>CAVRXT010000020.1:0-35251 GCA_963725285.1 uncultured Acidobacteriota bacterium | reverse complement strand
CCCGATCCGCCGGCGGTGGACTCATCGCTCGGAACTGTGATGGTGTTCGCAGGCTCGGATCAAGTCAACGGCGATCCCGACGACTACGATGCCTTCGCTGCTCAATCTCTGACAACCGGCACATGCGTTTGCGGCTCCGGCGAGGTACCGGGTGGCTCATTCTATACGTTGACTTCGGACCCGATGCGGGGAGCGGAAGCGGCGTGACGATGCACGACGGAGACTTCGACAACTCCTATTACAACAGCGATGGCACGGCGGGCAGTGTCACCGGCTTCATGTACGTCTGCGCCATCGATCCGCTGGGGGGCGGCTACTGGCGGGAACATCGCGCTGCGGCAGATTTCTTTGACGCCAACGGACTCATCAATGGGGTCAGTTCGGCGTTCCTGCCGGTCGCTGTCGATTACTACGACGAGTGCTCGCCGGTGACGGAAATCTACAACACCAACACCAGCAAGGACCTGATGTTCTTCAGCGTTCAGAACCACAGCGTGGCTTGCTTGGGAGATGGGCCGGGAGGCGTCGGTTACTCCGACGACGCCCCAGCCGGCGGATGCCTGATGTCGTTCGATGTCACCAACGACGCC
Organism: uncultured Acidobacteriota bacterium; assembly: GCA_963725285.1. Lineage (GTDB taxonomy): Bacteria > Acidobacteriota > Terriglobia > Acidiferrales > UBA7541 > CAVRXT01. The sequence continues at coordinate 34,661 of CAVRXT010000020.1, read as the reverse complement.
ACCATGCCCTTCTCAGATCTCGTCACAGCGGGCTTCGCGGCGGCGCTTCCAGAGGATGGCGGCACGAGCGGAATCATCATCGACGACATCTCTCCAGACGCCCAGGCTTCCAGCGTCTACTTTCACGCCACTGGGAGATCCGTACTATGGGCCGGGTGAATGCACGTCTACCGGTTGCGCGGTGAAGGCCACGCAAGTCGGGTTGCAGTAGCTTTCATGTGGCACAACCATTCGCGGCGGTCGTGCGGTCCGATCTGTACTAGGCAACCAGGCAGGACGGGGCGCACGGCCGCTTCGCTTTGTGGCGCTGCCGTGGTGGCACAGCCGTTGTGGATTAATAGCGACTCTTCGCGGTGCGTACCACCAAAAAACTACAGTAATCCCTCGAGACCCACACTCCCCGTCGTCAGCTGCCTTCGTGCGAAACCCGGCGCTGAGGGACTTCATGCGCACCGCGAGGAGTCGCTCTGTCACGACCAGCGGCCGCCCCGGAAACGCAAACAGGAATGTTTGACCTGCCACTGTATATCCCATAGACACACTCCCGGTCAATTTCCGAACCGCCGCTGAATAAACTAGGCTTAGTTGAATTTTGACCTGGTCTCACACGTCTCTCAGACGTACTCACAGACAGGGGGGCAAGTACTGGAACTGTGCCGCTCAAAATTGCTTGTGCACAGGGGGGTTAGGTACGAGTGTGCCGATCCCGAACTGGTGCTGTTCCAGATTCGGGGGCGTCGGAAGGGGTGCTTCCGGCAAACGTGTCAAAGAATCAACAAATTTGGAGGTTTCAGCAAATGGACGCCAAGTCTTCCTGTCGCGCACTTCTCCTCGCAGTCGCCGCCCTTCTGGGTACTGGGTCGGCTATAGCACGGCCCCGGATGCCGGGCACGCTCGGGTCTCTTTGCCCGTGGATTGGAGCTACACCCACGTAATCTACTCGAAGGACCGCTCGCCTGACGAAGAGGCAACCAAGCCCAACGACAAACGCTATATCTATTCGAGGAAGCTGCACAACAACACCCGTGCGGTGGCCTCAGTGGAAGCCGGCGGACCCAAAGGGAACGGCCGGGACGTCCGCTTCGAGAGGTCGGCCACTTGGGGGTTAATCGCTCGGCGCAGCTGTCCAGTCCCGCCAAGATCGACTGGTCGTTCTCGCTGGGCGCTGGTTTCGTAGCCCCGGGAATGTACCCGGCGAAATTCAGCTTCGACATCAATGCGCCGGTGACCGTGGCGAACTGCACCGGGACCACCGAATACACGTTCCCCGACTTCATCGTGTACGGCCTGAATGTGGCGGGCGTGAACAATGGACAAGGGAACCTGGTAGCGCTGAACAACCTGTACACCGGCGTGAACGGCAGCGGGCAACCGAACGGCGTCTGCCCGGAACCGGGCCGATCGTCTACTGGTCGTATAACACGACCACCTCCACCGGCGGGAAGATCACCACTTCTCCGGTGCTGTCTGAGGATGGCACGCAGGTAGCGTTCCTGGAAAGCGGCGGGGCGGCCACCTATTTGCACATTTTGAGCTGGAACGCCGGCGACGGCGCGGCCAACGGCGATGCGGTACACGCCGCGGGTCCGGTCAGCTCATTGACACTCGTTTCTGCCGGCTCGGGATATACCTCCGCACCGACCGTAACGATTTCGGCCCCAGCGTCCGGCACCACCGCAACCGCAACCGCCAACATGTCCACACTTACGTCGGTTGGCAGCGTGACCTTTACCAACCACGGCAGCTATAACACGTTTTTTGGCATTGACCCACCGACCGTTACATTCTCGTGCAGCGCTACGGGATGCGTCCAGAACACCAAGGCCACCGGCACGGTGGTGACCGGGACATCCGCAGCCTCCTGCGGAACCGCAGTGACAGGCACCTATAACGTGTGTATCGCCAGTGTGACCATCACCAATGCCGGCTCGTATACGTTGACCGGCGGCAGCATCGTTATGACCATTGGCGGTTACTACCAGCAGAACACGGCAGCGGTATACACGGTGAACGCCACTACTACCACTTTGTTGAGTTCGCTCACGCTGACCAGCGGCGGTAGCGGATACAACGCCAACCCGACGGTAACCATCACCGGCGGCGGCGCAACCACCGAAGGAACAGCCACGGCAAAAATCAACGGCTCGGTGCAGAGCGTTAGCGTGACCAACGGCGGAACCTACACCACCGCTCCCACGGTTTCATTCACCGGCGGCAGCGGCACCGGCGCAGCGGCTTCATCGACCATCGCTGGCTCGGTTACCGGCGTCAACGTAACCGCGGTCGGAACCGGATACACCACCGCAACCGTCACTATCAACAGCGCGGGCGGCACCGGCGCAGCGGCCACAGCGAACCTGACCGGAGTCGTGGGCAGCATCACCGTCACCAACCCAGGCACCTACTCCAGCACGCCGAGCATCACCTTCAACAACAGCGGCACTGGCGGTTCGGGCGCGGCAGCAACAGCAGTGAAATCGTCTTATGTTTCCTCGATCAACGTCGTCAACGCAGGCAACAACTACGCAGCGGTCCCGACGGTGAGCATCACCGGCGGCGCGGGCAGCGGCGCAGCAGCAACCGCAAACCTCTCCGGCGTGGTCAGCTCGGTGACCGTCACCAGCGCGGGCTCGGGCTACACGTCGGTTCCGTCGGTTACCTTCGGTAACAGCGGCACCGGCGGCGCGGGCGCAACGGCAACCGCAACCATCAGCGGCTCGGTGGCTTCGATTAACCTGACCAATGGCGGCAGCGGCTACACCGGCACTCCGATGGTCACCTTCGGCAGCGGAGGCGGCGGAACGGGTGCAACGGCGACGGCAACCACCCTGGACCAGCTATCGGCCATTACCCTGCTTTACGGCGGAAGCGGCTACACCGCCGCTCCGACGGTGACCATCACCGGCGGCGGCTCGAGCGCTTCCGGCGCGACCGCAACTGCCACCATCTCGGCGAACGGCGCAGTGAATTCGATCACCCTAACCAGCAACGGCACCGGCTATACCGCGGCGCCGACAGTAACCCTCTCTGCACCAACGGCGGGTTGCACGGGTGGGGGATCGTGCATGGTTACGGTGCCGATCGGCAGCAACACCATCACTCTCTCGTCGCCCTACTACGATTACGACAACGACGTGCTGTACTTCGGAGACGACGGCGGCGTGCTGTACTCGGTTTCGCCGGTGTTCGTGGGAACTGCCACCAACGGCGGAACCGCTGCACCGGTAGTCACCAGCTTGCAGGTAGCCACCACTTCCGGCCAGACCAAGCTAACTGGCCCGATCGAAGACGAACAATCCGGCAACGTGTTCGTAGGCGCGGCGGACGGTAACGTGTACGCGGTACCCTATCCGCTAGGCTCGGGCGCGGCTTCATCGATGGCGGTGGGCGAAGGAACCGGAAGCTGCGGTTCCGGTCTAGTGAATGCCGGCGGCATCACCGATCCGGTTATCATCGACGACTCGGTTAACGCGCTCTACGCTTACACCCAGAACGCGGCGTCTTCGGTGAGCTCTTCCAACCGTTCGGTGGTGACCCAAGCGTCCACCGGCGCGGCTGGGACCACATTGTTCGGCAACCGCGTCAATAACATCAGCACCGGCACCGGCAACTTCTGCGGAGCGAGCCCGGCCACTAGCGGAGCAAGCGCAGTGAACGTGCATTCCCCCGCATTCGACAACAACTACTACAACGGCACTGGCAATGGCCACTTGTTCATCTGCGACAACTCGATCACCGCTTCGCCGGCGATGTACGCGATCACTTTCAACGGCGGGGTGATGAACAACGCAGTCGATGCAACCCTCGGGCTGAGCCTCTCCGGCTTGGCTACGTCCGGTTACGCCGAGTGCGCACCGATCACCGAAATCTTCCAGCCGGCCGCCGATGGCGGCCCCGACGGCACCGATTACATGCTGTTCGGCGTGGGACGTATCGCCGGCGGAACTGGAGCATTCGGAGCAGCGGTTGGCCAGGCGTACCCCGTCACCAGCTCGTACGTCATGACCAAGGGCATCGAACACTCTGTGAACACCTACCCGGCCGCGCAGGATGGCACCAGCGGAATCGTGGTGGACAACATCAGCCCCGCCGCTCAGGCCTCGAGCATGTACTTCACGACCGAGGCCGTCGGCACTTCCGCAGACCCGGTTTGCGCGATCGGAAAATACTGCGCCGTGAAGCTGACGCAGGCAGGCCTGCAGTAAAGCAAACGCCCGGAGGGGCGGATGGCGGTAAAAATCGGCAGCCTGGATGGAACCTCATCCAGGCTGCTTTTTTTTGGGCGGCGGGATTTGAGGGCGCCTGGCACCCGGCGGCCACAGGAGCCGCGGAGTCGCCTCAAGGGCACCGGGATGCCTCCAGAGGCCTCAGGGGGCCAAACGGGGCACTGCGAGGCCCTGGCGCCGCCGCTGGGAGGCTCCACCAGGGCGTTGGGGTGGTGCGGGTGGGTCTGGTAGCCGGGGGCGGGGAGGACGCTCCGACGTAAGGCTAGGATGGGCCTGGTGTTAGCGGTTATTGGCGGGTCAGGAGGCGCGGTTCTGGAATATTTACATTTGCGTTACAACAATCGGTGAAAATCCGGCTACGTAATGGTACACTGACGGGGTAAGTATCTTGCAGGCGGCCCTGGCGCGATGGCCAGAACTATTTTGCCACCGTCGTCTAGGGAAATGAATCTCACGGTTGGAATGAGGTCAAATTGAGCACAAATTATTCAAACGCCGCCAAGCCCTCGGTAGCAGCGGAGGGGAAGAAACCATATCACAAGCCCGCGGTACGTCATGAGCGTGTATTCGAGACCATGGCATTGACCTGTGGCAAACTCAGTTCGACGCAGTCAGGCTGCAGATTTCATCGCAAAGCATCCTAAGGGTTCGACCCATTCCGTAAGCAACGCACCGCCCGCAGCAACACCCGCGTGAGAAAGTCTGTAGAAGATGTGAACAGGCGCGCGCTACGCGTGTGTCCGTGCTCTTCAATTTTTTTCTGTGGCGACTGTTGTGGGTGTCCGCTTTTTTTGGCGCCGTCACCGCTGCCCTTCCCGTCTTCATTTTGCCTGCAGCGCGTCGCTCGCACCGCAGATCCGAACAAAACAAAATGAAATTTCCATAGACAAGAAAACAGAATCTCCGCTCCACGATTGTGGCGCAGCGACTCCTGCGGTGCGGCCCCGGCATTAGAAAATTCCCTAGATCAAAACCACGAACACAATCTCTCCTTCACCAGCCGCCGTCGTGACACCGTGGTGCCGCCTCCGAAAATCGCTCAGGCGTCCCGCTCGAGAAAACTCGATCGCAATTCGCGAACGCCAGCGCCGTGGCACAGCCATTCGTGAAGCTCCAAGACCCAGATTCACTCAAGTTCAAAAACAGCCTGTCCCCGTCTTGGCTTAAGTCTCCCCAGCAATGAACAGGAGGCCATCGGACGACGGATCGCGCTCGCGGCGTTAGATCTGGGGATTTTGGAAGGTTTTGCGGCCCCACCGCGAGGAGTCCTGTGCCACAGCGCCCGGTCTGGGAGAGGGTCTGCTGGGTACTGATCGGTCTGTAGGTCCTGATACCTGAGCCGCCTGGGTAGTCCAAGTTTTATGCCCTCAAACTCGATGGGTCCGGAAATCAATGAAAAGTAACCCATCTGTATTCATGTATGTACAGACGATTCTCAATTTGCGAATTAAGGTCAAAGTACTGTACGTCCCCCTACTTCGTATTCCAAATCCGAATAGATTGGGCCGTCTTGGGGCACTCCGGTATAACCGTACCGACCCGGAACACTTGGTCCCCAAATCTTTTTTGGCGAGGCAAATGGAAATGAACACCACACACAAAAGCTTTCTGAAAGTGGCCCTAGGAATCGCGTCAACTTTGACACTAGGGACGACTCTGATGGCCCAGTTCCCTAACTTAGCCCAAGTTCAACTTCGCGCCCGCGCGCCCCACGCCCCTGTCGCTCCCAGCGCGCCCCAAGTCTCCTTGGTCACCGACTGGAGCCATAAGAAGCTGGTTTTCTCCGCGCCGAAGGATGCCGAGCAGTCTAAGCGTCTGGAGCAGGAACCCCGGTTTATGCAGCAGCACCAGCGGCGCGCGATGATTGCCGTGAAGTCCATTGCCGATATCGCGAGTTCCGGCCCACGGGTGGTGAACACAACCATGCCCGGGAGGTTGGCGGCTGAACAGCCGATGCACCGCGACTGGACCGCAGCGCTGGGACCAAGCGCCGGCGTCGGGAACGCGCAGTTCCCTGCCAAGTTCAGCTTCAACATCAACGCGACCCCGAATTGCGCCAGCGACTTCGTGGCCTACAACACCAACACTTCGTCGTACGTGGCGGCGGGCTCCAAGGGCGGTTATTCAGCGAGCGCCTTCGATTTCGGTTTCTTTTGGTCCACTCCCACGGTCGGTTCCACGATCGTGATCAACGGGACCACCTTCACCGCGGTCTACGGCACAGCAGGCAGCTTGCAATACAGCGTAGGCACCGTAAGCAACCGCGACAATCCGTTTCAAGCAGCGAACAACTTCGTTAACGCGGTGAATGCCTATAACGCCGCCCACCCGACCACGTTCACCTTCACGGCGCAGCTATTCTTTGGCAATGGTTTGTGGCTTACGGATACCGCCCCTGGGTCGGCCGGCAACAACGTGTCGGTGTCGCCGAGTGATTGCTTCCCGATCTTCGGCTGCTCCGACGCGCAAAACTTTACGTGGTGGTTCCCGAAGTTGTTCGGCGGGTTCGGCGGCGGCACCGGAACAACGGCCGCGTCCGGCAACATCGTCGCGCTGAACAATCTCTATTCCACCTGCAGTGCTGGACCTTCTACCTATTTTGCCTACGCCACATCGACCGTGAGCGGCGGATCGACCACCAGTTCGGTGAGCCTCTCGGAAGACGGCAGCAAGCTGGCGTTCGTGGAAAGCAGCTCCACTCAATCGTTTCTGCACATTCTGAAATGGAAGGCCGGCGCCGGCACGATCAGCGCACCGGTCACACCCGCCACCGCCAGCGGCTCGACGTGGAGCACGTGTACCAGTTGCCAGATAGTGATCCCCATGGGCTCCCATTCCTCTTCGAACTCCGCGCCCTTCGTGGACTATGCCGATGACGCGATCTACGTCGGAGACGACAACGGAACGCTCTACAAATACAACGGCGCGTTTCAGGGGACTTCGCCTGCGAAGGCCTGGAGCGTGACCGTGGATAGCGGTGCGAAACTCACCTCGCCGGTGTACGACAGCGTGAGTGGAAACATTTTCGTGGCGGACTCCAAGGGTTGCGTCAGCTACGTGGTGGGCGGCACCTACAGCGCAGTCGCACACGGCTGCGTGGTCACCACCGGCGGTTACCCGATTCCCGATCCACCGATCGTCGATTCCAACACCGAGATGGTGCTGGTATTCGTCGGCAACAACGGTTCGGGAAACGCGGAGATCATTCAAACCAACATTTCGCTGACCGATCCTACCTCGCTACCGGTGGGAGCGGCGGGCGCGCAGATGCATGCCGGAGACTTCGACAACAACTACTACTCGGGCGATATGGGGCAAGGCCATCTGTACTACTGCGGTAAGTTGGTCACCCAGGATATGCCCGCGATCCGGCGGATAACGTTCGACGCTTATGGCAACTTCAACGGCAGCGACCCGGACGAAATCCAGGTAGGAAACACCCTGGACTCGGAATGTTCACCGCTCACCGAGGTGTATAACGGCAACACCGCTGCAGCCCCAATGGACCTGATGTTCTTCGGGGTGACTGCCGGCGGCATGCCTTCGAACTGCTACGAAACCGGCTCGGACAACCCCAACTCTTCCGGCGGGTGCCTGATGTCGATCGACGTAACCGCGGGCGACGGCGTGACCGACGCGTTCCCGACCGGGCTCGCAGCATCGCTCGGCGAACCGGGCGGGACGAGCGGAATCGTCATCGATAACGTGACCAGCAGCGGCTCGAACGTATATTTCACTCCGCTCACGGTGGGAACGACCAACGGAAACTGCACCGGCGGGCAGGGCTGCGCTGTGAAGGCAACCCAGAATGGTCTAAACTAACCCTGGATGAATAACCGAAGTCGACGCTCGAAGCGGCCCGCACGCGTTAGCAGAAATGGGCGGTCCGCTTCGAGCGTTTTTTTATGCGCTGCTGATTGCGAGGCCCGCGGCGCGAGCAGAATCCGAGGTAAGAGATGACCCCGGCGGAAGGTACGGCCGCGGCGCCGGCGATTTCGCGTGAGACCCCGGAGTGCGCGGCGCTAAAAGTGGAGATGATTACCGAGTTGGTGCAGAAATTTGGGGCGGCACGGCTGAGGGTTTTGGGGTCGAGCATGGCGCCCACGCTTCGTCCTGGCGATATTCTTAGCGTCCGCCGGGCCGCTCCGGAAGAAATTTCCGTCGGGCAACTTATTGTTTTCTCGTCCGGACCGCGGCTGATCACCCATCGAGTGGTGGCGACGGCAGAAGATGCGGGCGTGCGGCGCTGGGTCACCCGAGGCGATCGCACGTGTTGCGACGACCCCGCGGTGCTTCCTGAAAATTTGATTGCGGTGGTGGAATCGGTGAGCCGGCGCACCAGCCACGGCGACGGCGAATTGCGATTCGCTCCGCGCCCGCGGTTGACCTGGTTCGAGAGGCTCTTGCTCGCGTTGGCGCTGCGGCGCTCCGACCGGGCGACCTCGCTATTTCTGCGGCTCACCCTTCCGGCGCGGGCCTACCGGCAGGCCAACGAAAAGTGGTCGGAAGAGGCGGTGCTATGGCAACCCTAAGCAGTGCCAGCGGCGTACCTGGAGTGATCATCGAAATTGGCGGGCTGCCGGTGCGGCTGCGGGTGTCCGACTCGGAGTTCATCGCCCTGTTGCAGCAGCGCTACGCTGGGTTCGTCACCACCACCAGCCAGCCGCAGTTTGAGTTCGACATCGATCTGCAGCCGCCGGGCATGGAATATCAGGATCAGGAAGTCGAAGTGGTGTTCGATGCCGGGAAATGGTCGTTTGCCCGCGGCGACTTTCACGCGGAGTGGAATCCCGCAGCGGGGTGTGGGCGCATCCGCCAGACCGCTAACCCCTATTCCATCGACTCGGTGATGCGCATCATCCATACCTTGCTGCTGGCCCGGGAGGGTGGGTTCCTGTTGCACGCGTCGAGCGCCGCGATCGGCGGCCGCGCGGTGCTCTTTGCGGGCGTTTCCGGGGCCGGCAAGACCACCATGGCCAGGCTCGCGCCGCCGAGCGCTACGTTGCTTACCGACGAGATTTCCTACATCCGAAAGCTTCGGGAGGGGTACTTTGGCTACGGCACGCCCTTCGTGGGCGAGCTAAATATTCCAGGGGAAAACGTAAAAGTACCAGTGGGCGTACTGTACTTACTGAAGCAGGGTCCGGTGAACCAGATCGAAACAGTGCCCGAACAAGTTGCTATCCGAGCACTCCTGGAGAGTATTCTGTTCTTCGCGCGGGACCCCGAGCTTGTTAAACTAGTGTTTGAAACAGCGGCGGAGTTCGTGCGCCGGATACCGGTGCGCCGGCTCACCTTTCTGCCGGATGCGCGGGTATGGGAAATGGTGGTGGAAGATAGCGGAGTGCGGGCTTAAAGCGTCGCCGTAGAAATATATGAATCGAAGTGCGAAGCAAAAGGCTCAATGCAAGCAGCACCGCAGAAGCGTTACATCGCGCGAAGTATGCAGATCGCCGCACGCGCGGTGGGCGGAGAAATGATGATCATGTCGGCGAAGGATTCCACCCTGTTTACCCTGAACGAAGTGGCTACCGCGATCTGGGAAGCGGCGGATGGTTCGACGCCGCTCGATCAGATCGTGGACCAGAAAGTGTGCGCCGCCTTTGAAGTAGCTCCCAGCGTTGCGCTCAGCGACGCGGAAGATTTGGTGGACGAGCTTTCCAGCCACGGATTGCTGCTGGTTTCTGACCAACCGATCGTGGGGACCGGCGGCCCGGCCAAGGAGACTCCATGAGTGCTTTAATGGAGGAAATGGGCCATCGCGCCCTGAAGCTGGGAATCCCGCTGAGCGTGCAGCTCGACCTCACCTATCGCTGCAACGAGCGCTGCGTGCACTGCTATCTCGACCACGAAGACCACGGCGAGATGAATACCCAGGAAATCAAAGACCTGCTCGACGAAATGGCCGCGGCCGGCGTTTTCTTTCTCACCTTGAGCGGCGGCGAAATTCTGATGCGCAAGGATTTCTTCGAGATCCTCGAGCATGCCCGCGCGCTGATGTTCTGCGTCAAGCTGAAAACCAACGCCATCCTGATCCGCGAGAAGGAAGCCGAACGCATCCGCGCGCTGGGAGTGGAATCGCTGCAGATCAGCATCTATTCGCATCGCCCGGAAATCCACGACGCCATCACCAAAATCCCTGGGTCGCTGGAGCGGTCGCTGCACGCGATTCGTTTCCTGAGATCCTATGGAATCAAAGTGATCATCGCCAACGTCTTGATGATCCAGAATATTCAGGACCAGGCGGCGGTGCGGGCCCTGGGCAACGAACTCGGCTGTTTCGTCACCATCGATCCGACCATCACCCCGATGATGGATGGCGACCGCGAAATTCTGAATTTGAATATCAATCAGGCCGAGCTCGACAAGTTGTTTCACAGCCCGGAGCTGGTCGGTAATGTCGAGGAATTTTGCGCGATTCCCGCGGCCCCGGACGCCGACGTGCTGGATTCCCTGCCCTGCAGCGCCGGCCATACCGCGGCGTACGTTTCGCCCTACGGCGACGTTTATCCCTGCGTGCAGTTTCCGCTGCCCACCGGCAACGTGCGGGAGAAGAAATTTTTGGATATATGGCGGTACTCGCCGGAAATGAACGAAGTCCGATCGATCACCCTGCGCGACCTCACCAGTTGTTCGAAGTGCTCAAACTTGGGCACTTGCACCCGTTGCCCGGGACTGGCCTACATGGAAGGAAATATGCGCGGGCCGTCCACCCAGGATTGCGAGAAGTCGATGGTTCGTACCGGGATAATGTCGGAGAACTTGAAGGCCCGCAAGAACAAGCCACTGGCCGGATTGATTCAGATTCAGGGATTGTCCGCGGCGATGGCGTAGCCGGGGGCAGCACTTGGCAACCCCCTCGAAAAATTGGAATCGCAAGTAAAATAGGCGCGCCGCGGTATGGGGCGCCTATTTCGTTTTTCGCGGCCTCTGCGTCACCCACCGAATGAAAACTAGTTTCCTATGTAGCTGACCCGCCAGATGGAGTTCGAACCGTCGTCGCTCACCATCAGCGAACCATCGCCGGCGACCGCCACCCCCACCGGACGTCCCCACACATTTCCATCGGGGGTAACGAACCCAGTCAGGAAATCCTGATACTCCCCGGTGGCGTGCCCTTGCCCGTGCAACGGGACGCGAATCACTTCGTAGCCGGTACGTACCGCTTTGTTCCACGATCCATGCTCGGCGGCGAAAATGTCTCCGGAATACTCCGCAGGGAATTGCTTGCCGTTGTAGAAAGTCATCTCGAGCGAGGCATTGTGCGGCTGCAGGATCACGTCGGGGGTGATCACTTTGTCTTTTAGCTCGGCATGCTGGCCCTCGTGGCGCGGATCCTGGTGCGGACCCATGTACCACCACGGCCAGCCGTAGAAACCGCCGTCCTGCACGTGGGTAATGTAGTCGGGGACCAGGTTATCGCCGAGATTGTCGCGCTCGTTCGTGGAGCACCACAACTCGCCGGTCTGCGGATTCACCGCGATGCCTACCGGATTGCGAATGCCGTACGCAAATACGCGCAGTCCCGAGCCGTCCGGATTGAATTCCAGAATATCAGCGCGATGAAATTCCTCTTTATTCGTGTCGGCGTCGTCCACATTCGAGTGCGAGCCCACCGAGACGAACATCTTGTGTCCGTCGGAGCGGAACGCGATGTCCCGCGTCCAGTGCCCGCCGCCAGACAGCAAGCCGCCACCCGGAAGGTCCGGCACCACTTTTTCCGCCGATCCGCGGGCTCTCATGTCTCCCTTGTGGTAAGCGAAGCGGACCACCGAATCGGTATTGGCGACGTACACCCACTGCGGGTCGTTACCCGTGGGATAGAAAGCAATGCCGAAGGGCTTATTCAAGCCGCTGGCGAAGGTTTCTTCCTGGGTGGGCCGGCCGTTGTTGGAGATGCCGCGAAATACTTTCACTCGGCCGGCATCGCTCTCCGCCAAGAACAGATCCCCGTTGGGCGCGGTGCGAATCAAACGAGGATTTTCCAGATCTTCGGCAAATCGTTCCACCTTGAATCCCGCGGGAACTTTGGGCCACGCGCCTTTGGGTTGATCGGCAACGCTGGCAAAATTAATGGCGGATTGCGACGCGTAGGGCGCGGGTAGGTCGGCGACGGTGATTTTATGACTGTTGCCGGGAGCTTCGCCGCGGTAGTCGGTGAACGGTGGTATGGCCGGAGCGTTTTGATCTCCGCGCACCCGTTGGCGGACCACCATCAGGAAGGCCAGAATGAAAGCCACTACCGCGAAACACCACCCCAGTTTTTTCATTTTCGCAGTTCCTTTCGAGCGGCTACTCGCGAATTCCCCGCCCCCGGCGCGACCATGCAACTACTTCACTTCGATCAACACCGCGCCATGCTTCGGCACTTGCGCGGTAAATTTGCCGGTGAACTTGCCGAGGTCCTTGTGCGCCCACAAATCGCGGACCTGCGCCGCTTTGTCGATACCGATCTCCGCAAGATTCACGGTGATGGGATTTTCCCATTCCCCGCGATTGAATAGGCCCACCGCGTAGCCGCCATCGACGAGCGGCTTGGCCCAAACTTCCAGCGGACCTTCTTCGCTGATGCGATGGCCCTGGATTCCCTTCACATCCTGATCGACGCCGATCACTTCTTTATTGGTCAAAATGGCCAGCGAGTCGGGATCCATCTTGGAAAGATCGTTCCCCGCGAGCAGCGGCGCTGCTAGAATGCACCACAGGGTCATGTGGGTGATGTATTCGTCGTGCTTCATGTCGCCGTTGCCCACCTCGAGCATGTCAGGATCGTTCCAGTGCCCGGGCCCGGCGTATTTTTCCAAGCCGTTCTGCTGGAAGCCAATCACCGACATGCGATTGTAGCTGTCGGAGATGTCTTCGGTGGTGCGCCAAAGGTTTCCGCCCACTGACGCTCCCCAGCGCCACACCAAGCCGTAACCGTACTCGCACAAACTGAACACGATGGGGCGGCCGGTTTTCTGCAGCGCGTCATGCATTTTCGTGTACACCTCCTTGAGCTGCTCCGGCTGGTACACTTTCTCCGCGCTGCACCAGTCGTATTTCAGGTAGTCGATCTCCCACGCGGCATATTGCCGCGCATCTTGCACTTCGTGTCCGTAGCTGCCTTCGTAGCCCGCGCAGGTTTTCGGGCCGGGGGAGGAATAGATTCCGATCTTGAGGCCTTTCGAGTGGACGTAATCGGCCAGGGCTTTGATGTCGCCGAATCGATCGTTAGACCGAATCACTCCTTTATCGTCGCGCGTGCCTTGCCAACAGTCGTCAATATTGACGTAGATGTAGCCGGCGTCCTTCATTCCGTTCGATGCCATCGCATCAGCCGCGGCGCGCACGTCGGCGGCAGTCACCTTGCATGCGAAGTGATTCCAACTGTTCCATCCCATCGGCGGGGTCAGCGCGGCTTTCTGCGCGTAAGATGAAGCCGGGAGCGAGAACAAAATTAGAGCCGCGACTGCTGCGATTCGCATCATGGTGAAGTCTCCTGACGTTGCACGCATTTGTTGGATACGCGCGGAAAATTCCCTGTCGCCGGGATTCTACTCTCGAAGCGCGCCAATGCGGACGAAATTGCTCTGGCTCAGCGAACCGCGGAACTAATGGGCCCTCTCACTGGAATATAGTGGAGTAGACGCGGGCAAGGTCTTGTGGCGCTCAAAAACATCGGGACGGAGGGATATGGAGCGGAAATACTTTGATCTCACCCGGCGTCACTTCATTCGCTCGGGCCTGACCGTCGCAACGATGCTGCCATTCCAGCACCCAGCTGTGGCCCTCGGCCGGGCGCCGAATACCGATGTCTGCAAGCTCATTCCCGAACAAGAACAAGGGCCCTTTTACCTGGCCGATGAGCTGCTCCGCTCCGACATAGTGGAAGACAAGCCGGGGGTGCCGCTCTCACTTCGACTTGTGGTGCTCGATATGCGCACCTGTACCGGGCTGCCCAACGCAGCCATCGATCTGTGGCACTGCGACGCACTCGGTCTCTATTCGGGATTCACTAGTCAGAACCCGATGAGACCCGGAGGACCTGGAGATCCGGGCGGCCCAAGAGGAGTTCGCCCGCCTGGGGGTCCGCCGACTGGCGTCGACCCCGAACATCCCGACAACCATTCCGGTCCCCCCGGGAACATGGGCGCTCCGCCGGAAAACCATCCAACCGACGGACTCACTTTCCTTCGGGGCATACAACTTACCGGCGCGGATGGAGCGGTAAGGTTCCGCACCGTGTTCCCGGGTTTCTACATGGGGCGCACCAACCACATTCACTTTAAAGTGCGCGTGGGCGGCCGTGAGGCGGAAAAATCCTACCAGGCAGGGCATACCTCGCACGTCGGGCAGATCTTTTTCCCCGAAGAAATCGCTACCGAGCTGATGAAACACGAACCGTACAGCCGGCATGTGATTCATCGCACCACGCAAGTGGAGGATGGCGTCTTCGGCGGCCAGCATGGGGAGCGTTCGATCGCTCGTCTTCAGGCCCTGGATTCGCAGAAATTTGCGACCGGTCTGCACGCGGACCTGGTGACTTTCGTCGATCCCGCAGCTACTCCCGCCGCAGCCCGGCGCGAGGGCGGCCCGCAAGGCCGGCATCCGTCTGAATAGAATGACGGCGTTCGGGAGAGAAAAAAAAGTCAAAACCGAAGTCAAAAAACCCCACACGTAAACCCGACCTGTGCGGCACCCCGCGTCAAACCCTACACCGATTCAAAATATCCGAGCGCTGCAAGAAAATTACTTCGTTTCGGTGGCGGCGACGGCTTCGCCGTCCTTTTTTCCGCGCAGGCGCAATGCTTGGATCCCTACCGGGAGCAGCGAAACTACGATCACTGCTGCGATCACGTAATGGATTTTCTGTTCGACATGCGGAATCTTTCGGCCCAGGGTGTAGCCCAGCAGGACCATTCCCCAAACCCACAGAAAACCGCCCACAATGTCGTAGGTCAGATAGCGCGCGTAGCTCATCCGCGCCGCGCCCGCCACCGGCGGACAGAACGTGCGCACGATCGGCACGAAACGCGCCATAATTACCGTCTTTCCACCGTATTTTTCGTAGAAGGCGTGTGCTCTCTCGAGGTGCTGCTTCTTGAAAAACCGCGAGTCCTGACGCTCGTACAAGCTCATCCCCGCACGGCGTCCAATCCAGTATCCCAACTGATCCCCGGCGATCGCGCACAGGGTGACGAACGTCAGCAGCGACACCACCTTCAAATCGCCGATCGCCGCGATCACTCCGGCAGTCACCAGCAGCGAATCGCCCGGCAGAAAAAATCCCACGAACAACCCCGTCTCCACAAACACGATGATCGACACCGCCAGCACTCCGCCCCACTCGATCAAACCGCGGACGTCATACAGCTGATGGAGAATGTGCCGGATCAACTCAATCATCGAGATGTCACCCTGTCGCGCTGGGGGATTGGGCGTCGAGAAACGTCGCCGGTCTTTACGATAACAGAAAACGCGCTCCGGCCGCGGTCGTGTTGGCGCTTCGTTTCGACAACGCAATCCAAGCTAATACGCTCTAAGTAAAAGGGTTAGCCGCACGCTCGCGGTAGCGCCGGGCACACCCTGCACGCCCGCGATTCCGCGCTGGATGTGGCAGGAACGGTAGTACTTTCCGCCCACGCGTTTTAGTCCTCTGTACCATTGGTCAGTACGCTCCCTACCCTCACACTGAACTTGTTCGAGAGCACTTTCGAAAGTCACACTGAGCTGGACCTAGGGGGAAATGAGATGAAAAGCGGATTCGAAATGCTGGTTGGTTTTCCCATCGTTCTGAGAGTGGCTGCTGGTTCGTTGCGGGTTCCGCTGCGCGGCACGCTGGTCGCCGAGACCAGCGAAGTGGTTCGCATCCGCATCGCGGACAGTTGGGAAGTGGACATTTTCAAATCGATGATCACCGGCGTCGAGCAGGACGCTCCGGTCCTCACCGTCCAGTAACTTTGCACTTTCCGGTTTTGGGCACGTCGGAGACAAAATGAAGGCGAATCAAACCAGTACAGAACGCCGCCGCACCGTAGCGAGACAGCGCATGCTTCGGCGGTGGCAATCGGGAGCGAACGCGGTGCTCTTCGTGGTCGCTTACCAGTGGTCGTTCCGCGCCATGCTCCTCGCGAAACGCTGGAATTACTAAGGGGAGTTCCGGAAGTAGCGGCCGGGCTGCAGCTGCCCTGGATCCGCCGCGGCCGACCAAACGGGGCGCGAATTTGCTCTGGCGGCGTTAAAAAGTTTGCACGGCCCAGCAGTCCTCAGTCCCGGCCCCGGGTTTGCCTCCTCCCAAACCCGGGGCCGTTTTGTTTCCGCATAGCCCCCGAAAGCGATTATCATTTTCTTCTGCAACCGTTCGCGTCATATCCGTTTCAGGGGAACCGAACCTCGATGCGGCCTCACCCAACGATCCAGCTGAAATTAAATGCGGTGCTGATGCTGTGTGCATCGGTCATCGGCCCGTCCGCACCGCCGCAAGACCAAGATGCGAGCACTCAGGCCATCGTCCGGCGAGCGCTGATTGAGAACCGCCGGGATTTGAGCGCACTGCGAAATTATATTTTTGTCGAGAATCGCGTGACCAATTACTTTGACAATCAAAACCGCATTAGGAATTCCGACCGCCGCCAGGAGGAAGTATTTTTTATTGACGGCTTTCCCTACCAGCGGGTCATCCAGATTGACGGCCAACCGCTAAGCGAGGCGGCCCGCTCCAAACAGGAAGAACGCATCGATCGCGAGATCCGCGAATCCCAGCCCGGCTCCGCAAAGCAAAAAGAGCTTCAGCGCAAAGCCGCCAAAGAGCTCCAGGACGATATCGCCATCCGCGAAGATGTAGTGGACGGATTCATTTTCACCAAGATCGGCGAAGAACAACGCGATGGCGATACCTGCGTCGAGCTGAACATGGAGCCGCGAGACGACTTCAAGGGCAAGAGTCCCCTCCGCTCGATTCTCCCTCTTCTGCACGGCACCATTTGGATCGACGTCCCCAACGGCCAATGGGTGCAGATCGATGCGTCGCCTATCCAGAAGCTGGGCCGAGGCGTGGCCTATGTGAACGAAACCTCGGCCATGCATCTGCGCCAAGGCCGCATCGACACCGATCTCTGGGGCATCACCAGTTCCGATATTCGCCTGGACGCGCGGCTGCTGTGGGATCGAAAAAATCTACAGGTGGTGAAGACCTTCACCAACTTCCGGAAATTCACTACCACCGTGCACATTCGCACCCCGACCGACCAGCCCACCGATTCGACGCAGAACCCACCGCCTCCGAAGTAGTGTGGTTGGTCGGAATCGGCAAGTGGTGGATGCGGACTAACTAGGCACGGCGCAGTGGTTCACGAAATCTAGGTAGAATGTTACCTTGGGCGTGTATTTCCGGCACGATCGATGAATTTTCGATTGAATCATCCGTTCAGACCATGGGGGAGGAATTCTATGAGACTTGCGCAAATATTCTTGCTTGGCGGGATGGTCGCAGCGGCTGCCGCGGTTGCGGCAACTCGCCCTGCGTCGTCCGAGGCAACTGCAAGTGCTTCTCGCATGGTTCGCGCGGCGGGGCCGGCCAAACCGGCTGGGCGCCGTTTCACCTTGGTGATCCACGGCGGCGAAGGTGACTTCCGCTCCATGCCGCCCGAAGACGTCGCGGCGGAACGAGCCACCCTGAAGCAAGCGATGGAGGCGGGCTACCGAATCCTGAATCGCGGCGGCTCCAGCCTCGACGCCGTAGAGGCGGCCATCCGCATCATGGAGGATTCCGGACATACGAACTCGGGGCGCGGCGGAACTTATGCCCGCGATGGCGTCCCGGAACTCGATGCCGCGATCATGGACGGCCGCACTCTCGCGGCCGGTGCGGTGGCGTCGGTAAAGCACGTCAAGAACCCCATCAGCCTGGCCCGCCTGGTGATGGAGAAGACCCCGCACGTGATGTTGGTGGGCGAGGGCGCCGAGCGCTTTGCGCAGTCCCAGGGCGTCCCCATGGTCACCCCGTTTTATTTTTTCGACGAGCGCCGCTGGAAGGAATACCAGACCAAGGTTGCCGGAGAAACCATCAAGCAATCCTGGTCCCGTCCCATTCTGGATGAAATTCACGGCACCGTCGGAGTGGTTGCGCAGGACGCCGCGGGAAACCTCGCTGCGGGCACTTCCACTGGCGGCCTGTTTTACAAAATGGCCGGACGCGTCGGCGATTCGCCGATCATCGGCGCCGGCACTTACGCCAATAACTTGAGCTGCGCGGTTTCCGGCACCGGGGTAGGCGAGTTCTACATCCGCAACAACGTCGCCGCGGACATTTGCGCGCGAGTGCGCTACACCCACGTCTCGCTGGCTGAGGCGGCCGACGAAGTGGTAATGAAAGAGCTGGTCGCGCAGAAAGGCGAAGGCGGTGTCATCGCCATCGACTCGCAAGGCAATATCGCCATGCCTTACAACGGCGACTCCATGATGCGAGGAGTGGTGCGCGAAGATGGCAAGATGACCGTCGACGTCTGGGCCCACGACGCCAGCAGCGACGTTGGTTCCGTCTCGCCGAACTAGCTGTTGTGGCGCAGCCATTCTGGTTGTGGCCGTCCCACAGTAAGAAAATTTCGGCGGTAACGAGACGTTCTCCACCCACAAGAATGGTTGTGCCACAAACAAAAGGCGCAGCGATTAAGCCGCGCCCTTTCTGAATCACTTTTCGATCTTTGCGAAATTTACTTCAGGAAAACCACTTCGCGCAGTTGATCCCGGCCGACAAAAGTCTTTGACGACCGGAACTTCCCGAACAAGTCCTGAATCTCACGGTTCTGCAGCACCCGCACTTGGGTCGCGAACGACGCCGCAGGAACCATTTCTATGGTTTGCCCATCGGAAACGCGATAGCGGTGGAACCGCTCGGCCGGACGGCTATGAAACAGCGCCAGCATCACCCCGCCGGGCTTGAGCATGTCGTAAATACGAGCCATCATCCGCGTGGCCAGAGCGGGTTCGAAGTAGTCGAGCAAATCCCACATCAGGATCCCGTTGTAGCTGTGCTCGGGATATTGCAAAGAATCCTGCAGAAATTGCTCGGCCAGCGCATCTTTCGTAGGCCGCTCCGCGTTGATGCCCAGACTGCGCAGGCGCTCCTCCTCGCCGGTGAGATACGCCCACCAGGTGCGGAGAAGATCGTCGGAGGTTATGCGGTAGCCCTTTTCGGCAAAAAAGGTGAGCGTGGCTTGCCATGCCGGGCCGAGATCCAAAATCGTACCGCGGTTGGTGTCACTGGCGAGCCACAGGAATTCCTTGAGTCCGTTGGATTGGCGCGGACTCACGGCGGTGGCAGAATCGAAGTCCTTCGCCCGAGCCGACATCGCGGGAGAACCAGCAGGATCGGCCGTGCGAATTTTGGCCATCCAACCCATGACTAGCTCGCCGCCTTGTCACCTGCTGACCGGGTGGCACGGAGCACCGCCGGGGCAACCGAACTGGTAGGCGGCGCAACGGAAACCGGAGCGGGAGCAGGGGTGACCGGCAGAGCGGTCGGTTCGGATGAGCCGGACTGGGTGGTGATGCCCGCATCGCCGTTGCCGTTGGTGGAAGCGTGTTCCGCCGCCACACTTTCCTCGACCTTAGCGGCGGCCCTGCGAATGTCCATATCGACGTGGCCTTTAAACAGCGCTCCGTCCTCGATCTGAATGTGCTTTGAGGATAGATTGCCGCCGACGCGACTCTCCCGGCCCAACTGGATTCGGTCGCTAGCGAACAAATTGCCAGTGAGCGAGCCCTGGACCAGAATTTCGCGGGCTTGAATATCTGCCTGGACGCGCCCATTCGGGCCGACTACAACGAGCGAGTTATCCAGGCGGACATTTCCGTTCATTTCACCGTCGATGTACAGATCCGATGTTCCCGAAAGTTCGCCGCGGAAGCGGAGGCCTGGACCGACCCGCGAAGTTTCCACGGCGGACGGCGCGCTTGCGGCGATGGGAGCAGCAGAGACAGGTGCGGGGGCATTGATGAATGCGGACTTCGGCGCTTCCACGCTTACTTCATTCGTTGATTTATTAGGACTGGAGGTAGGCTTCGCCTCGGATGATTTGTTCCACATATAATGTTCTCCCTGACGCATGATCCGGGCCCTGAGCCGGGGGGTGGGAGTCCGGAATGCGGCTGCCAAACTATAGTACAGGAGTCAAAGCAAGTAAACGCCGAGGTTCTAGTGGTCCTACACCAGTTGGTACCGTGCCGTTTTCGCGACATTTGGGGGGTCGGCGCTGCCAGTTCCCTGCCCTGGGCCGACAAAGACCTCGAGAGCCCGGTCCCGGATGGCGAGCAGAACGGGCAAATGGCCGGCCTATCGAATGGCTCCTTACTTCGGGTTCTTAGCTGCCTGCTGTACCTGCTCGAGGATAAGGTCCAGACCGGCCCGCTCGAAGAGTCGGCCGTCGGCGACCACTGCGGAAATCTTGCGGGTGTTGTGAATATCGTCGAGCGGGTTCGCGCTGAGTAAGACCAAGTCAGCCGCCTTACCCGGTGCGACCGATCCGTAGGAATCGTCCTTGCGCAGGAAATGGGCCGGGTTGCTGGTGGCAGTTTGCAGCGCTTCCATGGGAGTGAAACCGGCTTCAACGAAATAGGCTAGTTCGTCGTGCAAGCTGAATCCCGGCAACACGTAAATGCCCGGCGCGGTATCGGTCCCCGCGAGGAATGGAACGCCGGCGCGATGCATGGCGCCCATCATTTGCAAGTTCTTGGCGACGTATTGCTGGCGCCGCGCGAGCGGATCGTGCTCGAGGTCCGGCATCATTTGTTCCTTGAAACGAGTCCAAGTGACCTCGCGCCAGTATGCTGGGACGTATTGAGCGAGCGGCGGATGGTTCCAATCGAGCTGATCGAGTAGTTCCCCGCCGTGCTGCCAAACCATGGTAGGCACTTGCCAGACTTGATGTTCCACCAGCAGGTGGATCAGCGCGTCGCAGCGCGCGGGATCCTGGGTGCTCAGCAAAATTTCCAGGGTGCCTTGGCCGTGAACGAATTTGTCCTCTTCGGTCGAGCAGCCTTCAAAAATACCCATAAGATGCTCGACGCTCATTTGTCCGGCGGCAATCACTTCGCTCAGTCGAACGGTGTCTGGCACGTGACCGACGATCGGCAGACCGATCCTCTTCGCTTCGGCCGCCGCGGCCAGATACGCGTCGTGCGAAATCACCGATTGCACTTTGATGAAGTCGGCGCCTTGCGCTTTCAGCGAATCGACAGCAGCGACGGCGCTGGCCGGTGTAGTCACCCGGACCGAACTGGGAAAGCGCAGCCCTTGACCGTCCGGCAAATCGGCGTCGAGCATCGGGCCAGACACCACCATGCGCGGACCGACGATTTCACCGGCGGCGATTTGCTTGCGCCAGGCCAATAGGATTGGAAGGTCGCCGCCCATGTCGCGCACCCCAGTCACCCCGTTGGCGACAAACAGCGGCAGGATAATCTCGCGTCCCCCGGGAAACCAATTCCCGAACGCGGTGTGTACGTGCATATCCCACAGGCCAGGGATCAGATACTGGCCGTGGGCGTCGATCACCCGCGCGCCTTGCGGCTCGCGGAAGGTCCCCGCATCCACCACCGCGGCGATCCGAGCGCCTTTCACCACCACGGTGCGGTCGTACACAACGGACTGGCTCCCTGGATCGATCACGGCTACGTGGGTGATGACGATCGGCGGGACCGCGCCGTTGCTGAATGCAGCCAGCGAACCGCACCGCGCGGCGAGCAACAGGCAAGCGAAGAGCAACGATGTTCTCATGGACCGAGAAATTACTACGGCGTAGCAATAATGGAAAGCCTCCGTCGCGCCAAGCCTAAGCTAATTCGCGGGCGCGTAGCCCGCGGCGATCGCTCGGGCCAGGATCACCGACGTCGCGGAGGTGGCGTGGCGATTCTCCCACCACGCGGCCAGCATGCCGCCGAACTCATGAAAGAAGATGGAACGGCCCTGGTGGCTCTCCCACCAGCGGTCGGGATTGAACTCGGTGTCCGGCGCGGACACCACCAGCAAGCTGGTGTCCGCCGGAAGCACTCGTTTAAATATGTAGCGGGAGCGGCGAGTGTGGTAGTTCGAAGTGACCAGCAGGATTTTCTTCCAGCCGCGCTCGTGGATCAGATGCGCGATTTCCACCGCTTCCGCCTGGGTGTTGGCGGCGTGATGGGGGAAACGGACGATGGCATTTTCTGGCACCCCGCGCTCTTTCAAGTCGTGCAGCATCAGGTCCGCGACGGTGGCGTAAGGGCGCAGGAACCTGCCGCTGGCAACCACCCGCGGAGCGTCGCCGGCGCGATAGAGTTGGGCGGCACGTTCCGCGCGTTCCGCGAAGTAGTTATCGTCGCTGAGGATCACGATCGCGTCCGAGGTGACCGGCACATCGTCGACGATCCAGAATTCGCCGGCCATGCGCAGCAAGGGATGGCGCGCCAGGTACACCAGAAAAACCAGGCACAGGAAAAATATCAAGAAGATCAATCGCGAGAAGATTCCGCCACGCTGCCCGTCCCTTCCATTGCCTTTCACGAGCGCTTCGCGCCGCCGCCGTCGATCATCCGCAATTTCTCCGCGGCCGTTTCGGGCAGCAAGCCATTGAAATAGACTTCCTTGATGCTGTAGGACTTACTTCGCGACTGCACGATCGGCAGCACTTCGATGTGCCAGTGATAATCGCTCGAAATCGTTCGCCAGTAATCCGCCAATTCGCCTTTGTTTTGGCCCTCGTTCGGCGAGGTGTGCACCACCAGATGATAATCCTGGGAAACCTGGCGCAGGCGTCGGAGCATGCGTCCGAGCATGGCCGCAAGGTTGCCGCGATTGGCGCCCGGCAGCGGTGCTTCGAACTGATGATTGTGCGGGCGCGGCATGATCCAGAATTCGTACGGGACGCGGGAAGCGTAGGGGCAGAAGGCCACGTAGTCCCCCTGGCTATCCACGACTCGCTTCGCGGTACGTTCTTCCTGGCGCAGGATGTCGCAGAAAACGCAGCGCTCCCGGTCGCGAAACCATTCTCGCGCGGCGCGTAGTTCGTAGAGAATTCGGCGGGGGACAAAAGTCGTGGCGCTCACTTGCGAGTAGGAGTGCGTCCAATCCTCGCCCGCGAGCAAGCCCTTGTTTTTGAAAACGGTGATGTATTTAAAGCGGGCATCGCGTTTCAGGTCGGTGATCCGCGCGGCCCACGCATCCATCACCCGGACGATTTCTTCGTCAGCCATGTCCGCCAGGCTGCGCCCGTGGTCCGGGCTCTCGATCACTATTTCGTCGGCGCCCACCAGCGCCATGCGATCGTAAATTCCGTCGGCGGCGCGCTCGGTGTCCCCTTCAATGCGGTACAGCGGACGCACGCTGGGAATCACCCGCACTTGCCAGTTGGGGCCGGTGGGGGTTTCAAACAGCACCTGGGAGTGAGCCGTCGGCCCGCCGTTGCACTCACATAGCGGACAGGGATTGGCCGGCGGGCGCTCCTGGGGAGGATGTCCGACGATCACCCAACTACGAGTAATGGGGTCTTTGCGAAGTTCCATGTCGTGCGCCGAGTTCTTGGCTTCGAAATTCTAGCGAATTAACCGCAGGCGAGCAAACACGGGACAACCCACTGTTTCTAGAGCGTGCAGCGCAGGATTAGCGGGTGTAGTGCGTGGGTGTTGGACCCACTTCCAGGCGGTGACGATTCCAGATGGCGCCTTCGCGGGTGTACTGCGCCATCTCAAAATCCTGGGTCAATTCCAGGCAGTCCGTGGGGCAGGCGTCTTCGCAGAGTCCGCAAAACATGCAGCGCGAAGTATCGTAGGTAAAGGTGGTCAGAACCTTGCGGCGGGTGGCATCGTCGCGCTGCCAGCCGACTACAATCAGATTTTCCGGGCACGCCAGCGCGCACAGATTGCAGGAGATGCACAGCGATTCGCCGGTTTCCGGATTGATGTTCAGGCGGGGCGCGCCGCGGTAGCGTTCGGCCACCATCGGCCGCTCTTGCGGGTACTGCTCGGTGTAAATGTTCTTGGTGTTTTGATACCGAAACGTGAGCCACAGGCCCTGGAGCAGATCGACGAGAAAGATACGACGCAGCAGCTTTTTCATCGTGAGCCAAGTCTGCCGGGGGAACGTTCGGATGTCAAGCCGTTCGCCACCGGGTGCTCAAAACCAACCGCAACTTTGACTACGGCCATCCGCTTTGCCGAGCTCACTGCTCGTGCGCCGAGGAAGGCGGTGAGCCACGTGTTATTCTGGCGGCGATGAGCGATGGCGGCGAATTGGATTGGGAGTTGATGGGCGTGGCGCTCGACGAGGCGCGCGGGGCGGCCCTGGCGGACGAGGTACCCATCGGCGCAGCGGTGGTGGTGGATGGGCGAGTGATCGCGCGCGCTGGCAATCGTACCCTGCGCGACGGCGATCCAACGGCGCACGCAGAAATGGTGGTGCTGCGAGCAGCGGCGCAGGAAATCGGAAACCATCGGCTGCTGGGTGCGACCATGTTTGTCACCTTGGAGCCGTGCGCGATGTGCGCGGGCGCGATGATTCAGGCGCGAATTGCGCGAGTGGTCTACGGCGCGGACGATCCCAAGGGTGGCGCAGTGCGTTCCTGCTTCGAAGTGCTGGACCATCCACGGCTGAATCATCAGGTCCAGGTAACCGCGGGAATTCTGGCGGAGGAATCAGCGGCGCTATTGCGCGAATTCTTCGCCGCGCGCCGCGGCGCGAAGCGCAGTGAAGCGAGGTGACCTCGAGCCTTCAGCGCCCGTAGTGCGCGACGAAGACCGCTTTCCCTAGCAAGTGGTCCTGCGCGGTCGAAACCACCATCGCACCGCTGGAGGAAGGAGCCACGTCCAGCTTCGCGACGCTCAGCGCGTAGATCGTAAAGGTGTAGCGATGCGGCGGATCACCCTTGTCCGGGCACGGACCGTGATAGGCATCGTTACCCAGATCGGTGCGGCCCATTCGGGCGCCAGACGGAAGGAGCGAACCGTGCTCGGCGCCGGCCCCTATGGCTAGCTTGTCGACGCTCGCCGGCAGGTCGTAGACCACCCAGTGCCACCACCCCGAAGGCGTGCTTTTCTCATCAGGGTCAAACAACGTCAGCACGAAACTCTTGGTCCCGGACGGCGCCCCGCTCCACTGCAACGCCGGCGACTTATTGCCGCCGGTGCACCCGAAGAGGTTCGCGGTATAGACCAATGGCACGCTGACCGCCAGCTGCGCATCCGGACTCGACAGCACAAACTCGGGCCCGGGCAAAGCCGCTGACATCCCCGCTGGCGTCGCGACTACACCGAGCAACGCGACCACAACGACGCCGAACAGCCACAGGCCCAAACGGTTGGTCATCCTACCGGTCACTGTTTTTGCCAACATTCCATCCTCTCGTAATCGCGGCAGCCCGCGAACCGCAAATCGCCGGCATTTCTCTTATTGGTGGTTCAACGACCAGATGTACGCAGCCAACGCCAGTACCTGTTCGTGGGTGAGTTGCGATCCGCCCATCGGCGGCATGGGGCTGCGATATTTCTTGGGCTGCAGCACCCCGTCGGTTATCGTTTTCGCGATTCCAGGATAGCTCCCATCGCTCCATAACCATTTCTTGGCCGTTAGATTGGGGCCCAGCGGACCGCCGCCCGCATTCACGCCATGGCAACCGGTGCACGCCGCTCCCGCCACTTGACCATGGTAAATGCTATTTCCAAGAGCAACCATCTCCTTCGTGGCCCCGCGGGGAACTCGAGGAGCCGGTGTCGCTGTGGCGGCTGAACCCGCATCCTGGTTCGTGCCTTCCGGCGGTTTGGCCGCCGCTTCCACCACTTTGCCGGCCGGCGCCGACAAACTCGGGCACGCCGTGAACTTCGCAGCGGCACCCTCGGAGCCGGCGCCGCCGATATAACTAATCCGGTAGATCCGTCCGCGAATATCGTCGGAAACGTAGAGCGATCCATCGGGTCCCACGGCGAGGCCGCTCGGACGATGCACCGCGCCCTCCGGCGTCTTCACCGCTCCTGCGAAACCATCGGCAAATATTTCGCAGCTCCCGGATGCATGGTCCCCGGCCAGCGGCTGATAGACCACGTTGTAGCCGCCTTGCTTATAAGGCGCGCGATTCCATGAGCCATGGAAGGCGATGAACACGCCGTTGCGATAACGCGCGGGAAATTGCGTCTGGTCGTAGAACACCATTGCGTTCGGCCCCCAATGCGCGGGAAATGCCGCCAGCGGAGCGAGCTTGTCGGCGCAAACACCAATGCGTACTCCTCCGTTGCCGCCGTACTCCGGCGCGAGAACCAGCTTCTTCCGCACTCCGTCGTAGTAGCACTCCGGCCAGCCATAGTCGCCGCCCTGCTTCAATAGCATCATCTCTTCCGCCGGCAGCGTTGCCTCTTGCTCCGGTTTGAAGAAAGCAGGCCAATTCGTATACAGCTGGTCGCGTCCGTGTTGGGTTATAAAAATGTGCTGCCCGGCCTTATCGATCCCAAAGCCTTCGGCATTGCGAATCCCAGTGGCGTATCGCTCCGCGGGCGAAAACGATTGGCCAGTTTTGTTGGCGTCGTAACGCCAAATGCCGCCGCGAGTCTCCAGTTCCGTGCAAGGGTTCGCGCCCACCGACCCAGGTGTCCGATTTTTCGGCTGGCAGGAATTGGTTGCGGTAGCGACGTCCACGTACATCGAGCCATCTTCAGTGATGGCGAAAGGATGCATGGGATGGTCGCCGCCCAGAGGCAGGCCGGAAACGACGGTATCCGCAGGATCGTGCGGCACGATCGAGCCCGACGGCAACGAATATCGCACGATCCGATCGTTGATCTCCGCGTATACCGACCCCTTATACAAGCCGATGCCGGTGCCACCGGCGCCGCCGCTCTGGACGGTCTCGCCAAAGCGCTCATTCACATCGGCCTTTCCCGCGCCGGTGCTGTCTTTCAGCGCTACCAGAAACCCGCCTGCGTGCGGGGTGTCGTGGTCGTAGTAGTCGCCGGACCAGGTGTTGACGTACACCACTCCGTCCGCGGTCACCACCAAGTGCCGGGCATGACCAATGCCGTCGGCAAATACCGTCGCGCAAAAGCCAGCGGGCAACTTCAACCCGCTGTCATCGCTCGGGCAAGCTTTGCTCGTGGTTGCGGCATCCGCCTTGGCTTGGCTCTGCGCGGATACCAAGGGGCAACCAACGCAGAAAACGGTGAAACCGACGACCGCGCTGAGCACGGCTCGAATCAAAGTGGACAATCGCATCAAACGCTCCCCCAAGAACAACCATGCGAAACGAGGACATTATGATCGAGAAATCGAACATGGCAATTGAAAAAGTTCGCGCACCAGGCAGCCACAAATTTCAAACACGGTCACCACCGGCGAGCGAGAAACACCCGAACCCCACGCAACAAAAAAAACTGGCCTGCCCCGCGGATGTCGGGACAGGCCAGCGTGTCTCTACGGCAAAACCGCTAACGCATCAGGCTTATTCTTGTGTGTCCACCACCACCTGACCCGTGTTCGGGTTCAATAACAGCTTTCCACCGCGTGGACGCTTGAAATCAAACATATGCATGATCGAGCCCGCCACCTCGTCGAAGGAGCCGTTGCCAATCTGCGGCAACTGCCAGTTGTCTTCGATAAAGCGAACTACCGAGCTTTGGTCGGTGAGCGTGCTGTCCACAAAGTTGTTCTTCGCGAACGGCGAAATCACGATGAACGGCAGGCGCGGCCCGTATCCGCAACGCGCCTGCATTCCCGCCAGCGAACTCGCTCCCGTGCCGCAGGCACCCACACCGGTCAATGCATCCGCCGAGGAAGCCGACTGGTTCATGACCGGCCCGATCACATGATCGTACCAACCGTCGGAGTCGTCGTAGGTGATGATCACCGCCGTCTCTCTCCACTCCGGCAACGATTGCAGGAAATTGATGGTGCTCACCAGAAATTCCTGCTCGTCCAACGGAGAAGAGTTGCCAGGGTGTCCGTCCTGCGCGCGGTTAGCCTTCAAATAAGAAACCGCGGGAAGATGACCGGCCAGCGCGGCCTGGTGGAAGTAGCTCAGATCGTATTGATGATTGGCCTGATCGTTGTGGCCAATCATGTTGATGGCCGATGGCGGCAAGTGATGCGGGTTCGAAGTGCTGGCATAGTACGCAAACGGATTGTGGTGCGGGCTGTAGGCCGTTTCTGCCGTGCCGTCCAGCCGATTGGTGGTGGTATTGCACGCTGCTGGCACCGCCGCCGCTGTCGAAGTCGCCGGTGAGTACGGAGTCGACGGCGTGAATCCACCCTGGAACCATCCCCACGAAATGCCTTTCGCGTTCAGCAAGTCGCCGATGTTCTGGTTGCTGCTGGACATCCCGACGTATTCGCTGCCATGGCAATCGTCGTAGTACGGATCGGGATCGCCCATCACCGATCCGGCAGTCACATCGCCCGCCGCGGTCGCTCCCACGTCGGTGCTCGGGTCGGTGCCGCCGGTCATTCCGGAAATCACGTTGATCGCGCCGGGAGTCGAGGGCCCGAAGTTCGTGTCGAAGTAGTTGTCGTCCATCGCGAAGTGCTGTGCGTAATTCCACAGGCCGGTCACCGTATTTCCATCGAAATACCCCATCACAATGGCCGCACCCAGCGAGGAAACATCTGGGTAGCTCGAGCTGGCGCACGGCGAGGCCGTGAATTCCGGAAATTTATCCATCAGGCCGCTGTCGTAAGCCTGCTGTTCCGGCGTGTAGTCGTGATCCTGGCTGCACGTGTAGTTCTGGCTGCGATCCAGGCGGAACGGCTGGTAGCTGGTGGCGGTCGCATCCACGTTCTGGTTGTGGGTCAGCAATCCCTCGGTCAGATTATTGGCCGCTGGCGTACCCGGCAGCGCGTGGAACGACGGCTCCCCGCTCGGATTCATAGCCTTGGGGTAAGTTCCGAAATAGTGGTCGAACGAAACGTTTTCCTGGAAGATCACCACCAGGTGCTTGATCGGTGTAGTGGTAACGGCTCCGCCGCTGCTGTACGTCGGCCGCGGGGGGTTCGCTGGTTGCGCGAGCGCAATGCCAGGGACCGCTGTGGCCATGTTGCAAGCGAGTACCACTGCGGCCATCCAGCGAAGATTCTTGGATATCATGAACGCTCCTTATGGGGAAATGAGGTGTCTGAGCCGCACACCTCCACCGGCCTGCGACGTGCTCCAAGGCATTTGGGGAGGCTGCTGCATCAAACTCGTGCGGTATATGGATACTTGGGGGTTGTTACAGTTCCATGACAGCGATGTAAAAACTCACGACCAAACTTCTTCCTGCCGGACTAGTATGACTAGGCCCGCCCGGTTCTCCATTCTGCGAAGCAAATATAGCGGTGCGTGGCCCGCAAATCTGGCGCGGATTTACGAGGTGGATTTACGACGCGGGTGGTCCGCTGCTGCCAACTAATTTCTGGAATTCAGGGTCATCGTGCAGAATATCGAGATCGGAATCTTTGGCAGCCCAATCCCGATTGCCGTGCCCGGCGGCAAAGGCCTTTTTGAGAGTTTCGAGCGCTTCTGCCTTTTGGCCAAGGATGCCGTAGGTGCAAGCGGCGTTGTAGAGCGTGTTGGGATCGTTGGGGCGAAGGGCAACGGCGGTTTGCAGGTGGCGAATGCTCTCGTCCGCGTCTAGTTTCAGGTAGGCAAGTTGGGAAGCCAGCAAGATCCGAGCGCGCACGTCTTCGGGGACCAGTTCGAGTTGTTGGCGGATGACCTTGATCATCCGTTCGCGGACATGCTCCGATTCTTTTTTTCGTCCCAGCCGGTCCATCGCCCCGTAATAGGGCACATAAGCATTATAGTCGTCGCCGTTGGCTTCGAGTGCTCGCTCGGTGAGCGCCGCGGCCTCTTCGTAACGCCCGGACGTGAAATAAGCCCGGCCAAGAATGCTCCAGGCTCCCTCGCAGTCGGGCTTGCGCTCAATGGCGCGCTCGGCCAACAACGCGGCTTCGTCATATTTCTTCTGGGCATAACGGATGCGCGCGAGCGCTACCAACACCTCCGGCGTGTCGGGCGCGAGCGCGGTGGCGCGGTCGCAGGCCGTCAGCCCGCGTTCAATCCATTTGGGGTTCTGTTCACGAAGCTCGTAAATCACCCCGCACAGATGCGCAATCCCGGCGTGGGCCAAAGCGAAATTCGGGTCCAACTGGATGGCTTGTTCGAACATCTGCAAGCCGTAGTCCATATTCTCGCGGCGAGTATAGCTCCTCCCTCGCAGGTAAAAATCGTAGGCCAGCGGGTTTTCGGTGGGCTTGCGCGCGATGGTTTTTTCTTCCTGCGGGGTCAGTGTGATGCGCAAGGCTTGGGCGATGCTCCGCGCGATTTCTTCCTGAATGGCGAAAACGTCTTCCAATTGCCGGTCGTAGCGCTCGGCCCACACCGAATGCCGCGTAGCGGCTTCCACCAATTGTGCGGTGATGCGCACCCGGTTACCGGCGCGGCGAATCGAACCTTCCAGCACGTATGTGGCGCCAAGCTGCTGGCCCACCTGTTGCGCGGTGACTGGCTTGTCGCGAAACGCGAGCATCTCCGAACGCGGGAAGATTTCCAGTTTGGCGATCTTGGAAAGCTCGGTGACGATGTCTTCGGTGATTCCGTCGCGGAAATATTCGTCCTCTTTCGCACCACTCTGGTTCTCAAAGTAGAGCACCGCGACGGACTTTTGCGGAGCGGCGGATGGATACGCCCCAGAAGCCGCAACGGTCTTTTCGGCGGCGGGGCGGCGGTTGGATTCGATGTCGCGCCCGAGGCGCTTCAGATCGGCGCGAAGTTCGGCGGCGGTCTGGCAGCGCAGGCCGAGGTCCTTCTCGAGCGCCTTCTCGATGATCTCTCCGAGTTTCGGGGGCAGTTCCGGGTTTAAACGGTCTGCTGGAATTGGCGTCCGGCTGAGAATGGCTTCGAAAATTACCGCGCTACTCTCCCCGCGGAACGGCAGACTGCCCGTGGCCATCTCATACAGCACCGTGCCGAACGAAAAAATGTCCGAGCGCGCATCCAACTCCCGGGCCCGCGCTTGTTCCGGCGACATATAGGCGACCGTTCCCAGGGTGCTCCCCGGACTAGTGAGGTCTTCGGGGGAAACGCCGCGAATATCTTCGGTCGCTGAAGTCAGCGGGGCTGGCAACCCGCCCAGCGTTTTCGCCAAACCAAAGTCGAGGATCTTCACCACCCCGCGCTTGGTAATGAAGATGTTCGCGGGCTTGATGTCCCGATGAATGATCCCTTCCGAGTGTGCAGCATCCAGCGCGTCGGAAATCTGGATGCCCACGTCGAGTAGCAGCTCGAGCGGTAGCGGCTTGCCGCTGATGCGATGCTTCAGGGTCAAGCCGTCGAGGAACTCCATGGCGATGAACCATTGCCCATCGCGTTCGTCAATCTCATGAATGGTGCAGATGCTCGGGTGGTTCAGAGCCGACGCGGCGCGAGCTTCGCGGCGGAACCGCTCCAGCGCCGTGGCATCCTTGGAAACCTCGCCGGGAAGAAACTTGAGGGCGACAAACCGGCCGAGATTCAGGTCCTCGGCTTTGTACACCACGCCCATGCCTCCGCCGCCGATCTTTTCGAGGATGCGGTACCGCGAAATCGTACGACCGATGATGGGAGAGTTGTCCGGCACTGGCGGTGCATTCTACGCTAGCCGCTCGACGCAGGCAATCCGGCGCCATTGGATGCATGGTTTTCGACGTCCCATCGCTGATGCCCAAAACCGACTACTCGGGCCAGGGGAACTTGCTCCGATGGCAGCGTGGTTACCCATACCCAATCGCTGGTCTGCAACTCGTCCTTCTTGTCCAGTTGACGCCGTATCGAATAGGTCTCCAGCGAACGAACGACCCGTACGGGAATCTTCACCTCCGGCCAAGAAACCAGACCGCCAAGATCCCACCACCGGCAATCGCGCGATCGATAGGTTCCCTGAACTGGCGGCACGGAATCGAACAGCGCCGCGGCATCTTGATAGAGGTTCCTGCGTTCATCCTTGAGGACCACCAACGCGTGCTTGCGGTGATCCAGCAGAAAATTGAAGAAATCGGCGCGGCAATAGAGTGCGTCGGCCAACACCAAATCGAAGGCGCGTGGATACAGTGCCAGCACACGCTTCAGCAATCGCATGGCTGTGGCGACTTCATCTTCGCCGGGCAGTTGCGGCTCATGATCCAAGGGTATGCGTAAGAGAAGAGCTACATCCTACGACGCGGGGCGTTCGCCGCGGGCGACCAGTTTCTGGAATTCAGGGTCATCGTGCAGAAGACCGAGATCGGTATCGGTGGCAGCCCAGCCCGGGTTGCTGTAGCCTGCTGCAAACGCCTTCTTAATGGCGTCCAGCGCTTCCGGCCTTTTTCCCAAGGATGCCGTAGGTGCAGGCGGCATTGTAAAGGGTGTTCGGATCGCCGGGCCGAAGCGCAACGGCAGTCTGCAACTGGCGGATGGTCTCGTCCGGCGTCTTGTTTCAAGTAGGCGAGGTTGCCGGCCAGCAAGATGCGCGCGCGCACGTCTTCCGGCACCAGCTCGAGTTGTTGGCGCAGGACCTTGACCATCTGATCCCGGACGTGCTCTGCGTCCTTCTTGCGTCCCAGCAGTTCCAGGGCGTTGAGAAAGGGAATATAAGTGTTGTAGTCGTCGCCGTTGGCTTCGATGGCCCGCTCGGTGAGGGCCGCGGCCTCTTCGTAACGGCCCGAGGCAAAATAGGTCGCGGCCGAGAATGTTCCAGACTCCTTCACAGTCTGGCTTGCGCTCGATGGCATGCTGCGCCAACAGCGCGGCGTCGTGGAATTTCTTCTGCGCGTAAAAGAGGCGGGCGTGCGCTACCAGCACCTCCGGCAGGTCGGGCGCGAGCGCCGTGGCGCGGTCGCACGCCGCCAATCCCCGTTCGATCCATTTCGGCGTTCTGCTCGCGAATTTCGTAGATCAGCCCGCAGAGGTTCGCGATCCCGGCGTGCGCCAGAGCGAAATCGGGGTCCACCTGAATGGCCTGTTCAAACATCTGCAGGCCGTAGTCGATATTTTCGCGGCGCGAGTAGCTTCTTCCCCGCAGATAAAAATCGTAGGCCTGCGGGTTTTCCGTCGGCTTGCGCGCGATCGTTTTTTCTTCCTGCGGCGTCAGCGTGATGCGCAGGGCCTGCGCGATGCTTCGCGCGATTTCCTCCTGGATGGCGAACACGTCTTCCAGTTGGCGGTCGTAGCGTTCCGCCCACACCGAATGCCGCGTCGAGGCTTCCACCAGTTGCGCGGTGATGCGCACGCGATTGCCCGCGCGGCGGATCGAACCTTCCAGCACGTAGGCGGCGCCAAGCTGCTGGCCCACGTGCAGGGCGGTAACCTGCTTGTCGCGGAAGGCGAGCATCTCCGAGCGCGGGAAGATTTGCAGTTGTTTGATCTTCAACAGCTCGGTGACGATGTCCTCGGTAATTCCGTCGCGGAAGTATTCGTCCTCTTTCGCGCCACTCTGGTTTTCGAAGTACAGCACCGCGACTGATTTTTGCTGGGTGGCTGCCGGGTGCGTCCCGGAACCCGAAACCGCCTTTTCAGCGGCGGGCCGCCGGCTCGATTCAATGTCGCGACTCAGGCGCTTCAGGTCCGCGCGCAATTCGGCAGCGCTCTGGTAGCGCATCTCGCGGTCCTTCTCGAGCGCTTTGGCGAGAATGTTGTCGATGGCCACCGGCAGGCGCGCATTCAACTCCTTCGCCGCCGCCGGGTTGGAATTGGCAGGGCGTCGAAAATCACCGCCGAAGTCATCCCGGAGAACGGAACCGCCCCGGTAGCCATCTCGTAGAGCACCACGCCGAGCGAAAACAAGTCCGAACGAGCGTCCAGTTCTTCGCCGCGCGCTTGTTCCGGCGACATATACGCGACCGTGCCCAGCGAGCTGCCCGGACTGGTGAGTTGATCGTCATTCAGCAAATGCGAATTCGTGCGCATCGATGTGACGCTCGCCGATTCGCCAGTGTGGCGCGGCGCTGGCGCTAGCTTGGCCAAACCGAAATCCAGAATCTTCGCCTGCCCGCGATCCACCAGAAAAATATTCGCGGGCTTGATGTCCCGGTGCACGATTCCCTTCGAGTGCGCCGCATCCAGTCCGTTCGCGATCTGAATGCCGATCTCCAGCAGCGCCGAGATCTCGATGGGCCTGCCGGAAATGCGATGTTTGAGCGTGTCGCCCTCGAGCAGCTCCATGCCGATAAACGGCCGCCCCTCGAATTCTCCGATGTCGTGAATCGTGCAGATGTTGGCATGATTGAGCGCCGAAGCGGCACGCGCTTCGCGCCGGAATCGCTCGATCGCCTGCGGATCGTGGGAAATATCGTCAGGAAGAAATTTCAGCGCCACATTGCGGCCCAGCCGGCGTGTCCTTAGCCCTGTAGACGACGCCCATCCCTCCGCCGCCCAGTTTTTCCTGGACCTCGTAGTGCGAGATGCTGCGCCCGACAATAGATAGATTATCCGCCATGGCCGGTCATTCTACGCC
>CAVRXT010000019.1:0-135644 GCA_963725285.1 uncultured Acidobacteriota bacterium | reverse complement strand
GGCAGCCACAAATTTCAAAGGCGGTCACCACCGGCGAGCGAGAAGCACCCGAACCCCACGCAACAAAAAAACTGGCCTGCCCCGCGGATGTCGGGACAGGCCAGCGCGCTCTACGGCAAAACCGCTAACGCATCAGGCTTATTCTTGTGTGTCCACCACCACCTGACCCGTGTTCGGGTTCAATAACAGCTTTCCACCGCGTGGACGCTTGAAATCAAACATATGCATGATCGAGCCC
This sequence comes from uncultured Acidobacteriota bacterium, assembly GCA_963725285.1. GTDB lineage: Bacteria > Acidobacteriota > Terriglobia > Acidiferrales > UBA7541 > CAVRXT01. The sequence goes on along the minus strand of CAVRXT010000019.1, from coordinate 135,406 downwards.
GCCACCTCGTCGAAGGAGCCGTTGCCAATCTGCGGCAACTGCCAGTTGTCTTCGATAAAGCGAACTACCGAGCTTTGGTCGGTGAGCGTGCTGTCCACGAAGTTCTTCTTCGCGTAGGGCGAAATCACGAGGAACGGCAGGCGTGGCCCGTAGCCGCAACGCGCCTGCTTCCCGCCAGCGAACTCGTTCCCGTGCCGCAGGCGCCGACGCCGGTCAGTGCGTCCGCCGGGAAGTCGACTGGTTGACGATCGGCCCGATCACATGATCGTACCAACCGTCGGAGTCGTCGTAGGTGATGATCATTGCCGTCTGACCCACTCCGGCAGCTTACTGCAGGAAGATTGATGGTGCTCACGAGAAATTCCTGCTCGTCGAGCGGAGACGAGTTGCCAGGATGGCCGTCCTGCGCGCGGTTTGCCTTCAGATAGCTGACCGCGGGAAGATCACCGCCAGCGCGGCCTGGTGGAAACAGCTCAGATCGTAGTGATGGTTCGCCTGGACGTTGTGGCCGACTTCGCTGAGGCCGATGGCGGCAAGTGATGCGGGTTTGAAGTGCTGGCATAGTACTGAAACGGATTGTGGTGTGGGCTGTAAGCGGTTTCCGGAGTGCCGTCGATGCGGTTGGTTGTGGTGGTGCAGGCCGCCGGACCGCTGCCGTTCCCGAAGCGCCGGCGAGTACGGGCGTGGACGGGGTGAAACCGCCCTGGAACCAGCCCCACGAAATGCCCGCGGCGCTCAGGAAGGTCGCCGATGTTCTGGTTGGTGCTCGGCATCCCGATGCGCTCGTGGTGCCTGGAGCAATCGTCATAGTAAGGATCGGAATCGCCTATGACCGTTATTTGCCCGCCGGTTTCGACCGCATCTCCGTCGGCGACGGCGCTGCGATTCGCGTCTCGGGTCGGCGCCGCCGGTCATTCCGGAGATCACATTGATGGCGCCCGGCGTCGATGGCCCGAAGTTCGTGTCCCGAAGAAGTTGTCGTTCAACGCATAGTATTGTGCGTAGTTCCACAGGCCGGTCACCGTGTTTCCGTCGTAGTAGCCCATCACGATTCCGCACCCAGTCTGGACACATCGGGTAGCGCGAGGGCCGCACGAGCGGTGGCGGTGAATTCCGGAAATTTGTCCATCAGACCGCTGTCGAAAGCCTGCTGTTCCGGCGTGTAATCGTGGTTCTGGCGCAGGTGTAGTTCTGCGTGGGATCCAGGCGGACCGGCTGGTAAGCTCGTGGTGGCCGTATCCAGGTTCAGGTTGTGGGTCAGCAATCCCTCCGTCAGATCATTCACCGTCGGTGTACCCGGCTGGGCGTGGAACGACGCCTCCCCGCTTGGATTCGTAGCGTTGGGTAGGTCCCGAAATAGTGATCGAACGAAACGTTCTCCTGAAGATGACCACCACGTGCTTGATCGGTGTAGTGGTAACGTCCCGCCGCTGCTGTAAGTCGGCCGCGGGGGGTTCGCTGGTTGCGTGAGCGCAATGCCAGGGACCGCTGTGGCCATGTTGCTAGCAAGTACCACTGCGGCCATCCAGCGAAGATTCTTGGATATTATGTAACGCTCCTTATGGGAAATGAGGTGTTTAAGCTGCACACCTCCACCGGCCTGCGACGTGCTCCGAGGCATTTGGGGAGACTGCTGCATCAAACTCTTGCGGTATATGGATACTTGGGGGTTGTTAACAGTTCCATGACAGCGATGTAAAAACTCACGACCAAACTTCTTCCTGCCGAACTAGTATGACTAGGCCCACTCCATTCTGCGAAGCAAATATAAATATAGCGGTGCGTGGCCCGCAAATCCGGCGCGGATTTACGAGGTGGATTTACGACGCGGGTGGTCCGCTGCTGCCAACTAATTTCTGGAATTCAGGGTCATCGTGCAGAATATCTAGATCGGAATCTTTGGCAGCCCAATCCATTGCCGTGCCCGGCGGCAAAGGCCTTTTTGAGAGTTTCGAGCGCCTCTGTCTTTTGGCCTAGGACCCCGTACGTGCACGCGGCGTTGTAGAGCGTGTTGGGATCGTTGGGGCGAAGGGCAACGGCGGTTTGCAGGTGGCGAATGCTCTCGTCCGCGTCTTGTTTCAGGTAGGCCAGTTGGGAAGCCAGCAAGATCCGAGCGCGCACGTCTTCCGGCACCAACTCGAGTTGTTGGCGGATGACCTTGATCATCCGCTCGCGAACATGCCCCGATTCCTGCTTCCGTCCCAGCCGGTCCATCGCCCCGTAATAGGGCACATAAGCATTGTAGTCGTCGCCGTTGGCTTCGAGTGCTCGCTCGGTGAGCGCCGCGGCCTCTTCGTAACGCCCGGACGTGAAATAAGCCCGGCCAAGAATACTCCAGGCTCCTTCACAGTCGGGCTTGCGCTCAATGGCGCGCTCGGCCAACAACGCGGCCTCGTCATATTTCTTCTGGGCATAACGGATGCGCGCGAGCGCTACCAACACCTCCGGCGTGTCGGGCGCGAGCGCGGTGGCGCGGTCGCAGGCCGTCAGCCCGCGTTCAATCCATTTGGGGTTCTGTTCACGAAGCTCGTAAATCACCCCGCACAGATGCGCAATCCCGGCGTGGGCCAGAGCGAAATTCGGGTCCAACTGGATGGCTTGTTCGAACATCTGCAAGCCGTAGTCCATATTCTCGCGGCGAGTATAGCTCCTCCCTCGCAGGTAAAAATCGTAGGCCAGCGGGTTTTCGGTGGGCTTGCGCGCGATGGTTTTTTCTTCCTGCGGGGTCAGTGTGATGCGCAAGGCTTGGGCGATGCTCCGCGCGATTTCTTCCTGAATGGCGAAAACGTCTTCCAGTTGCCGGTCGTAGCGCTCGGCCCACACCGAATGCCGCGTAGCGGCTTCCACCAATTGTGCGGTGATGCGCACCCGGTTACCGGCGCGGCGAATCGAACCTTCCAGCACGTATGTGGCGCCGAGCTGCTGGCCCACCTGTTGCGCGGTGACCGGCTTGTCGCGAAACGCGAGCATCTCCGAACGCGGGAAGATTTCCAGTTTGGCGATCTTGGAAAGCTCGGTGACGATGTCTTCGGTGATTCCGTCGCGGAAATATTCGTCCTCTTTCGCACCACTCTGGTTCTCAAAGTAGAGCACCGCGACGGACTTTTGCCGAGCGGCGGATGGATACGCCCCAGAACCCGCAACGGTCTTTTCGGCGGCGGGGCGGCGGCTGGATTCGATGTCGCGCCCGAGGCGCTTCAGATCGGCGCGAAGTTCGGCGGCCGTCTGGCAGCGCAGGCCGGGGTCCTTCTCGAGCGCCTTCTCGATGATCTCTCCGAGTTTCGGGGGCAGTTCCGGGTTTAAACGGTCTGCTGAAATTGGCGTCCGGCTGAGAATGGCTTCGAAAATTACCGCGCTACTCTCCCCGCGGAACGGCAGACTGCCCGTGGCCATCTCATACAGCACGGTGCCGAACGAGAACACATCCGAGCGCGCATCCAACTCCCGGGCCCGCGCTTGTTCCGGCGACATATAGGCGACCGTTCCCAGGGTGCTCCCGGGACTAGTGAGGTCTTCGGGGGAAACGCCGCGAATATCTTCGGTCGCTGAAGTCAGCGGGGCTGGCAACCCGCCCAGCGTTTTCGCTAGACAAAGTCAAGGATCTTCACCACCCCGCGCTTGGTAATGAAGATGTTCGCGGGCTTGATGTCCCGATGAATGATCCCTTCCGAGTGCGCAGCATCCAGCGCGTCGGAAATCTGGATGCCCACGTCGAGTAGCAGCTCGAGCGGTAGCGGCTTGCCGCTGATGCGATGCTTCAGGGTCAAGCCGTCGAGAAACTCCATGGCGATGAACCATTGCCCATCGCGTTCGTCAATCTCATGAATGGTGCAGATGCTCGGGTGGTTCAGAGCCGACGCGGCGCGGGCTCCGCGGCGGAACCGCTCCAGCGCCGTGGCATCCTTGGAGACCTCGCTGGGAAGAAACTTGAGGGCGACAAACCGGCCGAGGTTTAAGTCCTCGGCTTTGTACACCACGCCCATGCCTCCGCCGCCGATCTTTTCCAGGTGACGGAACCGCGAAATCGTACGACCGATGATGGGAGAGTTGTCCGGCACTGGCGGTGCATTCTACGCTAGCCGCTCGACGCAGGCAATCCGGCGCCATTGGATGCAGCGATTCCGCAACGAGCGTTGGGTGAGGTGGGGATTAGGTAGGTTTAGAATGGCGTTGAAGCGTGTCTGGCCAGGAGAGGGATGCATAGGGTAATTCGCATAGCTTTTCCAGGGCGAAAGGGAGTCGGTGAAACCATTTGGAAGAGTCCACCGGCAGGAAGACCGCGATGAGCATCCCGGTGGCGAGCAGAAGTGTCGGACGAGGTGGTGCGGCAAACCTCAGGGCGACATGCCGGCGGGAGCCACCTCGCTGTAGAGTTCAGCCGCGATGAGTCGGGCCCAGAAGATTTGGGTCTTACCCTGGCGTGCGCAGGGCTTCACATTGCGCGCCAGGAAGACATGAAAGAGATTGTAAGCCAGGAAGGCCACCAGCAAAAAGCATTCGATGGCGCCAGGATCATGCTTGAACACATGATCGGAGTGCCATTCGTTGGCCAACTCATTGAAGCCATAATTCTCGATATCCCATCGCTGGTGCCCCAAATGGACGATGCGATCGACGGGAACTTGGGCCGGCGGTAGGGTGGTCGCCCAGATCCAGTCACTGGTTTGTGGATCGTCCTGCTTGTCGAGTTGTCGGCGAACCGTGTAGGTCTCCAGGGAACGAACCACGCGCACCGGGGCCTGCACCTGGGGCCAGGAGAGTAAGTCTGGAAAATCCCACCAGCGGCAGGGGCGGGATCGATAACTACCCGGCTGAGCTGCCACCTGGTCGAATAATCCAGCCACGTCCTGATAGAGATTGCGGCGTTCCTCTTTGAGCACCACCAGAGCGTGTTTGCCGCGAGCGAGCAGAAAGTTGAAAAACGGCGCCTTGGCATAAAGCGCGTCGGCGAGCACTAAATCGAAGGCCCGCGGATAGGCGGGAATCACCCGCGCCAATAAGCGCAGGGCGGTTTCCAGTTCATCCTCGCCGGGCCGCTGCGGCTCATGATCCAAGAGCAAGCGCACCGTCTCCCGTCCCGGCAGTGCACCGGGCAGCAACAGCAAGGTAACCTGGCGATGATAAAACTGGATGCGATCGCCTCCCGCTCCATGAATGGTTCGCTGCAAACAGCCGGAACAATGACGCAGGTAACTGGCGTGGCTTTCGTGACCGTCCAGAACGACTACGCCCAAGCCGTAAATATCCGGCAAGGCTTTGTTCCGTTTCAGACGCTGGTAAACGTCGTGAATCCCTTGCCGCAGCCCATGGGCATCGAGCAGCGCATGGACGCGTCCCAGAGTGTCTGCGCTGAAGGCCGGCTCTCCGAGCCAACGCTGCCAAAAGCGGGCCCGGCCGACCTGTTCCCAAGCGTTGCTGCTGCCCATCCTGGCCCAGAACAACACCATCGATGATTTCACCACCGCCGCGGTGGAAATGCGCGGTTTCTCTCTCTGGTCGGAAACCTGCGCGACGATATCTGGGGAGAGCTGAAAGATTTTTTCCGAATAGGCGATCAGGCGACGAAGAACGATTATCGTTTCTTTTCCTGAAGCCGTTTCCATTCCAACTCGGAAACTTCCTCAATCAGTTCCTGCATCAGGTGATAGTCGTTAACCGCTTGGCGAACGCGTGGCTGCCAGGCTTTGGGGACACAGATCTGGCGAAGCTTCCCCTCGTGGCTCTGCACCAGGTACAAAGACTTATGGAGTTCCCCTCGGGCACAACGGCAATTGGCCTTGCCACAAGTGCCCGCACGTTCCGAGAGCGTGCCCCGAAGAAACCACTGCGCGGAGGAAAGCTGCGCAATGCGGGAACGGAAGTTGCGCTCGACGGCGGAGAGTTTGGTGCGGCGGTTCAGAGAGTCGCTCATCACTTATACATAGTATATATACAAGACACAACGAGAAGTCAAGCGCAAAAACACAATGCGAATTTGCTCTCTGAGCGTACCTCGGCTAAAACTTGAATGGAATCAAACAGTTTGGTCGGTTAACAATCTTCGTTGCGGAACCGCTGCATTGGATGACAAGAGCGACATCCTACGACGCGGGGCGTTCGCCGCGGGCGACCAGTTTCTGGAATTCAGGGTCATCGTGCAGAAGACTGAGATCGGTATCGGTGCCAGCCCAGCCGGGGTTGCTGTAGCCTGCTGCAAACGCCTTCTTAATGGCGTCCAGCGCTTCCGGCTTTTTCCCAAGGATGCCGTAGGTACAGGCGGCATTGTAAAGGGTGTTCGGATCGCCGGGCCGAAGCGCAACGGCAGTCTGCAACTGGCGGATGGTCTCGTCCGGGTCTTGTTTCAAGTAGGCGAGGTTGCCGGCCAGCAAGATGCGCGCGCGCACGTCTTCCGGCACCAGCTCGAGTTGTTGGCGCAGGACCTTGACCATCTGATCCCGGACGTGCTCTGCGTCCTTCTTGCGTCCCAGCAGTTCCAGCGCGTTGAGAAAGGGAATATAAGTGTTGTAGTCATCGCCGTTGGCTTCGATGGCCCGCTCGGTGAGGGCCGCGGCCTCTTCGTAACGGCCCGAGGCAAAATAGGTCCGGCCGAGAATGTTCCAGACTCCTTCACAGTCTGGCTTGCGCTCGATGGCATGCTGCGCCAGCAGCGCGGCGTCGTGGAATTTCTTCTGCGCGTAAAAGAGGCGGGCGTGCGCTACCAGCACCTCCGGCAAGTCGGGCGCGAGCGCCGTGGCGCGGTCGCACGCCGCCAATCCCCGGTCGATCCACTTGGCGTTCTGCTCGCGAATTTCGTAGATCAGCCCGCAGAGGTTCGCGATGCCGGCGTGCGCCAGAGCAAAATCGGGATCCACCTGAATGGCCTGTTCAAACATTTGCAGGCCGTAGTCGATGTTTTCGCGCCGCGAGTAGCTTCTTCCCCGCAAATAAAAATCGTAGGCCTGCGGATTTTCCGTCGGCTTGCGTGCGATGGTCTTTTCTTCCTGCGGGGTAAGCGTGATGCGCAGGGCCTGCGCGATGCTTCGCGCAATTTCTTCCTGGATAGCGAAAACGTCTTCCAGTTGCCGATCGTAGCGTTCCGCCCACACCGAATGCCGCGTAGAGGCTTCCACCAGTTGTGCGGTGATGCGCACGCGATTACCCGCGCGGCGGATCGAACCTTCCAGCACGTAGGCGGCGCCAAGCTGCTGGCCCACGTGAAGGGCGGTAACCTGCTTATCGCGGAAGGCGAGCATCTCTGAGCGCGGGAAGATTTGCAGTTGTTTGATCTTCAACAGCTCGGTGACGATGTCCTCGGTAATTCCGTCGCGGAAGTATTCGTCCTCTTTCGCGCCGCTCTGGTTTTCGAAGTACAGCACCGCCACTGATTTTTGCTGGGTGGCCGCCGGGTGCGTCCCGGAACCCGAAACTGCCTTTTCAGCAGCGGGCCGCCGGCTGGATTCAATGTCACGACTCAGGCGCTTGAGGTCCGCGCGCAATTCGGCAGCGCTCTGGTAGCGCATCTCGCGGTCCTTCTCGAGCGCTTTGGCGAGAATGTTGTCGATGGCCACCGGCAGGCGCGAATTCAATTCCTTCGCCGCCGCCGGGTTGGAATTAAGTAGGGCGTCGAAAATCACCGCCGAAGTCATCCCGGAGAACGGAACCGACCCGCAAGCCATCTCGTAGAGCACAACGCCGAGCGAAAACAAGTCCGAACGGGCGTCCAGTTCTTCGCCGCGCGCTTGTTCCGGCGACATGTACGCGACCGTGCCCAGGGAGCTGCCCGGACTGGTGAGTTGATCGTCGTTCAGCAAATGCGAATTGGTGCGCATCGATGTGGCGTCTGCCGATTCGGCAGTGTGGCGCAGCGCTGGCGCTAGCTTGGCCAGACCGAAATCCAGAATCTTTGCCTGCCCACGATCTACCAGAAAAATGTTCGCGGGCTTGATGTCGCGGTGCACGATGCCCTTGGAGTGTGCTGCATCAAGTCCGTTGGCGATCTGAATGCCGATCTCCAGGAGCGCCGAGATCTCGATGGGCCTTCCGGAAATGCGATGTTTGAGCGTGTCGCCCTCGAGCAGCTCCATACCGATAAACGGTCGCCCCTCGAATTCTCCGATATCGTGAATGGTGCAGATGTTGGCATGATTGAGCGCGGAAGCGGCGCGTGCTTCGCGGCGGAATCGCTCGATCGCTTGCGGGTCGTGGGAAATATCGTCGGGAAGGAATTTCAGGGCCACATTGCGGCCCAGGCGGAGGTCTTTGGCTCGGTAGACTACGCCCATCCCTCCGCCGCCCAGCTTTTCCACCACCTCGTAGTGGGAGATGGTGCGTCCGATGATGGAAGGAGTATCCGCCATAGCCGGTGCATTCTACGCCAGTGCCGCGATCCAGGCAATCGGCGCGGAACGGTGCGGAACGGCAAGAACTGCGCGAGGTCGCTCATCCTTATTCGGTGCCGGTTAACGTTTGACGATACTCGTTCCAGCTTATCTTTTGAGGTAGCCGTTCCAGGCTTTCTCTTGACGACGTCGTTGTAGTGTGGGTTCCCCACTCGTCGGTCTTACGAGTGGGGTTCTTGATTCACGGTTCTACGGTTCGCACTAGCGGGATCCACCAGACCCGGGCTTTTCGGGGTACAGCCGCTCAAACTCTGGGTCGCCATGCAGTAGGGCGATGTCCGGGTCGCGACGCGCCCAGCGCGAGTCCTGAAAACCAGCATCCCAAGCCTTGCGCAAGGCATCCAGGGCTTCTGCCTTTCTCTGCAGCAGACAGTAGACGCAAGCTGCATTGTAGAGAATCGAGGCTTCGTTGGAGCGCAAAGTGAGTGCCATGGCCAGTTCGCGCAAGGCGTCGTCCACTCGCCCCCAATCGGAATAGCAACCAGCCAGCAGGATTCGCGCTCGGGCATCTTCGGGCACTTGCTTCAGGTGGTTTTCAAGACTCGCCGCGCGCCGCTTGGTCATCTCGCGCCTGGCTTCTTCTTTTCCCAACGCGCCGAGAGAGTTCACAATCGGCACGAAAACATTGTAGTCCTCACCACTCGCTTCGATCGCCGCATCCGCAACATCCACCACTTCCTGATAGCGGCCCGACGCAAAAAGGGACCGGCACAGCAGGTACGACGCGCCTTCGCAGTCGCGCTTGCGTTCGAGGGCTTTTCGCACCATGCGTACCGCTTCGTCATGCAGTTCGGCGGCGTACAGCACCCACGCCTGGCTCACCTGCACTTCGGGCAGGTCCCAGCGCAGCGCCACCGCCTTGCCGGAAGCCTCCCGCGCGCGTTCCACCCACAACTGCTCGCGGCTGTAGTTGCAGTAAAACATGGCGCAGGCATTGGCACAGGCGGCGTAGGCCAGCGCGAAACTGGGGTCGATGGCCACCGCGTTCTCGAACATCTGTAGCGCGAACTCCAGATCCTGGCGGGTCTGCCGCCGCGCATAGCGCTTGCCGCGTAAGTACAGGTCGTAGGCCTGCAAGTTTTCCGTGGGCTTGGTGGCCAGCGCTTCGAGTTCCTGCGGGGAAAGCGTGACCCGCAGCGCCTCGGCGATCTTGCGGGCCATTTCGTCCTGAACCTCGAAGACGTCCTTCATCTCGCGGTCGAAGCGCTCCGACCACACCGGAAAATCAGTCTGGGTATCGATGAGCTGAGTATTAATCCGCAGGCGAGCGCCGGCTCGCCGCAAGGTGCCGGTAAGCACGTACGCCGCGCCCAGTTGCTTGCCGATCTGCGTGGGGGTAACCGGCTTGTCGCGGAAAGCCAGAACGGTAGGACGGGAAAAGATGTTCAGGCCGCGGATCTTGGAGAGTTCGGTGATTACGTCTTCGGTGATTCCATCGCGCAGGTACTCGTCTTCCTTGTTGCCGCTTTGATTTTCGAAATAGAGCACCGCCACCGACTTAATGGTCGAGGCCGTCACGATCGGGTGGGACTTCGAGCTGTCGGCCTTCTCGGCTGAAGGGTGGCGGCTCGAATTCATGTCGCGCTTGATTCGTTTCAGGTCGGCGCGCAGTTCCGCCGCCGTCTGGCAGCGCAGATCCGGGTCCTTCTCGAGCGCCTTCTCGATCACCTCGGAAAGCTTGGCGGGCAGGTCGGGGTTCAAACGCTCTGGCAGAATTGGCGTTCGGCTCAGAATGGATTCGAAAATGAGCGCGGTGCTGTCCCCGCGGAACGGCAGCGTGCCGGTGGCCATCTCGTATAGCACCGTGCCGAAGGAAAAAATGTCCGAACGCGCATCCAGCTCCGAGGCGCGCGCCTGTTCCGGCGACATGTACGCCACGGTTCCCAGCGTGCTCCCCGGGCTGGTGAGATCCTCGGGGCCCACCCCGCGAAAATCCTCGGTCGCCGAAATCAGCGGCGACGGCGGCGTCATCGATTTCGCCAAGCCAAAGTCCAGAATCTTCACCTGGCCGCGCTTGGTGATGAAGATGTTCGCGGGCTTAATGTCCCGATGAATGATCCCTTCCGAGTGCGCGGCATCCAGCGCGTCGGAAATCTGAACGCCCACGTCAAGCAGCAGATCCAGCGGCAGCGGCCGGCCGCTGATGCGATGCTTCAGGGTTTGGCCGTCCAGAAACTCCATAGCGATAAAGCATTGGCCGTCGCGCTCATCAATTTCGTGAATGGTGCATATGCTGGGATGGTTGAGTGCCGAAGCGGCGCGAGCCTCGCGCCGGAATCGCTCCAGCGCCGTAGCATCCTTGGAGACCTCTGCAGGAAGAAACTTGAGGGCGACGAACCGGCCGAGATTCAGGTCCTCGGCCTTGTAGACCACACCCATGCCCCCGCCGCCGATCTTTTCCAGGACCCGGTACCGCGAAATCGTGCGACCGATGATGGGAGTGTTATCAGCCATTGGCTCGTGCATTCTACGCCAGCGCCTCGGTGCAGGCAATCCGGTCGCGCGCCACTCGCGCCACTGGATCGGAATAGCTACGTCCTACGACGCGGGGCGTTCGCTGCGGGCGACCAGTTTCTGGAATTCAGGGTCATCGTGCAGGCAATCGAGATCGGGATCTTTGGCCGCCCAATCTTTGAGGCCGTATCCGGCGGCAAAGGCCTTTTTTAGTGTCTCGAGCGCTTCTGCTTTTTTCCCGAGTACGCCGTAGGTGCACGCAGCATTGTACAGAGTATTGCTATCGTTGGGGCGCAGGGCGACAGCGGTCTGCAACTGTCGGACGCTTTCCTCCGGTTCCCCAAAATCGGCGAGGTTGACCGCCAGCAGGATGCGGGCGCGCACGTCCTCCGGAACCAGTTCCAATTGTTGTCGCAGGACCCCGGTCATGCGCCTCCGAACCTCTCGCGCTTCCCCCTTACGGCCCAACCGATCGAGGGCGCCCGAGTATGGAATAAAGGTGTTGTAGTCATCTCCATTGGACTCAAGCGCCCGCTCGGTGAGCGCGGCAGCTTGCTCAAAGCGGCCTGAGGCGAAATAGGCCCGGCCGAGCAGGTTCCAAGATCCTTCACAATCGTGCTTGTGCTCGATCGCCCGCTGAGCCAGCGTCGCAGCTTGGTCGTATTTCTTCTGCGCATAAAACATGCGCGCATGCGCTACCAGCACTTCCGGCAGATCCGGTGCCAGGGCCTCGGCTCGGTCACAGGCAGCCAGCCCCCGCTCGATCCATTTCGGGTCCTGCTCGCGAGTCTCGTAGATCCGCCCGCACAGCTGGGCGATTCCGCCGTGCGCCAGAGCGAAATTGGGGTCAAGCTGGATGGCCTGTTCGAACATCTGCAGGCCGTAGTCGATATTCTCGCGGCGGGTATAACTCCTTCCCCGCAGATAAAAGTCATATGCTTGCGGGTTTTCCGTGGGCTTGCGGGCGATGGTTTTTTCTTCCTGCGGGGTAAGCGTAATCCGCAGGGCCTGGGCGATACTGCGCGCAATTTCCTCCTGGATGGCGAACACGTCCTCCAGTTGGCGGTCGTAGCGTTCGGCCCAGACCGACGTCCGAGTAGCGGCTTCCACCAGTTGTGCGGTGATCCGCACCCGGTTGCCGGCGCGGCGGATCGAGCCTTCGAGGACATAGGACGCGCCGAGTTGTTGGCCCGCCTGTAGCGCGGTTACGGGCTTGTCGCGGAATGCAAGCATCTCGGAGCGCGGGAAGATTCGAAGTTGTTTGATCTTCAGGAGTTCGGTGACCACATCCTCGGTAATCCCATCGCGGAAGTATTCGTCCTCTTTCGCACCACTCTGGTTCTCAAAGTACAGCACCGCGACCGATTTTTGCCGGGACGCGGACAGATGCGTCCCCGAGGCCGAAGCGCTCTTCTCCTCGGCCGGCAGCCGGCTGGATTCGGTGTCACGCTTCAGGCGTTTTAGGTCGGTGCGGAGTTCGGCAGCGGTCTGGCAGCGCAGGTCAGGGTCCTTCTCGAGCGCCTTCTCGATGATCTCTCCGAGTTTCGCCGGCAGTTCGGGGTTCAAACGCGTTGCCGGAATTGGCGCTCGGCTGAGAAGGGCTTCAAAGATGACAGCGGCACTTTCGCCGCGGAACGGCAAGCTGCCGGTGGCCATCTCATACAGCACCGTGCCGAACGAGAAGACATCCGAGCGCGCATCCGCCTCGCGGGCCCGCGCTTGTTCCGGCGACATATAGGCGACCGTTCCCAGGGTGCTCCCCGGACTGGTGAGATGTTCGGGGGAAACACCAAAATCCTCGGTCGCGGAAATCAGCGGGGATGCCGTCGCCAGCGTTTTCGCCAAACCAAAATCGAGAATTTTCACTACCCCGCGCTTGGTAATGAAGATGTTCGCGGGCTTGATGTCCCGATGAATGATCCCTTCCAAGTGCGCGGCATCCAGTGCGTCGGAAATCTGGATGCCCACGTCGAGTAGCAGCTCGAGCGGTAGCGGCTTGCCGCTGATGCGATGTTTCAGGGTCAAGCCGTCGAGAAACTCCATGGCGATGAACCATTGCCCATCGCGTTCGTCAATCTCATGAATGGTGCAGATGCTCGGATGGTTCAGAGCCGACGCGGCGCGAGCTTCGCGGCGGAACCGCTCCAGCGCCGTGGCATCCTTGGAAACCTCGCCGGGAAGAAACTTGAGGGCGACAAACCGGCCGAGATTTAAGTCCTCGGCTTTGTACACCACGCCCATGCCTCCGCCGCCGATCTTTTCCAGGATGCGGTACCGCGAGATGGTCCGGCCGATGATGGGAGAGGTATCAGCCATTGGCCCGTGCATTCTACGCCAGCGCCTCAATGCAGGCAATCCGGCGCAGCACAACCATTTCTGGTCGGGAGCGGTTGACCTCGCTTCGACGCTCTTGTCCTCTTGCCTCACTCTTCATCGGCTCCGCGACGCCCGAACGAAATCCGCCGAACTGATCTCTTCCCCCGCTTCCCACCTAGTGCTACCCTGCCGCGGAAAGGAACGAGCTCCACGTGAATGCAGGAATGCAAAATCTGGTGTCTCGGTCCGTGACAAATGCATCTAGACATGGCAGATTTCTAATCCAGGCATCTGTGGGGGTTAGAAATGGAAGCACCTGATTCTAAACGGCATATAAGTTCCGAAGAGCGGCAATTTATCAATTACAGTGCGCGCCTTGCGGCGTGGGTTGGCCAGCGACGACGGAGTGTAAGTGTAAAGGATATTTTGAGATCACCCCGGCCGCGCAACAGCTAAACTTCACGGGCTCGATATCGGATGATCGAAAAAGAGGCGCGGTGAACATGATCGAAGCGCGCGGGCTAAGCAAAATCTTCAATGATAAGAAGCGCGGCGAAGTCCGGGCCGTGGATTCGGTCAGCTTCCGGTGCGAGCCTGGGCAAATCTACGGTTTGCTCGGAGCCAACGGCGCGGGGAAAACCACCACCCTGCGCATGCTGGCGACGATTCTGGCGCCCACCGCCGGCGCGGCGACCGTGGCCGGGTTCGACGTGGTTCTCGAACCGGCCAAAGTCCGCGCGCACATCGGGTTTCTCTCTACCGCTACCGCGCTGTACGACCGCTTGACCGCGGTGGAAACGGTGGAATATTTCGGGCAGCTCTTCGGGCTCGATTCCGCCACCATCGCTCGGCGAACCGCCGAAATCTTCAAGACCCTGGACATGGAAGAATTCCGCGACCGCCGCTGCGCTAAGCTCTCCACCGGGATGAAGCAAAAGGTTTCCATCGCGCGCACCATCATTCACGACCCGCCGGTGATGATCTTCGACGAGCCCACCAACGGCCTGGACGTTATGGCCGCGCGCTCCATCACCGATTTCATTCGCCAGTGTCGCAGCCAAGGCAAAACGGTGATCTTCTCTACCCACGTGATGAGCGAAGTCGAAAAGCTGTGCGACCGCATCGGCATCATTCACAGCGGTAAAGTTCGCGCCGAAGGCACCCTCGCAGAGCTGCGCGCGCGCTACGTCACCCCCAACCTCGAAGATATTTTCGTGCAAGTCTCGGGAGACGGCCGATGAATCTGCGCAACGTCCTGATCGTATTCCGCAAGGAAGTGCGCGACATGCTGCGTGACAAACGCACCCTGCGCTCGATGGTGATCATTCCGGTGGTTGCGTTTCCCTTGCTCTTCAGCCTGATTGGCTGGGCCGCCGAAAAATTCAGCAGCGAGGCCGGCCAGGAAGCTTCCTCGGTAATGATTCGCGGCGGCGACGATTCACCAAAACTTCTCGAAGCGCTCCGGCACTTCCCCGCAATTCAGATCGTCCCTTACCAAGACGATGCGCGCCAGCAGGTTTCCGCCAAGACCATTCGTGCGCTGGTGGAAATTCCCGACGGCTTCGACGCTTCGGTCACTGCGGGTAATTTGCAAAAAGTCTCGGTGGACTACTACGAAGCGGACATGAAGTCCGAACTGGCCAAGGAGAAACTGCAGAAATTCTTCGACGATTACCGCGTGCGCATCGCCGCTCAGGCGTTGGCCGCGCGCGGCCTGCCCGCGAGCCTGCTGGAACCCTTCACCGTGGAAGCGCAAAATATCGCTCCGCCGTCGAGGGTCGGCGCAGCCATGTTCGGCGGAATGATTCCGTACATGATCATCATTTTCTGTTTCACCGGAGCCATGTATCCCGCGATGGACCTCACCGCCGGGGAAAAAGAGCGCGGGACCATGGAAACGATCCTTTCGAGCCCGGTCTCGCGCACTGATTTGGTGATGGGGAAATTCTTAACCGTCGTAACGGCATCAGTGGTTACCGCGATGATTTCTATTTTGTCGCTCGGGTTCACTTTCGCCCAATCGAAAGGACGAATGTTGGGAGCCGGCGCCTCGGGGACAAAAATCTCGATTGACCCGGCCGCGGTCGGCGCGGTGTTGGTGCTGTTGCTGCCGATTGCGGTCCTTTTCGCTTCGGTACTGCTCGCTGTCGCACTCTTCGCCAAAAGCTATCGCGAGGCCCAGACCTACGTCTCGCCAATGATCTTTCTGGTGATTGCCCCGGCCATCGTCGGAACCCTGCCTGGCGTCGAACTCAACTGGAAAACCGCGCTGGTCCCCATTCTGAATACCTGCCTGGTGAGCAAAGAAATCCTCGCCGGAAATCACCCGTGGGGCCTGATGGCCGCGGTGTTCGCAATGATGTGCTTCTACGCAGCACTCGGCATCGTCGCCGCCGTCACCATGTTCAATCGCGAGGACGTGCTGTTCCGCACTTAGCGGAAAGTGAGATGCTCGAAAGCATCGAGAAGCCACGGAGGATGCCGAATTGAAATAATGCGAGCGGCGCCGCCCGCGGAGAAGTTGGCTAATCGGAAACTGGCAAAGTGCCAGCGAGGCGGCTGTATTGCCGAGTGTGGTGGTCTTTGATAATCTCGAAGAGCACTCACCGCGGAGAGGTGTCTGAGTGGTCGAAAGAGCCCGCCTCGAAAGCGGGTAGCCTGGTAAAACCGGGCTCGTGGGTTCGACTCCCACCCTCTCCGCCATATTGTTTTCGTTGAAGATACAGACGATCCAACGGATTTGTCGAGCGATTTCGAGCGATCCGTCTTATACTGGGGCATGCTCAACCTATGGCGCAGGCACCGTCGCGAGTGCGAAGCCGGACATGCCGAAAACCTCCGATCAGGCGAATTCGAGGAAAGAAAAAAAGGTTGGAGGCGCTGCGCGTGCCATATTTGTGCCTCTGGCACCCTCGCTGGAAAATACCTCCGAAGAACCACCGACACGACAAATTGGGTTGAAGCTAGGGCCATAACCGCTCAATGGGAAAAGGCGAAGTCGTGGGACGGCCAAATTGTTCCGCCTCCGGAGTTGGCAGCGCCCGAAGTCATCCTCCAGGATCGCATCACGATTGAACGCGCGTCAAAATCCTTCCTCGATGAACGCCACGAAAATGGATCCCAAGGAACGTACAGAAAATACCGATTGCTGCTGAAACAGTTCAAATCCTTCTCCGAGCAACGCGGCTACCTCATCATCGATCAATGGCAGCCGAACGACGTGCGCGAATTTCGAACGGCATGGGCCATCAGTCCACAAACCGCGTCGCGTCGTCTTTCCATGCTCAAGTCATTTCTTGAATACTGCGTCAGCAATGAATGGCTGGGACGAAATCCCGCACGTCTGGTAAGGAACCCACGCGGACGCGACCTCAGCGAAAAGCGCGCGGAACAGAAGCTTCCCTTCACCGACGAGGAGTTGAAGCGAATGTACGACGCTTGCCCGAAATATGGATTTTCGCCGAACTTCGCTTGGAATGGCGACGACCTTGCGGACTTCATATCCTTGTCCATATATACCGGCCTCAGAATTTCAGACGTAGCCCAATTCCAGATTGATCGCATGAACGAGAACGGCGAGATTCTGGTCAGAACCACGAAGGCCGGCACCCACGTTTACACCTGGGTGCCTGAATGGCTCCAGGATCGCATTCGCGCACGAGCAAAAATCCATGGCTCGTTCATCTTCGGGAGGCACACGTCAAAGAGTCTCGACGTGATTACGGACGTGTGGCGCAGAAAGCTCAAGAAACTATGGGCGCTATGCGGTCTGTGGAAAGTGAAGCCCACACCGCATCGCTTCCGGCATACGTTTGCACGCATACTGCTGCAAAAGCCTGGAGTGACCGTGAGAGATGTGGCGGAGTTGCTGGGTAATACCGAAGAAATGGTTTTGGCCGCTTACTCAGCGTGGGTACCCGAGCGACAAGAGAGATTGACTCGAATTCTTCAAGAGGCGTTCAAAGCTAAGCCAAAACCAAAACTGGTAGCTATTCCAAGCCGCAGGGCGCAGTAGCTCAGTTCACGCGACGTTCAAAAGGCGGGTATGGACCTTTTGCGCCATTGGTTGTGGTATGGAATATGTAGTGTGCTTCTTTTTTGCGGCCGAGCCTAATTTTGATGACGCCCGGTTCGTCTTTGCACAAAATTCTCACAGTTTTTCGCCCCAGCTTCTACATCTGAGCGAGTTCGCTGATACGATGATGCTTCCCCGAATAGCTCGTGTCAGTTGACATGGCTAGCCCACCCGCGCTCCAACGTCCCCTCTTTCCGAATTTTGAGCCGAGGTCGCCGCCGACAGTGAAGCGTCGCTGCAAACACGGCGGCTCGATGTCGCGCAATGATGGCGAACAAAAAGCGAATCTGCTATCGTTGGATTTATGTCCTTGCGATCGTGCCGGGTGACCGTTCAAGACATGGAGGGCGTTTCGCATTCCGTCGAGGTGACAGCCGGAACGCTATACGAGGCGGTGGCGCAGGGTCTCGCCGCCATTCAAGAAAGCGACTGGGTCGCCAGTGTCGCCCAGGGGTTGAATGTCGTGAAGGTCTCAGTGGCGGACGTTCGCGTCGAGCACGAAGTGAAAATGACCGAATTCAAGAAGTGGCTGGAGCGACCGGGAGGCTCGCCGCGGGAGATCGGATCGCGGAAACGCGTTCGCGAAATCCTGGGTCCTCGTTGTTCGATGTAGCGGCAGCCGGGTTGTCGCTACGAGGGGTGTCTTGGCTCAGCCGGAAATGGAGAGGTGACGTTTTCCGTTAATGAAGATTCCGCCCCTTCGGGGCGGGGATTTTCAAGGCATGAGAGGCTATCGTCCGATGCCGGTTTCTGCTGGTAGATGCCCAGCGCGAGAGGATCGGCTCCCGCGCTGTTTCGCATCGGCTCGATGAGCTCTACCAGGTTATCCCTCAGCATGGTTGCATCCCTGCATGGCCCGCTTCTGTTTCACCTGGCGAAGTCATTGTAGCCGCGTTCGAAGAATGCGCAAGCAGTGATGCTTGCTGTTGCCGGCGAAGTTGTCGGTGGCTACGTGCTTGCTCCAACTTGCGATCCCGTGCGGCGTGGATCTCGGCCTGTCGGCCGGCGAGCATATCGTGCGGCGTCACGTAGCCGATGGCACTGTGAAGGCGTACCCCGTTGTAGTGATCCACGTAGGTTTGAATCAGGCGTCGCGCATCTTCCCGAGTCAATGGTGTCAGTGGGCGAATGCACTCCGATTTCAGGGATTTGTGCCAGCGTTCCAATTTGCCGTTCGATTGTGGATAGTAAGGTGACGTTCGCACATGGGTCATACCCGCGATGCGGATGAACTCCTTGAAGTCCCGGGCGATGAACTGTGGCCCGTTGTCGGAAATGATCCGCGGTTTCGCTTCCGGATACTTCTCCCGCGCTCGCTCCAGAATCACTTCGATTTCTGCTTCCGTCATCGACTCCCGTAGATCCCAATGAACGATCGAACGGCTGTAGCCGTCCAAAACGCTGCACAGATAGTAGAACGTGCCACTCACATTGATGTAGGAAACATCGATGTGCCAGTGTTGATGGGCATGCGGCGGCTGCTCAAAACCGGTCCCCTTGCGCGAAGGCTTTCTCTTCCACCGCGAGAGTAGTCCGGCTCGTTGCAGCACCCGCCAAACGCTGGATGGACTGACGGCCACAACGTCGGCATCCAGCATCATGAACGTCAGCCGCCGATATCCTTCCAGCGGATTCTTCAGATGGAACCCGATGATCGCCTCTTTCTCCCACGGCTCCAGCCAAAAATCACGGGGAACCCAACCATTGTGCTCATTCACGCGCCCGTAGCGCTCTCGCCAGTCGTAGAACTTGCTGGCCCGCACGCCCAACCAGCGGACGAATCGCCCGGCGCCGATCTCCGTCTTTTCCGACCAGCGCCGGACGAAATCCACCACCTGGTCCCGCACATCGTGCGGAACCCACACCTTGGTCAAAGCTCCCCAAGACTTTTTTTTAAAGCGATGTGCTCGGCCATCAGTTCGGCCAGGACCTCGTCCTTGGTCTGCACTTTTTTCTCCAAGAACTCGATCCGCTTCTGCTTCTCTTCGACCTGAACGGCGGGGCGTTGCTTCGATTGGAAGGCGGCGGCTCCGTTCTCGAAGAACTCTTTCTGCCAGCGGTAGAACACCGTCGGCCGCAGGCCCAGTTCCTCACACAGATCGGAAACCGGCACCTTATCCAGCAGGTGGCGCCTCAGGATGGCAACCTTCTCGTCTGAACTGTAATGCTTTCGTTCCTTTCGCATGCGTCCTCTCCGTTTATATTAACGGAAGGACGCCATTTTCCATTTCCAGCTGAGGCGGGACAGGGGCGCCTGACAGGGCTCTGGCGAATCCTGCCGGCAACGCCTCTTTCAGACAGCGTTGCGACTGACCTCGGCGCGGCAACTCTACAACCCAGTGCTGCCTACGGAAGGCCGCGACCCATGTCGGACTGGTGCTCCTTCTTGTCGGTATTCAAGGCAGGGTTCTGTTCGTAGGCGCCCTGACTCTGTGGATTCCGATGTTACTAGCGGTGGACGGTTATACCGAGCGCAAGCTGCAGTCCATCCGGAAATACATACAGATGGTTTCCCTGGATCGGCCGGTTGCGCCAGGTCTCGATCTGCGCGTAGATCTTCTGATCCTGCTCGCTCACCCTACTAGGGCTGACCCGTGTACCCCCCAGCGCCCCGGTGATGTCTTCAACCCGTCCTACGCTCACCCCGGCAAGATACATTCCACCAGCACTTCTTCCACCGAACTCTCTCGCCGCTTGTAGCGTTCGATGATGGCCGTCTCGAACGGCAGGCCTCGCAGCTTCTGTACCTTCAGACTCACCGGTCCCACCTTCATGTGCAACTTCCGCTGGTAGGAACCTGCCCGGGTATCCTTGCGGGCGTCGCTTCGTTCGTAGCGTTCCGCGCCGTGGAGCCGGTCCGCTTCTGCATCCAGCATCGCGTTCAGCGTCTCTTCTACTGTGCTCCGTACCACTTCTCCCAGGTGCGCTTGAATCTTCCCTTATGTCGGGCCAAATCCTGCCGGGTATCTAAAACTTGCTTCTGGAATGAACGCTCGCACGATAATGCTAAGCTCGTCCTTACCGTCAGGATCGAAAAACGCAACTGGATTATTTAGGACGTACGCATACTTGTTCCACTTCTGAGGATTCCCGACAGTGCGCGCACTGAAGGCTTTCGGGTCTGGGGACATAAACCTACCTAGACTGCTCCCCATGTATCTCGCACCGAAGTTGTCTAGCCCCGATTCGGCGTCCCGCTCCTTGCCGGTAAACAGGTATTGCGAAAAGCACACTGCGGATGCACAAACTGCCACGTACGTCGTAGCAGTAGCCTCCGCCATGGGAACCGATGAGCTCATCTATGGCTGACCAGTATTTCCTAGGCGAGCACTCTCTCCCTGGAGAACAGCCAACAGTTGATCGTCCAAACGTTTCTCTCTCTGAAAGCGTGTTCTATCGAGAAGCAAAATCCCGCCTTTTGACTGAATGGTCTTCTTCAGAATCGGGCCGGGGAGCCTTTCACCCTCTTTGAGGACCGTCCTGCTAACAAGTCGGTATTCAATTCGAAGAACCGTGCCGTCGAGCGTCCACGTTCCCAGATATACGACTCGACCGTCTCCATGGCTCAGTGTTTCCCAATTCGCGCCTTGAATGACAGTTCCATAGATTAGAGCGAACTGGTTATTCGGGCCGAAGTAGAGCAGCCCCGCCTGAGCTGAGCGCTCGTCGAGATGAAGTTCGGAGGGAGGCTTGGTCCATTTGACGTTGCTCTCACACCATGCACCGGATATTTGTGGAATCTGGCCGTGCAACGGCGTAATGAATATAGACAGAAAAGCGAATAGGACAGTTGATTTGATCATGGCTTCACCACCTGAGTGTCCACGCTTACACCTGCGCTCCCAATGTGACTCTGCATGTAGAAAATCATTGAGGCGTCTCTCCCGGTCGAAAGGCAGCCATGAGTCCAGCCTTCTTCATGGAACCCGTTGGGTCCCTGGCCATGGAGATAGTACCCCCCGTCGGGCTGGCCCGGTTCAAGCGGGTTTAGCCGTGCCCTTATCGGTCCGTAAGCCCCTAAGACTTGAGACAAATACGGGTCTGCGCTAGGGAAGATTTTCTGATAGCCATATATCTGTGGCGGATCGCCCTGACTACTTGAGGGATTTTGGCCAGTCGGGGGCGGATCGAGCCTTCCAAGAGTGTGGTAATTACCATCAGGAATTGTTCCCGTATCCGCATAGTGATTATTTCCTGAGAAGCCATCGCCTTGACCTACAATTTTGTTCTGGTCGTACAAGGTCAAATGGAACGTCGTTGCGCCCTGAGCGTTTACTCCTGTCTTCGTTGCAACTAGAAGGCCCGCGTATCCTTTATCTTTCGTCGCGTTCCCGTCGGCATCGTGATATGTGTGCCCTTTCTGCCATTGCCATTTGTTATCGACATTGAACCAGTCATGGCCATTTGGATCGAGTTTCGAGAGCGGATTATTGTTCACGTAGCTGTAGAGATTTAGGGTCTGAGGGTCGGAAGGATCGGCAAAAGGAACGGCAGCGGGAGTAGGACTCCAGTCCGGCGACATAAACCGGCCCATGCTGGATGCATAGTACCTGGCCCCGAAGTAGTCGTTGCCTGACTCGGCGTCACGTTCTTTGCCGGTAAACCAGTACGCGAGATGCACAAAGTGCGAAGTGGAGTCGTAGGTGAATGATGTTCGCATCGTACCTGTGTTCAAGGTCACTTGGAGTTTGTCGGATAGTAGACTTTCCCGATTTCATATGAAACGGACTTGCCCTGCCATGTTCGATCTTGGATGGCTACCGATGAGACACTAGCGATCTTGATCAGAATTTGGTCAGGGCCGAACATCGTTACAGAAGGCAACGGATTATCTTCGCTTCCGGGATCGTAACGGAATAGAGGTACTGGTTTTCGAACCCTGTTCACCATCTTGCTGAACGGAGATTCAGGAGTCTTCGTGGCATAGACGCTGACGGTCTCATCCTTTGCAAGGAGGTCGCAGTTGGACCTTTCAATGACGAATCGGATGCCAGGCACCTCGGTAACCTTGAGAACTTCCTCCGTACAAGCGTTCCGCCGCAAAAGAAACACAGCGGCACCCGTTCCTAGAAAAAGAACGAAGAGGACTATGAGCATGACTCTTAGAAATCTAGATCGTTGACTCAAGATGTGTCTCCTCTGCGGCGTACAAATCCGATACCGCTTCAATGATTGAATGCACCGCTCGCACCTGCTTGCCAGCCAGCCTTAATAAACTCTGCGGTCTGAGGTGCAAGGCCGTAAGGGGAATTTGGACTGGCGTTGCTGGAGAAATGCTTTGCGAAGTCGCCGGCGGTCTTGAGTGTGTCATCAAGCGACATACCGGCTTGCTGGGCATACAGTCCCACGTTGAAATTCGACACGTCCCTAAACTGAGGCAGTTGCTGAAATCCCCCCGTTATTACATCGCTTTGCGATCCCATCCTTTGGTAATCGAATGATCCACCGGTGCCGACAGCTTTACCGAGGTCTACGTCTAAACCGATCTTCGTCCAATCACCCGAGACCTTCTTGCCTGCTGCGGCTACGTCACTCAAGTCAGCGGTCGGAGACATAAGCACTCCGGTTTTAGAATGCGGATCACTGACTGTGCTTCCGTTCGGCAGTTTCACGGGCACACCCGGAGCATCGCTTTTCTTTGCGTCGTTTGATATTCCGTGGTCAGCGTTCCACTTCAGAATGTATTGGCAGCCGACGCCCTCCGCATTCTTTCCAGAGCAATCAATGTGCCCATCGGGATCAAGATGCGATAGGGGGTTATTTCCTACGTAGGCATATAAGTTCAAGCTTTGGGGATTAGAGAAAGTAGCGTAGGGGACAGCGGTTGCATGTGTCGCCCAGTCCGGGGACAGGAAGCGGCCCATGTTCGAGGCATAATACCTGGCCCCGAAGTAGTCGTTGCCAGATTCGGAGTCTCGTTCTTTGCCGGTGAATTTGTAGGTGTTGCCGCTGGTGGGGACGATGATGGGACGCTCGCCGCCGAAAGGATAGAAGTCAGAATCGTCGAGAATTATCCCTGATGCGTCGGTGACCACGCGGGAGGTTCCGAGATGATCTGCCAAGTAGTAGACGATGTTTCCTGCTGCGTCTTGGCGGGCGATTCTTTTGATGACCGCTTGGCGATCGATTGTCGCGCCCATGAAAGGCAATTTCGATTGCACCCATATACAGCTGACGCGGCGCCTTCTTGGGGAGTCGCGAACGCCTCGATCCCGTGCCCGCCGAATTCGGAGGGCTCGATCTGAATTCGCGTCCCATCCCCTGACCGCCTGGCGGTGAGGCTTAGTGAGCGTTCTTCGAGACACGAGCCACCAACTCGTCCAATCTCGAAAGCAAAAGTTTCAGGATAGGAGACTGGTCCGACTTTCTGTAGCCGAGCACTAGCTCGACGGTTGGAGTGTCTCCCTTTAGAGGGCGACTCGTTATCGAAGTCGGGAGAAAGTTCTGTGCGTAGGCAGGTAACAACCCCACCCCACCGGTCGAGGCTATTAAGGACATTCCCATGGTGACATGGTCGGCCTCGTGAGCGGGCGTGATTTTGATTCCGCACAGCTTCAGATAATTGTCGATGACCCCGCGCAGGACCGGAGCGGTGCGGGACACAGTCACGAATGTCTCGCCGATTAGATCCTGAGGACGGATGGCTTTTAGGGCAGCGAGACGGTGGTTGCTCGGCAAGACCACCATCAACGGCTCCTTGACGAGAAGGCGGAACGCCAAGTCTGGCGCGCCTCGTTCCCGTCGAAGAAAAGCGGCATCGATTTTTCCTTTCGAAAGGCCCTCCGCAAGCAGAGGCGAATATTGGCTCGATATCATCACGTCGATATTCGGCAGCTCGTGGCGCAGGATCCGTAAGGCTTCGGGCATCCACCTCAATTCGTGTCCGGTGAGAAAGCCCATCGAGAAACACGGCTTCGCGGGATGAGCGGCCCGGCGAGCCGCTTCGGTTGCGGCTTCCACCTGCGATAGCACCGAGCGGGCGTGATCGAGAAAGGCTCGACCTGCGGGGGTGAGTTCGATGCCGCGAGCGCGGCGGATCAAAAGTCGCGCCCCTACCTGGTCCTCAAGATCCCGGATCTGCCGGCTTAACGATGGTTGCGAGGTGTGCAGTTCTCGTGCTGCCACGGTCACACTTCCGGCCTCAGCGACCGCGGCGAAATAGCGGAGATGTCGTAGTTCCATTCTCGCTCCCATGCTTGTGAGGCATCGATACCAGCTTAACAAAGTATGTTCCCAGGCGCTACCACCAGCGGTCTTCCACATCTAACGAAGTGATGGGAGTTACCCAAAGCCGGCTTAGCGAACTTCTCAGTCATGCTCAGCCTGCATGGGTTGAGATCAAGGGAGGTAGGGCTATGAGCTCACCAGTGGTTTTGATCACCGGCGCACTGACCGGAATCGGTCGGGCCACCGCGTTCGTCTTCGCCAGCGAGGGCGCGCGGCTCGTCGTCTCCGGCCGTCATGAGCAGGAAGGCAAAAAGCTCGAGAAGGAGCTGCGCCAGCTGGGTGCGGAAGCGGAATTTGTAAAGACCGACGTTCGACACGACGATGATATCCGGGCGCTCATCGACAAGACGGTCGCGCGCTTTGGCCGCCTGGACATTGCCGTCAACAATGCCGGTACGGAAGGATTGCGAGGACTAGTAACCGAACAGACCGCCGAGAGCTACGCGGCTACTTTTGATACCAACGTACTGGGTGTGCTGTTAAGCATGAAGCACGAACTGCGGGTGATGTTGCCACAGGGGAGCGGAAGTATCGTCAACATCTCGTCGACCTATGGCAGTGTCGGCGCCGCTGGAGCATCGGTTTACGTGGCCAGCAAACATGCGGTGGAGGGGCTAACAAAATCCGCTGCACTGGAAGTGGCGGGGACGGGAGTTCGGGTAAACGTGATCGCTGTGGGTGCCACCGATACAGGCATGCTTACACGCTTCACCAGCACAGATGAGAATAAGGCGGCGCTCGTCTCGACCGTACCCCTCAAGCGTCTGGCAACACCGGAGGAGATCGCTCAGGTGATTGCTTTTGTGGGTTCGGCAAGCGCGTCGTACATGACCGGCTCTTCTATCCCAGTGGATGGAGGCAAGCTGGCTCACTAATTTGATCCCGAGCGAGTCGACGAAATAACCAAGCGGCTTCCAACGTCAAAAAAGATTGACGCTGGAAGCGAATCGGCAGTCCCGACGCTTTGGCCAGCGCAGCGGCATCTTGGGCGTCAAATCGGGCACGCCGGATCACCGGAGCGCGTTTCCTGGTGCACGGTGGATCGAGATTTTCCTTAGAACGAAGGGCATGGTTTTACCTGTGAGGAGAAATTCTATGGACCAGACTACCGAGGAAAGGAACAAGGCACTCGTTCTCGAGGCTTTTGACACTCTCTTCAACAAACGGGACTACCCAGCGGCTGAACGCTACTGGTCCCCTCACTACATTCAACACAGCGCGCATATCGCAGCGGGTCGCGAGGGTCTGTTTGATCTAGTCAAGGGCCTCCCAACAACGTTGAAGTACGAATCGGGAACGATCCTAGCTGAGGGCGAGTTCGTGATCGTGCACGGGCGATTTAGCGGTTTCGGCGGTCCGGCGAATTGGATTGCCGCAGACATTTTGCGCATTCAAAACGGAATTTTCATCGAGCATTGGGACGTCATTCAGGATGAGGCGACCAAAGAACAGTCAAAGAGCGGTGCTCCCATGTTCGGAAACACGTTCCCAAAGTAGCAATGCGTGAGAGCCGGACACCGCTTCGGGTGAAAACGCCCAACCGAGATTTATTCACCGAGGACGGGGGCGACCTCCGCGGTGGTTCGTTCCAACCGATTCTGCGGATCGTTCCAGAATCGCAAGACGGCAACTTCACAGTAAAACACCTGCAACCAATTGTGCCGTTGAGCATCACATATTGGGGAGACAAGGAATGTCAGCAAAAAGCGTCCAATTTGCAGTGGCCGCGCACATCATGGCAGCCCTGGGTTACCGCCACGGCCAAGACGTCTCGTCGGCGATCCTCGCTGACAGTGTGAACGCCGATCCTACTTTCGTTCGAAAGTCGCTCTCCAAGCTCTCGAAAGCGGGCTTGGTGCTGACCAAGAGGGGTAAGAGCGGAGCGAGTGTGCTTGCCCGTTCACCGCGACAAATCACGCTGCTCGACATATACCGTGCCAGCGCGGCGCCGCGGGCCTTTGCGATTCACTCGTATCCGATAGAAAAAAGGTGTCCGGTGAGTTGCCACCTCAAGGAGTGTATGTCCGGGCTACTTTCTCAGGCTCAAAACAGCTTCGAGAGATCGCTCGAGGAGATAACTCTCGCCGATCTGGTTGGTCAGATCCGGGAAAAGGCGCATTAACTTTTTTTGACTTGAATTGTGCATATAACAAGCACAATACATGAGATCTTAGATCAAGGAGGTGGTGGCCATGGGTTCATCTGCTGTTTCGAATGCGCCGTATGTGATTCTGGGGGCTAGTGGGAACACCGGCTCGATCATCACCGATTTCCTGGTGTCGCAGGGCCAGAAGGTACGTGTCGTCGGGCGCGATCCGGGAAGACTGGAACGCTTTGTGCGCAAAGGCGCGGAACTGTTCACGGCCTACCTGAGCGATGCGACTGCGCTTACGAAAGCCTTCCGCGGTGCGCGCGCGGCATATTTAATGCTGCCGCCGATTACCTCCCGGGATGACCAGGAGCGAGAGAGCGATGCGATCGCAAAAGCCGCCCAGGAGTCCGGCCTGCCGTACGCGGTGCACTTGAGCAGCTACGGTGCGCAGGTCCCCGAAGGCACCGGGCCAGTGGTGGGGCTGCATTCTTCGGAACAAAAACTGAACGCGATCAGCGGTTTGAACGTTCTGCACCTGCGCCCTGCGTATTTCATGGAGAACAATCTGGCGGCGATCGGCATGATTCATGGGATGGGAATGTTCGGACATGCGCTGCGATCCGACCTGAAGTTGCCCATGATCACGACGCGCGACGTGGGCGACTACGCCGCGCAGCGCATCCTTGACCTGGATTTTTCCGGCAAGAAGACGCGGGAGTTGCTCGGTGAGCGCGAGCTGTCGATGGCGGAGGCTACCGCGGTAATTGCGCGCGGCATTGGCCAACCGGATCTTCCCTACGTGCAGTTTTCCTATGACCGGATGCAGCAAGCGTTAGAGCAAACAGGCATGCTGCCCAAGAAAGCCGCGGTGTATATCGAGATGTTCGAGGCCATCAACACCGGAGTCCTCGCTCCGCTTGAGCCGCGTTCGGCGGAGAACAGCACACCGACTTCTTTTGAGACCTTTGTGCAGGATGTCTTTGCGCCTGCGTATCACGGGAAGGCTTTCGCCGCCTAAGCTCAGCGGCTCCGGAGAAAGAGAATGACCAAGAAGCTGGAAGGCAAGACCGCGGTCATCACCGGCGGGACCGAAGGGATTGGGTTGGCTACGGCGAAGCTTTTCGTCAAAGAGGGCGCCTATGTCTTCCTCACGGGCCGCCGACCGAAGGAACTCGACCAGGCCGTGAAGGCAATCGGTACCAACGTTTCCGGAGTTCTGGGAGACGTTGCCAAGCTGGCCGACCTCGATCGTCTTTACCAGACCGTATCTAAGGTGAGGGGGCGAATCGACATTGTTTTCGCCAACGCCGGCGTTGGCGAATTTGTTCCGTTTGGCGCCGTCACTGAAGAGCATTTCGACAAACTATTCAACATCAACGTGAGGGGAACGCTGTTCACGGTGCAAAAAGCCTTGCCGCTGCTGAATGATGGCGGCTCGATCATTCTGAACGGCTCCGTCGCGAGTGTGAAAGGTACGGCTGCGTTCGGGGTTTACGCCGCGAGCAAGGCGGCCATCCGCTCTTTCGTGCGAACCTGGACTACCGATCTGAAGGACCGTGGTATCCGTTCCAACGTTGTTAGCCCAGGTCCGATCAATACGCCGCTGGTGAATCGGCAATCTCCTGATGTGATCGCCCGGATTGTGTCTACCATCCCGATGGGGCGGATGGGCGAACCCGAGGAAGTTGCCAAGGTGGCGTTGTTTCTTGCTTCCGATGACTCCAGTTTCGTCACGGGTATCGAACTCTTCGTTGACGGCGGCAGAGCTCAGATCTAACCGCAAAGGGAGGGAGAAGCCCGGCGGCAGAAGCACGGCTGAGGATATGCGCTTCTTCCAAACCGAAGGAAGGTGAATCATGACCACCGAGAAGGCGCTCATCGACTCCGCACTCCGCGGGTGGAAGTTCAACGTGGAACGAGCGGACAAATTGTTCGGGGACCTATCGCCGGCACAACTGGAGCAACCAGTTGCTCCAGGAAAAAACCGTCTAATCTATCTCTGGGGCCACCTTGCGGCCGTGAACGACCGGCTCTTACCCCTGCTCGGGATTGGAGCAAGACTTCATCCGGGGTTCGACGCCATGTTCATCTCGAACCCGGACAAGTCCGTTCCGCTGACCGTCTCGGGACCATCGCTCAAAAAGGCATGGCAAGAAATCAACCAGAAGCTATGGGAGGGTTTTTCGAAGTTCTCGGACTCGGATTGGGCGCAGCGGCATACCGCGGTGTCCGAACAGGATTTCGAACGGGAACCGCACCGGAATCGATTTGGGGTGCTGCTCGGAAGAACCGCGCACCTTGCCTATCACTTGGGACAGGCGGTATTGGCGCTGCCAAAGCCGTAGTCATAGCCAGCGCATTGGCGGAACGGCCCTTTTTCCCGCTCACCGGCAGGCGTGTTCACAGGAGCTGTCCCCGGCGCACGTCTGCACCGCGTCGTATTCGTATTCTTTGACGGTAGCGAACCAGGCGGTCTATTCGGGCACAAAGTTCGCCGTGCGCGCCATCTCTGAGGGTTTGCGGCAGGAGGCCGGCGATAAACTGCGGGTAACGATCATTTCGCCTGGCTTCGTTAAAACCCCCTTTGTGGAAACGGTTGCCAACGCAGAGGTAAAAGCCCAACTGGCCGCCTCCCGGGACAGAATGGCGATCCCGCCGGATGCGATTGCCCGCGCGATTGCGTTCGCGATTGAGCAGCCGGCCGACGTTGATGTGAACGAAATAATTGTTCGCCCGACTGCGCAGGCGTATCTCCGCCTATCCAGTGTGGCCGGTGCGAGCGCGCCTCTGAAAATGTTTTCACTAACGAATTTCGTCGGAACGAATGCATGACTTCCCTGCACCGATGTGCCGAAACGTTTTGGTTTCGGCTTTATGGGCGTTTCTAGTAAGCTGCTCGTTTGCGAAACTCATTTACTCCGCTGGTGAAGAGCAGCCCGAGCAGGACCCGGTTGAAGCCCAGGGCAAAACGTGGGAAGCGCCACGTCACCATCCGGGACGTGGCCAAGGTGGCGGGAACCTCGGTTTCCACGATTTCCGCCGCGCTTAACAATTCCGACTATGTCAGCGCCAAGATGCGCAGCCGCATTGAAGAGGCTACCAAGGCGCTGCGGTATTGTCCGAACGACCTGGCGCGGGGCCTGCGCCTTCAGAAGACCCACTCCATCGCCATTGTCGTTCCCGACCTGTCCAATAACTTTTACATCGAGCTGGTGCGGGGCGCGAAAGACTATTCAGCGTCCGCGAATTTCACGGTGCTGATCGGCGACTCCCGAGAAAGTTGGGAGGAAGAGCGCAATTACCTGGACTCCTTTCACCGCCGGCGCGTGGATGGGGTGGTGCGGGTTCCGGCAACAAACGCGGTCGGCGGAAAGGCCCGGGCGGTCCTGGGAAATCTTCCGGTGGTCTACGCGGACCGTTACCCGCTGGTGCGCGACCCGTATATCGGGAGAGTGGGAGTAGACAACACTCGTGCCGCGGAAAGCGCTACCCGCTACCTGTTAAGCCTCGGACACCGCGACATCGGCATCATTACCGGTGATGTTTCCAGCGGAACCTCGGTAGACCGGCTGCAAGGATTCATGAGTGCGATTCGAAGCGCTAAGATCCGCCCCGACCGGTCCATGGTTCATGCTGGGCACAACGACATGGAAAGCGGCCACCTGCATGCAATGCAGCTTTTGACGCGGGGGCAGCGTCCCACCGCAATTTTCTGCACCAATAACATGATGGCGTTAGGCGCGCTTTCCGCCATTCAAGAGATCGGCCTGGAGTGCCCCGAAGAAGTGAGCCTGTTGGGATTCGACGATTTCTATTGGGCGACGCTGCTGCGGCCGAGGCTCACGGTGGTTCGCCAACCCGCAAGGGAAATCGGAATGATTGCGGCGCGGCTGTTGATCGATCACATCGAAGGGCGCGTGAGCATTCCCACGCCAGCGGTGCTCACCACGCAACTCATCGTACGAGACTCCTGTTGTCCGCCCCGAAAAACTTAATTCAAGCTCGCACATTCAGGCAACTCGACCGGTTAATAGGAATCGGAGAAGCGAAACTCCAACTAGGTGCTCAGATTCGAGAGATCGCGGCCTTGCACAAAAGGCCATAGTTTCCCGGCCTTGGCGCGAAGAAAATACGCGCCGATTCCCAACACTAGAAGAATAACGGCGGTGCCAAGGTTCTGGCGCTGTTCGGGGGTCGCGGCGACAAAGATCCAGCCGATTAGCGCAATCAGCGCGGGGATTGGATATAGCCACATGCCGTAGGGACGTTGTATTTCCTTTCGGTATTTGCGGATGGCGAACAGCGCCACGATCTGCGGGATGAACTGGAAGACAATCTGAATAATCATCAGCGCCGAGAGCAGCCGCTCCAGCGAAAACCAGCACAACGGAATAGCCAGCGCGGTGGTGGCGAGAAGTGACACGGTGGGAAACCGGCCGGTGGGATGGACGCGGCCGAACAGCTTGAAAAAATTCCCTTCCGAGCCAGCGGCGTAGAGAATTCGAGTGAGACCCAGGACTAAACTGAAAATGCCCCCGAGGGTCGCGACCAGGATGAGGCAGGTCATCACCGCGGCGGCGCGTGAGCCGTACAACTTACCGATGAACTCAGACACCACCGCGTGAGAAACCGCAGCGTCGCGCCATGGAATCGTACCGATAATCACCACGCTCATTAGCAGGTAGAGGACCGCGACGATCAATACCGATAACACAATCGCCCGGGGAATATTCTTCCCGGGATTTTTGACTTCGCCTCCGAGGTAGGTGATGTTGTTGTACCCGCCGTAGTTATACATCGCGAATAAGGTCGCTGCCGCCAGCCCATAGAAAAACGACCGGGAAAGATGAAATGCGCCTGGCGGAAAATCGAACGCCATCTTGGTGTTGAGGTGAATTACGCCGGCCACGATGACCCATCCCATCGCAACCAGCACCACGGCTAACATGGCCACCGAGTAGCGCCCGACCGTTCTGATGGGACGGTACAAAAGAAAGGCCATCAACATGCATACGGATGCGGCGATCGCGCTGACGCCAAAGTGGCTCAGTCCAGGAAAGAAATACTGGGAATAATCGGCAAAGCCAACGCAGGCTGCGGAGATCGAGAGCGGACCGACAAAAATCGTTTCCCAGAGGAAAAGAAAAGAAAATAGATGGCCCCAGGTGCGGGCGTTGAACGCTTCGCGAAAATAAATATATGCCCCGCCGGCGCCTGGCATCGCTGCTCCCAACTCCGCGTAGACCATTCCATCGCACACGGAAAACAATGCGCCGAGAAACCACCCGAGAACCGCCTGCGGTCCGCCCATGGCGGAAAGGATCACCCCGATGGTGATGAAGGGGCCGATGCCGATCATCTCCAGCATGTTGACCGCGGTGGATTGAACCAGGCCCATGCCGCGAATGAGCTTTTCGGAAGGTCCGGCAATCTCGGGGGGGAGATGCGCTGCGGAGTTTTCGGCCAAGTCGCGCGTCCTGGAAAAACGGTGAATCGATGATCGATGGCGCACTATAGCAGCACGCTTTGGCGCGGACAAGGGAAGAACCAAAGCGATACCGAAACGATTCGGCAAGCTCTGGCTTGCGCGCCGTTTGCAAGCCGCTCGCCCGATGGCGAGAAAACCTGGTTGGACAAGCCGCGGGAAGTTACGCTAACCTGCGAGCGATTGCGAGCACGAGGGCAAATGGCGCAGTGGGGGATAATGGAGCGATCTTTTCTGTGCGCGGGCGCTTCCTTGGTCTTTTTACTCGCCCCCGCTCTTGCCGCTCCGCAGGATCAATCTTCCAGGCCAGCCACCCCACCGCAATCCTCGGGAGCGATTGCTGCAGCGCAATCCTCTCTCGCGCGTGGCGACGCCGAAAACGCAATCCGAATTCTCTCGGGTTATCTTGAATCCCGGCCAAACGACGCAGCCGCGCGGATATTGCTCGGAGACGCGTATGCGAGCAGCGGGCAAAACGATCGCGCCGAGCAGGAGCTACAAGCCGTTCTGCAGTCCCGCCCTGACGACTACACCGCTCTGGCCGCACTCGGGGAAATCTACGAACGCGAAGGCCAACCCGATAAAGCGGAACCGCTGCTTGCGCGCGCGGCGAAAAGCAGCCCGAGCAGCCCGCAGGTTCGCATCGAGTGGGCAGGCGTTCTGGCCCACCTTCACCGGTACAAGGAAGCCGAAACTGCTTTGACCGGCGTAACATCGCCCGCCAGGCCCGAAGAACGCCTCGCATTTCACCGGCTGAAGGCTTCGGTGGCCCTGGGGCTGGGAAATCCTTCGGGCGCCGCTGAGGAAATGGAAAAAGCTCTGGCCTTGAATCCGGCGGACTCCAAGCTGGCCATGGCCGCGGCGCTGGCCGAGTTGCAATCGAAAAATTGGCAACGCGCCGCAAGTTTGGCGGAACCGCTATTTTCCCGCAGCCACGATCCACAAATCGGCATGGTTTGCCTGGAGGCGCAATTGGGAGCGCATGCCGATTTTCACCCGACCCTGGAGCTGCTTCGCGCAACCCAACTGGCCCCCCCATATGAATTGGCCTTTCGGCAGCGTCTGGCGGAACTGTTGATCTCTCACGGAGACCTGTCCGACGCGGTTGAAGACTTTCGAGCGGCGGTGGATCTCGACCCGAATCACCCGGAATTGCAGTTCAACCTGGCTCTCGCACAATTTCGCGCGGGTCGATTCGATGATGCATTGGCAAGCGCGGATCAGTGTAAGGAACTTGGCGACAACGCCGAGATTGAAGATCTGCTTGGCGATATTCAAGAGGCTCGCGGTGACAACCTGGCCGCGGTGAAGAGTTATCAGGCCGCCGCGACGCTGGCTCCGAACGAGGAAAAGTATCGCCTCTCGCTGGCGGTCGAATTCATCCGGCACGAAAACTACGATGCCGCCAGACTGGTTCTCAAACAGTCGGAAGAACTGCAGCCGAAGTCATGGCGAATCCAAGTGCTGCGGGGCATGGTTGAGTATTTTGCGGGAACCGACCAAGAAGCTACCCGGTATCTGCTGCGGGCCGCAGACCTCGCGCCCGAGCCCGCAAGCGCGCTGAAGTATTTGGGGGACATTCAGGTCGACCGGCCCTCCGCCCCCGATCCCGACGCGGTGGCCAGACTATGCGAATACTCCGACCGCCAACCCAAGGAAGGGCACATGCAGTTCTACTGCGGTGCTTTGCTTTTTCGCCAGGCCTCCGCTTCCGGCGACAAGAGCCACCCCGGCGAATTTCTAAGACGGCTCCGCGCCGCAGGCAGCCTGCTCCCGAAAGACGCCGCGGCTGCACTGCCAACTGGGAAAAGCCTATCGATGGTTGGGCCAATGGCCAGAAGCGCTTGGCGAATCCCAAATCTGTGCACGGATGGACCCAGACTCCGCGGAGGCGCACTATCGTCTGGCGCAGATTTACGAGCACGCGGGACAGCGGGACCAGAAGCAAAAGGAAATCAAGCTCTACGAGGCAGCCTCAACGCGCGTGGCGGATGAGAATGCTCGCCGCGAAGCGACGATGAAAACCTTTCTGTATAACCTGCAGCAGGACCAACCGGAGCCGGCACCGGAGCCCAAGTAGGCGCGGTCGGGCTTCCCCCACTCCCGAAGTTCACTCGGGGTTCCCCGATCGTCCAAGGCGCGGACTTGTGTTTCGCGTCAGCGGTGAGGGTTCTTCCCGAGACTGACCATATTGGCGAAAATGCGGTACGCCCCGGGCACACCCTCGGGCATTTGGCGGTAGAAAGCGTAGGCGTTGTAGATGTAAACGCCCTTACCGTATTTCGCAAAAACGAGCCCGCCTTTTTGAGGGGCTTGGCCAGGATCGTGGGTCTCTAGCAGAGGCTGATATGCAGAGTCCCAGGTTTCCAAGAATTTCGAACCGCGCTCTTCCACCCAATTTGCAAAATCCTTGCTGGTAATTTTGTTGGGCCAGTTGAAAACGGGATTGGCGGGCGCCAGGATCTCGACCTTGGAATCTTCGTCGGTAACTTCTTCGGGGTTGTTGCCCATTTTGTAGGGATACGGGCCGTAATTGTGATCGTACTCCGGAGTGTTGTATTGGACGATGGCCACCCCGCCGTTCTTCACATATTCGAGGAGGCGGCCATTATTAGTTTTGAGATCCTCGCGTGCGGCATAAGTGCGCACACCAAGAATAATGGCGTCGAATTTCGAAAGCTCTCCGTTGGCCAGGTCTTCCGGGCTGAGGAAATGAACATTGATGCCTAGATTCACCATGGCTTGGGGCACGTCATCGCCGGCGCCTACGATGTATCCAACATTCAGGCCGGGCGCGACTTTCACGTCCACCCCGGTAGTCTGGTAAGTGGAAGCGCGGTACAGATTGTAGGGACGCAAACCGGGATAGCCGATGGTGTGATATCCCTGTTTGTAATCGTGGCCGTCGAAGTTGGCCACCGCAGTGATGGCGTAGGCCTTTTCCATGAGTTTGGTAGGGGTCACGTGAAAGGTGAGCGACTGATCGTCCCCATCCTTGGCCGTTGAAAATTCCTCTTGCGGCGCCTTCCAGCCATCTGGCAGATCGAGTCTTACCGTTCCTTTGGCGGGGCCTTTCACATTGCTGTGGATACCGACGGTTACTTCGAATGCCTTGGCGTCCAAGGGCACAATGCCAGCCTGCGGCGCGATAGCTACGGAAATGGCTGGGCCAGTGATTAACGGCTCGAGTACCGTGCCCGGTCCGGTTACGCGCTTCACGGATTGAACCACCTGCGCCATTTCGAAGGTCACACCGTTAAATACGAAACGCACTTTGGCAGACAGCGGATACGGGGCCAGCGGCAGACCCAGATCCTTGGGTTCCTGGATATCGTAATAGGGCTGCTCGATACTCGGACGGGTGAAGTAAGGCCTCGTGAAGCTCGCGTCGGGCCCGGCGTGAACGGTGAACCGCACATCCGCGGACTGATTGCCTTTGAGGATGCCGCCCGTTTGGGTGGCCGGATCGATGGTCCATTTTTCGTTCTCCGGAGCTTGCAATACCGCGCTCTGCAGCTCCACCGGAAGATCGGTGGGGTTAGTGGCATGAACTTTCACCCAGAATTCTTGTCCGGGGATGGCCACTTGGAAACTCGGCTGATTGCGGAAGAAGCGCGCAAAAGGCCCGGCCGGCTCTTGCTCTGGAGCAAGCGTGGCGAGGACCGAAATGCCCAGCGATTGGGCGAGGGCATTGCCGAACTGCGTCTGCTTGATCCTCAGCTCGTGCAGCACACCATATTTGGAATCGTCGGACAAGCCGCTGCTACTTACTTTTTCGATCAGCTCGTTGGTGCGCTTCAGGCCCGCCGCTAAAGTCGAAGCGAGGGTTTCCGGGTGCTGCGCCTGGAACTCGTTCATCGCTTTTTCGACCAGAGAATTGATCTGCGATAGACCATCTTTCAGGAAGGCGGCATCGCCGCCTTCGGCCAGGCTCGCGATCCCTCCCAGCGAAACGTCGATGCCATCAAAGAAGGTCGATTCCTTCTGCGGAACGGAAACCAGCGACGCAAACCGGTGATAGTCACGCATTTCTTCTTCGGCCGGCGGCATGCCGGTGCCACCACTCTGCGATTTCTGATGGCCCAGGCCCACCCGGGAAATCTGCGTGTACGTCAATCCAATGAGCGGGTTGTACTCGCCCTCCGGAATTTGGACGGAAGCGCTCAACGCGCCTTTGATGACCGTGCCGTCGGTGTAGTTCTGGAATTCGGCCGGGTAAAACTTTCCGTCCGCATAGTCGAGAATCCCCTTGTCGGTAACCGGGGAGAACGGCACCACGGCGTAATCCTTGAGCGGCTTCCAGGGACGCAGCCCCTCTTGAATCTGCTCGGGAAACATGGCCGGGTCGCCGGCCGCGTGAAAGGCCTCCTGGGCCATTTGACCGGCCACCTGGTGATTGCTGTGGCCGTCGGTGCGGCCGCCGACAAAAACGGAAGTGATGACCAGAGGCCGAGTGGTGCGAACAACGCGCACGACATCCGCAAGAGTCTTGTCGTGCCCCCATTTGTCGAGGGACTCCTCCTTCGTCTTGGAAAAGCCGAAGTCAATCATGCGGGTCCAGAATTGTTGCACTCCGTAGTAGCGGTCGGCAGCCAGAAGTTCTTCGGTGCGCACCAAACCGAGGGCATCGAAGTAATCCGACGACATGACATTGGCGCCGCCTTCGCCGCGGTTGAGGGTCAACAGCGCCACGCGTGCGCCTTGCCCGCGCGATTCATAGGTCAACATTGCTCCGTCTTCATCGTCCGGGTGCGCGGTAACCATCAGCAAGCTGCTGCGGGTGTGCAGTTTTAGCAGAGATTGCCAGAGTCCGGCGGCGCCGCGGTCAATTTCCAGCGGGTCCGCCGCCGGCATCGGCCTGGAACTAACAGCGATGGGAGATTGTGCGATAACCGGAAGCGATCGAAACAGAAAAGGCAGCGTGCATCCCAGAGCTACGGCCACGGGAAGTATCTTGCTGAATCGTGATGGCATTTCCTCTCCTCACCCCGGCTGCCGGGTATCCAGCGGGCTCTGCGTTGAAGATCCGGTTGGCGAACGATGCGGCTGCTCCGAGGTGTCCAGGCGCGATCGGTATCGTCGTCGAGCCTCGGTGTTTTTTCGCTCGGGAGCAACGGCATTGTACGTCCGCAAGCCGTGTTGTCAACCGAAATGCCAAAACGTTCTGGTATCCATGGACATTGACGATTTGCTAGACCTGGAGCATGGGGACATGCGAAACTATTCACAATAAGAGGCTTTTTGAAAAATTGCCTTGACAACTATTTTTGCGGATGTTAGTTCTCGACATACCGATGCCGAATCGTTTCGGCACGCTTAAGGGGTGAAACCTCAAGGGGTGGGGTTTCCAGGGGTTGTGATGGCCGGCCATCGTTGTTGTGACCGCTTTCCATGGATCTCGTTCCCTGCCTTTTCGTGACGACTGCACTGGGGGAATACGCGCTGGGCACTGCGGGCGTGTTTTTGGGGGAATCGTCTAAGGGGTTATTT
The DNA here is from genome assembly GCA_963725285.1 of uncultured Acidobacteriota bacterium. Taxonomy (GTDB): domain Bacteria; phylum Acidobacteriota; class Terriglobia; order Acidiferrales; family UBA7541; genus CAVRXT01. The sequence continues at coordinate 97,889 of CAVRXT010000019.1, read as the reverse complement.
CGCAGGCCGGAGCACCGGCTTGCCAATTCCCGACGATGCGGGCGGCAAGAATTCCTCCCTTAAACGTCCAGTAAGTCCCAGATGCCTGAATAGTTTTGAAACGAATTGCGTCTAAAGATCTAAAGATCGATGACAGCTGGTTGAATCCTAAAATGTGGAGGCTGCAATGAATCGAGGGATCAGCACTCGGAAATTGCTTGGCTGGGCGACGTTGTTTGCAGCTTGGCTCGCTATTTTTACCGCGCCGGGGTTCGCGCAAATCGATCGCGGCGCCATTGCCGGCAAGATTCATGACCCCTCCGGGGCGGTGATACCGAAGGCCATCGTGACGATCGAGAATAAGGCTACCGGCGTGGTGACCACCACTCCGGTGGATAGCACTGGCGAATATCAGGTGCTGACGCTGATCCCGGGACTCTACTCGGTGACCGCGAGCGCCGACGGATTCGGCAGCGTTTTGCGCGATGACGTCGAATTGCACGTGCAGGACCACCTTTCCCTGGATTTCACCTTACAGGTCGGAACTGTCAAACAGCAGATCGTGGTCGAGGGCGGCGAGCCCCTCCTCGAAACTCAAACCGCCGATGTCGGAAGCGTGGTGAACGAACAGCACATCAACGACCTGCCTCTGAACGGACGCCGCTATGCCGACTTGGCGCTTTTGGAGCCCGGGGTCGACAAGTTTTACGGCGCGGCTAACCCAGCGCCGGACCGGTTTAGCGTCAATGGAAATCTCGAACTGCAGAATAATTTCCTGCTGAACGGAATCGACAACAATTCGTTCTCCGAAAATCTCCAGGAATTGTCGGTGCAAGTGGTGCAACCACCGCCCGACGCGCTACAGGAGTTTAAGATTCAGACTCGCACTTATTCCGCGGAGTTCGGCAATTCCGCCGGAGCCGTGGTGAACGCGACCATCAAATCGGGCACCGATGGGTATCACGGAGATGTGTTCGAGTTCTTCCGGAATAAAGTGCTGGATGCCAACACCTGGATTAACAACCTCACCGGTTCGCCGAAGGGTGGCTTCACTCAGAACCAGTTTGGGGGAACGATCGGCGGCCCGATCGTCAAGAAAAAGCTGTTTTTCTTTGGCGATCTGGAACGCTTCACCAGCCGCGAGGCCACCACCGTACAAAGCACGGTGCCCACCCCGCTAATGACCCAGGGCAATTTTACGGAATTGGGTTACGCTTTGACCAATCCGCTGGTTCCTGGCCAGTCCGGCTGCTACGTCGGCAACATTATCCAGGCGGGTTGCTTCGATCCCGTTGCCCAGAAATTAATGGGCTTGGTGGCCGCTACAGCGGTTCCGAATATCCCCAGCGCAGTGGCCGTGGAAGGAACCCCGGGGAGCTGGACCGGCGCGCCGAACTACGTATATTCGACGTCGGTGCCCGATGACGTCTATTCGACCGACGGGCGCGTCGATTACAACTTGAGCGCAAAAGATCAGATTTTCGGAAGCTACAGCTATCGGCACGTAGACCGCCAGGACCCCCTGTGGACCGGCAATCCATTGATCGGCAATGGCAACTTCGCAACGCAGTATCGCTGGCGCCAAGAGTCACTCGCGCTGGGTTGGACCCACACCATTTCCGGCTCGCTGGTGAATGACTTGCGATTCGGGGTCAGCCGCGATTACGCGCATAGCGATCCCAATGGCTTGACGGTTGGTACCTCCCAGGCGGAATCGGCTATCGGTTTGTCAGGAATTCCGAATGGGCCGGGATCCGCGGGCATACCTCCGTTCTTCTTCAGCGGCCTGCGGACCATCGGTTCGGCAGCTTGGCGGCCCCAGTACCAGATTTCCCAAGCATGGAACCTGGTGGAGAACTTGAACTGGTTGAAAGGCAATCATAGTTTCAAATTTGGGTATCAATACCTAAGGCGGACCGACAATTTCCTCGATATCGAAGCTCCCGAGGGTCTTTTGATCGAGGTCGGATCGGTCACCGGCAGTTTCAATATCGGCCTGCCCGATTTGCTGCTCGGCGATGCGAACATCGTGATTTTCACGACCCCGCACGTCGTCCATTATTTCGAACCGGGACACTCATTCTATGGCATGGACACCTGGAGGGCTAATTCGAAGCTCACCCTTACTTACGGCGTGCGCTATGAACTTTTCGCTCCCCTGATGGACCGCAGGAACCAGACCTCGAACTTCACCCCGGACAACGGCGGTGGACTTGTCACCGCGGCGGCCGGTGCAGGCGGTTGGTATAATCGCGCCCTGATTCATCCCGACCTGGACGATTTCGCCCCGCGCCTTGGTTTTGCTTATCAGATGATGCCTAAGCTGGTCTGGCGAGGCGGGTACGGAATCTTCTATCAACATGAGAACCGGATCGGCTCGGAAGCACTGCTGCAGCTCAATCCGCCGCAGTTTGTCGATACCCAGCTGTCTACCGGAGGAACCAGCGACGTATTTCAGCTTAAGAATGGCTTCCCTGCGTCGATCGTCGATTCGACGGCATACAATTTGACGCAGCTGCAAATTCGCGCCCAGGATCCGAACCAGCGTACGCCGTATGTCGAGCAGAGTAGCTTTGGATTCGAATATCAAGCCGCCAGCGACACGGTGATATCAGCCACCTATGTTGGCAATTGGGGCCGTAGGGAGGAGCGGGTACGGGATTACAACCAGCCGCACGTCACGGGCTTCGACGACGGCTGTCCTGTTTTGCTTTACCCCTACGCCAACCTCAACACGGTCACCAACGTGGATACCAGTATAGGCGGCGGTGCCTGCGCCTCCAGCGGCCAGCACGCCTACTTGGAAGAGGCCACCAATGATGGGAATTCGGACTACAACGGCGTCGAGCTTGCTCTGCGGCGCAGAATGTCCAAGGGTTTGAGCTACTCGCTGGGTTATACCTTCAGCCATGGTCTTTCGAATTTCCGTGACAACTTGACGGCCGGGCAGTTACCACAAAACTCCTATAACTACGCGGCCGAAATGGGCAATTCGGTTTTCGACATTCGCAGCCGTTTTGTCGGGAACTTCATCTGGGAATTGCCGTTCGGTCAGGGCAAACCCTTCCTCTCCGGTCCTAACTTCGCGGCCCGCTGGCTGGGAGGATGGCAACTCAACGGAATCGTAACCATGCAAACGGGAACTCCCTATGCAGTCACTGCCAATAATGATGGCTACGTAGACGGCAATAATCCGGTGTATGCGAACTGCATCGGAAATCCGCACGTCGGCACGACCACCAATCACAACTTGTACACGACCACCGGATTTATGCTCAATCCGGCGGCGTTTTCCCAGCCCGGTCCCGGACAGTTTGGGACCTGCGCGCCCTATCAGTTCTACGGTCCGGGAATCCAGATGTGGGACCTGGGTCTGTTCAAACAAATCAAAATTACGGACAGATACCAGTTTCAATTCCGAGCTGAATTCTTCAATGCCTTCAATCATCCCAACTTCGCAAACCCGAGTGCGGATATTGCTAACCCGGGCTCGTTTGGAAAGGTTTCCGACACGCTGTCGCCGATTTTGGGGGCCGATTCGGGCGGACCGGGCGATCCTCGTGAAATCCAGCTGGCGTTGAAGTTCTACTTCTAGGGTCTGACGCGGGAGCGGCGAAGGCCGCTCCCGCGTTTTTTTTGGACATTCTGTTTCCGACACCGATCGCGTGGTTCGCGACAGACTCTCGCCAGGGTTTTTTCTCTCCGCGATTCAAGGCAGAAAAGGAGATGTCGGGAATGCCGCATAAAATCGGAATCATCGGTGCGGGGGGCATTGCCAACATACACGCCGCGATCCTGGCCAAAGACTCCCGGGTAGAGCTTCAGGGCTTTTATGATCTGGAAGCAGCTCGCGCCCAAGCAATGGCCGTCAGGTTTGGCGGTCAGCCCGCGCGAGCTCTCGAGGAACTTCTCAAGGAATGTGACGCGGTCTTCATCTGTACTCCCAATACCACCCACGAAGAAGTGGCCCTGCAGGTTCTCGAGGCCGGCAAGCACGTTTTCTGTGAAAAGCCATTCGCGCTGAACATGGAGTCGGCAACAAAGTTGCGCGATCGGGCCGCCCGCTCTGGGGTGGTCTATCAAGTGGGCCACAACCGCCGTTTTGCTCCCGTTTACAAGACTCTCAAAGCGGCGATCGACCGCAATGAACTTCGCCCGCTCTCGGTCCACGCAAAAATGAACCGCGGAGAGCTGGTTAACCCTCCCTGGGTGTGGGACGCCAACCTTACCGGGGGGTTCTTGTATGAAACTCCGGTGCACATGTTCGACTTAATGACCTTCTTCTTTGGAAAGGTGCAATGGGTGGAGGTGGCCGCGCGCGCGCACGGCCATGACGAACTCGACGATTTTTCCATCTTGCTCAATTTTCAGTCCGGGCTGCAGGCGACGATGAAAACCTTCGCGCACGCCAGTTGGCACTTCCCTTTCGAGCGCTTTGAAGTGTACGGGATGCACTCGACCTACGAGACCTTCGAAATGGAGAAGATCTCGTTCACCAATGGCTTGGAAATGCGCACCACTACTCACGATTTCTCGCTCGCTACCATGCACGAGAAATGGGGTTACATCGAAGAGGACCGGCTTTTTGTGGACGCTCTCGACGGCAAGGCGGCCGCGGCGGTCACCGCGGATGACGGATACAACGTGGTCGAGCTTATCGAAGCATGCTATCGAAGCGCCCGAGGGGGCGCACGGGTCCACTTAGGCCCGCTGGTCGGGAAGCTCTAAGCGGGAGATAGAATCCTCAAAGCAAGGTAGTGCCGCGCAGTCCTGACTCGGAACCCTCTTGGCAAAGTAGCGACCGCATTACGCCGCCCTGAGCTTCATCTGCGGTCCGAATGCCCGGACGTATTCATTCAATACTTGCTGCGCTACTTCTGGGTGGCCAACCAGCGGATTTTTCTCGAGAGCGGCGAGTGCCAGCTCGCGGGAATGTTCTACCGAAGCGCGCACCGTTAGCCGTTCATACTCTTTGACCTGCAGCAGTAAGGGCCGCACGGCCTCCGGCGCGTGCCCCACCGCGGGCACCTCCACGCCATGCCAAGAAACCTGGCATGGGAGCTCGACCGCATCGTCCGGAGCAAGATCCTCGAGGGCGGTGCCGTTGCGAACCGTAAGCGGAATCAGCGAGGGCGTCTTCGCATGCAGCGCCTGCAGCACCAGCAGTGCGATCTTCTCGTAACCCGAGAATTCCGAGTAAAGCTCCTGATTTTCCCTTCGCCGCTCGCCCGCGGTTGCCTCGATGCTGAAGTAGGAGGCATTTCGCTCGCGCAGATAGTTCTCATAGATGTCGATGAGCTGGGAGTCGGGAGCTTGCGCTAGCTTTTGAGCGAGGTGAATGTTCATGGCTTCGATCGCTTGGCCCCGCGATTGTCCGCTTTGCTTAGTATTCTGGTACGCCGCTTGCGGAAAATAGTAGAAATAAAGGTATTCGGTTGGCAGCAGTCCTAGCTTTTGAATGAACTCCGTCGGGAAAAGCCCGTGCCGGTAGCATTTCTGAATGATCTCAGGAGACGACAACACTTTCGGCAGCAGTTCCGTGCCCTGCTCATCGCGAATGGATCGCACCCACCCCAGGTGATTTAGGCCGAGATAGTCGAAATGCAGGCCGAACGGACTCCGATCCAGCGCCTTGGCGATCGCTTCAAATGTTTCTAGTGGTGTATCGCAGACGCCGATCACATTCACTGCGGAATGATTGAGAAGCCCTTGGGAAATAATTCCGACCGGATTGGTAAAGTTGATGACCGTCGCCCGCGGAGCCACCCGTTCGATCAAGTGCGCGTAATCCAGCATGGTGGCCAGATTGCGCATGGCGCATGCGAAACCACCCGCGCCGACCGTCTCTTGGCCGACCAGGCCGTGCGCCAACGCTATCGTTTCGTCTTTCACTCGCGCATCGATGCCGCCCACGCGGATGCTGGAGATGACGTAGTCGGCTCCTTCCAGAGCAGCTTCGGGCTCGGAATAGGCTTGGAGCTGCGCGCGGAAACCGCTTCGTTTACCGATCGCTTCGGCGACCCTCTTCATCGTTTGCAGGCGTGTGGGATCGGTGTCCCAGAGAGCTAATTCGTCGAGATGGATGTTCGCGTCTAAGCCGGACAGACCATGAACAAGAAGTGGGGTCCTAACCCCTGCGGCTCCGATCAGCGTGATCTTCATGATGTGGTTATTGGCTCCCAAACAATTTTCGCCTGAGCGGTTCCAATTCGATCCGGTTCGAAATTCGACCTCTCGTTCAACTACGAACGGTAATGCTTAGCCATCAACTGACTCAGGCTTTTTCGCGTCGGCAACGCACAGGAACCCCCCGCGCCGGTGGTCGCGAGCGCTCCACATATATTGCCCGCGCGCAAGCAATCCTCGAGCGGCCACCCGACCAGATAGCCGTAAAGAAAGCCGCCGTTATAAGCATCGCCGGCACCGGTAGCATCCACCGCGCGCACGCGTATCGATCTCGCCCGCACCATCGTGCCGTCGCGAACCGCCAAGGATCCATCGGCGCCAAGCTTAATCACCGGCACACGGACGCTGCGGGCCAACTTTCTGGCAGCCGCTTCGACTGTTTTCTCGCCGGTCATGGCCCGCGCTTCTAACTCATTTGGAAATATAAACTCGAATTCGCGAAGCACCGGCGGGAGACGCCGAGACTCAAGCGTTTTTGGATTCCATCCCAGATCGGCGGAAACCGTTAGCCCTCTCTGGCGCAGCTTGTGAATCGCCGGCGCCCATACGTTTGGAGGCCACATGGCGCACGCTAGATGCACGTGACGCGCCCTACGCAACTGCCTCTCGACCGCGCTCCGGCTCAAAAGCTTTTCCAGTTTTACGTTGATGATGTCGTGGGTGACCATCATGCGGTCGCCAGCGAACGCGGCGGAGACGGTCATCGCCGTGGGTAAGCGCGGGTCGACTTCGCAACCCGCTGTCGAGATACCGCTTGCGATTAGCTGCTGCCACTCCGGGCTCGCGAGGGCGTCCCTCCCAACCCGGGTGATCACTTTCGTTGGTATGCCTAAACTGGCCGCGACCAACGCCGTGGTCGCCAGGCCGCCGCCCGGAAAACGCGCGAAGCTTGCGGTCTTAACCTCTTCGCCCAGCCGCGGAACTCTGGGAAGGTCGTAGAAGACGAGATCAATAAAAAACTCACCGAAGACTGCCAAGCCTCGGTCATTTCGGGCGGAGGCGGAAGTCGTCATGCTTCGAATGATAGCAGAGTTGGCGGAGCGGACAAGAAAAACGGGTAGAGATGCCGAATCGTTTCGGTACCGGTATTTTGGCCGTTTCCTCGTTGTTTAAGGTGGTGGGAGCTGCTGAATCCGACCGCAAATCGCATCGTTTGGATTATGGCCAAGCCGGCCATCGCTCCTGGCTCTGTCTATTTCGACGCAACCTCGAGAAGCGTCTGGTAGATCATTTCTGTTCCCTGTTCGAGCGAGTCAATTGGTACCCGCTCATCGTTGCCGTGCATACGCGTCAAATCTTGCGCGGTGATCGGGTACGGGTAGATCCCATAAACGGGCACGCCCCTGCTGCGCCACGCCATCGCGTCGGTGCCCGCTGGGAAGAGATATGGCGTCACTGGCGCTCCCGGCCAAACCGCGTGAGCTCCAACCTCCAACGCTCGGTAGAGATCGGTGTCCTTGCTCGACGGTGACCAGCTCGATGCCTCCTTCACCAAGCGCTGCACCCGCTGCCCTTCGGGAGTATCCCCAGAAGGCAGCGAAACTTCCACCTGTGGGTCGTCTAGCGCCTTCAAAATGCCGGCAACAAACTGTTGCAGATTGGTGCCCGGTATAATCCTTAGATTCAGGGTCGCCTCCGCCGAGCCGGGAATAACGTTCCCTCGAAATCCGGCTTTCAGGAATACCGGCGCGAAGGTGTTCCGCATAATTGCGTGGAGGAGTACGTTCTTGCTGATTTCGCGGTCCGCCTCTTGAATCACTTTGGGATCCTGGCTGCTGACCAGGTTCTGGAAATAGGTCGAGAGAGGAGCTTCGCTGGTCTTCGCCAGCGTCTCGAAAAATTCCCTGGTGCTGGGAATCAATTCGACCGGGGTCTCGTAATCCGCAAGCTTGGCCATCGCTTTCGACAATCGTGAAAATGGCGCTATCCGGTCGGGGCATCGAGGAATGCGTCGAGGTCCCCTTGGCGGTGACGATCAGAGGAATGGACACCTTATCGGCGGTCGAAATGCTCACGTACTGCACTCCGCCGTTGGCCCCCTTCATGATCCAGCCACCTTCATTCAAAGCAAATTCGCAGTCCATCACGTCCCAATGGGATTCGGCGAGCCAGGTAGTGCTGTACGGCCCTCCTCCTCCTCATCCGCTTCGGACAGTAGAATCACGTCGCGGTGCAGCGGGATGTGGTTCTTCGCCAATCTCATCACCGCCTCAGCAAAGACCGCCAGACCGCCCTTAACGTCGATCGCCCCACGGCCGTAGACGTATCCGTCCTTCACCTCGCCTGCGAACGGATCGACGCTCCACTTCTCGCGCTCCACCCCCACCACGTCCGCGTGTGCGGCCAGCAACACCGGTTTCTTGGTTCCATCACCTTTGATGCGTGCAATGAAATGCGCCTTCCCGACATCCGGGGTGGCGATGATTTCGACCTCGAACGCCGAGCGGGCGAAACTTTGCCGCCAATAATTCCGCCAGTTTCCCAGTACTCCCTGGGGGATTGCTAGTATCCACACGAATAAGCTCGGCCAAAAGATCCGCGGTCGGATTATCTTTCCGTTGTGCCGGCGCCGGGTGCGGAAGGCTCAGGCAAATCGCAGCCGCCACCATCGCCGATTTGGACCATACGGATGCATTCATCTTCCGGAGTCTCCTGTGGGCATAGGATAGACAACGGGCTTTCGCCGGCTAATTTCCATTCTGGTTGACGCCGTGCGAAGCCAGTAATCCCGTATAGACTGCATCCCCTCTGCGGTCAACACAACCACGATTTTGTTGCGTCAACTCCCTCGTGCATGCGGCGCGCGGTGGGAGCTGCTCATTGGTGTTCCGATTGAGAGCGCAGGCGATATCAGCTAACGTATGGCCGGGAGAGAATCTCTGTGGCGAACAGGAAAGATGACCGGCATAGTGATGGTGCTTGCTGGCATCGCTGCTCTCAGCTCTGCCGGCGGGACAGCTACGGCGCCACCGCAGAGCCCAGCCTCGCACCCCGAGGATGCCGATGCATCCGTCAACCACAAAGCCCCCGCCTCGCGCGGCGACTTTTTAGGCGACGCGGCTTGCCAGGAGTGCCACCAAGCGATCGGCGACGCCTATACGCGCAACGGCCACCACCTCACATCGCAATTGCCCAGCAAGAGCTCGGTCTTGGGCAAATTTACCTCCGGCGCAAATATCCTCAAGACCGGCGACCCGGATCTGCATTTCCGCATGGAGGCAAAAGACAGTGGGTTCTACGAAACGGCGGTATTCTGGCAACCGCCGGACGAGAAAACCCGCACCGAGCGAATCGACATCGTCACCGGCTCGGGAGCCAAGGGTCAAACCTATTTGTATTGGAAAGGAAATCAACTTTTTCAATTGCCAGTATCTTACTGGACCGATTTAAGAGGATGGATCAACAGCCCCGGCTACACCGAAGGGGTCGCCAACTTCGACCGGCCGATTCCTCCTTCCTGCCTGGAATGCCACGCCACGTACTTTGAGTCCATCCCATCCGAGCAAGCGGAAAACCACTACCAGAAAACAGACTATGTTCTGGGCATTTCGTGTGAGCGATGCCACGGGCCGGGCCGGCAGCACGTGCAGAACGAGCGATTGAAACCCGCCGCGGCTTCTTCGGATTCCGACGCTCATTCGATCGTGAATCCGCCAAGCCTCCCGCGCGATCGGCGAATTGAGGTGTGTGCGCAATGCCATGGCGGCATCGGCCAACCCCTCGCGCCGGCGTTTTCGTACGTTCCGGGACAGCCATTGCAGAATTATTTCAAGCTGCCTCAGCCTGACGCCGCTGCCCATGTTGACGTGCATGGCAATCAGGTGGCGCTAACCCAAAGAAGCCGCTGCTACCAAAACTCGCAGATGACCTGCACCACGTGCCATGAACTGCATGGCCCCCCGCGCGCGGCGGCGTCTTACTCGGAAAAATGCTTGCAGTGCCATCAGGATCGCGACTGCGGCGAATTTGCGAAGCTCGGCGTGAAGATTCAAGAGAACTGCATCGATTGCCACATGCCGGTGCAGAATTCCGACCGAATCGTTGCCGACGTCAACGGAAAACAGGTCAAGGCGCGCATACGGAACCACTGGATTAAGGTTTATGCAACGGCCCACGATCCTTAGATCTATGAAGAACTGCTTGGCGTCCAATTCGGCGGGAAATTCGTTGTGCACCCGGCAGGGGCAGCATACGATGCCCGGGACAGAAGTCTAAATCGGAGATTCCGGGTGGGATATGGACTTATCGGGGAAGATCGCCATGGTCACCGGCGCAGGCAGCGGGATCGGCAAGTGCGTCGCCGTTGCTCTTGCTCAGAACGGATACTCGGTAGTTCTTGTGGGCCGGCGCAAGGAACCGTTGGAAGCGACCGCGCTTGAAGTGCGGCAGGCCAATTCCCAAACACTCGTAGTACCTACCGATGTCAACGATCCTGCCTCGGTGCGCGAGCTTTTCGCGAAAACAAAAGATGCTTTCGGCCGACTGGATCTGCTGTTCAACAACGCCGGCATCTCCGCTCCGCGCCATGCCGCTCGAGGACTTGACCTACGAGCAGTGGAAGTCGGTGGTCGATACGAATCTCACCGGCACGTTTCTGTGCACGCAGGAAGCATTCAAAATCATGAAGAGCCAGAAGCCGCGCGGCGGGCGGATCATCAACAACGGCTCCATTTCCGCGCACAGCCCTCGGCCGAATTCCGCCCCTTACACGGCTTCAAAACACGGAGTCACCGGCCTCACGAAAGCGACTTCTCTGGACGGCCGAGCGCACGACATCGCCTGCGGCCAGATCGACATTGGAAACGCGTCGACCGAAATGACCGAACGAATGAAGAAGGGCGTTCCGCAAGCAAACGGCACGAGCGCGGTCGAGCCCACGATGGATCCCGCCGACGTGGCGCGCGCCATCTTGTTATATGGCGTCGCTTCCGCTCGACGCCAATGTCCAGTTCATGACCGTCATGGCCACCAAGATGCCATTTATCGGTCGCGGCTGATGTTCCCACGGCGTTCTTAACTGACTATGTCCATGGCAAAAACAGCCCAGACCTCTGGCGGCCAGCTAACTTCTGGCGGTAATGGGATTCCTTCCACGTTGGGAAAGCCGGGTGCTTTCCAGTTCTGGCTCGCTGTTGTCCTTACTGGAATAGGCACGGGTCTGGGTGCTGCTTTCCTTACGCGCCTGCTGGAATTTACTCAGCGCGTCGCCTGGAAGGGATCGGCGACCGATATTCTGGATGCAGCCCAGCACGCAAGTGGGGCGAGGCATGTGGGGGTACTTCTCTCGGCCGGACTTCTCATTGGCGCGGGGCAGATTCTGCTCAAGCAACTGTCGAGCGGTAACGGCATCGATACCACCGCTGCAATTTGGTTCCATGCCGGGCGCATGCCGCCGCTACGGACCCTTGGCAGTGCGTTACTTTCCATTTTTGCCGTTGGCATGGGAACCTCGCTTGGGCGCGAAGGCGCTCCGAAACAGGCCGGGGCCGTCTTCGCCAATTTTTTCTCGGACCGCGGATCCTTGTCGGACGAGCAGCGTCGTCTGTTGGTAGCCTGCGGCGCCGGAGCCGGGATGGGCGCTGCCTACGGTGTCCCGTTGGGCGGCGCTCTTTTCGCGTTGGAAGTGATGCGCGGGAAGCTGGCGCTTCGCTTTGTCCTCCCAGCGCTCTTTACATCGCTCATTGCTACCGCGGTTTCATGGCTGGCGCTGCCTGACGCCCCGACTTACATTATTCCGGCGTATCCAAGCTCCGCTTCAGTAGTTGTCTGGGCGTTGCTCGCGGCTCCGGTCGTTGGCGTCGCTTCGGTCGCTTTCGTTCGACTCGTCCAATGGGCCGATCGGAACAAGCCGCACGGTTGGGAGAGAATCATGGCGCCGGTCATCGTGCTTGGGCTAGTGGGCGTGGTATCCATCTGGTTTCCGCAAATACTCGGCAACGGCAAAGACATTTCGCAGCTTCTCTTCACCAACCAAGTAGCGCCTACCTTGGTCTTAGCACTCCTGTTCCTTAGACCAGCGGCCACGATCTTATGCATGCGCAGCGGCGCGCCCGGCGGCCTATTCACGCCTTCGCTTACTGCCGGAGCTTTGCTTGGCGCGGTGCTGGGACATGCTTGGTCTTGGTTGTGGCCCGGTGTGCCGCCAGGACTCTTCGCGGTGCTGGGGGCCGGCGCGCTCTTGGCTGCAACCACTCAAGGACCCGTCTCCGCTGTGATTCTACTGATGGAATTGACGGGACGAGATCGTTCTTTCATTTTGCCACTGCTACTCATCGCAGGAATCGCCACGCTGGTGGCACGCACGATCGAGCCTCGCTCGATCTACGACGCACGGCTGACGGACGAAGAAGTGGAGCTGCGCCGTAAGCTTCGCGAACAACCCACCCCGGAGTTCTCTGCAAGTAGTTAAGACGCAAGTTACGGCTGGAAGGGCCCGGCACGCTTGCAAGAGCACTGCATGCCCACCGGTTCCAAAGTAGCGGCGATACCTTCGTCTAATTGATTCGCCCTCGCGCATCTGCTCTTATTAGTCCAGCACGTCCGACCGAACCGGACATGCGCAACGAAGAGTCTTTTGGAATAAGGAGAGCAACGCCCAGCAAAATCGACCATACTCGCTGCTGCTTTCGTGGCGAATTCGGTTTCCGCGGACGCCTCGGTTGCCTACTTCCCCGCCACAACGGGCAAAATCGATCTCAGCGCCGATGGGAGATAGATAAATGAGTACAAACTTCAGAGACCAAGCGGCGACCGGCACCCCGCCAGCCAGCGCCGAGCAGCGATTGAATGACCTGGGCATCCAGCTCCCATCGCCGCCAGAACCGTTCGGCACCTATGCGGAAGCAGTGCAGACCGGCAATCTGCTTTTTCTAACCGGGATGCTTCCCACGGAGGGCCGCCAGGCGAAATTCACGGGTCGCGTGGGCGCGGAGCTCGATGTGGAAGCTGGACGCAAGGCGGCGTACCTCGCGGCGCTCAACGTCCTCGCTGTCGCGCGGCAGCATTTGGGATCGCTCGACAAAGTGACGCGGATCGTCCGGCTCGGCGTGTCGGTGGCCACCTCGGGAGATGTCCGCGATCAGCCGAAAGTCGCTGACGCCGCCTCGGAGTTGCTGCAAGACGTTTTCGGAAAAGACAAGAACCCTTGCCGCCTGGTGTATGGCGTCGCCAGCCTTCCGCTGGGCACCCCGGTAGAGCTGGAAGTCATTTTCGAGGTTGCGACTTAGCGAGGCTCGTTATGCAGGGCCGCCCCGCAGCGTAATGCCGAGCGTTTGACCAGGACGCTTCTGGGCGCAGGTAAAAATACCTTCGAAAAGAAGTCGAATCGAGAGTAGGCTGGCGTGTAGAGCGGGAGTAAAGAACACGTCCCGCCCCCTCAGCCGAACGAGGACCTACAGCGAAACCAAGACTGGCGCGGATAGCAATATTCAGTCGCCCGCCGGCATCAGTTTTCTAACACTATATTTGAGAATTCAGGGAGGCATCATGGCAACTACAAGAGTTGCGGCTAGGCCAATGAGGGTGGCGCAAGTTCCTAAAGCGGGAGGCGATTTCGAGATCGTCGAGCGCGAAGTTCCTACGCCGGGTCCCGGACACGTGCTCATCAAAGTGCAAGCCTGTGGTGTTTGCCACAGTGACGAGCTCACCAAAGACGGCCTGTGGCCAGGAATTCAGTATCCGCGGATCCCAGGACACGAAGTCGCGGGCGTCATCGATGAATTGGGTCCCGGTGTTTCCGCATGGAAAAAGGGGCAACGCGTCGGCGTCGGCTGGCACGGCGGTCAGGACAACACGTGTGTTTCGTGCCGGCGCGGAGATTTTCGCAATTGCAGCAATCTGAAAATTCCGGGCATCAGTTATGACGGCGGATACCAGCAATACATGGTGGCTCCAGTGGAGGCGCTGGTGGCGATCCCAGAAAGTCTCAGTGACGCGGAAGCAGCCCCGCTGCTCTGCGCCGGAATCACCACCTACAACGCACTGCGGCACAGCGGTGCGATGCCCGGCGACCTGGTTGCGGTGCAGGGCATCGGCGGTCTAGGTCACCTCGGAATTCAATTCGCTAACAAGTTTGGTTACAAAGTAGCGGCAATCGGGCGCGGGACCCGAAAACGCGGCGCTCGCCAAGAAACTCGGCGCCACCGTCTACATCGATAGCAAAGCGGCGAACGCCGCAGAGGAGCTGCAAAAACTGGGTGGCGCACAGGTAATTATAGCCACCGCCCCAAGCTCGAAAGCGATGTCTGCGCTGATCGATGGGCTGGGACCGAACGGCAAGCTCGTCGTAATCGGTGCGGCGTTCGATGCGATTGAGGTCACCCCGATACAGCTCATCACGGGCAGTCGAACGATTCAAGGCTGGGCCGCGGGAACCGCGGCCGATTCCGAGGATACCCTGCGCTTCTCCGAACTAGCCGGCGTGCGTGCCATGATTGAAACCTATCCGCTCGAAAAAGCCGCGGAGGCCTACGCGCGCATGATGAGCGGTAACGCACAGTTCCGCGTCGTTCTAACGATGTAAGTTTCCGACAAGCCGCTCGGAACGCCGAGTGGGCACCGACGCACGAGCTCGCATGACCGAGCTACGCGATGCGCCTTTGCACCTCACCCGCTGCGTATCGATAGCCAAAGGAGGAGAAGATCTATGTCGCACCATTACTCCGGTCCAGACTATGGCTTTCCCCACGGGGACGCCCGCCTGGACCTCACCGATTTGTATGCCTTCCCGAAGCCTGGGGATTCTAGCAAGTCGATTCTGATCATGAATGTGCATCCATCCGACGGGGTGAACCCGCCCGGACCCACGACAGACGAGCCCTTCGCGTCCCAGGCAGTCTATGAGCTGAAGATCGACACCGACGGCGATCTTGTCCATCATCTCCAATGGAAAAGTGACCGGAGATAACGTAGGGGCCCACAAGGACCTGCTCACCGACTTCCCTTACCTTGGTGCTCCGCGCAAAGCGCGATCTGTGCAACGGGCAGGGGCCTAGCTCAGGCGGTAGTTGTGCGGCCCACGGGGCGGAATTTCTAACACGGAGACATAAAGATGCGTCTTTTCAGCTCGCCCCGTTGGACCCGGTCTGCATGTGACCTGTGTGGCGGTGGTGGTTTCTGCGATGCTTGGGTCATTTCATTCGCTGGCGCAAGCCCAACCCCAAGAAAAGGACCGACCGGTGCAACATCCGACTTTTTATCGCACGATTCAGATCGATGGGCTCTCCATCTTTTACCGAGAGGCCGGCCCGAAAGACGCGCCGACGCTTCTCCTGCTGCACGGACTTCCCTCTTCATCGCGAATGTTCGAGCCTCTCTTCGCCCGGCTTTCCGATCGCTATCACCTGGTCGCGCCCGATTATCCGGGCTTCGGACACAGCGACTGGCCGGACCCGAAAAAGTTCGCGTATACGTTCGATCACTACGCCGAGATCATGAATCACTTCACCGAAGCGCTCGGGCTCTCGCGCTACACGCTGTACATGCAGGATTACGGCGGCCCGGTGGGTTTTCGCATGGCCTTGGCGCCATCCGGACCGGATCGAAGCCCTCATCGTCCAGGACGCTGTGGCGCACAACGAAGGCCTGGGAGCGAATTGGAAGACGCGGCGGGCCTTTTGGGCCGATCGCGCTGCCAACGAAAGCGCGCTTCGCACAAATCTGCTGTCGCTCGCGACGACGCGGACGCGCCATGTCGGGAACGATCCCAACGTGGAACGCTATGACCCGGATCTCTGGACCGATGAATTTTACTTTCTCAACCAGCCCGGCCAAGGCGACATTCAAAGCGACCTCTTCTACGACTACCGCACCAACGTCGACGCCTATCCGAAGTGGCAGGCTTGGATGCGCGAGAAGCAGCCGCGCCTGCTGGTGATCTGGGGAAAGTACGAGCTCTCGTTCGACCCCTCGGAGCCGGAAGCCTATCGCCGCGACGTGCCGAAGGCCGAAGTGCACATCGTCGATGGAGGGCATTTCGCATTGGACACGGCTGCGGATGAGATCGCCGCATTGGTCCGAGGCTTTGTCGGTTCCTCCGTGAATGTTCCAGCGTGGGGCATTGGCTGAGGCCGATTGCGAGAACGCACGCGACCCTTGAGCGTAACGGGCAAGCGCACCAATTGGAGGAGTTCACATGCGATCTGACATTGTTCCAGGGGCTATCTTCCCCGACTATGAGCTTTCCGACCACACCGCGAAACGCCGGAAGCTCTCCGAGCTGCAAGGACAGCATCCCATGGTTCTCGTCCTCAGCCGCGGAGGTTTCTGTCCCAAGGACCGCCGGCAGGCTGAAGGGCTGGTTCAACTCCATCGCGAGCTCGAGGTTGCCTATTGCCGGCTGGTCACGATTAGCACCGACAATATCACTGAGACCAGTGAATATCGCACCGGAGTCGGCGCCCACTGGCCTTTCCTCTCCGACGCGGGGCGGATCGTCCAAAAAGATCTCGACATCGCCGAATACACCGATCCGGTCAACAATCCCATGATCCCCCACGTGATCGTCCTTGAGCCCGGTCTTCGTCATTTATAAGATCTACAACGGCTACTGGTTCTTCGGCCGGCCCACTCTGGAAGATCTTCGCCAGGACCTGCGCGCCGTTACCAAGAAATGCCGGCCGGACTGGGACATCACAACGCCCGAACTCAAAGCGGCGTGGCAGCAAGGCCGCAAGGAACTCTTCTATCCGTACGGCAAAACGTACCTGCAAACTCTCGGCGAACAGGATTAGGACTGCTATCGCCACGTCCGCATCGTTCGTGTCGTTCCGGCACGCACCCAATTGTTTCGCCTCCACGCGGCTGGCGTAATCGCAGTGGTTTATTGCCCGCGAACTTTCAAACAAAGGGGTATGTATGGCAGACAAGAACACAGCGATCGTCACCGGAGCATCGGGAGGCATTGGCACGGGTCTAGTCGAGGGCTTCTTAAGCCATGGTTATAACGTGGTCGCCACGTCTCGTCACGCTAGCCAGTCATTGGCTGCCTCACCCCGCCTGGTTTTCGTCGATGGCGATATCGGTACGCAGGCGACCGCTGCCAAAACCGTCGAAGCAGCGATCCAGCGCTTTGGAACCATCGATGTCCTCGTGAATAACGCCGGGATCTTCCGCGCCAAGCCTTTCCTCGAATTTACTACCGAGGATTTCAACGCCTTAGTCTCGACCAACTTGCTGGGTTTCCTCTATATGACTCAGCTCACTGTGAAACAGATGCTGAAACAAAAATCGGGGAGCGTTGTGACCATATCCGCGTCGCTGGCCGATCAGCCGTTCACCGGCGAAAATGCCTCGGTCTCGATGATGACCAAGGGCGGCCTGAATGCCGTGACCCGCAGCCTCGCCATCGAGTACGCAAAAATAGGTATCCGATTCAACGCGGTAGCCCCCGGCGTCGTGGACACCGCACTGCACGAGGAATCCAAAGAGTCGCTTAGGGCGTTCCAGCCTATGGGGAAGATCGTGGAGGTAAAAGACATAGTCGAGGCCGTTCTGTACCTGTCGCAGGCCGGACAAGTAACCGGAGAAGTGCTCCACGTGGATGGTGGGTCGCACGCTGGCCGTTGGTAATCACGCTCGCCCGAGTACCCGGAATACTGAGTCCTGTTGACATCCCATAGGACCGCTGGCATACTCCTGTGTGCACACCACAGGAGTAGCGATGAGCACCAGGAAGTCGGACATTCTCCAGGGCACTCTGGATCTGATGGTATTGAAAACCCTTGCGGCCATGGGCCCGCTTCACGGCTACGGCATTGCTCGCCGCCTGGAACAAATCAGCGAACAGCTCCTCGCCATCAATCAAGGCACCATCTACGCTTCGCTGGTCCGCCTGTTGCAGCAACGCTGGATTTCCGCCGAGTGGGGAGCGTCGGAGAATAACCGCAAGGCAAAGTTCTACTCGATCACCAAGACTGGCCGGAAACAACTCGCTGCCGAAGAAGAGAACTGGGAAAAGATATCCGGCGTAATCGGCAGGGTTCTCGGTCTTGCGGCTCGGAGGTAGCGCCGTGAGCAAGCGCTTGCGCTCGATTTATTCCCGAATCCTGGGGACCATCTCCGGGCGGCAACTCGAGCAGGATTTCAAGCAGGAGCTGGAATCGCATTTGGGCATGCTCGCCGAGGAAAATATCCGCCGAGGCATGGCGCCCGACGAGGCCGAACGTGCCGCGCGGATCCGGTTGGGAAGCCTCACCCAACTCAAAGAAACCAACCGCGAACTACACGGATTGCCCATCGTCGAAACGTTGTTCCAGGATGCGCGCTACGCCTGGCGCATGCTGCGCAAGAATCCCGGCTTCACCGCCATCGCGATCCTCACACTCGCTCTCGGCATCGGCGCGAACACCGCGATTTTCAGCGTTGTCGACGCGGTGATCCTCCGGCCCCTGCCCTACCCTAGCCCCGCGCAGCTCGTCAACGTGTTCGAGGAACGGCCGCAGAAAGGGGCCCCCCCGACGGGGCCTTCGTATCCGGAGCTGGAAGACTGGCGCGCGCAGAGCCGATGCTTCCGGTATTTGGCGGCACTCGCATTCCATAAGCTCACCCTCACCGGCCGCGGCGAGCCCACCGTGGTCAACACCGTTGTGGTCACCTCCGATTTTTTCCCTCTCCTTGAGGTAAAGCCGCTCATCGGTCGAACGCTGCTCTCCGATGACTTCCAGCGCGGCGCCGCTGGTACGGTGGTCTTGAGCGAAAAGCTGTGGCGCAGCCAGTTCGCCGCAGACCAGAGGATCATCGGCAGCTCGATCAGTCTCGACCAACGTTCTTTCATTGTCGTTGGGATCATGCCCGCCGGCTTTCGCTCTCCTTTCTTCACCGCCAGCGGCGAAATCTGGATTCCCATCGCTCAAGATCCAACCTTCAGCAGCTTCATGACCCTTCGCGGCGCTCGTGGCTTCCCCGTGCTGGGACGACTGAACCCGGGCGTCTCACTCGCGCGGGCTGATGCGGAGATGAACGCCGTCGGCGCCGCCATAGCGAAACAATTTCCAGAGGCGGATGCCGGCTTCTCGATTCGCATGGAGCCACTCAAGCAAGCGATCGTTGGCGACGCGAAGGTTGCACTGCTGATCCTGCTCGGCGCAGTTGGCCTGGTGCTCTTGATCGCCTGCGCCAACATCGCCAACCTCCTGTTAGCCCGCGCCACGGCCCGCACCAGGGAAATGGGCATACGCATCATGCTCGGGGCGGGACGCGCCCGCATCGTCCGCCAATTGCTCACCGAAAGCGCGTTGCTCGGCCTGGCGGGAGGTGTTGCCGGCGTTTTGCTGGCGTATTGGGGCGTGTCGGCGCTCGTTTCGTTTGTCCCGGGCGAGTTGCCCCAGCCCCATCCCATCGCTGTCGATGGCCGCGTACTGGCTTTCGCGCTTGTGCTCTCCATCGCCGCCAGCCTGGTTTTTGGCTTGGCTCCCGCGCTTCTTGCCGCCGATACCAACCTGCAATCCAGCGTGAAGGAAGGTGCCGGGCGCGCGGGTGAGGGCCGCGGCTGGCGGCGTGCGCGCCGTTTTCTCGCAGTAGCAGAAATCGCTCTGGCCATGGTCCTGGTGGTTGGCGCCGGCCTATTGCTCCGCAGTTTCGTTGCGCTCACCTCAGTCGATCGGGGCTTCGACGCTCGCCAGGTGTGGACCGCCGAAGTCTCCTTGCCGCAATACGAATACTCAAAGCCCGAGCAATGGGCCTCCTTTTCCGATCAGTTGCTCGAGCGAATCCACGCCCAGCCGGGCTTGCAGGATTCGGCGCTGGGCGCTCCTCTGCCGATGGATGCCCAGGGCTTCGTCAATATCCCTTTCACCATCGTGGGAAACCCACCCTTGCCTCGGGAAACCATCCAGAACGCCGACTTCGTTTCGGTCAGCCCGGATTATTTCCGGGTGATGAGCATTCCCCTGCGGAAGGGCCGATTGTTCAACCGCCAGGACGCCATGTCCGCACCGTCTGTGGCGATCATCAGCGAGGCGATGGCCCGGCGCTATTTCGCCAATGAAAACGCTCTCGGTCGTCATCTGGTGTTCGGCCTTCCATTCAATGGGATTGTCTCGCGGGAAATTGTTGGGGTGGCCGGCGACGTGCGCGACGCCGCGCTGCATGAGGCGCCGAAGCCAATGATGTATGTCCCGTTCGTACAGGCTCCGCTTTGGGGCGGCGAATTGGTGGTGAAGAGCGCCCTGAACCCGGCGAGCATCGCTGCCGCGATTCGCGAGCAGGTGCACGATATCGATCCTAATTTGCCGGTCACCGATTTCGGGTCGCTCTCAAACGCGGTCCAATCGAGCGCCGCCGAACCGCGATTCCGCACCTTACTGCTGGGCCTGTTCGGTCTGATCGCGCTGGTGTTGTCCGCAGCGGGAATTTTCGGAGTCATTTCCTATTCTGTTTCGCGACGGACCCACGAACTCGGCATTCGCATGGCCCTCGGCGCGACGCCAGCGGCGGTCCTGAAAATGGTGTTGCGCGAGGGTAGCCGGCTCGCCGCGGCGGGCCTCTCGGTGGGCCTGGTCGCCACGCTAATTCTCACCCGGTTCTTGCGGACCATGCTGTTCGAGATCAAGCCGGCCGATCCGCTCACCTTCGCGGCGGTTGCATTTCTCTTGGCGGTCGTCGCGCTGGCCGCCTGTTATGTTCCCGCGCGGCGGGCGATGCGCGTCGATCCGATGGTCGCCTTGCGATACGAATAAGACAATCGGAGCACCACGGAATGATGAAATGACTGGATGGCCTGCGCGAGCCGGAGCGGCGAACCCACCGGATGCTGCGTCGCGATGGAAAGCCGCGAAGTGCACCACCCTTGGCGGCCGGCTTACTTCAACGCTGCATCGAGAAGCCCGGAAATGGTTCGCTCTTCCACTTCTCCGGACTGATTGTAAACCGCCGATCCCTGCGAATTGGTGACCACGACTTGCGGAAGATATTTTTTGAAGTATTTTCGTACGATGTCCCGCTGCTCTGGGCTGCGCTTTCGGTCGAGATCAATGACTACGAAATTCACTCGTCCACGATATTTCTCATATAACCTGACGGTTCGCCGCGCTTGGCGCTTGCAGTTGAAGCTTCTCTCGGCGTAAATGATTGCGTAATTGGGTTTTCCCGTCACCAAACCACCCTCCATGCCGCTTCCGGTGATCAGTTGGCCGTCGGGACGATTGCTTCCGTAGTTGAGGTGCGGGTTGAGCTGCAGGTCCTCGGCCGATCGAGCAGCGGAAGAGAATAAGACGGCTCCAGCCAGAAAAATCAGCGCGATCGCTTTTCGCATACCATCTCCCAACGGCGCCTGGTCCGCCAGCACTTGTGGACGCATCAAAATGTCCGCAGGTGTCAGGCCCCGGGCTTCGGGTCGCGGGATAGTGTGCCACCGAACAACCATTTCTGGCCAGTCTGTGCTGCTACTTTCGAAACTCAGAAAAATCGACCACCGTCTTCGCCGTTTCTGCAGGCTCCCGTTCCCTTCTCCCCACACATTTGATCTTCCGTTCTTATCTTGAGGGCACGAGCTCATTCTGGGGCGCGGGTGCAAAGCGAAGCCGTGGGTTAGAATATTTACGTGATGGTGCGGTCCGGGAGTCCATTGGGATGAGCATGATTCTTAGTGAGGTTGAGGCGCGGGTGCTGGGAGCGCTGATCGAGAAAGAGATTACGACGCCGGAGTACTATCCGCTTTCGCTGAACGCGTTGGTGAATGCTTGCAACCAGAAAAATAACCGCGAGCCGGTAACGAGCCTCGGGGAAGATGAAGTGGCCGCGGCGGTACAAGGGCTGCGGGATAAGCAACTCGCGGAGCCCATCAGCTATTCCGGGAGTCGCGTGGTGAAGTACTCGCACACATTGGGCGAGGCATTCAATCTGGACCGGCGGGAAACCGCGATCCTTTGCGTTCTGTTACTGCGCGGGCCACAAACGGTGGGCGAGCTGCGCGGACGGTCCGAGCGAATGCACAAATTTGAGGACCTGAACGAAGTGCATTTGACGCTGCAGCGGCTGGCGAAACGCGAGCCCCCGATGGCCGCGCTTTTGGTGCGCCAGCCGGGAACAAAAGAAGCGCGCTACGCCCATTTGTTATGTGGCGCGGTCGACGCAGCAGGACCTAGCGCGATTGCCGCGGTGCACGCCGAAACGGCCGCGGCGGTCGGGCCGACCGATCGCGAGCGAATTGCGGACCTCGAAGCGCGGGCGGCCGAACTAGCTAACGAGATGGCGGAATTGCGCGCCCAGTTTGCAGAGTTCCGGAAGCAGTTTGACTAGTTTCGCGGCGGGTGGCCGGACGGTTAGAGCCGATCCGGGTGAATCACATTTAGACCGAGATGTTCCTCAAACGGATCAAAATCATGGTGGCGGTGAAGCAGCGAATGCTTCGCGCGGAGACCGAAGGTCGCTATCGGACAATCGATGGTCTTGCGCACTGGGTCGCCCGTTCTTCGAAGGACTCGATAATTCTGGGCCGAGGCTACGGCTATTTCCTCTCCGCCCGGTTTCGAACACCTCGAAATTCGATAGTTCTCGGCGAACGGTTGCGAACGGGTGTCGCCTCAATTCCCCGCAGGAATTCGCAAAAGATGAGGTCGGTCAATCCAAGTCTCTGCCGAATCATTTCGCGTTCAAAGCGCGGAGCGTGGCCGGTGAAGTAAAGTGCCGCGCGTCAGTCGCGGAGGCCGAAGCGCGCTAGCATTTCGCGGCGGCCCAATGCCGTGATCGCCAGGGCGCGGGAATCTAGATCCTGAATCACCCATTTTCGTTTCAAGGCTACGCCGAGCAGCGCCGCGCCGACCGCGCCGGCGATGTGGGGCCGGCGCTCACTCCAGTCCAGACAAGCGTAGGCAAAACGGCGGCGCTGCTTGCGGCACGACTCGACGTCGATGCCCAGTGCTGCGAACGCCTTGGCGCCTGTGGGGCTGAGGTCGTACGCAACGCCGCCGCGAGCGCGCAGCGATAGCCAGCCGAGCGCCTTGCAGCGGTCGTGCAGCCCGACGCCCAAAGTCCCCGCGATGTGATCGTAACAAGTGCGGGCGGCGCGCAGCAGATTGGGGGTGTGCGCAACTAATGGATCGCGGGATCCGCCTCCGATCACCGCCAAGGATTCGAGCGCGGCAGCCACATTGGCCCCTTCCAGGCGGTAGTAGCGATGTTTTCCCTGAGCGAACACCTTCACCAATCGCTGCGACTTCAGCCGCTGCAAGTGCACGCTGGCGGTAGACGGGGAAACGTCGGCGACCATGGCAAGCTCGGTGCTGGTTCGGGCGCGCGCGTCCATCAGGCAGCACAGCATGCGCGCGCGGGCCGGTTCACCGATAGCCGCGGCGACCGCGGAGATGGCCGCATCGGCGTTGGCGCTGTCGACATTCATAGTTTGATGATAAGCGAATTGTTGATGCGCCACAACTGGCAGAATGTCACGAATTCAGTTGGCGGAACACGGCAACCACCCTGATGGCCGCCGCGGAGCCATGAGGGCAGTCGAAGACGAGCGCCGGCCCGGCCCTCTGGCTCCGCAGTTCTCCGGAAACATTCGCAACGAGAGGGCCCACACAAATATGAAACTGACCTGCGTGATCCGTTACCAGATCGATCCGTTCCAACGAGAGGCATTCAAGGAGTACGCGCAAAACTGGGGACACATCATTCCCCGCTGCGGCGGCCACCTGCTTGGCTATTTTCTCCCTTACGAAGGAACCAACGATGTGGCCTGGGCGCTGATTGCCTTCGATAGCCTGGCCGCGTATGAAATCTACCGGGCACGCTTGTGGGACGATCTCGAAGGGCGTGCGAACTTCGCGATGGCCCACGCCAAGCAGTTTATTCTTCGGGAAGAGAGAAACTTTGTAGAGCTCGTCGATGGAACCTTCAATATTCCGGCGCTGACGGCGGGGACGTAAGCGGAACTCTTCTGCTGTTCTTCTAACTGGCGGTACGGCTGCGGTGTGCGCGTTCTCGCCATCACCGCTGTCCAATCGGCCCACGTCAAACGCCTACTCAGCAATACATGAATTGTTGCAGTCGACGTTGGGTGGCGCATCCTTCGCCCTTAAGGGTGCGGATTTTGACGACTCCCTTCTTTTGAATTCCTGCGTGCTACACTCGCGACGGCGGGTGGGGACCGATGACGAAGGTTGCTTCAGCGCAAAATACTATTTCGATTGGGGAGCGAATCGAGCGGCTGCCGGTGGGGCGGTTTCATAGACGATTTATTGCGCTGGTATCCCTGGGCGGCTGGTTCGACCTGTACGACCTTTTTATGGTGGCGTACGTGGGGGCGGCGCTCCAAAGTTCGGGATTTCTTTCGCTGCGCGAGTTCACCTCGTTGGTGGCGGCCGGATTTATGGGAATGTTTGTGGGGACGATTTTCTTTGGAATGGGCAGTGACCGCATGGGGCGGCGCAGTTCGTTTGTGGTGATGTTGCTGGTGTATTCCTTTTTTACTTTGGCGGGGGCCTTTGCGCCGACGGCGGGGTGGCTGATTGGCCTGCGATTCTTCGCCGGGATTGGAATCGGCGCGGAAATCGTGGTGATCGATACCTACGTGACGGAAATGGTTCCGCGGGACGTGCGCGGGCGATACATAGCCATCACCCAGGTGGTGGGCTTTGCGGCGGTGCCTTGCGTGGCGATACTTTCGCGGTTGTTGGTGCCGACGCATTTCCTGATGAGCGGATGGCGGTGGGTGATGGTGATTGGAGCCTCGGGAGCCGCGCTGGCATGGTACTTTCGGCGCCGCTTGCCAGAATCGCCGCGCTGGCTGGAAAGCCAAGGTCGCATCGCTGAGGCCGAGCAAGTGGTAACCATGCTGGAGGCGGAGTCGGGTGACACGAGCGTGGCAAACAGTGCTGCGGGAGCAGGGGGCCATTCGAGCGTCACTTCCCTACTCCCCGCGGTCAGCGCCCCCGCGCCCCGCAAGACGATTCGAGTTGCCCTCGCGGCGCTCGCGGAGCTGTGGAGCCCGGCGTATCGAAAACGGACAGCGATGCTGGTGATTTTTCAAGCGCTGCAGACCTTTGGTTTTTATGGATTTTCCAACTGGGCGCCGACCTTTCTCTTGAGGCGCGGATTCACGCTGCTCCATTCGCTGAAATATGCCTTGCTGATCGCGCTGGTGGCGCCAATCGGTCCGCTGTTTGCCGCGGGCACCTCGGATCGCATCGAACGTAAATGGACGATTGCTGCGCTTGCCATTCTGGTAGCGGCGTTTGGCCTCGGCTTCGCGCTGTGGACTGCGCCGGTGCTGATCGTGCTCAGCGGAGCGGTGGTTAGCTTGTGCAACAACGCGTTTTCAGCGAATTTTCACGCGTATCAGAGCGAACTATTTCCGACGCGTATCCGCGCGACCGGCGTGGGATTCACATATGCGTGGAGCCGGCTGAGCGCGGCTCTCAGTTCGTTTATCATTGCCTGGGTGTTGGTGCGAGGGGTGTCGGCGGTGTTTACGATGCTGGCTGCGGCAATGGTAGGGGTGGCCACAGTCATCGCGCTGCTGGGGCCGCGGACCAATCGCATGTCGCTCGAAGAATTGGCGGGGTGACCAATGATCAGTGAAGTGGCGGCAGTAGAAAGCAGGCCAAGTCGCGGATTCGATGGGTTACGGGTACTTTCGCTAGAGAGCCGCCGCGGAACGGAAATGGCCCGCCTGATTGAAACCTACGGAGGCCTGGCCGTGGTAGCGCCTTCGATGCGCGAAGTGCCGCTCGAGTCGAACCTGCGGGCGGTCGAGTTCGTCGGAAAACTGGCCGCAAAACAATTCGACGTGGTGATTTTTCTAACCGGGGTTGGCACCCGGGCGCTGGCAAAGGTGGCCGAGAGCGTCCGCCCGCGCGAGGAATTTGTGGCGGCGCTGCGCGACGTGAGTGTGGTCGCGCGCGGACCGAAACCGGTCGCGGCCCTACGCGAGATGGGCGTTGCGGTGACGCTAGTGGCGCCCGAGCCAAACACTTGGCGGGAGTTGCTGGGCGCACTCGATGAACGGCGGGACATGTTGCCGCTGGAGGGCCGGCGGGTGGCAGTGCAGGAGTACGGCGCGTCGAATCCGGAATTGCTCGCGGGACTGGCCGACCGCGGCGCCGTCGTGACCACGGTGCCGGTATATCAGTGGGCGCTGCCGGAGGATTTGCAGCCGTTACGAGAGGCGGTGCGGAAAATTGCGACCGGGGAGATCGATGTCGCGCTGTTTACCACCTCGATTCAGGTGGCGCATCTCCTGCGGGTGGCCGCGGAGATGAAATTGGAAGATGAAGTGTGCAGGGCCTTCGCCCGCATTGTGGTGGCGTCGATTGGACCCGTGACTTCAGAGGAACTCAAGACCAAAGGATTCGCGGCCGATATCGAAGCCTCGCACCCGAAGATGGGATTCCTGGTGAAGGAAGCGGCGGAGCAAAGCGTCGATCGCGCGCGACGGAAGCGCGGGCGCGCTGAGTAACGGAACTACCGGAAGGGGCAAAACGCCCACTCCGGGCTGCGGCTCGATTATCTGAGGGGTTATGAGCATGAACAAAGTAAAGCTAGGATCGCAGGGTGCGATGGTATCCCGCATGGGGCTCGGTTGTATGGGAATGAGCGAGTTCTATGGCCAGCGGAACGACGCGGAATCATCCGCCACAATCTTGCGGGCGCTGGATCTAGGGATCGACTTTCTGGATACCGCGGACACTTATGGGATCGGCGACAACGAGGAACTAATCGGCAAGACCATCCGCGGACGGCGGGATGAAGTTTTCCTGGCGACCAAGTTTGCCAACACGCGCACTAAAGCCGATCCAAATCACTTCACCTTCAGCGGCAAGCCGGAGTATGTGCGTTCGGCGTGCGACGCTTCGCTCCAGCGGCTGGGCCTGGATCATATCGATCTGTATTATCAGCACCGCGTCGCCCCCGACACTCCGATCGAGGAAACGGTGGGAGCGATGGCGGAACTGGTGAAGGCCGGAAAGGTGAAATACCTGGGCCTATCGGAGGCATCACCGGCGACGATTCGCCGGGCGCACCAGGTGCATCCGATCACCGCGCTGCAGACCGAATATTCGCTGTGGGAGCGCCATGTCGAGGCCGAGATTCTTCCCACCGTGCGGGAGCTGGGAATTGGATTGGTCCCGTATAGTCCGCTGGGACGCGGCTTTCTTACCGGAGCGATTAACAAGAAGAGCGACCTGGGCGATCAGGATGTGCGAACGGTGAGGATGCCGCGGTTTGCCGGCGAAGCGTTTGATAAGAACCGAGTGCTGGTTGAACGGGTGAAGGCGATTGCACAGCGCCGAGGTGCAACGGCAGGCCAGATGGCGCTGGCTTGGGTGCTGGCCAAGGGCCAGGATATGGTGCCGATTCCGGGCACCAAGCGGCGGAAGTATCTCGAAGAGAACGCCGCGGCGGCCGAGATTCAGCTCACGGCCAACGAGGTCAAGGAATTGGAGGCAGCGGTTCCGCAGAATGAGATCGCCGGCGAGCGATACGCCGAGGGAGCCATGAAGGCGATCGATCGCTGAGGCGCTCGCTGCCAGTTGCAATGTGATTCGCTTCCCGAGAAATTTGTAACCTTTCGTAATTCTTAATTTCAATCCTCGATCTTTGGGTCCGCGATTGCTGGTGCAACTTCGCGAAGATCTTGGTGCTCCGTCTTCCCTAAGATCATGCGAATCTGAATCGGACGCGATGGGATTACCAACCGGCCCGAGCCCAGGGGATTCATTGCGTCCTGGGAGGATTTTGAATTCCTGCCAGGGGTGCGGGAAGCGCAGCGCGATTACCAATTGATCCGGGAAGAAACGCTCTTTGTTGGAGATTCGGAATTAGACGCTTGCGTGGCGCGGACGGCGCACAGCCGATTCATTCGGTTGCGACTGCGGAAATTGGGGCGGAGGAACGCGGCCGTCAGTACGCCCTGGCGGAAGCGCCGGATTTGCTGAGAGCGGTGTCGTTCATCTTGCAGCAGGCGATGGTCCCGGCGATGACTGCATGGCCTTGCTCTACGAATTTGCCTAGAATGCCAACGCCCATCCCACTTTGCACAGCACCACCACAAACCACAAGCCAAACACCACCGCCAGCGCCGGCCCTTTCTTGACCTTCGAGACAATCGCGCATCCGAGGGCGACCACCACCAGATTCCAGATAAGGATCACGTCGACCGAAGTCCCCAGCGCCTTGAGCCAGGCCGCCGAGCTGGCATCCATAAAAGCTCCCGGATTGGTGGGGATGGGATTATTGATGTCGAATCCCGATGCGTCGCCTGCCGCGAACAGCACCACGATGCCCAGCACTAATTTCACGAGCGGAATAAGCCCGGCATACATCAATACCGCGAAGATGCTGGCAAAGTCCGCCTGCCCACCCGGCAATTTCATGCCGACCCACAAAATGAGGGCGAAAACGGCAACGATGATGAGCGCGAGAATTGGCCACCCGACAAAAATGCCTTTGGTGACACTCGCGACTATGTTGAGCTGCGCTGCCTGCACATCGGGGCTCAGTTTCTCAAATCGAGCGGCCTGCGTCGGGTTCTGATTGATGCCGTTGATCGCTAGCTGATGGAATCCCACCTTGGTCGCCGCGGCCCAGAAAAACCCATAAGTAATGACAACGGTGATTAGAAAGGGTAGCCACCAACTGCGGTCGCGCAGTATGTCGGCAAAGGTTCTCGACGGCGCCACAAACGTGTTGACCACCCGGCCGATCTGACTCAAATGGGGTGTTGGGGGCGGAATGCTGAGATTGTCGCTCATAGGGTGCTATAGCTATCAGAGCTTCGCGGTCAATACAAGCAAGAAAAATTTCGAGGGGATCCGCAACTGAACAGGGTCGATCTCCCGCCCGTCTCATGCACGCGATCTGCTTTCTCCCGCGAGCTTGCGACCGAACTGGCCCTGAATTTCGGCGAGAATTTCATACGACCGGAGCCGCGCCGCGTGATCGTAGATCGCCGATGCGACCATCACTTCATCCGCACCCGTTTTCTCGATGAAGCGCTCTAGCCCCCGCCGCACCGTTTCCGGCGACCCGACGAACGAGCAAGACAGCATGTTCGACGCGTGGGCCTTCTCCGCCGGCGACCAATAAGTTTCGATGTCGTCGATCGGCGGCGGCAATTGCCCGCGCTGATTTCTATACATGCCCACGAAAACCTGCTGCAGCGTAGTGAATAGCCGCCTGGCCTCGGCATCGGTTTCCGCGGCGATCACGTTCGCGCCAACCATCACGTACGGCCGCGCCAATTGCGCAGAGGGCTGAAACTTCTCGCGGTAGACTTCGAGCGCCTGCATCAACGCATCCGGCGCAAAGTGCGAGGCAAAGGCATACGGCAACCCCAGCGCCGCAGCGAGCTCGGCGCCAAACAAACTCGAGCCCAAAATCCAGAGCGGAACCCGCAGCCCGGCGCCCGGGACGGCTTTCACCAATTGGCCCGGCTGAAGCGGCCCAAGCAGCGCCTGCAGTTCGAGCACATCTTGCGGGAAATTATCCGCCGTCGCCGGACTGCGGCGCAGCGCGAGAAGCGTCCGTTGGTCGGTGCCGGGCGCGCGCCCCAGCCCCAAGTCAATCCGCCCAGGATAGAGCGATTCGAGCGTGCCGAATTGTTCGGCGATCACCAGCGGCGAATGGTTAGGCAGCATGATGCCGCCCGCGCCCACACGAATCGTGTGCGTGCCTCCGGCCACGTACCCAATGGCCACCGCGGTCGCCGCGCTAGCGATCCCCACCATGTTGTGATGTTCCGCCAGCCAGAACCGCCGGTAGCCCCACCTCTCCGCGTGCTGCGCCAGATCCAGCGAATTGTGCAGCGCATCCACAGGGGTAGACCCCTGAATCACAAACGCCAGATCCAAAATCGAGAAATCAGCCATCAATGTTCCTTTCCCATCTATAGCGAAGGGACCAGCGCAACCAATCCGAGGAATCACTCACAGTGATGAGATGCCTGGCGGCACAAGAAGTCGCAGCAGCCGCGCATCACCGCGGCGGCCTGAAGCTGGCTGCTCAACACCGAGAATCTTAGCAACTTCTAATCGCGCCATTCCGCTGGCGGCAAGGATTGTGTAGATTTACGAAGTAAGCTGCGCGCTAAGCAACACTCGCTCCGGGTTGGCAAACCCCAGATCCGCGAACACATCCCATTCCCGCTGCTTTCGGCTATGTGCGCGCCACCGGCAGCGCGCCTGCGTCCCCTCTTGGCTTTGATTTTCACCTTACTTTGGCCTTTCCCTGCGCTCCGACTCGGCTTATTATAATCGCTTAGAATCGGCTCTTCCCGCTCTTCCCTTTCAGTAGTTGAGAACGGTTGCATAGCGTAGCTGATCGGCGAATTCCGCCGAGCACCGTAGTGCTATTTTCGGGATCCCAGAAAGAACGAGGTAAGGGTGGCAGGCTCCTCAACGGCGGCGGAAACCGGATCCCACGCGCAGCCTCATCTCAAGCGTGTCCTCGGTCTTTGGGATCTGGTCTACTACGGAGTGATCCTGACCTCACCGATCGCCGCGGTCCCGCTGTACGGCACCGGCCAAGTCCTCTCCCACGGTCACACTGTTAGCACCCTGCTGATCGCCATGGTGGCGATGTCCGTCACTGCGGTCAGTTTCGGCCGCATGGCTCACGTGTATCCGTCCGCCGGCTCGGTGTACACCTACATCAGCCGCGAACTCAACCCGCACTTCGGATTCGTGGTGGGATGGGCGATGTTCCTTGAGTATCTTTTTCAACCCATTCAAAACGCCCTCTACGCGGTGCTGGCCATCCAACGCATGTTGCCGTGGATCCCGTTCGCCATTCTGGCGGCACTCGCGGTCGGATTGATTACGATGATGACCGTTCAGGGAATCCGCTTCACTGCGCGCACCAACGAGGCGTTGCTTGGCTTCATGGTGTTGGTCACCACCATTTTCCTGGTTGAATCGTTCCGCTATATCGTGCTGCACGACCATTTCACCGGCCTATTTTCCATGCAGCCGATCTACAACCCGGCCACCTTCAACCTTCGCGCGCTGGCCGCCGGCACCTCCCTGGCCGCGCTGGTGTTTATCGGCTTCGATGGGGTGTCGGTTCTTGCGGAAGAAGTAAAGAATCCAAAACGCAATGTGATGCTCGCCGCGGTGCTGGTGGTGTTGTTCACCGGCCTATTCAGCGGGCTGCAAGTCTATCTGGCGCAGCGGGTGTGGCCGGACTACACCACCCTCCAGAATCCGGAAACCGCGTTCATGGACGTGGCGCGGCTGGCCAGCGGCCCTCTACTGTTCACTGCGTACGGTGTGATGCTGCTGGTTTCGAGCATCGCCTGCGGCTTGGCCGGACACGTTGGCGCGTCGCGATTGCTCTACAGCATGGGCCGCGACGACGTGCTTCCCAAAAAAATATTCGGCTACATCAGCCCAAAGAAGAGCAATCCCATCTACAACGTTTGGATTATCGGGGTGCTCGCGTATATCGGGGTGATCACCATACCCTGGGAGCATGCCGCGGAAGTGACCACCTTCGGCGCGCTGTTGGCGTTCATGGGCGTGAATCTGGCGGCGTTGAAGCACTTCTGGTTTTCGAAGGAAGCGGTAGGGCACCGGAACTTCTTCGTCGATTGTTTCGTTCCGGCGTTCGGTTTTGCCTTCTGCTTCGGCCTAGTGTTCAGTCTGCAGGCCTGGACGAAATATGCCGGCCTGTTCTGGCTGGTCGTGGGGATTGTCTACGCCGCGTACAAGACTCGCGGCTTTACCATCCGGCCTAAACTAATTGACTTCAGCCAATCGTGATGTAGGGTTCTGCGGTTCGATGCTTTTGTCTTTTCCGCGTGCCCTACTCTTCCCGCGTAGTGTGACCTTGGTCGCCTTGGGACGACTCAGCGCGTCTCGCTCTGCGACGAAGCGCCCGACTCGGAAATCCTGCCCTGCGCCGATTGCCCTCGCGACGCTTGCCGCGAAAATCCGCACGACTCACGAATGCGGAGCTCCGGCGGAAGCTTTCGCACCACCGCCTTGCTGCGATCTCCGCCGATGCGGCGGATTAGCAGCTCCGCCGCTTCGCTGCCCAATTGGTGTTTGGGCAGTTCTACCGTGGTCAGGCGGGGCCGGAAAACACCCAGCCAAGGATAATCGTCAAAACTCACCAGCCCGAAATCTTCCGGGCACATCAAACCCATTTCTTCCGCCGCCTGCAGCAATCCGATGGTCATCAGATGGTTCGCCACATACACCCCATCCGGACGATGCGACAGCAGCGCATGTCCCGCGCGGAAGCCGGAATCGATCCGGTAATCGCCTTCGACGATCAATTCCGGCTCATACGGCAGGCCTTTCGCTTTCAGCGCATCATGAAACCCTTCCCAGCGCGCCTTGGCATTGCTCACTTTCAATGGTCCGCTGACCAGCCCGATGCGCCGCCGCCCCGAACGCGCCAGGTGGGCCACCGCATCGTAAGCCCCTTGGTAATCGTCGGTGATCACCGCGTCCTTGGTCAGCTTGGGATAGGTGCGCATCACCAGGACAAAGGGAATATCCATCTGCTTGATCATCTGCCGCACCGATGGGCGGAAATCTTCCGCCGCTTTGGTAAGCAGGATGCCGTCCACTCGCTTGGACAGCAGCAATTCGATCGAACTTTCTTCCTTAGCCAGAATGTCGTCGCTGTTGCACAGCAGCAAGTTGTATCCGTGCTTTTGTGCGGCATCCTCGGCGCCGCGAACCACCATCGGGAAAAACGGATTGGCGATGTCCGGCACGATCATTCCGATGGTATGGGTTTTCTGTTTGGCCAGGCTGCGGGCGATCAGGTTGGGCCGGTAGTTGAGCTTGCGGATGGCTGCTTCAACGCGCTTGCGGAGCTGCTTCCCGACGTGGCTTTTGGCGTTGACCACGGCGGACACGGTAAACACCGATACGCCGGACTCACGAGCAACATCGTAGATGCTCGCCGACTTCGCCGGTTTCTTGGATTCGCCTTTTTTCAAAGAGGGCATAACCTGTTCGCCGCACCTCGAAAGCAAACTGGATACCGATGGCCGAGTGCCTCTCTTCTTTCCCCAAGGCGACGCTCAGTAGTTTACGACAACCGCCCCTTGGGTTCTTGCCGCTTCGTAGATCGCGCTCAAAATAATCATATCGCGATGGCCCTGGATTCCGTCCGGCTCGATGCTGCGCTTTTCCTGGATCGCGGAGGCAAACTCGTCGATCTCTACAACGAACTCGTCGAGCACCTCGAACTTTCGTGCCACCGGCTGGCCAGCTATCTTACCTGACAGCACCCGTTGGTCCTCACATTGATACGCCGGGTTTAACATCACCCAGCCCTTGGTCCCCTGGATGTGGATGAACGAAGTCATCGCCGCGCCGTAAGTCGAACTTCCTTGCAGCATCAGCCCGCTGGGAAATCGCATCTGAAAGGCGACTCCCTCTTCCACCTCGCGGAACCGCTGCTGGTCATGGGTCCACGCCTGGGCCCTTACTTCCACCGGATCTTCGCCCGCGATCCATCGGCAGGTATTTATGCAATACACGCCCAGGTCGGTGAGCGGACCGCCTCCCGCCAATTTAGGATCGAGCAGCCAAGCAGGCGAGACGCCGGGATTGTAGAGTTCGCAAAACACGGTGTGGATCATATCGAGGCGGCCGAGATCCCCGCCCTGCACCAATTGCTTCAAGTAAAGACAGCTCGGCTCATAGTACTTTCGATACGCGGTCATCAACAGCACTCCGTTTCGGCGGCAAGCTTCCACCATCTGCTGCGACTGCTCGACCGAAGCGGCCAGTGGCTTTTCACACAGTACGTGTTTACCAGCTTCGGCGGCGCGCACCGTGAAGTCAGCGTGCTCGCCGGACGGAGTGGCGATGTAGACCGCCGACACCTCCGGATTGGCGAGACACGCGGCGTATTCTGCGTTGGTATAGGCGTTGCTCGCGTTGAACTTCCGCGCCGCCTGCTGGGCCTTTTCCGGATCGCGGCTCACTACTGCGACCAGCTTTGCGTTCTTCGATGCGGCAAAACTGGGCAGCACCGCTGTTTGCGCGATGCAGCCCAGACCTACAACAGCGAAGCCTACCTTGTCTCGCGGGGTCATCGTTGGGGCGCTTCCATTTTTCGGGAGTATCCTATCGGGTTTGACTCTGGTGTTGCTTACGCCAGGTCCGGATTCGGAACGAGAACGTCGCGCACCACGCCATCCAGATCGTGGCATGCGGAAATGAACTGCCGCAGCGTCCGGCGCGTGGGCGCGAAGGAATCGAACTCCGCGATCGAGAGCCCCTGCTCGGTGTTCGCTCGCCGAAAGTCCGCGAACTTCTTGGTGAGTTCCTTTTCGATTTCCTGCCGAACCGGCTCATCGATTCGGGAACGAACCTCGATATCGCTGGCATTGAATCGCACCTGCCACGCGTGCGGCGGTGAAATCACCACGTCGCCGCCAATGAACTCGCTCCAGTGCATGTGGTTGCGAAACGCAGCCGAAAGTAGGCGAATGCGGTAGCCTCTTTCGCGAAAAATGCGGTACGCCTTCTTCATCACCACCACTCCGGCCCACTCCAGGTAGCCCGGATCGATCGAAATGTTTTGTTTCTCGGCCACCACTTTCAGCCAATCGTCCAGCCGGCCGACCATGATGGTGCACACCGGACCCATACTCGCGATTTCCTTACCCTCATTCTCCCGGCGTTTCAGGCCGCGCTCGACAGCTTCGGCCACCGCAATCGCTTGCGGCAGCGTGAAGCTGACCGTCGCATTGATGCTAATTCCCCGGTAGGTGGCTTCCTCCATAGCGGGAATACCCGCGGAGGTCGCCGGAATCTTTACGATCATGTTGGGAGCAAGCTTGCTGAATTCGATGGTTTGCTCGAGGATCGCTTGGGTATCGCGGAACAACCGCGGATCCGTTTGAATCGAAAGCCTTCCGTTCTTGCCGTGGTGCGCGTGGAAGATCGGTTCGAGAACCTTGGCTGCCTGGATGGAAATGTCGCGGACCAGGTGCCATCCAATCTGATCCTCGGTCGCGGTCGGAAGTTGCTCGATCAGGGCGTTAATGCGAGACTTCCACGCCGCCAATTCCTGCTTCAGAACGCCCAGCACGATCACTGGATTGCAGGTCGCTCCCACCGCGCCATGTTCGATCGAATATTTCAGTTCTGCCACCGAAGCCGAATCGTTCCACAGGCTGGTAGGTGTGGTCTGGGTCATTTGATGCAGCGGGCTTTTGTAAGTAGTCGCTGCGGCGTCAGTCATGATGTCCTCCCTTGGCCCGCTTTCGCTAGCGCGAATGCGCCTAATCGAGTCCCACCGCGACGGGTTTTGATAGCTTGTGCGAGTTTTCCGCAGCCACGGCAATGGCCAGCGCTTTCAGGCCATCTTCACCGGATATCCGGGGTGCGCGATCGCTCAACATGGTTTGCACGAAATCTCGAAGCTCAAGCACGTATGCGTCGGCAAACCGGCCGAGGAAATGATCGGCCGTTGACCGCTCGGCCCCTCGCGCAGTCAATAAAACCGCGGGAAGTTGGTTGAGGCTGCCGATGAAGATCGAACCCTTCGAACCAACGATCTCGGTTCGGACGTCATAGCCGTAAACGGCCTGCGCATACGACTCAATGTTTCCAATCGCGCCGTGCTGGTACTGCAGATTCACCACCCCGGCCACCACATCTCCGTACTTGGCTACTTCCGGACGCACCGCCACGGTGGTGTAGGCATGAACGCTGGCGACCTCATCAGCCATCAGCCAGCGCGCCAAATCGAAATCGTGGATGGTGTTGGTGTAGAACAGCATTCCATTCAGGATTGGTTCATAGGCTGCGATGGGCGGCTCGGTCTTGTCGCGCCCCACCGACTTAAAAATCACCGGGGTTCCAATTTCACCGGCTTCGATCCGCTTCATCGCCGAAGCGTAAGCGCGATCGTAACGGCGCATGAATCCGATCTGCAAGCGCCGGCCGGCCTTGGAGACCGCCTCAATGGCCGCCTGCGCATCGGCCACGGTCAATGCCAACGGCTTCTCGCAGAGAATGTCCTTCCCCGCGCGGGCCGCACTAACTACCGCTTGGGCATGAAACTTGTCCGGGGTCGCGATCACTACCGCCTCGATCTCCTTATTCTCGAGCATCGCATCCAGACTGCCGTAGGAGCGTTCGATTTCGTACTCCGCCGCCACTTCGCGCGCCCGCGCCTCCGAAACGTCGGCGATCGCAATCAGCCGAGCCGCCGGAACCAGCCGGCGCAGATTCTCGGCGTGCCGCTTGCCCATCTCGCCAACACCTAGGACCCCAACTCCCAACTTACGCATCCATGCTTCTCCCGTACGATTCTGGCCAGTTCATCACTGTGGTCCATCAACAACGATCCCACAATAAAGCGCGCCTACTTCGTGGCGCTAGCCGGGCCCAAATCTTTCACGACGCCCTTCAGATACTTCAAACTAGCGGCAACGCTTTCCGCGGGCGGAATCGCGGCGGCGCCGAATTTGACATCCTGCTCCACCACCGACCAACCCGAATAACCGTTCTTAACCAAGGTGCGGAAGAACGCCGGGAAATCGATGTTGCCTTTCCCGATGATGGTGAACACCTTGTGTTCGATGGCTTCCTCAAAATTCCATTTCTTCCGGCGGGCCTCGTCCAGCACCTGGGTGTCGCAGTCCTTGATGTGGACGAAACGCAGCTTGCTCTTGTACTTTTCCGCTTCCTTCACCGAGTCGCCGTAGCCGTAAACGCAGTGCCCGGTATCGAGACACAACCCGACATTGGTGTGGGAAGTTGCGTCATAAAAAAGCTCGCACTCTTCGGGGGTCTCGACATAGGTCGCCACGTGCGGATGAAATACCAGGTCCAATCCGAATTCATTCGCCACTTTTTCGGCGTCGGCAACAATTTTCCCGACGTGCTTCCATTGCTCCGCGCTCAGTTTGGGACAGTCTTGGTCGTTCGCCCGCCCGGAAAATGCGTTCCGCTCCGGCGATTGATCGTCGGCCAGCACCAAAAACGGCGCTTTCAGAGCGGCCAGCAAATCGCCCACCTTGCGAATTCGTTCCATCACCGCCTTACTTGCGCCCGGATCGGTCATTTTCACCGGCACAAAGGACGCCAGCAGCTCCAATTTCCGTTTTTCGAGTTGCGGCTGAAGAATCTTGGGATCGGTGGGGAAAAAACCATAAGGCCCCAACTCCGCCCCGGTGTAGCCGGCTTCGACCATCTCGTCCAGCATCTTCTCGTAGGATTGCTCCCAGGAAGGTCCGGGATAATCGAGAACACCCCAGCTATCGGGCGCCGAACCAAATAGAAATCGCTCGTTGCTTTCGCTCATGCTCGTTCCTCTTTCCGTTTTCCGGGCCGGTTAAGATCCGGCCGGGATTTCCGGGATGTTTACTTCCAAGGCTCCAATACAACCTTCATCGATTCAACATCCACCGATTTCTGCATGGCCAGGTCTACGTCGCGCAGGCCAAACCGGTGAGTCACAAATTCCCGCAATGGGTAGTGTTTCATGTAGCGAGCCATTTGCCGCATGCTCGGCCCATATGCGGCGGGTTCTTCGCCGCCTACGCCAAGGATACGTACATTTTTCGCGCAGAGATGACGATGCGGGCTGATCGGCACCTCGCCCAAGTCGGAAAAGTTTCCCGCTTCCACCAGCAGGCCGCCGACGCGCAGCATCTCCAGCGCTTCCGGAACCGCGTGCGGCACTCCGGCACACTCGATCACCACGTCCGCGCCTCGCCCGCCGCTCAGTTCCCGAATCATCTGCAGACGCTCGGCTTGCGAATTCCTTCCCACGTTGATCACCTGGTCCGCGCCCAGCCGTTTCGCGAAATTCAGGCGGTAGTCCGACCGATCGGCAGCGATGATGGTGCCCGCACCGAGCATGCGCGCTTTCATCAGAAAGCACATGCCCAGGGGGCCCACGCCGAGGACCACCACGGTGTCGTCGAAGCGAAAAGACTCGCTCGGGAACGACGACATCTGCTTCGCGCGGTCCAGTCCCACCGATACCGCAAAAATCTCGGTCAGCACCGCGACTTCCGACGGCAACTCATCCGGCACTTTCACCAGAAAGCTTCCGGGCACGATGTACATGTACTGCGCCCATCCGCCAAAAAGATGCGGCGGATTCTTCGCGCTCAGGTTGTTGCCGTAGTCGGTGGTCTTTTCGCAGCAGTAATACGGAAAATCGTGTCGGCAGTAGTAGCATTCGCCGCAGCAGACGTTGGAGCCGACCACCACGCGATCGCCCAGCCGCAGCGGGACTCCATCGAAATCCTTGTACTCTCCGTTGCCGCCAATCGCCGCGATCGTGCCCACATTCTCGTGGCCCTGAATGATCGGAAATTCCAGCTTTCGATCGCCGTACTGGGTGATGAAGCCTTGAAACGTGTGTTTGTCCGTCCCGCAGATTCCGGACATCTCCATCTTCACCAGCACGCAACCGGGGCCCGGCTCGGGCAGTGGGTATTCCCGAATTTCGTAGCGTCCGGGCTTTACCAGTGTCGCTGCGAGTACCCCTTGGTCGGTCATGGATATGTGCTGTGCGCAGCTCCCACTGCTACCTGCAGGGTCAACCAGGATTCGCTGAAGAAAGCCGCGAAGGGCCTTTGCCGACTCGGCCCTCCGTGGGACATGTCGCCATACCCATGCACAGCGATAAACGAGTCGCTTCTTGCGCCGTGCGGCCGCTCGAACTTCTTTCCAATGCGGCTAGAAGCTCAGCTTCAGCGAAAGTTGCCCGATGCGCGGTCCGGTGTCCGAGGTGGCCAGGCCGAAAGAACCCGAGCCGGTCAGACCGACGGGCGTCGTGAATTGAGCATGATTAAACAGATTGAAAAGCTCCGCCCGGAATTGCAAGTTAAGCCGCTCGGTCAGCGCCGTGTTCTTCAGTAGTGCGAAATCCCAGTTGTTCAGGCCCGGTCCGTGAAACCAGCGCCGCGCAGAATCCCCTTCGGTACCAATGGTAGGCATTCCGAAGGCCGCCGGACTGAAGAACTGGTTGTTGGCCGAACTGCGCGGGTTGGTGATATCGAGCGGCCCGGTGATTGCTGGGGTGTCCACCGGCAGAATAATCGGCCCGCCGAAGGAAGTTCCGAGCAAAGAAGCGTCGGAGTTGGCCGTTTCGACCATCGTTACCGGCAGCCCCGTGGAAAACTTGGTGATGCCGCTCACCACCCACCCATTGGTCAGGCGCTTCGGTCCTCCCAGCTTGTCGAAAGGCAACTGGTAGCTGTAGCTGGCGACGAAGTTGTGGGTGGAATCAAACGCCGAGAGCCCCCGGCTCAAGCGATTGTTAATCGGATTGATCTGTTCGCCGTACCCGGACGAATCGTCCATCGCTTTGCTGTAGGTATAGGCGAAGAGAGACTGCGACCGACCGCTGGTGTGCCGCCATTCGACCTGCGCCGAGTTATAGGCGGAGGTTCCGGCGGTGATGAAGTACGAGTCGTTTCCGATCGGCACGATTCCGATTTTCCCGTCCGGAAGCGTAATACCGCCGCTAACTGGCTGTCCGTTACTTTGCACCGTACCCGCGGGCAACGCCACGCCCGGGAAGTTGGTTCGGGTGCCGAGCTGATAGGTATTATCCGGGCGAAGGTAAATGTCGTTCTCATGCCCGCCCGATGTGCAGCTGGCGCCGGGGTTGGTCAGGTCGGTGGCCCCGATCGCGGTGAGCTGCAAGCACAATGTCGGATTGCCCGGATTCGCGGACTCGGAGGAAAGCAGCCGATGACCTTGCGTCCCGACGTAGCTCACCGTCACCAGATCCGATGCGGTGACTTGGCGCTCGAAGGAAAGCTCGTAGTCTTCTGCGTACGGCAATCGGTTGTGGTTGTAAAACGCCGGGGAACTTCCGATGCCGCCAAACGCGCTATAGAAATCGGCCAGGGTGTCATACGGAGGCTGGTTGGCCGGATTCGACGCTGAGAAATGCCGGGGAGGCAGCGGCGCTGGAAACAGGTTGGTGATGGATTTACCGCTGGCGCGATTGGTGAAAGGAGCGGCGAAGGTGGTGCCGTATTGACCGGTGTAGTTTCCGAACGGCGCGTCGCCGATTTCGTTGAAATCGGTGGCTCCTTCGAAGGAGGTGTAAAACATGCCCCAGCCCGCACGGATGCTCGAAGTCCCCTGCTTGCCCAGGATCTTGCCGATCATACCGTCGTGATCACCGAAGGAATAGGCGAGGCCGAGGCGAGGAGCAAAGTTGTTCCAGCGGGTCGGCGCGAGCGTGCTGGGCACGCCCGGATCACCCGGGAACAGCCAGCCGAGCGGTGAACCCGGAAACACCACGGACTGTTCGCCGGGTATCAGCGTTTGAATCTCGTTGAACTTTTCCTTGAACGGAGCGCTCACGTCGTAGCGAATGCCGTAGTTGATGGTGAGATTGGACTTCGCGCGCCAGCTATCCTGCGCATACAGTCCCATCGAGAAGTCGCGGCCGTAGGACGGATATGACTGCCCCTGCACGAACGAGCTGGGCGCGCCGAGCAGGAAGTCCACAAAGTCGCTTCCCGTTTCGCTGACCCCACCGTTGATGCTGCCGAAGAAGAAGTTGCCATTGGCAACGTTCGAAAGGTTCTCCTCCAACTGGTTGTAGTGATATTGCCCGCCAAATTTCAGGCTGTGGGTGCCGATGATCTTGCTGAAGTTGTCCACCACTTGGTAGATGTTTTCGGGGATATGGTTGGGCCGGCTCGGCACCCCGATCACAAAGCTATTGAAGTCGATTTCCGGAATGCCTTCTACACTCGGCGTTCCGGGGTAGATGCCTGGGAGGCCGCCGGCGCCGGAAGCAAATCCCAGATCGGCCAGCGCATTCGTTTCTTTTCCGCCGAGCGGCTGGTTGAATTTTTGATTCAAGCGGAAATACCCGAGACGAAATTCATTAACCGCAGCGGAGCTGAACGTTTTGGTGTCTCCCAAGTTGATATTTTGGGTCAGTCCGTTGCCGTCCACATCGAAACCCGGGTATAGCGGAGCATTCGACGCCCAGTAGGGATCGATGCGGTTGTACTTGTCCCAGTAATAGTAGGCGGTGAGAAGTCCGAATCGGGAGTTGCCATCCACCCGGCCGCTGAACTTGTTATCATGCAGGTCGATCTTCCCGGAGTCGGTGGAAAAAGAACCGGTGCCGGACGTCGGGTCGATCGTTCCCGCGTTCGCGGCCTGGATGTACGGAAGAATTTTCGTCGAAATAGGATTAAAAGCGGCGGTCGGGAGTTGCGCGTTGGGGAACACGCATTGCGCGCTGGTGGTGCATCCCGGCGTGTAGTAAGGCTCGCCCGCGGCAACCGGTTGCCCCAGTTGGCTGCTCAATTGCGCCGCCCACGCCGGTCCGCCGACCGTGGTCCCCGCAAAGTCGCTGGCGATGGCCGAAAAGTTTCCCGACTCGGTTGCCGCGCTGGGAGCTCCGGAAATCTTTTGCGGCACCGCCTGGATCAGCCGATTGCCCTGGTAATCGGCGAAGAAGAATATTTTGTCGCGCTTGATGGGGCCGCCAATGGTGCCTCCAAATTGGTTTTGATTGTAGGCGCCGCGGCTTTGCCCGTTTTCATTCACAAAGAAATCGGCGGCATCCAGCACGGTGTTGCGGAGAAATTCAAACCCGCTGCCGTGCAGTCCGTTGGTGCCGGACTTGGTCACCACATTGATCTGCCCGCCGCTGTAGTTGCCGAATTCGGCGTCGAAATTGTTGGTAATGATCCGGAATTCCAAAATGGAATCCAGGTTGGGAACCGCTCCAGCGCCGGAGTATCCGGTCTCTTGCACGCTGATCCCATTCAAGATGTATCCGTTGGCCGCCTCGCGCATTCCGTTTACCGATTGCGCGCCGGCGTTCAGGCTTCCGGAAACCAGCGGCAACGCAAATCCCGCAGAGATGAACGACCCAGACGAGGCTCCGTTCATTCCCGAAGAGGTTTGGGTCACGCCCGGCTGCAGCGACAGCAAGTCCGTGTAGCTACGGCTCACCAGTGGCACGTCGGTCATGGTCTTGCCGGTGATTACTTCGCCCATCTGGGTGTTCTCGGTGTCCACATGGATGGCCGAGCTCGAGACTTCGACCTTCTCCGACGTTTGTCCGACCAGCAAGGCCACGTTCACCGACAGCGCTGAGTTCACGTCCAGCACCACGTCGGTCTCGCGGTAAGCTTTGAATCCGGATTTGGAAACATCCACCGTGTACCTGCCGAGAGCAAGCACCTGGAAGGAGTAAAAACCCTGGGCGTTGGTGGTGAGCGTGGTGGCCACGCCGGTGTCCACGTTGGTAGCGGTCACGGTGGCGCCGGCAATTACTGCGCCCGAAGAATCGGTGACCGTGCCGGAGATGCTGGCGGTGACGCCGGCGAAGAGCCGGCCGCAGGCAAACAGAACGAACGCGAAAACCAAAAGGCTGAAGAGCTGGGTAAACCTAGTGAATCGCATTTTCCCCTCCGAATGAACGAGCGCCCGACGGTTTCGCATAGCGGATGATCTCCGCGCGCCGCCATGCGTTTGAAACTTGGAAAACGTGAGTGCTTCTAACCGCTTATCAGCCTTGAAAAGCTTATAGTGTAGGCTCCTTTTTTTGTCAAGATGTTTCGCCAATGGCCGTTACCCGCAGCCCGCAATGGAGCGAGCGACGGAGATTCGCGAAGAGACCGCAGCGAGGATGGTGCGGAGAACCGTCGAGTGCCAAACCGCTAAGACCAAATTCGATTGGCAGGGCAGAAGCTCCCCTCCTCCACCCAGAATGGGAAGAGCCCCGCCTGGGATTGTGAAGTGGGTTCGGCATGGAACAAAAAGGGCGGCCGAATGGCCGCCCTTTTTGTTGGTTTTCACCGGCGATCCCGCGAATACACCCGGCGCTATTTTTTGGGCGGCTTTCCTTCATGCTTCTCTTGGCTAGGCTTGTTCTGCGGCTTGCTGGCCGGTTTGTGCTGCTCCGACGCCGGCTTTGCGGTAGCGGTCTGGTGATTCGCTGCGACGTTGCTGGTGGTTCGCGGGCGCTCGGCCGCCGCATGATTGTTGGTCTTCGGGGCACTGTGTTCGGCTGGCGCAGACTTGCCACCATTGGCCGCGCGTTCGTTGGCCGCGGTGTGGTTTGGGCGCCCCGGGCTCGCGGCTTGGTGGGAGGCAGGTTTCGCGGAGGATGCACTGTTGGCTGCGTGTCCCTGCGGATTGAAACTGTGACCGCCGACGCGATCCATAGCTACGTTGCTGGGTTTCCCGTGGTTCGCTGATGCCCACTGACTGTGATCGCTGCTGGCCGCGTGTTCGTGCGACAGCTGGTTGGCGGTGGGCGGGATGTGGTTCTCATGCGCGTACGACTCTTCCTGCGGAGTCGGTCGCGCGGCGATTCCGCCGGACCCGTTGAAGGCGGCGTGGTTTACCACACTGGTGTTGCGAATCACCGTGTTGTTCACATACGTGTTGTGGACCACGGTGCGGTCTACGTTCATTACCGCAGTGTT
Organism: uncultured Acidobacteriota bacterium; assembly: GCA_963725285.1. Lineage (GTDB taxonomy): Bacteria > Acidobacteriota > Terriglobia > Acidiferrales > UBA7541 > CAVRXT01. Next base: position 54,373 of record CAVRXT010000019.1, on the reverse strand, counting down.
GTAGCGGAATGCTCCGCCGACCCACTCCCCGCCGCCGAAGCCTACGCCGCCGTAACCGAATCCGTAGTTAATTCCGCCGTAGAATCCGACGTGCGGGCCCCAGTAGCCGGCATGCCATCCGTAGGCGCTGTCGGCGAAACCCCAGTATCCTGGAGTCCACAGGAGGCCCGGCCGTGGCGCCGCCACCCACACTCCCGGCACCCAGTAGTAGCCCATCTCGCCGTAGGCCCAATACCCCGGCGTCCACAGAAAACCCTCTTGCGGACACGGTGGCTGGGCGTAAACCGGCAAGGCTGGCGGACCAATGTGAATGGCAACGCCGACGCTAATTTGAGCGTGTGACGTGCCCGGCAGCAGGAACAGCAGCGCGATCAGAAACATAAAATAGCGATATTTCTTGAGTAAGTGCATGTTTGGACCCTCCGTTGGCCGGTTCGCACGGCAGCCCCAACTTTTGAAGGAACTGCCGTCGAATACAACCGATCCAGAACGCTGCGGCGGATGCCGGAGCGCGAACACCGATGGCAACAATGATAAGTAGGTCGAACATTGCTTTTCCGACGGTTGACCAGCGCGCGGTGAGCAAACGATCCACCCACTCCTGAGATTTAACCCGGCCCGACCGAGAATGTCTCTGGGCCCAGCACGACTCACTGGCAAATTATTGATGGGTAAGTGTTTAGTGCAATCATGCCTATCGATATCGAGATGGGCATGCATGTGATTGAACTTTTGCACTCATTTTAGGAACCTCGCTTCGGATCGAACCTCGCGTGCTGCGGAGGAGGGGTGGAAAGGATCATTCCTGTGCACGTCGGGAGGATCCAACTAGCGATGCGCCTCGCCACCTCCCGGCGCAGGGAGCGCGGGAGGGAGGAACAAAGGTGCGAATCTGTGCGTATGACCAATGGGAGCGGAATTGCGCCCGCGAGGTGATTGATGATCGGGAGGATTTTCAAATGTGTCGGGATCGGTGTCGCTTGCCTGGCAATCGCGGGGCTCTCGTCCGCGTTGCTGTATCGGAAATATCTGCAGCACACGGCGGCAAAAGAACGCGCGATTCGTTCACCAAATGGCATCGACAGCCTGGAGGCGGTGCGAATCGGGGGAATCGAGCAGTGGATCGAAGTGCGAGGGCAGAACGTCAACAACCCGATTCTTCTGTTCGTCCACGGTGGACCCGGGATCCCTTTTATTCCGCTGGCCGGGGCGTTTCAGGACCCATGGGAGGAGCACTTCACCGTGGTGCAATGGGACCAACGCGGAGCGGGGAAAACATACGCGTCGAATGACCGGGAACTTCTGCGGAGAACAATGAATGTACCGCGAATGGAGCAGGACACCGTGGAGGTGGTGAACTATCTTCGGAATCGGTTCCAGAGGAAAAAGATCTTTGTCCTAGGTCATTCCTGGGGAAGTTTATTGGGCCTTTGGTTGGCGCACGAACATCCCGAAACGATTTACGCTTATGTGGGCTCCGGGCAGGTCGTGAATATGGAGCAGAACGCGAACACCATGTACCGGGACGCGTTGCAACAGGCAGGCAACCGGCACGACGAAGCGGCGGTGAAAGAGTTGGAGAGTATCGGGCCTTATCCTCCTGCCGAGGCGGACATGAGAAAACTGCTGATCGCAAACAAATGGGCGGCGCGCTTACTCGGGCCGCCCCTGAACGGAGCGGGGTTCACGAACGTGACGAGGATCGTGTCGTCAATTGTGTCGGCTCCTGAATATTCGCTTGATGATGATTACGGCTTTTTCCGCGGCCAAATGTTTTCCGGCGAGATCCTGCTTCCCGAACTGGCCAGAATCGATCTTAGCAAACTGGGGACCGACTTCCGGGTGCCGATTTTCTTTTTTGAGGGAAGACAGGACCCATACTGCCGTCCTTCCCTGATTTGGGAGTACCATCAAACACTCAAGGCTCCGCAAAAGGAATTTATCTGGTTTGACAATTCCGGGCATTTCCCTTTTTTTGAAGAGCAACGGAAATTTGCAGATGAACTATTCCAGCAAGTTTGGCCTCTCGCCAATTAGTGGGCTCCCACCCTCCACTCCAAAGTCGAAAACACCAAGACCAAAAGCAAAGCACACGGAAACGCCGAGGAAGGGGTAACGGTGCCAAGCTTTGCCTGAGAATTGTGCGGGTGACCGAATCATACCGAGCTGGATTCTGCGGAATTTGAGTTCGGTGACACCGGGGGCGAGAACCGAAGCGAGCATTAAGACCTAAGTCAAGAACCCCCCGCGCAAGCCCGACGTGTGGGCACCCACCGGCAAAAGCGAAAGATCAGCGGCGTCTATATGTCTAGATGTCGGTGTCGGAGAGAAACCGGCCGTGGTCGTTGGTTTCTAGCCAGTGGTAGAGGTGGACTTGATAGAGGTAGGAGGCTACGAGTTCTTCGCCGAGTTCATGGGTTTCGGTGCAGACGAATGGGACCAGCAGACCCGCCAGGACCGCTACCAAAAATTGTGTGGTGCGGTTGGGATCGACCGCGGCGTGTTCGTAGCGGGATTTTACTTGGCTTAGGGTGCTAGTAACCACGAGCAGGCGATGCGGATAGCTGGCCATCCGGCGCAGGCGGCTTATGAACGCGGGGCGGTCTGCGGTGCAGGAATGGATTAGATCGGAGAGATCTTTGCGCTCTACTACGCAGGCATCTTCCAGGCCGGCGACGGAATAGTCTCCGAGGGCTAGGGCTTTCTTTTCGATTCCTGCGAACCATCCTTTGAAGCGTGTGAAGTTGAATGGATTCTGCTCGCGGGTGTCAACCAGGAGAGTGGGGCGCGGGGTTTGGAGCTGCGTGCCGCCGCGTTCGGCTAGCACCGGGATGGGTGGATGAGGGACTGGGTTCGCGGTCATTTGCCATTCCAGGGGGGAGGCGATAAGGGGACGGCGGCGTCTTAGCATTCTTTCTTTCATGTGGCGGTCCTTTTCGGCCTGGCATCGTGATTGAGCCTACTCAAAGATCGGTTGGGCGGCAACCGGGTTGAAAGAGTCTTGCTGATCTGGTGATCCCGCTGCGAATCGGAACGCGATTGCTTCGCATCACAACAGTTATGAGCGACACGGTGATGGCGATTTTGTGGGGCGGTACATCGTGCGCGATTCTGGATGGCGCGGCTAGTATGGCGGCCTTTGGCCTGAAAGACGTGAAACCTGCCCAACTGTGGCAGGGCGTGGCTAGTGGGCTGTTGGGTCCGGAGAGCTTTCGGCGGGGCAACCCATCGGTGGCGCTGGGAATATTGTTTCATTGTTCGATCGCATTCGTCGCGGCGGCCGTGTTCACTGAAGCTAGCCACTCCTTCCCTTTTCTGGCCATTCACTATTTGATTTCGGGCGCGTGTTTTGGAGTGATAGTGTTGGTGATGAATCGGATCGTCATTCCGCTATCGGCGATGGCTAAGAGATATGTGACCCTGCCAGCGGTCGTCACGCAGGTGATCATTCATGTTGTCTGCGTGGGCCTGCCCATTTCGATCGCTGCCAGCCGGTACGCAAACTAGAAGAACGGGGGCGAGCACGCCACCAATCTACCCAGGAGTCTTTCTTCCCTTTTTGAGCATTGCGATCGCCTTCGCCAATCTCTTCGATCGCGTTTCCTCCTTCTTGGCTTCGGTAACCCAGCGGCAGTATTCCTTGCGGTGGGTGTAACTCAGTGCTTCGAAAAAAGGAAGGAGCCCTTCCTTCTTCATCCATGCTTCGAATGGAGGCGGCACTTCGACGGTTCTGACCTTTTCGTCCTTCCAAACGACGACTTCAATCGTATCGCCTGGCCCTTTCCCAGTTTGCTCGCGAATATTTTTAAGAATGCCGAGCATGTGGAATGGGCGACCACAGCTCATCAGTGAACCCGAATAGGGAACACCATGGAAGGTGGCGTTTACCGGCACCGTGCCTTTGGTGCCGAACTCCTTCACAGTATCGTAGGGAAAAAACACAAATGCCCCTCCGCCATCGTTCGCTTCAATTTTTGCCTTGAATTTGTATTTCTTCATTGCTTTATCAATTTTCTGCATGTGCCGCCTGCGATTACCCGGGATTAAACCATTTTCCCGCGCAACACGCCACCTGGTGAGGGACTCGGCAAAGTGGGGGTCGCCTTGTCCCGAGTGGTGATAGACTTTGCGGCATATGCGCGAACCAATTTGGCTGGTGCTTTTGCTTGGCGGCGTTTGCCTGGGTAGTTCCCTGCTCTGCGCCGGGGCTGGCGGTGGAGCGGGTTCCGCTGCTCGCGCCGCGGCGCTGATCGTTGTGAACCAGGGCGACCTCAATCTTAGCGTGCTGGATCCGGTGGCGGCGCGGGAGATTGCTACCATCTCGGAAGAGCAGACCACCATGCATGGGCACGAGGCGGCCGCGTCTGCGGATGGGCGCATCGTGTACGTGCCGATCTATGGGAATGTGGGGGTGGGGCAACCTGGTTTGGATGGGCGGGAGATGCTGGCGATCGATGTCGCCAGCCGGAAGATTATGGGTAAGGTGGATTTTGGGCACGGGGTGCGGCCGCACTGCGTGGTCTACGAGCCGGTGAGCGGGATGCTCTACGTGACCACCGAACTGGACAATTCGGTGACGATTGTCGATCCGCGGACGCTCAAAATTGTGGGCTCGATCCCCACTGGGCAGGCGGAATCGCATATGCTGGCGATCTCGCACGACGGGCGGCGCGGGTACACCGCGAATGTTGGTCCGGGCACCGTTTCAGTGCTGGACATGACTGGGCGCAAGACGATCGCGGTGATTCCGATTTCGGGCAAGACCCAGCGGATTTCGATATCGAACGATGACCGCATGGTGTTCACAGCGGACGAGACTAAGCCGCAACTCGCGGTGATCGATACGTCGACCAACAAGGTGAAGGCGTGGGTGGGGTTGCCGTCATGGGGCTATGGGACAGCGGCCACGCGCGATGGGCGTTGGCTGCTGGTAACGATTCTGCACGGGCAAGTGGCAGTGGTGGACCTCGGGACACTTACGATTGCGCGCACGATTGACCTTCCAGGCGCGCCGCAGGAGATCGTGGTGAACCCGGACGGCAAGGTGGCCTACGTTTCGTGCATCCGAGAGGGGCAGGTGGGGCAGGTCGCGGTGATTGACCTGACACCGCGGGACGTGGCCCAGTGGAAGGTGCAGTCGCTGATCGATGCCGGTCGAGGCGCGGACGGCCTGGCTTGGGCGAGTGGGCAGTGAAAAGGACGAGCGTAGAACTGCGGACGTAATCTCCATCCCGCGACGAGAAATTCGCACCCTGGAAAGCGAAGGGTGCGCCACCCAACGGCAACTGCGAAACCTAAAACCAAAATCCTTGCAACTAAACCTGACCTTAGGCCACCCAACTTAAGCGGCATCAGGAGCTGATCATGGAAAAGCGAATCGAACTTCCGGGAAGTAGTCGAACGGCGATTAAAGGCGCCAAAGTTGTTGGCAAGGTGGACCCCAAGCAGCGGATCGAGATTACGATTCAAGTGCGGCGCAAGTCGGAAGTGGAACTGGCGAAGAAACTGAAAGAGCTGGCCACGCAGCTGCCCGCCGAGCGTAGATACATGAGCCGCACCGAACTGGCGACCCTGGCCGGTGCCGATCCGGCGGACATTCGCAAAATCGATGGGTTTGCGCATGGGAATAAGTTGAGTGTTACCGAAGTGAGCATGCCCCGGCGAACGGTGAAAGTTTCGGGGACCATCGCGGACATCAGCGCCGCATTTGGGGTGAAGCTGCGGCGTTACAAGGCGGGGTCGGTCACTTATCGCGGACGCACGGGAAAAATCACCATACCGGCGAGCTTAGGCGGGGTGATCGAAAGGGTGCTGGGGCTCGATGATCGGCCAACGGTCATACCGCACCACCGGAGGGTGACCAAGGGGCGAACGGCGCGCGGTTCCAAAAAGAAAAAGAAGGCCGCCCAGCATCCCGCGCCGACGAGTTACACGCCGCCACAAGTGGGCGCGATCTATTCTTTTCCAACCGGCCTGGACGGAACCGGGCAGACCATCGGGCTGATCGAGCTGAATGACGTGAATAGTCAGGGCGATGCAACCGGGGCTGGTTACTCGACTTCCGATTTGAACACCTTCTTTAAGAACCTGGGACTGACTACGCCGACGATCACCGCGGTGGGAGTTGATGGCGGCGCGAACGTTCCTGGAAAGGACGCTAACGCGGACGAGGAGGTAACTCTGGACATTGAAGTGGCGGGGTCGATCGCTCCCGGTGCGAGCATCGCGGTATATTTCGGCACCAACACTGATGACGGCTTCATCCAGGCGTTGACCGCGGCAGTGCACGATGAGGTTCGGAAGCCATCGATCATCTCGATCAGTTGGGGGCAAGCCGAAGAGACCGCCACGTCACAGATGTTGCAAGGATTGGAGCAAGCGCTGGAGGAAGCGGCGGCCATGGGCGTCAGCGTGTGCGTTGCCGCGGGAGATAACGGCTCGGCGGACGAACAACTGGCGCAGTGGGATCACCAGCCTCATGTGGATTTCCCCGCGTCGAGTACTTATGCTTTGGCCTGCGGCGGCACGACGCTCGCGGCGTCTTCCGCGGCGAGTGCGCCGGTGGAGACGGTGTGGAACGAGGGTGCTAGTGGCGGGGCCACCGGCGGCGGGGTGAGCAACTTCTTCCCGAAACCATCGTATCAGTCGAGCACGAATGTTCCGGCACCGGTCAACAGCGCGGGCGGACGGGGAGTGCCGGATGTTTGCGGGAATGCTGATCCGTATTCTGGGTACCAGGTGTTCGTTGCCGGCAAGGCGCAGACCATTGGAGGAACGAGTGCGGTTGCGCCGCTTTGGGCTGGGCTGCTGGCGCGCATAAATCAGAAATTGGGCACGCCGGCCGGGTTCGTTAACGCGCTGCTCTACGCGCAGGGTGGGGCGTCAGGATTCCACGATGTGACTTCCGGAAACAACGACATTTATGACGACTTGGGCGGGAAGTTCGCTGCCGGGCCGGGGTGGGATCCGTGTACCGGTCTCGGTTCCCCGAACGGCTCGGCGGTGATGGCGATGCTTTTGGGGCAGCCGACCGCGCCCTCAAAACGAACAGGAAACGCGGGGGCGGCGTGAGTTCCTAAACGTTGGGGCGGCGCTAGAGCGAGCTTTGGCGCCGCGTCTGATTCCACTTCATCCACGAGGTTTCACCGATGGCGCAAATCGAAGAGCGATTGAGAGCACTTGGGCTGACCTTGCCTCCTCCTCCTAAGCCGCCGCAGGGCGTTGCCCTGCCGTTTCAGTTCGTCCGCATTCTTGGCCGCCGCGCGCTCATATCCGGACACGGCCCGCAAAGCCCGGCGGGCGCGTTCGCCGAACCACTGGGTAAAGTGGGGCGGGAAGTGAGCTTGGAACAGGGTTATGCGGCGGCTCGGCTGACCGGGCTGGCGATACTGGGCAGCTTGCAGCGCGCCCTGGGCGACCTCGATCGCATCGCGGCGTGGGGACGAGTGTTTGGAATGGTGAACTCGGCGCCCGGATTCAACTTGCAGCCGAGTGTGATCAATGGATTCTCGGACCTGATTCTGGAAGTCTTTGGACCTGCGGTGGGCGCTCACTGCCGCAGCGCGGTGGGAATGGCGGAGTTACCGTTCAACATCCCGGTGGAGATCGAAGGCGAAGTGGAACTGAAATAATCGGTTCCGGGGCGTGGGCCGCGATACGTTCACCAGCGAAGGAACTCTAGCAATCGGGTTTGTTCATAGCGCCTTGAAGTAAATCCCTCTGTTCGTCTCGTTGGGGGTGCCCTTTCCGATTTTTAAATGGAGGGAGGACTACGCCGTTTTTTGCGGCGGGAACGAAGGACCACGGGATTTTTTCTGGCTTTGGAGCTGTTGATGCGTTCCAGACAGCCGCTCAACACGGTGCGGAAGCGGTCCTTTTCGCGCGGCGACAGGGCGCCGAACATTCCGGCCTCGATTACCCGCGCCCGCGCGGCGGCCTTGCGCAATATCTGCAAGCCCCGAGGAGTAAGTACCAATCGGTTGACGCGGGCGTTGGTGGGGTGCGGTTTGCGGAGGAGATAGCCGCCTTTGGCGAGATTTGAAACCGCCAGGCTCATATTTTGCGGAGTCACCGAGGTGAGCCGAGCTAAGTCCGCGGTGGAGAGCGATGCGTTGCGATCCAGCTCGTCCAGCGCGGCCAGTTGCAGCAAGGTCAGATTCATGGCCGCGAGGTTTTGGGTAATTTCGTGTTCCATGGCGTGGGTCACCTGAGACATCAGGCAACTGATGAATTCGACGTTGTTGTCGCACACGCTCACGTCGTGAATAATAACAAGTACTTGCTATAATGGCAAGTGGCTGTTAACATCGCAAGCGCTTGCTATCCGCTCATTAAAACTCTCTGACGGACGCAGCTTGTTTCGGTCTAATTTGCGTGAGTCGCTTCTTCGGCTGGCGCATCCAAAGGTGATCGCGGCGTTCCGGCGCCGCGGGGCCGTCGTCGATATCCAATTTCGAGATGGAAGGAAACGCCACCCCCGATGAGACAACGCTTATGAAGCACTCCTCCCGATTTCTTTCTCACTCGATTCCGTTCTCCGCCGGCATCGCGTTGCTCGCCGCTGCCGCGCTGTTGGTGGGCGGGTGCGAAAAGACCGCGCCGATGGCGATGCCGCCCCCCGCGGTGACCGTGGCCCGGGTGATGAAGAATGATGTGCCGATCATCGGCGATTGGGTGGCCACGCTCGACGGGTATACCAACGCGCAGATACAGCCGCAGGTGACCGGTTACCTGGTGAAGCAGAATTACCGCGAAGGATCGGAGGTACACCAGGGCGAGGTGCTTTTTGAAATCGACTCTCGGCCGTTTCAGGCGGTGCTCGATCAAGCCAAAGGGCAACTGGCGCAAGCCAACGCGCAGCTTGGTTTAATGACGCTAAATGTGAATCGCGATACGCCAGTGGCGAAACTGCACGCGATTCCGCAGAGCCAGCTGGATACCGACGTTCAGGCCAAGCTCAGCGCAGAAGCGGCGCTCGCAGCGGCTCAGGCGGCGGTGGAACAGGCCGAGCTGAACTTGGGATTTACGCAAGTTCGTTCGCTGATCGATGGGATTGCGGGCATCGCGCAGACCCAGATTGGCAATTTGGTGTCGCCTACCACGATTTTGACCACGGTTTCGATGGTCAATCCGATCAAAGTTTATTTTCCGATTAGCGAGCAGGAATATATGCGCATTGCCGGCAAGATTTCGGGCTCGGTGGACCTGCTGGCGTCCAACCGCACCATACCCCTCACCCTGGTACTTTCCGACGGCAGCGTGTACGCACACCAAGGAAAGATTATCTTCGCCGACCGGCAAGTCGATTCGCAGACCGGAACGATTCGCATCGTGGGTAGTTTCCCCAACCCCGGCAACATCCTGCGTCCCGGGCAATTCGGGCGGATCCGCACGGTCACCGAAAATCTGCACGGGGCTCTTTTAATTCCGCAACGCGCGGTGACCGAGCTGCAGGGTAGTTATCAAGTGGCGGTGGTGGGCGCGGACGACAAAGTGAACATTCGCAGCGTGAAGATGGGCGCCCGGGTGGGATCAATGTGGATCGTGCGCGAAGGACTGAAAGTGGATGAGCGAGTGATTACCGAGGGAGTAATGAAGGTGGGCGAGGGCGCCCCGGTAAAGCCGACGGAAGAGGCAGCGCCCGCCGATGCCGCGCCGGCCGCGGGCGGGGCGAACTAGCGATGGCGAAATTTTTTATCGACCGCCCGATTGTGGCCATGGTGATCGCCATCCTGATGGTGATCGTGGGAGCGGTCTCGATGCTGGGCCTGCCCACGGCGCAATTCCCCAACATTGTGCCGCCGGAAATTCAGGTGCAGGCGCTATATCCCGGCGCGGACGCGGAGACCCTGGAACAATCCGTGGCCACGCCGATCGAGCAACAAATGAGCGGCGTGGACAACATGAGTTACATGTATTCCACGAACGCCAACAACGGGCAGACCACCCTGATCGTGGATTTCGACGTGAAGACCGATCCGAACATCGATCAGGTGCTCACCCAATTGCGCACTTCGCAGGCCACTTCGCAGCTCCCTGCCGCGGTGAACACTGCCGGGGTCACCGTACAGAAATCGCTCACCGCGCCGCTGATGCTGGTGGATTTGTATTCGCCCAAGAGCACTTATGACGGCATATTTCTGGCGAACTACGCCTACATCAACCTGGTGGACGAACTCACCCGGGTGCCGGGAATCGCCCGGGTGCAGGTGTTTGGCGCAGGACAGTACGCGATGCGTTGCTGGGTGAAGCCGGATCAGCTGGCCAAGCTGGGAGTCACGGTCCCGCAGATCATTCAAGCGATCCAAACGCAGAACGCGGTGAACCCGGCGGGAAAAGTCGGGGGCGAACCGGTTCCGGCTGGGCAGCAATTTACGTACACGGTGCGCGCGCAAGGACGATTGGTTTCGCCGGAAGAGTTCGGCGAAATCATTATTCGCGCAAATCCGGACGGTTCGACGCTGCGGCTGAAAGATGTGGCGCGAATCAGCCTGGGGGCGCAGACCTACGACGTGGTGGGCCGATACAAAGGCAAGCCCGCTGCGATTATGGCGATATACCAGTTGCCGGACGCGAACGCGGTGCAGGCGGCCGCGGGTGTGCGCAAGAGCATGGCGAATTTGAGGAAGCGCTTTCCGGCGGATCTCGATTTTGAAGTGGGGCTGGACACCACCCTGGCGGTTTCGGCTGGAATCAAAGAAATCGTCACGACGCTATTCGAAGCGCTGATTCTGGTGATTTTTGTTGTGTACATTTTTCTGCAGGGCTGGCGCGCCACTCTGATTCCGCTGCTGGCTGTTCCGGTTTCGCTGATCGGGACTTTCATTGTCTTTCCGCTGCTGGGATTTTCGATCAATACCCTTTCGCTATTTGGCTTGGTGCTGGCGATCGGATTGGTGGTGGACGACGCGATCGTGGTGGTCGAAGCGGTGGAGCATCACATCGAAGAAGGCATGACCCCGCGAGACGCCGCGCTGAAAGCGATGGAGGAAGTTTCCGGGCCGGTGGTGGCCATCGCGTTGATCCTGGCGGCGGTGTTCGTTCCGACCGCGTTCATTCCCGGGATTACCGGCCGGCTGTACCAACAATTCGCAGTGACCATCGCGATTTCCGTGTTGTTCTCGGCGTTCAATGCGCTATCGCTGAGCCCTGCGCTGTGCGCGCTGCTGCTGAAGCCGAAAACCGAAAGGCGGGGCCCGCTGGCGCGATTTTTCAAGTGGTTCAATCGCACCTTCGCGCGAGTGACCGATGGATACGTCGGTTTTAGCGCCGTGCTGATTCGCAAGGCGGGAATCAGCTTCTTGTTTCTCGCCGGGGTGACGGTAGCCGCGTTATTCGTGGGCCGCGCAGCTGCCTACGGAATTCCTGCCAACCGAAGACCAGGGGTATTTGTTCGTGGCGATGGTGCTGCCGGATGCCTCCTCGCTGCAGCGCACCGATCAAGCAGCGCACAAAGTGGAGCAGATGATTCTCCAGACGCCTGGCGTGCAAGGATGCACCACGGTGGTGGGTTTCAGCCTGTTGAGCTTCACGCAAAATACCTACAATTCATTTTTCTTCGTGACCCTGAAGCCTTGGGACCAGCGAAAGAAACCCGACGAGCAATTCGAGGCGATTCAGACGCATCTAGGCGGGCAACTCGCATCGCTGAAGGAAGGCCTGGCGTTCTCATTCCCTCCGCCGGCGATTCTGGGAGTCGGCGCTTCCGGCGGCGCGACGTTCATTCTGGAGGATCGCTCCGGCAGCGGGAATGACTTCCTGGCGGCGAACGTACAGAAATTCGTCGCTGCGGCGCAAAAACGCCCGGAGCTAGCCGGAGTGATTTCCACCTACACGCCGCACGTGCCGCAGGTATTTGTGGATGTGGACCGCGCCAAGGTGATGCGGCAAGGAGTGAACATCGGCGACGTCTATGAAACGCTGCAGACCTTCATGGGCGGATACCTGGTGAATTATTTCAATCGCTTCGGACGGGAGTGGCAGGTATACGTGGAAGCCGAGGGAGATTACCGCACCCGCGCGGAAAACGTGGGTGAGTTTCACGTGAGCAACGGCAGCGGCGGAAGCGTTCCGCTGAGCGCGTTGACCACTACCCGCAGCGTTGCCGGACCCGAATTCACCATGCGCTACAACGAATACAGCGCCGCGCAGATCAGCACTGCCGCGGCCCCCGGGTACAGTTCCGGACAGGCGACCAAAGCGCTGCGAAGAAGTATTCGCGCAGACCATGCCGCGCGAGATGGGATACGACTGGCTGGGCATGTCGTATCAGGAACAGAAAGCGTCGCAGGGCGTTTCTCCCGCGGCAATTTTCGGGCTGTCGCTGCTGTTCGTGTTTCTGATTCTGGCCGCGCAGTATGAAAGTTGGTCGCTGCCATTCAGCGTGCTGCTGGGAACTCCGATCGCGGTGTTCGGAGCCTACGCCGCGCTGTGGCTCCGAAAATTCGACAACGACGTGTATGCGCAGATCGGGCTGGTGATGCTGATCGGTTTGGCGGCGAAGAACGCGATCTTGATCGTCGAGTTCGCGAAAAACGAATACGAGGGCGGGAAAAGCATCGACGATGCTGCGCTCGCGGGCGCCCGGCTCCGATTGCGCCCCATTCTGATGACGGCGTTCGCGTTCATCCTAGGTTGCATTCCGCTTTGGACCGCAACCGGATCGGGCGCGGTTTCGCGGCGGGTCCTGGGCACCGCGGTGATCGGCGGAATGCTGGCGGCGTCGGTCATCGCCATATTCCTGATCCCGGTGACGTTCGACGTGGTCGAACGCTGGATGGCTCGCTTCAAAAGCCCGGCCCCGGTTCGATCGAAGGCGCCGCAGGCCAGCGCGGATACGGGTGTAGCGTGATGGACCGGCTCCGAGCGGCGGCGGTTCTGCCGGTGGTGTTCGCGCTTTTCGGCTGCGCCGTGGGACCGAATTACAAACGTCCGACCGTGGACGTGCCGCCAACCTATCGCGGGGCTGCGGTCAGCAATACTGCCGCTGGGGATGCGGCGTCTTTGGGCGACGAAAAATGGTGGGCGGTGTTCCAGGACGAGGCGCTGCAGGGCTTGATCCGCACCGCGTTGCAGCAGAACTACGACCTGCGAATCGCCGCTAGTCGTGTGCTGCAAGCGCGAGCCCAGCTCGGTATCACTCGCGCGGACCAATTCCCTTCCCTATCCGCCGGCACCAACATCAACAGCAATCGCACCGCGCTGTCTCCCGAATTTCCGGCGTTTGAAGAAACTTCCGGGCAGGTGACCGTCTCCGCTGCATGGGAGCTCGATTTTTGGGGCAAGTACCGGAGGGCGACCGAAGCGGCGCGCGCCGATTTGCTGGCCAGCGAGTGGGGTCGGCGCGCGGTTGTGAATACGCTGATCGCCAACACCGCCGCAGCGTATTTTCAGCTCCGCGCGCTGGACCTGGAACTGGAGATTTCCCAGCAGACCCTTTCTTCGCGGAAGGAATCGCTGAAGTTGGAGCAGGCGCTCGAACAGAATGGTTCGGTATCGCTGGTGGACGTGCGCCAGGCCGAACAACTGGTGTATACCGCGAGCGAAACGATACCCAACGCCGAGCGCCAGATTCAGCAGGAAGAAAACTTCATTCGCGTTCTTCTGGGCGAGAATCCGGGCGAGGTGCCACGCGGGCGAAAACTTACCGAGCAGCCGCATTTGCCCACCGTTCCTGTTGGTCTTCCTTCGGCGTTGCTGGAGCGGCGGCCGGACATTCAACAAGCGGAGCAACAGCTGGTGGCGGCGAACGCACTAATCGGCGTGGCCAAGGCCGCTTATTATCCGGATATTTCGCTGACGGGAATCGGCGGCTTTCAAAGTCCCGCGCTGGTCAGGCTTTTCAGCGGTCCCGCGGGACTTTGGAACTTTGGTCCGAATGTGACCGTTCCGATATTCACGGCGGGCAAGATCCACTCCAACGTGAAGCTGGTAGAAGCGCAGCAACAGGAAGCGCTGCTGACCTATCAGCAGACCATTCAGCAGGCGTTCCGGAGCGTTTCCGATTCGCTCATCGCTTACCAAAAGAATCGGGAATTCCGCGAACAGCAGGAACTACTCACGGCTTCCGCCGAAGATGCCGCGAAACTTGCGGACATTCGATATAAGGCCGGGGTCACCAGCTATCTGGAAGTGCTGACCAACGATACCAATCGTTTCGCGGCGCAACTCGCGCTCGCCCAGGCGCAATCGAACGAACTGAACGCGCTGGTCCAGGTGTACTCCGCGCTCGGCGGCGGCTGGCAACAGTAAGTCCGCCGGATCGCCGACCATCCACCTTCCATCGTCCCCTTGGGTCTGACTACCCGAATCCCACCTCTCCGGCAGCCCGCAACCATTGACATAAGAAGATTATATTGATATCAACGTTTCCGGTAGATGTACGTCTGAGGAGAAATCAATGAAGGGGAAGATTTTTAGAACGATCACGGTACCGAGCTTCGCGCTGATCATGATGCTTGGCACAGCGTGCCGAGCGCAAGACTCCAAAACACCGTATCCCGCTATGGCCCCCATTGAGCAATATCTGATGGCCGACCGGAATGCCGAGATCGCTTTGGCGCGGAGCGCCGCACCGGAATCCGTCTCGGGTGATGCCGAGGTTTTGGTGCTTGGCCAGCACGGCTACGAAACCGCGGTCAAAGGTACGAACGGTTTCGTGTGCCTGGTGGAACGAGGGTGGACGGCTGGCGTCGACGATCCGGATTTTTGGAATCCCAAGCTGCATGGTCCACTATGCTTAAATCCACAAGCCGCACGGTCCTATCTCCCGCTCACCATAAAGAAGACTGAATTGGTTTTGGCTGGAAAATCCAAGACTCAAATGGTCGACGGCATTAACGCGGCCTTCGACAAGAAGGAATTGCCCAGCCTGGAACCTGGTGCGATGTGCTACATGCTCTCCAAGCAAGGGTACCTGGGCGATGGCAACGGGCACTGGCGTCCCCACGTAATGTTTTTCGTTCCGATATCCGCAAGTCGAACTTGGGGCGCCAATCTGGCGGGTTCCCCCATTCTGGCATCGGATAGCGCGCATGACCGCCTGACGATATTTATGATTCCGGTCGCCAAGTGGTCGGACGGTACTGCTGATTCCCCCGATGCACACTGACGAAGTTTTCGGTTCTTCCGCCGGATATCGAGGGGCCTAGCCAACTCCTGAATGGTCAGATCATCGGGAGCGGCCCCACTAGCTAATCGACAACTCGATTGACTTTTCTGCGGGAATTTTCTACCGTGAACACCAGCGCGAAGGGCGCATCCAGTCCGCGGAAAGGGCCGTGCCCACCTTCAGTAGCACAACTTGACGAAACTTCTTTCAGCCTGACTGGTGCGGACTCCAGGCAAGCAGTGAAAGGAGCTTCGTATGCCCGATCGAGAACTTCCCGCGCGTCCGAACCTCGAACAATATAAAAAGCAAGCCAAAGACCTCGTCCAGAATCACGGCCTCGGTGTTCCCGACGCGCTGGAGCGTGTCGGGCGATGTCACCCTCGCTTGCATAGCCTGCCGAAGCCGGACATCCACCGCGCGCCGTTCAGCCTCACCGATGCGCAACTGGTGATCGCCCGCGAGCATGGCTTCGAGAGCTGGCCGAAGTTTGCCAAGCATATCGAGATGCTGCACTTGATTCACTCGGTCGCGTCTGTCGCGGATCCGGTGGCCGCGTTCATCGAACTGGCTTGCGTGCCCCGCAATGCCTCCCACGATTCAGGAACGGTGGAACACGCGGAGATAATCCTGGCGCGTTATCCGAAGGTGGCCGGCAGCAACATCTACACCGCAGCGATTCTCGCCGACGAGGCCGCGGTGCGGGGCTTTCTGGCGGGCGATCCGAAGAGCGCGACACAGACCGGAGGTCCGCACGGTTGGGACGCACTCACCTATCTGTGCTTCTCGCGGTATCTGCGGCTGGAGCGCACACGGTCAGATGATTTCGTGCGCACCGCTCGGCTTTTGCTCGATGCCGGCGCCAGCGCCAATACCGGCTGGTACGAGATGATCGATCATCCCCACTCACGTCCAACGTTTGAGAGCGCACTCTACGGCGCTGCGGGCGTTGCGCGGCATCCGGAATTGACCCGCTTGCTGCTGGAAAGAGGAGCCGATCCGAACGACGAGGAGACTCCGTATCATGTTCCGGAGGGGTACGACAACACCGTCGTGAACATCCTGCTGGAGAGCGGACGGCTCAACCGGGTAAGCCTCACCACCATGCTCTTGCGAAAGGCCGACTGGCATGACGAGAAAGGCATCCTGTTGCTGCTGGATCACGGCGTTGATCCCAATGCCATGACCAAGTTCGGCGTCAACGCGTTTCACCACGCGATGCGCCGTGACAACTCGCTGCGAAGCATCGAGCGACTGCTGGATCATGGCGCCGATCCCGCGCTGCTCAACGCGCGAGACGGCAAATCAGCAACGGCGATGGCCGCGCGCCGAGGACGTGGCGATGTTCTCGCTCTGCTCGAACAGCAAGGGCTTACTCTCGATTTGCATGGTGTAGACCGTTTGATTGCCGCGTGTGCTCGGGGCGATCGCGAAGCCATAGAGCAGATCCCTGCACACGATTTTCACCTCGTTCCGCAGCTCATCGCAGAGGGCGGGACGCTTCTGGCTGAATTCTCCGGCAATGGGAATGTTGCAGGCCTGCGATGCCTGCTGGATCTGGGCATAAGCGCGGCCGCGGTCTTCGAAGCGGGCGATTCTTATTTCGAAATTGCGAAGGACAGTACCGCACTGCACGTCGCTGCGTGGCGCGGGTGGCCCGCTGCCGTGAAAGAGTTGATTGCTCGCGGAGCGGCGGTGAATGCGTTGGACGCAAAAGGCCGCAGCGCGTTGGTTCTCGCGGTCAAGGCCTGCGTGGATTCGTACTGGAAAGATCGGCGTTCTCCCGACTCGGTTCGAGCTCTACTCGAGGCGGGAGCTTCAACCTCCGGGGTCGAGATGCCGTCCGGCTACGACGAGGTGGACGAGCTGGTTCGTCAATATTCGAAGTAACCGAACTTGAAACAAATAATTAAGCTGTCCCGGCCGCTAATTCCTATCGCCGCACCACCTTTGCGAGGAAGCCAAGATTCTCACCGGCCGCGCGACGAACGCACCGGCTCACGCGACAAGCGCACGCGCGCAAATCGGTGACTTGATCCAGCCGCACCGCGGTTCGCGGATCGACGTCCTGCAATTTTTTCTGTTGGAGCACCACCCCGTGGCCGTCGCACACCCAAGCCCACCGACAAAATCCAACCGCCACACCTCCCCCCTCTCGATCATCCCTGGAGGCGGACATTTCTATTGGACAGAAAACCGGACATTTCTACTTTGCGCTGACACCGCTAATGAACCGTGCGAATCGACTCGATGGCGTTGAGTACGGCATCCGCAATCCTGGGGAGGCGCGGCAGGTCGATGGTATTTTTTAGAAACGCCGTTTCGATACGAACCGAAGGAGAGTTCGTTTATGATGGAACCGGCTTCGGGAGAATCTTGAAGTGAGACGCTTTTCTTCCCGCAGCGAGCCCGACTCGGCTTCGCTAGGAGGCACACATCAGTCCCCGTGCAAATTCCTTCCGAGTATTTCGCACCCGCCAAGGCATCGTTGTGGAAAGCGCGGGATCGTTCTTGCGCGCGGCGACATCCGACTGGGATGGCGTTATCAATGCCGACGATCACTTCGAGGCTCTGGCGGAACTGACGCCGTGTTCGGCCCCATCTGAGTCCGACCTGCTCCCTCCCATCGGGAGCCAGGAAGTCTGGGCCGCGGGCGTCACTTATTTCCGCAGCCGGGATGCGCGGATCGAAGAATCGAAAGATTCCGGAGGCGGTGATTTTTATGCGCGGGTGTATGCCGCGCCGAGACCTGAGCTATTTTTTAAATCAGCTCCCTACCGCGTGGTGGGCTCCGGTTCTAAGGTTCGCATCCGGCGCGACGCGACGTGGAACGTGCCGGAACCGGAATTGACGCTGGTGATCGATCGACGCGCTGCGATCGTGGGCTACACCATCGGCAATGATATGAGTTCGCGGGATATCGAAGGGGAGAATCCGCTGTATCTGCCGCAGGCCAAGACTTACGACGGCAGCTGCGCGCTGGGTCCTTGCGTTTATCTCACCCCAGAACGGCTGTCGCCCGATACCGAGATTCGCATGAAGGTGCGGCGCGAACGCGAGGTGGCGTTCTCGGCCCTCACCTACATTCGAAATATGAAGCGTTCGTTTTCCGAACTGGTGGAATACCTTTATCGGGAAACCTCGTTCCCGCAAGGCTGCCTGCTGATGACCGGCACCGGAATCGTTCCTCCGAATGAGTTCACATTGCATCCCGGTGATGAGATTGAGATCACCATCCCGCCCATGGGCATCTTGCGAAACGTGGTGGCGTGAAGCGAAACCGCTGCCGAGCCTTACGGGATTCTGCGGCGCACGACAATTGGAAAAAGACAAACGGATAACCGGTCATGGGGCCGGTTTGATGCGTCCGTTTTTCGTATACTTATGGCATGCGAAATGTACTTGACAGGCATGCACGCTCGCGTTAGCGTGTCGGCCAAGCATCGTTACTGCGGGGGCGGATGCGCTAGGAGCGGACCGTTCCATGGGCCAACTTGGACGTCAACGCGCTCTTCGGAGCCGACTTTCCCCTCTGGATGACATGAATGGTGCGGCGCGCCTGCGTTCTGGCCCCCCTTCCCGGCCCTCGCGTGAATACCCAGGCGCCCCATACCCCGCGGGCTTGCGCGTAGCGCCGAGTTTTACTCCAAATTTCCGCAGGCCACATGCTTTCCTGTTCTTTGAATCCAAATCAGTGGAAAGGAATCCCCATGAATAGCCTTCTTGAGCATTTTTACCGGGCCAGGGTCTTCTACCTCGCATTCTTGGTTGGCCTGGGGGTGCATGCGATTCGCGCCGCCGCGCAGGAAACCACCCCGCCCGCAGTCACCCTCATTCACGCAGGGAAATTATTCGACGCGCACGCCGGCCGCATGCTGGAAAACCAGGACATTTTGATCCATGGCGAGAAAATCGAGCGGATCGGCGCCAACCTGCCGGTTCCGGCCGGCGCGCATGAAATCGACCTGCGCCAAGCGACGGTGCTCCCGGGATTCATCGACGTTCACACTCACTTGACCTCCAAGGCGGGCGCGGCCGGTTACGATTCGCTGGGAGTTTCCATTCCGCGGCACGCGCTGAGCGGGGCGCGAAACGCGCGGGTCACTCTGCTGGCTGGGTTCACCACGGTGCGCGACGTCGGCGCGGGAGGATTTGCGGACGTCGCTCTTCGCGATGCGATTATCGAGGGCGACGTGATCGGCCCCAGAATGCAGGTTTCCGGTCCGATCATCAGCATCACTGGCGGGCATGGCGACAGCAATCTTCTTCCCTTCGAGTTTCATTATTCGGCGGAAGGCGTGGCCGACGGCGTTCCTGCGGTGATGGCGAAAGTGCGCGAGAACATCAAATACGGCGCCGACGTGATCAAGTTCACTGCGTCCGGCGGAACAATGTCCAAGGGCGACAATCCCCTGATGGAACAGTACAGTCCGGAAGAAATGCAAGCGATCATCGCCGAAGCACACCGGCTGGGCCGCAAAGTGGCGACCCACGCGCATTCCACGATTGCCATCAAGGATGCGGTGCGCGCGGGCGTCGATTCGATCGAACATGGAATTTATCTCGATGAAGAAGGCATCCAGCTCATGAAACAGCACGGAACCTATTTCTCGGCGACCACGTTTCCGCTGTTTTGGTTCGAGAAAAACGAGGACAGCTTGCACCTGCCGCCGTGGGTGATTGAAAAGGTGGCCATTATTATTCCTGCGGCCAAAGTAAATGTGGCGCGGGCGTATCGGGAAGGAGTGAAAGTGGCGTTGGGAACGGATGCGGGGGTATACCCGCACGGGCTGAATGCCGGGGAGTTTTGGTCGATGGTCCAGTTGGGACTGACGCCGGTGCAATCCCTGCAGGCCGGAACCGTGAATGCGGCGGATCTGATGGGCTGGAGTGACCGGATCGGCGCGATTGAGCCCGGGAAATATGCGGATATCGTGGCGGTGAATGGCGATCCGCTTAGCGACATCACCGTGCTGCAGCATGTCGATTTCGTGATGAAGGGCGGAGTTGTTTACAAGGGAACTTTCTAGCCGGCGCAGGCAATGATGGAAGAGCTTCGATGTTCAGGAGGAAGGGCTCATGGTGCAGAGATTTTTCGTCTTGATAATTCTTGTTGTGCTGGTTGCGGGATTGGCATTCGCACAATCGAACAACGGTGAGATCGCCGGATCGGTGCACGACCCGCAGGGAGCGGTGGTTCCCGGGGCGAAAATAACGATCACCAGCGCTGCGACAGGACTGCTGCGAACGGCGACAACTCCGGACAACGGTTTCTTTCGCTTCCCCGCACTCCCCGCCGGGATGTACATCCTCACGGCGGAAAAAACCGGATTTGCGGCGGTGAAGATCGAGGGCATCGAAGTGCTAGTTGACGAAACGGCCACCGCCGACGTGGCTCTGGCCCTGGCGCAGTCAACCAACACCGTCACCGTCGAGAGCGGCGTGGCCATGACCGACACCGAGACCGCCCATCTCGGTGGGGTGATTCAGGAGTCGCAAGTCACTACCCTTCCGCTCAACGGCCGTAACTTCGCACAACTGGCGCTGCTCAATGCCGGCATTTCGGCGGCGGGCGGAGGCGGAGGTCAGCAGGGCGGCGAAGGCGGCGTCTCCGGCTATTCCTCGAACGGGCAGCGATCGACGTCCAACAATTTCATGGTCGATGGAATCGACAACAACAATTACGAGGCTGGCAGCGTGGCGCAACTGCCCTCCATCGATTCGATCCAGGAATTTCAGGTGCAGACCAACAATTACGCCGCCGAGTACGGGCGAAGCAGCGGCTCTATCGTCAACTTGATCACCAAGTCAGGAACCAATCAGCTGCATGGATCGGCATACGAGTTTCTGCGAAACAACGTTCTGGATGCCCGAAACTTCTTCGCCGATCCGGCATTCGCCGCTCCGGAGCTGCGATTGAATCAATTCGGCGCCACCCTCGGCGGCCCGATACAGAAAGACAAAACATTTTTCTTCGGCAACTATGAGGGCTTTCGTCAAATTGCTGGCATCACCAACCTGACCAATGTCCCCACCGCCGCCCAAAGAAGCGGGCTGTTTTTCAATCCGGCGACGGGGCACAACGTCCAAGTAGCGGTGAACCCGGTCAGCGCTCAACTCTTCGCGCTCTTCCCTGAGCCCGATACCACTCAGTCTGGCGGCAATTATGTTTCCTCTCCGAATCTCACGAACAACACCAACCAGTACATGCTGAAAATGGATCATCACCTCTCGAACGGGACCTTGACCGCTCGTTACAGCTACACGGGCGCGACGATTTTCTATCCGTTTGTGCCCGGCCAGGGCACCACCGCGGTTCCTGGTTATGGAGTGAATGACTCGGAAACCAGTCACCTGGCTTCGCTCGGGTACACCCGATTTATCAGTCCCACCACCCTCAACGAATTTCGTTTCGGTTTTACTCGCGTGACCAGCGCCACTTATAACCAAGTCGGACCGCAAGCCGCCAGCTACGGATTTAACACTGGCTATCCAGCGGGCGCGCCAACCGGCCTAGGCGATCTACCCAACATCACCTTTTCCGGCGGCTTGGTTTCCGGCGTGGAATCCACTTCCAACCTGGGCGCCACTGGAAACAACCCTTCGGGAAACTGGATCAACACCCTGCAGTGGGTAGACAACTTCTCGCACATCACCCCGCGGCACGAATGGAAATTGGGAGGCGAGGTGCGCAATATTCGCGACAACCGGCTCTACGATCTCTACTTCAATGGTCAGCTTGGTTTCACCGGCTCGGAGAATCCCGAAGGAATTCCGAATCCGCTTGGTGGACTTTGCCGAAGGTCTGCCGAGCTCGTCGCTCAAGTTCGACGGCAACTCCGGGCGCAGCTATCGGACCACTAGCTACGATTTCTTCGCTCAGGATAGCTTCAAATTGCGGTCGAACCTGACTCTCAGCTATGGCCTGCGGTACGAACTCAACACCGTCTTGCACGATGCCACCGGCCGCTCCAGCACCTGGCGCCCTAACCTGTACACCACCTATCTCTCGCCCTCGGCATCGCAAACCGATCTGGCCGCGCTCCAGGCATCCGGCATCGCCACCCAAGCGCAGCTCGGCGGACTCTACGACGGCGACCACAACAATTTTGCTCCCCGCGTTGGCCTCGCGTGGTCGCTCGGCAAGTCTCGGCAGACCGTGGTTCGCGCGGGATATGGCATTTTCTACGATACGGTTTTCGGAAATATCCCCGGAAACGTGATGCTGAATCCGCCGTTTCTGCCCGACTACTACATTTCCTCGCCTGCTTGGCCGCAATCATTTGGAACTTCCGGGTTCCCCGTGCTCACCGTCACCGAAGCCAAACTGGCCACGCCGTATTCGCAGGCATGGAACTTCGATATCCAACACGAATTGCCGGGGAAAATGCTGCTCGACCTTGCCTACGTCGGGAACCACCGGCACCCACCTGCCGCGATTCCGCCAAATCGACCAGGCATACATTACCCAGGCGCAGATCAACGCGCTGTCTCCGGACGTGATCACGCGCATGGAGCTGCTCGGAATTCCCGCGCCGGTGGCGACTTTCCTTTCCCAGAACATCGCGTTGATGCCGTCCATCGTGCGCGGACCCTATTTCGGTTTCGCGCAAATCTTTCAAGCGGAAGACTCGATGAGCTCGAGCTACAACGCGTTGCAAGCCAAACTCGACAAGCGTATCGGGCGCGGGCTCAGCTTCGGTGTCGCCTACACCTATTCGAAGTCCCTCGATGGCGCATCGGACTTTTTCGGTTCTGGCGCGAACGGCACGACCATCTTCCCGCAAAACAATTACGACACCGCCGCCGAAAAAGGCCTTTCCGATTTCGACATCCGGCAGCGATTGGTCTTCAATTATATTTACAGCTTCCCCGGCGTGAAAGGCTCGGCGGTCGCCGAACATCTCACCAATGGGTGGGAGATTAGTGGCATCGTCACCGCGCAAACTGGCCAGCCGTTTTCTGTGCTGACCGGCTTGGACCAAAGCAGCACCGGCCTGGGCGATGATCGTGCGAATGTGAGCGGCAACCCGAACGCCGGTCCGCACACGGTTGCGGAATACTTCAACACCGCGGCTTTCTCGCTCAATGCTCCACTGACCTTCGGAGACTCGGGCCGCAATATTGTCACCGGGCCTGGGTTTACGGACGTCGATTTCGCGCTGATGAAAAATACGCTAATCACCGAACGCCTAAAGATGCAATTCCGCGCGGAGTTCTTCAACATCCTCAACCATCCGAACTTCGCGCTGCCCAACAACGTACTCAGCTCGCCGTCATTTGGCGCGTTGTATCAGACGCCGGACGTAGCGCAGAATAACGTCGGGACTGGGTTCGGGCGGCCCCCGGCTGATCCAATTTGGGCTGAAGTTTATATTCTAAGAAGCGCGTAGCGTTTGTGCTGCGATGCTAATTCGACCGGCGCTCGTTGCGCCCGATCGGGCGGTGATCGTGAAGCGACTGTCCAAAAGCTGGCGGACGCAGGTTCTTTCGGTCCGGGTTTTCATTCTCGGCGTATCGTTGCTGGCGATTTCCGCGGCGCCAGGGCCGCGGGTCGAGTCGCTGGGCCCAAATCTCTACGCCTACATTTCCGACAACGATGGGAGCGCCAATTCCACTTTCCTGGTCGGCCCATCCAGTATTTTGGTCGTCGATGCGGGTTTGGATCGCACCGAAGGCGAGAAGATTCTGCGCGAAATTCGCAAGATTTCTCCGCTCCCGATCGCCTACATCGTTAACACTCACTACCACCCGGACCACCAGGGCGGGAATGGGGCGGTTGGTCCGGGCGCCACGATAATCTCTTCCCCGTTCACCCGCGAGAAAACCGTGGCTATGGCGGCGGACGCGGCTGCGCCCAAATCGGATTCGCAGCGAACCGGGAAATCTGCTCACGAATTTTTGTTTCGGCCGGCGACGGTAACGTTCAGGGAGAACATGACGGTTTATTTGGGTGATGAACCGGTGGAGATTGTGTCGGCGTGGCCAGCGCACACCATGGGCGATATTTATGTGTATTTCCCGAAGCAGCGCACCGTCGCCATGGGAGACCTCTACCTAACGAATAGCGTGCCAGCTATGGACAAAGGTAGCGCCGCGCATTGGATTCAGGATCTGGAGCAGATTCTCGCGCTTTCCGCAGACCACTTCGTCCCCGGACATTTCGAACTCGGCACCAGGCAAACTGTTCAGCGCTTCCGCGATTACATGGCGGATCTCGACGCCCAAGTAGTGCAACTGGCTCAGGTCGGCGCAACCGAAGCCGAGGTGCGCCAGAGGATTCAGCTGCCGCAGTACCAGGATTTCCGGCAATTCCCCAAGTATCAGGCAACGTTTGGCGACAACGCCGCCGCGATACTCAGCCAGATTCGTTCCCCGAAGTAGCGGCGACGAATTTTAGCCGAGCTCATCGACAAGTTGGCCCGTCTGCGCTGCCGAATGAAGTCTGCAGTCTCCGCGGCGTATAATCTTCGGCATGCTCACGCGTCGCTGTTTCCTAGGTTCATCGCTTGCCGCTTCTGCCTCGCTCATCCTTGGGTGCAACCGTGGCGCCACTGCAAAGCCAGATCCCGGTCGAATAGAGGCCCTAGTAAGCGCATACCTCGCGGCCAAAGATGTACCCGGACTTTCCCTTGCTTATGGCCGAGGTGACCAAATCGTCTTCGCGCAGGGATATGGCGTGGCGGATCGTCTCGACCATTCGCTGGTGACTCCGCAAAACCTCTTTCGCATCGCCAGTGTGTCGAAGCCATTCACTGCCGCGGCGATCTTCACACTGGCGGAAGACGGCAAGCTGCGGACCAGTGATCATGTCTTTGGTATGGCCGGCATCCTCAATACCTTCGAACTGCGGACGCATGCCGATTGGTTGCAAGCTATCACCGTGGATCATTTACTTACGCACACCGCGGGAGGATGGTCGAACAAAGAAAACGACCCGATGTTTCATGATACGGACCACACCCGTACGGTCTTTATCCAGCGGACGCTGGATGGGTACCCGTTAGAAACTCCACCGGGTACGCGTTTTGTTTACTCGAACTTCGGATTCTTTCTGCTGGGCCGTGTAATCGAACAGGTCTCTGGCATGCCATATGGCGACTATGTGCGGCAGTTTGTCCAGGCACCGCTGGGCATTACGGACATGCGGCTGGCCACAAAAGACCCTGCCGCGGGCGAAGTTCAATATTACGGACAGGGCAGAGACGAGCCGTACTCCGTGCCGATTGAACTTCATGATTCCAATGGCGGATGGATCGCGACCCCGACCGATCTGGTGCGCTTCGCGTTGGGAGTCTTTTCCGCGGAAGACCAAGCCGGGGCTCCCGCATTGCTCAAACAGGAGACTTTGCGTCAGATGACCCAGAGGTCGGCTGCGAATCCCGAGCGAGTACGTGGATGGGACGCGTCGTCGAACGGAAACTATTTTCACAACGGCAGCTTCCCCGGCACCGCCAGCTTTCTTATCCACCGCCATGACGGATTCACCTGGGCGGTGGTGGTGAACACGCGCCGCGAAGAGTCTGAAACGGCGCACGATCTGCAGGAGCTATCGTGGAATATTGCCCGCAGCATGGAACCGCATCGGTCGTAACTTGCGGGGCTCGAAGCTGGCAAACTGCGTCCCCATTTGGAGGCGCCAACATGAAAACACTGCTTTCCTTTGGCGCAACGTCCCTGCTCTTGGCGATGACGGCAATTTCTGGTTCGGCGCTGCCACACAGCCAGAATCGCAACGGAAAGGAAGGTATTGCGGAACCAGATGGCGATCATTGCAGCGGAGTAACACGTTGAGCATGACAAGATGAGTGCAGCGATGGCATCTGGAATGGCCGCAGCTACACTTATTGCCGACGCGGATCAGCGGAAAAAGCATTGACCAGTCTTGCCAAGGGCGGGATCGGCACAAGGGAAGCATTGTCAGAGGACTACACAGAAGGACACATCTATTTCGTGCAGATGGCCAATCGGCTCGCGGACCGCGAGCCAGCAAAAGAAGTAAACAAGAGTTCGAATCCGCTTTCGGCGGGCTGAACGACGCTGCGAATGAAGCCCGCGACTCTATGCATCCTTGGCATCCGCGCGTAGCCTATTCGTACAGCTCGATGGCAAATGCACTGCTCATATGGGGAGGTAAGAACCGCCGCGAACAGGCGTACGACCTCCTCGCCAAGTGCGAGCGGAGTAGCACCTACATCGTTGAGCCCAGCTTCGCCTTCCTCTTCCCGTCTCGGTCGTACTCACTTCCTTCAAGCGGTGCCAGGAACTCCGCGTAGAAACCGCCTCCTTTTCCGTAATGGTAGTGCGTCGCCGGAGGGCGATCCTCTCCGATGAACTCTTCTTCGAAACCTGCCTCGAGCAGACGCTTCCGCACGTTCGATTCTTCCTTTTTGAGTTTCGGCGGTACGGCGACATCTCCATCCAGCGTTGTCAGCGGAAGATAGTCGAGCTTTCTCGCGCGAGGATCGAGGCGATACAGACGATGTGCCCATCGTCCGACAAGAACGACCTCGCCGAGCCAGGGCTCCAGCGCAACGATAAATTTTGAAAACGCTTCGAGTTCCGGATCCTCTTCGCTCATGGTTCGGGTGAGTCCAAAGCGGAAGACAGAATTCTTCTCCAGATAAGATCTGCCTGTTCCTTGCCCCGGGACGGATGCTGGCTGACATCCAGCCAGATTTGGAGAATATCGCTTACCGGCACACCGTCTTTCCGGACAACTCCGCGGAAAACACTCTCGCGGTTCGCCGGAATGCGCACATAGAGATCGGCTGCTTCTTCCTCCGCATTACTCGAAAGGCCGAGGTCTTTCAGAACCTCCGCGTTCAAACGCTCAAGATAGAGATACGGTTTTACCCCGTGCACAAACCCGATGTCGAACGCCGCGGCGGCTTCGAACAGCCCAAGGCATAAACGCGGCCGCAGCGACGAGAATTGATCCACGGGATTCGCAGAGGACATTGCTTCGTCCGATCGATAGGAACGGGCCACGCTCCAGAGCGCCTTTTTCCCCCGGTGAAGAACCCAACGCATCGGAATTTCCAGGACGCGTCGCTGACTCGCAGCAAGCCACCGGTTCAGCAATTCTCTCAGCCGAACCAGCCGCAATACTCCTGGCCCGGATTCGAGGAAGCCTTCTTTCGAAAACTCCCCGACGAAACGAAATGCACTCATGACCGAGACGCCAGCGGCTTCTGCCAGCTGCGAAGCTCCTGGGTAGTGGCCTCTCGGAGCTGACAAATATACGTCCGGAATTCGGGGAGCCAGAAGAACCTTGAGCAGCCATTGGTTCAAATCCGAAAAGAGCTGCGGCGCGCGCGCGCGCACATTCGGCGCACGAATGGCGCTTTGCGGGCGCCTTGCCGAACTCAGCGACTCCAACCCGTGACCTGCGAACAATCGAAGACCTTCGAGATCCAATACTCCAACTGCGACTTCGGGTGCCCGTTCCCGCACAAATTGCTTGGCTTCCTCGGCGACGGACTCCGGGATGCGATTTGCGGCCACAATCGCAAGTGGGAGGGGATGACCATGCATAACTCGGGAATAGTGAGCGGCTTCCAGCGCGGCCTGGGAAAGCAACGGAATCACGCGGTCCTTACGGCCCTCCGAAGCCCGTTTTAGTTCTACGACGAATTTCTTTCCGCGCCCCGACACGAGGAAGTCAGGCGCAAACTTCTTCTCGCGTGGCTCTTCGACGACTTTCCAGCCTTCCTCGCGGAAAAGGTTCGCCACGACCCGACCGAGTTGGGCCTCCTTGGCGATCGATGAATTTGGGTAGCGGCCTGGCATTGGGGTTTACCACGGCCATGGTAATTATCATGGCCACGTTAATTATCATGGCCATGATAGGACAATTGAGCCCTTCTCGTCAAGCTTTAGTGCTGGCGCAGTTCAGCGACCCCGCAGCGCCGCCATACCTGACTTAGGTGAGCGTGCAATACGGGGACAACATCGGGCGCATCCAAGGCGACCCGAGAACAAGACAGCCAGATCCTTTCGTTGATTCCGCAGAAACGCGCTGCCGGTCTGCAACGGCGGCACCTGGAATCGCTGATTGGCCGTGGATCGAGCGATACATTTTCATTGCGAGCATCCTAGCCATACAAGGAGAGTACCGTTCTGCTCACGTAATCCTGGCTGGCGCGGCGAAAAGCTGAACTGACAAATCTTGAGCTTGCCTCCATTGCGGTTACGGGATACGCAAATTTGGGTGCGGTTTGGATTGACAACTCGCACGTGAATTGTTATTTGTGGTGGGCCGCTTTTTTACGGCGGCGCTTATCTAGAGTGGCTGAGGGTACAGGCCCGACGAAGCCACAGCAACCAGGCCCGAGAGCCCAGGTGCTAATTCCTGCCCGGTACGGGAGAGATAAAGTTCTACGCTGACCGAAGAATCGGTTGGCAGTCTTGCTCCCCAACGACCAATCGCTGCGACGATGTCCGCTTTGCGCTCTTGATTTTGCGCATTGCTGGCATTGGCGAAGGGCTATGAAGGTGAAGGTACCGCAACGCGGTCGCGATGCTGCGTCCAACGGCGGAGAACTATTTTAGCCTGGGAGGCTATCGAAGATGCAGGGGCGTGATTGGCAACGGATTGTGGTGATCAAGTTGGGCGGATCGATTTTGAGGAACAGTGAAACGTACCAGCAGGCTTCGCGATTTATCGTGCGGCGGCTGCATCAGTGCGCGGACGAGCGATTCGTGATCGTGGTGTCGGCGCAATATGGGTTGACCGATGAATTGGAAAAGCTGGCGCGCGGGATTACCAGTTGTCCAAATCCGCGGACGCTAGATTTGCTTTGGTCGACGGGGGAGACGCGTTCGGTGGCGATGCTGACGCTGCATCTGGAAGAAATGGGAATACACGTGGCCGGCCTGAACATTCATGAGACCGGGTTGTGCCTGAGCGATGCGGCGGCCGGGCGAGCGGAAGTTCAAACGGTTTCACAGCAGATCGGGCGAGCGCTGGAACAACATTCGGTGATTGTGGTGCCGGGATTTTTCGGGACACGGGAGGGCGGGATGATCGCATCGCTCGGGCGCGGCGGGTCGGATTTGAGCGCGGTGCTCCTGGCGGAAGGGCTGGACGCGGCACGATGCGAACTGGTGAAGGACGTTCGCGGGTATTTCACGGCGGATCCTAACGTCGATCCGGAGGCAAAACATATACCGCAACTGTCGTATGAGAGCGCGCTGCGGATGGCGGATGCAGGGTGCGAGCTGGTGCAGACGCGGGCGCTGGAGGCGGCGCGAATCGCGAGTTTGCGGATTGTGGTTTGCGGATTGGACGAGAGCGCGCCCGCCAGCGTGATTTCCACGGATGTGGGAGCGGAGGCGTCGACCGCGAGCGGAAGTGGAGATCGCCGGGCGTCGATTGGGTTCGGGGCTAGAGCAAACAGTACCGCGATCGACGCTGACGTATGAGCCAGGCGATTGACGGGGGCTGCTCGAATTCGGTCTGCTTCGGACCGCCGGCCCCAGGCGGGCCTGCGCTTGGTGTGGGGTCAGAAGCAGGTCTGGATGGCGTCGACTACATCGTATTCATCGTTAACTACCGGGATGAAACGCCATTTGTCGAAGGCGGTGCACGGATGGGAAATTCCTGAGGCGATCATGTCGCCAAAGCGCAGGTCGGCGCCGTCGGGAAAGGTCATGTAGGCGTGCTGATCGTTGAGCCTGGTGATAGTGCAGGATTTCAAATTCAGATCGGGTTCATTTGTGCGGTACCGGCGCAAGGGAATCGGGAAAGAAAGATCGTACGGGCAATCGCGTTTGCCCATGGTGAGGATCGCTAACCCGGGCTCGGGAATTGACTGGACGTAGGACCAGACTTCGAGAGCGGGTTGGAACTGGGGGCCGTGCCAGCCGCGCGCGACCATTCGCTGATGCAACTGGCGATAATCATGCGAATCGTGGGTGAGATAACAGCCGCTACGGAGAACGACGCGTTTGGGCAGAAAGAATCCCACCGAGTGGAACGCTTTCGCTACCAGATCGAAATACCCGGAACCGCCGGCGGACAGAATTATCTCGTCGGCACCGGACAAATCTTCGGGCTGCAATTCGGCGAGCAGGTCGATTAGCCAGGCCATGAACAGATTTACTTGCTCGACCGCCTCTCCGGGTGTGTCGCGCGAGATTACGCCCTCAAATCCCTCGACGCCGGCCAGGGTTAGCCACTGCTGTACACCTCTAAGTTCGGCGATCACTTCGCGGGCCTGCTCGATGGTCCGGCATCCGGTACGCCCGCCCCAGCAGCCACCTTCCAAGAGAACCTTGACGGGACGCCGCAAGCCGAATTGCCGGAAGTGCGATACGAGATGCTTTACCCCCGCTACTGAATCTACCAGGCAATAAAATTCGAAGTCGGGATCGGCGTTGATTTCGTCGACGATGTAGCGGATGTTCTGCCGGCCGACTAACTGGTTGGCGAGGATAATTCGGTTCACCCCGAACTTGCGGAAGACTTGCGACTGATTTACGGTTGCAGCGGTGATTCCCCACGCGCCGCAGGAAAGTTGGAGGTCAATGAGTTGCGGGGACATATGGGTTTTGGCGTGAGGGGCGATGGATAGACGGTGCTCCTGCAGGAAGGCGTGCATTACTTGGGCATTGTGGAGCAGGGCGGAGCGCTTCAGGACCATCAATGGAAAGGGAAGGTCCTCGCGGAGGACGTTCCATTTGTGGGCGGCGATTCCGGAGAGCGGAAAGGGTTTGGTGCCGCCGGGAATGCCTTTTGTGGTGCCCTCGAGTTGAAATTCCTGGCCTGCCGGGCCGGAAGCGGAATTTGCGAATAGCGTCATCTGACCCTCGGTGGGTCTCACGTGTACAGCTAGTTCGTGCTCGACCTACGCTGCCGCTTCATCGGTGGCGCGATCTCTGTTGCGCCACCGGCCACGTTCGTGTGACACCGATTATCGTGATCGCAAATCCGCAACCAACGATTAGTGGGCTGCGGGTGCTTGCTGTTTATAGCCGGCGCCGCGCAGGGGGTGGCCTGCGGTGACGCCAGTCAGTTTGCCGTCTTCGAATTCCAGTTGGCCATTCACGAAGACGTACCTCACGCCCTTGGCTAGCTGCGCAGGTTGAGCTGTACGTGGCGGTATCTTCAATGGTCGCGGGATCGAAAATGGTGATGTCCGCGGAGTAGCCTTCCTTGAGCAAGCCGCGATCGATCAGGCGCTCGCGCTGCGCGGGGAGAGAAGTCATCTTACGGATGGCCTGCTCCAGCGGCATCAAATGTTGATCGCGGACGTAATGCCCCAGAAAACGAGGCATAGCGCCGAAAGCGCGCGGATGGGAATGGGGTTCAAAAAGTGGACCATCGAGCGACAGCTCACTGGCATCGAGGCACAGACTGGTCCAAGGCTGTTTTAATGCATAGACGAGGTCCTTTTCGCTGGCCATGAAATATAGAGCCCCGGTCTGCCCCTTGTCGGCGATCACAAAATCGAACAGGGCATCGAGCTGTGATTTCTTTTCTGCAACGGCGATCTGGGCGATGGTCTTACCGTCGTATTTTTTCAGATCGAGATTCACCACGCCGGAAACCATTACGCCGGCGCCGTCGCCGCTGTCGAAGTACAAATTTTCCCAGCCGGCATGGTCGGAAGCCATTTCCGCTTTGATTTTCGCGCGGGTGGCAGGGTCATGCAGGCGCGCCAGGAGTTTTTCCATGCCGCCGTCAGCCACCCACGGCGGGAGACTGGAGGCCAAAGCTGTGCCGCCCGCAATGTAGGGATACATGTCCGCGGTTACGTCCTGGCCGGCGTCGCGCGCAGCCTGGATCTGGCCGACGATCTTGGGCATATTACCCCAACGCGTTTTGCCGGAAACCTTGAGATGGAAAATTTCCACCGGGAGATTGGCTTCCTTGCCGATCCGGAGCGCCTCGGCCACCGCCTGCGGCTCGGTCTGGCCCTCGCTACGCATGTGCGAACCGTAAATGCCGCCGTATTGCGAGGCGACTTTGGCCAACTCGATTAGTTCTTCGGTGGTGGCGTAATGTCCCGGGGGGTAGATGAGCGCGGTGGAAACGCCGAGAGCGCCGTCCTGCATGGCTTGGGCGACGAGGGCCTTCATTTTTTCCACCTCGTCGGGCGTGGGAGCACGATTGGCGTCGCCAATCACCGCTTCGCGCACCTGGGCCGCGCCAACGTAGGTGCCAATATTGAGCGGGGTGCCGGATTTTTCGAGGCGCTTGAAATAACCGTCCAGGGTGGTCCAGTCGATGTTCAGTTTGAAATGGTCGGTGAAAGGCTGCATGGCCGCGATGGTGAGATCGGTTTGCGGAGCGATCGATGCGCCTTCACCGGTAATTTCACTGGTGATGCCCTGGGATAGCTTGCTGATGGAACGGTTGTCGATCAGCAGGGGATATTCGGATTGTCCCAGCATGTCGATGAAGCCGGGGGAAACCACCAGGCCCTTGGCGTCGATCACCTTTTTGGCGTGAGCCTTGTCGAGCTTTCCGATGGCCGCGATTCGCTCGCCGCGAATAGCGATGTCACCGGAGACCCATGGATTGCCGGAACCGTCGATAATCGAGCCGTTCTCTATGATCACGTCGTAGTCGTTGGCAGTGGATGCAGCGCTGGCGGAGGTGGTGGCCGCGGATGGCAACGGGGAGTCGTAGGCGGCGGCTGCGATTTGGCCCAAGGCTTCACCGGCGATGGCATTTACGGCATCGGGATCGTGCAGCGGCAAGGAAACCATGTTGACGTAGAGAGCCAAGATCAAGTGCTGGCCACTCGCGGTATCCATGTAGCCGGAAAGGCCCTTGCCCTGGATCAGGAGCTTCTTGTTCAATGCGTCGTAGGAGCCGTACGTGCCGGTTTTGGCGTGGACGTGGCCGGCCGCAGGCGAATTTACTTCGATCTTCACTAGGGTACCGTCCTTACCGAGGATCGGCAGCGCCCGATAGAAGTCGTCGTAATCTTTCTGCTTGGACATGTACATCAGGTAATGAGCCATGAAGTCCGGGGTGAAAAAGGCATTGCCGCCGGCGCCGTCACTTTGCGCAGCGCCGCTGAGGTCGAGTCCCCCTTTGGTGAGAAATTGATTTTCGAGGTCAAAGCCTGCCTGATCGATTTCGGTGGTCTTGTGCGCGAGAACCGAGCCGAGAATGAAAGGCATGGAGCTGGCGTGGAGATTCTGGCTCACTTTGAGGGTAACTTTCGCTTCTTCCTTGAAGGGCGGGGAGACGTGTTGGGCAACGACGTTGTCTGGCTGATAGCTTGCAGCGAGAGCCTTGAAATCCACCGCAGCCGTGGGAGGTGCGAGCGCTGAGGCGATGCCCTGTTCCTTCAGCGCCTCCATCAATGCCGTTGCCGCGAAACGGCTGGGTTCGGGAACCCGATAGGACTCCATGGTCGGCTTGGCATCGACGGCCAAGCTGCCGGCGAGGTTGACGCTGTGTGATCCGTCGGCATTGATCTTGTCATTATCGTAGTGGAGCGAGGTGGGCGAGCCAGCCTTGCCGGTGGTGACCTGATTGGTGATGGTGACGTAGCTGGTCGGCAAGCCTACCTTCATGGTTGCGGGAGAACTCTCCGTGGAGCCGGGGCTGACGATGACGTCGACTACGTTGTCATTGACCATGATCGGCGACATCACTACGTTGGTTCCCAGTTCGCGATCACCTTCCGGAAAGAGCGTGGCATCAACCAATACCCTGCCCTTTATGCGCTTGATTCCCTTCGCGGCCACCTGGCTCGCGAATTCGCGCATCACCATGAGCGGATCGCCGGGCAAGCCCTTGCTATCCGGGCCGCCGTAGGAGTGATCTTCGTCTTCAAAGATCATGGTGTCGTTAGGCTGAATGCGGTTCGATAGATCCAGGTCGCCGCTGGCGACCAGCACCAGGTCGCCTTCCAGCGTGCCGTTTTTCTCGATGGGACCGGTGCGGTAAATTTTGGTGTGAAAGCGATAGTCGGCACCCAAGAGTTCGAGCGCGGTGCCGATGGTGAGCAACTTGGTGGTAGAGCCGGGCACGAAAAGCTGCGGAGAATTCAGTTCATAGACCACATCGCCGGTATCGGCGGTGATGAACTTGATGCCGAAGCGGGCGTGAGCGAATTCCGGGCGAGCCATGATCGCCTTGATGCGGTGGTCCAGGGTATCCGCAGACTGCGCGAGCAGCGCGGTTCCCTGGCAGGTGAGAGCGAACCCGACACAACAGAAGACCACCATGCGAACTACACTCTTCGTATTCATAGGACACCTTTCCTTCAGCATTGCGAAATGCTCGGACAGAAAACTAATTGGCTGGCGCGCCAACCCCTCGGGTTGCCCAGGGAGTTGAGGTGCCGCGATACAAAACTTCCCCCGGTGCGATGGAGCGCAACGCGGCCTTTGGGGAAAGCTGATCAAAGGTGATATTCAAGATCGGATAGTGTTCCCAACCACTGAAATCGAAATGCCACCATTCGAAGGCGTAGACGAGAAATCCTTCGTCCTCCATCGCGTGGCGAAGCACTTCGCGGTGCCAACGTTGCAAGGAAGTGCCGCCGGGATACCCGGGGTAGGAGCGCTCGGACATTTCGTCATACACGCCGACCATTTCGATCGGTTCTCCGGTGGCGAGATCGTAGAGGCTCAAATCCACCGCGCAACCGCGGTTATGGCGTGAACCCTCAATAGGATTGGCCACGAATATTCGTTTGTCCTCCGGGGTAGCATCCCAGAATATCTTGGTGACGTACCACGGGCGGTAGGCATCGTGAATGAGCAAGCCATAGCCCATTTGCTTCAATTCGCGGTGAGCACGCAGCAGCGCTTCCGCGGCGGGGCGCTGCAGAAAGGCGCGCGGTTGCGAGTAAATCGGAGTGCTTAGAAAATTGTTGGTGGTCGCGTAGCGAATATCGAGTTTGATCGTCGGATCGAGCGTGGTGAGTTCCACCAGGTCCGGCTTGAGGAAATCTCCGGTTTCCGCGGGCGGATGATCCGCAAGCGCCTGCTGGCGGAGCTCAGCGAGATTCTTGACTGGGGGAAGGCGGAAAATTCCGCCGGCAACATCGCCAATGGCTCGGCGCTTAAATACCACGCCGCTCACTTTCACCTGAGTCGCGTTGCCCGCCGCGTCGCGGGTGAAGATGGCTTTTTCTCCGTCGTACAGGCCGCTGGAAGGAAACTGGAAAACGTCGTCGTTAGAAGTCTCGGCGAGCGCGTCAAACTCGACCCATTCGATCAAAACATTCAGATGGTCGTTTTTCTCGAAGGCGTAAAGGATGTCGTGGTCCCAGCCGTATTCGCCGATCAAGCCGCGCCACTTTGCGGAAATGTCGGCAGGTTTGGGCGTGGGAACCTTTGTGAAAGTCTTGCCGTCGAGTTCAATTCCGTTGGCGACCGGCACGATTTTCTTTCCATAGCCGGTGAGACCGTCCTCGATCAACTCGTCGCCACGTTTGCGGATTTCGAGTTGCGAGCCACCAGCCAGCTTGAGCAGGTTGAGGCGGCCCTGGAGATAGGTGACGTCGAAAGCGTCGTTGCCGGAGGCATATCGGCCGGCAAGCGGACGGCCGATTTCCGCGGGAACGGGGCTAGTGGGCAGAGGGAGTGCGAGCGGTTTTCCTGCGCGATGAGCCAGAAGCACGCGCAACGCTTCCTCGCCGATGTGGTCGGTGACTGCGTTGGAGGAATCCTTTGTGGCTACGAGCACCACTCCGAGTTTGTCGTCCGGCAGCAGATTCAAAGTGGTGGCGAAGCCGTAGATTGCGCCGCCGTGGCCGACCACGCGGTGGCCGTCGAGGGAACTCACTACGAAACCCAGCCCGAAAACACGGCCGCCTGCGTTGGGAAATTGAGGCGACCACATTTCGGCGAGAGTCTCGGGCTTCAGGATCTCGCCGTTGCTGGTCTTTCCATGCGCCAGCAGGACGGTGATGAATCGGCCCAGGTCATTCACGTTCGAATACATACTGCCGGCGGGAATCATTCCGAGTTGAAACGTGGGGGCTTCCGATACGCGGCCGTCGTAAGTCCACATCTGGGCCTTGGCCAGATTTTCCACAATCGCGGGCTCGGGCTGGAACGAGCTGTGCGACAAATCCATACGATCCAGAACCGCCGCCTTCAAGTATTTCGCAAACGGCTGGTGGCTATAGGTTTCCAATACATCGCCGACAACGGAAATCGCAGCGTTGGAATACTTGGTGTGGGTATTCGGGGCAAAAACGAGCTCGGTATCGTTGAGACTGTGCACGGTGGCCGCGAGGGAGGGCTCACTGGTCTCAAAATAATTTCCTACCGGCGGCTCGCGCAGCAGACCGGAGCGGTGGGACATTAGCTGACGCAGAGTGATTGGCGTTCCGAACGGATTTTTCGGATGAAAGTCAGGGAGATATTCGGTGATCGGAGCATCCAAATCGAGTTTGCCGCGCTCGACGAGCTGCATAATTCCAATGTCCGTGAAAAGTTTGGAAACCGAGCCGATACGATATTCGGTTTCGGCGGTGGCGGGCTTTCTGGCTTTTGGATCGGCCATGCCAAATCCTTCGGACCAGACGATTTGTTGATCGTCGACGATGGCGATCGACAGCCCCGGCAACTGCTTCTCAGCCATTTCGCGTTGGATGAATGGGCGGAGGGCCTCGGCGACATCGGCATAGTCTTTTCTCGTCGAGACGTCGGCCGCGTTCTGCGCGGTGGCGCTGGTGGAGAACGCCAAGGACACACCAATCACGAGCCACACCCATCTCGTCTGAATGCCAGTGAAGACTGCGCGCCTACGCCCGCTGGTCAGCATGAGTCACCCTCCTATCCGGCCTCGTTTAGCCGGTAACTACCCGCGCATCCCAGTTTTGCTGGCGCACGGTTAGTTTTTCTATGCGATCACGCCGCACCACGAAACCCAGGCCCGGGCTCTTCGGCACACGGATCGTGCCTTGCGGAGTGACTTCCACCGCCGGCTCGATGATGTCTTCGTTCCAATAACGGTGGCTGGCCGAGACGTCGCCGGGAAGAGTGAAGCCAGGCAGAGTGGACATGGCAATGTTATGCGCGCGCCCGATTCCCGCCTCCAGCATTCCGCCGCACCAAACGGGGACGGCGAGTTCACGGCACGCTTCCTGCATTCGCCGCGCTTCGGTGTGGCCGCTGACGCGGCCGAGCTTGATGTTGATGATCCGGCAGGCATTCAGCTCGATGGCAGTGAGAGCGTGTCGGGTGTTGTGGATGCATTCGTCGAGGCAGATTGCCGTTTGGATTTGTGCCTGGAGTTTGGAATGAGAGTAGATATCATCCCAACTCAGCGGCTGTTCGATCATCAACAGATCGAAGCCATCGAGGGTCTTCAGGTGAGCCGCATCATTCAGGTCGTACGCGGAGTTGGCGTCCACCGAAAGGCGAATATTCGGAAATTCCTTGCGCACCGCGGCGACGTATTCGACATCCTTGCCGGGCTTGATTTTCAGCTTGATGCGCTGATAGCCACTGCGAAGTTCTTCCTCGACGCGCTTGACCAACGAGGCCGGATTTTCCCGGATGCCGAGTGAGACGCCGCAGACAATTTCGTCCAGCGTGCCGCCGAGGAGCTTGGATAGCGAAACGCCCTCCAGCTGGGCTTCCGCATCCCACAGGGCGTTTTCGACGCCGCTCTTGGCCATTTCGTGGCCGCGAATCTGGACCATCAGCCCGGGCAGTTCCGAAGCGCTGGCCACCCTCCGTCCGACGAGTGTAGGAGCGATGAAATCGGAAAGGATTTGCCATGCTGTGTCCGTAGTTTCGGCATTGTAGCCGGGCGTTTCTCCTGCGGTGACCTCGCCCCATCCGCTGGCACCGTCGGCGACGACCTCCACCAAAACGATGCGGCGATCTTGAACGGTGCCAAAGCTCGTTTCAAACGGCAAGTTCAATCGCATGTGAATTTCGCGTAGTGCGATGGATTCAATCTTCATATGGCTCCATGAGGTAACTTCCGCGCTGATCGTCGAATTCAAATCCAATGGCCGCGAGGCCACGGGAGATATGCCATTCGAATTGCTCCCGCACTTGCGATTGAAGCTTCTCCGCTTCCGTCGGATTCTCCCGGCAGATCTCGCGAATGGAAGAAGGGATCGAAATTCGCACTGCGGCGGTCCCCAAAACCGGGGGATCGAAGTTCAAAATGTTTTCGACGCGGGATGAGCGCAGCCACCACTCCGCGACCAGCCGGTCGGTGGGCAATCCGGCATGCAAGGGGCTGGTGGTTCGACCGTAAAGATTCGGAATGTAGCGGCGGATGATTGCGCCGAGCCGCGCAATATTGAAGTGCGCGTTTTTCAATTGCAGCGGGTCAAAAGTCCATTCCATCAAGTCGAAGCCGCGTGCGATTGCATCCTCGCGCTGAGCGAGCTTCAACATGCGTCCGACGCCACGATCCTGATACTCGGGCACCACCCCAACCATGTGCGAATGGAGATAGGTGATTCCGCGGTGGGCGCCGACGAAGGCCATGGCAAAGCCGATTGGCTGATCGCGGTGAAACGCTCCCAAGACCTGTCCGCCCGTTTCCCTGGCCACCACAAACATTTGGTCCGGCACGGTGTCGATGTCGGAGTAATTCCAGATGCGCTGCTGCAGGTCCACGCCGATGCGCATGTCCTGTCCTTCCTGCAGAGGGCGAATCAAAACACATGGTTCTTTCACGGATCCGATGGCCTCAGTCATTGCCGGAGATTTCCTGATCGTTGGATTCTGTGGAGGGTTTTGCGGAACGCCGCCAGAATAAATAAATCGGGGCACCCAATAGAACGATGACAAGGCCAAGGCCTGCGCGGGCCGGTTGGGTGGCGATCGTATTGCCGACCAACGCGACCGCGGCGATGATGAAGAAAATCGGCGTAAAGGGATAGGCCGGCACGTGGTAAGGGCGGTGTGCATTTGGAAAGCGCTTGCGGTAAACAAAAATGCAGCTTGCGGCGAGCGCGTAAAATATCCAGCCGATAAACACAACGTATGTCAGGAGCTGTTCGAACGTTCCGGAGGCCGCCAAGACCGCGGACCAGATGCCCGCTACACAAATCGCGAGAGCGGGCGTTCTGAACCTTGAGTGAACACGGGAGAGCGATTTAAAGAACACGCCGTCCTTGGCCATCGCGTAATAAACACGTGGGGCATTGAGGATGATGGCATTCGCCGCGCTGAACATGGAAACGAGAATGGCTAGAGCCACCAGTTTGCCGGCGCCGCCGCCGATGACGGCGCCCAGCGCGGTGGCGGCCACGCGCGTTGAAGCAGAAACGCCAGCGGTGCCCAGCGCGGCAACGTAGCCCAAATTTGCGAAGAGATAGATAACCATGAGGGCCGCGGTGCCAATCAAAAAGGCAAGCGGGAAAGTGCGCTGGGGATTGAGCGTTTCCCCGGCGATATAGGTGACGTACTGCCAGCCTTCGTATGCCCAGAGCACGCTGATCATCGCCAGTCCAAAACCAGCCGCCAAGCCGGAACTGAGCCCGCCCGCAGCCTGATGCGCGGCCGCATCGCCGAAGACTGGATGCGTTCCACGCCAAAGTAGGACCGCGCCCATGCCAAGAATCGCGACGACCTTGATGGTGGTGGTTACGTTGAGCA
Organism: uncultured Acidobacteriota bacterium; assembly: GCA_963725285.1. GTDB lineage: Bacteria > Acidobacteriota > Terriglobia > Acidiferrales > UBA7541 > CAVRXT01. Next base: position 14,715 of record CAVRXT010000019.1, on the reverse strand, counting down.
AGTTAGCGCTTTTGCGAGTGCCCAAAACGTTGACGACGGTGATCACCGCGATCATCAGAACGGCAACCACCTTGGTGTTGTTGGCGGAAAGTTGGACGAACTCACCGAGATAATTGCCAAAAGCTACCGCCAGCGTAGCAACCGATCCGGAACTGATGACGAAGAACAACGTCCAGCCGAAAAGGAAGGCGAGGAATGGCCCGTAGCAATCGCGGATATAAACGTACAGGCCGCCTGCCCGCGGTTTCATCGCGCTCAATTCACCGTAGGTTAGCGCGCCCAACAGGGAAAGCACGCCGCCAGATAGCCATACCGTTATCGCAATCGGAACGGAATTGCCGACGGCGCGGAGAACCGCGCCCGGCACCAGAAATATTCCCGAGCCGATTACCGTGCCGATAATCATCAGCACCAAGTCCCAGGTGCCCAGAACGCGGCGAAGCTGATTCGGAGAATCCGAGCTGGTGGTCACAGCAGGGGGAGCCGCTCCGTCCGGCGTGTTGGCAAGGCGCTTTTCAAATTTCGTCGCGCGACTCCTTGATGCTTTATCGATGCGTGCGTTGAAGTGCGTGTCATGTGGTTAGCGCCGATAGTTAGCGCAAATCCTTGCCGTTCTCGAGCGCCCAATACCAGCGGTGATCGGCGCGATCCTCTTCTTCACTGCGCCGCAGAAGCGCCAGTGTGCGAGCGGTCTGGGTGTGTGCGCAGGCCACCAGGATGGTGCCGACAAGGGCCATGGGCGCGACATAGGAATTTGCGAACGAAACGCTGGTGACCGGAGTGATCGAGATGCTGTCGCAAATCCGTGCGATCGGCGTGTCCACTCCGTCGGTGATGCCAAAGGTGGGCACGCCCTGTTTCTGTGCACGCAGCGCGGCTTCCACTGTTTCGCGGAGTCCCTGTTTGAAGCTGATGGCAATCAACAGATCGCGGGAGGTGAGCGAACGTACTCGTTTCTGAATATTTCCGGTGCCTCCGACCGGGCCCTCGGCCGCGAAGCCGAGGCTCATCAAGCCGTAGGAAAGATGCCAGCTGAGAGACGCGGCGAGATCGATACCGATCACCAGAATGCGGCGAGCTCGCTTGACCAGTCTCGACAGCGCGACGATCCGATCCGCATCGAGAGTGGATTGCAGAGTTTGCAAATTGCGCTGATCGGTTTCCAGGCTTTTGCGAATGCGTTCGTTGAGGGATCTCTTTTCGCGTGACGCAGCCTTCAGGAGTGTGTAGGGAGTGATACGGGTGATGAAGTGGGCGCGGAGATCGGCGGCGAATTCGGCAAACTTGTCATAGCCCAGGGCCTGAATGGTGCGAACGATGGTTGCGGCGTCGACTTTGTAACGCCGGGCGAGTTCGCGGGAAGACAGAAAAAAAGTGTCCTCGGGATTTTCGAGGATCATGCTCAAGAGCTTGATTCTGCTCGAGCCAAGATTGGATTGAGCTCGGGCAAAGCGGACCTCAAGCGCGGTCTGCCCCCCCGGGACGGCCTTGTTCCTCTTGCCGATCTTGTCCCTGCGTGAACGCGTCGCGGGAAGTGATTGGGAGTGTCTGGCTGATTCCATTTGCCTTAAGACCTTAACCGGCGTCGTGCAGCAAGCGCCCTCGATTGAACCGTCGCTTCAGAATCTACACAAAACGCCCGGATGGGCTGACCTTGGGGAACACGCGCAAGAGGAATACAGCAGATGTTGCAGCATGTCAAGAGAATGCAATGGTCGTTGCGCGGCGCTATTTGATTTCGTTATGGGTTGGATTCACCGTGCAACAGGTGTTGCGTATCTTCGGATCTTCGGCCCGAATTGGCGAAAATCGTATTGACATTCTCGCGCTTCGCACCTAGACTCCGCGCAATAGTTGCTGATCGTCATTGTGCAACGCACGTTGCATTGATCGGTTGGTTCCGAGCTCCGGGGGGCCGATTCACACATTCATCAGCGCGCAGAGGGAGGGTGTAATGCAGAGTGGATGCACCGGTATTCAGGTTCGACCGTCGATAACATTCGATATGCTCACGATCTCACGCTTGTGCCTCACTGGTTTGGTGGCCGTTCTGATTCTGCTGACGCCTGCTGTTTTCGCGCAGACCACTTCCACGATTGAAGGCACGGTGAAGGACAAACAGGGTCTCACCGTGGCTGGCGCCACGGTTCACCTGACCAGCACCGCACTAGCCGTCGATCGCAGCGTCACTTCCGAAGCGGACGGTTCGTACCACATCGCGACCATTCCTCCGGGAGTTTACGAGATTAGCGCGACGAAAAGCGGATTTGAGACGGAGCTATTCAAAGATCTGGAAGTTACGCTGAACCAGACGCTGCGGTATGACATCACCCTGCAGGTGGGATCGGTGAGCCAGACCATTGAAGTGAACTCGGCCCAACCGCTCCTGGAAACCACTGCCTCTTCCACCGGGAGCACGATCACCCCGCAAGAAATCGAAGACATGCCAATCAACGGCAGGAACTACCTAGACTTGCTGCAGTTGGTGCCCGGCGTTTCGCTGAATCGACAGAACGATCCGGCCGGAGATGATGCCACGCCGATCCTGGGTGAGCGCGGCGGAAACGCGCTGTACCTGATCGATGGAATGCCGAACAAGGATAACTTCAACGGCGGACCGTCCGCACAATTTAACCAGGATTCGATTCTGGAATTTCAGGTGGTCACCGGCGGATACAAGGCGGAATTTGGGCACGCGTCCGGCGGAATCATCAATGTGCTGACCCGCGGCGGGACCAACTCGCTGCATGGCGGTGTTTCTGCGTATTACCGCAGCAGCGCGTTCGACTCGAATGATATCCCGGACACCAGCAAAGGTGCCCCATTCCTCAACCGTTGGGATCCAACTATTTACGTTGGCGGACCGGTGATCAAGGATAAGGTGTTCTTCTTCGGCTCGGTGGAAAGGCTACTGGAGAGCCGCGACCTCAATTTTATTTTTAATCCCCTTCTGCCTGCCAGCTTGGTTGCTTTCGAAGCCCCATTCAACAAGCACTCGTTGACTTATACCACCCGCGGGCGTTTCAAGCTGGATGAGAATCTGGGCCGCCACCGGCTGAGCGAACAGGCCAACTACACCAATAACCACATCACGGATTATTTGCCGCTGACGCTCTCCCTGAACCTGCCGGACACGCGCTACAACCTGGATGGCAGTACGCTGATGACCGGAATCTCGGATCTATGGAGCCTGGGCGATATGTCCAATCCATGGGTGCTGGATTCTTATTTCCAGTATCGCAACGATCCGAATCGCCAGAGCCCTTCGCATCCGCAGGCGGGAGTCCCGAACAACCTGTTCAACTTGTTTTCGGGGCTCAATAGCGGCGACGAGTTTGGCGACCTGGGGCAGACGTCGTTTGGACCGGGCTACAACTCGTTTACGTTTAAGCAGAAATATTATTCCGCAGGCAGCAACCTGAGCAAGCAGTATGGCCGGCACACCGTGAAGTTCGGATGGGACTACGAGAAAACCGATGTGGACGGCGTGGAGCCGAACAACTTCTTCACGCAGCTCTTCGCTACGGTGTCGGACTTCAATGAGTTTGGGCCGATTAATTCCGGCCTCAACCTGATTACGCTGCAGGCGGGGCCGACGCCAGCGGATAATGACGTGCATATCCGCAACAGCTACAACGGCCTTTTCGTGCAGGACGACTGGAAGCTCACCAAAAAACTGACCCTGAACGCAGGCGTTCGTTGGGATTACGATTCGCTGTTCAACGCGAAGCACGATTTCTCGCCCCGCGTCGGAATGGCGTGGGCTCCCAATTTGAAGACCGTGATCAACGCGAGCTTTGGGGTGTTCTACGATCAGTTCCGCGCTGGAGTGGCGCGCGATATTCCCGGCTTCGGCGGCGCCAACATCCAGCGAGAGCGTTTGCTCTCCTTCCCGCGCCTGTTCTACGGCAATCCCACCACCCTTACCAGCCTGTTCCAAACACTGGGACGCCCAACGGTTTGCGTGGCGAACAGCCAGACTGAGGCGCAGGTCACCGCAGCCGGCGCGACTTGCCCCAACGGTTTGGGCACCACGCTCTACGGTATCGATTACCTGAACAACGTGGTCACGCCGGGTCACGCACCGATTCCGGGGAACACTCAAGTGAATATGTCCAACATTCAGCAGTTGAGCGGCTACACTCCGTCGCAGTTTCTAACTGCGGCGGATATTGCGATCGCTAACCTGCCAGGATCGGACCCGAACATCACAGTACCCGCGGACTATTGGTCATGGGATCCATTCGGCAACTTGACCACCATACCCGGCATTCTGGGAACGGCGGGCGAAGTACCGATCAGTGTGGACCCGAATTATAAAGTGCCTTACACGCTCAACTACCATGTGGGCTTCGAGCGGCAACTCGGTAGCGACATGATGTTCAGCGTGGACTACTACCACAAGAATATCGAAGACATCACCACCGTCCGTGCAACAAATCTTGCATTCGAAGCGCGCATGCCCAACGATGCGAACGAACTCGTTCCTGGAACCGGACCGAAGCGTATTGAAACTTTCGGACCGTGGGGCGACGGCCAATACGACGGGGTTACGATCGGCATTCAAAAGCGAATGTCGCGTAATTTCATGGTTCAGGCCAGTTACACATACGCGCACGCGACCGACGATGTGCTCAACTCGACGCTGACCAGTGAAATTCAAACTGGGGAAGGTGTGAACTTCCTCTCCACCGCTGGACTCTCCGATAGCTTCGTCGGGAAGGTACCGCTGGTTACCGACGCAAATACCGGCCAGACCAATGCGAATGGGCCGTTTATCAACAGCATCGGAAACCCGGTCCCGAAGGCAGGAACTTTCTATAACGGTGCCAAGCTCGACGAAGGTCCTTCGGATTTGTCGTTGAACCAGACCTTCCTGATCCACAGTATTGTTCGGCTCCCTTGGAAATTTGAGCTGTCCGGCATTTTCCGCGCCCAGAGCGGCTTTCATTACACCGTATCGCCCGCGGATGGCGGCTCCGATTTCGACGGCGATGGCCTGTTCAATGGTCTGGGGCTGCACTTTGACGGACAGGGCGCGTTGTTCGCACGAAATACCCAAACCGCTCCGCCGTTCGTGAACATGGATATGCGCATCGCGAAGCGCTTCAACATCGGCGAACACATCCAGGCACAAGCGTTGTTTGAATTTTTCAATTTGTTTAATCGTGACAATCCAGCGGCCATCCAAACCCTTCAGGGAGGCACGCCGCCTCTAGGTTCGACTTCGCAGTATCTACCGGGTCGCGAGGGTCAGATCGGTCTCCGGTTCGATTTTTAACCGACTGGCGTTTCGCTCTAACCAACAAGGGCGGCCTCTCCGTGGGGGGACGCTCTTGTTGTTCGTTACGGATGATTGCGGCGTAGGTAGTCTCCTCCACTTCGATTGAGCCGCCGATGAGGCGCCGATTAGCCACGATGAGCCACAGCCCGCCCGAGGCGCTGTTGATTGCCGGTTGGGTGTCTACGTTTGTCGTTGTACTGCGCGGTTGTTCCCCATACTTTTCGTTATTGAGGGCTCGATCATGAAAAATGCGGGTTTGCTGGTGGCTTTGCTTTTGTCGGTCTCGCTGGTGTTCGGGTCGACTGGCGACGGGGCGCACGGCTTTGACGTGCGGGTGACGCACGGCCGGATCGTCGACGGCAGCGGCAACCCGTGGTATCGCGGCGATATTGGAATCCGCGGCGGGCGCGTCGCGGAAATTGGCAACCTCGAAGCTTCCCCCGCCAAAATCAAGATCGATGCGCAAGATTCGGTAGTGGCACCCGGATTTTTCGACATGATGGGCGGTAGCAGCCTCCCGCTGATCGTGGACCGCACCAGTGGCGATACCAAGTTGCTGCAGGGTGTAACCACGCTGCTCGCCGGAGAAGGCGATTCGCTGGCGCCGCAAGATGACCAGACCATTGCGGAACTTGAGAAGCGGAACCACTTCACCTTTGGCTGGAAAACCTTCGGCGATTACTTCCGGATCCTTGCGGCGAAGGGAATCCCGATCAATGTGGTACACAACGTAGGAGCGGCGCAGATCCGGGAAGTGGTGATCGGCGATCAGGATCGCGCTCCCACCGCGCCCGAACTCGAGCGCATGAAGGCAATGGTGGCACAGGCGATGAAGGACGGCGCGGTGGGCGTTTCCACCGCTCTGATTTACCCGCCGGGCTCGTACGCCAAAACCGACGAAATCGTCGAGCTGGCAAAAGTGGCAGCGCAGTATGGCGGGATCTACCTGAGCCACATGCGCGATGAGAGCAGCGGATTGCTCGATGCGATCCGGGAAGTGATTCAGATCGGACGCGAAGCCAGACTTCCCGTACACATCTATCATTTGAAGGCGGCCGGGGAAGAAAACTGGCCGCTGGTTCCCAAAGCGCTGGCGCTAATCGAGCAAGCGCGCGCGGAAGGAATCGATGTGACCGCGGACGCTTATCCTTATATTTACAACGGAATTGATCTGGCATCGTTCATCGCTCCTTCGCATTTCGCGCATGGCCGGCCGGCTTTCATTAAGACGCTTTCAGACCCGGCGGTGCGCAAGGCTTTGCAGAAGGAGATCGAGACGAACCTCGATTGGGAAAACTGGTACGTACACGTGGGCAGGGATTGGGGGAATGCTTGCTTTCCCGGAACCGTCTCGATGTCTACCACCTATCGCGGATTCATGCGATGCAGGTCGGAAAGATTCGCTCCCCAGGAAAAGAGGTAAAGAGGTTTTCGTGCGTTGAGGAGCCCGGCAATAATTTCGTCGGCACGGGTACCAACGTCAAATGCTATGTGTTGAGCAAGTAGCGGCGTACCGACGGACCGCGTCGGCGCTCGCATTTTAGGAATCCCCAAATGCCGCGGCGGTCGGCTCGGGGTGGCCTGTGGAAAACCTCGAATTCCACTGGCGCCAGCCTATGGCGCCCGGGAACCTGGTCGAAGAAACTATGGATATAGGAGACGATTTGGAGGCGCGGTCACTTTCAAGGTGCCGCGGAATACCGAGGGAGGAGCAAGGACGATGAAACGCGACATGGATTTGATCCGCTCGATTTTGTTGGAGGTTGAGAACTCACCGTCCCCAGCGGGCTGCCGAATCGAAATGGCGAAACATACACGGGAAGAGCTGTATTACAACGCGCGGCAAACGCAGGATGCTGGACTCATCGACGCAAGGTTCTTGCCAAACTCGACTGAATTCCATGTGCTCCGCCTGACGTAGGCAGGGCATGAGTTCCTGGACGCGGCCCGTAACGATAACTTGTGGGCTAAGGCGAAGGAAACCGTTCTAAAAAATACCGGCACAATCACCCTGGAGGGACTAAAGCTCGTGCTCCAAACTCTTATCGAGCATGCTCTCAAACGGTAGGGGTGCGCATCCTTGTCGTAGGGCACCGCACCAAGGTGCTTCTGCATTTTAGGAATCCTAAACTCTGGGTTACAGAGGCATCGGCGCCGGAAATGGCCGATTCAGGTGTTTCCAACATGTGCTTTAGTCATTGGTTCTAAGTTAGAGCCCGGCAGGTCGAATTCGCCCTCGTCCGTTCGGATTGTGTGCCAATACTCCCCAAGGGCGGTTGGGGTCTCCTCGCACAAAATGACCACACCCGGCTTGCCAGAGCTCTTGATCCGTGCGGCAGTACCTACCGCAAACCTATTCTTTTCCTCCATACCGTTGCGCGCAGGACGCAGCGCGCTTACACCCAGGTGATTTTACACCACATCGGCGCAGCGTCGATGTGGCCCGCGTGCAATGTAGGATATACAAACTCGCAAATTCGTGTTTGGCTAGCACGCCATGGGCCCTACAAACCACGGCACGCGAACGGTTTTGATTGCTGACGATTCGAACCTAATCCAGTTAGGTGTTCGGCGCCTTCTGAAAGGTGAGCCGCGCATCGAGGTCGTGGGTAGCGCGGTAAGCTTTGAGAACGCTCTTCAGCTTGCTGGTCAACTCAAGCCGCAAATTATCCTGTTAGACCTTCACATGCCCGACGGCGCTGCATTCGAGCCGGAAGTGGTGAAGGCGACTCTACTGAAGTCCGCGGGGCGGATCATCGCGATTTCGGTCTGGGACGGCGAAGACACGCAGGCCCTCGCATTACGGTACGGCGCCACGACCCTATTGCAAAAAGAGACGCTGATATACACGCTCATTCCTGCCATCCTGGGAAATTAACTGCTACGTCTCTCTAACTGCTCAGCTGGAACGCTTGGAATTTAGGATTCCCAGAATCTTCGATGTGGGGCCACCCGCCGTTCCTGAATGGAAGCTGGCGTGACTGACCACGTTTGGGACATCTCGGGAATTGTAGACCTGCTGGACAGCTCTGCTAGAATCGCGGCCTAGAGGAAAACACAATGCAACGACTCTATCTCGGTATCATCTGCGGGTTAGCATTCGGCGGGATAGACACGGCGATGATGATTCCCCTGAGTTTTCCCGACAAACGAGCGGCGATGCTGGGCGCGTTTATCGCCCGATTCGCGCTCGGATTTGTCATCTGCAACATTCAACTGCCTTGGCCCGGGTGGACAGTTGGATTGATCCTCGGCATCTTGCTAAGCCTACCTGACGCTATCATCACGAAGGCAACAGTTCCGATTCTCGCATCCGGCGCGGTGGGAGGAACGCTTGTCGGGTGGATTGCCTCGAAATACGGCCGCTAAAATTAGACTGTGCCACTACCCGCGGCTAGGTAATGAAAGCTCGCAAGCAAAGTTCGCGTAATCGGGAGGACTTATGGAGCAAACGTCGGTCGTCAGACTCAGAAAGAATTCGCATGCGCCGTGCCCGAAATGCGGAAACCCCACAGCGTTTTTTAGTGGGCAAGAAGGCACCTTCGCTAGCGAAGAGCGGGACTTTTTGGCGGACACAGTCATTAAATTGGAGTGCCGCGTTCACGGCGCTTTTGAAATCCCGGCAGGTGAGCTCGAGACCGAAGTGGCTCGCGGCTGACTTATGACAGTCTGGTTCGCACGCCCCGTCCTACACGTAACGGATATTGAGGCCTCGCTCCGCTTTTACGTTGATCGGCTCGGCTTCACGAGCCCCTGGCGCTATGACCAGGACGGCAGAGCGCATGTCGCACAGGTCGACCGGCAGGGATGCGCGCTTATCCTGGCAGACACGTGGCCGGAGAAGATTGGCAAGGGGCTGATGTTCATTTCCCTGAATGTCGAGCCGCAGACGGCCGAGGCCGCGATCGCCGCGCTGCACGCGCTGCGCGCGGAACTCGAGGGCAAGGGCGTTCCGGTCAAAGATGGTTCGTGGGGCTACCGGCTCCTGGTGGTCGATGATCCTGACGGCAATCAACTCTTCTTCAACTATCCGAACGAAACTGCGTCCGGCAAAACGCAGAGTTAATTCGTGGTAAACGTCTCGGGTGCGCTTTTTGTCCTGCCGGCCCAACTATGCGCGATCCCGCGACAAGTAGACGAATAAGGCGACGATCATCGCTCAGGCGGCTACGTTGCCAACGCGTGACCGTTCCAGGGAGCGCGACCGCCGATGCCCGGGTCGGTATGATGCTACCCCCGTGCAAGCGAAGCACTGGAGGTATCTACCGCATCAGGGGTAGGCCTGATATCTCAGGTCAGAACGCTGATACGTTGCCTTTTGCCCGCAGTCCGGGCACTCCAACTGCGCGCCTTCAGGGGCAAGTGCGGGTTTTGTGGGCAGGTAGCGGTCTTCGCGCTGCTCAATCACTGAGTGCGTGAAACTCGATCCACAGCTGGCGCAATCTAAAATCCAGGATGGCATCTAAGGACATTCCGTTTGCCTAGCTGACAATGGGCGATATTCGTCGGCGGAGTTTGCTGGCTTGATGAAGCTACCGCTAGAGGATTAAACGAGTCCAGGTCAATCTGTCAGCCTTGCGCTCTATCAGTGACGATATAACTGAAGCGGTAGATTGCGTGCACCCGCGATTGCATGGCCGCTATTGAAACTAGCTTTCGTTCGGCAAATCCTTTGCTTTTCGAAGGCGATCTCTGTTCTCTTGCAGTAGACGCTGTATTTCCTTAATGAGGGCGGCTAGTTTCTTAGAGTCCTGCTCGCTTGACGCCTGGTCGCAAAGCTCCTGCCAGCGTTCTTTCGTTTGCATGGGTTTGCCTTTCCGCGTCTATCGGTACGGTATAGTACTTATGGGCGTTAATAGCCATCTAATTAGGGGGATGTTCCCGACACGTACACAGCGCTAAATTCGTGGTTGGCTGATAGGACAGCCGCATACCAAGAACGGTTGGCGCTTGTCGGCCCGGATCGTGGGCTTTATTCAGTTGGGTGTGTCGGCCGTGATCCGGCCGGTCTTGATTCCGGCCTCGTTGTGTCGAAGCGCGTTCTTCTGTGCTCTTGTGCCCGGCGAATATTGGGCCTTGGCCGTGCAAGTCCGGCGTCCGTCGAAAGGCCCAACCGCAACGTGATCTCAAGAAGAGGGGTGTAGTTTTTCGCCAGCTCGTTTAGCCGTGCGTCGTCGAACCGGTTCCGAAACCTGGTCTTTTCTCGATGGTTTCCGATGGGTCTTATCCGCATGAATCGACCTCGCTTTGTTGCGGCGGGGCGCTGATCGCCCCGGGCAACCTAGTCAGGCAGAATGTTGTTGTGAGTCAGACCCTGCCCTAGGACGCGCATACGTCCCATCAGGCGCCGTTGGGTTTAGCTCGTTCGGTCGCAGCGGCTTTCAGGCGCAAATCTTTCTCATGTAACAGGCGATTGATTTCCTCGATGAGCACCGCCAGCTTCATAAAATCCTGTTCGTTCGCTGCCTGCTCGCACAACTCCTGCCACCGCTCTCGTCTCGCGCCTTGCATGGCATCCACCCTGCGATTCTTTTTCGGTTGGCAAATACGAGAGGAATCCGACGGACGGCGGACGGCCTCCCCCATTCAGACTTCGCGCGTTTCATCGGAACGGCGCTCCGAATGGACTGGTACTTTGTGCGTCCTTCTCCGTAAGGGAATTCCGGCTCTTTAGTGGGAAGCGAACGGGGGCTTTGCCCCGCACCCCCAGGATTTAACGCTTTGATGTATTCCCGATGAGGGCTCTTCAGTCCCAGTGCTTCAGCTGCGGCCACAATTCCTTCAACGGCTGCTTGAGCCCTCGGCAATAGAACACGTCGAAATGCTCGTACGGCATCGAGTATGGGTGGTACACGCTCGCGACCTTCTGCACGCTTACAAACAGTTGCTCGAGGCGCTCTTGGCTATCATCCATGACGATCATACTTTCGCCGGTGTAATCGCGCGGTCCCCACAGGAAATAGCTTTGGTGACCGCTGATCGCCCACGGCAATCCAAATTTCGGCCCGAAGAGATCGATCGCGCCGGCTTGGCCATAGTTCTGGGCAAAGATCGCCGTCTTCGCTCGAACACCCGGCGGCAAACTGTTGTAAACACGCGCCACCGTCGCGACCATTTCCGGCCAGCCAAACTGGCTCGCATAAATCTGCGGCAACGGGCCCAGCTTGTGCGTTTCAGTCGCGGGCGGCGAGATGTGCAACGCGCGCGTGTAGTGAATGTACGTTTCGACCGGCAGCACCGGCGTGGCAAACGGAGCAGAAATCGCGCCCGCCGCGATCAGCAGTGCCGGGTAGGCCACTCGCCGCCACCTTCGCTGCCGCGCCTCGAGCCACCATTCATACATGACGCTGCCGGCCGCAAACACCAGCGGAAAACCGGGATAGAGGTAATACACGCGCGGACTCATCGTAACAATCACGCCCGCCGTAAACACCCACGCCCAGCCTAACGCGCGAAATCTCTTCCCTTGCTCCTCGAACAAGAAAAACCACAGGCCTGCCAGCCACACGGGCGCGGTCGACGGGTTCATGGTCAGAATTTCCTGACCGAGGAAGCTGAAGAAACCCAACGGCACGTTCCGCCCGCTGCGTCGAATGTTGGCCTGCAATTCGAAAAATGGAAAGTGGTGCCGAACATTCCACCAGAGATTCGGCGCAAAAATCACAAGCGCGACCACGCCGCCAATCCATAACCACCGATTCGCGAGCAGCTTCCGTTGGTTCGTAAGCAGTAGTCCGAAGACAATCCCAGCGCCGAAGATCATCATCGAGTACTTGTTCTCGAGACCGAAGCCCGCGACCATGCCGAACCAAATCCACAGCCTCTCATTTCCGGTTTTGATGATGCGAATCACGAGATACGCGCAGGTCATCCAGAACAGTGGCTCGAACGCATTCATCGTGAAGATGCTGTCCGACCCGAGAATGCCGGGCGCAGCGAGGGTGGTAATCGCCGCAAGTACCTGCGCGAAGCGCCTCCCACCGAGTTCGCGCGCAATCAGCGCGGTTAGCACAACCTCCACCGTCCCCGCGAGCGCCGGCAAAAATCGAAGCGCGAGCAGCGACTGACCCAGCGTATTCCGCACCGCCCAGGCAATCATCGCGATCAGCGGCGGCTGATCGACATAGCCCCAAGCGAGATGACGGCTGCAGGCCAGGAAGTACAACTCGTCACCCAAGTACCCATACCTGTGTCCCGCGTACAAATGCACCACCAGCTTGCACGCGGCAATCAGGAGTACAATCGTGGTCGCGCCTAGCATCGGAAACAGGTGCCTTTCGTCACGGCTCTCTACCGTGCCACCCGCCATTTGCGGCTGCGACTCCGCCATCATCCTCGCTTGCTCCAAATTGCCAGCGTTGCAATTATAGGCCGAGCGCGATCGGGCCGCGAGCCACGGCGCGCAGCCGTAGCGCAGCCTCGCGTGGAGGTCAGGGCTTGGGCGCCGAGTTGGGAGGAGATTCACGGCATCCTGTAGCGCGCGGTCCAGCGCGGACTAGAACGAAGGAAGCAGGAACCCATCGCACATCTAGGGATGGATGAGAAAGCCTTCTTTCAAGGGCGGCCGAAGTTGGCGGTCCACTCTGCGAAGACGTTCCAAAATGGGGTGCACGTCTGGAAAGTGATGAGTCATGCGGTTCTGCGTTCCCAGAAGTCCTGAAAACGACCACTGAGTTTCGAGCAGCGGAGAGCAATGATGGCGTTGGAACCGTGAACGGTCCAGTGCATTCCGGCGCGTTTGAGCCGGGTGCCGATGGCCACCTTGCACCCGGCCTCCACCACGCCCGTGGAAGTGCACAAACCTTGAGCGTGGAACTCCGGGTAGCGCATGCGTTCCCGGTTGGTCTGAAAATAATGGAGGCAGCGGCGGGCCTCCTCCGAACGAGATACCTGGCGCCGGATCGCGGTGAGTAGCGCTCGGAATTTTCCGGTGTCGAGTTCTGCCTTTCGGCGTTCCGCCCATTGCGCAGCCCGTGGGGCGGTGGGACCGTAAAGAGCTTTTCCGAGATCGCTCAAGTGTTGCTTGGCGTGAAAGCGGTCAACGATCTGGGTAGCATCCGGAAACTGATCGCCGGCGATGTTCCAAATCCAAACGGCCCCGTCCCCGAGCACCACCCGGCGTGGTGCTTGGCAGAAGCGTCGGCGGGTGGCCTCCCGCCAAACGCGCTGGGCGAAGGGAGAGCGTTCGGCGGCGGTATCCAATGCCGAAGCACTTTCTAGAGCGGCCGAATAAGTGACCGACCCTTCATCGCGGACCGGGGTACCTTGCTCATCCCGCGATTCCGCACTCCAAATGGTACAAAGTTTCACCTCGCCGGTCTTGGCCGATCCATCCACTTGCTTGCCGGCGTGGCCCACCAGTTCCTCGGCGCGCAAAGGAATCCCGGTTCCGTCCATACCGAGATACAAGGTTTGCGGTAGAGAAAGAGAATCGAGAGGCTCGGTGTGCACGCGTTCATCTGCGGCGATTTCTTTTCCCAGAGCTTCTGCGGTTCTCTCCACCTGCTTGGCGTCCACGGCCACCCCGGCTAGTTCGGTCAGCAGTTCACTTCCTTCCTGGAAACTTAGCAAAGCGCCCACGGTCCCGGTCATGCGCGTAAGCGCAGGAGAGAGCGAGGTATTTTCTATGCCCAGGTGCTGATCGCGAGGACAGAAGCCGTGGCCGCAACAAGAGCAGTGATAGTAGGCGCGCTCCAGTCGTAAAAGACCGAGGACACTCTGCACCTGTTTGATTCGGCGCCCGGCAAATCGCGCTGGCTGCCCACATCCACAACAAGTTCGCCAGCCTCGCTCATCGTTGGTGTCGGCGTTGAGACGCTGCTCGACCGCGGCTCCCGCCAGTTGCAAGACCTGTTGCCGCACGGCCAGCTCCAGCGCTTCCAGATCCAGGTCTTCCACCGCCTGACGACCCAGAAGCGTCTCAATCTCCTGAACCACGTCGCTGGCCAGTAGATCGGCGAAGAGGTTTTTTTTTAGCCCCGCTCGCAGGGACGGCTTCCGAATCCCGCACTTGTGCGGAACAGATCTGCTCACTGACCACGATCATTTCCCGGACCAGGTTCCGGAAACGGCGGTATTCGGCGATCTGCGCTTGGGCCCGTTCGACGGCGGGGCCTTGGGGAATGACCTGGGTGACCGTCTTTCCACCAACCCGATGAGTCAGCGAATAAGACGGACCATGTCCGGGAGAGTCTTTCTGGGCGCAGTGGCAGTTCGGCTTGCCACACTTACGGAAACGCGCGGTCAGAAAACCGGGACGCAGGTCCTCGACGCCGGCCAAACTGGCCGCCAGCTGATCACGTCGATCTCGCAGTGCCTGTATGGGAATGGTCATGGGACCTCCTATCTGACAGACATTATAGACTGTCAGACAAGGAAAGAAAACCCAAGCTAAACCTTATCAAACATCGGACTGAATTTTCATGACGTGC
>CAVRXT010000018.1:0-104134 GCA_963725285.1 uncultured Acidobacteriota bacterium | reverse complement strand
CGAGCTTGGACTTGCTTGGCGAAAACGTAGTGGATGCCGGCGGCGCCAAGCGCGCTGCGGCCGCCTACATGAGCATGTTCGATCGCATTGCCACGGAAAAGCTGGACGCCAACATCTCGCTGAAACTTACCCAGATCGGCCTCGATCTGGATTCGGCGCTCTGCGAACAGCTATTGAAGGAAATTGTCGACCGCGCCGCCAACTTTCAGAATTTCGTGCGCGTGGATATGGAAGGCTCACCCTATACCCAGCGAACCATCGACCTGGTCCAGCGGGTCCGTTCCCAAGGCGGCTCGGTGGGCACCGTGATGCAGGCATATCTCTACCGCACCGAACAGGACGTCCGGGACTTGATTGCCGCCGGATGCCGAATTCGTTTGTGCAAAGGCGCATACAAGGAACCGCCGGAAATCGCCTTCCCCAAGAAGGCGGACGTGGACGCCAATTACGTCAAGCTGATGAAAATCCTGCTGCCCAGCGGCGTGTACCACGGCATCGCCACTCACGATCCCGCTATGATTGCGGCCACCAAACAATTTGCCACCGAGCGGGGAATCGGCGCCGACCAGTTCGAGTTCCAGATGCTCTACGGCATTCGCACCGATTTGCAGCGGTCGCTCCTGAAGGAGGGCTACCGCGTAAGGGTCTACATTCCTTTTGGTTCGGACTGGTTTCCCTATTTCATGCGCCGGCTCGCCGAGCGCCCCGCCAACCTTATGTTCTTCCTGCGCAGCGTTATCGCCCGATCGTAATCGTCGCGCTGCCCGCCGTCCGTCCCCTAATTTCTTACACCACGTGATCGATTGATCCTCAATCGCGCGAGTGCTATAAGCGGTCCAGGAGACGAAAACTATGCCGTCCGACTTTAAGGAGTTTCGCAATCTGGTCGCCTTTCCCGGCGAATCCTTCAATGCTATCGAAGCCGCATTCCTGATCGCTTTCGATGAATACCCCGAACTCTCCGCCGGCCGTTGCGGGCGGCTTTTGGAGGAAATGAAAACCGAAGCCGAAGAGCACATGTTCGCCCTCGAAGAACGCACTGCGAAACAACCCGCCAAGCGCCCCGAGGTCATCGCGCAGGTAGAGCACTTCAACAAGCTGTTCTTCGGAAAGTGGGGATTTCACGGCAATAACGAAGAATATTACGATCCCAGAAACAGTTTTCTAAATGACGTCATCGACCGCCGCGCCGGAATTCCCATCAGCCTTACCCTGCTTTACGTCGATATCGCTCGGGGCGGTGCGGGCATCGACGTCATCTCGGTGGGCATGCCCGGACACTTTCTCGCTGGATTCAACGCACGCGAAGATCTGTACATCGATGTTTTCGGCCAGGGCGCATTTCTCACCCTCTCGGAGTGCGGCAAATGCGCCGAAACCATCATCCCCAAACTTAAATTCGAACCGAGCCACATGTATCGCGTTGGCCCCCGGGTGATCGTCGCGCGCATGCTGCGAAACCTCATCAATATTTACATCCACGAAGAGAATTTCCCGAAAGCCCTGCACTCCATCGAAATGATTCTCTGCGTGGAAGGGGAAACGCCGGAATGGATGCGGCAACGAGGACTGATCTTCGCGGCAACCCAGAACTATGGCCGTGCCGTAACCGACCTGAAGCGCTATCTCGAGTGCGCGCCCAACGCTCCCGACCGCTACATCATGGGCGATTACGTCCGAGCCCTACAGAAAAAGCGGGCCATCGTGAACTGAGCTTGTGTCCAGCGGCCCGGCTAGCGCTTGAGGGCCACGGTCAGGCCGTCGCGCAGCGGAACGATCACTGGGAAGAATTTTTTGTCGGCATACAGGCGGCGGTTGAAGTCCTGAATGGCGCGGGTTTGTACATCTTTGGGAGGGGCAGCCACCTTGCCGGACCACAGCGTGTTGTCGGCCACTAGCAGGCCGCCACGGCGCAACCGCGGCCAGGCTTTGCGCAGCGCTTCGGGATACTGGTGCTTGTCGATATCGATGAAGATCAGATCGAAAGTTCCGCGGGTATTGTCAAAGAGTTCAAACGCGTCGCCCCATCCAAAGTGAATGCGGCTGGCCACCCCGGCGCGGCGGCAGAATGCGCGCGCGCGCTGGTGGTTTTCAGGGCTGCCATCAGAATAGTAAACTTCCCCGCGCGGTCCGGCGGCGCGGGCCAGCCAGATCGTCGAATACCCAATGGCCGAGCCCATTTCAAAGATGCGGCTGGCCCCGCTGATCTTGGCCAGCAAGTACAGCAGGCGTCCCACCGCCGGCCCGATGATGGGGATGTCGTTGCGCTTGGCGAGCTTCTCCATTTCCACCAGCACTTTGTCGCGGCGGGGGAGCACTTCGAGCAGATATTTTTCAACGTCGGCATTTACGATGGGTTTCATGGGGGTTCCTATTCTAGGTGATCGACTCGCCGGGCGCGAGCGTGTGAATTTCCAGGCCGGCGATATCCTGGGTGATGCGGTTGAGTTCCTCAGGTGTTCCGGTCAGCAGCGGAAAGGTTCCGAAATGCATGGGGACCACGTGCCGAACATTGAGTAGACGTATGGCCAGCGCCGCTTCGCGCGGGCTCATCGTGAACCGGTCTCCGATCGGCAGCAGCGCCAATTCCGGCGCATACAGATCGGCGATCAGCTTCATGTCCCCGAAAACCGCGGTGTCGCCCGCGTGATAAATCGTTAGCCCTCCGGGCAGCCGGACCACGTAGCCGCAGGCTTCGCCGCCGTAGACGATTTTCCCCTCGTCCAAAATTCCGCACGAATGGATCGCATTCACCATGGTCACTTCGATTTCACCCACTCGCTGGGTGCCGCCCTTGTTCATCGCCTGCACGTTCTGCACGCCTTTGGACTCCAGCCATTGGCCAATCTCGTAGATCGCCACGATTTCCGGCTTGAACTTTTTCCCGAGCTCCACCGCGTCCGCGATGTGATCGAAGTGCCCGTGGGTGATCAGCATGGTATCGACGCGTTCGAGCTTCCTCAACTCCGCGGGACAAGAAGGATTGGACGCGATCCAGGGATCAATCAGCACCACCTTGCCGGTGGGGGTGCTGATGCGGAAAGCGGCGTGGCCCAGCCATGTTAGAGAATTACCGCGGGTTCGCAACATCGCTACCCTCCTCCTGATTTTGCCCTGGGATTGGCCCCGGCGGCCCCTCGCGTCGCGCCAAGGCCCTGGTGCTCGCTGACTGCACCAGCCCCAACCGGCCCCACGAGTAACCGTTCAGGCCCGAGGGGACGCGATTCGACGCCGCGAACTTGTTCGCCGCCCGTATTTGATGATATAAGAATTCCCTTCGCCGCACTGTCGAATTTGGTACGATGAATTAGGTATTTGACCCTAGGAGAAAGAGTCATGGCCTACGTGATTGCTGAGCCTTGCGTCGGAACAAAAGACACCGCCTGCGTAGACGTTTGCCCTGTGGACTGCATCCATCCTCGCAAGGACGAGCCCACCTTCGAGGCGGAAACCCAGCTCTATATCCATCCGGAAGAGTGTATTGACTGCGGCGCTTGCGTCCCGGTCTGCCCGGTGACCGCGATTTTTGCTCTGGAAGACCTACCGGAGAAATGGGCGAGTTTTACCCCGATTAACGCCGATTGGTACAAGAAGTAACTTTTCGAGCGGCTGGTAACGCACCGCATGGCCGGGTGCGTTACCGACCGCCCGGCGGCGGTTCCCCGGTGGCACGGCGAGTGTCCCCAGGCGTTTGGCGCTGGGCGCCAACTACCATTTCCCTACGGCCCCCGCAATCTACCCGGGCCCGCTGCTCCCATCCCTTAGACGTCGATCCCCAACTGCTGCTTCGCTGCTGCGCTAATCATGCTGGGATTCCACGCTGGCTCCCAAACCACATCCACCGCAACGTCACTGACCTCCGGCACCGCTCCGACCTTGGCCTTCACGTTGTCCGGAATCGATTGGGCCGCGGGGCATCCCTGCGATGTAAGGGTCATCTTCACGCGCACCCTGCCTTCATCGTTCACCGCTACGTCGTACACCAATCCCAAATCGACGATGTTCACCGGAATTTCCGGATCGAAGCATTGCCGCAGCGCTTCATACACATTCTCGCGAGTTACCGCCATATTGTTTTCTCCCCGGGGTTAGAATTTCACACGCGTCCATGAGTGTCAATGAGTGTCCATGAGGGTCAATGAGGATGAATGAGAGGCCGATGATGGAAATCCGCGTCGAACTGCGCGCCGTGAAGCTCGGAGTGGTCGAAGCGCGAGGCGTGCACGTGACGCTGGTGGAGGAATCCCTGGCGAAAGAAATGGACGCAGTTTGCGAACGGCTGCGCCGGATCCACACCGTGGAAAGCCTCCCGGATTATGAGCCGGTCCGCAGGGTCCGGGCGATGTTTCGCGCCTGGGGGATGGACCCGTCGAAGTATCGCCCGTCGTCTGAAGCGCTGTTGCGCCGCGTAGCACAAGGCAAAGGTCTCTACCGGATATCGAATGGCGTCGACGCCGCAAATCTCGGATCAATCGAAACCGGCTGGCCTTTTGGCTGCTACGATCTCGCCAGAATTTCCGGGCCCATCACACTGCGGCGCGGCAGGGCGGGCGAGAGGTACGAAGGCATCGGCAAAAAGACCTGGCACCTCGAAGACCGCCCGGTCCTGGCCGACGATTCCAGTCCCTTCGGCAGTCCGATCAGCGATTCCACCCGCACCATGGTCACCGAGCAAGCCCAGGATCTGCTGGCGATTATCTACGTCCCAGAACAAACTCCCACCCCCGCACTCGATGAAGCGACGTCACGATTGGCCGAGCGATTCACGCGCTCCGCTGGCGCGAAAACGGTGAACACGCGCGTGGCGCCTGCAGAACCGGAGTGAATGGAGCGGAGCTGCGAACTATGGAGCAAAGCTGAGGGAGAGATCCTTAATTTCGACGGCGACTTTTACTTCCTTGATGGCGGCCTGGCCCACGGCGTCATTCGACCCGGGGAATGGGCTCGCTGGGGCCACTTCCACCACCACAACCACGTATCCGGCGCTGGGAGGACGCGCCGTCGTGGTGATGCGGAAACTGCGCACCGGACCGTAGTAGCCTCCGGCCCCCCAATCTTCCAGAAAATCCTTCATCGAGTATCCTGGCTGTGGATGCCAGATGTGATAGGCGTTGTCCATCTGTCCGGCGACGACGGCGGAGAAGAATTTGTTAACTACGGCCTTTTCCGCATGAAAGCGCAGCATGTACCATGCGCCGCCCCACACCAGCAGAACGAAAGCGATACCGGTGATGACGTAGCGCCGCAGGCGCGATGCCGGATGTTCGCTGGTTCCGTCAAGTATCGTCAACTTTCCTCCCATGGGCGCCGCGTCCGCACCCCATTTCAAAGACTGGCCGCGCGCAGTCTACAGTTGCCGCTTGAAGAGCAGGGTGCTCGCCGTGATAGTAACCGCCCCAAACAGCATCAAAACTATCACGTCCTTGTAAATTCCTTCAATCCCTGTGCTTTTCAGAGTCAGGTTGCGCAGGGCATGCACCGTGTAGGTAAAGGGATCGATCACCGAGATCCATCGCAGCCACCACGGAAACGCCTCGATCGGATACACCGCTCCGGAAGGGAAGAACAACAACGTATTCAGGACTCCGAAAATCGCCCGCGGCACCAGCGGATCGTTCACCCGCACCATCAGCATGAACATGAAGCTGATCATGGCGATAGAAGCCACGCCCACCACCAGTGCCAGATAAAGCAGTCGTAGCGGGTGCCACATTCCCGGGATGCCGGCGATCAATCCGCCTACGATCGTCAGCACCATCCCAGCCATCAATCCCTTCAGCGCGCCCGAAGCCACCAGGCCCAGGACCAGCTCACTCTTGGATATGGGAGTAGCGAGGTAGCCTTCATGCATGCCGCGCGATTTATCATCGATGAAGGTGATCCCGCCGCCGATCATCGCGACGATAAAAACCGAAAGCGCCACCGACCCGGCCAGCAAGTACTTGATGTACTCGATGTACGGATACACCTCCACCACGTCCAGTTCCACGTTCCCCGGAAGACGCGACACCACGCTGGGAGCGTTGAGATTGGTCGACCATCTGCTGCATTCGTTCCAGGACCGAACTGGCGATGAACTGATCGGTGTTATCTTCCGCAAAGGCGATGCGCGGACGGTCCTTCTGATAAAAGCGGCGCGAAAAATCGTGCGGCACGGTAACTACGCCGCGGACGAACCCGGCGTGGAGGTCGTCCAAAGCCTGGGTTTCAGAACCGTAATCTTCGATGCGAAACGTCTTGGGCCCGGCGGCGATACCCGCAAACATTTCCCGGACCTGGCGCGATTCGGTGGTGTGGTCCTGGTCGACGAAGGCCATCGACACGTTCTTGATCTTGCCGCCGAACGCGTACCCCAGCACGATGAGCTGCAGCAGCGGGAAAACCATCGAAGTCATCATCAGCGCCGGACTGCGAAAGAATTTTCGCATGTCCCTTTCGATCAGCGCGCTGGTCCGCGAAAGTGAAATCATCGGGCCCTCTCCGGCACAAGAATGAATCTAGCGATATAGGTGAGAGACATCGAGGCGTCTTGCTCCTTGCGTCGAATCGCGCAGATCGCTGCCGGTGTAGTGCATGAAAACGTCGTCCAGGGTAGTGCTGGCCACGCTCACCTTACGAACCGTGACGCGCTTCGATCGCGCCAAATCCATCAGCGCCGCCACCGTCGCCGGACCGTCGTTGGTGGCAATATGGGTGACCCCGCCGCTTTCGTTGACGCTAGCCACTTGCGACATCGCTTTCAGTTGACTGTCCCAGTCCGCCGGCGCGCCTTCGAACTCCGCTTCTACCTTGTCGTTTCCCGGGACGCTGTCCTTCAGTCGCGTCGGAGTATCCAGCACCGCCAGCTTGCCGTGATCGACGATCGCGATGCGGTCGCACAATTTGTCGGCTTCATCCATGTAATGGGTGGTGAGCAGCATGGTCAGGTTGGATTGTTCGCGCAGCCGCCGGATCATTTCCCACACGTTGGCGCGGGAGACTGGGTCCAGGCCGGTGGTGGGCTCATCGAGAAACAGGATCCGCGGCGAGTGCACCAGCCCTCGCGCGATTTCCAGCCGCCGCCGCATACCGCCGGAAAACGTGCCGACCATGGCGTCCTTGAATTTCACCAAGTCCACCCATTCCAGTCGTTCCTGAATGATTCGCGCGCGATCCGCCTTCGGCACCCCGTACAGCTTGGCGTGGATGATCATGTTTTCCTCGGCGGTCAGTTCCGGATCGGAAGTGAACGCCTGGGGAATTACGCCGATGGCGTGGCGCACCCCATTCGCGTCGGCGCGAATGTCGTGGCCGTCTACTCTCGCCGTGCCGGAAGTAGGCAAGGTCAGAGTCACTAACATACGAATCAGAGTGGTCTTACCCGCACCGTTGGGCCCAAGCAAACCGAAGATCTCCTGGCGCTCGACATTGAAGCTGATGTCGTTCACCGCCACCAGCTCGCCGAACCGCTTGCTCAGGTGATCGACTTCAATGGCATTCATCCCAAGTTCCCCAGGACGCTAATTTGGCTGTGCCACAGCACTACAACTTCGCAAACCAGCTTTTCTTCTCGGTCCCCGGCTTCAACATCACCGTAGCCGTCATGCCGGTAAATAGCCGCCGCTCCGGATTGGGCACAGCCACCTTGATAGCAAAAGTGCGAATGTCGCGCTTGGTTCGGCTCACGTCGCGCTGCGTAGCAAAATCGCTCTCCACGCCCTTGAAAATCAGGTTGCCGTCGATGACGTCGCCCGATGGCAGCGCTACTTGCATCTTGTCGCCGATCCGCAGTGAATCGATGTAAGACTCTTCCACGTCGGCGCGCACCCACAGATGATCGACGTCGACCAACACCACGATGGGAGTGGCCGTGGCGATCACTTCGCCTTGTTTAGAGACGCGCACCGAAACGATCCCGGAGATCGGAGCGTAGATTTTGGTGTAGCCGAGTTGCGTCTGGGCTTGATCGCGCATCGCCCGCGCCTGGCGCAATTGGGCTTCGAGCGACGCCACGTCGGACTGCTGCACTTGCACTTGCTTCCGATTTGCCTCGGCCACCGCCAGCGCCGCCTTCTGCGCCTTCACCTGGTCGTCCAGCGCGCGAACGTTGGCCCGCGCGGCTTTGGCAACCGAATCCGCCGAATCGCGGTCCTGCGCCGAACTCACGCTGGCATCGAACAAGCCTTGCATGCGCTTGAGATTGATTTCATCGAGCTCCAGTGTGGCTCGAGCCTGCTCGAGCTGCGCTTGCGCCGCGGTCACATTCGCCTGTGCTTGGGCCAGAGTGGCGTCGGTTTGTTCGTGGGTCATGCCTTCGGTCTGCTGCGATTGCCGTACCTTGGCTTCCAGGCTGCCGATGTTGGCGACGTCCTGCGCGAGTTGGGCTTCCAACTCCGCGGGATCGAGCTCGGCGATCAGGTCGCCCTGCTTCACCTCGGAACCTTCATCGACCGTGAGGCGCACGATGCGCCCAGCGATCTGCGGACTGACGATCACTTCGTTGCCATCGACGATCCCGACCAGCGGGATGGCGCTCCCGTGCGGCGTCGAAAATGCATACACCGCCACCGCGATCAGAAACAGTACTCCCAAAAACATCATGAATTTACGCCCGGTCATGCCGGCCTCTTTTCAGGGAGGAACAGTCCGTGCTCGAGAAAATCGATCACCGCACGTTTTCGTTCCGCCACCGCTTTGGGACTGAATGCGTTTTTTTGCAGAATTTCGCTTTGTACCACCGACGACGAAAAATAAAATGAAATCATCGCGATCAGGGTGATCACCGTCTGTAGGGAATCCACTTTCCGGAACTCTCCCTGCTTGATTCCATCCTGAACCACCCGCTGCAGCAGCCGATGCCCGGGTAGAAAGTGGGTCCGCGCCAGCCACCGCGCTTCCGCTGGCTCGCTCATCATCATCCACATCAGGATCTGCGGAAAACGTGGATGAGTGGCCCGGAAATCGAAGTACGCATCCACGAAAGCGAGAATGCGTTGGCGCGGCGTGGCGGTCCGCGAAACCGCCGATTCGAATCCCTGGCGGACGTTGCGAATCAAGTTTTCCAGCACCGCCCGGTGCAGCCGCCGCTTGTCCCCAAAGTAGTAGTAAAGCATGGCCTTATTGGCGTGGGCGGATATCGCGATTTGATCGGTGCGCGCCCCGGCCAAGCCGTGTTCGGCGAATTGGCGCTCGGCGGCCTCCAGGATTCGCCGCGCCGTTTCTGGATTGGTGATTTTCTTTCTGCCGCGCTTCATCTCCGCCCTCTTCTACGCATGCGATTCCTGGAATATTTCAGTGCTGGTTCGGGGCCTGGGTCGTACGTTTACCAGGTCTGATCACCCACATTTCCCGGGCCCGGGGAAGGGTGGGGGACCCGGAAAAGACAAAGTCGTCGAACCGAGAGTCAAAACATGGCCTGCCTCAAGACGAGAGGGAGGGGTTTGAGAAAGGCACTGCTGAACCTGCTGGCTTCCAAACAATTCGTTAACTAACTGGTTAGTTTAATCGATCAGCGGCCAAAAGTCAAATCGCGCCGGATGCCAAATCGCGGGGATTACGCTTCCAGCGCGCCGGCGGCGCCTTTGGGCAATTCTATGGTGAATTTGGTGCGGGCCTTCTCGGCCTGGCGCTTTAGCGCCAGGCCGATCAGTAGATCGACCAGGTCGGAGTACGGAATTCCGGAGGCTTCCCACAATTTTGGATACATGCTGATCGCGGTGAATCCGGGGATGGTGTTCAGTTCGTTGACGTAGATTTTGCCGCTTCCCTTTTCCAGGAAGAAATCGGCGCGGGCCATCCCTTCGCATTCGATGGCGCGGTATGCGCGGATGGCCATGGCTTGAAACTTGCCCACTTGTTGTTTGGTCAGTTTTGCCGGGATCGAAAGGCGGGTGCCCTGTTCGAGGTATTTCGCGGTGTAATCGTAGAATTTGCGATGCGGGACGATCTCGCCGGGGATCGAGGCCATCGGTTGATCATTACCCAACACGGAAACTTCGATCTCTCGCGCCTTAACGCCGCGCTCCACCAGAATTTTCTGGGCGTATTCTCCGGCAGTGTCGATGGCCGCGCCGAGTTCGGCGGCTTTGCCGACCCGGGTCATCCCGACGGACGACCCCAGATTGGCGGGCTTCACGAATACCGGAAATGTGAATTTCTTACGCAGCAGCGCCAGCACATCTTCGCGTTCCGCTTCCCACTGGGTGCGCGAGAAAGCGTGGAATGCAACGATGGGCAATCCTGCGTCGCGAAACAAGCGCTTCTGAACGTCTTTATCCATGCCCACTGCCGAAGCGAGCACGCCCGCTCCGACGTAAGGCAAATCGGCCAGTTCCAGCAATCCTTGGATGGTGCCGTCCTCGCCAAACGTTCCGTGCAGAACCGGGAACACTACATCCAAGCCCCATCTTGCCCCCGCGCCGGCCTGCCCACCACCCGCGGATGCCCATGAAAGCAGCGAACCTGCAGTGGGATCAGCGGGCAGCACCACGCGGTCGCCCGATTTCAGAACTTCGGGCAGCAGACGGTTGGCGCGGTCGCCTACCAGCCAGCGGCCGTCCTTGGCGATGCCAATCGGCACCGCTTCGTATTTATCCGGGTTGAGCGCGCGGATTACCGACGCCGCTGAGGCGAGCGAAACTTCGTGCTCGCCGGAGCGGCCTCCGAAGAGGATACCTACTCGAAGTTTTTTACTGTTGGCCATGAGTAAAGTGCGCCGCGAAATGAATGCCCAAGGCTTACAGAATTTTCTTACCCAGGCACGAGAGGGTCAACTCGACGCCTAGCGCCGCGGTCTTATTGTGTTCGTCGATCACTGGATTGATTTCCACCAGCTCGAAGGAAACCAGAGCTTTGCTATCCGCGAGCATCTCCATCGCCAAGTGCGCTTCGCGGTAGGTGACCCCGCCGCGCACGGCGGTGCCCACCCCCGGAGCATCGCCGGGATCGACGCTATCCATGTCCAGGCTGACGGCGATGCCGGCAGTGTCGTCGGTAGCGACGCGAATCGCTTCGGACATCACTTGACGCATACCGCGCTCATCGATGTCGCGCATGGTGAAAACGTGCACACCGGTTTCTTTCATCAGCCGGCGCTCTTTGGAATCCAGGTCGCGAATTCCCACCAACGCTACGTTGCGTGGATCGACCATCGGTTTTTGGTCGGAAAGCCCGGTCAGCTCGACCGGGCCGTGGCCGATGATCGAAGCCAGGGGCATGCCGTGAACGTTCCCCGACGGCGAAGAGTCCGGCGTGTTCATGTCGCCGTGCGCGTCAATCCAGATCAGCCCCACGGTCTTCGATGCCTGATGAAAGTGGCTGCTCACCCCGCCGACGGTGCCCGCGGCAATGGAATGATCGCCGCCGAGGACCAACGGAAACATTTTCTCTTCGAGGGTTTTGCGGATGATCTCGGCGAGGCCTTTACAGGTTTCCGCAATCTCGTCGAGGTACTTGGCGTTCTTTTCGCCGTAGTGCTGCTCTTCCGGCTGTTTTACAGAGATGTTGCCGATGTCTTCCACTTGATGGCCGAGCTGCTTCAGGCGGGAGTACAAACCGGCGACGCGCAGCGCCGACGGGCCCATGTCCACACCCCGGCGACTCTGGCCGAGGTCCATGGGTACTCCGATGATTCGAATTCTTTCTGCCATTGAGGTGAAACCTTTCCAGCCGCTCCCCGAGAGGCGGGGAACTAAGGATAAACGCGGTACAACATACGTGGGAAGGGGATTACTTCCCGGATGTGCTCGGTTCCGCAAATCCACGCCACGGCGCGCTCCAGGCCCATTCCAAAGCCGGCGTGGGGCACGCTGCCGTACCGGCGCAGGTCCAAATACCACTGAAACGACTCCGCCGGGAGATTCTGGGCTTCCAGGCGCTCGACCAATTTCCCATAATCGGCGATACGCTCGCTGCCTCCGATGATTTCCCCGTAGCCCTCGGGCGCGATCATATCAAAACTCATCGCCTGTTCCGGGTTCTGGGGATCTTCGGTCATGTAAAAGGCTTTGATCGCCTTCGGGTAGCGGTGAATGATTACCGGGCGGTCGAAGTTCTTGGAGATGATGGTTTCTTCGTCGCCGCCAAAATCGTCGCCAAACTGCGCGGGGTTTCCCGCTTTCTGGAGAATCTCGATCGCTTCGCGATAGGTTACCCGCGGGAACGGCGCCTTCACGTTTTCCAGTTTACTGACGTCGCGCTTCAAAGTTTCCAGCTCACGTCCGCGATGCTTCACAACGCTTTGCACGATTTCGCTCACCAGACCTTCGCCGAGGGTCATCATGTCTTCGAGATGCGCGAAGGAGGCTTCCGGCTCGAGCATCCAGAATTCGGTGAGGTGACGGCGCGTTTTTGATTTCTCGGCGCGAAAGGTTGGACCGAAACAGTAGACCTTGCCTAGCGCCGCCGCGGTCGCTTCGATGTACAGCTGGCCGGACTGGGTAAGGTAGGCCTTCTGGTCGTCGATGTAGTTCACTTCAAAGAGTGTGGTGGTACCTTCGCACGCCGCCGGGGTAAATATCGGGGCGTCGGTGAGGGTGTATCCAAGACGGTCCATGTAGTTTCGCGCGGCATGAACGGCCTGCGCGCGGATGCGCAGAATGGCCGCCTGGCGCGGGGTGCGAATCCACAAGTGGCGCTTATCGAGCAGAAAATCCACGCCGTGTTCTTTGAGCTGGATCGGAAACGGTTCAAACGTGGATACGCGCTGAAGCACTTCGATCGCGGTGATATGCAATTCGAATCCGCCCGCAGCACGAGCTTCGGCCCGCACGATTCCAGTCACGCGCACGCTCGATTCCTGGGTGAGTCCGTGCAGCGCCTCAAACGCGGTGGGCTGGTCTTTCAGCGAGACCACCCCTTGGATTACTCCGGTGCCGTCGCGAAAGACCGGGAAAATCAGTTTGCCGGATTCGCGCAGATTGTAGAGCCAACCCTGTAGGGTGATCAATTGGTCGACGTATTCGCCGGCGCATTCGATAGTAATAACGGGCGGCAGCGGTGCTGAGGCTTCCTGGGTCATCGATTCCGAGTTCCTGTGTTGCGGATTTTGTAGCGACAGACTGATTATGAGGTTCTGGCCGCCTGGGTGCGAGGCTTTTCAAACTCGCGTTCGAGGTGGTCGAACGCGGCCACCGCTTGCTCGACCGAGGGCGCCATGGCCGTTCGCTCTTTGAGTTCGAGCACCACGGGCAATGGCTGCGGCGCGGTGGCCAGCGCCGCGAAGGCTGCAGACCAGTCGATGCCGCCGTCAAATGGGACCAGGTGCTCGTCTTTGTCGCCGTGGTTATCGTGAATGTGAGTGGTGACCACCAAGTCGCGCATGAGTTCAAAGCTTGCGGCGATTCCATCGCCGATGTTCGCATGGCCGATGTCAAAACATAGCCGCAAATCGTGCAGGTGGGTCTGCGCGATGAACTGGTGCAGGGTAGCCGGCGCACCCAGTTCGCCGGGGGTATTTTCCAGGGCGATCACCACCCCGCGCTGTTTAGCGAAGAGCACCATTTGCTCGAGGGAGCTGAACGCGGCGTCCATGCGCCGTTCGTCGGCGGGCTGGCGCTCGCCTCCCAAATGAACCACAAAGAAGCGGAAGGGGATGCGTTCGGCGACTTCCAGTGCGCGTTTCATTTCGTCGATGGCCTCGATGCGCCGGGCGCGCTCGGGTTCGGAGATGGCCAGCGGCGCGCCGTTGTCACGGCCGTGGGCGAGGTTGCGCTCGGTGGGCGCGTGCAACGAATGCAATACCAGACCGTTAGAACGCAGGCAGTCAGCCATCTCGCGCACGGTCTGTTCCGAGCGGTAATCGAAGTGCGGCGCCGAGCAGAAGACTTCCACCGCGGGGATGCCGGCGGAGGCGTAGACCTGCAGCATGGCTGGGGTCAGCTTCTGATTCAAGTAACGAAACGTTGAGATTACGCGTTGCATCCGGGTGTCCACCGATTCCATGCGCTCGACCATCCTTGGGTTAGTCCCCGACCCCGGCATCGCGCCGTAGCGCTTCGGGCTCGGGAGGCGTTGGCACGAGATCCTATGTTCTGTTCAAAATGGGAAGGCGTCAATAGCTCGAGGGCCGCCCTAACTTCGGGCCCTCGGCCTATATTTCAGGGCAGACAGTGCGAGAGCTCGAAGAATATGAAATTTGAACTCGCCCGTAATCGGCATTTTCTGTCGTTCAGAATCAGGGATTTAGTCGAGGGCATGCTGGCTGTGTTGCGATTTCGAATTGAGAGTCTTGGCAGATGCTCAATGCTGTTGGGGTGGATAGTCCGATGCGCGAATCCATCCGCGGCTGCGCGAGGCTACCACTGAGCGCGGAAAAACAGGGTGCGGTTCTGTGTTCTGTGGCAATCGGTCCAGGGAGTAACAGCGCTATCGGCGGGCAGCGGTGCCGGGCATCTCGCGGATCGCGTCAACCAATTCGCGGGGCGTCAGCGTGGCGGTGCCCAGCTTGGAGACCACTACGCCTGCAGCGGCATTGCCCAGCACCGCGCCCTCGCGCATCGTGGCGCCAGCGGCAACTGCTAGAGCCAGAGTAGCGAGTACGGTGTCGCCTGCGCCGGTAACGTCAAACACCGGTCGCCCGGGACCCGACTGGCGGGTTTCCGCAAGACCAGACTCCCTTTCCTGGCTGGTGGCGGCGATGTGAAAGCCTTGGGACTGGTCCTGCTCGATGACGCTGATGCCCTGCGCGCCGCGAGTGATCATTACCGCCGGGCAGCCGAAGTGGGCGAGCAAGGCGCGTCCCGCTTCCTCGATGTCTTCCTGGGTTTCCAGATTCCGCGTCACCAGAAAACCAGCCTCCGCACGGTTGCAAACGATCGCGGACGCGCCGCGGTACACCGGTAAACGCGACCACTTGGGTTTGACGAATACCCGCACCTTCAGACGTTGGCAGGCGTGCAACACCCGGTCCGACACTTCATCGCTCACCACTCCCTTATCGTAATCGGATATCACCAGTAAATCCGCTGCCCGTAACGCCGCGACGATACGCGCCACCAGCTGGGAAGCGATCTCGGGGTTCAGCGATGCGCGCGATTCGCGGTCCACGCGCACCACTTGCTGGTTGCGCGCGATGATTCGGGTCTTCAGGGTGGTGGGCCGCGAAGTATCGACCAACAGGCCTTGGTCCCCCATTTGCAGGGCGCGGACGCAGGTGCGCAATTCGCCGGCGGGCTCGTCGTCTCCGGTGATGCCAAAAGGGAAGACCCGCGCGCCGA
Source organism: uncultured Acidobacteriota bacterium (assembly GCA_963725285.1). Classification (GTDB taxonomy): domain Bacteria; phylum Acidobacteriota; class Terriglobia; order Acidiferrales; family UBA7541; genus CAVRXT01. Next base: position 88,940 of record CAVRXT010000018.1, on the reverse strand, counting down.
GCGCCACCAAGTTCGCGGCTACGTTCCCAGCACCGCCCAGGCATCCGCTTTGCTTGGTGAAGTCGACCACCGGGACGGCCGCTTCCGGCGACAGCCGCGCGGCAGTGCCCCACACATAGCGGTCCAGCATCCAATCGCCCAACACCACCAGACGCTTTCCAGCGAACGCCTTTACCAGCCGTTCCAAACGGTCCCGGGTCGCCGTTTCGCGCGGTTTCTGTTTGCTCGGGCGTTTCGTCGAGTGTTTCATCGGGCCTTTCATCCGTTGTTTTTGTCGTTGTCCGATTTCAATTATTACCGGCAATGCCGAGGAGCTCTTGGCACGCTTGGCGTACCTGTTCGACGCTCACCGACAATATGCACCGCGGCTCATCGAACGCATAGCATCGATCGCCGGGGCATGGATTGCAGGGAAAATCACTCTGCGCCACGCGCGATGGTGTCTCCCATGGGCGCCAGTGCACCGAACTGCTGGAACCGAAAATCGCCACCACTGGGCGTTGCAGCGCGGCCGCCAGGTGCATCGGGCCCGCATCGTTGCCCACATACAGTTGCGTGCCGGCAATCAAGGCGATCAAATCGGGCAGCGAGAGGGAATCGAAAACCGCTGCGCGTGCGCCCATCTGTTGCCGCACCAGGGCTCCCACTTCTTCTTCGCCCGGCCCCAGAATCACGAATGGCTCCAGCCTGCGCGCCGAGCGCAACCAGTCTGCCAGCGCGGCAAATTTATCGACGGCCCAGCGCTTGGTAAAGTAGCGTCCGCCGGGTTGCAGGACCGCGTAACGCGCGTGGGAGTCGATTCCGCGGGCGCGAATCTGTTTAGCCACCGATTGGATCGCCTCTGCTTGGGGGAAAACCTGCGCCCCGGGGAGAGGTCCGCGCGGCATGCCGGTCCAATAGAACTGCGTCGCGCGATGCTCGGCGGTGTGGACCGGCCGGTCGCCAAAAAATTCGCGCGCGTCCGGCACCAAAACGTTGTACGCGAATGAAAATTGGCGACCCCTCCAGCACACACGCACCGGAATTCTCGAAGCTCCTACCATCAGCGCGCTGGCGGGCCCAGCATGTTGGTTGAAGACTACCGGATATTTGCGGCGATGCAATTCCCAGGCTGTTGAAAGGGTGCCGGTGGCGAGGATGATTTCCGCGACCGCCGGATTTCCTTGCAGCACCGGGGCCCAGGCCGGCTCGACCACCACCGAAATTTGTAGATCCGGCCTCCAGGCATGCAGGGCAGCCAGGGCGGGGGTGGTCAGCACCACGTCGCCCAGAGACCGCAGGCGAATCACCAAAACTTTAGCGCCCTGAGGAAGACTGGGCAGCAGAGCGCCTGGCTCATTCGGATTCAATGCGGGCTTCGTCCACGAGCATGACAGGGATGTCTTCGCGAATCGGGTAGATGCGCCGGCAGGCCGGGCACTTCAGTCCTTTTTGGTCCGCGGTAATTTTCACCGGAGTTTTGTCCAAAGGACATATCAAAATATCGAGAAGCTCTTGCGAAACTGCCATCGGATTGCCTCCGCTGGCAAAACTCTAACAAGCAATCTGATTTGGAGCAACCGTTTGCGTGGGGCGCAAAAGGAAGGTCGAAGCGTGAGCGAGACCCTGAGTCAAAAACACCCACCTGCCCAGAATCAGGCCAGAGCGGGGCCCCCCCCAAAGCGTGGAAGCATGGGTCCAACCGAATTCAAACGCGCTTCGCCACCAAGCGTGCACCGGCAGGCGCCAGTACCCGACTCAAGATGCAAACTTAGAAGTTAAACTTGCAAGTGTGCCTGTTGTTTTGCTACAATGCAGGCTATGCCGCGAAAGCCCCTGGACCTTGCGGTAATCGACCTTACCCAGGCCATTGGGCTATTGGTGCGCCGCGCGCGCGCCGCGGCCGCCTCGCATGAGCTTTCCTTGACCGAAGCCGCGGTCATGGCGCGCCTGGCTAAGGACGGGCCGGCGACCACCGCCGATCTGGCGCGCGCCGAAGGCATGAAACCGCAGTCGATGGGCGCCACCGATCGCGGCGCTCGAGGAAATGGGCATGGTCGAGCGCAAGCCGCATCCGACCGACGGCCGGCAAGTGAATATCGAGCTGACCGCCAAAGGCGCCGCGGTGCGCAAGAGCGCCAAGGATGCCAAGCGGACGTGGCTGGCGCAGGCCATCGCCCAACTCGACGAACAAGGAACAGGAAACCCTGTTCGCCGCCGGCGAGATCATCAAGCGCCTGGCGGAATTGTGAGCAAACCAGGAGCCAGCCGGCAGACCTGTTCCGCTGGAGGTTCGATGTCGCACGCCTGGCGAGCGCTGCGGCACCGCAACTTCAAGCTGTTCTTCTTCGGTCAGAGCATCTCGGTGATCGGCACCTGGATGACGCGGCTCGCGACCAGCTGGCTGGTCTATCGCCTGACCCATTCGGCGCTGCTGCTGGGCTATCGTCGGCTTCGCGGGACAGATTGTTTCGTTCGCGCTGGGACCATTTGCGGGCGTGTGGGTCGAGCGCCTCAATCGCCGCAAGCTGCTGGTGTGGACGCAAGCCGCTGCGGCCGTCCAGTCACTTGCCCTGGCCGCGCTCACCCTGGCGCACGTCATCACCCTCTGGGAAATCATCGCGCTCACGGCGTTGCAGGGCTTGATCAATGCGTTCGACATGCCCGGGCGCCAATCCTTCCTGGTACAGATGGTCGAGGATCGTAACGACCTCAGTAACGCCATCGCCATCAACTCCTCGATGGCCAATGGCGCGCGGCTGATCGGCCCGGCCATCGCCGGTGTGGTGATCGGAGCCTTCGGCGAAGGCTGGTGCTTTCTGATCGATGGCGTCAGCTACTTTGCGGTGATCGCATCCTTGCTGCTGATGCGCATCAAGCCCTTGGATGTCCGCCGCCACGCGGCCAGCATGCTCGAACAAATGCGCGAGGGTTGGGACTACGTACGAACGTTTCGGCCCATTCGCACCATTCTGTTGCTGTTTGCGCTGATCAGCCTGATGGGCTACTCCTACGCCGTGCTGCTGCCGGTCTTTGCCGGCACAGGTGCTGCACGGTGGCGCGTACACGCTGGGCTCGCTGACGGCAGCCTCAGGAATCGGTGCGCTGGTGTCGGGGCTCTCCCTCGCGGTCCGCAAGTCGGTGGTTGGGCTTACGCGTATGGTTCAGATCGCGGCGGCGATGCTCGGGAGCGCCCTGATTCTCTTCGGACTGTCGCACGCTTTGTGGCTATCGCTGATGCTAATGGTCTTCGTGGGATTCGGATTGATGCAGGGCGCGTCGGTCAGCAATACGATCATCCAGTCGCTGGTGACGGAAGACAAGCGGGCCCGGGTGATGAGTTATTACACCATGGCTTTTTTCGGTGCGGCGCCGTTCGGCAGCCTGCTGGCTGGCACCCTGGCTCATCGGATCGGAGCGCCCCACACCGTGATCGTTACCGGCGCGTTCTGCGTCGCCGGCTCGCTATGGTTCACGCTGGAGATGCCGAAAGTGAGAGCGATTGTGCGGCCGATCTACCAGGAAATGGGCCTGCTGCCTGTCACCGGCCTGGACCTGATTTCCGCGGTACAGGAACCGGTTAAGTGATCTTTCTGGTGAGATAAATCAAAAGGAAAAAACGATGCCCCTTACGAAACTCGATAGCATCGCAGCGTTGGTAGTCATTGATTTGCAGAAAGGCATTGCCAGTATTCCGACCGCCCATCCTATGGGCGAGGTCATTGGCCGCTCCGCTCAACTGGCGCGGGCTTTCCGCCAGCGCGGGCTGCCGGTGGTTTTGGTCAACGTGACCGATATGGCTCCTGGTCGAACCGACGCCGAACGCCCGAAGTTTTCCTTTCCGGCCAATTGGACCGAGCTAGTTCCTGAATTGGAGGGGCAGCCCGGCGATCATCTCGTCAGCAAACAGCGAGTGGGCGCATTCATCGGCACATCGTTGAATGATTACTTGCGGCAGCGGGGCGCGACACAGGTGTTCGTGACCGGCGTTGCGACCAGCGCCGGCGTGGAAGCGACGGCGCGCAGCGCCTACGATTACGGCTACAACGTAGTGCTGGTGGTGGACGCGATGACCGACCGGGACGGCGATGCCCACCGCTATTGCGTCGAGAAAGTATTCCCGCGGATCGCTGAGACCGACACAACCGACAACGTGCTGAAACTGTTGAAGTAGCCGCAAGCTCGGCGGTGTTACCCCGACGGGGATACGGCCACCACCAGGCGCCCGGCCCAGGTCGAGTGCGACTCGAGTTCGGCCGACCAGACACCCAAAATCTGGGAGCCTTGGTAGACGCGCTCGAAGCCGCCCTCAGAATCGGAAACGGCTTCGAGCGGAGCGATCCAAAAATCGCGGGCACCGGGGGCGGTGATGCGCACCTGCACCTGCTGCCATTGGTCGACGATAGCGACCTCGGGGATGTTTATCTCGGGCGCTTCGCGATCCGGCGAGGTGGCCACTCCGGCGTATCGAAGCGGATGGCGCTGGCCGGCGAACTCGATGTAGCGATCGGGAGCGTCGGGCGCCAGAAAATTGAAGACCGTCTCGATGCCGAATTGAGCGGAAGCATGAGAATCGCCGCGATGCTCGAGGGTGACATCGCACGCGATTTCAAATCCGCCGTCGCGGGTGTGCGAGAAAGTGAATTTTTTCGCGGTGTACCACGGCTCAGAATCTTCCGCGCGGGTCAGCACCGCGTGCCGGGGATCCGCTCCCACCACGCGGAATTCTCCGCCGGCCACGCTGGCGTCCTCGTCCAAAGCGATCCGCACATAATCATCCGCCGTTTTCTCCTTCGAAAATATCAGCACGCGGAAACAATTACGCGCCCAGCGGTCGTAATGCAGCCAGCGCTCCAGGCCTTCTTCCTTGACGCGGATCTGGCCGTCGATAGTCATCACCCCGTGGGTCTCACCCCCGGCGAGGTGCCGGTGATAGGACTCCCGGCGCCGGGCCAATGAATTGATGAGCGCAGTGGCGGTGGGCCGGTAATCGAGCGCGGCGAATGTCCCCCCGTCGGAGGGCTTGAGCAATCCGGCGTAGCGCTCGGAAGTGAAATAGACTTCCTCGCGCCCATCGGCGTCGAAATCGAGCCGTGCCACATCCGCATAGTTCGCGGTCGGATGCAGGGCGCCATCTACAAAACTCTCGGCGCGAATCAGCGACCGCCATAATTCTGTGCGCAGGTGCGGTGAGTACAGCCCGCCGAAAATTCCGTGCCAGTAGGCGTCATTGCATTGCGAACGCAGCAGATTCCGCCGCGCCTGGTCGCGCCCGCGCTGAAATCGCTCGTCCCGGCGGCGGCTTTTCTCGATACGGTGCAATTTCTGGGAGACGTGCAGCATCTTCTTGTGCAGCAAGTTCGATTCCGGATACTTGGTGAAGAAGCCTCGCCAGGTGGCGCCGCGCAAGAATTGCTGCACGTCGGGGCGCGCTTGAAATTCCACTTTGATCGATTGCAGGCGCAGCCGGGCCTCGGTCGGCAGCGCCCACTCCATCATTTCGACATACGAAGCATCGGGCAAATCCGCGCGGCCTAGCGGGGCGCTGCGATCCACCGCTTCTCCGGGCGGAGCCATCTCCAGCCAATCCGAATTTTCCTCGATGGCGTGGTAGAACCGCTCCAACCAGCCATCGGTGTAGCAAGTCTTGTAGGTTTCCGGCCAGCCGCCGAATTTTTCGTAGTCGTCGCCGATGGCCGCAAATCCGCCGGGATGTTCCTGGGCCGCGCGGCGCAGAAAGTCGATCGTCTCGTGGGGCTGGTGGAAGGGAATCAAGTAACGCAATTCTTTCCGGCCGGGAATCAGCTTCACCACGTGCCCGGTATCTTCGGCGGTGTAAGCGCCAAAAAGCTGTTGCGGCTCGAACCCCGCGCTCATGAATTGATTGTCGTCGATCAAGGTGTACTCAACGCCTGCCGGGGCCAGGGATGAGGGCAGGCCGGGCTCCCAGACCCGTTCGGTGAGCCACGCGCCGCGTGGCCGTTTTCCTAATTTCTCTTGTACATACGCGGCCAGCAGCTCGAGCTGGCGCTGGCGATCCTCGCGAGGTATCGAAATCAGGACCGGCTCGTAGAAGCCGCCGCCCACGATTTCCACCTGCCCGCGCTCGACCATCGCGCGCAGTCGCGCCACATATTCGGGATGGGCGCGATCGAGCCACTCCAGCAGGCATCCGGAAAAATGCAGACCCAAACGCGCCGCCGGATGCTTTTCGAGCAGTTCTAGGTACGGCAAATAACAGTGGATGTAGGAAACCTCCAGCACACTCTCGAAGTTCCCTACCGGTTGATGCGCATGAACCAGCATGACCAGTTGAAATTTCCGCAATGCAGACCCCTCATTTGGAAGCGGTTCCCAGAATAGCGCCATTCCGCTCCCATATTCCAGGGAAGAGCCTGATGGTTCGTGTAAGTAACTGAAAATAGGTCCATTCTGGGTTAGCCGTCAGTTTCCGGCTGTTCCAAGGTGTAACGGGCGTTTTGGACGTACTAGGGCTTTCTCTGATTGACACACCACGTATTAAACCTCTACAGTTGGAAGCGTATCAGTAACGTCGGCTCTTGCTCGGAGGGTGAAGATGCGTTTTGTCGGCCACGCGATCTTGGTCGCAGTGCTGTCTGTTTCATTTTGCATTCTTCCTGCTTGGGGGGGCCCCTCCAAGCCTCTTGGCAGCGTAATCTTGTCGGTAGGTGGCGCGGTTGACAACGTCAACGCTTCGGTAGGCGCGAGCGTTTTTTCGGGCGATTCGATCAGCACCACCCAGAACGCGTCAGGCCGGTTGCGTTTGCGCTTGGGCACTGCCCAGGTCTATCTGCTGGCAGAGAGCACCGCGACGCTCACCGACATTCCCGGAGGAGTTGGCGCCAACCTGACGTATGGCACCGCAGGATTTTCAACTGCGGGATCCGAGCTAGTGGAAATTCGCACCAGCAACGGAATCATTCGATCCAAGGGCCCAGAAGGAAGCTACGGCCAGGTGATGATCGCCGGGCCACACGAGTTGATCGTTACCAGCTTTCACGGAGCGCTGGACGTTGACGTCGATGGCGACCTGAAAACCGTTAATGACGGCCAATCGTACCGCGTGGTGGTGGACGACGATCCATCTGGGCAGGAGCCGGAAGGCGCGGGAACCGGCCATATGAAGAAGAACGCGGGCGACATTCAAGTGCGCCGCCGCCGGCCGGTGGTGTATTACCTGATTATTTTTGGCGCCGCAGCATTGCTTGGCTACTTCTACTATCACCACCTCAACGAAAGCCCCAGCGCACCATAGTAGTATTCCTTGGTGGTGGTCCTGCTTCGCCGTGGGGGACTGCTTGCTTTGCCGGGCTTGTTTTACAGATTCGCTACCATGGCCGTGAGGGCGCGTTCGAAGGTCACTTTCCCGTCCAGATATTCCTGCCAGTAAACTTCGAGCACTCGTTGGTATCCCTGCCAACCCCGCGCCGTTAACCCTGCCGCATAATTGTGGGAAAGCGCGGAGTCAACTTCCTTGGGCGGCGCATTCGTCGGGGGCGCTCCGGCCTGGACGCGTCCGATCATTTTCGCGGTGGTGTAAAACAACAAGGCATGCCACAAGTCGCGAGGTATTGGAATTCCGCGGACGTGGCACTCGCGCACAATCCCGTCTTCTACCGAGCCGCCGATGGCATGCGAGCCTTCGTAGAAAAGTAGTTCAAACCCCGATGGTCCCTGGTTGCTCGGGTCCGCGCTTGAAAGCATCACGTGTACCGGGTCGAGAGTGGTGTAAGAACCGAACGGGCCGGCGTAGTACACCAAATCCACGCGAATCGGTTCGACCGGCCAGTTGGTCCGATACACATCCGACAGCGGTTCGGCCAGGCGCGCTCCCATCTCCCGCACCTGCGGCGCCTGCGCTTCGATCCACCCGCGATTTTTTCCATCGTGCGTCGGCCACCACTGCGCGCGATACACCGCGGCGGCGCGTTCCAGCACATCGATCATTTCCGGACGCAGCCCGGAAGCGCACGACGGCGAACTCCTTCCCGAGAGATCCGGGCAACGATCCATCTCCCCGAGACGATCGTTAATCATTCCCATGCCGAGATCGATCCACAAATCCCGGCTGGCGAAAGTCTTCACGTAGTAATCCACGGCGCGCGCCCAATCCGCGGCTCCGGGCGCGTTGGCAGGCAGAGTGGCGCCCGGCGCGGAATAGTTACTGGCTGCGGTGCCCACGCGGGTGAGTTCGTGGCTCTGAATGCGAGCTTGCAAGTAAAGGAAGTGATGCAGGTTCACCCAGAAGCCGCTATGAAACTCAAAGGCAGGGAGCGTACCGGCCGGCGCGACACGATTCTGAATCGAAATCGAAGAGCCCGACCCCGCTTCGGGAACCTGTGCGTGCGCGGGAGCGCCGCACAGACCAAGCCACAAGAATAGAAAACAGAGCAGCGCCGCGTGCCGCAGCTTCATGCGCTGCAACAGGATGCTTCGCGCGATAACCATGGACGCAGGATGATTGGCCGGCTCAGGAGGTGTGGGCATTGTGGAGCATTCCGGCGGAAGCTGAAAATTGGCCGAACGGCGCGGCGCCAATCCGCCCGTTCGTCTTCGGTGGTTCGTATCGCCTGTTATGGTCCGTCGACGGTTTATCTCGATTGCCGTGCGAGTTCCAGGCCGCCTGCCGCGAACATTACCACTGCCACCTTGATCACTTCGCCCGGAAGGAACGGCAGGGCGCCGGCTTGCCAAGCGTAGGTCAGCCCCAGCTTCGACCATGCCGCGAGCCACACACAGCCCGCCGCGAAAATGATTGCTTCACCCGCCAACAGCGCGCCCAGTAAACGAGCCGGGGGAGGAACCGCGTACCCCGGCGCTGATGCGGAACGCCTTCGTTCGATGATCCAGCCGGTGACAAACGCCGCCAGCGGATAGGACATCAGATATCCCGCAGTGGGGCCTAGGAATCGCGCCGCGGCTGGCAACCCGTAAGGCTGAAATACCGGCAAGCCTGCCGCGCCTTCGAGTAAATACAATCCCAAGGCAATCGCGCCGCGCCGCGCTCCCAGCAGCACCGCCACCAGCAATACCCCGAGGGTTTGCCCGGTGATCGGTACCGGAGTCCAAGGCAGCGGAATCGCGATCTGCGCACACAGAATCACCAGCGCGTTGGCCGCGACGATTCGAACGATGTCCGCCGCGAGGCCCTCACCGGCGAGAACACGGCCCGCGAACCCCCGGCTGACCGTCTTGGTTGCCGACATAGATTGCTCTCCGTGGCTCCTAAATTGAAAACCGAGCCAAATAGCCTGGCCATTATACCCGAGCCGCCCAGACCGCACCCGCGCAATTGCGTTGGGGATCGGAACGCCGCTTCGGTAGCTCGAAAACATTGCAGATGGGCATCGGCGAAGCGGAGTGGATGTTCTACGGTTTGCCCGCATCGGTATCGCCCGCGCCGGTATCAACGACCGGATCCTGCGCGGTAACTACCCCACCCTTCTTGTCGGCGCCGTGCACCTTTCCAGCGGAGTCCATGAGAAATGAGCGGCGGCCGGTCTTGCCGTATTCTTCCGGCTGCGCGGCGAGCTCAAAAACCGCATCGGCTGGGGTCGATGCCGGCACCAGACGATAGCGATATTTGTATCCGTCGAGGCTGCCGCCGGCGATTTCGGCGTTCAATAGCTGCGCGGCGTCTGCCGAAACGCCTTCCTTCCCTGCAGGTCCGAGCTGCGCCAGGGTGTCTGGCAATTTGCCGAAGATGGTTCGGTACTGACGCACTACGTCCGCCAGTGCGGAGAGCGTCTGCATTACCGCTTTCTCGCGCTCCTGCAGATCCTGCACGCTCCACTGCACCACGAGCTGAGGAATATCGAATAGCATCAGCCCGAGCGAGAGCAGCTTCCAGCTGCCGGATTGGCGGATCAAACCGAATTGCGTCGGCGCAGGTCCGTTGGATATCTCTACCGGAATGAACGCCAGATTTTCTTCCACCCGGGTGGCGCCGAAGTGGAATTCGGTGGTCACCCCCGGTATCTCGCAGCGCATCACTGGATGGCCATTCGCATCGGAAGACAGCAACGGCCGGCCGACCGCGTCGCTCAAGGAGAATCGCTTCACCACCGCCGTTCGCGAATCGTCGGACAGGTCTTGGAAAGCCTTGGCGTTCGCCGCGGTGAGGTAGTTGATGAACTGCGCTTGATTCTGGCGGCAGGCCGCGCTCAGCAGGGAAGCGAGGGTTGAAGCCGGATCCGGCGCCGCGGCTTCCGTCCGTTCCTGTGCGGGCGCTTGCGTCGCACCGGCGCTATATCTCGATAACAGCAAAGACGCGATACAAAGCAAGCGGACGATCTTAGCGTTGTCGAGCATCGGCATGGTCGTTGGTATGGACTGGAGCTTGAGCAGTGGTTAGGATTTTCGCGAGGTTCATGGTGAACAGGGAACGGGGCATCACGTCGCGGCATCCCGCGGCTTTCGCGCGCGCGGCCAGTTCTGTTTGCACGTGCGAGAGGAACGCGACGATCGGCACCGAGGCGGCCGAGGCATGGAGCTGTTCGATCGCTTGGATCGCGCCCTGACGTGCGTTTAGGTCGATAATCACCAGGCGCGGCGGGGTCTGCAAAACCTCGGCGAGCAAAGCAGGTCCGGTGCCGAAAGTTTTCAGTTGCACGCCCAACTGTTTGGCCGTCTCCATGATCTTGGCCTGAAAAAACAGGTCATCCACCAACGCCGCTACTTCTGCCATGTTCGCCTCTCCCCACGTGTACCATGCCGCGGATCGCGGTTACAAGCGATCGCTAAGATGAGCCGGGCGCCCCCTGCTGCTCAGGGCACCGAATCTGGATGGTCCAAAAATTGCAAGAGCTTGTGAAAGCAGCGGCCGCGATGGCTGTATTCGTTTTTCTGCTGGTAGGTAATTTCCGCGTAGGTGCGCCCCAGCTTTTCGAAATAAAAAATGGGATCGTAGCCAAAACCGCCTTCCCCACGCGGAACGTCAGCGATCACGCCCTCGACCGCATCCGAAAATATGGCCATGGCATGGCCCTGTCGCGCCAACGCCAGCACGCAGACGAATCGCGCGCCCCGCTCGTCTCCGGTTTTTCCGCGCATCGCGTCCAGCAATTTCCGGTACCGATCTGCGTCGGTCGCCTTCGCGCCCGCATAACGCGCCGAACGCACTCCCGGTTCGCCGCCGAGCGCCGGTACCACCAGCCCGGAATCATCCGCGAAAACGGGCCCTGGGGAAAAGCGAGAGAAGTGCAGCGCTTTGCCCGCGGCGTTCTCCGCAAAGGTGCTCCCGTTCTCTTCGTATTCGGGCAGATCGCGAAATCCCGGCAGCAAATCGATCTCCACCGAATGGGAATTGCCGGCGGCCAGCTCGCGGTATTCACGCAGCTTGCCGGGATTGGAAGACGCCACGTGCAACCGGGCGATGCGATCGTTCATCTCGAAGCCGGAAACGCGAGGAATATCATCACGCCTTATCGCGGACGGGTGTTGAACTTCAAGTGCAGAAGTTCGTGCTGGGCTTTGATCAATTGCTCAATTCCGCCGGCAGCCAGGCTGAGAAGGTCCTGCATTTCCTCGCCGGTGTACGGGCGCCCTTCGGCGGTGGCCTGCACTTCCACGAATTGCCCGCTGCCGGTCATCACCACGTTCATGTCTACTTGGGCCTCGGAATCTTCTTCGTAGTTCAAATCCAGCAGCAACTCGTCGTCGACGATGCCCACGCTGGTCGCCGCCAGGGAATCGAACAGCGGCAGACTCCGCAGGATGCCCGCCGACACCAAGCGCTCGCACGCCAGGGCCATGGCCACGAAAGCTCCGGTAATCGACGCGGTGCGCGTGCCGCCATCGGCCTGCAGGACATCGCAATCGATCCACACGGTGCGCTCACCCAGGGCTTTCTGGTCGGTGATGGCACGCAGGGCGCGGCCGATAAGACGCTGGATCTCCAGGGTGCGGCCGGACTGCCGTCCGCGCGACGCTTCCCGAGGGGTGCGCCGCTCGGTGGAACGCGGCAGCATTCCGTATTCGCTGGTAACCCAGCCCTTGCCGGAGCCCTTCAGAAAAGAGGGAACACCATCATCCACGGTGGCGGTGACGATCACCCGGGTCTGACCCGTTTCCATCAACACGCTTCCTTCCGCCATAGGAAGAAAGTCGGGAGTGATCTTTACCGGCCTAAGCTGGTTGTAGGCCCGTCCGTCGAGTCGCTCCATTCGTCTTCAGTTCCAATCTCTTCGCCACCAACGCGAAAAATTCATTCCACAGTCTGAAGGTGGTTCCAGTTGGTGTCAACCGCTGCGATGCCTTGGGGCGGGATTCAATTCGTGGTGCCCGGCGCCGCCGTGGTGGGTGGGGCCCCCGGCGCCGGATGCATGTCGAAAAATCCCGTTAAATCCACGTGGCCGGCGAGGGTATCCACTTCTTGCCCGTGAATCAGAATCTTCAGGCGGCGCAGCGTGCTCACGTTACTTTCTAGCGTCCGGGTGATGGAAGTCACCGCCAGACTCTCGCTCAGAATTCCCGACGGTGTCTCCGAGGAAAGCCCGTCGGAAAAATCGGCGATGCCGGTCCCGTCGGGCAGGACGTAGAATCCCAGCACGGTAAGGTCTTCGGGCAGGGCTTTTTGATCTTCCGTGGGCGCGCTCACGATTAGCGCGTGCAGCAACTGTTTCGCTCGGACCGCGGTGTCCGCCGAGAGTGGGATGCTGATGTCTACCGGATCCAGCCGGTCAGCCGCGGAAGCGGAGCGCCAGAAAATGTGCGCGGTGGTATTCACATCGGTGGGCGTCGATATCGGCGGCGCTACCACCGCCAGGCGCGCTTGCTCCTCCGAGGTTGGGACCGCGGCCAGCCGCTGCACGCTCTGATGCAGACCGTGCAAGCTCAGCAGCCCCAGCAGCACCGCGCCGCCCAGGATCCCCAGCGTAATTTTCAGGTTGCGTGACACCTATTTGTCTCCCGGGTCGTACACCGCCCGGTACGCCACCACCGCCCGCGCGATCGCTGCTCCCAGCGATCCGGACATGGCGTCGAGCTGCTGCGGCGTGGACGCATCCACGCTCGATATTTCTACCGCGATCGCCGGCGCAGCCACGGACCGCAGATCGCGCTCCGGCGCAGCCGCGGAGAGCGCCGGCGAGCCTGGGAAGCTTCTGGCAAACTCCGCCTGAGTCAAATCGGCAAACCTTCGGCTGGCGCTGACGTAGCGCATTTGCGCTTCTTCCCACGGCACCAGTCTGCCGGTCGCAATATTGGCCGCCGCGGTAGGCAAAATGGGGAGCGCCGATGCCGCCGCCGCCGAGGAGTTCGGACCCAGGCCCACGATGCTCGCCGCCGGTGTTGCCGCGCTGGAGCTCTGAAATTCGTAGTAGTAAGTTCGGACCGTGCTGGCCGGCCCAGTCGTGGCGATATGCAGCGTCACCACCACCGCATCGCGCTGCGCGTTGGCCACCGCCGCACGCTCGTCAAACGACGGATCTTCATCGCCCTGCCGCGTGGCCACCACTTGAAATCCCTGTTGCTCGAGCATGATTTTCGCCGCCCGCGCGAACACCAGCACGATGTCCTTCTCGATGCCTCCGTTGTCGCCACGGGCGCCGCTGTCGGTGCCGCCATGGCCTGGGTCGAGAACCACCAAGTTCAAGGTGGGTTTTGCAGGCGGTTGCGTCGGCGGCTGCGGCGTGGCTTGCGGCGAAGCCGCCGCGGGCACGGAACTGGGAATCGCCGGCGCGGGGGGTTGCTGCGCAGCGGGACTAGCCTGCGGAGCTCCGTGCGCGGCGGGCGCGAATTCCCACGCCACCACTAGCGATGCGCCTGCGGCTATCGACATCATTGCGAAAAATGCGAAAAGTCTCACGGCTGGCTCAGAATATCAGAAATGCTCGGCGGTTGACGCCGAACCTGTTCCGCGAGTTACGAGATGGCCCTCTGCGCCTGTTGTTCTGAGAGGGAAGTCTTGGTGGTCTTGGGGTAGCACTCGGCGTACTTTCCAGGGTGGTCGACCCTAGTATTCGACTGCCCGGTTAGCGAAGAATGCGGCAACTGCCTGTAGGTCATTGCTTTGCGGTATATCGGGCAACCCGCTCCGGTTGTGTCCCGCACCCAATTTGGGCACATCGCCTGTACGATTACTCCTTTGGAACCTTGGTCCACACTCACCCTTCTCCCTGTCCCAGCCTTAGGTAGCATGGAATCACCGCAATTTGTCTTGGGAGGTGTGAGTATGTGCCAATTCAACAGAGTGAAAGTACCGCGCCGGAACACATCTCAACCGCGCGCCGTCGCGCGATGGCTGGTCGCTACTGCGCCGCTGGCCTGTCTCACGCTGCTGAGCACCGCGCCACTGCACTCGCAGAGTGTTGCGGAGGCCGCCCGCCAAGAGCGCGCCCGCCAGCAAGCCGACGGCGATCGCGCCACGCACGTTTATACCGACGAGGACTTGGCCAAGCCGAAAATCCTGACCCCCGAGGATCGCACCCGTTACGCCGCTGCGCTCCGCGAGTGGATTGCTCCCAACGAATGGCAGTTGGCTGACCTGCCGATGCAGCGGGGCGAACAACCCGGTGAATCGCTGGGTGATATCGCCTGGGCGTACCGTGTAGCAAAAATGGCGCGACAGCTCGAAGCGGCGGAGGCGCCCGACATGCCTCGGAATTCTGCGCTGGTTCTGCCGGCTTTCCTCACTGCGGTGCCCGCACCCAAGCTCCCGATCGATGGACGCGCGAAGCGCGCCGTGCAAGCCAATGGGCGGATGCATGTCCCGGAACCTCCCGCTATGCCCTCCGCGCTGGCTTATCCCGTCTTTACGCTTACATCGCCGCTCGCTCCTGCGGCGACGCCTGCTGCGACCAACGTCACTCCGAATCTGGGACTCGACGCCAATATGAATCTCGGCCTCACCCCCTCCCGCGACGCTCGTCGGCCGCTGAGCGAGGTTAGTCCGATGGCGCCGATCCGGCACGAAACCGAGCCCGTTGGCGCAGTGACTCCCGTGGTTGCCGCACCGGTCGCACCGGTTCCGGCATTCGACGCCGGCATGAATCTTGCTCTCACCCCGGTGCGACACGCGCACGGTTCGCTCAGCGAGATTAGTCCAATGGAGCCGGTCCGACACGAAGTGGAAAGCGCCGCCATCAGCACCGTTGCACCGGGCCCAGGACTAGACGCCAGCATCAATCTCGACCTGGCTGCGCGCCACACTCGCCGCCCCTTGAGCGAACTTCGCCCGCTGGCGCCGGTCCAGCACGAACTGGAAACCACCACCAATTTCGCCCCGACTCGGGGGCTCGACGCCAACATGGATCTCGGCCTGGCCACCGCGCGCAACACGCGCCGGCCGCTGAGCGAGGTTCATCCGATGGCGCCGGTGCCGCACGAGCAGCAAAGCGACGCTATCGCCACCGTCCAGCCCGGCGACACGCTGTGGCATATCGCGCAGCAACGCCTTGGCAGTGGATATCGTTGGAAGGAGATCGCCGCCGCTAATCCGCGGCTCAAGAACTCCACCAAGATTCTCGTCGGCGAGCAGCTTCGATTGCCGTTCCCTGAGTCCTTCTCCGACCTACGCCAGCGAACTCATCGGGTCAACTCCGGTGACAGTCTTTGGAAGCTGGCACGAGCGGCATTCGGAAACGGCACCGCATGGCTCTGCCTGGCAAAAGCAAACCCCGAAATCCAGAATCCCGACCTGCTGCTGCCGGGAGAAAAAGTTCAGATTCCGGAGCGCTGCGGAGCTTCTGCGGAAGCCGGAAGCAACTCGCACCTGGCCGCGAATCTCGCCGTAAAGTAGTTTTTTGAGACGCATTACCCCGCATTCGTTAGAAAGGGGCGAAAACAGCCAAGCGTTTTCGCCCCTCCCAACAAACTCCCTCTGCGACCGCACTTCACCGAACTAAGCCCGGCCTACAGCCATCCACTGGAAGGGATCTCTTCCAGGGTGCACCTGCGAAATGCTAGCTTCGCCCTGAGGCGAGATCTTTGGCCCGCAGGGAACACAGCAAAGAACGAGAAATCGAGACGCACGAAGGTGTGGGCCTACCCTCCTCCATGGATATGAAAAAAATAGACGGTAGGTTTCCGAGCCGCACCAAAATGTTTTTTTAATTGTGGAGTGCGCAAGGGCTGTTCTCAGTTTTTATACCTAGCACCGAGCGAGTCCCGGGTGGGTGACCCTACGGGAGGGTGATGCAACTTGAGGCCGCAAATTGCGACCTCAAGTTGCATTGAGAGCAGTGGAAACGTGCGGCTAGTAGGGCGTGCCCCCGGTATAGTCCGACGTCAGTGTGGTGTTGATGGACGTCATGGTTGCCGCATCGGAAATGATCACCCCGAGCTCGCGATTCTTGGTGAGCGAGGCGGTCGAGAAATTCTCCGATCCGATGTACACCTTTGCCGCGGAGGTGTCGTAGTCCGCCAAGATTACCTTGGCATGGATGTACAGCGATGCGGTTTCCGCGTAGGTGGCGATCTTGCAGCCGTCGGACTTCAAAGTATTCAGCTCCGAGGTGTAATTGCTTTGAGCGGTCATGATGATGGTGCAGGAGACGCCGCGCTTGGCCGCGTTGCCCAGCGCGCTGACGATATCGGATGCGCTCATCTCTTCGTTCTCGACCAGCAAGCTCTTTGTCGAGTTATTGATCAGCGCGAGCAGCGAGCTGTCGGAATTGGTGGGGCTCCAGATCAGATCGTCGCCGTCGGGCGGCGTGACCGTGCCGTCGACGAAGTCCGCGTTGAAAGTGGTCTCAATCGCCGCTACGTCATTGGGATCGTTGTCGAAGACCCCGAAGTCGCGGCTGGTCGAGTAATACTGGCTGGTCAGATTGTAGGTCATGATCAGCGCTCTCGAGTCGTCGACGACGATCGATTTCTCGTGGGTGGCCTCGTAAGTCTTATTGGCCCAGATCACCGAGACGTTGGCCGCGGCTTTCAGCTGGTTGTAGGCCGGGGTGTTGGCGGACTTCTCATCGTTCTGATCGAGAATCACGCGGACCTTCACGCCGGTCTTGGCGATCGCTACCAGGTCGCCGCTGGCGGTGGTGTCGGTCAGCTCGTACATGACCATGTCCAGCGTCTGCGTCGCCGAGTTGATAAACGCATACGTCGAGGTGAGTCCCTGATTCGGCAGGGTGATCAGCGTGAAGTTCGAACCGGTGGTTACCGTCAGGCTAACTGAGGTGTTCTCAATCGTAGTGCCGCTGGTCCCGGTAACGTTGATGGGGTAAGTTCCGGCGGCGGTGGTTGAGGCTACGGTCATGCTCATGAATGAAGTTCCGGCGCCGGTGATCGACGACGGGCTGAATCCAATCGTGACGCCGGTCGGTTGGCCCGAAGCAGTCAATCCGACGGCTGAACCGAAGCCTCCGGTGACACTGCTAGTAATCGTCGAGGTTGCGGAACTTCCGTCTGCGACCGACACGGAAGTGGGAGATGCGGACAGGCTGAAGCCCGGAGCTGCCGCTGCGGTTACCGTCAGTGAAACAGGAGCCGTTTGCGTCAGGCCTCCGCCGGCGGCGGTCACGGTGATTGGGTAGGTGCCTGTGGTGACGGTCGAGGCGACGGCGATGTTCATCGTTGAGGTGCCCGAACCTGGCGCGGCGATCGGCGTCGGGGTGAACGTCACCGTCACGCCGGCCGGTTGCCCGGTAGCACTGAGCGCCACCGCGCTGCTGAAGCCGCCCGAGACGGTGGTGGTAATCGTCGAGTTGCCGGAACTGCCATCGGCTACGCTAAAGGCGTTTGGCGAAGCGCCCAAGGTGAGGGCTGGCGTGCCGGCGGTCACGGTGACCGCGACATCATCGACGTACATGTAAACGTAGTCCGAGGAGTAGCCGTTGCCGTGCGCGTTGAAATAGACCCGAACGGTCTGGCCGGCGTAGGGCGTCAGGTTATAGGTCACCTGGGTCCACGTCTTGGTATTGCTGGCCACCTTCATCACTTCGGCCAAGGTAGTGCCGGAGGTATTTTGTATCTGCGCTTCTTGCCAGGCATAGCTGATCGTGTCGGTGGTGGACGCCCAATACCAATAGGTGAGTGAAGCGGCCGCGCCGGTCGGGATGGCAACGGTCTGATAGATCGAACTATTGCCGTTTACCTCCGGCTTGGCCGTCTTGCCCACCAATGCGCTGTAGGTGCCGCTATGGGCCTGGGTTTTGCTCACGGCTGGCGCCAGGGTGCCGGTGGCGGGCGTCCAGCTACTCAGGCTACCGGTTTCAAACCCGCCGTTCACAATCAACTGGGTCGTTTGGCCCGCGGCGCCTGACACTGCGACGAAGCAAAGCGCGAACACGCACAACCCTATAGGCATGGCGCGAACTACTGCTCTGGATAGTTTCATCGCTTTGCTCCGTAAATGAGGAAATGCACTGAAACCGAGGGCGCTTCTCGGCCTTTCGGCCTGGAAAACTCTAGATTACCTTGCCGGTAACCGGCGGGACCGGCGCCATCACTCCCGCACTTTCCAGCGCCGCTTTGATCCCGTACGCTACGACACCGCCGACGATGAGCAGGAAGCCGAACATCACTCCGCTCATCCCGAATATCTGTTCGTGTTCGCCGCGGAACACCGAAAGTCCCAGCAGCAGCAGCGGGAACAGGCCCACTCCGATCGCTCCCAGCATCCCGCCCGGAACGCGGAAGGGGCGGCGCAGCGTCGGTTCCTTGATGCGTAGCGCGACCAGCGCCACGAATTCCAGCATCAAACTGGCGCCGTAGAGTAGCACATCGATGGTCACCAGCCGCTCAAATCCCAACCCCAGGCAAAGCGCCCAACCCAGCGCGCAAACGAGAATGGCCACGTACGGCGCGCGGGTGCTGCGGGTGGTCTTGCCAAACACCGCGGGCAGCATCCCGTCCTGGGCCATCGCCAGGGGCAAACGCGAATAACTCATCACCAGCGCGTTGAACATTCCGAACGCGCTCATCATTCCGCCCAATACCAGCGCCACCCGTAGTCCCTGGCCGCCGAGCATGCCTGCAAATTCCGCCCACGAACCGTCGGTGAATGCGCTCGCCGGCGTCCCGGTGAACCACATCGCGATCACCGGCAAAATGTAGGTGAGCGAAACCACTCCCACCGCCACCAACATCGCTCGCGGATAGGTGCGCTGGGGTCGCTCGACTTCGGTAGCGATGGTCGACGCGTTGTCCCAGCCCATGTAGTTCCACATGGCGATCAGCATTCCGCCAATCAAATCCACTCCGGAGTTCGCTGGTGCGGTGGTCGCCGCTGAAAATGCGCCAACCTTAAAAGGCGCCAAGATGATGATCAGCACGAACGGCGCTGACAACAGGAAGAACAGCCACAGCGAAGAAATCGCCACCACTCGAATTCCCAGGATATTCATCAGCGCGCAGATTGTCACCACCCCCAACCCCACCATCACCCCGCGCCGCCCCACAGCAAACCAGGGAATCAGCTGGCTCAAGTAGATGACGAACAAGGTGGGATAAATCGCCATGTCGAAGATGCTGGCAACGAGCGACATCCACGCTTCCTGGAATCCCCAGAAGTTTCCTAGTCCACGGCGCACCCATGCGTAGTAGCCGCCTTCCGCGGGCAGCGCGCTCGAGAGCTCTCCGATCATGAAGGTAGTCGGCAGGCTCCACAGGATCGGGCAGATCAGCAGGATCAGAATGCCTCTACCGTATCCGGCGCCATGGATGATGTCTTCGGTGCCATAGGTGCCGCCCGAAACCATAAAAAACGTAGCGGCGACCAACGGCCACAACGTGAGTTTCGCGGATTTCCGGCGAACGGTAGGAATTGCCCGAGATGGGACGGCAGTTGGGAAGGAGATGCTGCTCAATTTCTGTCGCTTCCTCCCTAGGAGGCCATCGCTCTCTCCGTGGCGTCTGCAGAGAGATTACGCCATCGCAGAATACAGACATTTATTTCGTGCGCAAGAAAAATCCGCATCGCAGGGAAAGAATTTTCGAAGTTGCAATGGCGATTTAGAGTCGTGCCGCGTGCGCAGCAGTCGACGTTTCTCAGTCACTGCCGGCCGCATCAGAAAACCTGCGAAGATATTGGCGTGGATGGCCGTGGCTGGCGATCGCATTTTGGGTGCGGCGATGATCGCCCTGCGCACACGATTCTCAGAGACGGAGCACGCCAATCGCAAAACGCCACAAGCTGCGGCATGGCCGTACCGGGCTTTTTGGGGACTCGGTTGGAATCGACAGCGTGCGGGGTTTCAAAGCTGGAAGTAAAAGTTCAGACGATTCGGAAGGGGAGTGGGGAGAAGCCGGATAGTTCCTGGTTCCCCGGGGAGATCGCAGACCGCATCCTTATAAGGCCCGTGGTGCCGCGCCCAGTTCAGATCCACCGGGGCTATTCGCCGCCGAACCGCTAGTAATTGAACACCACGCCGCCAACAATCAACGGGCTGTATTGGTTGGCGCCGAAGAACCGGCTGTACAGAACATTTCCCTCGCCGCGCACAGAAATCCAGCGCCGCAAGCGATAATCCACGCCGCCGCCAGCCACGATGCCGATGGCGCCCTGCCCGCCAAACGCGGTCTGCGGCACGTAGTGAGAATGCCCGAAGTCTGCATGCACGAACGGTTCAATTCGATAACCCACGGGATAGCGGAAGCGCGCGCCCGCGCCGACGAAAGACATGCGGGCCTTCTCGTTGTACTGGTTTCCAAACCCGCCGGCCAGCACGCCTTCCACTCCGAGATTCTTTGTCAGGTAGTAGGCCATCGAGCCGTACACGCCCGGCATATTGATTCTGATTCCAGGAGCCTCATAAAACCGAAAATAGTCGAAGCCGATGAACCCTTGAAAGGCATAGGAGGGGTAATACTCCACCGGGGGTGGCGGGACCACTACGGCGGGCATGGCCGAAAGCGTGGGCAGCAGAACCGGAGCCACTGCGGTGGGTGTCAGGTTCAACGACGCAGCGAGCGCCGGAATACCGAGCGAGATTTGGGTCAACGCCGGCACCGACGGGGTAGTCGCCATAAGCGATTGCTCGCCAGTAACTTGCGCGGATGAAATCGTCGCGCACAGAAGAATTGCTGCGAACAATGAAAACGCGTAACGCATGGAGAAAACCTCCCAAGTAATCCTATCGACCCCTACCGCCCAACCTCTATTTGACCCAAGATTTGCCCAACTGTCCACTCCAAATCCAAGATCGTAGTTGTTGCAGGTAACGTTTCCGGTTGGCGGGCCGATGGCTGGGCGGGGGTGGCCAGGTGGCTGGGATGTGTGCCTAAACAGCTCGTCGAATTGTACTTACAGGTCGCGGCCTTGCTTGTCTTCCATTTTGGGAAGACCGAAACTCGCCTGGGTGTTCATGCGGGGTACAGTAGTACTGAACTCTGCTCCCTCTTTCCTCCGCGTTGAGCGTGGTTTGATGAGCTTTTGACGGGCCATCCGACGTCCCGGTTCGATTTCCAAACACGGTTCGTCCCGCATTTTGTTTCCGCGTCCGGGCGTCTTGGCCGACGGCACGGGCGTGAGGTTGGCGGGATCATCGGCTAGCATCGCCACGGTGTTTTGATGCGGGGCCTGTTAGCGCGAAGGCCTGAATGGATGTAGGCGGGAGCAGGTCAACCATTATTCGAAACGCAGCGCGATCACCGGATCGACTTGCGCGGCGCGGCGTGCGGGTAGTAGGCAGGCGCCGAGGCCTACCCACATCACCAGGGCGACCACTGCGGCAAACGTCCACGGATCGGTGGCAGAAACGCCGGAAATCTCGCTGGCGAGGAAGCGCGTGAGCGCGCAACTGGCGAGGACGCCGGCCAATATGCCCGCGGCAACAAGACGAAAACCGTTCAGCAGCACTCGTCCTAGAATCGTTGTCTGTTGCGCGCCGAGCGCCATGCGAATGCCGATCTCGTGAGTTTGCAGCGAGACGGTATAAGCCATCACGCTGAATATCCCGATCAGCACCAGGAAGAGTCCAATGGACGCGAAAGCTGCGAGCGTTACCAGCTCAAATTGCGGGCCGCGGTAATATTCGTGCAGCGCACCCTCCAGAGTTCCCGAGTGGTCAATTCCAACCCCCGGTTCGAGCGCACGCGCCTGCCTGGCCATTTCTGGCAGCAGCGATTGAGGATCGACAGCGGTGCGAGCCATAAACGTCCGGAAGCTGAACCCCTGAACGCTGTACGGAACGAAAACCTGTGGGTAGTTTCTCCACGAAGTGTGGTCGAAGTCGCGCGTCTTATAATCCCGCACGATCCCTACGACCTCGAAATAAGTGTCGTGGGGCGCGTCAAGAAAGGTGCGGTCGAACACCTGCAACTTCACCTTGCGCCCAAGGGGATCTTCGTTGGGAAAATACTGGCGGGAAAAAGATTCGTTTACGACCATCACCTCCCGTGCGGCGCTCACGTCACTTTCGGAGAAAAGCCTGCCGCGAACCAGGGGCACCCCGAGTAATTGAAAATAGGTCTCACTACACATTTCAAAACGGGTTTCCCATCGTTCGGTGTGAGGCTTTCCAGGAATGATGGTGTCGCTCCAGTCGTAGGTTAGAGGGGGCCACAACATCGATTCGGCAACAGCAGATACGCCTGGGACGGCGCGCATGCGTTCAAGCAACTGGCGCGTCAAAACGTTTTTCCTTTCCCGGGAACCTGGAACGCCTGTGTTGTATGCCTTAGGCAGGGTGATTTGAAAGTAGAGGACATTCCTTGGATCGAACTTGAGGTCAACGTGGGTGAGCACTAGAAAACTGCGGATCAATAGGCCGGAGGCGATCAGCAGCACGATCGAAAGGCCAACTTCGCCGACTACCAAGGCGGAGCGAAGTTGCCCATGCCGGAAGCTTCCTCCAACGTCTTTGGCGCTGCCGGTCAAGCGTCGCTGCAAATCGCCGCGGACTGCATGCAGCGCAGGCGCCAAGCCACAGACGATGGTGGTCAGAACGGCGGTGCCCAGGGCCAGCAACAGAACTGGGGCATTCACACGAATCACGCTTAGATCGGGAGGGACGCCCGCGGGAATCAGCACTCGGACAATTTTGAGTCCGAAGTACGCCAAGGCGCAGCCCACTCCGCACGCGGCTGTGGCGAGTACGAAACTCTCCACCAGCAGTTGCCGGATCAATCGCGCGCGGCTCGCGCCCAGCGTAGCGCGCATGGCCATTTCTCGTTGCCGAACGGTAGCGCGCGCCAGCAACAAGTTGGCCACGTTGCTGCAGGCGATCAGAAGCAGCAACGTGACTGCCGCCAACAACGCATAGAGCCTCTGCTTGAAACTACCGATGACGTCGTCCAGCAGGGTGTGCACCACGATGACGAACTTCTTCGGAGTAAATTGATCGCGGGATTCGCCCAGCAGACGATGCTCGATGGCATCAAGGTCCGCCCCGGCTGCCAGGATGCTCACTCCAGGCCGCAAGCGCCCGGTGAGCATGCCTCCGGCCTTGTCCGGGCTCACCGGCACCCAGAAATTGGCGCTGAAAGCATCGAATTGAGGCGGCATAATTCCGACCAAGATGAACGGTTTACCGTCCAGACTCAAAGACCTCCCAAGAATTTTCGGATCGCCGCCAAATTCGCTCTGCCAGAGCCGGTAATTCATCACTAAAACCGGCGTGGCGCCCGGCTTGCCATCGTCCGGAGAGATTCCGCGCCCGAGCAGTGGGGACACGCCCAAGAAGTCAAAGGTGTTGGCCGACACTATTGCTCCCATTGGCCAATAGCGGGCGAATCGTCCGTTGTCGTATTGGGCGCGCCAACCGTTCTGAGCCATGATGTCTTCAAACACATGATTTTGTTCGCGGAAAGCGCGAAGTTCGGCTGCGCCGAAGAAACGCCGGCCCATCCATCCGCCGGAACTCTCGGTGTTGCGCATTTCGAAGACTACCGATCGGTCGAAGTTTTTGTAAGGCAGCGCATGGACGAAGACGTTGTAGACCACGCTAAAGACAATCGTCGAAGCGCCGATGCCCAGCGCCAGAGCCAGAATGGCGATTAGCGAAAACCGGCGATCCTTGCGAAGTCCGCGGAAGGCGTAGGCGAAATCGCGAAACAGATTGTCGAAGTAGGTTTCCCAGCGGGTATCGCGGACTTCTTCCTTCACGCGGTCTATGCCACCGAATTCGAGCTGCGCCCGGCGTTGTGCCTCCGCGGCCGACATCCCGGCCGCAACGTTGTCCGCGATTTGCTTCTCAATGTGGAAGCGCAGCTCACGATCGAGTTCGTTTTCGGCGCGCGATTTCCCGAGGAAGCGGCGAATTCGACGCATCGGTGCGACTCCTTGAAATTATTCGTGGCGCAGCGCGACCATCGGATCGACGCGAGTGGCCCGCCGCGCGGGGAGGTAGCTGGCGGCGAGAGCCACGATCACCAGCAGAATCGACACGGCGGCAAAAGTAATCGGATCGGTGGGCGCCACGCCGTACAGCAGGCTGGTCATCAGCCGCGATAACACCAGCGCCCCAGCGATGCCTATCACCGCACCGGTCAATGCCAGCAACATCCCCTGGCGCACCACCAGCAGTAGCACGTCACTTTGGCTCGCGCCCAGCGAAACGCGAATCCCGATTTCGTGGGTGCGGCGCGACACCGAGTAACTCATCACGCTGTAGATTCCTACCACCGCCAGCAACAATGCCATTCCGGCGAACCCGGCCAGCAACCATACCGAAAACCGTTCGGGAGACAGCGACGCGGAGACGGAGTCGTCCATGGTTCGAGTATCGAGCAGAAGGACTTCCGGATCCATTTCGCGGATGGAATTTGCGACGGTTGGGATTGCGCTCGCGGCATCCCGGTTGGTGCGCACGGCCAGGTTCAGCCCGAAGGAGCGCCACGGCCTGCCCCGCGGAGCAGACACCTGGGCCACCGGGGAATAAAGCGTCGGCGCCGGAGCCTTTTCGTTCAGGGCATACAGCCGGATGTCGGCTACCACCCCGACCACCACGCGCGGCACCTCCGGGTAGAAGTAAAGCGTCAGGTGCTTGCCAATGGGGTCGTTGTGGGGCCACAGAGATTTGGCCATGGACTCGCTGACCAGCACCGCTCCAGGTCGGCCCGCGACGTCGGAATCATCAATGCCGCGTCCGCGCAAGAGCGCGATGTGCATCGCGCTCAGGTACCCGGGGCTGATGAGGCGAACCTCGACCTCAGGTTGATCGGCCATGGCCAGTGCCGGCTGTCCCTCCACGGAAACGGGTTGGTGCGATCCGCCATCACTGAGCGGCAGACTATCGATTACCCCCGCGGACTGCACTCCGGGCAAAGCGCGGACCCGATCCAGAATGCGATCGAAGAATTGAATTTGTCCCGCCGCCTCTGGAAACTTGACGGACGGAATCGACACCGTCATGGTGACCACGTGATCTGGATCGAATCCCGGATTGGCGCTGCGCAGAATCCACAAGCTGCGGATCAGCAGGCCGGCGCCAATTAGCAGCATCAGCGATAGCGATACTTCCGATACCACCAACGCGTTGCGGGTGCGATTTCCACCCGAATCGGAGCTCGTACGGCCTAGGCCTTCCTTCAACGCCTCGTTTCCATCCTGTCCCGCCAGGCGCAACGCCGGCAGCACCCCCGCGGCGATTCCGCTCAACAGCGAAATGGCGCATGTAAACCCCAATACCCAGCCGTCGACCGCAATCTCGCTGGACCGGGGTAACCGCTGGGCCAGGTATTTCACCATCAAGGCCACCCCGTAGTGCGCGAAGATTATTCCTAGCAACCCACCGGTGAGCGAAAGCAGCAGCGTCTCTGAAAGGAATTGCTGCAACAGTCGGCGGCGGCTGGCGCCCAATGCTGCGCGGATCGCCACTTCTTTGCGCCGCGAAATCGTTTTGGCCAATACCAGGTTGGCCACGTTCGCGCACGCGATCAGCAGCAGGCACGCCACTGCGCCGAGCAAAATCAGCAACGCCGGCCGAACATCGCCAACCAGATTTTCGCGAAGCGGAATGGCAACCGCGCCCCATCCTTTGTCGTCCTTCGGATACTCCAGGGCCAGGCGGTTGGAGACACTATTTAGATCGGCCTGCGCCTGCTTCAAAGTGTTGCCGGGCTTCAGACGAGCGACCACCGCGTAGTTGTGGTTGTCGCGAACCGCGCGGTCCTGACCGGTCCAGGCCAGAGGCTTCCACATCTGCGGGCTGTCATTTGGATCGGTAGCGATGGGGAACTCAAAACCCGCACCCATGACGCCGATTACCGTAAAGGCCTGCCCGTTAAGTTCGATGTTCTTGCCAACAACGTGGGGATCGGCTCCCCAGTGGCTGCGCCATATCTCACAACTCAAGATGACTTCGTGTTCGCGGCCAGCCTCGTCTTCGGCATCCAGAAACACCCGGCCGAGTGCCGGTTGGGCGTGCAGGATGCTGAAGAACCCGCGGGTGACCGCTACCATCCGAATCGGCTCGGGCCGGCCGCCGCCACCGCTCAATGTGTAGCGTCCGAATCCATACGCGGCCATGTCCTCAAAGGCGTGGCTCTCAGCGCGCCAATCCAGGAAATTGGCCGGCGAGACAGTAAATATCGGGATGCCGGGGAAGGCGGCCTGGGGCGGAGTGTGCCAGAGCTGGACCAACCGGTTCGGCTGATCGAATGGCAGCGGACGGAGCAGTACCGCATTGACCACGCTGAAAATCGCGGTATTCGCGCCAATGCCGAGCCCCAGGGCCAGAATGGCAATGAGCGAAAACCGGCGATCCTTGCTCAGGGTGCGAAACGCGAATCCGAAATCGCGGAACAAATTGTCGAAGTAGGTTTCCCAGCGGCTGTCGCGGACTTCTTCTTTCACTCCCTCGATGCCGCCGAATTCGAGTTGAGCGCGGCGGCGGGCTTCGGCGGGCGGCATGCCGGCAGCAATGTTGTCCGCGATTTGCTTCTCAATGTGGAAGCGCAGCTCTTTGTCGAGTTCATTTTCGGCGCGCGATTTTCTAAGCAAGCGGCGAATGTTGCGCAGCATCGTCACGACTCCTTGATCGGAGCCCGCAGGACCAGGCCGACAGCGTCGCAGAGACGCTCCCAATTGACGACCTCTTCTTCCAATTGTTTGCGCCCTTTTTTAGTGAGGGAATAAAACTTGGCTTCGCGGCCGGTTTCCGATTCCTTCCACTCCGCTTGCAGCCACCCGCGATCCTCCAGGCGATGCAGGCCGGGGTACAGGGAACCTTGATGGACCTGGAAGAAATCCTTGGAGATTTGGCGCAGGCGTTGCGCGATGGCGTAGCCGTGGCTGGGACCCAAGGCGACAACCTTTAGGATTAGCAGGTCGAGGGTTCCGCGGAGCAGTTCGTTTTGTGGGTCGCTCATGTCGACACCTAGGAATCCAACACCTAGGAAGCCTACATATACGCCTGATTCGAATGCCTGTCAAGAATAGATGATTGGCGATTCAGGAGCTTATTCCTCGCGCAACGCGATCAACGGATCCACGCGCATCGCTCGGCGCGTGGGGATATAGCAAGACAGCAGGGCAACCACGGCCATCAGCCCAGCCGCCGCCAAATAGGTGAGTGGGTCGAGGGAGCTCACACCGTAAAGTTCGCTGGCGAGCAACCTCGTCACCGC
This sequence comes from uncultured Acidobacteriota bacterium, assembly GCA_963725285.1. GTDB lineage: Bacteria > Acidobacteriota > Terriglobia > Acidiferrales > UBA7541 > CAVRXT01. The sequence goes on along the minus strand of CAVRXT010000018.1, from coordinate 61,484 downwards.
GAATGCCCCGGCCAATCCCAGAGTAATGCCCGCGAATGAGAGTTTCGCGCCCTCTTTCAAGAATAGACGCAGCACATCCCGCCGTTGCGCGCCCAGCGCCACGCGGATCGCAATTTCGCGGGTGCGCTTTGATACCAGAAATGCGAGCACGCCGTAAACGCCGATGATCCCGAGCACCAACGCCAAGCCTGCGAAGGCTACGAAGAGGGAAGTGGTTGACGCGGAGGTCGAGGCGGCCTCGGAAACGATTGCGCGCATGGTTCTTACGTCGCTAACGGGAGCTTCCTGGTTCAGGCCGGTAACGATTTGCTGCAACAAGGCCCCGGTTCGCGATTCGTCCAGAGTGGTACGCACCGCGATCGTCATTTCCGCGGGCACGCGGCCATCCTCGAGTGTGGCGTTGGCGCTGTAGGGAAGGAATGCGGTGCCGTTGATATAATCGGGAGCATCGTGTTGCAGATCGTAGGCGCGCAAGTCTTGGGTGACACCCACGACCATGTGCCAATTGTCGTCGCCCAGCAGACGAATATGTTTTCCAACAGCGTTTTGGCTGGGCCAGTAGCGGCGCGCGGTGGCCGCGGTTACCAGCGCCACCGGAGGATTGCCGGACGCATCCGCGTCCGCGAGGTCCCGGCCCGCCAAAATAGGAATGCCCATCACGTGTAAATAATGCGGAGTGACCGTGTTCATCCAGAAAAGGGGCGACGGTTCGGCGGACGCTGGTCGGTAGTCCTCGACGTCCATCGAACGTTTGGTCACTCGTCCTCCCAGCGGAAGCGTATTCACGAGAGCTGCACTGTTGATCCCCGGCGAGGACTGCACTTGGTCGACCACATTCCGATAGAAAGCTACGCACCGACCGGCGTCGCGGCAGAAAGACTCGTTCGGAGTGATGCGCGCGGTAACCAGCTGCTCCAATTGAAAACCGGGATTCTGGTGCGAGATGGCCCAGAAGCTCCGAATCAGCAGCCCCGCTGAAATTACCAGCAGCACCGCAAAAGCGACCTCAACCACCACCAGGGAACCTCGCACGCGCTGGGACACCGATCCAGCATTGCCGCGACCGCTCGATGGGAGCGAGTTGCCCGGATCACCGCGCGAGGCTTGCAGCGCGGGCGCCACCCCAAAAACGAAACCGCTGAGAATGGCGAGTGTCGCAGTGAACGCCAGCACCCGCCAATCCAGCTGCACGTCCATCAAGCGCGGGGTGTCCGCGGGCAGGGCATTCTTGAGAAGCGAGAGGCCGCTGGTGGCGAAAAGCAGGCCGAGCGCTCCGCCCAGCGATGCCAGTAGAACGCTTTCGGTGATCAATTGGGTGACGATGCGCGCTCGTCCAGCGCCGAGCGCGGAACGAATGGCAATTTCCTTTTGGCGCGTGGCCGCTCGGGAAAGTGTGAGATTGGCGACGTTGGCGCAGGCGATCAAGAGCACCAGCGCCACCGCTCCCAGCAGCATCAACAGCCGAGCGCGTACGTCGGAAACCATGCCGCTTCGCAATCGAACCACATCCACATTGGGGTTCCATGTCGCGGGCATCGGCCACGGAAACAGCCCGCCCACCTGCGCCTGAAAAACGCGAATCTCAGCGCGCGCCTGGGCCACGCTGGCGTTCGGTCGCAGCCGTCCCACCACTGGCATGAAATCGCCCGCCCAGTAGGCGGAGCGGTTTCGCGGATCGTTGTGCAAGGGCAGCCACAGTTCTGTTTTTCCCAAAGGAAACCGGAAGTCCGCGGGCATCACCCCAATCACCTGTCGGCTCGCCCCTTCCACTTCGATCGAGCGGCCAACAATCGATGGATCGCTTCCGAATCGCTGCTGCCATAACGCATGGCTCAAGACCACGTAGTCGTCTTGACCGGCAACGTCCTCGCCGGGATAAAAGGTGCGGCCAAGTTCAGGGCGGGCGCCGAGGAGGGAAAACAGTTCGGCGGAGACCATCGTGCCGGTCAGCCGTATAGGTTCCCCTTGGCCGGTCAAATTGAACTCGTGACCTTCGGAATAGGCAGCGACATTCATCGAATGCAGCTGCTCGCGCATGGCGGCGAACGCTCCTCGCGGGTACGTTCCGGTGACGCTGACCAGTTGATCGGGTTTGGAGTACGGCAGAGGCGCCAGCAGAATTCCATCGACCAAGCTGAAAATCGCGGTATTCGCGCCGATGCCCAGCGCCAGCGTCAGCACCGCAACTATAGTAAAGCCAGGCGATTGCCGCAGGGTGCGTGCGCCGTAGCGCAGATCTTGCGCCAATTTATCGAGGACACTCACGCCCCGCGCGTCCCGGCATTCTTCTTTGGCTCGCTCGATCCCGCCAAACTGCAGGCGAGCCTGGCGCAGCGCTTCCGGGCGAGGCAGGCCGTTGCGGGTCAGATCCTCCGCGCAGGCTTCGATATGGAAACGGAGTTCGGCATCCATTTCGGTTTCCATGGCGGAGCGCAGCAGCGTGCCGCGCAGCCAGGAATGGAAGCGGTTCCAGAGATTCACATGGCCTCCGCGGTGGCGCTCAGGGATGGCCGCGATGAGTATGGTTGATTCACGGCCCTTCTCCTAGATGCGCTAGGAATATATTCCAGCCCCTCCTAGACTGTCAAGGAGAGGCGGGGTGGATTTGATTTGGCGGCCAGTCGCAGCGCATCCGCGGGGCTTGCCCCGATTGTCGTACCGTGGTACATTGGTACCACCGGAGGCGATATGCCGAATAAACAGACCTTTGTTGTAGAACGCGTCCAAACCGGAGTGCGTATCGAGAAGCGAATCCTAAAGGTTCTAAAAGCGCTCGCCGAATACCACGACTTTACCCTCGGCGATCTGCTGGAAGGCATCGTGCTCCACGCCTTTGACGGTAAGGCTCCCTTTGGGGCCGATTCGCTCGCGCGAATCCGGGAATTCAAGAACATCTACGGACTCGATCTCGATTCCCGCGCCAGTCATCAACTCACCGAATCAAACGAACGCCAGGCCCTAAGCCGGCCAGCAAGCGGGAAATAAAGCGATTGGCGCCCGCCGTGGCCGGCAAGTCTCCAGCGACGGCGGGGCGCCAATGTGCTCTCGGTTTCCTGCTCGCTTCTAGAACGAGTAAATCAAATCGAACTGCAGCCGCTTCAGATAATCCTCGGGTGGCTTGCTGCTGCCAAAATTGAGCGGCCGCCCAAACAAGCCGGTAAATGAAAGTTGCACGTTGGAATAGAACTGATAGAGCACCATGGCCCGATGCTCGGTGACGTTGCTGCCCTGACGAATATCGCTGTAATCGAAATTCGATAGCACCGCTTCCCGCTCGATGAATATCCTGGTGTAGTCAAACTGCCAATCTCCGCGCTTGGTAGCACGTCCCATCTGCGCTTCCGCCCAATAGCCGCGGCGCTGGCGCGGATTGCAAGCGAAGTTGGTGGATTGCGAATATTCGACGCTCGCGGTATTTGCGGGCGCGGCCTTGAGGGTTTCCACGTTGGCGCACGCTTCGGTGTTTTGCACGTAGTCGCCGATCAACGCGATCGGCCAACGATCGGACGGAGTTCGGACGTCGAATCGCGCCAGCCCATCCACCAGCGCGAACTTCGATGCAAACTGCGCGTTGGTAATGTTGGTCACGCCCGTTGGATACGCTGTGCCCCCGGTTGTGATGATGTCCGTGGCGGTGGTCGTGGTAATTGAGTTCTGCACGCTGTTCCCGGTGCCCAGCGGCAGCAATCCGGTCAGCGGGGTTTGCGGGTTCTTTGCGCTGGCCTTCGCCAGAGCCAAAGCGATTGGGTCGGCATGCACGAAATCGTAGAAGCCGGCATACGCTCCGAACTTCAGCCACGACGCCAGTTGCCAGTTGGTTTGCACCTGCCCTCCATAGGTCACACTCGAGACCAGGCTTTGATTGCTGAGTGAGACCCCTGCCACTTGGGTGAACGGCAGCTCAAAGCCGATGAGCGCAATTTTTTTCAGCACCGGAGTATTCAGATTGAAGGTCAGCGTTTGCGCCAATCCTTCCGGGTTGAGGTCCTTGTCCCAGGTGAGTTCGGTGTTGTACCAGGGATAGCTGAATTTTCCGCCGATCAGGGTCAGGTTCTTGAATTGATGCGGGGTGTAATCGACGTACGCTTTGTCCAACGCGATCGCCTTGCGCGTGTAGAAATCGCCGACGGTTTGGTTGGTGGACGTGGGGTCGTTGATGTCTCCCGACGCCAGCGAAAAGCCGCCGGAAATATCGTCGTTCAGTTTGGCGGTAACGTTGAAACGCAAGCGAAAGCGTTCGCGTGTTTGATCGAGCGATTCATTCGCCGGACCGCCGAAGAACGGCTCGCCGCGCAGCCGGAAATCTCCACTGAGCGCAAACGGCCCAAAATCCTTCAGCCGGTCTTCGATATTTCCCACCCGCGTCGACCAGTCCTGCGGCACCTGCGGCTGCGGTCCTTGCTGAGCAGCCGGTCCGGAAGTCTGAGCTGGACCGACATAGGCCATGGTCGGTATCGGCGGTGCCAGCGCTCCGGACGATTGTCCCGGATCAGAAGACGCCGCGTTGGTGCCCGGAAGCGCCAAAGGCGCCGCTAGTGCCGGTGCCGGTGATACGGACGCACTAGAGGTTGTGGACCCGACGCCGAGCTTCGCTTCCAACGCTGCGATTCGCTGCAGCTCTTCGCGCAGCGCCGCTCGTTCGGATTCGAGTTCCCGGGTGTGTGCGTTCACTTGATCCACCTGGGCTTGGATCGTGGCCTTCAGGTCGCGCAGTTCGAGCAGCACCGGCGAATTCGGTTCCGGCGCGGGCGCGTTTGCTTTGGAGGGTGAGGTCGCGCTGGTGCTTGCGCCGCCGCTCGCCGCCTCGCCGGCGGCCGGGCTAGCGGAAGGCGCCGCGTCCGCGTGGCTCGCTAGCGCAATCGGCGCAAATCCCGCAGCGCCTAAGCGAAGCGCTAGCGCAATCGTAAGTTGTCTCGATTTCCAATTCGTGTGCATGCAAGTCTCCCCGAAAGTAAATTTCTTACAGCTGCGCGTAGCGCTTGCGCTTACGGATATCCCTGCCGAAATTGAATAGGTCAGTGGCCGAAGACTTAAGTTCAGTTAGTTTTTGTTTGAGGCGATGACTGCGAAGGAAAAACTAGTTGCGGCTGTGACAACAGAGGTCGGAAGAGGAGGTATAGCCGAAGAAGCCAGCGCCGCTATGGTGCACGCCACTGACCAGAGGGGTTGCCCAAATTGTTTTCTGTGAACCGCTCATAGCCGCTTACCATCCCAAAATAAATCCTGTTCAGTTTAACGAGCCGTGAAAATTTGTCAAACGATCAATTAGAAGGCACCAACCTTGGCGAAGTCAGGACTGCGGATGGCTCTCCGGCGTCCCGCCGAGTGCGTGACCCGGCGAGGGGTACTGGTTGTGATGGAAAGTTGCCGACCGCACGATCCGCTCGACCTTCTCGTCGCTCAAGCCGGCCAAGTCGTCGAGGCTCAACCACCCGCCCATGTCAAGATATTCACGCACGTCGATCATCCATGATGGTAACGCATACGATACCAGTGACGGATGAAGATATTTTCGATCGGAGGCCGCTGACTTGCTGTTCGAAGGGCCCAATGACGCGCCGGGCCCCGAGGAAATTTTGGGCACGACTACGGCAAGATCCTCGCGGCCCAGGGCGACTCCCGCGGCCAGATGGACTTTGAGCTTTGTATCCTTAGCAGTCCCGCGACGTCCTAAGCGTGCTATTGATTGACGCCGCTGGCGAGCAGGCCGCCGTCAACGACCAACACGTGGCCGGTAACATAGCTCGCCGCCTCGGAAGCGAGAAACACCGCGGCCACCCCGATTTCGTCGGCCTTCCCGTAGCGTCGCATCGGGGTGCGGATTAGGAATTCCTTTCCCCGCTCGGTGCCGTCCAGCAGCGCAGCATTCAAATCCGTGCGCACCACCCCAGGAGCGATCGCGTTTACACATACCCCCGATGTGGCCCATTCGATGGCCAATGACTTGGTCAGCGCCGCAAGCCCCGCTTTGCTGGCGTTGTACGGCGCCACTTCATACAACGCCACAAACGAGCCAATCGAAGCAATATTGATGATTCGCCCGTATTTCCGGTCGATCATGTGCCGGCCAAATACCCGGCACGCGCGCATCGCACCGTTGAGGTTGGTTTCCATGATCGCGTTCCATTCGCTCTCGGGAAATTCAAGAGTGGGAATTCGCTTGGTTCGGCCAGCGGAATTAACCAGGATTTCCACGCTTCCGAATTCCGCGCACACCGCTTTCAACAGACTTTCCAGGCTGCGGTTGTCGGTGACGTCGCAAGCTTGCGCCAGCGACCTCCGCCCAAGCGCCACAATTTCCGCGGAAGCGCTGCGCACCAGTTCGGTGCGGCGCCCGCTCGGCACCACGTCTGCCCCGGCCTTGGCCAGTTCGCGTGCAATGGAGAGTCCGATGCCGCTGGTCCCGCCAATGACCACTGCCGTTTTGCCGGTCAAATCCAGAAGTGGATGGCCCATTCGGTCTCCTCACTCGCCTTCGGCGATGCCTGCGCGACCAAGCATTCGGCAGAATCAGCGGATGCTTTCCTGCGGGAGAGCGTAGTTACCTTCCAGGCGCGGCTTGCTTTGCGCTTTGCTGCTTCCCGGTGTAGACGATCCTCCAGATCGAGCCCGACCCGTCATCGGTAACCAGCAGCGAACCATCCGGAGCCGTGGTCACCCCAACCGGGCGTCCCCAAACGTGCCCGCTATCCACCACAAACCCGGTCATGAAATCCTCGTACTCTCCGGTAGCGTGGCCAGTGCCGTGCAGAGGAACGCGAATCAACTCATATCCAACCCGGTCCGACCGGTTCCACGATCCATGCTCGCAGGCGAATATGTCGCCTTGATATTCGGCAGGAAATTGTTTCCCGTTGTAGAACGTTATCTCCAGCGAAGCGTTGTGTGGGTTGAGGATCACATCGGGCGTAATCACCTTGTCCTTCAACTCCGGATGCGCGCCGGGGTGCCGAGGGTCTTGGTGCCCGCCCATATACCACCACGGCCAGCCGTAAAAGCCGCCGTCCTGCACGTGCGTGATGTAGTCGGGAACGAGGTTGTCGCCCAACGCGTCCCGTTCGTTTACCGAGCACCACAACTCGCCCGTTATGGGATTGACCGCCAAGCCCACGCAATTGCGGATCCCGTAAGCATAGACGCGCATTCCCGAACCGTCTGGGTTGAATTCCAGAACGTCGGCGCGATTCTTTTCCGCCGGAGTCGTGTCCGGGTCATCGACGTTCGACGCCGAACCAACGCTCACCAACATTTTCTGGCCGTCAGGGGTGAACTGAATATCGCGAGTGGTGTGGCCTTGGCCCGGCGCCCCCGGAAGATCAACGATATGTTCGGCCGGTCCGCGCGCTCGGAGGTCGCCATTCTGATAAGGGAAGCGCACCACCGACCCCGTGTTTCCCACGTAGACCCATTGAGGATTGGGACCCGGCGGATAAAAATTAATTCCGAACGGACCAACCAGGCCGGTGGCGAAAGACTCCACCTTCTCGGGTTTGCCCGCTGCAGTGATTCCGCGAAATACCTTAATTTCGCCCGGGTCCATTTCAGCGACAAAAAAGTCTCCGTTAGGAGCGGTGCGAATCAACCGGGGATTATCCAGGCCCTCAACGTATCGCCCCACCTTGAAGGCCGCAGGAACCTTGGGCCATGCATTTGCCGGCCGCTCCACCACTTGGGGACTATTTCCAGCCGAAGGAGTGGCGAACGGTTCCGGGAGATCGGCGAGCGTAATTTTGCGCACCTTGCCGGGCCTTTCCAACCGATAGTCGGTAAAAGGAGCCTTGGGAAGCGGCAGGCTCGCAACCGCGTCCGGCGAGCGTTCCTCTGATGCCGCCGCCGCTGCCGGAGACTTGCCCGGCGAACCGCCGGAATGTCCAAGAGACTTCACGTAACTAACTAGCGCCCACCGGTCTCGTTCCGGCAGTGACGACCACGGCGGCATGCCGTTGTTCAGGTCGCCCTTGGTGATGAACCAGAATAGTTCGCCGTCACTGGCGGACTGCGATGGCCCACGCGCCAAAGAAGGAATGTTGCCCATTCCGGTCCCGCGTTCGCCGTGGCACTTCGCGCAATCCGTAGCGAAGACTGGCTTGGCATTGGCCGGAACTTTTCCGCTGAGAGGATTCTTCATTTCCCGCGCAGTAGCAGGAGCATTGTGGAAGCTGGCGTTCTGTCCGCGTGCCATCCCAGCCCAAAGCAGGGCGATCGCTGCACACACCGCAAGTGCGGCGCCAAGAGTACCTCGAATCGGTTTCAATTCACTCCTCCTAAAACAGAATGAAAGCTCGCTCGCCAACCGGCGGTGCAAAATTCCGCGCCAGCGCCGTTTTCAACCGCGCGCATCGCGCTCGCGCTTAGTACCCTTTTACTTTAACAACGAAATAAGTGAATTCCTTCGATCCATCGAGCAGAAGTTGGTGCGCCGTCCTCGCGGGAATGCGGACCACATCGCCAGCGGAAAGCTTTTCCCGGATTCCGCCTTCTATCGTCGCGCTGCGCTTTTCGTGTGGCGCTACCGTCTCGCTGTTCACCATCGTCCCGCCAACGATCAGGGTGGCCGACCCCGAACGCACAAAAACCACATCCACCTGGTTTTCGTGCCATTCCGCTTGTCCATCGCCCTGTCGATGAGCCAGCAACACAGCATCGTTCGGGTAGTCCGCCAGTTGCTGCGAAGCAACGCGATGAGGATCGGTAGCGGCTTTTGCGTCCAGCTTCTGAACGGCCTGATCAATCGAACTGCTGCTCCAATACTCAGAGCCGGCCGGGGCGCCGGCCTCCGGGGCAGCCCACCGCAAAGAAAGCGCCAGCATCGCAGCCATGCAAAACTTGTTCATTTTATCTTCTCCTTGCGGTGCCTTGGGCTTATTTGAGCCGGCCCCATTAGGGCCGAGACTCCGAACGATCCGCCAGGCGGGGCCAAATGAGCGAGCCCAAAATCCGGCGGCGTATCGCGGCATAGCGTCGTTCACGTCATTCTGGGCGAGGCTAACATACGGGGAAAAGGGGCGGAAGGGATCACTTCGTGTGGACATTTCGCAGTCACGCGGAGCGGCAGGGGATAAATCGGTAGGAAGTGCGTCCTACACTCCCAGAATCGCCGAAGCCATCTGCGTTCCCTCCACCCGGCTTCGAATTTTGGCGAAAGCGATTTCGCGAGAAGTAGAGGTGTCGTCGGCAAACGGGGAAAAGCCGCAATCGTCGGTGGTGCCGAGGGAATCGAGCGCGATGAACTCGGCCGCCTCGAGCACCCGATCGCGCACCTGCTCGGGTGTTTCCACTTTCGGATGAATCGGATCGATCACCCCGACGAACAGGGTCTGTCCCGGTTTCAGAAGGGTTTGCGCAGTCTTCAGCACTCGGCGTCGATCCGTTTCGCTGGCAAGCTGAATGTAGAATCGTCCGACATTCAAATTGAACAACGACGGCAACAAACTCAAGTAATCGACGTCGGCACTGTGAGTCGAGTCCCGATCTCCTCCGGGGCAGGTGTGCACGCCGATCCGCTTGCGTTCGGTGGCGGTGAACCCGGCGAGCACCTGATTGTTCAAGGCGACAAATGAGTTGAGCACATTTCCCGAAGGATCCAATTTAAGCGCCAGGCGGCCCTCGGTGAAGTCGATCTGCACGCAATGCGCGCCCTCTTCCAGGCAATCGCGAATGTCGCCCGACGCCTCCTGAACGAGGTCCACGATAAACGCTTCGCGAGGATATTGCGGAATGCCATCCGGGGGATACAGCAGACTGAGCGCGGATGCGGAGATAACCGCTTGCTTCAGCGGTCGCCGCGAGTATCGCAACGCCGCTCGGAGGTACGACCCGGCGCGCACCGCATAGCGAAACGGCCCGGCGGTCAACCGCGGCAGTTGTCGGGTGTGCCCATCGGCAAACGGAATCACCGCGCCGTCGGGCGCCAGATGCGGGAAGCCGGAAATCGGATAAGTGGCGAAGCTGGGCTTGCTCTGCTCGCCGTCGCTGATTACCGGTGAGCCGGTTTCTTCCAGCCGCGCGATGGTGTCGCGTAATGCCGCTTCTTCGACGGCATGGAACTGCTGCTCGGAAATCCGGCCCGCGGCTCTGTCGCCGATCGCCGCCAACAGCTCGCCGGAGCGAGGAATGCTTCCGATCGGTTCAGTGGGTATCGACATACCGCCAGCAATCTGAGCGCTCGCGCAAGGAATGGCAATACTGCAAAAGCATTAGAGACACGCGGGAGCGACGCGTGTACTGTGTGCGCGTTTTCCATGACGGAGGAAGAGGAGAGTGGAATGCAATCCGTGGATATGAAGCCGATGTTTCTGCCTGGCGTCCAGAACAATCCGCAGCCGAGCCCATATTTCGACATGATCAAGTCCGCGCAAGAAGCCGGCCGCGAATACTGGCAAATCTGGCACCTCTTTGCGTTCCTTCCGGACACCACCGCCCACCTCGCCCGCTTCACCCAGGGAATCATGCGCGGACCGGCGCCGATTACCCCCGCGCTGCGTGAGCTGATCGCTACCTACACTTCTTATCTCAACCATTGTGACTTCTGCATGAAGTCGCACGCCGCCATCAGCGCCGAGCTGCTCGGCAGCGAGGACCTGGTAGCGGCCGTCCTACGCGACGTGGATTCATCGCCCCTCCCGGAAAACGAAAAGGCCTTGTTGCGGTTCGTGCGCAAAGTAACTATAGATTTGCCGAACTATTCGGAGGTGGACGCCGAACGCGTGCGTGCCGCCGGATGGAGCGACGAAGGCATCTTCTACGTAATCACCGTCTGCGCCCTCTTCAGTTTCTACAACCGCTGGATAACCGCCTCGGGCGTGCATGCCGTATCCGACGAAGGCCACCGCTCCTACGGCAAAGTCCTGGCCGAAAATGGCTACGTCCGAAAACAAACTCAAAGCCCGCATTAACGTACTTGGGATAGGCCGGCGCGCGGCAGCTCCGGCTGGCTGACCACCTCACCTTGACATTCTACCGGAAGCGCCGTATCCTCGCCTAGAACGTCTACTAAAGGGCATCAGCGCGTCGAGGAGGGCCACTCATGAGGCGACGCAAACGCATGATGGAAGACTTGGACCAGGATATCCGTGAGCACATCGAGACGGAAACCCGGGAAAACATCGAGCGCGGTATGGCGCCTGAGCAAGCCCGTTATGAGGCCCTGCGCAAGTTCGGCAACGTAGCCCGAGTCCAGGAAGAGACCCGCGAGGTGTGGAGTTTGGTGTGGCTCGAGCAGATACTCCAAGACCTTCGCTACAGCCTGCGCACCCTGCGCAAGAGTCTTGTTTTTACCGCAGTCGCGGTGCTAACCCTCGCGCTGGGCATCGGTGCGAACACCGCGATCTTCAGTGTGCTCAATTCTGTGTTGCTGCGCTCGCTCCCGGTAGCGCATCCCGAGCAGCTGGCCTTCCTTACCGATCCCGATGAACACGGAGCCCCTTTCGGAAGCCAAACCGGCGAGCGATCCCTGCTGGCCTATTCCGAATTCGCATATCTGCGCGATCATAATCAGGTCTTCTCCGGAATGTTTGCTGCCGACAGTCGATTGCCGGAAGTAGAGGCCACCGTCGGAAACGCCTCATCCGGCGGAAGTGCGGAGAGTGAATCCGCTCGAGTCAAATTGGTCTCCGGAGATTATTTTTCCACCCTGGGAGTGCAGCCCGCGGCCGGCCGGATGTTTACGCCGGAAGTCGACCGCGCGCGCGGCGGTTCGCCGATCGCGGTGGTGAGCTATGCTTTCTGGAGACAGCGCTTCGGTTTGAATCCAGCCGTACTCGGGAAGACCATCCAAATCCACCGGACATCCTTCGAGATCGTGGGCGTGGCCGCGCCAGAATTTTCTGGCGACACCGTGGGGGAAATACCCGACATCTGGGTTCCGATTACCATGCAAGATTCGATCTATCCAGGACGGGACTATCTGAGCCCTTCGCCCCAGGGCATCCTCAACCAATACATGTGGCTGCAGGTGATGGGGCGTCTGAAGCCGGGAATTCAACTTGCCCAGGCCAAAGCGAACATCAATGTTGCGTTCAGCCGCGCGTTGGAATCCGCAGCCGGATCGGCGCCAACGACGGAAGAGCCCAAACAATATCTCGATCAGCAACTCAATCTGCGGCCGGGCGGTCTTGGCTCTTCCACCCTTCGCGCTGGTTTCGGCGGGCCGCTCAAGTTTCTAATGGTGCTGGTCGGACTGGTCCTACTTATTGCGTGCGTCAACGTGGCTAACCTGCTGCTTGCACGCGGAGCGGCCCGGCAAAGAGAATTTGCCATGCGCATAGCCATCGGCGCGGGGCGCGTGCGTTTGATCCGGCAGCTCCTTACCGAGAGCCTGCTATTGGCGATGTTCGGCGCCATCGCGGGAGTTTTTCTGGCGCATTGGGCCGACGCACTCTTGCTGCGCATGGTTTCGGGAGCGTCCGCTGCGGTCCAGTTGGATCTGGCACCCGACCTGCGGGTGCTCGCTTTCACCATGAGCGTTACGCTGCTCACCGCAATCGTTTTCGGGTTAGTTCCTTCTCTATATGTCACGCGACTCGACCTTTCCCCGCTTCTGAAGTCCACCACATTGGGCGTCGCCGAGAAAGCCGCACCATGGCGCCTGCCTGTGGGCAAGACGCTGGTGGTCGCGCAGGTAGCCGTATCGTTGATTCTGTTGGTCGCGGCGGGCCTGTTTGTGCGGAGCCTGTCGAAGCTCAACCGCGTGAATCTAGGTTACAACCGGGAAAACTTAGTTCTATTCCGCGTGAATGCAGTCGCCGGTGGCTACCACGGCGCTTCGGCCACCCGGATGTACCAGGATCTGCTGGAAAGAATCGCTGCTATTCCCGGCCTACGTGGCGCCACCGTTTCTGAAAATGGATTATTCAGCGATGCGGAATCCGGCGACCCGATCTCTGTGGAAGGGCACACCCCCAAGCCGGGAGAAGAGATGGAGTCGCGCATGGACCACGTGGGTCCCGGCTATTTTTCCACCGTTGGAATCCCCATCCTGATCGGACGTGAAATCGAACCGCGGGACAGCGGAAACGAGCCGCGGGCCGCGGTCATAAACGAGGCCTTCGCACGGACCTTCTTTCCCGGCACGAATCCCATCGGCAAACACGTTCGCGATACGTATCCGGGTAACCCCGCGGACACCGTGGTCGTTGGCGTCGTCGCCGACGCGAAATGCCGCAATCTGCGCGAGAAAACCGCTCCGCGTCTCTACGCTCCGTTTTTCCATCCCCTGTGGGACCAGCCCGTCGCAATGTACGAAGTCCGCACATTCGCGGATCCCTCTTCGGTGAACGCCTCGCTTCGCCAAGCCGTACAAGCAACCGATGCTTCGCTTCCGCCGATTGAAATTCGCGCGATGTCCGAGTTGGTGGATCGCTCCATTCGGACCGATCGATTCATCGAACAACTTTCGGAGGCGTTCGGTGCTCTGGCCATGCTGCTCGCGAGCATCGGCCTATACGGAATCATGGCCTACAGCGTTACCCGCCGGACCCGTGACATTGGAATTCGGCTGGCGCTTGGCGCGGAGCCGAGCAATGTTCTCTGGCAGGTCCTCCGCGAGACCCTCTTGTTGGTGCTCATCGGGATTGCCATTGGCTTGCCTTTGGCCCTGGGTGGGACTCACTTCGTGCGAAGTATGTTGTATGGCCTAGGCCTGGCGGACCCCGTCGCCATTCTGTTTGCGACCACGGTGCTCGCCGTGGTGGCCGCGCTGGCCGCCCTCATCCCCGCGCGCCGGGCCTCCCGGATCCATCCGATGATCGCCCTGCGCTATGAATGATCCTTCAGACGCATCAGCTGGAGTAGTAGGCGCCCGGCCCGTAAATCCGCGCTACGTGGTAAAATGGTAGGTCTGGGGGCGACACGGTTTCGACGGAAGCTGTCGCTGCCGGAAGGCGTGCCGGGCTCCACTTGCCCGCTATCGAGTGGAAAACTATAACTGCCAACACGCAGTTTGCACTCGCTGCTTAATTAAAAACTAAGTAGCGCGCTTCCTCGGGCGTCGCCTGCGCGCCGGAGATCAAGCGTCATATAGCGGGCTGGCCTGGGCATTTCGGTCCGCATTGCCCCGGCGAGACTCATCGGACTAGCTGACCGCGTTTCTGGCCCGTTCTAAGCGCGACCCGCGAAAAAAATCGAGCGGACTACGCACGTAGTCTTCCGGTCGCAAAGCTATTCGGACGGGGGTTCGACTCCCCCCGCCTCCACCATATTTAATCCTGTAGTATCAGTGGTTTGGCCTGATCATTGGCCGCGTAGCTTCTGCGTGCCGTCCGGCGCCAGTGAAGGCCCTTGGAGGCATCGCGGTGTCGCACCTGTTCTGGCTCCATTTACTGACCCTTGGCCACTCCCTTCGCAGGTCCGCATCCGCCGCGCCGCCTCCTGCCGCCGCACTTCCTGAGATTGCTGAAAGCGTGAGATTATAGATGTAGCGTCATTCACCGGATGACGCCCCTTTCTGCTTTCTTCGTCCGGTAGTACTTTGTACAAGGGAGCCAGTGCAAGAATGGCCGATTCTTCACATACCGTCTTTCCGATTGGAAGTGACGATCCAGGAGATCGCATGAGAAGCCAAACGTCGGATCCCGCGTCGCCGGCGCCGATTGAGGATGTGCCGCCCTCTCGCGCCACGGACTCTGAGCAGACCGCCGAGTGGTTAGAGGCGCTGGATCAAGTGATCGGGGCGGACGGGGCCAAGGAGGCCTCGGAGCTGTTGCAGGCGCTCCTGAATCGTGCGGCTCAAGCTGGCGTTACCGTTCCTCTCCAATTCAATACGCCGTATGTGAATACCATCCCGGCCCATCAGCAAGTGGCGTTTCCCGGCGATCGGGCGCTGGAACTACACATCGAAAGCTTGATCCGATACAACGCTCTGGCTATGGTCGCGCGGGCCAATAAGAACGACGAAAACATTGGCGGTCACATGGCGTCGTTTGCCTCGCTGGCCACACTCTTTGAAGTCGGTTTCAACCATTTCTTTCGCGGTTCGATTGGAAGGGAACCTGGCGATCTGATCTATTTCCAGGGCCATTCGTCTCCGGGAATCTACGCGCGCGCATTCCTCGAAGGCCGCCTCACCGAACAACACTTGTTCAATTTCCGTCACGAACTCCGTAAAGAGCCTGGCCTGTCATCCTATCCTCATCCCTGGTTGATGCCGGATTTCTGGCAATTTCCCACTGTTTCGATGGGCCTGGGTCCGATCAATGCCATTTATCAAGCGCGGTTTATCAAGTACATGGAAAATCGCGGGATTCTGCCGCCTTCCGATCGCAAGGTTTGGGCATTCCTTGGCGATGGCGAACAAGATGAGCCCGAATCGCGCGGGGCTCTCACCGTGGCCACCCGCGAAGGTCTCGATAATCTGATCTTCGTCATTAACTGCAACCTTCAGCGTCTCGATGGTCCTGTTCGTGGGAATGACCGCATCATTCCGGAACTGGAAGCGAACTACCTCGGTGCTGGTTGGAATGTAATCAAATGCATTTGGGGATCGGACTGGGATGAGCTACTGCAGCGTGACCACGGAGGCCTGCTGCTGAAGCGAATGTCCGAATGCGTCGATGGGGAATACCAGGCGTTCAAAGCCTTGGGCGGCGCCTACGTTCGGGAACACTTCTTCGGCAAATATCCAGAATTACTGAAGTCGGTCGAGAATATGACCGATGACGAGCTGGCTAATCTCGGCCGCGGCGGTCATGACCCGGTAAAGGTCTATAACGCCTACCAGCGGGCGGTGGAACACCGCGGACGTCCAACCGTGATCTTAGCGAAAACGATTAAAGGCTACGGGCTCGGTGATGCCGCGGAAGGCCGAAATTTCGGACACAGCACCAAGAAGCTCAAAGATGAGCAGCTGGCCTACGTCGTCAAACGCTTCGACATGGACATACCTGAAGAAAAAGTCGCCCATCTTGAGTTACACCATCCAGGAGCCAATAGTGAAGTCATCCAGTATCTCAAGGAGCGTCGCGAGGAACTGGGCGGTTATCTCCCGTCGCGCAATCCACACAAAGACTTCGCCTTCGTCGCGCCAGGATTAGACATCTTCAAGGACGTCCTAGCGGGCACGAAAGGGCGTGCCGCTTCGACCACGTCGGCGTTTAACGCCGTGCTGAACGCGTTGCTGAAGCAAAAGGATATCGCCAAGTACATTGTGCCGATCATTCCCGATGAAGGCCGCACGTTCGGTATGGAAGCGCTGTTTCGGCAAATCGGGATTTATGCCCCGCATGGGCAGCTCTACACCCCGGTAGACAGCACCCAATTTCTCTATTATCGCGAATCCAAAGATGGCCAGCTCATCGAAGAAGGAATCACCGAAGCAGGTTCTATGGCCACGTTTACCGCGGCCGGCACGGCGTATGCCAACTTTGGCATCCCGATGATCCCATTTTATATCTACTATTCGATGTTCGGCTTCCAGCGCGTAGGCGATATGGCTTGGGCCTTCGCTGACGCCCGGGGAAAAGGCTTCATGGTCGGCGCTACCGCGGGACGCACCACCCTTCCTGGCGAAGGGCTTCAGCACATGGACGGGCATAGTCACGTCCTCGCCAGCACGATTCCCACCTGCGCTTCCTATGACCCTGCTTATGCGTTTGAGGTCGCCGTCATCGTTCAGGACGGGATTCGCCGGATGTACGAGGCAAAAGAGGACATTTTTTACTACCTGACCGTTTACAACGAAAACTATGCTCAGCCTCCGATCCCGGATGGCGTGGAGAGCGGCATCCTCCAAGGCTTATATCTCTTCAAACCGGCCGAAAAAGCGAAGGCCATCGTCCAGTTGTTCGGCTCGGGTTCCATCTTGAACGAGGCGGTCCGAGCTCAGCAGATACTGAAAGAAAAGTATGGCATTGAGGCGGATGTATGGAGCGCGACCAGTTACGGAGAGCTTCGTCGCGATGCGCTGGCCTGCGATCGCTGGAATCGCCTGCATCCAGCAGAGAAATCGAAAACACCATACCTGCTGAAAGCCCTCGAAGGACACGATGGTGCGATTGTCGCGGCAAGCGACTATATGAAGATTCTCGCGGACGGGCTATCGCCGTGGCTTCCCGGCCGGATTACCGCGCTGGGCACGGATGGATTCGGTAGGAGCGAAAACCGAGCCTACCTGCGTAGGCACTTCGAAGTCGACGCAGAGAGTATCGCGGCTGCCGCTATTAGCCGCCTCGTCCAAGAGAAAAAGGTGACTGCCAAGGTGGCTGCTGGCGCCTTCCGCGACCTGGGCATCGATCCAAACAAACCCGATGCTGCCAAGGCGTAAGCGTGAAACGGTGCCGGTTCGGTTGAGATCGCTAGACACCGGCTCGGTTGCCGACTATAGTCGCTCGCACTAGAAGGACCGGTCGCTAGCTCGCTGGCGATTTCCCTTCCAAGCCAATCTTTCGAATTCCAAGGAGGCCTGATGGCCAGTTATGTGCTTATTCGAGCGAAGGTTCAGAACTTTGAATCATGGAAAAAAGCCTACGATGCCCATCTTCCTGTAAGGAAAGAGTTCGGCCTGGACGAAGATCGCTTGCTTCGCGGCTCCGACGATCCAAACGACGTGGTCCTGCTTTTTAAGGCTTCCAGCCTCGACCGTGCCAAGGCTTTTTTGTCCGATCCAGCGGTGCGAGAGGTCATCCAAAAAAGCGGAGTGCTGGGCATGCCTGATGTCGTTTTCCTGAATTCCTAATGGATGACGACCGAGAGGCCTAGGCAGATGACTACGGAGCGCTGGGGCTCTCGTTGAGGTGGTGATAGTAGAAGTACCCAAGCAGTGCGGCGAAGCCAAAGATGATCAGGTAAAACGCCACCGGTCGACGCCGGCGAATGCGAATGTCTCCGGCGTTTTTCTTCATGCCCTTGGTTCCGGCGCCGGAATCGGTCGTCGGGTGCCGAAGGATCATCGTCCACCACCACCCGGTAGGACTGTCCGTCGTTGACGGTTTGAATTTGGCCGTCCACGTCGATATCCAGCGCGCCGTGAAAACTGGTGACGATCAGCTCGTGCGGCCCCGCAATCATCACCTGGCCGTAACTCCCGTCCGGGCCTTTGGAGCGAACGATTCCGTTGCTGGTGCGAATTTCGACCGGCTCCGCGCCGGAAGTGGAAAAGCCAGCGGTGCCGTAGGTGAGGTTCGCGGCGACGCCGCCCGGAATGTCGCTGAGTGTCGCGGTGCTATCGGCCAACAGAAACACCTGCGTGCGGCCCAGGCGCAAACGCAACCGGCCCGCGGCATTTTGCGTGGTGCCGATTGCATCGCCGGAAAAAACACTCGCGCCGACCGACGCGTTGACGTTATCGATCGCTTCCGCCTTCCGATAGGATCACGCTGCCGAGAGGTTTCGCGGCCGCGCCCCACGCCGGAGCGATGCACAACGAACCCAGCAGCGCGGCCGCCAAAATCCCTTGGGAGATGGAACGCATCTTCAGCCTCCGAGCCGGTGGAACGAAAAGCAAAAGTCTGAATGGTCAGTCTAGGAGCGCGGCGAGCCGGTGTCAACCGGGAATACCCTGTATGAGCCTCAGAAATAAGGGTTTAGTACGTAATGAGCGTACTGAGAATAGGTCAAAATGGGGCTCTTTCAGAGGGCTGTAGTGCCCCCGAAACCGTTACCCGGTCGATTTCGCCTAGCCCGCATTCAAAGTGAGGTGTGATGCCCCGATGGCACCCACCGTCGGTTCGCCGGGCATCCGGGGGGCAGCCGAGCCGAAAATGCCGCGCGCGGGCAAAACGATGACTCGACCCGGCCGCTGTGGTACTCTTCCCGGAGAAATCTGTCACCGTCGCAACCGATGAGTTGCGACTCCGAGTCTCGAATTACCCGCAGGAGAATGCACCGGCCGTTCTTCTGCTACCGGTGACGGCAGAGTAGCCCGGGCTAGTCTCACGAAGGCAGCGCAACTCATGGGAGAAAGTATGTCCAGCGATACGGCAGCAACGCAAACCGCTGAAATTCGTTTGGCGCATTCGCCGGACTCCGACGACGCGTTTATGTTTTACGCGCTGGCCACCGGAAAGGTGAAGCTGCCGGGGGTGAAGTTCACCCACATCCTCGAAGACATCCAGACCCTGAATCACGCGGCGAAAACCGAGACTTACGACGTTACCGCGGTGAGTTTCTACGCCTACGCGTTTCTGGCCGACAAATACATGCTGCTGGATTGCGGAGCGAGTTTTGGAGAAGGCTACGGCCCGATCGTGGTCTCCTCGCATCCGCTGAACAAGACCAATCTCGCGGGCAAGACCATCGCCATCCCCGGAAAGCTCACTACCTCTTATCTGGCGCTGAAGCTTTTCGAGCCCAACGTAGAAGTGGTGACCATGCCGTTCGACAAAATTCTGGACGCCGTGCGCGCCAAAGAAGTGGAAGCGGGCTTGCTGATTCACGAAGGCCAGCTCATGTATTCGCAACAAGGTCTGCACCGCGTGGTGGATTTGGGAGTGTGGTGGCAAGACATGACCAAGCTGCCCTTGCCGCTAGGCGCCAACTGCATCCGCCGCAGCCTGGGCCCGGACATGGCCAGGAAGGTAACTCGGGTGATTCGCGACAGCGTAGCGTACGCCCTGGAACACCGCGAAGCCGCACTGGACTACGCGTTACAGTTCGCGCGCGATATGGATCCCACCCTCGCCGACAAATTTGTAGGCATGTATGTGAACAACTGGACCCTGGACTATGGCGACGCCGGGCGCCAAGCGGTGCGCGAACTCTATGCCCGCGGCGCAGCCGCAGGCTTGGTCCCCAAGGAATTTCAGGTCGAGTTCCTGTCCGACGCGGCCTAGCCTCTGGTTCTGCGGTTGTATGCCATTGTTTTTTCCGCGTGTCCCCGGCTCCCTGGTTGGGGGAAGGGTGGGCGTTTTGAGTTGCTGGCACGATCTGCCCGGCCGCATACCCTCAGCCAATTAGGTTTGCCTGGTTGAGAAGGTGTGAATGCCGCACTCCAGCTTTTTCCCGCCCCAGCGTCCGGACCTCGGATTATTCGGATCCTCGGGCAGCGCGGTGCAGGGCTCGCAGCCGATGCTCCGGTAGCCTTCGTGGTATAGCGGAAGATAGCCAATGCCGTTGGACGTCCCGTAATCCCACACTCGCTGCCAGTTCCAATCCGCCAGCGGGCTCACCTTCCACAACACTTTGCCGCTCGGCAGGCGATGTTCTTCCACCTTTTTCAGGTTTGCGCGCGTCGGCGATTGCTCGCGCCGCAGCCCGGTGAACCACACATCGTACGGCTCCAAGCCGCTCATCAGCGGCTCGACCTTTCGCAACTGGCAGCACCGCGTGGGATCGCTGCGATTCAAAATTCCAAACTCCGCTTCCTGGCTAGCGACCGACTGCGCCGCCTGCAGATTTACCAGGTTCAGCGACCATTCCTTCACCATGCGGTCGCGAAATTCGTAGGTCTTCGCGAAATGATAGCCGGTGTCCAGAAACAGCACAGGAATGCCGGGGATTTTTCGCCGCAGCAGATCGAGCACGATCATGTCCTCGACCTGAAAGCTGCACGTCAAACAAGCGCCCGCGGGATCGGACGCTGCCAGCACCGCGTCGATCACCTGCGCGGGAGAAAGCGATTCGAGAGATTCAGGCGAAGGCGCAACGGGAGCGATCAGCATATTAGTTCACCGGCAGCGAGCCGTTCTCCTTCCGCGTGATTCGCAAGGAACGAGCCAACTCAAGAATTTTACGCAGGGCACTCAGAATCGTCCGCGGGCAAGTTCATCGCGTCGAGATCGAACACTTGGCCCGCGAAGCCGCGCGACGCGATTTCGCGCCCGGCGGCGGAATCGCCGGAAAAAACCACCACATAGCCGAGCGACTGGGTGAGCTTCAGCAATTCCGGCAAAGCCGATGCCGATGCCGCCGGGCACCGCCGTGAGGCCAACCACCTGAAATCCTTCAGCGAATAGCGCGCGCTCCAGTCGAGACGGCCAGTTGCGGACGCCCGCGCAACAGAAATAGCGCGGGTTGATGCCCTTGCCGTGGCGAACCGTTCTTCCGGGCTGATCGCCGCAGCCGGAGCCGCCACAGTAAGCGCCGCCGAGTCCGTGGCCTCTTCGCGATTCACCTGCCGCTCGCCCGTGCCCGTAGCTGCGCTCAGCTCGGCGCAAATCATCGCGGCGCCCACGGTCGCATTCGAAATGGGGTCGATCAAAATAAAACTGCCGGTGGTGCGATTGCGCGAATACGGATCGAAAAACAGAGACGTGGCAGTTTCGAAATCGACGCACGCGATATCGTTCATGGCCAGTTGCTCGGTGGCGTGGTGGTCCAGGCGTATTCACGTCCACGCGATAGCGCACCCCCACCGCTTTCCCGCGTGTCTGGCGAACCCCGTGCTTCACGATGTAGGTCTGCCCCAGCTCGAGCGGTTTCGGATGCAACCACACCACCATCGCCCGAACGTTGCGCGACATCTGCGGCGCTCCCGCCGGACCGACCAGCATGTCCCCCCGGCTCAAATCGATTTCATCCTCGAGCTGCACGGTCACCGACATCGGATGAAAAGCTTCTGCCAACTCGCCATCGTAGGTAACGATCGAGCGAATCCGCGTTTGCTGTAGGGAGGGCAGCGCCACCACCGCATCTCCAGGACGTATCACTCCGCTGGCCACCTGTCCCGCAAATCCGCGAAACGTGGCGTCAGGACGAATCACGTATTGCACCGGAAAGCGCATTTCGTGCGGTATCGCGGCGGCCTCCGCCAGCACCGGGACGGTTTCCAGATGATCGATCAGCGTTGGCCCGTCGTACCACGGAGTGCGATCGCTGCGGGTGACGACGTTGTCGCCTTCCAGCGCGCTGATCGGAATGCACTGCACCGCGGTGATTCCCAGCCGCGAAGCCAGCGCTACAAAATCGTCCTGCCAGCGCAGAAAAATCTCCTCGCGGAATTCCACCAGGTCCATTTTGTTTATCGCCGCCACCACGCTGCGAATTCCCAGCAGCGAAGAGATGTACGCGTGCCGCCGCGTCTGCGGCAGCAGTCCCTTGGTTGCGTCGATCAGAATCACCGCCAGATCCGACGTGGAAGCGCCGGTGGCCATATTGCGCGTGTACTGCTCATGCCCCGGCGTATCCGCGATGATGAATTTGCGGCGCGGCGTCGAGAAATAGCGGTAGGCCACATCGATCGTGATGCCTTGCTCGCGTTCGGCGCGCAGGCCGTCGGTGAGCAGCGAAAAATCCAGCGGGCCCGTCGAACGATTGACGCGGCTGGCGCGCGCCGAAGCGAGTTGATCCTCGTACACCCCTTTGGAATCGTGCAGCAGCCGCCCAATCAATGTAGACTTGCCGTCGTCGACGCTCCCGGCGGTGGTGAATCGCAGCAAGTCCCGCCCCAGATTTTGCTCCAGGAAAAGGTCCAGTCCCGCGTCGGCAGCGTCGGTGGCAGCGCGATTGGCGGCGTCGCTCATTAGAAATATCCTTCGCGCTTCTTCATCTCCATCGATCCTTCCTGATCGTGATCGATGGCGCGGTTCTCGCGCTCCGATTTACGAAACGAAATCATCTCTTCGATAATCTTGGCGATGGAATCGGCATCCGAGCGAATCGCCCCGGTGCAGGGAACGCAGCCCAGCGAGCGCATGCGGATTTTCATCTTCTCTGTTTTCTCTCCCGGCAATAATTCGCGCTCGTTGTGAATCACCACGATGGACTCGCCGCGCCGCACCACGTCCCGCTCTTGCGCGAAGTACAGCGGCACCACCGGAATATTTTCCTTGTGGATGTACAGCCACACGTCGAGCTCGGTCCAGTTGGAAAGCGGAAACACCCGGATGCTTTCGCCTTTGTCGATCCGCGCGTTAAAAATGTTCCACAGTTCCGGGCGCTGATTCTTGGGATCCCACTGCCCCAGGGAATCGCGGAACGAATAGATCCGTTCCTTGGCGCGGGATTTTTCTTCTTCCCGCCGCGCGCCGCCGAACGCCGCGTCGAACCCGCCCTCGGCCAGCGCATCCAGCAGCGATTTCGTTTTCAGCAGGCCGCAGCATTTCTGCGTGCCCAGCGCAAAAGGGTTTGCGCCCGCATCCAGGGCCTCTTGATTTTTGTGGACGATTAGCTCCGCACCGATTTCCGCGGCGTAGCGGTCGCGAAACTCGATCATCTCCGGAAATTTATAGCTGGTATCGACGTGCAGCAGCGGGAAGGGAATTTTGCCCGGGAAGAAAGCCTTCTGCGCCAGCCGGAGCATCACCGAGGAGTCCTTGCCGATCGAGTACAGCATCACCGGACGCGCAAATTCGGCGACCGCCTCGCGGAGGATGTAAATGCTCTCCGCCTCGAGCGCCTGCAAATGATTTAACCGGCGCGCCGGCAGAGCGTCGGCGTCGCGAGGTGGCGATGCCAGCCGTTCCACTCGATCCAATGAGATTTCGGTGCCGTAGCTCATGTTCGTTTTAGCTCGGTGCTTCCGCCCCAAAAACAAAAAAACCACCGACTCGGGTACTTCCGGGTGGTGGGGAGGATGAATCGTCGAACTGGGATGGTGCTAAATCATCGACCCCCGCCTGCGCCACAGGCAGGCTGCGTGACCGCGGGCCGACAACAACAGGGCATGGCAATGGGGGTCGCCTTCATGTCTGCACTCAATTTAAGCACAAGCGCGCCCAGATACCAATCCCGAACTTGTCGGGGGATATCGGGCGCCGACCCTCGGGCGCCTGTATTGCCATGAGCGCCAAGGTCTTGGGCTATGGCCCGGCCGCGCTCCCGCCCCGAGTTTCCTTACCAGCCGCGCCCATCCAGCCGAAAACGTATTCCACTGAGAAACTCCATAGGGAATGCCAATTGACACCCTCCGCCCCCATTTCCATAATTGCTGGAGAGGATTCCAGCGGATGACTACGACCACCAAACCGGCCGAAACGTCGCGGGACCGGGAGAATGCGCTCGAGAGTGCCGTCGCGCGCGCCTTGCGCGACAACCTGATTCCGCTGCAGCGGACCGTCGAAGACCTGCAGGCGGCTTATTCCGATCTGATTTCCGCTTGTTCCTCCAGCCGCCCCACGAATGCGCTACCATCTATGGTGCGGGCGCAAACCGCGGCCGCATCGCTTTCGGCGGCGCTCGCCGTTCTATCGAATTTCGTTACCATCACGCTGCACTCGCGCCAGCGCGGCGGCGCCAAAGCCGGGGAAGCGCTAGCGCCTGAAGCCTACCCGGGAATCGCGGAGCCGCAGCCAGCTGCGATAGCCAGCAGACCGGTCGGCCGAGTGGGCCAGCGAAGAAGCGGATACAATTGTTTCCCCGAGCGTGAATGCGACCGAGGCGCTCGAAGCCCCGGCGCGGGAAACCAGCGAGGCTGGCGAGGGCCCGACTGGCGATGCCGTTGCCTTCGACATCTCGAACCTGACGCGTGAGCAGCAAGAACTTCACCGGCGCGCCAACCGCGTCGCCAAAGTGGCGATGCAAGATATCAAGCTGTTGCGGCCCAAAGACGTACGGCTTGGCTGCGAGAACAAAGACATTTGTGTGCGGTTGCGAGGAGACATCGATAAAGCCCGTAAGGAATACGACCGCCGTTTTCGCGCGATCCTCGATCATCCCGTGGATTATTTCCACGCCTGGATGGTGGCGATCCTGGCGGAAGGCGATGCCGAAGCGCTCGGACGATACCCGTATCCCTCGCCCGTCCTCCAACACTGATCGTTCTGCGATGAGAGAAAAATTCAGGGTCCTCGGCGCGGTTCTGGCGGTAGCCATTGTGTCGCTGTTGATTTGCGGGCCGGTGTTCGCCCAACAAATGGTTGCGCAACAGGACGACCACGCGTTGCCACCGGCGGATGCCTCCCAAGCGCCAGCCCAGCAGCAGGATGACCACGCGCCCGCTGCCCCAGGCGCTTCCGGACCCACTGGCGAAAGCCAGCCCGCGCCAGCTCCGACGCCGGCTGAGCAACAAACATTGCCGCCGCCCACATCGCAAGACCCGGCCGCCGCTCCGCCCCCGCCGGATGCAAAACCGTCTCCAGCGACAGGCGATCAGGTACCAGCGGTCCCAGCAACTGGCGCGGACGCACCGGCCGCCCTTGCGCCGGCCGCACCTGCTCCGGCCAAGCGAGCTGCGCCGTCGCGGGCGAAAAAGAAACCGCCGACCCGAGCGCCAGTCCCATCCGCGTCCAAAGCGCCCGCAAAGTCTCCATCCACAACTCCTGATAAATCCGAGGCGCAACTCGAGCAGTGGTGCCGCGCCATGAAAGAGAAAGACTCGGCCGCCTATGCGCATGTGGCGACGCTCGCGCAGAAAAAAAGCGCGGGCGAGCTGGCCCAGCGCGCCGCTCTCGCCGTGGGCTACTACGATTTCACACGCGCGCGTTACGCAGCCGCGGCGGCCTCGCTCGAATCCGCCACCGCCGACCCGATCGTCGGTGAGTACGCGTTGTACTGGCAAGCCGAAGCGGTTCGCGCGCTCGGCGAGAATGCCCGCGCCGCAGCGCTCTTCGAGACCTTTCGCAGCAGCTATCCCGGCTCGGTGATGAGCGAGCAGGCGGTCGCATCGCTCGCGGAAACCGAACTCGTGCTCAACCAACCCGATGAAGCGATTGCCGCGCTGGGCCCCGATCCAGTCGTGTCCGCCCGGCCCCAGTTTCTTTTCCTGCGCGCGCAATCTTGGGAACAATCGAGGCAACCGGAAGCTGCCGTCCACGATTATCAGGCGGTCATGTATCGCTATCCCACCAGCACCGAAGCGCGCGAGGCCGAGCTGAAAGAAAAATTCCTGGCGCGGGAGCTTGGGCGATCGCACCCCGCAGGTTCCCATCGACCTGCAGGAGTCTCGCGCGACCCAGCTCTACGCCGCCCACAATTGGCTCGCGGCGCTCGATGCTTACACCATTCTGCTCCCCAATCTTTCCGGCCCGGAACGCGATCGCGCGCTGCTGCGCCAGATTCAGTGCCGGGTAGCCATGGGCGCCAATTCGAGCGAACTGCTCAGCCTGAAGATCAACGATCCCGATGCGGATGCCGAGCGTTTGTACAACCTCTCGCAGTCTTACCGCTCCCACGCCCAGGAGCCGGAGATGCTGGACGCGGTCGAACAGGCCGCGCGACGCGCTCCGCAAAGCAGTTGGACCGAACAAGCGCTGTTCGCCACCGGTAATTACTACTGGGTGGCCCTGGAACGCAGCCAAGCCGCGAGTTATTACAGCCGGGTCGCTGCGAATTTTCCAGACGCAAACGATGCCGACGCCGCACAGTGGCGCGTCGCGTGGGTGGCGCACCTCGCGCGGACCCCGGATGCCGCCGCGCTTCTCGAGGCGCACCTGCGCCGCTACCCCAGCTCCACCTTCACCCCCGACGCGCTCTATTGGTTGGGGCGCGAAGCGGAGCGCGCCGGAGATTCTCCGCTCGCGCGCGGCTACTACGTGAAACTCCAGATGCGCTATCCGCGAAACTATTTTCAGCAACTCGCGCAAGCGCGCATGCAAAGTCTTGGCGGCGGCCCGCGGACCGATGCGCCGGTTCTCGCCATAATCCCGCAACCGCCCCCGGTGAGACCGATGGGAGATTCGGTGCCGTCGAGCGTAGCGTCCCAGAAAGCCCGTGCCGACGCACTGCGGTCGATCGCCATGGACGCGTCCGCCGAACTCGAATTGCGCGCCGCATACGCCTCTACCGGGGAGCCCCGATTCCTGCTCGATGCCGCGCAAGCAGCGAATAACGCCGGGCAGTATGGCGTGGCAATCGTCGCCGTCCGGCAGATTTGCCCACAGATCGAGGCCCGGCGCGCCGATGAATTGCCGAGCGAGATTTGGCGCGCCGCCTATCCGCTGCCGTTTGCCCCGGAAGTGAAGCGCAACGCGACGCGTGCGGGTGTCGATCCCATGCTGGTGGCCGGATTGATCCGGCAGGAATCGGCCTTCAACCCCAAGGCCGTTTCCCATGCGGGCGCGGGTGGGTTGATGCAATTGATGCCGAAGACGGCGCGGCGCATGGCCCGGCAAGTCCACGCCGGCTACTCCCATTCGCGGCTCTTTGATCCAGACTACAACACCCGGCTGGGAAGCGCCTACTTCGCGAGCCTCGAGAAGAGCGCGGGCGGCGTGGAGGCAGCGCTAGCGGCCTACAACGCCGGCGAAGATCGAGTGGCGCTGTGGCAGTCCGGACAGAACTTCCAGGAAGTGGCGGAGCTGGTGGAATCCATTCCGTTCACGGAAACACGCGAGTACGTCCAGATGGTGATGCGCAACGCCGAGATTTATCGAACCCTCTATGGAGGCAAGCAATGAACCCGGTTGCTCCCGAGCAGCTGCGCCAGAGTCCGAAGCTTTCGGTCAAGGCTTCGCAATTCACCGAATCGGTGATCCGCGAAATGACCCGGCTGGCCATGAAGCACAAAGCCGTCAATCTGGGGCAAGGCTTTCCGGATTTCGGAGCGCCGGAGGAAATCAAGAAAGCGGCGCAGGAAGCGATCGCCGCGGACATCAATCAGTACGCGATCACCTGGGGCGCGAAGGCGTTTCGCGATGCGATCGCCGAGCGATTGGAAAAGATCCAACGGTGTGCGCATCGATCCCGAGCGGGAAATCACCGTTTGCTGCGGATCCACCGAAGCGATGATGGCCACGATGCTGGCGATCATCAATCCCGGCGATGAAGTGGTGGTCTTCGAGCCTTACTACGAAAACTACGGACCGGACGCGATCCTTTCTGGGGCCACACCGCGATTTGTGAAGATGCGCCCGCCGGATTGGTCGTTCGATCCAAAGGAATTGGCCGCCGCGTTCGGGCCGCACACCAAAGCGATCATCGTCAACACTCCCAACAATCCCACCGGGAAAGTATTCGAACGCGCGGAACTGCAGTTGATTCGCGAGCAGTGCCAGAAGTGGAATACCTTCGCGATCACCGACGAAATCTACGAGCACATGCTGTACGACGGCGCGAAGCACATCTCGTTGGCGACCCTCGACGGTATGGCCGAACGCACCATCACCATCAACGCGCTTTCGAAGACCTTCAGCGTCACCGGCTGGCGGGTGGGTTGGGCGATCGCTCCGCCGGAAGTTACTTCCTCGATTCGCAAGGTCCACGATTTTCTTACGGTGGGAGCGGCAGCTCCGCTGCAGGCCGCCGGCGCGGCCGCGCTGCGCTTCCCGGAAAGCTACTACACCTATCTCGCCACGGACTACAAACAGAAGCGTGACCGTATGCTAGGGGTTCTGGACGGAGCCGGGTTCAAGTGCTTCAAACCGCGCGGTGCCTACTACATCATCACCGACGTCTCCGGCTTTGGCTTCTCCGACGACGTGACCTTCACTCGCCACCTGATCGAAAACATCGGGGTGGCCGGCGTCCCCGGCTCCAGCTTCTACCGCAATCCAGCGGACGGCTCGCAGCAAGTCCGTTTCACATTCTGCAAGACCGAGAAAACCGTAGCCGCCGCCGAAGAGCGCCTAGCCAAACTCAAGCGCTAAGTGCAAATCGCGGGAACAGCCCATCCGTTAGGAGTCCTAGCTTGCGGATGCGCGGGTGAAGATGGGAATTTCTTCCAGGCGGAAACCTAGGACGAACATGGGGGTCGGAGCTACGCGTCCCCATCGGACTAGTTCCCACTTGGCGCGCAGGAACTTCACTTCCGGACGGAAGGTGAGGTCTAGAACCTGGCGGGTACGCCCGCGATAAAATTCCTGCTGCATTTTCAGCAGCGGCATCTTTTCCCATTCCTGGCCGTCGGCGGAGCCCAACACCGAGATGTCCACCGATTCCTGTTCGATCTGGTCGGTGATCTCCAGCGCGCAGACGAAGGTCCGCGTGGCGCTCTCCCGTATATCGGCGACGGCGCTCTCGCCGTTGGTGGTTACCCGCGTTCCTGCCGGAATCAGATCGTATGCCAAGGCCATTCGGTCGCTCCCTGTTCGCCGCGGATTTTAGCACAGGATACAAGCGGGACGTCGACGAGGAGCCTCGCACGGACTTTCAACGCTTGATGCACTGGACGCCCATTCTGCCCGGGGAAGAATGGGGCCCGAAAAAGATGAGAGCGTCGAACCGCAAGATCCACCACTACGAAACGGCCTACAGATCGAAGGACTGCATATAGTTCGGAATGGTCACCTTCCAATTTGGGGTGCGTTCTTTGATCTTGGCTTGCAGCGCGTTCAGGGCTACTGGTTCGCCATGGACCAAAAATGTTTGCTTGGGCGGCGCCTGGAAACCGGAGAGCCAGCGCAGCAGTTCGCTCTGTCCGGCATGGGCCGAGAGCTGCGGTAGCTCAACTACTTCCGCGCGCACCGGAACGACTTCGCCAAAGATTCGGACCGAAGGGGCGTGATTTTCGAGGGCCCGGCCGCGGGTGCCAACGGCTTGATAGCCCACTAGTAAAACCGCGTTCTTCGCGTCAGGCAGGCGGTGCGCCAAGTGATGCAAAATCCGCCCGCCGGTGGCCATGCCGCTGGCGGAGATGATGACGCAGGGCGAAGTGACGTTGTTGATCTGCATCGATTCCTGCGGCGTGGAGGTGAGGTGAACCTGGTGAATGTTTAGCGGATCGCCCTTGCCTTGCTGAAAAATGCGGGTGTAATCGGCGTCGTAGTCTTCGGCGTGGTGCGCGTACATCTGAGTCACCTTGATGGCCATGGGGCTATCGACGTAGACCGGCAGATGCGGAATGCGGTTCTCGGCGGCAAGCTTCCGGAGGTAGTACATCAATAGCTGGGTGCGGCCTACTGCGAACGCGGGAACCACCACCGCTCCTCCGCGGCTAGAAACTCGGGTAATGACTGCGGCCAGCGCGTCTTCCACCGATCCAGCGGGGTGATCGCGGTCTCCGTAGGTGGATTCGCACAGCAAAACGTCGGCGCGCGACGGCGGCGCGGGATCGTTGAGGATGGGCATGTCGTACGGACCGAGGTCGCCGGAAAAAACGATCAGAGTCTGTGTTCGGTCTTCGGTGACGGTCAGCTCGAGCCACGAGGATCCCAGGATGTGTCCGGCATCGTGCGGCTTCACCGAAAATTCCGGGCTGATGGTGAACGCGTCATTGCGTGAAATTTTTCGCAATTGCTGCAGCGCGGCGTTGGCTTGAGGCACGGTGTACAGAGGGAGCGGCGGATCGTGCTTGCTGGACGAGGTCATCGCTGCGTATTTTGCGTCTTCTTCCTGCAGGTGCGCGGAATCGGGCAGCAGAATGTCGCACAATTCCACGGTGGCCCCGTTCGCGAAAATCGGGCCCTTAAAACCATCGCGGACCAACCGCGGCAGATATCCGGTGTGGTCGATATGGGCGTGGGTCAGCAGCACCCAGTCGATGGAGCTGGGCGCGACGGGCAGGGGATTCCAGTTGCGCAGACGTAATTCCTTTTCGCCTTGGAATAATCCGCAATCCACCAGCAGGCGTTTGCCTGCCGCTTCAATTAAATATTTGGAGCCTGTGACGGTTCCGGCAGCGCCGAGAAAAGTTATTTTGGGCATAGGGGCAACATTGTAATGGAAGCGCGCCCACTTCGCTCGGATTCCTGTCGTGCCCGCTTGACCCGGCAGGCTGCGCTGTCATACTCTGCGATCCTTCTTGAGACCGTGCGCCTCGGCATAAAATTCGAAGACCCGGGATGAAAGGTATCTCCGCGGTCGTATTTCTGTTCATTTGCGTATTCATTTGCTGTTCGCCACTCGCCGCTCAGAGTGCGTCCGAGGACTTTCCGCGCTACCGCCAATGGGAGCTCGGGGTGCTGGCCGGAGGCGGCGCGGCGTTATCCAGCGAATCCGATGCCCAATTCGCATTCGCCGGCACCCGCATCGGGCGGGTGGTAACCAAACCCTCCGGGAAGGGCTGGATCCGTGGGGAACTGGAGATTGCGGTCGACCTTCTGCCGCTCTATACCGTGTCTACGTCGGCTTGGAGCACCTATGGTGGAAGTTTTAAGCCGCTGGATGTGCAATGGAACTTCACTCAGGAGAACCATCGGGTGGTTCCGTTTGTGGCCGTCGGCGGGGGAATACTATTCACCACCCGGGCCATACCACCTGGATATTCGGTGTTGCCGCAGTCGCCGCCAGGCCCAACGTCGCAAGTAAATTTCACTCCTCAATTGGATCTGGGGGTGCGAATTTTCCGCCAGCCCAAGCGCGCCGTTTTGCTGGAAGCCGATCTTGTCCACCATTCCAGTTCCGGCCTCGGCCGCTTCAATCCGGGCTACCCCCTCTCTTTGTTCTTCACCGTCGGCTACAGCTGGTACAAGTAGATCGAGTGGACGCTACTTGCAAAAGCAGAGGAAATTCATGAAATCGATTTCGATGACCACGAGGACATCGGAATTGATGCAGCGCTACGGGCAATGAACGGTTAGGCGCGGGGCACTACAAAATACGGCTGAGTGGCTAGGTGTGGGTCAAAACCTGGCAAGAGCCAAGCCTGCCTGGGGCCTTGGTGGGCTTCGAAAAAATACTGCAGAGCGTAAGGAGACTGGGTGTAGGCGGCGGGAATCTCCGCGTAGTAGCGGCCATTGTGTGGCTTCATTTCTGCCACATCGTAATTCTCAGCTTGATTTACGTGCCGATACAGCAAGCGCACCGACAACGGCGCTGGAGATGTCTCGCTCTTCTCGACCCGCAACTCAATCGGCAAAGGCGAATTGGGCTGGAAGGTTGATGGTGGGGCATGGTGCCAGCGATTTGCTGGCCGCACCGGGCGGCCGAGTGCGTCGTGAATCGCTTGTTCGATGCCGCCGGGTTCCGAGGTGGTGCTGGCGGCACCGGCGCGAGCGGTGGTTCCCGATTGTCTTTCCATCGCGGCGATGTCTTCATCGATGGCCGGGAGGCGGTCGAGCCAGTGGCCGCGCAGGTTTTTCTCCGGTCCGTAAGTGACGTCGGCAGCATAGACCCCGCGGGCTCGTTCGGCGAGATTGGCCCACGCGGTTCGCGCGCGACGATATGAAGCTAAGGCCTGTTCCAAGGCGGTGCGATCGCCGCGTTGCGCGAAGATGGCATAGAGCACACCAGCGCGAAACTTTCCGGCAAAAAAGTTACCGAGACCCGCTTGGATCGCTACGTCGATCTCGACGCGGCGGAATTCTGGGATCTTCGGATCCAGAGCTTTTGCTCGCGCCTCGGCCAAGTGTTTGGTGGTGGAATCGGCCATGTCCTCCAACCACTGGGCGACATCAATCGGAGAAAATCGTCCGCTGCGCTCGCCGCCCAGCATTTCTTTGGCGCAATCATTCACGCCGGAAAATAGCTGAGGATCGAATGAGCTGGCATTGCCGAAGACCTTAGGGCTCGGACTATCGCCATAAATGGTGTTCTCGCCGGTTCCGACAATCGCCATGTTGGTGTACATCTCGGGCCAGTAAGCGTTGTTGGCGGCGGAAGGCGCGTGTGCGGTAGTTACCAGCGGAAGAATCCGGCTGGCCTGCGCGAGCGCCGCTTCGACGGGTAGAGCTGCGGGCCCGAACTGCTTGCGCAAGAGGCGTCTGCACACGTCGGGATTCGTGCCGGGATTGTAAAGATGACGTCCCCACACCCGGTAGGTATAGAGAAATTTCTCCCAATCGTATCGCGGACGGAGGGTAGCATCCTGGTAGCTGCAGCGCCCTCCGGGAACGCCCGAGCCCCTGCGTCCTTTGAAGGAGAGAGGTTCGAATAAATCCAGGCCTTGCTCACCGCAAAAGCCGGCCACGCGGCTGCAAGCCGCGGCGGCGACTGCATCACCCCAAAGCAAGACTCGCTCGGTGCCCGGCCAGATTCGCGTGTAGACGCCATAGCGGCGGTCAGCGCTAAGCAAGTCCCCGTAACTGTAGCGGAGAAAACTTCGCGACCCGGAACTGAGGGCGAAGAAATCACCCTGCTTTTGGGCGGGAGGTTTTTCGATTTCGCGAATCGAAGCCTGGTGATAGGCAAGGCCCTTGTGTTCGGCCCAGAACTTGGGAGACACGGTGACGGGCATCCCCGTAGCCAGCGCGACATCGATCAAGCGCTGATCGATTCCCTTGGCGTGCAAATTGAGTTCGATGCGGCGACCGGTCTTGACCGCTCCATCAAACACGGTTTTCCAGAAATCGTAGCTCTGTTCAGGTACGCCGCTTTCGCCATGGACGCGAAACGCCAGGCTGCTGATCGCCGGGCTCGCGTCGAGCAATGCATGCAGGGCGTCGCGGCAGTACCCCGCTTGGGTCTCC
This sequence comes from uncultured Acidobacteriota bacterium, assembly GCA_963725285.1. Lineage (GTDB taxonomy): Bacteria > Acidobacteriota > Terriglobia > Acidiferrales > UBA7541 > CAVRXT01. Next base: position 28,395 of record CAVRXT010000018.1, on the reverse strand, counting down.
GGAGTGAGCCCGGAAATCGTGTAGTTGGCTTGGGGACTATCGACCCATTGGAAAGCGTGGGTCCACAAGCCCAGTTGGAAGTCCATGCCGCGGGCCACGGTTTGCTCGCTGATAAAGCGCAGCATCTCGAGGTTGTGGTCGCGCTCGCGGTCGGGAAGTGGGACGGCGCGAACGTCATATCCCGGCACGGCGAGCAGGAATGGATAGGCGAAATGGAAGTAGCAGTCGGTGATGTGCCGTGTGAAATCGTAGGCTAAGCCAAAGGTGAGATTGAAGCGATTGAAGCGCTGAGCCGCCAACATGGTCAGGTAGGGTGGCCAGAATTCGCGGTCGTTGTACCAGGGTCTGTCCTCGAGATCGCTCTCAAAGCTGCGACTGATGACGCGAATCGCGTTGGCCGGCTGCTCGACTATAGCCTGGCGAAGATTCAGCGCCTCCGCTTGGTGCGGAGAATCGGAGCAGCGAACGCGGTCGGCAAGTTCCAGCAAGGCGTAAACCAGCCCGCGGACATCGGAGCCGCAGGCCAGTAGCACCGGCCGGCGCACGAATTTTCCGGGTGCCAGGGCGAGAGCTTCGGCGCCAGTTGGAACGGAAACGTTCGCTGCCTGTAAAATTTTCTGGGCTTGGGGCTGGGCGCTGCCCGAAGCCACGATGCAGAGATCGCCGCCGGCGTCGGCGGAGGTTTCGATTCGCGGCAGGCGGCGAACCACGATTCCGTTCTCGGAGAGTGCCGTTGCCAACTCTCCGGCCGCCCACTGCGCCGCCGGCGCCCAAGCGACCGGATCTTCAGGATCCGCGACGATGGTGACTCCGGATTGCGGTGCGCCGACAATCTTGCTCGCCAAGCTCAGGCTGCTGGCCAATGCGGAGCGCCGGAGAAACTCGCGACGATTCAAAGCAGATTCGTTGCCAGTGGTCATGAACTGAGGTCCTTCCGTGGCGATTGAATGAGAATCGCAAGCGTACCACGATCATCTGCAGGTGGCAGGAGCAGTGAAGCTGAGTGGGAAGGAAGGGAATGACACGGTATGCGCGTGCACCGCACGCTATTCGGGAAGCGGCGGAGTTGTGGTAATCTTAACCGGGGCCGTGGCGCAGTTGGGAGCGCGCCTCCATGGCATGGAGGAGGTCGAGGGTTCGAATCCCTTCGGCTCCACAATTTGAAGAATCCAATAGCTTTACGCTAGAAAACCGCTAATTGTTGCCACATTTTGTTGCCACATTCTGAGTTTTCCTCTTGCGTTCAAACATGAATCTTTCACGCTTTAAAGGAAGCTCATATGGCGCATTACACTCTCATCGCACGAGTCAACGCAGGTGACGGGAAATTTCCATTCGTCAACGTGAAGTTCTCGAAGAATTATCGTCCGATTCCGATTGAGGGAGCGACCTACTTTCTTCGTCCAAGCAGCCGCGGCAAGCGCACCCCAATCAAGATCGGCAAAGATGTCGCTGCTGCTTACACCGCGCTGGTCCGAAGGGAGGAGCTACAACCGATCGAATGCACCGCTAGGTTACATGCTACACCTCCGCCCCGCATTCCCACCGCCGCTCCTCGCCCCGACTCCGCCCGAGCCTCCGGCGGAGCGATGTGCAGGGAGCGGCCGCAAAACGGCTTCCGGGCCGAGCGAGCAGCACCGATTTGCCCCGCACAACCGCCTCGACCTTCGAGTTGACCACGGCCCCACTCAACTTGCGGGTTTGGATCGACTTTCTCCCGCAGGACTCTCGGGGCTGAACAGCTCCCACGATCAGCCGCGAGCCATCCGGAAGCCTCCCGAGCGGGCCCCGACGGTAATGGAGCCGCTAGGTACAGATCGGTCACTCGCGGTGGTAATTAGGCGTCGCCCGGTTGAAAAAGCCGGACGGCAATCCCGACAGCAATAGGTTAATTCCGCCGCCCATCCGGCAATTCCTTGCGACCTTCGGTCAGCGGGAGCTCCGGCCAGCGTAACTTGAGTACTACCCCAGACTCTCCGTCGTATACCAAAGTGAAGACGTGAGAGCAGCCTTCACAGAGCCAAAAGTGCTTCACTCCGTGTAGATTATTTGGCGAGTCCGACCCACGATAACTCGAGTCTCGGGTGGCATCATCCGGCCGAAAGCGGAAGAACTTGCCACCTCCAAGCCAATTGAACGAAGTCGGACAAGCCGGGTTTGCACATTTTGGATGAAGGTTCTCATGTAAAGCGGTTCCTTGCATGACTTCGCCGCTGGCGGGCAACTGTTCTCCGTGATCAGGAGCCGAACCTCTCCGCCGCTCTTCCAATTGGGCAATACTGGCCGCCAGCCAGTTTCGCACTGCCTCCTCAATCTCAGGTTGGTCGCCATATCGATACAGGGAATCCAGCGTCTCCCCGGCAGAGTTAAGTGGAATCCGGCGGCACGGGAGTTTCCCCAAGCGAAGCTCAGGCGGCACTAACTGCATCAGCACGCAGTTGCTGCATGGCGCCGCACTCTCCTTGCTGTCGTAGTTCATGCAGGTGGGAGAGTCTTCGAAGATAAGCATGGGTCTCCAAGCCTCTCTCGGCGACCGGCCGTATCCACCCTTCTTCAAGAATTCAAGCTCAAACTTAAGGACCTCCAGTAGGTCTCTCTCATCGTTTTGCATGGGACCCTCCCTTTCCTCTCAAGGATCCCTGTTCTTGGCCTGCCCTTCTGTGACGCCGGTCACGGAGCCGCGTGACGCCCGTCACCTGCTCTTCGAGGGGATCTAGACCTCACGCAGGTGGACGTTGCCGCAGCGCTCGGCGTGACTGCGCGAACGGTGCCGAACTGGGAGAGCCGCGGAGCTGCGTCCTTGCGGAAATATCGGGATTTGAAAGAACTGCACGGGCTGGTCCGAAGATATGTTCCGAGTGACGGGGTCGGCAAATGGATGGACGCGCCGAACGATGTCTTCCGGAAGCGCACACCACGTGAGTTGCTTCGGGAAGGCAAGACGCGAGATTTGGTTCTTGAGTTTGAACGGCTTCAGACCGATGAACCGTTGTGGAGCTACTGCACGGTTCGCCGGGATCATCACAGTTGATTATGGCAGCAATCGGTTTGCCGCGGCTGGCAAACCAGAAACGGAAGCTAGCAACTCAGGTTGCGAGTGCGACATGGAGTTAGAAATCCCTCGCCACGGACGGCGGTCATATTCCCAGCGGCGCGATTTCTGTAAGATACGAACAATGGCGGCGCGTGCGTCCTTTTCCAGGCTTCCGAAAGAGACCTACATCGCTGGGGTCACGATTGTTGCAATAACGTTGCATCTGGTGCTGCGCTATGGAACACACGCGCCGCTGCGAGTTGCGTTGGCTCCCCTGGTTGTCGCGCTGCTAGTTGGCGGAACGCCACTGGTTTTCGATCTGGCAAAAAAGGTGGTCAAACGGGAATTCGGATCGGACCTGCTCGCGGGAGTGTCGATTCTCACCGCTGTGACGCTGGGACAGTATTTGGTAGCGGCCATCGTGGTTTTGATGCTTTCAGGCGGCGCGGCGCTGGAAGAGTTTGCGACGGCTCGGGCATCGTCGGTGCTCGACGCGCTGGCACGGCGAATGCCGGGCGTCGCGCACCGTCGAGGGGCGGACGGCCCGGCGGATGTGAAGTTGGAGGAGATTCGAATCGGCGACGTGTTGATCGTGCTGCCGCATGAGATTTGCCCGGTGGACGGCGTCCTTATCGATGGCTGCGGAAAGATGGACGAGAGGTATTTGACCGGTGAGCCTTATGAAATCTCGAAGATGGCAGGATCGCAGGTGATTTCTGGAGCAATCAACGGCGATGCGGCGCTGGTCATCCGTGCCGAAAAGCTGGCTGTCGATTCGCGGTACGCGCGGATCATGAAGGTTATGCAATCAACCGAGCAGCAGCGCCCACATTTGCGACGGTTGGGCGATCAACTGGGCGCATGGTACACACCGTTGGCGCTGATTCTGGGTGGGATCGCCGGGCTCGTAAGCAGAGATACGAATCGCTTCCTGGCGGTCGTGGTGGTGGCGACGCCATGCCCTCTGCTGCTGGCGATCCCAACGGCGATCATCGGAGCGATTTCCGTGGCGGCGCGGCGCGCGATCATCATCAAGAATCCGGCGGTATTGGAGCAGATCGATTCCTGCCGGACACTGATCTTCGACAAGACCGGCACGCTGACGTACGGACGCCCGACGCTCACGGAAATTATTTGCGCCGCAGGATTTGACAGGCAAAATGTGCTGCGATTGGCAGCCAGTCTGGAACACTATTCGAAGCATCCGTTGGCTGGAGCGATTCTCGACGAAGCGAAGGAGCAGGAGACGAAGTTCTTAGGGGTGACAGAATTGAGCGAGGCGCCGGGAGAAGGGCTGCGGGGCATTGTCGAAGGACGCACCGTGCGAATAACAGGAAGGAAGCAAGCGGATGAGGTGCACGCGATTTTGCCGGCGATGAGCAGCGGTTTGGAGTGCATGGTGTTTATCGACGAACGCTACGCAGCGACGATGCGATTCCACGATGCGCCGCGAGGCGACAGCCGCTTGTTCATCCAGCATTTGAAACCACGGCACGGGGTTCGCAAAGTAATGCTGGTTTCCGGCGATCGAGAGTCTGAGGTGCAGTATTTGGCGAACAGCGTCGGAATCAGTGAAGTGTTTGCGGGAAAGAGTCCGGAGGAGAAAGTGGCGATCGTGAAACAGGAAACCGCCAAGGCGAAGACGCTTTTCGTCGGAGACGGCATCAACGATGCGCCGGCATTGACGGCGGCAACGGTGGGCGTGGCTTTTGGATCGCAGAGCGACATTATTACCGAAGCGGCGGATGCGGTGATCCTGGAAACATCGCTCGGAAAAGTCGACGAACTGATGCACATCGGGCGGCGAATGCGGCGAATCGCGCTGCAAAGCGCGCTGGGAGGCATGCTGGCGAGCATCGTGGGCATGATTGCGGCCGCGCTCGGCTACTTGCCGCCGATTGGCGGAGCGATCGCGCAGGAGATCATCGACTTATTGGCGGTACTGAACGCTGTGCGCGTGGCCTTGCCGACCGACGATTTACGGGACTTCTAAGGCTACGCGAAGGAACGTCCGATAGATGTCGCAGCGGGCGGCTCGGATGGGATTATTTTTCTAGAGAGACTTGGGCCCTCCATCGTACAGTCATTCATGGCGTACCCCAGGGGATACACCAGGCCGATCCCCGGTCGAGGGTTAAGGGTGCTGTTGTGGAATGGTTTGCTGAACTGTACTGGGCATGGGTTCCTCCCTCTCACACTCCCCAATAGTCTCAGAGGCCGTCAGCGTGTGTTCTTGGTCACAGTCGGTCAGAGACTCAGAACCGCACCTACCATTCCGGAGTCGTCGCTTTCGCGGATTCTAAAACCGAAGTGGTTAAGCGCGCGCATCGCGAGATTTTCAAGAAGGACGTGAGCAACAATTTCTTGTAGTTTTTCGTCGCGAGCCACCTCGATCAGGCGCCGCAAGAGCTGGGTACCAAGTTTGTGTCGCTGGTATTGATCACTCACCAGAAGGGCCACCTCTGCTTCCTTGGCAGTTCGCGACTTACTCAGCCGGCCGACCGCGAGAATCTCGTGCCTGCCCGTCTCCGGGACCATGTGATCCGCCCTAACGCCATTTCCTGGTCATGGTCGATAAAACATTTTCGGATCAACCGTTCATGTGCAACGCGCGAACTTAGCTTTTCCAAATCAAGAATGGTTTTGCGTGATATCGGTTTTAGCGCTTCGGCGGCTTTCATCTCTGATCCTTGCTGGCAGGATGTACCCTTGTTGATGAATACGATGTGACAGCAATCACGGTTCCGCGTGACATCTGTCGCAAAGGCCAGCACGTTTCTAGCTATTCACGTAGCGTTTAAGGCCGGTGTGCCGGCCGCCAGCGTGTTTTTGGTTTCCTTCGGCGATGGAAGTTTCACAGCATCCCAACCACCACCTAGCCTGGATTATTCAGTGCGCCGTGAAAAGGTGTTGGTCCACAGCGGGTGAAAGTCCCGCCCGGGAACTGGTTCGCTCCACCCGGTAGCAATCGGAGCAGCGGTGGAGGCAACGAAGCTGCTGAAGCCTCCGGTGTAGAGGGTCGCTATGGCGACTTGGCGAGTCTGTAGGCCGTAACGTGAGTGAACGCTGAGCAGGCCTCGAAAAGGGTGATGCAGGAGCCGACCCGCCGAGATTCGGGGAAGGCCGATGTCGATGGGAGAGTACGAGCGAACAAGTTCCATCGGTCCTGCCGGGGTAATGGCGACGGCATGCAGGCAGAGGGGACCAGACGCAACACGGGAAGCCCCAGCGGTGATCGCGGTGTGGATCAACTGGCAACTCGTGAGAGACAGGCCGGGCCGTCTGGGGTGGCGGAGAGGCTCGTAGTACCGATGAAGCCGGGTAACTGCCGGTGGAGGGAAGGGGCCTCAGTTGAAAGGAAACGCAAGAAGCGACAAAGGACCGAGGGATTGGTGATGAGCCTAACAACCCACCAAGTGTTCAGAAGTTGCAGACGGCGTTGCACGACAAAGCGAAGGAATCGCCCAGCTTTCGCTTCTACGCTCTGTACGACAAGGTGTACCGAGAAGGACGTGCTGGCGTTCGCCTACGAATGCTGCAAAGCCAATGGCGGAGCAGCAGGAGTAGACGGCCAGACGTTCGAGGACATCGAGGAGTATGGAGTGGAGCGGTGGTTGGACGAACTGGCGCAAGAGCTGAAAAGTAGAACCTATCGACCGCAGCCCGTACGGCGGGTGTAGATACCCAAGCCGGACGGGAAGCAGGGCCGTTAGGGGTACCCGCGATCAGAGATCGCGTGGCGCAGACGGCGGCAGTGTTGGTGCTCGAACCGATTTTCGAGGCCGATCTGCAGCCGGAGCAGTACGCCTATCGGCCAGACCGCAGTGCGCTGGACGCCGTGAAGCACGTCCACAAGCTGCTCAACACCGGCCATGGACAAATTGTTGACGCAGATTTAAGCGGCTACTTCGACTCGATTCCGCACGCCGAGCTTCTAAAGTCGGTGGCTCGACGGATCGTCGACGGAGCGATGCTGCATCTGATCAAGATGTGGCTGGAAGCTCCGGTTGAAGAAACCGACGAGCAAGGGAATAAGCATCGAAGTACGCGCAATCGGGATGAAGGACGGGGAACCCCGCAAGGGGCTCCGATCAGTCCGTTGCTCAGCAATCTGTACATGCGTCGATTCGTGCTCGGATGGAAGAAGCTGGGGCACGAGAAGCGTCTTGAGGCGTACATCGTCAACTATGCCGATGATTTGGTGATCTGCTGTCGTGGTCGAGCGGAAGAAGCGCTGGCCACGATGCGGGACATCATGAGGAAGCTGAAGCTGACGGTGAACGAGACGAAGACGCGGGTCTGTAAACTGCCGGAAGAGAAGTTCGACTTTCTGGGTTACACGTTTGGTCGCTGCTACTCGCCGAAGACGGGGCGGGCCTACCTGGGCACGGTTCCGTCGAAGAAGCGGGTGATCCGCATCTGCGAGGCGATTAGCGAGATGACCGGACGGAATCAAACTCTGCTGGACCAGGAGAACGGTGGTAGGGAAGCTCAACCGCATGATGATTGGATGGGCCAACTACTTCTGTCTCGGGCCAGTCAGCAAAGCCTACCGGGCGGTGGAACGACACGCCCGCAAGAGGCTGCGTCAGTGGCTGTGTGCCAAGCACAAGCTGTCGGGGCCGGCGACCAAGCGGTATCCGGACGACATCCCTGCACGATGAGCTGGGCCTAGTCCGCCTCACCAAGCGGACGCGCAGTTTTCCGTGGGCGACATCGTGAGCCTTTCTCCGAGAGCCGGATGCGTGAAATCGCGCCTGTCCGGTTCGATGAGCGGGGTGTGGAAACGGAAGCATGGTGGGGCTAGTGAGGCACCGGCAGACGAAAGGGTCGGCAACGGATAGGCCGCACCTAAACCACCGCGCCACACCTCGACTCCACCGATTTGTCTGGTGAAAAAAGAAAGGATGCTCTAAAAGGTTGATGAACACTGGGTTTTCGCGAACCCAGCACTCCCTTTCGGAGCATCCAACAGTGACAGACTGTATACCACAACTGGTTTTCTCCTTCTACCGACATCAACCCATTCACGCTGATTTTTCCGGCGGCCAGATCACCAGCGATGCCGGTCTTTTGCCGCTGCGGGCCTTTGACCAACGCCATCAGACTGACTCGCGATCTGGCGGAAGCGCCTCAGCGATCCGCGTGAGGACGATCGTGTCCGTCACACTCGCTTGCTCTGTTGCGGCAGCGCATCTACCAGATCGTCGCCGGCTACGAAGACGCCAACGACGCCGACCGCCTGCGCCACGATCCGCTCTTGCAGATCATCGCCGATCAGAACGCTGGGAGAGGCGCTCGGCTCCCAGCCTACGCTCAGTCGCTGGGAGAATGCGCCTTCGGCCCGCGATCTGGTGCGCCTGAACGATGCTCTGCTCGATCAGTTCATTCGCCTCTGCGGCAAGCAGGTCCGCAAACGCGGCGAGATCCTGCTGGATATCGATTCCACCGACGATCCCACCCATGGCCAGCAGCAACTCAGCTTCTTCAACGGCGCCTACGACCAGCACATGTATCATCCGATGCTGATCTTCGAGCGCCACACCGGATGCCTGCTGGCGGCGCGACTGCGACCGGGAAACGCCTCCAGTCATGCTCGCATCGTGCCCATGCTGCTGCGCCTGGTGCCGCGACTGCAGGCCGCTTTTCCCGGCGTGAAGATCAAGCTGCGCGGCGATGCCGGTTTCGCTCTGCCGCTGCTCTATGAGTTCTGCGAGTTCTTCGGCATCCAGTACGCCATTGGGCATCCCCGCCAACTCGGTCTTCCAACGCCGCGCCGAACCTCGGCAGAAACAGTTGCAGCGCCGCTATCGTCGCACCCAACTCCCGCAGCGCAGCTTCTCCAGCTTCCGCCACCGCGCCCGCAGTTGGTCGCACCAGCGCCGTATCTGCTACAAGGCCGAGCACACCGCCGCCGGAACCAACCTGCGCTTCCTGATTACCAACTGCCCCGGTCGTGCCTCGCAGGTCTTCGCTTTCTACAACGATCGCGGCGAGTGTGAGAACCGCATCGAGGAGTTCAAGAACGGTTTCCGCGCCGACCGCTTGAGCTGTCACCGCTTCCTGGCCAACGCCTTCCGCCTGCTCCTGCACGGCTTCGCCTACAACCTGGTCAACCTGTTCCGCTTGCAGTTGCCCCAGCCCTGGCGCTCGGCCCAGATCGAAACGCTGCGCGCCCAACTCTTCAAAATCGGCGCTCGCGTTCGCCAGACCGCCCGCTGTATTCGCTTTCACCTCGCCAGCGGCTGGCCCTTCCAATCTCTGTTCCGCTCCGCCGCCTTCGCCGTCAACAGCAGTTGACCTGACCGCTTGCCCCGAACTCAGCTTTCCACAGACTGTCCCTGCGGAGCCGCGCCCAAAATCTCTCCGCTCGCCACCCGTACGCTCTTGGCTCGCATACTCTCGCCCTGCTCACCCCTCTTATCGCGCAATCTCTCCCGACCAACTGTCTCCCCAACCAAAATCTCAGCCCTCATGAATTAAGCAGGCTAGGGCTTTGACCAATTGGACTGCGGCAACCATTTGTTCGGTGCGAAAGGTCAAAATCTGTGTGGCGAATTCGAAAATGCGGTCACCGTGGGTGCCAACCACTATGCAGCGGTTTTGGTTGAGAACTTTGTCGCGCACAAAACGAAAGATCGACTGGCCGGTGTCTCCGTCGTCCTCGCATTTGAAGACAATCGTTCGATCTTTTGCATCAATTTCTACGCAGAGAGTGTCTGAAGATGACAAGACATGTGAACTTCAGACCGTTACGAAGCTTTGCAGGGTCGCCCGGTCTGAAATCATCATGTTCGAGCCGCTGATCGTCACTAAACGCCGATTTCGAAATTCACTGAAGGTCCGGGTGACAGTTTCGCGGGAACTGCCGATGAACTCGGCAATCTCTTCATGGGTCAACGGCACTCGGATGCGGGCTCCCAGTTTCGTCTGCTCCGCACCAGCGGACCAGTCCAAGAGTAACTTCGCTAGCCTTCCCTGCGCGGTCTCCGAGAGGCCGACGGCGCGCAGCTGTTGGCAAGCGCCATGATAATTCGCGCTCAACTGCCCCACGATTGCCTGAGACACGTCGGAATGCTGGGCGGCGAAACGAAGGAAATCAGCCCGGCGAACAAAAGTCAACTTGCAGGGACGCAAGGTTTCTGCCGTCACCTCGTACGGTTTTCCCGATAGAACCGACATGAGACCGAGAACTTCACCCGGTTTGGCAATTCTTAGAATCAGCGTCTTCCCTTCGCTCGAACTGATGGTGAGCTTTACCTCTCCTTCACAAATCACAAATACGCCGTGGGGATCCTGCTTCTCAAGAAACAGAATTGCCTTTTCAGGATAAGTCGACATCGATTTTATGGAATTGTAGTCTTTCAATGCTGTGGGGCTCAGCTGGCAGAAAAATTCAGCCTTCTTGAGTTCGCACGTCTGGCAATCATTGTTCATTTCGAAACCGTAGGGTCCGCGCATTTATTCTCCTTTTCTTGAATCTTTATGATCTCGAAGCTGGGCCTCATAAGCGAAATACTTGGTCATTGGCGTGTCTGCCACAAAGTGCGCGCCAGACGCTCTATAGATTTCGGAAAGAACCCGCTTTCCTTCGGTGTCCATCTGAATGACATTGCATAAATCGACGTGAAGCTTCTTCGACCCAAGGGATTGCGCCAGCGATCTCCAGGTTTGATCGAGCACGCCGGCCCAGGGGCCGACGACTCTTCCTTCCAGCCGTATGGTGGTCGCCCCTGGACCGTCGTGAAGAGTTATTTTCATCATGTCGGTTTCTCTAAAGGCACACGAGTGACCAGAGTTGCTTGTCGCAAGATGGCTTTGCTACGTCGTTTATAATCATACATATAGGGGCTGGTGGCGGATTTTGTGCGCGGCAACGCCGACGGAGGTGACGAGCCGCGCTGACGAAATGCCGTCTGCAAATGACGGTTTCGTCAGTCTTGCATGTAATCGGCTCGTTCGATCCCGAGTTTTTTCAATTTCGAATTCAGAGTGGTTCGTTTCAGACCCAGGTGAGCGGCGGCGCCTGTTGGACCTGCTATCACGCCTTTGTTTTCGCGCAGCACTCGAAGGATGTGCTCCCGCTCGTTGCTTTCTAAGTTCGACGAGGAATGAGGTTGTGGATTGGTAGCTGCGATTTCTGTTAAGGGCGCTCGCAGTGTCGGACCGTTGGAAAGGATAACAGCCCTTTCGATGAAGTTTTCCAACTCCCGAATATTCCCCGGCCAGTCCCAACGCGTGAGAGCTTTCATAACCTCCGTCGGAATCGTTTCTATGTGGCGGTTCAAACTGCGGGCATGCTTGCTGACGAAATGTCGAACCAATAGGGGGATATCCTCTCGCCGCTCACGCAGAGGCGGCAAGTAGATGGGAAACACCCTCAGACGATAATAGAGATCACTGCGGAACTCACGATTCGCAACCATTTTACCGAGATCGCGATTGGTGGCAGCAATAAGCCGGACATCCACCGGAATCGTGCGAGTGCCTCCCAGTCGTTCGAATTCCTTCTCCTGGATGGCGCGCAAGAGTTTTGGTTGGAGTTCGAGCGAAAGGTCCCCAACCTCATCGAGAAAAAAGGTTCCCTGATTGGCAAGCTCCAGACGCCCAATCCTCTGAGCAATTGCCCCGGTAAACGCACCCCGCTCGTGCCCGAACAGTTCGCTTTCCAAGAGACCGGTCGGAATCGCGGCACAGTTCAATTTGATGAGACTTCGCTGGTTGCGTCTGCTGAGCTGATGGATGGCCCGGGCGATCAGGTCTTTCCCGGTACCGGTCTCGCCCAAAATCAATACCGTTACATCCGTGGCCGCTACAGTCTCTGCGAGCTTCAGCACGGACCTCAGGGCCAGGCTTTCGCCAACGATATCTTCGAATCGGTTTTCGTTATACAGCTCATCTTGGAGATAGCTCTTTTCTTGTTCCGCGCGCTCTAATTCCTCTTGAGCTCGCACCTTCTCCGAAAGATCTCGAATCACGCTGAGCACCATCCGACCGGATGCTGACTCGACCGTGCTGAGCATGATATCGATCGGGAATTCGGAGCCGTCTTTGCGCTTGCCGTATAGTTCTAAACCAATCCCCATCGTCCGCGTGCGCGGATGGGCATTGTAGTCTCTCCGATGCTCCGGGTGAGACTTCATGAATCGCTCCGGAATCAGAATTTCCACCGGGTTGCCGACTAATTCCGCGCGGCTGTAACCGAAAAAACGCTCAACCTGCGGATTGGCTTCAGCTATTTCGCCGTTCTCGCCCGTCACTAGAATGGCGTCAGGCGAAAACTCATAGAGCGCACGAAATCGACCTTCACTGACCCGAAGAGCCTCCTCCGCAGCCTTGCGATCGGAAAAATCTCGTGTAACCTTCGAAAATCCGAGCAATTCGCCGTCGTTGTCTCGGATCGCGGTGATCACTACGTTCGCCCAAAAGCGGGAGCCATCTTTCCGCACTCGCCAGCCCTCATCTTCCCATTTTCCCTTGGCCGCGGCAGCTTCCAGTTCTTGAGCGGGCTTGCCGCGATCGATGTCCTCCTGCGAATAGAACCGTGAGAAATGATGACCTACGATCTCCTCCGCGGTATATCCCTTGATTAACTGGGCCCCAGAATTCCAACTGGCTACTTTCCCGGTAGGATCGAGCATGAAAATCCCGTAGTCCTTCACGCCCTGTACAAATAAGCGAAACTTCTCTTCGCTTTTGTGCAAGGCCGCCTCAACCCGCTCGCGCTCGGATACGTCGCGGACGGCTACCAATGAATAGTTCTCACCACCAACTTCGAGTGGATTCAGTATGATCTCGACCGGGAATTCCCCGCCGTCCTTACGCCGGCCAAAGAATTCCAACCCTCCGCTCGTAGGTGGATTGCCGGATCTAAATCCTTTGTCGTTTCTGGATTCGCGGAATACAGCTCGGAAATGTTCCGAAAAAAGTACCTCGACGTAGAGTTCCAATAATTCGGAAGAGGTGTACCCAAACATTTCCCGAGCTGGACGGTTCGCGTGCACAATTTGTCCGCGCACATTTGCCATCACGACGCCATACGGAAAGAATTCGAGGAATGTTTCGGCCAGGTTTCGTGCCGAATTCGCTGTCTGGGACGGGTCACTCATATGTGGCGATGTCGATCAAAGCGGGAATGCGGTCCGGAGTGGGCTACAGCCGGTGCCTCACTGACTGGGTGGCGCAAATATACCAGGGTTGATCTAACGGCCTTCGCTAAGATTCGCTTCGCGCATTATACATTTAGCAGACCGGAACAGCCTCCAAAACCTATCAGACTGCTAACCCTCTGAGAACAAAACGTTTCCGAGAGACTTATGATATCTTCTTGCGTCGCTGGTAATGGCCAACATCCCTGGATGCACTTACCAGTAGCGTCCCACGAGACCCCTCTCCAAATACAAACCTTCGTAGTGGCACCGACAATTCCGCGGCTCGCCATGCCCAAGGCACAAGCTTAGGAAACGGCCACAATTTGTTGGGGGATGCGGCTTGTGCCTCAATGAGTCAATTACTTTCATACCGTGTCGAATCTATTATTTGCGCCTAAAGGCATTTTCGATCAGTGCCCCAATGGTGCTCAGATCCAACCTGAACTTATCGACCATTGGTCGCCGCCAGGACCAAATTCGATGGAAGATTGTCTGACGGACATTCGTACCGATCTCGAATCGCAGTGGCAAGACATTCGATGACCTGGAGCATGCGTCCCCGGCGATAGCGCTGTTCTGTCTTTCGAACAATTGCCGCCAAGGTGCTGTCGTGAAACACCTCGGCGATCCACCGCGAGAAATCGCCACGGTGTAGGTGACCCTCAATGGCGAGCGGTGGACATATCCTGAGAAGAGAAACGAATTCCTTCAAATTGCGTGCGCGTGGACCCACGGGCTTAGAATCTTGCGTGAATACAAAACCTTGTTCCGCAATCAACTGGACATCAAGATACTTGGATTTGTGCCGAACATGGGCCGTCAATCGAGGAGCGAGTACAAATGGCCGCATTTTTCCCTCCGCTTCTTCTGTCCCCGGTAACAGCACGGCTTGGTTACGCTTCAGACCGCGGAGGGACTCTTCCCATTCGCCGACGGGGCTTTGACTGCCTGTCATGGCCATCAATGCCCGCACCTCTTGTGGATCGGTAACGCGATTCGCAATTATTGCTTCAATACCTTGGCGAAGGCCGGGATCGAGGTCCGTCACGCGATAGGTGACAAGCGTATAGGCATTTAGGGTGAGGTCCAGCAATTCCTTGGCGCGCTGATCATGGAGGAAGTAGTGTGCTTCGTCCACCACGATGCGATGTGGCAAACCGGTAGATCGCCTAAGGGAGGCGAGCATCGGAAGAAGAGAGTGTAGATAAGCGGTCTTTTCTTTGGGCGACAAATGGCAAAGATCGATTACCGCGCTCATTTCGGGATGCCGAAGCGTGCGCGCTAAGTCGGGCAATTGGGGCGGAGGATCTTCCCCTCCAAAAACAACGACACCAGGAAGCGATTCGAGTGCCCGGTAGTCCCCTTCAGGATCGATCACGCAAACACAGTAACCTTGCAAGATGAGTTCTTCACAGGTAAGCCCAGTTACCCAGGACTTGCCGGATCGCGGCTCGCCGGTCACCAGCACGTTCCGTCCGCGGACAGCGAGCCCGACGGCGCGCCCATCCTCGCCCGTACCTAAAGCCAAGCGATGCCTTCCAATTTCCCCAGGCGGCAACCTCGAGTGCTGCCCCATCTGACGGATGAATGTTGCCACCACACTGGGTTCACTGCCGGGCAGAACCTGATCTGCCGCTTTCATCAGAGCCGGACTGCCCCATGCAACGGCAACGCCCAACTCGCACGCTTCAAGCAGATCGTGATCGTTCTGGGCGTCCCCGATAGCGACTGTGTTGTGAACAGACAGATGAAGCGCGCTCAACGCTTGATGCAGTCCTGCACTCTTGCTAACCCCTTGCGGAAGGACCATCAACCGGCCGCGGTTGAACAGAAGAACAAGGGGCAACTCGAGTTCGCGGATCACCGCAAGGATTGCTGGTGAGGAAGAAGCGTCGGATTCCACCACGCACTGTCCCGCCGTGAATTGAATTCCGCGGCGGCCGAGTTCCTGAAGGAATACTGCCGGTGGGGCCGAGCCGATCAAGCGGGAATAGCGATTCGGGAATTCAAGCACAGCTCCATTCTCCGCGACCACCGCGTCCACGAAGTCCAGGCTTCCAACGACCCGCTTCAGATCGGAGAGGATACGACCTGTGACAATTGCGACCGCAATCCCCCTTTTACGCACTTCGACTATGGCCGCGCGCACGCTCGGATCTAACACGCCGTCCTGCGCGACCGTTCCGTCATAGTCGAGCGCTAATGCCTGGAATTTCATCGAACTCGCCTATTCTCCACATCATTGGCCTTGTTGTTGCTCTGGGCGCACTGCTGGCGTGCCGCAGCGCCTAACCGCGAACCGTCAATACTGGGCATGAAGCATGGGACACCAACTGGTGTGCGGTCGCAGTCGATAGGTGAGTTGCTGCTCCAGGAACACCCGCCGGGCCTCGTACTCCCAGGACAATCAATTCCGCTTTTACGCGAGCCGCGACACTGAGAATCGTTTCTGCAACCTTTCCTTGCTCAACCACGTACTCCGGCAGGCACCAAAGTTTAGCCTCCTCGGGAATGAGATCGCGCAATCTTTGTTCCAGTCCGTTCACCAAATCGGCCGGCTGTACGAGCTCGTAGACTTTGGGATCTTCAACCACGTGTAGCAGTTTGAGTTGGGCTTGATACTCCTGAGCCAGAGAGACTGCGTAGGGCGCGGCAGCGGCGGATTCGGAACTGAAATCCGTCGCGAAGAGAATTCTGATGATTTTGCCGTTTCGCTCCGGCATAGCCGATGCATGGGGACCAACAGTGAGAACGGCGCAGGGAACCTCACGAAGAATCTCCTCCGCTGTGGACCCCAGCAGCAGCTTGCCAACGCCGGTACGGCCCCGCGTCCCCATCACGATTAGGTCGATATTGTTTTTTTCAATCACCGCGTTGAGGTTCGACCACAAATCTCCGTCTCCGATCATGATCTGGGGTTCAAGGTCCGGGAACATGGCTGATAGCTCTTCGCGTTGTTGCTTCTCCTTGAATCGAGCGGCCTCTTCTTCCTTGTTCCAGGAAGCCGGCTGCGTCATCGGATTTATTGCCGGCGGCCTGACATACAATACGAAGAGTTTGGAATCGTAGTATCCCGCGATGCTTGCGGCGTAAGGAGCCGCAGCGTTCGCCGCAGCTGAGAAGTCCGTGGCAAACAGAATGTTGGTGAACCGAATGCGCTTGACAGAATCAACAACCTTCATTAACCACCTCCGATAATGGCCCATTGAACACCAGTCACAATTGTTGCGCTGTGATGCTCGTCACTCAAGAATGTGGAGTGGATCACGGCGAGCGTTATGTTGTTGCGGACCCGGCCATTTCTTAGGTTACAGGCCAGCCGGGTCAGGCGTGGAATGTTGTTAGCAAGTTAAAATGATCTCATGACAACGCCGGCTCCTTGGACCCGAGTAGACTGTGGTTTGTCGAGATCATAGGCCCGGGAGAAAGGAGCCGACGATGTTGATTGTAGGCGTAGATTACCACCCGAGTGATCAGTACATCGCGTTTGTAGATACCGAAACCGGGGAATGCGGTGAACGGCGATTGAACCACAGTGATCAAGAGGCGGAGAAATTCTACCGGGAACTGGCGCAGCGAGGAGTGAGCGTCCGTGTGAGCCCAGAATTGTGCGGAGCGGTTGTAGCGATCATCTCCGGTACGTAGTGCCTTGGTCTTGAGGTATACGAGTAAGAGCGCCAGCCCCATAGTCAGTTGGGGAAAGATGTAATGAAATGTCACGGTGAAGGCGAAATGCAGGCGGTTAATGTCTAGCAGGATGCTGAAAAAAGGCGAGAATTGTGCAACGAAGAAGCGCCGAGCGCGTCCAATGACGCATGAGAGGAACTGATCAGCAGCAGAGTCACGTCTTCAGCTACATTTCCCCGGAGCAGCGAGTGCGCAAGGATCATCCGCTGCGGCCGATCCGCACCATGGTTGACGAGATACTGAAGCAGCTATCGCCACGGTTCGACAAGATGTACGCGAAAGTGGGTCGTCCATCGATTCCACCGGAGCAATTGTTGCGCGCGCAGCTGTTACAGATGTTGTATTCGGTGCGCAGCGAGCGGCTGCTGATGGAAGAGATGGACTACAACATATTGTTCCGCTGGTTTGTGGGACTGAATTTGGATGATTCGGTCTGGGATGCGACGGTGTTTACCAAGAACCGGGACCGGTTGCTGGAGGCTGAGGTGGCCAAGGAATTTCTGGCGCGGGTGGTGGCGCAGGCGCGAGCGAAGGGATGGACTTCGGACGAGCACTTCACCGTGGACGGCACACTGCTGGAAGCCTGGGCCAGCGTGAAGAGTTTTCAGCGGAAGGACAAACAGGATTCGTCTCCGCCAGAGGATCCGGGAAATCCCACGGTGGATTTTCATGGGGAAAAGCGCTCGAACCAGACGCATGAATCGAAGACTGATCCGGAAGCCCAGTTGGCGCGCAAGGGCGCGGGCAAGGAGGCGAAAATGAGCTACAGCGGAAATCTGCTGGTGGAGAATCGCCACGGACTGATTGTGTCGAGCCGGGTGTGGGAAGCGACAGGAATCGCCGAGCGCTACGCCGCCCTGGAGATGTTGCAGGAGGTTCCGGGAATCGGGCGGGTGACGGTGGGCGGTGACAAAGGTTTCGATACGGCGGATTTTGTGCGCGAGTGCCGCCACCTGGGCATGACGCCGCACGTGGCGCAAAACCTGGGACGAAGAGGTGGCAGCGCCATTGATGGGCGCACCACGCAACACGCGGGCTACCGGATCAGCCAGAAGAAAAGGAAGCGCATCGAAGAATGTTTTGGCTGGCTGAAGACCATTGCGCTGCTGCGCAAGGTTCGGCATCGCGGAACGTTGAAAGTGGACTGGATGTTTACCTTTGCTTGCGCGGCCTACAACCTGGTACGCATGCGAAACTTAATGGCCGCCGGGGTTCCCGCGAGGTAAGTCCGGGGCCGTAGTGTCTGTGAATGGCGCCGAAAGCCCACATAGGGCGCTCGGCGGCGTGAAAAACAACGCGGAAAACCGTCTAGCGCTCGAAATGCTGTAAACGAGGACAGAAATTGCACGATCTAATTAAAACGCTGTGTGCCGTATCTCGGTCGTGAGTGGCTGACTCGAGATCTCGTGCCTCCCGAACTCCTAAGACAATTAAACCCACATCATGTTCTCTTGCAACTCCGAGAATTTGCTGCGCTGAATTTCCATACCGGACCAAAGTTTTAGGACGGCTGAGTACGTTAGTGCCACAAGGCACGAGTTCATAGAGAAGATGCATGACGTTGGCAACGGAATCCTGCCCGATATGTTCGCCGGAGCTTGGATCCCGCATGATGTGCAGAAAGAACAGCTCAGACTCGATATCCTGCACTATGGTAACTGCTCTGCGCACTGCTGACGTCGATTCCGGCGAGAGATCCGTGGCAAAGAGCACACGGTGAAAGAGATTGACCTCGCGCCGACTACTCACCGCGGGACCAATAGTGAGGACGGGGATGCCTGCCTTTTGTGTGACTTTGGCGGATATGCTTAAAGTCTCCATCGTCTGCCCTGGCCTGTCCGAACTCAGAATCAACAAATCAATCGGACGACTCTCCAGCACTTTTTGGGTGCCACTCCAAAAGGATTTTTCGTTAATAGTGAGAATTTCATGAGCCACGCCGTTGAGCCGGGAATCTAGACGCCGCATTTCTCCCGCTACCTCTCCCTGGACCGCATGGTTCGCACCCCCGAAATCTTCAAAGGGTGCCGAAGACGTGCGTGAAAGTGGAGTCACAACCTGCAATACATGCACCTTGGATTCGTACCGGCGGGCAACCGCGATCGCGAAGGGTATTCCCGTCTCGGAGAAGCCAGAAGCATCGGCCAGAAGTAGAACATTCTTCAGCACAGGCTGTGCGGCACCCGAAACACCGATCACGGTTCCCTCGCGTGGAGTACTATCAAACAAACCCCGACGAGGCGCCGTGATAACCGTCACGCGTTGGTGTGCGCTTTATCACATTGAATTTGAGATCTCGGCTGGAAACTGAGGTGGGAGCGGGTTCGAGGAGACCATACAATGACGCTGACGACGGGCAACGAGGCACCGCTTAGCCCCGAGGAATTGCGGAAAGTAGATGCGTATTGGAGAGCATGCAACTACCTGTCGGTGGGTATGATCTATCTCCGGGCCAATCCGTTGCTCCGGACGGCCCTCAAGTCCGAAGACATCAAAAACCGACTACTGGGACACTGGGGCTCAGATCCTGGGCAATCGTTGGTGTGGGTTCACCTAAATCGCCTGATCAAGAAGTACGATCTCAATGTGATCTTTGTATCGGGCCCAGGCCACGGAGCACCTGCTACTCTCACCAATTGCTATCTGGAGGGGCACTATTCGGAGGTCTATCCCGATCGTAGCCAAGACGAGGCCGGCATGTTGAAGTTCTTTTGCCAGTTTTCGTTCCCAGGCGGAATCGGCAGCCACTGCACGCCAGAAACCCCTGGGTCAATTCACGAGGGAGGCGAACTGGGCTACAGCCTCTCGCATGGATTCGGTGCAGCCTTTGATAATCCTGACTTGATTATGACGGTGGTGGTCGGTGACGGCGAGGCGGAGACAGGACCGCTGGCAACCTCATGGCATTCAAACAAGTTTCTTAATCCGATCCGCGATGGCGCGGTGCTGCCCATACTTCATCTAAACGGATACAAGATTGCCAATCCGACGATCCTCGCCCGGATCTCACACGACGAGCTTGCATCTCTCTTCCGCGGCTATGGTTATACACCCTATTTTGTTGAAGGCGATGATCCCTTGACAATGCACCAAAAGATGGCCTCAACGCTCGAGCACTGCGTCCAAGAGATTCGGGCCATTCAACAGACGGCGCGCAGCACTGGTGTGGCGAAGCGGCCACTTTGGCCGATGATCGTACTGCGATCGCCGAAAGGGTGGACAGGCCCCAAGGAAGTCGACGGTCACAAGGTCGAGAATTTCTGGCGAGCGCACCAGGTGCCTGTGCTCGATCCAGCCACAAAAAAGGCAAGCCTCAAGATCGTCGAAGACTGGATGCATAGCTATAAGCCTGAGGAGCTCTTCGATTCGTCGGGGAAGCTGATTCCGGAATTGATGGAGATGGCTCCTACGGGCACACGTCGCATCAGTGCGAATCCGCACGCAAATGGCGGGTTGCTGCGCAGATCCCTTGATCTTCCTGAATTCCAGGACTATGCGGTAAAGGTCGCCGCTCCGGCCAAAGCGTTCCGATCGCCAACCGAAGTTCTGGCACTGTTTCTGCGCGACGTAATGAAACGCAATATGACCACTTTCCGCGTGTTTGGGCCAGACGAAACAGCGCCGAATAAGTTGAATGGGATTTATGAAGCTTCAAAGAAAACCTGGATGGCCGAGTACAAGCCGGAGGATGTCGACGGCACCGAGATCGCCGTCGACGGCCGCGTAATGGAGATGCTCAGCGAGCACACCTTGGAGGGATGGTTTGAAGGTTACGTCCTCACAGGCCGTCATGGCCTATTCTCCACTTACGAGGCCTTCGTGCATGTTATAGACTCGATGTTCAACCAGCACGCCAAGTGGTTGGAGAAATCAAAGTGCGATCTCAGCTGGCGTGTACCTATACCCTCGATCAATTTGCTCATCACATCTCTGGTTTGGCGCCAGGATCACAATGGATTCACACACCAAGATCCGGGTTTTCTCGACGTTGTCACGAATAAGAGTCCCGACGTCGTACGGATTTATCTTCCTCCAGATGCGAATTGCCTGCTCAGTGTGGCAGATCATTGCTTGCGTTCACGGGATTATATCAACGTCATCGTGTCGGACAAACAGCCACATCTAACGTTCCTCGATATGGATTCCGCCGTCAGGCATTGCAGTAAGGGCATAGGAACCTGGGATTGGGCAAGCACCGACCAAGACACCGAACCGGATGTGGTAATGGCTTGTGCCGGCGATGTGGCTACGATGGAGGCCATTGCAGCCGTTTCAATCCTAGTCGACAAATTTCCCGATATCAAAATCAGATTCGTGAACGTCGTGGATCTGTTCCGCTTGATGCCCGAGACCGAACATCCGCACGGACTGTCCGACCGCGATTTTGATTCTCTATTCACCAAAGACAAACCAGTGATTTTCAACTTTCACAGCTACGCGTCGCTCATTCATAAATTGAGTTACCGGCGAACGAACCATGCCAATATCCACGTGCGCGGTTACAAAGAAAAAGGGAATATCAACACAACCGTTTGAGCTGGCCATTATTAACCAGATCGACCGCTTCAATCTCTGCATCGATGTAATCGACCGAGTGCCCCACATTGCGAGCAAGGGAGCGCACGTGAAGGAGTGGTTGAAGGGACAGATCATCGACAGCGTAAACTACGCGCACCAAGAAGGTATTGATAGGCAGGAAATCCGCGACTGGACCTGGCCGCGGTAAGGGCGGCGCCGTGGTCGGTGGTCGGACTTACGCAGTTGGTCTCGCTAAGGTCAGACTTGCTCAGCACGGATGGGCGATGGGTGGTGCTATGTATTTGGCTCGTCAGTCAGAACTACTTCACCCCATATTGATGCGGTGGCTGGCGCCTTAGATTTTCTCGCGCAGCCGTTTGTAGCGCCTGGATTCGATCCAATTCAGTTCCTCTCGTTCAGGTCTGAGGTGAAAGCGTCTAATGTTTAGCCACGCCACGATTGAATGAAGCTTCGACGGGATCGGGCATCGCGCGATGTCCGCTGATCTCGTCGATCTGGATGCAATAAAACACCGGGATGTCGCGATCGTATCGTGCGCGCGTTTGAGCCGCCGCAAAGCCGGCCTGCCACCACAACGTTCTTTTCTCGAGCAGCGATTGGGCCTTCTGTCTAATGCTCGCGTATTCGGGCAAATCCGGAAATTCCTCGTAGCGCCCCTGTACCACGACGCTGGTCCACTCGATATGGCTCTTGACCTCATCCGCTTCTAGCGCTACCCGCGGGTTCGCGCGCATCCAATCCACCTTTTGACCCAGCGTGGCAAAGCCATATACCCGGTTAGCTTCGAACACAAAATAGACTGGAATGATGTATGGCTGGTTTTCACGTGCGCACGCAAGGCGCCCAAACCCGAGGCGGACGAGAAATTCGTGGCATTCTCGTGGTTGCAATTCACTGACGAGCATCGAAATTCTCCTGGAATAATAGAATTTGTCTGTCTAAGTAAGTTTCAACCGCGAACTGTTAAAACAGGGCACCTGGCTTCGGCGACTACCTTGTGTGCGGTGCTTCGCTCCAAGTGAGTGGCAGCTCCCATGTGCGTAGCTGCATCACGAATGCCAAGAACAATTACATCGGCGTCGCGCTGTTTGGCGACCTCGAGAATCTTTTGGGCGGGGTTGCCATATTCGACGACTGTGTCTGCCTGCCATGATGGCTCCGCACCCTTGGGAATTAACTCGCCTAGTTCGTATATCGTGTTGGCCACATTGGCGGCGTTCCGCTTAAGGTCGACATCGCTTGGAGGTTCCGGTATTACATGCAAGAGGATCAATCGTGCTTTATGTTCCTCCGCAAGCGATACGGCATAGCGTCCAGCGGCCTGCGACTCGGACGTGAAATCCGTCGCGAACAAAACTCGCTGGAACTGCGCGCCATTGTGATTCTTCGCGCGTGCCCAAGGACCGATGGTGAGCACCGGTATAGTCGAACGCCGGAATACCTCTTCGGCGACCGAACCCATAAAGATTTTTGCTGCTCCGGTGCGTCCGTGCGTACCCAAAACGATCAAGTCGAAGTTATGCTTTCTTCATCTCACATTGCACTGTTTTCCAAATGTCTCCGCCCCTTGAGACAATTTTCTCGTGCGGCAAACCGCTAAGCTGGGCGGCCAATCGTTGCATGCTAATTTCGGCGCATTCCTTTTGGGCAGCAGCGGCACAATCGACTAGCTCTGGGGGTGTATAAGGATAGATCGCTGGAACCAGAACATGGACCGCGTATATCGTGCTCCCATATTCTTTGGCGATCGATGTCACAAAAGGCAGCGCTACTTTCGAAGGCTCCGAAAAGTCCGTCAGGTAAAGGATGCTCTTTAGAGGTACTCGTGTGCGTTTCGGTGGTATTCATAATTAAACCTCCCACCTCCAGAATCCCTCTGCAACCAAGAATTGGATGTGATCAATATCACTGTTCGACGTGATTGTCGTCACCGTGCCAGGGCACCGCCAGCAGCATCCTAGGGGCGATGGGACCACGAGTTACGCAAAGGCGGCAACTGCGTCGCGATCAAAGACCGGGAGCGCCGGACCGGCCCGCCTTTAAAGTCTACAGTTGATTGGGAGAAAACGTGAAAATGAAGGTCTTGGTAGCGGTCGATGGTTCTGCTAGTTCGCAGTCGGTCATACGGGCAGTAGCCGCGAGGCCCTGGCCTCAGGGCTCGGACGTGTTCGTGATTTCGGTGGTCGATCCGTTTGTGAACGCCAGAATACCTGCGTTGATGGCCGAAGCCATTGTCGCGGCTCGTGGCACTGTCGAAGCTGTTTCCGAGGAGCTTCGCCGCACCGAGTGCACTGTCTCAGGCGCGGTTATGCAAGGGCATCCGGCAACGTGCATTGTCGCCGAGGCTACCAATTGCGGGGCGGACCTTGCCTTCGTAGGCTCTCACGGGAATTCCCCACTGACACGCTTCTTGCTGGGCAGCACCGCCCTCGCCGTGACCAGAAACGCTCCCTGCTCGGTCGAAATTGTTCGCTCGCCAACCAAACATCATGATCCTGAAAAACCGCACCCATTGCGAATTCTCCTAGCCACCGATGGCTCCAAGTGCTCCGAGATAGCGGCTAGGTCAATCGCCGAACGGCCCTGGCCCGAGCGAACCCAAGTCCGACTGATCTGCGTGCGCGAGTTCTCTGCGCCCCTGGTTGGAGACCAGGCGCCGAGTCCCGAGGTGTGTGAGACTCTGCGCGAAATCCAAATATCCGAGGTCAAAGAAGCACTGGCCGCGAGCTCAAAAATCCTTCACAAGTCGCACCTGGAGACACAAAACCTCATCCCAAACGATATCAACGGTCCCAAGAATGTAATTCTCGACGAAGCAACAAATTGGCACGCTGATTTGATTGTGGTCGGTTCGCATGGCCGGCGTTGGCTTGATCGCCTTTTGCTTGGCAGCGTGTCCGAGGCCGTGGCGATGTATGCCCACTGTTCGGTCGAGGTAATCCGTTCGCCTAAGGATCAATCTTGCAGTTGAAGAACGTTGGATCACCACGGCCACGGAATGGATTTCGACGCCACATACTGTCCCCCCTCGCGGAACGGTTCCGGAAATTTCGCGAGTAAATTGTTCGCACTGAGTCTGCTTGCACTCTTGCCAAGCTTTGGCGGCTCAACCGCCCGGGCCCAACAACAGCCGGAAGCCTTCTTCAACGCTACGATCGGTCTGTCCGACACCGATATTCAGCGAATGAATAACGGTCAGGTCGTGATCGTGCCACTCGAGCCCGGCGACAAGAGGTACGGGATTCTGGTATTCGGCGGGGTCTATATCAACGCCTCAATCGACCAATTCGCAGCCTGCTATCGCGACGTTAAGAATCTCCTCAACGACAAGGTATACCTAGATGTACAAGAATTCGCCCAAGCCGGTGCACCCCCCAAGCTAGCCGATTTTGACCGTCTCAAGTTCGATCACAAGGATATTGATGCCTTACAGAAGTGCAAGCCCCGCCGCTGCGATCTACAAGTCTTCGACGTTGCGTCCTTCCAGAAGCAGATCGACTGGAATTCGAGCAACAAATACGATCGAGCAAATAACCTTGCCCGACAACACATTTACCAAGGCCTGACCAAATATGTCTCGGGCGGATTGAAGGCCTTGGGTAGCTACACCGACCGCGACAGAGCGTTCAACTTGTATCAGAACATGAAATCGATGCTGGATTCCTCCCATTATCTATCCGAAGACAAGGCGGCAGGTATCTATCATCACGTTCTCGACTACCCTTATAGTCAACTCCCCGGCAGCACGGACTTTTTTTACTGGGAAGATATCGATTTTGGGCAGGGACCTACGATTCGCGTGAATCGTGTTTCGATGTTTCCGGAAGGTGTGGGTGCGGCCAACTACGTGGTTACCAATGAGCAGTTGTATGCCAGCCGTTATATCCGCATCGCACTCCAAGTCTTCTATTGTGTCTCTGACATCCACAAGTCTGGCAAACCAGGGTTTTATTTGATTGAGATGAACGATTCGCGGCTCCCCGATTTTGGAGTCTTAAAACTTGCAGCGGCGCGACAAATCGCTACAGCAAGAGCGATCGATGCGACTCGGGACGTTCTGAATCTCTACCGCCGAACCCTCACTGAAAAATAGAGGGTTGTGAGCTACCGAAGACTAAAACTGAAGTACACAAAATTAACGAGAAAGACATTCCCATGTAGAAGTTCCTTTGGCTGGATCGTTGCGAATTTGGTAATCGTCTCGACGCGCGAGCCGCTCGCGCGACGATTGGTTCGAACGTTGGTGCACCGCAGAACACCGGAGGAGGTCCAATCCCCCCTAACCATGCACGGCTGGCCGTCGGGGATGAGCATGGCTGGCGCCGTACGAATATTGAAGTGCCTCAGCACGCTCTTCGCTTGCTTTCTTATCGTCGCGTCTTCTCATTTCAGGGTCTTTGTGGGCGGATTGATTCTCAACTCTCTCTCGGTTCAAGTGCGCATTCCGCGGTGTCCGGCGCGCGTGCCGGCTTCTTGGTTTGGGGAACTTTAATGACGTTGATATCCATCACGCTGAGCGCTCCGCCGAGTGGAAACGCGAAACTCTTAACGCCATCGCAAAAGTCGACCTTTCGAAGCGGGAAGCGCTCCTCAGATAGTCCACCAACGTGGTTTTACAGGTGATGGGAGCGCCTTTGACGCGTGCCGCTCTTCTTTGACGCGGTCTCGACCGAGGCCTCCACAGGATCCGGGATGGCCCGGTGACCGCTGATCTCGTCGATGTGAATGCAATAATAAATGGGGAGATCTTGGTTGATGTGTCCGCGGGTCTGGGCCGCAGCGACTCCCGTCTGCCACCAAAGAGACCTCTTCTCGAGCACTGCTTGTGCCTGCTGTCTCGCTATGGCGAACTCCGGCTCCTCCGGAAATTCCTCATAATGACCCTCGACGACAACGCTGGTCCACTCGATATGGCTTTTTACTTCATCGGCCTCTACGGCCACCAGCGGGTTCGAGCGCATCCAGTCAATCTTTTTACCCATCGTCGCGAACCCATAAAGGAGGTGAGGTTCGTAGGCAAAGTAGATTGGCACAATATAAGGCTGGTTCTTACGAGCACAGGCCAACCTCCCAAACCCTAAGCGGGCAAGCAATTCGTAGCACTCCCCCGAGCGCAACTGGCTCACCAGCATATAAAGCCTCCTTTGAGTCGGAAACTGCCTGCTACCCCGGATAGGTAAGCTAAAATCTCAGACCACCTTCGGAGTGGCAAGAAAAGCGCTTTGACGTTAGAACAAAATGGGAAAAGGAAGAATCCCATATATGAAATAGCTATAACGCATCTTACTCAGGGAGCTGCGCAATTGAAGCCCGGACTCCGACAAGCTTATTCTGAATTTCAATCTGAACATCCTCTAAACGGTTTTCAATCTGACCCGGAGTTAACAGCTTCTGAGCAACCAAAGTCGCTTCGATAGCAGCGACCATTGCCCCGACATGCTCTAATTCTGTAACTATACTTTCGAGAATTTGCTTTAGCTTCATTGGACTCCTTCATGTTAGCTGCCTCCATTTGAACGGAAGCTTCGTGCTCGTAACCTCCCGTTTCTGGGCCTCAGGGATCACCCAAAAGCGGCCAATGAGGGTCACCTCAAAACCGGCCAACGATAAGACCCGGGACATTGACACTGGCGAGAGGGCCTATAGCCTCCGTCAGCATGAGCAATGTCTTGAGCGAAGAAAAGAAACAACAAGTGATCGCACTGGGGAAGCTCGGATGGCCTTTGCGGCGCATCGAGCAAGCCACTGGTGTCCGTCGTGAAACAGCAGGCGCTTACCTAAAGGCAGCCGGGATCGCGGTGCGACCACCGGGTGGCTGGGGACGGCGAGCGCCGGCAAAACCGGCCAACGAGGTGACCCCCGACTTTAGAGCCGATCTCACCCAGGACAGGTTGGCCAACTCAAAACCGGCCAACGAGGTGACCCCCGACTTTGGCCAGCAGATTGGGCCTCTTGTTGGCAATCAGGGCCGGGCGGTCAGTACCTGCGAACCGTATCACGAACTCATCGAGCAGGGGCTCGGTCGTGGCCGGAACGCCAAGGCCATCTGGCAGGACCTGGTTTCCGATCACGGCTTTCCAAGCAGCTATCAGGCGGTGAAGCGCTTCGTCCGCAAGCATCACGGATCCCAGCTGCCGCAACCCGTAGGAATCATCCTCACCGCAGCGGGAGAAGAAGCCCAGGTCGATTACGGAACGGGTCCGATGGTTCGGGACGCGCAGAGCGGCAAGTACCGACGGACACGGCTGTTCGTTATGACCCTCGGTTATAGTCGCAAATCCGTACGGCTGCTGCTCTGGCGTTCCAGTTCACGGGTCTGGGCCGAGCTGCATGAGCAAGCCTTTCGTCGGCTGGGTGGATGTCCTCGTGTGGTGGTTCTCGACAACCTGCGGGAGGGAGTCATCGTTGCCGACATCTACGATCCCACTCTCAATCCACTCTTTCGGGATGTGCTCACTCACTACGGTGTCGTGGCGATGCCTTGTCGAATCAAAGATCCTGATCGCAAAGGGAAAGTGGAATCGGGTGTGGGACACGCTCAGAAGACTCCGCTCAAGGGACTCCGCTTCGAGAACCTGGAAGAAGCACAAGTGTATCTGGAT
The DNA here is from genome assembly GCA_963725285.1 of uncultured Acidobacteriota bacterium. GTDB lineage: Bacteria > Acidobacteriota > Terriglobia > Acidiferrales > UBA7541 > CAVRXT01. Next base: position 382 of record CAVRXT010000018.1, on the reverse strand, counting down.
CGCTGGGAGACTCGCTGGGCCGATACGCGCATCCACGGCACGACGAAACGCCAGGTTGCCGTCATGTTCGCCGAAGAAAAACCATCGCTGCTGGCTCTGCCGCTGGAACCCTTCCGCTATTACCAATACGGAGAACGGGTCGTTCATCTGGACGGCTGTGTCGAAGTTGAAGCCGCTTATTACGGCTTACCGCCCGGATGGATCGGTCGGCTGGTCAAAGTGCAATGGGATGCGCTGCACGTACGCATCATCGATCCCGGTACCAATCAACTTCTTCGCGAGCATCTCCGCCAGAAACGCGGCTGGTACCGCATCAAAACCGAGGACTACCCAAAGAAAATGCCGTGGAGCACAGCTCAGCTGTTGCAGCGAGCCGGTCGTG
>CAVRXT010000017.1:0-70286 GCA_963725285.1 uncultured Acidobacteriota bacterium | reverse complement strand
TCCGGAAGGAAAACCTCGGCTGGGCTTGCTTGTTCTATAATGCCTAAACCCGGCATAATGGACTCCGGCGGGTCCCACTCGATGAAGCGTTTCGGAATGGCAGTTCCGGCGGCGGCTTTCCTACTGGCGGCAATCGTGTTGGTGCTGGTCGGCAGCCGAACCTCGCGTCCATTGTGGGCCAGCCCTTCCACCGCACGGGCCGCTCTTCCCGCGGCGCCAGAAGCTGCGACGTCACCCGATTCCGGCGTCATTCTACGTTTCGCGAAAGACCCCGAACCGATGCCCCCGTTTCTGGTGAATGACGTTACCGGCCACGTAGTTTCGTCGGCGGCCTTGCGCGGTAAAGTGGTGATCGTGAATTTCTGGGCCACCTGGTGCCCGCCTTGCCGGGAAGAAATCCCGGAGCTGGTGGACTTGCAGACCCGCTACAAAGACCAACTGCAAATCATAGGCGTCTCGGTTGATGAGGATGTCCCGCCCAGCGCGGTAAAACGTTTCGCGGATAAATTTGAGATTAATTTTCCGGTGGTGATGGCCAGCCCCGCTCTGGTGCGCGAGTACGAGGGCGCTTCGGCGCTACCCACGAATTTCGTGATTAACCGCGACGGGCGGGTGGTGCAAAAGCACGTCGGAGTCTTCCCGGAAGAATTGTATGACCTGGAAATACGCTCGCTGCTGGGGCAGCCGGTGGACGCACAGGTGCAAGAATTCACCGACGTGGGCCAGATCTTTCTGAGCAAGGTATCGAACGCCAGCGAGTTGCCGGGAGTAGATTTCAGCAAACTGACGCCGGAACTGAAGAAAGTAGCGTTACATCGGCTGAACGCGGAAGGATGCACCTGCGGGTGCAAGCTGACGTTGGCGCAGTGCCGCATGATCGATTCGGCTTGCGGGGTAAGCAAGGGCATAGCGGCCAAAGTGGTGAAAGAAGTCTCGAGCGGGCCGCCTCCACTCGCACCGTCCGGCGGCGCCGCGGAAGAAAATTAAAGCCATCTAACCCGACCTTTCGTTTGATTTCCCTCCGTTCCGCGATCCCGGCTGTACTCAAACCGCAATGTGGCGTTGTTCGAATTCATGGCGTCCACCCCCCGAGTGCGCCAATGCCTGGTCCGCGGCGTAGGCATGATCGTTGCCGAGACGATCGAGAACGGCGTAGGCGAAGGAACGCCGTCGTTCGAGATGGAGTGGGAAGCACTGCGACGATCGAACCGGAAACCGTGCTTAGCCCGCCGCTAGCCGACCGGCCGCTGTTAGCAGACCGGCTAGCGGTGGCTGGGTGCGCGAAAGACTTGCCGGTCATCCTGCCGCGACACAGGGGTAACCGGCTGACGCCCTGGCCGAGGAATTGAAGGAGCCGCCCCGGCTGCGCTCATGGCAACGCTACGCTGCTTGGGCCGGCTCACGGCTTGTTTGGCGACACCGGCGAATGCGGGTTCGCCGCCTACTGCTGGGCGCACGGCGAGGCAGGCGGATGCGGACCGGAAGTTTCCGGTGCGTCCGCATTTTCGGCATGCAACGCGTCCTTACGCGCCCGCTGGCATTCTTTAAGCGCCTTTTGCTGGTCCGGTGTCAGCAGATCAGCAAACTGCTGTTTCTCTGCGACGCGAAGTTCCCGCACTTGCTGCATTTTTTCCTTCGGGGTGAGCGAACTATTCGCGCAGACGCCGGTGATTTGGGTTCTGGTTTTCTCCTGAATGGACTTGCGCTGTTGCAGTTCGGCGCGGGTGATTCCCGCCTGGCGCCAGCAGGCTCCGCCGCCCATGCGATTCGGTGGCGGAGCGGCAGTCTGATCGCTTGGCCCCGCACCCGAACTGGAACTGGCCGGCGGCGGCTCGGATTGCGATTGCTGCGCGCGCAGTGTCGTTGGCGCCACGGCCGCTAAAGCGGAGAAAGCGCAGGCCATCATTTTGGAATGCAGCTTCACGGTAAACCTCCGGGAATCGCGTTCAGCGAATCTTACAGTTGCTCTGGAGAAACCCCGCGTGCGGCAAAAAGTTGTAGAGGTGTCTGATCTGTTTCCCGATTAGAAAAGCCGACTCCCCGCACGTAACACCAGCCGCGTGGGGAACCTCGTCGCATTTGAATCAGTTTTTGAATCCGTTCGCAGGCGGGACAGAAGGTTATTGTACGTCGCAATCGAAAACACCGGTAACGATGTGGCCGGATTGCTTCATCTGCACGAATAAGCGGTAGGCGCCGGGCTTGGGAAATCCGTAGGGAAACGTAACCGTAGCAGGCCATGCGTCCCCGGGCCCCGGCATCGCCATAGACTTCCGCATCGCTGCATCGCTGGCCGGGGCCGCGGCGGGCGATGCTTTTCGCGCGTTCAACGATTGATCTGCCAGCGATAGCGCGGCCATCGAAACCGTTCCATCCGGATGGATGTGCGCGAAGACCGAGCGATCCGATCGCACGATTTCCATGTGGCCGGCCATGCCCAGGAACGGCTCTACATCCTTCGCCGGCTTGCCATCGGGACCTTCGAGGCGGTACTGCAGCAGAACCAAGCGGTTCGCAACCAACGGCGATGCGTCACGTTCCCACACCATACGATCGCCATCCGGAAAGGTTTCGGAGGAGGATTTCCCGGCGATATTGGGAAGCGGCGGCGCGACCGTTTCCGAATCGTCGCCAGCGAGCGGCTTTCCGCTAATCTCCGGAAGATCGATTTCCGAAACCATGGTGTCTGGGAATCCGGACGATCGCACGATATCCGCGAAAACCTGGTAGTGACCCGCGGGAAGCGGCGGCAGATCGTCGACGAAATCCAAGCCAGCCACCTGACGCGGATGCAAATGATAGAAGCGGTCCATGCCCGGAGTACGAATCAAAAACAAATGCATCAGGTAGCCATGATCGGGGATGAGCTCGGTGCTCACCGCGTCGGGCCGCGAGCTGTGCCATTTGTTATCGTCGATGTGCAACTGCAGAGTGCTGTCCGCTAGCAGCGAGAGCCGTAGCGCGGGCGCGGAGTAGATCATGCGACCTGATCGGGCGCTGGCGGTTTGATCCCACCAGAGGTTCCCGCCGGCGAGCGCCAGCACCAGCACCGCGGCGGTGATAGCCATCACCATGCGCGCGCGGCGCAGATTCTGCGGGCTAGGGAGCTGGCCGGGTTCGAGCGAGCCTTCGCGGCGAGCCGCTCCGAAAATGCAAATCAGCGCAACCACCACGAGCAACATCAGCGCGACCAATAGCGCCGCCAGCGCCTTGGTCATCGGCAGAGTGCCGCGAGCGGCTGCCGGTACCGGAACAGAAGTGGCGCCGGGGCCTTGCGGGCCGTCGGCGGTGATCTGAATTTGCCACGACCCGGTGGACATCAACCACATCCGGCCGGTAAAAAACTGAGGATCTTCTTTCGAACGCGCCAGTAAATCGGGGACCGGAGGATACTTCGATCCCGGACCGAGAATATAGAGCGGTACGGCGTGGATTTGCTGAACGCTAGGGTCCGCCGCGCGCACCTCGATCACCGCGATACCCGGAATCACACCGGGGGTGCGCACGGTGACGGTCAGGGGGTAGGGACCGGCTTGGCCCCGGAAATAAACATCGGGGCTCCCGACGTGGGCCGAGCAAGGCACGGCGAGCAATAGAGGTCCTGCAACAATCAGCACAAACGCAATCCCCAGAAATGGAGAGGACCGAGACACGGAGAGCCGACGCATAGTCATGCTCCTTCCCTGGCCTAGCGCCGCAGGCGGCGTAGCATGCCGCCCAGAGCGAACCCGATGCGCGTAGAAATGGTCGCGGAAACAAGCGCCATCAGTAAGCCCAGCCAGAAGAGCGCACGGGTTGCAGCCGGGGCCTCAAATTGCCAGACCAAGTGGTAGTCCTGCGGCCGCATGTAGTAGCCGAAATAATTCATCCCGAAAAACCAGTTGCGCGCCAGCGGCGAAATCATGAACTCCCCAAATGGCCACTGCACCGCAAGGAGCGCCGCCAGATAGCTGGGACCCACAATCCCTGCCTCCAGCCATTTATTCCGGTCCGGATTGCGATTCACCAGAAAATCGATGACCAGTGCGGGGCCGATCAGTAGCAACGGAAAGCTCATCGGCACCATGTGGGTGACGCGGGTATAGACCGGGCCAAGCTTCGGATCGGCGGCAAACAGCGGCAAAATCCAAAGTTGTGCCATGCGGATCGCCATGTAAGTGGACGCGATCACCGTCGCGCCCCAGCGATAGCCACTGCCCACTGCTAGCGCCACCAGAATGCACGGAACGCCGAGGCACAGCACGCGATAAAACATCGCGTTATGCATCATCGAGGCCTGGCTTAATTCCTCCAGCAAGATGGTGTGCAGCGCGATCATCAAGCCACCGACCAAACACATCAACCGAGTGAGGCGTTCGCGGGCCAAGCCATCGGCGCGATTGCGGCGCGCGGTGACCATCAATAGCGTGCCCACGCTGACTCCCAGAATTCCCTGCCCCAGTACGACGTGCGGCGGACTCAGGATCTCAACGTCCAGCCCAAACGAGTTGTGCCACCAGTTGTCGAACGGCGCGGAGGTAACCATCACCACGCCGCCCCAGCAGGCAAGGAACGCACCGGTGGGCCCGCGAAAACCCCAGACATTGATGGACGCGGCTTGCGCGGCAGCGTTCGATCCGAAGGTAGTCGAGAAAATCAGGTAGGCCGAAGTCCAAGCCGCCAAAATCCCGCCGAGTTGGATGCAGATGTGCGCGGGAGTCCAGAAAGTGTCGCGGCCAATGGTCATGTGCCAGGAGATGTCCCAGATCAGGCCGGTGACGATGAAAGCCACGCCGCACGCAGCGGCCCACAGTTCCCAGGGGATTGCCGCGGCTGCGGCGCGTTCCTGGGAAGAAAACGCCGCCGAAGCGGGAAGCGTGGCCGGTGCGCTGTGAGAGATAAGCAGTCTCCTCCCCCGATAAACAAAGGGCTACCACGAGCATAGCAAAGGAGTGCGAGATAACAAGGCGGGAACGCGGCGGCTACAACGTGACTAGCAAGCGGGGATCGATTGGAGAACCGGGCGCATGGGTCGGCCGGCCCTCCATGGCATATTCCAACTCCAAGACCGCGCTCAACGCCATTACCGTTCACTACGCGAAGCCTCGCCGATACCCCAATCAAACTGAACCTCGCAGCACCCGGGCACGTAGCGACGGACTTCCATGGTTTTCGCGGCGTTCGCACGCCCGAGCAGGGCTCGGCCGTCGCGATCCGGCTGGCGGAGTTGGACGCCAACGGACCAACCGGCGCCGTCTTTGAAAACGACATCCAGTTGGCCTGTGAAGTTCGATCAGAGAATATTTACCGCTCGGGCGGCCAGTAGCGCGACGATGATCAAGGAAATTAGGGACTGCAGCATTGTGCCGAATTTGGCCCAGCGCGAAAGCACCGCGGTATCCGTCGGCGAGAAAGCGGTGCTGGTATTGAACGCCAGAAACAGGTAGTCCATGAAATGAGGAGACCACGACTGGTGCCGCGTTTCGTTGCTCAACATTTGCGGAAACAGAAACGAGCTCTGCAGGGTGTTGCGTCCGCGATCCCGCTTCATCGGCCCACCAGAGTCCAGCAACCAATACCACATTGCAAACACCACGACGTTGGTCATCCACAGTGCGACGGCTGAACGCAGCATATCTTTTGGCTGCTCGCGATGTTGCGGCAGACCCTGGATCAGAAAAGTGAGCGCCGCAATCAGCGCCACGGTGATCACGCCGTTGGCGATGAACACCAACACTCGCGTGACGTCCAGCCGCCCCCAGCGGTAGGTCACGGTGATCGGAATCATCAAAAGGAATAGGACCAGCAGCAACAGCCAGCTCGGACCGACGGACAAAGGCTCGGGCAGTGCCAAGCACACCCCGCCCGCCGCCAGCATCGCCACGAACGCAGGCCACCGAGGTTCGCGTACTATTTCAGTGCTCATGAGGTTTCCCTATCCAGGCGCTTCTAAGACCACCGCTTGGGGAGTTTAGTACAGTTCCAGTTTTGTCCCAAAATGCCGGCAGCAGGAACGCCCACCCAGCCCAGAGCCGGGAAGGTATGGCGCCTCATCCGCAAAATATCGGGTAGCCCCTGCAATCTTACCGGAGCATCATAGACAATTCTGGGCCTTTCAATTTTCTTGTCACGGAGGCCCTGCTGTGCAGCCCACCGACGCCACCGATATCGAAGCACTGTACCGCCAGCATGGTCCGGCGCTTCTCCTTTTCGCAGTAGCGATCACCGGTGAGCCGAGCCGGGCCCAGGAGGTGATCCACCAGGTCTTCTTGAAGTTAATCGAATCGGGAAACGCGTTTCAACCTCTCGATATCAAGGTGTATGTCTTCGCGTTGCGTGCACAACGCTGCGGTGAACGAGCGCCACATTGCGCGGCCGGGATTTGATCCCGTTTGGCTCCGCGTCGCAGTCGGGCGATTCGCGGTATAATGTCGGCGGGCGAAATCCACACACGAAAAGGGGACGCCGTGAATCGATTTGGAAAAGCTGGAATGCGCGCACAAATTACACTTGGGGTGATCTTGGTCATGGCGACATCGCTATTTGCTGCTGCGAAATTTTACTCATTCACTCTGCCGTCCTTGGACGGCAAGCCGGCCCCACTAGCGGCCTACCAGGGCAAAGTAGTTTTGGTGGTGAACGTGGCCAGCCGCTGCGGCTTCACCCCGCAATACACCGCGCTCGAATCGGTATACGAAAAGTATAAAGATCAAGGCCTGGTGGTTCTGGGATTCCCGGCCAATAATTTCGGACATCAGGAACCCGGAACCAACGAAGAGATCAAGACCTTCTGCCAATCGAAGTACAGTGTTACCTTCCCGATGTACGCCAAAATCTCGGTGCTCGGCGACGATCAGGCCCCGCTTTATCACTACTTGACCACCGAAGCGAACCCCGCGGTGGCCGGTGACATCAAGTGGAATTTCACCAAGTTCCTGGTGGACCGCGACGGCAACGTGGTGCAGCGCTTCGAATCCAAAGTAACTCCCGATTCCCCCGAAGTGACTGCAGCGATCGAGAAGTACTTGGCGGCGAAATAAAACTGTGGTCCCGGAAATCGTACAGGCCGGCGCGCCCGTCCTCCGCCAGCGGGCGCGGCGTCTGACCCTGGCCGAAATCCAAAGCCGCGAAACTCGCAAACTGATCGATGAAATGCGCGAGACCATGCGGTCAACTCCCGGCGTCGGGCTGGCCGCGCCGCAGATCGCACGCTCCGTGCAGATCGCGGTGATCGAAGACCGCAAGGAATATCTGAAAGAGGCCACCGCAGAGCACCTGGCCGAGCGCGAGCGCCGGCCCGTTCCTTTTCACGTGATCATCAATCCCCAAATTTCGGCCGTCGGTGACGTGCGCGCGGAATTTTTCGAGGGTTGCCTGAGCCTGCCCGGCTTTACCGCGGTAGTGAATCGAGCCTACCGGGTGCGGGTGGACTGCCTCGATCACCGCGGAAAGGCCAAGCAAATCGAGGCCACCGGATGGTACGCGCGAATCCTCCAGCACGAGATCGATCACCTTAACGGCACGCTGTATATCGACCGAATGCTCATGCGCACCTTCTGCACCCTCGACAACTTCGGCCGTCACTGGAAAGCCATGCGCGTAGCAGACGCCGTCGCTGCAGTGGGCGAAACGGTCCCGGCCGTATGAAGAATCTCCTGCGCGTTATCCTGCACGACTCGTTCCGCGTAGGCATCACCCTGAAGGGCCTGGACGGATTGCTTGAAACGCTCGCCGGCCTGTTGCTGCTCATCGCTCGTCCGGAGTTCCTGCCACGCATCGTTCAGTCCATCGGCAACAGCAACTGGCTGTGGGATGTGAACGGCTATATCGCCGATCACTTGCTGCAGGCGTCCGAGAGACTCAGCAGCGGCGGGAAAATGTTTGCGGCAGTGTTTCTGCTCGCCCACGGACTGGCGAAAGTAATTCTAGTGGTGGGACTGTGGTTCGACCGATTGTGGGCCTATCCCCTGTTGATGGGCGTGGTATCGGCGTTCATCGTTTTCCAGATGCATCGCTTCGAACGTACCCATTCCGCGACTATGCTGATCTTCAGCGCATTCGACGCCCTGGTGATTTTTCTCACCTGGCGGGAGTACCGTGTGCGCCTTCAGGCCGAGAGAAGTTCGACGAAGTAGCAGACGCGAAGCAAGGGCTGCGAACCATGGGCACGGAGCCAATGATCCATCAGCAGACCGTTGTGCTGAATCCAGTTCCGACCTTGGTGTTCGGTGCGGTGATCGCCTCGTGGTTTGTTTTTTGGCTGTGGTTCCTTTTCCGATGGAAGAACCCGAAGGCCGCGGTAGCCAAGCGGCGCGGCCGGTCAGCGTGGGGTTTTCTCTTTCAGGGCTGTGGATACTTCTTGGTGTTCGGAATGAAGCGCCCCATGTTCACTCCCTTGTTTCCGATGCCGGACGCTGCGGAAATCGCGCTGGGGATGGTCACCATCGCCATCGCTGCGGGTTCGGTGTGGATGTGGGTGCTGGCGATTCGGACCCTGGGCAAACAGTGGGGACTGGTCGCGCGGGTGATGGAAGGCCACCAATTGATCACCGCCGGCCCCTATGGGAGAGTGCGCAATCCGATTTACCTCTCGATGTTCGGCATGCTGGTGGCGACGGGCCTGGCCCTCAGCGCTGGGTGGGCTCTGCTTCTCGCGGTGGTGCTATCCGCGATCGGAACGCAAATCCGAATTCGCAACGAAGAGGAAGTGTTGCGCGAATCGTTTGGAGCGGAGTTCGACGCCTACGCGCGCCAGGTCCCCGCAATGTTCCCACGAATATTCTGAACTCCGCACTGCCCTATGCGGTCAGCAGTTGTGGTGGAGCCCGGTGTAGCACCGGCAATCCTGCATGCCCGCCGCCGGACCGCCTCTGGGGGCAGCTGGTGGGACTCCGATAACCATCGTTTGAAGTTGTCGGGACCGAGCAAGATGCGGTATACACGTCTGGGCGCTTGCACTTCTAAGTATAGAATCCGGCTTATCGCCAAGGCTGTCCGTCCAATCAAAAATAGCGGGAACTTTTTCGCGTTCTGGACGGAATGAGTCTAGGTGGCGTTGGCGCGGGGTGTGCTTTTCGCGTTCCATTTTATTTCTGCTTCGGGAGGCCGAGACGTGCCCAATCTAGCTGCGGAACGTGGATCATCAAGAAGTCTCAGAGCACAAATCCTCCTTTCGAGTGCTCTTTTTGCGGTGGCTGGCTTGGTCTCTGGATGTACGGGAAGCCCCGACGCCAAAGTGATACCCACCATTGCGCCCGGGATAGCTGTCCTAATGGCGGGGCAAACCGCGCAATTCACCGCCAACGAGAACGGTGCCGCTGTGGCAAACCCGGTCTGGAAAGTCAATAACGTCGCCGGCGGTGCTAGCGCCACTGGAACGATTAGTTCCTCGGGTGTGTACACCGCGCCATCTCCATTGCCGTCATCGCCGGTTCTAGTTACCGTCGGTGATCCCGCACACAGTACCCAATCGGGACCGGTGCAGGTTATATTTTTCAACCCGAATCAGCTCCAGGCGGGGAACGTATTGAGTACGAGCAATGTGCTGGTGGCGAACTACGTTATGTTGGCGCCGGAAGGGTCATCGGTCCAAGTTCAATTTGGAACCACCACCAACTACGGCCTCACCACCTGGGTCCAGCCCACTCCTGCCGCTGGGGCGAACGTCAGCGTTTTGGTAGCGGGAATGCGCGCCGGTTCCGTCTACCACATGCAAGCCACCGTTACATTTGCCGATGGAACCACCGTACACGACGGCGATCATTCGTTCACGACTGGAGCGCTTCCGGCCTCGCTGTTGCCGCCTCTGACCGTCCAGCAAACCGCTGGGCTGACCCCAGCTTCCGGCGTTGAAATGCTCGACTTAATCAATGAGTCGGCAAGCTCGCTCACGACCGTGGTCACCGATCTAGAAGGCAATGTCATCTGGTATTACCCAATACAACCGCTATACGGATTCCCGATAAAACCTCTGCCAAATGGCCATATGTTGATCGTCACCACCGGATCGACCGAGCTAGCGGCGCTGACCACGCCAGTCACTACGAATGAGTTGCAAGAGATCGATCTGGCGGGCAACGTCGTTTATCAGCTTACCCAATACCAGATCGACCAGGGCCTCACCGCGGCGGGGCTTCCGGTGCTGGGTTACTTGAATCTCAATCATGACGTTCTAAAACTTCCCAACGGACATTACATGCTGCTGGTCAGCGGCGTCCAAACCGTCAATGGTGTGGTCGTAACTGGCAATGAATTTATCGATTGGGACCCTCAACAAGGACCGGTGTGGACGTGGTCCACCTTCGATCACATTTCCGTAAACCACGCCCCGTACGGCGTCTCAGACTTGACCCACGCCAATGCGCTCCTATATTCGCCCGACGACGGAAACCTTATCGTTTCCCTGCGGAATCAAAATTGGATCCTCAAGCTGAATTACAAAAACGGGACAGGCGATGGAAGTATTTTGTGGACTCTGGGCATGGATGGCGACTTCACCCTACCGGCTGGCCAGGCACCCATCGAGTGGAACTACGGACAGCACTACCTGTCTCTGGTGAGCCGCAACTCGTCCGGTATCTTCTCGATGATGTTCTTCAACAACGGCAATGGCCGCCTGGTGGACGCCAACGGGGATGCATGCAACACCCCGGGGCAGATCCTGTGCTATAGCAGCGTTCCTATTTATCAATTGGATGAATCCACCCTTACCGCGCAGGTGGTGCAGGAAACCGACGTGCCGCGACCGTTCTCCGTTTGCTGCGGGGACGCCCAGATACTCTCCAACGGAAATTTGGAATACGACGTGGCGGATGCCATACCGAACGTCTCGTACATCCAAGAAGTAACCCAAGGGGCGAGCACGCAGCTCGTATGGCAGATGAACACTGCTGGACAACTGGCCTACCGGGGATTCCGCATCCCCAGCATGTATCCAGGTGTCGAGTGGACCCAGGCTGCGATCGCGGCTGCCAATGTTAACGCTACGCCACAGCCCGCGGCGAAAATCCCGCCGAAGCAGTCTGGTCTATGGCCGGTGCCTTAATCACCCAACTTAATATTTGAGGCTCGCGTAACCCGCCGTGGCCCGCAAGCCACCGGCCGGTGGATGTGCCACCAGGCTGATTTCGTCGCTGGCTTCGCAGTTGATTTCGAAGCAACGTCAGGAGCGGCGGAGAATCTCGGCGATGTCGATCGCGATCTGCCGCGCGCGGTCGAGATCGTTGGGGCTAAGGGAAATCGCGGCTACTTTGGCGTGGCCTCCGCCGCCGTATTTCTCACAGAGGCTGGCCAGGTTCACCGGTCGGGGACTCTCCCTCCACGGGTTGGTGCCCACGGAAACCTTGCTGCGCACCGGCGAAGCAGTAACGCCGACGGTGTAAAACGCTTCCGGAAACAGGAAGTAGGGAATGAACTTGTTGTGGCCGTCCATCTGCAGATCGCTGAAATCGAAAAATATCACGCCGCCGCGAAAAGTCGCGCGCTCCCGGAACACATCTACCGATTTACGGTGCCTTTCCAGCAACTGGGGCAGATGCCGGGCCACCAGTGGTAGCTCAACGATTTCCTTTAACGGTCGATACGCGATCTCCGGAATCAGCTTCGCGGACATGTCCGGCTCCGGCGCGTTTTCGATCACCAGTGCGAGTTGCATCGCCGGCTCGGCCATGCCCACCGCCGCTTGCGCGGATTCAAATTGCGCACCGTCGATCACGTCGCCCCAGTGAATCAGGTCGGCCAGCGGCGCGGCATCGAAACCGAATTTCTCAGCGGCTATGGTGGCGATGAACTTGGTACAGGACTTGAAATCGGGATCGAAAAACTTATGTGGGGAGTGTTGCTCGCGAAAGTGCGCGGCGTCGGCCGGGGTCAGGAACGCGCTCTGATGGTGATCGAACCACCAAGTGAGCCGTGGCGAGCTGGAATACTTGAAGTCGACGATCGCATTTTCATCACCGTCAAAAATACCTTCTTCGAACGGTTTGGCCGCGGTGTGGGTCATCCCGGTATAAGAAAATGTGGCCTGCGGATCGATACGTTCCCGGTAAAAGCGCGAGAAAATGGACGCCGACGACGCGCCATCAAAGCACTTATCGTGGAAGCAAACTCGCACCTTCACGAAACTCTCCCCCATGCACGCCGCTTAACGAACGAAATGCGGAAAGCCAATAAGAATGGTCAGAGAAGGAAAGAAAGTCAAGCAACAAGCAAGCCCGGGCAATTTCCCCGCCGCAAAATAAGCCGCCGGATGCCGGGCCTAAATCACCCGCGAACATCCGGTGCGCGATGCCCAGCTAACATTACTGCTTGCAGAGGCTGTCGGCGATGTCGGCCGCGATCGGCACGCGAAACAGCTCATGTTGGTAGGCCTTAACCATACACAGCACCCACAGGATGAGCCACAGCAGCCAGATCACAAAATGAATCAGCCCGAACAGAAGGAAGAAGATGTGGAAGCCGCCGCCAAATATGCCCGCCGCCGTGAACATCGAAAGGGCGACGCTCAGAATCGTAAGGCCACCGAAAATCACCATCGACTGCGCCGCGTGGAAGCGCACAAACGGGCGCTTGTCGATCAGGAAGAAAACCAGCCCAGTGATCCAGCCCAGGACGTAGCTCAGCAAGCCCGCGACGTTTTCCGCCAGGCCGGTATCGCCCGCCTGCGCCGGAGGAACATAGCTAACGCTCGCCGGAGATACCCCAGCAGCTTGTGGCGCTCCACAACTAGGGCAAAATCCGGCTCCATCTGCAACCACCGTTCCGCACTTTGTGCAATGTGGCATCTACGTCCTCCCAAGGGCCCGGTAACCAATAAGGCGGCGAGGCTATCAGAAACAGCCGGTAGCACGCAAGGGAGTCATAGGACCGGATAGCATGGGCCCCGGTTCGAGCATTGCCGCGGCGGGACGCGGTGATTCGCGCCCCGTCCGGGAAGCGGGCCTACAGCCGGCCGGTGAGCGCCAGTATCAACACGATCAGCAGGACTAGCCCCAGGCCCCCGCTGGGATAGTAGCCCCAGCCTGCGCTGTAGGGCCAAGACGGTAGTGCGCCGACCAGCGCCAGAATGATGACGATCAGAATGATGATGCCAAGTGGACTTCGCATTCCCCAGCCTCCTTGAACCAGAACGAGCGGCACAAGGTAACACTGGCGGCAAGGCGTGCAGAATCGGGAGAAACGTGTAGCCGCGAAAAAATATTCTGGCGTGGCGCCGCGGGAATCGCTAGTGCGATTGCGACCCGCGGCCGCAGGTTCGGGCGCTACCGGGCCATCAGGTCCTGAAACAATTTGTAAAATTTTGCGGAATCCAGATCCTGCGGGAGGTGGACCGGTTGTTCGCCGACCCCCGGCTGGTCGCCGGAATTCCAGACCAGTACGTTGCCGTAGCCCGCTCCGTGCGAAATATCGATGTCCATGTAGAGAGTCACTTCTTTGGTGAAGATCGATGGATCCAACCAGCCGGCAACGGCGAGCTCGTCCCACATGTATTCTTCGTCGGCGTACTCCGCCACATAGTGCGACGCCGGGCTCTTGGATTTGCCGATTTCCGCGATGTAATCCTTGGTCATCCGGGTCTTCACCGAAATGTCCACGGTGGTGATGGTGATTTTGTGCCAGGGCACGGCCGACGTGAGCACCATGTGCACCGCTTCAGGATCCCACCAGAAGTTAAATTCGCGGCGATTTTCCGTCTCCCAGCCCATCGGAACGACGGGCGCGACGCTACCACCCATGATCACCAGCTCTTGCGCCAGGTCGGGAACGCTGGGATCGAGGCTGACGGCTTGGGCGATGTTGGTCAGCGGCCCGCCGGCGTAGATGGTCACTTGGTGCGGATACAGGTGCACCATGCGAATGATGAAGTGCGCGGCATCTTCGGCCGCCGCCTTAGTAGTGGGATTCCCCTCCTTGATATTCGGAATCTCGAATGGGCCGTGGAACGCTCCGCGCTGGCCGTCCCCGGACGGAAGCCGATTCCAGGCTCCTTTGTAATTTACCCGGCCGTAGATTTTTTCCCAGCGCTCGATGGTTTCCAGGCGATTAATGAGCGGGTAGACCGCGCCCGGATAAACCGGAACTGCGGTATGCCCGGTGAGTTCGAGCATGCGCAGGGTGTGCGCGACCTCCTCGTCGCGATACATGTCACCGCTGACCACGGTAATGCCCAGAGTCTCGACGTCCGGGGATTGCAGAAACATCAGCATGGATTGCTGGTCGGTGGTCGCGGGGCCGCGCGCGTCCTGATCGATGATCACTTTGCGCTTGGTCTGCGCGGTGGCAGGCAGCAAAAACATCAGGACGGCGAGGGCCGGGAAAAGAATCTTGAATCGCATGTGCCGACGAGCTCCTTGGGATGTGTGCGAGCGCTCCAGGCGTGCGCGAGAATGTTTCTTGCTTCGCGCGTATCAGAAAATCCAAGGAACGTCCAAAATTTCGCACTCAATTGCTTGCTGAGTCTACCAGACTCCATTTCCCCGGGCCAAATTTGCGGCGATCCCATGCTTTGAAGTTTTTTCGCCATCACAACCTTGCGCGGCTCTGGGTGTTCTTAAGCAGTTTTGTTGCATGCAGCAAGATCGCCAGCGAACTACATGCTTTCATCGATTCTCGGTCGGCCGCGTGCCTGATATTCATTAGGCGGCATTCGAATCGATACCGCGAGGTGCTCGATGGAACCAAACCGCACTCCCAGCGATCCGCGTCCGCAGCCTTCCGATCCGCAACCGCGCCCGCCGCTGCCCGAGGCACCCCCGCGACCCGAGCCTCCCAACAATCCCGCTCCCCAGCCGGAAGTCCCGGCCAATCTGCCTCACCAACCAAGCTTGCCGACGCCAACCGCCTAGTTCACTCGGGCGTGGTCTCGCAGAATTCTCTCCTGGCGATCAACCAATTTCTCGACGATGGGGTCGCTGAGCGAAGCGAAGTGGGTGCCCCAGGTTTCTCACCTGGGTTCTCTGTGTTGTTGACGTGACCTTGCAACGCCCCCGACAATCGTATGGAAAGACTCCCAGAGCCCCGCTCATTTCGGCCAAATTTGGGCAAGACGTTTTTCAGGCGCGACGTCTAAGCCTAGAGCATCCGGTAACAGCAGCACTGAAGTGGCGCGACGACAGCAGCCGACGCGGCTCGGTTCGGTACGCTCTTGAATTCCAAAGCGGAACACTAAAGGAGATCTCCTATGCAGAATATGAATAGGTACGGGATTGCAGTGCTGGCACTGGGCCTGATGTTGGGAAGCGCAGTAACCCGAGCAGCGGCAGACGAAACCGATAAGACCCCACCAAGCTACGACATGAAAGCGCAGTCGGTTCTGGACCTACAACAGTTGCAGAAGAAACTCACCGACCTGGCCGCAGCGATCCCCAACGATAAATTGACATGGAGACCCGCGCCGGGCGTACGTTCGATCGCCGAGGTGTATCTGCACATTGCCGGTTCGAACTACATGATTACCTCTCTGCTGGGTGTGACCCCTCCAGCCGATTTCAAGAAAGACGGCTTCGAAAAGTCGACCACCGACAAAGCCAAAATCATCGACCAATTGAACCAATCGTTTGCCTTCGCGCTGTCGGCGGTAGGAAAGATGACCAACGCCGATTTCGCCAAGCCAGAAAAGAAGCTGGGCCCCGACGCCAACGATGGAGACATCATCTACCTGCTGGTGACCCATGTGCACGAGCATCTCGGACAATCGATCGCGTACGCACGCATGGTCGGAGTGGTTCCTCCGTGGACCGCCGAGGCCGAGAAAAAGCACCCGGAGCAACCCAAGGAATAACCGCGCACCCGGAAATGGTGAGGGCGAATCGGGCTTAGCTGCTCTGCTGTATGACCGGTCCTTCGCCCTCCCAGCGGGAAATTACTACCGTCGCCAGGCAGTTGCCCATGACGTTGACGCCGGTGCGCGCCATATCCATGAGCTGATCGATGCCGAATAGCAAGAAGACCGGCTCAAGGGGCAGGTGAAACGACGTAGCCGTGGCCAGCACGATCACCAGCGAGGCGCGGGCCACGCCAGCCACCCCCTTGCTGCTGATTAGCAACGTAAACAGCATGACAATTTGCTGGCTGACGGTGAGATGAATACCCGCCGCCTGCGCGACGAAAATCAGCGCCAGCGATTGATAGAGGCTCGAGCCATCGAGGTTGAAGCTGTAGCCGGTCGGCAGAACGAAGGCCACCGTTTCGCGGGGGATGCCAAACGATTCCATATTTTCCATGGCCCGCGGCAATGCCGCCTCCGAGCTGGCAGTGGCGAAGGCGATGGTCACTGGCTCGGCAATCGCTTTCAGGAACGGCAGGATCGGCACGCGAAGCAACAGCGCGATGGGCAGCAGCACCAGCGAGATGAAAACGCCCAGCGCGGCGTACATTGTCCCCAGCAATCGCAGCAAGGGCAGCAAGATTCCCAGGCCCATGTGCCCCACGGTGTAGGCGATCGCCCCGAAGACTCCGATCGGAGCAACCAGCATCACCAAATTGGTGAACTTGAACATCGTCTCCGAAAGGCTCTCGGCAAAACTCAGCAGCGGACGGCGCTTCCCTTCCGGCACCATTGCCAGCGCTAATCCAAACAGTACGCTGAAGACCACCACCTGCAGCACTTCGCCGTCGGCAACCGATTTGGCGATGTTCTCCGGAAAAATATTCACGATCAATTCGCTGGCGGTGCGCGGAGTGAGGTTCAGCGTTTGCGCCGTGGCGCTCGGGGGCATGCGGACGCCTTCCCCGGCACGGCTGACGTTGATGGCCACGAACCCAATAATCAGCGCCAAGGTGGAAACAATTTCGAAGTAGACGAGCGCCTTCAACCCCATCCGGCCCACTTTTTTCAGGTCCGCGTGTCCCGCGATTCCCACCACCAGCGTTGCAAATAGCAGCGGCGCGATGATTACTTTGATCAACCGCAGAAAAATCGTGCCCAGCACTTGCAACTGCACCGCACGCGCCGGCCAGTCATGCCCGAATTCCACCCCGGCGGCCATGCCCACCAGAATCCAGGCGGTGAGCGACCGTTCCGCCGCGGCATATCCGGCCAAAAGGAGGATCACTAACCAGCGCAAAATCTCAAGCATGGAACTCGGAAGCTGGACCCAGCCAAGCCGGTATGCCAAGCTGAGAATCGCGACCACCAGCAAAGCGCCCGAAGCCGCAGTGAGGATTCTGTATTTCAAGAGGTTGTCCGTTTCACGGGAAAGACGCGCCCGCGCAGCACCATATCGCGAGCGCGGGGGGAAGTCGACGATTTTGTCCAGTGCAGTTTAATCCGCTGGCCATGAAGGGTTTAAGCCGGTGTCTCCTTTTTTGAACTCGCAGTCACTGGTCGTATCATCGCAGGGCACAAAATGAACCGCGCCAAAAATCGCTCGAAAACACGCAGACAAATCCGCAACCGCGCGAATTCCAGGGACCTTCCGAAGGCCGAGCCACTCCTCCCTGGCAAAAACTTGGTTGCCATTTTTTGCGTTCTGCTGGCGCTAGCCACGGTCGCTCTTTACAGCCCGGTAGCCGGGCACCCGTTTCTCAATTTTGACGATCATGATTACGTCACTGCCAATCCCCATGTCCATGATGGCTTGGCGTGGAGCACCGTCCGGTGGGCATTTACGTCCACCGAAGCCGCTAACTGGCACCCCCTGACATGGCTTTCCCATGCTTTCGACTACCAACTCTTCGCCTTGAACCCAACCGGCCATCATTTGGACAGCGTGCTGATCCACGCCCTCAATGCGGCGCTGTTGTTTCTGCTGTTGGTGTGGGTTACCAAGCGCATCGAGCCGAGTTTGCTGGTGGCGGCGCTGTTCGCCTGGCATCCCATCAACGTGGAGTCCGTAGCGTGGGTGGCGGAGCGGAAGAACGTGCTCAGCACGCTTTTCTTTTTGTTGGCCATCGGCGCTTATGGCCGGTACGTCCAGAAACCGCATTGGCGGCGATACCTGCTGGTGACCGCGCTATTCGCCGCCGGACTGATGGCCAAACCGATGGTCATAACCCTGCCCTTGGTCTTGTTGCTGCTGGATTACTGGCCGCTCGATCGAATGCCCCTCGCTGGAACCCAGAACGGACCGGCCGCCTCGAACAGCGCGCCGCGAGTGCCGTTTTCCACGCTGGTCCTCGAGAAAATCCCGTTGTTTCTGCTCTCGGCTGCAAGCGCATGGATCACCATGAAAGCGCAGCGTTCCGCGGTGCGTACCCTCGGAGAATTCTCCTTTGGCCGTGCGGGTCGAGAATGCGGTGGTGGCCTACGGGCTATATCTGTGGAAAATGGTCTGGCCATCCGAGCTAACGCTCTATCCCCACGCGGTAACTGCTCTCCCGGCATGGCAATGGATTCTATCCGCGCTGGTCTTGACGAGCATCACCGCGTTGGCGGTGGTTTTTCGCAGCAAGCGCTACTTGACGGTTGGATGGTGTTGGTTTCTGGGAACATTAGTTCCGGTCATCGGCTTGGTGCAGGTGGGTGAGTTCGCCATGGCCGATCGCTATGCCTATGTCCCGCTGATCGGAATTTTCGTAATGATCGCCTGGAGTCTCGCTGACTGGGCGGACGCGAAAAAAAAACCCACTGCTTGGCGGGTAATTCCGACGTTGTGCGCTTTGGCAGCGCTGAGCTGCGTCACCTATCGCCAGATCGAATATTGGGATAGCGACTATGCCTTGTGGTCGCACGCGCTGGCGGTTGCCGAAAATCCTTACACCCACAACGCCCTCGGGGTTTTGCTCATGTCGCCCGACTCAGCAATGACACCGGGTATCCGGGAGAACTTTGGCACCGAGCGAGAGCGAATGGACCAAGCCCGCCGGCACTTCGAGCGCGCTTTGGAGTTGGACCGGCCACTGACGCAGCAAAACTCGGGCGCATATCTAGGAGATATCGCCAGGACTCTGAACAACCTGGGGAACGTGGATCGACTCCAGAACCGAATTGACGACGCCCGCCAGCACGACGAGCGCGCCCTGGAGATTTACCGGCAGCTCGCGCAGCAGGATCCCGACGGATATCTGCCCTTTTTGGCGGCGACTCTAAACAACCTGGGGTCCCTGGATCGGCTCCAGGGGCGGATGGACCAATCCCGCCAGCACTCGGAAGAGGCCTTGGAACTTCACCGGCAACTGGCGGAGCACAATCCCGACAAATACCTCCCTCATATTGCCATGACCCTGAATGACCTCGGGCAGCTGGATGCCATGCAGAATCGGATGGACGAAGCCCGCCAGTGCTATCTAGAGGCCTTGAAAATCGACCGGCAACTGGCCGCGCACACTCCCTCCGTGTATCTGCCCGATTTGGCCATGACCTTGAATGGCCTTGGACGGCTGGAGGTAATCCAGAACCGGATAAACGAGGCCCGCCAGGCGTATGAGGAGGTTCTTACTCTTGACCGCCAACTGGCGGACCAGAATCCCGGCGTGTACCTGCCGGACATGGCCATCACTCTGAACAACTTGGGGAGGGTGGATCGACTCCAGAACCGGATCGAAGATTCGCGCGCTCACTACCAGGAGGCTTTGAGCCTGCTCCAGAAGCTGTCCTTGAGCGACCATAGATATGCGGGCGCCGTCGCGAGCGTCCAAGCCAGCCTGGAAGAACTGGAAAAGAAGAATTCCAACCAATAAGGGAATACATCTGCCGCAAGGCTCTATTGAAAATACGTTACTATCTGTTGCCGAAAACGAATGCGC
Organism: uncultured Acidobacteriota bacterium; assembly: GCA_963725285.1. GTDB lineage: Bacteria > Acidobacteriota > Terriglobia > Acidiferrales > UBA7541 > CAVRXT01. The sequence continues at coordinate 50,624 of CAVRXT010000017.1, read as the reverse complement.
GGTCAAGGACAGTTACCGAAGATGCGAAACAATCTTTCAGTCTGGGCCACACTTCCACCAATAGAGCTAGCCTACGGTATGAAAGTGCGTTGTCGCCTGACGCATGAGTAACAAGATCCTGTTCTGGGTCGGACTCGCCGTCGCCGCCAGCGGATTCTTCTCACCCGCCGCGTCCCTCGCTCTCGGGCTCGCCTATGGCCTCACCCTCGAGAACCCTTACCAGTTTCAAACCAGGGTGCTCTCCCGATTCCTACTTCAGGCTTCGGTGGTCGGTCTCGGTTTTGGCATGAACCTTCACCAAGTGATTCACGCCGGTCGCTCCGGCTTCATCTACACCGCCTGCGGAATTTCCGTTTCCATGATCGCCGGTCTCGCTCTCGGCCGCTACCTCGCCGTCGAGCACACCGCTTCTTTCCTGATATCCGCCGGCACCGCGATTTGTGGCGGCAGCGCTATCGCCGCTGTAGGACCCATCATCGAGGCGGACGAGCACGAGATGGCCGTATCGCTCGGCACAATTTTCATACTGAACTCGGTGGCTCTGTTGATATTCCCTACGATCGGGTGGTTGCTACACCTTACCCAGACCCAGTTTGGGCTGTGGGCCGCCTTGGCGATTCACGATACCAGTTCGGTGGTGGGTGCCACCGCGAAGTACGGCGCAGTGGCGCTGGCTGTCGGCACCACCGTGAAGCTAGCGCGCGCACTATGGATAGTCCCGCTCTCGATCGCCACTGCGATGGTGAAGAAAACGAGAACCCGCATTCAGTGGCCATGGTTCATCCTCTTTTTCTGCCTCGCGGCGGTCGCCAATACCTATCTCCCGCATTTCGCTCCGGTGTATCCGCTGCTGAATAAACTGGGCAAGCTGGGACTTTCGGCCACCCTTTTCCTGATCGGCACCGGACTCACTCGCGAGACCATTCGCCAAGTGGGGATTCGGCCTTTGATGCAGGGCGTTATCCTATGGGCGTTGGTGGCAATCGGCTCGCTCGCGCTGATTCACATGAATTGGATTCGCCTTTGATCGCCTCCGGCTGATGCGGCGTGCCTCAACGCACGGTGCACCGGAATGATCTCTTCCCCCGGTCCGCGCAGAATGCTAGCCTCGCACTGACGACATGCGAGCCCACCGCCAAAGCCGGATATGCAGCGCATTAACACCAGCGGAGCAGGAAAACCTAACTAGCAACACCACCAGGCTAACCACTCGGATGGGTATGAAAACAAACACCGCAAATTCGGCGAAGCCCGGCAAAAGTATGTTTTACATATCGGGAAAAGAGCCTTGATTTGAAGGATCCAGACTCCGAGCGGCCAAGATCTCTTACCTGGAATGCACCAAATGCGGTGAACGTGGCGCCGCTGAGCGCATGGCGGCAAGGTTGACAATAGGGGAGCAGAGTGCAATGCACTTGCGATTCCCTGAGAGGCGATCGATGAGCTCTTCAGCCGACCCTTACCTTTCCACGGACGCAATCATCCGCCCGACCACGATTATCGAGGCCACTCGTCTCGACAGTTATTTGCAGCGCCTGGGCCACCCGGACGTGAAAATCATTCTGGCCAGCGAGACCTTCCAGCAAACCGGCAGCTTCAAATTTCGAGCCGCTTACCATGTGGTCATCAACGTCCCGCAGAAACTTTTCATCACCGCGTCCTCCGGAAATTTTGGCCAGGCCCTGGCGTACGCCTGCGCGCTCACCGGAAAATCCTGCATCGTAGTGATGCCTTCCAGCTCTTCGCAAATCAAGATCGCCGCGGTGCGCGAGTATGGCGGCCGCGTCGAACTGATTGACACCCGCGTCATCGCCCGGAAGAAAAGAGTGCAGGAACTCGTCGAGGAGAATCCCGGCGCGTACCTCGCCACTCCGTTTGATGATCCGCTAGTGATCGAAGGAAATAGCGGTCTGGGCGGCGAGATCGCCGCTCTCACTCGAACTATCGATGTGGTTGTCGCTCCGATCGGCGGCGGCGGACTGGCTTCCGGTCTGATCGTCGGGCTTCGCCGCGCCGGGTCGGCGATTCCGGTGATCGCCGCTGAGCCGCTGCTGGCTAATGACGGAGCGCGGTCGCTGCGTGAAGGCCGGATCGTCGCCAACGAATCCGAATCGGACACCATCGCTGACGGCGCGCGCACTTTGAGTGTGGGCGTTCACAACTGGAAAATTCTGCAGCACGGCCTGCAAGAAATTATCGAAGTGCCGGAAGATAAAATTGCCGAAGCGCTGCGCCTGCTATTTGTTCATGCCAACTTAAAAGTAGAGCCGACCGGCGCACTAAGCTTGGGTGCGGTGCTGACCGCCCCGGAAAAATTCACAGATAAAACGGTGTGCTGCGTAGTCAGCGGAGGCAACGTCGATCGATCCACCTACGCCGAGCTGTTGCTAGAGCCACCCCAGCCCGCTCGCACTCCATGACCCCGCGCGGCGTAGAACAATCCGCGCCCTCGGTTGGCGCCTGGAGTCCGCTGCGGGTTCCGATCTTTCGCAACCTGCTGATTGCGGACTTGGTTTCGGACATCGGATCGTTCATGCAAACGGTGGGTGCGGCCTGGCTGATGACCTCGCTCACCACCAGCACTACGTACGTCGCGCTAATTCAGACCGCGTCGGCCCTGCCTTTTTTCCTGTTGGCACTGCCGGCAGGTTCTATCGGCGATATCTTCGACCGTCGCAGGCTCATCCTCGGCACGGAAATTTGGATGGCTGCGATGGCGGTTCTGCTGACGGTCGCAACGATCGGTCACCTGATGACACCGTGGCTTTTGTTGATTCTAACTCTGGCCTTGTCGCTCGGCGACGCGGTTGAATCTCCCGCGTGGCGAGCCATTTTCCCCGAACTGGTCCAGAAGGAAATTCTGCCGCCCGCGCTGGCCCTGAATGGCATTGAATTCAACTTGGCTCGCGCCCTCGGACCCGGGCTGGCTGGGCTGATCATTGCAGTGGCGGGCGTGGGAACGGCGTTTGCGATAAACGCTGTCTCCTTCGTCGGGGTCATTTTCGTGATCGCGATTTGGAAGCGGCCGGCGCGGAGAAGCGCGCTACCCGCAGAAACGATTCGCGGCGCCACGTTCGCTGCGGTCCGGTACGTTCGCTATTCTCCGAGCATCCGCACTCTTCTGGTGCGGTCGAGTTGCGTGATCTTCTTCTCCAGCGCTTTCTGGGCGCTGCTGCCCGCGATCGCGCGGAGCCTGAGCAAGAGTTCCATTGGATTTGGGCTGTTGCTCGCGTTCTTCGGAGCGGGTGCGGTGCTGGGAGCTGTGGTGCTCCAGCGTGCGCGTTCATTTTTGTCGCTGGAAAATCTGCTCTCCGCGGCCACCGCCATTTTTGCCGCGATCGTTGTGGCCACCGGTGTGCTAAAGAGCTTGGCCGTGCTGTGTGTGCTGATGCTCTTGGGAGGCGCCGCGTGGATCGGCTTCATGGGCTTGTTCAATACTGCGATCCAGGATCTGGCGCCGGACTGGGTGCGCGCGCGAGTGATGGCGGTTTATCTGTTCACATTTCAGGGCAGCATCGCCGCCGGCAGCGCCATCTGGGGCATTGCCGCGGCGCACAGCAGCGCGCAACGAGCGCTGCTGTTGTCTAGCGCGGGAGTTGCGGCATGCTTGCTGCTGCGCTTCCCTTTTCCGCTGCCGCGTCAGGTGCTTGATTTGACCAACTGGAATCATTGGGGCAAACCCGCCATGTTTGTGGAGCCCCAACCGGAACAAGGGCCGATTATGGTTACCGTGGAATACACCATCGATCCCAAGAATGCCGCGCAGTTCCTCGATGCGATCTACCAGTATCAGCGCATCCGCCGCCGCGACGGCGCCACTCGCTGGGGCATCTTCTTCGATTCCGAACATCCTCACCATTATCTGGAAAGCTTCCTGGTGGATTCCTGGGGGGAGCATCAGCGCCAACATGATCGATTCACGGTGGCCGATCGAGAGTTCGAGGAGCAGGTAACAGGATTCTCGGTGCAGCCGCTCAAGATTCGGCATTTCATTTATGCCACCAGGCCACCCTCCGACTAAGGGGGCCGAGTCCAGGGAGAAATGCGTGCGGCGAGGGGCGAAAATTGTGACTGGTCGAATGGCGCTCATGGCCATCGAATTGCATCATACCTATCAGTTCGGCTCGAGGTGCCCGAACCAAGCGAATGAATGAACAGGAGAGAAAATGAAAACCGATCTCGATACCATGCAAATACCGATGCAAGTGGGCAGTGAGATTCGCATCAACAACTTCGGCGAGGTAGCCATTGGCAACCCTGAATTGGTGCTGGCCAACGAGCCGCATGCCGTCGGTGCCGTTCTCTCCTACCGCTTTGACGCCAAGAACGGAGAGCACATCCTGCGACTGCTGCACCCCGAGGCGCATTTGAAGCGCGCGCGCGCGCAGCGCAGCGGCGGGTAACAACTCCGGGCGCGGGGTAAGCCGTAACCGGCGGATTCGCCGAGATTCGTGGAGCCGAATAACAACCGCGGCTAGGTTCGGCGGACAATCAGACAGGTAATGTCGTCGTGTTGCACCGCGGCGCCTACAAATGCGTCCAGATCCTGCATCAAATTGGAAAGCGTGAGCGCCGATCTTTCCCCACCGGCCTTTTCCAGCAGCGACATCAGTCGCGGTTCCCCGAATTCCTGGTTGTCCTCGTTTCTCGCTTCGGTCACGCCATCGGTATAGATTACCAACAAATCGCGAGGATCCAGACGCGTGGTTCCGGTCTTGTAGTCTTCGTTCAGCTCAATGCCCAACGGAATATTGTCGGACTTCAACCGCTCAAAGGCGCCATTCTCGCGCTTCAAGATGGGCGGATTGTGGCCCGCGCAGAGATAGGTGAGGTCACCGGTGGACGGGTTCAGTTCCGCGAGGAAGGCGGTGGTGAAGCGGCCGTTTTGACTGTTCGCGCAGACCTGCCGATTCAAACCTCGGACCAACTCCGCGAGGGTGCCGGTGGCACCGCCCAGGGCCCGCAAACTTCCCTGGAAGGTGGCCATCAGCATCGCCGCGGGAACGCTTTTCCCGGAAACGTCGGCCACCGCCATCAATAGCGGACCGTCTATGGCGCGGCGGAAGACATCGAAATAATCGCCGCCGATGGTTTTGGCCGGGCGGGTCACAAATGCAAGATCGACTCCGGGGACGTCGGGGGCTCTGCGGGGCACCAGCCAGCGCTGGATTTCGTGGGCGATCTCGATATCTCGCTGCATCGAGATGTGGTCAGCGAGAACCAGCACCAACAAAATCAGCAGGCCGCCAAATGCGAGAACGAACTCGACCGCCCGGGTAAGAATCAGGAAATGAAAATCGATCACCGCGAGAACCGCCAGGCACATGGTCAGCAGCAGAAACATTCGCCGGGCAGGGGACAGTTTCTTCAGCACGCTGACGAACAGAGCGCCCAAAAGTTTGAGCGGCTGCTTCCAGGAATGCTGGTCCTTTCCGGTGAGCCCGGCAAAATCCTGCTTGTAAGGACGGGAACTTTCGACCGCTTCGGATTTGAATTGGGTCCAGAGCTCCTCGATCTCCATACCCGAGGTGAGGCGGTGCCAGCCGTCTTGCGAGCGCCACCAGGCCCGCCGCGCGCGGATTTTCAGGCGAACGAAAGATCCTCTGATCTCGGCGACTCGAAAGTCCAGCGCGGCACGCCATTTTTCAAACACAGAAGAACGCCATGTCATGAGTATACGTTAACGCCGCGGCGGGCTACCGAATCGCTGGGCATTTGCGGACCAACGATTACCGGGTCGCGCGAACGACTCTTAACAACGGGGTTAGTCCCTGAGTCCCACCCTTCGCGCAATCGGCCAAAAGTGGGTACCCGGAGAAAATAAGGGGATAGCACACTAGAACCGGATCAACGACTACTGAGAATCGCTAGACGGCACCAGGCCACGATATTTCAGCATGGGCTGAATGCTGGGCTCATGCCCCAGCCAGGCCTTGAACATTTTCTCGAGGTCTTCGGTATTGCCGCGCGAGAGCACCATTCGGCGAAAGCGATCGCCGTTGGCCCGCGTGAGCCCGCCGTGGTCCACGAACCACTGGTAGGCGTCGTCATCCAGCATCTCACTCCACAGATAGGCGTAGTAGCCCGCGGAGTATCCGTTGGGCCAGATATGCAAGAAGTAACTCGAGCGATAACGCGGCGGCACGTAGCTGAGCGCCAGGTGCGTCCTTTGCAACGCTGCTTGTTCGAATGCGTCGGGCTTTTCCAGCGGTGCGCCTGCGGGAAGTATGTGCCACTGCATATCCAGCTCGGCCGCCGCGAGCGTTTCGGTGAGACCGTAACCTTGGTTAAAGGTTTCCGACTTCTTTATCTTGGCGACTAGCTCCGCGGGCATTGGTGCGCCAGTCTTATAGTTCTTGGCGTAGTGATCGAATATCACCGGATCCTTCGCCCAGTGTTCGTTGAACTGCGACGGAAACTCGACGAAGTCACGCGGCACAGAAGTACCGGAAAGGCTGGGGTAATTGGTATCCGCAAACATGCCGTGCAAGGCGTGACCGAACTCATGGAACATGGTAGTCACATCGGTGAAGCTGATCAGCGCCGGCTCGCCCGGGGCGGGCTTGGGGAGATTCGCTACGTTGTAGATCACCGGCTTGGTTCCAAGCAACTTCGATTGATCGACCAGGGAGTCCATCCAGGCCCCGCCATTCTTGTTATCGCGCTTGAAATAATCGCAGTACCACAGCGCCATGGACTTACCATCCGCATCGAAGACTTCAAAAACCCGGACGTCGGGGTGGTACACCGGAATGTCTTTGCGCTCTTTGAAAGTGAGACCGTATAGCTGGTTGGCCTCATAGAACAACCCATCCTGGAGTACCTTATTCAACTCGAAGTACTGGCGCACCTGCTCTTCGTCCAGGTCGTACTTGGCCTTGCGCACCTGCTCCGAGTAGAAATTCCAGTCCCAGGGCTGCACCGCAAAGCCGCCCTTCTGCGCGTCGATCACATCTTGGATATCCTTGGCCTCGCCGGCGGCCTTGGCGGTGGAAGCTGAAACCAGGGCATCCATAAATTTCAGAGCGGATTCCGGAGTCTTGGCCATCTGATCTTCAAGCGCCCAGGCCGCGTAGTTCGGAAAACCAAGCAGCTTGGCTTTCTCGGCACGAAGCTGAGCCAGACGGGCAATGGTGTCGCGAGTGTCGTTCGCTCCGCCCCGTTCGGCGCGCTCCCACGAGTTCGTAAAGATTGCCCGGCGAGTGTTGCGCTCTTTCAGTGCAGCGAGGGAAGGCTGCTGGGTAGTGTTCTGCAGCGGAATCAGGAAGCCTTGCTGGCCGCGGCCCTTGGCAGCCTGCGCAGCGGCGGCGATTTGGGCGTCGCTCAAACCCGCCAGTGCCTGCTGATCTGCGGTGAAGTAAGCGGCATCCTTGGTAGCGACGAGGAGCTTCGCACGGAAAGCGTTCTCCAACGAGGATTCCTCTTCGTTGAGCTTCTTGAGCTTCACCTTGTCATCGTCGGAAAGGTTTGCGCCGGCGTGCACGAATCTCTTGTTGTAAAAGTCGACCAGCCGCTGCGATTCGGGATCGAGCCCGAGCGAACCGAGTTGTTTGTAGATTGCCGCCACGCGGTGATACAGCTGGGCATTCAGGAAGATGGCGTCCGAGTGCGCGGCCAATTTGGGAGCTTCGATCTCCTGCACCTTTTCGAGCTCGGGGTCGGTATTCGCGCCGGTGACTTCATTGAAGGTGGCGTAGGCGCGATTGAACAGTTCGCCGGTCTTTTCCATGGCCACGATGGTGTTCTCGAAGGTGGGCGGGGCGGGATTGTCCGCGATCTTGGTCATCTCCTCGATCTGCTGGGCCATACCCGCTTCAATCGCCGGCTGATAATCGCTGTCCTTAATTTTGTCGAAGGGCGGGGCTTGAAAAGGCAGGCTACTCGCTTGGTAGAAAGGATTGCTCGGACCGAACTTGGCATCAAACTCCCCGGCAACCACAACTCCACAAATGAGTGCGATAGCGACAGCAGTAAGCACAACGTACCTCCACGAAGGCGTCGGCGGCACAGTTGTCGATGGTATGTTGTCGGTCACGAATCTCGTCCCCCCTGTTGTTCCGAGTATATATGGCTGAGTCTCGCCGGCAAATCCTGAAACTGGGCGCCGGCGGTATTTCGAAACGATTGTGACTTGGTAAAAAATGTTGCGGCTGGGAAAAATAAGAAGGAGCGTTTTGCTTTCTTAGTTTGGCCCGCGACTCATCGTATCTCGATCATACGCCCTCACAACCAGAGACGGTCCAGTTACTCTCTTGGTTTCCCCCCACCAGCCTTGTGGATAGTACCCCGGTTAGTGTTTAATGCTTCCAGGAGGATTCATGGACATCGTAAAAGCATTAAGGCAAGAAGAAGCGAAACTCGAAAAGCACGCGAAACACGCCGCGAAGCACTTGGCTGCGGTACGCGACGCCATCAAGGCGTTCGGTGGCAGTTTGACCGTGGGTGCGAAAGCGGTGATCGGCAAGAAGAAGCGGAAATTGTCTGCGGCGGGGCGAGCCAAGATTTCGAAGGCAGCGAAGTTGCGCTGGGCAAAGGTTCGTGCGGCCAAGGCCAAAGGCGTCAAGACCGCCAAGGCAGCGTAGAGGCGCCACCATGGGGGGAGCGTAACTCGATTCCCCATGGCCTGAACGAAGCGACTCCTGCCACGCGCGTATTCTCGAAAGGGATGTCGAAGTAACCGGGAATTCCAAGAGCCCTTCTCTTGGGTCGACTCCGATTGCAGTATCCGGACCCTGAAGGAACAAAGGGCAGCGTCAGAGACCGTGTGCGGTGGTGTGTCTGCGGCCCTTGGTCTTCGACCCTTGGCGAGTTCCTCAGTGTTGTTTCGGCGGCAGATACTTCTTATCGATTTTGGCGATCACCACGTAGTTCGGGTCGACCATTTCGGTGAGATGAATCGCCGCCACTTCCGAGAGCAGTTCGTAGGCGTCGAGTTCCGACAAACCGTAGTCGCTGTGAATCCACTGGACGAGCTCGGTAAACGCAATCCGGAGAGCGTCGTCCACCGGGCGGTAAATTCCAGTGGTCATGATCTGGTTCTGATTTTCAAACCGCGGCCAGTCGATTTTCTTTCCTTTGATCACCGTCACCCGCAAGCGAACGTGCAGCGGAACCTCGATGGCCGAGCCAGCCACTTCTCCGTCGCCCATGGCCGCATGGCCATCGCCGATATACAGCAGCGCGCCCGGCACATTCACCGGAAGATAGAGAGTATTGCCCACGCTGACTTCCGGGGCGTCCATGTTTCCACCGAATTCCGCCGGCACCACTGAACTTCTCGCTTCGCCGCCCGCGGGAGCCACGCCGATACATCCGAGAAAGGGGTGAAGCGGAATATCCACAGAAAATTTCGTATCGCGGGCTTCAAAAGTCGCGGTGGCCTGGTTCGGGTGTATTGGATAGATCCAGACGCGTTCCGGCAACGGCTGATTGATCATGGGAGTGTAGTTCGTGGGATTCAGCGCACCGAATCCTGGAGCGGTGGCGCCAACGCCCTGCAAGCCGTTTACCTCCAAGCCGATAAAATCGATGGCAATTGTATCGCCCGCTTCGGCACCCTCGATATAAAACGGCCCAGTGAGCGGATTATCGCCTTTCGCCATGGACAGGGTGTCACTGGTCTTCTGGATCGCATCGCCAAAACAATCCAGGGTGTTGGTGTCCAGCAGGTCGCCCGGAGCGAGTCGCGCAACGGGTTCGGCCACCCCATAGTCATATTTCACGGTGCTCAAGGTGGCCTGATATTTCACCACAGGGGGCGCTGCGCTTTGCGCATGCAGAGTGCACGGGAATGCCATGACCGCGAGAACCAATATCCACCATCGACTTCGCATCGGCGAATCCTCCAGCAAACCAGCAAAACCCATAAATGCTCCGCGGCGGTCTGCCATTTGAAATTCCTATTTGATCTCCCGGACGACCGGTAATGTACACCGGGCCTTGTTGGGTATTCAATATTCCGGCCGAGTGTGACGGCTAGGCAGCATCCTCGCCGCGCGCCCGGAACACGATCCAGCCTGATCGCCGGCCCTGGCCTCAGCCTCGAATACCTCAAACCGGTGAATGTGTTTTCTTGCGCCCAATGAAAAGCGACGCCGTGTAAGTGAGGAGTATGAAGATGATTGTAAACAAACTGTGTTGCAGGTCGCCGATCACCGATCCGAGCAGGAAAGCTGCCGAGGCGGCCAGGACGATTATGGTACTCCATGGATACAACCAGGCCTTATGGGGCCTGGCAAGAGCCGGCTCACGTTTCCGCAGGACTAACAATGCTAGGAAACCCGAGAGGTAGACAGTCACGATCAGAATGGAGTTAACCGCGATCAAGGTCTCGAACGTGCCGGTGAGAACCAGGCCGATGCTCGCGAAGGTGCACAGAAAAAGAGCCGCGGTGGGGGTTCCACCCTGGTTGACGGAGGTCAAGCGTTGCGGGAAAAACCCGTCTCGGGCCATCGCGAAAACGACCCGAGGTAGCATCAAGAGGGCCGCGTTAATCGCGCTAATCACGGTAACCACGGAGAGGATCAGAATGAACTGCTTTCCGTAGCTGCCGAAAATTAACAGCGCAGCGTCGGCGGCCGGGGCTAGCGAGCCAACCAGACCTTGCATGTGCAAGACATGAACTAAGGCGGTGTTTACCAGCAGATAGATGACCGTGCATGCCAGCACCGTGCCAGTCATCGCGCGCGGCAGGTTGCTGGAAGGATCCCGGTCTTCCTCCACAAAGTAAATCGGCGCGTACCAACCGCCATAGGTGACGATCACACCCTGCAGGGCCAACACGATGCCGAGAAACAGGCTGTGGTTCGCTCCTAACAAATTGGCGACTGCCGAAGGAGCAGTGGACGCAGCTTTGGGCGCAACCGCAAAGCACCCGACTACCAGCGCCAAAAGACCAAGAGCTTTGGCCAGGCTGGTGAGCGCCTGCACCCGGCTGCCCGCACGCAGCCCGAGCCAATTCACAAAAGCGAGGAAAGCCAAACCGCCGACCGCCACCCATCGCAGGTGGCCCACGAGGCTGGGGTACAATCCGGCGGCAAAACTCTCCCAGGGCGATCGCCAGATACGCAGTGGCAATCGTCGGGATCATCGAGTCACAACAGCCAATCACGAATCCAATCTTCTCGCCGAAAGCTCGGCGCGCGTACACATACCAACCACCCACGGTGGGAAGCATAGTGCCCAGTTCGGCGACCGAACTGGTGCACAGCAGTGTGTAAGCTCCCCCCAATGCCCAGACCAAAAGGACCAGCGAGGCGCTGCCCAGGTGGCTTGCGACGGTGCCCGGAGTTCGGAGAATGCCGGTACCGATTACGGTTCCGACGCCGACCGCAATACCGAAGCCCACGCCAAGTATGCGCAGCAAATGTCCGGTTCCGCGGCTGGCGTGACTGGGTTTGGCGGGAATACAAACTCCTCCTGACTTATTACTCAATCGCAGTACCGCGAGATTTTGTTTCTGAACCCGCGGTGAAAGCGCGAGGAGCTTACAAGAGCGGCGAACACCGGTCAAATCCAGATGGAACAATGGCTTCGCTAGGGGTCCCGTTTCTCTCTCTTACCATCAACTTGACGAGTAACACGCTTATCCAATACAAGGTTGCCAATTCAGTTTCTAGGGGCGCACCTGCCTCCAGCAAATAGGGCAATCGCACTATTTTGGATGGCGCGGAGCGGGCGCATTGTGCACGCTTGCATTCTGAGCGTGCATTCTGAGCGTTGACCAGCGCCGTCTATCAGGTACCTTCATTCCTGCATGGCGATAACTTTGCCAGCAAAGCGCTGGGCGGATGGGAAGCCAGCGGTGTTTTGATTCTGCAATCGGGTGCGCCATTCTCGGTCATGGATCCCGCTGGCGGAAGCGCTTACGCGCTGGCGAGCCCGGCGGCCACGACTACATTCACCGCGGGTTCGAGTTGCGCCAATGCCGCGAGCTCCGGTGAAACCACGGCGCGGCTAGCCAACAGGGTGAGAGCCTCGGCTTATACGTCCGACCCGACCCTGACCCCTTTCCAACGGCGACCCCAGCGATGCCACCGGCCATGGCGACACGCCACGGAACTGCATCATTGGACCGGCGCAGAAGAACGTGGACTTCACCCTGGGCAAACGCTTTAAGCTCGGCGAGCAGCAAAGCCTGCGATTCCGGGCCGACTTCTTCAACTTGTTCAATCACCTGTCGTTCGCTATTCCTTCAGGCTGTAGTAAGTGCTGCCGAGGCGTCCGCGCCGATCACCTCGGTGGTGGGAACACTGCGTTGGATTCAATTTTCGCTGAAGTACTCGTTTTGATGGAAGCGGGTAGGTAGGCGGCGCGCTCCGGAAGATGAGAGATGGGCGGCCCTTCGTGACCGCCCATTCTCTAATATATATAAAGGTCTGAGAGGTTCCCTGCTCTTGGTCGGACTGAAGGCCCGCAGTACTTTTGTACTAGCGCCGCAACCAGGAACCGACGGCCCATCGACTCCTACGGAAACGCCCACTAACCTATTCCGAGGAAACTGGGGAAGCGCCGGAGAGGTGTGCCCTGCCGGGCTGGCCGCATGACTTTGCTTTCCTCCGGTCTGGCTCAAGCGGTCGAGAAAGTGCGGCCGGACGGTACACACCCTTGCGCTCACAACCTGCTTGCGGAGTCCGATGGAAAAGCTGCTCCAAGTTCGAAGCCTGAGTGTTCGGTTCCGCTCTGCGGATGCAGAGACCCACCAGGCAGTCGCCGGAATTAGTTTCGACATCGCGGCCGGCCAGGTCGTCGGCCTGATGGGCGAGTCGGGCTGCGGAAAGTCGACCACCTCGCTGGCGCTCCTTGGCTTATTGGACCAGCGGATCTGCGTGGTTAGCGGATCGGTCCAGTTTCGAGGGCAGGAGCTGCTTTCCTCATCGATGGACGAGGGCACGCTGCAGAAGATTCGCGGCGCGCACATCTCGCTGGTTTCGCAGGAGCCCGGAATCGCGCTCAGTCCGGTGCTGCGAGTGGGCGACCAGATTGCCGAGGTCCTTCGCGCCCATAGGAATTGGAGCACGAAGCAATGCCGGGCGGAAGCAAAGCAGTGGCTCGCCCGTGTGGGACTCGTCCCTACCCATCGGTTCTATTCGGCCTTTGCGCACCAACTAAGCGGCGGACAGTTGCAGCGAGTGGTTCTCGCGCAAGCCCTGGCATGCCAGCCCGAATTGGTGATTGCCGACGAGCCCACAGCCTCGCTCGACGCGCGCAATCAGGCCGAATTTCTGGCGCTGCTGCGAGATTTGAAAGCCCAATTGGGAATTTCCGTCCTGCTCATCAGCCACGCCCCAGAAATTCAAGCAGCCCTCGCGGATCGCATTCTGGTGATGCATGCGGGGCACCTGGTGGAGGAAGGGACCTTCGGAGAGCTCTACCGAAATGCTGCTCATCCACATACACAAGCACTGCTGCGGCGCACCCCGCCAGCGAGGGTGGCTTCCGACGACATCCGCCAGAGTGAAACCGCCGCGCAGGAGCTTCTCGCTCGATGAAAAATCAAAGCGAGCCATTGGTGCGGGTTCGAGGCCTCCGCAAGCGTTACGTCCAGCGAAGGCAATTCTCGCGCGAAAAGTTCGAGGTGCCGGCGTTTGAGGACGTCGATTTGACGATTCATCGCGGCACCACGCTCGCACTGGTGGGGGAGTCGGGCGCCGGCAAGTCGTCGCTGGCTCGTTGCCTCGCGCTGCTCGAAAAACCCACCGCAGGAGAAATCTGGTTTGAAGGCCGCAACTTGCTCGCTCTCGATCTCGAGCGAAAAGAGATGTTTGCGGCTCACCGTCAAATCCAGTTCACTTTTCAAAATCCCACCGCCGCTCTCAACCCTCGCTTCACTGCCGCCGAAATCATTGCAGAACCGCTGGTAGTGCAGGGAGTGGGAACCAAGACCCAAAGGCGCCAACGGATACGCGAGTTGATGGAGCAAGTGGGACTGTCACCGGCATGGGAGACGAAATTGCCGCTGGAATTCAGCGGCGGACAGCGCCAGCGGCTGGCCATTGCCAGAGCGATGTCCCTGGGGCCTAAGCTTCTGATTCTCGATGAGGCACTCGCGAATCTTGATCTCGCCAATCAAGAGATGATCTTGAAACTGTTGGACGAGCTGCAGCAGGCCCATTCGCTCACCTACTTGCACATCTCTCACGATCTGCGGGCGGTATCTCGATTCGCCGACCAAGTGGCCGTGATGCACGAAGGAAGAATCGTAGAACAAAAGACCGCGCTGGAACTCTTTAACCGGCCGGAACACAGCTTCACTCAGGAGCTGCTGGCCGCGATGCCCGCGCTCGAGTCTATCTACCAAGAGCGCTTCGCCTAGCCCTGGCCATGAGATATCTCATCCGACGATTGATCCACGCGACGTTCCTGCTGGCCGCCATTTCGATTTTTTCGTTCGCCCTGATCCAGTTGACGCCGGGTGACTTTTTTTCGTCGATGCGCATGAATCCCCGCATTTCCGCGCAGACGATCGATGGCATCCGCTCGCAATATGGCTTGGATCGACCCTTGCCGGTGCGTTACGAGCGCTGGATGCGGTCCGTCCTTCAAGGGCAGATGGGATATTCACTTTCCTACAACAGCCCGGTGGGTCCGCTGCTATGGCCGCGGGCACGCAATACCCTGCTGTTGTCCGGGGTGTCGATTCTGCTTGCCTGGCTGCTTGCCCTCCCGATCGGAATCTGGAGCGCTGCGAAGCGTGGGACGTGGAGCGACCGGTTGTGCGGGGTTGCCACGTCCGCACTTTTGACGATTCCGGATCTGTTCATATTTCTTTGCCTTCTGTTGATCGCCGCGCGCACCGGATGGCTCCCGACCGGAGGAATGGTTTCGCCCGGAATGGAGAACGTAGGGTTCTGGAGCAAAGGATCCGATATTGCCGGGCATTTATTTTTGCCCGCGGTGGGCCTGGCGATCGTGATTCTTCCCGCGCTGGTCCGGCACATACGATCCGCCATGATTGAAGTGCTCGACTCGCCTTTTATCCGCGCGGCCCGCGGGCACGGGATTCCGCGGCTTCGTTTGCTGCTTCGCTACGCGCTACCGGCTGCCGCAAATCCGCTGATCTCGCTGTTTGGATCTTGTGCGGCCACGGTTTTGAGCGCTGGGCTGCTGGTGGAAGTGATCCTGAGCTGGCCAGGTCTGGGACCGCTGCTGGTCGAAGCGATTCAGACCCGAGACGTCTTTGAAGTGGTCGGCATCGTAATGTTGTCGTCTGTTTTCCTGGTACTGGGAAACTTGTTTGCCGACGTTCTGCTTTTTGCGGCCGACCCACGGATACGGGTGGAGTGAGTTGATGACCCACCGGCAAAAACTTTGGCGCGCGTTGATCCTGCTGGCGGGAGTTCACGCGCTAGTGCTGTTCGCAGGATTCTTTGCTCCCTACAGTTCGTCGGTCCAGAACCGCGACTTCCCGTTCGCGCCGCCGACACGGCTGCATTTTGTCGATGCCCAGGGAAATCTTCATGCTCGACCGTTTGTCTATGGCCTAAAGAACGATCCCGACAAATCTACCGCGTATGAAGTTGATCGGAGGAAGTTGTACCCGCTGCGATTCTTTGTGGCCGGCTCGTCTTACAAGATCGCCGGCGTATTCGCGTCGAGAACCCATCTCTTCGAGGCCGAAGGGCAGGCCCGAATCTTCCTGTTGGGCACCGACGCCTACGGGCGAGATCAGTTCTCGCGATTCCTGTACGGCGGACAGATTTCTTTGCTGGCAGGCTTGCTCGCGGCGGCACTCTCACTGCTTCTGGGAGTCGCAGTGGGAGCGATTGCCGGATTCTATGGCGGCTGGGTCGACGAAACTCTGATGCGCGGCGGAGAGCTATTCATGGCTTTACCGTGGCTCTATTTGCTGTTCGCCGTGCGAGCTGCCTTGCCGCTGCACATATCCGGGTGGCAGGTATTCCTTTTGCTGGTCGCGGTGATCGGGCTGATCGGATGGGCGCGGCCGGCACGGTTGATACGCGGCGTGATTCTGAGCGCCAAAGAGCGCAACTTCGTACTGGCGGCTCGGGGATTCGGCGCTTCGGACGCCTACCTGCTGCGACGGCACGTCCTTCCCCAGACCGGCGGGGTGGTGCTCACCCAAATCACCCTGCTGATCCCGCAGTACGTTCTCGCGGAGGTGACCTTGACGTTCCTCGGGCTTGGCGTGGGCGAACCGATGCCCAGTTGGGGCAGCCTGCTGTCCTCCTTGCAACAGTATTACGTTCTCTCGTCGTATTGGTGGATGGGCCTGCCGGCACTTCTGCTGATTCCCCTGTTCCTCGCCTTCTACCAGGCTGGTGATGCGCTCCAGGAACGCTGGAAGTCCGTGCCGCTGTAAGGCGAAATAGGCGTTTGTTAAGATTTCAAGTATGGGGAAGGTTATCTCCTTGAGACCTCTTGCCTTGGGCGCAGCCTGGTTGGTCCTTTCCGCCTTTTCCTGCGCCAGCGCGGTGCGGGCCCAGTCGGGCGAAGAGTTGATGGTTACCAATGGCGCGCCGGGACGCGCCGGAGGCAGGATCGTCGCCGCTCTTCGACCCGAACCCAAGACTCTGAATTCCGTCCTTGCCGTGGATGATTCCTCGCGCGAGCTCACCCGTTGCTTGAGCGCCGACCTGATTCATATCAACCGCGAAACCCTCAAGACCGAACCGGCCCTGGCGAAATCATGGACCATATCACGCGATGGCAAGCAGTACACGCTATCCCTCCGCCGCGGGTTGCGCTTTTCGGACGGGCAGCCTTTCAACGCCGATGACGTGCTGTTCACCTTTCAAGTGTACTTGGATGAAAAAATTCATTCTCCGCAGCGCGACTTACTGGTGGTGGCCGGTAAGCCCATCGAGGTGCGGAAACTGGATGACTATACGGTGCGATTCGATTTGGCAGCACCGTATGCGGCGGCCGAAAGGATTTTCGATGGTGTGGGCATGCTCCCGCGGCATCTGCTGCTGCGCGCGTATCAGCAAGGCAATTTCGGCGCAGCGTGGAATTTGTCGACGCCTTCGAATCAGTTGGCAGGGCTTGGCCCCTTCCGGGTGAAGCAATATGTGGCCGGCGAACGCATGGTCCTGGAGAAGAATCCGTACTACTGGAAGGGAGATCCAAAGGGAAATCGCCTGCCGTATCTCGATGAAGTTGAGTTCTTGTTTGTCCCCAGTGAGGACGCCCAGGCCATACGATTTAGCGCCGGAGACACCGACGTAATTAGCCGATTCAGTGCGCAGAATTTTGCGCTGCTCGAAAAGCAGGAAGTCGCCAGGCACTACCATCTCTACGATTTGGGGGCGGGACTCGAGTACAACTTTCTGTTCTTCAACTTGAACAACCTCACTGCCAAGTCATTACCCGAGATTGCCAAGAAACAAGCCTGGTTCGAAGACGTGCGGTTTCGCCAGGCGGTGTCGGAGGCGATTGACCGCGAAGGGATCGTTCGCCTCGTCTATAGCGGTCGCGCGGCTGCCCTATGGGGGCATGTGACGCCTGGGAACAAACTGTGGGTGGATGACAAGATTCCTCATCCTCCCCAATCACAGCAGCACGCGCGCCAACTGCTGCAGTCGGCCGGCTTCACCTGGAAAAGCGATGGAGCGCTGATGGATGCCCGCGGCAATCGGGTGGAATTCTCAATCCTTACCAGCGCTTCCAACGCTCAGCGCCGGGAGATGGCCACCATCATTCAGGATGATTTGAACCAGTTGGGAATGGACGTTCACGTGGTTCCGCTGGATTTTGGTTCGATGGTGGACCGCTTGCTGGAGAGCTCTGACTACGAAGCCGCGGTGATGGGCCTGGTAAGCGGCGATGCGGATCCCACCTCGGAGATGAACATTTGGGTCACCAGCGGGGAAACCCATCTCTGGGACCTCAAGCAGGTAAAGCCGGCAACGCCATGGGAAGCAGAAATGGATCGCCTGATGGAACAACAACTGATCACCCCGGATTATGCGGCCCGGCGGCGCTTGTACGATCGCGTTCAGGAGATCGTTGCCGAGAATCTGCCGGTGATTTGTTTAGTGAGTCCCCACATCCTGGCCGGAGCCAAAGATCGCGTTGGAAATTTCCGGCCGGCGATTCTCGATCCGTATGCGCTGTGGAACATTGAAGAACTCTACATCCACTGATCGATAGGCAATCGGGCCCATGGCTTCCCTCAAAACCCCAACTCGCGAGGAGTTGCAAAAGGCGTGGCCGGATACCCGCCTAGTGAAGGAATGCCTCGAGGGGAGCGAGGAGGCTTGGTCGGCGCTGGTCGAACAATATAAGAACCTGATCTTCTCGATCCCCATCAAGTACGGATTCTCGCCTGACGATGCCTCCGACGTTTTTCAGGCGGTTTGCCTCGAGCTGCTCTCCGAGTTGCCTAAGCTGCGCGAGCCCAAAGCACTGCCCAAGTGGATTATGCAGGTGACCGCGCACAAGTGTTTTCATCGCAAGCGGCAAATCCAGCGGACGGAAACATCCGGCGACGACGAGACGTTCGATCAACTGACGCCGCCCCGTGCCGAGGAAATCCTGCGCGAAGCAGCGGACGAACAGACTCTGCGGGAAGCGATGCTGGGATTGCCGGCCCGCTGCCGCGATCTGATTCGAATGCTGTTTTTCGAGGAGCCGGCACGTCCCTACCAGGAAGTTGCGGCGAGTTTGGGAATTGCCACCGGCTCGATCGGATTCATACGCCAGCGGTGCCTCAGCCGGCTGCGCGCTCAGCTAGAAGATGTAGGTTTCCAGTGACGCCACCGACCGAACGCGCTTTGCTTACCAGGGACTTGCTCCAGCGCCTCGCGAATATTACCGATGGCGCGAGCCGGGCAAAATATCTTGGACGCCGGCGAAGACTCCTTCGCGCCGATGTCGTTCAGCAACTGATCGAAGCATCCCGGGCGAAACTGCGCATCGACTCGCGCCAGGCGCTGTCCCTGGCGGAAGCGGCGGTGGCCATTGCTCGGCGGTTGCGCAACAAGGAAGTGCTCGCCCGCAGCTTTCGTTCCAAGGCTAACACCCTGTACAACATGGGGGAAAACAAGTCGGCGCTCGAATATCACCGCCACGCTCTTACCATCTTTCGGAAACTCGGCAACGCCGAAGAACAAGCACGAACCCTCAATTCCTCGATTCAACCTTTCATTCTGCTCGGTGAGTACGGCCGGGCCCTCAAGGCCGCTGAGGGCGCCCGAAAACTTTTCAAACGCCTCGGCGACCACCGTCGTCTCGCTCACGTGGAGATCAACGTCGGCAATCTGTACCACCGCCAGGACCGCTTCGAGGAGGGACTCGCCTGCTATGAGCGCGCCCACGAGATGCTGCTGCCTCTGCGGGACGCAGAAGGCCTCGCCGTCGCTCTCTACAATATGGCCGTCTGCCTGATCGCGTTGAACGATTTTCCCCGGGCGCTGGGCACCTACCAGCGGGCCAGAGAGATGTTTGTTCAGCACGGCATGACCCTTCTGGTCACCCAGAGCGATTACAACATCGCGTATTTGTTCTACCTGCGGGGCGAGTACACCCGGGCCATGGAGATGCTGCGCGCCACCCGGGACGAATCGGAAAAGAATGGGGACGCCCACGTTCTGGCGCTCTGCTACCTGGACTTGTCCGATATCTATCTCGAACTCAACTTGAGCGCGGAAGCGCAAGAAACCGCGCACGAGGGCTATCTACGGTTCCAGAAGCTGGGAATGGGCTACGAGGAGGCCAAATGCCAGGCCAATGAAGCCATGGCGTATGGCCAATTGGGAAAATCAGTCCAATCGCTCGAATCCTTCGCACAAGCACGCGGGAAATTTGTGCACGAGAAAAATATTGCCTGGCCGTTCTTGATCGACCTTTATCAAGCGGTGGTCCTGTTCGACGATGGCCGCCTGGCGGAAGCGCGCCGCTCCTGTTCCCGAGCTTCGCGTTTTTTCGCGACTTCCCACTCGCCCGGAAAAGCGATTCTTTGCCAATTGCTGCTGGCGCGTCTTTCGCTGCGCGCGGGTGACATTGCTGGGGCGCACAAACAGTGCGCGCTGACTCTGGGACGGCTGGCGAATCTGGACGCCCCGGTGCTGCACTACCAAGCGCAGCTTCTAATGGGCCAAGTGCAAAAGGTCGGCGGCGATCCTCACGGCGCGTACCAATCGTGCCAAAAGGCACGCCAAGCCCTCGAAACATTGCGGGCCAATCTGCGCGGCGACGAGCTGAAGATTGCATTCATGAAAAACCGGCTGGAGGTCTACGAGAACCTGATCGAGCTTTGCTTGAGCGACCCGGCCAGAAAAAGTTCGGCGGAGGAATCATTCGCCTATATCGAGCTGGCAAAATCTCGCAGCCTCGCTGAACTTCTAATGCAGCCGGGGCATCCCCGTCCCTCGCCCGAGCAAGGCGGGAGCGATTTGGTTTGCCGCATCCGGGAAACGCGCGAGGAGATCCACTGGTATTACCGTCGCATCGAGATCGAGGAACTAAGCGCGGAGGCGGGGGCCCCGAAGCGGGTCGTGGAGCTTCAGAAACAAGCGCTGGATCGCGAGCACAAATTGCTGCGCGCCTTGCGTGAACTTCCCTCTTCCGAGGCGCTGGGCAGCGCGGATGCGGATAAGGTCTCGGCAACCTGCTCGCTCGAAACCATCCGCGACTGCCTGGCGCCGGATGCTGCGCTGGTGGAGTACTTCACACTCCACGACCAGCTCATTGCCGCGACCGTGACCCGCGAGGGACTGGAGATCATTCCAGTCGCGCCCGTCGCTCGCGTGGCCAATCTGGTCGGAATGTTGCGATTCCAAATCGCCAAGTTTCGCTTGGGCGCCGATTACGTTCGGGAATTCGAGCAGGCACTTTTGAGCACCACTCGATCCCATCTCAAGGAGTTATACCAGGGCATATTCGCGCCGCTGCGCGACCGTCTGCACGCGCGGCACCTGATTATCGTTCCCCATGGAAGGTTGCACTACGTTCCTTTCCACGCCTTGTTCGATGGAAAGGAATATCTAATCGATGCCTTCTCGATTTCCTACGCGCCTAGCGCCAGTATTTACGCGGTTTGTCACCAGAGAAAGTCGAAGGCAACCGGTCCGCCTCTCGTTTTGGGAGTTCCCGATTCCAAAGCGCCCGGAATTCAGGAGGAAGTCGAAGCCGTGGCCAAAACTCTCCCCGGAGCTACCCTGGTATGGGGGGCGGAGGCCGGCGAGCAAGCATTGCGAACCAAGGGTGCCCAGAGCCGCGTGATCCATATCGCCACACACGGCCGGTTCCGGCAGGACAATCCGATGTTTTCTGGGATACGCCTAGGTAGCTCGTATTTGAATCTGTACGATCTCTACCAGCTCAAACTCGATGCCGAGTTGGTGACCCTAAGCGGATGCGCCACGGGACTTAACGTGGTTGCCGCCGGCGACGAGCTGCTCGGCCTGATTCGAGGTCTGCTGTGCGCAGGTGCGCAGTCGCTGCTCTTGAGCCTGTGGGATGTACACGATCAAACCACCACCGAAATCATGACGTCTTTCTACCGCCGGGCCACAACCGCACCAAACAAGGCCCTGGCGCTCCAAGGCGCGATGCAGGAGTTGCGCGAGCGCTACCCGCATCCGTATTACTGGGCTCCGTTTACGCTGATAGGAGGGACTTTCCCAAATTGAACCTCGCCGATATTTTTCTCATCGGCTCTATATTTTTCGCGCGGCTAGGCACCCTTTGGTAGTGAGGGATAATACAGGGGTCGGATGACTGCAAAATCGTCGGCCCGGCATGGGGTTCGGGGAGCGAGACTATGAAACACTATTCGTCAGAAGAATGGGCCGACTTCGCTCGCGATGTAGGGCAAGCGGACCAAAAAGCCAGCATGCAGCGCCATCTGCACCGCGGTTGCGTTAAGTGCAAGGAAGAATTGGGCTTATGGCAGCGGGTTCACGCAACGGCTAAGCGCCGGGCCCCCTTCGAAGTGCCGGATAGCCTGCTTCGAACGGTAAAGGGAGCGTTCTCGATTTACGGTCCGGCGAACGCCAAGCCGACCGTTGCGGAACTGCTATTTGACAGCTTTCGCAGTCCGCTTCCCGTCGGTGTTCGCGCCGCATCGGTCGCACCACGACAGCTCCTCTATGGCGCTGGCGACCATCGCATCGATCTCCGTTTCGAGCCTGAAGTGGGATCAGAAAAACGATCGCTGATCGGACAAATTCTGAATTCAACTAGCGCCGCTGGGGATGTGGATGCCCTGCCAGTCGTGCTGATGAGGGGCCGCCAGATCATCGGTGGATCTTCAACCAACGAGTTTGGCGAGTTTCATTTGGGTGGTACCTTTGGTAGCGGTCTGGAACTGCGAATCAGGCTCCCGCACGGGAAAGAGGTCTTCATCCCGCTGATCGAACTCGTAGAAGAATCGAGGTCAAATAGCTCAGATCTTGCTGAATCTACGGGTGTTAATCGCGCCCCGAAGAAAGCGAAGAGGCGCAAAGGAAAGAAAAGCTAACGCCTGTCCCGCCTACAAAATAGCCCATCGGTACCATAGCGATACGCTGGTAGTCCCGGCGAAACTTAGGGTGTCCAAAGTCCCGCAATGGAACGGCAGTCGCGGCCACCCTAAGGAGTTCTAGCCCTATGAATCGCCGAGCCTGGTTGGTCTTGGTTCTTTTCGTTGGATTGTGGGGCAATCCTACCTTCGCACAGGGTCCCCTGCGCGGCCTACTATCAAATCTGAGCCAAGTGCTGACGAACGTCACTTCCACTGAGCCGCAGGGCGTAATTGTGCGCACCAACCTTGGCCTAGCTGGGCTCCAGGCCGTCTGTCAGCAAAATGGGTGCACCGTCGCCGAAAACTTGGATGGCGGCCAAAATCAGGTCTTTTTGGTGCAGCCGGTCCAGCCGGGGCTGGTGGCCAGCGTCCTGGCATCGGCCCTGCAACTCGTGACTGGAATTCTCGACGCGGAAGTGGACCAAGCCGTCTCGGTACTTCCCAACTCGAATGAGGCTCTCGCAGGTAATCCCCCCGCCGGTCTTTGGGACACGACCCCAGACAACTACTACGGTTCGAACGCCTGGGACGGATATGTAAATCAACCTGCGGTCCAGATAATCAATCTCGCCAATGCTCACAGCACGTTCCAGGTGAGCGGCTCGGGAATCGTCGCGGACATCGATACGGGTGTGGACCCCACCCACCCGGTTCTGCAGGGCGTATTGCTTGAGGGCTATGACTTTACTCGCAACCTGCCGGGAGGCTCAGAGCTCCGGGATATTTCCGGCACAGCGCCACCACCGTGCAGCACCTGTGTGGCCGCAAACGTGAATCAGCACACTGTGGCGATGGTTGACCAGCACACCGCTGCGATGGTGGACGGCAACGGGTATGCGGCGTTCGGCCACGGCACGATGGTCGCCGGAGTGATGCACTTGACGGCGCCCACGGCGCAGATTCTGCCGCTTAAAGCGTTTCATGCGGACGGTACCGGCAATCTGTCGGACATTCTCCGTGCTGTTTACTACGCGGTGCAGAACAATGCCAACGTCATCAACATGAGTTTTGAACTCACCCAGAACTCAGCCGAGCTTGCCGATGCGATAAACTATGCCTCGAAAAACAACCTGATCTGCGTGGCATCGTCCGGTAATGACGGCAAGATGGAGGTTGTATATCCCGCCGGCTTGCAGGGAGTCATCGGCGTTGCTTCGACCAACGACCAGGACCAGCGTTCGACGTTCTCGAACTACGGAGATCAGGTGGTGTGGGTCGCCGCTCCGGGCGAAGCCATCATTACCACTTATCCGTTCGGGAATTACGCGGCCGGCTGGGGAACGTCATTTAGCTCGCCGTTCGTGGCTGGAACCGCTGCCCTGCTTCTGAACACCCAGCCCCAGGTCAATCCGGCACAAGCCGCGTGGGCGGTCAGCAACGCGAAATGGGTCGGCCCCAACATGGGGTATGGGCGCATCAACGTGTACAACACGCTGTTGTCGTTGAATCCGTTGCAAGGTCTGGCGGGGTTGCTGCAATAGAGAGACGAACCGGAGCTACCGCGGCGGTATGCAAACAAGGCAAAACCTGGAGAACCCAGGTGCGAAGTCAGCACCTAGGTATCCACTTCTTTGCGCTCAGCTCCTCGATCGTTGGATTAATTTGCTCGATGTTGAAGAGAGAACCTACGGGGCAGGGTGAAACGGTTCTTGTCCGGGGAACGCGATCGGGTTGTCCATGGGTGGGGATCGCAAGACTCGCGACGGATCACAGCCAGGTTGGCTGTGGCGCGAATGTTCCGCCGCGCCACAGGTCGGAAGTGCTTTGCTGGTTGCTCTACGAGGCGGCGGTCGGCACCCCGCCGGCTTCGTTTAGAGTCGACGCCGCCAGAAATTCCTGTAGCCGTCCGTTTTCCGCCGAACTGAGATTGTGGAACTCAAGTTCCATGGAATCCAAGCCCACTTGGCGGGTAACTCGGGCGGTGCCGCGGATTGTGGGCTTTCCCTTACCGACTTCCAGATTGAGTTGGACCAGGGATCCCAGCGCAAACACACGATTCGCCTGCACCAACATCCCACTCATGCTGACATAGCTGGTCATGCCACGGGCTTGATCCTGGCCGCACGCCATGGCCACCCGGCAACCGGCATTGACGCGCGCAAAACGCTGCCTTTCGCGCTCCATCGGGCCCTTGGTGACCCGCAACAGGCGAAGGAGCGCCTGGCGGTCGACCGGCTTGAACAGAACAAAATTGACGCCCACTTCAAACGCACGGGTCAGGAACCGCTGCTCTTCGTCGCCAGTGATCATGACCACCAAGGTGCTCTTGTTGAGACGGGAGGCGCGGATTTGACGCGTCAATTCGATGCCGTCCGGGTCCGGCATACGCGCATCCAGAAAGGCCGCGTCGAATTTCTCGTGTTGCAAATGGTTAGCGGCCTCGCGGCTGTCGGTGACCCCACGGGCTTCGATCTCTGCGGAACTCAGCACTTCATGAATCAATTCGCAGGTCAGCGGATCGTCGTCCACCACCAGGACTTTACTCGTCATAACCGCCTCCCATGGGCAGCATCGCGAAAACGTGTTGCGCATCCATCTCTTCGACCCATTCGGAAGTTCGCTTCAGTAACGCTCCTACGGTTAGCCACTTCTCGAGTTGTTCCTGAAGCAGATGAAAGTCGATTGGCTTGGAAACGCTGGAGCTGCAGCCTGCCTGCAAGATGCGGTCCTGCTCGGTCATCATCGCGTGGGCGGTGACCGCGATCACCGGGATGTGCTGTAAGTTGGCTTGCCTGCGCATCCACTTGGGCAGCCACAACCCATCCTGCGCCCCAAGCTGGATATCAAGTAGGACGGCGTCCGGCGGGACTCGGTCGATCGCCTCAAGCGCCTCTCTCAGGGTGCCTGCCGATTGCACTTCGTAGCCCTCGAACTCGAGCCAATCCTGAAGCAGTTCGCGGCTGGGAGGATTATCCTCGACCACCAGTATGCGGCTCATAGAACACTCTCCGGTTGAGGCTGAGGGGCGATTCGCTGCAACTGCTGCATGAGAGCGGCTTGCCAGGGCTGCTGTTTGCGAAAGAGAAACTCGGCATTACTGCGGAGATAGTTTTCTTCCTCCCGGCTCAAGTCCTTGCTGGTGAGCACCAGCACAGCAAGGTCAGCGGTGCGTGAATTGGCGCGCCACTCGGAGATCAATTCGAGCCCATTTAGCTTTGGCAACATCAGGTCCAGGATCACGATCTGGGGGAGCGCGGAGGCCACGCTGTCGCGAGCCTGAGCGCCGTCGGCGGCAATGGCGACGTTATATCCCTGCGTGATGAGCAACTCGGAGATGATCTCGCGGGTGGGCGCGTCGTCCTCGACCACCAGGATGGGCCGCGCGGATGGAGGAGTCTTCCCGGCGCCAAGGCAACGCTTGACCGCCGCCAGCAGTGCGAGCTTTTCTACGGGTTTGACCAAATATTCGTCGGCGCCCAGGATCGCACCGACCGCGGGTTGATCGACGATGGTCACCACAATCACCGGAATCCTCGCGGTGCGCTGGTCGCGCTTCAACTCCGCCAGCACCTCCCAACCGTTGATCGGCCTCATCAGCAGATCTAGGGTGATGGCGTCGGGCTTTAGATTCGCGGCCATTTCCGCGGCGCGCTCCGGCTCGCTGCAATGCATGGCTTCGTAGCCAGAACAAGCAAGTTGCGACTGAATCAGTTGCCATGCCACCGGATCGTCCTCGATCACCAGCACCCGCGGCGATTCGTCCACCTTGGGTTCCCATTCCGTCGCCTGATCGGACGGATCGGAAGCGTCCAGGTCAATGGGTAAGGAGAAGTAAAAACAACTTCCCCGGCCCGGTTGGCTCTCGAGAGCAAGTTGCCCCCCATGCAATTCCACGATGCGTTGGGTAATCGCCAGACCCAGGCCGGTGCCTTCGGTAGCCTGGCCGGACTTCTGCAAGCGGTAGAACGCCTCGAAGATGCGTTCCTGCTCCTCAAAGGGAATCCCTGGGCCGGTGTCCTGAACTTCTATTTGGACCCGGTTGTCTCTCCGGCGGGCCACCAATTCAATGTGCCCTCCTTCGGGAGTGAACTTGATTCCGTTGCCAACCAGGTTCATGAGCACTTGCTTGAGGCGAGTCAGGTCGGCGCGGACGTGCAGACCTGGATCGGTGCGCTGCAACAAAGTCTGCGATTTCCTGTCGGCCAATGGCCGCATCACGCTGAGCACTTCGCCCAGCGTCGTGTCGATTCGGACACTCTCGATGGCCAGCTCAAAGCGCCCCGCTTCGATCTTGGAAAGATCCAGGATCTCATTGATGAGCTGGAGGAGATGCCGGCCAGCGGTGTGGATATGCTCGATATAACGGCGTTGACGTTCGTTGAGCGAACCATAGCGCTCATCGCAGAGCAATTCGGAGAATCCCAGGATGGCGTTCAGTGGTGTGCGCAATTCATGGCTCATGGTCGAGAGAAACCGGTCTTTGAAACGGGTGGTGCGTTCGGCCTCTTCTTTTGACTTTACCAGCGCTTCTTGCGCATGCAGTCGCTCGGTAATATCTTCGGCCACCACCACCGACACTCTTCGGCCGTTCAGCGAGGCCAGATGCGACGTAACCGCGACCGGAATCACACTTCCATCCTTGCAGGAATACCTTCGCTGGCTCGATTGCAACTCCGCGCGCCCTTTCTTCAGCGAATCCAGCAGCGGCCCCACGTCCTCGGCCGGCCGGATATCGGTGATGCGCATGCCAAGAAATTCTTCCCGCGAATAGCCGTACCTCTCGAGAGCAGCGCGGTTGACCTCGAGGAACTGCAGCGTCTCGAGATCGTAGACCCAAGTGGGGTGAGGATTATTCTCGAACAAGACCTGGAAGCGTTCGTTGCTCTCGCTCATATCGTTCCCCCTTACCCCGGCTTGCGTAACGGCGACGAATCGCACCGCAAATCAAAGTGCGGATGCGGGCGCGCAAATCACAGATGCAACCCATTCACGCGAGTTGATCCGCCCGAAGGAATCACCTCGTCGTCTTCAAATGAGCCATTCCGATGGCTTTTGCAGAAATTGAAATCCATATTGCTGGGCTGCGGTTCCCGGCCACCTGACGTGAGCCACCTGGGCGGATCCGACCCGCCGCATTTTGCCTCCACCGGTGGCGTAAACCTCAACCACCGCCTTGGTATCGAGCGGCATGGTGCAGCAACAGCGAAAGCCGGTCGCGCTGACATCATCGGTTACGGTTAACTCCTGAAATGCTTTCCCATAGTGGTCGGTACCGCGGAGCTTGATCATCACTTGGATTCGTACCCGCGGTTCGGAACGTCGTTCGACCAGCGGTTCGCCGGCCAGCTCGGCAACGCGCTCGGCTTCCTTGAGGAGGTTTGCCACCACCGGATTATGTTCACCGATCAGGACTCGACTCACGCTCATCGGGCCGCTCCTTCCTGGCGATAGCCAGCGCAATCCTGCCATGGCGGCGCATCCAGAATTTGCCTCACCATGGCCAGCAGCGCATCCCGGCTGAACGGTTTGGCGAGCAGTGCGATGCCAGGCTTGGCGTCGGTTTGTCCCGGGCCGGCGCAACGCTCATCACCGGACATGCAAAGTACCTTCAGATCGGGACGAAGGAAGCGGATGTGATCGCTCAAGCGATAGCCGTTGATCTGCGGCATCATCACATCGGTCAAAAGCAGATGGATTTGGGCGGGGTAGATCGCCGCGATCTGCGTCGCCTCGGCGCCGTTAGCCGCCTCTATCACCGTGTATCCGCTGCACTCCAGCAGCATGCGCAACAGCTTGCGGCACGTTTCGGTGTCTTCGACCAGCAGGATCGTTTCCGACCCGGCCAGGACTTCCATGCGTTCCTGGGCTTCGGTGAAATCAGCGACCCGGGATCGGAATGCGGGTCCGATTTTGTCGTGCACATCATTGATTCCAAGAACTAGCTGGGGAGCCATTGGATTCAATCTCCTAATTGCCGTTTCGCGCCGGGATTGCCGCTCAGTGAGCAAGGGTAGGAAGAAGCGGGGAAAATATAGGCCAATCGAAAAATAATAAGCGCCTTGTTTTCAATATGATAAAGATAAGTCGCGGGCGTGAGGGAGGGCTGCTAGGGATGGTAGGCACAACAACGGCAAGCCAAAACCATATAAAGCCCAGGTGGGAACCCGACACCTGGGGTACCCACTTCACTTCGCTCAGCGGACTACCTTTGCCCGCGGAACGGCAATTTGAGCTTCCGCGCAATCTCCGGAAAGAATTCTCGAAGGACGTCGAATCCGATATCGCTCCCCACCGAGTAGCCCACACGCTCGGCCGTCGGAGAAAAGCCTCGCCTGTTTCCCGGGTGATACAAATTGGCGAGCGACGCGGCGGTCACCGTTCCCAACCATTCCGAAAAATTGAACATCGTCGCGCCATTTTCACGGTGCGCCAGGACCGAGTGTTCAACCGCATGGAGCAAACGTGACCCAGCCTTCCCCTGTCCCAGCCGGTAGTAGCGAGGATCCTCGAAGAAAATCGTCGGGTAGGCTAAGTCCTTGAAAAAATACCCGGAGGCCTGATCGGCAAGGGAGGCCCCAAACCGCTTGGCGTATCCCTCCGTGCCTTGGCCGAACCGTGGATCGGAGTTGCGCGCCTGGGACAGTCCGGCACTGAACGCCACGTCCAAAATCGTCAACGGGTCCACAGTCTCCGCGACGGATAGCTTGAACTTGTCCTTCACTTCCAGGGTGCAAAGCGCCGCGCCCGGCTTGTAGTGCATTCCACTCGTCGTACTCGCCGCCGACCGGCGCTCCAACTTTCGCCCAAATGCCCCAACCACCTTGGCATATTTGCCGTCGTAGTCTTGCCATCGCACCATCGGTGCGGGTTGCACACAGGGTGCCAACGGGTTCGCCACGACTTGTTCCGGGATTGGGGCCTGCTCCGGCGGCACCGGTTTCGCTTGCGACGGGGGGCCCGCCGCTGCTGGCGGGGTCCCCTCTTGCGCCCGCGCCGCTCCCGCGGTCACCGTCCAAAAGCTCAGGAACGCCAGAGCGACTCCGGCCGGACGTCGGCACGTCGTCGTGGCCCTTCTGCTGTATTCGCCCGCGATTCCGAGAGTCATTTCACCCGTCTCAGCCGCGCGGCGGATACCTCACCGTGAGCCCAGCTCCCCCGCAATGCTACTCCACACGACTCGGTGGTCCGTTGAGTTTCTGGCTGGCAGGATCTGCTTCCCTGACTAAAGCGACCTGGAAATCTCGGGTTCGCACGTTGGGCTTGCCCGTTTCTGCTGCGCGGAACCTGCTCATTTTGGGATCGCATTGGGCAGCAGTCCGATTGCGAGGATCATGGCCTGCACAATTTGACCCGCGGTTATGCGACTAAGCCTTGGTAGTGGATATCTCCGTCGCAGCTTGTTTTCCTTTCGAGGTCCGAGAATAGCCGAAAGCAACTTGTCGAATCGCATCGTCAGCCGCCAATAACCCAAGGGGAACCTTTTCGGACCGGATCGATCCACGGCGTCCAGCGGATTAAACCACGCCGCCCAACATCATCCTAGCAAGGGTTTCCGTAGCCACCTTTTGTTTGGTGAGTTTGAGAGGGAATGACCGAAAAGGTGGGCGTTACTCCGAAACTACCTGCCCGAGCAGATCCGGTCTCGATAGTCCGGCAGGCGTGTCGCGTATTCACAACAACAACACGCTAAGCAATCCACCAACATTTGATTCGATTGTGAGCCCCGTATTCGCGATGTCCAGCTATGAGTGTGCAAGCTTTGCGTTCGACCTACCGACCATGGGATCGATGCAGCACGTCGGCCATTGCTTGGTCCACGATGAGAAGGTCGAGCAGAGCGAGCGATCCGGAAGCCCAAATTGTTCGTTGTAGCCGATCACTCCGTACGGCGATGGCTTGGCAGCGTTTGCTGCTGCTTGCTTAGCCAGTTGATCTAAAGTAAAACCCGGCACGGTGTATACTCTTTGCCAGCTTGGGCGGCCGAACCGGAAATGTCCGCGAAGGCCTGCGTCACGCCGCCGAGGGAAGCTTATGAAGCGCTGCACTTTGTTCCATGTCACCGTTGCCACGGCTTTTTCTGTGCTGCTCATCTGTCCGGCGCTCGCGCGTCAGGGTACTAAGATGGCTCCCGACGCGAAGACGATGACGATCGAGGGTGCCGTTCGGGACCTCGCGTGTCCCATCCAAAATCCGGCTGGGACCGCCACCAACTTCAGTTTGCAGTGCACCCTGGATTGCGTTGAGCATGGATCACCGATCATCATCCTCACCAAGGCCGGGGTGATCTATTTCCCAATCTCAGAGTACATGCCAGATACCGACCAGCGTGAAAAGATGATGCCGTTTGTCGGAAAGTATGTGCAGGCAACCGGCCCGGTGTTCACGCGAAACGGAACTCACGCGATCGCAATCACACAAATCAAGGAACTGAAGAGCGTCCACTTGGACAAGGATGCTCACTGAGTCTCCAAGTCTCCGTCAGGCGAGCTGCGGGGTCCTTCCCCCGGCGTGACCGGTTCGATCAGAATCCACGAAACGATCAGCAAGAGGAGGTTCGGTTGTCACTGCCATCCATCAATCTAGGCGTCAATCCTGCCAACGAAATGATCCGCCTGGGACCGATCGAGGTGCGTTTCCTGATCACCGGTTCGAACTCGGCCGGTACGATCGCGGTGTTCGAGGTCGTTGTCCCCGCCGCACAACGCCTGACGGCGCCGGCGCACCGCCACGATCATTTCGAGGAGACGGTCTACGGCATCGACGGCGTCTTGACATGGACCGTGGACGGCAAGCGGATCGACATTGGGCCGGGGCAGGCGCTCTGCATACCGCGGGGCGCCGTTCACCGGTTCGACAACAACGGTAACGATGGCGCGAAGGTGCTGTGCCTGATTACACCGGCCGCAATCGGTCCGCAGTTTTTCCGCGAGTGTTCTGAGGTCATCAAGGCAGATGCTGCTAGTCCGCCCGACCGGGCAAAGTTAGCGGACATCATGCGCCGCCATGGGCTGACGCCTGCTCCTCCCGCATGATGTAAGTTGCATTAATCCGCGCCGGACGCGGAGGCTGCGGCCTTGTCTTCGATGCTTGCGCTTTGTGTAGTCTTGGTACGAAGAACTAGGACGGGGCATTCGGCCTGATTAACGACTTTCACGGCCACGGAACCGAAGGGGATGGTGCGCCAGCCGGTCATCCCGTGAGTTGCTATGACGATCATATCAACCTGGTTGTGAGCAGCAATGCGCAGCAGTTCCATTCCCACATCATTCGCCCTTCCGATTTCCGTACGGAACTTAACATCTGCGGGTACGAGCGTAGCCGCGACCGCGCTCAGCCGTTGCGCTTCAGACTCGTCCAGAATCTGGTCGTGCTGCCCCTCCTTGAAAATTGATACGTCCACGGGCAGGTCTCGGATCTCCGGGACAACATGAACCAGCAGCAATTCCGCACCCATGCGCGCGGCGATATCCGCCGCGACATCTAACGAAGCGCGGGAAGCATCGCTGAAATCGATTGGGACCAGAATCAATTTGAGGGGCAGCATAGCGTTGTGGACTCCTTGGGAAAACCGGCGGCGCTATCCTGACAAAGGTATATTTCCGTCGCGTTACTCGAATGTTGCAGTAGGGTAAACGGAGGGCCGTCGGGTCGGCGACGTCAAGACACAGCAGCTCGGTCGGCTTGGCGAGCCACCCACGCCTCACCCCGGACACGCGCATTGTCGCGCGCCACAGCACCATTGCCGTACGCTTGCGCAACATCATGCACCCACGAATTTCTGAAATGATGGAGATTCGCCTCACATTCGATTTAGCCGCCGATGTCTCCGCGGCGAATGTCGGCGAAATCGCGCACCGCTCGAATACGGAACGGCGTCGTGAACTATTGCGCGGTGGTGAAACTTGTTTTGGCTTCGGCTGTAAACTCCGAGGGCGAGCAAACCCATCCGCGCAAGCGGAATCACGAGTTTTGCGGACTCCCAAGCGTCGGTAAGAACATGCAACATCGGCCTACGCTAACAGCGGGCGAGGCTTCGTCTATCGTATCGGGTGCAGGAGACCGCTATCGGATCTTGTTCGTTCTATTGGCCGGGACTGGTTTGCGAATTGGCGAGGCGCTGGCGCTTAAGACGAGCAATTTTTCTGCCGACTACCGGATACTGAATGTCCAACATTCGATCTGGGGCGGGCGGGAGAGGCTCTAAAAACGCCAAACGCTGTCCGAGTTGTAGACCTACCTGAATCGCTGGCCAAGCTGCTGCGCGAGTATTCCGCTGGGAAATGCGGCTATCTTTTCACAACGGCAAGTGGCCGCCCGTTGGCGCAGCGAAACGTTCTCCGCACCCTGCATCTGTCGGCTGGGCAGATTGGACTCCATGGTTTCCGGCGATTCCGTACAGCCGTTCTACGTAAGGCGCGCGCGCCCGAGGACCTGATTGGTCTACGGCTCGGACATGCGGGCCTCACAATAACGGATTCGTACGCGCGACAGTTGGGGGAGGACGTTTAGTTTCGGCAGGAGTGGGCGCAGGCATGCGGTTTGGGGTTTGATTTGGGCCACGTTGGGCCACAAAAAGTTGTAGAAATTACTTGCAAGCAAGTCGCCTAAAATGAAAGCAGGGGCAGAGATTAGAATGGTGCGCCCGGAGAGAGTCGAACTCCCGACCTTTGGTTCGTAGCCATCGAGGCGGGAAATCCAAATTCTTTCGTGTGCGCCGCTTACGGGTATCACCGCTCTACCCCACGATCCTTAAATGTCCGTAAGTTGTCCGTAGTAATCTGGCGACCAACAATTCCGTTCCGCAGCGATTTCCGAACGATCCCGCGATGCGCGTGATCGCGCTCGGAAACCGCAATCTAGCCCGGTGCATGAAAGATGGTTTGCGGAGAGTTACGATTGAAAAGTCGACCGTTGGTCCACGCATCCGCACTTCGGCGATCAGGCGTGCTCCTGAAATGGGTGTGCCGGTGGTCCAAAAGGTTCGTGGAGCTTTCGGACCGGTGAATTGCGCTGTGTGGTGGCGTTCTGGCCGCCCACTACGCCTGATATTCGGCAGGTGGGTCGTTGATTGGGACCGCCAGTGCCCGGCGCGGACGGCCCGGTGTAAACAGAAGTAAAATCCTTGACGGCTGCCCCCAGCCAAAAGACTCTTGATTGCCAAAAATCCAGGAAACCGAAACCCAGAGGGCATACGTCCCAATAAGTGAGCGGGCAGTCCAGTTCGGCACCTGCTCAATGGATTCAGCTGGCCCTCCTGGATTCCCGAATCAATAACCACGCTATAGGGAGGCATTCCGAAATGAATTTTCGACCGTTGCAGTATCTTTCGATTCTAGCAATTCTAGCAATCACCACCCCCATGTGGGCTCGCACGAGATCGGTTGACGTGGATCTGACCGACCCCACCTCCATCGGACCCACACAACTTCAGCCCGGCGCGTATCAGCTAAGGGCAGAAGACGGAGCCAATCAGTTTACTGTCCTGCGAAATGGCAAAGTTATTGCTGAAGTACCGTGCCACTGGGTTCAGCTTCAGAACAAGCCGCAGTCAACTGAGGTGAATTTCAGCTCTAACCGCATCACCGAGGTAGATTTCGGAGGAGATACCCAAGCCGCACAATTCTAATCGTCGCCAATAAATCTGCTGATGCCGGAGGGCGGTGCCCGTGGATCCCCTGGTTCATGGCCCGCCCTCTTGGCATTTCACGTAGAATCTACAGGCAAACTTGCCACAAACCTCAATCGTCGGAAAGCTCCCGATGAGTTCATTGCCCCGAGCGCGTATCCTCGTTCAGCAGCCCATAAACTTCTACGTCGCACCGGACACCGAAATAAACGCGGCCACCGGCGACCACCGGGATTACAAATCGCGTTCCCATCGCTGCGCGGTCCCGCCTACCGTTTCGTCGAAACCCTGAGTCGACAGCCTCGCGTTTTTCCGGGGGTCGAAAGGACCCCGGCGAGAACTGTCTGGGTTCGGATCGGCGTACTGGCAGTACTGTTATACAGCCAGCTCGGTAGCCATCTACGTGGTTCCGCCGATACCCTACTTCGCCCACCCAGACTATTGTTATTCGCAAGTATCGGAGCGACCTTTACCACCGCGAGCTGTATTGCACGGCGATATTTATGAAAAAAATCCGGGCCGAGCTTTCTACAGGAAGTACGACGCTGAAGGCAGCGGTGACGACCGGCTGTCTTTCCCTCCTGATCGCCGCGCTGCCGATCTCTGTCGGGATTTTTCATACCCGGATTTCACAGACCCATGCTGCAACTTGGATTCCGACTCTGGCTGTTCTCTACGCGAGATACGTCAGCGCGGCTGCGGAACCGTTCTGGTTGGTTATGGTCGGATGGGGAATGACACTGTTCAGCTTCCTAGTTCGCAGCGCGGTGCGCAAAGGAACACATGCGAGGGCCGAGTTGGAATGCCCCGGGCTGCAAGCGAAAGGCAACCTACCAGCGTTCTGACCTCAGATACCAGGCCTAACCCGTCGGCGAACCGCGCCGCCCGTTTACGGCGGGTCGCACCTCTTGTGACATTGCGTCCCGCAAAAACTGCACAGCAGCATCAAGCCTGCCAGACCCATCTGCATAACCGGACGAGTCCAATAAGCGCCGCGAGAACCGATGGTGAAAAGCCAGTGAATGGTCGGTATCCGACCGGCATCGTGGTGGATCTCAAGGGCTGACCTGCTTCGGACGCTTCGCGTAAAACCGAACGCCACACCCATTACACCGAAAGGGATATCTGCCGATGGATCGAAGCACAATTCTCTCGAAGATTCCCCGGCCACGCGACCGATGCAAGTCTTCGCTCCGGCAAGTCGGGCAGGTCATAAAGGATCCGTTGCCGACGGCAATACCCATCGGGATGATTCCTCAGCCTCGGGAGGCCCGGCGTAAACGGAAGCAAAACACTTGGCGGCTGCACCACGAGGCTGAAATTATTTTCGCCAGAATTCATTCCAGTGGTGAGCGGTCGCCCGTTCGGGAACCGGGACAACGGCGCTGCGGATCGCGTGATGATGGATGATCCAGGCGATGGGTAATGTAGGTTCTGATCGCGCAGGTGAACTACGCGATCACCGCGCTGAACAATCGGGTCGTCCGGCGTCTGGTGATGCACGCAACTAAATCGAATCAACATCCATAGCGCAATCCTTGGCACGCTCCATGGCCGTTTCCACAAAATCCGCGATGTACTTTTCTTTGGCGGTGAGTTCAGGTGATTCGGAACTTACCGGTCCCATCACATATGGAATCTACCCGGGTTGCGGCACTACGCCAGCGTCCACCAGTACGCGGTATGCGATGTGCGCGTCACCTTTTTTCAGCCTGACGTACCGTCTCGATGGCCTGGGTGGTTAGTCCCAGGAATGCTGCGGGGGACCGTTCCGTGTGCTCGTTCATCCGGTCCGCATTGACCAGGAGCACCGCTGACTCTGTATAATGCCTCTAACCAAATGGCTCTTCTCAGTGGCGCCAATCTCGGTCCGTACAGCATCATCGCTCCACTCGGGGCGGGTGGGATGGGAGAGGTTTACCGCGCCAGAGATACGCGGCTGGATCGAACCGTCGCTATCAAAGTTCTTTCCGCGCGATTCACCGCGGATCCTGACTCCAAGCGGCGATTTGACCGCGAAGCCAAAACCATTTCCAGCCTCAATCATCCTCACATCTGCGTTCTCTACGACATCGGACATCAGCAAGGCATCGACTTTATCGTCATGGAGTACCTCCAGGGCGAGACCCTCGCGCAGCGCCTGCTGAAAGGGGCCCTGCCGCTCGATCAATGTCTGAAGTACGGCGCACAGATTGCCGCGGCGCTGGACAAGGCGCATCGTAACGGAATCGTGCACCGTGATCTGAAACCCGGAAACATCATGCTGACCGCAACCGGAGCAAAGCTCCTGGACTTCGGTTTGGCGAAAGAGTCGGTTCCGCTGGCCAGCGCGGATGCGGCGACCATGACCGGCGCCCCGCGCCAACCCGAACCGCTAACCCAGGCGGGAACGGTTATTGGAACGTTCCAGTACATGTCGCCGGAGCAAGTGGAAGGCAAAGAAGTGGATTCGCGCAGCGATATTTTTTCATTCGGGGCGGTGCTGTACGAGATGGTCACCGGCAAACGCGCGTTTCAGGGTAGAACCCAACTCAGCGTAGTCTCCGCGATTCTCGAAAAGGAGCCGGAGCCGCTCAGTCGTGCAAACCGGGTCCCAGCTTCGGCATTGGCCCGCACCATCCAGCGGTGCCTGGCCAAGGATCCGGACGAGCGATGGCAGTCGGCAAGCGATCTGGCGATGGAATTGAAATGGATTGGCGAAAGCGAGAACCAGTCCGTAGTCCGCAGCGAGGAAACAGATTTCCAAGGCCTGCGCCGGCACCTGCCTTGGCTGCTCTCCGGGATGTTGGCTCTGGCCTTGCTCGCTACCGGGATCGCGTGGCGAAGCTCCAAACCGGTAGAGTCAACCATGGTTTTTTCGGCCCCGATGAACTTTGCGGCGCAAGACATCTCCATCGCTCCCAATGGCCGTACCGTGGCCATGGTTGGCTACTTGGAATCGGCGCGCAAGAGCGTGGTTTGGCTTTACGATGTGGGTTCGCTGGAATCCAGAGCTCTTCCGGGAACGGAAGGCGGGAACTTTCCGTTTTGGTCGCCGGATGGCAAGTCCCTCGGTTTCTTCGCGGATGGAAAACTCAAGAAGCTCGACGTTGCGGGCGGCCCGGTGCAAACCCTCTGCGATGCTCGTTCTGGCCGCGGCGGTACGTGGAATAAAGATGGCGTGATTCTTTTCACTCCCAGTGGGCAGATGACCGGTGGATTGCAGCGTATCTCGGCCTCCGGCGGGCCGGTTACCTCGATCGCCGCCCCGCGGAACGGTGCCGGTGAAGCCAGCCAGCGCTGGCCGATGTTCCTACCCGACGGAAAGCATTATTTGTTCTTGTCGTCCACCATCACCAGAACCAGTGACTCCGACGGTATTTATGTCGGCCAGCTCGATTCCACCGAAACGCACCTGGTGGTAAAAACTACCGCCAACGCTGCCTATGCGGCTCCAGGTTATTTGCTGTTTTGTCGCCAGGAAATGTTATTCGCCCAACCTTTCGATTTGAGCCGTTTTCAGTTGTCTGGGGAGCCGACCGCCGTCGCCGCTGCACCCGAATATTTTCCGCGAATTCTCCGCCGCGTGTTTGCCGTTTCGGATGCCGGTCTGTTGATGATGCAGAAGAACGGCGGGATCGCTCTTTCCCGGCTGGTCTGGTTTGACCGCAAAGGCGCGGAAGTCGGCTCGGTCGGAAACCCTGACGCATACTCAAACCTGTTCCTGGCGCCGAATGGACAGTCCGTGGCCGTCGATAAAACCGATCCGGGAAACCAGAACACCGAAATCTGGACGTATGACTTACACGGCGAATCTCCCAAGCGGGTTACCTTTGACGCTGCCCTTGACGCCGTACCTGTCTGGGACCCCAGCGGCTCGCGTCTGATTTTCACCTCAACCCGTCAGCACATCTTCGACCTTTATCAGAAAAACGCCGATGGCGCCCAGGAAGAAAAGCTGATGCTTCACACCGAAGTGGACAAATATCCCAATTCCTGGTCGCGCGATGGCAAAACTATCCTGTACGCTCAGGGTCCGGACTTGTGGTTCCTCACCCTGCCGGACCTGAAGCCCGCCCTATTCCTCAAAGCACTTTCGACCCTCAAGAATGCGCAGTTCTCGGCGGATGGCAAATGGGTCGCCTATGCATCCAATGAGACTGGGAGGTGGGAAATTTATGTCACTTCCTTCCCGGAAGGTCACGGCAAGTGGCAAGTTTCCACTGCCGGAGGAGAACAGCCGCGATGGCGCGGCGACGGCAAAGAGTTATTTTACCTTTCCAGTGACACCAAGATTGTATCCGTGCCGATCAAGCTCGGGGCCAACTTTGATCCCGGCGCTCCAGTAGCTCTTTTCCAGGCCAACCCCAGAGAATCGATCGCCACGTCGGAACAGTTTGCTTACGACGTCGACTCCTCCGGCCAACGATTTCTGATCAATGCCCCGATCCGGAATGCCCCGATCCAGCCCGTCTCCGTCATTCTCAATTGGGATGCGAATCTGAAAAAATAATTGTCACCCGTCACAGGCCCGAGCAGCTCGCTCTCCACATGAGACCCTACGTCGCCGCTCAAGATCGGGAAGTTCTCCAGCCACCGTCCCGGCGGCTGGTGCTGGGCGCAATTAAATCGAATTAACATCTATACCGTAGTCCTTGGCGCGTTCCATAACCGTTTCCACGAACTCGGCAATGTTCTTGTTCTTGGCACTAGCTTCAGGCGATTCGGAATTTTCTGGTTGCATCGTGCGCTTCCGAGCGGATCTGCTAGTCCTACCGTTCAGAGTGGCGCTGATTCGCGTCGCAGCGTAGCCAGCATGAAGGGCATAACCACTGCCGGCAGGCTGGTATTTCGCTTCACGAAGGCAGCGTGGGCACTTGTCCGGTAATGCGACTTATCGTCCACTTGATTACTTCCGAGTAGCCCGTGATCCTCCCGCGATCAGAGGCAATCTGGCAATCTCTAAGTTGCGCCTTTGAACCATCACGGGAATGAGAATAGGACGGTCCGATACAAGGAGTGGACAGGCCCAGCGCGGACCAAATCGCGCTTCAAAGTTCAGACAATTCCATCATTGGCGAGGACGCCAGAAAGACGGGGCTATTGCCCTTTCCTTGCTGCTGAAGTGGCGGCAGATGCGGTTGCGGTAAGTTTCTTGTATTCCACTTTGGCTTGCCGGAGTATCGGGATATTCGGGTCCGCGTCTTTCCAGGTGGTGAAGAAAGCGTCGTAGGCTTTGCGGCTATTGTCATGGTCCCCTTGCGTGTCGTAGGCCCGCGCGAGACCGAGTTGCGCCAGCGGAGCAAACACTTCCCACTCAGGCCAACCGCGATGATCGATGACCTTCTCGAAGTCGTCGGAAGCCTTGGCGTGCTCTCCTGCGGCCAGGTAAGCTTGCGCACGATGATAAGAAACCGGTGCATTTGGGTATTGCGTGACTGGGCCGAGAAAATCCACGGCCTTAGCGGTGTTTCCTCGCTTACGCTCGATGATGGAACGAACGATAGGCAAACAGACCCTCTGCTGGAATGTGTCCTCAGGAAACAGCCGATCGAGTTTGGCTGCCAACGCTTCAGCCTGCGTCAGGTCGCCCGCGTCACCTAGTGCCTTGGCACAAGCCCAGAGCCCGAGCGCGCTGTCATTACCCGCCTCTCCCGCTTGGCGGCAGAGCTTTCGCGCCAGGGCATAGTCTCCTAGAAGAGATTCAATCCCTGCGTGCCAAGCAAGCTCGTAGGCCGCGTTTTCCATCCGGTTCGCACGGCTCTGTTGCTGCACCAAGGTTTCGCTAAGCGAACGCAGTTTGGTGAGGTCGCCACGAAAGAATGCCAGCCGCATTTGTAAATGGAGCCAGGGGATATCATCGGCTGGAGTTTCGCGCGCAAGCTGTTCCATGGTGGCGGCATCGTTCTCTTGAAAGGCGATTTGGTAGCGAAATGCTCTTTGAAATGAGTTCAGGGATCCTTTCTGCCTCCACTGGTCCAGCATTTTTTTGGCATCGTCAAAACGACCCAAGATAAGGAGCGCCTGGCTGGCATTGGAATAGTTCGAAGAGGAAGGTACCGGGGAATGGTCAATTGCCCAGTTGAATTCCTCCAGGGCCTCTTCCGTTCTGCCCATCTTCGCGTAAGCGATACCCAACAGGTTGTAAGCACTCACGCTGCGGGGATACGCCTGCTTGTACAAAACGGCCACAGCGATTTCCTTTTCCAGATTGCCCGTTATAGCGTCTTCGTATCGCGCGGTAGTCTCAAAATTCTCTTCTAGCGTAAGGTGGGCGTCCTTTAGTTCGAAGGCCCTGGCGAAACTCTTCCTAGAGGCTTCGTCGTCACCAATGCTGTGATAGGCACCGCCGAGCCCCGCGTACGCAGAACAGAACTGCGGATCCAGTTCGACGGCCCTTTCAAAGAACGGAATGGCCTCGTGACGCTTTCCAGAACGATATGACGCCTGCCCCGCTTGATAGGCATGCAACGCTTCGAGCGAACCTGTGGTCGCAAGGTCGAGAGGAGCGTCGTACTTCTCAAGAGACCCCAGCCTCTCGCCCAATCGCCTTCGCAACTGCGACCCTGCTTTTCCCAGCGCTGCGATTACCTCATCCTTGTTTTTGGCTTCCTCTTGCCTGCGCGCGATGGACTTTTGGGTCCGCGCGTCGATGGCGTCCAGCGTAATGAGGTACCTACTTCCGAAGGCGGCGATCTCCGGGACCACCACGGCTTTGAGCCCCTGGCGTTTGCAGATTTCGATGCCTAATTCCTGTGTCACTCGGTCGTTGGGATCATGCCGCATCGTGCGCATCGTCTCGCGAACGTCCGCTTCCGACAGGAGGCTCAAAAAGGGAGACTCGGTGAGTTTGACTTCGAGAGCCCTGTCGAGAGAGTTGTCGAAGATGGGGTCGCCGGTCTTGTTGACGAAGCTGGCGAGCAGGATGGTGTCGCTCTCCGTGAGCGCGGACCGAGCGGACAAGACGCGCCACGTTACGAGGGCGGCAACAATGAGCAAGGCCACAACGCCAGCCGCCACGATGATGCGGCGTTTGTTCGAAAGTTCAGGCTTAGGCCCGACGGGGGGAACGGTCGTGAGGCGTTTTTCGATAGAAACCGGAGCAGGCAGGTCGCCGTTTTCGACGTGAGCGATGAAGCGGTAGCCGCGCCGAGGCAGCGTTTCGATGTAGCGGGGTTCCCCGGCTGAATCGCTCAGCGCGTCGCGCAACTTCTTGATGGCGCTATTCAGACCGGTATCGAAGTCGACGAAGGTATCTGCCGGCCAAAGTTTCTGGCGGAGTTCTTCGCGTGTAACTACGTCACCGGGACGCTCCAGCAAAAGAGCGAGAATCTGGAAGGGCTGATCCTGAATCTTGAGGCGAATGCCATGCTTGCGCACCTCGCCGGAGCGCAAGTCCACCTCGAAAGCGCCGAAGCGCGTCCTGCGGGTTCGGGCAGTGGCTTCCATTGCGAGCTCCCGGGGTGTGCCGGGAGTTTACCACTAAATTCCTAATGACAGAAGCAAGGCATGCCGCACCAGCCCCAACGCATTTTCCCTATAAGTTGCCTGAATTCACATAGCTGGATGATCAGAAACAAATCAGACGGACGCCATTGAAAGAAGTCGCCCTCCTGCGCCAATGTCGCCGCACTCGTGCGGGCGCTCCCAATGCCCCAGACACGAACTTGAGTTTGAAGCCGGAAAAGAAAGGAGAATCAAAAATGAGCAAGTTCGGAAAGTATTTTCTTCTCGTGGCAGGTTTCG
This sequence comes from uncultured Acidobacteriota bacterium, assembly GCA_963725285.1. Taxonomy (GTDB): domain Bacteria; phylum Acidobacteriota; class Terriglobia; order Acidiferrales; family UBA7541; genus CAVRXT01. Next base: position 8,868 of record CAVRXT010000017.1, on the reverse strand, counting down.
CGCTCCTTGCGACTTTTACCCACATTCCAGGGGCCGTGACCAAGGTTCATGCCAACGATGGCGTCTGTAGCGTTGCCAGTCTCAAAGGGAAGTATGCCTGGCACAGAACGGGCGTGAACAATGTGGTGGGTGGCCCCATCGCCGAGATTGGCATCGCCTTCTACAGCGGAGATGGAACGCGCGGCCTCATTCGCAACACCAGAAGCACCAACGGTGTGATCCGACCCTGGACCGATTACCCCGCACCGAACGGAACCTACACGGTCGATCCGGATTGTACGGGGTCGTTCTTCGATGCGGACGGCACACACAGCAACAACGTCGTCGTCCTTGACGGAGGCAAGAGATACTTCGTGCTCAGCGAGGCGACGGGCACGATTGTCATCGAAGAGGGGATAAGGCAGGAGGAGGAGAAGGACTAAGGCTGCGATTACGCGATCCAGAAGCAAAACAGGGACAAATCAGACGGACGCCGTTGAAAGAAGTCGCCCGCCCGCCGAGGGGCGCCGATGACCCTTGGCGACTTTGGTGACTCTGACGACTTTTCTGGTCCTATCCAGATCCTAGGATTGAGGTTTAAACATGCAAAATTCGCGCACCTTTGAGCGATCTAGATCATTCACGACCGTGAGATTTCATTTGAGCGCCGTTGCACTGCTTATTGTCGCGCTGATCGGCAATTCTGGATGCGGGGCCGGCACGAGTCAGTCAGTCAACAATCAGTCCCCTCCACCAACTCCGACAATCACCACAATTTCGCCGAACGGTACCGTGGCTGCTGGTGCGGCTTTCACGCTTACGATCAATGGGACGAATTTCGTCGCGTCCTCGATAGTCAACTTCGGCGGGGCAGTGCCCACCATCACGATCGTCAACTCCACGCAGTTGACTGCCGCCATCCCTGCTTCCAGCGTCGCCTCAACGGGTACGGTGGCCGTGACCGTGACCAACCCCGCGCCCGGCGGTGGAACTTCCAATGCGATGAACTTCTCCATCACCAGCGGCCTTAACCCTGTCCCGGCGATCAGTTCTCTCGATCCTGGCTGCGCCATCGCAGGAGAACAGTTCGTTGATTCAGTAAATAATCAGTTGACGGTAGTTGGGTCAAATTTTGTGGCGGGTTCAGTCGTGCGCTGGAACGGCAGCGACCTGCCGACCACTAGTAATGGCAGCATTAACGGACTTACCGCTCAGATTTCGGCGAGCGACATTGCCGCAGCCGGGACAGCAACGGTCACAGTCTTCAATCCTGCACCCGGCGGGGGTAGCTCGAACTCGTTGACCTTCACCATAACGACAGGAGCAGTTGATCCGCAATCAATCGCTATGGACCCTGCCGGAAAGTTCGCCTATGCATTGGATGGCGGCTGCGATGGCGATGGTGGCTACGTGTCCATGTACATGATTAACCCCACGACCGGGGCCCTGGCGTCCATAGGATCACCGGTATCAACAAACGGTTTCGGTGTCTACCCCGGGTCCATCGCCGTAGAACCTTTTGGCAAGTTCGCCTACGTTACAAATGAGGGGGATCCATGGGGTTATGAGGATGGCGCTAATGGCAGCATCGCGATGTACAGCATCGACGCTACGACCGGGGCCTTAACCTCCACAGGAACGATAAACGGAAATTGTCCGGGACTGTGCGATCCCTCGTCGATGGTCGTGGATCCATCCGGCAAGTTCGCTTACGTGGTGACTGGCGGCGCCGGTATTCCATTCAACGTCGCGATGTACACCATCAACGCCACGACCGGCGCCTTAACGTCCATAGGGACGGTCGCCGCGGGACAAGTCCCTATCTCCGTGGCCGTGGATCCTGCGGGCAAGTTCGTTTATGTGGCGACGCAGAACGCCACGCCTGGATTGGCCGGCAGCGTGTCCATGTATACGATCAACGCCACGACTGGGGCCTTAACGTCCAACGGAACGATAGCGGCGGGAACAGGTCCTGTCTCCGTTGTCGTGGATCCATCTGGCAAGTTCGATTATGTGACGAATTTCACCTCGAACGACGTCTCGATGTACACCATCAACGTCACCACCGGCGCCCTAACGTCCATAGGAACGATTGCTGCGGGAACAGATCCTGTCTCCGTGGTCGTGGATCCATCTGGCAAGTTCGCTTATGTGGCGAATTTCACCTCGAACGACGTCTCGATGTACACCATCAACGCCACGACCGGGGCCTTAACGTCCATTGGAACGATAGCCGCAGGATCGTATCCTACCTCGATCGCCGTCCATCCGTCCGGAAAGTTCGCCTATGTAACGAATTCCGCCTCGAACGACAGTCTCGATGTACAGCATCGATGCTGCCACCGGCGCCTTGACGCTCATAGGCACGATAGGCACATGAAAAGGTCCCACTCCTGCAGCTGTGGATCACGAATGATTGCGAGACCAGCTCTCGCAATTCTACCAATCGCGACTGCTCAGCAGGCCGCAGTTGGCGGGTGTTGATTCCCGTTCAACTCCCGTATTGTGCGCGAGCTGTCGGCAATCCGGAAGTACCCAAATTGGCTACCCACAGCTCGCAAATGCCTGAGTAACGCGGTTACCGGACAAGTTAAGTTCCCCAATGACCATGTTGTCAGTCCCGGTAGCGCTTTTGTCTGTCCCCATTGTCTAGCGAAGGAAAGCGCCCAAAGCGAAAATGAGGCTGCGAAAGCAAACCACCATAAAGAACTCGGAGCAGTTGTTTAACAAAATCGGCTCTGAGCAGGAATTCGTAGCGACGCAATAAAAGAGCGGGTTTTCGTGGTGGTGCCGTTTCGGCTAGACTCGGCGGCATGCGCGACAACGAATTCACGAAAATTCTGGGATGGCCGGGCTACCGAGTCTACCGGCAGGAAATCGATGAAGCCGCCAAGACCTTGCGTTTATGGGTGCGGCGCAAGCCGGGGAACCGGAAACTGATCTGTTCTGGATGTGGGCGAAAGTTTAGCGACGCGCATGATGCCAGGGAGCGCGAGGTGCGCGATTTGCCCTGGGGCGAATATCGGACGACGGTGATCATCGAAGTGTACCGGGTGTGCTGTCCGCAATGTGGGGTACGGGTCGAGAAGGTGCCCCAACTGCCGAGTAAAGCGCCGTTTAGTAAACGCTTTGAAGAGGCCGTGGGGTTGGCATGCGAAAGTGCATCGGTACGCCAAGTGGCCCGGCAGTTCCGCCTGGCGGCCAGCACGGTGCGAGCGATCGACCTGCGATATCTGCAGCGCTGGAGTGCCACGCGTCGCAAGGATCCGCTGGAACAGATGGGCGTGGATGAAATCTACTTCGGCAAGCAGACGAAGTTCATCACCGTGGTAAGCAACTTGCAGACCGGCGAGCCCTTGTGGTTCGGACAGGATCGCAAACAGGAAACGCTCGATGAGTTTTTCCGAACGCAACTGACGGAAAGTGAGCGGAAGCGCATCGCGGCGGCTTGCGTGGATATGTGGCGGCCGTTCACCAACAGCATCGAACAATGGGCGCCCAACTGCCGCATTGTGTACGACAAGTTCCACGTTCTGCAGCACGCCAACAAAGCCATCGATGAAGTGCGCCGAGCGGAGTTCTTCCGCAAAGGCGGGCGCATGCGGGGTGTCGTGAAGGGCAAGCGCTGGCTACTACTGACTCGCTGGATGAATCTGGACGGCCCAAAACGCCAGCAGTTAAACCAGCTATTCGCCCTGAACCGGAGGGTGATGAAAGCCTACCTATTAAAGGAAAGCTTGGAGCGGTTGTGGACCTACCGCTACGAAGGAGCCATGCTGCGCTATCTCCAAAGTTGGATCGATCAACTGCGGTGGCAACGGTTGCTACCGTTTCAAAACCTCGGCTTCCTGTTGCTGGATCATTTAGACGGCATCCTAAACTACTGCCGGACCAAAGTACGCTTCGGAGTGGTGGAAGCCATCAACGGCAACATCAAAACCCTTTTTAGAAGGGGGCGCGGTTACAAAAATCTCGGCTATCTGCTGCTCAAGGCCCAGCGCATGGCGGTCACCAAGACCGAATTCATCGTGCTTCAGAAAGTAGCCTAACATGCGGGTCGCTACGAATTCTTGCGCAGAGCCCAACTTCCGAACGATCCCGATGCAACTAAGCGATGCAATGCGGCACGGTGAGATGAAAGATGGTTTGCGGGAGAGTGGCCATTGGACACGCGGCCATCAGTTGGCGACATATGCGAACGGGTGTTGGCCATGGTCTTGAAATGAGTGTGTCGGTGGTCCAAAAGGCTCCAGCGGCCTTCGGACCGATGAGTTGGTCAAAGACCACTGGACTTATCCAAGCGCTGTGCAGTGGCGTCCTGGCCGCGAACTACACTCTGATCGGATCGCAGATTTAACCGGCCAGGGAGCGCACACGATAGATACTCTGCTCGGCGAGTAGGAGCTATTCACCCATTGCCGAGGTGAACCAGAACAGTAGAGTCGCCACGGAACAGACAGGGGCAAGCCAGCGCACCGGACCCGGTCGCCACATCCCGCCGATGCCGAACACGATGCCGGAAAGTGAAAGCATTCCTCCCCAGGCATAAATTCTCATCAGCAACGGGTCGTAATACGAGAAACCACCTCTCACGCGTGCGTACAGCACTGAGCAAACCGCAAGCAGTCCGGACGCCGTGGCGAGTGCAAAACCGATCAGGGACAGGATCGAAGCCAGAGTTCGCGGTTGCGTGCGACTGAACCAGCGCACCCAGCCCCAGATCAGCAGGACCGGCAGACCGATATAAAAGCCGACTCCGGCTACCACCACTAAGACGGATTCGACGGCCTTGTTCACGGGATCGCGTTCCCTCCCGTTCTAGGATGTTCCAGAAGCGACTGCGTGGCTCAGAGGAACTTTCGGTACATCTCGCGCCATGTGGGAGGCCACAGCTCCGTGTTCTCCTGGTAGACGACCTCTAGCTCGCCCAGGGAGCCATATTTGGCGTGCAGTGTAGTCCCGACAGTTTTCCCCAGCTCGGTAATAATCCACATCATGCCAACACTCTCATGGGGTAGATGCGCAGTTTTGGCATTCTGCGGTTGCACCGGCCGTTCTAGATGCACTGTGTGACACCCACAGGTACACTCAGCGTCCACGTAGATTTCCCCGAAGGTTACGTCCGCCACGCCTTGTTAGTTTGCAGGATCGCGTTGATCCACTCTTCCTCCTGCCCCGTCAGCGGTCGTCGAGGAACAGGCAGAGTTAAGCCCGTCGAGTCGCGGTCCAGATCGAAGTCGATATGCTTGGTCGTCATCTACGGAGGAATCTCCCAAGGATTCCTTTGTCCCCTCTGATATCCTGTCTATTCCCGAACATCGAAATAAACGCGGCCACTGGCGACGATCGGGATTACAGCTAAGAGTTGGGCACAACCAATTCAGTAACTGTATGGGTGAGTAGATCGAGCATCTTCCTTGGAATGGCCTGCCAGGGGGTATCGTGGTTGGATGAACGAACAGCCTAAACCCGACTTTCTAACAATCTGCGTTGGTCTCGCCACATTGGGCGGGACACCTCCGCGGGTGTTCGTTTCCGTGCCAACTCGTCTCATTCTCGAACCGATTGGCGGGCTTCACTATCACGGTAGTCCATGTAACTTCCTAAATCAAAAGACGCTTAGGTTGACCTAACATTGGCCCCACTCTTGCACCTATCGGGGTGGCGGGATGAATAAATCGGAGGCTTGCGCGTGGGAACATTCTGGCAGGACCTGCGTCTCGGACTACGGATGCTGGCGAAGTCCCCAGGCTTCGCAGCAATTGCCGTACTCACGCTCGCGATCGGCATCGGCGCCAACACGACCATCTTCAGTTGGGTCCGCTCCGTGCTGCTTGATCCTCTTCCTGGGGCTGGTGCCCCGGAACGCGTCGTCGCGCTGGAGACCCTAACTCCCAACGCGGAGTGGGTGCCCACCTCCTATCTCGATTTCCGCGACCTGCGCGACGACTGCAAGCTTGTGGAATCGATGGCGGTAACAAAGCCCATGGCGCTAGCGGTTGGAAATAACGACACGGTGGAGCGCGTTTGGGGCGAAGCCGTTTCCGGGAATTTCTTCGATGTGTTGCACGTAAAGCCGGAACTGGGCAGATTCTTTTCAACCGCAGAGGTAGACCACCAACAGAACGCGCACGCTTTGGCAATCATCAGCTACTCGTATTGGACCAGCCATTACCACGCCGATCCTCGCGCGATCGGCGCAATCGTGCGGGTCAATCACTTTCCTTACACCATCATCGGAGTTTCGCCCGAAGCGTTTCACGGCTCGATGCCGGGGCTCTCATTGGAAATGTGGGTGCCGGCAACGATGTATGGGCAACTGAGTTCCACCGGCGACGCGACGCTGCGCGATCGGAAGTGGCGCACGTTTCGCGTGCTTGCCAGGCTTGCGCCCGGCGTCTCCATCGAGCAGGCCCGTGCTCAGGTTCAGTCCGTTGCAAACGAGATGGCGCGCCGCGACGCGGACACCAACGAGGGTATGAGCGCGACCCTCCTGCCGATGTGGAAAGCTCATTACGGAATTCAAGATTCGCTGTTGGGTCCACTCAGCATCTTAATGGCAGCCTGTGGCGTCCTGCTGCTCATCGTCTGCGCGAATGTGGCTAATCTGTTGCTGGCTCGTGCTACCACTCGACAAAAGGAATTTAGCATCCGCCTCGCACTCGGAGCGTCGCGTTCACGCTTAATCCGCCAGTTTCTCACGGAATCACTTCTTATTGCCGTTGCTGGGTCGCTTGCTGGACTCGCCATTGCCGCTCAACTTGGGGGTTCTCTAGGATATCTGCTTCCCAGCTCTTCCGCTCCCACGCTGGCGCGAGCGCCGATAGACGCGCCAGTGTTGCTCTTTACGATAGCGCTGGCGTTCGCAGTGGCGCTGCTAGCCGGTATCGCACCAGCGCTGCACGCGGCCAGGGGCAACGTCAACGAAATGCTCAAGGAAGGCGGCCGTGCGGGGGCGAGCGCTCATTCGGGACGTCTACGGGCATTATTTGTGACCTCTGAAATGACGCTCGCGGTTGTGGCTTTGATTATCGCGGGACTGTTCGTGAAAAGCTTCCGTCAGGTGAGCGAGGTACGGCCTGGCTTCAACCCGGAACACGTTGCCATCGCTCAACTCGACCTCTCCGCTGCAAGCTATGACGCCCAGCAGGCGGATTCTTTTTGCCGCCATTTGCGCGAGCAACTCGAACGTCAGCCCGGCGTTGCTGCGGTGAGCTATGCCGATTACGTTCCGCTCAGCGTGGCGGCCGGCTCATGGGAGGATTTGCAAATCCAAGGCTACGTTCCTTCGCCCAGCGAGAATATGAAGCTCTACCGCACCCTGGCAGCGCCCGGATATTTTGACCTGATGAAAATCCCGATACTTGAGGGCCGTGACTTCAATATGAACGACGACATGGGCGCACCGCCGGTGATGGTCGTGAATCAAGAGTTTGTCCGCCGCTTTATCCCCAATGGAACAGCGGTTGGCCGCCAGGTTCAGGGCTGGGGAAAGTGGTTCAGGGTTGTCGGCGTGGTTCAGGACAGCAAGATTTACCGGCTTACCGAAGCCCCCACGCCGTATTTCTACGTCCCGATACGCCAGATCTATCGGCCCGAAATGGGATTGGTATTCTACGTTCGCACGTTGGGTTCAATGGATAGCGCGATCGCAGCATTGCGGCTCGAGTCCCAAGCTGTGGCCCCGGCGGTTCCGGTGTTCGACGCCACTTCCTTGAATGACAGCATCGCTGCCTCCCTTTTCGTGCAAAGAATCTCGGCCAGCCTGCTCAGTCTCTTAGGCAGCGTAGCGCTATTATTGGCCGCCGTCGGACTCTATGGTGTGATGGCGCTGCTGGTAACGCAGCGAACGCATGAAATCGGCATCCGCATGGCTTTTGGCGCGCAACGGCGCCACGTTTTGCGTCTGGTTCTCGGCCAAGGGATAAGGCTAGCTGGTATCGGGGTGATCGGCGGTGTGGTGGCAGCCCTCGCAGTTACGCGCTTGCTCGCAACGCTGCTCTTCGACGTCGGCGCGGCCGATCCATTGACGTATGCCAGCGTGGCGATTCTGCTAACCCTGGTCGCGCTCGCGGCCTGTTACATCCCGGCGCGGCGGGCCATGCGCGTCGACCCCATAGTCGCGTTGCGATACGAATAGCTCATGGTTTTTCAAACCACAACGAACCATGAAAATATTCTAGAGATTGAGCAATGTTTAGAGGTCCGCCAAGTGGATGAAGGCCGAACTATTCTGGCGCGAATTGAGCCCGAGTACGAATATGACCTGGACGTCGATTGGCACAACGAACTCTTGCCTCTGTCGCAAGACGGTTTGGATGTTCACAAGAAGAGCGTAACCGCATGCGTTTTGTGGGCGACTGGCGTCGAGGTCAGCTTCTGGGATCTCGCCCAGCTTGAGCCAAAGATGCGCTGTCTGCCGCGTCACGCCGAGGTCAGCCCACTTCAGCGTCTCAGAGCCTCTTTTTGGGCGACCCCGTTTCGGCAGTCCATGCTGCCGAAGCTGCGCCCATATCCATTCCCACTTTTCTGTTTCCGAAGGTTCGCTTCTCATTGAAAAACCTCGGATCGCTTTCACATCGGTAATGGTATGATTCCGCAAACCTGTGGCGAGAGGCTCGTGTGACTTCTGGTGCCCGTCGAAGCCGTGCAGGCGCGCTAGGGAGCCACACATACGCTGCCCGGGACTTTGCGTTCATGAGGAAACGTCCGGCCGAATCCCGAGGGCCGCGCAGCAGGATGCCGGTGATCCCGCGCGAATGTGCAATGGCTGTGCAAAATTACCCACCGATATGCCAACGCTGGGAAGTTTGCAAACGTTTTATTTTCAGGAGGAAAGGAAGTGGTGCGCCCGGAGAGAGTCGAACTCCCGACCTTTTGGTTCGTAGC
>CAVRXT010000016.1:0-237861 GCA_963725285.1 uncultured Acidobacteriota bacterium | reverse complement strand
CGCCACGTATTGCTGGGAGGACCGCAGGCGGGAATCATTGCCGGGAAGAAAAAGTGGATCGAGCGAGTGCGTCACAATCCGATGTTCCGCGCGTTGCGCGTGGATAAGTTGACGATTGCGGTACTGGACGCCACCCTGCGCGCTTACCGGCGAGGACAGTCCGACGAAGTTCCGGCGCTACGAATGATTCGATTGAGCGCGGAAGAAATTGGCGCGCGCGCGGCGGTGTTTGTCGAGCGCCTGCGCCAGGGAGAGTTACCGCCGGGAATACAAATTGGAGTTCGCGACGGCGTCTCGGTGATCGGCGGCGGTTCGACGCCCGAACAAAAATTGCCTACGCGTCTGGTTGCGATCGCGTGCGGCGGCGGGCGCTCTGCCGCGAAACTGGAGGCGAGGTTGCGGCGTCCTTCGAGCGGCGTTCCGGTGATTGCGCGCGTGGAAGGCGGCGCGCTGCTGTTGGACTTGCGCACCGTATTTCCGGCAGAAGAGCAGCCGCTTGGCACCGCCGTAGCCGCCGCGCTGCGGTAAATTGTTTTACAAGCGATTGATGGTGCTGGCTACGCAGGCGGCGCCAAATCCGTTGTCGATATTCACCACGCTGACGTTCGAGGCGCAGCTATTCAGCATTGAAAGCAGTGCCGCCACTCCGCCGAAACTCGCGCCGTAGCCGATGCTGGTGGGGACGGCGATGACCGGCACGCCCACCAGTCCTGCCACCACGCTCGGCAGCGCGCCTTCCATTCCCGCGACGCAAATCACTACCCTGGCCTCGGTCAGTTTCGGGCGGTGGTGGATCAGACGGTGCAAGCCGGCGACGCCCACGTCGTATAGCGCCTCGGCGCGATTGCCCAGCATTTCCGAGGTGATCAGCGCCTCTTCCGCCACCGGGATGTCGCTGGTCCCGGCGGTGACCACCAGGATCAGGCCCTTGCCCAGCACGTTCTTGTTGCGGCGAATGGTGATCGTTCCCGAGAGCGGAAAAAACTGAGTGACTGAGGCGCGCCGCAGCGACCGGCGAGTAAGCTTCGCCACGGCGTGGAGGGTGCTTTCGCTGGCCCGGGTGATCAGAATATTGTGCATCGATTTTGCGCGCAGCATTCCCTGAACGATTCCGGCAACCTGCGCCGGAGTTTTGCCGCGGGCAAAGATCACCTCGGGATAGCCGAGACGCAGCCCGCGATGATGGTCGATCTTGGCGAAGCCCAGGTCTTCGAACGGCAGATTCTTCAACCGCTCTACGCCCTCCGACGGGGTGGTGCGGCCTGCGCGGACACTCTCCAGAAACGCGAGCAGCTCAGTGTGGTCCATGGCGGCAGCTAGTTTATGGGAGTAGGCAGCCGATAGTCGAGGTGCGATTCCGCCTAGCAAAAATGCGTGCTGCCCACTGCCTAGCCTCCTCATCAACCGTGTCTTAGCGCCATCAGCCAGTAGCGAATTGCGGGTATGTACTTCTCTTGACGTTTCCGAGTCACACGCCAAGAGTGTCATTGAGGGTCCGTGGTGCAATTGCTAGCACCTGACTCTGCCAATGTCGAACTGCGGGTTCGACTCCTGTCGGTTCCAGCGGTCAGTGCCTGGGGAGTGTGCCGGTGGGCAGCGGCGGGCACAGCTGGTTGTCTTAGAGCATTCTTAGGCTGTCGTTCTTGACGACGTTTTGGAATCTTGTAATCTGGCGTTGGCCGAGTCGCGTGCTTTCTTTTGAAGCATACCAAAACTTCGACTCAGGGCGATCTTCGGATCGCCCTTTTTATTGGTCACCACCCGATGGCACGTCCACGGTCGCACCGGCCGGCGGCCCATTGCCTGCCAGGAAGTTCGATATCCGCGGTGCAATTCGATCCGCGCAGGTCTCCACCGCCAGGTGCCCGCAACCGTGGTACACCTCCAAAACAGACTGGGGCGCCGCTTCATGCATGTTTTGGCCGATACGCAGCGGCGTAAGCACATCTTCATTGCCCCACACCAGCAGCACCGGCATTTTCAAAGATGGAAATCTCTCGTCCAGCAAATCGGCCCCGCTTACCATCGAGGCCAAAGCCCGTTGGATCACCCAGGCATGCCGTGAGATTTCGCGGACCAAGTCGTCCTTCACAAACCCCGGCATACGCTGCGGATTAGGCGTCAGAATGGCCATCAGCCCGTCGACTTGGTCTCGGTTCTGTGGCGTAAACAGCCCGAGATCGAAGTCTGGAGTGAATCGCAGTCCAGCGCTATCCAGCAAAACGAGCCGAGTGATTCGTTGCGGCTGATCGAGCGCTACGGTCGCGGCGATCCATCCACCCATGGACACGCCAGCCACGGCCACCTGGTTCAAATGCTTGGCTTCCAAAAACGCCTCGACGAATTTACCTTCCTCGCCGATCGAATAGGTGTGGTCCGTCGGCATTGCGGATTCGCCGTAGCCCAGAAGATCCATCGCGTAGGCGTGATGGCCGTCGCGGACTAGACGCGGCATCAGGTTTCTCCAATTGTTTTGTGCCGACGCGCCCAGCCCGTGCACCAACACTATCGGATCGCCAGTTCCGCCCTCCAGGTAATGCACGCGCTGGCCATCCACGATCATCGAGTAACTGTGGATTCCCGCGCTGTAAAGTTGAGCTCGCATCACCTTCGAGCCAACCCACACCGGGGCGCGCCACACCGCCAGCACCACGACGGCCGCAGCGATTACCAGCACCCACACCCATGGGCGGGACTTCCGGGGATTCCCTACATCAGACTGGGTCATCGATGCACCTAGAATAGAACTGGCGGGCATTCTAGCTCACCTGTTCCTCTCCGCGCTGGCCGGTGCGCTGGTTTGCTCAGGCCCGCTGTGGCCTCGGTCAGCCAGCTGCCGGGGCCGTGGTGTTGGTTGACTTTGCCCAAACGCGCCGCCTACCATTACTGGTTCGGAGCAATCTTCGATTCATGATCATCACACTGGGGATAACCGGAGCGAGTGGGGCGATCTATGCCCAGAAGCTATTGCGACTACTGGATGCCGACCCTCGCGTGGATCGCGTGTATTTGATCGTCAGTGAAACCGGTTTGCGATTGATTTCCACCGAGCTGGGCATCGTGGCTTCCGATCCGAAGAAGTTGCCGGGGCTGCTCAGCGGCACATCGGCGGCGAAAGTGAGCTATCTGCCGAATAGGGATGTCGGCGCGGCGGTGGCGTCCGGCAGCGCTCTGGTAGACGCGATGATCGTGTTGCCTTGCTCGGCCGGCACCATCGGAAGCATCGCCGCGGGGACCAGCGACGATTTGCTCGCGCGCGCGGCGGATGTTTGCCTGAAGGAGCGGCGAAAGCTGGTGCTATGTCTGCGGGAAACGCCGCTGAACCGCGTGCATCTTGAAAATATGTTGCGGGTGCACGATGCCGGAGCGATCGTAATGCCCGCGATGCCTGCCTTTTATTTCGATCCGAAAACCATTGAAGATATGGTCGAGCAATTTGCGTTTCGGGTGCTGGCGCAGGCCGGACTGCCGCAGGAAGCGCAATACCGGTGGCAAGGTGGCGGAGCGCTGAAGGATAAGAGTTAACCGTGCTTGTTTTCGTTGGGGAAATAATCTTAGGAATTGTTGGATGACTGCGATCTGGAAAAAAATTCGCACGGTGCTCGAGATGATTAAGTTCGAGCATTCCGTATTTGCGCTCCCGTTCGCGCTGGTCGGCGCCTTGCTCGCCACCCGCACTTCCGGCGCGCGCTGGCCGGGGACTTGGCAGATTTTCTGGATCGTGGTGGCCATGGTGGGGGCGCGGTCCGCGGCGATGACCATGAATCGCATCGCCGACGTCGATTACGATCGGCGCAACCCGCGCACCAAAACGCGCGCGCTTGCGGCGGGCCAGTTGACCCTGGGTTTTGCCGCAGTGTTCACCGCACTGGCTGCGGCGGTGCTGGTGCTCGCGGCGTGGAAGCTGAATTCGCTCGCCCTCAGGCTTTCTCCCCTCGCGCTGGCCATGCTCTTTCTCTATTCCTACACCAAGCGATTTACGATGTGGTCCCATCTGGTGCTGGGATTCTGTGTGGGTATGTCCCCAGCCGCGGCGTGGATTGCCATTCGCGGCTCGCTCGACCCCCGCATGCTGATTCTGTGCGCCGCGGTCACCCTTTGGGTGGGTGGCTTCGACGTCCTTTACGCTTGCCAGGACGTTGAATTCGACTGCCAAGCTGGCCTCTTCTCGATCCCCCAACGCTTCGGCATTGCCCGTTCGTTGAGAATTGCGCGGGCCATGCATCTGGCGATGGTGGCTCTATTGGCGTGGCTGGCATGGGGTTTCGGGCTGGGATGGCCGGCGTGGGCAGGCATAGTGGTAGTAGCGGCGCTGTTGGGCTACGAGCATTCGCTGGTGAAGCCCAATGACCTGAGCAAAATGAATGCTGCGTTTTTCACCATCAACGGATATATTAGTTTGTTGTTTCTTTTGTTCTGGGGCGCGGCTGCGGTCGCTTCGCCGCGCTAAAATCGGGAGTGATGAGATGCAGTCTGGACTACAGATTCGCGACCCTCGGCTCGAGCCGGTTGCCAGTAAAGTGCTGGCAGGAGAGCGGTTAAACGCCGCCGACGGCCTGGCGCTCTACGAGTCGCATGATCTGCTGGCGGTGGGATGGCTGGCTAACCATGTACGCGAGGCACGCCACGGCGACGCCTGCTATTACAACATCAACCGGCACATCAATCCGACCAACGTTTGCGTCGCTCACTGTCGCTTGTGCGCTTTTGGCAGGTCTGCCGATCAAGCCGGGGCGTACACCTACGCTCTCGACGAGGTGTGGCGGCGCGCCGCCGAAGGGGTAGCCGGAGGCGCCACCGAGTTTCACATCGTCGGCGGCCTGCATCCGGACTTGCCGTTCGATTATTACCTCGATTTGATTCGCGGGCTCAAGCAGCGCCATCCGCAAGTTCACCTCAAGGCGTTCACCATGGTGGAAGTCGGTTACTACGCCCGCCTCACCAAGAGTTCGATTCGCGACACGCTCCTGGCGATGAAGGCCGCCGGCGTCGATTCGCTGCCGGGCGGCGGCGCGGAAATATTCAATCCGCGGGTGCGCAAAGTGATTTGCGATCACAAAGTGAGCGGGCAGCGCTGGCTGGAAATCGCCCGAACCGCGCACCAAGTGGGCCTGCGGTCCAACGCCACCATGCTCTACGGCCACATCGAAACGAATGCGGAGCGCGTCGAGCATCTGCTCCTGCTGCGCAATACCCAGGACATTACCCACGGGTTCCAGACGTTCATTCCGCTGGCGTTTCATCCCGCCAATACCGCGCTGAGCCATTTGCCCGGACCTACCGGCATGGACGATTTGAAAATGATCGCGGTATCGCGGCTGATGCTCGACAATTTCGACCATATCAAGGCCTATTGGATCATGTTAACGCCGCGGATCGCGCAAGTGGCTCTGCGATTCGGCGCCGACGACATCGACGGCACGGTGGTCGAAGAAAAAATTTACCACGACGCCGGCGCAACCACTCCGCAACACCTGACCCGCGCCGACCTCGAGCGGTTGATCCGTGAAGCCGGACGGGTGCCGATCGAACGTGACACCATGTACAACCGGGTGGATCGTTCGAAGATGCCGCCGATCGTCGAAACGCCTGCGCGCCCCACCCCGGGCAACAATTTTATTCCTACCACCACGCTGACCCTCAACGTTTAATTCCTTGGATCCCGGCGCCGTGTTTCGGCCCGATTTATTGGTGTCGATGGTTACTCGTCGCCTGACTTTTATCGCGCGACTCGAGCGTACGTGCAATACCGTATCGTTCCGGATTGACGCATGGGAACGCGGGGGCTAGTGTGGCCTCCCTGCTCAATAAATTCTGCCCACGGCGGAAGGACCGAACGGCGGGCGCGACTTGACCTGGTGGCGACAGCTGGCCGCCACGGGATTCGCGGACCGCGACCGGGCCCGCCAGCGGGTAAAAGACGTGACCCCACAACTCCGGCAGAATTTTCTGGATTGGAACTCCGCCCAAGACCTTGCCCGAACCCAACAACCGGACCCACTCACTGAACAGAATCGACTCAAGCAGCCTGTTAAGCTCCCGAACGCCTGCCAAAACCAAACGGCCTGCGCAGCGAATTCCTTCCTGCCGAATTTCCGTGCCCAGGGTCCGATCAGTCGTATTGCGGATGAGGATGAGGCCGCCCCTCTCCGGACTCCTGTTCAACACCATTTGTCAGTGTGTTCTTAAACGGAAGCTACGCGGCTTGCGCGGCCGTGTCCCGGGGCGCCTTACGGCGGATGCAGTCGAACAGCAGCCAGGCGTAAAAGGGAGCGTAAGTAAGAAATACGTAGGCCGGTTGGAATTGGAATCTGCCGAACACCGGATAATCGATCAGCACGTGGTAAGAGATAAACTGAAGAACGGTGAGCAACAGCCACGCCGGGTTCGGAAATAGGCAAAGCAGCGGCACCATCCAGGTGAAATACCAGGAATAGGCGTTCGGCGTGAACATCAGGATCGCTCCGATAATGATATAAGCGGCGCGCGCCGGCTCGATTTTCCGCATAGCGGTCCAGCACACCAATCCCACGGTGACTCCCACCCCGATTCCCGCGGCGATTTCGTGCGAGCCGCTTGCCGCGCGCAGCAATGCGTACAGACTGGCGTTGTTGTTCTGCCAGCGAGACTCAAAGTAAGCCATGGTTACCGGGATTTGCCGCAGAGCGGACCGGTATGGCCAGGCGCACAAAGCCGCGAAAGCCGCTGCGGAGACCCCCTCCCACCACGCGCGGGCCCGTTGCGGCCATCCGTGCCAGCGCAACCACAGCGGAATCAACATGACGGGGAACGACTTGAGCAACGCGGCGCCTGCCAGTACCAGCGTTGACTCTCGGGGTCGTGACCGTATAATCACCAATGCGCCGACGAGTAGCGCCAAAGCCAGGGCGTCGGAGTGGCCGCTCGCTGCAAACTCGATGATCACGAGCGGATTCCAGGCGTATATCGCCAGTTGGTAATTGCGCGCGCCGATCCGGCGCAGCCAGGCCGCCAACAGAAAGAGAGTTAGCAGATCCGCGCCGGCGGTGACCGATTTAAACAGCCGCGGGGTAGGCAAATAGCGCGCCGCTTCGCGAAAGGTGAGTTCCGCGAGAGGCGGATAGATGGTCGGCATCTCCGGGGCGGGGAAATGCGGCACCCCGGCTTCGCGAAGATGGTTCAGGCGCGGGTCATTCGGCCGGATCGCATAGGGATTCCAGCCGGCGAGCTGCACGCGGCCGTCCCAACGATAGCGGTAAAGATCTTCCGAAAGGGTGGGGGCGAGCGGCCATAGCGTGAGTCGAAACAGGATGGCGGTGGCTAGGATCAGCCAGCGGCCGGGGCGCGAATCGCGGGAGTGTTCGAATAGATAGAGAAAGATAAAGTAGAGCGCGCCAGTGGCGAGGCCGGTGGCGATAAAGGCGACGACGAAAAACTCGAGGTTGGCCAGCCGGCGCAGGTAAAGATAGGCCAGCTCGAGCAGCAAGCCGCCCGCCACCGCGAGCCACCCCTGCGAGGGGAGCCATCGCGGAGATTCGAATTTCGCTCACCATGATAAGGCGGAGAAACTTTGTTCCGGTTCCAACAAATAGCGATGGTGCTGCTGGCCAGCAATAATCCGCTGCGGGGCTATTGGGATAAGCTGACCAATCGGACCTTCAACGGAATCTACCAGCCCAACACGTTCGACGTGGCGGTGATGCTGCCGTATTTTCTGGTGCTGGTAGTATTGGCGTCGTACGGAATCCATCGCTACGTGTTGGTGTACACGTATTTCAAGTATCGTCATCGAGTCCCGCCAACGCCTCCGATTCCAACCGAGTGGTCCAAGGTTACCATACAGCTTCCGATCTTCAACGAGCGCTACGTGATCGAACGGCTGATCGAAACCGTGGCGCAATTTGATTACCCGCGGAACCGCTTGGAAATTCAGGTGCTCGACGATTCCACCGACGAAACCCAGCAGGTGGCGTTCGATTGCGTGCAACGCCATCAGCAGCTCGGCCTTCCGATTTCCTATCTCCACCGCACCAACCGCGAAGGATTCAAAGCCGGCGCGTTGCAGGAAGGGCTGGCATCCGCGAGCGGTGAATTTATCGCCATTTTTGATGCCGATTTTCTGCCGCCCGCCGATTTTCTGGTCCGCACCATCCCCTATTTCATCGATCCCCAACTAGCTATGGTGCAAACCCGCTGGAGCTACATCAATCGCGGATATTCCGGACTCACCGAAGCCGAAGCCATCCTGCTCGACGGCCACTTCGTCATCGAGCACTCCGCCCGATATCGCCGCGGGCTCTTTTTCAATTTCAACGGAACCGGTGGAGTATGGCGCCGCGAAGCCATCGGTGATTCCGGGGGCTGGCAGCACGATACCCTCACCGAAGACACCGACCTTTCCTATCGCGCCCAACTCCGTGGATGGAAGTTTATCTACCTGCCGGAAATCGAGTGCCCTTCCGAGCTGCCGGTGGAAATGAACGCGTTCAAATCGCAGCAGGCGCGCTGGGCCAAGGGCTTGATGCAGACGGCGAAAAAGATATTGCCGCGGGTGATGCGCGCGGATGTGCCTATCCAGGTCAAGGCCGAGGCGTTCTTTCACCTTACCGCCAATATCAGTTATCCGCTGATGGTGTTTCTCTCGATCATTTTGCTTCCGGCGATGGTGGTGCGCTTTTATCAGGGATGGTTCCAGGTGCTGGTGATCGACCTCCCGTTGTTCATCGCTTCCACGTGCTCTATTTCGAGTTTCTATCTCACTTCCGAACGGGTCTTATTCCCGAAGACCTGGAAGCGCTCGATTCTTTTTATGCCGTTCGTCATGGCCCTCGGCATCGGGCTGTCCGTCCGCAATGCGGCAGGAGTTCTGGAAGCGCTCTTCGGGGTGAAGAGTGAGTTTGTGCGCACTCCGAAATACAATATCGAAGGCCAGGGCCAAGCCCGGGGCCATTGGTCGCAGAAGAAATATAAGAAGAGCGCCGGGTGGATGCCCTTTGCGGAAGTGTTTCTGGGCTTGTATTTTCTGGCCACGGTCGGCTACGCGATTCAGAACGAAAACTACGCCACGGTGCCGTTCCTGCTGTTATTTGTGTGGGGATATCTTTACACCGGCCTGATGTCGCTTGCGCAGGTGTACCTCGAACGATTGCGCTTCGGCGTAGTGGACGCCGGCGAAGTGAGGCCGGCAGCGACCGGCGCCCCGGGTTTTTGACCGCCGTTCGCGTCCGGGTGTGAAAAATTCTTTGGGAATCTCTTAAGGCGCAGGGCATGCGCTGGTGCGGGCCAAGGAGGCTCTGGATGAAGCGGCGAATGATGGTGGGGGTGGCGGCAGCAGCAACGGTATGCGTGCTGATGGTATGCGCACCAACGGTGCATGCGCGGTTCCGCCAACCCAATAGCGAATATCAGGAGCGCCGGTATAGGCTGGCTTCGAAAGTAGACGCCCCGGTAGTGATATTCGGTTATACCGGTCACGAAGATGCTTCGGAGGTGGCGGTTTTCTTTCAGGAGGAAAGCTTCTACTACCTCACCGGGCACAGCGAGGCAGGCGCCGCGCTGATTCTGTTGCCCCAGGCGCCGAATGCCAAGGCCACGGATGGTCCCAGCGAAACCCTCTACCTTCCGGCGCGCGATCCGCGGAAGGAGCGCTGGGAAGGGCCGCAGATGGGGCCCAATGATCCGGAGGTGAGCGAAAAAACCGGATTCGTGCAAGTTCGACCGTTCGACAAGATGGAGGGAGACCTGCAGAAGCTCTCCGCAACCTACTCGAATTTCTATACCCTGATCGCGCCTAAAGAGGAAGAGGGTTACCCGCATTTGGGCAGCTGGAACGCGTGGCTGCACCACGCGGTGCCGAGCACCAAGCTGCGCGACGTCTCCAGCGAAATTTTCGCGATGCGCCAAGTGAAGTCCGCGGGCGAACTGGCGCTGCTGCAAAAGGCGGTAGACCTTTCCGTGGACGCCCACTTGGACGCCATGAAGCGCATGCGCGCGGGGCTGTTCGAATACCAGGTGGCCTCGCGCATGAAGGAAATTCATGAATTCGGGGGTTGCGAGCGCGAAGCGTACTCGCCGATCGTTGGTGCGGGGTTCAACTCCACGGTGCTGCACTATCCGCGGTTAGATAGCGAAATCCAAGACGGCGATGTGGTGGTGATCGACGTGGCGGGAGAATACGGCGGATACGCGGCGGACATCACCCGCACCCTGCCGGCCAACGGAAAGTTCACCGCCCGGCAGCGCGAAATCTATGAAATCGTTCTCGGTGCGCAGAACGCCGCGATCGACGCGGTGAAACCTGGCGTGCGGATGTACGGCGAAGGCAAAAATCTGCAGGAGATCACCCAGAAGTATATCGACAGTCATGGCAAGGACAAAAACGGGAAATCCCTGCTGCCCTACTACATTCACGGAGTGAGCCACCATCTCGGATTGGACGTTCACGATCCTGGCGATCGCGATCGCAAACTCGAACCGGGAATGGTTATCACCGTTGAGCCCGGAATCTACCTTCCGGATGAAAAGATTGGCGTGCGCATCGAGGACGATGTTCTGGTCACCAAAGACGGTCATGAGTTGCTCACCGCACGGCTGCCTCGCACCGTGGACCAAGTAGAGAAGGTCATGGCCGATGGCCGGGCGTCTTCCGGTTCCTCCTCGGCAGGCGGAAATTAAGAGGCGCTGCGAGGCGGAGACGCACCGGCGCTTGGTACCGCGTCTGAAGCTGTGCCGCCCCCGGGCGACTACAAGCGCCGCCAGCCAGCAGGAACCGATGGATCAGTGGAATCGCGTGGTGGGTAGCCGATGCGCATTTTCATCCTAGGTGTGGGTGGAGCTGGTTCGCTGCTGGTGCAACTGCTGGTGCGCGACGGCCATACCGTATGGTGCGGGGACAAGGACGTCGAGCGCGCCCGGATGTTTCTGGGAAAGAAGAATCGCTGTGAAGTGTACGAGGTGAACGCGCGTAATCTGTGGTCGATCGTGCGCGCCGCCCGCGGTTGCCAGCTGCTAGTGAACGCCTCGCCCGCGGTATTCAACGAAATCGTGCTGCGTGCCGCGCTGCGGCTCGGCGTCCATTATCTAGACCTGAGTTCGCATCTCACCCGCAATCCCTTCAAGGCCGAGCAACTCCGCTACGACAAGCGATTTCAGGACAAGGGACGCGCCGCGGTGATCAACGCCGGGGCCGCGCCGGGGCTGACGAATTTGTTAGTGACTCGTGGCTCAGAACTGCTCGACAGCGTCGACAGCGCTTCGATCCGCCTGTACGAAAGCACCTCCAGCGCGGATCCGGTTTCGATGTGGTCGGCGGAAGCGGCATTCGACGAAGCCATCTCCCATCCGCGAATTTATCGTCAGGGAAAATTCCTGTTCGGACGCCGCTTCAGCGGCCGGGAAATGTTTCGCTTTCCGAAACCCATCGGCGAGGTTCCGGTGTACCTCGCGGCGCAGGACGAAGTGGTGACCCTGCCTCGCGTTCTGCCGATGTGCGACTTCGATGTGAAAATCGGCGGCAAAGACATCGAGCATCTGCGCCGCTGGTACCGCCAGGGAAAGCTCAGCCGTTCGCGCGGCCTGGTCCGCAAGAGATTCCCGAAGACCCCCACGCCGCAACAGATTGGCAAGCTGATTCGCCAAGGGATGCTGGAAAATTCGCGTTTCGCCGCGGCGGTGCTGGTCTTCGGAACCAACGACGAGAAGAAGCTGTTGCTTCGCTGGGATGCAGGCTTCCAGACTTTGCACCAAATCCGCGCGCGTGGTTTGTTGGTGTCCCCGATCGCTTACGCCACCGCGCACGTCGCGTCGCTGTTCATCAAACACTTCCCCAAAAAACTGGCCGGCGTTTTTCCGCCGGAGGCTTTGCCGGTGAAAACCCGGCGAGCCATTCTCGCCGACGTCCGTTCGCGGAACATTCGCATAAGCATGAAAGTGAAGCGAATGAAAATCGAGGAGCCGGAGTTCCACTAGCCGCGCCTGCCGCTACCCAGTGACCGCCGCGGGGCTCGATTCGGCCGCACCGGGTGGCAAGCTGCGCGCGCGGAATGTGCCGACCAATAATTGCAAGCAGGTGAGCAGAATTACTCCGAAAACGTAATTCGGCAGGAATGCAAATGCTGTCCCGTGGGCATCGACGATTTCAAAGGCCAGCACCGCGTTGATCAGTCCGCGGGGAATCAGCAGCACCGCCACTTCGATTTCCACCGGGTGCAGGTCGCGCCAGGCGACGCGGCTGAGCTGAACCGCCAGCCATCGAGATACGATCAGCACGCCCACAATTCCCACCGACGGCGCCAACGCCGCGCGCATTCCTTGAAACGGCACGATCGATCCCAACAGCACAAAGAAAAACGTGCGCACCAGAAAGGCCAGCTCGGAATGGAAAAGCAGCAGTTGGTCGCGTGATTTATCGGCGTCGCTACGCCGGGCCACGAAGCCCCAGGCGCTTTCCAGTTCTTTGCGCGCTTCTCCCGGCAGGTTAGCGAGCGTAGCCCCAAACGCCACCACCGCGAATAAGTTGCTGCCGCCCACCGCGTCCGAGGCCGCGTACACCAAGAGCACCGCGGCCAGCGTCAGCACTTGCCAGAAGCGCTGTTCTGACAGCAACGGCAGCGCGCGTACCCACACGAAACCCGCGACGTAGGCCACCGCGATCGAAATCAGCACGCGCGTCATGAACCCGCTGGCCACTCCTACCGCGATCGAGCCGCTCGTCCCGTGAATGATTCCGGAGTGAATCAGAAAATTACCTACCGTGCCGGGTGTGCCCAGCGACCTCGCGGAAGTGAGGTCGAGCAGGATCCCGACGGTCAGCACCCCCAGCGCATCGCTGAGCGCCGCCTCCACGACCAATGTGGTCCGCACCGCTGGACGCAAATCCAGATGCTCGAGCACCGGGAGAATTACCGAGCTGCTGATGCACGCGAACGCGGCCGCTGCCAGCAACGCCGGCATTTTGTCCATGTGCTGGGAGACCACCAGGAACGCGGTGATACCCGCGAGGGTGATCGCGAAACTAAAAATCGCCAGCAAAATGCCGCCCGGGAAATGCCGCAGCGTATCGCGAATGTTGAGGTCCATGCCAGCTTCAAAGAGGATCAGGATCAGCGCGAAAGTGCCGAAGCCATGCGCGAACGATTGAAATTTGGAAGTGTCGATCCAGTGCAGCACCGGCCCCAGAATGGTGCCGGTGGCAATCAGCACCAGCACGTCCGGGACGCGCGTCCATCGCGCCAGCCGGTTGGCAACAAACGCCAGGACCAGCAAGCCCCCGAGTAGACCGAAAAAGTGGGTAAGGCTCATCAGGACTGAAGCCCAGGGTACAAGGGAAACCCGGGTAGGCAATCACTTATCGTTGGCAGGAGGGTCGAGGCCGGTAGGCGCGCGCCGATGTGCAGCCGCGAACCGCTCCGTCCCATCAGTTCGGAGCGCGCTCGCCGCTTCGGAATTGCGTCCACGGGCCGGCGATCATGTCCCGCAGCAGCGGCGCCTGCCAGGAAAATTCAGGATGCCGCGCGAGAAAATCCTTGGCGTGGAAATCGGCGCCGCAGGGGTGGCCCATGCGCGCGACGAAGGTCATGTTCTGCGCCATGCTGCTATCCATCGCTTTTCCTTGCACCGCGCCGCCGGGATAGTACGCCTGCCAGTCCCAATCCTTGATGCCGTTGGCGGCCACGTCGCCGTGCCCGCACAGGGTCCGAGCGTCGGGGTGGTCTTTTTTCTCAAACGAATCGTAATGATCGGAAATTAGCCGTTGTGCTAGGGGCACGTCGAGCTGCCCTTTGGAATTGGCCATCAACTCGTCCCACCGAACGTGCCGCGCGTTCGGAGAGCTCTCTCGGTTCTTGGTATCGAAAGTGGTGTCGACCTTAAGCACCTGGGGATCGCTCGCGAAGTTCGAGCCGGCGTAGTAACCGTCCTTGGTGCGCCAAACCCGGTAGTGTTTCAAGCCCAGTTCGAAGCGCGCGATTTCTCCCGTCTTGCGATCGCCCAGCAGCCAGTCGTTGGCGTAGCCGCCGTTGTTCCCTTCGAGCATGATTTTCACGTAATCATCGATGGACCCGGCATATTGCATGGCTTTGCGCGCACGCACGAATTCCGGCTTGCCGTCCGGGTCCCAGCCATTGAATTGGCTGATCGTCGTTTCGGTTACCATCAGCCCCGCGGAGTTGACCCCGAAATCATCATCGCTGGCGATCACTCCGGGAAAGCCGTCCATAAAGATGCGCAGGCCGTGCGCCGGGGCGATATCGAAGATGATGCGCCAGCGCTCGCCGTTCATGTAATTCGTCCAGTTATTGTGGGCCATCACGATCTGGTGGTCCTTGGTCCAACCGCCCGCGGCGACAACCGCGCTGCAATTCAACGGACTGTTGATGTGTGGCGCATCCGCCAGTTTTTCCTTGGCGTTCAGCCACGGCACATAATAGTCGGGCATCTCTTCGAACGCGTTCATCGCCACCACGTCGTCCAAATCCATGGCCACGCCCTTGGACCTCAGTCCGTCGGCGATCCCCTGCAATTCCGTTTGATATTCGGGGTCGATGTGCGGCCACAGCATTTTCCGTCCGGCTTGGCGGAAGAATTCCCAATCGCGGTGGGTTTCATGGGTGGCGTGCAGCTTCACGGCTTGGAAAGCATCTTCGATTTCCGGCGCCAGCAGGGAACCGTGCTGGAACCCCACCGTTCCCGGATCGCCTTCGAGGTGCACGTAAACCCAGCCAGATTGATCGAAGCGATAAGCGCCGTGGAGGCGCGCGTCGTCTGGCGCAGCAGGCGCGGCCGAAACGCTAGTATTTAGAACCCGGCCGGCGCGCCGCAACAGCGCGGTGGCGATTGCGCAGGAGCACACCACCAAGACCAAAGCCAGCACCAAGCGAATTCGCGAGAAAGCCATTGCAAACCTCCCCCGGGGTCCTGTTCCCGGCTGGCAACGCCGCGCAAAAGAAAACAGAAACCGCCGCCAGAGAAAAATCTCCGGCGAGCCAAGACAATATTCCAAGACCGGGCGGAGTGTCAAAGCCACCTGGGCAGGCGGGACCCGCGGTGGTGACACCGCTGCCCGGAAAGTACTCGGTTACTCACCCGCAATGCTCGTTGCCTTCGAGGCACCTCCGTGTTTAGATCGTGGCCTTCCAGAGGATCGGAAATCCAGGAGGAAACTGTGGCGGCGCCATACGACCTTCGGCCCTTGAGTCTGGGAGAGATCCTGGATCGCGTTTTTACCTTGTACCGAAACCACTTCGCGCTATTTGCGGGGGTGATGGCGATTCCCGCGGCCGTACAGATTCCCACCAATCTTTACTCGTTCAGCATGTGGGGGAAGTTGATCCGGCTGCAGCCGGGTCACCCGCCACCGCTTGATCCCGGCTTCCTGGCAATAATTTACCTGGTGATATTCCCGGTGCTCATGGTGGCGCTGACCTTGGGCTTAGGAGCCATCGCCCTGGCGGTCTCGGATGTGTATCTTGGCCGCACCGCCACCATTCGCGGTTCCTACCAAAAGGCGCTGCGGCGATTTTGGAGGCTGTTGGGCCTGCTGATCACCATCGGGCTTATTTTCACGGGTATCTTCATACTCTTCGTGTTGGGCATGACCATGCTTTTCGCGGGTCTCGCCGCTTCCGGCGTGATGACCCACGCGGGGAATGGGGCAAAAATAGGGCTTGTACTTCTGATGGTGGTGGTCTTCCTGGCCCTTTTGGCGATCACCATATTTGTGTTTATGGTTTTCTCGCTAGTGATTCCCGCGGTGATGCTGGAGGACGCGAGCGTCGGCGGCGCGCTGCGCCGCAGCATTGAATTAACACGGGGAAGACGCTGGCATATCTTTCTGGGCCTGCTACTGATGGTATTCGTCGGCTACGCGGTGATTTTGATTTTTCAGGGACCATTTCTGCTGGCCATGGGCCTATTCATCATGAAGGGCGCTCCGCCGGCGTGGCTCTCGTTGGCGACTTCGATTTCGGCGGCTTGCGGCAGCGCGATCAGCAGCCCGCTGAGCATGATTGCGCTGGTGCTGTATTACTACGATCAGCGGGTTCGCAAAGAGGGTTTCGATTTGCAGCACATGATTGCGCAGATCGAAGCTGGCCCGCAAACCGCATCTCCGGGGTTCATTCCCAGTTAGAATTGTATGTGGCTTGGGTGGCCGTGCGTCCACCGGCAGGAAAGGCCTGCTCGAATTGCGAATACTTCGAAGATTCTTGATATTGAGCGTTCTTCTGTTGTTTTTCTCCCACGCCGCGAGTGCTTCCGGCGCGCGCTCCAGCGCGCCTCCACGGGCGAGCGAAAAGCCTGCCCGTCCGACGGCAGACCAGGCGACCGGACCGCCGTTGTCGCTTCCGCAATACGTATCCGAGCTGGACCGCTGGACCCACGCCATCGAAAATGCGCCGGAAGACACCGAGGCGTTGAAAGCCCTGAGGAAAACGGTGCCCGCGGAATGGAACGTCGACGTGGACGGTTCGCCGGTCCAAGTTTCCGCGAACTGGCTGAGCCGCGCGCTATACGACATGGAAACCAACGGTGATCATCGGACCGCGCGCCTAAAGCAAATCCAGGCGCACCTCGCCACGCTGCGCCAGAGTGCGGCGAGCCTCACCCTGGCGCCGCCTGCGCCGGCCTCCGCCGAGGACGCCCGAAAGAAACTCACCGCGATCCTCAGCCGCAAGGAATTTGGCGGCGCTCAGGGCCCGTCGGCCATTGATCGACTCATCGACCGAGTGGAGAGGTGGCTGGAGCGGATACTGAACAAGATTTTTCACAAGGTGCACATTTCGGGGCATGCCAGCGATTATTTCGCATGGGGCGCAATCGTTCTGGCGTTCCTGGCGCTCTCCTGGTGGACGGTGCGTTACCTTCGCGAACGCTCACGCCAGCAGACTCTCGATCTTCGCGGAGCCTCGCGGCCGCCCGCCGGGTCGCGGGAGTGGGCTCGGGAAGCCGCGGCTGCCGCGCAGCGCGGCGCGTATCGTGATGCGATCCACTGCGCGTATTGGGCGGGGATCGCGCGACTGGAAGAATCGGGCGCGCTGCCGCCGGATCGCGCACGCACCCCGCGGGAATCGTTGCGGGTGGTGGATCTGAAACTCACCCAGCGCGAACCACTGGCAAATCTAACGCAGCGCTTTGAATGGACTTGGTACGGCGATCACGCTGCCACCGCGGCGGATTGGGACGAGGTAGTTTCGCAACTCGAAAGGATCGGATGCCTACTGCGCTCGACACACGCGATCGCCGCCTCCTGATCGTCGCGGGTATGGTCCTCGCGGCGCTGCTCATCGCGGGCGCGGTGATCTCCGGACCCGGCCAAAACGGTCCGGGCTACCCATCGAGCTATTCCACCGGATGGCGCGGAGCCAAGGCCGCATACTTGCTGCTGACCGAACTCGGCTATTCGGTGGAGCGCTGGGATCACTCGCCCTCCGAACTTCCTAGCGATGGGCACAACACCATTTTGATTTTGGCGGAGCCGCGAGAGCATCCCAAGGTGGAGGACTTGCGCGCCATGCACCGCTTCATTTCCGCGGGTGGCACGGTGCTCGCTACGGGCGCACGTGCCGCGAGTTTTTTGCCGGACGGCAAGGCCATCGACGCCGGCGACGCGCTCGCTGAGCCCAAAGAATATCGAGCGATGGCGGCTAGCGCACTGACGCGGGGTGCGCCGAAGATTACCATGGCCGATCCCGCGTTCTGGGACGGCGACTCTTTGGCGCCGGTGACCATCTACGGAGACCATAGCGAGTCCGTGGTGCTCCTCTATTCCCACGGCAAAGGCTCGGCGTTGTGGTGGGCGGCGTCGACGCCGCTCACCAATGGGGCGATCGCCTCCAGCGGAGATCTGGCGATGTTCCTAAATACAATGGGGCCGCCGGGACGCAGCCGGGTGCTGTGGGATGAATATTTCCACGGGCAGCGGGATTCCTTCGGCACTTATCTCGCCGGCACCCCGCTGCCTTGGGTGGCGGCGCAGATGGGAATGCTATTCCTGGCGCTGTTGATTACGTTTTCGCGGCGCAGCGGTCCGGTGCGCGCGCCCGCAGTGGCGGCCCGGCTTTCACCGCTCGAGTTTGTGGAGACGCTCGGCGATTTGTATCAGGACGCTCACGCCGGAAATGCAGCGGTCTCTTCCGTTTCGCAACACTTTCGATATTTGTTTGCGCGGCGCTCAGGTTTGCCTCCGCGCGCGCGAATTCCCGATGTTTGCCGCACCGCTGCGGCGCAGATGGGTTGGACCGAACCCGCTCTGCAGGACACACTGGTGCGCGCGGAGCGGGCGTCGAGCGGCCTGGCCCTGCCGGAGCTGGACGCGCTGGACCTGGTGCAGCGCTTGCACGATTATTCCGAGCGGCTGGAAGGACGGCGGGGCCCGCGCGCCGCCGCCGGCAACCGGTAATCCGAAATCGGAACGAGGAGAATGGACGAATGACCATCGCATCCGAACTGGCGCAGCACGTTCGCGACGAGTGCTCGAAAGTAATCGTCGGACAGCGCGAGCTGATCGACGACCTGCTGCTGGTGGTTCTCACCAACGCTCACGCCCTGATTGAAGGCGTGCCGGGCCTGGCCAAGACCCTCGCCGTGAAAACGCTGGCGCAACTGTTCCAATTCCAATTCCAGCGGGTGCAGTGCACACCCGACTTGATCCCCGCGGACATTCTGGGCGCCAACGTTTTCAATCAGGCGCTCAATAGCTTTTCTCTGCATCGCGGACCGATCTTTACCGATCTGCTGCTGGTGGACGAAATCAATCGCACCCCGCCGCGGACGCAATCGGCGCTGCTGGAAGCGATGGAAGAAACCCAAGTAACCATCGACCGCACCACCCATCTGCTCTCGAGGAATTTTGGAGTGTTTGCCACCCAGAACCCGATCGAATTCGAAGGCACGTATCCGCTGCCGGAGGCTCAACTCGACCGCTTTCTGATGAAGATACGCATTCGCTACCCCGCGTCCGCGGACGAACGAACCATCCTGGAGCGATATCAATCCGGCTTCGAACCGCGCTCGCTGGACCGCTTGGGTTTGCGTCCGGTGAATCCCGCGATGCTCGAAAACGCGCGCCAGGAAGTCAAGCAGGTACGAGTTGAGCCTGCGCTCTTTGATTACATCATCGCCATCGTCCGCAAGACCCGGCAGGCCCCGGCGGTGAGCCTGGGAGCGAGCCCGCGCGCCGCGATCGCTTTGATGTTCGTGGCCAAAGCGACGGCCGCCACCGAGGGCCGCGATTTTGTGGTGCCTGACGATGTGAAGTCCTCGGCGCTTTCGGTTTTGCGTCACCGCATCATGCTGAAGCCCGAAGCCGATCTCGAAGGTCTGACGACCGACGACCTGGTTCGCGAAACTCTGTCCGCAGTGGAGGTGCCCAAATGAGCGCGGCGAACCATCTGATCCCGGCGACCGCCGAGTCACCCGGGATTCCCGCGGGCCGCTTCGGCGCCGCGTTTGGTCCGCGTTTTTATCTCTTGCTGCTGCTGGGCCTCGTATGGATCGGGCCGGCGTGGGCGGACCATCGCTTCATTGGCGCGATGTTCGCGTGGGATTTGTTCGCGCTGGCGATTTGGGCGTTCGACCTGGTGCGCCTGCCCAAGCCTGCCGAGATCACTCTCCGGCGGGTGTGGAATTCTCCGCTGGCGCTGGCGACGACGGCGTCGGTGCAATTGGAATTGGAAAATCGGGGACGGCGCGCGGTGATCGCCACGATTGTGGACGACGCTCCGGGAGTGATCCGCGCCGACCTGCCCGAGCGGTCATTCCCAGTGGCGGCTGGCGCAACAACCACCACGTCGTACCGGATTGAGCCTAGCGAGCGAGGCGACGCGAATTTCGGGCGCGCCGGGATCCGCTACCAAAGCACGCTGGGCGTCGCGGAGCGCTGGGCCACCGCGGATATCCAGCAGACCGTGCGCGTCTACCCCAATCTCGAAGAAGCCCGCCGGCAGAAAATCTTCCTGATTCGCAGCCGGCAGATCGAGATCGAAAAGCGTTTGAAGCGCCAGCGCGGGCAGGGCCGGGAATTCGAATGCCTGCGGGACTATCGTGCGGGGGACGAGTGGCGGGATGTTTGCTGGACGGCGACGGCGCGCCGCGGCACGTTGGTGACTAAAGTATTTCAGACCGAGCGTAGCCAGACGGTGTGGCTGCTGGTGGATGCCGGGCGTTTGCTGCGCGCGCGGGTGGTCCAATTCAGCAAGCTAGATTACGCGGTGAATGCCGCGCTCAGCCTGGTACAGGTGGCGTTTTATTCGGGCGACCGCGTGGGGTTACTGGCATACGGCAGGCGCCCGCAACAACGTTTGGGAGCGGGTCGCGGCGCTTTGCACCTGCGTTCGATTATTGAATCGCTGGCCCAGGTGCACGGCGAACCGTACGAAGCGGATCACATGCGCGCCGCGGATGCATTTCTGGGTTCGCAGCCAAGACGCAGCCTGGTGGTCTGGATCACCGACCTGGCGGAAACCGCGAGCACTCCCGAAGTGATCGAGGCCGCGGCGCTGTTGGCGCGGCGCCACCTGGTGCTGCTGGTGGTGATCGCGCAGCCTGAACTTCGCCAGGCGGCCGCGGAGAGGCCCAAAAATCTAAACGAAATGTACCGCTACGCCGCGGCGTTGGAAGTGGTGCACCGGCGCGATCTTTTCCTGCGGCAAGTGCGCCAACTGGGTGTGCTGACGCTGGAAGCCGAAGCCGGACAGCTCTCGACTTCGCTGATCAACCGATACTTGGAAGTGAAAGAGCGGAACCTGCTGTAGCGGCGGAGATGCGCGGCCGTTTCTTTCGCGAAAGATAAATTACCAGCAGCACCGCCAAAGCTCCGGCCAGTGAAAATTTCAGCGCGGGATTCAGGTCGCTGGGCGAAATGAAGCCTTCCACGATGCCTGCCAGCACCAGGATGGGAAGCATGCCCAGCACCAAGCGAACCGCTTTGGCGCCGGCAATCTCGATCGACGCGCCGCGCGGCAGATGGCCGGGGAAAAGCATCCCGCGCGCCAGCAAGAGTCCCGCGCCACCGGCGATAAAGATAGCCGGCAGCTCGAGGACCCCGTGCGGCGCGACGAAGGACCACAGCATCAAGGACATGTGCGCGTCCCAGCACGCGACGTTCACTACGCCAAAGAGCAATCCATTGAACAGCAGCATCCAAGCGGTGCCGATGCCTGCGGTGATACCCAAGGCGAAGGTAACCAACGACACGGAAATATTGTTGGTCATGATCTGGCTGGAGGCTAGTGGTTTGACGCTTACAATGGAGTGAGTCCACATTTTGTGCTGGGCGATGGTGTCCATCATCTCCGGTCCGAGCAGGTAGCGTTCGAACCCCGGATTAGCGAGGCCCATCAGGACCCCAGCGACGGCAGCGCCAAGAAAAATCACGAACGCCGCGAAAGTGTAGGAAAAGGTTTGCTGAAAAATTTCCGGGAACGTTTCGAGGAAGAAGGGCCGCAAACCCCGGGAATGTGGCTTCCGGCTCATGTAGATGATATTGTGCGCGCGCCCCAGCAGTTGGTTCAGATAGAGGGTAACGCGGCCGCCGGTCGGGTCTTCGCGGACCACCGAAAGATCGGAAGCCGCCTGGCGGTATAGCAGCGCGAGTTCCTGCAGTTCGCGATGAGCGAGAGCGGAGGCGCCGGCACGTCCGGCGTGCCCGAGTAATCCTTCGAGCCTCTTCCAATGGGGGTCGTGCTTTTCAAGCCAACGCGCGGAGATCACTATGTCCTCGCCGGACAAGCTTACCATCGAAACTCCGGAGCAGACGCCGCTGGACTTTGCCGTGGCCGGGATTGGCAGCCGGTTTCTGGCGGTGGCCGCCGATACGTCGATCCAGGTGCTCACCATCGTGATTTTTGTGGTGATCTTCAGGATTGCTGTGCCCAATGTCGATTTCATCCATCCGCACACCCAAGTCTGGATACAAGCGTTGTTCGTGATCCTGCTGTTCCTGATTCAGTTTGCGTATTTCGCGGTGTTCGAAGCGCTGTGGCACGGACAAACGCCCGGAAAGCGGCTCACCAACCTACGGGTGATTCGCGACGATGGCCGCTCCATCGGCGTCTATGAAGCGGTAGTGCGCAACCTGATGCGGACGGTGGATGCGTTGCCCGGGATTTACGCAGTAGCCATTGCCTGCGCGTTTTTCAGCCGGCAGAGCAAGCGGGTGGGGGATTGGGTGGCGGGGACGGTGGTGGTTCGCGAAGCGCCGCTACAGGGTATCCTGCCGCCAAGCCCCGCGGCGTCCACGGACGCCGGCGTGACCGGCGATCCCCGAAAAATATCCAACGAAGAATTGCGGTTGATCGAAGCGTTTCTGGACCGCCGCGTCGCACTCGATCCTATCGTGCGCCGCAACATGGCGCATCAAATCGCGGTGCGGATGGGAAAGCAGCTCGAGGTGCCGCCGGAAAACCGGCCGGACGCCGAAAAATTTCTGGAAGCCTTGGCCGAAGCGAAACGCAGCACGTCGCGATATTCCTGAGATGCTGGCGTCAAGAAACTGCAAAAATTGGAAAGCAGAATTATTCTTTGGGTGTTTCGGGGACGCCCATCACCTGGACGTGAATGGCGCGCTCGCGCGGACCATCCAGCTCCGCCAGGATTACCGACTGCCAGTAACCCAGCGCCACTTCGCCATTCCGTACCGGCAGCGAAATGGTGTGGCCCAGCAGCATGGCGCGCAGATGTGAATCCGCATTTTTCCGCGGGCATTCGGAGAGATTGGGATCGTTGTGGCGCCAATATTCGAAGCGGCCCACCAGACGCTCGATAAACGATTTGATGTCGTCGAGCAGAGCGTGCTGGAATTCGTTGATGAATACGGCGGTGGTGGTGTGCAGTGACTGCACCAGCACGAAGCCGGCTTTCAGTCCGTGCTTTTTGACCACGTCGTTCAAGTCCCGGGTGATATTGATGAGCTCGAGCCGTTCACGCGTTTTATAAGAAAGGGTTTCGAGATACATCTGCAGGGCGGCGGCAGCAGGACGAGCTTCCTGTGCCGCTGCGGGATTCTTAACGATCGCCGGTTTCATCTATGATGACCTCGGATACTACGAACGAGTGCCTTGTGAATTCGATACCTGTTGGATGCCCGGCGCCCGCTTAAGTTGCACGAACCTAAATTATAGGTTTCCCGCGCACGGGCGTCTATCACTTAAATTGGGGGTTGTGCGGTTGGGTTGCTCTGGCTGGTCCTGGGCAAGCTCAAAATGCGCGAAAATGCTCAGTTTTCAAGGGATTTCCGGGGTTAGCAACAACGGCTAGGCGTGCGATAACGTTTCTGAATTCGCTCCAGGTAAAACTCTTTGCGCGTCAATAGCCGCTGAGTTTCCTCGCCCGGGCCGCAACGGCGGCAATGTTGAAGGTAGACGTCGTACGCCGCGTCGCCGCTCATTTGCCGGAATCCCCACCACAGTTTCTGAAGAATTCTCCATCGCGACTCGCCCGGAGTGTTCACAGGTCCGCCTCTGCCCACTTGGTTACGACGTAGGGCGCTTCGTGCAATTCCGAGGTCTTGGTTCCGCGCAGGATGGCGATCCACTCGCCAATCGCTTCGATCACCAGCACCAGCACCATCCCGGCCAAAAGCAACGTCACCGCCGCGTCGAGCCGGTTATTGAAGATCATGCGATGGGTGATGGCCATTCGATCCGGAGGAATCGCGCCGGACGCCAATTGCGCCGACAGCACCCGTGCTTGCGCGAGGAATCCGATCCGCGGATTGGAATGGAAAACTTTCTGATAACTGGCGGTCATGGTCACGGTAACCAGCCAGGCCATCGGCGCCAGGTGACCCAGAGCAACCGCCGCTCGCCCATTTTCAGAATGATGGTGGTCGCCACCACTAGCGCCACCGTGGCCAGCAGTTGATTGGCAATTCCGAAGAGCGGCCACAAAGAATTGATTCCGCCCAGCGGATCTTGCACTCCCTGCCACAGAAAAAATCCCCAGGCGCCCACAATCAGGCCGCTGCTGATCCATACCCCGGGGCCCCAGTTGGTGCGCCCGAGCGGCTTCCAGAAATGACCGCCAAAATCCTGGACCATGAAGCGTCCTACGCGCGTGCCGGCGTCGAGCACGGTAAGAATAAACAGGGCTTCGAACATGATGGCGAAGTGATACCAAATTCCCAGCAAGCGTTCGCCGCCGATGGTGCCGCTGAATATTTGCGCCATCCCCACGGCCAGCGAAGGAGCGCCGCCGGTGCGGTCCAGCAAGGTGTGCTCGCCCACGCGGCGCGCCAGGTCCGTCATGGTCTGCGCGTCGAGCGGGAATCCCCATCCGGAAATGGTGTTCGCCGCGGCTTCGGTCAGTTTTTCCCACGATTCCCGCGGGGCTATTGATCGCGAAGTAGACGCCGGGCGTTAAGCGCGCAGGCCGCGACCATGGCCATCACCCCCACGAACGATTCGATCAGCATCGCGCCGTAGCCGACGAACCGCGCATGGGTCTCGCGCATAATCATTTTGGGAGTGGTGCCCGAAGAAATCAGCGAATGGAATCCGCTGATCGCTCCGCAGGCGATGGTGATGAAACAGAAGGGGAAAACCTTTCCGGCGAACACCGGGCCATTGCCATCGACGAACCGCGTGAGCGCCGGCATTTGCAGCACCGGACGCACCCACACGATCCCGCCCGCGAGCAACAACATCACCACGATCTTGACGAAGGCGCTCAGATAATCCCGCGGCGCCAGCAGCAGCCACACCGGCAGCGCCGACGCCGCGAATCCGTATCACGATAATGGCGATCGCCAGCGCCGAGCCCGACCAAGTGAACGCCGCCGACCAGGCCGGCGAAGCGTTCACCGACTGCCCGCCGACTACCGCCAGCAGGATCAGAGCAAATCCCGCCACGGAAGCTTCCAGCACCCGACCCGGCCGGACGAATCGCAAGTACACGCCCATCAGCAAGGCGATCGGAATGGTCATTACCAGGGTGAACGTGCCCCACGGCGATTCCTTCAGCGCTTTCACGATCACCAGCGCTACCACCGCGAGCAGAATTACCATGATCGCCAGCACTGCCAGCACCGCGATCGAGCCACCACGTTTGCTCACTTCCTCCCGCGCCATTTGGCCCAGCGATTTGCCGTCGCGGCGAATCGCGCACACCAGAATGGTGAAGTCCTGGACGCATCCTCCCAGCGCCGCGCCCAAAATTAGCCACAGCGTTCCGGGCAGGTAGCCGAATTGCGCCGCGAGGGTCGGGCCGACCAGCGGCCCGGGCCCGGCAATCGCGGCGAAGTGATGGCCCATCAGCACCCATTTGTTGGTGGGCACAAAATCGCGGCCATCGTCCAGGCGCTCGGCCGGAGTGGCCCGGCGGGCGTCGAGCATGAAAACCTTGGTCGAGAGGAACGCGGAGTAAAAGCGGTAAGCGACCAGATAGGTACAGACCGCCGCGATCAGGAACCATCCCGCGTTCAGATGTTCGCCACGCTCGAAGGCAATCGCGCCCAGGCCGGCCACGCCACCCAGGACGATGGCGGTCCACAGCAGAATTGTGAGTACTCGTTTCATCGGTCGGTTGTTTTATCGCACCGTGCGGCCGAGAATCTCGATTCGCTCTCGGTCGACAGAACTCGCGAATGGTACGCAACCCAACGGATGGCGTCAACCGGCCCGGATCTCGCCCTGAACTTGGTGCGGGTCCGTCGCTCGTGAAAGGCGATTCGCGGTACAATCGGTCACCGATTTGGAGCTAGCCGGAGGGGCCATGAAAAAGTTCAGTGGTCTGCTGTTTCTTGCTGCGCTAACAGCGCTCCTGGCAGCGAATCCGGGACGCTCCGATCAAACCGCCAGTGCGGCTCCGCCAATCGCCAAAAAGATTCACACCGAAAACCATATTAACGGAGGCACCTTGGTGGATGACTACCAATGGCTGCGAGAAAAGTCCAATCCTGAAGTGGCCCAGTATCTCGAGACGGAAAACGCCTTCACCGATACGGTGATGAAACCGACCGAGACGCTGCAGAAGAAGCTCTACGACGAGATGATCAGCCACATTAAGGAAACCGATGTCGACGTGCCGTATAAGAGCGGCGAATATTTTTATTATTCGCGGGTGGAGGCAGGGAAGCAGTATCCGATTCTTGCGCGAAAGAAAGGAAGCCTGGACGCTCCCGAGCAAATCACCCTGGACGTAAACGAACTCGCCAAGGGCGAAAAGTTTATGGCCTTGGGAGCTTACGAGGTGAGCGAAGACGGCAACCTGGTGGCCTATTCTACCGACAACACCGGCTTCCGGCAGTACCGCTTGCACGTCCGCGATCTGCGCAGCGGGAAAGACCTTGCGGACACTGCGGAAAAAACCGGGTCGATTGTCTGGGCCAACGACAATCAGACGATTTTCTACAGCGTCGAGGACGCCGCCAAACGCCAGTATCGGCTGTACCGCCACAAGCTGGGAACCGACACGAAGAATGACCAACTGGTTTACGAGGAAAAAGACGAGCGCTTTAATATCGGGGCCGAAAAATCCCGCAGTTGCAAATACATCTTCCTCGATATCACCAGCCATACCACCTCGGAATTTCGCTACCTGGATGCCGCAAATCCGTCCGGCGAGTGGAAGCTGATTGCGCCGCGTGAGCAGGATATCCAGTATTTTCCCGACCATCTCGGCGACCAGTTCTACATTCGCACTAACGATAAAGGACGCACCTTCCGGCTGGTGGCTGCGCCGGTCAGCGACCCAGCGAAAAAGAACTGGAAGGAAATTGTTCCTGTACGCGCGGATGTGATGCTCTCGGACTTCGAGCCTTTCCGGAGTTTCTATGTGCTGGTGGAGCGGGAACACGGATTGCCGCAACTCACAGTGGTCGACCTCGCCAGCGGCGCATCGCAGCGCATCACTTACTCCGAACCGGTCTATTTCGCTGCCCCCCAGCGCAACCGCGATTTCGACACGAAGTTCTTCCGCTATAGCTACCAGTCGCTGGTCACCCCGAATTCGGTCTTTGACTACGACGTGGCAAAGCGCACTTCGACGTTGCTGAAGCAGAACGAAGTTCCGGGCGGATACGATCCTTCGAAGTACAAATCGGAAAGAGTGTGGGCCACCGCGCCAGACGGCACCCGCATTCCCATCTCCGTGGTTTACCGTAAGGATTTGAAGAAGGACGACGGATCCAATCCGCTGTATGTCTACGGATACGGTTCCTACGGGGCTTCGCTGCCGGTAACGTTTAGCGGCGCTCGGCTTAGCCTGCTCGACCGCGGCGTGGTGATGGCCTACGCGCACATTCGCGGAGGCGGTGAGATGGGTAAGCCCTGGCATGATGCCGGGCGAATGATGAACAAGATGAATACCTTCACCGATTTCATCGCCTGCACCGAATATCTTGGCCGCCAGCAAGTATGGATCGCGTGATCGAGTCGCTATCGAAGGCGGCTCGGCGGGGGGATTGTTGATGGGCGCGGTGACCAACCTGCGTCCGGACCTATTCAAGGTGGTGGTCAGCCACGTTCCGTTCGTGGACGTAATGAACACCATGCTGGATCGGTCGCTGCCACTCACCGTCCCCGAATATGAAGAGTGGGGCAATCCCAACGAGAAGGCCGCCTACGATTACATGCTGCAGTACTCGCCGTACGATAACTTAAGGAAAGGCGCATATCCCGCGATCCTGGTGAAAACGTCCTTCAACGACAGCCAGGTCATGTATTGGGAGCCGGCAAAATATGTAGCCAAGTTGCGCACCCTGAAGACCGACAACAACATCTTGCTATTGAAGGTCAACATGGCCGCTGGGCACGGCGGATCGTCCGGCCGCTACGATCAGTACAAGGAACTGGCGTTCGACTACGCGTTCCTACTCACCCAGATGGGAATCGAAAAGTAGGCCTTTTAGCGGTACGCTTGCCGGCAGGTTTCATGTTCGCGGCAGGTGGGCGGGCAATTGGTGTTGTCGATCAGGATGTAGTTGCGGCAGCCGGCGCAGAGCACGCCGTAAATGGTGTCAGAAAATTGCTGGTGGTCCGTTTCGCGGGTGTGGTTGGCGCGGGCCTGCTCTCGGGGGATCGGCATCATCCCTATCCTAACCTAAGGTCTGCGGCGGAATTCGCTTTCTTTTTGGGCTGGCGAAACGTGGCTGAGTGTCTCGATGAGGCAAGGTTTAGTCTTTTGTTATATACGGAGATGCATTCTCTAATCCACGCCAATACGTTCGGCGAAATCGGTTTTGATTATTCGGTGCTTTTCGGTTGGATTTGAGAACTGACTCGGGTGCCAGGCGCGCTTTTCCATTTCAATCCACAATACCACTCGGCTGGGCGTCTGGATCGATCGTAGTAGTATGCAATTTGTGCGGATCGCGTTTACCGGGGACGACCGCCGCTGTGGACGGCGGCGCTACGGATTTCCTCGCATGGAGACGTGAATCGTAAAACCGTGCAGGCAAACAAAAATGCCCCGGCCGAAGCCGGGGCATTTTCGGGATTGAGGCTTTATTTGGGCTTAAAGGCTAGTCGCCGGTGACTGCGGCTGCTTCGGACGACGGGGTTGGGGTGCCGTTTCCGTTGGCCGGCTTTACGGCTGCGCCGGGGACGGCGATACGGATGGCGTCCATCGAGCTGATCTGTACAACCGGCTCGTTGGGCTTCTTCAGCACCAACTCCTCATAAATCTTGCGAACGCGGGCGGCTTCCTCGAAGGCCTTCTTGCGGCGAATGCGGTCTTCTTCGGCAGCGGTCTGCGGGATGTCATGTTCCAGGGTGCGAACCTTCGCGGCGTCATCAGCGTCGATGCGCAGAGAGTGCTCGTAGCTCGCCAAATCGACCTTCTTGCCCTTGGCGAAGATGTCGTGCTTGCCGTGGGTTTTGTACCACTGCGCGACGGTCGCGTTCTTGTACATGTTCTCGATGATTTTCCGCCAGCCCACGCCGGTGTTGTAGGCGCAGAAGGAAATCTCACCCTGCTGCGTGGCGTAGGGGATGATACACATTTCGGTGCGGCGGAAATCATAGTTGAACAGATCCTGAAACCACATGCCGGCGATGAACAGGAAGTTCCAGGGATCTTCGGCACGGCGCTTCATGGCGTCTTCGTATGAGCGGTCCGGGCTGGTCTTCCCGTACTTCTTGTCCGCATCCTTAGTGAGCGCCCAGGTCTTGTCGAACTTACGGAACAGATCCTTGAGCGCGAGGCTAGGCGGCGCTTGGAACGGCTTGTAGTTCTTCAGCAGCGCCAGAGCCATCATGAAGTTGGAAAATTTCTTGCCCCGAGCCGCATCGGTGATGGCGGTGACGTCGGCGGTTAATTGTTGCGCATCGAGGAAGCGCGGCACCGGAGCCCATTCCTTGGTTTCCTTGTTGATCATCAGGGCGGTGCCGACGCCGCAGTTGGGATGGCAGCCGCAAGAGAGCGAGCCCCACTGCGAATCCGGGCCGTGCACCAAGTCGGAGAACCCGGCGAAAGTGCTGATAAAGGAAATGGGGAACCAGTCGCGGGTCGGTTCAACTTTGCCGACCTGCGCGCTGACGTCCTGCGCCAAGTGCGACAGGGTGTAGCGCTGGCGCAGGCGGCGTTCCGGGGTGATTTCTTCGTCGCGGCCAGTAAAGGAAACCGGCTGGAACGATACGAAGGCGATCTTCTTGGGGTTGTCCATCGCGAACTTGACGATCGGGCCCACTTGATCGTTGTTCACGTTGTTGACGATGGTGGTTACCAGCACGATTTCGATGCCCGCCTCGTGCATGTTCTCGATGGCGCGCAACTTAACGTCGAACAGGTTGCCCACCTGGCGGTGGCTATTGGCGTCGTTGCCGATGCCGTCGAACTGCAAATAGGCATAGCGCAGACCGGCTTCAAAGGCCTTCTTGCTGAAGTCCTTGCTCTTGGCGAATTCGATGCCGTTGGTTGCCGCTTGCACGCTGTTGTAGCCCACTTTCCGCGCAAAACGCACCGCGTCGAGGAAGTAGGGGTGCATGGTCGGTTCGCCGCCCGAAAACTGCACCGACATCTGCCGGCGCGGCTTGATCTTGGTGGCGTTCTCGAGGATTTCCTGAATTTCTTCCCAGCTCAGTTCGTGGACGTAGCCAACCTGGTTGGCGTCCATGAAGCAGGGATCGCACATCATGTTGCAGCGATTGGTTAGGTCCACCGTCAGCACCGAGCCGCGGCCGTAACGCACCGTGCTGGAGCCGTGGCGATGCAGAGCTTCGTCGTTGTGCGCGGGAATATCGCGGCCAGGGAAGTTCTTCTCAATCCATTCCAGGAACTTGGCGTCCACAGCCATCAAGTCTTCATACAAACCGTGCGTCGGGCACTCTTTCACCATCCAGATCTGCCCATCGCGCTCGATGATCTGCGCCTTGATCTCGCCCACCTTCTCGTGGACCAGGTCCATCCAGTCTTTGGTGCCGTTGATGATCGCGTCTCGAGCTTCGGTGACGCAGCCCGGGCACAGTGAGTCGGTCGTGCGCGGCCATCCCAGGGTCGGTTTGCTCTTCTGCCATGACTTCAGCAGCGGCTTATCGGACCACTTCGGAGTGAAGGAAGGATTTGGGTTACGCTTGTTGAAATACTGCACGGTATTGAATGTGGCCGCAGCTCCCTGGCACAACACCCAATCAAATGATTTCCAAATCGTACGGCCTAAGCTAGGCATATCGATACCCTCACGATGCTTTTGACATTACAGCGAGAATTTCGGTTACAGCTTATTAATACGAAGACTAACGCCCCGCTTCGAGTTCCGGGACTTTATCACAAATGCCCACAAAACCCCCGGAATCTTTAGCGTAGGGGAGAATGGCTGTTTTTGGGCCGGGCGTCCAGTGGGAAACGCCCAACGGTTGCCTAGGGGGGCTAAACGGGGATATTGGGCACCCGGCGGGGGCCGTTTTGGGGGGGCGGTTTGAGCGGCAAACCCCAACGTTTGCGGCGTTTGGCATACCCGGCCGGCGCCGAATCCTGGTTTCTGGATGGTGCTTAGTCGGAGTTTAGAGGGGTCCGCAGCACACCGATAGCGAAGTGCGCGAAATGCGGGGCGGCGTCGTCCAGTTGAATCCATCGCACCACGCAGTACTTCTTCATGTAGTCCCCGACCTTCGATTCGCTAATTCCGAGATGCTCGGCCAATCTTGAGCGCAAAGTACCATCGGGATGAGTACGTGGTCCGCGGCCACCGCGCAGCAGGTGCCCGAGTCCGATGCGCAGGGTCTGGCAGGCTTCAATATAATAGGAGGTAACCAGGTCGGAATCCGACACCAGGAAGACTCCCGGCCCGGCCGGTGCTTCGTCGGCCTCTTCGAGCTTGTGTAGCGGGCTCGAAACCAGTCGCCGAAGGGTATTTTCCAGGTACGCCAAACGCGATGCCAGTGCGGGCTCGCCCGCCCGTCCACCGGTTCGTTCCGAGGGCATCAGCGGGGCAATTTCGGGTTCCGGCCGCACCCATGGGGCGCGCGCCGACGTATGTTCGATGCGATCGGAACCCGCCGCGCGGCGGTCGAGAGCTGGTGACGGAATGGCCATCACTGGCGCGGGTTCGATCCGGGCTGCCGACGAAGGAGTTGATCGTGCGAAGGACTGCGAGGGCAGGCCTGGAGCCTGGGCCGCTGCGCCCTTCTTCCGGCGTCCCCGGCCACCGCGGCGTCCACGACGCCGGCGTTTGCCGGAAGCTGCGGCGCCGTCTGCGGCCGCGGCTGCAGCAGAGCTTGCCGCGGCGGAGGATGGCACCTCAGCGCTCTCCTCGGCGTCTTCTTCCTCCACACCTTCGACGATTTCACCGGTGGCGAGGGCAGCAGCGCTGGCGTCGTCATCGGAGGTTCGTCCCGGCGTCTCGGATTTTTCTGCCGCTGGCTTGGCCGCGCCTGCGGAATCCCCGGTGAGTAGCGACGCGGGGACCGGAGCGCCCAGGCGGGTTAGCGCTTCAGCGACTTTGTTTTTCCAGTCGGAGCGGCGAAAATGTTCCGCGGCGGTGGTTAGCCACCGAACGGCTTCCGAGGTGTTGCCTTGTTTTTCTTGCAGAGTGGCGAGCTCGAAGGCCACCATACCATCGCGCGTCTTTTCAAATAGTTCGGTAAGCTTCTGCGCTGCGTCGGGGGCGTTCTTCGCTTTGCGAATGCGTGCTTGTACTTGGCGCCAATTGGCCATGGAGAGACATTGTAGCAGCGCCGCGATGCGGTAGCTAGTAGGTGTTGCAGGGAAGTGGAATTTTGCTGGCTAGGGTGACCGTGAGTTTTCTCCCAGAACGCGCGATCAGCGAAGACCGCACCGCATGGATATGCGAGCAGGCGCGGGCGATCGGGTTCGACCTGTGCGGGGTGGCGCCTGCCGCGGAGCTGTGTTCCGACCGTGGCGCGCTGACTCGCTGGCTGAAGCGCGGATTCGCTGGCGAGATGAAATACCTTCACGATCCGCGCCGTCTGGACCCCGCGGCAGTGCTCGAAGGCGCGCGGAGCGTTGTGGTCTTGGGCCTGAATTACAACGCAGTGCAGCCGTACTCCACTCCCATACTGGCGGATGACCAGACGCCGCGCGGATGGATTTCCCGTTACGCCTGGGGCGACGACTATCACACGGTGATGGGGAAGATGCTGGACGCGTTAACTGGCAAGATGCGCGCGGAGATTTCCGAAGCGTTTACGGCGCGTGCTTACGTCGACACCGGGCCGATCTCCGAACGCATCGCCGCCCATGCGGCTGGTTTGGGTTGGGTGGCCAAGAATACCTTGCTGATTCATCCGGAGCTGGGTTCGTGGATTTTTCTGGGGGTGATCCTTACCACCCTGGAGCTGGCGCCGACCGTTGGTGCACAAGGCCCGGTGGCCGACCGGTGCGGGAATTGCACCCTTTGCATCGACGCTTGTCCTACCCAGGCGATCACCGAGCCCTACGTGCTCGATGCACGGCGCTGCATTTCGTATTTGACCATCGAACTGCGCGGCCCCATTCCCGAAGAACTGCGTCCGGGAGTCGGGGAGATGATTTTTGGCTGCGACATTTGCCAGGACGTGTGTCCGTGGAACCGCAAGGCGCCGATCGCGGCAGGGCCGCATTTTCGGCCGCGCGAGTTTCCATCGCAGCCGTACGATGCCGAGGAATTTTCGGGCGACGCGGCGCGTTCGTTGTTTTCCCCGGAACTTGAGTGGATCGCGTCGCTGAATGAAAGCGAATTCCGCGAAATTTTTCGCGGCAGCAGCATCAAGCGAACCAAGTGGCGCGGCTTGATTCGCAACGCTTGCGTCGCGCTCGGAAATTCTGGTTTGCAGGCGTCGGCGGAGAGTTATCCGCGGGTGGTGGAAGTGCTTTCTCGTCTCGCGGCGGGTTCGGACGCGCTGATTGCTGAACACGCGCGGTGGGCCCTTGGCCGGTTGACCACACGGCCCTAAGGTCTAGACGCCCACCCTTCCTGCACCCTGTGGAAAAACGGGACACCCGGACAGGACCAGAGCGCAGAACCGAAGGCAAAATATCCGCACCTGAATACGAGTGTGCGGTACCCCTTTTGCAACCTCGCGCCGCCGATTGACACCGCTGCTGCCCTCGACTAGCGTAGCGGTCCCGAGGTCGCCATGATCGCCAGTTCAGCCTGGATCCACTTTTTCTCGCAGTTGCCTTTTTCTTTTCCCAGCGGCGCCGGCGCGAATGAACAAATTTTGCTGCGCTGGATTCATATCGTCGCCGGGATCACCTGGATCGGATTGTTGTACTTTTTCAACTTGGTCGGCACTCCATTGATGATGGAACTCGAAATGTCCGAGCGTGCCAAATTGTACCCCAAGCTGATGCCGCGAGCGATGAACTGGGCGCGCTGGTCCGCGCTGGTGACGGTGGTGGTCGCGTTGCGCTACTTCGGAATTATCCTCGGCACGGACGCGGCGAACGCGGGCCAGCCGAGCTTGGCGGCGCACTGGTTCACCGAATGGTTTCTGGTTTGGACCCTCGCCTACGTGCTGATTTATGCGCTGCAAATGCCAGCGAAAGGCGCGCTCGATAACGGCTGGGTACGGGCGGTGCCGATCCTTGGAGTGGTGCTCGCGGCGTCGTGGATTATTTTGCGCTTGAACGCCAGCCCGCAATCATCGAACGCCCATTTGTCGATCAGCGTTGGCGGAGGCTTGGGGTGGTTGATGCTGCTGAATATGTGGGGCGTAATGTGGCGGGCGCAGAAGCGTCTGATCGGTTACACGCGCGCGTACGTAAAAGACGGCACGCCCATCCCGCCCGACGCGTCGCGGTTGATTCGGTGGTCGTTCCTGGCGTCGCGCACCGGATTCTGGCTGTCGTTCCCGATGCTGTTGTTCATGGCCGCGGCGGAGCACTACCCGTTCCTGGGCAAGTAGCGACATTAACAAAGATGAATGGTTAGGACTTCCATCGCAACGTAACCGGACCGGTCATGGGATGCCTCATCGGTGTGCCGGTCTGTTGCGAAAGCAAGTAGGCGGCCTTCAACTCGAAATACCAGCGCGCCTGGCGATCCGCGTCGTCGATCAGCATGAGCTTGGGCTGCACTTTTAGGCCGGGCTGCTGCCGGTCGATCACCCGCTGATCCTGGGCGATGAATCGCTTCCCGAAAAATCGCAATGCCGGAGTTACTAGCGGCATCCACGGAAACAGATTCCACGCCGCGGAAAAATCCAGGCGGCAAAAATCGCGCCGGATCGGAGTGACCGTGGTGCGATTGGAAAACCAGTAAGGCCCACAGCGAATCTGTTCGACGCGAATATTCGGCAAAATGAAATCGATCTGGGTGGTGACTTCTCCGCCGTAGATTTTCAATAGCTTGTACGGCGCGCTGTTCGAGGATGGGGCGTGCGGGCTCATGCGGAAGCCGCTGGGAATGGGCTCGAAGGCCTTTTGTTTTTCGCGAATGCTGCGGCGACTGCGCCACCACCACGACTGGTGCACGAATGGGCCGTGCGCCGGATCCATCAGCCCGATGATGGCGTGATCCACGCTGCATCCCAAATCCGCCTCCAGGTGGGTGATCCGGTAGCGGGAACTGAATTTGGGAAGTTCGGGCACCTCTGGCCGCCCAGCGTC
The DNA here is from genome assembly GCA_963725285.1 of uncultured Acidobacteriota bacterium. Classification (GTDB taxonomy): domain Bacteria; phylum Acidobacteriota; class Terriglobia; order Acidiferrales; family UBA7541; genus CAVRXT01. Next base: position 202,902 of record CAVRXT010000016.1, on the reverse strand, counting down.
TGGCGGCAGGGCTCGGCCTTCGGGGTTGGCCAGAAATACCCACACGTAGCCGTCGCGCTCTTGGCACGGAAAGCTCCCCGCGAAAATACGATCGCAACGCAGTTTGGAATCGGCGGTCAGCGAGGGAATGGTGGTGCATTGCCCGGTCCGAGCATCGAACTGCCATCCGTGGTAGGCGCACTCCACCGCGCGTCCATCGAAATGGCCGAGCGAGAGCGGATAAGCGCGATGCGGACATACATCGCGCAGCGCGAAGCTGTGGCCTTGCGCGTCGCGCCCCAGCACTAGCGGAACTTCCAGCACCGTGGCGGTCGACAGCCGCCGCCCATGAATCTGTGAGCTGCGCAACGCGGGATACCAGAAGCCCCACAAGAACTGGCCGTCCGCGGATGCCGCGACCGGGGCGGCAGGCAATGGGGTGAGCGGCGTGTCGGTAGGGTCCATAAACACGGCGTATCGTATTACAGGGTGCTGGCTCCGGCAAACCCGCGCGAATCCAGCGTGGTGTTTGACACATCAAATCTTTGCGGCTATGGTTATTTACGGTTCTCGACGCATGTTCGCATCTTTCTATTAGCGATTCTCGCCCCGCCGGACCATCCGGTGCTGTTCTCGCGTAACGTTCCACCCCCTGCCGAATTTCAGCCTCTTTGCGGCTGCCAGGATGCTCCGATGGCTCACATGACGTTGTATGAGAAGTTGCAGCAGATCGAAGTGAAGTACGAAGAGCTAAACGCTCAGCTCTCCATGCCCGACGTGCATTCCGATTCCGCGCGTTATCAGAAGCTTGCCAAGATGCACTCCGAATATTCCGAGATCGTCGAGAAATACCGCGAGTGGAAGATCATCGAGGCCGATCTAAAAGGTGCCAAGCAGCTCTTCGCCGAAAGCGACGACGCGGAAATGAAGCAGATGGCGCATGACGAGATGCGCGCGCTCGAGGAACGGATCGGAGTGGTCGAGCAGGCGCTAAAGCTGTTGCTGCTGCCCAAGGATCCCAACGACGAGAAGAACGTGATCCTGGAAATTCGCGCCGGCACCGGAGGCGACGAGGCCTCACTCTTCGCGGGCGAATTATTCCGGATGTATTCGCGGTACGCCGAATCGCAAGGCTGGCGGGTGGAAGTGCTGGAAAGTTCCGCGTCGTCGATTGGCGGTACCAAGGAAATCGTCGCGGCGATTCAGGGCCAGAAAGTTTATTCCAAGCTGAAATATGAGAGCGGAGTGCATCGCGTGCAGCGCGTCCCAGCCACCGAACAGCAAGGGCGCATCCACACCTCCGCGGCCACCGTGGCGGTGCTGCCCGAAGCCGACGAAATCGACATCAAAATCGAAGCCAAGGATTTGCGCATCGACACGTTTTGTTCTTCCGGCCCGGGCGGCCAGTCGGTGAACACTACTTACTCCGCGGTCCGCATCACCCACATCCCGTCGGGCATGGTGGTGTCGCAGCAGGACGAAAAATCGCAAATCAAGAACCGCGCCAAGGCGATGCGCGTTTTGCGTGCGCGGCTCTACGAAATGGAACAGGAAAAGCAGCACCAGCTCATCGCCGCCGAGCGCCGCGGGCAGATCAAGACCGGCGATCGCTCGGAAAAAATCCGCACCTACAACTTCCCGCAGAATCGCGTCACCGATCACCGCATCGGCTTGACCTTGCACCAACTCAGCGAGGTAATCGATGGCAAGCTCGGGCCGATGCTCGACCCGCTGGTCACCCATTTTGAATCCGAGCGCCTGAACGAGGAACTGAACGAAAATTAATGGGCGGGCGACGCGACCACTGGCCAACCGCCGCTGCGACCAGTAGGCGGGTACAGGGTTATCGAAGTGATTGATTCTAAAGGAGCAGGAATTTGCGGGCCGCACCCATTTTAATGTCGCCCATGGTGCGAACCAAGGCGAAATTCGCCCCCCACTTTGTTGGGGATGCCCTGGAAACAGGTTATCGAACATGTCCACGCCCAACGCCTCGCCGAAATTAATTCGCGACGCCTGGCGCGAGGGTATGCAGCGCCTGGGAGCGGCGGGTGTTCCGTCGCACGCGCTATCGACTGAGCTCCTGCTGATGCACGTGCTGCAACGCGATCGGGCCTGGCTCTACGCCCACGCGGGCGACGCATTTGACCCGGCGGCACAGGACGAATATCTTCGTTTGCTCGATCGCCGAGCGGCCGGGGTGCCAACCCAATACCTCACCGGGCATCAGGAATTCTGGGGGCTGAAGCTCGAGGTGACCTCCGCGGTTCTGATTCCGCGCCCGGAGACCGAACACGTGGTGGAAGTCGCGCTCGATCGATTGCACGGCCGCCAAGACGCTGCGCTTGGCATCGCCGATGTGGGCACTGGCTCCGGCTGCATCGCGGTGGCTCTCGCGCACGAATTGCCGCACTCGGAAATTTTCGCCACGGATATTTCAGCCGCCGCTCTGGAAGTTGCTCGCCGCAACGCTGCTCGCCACGCGGTGTCGGATCGCATTCATTTCATCGAAGGCGATTTGCTCGGCCCGATTCGATCTCGTCTTCCCGCGCTGGACTTTCTGGACTTGGTGGTCAGCAACCCGCCGTACGTCGGCCGCCAAGAGCAGGCCGAGCTGTCGCGCGAAGTGCGCGACCATGAGCCACACGGCGCGCTGTTTGCGGGTGCTACCGGCGTTGAGTTGTACGCGCGATTAATTGGGGAGGCGGAACAAGTGCTGGGAGAGAACGGAATCATCGTCCTGGAACTGGGCCACAATTCGCTCGAACCGGTCCAAGCGATCTTCGGCGCCGGCGCCGCCTGGATTGACGTTGCCGTTCAGAACGATCTCGCGGGAATTGCCCGGGTGATATCCGCGGTTCGCCTCGCGCGTGCTACGATTTCGGCGGAAACACTATGAAATCAGCTACAGTCGGCAGCCACTTAAGAGGGTGCGGCGCGCTCATCTTCGATTTCGATTACACCCTGGCGGATTCCACTAAAGGAGTGCTCGAGTGCATCCGTTTCGCATTCCGCGAAATGAATCTTCCCGAACCTCTTCCAGAGGCGATGCGAGCCACCATCGGGCACTCTCTGGTGAACTCGTTCACGCAGTTGACTGGAAAAGTCGATCCCGTGCTGCAACAGGAGTATCGCCGATTATTCCTGGAGCATGCCGGAGAAGTGATGGTTGGGCTTACCACGCTCTATGAGGCCACCGCGCCGACCATGCACATTCTGCGCACCGCAGGCCTGCGCCTGGCGATTGCGTCCACAAAAACGCGCGGGCATATCGAAGGAATTCTAGCCAACAACGGTCTGAGCGATTGCTTTGAGGTGGTCGTCGGCGGCAACGATGTAACGCTGCAGAAGCCTGAGCCCGAAGCGCTGGAGCTGGCGCGCACCCGCCTGGGGACCAGCGCGGTGGAAACCATCTACGTGGGAGATAGCATCGTGGACGCCGAGGCCGCGTTCCGGGCAGGCCTGGGATTTATCGCCGTGCTCACCGGAACGACCCAATGCGAAGAATTCGCTGCGTTCCCCTCGTTGGAAATTCTGGATAGCGTCGCCGAGCTTCCCAAATTCTGGTGAGCGCGATCCGCGCGCTAGCCGCCAGATTTTATTTTCCGCAGTGACTCCAGGTACGGCGCGCGGGCCACTCCGCGTTCCGTGATGATCCCGGTTATGAACCGCGAGGGGGTCACGTCAAATGCGGGGTGGGCGGCGGGGACGTCCGGAGCGATACGCACGCCGGCGATGCTGGTCACTTCGTCGGCGGAGCGCTGCTCGATAGGAATCTGCTCGCCCGAGGCGATCTCAATATCCACGGTAGAAATCGGCGCGGCGACGTAAAAAGGAATGTTGTGCTCGCGCGCCAGCACCGCCATCGGATAAGTGCCAATCTTGTTGGCGGTGTCGCCGTTGGCCGCGATACGGTCGGCCCCCACCACCACCGCGCCCACTTTGCCGGTCTTCAAGAAATGTCCAACCATGTTGTCGGTGATTAGGGTGAGCGGGATGCCGTCCTGGTGCAGCTCCCATGCGGTGAGCCGCGCGCCCTGTAGGTATGGGCGCGTTTCCGGCACCAGCACTTCGATTTGGCGCCCGAGCTCGACGGCCACGCGAATCACTCCGAGGGCGGTGCCGATCCCGCCGGTTGCTAAGGCTCCAGCGTTGCACTGAGTCATCACCCGGCCTTGCTGCGGCATCAGTACCGCTCCGAGTTCGCCGATCCGGCGGTCTGCGGCGCGCCGCTCTTCGTGGACCTTTTGTGCTTCGGCCACCATGGCCGTGCCGATCATCGCAATGCCGGCCGCGCCGTCGCGCCGTGCCGCGGCGCTGAGCGTTTCGAACTTCCGTTGGAATCGCTCGATTGCCCAAAAGAGATCGACGGCGGTAGGCCGGGTGCGCGCGAACGTTTCGCAGATGGTCTGGAATTGGGTAGTCAATCCATCCCGGCCATCCAGGTTGGTAGCCGCCGATTTTTGCACTCCCAAAGCGATACCCATGGCCGCAGCGATGCCGATGGCCGGCGCCCCGCGTATTTCCATCTCGTGTATGGCGCGCGCCACTTCCCGGTAATCGGTATAGGTGCGATACACCATTTCCGTGGGCAATTTTCGCTGATCCAGCATCCGCACACCTTTTTCGGTCCACTCAATCGGTTCGACGTGATGCACGCAGTTGGCTCCTGGCGGTGAAACGAAAATTGAGAATCGAAAGTTTAGCGCAAAGCAGGGCGATTACGCTGCAGAACGCCGGTATCTTTGAAATTTAATGCCCGAGGGGCAACGCCCGGTATCCCAGCGGCGAGATCAAAAATCCCACGGCCATGAACGAATTGTAGCCGAGATGCAGCAGATAGCTGGCCACCACGCTCCGGGTCATGGCCCGCGCGTAAGTGAAGAAAATTCCCACCATCACCAGCATCGCGATCTGCACCCAACCTCCCCAAAGCTGTTGGGCGTGCATCAGTCCGAACAGCGTGCCGGTCAGCAAAACTCCCAATCCCATCCCAAAGGTACGCGCCACCACCGGGTAGATGTAGCCTCGGAAAATGGTCTCTTCGATCACCGGCGCGAGCAACACCGCGAGGGCGACGAACAGCAGCGACGACCGGCGGTCCTGAAACATCGCCTGAATCGGCAATTCTTTCTGCGCGCCGTAGGTATCTGAAATTACCGAAACCAGGAAACACAGCAACCCGCCGCCCAGGATGAACGCCGAGTACCCGACGCTCTTCGGCCACCGGCCCATCTCCAGCGGCCGCCAACCGGTCGTTTGCCAAAACCGCCGGTGCTGGGAGATCGCCACGCTGAGCCACAAATAGCCGAGCACGCAGGCGAAAACGCCGACCTGGGTAACCAGAATCCACAACGACCGCTCCATGCCCGGATCCTGCAACTGCGCTGGCGTTACGCCTCTTGCATAAAAAGCCATGGAGATGGCCATGCCCGCGAGAAGGGTGGAGCCAATCACCACCACCAATAGCAAAATCAAATCGAGCCAGCCCCACGACGTCTGAAAGTTCTCCCTCCCGGCCGGAACACCCGACAAGGTTATTGGCAGCGGGATCGGATCGAATTCTCCGTGCGGCGGGATCGATGCAGCGGGGGATTCAGGGGCCGCAATAAAGTCCGGTGCGGGCTCGGCGCCGGGTCCATCGGCGGCGCCGGTCGGGTCCGCTGCGCCCCGTGCATCCGCTGAGATGGAGTCGTCGGGACGCTGGTCCGGAACGGGGTTGGCGGGATCGGTCGCTGGGTTGGTCATGGATTGTTTACGCGCTGAGGCATTTCACCCTCATTTCGTGCTGACGCAGAGCACTGTAGCGGCACCGGCTCCAACGCGCAAGGGTGCGCCCGGATGCGGCCGGGCCCAGACGCAAAGTGAGTGCCGCAGCTAGGCCGGACGCGCTATGCTCGCGCCGTTCAATGCCAAGGCCAACACCTGACCGGTATAGGATTTTTTGTTCCGCGCGATTTGCTCGGGACTTCCTTGGGCCACGATTCGTCCCCCGCCATCGCCGCCTTCGGGGCCGAGATCGATAATCCAGTCGGCTTGCTTCATGACGTCGAGGTGATGTTCGATGATCACCACGCTGTTCCCGAGGTCCACCAAACGATTCAAGACGTCCATCAGTTTTTTCACGTCGTCGAAGTGCAGGCCGGTGGTCGGCTCGTCCAAAATGTAAATCGTCCGCCCGGTCTGGCGCTTGGAAAGCTCCTTAGCGAGCTTGGTGCGCTGGGCTTCGCCGCCCGAAAGCGTGGTGGCGGATTGCCCCAGTTGCAGGTAGCCCAGCCCCACGTCCACCAGCGTCTGCAGCTTTTGCTGGATCGCCGGGACGTTCTCGAAAACCGGCAGTGCGTCCACGATCGGCAAATTCAGCAAATCGGAAATCGACAGTCCTTTGAAGGGCACCGACAGCGTTTCCGCGTTGTAGCGTTTCCCGCGGCAAACCTCGCAGGTAACGAAAACGTCCGGAAGGAAATTCATCTCGATGCGCCGCAATCCGTCGCCCTGGCAGGCTTCGCATCTTCCGCCCTTGACATTGAAGCTGAAGCGCCCCGGCCGGTAGCCGCGCTCGCGGGCTTCCGGCAGCATCGCGTACAACTCGCGAATGGGAGCGAACACACCCGAGTAGGTGGCGGGATTGGAGCGCGGAGTGCGTCCAATCGGCGCCTGGTCGATTTGGATTACTTTGTCGATGAATTCGAGGCCGGTGATGGCGCGGTGCGTTCCGGGCTTCTCGGTCGAGTCGTAAAGTTCCTGCGCCAAGGCGCGATACAGAATGTCGTTCACCAACGTCGATTTCCCGGACCCGGAAACACCGGTAACCACCGTGAGCATGCCCAAGGGAAAACTGACGTCCACGTTTTTTAGGTTGTTGGCGGTCGCGCCAACCACCGTTACGGATTTTCCGGTGGCGCTGCGACGGGTCGCGGGGACGGGAATGGTCACCGTGCCGGCCAGGTATTGACCAGTGAGCGACGCGGGATTGGCAGCCACTTGCTGCGGACTGCCTGCCGCTACCAGGTAGCCGCCCAATTTGCCGGCTCCCGGGCCGAGGTCCACCACGTAGTCCGCGCGGCGAATGGTTTCTTCGTCGTGCTCGACCACCAGCACGGTATTGCCGAGGTCGCGCAATGTGGCCAGCGTGCCGAGCAGCCGGCCATTGTCGCGCGCGTGCAGACCGATCGACGGCTCATCGAGTACGTACAGCACGCCCCGCAGGCGCGAGCCAATTTGCGTGGCCAGCCGAATTCTTTGCGCCTCGCCGCCCGACAGCGTGGCCGCGGAACGGTCCAGGGTCAGGTAACCCAGCCCGACGTCTAGCAGAAAGTCCAGCCGTTCGGTCACTTCCTGCAGGGGGCGCTCCGCAATTAATTTCTGACGCGGCGTAAGCCCCTTCCGCATTTGCTCCGCCGACGTGCGCGCCTTGTCCAAGGGCAGCGATGTGAAATCAGCGATCGATAGCCCGCCCACCTTTACCGCCAGGCTTTCCGGGCGCAGCCGCCGGGTCTGGCAGGTTTTGCACGGTACCGGTGACATGTACTGGGTCAGCCATTCGCGGTAGCTGTCGGAGGTGGTCTCTGCGAGGTTTGATTCCAGAAACTCGATCACCCCTTGAAACTCCAGGGTCTTAATGCTTTTTCCGTTGGCGTGATTGCCGTAGAGGATCAGGTTCTGGGTTTTCCGCGGCAACTGATCAAATGGCAGACTCACGTCGAAACCATGCGCCACGCCCGCGAGCTTGATGGTGCGCTGCAGATTCGCCGACCCGCCTCCCGGTCCCAGGCCGCCTTCGAAGAGCGGCTTTGATCGATCGACCACGATCTTGGCCGGGTCGAAGTCGTACTTCGATCCCAATCCATGGCAATCCGGGCAGGCGCCAAACGGAGAATTGAAGCTGAAGGAACGCGGTTCGAGCTGCGGCACCGATATTCCGCAGTCCGGGCAGGCCAACTTTTCCGAAAACACGAGCTCGTCGCCGCCCACCACCGCTACGGTCACTAGCCCGTCGGTCAACTTCAGCGCGGTTTCGATCGATTGTTCCAGGCGGGTGGAAATTCCGCTTTTCAGCAGCAGACGATCGACCACGATTTCGATGGTGTGATTCTTCCGCCGGTCGAGTGGGATCGGCTCATCGATGTTCATCAGCTCGCCGTCGATGCGCGCCCGCAGGAAGCCTTGCTTGGCGTATTTCTCGAGGTCTTTCTTATATTCGCCCTTCCGCCCACGGACCACCGGCGCGAGCACCATTACCCGGTCGTCCGGCCGCAATCCCAGCACGGCCTGCACGATCTGCTCGGTCGATTGACGCTGGATGGGCTTGCCGCATTTCGGGCAGTGTGGCGTGCCGATGGAGGTGTAGATCACCCGCAGGTAGTCGTAAATCTCGGTGATGGTTCCCACCGTCGAGCGCGGCGACCGGGTGGTGGTCTTCTGTTCGATGGCGATCGAGGGCGAGAGGCCTTCCACGGAATCGACGTCCGGGCGCTCCATCTGGTCCAGGAATTGCCGCGCGTACGCGGACAGCGACTCGACGTAGCGCCGCTGCCCCTCGGCGTACAAGGTGTCGAAGGCCAGCGACGACTTGCCCGATCCCGATAGCCCCGTGACCACGGTCAGCGAGTTCCGCGGGATTTCCAGGTCGATGTTTTTCAGGTTGTGTTGCCGGGCTCCCCGGACAACAATTTTCTTGAGGCTCATCGGTTCCAGGGCCGTCCGGCAGGTATATGCCGGCGGACAGGAAAATACGCGCGTAGTGCAACTTTTCAGCGTAGCAAGGCCTTTTCCGTGGGTCAAGTTGCTATCGCATGGTAGGGCCGGGACGGCGGCAAATATGGATGTCATTTTCGCGACAGCGCCTCCACCGCAACGTCCATTACCACAGTATTCGCGGCAAATCTCTGGCGTGCTGGTTGAAAAATGGCCGGGACAGATGTAGGAATCGGCCGAGGAGTTGCCTCGCGCGAGCAATTAACTGTGCGAATAACAATGAGAGACCGATTGGGTGCATTTCCTAAATCGAATTTCTGGGGCGTCGCGGCATTTTTACTGGCGGCATTTCTTTTTTACCGTCACGCCAAAACACAAGTCGTTGTATTTCATCAACGTGAGTTTGGTTTACCACGTGCAACGTAACTGTGAGTCGGGGGAAAGGAAGCCGAGGATCCCTTCGGGGATTGAGGGCTGGGCCGGCTCCTTCCCCCCGCTTTTTTTTGTTCGTATGCCCCTCGTAACTCAGCTCCTAGCCTCGCTCTGATTTTTCCCGTCTGAGTACTGGCCACCTGCTGGTACGGTCTTATCGCCTACTCTCCGGCTTGCAAAGTTCTCCAATCCCCATTAGTCTTTTCAGACGCGGTCGTTTGCGCCGCATTTCGGCTGAGATTTGGTCAACCGGTTTGGCGCTGCGAAAAGTCCTCGGTCCCAAGAGCCCTGGGCGCGCATCTGGAATCAGCTTCCGAGCTTGGGGCGTGGTCCAATTGGTAGGACACCTCACTGTTAATGAGGACGGTGGTGGTTCGAGTCCACCCGCCCCAGCCAACTCAATCCGCTGAGAGCTTGATACACTCGCCGGCATGGCCTTCGAATTTCAGGTTCTCCGCACCGATCCAACCGGCGCCCGCCTGGGACAGCTCACCACCCCTCACGGAGTGATCGAGACCCCGGCATTCATGCCGGTGGGCACCGCCGCGACGGTGAAGAGCGTCACCCAGTCGACACTCGAAGAGATCGGGGCGCAAATCCTGCTGGCCAATACCTACCATCTTTACCTCCGGCCGGGTCACGAGCTGATCCGCGAAATGGGCGGGCTGCATTCGTTTATGTCCTGGCCGCACGCGATCCTCACCGACTCGGGCGGCTTTCAGGTATTTCAGCCTCTCCGAACTGCGCAAGGTGACCGATCAGGGGGTAACGTTCCGCTCGCACCTCGACGGCTCGCTGCACTCTTTCTCGCCGGAAAAAGCGCTGGAGGTAGAAATCGCGCTGGGCGCCGACATCATCATGGTCCTCGATGAGTGCATCGAGGCTCCCGCGGATTTGGAGACGACCCGCGCCGCCGCCGCGCGCACGCTGGACTGGGCGCGCCGCTCGCGCCGCCATTTTGAAGAGCACGGCGACACCCAGAAGCAAATGCTGTTTGGGATCGTGCAGGGCGGCACGCACGCAGCGCTGCGCCGCGAAAACGCGGACGCGCTGGTGGAACTGGATTTTCCCGGCTACGCGGTGGGAGGCCTTGCCGTGGGCGAGCCGCACGAGAGCACCTGCGCGATGACCGCGGAGGCCGCCGCGCGCCTTCCGGTGGATCGTCCGCGCTACCTGATGGGCGTGGGCATGCCCGAACAGATCGTCGATTACGTGATGCGCGGCATCGACATGATGGACTGCGTGCTGCCCACCCGCAGCGCGCGCCACGGGTGCCTGTTTACATCGCAAGGCAAGCTGCTGATCAAGAACGCGCGATACGCCAAGGACCCGCGGCCGATCGATCCGGCATGCGGCTGCGCGGTTTGCGCGCCGCTACTCGCGCGCCTATCTGCGGCATCTTTACGCTTCCAACGAATCGCTGGCAGCCATCCTGAACTCCCATCACAATATCTACTTTTACCTTGACATCATGGCCCAAATTCGTAAGGCTATCCGCTTTGGGACACTGGAAAAGTTTGCTCAGGACCTCCAGGCTCGCCTAGCGAATAAGCTTTCCTCAACAGGCGTTTGATTTAATCGTGGCGTAGCTGTATCTTTCACGGGCCAGTTTTTTCGGGGTCCGCCGGGGCAGGCGGGTCCTGCGGGCGGCCTCAGGCAAAGTACCAGCGGCGAAAGGCGAAATGAACGTTGCAGCTTTTATGATTTTTATGGGTTGGAATGCCGGGCTGTCCTTGCTGGCGCAAGCACCCTCGCAGCCCAGCGGCTTCATCACCTTCCTGCCGCTGGTGCTGATCATGGTGGTATTTTATTTTTTGATGATCCTTCCGGCGCAGCGCCGTCAGAAAAAGACCGCGCAAATGATTCAGGAGTTGAAGAATGGCGACAAGGTGATCACCAACGGCGGGATCTACGGAACGATTGTCGGACTTGAAAACGACACGATCCAGTTGCGCATCGCCGAGCAGGTAAAAATCAGGCTTTCTCGCAGCGCGATTATCGGACTGCAAGCCGAACCGCCGAAGGAGAACTAGCACCTCGCATGACCTCCCAGCTCAAGTGGAAGTTCATCATTATCGTCACGGTCGTTTTGGTGTGCGTCTACGGTATGTTCGGACGCCCCGACGCGCCCGCCTCCGGGGCCGCGCTCAAACAGAATTTCGTCAGCAACATTAAGTTGGGGCTGGACCTACGCGGCGGGAGTCACCTGGTTTTGCAAGTGCAACTGCAGGAAGCGATCGGCATGCGCTGCGATCAGGCCATCGATCTGCTCACCAAGCAGCTCCGGGAAAAAAATGTGGGGGTCGGTGAAATCAGCAGGGTCGACGACACCCACATCCTGGTGCACGACGTCACCCCAGCAACCTCTGGAATGTTTCACGACATCGTCAGCAATCAATTTACCGATTGGAGCTTGTCGGCGGCGGCCGGCGAGGCCAGCGGCTCCCTGCTCACCTTGAAGCCCTCGGTCATTTCCGAACTACGCCAACAGACCATGGACCAGGCGCTGGAAACCATCAACCGCCGTATCAACGCCTTGGGTTTGAGCGAGCCGACCATCGCCTTTACGGGCCGCTCCGATGACGAAATTCTGGTGCAGCTCCCCGGCGAAGGCGACCCAACGCGCGCCAAAGCGGTCATACAGGCGGGCGGCCAATTGGAGTTGCAGCGCGTCGCCGACGAGCGCACCTACACCTCGGAAGCAGACGCCCTCTCCAGTCACGGCGGCGTGCTGCCCGCGGGAACCATGCTGGCGCCCGGCCGCGCGGAAAACAGCACACCCAACGCGGCGGGCACCACTGTTTGGTACGTTCTCGACCGCGTTCCGATCGTCACTGGTCAGGACCTGCGCAACGCCACCACCAGCCCGAATTCCGAGCGTCCCGGGTCGTATCAGGTGAACTTCAACCTTTCGACCGCTGCCGCTGCGCGTTTCGGACCTTTCACCGAACACGAGTCTCAACTGCCGGTGAAGGGCCGCATGGCCATCGTGCTCGACCACCAGGTTTATTCCGCTCCTGAAATTGAAGGACGCATTGACGATACCGGAAGGATCGAGGGCACTTTTACGCAAGAGTCCGCCAACGATCTAGCTCTGGTCCTGCGGGCCGGTGCGCTGCCCGCATCCATCAAGTATCTGGAAGAAGACACGGTGGGACCGTCGCTGGGTGCGGATTCGATCCGCGAAGGCGTGCGCGCCTCGATCGGCAGCCTGATCGTAGTGATGATTTTCCTGGTGATTTACTATCGGCTGAGCGGAATCAACGCGGTGATCGCGCTGATTCTGAACTTGGTCATCCTGGTGGCCTTTATGGCCATGTCGGGTGCGGTGCTCACCCTGCCCGGTATCGCCGGGGTGGTGCTGACCATCGGTATGGGCGTGGATTCGAACGTACTAGTATTTGAGAGAATTCGAGAGGAATTGCGGAACGGCAAGGCTAATGTATCCGCGGTGGATGTGGGTTTCGATCGCGCGTTCCTGACCATCATCGACACGCACATAACGACCCTGGTGTCGGCTTGCTTCTTGTTCCTGTTTGGCTCGGGGCCGGTTAAGGGGTTCGCAATCACCCTGGTCATCGGTTTGCTGGCGAACTTGTTTACATCGATTTACGTTTCGCGGGCAATTTTTGACTGGCATTTGTCTCGAATGGACCGTCAGTCCGAACTCAGCATCTAGCAACCCGGGATAGGGGCTGGGGATAACAATTAAATAGGGAACTATCACATTTCCTTTGGTGTCTAATACAGCGGGGTCGCTCTAAACATGGAATTGTTCCGTAATGTGAATGTCGACTGGATGGGCAAGGCCAAGTACTTCGTGGCCCTTTCGCTGGTCCTGTTGATCGGTGGCTGGATCTCGATATTTGCCCACGGCGGTTTGCAATACGGCATCGACTTCCGCGGCGGCACCCTGGTTTACGTGCGCTTTGCGGGTCCGGCTCCTGTCGATCAAATTCGCAAGGCCCTCTCCGAAGCCGGTCTGCAGAACACGTCGATTCAGGGCATCAGTGGCGTTGCCAACCCCAATTCCAAGAACGACGTGGTGATCGGCTTGGAGCGAAAAGGCCAAGCCGATGACGCTGCTCTGGACTCGGGCAAGCAAGCCATACTCGGCGCTCTGCGGAAGACCTTCGGGGCCGATACCGGGGGCAAGCCGGACTTCAACTCTGCCTCCAACGTCCAAGTGGCGGCTTACCTGACCCAACGGGATCCGTTGGTGTTGGGTCCGACCGCGGCTGACCGCTACACCCAGCTAGCCCAAAAGCTAGTCGCGAGCCGCGACGCAGATCACGGCGGCATCCTCACCAACTTCCAGCAGCTTGCTAACGTCGACGGCGCGGCCGCTTCGGTAATTTCCAGCCTGCAGAATGGCTACTCCCTGGGTACCTTTGCGATTCGCAGCGCCGAAATTGTGGGACCCAAGGTGGGTGCGCAATTGCGCCGCCAGGCCATCTACGCGACGCTCTATGCTTTGGCGGGCATGTTGATATATATTGCGTTCCGCTTCGAATGGGTGTTTGGCGCGGCCGCGGTCATCGCCGTATTCCACGACGTTTTGATCACCCTGGGGCTATTTTCCGTGTTTCATTATGAAATCTCGCTCACGGTTATCGCCGCTCTGCTTACACTCGTTGGATATTCAATGAACGATACGATCGTGATCTTCGATCGGGTGCGGGAGAATTCGCGCCTGATGCGCCGCGAGCCGCTTCCGGAGATCGTGAATCGAGCGATCAACCAGACGTTGTCGCGAACCATCTTGACCAGCGGCCTGACCTTTCTGACGGTCTTAGTCCTATACCTAATGGGAGGAGAGGTTCTGCGCAGTTTCTCTTTTGCTATGGTGGTGGGAGTTGTGATAGGAACATACTCCAGTTTTGGGATCGCTGCGCCGATCGTGGTTGCCTGGCACAAGTTTTATCCCAACGCCGGAGTTGCCGGTGCCACGCCGGGTAAAAACCTGGCGACTGCAAGGAGGTAATCATGTTTGATGAACTGGTGGATTCGGGCGAGAAAAAGCGAACCAATAAGCCGTGGACGGTGGTTGTCTCCGCCATAATCCAGTCGATCATCTTGGGAATTCTGATCCTGATTCCGTTGATCTATACCGAAGCGCTGCCCAAGAGCCTAATCTCCACATTCATCGTTGCGCCGGCGCCGCCTCCTCCCCCGCCGCCTCCTGCCGCGGCGGTCATAAAGGTGGTCAAGCCGCAAGTGCACTTGCTGCACAACGGACAATTGACCACTCCCACGGTCATCCCCAAGAAAGTCATGATCATTAAGGAAGAAGCCGAACCGCCCGACAGCGCGATAGGAGTTGTGGGCGGCGTGCCTGGGGGCATGGCGGGTGGATCCGCGGGCGGGGTACTGGGCGGAATTATTGGCGGAACCCCTGGTGGCGGATTGCCGCCTCCGCCGCCGAAGTCGAACAAGCCGCTGCGCATTGGCGGAAGCGTAATGGACGCCAAGAAGACCCGCAACGTGCTGCCGGTTTATCCGCAGATCGCCAAGACCGCGCACATCCAGGGAACGGTGATGCTGCATGCCATCATCGACAAGGATGGCTCGATCCAGGAATTGCAATACATCTCCGGGCCGCCACTGCTGATGCGCGCCGCGATGGATGCGGTGAAGCAGTGGAAGTACTCGCCAACCCTGCTGAACGGCGAGGCGGTGCCGGTCGAGACGCAGATTCAAGTGATCTTTTCATTGGGCGGCTAGAGCACCGGTTGCCCTTAGTTTGCTGGTGGAAAAAGCGTTTTTGTACGAGTGACGCCGGTGGAATTCATCTGCCGGCGTGAGTTGCAACGAATCTAGGAGGAGTGAACTCTATGTTAGCTTGCATTCTGCTGTTTCAGGAACAAACCACGAGTTGGGACCTGGTGAGCATGTGGCACACCATGAGCATCCCTGCCAAAGGCGTCGTCGTCATTCTGTTCGTGATGTCGGCGTGGTCGGTCGGCATTATGATCGACCGCGCACTGATGTTCAGTGCGGCCCGCAAGCAGTCCCGCGTTTTCGTTCAGCAGGTGGCCGGAGCGCTGAAGGACAACAAGCTCGATGAAGCCATCTCCATCGCCGAGCGCAACAAGAAGAGCCACATTGCCAAGGTAGTCGCCACCGGACTCTCCGAGTTCCAAGCGGCTTCGGCTCAAGTGCCCGACGAAGAGGTGATCGAAGCGGCCAAGCGCGGCTTGGAGCGCTCGGTAGCGATCGTGCACGCCGAGATGAAGCGCGGCCTCTCCGGTCTGGCGACCATCGGTTCGACGGCACCATTCGTTGGATTGTTCGGCACGGTGATGGGCATCATCAACGCGTTTAAAGGTATTTCGACGCAGAAGGCAACCGGACTGTCGGCGGTCGCCGGCGGTATTTCGGAAGCTTTGGTGACCACCGCGCTCGGTCTCTTGGTGGCGGTTCCTGCGGTGTGGACATTCAACTACTTCACGAACAAAGTCGAAGCATTCGACGTGGAGATGGACAACTCCTCGATGGAGTTGATCAACTACTTCATCACGCGCCGAGGGAAGAAGTAAAATCATGGGCTATAAGCCAAAAGCACCTCCGGTAATGGCCGCACCCAACGTGATTCCGATGGCGGATATCATGCTGGTGCTGTTGATCATCTTCATGGTTGTTACGCCGATGTTGCAGAAGGGCGTTTCCGTCGATATGGCCAAGGTAGATAATCCGCAGGATATGCAGGATGCGGACAAGGACGATGCGGTGCTGCTCGTTATCACTCGTGACGAGGCGGTCTACCTGGGCAAGGATCGAGTGCAACTCGACGAAATAACCAACAAGGTGAAGGACCTGATTGCCAACCGCATCGACAAGACCGTCTTCGTGCGCAGCGATGCGCGCGCCAAGTACGGCCAAGTCGTCAAGGTGGTGGATGAGGTTCGCGCTGCCGGCGTTGACAATCTGGGCTTGTTGACCGAAAGAGTGCAAAGGACCAATGCTCCTCCGCCACCTCCTCCGGCGGGAGGGCAGTAGCTGGTCGTTTGCGTGGTCGAAGCTCGATAGCCGGCCTTTCCGCGGCGTAACACAGCGAGCTCATCGCAATGGCGATGGGCTTCGATGACCGGGCGGGCCGTTTCGCCAAGTCCCGGAAGGGCCGGACGCACGATCATCCGGCCATCGCGGTCATAATATTGGCGGCCAGTTTCACGCCGCCGCAAGGAGTACTTCCATGGGAATGTCAGTTGGCGGGTCTAAAGGGGCGATGGCGGAGATGAATGTGGTGCCGCTCATCGACATCTTGCTGGTGCTGATCATCATCTTCATGGTCATCACCCCAACCACTCCGAAGGGTCTCGACGCCATCGTGCCGCAGCCCACGCCGCCGAACCAGAAGGAAAATCAGGACATCCTCGCGAAAACCATCGTGGTGCAGGTTACCGCGGGGGAAAGGTTCTGATCAACCAGGACGAGACGTCTTGGGATCAGTTAGGGCCGCGGCTGGAGGACGTGTTTAAACAGCGGGCGGACAAGATCGCGTTCGTGAAGGGTGATGACGCAGTGGAATTCATGGACGTGGCCAAAGCGATCGATATCATGCGCGGCGCCGGGATCGATAAAGTGGGCTTGATCACGGCAAAGGTAGAAGCCGGCCAGTAGCCAAGGCCGCGCGAACGGCGTCGCTCTCCGCTGGGCGACGCAACTGTGGCGGACGGTATCGGCGAAGCCGAGCCGGAAAACTGCCGCAAATCAAGGAGACTCGGGATGAAGCGCAAGTCCCATACTTACCTTTCTTTAGTGGTCGTGATGGCAGGGCTGATGGTCGGAGTCGGCTGCGATCGTTTGAAAGCACGTGACCTGCTGAACAAGGGCGTCACCGCGTACAAAGCCGGCGACTTCGACATCGCCATCGAAGACTTCAAGCAGGCGAAAGCGCTCGATCCCGGTTTGACCAACGCGCGCCTCTATCTCGCGACCGCTTACTCCGGACGGTACATTCCCGGAGCTCCGTCCGATGAGAATGTGCGGCAAGGGCAGCAAGCCATCGAAGAATACAAAGAGGTGCTGGCCAACGATCCCAACAACCTCACGGCGATCGATGGTATCGGCGCGATCATCTACAACATGGCGGGCGGCCCTCCCATCGACTTGACCAAATTTGCGGAAGCCAAGACCTATCAGCAAAAGCACATCACGATCCGCCCTGACGATCCGGAGCCCTACTACTGGATCGGGGTTATCGACTGGGCCATGGCGTATCGCGCTAACAAGGAACTGCGTGCCAATTCGAATCTAAAGTCGATCAAGAAACAGATTGGCGATAACGACCCCCTGCCTCCGGCAATGGCCACTGACTTTGCCTCCAAGCAAGGCGCCAACATCGATGAAGGCATTTCCAATCTCAAGATGGCCATCGATCGACGCCCAGACTATGACGACGCCATGGCCTATCTGAACCTGATGTATCGGCAGAAAGCCGACACCGAGACCAGCTCACAGGCTCACGACGCCGACATCAAGCAGGCCGAGGACTTGGTCGAAAAGGTCAAAGCCATCAAGCAACATCGCTTGGATAATCCTCCCCCCAGTCCGACCAGCTAAGTCGCGCTTCGCGGTGTTTTGAAAATTGTTGGCCTCGGCCGGAACCTTCGGGTTCCGGCCGTTGTTCTTTTAGCGCCGTTTCGGCCGGGATGTTCACCAGCGGCCGGATCGGATTAGAATAGGAGCAGGATGGAACCGGCGAGTAATCCCGTTATCACGCTGGCTGCGCGACGCGCCATGGATTTGCGGTTCGTCGAGCTGATGGACAAGCTGCGCAAGAACCGGCCGGGGGACGACATCGACTTACTCCGGCGGGCGTACGACTTCGCCGCCAAAGAGCACCACGATCAGACCCGCCTCTCCGGCGAACCCTACCTCTCGCACCCCCTGGAAGTGGCGCATGTGCTGGCGGACATGAAGCTGGACGGCACTACGCTGGCGGCCGCGCTGCTGCACGACGTGGTCGAAGATACCAAGGTCTCGTCGGCGGGCATCGCCCATGCGTTCGGGCCGGATGTGGCGCGGCTGGTCGAGGGCACCACCAAGATCAGCCGGATCGACTTGCTCGCGCCCGAAGCACGGCAGGCGGAAAACGTCCGCAAGATGCTGCTGGCGATGGTGGACGACGTCCGGGTGGTGATGCTGAAACTGGCCGATCGCCTCCACAATATGCGCACCCTGGAGTACTTGCCGGAGGACCGCCAGCAACGCATCGCCCGCGAGACCCAGGATATCTACGCGCCGGTGGCCAACCGCCTGGGAATGGGGTTGATTCGCGGCGAACTGGAAGACCTGGCGTTTCGTTATCTCGAGCCGATCGCTTATCTGGAACTGCGGAAGAAAGTCGCCTCCAAGCAGAAGGTCCACGAAAAATTCATTACCGAAGTGCAGGACGTCATCCGCGGCAAGATGGTGGAGAACGGAATTCCGGCGGAAGTAGTTGGGCGCACCAAGCGGCTGTATTCGTTGCATCAAAAAATCTCCAAGCAACAGCGCGCGCTGGACCAGGTCTACGATCTGCTAGCGCTGCGAGTGATTACCGACACCGTAAAAAACTGCTACGCCGCGCTCGGGGTCATCCACCAGATCTGGCCACCGGTTCCCGGGCGATTCAAAGACTACATTGCCATGCCTCGCCCCAACCTTTACCAATCGCTACACACCACCGTAATTCACTCCGGCCAAGCGTTTGAGGTACAGATCCGAACGCAGGACATGCATCGCGTTGCCGAGCAAGGTGTGGCCGCGCATTGGCGCTACAAAGATGGCCGTGAGCGAGCCGGCGCCGACGATCAGCGGGTGGTGTGGATGCGGCAATTGATCGAATGGGTGCAGGACATGGAGGAGCCCAGCGAATTTCTGTCCACCTTGCGGGTGGATCTGTATCCGGAAGAGGTCTACACGTTTTCTCCCAAAGGGCGGGTGGTAGTCTTGCCGAGGGGTTCTACTCCGGTCGATTTCGCGTACGAGATTCATACCGAAGTAGGGCATCAGTGCATCGGCGCGAAAGTGAATCGACAGATGGTGCCGTTGCGGCACGTGCTGGCCAACGGCGATGTGGTGGAGATCCTGTCGCAGAAGGGGCATCCGCCGAGCCGCGACTGGCTCACGTTTGTTCACACCTCAAAGGCGCGAAGCAAAATTCGGCAGTGGATCAATCTGCACGAACGCGAGGAAGCCACTGACGTTGGCCGGCGGTTACTCGAACGTGAAGCGCGAAACTGCGGCATCAGCATCAAGAAGATCACCCCGGAAGAGTGGGCGCGGGTGGCTTCCGAGTACGGCTGTGGCCGGGCCGAGGACTTGTACGCCGATTTGGGATACGGGAAATGGTCGGCGCGGCAAGTGCTGGGCAAAGCGGCGAAGTCGCCCCTGATCGATCAGCCCGAGGAGAAATCTCCCAAGCTCGTTTCCACTGTGAAACGGGTCCTGGGTATGGATGAAGGGAAGGTGATCGTCCGAGGCTACGACGGATTGATGGTGCACCGGTCGAAGTGCTGCAACCCCATCCCCGGCGACGAAATCGTGGGCTACGTCACCCGCGGCCGCGGCGTGGCGGTGCATAGCAAGTCTTGCCCCAACGTCCAAAAACTGCTGTACGAAGCGGAGCGGCGCATTCACGTGGAGTGGGGCGGATCGCATGCCGCTACCTTCCCAGTGCATTTGCGGATCCGCACCGAAGATCGCACCGGAATGCTGGCGGAAATCACCGGGGTGATCAGTGGAGCAGGCGCGAACATCCGGTCTTTTGAAAGCATTAACGAAGGCACACGGGTGCGGATTGAAGTGGCGTTGGATGTCCAGGATCGCAAGCAGCTCGAGCGCATCCTGGTACAACTCAAGAAAATCTCGGGAATTTTCGACATTGAACGCGCCTACAACGTTTGAACCTTGGTGTTGTGGAACCAGCGATAGCGCGTCCTCGGCGCGAGGGCATGCCATGCGCGCAGCAGTGCTGTGCATGACCGCGATCACCGCGCTGTTGGTGGGGGGATGCCAGAAGCTGCATCGCGTGGATACTGCGCCGCTCGACCGCGCGGGAATGTCCTACTCCGCGATCCAGGATTTGAAGCAGGCGGGCATCGGTGATGCCGAAGTTTTGGCCGTCGCCAACGCGAAGATGGATGGCATCTCCGATGCCACCTGCGTCGGACTGGTCCGCATCGCGCACAGCCGCCAGCAACCATATAACTTCACCGAAAATGTTGCCGGCTTGCAGCAAGTGGGAATGAGTGAAGCCAGCATCCTCGAGTTGGCGCGCCTGAATCAGCTAGGTGTGGGCGCCGGAGAATTGCAAGCCATTCGATTGCTAGGTTTTCCCGACGCGACGGTAGTGGAGATCGCGAAGTCTCACGCGGCGGGGAAGCCGGTGCTCTCGGGCGTATCTATCGCGAACATCATGAATACCGGATTGCGACGGGAAACGCTTCGGGAGTTAGTTCGCCGGCAGGTGCCGGATAGCAGTGCTAGCGCGATCATCGCGATGAAGCGGCAGCACCAGACGGATGCGGAAGTGCTTCGCCGTTTTCCTGCGCCTGGCATTCCGCGCTGATATCCGAGTTCGTTTTGACCAAAGGAAGGCGGGCCGTTAGAATCCTTTGGGAATTGTCTTATTCGGGAGGACTTGGTGAAGGACATCATCGCTACAAGCAACGCTCCACAGGCTATTGGGCCTTATTCACAGGCTACCAAGGCCAACGGGTTTGTTTTTTCCGCGGGGCAAATCGCATTGGTTCCGGGCACTGGTCAGTTGATGGAAGGCGGGATCGCGGCGCAGACCGAACGGGTGATGGAAAATCTTAAGGGAGTGCTGGAAGCGGCGGGCTCCTCGTTGCACAAAGTAGTGAAGACCACAGTGTTTCTGAAGGATATGGGCGATTTCGCGGCGATGAACGAAGTCTACGGGCGTTACTTCACCGCGGCTCCGCCGGCGCGTTCTACGGTAGAAGTGGCGCGACTGCCCAAGGACGTGCGCGTCGAAATCGATGTGATCGCGATCGTCTGAGATTTCAGCAGGGGAGATCACTCGAGGAATTCGCGAGAGACGGCGCGCCGCTACAGGTCTTCTGAGGCTCGCAAGCCCACCAAACAAACCGGGAAGAGCGGGGTGCCCGGAAACGATCATGGCACCCTAGAGCCAAAACGAATCCCGCACTGCTAACGCTAGCTGGCCATGGCAGCCTGTAGTTCCTTTTCGTCGATGTCGAAATTGGCGTAGACGTGCTGCACGTCGTCGTGATCTTCCAAAGCGTCGATCAATCGAAGCATTTGCTGCGCTTGATTTCCGGTGAGCTTTACATAATTTTGGGGCAGCCAGGAGACTTCTGCGGATGCCGGCTGAATTCCAGCGGTGGTGAGCGCTTCGCGAACTTTTTCAAACGCGTCCACCGGGGTCACCACTTCCCACGACGAACCGTCGTCTTTCAGGTCGTCCGCACCGGCGTCGAGCACGATGCCCATCATCTTCTCCTCGTCCGCCAATTCCTTGGGAACCGAGATATCGCCCTTGCGCTGAAACATCCAGCCGACCGCGCCGTTCTCGGCCAGGTTGCCGCCGTTCTTGGAAAGCGCGTGACGGAGTTCGCCGACCGTGCGGTTACGATTGCTGGTGACCACCGCCACCAACAAGCCCACCCCGCCTGGACCGTAGCCTTCGAACATCACTTCGTCGAGCTGTTCGCCTTCCAGTCCGCCCACACCGCGCTGGACGGCGCGCTCGATGTTGTCGTTGGGCATGTTCTCGTTCTTGGCGGAAAGGATGGCGGTGCGCAGGCGCGGATTGGAAGTAGGGTCAGCGCCGCCGCTGCGAGCGGCAATCGTCAACTCGCGGATTAGCTTGGTGAAAATCTTTCCGCGACGCGCATCCGTCGCGGCCTTCTTGTGCTTGATTGTAGCCCACTTAGAGTGACCGGACATGGAATAGCCTCAAACCGGAAGGATAGCAGGAGCTGAAAGCGCACTCTTGCCCCGACAGTCTAGCACACGGCCCAAGCCCAAAGAAGGGCGCCGGCAGCTTCCACGCGTTCGGCGAGACGCGGCGTCGGTAGGCGAGTCATCGCCGCTCACCGGACACCGTGCGCCACGCATTGCAGCGAGACACGACTCTTGATTTGAGCGGGTAAGAACTTACCGGGACGATCGCGCGAAGGCGATTTCGGATGGTCAGTTGGCGGTCGATCGTCTGGGTATGGTGAAGGTCTTCGGAATCGAGGGTGGCGCACCCGGCTTCGAGCGCAGTGGCAACCACCAAGGCGTCATCGATATTGTAACCGTGCGTCTTGGCCATCTGGATCGCCACTGGGTGCAGTTAGCGTTTTCACGACCTTCGAGGCGTACGCCTATCTAGCGAAGCTAAGCGGAATACTGCGGCGATAAGGCCCAGCAGAAGCGGGCGATGGCCCAGTCTTCTTGGGCCCGGATCACCAGGATGCGGACTCTCGAATTTTTTGCGGAGATGTCGGCATCGAGTGGCGATGCTTGGTTCTTTGCGGCATCGAGCGACAGGCCTAGATAGTCGAAGTTGGCGCAAGCGGCGGCGCGCACGTCGGGGGAGCGTTCGCCGATTCCGGCGGTGAAGACTAGGGCGTCGATTCCTCCTAGCGCGGCGGTCATGGCGCCAATGCCGGTGTGCAGGCGGTGAACGAAAATATCGAAGGCCAACTGCGCGCGGGAATTGCCGGACTTCCTGGCGCTCAGGATTTCGCGCATATCGCTGGATATGCCGGAAATTCCCAATAGGCCGGACTGCTCATTCAAGATGTGGTCAATCTGGTCGGCAGTGTTGCCTTGCTGACGAATCAGGTAGGTGACGATGGCCGGATCGATCGAGCCCGACCGGGTGCCCATCATCAGGCCTTCGAGCGGGGTGAAGCCCATGGTGGTGTCCACGCTCTGTCCGCCGGCGATCGCGGCGAGCGAGCAGCCGTTGCCCAAATGGCACGAAACCAGCTTCAAGCCAGCGGCGGAATCCCAGGGTAAAAGCTGCGCAGCGCGCTCGGCGCAGTATTGGTGATTGATTCCATGGAATCCGTAGCGCCGAATCCCCTCTTTTTCCCACCAGCTATACGGACCGGGATAGACGGCGGCAGCGTGCGGCAGGTGGTGATGGAAGGCGGTGTCAAACACCGCGACCTGGGGAACCGTTCCCAGAACGTTCTCCACTACTTCGATCCCTTCGAGCTCTGCTTTGTTGTGCAGCGGGGCGAACGCGGCTAACTCGCGGATGCCGTTCTTCACCGCGGGCGTGACGATCACCGGCGCGACGAACTGGCCGCCACCATGCACGATGCGATGGCCCACCATCCCAATTTCTGAAAAGCGGTGGACCGCGGCAGCACGGCCATCGCACAAGGAATTCAGCAGGTGCTCGAGCGCCTGGCGCCGCGATTCAATGGGCAGGGATTCTTTTCGCGCCGCGCGGGAGGAGTCAGTGACCTTGAGGTTGGCCCTCCCAGCGCCGCCGGGCGCAGATCCGGACCATTCGATCTCCGCCTCCCACAGCGGTGGGGGCGCGAGTGCGGGGAGCTTATCGGTGATTTCGTAGACGCAGCATTTCTCGCTGCTCGATCCCGAGTTGAGAACCAGAATTTTCATCGTCGATTTTGGCGGTCGAAAGCCGCACCGAGAGTCGCTCCTCCACTCCCTAGTACGGCCACTTCCAGTTCCGAATTTCGGGCAGGTCTTCGCCGAACTGACAGATGTACTTTTTGTGTTCCACGAGTTTGTCGCGAAGCATCTGTTGAAAATGGGCCCCGATCTTTTGCAACCGTGGCACCGTCTCCACCACGTTACGGGCCAAGTGGTAGCGATCGAGTTCATTCAGTACGGTCATATCGAAGGGCGTAGTGGTGGTTCCTTCCTCCTGAAATCCGTGCACGTGGAAATTGTCGTGGTTGGTGCGTTTGTAGGTGAGCCGGTGAATCAGCATGGGATAGCCGTGATGCGCAAATATCACCGGCTTGTCGGTGGTGAACATGGAATCGAATTCCACATCGGACAATCCGTGCGGATGCTTGGTAGAAGATTCCAGGGTCATGAGGTCGACCACGTTCACCACGCGAAGCTTGATGTCCGGGAAGTTTTGGCGCAGCAGGTCCACCGCGGCCAGCGCTTCGAGGGTGGGGACGTCGCCGGCACATCCGATCACTGCGTCCGGCTCGACGCCCTGGTCGGTGCTGGCCCAGTCCCACACTCCGATTCCGTAGGTGCAGTGTTCGATCGCCTTCTCCATGCTGAGCCACTGCAGCTCGGGTTGTTTTCCGGCAACGATTACGTTGATGTAGTGACGGCTGCGGAGGCAGTGATCGGCTACCGAGAGCAGGGTGTTGGTGTCTGGCGGCAGGTAAATGCGCACGATTTCGGATTTCTTATTGGCGACCAGGTCGATGAAGCCGGGATCCTGATGGCTGAAGCCGTTGTGGTCCTGACGCCACACGTGGGACGACAACAAGTAATTTAAGGAAGCGATCGGCCGCCGCCAGGGAATTCCTTTGGATACCGTCAACCACTTGGCGTGTTGATTGAACATCGAATCGACGATGTGAATGAAAGCTTCGTAGCAGGAAAAAAAGCCATGCCGGCCGGTGAGCAAGTAGCCCTCCAGCCATCCTTGGCACATGTGCTCGCTCAACATTTCCATCACCCGGCCGTCCGGACTCTCGTTTTCATCCACGGGCAGGATCGGCTCCATGAAAACTTTCTCGCTCACTTGATAGATCGCATCGAGCCGGTTGGAAGCGGTCTCATCGGGACCGACCACGCGAAAGTTTTGATGGGGAATATTCAGCTTCATCACATCGCGCAAGAAGCCGCCGAGCACTCTTGTCGACTCGCCGATCGAAGTGCCAGGTTTTTTCACTTCCGCGGCGTAGCTGCGAAAATCCGGCAGAACCAATTCCTTCAGTAGGATTCCGCCGTTGGCATGGGGATTCGCTCCCAGACGGCGATCGCCTTTGGGCGCGAGCTCGGCGAGTTCCGGGATCAGCTTCCCGTCGGCATCGAAGAGTTCTTCCGGACGATAGCTGCGCATCCACTGCTCTAATTGCTGGAGGTGCTTGGGATTCGTGAAGATGCCGTCGAGGGGAACCTGGTGCGCTCGCCAGGTGCCTTCGACCGGCTTGCCGTCGACCACTTTTGGCCCCGTCCAGCCCTTTAGAGTCCGAAGGATCAGCACCGGCCATCGGGGCATGGGCTGCACGACGCCGGTGCGCCGCGCGGTTTCCTGGATTCCGCGGATTTCGAGAATGATGGCTTCGAGCATCGCGGCCATGCGCTGGTGCATATCGAAAGGGTCGCTGCCCTCGAGAAAGTACGGCTTATACCCGTAACCGGTGAAGAGGTGGGTAAGGTCTTCGTCGGACATGCGCCCCAGCACGGTGGGGTTCGCGATTTTCCAGCCGTTGAGGTGCAGTATCGGCAGGACCGCGCCGTCGCGGATGGGGTTCAGGAACTTGTTGGAGTGCCAGCTAGTTGCCAGCGAGCCGGTCTCGGCTTCGCCATCGCCCACGGTGCAAAAGACCAGCAGGTCCGGATTGTCAAAGGCTGCTCCATAGGCGTGCGCCAAGGAGTAGCCCAATTCACCGCCTTCGTTGATCGACCCCGGGGTTTCCGGGGCCACGTGGCTGGGGATGCCGCCCGGGAAGGAGAACTGCTTGAAGAGCCGCTGCATGCCCCGGAGCGTCCGGGCTGACCTCGGGATAGAGCTCGCTGTAGGTGCCCTCTAGGAACGTATTAGCGACGATTCCAGGGCCTCCGTGACCCGGGCCGGTGATGTTGATGGCATTCAGATCCAGCTTGCGGATAAGGCGGTTGGCGTGGACGTAGATGAAGTTCAGGCCGGGCGTGGTGCCCCAGTGGCCCAAGAGGCGCGGCTTCACATGCTTGAGCGTAAGTGGCTGACGCAGCAAGGGGTTATCGAAAAGATAGATTTGGCCGACGGAGAGGTAGTTGGCAGCCCGCCAATAGGCATCGATCTTGCGAAGCTCGTCAGGCCCGAGCGGCCCCGGCGGGTTATTGGTGGAACGAGTAGGAGGCGTCTTTTTCTGGGCACTCATGATTTCTCCGGATGACTACCGATTTTCAAAACACGCGGCAGTGTGTCGAGTCGCCAATTCGCGTTGGAACTCCCGAGGCCGCGGTTCATTGCTAACTTACACCCACCCACAGGTATAGAGCATCACGGCTCGATTATGGCCTCAAATATGCCGCGTTGAGTTACGGCGCTGTAAAAACCCCACGGGTATTCATGTGCCAAGATTGCGTGGTGGTCCAGGCGAGGAGCGGGAGGTTGACATTTAGGACCGTTTGCGGGGCCTGCAGTGTGGATTTTGGGCTGTAAAAGGTGCTAAATAGGAGATCTACAACCAGTCACCCGCCATGAGAACTATATGCAACGCGCTCGGATGCAAGGTCGAGGTTCCCGCCGAACTCGAATCCGTCGGGAAGTGCATCATGCATTTCACCTTGGTGATCGAAGATGAATGCGCGACCATGCGCCGCGAAGTTGCCCACAAGACTTCCGACTCCGAGCGGCAGAGCGAATTTGGGAACCGGATCGCCGATCACGGAGAAGTACTGGTCCGCGTGGCTACCAGCGGCTACCCCATGACCGATGAAATCAAGGCCCGGGTTCTGAGTACTCTGCTTTCGCTCATGAATTGCCGGGAGAGCATTGGCCGGGCCCACCATCGGGAAGCGACGGAGCGTCGGTTTGGCTGAATCGAAGATGTCGCCGCGCGGCCTCCTTCCCTAGCAACGCTCGGCATTTGCGGTTTTCCATCCTCGCTGCTGTCTTGTCCCGCTGAACGAACCGTTTTCCTCGATCGCTCTAGGTCCCGATATAGCGGGCGTAAAACGAGCGCGCGATGGCCGGGTCGCGAGTGCCCTTGAGGATGGCGCGGCCATTGGCGAAGACCGTCATTTCGTACGGCGGAACGCGGAAGCGCAGCAGAAATTCGTTTCGGCGGATGTCGGAGGCAGAGGCAGCGGTCAGGCGATTGCCGAGTTCGCTGAGGTCGAGCTGCCGATTCCGCTCATGAATCTGGACGGAATCGCGGCCGCACAGGGTGACGTGGGGCTGCGCGAGTGCATTGAGGTAGCGGAATTCGCGGCGGACGCACGCGCGGCAGGCGGGATCACGCGCCACGCCGATGGACTGGAGCCGTCCGGTCCAAACATCGCAAGTGACCAGCCGTCGGTGCAGCGCCTCGCTCCGCCCCGCCAAGATTTTCAGCGCTTCGGCCGCTTCTATCGAAGCGACGACGCCCGCGGCGGCGTTCAAAATTCCGGCAGTATCGCAAGTTTCTTCCAGTCCCCGGCCAGCCGTTTGTTCCCTCCCTTCGAGCAAACAGGCGAGGCACGCGGTTTCCCCTGGAATTACGGTCATGGTGACTCCGTAACTGCCCACCGCGGCAGTGTAGATCCAGGGGATGCCGAGCGAGACGGCCGCGTCGTTGACCAACAGGCGGGTTTCGAAATTATCGGTGCCGTCGAGAATCAGCGGGAAACCCGTGAGCAGGTCGGCGGCGTTATCGGGAGTGAGATCGGCAACGATGCCTTCGACCTGGGCATCCGAATTAATCGCGCGGAGCCGGCGCTCGGCGGCTACCGCTTTGGGCAGCGATTCGCGGGCGTCGGATTCTTCAAACAATACTTGGCGCTGCAGGTTCGATGGTTCCACAAAGTCGCGATCCAGAATTCGCAGCCGTCCGATACCCGAACGAACCAGTAGATTCGCGACGGCAGTGCCGATGGCGCCGCAGCCGACTAGCACCGCGCTGGCTTGGGAAAGGCGGTCCTGCCCGTTCCGGCCAATGCCGTGGAAGAGGATTTGGCGCGAGTATTTGTCCAGGTCTTTGGGTTCCATGGCTCTGGCGCGATTCCATGATAACGCGAATCGACACAGAGGCCGCCGCGCCAATTGAACTCTGAATCCGCCGACGCTATGCTAGCTTGCACCTCGCAGCGAACATAAGAGGGCCCACACAGCCCGGAATGGGGCGCGGCGCGAGCGCCGGCGAAAATGGGTCAGACGGAGGGTGGTTATTCAAGGTCGAAGGCTGCTGGCGTTGTTCGGTTGTCTCTTCGCGACGATACCTGTCGCGCGTGCGCAGCAGACTTCCAGCAGCTCCCCGGCCGGGTGGGAAGGCCAACCCATCGCGGTGGTTCGGATCGTCGACGATGACGGCCGAGTGCTCACCGATAAGCTGCCGCCCATTCCGCTGGAAGTGGGGAAGGCGTTCAATTTCGAAGCGGAGCGCGAGAGTCTTCGCCGGCTGTATCACACCGGGCACTACGCGGACATCCGCACCGAAGCGGCGGAGCTGACCGCCGGATTGCGGCTGGATTTTGTGGTCGAGCTCAACTACTTCAACAATGTGGTGCGGGTAGAAGGACTGAAGGAACCGCCCAACGAGGCCGCGGCGCTCGCGGCGATGCGCATCAATCTCGGCGAACCGTTTCGCGAAAGCGTGCTGAAGGAAGGCATCGCACGGCTGGAAGATGCGTTGCACACCGACGGTCTCTATCAGGCCATCGTTGACTACACGCTGGAGCCGCAAGCCGATTCCCACGGCATGGACATCGACGTGCGGGTAACTCCCGGCAACCGCGCGCGTATCGGGGCGATCGCGCTGCACAATCAGACCAGCTTCACGGGCACAAAACTTCTCAACGTGTCGCGCCTCAAGCCCGGGCGGCCGGTGACGTCGGAGCGGCTGGACCATGCCTCAACCCGCCTAAGGAAATATCTAGTGGGCCAGGGTCACTTTGGCGCCGACGCATCGTTGCGCGCCGGCGCCTACGATCCCCAGACCAACAAAGTTTCGCTGGTCTACGAGGTAACGGCTGGGCCCCGGGTGCGCATCGAGCTGACCGGCGCGCACATCAGCGGTGGAAAGTTGCACCAGCTCCTGCCGATTTACGCCGAGGGTGCGGTGGATGAAGATTTGCTGCAGGAAGGGCGCCGAAACATTCGCGACTCGCTGCAACGCGAAGGCTACTTCGACGCGGAGGTGACCTTCACGTCGACCGAAGATACCGCGCAGGGTGAGCGGGTGATCACCTACAACGTAAATCGGGGCGACCAGCACAAACTCGCCGGCGTGGGTTTCGACGGCAATCACTACTTCGGCAGCCAGCTGCTGGCCCAACGCCTGGAGATGCAACCCGCGTCATTCGCGAATCGCGGGCGTTACAGCCAGAGGATGGCGAGCGACGACGCCGACTCGATTCGGGACCTGTATATCGCCAACGGATTTCTGCAGGCGCAGGCCGCAGCGGAAGTAAAAAACCACTATTCCGGAAAGAACGGCGACCTGTTTGTGCAGTTCCACGTCCTGGAGGGCCAGCAGACCCTGGTGGGGGGACTGAAAATCGATGGCAATCGCGCCTTGAGCGACGAACAGATCAGCGCGGTGGTGGGGTCTACGCAAGGCGAACCATTTTCGGAAGCGAACATCGCCAGCGATCGCAACAACGTGCTCGCACTCTATTTCAACGAGGGATATCCGGGGGCGCGGTTTGAAGAACAACAAAGCCCCGCGGGAGAGCCCAATCGAGTCAATTTGGCGTACCACATCACCGAAGGAGAGCAGATCCGTGTAGCGCGGGTGCTGTTGATCGGCTACGAGCATGTGCGCCGCGGGACCATCTCGCGTCAAGTGGAATTGAAACCGCATGAACCGCTGCGCGAAAGTGACGTCGCGGAGACCCAACGGCGTCTCTACAATCTGGGAATTTTCAATCGGGTGGCCATCGCGCCGCAGAACCCTGAAGGCTCAGACCCGGACAAGACCATGCTGGTGGACGTCAACGAGGGCAGCCGCTACACCTTTGGATACGGGTTTGGGTTCGAAGCGCAACGGCTTTCCGGAACCAGTGCGAACCCCGCGGACACCTATCTGAATTTCAGTCCGCGGGGCTTGGTGGAAATCGCCGACAACGATTTTCTGGGTCGGGCCCAATCGCTATCGCTAAAGGCGCGCGCCAGTACCCAGCAATATCGAGGAGTATTGAGTTACGTGGTGCCGGACCTTTTGAACGATCCGAAGTGGAACCTGCAGCTCACCGGTTTTGCGGACAAGACCCAGGACGTGAATACGTTTACCTCGATACGACTGGAGGCTTCGCTGCAGTTTGACGAAAGATTGTCGAGCTCGAGCCGGATGGTGTACCGGTATTTTTTTCGCCACGTCGAGGTGCCGGCAGATTCGCTGCACGTGGCGCCCGATGAGATACCGCTGTTCAGCCAGCCCACTAAGGTTTCCGGGTTTGGGTTCACCTGGGCGCGTGACCGCCGGGACAATCCGGTGGATGCGTCGCGGGGCATGTTCAATACCGTGGATACCGAGTTGGCCTCGGAGTCGCTGGGGTCCAGCGCGAATTTTTATCGGATTTTCTTGCAAAACTCTTCGTTCACTCCCTTTGGCAAATCGTTTGTGTTTGCCCGCTCGGTGCGCTTTGGAATCGAGGAGCCTTTCAGCGGAACGAGCGAAGACAAAATTCCGCTCCCCGAGCGTTTTTTTGCCGGCGGCGCCACCACCATCCGCGGCTTTGGTCTGAACCAAGCGGGTCCGCGTGACCCGGTCACCGGTTTCCCAGTCGGAGGCTTGGCGGAGATGGTCTTCAACCAGGAGTTGCATTTCCCAACCAAGCTTCCGTTCGTGGGGAACCGTGTGGGCGGGACCGTGTTCTACGACTTCGGCAACGTTTACAGCGATTGGAACCACATCACCTGGCGCAGCACGCCTTCCTCGCCGACGAATCTCAATTACCTCTCGCACACCGTTGGTGCGGGGCTCCGCTACGGCACGCCAATCGGCCCGGTGCGGGTCGATTTCGGGTATCAGATCAAGCCGCCGCAATTCCAATTTACGAATGCAACAACCATGCAGCCGCAGCTCGAGCGGCTGACCCATTTCCAGTTCTTTTTCAATATCGGACCGATCTTCTGATGCGGCGCCTGGGCACAATTCCGGGGACGATAGCGCTGGCGTGGGTGGCGGGCGCGGCGCTAGCTCCCTTAGCGCCGCCTGCGTCCGCCGTCACGTTCCTGGGGTTGGCCGCCACGGGGGGGCCGCAGAGCTCGCCACCGGCTGGGCGGGATGGGTCCCCGCGCAACAAGCCGGCGGAGGTCGACGCGACGGTGGTGGATGGGATCGTCGAGCGAATCGAAGACGACATCATCACCGAAAGCGAAGTGCGGGAGCTGGAAGCGTTTCAAAAGCTGTTCAATGGCCGGGCGATGAGCCGGGAGGAGGTGATTCGCGAGCTCACCGATCAATGGATCATCCGAAACGAGGCGGGGGTCAACCGATTTCGGCAGCCGTCGGCAGAAGCTCAGGAACATGCCTTTCAAGATTTCTCCCAGCGATTTTCGTCACCGAAGGAAATGCAGGCGCGCCTGACGGAGGCGGGGCTGACCGAAGCGGCGCTGAAGCGGTTGCTGGGCGAGCAACTGTATCTGTCGAGTTTTCTGGAAGTGAAATTCCGGCCGGTGGCGCAGGTTACCGAAGATCAGATCGATGCCTATTACCACGGCGAGTTCAGCAGCGATTTGAAACAACGCGGTGAACCGATCCCGCCGCGTGCGGACGTGGAAGACCAAATTCGCGAACTGCTGACCGAGAGGACGGTAAGCGAACGTTCGGATCGGTGGCTGGATGATACGCGCATGCGCCTGCACATCGAACTGTTGCCATTCGCGGGTGGACAATGAGCGCCTCGCCGGGCACACGCAGGATTTGGCTAAGGTTGCTGCTGCTGCTGGTGGTGCTGGCGGTGGGTGCCGTGTCGGTGATCGTTGAAACGGGGCTGGTGGAACGTTGGACCCGAGTGATTTTGGTGCTGCAGCTAGAAAGGCTGACGGGTACGCGCGTGGAAATTGGGGCATTCCATTTCCACATGCTGCGGCTCCGCGCGGAGATGGATGACGTCACCATGCATGGGCACGAGGAGAAGGGGCTGCCTCCGCTGTTCCACGCGGCACGGGTCAGCGCGGGAATCCGGCTGCTATCTTTCTTCGGGCGTCGATTCGCGCTTAGCGAGCTGGTGATCGATCACCCTGAGATCTTCATCCGTATCGACCAGAGCGGAGCCGGCAACATCCCCGCGCCCCGCGCGCCCACGCCCGAAGGTTCCTGGCGGGGGCCACTATTCGATCTACAGATCGGACATTTGCGGCTGGAGAATGGGAGCTGCGTTTTCAACGATGTGCGCATTCCGCTGGCGGTGGAGGCCAACAATTTTCAGTTTGGGCTGACCTACAGCGCCGGAAAGGCCGGCGGGAGCGGCGAAGCCTACCTGGGCACCGCGG
This sequence comes from uncultured Acidobacteriota bacterium, assembly GCA_963725285.1. Taxonomy (GTDB): domain Bacteria; phylum Acidobacteriota; class Terriglobia; order Acidiferrales; family UBA7541; genus CAVRXT01. The sequence continues at coordinate 170,477 of CAVRXT010000016.1, read as the reverse complement.
CGTGGAACCGCATGCTGCTGGTGACCCACCGCTACCTGCCGTTTCGTTCCGATGTTGCTTTGAAGTTTACCCTGACTCCTGCGACATTTTCGCTGGAGGAACTGCGCTGGAAGCTGCCGCATTCCGAGGTGGACCTGCGCGCCGATCTGGCGTCTTTTGCGCGGCCGGACGATTGGAGCTTTCGCTATCGCGGCAAGCTCGCGTTGGAGGATATCAACACGGTGATGCGCCAGCCCAACAACCCCGGCGGCGCGATCGATTTCAGTGGCAATGGCCAGTATCAGGCGGGCCAGTGGTCGGGGGGCGGGCACTTCCGGGGGACGGAGGTGAATCTGCCTTACGTGTGGTTCCACAGCAAGAATATCGAAGCTACTGGCGATTTCGAGGTGGCGCGAAATCACTTGGCGGTTCCCCAATTCGTGGTGCACGCGCTTGGTGGGTCGCTCGCCGGGCGGCTGGACGCCGATCTAAATACTTGGGCAGTCCGCGCGCAATCGCAGGGCCGGGGCATGGATATTCCGGATGTGTTTGCGGCGGTCGATAACCCGAATTTTCCGATTCGCACCATTCACTGGTCCGGAACCTTGGATGTGGATTCCACCACCACCTGGACCGGCGGATTGGAACATTTCCATTCCTTCGGCGAATCGCGGTGGGCGCCAAACGGCGTCTCGCCACCGAACCAAGTTCCGGTGACGGCGCGAATCGAATACGACTACGCGATGGATACCGAAGAGCTGACCTTGGCCCCCAGTGAGATCTCGACGCCCACCACGCAGATGGCTTTCCATGGATATCTGGGCGCGGATTCGGCCATCGATCTGCACCTCGAGACTGAAAAACTGCTGGATTGGGGCGATTTCATCAACATCCTGCGCGGCACCGATGTGCCTCCGGAGCTAATTGCCGGGCAGGTGATCTGGGACGGGAAGATTCTGGGGCCGATCGTTTCTCCCACATTCGCCGGAAAATTTCATGCCACGCAAGCGCGTTACTCGACGTATTTCTGGGACGATCTACAAGGCGAACTCAGCTACAACGCCGCGGAACTTAAGATTCCGCAGGTGCGGGTTGCCCGCGGTGGCGCGGTGGCGGACCTCGATCTGGACATGAAGTTCGATAACTGGAGCTATTTGCCTACGAGTCCGTGGACGCTGCACGGCCGGGCGGAGCGAGCTCCGGTGGATGAGGTGCAGAAGTTTTTCGGAGTGGCCTACGCTTTCACGGGATGGGCGAGCGGAAATTTTGTGGGCAGCGGGACCCGCGCGGATCCGGTGTTTGCGGGCAGTTTCGTGGTCGACGACGGCACGCTACGCGGGATGCAATTCACTCGGCTGCGCGGAGACGTTGAGGTGCGCACCGATGAGGTGAGCGTCTCCAACGGCCACCTTGATTTTGCGGGGGCGACGGTCGCGGGAGATATCCAATACCGGTTCGCCGAGCGCGACAGCATATTTCATCTGGCGGGCAACGACGTACCGCTGGAGGGTATCCCGCGTATTCAAGCGTGGCCCATGCCGGTATCCGGACGGTTTAGTTTCCAGGTACAGGGCAGTGGCGCGCTGTTAGCGCCTTCGCTGCAGGGCACCGTACATCTGGCGAACTTGCGGTTGGGCTCGGAGGAACAAGGAGATTTCAGCGGGAAACTGGCAGCCGACGGTCAAACGCTGTCACTGGACGTGAATTCGCAATCGTCCAAATCCAGTTTGCAAGGGCATGTCGCGCTGGGTCTGCATGGAGACTATCCCATCGCGGGCGACGTGACCATCGCGCAATTCGACCTGGATCCTTTCATAAGTTCCGGGCTGCATCTGAAGAATCTTACTGGGCACAGCAGTGTGGACGCGCATTTTCGGTTGTCGGGGCCGTTGCGGCAGCCCGACAACATTGAGGCCGACGCCGAGATTTCTCGCGCCGCGTTTGACTACGAATACGTAAAGTTGCAAAACAACGGGCCGGTGAAGATCAGCTATCGGCGCAACGAGGTGCGCATCGATCAAGCCCACTTCAACGGACCCTCCACCGATTTGCAGCTTGCGGGAATGGTGCATTTCAACCGCAATCGCCCGCTGGACCTGCATCTCTCCGGGTCCATCAACCTGCGCCTGCTCTCCGGCTTTTTCCCGGGGCTGGAAGCGAACGGAGCGGCGCTGGTGGATGCGGCGATATCCGGGACGACTTCGCGGCCGCGGATCAACGGGCGATCCAGCGTCAGCGACGCTTCCGGCCACTACGAGGATTTTCCCACTGGCCTGAGCCACGTCACCGGCGAATTCCTGTTCGATACCGACCGCCTGATTTTCGACAACGTGACCGCGGAAGCCGGTGGCGGAAAGATTTCTCTCAGCGGTTCGGTGAACTACGGCACCGGTGAACTGGAATATCTGGTGAACGTCGCGACACAGCGGCTGCTGATTCGCTATCCCGAGGGCATGAGCTGGCTGGCGGGTGGCAATTTGCAGCTTTCGGGCACCGCGTCGTCCGGGGTACTTTCGGGCAACGTGCAGGTAGAACGGATGCTGCTGGGGGCGAAAATGGACCTGGCGACATTTTTCGCATCGTCCTCGGAAAACACTCGCGGGTCGGCGACTTCGTCGGCATTTCTACGAAATTTGCAGTTCGACGTTTCCGGCACCACCACCCCCAGCGCGCGGCTGGAATGGGCCAGCGCGCACGTCGAGATCGACGGTGACGTGCGCTTGCGCGGCACCTGGGATCGTCCGCTGTTGCTGGGTCACATTCACCTGCTGAGCGGCGAAATGATGTTTCGCGGCAACAACTACCGGGTAACCCGCGGCGACATTAACTTCTCGAATCCGTTCCGCCTGGATCCGGTGTTGAACGTGGAGGCCACCTCGCAAATCGATCAGTACGAGGTGACCATCGATTTCACCGGACCCGCTAGCCGGCTCACTCTATCCTACCGCTCCGATCCGCCACTGCCCGATAGCGACATTGTCGCGCTGCTGGCGTTGGGCAGCCCGGGAGAAGAGAGCGCGCTGCGTTCGTCCACTGCAGGCTCGCAGAACTACGGGGCCACCGCGTTGCTTTCGGAAGCGATTTCGAGCCAGCTTGGCGGAAGAATCGAGCATCTATTTGGGATCAGCAATTTCCGGGTGGATCCATTTTTGGCGGGAACCACCACCGAACAAAACGCCGCGGCCCGAGTAACCATCGAAAAGCAAATCACCAAAGATTTCCTGGTGACCTACAGCACGAACGCTACTTCTCAGCAATATCAAGTGATCCAGGTGGAGTACACCGTTCGGCGGGACATATCGATATTGTTTCTGCGCGACCTGAACGGGACCTATAGCTTTACCGTCGAATTCAAAAAACACATCAAGTAGCGCGGCTAATCGATGGCCCATCCTGGTCGGCCCAGCGGTACCGCCGGGACTTCTTCGCCGGATCGGCGATCAGCAAGAATCCTCTGCTGACCCCGCGCCGGCACAGCCATGCGGAGGTACGCAGGCAGAAGCCGAAAAGGGCACCGATGTCTTTCGCGGTCACCTCCCGCGGCTTCTCGAAGAGCGTCAGCGCCTGGCGCTGCCGGGCGTCGAGCTTGCCCAGCAAACGAGATTGGTCGCTACCGGTGGACGCTTCTCGCTTTACCTCGTCGTGAACTTTTTCGACCGACACCGCCATGCCGGCAATGAAGTAGGCCACCCATGCGGTGATGTCCGCAGCGGCTCGCCTGCTTCCTCTCGGTGTGGTTTACTCATAGCGCAGGGCGACCATGGGGTCGATGCGGGTGGCGCGGCGGGCGGGGACCCAGCCTGCGGCCATGGCTACTGCGGCTAGCAGCGCCGTCAGCGCGAGGAATGTGGCGGGATCGGCGGCGCCGATCCCGAACAGTTCGGCGCGGATCAGGGGTGTGATGGCTAGCGCGCCCAGCACGCCGGCGGCTACGCCGAGCAGGGTCAGCAGCAGGCCGTGGCCTAGCACCAGGCGGAGCACGTTGTTCTCCTGGGCGCCCAGGGCCATCCGAACGCCGATCTCGTGGGTGCGCTGCTCGACCGAGTAGGCGAGCACGCCGTACAGTCCCACCAAGGTTAGCAGCAGCGCGACTCCTGCAAAAATGCCGAGCATCAGGGTGATGAACTTATCCTGCTCGACGGAGCGGCCGACGTATTCCTGTAGGGTCTTAATGTTATAAAGCGGCACCGAACGGTCGATTGAGGCCACCACGTCTTTGACTCCTGGGGCCAGGCTGGCCGGATCGAGCGGCGTGCGCAGCAGCAGAGTAAAGGAGCTGAACGGGATTTGCGTGGAGGGTAGATAACATTCCGGCTGTGGGTCTTCGCGCAAGGTGCGTTCCTTGACGTTTCCGACGATCCCGACGATTTCACGCATGCGCGGCTCCTTATCGTCCACCGAGACGCCGGGCTGAAAGTGTTTGCCGACCGCGTCTTCACCGGGGAAGTATTTCTCGGCGAAGGCCTGATTCACCACCGCCACCGGATTGGATTCCAACAAGTCGGCCGGGGCGAATCCACGGCCCTCGCGCAGCGGAATTTTCATCGTTTGAAAATAGTCGGTGGCGGCAATGTACAGGCGGGTAACCGGTTCCTCGCTCTTGGCGACGGGACGCCCCGCGATTTGAAAAGTAATCCCGAAACCGCCGCCGCCGAATGGCAGGGGAGCGACCAAACTTGCGGAAGTAACCCCGGGCAACGCCCGAACTTTGGCCAGCGTCTGTTGCGAAAAATCCTGGATCTGGCGCGCGTGGGGATACTTTGCGTCGGCGAGATCGATGGTCATGGCCACCACGCCATGAGGATCGAAACCGGGATTGGCGTGTTGCAAGCGAACCAGGCTCTGGATCATTAACCCGGATCCGATCAGCAGCATCAGCGCCAGAGCCACTTCGATTACCACGAGCGCGCTCCGGGTTCGCCCGGCGGCTTTGCCGGAAGTACTTCCGCGGCCGCTTTCCTTCAGGTTGCCGGCAAAATCTCCGCGTCGGAAATGTAGCACCGGGGCCAAGCCAAAGATCACGCTGGTCAAAACGGAAATGGCAAAGGTGAACGCGAACACCCGGGCATCGATCCCCGCTTCGGCAATTCGCGGCACACCTTGAGGACTGAACTGAACCACCGCAGACGTAGCCAACCAAGCCAGGAAGAGTCCCACCGCGCCGCTTACCAGGCCCAGGAGCAGACTTTCGGTTAGCAGCTGCCGCGCAATGCGGCCAGGACTGGCGCCTAAAGAGATTCGCAGCGCGATTTCTCGCTGCCGGGTGCTGGCTCGCGCCAGCAAGAGATTGGCTACGTTGGCGCACCCGATCAGTAAAACCAGGCCCACCGCCGCCAGCAAGAGCATCAGGGCGGGGCGTGCCTCACCGGTGAGGCGCGCGATCTCAGACTCGATGAGAATTCCCCGGTGCGCGTCGGTGTCCGGATATTGGCTGGCGAGGTTGGCAGCGATGGTGTTGAGATTGGCCTGCGCTTCGGCGGGCGTCCGACCGGGTTTCAAGCGGCCGATCAGTTCAGCAAAATGCGCGCCACGCTGGACCCCCATGGGGCTATCGCCATCGCTGGAGGTGAGTTGGGGCGCCATCGTTTCCCACAGGCTGGGCGCTTCGAACTCTAACGGAAATCGAAACGACGCGGGCATCACCCCGACGACGGTTACGCTGCGGCCGTCGAGCTCGAGCCCCTTGCCCACGATATCCGGATCGGCGTGGAACCGGCTGCGCCAAAGGATCTCGCTCAGGATTACCGGAGAGGTGGTGCTGGGCTTGTCTTCGTCTTCCAGAAAATCGCGGCCGAGCATGGGCTTCACCCCGAGCACGTGAAACAAATTGGCGCTGCCCTGTGCCAGGAAAACGTGGTGGGCCTCTCCGTTGCTGGTGAGAGTGCCACTTCCATCGGTGTATGCCGCCAGGCTCTCGAAGGTGGTGTTGCGCGTTTCGTAGTCGAGGTAGTCCGGATAGCTGGCGGGGCCCTTGGCTTGGCTGCGGACGGTGTTGACGCCCCATAGCGCATACAACCGGTCCGGAGCGGAGAAGGGAAGCGGTGCGATGAGCACGGCGTTCACCACGCCAAAGATCGCAGCGTTGGCGGCGATGCACAGGGCGAGGGTGATCACCGCAATGGCGGTAAAGCCGGGCCGCTGCGCCATGATGCGGGCTGCGTAGCGAATATCCTGCAAAAGGGCTCGCATAGATCCACCTCTTCGGTGCGGCGGTTGCGGGGGGTGCGGAACTGCAGCCAGGTGCTCCCCACTCGAGCGGGTATCGGGCAATGAATGAGCGATACACGGGCACGTTCAGTGCCGCGTGTGTCTAGCGCTTAACTTGCTCATATTGTGTAGGTTATTTTATCACTGGAAGGGAGTCAGAGTAGCGGGCTGACCGTTTGTGGGAGCGGACGTGGCAGAATCGGACACTTTCCGGGCGAGCGGTTGCGGTGGGCTTTTAGCGTCCGATGCTAACGGCTGCGGATCGCATTGCCTGCGGGCTTTCTACGCGGATTTTGACTTCTCCAGCTCTTCAATCAGCGCGGGAACAATTTCAAAGAGGTCGCCCACTATGCCGTAGTCCGCTACTTCGAAGATCGGGGCGTTGGCATCTTTATTCACCGCAACGATCGTGCGCGAGCCTTTCATCCCCACCACGTGCTGGATCGCGCCGCTGATTCCCAGAGCGAGGTAAAGCTTGGGCGCCACGGTCTGGCCGGAGCTGCCGATTTGGCGATCCATGGGAAGCCAGCCCTCATCGCAGATGGGGCGCGACGCGGAAAGTTCGGCGCCCAGCAGCGCCGCCAATTTTTGAGCGAGCGCGATATGCTCCGGGGCCTTAATGCCGCGGCCCACGGAAACAAGAATCGGAACCTGGGTGAGGTCGACCGCCTGTTTCGCTTCGCGGAATAACTCGCCCGGCTTGGTGCGAATCTGTCCCGCCTTCAGTTCGACCGCGAGCGCGTGCACCGGCGCTTTACCGATGCGCGCCGCCGCCAGATCGCCGCGGAATGCTCCGGCCTGGAAAGTGGCCAGCCACGGGGGCGGGCCTTCGAAGACGACGTCCGCCACGGTGCGGCCCTGAAACATCTGGCGCACGAAAATCAGCTTTCCGTTTTCGTGGCGGTAGCCGATGCAATCTCCGATCATGCCTTTACCCAACGATGCTGCGAGCTTGGGAGCGAAATCGCGCACTTCGTAAGTGTGCGGCATCAGGATCAAGTCGGGCTTAGCGGACTCAATCGCCTGGCGCAGCGCGATCGAGAAGCCGTCCGGCGTGTAGTTTTCAAGGAGCGGGTGATCGATCACCAGCACTTCATCGAGCTGCGACGTGGCCAATTCCTGGGCCAGGGCGGCGATATTTTTGCCGATGACCACGGCGGAGATGGAACCGCTGGTCTGCTGGGCGATCTGCTGCGCGGCGGTCAAGGTCTCGAAGCTAACCTTGTTCCACTTGGCGCCGCGCTGCTCGGTGATGAGAAGAATTTTCATGGTTTGAATACAGATCGAGATTATAAAACTCGCGCCTCGTGCTTTAGTTTTTCGATCAGCTTCGCGGCAATTTCTTTGGACGAGCCGGTGAGGAACTCGGTTTGCTTCGACTTGTGCGGCACGTAAATGCGCTCGAGGCGTTCGGTGACGGTATCCGGCACGCCCAGGCTGGCGCGCGGGGTCGAGGTGATTTCTTTCTTTTTCGCCGCCATGATGCCTTTGAGGGTGGCGTAGCGCGGTTTGTTGATTCCCGACTGGATCGAAAGCACCGCGGGGAGGGGCAGGTCGACCCACTGGAACCAGCCGGCCTCGAGTTCGCGCTTGAGGTGCAGCGAGGCGCCCTGCACATCAATTTGCATGATGATGGTAGCGTGCGGGCGGCCCAACAATTCGGCCAGCAGCACGCCAGTCTGGCCGAAACCCTGATCGTCGCTTTGCAACCCGGTGAGGATCAGATCGAAATTTTCTTTTTCCATCGCGGCGGCCAGGGCTCGGGCGGCGGCCAAAGGATCGTGGCGGTAAAATTGATCGTCAACCAGGTGGATACCACGGTCGGCGCCCTTGGCCAGAGCTTCCTTAATGCTTTGCTTCATGCGCTCGGGGCCCATGGCGATGGCCACCACTTCGCCGCCGTGCTTTTCCTTCAGGCGTAAACCTTCTTCGAGGGCGAACGAGTCCGGCTCATTAGTTTCAAAGCCGATATCCGATTCGCGAATCCAGACGGCATCGTCGGCGATTGCTAGCGGCGCATCCTTGGCGGGAACCTGTTTGACGCAAACGCCGATTTTCAATTGCGTCTCCTTGGGAAGCACACCGACCGCGGAAAGCTATTTTCCATCCCAGCGCTTGAAGATCAACGATGCGTTGGTCCCGCCAAATCCAAACGAGTTCGACAGCGCGTAGTTGACCTCCACTTTGCGCGCCTGGTTGGGAATGTAATCGAGATCACAGGCCGGATCCGGAGTTTCGTAATTGATCGTCGGCGGCAGAATCTGGTCGCGAATCGCAAGCACGCTGATTCCGGCCTCCAGGCCGCCGGCTCCGCCCAGCAGGTGACCGGTCATGGATTTCGTCGAGCCGATCGGCACCTTCTTGGCGCGCTCGCCAAAAACCTTCTTCAGCGCGGCCGTTTCGATGGCATCGCCGATGGGAGTGGAGGTTCCGTGAGCGTTGACGTAGTCGATCACGTCGGCGGTGACGTTCGCGTCCTTCAATGCTGCTTTGCTCACCCGATATGCACCGTCGCCGCCCTCTGCCGGCTGGGTAATGTGGAACGCATCCGCGGACATGCCGTAGCCCACCAGCTCGGCGATGATTTGCGCGCTGCGCTTCTCGGCAACCTCCAAGGCTTCGAGCACCAACATGCCCGAGCCTTCGCCGACGACGAAGCCGTCGCGATCGGCGTCAAATGGGCGGCTGGCCCGAGTGGGCTCGCCATTGCGGGTAGACAACGCGCGCATGGCCGCGAATCCGCCTACGCCCATAGGAGTGATCGAGGCTTCCGCTCCGCCGGCGATCATTACGTCGGCATCGTGGCGCTGAATAATTTTGAAGGCATCGCCAATGGCGTGCGCGGAAGCGGAGCAGGCCGTCGCGGTAGCCGAATTGGGGCCGCGCGCGCCGTAGCGGATGGAAACGTGCCCTGCAGCGAGGTTGACGATCGATGCGGGGATAAAGAACGGTGAGATCTTTCCCGGGCCGCCAGCCAGATATTTCGAATGCTCGCGCTCGATGACGTCGAATCCGCCAATCCCCGATGCGATGTACACGCCGGCGCGGTCCGACTGGTCCGGGGTGATTTTCAGTCCCGCCATGGCCACTGCGAAATCGGACGCGGCGATGGCGAACTGAATGAACCGGCCCATCTTTTTGATTTCTTTTTTCTCAATCCAGTTGAGGGGGTCAAAATTGCGGACTTCCCCGGCGATACGGCAATCGAATGCGGTGGCGTCAAAGGCGGTGATGGTGCCGACGCCGCTGCGGCCGGCAACGAGATTTTGCCAGACCTCTTCGGTGCCGATGCCGCACCCGCAGACCAAGCCTACTCCGGTGACAACGACTCGCCGGCTCAATCGAAGTTATCTCCTGTCGGGGAACGAGCGGGCGGGTTACTTCTTTCCCGCGGTTTGCTTCTCGATGTATCCCACGGCGTCTTTCACGGTGGCGATTTTTTCGGCGTCTTCGTCGGGAATCTCGATGCTGAAAGACTCCTCGAAGGCCATCACCAGTTCCACGGTGTCGAGCGAATCAGCGCCCAAGTCATCCACAAACGAAGCGGTCGGAGTCACTTCGCCCTCATCCACACCGAGCTGCTCAACGATGATCTGCTTTACTCGCTCTTCGACGCTGGCCATTCAGTATTCTCCTCGGATATTGGCAACTTGCGCCGGCCACCTAGCACACAGGCGCGTCAAATGCTTCAAAGCAACCCGCCCATTCTAAGCGCCATCTCTGGGCTGGGTCAACTTCGCAAAACCGGCATAAATGTCTTAGTCTGAGTCGGCCACGCCGATCTGGCTCAGGTGATGGTGCAAATGCGCCAGGTAATCCGACGCCAGGAAGCCCAGCGTGACTGCCGCTCCCCCGCCGATGCGGCAAGGCGTCCCCAGCTTGGAGTCGGGCAAGTGGGCCATCACATGCGCGAGGTAACGATTGTAAGCGGCCCATAACGAGACCAGCATCCGCCAATCCGCTTCTTGCGCAGCCTGCACGCGCACGCTTCCGGCCTGGTCGTAGCCCGGGAAATCCAAGCAATCCTGAAGAGTGGCGCGCACGAATCGTTGATGATTGTTGGACGCCGAATCGATCAGGTGGGCGATCACTTGTTTGTGCGACCAGCCCCCGGTCAATATGGGTTCGGTGCTTTCCAGCTCACTGACTTCGCGAAGCCTCGGCTCCGCTACCTCTACCAGGTTCAATAACCGGGTGCTCAGCGCTTCCGCTCGTATGGTCGCGGTGTTCATTTGATCCATCCCGATCGGCCGAATTCGACTCAGGACGCTTCCCCACGACTGTGGCCGCGCATCGCTGAATCGTGGCCGTTATTTCGATGACGCCGCCGGTTTCAAGATTCCGGCATTGCCGAGCCCTTAGCCCAAGTACATCCCACCGTTTACGTTCAATACATGCCCGGTAATATACGCCGCTTCGTCGCTGGCCAGAAAAACAATCGCGGAGGCAATCTCTTCGGGCGTTCCCATCCGCCCCAGCGGGATGCGCGCGACAATCTGTTCCTTTACATTCGCGGCCAGCGGATCGGTCATGGCGGTGGTGATGAATCCGGGCGCGATGGCATTCACGGTGATATTTCGCGACGCCACTTCCACCGCGATGGCCCGGGTGAGCCCGATGAGGCCAGCCTTCGCGGAGACGTAGTTTGCCTGACCGGCATTTCCGGTTTCGGCGACCACCGAAGTGATGTTGATGATTCGCCCGGAGCGCTGCCGCACCATACCCCCAAGCGCTTGCTGGGTGCACAGGTGCGCTCCGGTGAGATTGGTGCGCAAAACCGCTTCCCAGTCCTCCAACTTCATGCGCAGAGCCAAGCCATCGCGTGTGACCGCGGCGTTGTTGACCAAAATGTCGAGTTTGCCGAAGCGCGCGGTCACCTGCTGGAATCCGGCCTTCACCTGCGCCGGGTCGGCCACATCCATGGGAACCGCCAGCGCCTGTCCTCCCGCAGTTTCGATTTCGGCCACCAGCGCGCCTAGCTTTTCCACGTTCCGCGCGGCCACGGCTATCCGCGCTCCCGCAGCCGCCAGGGCCAGCGAGGCGGCGCGGCCGATGCCCTGGGAGGCGCCGGTGACCATGGCTACTTTGTCGATGAGAGAGAACACTGCTTAGGCCTCCGCCACTTCCGCGCGCGCCTGGGAAATTTTGTCGACGGTCTTTTGCAAGCTCGCCGAGTCTTCGACGTTTACGCAATGCACCGACCGATCGATCTGCCGCAATAAGCCGGTCAATACTTTTCCCGGACCCACTTCCACGAACATCGACACTCCCGATTCCACCAACTCGTGGATCGATTCCAGCCAGCGCACCGGCGAGCACACCTGCCGAATCAGCGCCTCGCGCGCTTCGTCGCCGGCCGTGACCGCTTCGGCGTCCACGTTGGTGATCAATGGAAACTTCAACGGGCCGAATACCGTGGCGCGCAGGTCTTTGGTCAGGCGCTCTCGGGCCGGAGCCATCATATCGCAATGGAAGGGAGCGGAAACCGGAAGCATCACCGCGCGCTTGGCTCCATTTTGCGAGGCAATCTCGACCGCGCGCTTCACTGCCGCCGCCTGCCCGGATATTACCGTTTGCTCCGGAGAATTCATGTTGGCGGGGACCACGATGTGCCCGTCCGCAGCCTTCTTGCAGATGTCCGCCACCTCGGCCGGGGCTAGACCCAGAATCGCGGCCATCGCTCCGTCGCCCGCCGGCACCGCTTCCTGCATGTACTTGCCGCGATGATGCACCAACTGGATTGCGTCGGAAAGCTTCAACGATCCCGCAGCCACCAGCGCCGAATATTCACCCAGGCTATGCCCGGCAACGAATTCCGGGGTGATGCCGCGTTCCGCCAGGGCGCGGTAGGCCGCCACCGAAACGGTAAGAATCGCCGGCTGGGTATGCGCGGTTTGCTTGAGCTCGTCGTCGGAACCCTCGAAACAGATTCTGGAAATCGAAAAGCCGAGCGCCGCGTCCGCCTCTTCAAATACGGCTCGCGCCACCGGATAGTGGTCCGCGAGATCTTTGCCCATTCCTGAGTATTGTGAGGCTTGTCCGGGGAAAACAAACGCGAGCTTGCCCATGGATTCGTCCAGCCCTTGCGAGGAAATCCCGCACCCTTCGTTTTCCGCGCGACTGCGCGCGGTTTTCGATATTTGAAATTCGAGGGAATCCGTATCGTCCGGGATTCCTTCGGCTAGCCGTTTGCTACCCGCGACGCCGCGGCAGCGGACAGCTCCTGCTCGATCGTTTCGTTGACCTTCGAGCGAGTCATGCCCTGGGCCACGCGGATGGCGTTCTTGATCTCGCGCGCGTCGGAACGGCCGTGACCGATGACGGTAATTCCGCGTACTCCCAAAAGCGGCGCGCCGCCGGCTTCAGAATAGTCGATATTCTTACGCACCTTCTGAAGCGCCTTGTGGATCAGCAAGTAGCCCAACTTCGAGCGCAGGCTGCTTTCGAGCGCGGTCTTCACCATCCCGCGCACGTGGTCCACCAGCCCTTCGCTGATCTTCAGCGCAATGTTCCCGATGAAGCCATCGCAAACGATGACGTCCACGTTGCCGGAAAAAACGTCGCGCCCTTCCACATTGCCGACGAAATTAAGGTTGGCGCGCTTGAGCAATTCGGCCGCTTCGCGGGTGAGTTCGTTACCCTTGGTTTCTTCTTCGCCGATGGATAAGAGCGCCACGCGCGGTTTGGGCGTCCCAAAAATTGCGCGGTAGTATATTTCACCCATCACCGCGAACTGTTCGATCTGCTCGGCCTTGGAGTCCACGTTCGCTCCGACGTCGAGGATGATCGATATCGATCCTTTGGACGTGGGAAAAGGGGCCGCCAGCGCCGGGCGATCGACCGATGCCAGGGTGCCCAGGACGAAGCGGGCGATGGTCATCACCGCGCCGGTGTTGCCCGCGCTGACCAGAGCGTCGGCTTGGCCGGCCTTGACCATCTTGGCGGCGACGTGCACCGAGCTGTCGCGCTTCTTGCGAAACGCCTGGGAGGGCGAATCGCTCATGGTGATGACTTCGGTGGCGGGCGCAACGTCAATAGCCAGACCCTGGGTCGGATGGCGGCTCAACTCTTTGCGAATGGGTTCTTCTACACCGACCAGCACTACGCGGACCCCTAGCTCCCGCGCGGCAAGCACGGCGCCTTCGACTTCGGCGCGAGGCGCAGAATCTCCTCCCATAGCATCGAGAGCAACGGTGATCATCTGGAGCACCCAATCAGGCAGGTTAGACCGGGAAAAACTTAGGCCGTTCAGGCCCTGGTGTCAACCACTTCTCGGCCTTTGTATTGGCCGCACTTGGGGCAGGCGCGGTGGGGCAGCTTCTGCTCGTGGCAGTTGGGGCATTCGGAAAGCGATTTGGCCGTCAAGAAATCATGCGCACGCCGCTTGCTGGTGCGGGCCTTCGAATGACGCCGTTTTGGATTGGGCATTGAACTACTCCTTGCGAACGCGCACAAGTCAACGCTTGAGCGCTAGATGAAACTACCAGTTTAGCGTTTTATTGTTTTTTTAACCAGTCCTGCTTGAGGCGGCCGAGTGGAGTCGATCTGGAATCGGCGGAGTGGGTCTCACAGCGGCACTCATCGTGATTTAGGTTGGCGCCGCACTGGGTACATAGTCCGCGGCAATCACTGCGACAAATCACCTTCATGGGCAGGGCCAGATTCACCTGTTCGGCGAGCACATCGGCCAGGAACAGGCCATCTCCCTCGAAGAATCCGATTTCGGTGTCGTCCAGATTCAGGCGGGCGTCCTCGTCGTCGGCGGGCAGCGCGGTGGTGCGGCGGTAGAAAAGATCGACGTCTTTGCTGATCTCTTCCATCACGGTATCGAGGCATCGCGCACAGACCAGTTCCAGGCGAGTGTGGATGGTGCCATGAATTCGAATCTGGTCATCCACCAACTCCGCGGTGGCGCGGACTTCCAGCGGCTCTACCTGTCGGAAATCGTTGGAGTGAAAATCCAAAGTCCCCGGGGTATAGCTCTTGCGGATGGGTATCTTATGAAGAGCGAGTTCGTGGACGTCGATAAACATGGACAATTTCCCAGCCTTTGAGCGAAAAGCCATTATAAGGCTGGGCGAAATTGTGTCAAGAAAAGGCGGAAAATTGCCGGATCAAGGTGACACCAATACGGCAATTGTACGTCTCGAACTGAGATTCAAATCCGCCCTCGCAGTGGCGCTCGGACTTGTTCGCGGTACTGGCGGAGAAGAAAATCGTCGGTCATGCCGGCGATGTAATCGCACACAACTCGATGTGCCGGTTGGTGTTGCACGAGCTGCGCGTAATAAGGAGGCATGCGTGCCGGCTCGTGTAGATACATCTGGAAGAGAGCGTCGAGGGCCGCAATCGACTCGCTCCGGTCTTCTACGATCGTCTCATTTGAATACAGCCGCTGCATCAGAAATTGTTTCACGGTGGCATTCTGCTGGGCCGCTTGGGGTGAAAAACCGGCCAGCCGGGCTGGGTATTCCCGTACATCTTTCACGCTGCTTACCCCGCTGGATACCACCAGGGTTCGTGTGTTTTCGATTAAGTCAGTCGCCAGATAATCGAGCAATTGCTTTAGGGCTTCATTGAATTTCAATTTGGTGCGGCCCTGGGGATGGGTTCGATCTACTGGCTGGTATAACTGGCCGAATAACGGGACTTCGCGGCGGAGGACATCCAGATCGATCAGGTGCGCTTCGAAGCCGTCGTCCAGATCGGCGGTGTTGTAGGCGACTTCATCCACCAGATCGATCAATTGCGATTCAAGCGGCGGGCGCAGGTCCAGCAGGAACTCGGCCAGTTCGGGAAATTCCTGGCGGCGAATAATCGCGCGAATGCTTGATGATTCCTTCGCGAACCTCGAAGGTCAGGTTGAGGCCGGGAGAATCCAGGTAGCGCTGCTCGAAGTGGTCCACGATACGCAAGGCGTGCAGGTTGTGGTCGAATCGCTCGCCATGTTCGCGCATCCGTTCGTCCAGCTTGCGCTCGCCGGCGTGGCCGAACGGGGGATGCCCGATATCGTGGACGAGCGCGAGCGCTTCGGCCAGATCGGAATTCAGGTCCAGGGCGCCGGCCACGGTGCGGGCGATCTGCGCCACTTCCAGAGTGTGGGTGAGCCGATTGCGGAAATGATCGGAGTGGCGTTTGGTGAATACCTGGGTCTTGGCTTCCAGGCGGCGGAAGGCGCGTGAATGGATGACGCGGTCGCGGTCGCGCGCGTATTCGTTGCGGTAGCGATGCGCGGGCTGCGGGAAGTGGCGGCCGCGAGTCTGCCGGACATCCATCGCATAGGGTGCCAGCACCATGAAAGGCATTCTAGCGGCAGAAGCGGGATTCGCGTTATGGCTTTTCCCGGGCGCTCGACCGGGAAGTTCGAACTCCCTTTCCTTCGGGAAGCCAGCACGCCGGAGGCGTGCCGGTAGGGATCACCTTGGTGGGGCTTAGCCGGCGGACCGGGTGAGACGCGTCAGTCGCTGAAACGAATTAGGTGTTCTCGCTCGACTGTTCTTAAAAAACTAGCTTTTGCCGGAGGGGAGCAGAGCTAGCTCCTGGTCGGCTTGCTCAGCGGCGCGAGTATCGGGAAATTCCGTTTTGATTTGGTTGTAGAATTTCGCCGCTTGGGTCGGGTCGTTCGGGTTGGCCTGGCGGTAGTGCTCGGCCAGCGACAACAAGACAATCGGCTTGGGGACCAGGATAGAAGGCTTGGCGAGGAGTTCCTCATACAGCTTTACCGCGTCTTGGCCTTTTCCATTGCGGTCGTCGATTTGCGCGATCTCGTTTTTGGCTAGCGCGACGAATTCATCGCTGCCGCTGCTGGTCAGGCCTTCCAGCCATTTCTTGGCTTCCATGTCCTGGTTGATTCGTTCCAGGCTGAGCGCGGCGTAATAGTGAGCCAGCTCGCCGGGGCGAGTCCGCGGGTACGTCTTGGCGACGTCGCCGAACTTGGCGCTGGCGTCGACGAACTTGACTCTTGGGTTCATGTAGGTTGGTTCGCCCGGCTCGACCGGATCTCCCGGTTTCATGATGCGCGCTTGGAATATCTTCATGGCGTCGTCAAAAGCCGCGGAGGCTTTTACCGTCTGGCGCTCGGTATAAATCTTCCAACCGCCAACAGCCAGCGCTACCACTACGATCACGCCAACGATCAGGCCGGCGGTCTTCTGATGCGAGAGAACGCCTTCCACGCCCTGCGCCAAAGTGTCATGAATCTCGTCGGTCTTTAATTCCTTACGCGAGATGTGTCGAACCACGTGTTGCTCCTATCCATTCAGGTTTTTAGAATGCCATGCTATCACAATCGCCGCGGGGGTTGACTGCCGCGGGAGGCTTCAAGTTTCCTGCTGGAATATGGCACGCTGGCTCGGGAGGTTTGCCAGCCCTTTGTAACGGCAGGCGTGCTTCGCGCGGGCGAGTTCGCGGGATATAGGAGAAATGCCGTTTACCTGCCGAACCTCGGGTTATGCGCCGCCGCGGTGGGAGGCGGTGCGAGACGCTATGCCGGCGTAGTTCGATCTCCTGGAAAAAGAAACCGAACCGGCCGTCCGAGCCGTGCTCGGGCATTGGTTATTCGGCTACATTCATCCCTACCCGGACAGAAACGGCCGCATGGCCCGTTTCCTGATGAACGTGATGCTGGCCTCGGGCGGCTATCCGTGGACGGTCATCCGCTGGAGGGACCGCAAGGCCGATCTCGCGGTGCTGGATCGCGCGAGCATCGATGTAGACGTCAAACCATTCACGACGCTTCTCGCACCGCGCGGGCGATGGATGCTTGAGAAGCACGATCGGACATTTTCGGATCAGGCGGAGAAATTTGATTTCGATCGCGAGGTCGTTCTTTTCTTCGGGCCGGACGGAAAGACGCGCATTCGCTGCGCGATCCGTAGGGAGTCCTTGAATGACGACTTCCGAGCTGACAACCGCGAAAAGGTCGAAGTGTTCCGAGAAAACCGCAAGGTCATCGGGGATGCTGCCCGGCAGAAATACCTTGCCGGCGACACGGAAACGGACGGCTCAATCCTTATCCACTCGGGCGAGCTGGCTAAACCGCCGGCAGCAAGGAAGTAGGGGACGATGCACTAGCTCTGGAGCGGGGGCGGTGAGTGTTTCGGGTATCGGGACAAGGACAGCCTGTTCACTTATTTCGGCAAGGAAGATCCTTCACGATTCGTTCGCGCGTTTCCAAGCAACGCTGAGGCGGTTCTACGCATGTAGCTTATTAGCTATATATGGAATATCACCCGCGCAGGGCTTCGCAAAGGGATAACGTCTGCGGTGTTTATCTGGAAACCCAGGCTAAGCCGTCGGGCTCGTTTCCGGTTGTGATTGTGGCGGTAATTTGTAGCGTGGCCAGGTCCACGACCACCACTTTATTATCCGGACTGACGGCTACGAAGGCGCAGCGGCCTCCGGGCTCCATCAGAATGCCAGCGGCGCCGCGGCCAACGTCGAGGCGTTTGATTTCTTTGCGTGACGCCACGTCCATTACCACCAACGGGCCGCCCAGATCGGAGATCAGCACTTTCGTTCCGTCCGCGGTGAACTTTAGGCGATTCGCCATTTTGAAGGGAACGCTGAGCGTGGCCACGACCTTCTTGCTGGCGACGTCAATGATCGAAACGCTGGAGTCGTGAGAATTGGCGGCCCAGATTTCCTTGCCGCCGGGAGCGACGTCAAAACCTTCGGGGCCCTTGCCGATATGCACGATCGACTCGTGCCACACCTTCTGAGGTCCGCCCGGAGGGGGGCCCGGCGGCGGTGCAGCGTTTCCCGGTCCGCCTTGACCCGGCGGCGGCCCGAAGGTATTCATTTCCGGGGTTTGTTCGATGATGCTGATGGAGTCGGAGTTTACGTTGGAGGTAAAAATGCGTTCAAGGTCTGGCGTCACGACGATCATATGGGTGCGGTCCTGCCCGGTGCCCAGTATCCAATCGACGCGAAGCGATGCCGGATCGTACCTGCCGATCACTTTGTTGGTTTCTGCCGTGAAATAGAGCTCGCCACCCGCAAAGGCCAAGCCGTGAGTCCCGTGTAGCGCGCCCAGGTCAATCGGCGCCAGCGGCTTGCGCGCCACCAGATCGATCACCGAGATCATGTTCAAGCGGCTCTGCGGACCGCCGTAGTCCGAAACGTATGCAAACTTACCGTCGGGCGATGCAACAACCTCGTGCGGATCCTCGCCAGTGGGCACGCGGGTCAGGATTCGCAGGCTGATTGGGTCGACGATCGCCAGTGCGCGGTCGCGCTTCTCGAGGATCAATAGTGTGGGGGATTGGGTGGTTTGCGCGGCCAGGAATACCGCACCCAGTGCAGACGCCACCAGCGCCAGATGAATGGAAATTGCCATGCCCGTCCGATTCGTGGGTTTCATTGATCCTCCCGATTTCACCTTCACGGAATGATAGATGAGGAGAGCCTGCAGTAGGAGCAAAACCTGAATCGAAGGAGGCAAGAGGCCGGTCGGCGGTAGAAATCGGGGCGCACGAATCGCGGCGGGAAGGCGTGGCGCCGGGTCTGGGCGTACTTGCTGCCACTCTGCTGCGAGGTGTTCTGAAGAAAGCGGAACCGCCCGCAACTTACTGGGCGCGGCAGCGGGCGGTTCCGGAGACGAGCCTAAACCTTCGTTACGTTCTCTGCCTGGAAGCCCTTCGGTCCTTGCTTGACCTCGAACTCCACAAGCTGGCCTTCGTTTAGTGATTTGTATCCGTCCATCTCAATTGCGGAGAAATGTACGAAGACGTCCTCACCCGATTGGCGCTGAATAAAACCATACCCTTTCGAAGCATTGAACCACTTCACCACACCTTGTTCTCTGGCCAACTATGTACTCCTCCTAGGCGATTTCCCCCGATCGCGTGACTCCTGTCTGCGAAGCCCCGGGCCCGGGCAGGGGGGCCGGTTTTCCACGGTTTCGCGCGACCGAATTTTCGGGGGATTCTTGCACAAAGTGAAATGCGTGTCCAGAGCTTAAGCCTGTGGAATGAGACTAGTAACGAGGGCGTAGCGGTAGATGGAACGGGTGTAATTACGGGAATAGTGTCGTGGACGCTCAGTACAAATGCGGTGGGGTCTAGTCGCTCTTCAGCAATAGCCACAATAGTAGAATACTTTTTTTCGTAAATTCCTGGTCTGCACTCGCTGCAATCGATCGGCACGTGGCCTGGCTGGTGCGGGCCAAAGTAACAATCCATACGATTCACTGCTAAAATGTCGCCGTGAACAACCGATCCGCGGCCATCGAGCGCGAACGCCTGGACGCTGACGTTCTAATTGTTGGCGCGGGGCCTGGCGGCCTCGCCTGCGCTTTGCACCTGGCAAAACTGATCGAGCAGCACACCCAGGCGGGAAGGACTCCCGCGCTTTCCACAGAGAATATCTACGTGCTGGAAAAAGCGCGCGAGCTCGGCGCTCATCAACTTTCCGGCGCGATCATGGATCCCTGCGCGCTGCGCGAACTGGTGCCCGACTTCGAAAAATCGGCTCCGCTGGATTCGCCGGTGACCGGTGATGCCGCGTATTACCTTACCGCCAGCCGGGCGTGGAAGTTTCCACTCACCCCGCCGCCGCTGGCCAACCACGGGAACTACCTGGTGTCACTGAACAAAATGGTGAAGTGGTTGGGTGGACTGGTGGAAAAAACCGGGGTGAACGTATTCACGCAGTTCGCCGCGGCCAGCCCGATCATCGAAAATGGCGGAATAGCCGGGGTGATCACCGACGACAAAGGCGTGGATAAGAACGGCAAACCCAAAGACAACTTCACGTCGGGCTACGAATTACGGGCACGCGTCACGGTGCTGGCGGAGGGCCCGCGCGGGTCGATCACCAAGAAAGTGGTCCAGGAACTGCATCTCGATAATATCAACCCGCAAGATTATTCCATCGGCATCAAGGAGCTTTGGGAAGTGCCGCCGGGCCGCATCGCTGCCGGCTACGTGGCGCACACCATGGGCTGGCCGGTGGATTCCAGCAAGTATGGCGGAGGCTGGATTTACGGGATGCGCGACAACCGCGTATCTATTGGGCTGGTGATCGGCCTGGAATACCACGATCCGCTGTTCGATCCGCACGCCGCATTTCAAACCATGAAAACCCATCCCTTCTTTCGAGGCATCCTCGAGGGGGGCAAGATGATCCGCTACGGTGCTAAGACGATTCCGTCCGGCGGATGGTACGCGATGCCGCGGACCTACATGGATGGCGCGCTGATCGTCGGAGATTCCGCGAGCTTTCTCAACGCCCAGCGGCTGAAGGGAATTCACACCGCGATCAAGACGGGCATGCTGGCCGCTGAAACGATCTATGAAGCGTTGTGCTCCGGAGATACGTCCGCGAAGACGCTTTCTTCATTCGCCGCGAAAGTGGAGGAGAGCTGGGTGAAGAAAGAGCTATGGGCGGTGCGGAATTTCCATCAATCGTTTCGCGGCGGATTTTGGACGGGGATGGCGCACACCGCGCTGCAGATGGTCACCGGCGGCCGTGGATTGACCGATCCCATGCTGGTGAAGCCCGGCTATCAGCAATATCACCAGCTGGATCGCGACCTAACCCTGGTGGATCAGAGCACCCGCTTCAAGGGCGACGGCCAATTGACGTTCGACCGTCTCACCGACGTCTATCATTCCGGGACACGGCATGAGGAGGACCAGCCGTGCCATCTGGTGGTCCTCGAACCGAATATTTGTATCGATCGGTGCGTGCGTGAGTATGGCAATCCCTGCCAATATTTTTGTCCCGCGGCCGTTTATGAGATGACCATGGAAAAGGGCGCGCCGCGGCTCAAAATTAACGCCTCGAACTGCGTGCACTGCAAGACTTGCGATATTGCGGACCCTTACCAAATCATCGATTGGATTCCGCCCGAAGGTGGTGGCGGACCGAACTACGAAGGAATGTGACCGTTAGCACCCGCCAAATGTTCAGGGGCGGTAGTCGACGGGCCGAATCGCAACCGCAAAGTCCCCACCTCCTAACCGGGCGTAGTGGAGCACCCACCGGGAACGGCTGAAGTCATTACACCCACCCTTCCCAAAACGTCGGGAACTCGGAGAACAGAAAACCACCGAACTGTAAAACTCTAAAAGCGCAGAGCGGTAAAATGGGGAATGTTCGAAACTACTGATTTCGTTCTGGATTCGATTCTTTTGCCGGAGACCCAACAAATAGGCCTTTCATCCTGGACCAGAAGCCGTGGTGCTTCGCTCCGGGCTTCTTGCCGGTGTTTCCGGCCATGGGCGCCTGCGACGGCGACTTACCGTTCGCAGCGTTCGGATCTGGGTTCGGCGCGCCGCTGGTTGGCGTGCCGCCCTCGACGTGGCCGGTAAACAGCCATTCGGGTTCAACCCGTGATTCGCGAATCAGCAGTATCGAACGCGGATCGGGATCGGGCGGCGGCTGAGGCGACGTGGACGAAAAAGTTAGCGGCGGCATCATCACTTTCCAGGTCGGCGCGTCTTCGGGTTTGGTAGGGGTTTCCGTTTTCTTTACGGGCGCGATCGGATGGCTTTCGTTGGCCCGGTCGGGAACGCTGAACTCGACCGCGGAATGCGCGGCACTGGCCGGTGGCGAATCCGACGTTGGGTTTACCGTGGTGGCGGATGTGGCCGTAATTGGCACGCCGGGTGGGGGCGGGTATGGTCGCCGCGAGTTCGGCGCGGATGTGGCTGCGGAGGAGCTAGCGGACGCGCCGGGCACCGGCGGATAAGACGGCCTTGCGTTGGACCCATTGCTGGAGGTGGGAGTGACCGCAGCTATGGCGTTCGGCGGCGGTATGGCTCCGGTGTCCGCTGGGTTCGGCGCGGTCGCTGCGGCCACCACGGTGCTCGCGGCTGCAGGAGGCGCTTGCCGATCGGCCGGCGGCGCACCCGGGGGCGGAGTTGAGTCCGCGGGATGCGCCAAGCCGGTCAACTGGACGTCCGGAGCGCGCGCGGCCAGCGCTACCATCGCCGCATCGCAGTCGCAGCTTCCCGCCGTTCCCGGGACCGGATTCAAACTGTTGGCAGTGATGAAAAACTCTCCGCCCAGCGGCACGATCATTTGCTGCCCGGTGAATTGTTCTTCGAGCCTGGCCGCGCCCTGTTCGGTGCGGACGCACATATTGTCGTTGACGTCGAGCCCGACGGTGAAATCGCGATCGCCGTCACCGATGGAGATGGGCGTCCCGATTACCAGAGGAGTGAAAATTTTGAATGGCAGGTCGCTGGCGATGGTGGCGTGCACCTTGCCAAAACTCAAAGCCAGGGTGATGGCCCCATTTAACTCCAGGTAGGTCATCTTTGCCGGGCCGCAAATATAAACGTCGCCGCCGGCGACCAGCGACAATCGCGCTTGCCCCGAATGCACGGTGATGGTGCTCCCGTTGGCCACCCAAGTGCCGGGAAGTCCGGCGGCCGACGCGGACCCGGGACCATTTTCAACGGTAACGTCTTTGCCCATGACCCGCGCAAGCGCGCCCGGCGGTCCTTGCGCGGGGAGCGGCGAAGCCAGAAAAGCAAACGCCGCCGCCAACACCCACGGACAAATGCATCGGGATACACTCCCGGTGCGATTCGGGTTGGTCGGGCGGGGACTTTTCCGAATTTGGTGCCAGGTTAGCCGCAGCATCCAAGACTCACGCAGTTCGCCTATAATATACCCCAGTGAATAACCAGACAGCACCATCCGATAAATCTCCCAGCGACGTCAACGACACGGGGGATTCAGCCGCGGCGGTGAACGTCCACTACGACATCCGCCTGCCCAGGCTTTCGCGCTGGCGGCAGATGCAAATACCTGTGATCGGCTGGGTTGCCTATGGACTGATTCGTTTGATCGGTCCTACTTTACGCTACGAACATCTCGGCCGCCAACACTTGAATCAAGTTTATGACCGAGGAGAGCGCGCCATATTCGTATTTTGGCACCGCACAATATTCTCCGCGATGTGGAATTGGCGCGGTACTGGTGTCGTGGTCATGAACACCACTAACTTCGATGGCCAGTGGACGCGCAAGGTTGTCGAAAGATTGGGCTACGGTACCGTACAAGGCAGCTCCTCCCGGGGAGGCCTGCGGGCCTTGGCAGGAATGGCCCGGTTGCTGAAGGCTGGGAAGGATGTGGCCTTCACGGTGGATGGTCCGCGGGGACCGCGGTTCGTGGCGAAGAATGGTCCGGTGATGCTGGCACGGCGAACTGGCCAGCCGGTGGTGATATTTCACGGTGGATTGGAGCGCGCGCGGACCCTCGAGAAATCCTGGGATCAGTTCCAGCTTCCGCGGCTGTTTTCTCGCGGCGTGTGTGTTCTTGGTGCGCCGATATACGTCGCAGCGGATGCGAGCGTCGAAGCGATCGAGGAAAAGCGCCTGGCGGTGCAGGAGGCGCTGGAGCGGGCACGGCAGGTGGCGGAGAGCTGGTTTCAGGTGAGCGAAGCAGAACGGCAAAGGCTGCGGGAGGAATGGAACCGATAACACCGGTCCGTTCGCACCGGGCGCCAAAAAAAGCAACGGCGACTGCTGCGGTTCCGGTGAGCGAAAGGAGCGGGACGATGCGCACGGTGACCTATGGTGCGGCGGTCAGCTGGACGGGTTCTTGGCGGGCGTCGACGGCTCGATCGACTGGCGGCATTTCAGCAAGGACATGCGGCAGGTGACGACCGACTATGGGAAGGACGTCGACGCCATCCTGATGCGACGAAAAACCTAGGACGTGGCGGCTGGGCGGCTCCGCGCGGCGGTAAAGAATGCGGCAAGCGCGAAGCCGAGCAAGCGCCAGAAACCGGCCTTACCCACTTACGTTTTCTCTCGTACCCCACAGGCCGTAGATGATCCGGATATTCATTGGGTGCTCGCAAACGCCGCAGAATTCGTGCGCAATCTGAAGCGGCAAACGGGGGAGGCAATCTGCCTGATGGGCGGCGGCGAATTGGCGCAGTCGCTTTTGGGAGCTGGTCTGGTGGATGAAATCAGACTGAACATTCATCCGATTCTTATCGGCTCGGGAATCCCGCTGTTCCGCGATCCCGGACATCGGGTCAGGCTGACGCTTACGGAGTGCCGGCCGATCGAAGGCGACTGCATTCTTGCGAACTACCAGGTGGCATAAGGCAAGTAGCGGGGCCAATCATCCCTCACTCGTAGCGCAGGGCCACCATGGGATCGACGCGCATGGCGCGGCGCGCCGGGATGTAGCACGCGGCCACCGCGACTGCGGCGATCAGCAGCGCTACGCCGGTGAAGGTCAGCGGATCGCGCGGGCTTACTCCGGCTAGCATGAATACCAGGAGGCGCGTCATTGCCAGTGCGCCTACTATGCCCACCGCAATCCCCGCGGCGGCCAGCCACAATCCATGTCCGACTACTAGTTGCAGGATCTCGCGCGGTTGCGCGCCCAGGGTGAGGCGGATTCCAATTTCGTGGGTTCTCTGGGTGACCACGAAAGCCATCACCCCATAAATTCCGATCGCGCCCAAGAACAGTCCCAGAATGCTGAATAATCCCATGAGTTCGGTCACAACATGATAGCCCGCATACTGTTCAGCAACGATTGTTTCGAGTGGACGAATCAGCGAGACGGGCTGCTCAGCATCCACCGACCAGATCGCGTTGCGAATGGCGCCGGTCAGCGCGGCACTGTCCGCGGGCGAGCGGACCACGATGCCCATCCCTCGCGTCGGAAACTGCGCGAAGGGGACATACATTTCGCGGTCGTGATGATAGTCCATCATGCTGTTCACCTTCACGTCGCCAACCACGCCGACGATAGTGGCGTCCACATCCGGATCCGGATCAATGTGAATTTTCTGGCCGATAGGATTTTCATTGGGCCAGAACTGGCGAGCCAATTCCTGATTGATGATCACCACCGGCGGGACGGACGGGCCATCCGCGGAAGTGAAGGCGCGGCCCTTCATCAGGCTGATTTGCATGGCGCTGAAATATTCGGGGGTGATAACCGAGTACCGCGCTCCGAGAATTTCGCCCGGATTCGGAGCCGGCCGGCCCACCACGGTCACGTTCATGGTTTCGCAGCAGTCATCAAACGGGATCTCATGGTTGGCGCCCACGGAAGTTACCTGCGGCAGCGCGCGAACCCGATCGAGTACCTGATCGTAGAAAGCCTTGATCTCCGCGGTAGTCTTATACTTGGCTTCGGACAAAGTGAGATCTGCGACCAGAACGTTTTCCTGGCGGAAGCCTGGACTCGTCCGCACGATTCCCACGAAGCTACGGATCAGCAGTGAGGAACAAACCGCGATCACCACCGCCAGTGCGACTTCGGCGATCACGAAGATACTACGCAAGCGTGAGCCGGAGCGACTGCTGGTACCCCGGCCGGCGGCGTCTTTGAGCATGGAATTTACGTCGAGCTTGGAGCTGCTCAACGCGGGCGCCAGTCCGAAAAGAATTCCCGCCGACAGCGCGACGCAAAATACATAGACCATCGTTCTCAGATCGAGAGAAACCTGGCCATAGTTCAGCAGGTATCCCCGGCTGCGCGCGGGGATCGCCGCATCGATCCAGCCAAGCCCCCAATAGCCGACAAACACCCCCGCGGCGCCCCCGGCAAGAAACAGCAACACCGTTTCCGTGAGGAGCTGGCGGACCAGGCGAAAACGCCCGGCGCCCAAGGCGGAACGGACGGCGAGTTCCTTGGCGCGGCCGGTGGCGCGAGCCAGCATGAGATTGGCGACGTTGGCGCAGGCAATCAGAAGAACAAAACCTACAATCCAAAACAGAATTAGAACGGGTTGATTGCTGGCGTTTTGGTCGCCGATGGCATCCTTCAAGGATTCCAGCAGAACGCCGGAATTGGTGTTGGTCTTGGGATAGGCTTTTTCGAGCCGCGCGGCAATCGCAGACATCTCGGCCTGGGTCGAGTGCATGCCCACGCCCCTCTTCCAGCGCCCCATCACGTCGAGCCAGGAATTGCTGCGGTCCTCGCGTTCCTTTTGCGAGAGAGCGAGCGGGGTCCACAGATTTGCTTCGCCGGTGATCGGAAGCTGAAAGTTTGCGGGCATCACCCCCACGACGAGGTAGGATTCACCGCCGATTTTGATGTTCCGCCCAACGATGTGCGGATCGCCTGCAAAGCGCGTTTCCCACAGCCCGCGGCTAATGACCACCACCCGCTGCGCCCCGCTTTGGTCGTCCGAAGGAAGAAATGTGCGCCCCATCAGCGGTCTTGCGCTGAGAGTCTCGAAAAAATTCCAGGTGACACGATAGCCGGCCACGCGCTGAGGCGGTCCGTCGCCCGCGAGATTGAAAGATGCGACGGACCAAGCGCAGAGCACCTCGAAATCCTTGCTTTCGCGCTGCCAATCGTAGAAATCGGCCGGGGTGTTGACCCTGTCGGTCCAGCCTTTCTGGGTGTTCAAACCTTGGACAACGGTGAGGCGATCGCTCTGCGGGTAAGGCAGTGGGTTGATGATCCAGGCGTTGACGAAACTGAAGATCGAGGTGTTCGCACCGATCCCGAGCGCCAGCGTCAGCACCGCGATGGCGGTAAAGCCGGGATTTTTCTTCAGCATCCGAATGGCGTATCGCCAGTCTTGCAGCAGCGTTCCCATCTTCGTTCCTCGCGATCGATCCGGGAGATTCGGACCGAGCAGAGATTATTTTCATGGTTCGCTTGTGGCGCGAAAGAGCCATGATTTATTCGTATCGCAACGCCACCATCGGATCGAGTTTCATGGCGCGACGTGCCGGCGCGTAACAGGCCCACAACCCAATTCCCGCGAGCAGCAGCGTTGCGGCCACAAAGGTGAGCCCATCGGTTGGGCTTACTCCGATCAAAAGCGTGCCCATCGATCGCGTCAGCACTAATGCCAGAAACACCCCAGAGAGCACACCCCCGATCACTAGCACCAGTCCTTGCCGCAAGACGAGCCGAAGAATATCCAGCCGACTCGCGCCGACCGCCATGCGGATGCCGATCTCATGGGTGCGCTGGCTGGCGGAGAACGAAACCACTCCATATACGCCCACCACCGCCAGGAGCAGACCCAACAGCCCGATCGCCGCGGCAAGAATCGCGCCGACCCGGAAAATGAAAAACCCATTTCCCCCGGCGAGCGATTGGCGCATGGTGCCCACATCGGAAATTGGCATGTTCGAATCCAGCGCCCGGACCTCATTCTGCACCTGAGCGATTAGCGACTCCGGCGGCGCCGACGAGCGAATTTGCAAGGTCCGGTACGAGGTGTAATCCTGCTTCTGCGGTACATACAAATACGGTTCATTGCTCCATCCCATGAACGTATATTTTCCATTTCCCGTCAGTCCGACGATTTCGGTGAACGGTCCGGTGGCGCCCTTCAGACTGAAGCGCTTCCCGATCGGATCTTGGCCCGGCCAGAATTGATGGGCCATGGACTGATTCACGATGGCCACCAGCGGCGCTTTGGCGTCGTCAGTTTCCCGGAAAACCCGCCCGCGCAGCAGCGGAATTCGCAGGGTATCGAAATAAGACGCGTCCACGTGGTTATAGACAACTACCGGAGCTTGCTGCCCGGGTTCCAGGGTGCGCCCTTCGATGTACACCGGCTTGCCATCGTTGACCATTCCCATCGGCACACTGAACGCCAGGCTTACCGATTCCACTCCCGGCATGGCACGCACCTTCGCTTCCAGGTCTCGATAGAAATTCTCGGCGTGGGCCTGGTCGTAACCCACTTGTTTGGGGTCCATGGCTACGTTCAGTAACTGATTGGGATCGAATCCGAGGTAGGCGCGCTGCGCGTTCCACAGGCTGCGGACGAAAAGTCCAGCGACGATCAATAGCACCAGCGAGCCACCCACTTGGGCTACCACCAGCACGCTGCGCACACGATGGCGAGCCGTCCCGGCGGTATCGCTCCGGCCTGCTCCATGCAACACGCTGTTGACTTCGGTGCGCCCGGCCCGCAATGCAGGCCACACCCCCACCAGGGCGCCGGTGACCAGAGCGGCGGCCAGCGCGTAGGCAAACACCCGCCAATCAAAGCCCGTGTTCAAGTGGAGAGGTATTTTTGTGGTCGGCAGAATCGAAAAGGTCGCGCCCCTGGCCCATTCTCCCATTAACAGTCCACCGGTTCCGCCGAGCAGCGCCAGCACGATGCTTTCGGTGAGCAGTTGACGTACTAGCCGCACCCGGCTTGCGCCCATCGCCGCGCGGATGGCCATCTCGCGTTGCCGCATGGTGGCGCGCACCAGCAGAATATTGGCCACGTTCATACACGCCAGCAGCAGCACTAGCGCTGCCAGCACCAGGAAGATCGCGGCAATAAATGGAACGATGTTGTTGGCGAACGGTTGCGGTCGCGCCAACCTTTCCGGGACCACCAGGACCGCCACCCCTTTGTCGGTCGCCGGATAGGATTCCGCGAGCCGTGCGGTGACCACACTGGTGGTGCTCTGCGCTTGGCGCAAGCTCACCCCCGGTTTTAGCCGGCCCAATACAGAGAGTGCGCGGTTGGAGCGGTCGGTCCAATAGCCGGGGGTATTCGCGGCTGACGTCATGTTCAGCGGCACATATCCGTCGAAATCGAGGGCGAAGGCCGTTCCTTGAAATCCCTTCGGCGCGACGCCAATAATGGTGGCCGCTTGGCCATTGATCATCACCTGCTTACCCACCACGCCGGAATCGCCGCCGAACTTTTTCTGCCAACAGGAATAGCCCAACACGATGTAAGGATCCTTGCCTGCGGGTTGGCCCTCGGAGAGCAGGAACAGACGCCCCAATGTGGGTTCGACCCCCAGGGCTGAAAAATAATTTCCGGTCACACCGCTAAACAGAAATTGACTGGCCTGTCCGTTGACACTGAGCCCTCCGAGATCGGGCTGGGAGGCAAACACTTCGGAAAAGGAGTCGGCTTGGTTTTGTAGATCCAGCAGTTGAGGATAAGAAAGGGTGGAAATTCCGAGATTGTCGCCCTGCACTTTGGCCGCAAGTACCATGATTTGTTCGGGTGTCTTTACCGGCAGAGGACGCAGCAAGACACCATTCACGATGCCGAAGATCGTCGTGTTGGCTCCGATCCCTAACGCCAGGGTGAGGACTACGATCGCGGTCAGCAGCGGTGATTTGGCGAGCATGCGGAGGGCATAACGGATGTCTTGCCAAAGGGTGGACATGGGGTTTGCTCCTTCTCGGTCGGTGAGGAAGGAGCACATCGCCATCCACAAGCCGCTGACCGGCGATCTATATGTAAAATGACAACTTACGGCCATCTGAGCTTTCGCCACATTGCCTGCCGGTGAGCGATTCCGAGAAGCTGCGTCGCGGAATCGAACACCCTTTGAGTCTTCGGCGGAACGCCCATTCGGAGTTAGCCTGCCTGGCTATTTCCGTGCCACGGTGTTAGACGGGGAATCCAGCGAGGGACAGCGGCCCGGAAGGCTTCGTACTCTGCGCCAAAGCGGGCCCGCAAGGTGGGCTCCTCGTAAGCCACCACAAACACGTGAGCGGCGAACCAAGCCACTGCGGCATATTCGAGCAGACCAATACTTCCGAAGATCAAAGCTTGCCCCAGAATCACCGCCAAGACTGCGACGTACATGGGGTTTCGAACGTAGCGATACAGCCCGCTTACAACCAAGTGCTGGGTGGGGAAAACCGGCGCAGGCGTCCCTAATCCCTTTAGCGCAAACCGAGCAAATGAATCCAGCAGCACCACCACGCCAGCGGCTACGAATACCGCACCGGCTACCCGCGCCGCCAGCCGCGCAATCGCGGGAGATTGAACCTGCCATCGGGTGATCCACCAAGGCACTAAACCGGCGACCGTCCCCGGCGCAAGCACCAGGAAGATTGCCGTTCCGAGCATGGCGAATACTCGCCTCATCCAGACTCCTTCGCGAAATCCGGCTAGACCGAGGGCTTGCGATTAGGAGTTTACGTCAAAGAGCGCGACGCCTGAAGGTCTTACTCGTAGCGCAACGCAGTCATCGGATCCAGGCGCGTGGCACGCCGCGCTGGAACGTAGCACGCCGCCAACGCCACCGCGCAGAACAATATAGCGACGCCGAAGTACGTGGGCGCGTCCGTGGGTGTTACCTCGAAAAGCAGGCTGGTCATCAAACGCGTCAGGCACCAGGCGCCCGCCACGCCCAGCACGATACCCGCGAGCGCAAGATTGGCGCCTTGCTTCAGGACCAGGCGCAGCACATCGCCCGCTTGCGCTCCCAACGCCATGTGAATGCCGATCTCCGCGGTTCTCTGCTGCACCGAGTAGGCCATCAAGCCGTACAAACCAACCAACGACAAAAAGAGGGCCAGGCCGCCAAATATCGTGAGCAGCAGCGTCTGAAAGCGGCGCTCAGCGCTGGCCTTGGAAATTAACTGGTTCATGGTGCGCAAATCCGTCGCTACCAGCGATGAATCCAGATTGTGCACGGTCGCTCGGATGTTGGAGGCCACGTTGTCCGGTGGAAGGTTGGTTCGCGCCACTACCGACGCGCCACCAGGGGCCGATCCCCACAAAGGCGTGTAGACCTGCATCGGCGGTGCCGCATCGAGTTTCCAATAGCGCACGTCCCCGACAACGCCAACGACGGTCCACCATGCATCCGGGGGACTATCGTCGCCAAAACGGAATCGTTTACCAAGCGCACTCTGGCCGGGGAAATATTTCCGAGCGAAGCTGCGGCTGACAATTGCCGCGCCCGGATGCCCAGCCGAGTCGTCGTCAGTGAAGTCTCGCCCCTGTAGCAACGGTATGCTCATGACCGCAAAGTAGCGTGGAGTGATCGAACGGCCCTCAAAAAATGTCTTTGGATCAAATGGATACCCCTCCACTGACAGAAGCGAGATAGATTCGCTGCCGCTCAGCGGCAAACAGTTGATCGCTGCGACTGCCTCTACGCCAGGCAGTGCGCTGGTCCGATCGATCAAGTTGCGGAAGAATGCGGTTTGACGTTCCGGCTGGTTGTATCTCGGGTCGAGTTGAATGTTCATCGTCACTGTCGACTGGGGAGCAAAGCCCTTATCCACTCCCTGCAATTTAATGAAGCTGCGAATCAGCAGACCAGAGCCGGTGAGCAGCACGACCGCGAGTGCCACTTCGGTAACCATCAGGCCTCGATGCAGTGCGCCCGCGCTCCCTTTCACGCTGCGATTCCCTGCAGTTTTCAGCACATCGCTCAACTGGCCCCGTGACACGGTCAGTGCGGGAAATAATCCGAACAAGAGCCCGGTTGCAAGCGACACGCCGACGGTAAAGAGCAAGACGCGCCGGTCCATCGAGATTTCTTCGAGCCGTGGGATATTGCCGGGATTAATGAAAATTAGAAAACGGGTGGTTATGAATCCGACCAGCACGCCCAGCAACCCGCCGCTCCCCGAAAGGCACACCGATTCGGCCAGGAGCTGGCGGATCAGGCGCGATCGCGAAGCGCCCAGCGCAGCGCGTACGCTCATTTCCTGAACTCGGCCAGTTGCGCGCGCTAAGATCAGGCTGGCCACATTGCTGCATGCGATCAGCAAGACCAGAACTACAGCGCCCATGAAAATTAGCAAAGCGCGACGCGATCCGCCGGTTACCGCGACCTTGAGCGGAAGTATCACTGCTGTCGCCCCCTGGAACATCGGTGCGTGCAGTGAATCGAACCGGGCGGTGATCGTCGTCATTTCCGCCCGAGCTTGGGCGAGCGAAACGCCGGAACGCAGCCGTCCGATGGCGTTACCCGCGCCATCAAAACGTGACGACTTTTCCTGCAGCGTCATCGCGTAAGGCATCCAGACGTCCGTCACCTGGGCGGACGAGTCCAGAGTTTCGGCTCCATGCGGAAATGAAAAGCCGGCCGGCATTACGCCGATCACGCGATAGGGCCGGGCGGTGAGTAACAGCTCCTTTCCCAACACGTGGCGATCGGCGCCGAAGTGCGATTGCCATAGGGCGTGGCTAATGACCACGACTTGGCCTTTACCCGGCTGGTCATCCTCGGGCCCGACTGCCCGGCCGAGTTCCGGCGCAACCCCGAGGAGTTCGAAAAATTCCCCCGTGACCCGAGAACCGCCTACCCGAATAGCCTCCTGGTCTACCGAAAGATTTAAGCGTTCGACGGAAAATAGAGCCATGCTGCTGAACGAGTGGTTTTGTTCTTTCCAGTCGTAGAAATCGGCATTGTTTGGTCCCCAAGCCTCTAGCGGGACGCCGGGGATGTGCAGAACAGGTTCAAAAATAAAATTGATCTGTTGCGGATCGTGATAGGGAAGATCGCGCAGCAATACCGCGTTCACTAGGCTGAAAACCGCGGTGGTTGCGCCGATTCCCAGGGCTACGGTGAGGATGGCCAAGGCCGCGAACCCGGGATTCTTGCGAAGCATCCGCAGGCCGTAGCGAATGTCGAGCAGTAAACATTCCAGCACGCCGGCGCCGCGGGCGTCCCGGCATTCCTCTTTTGTTCGATCCAGGCCGCCAAATTCCAGGCGCGCGCGCCTCCTAGCTTCCTGCGGAGTTACGCCGTTGCGAATCAGCTCCTCGGCATAGCTCTCCAGATGAAAACGAAGCTCGGCGTCCATTTCGCGTTCCATTCGCGAACGCCGAAACGTCGCCTGCCACCAGGATCGCAACCGCGCTGCGAAGTTCATAGGGTTTGTCCGAACACGTGTCGTGTTCTCCTAGATCATCGAGGAGAGAGCATAATGGAACCATACCTAGGCCGTCAAGGAGAACCTAGTTCCCGTCGCGGGTACCGACCCTCCTTCGCGATTTACCGCAACCCTTACGGATTCAGCTTCGTGGACTGACGATGACTACCGGCCGCCGATTGGTGCTCTAACGGATATTTTTTCGCGTCGCCATTTGCTGGCCTGGCCTCCCATGCTCGAATCACGTTCTGTCACCGAAACGGCGCCACTTCCGAAAATGGAATCCAGTAGCGGGCCGCGCCAATCGAACCGCAACAAAGGCAGGAGTTAGAGCCTTTCATCTCCCACAAAACAAACCGCGAAATGCTTCCCGAATCGCAACAATTGCAGAAAATTCTCATGTAGAAAAAGTGCAGTCCTCAGTTGTGTGCTTCCAAAGGAAAAACATCTAGGACACCTTGCCGAACCAAAAGCGAACTTCGAAAACGTTGTGGTGCTGACCGCACCTTGTCCGGTTCAGGAACGGCAAATCCCGCATGCGGACATCCGAGACCCGCACGATTCTGTCAGCCTGCTCCAAGCTGCATACAATCAGCTAGATAGCCGTTGCCATGCTGGACTCGCGCATGCTTCTCAAGGAAGCCAGGGCTTCGTCGTGGTTCTCGCAGAGGGAGGGATCATGGGTACGCTGGTCCAGGACATTCGGTTCGCGGTCCGAATGCTGATTAAAAACCCAGGGTTTACCACGGTGGTGGTGCTGACGCTTGGCGCTCGGCATTGGCGCAAATACGGCGCTCTTTTCCGTCGTGAATGGAGTGCTGCTGAATCCGCTGCCGTATCCGCATCCGGAACAGCTAGTCACCTTGCACGAGAGCAAGCCGAATTTCACGAACGGTTCGATTTCCTATCCGAATTTTCGCGACTGGCAGAAAGACAATCACACCTTCTCGGCGATCGCGGTTACCCGCAGTTACGCCTTCAGCCTCACCGGCATGGGCGAAGCCGAACAGGTCAGCGCGCGATTCATTTCCAGCGACTTCTTCCCGCTGCTGGGCGTGTCGTCGCTGATCGGACGCTCGTTCGCTCCCGACGAAGACCGCATCGGCGCCGCACCCACCGCGCTGATCAGCGCGGGATTCTGGAAGCGCAAATTTGGTTCCGCACCTGGGGTGCTGGGGAAAAGCATCACCCTTGATGGCATGGACTACACCATCGTCGGCGTCATTCCCGCGAATTTTGATTTGCAGCTCAAGAGTTTTCGTACCGCCGACCTCTACGTACCGATTGGCCAATGGACCAACAATCTGCTTACAAGTCGCGGAGCTGGACTCGGAATCCATGGCGTGGGACGGCTCAAGCCGGGCGTGACCATCGAGCAGGCCCGTGCGGACATGAACGCAGTGACAGAAAATCTTGCGGCGGCATATCCCGATTCTGACAAGGGCATCAGCGCGAGCCTGATACCGATCCAGAGCGACATGGTCGGCGAGGTGAGGCCGGTGCTGCTCATCCTCCTCGGCGCGGTGGGATTCGTATTGCTGATCGCCTGCGTCAACGTCGCGAGTCTTTTGCTGGCGCGTTCGACTGGGCGGATGCGCGAATTTGCGATCCGTGCCGCAATGGGCGCTGGGCAGGGGCGGCTGGTGCGGCAGCTTCTCACCGAGAGCATCTTGCTGGCGCTTGCGGGCGGAGCGCTGGGATTGTTGGTGGCGGACTGGTCCACGCGCGCCGCGCTTGGGGCCTTGCCGGCAACGCTCCCCCGCGCGGGAGAAATCGGCCTCGACACGCACGTCCTGATCTTCGCCGTCGCAATTTCGTTGCTCGCGGGAATTCTTTTCGGCCTCGCTCCGGCGCTCAAAACGTCGCAGGCCAAGCTACAGGGCACTCTTAAGGAAACCGGCCGCGGATCGAGCGGATCCCACCATCGCGTGCAAGGCGCGTTTGTGGTTGTCGAGATCGCGCTGGCGCTGGTGCTTTTGATCGGCGCGGGACTGATGATTCGCAGCCTCACTCGGTTGTGGAGCGTCAACCCAGGCTTCGATCCGCACAACGTGCTGACCTTCGGCCTCACCCCTCCACCATCGATGCTGACGGCAAGCCCGGACGCGATCCGTGCGGCCGACCGCGCTCTGGACGACCAGTTCGAATCCACGCCCGGTATACAGGCCGCCTCGCTGGTATGGGCCGCGCTCCCCATGGGTGCGGATGACGAACTGGAGTTCTG
Organism: uncultured Acidobacteriota bacterium; assembly: GCA_963725285.1. Classification (GTDB taxonomy): domain Bacteria; phylum Acidobacteriota; class Terriglobia; order Acidiferrales; family UBA7541; genus CAVRXT01. The sequence continues at coordinate 135,532 of CAVRXT010000016.1, read as the reverse complement.
GCTGGACGGCCAGCCGAGGCCAGCCAGCGAGAACGACATGGACTGGGCGATCAAATACGCTGTCGATCCACACTATCTGCAAGTGATGGGTATTCCACTGACGCGCGGGCGCTTCTTCACCAAACTGGACGACGAACATTCCCCAATGGTTGCGGTCATCGACGACGTTCTCGCCCGCAAATTTTTTCCGAACCAAGATCCCATCGGCCGCCGCATCAACATTCAAGGCGTGGACGGCAAGGTTGAAATTGTCGGTATGGTAGGTCACGTGAAGCAGTGGGGGCTCGACCGGGACGACACCGAATCGCTCCGCGCCGAGATCTATCTACCGTGCATGCAGATGCCCGATGCATTTGTGAAGCTCACCGCCACCGGCATGGGTGTGGTGGTGCGTGCCAGGGAAGGCACTCCTGCGCTATTTGATTTGATTCGCCGCACTAGCAATCAAATCAACAGCCAGCAAACGGTCTACGCCGCGCAATCCATGGACGAAATCATTTCCAGTTCGCTGGCCGCGCGGCGCTTCTCGATGGCTCTGCTGGGCGCTTTTGCCGCGCTGGCGCTGCTGCTGGCGAGCGTGGGGATCTACGGGGTGGTGTCGTACCTCATCGGCCGGCGCACCCAGGAAATCGGCATCCGCATGGCGCTTGGAGCTCAACGCTCCGACCTGCTCCGCCTGGTGCTGGGCGAAGGGGCCAAGATGGCGCTGCTCGGCGTTGTCATTGGCGCCGCGGCCGCGTTCGGGCTCACCCGCTTGATGGCCAACATGCTTTTCGGGGTGAGTGCAACCGATCCGCTGACGTTCGTGTGCGTCGCGACGGCGCTGACGCTGGTAGCCCTGGCGGCGTGCTACCTCCCGGCTCGCCGGGCCATGCGCGTGGATCCCGTCGTGGCCCTGCGCCACGAATAAAATCTACGGGATCCGCAATGATCCGCTGCTGGTGAATCGCCGGCGCTAGGTAAGGATCGGCTTAGTGCGACTCGCCCAGCGATACCGGAATTTCTATTTTCTTTCCGTCGCGGTACACGGTTAGGGTGATCTTGTCGCCGGGGCGCTCGCGGTTCAGGATCAAATTTAAATCCATCTGGCTGGTTACCGGTTTGTCTTCGGCGCCCACCAGGATATCGCCGCCCAGCCGCAGTTCGCGCAGGCCGGCCATCACCGAACGGGTGCCGCCGCGCAACCCTGCGCGTGCCGCGGGGCCATCCGGCACCACTCGTTCGATCAGAATTCCTTCCTTCACGGGCAGGTTCACCGCTTCCGCCAACTCCGGCCAGATCGCCGTGCCTTCCACGCCGAGAGATGCGCGACGGACATGCCCCAAGGTGATGAGATCCTCGGCCACGCGGCGCGCGGTATTGATGGGGATAGCGAAGCCGATGCCCGCGGTGGTCCCGCTGGGGGTGTAGATGGCGGAGTTGATGCCGATCACTTCGCCATGCGAATTGAGCAAAGGGCCGCCGGAATTTCCGCGGTTGATGGCGGCATCGGTTTGGATGGCTTCGTCGATGAAAGTGGTCTCGCCAGTTTGCACGGTGCGGCCGAGGGCGCTCACCACTCCGGTGGTGAGGGTGCTCTGAAATCCAAAGGGATTACCGATGGCCAGCACGCGCTGGCCCACCTGCAGCGCGCGCGAATCGCCCAGAGGCAGGCTGGCGATCTTGCCTCCCTTCTTCGATTGGATTTGCAGCAGCGCGATATCGTTGCGAGTGTCCGCGCCGATCACTCTGGCCTTGTAGTGGGACTGATCGCCGAGGGTGACCTCCACTTCTTGCGCGTTCTGCACCACGTGATAGTTGGTCAGAAGGTGGCCGTCGCCATCAATCACAAATCCGGAACCGGCGCCTTCCACCGGCACCGCGTTGAAAAAGAAATCGTATTCCACCGCACGGGTGACGATATTGGCCACCGCGGGCGATGCTTGCTTGTAGATGTTGACGTTCTCGGTTTCCAATTCATCCATACCGGTGTTGCTTGAGAACGGCAGCGACCGCAGCGCCTCTACCGCCGACGGCGCGTGGGCTCCCCACTTCGATCCGGCCCAGTACGCTCCTAAGCCAATCGCCAGCCCCAGAGCCAGCAGACGCGCTGCGTTTCTTGTAGTTCCTGTTGTGGTCATGGTTTCCAACCTTTCATTTTGCCCGGAGCGACTTCGCTGGCGAAAAACCGGCACCCATTCATTGCGGCGGCTTCTTTGCCGTCGCAAGCCGTTTGAACTTCGCAACCAATTGCGCCACTTGCTCGCGCATCGAGTCCATACTGCCCGAAGCGTCGATCTGATCATCGGCGAACTGGCGCTTCTGAGCGACCGGCATTTGCGCGGTGATCCGCTTGTCCACCTGCGCGGCGCTCATCCCCCGCGCCCGCAGCCGCTTGCGCTGCTGTTCCGGAGTGCACCACACCACGATCAGCCGGTCCATATCCCGATAGAAATCGGACTCTACCATCAGCGCAGCCTCGGCGATGGCAAATTCCGGACCCTTCGGGCGGTCCAGCGCGTCGAACCATTTTGTGGTGGCGTCCAGAATGCGTGGATGAATGATTTGTTCGAGGCGTTTGCGCTTGGCCGGGTCGTCGAACACGATTTCGCCCAGCTTGGCGCGGTCCACTCGGCCCGTGGCGTCGACCGCGGCGGCGAAGTCCTTGGCCACTTCAGCGGCGGCCGCCTGGCCTGGCTCTAAAAGCTGATGCACCAGAGGATCTGCTTCCAGCACCATGCAGCCAGCGTCGCGAAACATGGCTACCGCGGTGGATTTTCCGGAGGCGATGCCGCCAGTCATTCCGATGTGCAACATCAGACTTCCACGGCCCGAGAGGTTTTCTCGCCAAGGCCGCTGCTCCGGCGTTGCCGCGCCGCACGTACCGTATTGCTCATCAGCATGGCGATGGTAAGAGGTCCCACGCCTCCGGGCACTGGCGTGAACGCTCCGGCGGTGCGCACTACATCGGGGTGCGCGTCGCCGACCAGCACCGAACCTTTGGCCGCGAATGTCGCGAGCTTCTCTGGGAGGTTGGCGAAGATGCGCTCGGCTTCGCCGCGGTCCGTCACCACGTTTTGCCCGACGTCGATCACCGTCGCGCCCGGACGAATGTAGTCCTCGGTGATCATTGCGGCGCGGCCCATGGCCGCGACCACGATGTCCGCGCGGCGGGAAATTTCTTTCATGTCCCGCGTTTTCGAATGGCAAATGGTGACCGTAGCGTTCGCGTGCAGCAGCAGCAAAGCCATAGGTTTCCCAACAATGTCGCTGCGCCCCATCACCACCGCGTTCGCGCCGGAGACAGGAATATCGCTGCGGCGCAGAATTTCCATCACGCCGCCCGGCGTGCAAGCCACCAGGGCAGGCCGTCCGGCAACTAGTTTACCGACGTTGATGGGATGAAAGCCGTCGACGTCCTTGGCCGGGTCCACCGCATCGAGAATTCGCTTGGTGTCGATCTGTGGCGGCAGCGGCATCTGCACCAGAATGCCGTCTACATCGTCGCGCCCGTTCAGTTCGGTGATGAGCGCCAACAACTCTTCGGTGCGGATCGATGCGGGGGGCGTGATGAGGAAGCTAGCCAAGCCAAGCTTCCCGCAGGCGCCGGTCTTGCTGTTTACGTAGAGTTGCGAAGCGGGGTTGTCGCCAACCAGCACCGCCGCGAGTCCGGGACGAATGCCCTGCGCCGCGAGAGACTCAAGTTCGCCCTGCAGCTCGCCGTAAATCTGGTCCCGAATCGCATTGCCATTCAGAATCCGAGCGCTCAATTCCGCTCCTCGACCGCTGGCCGGAAAATGCAGATGAAATCATAGCATACGAGAATTGGTCCACCTCGCAGGTCCCGAAAAGCTGCGAGACACCGCAACCGCCCGAACGCACGACGGGCCGGGAGCGAAGTGGTGCTCCGCGCCCGGCCCGCCGATGCTATTACTTTCAGGGTCTAGTAGATGTCGTACTGCTCCCAATGCAACGTGGGATCGGCTTGAATGATGATGCTCTTCTTGGTCCACGTTTCCAGCTCTTCCATCAACGAGGACTCGCGAGTCTTTAGCGCCTTGGAGATTTCCGGGTGCACCCGCAGCGTTAAGCTTCCGGCTTCCACTTCGGGGGCCATCTTGCGCGCTTCGGTTTGAATTTCGTAGCACAGCGTGGGGATAGACTTCACCATTCCCGATCCGGTGCAATACGGGCAAGGCTGGCACAAGGTGCGTTCCAAAGCCTGCTTGGTGCGCTTGCGGGTGATCGCCACGAGGCCGAATTCGTTGAACCGCAGCACCTTAGAGGGCGCACGGTCGGCCCGCAACGCGTCTTCCAGCGCGGCCATCACTTTTTCACGGTTGCGTCGCTCTTCCATGTCGATGAAGTCGATCACGATAATTCCACCGAGATCGCGCAGGCGCATCTGCCGCACGATTTCCTTCACCGCTTCGACGTTGGTGCGGACGATAGTGTCCTCGAGCCGGGTCGATCCGCGCCCCACGAATTTGCCGGTGTTGACGTCGATCGCCACCAGCGCTTCGGTGTGGTTAATGACGATGTACCCGCCGGACTTGAGCCACACCTTGGGGCGCAGTCCTTTGTCGATTTCCTGCTGGATACCGAACTCTTCGAATACCGGGGTGGCTTTGCTGTAAAGCTTCACCCGGTTGACCAGCGCTGGCTGAAACCGCGAGACGAAGTCGACGACCTTGGTGAACGCCTCTTCGTTGTCCACCCAGATCGCGCCGAAATCCGGGCTCAGGAAATCGCGCAGGATTCGTTCAACGAGGTTCAGGTCACGATGCAGCAGCGACGGTGCTTTCGCCGTGTCCGCCTTGCTCTTGATCTTGCTCCAGGTCTGGGTCAGGAATTCCACGTCGGTGCGAATCTCGTCCGGGGTGGCTTTCTCCGCCGCGGTACGCACAATGAACCCGCCGCCAAAACTTCCTTTCGCTTCGGTGACCAAATGACGCAGGCGCGAGCGGTCTTCCGCGGAGCCGATCTTTCGCGATACGCCGGTGTGGCTAAGCGTAGGCATGTACACCAGAAACCGTCCGGGTAGCGCGATGTGGCTGGTAATGCGCGCTCCCTTCTTACCTAGGGGCTCCTTGGCGATCTGCACGATGATTTCCTGGCCTTGCTTGAGCAGGTCCGAAATCAAAGGCGTGCGGCGCGATTGCTGCGGCCGCGACCCTCCTCCGCTATGCCCATGCTGCGGACGGCGTCCGCGATCGTCGCGACGTCCACGATCCCGGCCACCACCTCCGCGCCGCGCAGGCTGCTGCATGTGCGCGCGATAGTCGCCGGAAACGCGTGCCCGTTGTGGTTGCGTTACTGCCGGGGACCCGCTGGGATCTCCGGAATCGAGCGCACCGTTCGACACTGCTTCGGCGCCGTCGGCGTGGATCGCGCCTTCCGAGTCTTCCGCGGGAGCCGCCACCGTGCCTTCCACCGCGGCTTGCGCTTCTTCTTGAATTTTTTCGATATCGATCGGATTGCCCGCGGCATCCAGAACCGGTGCCTCGTAGTCCTCGGCGCCGGCTTCGGCTTCCGCATCGTCCGCGGCGGATTCCGCGCTGTGGCGTTCGCCGATTTCGGCGGATTCCACTTCTTCGGCGCTCTCCATTCCGTCGGCTTCGCTCACCGGGCCGGAGTCGAGCGAAAGGGAGTCGTCGTTCTCTTCTTCCTCGTCCCGCTCACTACGGACCGCCGCTTCCAGGTGCGACTCTTCCAATTGCACCTCAGCGACGTGCTCTGCGAGCGCTCGGGCTTCCTCTTCCGAAAGGTCTGCCAAACGGCCGTTCTCAGCGGTTAAGTGTTCCGGGACGCGGTGGTCGGCCTCGCGGGAATCCGCGACCTCGGCATGCGATGCTTGGGCGTGCGACTCTTCGAGCTTCGGTTCTTCGGCGCTCGACGCTTCGGAACGGGTTTCATGCGCGGCAGGCGTGGGTTCGGGTTCCACCGGCGGAACGACCGGCGCACTCCTGCGCGTTTTCGCAAGCGATTCACCCGGCAAAATGTCGATGCCTTGATACTCGCCACGCGCCGGAGCCATCCACGCGGGCCGCTGTTGCGGTTCGGCTGCGGTGATTTGCGGTTCTGCGGCTTCTGGTACATGAGCCTCGGGACGCGATTCTGGTTGTGCTTCGGCTTCTGGGGAGTGGCTATGCTCGCCGTGCTCCGCCACCGTTGCTGCCGATTCAGAGGCTGCCGACGGCGCTGCCGTGCTCAACGACTCAGCGGGCCGCGCTTTATATTTCGCGAGAGATTCGCCGGGCAGCAGGATCGGCGGCAGATTCGATTCCTCGGATGAACCGGATTCTTCCGTAGGCGGCTCGTAGGGCCGGTGCGACGCGTACTTCGATGCCGGCAGGTCGCGGCCAAACCGCGGATCGGCTCCGCGACCCCCACCTCCACCTCCGGGACCACTGCGCCGGCCGCCTGGGCGTCCACGGCGTCCCCGGTCGCGGCCACCAAATCCGCCGCCACCGCTCCGTCCTGGACCTCGATCTCGTCCTTCAAATCCACGTCCGGGCGGCCGGGACTGCCCGCCAGACGGCGGTGCCGAGCTGCGCTGGTATGGCTGGTTGGGTGGCGAGTAGCGCGGTGCAGGAGGGTGCACCGCCGCCGTTGGTTGCGCGGACCTGGGCGCCTCGTTGCCGGTAATCGCGGCGTGCAATGCGTCGTCGCTCATGTCGCTTTCGCCGACCGGCGATTCGGCGGTCGGCCCAGGAGCCGCAGGGGCTGCGTGGGACACTGGGGTTGAGGCCGACCCGGCGAACGATTCCGCGACGGGGGCAGTCTTGTCCTCGGTGACCACGTGATCGAATTCCTCAATTTCTTCCAGGAAGTCAGTTACGTACAGAAAGGCGTCACTATCGAGGCCGATCTCTACGAAGGAAGACTGCATGCCGGGAAGCACGCGAGTCACTTTTCCTTTGTAGATGCTGCCAACTAACGCAAATTCTTTTTCCCGTTCGACATATATTTCACAAAGCTGTCCTTCTTCCATAATGGCTACACGCGTTTCGTGCGGCGTAGCCGAAATTACCATTTCCTTCGACATAAAAACTCCTCATGTTGCAACTCGGGGCGAGTGCGTCGTTCCGGGCGGTATCCTCGCGCCCAGCGAGTGTCTGGTTCCGGGCGCCTGCCCGCCAGAGATCTCGATTGCGATGCATATGATTCCTCACCGAGTGCATTCTTATCCCTTAAAATTTTTATTGCAAAATTTCGCAGCAGGCCGGCAATCGCCGGGCCCGGCTGATTCGTGCGCATCCGGACTCAGTTGACGAAGCGACGGCTTCGTACGCTCATCACCAGGCCCAATGCTAAAAATACGAACGAGGTGGCCGATCCGCCATAACTCATCAACGGCAGCGGGATGCCAGTAACAGGCATTTTCCCGATCACCATCGCCGCATTCACAAAAACGTGAAAGCCAATAATTGCCGCCACGCCCATCACCACAAACATTCCCGCTCGATCCTTGGCTTTCTGAGCGTTTTCGATCAGGCGTAACAGCAACCCTGCATACAACAGCATGACTACGAATACTCCGGCGAACCCTTGCTCTTCGGCCAGGGCGGCCAGGATAAAGTCTGAATATCTTACTGGCACGAAGCCTAACTGATTTTGGCTCCCTTTGCCAAATCCTTTACCCCAAAATCCGCCCGAACCTACCGCGATCTCCGACTGCAGCACCTGGTAACCGGCGCCGCGCGGGTTATCTTCTGGCTTCATAAACGTCACCAGACGGGCTTTTTGGAAGGGTTTTAAAGCGTGCCAACCGATGGGTAAGACCAACGCGACCAGCAAAACCACTACGATGCCGTGTCTCCAATCGATTCCGGCCAGGAACGCTCCCACAACGGCCACAGACAACAATACCATAGCCGTGCCCAAATCCGGTTGTTTCAGGATCAGCAGCACCGGAATCGCGGTCAATCCCGCTGCTTTCACCAGGTCCTGGAGGGTGAGGCTATCCGTCCGCACTTCCGCGAAAAACCGCCCCAACATAAGGATAATCACTATCTTCATGATCTCGGATACCTGCAAGTTCACCCCGCCGCCAATGGCGATCCAGCGTTTGGCCCCGAACCGGGAATGCCCGATGATCAGCACTACGACCAGCAGGAAGCTTCCGACCGCGTAGATCAACGGAGCCTGGTCGAGCAGGCCGTGGTAATCGATCCGCGAGAGAATCAACATCCCGATGATTCCCAAGCCGATCCATGCCAATTGCCGCCACTGCATACCGTGCATGGGGCTGTTATGGGTGGAGGAATAGATTTCCAGCATACCTACGCCGCAAATGGCAAAGGCGATCGCCAGCAGCGGCCAGTCGAAATCGAAAAGTCCAGAGCGCTCTTTCATCTTAGTTGTGCTCCACCGCGGCCGGCACCGGCTTTACCATCTGCGGCGCTGGCGCCTCGCCGTTGGCCAGGCTTTGCGGCGTAGGCACCTTCCCGTTCTTCTTGTCGTAGTAGGCCTTAATGATGTCACGAGCCACCGGCGCGGCCGCTTCGGCGCCGTGACCACCCGCCTGTATCAGCACCGCGACCACAATCTCGGGGTTGCGCTTCGGAGCGTAGCCGACAAACCAGGCGTTATCTTTGAACTGCTTCTGCTTGCCCAGGCGGTCGCGCAAATCGTACCCGATGATTTGCGCGGTGCCTGACTTTCCGGAGAACTCCACATTCTCGAGCTTCAGGTGACTGGCCGTTCCACCCGCCTCGTTCACCACCCCGTACATTCCGTCGGTCACCTTTTCCACCGTGTTCTCGGTGAGCGGAAAGCGGTCCACATGCGGGTTAGGAAAATTCTTCAGCAGGTGCGGCTGGATAAACATGCCTCCGCTGGCGATTCCGGCGATTACCCGCGCCATTTGCACCGGAGTCGCGGTGACCGCGCCCTGCCCAATGGACACGGAGATGGTCTCTCCGGCATACCATTTGCGGTGGAATACGCGCTGCACCCAGTCCTCGGATGGCACCAACCCGCCCTCTTCACTGGGCAGATCGATTCCGGTTTTGTGACCCATGCCGAGAGAGCTGGCGTAGTGGGAGATGACGTCGATGCCCATGCGCATGCCAATGGTGTAGAAGAAAATGTCGCAGGAGTGGGTAATCGCGGTGTGCAGGTCCACCACTCCGTGACTTCTGGCCCCGGAATGCGCCCAATACACCCAGCACTTAAATTGCCGACCGTAGAACGTCCCAAATCCCGGACAGAAAACCTGGGTGGACTCCGGCACCGTCTTGGATTCGAGCATGGCTGTCGCCATGATTATTTTGAAGACCGAACCGGGCGCCAGCTGCGCCTGAATCGCGCGATTCATTAGCGGCGTCTCCGGATCGGTGTTGAGTTTCTGCCATTCATCGGCGGGAATTCGCACCGCAAAATCGTTGGGATCCACGCTGGGCTGGCTCACCAACGACAGCACGTCGCCGTTGCGCGGGTCCATGGCTAACACCGCACCCTCTTTGCCCGCCAGGTCGGCCTCGGCGATCGCTTGCAAATCGTAATCGATGGTCAGTTGCACCGGCTTGCCGGGCACTGCTTCCACGTCATCCAGGGTGCGCACCATCTTGCCCACGCTGTTGACGATCACTCGCCGCATCCCGTCGGTGCCTTCCAGAATGTCGTTGTATTGTTTCTCCAGGCCCGCTTTTCCTACGATGTCTCCCGGGCGGTAGTGCCCATCGCTCTTTTCCAGTTGCTGCGGCGACACTTCTCCCACGTACCCTACCGCGCTGCCCAACATCCCACCGTGCGGATAGCGCCGTCTTTGCACCATCATCAATTCCATCACCGGCAGGTCGGAGCGATGCGATTCGACGAACGCCAAGTCCGCCTGGCTCGCTTCGGGCTTAATCACGATGGGCTGAAATCTGGGTTCGAGCTTGGCCTGATCGAGCTGCTGCCTCAAATCATCTGCATCCAGGCCCAATCCTTCGGCCACTTGCGGCAGCGCGCGATCCAGAATTTTCGGGTCATCCCGCAGCAGCAGGATGCTGAACGAAGGATAGCTATCCACCAGCACCCGCCCTTCGCGGTCCAGCATGGTGCCGCGCGGGGCGATGATGGGAATCGACCTGACCTGGTTTCGTTCCGCGAGATCGGAATAGTGATCCGACTGGATCACCTGCAATTTCCAGAATCCCGACCAGCAGCAAAATAATAATACCTACCGCCAGATACGAAATCAGCACCAGCCTGCCTTGCGGCAGCTTCTGGTCATTAACGAGCCATGGTGACAACGGAACTCCTAAGGCGGGTCTTCCCCCGGCCCTGCGCACATCTCCACCGAATTCGTCGGTGGCCTAGGCTGAAATTTCAACCTATCACCGGCATATCCACACCGCAAGCGGCCTTGCCCTGAGCGTCAACCGCACTATTGCGGAAGCTGTTTTCCGGGCCCCGGCCGTGAATTCTCAGGAAGGCTTCCGCAAACGATCCAGCAGTGGAAACAGCAGTAGGCCCGCCGCGGTATTGATCAGCGCGGCGATCAGCAGCTTGCTGCTGAAAAATGCCACCGGCCGGTTGAGCAGCGCCCGCTCGATCACCGTCAGTACCGCCTGATGTACGTGAAAGAACATAAAGATCAGCGCGGCGCGCGCCAGCGGATGTTCGGTATCGATTCTCGACCCAATCGATGAGGCCATGTAGCCAATGACCGTCTTAGCGATGCCGTACGTGCCAATCGGCGTGTGGCTTACCGCGTCCTGTAGTACTCCAATCGTGCCCCCCAACAGTAGCCCGGTGGCTGGATTTCGCCGGCTCAGCCCGAAATAGATGGTGATCAAAAGCGGTAGCTCGAGAAATCCGACCCACGCCCCATATTTGTTAAGGAAAGCCTGCAGTACCAGTGCCAGGAACGTGGCCACCGAAATCGTGCCGCCGTAAAACTTGTGGACTTCGATATTGGGTTCGGCGTGGGCGTATGCGTTCATGATCCGTTCCTCACGGACGCTCCGGGGCACTTGCGGGCGGCGCAGTGCTCACCGGTTTCCCGGGGACCGAGGCGCTCGGCGTAGCAGTGCCTGGCGTTGCGGCCCCGGTGGTTGACACCGGCGCCACCGCGGGCTCTGCTTTCTTTTGATTCGGTGTATCGTGCTTCGACAGCAGCACCAACACTTCTTCCAGGCGGTCCAGGCGCGCGGCGGGGCGGACGTTGATAACCGCGAAAGGGTTGCCGTTCTTCGACCGCACCACCGTGCCGATTAGCAGGTCTTTCGGGAAAATTTGATCTTCCCCGGAGGTGAGAATTTCCTGGCCGGGGGTGACTTTTTCTTCGTTGATGACGTAGTCCATCAGCAGATAGGGTTCGCTCAAACCCTTAATCACCCCATGGGTGCGTGAACCTGAAAATAACGCGCCCACCCCGCTCTCGCGGTCGGTGATCAGCAGTACTTGCGAGGTATCTTGATATACCTCCACTACTTTGCCCACAATTCCGTCCGGGGTAATCACCGCCATATTCTTTCTCAGGCGATCTTGGTCGCCGCGGTTGATGAAAATCGTCCGCGAGGAGGCGTCCGCATTCGCGCCAATCACTTGTGCGGCTACCATCGGCACATTGGAGTTGGCGCTGCGGAATCCGAGCAATGCTGACAGGCGGTCCGCTTCCACCGCGCGGCTCTCGAGTTCGCGGTTGCGCAGTTGCAGGCGGCCGAGTTCGCTGTGCAGCCGGTCGTTTTCCACGCCGGTCCGCCGCAGGTCGATGTAGTGCGCCCAAACGCCGTGAACGCTCGATATCATCCACGTTCCCGAACGTTGTAACGGGGTGAGGATGTCTACCGCCCACACCCGGACCAGGCGAACGTCGTGATCCCGCTTGATCTGGAATGCCAGCAGCAACACCTGTAGGCCTATGACGATGGCCAGCAGCGTTAGTGGGCGCTGCCGGGATGGTAGTTCCATCATGCTCATATGGTTCTAGCTCGCTGCCGGGCTTGCATCTGCTTTCCATGCCGGGCCGGCCCGGCGTCCTGAAGAATTCGCGCCGGATGGACTCGCATCCAGCGCCACCGCTGATACCCGTGCGAAACGAATTCGCTTCGCCCGAAGTTGGTTTAGTCGATCGAAACCGCGCGCAACAGCTTGAAATCGCTGAGCATTTTCCCGGTCCCCAGGACCACCGACGCCAGTGGATCGTCGGCAATCGATACCGGCAGCCCGGTCTCTTCGCGGATGCGCTTGTCGAGATTCTTGAGCAGCGCGCCGCCGCCGGTCAAAACGATTCCCCGATCGCTGATATCGGCGGAAAGTTCCGGTGGCGTACGTTCGAGCGCGACGCGAATCGCATTCAGGATCGTGGAGACGCACTCGGCCAGCGATTCGCGGATTTCACTGTCGTCGATGGTTACCGTTCGCGGCACGCCTTCGATCAGGTTGCGGCCTTTTACCTCAAGGGTCAGCGGTTTTTCCAACGGATACGCCGATCCGATTTCGATCTTGATCCCCTCGGCGGTGCGTTCGCCAACTAGCAAGTTGTATTTGCGCTTGAGGTAGTGCATCACCGCTTCGTCCATCTCGTTTCCGGCCACCCGCACCGATCTCGAGTAGACGATCCCGCTCATCGAAATCACCGCGATATCGGTGGTTCCCCCGCCGATATCCACCACCATGTTTCCGGACGGTTCTTCAATCGGCAGCCCTGCGCCGATCGCCGCGGCCATGGCTTGCTCCACCAAGTACACCTCGCTAGCCCGCGCGCGATACGCCGAATCCTGCACCGCTCGCTTTTCCACCGGAGTGATCTCGCTAGGCACTCCGATGACAATGCGCGGATGCACCAGCACTCGCCGGTTATGCGCCTTTTGGATGAAGTAGGTCAGCATCTTTTCGGTGACCTTGAAGTCCGCGATAACTCCGTCTTTCATCGGCTTGATAGCCACCACGTTGCCCGGCGTCCGGCCCAGCATTTCCTTCGCTTCGCGCCCCACCGCCACCACTTCGGAGGTGTTCTTGTTGATCGCCACGATCGACGGCTCGTTGACCACGATCCCTTTGCCACGTGCGTATACCAGCGTATTCGCTGTTCCCAGATCGATCGCCAGGTCGGAAGAGAACAGGCTGAAAACCGACCTCATGTTGTATCCGTTTTTCGTCACGTGCAACTCCCCCCTGAGCGGCTTTTTCTCGCGTGCGCTGGCGGCAGCACTTCCACCCGCCAGCCGCCTTGCCGTTTACGGAATTAGAATGTCGACTCGCTTGACTGCCGTTCCCCCGCGCCGATTCTGCCCCATGATCACCAGGGTATGGTTTCCGGAGGTCATTGGTTCGGTGAAATAATGAAAATGACCATCCTGGCGGATGTCCGCCACTTGTTGCCCGTTGATAATCAGCGCCGCCCCGCCCTCGGTGCGGCCGCTTACTTCCACTACATTACCGTGCAACACCGTGTCGTCCACTTCGAGAAGCATCTCCTGCTCTTTACCCTGCGCCACCAGGGTGAATTTGTACGGATCGCTCAGATCGCTGACTGTGCCCTTTTCATCGACCGCGCGCACTCGCCAGAAATACTCTCCGGGATCCAGGCCCACCACGTCGGTCGAGCTATTCGCCGTTTTTCGTTCCTGCACAATCTGGGTGAACATCGCGGTGCTGCTTATTTGCAACTGATACGACTTCGCGGTATTCACCGCTTTCCACAGAAAATGAATGGGCTCCTTCTTGGGGTTCGCCAGAATGATGGGTTGCAAATTCAGCGGTTCCAGCAATGCCGGGGGCGCCAGTACCAGAGTCTTGCTCATTTCTCCGCCGGTGGGGAACGACACTTTCTCCCACTGGCCTACGGCCATATTCTGGCCGCCTCGAGCTACTTCCGCGCCGCCCTCGGCTACGGTGATTTCCTGCTTTTGGGTTTTGGGATCGCTGCGAACCGCCGCGCGGCTGTTCTCGCGCAGCGAAGCCACCGCGTTTTCGAACGAAATATCGGCGGTTGAACCCGGCACGTTCCAGGTGGGCGTTGACAAATCCACCGCGCCCGACTCGATATGCACGCCGACTCGAGTGGGCTGGTCCGACGAGACCAAATTTTCTTCCACCGTTACCAGCGTATCACCTTTGACGGTGTAGGTTGTGCCGTCGGCAAAGGCCACACGCGCCACTCCCTCTCCCCCGGTCTGGATCAGGTCGCCCTTATCCAGGGTCATCCGGTAGTCCGCGCTGGTCCACTGCACCGAATCCACTTTTTTCACCTGTACTTTGCCATCCAGGTTCACAAACCGTGCTTGCTTGCCACCTACGGTTCCCGATCCGGGACTGTGCTTCATCACCGAATCCGATACCCTTTGCAAAATGTTGCTGGTGCGCTCGGGGAAAATCAGATAGCAGCCCGCCATCAAAATCCCAAACAAGATCACCAAATAAATGGCGACGGTCTTGTAAGTTACCGTGTGCCAGTAGACTTCCACACGGTTGATTTTGGGCTTCTCCACCACCGCAACCTTGTCGTTAAGCATACAAAATAGGCCAGTTCTGCAAGTTAGCACACGGGTTTGGGCCTTTCAATAAACCCGCCGCATGCCGTTGGGCAATACGATAATAGTGATTCGTCGCGTCTCACCGTTTAGGGAGATTTCCGGCAGGGAATGACCGCACCGCCGAAGTTACGCGCCGGGACGTCCGGGGGGTGCCAAGTGCGACAATGACACCTAGGAGTCTTTAGGCTTTCGAAGCTGGATTCTGTTCCCTTTGCAGGGCCCTCGCGGAGTTTGCTTCGCTGGGCTTCGACTGCTGGCCCGGCGCTCAGGAAACCGAAACGGCGTACTGGCTTGGCCTTAGCGGCGAACCAATGGTACGCTGTCGCCGGATTTGTTTTGGACTCCAGGGCCGCGTTTACTATAATTATCTGTTTCGGATAGACGTTTTGGCACGCCCCGTTCCGGTGCGCCGTTGGTGGCGTCGTCCAGATCCTAGGTCGCCCAAGAGAATATGCTGAAAACGATTCAGAACCGCAACACGATGGTTAAGGTGGTCTTAGGCGTGGTGCTCGGGATCATTTGCCTTTCGATGGCCCTCACCCTCGGTGTAGGCAGCTTCGGAACGCTCACCGATTCCGGTGACGCCCTCGCGCGCGTTGGCGGCGCGGACATCACCCCGAACGACGTGCAAACTCTGCTCGCGCGCGTCTCGCGCAATCAGCCCATTCCTCCGATGATGCGCGATCTCTATGCCCGCAACGTGCTGGACCAATTGGTCCTGCAAAAGTCGTTGGAACTCGAAGCCACGCGCCTGGGCCTCCGGGTGACCCCGGAAGAGCAAGCCAATCGTATCAAGCTCATTTTGCCGACCGTTTTCAACGGCGACACATGGGTAGGCAAGGATCGCTACGCCTCCGAAGTCCAGAACCGCACCGGCATGGGCGTTCAGGAATTTGAAGACTACGTGCGCCAGGCGCTGCTGGAAGAAAAATTCCGCGAGTTAGTGACCGATAACGTCCAGGTTACCCCTGCGGATATCGAGGATGAACTTCGCCGCCGCAACGAGAACATAACCATCGAGTATGCGCTGGTGAAAGCCGGCGATCTGGCTTCCACCATCAATCCCAGTGACACCGAGCTGGCCGCGTACTTCGCCAAGCATCAGGCGAAATATCAGGTTCCGGAGCGTCGCTCCGCGCGTTTTGCGCTGCTGGACCTTTCCCAGCTCATGCAAAAGGCGCAGCCCAGCGATGCCGAGCTGCACGACTATTACAATCAGCACATTACCCAGTATCAGGTGGAAGACCGGGTCCACGTCGAGCACATCCTGCTGAAGACGGTGGGAAAAACCGATGCGGAAAGCGCGGAAATCCAGAAGAAGGCCGAAGACGTCCTGCAACAGGCGAAAAAGGGCGCCAATTTTGAGGATCTCGCCAAGAAGTACTCCGAGGATACCGGCACCAAGGACAAGGGTGGGGATCTGGGCTGGATCGTCGATAAGCAAACCGTTCCGGAGTTCCAGCAGGCGGCTTTTTCGCTTCCGAAAGGCGCCATCTCGGACCTGGTGAAAACCAGCTACGGCTTTCACATCATCAAGGTGCTGGATAAGGAAAGCGCGCACACCAAGACGTTTGAGGAAGTGCGCAACTCGATCGTCCCGGTCCTGGTAGAAGACAAACTAAATGCGCTTTCCACCGAGATTTCAGCGAAGATGGCTTCTGCGATCCGGCAGTCCAATCGCCAATCCCTCGACGATTTTGCTAAGAAGTTTGACCTGCGTCTGGGCGAGACCCCTGCGGCTTCAATTACTCAGCCGGTGGGCGAGTTAGGGGCTTCGCCGGAATTGCACCAAGTGCTCTTTCAATTGCGCGTCGGCGAACTGAGCAGTCCACTGCGTATCGATCGCGGCTACGTCGTCATTACCCCCCAGAATGTCCAGGCGGCCCATGCGGCCAGTCTGTCTGAGGTTTATCCCGCGGTGCTGGCCGACTACCGCAAGGAGAAATCGGTTGAGCTGGCGCGTTCCAAGGCCGATGACCTGGCAAAGCGGGTGCAGTCCGGCGCATCGCTGGCAACCGCGGCTAAGGAATTGGGTCTGGAAACCAAGACCACCGATCCATTTACTCGAATTTCAGCCAACGTGGGCGATTTGGGCCCTTCCAAACCGTTTGCGCCGGCTTTCGCCATGAACATCGGGCAAACCAGCGCGGCGGTTGCACTGCAGGACAACTGGGTCATATACCGCATCGCGTCGAAGGTGGGAATTACTCCGGCTGACTTGATTGCCCAGCACGACACCCTGCAGCAGCAGATCAAGCAAACCAAGGCCGACGAAGCGTTTGACGCCTTCCGCACCGCGTTGGAGGATCGCCTGAAGAAAGAGGGCAAGCTGGTCATCAACGAGGCAGCACTGAAGAACTTCACGAAATCGAGTTCGTAGAGTTACCGATGGACAGCCTCGCCCATCCGTTAAATAATTGATAATAATAGCCTTAAAATTTAACTTTCCCCGTATTGAATTCCCTCGATCCTTTTCGCTAAAATACACCCATCTCCAGCGCCTAGCTCCGAACGCCAACGGGGCAGATCGGGCCGAAGCCTCCCCTTTGCGTTTTCTGGCGGGTTTCGAACGAAGTAGCACCTCGGTGTGGTAGCCAATGCAAGAAAATTACGTCACGTCTTACTGAGGGGAATCTCATGCGATATCAAACCGCAGCCGCTAGGATAGTCATGCATCCGCAGGTCCGCACTCATCGTAGAAAATGGAGAGAAGCTGTGAACGCAAAATCGAGTTCCAAGAACGCTTACCGCTGTGCCATGGAAATCAGTCAGAACGGTAAATACAACGTGCGGATCCGTGCCAATTTCGGAACCAACGGATGGAAGCTACCCGTTTATTTTCAGGCATCTTCCTTTAACGCGGCGATGAAGAAGCTCGAATCCACCTTGCAGTTTTTGCAGCGTCACGAAGACCGGCTGTGGTTCTGGGGTGTCGAACGCAGCGACGATCCTAAGTTTGCGGGTGACTTGCTCGAGGAGTTTGGATTAAGCCTCGACCATCGCGCCGAATTTCCACAACGGGCCGCGGCCATCGGCGTTCCCCACGAGCGCACCGTTCCAGCGGTCTCGCTCGCTCCATTGCGGCGGTCTCTCGCGGAATTGGTCTCCGGAACCCGCACCGCGCTGGCTAGCGATTAGCTGTGCCAACACCACCCCTGGTTGTGGCTGTTCGAGCCCTCAGCCATGGCCGCCTGGCCCAGCCAGGCTCCGAGTGGGGAGTTATTCGTGGCGAGGGGAAGCGCTGAGCTGCACTAGCGGAGTCGCTGAGGACGGTCCAGAAGGAGTGGGTTTCAACGTTTGGGGACTGCGCCAGAAATCGACCGTGGCGATCTGATGGACGCAGGAAACCGTGCACCGCGGCGCGCAGCCCTTTTCGGTGTAGAACTCGCGATGCCGTTGCTCGTCGGTATACGCGGACAGCGGAATCCCCGGATACCCCCGTTGCTGCGAACAGTAGTGCACCAAGCCGTCTTCGCAAATGTACAGGTATCGCGAACCGGCGCGGCACCTCCACTGGTTTTCCTTGCCTTTGGCAATATTGTGCTGAAACTGGTTGACCCGCGCGAAGGAGCCCTTGCCCATGGCCATAATCTGCTCGAAAATTTCCTGTTCCCGTGGCCCCAGCGGCTGTAGTTGCCCTTGGCCATCATGGATGATCCCCACCGTGGAGGTGAATCCCAGTTGCACCGCGCGCTGCGCCACCGCCAAAGCGTCCTCGGGTGAGCAGATCCCGCTACCCAGCACGGAATTAATATTGATGTGAAAATCCGCGTGCTCGGCCAATAGCTTCAGTTTTTGGTCCAGCACCTTCAGGCTTTTCTTGGATACCTCGTCGGGCATCACGTTATCGATGCTGATTTGCAAGTATTCCAGGCCGGCGCGGTTCAGCCGCTCGATGCGGTCGGCGGTAAGCAAATATCCATTGGTGATGA
Organism: uncultured Acidobacteriota bacterium; assembly: GCA_963725285.1. Taxonomy (GTDB): domain Bacteria; phylum Acidobacteriota; class Terriglobia; order Acidiferrales; family UBA7541; genus CAVRXT01. The sequence goes on along the minus strand of CAVRXT010000016.1, from coordinate 117,147 downwards.
TGCCTGCGATCGCACCGTTTTTGCGGATGCGCGCGATGATCCTATCCAGCTCCGGATGCAGCAGCGGTTCGCCTCCGCTGATGGTGATCACCCCGGTGCGCATCGCGCCTAGACGGTCGATCCGCGCGAACATCTCCTCGGCCGGCACCGGCTTTGAGAAATCGTCGTATTCATTGCAGTAGGTGCACGCCAGATTGCAGCGCCGGGTAGGAATGATATGCACCAGCAAGGGGTGGCGCGTGGAGGCCAGCCCGCGCGCGATCATCCAGCCGCTGCGCAGCGCGCGGTGGGCGGCCAGCAGCTTTCGCCGAATTTTCTTCCGAATCGTCATCCGGTGGCTCTTAGCGCACACCCCTGCGAAGGAAGGATGCCCGCCAATATTATAACAAACGGCCGCCCCCAGCGCGCGCACCCAAGAATTCCTCAGTACTACCCAGAGCCGGACTAGACATCCGCGGCGAGCGGTAGTAATGTCTGGCTCCCAGTCAGAGGACTTCGATTTACGAACTTGATATGGAGAGAGGCGAGCCGAATGATTCAGCAATCTTCGCAGAGCACTTATAACGGAAGCCATTATCCCGGCGTTCTTTGCCTGCATTGCCGTCAGGTAATTCCTCTACCCGCGTCGGTGGCGCGCTTGAAGGCCGAGCCCGCGGACTCGCAACAGACCTCGAGCGATCCCCATCCCACGGTCTTTACCCTGCGTTGCGGCGGCTGCCAGAAAGAAGCGCCCTACCATCTCACCGAAACAATCGAGTTCGATGGCGTGCCCGCTCCCAACGGTGGCCGTGCTCGGCCACGTCCAGTGCCGTGGCGTCTTCGTTCGATGGCCAAGGCCGCCGGAAGCTGAATTCCACGCGGATGTGTAGAATGATTGCCTTCCAGGTTTCTGTTGGGCCACCGGGCCGCGAGGTAGGAAGAACGAATTAGTCGCGGATGCGGCGGGTGGGCCGCTCCTGCATGAACACAATGCCAATCCCGTTTTGCTCGCCGTGCGGCCCGGAATCTCGATGCACCACCGTTCCGCGCATCGACATCATGCTATTCGGCTGACCGTTGTTCGCGGTTTCGATGCACAACTTCACTTCCGATTGCAGCCGTGGCCGGTTTTGCAGCGCCACGAACGCCCCGTGCAAACTGATATCCTTCAGGGTTACCTGCTCCTCGAATTCGGTTCCGTCTTCCGCCTGGCCGGAAATGATCGCGGGGAAATTCACCGGACGCCGCTGACTCACCCGGGTGTCCCGCATGCTGATCGTCGTTTTCTTGTGGCGCAGCCGGATGGACATCCCTTCCGTCGCCGCCCAGGAATTCGGAAATTCCTGGCGCGCCGCCTGCAAGAATCCGTCGACGGTCTTGTCGCATGAATCCGGATCGTGGTGAAACAGGATCAGATTCTTCACCCCAGCGTCGCGCGCCACTTTCACGCCTTCCAGCCAGCTCGAGTGCCCCCATCCCCGACGGCTGCTCGCCAGTTGTTCCGGCGTACACTGCGCATCGTGGATGTAGACGTCCGCGCCTGCTGCCAGCTCCCGTAAATTGGCGTCGAGCTTGGGATCGCCGGGCTCGTTATCGGTGGCATATACCACCACCCCGGCCGAGGTCTCCAGGCGGTAGCCCAGGCAGCCCTGCGGATGGTTCAGCCATTGGGTGATGATTTTAGTGCCATCTACCTCGAAGCGGTCCCCGCCGGAAATCTCATGAAAATCACGCGTTGCCGACATCATGCTCACCGGCACCGGGAAGTAAGGTCCCGAGAGCTGCGAGGCGAGCACCTGCTTTAGACTGTCTGGCCCCAGGCACTCGGATTGAAAGCTGTAAAAATGGAAGCGATTTTGCGGCTCGAAAAATGGATGGAAGAACGGAATGCCTTGAACGTGGTCCCAGTGATAGTGGGTGACCAGCACCCAGGCTTCGATCGGACTGACGCCCAGGCTTTGCGCCCAGTGGTTTCCGAGCATGCGCAGGCCCGTTCCGCAGTCGAGAATGAACCGCGTCCCATTGGGTGCCGTGAACTCGACGCAGGGCGTGTTTCCGCCATAGCGCCAAGTCTCGCGGTCCACGGTGGGTGTGGAACCGCGCACTCCCCAGAAAACCAATTTGGCATCCGAGTCAGACATGCTTGAATCGCCTGGACTTAATCGCGGAAACCCAGCTCCGACAGACATTTCCACGACAAACCGGCCCTTTGTAATTGTCAGTGGGGGTACTATTGAAGTCAATTGTGTTTCGCCAAGGTGTTCCAATTGTGCCAGTACCAGCTACGCGTCGTTCCGCGCCGGTTTAGCCATCTTCGAGAGGATGCGATAGGGACGTATTGCGGGTAATATCGAGGGGCATGCACGACCACGCCCATGGCGGTCATTCCCACGGTCCGCACGACCACCGACACGCTCACGCCCACGGATTGAGTGGTCCACTCAGCTTGGTGCTGGGACTGGCCCTGCTGGCCAATTTGCTTCTGGTGATCGTCGAATTCGTGGCCGGCTACATGGGGCATTCCATTGCCCTGATCAGCGACGGGGTGCACAACCTCACCGATGTGCCCACGCTGGCGCTTTCCTGGTTTGCAGCGCGCTTGGCATCGCGGCCTCCCACCCCCGAAAAGACTTACGGCTACCATCGCGCGGGGATTCTGAGCGCTTTCGTGAACGCGCTGCTGCTGTCGTTGGTGGCTTTTTTCATCGTGTATGAATCCTACATGCGGCTGCGCCATCCGGTGGCGGTCGAGTCGGCGCTCATGTTGTGGGTGGCACTGATCGCACTGGTGGTAAACGGGGGCATTACGGTGGCGCTTGTTGGCGGACGGCGTGACCTGAACCTGCGCGCCATCCTGCTGCATTCTTTTGGCGACGCTGTCTCCAACGTTGCGATCATGGTGGGCGCCGTCGCCATTCACTTTTTCAATATTCTCTGGATCGATCCGGCCATCGGCTTGGTGATCGGGGCGCTGGTGCTTTGGTCGGCGGTCGGCATCATTCGCGAATCCGTGCACATTCTGCTGGAAGGGTTGCCGCGCAGTATCCGGCTCGAAGACGTAGCCCAGGCCATCCTCAAGATCAAAGGCGTGCAGGAAGTTCACGACATCCATATCTGGACGCTGGGAACCGACCTTCAGGCGCTATCTTGCCACGTGCGCGTCCCGGACATGCACATGGAAGAGAGCGAAAAGATCCTCGAGGAAATCACCGCCTGCCTGGCTCGCCAGTTCCAGATCCAGCACACTACCGTCCAAATCGAGCGCGCTGGCCTGGTTTCCGGCGGACTGTACATGCCCGAACCATTGCGCGGCCGCTAGATCCCGCCGTAGCGGCACACGCCTGGCACTCTTCAAAGGCCTCGGAGTAAAAGCCAAGGCGATAAGCCATGTTTAGACGGAGCGATGTTCTTCCGCTGCGATCCTTTTGGAAAGGGGAAGGTAACAGCAAAGCGATTCGTCAGACATCGGGCGAAAAGTGCGCCTCGAAGCTTCAAGATTCAGTGTACGCTAGAGCTGGAACGACGCTCCGCTGGCTTCGTTCACGCGCTGCGTGGTGGCCAAATCGATGTCGGCAACGTCGACGAAGTGCCGGGTGCCGTCCTTGGTCACATACACGATGCGGTCGCCCTGACGCGTGTAGGCCACCGCCTCAGTCTTCTTTCCGTTCTTGAATACCAACGTAAATTCGCCGACGTCTGGCAGCTTCGGCTGCGGTTCGGCCGACGCTTCCGGTTCCACTGGGTTGTCCGCACCCTGGGAGGACGGTTGCAGAACAATAATCTGGGGCTGCTGCTTGTTCTCGCTGTTAGCCGGTTCGATGGTTGCTTCGTTCGATGAGTCATCCTGTGGCGCGGCGGACGAATCCGGCGCGTAGTAGCCGCCGCCGGCGCCCCAATATACCGGCACGAAATTTGTCCCGCGCGGGTAGCCGGCTTCCTTTGCCGCGAGCGCCAGCCGCGCTTCCGTAGCCGGATCGATCAGCGCCTTGATCGCCAAGTCCTGATCGGCCGGCGAATTTCCGAAGTCGATGGCTCCCAGAGGGTAGCTGTACCCGCCGTAGGAAGCATTCGCTTTCACCGACCCGATTGCGCCGCTACTCTGGCCGGTACTCGATCCCTGTGCAGTTGATCCCTCGGTAGAAGCTCGGTGCGTGCGCGCGCCGGTGCCGCTGTGGGTGCTGTGAGTGCCGCTTTTAGCGGATGAATTTCCCGGATGGGAATTCAGGTTGGCAACGGAAAGGTGTGCCGCGGGTGCAGAGGCCGGCGCAGGTGCCGGGGCCGTCGCGGGGGCCGACCCAACGCCATGCTGCTGGGCCCAAGCACTGCCCGAGACGCCTAGCGCCATCGCAACTGCCACCGTCCAAGTCGTTGCAGTTCTCATGGCTAGACCTCCCCAAAGCACCGCGCCCCACGCCCACTAGTGAGATGCGCACGCGGGCCTTCCGGTTTCGACTGCATTCTATTCCCATCCGTTCCCCATTTCACTGTGGATTCCCTGTGTTGGTGCTGGAGGCGTCGCTTGCCGTGCTGGGTGTCCCCCATGCTGTCCCGGCGCATGAATGCGCTCTGGGGCGCTCCTAAGTGTGCCGACGCACGGTTAGGAGCGGGTTGTGCCGGCGCGACCCGCCTACGCGGCAGGCGAATTTAAAGGGTTCGGGAACATTCACTGGTCCGATGGTGTCTATAGGCGCATACCTTTGCTATCCGTGTGACACCACCAGGGTCCGATGGGATGGCTTTGCCGGTTGCGCAGGTTGTGTTATAAACTTGCCCGCCTATGAATTCAGGCGGGGACCCGGAATGAGTTATTTGAACACAGCGGCGGAACGAGAGCCCCGCGCCAGCGATTCGGTGGGCGACCCGCAGGCAGGCATTCCCATGCTATATTGCCCCGTCTGTGCGAAGCGGTTGGAATCGCGAAAGTGCAAGTTGATTTGCGAGGGTTGCGGGTATTATATGTCCTGCTCCGATTTCTACTGACCGGCAGCACAGGACACATCGCGGATTTAAGTAACGCTCAATTTCATTGGTTGGCCTGGAGGCGAAACAGTGGCACTCAGAATCACGGATCGGGAAGCAAGTGGAGTGACCGTCGTCGAGATCGAAGGACGCATCGTGCTCGGCGAGGAAAGCAATTCGTTCCGCGAGCATATCAAGGGATTGCTGGCCGCGGGGAAGAAGAAAATCGTTCTGAACCTGGCCAACGTCAGCTACATCGACAGCGCCGGACTGGGTTCGCTGGTGGCTACCTTCAGCAGCGCCAAGGCTCAGGGCGCGACGCTGAAGCTGGCGAATCTCGGCAACAAGTTCAAAGAAGTTTTGCAGGTCACCAAGCTCATGACCGTCTTCGACGTTTACGATAACGAAGCGGCAGCAGTGCAGAGCTTCGGCAACTAAGAATGTCAGGCAGAGGGTATTTCAGGGTTACTAGCGCGCGGCGTTGGGCCGCGCGCGAAGTGCCTTCGGCCTGATTGGTCCGCGCACGTCGATACGTTCCCGTTCGCGCACTTCAATACCCTCGCGCAGGTGACTGCGGAGCACCCCTCAGCACGACATCCTCAACGCCGGTTAATAGCGGTAGTTGGCGATCCCACTCAAAAGCTTGGGATAAAAGTCGGTGGATTTTTGCGGCATCACATCGCCGCCCAGGGCGATATCAGCCACTTCCTGCACCTCGATCGGATTCAACAGAAATACGATTTGCGCTTCGCCGTTGTCCACCGCGGCGAGTGCGGCATCCATGCTCCGCTCGTAGCTGACGTTCAGTTCGGCGCTGACCGCTTCCGGGGTGATCCCCAAACCCTTGTCCAGGAGCAGCCGGTGCAGCAGCACCACGTCGAGTTCGCGCACGGGCGCCGGGACATCGGGAACCAGCTTTTCGAGGTCGGCATCGCGCCGCAGCGCGAAGAGGTAAAAGGCGCCGCCGCCGGCATAGACTCCGATGGCGTTGCCGCTGCGGCCGCGGGAAGCGAGATCCTTTTTGAATTCAGCATATGCTGCGGGTCGTTCCCCAGCGTTCGCGAAAGGATATGAGAACCAGTCAAAATACTTTTTGGCGTCCTGGTCTTTCAGCTTCTCGAAATTAAAATCCTTCACGTTGCGAACCACCCGGTGGGTCGGCAAGATCAGCAAGTCCTTGGCCTGGGTGTTGAATAGGGTCATCATCGCGAACTCGAACGGGGCCTTGTCGTCGCCGGTTCCTTCGCTTTCTCGCCGCTCATTGCGAAACGCCAGAGCGGTCTCGTAGCGGTGGTGGCCGTCCGCGATTACCAGTTTCTTGTCTTTCAGGGCCGCGGTGATGCGCTTGATCACCGTGTCATCGGTCAAAACCCACAGGCGGTGGAGCACATCGTACTCATCGCGAATTTCCACTTCGGCCGGTTTTCGGGTGGCGATTTGCAGCAGCCGGTCGATTCCGCCGGTCTCATCTTCGTACAACATAAAGAGCTGTCCGGTTTGGGTGCGGGTATGCCGCAGCAGTTCCAGGCGGTCGGCCTTGGGACCGGCCAGGGTGCGCTCGTGGCGGTGCACGACCGCCGCATCGTAGTCTTCGATTCGCCCGAGCGCGATCATGCCGGTGCGGGTGCGCCGCTTGGACGTCAGTGGATCGGTGAATTCCTGCGCGTGGACGTACACCGCTGGACGCTGATCCTGAGCGAGTATTCCCTCGGCAGTCCATTCATCGAGCTTCTGCGCGGCGCGGGTGTAGACGTTTTCGTCCGGAGTATCGCCGGGATCGCTTTTCCCTTTTTCCACCACGATCAGGTTATACGGGCTGGCGGCGTAGTATTTCTCCTGCATCGCCGGGGAAATTTTGTCGTACGGCTGGGTCAACACTTTTTGCAGGTCGACCTTCTCAGCGTCGTAGCGGTATGCGCGAAACGGAACGATTTCTGCCATGAGTCCCTCAGAGAAATTTTCGAAGTATTGATTCTAGCGGAGGAGCAGCGGATTTCGATTTCGTTGCTTGCCTTCCGGTGTTCAATGAGTAGCGCAAACGATCAACGGCGACTTTGTCTGCACTCCTAGACTATCGTATCCTGTTCCATTCTGGCGCGGAATTCCGCTTTGAGTTGCCGTCTCCAGTTGGCCGTCACTTTATGAATCACGATACCCATCCACTCTCGGATTGCCGCGTTCTGGTATTCGATCTCGATGGCACGCTGATCGACTCGAAACAGGATCTGGTGGTCTCGGTCAACGCGGTGCGCGCCCGTTTCGGCCACGGTGACCTGGACGCCGAAAAAGTCTCCGAGTATGTGGGCGATGGTGCGGCCATGTTAGTGCGCCGGGCGCTCGGTGCGACCGCAACCGAGCAGGACGTGGAATCCGCGCTGCGCTTTTTCATTCAGCACTATCGCGCTCACATGCTGGCTCACACTTTGCCCTATCCCGGAGTGCGCGAAACGCTGGAGGTCCTGGCGCCCCGGCGGATGGCGGTGCTTACCAACAAGCCGGTGAGGATCAGCCGCGACATCATTGGCGCGCTGGGTCTTTCCCGCTTTTTTTCTAGCGTCTATGGCGGAGACAGCTTCGAACGCAAGAAGCCGGATCCTATGGGCCTGGCCGCCATCCTGGATGAACTCGGCGCCTCGCCTCGCCAAGCGATGATGATTGGAGATTCCGACGTGGACATCCAAACCGCCCGCAATGCCGGCACTTGGGCCTGCGGGGTGAGCTACGGGTTTCAAGCTGAGCGGCTGACAGCCTGCGCCCCGGACCTGCTACTCGATCACTTCGGCGAGCTGCCGCGGCATCTCTCGACGCTGGCCTGACCGCACCAACCAAGCAAGCCGGAGATATTTTTAGAGGGCGGCCCGACTTTCGCCTTTTTTTCAGCGGAGCGACGCAATGATATTTTGCGGGGATTCAGCGTTTTTTTCGGCTGGTAGAATCAGGCCTACGGGGACGCATGGCTGGCTGTGTTGCTACTTAGAAATGGGTGGTGTGGGATCGATTTTGAGGCGCTACCGCCATTCGGAATTTGTGGATCCGTGGCCTTCCCGAGTCAAAGAAAGCAGAGAACCCGGTGTGGCGTCGACACCTGGTGCACCCCGTTCGCTCAGCACTTCGTTCCTAACGGGAAGCTAGCACTACACCAGGGGAGTTGGAAGGGATTGGTTCGGTGGAATTGTCGATGCGCAGCACGGTTGGCTGCGGCTCCGCAGGCGCGGGTTTTTGGGCGCGCCGGCGTTGACTCGGCCGATGGACCTAAACGGCCGAGCTTAGGAGCTTGCTAATTGTGGCACGCCGGCTTTCGTTTTTCCGAAGGTCTTTTCGTACCACTCCCAGGTGCGCCGCAAGCCTTGCTCGAAATTCACTTTTGGCTCGTAGCCGAGGACTTTCCGGGCCTCGGTGATGTCCGCTTGTGAGTGCAGGATATCGCCAGTGCGGGGCGGCTCGTACTTCGCTGTGGCATTCTTTCCGGAGATCTTACCTAACGTCTGCAACACCTGGTTCAGGGTGATCCGCGCGCCGGTTCCGCCGTTGAATACTCTTCCCGAGGCTCCCACCGCTTCGCATGCGCGCAGGTTCAGGTCCACTACATTCTCGATGTAGGTGAAGTCGCGGGACTGTTCCCCGTCGCCGTACACTTGCGGCTGGGCGCCTTCCAGCAAGGCCAGGCTGAAGCGCGAAAGCACCCCCGAATATTGCGACGTGGGATCCTGGCGCGGTCCAAACACGTTGAAATAGCGCAGGCAGACATTCTCGAGGCCATACACTCGACCGAAAACCTGTGCGTACAATTCGCCGACGTATTTGGTCACGCCGTAGGGAGAAAGAGGGGTGGCTTGCATCGTTTCCACCTTGGGCAGGGTAGCGGTCTCGCCGTAGGCGGAAGACGAAGCCGCATACACGAGCCGCTTCACTTTGGCATCGCGAGCGGCCACCAGCACATTGAGCGTGCCATCGATATTAATCCGGTTGGTTTCCACCGGATCTTTTACCGAGCGCGGCACCGAGGTGCGCGCCGCGAGATGAATCACGTAGTCCGCGCCGCGGACCGCTTTGGCGCACGCGTCCGGGTCGGTGATGCTGCCGCGCACGAAATCGATCTTGCCGCGCACTCCGGCCAAGTTTTCTTCCCTTCCCGCGGAGAGGTCGTCCAGCACGGTAACCGAATGTCCGCGACGCGATAGCTCGTCCACCGTGTTGCTGCCAATAAATCCGGCACCTCCGGTCACCAGGTAACGCACAGGTAATACCTCCTCGATGGGTTGAAACCGAGCCGCGATCTCGCCCGATCGCGCTGCGAAGCAGTGGTTCGCCGCGTGTTTTCCCCACTACGTTCGAATGATAGGGCGCGAAGTGTGCTTCCGGCAAGCTGGGAAACCGGGCGGCTTTCGTGTTCGGCAACTTGCTGGCGGAACGGTTGGGAGTTACCAAGGGGCCAATCCAAAAACCCTAGAGGCCGAGGGGTGAAAGCGACGCTGCCCACTTGAATGCGCGGAGCGCCCCTATCGTCGAGCAATTCGCTTGGAGAAGCTACGCGCGCTGGTTGCGTAACGAGGGAGGGAAGGGAAGCGAGGAAGACGGAACGCTAAGACGAGGCTTCGGTCTCGGGGAGGACCCAGTCGTCCGGTGGGAAATCGATCTGCCAGAAGGTTGGGGCGGCTTTCACGAATTCCAGGCCCATCTGGGTTTTGCCGGCCTGTACGTTTCCGGTATACACCACCCGGCATTCCTGAACTTTCTTGGTGATTTTGTGGGTGACCGTGATCTTCTGGTCGGCGCGCAGGGCGGTGGTAATGGCGATCAACGCTCCGTGGGCATTCACCACCAGGGTGCGGGTTTCTTCCTCGAATTTCTTGCCGTCGGCGCCGGTGCCGCTCAACACCACCGGCACGCTGAGCAGGACGCGCATGCTGCGCCGCCGTCCGGTTTCCTGAGCCCAACTACCCGAAGGTGCTTTGTGGGGCATGATCATGTCAATCTCACCATGGCGGTACCATTTAAGACGCGAGGCCCGTTTCCAGCGACGTCAATTACATCATCCGCGGATCGGTACAGATTCATGCGATCCCCGGCACTCGGTGCGCTAGCACAGCACGATCTTCTCCCGGCTACCCACTACACGCCGAGTGGCGTTGCGGGTGTCGACGACCAACCGCGACTTATCGACGATCATTTCGTAGTCGTAACTGGAGTGGTCGGTGGCGATCAGCACACAGTCGTACTTTCCCAGCGCTTCCGGGGTCAAAGGGATGGACCTCAAGTGTGAAAAATCGTAGTGCCGCATCTTGTGCAGCGCCGGAAAGTACGGATCGTTGTAATCCACGTTGGCGCCACGGTCAGTGAGCAGCTCGAGCAGCTTGAGCGACGGCGATTCCCGCAGGTCATCCACGTCCTTTTTGTAGGCCACGCCCAGCATCAGGATGCGCGAACCCTTCAAGCTTTTCTCCCGCCCGTTTAGCGCTTCCGCGATGGCCTGCACCACGTGGTACGGCATGGAGGTATTGATTTCGCCGGCCAGCTCGATGAAGCGGGTGGCGAAATCGTATTCCCGGGCTTTCCACGAAAGGTAATAAGGGTCTACCGGAATGCAATGCCCGCCCAGCCCCGGCCCGGGATAAAACGGCATGAAGCCAAATGGTTTGGTTGCGGCGCTATCAATTACTTCCCAAATATCCAGACCCATGCGCAGGCTGAGCAGCTTGAGCTCGTTCACCAGCGCGATGTTCACGCAGCGGAAAATATTTTCGAGCAGCTTGACCATCTCCGCGGCCCGGGTCGACGACACTGGAATCACTTTCGACACGATCTGCGAATACAGCGCGGCCGCGGCCTTGCCGCTCGGCGGATTGATCCCGCCGACGACTTTGGGAATCTGCGCCAATCCATACTGTTTGTTGCCGGGATCTTCGCGCTCCGGCGAAAACGCCAGGAAAAAATCAGTGGCGATTTTGCCGTCGTTCTCGCTCTTGGTGATTGGGCAGCGCAAGCCGCCGCGTTCCAGAATCGGCAGCACCAGTTCTTCGGTGGTGCCTGGATAGGTGGTGCTCTCTAGCACGATCAACTGACTGCGCTGGAGATTGGGGGCGATGGAAAGGGCGGTCTTTTCGACGTAACTCAGGTCCGGTTCACGGCGCTCGTCGAGCGGAGTGGGCACGCAGATCAGCACTGCATCCATGTCGCGCAACTTGGTGAAGTCGGTGCTCGCGTCCAAAAGCTTGGCGTCCACGTGCGCTTTGATTTTTTCCGCGGAGATGTGCTGGATGTAGCTTTCGCCGGCATTCAGCTTGTTCACTTTGAAGGGGTCGGTGTCGAAACCGGTCACCTGGTGGCCGGTGTCCGCGAAGCGGAGTGCCAGCGGAAGCCCTACGTAGCCGCATCCGATGATTCCGATGCGCAGTCCTTTGCCTGCAAAAAATCCTGGGGTTCGATCAGCCGCCATTATTTCCTTCCGTCGGAGAGGTTTTTCGCGCTGCCCATGCGATTCAATCGAATATAGCAAGTTTCGGGAGTCCGACAAACACACGCCGCAGCGGATGATTTCACAGTCGCCAACACCCCCACACGCCGGTTAAGTTACCTGTAAGTCATTGCGTGTCAATCACGTGCACTACTTGCAAGAGGAGAAGGGAGCGCCGTGCCGCGATTTTTAATTGCGGAAAACGAGAAGCGAAGCGCTTGCTTGAGAAATCGGAACAGAAAGCGGGAATCGCTGAAGTGAAGAGTGCAGGGGCGCGCCGATTCCCGGGGCGCCCCCGCAGAAGGCTGCTCTATGGGATGGCGGGTTGAGTTTGTCCGGTACCTTCCGTGGTTTGCCCGGTGGCGTCGGTTTCGATCAGTACAATCTGCGTTGGGCTGATGAAGTAATAGGCAAACCCGAATGGCGATGAAGCCAGGGTGAACCCGAGCGTGCCTCGCCCCGCGGTGCTGCTGGTCACCGAGTACGAACCAGCGCTGATTGGATCGGAGAAGAAGTAGGGCTCTTGATTTTGATCCTCATCGTTGATATCCAGCGTGCCGCCACTCAGGGTGCCCGATCCACTCGAGGTCACCTGTCCCGAGAAATCGACTTCGAACAGGTTCGAGTCGATGCCCGAGAACTGTAATCCGTAGCCTCCGGACGAAAGCGATGCGGTGGTGAACGGTCCGCCGGTTTGCGCCATGGCTTGCCCACTGGTGATTTCGTCGACGTCGGCTTCCATCAGGTAGATGGTGCTGTTCGATCCGATATAGAAAACGAAGGGGCCACTCCCTCCGCCGAATACGGGAAGAGCCAGCTCCATCATTCCACGTCCGTTGGCCGTCACCGACGCAAATGTTCCCGCCAAGCGTGTAGTTTTGGGTTGAGGTGCCGCCGAAGTTTTCGTCGCCTACCCCGCTAAGCGTGCCAACGCCGTCGGCGTTGAACTGACCGGCTTCTGCGATCGCGCCACCGGTGTTCTCTCCGCCGGTCGAAAAGACGTAGTTGCCGTTGAGTGAAGCGGCCGTAAACGGACCGCCGGTCTGCGCGGTGGCGGTGCCGTAGACCGAGGCATTGTCATCGGCCTCGATCAGGTTCAAGGTGGTCTTAGAAACCACGTAATAAATGTATTTCACCGTCAAGCTGGCGTAGGTGAGCGACAGCGTTCCGCGCCCGGTGGAGCTATTCGGCGCACCGATGCTTCCACCCGAGATGGTTTGCGCTGAGTTCAAACCGCCGGTGCCGAAGGAGTTGTTCAGATCCGATTCGCCCGTCGATACGGACCCGCTGGCGGCGGTAAAGACCCCCACGCGCGAATACGCGGTTTGGGCCGGATCGACGCCGTTCAGACCGTATGCAAAGCTGCCGTTCAGGGTGCTGGCGGTGAACGCCGTGGTGTCTTGCAGACTGAAATTGCCGGAGCCGGTGGCGGAATTGTCGAACCAGATAAGTTGCCCCTGGTTGTTCGATTCGATCACCATGGCGAAATCCTGTGCTCCATCGGACGAAGTATTGAAGGTCATGGTGCCGCGGCCATCGCTGCCCACGGTGTAGGTCCCGGAAAAGTTCTGGGCGGCTTGAGCACCAATCGTATTGCTGCTCTTTTTGACCAAGGTGACGTCTTCCACCCCGCCGGTGATGTTACCTTTGCCGTCGGCGGCAAAGCTGCCCACGATCGAGATCGGCCCCGCTTCATTGTTACCGCTGAAGGTGAATGCATACTGCCCGTTCAGCAAAGACGCCGCCGTGGGGCTGCCCGTGCCCCCACCACCGCCACCGCTGTTACCACCGCCGCCGCCACCGCAACCGGTGAGCAGCGCCAACATCGCCAGTGCCAGGAATGAAGAAAAGAGAGACTTTTTCATCGCGAGCCTCCCATGTTCGAGGCCGCCGCACTCGGACGCAGTGGTTGCCCTCCAGTGGTGCGCACGGTAATGGTCTGGCTCGCGGAACTGACGGTACGCGCGAGCAACATCTGCTTGCCTCCCACGGTGATCAGGGAGCCAGTCACCTGAACTTGGTCGCCGACGTGGAACGGCATTTTTGCCGCGTTCCACATTCCCATGTGTACGGAAAAAGTGATCGGGACGGTTTGCAGTGTGACGTAAGTCCCCGGTACGGTGCTGAGGTCCTGCTGCCGTTCAATCGCTCGAATCCTCCCCGAGGTGGTCACTTCGGTCGCGTTGTCGTACTTCGGTAGTCCACCGGTATATTTTGATTGCTGGGCCCGCGCCGCCGGTGCGACCAGGATGCCAGCACAAAGCAAGAATGCGGCCAGGATCAAATGTATGGACGTCTTCATTGGTTCTCCTATGGAATGTCTCTACTGACGTATACCTAGCGCCGCGGCAATTGGATAGACAGCGGGCACTCCATGCTTAGACGGGACCACTCTCGCGGTAGCTTCCCCTAAATCATTTAACCCGGCGAACTCATCCAGGTTGCGTTCCCGCCCCCCAAAAATCGCAGGCACCGAATACTCGATTCTGCGAATAAGCCAGGCGCATGGCACGCAGCATGATCGCAATCTTCTTTGCCATAAGACGGCAAAATGAGCCGCCAAGTTGCATGAAAAGCATACAGGGTTCCACCGAAACCTAGGTGGCGGAGGATGTAGTACGAATTGGGTCATCCAACCAGCTGGCAGAATGGTTCGAATTGGCAGTTCGATATTCCGGAACGATTTCCTGCAAGCGCGCTCGAATTTCTGAGTCATCCCCGGAAAACATGCTGGCGCGTAATCGTTCGATTTGACCCGCCAGGATATTCCACCCTACCGAAGCGCTGCGGATGCGTTTGATCTTGGGATGCGCGGTGGGCAGCAGTTCTTCACGCTCCGAGCTTATTTCCTCGGACAGTTTTTCGCCTTCCCGCAGCCCGGTAAACTCGATAGGCGCTTCGCTTTCGCTTAGCCCACGTAGGCGGATCAGCTTGCGCGCCAGTTCCAGGATCGAAACCGGCTCACCCATATCCAGCGCTAGAATTTCTCCGTGGCTTCCGAGGGCGTAGGACAGCAGCACCATGGCCACCGCTTCTTGCAGGGTCATTAGAAATCGACGGACGTCCGGATGGGTGATGGTCAGCGCTTGCCCGGTGCGAAGCTGCTCTTCCAGGATCGGAACCACACTGCCGTTGGAACCCAGCACATTTCCGAAGCGCACCGAAATGCAACGCAGGGATCCGCGCTGACGGCCCGCAAGGATCATTTCCCCCAGCCGCTTGGTTGCCCCCATCACGCTGACCGGGTTTACCGCTTTGTCCGACGAAATCAGGGCGAAGCCGCGGCACGAAGACTCTTCGGCCACGTCCAGCAGCGCGAGCAGGGAGAAGACGTTATTGCCCACCGCTTCGCCTGCATTGCGTTCCATCAGCGGGACGTGTTTATGCGCCGCCGCGTGAAACACCACCTCCGGCCGGTAGCTTTGGAAAATGGCCCGCATCCGCTCGGCGTTGCCGATGTCGGCGACCAGGTAGTGGGTAGGGCGCGCGATGCTCGGTGCCGGCGGAGTTTTTCCCAGTTCGTTGCGCAGGTAAAAGATTCCTGTTTCGCTGCGATCGACGCCGATCAGGGCGGAAGGATGGTGCATGCCTATCTGCCGGCACAGCTCGCTGCCAATCGATCCCGCCGCGCCAGTGACCAGCACAACCTTGCCCGCCAGTTCGCGTCGTACCGGGGCCGAATCGATTTCAATCGGCGCGCGCCCCAGCAAATCTTCCAGGCGCACTTCGACGCTCACTTCGCGCTCCCGGGTACGATTCCGCCCTCGCGGGCCTGTCCGCTTTGACGGATCCGTTGACCACGCAAGACTTGCCCGGCGTGGCCGGGCCGTTCGCCGCGGCGAAGGAATACCGCGCTCAGAGTTTTCAGAATCAGCGCAACGTCGCTAGAAAACGAAATGTTCTCGATGTAATCCAGATTCAAGGCGAGTTTGTGGGGCAGAACCACCCGGCGATACCACTCCTGCGGATTTTCTTGTTCCGCGAGCATCTCCGCTTCATCGCGATAGGCAATCGAGGCCGGGTCGGTAATCCCCGGACGTATCCGGAGCACTTGGCGCTGCTCGAGGGTGTAGTCGGCCACAAAACCCTCCAGTTCGGGACGCGGCCCGACCAGGCTGAGGTCGCCCTTCCAAACATTCCATAACTGCGGCAACTCGTCGATTTTCCAGCGCCGCAAAAACGCCCCGACCGGAGTGATGCGCGAATCGCCGGCGACAGTGATGGAAGCTTCGCCGCCGCCGGGCGCCGGGGACATGGTGCGAAACTTGATCAGCGAAAACGGCCGTCCGCCTTTCCCCACCCGGCGCTGTGAAAAAAAAACCGGTCCTGGTTCAGCGCTGGCGAGCGACGCCACGGCCACCGCCGCCGATAACCCGAGGAGGACCGGCGACAACACGATTAGCCCGGCCGCCGAACTCGCGCAGTCGAATATCCGCTTTCCGTACCGCGGATAGAATCCCTTGGCGCGCGGCTCTTGCTCGGTTGCGCGCCACGGTTTGGGTTCGACCGCGGTTGCTGTCTTAGTCATTGCTTAACCCCGGTTCGCACCGCCAAAGTGGCTGTGCCACAACTTGCGTCACGACTAGCGCCCCGCGCTCATCGCCGCTCGGGCGACAGCTCGGTTCGCCGGTCGCTTCGCCCCTTCGGCAATTTCCACCACGGCTTCGATCACCCGTTCGATCTCGGCGTCTTGCATCCCCGGGAAAATCGGCAGCGATATCGATCGGCAGTATTCCGCCTCCGCCACCGGGAAATCTCGGCGACGATACCCAAATTCACGCTGATAGCGGGCATGCAAGTTCAAGGGTATGAAATGCACGCTGGCGCCAATGCCGCGATATTCGAGGGCCTGCATAAATTGCTCGCGATCGATTCTTAAAGTGTGAGGCCGGATGCGCACGATATAGAGATGCCAGGACGACGAATTTTCTGCCAAGGGGCAAGCGCCGCCTGGCGCCGCGCCACGGGTAGCCGCGGGATCGTCGCGCAGCTCGATCGCCGGGAGCCCGGCGAATGCCTGGGTGTAACGCGCGGCGATCCGCTCTCGAGCCTGGCGCAGCGCCTCGCATTTCTTCAGCTGGACCAGTCCGATGGCCGCCTGAAAATCCGTCAAGTTGTACTTGTACCCAGCTTCGGCTACTTGATATTTCCAGGAAGCTGGCGGCTCGTCGCGGCCGGCTGGTTGCCGCTCGATCCCGTGCAGACGCAGGCGGCGTAAACGCTTTGCGGCAGCCGGGTCGGGCGTGGTGATCATCCCGCCTTCACCAGTGGTGAGCGTCTTGGTGGCGTAAAAGCTGAACGCGGTGAACTCGCTGATCGATCCGACCATCCGCCCGCGATAGCGAGTGGGCAGCGCATGCGCGGCATCCTCGACCACGGACAGCCTGAAGCGCTCCGCCAGCGCCTGCAGTTCGTCCATAGCGCAAGCTATTCCGCCTACATGAACGGCGATTATCGCGCGGCTTCTGGGCGTTATTTTGCGCTGCGCGTCCTCGCAGGAAATATTCAGCGACGCAGCGTCGATATCCACCAGCACTGGACGCGCACCGGTGAGGGCCACAGCTTCCGCGGTTCCCGTGAAAGTGTTGGCCGGCACCAAGACTTCATCCCCCGGGCCAACTCCCTGACAAGCGAGCGAAAGATGCAGGGCGGCGGTGCCCGAAGAAACCGCCACGGCGGCCTCGGCCCCGACAAACTGCGCGAATTGGCGCTCGAATTCCGCGGTTCGCTCGCCGGTAGTTAGCCACCCGGAGCGTACCGCCTCCGCCGCAGCGAGCGCCTCGTCCTCGCCCACCGCCGGGCGATGAAAGGGGATGGCCGGCGGCGCGCAGCGTCGCCCGTGTTGGCCATGTTCTTCGTCGATTTCCGGCATGCGCAATCGTACCAGAGGAAAGGAATTCAGATGCAGGTGGGAGCGAAAAGGGAAGTGGGAGACGAGAGTCCCGCGCTAGACTTCGACGCCGTGGGTGCGGCAGACTTCCATCACCCCGAGGCGGTCCTCGGCTCCGACCTTGCTGAGGATGTGATGAATGTGATTTTTCACGGTCTGTTCGGAAAGGTTCAAGTTCGAGGCAATCTCTTTATTGGTGAGGCCGCGGGCAATCAACGGCAGCAGCTGTTGTTCCCGCCGGGTGAGTCCAATCTGATCGCGCACTCGGTGATTGGGCAGCGGCATCACCTGCCGCGAAACGAATTGGAACAAGATCCGGCACAAACAAGGCGGGCAAACCACTTCACCCCGGGCCACGGTGCGCACCGCATCGACGATGTCGACTGCCGACGCATCCTTCAGCAAATACCCAGAGACTCCGCGGCGTACGGTTTCGAGGAATATCCGTTCGTCCGCTTCCATGCCAATGACGATCGCTTTCCACCGCAGGCCATCGCCCAGTATTTCCTGCACCAGCTCGTCTCGTGACAATATCGCGTCGGCCGAGTCGAACAACAAGATGCTGGCTTCGGACTCCCGAATGGTTTCCGCAGCCGCGTCGTTGATTTCCTGCGACGGCTGGGCCCACATGTCGGTTCTTTTGTTCAGAATCCGAGCGAGGGATTCCCGCAAAAGCCGGTTCGCCGAAACGACATAAACTCCAATTTGCTGACAGGGCACGAAGTGTCCTTATATTTTAAGTTGGGGTCCGATTGCGAAAACTGAGAGGAACGGTTGCAGGGCACCTAGGTTTATTCTATCACGGTCACCTGATTTGCACAGCCCAGCCCGCACTTTGCCCCTCAAACCCGTCATGGTGAATCTACCGCCTGCTTCCCCCGATGGCAACGGCGCTATCCGGCTCCCATGGGACTCCCCGTCTCAACAGCGTCTCAACAATGGCTCCGGAAACGTCGGAAGCCGTCTCAATTCGGTAAAAACGGCCTCTACCTTCAAGAACACGTGATCGACCAAATGGTTGCATCGGTTCATCACTAACCCCTGCACTTTGCGAGACTTTAATCTCCCCGCTCCATCTTCGGACCAGGCTAGGCTTCTTCTTTCTCTTCTGTACGTTGCAAGGTTACTGCCAATTGGGGCCGAGCGTGTATCAACTTTGTAACGTATTGGTACACTCTTTCCCCTGGCCCCCGACCGCGTTGTCAGGCCCCCCGGCGCTGCGCTATGCTCGCTGTGTTCATGGTCGACATTCACTGCCACTTGCTTCCGGGTCTCGATGACGGTGCGACTTCCATGGAAGTTTCGCTGGAGATGGCGGCCATGGCCGTCGAGCAAGGCATCACCCACGTCGTCGCCACTCCCCACGCGGGAGCCGGATTCACTTTTCGTCCGGACGCAATCAAGGAACTTCGTGCCGAACTGCAGGCGCGCCTGGGAGATAGCCTGACCCTGCTCACCGGATGCGATTTCCATTTGAATTTTGAGAATCTGCAGGACATTCGCACCGCGCCCGAGCGCTTCACCATCAATCAAAAGACCTACCTGTTGGTCGAGTTCGCCGACTTTTCCATTCCGCCCACGATCGACTATGAACTGCACAACCTGCAGCTCGCGGGCCTTCATCCGATCATCACCCACCCTGAGCGTAATCCGCTGATCCGCAGCCAGCCGGAACGGCTTTACAAATGGCTTCGCCAGGGCTGCTACGCGCAGATTACCGCGCAGTCGATTTTGGGAAAATTCGGAGATCGCGCCCGAGCGGCCGCGGAATTGTGGTTGGACGAAAATGCGGTGCACTTCATCGCCAGCGATGCGCACAACACCACCAGCCGTCCGTTGCGGCTGAAAGAAGCGTTTTCACTGATTGCCTCGCGCCGGGGCGAAGCGCTAGCCCGCGCGCTTTTCACGGAAAATCCCCGCGCGGCGGTCGAAGGTGAGCCGCTCCCGTTTGTCCCGCTGCTTCCCGAAGATTTGGGACAGGCGCCAGGGGCCACGGCAAAGCGTCGCAAGCGCTTCTGGTTTTTCTGAGTGAGTAGGGCCGTCCACCGCGGCAGGCTTCGCTACGCGGCTAGAACAGCTCCAGGATTTCTTCGTACCGCTTGAACGGCGGAATCAAGTAAGCTCCGGCAACTCCTTCGCCTCGCGCTGTCTCCGCCCACTCCAGCATTTTACGCGCCAGCGCGAAACCACGGTCTCGAGCGGAGGTTCCGGCGGCCTCCAATTCTTTCAGCGTCGCTTCGGGAATCACGATGCCAGGAACTTCATTGTTCAAGCGCAGGGCCTGCTTATAGCTGGTGAGCGGCCACAGGCCAACCAGAATCGGAACCGGTGATTTTCCGCCCAGGAGTCTTAGGAATGCACTCCAGTGCTCGGGGTCGAAAATCGGCTGGGTCATGGCGAAGTGCGCGCCCGCAGCGATTTTGGCTTCGAAGCGGCGGAGTTCCTCGTCGATATCTTCGGACACCGGATTGACGGCCACGCCAATGGTGAAATTGGTTGAGCCGCCCAGATTCTTTCCGGCCCAGTCAGTTCCTTGATTCAAGCGCGCCATCACCTTGACCAGGCCGATCGAATCTACTTCGTAGACGCCGGATGTTTCCGGATGATCGCCGAGCGAGGGCGGATCGCCGGTAATCGCCAAGACGTTGCGCACACCGCCGATAGTCCAGGCGCCCAGGAGCATGGCCTGCAGCCCGATGATGTTGGCGTCGCGAGTAGTGAGGTGGGGAATGGTCTCGAATCCGCGGGCTTCCAGCGCTCCGCTCAGCATCAAGGCGTCCATGCCCACGCGGGCCAATGTTCCGCTGTTGATGTCGATGGCGTCGACGCGCCCCGAAGCCATTACCCGGGTCACCTGCTCGACGACCCGATCGATCGATACGCCTTTGGGTGGGTCGATTTCCACCGACACCACGAATTTTTGATCCTGAATTTTCTTCCATAGCGCGCTTTCCGGTTCGCGCGCCGCGACCGCCGCCGCTTGCGGCGCCGCCACGGTTACGCCGCGCGAGTGCACTTCCGCGCCAGGCTTCAGCTTCTTGACCGCTTCGGCCATCGCCCGCACGTGCTCGGGGGTGGTTCCGCAACAGCCGCCCAAAACTCGCGCGCCGATCTCCACGGCTTCGCGCGCGAACAGCGCGAAATATTCCGGAGATGATTTCGGATAAACGGTGCGATCGCCCACCCGCTTGGGGAATCCTACGTTGGGCATGGCGCTCAGCGCCGCGCCCGTTCCGCCGGTCGCTTCCGCCAATTCCTGCAGGATGGGAAGCAGCGACTGCGGGCCTACCGTGCAGTTCGCCCCAATGGCTTGAATGTCTTTGTCCCGCAGCGCGGCCCACGCATCGCGCGGCCGGGTGCCCCCCAGCGTGAGGCATTCTTCGGAGTAGGTCAGTTGGGCAATCACCGGCAATTGCGAAAAAGAGCGGATTGCCGCCACGGCCGACAACAGTTCGTCGAGATCGCTGAAGGTCTCCAGGATGAACAGATCCACCCCACGCTCTTCGAGCGCCGCAGCCTGCTCCCGAAAAATTTCCTGGGTCGCTTCGGGCATCGGCTCGAGTTGCCGAACGATTCCTAGTGGTCCGATCGAACCGGCAATGAGCACTTCGTGTTTCGCCGCTTCGCGAGCTTCTCGCGCAATCTTCACGCCGCGGGAATTGAACTCGGCGACGCGATGGCCCATACCGAGCGAGGTGAGCTTGTGGCGATTGGCGCCGAAAGTATTGGTCTCAATGATCTGCGCGCCCGCTTCGAGATAGGCCATATGCGCGCGGAACACCGTTTCGGCATGGGTGGAATTCAGTTCTTCCACCGACCGCTGCGGGCCCACTACTTCATAGAGCAGCGATCCCATCGCGCCATCGGCGACGAGCACTGCTTCTTTCAAGCGCTTCTGGAAATCTTCGATTTTCATGAGTGATTGGGTCTGTCGGGAGAAGTGACGGTCCCCGTTTACGCCAAGATTTCTTTCCGCCTAGCCGCTCAGCGCTTTTGTTCGACCAGCGCCCTCACCGTATCCATCAAATCAAACTTGGTCAGAATCTCGTATTTCTTGGGTCCTACTTCCACGAACACCGCGGGGCCTTCATGACTGAGCATGTAGGTTACCCGTTCCACCGGTGCGTCATGCGCGATCTGCGGCAACGCCGGCCCCATCACTTCGCGAATGACCAGCTTGCGCAGGTCTTTCCCCTGCAGCGCCAGGGTCAGAATCTGGTCCTCGTAGATCGTTCCGATCGGGCCTTCGTCCTCAAAGACCGGCAACTGCGAAATGTCTTCCTGCTGCATGGTGTGCAAAGCGTGGAACACGGTCTGGTAGGGCCGCGCGATGATTAGCTCGCGGGTCTTGCCGATTTCATTCTTCACCCGCAACACGTCCGCGGCGGTCAGCGGCACTTCCGATTCCACGTAGCCGTGCTCGCGCATCCAGCCGTCATTGTAGATTTTGCTGATGTAGCGCGAACCGGAGTCAGGTGCCAGTGCCACCACGACATCGCCCGCCTTGCAGGTCTTCGCTACCCGCAACGCTCCAGAAACCGCACCGCCGCCGGAACCCCCGGTGAAGATACCTTCCTGCTTGGCCAGCCGGCGCGCCCACACGAAGCATTCCTCGTCGGTGACTTGCAACACGTCATCGACGATGTCCAGATCCATGGTCTTGGGAAAAAAGTCTTCGCCGATTCCTTCCACGACGTAGGTTTTCGCCTTGCCCACCGTCCCGCTTTTCTTGAAGTCGTAGTATAGCGATCCGATCGGATCCACCCCGATCAGCTTCACCTTGGGATTTTGTTCCTTCAGGAATTTGCCGGCGCCGCTGATGGTTCCACCGGTGCCCATGCCGCACACAAAGTGGGTGATCTTACCCGCGGTGTCCTTCCAGATTTCCGGGCCAGTGAAACGGTAGTGCGCTTCCGGGTTCATCGGATTTTCGTACTGATTCGGATAGCAGGAATTGGGAATTTCGCGGGCCAGCTTCTGGGCCACCGAATAGTAGCTGCGGGGGTCTTCCGGCTCGACCGCCGTAGGGCAAACGATCACTTCGGCGCCCAGCGCCTTCAGCGCGTCGATCTTCTCGCGCGACTGCTTATCATTGATGGTAAACACCACTTTGTAGCCGCGCGCGGTGGCCACCAGCGCCAGCCCCATGCCGGTATTTCCGGAAGTGCCTTCGATGATGGTCCCGCCGGGTTTGAGCAGCCCGCGGCGCTCGGCGTCGTCGATCATCGAGATCGCTACACGGTCCTTCACCGAACCGCCCGGGTTCATGTATTCGGCCTTCACGTACACTTCGGCGGCCATGCCCTTAGTGACCCGGTTCAGCCGGATGAGCGGTGTGTCGCCTACCGCCTCCAGTATGTTTTTGCACTTCACGCAGATAACTCCCGGCTGGCGCTTGCGCAACTAGATTAGAGACTCACCGAAAATCTGTCCAGCGGCACTTTGCCGGGCCGTTCCGGCAGCACACGCTTAGGAGCCACAGTGGTATGCTCACCGTTGATGCCCGTCGCCCCCGAACCGCCGCCCGATGCGTCCTGTGATCGCTCTCTCGGGTCGACTTCCCGAGATGCTTTGGCTCCGGTGCCCGCCGGCGCCCTCGCGTCGACCGGTGACGCCGCTGGTCGATCCAGTTCCGATGGCGCGCTCACGCCGGTATCCGCAGGCCACTTGGCGTCCGCACCCGCCCTCGAAGTAATTTTTTACGATGGCCACTGCGGGTTTTGCCACCGCGCCGTGCGCTGGGTGCTTAAGCGCGATCCGGCAGGGACACGCTTCCGCTTCGCGCCGCTGCAAGGCCCCACATTCCTGAAGCGAGTGCCCGCGTTTTATCGCGCCACGCTGCCGGATACCATCGTCCTGCAAACGAGCGAGGCCAAGCTACTGGTCCGTTCCGACGCGTTCATCCATATCCTGCGCTGTCTCGGCGGCCCTTGGACGCCGTTGGCCATCGGTCTGAACTTAGTCCCGCGCTTCATCCGCGACGGCGTCTACGACTTCGTCGCTCGCATTCGACACCGTTTATTCGACCGCCCCACCGACACCTGCCCGGTCCTGCCGCCCGATCAGCGCGCCCGCTTCGACGACTAACACGAATCACGAATTTGCTCGAAAGGGTCGATAGGCGGCTAGAACGGCCCGAGGGGGACACGCAATGAAAGGTGCCATGAGAGAAGAGCCCGGTGGGTGCCTGAAAGGGGAAAAAAGGATGTCGCCTTGGCGGAGGAGTTCGACGCGATACTGGCTCAATGCAGGCGCCCAACCAGCGGGAGCGATGGATGTGGGCTTTCCATGCTTCGCCACCGGAGCTGGGACGAGCCGCCGTGGAATTTGCGATGAGAGAGAAATTGAATGCTCCTGGAATGGCCACGCCAAACGCTATGATTGATGCGGAGGGATTCATGGACCGTCAAAACATTTCCAGCGGCACGCCGTGGGAGCCCAAGGTCGGCTACTCGCGCGCGGTGCGCGTCGGACCTTACATCCAAGTTTCGGGAACCACCGCCACCAACCCGCAGGGCGAACTGATCGCCCTCGGCGATTACTACGGCCAGACCGTGCAGATCATCCGCAACATTGAATCCGCGCTGGCTAAGGCCGGCGCTGCCCTGGCCGACGTGGTCCGCACGCGGATTTATGTCCGCGACATCTCGCAATGGGAAAATGTCGCCCGCGCGCATGGCGAATTCTTCGCCACCATTCGTCCCGCCACCAGCATGATCCAGGTCGGCGGCTTCGTTTCGCTCGACATGCTCGTCGAAATCGAAGCCGACGCCATCTTGGTGAAATAGCAGGAACGGGGGGCCGTCGATAGTTGCTTGTCGCTGAACTTGTAACCAGATATTCACAATCGGGGCGCGCGGGGTTCGATAAGATATCGCGGCATGGCGGATCAGGGCCTACAAATTGAACTCGTTCCCTCGTCGCCTGACGGCCCTCGGGTGCTTCGGTTTGCCGGGGCGCTCGCGCTGCCTACGGTTTTCCAATTCCAGTCTACGATGCGTGCGGAGCCTGTAGCGGTCACCATTCTTGATCTCACTTCGCTTAGCTATATGGATTCCGCTGGCCTCGGAGCGCTGGTCGGCGCCTTCATCTCGGCGCAGGCCGGAAAGCGCAAAGTTGTGTTGGTCGGAGTGCCGGAGCGCGTCGCAGTGCTGATGGATATGACCCACGTTCGCTCGCTGATCCCTAGCTATGCCACGCTCGATCTCGCCCTCGCGGCCCTCGCTGGCGAAAACTAGCCAGACGCAGTTCGCCTAAGAATCAATCCCACCAAGAATGCCCGACGCGATTCGTTCGCTGCGTTACGTTAGAATGGTTCTTGAATGGCAAGCTTCTATCAGACGTCCATGAAGATTGGCGGCGGCACGCTTTTTGGCCGCCTGGCCTTCACGTTCCTGTTGATCATCGCGATTGCGGTGGGCGCCGCCACCGGGCTGTTGTTCGTGTATACCAGCGACCTGCCGCAAATCCGCGCGCTCGAGGATTACCGGCCCGAGGTGGTCACCGAACTGTACGCCGACGACGGACAACTTATTGGCAGCTTCGCACTGCAGCGCCGCATCCTGCTGACTTACGAGCAAATACCTAAAGTTCTGAAGGATGCCTTGCTCTCCACGGAAGACCAGCATTTCGAAGAGCACTGGGGCGTAGATTTTCCGCGGGTGATCGAGGCGGCCTATCGCAACGTGCTGTTACACCGTCGCGCCGAGGGCGCCAGCACACTCACCATGCAATTGGCCCGAGTCTTGTTTCTTACCCCGGATAAGAATTTCCGGCGCAAGGTGCAGGAAACCGCGCTGGCCATCCAAATCGAAAGGCACTACACCAAGCAGCAGATTCTCGCGATGTACTCGAACCAGATCTACCTGGGCCACGGCAATTACGGTTTCCAAGCCGCTGCGGAATTTTATTTTGGGCACCCGGTGAGCGAAATCACTCTGCCGGAAGCCGCTTTGCTTGCCGGCATCGTTCGCGGGCCTAGTTATTCGCCCATCCTTCACCCGCAACGCGCCCGCGCCCGGCGCAATACGGTGCTCTCGCTGATGGCGCGCGACAACAAGATCACCGCGGCGCAGGCCGAAGCAGCTAGCCAGCTTCCGATGACCCTGCATCTGGCTTCGCAACGCAACGATCTCGCGCCCTACTTTGTCGAAGAGCTTCGCCAATACCTCGAGCGGACGTACGGCACCGCCGCCGTTCACGAACAGGGTCTGCGGGTGTACACCTCATTGAATGTGGCCATGCAGCGCGCCGCCGATCAAGCGGTCCGCGACGGTCTGCACAGCCACGATCGCCGCCACGGTTGGCGCGGCAGTGTGCCCAACATCATCAAGGACAATCTCGGCGCCATCGATACCTACCAGCCCGACGACTGGCGCGCCACGATCGAAAAAGGCAGCTACGTCGCCGCGGTGGTAACCGGCGTGGACGCCAATTCCGCGACCTTGAAAATCGGGCCGTACAAAGCCACCCTTACCCGCCCCGATTTCGCCTGGACTGGCCACCGCTCCGCGGCCGAATTATTGAAGGTCGGTGATGTGCCGGTCGTGCGTATCGTTGACATTTCCGCCCCCACCGCGCACGCCACCCTCGAACAGCTTCCGGTGGCCCAATCGGCTTTGCTGGCCATCGACAACACCAGCGGAGAAATTAAGGCGATGGTCGGCGGCTACAGCTTCGAGGATTCGAAATTCGATCGTGCTACCCAGGCGTTGCGCCAGACCGGCAGCTCGTTCAAGGTGTATGTCTACGCCACCGCGCTGCAGCAGGGCGCCACGCCGTTTGACACCATCGTCGACGAGCCGGTCACCTACCGGAGCGGCAACCAGGATTATTCTCCTCACAACTACGACGACAAATTCGAAGGCCGCATCACCCTGCGACGCGCGCTCGCTGATTCCCGCAACGTCCCGGCGGTGCGCCTGGCCGAAAAATCCGGAATCCAAAGCGTAATCGACACCGCTCGCCGCTTCGGCATCACCAGCCCGCTGCCGCCATATCTCCCGATTGCCTTGGGCGCGGCCGATCTCACGTTGATGGAACACACTTCGGCCTTTACCGTGTTTCCGAGCGAAGGTATTCGCATCGAGCCGACCATGATTCGCCGGGTGACCAGCTACGACGGCGCGGTTCTGGAGGAGCACCACCCGGTGGTTACCGACGTCATTCCCCCCGACGTGGCTCACACCATGACCGCCATGCTCGAGGACGTGGTGCAGATCGGCACCGGAGTTCACGCCAAGGAACTGGGCCGGCCCTCAGCGGGGAAGACCGGCACCACCAACGATTTCACCGACGCGTGGTACATCGGATTTACGCCATCGCTGACGGCGGGGGTGTGGGTGGGCAACGACGACAAGCGGGTTTCGCTGGGGAAGAAAGAAACGGGCGCCCGCGCGGCGTTACCCATCTGGCTCCAATTCATGAAGCAGGCTATGGCAAAGACACCACCCGAAGATTTTCCGAATGTGGTCTCGCTAGAAAAGCAGGCGACTACCAAGTCCGTCCAGGTCGATACCCAAGACACCGCGCCACTCGCCGACCCCGCCGAGCAGGGTTTAGCAGAGCCGAAGGAAACCCGGAGCGCTCCCGGCCTGCCCGCGCCGCGGACTTCAGCACCGGCGCCAAATAGCAACCCCCCGCAGCCTAGACAGCGGTAGGGCTTTCATGGTTTACGGCGAAACGGGTCCCAGCCTTTGGCTACGAATTCCCGGCCTTCTCCATCGCTTCCGATGATCACCACTTCGTGCCCGCTCCGAATTTCGCCAATCTGACGAATGTGCGAGAACCCTGGTGCAGCACGCAGTCGCGATGCTCGTGCGGGAGGTACGCAGAAAAGCAATTCGTAGTCCTCCCCTCCATCGAGCGCCAGGTTTTGCGCGGATATGCGCGCCATTCCTGGTAGCTTCCGCACCCCGTCCGGGATCTTCACCTGGGGCACCCAATCTGCCCAAACCTTCGCGCCCACCCGGCTGGCTGCACATAGTCGCGGTAGGTCGCTCGAAAGGCCGTCCGAGAGATCCATCATCGCCGAAGGCACTCGGTGCTTGGCGAGCCATATTCCCAATTCGGTACGAACCGAGGGGTATAGATGACTCCGAAGGAGTCTCCGAACCCCCTTCCGATTCCCGAGCCCTCTGAGCATGAGCTTCAGACCCAACCCAGCGCGCCCGAGCGCCCCACTGACATAAATCAAATCGCCGGAGTTGGCCCCAGACCGATACACCTCCCTCCCTCGAGGGACGTCGCCAATCACGGTTATGCTGACAGCTAGTTCGCGCTTCTCAGTGGTATCTCCACCGATCAATACCATTCCAAGCTCCCGCGTCGCGCGTCGCAATCCTACCAAGAATTGATCGAGCCATCGCCCGGTCCGTTGGCCTGGCAGAGCCAAGCTAAGCAGGAAGTAGCGAGGGCGTGCACCCATCGCAGCGAGGTCGCTGGCAGCACGAGTAAGCGCCTTGTATCCAATAGCTTCCGGCGGGGTCCGTTCGCCGGGGAGAAAATGCACGCCTTCGAGAAAAAAGTCGCAGCTCAGCACCCAATCTTTCTTCCCAGCGCTTCGAATCACTGAGCAATCGTCACCAATCCAGCCGCGCGGAGGCACCTCACGCTGCTTCAAATTGAGACGAGGTACAGCAAAACCTTTCGTGATGCGTGCGATCAGGTCCCCTTCGTTGTCCTTGTGTACAGTTGTCACTGACCGCCTTTTCCTCTCTACTAGGTCTCCCATCCCGGGGTCCGGGCCGATAGCGGATGGGTGCGACGTCGGGAAAGCTATTAGCAGCCCCTATCTTAAACAGGAGTTTAAGGTTGACGCATGACTAGCGAATCCTTACAATCGCGAAGCTTAAGGTTGTTTGCCGTTAGTTCCGTCATTCCCACCGCTTGGCTGGAAACCGCAGGGCGTGCGGCATCTGGTTTGGCGAGAAGACGTGGTCAGCAAATAGCTCAAATGAAGTCCAAATCTTACACGTTCTTTATTGCTTCTGGCGATGGCGCTACGGTTCGCCGCGTCCGAGTACCACTCTATGCCCTCCATTTGCTTACGCTTTTGTTGGTTGTAGGCAGCGTTACGGTTGTTGCCGCGTTAGGCTCCTACAGCCGCATGTTTTGGAAGGTGGCGAACTACAATTCGCTGCGCCATGAGCAGGATAGCCTCAAAGTCCAATATCGCCAGCTTCAATCGCAGGTTAAAGATACCAACGACCGCCTGAACTCGCTGCAATCGTTGGCCGGCGAAGTGGCCGTTGCTTACGGTATCACTCGATTCAGCCACACCCCATTTGGATTGTCCGACAACGCGACGGACCAGGACGCCTCGTTCCAGCGCTCCGTGGAGCAATTCAACTTCCTCGAGCGCTATACACCGTCGGACGCGCTGCTTAGCCAAACCGGCTCGCACCTCATGCCCTCCCACCTGGTGGGAAGCTTGGCGATCGTTCCGTCGTTGTGGCCAGTCCGCGGACAGATTACCGGGCGCTTTGGCCAGCGTCTGGACCCCTTCAGCGGGGAAGGCGCATTTCACGCGGGTATAGATATCGCTTCGCACTACGGGGATGGCGTTGTTGCCGCCGCCGACGGCACAGTTTTGGTGATGGAGCAACGCGCCGGCTATGGCCGCTTGATCGTAGTCGACCACGGCTTCGGGGTCGCCACCTGGTACGGCCACCTGTCCGCCTTTAGCACCCACGTGGGCATGCAAGTAAAGCGTGGCGAAATCATCGGTTACGAAGGGCAAAGTGGCAAGAGCACTGGCCCGCACCTACACTACGAAGTACGAATCAACAATACGCCGGTAAATCCCTTTGACTACCTGAAGACCTCCACCTCAATGGTCGCCTCCGGCGGCGACTAGTTTTTTCGCTATCACCTAGAAACTGCTTAATGCCCACTGCGCATCCGGTGCGCGTGATGACCTGTACCTCTCGAGCGCTGTGGTTCTTTCATCTTGACTGGCTTTAGGGGTTAGGAAAGTTCCCAGGCATACAGCATTACCCTTAGATTTCGCGTGTGTACTACGTACGATGAGCGATATCACTGTCGCCGATCGCACACCTTCTTGACGACATTGACCTGTCCCTTCTTGAGCTTGGGGCTCGCTCGTACCGAGGTTGTTTGAGTTCCTACTAATGCTCTCAGGCATACAGGATTACCCGTAGCGGCCGATCGTTGATCTTATAAAAGCCACGCTTTAACAGTCGCTAGACTGGCTAATTCTATATGAATCAGCATATTACGCGTGTGCCTGCACCCGAACCACGCGATGGCGAAATAGACAACTGGCCCACTGGCCATGTGCGTCCACAGCGAGCTGTACCAGAACCCACCCTTCGACCAGTAGTTTCTCTTTTGCCTTACGTCTATCCTTTGCCGGTGAGCAAAACCCATCCAACGAACCCTCGGGCACACCGTATCTCAACTCTTTCCAAGCGATTAAGAGCCTATGGATTTGCGGCATCAGCGCTCGCCGTGATCGGCGGCCTGGTGACCGGCCCAGCCTTCCCATCGATCGCGGGAAAGAACGCAAGTCAAGGCACTAGAGTATCTTGCGAGTATAGTGGCTGCGGGGAATCGCCTGAAATGCAGATGTTTGCGTCGCTCAATAACGACCGCATGGCTCCCGAGCAGGCTGCCGAGACCCATGGGCAAGCACGGCCACTTCAGTGGGACCCGCGGCTGGCCGCGCTGGCCCGTGCGCACTCCGTGGAGCTTGCGAATGGATTGTTCAGCCACGTAAGCGCCGACGGAAGCCTGCCGAGTGATCGAATGTCGAGGGCAGGTATCCGTTGGCGGTATATGGGAGAGAACATCGCGGAGGCCCAGGATGTGTCTCGAGCGGAAGCGGCCATGATGAACGAGCCGCGATTCCAGGAGAATCATCGAGGAAATATCTTGAACCCGAACTACACCATGGTTGGAGTAGGAATCGTGAATGGACCGGACGGAATGCTCTATATCACCCAGGAATTCGCGCAACTACGCTAGCTGCCCGCCCCCGCAAGCACCATCGCCCGCACCTCGTTTTGGATCGTTTCGCTTTGCCGAACAGCGAAAATCTTGAGCTAACCCGCAAAAGCTTTGGAAAACCAGTGAAGATCGTTTCCGCCTCGCGTGCCCCGGTCGCAAGTGCTACCTTCATGGGCGCTAAGTAGCCCCGGAGGCGGAAATGTTGGCATCCAGCAAAGTGGTCGGTTTTGTCCCTACACGCGATGCCAAGCAAGCTCGGGAATTCTACGAGGGCAAACTGGGACTTCAGTTTGTCAGCGACGATCCATTCGCTTTGGTGATGAAAGCGGGCGACACCACCATCCGCATCGCCAAAGGTGCCAACTTTACGCCGGCCGGGTATACCATCCTGGGTTGGGAAGTGAAAAATATCGAGGAGACCGTTGTCTGGCTCAAAGCGCGCGGGGTGGCATTCGAAAAGTATCCGTTCATTCAGGATCCCGAGGTTGGCATTTGGACTGCGCCTTCGGGCGACAAGGTCGCGTGGTTCAAAGACCCGGACGGCAATGTGCTCTCGATCGGGCAACACTGACCGCCGCGCGGCATCGCTCGGGTGCCTGGTTACTCCGCGCGAAGAGTTTCGATTGGGTCGACCGCGGCGGCCCGGCGCGCGGGCAAGTAGCTAGCGAGGAATGCCACCGCCACAATGCCCATCGATACCGCCAGGTAGGTCAGCGGGTCAACGGGATTTACCTTGAACAGCACGGATGACATGAAGCGCATTACGATGATTGCGGTCAGTAGTCCGCAAGCGACTCCGACCAGGGTCAACGACAGTCCCTGCCGGACAAACATGCCGCTGACGGTTTGGTGTTGCGCGCCGAGGGCCATGCGAATGCCGATCTCTCTGCGCCGCTGTGAAACCGAATAGGCGATCACGCCGTAGATGCCAACCACGCCCAGCAGTAAGGCCATCCCACCCGACACGCCGAGCATCGCCAGGGTGAACGAAGTGCGCGCCATCGACAATTTGTAAAAGTGCTCGACGGTGTGAACATCGGAAAGCGGAAGGCTGCCGTTGACCGACCATACGGCCTGGCGGATTTCGTTCAAAAGTGCTTCGGAACCTGCCCGCGGACTGCGGATGGCATACGCCACATTGCGGCGAACGGCAATCGGCTGGCCTTCGAACCTCTTCATTAGAATGGGCCAATAGGCGGTGGTCGGAGCATCCTGGTTCAGGCCGTCATCATGGACGTCACCGACGACTCCGATCACTTCGCGCCAATCATCGACACTGGCCACGCGCACGCGTTTACCCAGCGCATGGGCAGGGTCGCCCCAATATTCACGGGCCATATTTTCAGAAACAATAGCCACCAGCGCCTTGTTGTAGGTATCCGTCCAAGTGAAGTCGCGACCCGCCACCATCGGCGTGCCGACGGCAGCGAGAAATCCCGGGGATACGAATTTGAAGTGCCGCATCGGCAGCTCGCCTTCCTTATAGACGCGGTCCTGAGCAAAAACGGGATCATTCGAATTGTTTCCGTCCATCGGGATTTTGCTGGAGAACGCCGCCGCCGAAACTCCGGGAATAGCTTCGATTTTGCGGAGAATATCGTCTTCCATTCGGGCTACGTCTTCCTGTTTGGCTTCGGGCACCATCGCTTCGGGGATCGAAATACGGAAGGTCTGGACGGTGGCGGGATCGCGGAAGCCCGGTTGGACGTGCATCAAAGCGCGGAAGGTCCGGATCATCAGGCCAGAACAAATCAGCAACACCAGCGCCAAAGCAACTTGCACAACAACCAGGGCATTTCTGGCACGGTGTTGTTGCCTGGTCTGGCTGAGTGCGCGGCCGCCCTCGCGCAATCCGGTGGCCGAACGTACACTGGCAAATTTAACGATGGGAATCAGAGCGCAAAGCAAACTGGCCAGCAGCGAAAGGCAGAGAGTGAAGAGCAGGACGGCCGAATCAATTCCAATTTCATGAACGCGCGGCAAACTCGATGGGGCGATCGCCACCAGCGCTCGAAGCGCGCCGAACGCGATTGCCAATCCGATCGCGCTTCCCGCCACACCGAGAACCGCGCTCTCGAACAGCAAATCGGCCGCAATTTGCTTCCAGCCCGCGCCGAGCGCGGAGCGGATTGCCAATTCTTGCCTCCGGCCTTCCATGCGCACCAGCAACAGGTTGGCCACGTTGGCGCACGCGATCAGCAGCACCATGGCGATCGATCCCATTAGCAGCCAAAGCACGCCGCCGATGTCGCCCACCACGTCTTGCTTTAGCGGGCGGATGCTCGGGGACATGCGCGCGTCTTCGAATAATTTCAGGCCGAAGCCTTCAGGCGCCGGAAAACTTCGAAACACCACGGGAATCAGCCGCGCGAAGTCCGCATTGGCGCGGGCGATGGTCACTCCCGGCTTCAGCCGCGCTAGGGAACGGAAACTGTAATTTCCCAGCTTCAATTTGGCGCGATCGAATTGCATCGGAATCAGAACGGCAAGATCATTCATGTCCAGGAAAGTGAATTTTCCAGGCAGGACCCCGATGATTTGGCGCGACTTGCCGTCCACGGTCAAAGTGCGGCCTACCACCGCAGGGTCCCCGCCGAGTTTGTGTTGCCAGTATCCGTAGGTAAGCATTACGGTGTCCGGCGCACCCGGGGCATCGTCAGCGCGGCTGAACGATCGTCCGAGCGCCGGGGTTACACCCAGGATCGGCAGCACTCCGTCGGTTACGTCCAGGCCAGAAACTTGTTCGGGCTCGGCCGTTCCGGTCACACTCAATGAATCGTCGGTGTAGACCCCGATATCCTCGAACGATTGATTCTGATCGCGAAGGATGAAATAGGTGGAGGGAGACATGTTTAAGTCTTTGATGTCCAGGCCCGGTGCGGTGAGCCACACTCCTACCAGGTCACTCGAGCGGGCGTAGGGCAGCGGCTTCAGCAGCACGCCTTCGAGCACGCTGAAGATCACGGCGTTGGCACCGACGCCGCCCGCCAAGGTGATCAGAGTAATTGCGGTGAACAGCGGCGCGCGGCCCAATCTACGCAAGACCTGCCGGAACTGACCCCCCAACGTCTCCATACTTCGGCCTCCGCGGCAATACGCTGCCGATACGCCCTACCACGCGAAGCTTGCCCTTCAAATCATTGATACGCCTCGGGGATACGGAATGTTCCAAACTATCTTTGGTTCAGGCTGTGGTTCGGGCTTGTTTCGGGTTCTACCCCGGGCGAGCGGTACTCCCCGTTCCGTGTCCCGAAGCCGACGGATTCACTTTTTGGCGGGCTTGCTGCACCATTTCGATTAGGACGGATCGCGCTTCCGCTGGAGTGCTCACTTCGCGGTTGAAGTTAATGCGCGTGCCGCGCATGCCGTCCGCGGTCTTCAGGCGCAGGTGAAAGCCGAGGCGATCGACCGCGGTCATCACGGCTTCTTGCGATTCAATTCCTGCAAACGTCCCGGCCAGTAGGATCAGCGCTCCGGCGTGATCGGCGTTCATGTGCTGGATGATGCCAGGCCCGCTTTCCGCCAGCGGGTCGGGCCTACCGCGGTAATATTCCGCTGCGGAAACCCAACCCATCACCCCGAAGCCGCCTACGTAATAGACGTCTACTGCGTCCATTCGATAGAACGAAAAATCTTCAAAATCCACCCAGTACTTGCTGTTGGCGTGGCGCGCTAGATACCGTTTTCGCGCCTCCGCTACCTCCGCCGTGGGTACCGGTAAGACATTCCCCAGCAGGGTGACTCGCGACGAGCCGAGCGGATCGCCAGCGGATTCTAGTTGGGTGATCAGCAAACTCGCCCGCGGTTCGGCTTGCAGGTTTTGCGTGTGCATGGCCATCGTGCTAATCAGGAAAATCGGACGCCCGCCGTCGTCCAGCCCATAGGGCATCACCGATCCAAACGGGAAGCCTTGCAGTTTGCGCGAGAGGGTGGAAAGGGTACCGACACGCCCCACGTGCACCAGCGTCCGCACTCGCTCGGCAAACGTGGGCTCGGCCACCGGAGGCTGGCCGCTTGAGGAACTCGGTCCCGCATGTTTTCCCGCTAAAGACGATGACATTGGTTACTCCGCTAGTTGGCGCGACTTTGCCGAACGTGCTACCAAGCTACCACCCGGTGCCTGAAGTGTCTTCCTAAACAGGTGTGTTGTTGTTGGGTTCGAAGCCGATATACCTAAGTGCGAGGTGGCTATGCTGACCGTTCGTCTTCCGCAGTCCATCGAGAAACGCCCACAGCGGCTCGCCCGGCGCACCGGCCGCACCACGACCTTCTACGTCCTCGGAGCTATTTTCAAACATCGGGAGGATCTTAACGTTCTGCGTCTTGCCGCTGAACAGGGTCCTAAAACACCGTGGCATCGCGCGTTGAACTGGGTGGGGGAAGCGGACCGGGTTGCGATGAGGCGCGCGCGCAGCTATGATTCGCAAACCATGAAACTTGCAAAATACTCGGCCTGCTCAGCGCCACTGCTGCTATTGGCGGCCTGCAGCTTGTGCGCGTGGGGGCAGACTCCTGCGGCGTCCAAAGAGGTCGATGACGTTTACCCGGACGCGCATGCGCTCTATCTGGACCTGCACCAGAGTCCCGAGCTGTCTTCGCACGAAACGCAAACCGCGGCGAAGCTGGCCAGCCGCCTGCGGAATCTTGGTTACGACGTCACCGAGAAAGTCGGCGGCACCGGCATCGTGGCCATCCTGAAGAACGGCGCCGGCCCGACGGTGATGCTGCGCACCGAGCTCGACGCGCTTCCGGTGGAAGAAAAAACCGGGCTACCGTACGCTAGCAAAGTGCGGGCGAAAGATCCCGCCGGTCATGACGTTGGCGTGATGCATGCCTGCGGGCACGATCTGCACATGTCGTCCTGGGTGGCCACGGCGACGATCATGGCGCATTCGAAAAACACCTGGCACGGAACACTGATGCTGATTGGGCAGCCCGCCGAAGAAACCATCACCGGGGCCAAGGCGATGCTCGACGACGGGTTCCTGACGCGGTTTCCCAAGCCCGATGTGGGAGTGGCGCTGCACGTCAACAACGAATTTCCGGCCGGGAAAATCGGCGTCGCGCCGGGCTACCTTTACGCCAGCGCAGATTCCATCCGCATCGTGATTTATGGCCGCGGAGGCCATGGTGCCGCGCCGCAATTCACCATCGACCCTATCGTGATCGCCGCGCGCACCGTACTGGCCCTGCAGACCATCGTTTCGCGCGAAGTAAAGCCAGGCGACGCGGCGGTGGTCACCGTCGGCTATTTTCAGGCTGGGACAAAAAACAACATCATTCCGGATGAGGCCGATCTCGGGCTGACGGTGCGCACCTACCAGCCCGCGGTTCGCAAACAAATCCTCGCGGCCATCGACCGTATCACCAAGGCCGAAGCGGCGGCGGCCGGCGCGCCGCGCGAGCCTTTGATCGAGCACGTCGAGGGCACCGACGCGGTGTACAACGATCCGGCGCTGGCGCAACGGCTCAGCAGCGTCCTGGAATCCGGGTTGGGAAAGAGCAACGTGGAACTGGCCACGCCCATGATGGTCTCGGAAGATTACGAATACTTCGTCGAAGCCGGCATTCCATCGTTTTATTTCTCGCTGGGCGGTGCGGATCCCGAAAAATTCGCGCAAGCGGCGGCCACCGGAAATTCGCTGCCCTACAATCATTCGCCGCTGTTCGCTCCGGACGTGGACCCGGCGATGCACACCGGGATCGCGGCGGAGGTGGCGGTGCTGCGAAATCTTCTAAGTACTTCGGCCGATGCTTTGCATAAACTGACCCAGCCGCCACAATGACGCGCTTTCTATCGCCCATTCTGGACGATGCGGAATGCGGGAGCAGCAATCAGCAAACAGAGCGGCTCTTCTCCTATCACCAGGCCACCAAGCACACCTACCAGTCGGTTCGCGCCGGCGCGCACTTTTTGGATTGGGCCAATCAGCCCGATCCATTCCGCACTTACGAAGGCGCGCCGACAATCCGGCTTGCGCAGAACCCAGACGGTTTTCCCGTGACCGGCACATTCGCTGCGATGGCAGGGCTGGCGGGAGGAGCCACGCTCCCCACCGGCAACGAATCGCGCGGCGGCGAATCAACTCGGCTGGATGCCATGTGGCTGAGTCGTTTGTTGTGGCACTCGATGGCCGTGAGCGCGTGGAAAAAAGTTCCGGGCTCGGGAAATCGTTATAGCCTGCGCGTGAATCCTTCTTCAGGAAATCTTCACCCCACGGAAACCTACTGCGCCGTTCGCGGATTCGCCGGTCTGGACGACGGCTTGTATCACTACCGCGCCGATTGCCATGCCCTCGAGCTTCGCCTTGCTGGCGCGCAAACGCAGGAGATCGCCGAGGCCTTGCAAATC
This sequence comes from uncultured Acidobacteriota bacterium, assembly GCA_963725285.1. Taxonomy (GTDB): domain Bacteria; phylum Acidobacteriota; class Terriglobia; order Acidiferrales; family UBA7541; genus CAVRXT01. The sequence continues at coordinate 80,544 of CAVRXT010000016.1, read as the reverse complement.
CCCCGCGCGGCGGAATCGTCGCCGCTGATCGTTGGGTTCACTTCAATTTTTTGGCGGGAAGCCTGGAAATATCGCAACCGCGCCTACCGTTACTGCTGCCATGATTTGGGTCACGCGATGATGAGCGTGTTGCTGGCGGCGCGGGCGCTGGGACTGCCGGGCGGGGCGATCACTCACTTTGCGGATGCTCGCCTCACGCGCGTTCTGGGCCTCACCGGAAGCGATGAAGCGCCGATGATCTTTTTGGTTTTTCCGGCGAATCGAGTTTTCGAGCGATCGCAGGCTGGGCTTGGCGAACCACTACCGCAAATCCCCAACGAATTGTCGGCCGAGGAAGTGCCTTACAAACTTCTGCTGGAGATGCATTGCGCGACGATTCTGCCCGATTCGCCGCTCCCGCTGTCGTCGGCGCTGCCCACGAACGCGATGACGGCTGGTGCTGGTGATTCGGCGGCGCGGTTGGCACCCTTGCGCGAACCCGCGCAGGACGCTCCGCTAGCAACCATTGTTCGGCGGCGGCGCTCGGCACTCGATTTCGACACAGATACGGCGCACATGGAGCGCGGCAACCTGGAACAGCTCCTGGATTTTGCAACGCGCGATTGGCCCGCGGACTGCCGTTCCAATTTCAACGGAGGGGAAGTATCTGCCGCGCCCGGCTCGGATTTCGTTACGCTGTACCTGTACGTTCACCGCGTCCGCGATTGCGAGCCTGGCATGTACCGCTGGAATACGGCGGAGGGAACTTTGCAGCAACTCCACTGCGGCAACGTTGAGCGCATTGCCGCTTTTCTAAGCTTGGAACAGCCGCTGGCAGGAAATTCGTGCTTCACCGTTTCGATGATCGCGGATCTGGCCGGCGCGGCACAGGCCTTTGGCAATCGCGGGTATCGCTACGTGCATTTTGAGGCGGGCGCGGTCGGCCAGCGTTTTTACCTGGGAGCCGAAGCGTTGGGCTGGAACGCTACCGGCATCGGCGCCTTCTACGACGATGATGTGCATCGGTATCTCGGGTTTCTGGACGATCGGGAAAATTCGGTCTCCGCGTCGGTGAACGCAGCGGAAAAATCTTCGTTCATCATGACCGGCTCTCCGGCCGGCCGCCACGCCGCCGCCGGACCCACGGAGAAAATAGAGAACGGGCTCAGCGAAGTTGCGAACCATCCGCCCACAGATCCCCGCAGGCTCCCGCAGCAAGTGATCTATCACTTCGCAGTGGGCCGTGCCATTCTCGATCCGCGGATCGAGGGGTAGAGCGGCATGATCGGCATTCTGGTGATCGGCGACAATCACTTCATCGTGCGCGGTCCACTGCCGGATCGCGCGGGCGCACTCGCGCTCGCCCGCCATTGGTCGGTCATACAGATTGACCAGCACCCGCCGATTGCGCTGCTGGAGTGGAGCATCAGTACGCGGGAATTCCGCGAAAATCTGGAATGGGCGGTGAGCGTTCCCGGCGACGGGGGAATGACACCAGCGGTGGTTCAACTCCTCGCTGAGCTTGCTGAGCGGGGAATCAGGATTTACGATTCGCGATGCGACGATTGGTAGCGTGGTTGCGATCTGAGAAGACAGTCTAAATCGTGTCCACTTCGCACTCCCGAACCCGGAATTCGTTGCTTCGTTCGGGGAGGCCGCCTTGATCGGGACGCCCACCCTTCCCCAAAACCGGCAAGAGTGGGGTGCCCGGAAAGGATAAGGGCGTAGAACCGCACGTCAAAACACCCCGCTCCTTACCTTTTCGCTCGGTTATGGCCAACGCGCGCTAACGCGGGATCTGCGAGGGCGTCTAAGGTCGTGCTGAGGAGCACCGGAGGTACACTTCCAAGATACGCGGGGGTAAGGGCGCTATGTCGACGCTGCTGCAAGACATTCGCTTCGCGATACGTTCGTCGCGCAAGCATTCCGGGTTCACGATCGTGGCAGCGCTCACCCTGGCGCTCGGCATCGGCGCGAATACCGCGATTTTCAGCGTGGTTCAGAATGTGCTGCTACGCGAGCTGCCGTATACCCATCCCGAGAGGCTGGTCCAGATAACGAATGCATATGCGCCGGTTCTCGATGGTATCGGGATTTCTACCGGCGATTTCCGCGACTGGAGCCAGCAAGCCCACACAATTTCCGACATGGGCGCATACCTTGATATTTCGCAGGGCTTCAACCTTACTGGCGAAGGCGAGCCGGAACGGGTGCAGGGAACCAATGCGACCGCCAGGCTGTTTTCCATCCTGGGGGTCCGTCCGGTGGTGGGCCGGGCGTTCGTCCCGGAAGAAGACAAGGCTGGCAGCGCACCGGTAGTAATGCTCAGCCATTCGTTTTGGACGAGCCACTTCGGTGGTGACCCCGCTGTCGTCGGACGCACCCTCACCCTCGACAACCAACGCTACACGGTGATCGGCGTGCTGCCGGCCCATTTCCAGCTGCTGCGCTGGCCCGACGTGTGGATGCCGGTAGGGCAGTACGTCGACAACGATTTGACCGGCCGCGTTCACCATCCGTATACCGCGATTGCGCGGCTAAAGCCCGGGGTCAGCCTCGCGCAGGCGCAGGCTGAATTCGCGACCCTGAATCACCAAGCCGCGATCGCTTTTCCAGACACCCACAAGAACTGGACGGTCCACGTCGCGCAACTCGAGGATCCTACTGCCGGAACGCTGCGTCGAACTCTGCTGGTTTTATTCGGGGCGGTGGGTTTGGTCCTGCTGATCGCGTGCGCCAACATCGTGAACTTGCTTCTCGCGCGTAATTCCGTCCGCGAAAAGGAATTTGCTCTGCGCATCGCGCTGGGCGCCGGCCGATGGCGACTGGTTCGACAGCTACTCACCGAAAGCATGCTGCTGTCGTTGGCGGGCGGAGCGGTCGGGCTGGTATTCGCGGCGATCGGCATGAAAACCCTACGGGCGCTGGTACCTGCCAATCTGGCGGCGGCGACGGATAGTGGACTGAATGCCAACGTACTAGTATTCACGATTAGCGTGTGCGTTGCCGCCGGAGCAATCTCCGGCTTGCTGCCCGCATTGCAAAGCCTCAGCACCGATCTTAATAACGTTCTGAAGCAGGGAACCAAGGGCACGAGCGGTTTCGGAAGCCGCAAGGTACACAACCTGCTGGTGGTTTCCGAAATTGCCATGGCACTGATTCCGCTGATCGGCGCGGGGTTGTTGCTGCGTAGCTTCCATAACCTGGTGAGCGTCGATCCCGGTTTCCGCGCCGGCCACATCCTCACCCTGCAAATGTCGCTGGCCGCAATCCCCGCCGCGCAGGCAGCGCAAATGACCGACGCTCAATTCACCGAGTTGGGAATAAAACAGTCCCTCGAATTCGAGCAGATCGCCGATCGAGTCCGCGCGCTCCCTGGAGTAAAAGCCGCCGGTGGCATCGACGACTTGCCGCTCGGCACCGAGCTGACTCGGGCGTCGCGATTTGTGATCGAAGGGCGCCCACTTCCCGATGCCGGCGTTCGCCCCGTGGCGCAGACTCGTACCGCCAGCATCGGATATTTTTCGGCCATAGGAATCCCGCTGCTGAAAGGACGGGCATTCAACCAGGCCGATTGGTCGCTGCAAAACGTGGTGATCAACGAAACGATGGCCAGGCGCTACTGGCCGGATGAGGATCCGCTGGGCAAACGCGTGAATGTATGCTCGATGTTTCCGACACCGTGCTGGTTTCCGATCGTCGGAGTCGTGGGCGATGTGCACCAGTACGGCCTGGAGGCGGCGCCAACCAGCGACATGTATTTCACCGGCGGATGGACTCCGTATCTGGTGATCCGCACCGCATCCGATCCCGTGTCGCTCGCTGCCGCAGCCACGGATATCATTCACAAAATCGATCCCGCGCTGCCGGTAACGCATGTGCTGACCATGGATGAACTGCTGGCGGACTCGGTTTCACCCCGCCGCTTCAGCGCGGTGCTCACCGGAATTTTTGCCGGTTTGGCGCTGCTGCTGGCGGCGGTCGGAATTTACGGGGTGATGAGTTACACGGTAAGCCAGAAAATTCAGGAGATCGGGATTCGCATGGCGCTGGGCGCCCAGCCGCGCAACGTCCGCGGCCTGATCCTTGGCCGCACCCTACAGCTAGCAATTTTCGGCGTGGTGCTCGGGTTAGCCGGAGCGTCGGCGCTCACGCGGTTTCTCGCGAGCATGCTCTTCGGCGTCAAAGCCTACGACCCAGTGACGTTCGCCGCGGTGGCGGTGACGCTCACGCTGGTGGCGCTAGGTGCGTCGTATTTACCGGCTCGCCGCGCTATGCGCGTCGATCCGATGGTAGCCCTGCGCTACGAGTAGCGGCGCCACCAACGTTTCCAAGATCACCGATTCGGCGAGGACTCTACGGCCCCGCCCCTGGGGAACGCGCTGAACAAAATGAAAACGAATCCCGCCACGCACACCCCAGCGAACCAATCTCCAAATCGCGCATACAGTGTAGCGTCATGCCGCACCGGCACGCTCGCCACCAGCGTAGCGAACGGCGCCGAATTTGTAGCCTGTTCCGCGATGACTCGGCCGCGATCGTCGGTTACCGACAAAATCCCCTGCTTGGGCGCCCGCGCAATGCTGTAGCCATCCTCCACGCCGCGCAGGATTGCCATGCGCCCGTGTAGCCATCCGTCCTCGGTGAAATCCCATGCCGGAACCAGCAGCAGGCCCACGCCATCGCCGCCGTACTGCCGGCTGAGCTTCTGAAAATCCATGTCCTTGCAAATCTGGATTCCCCAAACGCCGGAAGGTTCGCGCAAAACCGTAAGCCCAGTGCCCGTGGTAAAACTCGATTCGTATAAAGGAAGCATGTGGTGCTTCTCGTAGATGGCCTCCACCACCCCCGGCGGCGAATACACCCGTGCCTCGTTCCATTTTTCGCCGCTTGCTGTAGGGTGCACCACGCCCACAATGATTCGCACATTGCACCGCGCCGACACGGCCTCAAACATGGCATCTCCATCGCGGAGATTCGCGTCGAGCAGCACACCGGTCTTCTCCGGAATCACTACCACCTGCGCGCCGCGAGCCGCCAAGGATTCGGCCTGTTCGGAATATCGTCGTAGCAACTCCAGTTCAGCAGACGCGCTTTCAGCGAAAATATTCTGTGGCAGATCGGACGCCACCAACCCGACGGTTACGGATGCGCTGTTAGCCGGCGTAGCCCGTAGGCGCCAATATCCCAAACCGAAAACGAGCGCCAGGTACGCGCTCATGCCAATCGCCAGTGCACGCTTCTGAGTTTTCGAGCCACGGCCCGCGATCAGCACCGCGGCCGTCGCGCAGAAACTCCACAGGCAATCGCTGATTCCCCAGATGCCGGTGATCGATGCGAACTGTAAAATGGGCAGGCAATCCATCTGTGAATAAGAGAGGTTGCCGTACGTTCCATGCGGCGAGACTACCGAAGTAAGATATTCAACGCTCACCCAAGCCCACGGGAATGCCACCGCCGCCTGCCACAGCGCGCCGCGGCGCATCAACCGGCGGAACAACAGTGTGATCAGAGCGAAAACGAGCGCTGGGAAAACCAGGCTCTCCGCGCAAACGAGGGCCGGAATACCAATCGCGTAACGCATCGCGTGCCACGAGTTCAATCCGCCGATTGCCCAGGAGAAAAATGCGACCAGGAAAACGGTGAGGCGCGAATTGTGCGCAGCGATCAGCAGCACCGGAATTGGCGCGAGCCAGGTTACCCACCAAATCGGATGCACTCCGGTGCCGAAGTACACTCCCACCGCAGATAGCAGCAGCGCCGCGGAGGCTGCCACCGGGCCGCGAAACTTTTCAAACTTTGCGCTCACGCACTATTCCTGTTACCCCGATGCGGCGGCCCGGCCCGCCTTACGCATGGCCAGTTCGGTCAGCCAACTTAAGAGCGGAGATGCCAGGCATCCAATCCACACCCACAACGGGTTTAGGGTGATGGCTGCGACCACTACGCCTGCGGCAAATGACATGAAGAAAACCTCCGCCGAGAGCCCATTGATCCAATCCGGCGTTGCTCCGCGGGCAGGAATTTGCGCGCGCAGCGCCGGCCACATTCGCGGCACGGCGCGCACGAACGCGCGGTACGGCTCGCCCTGCTCGGCTTCCAGCCCCGCCTCTTCGCGTCCGATTAGCCGGTAACAGAACAGCGGAATTCCGATGGCGATGATCGGGAATCCGATGGTCGGCGCGAAGACTCCCATGGCCACGGACATCAACGCGTTGCCAAAATAAAGAGGATTGCGAGTATGGCGGTAGGGACCGTCGGCGCGCAATGCTTCGCTGTGCAGCGCATGGTCATGCACCACCTCGCGGCCGAGGTACGCCGATCCCCACACCCGAATCAGGGCCGAGGCGATCATGACCGCCGCCGCCGCGCCCAATACGATATGTTCCGCGAGCGGCATCGAGATCTTCGCCGCTGCCGACAAATGTGCTGACAGGCGCACCCACACCGGCACGTGGTCGACCACAAAGAGAATAAATCCCAAACCAAAAATGGAGCCGAATAAGGACCATCGCTGTCGAAATTCAAAATCTGTGGCTCGCATCATCGGATTGCCCCTGTGCCGCTGGTACTTGTGGTCCGCCACCGAAACACTGAATCCGAAAACAAATCGCTGAGCCAGCCCCGGGGGCTTATCGCGCACCTTCGCCAGTCGGTCCGACTGCGCCGCTCATGGCGCTCTGCACCATGCGCTCTCGCTTTCCAAAGAACCTTCCACTGAAGGTGAAATACAAGCCCAGCAAAGAATAAAACCAGCCCGCCAAGCCGACCATTCGCAAAGGCAGAGCCAACGCCAGCAGCGCCGACGTCAATCCCATGACGGTCATCGCAGAATGATCCATCAGGCCGCGGCGGGTCCGGAGGGTCTCCATTTCGTTCAAGCCCAATTCGTCCCGTAACCTCCACGCATGTAAGTACAGCAGCGCGTAGACCAGGAATACCGCGGCGAATCCCACGCCATACACTATAAATAAAATGCGCGCGTCCGCTGCGGTTATCGACCAGCTAGAGGCAAACAGTCCGAAGTACAAAAATTTAAGGGGATAAACGTAAAACAGCACGAAGAACAGCAGCAAGCAGTTTAGAAACACCACCCACGGCGTCTGCAACCCGTATCGCCGGAAATATCGGAAGTGGTTATACCAGGCCTGCGCCAGAAAAGCGAAACACACCCCAAAGGCCGCGAACCCGCGCATTGCTTCCATCAGTTCGCTAAACGTCTTGGGCACCTCCAGGGAAACCACCAAGAGGGTGAGCGCGAAGGCAAACACCGCGTCCGAAAACCCCTCCAGCCGGGTGATCTCGCCGCCGCGCCAACGAAAATCCTTCTCGCCTCCCGCATTGCTCCCCGCCAGATGCTCGCGGATCATCCGTGCCTCCCTGCACTTATTGCTACGTATCCGAGGTCAAGGAAGTATCTGGCCGGTCGGAGCAGCGCGCCACTCGCCCGCTCTGCGCTTTGCGCCTTGTACTTGTAGCACACCGGGCAGGAAACCCGCTCCGTCGGGTGGTTTGGCTGGCCACCCGCCAGCCCAGGGAAACGGCTTCTCACTCCCGCGCCAGCCGCACCAGACCCTTGCGAGACGGCAGTGCCCCCGCTATGCGCTCCCCTTACTACGCATCCCGCTCGAAAAAGTAGCATGTCCGGATTCCTCATTCGTTGTCATGGTCCAGGGTTCGAGTGGGAGGGTCCACGTACGAGCGAAGGCATGGTGAAAAAAAGGGGCGGAGCGAACAAGTGCACGCGAGGGCAGAGTCCGGACGATGATCTCCAGAACTTTCCGTTTTCGGGGTTCAACAAATTCCAATCGGGCGCTACCGGCTTTGGCGCCGTGCGCCCGGCCCGACAGTTTGACGCTTACTTCCCTTTGGTACTCGCGGTCTTGGTGATGAACGCGGCGACGGAGTCGTGCAGCGTTTTCAAGGAGGCCTCATGCGCGTACACCATATGCCCCGACTCGTAATACTGATATTCGATATTGCTCTGCAGTTTCGCGGGAATGGGCAGATGATGCATTTCGTAAATGCCTTCGTAAAACGGCGTGGCTAGATCGAAGTACCCGCCGTTCAACATGATTTTCAGGTCGGGGTTATATTTCATGGCGTTCCCCAGATCCGGCATCACGTTCGGAGTAAGGGGAAGTGGCCCTCCCGCGCCGGGTGGCTGATGCGCCAAATTCCACTCTCCCAGATTGATTTCCGGCCTAAATTCCCGGATTCCGCTGAACTTCAAATCTTTACGCACATAATCGTTGAACACGGACACATATGCGGAGCCGATCGCTGCCGCCTGAGGGTCATAGTCCGCGCCTTCGCTCAAGGGATCGAGGGTAGGGCCGGTAAAACGCGAGTCCAGGCGGCCGGAGGTCATATCGCTCTCGCCTTCCAGTTCCTTCGAGAATTCCGGCACGTTGATCCGCAGATTGGCTTTCTCGATGTAGGCCTCGGGAAGACCGGTATAGTCATGCAGCTTGGTGACCATCGCTTTCCGCTGTTCCGCAGGCAGCGACGATCCTGCTTGCAGGGCTAGCGTGTAGTCGTTCATCGCAAAATGTTCGACCTCGGTCAGCAGCGCCGCCAGTTCGGTGGGCGCATTGGTGACTTTGTGGTGATACCACGCGGTAGCGGCGTAAGTCGGCAACGCCAGCTCATAGGGGATGTCTACTCCGGGATTGGTCTCCGGGCCGTCGGCGCTGTTATCGAAGCTGAGAATCTGTGACAGCATGATTACGCCGTTGAAATCCACAAACTTCTGCGTTTCCAAGATGTCCACGAGCACCGCCGCGCGCGGCGTCCCGTAACTCTCTCCAAACAAATACTTGGGCGAATTCCAGCGGCTATATTTGGTGAGGAACTGCACCACGAACTCGGCGAATGCGTTGGCATCCTGATCGACGCCATAGAATGCTTTTTCCTTGTCCTTGCCGGTGATGCGGCTGAAACCGGTTCCCGGCGCATCCACAAACACCAGGTCGCTGGCGTCCAGCAAGCTGTAGTCATTATTCACCATCGAATACGGCGCGGCCGGGGTATGCGAATTGTCCGCGGTCACCACCCGCTTGGGTCCAAACGCACCCATGTGCAGCCAGACGGTGGAAGAGCCCGGACCACCGTTGAACAGGAAAGTCAGCGGACGGGGCGCGCCCTTGGTGTCGCTTTTGAAGTAGGCCACGTAAAACATGCTGGCCTCCGCCGGCCCTTCTTTGGCGTCTTTGTCCGCGTTTTGCGGCACATCGTCCCAACCCTTAGCATGCACCACCAAGGTGCCGGCGATCGCGTCGTAGCCGACCGGAGTTCCTTCCACGTTCACTGAGCCTTTGCTGTTCTGCTGTTCCGGTTGGAAGTCGTTGGGATTGGGTTTGTCGCTTTTATCCTGATCTTTGTCTTTATCGTTTTTATCTTTATCGCTTGGGCCGCTGGTTGCTTGATTTTTGGAATCGGCGTCCACCGCCATCAGCCGCATCGCCGGCATCCCCATCGCCAGCATCACCATCCAGAAAATAATTCTTCGCATCAATTGTCTCCGCCAATGGAATGGACGGGGGCCTCGGTTTCAATCCCCGCACGACGCAAAAAGGTACACCCCGCGATCACGGATTGCAACGTACTGCTGTACTTGGACGTGCGAATCGGATTTTGGTTTCGGGCAGTGCGGGAAACTTGCATCCGGAACGCGCGAGTGCGCCTCGGTCGCGCCTACACCCATCGGATCGAGGAGAATCGGTTGGATAGCCCCGAAGCTGTTAGCCTCTCTCTGGGTCCACTGACTGGTCAAACCAAATCCACACGATTCGCCCCAAGCGCGTTAGTGCCGGGACCAGCGGCAGGAACAGCAGCAGCGCTACGATCACCGTCTTGCTGAAACTCCAGCCGGTGAGCAGCCAAATCGCTAGCGCCAGCAGCGATACCCCGGCAACCCCCAAGCCATAATCGACCTGCATCGCGCCGAGAAAATATCCTTCCTCGCGCTCGAATTTCAGCCCGCAGGCATCGCACCGCTCATGCATCCGCGCCGGCCAGCGAAAGAATGCCGTGCCGTAGATTTTTCCGACCCGGCATCGCGGACAAAGCTGTTCCAGGATTCCGCGCCATGCTCCTACCTTCGGTTTCCATACGCGCCGCGGCGGAGCGTCGAGTGGGAGATCCATCTTCACGATTCGCGGGGCCCGCCTCACTTCACTTCCACCACAACCATTTCGTATTTCGCGGAGCCCACGTTCTTGGAGGTGTGGGTCAGCGGGCCGCTCCAGAAAACATCGCCTGCCGACCCGCGCATCTCGCTGGCCGTACCGTCCGCCAATTTCACTTGAGCATCGATCGGGGTAAGCAGCACGGCCACGCGGCCCGCGCCGACGTGCTCGTGCATCGCTTCGCTGCCGCCGGGTTCGCGCCAGCTCCGAAATACGCGCACCTGGTCGTTCTCAAACAGTAAGACGTTGTGCTGCGGATCGAGGCGCAGTGGATCGAGTTCGGGTTTCCGTACCGGGGCTGCCTCCGGCGCCGGATTCTTCAATTCAACTTCGACGATACGCATCGGCGCGTCGCCCACGTTCTCACTGGTGTGTCGCCCGGTCTTTGGGCTCCACGCCACCTGCCCGGCTTGCCAGTGTTGCTCGTCCAGGTGGCCGTCTTCGGTAGTCAGGGTGATGTCGCCGCCATCCAGGTAAATCATCACGCGATTGAAATCGTGCTGGTGCATCGCGCCCTTATGGTGCGGCAGGTCCACCACGCTCAAGATGCGGACATCCGCGTTGTCCACCTTCACCGGGCTGTCCGCCGCCAACATCGTGCTACAACCCAACAGTGCGCCTAACAATGCCATGCTTGTTGCACGCATTCGATCACCTATCCCGTTGAATTCCGCACCGCCGGCGATGGCCGCTGCGCTCGTTGCTAGCTAATGAGATTTTCGCCGCGCCGGTTCCGGCGGCAGCATCAGTCGCAGAACCGCGGGCGTCAACGTTACCTTCAAATTCAGCCAGTGTCCGTCATTGGAAACTTTGGTCGCCTGCAAGAAGTAATTGGCCAGCGCTATCTGGTCCTTGGTCATGCCCTGCTGGCTGCGGGGATCGGCTAGCGCGGACCGGGCGAACCAGCGCAGTCCCCCCAGAATGGTCGAGATTTGCAGCGCGTGCGACGCCGAATCGCAATCGCCCTCCGCGCCCACCTCGAAATTCGCTCCGTTCGGCTGTCCGGCGATGGTCGCCCATCGCAAACTCTGTAGCAACGTCCGCAACTGGTCGAAACTTCCAAAATCGAGCGGCAGATCCCTGAGCACAGTGTCGAGCCGCGCGATGATGAATATCGGACGCCCAGCCACCCGCGCCATATGCGCCGCGCGATCGGGTTTCGCGGCCGCAGCTTTTCGACCGAGTAGCGCGTCGAGTTTTACGCCTTGTGCCAAAACGATGCGCCCCGGCGAAAGCAGCGATACATACAGAGAATCCTTCGTTGCCGGATCGCGAAACTCGTACACCGTTTTTCCGTTGACCGTGGTCGCGCGGCCCGATCGCGTTGCGTAACCGGCTATCTTCGCGGCGTCGAATCGCCCGTCGCCGAGCACCAGCACCCGGAGCGTGGGTACCGCCGGCCCCCCCGGCGCAAGCTGTTGGGTCGACGAGGAATCCGGCCACGCTGCGATGGCCACACTGTCCAGGTCACGCGTGTAGTCAAATCCTGTTCCGCGCACGAACGCACTGTAGTCACTATCTTCCGTCGGCGAGGGCCCGAGCTGCTCAAACTGCTGCACGAATACCGAAGCCTTCAGCGTCGCCAGGTCCGCAAATCCGATCACCGGCGCGTCCCCCGGCAAAAGGCTCAGCAGATCCACCTGCTGCGCGGTAACCTGTGTTGGGGAGGTCGGCAACGCTGCGATGTGCCCGCGATAATAAAGATATCCGGCCAGGCACCCGCACAAAAGCGCCACCAGCACCCCCACCGCGATCCACGCTCTCTTATCCGAGGAAAATGTCATCCGCGCGAGTATAGTTTTGCACTCCAACGCTGTAAAGCGGCGCCGCCGTCGAAAGCGAAACACGTGTTACGCTTTACGCCGCTGCCCGCGCATTGTGCGCTACACTAACCGATGGAAGGTACGTCCCGCGAATATGACAAAAGCCCTGGTGTCCGTTTTGTTCATTTTTCTGATGTCCTCCGCGCTTCCCGCGCAAACCCCATCGCCTTCGGCCGCTGCCGCACCCGATCCGAAGACGGACCAAAAATCGAAGCCGGCCACTCCCGCCGCCGCCGCTGCTGCGCCCGCCGCCGCTGCATCCGCGGAGGTCGATACCCAAGCCAGCGCCATCCTCGACCGCTACGTCGTCGCCATCGGCGGAAAAGAGGCCTGGGCGAAGTATTCTTCGCGCGTCTCCAAAGGCACCATCGAGATTCCCGCGATGTCCATGACCGGCACCGTGGAGGTCTCTGAAAAAGCTCCCAACAAAATGCGCTCGGTGGTCAGTATCGGCGATACCCCTTTTCAGCAGGGATTTGACGGTACCGTTGGCTGGGCCGACGACCCGCAAAACGGTCCGCGGCTGTTGCAAGGGCGCGAGCTCGAGGAGCTGAAACGCGATGCCGAATACGCGCGGCCCATCAATTTGCGGGTCCTCTATGCGCAGATCAAATTTGTCGGCAAGGAAAAATTAGGCGATCGCGACGTTCAAGTGATCGAGGTTTCCTCGCCACAGACCGGCTCGGAAAAAATGTATTTTGATTCGCAGACGGCGCTGCTTCTCCGGGTGGTGGCCAACCGCGCCGGGCCGGATGGTAACAACACCGTGGAGAGCATGCTCGAAGACTACGCCGACGTCGACGGGATGAAGCTCCCCATGACCGTCCATCAGACCGCCGGAAGCACCAGCTATGTGGTCCACCTCGCCGCCGTCAAACACGGGGTCGATATTCCGGATTTCACCTTCACCGCCCCTGAATCCGCGCACTGATCGGTGGCATCTAATCGGTGGGGCGCGAGCAATAGGCCCATGTAAAACGTGTAGAAAGTAGGCAAAAGACAGTAAAAATACCGTCTTTGTGTCAAGTCTGGCACACCAGTTGTCCAGGGTCCACGATCCCCTTGCACTTTTATTGCCCTTGTGGTATTTTTGCTCGGTTTGAGTGTGCTGGCGTAGCTCAGTTGGTAGAGCATCTGATTTGTAATCAGAGGGTCGGGGGTTCAAATCCCTCCGCCAGCTGAGATTCAAGGACCGGGAATTTTTGGTTTTGTTGCGGATCATTTTCCTCGCAATCAAACGGCAGGGGCTGGTGTCTACAGACACGAGCCCTTTTTGCGTTCTGAAATTCACCGGAGGGGATACGACTTTTGTGTCCCGAGTGCTTGTCGGGACGGGTGGGTGAGTGGCTAAAACCAGCAGACTGTAAATCTGCCGCTCCTAGCGGGCTACGGAGGTTCGAATCCTCCCCCGTCCACCACCGTCTCCTTGGCAAATGTTTCGCGGACGGTCCGACGAGAAGTTTGCGAACATAGCACTGCAACAGCACACGGCATCAAGCAGTACGAGGCACGTCGGCCGCGAAATGAACGGTTCCGATCGTGGATATTCGGAGCGGGATATTCTCGCAACAGGGCATTGGCTTTAACCGTTTGGCTCTGGAGGTGCTCTCTCCAGCGCTGCCGGGCCTGGGTAGCTCAGTTGGTAGAGCGCGTCCTTGGTAAGGACGAGGTCAGCGGTTCAATCCCGCTCCCAGGCTCCACTTTTGCACAGGCTGGCGGCGATTTATTGGGGAATGTGGAATGAGCGGGGGTAACTCAGTGGTAGAGTCTCTGCCTTCCAAGCAGATGGTCGCGGGTTCGAGTCCCGTCCCCCGCTCCAGTAATTAAGCTGCCGGATTAGCTGAAGAATCGTTTTCTGAATCGATCTTGCCCGCAGCGGCCGCACGCGCCGCGCGACTTTTACGCGAGGGTAAACGCACCATGGCCAAGGAGAAATTCGAGCGCAATAAGCCGCACTTGAATATCGGGACGATTGGGCACATCGACCACGGCAAGACGACGTTGACCGCGGCGATCACGAAGGTGTTGTCGAAAGGCAATCCCAAGGTGCAGTTTCGGGCGTTCGATTCGATCGATAACGCGCCGGAAGAGCGGGAACGTGGCATCACGATTGCGGTGTCGCACGTGGAGTACGAGACGCCCAACCGGCACTATGCGCACATCGACTGCCCGGGACACGCGGACTACATCAAGAACATGATCACCGGAGCGGCGCAGATGGATGGGGCGATTCTGGTGGTGGCGGCGACGGACGGACCGATGCCGCAGACCCGGGAACACATTTTGCTGGCGCGGCAGGTAGGGGTGCCGTCGATCGTGGTGTTTCTGAACAAGTGCGACGTGGTGGAAGACCCCGAGTTGCTGGAGTTGGTGGAACTGGAAGTGCGGGACTTGCTGAAGAGCTACCAGTTTCCGGGCGACACCATTCCGATCGTGCGGGGATCGGCGCTGAAGGCGTTGGAAGGGGATGCGGAGTACGAGAAGTCGATTCTGAAGTTGATGGAAGCGGTGGATAGCACGGTGCCGCTGCCGCAGCGGGATGTGGATAAGCCGTTCGCGATGCCGATCGAAGATATATTCTCGATTTCCGGCCGGGGCACGGTGGTGACGGGAAGAATCGAGCGGGGCAAGGTGAAGGTCGGCGAGGAGATCGAAATCGTGGGATTCCGACCGACGGTGAAGCGGGTGGTGACTGGGGTGGAAATGTTCCGCAAGCTGTTGGATGAGGGGATGGCGGGAGACAACGTGGGCTTGCTGCTGCGCGGCACGGAAAAAGAAGACGTGGAGCGGGGGCAAGTGCTGGCCAAGCCCGGATCGATCACCCCGCACACCAAGTTCAAGGCGGAAGCGTACGTGTTGACCAAGGAAGAAGGCGGGCGGCACACCCCGTTTTTTACCGGATACCGGCCGCAGTTTTATTTTCGGACCACGGACGTAACCGGAGACGTGAAGTTGCCGGCGGGGATCGAGATGGTGATGCCGGGGGACAACGTGTCGGCGGAAGTGACGCTGATCACGCCGGTAGCGTTGGAGAAGGGGCTGCGGTTCGCGATTCGTGAAGGCGGCCACACCGTCGGCGCCGGCGCGGTGGTTGAGATCATCGAGTAAATTAACAACAAGATCGCGGCCGCCACGGGCGTGGCGGGTGCGACTGGAAACACAAAATTTCGGCCGTAGGCCGTAGGGCAGGGATTAACACCGATGCGCGAAATCATTACTTTGCAGTGTGGCGATTGTAAGAACCGAAACTATACGACGACCAAGAACCGCAAACTGCACCAGGAACGACTCGAAACGTCGAAGTTTTGCAATACGTGCCGGAAGCACACCCCACACAAAGAAGTAAAATAGCCCCGGCGGGGCATTTCGGTTTAAGGGGAGTAGGTTTAACGGTAGACCGCCGGTCTCCAAAACCGGATGTGGGGGTTCGAATCCCTCCTCCCCTGCCAGTTTAATCAGGGGCGTTGTAGCGGTCAGGCTGAGTAAGGCGGCAAGGGACAGTTTCACGGGAATGGGCGAGCGCATGGCACAGATAGCACGAGAACAATCCGAACCGAACGGCGCGAGTAATTCGGTCACCGATTTCTTTCAGCGCTTGGCGGATTATCCCCGGCGCATGAACAAGTTTTTCCACGAAGTACGGGTGGAAATGAAGCTGGTCAACTGGCCGTCGTGGGAAGATGTGAAATCGACGACCACGGTGGTAATCGTTACCGTAGCTTTTTTCGCGGTCTATTTTTTGTTCACCGACACAATTTTCAGCCGCTTGGAAGGCGTGGTCTGGCGCCACTTCAAACACTAAGGACTTAGAATGTCGAAGCAGTGGTACATCGTCCACACCTATTCGGGATTTGAGAAAAAGGTGAAGGAAAGTTTGGAAGGCCGGGTGGCGGCCTTCGGTTTGCAGGAGAAGATCGGGCAGATGATTATCCCCACCGAGTCGGTGGTGGAAGTGCGCGGCGGCAAGAAAGTGGTTTCTCCGCGCATGTGCTATCCGGGGTATTTGCTGGTCGAGATGGACATGGACGATTACACCTGGCACGTGGTCCGCTCCACTCCCAAGGTCACCGGTTTCGTGGGGTCGGGCCAGACGCCCAGCCCGTTGTCCGACGAAGAAGTACAAAATATTTTAAACCGCGCTACCACCACCGCGGAGAAACCCAAGCCGAAGTTGTCGTTCGATCGCAACGAGCAAGTGCGCATCGTGGACGGCCCCTTCGCCAATTTCAACGGCACGGTCGAGGAAATCGATCCCGATCACAGCCGTTTGAAGGTTTCGGTAACCATATTTGGCCGTGCCACGCCGGTGGAGCTCGATTTCGCCAGCGTGGAAAAGATCGCTTAACGTTTTGCAGGTTTTACAGCCGTCTTAGAAACGATCGATCGCTGGAAAGCGATCGCGCCCGAGGGGATTCGCAATGGCTAAGAAGATTCAGACTACCGTAAAGCTCCAGCTGCCCGCTGCCAAGGCTACGCCTGCGCCCCCGGTCGGCACCGCGCTGGGGCCTCATGGCGTCAACATCATGGATTTCTGCAAGCAGTTCAATGCCAAGACTGCCAAGGAACCGGACGGAATGATCATCCCGGTGCTGGTCACTATTTATACCGACCGCACCTTTACCTTCATCATGAAGACTCCCCCGGCGTCCGAGCTGCTGAAGCGTGCCGCGGGAATCGTCAAAGGTTCGCCGGAACCGAACCGCAACAAGGTGGCCAAGATCACCCGCAAGCAAGTGGAAGAAATCGCCAAACTGAAGCTGCCCGACCTGAACACCATGAATTTGGAAGCCGCCGTGCGCACCGTAAGCGGCACCGCCCGCAATATGGGCATCGAAGTAATTGACTAAGTTCGACGAGGAGAAGCACCGATGGGCCGCGGGTCAAAGAAGCCGGGTAAGAAAATAGTGAACGCGCGCAAGCTGGTTGAAGCGCGCCCGTATCGCTTTCAGGAAGCCGCCGAACTGCTCCGCAAGGCGCATTACGTCAAGTTTGATGAAACCGTTGAGCTGGTGCTCAATCTCGGCGTGGATCCTAAGCAGTCCGACCAGAATGTTCGCGGCACGGTAGTTCTGCCGCACGGGCTGGGCAAATCCAAGCGCGTCCTAGTGATCGCCAGCGGAGACAAAATCCGCGAAGCCGAAGCAGCCGGCGCCGATTTTGTCGGCGGCGAAGACATGGTCCAGAAAATTACCGAGGGTTGGACCGATTACGAGGCGGTGATCGCCACGCCGGACATGATGAAGTCCGCCGGGCGCCTTGGTAAGGTTCTCGGGCCTCGCGGTTTGATGCCCAATCCCAAGACCGGCACGGTGACTTTCGATGTGGCCAAGGCGGTCGCGGAAATCAAGGCAGGAAAAGTGGAATTCCGCCTGGATAAGACCGGCATCGTCCATTCGCCCATCGGCAAGATCAGTTTTTCCGCCGAGCAGCTTGCGGGTAATGCGCAGGCGCTGTTGGCCGCGGTAGTCAAGGCCAAGCCGGCGTCGGCCAAGGGCAAGTACGTCAGGAAAATCACTTTGACTTCTACTATGGGGCCGGGCGTCAACATCGATCACATCGAGGCCGAAGCCGCGGTTGCCGTGGCCGCCTAACGAATATTTGCTGGCTGGGCCTGCGGGCCGCTGCGGCATAACTAGAAGGGATTGAGGGCATGAAAAATAAAGCCGAAAAGAAAGCTCACGCCGACCAGTTGCGCACCCAGTTGGCTACCGTCTCCACCGTGATTCTCTCTACGTTCACGGGCATCAACGCGCAGGACGATACCAAGCTGCGCCGCGCCGTTGAAACCGCCGGCGGGCACTACGAAGTGGTCAAGAACACCGTCGCCCAGCACGCCGCCGAGGGAACTCCCGCGGAGAGCTTGCTGAAGGGACTTACCGGGCCGAATTCGATCAGCTACACCATGACCGATCCAGTCGCGCTAGCTAAAGCACTGACCAAGGTCGCCAAAGATGTTCCCGCATTCCAGTTTCGTGCAGGATGGGTCCAGGGCCGCGTGGTATCTATCGCGGACATCCAGCAGTTGGCGAATTTGCCATCGAAAGAAGAGCTCATCAGCAAGGTTATGTTCTTGCTGAACGCTCCCGCTCAGCGCCTGGCAAGTGTAATCAATGCCGTACCCCGAAATCTGGCCGTCGTCACCAATGAGGCGGTCAAGGCTGAAAAGTTTTCTCAATCTTAGGTCCCAATCTTACGGAGGATATACAACCGCAATGGCTAAAGTCGAAACCATACTCGAAGATATCAAGGGCTTGACCCTTCTCGAAGCTTCCGATTTGGTCAAGAAGCTCGAAGAGGCATTCGGAGTGTCCGCAGCCGCTGCAGCCCCGGTGGCCGTAGCCGGTGGCGCGGCCGCCGCGGGCGCAGCTCCTGCGGAAGAGAAGACGGAATTCGCCGTCGTACTCACCGAGGTCGGAGCCAACAAGATCAACGTCATTAAGGCTGTCCGCGAAGTGACCAGCCTAGGCTTGAAAGAAGCCAAGGACCTCGTCGATGGCGCCCCCAAGACGGTCAAAGAGGGCATTAACAAAGACGAAGCCGCGACGATTAAGAAGAAGTTCGAAGACGCTGGAGCCAAGGTCGATATTAAGTAGTGTTCGCGAATCTTGCGGAGCCTGGTTGTTCAAGCGATCGTCGACACGCGCGCTTTTTCTTTCGCTTCCACCCCGCACCGTGTCCTTCCCGGACCGGCAGGCGCTCCATTGTCTGCTTGCCGCTCCGGCCCAACCCGAAAAGGGATTGAGGTAATTCACTATGCGTCATGCAAATCGCCCGACCAGGGAACGGGAACGGCTGGATTTTGCTAAAATCAAGACCACCGTTCAGATTCCCAATTTGATTGAGGTCCAGAAGAAATCGTATCAGCGATTTCTGCAGATGGACCAGTTGCCCAGCGAGCGCGAAGATACCGGCTTGCAGTCCGTTTTCACTTCCGTTTTTCCCATTCAGGATTTTCGCGGGCTGTCGCAGCTCGATTTCGTCGACTACGCCATTGGCAACTGGGAATGCAAGTGCGGACACCTGCGCGGACTGCATCACTTGCGCGCCACTTGCCGCCAGTGCGGCGCTTCGGTCGTTACCGATCCGTATCGCTCCGGCGATGTGATCTGCTCGAAGTGCGGCACCTTCAACCGCAACACTCCCACTTTCTGCAATAAGTGCGGCGATCCGGTCACCCTGCAATTGAAATACGACGTAAACGAGTGCCAGGAGCGCGGCATGACCTATTCCGCGCCTCTGAAGGTCACCATCCGCCTCACGATTTACGACAAAGACCCGGACACCGGCGCGAAGTCCATTCGCGACATTAAGGAACAGGAAGTCTTCTTCGGCGATATTCCGCTGATGACCGAGAACGGCACCTTCATCATCAACGGCACCGAGCGCGTCATCGTCAGCCAGCTGCATCGCTCGCCCGGCGTGTTCTTCGAAACCGCCAACAATCGCAGCTATTTCCTCGGCAAGATTATTCCTTACCGCGGATCGTGGGTGGAATTCGAGTACGACACCAAGAATATTCTGTACGTTCGCATCGACCGCAAGCGCAAGTTCCTCGGCTCGATTTTCCTGCGCGCTCTGGGCATGAAGTCGAACGAAGACATCCTGCGCACCTTCTATCAAGTCGAGCGCATTTCCCTCAAGGATTCCAAGCTCTTCTGGAATACCTCCGAGGGCTTGATCGACCGCAAGATCAGCCATGAAATCAAGCACGGACGCGGCGGCGAAGTCATCGTTGCGGCCCACAAGCGCATCACCGATCCCATCTACAAGGAATTGGTGAAGTCCAAGATCACCCAGGTGGAAGTTTCCGCCGCGGATCTTGAGGGCGCCATCACCGTCGGCGAGCTGGTGAACCGTCAGACCGGCGAAGTCCTGCTCGACGCCAATAAGCCGCTCACCCCGGAAGCTTGGGCCGCGCTGTCCGAATCGGCGATCACCGAAGTGGACGTGTGCTTCCCGGACCGCGATGACGTCGGCGTCATCGTCAGCCGCACCCTGGACAAGGACTCCGTGCATACTTCGCGCGAAGCCCTGATCGAAATCTACCGCAAGCTTCGTCCCGGCGATCCGCCAACCCTGGAAACCGCCACCGCCCTATTCAATGGCATGTTCTTCGACGCCCGCAAATACGATTTCAGCAAAGTCGGCCGCCTGAAGTTCAACATCAAGCTGGCCTTGGATACCCCGCTCGAGAAGCGCAACCTCGATCCGGCGGATTTCGTCGCGGCCATCAAGTACCTGCTCAAGCTTCGCCGCAACATTGGTTCGGTCGACGACATCGATCACTTGGGCAATCGCCGCGTTCGCGCGGTCGGCGAACTCCTCGAGAATCAGTTCCGCATCGGACTGGTCCGTATGGAGCGCGCGATCAAAGAAAAGATGTCCGTGTACCAGGAAATGTCCACGGCCATGCCTCACGATCTGGTCAACGCCAAGCCGGTTATGGCCGCCATCCGTGAATTTTTCGGTAGCTCGCAATTGAGCCAGTTCATGGATCAGACCAACCCGCTCAGCGAAATCACTCACAAGCGGCGTCTCTCCGCTCTTGGGCCAGGCGGCTTGTCCCGTGAGCGCGCCGGATTCGAAGTTCGCGACGTCCATCCCACTCACTACGGCCGCATCTGTCCGATTGAGACGCCGGAAGGTCCGAACATCGGTCTGATCAGCTCGCTTTCTTCTTACGCGCGCATCAACGAATACGGCTTCATCGAGTCGCCTTACCGCAAGGTGAAGGGCGGCCGGGTAATCGACTACGTCCAAATCGTCAACGCCGGAGACTCCGAATTCAAGGCCGGCGAAATTGTCGAAAAGGAAAAAGTCGACGACGCCAATGAAGAACTGAAACGCCGCCGCGTGGTCACCGAGCCTTTCTGCTTCTACCTCTCGGCTTGGGAAGAAGACCGCTACGTGGTCGCTCAGGCCAACGCTACCCTCGATGAGAAGGGCAAGCTGGTCACCGAGCTGGTCAACTGCCGTCAGGCCGGCAACTTCGTACTCAAGGTTCGCGAAGAAGTCGACTACATCGACGTTTCGCCCAAGCAGCTCGTATCCGTCGCCGCCAGTCTGATTCCGTTCCTGGAAAACGACGACGCTAACCGCGCTTTGATGGGTTCCAACATGCAACGCCAGGCCGTACCGCTGATCCGCGGCGAAGCGCCGTTGGTCGGCACCGGCATGGAACGTGTCACTGCTCGCGATTCCGGTGCGGTGGTGGTCTGCCGCCGTGACGGTGTCGTCGACCAAGTCGACTCCGAGCGCATTATCGTTCGCGTTGAATCCGATCAATCCGGCGTGCTCAGCCGCGAAGTCGGCTCCGACATTTACATCCTGACCAAGTTCAAGCGCTCCAACCAGAACACCTGCATCAGCCAGAAGCCTCTGGTCCACTCCGGCGATCGCGTCCGGCAGGGACAAGTGCTGGCCGACGGCCCATGCACCGATCGCGGCGAACTGGCCCTGGGACGCAACGTGCTCGTCGCGTTCCTCCCCTGGCGCGGTTACAACTTTGAAGACGCCATCCTCATCAGCGAGAAAATCGTCGAAGAGGACTACTACACTTCGATTCACATCGAAGAGTATGAAATCGAAGCACGCGACACCAAGCTCGGTCCCGAGGAAATCACTCGCGACATTCCCAACATCAACGAGGGCTTCCTCCGCAACCTGGACGAAAGCGGCGTCATCCGCATCGGCGCCACCGTCCGTCCCGGAGACATCCTGGTCGGCAAGGTAACGCCCAAGGGCGAAACCACGCTGACCCCGGA
This sequence comes from uncultured Acidobacteriota bacterium, assembly GCA_963725285.1. Taxonomy (GTDB): domain Bacteria; phylum Acidobacteriota; class Terriglobia; order Acidiferrales; family UBA7541; genus CAVRXT01. The sequence continues at coordinate 58,788 of CAVRXT010000016.1, read as the reverse complement.
GGAAAAGCTGCTGCGCGCCATCTTCGGTGAGAAGGCAGGCGACGTTCGCGACGCTTCTCTCTACTGCCCACCAGGCATCGAGGGCACCATCGTGGACGTCAAGATTTTCTGCCGCAAGGGCGCCGAAAAGGATGAACGCCACAAGGTGATCGAAGGCACCCAGATCGCCAAGCTCGAAAAGAACTTGTCCGATGAAATCCGCATTCTCACCGACGAGCGCCTCAAGCGCCTCAATGATTTACTCGGCGGTCAGTCTCTGCTCGCAGACTTGCACGACGAGCGCACCAACAAGCGCTTGCTGGTCAAGGGCACCGAGCTTAATCGCGAAGTTCTCGAGAAAATTTCCACCCGCAACCTTAAGCGCCTGCGTCTATCCGACAAAGATCCTCTACTAATCGAGAAGATCGATGAAATCGAGGAGATGACTTCGCGGCAGATCGACGTCCTTCGCAAGATTACCGATGAGCGCATCAGCAAGCTCAAGAAGGGCGACGAATTGCCCCCCGGCGTCATCAAACTAGTGAAGGCCTACATTGCCATGAAGCGCAAGCTTTCCGTGGGCGACAAAATGGCAGGCCGCCACGGCAACAAGGGCGTCATCGCTCGCATCGTTCCCGAAGAGGACATGCCCTATTTGCCCGACGGCACTCCCGTTGAGATCGTCCTCAATCCGCTCGGCGTTCCTTCGCGTATGAACGTCGGACAGATTCTGGAGACCCATCTTGGCTGGGCTTCCAAGCAGCTCGGCGCCCGAATCGCCAAGCTTCTCGATGACGGTGAACGCGCCGATACTTTGCGGAAATGGTTTAAAGACTGCTTTGCTCCCTCGCCGGTCTGGAAAACCATCGCCGATGCCGACGATGCCACCATCATCGACCTGGCCCAAAGCTTCCGCGACGGTATTCCGTTCGCCACCCCGGTATTTGACGGCGCTCGCGAAAATGAAATCCGCCGCCTGCTCGATTTCTCGGGACTTCCGGAAACCGGCAAGGTCCCGCTCTGTGACGGCATGACCGGCGATATTTTCGCCCAGGAAGTTACCGTCGGGTACATCTATATGCTCAAGCTTTCGCACCTGGTCGACGACAAGATTCACGCGCGTTCCATCGGTCCTTACTCGCTCATCACCCAGCAGCCCTTGGGCGGTAAGGCGCAGTTCGGCGGACAGCGCTTCGGCGAAATGGAAGTGTGGGCGCTCGAAGCCTACGGCGCCGCTCACATTTTGCAGGAGTTGCTCACCGCAAAATCCGACGACGTCTACGGCCGCGCCAAAATCTACGAATCCATCGTTAAGGGCGAGCCGGGCATTGAGCCGGGCGTCCCGGAATCCTTTAACGTCCTGGTACGCGAGCTGCAGTCGCTCTGCCTGGACATCGAATTGATGAAGCGCCAAAAACCTCAAATCGATCAAGCCGCGGACTAGTCGCGCCTGGTTCGGTTTGTTTCGCTCTGGTTTCGGCCCCGGATGATCCACCCCGGCGCCGCGGACTTCGAACCCGATTTGTTTTCTCCGGTTACGCCGGAGAGGAGGTTAGCCCTTGTACCGATCGAGCCCTTATGATCGCGCCAGTCAAATTGCTGATTTCGATTCCATCCGAATCAGCTTGGCCAGTCCCGAAAAAATCCGGTCCTGGTCGCATGGAGAAGTAACCAAACCCGAGACCATCAACTACCGCACCTTCAAGCCCGAACGCGACGGCCTGTTCTGCGCCAAGACCTTTGGCCCCGTCACCGACTGGGAATGCTTGTGCGGAAAATACAAGCGCATGAAGCACCGCGGAGTGATCTGCGACAAGTGCGGCGTTGAAGTCACCCTCAGCAAGGTTCGCCGTGAGCGCCTCGGACACATCGAGCTGGCTTCGCCCTGCTCCCACGTCTGGTTCTTCAAGGGCTTGCCCAGCCGCATCGGCTACCTGCTCGATATCACCATGCGCGACCTCGAACACATCTTGTACTTCGAGGCCTTCGTGGTCATCGATGCCGGCGAAGTTCCCGGAATCAAAGAAAAGGAAATTCTCACCGAAGAAAAGTACCGCGAGCTGAACAAGGAATACGCCGGGAAATTCACCGCCCGCATGGGCGCCGAAGCGATCAAGGAACTCCTTCGCCGCGTCGAAGTCGACAAGCTCAGCGAAGAGCTCCGCGAACGCATGAAGAGCGATGCCAGCCTGCAAAAGCGCATCAAGTTCGCCAAGCGCCTCAAGGTGCTCGAAGCGTTCCGCAAGAGCGGCAACAAGCCCGAGTGGATGATTCTGGACGTTATTCCCGTCCTGCCGCCCGAGCTTCGCCCTCTGGTACCTCTGGACGGCGGCCGCTTCGCTACTTCCGATTTGAACGACCTCTATCGCCGCGTCATCAACCGCAATAACCGCCTGAAGAAGCTGATGGAATTGCACGCGCCCGACGTTATCGTCCGCAACGAAAAGCGCATGCTCCAGGAAGCGGTTGACGCTCTGTTTGACAACGGCCGTCGCGGCCGCGTTCTCCGCGGTACCAACAATCGTCCCTTGAAGTCGCTGTCCGACACCCTCAAGGGCAAGCAGGGCCGTTTCCGCCAAAACCTGCTCGGCAAGCGCGTCGACTATTCCGGCCGTTCGGTAATCGTCGTCGGCCCCGAACTGAAGCTCCACCAGTGCGGTCTGCCCAAGAAGATGGCGCTCGAGCTGTTCAAGCCTTTCATCTATCACAAGCTCGAAGCCGGCGGTCATTGCACCACGATCAAGCAGGCCAAGGAACTCGTCGAAGCCCAAGAGCCGGTAGTGTGGGACATTCTCGAAGACGTCATTCGCGAACATCCGGTAATGCTCAACCGCGCTCCGACCCTGCACCGTCTTGGCATTCAGGCCTTCGAACCAGTGCTGGTCGAAGGTAAGGCCATCCGTATCCATCCTCTGGTTTGTACCGCGTTCAACGCGGACTTCGACGGCGACCAGATGGCCGTGCACATTCCGCTTTCTCCCGAAGCTCAGGTGGAAGCGTCTGTGCTCATGCTCAGCTCACACAACATTCTTTCGCCCGCGAACGGTATGCCGCTCGCCGTTCCTACTCAGGACATGGTCCTTGGCCTTTATTACCTGACCAAGTCCAAGCCCGGCGCCAAGGGTGAAGGCCGCGCGTTCGGTTCACCGGAAGAAGTGATTCTGGCTCTGGAAGCGACCGAAGTCGAATTGCTCACTCCCATCCGCCTGCGATACACCGGCGAGGTGGTCGACCTCACCACCGCTTACGACGATCAGGACGTTCCGCACACTGCCTCCATCAACCTCGAGAAGCAGTTCTTGCAAACCACCGTCGGCCGCGTGATCTTCAACGATCACCTCCCGCCGGAAATGCCGTTCATCAACGGCTTGCTCAAGAAGAAGGGAACCCAGCAGCTCGTTCAATACTGCTACCTCCGCTTCGGTCTGGAGCGCACCGTCAAGATGCTCGATAAGCTCAAGGAACTCGGATTCCTGTACGCGACGAAATCCGGCGTGTCCATCGGCATCAGCGACATGGTCATCCCCAGCGTCAAGCCCAAGTTGGTCGACGCCGCGGAGCATGAAGTCGTCAAGGTCCAGCAGCAATACCTCGACGGCGCCATCACCAACGGCGAACGCTACAACAAGGTCATCGCCATCTGGTCCGACGTCACCGAAAAAGTGGCCGACGAAATGTTTAAGGCCCTCGAACGCCAGGACAAAGAAGGCGTCATCAATCCCATTTACGTCATGGCCGACTCCGGCGCTCGCGGATCCAAACAGCAGATTCGCCAGCTTTCCGGTATGCGCGGTTTGATGGCCAAGCCCTCCGGCGAAGTCATCGAAACGCCTATCACTTCCAACTTCCGCGAAGGCCTTACCGTGCTGCAGTACTTCATCTCCACTCACGGCGCGCGTAAAGGTTTGGCGGATACCGCTCTGAAGACCGCCGATTCCGGTTATCTCACTCGCCGGCTGGTCGACGTGGCTCAGGACGTCATCATCAGCGAAATCGATTGCGGCACCGCCGATGGAATTTACGTCGAACCGATCATCGAAGCGGGCGTCGAAGTCGAACCGTTGCGCGATCGCGTGGTCGGCCGCGTTTCCCTCGAAAAGATTAAAGACTACGAGGGCAACGTGATCGTCGAAATCAACGAGGAAATCACCGAAGAGCTGGCCAACATTATCCAATCTGCGGGTATCGAGCGCGTCAAGATTCGCTCCGTACTCACTTGCGAAACTCGCCGCGGAGCCTGCGCTCGTTGCTACGGCCGTAACCTGGCCACCGGACGCATGGTGGAAATGGGCGAGGCGGTCGGCGTGATTGCCGCGCAGTCCATCGGCGAGCCCGGCACGCAGTTGACGATGCGCACCTTCCACATCGGCGGCACCGCTACTCGCGTCACCGAACAATCCAAGGTCGAGGCCAAGAACAACGGCTTCGTCAAATTCATCGACCTCAAAGTGGTCGAGGGCCGCAACAAGCTGCTCATCTCCATGAACCGCTCTGGCCTGATCGCCATCGTTGACGAAAAGGGCCGCGAGAAGGAGCGTCACCACGTGGTGTACGGCGCTCGCCTCAAGGTCGACGACGGCGCGCCCGTCACTATCGGCACCACCATGGTCGAGTGGGATCCTTACACCTTCTCGATCCTTACCGAAACCGGTGGCGCCGTCCAGTTCAAGGATTTGCAGCCCGGCATCACCATCGAAGAGCAGGTGGACGAAGTTACCAGCTTGTCTCAGCTGGTGGTCACTCTGCCCCCCGGCGACGAAAAGCATCAGCCGACCATCTTGATCCGCGATTCGCAGGGCCGGGTACGCAAGAAGTACCTCATGCCTTCCCGCGCTCACTTGATGGTGGTCGATGGCGACGAAGTTCAGCCCGGAGACGTGCTGGCTAAGATCCCGCGTGAAACCACCAAAACGAAAGACATCACCGGCGGTCTCCCGCGGGTCGTCGAACTTTTCGAAACCCGCAAGCCCCGCGACCCCGCGGTCATCAGCGAAATCGATGGCGTGGTCAAGTACGGCGAAATCGCCAAGGGCCTGCGCAAGATTTACGTCGAAAGCGAAGATGGACGCACCATCAAGGAATACTCCATCTCCCGCGGCGTGCACATCAACGTGCAGGAAGGAGAGAAGGTCCGAGCCGGAGAGCCTTTGATTGACGGACCGCTCAACCCGCACGACTTGCTGGCCGTCTTGGGCGAAAAGTACACCCAAGCCTACCTGGTCAACTCCATCCAGGAGGTCTACCGCCTGCAGGGCGTCAACATCAACGACAAGCACATCGAAACCATCGTTCGCCAGATGATGCGCTGGGTGAAAGTGGAAGACGTCGGTGACACGCCGTTCCTCCTCGAGGAGCAGATCGATAAGTTCCGCTTCCGCGAAGAGAACGACCACGTGATCCACGACGGTGGCCGTCCCGCTACGGGACGCCCGCTGCTCTTGGGAATCACCAAGGCGTCGCTCTCCACGGACTCTTTCATCTCCGCTGCAAGCTTCCAGGAGACCACCAGGGTGCTAACCGAAGCGGCCATCTCTGGAAAGATCGATTACCTCCGCGGCCTGAAGGAAAACGTAATCATGGGCCGGCTGATTCCCGCCGGCACCGGCTTGGAGCGCTACCGCAACATCCAGCTGGTAACCGAACTGCCGAAGGAAGAGCCGGAGGTAGTCGAGCCCGAACTAACCGCAGAAGAAGCCGCAGCCTTGGACTTCCTGCGCAAAGACGCCGACACCGTAGCCGAAGGCGCCGAGTAGCACCAGCCTTCGCCGAAATAAAAAGGGCCAGCCGGTAACACTCGGTTGGTCCTTTTTTATTTCGCCACAACGCTTTCAAACCCAAAGCTTTTCCGAAGCTCAGTTCTCGCGACTCGTGCTAACGTTGTTCCACCAGGAAAACAACGAAAGGAACACCAGCCCTCATGCGTAAGCAATTCCTAGCCGCTCTGCTCATCTCCGTCATCACCCTTCCTGCGCTCCCGCAGCAGTTGCCGCCACAAACCCCAACCCCCACCCACAAACTCGCGCGCCCGGCCATCTCCCAATCCCATTTCGACGGCAAATCCTGGTGGGACTACGTGAAGTTCCTGGCCGACGACCGCCTGGAAGGCCGCGAAACCGGCAGCGAAGGGCTGCGTCAAGCCGAATCCTACGTCGTCGAACAACTCCGCAAGTCCGGCCTCGAGCCCGCTGGCGCCGACGGTTTCTACCAGCCGGTAGAATTCGAGTCCCGCCAGATCATCGAGAAAGATTCCAGCGCCACGCTGATCCGCGAGGGCCAGCCGGGGCCGCTGACGCTCGGCGACGACGTCATCTTTAGCACTCGCACGCCCCTCGCCCCAGACGTCGAAGCCCCGCTAGTCTTCGTCGGCTATGGCTTGCAGGTCCCCGAAAACAAAATTGACGACTTGGCCGGGCTCGACCTCCACGGCAAGATCGCTGTCTTCATCACCGGCTCGCCGGCCGAGGTGTCCGCGGCCCTCTCCGCGCACTACGGGTCCATCCAGGAACGCTGGAAGCCGCTTCGCGATGCAGGCGCCATAGGGGTAGTCTCCATTCCCAATCCCGCCTCTATCGATGTTCCGTGGTCGCGCATCACCGCCAACCGCACTGCGCCGAGTATGCACCTCGTCGGGCCTGAGTTCGATGATGCGCCGGGCCTGCAATTGGCCTTAACCGTGAATCCCGCCAGCGCCGACAAATTCCTGGCCGGATCCGGCCACACTTTCGCCGAGCTTGCCGGTCTGGCTAAAGACCGCAGGCCCTTGCCGCAATTTCCGCTGGCCGTCAGTATCCACACCGTAGCCAGGGTCCAAACGAAAACCCTGGAATCGGCCAACGTTATCGGCAGGCTCCCCGGCACCGATCCGAAATTATCCGCGCAATCGGTGGTCCTCTCCGCGCACCTCGATCACCTGGGAATCGGCGCGCCCATTAACGGCGATGCGATCTACAACGGTGCGATGGACAACGCTTCCGGCTGCGCGGTTCTGCTGGACGTGGCCGCTTCGCTGAAAAAGTCCGGCCTCAAGCTGCGCCGCTCGGTGATCTTCGCCTTCGTCACTGGCGAAGAGAAAGGCTTGCAGGGTTCGAAGTTTTTCGCCAGCCACCCTACTGTCGACAAAAACTCCATCGTCGCCGACATCAACATCGACATGTTCCTGCCCATCGTTCCGTTGAAGATGCTTACGGTCTACGGCCTCACAGAGTCCGACCTGGGCGACGCCGTAACCAAGGTCGCCCAATCTCGCGGCATCACCATCCAGCCCGATCAAGAGCCCCTACGCAACATCTTCGTCCGCAGCGATCAGTACAGCTTCATCCGCCAAGGCATTCCCTCGATCACCATGAAAGTAGGTGTCGTGCCAGGCTCACCCGAAGCGCAAAAAATGAAAGACTGGCTAACCAACCGCTACCACGCCCCCTCCGACGACATCAACCAGCCAGTAGATTTGTCAGCCGCGGGCGGCTACGAAGAGATCACGCGCGGCCTGCTAATCGAAATAGCCACCAACCCCAACCGCCCGCAATGGAAGCCCGACAGCTTCTTCCGCCGCTTCGTCCAGCAGGGCGAGTAACGTCTCGGCAGTTTTGTTTTGAGGGCGGTAGTGCCGGTGTTGTAGTTGCCGGTGGTTTGTCTTCGGTGCTGCAGTTGCCGGTGGGTGCCCCGCACGTCGTATTTACGTGTGGGGTTTTTGACTTACGGTTTTGCACTGGTATCTTTTCCGGGGTTTTGTTTTCGGTGTTTGTAGTTGCCGGTGAAGTTAGCTGAGGCCTCCGGCCGCTCCCACTTGCCACTAGCCCCAGACCGGAAAATCGCCTCGATCACCGCCATGTTACGAACCGCCTCCTCGACCGGCACCGGCACCGGCCGCGCCCTCGCGGATCGCCCGCGAAAACGCATCGCCTTGCAGGGTGTATTGATCGCACACCGGAAATTCCTCCCAGCGAATGTTTTTGCCGGAAAGGTCTCCACCCCTATCGATCAGCAATCCGGCATGGCTGGTCCGGCGGCGCATTGAAAGGAATCTCCACCTCGATCCGCCCGGTAGTCCCGATAAAATGCATCCGCTGATACGGACACACTTGCGTGCTGCACGTAAACACCGCCTGCCCCGATGGAAAATCGAGAATCGCCGAAGTGAGGCGGTCAACTTTGAAGTCCGGATCGCGCTCCAAAACACCCAACACCCGCTCAGGTTCCTCGCCAAACACAAATCGTGAAGTAAAGATCGGATAGCAGCCAATGTCGTACACCGCCCCGCCGCCAATATCCGCGATGTTACGAATGTTCTGCGGATCGCGGTTGAAATAACTGAAATACCCGAGCACCGATCGGAGCGGCCCGATCGCTCCCGAACGCACCAGCTCCCGAGTCCGCAACCATTGCGGGTGGGTCCGCACCATGAACGCCTCGCCGATCTTTACTCCGGTGCGGTCCCGCACCTCCAGCAACGTCCTGCGCCTCGGCCGCCGTAATACTGATCGGCTTCTCGCACAGCACATGCTTGCCAGCCTCCGCCGCACGAATCGACCACGGCACATGCAAATGATTCGGCAGAGGAATGTACACTGCGTCGATTTCAGGATCCTGCAGCAACTCCTCGTAAGATCCATACGCGCGCGCAATCCCCAGCTCCCGCGCCGCCACCTTCGCATTCACCAAGTCGCGCGAAGCGATCGCCGTTACCGTACTCCATTCCCCCTTCTGCATCGCGGGGATCACTTTCTTGGTTCCAATATTCGCGGTACTCAGTACACCCCATCGCACCCTGTTCGGCATGGCCCGCTCCTTTGGCTCTAGACTCATGGATTATAGAGTGCGGAAATCGCATCCTGGGAAATTAATGCGGCACAACATAGCACTGGAATTTGAGCTCGTAGCGTGCGATCAAAAAGTAGAGAAGCGAGGCAGAGAAGGGAAGTAGAGAAGGAAAGCGGAGAAGGATGATTTCCAGCGCTGCAGCTACGCATTCGCAGTTGCAGTCGACTCTTGGCCCCCGTGCTGACGGCTAGCGTGCCGAGGTAGCCGCCGCCGTTTTTGGATCAGGCCGTGCGAACTCGTATATCCCATGCGCGTCCGACGCAACCAGCAGCCGGTCAGACTCGACCTCGATCGCGCTAGCGGTGAGCGCTTGGCCCTGCGGTGTAGTCAGCGGATAGCTATCAAGCTGATTTCCGTCTTTATCGAAGTGCACCAGCGTCGACCCCATCGCGATCCAGATTTCCTGCGTCGTTCGATCCACGCCAATGGCCGTGATTTTATTCTTGGCGGTGTCCTTTGATGGCTCCGCTTTATCCAGATTCACCTTCACGCTAGCCACCGCACTGTATGCGTTTATGCCGCCGAAGTGCCCATAGTGTCCAAATCCTCCGGGCCCGCCCTCGCCACCAAAATTCCTCTGCCCAAACGCCGAGGTATTACCACTGGCGCTCGCCGTCTTCGGCAGGCTGGGTTCCATGATGGTGCTCAACCCGCCGCCAGGTGGCAGCCGGCTGCCACCTGGCGGGGGGCCTAGGTAATTTCCGAGCGCCGCAAATCCTTGAGATCCGACCGGCAATGCGCCCAACCCAGCGTACTGGGCTCCTCCGACCGTGTAATTGGGGGATTCATTCTGCAAAATCATCAAATCCGACGAACTCAGGTCCCCGCCATCCTGCGCTGCACCGTACTGTAGTGCCCGGGTTGTGCCCGAATCCTGCGTGGTCGCGAACGCATCTTGGCCAGAGCCGGTATCGATACCCGGTTGGTCCGCAGCCGAGGCATTTGGGTTGGTACCTGTCTGTCCGGTGCTGCCGTTAGCCCCAGCTCCAGGGGCTCCAGCCGCAGCACCACGCCGCCCGCCACGTCCCCCCGCCCCGACCCGGGGCGCCAGCCTAAGCTGCCCGTTTTGGAACGATCCCACCACCCCAGCGCTCGCCCCTCGCCCGCCACCGCCTGGCCCAGTGCCGCTGCCACCCATAAAGGACGCGCCCCCGGGTCCCCCGCCTCCGAACTCAGCGCCACCCCAGCCTCCACCCGGGTGTCCGAAACCAGCCCGTTCCAGTCCCATGCCTGTCGAAGCGCCGAACTCCACCGCGCCGGTGCTTAGCCCCACCGTCGTCCAACCACTGAACTGATCGGACAGGCTATACTGGCTGAAGCTAAAACCAAACTGCACTCGGTCCTGCGGTGTATCTGCTTTAACATTCAGTGAGTTACGGGGAACGATGGCCTGGCAGGCGATATATCCAAAACGGTCGTACTTCCTCACCAGCGGCTCTTCGGAAGCAAATGCAAAATATATGTTGCCGTCCGCGTCTCCGGAAACTCTGCCCAAATCAGCCATAACCGGGGGGGCGTCCGGGGGCGCATCTGGAATGTCCCCAATGTTGCGAACCACTTTGCCCTCTGAGTCCATGACCACAACCAGGCTCGACGACCTCAGAGTCGTAACCGCGAATTGGCCTTCCTTAATCGAAACCACCGATGTGGGCGCAAATATCTTCACTCGCGCCACCAGCGAGCCCTGCGGCGAGAAAATTTCGATGGCGTTGGCGGCGCGGTCCGCTACCAGTACATTGCCCTTCGAATCGAGGTCAAAATCGACCGCATAGGCGATCGTTGCGCCGGTCGCATCGGCGGCGGGGATCTGCCCCACCCGTACGCCGTCGGAGTTATACACTCGGATAACGTTGGCAGGCTTCGCCAGCACGTAATAGCGCCCCACTGCGTCGCGTTTCAACGCGGTGACGCCGGAACCGACGTCAGGGAACGCCCGCCCGCGGGAAACAATCACCCGTCGAAACCCCTGGCCCTCTGCCGTGGGAGACAGCACTACAAAACACACCACCAGCGCCGCGACAAAACAGACTCCCGGAAGGACATAGCTTCGCCAGCGGCGGACTAAGGTGAACACAGGCAAAAGGATGCGCCTCCTTGCAGCACGGTTGCCCAAGCCCAGGGAAGAGACGTCCCACCCTATTCTCGGGGCCCATGCCCATGACTCGAGTCGGTTCATTCGTTTCGAGCCGAAAACACTCATGCGATACTCTCGATTCGTCGAGCGGCCCGGTTCATCTGTGGAAATTCCCGAATGGGTAGAAATTGCCCGCAGCCACGTTCGCCGTTAGTATTTGATACGGAGGGCTAGGCGTCACTCACGGCATCCCTTTGTGTTAGCACAATTTCCGATCCTAGCGTCAAAAAAAAATCGATGTGGCGCACTAGGGCCAACGGTTTATTGCGGTGACATACGCCGCCAGGATCAGAACGAAACAGCAACCCGATGTCAACGCCAACTCAACTTCGCTTAGAAGACCGCGGCCTCTCGCAGTGGGAGAAGCTTACCCGCCGCGAACGCCGTCTCGCTCAAATGGTCCTCGTCGTATTTCTGGTGGCGGCCGCAACCTTGTTACTCGTCTCATGGATTCCGCCCACGAATCTCCATACAACGATCGAGCTTGCCTGTGCGGGGGTGGTCATTCTCTTTTCAGCGTACGCATGGAAAGAGTTCCGCGAAATCGGGTCGATTCGCCACTTTCTTCACGGGCTCACCGATCCGCCTTCGTCGGAGGGCCGCCCCGCTGAATTTGAAAAAGTGTTCGATACCATCGTCCGCTCGCAATCGCGATTCCGTGAGCTTATCGATAGCTTGGACTACGCCTTATTCACGCTCTCTCCGGACGGTTTCTTCCGAGTGGCCAATCGCGCGTGCGCCGAGACTCTTGGGGTTTCCTTCCAGGATTTAATCGGGCACCGGATGGACGAATTTATCTCGGAGCCCTTGCAGGAAGAGGCCGGGCTGAGCTTGCCGGTGCTGCTTCAGAAAGAATCGTGGTCGGGCGTGGTCCGTGTGCGGTTCGCGAAAACGCGCAAATCGGGGTATTTCGATGTCTACCTGCACGCCCAGATCGCGGAGGGCGCGCTGGTAGACGTAAGCGGGGTGGCCCGTGACGTCACCGCGCAGCGCGAAGCCGAGCTGCGCTTCACCGAACTTTTCGAGTCGCTGCAGGAAGGAGTTTTCTTCAGCAGTCCGGAAGGTCAGTTTCGGCAGGTCAATCCGGCGATGGCACGTATGCTGGATTATACCGCCGAGGAACTGATCAACGTGCACATCCCGGAGCTCTACGCCGAACCCGACGGCCGCGCCCGCCTTTTAGCGCATCTCGCCGGCAGCAACTCGGTGCGCGACGTTCCGGTGCGGCTGCGCAAGAAAGATCGCACGGTGATTTCCTGCCTGATCTCAGCCAACGTCATTCGCGATGCTTCCGGCAAGATCGTGCGTTTGCAAGGCACGATCGTCGACATTACCGCGCGGGTAGAAATGGAAAAGCGCCTGCATAACGAACAGGAATTCGTGCGCCGGCTGATCTCCAGCTTTCCTGACATCATCTGCGTGGTAGACGCCCAGAAACGCTTCACTTTCGTCAGTGCTCGCGTTCAGGACCATCTCGGGTTCACCGCCGACGAAATGATCGGCACCCTGCTGGGTTCTCGCACGCATCCCGACGACGTGGCCCTGCTCATGTCTACTTTCGAAGATATGCTCGGCGGAAAATCCGCGTTCGGCGCCATCGAATTTCGAGCCCAACATCGCGACGGTACCTGGCGGGTGTTTCGCGCCAACGCCAGCCCGCTCACCGCCCCCGATGCCACCATCATAGGAGTGGTCGCCTCAGTTCGCGACATCACCGAATCCCGACGCTTCGAGCAACAAATGGTCCAGAAAGAAAAGCTCGCGGCGATGGGCCAAATGATCGCTGGCGTGGCGCACGAGCTCAATAATCCGCTCACCGCCATCCTGGGCGTCTCCGACATTCTTCGCGAGCGTGCGGTGGACGATTCCATGCGCCGCCAAACAGATTTGGTTCTGCAGCAGGCCCGCCGAGCCGCCACCATCGTGCAGAGCCTGATGGCCTTCTCGCGCCCCTCCGGCGGTCCCGGACAATCGTTGGTGCGCCTAGAGGATCTGGCCCGTCGCGCGGTGCAGTCGCAGGAATCGGTGATGCAGCAGAAGCGTATCGAAGTGAAATTTTCCGCAGCGACCGGACTGCCCGCGGTACAGGGCGACGCCAAGCTGCTGCTGCAAATGATTCAGAACCTGGTGGTCAACGCGCACCAAGCCATCATTCCCTTCCGCGATCACGGGGTGGTGCACGTCCACGTAGGCCGCGACGGCGACAAAGTGACCGTCACCGTTAGTGACGACGGCCCCGGAATTCCCGCCGACATTATCGGCAACATTTTCGATCCGTTCTTCACCACCAAGCGCCCCGGTGGCGGCGCCGGCCTGGGACTCACCATCTCTATGGCCATCGCCAAAGAGCATGGCGGTAGCTTGGTGGTTCGCTCCACTCCCGGCCACGGCGCTACGTTTTGCATTTCGGTGGCCGCCGCAGCGGAGCAAGAGCCGGTCTTGCCGGTCCGTGTCCCCACGGCTGCCGCGTCGACCCTGCGCGGGCACTCGGTATTGGTAGTCGACGACGAGGAGAGCATCCGCGAACTGGTCGCCGAAGGTCTCAGCGTTCGCGGCATGGCTGTGGAAAGCGTGGCCACCTCCGAAGAAGCTCTAGTTCTGCTGGGCACCCGCTCCTTCGATGTAATCCTCTGCGATTTCAACTTGCCGGGGCTGAACGGCGACAAACTTTTCGAGCGCCTCCGCGCGCTTCCCGGTGGCAGTCCGGCCACGTTCGTTTTCATGACCGGCGACCTGCTGGACTCCGCCGCCCAAGAATCGTTCACCCAACGCGGCGCCCGAGTGGTGCAAAAGCCCTTCCAGCTAGCAGGCTTGGCCGCGCTGCTGGGCGAAGCCCTCGAAGCGCAGACCGCCAAAGTTTCCTAGCAGAGCCTCCGCGGTGTATCATTTCGCTTGCCAAGGAGGCACCCACATGCGCATGCTGATGAAAGTAAATCTGGACACCGCAACTGCCAACAACGCCGTCCGAAATGGCACCCTAGGATCCACCATCAAATCGATCCTGGATGAAATCAAGCCCGAAGCCGCTTACTTTACCGACGATGGCGGCGAACGTACCGGCTACATTTTCTTCGACATGAAAGAGGTTTCCCAAATTCCGGCGGTGGCCGAACCGTTTTTCCTCGCCTTCAACGCCAAAGTGCATTTCCGGCCAACCATGAACCTGGGCGATCTGGCGCAGGCAGGTGCGGGAATCGAAGCCGCCGCGAAGAAGTACGGCAAAGCTGGACACTAACTTTCTTGCGTCCCGCAGAGCGTTGGGAGGAACGAGAGACCCTCCGTTCCTCCCAAGACGTTTAAGAAGTCTCGCCCCACTCTCACGCACTGAATCCACGCTGCTGGAAATCAACCGCGCCGCTCACCTCGCTGCCCATTCCCGGCTATAATTGGGTGGTCAGTTCAGGAGACGATCCCTTGGCAAAAGATTCGCATCAACGCGCCGCCGAATATCACAATCTAGCTGCGCACGCCCACGAAGCCGCGGCCGCCTCGCACTCCAAAGGCGACCACCAGACCGGCCACGAACATTCGCGCCAGGCCATGGAGCACGCCTTCAAGGCCCACCAGTACAGCCAGGACGCCCACGAAAAATCAAAGTTGTCGGTGGCGCCGGCGACCGACGCCCCGAAGAAGCCCGATACACCCTGAGCCGCCCGGTACCCTCTGGGCATAAACGCGCACCGCGGTTGGATCCTTGAGTCCGGCCGGTGATCAGCGCTGGAGGGATTGCGCATTCGGGCGCGAGTTGTATGGTGTCGTCACTCACGTGGAAGGGAAATCCGCCGCCGGCTCCGGTCAACGAGTTGCGTCCGGGAACGCCTGCCAACTACTGGGCCAGCTCTTGCATCGCTTGCAACGTGTAGATGATGGCAAAGCGTTGTTCCAACGATCGAAAAGTGAGCTCCGAGTCTTTCAACATGCCCTGAATTCTGTCGGCCTCCGCCTTCACCCCGTGTTGATTGGCCCCACCGGAAGATGAGTTTTTACTCGCCGACGGATGGCTTGGGCCGGCGCTGGCGCTGGTGCTTCCGATGTTCTCTTCCCCGATTGGCTATCGACCATCGGGACTTCCTGCTGCAGCCCGGTGAGATGCTTGCCCGACTTGTCGGTCACCAGTGCAGGGATCAGCACCAATTCCGTGCGCGCAGTGAATTTCACTTCCGAGATGTTCTCTCTGTCCTTGGAGCTTGCCAACACCAAAATGGAACCAGCCAAAGCGGCGATTACAGTGATGGAGCAGAAAGCCTTACGGCCAATCGAACTTCCCATTCGACGACTCCTTTCGGATTGCGGGAAAGGATGCCCGGTAATTTATGGCCTAGGAAAAGCTACGATCAAATATGGATCCGAATCCTACCCCCGCTTTGACCGGTCGCGAAACGATGATGATGGGCAGCCACCCCCGGCGTCAACGCGTAGGTTTTTCAAGTGCCAATCCGTTTTGCCCTGGGCTTTGGCGCGCCTCTCCGCGGCTTGCGCTTTGGTGTGAGGAGACGCGCCTGCAGCTTTTGGGGGAGCTTGGCGACTACCAGGGAATGGGCCTGACGGAGGAGGTGTTCAAGTTCGGGGCGGGGCAGTGTGGATTCAGCTTCCACGGCTACCCAGTGGGCCCTGGCCAGGTAGGGGGCGGGCATGATTCCCTGGCGCTCGATCAGCTCGGCGAAGTCTTCGTCGCTGCATTTGAAGGAGAGGCACACCCGCATGGACTCCAGCGGGGCGACCGCAAACATTTTGCCACCTACCTTGAAGACGAGATTGTGATCCCACTGGATTTGCTCGGTGACGCCTGGGAGCGAAAACAGAAGTGTGCGCAGACGATCGATGTCCACAGCGATAGCGTAATGCAGGAAACTCGGATAGTCGAGACGGTAGGATCGAGTGATCTCGCTCGGGACGCCCCCGATCAGGACGATGCTCCGCTTACTGCTTTTTATTCGGTGCTGCGGGGACGGCTGCTCCTCCTCCAGGATCTACCCCGAAATCCCAGACGTACAGGGTAATATCGGCGTCCTGGCCGCGCACGCCGCTGGTTTGGGTCAGCGCGTACTCTCCGGGGGGCAGCGGCTGCTCGAGGGTGTAGCGGAAGACGCGCTGGGCCACTGGCCACTCTTGCAGGGACAGCGCGTTGCTCACTTCCGCATCCACCGAGAATAGCGTGTCTACGTTCTCGACGACCCGGACCGGGCCGTGCACGTGGATGCGCACCAACTCCACCCTGGGAATGTCCGATCCAAACATCCTAATCCAAAATTCGGGACGCGCATCGGTGAGCCGCACGTGGGCGCGCGGGCCTTGGATGATTATATTGCGGCGGGTCGGGACGATCGGGATGGGGACCAGAATTTGCTTCGCGGTTTGCTTTTTGTCGCGGCGCTCTTGAGTTTCCGCTTGCGTGAGCGCCGTCAAAGACCTGCCTTGCAGCAGAAAGGCACCTGCTCCTGGGGGCAGGAAGACGTTGGGCAGGACTTCCAGGCTGGCGTCGACGTCCAGGGAGGGGGCGGCACGGCGGGCGGCCTCGATCTTGCTCGCCTTGGCCAGGATTTCCCCATCCTTCTTTGACTCCGCCGCCTCCTCTTTCTTGGTTGCGTCCCAATCGACCAACGCGGCGGGAATTTCTTCCCAATCCGATTGATCGATGCTGTAGAACTTTACTCGGTCGCCATTCAACTGGTAACTCTTTACGAGCTGGAAGGTGCCGTCCTTTAGGATCAATTTTTTCCCGCGGGGTAGTGGAGCAGAATCCTCAAAACCTGTTGATCCGGTTGCACTTGCTTGATGTGCGGGGCGGCCGGAAAGCAGCAAGCACGGAGCGGAGATCAGGCAAAATAGCAGGACAGCGGCACGAAGATGAGTTCGAGACCTGAACATATACTGATCAGGATGCCATATTCGGCGATTGGGATCACTCGGCATTGCGGGGCACATACGCCGCCAGAATGGGCGCACCACGGACCGCGCCATGACCGGCTATGGTAGACCGCAGGACTGCGCTTGGGTCATGGAGGTGAGAAGGTTCTAGTTACGCGAGAGGGACGGGTGTGCGACCGGCGATCACCGGTGTGTGGGGCGTCGCCCGAGTCACCGAGTGGGCTTAATGCTCGCAGCGGGGAAACAGGACCGCTAGGATCATCAAGTCCGAACTGGTGAACAGCATATTCTGGGCTTGGACTCCGGCGGATTCCGCGGCGCGCGCCACCGATCCCAGATGACGACTCTGTGACAAATCGCGCAGATGATCGCGGCAGATTCCCGTCAACCCAGACACTTCATCTTCGGTAAAAAACTTTTGGCTGGACTTTATTTTGAGCACGGTTTCCCGCCTCTTGGAGCTTCGATTCGTCTTAGAGAATACGAGTTGCATAGTTTCTCTAGCAATAGTCCTTCCGTTCTATTTTGTTCCCATCGGCTCAAGCGTGCGGTTCGTTAGAAAAGTCGTGCGAGCCTTTGTTTATGGACGTTTCGTGATGCAGCGATTCGAGTTAGGAACAAAACAGTCAGAGCGGAAGCAGTTCCGGCGATGTTGGCGATCAACTACTTTCCGGATATTTCTACCATTTGAGGAATTCTTTTCCAGTACCGATAGTACTTTTTTGCAAAGTTCCAGACATTATTTGGCTTTCGAATGCGACGCGTTCCGTCAGTGGTTTAAGAAGTTTGGCGGGCGAAATTTGCGGAAGTGGGGTTGGCGCCCGGCGCAGCGAAGGAATTCTCCATTCGTAATTAGAAATTTAACGCAGAGTAACAGGCGCGTAGCAGATTTGTGCGGACTTTAGTTCAAGAGCAACGCGTGAACTCGACACTCACGCGAAGGTCGATACGCCCAGCCTTTGCAAAATACGCAAAGAGTGGGGCAGCGGGAAAAGAAAACCGCGAAACCCAATTCAGCGGGCCTAGGAGGTGATCGAAAATCCGCCGGCCTTCTCAAATTGGCGGGCAACTTGGAGCATTCTTGCTTCGCCGAAATGCGAGCCAAAGATTTGCAAGCCAACCGGCAGTCCGCAACGCGTTTTTCCGCACGGCACGGAGATCCCCGGGACGCCCGCCAGCGATCCTGTAACCGTATATATATCAGCTAGATACATTTGGAGCGGGTCGGCCGTTTTCTCGCCCAATCGGAACGCCGCGGTGGGCATGGTGGGAGTCACGATCAAATCGCACTTCAAAAACGCGTCGGCAAAATCGCGGTAAATTAGCGCCCGCACTTTTTGCGCGCGCAGGTAGTACGCCTCGTAGTATCCGGCGGAGAGCGCGTAGGTTCCCAGCATGATTCGCCGTTTCACTTCCGCGCCAAAACCCTGCTCACGGGTTTTGCGGTACATATCCATCAGCGTCGCGCCGGGAACGCGCAGGCCGTAGCGCACCCCGTCGTATCGCGCCAGATTGGAACTGGCCTCGGCGGTGGCGACGATGTAGTAGGTGGCGATGGCATAGTCGGTGTGCGGCATTTTCAGGGGAATTCTCCGGCAGCCCAATTTTTCCAGCAGCGCGATGCCCGCTTCCACTTTCTCGCGAACCTCCGGATCCAGGCCCGCACCAAAATAATCTTCCGGGACGCCGATGCGCAGACCGGCGATATCCTTTTCCATTTCTTGGGCGTAGTCGGGCACGGCGATCTGTGCAGAGGTCGAATCGAGGGGATCAGTCCCGGCAATTGTGCCGAGCACCGCCGCAGCGTCGGCAATGTTGGTAGCAAACGGTCCGATGCGGTCCAAGGAAGACGCAAAAGCGATCAGGCCGTAGCGCGACACGCGGCCGTACGTGGGCATCACTGCGGGAATTCCGCAGCAAGCGCCCGGTTGGCGTATGGAACCGCCCGTATCGGTTCCCAGGGCTGCTACTGCCAATCCTGCAGCCACCGCCGCTGCCGATCCACCGCTCGATCCGCCTGGAACGCGGTCCAGCGCCACCGGGTTGTGCACCGGGCCGTATGCGGAGTTCTCATTCGAGCTGCCCATGGCGAATTCGTCGCAATTGGTCTTGCCCAAAATTACCGCGCCCGCGGCTTCTAACCGTTCGACCGCGGTCGCGTTAAAGGGCGGCACGTAATTTTGCAGGATCTTCGAGGCGCAGGTGGTGGGAATGCCGGTGGTGCTCAGGACGTCCTTAATCGCGATGGGGACGCCGGCGAGTGCGGGAAGAGGGTCTCCCTTGGCCACGGCCGTGTCTACCCGGGCGGCTTGTTGGTAGGCCAGTTCGGGCGAAAGGGCCAAATAAGCGTTCAACTCCGGGTTGCGGCGGGCAATCGCCGCAAAAAAATCGTCGGCAAGCTCGTGCGCCGATACTTTCCGGCTTTCAAGGGCCATGCGGATCGTGGCGACCGTCCAGGGGAGCGTCCGGCTCATCGTTCGATCACCTTGGGGACACGGAAATATGGCGCGGCCGGGTCCGGTGCGATCTTTAGGACCCGTTCGGCGGTGTGCATGGGGCGCTCGACGTCCGCTCGGAGTGCAGAATTCTCGGCCGCCTCAGCGTCGTTTGATTCGTCACTGGCCTCGCCGCGCGCCGCCAGGACCTGGGCCATCGGCTCCACCCCGGAGATGTCGACCTCATTGAGCTTATCGATGTAGCTCAGGATGGAATCGAGCTGGCCCTGATAGGTCTCCACTTCGCTTTCGCTCAACTCCAAGTGCGCCAGTTGCGCTACGCGCAGCACATCTTCGCGGGTGATCTTCATATTTTCGGGTCCTGTGAGCAGGTCGGATATCCGACGATCCGCGCTATCCAATCGGCTGAGTGCGGTGGTCTACCGCAAGCTGGTTGCTGCGAATTACCTAGCGCTTGCCCTTGCTGCGGATGAACGGCGTGTGTTCGTTGTCGTCTTCGTACCGCATGCGGCGCGGTCCGGGCTTGGCGGCCACAAAACGCACCTCGCGAACCAGATTCCCGCCCCAGCTTTCGTTAATTTTCTGGCGGAAGGCATCCTGCATCTGCTCGAGTTGGCGGCGCCAATCCTTCCCGGTGGTGGAAATTTCGAGAATTCCGTCCGTGCAGCGCATCGGCCTGGTCTGCGCGGCCACTTTGGCGCCCACGATGCTAGGCCACGCCGCTTCGAGCCACGCCAGAGTCGCGCGCGGGCGCCTCATTTGCCGTACCGTTTTCCCCAAGATGCTGCTGGCCTTTTCCATGCGTCGGAGATTCTAGCACACGATTTATTTTTGCGGCGAGCCCGGCGTTAAAGTCCCAGCGTCTCGGAAATCCCACGCATAGCCTCGATGCAAAATGCGATGTGCTCTTCGAGCGGCACACCGAGCTCTTCCGCGCCGTTGGTGACATCCACGCGGTTCACGCCACGCGCGAAGGCCTTGTCTTTCAGCTTTTTTCGCACTGAGGGCGCCTCGACGTCCGCTAGTTTCTTACTGGGCTTCACCAGCGCGCAGGCGGTCAGAAATCCGGACAGCTCATCGCACGCAAATAAAGTCTTATCCAGCGGCGATACTCGCGGCACTTGACAATAGTCGGCGTGCGCCAGGATCGCGTGAATCATTTCTGCGGGATAGCCTTGCTCCCGCAGAATTTTGGATCCCTCAAACGGATGCTCCTGGTCGGCTGCGTGCGCGTCGTTGGGCCAGCGCTCGTAGTCGAAGTCATGCAGTAGGCCGGTAATGCCCCACAATTCCTCATCGGCGTTTGATTTTCGGGCGTAGGCACGCACGCAAGCTTCCACCGCGAGGGCGTGCTTGCGCAGACTTTCGCTGCGGGTGTACTCGCAGAGCAATTTCCAGGCATCGTCACGGGTGGGCATGATTCTTCCTTAGGTTCGAGCTGTCTCGCCAATGATTCCGCGCACGGTTCCTTTTCGGGACCAATTTCACCGTTCAGTATCGCAAAGGGTCCCGGCTTCTCGCAAATTGCGGCATTAGACCGGGCAATTGCCGGGATTTTGCTTTTGGCGACACCATCTACGTGGAGCGGTTGCTAGTCAGGAAACGACAGGGCTAAAATATCTTGCGCCAAAATCGCGCAAAGGCATAGAAAATGCTTGACACTTTTTGTCATAATGTAGACAATCTCGCTCGCGCGCCTTGCAGTCTCTGCCTTCCCCTAGACAGAGTTCCCCTTATCCAATGCGCCGGGTCAGCTTGCGAGGACACCGGTGTCAGAGAAGAATGGTATAGATAGCACCACCGAACTAGACCGCGAAGTGATTCGCTGCCAGGTATGCGGACTGGTGCAGTATCGTACCCGCACGGGCAACTGCCGCAGATGCTTGCGTCTGATGCCACCCAAAGTGGCATTTGTCATCCCTTCACCGTCCCCCCAGGACCTGCCGGGAGACGATCGCCAGCTATTTGAGAACTGGCCGAACCGCGAGACCGTTGAAAATATCGGTCAGCGCATTCGTCAGTTGCGCGAGTCGCGTGCGATGACCCAGAGCCAGCTACAGGCTCGTTCACGGGTTTCTCGCTCCTACCTCTCGCGGATCGAGAGTGGTCAGATGACGCCGAGCCTCGGCACGCTGGAGAAAATTGCCGAAGCGCTGGGCGTGGGGCTGAATCGGTTCTTCGTTCCTGAATCGAACGGAGAAACGGTGCTGGAAGATCCGTTCATTCAGGGTCTACGGCCATTCCTGCGTCAGCTCGATTGGGCGCAATGGCAGTCCATTCTCAAGCGTCTGCAAGCCATCAGCGAGCACGTCAACACCGCCAATAGTCCGTTGCGGTCCATTCCTTCGCCATCGGAGCGGGTGCCGCACGCGCTTCCCCGGAGGCAGCAGCAACCTTCTGCTCCTTCGGCCAGCGCACTGCATCGTTGATTCGGCACAGAAAACCTAAGGTCCGAGAATCTGAATTGGGGGACTCGGACCGCGGTGGTAGACCGCAGGTGCCGGGCCGATGGCGGAAATCACGGAGCAACGCGCTCCGCGCCCCTTCACGCGCACGGGTACCGTCCAAGGCATCTCGAACACCAAGGAACACCAAGTAACGCCGGGCTGGCCGCGAGGATTCGCTTCGCGTCGGCCTTCAGGTCGCCATTGAATCTTCTGGCGCGGCCTCGATCTTCTTGATGTACAGGGCGGGGATCCGGGGCAGCGCTGTCGGCGCGTGCCGGAACACAGCACAAGCCACGTCGTACGTCTAAACGGCAGTCGAAACAGATCCTGAGGAAGTGGGCGCTTGGCTACTGAAGTTCTTTCTTTCCGACGCGCAACAAGTCGATCTCTGTCCCATCGTCAACGCGCTTAAGCGCTACGATGCGCGCTCCATCGTTCGTCTTGTCGACGAACGCCCCGTCCGCGTCGTTGAAGTTCATCGAACTTTTCCCTTTCCAGGGGTTGTCGGAATCGGTGATTGAATGGTGCCCTTGTTCGAATTGGAAGTCGGGGCCCAAGCGTTTGCGGTACCAGTCCTGCACTTTCTCGTACCCATCCGCGGTCGTATATTTCTCCATGGCCATCCCGACCGCGTGGTTCGGGGTATTGATCTCGAAGCTCCCGTTGTTGTTGTTTCCGCTGGTCGCTCCGGGATAGACCGGCAGACCGACGCTGTGCTTATCGCTATTGACGTTGATCGCGCCCATCGGCGTCTGAATCTCGACTTTGTTGCCCGCTTGATGCACGTGAACTTGGCGCGCCAGGAAAAGTCCGATCAGCACCGAGCCCAGCACCAGCACCACAAAACAGGCACCGAGGATTCCCAAGATCCACCAGATGGCGTTGCTTCTTCTTTGCGCTGGGGGTAGCGGCACAGTGGACATAGTTCACCTCACGGGGATTCTACCCAAATCATACGCAATCTCCCCGCACAATGTTCCAGGCGTTCGCAGGGCGCTTCGCAACCGCTCTCGACATCTGCAATTGGAGGCCGCGATTTTTGCGGCCTCAGATTTCTGGCTCGGTCAAAACCAGGAAAAGACAAGACCGCGAGCGTGCCGCGCTCGTATACTGCGAGCATGCCTATCATGGACCTTCATGATTGAAACCGCGGATCTGCTGGCTGCGCTGCGACGCTATTGGGGCTACGACTCATTCCGTCCGCTGCAGGAGGGGGTGGTGCGCAGCGTGCTCGCCGGACGCGACACTTGCGTGGTGATGCCCACCGGCGGCGGAAAATCGCTGTGCTTCCAATTGCCGGCAGCGACGCTTCCCGGAAAAACTACCGTCGTAATCTCGCCGTTGATCGCGCTGATGCAGGATCAAGTCGCGCAACTCGATCAAATGGGGATTCCCGCAGCGTTGCTGAATAGCTCCCTGAGCGCACGCGAGCAATTCGACGTGATGCGCAAAGCTAACCAGGGCGCCTACCGCCTGCTGTACCTCTCTCCCGAACGGATCGCGCGGCAAGACACCATCGAATGGCTGCAGCGCACGCCCATTTCAGCGTTCGTGATTGACGAAGCCCACTGCATCTCGGAATGGGGGCACGAGTTTCGCCCGGACTACCGCTTGCTCAGCCGCCTGCGGCTGCTGTTTCCCGCTTGTCCGATCGCGGCATTCACCGCCAGCGCTACGAAGCTGGTGCGGCACGACATCATAAAGCAGCTCCAGCTTCGCGATCCGCACAAGTGCATCGCCAGTTTTCACCGTCCCAATCTGCGCTACCTGGTCAAGGAGTCCAACGCCGCGACGCAGTCCACGCTGCTGCTGCAGACCCTGGAACGCCACGCCGGCAGCAACATGATTGTCTACTCGCCCACGATTGCACGAGTGGACCAAACCGTTGATTTTCTGGCGGAGAATGGAATTCCAGCCATCCCGTATCACGGCCAGATGGACAACGCTTCGCGGCGTGAGAATCAGGAACGCTGGATGTCGGACGAGGTTCCGGTGCTGGTAGGCACGGTGGCGTTCGGTCTAGGAGTGAACAAGGCCGCGGTGCGCGCCGTAGTCCACCTCTCGCTGCCGAAATCGATCGAGCAGTTTTATCAGGAAGCGGGGCGAGCGGGGCGCGACGGGCTGCCGGCGGATTGCGTGCTGCTATGGCAAAAACGCGACGTTGGTTTGCTGACCCACTTCATCACGCAAATTGCCGATGGACCCGAGAGAGAGCGGGCCTGGCAGCGCTATCACGGGGTGCGGCGCTTTGTGGACTCAAGTTCGTGCCGCCACCGGCAGATATGCGTGCACTTTGGCGAAACGCCGAAGTGGATAGCGTGCGGGGCGTGCGACGTTTGCGGCGTGGACATGGAGTGGCTGGACGAAAGTCAGGCGCCGGCAGGGGCGCGTAAGCGCGACCGTAGGACCAAGCGCCGCGGTACGAGCGCGGACTCGAGCTCGAGGTCTAGCAAACGGTCGCGATCTTATCCGTCTGCTGCTTCGTCCGCGACCGCGCTGGCCCACAGACATTCGATGGGAAGCCCGCGCACGAGCGCGGTCTTCGGGCGATCGGGTGGAGCCGAAGACCTGACTCCAATCGTCCGGGAGAAATTTCGTGGTGGTGCGTCCTCACCGCCTGCTGCTGGCTCGGGCGCCCGGGCCGCAGGCGCTGGCGTGAGTTCGGGCGCGGGTACCCGGCGGTTGTGGTTTGAGCGTCCGCGGCCATCGGCCGCCTCGGCGATGCCTGCAGCGCCGGCGGATGGTGCAACGCCGCCGGCACGCTCACGCGCCGACGATGTTGTTGCATCGCCGGATTCAGGCGCGGCGGGGCATGTGGCTCCGCCGCTTTCACCTGGCGCTCGCTGGGTTCATCCGCAAGCCCCTCCGGGGCCGGGGTTGGGGGTGCCGCCGCCGCGGGTGTCGCCAGTGGTGACACCACGGGCTGGCGCGACTCGGGAAACGCATGCTGACGCGGGCTTGCTCGACTATCTTCGCGAGTGGCGCCGGGTCACCGCGAAGGAGCAAGGAGTTCCGGCGTTTGTCGTGCTGCACGACACTTCCATCGAGGAAATTGTCGAGATGCGGCCCACCACCGTCGACGCGTTGCTGCGCGTCTACGGGATTGGCGAACGCAAGGCCGAACGCTACGGCCGGGAAATTCTGGCTGCGCTCGCCCGCTTCGCCAAAGGCGACCGGGCGGCTCCGCCGAAGGCGAAAGCTGCCGGAAATCACTGAAGATTGGTTGGGAGTCACGCAGGAAACAACGCCAATGTGGCGCAGGCAGGCAGCTGTGCGCTTCGACGGTGCCGGGCTGTCACACAACTATGAATGGTTGTGCCACTAATTGAAACGCACTTTCACGTCCGGGCGCTTTTCCAGGTGAACCGTGTCGATGAAGCGCACTACGCGGTCTTCCAGCGTCATGATTAGCGATTGGGTACGCACGCCGTCGCCAAAGAAGCGGACCCCGCGGAGCAAATTGCCTTCCGTGACGCCGGTACACGCGAAGATCAGTCTCTTGCCGGGCGCCAGATCTTGGGTGTCGTAGACCCGCTTTGGATCTTGGATGCCCATCGTCGATAGCCGCTCGAGGTGCTCTGGTTTCGACGCCACTAGGCGCCCTAGGATCTGGCCGTTCAAGCAACGCAACGCGGCCGCAGTTAGAACGCCCTCTGGAGCGCCCCCGGTGCCCATTACCGCGTGGATGCCGGTTCCAACCACCGCCGCGGAAATTCCTGCGGACAAATCGCCGTCGCCAATCAAGCGAATGCGTGCGCCAGCCTTGCGGATGTCTTCGATCAATTTTTCGTGCCGTGGACGGTCCAGGACGGTCACTACCAGGTCCTCGACGTCGCGGTCCAAGCGCTTGGCGATCGCCCGCAGGTTGTGCTCTGGCGGGGCGTCCAGATCCACCGCGCCTCGGCACGCAGGTCCCACCACGATTTTTTCCATGTACAGATCGGGGGCATGCAGCAGGCCGTGTTTTTCGCTGGCGGCCAATACGGTGATCGAGTTTGGCGTGCCCAGCGCGCACAGATTGGTGCCTTCCAGGGGATCGACCGCGATATCCACGCTGGGGTAGGTGATGTAGGTGTCACGCGTGGCGCGGCCTACTTTCTCGCCGATGAAAAGCATGGGCGCTTCGTCGCGTTCGCCCTCGCCGATCACGATCGTGCCGTCCATTCCTACCCCGTCCATTTCTGTACGCATCGCTTCTACCGCGGCCTGATCGGCGGCTTCGCGGTCACCCAGACCCATGGTGTGTGCGGAAGCGATGGCGGCTTGTTCGACGACCCGCAGAAATTCCAGGCTTAGTTTTTCCATCGGGCGCTCCGGGAGATCCTATTTGCGGGAAATGGCTTTTCCGGCGGCGGGTATCATAAACCGTTTTTGGCGGAAATTGGGGTGATTTGGAATCTTTGCGGGGCCACCACACTCGTCGGCCCCGCAACGCCGGTTCTAGCTGAAGGCGGCGATGCCGGTGATGCGTTCGCCGATGATCAGTTTGTGGATGTCGTGGGTGCCCTCATAGGTGAGGACCGACTCGAGATTGTTCATGTGGCGCATGATCGGGTAGTCGTCCACGATGCCATTGGCGCCCAGGACGCTGCGGGCCAGGCGCGCGGTTTCCAAGGCCATCCAGACGTTGTTCATCTTTAGCATCGAGATGTGCGACGGATGCACGCGGCCCAGGTCTTTTAGCTTGCCTACTTGCAGGGCTAGCAACTGGGCCTTCGAAATCTCCGTGATCATCCAGACTAATTTTTCTTGCACGAGCTGGTGGGATGCAATCGGCCTATTGTTGAACTGCTTCCGTTCCTTCGAGTAGCGCAACGCGCAGTCATAGCACGCCATCGCCGCTCCGATCGCGCCCCAGCCGATCCCGTAGCGGGCCTGGTTCAAGCAGGAAAGCGGGCCTTTCAATCCTTCCACACCCGGCAACACATTGGCGGCCGGAATTTTGCAATCGGTCATCGCCAGGCCAGAGGTGATCGACGCGCGCAGCGACCATTTGCCGTGAACATCCCACGCCTTGAAACCCGGCGTGCCTTTCTCCACCAGGAAGCCGCGCACTTTTTCGTCTTCGCACCTGGCCCAGATCAGCGCCAGGTCCGCGATCGATCCGCTGGTAATCCACATTTTCTCGCCGTTCAGCACGTAGCTATCGCCGGTCTTCACCGCCCGCGTGAGCATTCCGCCGGGATTCGATCCAAACTGCGGCTCGGTGAGGCCAAAACAGCCCAACGCCTTGCCCTGCTGCATCAGCGGCAGCCACCTGTTCTTTTGTTCGTCCGACCCAAACGCGTGGATCGGATACATCACCAGCGCGGACTGCACCGAAACGAAGCTGCGCAATCCGGAGTCACCGCGCTCCAGCTCCTGGGTCACCAGGCCGTATTCGACGTTGGACATTCCAGCGCAGCCGTAGCCTTGTAGGCTGGCGCCGAAAAAGCCGAGCTCGGCCATTTGCGGGATTAGCTCTTTGGGGAACCGCCCTTCGCGATTGCATTCTTCAATGATCGGTAGGATCTGATCGTCGACGAACTGGCGGGCGGTTAGCCGCGCGAGTTTTTCCTCGTCGGTCAGCAGAGAATCGACTTCCAGATAATCAACGCCGGAAAATGACGGCATGTCAGGGCTCCTTGGTTAGCGGCATAGGATAGCATCGCCGGGCTTGTGCGGAAAATGTGCCCAACCCGCCGCTAGCGCCGCGTGTTTACCCCGCGTTCGGAGCAAAGGTCCAGCGCGTAGCGGCCTCGACGAAGTCTTTTGCATGCTCGTTCAGCCCGAACACCGCCTGCGGCTCCACTCGCCACAACGCGCTCCCGGCGGGTCCTGCGCCGCCATCGGACGTCCCAATCATGGCCTCAATGTCGCCGCCATACTTCGCGTTATACATCGGGATGAAAGCGCGCCGCGCGCCGGCACCGGTGATCTCGCGAGCCTGTCCCTCGACGATCACGGCTTCGTCGGCCTCTTGTGTGGCGATCGAGCAATTGGGATTGGCGGCCAGATTTCGGGCTTTGCGCGTGCCGCGGCCGGTGGTGAACCAAAATGCGCCTTCCCGCCAGATTCCCCAAATAACCATCAAGTGTGGGCGGCCGTTGGGCCGCGCTGTGCCCACCCAGTAGTTGTGCGATCTTTCCAAGCGCTCGACCGCCCAGCTCCACGGGAGCAAACCGCGGGTTGCGTCCGCGCCGGCCGCCGCATCGTGGGATCGCGCATCCGGCCAGTAAAGATGGCTGGCTTCAGGGTCTTTTGGCATGGGGGGCCCTCAGGCATGGCATTCTACGCCCGTTTTGGGGCCATTCCTCAAGTCGCATTATTCACCCTTGCCGGGGAAAGAACCGCCAGATCACCAAAATGGCCCAGAACGTGGTCGTTTCAGGATGGCGCAAATGACGCAGCGGGACGCAGCGGGACGTTGACCTCCTTTATTGTCAATGCGATAATCACTCGTTTTCATTGCGTTGAGGGTGTGCGAGTTATCATTTCAACCTAGCTCCGCGCGTCCGGTGCGCGCGCGAAACGTTCCTGTTCTAAAACGATGCCCATACTCCATCAGCTCGCTGAGTTGTTCCTCCAAGCTGCGCCCACCGTCGTCATTCTCGTCTTCTTTCTTCTTTTTATGCGCTGGGCCTTCTTCACCCCGATTACCAAGGCCATGGCCGAACGCTCCGCGCGCATCGACGGCGCACGCGCTCAGGCTCTTGCCGCTCAAGCCGCCGCGCAGCAGGAACTGGACGCCTACGGCGCCGCCCTCAAGAAGGCGCGCAACGAGCTTTACGCCCAGCAGGCCGCGGGGCGCCAGGCGGCGCTGGACAATCGGGCCTCCGTGATTAAGGATGCGCGCACCCGAGCCGCGCAAAAGGTCGAGGAAGGCAAACGGCGAATCGCGCAAGAATTGGACGCGGCGCGCGCGCAGGTGGATCAGCGTGCCGCCGAGCTTGCCGCCGCGCTGGTGCAAAACATCCTGCAAAAACCCGCCAACACGATGAGGGGCATCGAGTGAGCTTTCGGAATTCTATCCAGGTCAGATGGAACAAAGCGTCGCCGGATATCGCCAGGCGCGTTGCTGCCATAGCGTCCCTGGTGCTCGTTTCCATGCTAGCCGCGGGCGCACCGGTGTTTGCCGCCGAAGAAGGCGGATCGCTGGTGGATTCTCCCACCGGGACGTTTTTTCGCTGGATCAATTTCGTCATCGTAGCGGGTGTGATCGTATATTTTCTGGTGAAGTCCGCCGCACCCGCATTCCGCCGCAACGCCGCAGACATCCAAAGCGCGATTGCCGAGGGAACGCGAGCGCGTGAAGCCGCGGAGAAGAGCCGCCGCGCTGCGGAGCAAAAACTCGCCGGTCTGGAAACCGAGATTGCGGCGATGAAGGCGGAGGCCGAAAAATCGGCACGCGCCGAAACCCAAAAAATTCTTGCCCAGGCTCAAGTCGAAGCGGAAAAAATCGACCTGGCTGCCAGCGCTGAAATCGACGCTGCGGAACGGGCGGCGCGGCTGGAATTGCGGCAATGGGTGGCGCAACGAGTCGTGGCCCGTGCGGTGGGTCTGCTGCAAGATCAAGTGACCCCGGCCGCGGACGGCGCGCTGGTGAAAGGGTTTATTCAAGGTCTGGGAGGGGGAGCGAATTGAGCGCACTCTCTCAGCGTTACGCCGCGGCGCTGGCCGACGTGGCCTTGGCGCACAACGCCGCCGGAATTCGCGGCGAATTGGCGGATCTCGCCGCCGCTTATCAGGAATCGAGCGATCTCCGCAATTTGCTCTCGAATCCGGCAGTCAGCGCCGACGTAAAGAAGTCGTTACTGGGCAAACTAGCTGAGCGCATGCAGTTGAGCCAGGCCACCCGCAATTTTCTTTTCGTGTTGGTCGATCATCACCGTGTGGAGCTTCTGCCGCATTTGCTGCCGGCATACGACACCGAAATCCACGCGCGCTTGGGAATCGCCGAAGCCCAGGTGACCTCGGCGCACGAGCTCAGCGGCCAGGAAAAGCAAGCGCTGACCGCCGCGCTGGAGCGTTTGACCCAGAAAAAAGTAGAAGCGCAATTTGCGGTCGCCGATTCGCTGCTCGGCGGCGCGGTGGTACAGATTGGTTCGACGATTTACGATGGATCGGTGCGCCAGCAACTCGAAAGCCTGCGCACAACTTTGGAATCCGAATAGGAGCAGCATGGCCAAGATCAAAGCCGACGAAATCACAAATCTGATTCGCCAACAAATCGAGAATTACCAGCAGACCGTCGCGGTGGAAGAGGTCGGCTCAGTGATTTCGGTAGGCGACGGTATCGCGCGCATCCACGGGCTGGATAAGTGCATGGCCGGCGAGATGATCGATTTTGGTAATGACGTTTACGGTATCGCCCTCAACTTGGAAGAAGACCAAGTGGGCGCGGTGCTGCTGGGCGACTACGCCGAAATTCGCGAGGGCGACACCGTCAAGCGCACCAACCAGATCATGTCGGTTCCGGTGGGAGAGGAACTGATCGGACGGGTGGTGAACGCGCTCGGAGTCCCGATCGACGGCAAAGGCCCGATCACCGCGAAGCGGCGCAGCCCGATCGAGCGCATCGCGCCGGGGGTGGTGGATCGCCAACCGGTACGCGAGCCGCTGCAAACCGGAATCAAAGCCATCGATTCGATGATTCCGATCGGACGCGGGCAGCGCGAGTTGATTATTGGAGACCGGCAAACCGGGAAGACCGCGATCATCGTCGACACCATCTTGAACCAGCGCGGCGGCGACATGATTTGCATCTACTGCGCGATTGGGCAGAAGCGTTCGACGGTAGCGCAGCTAGTGAAAACGCTCACCGACAACGGCGCGATGGACTACTCGATCGTGGTGATTGCTTCGGCATCGGAGCCGGCCTCGATGCAGTTCGTGGCGCCTTTCGCCGCCTGCGCCATGGGCGAATATTTCCGCGACAACAAGAAGCACGCCATTTGCTTTTACGACGATCTTTCCAAGCACGCCCAGTCCTACCGCGAAATCTCGCTGTTGTTGCGCCGCCCACCAGGACGCGAAGCGTTCCCCGGCGACGTTTTCTTCCTGCACTCGCGCTTGCTGGAGCGCGCCTCAAAGCTCAATGACGAAAAGGGAGCGGGCTCGCTTACCGCGCTGCCGGTTATCGAGACGCAGGCCGGCGACGTTTCCGCCTATATTCCCACCAATGTGATTTCCATCACCGACGGACAAATTTACCTGGAAGCCGACCTCTTCAACAGCGGCATACGTCCGGCGGTGAACGTCGGTCTTTCGGTGAGCCGCGTCGGCGGCAACGCGCAAATCAAAGCGATGCGCCAGGTAGCTGGTTCGCTGCGTTTGGAACTTGCCCAGTATCGCGACCTGGCGGCCTTCGCGCAGTTCGGTTCCGACCAGCTCGACAAGGCCACTCAGGCGCAGCTTGCGCGTGGGCAGCGCCTTACCGAAGTGCTGAAGCAAGATCAGTACGTTCCGCTCAGCGTCGAGCGCCAGGTGCTGATGATCTTCGCGGCGACCAATAAATTTCTCGACGACCTGGAAATCTCCGAGTGCCGCCCCTTCGAGGCCGGCTTGTACGATTTTATCGACGCCAACTATCCCGGAATATTCAAGACGTTGCGCGAAAAAAAGGCCTTCGACGATGCTCTCAAAGCCGAGGCCGCCAAGGCTCTGGACGCTTACAAGGAACGATTTCTCGCCGCCACCCGGGCCCCCGCGACGGCTGGCGCCGCCAAGTGAGCTCAGCCACCACACGCTAAATGCCTACACTTCTCGATTATCGGCGCCGCATCCGCTCGGTTAAGAACACCCAGCAGATTACTCGCGCGATGAAGTTCATTTCGGCGGCTTTGCTGCGCAAATCGCAGGAGGGCGTCTTCGCGGCCCGCCCCTACGCGAAGGAAATCCTGCGGGTGCTACGATCGGCGACCGCGCGCATGGAAGATCCGGCGCACCCACTAATGGAAGCGCGTCCGGAAGAGCGGATCTTGGTGCTGGTGGTGGCCGGCGACCGCGGCCTGGCCGGCGCGTTCAACGCCAACGTCTTGCGATTGGCGTATTCGTTTTTGCGCGAGCGGGAGGCGAAGCAGATTCGCGTGGTTCCCATCGGCAGGAAGGCCGTCGATGCCTTGCGCAAACGGCGCTACGAGTTTGCCGCCGAATACCAAAACGTGACCGCGCGGGTGGAGTACAAGAAGGCCAAGGAAATCGCGACGTACGTCGCCGATCTGTACATCCAGAAGGAAGTGGACGCGGTGTACGTGGTCTACAACGAATTCAAGAGCGTGATCGTGCAAACGCTGCGCGCGGAGAAATTGCTGCCGGTCCCGGCAGAAACCTTTTCCGGGAAAACGGAAAAAGAGTCGTCCACCAAGGGCGCTCAGGGCATCGAGGCGGCCGAGCCTGCGGAGCCATTAGTGGATTACATTTACGAGCAGCCGGCCGAGGAGATTTTCGCAGCGCTGGTGCCGCGGTATGTGGACGCAGAAATTTTCCGCATCCTGCTGGAATCATCCGCGGCGGAGCACGGCGCGCGCATGGCGGCGATGGACGCGGCCACCAACAACGCGTCTGACCTGATCGAATCTCTGACCCTGCAGATGAACAAGATTCGCCAGGCCGGGATTACCAAGGAACTGATCGAAATCGTGAGCGGCGCGGCGTCCACCGAATAACCTGAGAACAGCGGGCGAATCATCGGCGCGAACCGCCGCCAGCAACGGCTACGGACTTAGGAGAAAAAGATGGCAGAAAAGGAACAGACACTCGGGCATGTGGTGCAAGTAATCGGGCCGGTAGTGGACGTGCAGTTTCCCGAGCATCACCTGCCGCACATTTACAACGCGGTGCGTGTGGTCAGCGAGGGATTCAACGTACCCGAACCGATCGACATCATCTGCGAAGTGCAGCAGCACCTTGGCGAGGGCCGCGTGCGCACCGTCGCGCTCAAGCCCAGTGAAGGACTGGTGCGCGGCATGAAGGCGTACGACACCGGGTCGGCGATTTCCGTTCCGGTGGGACGCCCGACGCTCGGGCGGGTGCTGAACGTACTCGGTGAGCCGGTGGACGGTCTGGGCCCGGTAAAAGCCGACAAGTTTTATCCGATCCATCGTCCGGCACCATCGCTGATCGATCAGTCCACCAACCTGGAAATGTTTGAAACCGGAATTAAGGTGGTCGATCTGATCGAGCCCTTCCTCAAGGGCGGCAAGATCGGACTATTCGGCGGCGCGGGCGTCGGCAAGACGGTTTTGATTCAAGAGTTGATTCACAACGTAGCGATGAAGCACGGCGGCGTGTCGGTGTTCGCCGGAGTGGGCGAACGGACCCGGGAAGGAAACGACCTGTGGCTGGAATTTCAGGAGTCCGGCGTGGTTACGCCCGGGCAACTCGGAGAAATCGCGCGCGGCCCTGGTCTACGGGCAAATGACCGAGCCACCCGGTGCGCGCTTGCGCGTAGGGTTGACCGGCGTTACTGTCGCTGAATATTTCCGCGATGAAGAACATCTCGACGTGCTGCTCTTCATCGATAACATTTTCCGTTTCGTGCAAGCCGGCTCGGAAGTTTCCGCGCTATTGGGCCGCATGCCCTCGGCCGTTGGTTATCAGCCCAACCTGAATACCGAAATTGGCGAGTTGCAGGAGCGCATCACTTCCACCAAGAATGGTTCGATCACTTCGGTGCAAGCCATCTACGTCCCCGCGGACGACTACACCGATCCCGCTCCGGCCGGAACGTTTGCGCACTTGGATGCGACCACCAACCTTAGCCGGCAGATCGTCGAGCGCGGAATTTATCCCGCGGTTGATCCGCTGACCAGCTTTTCGCGCATTCTGGACGCCCGCATCGTCGGCGCCGAGCACTACAACGTGGCCCGCGCGGTGAAGGGAGTGCTACAGCGCTACAAGGAACTGCAAGACATCATCGCGATTCTGGGAATCGAAGAATTGTCGGAAGCCGACAAGCTCACCGTATCGCGCGCCCGGCGCATCGAGAAATTCTTGTCGCAGCCGATGTTTGTGGCCGCGCAGTTTACTGGCTTGGAAGGCAAGTACGTCAAGATCGCCGAGACCGTCCGCGGCTTCAAGGAAATCGTGGAAGGGAAGCACGACGCGATTCCGGAGCAGGCCTTTTACATGACCGGAACGATCGAAGACGTCTTGGAAAAAGCCGAAAAAATGGCGGCAACCGCGTAAGCTATTTGCGGCGCGCAGGTGTAGGACGTACCCGTCACCGTGGGGAACTCAGCGGGACGTTAGTAGCGGGCATGGAGATAGTTCGTGGCCGAAAGTAAGTCGGTTCTGCCGGAGACAATTGAGTTGGAGATCGTGACCCCACAGCGGCACGTGCTGGCCGCGACGGTCAACTGGGTGGAAATTCCGGGACGGGACGGCTATCTGGGGATTTTGCCCGGGCACACCGCGTTGATCACCGAGCTGGGAATCGGTGTGCTGGTCTACCGCACCGAATCGGCGACGAACTACGTCACGGTGATCAATGGCTTCGCGGAAGTGCTACCCGGGCGGGTGATCGTGCTGGCCGAAGTGGCCGAACGAGCCGAAGAAATTGAAGTGTCCCGAGCCGAATCGGCGCGCAACCGCGCGCAAGAGCGCCTGGGCAAGGCGTCGTCGATCGATGTCGATTGGAATCGCGCCGAGCAAGCGTTGCTGCGAGCGACCGCGCGCTTGGAAGCCAAAGAAAAAGTAGGGTCATCCGCGGGAAATATTCCGGTCGTTGCCAGCCAGCAGCACGCCGCGTAAGTGCCATCATTTCAAGGAAACACAGCCGCAGTTCGCTGAAGCCTGCCACGATTTCTGCGCATCCAATAACCGGGCTATTCTCCAATATTTCAGGGGCGATATGACCGACAACCGCACCATAACCATGTATACCAGCACGTATTGCAGCGACTGCCACCGGGCCAAACAATTCATGCGCGAACGCGGCGTGAAATTTGAGGAAATCAATGTCGACGAGGACGTTGAGGCCGAGCAACTCGTTTACAAAGTGAACGCCGGTCGCCGAAAAGTTCCCACCCTTCAAGTGGAGGGCCACTACTTTGCGTGCAGTCCCTTCAATCCCTACCAGCTCGCCGACGAACTGAAAATCCCGCTGAACAAGTAAACCCGCAGGTCCCCGTGGCAATCGTTCGTTTCCGACAGCTTCGGCGGATCGCCCTTGAGCCCTGCCCGTTTCCCGACTACATGGTAGTGAGCATTTTGCGGTACCGCCGCCACACCAAGATGACCGGCAACAACAGGATCACCAGCCAGATCAGCAGTGCAGGTCCGTACTCCGCAAAGAACAACACGATCCCCAGCACCGTCTCCGCCGCGTTGCGATAGCCGGCGACGGACGCGTTATGAATGCGGGTGGAAACGGAAGCGGCCGGCGGGTGTAGTTGCGCTTGATACTCCTCGCTGAGTTGCAGTTCGACTGTGGCGAAGTCGACGCGGTGCTCGAGGGCCTGCTGCTGCGCTTCCATGCGTTCGATGTCACCACGCACTTGCGCGATTTGCTCTTCCACCTCCAGGACGTCGGTAACCTTTCCGGTGCGCTCTTGGAGCATGCTGCGCAAGCGCTCTTCGGTTTCGCGTGAGTTTTTCAGCCGTGCGGCCAAGTCCGTGTGCTGTGGAGTGACTTCTTCACCGGTTTGCGATTCATTTTCCACCCGGCCCAGGTTCTTGAGGTCGGCAACCGCCGAAGGGAGTTCCGGCGCAGGAATTCGGAGCGACGTCTGGAGATTACGTGCAGCGTTCTCTGGGGTACTGACCATCAGTTGCGCGGGATAGCCGTGATGCCGCGCGAGTATGCCATCGAGAACCGAGCGGGAAGCAGCAAAATCTTTCACCACAATCGACAGCGAGACGCTGCGGGCGATCATCGGAGCGGCCGCAGACAGCGCCTCGCGATCGCTAGCTCCGCGAAGGGTGCGGATCGAACCCCATGCCGCCGCGGTGCGGCTTGGATTCGGAAACGCCTTTTCCGCCTGGTCGATAGCTTCCGACCCCACCGAGTTTGCCCCGGACTCGGTGCGGTAGCGAGGAGCGGCGACCGATGGTGACACGACCCTCTTGGTGCGCATTAACCTCGGAGTCGAAGTAGCGACGACTAGTATGAAGATCGCCGCTGCTGCGCCGAGTCCCAAAGCCCACTGCTTCCAGGTCCAAAAGCTGGCGCGGATAAAAGGGCTCGCTTTGCCGATCTCGTGGCCGGAGCAGGCAATTGCTGCCAGATCGGTAATGCGGTTCTCGAACTCCGCCGGAACAGCCTCCACATTCCAACGAGAGAGCGACAATGACGTGCGGCGGAACTGCGCCACGAGCGCACCGCACTCGGAGCAGCCATCGATGTGGGTGGAGATGGCTGGCGCCTCAGCGGCGGAGATCTCGCCGTCGAGAAGGGCCATCACTTCCTCGGGGGCCACTGGATGCGCGGTCGTATTCATACGCGTCCCTTCGATTCCGTGAGTTCTTGTGCGGATAATTTGCGTGCGGGAGCGGCGAGAAGGTCGCGCAGCGCCATCCGCGCGCGGAAAAGGCGTGAGCGAACCGTGTTCACCGGCAAACCCAGCAGCTCGGCGATCTCCACGTAACTCAACTGCTCAAATTCACGCAGCAACAGAATTTCGCGATCCACGTGGTCGAGCTGTTCGACTGTTTGCCGCAGTAAGACTTCAGCGTCGACGCTGCTTGTATGGGCAAACTCCCGAACCCTACCGACCGTGCCGATAAACGTGGCCCGAAAAGCCGCTTTACGCCGATGCGCGCGCAGGATCTTGAATCCAATCGCATGGAGATAGGTTCGAAAAAGGGCCCGCGGTTGGTAGCGGGACGACGCGCGGAGCACTGCGAGGAAGGTCTCCTGGGTCAGCTCTTCCGCCTGGGTTGGATCGGTCAATCGCCGCCGGAAGAATCCAAATAGCGGCTGTTTGTAGCGCTTAAAGAGCTCGTTGAATGCGTCCGTCGAACCTCGCGAGAATGCGACCATCAGTTGCTCGTCGCTTACCTCAGCTCCAGACTTCTCCGCGTTGGGATTTCCTGGCGTATCGTTCATGGCGGTTCGGTTGGTCGCCTCCAAGTGTAGAACGAACGCCGGCAGTGCTTCTTGCATGGTTTACGCCTCAATCCTTCACTACGGATAATGTCGTGGCAGGGTGAAAAGTTCCCTCTGGCTCGGCGGTCATTTTCCATCGCCCGACCAGACCATCGGAATCCGAGTCTGTCGCTGTTTCGTTGTGTCCAACGCAGGTGAAGGGTAGGATGTGCAGATTAGACGTCCTGTCGCCTATTTCGAAGTGATTTGGCCAGTGGGGAGGGGCGAGGTGAGGATGATCATTCGCATGCGTATTTGGACTTGCCTTGCGGCCGTGGTTTTGGCTGCGGCTTCTCTGGCGTTTGCGGAACCCTCCTACGCGAATACTTCGGAAGTGGAAGTGCTTACTTGCGCAGCATCGTTCCAAGGGGCACGAATCACCCTTGATCTACACGGAACACCCGCCAAGGACGTGAACCTGACCGTCACCACTTTGGAGAATCAGGTTATCCAGGTGTTATCCATGGACGACTCTGGGTCAGCCGTCTTGCCGCCACTCGCGCCGTCCAAGTATCTCGTTACCGCGAGCGCGCCGGGGAATGTGGGTGGATCGATTTGCGTGGAAATTTCGAAGAAAAAGTCCAAGCAAGTCAGCTCGTTTTCGCTGGCGCTCAAGATGCTTTCGCCGAACTCCCTGACCATCGAGCAAATGCTGGCGGCTGCCGGAAATAGCGTTCCGAGTGAGCACATTCAGGAATTCAAGGGGCTGGTCGTAGAACCTACCGGCATGGGGGTCTCCGGGACGCTCATCCAGATTTTTCCGAGAGGAGCCAAAGTCCGGGATGACGCGCGCGTGGTAAAGGTCATGACTGACGGGAACGGCCATTTCTCCGCCGTTCTCGCCGATGGAATCTATACCGCTTTGTTCATGACTCCGGGATTTCAGAACAAGACTGTCACCTTTGAGATTTCGCACCAGGGAACCGCGAACGACTTGCGAATCTCTCTGCAAATAGCAATGTCCACTTGAAACGCCATGCTCGCTGGCACCGCTTGGGTGCGCCCCGCTACTCGTAGCGCAGCGCCACCATCGGATCAACGGCCGCTGCACGGCGCGCTGGGACGAAACAAGCGAGCGCTGCGGCGGACAGCAGCAACAGGGTTACGCAGAAAAGAATCAGCGGGTCATGCGAGCTCTCCATCACCCACTTGGTGGTGAGTTTGCCGAACGCGAAGCAAAGCAGAAGGCCAGCCGCGAGCCCGCCACCGACGTTTACGGCCGTGGAAGCAAGCACCAAGCGGAACACATCACGGTTATTCGCTCCCAGGGCCATTCGAATCCCGAACTCGTTGGTGCGGGTGGCCACTCCATACGACACCACGCTGTAGAGCCCCACCGCCGCGAGCGCCAGTGCCAGCATCGAAAACACGCCGAATAGCATCGCCACCAATCTCTGCTGCCCGTATTCTGATTGGCTGGTAATCCAGGTGTGAAGATCGCGGACGCGCATCACCTGCTGATCCCGGTCAACCTGAACAAGCTGCGCGCGCATGTCGTGCAACATCGAAAGTGGCGGTATCCGGGTGTGCACCAGGATCTGCGTAAACATCCACATTTTCAGGGTGTACGGCACATACATGGCGGGCTTGATCGCGTTTCGTAGACCATCGTCGCGTGCATCCGCGACGATGCCGACGATTTGCAGCCATCCATCGCTGCCAGGAGCGGCTGGCTCGTAAGGCGGTTCGTCTTTGAGGCTCTGAATTCGGATTTGTTGACCGATTCCATTGCCATTCGGCCAATACTGCCGCGCCATGGTCTGATTGATCACCGCCAATGGCGCTCCGCGCATGGTTTCCGCGTGGTTCCACAAGCGGCCCTGTTGAAGGGGGATACGCAGGAGCGGGAAATATTCGGGGCTCACAAAGTTCAAACGCACTTCCGGCTTTTCGGCCGCTGTGCTTCCCAGAATTTCGATCGGTGTATCATTGCCGTTTGACGGCGGGGTGGCGTTGCTCGAGATGCCTGCTTCGATTACCTGCGGCATCGCCGCGATACTGGCGCGAATCTGTTCGAAGTATTGGGAGCGATCCTGCCAAGCCATATGGGTGTTGTCGTGTACGGGAATGGGGAGAGACGCCCGATCGTGAGGGTCATAGCCCAGACCCGCATTCACGATCCGCAGAAAGCCTTTGCCGGCGGCGCTCGCTCCGCTCATCATCAGTAGTGTCAGCGCCACCTGCGCCGCCACCAGCAAGCTGTGC
This sequence comes from uncultured Acidobacteriota bacterium, assembly GCA_963725285.1. GTDB lineage: Bacteria > Acidobacteriota > Terriglobia > Acidiferrales > UBA7541 > CAVRXT01. Next base: position 19,812 of record CAVRXT010000016.1, on the reverse strand, counting down.
GCGCGTTTCGCGCTGCTGTTTCCCATCACCCGCTTCCCGCTGCCCTGCATCAGTCGCGTTATGTCCGGCCGCGATAGCTGCAACGCCGGTGAAAGCCCAAAAACGATTGCGGTGGCGAACGCCAGTCCCACGCTGAAGAAAAGTACCGGCAGATTCATCTTGATCAATGATTCCGCGGGAAAGGAATGGTCCGGCAGCCATGCCACGATCAGAGACAGGCTTCTCCAGGCCAGGAGCACCCCTAACGCTGCACCCACCGAGGCGATCGACAGCGACTCGGTGAGCAGCTGGCGAATCATCCGCATGCGATTGGCACCTACCGCAGCGCGCACCGCAAGTTCGTGTTGGCGTTCGGCGCCGCGCGCCAGCAGCAGAATCGACACGTTGGCGCAACCGATCAGCAGCAGCGAGGCCACCGCGCCAAGCAATAGATAGAGCGTCGGACCGAGTGGCTTGGCGTATACTTCGGTGATGCTCGCATCAGATCGGCACGAAACGATTCCGGATAGTGGGTTGGCGATTGTTTCGCGAACTCCTCGAGAATTGGCTGGAGCTCCGCATTGGCCTGGGCGACGGTGATCCCGGGCTGGAGCTTGAGCGAAGCCCCCAGATAGGTGTTGGGGTCGGCCGTGACCTTCAGCGGCAAATACAAGTCGGCCTCACCCCATTTGAAGCGCGGCGGCATCACCCCGACGATCTCGTAGCTCTTGTGAACCAGTTGGATTTTGCGGCCGATAATGTCGGGATCGCCCATGAAGTATCTCTGCCAAAACTGATAGGCAAGCACCACCACCGGCTGTGGGTCTTGGCCGAATGGCGCGTCGGCCGGAACCAGCCAGCGCCCTTTCAGCGCCGCAATGCCCCAGTGGTTGGGGGCGTTCGGGGAGATATACCTGGTTTGGACATCCTCCGGAATGTCGCTATCCGTGGTAGTGAGGTTCCATCCGTCCATCGCGACCACACTTTCCATGGACCTGGTCTGGCGAAGCCGTTCCATTTGCGGGCCGTTCAGGCCCGCCCACCGGTTGTGGCCAGCTTTGTCCCTGAGACGGAGCTCCATGATGCGATCCGAGCCGGGATACGGGAACGGATCGATCAGCACCGCGTAGATAACGCTAAATACCGCGCTCGTCGCGCCGATACCCAGCGCCAGCGATAGAATAACGGTGAGCGCGAAGCCCGGGCGCTTGCGCAGTTCCCGAGCCGAATACCGCAGGTCTGCCACTATGGATTTCATGGGCTCTCCGTGGCCATCGACCATGGTCTTGCAAGATTTGACGACGAGATATACGTGCGGTTAGCCGCCACCTATTGAACATCTGAGTAACGTAATGCGTCCACGGAATGTTCAGAGTCGATTTGTGGCCCAGAGGTTGCCGGTAGCGCTTATGCTCAGGGCCAACTGGCGATTTGCCTGATTGGGTTGTAGTAGCGGATCATTGAGTTCCTCGCACAGAGGGTTTGGCCGTAAGGGCGAGCTCCATGAAATCAACGCAAAGCAGAATCTACGGAAGGGCTCGTGGTGGGCAACGAATCAAAATGTCCGGTCAGCGCCAAGCAGAAGTACAAGAGTGAACGCGAGGCGTTGACGACTGCCGCATACCAGCTCGCCACCGGCGATGCGCCCAAGGAACTTCGAGCTTATCGATGCTCATGGTGTCACGCCTGGCATCTCACCAAAAATGCAGTGGGAGCCGGGAAGGATCGTAGATGAAGCGCCTCTTTTTAATCGATACGGATACCGCTTCCGATGATGCCGTTGCGCTGATCATGGCGCTTCGTTCTCCCGACGTTGAGGTTGTGGCGATCACCACCGTTGCGGGAAATGTGGATGTTCAGCAGGCCACCCGCAACGCTCTTTATACCGCCGAGCTTTGCGAATCGAATGTGCCAGTCTTCGCTGGCGCCGATAAACCGCTGAAACGCGCACGTGCGAGCGCGGACTGGTTTCACGGCCGCGACGGCTTAGGAGATCGCGGCTACCCGCCGCCGTTTCGCGCTCCGGAAAAGCAGAGCGCTCCCCAAGCCATTATCGATAACATGGAAGCTCATCCGGGGCTAACGATAGTGACGCTCGGCCCGCTCACGAATGTCGCGCTCGCGTTGCAAAAGCAGCCGGGCATTGCGACGAAAGTGGGGCGCTGCGTGATCATGGGCGGCGCACCCTGTTGCGAAGGCAACGTTACGCCCGCCGCCGAATACAACATCTGGTGCGATCCGGAGGCGGCGCGCACGGTGGTGCGAAGCGGCATGCCCATCGAACTGGTTGGCTGGCACCTGTGCCGTGGCGAGGCGGTCGTGAATGCCTCGGACATCCAGCGGATTCTCAGTTTCCGCAGCCCCGCCGCCAAATTTGCCATGGAGTGCAACAGCCGGGCGCAAGAGGCGTTCCTCGAGCAGACCGGCGAACACGGGATATCTCTCCCCGACCCGGTGGCCATGGCCGTGGCCTTGGATCCCTCGATCGTTGCTTCACGATCGGAGCACTTCCTGGATGTGGAAGTAGAAGGTGAGCTCACCCGCGGCATGACCGTGGTTGACCGTCTCAACGTAGCCGGTGACGAACGGAACCGCGATGTTTGGGCCGCGCGCGTCGCCGCAGGACACAAGGTCAAGATCCTCTGGACCATCGACAATGCCCGCTGGAAACAAGCGCTATTCGCCGCGCTCAGGTAGTCGCCGGTCATAAGCGACGGAACGAAAACGGATGGAGGACCATCTACATGAGCTATAAGGCGATCAATTTTCAGCAAAAGTTCGGACTGTTCACGGAAAAATGGAGTCCCAAAGTGGTCGCCGAAATGAACGACTATCAATTTAAGATCGTGAAACTGGAAGGCGACTTCGTTTGGCACCACCATAGGGACACCGATGAGGCGTTCATGGTGTTCGAAGGCCAACTACGAATCGATTTTCGCGACGGCACCGTCCAGCTTGCGGCTGGCGAGATGTTTGTCGTTCCCAAAGGCGTCGAGCACAAGCCGTACGCCGAGGGCGAAGTGAAACTATTGCTCATCGAACCGCGCGGGGTACCGAACACCGGCGAAGAAGGTGGTGCGCGGACAGCCGAAAACGACGTTTGGATCTGACCCCGACCGAGCTCGGAACCAATCGAAGATCGGTAAGACACTCCTGCGACGGCTAGCTTTCTTTTCCGATCACACTTCTCGTAGACTGGGTCGCAGTCTGGTGTCCGCTACAAAATCCTGCGGACCCTGCGCCATGCCAGTCGACGCTCCCCCAATTCGAAACCGAGCCCACGTCGAATACACCCGGCGGCGGGGCGAGGTGCGTGCTGAGCAATCCGCATATCAGCGCCGCCACGAACGGCTGGGGATCGCGAAAGTGGTCGTGTCGCTGGTCGCCGTATTCTTCTTTATTGCTGGGATTGCCGCCCGGCACATCTCTCTTTGGATTCTGATTCCGGTAGCAATCTTCGTGCTGCTCGAAGTGGCTCACCGGCGCGTGATCGAGAGCTTGCGCCGGTGCTTGCGGCTGCGGGCCTTCTATGAACGGGGCCTTTCGCGCCTGGATAACACCTGGATGGGAACCGGGGAAACCGGCGAGCGGTTCCTGGACCCGGCGCACCTTTACGGGCGCGATCTGGACCTGTTTGGAAAGGGTTCGCTGTTTGAGCTGCTATGCACCGCGCGCACCCGCGCCGGCGAGCAGGCGCTGGCGGGCTGGCTGTTGCAGCCGGCGTGTGCGGAGGAGATTGGCGCGCGGCAGGCGGCAATCGTCGAGCTCCGGGAGCGGCTCGATCTGCGCGAGGATCTGGCGGTGCTCGGCGAAAGCGTTCGTGTAGGGATTCAACCGGACGCGCTGGTGGCCTGGGCGGAGAGCGAGCCTGTGTTTACGTCGAGTGGCGAGCGCGCCGTGGCGATTTTGTTGGCGGGGCTGTGGTTGCTCAGCCTGGCGGCGTGGGCCTGGTGGGGCTGGCAGCTCGCTGCGCTGGGCACAAGCTTGGTGAACATATGGTTCGGATATCGTTACCAGGCTCGCAAGCGCGACCTCACCAAGCCGCTCGAGGATGCTGCGCGCGATGTGGACTTGCTCGCCGTAGTGCTGGCGCAACTGGAGCGCGACAAATTTTTATCGCCAAAGTTGGTGGCGCTGCAGAACAAGCTGCTAACCAACGGCATGCCAGCTTCGCGCGCCGCGGCCCGGCTCCGCAAGTTGGTGGACAACCTGGAATCGCGGCGCAACCCGTTCCTGAAAGCGATCGATCCTTTTGTTTTTTGGACTTTGCAACTTTCGTTTGCGCTCTCCGCCTGGCAAAAAAGGTTTGGCCGGTCGTTGCGCGAGTACGTCTCCGCAGCAGGGGAGATCGAAGCGTTGGTGGCGCTGGCGGGGTACGCTTACGAAAATCCCGACGACGTTTTTGCGGAGTTCACCGAGGATGCTCCCAGCTTTGACGCGCAAGAGTTCGCGCATCCGCTGATACCGGCGGACCGGGCGGTACGCAACGACCTCAAGCTGGACCGCGAATTACAGCTCCTGATTATCAGCGGCCCAAACATGGCCGGGAAAAGCACCTTCGTCCGCACGGTGGGGGCCAACGCGGTGCTGGCGCTGTGCGGTGCCCCGGTCCGCGCGCGCCGATTGCGCATCTCGCGCCTGAGAGTGTGCGCGTCAATCTGCATACTCGATTCGCTGCAGGGAGGGATGTCGCGCTTCTACGCCGAGATCGCACGGCTGAAACAAATTACCGACGCCGCGAGCGGTTCAGCGCCGGTGCTGTTCCTGCTGGATGAGTTGCTGCAAGGCACCAACTCGCACGACCGCCGTATGGGTTCCGCCGCCGTGGTGAAAAGCCTGGTGGCGCACGGCGCAATCGGCATGGTCACCACCCACGATTTGGCGCTCACGCAAATCGCCGATTCATTGGGAACGCATGCGGCGAATGTCCATTTCCAAGATCGCCTGGAGGATGGCAAACTTCTGTTCGACTATCGTTTGAGCCCAGGGATTGTGCAGACCAGTAACGCCCTGGATTTGATGAGGTCGATTGGGCTCGAAGTCTGAACCCCCGGCGCGTGGGAATCGCCGTACGGCAAGCGTAAGTCAAAAAACCCAAACGTAAGTCGACGTGCGGGGCACGTGTGGGGCAGCCACCTGCAACAACAACTTCCAAACCCAACTTCAACATCTAATTAGAAAAATTAACTTCCACCGCAAATTTCTCAGAGTTCACCTTTAACACCCAATTCCACACCCAGTTTCAGCATCCAATTCCAACCCACCTTCAGCATCCAAATCCAAGGCCACCTTCGACGCCAAATTAAGCAAGCGAACGGGCGAGACCAAATTCAAGAAAAGAAATCAGGCGGAAGTTAGAAAGATCGGTTGGTGTTGGTTTCTTTACGGCGCGTGCTAACGCTATTCTAGGCCTACGCCGCGAGTCAAAACTCCGGCCACGTTTAGCTCCGGTGTCAACACCGCCAGGTCGGCGTCGGCGCCCGGCGCGAGGGTTCCCTTCCTTCCCGCCAGGCCCAAACGTCGTGCGGGATACAGCGTGGCCATGCGCACTGCCTCGATCAGCGGCACGCCGATCGCGACAAGGTTACGAAGCGCGCGGTCCAGCGTGAGCGTGCTGCCGGCCAGCTTGCCTTCGCTATTGCGCACCACGCCTCCCACCACTTCCACTTCAAAATTCCCCAGGCGATAGCGGCCATCGGCCTTTCCGGTAGCGGCCGTTCCGTCGCTCACCGCAATCACCGTGCCGTTGGATTTCGCGGCGAGCAGCACTTGGATGGCCGGGTTGGCGACGTGCACGCCGTCGGCGATGATCTCCGCGGTAACGTCCGGATCGGTGAGCACCGCGCCGAGCACTCCCGGATCGCGATGCGAAAATGGGCGCATGGCGTTGAAAACGTGCACGGCGTGGCGCGCGCCGCGGTCGATCCCTGCACGTGCCTGTTCGTATGTGGCGTTAGTGTGACCCAGACCGGCCACCAGGCCTGCGGCTGCGGCTGCGGCGATCAGTTCCAGGCTGCCTTCGAGTTCAGGCGCCACGGTCAGCATGCGTGCGTAGCCGTCCGCAGCCTGCAAGAACCGGCGAAAAAGCTCCAGCGAGGGAGCGGCGATCTGATTTTCGGGATGCACGCCACGTTGCAACTTGCTGATGAATGGTCCTTCGAGGTGAATGCCTAGAATTTCCGCGGCTGGAATCGCATGGGCTCCTACCAGCGCCTGACCGTTGTGAATATAGTTGGCGATCGCCGCGAGGCTACGGATGGTTTCTTCCGGCGATGCAGTCACGGTGGTGGCGACGATCGAGGTGGTCCCAAACCGCGCCACGGTTTCCGCAATCAGTCGCAACGCTTCGGCAGTGCCTTCCATCACATCGTGCCCGCCCGCGCCGTGGATGTGTACGTCCACAAAGCCGGGCACCACGGTCATTCCGGTAGCGACACAGTCATCGGCGCCAGCCGGGATTTCCACTTCATCGCGATGCCCGACGGCGGTAATTTTTCCGTCTTCGACGACTACGATCCCGTCAGGGATAGCTTCGTGCGGGGTGAGCACCTGGCTGGCGTGGACAACGAGTGCATTCATGGCGGGCTCTATGGTACTCGAACTGAAACGCAATTCACCACCGCGGGAGCTTGCGCTTTTCCTAAACCTAACGCGCAGCGAATGCGCGTGAATCGTGGCGTCAATTCAAAGCCCGCCTCTCGAAGGGAGGTCGGGGCGTGAGAAGCCACGTCCAGCCCCTACGGTTATGTGGACGGTTTCGCCACTGCACTCGATTCTGCCGCAACCCGTTTAAATTTGAAAATTGACCCGCGAGCTCGCTGTCAGTAGAATCCGAGTGCGGTTCCCGCATCGGGCCGGAACTGCATATCTCAATTGTGGAGGCGCCTGTGCGAACCAATAGCGAAGTTCTCACGGGTGGGTGTGCCTCCGCGGTTGGCGCGTACTAGCCGAGTCACCCCTCCCAGACTTCCAATTCCCGAAAACTCATGTTTTGGTTCTTGGCTCTCTAACCGCAGCCATGTGCTGGTCGCAGTTGCCGGAGGATAAATCAGTGTCTCTTTCTCGATGGGGATGGAATCCGTATTTTGAGGCAATGTGGCGCGCAGGAAACCGAGAGAACGAGAACTCGGAGCCGGCGCGGGTGGTCTCGCAGCAACGCAAATTCTGGCGCGTTGCGGGGGAGTTCGGCGATTGCCTGGCGGAGGCCAGCGGCAAACTACGGCTCGCCGCGGATGACGGCGCAGACTGGCCGGCAGTGGGTGATTGGGTTTCCATAGAGCCGCAGGAAGGGAACGCAACGGCGATGATTCGCGCGGTTCTGCCCAGGGGGAGCCGGTTCATCCGCAAATCGCCAGGAAAGAGAATCGAAGAACAAGTGATCGCCGCGAATGTCGACACCGCATTGATGGTTTCCGCGCTCGACGACGATTTCAATCCCCGCCGCGTCGAACGCTACCTGGCCCAGTGCTGGGAATCCGGAGCCCGGCCGGTGCTGGTTTTGAACAAAGCCGACGCGTGCCAAGACGCGCGCGCGAAGCGGGCCGAAATCGAGCGGATGGCGATGAGCGCTCCTGTTTGCGCAATCAGCGCAAAGACCGGGGAGGGTATGGACAAAATTGAGCCCTTTCTTATCGCCGGACAAACGTTGGTGCTGTTAGGTTCTTCCGGAGTGGGAAAATCGACGCTGGCTAACCGGCTTCTCGGGCAATCGTTGCAGAAAGTAAGCGAGGTGCGCGCGAGTGACAGTCGTGGCCAGCATACCACCACGGTGCGGGAACTCTTTGCTCTGCCCGGCGGAGCCCTGCTGATCGATACGCCCGGTCTGCGCGAACTGCAGCTCTGGGATGCCGAGGATGGAGTCGCACAGGCCTTTACCGACATCGATTTGCTGGCCGCACAATGCCGATTCGGCGACTGCGGGCACCAGAGTGAGCCCGGCTGCGCTGTGCAATCGGCCGTGTCCGCGGGAACGTTGGACTTGGCCCGCCTGGAAAATCACAGAAAACTGGTGCGTGAGCAGGCGTTCCTTCGGCGCAAGATCGACCCCGAAGCACGTTCGGAGGAAAAACGGCGCATTCGCCAGTTGACCAACGAGGGTCGAGAAATATATCGCCAGAGGAAATCGTATTAGCTCTCATACCATTCCATCACCGCGCTCTTACTGAAGCTAACGCCAATGGAGGAAGGCGCAGGGGAGGGTTTACTACGTTCCAGAATTCATTGGCCACTGGGAAAACGGTATTGTTTACGGCTAACATTGACTCGCCAAATGTCTGAAACTCGGATCAGGGGGGACCAAAATGTTTGGCGTTTCAGAATTTGACGCTCTAAACTCCGTCGAGTACCTGTTTCTTCGGCGGCTGGTGGAACCTGAAGACAATTTACTGCGCATCACTTCAGATCAGGCCGTACAGAACCCATTAGCACCGGTGCGGCGTCATCCTGAGATTCCTGGCTTGCACGAAATTCTCAACGGCGCCACGCCGACTCAAATCACCGATACCTGCAAGAGGTTCGAGTTATTCTGGAATCGCTACGTCGCATATCGAGTCACCGAGGAGTGCCTCGGATCTTGCGGGACCTATAGCGACGAAGCCTACCCCGGTAAACTCTTCCGGGTTTACTCCAAGTCACACTTTCTTGTCTATCTCGCACGAGACACCGGTGCTCACACTGAGCCGATCCAACCCTTCAAGATAGTTTGCATGAACCACCTTATCGACATTGCCTCCTACGCGTCGCCCGATATTCGAATAATCTGAACTGATCGACGGGAATGGTGGGAAGCGAACGCAGGCGCAGGCGGTTAAGCAGGACTCGCTGGGTACAAACGCTCAAATTCCGGGTCGCCATGAAGCGGGGCCAGATCCGGGTCGCGCCGCGTCCACACCGCGTCCTTGGAACCGGCTTGCCAGGCTTTGCGCAGGGCGTCCAGGGCTTCCACCTTCTTGCCCAAGCCGCAATATACGCACGCCGCGTTGTAGAGAATTGACGCTTCGTTAGCGCGCAGGGTCACTGCCAGGTTGAGTTCGCGCAGGGCGTCTTCCTCCCGATCCAATCGGGCGTAGTTGGCGCCCAACAGGATGCGCGCGCGGGCATCTTCGGGCACGTGTTTCAAGTGGTTCTCGAGCGCCACGCTGAATCTCTCGGTCATGGTCTGTTTCGCTTTTTCTCGTGGTAAGGCGCCGAGAGCGTTCAGGATCGGCACGTAAACGTTGTAGTCCTCACCGCTGGCCTCGATCGCCGATTCCGAAACGTCCAGAACTTCCTGCGATCGTCCCGCGGCAAACAGTGCGCGGCAGAGCAAGTAAAACGCGCCGTCGCAGTCCCGTTTGCGTTCGATAGCCTTTTTCACCATGCGCACCGCTTCGTCATACAGTCCAGCGGCGTACAGCACCCACGCCTGGCTGACGTGTGTTTCGGGCAGGTCCCAACGCAGCGCCACGGCTCTCCCGGAAGCCTCCCGGGCGCGTTCCACCCACACCTGGTCCCGGCTGAAGAAGGAGTAGTACATCGCGCAGGCATTGGCGCTCGCCGCGTAGGCCAGCGCGAAGCTGGGATCGAGGGTCACCGCGTTTTCAAACATCTGCAGCGCGAACTCAACGTCCTGCCGCGTGAGGCGTCGCGCGTAGCGCTTGCCGCGTAGATACAAATCGTAGGCCTGCAGGTTTTCCGTGGGCTTGTCGGCCAGGGCCTCCAGCTCCTGCGGAGAAAGCGTCACCCGCAGGGCCTCCGCGATCTTGCGGGCCATTTCGTCCTGCACTTCGAAAACGTCTTTCATCTCGCGGTCGAAGCGTTCCGACCACAGCGGAAAATCGGTGTGGGTATCCACGAGCTGGGCGCTGATGCGCAGACGAGCGCCGGCACGCCGCAACGTGCCGGTAAGAACGTAAGCCGCGCCGAGCTGTTGGCCAATCTGTGCAGGGGTTACCGACTTGTCCCGGAAAGCCAGAACGGTAGGACGAGAAAATGTGTTCAGCCCGCGGATCTTCGAGAGCTCGGTGATGATGTCTTCGGTGATGCCGTCGCGGAGATATTCGTCTTCCTTAGCGCCGCTCAGATTTTCGAAATAGAGCACGGCGACCGACTTTTTCGCCGGCAGGGCGGCAGCGGCGGCAACCGGCGCGGCCGGCGCCTGGGGCTTCTCCGCCGATGACCGGCGGGTCGAGTCTAGGTCGCGCTTGAGGCGCTTCAGGTCGGCGCGAAGTTCTCCCGCAGTCTGGTAACGCAGGTCAGTATCTTTCTCGAGCGCCTTGCTAAAAATATTTTCGATGGCCATGGGCAATCGGGAATTCAATTTCGTTGCTGGAGCCACCTCGGAATGCAAAATGCCGTCGAAAATCAACGCAGGCGTCGAGCCGGCGAAAGGAGCCATGCCCGTGGCCATCTCGTACAACACCACCCCCAGCGAAAACAAATCGGAACGCGCATCCAGCTCTTCCCCGCGCGCCTGCTCCGGAGACATATACGCGACCGTGCCCATCGAGCTGCCTGGGCTAGTGAGAAGATCACCGGCGCCGAACTGGGTCTGCGTGGGCATGGACGCATCGCTGGACTCTGCCTGCGGCCGATTGCCCGAGAGCTTGGCCAGCCCGAAATCCAGAATCTTCGCCGAACCCTTCTCGACCAGGAAAATGTTGGCGGGCTTGATGTCCCGGTGGACGATGCCCTTGCTGTGAGCCGCTTCCAGGCCGTCGGAAATTTGAATGGCGATTTCCAAAAGTTCGGAAATGGCGATCGGCTTACCGGCAATACGGTGCTTGACCGTCTGGCCTTCCAGCAGTTCCATGGCGATAAACGGACGGCCCTCGAACTCTCCAATGTCGTAGATGGTGCAGATGTTCGGATGATTGAGCGAGGATGCCGCTCGAGCTTCGCGGCGAAACCGCTCGATCGCCTGCGGGTCCTGGGAAATGTCGTCGGGAAGAAACTTCAGCGCCACGCTCCGGCCCAGCCGGGTGTCCTTGGCGTTGTAGACCACACCCATACCCCCGCCGCCCAGTTTATCCAGGACGCTATAGTGCGAGATGGTCCGGCCAATAAGGGAAGAAGTGTCGGGCATGGCCCATGGAGTTTACCCCAATGAGCGCAATTCTCTCAACCCGGGGCACAAACTCGCCGACGGCTTTGTTTCTGAGCCTGGGTCCGTTACACTTCAGACTCGCACCAATTCAACCGGAGGCTCGTATGTCGGCGGACAAGAGATTCATGGCCTGGAAGCGGCACCAGCGGCGACGCAAGGCCGCCAAGGCCAAAGTAAAAGAATACGATCAGGGCAAGATTAAGCACGACCAGCTCAACTCACTGGCCCAAATTTTCCACGCCCGCAAGATGCGTTTCCTCACCAAGGCATCCTGAGCCCTAAAATGGAAAGGGCGGCTCGGTTTCCCGCGCCGCCCTCGATTTTATTCATGTACCGCGATTAATCCGCCGCAGGTTCTGGCCCGAGACGGAATTCCCGTCTACTTGCTGCCTGAGCTGGTCCGTGGTGCAGTCGACTTCGGAACGCTGAGGTAGCCCTTTACCGTGTCCTTGGTCACTTGGTTCACGACCAACTCGTACGGGGTGCGGCCCTGGCGGGTGAAGAAGTAGATCGGCTCCATGGTCGAGCGGTTCTTCTTCTCGAAGCGCTGGTCGTCCACGTACAGTGCCACGGTGTAGAGATTCTTCTTGGGGTTGGTGGTACGCAGCTCGACCATCAGGTCGCCCACTTTTTCGCGGGTGCCCTTCTTATCGATGGTGAACTCATAGTAGTCCCGCTCTCCCAGACGCCGCAGATCCTCGATCTCGTCATGATCCTTGGCGATGAGGTTGCCGAACTGATCACGCGCTTGCGCCAGGTTAGTTTTGGTGTCGGCCAGGTCGGTCTTCACATTGGTGACGTCACCGCTCACTTTGTTGACGTCGTCCATGCTGGCTTTGGTAGCCAGTTGGCCATTCATCGAATTCTGTAAATCCGCCAATTGCTTGGCGTCGGTTTCCTTGATGGTCTTGGCTTGGGCGCGAGCACGCGACAATTCGCTCTCGGTGAGCTTCATCTTGTCGGTAACCACGCTCAATTCGCCCTGCATCTGGGCGTTGGTTTCTTCTTCCTTCGCCAAGCGCTGGCTGACCAGATCGTTGTTTTGTTTGGTGGTCTGCACCTGCGCTTGCAAGGTCTGCTCGAGCTCCTTGGCGCGCGTCGAGGCTGTCCAGGCCGTTCCCAAACCCAATAGGGAAACTGCAGCGAGGACCGCGACAACCAATCCAACCCAACGCGGGGTGGCCGGATCCTGTTCGGTAGTAGTCTTGAACACCTGCTCGTCGCTCATCTATGTTCTCCTTCGGGGATGCCCTGCACCAAAAAGGGAGTGCACGCCTGCCGCCAATGTGAATGGGCTATTAACGGTTACGCAAGTTTCGTGCTCTCATCGAGATAAGGCCCCTTTCGGGAAGTGGGAAGAAAGGAATCAACGTACTGTATCTATAAGTTTTACAGGGTGCTGGCCATTTCTGCGCGCGCATGTTTTACACATTTTTTCTCAATCTGACATACGTCGTATTCCTTGTGTCGAAATAAGCACTACCGTTCTGATTTGAGACACAAACCGTGCATATTGAGACGCTTCCACGTTCCTTGCGCCAACTTTGCTTGAGTTCTTGAAATTGCCGGTGGTGCCCCACACGCGGGTTTAACGTCTGGGGTTGTTGACTTAGGTTTTGCTTCGCGCCGCCTCATGCGAATGCGCGAACAACGTTTCCCCTCGTCCGACTAGTAGCGCGTGATCGTCATGTTGCGTAGCGCGGCGATGCGTTCGGACAACGGTGGGTGCGTGCTGAACAGTCCCGCGAATGTTTGACGTATGCCGGAAGGCGACACGATGAAAAGCGACGCGGTGGATGGCGAGACGTCCATCGGAATGCGCTGGTTGTAAGCGCCCAACTTTTCGAGCGCGCGAATCAACCCTTCGGGATGGCCGACCAGGTTCGCGCCGGAAGCGTCCGCTTGATATTCGCGGGTGCGGGAAATCCCGAGCTGCAGCATCAATGCAGCGAGCGGGGCAAGAAAGATCATCAGGATGGCGGCCAACCCGCCGCCTTCACGGTCGCGGCCGCGCCCTCCATAGCCCCCAAAAATCAGGCCCCAGCGCGCCAGGTGCGCGCCCCAGGTAATCGCGCCAGCCAGCGTCGCGGCAATCGAGGTGGTAAGAATGTCGTAGTTGCGTACGTGCGAAAGTTCGTGTGCAATTACGCCTTCGAGCTCTTCGTCGTCCATCAATTGCATCAGCCCGGCGGTCACCGCTACCGAAGCGTGTTTCGGATTGCGTCCGGTAGCAAAAGCGTTGGGCGCAGCTTGCGGGATCAGGTACAGCTTGGGCATCGGAATATTCGACTTGCCGCACAGCCGCTCCATCACTTCATAGAGCCGCGGAAGTTCTTCGCGCGAAACCGGCTGCGCCCCGCTGGATTTGATGGCGATCTTGTCCGAGAAAAAGTACGCGCCCATGTTCATCACCACCGCAAAGATCAAGCCGAAGGTCATACCGCGCGGTCCGCCGAACGCACCACCGCCGATGACGAGTAGCATTGTGAGCGCGGTCAGCAAAAACAGGGTCTTGATAGCTTTCATAGCGAGGTCCTTTGAGTTCGCAAGCGCTGAATCGCGCCGGTCATTTCAATTCTACGCGGTCTTGGCGGTTGCGTCTCCTCGTTTGAAGGTCATCTCTTCGTCGCCCTTGCGCGCGTCGACCACCACGGTATCGCCGGGCAGTACCTGCGCATCGAGAATCTGCATCGCCAGCGGGTCCTGAATCAGGCGTTGGATGGCCCGCTTTAGCGGGCGCGCGCCGTAAACCGGATCGTAGCCCTCGCGCAGCAGCAGGTTGCGCGCTCCCGCGGTCAGGGTGATAGTGATTTTGCGTTCCGCAGCGAGCGCGGCCAGATGCGCCATCTGCAGATCGACGATGCTTTCCAGTTGTTCCTTTCCCAGCGGCTTGAACATCACGATGTCGTCCACCCGGTTCAGAAATTCGGGACGGAAGATTTGCCGCAGCGCTTCCATCGCCTGTTCGCGGGCCAGCTTGGGGTCTTTGGCGGCCAGTTCGAAGATCGAAGCGGCGCCCACGTTGGACGTCATGATGATCACCGAATTGCGAAAATCGACGGTGCGGCCTTTGCCGTCGGTGAGCCGGCCGTCTTCCAGAATTTGCAGCAGAACGTTGAAAACGTCGGGATGCGCCTTCTCGATTTCGTCGAGCAGCACCACTGCGTAGGGTTTGCGCCGCACTTTCTCGGTGAGCTGGCCACCTTCTTCGTAGCCAACGTACCCCGGGGGCGCGCCAATCATCCGCGCCACGGAATGCTTTTCCATGTATTCAGACATATCCAGGCGAATCAGCGATTGCTCATCGTCAAAAAGAAATTCAGCCAGCGCGCGCGCCAACTCCGTCTTGCCCACCCCGGTGGGTCCGAGAAAAATGAACGAACCGATGGGGCGGTTCGGGTCAGCGAGTCCCGAACGGCTGCGGCGAATCGCGTTGGAAACGCGAGCCAGGGCATCATCCTGCCCCACCACCCGCTGCCGCAGGCGATCCTCCATGTGTACCAGCTTGTGGACTTCACCCTCCAGCAGCCGGCCCACCGGAATGCCGGTCCATTTAGCGACGATCTTGGCGATTTCCTCGTCGCCCACTTCCTCCTTCAGCATGGGGCTGCCCTTTTGCTGTTCGGCCAGTTTTTGCTGGGCGGCGGTCAACTCGCGTTCTGCGGCGGCCAATTTGCCGTAGCGGATCTCCGCCACGCCGGCGAGGTTTCCGGTGCGTTCCTGGCGCTGTTCTTCGGTCTTGAGCTGATCGATCGCTTCCTTGGATTTGCGAATGCGCGCGATCGCGTCCTTTTCCACCTGCCAGCGCGCCTTTTTGGCGCTGGCCTCTTCTTGCAGGGTGGATAGCTCGCGCTCGAGTTGTTTCAGGCGCTCCTTAGAATGCGCGTCGGATTCCTTGCGCAAAGCCTGGCGTTCGATTTCGAGCTGCATGATGCGGCGCTGAATGATGTCGATTTCCAGCGGCACCGAGTCAATCTCCATGCGCAGACCGGCGGCGGCTTCGTCCACTAGATCGATCGCTTTATCAGGCAGAAAACGGTCGGAGACGTAGCGGCTGGAAAGCATCGCCGCGGCGATGATCGCCGCATCCTTGATGCGCACCCCGTGATGGAGTTCGTAGCGCTCCTTCAGTCCGCGCAGGATGGCGATGGTGTCTGCGACGCTCGGCTCGCCAATCGTTACCGGCTGGAAGCGGCGCTCCAGCGCGGCGTCCTTCTCGATGTATTTACGATATTCGTTGAGGGTGGTGGCGCCAATCGCACGCAGTTCGCCTCGAGCTAATGCCGGCTTCAGCATGTTGGAAGCGTCCATCGCTCCTTCCGCAGCGCCAGCCCCCACCAGGGTGTGCAATTCGTCGATGAAAAGGATGATCTGGCCTTCCGAGTCGGTCACTTCTTTCAGCAGCGCTTTCAGGCGGTCTTCGAATTCACCACGATATTTTGCGCCGGCAATCATCGAGGCCAGGTCCAGCGCCACGATTTTTTTCGTTCGCAGAACTTCCGGCACGTCGCCGGAGATGATCCGCTGGGCCAGCCCTTCCACCACTGCGGTTTTCCCCACCCCGGGCTCGCCGATCAGTACCGGATTATTTTTGGTGCGGCGCGCCAAAATCTGCATCACCCGGCGGATTTCGTCGTCGCGGCCGATCACCGGATCGAGTTTTCCGCGGCTAGCCAGTTCCGTCAGGTCGCGGCCGTACTGTTCCACGGCGCGAAAAGTGCCTTCCGGATTCTGGCTGGTCACCCGATGGCTGCCGCGCACCGCGGCCAGCGCTTGCAGGATGGCGTCGTGGGTGACCCCGGTCCGCGCGAGAAGGTCAGCCGCACCTTCGCGTCCTCCGGACGCGATGCCCAACAACATATGTTCGGTCGAGACGTAGTCGTCTTTAAACCGCGCGGCTTCATCAAATGCGCGCGATAGCGCGTCGTCGGTCGCCTTGCCCAGAAAATTCTCGCCGACGCCAGAAACTTTAGGCAGGTTGGCTACCGCCCGGTCGATTTCGCGGACCAGGCTTTCGGGCGAAACCCCCAGCTTCGAAAGCAGCGGAGGGACTACTCCGTCGTTCTGCGTGAGCAGCGCCCAGAGGAGATGGATCGGCTCGATCTGCTGCTGGCCGGACTGCGCACCGAACTGCTGCGCGGCCTGCAGCGCTTCTTGAGCCTTCACCGTAAGTTTGTCGAATCGCAATGTGGCCATGTATGACCTCGTCCTATTCGATACTGATTAGACTACTTTTGCGTGGCGCGGATACTCCTGTCGAGCAATTTTTTGCCATTACTTGGCGCCCAAAAAGAAGGGCCGGTCACCTTGGCGACCGGCCCCACGGTAACGAAAATTGCGATCGCTTAGTTCTGGCTGTTGGTAGCTAGGTTGACCTTTACTTGCTTCGGCTTGGACTCCGCGCGCTTCGGGAGCTCAACCGTCAGCACGCCATTCTTGTAGGCGGCGCGGATGGTCTCGGTGTCGACGGTGGTCGGCAGGCTGAAGCTGCGCGTGAACGAGCCATAGACGCGTTCGACGCGCAGGTACTTGTCTTCCGAGACCTGGGAATCGAATTTGCGCTCACCGCGCACGGTAAGGGTATTGTTTTCGATGCGAACGTCGAGATCCTTCTCGTTGACGTCGGGAAGATCGGCCTTAATCACCAGTTCGTTCTCCGTCTCGTAGATATCGACGGAAGGAACCCAGGTGGTCAAAGCGGAGTTCTCGCCCTGTCCGGAGAAAGATTCGCGGAAGAGCTGGTTGACGCGGTCTTGTAAAGCGCTGGTGCGAAAGATCTGGTTCATGAGAAAGCCTCCAAGTTTTGGTATATCAGCACGACGACATCATAAAATATGCGCTTATCATTGTCAAGTATTAAAATGGGCTTCGGCCAGGCCCGATTTCACCATCCAAGTCTATTCTAAAGTTCTTAAAATCATGCACTTCAGATAGTGTGTTTCCGGCATGGTCAGCAGAATCGGGTGGTCCATCGCTTGAGTGCGCCGCTCAACTATGGTGATGGCTCGCTCCGCGTCGGTAGCCGCCTCCGCGATCAGCTGCAAGAACATCGCCTCGGATAGGTGATGCGAGCAGGAACAAGTCACCAGGTAGCCGCCGGGCTTCAGGATTTTGATCGCGCGTAGGTTGATCTCTTTATACCCGCGGATAGCGGCGGGCAAGCTGTCGCGGTTCTTGGCGAATGCTGGGGGATCAAGGACAACCATGTCGAACTGGCGATCGACCTCGTCGTATTTCTTCAAGAGATCGAACACATTGGCTTCGCGGAACGCAACTTGCGGCAAGCCGTTCAGCGCCTGGTTCTCGCGCGCGATGCTAATCGCCGCAGCGGACATATCGACGCCCTCGACATGCGTCGCGCCGACGCCAGCGTGAGGCTGAAGCCGCCTCCAAAGCAGCAGCAATCGAGCACTTCGCCGGAAGCGAACTGGCGGGCCGCACGATGATTTTCGCGCTGGTCCAGGAACGATCCGGTCTTCTGTCCGTGAAACAGATCGTACTGAAACTGAATGCCGTTCTGGTGGGCGATGATTTTTTCAGGCACGGTGCCCGCCAGCACCGAAACTTTCTGTTCCAGGCCCTCGAGCAAACGCACGCGCGGATCGTTGCGCTCGATGATCCCTTTGGGTGCGAAGAGTTCCTGCAGGATTTCCACCAGCAATGGCTTCTCGCGGTCGGCAGTCTGGCTAAGCGTCTGGATCGAGAGGTAGTCGCCGTAGCGGTCCACCACCAGCGCGGGAATCTGATCGGATTCGCCGTAGAACAGACGGAAGCAATCCGTGTCGCTGACCACCTTGCTGGCGATAGCGCGCCGCGGCGCGCAGCCGTTCGGTAAAGAACGCGCGATCGATGGGCACATCCTCGCGGGAAACAAAACGCAGCAGTGATCTGCGAGCGGTCGCTATAGAATGCGCTGCCCAGAAATCGTCCGCGCTCATCGGAGACGCGAACGATCGCCCCCGGATCGCTTTGGATTCGGATCACGTCGCTGCGATAGATCCAGGGATGACCGAAGCGCAGGCGTTCGGATCCGCGCTGATTGACTACTGCGTTTGGCACAGCCATGGTGTTAGAACCCTTTTGGAAATGGGGATAGCTCCCGGTTACGGGAGTCCGCGAGCAAGCTTTGATTCGGGTGCGCGTCGATTTTAGATCATTTCCGTTCAGCGAGCGCCGTCAGCGCTTAGAATGATCGGGGTTAGCCGGAGCATTTCCGAGCGTTAGAACTCCAAGCCATGAACATCGCGGATTTTGATTTCGATCTACCACCCGAACGGATCGCGCAGGCGCCTCTTGCGGAGCGCGAAGCATCGCGGATGCTGCTGCTGAGCCGCACCAGCGGCGCCTGGGATGATCGCCAGTTCCGGGATCTGCCGTCGCTACTGCGCGGCGACGAATTAATGGTGTTAAATAACGCCCGAGTGTTGCCGGCGCGGCTGTTCGGGCGTCGCGCGGGGCTCCGCGCCGAGCACCACACCGCGAACCATACCGACCGCGACGTGGAAGAAAGCGCCCCGGAAGCGCACGCCCGAGAAGATCGTGCTCAAGCGGACACGAGCGGCGCGGAAGCGCAACGCGAATTCTTGAGTTCGCGTATAGAAGTGTTGCTGGTGCGCACGCTCGAAGCCGCGCTGTGGGAGGCGCTGGTGCGTCCCGGACGCAAGGTACCGGTGGGCGAGACAATCGTCTTCGGCGGCGGGGAATTGCAGGCGAAAGTGGAGTGGCGCGGCGAATTCGGTTTACGCCGGCTGCGATTTTCTCCCGCGGAACATTTCGAAGCCGAAGTTCGCCGGCTGGGCCACGTGCCGCTGCCCCCTTACATTCGGCGTCCCGATGAACCATCGGACCGCGAACGCTATCAGACCGTATATGCGCGGGAAGCGCGAGCGGTAGCGGCGCCCACAGCAGGGCTGCATTTCAGCGTGCCGATTCTGGAGCAGATTCGCGCCCGCGGGGTCGAGATCGTGGAAATCACGCTGGAAGTGGGTTTGGGAACGTTCGAGCCGGTTCGCACCGAGATACTGGAGGAGCACCACATCCACCGCGAAGCGTACGAAATCAGCGAGGCCGCCGCGGAGGCGATTGCTGTTGCGCGCGAGAAGAGCCGGCCGATTCTAGCGGTGGGCACGACGGTGGTACGTGCGCTCGAGGCCGCCGCGAGCGGTGGAGGTGAAATCCGGGCGGGCCGAGCGGATGCGGAAATATTCCTGTATCCCGGAAAACCGTTCCGGGTGGTGAGCCAGCTTCTGACCAACTTCCATCTGCCAAAATCGACGCTGCTGGCGCTGGTAGCCGGTTTTGCCGGGCGGGAGAGGGTACTGGCGGCATATCGCCACGCGGCCGAGGCCGGTTACCGATTCTATAGCTTTGGAGACTGCATGTGGATACGATAGCGGGCACCGGCGGCACAGACAGGCCGTCAGGAAGGCCCTCGACAAAAAACAGGATATAAGTTTTAGAACGGATGCAATTGGGGCTGGCGTCGTTTATAATTCGCCGCCTGCCCGGAGCGGCTCGCCATGCGGCTTTTGATCCTCAGTGATATTCACGCCAACCTCACGGCGCTGGATGCCGTGCTGGCCGCTTGCGAAGGACAGTGGAATCGCATGGTATGTCTGGGAGATGTCGTGGGCTACGGTCCCGATCCCAACGAAGTGATCGATCGCGTTCGTGCGTTGGACGCGACCACCATCCGCGGCAACCACGACAAAACCGGTTCGGGGTTGGAGAGCGCGGAGGATTTCAATCCG
>CAVRXT010000015.1:0-152019 GCA_963725285.1 uncultured Acidobacteriota bacterium | reverse complement strand
TCCGAAAAATCTGGCATTCCTCATTCCGGAAATTCTGGCACGCCCGGCGATAGCCGGAAGCGCTAGAACTCTCTCTGTGCCCCCGGCCGGTAGGCCGGTCGGGCGGAGGGAGGAGGATGTTAGGAATGCTAAAGCGACACGAAGTCGAGATTCTGTTGAAGGCGGGTCATTCCAAGGCCGAAGTGGCCCGTTTAGCGGGAGTTTCCCTACGCTCGGTCAACCGCATTGCGGAAGAAGCCCCCGTCGTTCATGTCGATGACGCTGCGGAACGAGAGAAGCGGCAGATCGGCAGACCCAGCAAGGTAGAGAGTTTCCGGAAATTCATCGTCGAGATCCTGGAAGAAACTCCGGATCTGCCCTCTCTGGAAATCCTGCGACGGGTTCGAGAGGCAGGTTACCCGGGAGGCAAAACGGCGCTGTATGCCTTGGTGAGCTCCCTGCGCCCCAAAGGAATCAAACCGCTGGTCCGCTTCGAAGGCCTTCCGGGGGAATTTAGTCAGCATGACTTTGGACAAGTCGACGTCGAGTTCCTGGGCGGAGCGATTCGTCGCATGCACTTCTTTGCCTCTCGACTGAAGTACTCCCGATACATCTGCGTCAGTGTGGTGAAGGATCAGACCGTAGAGAGCTTGGTCCGTAATCTGGCGGAGCATCTGCACCACTGGGGTGGCGTTCCGCTGCTATGCGTGTTCGACCGGCCCAAGACCGTAGCCTTGAAGTGGCAGAGGAATGGTGAGGTGACGGAATGGAATCCGGTCTTCGCATACGCCATGCTCGAGATGGGCATCGGGGTGGAGTTGTGCTGGCCGTATCGGCCCCAGGAAAAAGGAACCGTCGAGAACCTGGTAGGCTTCGTGAAATCTTCTTTTTTCAAAGTAAGACGCTTTCAAGATGAAGAAGATCTCCAGCAGCAACTGACCGCCTGGCATCGCGAAGTGAATCAGGAGCGTCCGTGCCGAGCCACGGGAGTGTTCCCGGCAGTACGTCTGATCGAGGAGCGTACGCGGCTTCGTCCCCTGAAAGTGCGACCGGAAGATCTGGCTCTGCGGATTCCTGTCTATGTCGGCCCTACGGGAACCGTTTTGCACGATGGACATCCGTACTCGATGCCTCCGGAAGCGATCAGCATGCCAGCGACGTTGTATCTGTACGCCGATCGGGTGCGCATCGCAGCAGGACGATACGAAGCGATCCATCCGCGGAAATTCACTCCCCACGAGGGTTCTACACTGTCTGCCCATCGCGCCGCGATGGTGGCCGCCGTGTCGGGCAAGCGAGGCAAGCGCTATCTGAAACGTCAGCAGCTGTTGGAACTGGGAGAGCCTGTTTTCCTTTACCTCACAGAGATCGTCCACCGTCGCCCCCGGCAGTGGTACTACGACGTCGATCGACTTCACGACCTTCTGCAGAGCCACGGTCCGGAAGCTCTCCGCCGAGCGATGGAGGAAGGAATTAAAGAACAGGTGTTCAGCGCCGCTTCTGTCGAGCGCTTCTTGCAGCACTCAATCATCTTTCAGGAGGTGATCTCATGAAGAAAAGAATACGGACTTTCGATCCGCCCGATCAACCGATGGCCACCAGGAATGACTCCCACAATCCGAAGAGTCTGGAACTCTCCGAGGGTCAGTTCGAGGCGCACTTCCGGCGCCTCAACCTGGCACACATGCGCCGGATCTACCGGGAGGTGGCCGTTCGGGCGGAGAAGGAAAGTTGGTCGTATCGGGACTTCCTGGCTCTGCTGCTGGCCGAAGAAGTGGCACGACGGAAGCAAACGCGGCTGCAGCGCTGCACTCGCAGTGCTCATTTTCCTTTCTTCAAGACCATTGAGGAGTTCGACTTCACCTTGCAACCCACTCTCCGGGAATCGGTGATCGGCTCCTACCTCGGGCTGGATTTCGTCACCGAGGGGCGGTCTCTGATCCTTCACGGCAAGACCGGTCGTGGCAAGACTCATCTGGCAGTGGCCATCGGATACCGCGCCATTCAAAATGGCTTCGAGACACTCTTCACGACGGCCGCGGAGCTCATCGAAGATCTTTCCAATGCCAGCAGGAAGGGACACCTCCAGGAGTCTCTGGAAACCTACACCCACCCACATATCCTGGTGATCGACGAAGTCGGCTATCTGACGTATGGACCCGATGCCGCCAACGTCTTGTTCCACGTGGTGAACGATCGGCATCTGAGAAAGCGACCGATGATCTTCACAACGAACAAGCCGCTGACGGAATGGGGGAAGGTACTACACGACGAAGATATGGCGGCAGCTATCCTGGATCGAGTCCTCGAACGCGGACGCTTCATCCACCTCGACGGACCCTCCGGGAGGACGCGTCATCTCAACCTCGAAGAGGTCTTGCCGGCAGCTACAGACCGTGCCAGACTTTCCGGAATTGGCGTGCCAGAATTTCCGGAACCCACAAAACCGAAGGCAAAGGATGGAGTCTTTAGAGTGCCCGAACGCGCTTGCAAAGCAGGTGCTCTCCCCGCTGAGCTACACGCCCACAGGTGGAGTGACCTTCATTCTAAAGCAATTCCGCGCCCTCAGGAATCCGTAACTGTGCCAAGAACGGATCCCGTATTGGCCACCTGGGCCTGGACCGTGGCCGCCAAAAGAGCCATCAGGACCACTGCTGAGAGAAAAAAATGGCCCATGACTCTATTTGTACACATATCCAGTCTCCTTTTCGTCGCTTTGTCAGGGCCTAGTGGTGTCTGGCGCTTGGAGGTTATGGCAGCGCCGCTTCTACCTCTTCCAGCACCCACTTGTCTGGTGTTTCCAGATGGCAGTCGTAACCGTAGAACCGGTCGTTAAAAATGTGCTGGAACAAACACGCTCGCTGTCCGCGCAAAATGGGGTTTCCCTTCACTTCCTGAAAGTCCCCGTCCGGCCCGCTTGCGACAAAGACCTTGACCTGCCATTCACCTTCAGGATCGGTGGTGTAACGGTGCGGATAGATTTCCGTGGCTAGAAAGTAGAGTCCCGTTTTCTTGCCGGAGGCATCCATGGCGCCCTTCACATAGAGCAGGGTTGGAGCAGCGATGGTATCGGTGGCCTTGATCAACACTTTTTCCGGAGCGGCGTCCAGTTCCTGAACCGTTTTCGCGCTCTTACTGACGAGTTCGAAATGATCGTGATCGTTGCCGCGATAGAAGGTGAGATAGAAACGTCCCGAGCGCGGATCGTGAAAAAGGTTCGGGTTCTGATTGCGTTGGTTCGGGACTCCCTGGACAAGAACCTTTTCTTCCTTCAAGTGAATGCCGTCTGTAGAAGATGCCAGCACAATGTGGCTGCTGGTGGTGTCGTAATCGCGGGTGATGGCAAAGTAGAGGGTGTTCTTGTGCTTTGGGTCGGCCTTAGCCACGGCAGAAGGCCAGCGCGCGTTGGTCCAAAGCGGATTGCTTTCGAATTTCGTCCAGGTCACAAGATCGTTGCTGCGCGCCAAGCCAATTCCTCGCCCTTCATTCAGCCCATACCAGCCCCAGTAGCGGAATCCACCCCGGTTGAGCCCGAGGACGCACATGGTGTGCGGGAATTCGTCGCCCTCCCAGGCCTGTGCATCCAGCAAAACGTGCCGCGGGGGAGTCAAATTCAGGTACGGCACGCCTTCTGCCGCTTTTTGCCCCGGCGTGGACTGTGCGGATAACAGGCTTGGCACCAGCAAAATACTTGCTGTCAAAAGCGTCCGAAAAAGTGCTTTCACGAACATCGAATCGTCTCCTCTTCCGCGAGCTAGGAATGCGAAACCGCGGTTGGGTCCCTACGGCTGATGGTCGCGTTCGTGATTAGTGGTTTGGCCCAGAACCCCACGCTCAAGACCGCGCCAAACGTTATGTACAAGAACGAAATTCCGGGGCGCAGGCCGTAGTGATCGCCGATGCGACCAATAATAATTGGAACTACCGCGCCTCCCATGATTCCGGTACTGAGAATTCCAGCGAAGGAACCGTGATGCTCGGAAACGGAATTCAATGCGAGCGAAACGAGGATGGGCCACATGATCGACGCGAACAGTCCGATGGCCGGAAAGGCAATCAGAGACACTTTCGCCGGCCCGAACAAAGCGAGCGTCAAACCCAGCAGGGCTCCACAGCAGGCGCCAATTAACAGATGACGGCTATCGAGAATCTTCAGCAAGAACATGCCGATGAAGCATCCCGCGGTCAGCAGCCCCCAGAACCACGCCACGGCCGTGGCTCCGGTGGTGTGCGGATCGTAGCCGTGATATTGCGACAGGAACTTCGAGATCCAGTCAGCAGTGCCTTGCTCAGAACCTACATAGGCAAATACACATAAAAAAAAGGCCCAGACCATGGGTTTGCGAAACAGTTTTCCGTACATTGCCAGAGAACCGGCGTGTTCATCCTCAGTCCGTTCCACAACGGGAAAGCGGGTAAACAGCAGCACTCCAATCATCAGCACCGTGAATACGGCAAAAATCCAGTACATCGATGCCCACGGAAGCTCGCGAGGCGTCAGTCTGCTCAGAATCGCCAACAATGGATTCGACTGGTTCGCTCCTGAACCGAGGTTCAGTACCAGGTAGGAATACAGGTAGGGATTCAGAAAGGACGCCAACCCAAAAATTAACTGAGCAAAGGCCGAGTTGAACGCAAAGTGCTCCTCGCCCCCGGCCACGCGTAATAAAGGATTGATGGCCGTCTGCAGCGTGGCCATTCCGGAACCCATGACGAACAACGAAACCACCGCGACCTGGTAAGTCGGATGGAAGGCAAAGCTGAGTGAGCCCAAAGTGCCGGCGAGAAATGCCACGATCATCACCGATTTCTCGCCAAATTGTTCCACCAGGAAGCCCGCTGGGATGGACATGACGCCGTAAGCGATAAAAAACGCGAACGGAAGCAAAGCTGCCGCCGTCAAGCTGACCCTAAAACTACTGATGATGTCCGGTACCAGCGGTCCAAGAATATTCGTCAAAAGCGACATGACGAAAAACGTCAGGAATACGATCCCAACCATTGTGCGGTTTCGTGGCATCGAACTGGTCATGGAGCCTCTATTCCTTCGTCGTCACTTTCGTCGCCAAGGAAAAGCGCCCCGGCTCCCGCCCCGCCCGCACCGCCAATGCCAAGGTGATCATTTGAACCGGCAAAATTTCCATGATGGGCTCGATCGAGGGCGGCGCCACAGGAAGCACGCAAGGTGCAAAGGTGGCGTCTTCTCCGACCCATGCAGCCCGGCCTCGCTGTTCGCTGATGTCCGCTAACAAACCGGTATTCAGATCCCGGGTGTTGCGAGCGCCTGCAAAAATCAGGACAAAGATTTCGTCTCCGAGCATCTCGAACGGTCCATGCCGGAACGCGGCACTGCTCATCCCTTCGGCATGAAAATGGGTGGATTCCTTGATGATCAATGCGCCGGTTCCCACCGCCGCGAGTGAAGTGCCTCTTCCGACGAGAAATAAGTGGCGGACGCCGTCAAGAAGTTCTAGAAACCCCTGCACATGCTGCTTCCAACTGCCCAGGTACTCGCGCACGGCGGGAATCGCGTCCAGCAGTTCCCGGCGGCTGTGCCGTAGATCGCACTCACAAATAACGTCGCCCAGCCATTTCAATCCAGCCAGCGCGGTGACATAGGTCTTGCAGGAAACGGAGAACTCTTTTCCGGCTCGGGTCAGAATCGCGGCGTCCGCCTGCTTCGCCAAAGGGCTCTCCGCTGTATTCGTGATCGCAATCAGGGGCGACTTTCCTTGATTCAGTTTCAGCAAGCGGACTACTTCCGCACTTTGCCCGGACTGCGACACTGCGACCAACAATGTGTCGGGCGACAGCAACCTACCCTGGTTATGAATCAGCTCCGACGTCTCGACAGTTATAGCCACGATCCCTTGTTGGATGAGTTCCAATTGCAGGGGCTGCAGCGCATGGAACGAAGATCCCATGCCCGTAAGAATCGCGGTTCGAAACTCGCCCTTGCGTGCCCGCGCGGCCACACTTCCAAGCCTGGCGGGTACGTCCAGTCCCGAGACGGTCTCCTCCAACGCCCTTGGTTGGTCCATCAGGTCGCGAAAATATTCGCCTTCCAGCACCGAAAAATCAGATAGCACGACGGTCTCCCTATGAGCCGAACCGGTGATGCCACACTCGAGCCGCACCGATCAGGTTTGCGTTCTCTCCCAACGAGGCCAGGACCAATTGCGTCTTTTCATACGGAACAAATCTGCAGCTGGACGCGATGGTCTCGCGTATCTTCCCCCAAAAAAGTTCCGCACTCTCCATAACTCCGCCCCCTAGCACAATCGCGTCGGGTGCGAAAATCGTCACCAGGTTTGCCATCCCATAGCCGAGATAGCGGCCCTCGTTCTCGACGGCCTGCGTCGCCCACACATCGTTCTCGCGCGCCAATTCGCAAATTCGCTTCGCTGTGACGTTGGCCAGGCCGGGATATTCCTGCGGTGCATTCTTCTGAAGCCAACCAACCATCGCGGGCCCTGCCGCGAGCGATTCCCAACAACCATGAAATCCGCACCAGCATGCCGGGCCGGACGGATCAATCACATGGTGTCCGATTTCAGCGTGACATCTGTCCACACCGCGATAGATTTTTCCGTCCAGGACGACGCTCACGCCGATTCCCGTGCCGATGGTCACGTAAATCAACCGCGCCTTGTTTTTTCCGGCACCCCAACTGGCTTCACCCAATGCTGCCGCATCCGCGTCGTTTTCAATCGCCACGGATACCTGGAAAACTTGTCCCAGGTCTTTCACCGGGTTCTCGCCCTTCCATGCCGGGAAAAAATTCACCTCTCCGATTTCTCCCGTGACCGGATCGATTGGCCCGGTAGAACCGATGCCAATTCCGGTGATCTCCGCTCCCGCACCTCTGGCTGCCTCTCGCAGCATCTTTGTGGTTCGCTCCAAAGCTTTCACGTATCCCCGATCCGCGGCCGTTTCCGTTTCCAAGCGTGCGCGGACCTTCCCTTGCTCATCGACCATGCCTACAGCAATTTTTGTCCCGCCGATGTCCACACCAGCAATCATCGTTTCCACTCCACAATCACCGCATCGAATGGCGCGATCTCCAGCTGCCAACTGGAGCCATCCATTGGCAGCGACTTCAGGCCATCCGGCCCGACCTGCGAGACGCTGTGAAGAGACGCTCCGGAGCGCACGGTTACTTTCTGAATTTCGAAGCTATGATTCACGGCCACCGCATAGCCGCGTGCCGCTCCACCGAGGACTGACAACTCGACGGACGGGTTATCCACCCGGAACGCCGGTTTCACCTCCACCCAATCACGGAACGCCGCATATAGACGATAGGTCTCCTCCGGTTTTTCGAACGCCGCAGGCATCTCCGCCAGATAGTGTTCCAGCGGATAGGCGCTCAATAGTGTCTTGCCGGACCCGATTCGGTTCGTAACCAGGGCTGGGTGGCCGTCCTGATCCACCGCGATTACCTTGCCGCTGCTTACTTCGAGCAGGGTTCCCCAGGATTCAATCGAAGCCGACGGCACGGTGTAGTGCAGGGTGTCGCCCGGCTTGAAATCCCCGAAGGACTCAACGAATTTCAACGTTACCTCCGTGCTCACCACCCGGTCCACCATTCGCGCCCCGAACAGCGAATCCATTTCCGGAATCGCGCCGTCGGACGCCAGCGAGGCATAGAGAAATCCGCCGTTCTCAACGTACTGGCGTGCCTTGGCGTAGAAATCGCTGTGCACGTGCACCAGGAATGGATCACTCGTGCTGGTGATCGGCGAGGGAAGAAATACCATTGCGTGCTTGCCCCAGTCAGAATATTCACGGGGGAAATCGGCTTTGAGTCCCGCGCGCCGGCCCAGTACAAAGGACGTCAGCGCGGAGCCCATCAGCCAGTGATTGGCGGCGCTGGTGTCGGGCGGCGCTTTGCCGGGCATGGCGTCGCCATCCGCCAGTGAAACGTAGGGCGCGGCTTGCGGGCCTGCGAGTCCGAAATGCGAGAAATCTCCATGGGTCTTTGCCCATTCATCTGGAATGATGATGCCGATCTCGGCCGCTCCGGGGGAAAGTCCGGTCAAATCCAGTTGGCCGGTTACTTGCGAGAACTTCTTAAACTCTCGCGCCAGCGGTTTGTCCTTCCGGTCCCATGTCGTCATTCCCCAGCCCGTTTCCTGCGGTGTGCGCAGATACGGCGCCTTATGAAATTGTTCCGGTGACGCGTCGGTGTAGCACCACAAATCCACGCCAATGCTCCCTGCGCCAATCCCCGAGTACATTTGGGCCCGGTCGTACGCCGCCACTCTTTCCGGCGAAAACTGCGCGGTAGACCCACCCATCTCATGGATCATGACCGGCCGTCCCGCACCTTGCGAAAGGGTAATCTCAAACGCAGCTCCGTATGTCCCTCGCGCGGAAAGCAAGGGATCCGGGAAAAGGTCCGTAACGTAGAGCGTGAATGGGTGAACGCTGAAGAAATCGACGAAAGGCGCTATCGTGTCGGCGCGAAATGGCCCGTGAGTCACCTCTTGGCCGCTTGTCCCCACAACAATAGAGTGCAGTTTGTCGTGCTTACGAATTCCGTCGACAATGAGTCGCGTCCAGTTAATCGCCATGGCATCCGTGGTCTGGCCGTCAACGATCCAAAATGGAGGTTCATCGGTCAGGTCCCACGCGATAATCGCAGTCTCGTTGCCGTACCTCCGTCCAAACTCTTCTGCCAAATTCGTTTCCAGCCGCAACATTTCCGGATCGGCATGAGGATGCCGCCCAAGTCTCCAGGGCACGTCCCAATAGGCTTCTCCCACTTCACCGCCGATGAACAGACTGGGATTTAGATAGATCTTGTATTTGTGGGCGAGGGTGACGAGATAGTCCAACTGCTGAAACGCCACTGGATTGTAGTCGCCCGGCCGCGGCTCAAACCAAGCCCACACCATATCAAACCGCGTGACGCTGTAGCCCAGTTCGTGCATCTTTGCGAAATCAGCCTCGATGTCCTGCGGATCCCACTGTACCGGCCATTGCATCGCGGCCTTCGCCGGTACCCAATGCGCGCCCACCGGCAGGAAGCGCTTGCCATCGGCGGTAAAGTACCCGCCTTCCAAATGCACGGCAGGAAGTTTCGAAGTGACTGGCGGCTTTGTATCTTGCGCCGCCGCGACCAATCCCGAAGAGAGTAGCGCGCAGGCGAATGCTACTCCGTTCAGCCAACCATTCTTGTAATGATTCATGTGACCTCTTCGCGGGTAAGCACCCAAAACAGGTTCCCTCAGAACTTGAATCGCGCGGCGATCTGCACTTGCCGCGACGATTGCACCGTGCTTGTAATCGAACCGGAAAGGCCGGGAATATCTACGGTGGGATTGGGAGGAGCAAACTCAGGAGTATTAAAGAGATTGAAAACCTCACCGCGTAGTTCCATGCTCAGGGATTCTTTCAACTGAAATACCTTGAATATAGAGAAGTCGGTGTTGTATTGCGCCGGACCACGGAGAATTCCCCGGCCTGCGTCGCCATACAGTCGGGCGAACGTTTGGCCAGGTGCCAGTGCAGGATAGACGAACGTGGTGGTACTAATCTGACCGAAAGCCACCGGATTGTACCAGCATTGCAGTGACCGCGAATCCGAAGGGCACCCGGCTTCCGTCGCGTTCGTAAACGAATTGGGATTTCCATAAATGTTGGGCCGGGTCCCGCCGGAGCCGGTATTGGTATCGTCATAAGACAGCAGCGGGGTAATCGCCTGGCCCGAATACAAGGTAACGATTCCATTTAGCTGCCAGCCGCCCGCGAGCCAGCGAACCGGACCCTTGGAATTGAAGTAGCGCTTGCCTGGTCCGAACGGCAATTCGTAGGTCCACGCATCCGTGAATTGGTGCCGGAAATCGGGGCTGATGTCCCCGCGCTCCGCTCGCATGTCGTATGTATTTTGCGGCTCAGGTCCGACCGCCTCATTCTCATCGGTGACGCCGAGGCTGTGCTGGTACGTGTAAGCGGCCAGCATCGTCCATCCCGCCGAGAACCGCTTTTCAAAGCGCACTTGCAAACTATGCGAAATCATGCTGGCATCATTATTGGACGTGCGAATCGGACCAATCTCCGGGACCGTGCTGTAGTACGGCCTGCCAAAATTCGAAGCAAGCCCATCCGCGCAATACGGATCGCTCGGCGTCGGACAAACCTCGAAGTTGGAATCCAGCGGCTGGGTCGCCTGGTTAAGATTCCGCAGATATGTAAGGTGCACGCCGTGTACGCCAACATAGGCCACTTGCAGGACCGTGTCCTTCGCGAGCTGCCTCTCCACGTTGAAGTTCCACTCTTGTATTCCGGGCGTAGGATTGTGAAACGGGATTGCACTCGCGCGGCCACTGGGGTCGCTCAGACTGGAAGCAGGGAGGCTGCCGCTTGGATCCGAAGGAGTGGCAAAGCCAGTGGAGAGCTGCAGATTCGGTATGGAATTGGCGTTGAACTGGATCGTTTGATTGCGAAACAGACCGGTCGGATTGTATGCCAGTTCCGCGTCGTTCTGGTCCGCCTGCAGGCTGTAGAAAATCCCATAGCCGCCGTGAAGCACAGTTTTTGAGTCGTTAAACGGAGTGTAAGCAAAACCCAGACGTGGAGCAAAATTCTTATAGTTGGTTTGCACATTTCCCGTGTCGCTCACCCCGGGGATATGAGGTGCCACGAACTCACCCGTGCCGAAATCGAAATTGGCGAGCCGGTCGTGGTCCTCGACCATCGGCGTATAGACGTCGTAGCGCAACCCAAGATTCAGCGTTAGTTTCGGCGACACTCGGTAGTCATCCATAAAATACCCACTAACTTCCCACCAACTCATCCCAAACGACCCGCTAAGACCATCCCGGAAAGAATAGATCGGATTGCCAACCAGGAAACTGGCCAGCGCGCTGCCGGGATCGGTCGTGGTGTCATTAATGTTTTCCGTGAACTGTTGGTCGAAGGTGAAATCGCCGCGAGGGTTCTGCGCCTGGAAGAAACCATGCTGCCGCCGGATGACGTCTCCACCCAGTTTGAACGAGTGCCGCCCGCGCGTCCACGTGAATGAGTCTTTAAGCTGGTAATTGTTCTCCTTCAGGTTTTCCGGGAACCAATCCTGATTCCCCACCGCGCTGTACCCCGATATCATGATGTTCGGCAGGCCTCCGGTATTTGGGTCTCCGGCAACGTTAATGCCGGGAATGCCCACTTGCGTGGCCAATGCTACGTTGGAAAAAAACGGCACCGCGTCCACAACGTAACGCGTGTAACCGATCTTCAGTTCGTTCGTCTTGGTCGACGAGAACGAGTGTACGTAGCTGATTCCACCCACATATGCCTTGTTGTGGATATTGCCGGAGAAAGATCCTCCGCCGGCCTCGCCCGGAAACGGATCCGGTTGCAGCGAATCGACGTTGCCAAAACTTACCGTTCCAGAAATGCTGTCGGCGCCCCACTGGTGATCCACGCGAGCGTCGAAAGAGTCCTGATTGTTGCTCGCCACCGGGTTGTAAAGGAAATTATTGGCGTTGCCCGCTCCCGGAATATTGGGCTGGGGGAAGAGATTGATCACATTCAGTGCGGCAGGATCCAGGCAACTCCCGCCTGTTGCACTCCTCCGTGTCGATCCCGCGCACGCCGGGATGATGTTTCCCGGGAAAGCGCTGCGCTCGTTGGTAACCGGATTCGTTGTCAGCGGGTCAAAAATCTGTCCGGTTGTATTCCCTTGCGCATCGGTCCCCAGCAAATCGGAGAAATCGCCCGTGCGCTCCGCCCCCGTCGGCACCGTCGAGATATAGGTCTGGGACTGGCGGATTCTGGTTCCCTGGTAATCGACAAAGAAGAAAGTCTTGCTCTTCCGGATCGGACCGCCGATCGTTCCCCCGAATTGATTCTGTTTGAACGGCGCAATCGGTGACGTCGGGCTATCGAAGAAATTCTTCGCGTCCAGCGCAGAGTTGCGCAGAAATTCGAACGCGCTGCCGTGGAAATTGTTCGTGCCGGACTTGATCAGCACGTTGACCACCGCGCCTCCCTTCCCGATATCCGCTCCGAAGTTGCTGGTCTGCACCTTGAATTCATCGATCGCTTCCACCGGCGGCTGTAACACTTCGAATCCGATCTGTTGTTCGTTATTGTCGAAACCGTTCAGCAGGAAATTGTTGTTTGTCGCCATCAGGCCATTCACGTGTATCGAGCCGTTTCCGCGCTCGTTCTCGGGAATGCCCCCTTGTTGCACCGCGCCAACCTCGCCCTGATTGACGCCCGGGCTCAGATACGCAAGCTGCACGAAATCGCGTCCGTTTAGCGGCAAATCGTGCACCTGCGTTTCTTCAATTACCTGGCCCACTGACGAGGTTTGCGATTCCACCAGCGGCTCGGCCGCCGACACCTCGACATGTTCTGACACCATGCCCGGCGCCAGCGTCACGTCCACACGAACAACCTGGTTGATGTCCAGCTTGAACGCCGGCTGCACCGCTTTCTTGAACCCCGCCCGCTCCACGGTTACCGTGTAGTTTCCAGACGCCAGTTCCGTCACCGCAAATTCGCCACCGGACCCTGTCGTTACTTCCAGGATTACACCCGTGTCCACGTTGGTGGCGCTTACCTTCGCGCCTTTCACCACCGCTCCAGAGCTGTCTTGTACTTGGCCGATCACCTTTCCCGAGTCCACTTGCGCGTGAGCGGGAAGGGCCAAGACCACGGTCATCAATAAGGTGGCGAGCAATGCAGAACAGAGCTTTGTGCCGAGAGCGCGGACGGTCTTCAGCGATTGCATATGTCACATCTCCGATAACGAAGTTATACCGTACATCGGCGCTTGAACTACATATGCGTATATGGTGTCAAGGGAAATTTGCGCGCGCGCTTCCTGAATGATCTACGATTCTTTTCTGATAAAACATTAAATTGTGTACTATGTGTATGTTGCGTTGAACACACCGGCTGGTTATTTGCCGGGTTGATTCATCGCTCTCCGTTAAAATTCATAACATAAATACATAGTATATTATGTGTCTATGTTTAACGTCCTAGGAGCCGTTCCCATGGAGACATCGCGTTTTTCCTTCCTTCCCGTTCCCATCGAAAAACTCCAACTCGCCCTCGATAGCCACAGTTTCACTCCCTACTACCAGCAAATCGTCGATCAGATTCGCGCTTTGACCAAGAAGGGGAAGCTCAAAGAAGGCCAGACGTTCTGCTCGGAAGGCGAAATCGCCAGTCATCTTGGCATCAGCAAAATGCCGGTTCGCCAAGCATTCCAGAAACTCCGTTCCGAAGGCATCCTGGTTGTCGCCAAGGGGAAGCGTCCGGTGATCGGATCCGGACGGGTTCCATGGAACTTTCAGCAATTACGAGGTTTTAGCGAAGAAATGCGACGGCGGGGTCTCCAGCCTTCCGCAAAACTCTTGTGCATGGAAATCCGCGATCCGGAATTGGAGGTTGCGCAAGCGCTGAAACTCACGCCGGGCGAACGCGTTTATTGCGCCCGGCGATTGCGGTTCGTGAGTGGAGAACCTGTTGCGGTGGTGACCAGCTTTCTTCCGGCCAGGCTCTTTGCCGGCTTGGAGAAACAGGACCTGGAGAAGCAGTCGCTCTACAACGTCTTCGAGCATGTTTACAATCGCAAGTTACAGTGGGCCGAAGAGTCGATCGGCGCCGTAAACGCAGGCGAGGTGGAAGCGCGCGAACTCGAAGCGGAAGTGGGAAGTCCGCTGCTGATCATAAAAGAGGCAACCTACGACGAGCAGAACGTGCCCGTCGAATATAGCGTGTCGCTCCTGCGCGGCGACCGTTACACCGCTTCGGTGATTTCGGTTCGCCAGCCGGCCGTGCGTTCCTGATTTCTGAGGACCGTCAGGGGTCCTCACATCTCGCTGCTATTAAGCGAGACATCTAGTTAGCGTTTCTGCGCCTAAAGTCGTCGAAAAGGACATCTGTCAAGCGGTTCCTCGAATTCCAAAATTTTCTGACACTTCAAAGGAGAATACTGCAATGAATCCGCGATTAGCCCTCTGCAGCACAATCAAGAAGCTATTGCGATGAAGGAACGGCATCTGTTCAGTTTGGCACACCTTCGTATGAGTCATCCGACAAGCCCTCCATGGTGGATTTTAGGCACCGTACCAAACGTGAAGTTTACTGGCCTCCCTATGGGTAATTCCCGAGGACAGGGGGCATTCAAAAGACTATAATTTCGCTATTAGGTATGGTACGTTGTCGTACACAAGATGCTCTAGCGATGGCCCGCAGCACGTTTTACCTTGTCCTAGGCTCCGACTGAAGACACTTTTAAGTCGGACCAGAAGGACATCATGCGAGAAGTAATCAGAAATACCGATGTCCAATCGCTAAAAAAACCTGAGGGACCGCGCGTCTTTAATGTCCGCGCTTTTCTCGACTCGGCTGGCCTTGCAAGAACAATCGTGGAGTACCGAAGACGACAGAAGATCTACGCTCAAGGTGACCCCGCCACGACCGTGATGTACATTCAAGAAGGCGGCGTAAAGCTCTCGGTTGTCAGTAAGGAAGGCAAGGAAGCAGTCGTGGCCCTCCTAGGGCCTGGGGATTTCTTCGGTGAGGGATGTTTGGCTGGTGTGCCATTCCGGATGGGGTTAGCGACTGCAATTACACCGACTACTGTAATGGTGATCGAAAAGAAGGAAATGATTCGTATCCTTCACGAAGAACATAAGCTCTCTGACCGCTTCATCTCTTATCTCCTAACAAGGAACATCCGAGTCGAGGAGGATCTGGTCGATCAGCTCTTTAACTCCATCGAGAAAAGGCTGGCCCGCGCTCTGTTGCTGCTCGCTCGTTATAGCAAGCAAGACCACCCGCAAAAGATGCTTCCGAAAATATCTCAGGAGACTTTGGCGGAAATGGTCGGGACAACGCGCTCCCGGATCAATATGTTCATGAATAAGTTCAGGAAACTGGGCTTCATTGATTACAATGGTAGGATCGAGATCCACAGTTCTCTGCTAAGCGTCGTCCTTCACGAATAAGACCTGCTCCGCACGAAACAGATGTAACGCTTCTGAAACAACTGTCCCTCATTACCACTAGACGCCGCGCCATGCAGTATGGAAAATTGGTGTTCACCGGCCCGGGCAGGATGGCGACACCAAGTAAAACAGCCTACGAGGTGGTGGCAATGGCGGCTAACAGTGAGGAGCGGATAGCGGAGCTCGGGAAACTACTCAAAGGAAAGATTCGAAGTGACTGGGCTCTACTCGATGAAGCCTATCGGGAATCATTTGACGAGTTGATGGGGCTGCTATGCCATCGGGAATCCGTCGTAGTTTGCATGATGCATCAAGCGGCCAAGCGCAGAGCGGGTCGGGAGGGCGCCGACGGCTGTAACGGGGCGGGGGCGCAGGCCGTCCGATAGCCACGCCGGTGCGCACTGGGCCGGTGCTTGGATGGCCGTCCGTTCTATCCCGCTGTGCCGGATCCTATCCCAGCCGTTGGTTGGCTTTCGTCTTTGTTCGAGACTCCGCCGCTTGCCAAACAGAGTTTCTTCGCCGGATCAAGTCCGCGGCCTCTGGCGATCGGACTACCAGGCTCATCGTAAGAGACAGGAGGATCAGGAATGCGCACGGATACTCCTTGCGTCGCGGATAAAAGATGCACGGCGAGACCGCGAGAGTCGACTCCTTTGCCCAGCAGTTGAAATTGGTTCTCCATCCAAGCCAGGGCTTCCGCAGACAACACCCTCGATTTCTTAGCCGCTGCACCCCCGTAGTTTTGCAGTTCGGAACACAAGGTTCCAACAGGACAGCCGCTGCGGGCCATGCTTCACGGTTTTTAATCTTGATGTCTACCAAAGCACATAGGCGTTTCTTGGGTGAATTGGCAGTGTCAAGGCGCTGCCAGAGTTTCCTAAATCGCGACACGCGCACTTCGACGATAGCTCCGCCGAAGTCATCCTTAAGTTCTGAAATAATAGTAGACATTGCCAAAGGGACCCTGGCCTCCTTCGCCATGTCGGCAATCGAGGCGCTGCCGAACCCGTAGCGGCAGGTGGTTTTCTCGGCCGCTCGCAGGAGGCGCGTCCAGCTGTTTGCTTTCATTTCTGGCGTTGCGCCGTCCAATAGTCAGTTGACCGACTTATAGCGCGCGATGAGCTTCTCAGATCAGCAACCGAATGGAATCGTGGAGGAGAATGAACCTATGCGCATAGACGACCGGAGAAATAAAAGAACTCGCCGCCGCTGGAGCGTCAAAGAATGGACCGTTCTTGCTAGCATCTTGATCTTCGCTGCCCAGGCGGCATCTGCAGTTTCGGGAGTCCCCTCGGGCGTTGAAGTCGATCGGAACGCCAATCGGTGGGTCGGAACATGGGCCACCGCGGCGGAGCCGTTCATTCCAAAGTCTCTCGAGACCTATGCGAACCAAAGCCTGCGCCTCATCGTGCATACAAGCACCGGTGGAACCAGGGTCAGAGTCAAGATCTCCAACACTTATGGAGACGGCCCGTTGTTGATCGGCGACGCGCATATCGCCCGCCGAACCGCCGAGGCGGAGATCGATCCGCGCTCCGATCGGATGCTAAAGTTTCACGCCGAAACGTCCACAACAGTCGCAGCGGGATCGATGGTGGTAAGCGACCCAGTCGAGATGGAAGTGCCAGCACTGTCGGATTTAGCGGTTAGCGTTTTTCTTCCTCAGCGTACCGAGGCTAAAACGTCGCACGCGATGGCGAAACAGACCAGCTATGTATCTTCCGAAACAGGAGACTCCACAGGTGCCAGAAAGTTTCCGGTGGCCAATACCATTCAGTCGTGGCCCTTTCTAACCGGTGTAGATGTCGAAGCTTCGCCTGAATCAGCCGCCATTGTGGCGTTTGGCTCCTCGCTCACGGACGGAGACGGAACGACGGCGGACACAAACGGGCGTTGGCCTGACGTGCTTGCCAAGCGTCTGCAGGAGAGGGCCGGAGGAAAAGTGGAGATTGGGGTTCTGAACGAAGGGATCATCGGCAATCGCCTACTGAATGACAGCCCGAAAGGCGCAGATAACCCATTTGGAGCAGCTTTAGGCGAGGCGGGACTAGCGCGGTTCGGACGCGACGTGCTCGCTCAAGCAGGCGTGAGGTACGTAATCGTAGGCCTGGGCATCAATGACATCCTTTTCCCGGCATTCCCGTTCACGCAACCCAGTGAGAAAGTCAGCGCTGACGACATTATCTCCGGTTATCGTCGGCTTATCGCGCTTGGCCATCGAGCGGGAATTCGTGTCATTGGGACGACAAACCCACCATTTGAGGGCTCGGCGTTCCCCGGGCTGGTTGCCGCTTTTTATACTTCAGAGCGAGAGAGCACTCGTCAAAAGATTAACGACTGGATTCGCGGCGGCGGCGAGTTCGATGGCATGGTCGATCTCGATGCGGTCGTGCGCGACCCTAGTCATCCCACTCAACTGCTTCCTGCGTACGACAGTGGAGACCACTTGCATCCCAATAACGCGGGTTGCGTCGCTGAGGGAAATGCCATTTCTCTTACGCTCTTTACAAAATGAAATATCTTCGTCGTTGCTGAACGACCAAGCTTTGAATCGCGAAGTCTACAAGAGCCTGGTAGACCCCTTGGTAGCTATGGGGAAGCGGCACTTGTGTGATTTTGCCTGCTTGGTTGCAAAGCAGACGCTCTCCCAGCTGAGCTACACGCCCCCGCGGCGCAACCATTATACTGTCAATGGTTTGCAGTGAGCTCGGCAATTGCTCCAAGTTCAATTTTCGGTCCACTCGTTCCAACAACGGCTTTTTCGGACGGAATTTCGAAGCCCACGCCTACTTTGTGGGCTTGCTTAAAGGAAGCTACCCGTCAACACTTCTCTTATCTTTTCGCCTAACGCTTTCATTGTGAAAGGCTTTTAGCGTTTCGGATTTTCAATTCTTCGGCTTCCTCGTCTTCGACTGAGCGGCCATGTCCCACCCTCCGAGCCGATGCGCCATGATGGTGCATGCCTCGCGTAATTCATCTGCAAGTGCACGGTCAACCATCGTGCGGGCAATAACCATGCCGCCAGTACAGAGAG
Source organism: uncultured Acidobacteriota bacterium (assembly GCA_963725285.1). Taxonomy (GTDB): domain Bacteria; phylum Acidobacteriota; class Terriglobia; order Acidiferrales; family UBA7541; genus CAVRXT01. The sequence continues at coordinate 134,034 of CAVRXT010000015.1, read as the reverse complement.
CAGCGATTGCCTCTGCCCTCAGCCGCCGAGAGCGGGTCTTGTCCCGCAAACTGCGCTGCAGCACATCGACCATGGCCCTGAATACGGTCTCGAAGGCACGCTTTGCGGTCACGTTCGAGCGGGCGACATCCGTCGGCAGAGCAACCATCGGGCATGAGTTCTCGACATCCTCATAGTGCTGGCGCGATAAATAGGCACGCACCACTTGCGGACCTACGTCGGTAGACGACAAGTCCACATGCACTCCCTTCCAACAGTTCTTCCATTCAGGATCGGTAAAGAAACATCCGAGAACCTCTGAATAGAGGTCGCTCTTGCTTTTGAAGTAGCTATAGAACCCTCCCCGCGTGAGACCCGCGCCGGACATGATCTGATCGAGAGTGACACTCTCGAAGCCGTGCAAGTTGAAAAGTCTCCGCGCGCTGAGAACGATCTTTTTTCTAACCTCCGCGCTATGGCCGACGGGATATGGCATAAACCTCCAGTGTCCAACCGCCTGGAGTATGCGTTTCGCAGTGCCGGTGCGTCCATCAGAAAATGTTCTTGAACATATTTCGGGCGCGTGATTAGTACATGGATGAACGACACCGCCGAGAACGAATTGTCGAGGCCGAATGGGCTCAGACCGGGGTTCGGACCGAAAGCGATCGCTGAACTCAAGGACACGCGCTAGGAGATTTGCTTGAAGGAGTGGTTCTGCATGCATTCGACGGAAAGTGCGCTTTTCTGCCCAAACGCTGAAGGACATCGACCAATTCAGAAGCCTCTAGGGGATGCCGCTTCGTGCGTCTGATAGCCATCAACTGAAGGAGCGCAAATGACCCTGCAGCCGGCCACGTTCGCCATGGTGTTCATTATCGTGATCGCCTCGCACTCCATCGATCACGTTCCTCCGTCTACCGAATTGGCGCATGTCAGCGACACCTCTCATTTCGGCATTGGCGCCCCGCTGGATCGCGCTGGTGCCGCTCTTTGGTCCTGAAGCGGAACGCTGCGGGGCCGGCAAACACTGGAATCCAGAGTTTCTCTATCCTCGGCCTGCAAGGGACATTCAGGGAGCTGTATTCCAGGTCCAACACGGATTACATACTAGTGTTTGGGTGAACACGCTCTTCGATTTGCCGGCGGAAGGATACAATACGTGACATTTATCGACGGACTTCTTGTGACAACTCTCGATATCAAGCTGACTTCCATCGGCAAATCCAATACTAATGTAGAGCTGACCTCCACTCGAACGGCGCTGCAACCCGCCGCCAATGACGATGTACGAGCGCTTGGACAGGTTGACCGCGATGATGGTCCTGATTCTCAAAAAAAGTATCGACAAGTGCCTTGGTATTCAGCCGAAATGAGCCTGGGGTTAGGAGACTTATGATGCTTGATTCGTTTCTCAGCGCCAGCGATTTTGCCCGTGTGGTACGCACGCTCCGGAACTTGGCCGTCCACGACATCGCTGGTTGGGTACTAACCGGCGGAGTCGCCATCGAACTCCACATCCTTCGTCGCGGAGGACAGCCAGTCATACGTCCGCTCCACAACATCGATTTTGTGACTGATTCATTCGATTCTATTCCTGAGTCGCTTGGAGCCGCATTATTGTTATGCCACGTTCACCCGAATGATCTTCCCGGTAAGAACCTGTTCCAGGCCATCGATCCGAAAACCGAAGTCCGCATGGACGTCTTTCGGGCATACGGTTCGGAGTTGGAGCGCACCGTGCCAGTCACCATCGCTAGCTTTGACTTCAAGATGATATCCCTTCATGACATCGTGGCAAGACATGCCCGTCTCAACTGGGACCTGATGGAGAGCAAGCCCGTCGCCCCGAAATTCGCCAGAGACTTCCTGCGACTTCTGGAGTACGTCGAAACGGACGAGATCGAATCCATTTGGCGAGAACATCGGAAACCTCACTGCCTCGAGAGTTTTGCCAAGACGTCGCGGGAATTGCGCCGGGTGATTGGATCGCGATCGCATTTGCTCGTCCCTCCGACGTACTCGACGAATGTGAACGAAGTATGTACGCGATGCCAGGGTGCCGAAGCCTTTCCACTCACCAATCGACACCAAATACTCTCCATTCTGGGATATTGCTAACGGGGGTTGGGTGACAGCGCGTACGGTTGCACCGTAGTGTTGATCTTCCCAAGCAAATAGCAAGGCATAGGAGTCTGAATCGGCTTTCTCGGCCAAAGAGCAAGCATTCCGATCACCATCTCAGCTGACTGCTGGCTCAAGCTCGGAAATGAGTCTGAGCGATCACAGCTTATGTGGCAGAACATGTTCTTGGACATATTTTAGCTATGTGTTCCGATGCACGAAGGACGGAACCCAACAGGAGAACACCATGAACGAGATAGAGAATCAGACTGTCCGCCATTCCTCTACCCGGCGACAGGCGGTCACTGGATTTGCAATGGCATTAGGCGGCTTGATCGCAGGCTCCAAAGTCTGGGGGGAACCCCCTCTTCAGAGCATGAAGGAAACGCCAAGTACCGCTGCAAACCGGAAGCGAACGGCACTTCACCAGGAAATAGACTTGAAGGCTGATCCAGGGCGCATCTCTGAGGCGCTTCTTGATGCCAAGAAATTCGCTACATTCTCTGGCGCGCCAGCCACAATAGACCCAAATCCCGGGGGCTCCTTTTCCATGTTTGGCGGGCTCGTCATCGGGCGAAATGTCGAGATCGTTCCCAATCAAAGAATCGTCCAGGCTTGGCGTCCTGAACATTGGGCTCCCGGTGTCTACTCGATTGTCAAATTTGAACTGAGACCACGCGGGGACTCAACCACTGTTGTTCTAGACCACACCGGATTCCCGGAAGGCGAGTTTGACCATTTGGAATCGGGATGGCACCTTCACTATTGGGAACCCCTCAAAAAATATCTTGTCTAGCCTGACCATCGGTTCCGCGTGCATGATACTTCGGGTCATGGATGGATGATCTTCGCCCTGCCGTCGGCAGAGATCGCTGTTCACCCCTCTGATGAGATCGGCGGAAAAGGATCTCTATTTTATGAGCGACCGCCTGAAGGTCCGGATAGATTCCCTAGCGCAACGAGGAGTCCATTGCTTCAAGGTTTATGAGGCAAGGTGGGTTTCGATTACCAAGATCCCGCTCCCAGTGGAGGGTGATGTCGGACTCTGTTAGTGGGAGCGCCTTACCCTTCGGTTTGAGATGACGTACTCTTCACTCTTAAGGAGCTGGTAAAATTTGACGGGTTCTCTGGAGGATTCATGAAAGGCCACCGGAACGTTCTGTGGGACGGGCCATCTGGATAAGAAGTCCCGAAAGCAAGAAGTGGAAATGGTGATGGAACAGAAAGGCAAGGATGGAAATGGGGGGCCGTTCGCTAGTCTCGTCCTTGTAAAGCCCAAAAGCCTTCAGCCTAATGAGCAATAGTCGAAATCTAGTGCAAAAGAGGAGTCTCAGTGTCTCCGTCCTACCAAAATCATCATTGTTTGGGCGAACCAAGTCCTCCCCAACCGACTGTGATTTTGATCCGCAATTGGTAAAGGAATGCAAATGAACTATTCACGTCTCGCGCTGGCGGCGCTTGGTGGCACGGTCGCGTCTTTTGCCTTTGGATTCTTAGTGTTTTGGTTGGTGCCAGGCCTTATCAAAGAAGGCCACAAGTACCCGGCCGTATTCCGACCTAAGGAAGAAATGAAGACTGTTATGCCAATTGGAATCGGTCGCAACTTTCATGGCGATCCTGGTTGTCGCCATAATTTTCGCAATGATACATCAGGGCGGATCGGGCACGACGGAAGGTGCGCGCTTCGGCGTTCTCATTGGCATTTTCGTGGTTTGCGCATTTGTGCTGCACAACTACGTGAACCTGAACATCGGGCTGAAACTCGCTCTGGGACAGGCTGTGGCTTACTTCGTCCAGTGGACGATCATCGGAATAGTCATCGGTCTTATTTACAAACCCCTCGCTATACGATAATCGTGAATATATCTGTTGTTTTGTGTCTGAATCCCTGCTTATGGTTTTGGGCCTTTGAAGTCGCCGCTTGTTTGGTTCTGCCGTCGGAGGACCATCGCGCGTCAGCGGGACTTCGGTGTACGCTATCGTTTGATGGGCAACAACCTACAACCCCAGAACCCCGCGCAGCACGCCGAAGTTGCTCGGGCGAAGGCGTGGCTCGCTTGGAGCAGCGGGAAAGATAGCGCCTGGGCGCTGCACACCGCGCGTCAGGGTCGCGAATTCGAAGTGGTGGCCTTGCTCACCACGGTGAATCGCACCCACGAAAGGGTCGCGATGCACGCGGTGCGCGAGAGCCTGCTTGAGATTCAGGCCGCGGCGGCCGGCTTGCCGCTCGTGAAGGTCCCCATCCCGTCGCCATGCTCGAACGAAATTTACGAACACGCGATGAGCGACGCGATGGCGCGCGCGAGAGCCGCGGGAATCCAGCACATCATTTTCGGCGATCTCTTCCTCGAGGACGTTCGCGCCTACCGGGAAAAACAGCTCGCGCGCTGCAGGATGGTTCCGGTATTTCCGCTGTGGGGCAGGAACACCCGCCAGCTCGCCGCAGACATGCTCGCGGGCGGCCTCTCCGCATTTGTGACGTGCGTTGATGCGCGTCAGCTCGATCGCACGTTTGCCGGACGCCGCTTCGACAAAGATCTTCTGGCGGCGCTTCCACCGAACGTGGATCCCTGCGGCGAGAACGGAGAGTTCCACACTTTCGCGAGCGCCGGACCGATGTTCCGCGCGGAGATTCCGGTCACGCCCGGCGAGATTGTGGAGCGAGATGGATTTGTCTTCGCCGATCTTCTACCGCAGGCTGCGCAGCAGCTTGGTGATTCTGTTTTAAACGTGAGGTGATGCCGCCATGTGCAGGAACATCAAAACTCTTTTCAATTTCGATCCGCCGGTCACTCCCGAAGAGGTCCGCGCCGCCTCGTTGCAGTTCGTGCGCAAGATCACCGGCTTCAACAAGCCGTCGAAGGCCAACGAAGACTCGTTCCTCTCCGCCGTCGATGAAGTAGCCGCAATTTCCATTCGCCTGCTCGGTTCCCTGGAAACCACCGCACCGCCAAAGAATCGCGAAGAAGAGGCGGCCCGAGCGACGGCTCGCGCCGCAGCGCGATTCGGCACCTGAATCTGATATATTGCTGGATTCGTACTCAGCAGAATCCACACCCGGTCCGAGCGATGCGGCGTTTTCTGCCGGCTCGGAGGAAAAAAGGCGTCCGATGACTATTTTCGATCTCGCAATCAGGCGAGTTGCGCCGCAATTTCTTGCGCTCGCTTTCTGTTTGGCCACCTTGCCGGCGCGCGCGCAGAGTCAGGCGCAAAGCCAGAGCCAGCCGTCCACCAGTTCCGACATCCCGGAGGAGTTCAAAGCGCCGAAGACGGGTTACGACTACACCAAGCGCGTCGAGATGATCCCGATGCGCGACGGGGTGCTGCTCTACACCGTGATTGTGATTCCCAAAGCCGCGAAGCACGCCCCGATCCTGCTGACGCGCACGCCATATGACGCCGCCGGCCGCACCGCGCGCAACGACTCGCCGCACATGCTCGACGAGCTGCCGCAGGGCGACGACGTGTTCGTCGGCGCCGGCTACATCCGCGTCTTTCAAGACGTGCGCGGCAAGTACGGCTCCGAGGGCGACTACCTCATGACCCCTCCCCCGATCGGACCTATGAATCATAGCGGCGTGGACGACACCACCGACGCGTACGACACCATCGACTGGCTGGTCAAGAATGTCCACGAGTCCAATGGCAAAGTGGGCATGCTCGGCTCATCCTACGAAGGTTTTACGGTGGTGATGGCGCTAATCGATCCACATCCCGCGCTGAAAGTGGCCGCTCCGGAAAGCCCGATGGTGGACGGCTGGATGGGCGACGACTGGTTTCACTACGGCGCGTTTCGCCAACCCAACATCGATTACGTCGCCGGACAGACTGCGCAGCGCGGCAAAGGCGCCAAGCTCGCGCGCGAGACTTACGACGACTACACCAACTACCTCCGGCTTGGTTCGGCCGGTGATTTCGCGCGCTACTATGGAGCCGACCAGTTTCCGTTCATGCGCAAGATGGAAGAGCACGCCGCCTACGACGCGTTCTGGCAGGGCCTGGCGCTCGACAAGATCATGGCACGCGTCCCGCTGAAAGTTCCGGTGATGTGGCTGCAAGGCCTGTGGGACCAGGAAGACATGTGGGGCGCGATCCACAGCTACGCTGCGGTCGAGCCGAAAGACATCAACAACGACAAAAACTTTTTGGTGATGGGTCCGTGGCGGCATAGCCAAGTGAACTACGACGGCTTCTCGCTCGGTCCGCTGATGTGGGATGGCGACACCACCCTGCAGTTCCGCCGCGACGTGTTGCTCCCATTCTTCAATCAGTATTTGCTCGACGGCGCTCCGAAGGCCGATACACCTCCCGCCTTCATTTACAACACTGGCGAGAATCATTGGGACCGCTTCCAGTCCTGGCCGCTCAGTTGCGCCCAGGGCTGCCCCAACCAACCTCGCCCACTGTACCTGGCAGCGAACGGCGCGTTGTCGTTCGACAAGCCCGGCGCGGCGGCTGGCACCGATGATGCGGAAAAGTACGATCAGTATGTTTCCGATCCGTCGAAACCCGTACCGTATCGCAAGCGCCCGGTAGTCGATACCGACTCCGAAGCATGGAAACGCTGGCTGATCGACGATCAGCGATTCGTCGATGGCCGTCCCGACGTACTCACGTACGTGAGTGCGCCGCTTACCGCGCCGCTGCGCCTCAGCGGCGTCCCCGAAGTGAACCTATACGCAGCCACCAGTGGCAGCGATAGCGATTGGGTCGTAAAGCTGATCGACGTCTATCCCGACACCGTCCCCTCGCAACCCGCGATGGGCGGCTACCAGCTGGCCATCGCCCTCGACATTTTTCGCGGACGCTACCGCACCAGCTTCGAGCACCCCGAAGCCATCCCCCCGAACCAGCCCGAGCTATACCACTTCGGCCTGCCCACTGTGAACCACGTCTTCCTCCCCGGCCATCGCATCATGGTCCAAGTGCAGTCGACCCTCTTCCCGCTATACGATCGCAACCCGCAGAAGTACGTCCCCAACATTTTCAACGCGAAAGCCGCGGACTACCAAAAAGCCACGCAGCAGATCTGGCACTCGCCAGATCTGCCAAGTTTCATCAGCCTCCCAGTAGTGCCCTAGCCCCCGCGGGGTAAAAGTCTGCGGTATGATTCCTAAAGCTGTACATGAAGGGACGGATGGTAGTGGCCAAGAGAAAGGCAGCGAAACTCGACCAGGATCGCCGCCGCAAGCATCATCACTGGCGCGTGACTGTGTATTACGGAGGCGGCGAGGCGTTCGCGCGCGTATATGTCGACCTCGAAAGAGCGCGCGGGTTCGTAGAGAGAGAGAAAAAGTCGCCTATCGTCAAGCGGACACGGATCACGCGCATCAGTTAGGCGTGATACCGGATCGGATTTCCTGAAATGATGACCGGGGGCGTGTCGGCCGAAGTCAAGGGGGGCGCAGAACATTTACGTCTCTTTTCAGAGCAAAATCCTCAGGGCGTGCAGGCGTCCGTGTACAACGTCAACACCAAGACCTGAATTGCACCCTCCGAACCGGTTGACGATATCGAGCAAGGCAAGAAAGAGCGGCAGAATACGCCAGTGCGTACCTGAAGCATGCCGGACATTCGGAATTACCGCCGTTGAATTGGAAGGATTCCCACGCCCCGTAGTAGCCCTAGCGGCTCGAGCTGATCGATTTCTTAGTACTCGCCCGGCAGGATGACGGTGAAGCGGTCCGAACGCAGGCGAATTTCGCTGTTTAAGAAAGGTCACAATGATTACTTCCGCAGATCTCGAAAAAGTTCCGCTCTTTGCAGGCGTTGAAGAACAGGAGCGGCGACGCCTTGCACGACGCGCTGCCGACATTCACCTTGAGCCTGGTGAATGGCTTATCCGTGAGGGTGAAGACCCGCGCTTCTTTGTCGTCCTCGAAGGTGAACTCAAAGCAGTCAAAGACATTATCGGCCAGCGCCAGATTCTCGGTGGCAGCGGACCCGGTGAGTTCTCTGGCGAAACGCCAATCTTCATGGGTACCGCCAGCATCGTTTCCGTGCGTGCCGTTACAAGATGCCGCGTCGCGCGTTTCGAGCGCCAGCAACTGCAGGAGCTCGTCCGCGATAGTCCATCGGCGGGCGAAATAATTTTCCAAACCATGAGCTCGCGCCTCGCCACGGCGCAGAAGCTCGCTCGCGAATCACCCTCTGCACGCGTCCACATCTCCGGATCGAAGTACGACACCAATTGCCGCGCGATCCGAGCTTTTCTCTCCGCCAATCGCATCCAGTACGACTGGCGTCCCAGCATCACTGAGCCGGAAACCGCCGTTTCAGTTTCGGTCGAAGGCACGCCGCTCGAAAATCCTACGGTCCGCCGGGTCGCTGAAGCCCTTGGCTTCCAGACTGTCCCAAAACACCAGCACTACGACATCATCATCGCCGGTGCTGGCCCCGCAGGCATGGCCGCCGCTGTCTACAGCGCATCGGAGGGACTCAAAGTCCTCCTCGTCGAGCGTTTCGCCGCCGGTGGCCAGGCGGGCACATCCTCACGCATAGAGAACTACCTCGGTTTTCCCGCCGGCATCTCTGGCGACGAGCTCACTGAACGTGCCCTAAAGCAAGCCAAGCGCTTCGGTGTCGAGATGCTCTTCAAGCGCACTATAGAGGAAGTGCAACCGCTCGGCGACGGCCACTGCGTCACCCTCGACGGCGGCGAGCGCATCAACGCACGTGTCCTTTTGTTGGCCACTGGCGTTTCCTGGAATCGCCTCGAGTTTGAAGGCCATGATCAACTGCTCGGCCGCGGCATCGTTTATGGCGCGTCTCGTTTTGACGGTGTTGCCGTCACAGGCCATCGTATCTTCATCGTCGGCGGTGGCAATTCAGCCGGCCAAGCCGCAGTCTTCTACTCCGGCTACGCTGCCGAAATCATCATGCTCGTCCGCGGTGCCGGACTGACGCAAACCATGTCCCAATACCTGATTCAACAGATCCATGACAAGGCCAACATCCGCGTGGAGCCCTACACACAGGTCACAGCCGTCCATGGCGACGACCATCTGGAGCAGATTGCGACCACCTCTCGCGCACCCGGTGGCCCCGAATTCAACAGCACCCGCGACGCGAAGGCGCTCTTCATCATGATCGGTGCGGTCGCGAAAACGCAGTGGCTGCCCGAATCACTCGAGCGCGATGCCAACGGCTACATCTGTACAGGCCGCGAGATGACCACCTGGTCACTTGACCGCGAGCCGTTCGCGCTTGAAACCAGCATACCGGGCGTATTCTGCGCCGGTGATGTTCGTCACGGTTCGGTCAAGCGTGTTGCCAGTGGCGTTGGCGAAGGCAGTATGTCTATCGCCTTCATCCACGAATACCTGGCACTTACCCAGTAGCCCGCGGTTTCGTAGGGTTCAGCAATAGCCCAGGCAGGATAAACCGTACACGGTCACGGTGATCGATCAGGAAATCGAAGGAATCACCCAGCTGCGAACCGACATCGAGAACACAGTTGAACACTGTATCGGAGCTGGATCCGGTGTTTCGTCTTGTACCAAACCACCGGCTCGTTGCTCGGTCTTTCAAGGACCACGTCCGTGGTTTGCCGCTCAATGCGGACGGCGGACACGCACAGGGTGACCATGCTAATGGCGAGAATTACTAAACGAACCTATGCATCTCGGCTAGAAACAAGTAGATAGCGAATTTGGATGCTAGTATTTTGGATGTGTTTTGGCCTCTTTGATGCAACCTCGGTCCCAAAATGCTGGCGTCACGATGGGTCGCGACGGGCAGGCGAGAAATATATTCCGCTCTGGTTTAAGATGGGTCTATTCCGCAATGCGGGACGGACGGCGGTGGAGACCATCCCGCGGGGCGGGATCATATTTTTATAGGAGGAGAACCTATGAGCGCAAAGAATGGAGGGACGGCGGCAGCGGAGGCGCGGAAGAAAGTTCCGGCGGACAATCCTAGCGACCTTAGCCACAAGGGGACGGCGGACATTGCGCGCGAGCTGCGTCCGCTTCTGGCGGACGTCTTCGCGCTGTACTTGAAGACCAAGAACTTTCATTGGCACATGAGCGGGCGGCATTTCCGCGATTACCATTTGCTGCTGGACGAGCATGGCGATCAGTTGTTTGCGATGACCGACGATATCGCGGAGCGGGCGCGCAAGCTCGGAGAAACCACCCTGCATTCGGTCAGCGACATTGCCGAGCATCAGCGGCTGAAGGATAACAACGATCAGTTCGTCGAGCCGCTGGAGATGCTGGCGGAGCTGCGCTCGGATAACCAGCAGCTCACTGCGTATTTGCGGGCCACCCATGACGTCTGCGAAGAGCATAACGACGTGGCTACCGCCAGCCTGATCGAGAATTGGATCGATGAGACTGAGCGGCGAACGTGGTTCCTGGCGGAGACGCTGCGGGAAAGCTAGGGTCAGCGAGTTGGGACCGCGCCGTGAGGAGTCGCTGTGCCACAACGCCGTGGCACAACCATTTCCTGGTTGTGAGCGGTGGCGGTAGAGCGAGTGCTGCTCGCAGCCCTCGAGTCTTCAGTGGCGGCGTCATGGCGCACAACGACTCTTGGTTGTCAGGGACCGCACCCTGAAAACCGAAGGGTCGGCCATCCGCTTGTGACACCTACACAACCATCATGAATGGCTGTGGAAGTGTGCTACAACCACTGTGGCTGTAGGCAGAATTCATAAGGAGATCGTCGATGAATGGGTCACACGTGTTGCTGCTGGCGTTTGCGATTGGGGTCATCGGAGGATTGCGCGCGATTACCGCGCCGACGGTGGTGGCTTGGGCGGCGCGCCTCGGGTGGATCAACTTGCATGGAACGCCGCTGTCGTTCATGGGGTCGATCGCCGCGGTGATCGTGTTCACCCTGGCGGCGGTGGGTGAAATCGTGAACGACAAGTTGCCGAAGACGCCTAGCCGGCTGGCGCCGGGCGGACTGGTTCCGCGGATTCTTTTTGGCGGGTTGTCCGGCGCGGCGGTGGCGCTCGGCGGCGGACAGGCGCTGTGGTTGGGCGTGCTGCTCGGGATCGTCGGATGCTTGGCTGGCGCGGTCGCTGGGTATCAAGTGCGGACGAGGATCGTGAAGGCGCTGGGCGTTAAGGATCTATATATCGCGCTGCTAGAAGATTTGGTGGCGGTTTGTGGCGGGCTGTTTATTGTGTCGCACCTGTAGATGACGAGCCCACCACCAGAAATGGTTGTGCCACCTGTTGCAGAGAACAGTCTCGATCCGTACTCGGACCGGCTGCCGGTTGCGTGAGACGCGAACACACAACAGAGTTCCCAATCGAAATGAAAATCATTCTGTTCGGGGCGACCGGGATGGTCGGACAGGGCGTGCTGCGGGAATGCCTGCTCGATCCGGAGGTTGCGAGCGTGCTGGTGATTACGCGCAGCCCTACGGGGCAACGGGACGCGAAGGTGCGCGAGATCGTGCATCGGGATTTTTCTGATTTTTCCGGGATTGCGGATCAGCTCGCCGGCTACGACGCTTGCTTATTTTGCCTGGGCGTTTCGGCCGCGGGGATGAACCAGGCGGAATATTACCGGATGACCTACGAGATTACGATCGCGGCGGCGCAGACGTTGGTCCAGCGGAATTCGGGGATGACCTTCGTTTATGTGTCCGGCGCTGGAACCGATAGTTCGGAGCGCGGGCGAAGCAGGTGGGCGCGGGTGAAGGGCAAAACGGAAAATAACTTGCTGCGAATGCCGTTTGGGGCGGCGTACATGTTTCGTCCCGGATACATCCAGCCGAGGTACGGGATTCGGTCGAAGACGGGATGGTATCGCGCGATGTATGCGGTGGTGACTCCACTGTATCCCTTATTGAGGTGGTTGTTCCCGAAGAGTGTGATCACCACTGAGCAATTGGGGCGCGCCATGATCGCGGTGGCCAAGCGCGGCGCGCCGAAACGAATTCTGGAGACCGCCGACATTTCGGGTGTTAGCACGCGGCTCTAAAAAGCCACTTGGTAGAACCTGAAAAGCGCGGGGCACCGCAAAGGAATGTTAAATGAAAGCTGCCGCAACAGCACGGCTCCGCGAAACGGCCGGTGCGATCGGAGATCGCGCTGGCGCCGGCTACTGCTTGTTTGAGACGGCGCTGGGTTCGTGCGGAATCGCTTGGCGCGAGTCTGGAAATTCTGGCGCGCCGGTTGCGGTAGGCTTCTTTCAGCTTCCCGAAGCTACCGCGCAGATTGCGGAATCACGGATTGCGCGAATCTCTGGGGTGCTGAGATCGGATGCGCCGCCCGCCGGCATCTCACAAATCATCGAGCGCGTTCGCAAACATTTACTGGGAGACGTGCAGGATTTCCGGGACGTGACATTGGATTTCGAAGAAACCGGCGCGTTTGCGCGGTTGGTATACAACGCCACGCGGGAAATTCCGGCGGGGCAGACTAGCACTTACGGAGCGATCGCTACGGGCTTGGGAGAGCCGGGGGCGGCGCGAGCGGTTGGGCGGGCGCTGGGCGCGAATCCGATTCCGCTGATCGTGCCTTGTCATCGGGTGCTGGCGGCGGGCGGGAAGTCGGGCGGATTTTCTGCACACGGTGGGCGCGACACCAAAGCGCGCCTGTTGGAAATTGAAGGGTTGCCGCTCGCGGTGCTGCCGGCGGAACGGATGCTTTTCTAAGCGGCGTCAGCACGCGGCGCATAAAACCAACAGCGAATTCGAAACATTCAACCGGCTAAGGGTGGTCGGTGGCTTTTGCTGAGGGCGGGCGCTCGAGTGCGGCGCGATCCCAATTTGCCAGCTTTGCGCCGGCGGCGTAAGTGCTCTCCATAAAATCCAGCAGCATGGCTCGCGGAGATTCTGCGCGGCGGACCTCGTCGTACATCAGGAAAAATTCCGACATTTCCTTGCTCCAGAAGGCTGCGGCGGGTTTTACCTTCTCATCGGCTAACCCCACCGGCGCTGGGGCGGTGTAGGAGTAGAAGGCCGGTCCCATCGCGGTGCCTCCTGGCCAGAAGCCGGCGCTGATTACTTCGTGGGAGTACGCTTCGCTGGTGATGATCCCTTTGCGCGGCGGGGCGGGACGACCGGAGAAGCGGGTGCAGGCCAAATCAAAACTGCCCCAAAAAAATTGTACCGGGCTGCATTTGCCGATGAAGCGGGAGCGGAATTCGTTCATCACCATGTCGGCTTCCAGGAGAATGCGCCAGAAGCGGTGGGCGTACTCGGGATCGTACGAGGCATGCTGCAGATCGCGCTCGAAAGGGATGGGATCGGGTAGCTCTTGCGGTTTGGTGTTGATGGCCACGTCGAAGCCCATCCCGCGCAGCGTGCTGAGCACTTGCTCGTAGAAGATGGCTACTGTTTCCGGCTTGAGGGCGATCGACTGCCGCTGACCGGTGCTGCTGCGGATTTCGAGTTGATGTTCAATGAAGTCGAATTCGATTTCGAAGGCTTCCGAGCCGTACGGAACGGTGGAGGTGGTGAGGCCGCGGGGGCTGACGTAGAGAGACGCGCTCCACCAGTGATTTACTTTGGGACTAAGGGTCAGGCGAATCTTGCCGACGATCTGGGTCCACAGTTGCAGAGTCTGGTAAGTTGCCAGCCATTCGTTCAACGGCAATTCCGGCCAAGTGTTGTGGTCGCTCATGGACGCAATATGGCACGAATTGGGCGGCGCTACAACGGCAACGCCGGCACCGACTACACATCGATCTCCATCTCATCGATATAGCACCAGCCCCAATTCTCGCCGGGCTCGAACGACTTCATGATGGGGTGCTTGGTCTGACCAAAATGCTTGGTGGCGTGTTGGTTCTTCGACGAATCGCAGCAGCCAACGTGGCCGCATTCCAAACACAGGCGCAGGTGCACCCAGGTATCGCCCATTTTCAGGCATTCTTCGCAGCCGTGCGTGTGCGGTGTGACTTTGCGAATCTGATTCCGGTGGGTGCAACTCATGTGCTTCCCTCCACGGTGTTATCTTGAACCAAAACCAAAATTGGCGGTAACGCTTTTTACTACAGATGGGCCAGATATCGATTCACGAAGGTGACCGCCATGGCGCCTTCGCCTACCGCTGACGCGCAGCGCTTCACCGAGCCGTGGCGCACGTCGCCGGCTGCGAACAATCCGGGCATGTTGGTTTCCAGATAATATGGCACGCGGTCGAGCGGCCAGTTTAACTTGTGATTGGGGTATCGCTCCAAATCCGGTCCGGTAACTAGATAGCCCTGCTCGTCCCGGGCGATGCCGTGTTCGGCGGCCCACTCGGTGTGCGGCGCGCCTCCCAGACACAGAAATAGCCAGCATGTGTCGTAGTCCTGCTGCCTCCCGGTTGGCTTGTGGGTGAGGGTGATGCCGCGCAATACGTCGTCGCCGTGAAGAGCGGTGATCTCGGTTTGGGTCAGCACCTCGATCTTCGGGGATGCCTGGATTCGATCGACCAGATATTGGGAAAGGGTTTCCTTGAGGCCGTCCCCGCGAACTACGATCGTCACCTTGCGCGCGGTTTGCGAAAAATACATCGCGGCTTGGCCGGCGGAATTTCCGCCGCCAACCACGAAGACGTGTTGGTTCTTGCAAAGCTGGGCTTCGCTCGCGCCGGCGCCGTAAAAAAGTCCGGCGCCGCTGAAACGGTCTTCGTTGGGGAGACCGAGTTTGCGATAGCTTACGCCGGTGGCGCTGATGGTTGCGTGCATCACCAGCTTGGTGCCGTCGGCCAGGTAGGCGATGCCTTTGCCCGGAGTGAAATCTCCGTCGACGCCTTCGCGCAGGATCAGGATCTCGGCTCCGAATTTCTTGGCCTGCTCGCGTGCGCGCAGAGCCAAATCCGCGCCGCTGATTCCATCTGGAAAGCCAAGATAGTTTTCGATCTTCGAAGTGCTGCCGGCTTGGCCGCCCACGGCGTAGCGTTCGATCACCACGGTTTTCAAGCCCTCGGAAGCGGCGGAGACGGCGGCGCTGAGGCCCGCGGGGCCGGCACCGACGATGATCAGATCGTACTCCGCTTGCGTAGGAGTCTTGAAGCAGCCGGTCTTCTCGGTGATCTGGCGAAGGGTGGGGTGCTCGAGGCGCGTGCCGTCTGGAAATATGCATACCGGCAGGCGAGGATCTCTGAGATTGTCGACGCCAGCCAGGGATACCGCTTCGGCATCGGTGGAAAGCGAGTACCACTCCAGCGGCACGCTACTGCGATGAAAAAAGTCGCGGATGGCGTAGGCTTCGGCGGACCCGGGCGTGCCGAGGACTTTCATTCGGGGCGTGTTGTCTGTTGGTTCTGGCGGCATCGTTTCCCCCACTGATGGTCATTGCAATTGCTGCTACGAACATCATCTACAGTACACCCGCCCCGGTTCGGCGGTGAACCGTCGCTTTATTATGACGAAGTTTATTTTAGAAGGTGTTCGATGCGGGTGAAACGGCCGCGGCTCGATAAAGCTGGGGGGTTGGGTGGTAGCCGCATTTGGCGTTGGGAGCCGGAATGCGTTTGGAGGGTTCAGGTACTCTCGCGAAATTACGGGAAGACCCACTCGGCTGGTTTGCCGACGAAACGAAATCCATAAAGGGGGTTCGAAGCATCTCGCCATTCGGCTCGAACTGCGCGCGCCGTACCCGCGTGGGATTCGCCATCGCGGCACAAGAGAACATCCACAGTCGCACCCTGCTCCAATACCGCCGTACAACTGCACACAAATCCGTTTAGGCTTACGTTCTCGGTGGTAGTGAACAGCTCAAAAGGTGCTCCGTACTTGTCTTTCCCCCGCAGCTTCAGAACCACATTCAACCGAATCCGTACCTCGGTTCGGCGCTCGGGTCGGTTGTCTTGTAGTACCGCGGCTAGCCCAGCCCTCAGCCGATCAAAATCAACTGGCTTTTCAAAATATCGAGCTGAGCCGAGATTCAGAGCAAACTCTCTGCACGTCTTTGCGGTCTCTCCGCTAATAACAAAAATGGGAATCTGCTGAGTCAAGGAGAGTGCAAAAAGATTTTGACAGACTTCAAAGCCCGAAAAGTTTGGCATCATCAATTCAAGCAGGATAGCGTCGGGCTGGTATTGGAGCGTCAACGCGATCGCTTGTTCGGGGTCGCCCGTGTCGATGATGTGATAGGCATCTTCAAGCCGGGCACGGAGAAGACGGCGCATCGTTTCATCGTCGTCGATAATCAAGATTCGCGGCATGCGTTTATCTGCCCTGTTCCCCGAGGTGGCCCAACCAATCAAAATGGAAATCACGGTTTATTGCTGCAGGACGACGTTCAGGAGAGAACTGTGGATCTCGATCCTGCCGTTGTAATGAATGAACCCCAGTTTTCTGAATTTATTCATGAACATATTGACGCGGGAACGGGTGGTTCCGACCATCTCCGCGAGCAGCTCTTGGGATATTTTGGGAAGCGTTTTCTGCGGCTGATCCTGCCGGCCGTAGCGCGCCAAGAGTAACAGCGCACGGGCCAGTCGTTTTTCAATCGAGTTAAAGAGCAGATCGACCAGATCTTCCTCGATTCGGATATTCCGGGTCAGCAGGTACGCGGTGAATCGGTCCGAAAGGCCTTGTTCTTCATGCAGGCCGCGAATCATCTCGTTCTTTTCGATGGTCATTGCGGCAGTTGGCACAATCGCAGTCGCTTGGCCCATGCGAAAGGGCAGACCTGCCAAGCACCCCTCACCGAAGAAATCGCCTGGTCCCAGAAGCGCCACCACCGCCTCCTTGCCAGTCCCACTGACCACCGACAGTTTCACGCCGCCTTTCTGAATATAGAATACCGACGCGGCCGCATCACCTTGGACGTAGATCCTCTGTCCTCTTCGGTACTCCACAATTGCTTTTGCTGGACCAGGCAAATCGAGAAAAGCACGGACGTTGAAAGCGCGGGGTGTTTTGCGCTTGGCATCCGACCTGATACTAGTTCCGCGATCTACGCCTCTCATAACCCTATCTCTTTCTATCGTGCCGCCGGAGAATCCACCCTTGACGGTTCTTCCCATGCATGTGCGGGGTGCTTGCCGAGTTCTTCGTGTTCGAGCACGCTGGATCTGGCCTGTTGTCTGCTGCTGACCAGCTGCCGCGAGAGGCGGGCGCCAAGACAAGCTGGCTGCCCACGAGGAGCCTCTCCTCCCAGAGAGCAGCCAGGTCATTACAGTAGTGATACTAGAGAGACCAGTATGCTATTGGGTGTGGGTAATGTCGTGTAACAGAAAGGAGGGTGCCTATGCTGCTTTAGTTTACATCGCCCTTGTGGGCGGGAATCCGTAGCCTATCAACCATCTTCACCAGGTCGGCCAAAGATGGTGCCTGCATCTTTTCCATCGCCCGGCTGCGATGAACCTTTACCGTATTTTCGGCAGTTCCAATCCGGGCCGCGATCTGCTTATTGAGCATGCCGGAGACCACCAAGTCGACGACCTCGCGCTCGCGAGGGCTCAGCAATTCGAAACGCTCGCGCAGTGTTGCCAGCTCCGCCTCCTGTTGGCGTCTGCCCCGATCCCTTTCCAGCGCCAGCTGAATCGCATCCAAAAGATCTTGGTCACGGAAGGGTTTGGTGAGGAACTCCAGGGCTCCCGCCTTCATTGCTCGCACCGTCATCGGGATGTCGCCGTGCGCGGTGATGAAAATGATTGGAATGTGAATATTGGCTTTGGCGAGCTGGCGCTGCAAGTTGAGGCCGCTGATTCCCGGCAACCTGATATCGAGGACGAGGCAACTCGGTACGTTCGGACGCTCGCTTGCGAGGAACTCCTGTGCGGACCCGAACAATTCGACTGCGAGACCCGCGCATCCGATAAGGCGCCCGATGGCTCTCCGCACCGAGGGATCATCATCGACAACGAAAACAATTGACTCGGGTTCGCTCATGACACATCCGCAGCATCGGTGGGCAGAGTGAATTCGAACAGCGCCCCGGTAGAACTGGGCGTGATCCAAAGGCGGCCGCCATGGGACTCTATTATGGAATAGCTGATCGAGAGTCCTAATCCGATGCCTTTCGCTTTGGTGGTGAAGAATGGCTCGAAGATGCGGCTGATCAGCTCAGGCTCAATTGCTGGCCCAGAATCTTGAACCTGGACCAGAACACCGTCTGGCTTTTTTGCCGACCTGATCAGAATTTCCCGCTTCCCGTCTGTGGACGAGCTCGTTGCTTCGATCGCATTCATGATCAGGTTGATCAATACCTGCGACAACAGCACCGAGTCGCCGGGTACGTGGGGCAGGTCAGATGCCATCTCGGTGCGCAGGGACACCCGGTTTCGCGCGAACTCTTTGCGCATGAGAATGGTTACATCTTTAACAATACGGTTGATGTCTAGTGCTATCCGGTTGGGAGACTCCTTCATCAAAAAGCCACGAATCCGCGAAATCACGCCACTAACGCGAGTGCCGTCGTTTACAATTTCCGTAATCGCCGCCCGTAATTCATCTGTTGTCAAGGTCGCACCGTCGAGCCGGCGCAAGCAGAAATTACCGTTAGTGACGATCGCCGTGAGCGGTTGATTGACCTCGTGAGCAATTGTCGCAGCCAGTTCTCCCATCGCAACCACGCGGGTGACCCGGGCCAGATCGTCCTGTGCCTGACGCAGATGCTCTTCGGCGCGCCTCTGCTCGGTCACGTCAATACAGGAGCCGATGTAACCCGCAAATGACCCGTCCGGGTTGAATCGTGGCACCCCGATGTCGTAAACCCATCGAAATTCGCCGTCGTGCTGTCTGAGACGATACTCCATCCTGAATACCTCGCGACGATCAAAGGCCTGTGTGTACGTATCCATGCACCTCTGTAAATCCTCAGGATCGACCCCATCCGCCCAGCCATTGCCAAGCTCGCGGTCAATCGATCGGCCGGTGAAATCCAACCAAGGCTTGTTGAAGTAGGTACAGAGCTTGTCAGTCCCCGACATCCAGATCATCACCGGGGCACTATCGGCCACAAGCCGAAAGCGAGCTTCACTCTCGCGCACTTCTGCCTCCGCCCGCTTGCGGTCCTCGATATCGATGGCGGAGCCGTACCACTTAACTACGCTGCCTGCTTCATCGCGGAGCGGCACTTTCCGAAGAAGCATCAGACGGTATTCACCGTCAGCCCGCCGAAGTCGTGCTTCCGTTTCGAACGGTCTGCCGGTCGCCAACGACGCGCGCCACTTGCCCACGATGTCCTCAACGTCCTCGGGATGAAATGCATGGGTCCATTGCCATCCCTCAATATCTTCCAAAGTAACACCGACATATTCCAGCCAGCGCTTGTTGAAGAAATCGACATAACCGTCGGGACGAGCGCTGTGTAGCATCGCGGGAGTTGTGTCGATCACCAGTCGGAGGTGCTCGGCAGCCTGCTTTCGATCCTCGATATCGGTATTCGTGCCATACCATCTAACCATGCGCCCTTGAGAATCCCTCAGCGGCACGCCACGCACTAGAAACCAGCGATACTGCCCATCAGCCGCGCGATGACGCGCTTCCTGCTCGAAGGGCGTCCCATTAGTCACCGACTCGCGCCAGGCCTTGATCACTCGCTCCCGATCATCGGAATGGAGCATGCGCTGCCAATCATCGCCTTGCAGTTCTTCCAGGGTGAGGCCGACGTAGGAGCGGAATTGAGCGTTGCAGAAGTCCAGCGAGCCATCGGGCCGGCAGCTCCAAATCTCCTGCGGGATGGTGTCAATGACCAGCCGAAGATGGTCTTCGCTTCGCCGTAAAGCCCCTTCTACACGCTCGCGCTGGGCAATTTCCCACCTCAACGATTGGTTGACCGTTTCCAGCTCCTGGGTCCGCTCGGCCACGCGACGCTCCAGCTCTTGGTTGAGCCGCTGGACTTCGCTCTTGGTCCGCCGGTCCCAGGAAGACGTCGCCATGGCGGCGGTAAGCACGATCAAGGTCACGATCGCAATTCCGTAGTTGCCCAGGGAAGGGATACTCACAGCGTGGGCAAGGTCCGGAGGCGGGGCGGGGATGAAACTTGCGGCGGCCATGCCGGTGTAATGCATAGCGGAAATGGCAATGCCCATTACGATGGCGCTGCCCAACCTTCGTGGGACCGTCCATCTGGTCTCCTCCCGTAGACCGAACGCCATCAACAGCGCAACTAGAGAGAACAGCAATGCGAGCAAAATGGAACAAATTACCAGCAAGGGGGAGTAGCGGATGATCGCCGGCAATCTCATTGCGGCCATGCCGAGGTAGTGCATGCCGGCGATGCCGGCGCTCATAATGACGCCGCCCCACCAAGCCTCCGCCCAACCCATTTTTTGTCGGCTAGCCACGTACAGCGCGACTGCGGATGCCACTATGGCTACCAAGAGTGACGCCAGCACCGTCGGCCAGTAGTATTCGACATGCACAGGCAGGTGGAAAGCTAGCATTCCCTTGAAGTGCATGGCCCAGATGCCGATGCCCATCGCCGTGGCACCGCCGGTCAGCCAGGGTAGGAGCGCTCGGCCTCTTGCAGCGGTTACCCGTCCGGCAAGGTCAAGCGCGGCATAGGATGCGGCGATGGCGATCAATAGTGAGCGCGCCACCTCGCTATAGTCATAGGAGCCCGACAGCGCGCCGTTTGCAGAGATCATAGCGAATAATTTCCTAGGCCCGTTTGGGAGAGCCCCTTAGCTCACCACCCATCAGCAACCAGGTTCTCCTACGCGTGCGCCCAAACTTGTGTGGGCCAGACCCACATCGGGGACAGTTTACGCCTCGTCTATTGGCGCTGTACATATTCCAAAGTTTTGGCGCTGTCGCAATTTCAGATCTAAGATCGAGAGGCTGTCGAGGTTAGCGCAACGCGGGTTTGTTCGCTGTTCAAAACTCTTGGGCGCCGGCAAACCAGCCGAGGAAACAGATTCTTCGGATTTTCTCGAACCGATTCAAATTAGTGTTTCTTGTCGGCGCGAGCACCGGATGGCGGGTCGAGATGGCGCGGTTATTCAACGGCCTTGGCGTTGAAGGTGGCTAGCTCGTCGTCTTGGACCGAATAGGTGATCTCGATCGGGCGGCAGCAGACTTCGCAGTCTTCCACGTAGCTTTGGCGGCGGACGGAGAGGTCCAGGACCATCGAAATTTCTTCGCCACAATGCGGACAGGTGAAGGCGTGTTCCATTTCGATTGACGGACGAAGACCTTAAGACAAAGTTCGCAAAGCGTGAGCTGGGCTTGCGGGCACGAAATTTCTACGGCTCGATCTGGACGCCCGCCCTTCCCCGGAAAACCTGGGGAAGAGTGGGGCATCCGGAAAAGTAATGGCGTAGAACCGCAAGACAAAAACCGCACCCTGAACTGCCAAGGGTGCGCCGCTCAACAACAAAGGCCAAGATCAAAGCCAAAACCGGCAGCTCTAGATCTTGGGAACTTCTTTGCCCAGGGCGGTGGCTAGCGCGATCAGGTGGTCTTGTTCGTCCATTAAGATTTCGCGGATGTGTTCGCCCATTGCGTATTCGCCGAGTTCATCGCACTGCTTAACGCGGTCGCGGTAGTTGCGGATGGTCAGCACTTCGTTTTCCATGTCGAATTTAAGCATGTCTTCAGATTTCTCCGAGGTGCGGACCGCTTTCGGCACGGTAGCCGGCATGCCTCCCAGGTAATCGATCTGGTTGGAAATTACCAGGGCGTGGGCCAGCTCTTCGGCGGCGTGCTTTTCGAGTTCACCGGCGACATTCATATACTCGGCGCCTTTCAACACTTGCGAATACACCACGTAGGAAATTATCGCTTGATACTCGCGCTCGAGGTCACCGTTCAGGAGTGCGATCAAGTGCTCGCGGGTCAGTTTGGTTTCTGGTTTGAATGTCTCTTCTTTTTTCATGGTGGAGTCCTTTCGGGCCGAGAAATTTCGCAGCCGTGTTGGCTAGATTGAGTAGCTCATTCGACCAACAAAACTATACCCCAATTGGCGTGGCTGCTGCTGGCGATTCGGCGGCGGGCGGGTTGCCAATTCACGGCTCGAAGGTTGGAACGCCCACCCCAAGAAACTGGATGAAATGTTCACAACCCGAGTGGTCGTGCCGCCCCGAGGAGATTGACGCGATGAAATTGGGTGTGTATGTTTCTCGCGACGTGGTCGCACTGGAGTGCGATTAACGGACAATTGCTGCGCTGCGCGACTGCTTTGAAACGATTCTTCAATTACGAAACTGGCCTGGTGGCCCTGCTCTTCCTTACTTGGGGGACGGTGTTTTTGGACCGCATGAGCTTGGTGTACCTGGCGCCATTCATCGTGCCGGAGCTGCATCTGACGCATGCCCGGGTGGGGCTTTTGGTGTCCGCCCTGGCCCTGGCTTGGGCGGTTTCCAGCCTGATTTTTGGGATCGTGTCGGACCGCGTAGGCCGGCGGCCGGTGCTGATTCCTTCCGTTTTCATTTTTTCGGCGCTGTCGTGGGTGTCTGGAATCGTGCGGACGTTCGGGCAGCTTTTTATGGTCCGATCGGTGATGGGGCTGGCGGAAGGTCCGACGTGGTCGACGATCACGGCGACGGTCGAAGCGGCGTCGGCGCCGGAGCGCCGGGGACGAAACGTGGGTATCGTAGTGAGCGCTGCGGCGCTGGTGGGCTTGGCGGTTGCTCCGGTACTGACCACCCAGGTGGCTACCCGCATTGGATGGCGAGGGGCGTTTTTCATCGCCGGGATTCCCGGATTGATTCTGGGAGTTTTGATTTGGAGATTCTTGCGCGAGCCGGGGCTGGAGGTCGATGTGGCAGCGCATCACCGGGCTCCTTCGTGGAAGGAATATTTGCTGGTGCTGCGCTATCGGAACGTTTGGTTGTGCTGCATCGCTGCGGCGGGCTTTATGACTTGGCTCTTTGTGATGAACGCGTTTGCTCCACTGTACATCACCGAGGTTTCCGGGAATTCGGCGGCGTTCGCTGGCCTGGTGATCGGAGCTAGCGGGTTGGGGGGATTTCTGTGGGGATGGATTTTCCCTTCGATATCGGATCGCTTGGGGCGGAAGCCGGTACTGATTTTTTTGGGACTGCTTTCGGCGATCGTGCCGTTGACGTATCGCAGCGCTTTTCTGATCGCGCATCCTTGGCTGATGGCGGCTACCGGATTCATTGCGAATGGAGGACAGGGGATTGCGGCGCTGGCGATTGTGCTGATTCCGGCGGAAACGGCGCCGTTGGGTTTTGCGGCTACGGCGATTGGGCTGGCTACTTTGTTTGGGGAGATATTTGGCGGGGCGCTTAGTCCGGCGGTGGCTGGGGCGGTGGCAGATCGGTATGGGCTGGCGGCGCCGCTGTGGATTGCTTCCGGTGGGGCGATTGTGGTTTTTCTGGCGGCTTGCGGGATGGTAAAGTCCAGCCCGCGCCGTTAGCACCAGGCGCAGAACTGCGAAGGCAAGAGCTCGGGATCTCGTTTCCGTTCGGATCCGCTGCGCTGGACCGGACGGCTACCCTTCCGGTCTGCCTTCGCGCAAGACGGCGCTTGGCAGACCTGCGAAGAGTGGGGCGCCCGGGAAAGGACCAAGCGTAGAACCGTACGTCAAGAACCCCACCGGCGACGGCGACACCAAATCAAAACGAAATCGAAGACCCACAACCAGGCCGGTTGTGCCACTACGACCGGAGCACCCACCAGCGACTGCTAACCAAAAACCTGGATCAAAAACGTTCCCGAATGGTTCGGCCACCCGGCGCAACTCACGGCGCAACAAGCCGCTAGAATATGAACTTCGCGGCTAGCTGGGCTTGGCGCGGATTGAGGGCGGTTCGAGGGGTGCCGAAGCTTGAGTTGGCTGGGTCGCCTACGCCGTCGCCGTAGTGGTGTGGGATGGCCGTGCCGATGAGGTCTGGGGCGCCGTAGACGGTGTAGACCTCGTCGTAATTGGCGCGGTTTAGCGTGTTGAAAATGTCGCCCATGATCTGCAGCTTGTAGCGTTCGCCGGGGAAATGAATCATGCGCGATATGCGCATATCCCAGACCCTCTCGTCCTGGCCGAAGTAGGTGTTGCGGCCAAAAGTTCCTACGCGATCGGTGACCGGGTTGCCGTCGTTATTGGCGTCGAAGCCGACGAAGACGGTAAAGGGACGGGGGGATTGCGCGGTGATGATACTGCTGAATTCAAAGTTGCGGAGGAAAGAACTCTGCGGGGCGGTGGCCACGAAGTTGGCGACGAAGCGTTGGCGCACATCCTGGTTAGAAAGCGCGCGCTCCAGGTTGCGCTGCGCGTTGGATTGAGGAGTGCTGACGAAGGTGGTAAAGGTGCCGTTGTCGATCACCTTGGAGAAGGTGTAGTTGGCGTTAAGGGTGAGATATTTGCCGAGGCGCTCCATGGCTTGCAGGGTGCCGCCGTTGTAGGAAGAATTTCCGGTGGAGTCAGTGTAATACAGAATGCCGCCGGTGCCGCCGGTACCAAATGGAGGCGGGGCAATGGCGGGATTATCGATCTGAAACGAATAGATGTCCTTGTTGGTGCCGGTTTCTTTTCCGATGGGAGGACCAACGTTGAGGTCGATCGGCCGAACCAACTTGTGCGCGGCGACCCATAGGTAGCCCGCGGTAACCGAAAGACCCTTCCCGATTTCGCGGTCGATTTCAAAGCTGGATTGTTCGGAATAAGGCTCGCGGAGGTTGCGTTCAACCTCGGTGCCGCCTTGGACAAAAGGAGAATTGGCGGGGAAGGAGCCCGAGGTAATCAGGTTTTCAAAAGCGGCATCCACCAGCGGCGGAATTACCGTGCCGGGAGGAGTGAACGGAGCATAGGGGTTAGCCGGGCAGCCAGCCAAAACGCATGGAGTCGGTATGGCCATGGTGTTCAGCAGGTAAGTGCCGGTGTTCTGATTTTGGGATGTCGGCAAATTGGGAATTACCGGGGGACGCTGCGGGCCGGCGACGAAGAAGAACGTCAAGCTGTAAGTATCGTAGAAAATCCCGAAGCCGGTACGGATCACGGTTTTCGGATTGGGGGAGTAAGCGATGCCGAAGCGCGGCGAGAAACTGTTGTAATCGGGCTTCACATAGAATCCCAGGCCGCTCTCGAAATCCCAGCGCAGGCCCAAGTTGATGGTGACCTTGGGGGTCAGGCGGTACTGGTCTTGCGCGAAGAATCCGTATTCACCATGGTGGATGCTGATGTCGAAATTCGGCTGCTCGGAGGGAAGATAGGCATTCTGCCAAGTGGTGGGCACCGCAGGCGACGACGCGGCGGGATTGAATGGTCCGGTACCGATCGGCGCACCCCAGAAAAATGCGGCGATGCACGGCGCGCTAAGGCCGGTGAGCGGCGGTTGGCAAGGCGTACCGCCCCAGCCACCTTTGGCGGACGACAGCAGGTCATCCAAACTCGGGAAAATGTCGCGCGAAGGGGTGAATCCCGGCCAGATGACGAAATTGCGGAGGTAATTCGTATCGGCTCCAAACTTGAAGAAGTGTTTGCCCCGCAACCATGAGACGGTGTCTGAAAATTCCATGCGGGTTTCGTTGTAGCGGTCGAATGCGCCGAAATTGTGGCCGAACAAGAGAAGATTGGGGACATCCAGATTGGGCTGGCCGGTGGTGCCCGGGAAGCCGTAATTGCGGCGCGCGTATTGCCCTAAGAACGAGTTGACCAGGCTGGGGGCAAGGTTGGTGTTCAAGGTTCCCACCACCGCCTGATCGCGCAAATACCCATTGTGGCCGCTACTGGGCGCGCCGATGCCGCCGCCGTCGAGAGTGGATCCCACCAGCATGTTGGTATCTCGCGCGTCTTGCACCGAGTAGCGCAGGGAAAGACGGTTGGCGCTGTTGAACTGGTGATCGAGCTTGACGAAGCCGTTGTCGAGGTCTGAGGTCTGCAGCAGGTTCAGGTTTTCCGCGGGAAGCCCGAAGCTTTCCTTGACGATATTAACCGCCTGGAGATTGTTGGTGCCCACGGGAAATAAAGGTGCGACTCCCGGATCCACCGGCGCGAAAAACACCCCCGGGTAGGTGGGCGACTGGGCGCGGCGCTGGGCTTCGTAATTGGCGAAGAAGAATGTTTTGTCTCTTACGATGGGGCCGCCGACGGTAGCTCCGTATTGATTTTCGCGCAGCACGTCGGCCTGCGGCGAGGGTTGCAAAGGCGATCGCTCATCCAGCGCGTTATTTTGGAAATAATCGTAAATGTTGCCGTGGAGATCGTTCCCGCCGGATTTGGTAATGATGTTGACGATTCCGCCCAGGGACCGCCCGTACTCGGTGGAGTAGCCGTTGTTGACCACGCGAAATTCGCTGACCACTTCCTGCGATGGCGTAGCCCGCTGAGAACCGGTAGCGGTATTGATGTTGTCGGCGCCGTCGACGGTCACCATGTTGTTCAAGTCGCGCTGGCCGCCGAAGGAAATTCGGGTGGTGGAAGGATCGGTGAAGGTGGATTGCAGGCTGGTGCGGCCGGTGGCGACGCCCGGAGAGAGCAGCGCAAAATCGGTGAACAGACGTCCGCTGATGGGCAGATTGTTGATTTGCTGAGAGTCGATCACTTGGCTCACTTCGGTGCGGGTGGGCTCGATGACCGGGGCCTCGGTATTCACCACTACTTGCTGGCCGGTGGCGGCGATGGCGAGGGTGACATCGATGGTGGCGATCTGGCCGACGCGGAGGTCAATGCCGGTCTGGGTATATTTCGAGAAGCCGGTAAAAGTGACGGTCAGCTCATATCTTCCCGGCGGGATGTTGGTGAAAATGTAATAGCCGGTGTCGTTGGAGGCGACGGTGTTGGCGCGATTGGTGTCAATGTTGCGGAGCACAATTGTGGCTTTGCTTACCGAGCCACCGGATTGATCGACCACGGTACCGTTGAGTTGCGCTGCGGTGGTGCCGACCTGAGCGTGGGCGCGAGTGATGAAAAAAAGCATTGCCAGTAAGATCGCGGCGAAAACCATGGGACGAGAACTCATGTGCCTACCCCCCTGCGCTAAACCGATCGGGTGATGCGGATGAGTGCCGGAAGTCGAATTAAGAGTTAGCAAGTGTGCATTGCGGGAGCTATACCGGAAGAGGATGTGGGGAGTCAAGGAGAATTTGCGAATTCTGCACAATTGTGCGATTATCGTGCACCAGCCCGGCAACGTGACTGCTTTGGCGGTGATTCGCACGCTTGGCGAGGCCGATACCATGAAACCGGAAGCTGCCCATTCCAGCAAGCCACGCGTCCCGAGCGTCGGCGGCGCGCACAAACCCCACAACGACCTGAACGAGTTTGTCGGCAATCCCAATTTTGTATTGTCGCTCGCGCGAGGATTGAAGGTGATCGAGGCGTTCGATACCCGCCGGGAAGGACTGACGGTGGCGGACGTCGCACGGCACACCGGATTTTCGCGAGCGGCGGCGCGGCGTCTTTTGCTGACCCTGGAACTGCTGGGATATGCGGAAGCGCGGGGGCGAGTGTTCCGGCTGAAAACCAGCATCTTGAATTTAGGGTTCTCGTATTTATCGTCCTCGTCCCTGCCGGCTATCGCGCAGCCGGTGCTGGAAGGGCTGACCGAGGTGCTGCATGAATCCAGCTCGATGAGTGTGCTGGACGGCGATCAGATCGTGTACGTAGCGCGATCGGCGATGGCGCGAGTGATGTCGATTGGCGTGGCGGTGGGGACGCGCTTGCCGGCATTTTGCACGTCGATGGGTCGGGTGATGCTGGCGGCGCTGCCGGAAGAGGAGTTCACGGCATTCCTGGAGCGGGTGGAGCTGAAAGCGCACACCCCCCGAACGGTGACCGACAAACCGCGGTTTGCGGAAATCATCAAACGGGTTGAATTGGATGGCTATGCATTGGTCGATGAAGAACTGGAGTTGGGACTGAGGTCGATCGCGGTACCGGTGACCGCGGCGGACGGGCGAGTGGCGGCGGCGATCAACGTGGGAGTCCATGCGGCGCGGTTTTCACCGGAGGAAATGATTCACCGGATCCTGCCGCATTTGCGCAAGAGCGCGCAGTCGCTGGGCCGCTCGATCAGCGGCATCTAGCGGCTTGCAGCGGGGGCTCAGAAAACCAACGACGAAGCGCCGCGCGAACGCGGGAGAACCTAGACGCGGCGGCTGCGCGGTGGGAAATCGGGAGGCTAGAGAGCGATGGCCACAGCAACGATTCGCGATGAGCAGATGTGGATTGGCGGAGTATGGTGCGGGACCGTCGATCGCAATACATTCACCAAGAAAAATCCGTTTTCGGGCGAAGCGATATCGCGGGTGCCGGCGGGCGGTCGCGTGGAGGTCGAGGCCGCGGTGAACGCGGCAGCAGCGGCGTTTCCGGAGTGGAGTTCTTCGGCGCCAGGAATGCGCCGCGGCCTATTCCTGAAGGCGGCGGAGCGGCTCGAGGCGCGGCGGGAAGAATTGGCTCGCTTGATTACTGAGGAGACCGGAGGCACGTTCGGTTGGGGGATGTTCAATTGCATGTTGAGCGCGGCCATTTTGCGGGAGGCGGCTGCCGAGAGTTACGGGCTGGTCGGGGAAATCATCCCTTCGGATTTGCCGGACACCCGTGCGCTGGCGATACGTCAACCGGTGGGTGTGGTGGTGGGAATCGCGCCGTGGAATGCGCCGCTGATTCTGGGATTTCGCGCGGTGGCGATTGCCCTGGCGTATGGAAATACCGTGGTGCTCAAGGCGTCTGAGGAGTCTCCTGGGACGCATTTGGCGATCGCCGCGATACTGAGCGAGGCGGGATTCCCGGCAGGGACAATCAATGTGATCACCCACGCGCCGGAGGATGCCGCGGAGGTAGTGAACGCATTGATCGTGCACCCCAAAACGCGGCGCATCAATTTTACCGGATCCACGACAATTGGCCGGCTGATCGCGGAGAAGGCGGGCAAGCATTTGAAGCGGACGTTGCTCGAACTGGGAGGCAAAGCTCCGATGATCGTCCTGGAAGATGCGGAGATCGACGCGGCGGTGGCGGCCGGAAATTTCGGCGCGTTCATGAATCAGGGGCAGATCTGCATGTCCACGGAGCGAATTATTGTGGAGCGGGCGGTGGCCGATGAGTTCGCGCGGAAGCTGGCGGCAAAGGCGAGCGGCTTGAAGGTGGGAGATCCGATGCAGCCGGAAACGCAGGTGGGCGCGATGATCAGTCGGACTGCGATCGAGCGGGTGGATTCTCTAGTCGCGGATGCTGTGAGCCAAGGGGCGCGAGTGCTGTGCGGCGGGAAGTCGGCGGGCGCGTGCTATTTGCCTACGGTGTTGCAGGGAGTAACGCCGGCGATGCGCATCTATCATGAGGAATCGTTTGGGCCGGTGGTGTCGGTGGTGGTGGTTGAAAACGCTGAGGACGCTTTGCGAATTGCTAATGATACCGAGTATGGGCTATCGGGGGCGATTTTCAGCCGGGACGTTAATAAGGCGATGAAGATTGCCGAGCGGATGGAGACGGGGATGTGCCACATCAATGGATCGACGGTACATGATGAGCCGCAGATGCCCTTTGGCGGGGTGAAGAGTAGCGGATGGGGACGGTTTGGGGGGAAGGCGGCGCGGGAGGAGTTTACCGAGCTGCGGTGGATTACCATTCGCAGGACTCCGACGCATTATCCAATCTAGGCGAGCGCAGGAGGATTGGGGCGACATCTACACCGAAGCCAAAGCCTTACCACGTTGACAACTTATACGCGAACCGTTCAGACTTCCGGGCATGAACAAATATTGGTTGGTGGCTGTGGGCGGGGCGGTGGGGTCGGTGTTGCGATTTTGGGTGCACAACTTTGTTGGGGAGCGGGTGGGAGGGCGGTTTCCTTGGGGCACGTTTGTAATTAATATTACCGCGTCCTTTTTGATTGGGTTGGTGGTGGCTTTTTTGGCGCAGGGGAATGGGTGGAGCGCGAACTGGATTTATCTGATTGCGGTCGGCTTTCTTGGCGGGTACAGTACGTTTTCTACGTTTGAGTATGAGACCCTGCGGGTCGCCATGGATGGCGAAATTCTGATTGCTGGGCTGAACGTGGTGCTGAGCGTGGTGGTTGGATTTGTGGCGGTGTGGCTGGGCGTGATTGCCGGCCGCGCGATCGGTTAGCGGCAAACATTACCCAAGCGAGCGGAGGCGTCCTTACTCGGGCTACGCCTCCTGCGCATGAGTTGATTCTGGATCCACGAAGATGCTTACTCCCCAGTAGAGCCACATCGCGGTACAAATTCCCATGCACAGCCAGGCGCGGTAAAAGGCACCGATGGTTGCGAACGCGTATATCGGGGGCCCCCAGCGATAGCTGGCTCTGAGCCGCTTCAAAGCCGCTGCGGCGTGGGGAATCAGAATCCTTTCTTGAATGGCCACGTAAACCAGCAGGAAGTAGACCAAGCTGATCATCAGGAAGGTGCCCGCGTAGGCCACGCACGCTCCCTGCGCCGCGGGTGTGTACAAATACGCGGCGACTATCGCGGTGGAGAATGGAACAATGGTAACGCCGAGCAGCAACAGGCCGTTCAATAACAGCAAGCGCGCATCGGTGCGGCGAACCAGCTTGAGCATGTTGTGGTGATGCATCCACATGATCAGCACGGTGAGAAAACTGGTGACCAGAGAATAGTATGCCGGCCACTGCTCGCGGAGAGCGGTTTCCAGCATCGCCGAGGTGTACGGCCCGACCAGGCCAGCGGGAACTTGCGGGACTTTCAGTTCGAGAACTAGCAGGGTCATGGCGATAGCGAAGACGCCATCGCTGAAGGCTTCGATCCGCGCTGTGTCTTTATCCATGGGAGTGGCCCGGCTCGCGCTTCGGGCCGGGACTCTATTGGGGACAAGGGAGTCATTATAGGCATATCGCCAGACTTGCGGGAAACCGTTAAGCGAAAAACGAAAGAGAGCGCCTGCCGGTTTCTGCTGGAGTATGATTCGGGCCGCAGCGCTGGGCATTACAGAGAGTTTGCGGATGGAGGGACTAGCAATGGGAATTGCCGTGCGCAAAATTTTGAGGTCGTGGAAGGCGTCGCCGTTGGCGCTGCTGCTCGCTGTGGGCTGGTTGCTTCCGGCGAGTCTGGCCAGTCGAGCGGCCCCTCCCACGCCGCCACCACTTTTGCTGGGCACTGCATGGTATCCGGAGCAGTGGCCCGAGTCCCGTTGGGACGCAGACCTGACCCTGATGCAACAGGCCGGGGTGCGCGTGGTGCGGGTGGGTGAATTTGCGTGGAGCCGCATGGAACCATCCGAAGGGCGATACGATCTCAATTGGCTCGATCGCGCGATTACCGCGGCGGCGAAGCGCGGGATTTATACCGTGGTGGGCACGCCCAGCGCGGCCCCTCCGGCCTGGCTCACGCAAAAATATCCGGAAACGCTGCTGGTGGACGAAAAAGGTGTTCGCGCCGAACACGGCAACCGCCAGCAATTCAATTTCGACAATCCCAAATACCGCGAACTGGCTCGTAAAATGGCCGGGCAAATGGCCAAGCGCTTCGGACACAATCCCTGGGTATTGGGCTGGCAAATCGACAACGAATACTCGGAAGTGTCGTTCGATGCGGGCACCAAAGCGGATTTCCAGCAGTGGTTGAAAGCTCGCTATGGCACCCTCGATAACCTGAATGCGCGGTGGACCACTGCGTACTGGAGCGAGACTTATTTCGATTGGAACCAGATTCCGATCCAGGTGGGTTACGGCAATCCGGGTTTGCTGCTGAGCTGGATGCGTTTCGTCAGCGATACGTGGCGCAGCTACCAGAAGAATCAACTGGAGGTGATTCGCGCCAATTGCGATTCGCGGCAGTTCATCACCACCAACATGATGGGTTGGTTCGACGGCTTCGACCATTACACCGTGGCGAAGGATTTGGATTTGGCGTCGTGGGACGACTACATCGGACAGGGTCATTTGGATGCGGCCGAGAATGGAGCGGCGCACGACCTGACTCGCGGGTTCAAAGGCAAAAATTTCTGGGTGATGGAAACGCAGCCCGGATCTGTGAATTGGCAGAAGATCAACAATTCACTCGACAAGGGTGAGGTGCGTGCGATGGCCTGGCATGACGTGGGACATGGCGCGGATGCGGTGAGCTACTGGCAGTGGCGCAGCGCTCTCAACGGACAAGAGCAATATCACGGCACGTTGGTGGGAGCGGACGGCACGCCGGTACCGCTCTACGACGAAGTGAAACAGGTTGGCGCGGAGTTTGCAAAGGCCGGGCCGCTGTTGGCGGGAACTTCGCCGAAGTCGGAAGTAGCGATCCTGCATTCGTATGACAGCCGCTGGGCGATGGAGTGGCAAAAGCACAATGAAAATTACAATCCCAGAGAAGAGATTATTAGTTATTACCGGCCGTTGCGGGCGATCGCGCAATCCGTCGACATCGTTGCTCCGACGGCCGCGCTTGGCGGATACAAACTGGTGGTCGCGCCGGGATTGAATGTGCTTTCCGATGAGGCGGCGAAAAATCTGATCGAATATGTACGCAACGGCGGGCACTTGGTCTTGGGCCAGCGGACCGCGATGAAAAACGAGGACAACGGATTGCAGACCGAACGCCAGCCGGGGCCGTTTGCGGATTTGATCGGCGGCCGCGTGGAACAATATTACGCGCTTCTGGATCCGGTGCCGGTGGAGGGCAAATTCGGCGCGGGCAGCGGCAAGTTGTGGGCCGAGCTGCTGAGCGCGAAAGCCGCGGACGTAGAGGTGCTGGAGCGTTACGGGAAATCAAATGGCTGGCTGGATGGTCAGCCCGCGGCGATGACTCGTGCGGTGGGCAAGGGACGCATCACCTACATGGGAGCGTGGCTGGATGATGCGGCGATGAAAGCGGCGGCTAGGTGGATGACTGAAGTGAGCGGGGTGCGACCAGCATTCGGGGCGGTTCCGGATGGAGTGGAGGTGTCGGCGCGCTAC
Source organism: uncultured Acidobacteriota bacterium (assembly GCA_963725285.1). Taxonomy (GTDB): domain Bacteria; phylum Acidobacteriota; class Terriglobia; order Acidiferrales; family UBA7541; genus CAVRXT01. The sequence continues at coordinate 101,261 of CAVRXT010000015.1, read as the reverse complement.
GGAACGCAGGGGACGGTGTATATTTTTGAGAATTTGTCGAAAGCGGAACAGACCGTGGCGCTGCCTCGGCCGATGACGGACGTGCTGGAGGGCGGGACGAAACAGTCGATGACTTTGGCGGTGTACGGGGTGGCGGTACTCTCGGTAGCCCGCTGAGGCTCGGAAGGGTGGCCGAATCCCGGCATATATAAGGATAGACGGGGTTTCTGACGCTGGGGGCGTCAAATCGCTTTCCGGGGCGGTTGTTCTCTGATAGCATGGATGCTCGACTTGTGGGACTTTTCCCCGTTGGAGTGAGTAATGGCAATGGTATGTGAGCTTTGCGGCAAGAAACCGAGTTTTGGGAACAACATCAGCCACGCCAACAACGTAACCCGGCGACGCTGGAATCCGAATTTGCGCCGTGTGCGCGCCGCAATCGGCGGCGGTGCCAAGCACGTGCGCGTGTGTACCTCCTGCATCCGCAACGGACGCGTCCGCAAAGCCGCTTAACTTCCGCTCGCCGGCCGGTCCAAGGAGTACCCAAATTTGAAATACCGGGCTGCCATCGCGGCCGCGTTTTTGGTCTGCGTTATGCTTGCTGGCTGCAAAAAGCAAGTGACGGCCGGGCCGGACGTGTGGGCAGTGGTGGACGGCAAAGAGATCCATCGCGCCGAAGTGGAGAAGTATTTCCGCAGCCGAGTGAACCCCGAAGGTCCGCCTCCCTCGCAGGAAGAGGCGCTGTCGCTGAAACTGAGCATCCTCGATGAACTAATCAACAACGAGATACTCCTGGAGCACGCCAACAAGACCAATGTGGTGGCGAGCGACGCGGAAGTGGAAGACAAGTTCACCGAATCGAAAAACCCTTACACCGAAGAAGAGTTTCAGAGGAAGCTACGGGACAGCGGAATTACCGTGGATGACCTGAAGGCCGAGTTGCGGCGGGAAGTCTCCATCCAGAAATTGATCAACCGCGAAATTATTTCCAAGATTACGGTGACCGACCAGGACGTACTCGATTTCTACAATCAGAATCGCGCTCAATTCAACCTGGCGGAGCCGCGCTTTCATCTGGCGCAGATTGTAGTAACGCCGCGGCCGGACCCGACGGTGCACAACCGCAAAAACGATAAATCAACCAACGACGCGGAGGCGCGCAAGAAGGTGGCGCTGCTCGAAGAAAAGTTGAACACCGGGGCGGATTTTACGCAGCTGGCGATGGACTACTCGGAAGACAGCAGCGCGTCGACCGGCGGGGATTTGGGATTTATTCCCGAGTCGTCGTTCAATCAGTCCGACCCGGCGTTGAAGAAGGCGGCGTTGGCGCTGAAACCGGGGGAAGTGAGCCAGCCGATTTCGGTGCGCACTGGCGGGTACGTGATCGTGAAGATGCTGGCTAAGGAACAGGCTGGGCAGCGGGAGCTGTCTGATCCCCAGGTGCAGCAGGCGATTCGGGAGACGCTACGGAATCGGAAAGAGCAGTTGCTGCGGATGGCCTACTTGACGGAAGCGCGGGACAACGCGCAGGTGGTTAACTATTTGGCGCGGCAAGTGCTGGAATCGGCGGGGAAACTGCCGTCGCCGGAGGCGTCGAAGTAACTCAGAATCGTCGCAAGATCGATACACCCGCTCCGGAAAAAATCAAAACGTAGAACCGTAAGTCAAGAACCCCACACGTAAAACCGAAGGTGCGCCACCGAGACCCCGCACCACCAACAAAGTCAACACCACCATCGAGCTCCAACAAGATGCGGCGGTTTCGAAATTAAAAAAGAGCCGGGAACTTACTCCCGGCCCTTTTTGCGTTTGGCTCTTGCTTGGCGACGCTTTGCGCTTGGCGTGGTTAAGAAACTTGGACGACAACTACCAAGCGAAGGTCGGGGTGCAGGGCGTCGACGAGATAGTAGACGCCGCCATCATCTTCGATGTAGCAGTCATCATCGTAGCTCCAGCCGGACGGCCACGGATCGGTGTACACAAACCAATAGCCGCCGTATTGAAAGCGGCCGTTGTTGCCGCGGGCCGGGCGGAAATGGTGTTGGGGACCGAAATGCGAGCGGAACTTGTCGTCCGGGATTCGCCGCGCGTTGCCGCCATTCTGTGCCGGCGCTGAGTTGTGGGCCTGGGATTGTTGCGCCTGCTTCTGCTGCGCCTGGGTCTGCTTTTCCTGGGTCTTTTGTTCCTGTTGCTTTTGCTTCTCGTCGCTTTGCGGCTTATCCTGCGATTTTTCCGGCGGCGCCTGTTTTTCTTTGGGTTGCGTCGGGGCCGGTTTCTCCGGGGGCGCCTTTTCCGGTACCGGCGCTTTTGAGTCTTGTGGTTTGTGCTCTTCTTGTTGCTGCGGTTTTGGTTCGTCCTGCGCAAATGCCGGAGCGCTGAAAAGTATCAGAAAAAGTGCGGTCGTTCCGATCATGAGTTTCATGGCATCGCCTCCGTGACCTGCAAGCATCTGAGATAGTGAGTGCAAAATGGGCGACCGTACATCCCCTGTTCGCGGTAGGAACGGGCGGGGGAACGCTGTGTGGCTAACTATATTTAATAGAGGAGCTTGGCGGCATGCGCGGGGCTAGCCCGCCCGTGAGTACTGATTCGAGGGTATAATCCGCGTTATGATTTTATCGAATATCCGCGCTAGAAACCTATCGCCGGTTGCGCGAAGATAGGGGCAGCTACCAGCACCGCTCGTTTCAGAACCAGCCTAAGACCTGCGGCAAACCGGCGACACGATTTGAGGAGATTGCGATTGGGCCTTACCTCGAAGTTCCTGCACACCAATAGCCGCCGCGGCGCCGCGGGAGCGCTGGCGCTATTTTGCGCTGCGGGAATCGGACTGGGAATTCTCGAGACCGGAAAAGCCACTCCGCCGCCGCTGGAAATTCGGACCGGATCGTTGCCGCAAGCCAGCGTGAATTTGAGCTATTCGGAAACCCTGAAGGCGGCGGGCGGAGAAAATCCGTACCAGTGGAAGATCGCCGCGGGCCAACTTCCCAAGGGGCTCACCTTGAATACGTCGGGAGCGCTGGTGGGCACGCCGGTGGATTCCGGAACCTTTCCAATCACCGTCGCAGTGAGTGACACCGGGGAACCCAGACAGACGACGCAGAAGGATTTCTCGCTGACCGTGGGCGCGGTGAATGGACTGCAGCTCACCACGGCCGCGCTGCCCCAGGCAAATTTGGCGGCAGACTATACCTCCATATTGTCGGCAAGCGGAGGTGCGCCGCCCTACAAATGGAGCGTGATATCGGGCAACTTACCTTCTACCTTGACGCTGTCGCCCGCTGGGACGATTACCGGTGTGATACCGCAATCAGGAACCTACCAGGTTTTGCTGGAAGTGAAGGACTCCGGAAACCCGTCGCAAACGGTGCAGAAGAGTTTCAATCTGGTGGTGGGCCCAGCCCAAGGCGGCACCTATCCGCCGGTTCCAATGCCCGGGTCTTCTACGGGGTCCCGTCCATATCCGCCGGTTCCAACGCCGGGGTCTTCCACTCCGCCGCCTCCCTATCCGCAGGGATCACCATCGGCGTCTCGCCCCTATCCGGCGACTGCGACGCCCGCGCCTGCCGCTGCGCCCCGCCCCTATCCGCCGGGCCCACCGACGGCGTCCCGTCCCCCTGGGTCGACTTCGACGCCCGCGGCTGCCGCCACGCCCAGCCCCTATGCCGGGGCTGCGAAGCCGCGCCCGCCCGCCACCCCGTACCCACTGGCTTCGATGCCTGGACCCTCGACGCATGATGGGTTTCGGATTGTGACGCCGGGATTGCCGCCGGGGCAAGAGAACGCGATGTACTCGTTGTCACTCGAAGCAGAAGGTGGAATCGCGCCGTACCGGTGGTCGCTGCTTTCGAATCGTTTGCCGCAGGGAATGCGTTTGAGCCCCTCGGGGTCGCTATCTGGAGCGCCGAGCGCGTCGGGAGTCTATACCTTTACATTGCGGGCGACGGACTCGAGCGATTCGCCGATATCGGCCGCGCAGGTATACCAATTGAAGATTGTTCCCGGAAATTCCGGCGGTGCCGGGACCGCGGCGAACACTGCGAGCGCGGGCGGCGAAGTTCCGAGGGAACCAGCGTTGCAACTGGTAGGGTTGCAATTGCCAGACGGGCAGGTAAGCGAGGCCTATTCCGCGCCGCTAACGGCAACGGGCGGGTTGCGGCCTTACGCGTGGACGATCGCGTCAGGATCCCTGCCGTCGGGATTGACGCTGGATCCGGCGCGGGGACAAATCCAAGGAGCAGCGGCGGCGATGGGGACGTTTTCATTTGTGGTCGAGGTTTCCGATTCAAGCTCTCCCGAACAGACCACTCGCCAAGCCTATTCGATCGTGATCACCGCGCTAGGAGCGGGATCGCAGTAACGGCGCCAGTCGCGACGTCGATCCGCCAAAAGCCAAATCAAAAACCTAGCGAACCCCGGTGTGAAATCGACACCCGTGGCACCCACTTCGCTTCGCGCAGCGCTCTCAACCTTCAACACCTACGCAAAAACCCACCGGCAACATCCAAACAAAGGCCAAAAAATCGAAGTCAAGGACCGCACCCTCAAAATCGAGGGTGGGCTGGCGTGCTCCCCAGCTACTTAGCGCTGAAATAGGCGGTCACGGTTATAATGGCGGCTTATGAAGCTTGGGCTCCGGCTGACTGCGCTGCTGGTGGTGGGAATCACTTTGGTGACGTTTTTGGTTGCGCGGTCACAGGTGCGTTCCGAAAAACAGGGGATGCGGGACGACTTGCAGCGCCGAGCCGAAGTGCTGGCGGAGAGCCTGCAGGAAATCATCGAACCCATCCTGGAGAAAAACGAAACCACTCAACTGCGGCGAGTGGTGGAACGATTTCAAAGCCGCGAGCACTTGGACGGCGTCGGAATTTACGGCCCACAAGGCCAACTGGTGGCGGAAAGCTCGAGCCTGGGAGCGACCTTTCAGGCGCCGCAGATGTCGATTGCCACCGCCCGGATACAAGACCGGGGATTCGGGGAGCTGCGCACGCTGGGGGGAAACTCGACCCATATTTACTATCAACCGTTGCACCACACCATCGACGCGGCCGCGAAACCATTGCAGCACGCCACCGACGTGATCGGGGTGCTGACGATTTACCACGATGCGGGATACATCGAAGCGCAGACCGAGCAAGTGTGGCGCGAGACGCTTTGGCACGTGGTAATTCAGGTGCTGTTGATCGTGCTGATCACTGTGGCGCTGCTGCGATGGGCCATTTTTCTTCCGCTCACGCGCACCGAGCAATGGATTCGCGAGCTGCGTTCCGGACGCGGAGCGCCGCGAAGTCCGCTACCCACCGAAGAATTGTTTCAGCCGCTTTCGCGGGAAGTGGCCAAGCTGGCGCAGAGCCTGACCGAAGCGCGCGCGTCCGCGGAAGAAGAAGCGCGGTTGCGGGAAACCGGCGAATCGCTGTGGACCGCGGAGCGGCTGCGGATCAGCATGCAGACCAAGCTGCGCGGCCGGCCGCTCTTTGTGGTGTCTAACCGCGAGCCTTACGAACACGTGCGGCGCGGCAAGACCATCGAAACCATGGTGCCGGCCAGCGGATTGGTGACCGCGCTGGAGCCGATTCTGCGCGCGTGCGGCGGCACCTGGATCGCCAACGCGTCGGGCGACGCGGACCGCGACGTGGTGGACAAGCACGATCGGGTGCGCGTCCCTCCCGAACAGCCCGAGTACACCCTGCGCCGGATATGGATCGACGAAGAGACCTACGACGGCTACTACCTGGGGTTTGCCAACGAAGGGCTCTGGCCGCTGTGCCACATCGCGCATACCCGTCCGATATTTCGAATTTCGGACTGGGAAAGCTATCGCGCAGTGAACTCCCAATTCTGCGATGCGGTGCTGAAAGAGATGGAAGGAGCGGTCGAACCGATCGTTCTGATCCAGGATTATCACTTCGCGCTGTTGCCGCGGCTGATCAAGCAGAAACGGCCGGACGCGCGGGTGGCAATTTTTTGGCACATTCCGTGGCCCAACCCGGAAGCGTTTCATATCTGCCCGTGGCAGAAAGAGCTGCTGGATGGTTTGCTGGGGGCTGATTTGGTGAGTTTCCATATCCAGGCGCACTGCAATAATTTTCTGGAGACCATCGATCGTGCGCTGGAGTCGCGCATCGACTGGGACCGCTTCTCGGTGAACCGCGGCGATCAAACCACCCTGGTGCGGCCGCATCCGATCAGCGTGGCGTGGCCGGAACGGCATCAGGGGCCGCCGTCCCGGGTGACTCCGGAAGAGCGCACCGCGATCCTGCAGAACCTGGGCGTGGAAGCGTCGTTTCTGGGTTTCGGCGTGGACCGGCTGGATTACACCAAAGGGATCATGGAGCGGTTCCGCGGGATCGAGAGTTTTCTGCAGAAGAATCCCTCGATGCGCGAGCAATTTACTTTCATTCAGGTGGGCGCGCCCAGCCGTACGCGCATCCCGCGCTATCAGGAGTTTTTGAACGAGGTGGACCGAGAAGCGGAACGGATCAACGAGGAATATCAGACCAAGCGATGGAAGCCGATCGTATTTTTGAAGAAGCACCATAGCCACAAGGAAATCGAACCGCTCTATCGTGCGGCGGATTTGTGCATGGTGACGTCGCTGCATGACGGAATGAATTTGGTGGCGAAAGAATTCATCGCCGCGCGGGAAGATGAAGACGGAGTGCTGATCCTCAGCCAGTTCGCCGGGGCGTCCAGGGAATTGCGCGATGCGCTGGTGGTGAATCCCTACGACAGCGAGCAACTGGCGAACGCGATTAAATTCGCGTTGGCGATGCCGCCGGAAGAGCGGCAGGTGCGAATGCAGCGGATGCGGAGGAGCGTGCGAGAACACAACGTGTATCGTTGGGCGGCGGAACTGATTTCGGAATTGTGCGACATACGGCTGGAGCAGCCGGACGCGGTGCTGGAGCGATGAGTGCGGCGGCGAAGGTTGGCGTGACCTCGCGTGCTTCGGCGGCTAGTGGTGCGGGGCTGGGCGGTGCGGCGGCGGACTTGTTCGAGTCTTGGCCTGCGATTGCGCGGCGGGTGCGGGCGGCGCGGCGGATTGCGTTGGTGCTGGATTTCGACGGCACCCTGGTGCCGATCGCGCCGCGTCCGGAAGAAGTGGTGCTCCAGGATTCCACTCGGGATGTGCTGCGCCGGTTGGCGCGCAACCGCCGGATTTACCTGGCATTTTTGAGCGGGCGACGGCGGGCGGAGTTGATGGGTCTGCTGCAGGTGAAGGGCGCGCACTATTTCGGGTTATACGGATGGGAGCGCGATGGACGGTTCCGGGTGCGCCAGGCGGAAAAGAAAGTGCTGGAGGCGTTGCGCACGGAATTGGAAGAGAAAGTAATCGTGCTGCCGGGGGTGCGGGTGGAGGACAAGGAATTCAGCGTGGCCACCCATTATCGCGGCGCGAAAGCGGAAGTGGTGCGGCGCCTGCGAAAAATCATGGAAGAGGAAGGCGCACGCGCCGGCGCCGACTTTCACACCACCGAAACCCAATGCGTGATCGAATTGCTGACCCATCGGGTGCGCGGCAAGGGCGAGGCGATGAAGTGGTTGCTGGGAACGCTGGGGAAACCGGTGCTGCCCATCTATGTGGGAAACGATGAAGTGGACGAGGGCGCCTTTGCAGCGCTAGGGACCGGCGGCATTTCTGTGCACGTGGGGAAATTTGCGGCAACTTGCGCGAAGTATCGGCTGGCTGGCCCGCGCGAGACGACTGAATTTTTGCTGAAGATTGAGGAAGTAATTTCGGGCGGTTGATCCGCGTCGTTCTAGGCATTTCTCCTCTCCACCAAGACCCGACGTTCACGTTCTTTATGGTCATTCGGGCGGATGTCGGTCCTAAGCACTTAACTCATGGGGACGAGCACGCGCCTGCTGCACGGCTAGCCCGATTAGAAACTATGGTTAGGCCAACGATGAGCAATTGTCGAAACCCGCCGAGGTGCCGGCGGCACCGATGCTCGTGGGAATGCGGCGGTGGACGGCCAGACCACCGGGCTAGGCTTCCAGTTTGAATCGGGTGGCGGCTAGGGTGTAGAGGCGGCGCCATAGTAGGCGGTTTAGGGTCACTACGATGGCCGCCATTACGATGGTGGCGCCTAGTAGCACCTGGAAATTGCCGGAGTCGGTGGCGGCGCTGATTACCGCGCCCAAACCGGTGGTGGAGAAGGTCTGGCCGCGGAAATGAAAGTATTCGGCTACGATGCTGGCGTTCCAGGCGCCGCCGGAGGCGGTTACGAAGCCGGTGATCAGGTAGGGGAAAACGGCGGGGAGGAAAAGTTCGCGCCAGCGATTCCAGCTGCGGAAGCGGAAAATGCTGACTACTTCTTTCAGGTCCGAGGGGATGGAAATGGCGCCGGCGATTACGTTGAAGAGCAGATACCACTGGGTGCCCAGGAGCAGCAGGACAATCGAGCCGATGCCCAAGCCACCGCCGACGCGAATCAGCATCAGGAGAATGATCGGAAACAGGGCGGTGGCGGGGACCGAGGCGGCCACCTGAGCGATGGGTTGGGCGATGGCGGAGAGCCGCGGGCGAAGGCCGATAAAAATTCCTACCGGGACGGTCCACAGGCCGGCGAGCAACAGGGTGAGTTCGACGCGCAGGAAAGTGGCGCCGGCGCCGATGAAGATGCTGCGTAATTCGGGAGCGGTAAGTTGCAGAAGAAGCGCCAACATTTTGACGAAGGCCAAGGCTAAACCGGCGAGCAACAGGGCGATAGCGCCGCGGCCGGCCCAGGTCTTGGCGGCGGACGGTGCGACGACGCGCGATTCGTGACAATGCTTCTGGGCGAAATGGAGAGTCAGTTTTTCGGCGGCGGGACGGACGGTTAGACCCGATGCCCACGGCACGATTCGGGAGCGGCGGAGCAAATCGAGAACCGGCGACCGCGGAAGATCCGTGGCTTCTACCTGCTCGAATTTGAATTTTTCAGCCCAGGCAATTATGGGGCGCCAGATGAGCTGGTCCATCAGCACGATCACACCGATCATGCACAGCAGGCCGGAAACAATGGCGCGAGTGTCGCCGTGGTTGGAGGCGGTCTGCAGGTAGGAACCGAGGCCGGGCAGACGCAAGTCGCGATCGCCGAGGACGAACATCTCGCAGGCCATCAGAAAAAACCAGCCGCCGGCGACCGACATCATCGAGTTCCACACCAAGCCGATGGCTGAGTAGGGCAATTCCATCTGAATGAAGCGCTGCCACCAACTCCAGCGGTAAACCTCCGCGGCTTCCTGCATCTCGCGAGGAATGCTTTTGAGCGAGGAGTAGAAACTGAAGGTCATGTTCCAAACCTGCCCGGTAAAAATCAGAAGGATCGAACCGAGTTCGACGCCAAGCTGGCGCGATGGAAACAACGCCACCATGGCCACCATTACCGGCGGAAGAAAACTGAGGACCGGGATGGACTGCAGGGTATCCAAAAGCGGAAGCATGTAGCGCTCGGCGCGGGCGTTGTAAGCGGCGACGTAACCGTAGACGAAGGTGAAAGCCAGGCTGAACACATACGCAATGGAGATGCGCAGTACCGAAAACATCGCGTACTTCGGCAGCACCCAAGGACTCAGGCTGATTTCGGCGCGCTCGGTGACCGGAGCCATCCAGTGGTGGGTGAGCGAGAGCAGCGCGTAGAAAAGCGCGAAGCCCGCCAGGATTACCGGAAGGTCGGTGAGCAGCGAGGAAAACTTTGCGGGAAACAATATCCATGGGGCCGTAGCGGGAGGGAGTTTGGCGGCGGCGCGGCGGATCATGAGTTCGAAGGGACGCCATCGCTGGAATGCGATTCGGAGGAGGCGGCGCGCGAGGTGATCTGATCGGTTTCAGCGTCGTAGGTGAAGAGCTCAGCGTAGCGGCCCCAGCCCAGCGCGGTCTCCACCTGTTCGTTGACTTCCTGCTCGGTGAGATGGTTATCGAGAATGTCGCGGAAGAATTCCATGGGCATGGTGGCGTCGGATTTACTGGCCAGGCAGGAATTCATTTGCTGGAGCAGCGGGACGTGGGCGAGCACGGCTTCACGGAATATGAATTTGCGTGCGTTGATATCGGCTTCCGCGAATTCCCTGCCGCGCGGGGTGATGGTGACGTCACCTTCGCGAGCGGTGGCAAAGCCAAGCATGGCGGCGGCTTCGACGATGGGCAGCAGGTCGTCGACTTCCATCAACAAGGTGGAAGCAACATGGTAGAGATCCTCTTCGCCGCCGCGATCGATCAGCAGTTCAAGGAAACCGGAAATTCCCGACGGGCGCGCGTGGGGGAGCAGCGCGGTATGGCTGGTCTTTTGCTGCGCCGCCAGCGATGGCGGAGCGAGTTCGGAATCCGGCTGGGTCATGATTTTGTAGATGTAGTCGACGTAGGTGAGAAACGCGGCGGCCTTGCGATCGCGCGGCTGCGGGATGCCGACGCGGAAGTCGGCGCGAATCCTGCCGGGGTTGCGGCCGAGCACCAGGATACGGTCGGCAAGCAGGACGGCTTCTTCGATGTTGTGAGTGACGATGAAAATACTTTTGGTAGGAATTTTCTTGGCGAGCCACAGCTCGAGCAACTCGCCGCGCAGGTTTTCAGCGGTGAGGACGTCGAGAGCGGAGAAGGGTTCGTCCATGAAAAGGATTTCCGGTTCGACGGAGAGCGCGCGGGCGAAGCCGACCCTTTGGCGCATTCCGCCGGAAAGTTCTTTGGGATAGGCCAACTCGAAACCCTTGAGACCGACCGAGGCCAGCGAGCGCAGAGCGCGATGGTGGCGTTCGAAGTGGGGCATGCCGCGGGCGAGTAGCGGCGCTTCGACGTTGGAGAGCACGGTGAGCCACGGGAAAAGTGCGAAGGACTGAAAAACGATGGCTACGCTGGGGCTGCATTCGGCGATCGGCTTTCCGTGCCAGAGAACCTCGCCGGTGGTGGGCGCGGCGAGTCCGGAAAGCATGCGCAGCAGCGTGGATTTACCGCAACCGGAGGGGCCGAGAACCGCGACGATGGTGTTGGCTTCGAGCGAGAGGCTTAGCGGCGCGATCACTTGGATTTCGCGGCCGTCGGGCTGGCGGAATTTCTTTTCGATGGCGCGGGCTTCAACGATCGGTTCGCCGATCGGAGCCGGAGCACCGGACAGAGCTGAAACGGCGGCCGGCGGGCGCGGGAGGGGCGGGCGTTGTGCCGGCGCCGGGCGTGGCATCGGACTTTGTGCCGGGCGGAGGACGGGAGCGGCGGAGGCTGGGATCCCTGCTCCGGAGGACGGATTCGGATTCAACGTGTCGGTGAGGCTCTGCCATGCTTCCTCGGGGAGTTGCTCGAGGAAGTGGGCCAGGGCGTCGGGGTTCATGGCCTCGATGATCGCTTGGATCTCGGACGAGGGGCGCGAGTGCAGCAGGACGTAGGCGTGAAAGTACGGAAAATCGGCAATCAGGTTGGCAGCCGAATCGAACGGGAGATTGCGGAACAGCTTTTTTTGATCTTCAAAGGGGAGAGCCATTACCGCGTCGGCCGCGGCCGGGCCGAGGTCGCGCAGAAGAAAGTGGGCCTGTTCCCATTGCTCGCGGGTGACCAGGTCGCGCAGGGTTGGAGACGTGTCAGGGGTCATGGGGACAGCACCAGCGTACTACGATTTCAAAAGCGACACCCAACCCCAAATTTCGAGATGGCGATACTTTTTCGAAAGGATGCCCGTTTATGGATTTAGATTGGTTAGGGAGTTGGCGTTGCGCAATTCGGGGAACCGCCAAGCCCAGATGGCGGTGACTACGATTGCGCCCAAGCCGCCCAACAGCACGGCCGGAACGGTGCCGAACCATTGCGCGGTTATGCCGGACTCGAATTGGCCGAGTTGGTTGGAGGCGCCGATGAAGACCATGTCGACGGCGTTGACCCGGCCGCGCATTTCGTCGGGTGTGGCTAGCTGCACCAGGGTGGCGCGGACCACGACGCTGACCATGTCGGTAGCGCCGACGAGGACCAGCGCGGCCATAGAAAGAATCAGGCTACGCGAAATCCCGAAGACGAGGGTGAATGCGCCGAAGCCTGCCACGCACCAAAGCATGGTGGCGCCTGGCCGGCGGCGCAGCGGACGATACGCCAGCAAGATAGCCATGGCTCCCGCTCCGATCCCGGGAGAGCTGCGGAGCAAGCCCAGCCCCCATGGGCCGGTCTTCAGAATTTCGCGGGCGTAGACCGGCAGCAATGCGACCGCTCCGCCCAAAAGAACCGCAAACAGGTCTAGCGAGATGGAACCCAGAACCAGTTTCTGGTGCCAGGTGTAGCGTAGGCCTGCCAGAACGGATTTCAGGCTGACTGGCTCGCGGGGGCGCGTGGTGATCTGCGGTTTGATCGGCAGGGTGAGGAGTAGCGCAGCAATCGCGATGACCATGGAGGTAGCATATACAGCGGACGGGCCGCGGAACAGGGCGTAGATCAGGCCGCCCAGGGCTGGACCTACGATGGTCGCAGCCTGAAAAAAGGTGGCGCCCCAGGCCACCGCGCTCGGGAAGTGTTCTTCCGGGACTAACTGCGGTAGAAGCGCTCTGCTGGGCGGGCCCTGGAAAGCGCGGACCACGCCGAGCAGCACGATCACCAGATAAATTGGGTAGACGGAATGGGCTCCGGAAAGGCTGACCCGAAGGAGCAGCCCGGAGCATACAGCCAGTCCGCCGTAGCAAATGGTTAGCAGCTTGCGCCGGTCGAAGCGGTCGGCGGCGTGCCCGGAAACCAGGAAAAGAAGGATGCCGGGAAGAAATTGCGCCAGGCCTACCAGTCCCAAATCGAGTGGGCGCTTGGTGATTTCGTATACTTGCCAGCCTACCGCAACCGATTGCATCTCTTGAGCCACCACGACCAACATGCGAGAGCATTGGTAGTAGATGAAATTGGGATAGGCGAAGGCGATCTGTCCGGCGGCCTGGGTGGGGGATCTTGTTTCAGACATGCCCTACTACTTTGACACAAAATCTTTGGGGGGACGAGGGCGGGCTGAACGGAAGGCAAATCACCCCGCCCAATTGGCGGTGCCACTACCGTTCACTCTTTCGATTCTGACCGCGGGAAAGGTGAGGATTGGGGACGCGAGCTGCGCCCTAAGATTATGGGCTGGCTGTTTAGGGCGTGGGTAGTTGTGGGCGCGGTGGCGGAGCCGTTGGTGATAGCTTTTAGGATGGCGGCTTGGGGCGCGGAATCCAGGAAACGGACGGTGTCGCCGGCGCGCTCTACGCCCAATTCTTTCCACATGGCGTCTAGATCTACCGGGTGGGCCTGATTCTTCATCCCGTCGTAGAGGGACTTGAGGACGGCGACGCCGGTGGCTTGGTCGCCGACCTCGAGGGCTTTGTCTAAGTCCCAGTTATAGCGGATATCGCCGCCGGCGTTGAGGATGCCGCGGAGGGCATCGTCCAGACCTTTTTGATTCTGGGTAAGCCTGTGAATTTGGATGTCCGCGAGGATGCAGTAGAGAGCTCCTCCCCAGTAGGTGCGGCCCCAGGTGTGCGTGTGGTCGAGGCCTTCATCGCCGGGCGCGGGAAGGCCCTGGGGAAGGTCGCGAACGACTTCGAACCACATTTCCGCGGGATCGAAATAGTGGGCGCGTACGCGGGCAATGGGTTCGACGTAAGTGGCGATTCCCTCTTCGATCCAGTGGTGCTTGTCGGCGACCGAAGGGAAAGCGAGATGGACCATTTCGTGGGTGAGCATCCAGTCCTTGGCGAGTCCGGCGGCGATGGTTTGTTTTCCGACGTGGATCTGGATTCTGCCGCCGTCTTCGAAGCCGAACGTTTTTCCGCCGCCTACGCCGCGACCATGGGATGAGGAGATGAACAGCCGAAGGAGCGGAACCGGAAAGCGTCCGTAGTAAGTGGTGACGGAATTGGCGGCGTGGTGAACCCAGTCGAGGAGTTCGGCGTGGGAAACGGCGAACTCGCCACTTTCGATGTGGACGTCGATGCGGGACGGGCCAACTTGAATGGTGGAGGTCAATTCATCCTCCTGGGCCCAGGCCACGTGGCTGGGGCTGCGAAAGAAAACGGCGAAGCCGACGACCAAGACACTGGCGGCGATTAATAGCGTTCGGGACATAGGAATGAGATGCCGAAAACGAAGCAGACGCGGAGAGACCCGCAAGAAAAACACTCCTGGCTCAGAGGGGCCAAGTTGGCTGCGCCACGGCGACTAATGGGAATCTCGCTCGCGCATGCGGCGCTCGAGCCAAGTATCGAGTGAGAGCAATCCCGGTCCGAAGATCAAGATGAGCAAGGCCGCAAAGAGAAAGGTGTACGGATCGGCGTTATAAAATTTTCCGGGGTCGCTGATGATGGACGTCAAGGCGGCGCGGTCGGCGGTGACGTAGGCCGTGAACATATCGACGCTGAGGACCAGTCCAGTGATCCGCGACAACAGACCGACGGCCAGCAAAACTCCGCCAACGCACTCGACCGAGGATACGAACGCGGCGGTGAAGTGCGGCGCCGGTAGTCCCAGGCTGGTAAAGAATTCGGTGACGTGCGAAAGATTATGAAGCTTGGCCCACCCGTTGGTGGCGAACTGCCATCCCCAGTAGAGCCTGACGAAAAGCAGGAAGGGAGATTCTAGGCGCGAAACCGCGGCCACGAAACCGGCGTAGAGTTTGTGAACAGCGGCCCAAGCGTTATTCATAGAAAGACGGTGCTCGTGATTCAGGATTTGGGTGAGCGTTTTTCCGGGCGGCTGAACCAGCCGAGAGCGGCCCAGTTATGAAACCATTGCGACAGGTCCGCGGCTCTTCGATCGCGGGGAATCTTACTCCCACGAAACCCCGCGTCCATGGCCTGGTTCAAGGATTTGCCCTGGCGCAAGCGCCGTAGAATAGCAAACTCTTGGGGCTCGAGACGCCGGAAATACACGGAATAGTCCACGCGGTGAACCGCTAGAAAAATGGGCGCAGGGCGGAGCCGTGCTACGGCGGCGACGCGCTTGTGCTTGCGGCGCTCGTTGAATGCATTGCTCGCATCTTGGGAATCCTCCGGCGAGTCTTGCCGAACTGCCAGCAGGAGATCGTCGACCGGGAAGCGGAGATCCAGGAGCTGGATGTAGGGCTGCAGGCGCAAACGAAGGCGGCCAGGATCAACGCCGGCGAGGTCTTCGGGCTGGAGAACCGGTTCGGCTTTACCGTCAAAGGCTTCTATATCGGCCCATTCCAGGCGAGCCATATCAACGACCAATTTTTGGCGGGCGCCCGCCCAGCGCGGGTGCGCGCGCAGCCAGGATTCCAGGCGCGAGCCGAGATTGCGAAGGGTGAAGGAGCGGGAAGGACACTGCTTCAGATAGGCCTTGGAAAGAGCGTCGAAGCGGCGGTCACCCAGAACGGCGCGAACGCCGGGAAAATCTTCGGCGAAGCCGGAGAGAATGCGGAACCAATACTGGCGGTTATAGATTTCCAGGCGTTCGAAGGAAGTGAGGCGGTCGTTCGGCTTGATGAAGCCCTCGGCGAAGCGGCGCATCGGGCGTCCGTCGGGAGCGAGGCGGCGCATGCGCTCGTTGGGTGTGAGCGGGGTCATGACCGCGCGAGCCATGCGGCGCTGGAGAGAAAGAAGGCTCATACGGCGCGGGCCAGAGCGGCGCTGGCGAGGAATTTATTGGCCTTGAGCGCTTCGTCGTGAACTTCCTTGAAGGAAGGGATACTGTCGTCCCATTCAAGCAAGGTGGCGGTGTGGCCGACGCGTTCGATGGCGCGGGAATAAAGACGCCAAACCGGATCGATCACCGGGTGATCGTGGGTATCGAGTATGTATTTACGGTACTTGGAGTGGCCGGCGATGTGGATCTGCGCGACCCGTTCCGGTGGGACGCTGTTGACATAGGTCAGCGGATCGAAACTGTGATTCTGGGATGAAACGTAGATATTGTTGACGTCGAGCAGGATGCCGCAGTCGGCGCGCTCGACCACCTCGTTCAGAAATTCCCACTCGGTCATTTCGGAGACGTGAAATTCGGCGTAGCTGCTGACGTTCTCGACCGCCACGGGAACTTCCAGAAAGTCGCGGACCTCGCGCACTTTTTGCGCGGTGAGCTTGGCGGCTTCAAAGGTGTAGGGCATGGGGAGCAAATCGTGGGTGTAGCGGCCGTCGACGCTGCCCCAGCACAGATGGTCGGAAACCCACGGGGTCTTGGTGCGCTTGACTAGATCCTTCAGGCGGCGCAAGTGCTCGCGGTTGGCGCGTTCGGCGGACCCAAAGTACATCGAAACACCATGCTGGACCACGCGGTACTGCTCGAGGATGGCGTCCAGGATGTGCAGCGGGCGGCCGCCATCGACCATGAAGTTTTCGGAAATGATCTCAAACCAATCAACCACCGGCTTGCGGTTGAGGATGTGGTTGTAATGCGATGAGCGCAGGCCGATGCCGATGCCGTAATCGGTAAAATTGTTAAAACGGTTTGCGGGCATAGCGACTCCAGAGAGGCATCGGAGGGAGGGTTTACAGCGATCAAGCCCTCCCACCGAGGGATTGCGGAATGGTTATCGGTACAACTATTCCGGCATCTTGGAGCCGTCGGTGGCGCAGCCGCCCTTGCCCTTGCAAGAGTTCTGGCCCTTGCAGCCATTGTCGCTGCTCTTACATCCACCCTTGCCCTTGCAAGAATTCTGACCCTTGCAAGAGTGCTTTTCCTTGGCCTTCTTGTCGGTGGAGTCCTGAGCGTGCGAACCAGCCAAGCTGGTCGCTAGGTTCGAAGCTTGAAGAGAAGCGCTGGAACCCGCAAGCAAACCCGCAAGTGCTGCACCGGCCATGAATACCTTTGATTTCGTCATTTCTTGAATCCTCCCGTCAGAGTGTTGTTGCTACTGCCCTTCAGGCCCCGGAGAGCAGCCGTGAAGACCGTACAGGTGATCTTGATCACTCGCCCATGCCTGTGGCGCTCTGGGGTGCCAAGCACCAAGGCTTGAGCGGAGTATAGACCCGAAAGCGAGGTCCCTCAATGTGATTCGCCCAGCCCGATAAGGTTACGCACCGGGGCCCCCTGCGGGCCAACCAGGTGAATCGGATGGCGTATTGTCCCGTCGTGAGTACGCCGAGGAGAGGCGTGCGGATTGGTCCAAGGCGAGGCGCGCATGGTTTCGGGGTGGACAAGACTTAGGCCGCTTCCGACCCTATATTCGGTATACCCATTCTGACGGCTGGAGTCGCGAAGGGTGAGCATGACGGTTTGTTTCACAGTGGAACTGGCCGAGGCCATGGGAAACCGGCAAGGGGTACTGGAACGAACAGCATGGGGCCCCGTATTGGCGGGTACCGGATGATAGGAATTGGCTTACAGTGTTGCGTGGATGGGTGGTTTGGACCCGGTAAGTTACGCTTGCATGGAGAGATGCATGGGTGCCCACACCGAGAGGTCGCGGCCGATGGCGATTGACGGACTCCTGGACTTAAATCCTACTGCGCCCCACACGAGCTCATGCCAATCCCGATCCAGGGTGTAAATCCTAAACGCGAATTCGACGTGCCGGGGACCAAAGTACCCATCTCTCTGCTGGCCAAGCGGATCTGGCAGCGGCTGGTGGACGAGGACTGCGCGAACCTGGCCGCGCAGATGTCGTTCTATTTTCTGCTATCGCTGTTCCCTTTCTTTGTGATTGTGGCATCGCTAGTTGGCTGGCTGCCATCCACCACACTGTGGGATCGAATCGTCACCTGGATGACCCAGTACCTGCCGGTGGAATCGCGCAGCCTGCTGATCGCCACCATGCTCGATTTGTCGCGTGGGCACCTGGGATTCTTGTCGCTGGGGTTATTGACGACGGTGTGGTCCGCGGCGTCAGGGTTCATGAGTTTGATGGAATCACTCTCGCGGGTATACGGGATTCGAGACACCCGGGGATACTGGAAGCGGCGGGCCATCTCGAGTGTGGCCACGGTCGTGGCGGCATTTTTCTTGCTGGGAAGTTTCGCGCTGCTCAGCCTGGGGCGCTGGGCGGGGAAAGAGATTTGGCTCGACGTGGGTGCGAAAACGGTGCTGCCCATCGTGCTACTGCTGGCGCGATGGGTGGGAACACTGTGCCTAATGTGCCTGGGGCTGGACTTGCTGCACTATTTCCTGCCGGACGTAAAGCGGCGCTGGCGATGGATCACCCCGGGAAATGTGTTCGTGGCGACGACGTTTGTCGGGGGATCGGTGGGATTTAATTTTTACGTGCGGTACTTTGGGAATTATTCGACGGTGTACGGAACGCTGGCGGGATTTTTCGTTTTGATGTTGTGGGTGTATATGGCGAACCTCATTTTGCTGGTTGGCGCGGAGGCCGACCATCAATTGTCGGGGATTCGAAACAGCGGGATGGCGGTATGAAGCGAGGGCAGGGCGGAAAGGGCCGGAGGAGTTTGCACGGAACCTGGCGCATTCTCGCGATTTTGGGGCTGGCAGGCGGGTTGCTGTTGGCGGCGCCGGCGAATCTCCGAGCGCAGGTCGCGCAGCCGTCTTACGCCGGGTTCGCAGGGCAAAACGTATCCAAGGTAGCACTGAGCGCGCCGGCGAAAATGGAGCTGGACAGGTTTCGCAGCCTGGTTAAGCAGAAGGAAGGAGCGCCGTTTTCCGCGGCGGCGATCGGCGAAAGCGTGGCGGCGTTGAAGAAAACGCGCCTATTCTCCCAAGTGCAGGTGCAAATCACCCCGGAAGCGGAGGGATTGCGGGTGATGTTCATCCTTGAACCCGCGCCGTACATCGGGATGATTCGGTTCCCCGGGGCGACCAAGGTATTTCTATACACGCGGCTGCTGCAGGCGACCAATATTCCGGAACAGTCGCCTTATGTGAAAGATGACATCCCCGTGGCGCAGAAGGCGCTGCTGGATTTTTTCGCAAACGAGGGATTTTTTCAGGCCACGGTGGACCCGGAGATCCAAACGGATGAAGCGCACGGGATCGTGAATGTGATTTTCAAAACGGACTTAAAACAACGGGCGAAGATCGGAGAGATCCGGTTCGACGGGATGTCGGCGGCGGACAGCGCGGGATTGCGAGCGTCGCTGAAGTCGCTGGTGGCGAAGTTGAAGGGTGCGTCGATCGCCACGGGCAGGAAATTTACCGCGCAGAAGATGAACAAGGCCACCGAGTACGTCAGGGCCCGGTTGATTAAAGGAGGGCATCAAGCGCCCAGCGTCCGGCTGCTGGCGCCCACCTACGACGCAGAGAGCAACACGGCGGCGGTGAATTTTCGTGTGGAGTTGGGACCAGTGGTGAGCGTGAAAATCGAAGGCGCGCGGCTATGGAAGCGGACAATCAGACACCTGCTGCCTATTTACGAAGAAAATGCGGTGGACCGCGACCTGGTGGATGAAGGAAAGAGGAACCTGATTTCGTATTTTCAGTCGAAGGGATATTACGACGTGCGGGTGGACGTGCAGATGGATCAGCAGCCGCAAAAGGTGGACGTGGTGTACCAGGTGCATCGGGGCGACCACCACAACATGGAAGGAATTTATTTTCAGGGCAATAAATTCTTCAACGACCGGGATTTGCGGGCGCACGTGCTGATTCGCGAAAGGCGCTTTCTATTTTCGCGTGGGAAGTTCAGCGACGACCTGCTGCGGAAAAGCGTGAACGCGCTGACCGCGTACTACAACGCTTGGGGTTTTTCGAAGGCGGTAGTCAGCGCGAACGAGGCGGATTTTAACCCGCAGGTGGATGTGACGTTCACAATCGTGGAAGGGCCCCAAGATACAGTGGCGACGCTGAATATGGTGGGGAATCGGCAGGTGACCACCAAAGACTTGACGCGGGACCATCCACTGGCATTGGGGCCGGGAAGGCCTTATTCGCTGCGATCGCTCGAAAACGACCGGAACGAGATTCTGGCGGGTTACTTGAATCGCGGGTTTCTGAATGTGGGCATGGATACGAAAGTGGAACCAGCGGCCAACGATCCGCACAAAATGAATGTGACTTACACAATTCAGGAGGGCCCGCAGGTGGACGTGGCCAGCCTGGTTTACTTGGGCAACGACCGGACGCGCACCGCCTTCCTGCAGAAAATAATGGCGAAGAACGTGATCCAGGGGAACGCGCTGAGCGAAGGGCGGCTGCTGACGTCGGAGAGCGACCTGTATAACCTGGGAATTTTCGATTGGACCAGCGTGCGGACGCGGCGGCCGGTGAGCAACCAAGATAAGGAAGATGTGCTGGTGAAGGTCCATGAGGCGCCCCGCAACACCCTGGACTACGGCGGAGGATTGGAGGTGATACCGCGCACCGGCAACGTGCCGGAAGGCGCGGTGGCCATTCCGGGACTGCCGGTAATCGGGCTGGGAACGAAATTCACGGCGAGTCAAAAGAATTTCGTGGGGCCGCGGCTGACGATGGACTATCAACGGCACGACATACGCGGCCGGGCGGAAACGGCGTCGGCGTCAGTCGTTTTTTCGCGGCTGGATCAGCGTGCGGCGATCACTTACACCGATCCTTACTTTCGCGATTCGTCGTGGAGCACGTTGTTCAGCGTTTCGGCCGAAAGAACGACGCAGGACCCGGTTTTCGAGGCGAGGCTGGGGCAAGCTTCCTTGCAGGCGGAAAAGGCGCTGAACGCGAAACATTCCAAGAATTTGATTTTGCGGTACAGCTTCCAGCGCACGAATTTAAGCAACATCCTGATCCCGGGATTGGTGCTGCCGCAGGACCAGCAAGTGCGGCTCTCGATGCTTTCGGCCGGTTACCTGCACGACACGCGTGACAAGCCGTTGGACGCGCATCGGGGCTTTTTTCAAAGCGTGAACGTGGACTACACCGCGAAAGCGCTGGGCTCGAAATACGATTTCGTGCGCTTCCTGGCGCAGGACTCTTACTACCGGCCGATTCGCGGGTCGTGGGTATGGGCAAACCGGGTGCAACTGGGAATGGCCAAACCATTTTCGGACAGCGATGTGCCGGCCAGCGAGCGATTCTTTGCGGGCGGCGCGTATACCTTGCGCGGCTTTGCAATTAACGGAGCAGGACCGCAGCGGGACGTGACCGTTTGCGCGAACCCCGCGGTCACATCCACGTGCACGGTGATCGCCGTTCCGGTGGGCGGGGATATGTTGTTCGTGGTCAATTCGGAAATTCGCTTTCCGATCAAGGCGATCAGCAACCTGGGCGGGGTGATTTTTTACGACGGCGGCAACGTGTATAGCGCGATCAACTTCAACCAATTGACCAAGAATTACACCAACACGGTTGGATTGGGATTACGATACAACACGCCGGTGGGGCCCATACGCATTGATGTGGGGCAGAATTTGAATCCGGTGCCGGGACTGAAGTCGACGCAATATTTCATAACGTTGGGGCAATCGTTTTAAGGCAAGGCCGGTGCGGCGGAAGGTAGCCAAACCAAAAGGCATGGAAGCGTGATTCAAAACCAAGACCAAAACACCCACCCTTCCCCCAAACGGGGAAAAGTGCGGCACCCAAAGGGCGTGGAAGCGTGGTGCGAAACGGCGGCAAGACCATCGGCGGTGGGGACATGAACTGGAAGAAAACACTGCAACGAATATCGATCGGAATTGCGGCACTGCTGGTTCTGGCGGTGATTGGGACGGTGATTTACGTTCGCACCGATGCGTTTCACCGTTTTGTAGCACGCGAGATCTTCGAACAGGTGAACAAAAATACCGGAGCGCGCGTGGAGATCGGCAACTTTACCCTTCACTGGAGCCAATTAGGCGCGGACTTCTACGGAATCACGGTCCATGGCTCTGAAGCGGCTACCCAACCTCCACTGCTTACCGCGGAACATTTGGGCGTGGAGCTGAAAATCATCTCTTTCTTCCGCAGGGATGTGGAGTTGCGGGAGATCGCAATTGACGCGCCGGTATTGCACCTGCTGATCGATCACGACGGGAATAGCAATCTCCCCCACGCGGCAGGACCGCAAGAAGGGTCCACTACGACGGCGGCAAGCGTCTTTAATATGGGAATACGGCACGTGATGATTACCGCGGGACAGATTTTCTATAACGATTATCAGACCCCAATTTCTGGCGAGCTGCACGATCTTCAAAGCCGGATTGCTTCGGGGATGCTTTCCCGTAGCTATCAGGGATCGCTCTCCTATGGCCAAGGGCGGCTGGTGTTCCGCAATTTCAATCCGGTGACGCACGCCATGGAGCTGAACTTTACCGCGGATCGCAATGGAGTGATTGTCTCGCCCGGAGTGGTGCATGCCGATGGGTCACGGGTGACGCTGCAAGCCACGATGACCAACTATGCGAATCCGCAGATCGCAGGGAAGTACGAGGCGGATGTTTTCACCGGCGAGCTTGGCAAGACGATGAAGGTTAGGTCGATGCCGGTGGGCGAAGTGCGAGGCAACGGAACGCTGGGATTTCGGAATGTCGCCGGGCAGCCGGCGCTGAACGGCCTTCACGTGGATGGCCAGTTACACAGCGCGAGAGTTTTGCTGGCGGTGGGGCAGGGGGGGGCTGAGGGTGAGGTGACCTCGGTGCGCGGGAGCTACGTGCTGGCGAACGGGAATCTGCGGGTAAGAGATGTACAAGCGCAAGCGGCAGGCGGTTCGCTGGCGGGCAATTTTGAAATGGACAATCTGAGCGGGAATACGGTTTCGCGAGTGGCTCTAACGATTTCTAACGCGTCATTGCTGGCCGTCAGTCAGATCGCGGGTACCGCGCCGTTTGCGCAACACCCGGTAGTGGGGCAGATGGACCTCAAGGCGCAGGCGGGGTGGGCGGGAAGTTTTTCGAATGTGAAGGGGCACGCCAATGTAACGGTGCGCGCACCGGCGGAGGCTGCGGCGAACGGGAGCATTCCGCTGAGCGGGGAGATTGACGTCGACTACGACCGGCCGAGGGGTGTGGCGTCATTTGGGCATTCGCATCTCGCGATGCGGCAGACGCGCATTGCGATCGACGGAACGCTGAGCAATCACTCCAACCTGAACGTGGAGCTGAATACCGGGGATTTGTACGAGCTGAGCACGCTGGTGACGGAAGTGACGCCAGTGCCTGCACCCAAGAATGGCGATGGTTCGGCAGTGCAGGTATTCGATGTGCACGGACCTGCGCAACTGAAGGGCGTGCTCGAGGGGCCGATGGATCGTCCGACGTTTGCGGGTGGGGTATCGGCGAACGACTTCACCGTGCAGGGATCGGGATGGCGGGTGCTGCGCGCGAATGTTAAGGCGCAATCTTCCGGCGTGGAAATCAAGGATGGAGAGTTGGAGAGCAGCCAGCAGGGGCAAATTGCGTTTGCAGGGCGAGTGGCGCTGGATGGATGGTCGTTCCGGCCGGACAGCCTGATTTCGGCGGAGGTGAAGGCAGCGAAGATGCCGGTTGCCGACCTGGAGCACATCGCGAATGTGAACTATCCGGTGAGCGGAACGCTGGCGGCGACGATTTCGCTCCAGGGATCGGAACAAAGTCCAGCGGCGCACGGTTCAATCCAGATTGCCCAGGGCAGCGCGTGGAATCAGCCTTTCCGGAATGTGAACGTGCAATTCCAGGGCGATGGAAAAGAGATTCGCTCGACCGCGGAAGTGGAAACGGCCGCGGGGAATGCGTCGGCGAAGTTGACCTATGCACCAGCCACGCAGGAATACGACGCGAGTGTGAGCAGCACGGGGCTGGCGCTCGATCAGATCCAGGCGGTGGAAACGCGAGACTTGAACATCCACGGAAAAATCGCGATCACCGCTTCGGGGCACGGAACGGTGAAGGATCCCGAGCTCGATGCCAAGTTCGAGATCGCGGACCTGGAAGTGCAAAATAAAAACGTTTCCGGGGTGCGAGCGGAATGGAAGGTGGCCCAGCAGCAGGCGCGGTTCACGCTGCATTCCGAATACGCGCAAGGAGCGATCGAAGGAAAGGGCATGGTGGCGCTGACCGGAGAGCATATGGCGACGGCTTCGCTGGACGTGACGTCGATGCCGATTGCCGCGCTATTAGCCGCCGCGGGGGATGCCGCGAATCCAGCGGCCGGGGTAACCGGCGAGACGGAGATTCACGCGACCATGCAGGGCCCGTTGAAAAATCTGGAACGCGTGGAAGGTCACGTGGAGATTCCCAAACTCAGCCTTGCTTACCAGGATCAGAAAATCGAAGCGGTGGACCCAATTCGGTTCGACTACCGCAACGGAGTCGTTACGGTAAGCCAAGCGGAATTGAAGGGCAAAGGCAGCGATTTGAGTCTTGAGGGGGCGGTGCCGCTGAAGAGCGAGACGGCCATGAACGTTTCCGCGAAGGGGTCGGTGGACCTGGCGCTGCTGAAGGCGTTTGGCGCGGAGGTGGAGTCCTCGGGACGGGTGGAGATGAATGTGTCGGCGCGCGGATCGCTGAAAGCTCCGGAGGTGAATGGCGAGTTTGACGTGAAGAATGCGGTGTTTTCGTCGCCGTCGGCGCCCATCGCGTTCGAGGGAGTGAACGCCAAGCTGGCATTGGCGGGAAACCGGCTGGACATCACTCAATTTTCCGGCAGCGCGGGAGGCGGAACGATCACCGCGCGTGGATCGATGACTTACGGGAAAGACGCTGACTTCGATTTGGCGATGCATGTGCAGTCGGTGCGGCTGCGATATCCGGAAGGAGTGCGCGCGGTGCTGCAGGGAGATTTGCAACTAACCGGATCTCCGGATGACTCCGACCTGACCGGGCGAATTTTGATCGAGCGGCTTTCGTTCACGCGAGGATTCGACCTGGCTACGTTTATGAGCCAATTTTCGGACGAGCCTGCCGCGGGGACGCCACCGGACTTCGAACAGAACATGAAACTGAACGTCGCACTGCAGTCGACGAGTTCGCAAAATCTGGCCAGCAGCACGTTGAGCATCGAAGGCTCAGCGAACCTAAACGTTCGAGGGACGGCGGCAACGCCAGTGCTGCTGGGACGAGCGACGCTGACCGGCGGGGAAATATTCTTCATGGGCAACCGGTATGAAGTGCAGAACGGGACGATCGATTTTTCGAACCCGGCGCGAACCGAACCGAACTTGAATATCTACGTGACGACGACGGTGCAGCAGTACAACGTGACCCTGAATTTTGTGGGCACGCCGGAAAAGTTGCGGACCAACTATAGTTCGACGCCGCCGCTGGCCCCCGCGGACATTATCAATTTGGTCGCGTTCGGCCAGACCAGCGAGCAGTCCGCCAGCGCGGGGAGCACACCGGCCACGCTGGGAGCGGAATCGGTGTTGGCGGAGGGCGTGAGCAGCCAGGTAGGCAGCCGGCTGGGGAAATTGGCGGGGCTTTCGCAGCTCACGATCGATCCTTCGCTGGGCGGGAACCAGCAGGATCCCGGCGCGCGCGTGGCGATCCAGCAAAGAGTTACCGGAAGCTTGCTGGTGACGTTCAGCACGGACGTGACCACGACCCAGAGCGAGGCGATCGAAGTGGAGTACCAACCGAAAAAGCAGGTCTCATTTTCGGTGCTGCGAGACCAGAACGGCGGGTACGCAATTGGAGTGAGGATTCACAAAGCTTTCTAGCATCGCCGCGGCCGCTGCGAACTTATTTTCGTTTGGCGCTGGTGGAAGCGGTTTTGAGTAGGGCCGGCACCGCGCGATCGACCCACGCGTCCGCAAGCCCTAAGTAATTTCCGGGATCGAATGCCTTTTCCAAATCGGCTTGGGAGAGGTGTTCGCGAATCCGCGAATCTTCGCTCAACACCTCGCGCAGATGTCGCTGCTGCTGGATGGACGAGCGGCAGGCATGTTCTACGAGTTCATGAGCGGCGGGACGGCCGATGTGCGCAGCCAGCGCCATGGTGACAGCTTCCGCGAGAATCAGCCCGTGGGTTAACTCAAGATTTGCCGCCATCCGCGCGGTATCGACTTCCAAGCCTTCGACAACCTGAATCATTTGCGCCAGCGCTCCGGCGGTGAGGCGGAGAATTTCCGGCAAAGTTTCCCACTCGGCGTGCCAATTGCCCATGCCGCGCTCATTTTCTTGAGGCATGGCGGCCAGCAGAGTGGAGACCAGGCCGGGAACGCGAAGCGCGGCGGACAAGGCGATCGCGCAACCGACGGGATTGCGTTTTTGCGGCATGGCGGAGGAACCTCCGCGGCCCTCTGCGGCGGGCTCAAACACCTCGGCAATTTCGGTCTGCATTAGCAGGGAGACGTCGCGGGCAATTTTGCCGAGAGTGCCGACCAGCAAACCGTAGAAGCCGCCGACTTCAGCGATGCGATCGCGTTCGGCGTGCCAAGGAAGATCGGGGACGCCGAGATTCAGATCCTTAGCGACACCGGTAACAATATTCAGCGCGTGTGGACCCAGAGAAGCGAGAGTTCCGGCGGCGCCTCCGAGTTGAAGGACAAGCACCCGAGGGCGCAACTCGCGGAGGCGCGCGCGATGACGCTCGATCGCGCTGTACCAACCGGCAACCTTTAGTCCGAAGGTGATGGGCAGGGCGTGCTGAGACCAGGTGCGGCCCGCCATCTGGGAGTTCTTGTGGGTTTGGGCCAGAGCAGCGAGGGCGCCGGAAAAGCGTTCGAGGTCCGATTCGGTGTGGGCGATCGCGTCGCGCAATTGCAGGATCAATCCGGTATCGATGGCATCCTGGCTGGTGGCGCCCCAGTGAACGAAGCGCGCGGCATGCGGATCGCGCCCAGCGACGTTCGCGGTTAAAGCTTTCACCAGGGGAATGGCGAGGTTTCCGGCTGCGACAGCTTCCCGCGCGATCGCGCCGGCGTCGAAGAATTCGGCGCGGCAATGCGATTCGATGGCGGCGGCTGCCGCTGACGGGATGATGCCATGCGCCGCTTCGGCACGAGCGAGAGCAGCTTCGAAATCCAGCATGCCCTGGAGAACGCGGCGGTCCGAGAAAATCTCAAGGAAATCACCGGTGGAGAAAAGCAAATCGAGTAATCGGGGTTGATCGGGAAGACTCATCCGCGAGTCAGTCGTGGCGGCGCTCGGGAGCCGCGGCGTCGGCCGGGACGGTGGCGGCGGGAACGTCGTCGGCCGGCCGCTCGGGCTTATCGTTGTGCACGACGAGAATGTCTTCGGTCAGGGCTTTCACCGGACGATACGGGCGGACGCTAAAGAAACGTTCGCGGCATGGGGCGCAACGGTAGGCAGGAAAGAGCAGTAGGCGCTGCAGACCGACGAGCATGCCATTTTCGACGCGATCACGGGAAATCTGCTGGAGGTCCAAGTTTCCGCAGGTAGGACAGTGTACGTAGAACATGTAAGAAATCGGGACCTTCCACGCAAAAAAGCGACGATCGCAGGCGCGACAGCGCCACGGGCGCAAATCCACGAACGAAACAAGGAAGTCCACAATGCCGCTGCGGTGCGACCGATAGGACCTATCGCTTTGGCAACTCGGGCAGATCACTGTAAGGGCACACTCGGTTCCGGACCTGGGACGTCCGTAGCTAGAGATTACCGCATAAGCAGATGAGTCGCAATTGTGCCAGAGCCGCACTTATCGCGGAAAGCAAGGGCGCGCGTGGAGCTTCCATGCCGGATGGCTGGGTGCGCTCACCAGTTCCGGGCGATGGCGGCGATGATGTGGGCGAGGGCGTCCAGGTCGCGCGTATCGATTATTTCGGCGGGCGAGTGCGAATAACGGAGAGGCCAGCCCAGAGCGACATCCACCGAGCCAAAGCGCACGAACGCGGAGCCATCGTTGCCGCCGCCGGTGACGCCGTATTGCGCGGCAATCTGATTGGACTTGGCGATGGTCAGCACCTTTTCCACCGAGCTACGGGTGACGATGTTGGAGTTGTCGACGGCGCGGATCACGAAACCCTTCCCCAGTTCGGCGTCGGCGAAACGGTGGGATTCGATGGGGGAATCGGAACTGACGAAAGTATCGACCGCGAAAACGAAATCGGGAGGCTGGTGTTTGGCGGCGAGGCGCTGGGCGACGGCGGCGGCTCCGACCAGGCCGATTTCCTCGTCGGTGGACCAAACGAAAGTGACGTCGCGATCCTTGAAATCGGGGCCCAGGGCCCAGACCGCAGAAACCAGAGCGGAACAGCCTACACGATCGTCGAAGCTGCGGGCGTTGGCGCGCTTTGCGATGAGGGGGCGATATTTCTTGGGAATGGTTACCCAATCGCCGGGCTGAAAACCGAGTTGCGTCGCTTGTTCGGGGGTACGCGCTCCTACATCCACACGTAACAATGCTTCTGGCAGAACCGGCCAAGCTGAAATTTCCCTGGTCCCAGCCGGTGGGGAGTTCCATAACAGCGGGATACGCACCCTTGGCGGAGTGCGCGATGGCAGGGTGTCCGACGAAGTAGCGCAGTTCGCCCCCGCCATCCATTCCTACCTCCAGCCGGCCATCCTTGGAGATGGACTTTACGGCGAAGCCGATTTCGTCCATGTGCGCCACGATCAGAATTGTGGGCGTCTTGGTGGTGGCGCCGGAATGAAAATGAAGGACCAGATTTCCGGAGTCGTCAGTTTCGGGCTTGGCCCAGCGAGGCAGCTCGCTCTTGATTTCGTCTCGGACGTCGCCTTCGTGGCCGCTCGAACCGTAGGTTTCGACCAGGTCTTTCACGTACTGCACCGGAGTTCGCGGGGCGGCGCTCGCGGCAGAGGAGGTCGCGGGAGCGTGCGCCTGGTTGGGTGACGCTGCGGCATCACTTCCGGTGTTTGTTCCGCGGCGGCCGGCGCGCCAGTGGCGTAGGTTTGGAGCAGCGCTACCAACTGACGAAGATCACCCAGATCGATCTCCTCAGCCGGGCGTGGACGGCCATTCGGTGGCGATGGCCAGATGAACCACGTTCTCCGGAAGACTTGGCTGCGGCAAGTAACTGCGATGAAGCATCGGGGCGGAAAAGTCAGCGAGCAGCGGAATCTTGCCGGCGGCTGCCAGTTTCTGCAGCTCGGCCGCGAGTCCCGCCGATTTGCGCCGGTGTCCGGAAGTCCGATCAGCACTCCACTGCCCGCATCCTGCCGGGGAGCTTTGTGGAGACTGGGGGCGTCCGGGAGGGGGCCGGAGGGGGTAAGACGTCCGACGTAAACAAGTTCATCCGGCGGGAGAGTAGTCAGGATGCGTTCCAGGCCGCGTGCTCCGGTCCATTGCTGCGCGAGAAAAACGAAGGTTAGCGTGCCGGAGATTTTGCCGAGGTCGGTTTTCGCGAGCACTTGCAGTAGCGCGGCGTCGCCGAAACGGTCGCCGATAGACGGCGCGGAATACTTGGACGATTGCAGGCGAGCGAGCTGACGATCGATTATCAGTGGGGCCAGCAAATCGGCGCCGGCGTGGCGGGCTTCGTCGGCCGAGGAGGCGCCGATGTCGATGTACATGTCGTCGATGTCGTTGGGACTGGGTGGATGCGGGTTGCGCAAGTGAACCGAAAGCCCGGCGACCACGCCGTTGAGCCAGAGCCCGAGGACGATTGGATGCGAACTGGCTGCCCGGAATAGAGTTCTTCGAATAACGGCAAAATGCCATTCTGCGGAAGACGCTGCACGCGCAAATAGCCGTCGCGGGTAATATCGCTGACGACGTAGCCAGGTTCGTCCATCGGAGCAGCGATCACGCGATGCGGCGCGCCACTGCCGACGGTGACGATTACGTCGCCCAAGATTATCGGTGCGGCGGTGTAGCCATGGATGCGTTCGCGGATGACTGCTGCCAAATCCGCTTCATGTCCGGAAACTGCGGGCGTTTCCACCAGCCATTGCAACTGGACGTCCAGAGATTCCGGCCCGCGTTTGGCGGCGGGCGACTGAGCGAGAAGCAGGCCGCCGAAAACCACGAACAGCGATTGCGAGAGAAAACCCGGGACCTTTATCGAGCAATGAGTCACGGAGAATACTCCTTCATCCGACGCGGCAGAGTTCAGCGGCGAGACTTTCGCGGCGTTCGGAAGCGATGCGGTTACAAGATCTTAGTGTGCGCCGGTATCCGATAAATGCCAGCGCGGCGAGCAAGACCAGAATTGCGTCGGATAGCCACCAACTGTGCAGCAGGTAGCCCGCGAAGAAAGCGCCACCGGCAATGCCGATCACCGATGCTTGTACCGCCAGATCCGATGAGCACTGCGACCTGTGAGGTGTTCCTTCGGCCGAACACAGCCATATCGTATTTTTTGGGGAAGTATAACGACAAGACATTTCCGACCGCGAGATCGACCTGCAGCGCGAAAATCAGGGCGAGGACGGTGGTAAGAACGAGTATCGGCGCGAGGAACCTGGTACAGAAAACAGACGCCCACCCAAACCACTACGATATCGAACAGCAAGACGACGCAGTAGGCCAAATTTTTGCCCAGCAAAACAGCTTGGAACTCAATCGGCGCGGCGAAATAGAACTGAATGCCGGGACCTTCGGTGCCCAGGCAGTTGTAGATGAAGTTGGTCAAAACCAGCAGAGTATAGGCGGCGCCGATGGGGAAAATGAACGCCATGATATTGGAGGAGCCGGGCATCAGGGCGCCTTTGGCGGCGTGATGGACCACCGAAGTACGGGCGCGGAAGATGAACAAGACAAGAATCGGCGCGATCAAGGTGAACAGCATGGGACCGCTACGCAGCAGAGAGTGGACTTCTTTCTCGAATACTGCGGCAACGGGAGGAGAAAGTCCCTTGAGCCGCCAGCTGCGGTAGGTCGAGTCGCGGGCCTTGCAGGACGGCTGGAGCGGCGCTCTCACTGAGGTTTTCGCCACGAAACTGAGCGCGCAACCTCCAGGCAAACAGTACGCCGAAGAGCGACGCGTAGGCCGCCAGAGCGGCGCAGCGCAGAACCGCGCCGACGAGGTCGCCTTGTGCGCTGCGGACCAGGGCGTCTGCCGCCAAGCCCGGCGGGAACGCGCGTTCATAAGCAAGCAACGCAGCGATGCGGTCGCTGGCTGAACCGGGCAAATGGTGCCAGCGGCTGGCGACCGAACCCACCAATTGGAATGAGATCATCAGCAAAAAGAACAGAAAGCCCATGATTTCGCGGGTGCGGCGTTGCGCGAGCCAGCGATCGATCCATGCCATCACGGCTCGGCCCAGCAGCAAATTGAGTGTCGCGAAAAGAACCACGACCGGCAGCGCGGCCCAGAGAAAAACAGGATTGGCGGCCGAGCAGCCCGCCGACGATGCACCCGAGCCAGAAAATGGCGGCGAGGCTGACTGGGTCGGCGCAACCGTAGGCGAGCGCGAGCAAGAAGTACGACGAGTAAGCAATCGGAAAACGGAGTAGGTTGGTGGAATCAAACGCGGCGGCGAATGCGGTGGTGACGATGGGGAAAAGTTGCCAGAACACGAACACCACCCAGAAAAGAGCGGGGAGCCATCGGGTGTGAGCGTGCGACACCAGAAAGTACGCGCCGACGCCGAGGGCCACGCCCATTCCGAGCCAGCCGACGGTCAAACCCAGGCCGGTGAAGATCGTGGAAACGAGTTCGAGGCGCCCCTGCAGGGTGCGCATGGAATTTTTGAAAATGAGCCAGCGCAGGTGGGCGAGGACAGCGATCTGCTCGCGGACGTTAGGCGGACGGAGCCCGAGGGCCTCCGGGGCCGGAGCAGGGTCTGGACTTAGCCCAGCCACGACAGTTCCTGTTCGCCGGTGCGTACGCCACCGACGGTCTCAAGGAAGATCTGCTCGAGGGTGAGCTTGGCGTGAGGAGCGGCACCATCGGCGGGGTGGGCGAGAGCTTCGCGAGCTTCCACGCCGGCGCGCAACTCTTCCAGCGAGCCTTGGGCGACGAGCTGGCCTTTATGAATGATAGCGACGTGGCTGCAGAGGCGCTCGACGATTTCGAGAACGTGGGAGGTGAGAAAAATGGTGGCTCCGCGGGTGATCATTCGTCCCAGCATCGCTTTGAGGGTGCCGGAGGCGATGGCGTCAACGCCTTCGAAGGGCTCGTCGAGAAAAAGAATTTTAGGGCCGTGGATTACCGCGGCGGCCATCGCCAATTTTTTCTGCATGCCGTGAGAAAAATCGGTGACCAGGGTTTTGGAGCGGTCGGCGAGCTGCATGAAATCGAGAAGCTCGGCGCTGCGTTTGGAGGCAGTGTCGCGATCGAGGCCGTACATTCGTCCGACGAAGTTCAGATACTCGGGGGCGGTGAGGCGGCCGAAAAGGGCCAGGCCCTCGGGCACTACGCCGATCTGGCGCTTCACGTCGACCGGATTCTGGGCGAGATCGCTGCCTAGGACGCGGACGCTGCCTTCGCTGGCGGCGAGAAGTCCGGTGAGCATCTTGATGGTGGTGGACTTTGCCGGCGCCATTGGGGCCGAGAAACCCGAAGAACTGGCCGGAATCGACGCGGAGGTTGACGTCGATCGACGGCGATAAGGTTGCCGAAACGCCGCGTGAGGCCCTCGGTTAGGATCGCGGGCGAGGTCATGGCAAAGAAATGTAGCACACAACCACGCGCCGGTGAGGCGCGCCGCCGTTCTAGCGAGATGCGGGTCCGCCGAACCAGTGCCGGGACCGATATTTTCACGGTAACCGAAAGTACTGGGGAGCGAATCAGCGGGCGTGAGTGGCCACTGGCGGCAGAACTTGCGCTTCAGGCGAAAAATTGAGCATCGCGGGCAGCTCGATGCGGAAAGTGCAGCCGCGGTCGGGACGGTTCTTGCACGTGATTTGACCGCCGTGTTCCTGGAGAATGCCGTAACAAATGCTCAGCCCCAAGCCGGCACCTTTGCCGACGGGCTTGGTGGTGTAGAAGGGATCGAAGACGCGCTCGGGTTCGAGGATGCCGGGCCCATCGTCGGAAAATTCGACGGCGACGTTGGACTTTTCGCGCATAGCACGGATGGTGAGTACACCAGGGCCCCCATTTTCCATGGCGTCCACGGCGTTGCTGATGATGTGATAAATCACCTGGAGCAACTGGTTGGGATCACCACGGACCGCGGGCAGCACCGCCGGGCTCTTGAGCTCGATGCGAATATTTTTGCCGCGAAGATCGAGGGTGCGGAGCTGAACGGCGCCGGACAAAACGGTATTCAGGTCGAGCAGTTGCTTCTCGGCCGGGACCCGCCGCGCGAAACTGGAAAGATTGGTAACCAGGTCCCGGGTCCGCCGGGCCTGTTCGCGGATTTTCTCGCCCAGTCCGCGGGCGCGTTCGCCGGCGGTGGATTCTTCGATGAGCAGGTCGGAATAACCCAGAATCGCAGTGAGCGGATTATTGATTTCGTGGGCCGCGCCGGCCGCCAGCTGGCCCAGCGAAGCCAATTTTTCGGTATGCATTAGCTGCGACTGCAGGCGCTTGGTATTCTCGAGCGAGGACTTGAGCTCCTGCACCAATCGCGATCGTTCCCGGTCTACGTGATGCTGGCGGAGAAACACCAAAGCGGCGCCGCCAGCCATTCCCGCCAAGGTGACCACCGCTCGGAAAATTCGGACCGCCATCGGCGCATCGCTATAGATGAGCGACCAACCTCCAGGAAAAACGGTCAACAGCACGCCGAGCATTCCGAGGTTGCCTTGCCACTGGCTATCCTCCCGCGGCGATTCCGCGACGGGGTCAGGAGACGGCGAAAGTTGGTGGGCGACGACGCCCGCGGTGGCCATCCAAACGAACGAAATAACCTTCAGCAGGTCAGCGAATCCGCCAATCTGAAACGTGCCGCGCCACGACATTTCCTGGCCGAGCATCAGTCCGGCGAGATAGACCACCGAGGCGCCCCAAAGATGGGCATACACCGGGCGCCACTTGCCGCGCGCGTGGGTGGCGGTGAAGCCGAGCGCGGCGAGAAAAATAACGTTCTCCACAGTGCAAAGTTGAAAGTTGCGGATCTCAAAGAGCGCCTCGTTCGGAGAAATCAATCGCCATGGCACGGCCAGAAACACGTAGGCGTACAGAAATAGCCAAGCGAGAAGGCAAAAATCGATTCGACCCGCGCGCAGGCTTTCGCCGACCCCACGGACGTGTGGACGCAGCACCAATGCAGCAAGGAGCGGGACGACGTGCAGGAAAATGACCACGGACGCGAGAAGCGGCAGTGCCGGGGATCGATGCAGCACCAAATCGAAATACGTCCGGGTGAGCTGGACGCCCAACCACATGCTGCAGCCGAGCGCCAGAAATCTCCAAAAGGCATTGGTGCGGCGATAGCGGGTGACGGCATTCCAAAGCAGGCAGGCGTTGGCGAACAGTGGAACGAGGCACAGCAACAAGTCTCCGCAAACGCTCTTGGTCGAGCCCGGCGGAAGCAGGAAGCAGACCGCTGCGACGCCGCCGACAAAGAGAACCCATGCAGCCAGAATGGCTTTGGATGATCGTGACGAAACCATGAGAGATCATTCGATTTTATAGGTACCGGGACTACATCGGGGGCACCCAAGGTTGACAACTGAACTTAAAGATTACTAATGCGAAGGAGTTACCGGGAGTGTGGCGATGATGCGAAGTCGACACAAAAGACAACACCTTTATTATCAATCGCTTATGGAAAGGCGAGGGAATCCGCTTCCTGGTGATTCCCGGGCGGGCGCGAGAATGCGGGGGGAGCCAGTCTTCCGCGCCTAAGGCGCGGCTATCGAGGAAGCCTTCTGAGTGGATCCCGCCTTGATGAAGGCCAGAACGAAGAAGACTGCCAGCACGGCGTCGGGCAGGGCGGTGATGGATCGTGCCGGCGTGGTGAGCCCCCGCAGGTACAGCACGCCGACGGTGAGGACGTAGCTCAACTTTTCGAAGACGGACATCAGGATCATCGGACGGAAGCGTGCAGGATCGGTGGCGATCACAAAAAACACGAACTGCCATACCATCGCCACGCTGACGAAGGCGTAGTAAAACTGCGGGTGGGTGATCGGCGGCGGGTCTTGGCGCCCGATCAAGCCGAACATGAAATACAGGGGCGTGAGTATCAGAATGCCCCATATGCCCGCGGTCCAAAACACCACCTTAGCGAATTTCATCTGAGCATCCTGGCTTTGGCCGCGGCGGCGAGCGGCGCTATCAACCTAGACGCCGCGCGCGGACCAAGGCAAACGATTCTATTTGTAGGTTCCGATCGAGCTGGCCAGACCATCGCGGTGCTCTGTGAAGTCGACCATCGAACCGAACGCCGGAACGGCGAGAGGGGCCGATTTACTCGCATCGCTCAGCGCGGCGTTGAATTTATCCAGGCCCTCGGCGTTTGCGGCAATGAAGGTGACCCAGAATGTTCCCGGGCTTTCCGTGTGGATCGCTTCGGTATCGATTTCATACTCGAGAATCGTGCCGTCAGCCATCAACTTTTCCAGCAGCGGTTCGAACAAATTCTTGCTGAGGGTCTCGATGGCATTATCGGGCGCATCGGGCTTGAGTTTGTAGGTAGCGAAACGCGTATACGCGCCCTTAAACGAGCCGGAATGCCAGTGGTAATGCCGGCTGACGAATATGGCGTCGGAGTGCTTGGTGGCGCTGGCCAGTACCGGCGCCTCAGGCGTGCCGGCCTTGTAGAAACTCTCCAGCACCTTCAGTACCCCGGCCATGGAGTTCGCCGACCACCACTCGTCGTGCGTTGTGCCATCCGGCTCATGCACGAGGTTAATATCGTTGCCGTAGCCAACGATGGTGCCATCGGCCATGGCCTTGTCCAGCAGCGGGCGATCCGCGGCGTCGGCCTTCGCCATTTCCGCCCATTGGGGCCGAGGAAGGGTCCAGTTCGAGACGTAGGTATACAGCGGAGGTTTTTCCTTCGATTCATCCTGGGCGCTTGCTGGTGCGGGCCCGAGCAACATCCCGAGGGTGCACATCCCTGCAAGAATCGCTCCTAATTTGCTGTTCATCCTTAGTTCCTCCTGAGTGATTTGCCGGATCGAGCGGGAATTTCTGCGCGATCACAATTCCAAGGGTATGTTCCGCCCGGAACCTTAGTCCCGCAGAGCAACAAATGTCAATAAACTGTTACTCCTCCATAAGATCAAGCAATACGACA
Source organism: uncultured Acidobacteriota bacterium (assembly GCA_963725285.1). Taxonomy (GTDB): domain Bacteria; phylum Acidobacteriota; class Terriglobia; order Acidiferrales; family UBA7541; genus CAVRXT01. The sequence continues at coordinate 65,534 of CAVRXT010000015.1, read as the reverse complement.
AAAAATGACCACCAACGTCTTGCCAGGACTCGCGATTGTGCCGGCGCGCGGGCCGGTTGCTGGCGCGCGTGGACGATGGAACACCCCGCTGGTGTTGGCGGGCTGTTTGGGGAGAAGGAAATCCGACTGCCAGGGTGAGAAGAAAAACGCGGGAAGTCGCGAAAGAGTACCGAGAGTACTAAACGAAAATAGTTTTTTTGCTGAGGTTGATAATTCTTGTATGTGACTAATGAGTGCGCTAGCATCCGCCGATCTTCTTGAAGTATTTCGGTAGCCTGACTTCCAAAACAATCGACCTGCCGGGCCGCCGTCAATTCGTGAAAAATCGGAAATTCGGGATAAAGGAGAAATCGTGATTCGAAAACTAGGGGCGTTTTTTCTCACGATCGTCGCGATGGTGTTGGGGGCCAGTGTTTGCCAAGCGCAGTCACAGGTGCTGTTGACGCACCATGTGCGTGAAGCGACTGTGAATGGGCAGGCGCAGTTCGTGCAGCGGCTTCCCGCAACTCAGTCAATGCGCATCGACATGGTTCTGCCGGTGCGCAATCAGGCAGAGTTGGATAATTTCTTGCAGGAGCTCTACGATCCTTCCAGCGCCTTCTACCATCGCTACCTCACGGTGGCCGAGTTCACCGAGCGGTTTGGTCCCACCCAGCAGGACTACGACGCCGTCATTGCTTTCGCGAAAGCCAAGGGTCTGGCCATAGTTGGCGGCTCGCGCGATGCCATGGACGTGCAGGTCAAGGGCCCGGTGTCTGCGATCGAGGCAGCCTTCCATGTGAGCATGGGGGTGTACAAGCACCCCACGGAGGACCGCACTTTCTATGGTCCGGACCGTGAACCCACCGTGGACTTGCCATTCCAGCTCTGGCATGTTTCCGGGTTGGATAACTTTTCCACTCCGCATCCTCTCTTTCACCATCGGACTCCCGATCTGACCGTGAAGTCCAATGCCACTACGGGCTCCGGGCCGTCGGCCTCGTTTCTCGGCAGCGACATGAGAGCGGCCTACTACGGGGGATCGGCGCTCACCGGCGCGGGCCAGAACATCGGATTGCTGGAGTACGAGGGATTCGATATCGCCGACGTGAACACTTACTACACGAACGCTAAGCAAACGCGGACCGCCGCGGTCACCGGCGTTTCCACGGATGGTTCCAGCCTGTCCTGCACCGAGTCGAGTGGCTGTGACGATACCGAACAGACCCTGGATATCACTCAGGCGCTCGGCATGGCCCCAGGGGTAACTACGGTGTACGTGTTTGTGGGCGCCACCGATACTGCCATGCTGGGTTCCATGTCTTCGCATTCTCCGTTGCCATTGAATTTGAGCTCTTCCTGGACATGGACCCCGGCCGACCCCAGCACCGACGATCCCTATTTCGAGAAGATGGCTACCCAGGGCCAGAGCTTCTTTCAAGCGGCCGGAGATAGCGGCAATTGGAAGACCAGCACTTACCCTTCCGAGGACCAACATGTCATCTGTGTGGGTGGCACGGATTTAGTTACCAGCGGCGCAGGTGGCGCATGGAGTTCGGAATCCACCTGGGTTGACGGTGGTGGCGGCTATTACGCAAAGGACGACATTCTGATTCCGTCGTACCAGCAGCAATCCGGCGTGATTACCTCGGCCAACAAGGGTTCCACAACCTATCGCAACGGCCCGGACGTCTCGGCCAACGCGAATTTTACGTTCTACGTTTGCGCCGACCAGACCACCTGCACCGCCAACGAATACGGCGGGACCAGCTTTGCCGCGCCGATGTGGGCGGGCTACCTGGCTCTGGCCAACCAACAGGCGGCCACCAACGGCGATACCGCGCCCGGCTTCATTAATCCAACCATCTATCCGCTGGGACTGGGATCGGGCTATAGCGCCGATTTCCACGACATCACCAGCGGCAGCAACGGTTTTTCGGCGGTCACCGGCTACGATTTGGCCACCGGTTGGGGGAGTCCGAACGGGAGTGGCTTGATCAACGCGCTTACTGGAACCGCGGCGTCACCCAGCTTCTCCATTTCTGCCTCTCCTACTTCGGTTTCGGTGGTGCGGGGTAGCAATGGCACGTCGACAATCACTACCAGCGTCTCTGGCGGGTTTGATTCGGCCATTACGCTGAGCGCGACTGGCCAGCCGACCGGCGTAACCGTGGGCTTCGGTACGAATCCCATCGCCGCACCCGGCTCGGGCACCTCGCTCATGACCATGACTGTGGCTTCGACCACTACAACCGGAACCTACACCATCACCGTGACCGGCACCGGCGGAGGCATTACCCACTCCACCACCGTCTCACTGACGGTGACCGCTGCGGTATCTGGCAACTTCACCCTGTCCGCGTCACCGACCAGTTTGACCGTCGATCGGTCCGCGAGCGGGACAACCAAGATCACCATCACACCGTCCGGCGGCTTCACCGGCAGCGTCACCTTTACCGCCAGCGGCTTGGGCAGCGGGGTCACCGCGTCGTTTAGCCCAAACCCTGGGACCACCACCAGCACGCTGACGTTGAAAGCGAGCAGTACGGCGACCACCGGCACGAACACCGTGACCATTACGGGTACTTCGGGGTCCCTGAGCCACACGACGACCATCAGTTTGCGGGTTCGCCGTTAACCCCCAGCGGCCGCGCGGCGTCGAGAACCTCGCGTAGCCACTCAACAGGAACCAGCCTAAACACTGCGTCGCCAGCGCGCACCGCTGGCGACGCAGTTTTTTTTTGCAGTTTCGTCTTGATCGGAGAACTGCCAACGCCCTTTCGATCAGCGAGCCTCTCGCAGTGATGAGTGAACCGGCTGCTGGTTGTGACTCAGTGGAGAAGTAGAGAGGGCGTCGTCCGGATTTCTCAAATAAAGTTTGTTGACGCAACCGCACCGCCGTACCATCGTTGCGCCGGAATGTTACACCTCGCCCGCAAACTCCGCCTCACCGACTACTTCACCCTGGCCTGGGGCACCATGGTCGGGGTTGGCTGGTTGGTGGTGATGGACGACTGGCTGCTGCGCGGTGGTTCGTTGGGCGCGCTGCTGGGCTTTGCCATCGGCGGCGCGTTGCTCTTCCCGATCGGTTGGGTTTACGGCAGGCTGGTAGCCGCCATGCCGGACGCCGCCGGCGAAATCGCCTACACCGCGGCCGCTTTTTCTCGCCCCGTCAGCTTCTCCACCGGTTGGATCATGATGTTGGCCTACTTTATCGTCTGCCCCTGGGAGGCGGTGGCGGTGGGCCGCATCGCCGGCTACATTGTGCCTTCGCTGGATTCGCTGGAAATCTACCGCATCGCCGGACGGCCGGTATATCTTCCGCACCTGATCATCGGGCTTGGGCTCACAGCGCTGCTTACCGTGCTGAACTATCGCGGAGTCCGCCTGAGCGCGACGTTCCAGAACTGGACGGCCTTCGGCACGCTGGCGCTGTTTATCGTTTTCGTCGGGCTCGGCATTGGCAAGGGATCGCCGCACAACTTTCCTCCGCTGTTTACGCACACGCCGTTGGTTTCCTTCCTGCTGGTGGTTCAGATCGTTCCTTATTTCATGACCGGATTCGAATCGGTGAGCAAGGCGGCAGAGGAATCGGCGCCTGAGTTTCGCGGGCAGGGATTTCTGAAAGCCATATGGATGGCGGTGCTGGTTGGCATTCTTTTCTACACAATCGTGGTAGCCACGGTGGCATTCGTGGCTCCCTGGCGCGAACTGACCGGGGAGAAATTTATGACCGCGGTTGCCTTTCAGCGCGCCATGGGCTCGCGCTGGATCGTTGACGTCATCCTAGTGGCGGCGCTGCTGTCGCTGTTCAAGTGTTTCAACGGAAATTTTGTAGCCGCGAGCCGGCTGCTGTTCGCGCTGGGGCGCCGCGGGATGGTCGAAAGCCGCGCCGGCCGGATTCATCCGCAATTCCAAACTCCGTCCGTCGCGGTTCTGTGCATCGGACTGGCGACCGCCGCGTGCATGTTCCTGGGAGATGCGATCCTGGTGCCGATCACCGAGGTTGGTTCGGTGGCCTGCGCGATAGGATGGGCAGCAACGTGCGCCGCTTATTTGTCCATGGGGCGTTCCGGCACCCTGCCCGGACCGTCGAGATTGTCGGCGATCGAGTGGCTGGTTGCCGGCTTCGGTTTGCTGGTGGCCATCGCGATGATGCTGATGAAAGTTGTCCCGGGGATACCGGGCCACTTCACATCCTACGAATGGCTGGCGTTAGGAGTCTGGATCGCGCTCGGAGCGATCTTACACCGCGGGAGGGCAGCGGCCGATGCATTATAAGGAACTTTCGACGCCGGCTTTGACCATTAACCTCGACGTCCTCGAAGCAAACCTCGATCGTATGGCGCGCTACTGCAAAGAGCACGGCCTGGGCCTGCGCCCTCACACCAAGACACACAAGACGCCCGAGCTCGGCCGCATGCAAGTGGGCCGTGGCGCGGTGGGCTTAACCGTAGCCAAAGTGGGCGAGGCCGAAGTGATGGCCGGCGCGGGCCTCGACGATATTCTGGTGGCTTACCCGATCTGGGGCGCGGAAAAACTTCGGCGCCTGGCGGCGCTCGCGCGCACCCGAAACATTCTGCTCTCGCTCGATAACGAGGCAACGGCACAAGAACTTTCACGCGCCATGGCTGCTCAGGATGCCACCGTCGGAGTGCTGGTTGAATTCGACTCCGGACTCGGCCGTTGCGGTCTTGCGCCCGGCGCCGCTTGCCCAGAGCTCGCGGCAAGAGTTGCCCAGCTCAAGAACCTCAGGTTTCGAGGCCTGATGACTTACTACGGGAACATTTGGGGCAATGAGGAAGAGCGTCGAGCAGAGGCCGCGCGTGTTGCCGGGCGGGTGGCACATGTGCTGAAGGTGTTTGCCGAGGCTCGAATACCGATCGAAATCGTTTCGGGTGGATCGACGCCGGCCGCATGGCTGACGGAAAGCATTCCCGGAATCACTGAGATTCGCCCGGGCACTTATGTGTATAACGACATGAATACGTTCTATCAGGGGGTGTGCCGCCTGGAAGACTGCGCGGCGCGGGTGGTCACAACGGTCGTCTCAACCGCAGTCGCGGGCCGGGCGATCATCGACGCGGGCTCCAAGACTCTTTCTTCGGACTTGAATAGCTCAGGACCGAAAACTGGCCACGGGTACATCGTGGAGGCGCCCGACGCGAAACTTTTCAGACTCAATGAGGAACACGGATCTGTGGATTTGACCAATTCCGCGCGTGCGCTGCAGGTGGGGGAAGTGGTAACTGTAATCCCCAATCACGTTTGCACGTGCGTCAACATGCACGACGAAGCTTTTCTCCTGCGCGGCAACCAAGTGGTGGGTCAGTGGCGCGTCGCCGCACGGGGGAAAATCCGCTGAAGTGGGCCACCCACCGCAGAAAACGGCGATCGGTAACGGGCGCCCGCAGACGCACAGTCCCCGCGTCCAAGGTTATCGTTCCCGCCAAGCCATTGCCGCACGTATCCGAAATGCTACCGGTCGCGTGCAGCGGAGCTGAGGCGTTGGCGCCGATGGGATCGTAGGATCCAACGCTCACCGCGGAAGTGCTGAGGCTCCAGACGGCACCCACGATAGCGGTGACGCTCAGTGGTGCGGTCGCCGTGCCGGCCTGCGCCGGCGGTGTGGGAGTCACCAGCATGTTTACGAACAGTGTGGTTCCGATGGCTACGATCTTCTTGATATTCACCTGTGGGTGACTGTTGCGCCGCTGCGTCACGCTAAAAGCAGTTGGGGCGCCAACGCTTTTTCGCACTTGCCCGCGATTTGCGGAGCGTGAAAATGCTCGCTCAGTTGTGTACGTCGTTGCGCGTCAGCGCTCAACCCATCATGCACGGTTCCCGTTGTCCCTCCGGTCGGTCTGATTGCCGAGCACGATCCGGTGCGCGGATTCGCGACCTCTGCTCGACAATAACTACATCGTATGGCTGGATAGATACCTAGAATGCAGCACTTACCGTTCCTCCCCGGCCAGCCGGTGAGATCGAGACGGCCGCGATTTTTCCGGCGGGAGTTACCGCGTATGATGCGGAAGTAAGTCGGTAAATTCGGGTGGAGAATAAAATGGCGCGAATCGAAATACGCACTCTTCTTGAGGGCGATGCCGCCGCGTGGTGGAAACTCAGGCTGGAGGCCCTCGAAAACGAACCGCAGGCATTCGGGAAGGCGGCTGAAGAGCATCGGGCGACTCACGTGAATGAGATTGCGCGACGCTTTGGTGAGGCGCCAGAACAAAACATTCACCTCGGAGCGTTCGAAGACGGCAATCTTATCGGGACGGCGACGTTCATCCGTGAGATCGGGATGAAAGAGAGGCATAAGGGACGTATTTTCGGGGTTTACGTGACGTCCACACACCGACGCACAGGCGTGGGACAAGCCTTGCTCGCGAAGCTTCTGGAAAGAGCGAAGCGGGATCCGTCGCTGGAGCAGATTCTGTTGGCCGTTGCGACCGGCCAGAGCGCAGCGAAGCAACTATACAAAAATTTGGGATTTGAAACCTACGGGACCGAGCCGCACGCGCTGAAAATGGGCTCGACGTACGTCGATGAGGATCACATGGTCCTGCGCATCCACTAGCAGCGCTCACCGCGCTCACCGCTCAAGCAGGCCGGCAAACTGCTGGAGCTCCAGGGCGTTCAGGTCGGAAGCTGCGCAGAAATACATGCCACGGTACGACCAGAAAATAAGGTTATAGCCTTGGATGGTCTGAAGTGCCGGGAGCTTCGCGGCTTCCGAGTCCTCGGGCCAGACGAACACATTGGTGAAATCCTTCTGCCGTTGATACACGAGCGCGGCGACGTTGCGATGATCTAGGTAATCCAGGCGGCCACCCACCAACGGAAAACCCTCGTCAGCAAGGTCAACGACCGGGGGCGCAAAGTCCAATCTGCCGTCGAACCACGGTTTCACGGTGTGTTGGTCGGTGGATTCAACGTCGAACAAGCTACCTCAAGCGATTTGGCTCGGTGACCGTTCTAAACGGACACATTCACCAAACCATGCAGAAAATCGAGGGGAACGTTACGTTTCACACCGCCTGCTCCACCGCTTTTCCACAACCGCAGCTGGGTCAGGCCGATTCTCCGGGGCCCATGAAAGTGCCGGCGGAAAAGCTACGTGGTTTGCTGGGTATCACCGACGTGAACTTTGCTCGCGGCGAACACACTTTGGCCATCGTGGATGCAACACTTCGAGGATAAGGAGATCTCTGGTGCGACGCTGGGAGTTACGATCAAGCAGGACTGCATGGATTCTCGGAACCGTTAGCCTTGGAGCCACAATCGTTCTTTCGTTGATGCTCGGAAACCGTATTTTGCAGGCGCGTTCTGTCGCCGCCGGTCAGGATAAATCCGCAGCAAATCCGGTGACTATTGATAACTTCAGTCTTACGCCCTCACGGATCGAGATACACGCGGGGACACCAGTTACATGGATCAACAAGGACGACGTACCGCACACGGTGGTAAGTGTCGATCGTAAGTTCAGGTCGCAGGCGCTGGACACCGACGAGACGTTTTCCTTCACCTTCCAGGATCCAGGCACATATGAGTACTTCTGCTCGGTTCATCCCAAGATGACCGGAAAGATCATCGTGAAATGAGAATTATTGCTGCGCTTGTAGTTCCTTGCTCACGCGCTCGGCTTGCTCCATCACCCGCAGGGTGTTTTCGCCGAGAATCTTGCGAATGTCGGGCTCGGAATAGCCCTTGCGAAGCAGCGCTTCGGTGATTTTAGGAAGCTTGGAGCAATCCTCCATGCCATCGGGCATGTCCGCACCGTCGAAGTCGGAGCCCAGGCCAACGTGATCGGCGCCTACCAGCTTTACGGCGTGATCGATGTGGTCGATGATTCTTTCCCAACTGACATGAGGAAGTTTTCCTTCGGCGGTCAACTTCGTCTCCATGTCGGCCATCTTCTTCGAGATGCAATCCTCATCGTTGTTGCAATCTTTGGTGAGTTCGGCGAAATGCGCAGCCACCCCGCCGGTCTCTTTGTCGTAGGCGTCTTTATAGGCCTGGTCAATGAAACTCTTTTCATAATTGATCTGGATCACGCCGCCTTTCGCGGCCAGTGCCTTGATCATGTCGTCGGACATATCACGCACGTGATTGCATAGCGCGCGACAGGACGAGTGCGAGGCGATCAACGGGGCCTTGCTGATTTCCAGCGCGTCGTAAAAGGTTTTGTCGCTGACGTGGGAGATGTCCACGATCATGCCCTGGCGGTTCATTTCGCGGACCACCTCCTTCCCGAAGGCGGTAAGGCCATGGTGGGCGGGTTTGTCGGTCGAGGAGTCGGACCACTCGGTGTTGTAGAAGTGCGAGAGGGTCATGTAACGCACGCCCAGGTCGGAGAAAATCCGCACCATGCGGATGTCGTTGCCGATCATGTGCCCGCCCTCGACGCCCATCAACGCGGCGATCTTGCCTTGGGCGTGGGCGCGGCGGACCTCTTCCGCGGTGCGAGCAAACACAATGGAACTGGAATTGCGCAGGACGTTCTGGTGCACCGCATCCATCTGATCGAGCGCCTTCTCCACCGCGGGCGGGCCCATGATTTTGCCGTCGATCCAGATCGAAAAGAAAATGCCGTTCATCCCGCCTTCTTGCATCCGCGGAATATCCACGCTCCCGGTGGGATTGCGTTTGCCCAGGTCATAATCTTTGGAGAAGAAGCGCTGGGTAGTGTCGTCGTGGGTATCTACAACGATCGAAGAGAAATGCAGCTTGCGGGCGCGCTCGGCAATATCGTCCGCGGCAGCGAAACGCACCACCAAGCTAGCGAGACACGTAGCGAGCACCAGGCCAAGCAAAATTAAAGACCGACGCATCGATTCCTCCAGGAGTGGATGCCCGAGAGACAGTAGTTCAAGACGCCAAGGCGTATCTAGCCGGGCGGTCTTTCCTGCTCCGGCGAAAGAAGAAGTAAATGATCACGCTCACCACTGCGGCGTAAGCGCACCACAAAGAGGTAAACTCGTAGCGCCTTACGGCCATCACCACCAGCAGCCCCACCATGTTGAGCCACCCCAGCACGATAAGATCGCGGAACCCGGAAAAGAACAGCGCGCCGCAGGTGGCGATCACGTAGAGCACCGCAACCACCGTCGTTGTGGTTATCTGGTTCAGGTACACGATACCGTGGCCGGCGGCGTAAACTTGCAGCGGATACGCGATGAGCCCCCACAGGATGTAAACCGCTAGCAGGCTACCCAAAGTCACAAAGGCGAGCATTCGCCGCCGCTGGCGCAAGGTCGGCTCAATCAGAAGAACGCTCAGCGGCAGCAGAAACGGCAGCAGGCCTTGTGCGTATAAGACGTAGAACGCGCCAGCATCATGGGTCACGATCGACGGAAGTCTCTGATCCACGCCCAGCCAGACAAACCCCTCAGTGAATTGGTGCACCGCAAACAGGCACGGCATCGCTGCGAACAGCAGTTCGCGCCGGTGCTTCACCTCTTTCAGGGTGGCCACTCCGATCGTTCCCAATACCGCGCTTCCCACAAAGTTGGCAGTAGCGGAAAAGCACATGACAAGCCTCCGACGTATAGGCGGGAATCATACCTCAGCGGAGACAGTTGTGGGGTGTTTGAGTCTGACGAAAAAATCAGGCGAGCTTTGCTGCCTACGGAGCCGCGGAAAAAGCGGTAGTGTCCGCCTGAGTATATAGAAAGTGCACCACCCATTGGCTCGGAACGGTCTGCGCATCGAGCTCTGCCGGCTTGAATTTCCAATCGCGAGCCGCTTGTAGCGCGAGGTCCGCGAAATATTTGCTCGAAGCGGTTGTTGGGTCGAGCGTGGTGTTGGTTACGTTGCCGGCGGCGTCTACGTCGACCTTCACAGCCACGTGAACTGTGCCGCGGATCGTCGCTCGGGCTCGGTCCGACACAGTCGGCAGAACCTTGCGAAGAACGGCCGCCTGCGCCGGGCCGCCGGGCGAAGCCTTGGCCGCGACGCCGTTCGAACCTGTCTGAGCATTAGGGCTACTCGAAGCAGCAGGATGAGTTGAAGCCACGCTCGGAGCACTCGCCTTTTTCTCGGGCGCGCTCGGCTTCCCATTCACCGGAGCCGAAGAGCGTGGTGTATTTTCCGGCGGCGTTTCACTTAAGGTTTGGGACACCGGCGCAGCGGGCGCCTGACGACGCAGCACCTTCGGCGCAGCGAAGATCACGACAACAACCAGCGCTGCTGCTGCCACATAGCGCCATATTTTCGGCGCTTCAGGAGTGTCTTCGTGTCTGGTTTCGCGCGGCACTTCGAGTCTGGCTACCGGTTCCTCTTCGCGCCTGACTTCCGGTGCGGCTTCGCGTTTTGGTTCGGGCTTAGCCTCGGGTTCCGATTTGGCTCGAGGCTTCTGGATCATGACCGGCGAAATGCCCCGCAGCCGGGTCTTGACCTCCGCCTCGGTCCATCGGCGTTCGGGGTCTTGAATCAGGCAATTTTCCGCGATGTCGCGGAATACCGCGGGTAAAGTGTCCGGCACCATCGCCACCGGCGGTTGTTGAGAATCGAAGAACGGAAGCCGTTGGGTGAGCGCTTCGACCAGAGTCATCCCCAGCGACCAAAAATCCACGGGCGCGGCAAATTTGCCGCCGGGCGTCTCCGGCGCGTCGTAAGCGTCCGCTTGGCGTGCGCTGTCCCGCGGTTCGCCGAATCGGCAGATGCTGTCGCTGGAGAGTTTCAGATTGTCGTCGATGGCCAGAATATTCGACGGCTTCAGATGCGAATGCACAAAACCGTTGCTGTGAAGAAAGGCGAGTACCTCGAGGACTGGCTCGAGCGCGTCGCCCGTTTCCTCGGCGGTAAGAGCGCGCTCGGCAAGGACCTGCGACAAATTCTCGCCGGCATATTCCATCACCACATAGAGCATCGCGGCGCCATCGATTTCGCAGTGTCCTGCGTCGAACAACTGAATCAGGTGAGGGTGCGGGAATTGGGAGGCGTGTTCCCAGCGCAAGAGCTGGATCTCCGCGATTTCCGAATGCGCCACTACCAGCTTGATTGCGGCTTTTTGTCCCTTGTCGCCGTACTCCGTGAGAAAGACGGCGCTCTGCTCGGAACCGCCCAGGTATTCCAGCAGGCGATATTGGTTGTTGATGACGTGGCCCACTAATTGTGTGGTGGTCTGAGTCATCGCTTTCCCCCAAGATGATACCCCGCCCGCTCGATTGCAGCAGACAGCTTACACGGTGATCGTCCGAGCGGACCGACTTTGTGGGCTGGGACAGAGGTTAGAATCCCCGCCGCAGTCTTGCAAGAGCTTCTGAAAAAGTCTCGCAGGTTGCAGTACCGGCAGGGCTAAAACCCAAGGCACGTTTGCCCAAACATGTACCGACCGAAGGACCAGGAAGGGGCCGGCGTGGCGCGTTGTGCAAGTACATTGGCGCGTTCTGCTAGTGACAGTCCAGCCTCCCCCAATATACAGTGGCTTCGTACCCAGACCTGAGGAGATGGATATGAGCCAAGCAACCCAAGCGACCCCAGCAACACCAGACAGCTCCCAGAAGCCCCAAACTTTTACCGCCAAGGCCTACGCGGCCCCCAGCTCGACCGGGGCTCTTGCGCCTTTCCGTTTTCCGCGGCGCTCCCCACGTGCTCAGGACGTCCAGATCGAAATTCTTTTCTGTGGGGTGTGCCATTCAGACCTGCATCAAGTGCGCAATGAGTGGAAGGAAGTGATGGCCACCGTTTATCCCTGCGTACCCGGTCACGAAATCGTCGGGCGGGTGGTCAAGGTCGGCAGCGGCGTCAAGAAATTTAAGGAAGGCGACATCGCCGCGGTCGGTTGCATGGTGGACTCGTGCCGCACCTGCGCAAATTGCCGCGCCGGTGAAGAACAGTATTGCCAGAACGGCATGACCTTGACGTACAACGCCGATGACAAAATTCTTGGCGGAGTCACCCGCGGCGGCTATTCCGACAGCATCGTGGTCGACGAAGCCTATGTTTTGCGCGTGCCCAAGAACCTGGACCCTGCCGGCGCCGCGCCGCTTCTCTGCGCCGGCATCACGACCTATTCGCCGCTCCGCCATTGGAAAATCGGCAAAGGACAAAAGGTCGGAATCGTCGGCTTGGGAGGGTTGGGCCACATGGGAGTGAAACTTGCCCACGCTTTCGGCGCCCACGTGGTGCTCTTCACGACCTCGCCGAACAAAAGCGTTGACGCTCGCCGGCTGGGCGCGGACGAGGTAGTGCTTTCGAAAAACGAAGCCGAGATGGAAAAACATGCTAGTAGCTTCGACTTCATCCTCGACGCGGTCTCCGCCGACCACGACCTGAACGCCTATCTCAAGCTATTGAAACTCGACGGCACCATGACCCTGGTCGGCGCTCCGGAGAAACCGGCGCGGGTCGCCGCCTTCAATTTGATCATGGGGCGGCGTAGACTTTCCGGATCGGCGATCGGCGGCATCCGCGAAACCCAGGAGATGCTGGATTTTTGCGGCGAGCATGGAATTACTTCGGATATCGAGCTGATTCCCATTCAACAAATCAACCGAGCCTACGAGCGGCTGCTCAAGGGCGACGTGAAATACCGCTTCGTCATTGACATGGCGTCTCTGAAACAATAAGCCACTCGTCGAAGAGACCGGGGTTTCTGGTCTCTTCGAGGTAATCTCTCTGAGGCCGGCCCCCATGGGCCGATCATGAACAACCGATTTAGAATTTCCAGCACCCTCATTCGCCGGCTCGAGGATGTGGGCCTGCGGCCCTTGGTGGTATTGCGCCAAGCGGGCCTGCCCATGGGACTGTTCGATCAGGAGAAAATCCTGGTCACGACGGAAGAGTTCTTCGCCATTTATCGCGCGATTTCCGAAGTGAGCCGCGATCCCGCCATCGGACTCAAACTAGGGACCGAGGAGCGCGTCGAGCGCTACGATCCGGTTTCCATCGCCGCGCTCTACGCACGATCGTTTCGTGACGCGCTGCAACGAATGGCGCGCTACAAACAGTTGACCTGCCCGGAAGAAATACGCCTGGCCGAACGCGGGAATGAATGCTTGGTTCAATTCCTTTGGCTTCTGGCGGACGAGGACGAACCCAGCTTGCTAATCGACGTCTGCTTCGCCTGGGTCGTCGCAATCGGACGGCGAGGCACCGGCCGCGGCGTGAATCCCAAGCGCATCGAATTCCAGCGGGCCGAGGCGGACCGGGAAATATACCAAGCACACTTCCAGTGCCCGGTGAAATTCGGCGCGCGGCAGAATGCGCTTATCTTTAGTAAGGGCGACGTGGAAAGGCCTTTTTTGACGCACAACGCGGATTTGCTGGCCATCGTGGCGCCGCAACTTGAGGCGGAGCTGACCCAGCAGATGGCTCACAGAACCATCAGCGAACAAGTGAAAGGGATTCTCAAGAAGCTGCTCGCCGGGCGGCGTCCGGGGCTGGAGGCGGTGGCCGGCGAGTTGCGCCTGAGCACTCGGACCTTACAGCGCCGGCTCACCGCTGAGCGCGCGACGTTTCAGCAATTAATGGAAGACGCGCGCCGTGAACTCGCGCAGCACTATCTGTTGCATTCCTCGCTCGAACTCAACGAAACCGCATACCTGCTGGGCTATGAAGATTCGAATTCGTTCTTTCGCGCTTTCCATCACTGGGAAGGCACCACACCCGGTGAATGGCGAGCCGTTCACACCAGGCCCGCAGCGGTATCAGAAACGGGAAGAAGCCTAGCGTAAATTTCCCAAGGACTACAAGTTATCTCATAAACACATTGAAGCCGCTGAGCAGTTGAAACTTATGAGGAACGGTGTAAACCGAGAGCATGGACCTTACCGACGCCCAGTGGGCGGTTCTCGAACCGTTGTTTCGTCCCAAACGACGAGCCGATGGGCGAGGGCGACCGTGGCAAGACACGCGTGCGGTGCTGAACGGAGTCTTTTGGGTTCTACGCACGGGTGCTCCTTGGCACGATCTGCCGTCTCGCTATCCGTCCTATCAAACCTGTCATCGGCGCTTCCAACACTGGCAGCGCAGTGGGCTGCTCACTCGCTTGCTGCAAAAACTGGCCGAAGATTTACGAGACCGGGGGAAGCTCGATCTGAGCGAATCCTTCATCGATGCCAGCTTCAGCGGGGCGAAAAAAGGGGCTCTCGTGTCGGCCCTACAAAACGCGGCAAAGGCAGCAAAATCATGGCAATCGCAGACGGCCATGGTTTTCCTCTCTCCGTGTACGTGGCCAGCGCTTCGCCTCATGAAACAAAGCTCATCGAACCCACGCTCGACCAGCGATTCCTTGCCGACCTCCCGGAACGCATGATCGGTGACCGGGCTTACGACAGCGATCCTTTGGATCAGCGCATCCTGGAACAATATGGCGTGCAACTCATCGCACCTCACAAGTTCGTGCGCGTCGCAGCGGCGACGCAGGATGGGCGTGTTCTGCGCCGCTACCGGCGTCGCTGGAAAGTGGAACGTCTGTTCGCATGGCTTCATAATTTTCGCCGCGTGGTCATTCGCTGGGAATACTACCCAGACAATTTCCTCGGGATGGTTCAACTCGCCTGCGCCATCATCCTCCTGAGGCATTTATGAGATGGCTTGTAGTTAAATTAACAGGCGAGCCCCGTGAGAAGGCATCGGTCACGGCCCGTACGTCTACGTCAGTCAGTTCCTGCCGCAGCTCCGTGGGACGGCTTACCGGCAGCTACCTTCCCGCCTGGCTCGGAGAACCATATCGGCGTTCCCTCTTCCCACTGATTGTCGGTCAACTGCTGCAGGCCGGTGCCGTCGACTCGGATGATAAAGACTTCGCCGTAGGGCTGGGGAGTGGTCGACAATGCGCGCTCGTCTTTGAATCCCATGCGAGCGCTGACAAAGACCACCGATTTGCCGTCTGGTGACCAGGCGCAATGGGCGTCGCCCGGCGAGTTAGTCAGTTTATGCAGCTCAGTTCCGTCGGGCCGGATCAAGTAGATCCGAAATTGCTCGTCGCCGTCGCGGTCGCTGGTGAAGACAATCCAATCTCCCTTGGGCGACCACTTGGGAAAGTTGTCGCGGTGGCCACCCGGGCTAGTGAGATTCACTCGGGTGTTGGTCACCACAGTTAGCACCACCAGATGCCCGTCCTGTTCGTACACGATCTTCTGTCCATCCGGGGACCAGGACGGAAAACCGCTATTGGTGCCATCGACGGAGATGGACTGCAGGCCGGTGCCATCGGGATTGATTAAAGCGACTTGACCCACCGGATGGGCGCCGAACCGGAAATACATCCCCTGAGAAAACGCGACACGTTTGCCGTCGGGCGACCATTCGGGCGCGAGAGCGAGGCCATCCTTTTTCGAGAGCACGATCTTCCGATCGCTTCCATCGAGCTTCATTAGGGTGAGGGAGTCGAACTTACCTGTGCTCACCGCGATCTGATCGCCTTGTGGAGAAATGGCTGGAAATGCCATTCCTTCCGCCAGCTTCACCAGTCGAAAACCCGGTTCACGGGAAAACGCCGGAAGAACCTCGGCAGACTTGGGGTGGGTGAACTTGTAATACACCACTTGTTTGCCGTCGCTCGACCACGAAGGCCCTTGAATTTCCCCGGGCTGGCTGTCCACCTTCGAACCGTCGTGCTGCACCACCCGGATTACGTTTCCATCTTTCCATTTCGCCAGGTAACCCAAAGCATCATGAGCCAGCGGCTGCGGCGCAACGCGGACGCCATCGCCGGTCGTATGCTGGATCACCGTGCCGTCGGCGACATCGATCGAAACGATCTGTGTGTTGCCCTTCTCCTCAACGCCAAATTCCGCGTACCACGCGCCCAGTTCGGTAGTTTCGTAGAAGTAAATCCTCTTGCCATCCAATGACCACCGTGGCGAACCGGCAACACCGCGGCCACGGGTCACACGCCGGAGGCCTGACCCGTCGGGGTGGATCACATAGACGCCCAGGGACTGCAGGCGTTCCCAACGGCCGGGTAAGATGACCGGCGTTGGAATCGCGATCGGAGGTGAAGGCGAGCCACTGGCCGTCCGGCGACCAGGCCGGGCGAAAATCGCTGCCGGAGTTTGGGGTCAACAGGCGAGCGCGCCGCGATGCTAGATCGAGCAGCCAGATGTGCGCCCTTCCCGATCCCCGCGAGGATACGAACGCGAGCGTCTCACCGTCGGGAGAGAGCACCGCCTGATCGTTAAACGCGGGATCATCGGTCAGCCGCTCCAGGCCCGAGCCATCGAGGTGAACGCGATAAATGTCGGCGGATCCATTCCGCTCGGACGTGAAAACAACCCATTTTCCGTCGGGGGAAAATGACGGGGAATAGTCCATGCCCGAGAGCGGCAACAAAGGTCGTTCCGCAGTACCATCCGCGTGGGCAATAAAGAGCTGAGCGTGAACCGGGGTGGTGTCGGAGCTGAACATGATGACTTGTTGCGGGTGGGCAGCGATGGCGGAAAAGGCCATGAGCGCGCAAAGCAAAACGGAGGCGGCAGTCTTCAAAGGAACTCCCTAGGTGGAAAATGTTTCCAGCGGGGGTCTTAGTGACGGTATTGAGCCGTAAAATTCGGCTGAATCCTAACACACCGCGTCACAGGCGGGATACCACGAATCCCCGGTCCGGCGAGACTAGAAATGCGGAGGTTTAGGTATTCAACTCAGATGGCCTCGCCTCGTCGATGCGTCACTCGACCGGGTTGGTGGCGGCGGCCATCGAGCCTTCGATCGGTACGATCCGCGAACGTGCGGTGCCGCTTTGGGCGGGCCGGCTGGTAGGTGCGCCGAGGTCGGAAGAAATTCCCGTTTTGGGCTGACGTTCGTGCTTGGCCTCGCTCTTGGAGAAGACTTTTGCAGTGACCAGCATCGCCGTGAATGTCGCAGTCAGCAACGCGATTTGACGCCACCCGTTCAGCATCGATGCATTGCCCATCAGCGTGAGTCCCGCGAAGCAAGACAGCAGGTGTACACAAAACACCTGCAATGAGGACTGGCCCATTAGCACCAGCGGACGAATCGCCAGCGGCTTCAGGGCGGATTGACAGACGATCAGCAGCGCACCCACCGCCGCGAAATCGAGTAGGCGCAGCGGCCCCAGGTGCCACTTGTCAAAAAGGAATTCACTCGCGCCTAGCTCGAACCCATGCGCGATCGCACGCCGCAATAGGAAAAACGCCGCGGCGATCACCACCGCGGGAATCATCCATCGCTTCGCCCAGACCTCGATTGGCAAATCGTTTTGGGCCCAGCGCACGCCCAGCCAGACGCCCGCGATCCACAGGAGTTGCCAGGCCCACAGATCGAACGAGCCCATCTCGTTCAGCGGAATTCGCGTGGGGATGAAGCGCATCATGAAAGTATGTTCGGCGCCACGAAATCCGAATTGCGCGAGCCCCCAGAAAAAGAAAGACACGCCCAGGATGGGTTTCCATCCGATGCGGCGCGCCAGCAGCAGCGCCGCGGACGTCAACATCAGAAAGATAATGTACATCGGCAAAATATCGAGCAGCGGTGGCCGATAGATGAGCAGCGCCGCTTCGATCACCGCTTGTTTGGCGCCGGCCAGGAAGTAGAAATCGAGAAGGTTGTGGAGTCCAGGGCGGTTGCCGCGCGACGCGATGGGCACCGCGACCAAAAACGCGAAGGCCAGCAACAGCGCGTGGTAGCCATACAATCGCAGCGTGCGCGCCCACAGTTTTCGCGTCATGGCGGGATAGCCGTCGTGTTCGGCCAGGCGCAGGTAAATGCGCCCAGTGAACAGCGCCGAGAGGAAAATGAAGCCTTCTGCCGCTGAAATGCTGCCAAAGGGCTGATTGACGTAGGCGCTGGCCGCCGTCGGCAGATGCGTCAGGGTGATCCACACCAGCATCAATCCGCGCAACGCGTCGAGTTCCAGCCGCCGTCCCATAGTCTCACCACGTAAGACTCCGCGTGGCCGCCAACGGTTTCTCCCGACCCTCACAATTTATTGCGGACTTGGAATTTGTCGGGTTGGAATTGCGCAACCGTCCAGCCGAAAGTCGATCTAATGCTAGAGTGAAAAGTTCGGAGGAATGAGTGCCGATCTCGCCGCGAAGACTGTTCGCACTTCTAGCTCTCTGGCTACCGCTCGCGGCCCCGGCTCGCGCAAAGCATCGTGAAACCGGCTTTCTCGACCGCACCATCACCCTGCAAGGCGTCACTTACAAATACCAGGTCTACGTTCCCAAGGATTGGACGCCTCACAAAAAATGGCCGATCATCCTTTCCCTTCACGGGGCCGGCGAGCGCGGCGATGACGGCATACAACAAACCGACGTGGGCATTGGCACCGCGATTCGCAGCACCCCCAGCGAAATCCCGGCGATCGTAGTGATGCCGCAATGCCGGAAAGATATTTGGTGGATTCAACCGCCCATGGACGATTTGGCCATCACTACCCTGGAAGCGGCGACCAAGGAATTCCACGGCGACATCCGGCGCACCTATTTAACCGGACTCTCGATGGGCGGCTATGGCGCGTGGCACCTGGCGGAAAAATATCCCGGACGATTCGCTGCCATGATCGTGATTTGCGGCGGCATTCGCCCGCCGGAAGCCGCGCGCAAGGCTCATCCCGAGCTGGAGCGGTTCACGCCACCCGACGAGCCCAAAAGCTATTCGGCCGCAGCCGCGAAGGTCGGCAGGGTTCCGGTGTGGATCTTTCACGGCGCCGATGACAACGTTGTCCCGGTCACCGAATCCCAACGGATGTACGCGGCAATGAAGGCGATCGGTGGCGAAGTTCACTACACCGAATATCCCGGCGTCAAGCACGCTTCCTGGGAAAAAGCCTACGACGAACCAAAGCTATTCCCCTGGCTGTTCGCGAAGTCTCTGGCCACCAACCCCCCATAACGGGTATTGAGCAATGTCGGTCTTACCGCGTCACTCCGGTGAAGAGCCGCGGGGCAAAATCGTTCAAATCGCGCCGCCACGTTTGCCATTCATGCGCGGTGCCCGGCGAAAGATGATAAACGTGATGGATCCCGGCTTCGTTCTAGCCGGATGTAAGAACCATGTTTTCCTGGGGGGCACCAATGGTTTTTCACGTTGGCGCCCCAGCATTTTCCGCACGCCGGAAGTTTCCGTGGATGTTGGGCCCGCCAAGTCATTTTGCCGCTTTCCGCCTTATACTTGCGTGACGTCTTTCTATAGAAAAGAGGGGACTCCATGGCTCATCGAACCGGCGCCACGAAATTGGCCCTTATTGTCCTGGTACTTTTTCTGGCTATCGTGGGTGCGACCGCCTCACGCGCCCTTGCCAGAGATTCCGATCCCCACACCTTCACTCTCTCCGGCGATTTTGAAGGCACTCACGATCCATCAATCATCAAAGCCGGAGACAGTTGGTACGTCTTCGCCACCGGCCTCGCTCCCGACGGTGGCCACATGGCCATCCGCTGTTCCAAGGATTTGCTGAGTTGGAAACATTGTGGCCACGTTTTCGCCGAGCTTCCCGACTGGATTCGAAAGGACAGCCCCGGAACCAAGGAGTTATGGGCGCCCGATATTTCCTATTTTGGCGGTACCTACCATCTTTATTACGCCTACTCTCTCTTCGGGAAAAACACTTCCGGCATCGCGCTGGCTACCAACAAGAACCTCGATTCCTCCAGTCCGGACTACCAATGGGTGGACCAAGGTCTGGTGCTGAAGTCACTGGCGGACGATAACTTCAACGCCATTGACCCCAACCTTTCCTTCGATACTCGCGGCAGAGCGTGGCTGGCGTTCGGCAGTTTTTGGAACGGCATCAAAATGCGCCGCATCGATCCAGCCACCGGAAAATTATCTACGGAAGATTCGAAGCTCTATTCGCTGGCCACCCGTGAAGAACCGCCCAACGCCGCCCCGGCGCCTCCGGGCCTGCCTGCGGATTGGGAGGCGGTGGAAGCGCCGTTCATCATTCACCACGGCAATTTCTACTATCTGTTCGTCTCCTGGGACCTGTGCTGCCGCGGAACAAAGAGCACCTACCGCACCATGGTTGGGCGCGCCAAAGAAATCACCGGGCCTTACTTGGACGCGACCGGGAAGTCCATGGCTGCGGGCGGCGGAACTCCGCTGTTGACCGCAAACCAGCGCTGGCTGGGCCCCGGCGGCGAATCGCTCTATGTGGGTAAAGAGCAAACCATCATCGTCTTCCATGCCTACGACGCGCAAACTGGCAAACCTGCGTTGCAGATTTCAACCATCGGCTGGAAGGGCGGGTGGCCGCGAGCCGCATTGCAGGGCGACA
Organism: uncultured Acidobacteriota bacterium; assembly: GCA_963725285.1. Classification (GTDB taxonomy): domain Bacteria; phylum Acidobacteriota; class Terriglobia; order Acidiferrales; family UBA7541; genus CAVRXT01. Next base: position 45,361 of record CAVRXT010000015.1, on the reverse strand, counting down.
CCGTAAAATAGCGAGGCCTTCGGAATATTAGAAGGGCTGGGACAGGAAGCTCGTAAGCGATTATCATTTGCCCAGCGAAACTTGCACGGAGGACTCACCCATGCTGCGACGCCGGGATTTCATTCGCAATGGATTGGCGGGCGCTACCGCCGTTCTGGTTGGCAAATACTCTGGCTTGGCCGCACGCGCCGCCGATGCCAGCGATTCCCGCATCGAAATTCTGCCGGAGGAAGTGCTCGGAACGATCTCCCCCAATATCTACGGGCACTTCACTGAGAACCTGGGCGGAGTGATTTACGACGGAATCTGGGTGGGCGAGGACTCCAAGATTCCAAACGTCCACGGAATCCGCAGCGCACTGGTTGACGAGATGCGCAAGATTCACGCGCCGGTGGTCCGCTACCCGGGCGGGTGCTTCGCCGACAGCTATGACTGGAAAGACGGTGTGGGACCTGTGAACAGCCGTCCGCGGCGCACTAATTTCTGGGCGGACACCGAGGATCCCGACGGCCCGGCCAACCACAAGTACGATCCGAACCGCTTCGGCACCAATGAATTTGCGCAATTCTGCAAGCTGATCGGCAGCGAGCCGTATCTGGCTGCCAACCTGCGCAGCCTGCCCCCGGAGGATTTTTATCGCTGGATCGAATACTGCAATTCGCCGGCCGGCAGCACCACCCTCGCGGATATGCGCGCGGCAGGAGGATCGGCCGAGCCGTTCAATGTGAAATTCTGGGGAGTGGGCAACGAATCGTGGGGTTGCGGCGGGAATTTCACGCCGGAGGAATACGCCGCGGAGTTCCGCAGGTATGCGACGTGGGCGCCGCGCTACGGCCAGAAGCTCTCGTTCATCGGATCGGGGCCCAACGACGATTCCTGGAATTGGACCCGCGGTTTCTTCGAAGAGCTGGTGAAGAAAGGGAAACAAGAGATTCGGTCGATGTACGGCTGGGCGCTGCACTATTACGCGTGGAACCTGAGCCGGGGGCACACCAATAATTGGTTTGAAGGCAAAGGCGAGGCGTTGAAATTCGATGCGGTGGATTGGTACGAACTACTTCGCCAAGGCGATGTGATGGAGTCGCTCATCGAGGGTCACTGGCAAATCATGGGTGAGAACGATCCGGAACACCACGTGAAGTTAGTGGTCGATGAATGGGGTCCGTGGTACAAGCCGGGCAGCGAACTCACTCCTCACAATCAACTGGAACAGATGGTTACTCTGCGCGATGCGGTATTCAGCGGCGCCACACTGGACACTTTCAACCGCCACCCGGAAAAAGTAGCGATGGCTGCCTGCGCGCAGCTCATCAATTGTCTGAATAGCTTGTACCTGGCGCATGAGGATCATTTCTGCGTCACCCCGGTGGGCCACGTCTTCGGAATGTACGCTGCGCATCAGGGCGGACAGGCGGTGCGAGCAAGTTTCTCCGCGCCCAACGTTTCCTATGACCGCGACGGCAAGCCGGCGACCTTCTGGGGGCTGAAGGGTTCCGCGTCGATCCACGGGAAGGAGTTGGTGCTTACCGTGGTAAACCCGCATGTAAACGAACCGCGCGCAACGGAAATCGCCGTGCGCGGCGCGAGCTTCGGTTCCGGAACCGCAACCACCTTGACCAGCTCGGACATCCACGCTCACAACACGTTCGCGCAGCGCGATGCGATTGTTCCGACTACGAAAAATGTGCAAGCGGATTCCAAAGTTTTCGCTTACATATTTCCGCCGGCATCGGTCACCAAGCTTGCCATCGCTTTGGACTAGGCCGCCCGGGGGGCGCACAAGCAGGACTCCAGGAGTTGCTGTCAGGACGCTTCACGTGGACATCCGGTGCGACAGTGCCCCAGGCTACGGAACTACTTCTTTTTCGGAACTTTAGCGCCTTTCTTACGCGCTTCGGAGAGCCCAATCGCAATAGCTTGCTTGCGGCTGGTCACCTGGCCGCCCTTCCCGCCTTTCCCTGACCGAAGCGTCCCTTTCTTTTCGCGGTGCAGCGCGTTCTTGACGCTCTTCCCCGCAGCTTTGCCATATCGCGCCATGTTGTTCCTCCTGGTGTCGGTGGATGAACGCTGTGCGTGAACGTTGCCGAATGTCTCAAATTCCTTAGCCCGGAGGAATGCAAGCCAGCCGCGGAAGAGATCAACTCCTCTGCGGCTGACTTGAGCCAGGGCACGAGTACGATCCAGGAAATTCGACTAGCTATGCTCCTGGAAGACTGTAGCCGCCCGAATTCGCCCCGACAATACTGGGGAACACCTATCCACGCAGATCGAAGGATGTACATTCTAAAGCTAAGACGGTAAGGCAAGCGTGGCGCGATACCGTAGCGGCGAAGCCCCACAACGCCCGCCACCTCGATCCCTGCAGAAGGTCTCGCAGGGCGTGTCTACGGCGATGCCATCCGCAACAGAAAACCGAGACACGACGGTGGCTATGTTGCCCTGTTATTAGGTAAGGCCAAATGCAAAATGGCCGGGACAAGCGTTTCACCGAGGTCCAACTTGTTGAGCAGGATGGTCGCGCCGAAATCTCTAGCCAAGTCGCGGCTGTCCTCGTCGTTCCAGATAGAAATGGCCAGCAGTCTTGATCCGCACGATTTCAGGTGAGCTTTCACTTCTGCCGGGGCGGCTCGGATCCCGCTGGGCATGTGCAAATCCATAACCACGACGTCGGGCTTTAGGTCGCTCGCCATGCGCATGGTCTCAGCGAAATCACCGGCCTCGCCGACAACTTCGATTTCGGCACGCGCCTCCAACAACTCGCGGATCAATCGCCGCATAACCGTGGCGTCCTCCGCCAAGAGTACCCTTATTGCCATTACCGCCAACTCCCGGTGAGCCTCAAATACCTTCGGCAGGTATAACATTTTTCGGAGCGCGAAGGTTACCCTGCGAGTAAACTATTTCGCCCCGCCATGGGTTAGATGCATTTCTGCAGACCTTGGGTTTCGACCGGCCGGATTTACAGCTAGGCGGCGCCTGCACTCTCGAGGTGTTTTAGCGGCGGTCAACGTTTGCGGTACTGGCTGCTTGGTATCGTCAGGGTGGACAGCCGTCACGGAGGAGAGCATCAAAGCGCCAAGACACAAAACTGCAAAGACACCAATCCGGGGCGAATTCCTCAACATTAGAATGCTCCTCCCGCTCCCTGCGTCGTTCTACTTGCTGACGGGTGCTGGCGGCCCCAGTACTTGCGTTGCACTATCCCAGTGAGTTATCGAAATAAATGGACGCGATGCTACGCTCGCTTGGCTAGGTTATTAACATAGGAACTTGACAATTATTAAATCGCCGTGCTAGAAGCCACCCTTGAATCCACTATCCACCCAACCCAGCTGGCGAATCTGGGCGAACGGCATTCCCGGGATGCGTCGTTACCCGTGGCGTCGAATTCACTTTCTACAGGGTCAAGGCCAGAGGTCGAACCTTAGGGTCTTGGAAGGAAGAGATACCCGACATGTCTAACTCACAATCCAATCCCGATGTGAATGATGGCGCAGTCAGTTTCGTTCAAATGCTACGAGAAGAACTGGCCGAAATCGCCACGCTCCGCCGAGAACGGCAATGGGAAGATGGCGAAGACACCTGCAAGGTCCCCGCCGCAGAGGTCGGTCCCCAACCATCCTGCGATCCCGAAGTTCTCGGCGCGCAACCTGGCGCCACCGGCACTGTGCGGCGTGAGGCGAACCACGAAACGGATAACGAAGCGCACGACGACGCAACATTCCGACAGGCGCACCATGAATCACTCGTCGGCCTCAGTTTTTCCGGTGGCGGCATCCGTAGCGCCACATTCAATCTGGGCGTGCTTCAGGGGCTCGCAGATCTTCGCCTTCTCCCCATGTTTGACTATCTCTCCACCGTCTCCGGTGGCGGATACATCGGCAGCTGGCTGTATGCCTGGATTTACCGTGCTGGTCTGGATCCCAAAGTGGCGCGGTGCAAGAAAACCTCTCCAGGCGACGACCAGTCGTCGCCGATCCGGCGTGTCCAAGAGTGCCTGAATCCCGACCGCTCGACCAAACCGGACCACGCAGAAGCCCGTCCCATTCGTTTTCTTCGTGAATACAGCAACTACCTCACCCCACGACTCGGCTTCCTCGGCGCCGATACTTGGACAGCTATCGCCATCTATCTGCGTAACCTTCTCCTCAATCAACTGATCCTGATCTCATTTCTCGCGTCGATCCTCCTCCTTCCTCATATCGCTATCTCGGTCACGACCGAGACCACCAAGTTAACGTGTTTTGCTCACCCCTATTTCCTCGCACCCGAGGTCGCTGCAGTTCTGATCGTGCTCGCACTCACCTTCGTTTTCCTCAACATGAAACACCTTACGGGCATCGATCCGGGACCTAAAGCTCGCTTCCCGTGGTACTCCCAGCAAGGGTGGGTACTCTCGCTCGTTGCCGCGCCACTCTTCATCGCGGCATGGCTTGCCGGCGCATGGTTGTGGCATCGCTTGCTTTCGTTGTTGTGGTGGCAATGGGCAGGGATTGGCTGTATCGTTTTTGGCGGTTTGTGGTCTGCTGCATCGCTCTGGGACATGCCCGAAAGCGGCCCTGCCGCGCCACACTGGAGCAAAAAGGGTGCGTGGTACTGGTCAATCTTCGCTTCATTGATCTCCGGCAGTGCAGGCGGAATTTTGCTGGGGGTGCTAACAAACGAGTGGTTCGTCAAGGCGGCAAAGGACCACAGCGCGAGCGGAATATCGAGTGTAGTCAGCTTCGGAACGCCCTTGATTGTGGTGATATTTCTTCTTGTCGGGGCCCTTCAAATCGGCCTCATGGGCCTCTATTTCCCTGACCCTCGCCGCGAATGGTGGGGCCGTCTTGGGGGCTATTTATTTATCATCAGCATCGTCTGGACCGCTGTCTTCTTGGTCTCAATTTACTCACCGCTCGGATGGATGTGGATAAGAGGCCGGATGCGAGAAGGACTGGGGCTTGTTTGGGTGGTTTCCACTCTCACCGGGGTCTTGGGAGGCAAGAGCGCCAGCACCGGAGCCCTCGAATCACCCACATGGAAGGATATGGCGCTCTCCGTTACGCCGTATGTTTTTATTGTCGGCATTGCATCGGGCATTGCATTGCTTCTTGAGATTTGTCTGGCGGTGCTGAACGGCACCGGCGATTGCTTGGCGACCTTCCTTCAAAAAAGCCCGGCCGCACAAAAGGTCAGTGCCTGGGTCATATCGGTTGACTACACCGCGACTTTCGGGGACTTCCGTAGCCAGGGAAAGATGATGGTAAATGGCTCAGTATCTCCGCCCGCCTCCTACCTTCAAGCGCACTGGCACATCCTATCCGCGACTGAACTTTGCTTGTTGTTGTCGCTCTTCGTAGGGCTTTTGACTGTGTGCGTCTTCCTCTCTTGGCGGGTCAATCTCAACGAATTCTCGTTGAACCTCTTCTATCGTAACCGCCTCGTCCGGGCATACCTCGGGGCGTCGCACACGGGTCGCAAGCCCAACCCATTCACCGGTTTTGACCCTGATGACGAGTTGTATCTGAGGCAGCTTCGCTCCGACCAGTGCTACTCCGGACCTTTCCCGATCGTCAACAGCGCTCTGAACTTAGTGAGTGGAAAAGATTTGGCATGGCAGGAGCGCAAAGCGGAATCTTTCGTCTTCACTCCTTTGCGCTGCGGATTTGACACCTGGCTCGAACGGATCGATCTTAACGACGAATACTTCCCTATCCAGACATCGCCGGACGTTCAAAGGTACGGCTTTCGTCCCACCAGCAACTACGCTTTCAAAAAGGATGGTCTTCGCTTGGGAACCGTCGTGTCCATCTCTGGCGCTGCCGCTAGCCCAAACATGGGTTACCACAGCTCGCCTTCTCTCGCATTTTTGATGACTCTCTTCGACGTCCGCCTCGGATTTTGGGCGGGCAACCCGCGCCACAACGCGGGCTGGCAGAACCCAGGGCCTCGGGTAGGTTTAGTTTATCTGCTCGCAGAGCTTTTCGGCCAGAGCGACGACGAATCCCGTTACGTGTATCTCTCCGATGGCGGGCATTTCGAAAACCTCGGCTTATACGAATTGGTGAAGCGCCGCTGTAAATACATCATTGTGTGCGACGCAGGTTGCGATGGCGACTACGCCTTCGGCGATCTCGGCAACGCCATCCGCAGGTGCCGGGAAGATATCGGCGTTTCTATCGATCTAAGCATCAGCGAGCTCACCCCAGAGACGCCCTCGAAAAATGACGCCCGTTCGGCAGTTTCCACAGATAACCTGAGTGAATGGCATTGGGCGGTTGGCACAATTAACTACAGCCTCCTCGATCCGGGCGCCGGGGATGGAATCCTCGTTTATCTGAAGACCTCAATCACCGGGGACGAACCGCCTGACGTACTCAACTACCACCGCGAGCATCCTGAGTTTCCCCATCAGACTACTGGCGATCAATGGTTCACCGAGTCACAGTTCGAAAGTTACCGCCGCCTCGGCCAGCACGTCGTGGAGCAACTCTTTGATCCGGTCAAACAGATTGTCTCTTCCCTCCATAACAGGACTCAAAACGGGGGCGGTACGTCTACGAAAGACCTTTTCGAGGGCCTTAGAGACCAGTGGATGCCGTGATCACCAAACCTCCTCGGAAACACGGGGGTCTATAACATCATCGAGCAGGAATCAGCGCGATGAATCTCACGATCCTAAGGCGATCTCGCGCGATCGATGGGTTTTGAACTAAGTAGGCCAGCTAATCGTTTGTTTTAGACTTTAGTCCGGCAAGCGAGAGTCTGATGAATAATTCGACTGAGTTACGTGAAGCAATTCGCAAGGCTTGGCGGCTTCGAGTGAAGTCTTACTGGCAACGCGGCGCGATCTTTTTTGTACTGGAAACCGTGGCCATCGCCGGATACTGGAGGCTGATCTCCGATCCGGCTGTTCCGCCATCCATCGATGCGGTGCTCACAATGCTGGGTATTGCCGTCACCGCGGTCTGGTGGCTTAGCGATCAAACAGCACGTCGCTATATCGACCACTGGTCACAGTCCTTGTTTCACCTCAACGATGCGGCGAGTATCCAGGCGGAGCAAAAAACGTTTCTACTGTATCGGGATTTAGTGCGAGCGCTACCAGTAGTCTTTCTTCTGGCTTGGGCATTGCCACTGTGCTTTCGTGTCGGGCTCCCTTCATTATGCCTGTTCCGCCAACCCGTCCAGGTAAGCCCCGACCCCAACGCGCAGTATCTGACGTATTTCGACGCCCACAATCATGGCTTCGGCGCCATTCTTCCATACTATGCCTATGCCGACTTGAATGCCTTCATCAAGAATCCAACCGATCCCGAAAAGGTTGACCTTAAGCACCGCCGGGACTTGTGGCAATCCCTTGTACGAAGCCATCTAGGTGATAAATCCTCCCTCACCGGACCAGAGAACCGTTATGCGCCAGGAGCAAGCGCAACCCTTAGAGCATACGGAACAAACATAGCTAATCTCACATCGCAGCAAATCAATGGAGCGCTGCAACGAGTTCTCACCACTACGCCCTGGACCGAGTTCGATAGCGCATACGCATTCCGAAGCGGGCCAGTCGACAAATATCTCAGCGGTTTGTTTAAGGACGACGGAGCGCAACGCCAGGCAGTGTGCGACGCTTCCATTCTGGAACTGGCCCTGACCAAGACAGCTTATTCAGAGCAGTTTCTCAGCTTCGTTGGGGGATGGGGCTCGGGTTACTCTCCGCTAGACGCCATTCGCTGTTTTCACAACGAGCCGAAAGCATTGGCCGCGAGCGGTCAACTAAAAGACAAGACGGTTCCGATAATCAAAGCCCTTCTCATGACTTACACCAGCGACTTGGGAGCAACCCCCGACGGCAAACACTGGAGGCAGTTTGGAACAAGCGGGCAATGCGATTCGGCCGAGCTGCGCGAGCGGACTTTCGGTGATACGACGACGTGGCTCTCACCGCCGCCGAAAGTGATCGAGACCGCCCTGTTAGGTAAGGATTTCGAAGGAAACAATATTCTACTGCCCGGCGAACAGCCCGGCTTCTTCGATGAAGTCATCGGGATTGACACGGCAGGCCCTGAAATCACCTGCTTTACGCCAAGCGGGATGGAGAACTACAAGAAATTGGTCCGGACCGTGTACGATGCTGCACGCACCCGTCGAAAGCTTGGTTGGCATGGGAAATTGCTTGTTCACACCCACGTGGGCGAAGGCTCTGCCACTTACCTGCTAAAGAATGTTCCGGAGGGTGACCAAGCCAAAAATGTGTTCACCTCATTTCCTGAAATCTGGATGGACCCTGTGACTGGCCAGCCGGTCCATAGTGAGCAAGCAGAAGCGAACGTCAAGATGCTCATCGGTGCGGTGAAGGAGTTAAGGAGTGACATCTGTGATCTTGACGACTACGTGGTCCTTCGATTCGGTCACGTAACCCACACCGATCGGGACGATGCTTTGGCCATGAAGAAACTGAATATCGAGGCAGACATCAATCTCGAGAGTAATATTTCCACGCGGGCTTTCTACCCTTCAAAGCTGGCCACGTCTGACCCTGGGCCATTGACCGAGTCACAACAATTTGCAGACAACGACATCGCCGACCAGGTGCTCAGCCGCGCGGATGCCGTGGAGATTCTTTCGGACCATGCCCTAAAGAACATACTGGCGGCAGGAGTGCGCACTTTGCTCGGGAGCGACGGTGGTGGCGAAGAGAACTCCGACATCGGACGGGAATATAGCCTGGCTCAGCAATTAATCGGCTACTGGAGCTCTCACGACAAAGCCTTTCCCCAGAATCTGTCGATCGACACGATAAATCGCAACGTTGAAGAGCACCTGAAAGAGATGCAAACAGACCACAAGGTCCACTGACCTCTTCCCGCGCGCGAAGCTTCCGCGTGCACCGCGCGGCGATCTAAAAGAGGAATTTCAGCCCGGCCTGCAGCACCCGCGGGTCGTAGGCGGCGGAAATCACTCCGAAGCCGGAGGAACCGAACGCGCCAAAGCCCGGAGAGAGCTGGCCCGAGAATTGGGTGTGGTTCCAGACGTTAAACGCCTCGAAGCGAAACTCCAGGCTTTTCGACTCCGTTATCTTGGTGTCCTTCAATAGCGCCATGTCCCAGTTGTTCAGCCCGGGACCGTGAAAAAACCGGCGCGGTGCGTTTCCAATCGTTCCGAGCGTTTCCGCCGTGAATAGTTCGGTGTTGAAATACGTGCCGCCCTGCCTCGGATTCGTCGTTTGCAGAATTTTGCCGGGAGTAAAATCGGGCAAGTCGATCGGCGCCGAGGTGTTGGCCGTTCCGGTCAAAGAGTTGTCGTCGGATTCCGAGAGGCTGACTGGAAGGCCGGTGGCGAGCGTGGTAATGCCGGATACGGCCCACCCGCTCGCGAGCTTGTTGAGCCATCCGGAACGCGTGTGGAACGCCCGGTCGAACGGCAGTTTGGTTTCGTAACTCGCCACGAAGTTATGGGTCACGTCGAAGGCACAAAGTGACATGCTGGATTTGGGGTTGAACGGGTTGATACCCTCGATCAATTCCGAGGCGTCGTCGCGACACTGGCTGTAGGTGTAGCCAAACAGGAACGTCGAGTAGTTGCCGGTATGCCGCACGGTGGCTTGCAGTGAGTTGAAGGATGACTGGGCGATGGTGGCCTCAAACGGATTGTTGTTGAACACCTGATTGCCGTTTTGTGGGGGAAGGACGGTGTAAGTGCCATTCACCGCGTTGCAATTCCCGCCACCGCTGAACGGCTGGCAAGGTTGCCCGGTGAGCTCCACCGCCGAATTGGCCTGGGCCGCGGCGGGGAAAGGTGTGCCTGGGGGCAGCGTGTACACTGACGCTTCGCCAAATGGCCCGCACTGGGGGCTGGCGCCGTCGGCAATCAGTTGCTCGCACAGCGCGGCGCTCGCCGGATTCGCCTCGACGGAAGTGAGCAGGTGGTGCGCTTGGGTACCGACGTAGCTGACGCTCAATACCGTGTTCGAGCCAAATTGCCGCTGCAGCGAAAATTCATAATGCTCGGCATAAGGAGTCACGTTGGTGTGTTCGAACGCCAGCGAGCCAGAGATCGGTTCGACCTCCGCCCAATCGAACGTCGTGTCCGGGTTCCGGGCGCTCACGTTGAGCGGCGGGAACGCGAATGGAAAACGCTGCGTCGATACTCCCGTACCGCGGTCGGTGAATGGCTGTTCGAGAAATGTGTTTTCGGTCGCAAAGAACAAGCCGAATGGGGCATCGCCGATTTCCTGGAACTGCGTGAGGTCCTCCACGGACGTATAGAAGATCCCGTAGCCCACACGAATGCTGGTCTTTCCCGGACCGCCAGTCAGCTTGGCCAGAAACCCAGAATCCCCACTGGGCGAGTACGCCACCCCCACCCTCGGGGAAAAATTGTGGTATTGCGTCCGCGCCAGGGTCTTGGGGACGCCTGGATCGCCGGGGACCACCCATCCCGTGGGTGCGCCGGGGAAGAGTACCGATTGTTCTCCGGGGATGAGCGTCTCAATTTTGCCCTGCGTGTCGTACCAGGGCATGCTGAATTCCCAGCGCAAGCCGTAATTGAGGGTCAGGTTCGGAGTCACTCGCCAACTATCTTGCGCGTACAAACCCAGGTACTTCGACCGCGAATCGAGGATTTGTTGGGTCGCCTGAATGAACCCGGAAGGTGCGCCGATCAAGAAATCTGTAAAATCGGAGTTGGTTTCGCTGCCGCTGAAGCTGAACACTCCATTTTCGCCGTACAGGTTTCGGTCGTTGATCTGGTCGTAATGGAATTGCCCGCCGAATTTTAGGCTATGAGTGCCCAGCACCTTCGAAAAGTTGTCCTGCCACTCGAATGTGTTATTGAACTGCTTGGGGGTGTCCGCGGGCACGCCTATATTCGTCCCGGAGAGCTCTTGCGCGAATTCAATCGCCGGCACGCCCTCCAGCGCGGGGACGATCGGAGCGATTCCTCCGTTGAATGTGGGTCCCGATCCCGCGGCAACGGTAAACCCGAGAGAGCCGAGGGTGATCGGCTTGCCGTTCTGGGTTAGGCCGCCCTGCGGGGTAAACAGGTGAGCGCCGTTCCGCAGGTAGCTGAACTGAAACTCATTCACTTCCGTGGAACCGAAAGATCTCGTATTGCTCAGCACCAACAACTGCGCGCGAGTTTTGTCCGCACCGGTGAATGGGCCGATATTGCCGCTGGGGACGGTCGCTCCTGAATTTGGGTAAGGGCTATCGGAAGTGTCGTCGTCGGCGTTGTAGTAAGCCGAAAACATTCCGTACTGCGTTTTTGCATCGATCCGTAGTCCGCCCTTGTCATCTCGCAGTTTCGAATCATACTGCGCCGAAAAGTAATTGATCCCGCCGCCTGCTACCGTTGGTGCGGGGAAAAACGGCAGCAGACCCGCGGCCGCTGGCGAAAACGCCCCCTGCGGCACGATCGCGTTGGGGAAAACGCACACCGCGTTGCTGGTGCAGCCGGTGGAGTAATACGGCTCTCCCACCGTCACTGGATAGTTCAAGCGGGCGGGAGTGGATAAGTTCGCCGCCAATTGCGCTCCCTGCACCGTTCCAGCCGGTGATCCTCCTGTTGCTGCGGATGCCGCACCCGCGGCGAGGTCCCCGGCTTCCGTCGCCGACAACGCGTAGTCGCCGTTAGCCATAAGCGTCCCGTCCGGAACCGCCGCGGCCACCGTCGGGGCAAACAGTCTCCGGGTTCCTTGATAGTCGACGAAAAAAAACAGCTTGTCGCGTTGGATCGGGCCGCCCAAGGTTCCGCCAAACTGATTCTGGATCAGCTTGGGCGGCTTCCCCCCTGGGCTAAAGAAGTTCCGCGCGTTAAAAGCGGTGTTGCGGTTGAATTCAAATCCGCTGCCGTGGACTTGATTGGCGCCCGACTTGGTCACCACGTTCACCTGGCCGCCGCTATAGTTCCCGTATTCTGCGTCAAAATTGTTGGTGATGATGCGAAACTCTTCGATCGAGTCCAGATTGGGAATCACCGACGTTCCATTGTTCTTGCCTTCCTCCACCGTAGCGCCGTTCACCATGAACCCGTTTGAAGTTTCGCGCTGTCCGTTGATCGACTGGTTCCCGGAATTCAGGCTGTCGCTGCCGGATACGGTTCGGTCGCTGAGATTGGAATCTTGCAATGAGTCGGCATACTGGAAGGGCACCACGCCGGGCTGCAGCGAGAGCAGGTTGGTGAAATCGCGGCCATTCAGGGGAACCGCGGTCATTTTCTCCGCGTTGATCACTTCGCCCATCTGGGTGCTCTGGGTTTCAACCCGTACCGCTTCGCTGGCTACCACTACCTTTTCCGCCACCTCGCCGAGTTCGAGTTTTACATCGACGCGAATGGCGGCGTTGGCATCCAGCACGATCCCCGCCTGTTGGTACGTTTTGAATCCCTTTTCCACGATCTCCACGTTGTAGGTGCCCACCGAAAGGCTCGGGAAATTGTAGAAGCCCGCGCCATCCGTCCGGAGAGTGGACCGCGCTCCTGTGGCCGTGTTGACGGCGGCCACACTCGCCCCCGGCACCACCGAACCCTTGGGGTCGGTCACGATCCCGGAGATGCTTCCGCTGATGCTGGCCCAGGCAGTCGCCGCGGCCAGCAGGCATACCAAGAGCAGTGCAACCGTCAATTTGCGAGACTTACGCATTCCCCGCCTCCGATGTAACACGCCAGAATCCCTGAGGTGCACCCTGACCCCGGGCCGTTCACCTGGCGAAACCATAATTGAATTTGCAGGCAGCCTGGCACACCCCGTATGCGTTTTATTTATAACGTTTTGCCCCGACGGGTCAACTCGCCGCAGCGCTGGGGGCCAGTGGCCCAGTTGTTTCGGGTGAAACACAGTATGTTCACCGATGCCATTTCGTGAAATTCCGCATGTAGCCGGACCCCTACTTCTTCAGGACGCCCGGTGCGGACCCGGATATCGATCCTCGCAGTACGGTAATCGAGGCTTTGGGCAGAGTGAAAACTGTGCTGCTGGAGGCTGCGATGGTAGCGCGCGCGGCAGGGCCGTCGGGATCCGCCATGCCGCCGTCACCGGCGGGATGCCATTGGTACTGTTCACTGCCGAAGGTGACCGCGCTGACCGACCCGGCAAAAGACGAATCGGTGTTGCTCTCGGAGTCGTGAAACACGATATGGATCGGGTGAGGGTTCTCCTGGTCCTTATTAATGATCATCAGCGACCACTGTCCATCCGGACGCAGTGCTGCGTACACCGTGACCAGGAGGTGGCCCGCCCAATCGCGAATGTCGCTCTCCACGGGGAAGAGCTGGTGGGCATGGTCGCCGGGCTGGACCCATTCGAGATTAATGAGCTGGCTTGCGAAGAACTGCGAGAGCGGCTGTTTGGTGTGCCCATCGGTGTCGGTGGAAAAAAGGCCGAAGGTGCCGCCAGACGAATTGCAGCCTTCGTGGTGGACGCCCAGCGGCATGTAATGAAAATAATAAACGGCGCGGCCACCGGCGGAGAGATACGCCCCCACGTAGTCCGCAAGCCAGAGTGCGCCCCACACATCGACGAAGGACTCACCGGACTGCCATGCGATGTTCGATTCAGTGATGAATTGTGGCACTTGGGCAGGCACCCCGTCTTGCCGCCAGATGTTCAGCATGTTCGATACCAGCGCGGGCTCGTCGTACAGATTGCTCCACTGGATTTTGCACGGCTCCATCGGATAGTGCTCGTAGGAGAAAAAGGCGAGATCGCTCAAGTGGCCATGCGATTTCAGATAGTTGATGAAACGCGCCGTCCAGGAAGCGTGGCCGGTGGCATCGGGCCACGTTTCAATGTCCTTATTCACTCCGGTGAAGATCGGGCCGCCGAGTTTGAGCTGTGGATCAACTTTGTGCAGCGCGGCAGCCCATTGGATGTACAGCGCCGCGTAATCCTCCGGGTTGGTGTAGTGCCCATCCGGCTCCTCTCCCATTTCGATGTAGGAGATCGGGTAGCCGCGCTTCTCGATATAGGCGATTTCAGCGGCGGAGTCTTCCGGAGTTCCGTAGAGCATGGCAATCGGAATCATAGCCGGCAGGCCGCGGGTGAAACCGCCGGTGAAAAAAAGGTCGAAGCCCACTTGATCGCCGGCCTTTTCATCCAAGTCGGTGCCTTGGTGCCAGGGATCAACCGACGAACAGTAAGTGGCGGTCTGGTCCTGGTCCGGCGTGTGCCGGACCAGATCGTGGAACTGGCCCTCCGGGGTGGTGGTGCCGAGGTAAAGTTCGCGAACGGCGTAGCCCATGCAATTGCGGCGGTCGCTCGAGCCGTGGGTGTCGCAAGTATTTGAAGATTTGGTCATCAGAATGCGAATGAATTGCACCGGGATAGGCACGGCGGAAAGCGCGAGGACCACCGAGCCGCCCCGGCCGTCGGTCACCGTCCCGCCGGGGAAGGTTTGCCACACGCCGGCGGTGGGATGCTTGATGGGATCGAAGGTGTCGGCGCCGGTCCAATATTGGACGAGGTAGCGAACCGCGTAAGGCTCGGCCCATGCGATGCGAATTGCGTTTACCGGCTGGAAGCTCGTGAGGTCCATCAGAATCCACTGAGGATGAAGCGAATCGTCTTCGCCGGTGAATGCCGTGGTGAGGTACGGATTGCTTTTCCAGTAGGTGGCTGGGTCACCGTCAGTGAGCCGCGAATACCCAACATAATCGGTGCCGTCGTCATGGGTCACGCCGCGATGGGGAAGCGGATAACCGTAGGAGTGCCGCAGCGGCGGGCCGGGCGTTGCGCTGCCGGTAAAGTAGCCTTTGCCCGCGGGATCGCTCCAAGTGCCCACTGGGTTCCAGTGCCATGCTTCCATGTGCAGCTCGGTATTCTGGCGGTAGCTGACCGTCTGCCACCCGCTGGCGAGAACTTGTTTCACCATGCCGTCGTTGAAAAGCTTGTCGACCGCACCGTAGGGGAGGCGATCGATGGCGGCACCCAGGGCCTCGGTAGGCTTGATCGAATTGGTCGAATGCGACGGCGTGGAATCGACGCGGACCGTCTGCGCCGCCGTGGGCAACGCCAACGTGAAAGTGACGGCAACCAACGCCAGAAGCGCGACCAAGCGCGCAGAAACCAAAGTGTTCCTACATCGCGTCGGAGATTCTTGGGGCGGCACTTCCCCCTCCAGTTGCAGCGGAAAATGAGACGGCATGATGCGCAGTTGCACCGGCAGCTCCTTGGGCATTGGGCGAGAGCGAAACCGACGGCCATTCTAACGCAGCGCCGCGCCCGAACATCGGATTCTCTACAACTTGAGATTCTAGGACCGGGATCGTAGCAAGTGCCGATCTGCGGTGTCCCGCACTCCGACTTCCCGATGTGCTGATCTTGCTGGGATTTGCTATGGTGTGGTCTGCGCGCCAAGGGGAAACGATGAGATACGCAGTTCTGATCGCAGGGATCTGCTTCTTGGTCGGCGGTATCGGAGAGCCTCGGTTTTCTGCGGACTCCCGGAAGTCCAATCCGGAAGCGGCGCACGACTGGCCTGCCTACGGTGGCGGTCCGGAAGACACCCGTTATTCGCCCCTGCAGCAAATCAATCGGGAAAACGTCCGAGCCCTTCAGGTGGCGTGGACCTATGACACCGCGGAAGAAGGAGGACTGGAAACCAGCCCGATCATCGTGAATGGCGTGCTCTACGGAATCACCCCGGCGCAGGAAATTTTCGCGTTGGACGCGGCCACTGGGCGTCAGTTATGGAAGTTCGGTTCCGGAATCGAAGGTGGGCAACCCAATCGCGGCTTATCGTATTGGGCCAGCGGCGCCGACCAACGGATTTTGGTGGGCATCACCAACTTCGTCTACGCCATCGATGCGCGAACCGGAAAAGCAATCACCGGATTCGGAGAGGATGGCCGGATCGACCTGCGCAAGAATCTTCGCGGTGAGTATCAGCGGCAGTCGCTGGTTTCGACCAGCCCCGGCGTGGTGTACCAAGACCTGGTCATTTTCGGCGATCGCGAACCGGAGGTCCTTCCCGCACCTCCCGGCGACATTCGCGCTTACGATGTCAGGACCGGCGCGCTGCGCTGGTCGTTCCACACCATTCCGCATCCCGGCGAGTTTGGCTATGAGACATGGCCAAAGAACGCGTGGACGTATAGTGGTGGCGCAAACAACTGGACCGGGATGGCTCTGGACGAAAAGCGCGGCATCGTCTATGTACCCACCGGCTCGGCAGCTTCGGATTTCTACGGCGCCGACCGCATCGGCGACGATCTCTTCGCCAATTCGCTGATCGCGTTGAACGCCGAGACCGGCAAGCGCATTTGGCATTTTCAAACCGTGAAGCACGACGTCTGGGACCGCGACCTGCCTTCTCCCCCCAGTTTGGTAACCGTAAAGCACGATGGCCGAACCATCGATGCGATCGCCCAAACCACCAAGTCCGGATACGTTTATCTTTTCGACCGCACCAACGGGGAGCCGGTCTTCCCGATCTCCTATCGCCCGTATCCATCTAGCACTACGCCGGGCGAAAAGGTGGCGGCTACGCAACCGCTGCCCACCATTCCGGCACCGTTTTCCCGCCAGCTACTGACCGAAGACATGCTCACCCGGCGAACCCCGGAAGCCCACGCTTGGGTGGTGAGCGAATTTCGAAAGTACCGTAGCGATGGTCAGTTCGTCCCGTTTAGCGTGGGAAAGCCCACCATCGTTTTCCCGGGCTACGACGGCGGCGCGGAGTGGGGAGGCGCGGCGGTGGATCCAGAATCCGCGGTGTTGTACGTCAATGCCAACGACCAGGTGTTTGCTGGAACTCTGGTCAAAAATACTGGCGGCCAGGGATCGCCCGGACGCGCCATCTATCTCAGCCAATGCTCGGTGTGTCACGGCGAAAAACTGGCCGGATCACCGCCGCAATTTCCTTCCCTGGTAGAAGAGTCTGAACGCCATAGCCGGGAAGAAATTTCCAGCCTGATCCGCCACGGAAAGGGTCGGATGCCCTCATTCTCGAATCTGTCCAACGACGAAATTTCCGCGCTGATTGACTATGTGTCCACGGGCGGAAAGCCCGATCACACCGCCAGCGGGAAAGCCCACCAGGTGGTGAATAGCCAGGCGGCGCCGGTGCCAGGCTACCGATTCACCGGCTACGAGCAGTTTAACGATCCCGATGGCTATCCGGCAGTTGCACCGCCTTGGGGCACACTGAATGCGATTAATTTGAATACCGGCGAATACCTTTGGCAAATTCCGCTCGGCGAATATCCCGCGCTGGCGGCGAGAGGCATGAAAGACACCGGCACTCGAAACTATGGCGGCCCGATTGTCACCGCCGGCGGACTGGTGTTTATCGCCGCTACAAATTTCGACAAAAAAATGCGGGCCTTCGATAAAGACACCGGGAAGCTGCTGTGGGAAGTGGTTCTCCCGTTCGCCGGAAACGCCACGCCGGCTACTTACGAAGTGGACGGACGGCAATTCGTGGTGATCGCCGCGGGCGGCGGGAAGGCGGTGGACTTGCCATCCGGCGGCGTCTACGTGGCGTTCGCGTTGCCGAAATAGTTCAGCAGAACGTGGAGAGGGGTAGTTCCGAACAAAGCTCACTCGTTGTGGGGCAGCGGCGCGGGGCCGGGCCCTCCGACCTGGAATGTCCTCGGTAGGCGCGTCTCCACCGCCGGAAGCGCCGGAAATTTCAGATGCGGCTCAGTCTGATACCAGAATGCGGTGGAATAAAAGCTGTCGGAGCGGTGGTTAGCGTGGCCGTGCTCGATGCTCACCTTGATCGAGTTCTGAAAGGCGATCGGGCTCTCGGTATGCCATCGGTACAGGCAGTATCTGCCTCCCACCCGCTCGAAATTCACAATGAATGGCGCTCCATTGTGCAAGTACGCGAACGGTTGTCCTGCAAAATTCCACGCGCCATTGTAATAATCCTCAGTCCCGGTCCCCAAAATCGACAATCCGGGATCGTTGTCGACATAGATCATTTCATCGCCTTCGCCAAACCATCCGTCTTGGTTTTGGATGACTCCGTGGGTTACCCCAATGAAGCTGCCCTTCCCTTGCGCTTCCAGAAAAACATAATTGCCTTCACCGGTGAGATTCTTCTTTTGGTCGACCAAGTCGTCTGAATTCTCTTTCCAGTCATTGGTCCAACCAGCGCACGGCGCCGCTTGGCGGTACTGGGCGTGAAAATAGCCCAGGCCGGAGGGGAGCTCCGGCAAAGTGATGTAATCGATGTTGTAGTAGAAGCTACCGGTTCGGATTGTTCCCTCGTTGGTGATGGTCATGCGCGCGGATTTCGCGAATGGCATGGGGAAATAGGCATTCAATGCCTTGATGGACGCGACGCTGGTCAGCGCGGATTGATACGAAAAGTAGTCTCCCAGGGTCAGTCCAAAGAAATCTCCCACCGGGACCTCGACAGAAGGCTCCTTTTCTCCATCCCAGTATGCCCGCAGGACCAATTTCTTCAGGTGATACGCTTCGTCGGATGCGATGGTGAACCATATATGGGTGATCGTGCCGGGACCTGGGGTTTCTAAAATCGTCGCGGTGGCGCCAGGCTCGATCGGAATGAAATCGGCATTCCCACCACGGGGATCCGCACTCGAAGAGCGTCGCGCTCTATAAGTTCGAAGCCTCGGCAGATCGTCCAGCCGGGACGGGAACCCGTGGGAGGGTTGATTGGGAGAGGTTTCTGGTCCGGCAGCCGAGGTAGCGGAACCCAGCCCCAGCGCCGCGGCTGCGGAGGCCAGATAGGTTAGCAGACCTCGGCGAGGTAGCGGGTCGCCGGAATTCCGGTCGACTCTCTGAATAGGTTCCATGGGTGGTCTCCCTCGGAAGAAGGACTATTCGCTGAAACATGTTCTTGACGCTATCCGATGGCACGGTCCAGCCGAACGCGGTGAAGGATTTCTGGGTGATGGGAGGTTGTACCTCTTGCTGAACTTGAGTGTCAAGGGATGCAGTAGAACGAAAACACCGCGGGTCTAACTCGCTTGCGATTTCACATCCGCCTGGGCGTTACTCACTGGCGCGGTGGATTGCCTGATCACCAGTTGG
The DNA here is from genome assembly GCA_963725285.1 of uncultured Acidobacteriota bacterium. Classification (GTDB taxonomy): domain Bacteria; phylum Acidobacteriota; class Terriglobia; order Acidiferrales; family UBA7541; genus CAVRXT01. The sequence continues at coordinate 26,382 of CAVRXT010000015.1, read as the reverse complement.
GTGGGAAGAAGTGCGTGTTCGCTGCGGCCGAGGCGGGGATCCCGGATGCGCTTCAACAGGACTTTCGCCGCCGCCGCACCGAGAGCTGCCGCCGGTTGGCGCACCATAGTAAGGGGAGGATCCACCAGAGCGGCGGAATCGAAATCATCGAATCCGATCAGCGATACTTCGGGCGGGCAGGCGAGCTGAAGATCGCGAATCGCCATCAACGCCCCGAGGGTCATCCGGTTATTGCAAACCAGCAGAGCGGTCGGGCGGGGGACCAGTTTGAAAAGCTCGATGGCACCCCAGTACCCGGAATCTTCTTTGTTATCTCCCGCCCGGATCAATTCTGGGGTGGTGGGCACCCGATGGGCTCGCAACGCTCGCTTGTATCCTCGCAGGCGGTCGGCTGCGTTCAAAAGATTCAGCGGTTCGGTGATGATGGCGATGCGCCGGTGCCCTAGCTTGAGCAGATGTTCGGTAGCCTCACACGCCGCGCCGGCGTTATCGACCAGCACCGAATCCAGATGCACTTTCAGCGGGCTGCGGTCCACATACACCAGCGGAGTACCACGCATCAGGCTGGGGGTGGAAGCGATCTGCTCGTCGGTAGCAAAACTGGGGACCAGAATTACCCCGTCGGTGGTTTTGCTCGCAAACAATCCCAGATACTCCTTCTGCCGGTCCCAACTCTCCCGCGAGTCGGCGACGATCAGCCGGTAGCCCGCGGAGGAGAGGTAGTCTTCGGCGCCGCGCATGAGATCGGAGTAAAAAACGTTGCCCAGGTCCGGAACGATCATCCCGATGGTGCGGGTCTCGCGGTTGCGCAGGCTGCGCGCCACTTGGTCCGGATGGTAGTCCGCTTCCCGCAGTGCCTTCTCGATGCGCGCGCGCATGGCGGCGCTCACGTATCCGCGCTTGTTGATGACCGCGGAAACGGTGGAGATGCTGACGCCCAGGCGGCGGGCAATTTGGGTGATGGTAGCCATAAGATCAACGCACAAAGGCGGAGACAAGGTCGAAGGGCCAGAATAGCAGATTCAAGAAACGATTCGCTATATCTCTGGCAAGGCCGTGTTGCGAAGGTCTTGGGCCCGGGTGACCGCCCGCCTGCGCAGCCGGATGGATGTCCGTGTTACGGAATTGTGAACGAATTGCCAATCTAATCAAGTGAATGGAGGGTAGGAGCAAAAGAAGGGCTTGACAGGAAGCGGCCTGAGGCCTTAGAACTGTCGAATCGTTTCGACATTTAAGCTTGACCCATTCACTCATCGTCCGTCTAAACGCTTAGCGCGGAACATAACGAGACCTTCTTCAGGGGGTATTCACATGAAAACAAAGTCCTTGCAGTCTGGCGCCAGCACCCGGTTTTCCCCGGTGTGCCGGCGCGCCGCCATCCTCTTTATGGCCGCCATCCTGTGCTTCGCCGTACCGCTGGCTTGGGCCAGCGTCGCCGGAAGCATTTCCGGCGTGGTCCGTGACGCCAGTGGCGCTACCATTCCCGGAGTTCAGGTGGTCGCTCACGAGAAGGCCACCGACGTGAAGACTACGGTCACCACGGACAGCGACGGATTCTACAAGTTCCAGGAACTGCCCATCGGGACGTACGACGTGGAGATCAGCAAGACCGGGTTCAAGACTTACGTCAAGACCAACCTGGTGCTGGAAGTAAACGACGCCCTGACCGTCGACACTACCCTGTCGGTCGGCAGCGCCGGGGAGACCGTTAACGTTGAGGCCAACGCGGTCCATGTAGAAACCACCAGTTCGCAAATGGGAGAAGTAATCACCGGTGACGCGATGACCGCAGTGCCGCTGGTGACCCGGAGCTATACGGACTTGTTGGCGCTACAGCCCGGAGTTGCCGCAGTGTCCTCAGGGCTGGCGGGAGGTCAGGGGGGCCAATTCAGCGCCACCGGCTTCCAATTCACTCCAATTTCAGGCGAACTGAATGCGGGAAATCAGTCGGTGAATGGCCAGCGCGAGTCCGCCAATGCATTCATACTTAACGGAATGACGGTACAGGAATTTGCATTCTCCGGCACCGCGATCATTCCGGACCTGGACTCGATCGCTGAGTTCCGCATCATCACCAACAATTTCGACGCGGAATACGGAGATTACGCTGGCGGGCAGATCAACGTGGTCACCAAATCCGGCACGAATCGCATCCACGGTAGCGGGTTCGATTTCCTGCGCAACTCCGATCTCGACGCACGCACTTTTGGGGCGGCGCAGCGAGATACCTACCAGAAGAATGAATTCGGGGGCACCCTGGGCGGTCCGATCAAGAAAGACAAGCTGTTCTTCTTCGCCGACTACCAGGGCAATCGAGTGATCCAGGGAGTTAGCGCATTGGGAGCCTCCCAGATTCCCGTGCCCACCAGCGCTGAGCGCTCCGGCGATTTTTCCGCACAAGCAGCCGCCGGTGACTTCTCGCAAACCGTGAATAACCTGACGGTTCCTTTCGAGGTCAAAGGTCCTTTCTGGGCCCAGACACTCTCTAACGAACTAGGATATACGGTGACCCAAGGTGAACCTTACTACCAACCGGGCTGTACCACCGCGACCTGCGTTTTTCCCGGCGCACAGATCCCAGCCAGCGCCATTACCGTGCCGTCGACGAACCTCCTGAAGTTCATACCTCCGGTCTCTACCGTGAACTCCAGTGGAGATGCGTTTTTCGTCCCGAGCAGCGAGGCGGCGCATCTCGGCGATAACAAAATCAGTGGCCGACTGGATGACGTTACCGGTCTGGGTTTGTTAAGCGCGTACTATTTCTACGATGAGTACAGGCAGGTAAACCCGAATATTTTCCTTCCGGGTTTCGGTAGCAATAACTATGGCCGGTCGCAAATGGTGGGCCTGGGCGACTCGAAGTCCTTCAGCAGCTCTTCATTGAACGAAATCCGCGCAGGCTTTACCCGGCTGTATTTCGTCATGCACACTCCGATTGGCGGGAATGGCGTTACCCCTGGAACGTTGGGCTTTGTTTATGGTCCAGGCACACTGGGAATTTCTCCCTCCGTTCCGGCCAACGCGCACGTGCCGAATATTGGGTTCAATAATTTCTCCTTTGGCGCATCCGGATCGCCGCTGGGAGTTACGGAAAACACCTGGCAGATTCTCGATAATTACAGCAAGGTGATCGGAACCCACACCGTGACTTTGGGCGGGCAGTTTCGCTATAACCAGATGGTTGAATACAACCTGGGTTCGAATGGGAGTTTCGGCTTTAACGGCTCAGAGACGGGAATCGATTTCGCCGACTTCCTGATCGGTGCGCCGCAAAATTATTCGCAAGGGCAGGGCTTTCCGTCATACGGCCGGTCACGATACTTCGGGGCGTTCGCTCAGGACAGCTGGCGCGTTCGGCCCAAACTAACCATCAACTACGGCTTGCGATGGGATGTGAGCCGGCCGTGGTCTGAGGAGCACAACGAACTCGAAACCCTTATACCCGGAGAGCAGTCTCTCGTCTACCCCGGTTCGCCTACGGGATGGGTGTTCCCGGGCGATCCGCACGTGCCGACCACGCTGGCGCCCACTCGATATGACAATTTTGCCCCACGCATCGGACTCGCTTATGCGATTAACGACAAAACCAGTTTCCGCGCCGGTTGGGGCAAGTTCTACACCACCTTTGAGGGCGCATCGAACTTCAACGAAATCGGTGACGCTCCGTTCGGAGACTATTACGGAAGCCCGGTGCCGCCGGAGTTCGTGACTCCGTTCGTAGATCGTGGCACCGGTAATGACGAACGCCAGCCCTTCCCAGTTGCCCCACCGCCGGCGAATTCCTCGCCCAGCCATCCGGATACTTCGATCAACTGGGCCGTCGACCTGCCAATTGGAACCTCGCCGGGGTTCTATTACAAGAACGTTTTGCCGTACACCGAACAATATGAAGCTTCGGTGGAGCGGCAAGTGACTGGGGCAACGGTTGTGACCGCCAGCTACGTTGGATCGCAGGGACACCATCTGCTCTCATCGCTACAAGCCAACCCGGGCAATCCGGCGCTTTGTTTGAGCGTCAGCCAGATCAGCGAAGTGGTGCCAGGCACTTCTACTTGCGGGCCGAACGGCGAAAACGGCACCTATTATCCAGTCGCCGGAGGTGTAATCAACAGTACCCGCGGACCGTTCGGACATAACTTCGAGAGCGAGGGCTACTTCGTCACCGATGGAATTTCCGACTACAACTCACTCCAATTGAGCCTGAAGCACCGCACCCGCCGTTTGCAGACGCTAGTCGGATACACCTATTCCAAGTCAATGGACAACGCTTCCGGCTACGGAGAGCAGGTCAATTTCGAAAATCCGCACGAGAAGTCGCTATCCGCTTTCAACAATACCCATAACTTCGTGGTCAGCTACAATTACGATCTGCCCATCGATTTGCTCCACGGGCCCAGCCGGCTAGTGAAGGGTTGGAGAGTCAGTGGCATCACCCGTTTCTCCACCGGCCTACCGGTCACTTTGTGGGAGAGTGACGACAATTCCTTGACGGGAACCAGCGGCGCGGGTGCAATCTCGCTCCCGATAGATAAACCCGAATACACGCCGGGATCGCTCAACTTCGCAAATCTGCGAACCGGAGCGACGTACTTTAACACCGGCTTGTTCAGCCCAGAACCGTTGGGCCAACTGGGTAATTCGCCAAGGAGGTTCTTTAGCGGGCCCGGGATCAACAATTGGGACATCGCAATCATGAAGGACACCGCGATCAAGGAAGGAATAAACCTGGAGTTTCGCGCGGAGCTTTTCAATGCTTTCAATCACGCGCAATTCAATCAGATAGACGGCAACGTGGATGACGGCTCGTTTGGCACCTGGCAGTCGGTCAATGCTCCACGCATCATGCAAGTCTCTCTGAAATTGCTGTTCTAAGCGTCTGCAAGCAGGGTTCGACCTAGTCATTCAGGGGCCCCCGCCAGCCCGGGGCCTCTGAATGGCTTTCCCCGTTCCCTTACAGCACTGCTTGTTCTGTGCATCTCGACAGTGTGACTCTTACCACCGAACGCTTGTGAGAACCCACGTGAACAAACTGGCGACTTTCGTGTTGTCCGCAGGGCTTGCGGCCCTGGCTTCCACTCCCGCTAGCACTCACTCTCCGGACAAAGCATCCGCCGTGGCCCCGGTTGTAGTCGTGATCAGCCTGGATGGTTTTCCCGCCTACGCGTTGGACGATCCCAGACTTCCGATTCCCACCTTGCGCATGCTGGCGCGCGAAGGCGCCGCTGCCGCGAGCATGCAGCCGGTTAATCCAACGGTGACCTGGCCCAATCACACCGCCATCGTCACCGGTGTGGATGTCTCGCGGCACCAAGTACTCTACAACGGCCTGCTAACCCATCCCGGCGGCGGTACCCTGCCGAAAGTGGAAATGTTTCGTGATAAGGAGCAGATGGTTCGCGCCCCGACGGTGTACGACCTCGCTTACCAGGCCGGCCTCATCACCGCGCAAGTGGATTGGGTGGCGATCTATCACGCCAAGACCATAACGTGGCAGTTCCCGGAGATACCCGATCCGGACGGCGCGATCGAGCGCGAAATGATCGCTGCGGGCACCGTCACTGCGGATCAACTGCGGACGTTCGAAGACAGCAGCCAGGCGTGGCAAGACCGGATGTGGACGGACGCCGCGCAACTGATTCTGGAAAAACACACACCCAACCTGCTGCTGTTTCACCTGCTCTGCCTGGATAACATCAACCACGAGTACGGTCCAATGAGCGCTGCCAGTTTCACGGCGATGGCCTTTCTGGACGATCGCGTGAAGCAAATCCTGGACGCCCTGCAGCGAAGTGGAGCGGCCGACCGCGCCACGGTGATCGTCGTTTCGGATCATGGCTTCCGAAACGTCGCGCACAAGATCCATCCCAACGTGCTGTTGCGCGAAAAAGGGTTGCTTCGCGGAGAACCCGGCGAACCGAAGGACAGCGGATACGTTATTACGGATGGCGGCATCGCGACCGTGTACGTCGCCAATCCCGACCACCGAGCACAAGCCGTTTCTCAACTTCGCGGACTTTTTTCCAACGCGGAAGGTATCGCTCACGTGTATGGCACGGAAGACTTTGCGAAGCTGGGGCTGCCGGTTCCTGGGCAAAGCGATCAAGCCCCTGACCTGGTGCTGGCTGCCAAGGACGACTACTCATTCCAAGGTGAGTCGGAAGGCGGCTATATTACTGACTCAAAGGAACGCGGGACCCACGGCTATCTGAACACAGATCCCAAAATGCAGGCTATTTTTATCGCCTGGGGCGCCGGCGTTCCCAAAGGCACTCGCCTCGGTAATATCTCCAACCTGGATGTCGCTCCGACCATCGCGGAGCTGCTGGGGCTGGAGATGCACAACGTCGAAGGGCATCGGATTCCGCAGATTATCAGGCACAATGTGAGTCACTGAAACGGGCCAGCTTGTGCCGCGGCGCGAAAATTATATTTTCCCGCGAGAAGGGATCGTAAATTTGGCCGATAAAAGTTCGCGACGGGATTTCTTAAAGACATCGACGTTGGGGCTGGGAGCTGTCGGGGTGGCGGCTGGCGCGCTGGCCTCCAGAGTGCCTGCGGCTACCGAGCTGGCCCCTCCTACCTCCGACGTGCAGATGTGGGTTACCTTCGACGTTCACCGCTTCGAATCTTACCCGTCCATTAAGTGGCAACAAATTGCCGACAAACCTGCGGTGGACTCGATTCGCGTGGATCCTTCCAAGACCTACCAGGACATTCTGGGGTTTGGTGCATCGTTCACCGATGGCGCGTGTTACACCTTGAATCGCATGGACCCGGCAGGCCGGGAACGATTGCTGCACGAGTTCTTCGACCCTTCGAAAATGGGGCTCAGCGTTGGGCGAACGTGCATCGGATCGAGCGACTGCTCGACGAAAGTGTACAGCTACGACGAAGGCGACCCGGATCCCGAGCTGAAGCGTTTTTCGATCGACCACGACCGCGAATATATTCTTCCGGTGCTGCGCCAGGCGCGGAAAATCAATCCTGACCTGTATCTGTTTTCCTCGCCGTGGAGTCCGCCGGGCTGGATGAAATGGAATAACTCCATGCTAGGCGGCTCGATGCCGCACATGCATTTGGGGCCGTACGCGCAATATTTCCTGAAATTCCTTCAAGCGTATGAAGCCGAAGGCGTGCGCATCCAGGCCCTTACCATCCAAAACGAAATCGACACGGACCAGAACGGAATCATGCCGGCCTGCACCTGGGCTCAAGAAACCGAACTGGACTTCATTTGCCAGTACCTTGGTCCGTTGCTGGAGAAAACGAAAACTCCGACCGAAATCTGGATTCTGGACCACAACTATAGTCTTTGGGGCCGCGTGGTCTGCGTGCTCGACGATCCTGACGCTCGACGCTACACCAACTCGGTCGCCTGGCATGGCTACGCAGGTGTGCCGGAGATGATGAGCCGAGTGCACGAGCTGCATCCGGACGCTAGTTTTTATTGGACCGAAGGCGGCGAAAATTTCGGTCCGGACCTTATGACCAATTGGTCGAAATGGAGCGGGATCTTCGCCGGGGCGTTGAACAATTGGTGCCGGGCAGTGATGGCCTGGAATCTGTGCCTGGACGAAAAGGGCAAGCCGAATATCGGACCTTACGCCTGCGCCGGGCTGGCGAGCGTCGATGCACACACACAAGAAATCCTGCGCACCGGTCCGTATTGGGCTCTCTATCATTACTCGCACGCGGTCAAACGCGGTGCGCGGCGGATCGATTCGCAATCTTCGGTCGCCGACTTGCAGCATGTTGCGTTCGAAAATCCCAACGCACAGAAGGTTCTGGTGATTACCAGTGCCGGCCAGGGCCGGACCATTCGGCTGCACTATGGCGAAAGCACCGCGCTGGTTCCGATCCACGACGATTCGGTGACCACGTTGGTGTGGAGTTAGTGGCGCAACCCGCTGCAGAAGCAACGATTTCAGATTCATAAAACCCAGGGAGTTAAGTCTAATGTCACACAATTTTGTTCGGGGCGTGTTGCGTTCGGCGGCGGTTCTCTTCTGCGCATTTTTATTATTCGATTCGCCGGCGATGAAAGCACAGACGCCGCCGGCGCCCGATCCCACACCGGCCGCCATCGATGCGCTGTCTCGATCGTCCCAAACGGTCATCCAGCAGTTGTCGACGCTCTCGAATTTGCAGGTCGACGACTGGCGCTTCCATACCGGGGATATAGCGCACGGCGAGTTACCCGACCTGGACGATTCGAAATGGGAAGTGAGGAAAGCCGAAACCGTAGTTCCTCCAGATAGTGTGTGGTTCCGCCGCTGGATTGAAGTGCCGAAGAATTTGAATGGTTACGATCTGACCGGGTCGAAGATCTCATTTCAATTTCAGGTGGACGTAAATGGCCCGTTTACCACCATTGTCTATCTGGACGGACGGCGCGTCGCAATGGGTGAGGACCTCGAGCCCATCGTGCTGTTTGAAAATTGCAAACCGGGCGATAAGGTGTTCGTCGCGGTGAAAGTGTTGCAGACCGTGGATGAAAAGCGGATCCACCCCGCGACTTTTCGCATTTTTTCGCCTGCCAATCGGCCCAGTCCTTATGATTTGCGAGAGGAGTTCGTGTCGGCGGCGCTGCTGATTCCCTCGCTGGCGGCGGACCCGACTGCCGAGAAGGCGATATTGGAAAAGGCGATCGGCGCGGTGGACCTGGCTGCGCTGCGGGCCGCCAATCAGAATGCGTTCGACGCGTCGCTACGAAAGTCACAGGACACCCTCCAGGCCATCCAGCCGACTGTGCAAAAGGCTACCTATCATCTGACTGGCAATTCGCACATCGACGCGGCGTGGATATGGCCGTGGACCGATACGGTGGACACGGTGAGGCGCACCTGGGGGACCGCTCTTCAATTGATGAACGAGTATCCCAGCTATACGTTCACGCAGTCCGCGGCGCAGTACAACGAGTGGATGGCGGAAAAATACCCGCTGCTGAATGACGGCATCAAGCAGCGCATCCGCGAAGGCCGCTGGGAAATCGTCGGCGGCATGTGGATCGAACCGGACCTGAACATGCCGGATGGCGAGTCACAGGTACGCCAGCTCTTAATCGGCAAACGCACTTATCAGCAGTTATACGGGGTGGACGTCAGGATCGGGTGGAATCCGGATTCCTTTGGATACAACTGGCAGCTTCCGCAGATCTACAAACGGTCGGGCATCGATTATTTCGTTACCCAGAAAATGGTCTGGAACGATACCAACCAGCTTCCGCTGAAGCTTTTTTGGTGGGAATCGCCCGATGGCAGCAAGGTGCTGACTTATTTCCCACATAACTACGACAATGCGGACCTTAATCCGTCGCGCCTGGCTGCGGATCTGTACACAGCACGGCAGCGGACCGCGGGCCTGCTCGAGATGATGGACTTGTATGGTGTGGGCGACCACGGCGGCGGCGCTACCCGCGATTTGTTTGATGACGGCGCGCATTGGAGCACTCCGGACCAGATCATCCCGAAGATGCAATTTGGGCTGGCGCAAAACTTCTTCAGCGACGTGGAAACGAAACTCGATTCCGAGTCGCCCACCTGGAACTACGCGGCGCTGGCGGCAGGAACGGGCAAGCTGGGCGCTTCCTCGGGCCATCGCATCAAGATTCCAACGTGGAACGACGAGTTATATTTCGAATACCACCGCGGAGTGCAGACCACCCAGGCCAACCACAAACGAAACATGCGCGAGAGCGAAGAATGGACGCTCAACGCCGAGAAATACGCGTCTTTGGCGTGGTTGAACGGAAGCGCGTACCCGCATGCGGAGCTGAACGATGCGTGGAAGAAAGTGCTGTTCAATCAGTTTCACGACTTGGCCGCCGGATCGGGCATCGGGGTCATATATAAGGATGCGCAAAAAGACTATGACCAGGTAAGACGGGCGACCAACGAAGTATCGGCCAGCTCACTGCACGTGGTTCAGGCGGAGATCGACACGCGCGGCGATGCGGGCGTGCCGGTGGTGGTTTTCAATCCTCTGGCGTGGAATCGATCGGGGGTCGTGTCTGTCGAGGTGGAAATGCCCGCGACGATTCCCCAGGACGTGTATGTTCTCGACGCGCACCAGCAAGTGCTGCCTTCACTGCGGGTGGGTCAAGATACCCACACCAACACGTTGCGATTGCTGGTGCAGGTCAAAGACCTCCCGTCGTTTGGCTATGAAGTGGTTTGGGTGGTTCCTGGCAAGAAGGATGCGCAGACGGATTTGAAAGCAAACGGATTGGATCTGGAGAACTCGTCTCTGAAGGTGAAGGTGAATGCGCAGACCGGGTGCATCACCAGCCTGTATGACAAGAAGTCACAATTCGAAACCTTAGCGAGCGGCGGCTGCGGCAACGAGTTGATCGCCTTCAAAGACATTCCGGCGCACTACGACGCGTGGAACATCGACTCAAATTTCGATCAGGTATTCACGAAACTGGACACGGCCGATTCCGTAGAACTGGTTGAGAGCAACGCTCTGCGAGCGGTGATTCGAGTCAGCCGCCATTGGCAGGCTTCGAAATTCGTGCAGGACATCGTGCTCTACAACGGCGCGGACCAGGTCGAGGTGATCAACGACATCGATTGGCACGAAGAGCACATTCTGCTGAAGGCGGCCTTTCCGTTGGCTGCGTCCAGCAAGCAGGCGACGTATGAAATACCCTACGGCTCGATTCAACGGCCGACCACGCGCGACAATAGCTGGGAAAGCGCCAAGTTTGAGGTGCCGGCGCTACGCTGGGCCGACGCAGGCAACGAAGCGCATGGGTTCAGTTTGATCAATGAATCCAAGTACGGCTACGATGACAAGGGAAACGTGCTGCGCCTTTCTCTGTTGCGCTCGCCCACCTGGCCCGACCCGGACGCCGACCGCGGGCATCACCATTTCCGTTACGCGCTCTACCCGCATGCCGGAACGTGGAAGCAGGCGCTCACGGTGCGGCACGGTTACGAATTTAACTATAAGTTCGAGGCCATCCAGGTGGAATCGCATTCCGGCGTTCTTCCCTCCGAACATTCGTTCATTCAAGTAGACGCGCAGGACGTGGTCTTGACCGCGCTAAAAAAGAGTGAAGACGGCGACGCTTTGATCCTGCGCTTCTACGAGTGGGCCGGGCAGAACGGGACGGTGAAATTGTCGGTACCCGAAGGCGTAGTTTCGGCAACGGCTACCAACCTGATGGAGAAGCCCGTGGGCGCTCCGCTAGCGGTTGCGGCGGGTCCATCGCCGTCGCTGCAGGCGATACAGGTGCCGGTTCATCCTTATGAAATTGTGTCAGTGCGGTTGGATTACCAGCATGCTGCACAGTAGCGGGCCAAGCGCTGCGTTGAGCTATTTTTTTCCAGCGTAGCCGGCCTTTGGTTTTCCGTCGGCGTCCAGTTTGTCGCAGGCCCAGAGCAGCCCGTTGGCCAGCAGGCGCTGGTAAGCCGGCGATTTGGCGGTCTTGGTATCATGGCCGAGGGTGGTAGCGAACACCCGGGCTTGGCCGTACATGTGGGTCCAGCAAATGGTGTGAACGCGTCCGTCGCGCGGGCTCTTGGCAGTCAAAAGCGGCTCGGTCCCGGCAATCACCTCAATCGTCTGGTATAACTCATCGCCGGCGGTCTTCCAATCGCTGGGAAAGCTGGCGGTGATGGGATTGGGTGGCCCCACCTTTTCGACCGAAAATGGACCAAACTTGTCGTGAACCTTGGAGCGCAAGCCGACATAGTTTTCCCATTCGTGGATCTGTGGCGAATTTCGGAATGAATGCACCGCACAGTGGATAAACACCGTCGGCTTGCCGGCGCGTCCGGCCTGGAGAGCGTTATCGAGCGCGACGGGATCGATGTCGTCGTAACAGAGATCGTAAACGATCACGTCGTAGCCCCCGGCAAACTTGGCGCTCTTGAGCACATCCAGGCCGGTGACGACATCGAATTTCACGTTGTCCATCTGGCTGATTTTCGACGTTAGCAGGCGCGGAAGCTTGTTGTAGTCGTGGTACACGCCGCCGGTAATGAACAGCGCTTTGAGCGGGGGCGTGGCTTGGGTTGTTTGGCCGCTGAGCGCAGCGGCGCGCAGTACTGCCGCGAATGGCCACACCGACGCCGCGACTAGCAAGGCCAAAAACACCAAAAGGCGACGGATGGCCAGACGGCGGCTGGCGATCGGGGGGTTGCCCCTGCCCGTAAGCTTCCGGGGTTGGAGACTTTCACGGTGGTTTTCGCTGATTTTTGTCAAAACCGGCTCCCGGTTGGCCCGCCATCGCGGCAGGAATGAAAGCGATCACCGACCAATATCCGGTAATAAGCGGTTAGGCGCAAGCTCCAATTTTGCGCCGCAAGACCCCGGGACTATCGGTTGCCGCGGCGGGGCCCGGTCCACGCAGCGAAAAATTGACATGAAGGAAAGAGCACCCTCATTCTGTGATGGCATTCTCTTGCTGCTAGCAACTGGCTGGCTGGCTGCGCCTGCCCGCGCGCAAGTAAATGCGAGGCCTCTCTATGGGCAGGAGGCGGCCGCAGGTATCCAAACACTGCAATCCTGGTACACGCCAAACACCGGACTCTACCAGACCACTGGATGGTGGAACACGGCGAACGCTATCACCGTGTTGGCCAACTATTCGCGCGTCAGCCACCACCAGAGTTACCACTCCGTTTTCGCCAATACGTTTCGGCGCGCGCAGAAACACTCCCAAGGATTCATCAATCACTATTACGACGACGAAGGCTGGTGGGCCTTAGCGTGGATCGACGTCTACGACCTGACCAAGAAACCACAATATTTATCGATGGCACAATCGATTTTCGCCGACATGGCCAAAGGCTGGGACTCCACTTGCGGAGGCGGCGTCTGGTGGAGCAAAGACAGGACCTACAAGAACGCCATCGCCAACGAGCTGTTTCTCTCGGTGGCCGCGAATCTTGCCGTTCGCTCAGCCAACCCAACCGAGCGAGCGCGATATCTTGACTGGGCGCAAAGAGAGTGGCGCTGGTTTGCGTCGAGCGGCATGATGAACGAACAACACTTGATCAACGATGGCTTGGATCCCAAGACTTGCAAAAACAACCGGGCTAATGTTTGGTCTTACAATCAGGGCGTAATCCTGGGCGGTCTGATCGCGCTCAACAATGCGGCGCCGGATGCGAGTCTTCCCGCCACTGCGCAGGCCATCGCGTCTGCGGCCCTGGAGGCACTCACTGACATAAACGGCATCTTGCATGACTCCCACGAGCCCAACGGCGGCGTAGATACCGTGCAATTTAAGGGTATCTTCGTTCGCAATCTTATGGCCCTCAACGAGGACTTCCCCGACCCGCGCTACGTGGCCTTTTTCAATGCCAATGCACAAAGCATCTGGAACAGATCACGAAACGCGAAAAATAAGTTTGGGGAAGTATGGTCAGGGCCGTTCGACGCAGGAAACGCTGCCATCCAAAGTTCAGCTCTCGATGTTTTCGTAGCGGCAGAAGCTAGCCAAGGCCGCTAGACTCAAGAGAGCGCTGCTTCGCCTAAATCCGGATCTCTAAATGTGCTGAAACGTACAGTCTATCCGGACATTCCCGCGTGCCAAACCCTTCTCTGGGCGTCAGCTCGCTCTTCGAACTCAGACTGGATGGCGGGGGACGCGGTCCGGTGTAACGATTATTGAGTGCGGGCTTGGCAGCCTGTTGGTGTTGGGCGTCAATCGCGTTAGATTCCGGAAGGAGATGGCCGGGTGGGGGAGAGAATGGCAAACGAGCATTCTGGCTCACACTCGCTGGTCGGTGGCTTGCAAACGTTCTGGCGGTTCAACCGTCCAAACGACATACAATTAAGCTTTTGCCGGAGCCGCCATGGAGAATCTACTTCATGACTTTCGCTACGCCTTTCGCCTACTCGCCAAGAGTCCTTCGTTCTCGGCAATAGCCATCATCACTCTTGCACTCGGCATCGGCGCAAACACCGCCATTTTCACGGTCGTCAACGCCGTCCTCCTTCGGCCGCTCCCCTTCCGCGATTCCTCCGGGCTGATGATCGTCGCCGAAAAAAGCAGTTTTCCCATAATCAGCACCTCGTACCAAAATTACGTCGACTGGCGCGATCAGAGTCACTCGTTCGCATCACTCGAGGCGACCCGCGGCACCACCATCACGCTCACCGGTGCAGGCCAGCCCGAACGCCTCAATGCTCGCATGGTCACCGCTCCATTGCTTCCTATTCTCGGCGTGGACGCCCTCATCGGCCGCACCTTTCGCGCGGATGAAGATCGCGCCGGTGGTGCTCCGGTCGTCCTTCTCAGCTACGGCCTGTGGCAACGCCGCTTTGGTGGTGCTTCCGACGTCCTCGGCAAATCCATCGATCTTGACTCCCGCCAATACACCATCGTCGGCGTTCTTCCCAAGGGTTTCGAACTCTTGCAACCCGCCGAAGTTTTTCTCCCGCTCATGCCATGGGCCGCCACGCTGCCCGACGATCGTAACTGGCATCCCGGCATCATGGTGGTCGGACGCCTCCAGCCCGGCGTAACCCGCGAGCAAGCCCGCACCGGTATGGTCACTATCACCAAGCGCCTCGAGCAGCAATATCCCGACTACAACACCGGCACCAGCGCCGACGTCGTTCCTCTCCAAGAACAAATGGTGCAGAATATTCGCCCCGCACTAATTCTACTTCTCGGCGCCGTCAGCTTCGTGCTCCTCATCGCCTGCGCCAATGTCGCCAATCTTCTGCTGTCCCGCGCCGCGTCGCGCGGCAGGGAAGTCGCCATTCGCACCTCCATGGGCGCCACCCGTGGCCGCATCATCCGCCAGCTATTGACGGAAAGCGTCCTGCTCTCCCTCGCCGGCGGTCTCCTCGGTCTGTTGTTTGCCTGGGCCTCACTCGGGCCGCTTCTGAAAATCTCCGCCGGAACTGTGCCGCAGGTGTTTTCCGTCGGACTGGATCGCTCCGTGCTCATCTTCACGATTCTGGTATCGGTGATCACCGGCCTGGTGTTTGGCATCGCTCCCGCTCTCCGCACCACCAAGATCGACCTTCGCGAAACGCTCAACGAAGGCTCGCGTGGTTCCACCGCCGGACCTGGCCATTACCGCCTGCACGGCGCTCTGATTTCCATCGAAATCGCGCTCGCCATGTCGCTGCTGGTCGGCTCCGGCCTGTTGTTGCGGAGTTTCTCGCGTATGCAGGACGTCTCCCTCGGCTTCCAGGCCGATCATCTTCTCGTCGCCGACCTTCCGCTCTCGGAATCCGCATATGCCAAGCCCGAGCAACGCTACGGATTCTACGACCGCCTCATCGAGCGCGCCCGGTCGCTGCCCGGCGTCCGCACCGCGGCGGCGGCCTCGTTTCTTCCCGTCAGCGGCGGCGGTGGGCTCATCCACTTCAACATTAGCGGCCACCCGCCGAAGACAGCCCACGACTATGTGGCGGCGGGTTATCGCGCGGTAACCGCAAACTATTTCGAAACGCTCGGGGTGCCACTCCTCCAGGGTCGACTCATTCGCCCCGCGGACAACGAGAAAAGCCCTTCCGTCGTGGTCATTAACGCGACCATGGCTCATGTCTATTTCCCGAACGAAAGTCCTCTCGGCAGACGCATGCAGATCGGAGCTACGCCGGACAACCAGATCCCCACCATGGAAATCGTCGGTGTCGTGGGTGATGTCACGCAAGGTCTGGGTCTCGAGCCGAAAGCCGAAATGTATATCCCGTACCAGCAGCTCGATCAACTTCTTCCCATTTTCCAGATGTCCATCGTTCTTCGCACTGCCGGTGATCCCCACCTACAAGCCACCGCGCTCCGCTCCGCCCTAGCCGAAATCGATCCGAACCAGCCGCTGGTGAAAGTCCGCACCATGGAAGACAACATGGCTGCCACCGTCGCGCAGCCCCGCTTCCGAACCTGGCTGATCGGGATTTTTGCCGCGCTGGCGTTGACCCTGGCGGCTGTGGGCATCTATGGCGTAACGTCGTACTCGGTCACCCAGCGCACCAGCGAAATTGGTATTCGCGTGGCGCTCGGCGCTCAGCCGGCCGACATTTTCCGAATCTTAGTAGGAGAAGGATTGCGCTTCGCGCTAATCGGCGTAGCGGTTGGCCTTGTAGCCACGCTGGTTTTGACCGGCCTGCTGGCTAGTTTCCTCTACGGCGTCAGCGCGTCCGATCCGCTCATTTTCTCAAGCGTAGCCGTGCTGCTGATCGCCATCTCCGCAGCCGCCTCTTTCTTCCCGGCTCGCCGAGCCACTCGCGTAGACCCGGTGGTCGCGCTGCGCCACGAGTAGCACCGGTGGCACTCAATGTAGCGGCCGGTCGGTAGACCGGCCAACCCCAAGCCGCCCGTCTACCGAGAGACCTTCCTTTTTGCAGGTCCCGCTTTTATACGCGATCAGCGGAACGAGCCGGAGGCTTTTGTCTGGAATTGCGGTGGTGGCTCTTGCTCGCGTGAATCCGAAGGTCCTTGTTTGGCGGCAGGGGCTTGGGTAGCCCAAACCCCTTCGAAATCGACGAAATAGGTTTGCACTTCGATACCCGGAATGGCGGCGGTTAGATTGGCGGCTGCTCGCTGCAATTCCTGGCGGTGATGAGCGGCTTCCGCCATGGAATCACCGCTGAAGCCGCCGGCTAGGCCTCCGTACGCGCCACAATCCGAGTGCAACACCAGCATCACCCGGGTCGTTCCGTGCAGGCGCATGGACAAGCGGATCTGTTGCAAGATGAATTCTCGGCTGCTGTCGTGATCACCGGAGGCCATGCACTTTGCCCCCCCAGCGATTTGGATGGAGTCGGGGTGGACCACGCCGATGCTGTCGAGAAAATTGCGAACCGTTAGCTCAAAGCGATTATCGAAACACCACACAATGGCCGCATCACAATGATAATTTGCCTTGGGCGCGGTGAACGGGAATACCTTTTTCAACGGGAAGCCTCCAGCGCTATAGTGTTTCTGTTCGAGCGGTGGGCAATAAGCCCACATCTGAAATCTGATTTAAATTACAACATCGCCACCGATTTGGATATGGCCGAAAATTGTCCAGAAACAGGGGCCGAGAAGCCAAAAATGGAGGGGAAATTCTTGAGGGAGGTCGCCTCGCCGGTATCGCCAAACTTGTTGGAGCAAACCCACAGCACCTTGTTCAGCTCGTCAGCATAAACGCCGAGCACCGAGGGAAAGCTGAACTATAGGAGCGATCCGGCCCTCAAGGATAAAGATCCAGGAACATTCAAGATGTACGGCGTTCCACTTCCCAAGGACTAGCGGGGTCTGGGATTCGGCATCGTGATCGCCGCATGAACTGCAACCGTCCGGTGAGCAAGATCCGTAGCCCTAGTGCGTCGCCGCCGGCTTCACCACAGTAATCGTCACCGACGACGGATACTCCGCCGAATGATGTACGGTGTTGTGCGCGACCACTCCCACCGACTCGTCGTAGTTTTTCCCGCCGGTGTTCAAATTGCGCTCGAATCTTGGAAAGCTGCTGCTGCTGATTTCGATCCGCAGCCGGTGTCCTGGCAAAAAGTAATTGCTCGTCACGAGCGGCTGAAAGCTCATCTTGTACACTTTCCCGGGTTCCATCCAGACCGGTGGCTTGTCGTACCCGTCGCGGTAGCGCATCCGCTGAATGGATTCATCTAGGTTGTACGCCGCGCCGTCCGGGTACACGTCCATCACTTTGATCGTGAAGTCCGTGTCTTTTGCGTCCGATGAGAGGTACAGCGTCGGCGTGATCGGTCCGCTCGCCTGCGTTCCCTCTGCGAACGGCTCGCTCGTATACACCAGCACGTCGTTCCGCATTTCGATATTACGCTGGTCAAACGATCCGCCCAGTCCCGCCGGGTCGCTCCCCACTCGATAACCTCCCAGGGTCGGCACCGGATTCATCGGGTCGTAGGTGAACGAATCCCCCTTGTCCCTCGCCGGCGATTTCGACGTAAGCAAACCATCGCCCGCCAGCGAATTCGCCTTCCCGTTGCTCGATAAATAAAGCGTCATTGGCTGCGCGCCTTCCGGCGGCCACGTGTCCGACGTATTCCACTTGTTGTTGCCCATCGTGTAGTAGGTGACCTTCGGCATCTTCTCGATTTTCTCGCTGCTCTCGCCCTTTAGCGTCAAATCGAAAAACGAATACATGATGTCGAGGTAGGGAAGCCGGGCGTCTCCCATGTCTCGTTCGCCGACCACAGTATGCTCGGTCGCGCGTGGGAAGGCGCAATGTCCCACTGGCGCGATGATCAACCACTGTTTGTCTTTGGCATCGCCCTTCGCCGTATTTCGCACCAGGTTATAGAGTTCCAAATTCGGCGCCAGCGCGATGTCGTACAGCGACGTGTACCACAGCCCCGGCACGTTGATTCGCTTGTCGTCTTGGTAAAGCGCGCCCTGGTACCAGTGTCGGATCGTTCGGCGTCCGCTGGATCATTCTTCCGCCGCCCGGCACCGGCATCGCGTCCGCGAACACTCCTCTCGGCCCGTCCAGCTTCTTTAAGATGTCCTGCAGCGGCAAAATCCAATACGCCTTGGACCAGTCCACCGGAGGCGGTTGCCCCGCGAGGTCCCAGTATTTCGACAGCCGAATCATGTCCTGCTGCGAAATGTCCGCCGGGAACATCGGGTGCTGCGGCTTCTGGTTCCCGTAGAACCAGGTCAGGTTGTACATCATGAAAACGCCGCCGCGGTACCAATTGCCCTGCTCGTAATACGGCTTGATTCGTCCCACGCCGCATCCGAATCCCTGCGCGTTGAAGGCCGCGTAGCCGGGAATGTCGCGGGCCACCGCGCCGATCTGCCACTCCGCGGTCGAAGAACATCCCGTCGTCCCCACTTTTCCGTTCGACCACGACTGCTGGATCATCCATGCCACCTCGTCGTCCGCGTCCGTCAGCGGCCCGCCCAGCACGTCCCACTCGCCCTCGGCAAAAAATTCTCCGCGCTCCTGCATCTCGATGTACGCGTATCCGTGTTTCACGGCCGTCAGCGCGGTGGTCATGTCCCGCGGCACGCCATTCGCGATGTCCCAGTAGTTGAAGTTGTAGGGAGTCCGCAACCAGATGACCGGGTACTTTTGTGTTTGGTCTTTCGGCCTGTAAATGTCGGCGGGAATTCGGATGCCGTCGCGCATTTTGATCATCGCCTTGCGATCAATCACCGCGAGCGACTCGAGTTCGTTTTCCGTCGCCCACCGCGCAGACTTCTCCGCGTCGGTCAGTGGGGCGGGGCGCTGCTGGGCCTGCAAACGGATCGCGGAAACGTGGATAGCGATGACGGCAATTCCAAGGGTAGCGGCAGAGAAGAATAGCTTTCTTGCGAATCTGGACATGGCGGCTCCTCGGCCTGCGAATCGGTGTATCGAGCCTCGGCATTCCAGTTCGCAATCCACCGAGGCCCGGAAATCCTACGAGGGCGCTTGTATAATGTATGCAATCCCCCTGTCAAGCCGCTTCCCTCGATTTGTCGTTAGCGCACGATTTCTCCGCTTATGGCAGCGGCCAAGGAACGGTGGTGGCAGGCGGACCATCTCGACGTCGCGCAAACCAGCGTTGCGGATTTGGAACATGTGCTGAATGGAACAGGCGGATTAGACTGAGGAGGTTATAAACACTCAAATGCCACGGGACACAGAATGCCCCACGTCCCCCGGGGCCGGTTGGAGTTTCTCCCCCATTCGGCCCCTTTTCTTTGAGAATAAACAAACGACGAGAAGGGTTCTAGAAAAGCGGAAGCTGAATCCAAAACAAACTGTGCCAGTTTAGCGGTTCACCCCAGAATTGTGCCGGTAGGAGCAGGGTAAGGGTTGCGGAATCAACCAGACTGACCTACCAGTTTTTTCGTTTAAAACGAAGGGAGTTGGATCGCGCACTTCGCCCATGTACCGGCGCACGCCCTGTTGCAGAAATCCCCATCTCACGCCACTGAAAAATCGAGCCCCCGCGTCAGCACGCAGAGGATCAGACCGGTGCTCGTGAGTGGAAGGCAGAATGGCCATAAGAGTCCTCTGGGCTGTTCTGGACTTGCCATTTTCCAGCTCCGAACGGTTGGCCACTGCGAGTCTACACATCACCTGCTAGCTTGTGCGAGCGAAAGACGGAGGTAGCTTAAGGACCGCGTGCAGCCCGAATGCCTTAACGGCGAGGTCATACTTTTTTCGGCGTTCAATATCTCATGCTCTAGGCGTCACAGTCGGACTCGCATTCGATACCAGATCCGGCGCGAGCCACCGAAACAGAAACGTTGCAGCTAGCGCGCCCGCCACCTCCGCCGCTATGAATCCCGCAATGTCCGTGGGCTGTATGCCCGCGAAGGTGTTAGTAAGTGACCTGGCAATCGTTACCGCCGGGTTCGCAAATGAAGTCGATGATGTGAACCAATACGCAGCGGTTATGTAGGTTCCTACAGCAAAAGGAACCATTTCTGAGTGCAGCCGCGAGCAACCCCAGATCACTACCAACAAGCCAAACGTCGCAACGAACTCACTGAAAATCTGCGCCGAACCGCTTCGAACGTGACGAGAAATCGAAATCAACGGAAGCCGGAACATCAAGTGAGCCGCAATGGTTCCCCCAATTCCGGCGAGACATTGAGCGGCGAGGTACCAGCCGGCGTCTCTCCACGACAATCCGCGCTCCATGGCATTCATCAGCGTTACCGCGGGGTTGAAATGGGCCCCCGAGATCGGTCCGAACGCAAGAATTAACGCGACCAACGCGGCGCCTGTGGCCATCGAGTTCGCGAGAAGAGCAATCGCAACGTTGCCGGCGGCAAGCCGCTCGCCCATGATTCCAGAACCGATCACCGCGGCGACCAGAAATCCAGTGCCAACAAACTCAGAGACAATCCGCCGCGGAAGTGTGGCTGTCATTGTTGGCCAATGCGGTCAACTTCACTCTGGATGACCATCGCGTCGAGACTCGCCAGAGGCAGACACAGGAATAAGCCGATCCGACGGTCCAGTATCATGAACGCATCCTGGTAAGCGTGCGCGACGCTCTCTGGCGAGCCGGTTACAACAACCGGATCTGGGACCCCCCAGTGCGCCGTGATCGGCCGGCCGGGCCAGATTGGACAGGTTTGCTTCGCGGCGCTATCGCAGACCGTAAAAACGAAATGCATCTGTGGAGCACCCGGCTGGGCAAACTCTTCCCAGCTCTTGCTGCGTAGGCCCTCCGTTGTTAAATGTGCGAGCCTCAACTGCCTGAGAGCCTCGGGCCGCACGAAGCCTGTCGGATGACTTCCGGCGCTGTAGGCCGCAAACACGGGCGTACCCTTACGATTCAGAATGGCCTCGGCCATGATCGAGCGGGCAGAATTCCCGGTACAAAGAAATAGGACATTGTAGCGATTCGTCGAGGTCATCGGATCGGTTTGCAGACAGACGCGTTATCACAACAGGAACGAAGCGCCCGCTTGGAATCGCGCGCCAGCTCAGGCACATCGTGGAAACACTCTCCCAGGCACTGAATCAAGCTTCGATGGAACGGCGATGCCGGAGCCGTCAGCTTGTAGTACGCCCACAGACCTTGCCTTCTCTTTTCGATTAGTCCAGCCCTGCGCAAGTAAGCCAGATGCCTCGAGGCTTTGGGCTGCGGCACCTGGATAACGGTCACGATGTCGCACACGCACATCTCTCCCTTCAGCAGCAGGTGCAGGATTCGGAGCCGGGTGCGATCGGAGAAGGCCCGAAACATCAAGTTGACAGTTGGCCGGGGCATATTTATATTCGCTTAGGCGAATATAATATGCTTCGCTCTTTAGTTCAAGGGGAAGAAAATGACTGAGCCAAACAACATCACCCAGGCCGTGAAAGAAAAATACGGAGAAGCCGCGAACCGGGTGTCCGCGGGCGGTGCCGCGTCGTGCTGCACATCCACTTCGTCACCGTGCTGCGGTGGCGACCCGGTCACCGGGAATCTTTACGATGTCGGACAGACTGCCGGGATCCCCGAACCGGCGGTACTGGCTTCGCTCGGATGCGGCAACCCCACCGCTCTTGCTGAGTTAAGGCCCGGCGAAATCGTCCTGGACCTCGGTTCTGGCGGCGGGATCGACGTGTTGCTATCGGCCAAGCGGGTTGGTCCCGGTGGCAAGGCCTACGGACTGGACATGACCGACGAGATGCTGGCGCTTGCGCGTGAAAACCAAAAGAAGTCAACAGTAGCCAACGTTGAATTCCTAAAAGGTGAGATCGAAAACATCCCGCTTCCCGCAAACTCTGTTGACGTTGTGATTTCAAACTGCGTCATCAACCTGTCCGCTGACAAAGACAAAGTCCTGGCCGAAGCGTTCCGCGTGCTCCGTCCTGGCGGCCGATTTGCTGTTTCCGACATTGTTGTTCGGGGCGATGTGCCGGCCGAGATCCGGAAAAGTATTGAACTGTGGGTTGGTTGCGTAGCCGGGGCACTTCAGGACTCCGAATACACTTCAAAGTTGTCCGCTGCTGGCTTCGAACAAATCACGATCGAGCCAACTCGGATTTATAAAGTAGACGACGCCCGCCAGTTTCTGACCGCCCAGGGAATCGACGCCGACGCGATAGCCACGCAAGTCGAGGGCAAATTTATCAGTGCATTCATTCGAGCCAGCAAACCAACTGTGTGGTGACAGTTCCCGCTTTTCGAAACTTTGGTCGTTTTGGTCTAGGCCGAACGCATCAGAGCCAATCAATTGCATTCTTGGCGATTCGGTGCACCAATGGGTTCAACGACGACTGAACTATTACTCTTTGATCTTTTCCATGCGAGCGGCACTCAATCGCTCAGCGTTTTCGACTGCGGCGACTTTTGGTCGATAAGTAACCGACAGCCTTGCTGCTGGCTAACTTCGCATGGTTACGAAATCGGGCTGGCGGAAGACCAAACTCACGTTTGAAGGCGCGGTTAAAGGCGGGTTCGGACTCATAGCCAGCCTCAGCAGCGATTTGCGCAACACTGCTGCTCGTGGACTTGAGCATTTGCGCCCCAAGTTGAAGCCGCCAGCGGGTCAGGTAGGCAATGGGTGTCTCCGACAAGTAACGCCGGAAACGCTCAGCTAATACGGAACGCGAAATTCCTACCTCGTTCGCGAGCGTCGCGATGGTCCAGGGATGCGCCGGCTGGCGATGCAGCAAGGCCAGGGCCTTCCCGACTTCTGGGTCACGGACGCCGGCGAGCCAACCGGTTTGTTCCGGCGGTAGCAACACGATGTATCGTCGCAGAGCTTCAACGAAGAGCACTTCCGCCAACTTGGCAATTACGGCCTCACCGCCAGGCCCGGATGTATCCCCGTTACCCACTGAATAACGAATAGAGTTTTCCAGCCATTCGCCAGAAGCGTCGTTGCGGATATTAATCTTCAGAACAGGTGGCAGGCCGCCAAGGAAAACCTGGCTAAGTTGCGGTTCGCAGGCCATGTAGCCGCAGACAAATCTGGTGATCTCCCCGCCTCCGCCAAAGCGCGAGACCCTGAGACCTTGCGACATGATTCGTTGCAGCTCTTGCTCGTTGTCCAGCGGCTTGACCGGTGAACCATTTCCCAGGATATGCGGTTCGCCGTGCGGAAAAATTACAATATCCCCAGCGTTTAGAAGGAGCTTCTTGCCTTCTCCCTCCACACCAGCGTAGCCGCGGCCCTCGATCAGCAAGTGAAAGATGATCACATGCCCGGAGTCGGTCGAGAGATAGGGAACCATGGCGCGGGAGGCTGGCGACCGAACACACCAGGGCGCTGAGAACTCGCCGTTGTAAAAGAAGGCTCCGTCGAGTTTGACGGCCTTCAAGACCTCCGACAACACGTCCATACCAGCCCCAGGTTCCGGCGATTGAGGTTTCAGCAAAATATTCCGGACGCCGAGTCAATTAAACAACATAGTACTCGCCTTCGAGCAAGAGAACCAGACGCTCCGATAAGTGTCCTTGCCGCATCCTGCCGTAAAGTGACTACGACGGAACGACACCGCGACGAATGAGAAATCGTGGGTGATTCGAAAATAAAGGAGAAGGAACGATGCAGGCTACTGCGATCTCATCCGAACTTGTGAATCTGAAAGCTCGCCTCAAGAAAACCTGGATGGCCGGTGATTACGATCGGTTTTCGCGTTACATGGAAAACGGTGCGCGGGATTTCTACGAGCGCCTGGCCGCCGCTCCGGGAGCCCATTTTCTGGACGTCGCCTGTGGCTCGGGGCAACTTGCTCTGATTGCGGCAAGGGACGGTCTGAAGGTTACTGGCGTGGACATCGCCGGCAATCTGGTGGAGCGGGCACGGGACCGGGCGCAAGCCGAGTCCCTCTCCGCGCGTTTCGAGGAAGCCGACGCCGAGGCCCTTCCTTTCGAGGATGCGAGCTTCGACATCGTGGCCAGCCTGGTCGGAGCGATGTTCGCGCCGCGGCCGGACCTGGTCGCGCAGGAACTGCTGCGTGTGTGCAGCCCGGGTGGAACCATCGCCATGGTCAATTGGACCCCCCAGGGATTCGTCGGCCAGATGTTCAAGGCAGCCTCGAAATTCATTGCGCCCTCCGGGATGCCTACACCGGTGCTTTGGGGCGATGAAGCCACCGTCCGGGCAAGGCTCGGCGATGGACTCTCGGATCTATCCCTGATCCGGCGCAACTACACGTTCAGCTATCCCTTTCCGCCCTCAGAGGTGGTGGAGTTTTTCCGTTGCTACTATGGCCCCACTCATCAGGCATTTGCTTCCCTCAATGCCAACGACGGCGAGAGTCTTCGCCGGGAACTTGAAGCACTCTGGACTTCTCACAATCGCGCTAGCGTTGGTAGCACCACGGTCTTCGCTGAATATCTGGAAGTGATCGGAGTTCGGTTTTAATTCAAGTTTCATTCATTGTGTAGCAACAAGTCGAACCGAGTCTGCGGCGCCTGATTCACCAAGAAAGTTCACTGCCGGATAGTAATCGCGTCGTTTCAGCTGCGGCAGCGAAATACTCGTCGATCAAAATCCATGAATAGTAAAAGGAGATGAAAATATGTCATCACAGATCGCTGCAACTCACACAATCAAGCGCTCTGCAGGTCGTCGCGCGGAATTATTGGCGGATCGCATCGAGGAAGGCGCTGCCGAGTTGGCTGTCTTCGCTGAAGGACTCTCGGAATCGGAGTGGCGGACACCGGTGTCGGGATCGGACCGTCGTCCAGTTGGAGTCATCGTGCATCATGTTGCGGCTGTCTATCCGATCGAGATTGATCTCGCGCGGACAATCGCCAGCGGTAAGGCCGTTACCGATGTCACCTGGGAAATTGTCGCCGAGTTGAACGGAAAACATGCCCTGGGAAATGCCGAGGTGAGCAAAGCTGCCGCGATTGAAATCTTGCGCCGGAACAGCCGGGAGGCCGCCGACGCGGTGCGCGCGTTCACGGATGAAGAATTGGACCGTGCAGCGCCATTATCGCTGAGTTTCGGCGCGCCTGTCACCGCGCAGTTCGTCATTGAGGATCATGCGGTCAGGCACAGTTGGCACCATTTGGCACGGATTCGCACAGCTTTATGCCGTTGAACTTATGATGCGCAACAAACGGACACTTTGGCAGCGAATCGATGCCGATGCGATAGGCCACCCAGGTCGAGGATAGATTGATCGGTGCGTTCATCAGGGCTAGCAAACCGACTGTCTCTTAACAGCTCACGACTTTCGATCCATGTCATCTTTCAACAAAGGTTTTGACCCAGGAACCCTTTCCTGGGTTTAAACTTTCATTGGAGTACAACAATACGATCCGGAGAACTAGCGCGTCTGCACGAGGACGATCTGGTCGGCCATGTTCTCGGTTGACCACCGAGCACGGCTTCCCGGCTGCAAACGTGTGAGCTGGCCCGATGAGGCGCTCTCGAATACCCAACGGAAGTTCGTCAAAGTACAATATACAAACCACATTGGCGGCACCGGGACTGCTGTTCGATCACCGTCAGCACCCTCAGTGATTGCCGCAAAGACCGACTCCGGACACAGGCGGAATGATGGACCGACGTAAGTTCTTGACGCAAGCCGGTGTGAGTATGGTGGGCGCTGCCGCGAGTCCATTGAACTGGGCGGCAGCGTTGGAGACGGTACCGAGCGGGCCGGAGGTTCATGTCACACTTGATCCGGCACAGACGCTCGCCATTATCCCGCCTGATTTCATGGGGCTCGGCTATGAGATTTCCTCGGCGGCGCGCCCCGGCCTACTCAGCGCTCAGAATGCAGTTTACGTTCAACTTATCCAGACGCTGGGAAAAAACGGCGTCATACGGGTCGGGGGGAATACTTCGGACTACGCCACTTATCAGGCAATGGGGCAGCCTCTTTCTTCACCTGAGGGGAAGGCCGGGTCGGTCGTCAACGACGCCGTGTTGCGCGATCTCGGTACCTTCCTCGAGGCCACCGGGTGGAAACTTATTTGGGGGCTAAACATCGGCAATGGCACCCTCGAAAACGCGATTCTGGAAGCCAGGGCAGTTATGGCGGC
>CAVRXT010000014.1:0-524781 GCA_963725285.1 uncultured Acidobacteriota bacterium | reverse complement strand
ATCAGATTGAAAAACGCCCGCTCGATTTTGCGCGGATCGAAAACCCCCTCGGCATCGCCGGAAAATTCGATGGAAATGGCCCGCCCGCGCAGATCGGGTGTGGAGAGAACCGCTTCCCGGGCGCGGCGCAGCGTCTGGCCCAGGTCGGCCGGGACCGGTGAGATGTCGGCGGTCTCCCGCGCCAGGTCGCGCAGCGAATCGAGCAGGTCGGTCATTTGATTCGAGGCCGCCTGGATCTCGCCGTAGATTTCATCGCGGTCGAGTTTCAGTTTGTCCGCCTCATATAGGAATTCGGCGTTGGCTACCACCGCCGCCAGATAGTGACGCAGGTCGTGCGAAATCGAACTCGCCGCGCGGCCTACCGCTACAATCCGTTCGGTAGCAATCTTGCGCTGCTGCGACGCCAATAAGTCGCCGCGCATTTTCGAGAAGGCCTCGCCGAGTTCGGCCACTTCACTGCTGCCGCGCGGGGTAATCGAGTATGTGTAGTCCCCCGCGGCCAACGCCCGAACTCCGGACACTAGGTTATCGAGCGGCCGGGTGATGGTGCGGGAAACAAACCCCAGCAGCAGCGCGGCAAACGCGATCGTCGAAATCATCACGATCAAAA
Source organism: uncultured Acidobacteriota bacterium (assembly GCA_963725285.1). Lineage (GTDB taxonomy): Bacteria > Acidobacteriota > Terriglobia > Acidiferrales > UBA7541 > CAVRXT01. Next base: position 524,171 of record CAVRXT010000014.1, on the reverse strand, counting down.
TGGTGCGGTTAATCTGCTCGATGAACCGGTTCGGCTGCTTCAGCGAGACCAGCACGTAACACCGCACCGGTGCGGGAGGCCCGCCACGAATCAGCACCGACGCCACCTGGTACTGCCCGGTGGCAAACGTCATTTCCCGCGAGTTCCCTTCGTCGTTAGCGGTCTCGTGGCTGAGCCAAGTTTGGAACGACGTCTCTTCCGCGGGGGAAAGCGTTGAAGCGATCAGGTTGGGCCCGGTGGCCAGCACGATCTGGCTGCCCGCAACCATCGCGAGTTGTTCCGCCACTTGCGAATCGACGCGGTATCCGATCGCAAGGACGCCGAGTTGCTTGGCATTGGCTGCGGGACCGGCACCCAGGGAACGAATGAAAACCCAGTACAGCCGTCCGCCGGCATACCACCATGCCGAATCTTCGCCCGCATCGAGTGAGCGATCCAAATCGCGCACCGCGGTCGAAGGCTCGAATCCTGGCTGGGTAACGTGGAATCCCAGGACCCGCCCGTCGGTGCTGGCCAGCAAAAACAGATCGCTGCCTGCCAGTTTCCAGAATGGTTCCGAACCGTCCTGAATGGTGGGCGCATGTTCGGTCGTCATCAGCGCGTTGAGAGTAGGAAGCTCGGTGAGCATCGCGGCGGTCCGGGAAAGTTGCAGCTCGCGTTGCCGTTGCACGCTTTCAAACGCGCGGATCGATGCGCCGGTGCTTTCGTGCACTTGCCTATCGATCTCGGAGCGCACCGCGTGCCGCACGATGAACAACAGCCCGCCCGCGAGCGCCGAGATAATCACCAGCGTGGCGATGGAGAGTTGCGTGCGTAATCGCATGGGAGACATGGACATGGGCCCGATTATTCTATTTTTCTCCAGGCGCCGAGGCGGCGTGCAGAGTGAATTTGTAACCGGCGCCGTGGGTGGTCAGGAAATATCGCGGATGCCCGGGATCGGGTTCGAGTTTTTGGCGCAGGCGCAGGATGTGGTTATCGACGGTGCGGGTTGAAGGATAATTTTCGTATCCCCACACCTCGTTGAGCAATTCCTCCCGCGAGAAAACCCGCCCGGGCGAATGCGCAAAGAATTTCAGGAGCTTAAATTCTTGCGCCGTAAGCGTCAGGATCATGTTCTGGCGCTTCGCTTCCATACTGGTGAAATCCACATGCACGTCTCCGAAGGTCAGCACTTCGTGCGCGGCGCGGTCGTTGGGCACGATGTTGGTGACCTCGGCCTTGGCGGCGCTCCGGCGCATCGCCCGGCGGACCCGGGCCAGCAGTTCCTTGGGACTGAACGGCTTGGTCACGTAATCATCGGCGCCCAGCTCGAGCAGCAGCACCTTATCCTCGACGTCGGCATTCGCGCTCAAGACCACGATGGGAACCGAGGCCAGGTGCGCCTTAAACGCCCGGCACAATTCCTTGCCCGGCAGGCGCGGCAGCTTCAAGTCCAGCACCACCACCGCAGGCGGCTGCTTGCGAAAGCTTTCCAGGCCGGCCATCCCGTCTGAGGCCACCCGCACCTCCAAGCCGTCGGCCTCAAACAGGCGTTGCAAAGTGCGCTGCATCGGACGGCTATCTTCGACAACCAGAACAGTTTCCATATGTGCCTCACTTCCCTCTCCGTCACTACCGGGAACGCTTTGGTTCCCGAATACTCCCGGCCTTCCACCTCGCGCCGCGTTGCTAGTAGTCCGGCTGCGCGACCTGCGGATCGTAATCCTTGCCGTACTTATTCTTGTGGCCGGTCGACGCGCCAATCACCGGAATCACGATCGGTGGCAAGCGGTTCACGCCTTCGTCGACCACCACTTGCCTTTCCAGCACCGTCAGATCCCTGGAGCTGGCGTTCGCATACCACACGTGCAATTGGTAGCCGCCCGGTGAAATATTGGCGATCGTGAACTCGCCGCTCTTTCCGGTGATCGCCGAATAATCCGAATCGATGGTCAGCACCACCGCGGTCATTTCCGGATGAATGTTGCAGAAAATGTACGACGCGCCCAGATGATCGAAGCGCACTTGCTTGTCTTTTCCCGCTTCATATAGCCCCAGGTCGAATCTCTTCCCGCGATACAGTGAAAAAACGTTGTGAAACCATGGGTCCAGATTCGGAAAATCGACCACGCTATCGAGTGGAACCACCAATAGATTCGGCTCGAACTTCTTATTGCGCTGCAGCATCCGATACGCCCCGGGGTGCTCCGGCTGCACCAGCCGGGCTGCGCCGACGGGCACCAGCCACAACACCACCTCACTTGCATCCTGTCCAATCGCGCCGCTGTCCGCGCGCACCAGCGTAACTTTTCCGGTTACTTCGGTGGCCACGCCAGGCGCTGCGGCCGGTGGCGGCGCGTTCGTTTGCGCCAGCGCCAGACACGCCGCACCCGCGGCCCACCCGATCAATACAACGCTCAGAAGCTGGGACTTCATCACGCCGCCTAGAATAAGAAACCGGCTGCGAATCCGATCTGACTCGCGGTAGCCGTATCGTCGCCTATCGGATATGTCCGCAGCCGCCGATATTCCACCGAGAAAACAAGATCGCTTCGCGGCTTAAGAATATAATTCACAAAAAGGGTCTGGTTGCGCGCGGCGAACTCCTCCAAGTACGCATTGGAAAAGTAAATCGATCCCAGGCCCGAGGAATTTCGTCCCCCGGTACCCGCGCCCACATTGAACTCATTGCGCACATCGATGGGGAATTTCACCTGCGTCCAGCCGCCGATCATGGTCAGGCGCTCGATCGCCGGAGCCGCTATCTCGTAGTAGTTCGTGTACGAGTCGGTCGGATACCCCGCCACCGGCACTCCTCCGAACGCGTCCAATCCCCTGCCCACGAAAAACGTTCCACTCAGTTCGGCGTGGGGTGTAAACGTATACTTCCAGTCGGCCAGCGCCCCCCAGCCGGAAATATTGACGCCAGGAAAGCGCATCGGAATGTACAGACCAGACGCGCCGAACGTAAATGGGCGCTCCGCTTCGGATCGACTGGTCGAGAGCCGCACCGAATACACGGGCTGGCGGGACGCTTCCACCGCGCCGGGGTATCGCGTGGCGGTGACAAACGAACCGTAGCCCCCCGGCATCAGGATCCCCGCTTCCACTTTGTATTGCTCCGGGCCGTCGGAAAAGCGATGCTCGAAGCGGATCGACGGTGTCCAGGCCCACAGATTTCCGGAGGCCGAGAATTCTGGAAGCGCCAGCGACATATAAGAAGTGGGTACGTTCGGAGAAAAGAACGGCACGTCCAGTCCCGCAATCAGGGACGAATTCTTCCAGTCCATGCGCAGCCGCGCCAGCCGTAGCCGCGCGAATCCGGAGTTCCCTCCTCCGTATCCCGCAGGCAGTCCGCCAAAAAAATCCATTTGCACGTCGCCCGAGGTCTTGGCGCCGAGAATTTCCGGTCCAATTCCGGTGAGCCCGATTGTCGATTGGCGCAGCGAACCGCCAAAGCTTCCGCCGGATATAGGGGTCTCGGAATAAACGGCGGAGGTGGGCACGTCCAGATTGTCCACTTGGCCGGTTACCGCGAACGCATTGAAGAGCACGATGCCCGAAACCTTGAGACGATATTTCAGCCGGCTTTCAACCTTGTCTTGTGCCTGCTCATCGATACGCGCGTTGGTCAGCTCCCAATCGTCCTGGGTGAGCTGTGCCGGGTTAGCCTGTACTTCGGCCGTCGTTGCGGCTGGGGCCGCCGCGCTCGGTGGGGCCGCACTTGTCGGCGCTGCCGCTGGGCCCGGGATGGCCGCCAGGTGCCCTCCGGACGCTTCGATCAGTTGTTGCACCATCGCGTGAAGCTCGCGAACTTCGGCCCGCGATTGGCTGAGCTCGGCGCGCGTCTCCTGCAACGATTGGTTCAGTTTTTCCAGCCGCGCGTTCCAGTCCGTCGGATCCACCGCCCCAGGTGTGCCGGACGGGGCGCCGGATTGAGCGTCCTCTTGAACTCCGGGCTGAGCTCCGGATTGCCCGCTCGATTGAGCACCAGTTGGCCCGGCGCCAAAGAGCGCTAGACAGAGCGCACCCCCCAGGGCTGCCACCGATACCCGGCCCCTGCCCCAACCGGAAACTCTCATCACCCACTCTCCTTGGGAATCGAGGGAGCGCTTCGGCCGCCCCGGATCCTGAGGACGGTCGAGCCTTTGATCCAGCCTGGGACGTATGGCATCAAACGATGGCTGGAGCATCCGTATTCCCTGCCTCTTGCCCCTAATGGCGCTCACTTTAGCGCAAAATCCGACCACCAGCGTGATTTTGACAATTTCGTAACAACGCCGCGACCCAGCAGTTACATGTATGCTGTTTTTTGCCCATCCGGATGTGTTCGCGGCCTCGCACCGGAGTGGCTCCGGGCGAACCATCGAGCTCAACATGGGAGAAGGAGTGGGTAGGTCAGGAATGGTGTGCGAAGACCTCATGGGGCTATGACTGTTTGCAAAGCGATGATGCGCACCTCTGCGCGCCTCACTCGGCCGATGCGTTCCACCAGTAGCTACCCGATAGGCTCCCGATGATGCGGCAGTGGCAAACAGCGGCCAGCAATCGCGGACCGCTATTGCCGCCACCGCCACATCACACCACGCAGGTGCCTGCGTGGACAGGGAGTCATCGTCGGCCCTACGGCAGCAATCTTCAGGGGTTGCCGCCGTTTCGACGAATTTGACCTGCCCTGCTCAATGGGGGGGTGATGAACATCGCCAGGGAGAGGGCTGGACCGGGCCTTGCGCAGAACAGGAATACAAGAACGGCGCACCGAAATTGCCATGGCGGTATCCGAAAATTGTAAACAAATTGTAAACGGGGCGGTGTCGAATTCCCAAATCGGAACCCCGCTAGCCACCCTCGTCCACCCGTTTTCCACCACCCCATGCGGAGTTTTCCCTCCGTAAATCTACGAATTGACTCATCCGCACAACCGCTTTAACGTGCCGAATGCTCAAGCTTATTTTCAACGTTCCCCTTTTCGACGCCGTCGCCGTCCGGAAGTTCGGCTCTACACCGATCGAGTGCCAGGCGCCTCCGCTCACCGACCTCTGCGGAAGCGCTAATTTTCACCGAGCACTTCGTTTGACTGGCGCATGTTCCTGTTCGTCGGCCTGGTGGCGGTCACCTCTGGAGTGCTCGCAGGCCTGCTCCCCGCAGTCCGCGCGACGCGAATCGATTTGAACGAGACCCTGCGGGAAAGCGGACGCAGTCTTACCAGCGGCGCCGCTCACAACCGCGTTCGCAACGTGTTGGTCGTTGCGCAAGCCGCCGGCTCACTCGTCGTGCTGATCATGGCAGGACTCTTCCTGCATAGCCTGCAGCGCGCGCAAAAGGCCGGCCTCGGATTTAAGCCCGAGCACGTTTTGAATCTCACCATGGATGTCCAGGAACTAGGATACGACGAGCAGCGCGGCGCGAGTTTTTATCGCCAACTCGGCAGCCGGGTCCGCGCGCTGCCCGGGGTCCAATCCGCGGCCTTCGCTTACTCCGTTCCGATGGGCTATTACAGCTCGGGCCGCAACGCGCTTTGGAACGAAAGCCAGCGAGGATTGCCTGCGAGCGAGGTCCCGGCCGTGCGCTTCAACAAAGTGGATTCGGATTATTTCCGCGCGATGGGCATCGAAATCATTCGCGGCCGCGCCATCGACGATCGCGACCAAAGCACCACCCCGCTCGTCGCGGTGATTAACGAAAATCTCGCGCAAAAGCTCTGGCCAGGGCAAGATCCACTCGGCCATCACTTCCGCCGGGTGTCCGGCGAGGGACCTGACGTTGAGGTCGTCGGCGTCGCCAAGTACAGCAAGGTCGCCTTCATCGCCGAGGATCCCGCTCCTTATTTCTATGTGCCGCTCACCCAGAACTACACTTCCGTTCGCGTTCTGCACGTCCGTGGCGCGCTCCCGTCCGCCACCATCGCCCGCGAAATTGAAGCGCAGGTTCACGCGCTGGACCCGAACCTCCCGGTCTTCGACGTCATGCCCATGGCGGAATCTCTGCAGGGCGGAAATGGCTTCTTCTTCCTCCGAATTGCCGCCACCTTCGCCGGTGGCCTTGCCGGTTTGAGCCTCCTGCTCGCGGTAGTGGGCATGTACGGGGTGATTTCTTACGCGGTGAACCAACGCATCCACGAAATCGGAATTCGCATCGCGCTCGGCGCTCAGCGGCAGAGCATTTTCGGCATGGTTCTCGGGCAGGGATTGAAGCTGGCGCTCCCAGGCCTGGCGATCGGTGTGGCGCTATCGGTGGGTTTGTCGCGATTCCTCGCCAGCCTGCTCGTCGACACTGGCGCGCTCGACCCCCTCGCCTACGCCTCCGCGACTGCGCTTCTGTTTGCGGTCGCCGCACTCGCCTGTTACATTCCCGCGCGCCGTGCGATGCGCGTCGATCCGATTATCGCCCTGCGCTCCGAGTGATCGTTTCGTAGACCACCACAGAACAGCAAGTAACTCCTTTACACACCACAACATACACGACGATCAGCTACCTGAAATCGCCTGACTCACCCAACCCCACCGACGCCAATACCCCCCGCCGTGTTATCTTAATGAGTCGCCAGTCCGCAACACGCATCCAAACCTGTGCGCCTTATGTTCTATCCTGGCAGTATAAGGAGAGTGTGACTTCGACGTGAACGACAGGACCACCCGCGCTTCAAACCTGCTCAACCTCCTGAAGCAACGAATTGTAATTCTGGACGGCGCCATGGGCACCATGATTCAGGCCCATGCTCTCAGCGAAGCCCAGTTTCGCGGCACCCAGTTCGCGAATCACCCGAAAGACCTGCGCCAAAACAACGACCTGCTGAATATTACCCAGCCGCAGATCATCGAGGCCATCCACCGCCAATATCTGGAGGCGGGCGCGGACATCCTTGAAACGAATACCTTTAATTCCAATTCGTTGTCGATGGCCGATTACCAGCTTGAAGACCAGGTGTACGAATTGAATCGCGCCGGAGCTCGCGCCGCCCGCAACGCCGTCGCCGGTTTCATGGCCGCAAACCCCGGCCGCGAGTGCTTCGTCGCCGGTGCCCTCGGACCGACCAGCCGGACCGCCTCAATGTCCCAGGATGTAGCGAGCCCGGCGTTCCGCGCGGTCACTTTCGATCAGCTCAAAAACACCTACCGCGAACAAGTGCGTGGCCTGATGGACGGCGGTGTAGACCTGCTGCTGTGCGAAACCATCTTCGACACTCTTAATGCCAAGGCCGCGCTCTTTGCCATCGACGAATACTTCGAAGAAACCGGAACGCGCGTTTCGGTAATGGCCTCGGTCACCATCGTCGACCGCAGCGGACGAACTCTTTCCGGTCAGACCGTCGAAGCGTTTTGGAATTCCATCTCCCACATGAAATTACTCAGTGTGGGCATCAACTGCGCGCTGGGCGCTCCAGAGATGCGCCCGTACATCGAAGAGCTATCGAGGGTGGCGCCGATCTTCATCAGTTGCTATCCCAACGCCGGTTTGCCCAATGCATTTGGTGGATTCGATGAGACCCCGGTGAAAATGGCCGGCGACTTAAGAGACTTTGCGCAAAACGGCTGGCTCAATATCGTCGGCGGCTGCTGCGGCACCACTCCCGATCACATTCGCGCCATCGCCGAAGCGGTGCACGGCTTGCCTCCACACGTGCTTTCCACTCCCGAACGCTACACCCGGCTGAGCGGACTTGAGCCGATGGTGATGCGTCCGGACAGCAATTTCGTTAACGTCGGCGAGCGCACCAACGTGACCGGCTCACCGAAATTTTCAAAGCTGATCCTCAACGGACAATTCGAAGAGGCGCTGGCCATCGCCAAGCAGCAAGTGGATGGCGGAGCGCAGATCATCGACGTTAATATGGACGAAGCCATGCTCGATTCCGAGCAGGCCATGACCACCTTCCTGCACTACATCGCTTCCGAACCGGACATCGCGCGGGTTCCGGTGATGGTCGATAGCTCCAAGTGGACGGTGCTGGAAGCCGGACTGAAATGCTTGCAAGGCAAAGGAATCGTAAATTCCGTCAGCCTGAAGGAAGGCGAAGAAGCTTTGCGCGAGCGCGCCCGCCTGATTCGGCGCTACGGCGCTGCGATGGTGGTAATGGCGTTTGACGAGCGCGGCCAGGCCGATACCATCCAGCGCAAACTCGAAATCTGCCGCCGCGCCTACCAACTCCTCACCGCGGTCGGCGTCCCTCCCGAAGACATCATGTTCGATCCCAATATTTTGACCGTCGCCACCGGGATCGAGGAGCACAACGAATACGCGGTTAACTTCATCGAGGCCGCCCGGCAAATCAAGGCTACTCTGCCCTACGCGAAGATAAGCGGCGGCGTAAGCAACATTTCGTTTTCCTTCCGGGGCAATCATGTGGTCCGCGAAGCGATGCACTCCGCATTTCTGTATCACGCGATCCAGGCGGGCATGGACATGGGAATCGTCAACGCCGGTCAGCTCGCGATCTACGAGGATATTCCCAAGGATTTGCTGGAGCTGGTTGAGGATGTGTTGCTGAACCGCCGCCCCGACTCTACCGAACGATTGCTGGCGTTCACCGAAACGGTGAAGGCCACGGGGAAAACGCAGGTCGAAGAACTGGCGTGGAGAAAGGGCACGGTCGAGGAGCGGCTGTCGCACGCGTTGGTCAAGGGAATCGTCGAGCACATCGAAGCCGACACCGAGGAAGCTCGCCAGAAATACGGCAAGCCGCTGCACGTGATCGAAGGTCCATTGATGGCCGGGATGAACGTAGTCGGCGACTTGTTCGGCTCCGGCAAAATGTTTCTCCCGCAGGTCGTGAAGAGCGCGCGGGTGATGAAGAAGTCGGTCGCGTACTTGCAGCCTTTCCTCGAAGCGGAAAAACAATCGGGCGGAGTGCAAGCGAAGGGCCGGGTAGTGATGGCCACGGTAAAAGGCGACGTTCACGACATCGGCAAAAACATCGTCGGCGTAGTGCTCGGCTGCAACAATTGGGAAGTGATCGACCTGGGTGTGATGGTGCCCAGTGACAAAATTTTGCAGGCCGCACGCGATCACAAGGCCGACATGATCGGCCTGAGCGGTTTGATCACTCCATCGCTCGACGAAATGGTTCACGTCGCCAAGGAAATGGATCGTCAGGGTTTCGACTTGCCATTGTTAATCGGTGGCGCCACCACCAGCCGCACCCACACCGCGGTAAAAATCGCGCCAGGCTACCGCCACCCAGTGGTGCATGTATTGGACGCTTCGCGTTCCGTGGGCGTGCTGGGCAGCCTAAGCAACGTCGAATTGAAAGTCGCTTTCATCGAAGAGAATCGCAAAGAGCAGGAGAGCACTCGCGAAAAACATCGCAACCGGTCGACCCAGAACCTGAAGTCGTTGGCCGCGGCGCGCAAGAATAAGCTGGCGATCGATTGGACGTCCTACACTCCGCCGAAGCCTTCCTTCCTGGGCCTGCGCAAGCACGATCCGGTCGCCCTCGAACAAATCGTTCCGTACATCGATTGGACGCCGTTTTTCAGTGCCTGGGAGCTGCGCGGGATTTATCCAAAGATATTCGATGCGCCCGAAGTAGGCGAAAAGGCCAAAGAGCTCTTCGACGACGCCCAGGAACTATTGGCGCGCATCGTCAAAGAAAAACTGATCGGAGCGCGAGCCGTTTACGGCCTCTTTGCCGCCAACAGCGTCGGCGACGACATCGAAATTTATGCGGACGACTCGCGCACCAGCCTGCTGACCACCCTGCATACGCTGCGCCAGCAAACTCCAAAGTCCGACGACAAACCGGATCTCGCGCTCTCCGATTTCGTCGCGCCCCGCGAAAGTGGCGTTCCCGATTATCTCGGCGCGTTCGCCGTTACCACCGGCATCCGGGTCGATGACTTGGTCCACCAATTCGAGAAAGATAACGACGATTACAACGCGCTGATGACCAAAGCTCTTGCCGACCGCCTCGCCGAAGGCCTAGCCGAAATGCTCCACAAATGTGCGCGCGACGCTTGGCAGTACGGCCTGTCGGAAACTCTCAGTAAAGACGACATGATCCGCGAACGCTACCGCGGCATCCGCCCTGCGCCGGGATACCCGGCCGCGCCCGATCACACCGAGAAACGGCTGCTCTTCGATTTGATCCACGCCGAAGAAAATACCGGAATCACATTGACCGAAAGCTTCGCCATGTTGCCAGCCGCCGCAGTCTCCGGATTCTATTTCTCGCACCCCGAATCGCGATACTTCGCCGTAGGAAAAATCGATCGCGACCAGGTAGAAGACTACCATCGCCGCAAAGGCATGGACCTGCGCGCAATGGAACGCTGGCTAGCCCCTAACCTAAACTACGACCCAGAAACCTAGGTGAGTGGCACAACCATTCCGGGTGGTGGCTGAGCGAAGCCAAGTGGCTGCCCCAGGTGTCGATTTCACACCGGATTCTCCACGCTTTTGACTTGCCCGGGCGGCGGCACCCTTCGCTTGCAAGGGTGCGGCGTTCGTCCATCCTCTTCCTCAATCAGTTATTTCTGAATCACCCCGCACGCCAGCCGGGCCCCGGCGTTCCCGGTCGGATCGGTCTTGTAGTCGTCCTCTTTTTCATGAATCACCAACGCCGTTCCAGTCGCCGAAAACAACCCGTTCGCCCCGCTACCCAGACTCACGCCCGATGCAGTGACCGTAGTCTTCACCTTGCCGTCCGCGCCCACCGTAATATTCAAAAGGTCCCCAGCGTGCGCGCCGTTCGGATTATCTTTCCCGTGCTGCTTGTTTTCCGGATTGAAGTGCGGCCCAGCAGACTTGAAATCAGGAGCATCGCACTTCCCTATCGAATGAATGTGAAATGCGTGCGTGCCCGGAGGAAGCTGCGAAACTTCCAGCTTGATGCGCACGCCGTGAGCAGTACCGTGCAACACCGCCGTGCCAATCTTGTCCCCCTTAGCATTGTAAATATCGGCGTGCCCACTCTGCGCCATCGCCGACGTAGTCGCAAAAAGTAGTACCGCGATCATCACCAAGTATCGAATGTTCATAAAGCTGTCCCCCTAAATTATTTCGAACAACGGACCCGGCTGGAAGCTTAGCGCACCTGGCGTGGCCCCGACAATGGTATCGGCCGAGGCGCCTCGCAAATTCTCCACAGGAATCCATTCTTCCACCGCGCGCACCACAGTGCCGCGTTCGATCCGAACAGGAGGGGAAACCAAATGGACCAGGAAATCGCCGATTCCGACCCGCCCAAGATCGCCTTTCTATCGCGCCGCCGGGCGGACCTGAATCCAGCACTTGTGGGGACTAGAAAATGCATCTCGTTGACAATGATCGAATTGCAGAATTTGAAGCTCCCGGCAATCAGCAGTTCATGGGGAACCCGGATATGGCCCGGAGAACGAGATTCGATTCGCCCCGCGAGGAGTCGCTGTGCCACAAGGGATAAATGCGTTAGATTCTACGCGGGAGTTCATCTAGAAAAGCAGATGGTGGACGGGGAGCGATCGCGGTTTGACTGGCTGGATCTGCTTTGGCTCGCCTTTTTGGCGGGCCTGGCGCTGTTGCCGCCGGTCGCTGAAATTCATAAGCAGCTGGTGCTGCTGGCGATTGGGGCCTTCCAGATATTTGAGGGGCGGCTGATCGCGCGGCTTCCCGGGCGCGGCGCGGTCTACAGCATCCTGATTAAGACGGCGCTGGCTACCCTGCTGCTCGAGCATACCGGCGACGTGGGGATCAACAGCTCTTACTATCCCATTTACTATTTGCCGGTGGTTACCGCGGCGATTAATTTCGGCGCGATTGGGACCATCCTGTGGACTCTGGGCATTTCGCTCGCCTACTGCTCGCTGCTCATTCCTGCGCTGCAGGAATTCGAGGTGCTGCCGGCGGGATATCTCGAACTGGCGATCCGCATTCTCTTCTTTTTTCTGGCGGGGATGCTGGTGAACCGCTTCGTGGTGGAAAATAAGAAGCAAGTGCTGCGTTATCAGCATCTTTCCGAGCAGCTCGCGCAAACCAATCGCGAATTGCAGCGAGTGCAGGCCGATGCGCGCCGCGCGGAACGTCTGGCGGCGCTGGGCCAGCTTTCCGCCGGGCTGGCGCACGAGATTCGCAATCCGCTGGGCGTGATCAAAGGCTCCGCGGAGATGCTCGAGAAAAAACTGCAGGACGCGAATCCGCTCGAAAGCGAACTCGCCGGGTACATCTCGTCCGAAGTGAACCGGCTCAATGGCCTGGTGACGCGGTTCCTGGACTTCGCGCGGCCGTCGCAACTGGAATTGAGTCCGCTGCGAATCGAAAGCGTTCTCGAGCGGGCGCTGGAGGCGGCCCACGCGCGATGTCCTGCTGCCGCGGTGACGGTCGAGCGCGATTATGCCAAGAACCAGCCGGCGATTCTGGCGGATGAACAACTGGTCGAGCAAGTGTTCGTCAACTTGATCTTCAACGCGTACGAAGCAATGGAAGGTGGCTTAGGAAAGCTACGGGTGAGCACATCCGCGGACTCGCGAGATGGCCAGCCGGGATTGCGTGTGGAAATCGAGGATTCTGGGCCCGGCGTGCCGCCCGAGCTGCGTGAACAAATTTTCAATCCGTTTGTGACCTCGAAGAAAACCGGCGTGGGATTGGGGCTTTCGATCGTGGCGAAAATCGTTGACGACCATCGCGGCACAATCCAATTGAAGAGCGAGGCAGGCCACGGAGCGCGGTTTCAGGTGTTCCTGCCAGCCGCGCTTCGCGCGTCGAGTGCGACAGTTGTGACCGACTCGACCGGTGCGGCGACCGAGTCGCCTGCATGAGATCGTTCCCCACGGGGCTCGCGGATCGGAGATAGAATTACCATCATGGCATCCATTCTGATCGTCGAAGACGAACCAAAAATGCGCCGGCTGCTGGAGTTGAGCCTGGGCGAGGAAGGATACCTAACTTATTCCGCCGGGGACGCCGAGAGCGGCATCAAGACTTTGAGCCGGGAAACGATCGACCTGGTGATCACCGACTTGCGTCTCCCGGGAATGGGCGGACTGGAATTCCTGCACGCCATCAAGAAATCCACGGCGCGGCTGCCAGTGGTGGTGATGACCGCGTACGGAACGGTGGAGTCCGCGGTGGAAGCGATGAAGCAGGGCGCCGGCGATTACGTGCTCAAACCGTTTGCGCTGGCGGAAATGCTCATGGTGGTGCGCAAGGAGCTGGCGGCAAACCAACTGGTGGAGGAGAACCGCACGCTTCGCGAAGCGCTAGGCCAGCGCTACGAATACGAAAATATCGTCGCGCGCAGCGAGCGCATGCAAGCGGTGCTGGCTATGGTCGAGCGGGTGGCTCCGACCAATACGACGGTGCTACTCGGAGGGGAAAGCGGTGTGGGCAAGGACCTGATCGCTCGCGCCATCCACGAGCATTCGCACCGCGCTTCCGGGCCCTTCGTCAAGATCAACGCCACCGCGATCCCCGAAAATCTGCTGGAAAGCGAACTCTTCGGCTACGAGAAAGGCGCCTTTTCGGGCGCGGCCACCAGCAAGCCGGGCAAGTTTGAGTTGGCGGACAAGGGCACACTTTTTCTGGACGAAATCGGCGATGTGCCGCCCGCCACCCAGGTGAAGCTGCTGCGGGTGCTGCAGGAACGCGAGTTCGAGCGGCTGGGCGGCACCAAAACGCTGAAGGTGGACGTCCGGCTGGTGGCTGCGACCAACCGCGACCTGCGCGCCGCGCTCGAAGACGGCACGTTCCGCGAAGACCTTTATTACCGGCTGAACGTGGTCGCTATCGATATCCCCTCGCTGCGCGATCACCAGGAAGATATTCCCGGACTGGTGGATTTCTTTCTGAAGCGTTTTGCGAAAGACACTAAACAGCCAGTTCGCGCGGTGACTCCGGCCGCCGTAAAAATGCTTATGGATTTCTCCTGGCCGGGAAATGTGCGCGAACTGCAAAATATTATCGAGCGAACCATCACGCTCTCGGCGCGCGAGACGCTGGATGTTTCGGACTTTCATCTCGACGCGGCGTCTGCGCGGTCATCGTTCTCCGCTGCGCCTGGCCCCGCGCCTTTGCTCCCGGAGGGGAAAACGCTGGAAGAATGGGAGCACGAAATTATTCGTGAAGCGCTGGCCCGTGCCAACGGCAATAAGAGCCAGGCCGCGCGAGCGCTGGGGCTGTCTCGCAATGCGCTGCGCTATCGGCTCTCGACGATGGGCGCGCCCGATGCCTCCGAAGGCGATACCTAGGAACACAACGGCGGCGTCCCAGTGGTTGAAAACCACCAGGGGTGGTTGAAAGCAGCCATTTCCCCTGAATTTCTAGCCCTTTGCGCCAGCGGCCCACCACCTTAACCATCCCATAATCAATAGGTTAACGCAGGATGGCCGAACTGTGCCGGTTTGGTCCTGCACCTGCATTATCTAGAGTGAAATCATGGAGATGACCCGGACGGGCAAGTAGCCAGCAGGCTGGGGGACGATCGGGAGGCGCGAAATGAAAAAGCTTCTTCTCACCATGGCGGCGATGGTCCTGACGTTCGTGGGCGTGGCTCGCGCGCAAGATCCGCAAGATCATTCCGCGGATACGCAGAGCAATTCCGCCGATGTCCAAAACAATTCCGAGGACGCGCAAGCGCCTGTCACCGATGGGCAGAGTGATGCCGCGGCGGCGACGGGCGTGGGCCGGGTCAGCCTGATTCACGGTGACGTCTCGACGAAGCACGACGGCTCGACGGATTGGGCTGCGGCGACCATCAACACCCCGGTGGTCTTGGGCGACAGCGTTGCCACCGGCGCCGGCGGGCGCACCGAGGTGGAGCTGGACTACGCCAACGTTCTGCGCATGGACCAGAACACCAACGCGAAGATTGCCGACCTCACTCGCAAACATATCCAATTGCAACTGGGGTTGGGATTGGCGGACCTCAGCGTGACCGCCGGCAACGAAGCGCAGTCGGAAATCGACACTCCCAATATGTCGGTGCACCCAGTGGGCGATGGCATCTACCGCGTGGAGGTTCGCTCAGATTCGGATACGCGCGTGACGGTGGTGCGCGGCCAAGCCGATATCAGCACGCAGCAAGGCAGCACGCGCGTGACGGCCGGCCAGATGATCAGCATTCGCGGGACGGACAATCCTCAATATCAGACCAGCAACGCTCCGCCGCGCGATGAATGGGACGAGTTCAATAGCAGCCGCGACCGGCATATCAATCAAGCGGCAAGCTGGCAACACACCGACCGCTACTACGTTGGAACGCAAGACTTGGATCCTTACGGGCACTGGCAGAACGTGCCGGACTACGGAAACGTTTGGGTGCCGTCGAACGGTCCGGACTGGGCTCCGTATCGTGACGGACGGTGGACTTACGAGCCGTACTACGGGTGGACGTGGGTATCTTACGAGCCGTGGGGATGGGCTCCTTATCACTACGGACGGTGGTTCGTGTATGGCGGTAGCTGGTGCTGGTGGCCCGGGCCGGTGGTCGGTTATCCGGGTTACTACCCAGTGTGGGCACCGGCTTACGTTTCCTTTTTCGGCTTTGGCCCGCACGTTGGAATCGGATTCGGAGTCGGCTTTGGATTTGGAGTGGGGTTCAACTTCGGGCACGTTGGCTGGCTGGCGATCGGGCCCGGAGATTTCTACCATCCGTGGTACGGACGTTACGGCCGGAACTATGGGGTGACCGCGATCGGCACGCGCGTGGGTGGCGGCATTGGTCCTCTGTATCCACGCGGAGTGGTGCATCCGTATTCCAACGTCGGATTGGCGGCCACCAACGCACGCGTTCGCGGCGGCATCTCTTCGATGGGATCGAATGAATTCGGTCACGGCGCGGTTCCCGCGCATCAGGCGGCGATCGATGCGAAAACCTTCCGCGCGGGAGGAATGGTTTCCGGACGCATGCCGGTGCAACCTACCAAGGCGAGCTATCAATCGGTGAGCCGGCCGGTGAACCCGACGTCGGTGCCGAGCCACTCGATGGCGCAACAGCATTTCTTTAACGGCGGGCAAAATGGATCGCGGGCCGCGGGCTCGGGCTGGGGTTCGAGTTCATTGGCGAATCGCAATGGGTCGTCCGCGGCAGGTGGAAGCGCGAATCGCGGCTTCACCCCGCCGTCCGCGACGCACTCGGTGGTGAATGGCAATTCGAATTTTGCGAATCGCGTCGGCGCGAACGGCAACGTCAATTTGAGTGCGGCGGGGCGTTCTGCGGGAAGCACGCAAGGCAACTGGCATACGTTTACGCCTCCGGCGTCGCGCTCGACGTCGGGAAATGCGGGCGCTGCGTCTGCAGGCGGGCGTGGGTACTCGGCTTCTACACCTGGCAACGGAGGCTATTCTCGTCCGTCACTGAACATGAGCCGTCCGATCGTCACGCCGCGCTCGCCTTCGTCCTACGGTTACGGCGGAGGCAACCCAACGAATCGTGCATCACCGAACACTTATCGCTCGCCGACAAATACTTATCGTTCCCCGAGTCCCAGCCCCGCCAACCGTCCGAGTCCGACTTATCGAGCACCGTCGAATTCTGGCGGAGGAAATAATCGGGGCAACGGCGGCGGCAGGAGCGCAGGCGGCGGAGGGCAAGCGCACGCTTCGAGTGGCTCCGGACATTCCGGCGGACGCCCCCACTAAAAAGCGTGACGAATGGAACAGGGTGTTTCGCACACCGAACCGCTGTCCCATTCCTTGTAAGTGCGATCTTCGGCAACGATCTCCGGGTGCGCACGTAAGGGATCGTACTGAGTACGCTTGGTTGGTTAGGACGGGGAGGACTGCCGTGCGTCCTATACAGGATGTGGACGGCGTTAGGCAAAAATGTGCAAAAGTTTAGCACACTGCCACTAATGATACAGTTTTCCACAAACTAACTAATTGTAAATGATGCACTTACAGAATTCTCACAATTCTCATTGATTGGCACAGCGCTTGCAGTACTATGTAGGAACTACTTGGAGAACGTAAAAATGACGTACGCAAGGTTGTTGCTGGTCGCCGGGCTGGTCTTAGCCGGTGCCTTCGACCTTCGTGCCGATGGCGTGCAGGCATTCGACCCGCAATCACTGCCCCTCCGTAGAGGTCCCGAGGTTCAAGTACGCAACGGAACAATCAAGCCGCCTTCCGACGCCGTCCCGCCAATCACCTTGGAAGCAATTTTTGATGGACCGCACGCGGGTTCGTTCACATGTTCGATCGTGAATCAGATGCCCGGCACCGGTGTGGCGGCGCTCAACGCGCACAGCGCGACAACGCCCAGCAGTGACTTGGGTTCCTGTGCGATCGGCGCGCCGAGTAGCGACAGCATCACCTATGCTTTGTTCAGTGGTCCTCCGAGCTTGGGCAAAAGCTCAGCGGGATCCGCGGGAATGCCGCTGCGATTCGTGAATCAAGTTGCTGCCATCGGTGCACCTGTGCCGGAACCGGCGTCACTACTGCTGTTGGCCACCGGTGTGCCGCTAATCTGGCTGGGCCGCAGGCTGAGCAAGAATCGCCGCAACCACGCCGCCGGCAAAACCCCCATCTCTCCTACGTTGTAAAGGTGATCTCGCGGCGCGTGGTTAGCCGAGATTGAGAACCAACAACCGCGGCTCGGTCATCTCTTCGATGGCGTAGCGCAATCCCTCACGGCCGATCCCGGAATCCTTCACCCCGCCGTATGGCATGTGGTCGATGCGAAAGGCGGAGCTGTCGCCGACGATCACGCCGCCAACTTGCAACTCCTGAAATGCCTGGAAGATCCGTTGCACGTCGCGGGTAAAGAGTCCGGCCTGTAACCCAAAGGGTGAATGGTTCACGGCGCAAAGCGCGTCGCTGAATTGATCGTAGGGCTGAACGATCACGACCGGCGCGAAGACTTCCTCGCAGCTCACCTTCATCTCCGGGCGGGTGTGCGACAGGACGGTGGGATCGAGCACGGTGCCGCGGCGGGCCCCACCGGCGAGCAGCTTCGCTCCCTGCTGAACGGCCTCGCGGATCCAGGATTCCGCACGCCGGGCTGCGTCTTCATGAATCATCGGACCAACGTCAGTGGCCTCATCGAGAGGACTGCCGGTGACGAGCTTCGCGACGCGCCCGAGGAGTGCGTCGGTGAACCGCTGCTCTACTTCGCGCTGCACGTAGATCCGTTGCGCCGATATGCAGCTCTGCCCGGCGTAGGCAAATCCCCCCAGGACGCAGCGCTCGGCCGCGAATTCGACGTCGGCGTCGCTGTGGACGATCACTGCGGCGTTCCCGCCGAGTTCGAGGGTAACCTTTTTCTTCCCTGACTTAGCCTTGAGCATCCACCCCACTTTGCCGCTGCCGGTGAAGGTGAGCATTTTCAGGCGGTCGTCGCTGACCATTTTCTCCGCGTCGGAATTCGACAACGGCAGAATATTCAGCGCGCCCGCGGGCCATCCGGCACTCTCAATCACCTCACCCAGCAGAAAGGAGGTAAAAGGCGTCTGCGGGGCGGGCTTCAGGACCACTGTGCAACCTGCGGCCATGGCGGGCGCGAGTTTATGGGCCACCAGGTTCAGCGGAAAATTGAAAGGGGTGATCGCGGCAATTGGACCGAGTGGAAAGCGGCGAACGATCCCGCTGCGGCCGGCGGCCGAAGCTTGCAGATCCAGCGGCAGCCATTCCCCGCCGATGCGCGTGGCCTCTTCGGCGGCCACCGCGAAAGTAAAAATCGCGCGATCGACCTCGCCGCGGGCGGTGCGGATTGGTTTTCCCGCTTCGAGCGCGATGCAGCGAGCAAACTCCTCGCGTCGCTCGGATAATTTGGCGGACACTGCACTGAGGATGCGCTGGCGCTCGAAGGGCGGCATTTTGCGGGTAATTTCAAACGCGCGCACCGACGAGCAGATGGCGGTTTCGAGGTCGGCGGAGCTGGCATGAAAGGTGGTGCCGACCACCGCGCCATCGTAAGGCGAACGAATTGAAATGTCCTCGCCCGCAACGATCCATTTGCCGTCGAGCAAGAAGCCGTGGGTCATCACCGGGACACCACCGAATTTGAAACCTTAGTCACGAAGTTAGTCTCCTCACCGAACACAAACTGCGCCGGTGCGTTGCGCCGAATTTACGCGGTGTAAGAGCCGACGGGCTGACGCGATTCGCAAACCGAAGCCAGAGCCGCCTCGATGACCCCGAGCCCCTCATCGAACTGGTCGTCGGTAACCACCAGCGGCGCCAGCACGCGGAGCACGTTGCCGTAAGTGCCGGCGGAGATGGTCAGCAGGCCGTGCTCGTAGCAATATTTTACGACCTTTTCGGTCTCTTCTTTGGCGGGCTCGCGGGTCTCGCGCGAGCGAACCAACTCGATCGCACGCATCGCGCCCAGCCCTCGCGACTCTCCCACGATCGCCCAGCGTTTTTGCCATCCAGCCGAGCGGCGCACGAAGTGCTCGCCGAGTTCGTTGGCGCGTTGGATCAACCGCCCATCTTTCAGTTCTTCGAGCACCGCCAGGGCCGCGGCGCACGCCACGGGGTTTCCGGCAAACGTACCCCCGAGGCCGCCCCTTCCGGGGGCGTCCATGATTTCGGCGCGTCCGGTGACCGAGCCGATCGGCAAACCGCCGCCGAGCGACTTCGCGGCGACCAGAATGTCGGGCTCGATGCCAAACTTTTCGCAAGCAAACATCGCCCCGGTGCGCCCGATGCCAGTCTGCACTTCATCAGCGATCAACAGAATTCCATGGCGGCGGCAAAGCTCCTGCAGCATGGGCAGAAATTCAGGAGGAGGGGTGACGAATCCGCCCTCGCCGAGAATCGGCTCAACAATGATCGCAGCGATTGAATCGGCGGCCACCACGCGCTTAAAGCTGTCTTCGATATGCGACGCGCAAAAAACCTTGCAGGAAGGGTAGGCGAGCGAATACGAGCAGCGATAGCAATATGCAAACGGCACGCGATAAATATCGGAAGCGAACGGCGCGAATCCCTCTTTATACGGATTGGTCTTGCTGGTGAGCGACATAGTCAGCATGGTGCGGCCATGGAATGCGTCTTCAAAACAAACGATGGCGGGGCGCTTGGTGTAGTGCCGGGCGATCTTGATGGCGTTTTCTATGGCTTCCGCCCCGGTATTTACCAGCATCGTCTTTTTCGGAAAATCTCCGGGAACCAGGGCGTTCAATTTCTCGGCCACTTCGACGTAGCCTGGGTACGGGGCCACGCTGAAACAAGTGTGCATAAATTTTCCGAGCTGCGCTTGTAGCGCCCTCAAAACGCCCGGCGAACGATGACCAGTGTTGAGGCAGCCGATGCCCCCGGCAAAATCGATGTACCTGTTGCCGTCCACATCGTCCACCACCGCGCCTTCCGCCTTGGCGGCAAACACCGGGGTGGAGTGAGCGGGACCTCGCGGAACCGCGGCCACGCGGCGGCGCATCAGTTCGATCGATTTCGGTCCGGGTATCGCGGTGCGCAGTTCAATGGTGGGCATGTCAGTACCATCCAATCGGGGATTCGTTGAGGTTGATGTGGACTTGCTTGGTCTCGAGATACTCGTCGACTCCGTGCGGGCCCAGCTCGCGGCCAAATCCGGACTGCTTATAGCCGCCCCAAGGAGCTTCCACGTAGGTAGGCTGCATGTGGTTGACCCACACGATTCCGGCGCGCAGCGCTTTTACGATGCGAAATGCACGGAAAATATCGCGCGACCACACCGCCGCGGCCAAGCCGTAAGGAGTGGCGTTGGCAATGCGGATCGCTTCGGCTTCGTCGGCGAAGGGAATCACCGCAGCCACCGGGCCAAAGATTTCTTCCTGGGCGATGCGCGCGGAATTGTCCACATCGTAGAAAATCGTGGGTTCGACGTAGAATCCGCGATCGAACTTCGCGGCGCGGTTCCCTCCCGCCGCTACTTTGGCTTCCTTCTTGCCGAGTTCCTGATACGACCGCACGCGGTCGTATTGATCTTTGCTGACCAGCGGTCCCATCTTGGTTTCGCGCTCGAGCGGAGCGCCCAAGCGAATGGTTTTGGCCTTGGCGGACATGGCGTCAATGAATTTCGAGTAGATTTTCTTCTCGACCAGGATGCGGCTGCCAGCCGAGCAGACTTCGCCTTGATTGATGAACACGCCGAAAAGCGCGCCGTCGATGGCCGCTTCAAAATCGGCGTCGGCAAAGAAGATGTTGGGTGACTTCCCTCCCAATTCGAGGGTCACGCGCTTCACGGTATCCGCTGCGGACTTCATGATTATTTTTCCGACCTCGGCGCTGCCCGTGAAGGCGATCTTGTTCACGTCCGGGTGGCGCACCAGCGGCGCCCCGGTGGATTCGCCCAGGCCGGTGATGACGTTCACCACGCCATCGGGCAGACCTACCTCTGGAAACCACGCCGCCATTTCAAGTGCGGTGAGCGGGGTTTGTTCGGCGGGCTTCAGCACGCAGGTGCAACCCGCGGCCAGTGCGGGAGCTAGCTTCCATGCGGCCATCAACAGCGGATAGTTCCAGGGAATAATTTGTCCGGCCACGCCCACCGGTTCCTTCATGGAAAGGCTCAGCGCGTTGTCGGGAACTGGATTCACCTGTCCGGTGATTTTCGTGGCTAGGCCGCCGTAGTACTCAAAGCAGGTAGCGGCGTCGGTGATGTCGTATTCGGCTTCGACGATCGGCTTGCCGGAATTCTGGCACTCGATGCGCGCGAGCATGTCGGTGTTCTGGCGAATCTTCTCAGCCAGGCGGAAGAGGACGCGGCCACGCTCTTGCGCGGAGGTGGAACTCCACGGGCCGGTCTCGAAGGCGGCCTTGGCGGCAGCTACGGCGGCATTCACTGACTGCAGGGCCGGCGTCGGGGACGGTGGCGATCACTTCTTCAGTGGAGGGGTCGTAGACCGAGAGTGGTTGGGCGCCGTCGCCGTCGCTCCACTTTCCGTCGATCAACATTTGATATTTTCGGACGTTCGTCGGTGCGCTGCTCGCCATGGATCGTCTCCGTACCGTCAACCTGCAAAATCAAGGTCAAAACCCAGGTCTGGACACCCACCCTTGCCCAAACCGGGGAACACTGGGGCACCCCAAAAACACGGAAGCGTGGACCAAAACCAAAATCAAAACCTGGCCAGGGTCAAAATCTTAACCCAGTGAAACCCTCCGCTCGAGGAGAGGTGCTACGCCGGCCTCGCCGCTGGCGCCGCCTTGCGGCTGCCGTACACAAAGAAAAAGAACCACGCCAGCCCAATGAAGAAAAGCGTGCCGGTCAGCATCTTGGCTTCATACACCCACAGCGATTTGATCTGCTGAGCGGGGAAAAACGCCAAGATAATGCCCAGAGTCGTGGTTAATAGACCGCTGGCGCCGGAGAGCAGCAACACCGGCTTAGAATAGCGGCCTTTGCCGTCGGGCGGAGCGGCGCCAATTTTTAGCAGGGCGATGAAAATGTAGAGGAACGGAATCAATTGCAACACCACCGCCAACGACAGCATGGTCTGAAACGCTTCGGCGACTCCCGCACCCGCAAAATCCATCAAGCACAGCAAAAAAGAAACCACGCCGTGAACGGTGAGGGCCATGTACGGCGTGTTATAGCGCGGATGCAGCTTGCCGAGCCACCCCGGCAAATACGAATCGAGGCCAGCGACGAAGGGAATGCGCGCCGACCCGGCCAACCACGCCGAGCCGATCCCGGCGATCGACAAACTCAATACCAACGCAAACGGCGCAAGGATCCAGCCCACGCCCACCTGCGCGGCCATGTGGCTCACCGCCTGGACGATTCCCTGCAGCACGCTAATGTCGTTCTTGCCGACGGCGATCAGCAAGGTGAGCGTGGCTCCGATATACAGCGCGCCGGAAATCAGGCCGCCCCAAATCACCGCAAACGGAAGGGTCTTCGCGGGATCTCGAATTTCGTCACCCATCACTGAGGCTAGCTCGAGGCCAACCAACCCAAAGCAAATTACGCCAAACGCATTCAGCACGAACCGGGGATTGGCGGGAATTCGAAAGTCGGCGGAGGTGATCGTGGTGCCGAAGTGAGCGTAGACGACCAATCCCAGCGTGATTAAAGTCGCCGCGGCAACTCCCGTCCCGATTCCGCCCAGATTGTTGATCCACTTCCCTACGCCCAGCCCGACGATGTTCAACACTACCAGCAGCGCCAGCAGCACCAAGCACGCGGACAACGCAAACCATTTGTTATCGGCGAGCTGAACCCAGTGGCCGCCTGGCACGAACACGCAGACACCCACAAAGTAGAGGAGGACGGTGGGGACGTAGAGCATGTTGTTGGTCCAATAGCACCAACCGGAGAGGAAGCCGTGAAAATCGCCGAAAATTTCCTTGGTCCACAGGTAAACGCCGCCTTCGCCGGGAAACCTTTTGCCGAGCTCGATCACCGCAATTCCCTGCGGCCAGAAAAACAGGATCAACGAAATGATCCACAGCCAGATGGTGACGCCGCCATTGGCGGCGATCGACGGCACCACATTGAGGTTGAAAACCGCGACGACAAACAGCAGCACCAAGTCCCAGCGCCCTAGCACTCGCTGGAGGTGCGGTTGTGAGTCGCTTTCGTTCACTGGCACGCGCGCTCCGTGGGTCCGGCTCGAAATCGAAATCAGCGACCGGCTGTGGCTGTCTGTCCCTTCTGAGCGGCCACCAGATCGGGAGCGATCTGGGCGAAGGTGGCGATGTGACGGTCGATGTCCGCCTCGGTATGGGCCACCGAGATGGTCCACTGCTCGTCCCACCAATACGGCTGAGCCATCACACCGCGATTGACCATCGCGAACCAATAGTGCCGCCAGAGGTCGCTATCCACCGCCAACCAATCGCGATAATTCTGAATGGGCTTGGAGAAGAACATCAACGCGCCGTTGGCTCCGGCGCTCACCATGTAGGCGTTCAGGCCGGTCTTTTTCAGAACGTCCTCGTAGCCACCAACCAATTTCTTGTTCAAGCGATCGACATGAACGTAGGCGTCTTTGGTGAGCACTTCGCGGAAGGTGGCTAGACCCGCGGCCATGGCCACCGGATTGGTGTTGTAGGTACCGCCATGGAACACGCGATGATCGGAAATCAGATTCATGATTTCCTGGCGCGCACCGAAAGCCGCCAGGGAGAAACCGCCGCCAATCGATTTCGCCAGGCAAACCAGGTCGGGCTGAATCTTGAAGTATTCGCAGGCGCCGCCGTAGCCGAGCTTAGCTCCGGTTTTCACCTCGTCGAAAATCAGCAGCGCGCCGTTGGCCTTGGTGATCGAGCGCAGAGCCTCGAGGTATCCCGGATTCGGCATCAGGATGCCTACGTTCATCATGATCGGCTCAAGAATCACCGCGGCGATTTCGTTGGGATGTTTCTGGAAGAGTTTTTCCACGGCCGCCGGGTCATTGAACTGCGCAATTAAAGTGTTGGCCACTGAGGCCTTGGGGATTCCCTCGCCGCCCGGCACCGAGACCGGCGCGTCCGCGGGGCCCACTTCTTTTAGCTTCGGCTTCAGCGAAACCAGCACGGAATCGTGCAGGCCGTGATAGCCGCCTTCCATCTTGATGATCTTGTCGCGGCCGGTGGCGGCGCGGGCCAGACGTACTGCGTGCATGGTGCATTCGGTGCCGCTGTTGCTGAAGCGGACCATGTCGATTGGGTAGCGGTTACAGATTTCCTGGGCCAGCTCGAATTCGGCGTCATGCGGCATGCCGAACATAGTCCCGGTCTCGAGCTTGGCCTGGACGGCCTTTACTACCGCGGGGTGCAGGTGCCCGGCCATCAGCGCGCCGAAGCACAGGTTGAAATCGATATATTCGTTGCCATCGATATCGTGGATGTGGCCGCCGCGACCGTCGCGGACAAATATTGGGTAGGGATCGTAGGCGCGGTAGTTGCTCGCTACTCCTAGCGGGATGCGGGTAAGGGCTCTGGTGTGCGCTTCGCGCGATTTAGGGGTGCGCTTTTCGTATGTTGCGATTTCCTTTTGTAGACCTTCGTGCATGACTGCCTCCTGACGCTGTGCCTCAAATTAATGTGGATCGTTTTGCGATTCAGAAATCACTCAAGGCGAAGAAATCTAAGTTCAATTCCCGCACCTTTGACGGCCAAGCGTGCGCCACCCAACCACAGAGTCGGGGGCAAAACCCGCTCGGCTCGGGCGAAAAGTCCTGGTGGAGCAGACGTGCAAAGGCCCGGGGACCCGACCCCGGGCCTGTTCCACTCGTGAGCACGGCGCTTCCACTCGAAAATGGAGAGCCGGCTGATTGTTAAGTGGCCCCGGGGAATTTCACCCCGAGGCCCTTCCAGAACCGTACTTGAGCCTCCCGACTCATACGGCTCCCATGGTGAAAACCGCGCCACGCTGACGCTCCCAGAGGGCGAGAAGAGTCGGCTGACGCTCAAGGAGCTGCATCAACCATTTCCAGCCCTGTATGCGGAGGCCGCGCAGTGTCTGGTATTTCCGGCAAGCCCAGCGAACCAACGATTGGCCGACATGCCTCTCGATGGGCCGTAGCGCCGAAGGGTTGAATCGTCCGTAGTAGTTGAACCAGCCCCGAAGTTTCGGATTGATCAGCTGTGCAAGGTCTTCGATGGACTGCGACGTGCGTTGATGCAGTTTCCATTGTCGGATCTCGTCGCTGATTTTCAATCGCGCCTTCTTCGAGATACCCGGGCTAAAACTACAGAAGAGCTGTCCCTTGCGATTGACGCTCCCCCGGGGTCGAAACGTATACCCTAGGAAGTCGAACTTCTCGTTCGGGTGACTCTCCTTCCGATTGGCATCCTTGCAGTAAACGAGCTTAGTTTTCTCAGGATGGAGTTCTAGTCCGCACTGCTTCAACCGGGCTGCAACATTCCTACGGACTAACTCGGCTTCTCCCTTCGTTCTGCAGTGGACGATGATGTCGTCCGCGTAACGCTCGAACGGAAGATGCTTCCAATTTCTGCGCATCCACAGATCAAACGCGTAATGCAGAAACAGGTTCGCCAACAGTGGGCTGATCACTCCTCCTTGCGGAGTGCCCCGTTCACGCTTCAGGAGGTTGCCCTGATCATCGACCGCTGGTACTTTGAGCCATCGGTCGATGTAGAGCACGACCCACTTGTCTTTCGCGTGTTTTCGTACCGCCCGCATCAGTAGTTCGTGGTCCAGATTGTCGAAGAAGCCCTTGATGTCCAGGTCGCAGACCCAGTCATATGCCCAGCACATCTGCCGAGCACGTCCCACGGCATCCAGTGCCGACTTCTTCGGGCGATACCCATAAGAGTCGGAGTGGAACAGCGGGTCCACCAGTGGCTCCAATCGATTCTTTACGACCATCTGTGCTACTCGATCCGACACGGTCGGTATCCCCAGCGGTCTTTCCCCTCCGCCTGCTTTCGGTATCTTCACCGTCCGCACCGGTGGTGGAAAGTAGCTGCCCGATGACATGCGATTCCAGACCTTGTAGAGGTTCTTCTTCAGCTTCCTCCCAAAGTTTTCGATCGTCTGTTCATCGATTCCTGCGGCTCCCTTGTTGCTCTTCACCTTCTTGTAGGCTTCCAGGACTTCCCATCGCGAAATACAGTACGGTTTTGCCTCGTCCTTCAGACTCCTCCCATTTCTGGTTGGCCCAATGAACTTGGCTTCACTGCACGCACCCCCTTCGCTCCGTCCGCTTTCACGGACTTCATCGCTATTACGGGGTGCTCCGCCCCTTGCTGTCGCATTCGTACGTTCGCCCTCGTGGTTCATTCCACTTGCGGCTTTTCCGTTAGCATCAACACCGAAGGTTCCCACGTTCCGTGTAGTCGCCTCGCCCAGGATCAGGCCACCTATATGCCGGATACCGTTCCGCCCGTAATCAGGTTCCGTCGGAACTTGTCCCGCGGTCTTCTGACAAACCACGGTTTCGATATCGTCTTAGTTCTTTTCGACATGAGAAGCGGTGATTTACTTGCGTTCCTCTTCCTGGGAGTTACTTGACCCAGTTTACTTCCGGGCCTTTTCCTTCTCCGTTCACCACCACTCCCCTTAGAGAGCAGCAGCGGAAGGCAGTTTGGAACCTTCTCCTGCAAGACGGCTCCGAGGGGCCTCCCCTCATCAACTACACAGTTACGCAAACTCGTCGTCTGTCGCCGACTTGTTTGCTCGTGGCACACTCAGAACAAAAACTTCAATCCGAACTGGAGCACGCGAGGATCCCGCGCCTTCAGGACCTGGCCGAAGGTGGTATCGCTGAAATCACCGTCGGGATTGTTGAATTGGGTGTGGTTCCACACGTTGCTGAAGTCCGCCCGGAATTCGGTGTTCAATCTTTCGGTGATCTTGGTGCGTTTCTGAATGGACATATCAGTCTCGCTAAGAGCCGGACCGCAGCATAGGGCGTGCGGGGAGTTTCCAAAGGTGCCGGGCGCCGGATCGGAAATATTGCTGATGTCGAGATAGTAGCCGCCGTTGGTCTTGGGGTTGATGAAGTGCGGCTTGCCATCGATCTCCGGGGTATTGGCGTCTTCGAAGAAGAAGCTGCTCTCGAGTTCCTGGTCGTCGCCGGTGAAGAAGCGGATGGGGAAGCCGGATTGGTAGGTGACGATCGCGGAAAGAGCCCAGCCGTCGGCCAACTTTCCGGCCAGACCCGAATACTTCCGAACGGGAATCTCCCAGATCGGGCTGAAGACGACGCGATGCTTGGCGTAATTCAGCGAATCGCCGCGGCTCAAAGCATAGTCGACCGGATTCAATTCGTTTTCGAAAGAAGCGCCCTGATCGATGGCTTTGCTGAAGGTGTAGGAAAAATTGAAGAACAGCCCCTTGGCCATGGACCGGTCGAGGGAGACTTGCAGGGCGTTGTAGTTGGAATTGGCGATGGTGTCTTCCGCGAAAATGTTGCTGAACACCGGGACGCCATCTTGCGGGCAACCGGTCATCAACGCTCCGCTCAATGGCTGGCACTGCGGCGACGAATACTTCCTCAGCCCGACCAGGACGATTCCGTTGTTGCCGACGACCGTGCCGGGGCTCAGCACGGTTTGCCCTCCAGGACCGTAGGGCAGAACCAAGCCGCCGCTCGGATTGCCGGAGGTTGGGGTGATCGCCGGGATCACCGTGCCAGGAGCAACGTAGTATTCCGAATCCGCACCGAACGGTCCGCAGCTGTTTCCGGGCGTTCCACCAGGGGCGGAGAGCAAACTATTCCCGCTGGGATCCTGATTGGCGATCGCGGCGAGGCCCAAGCAGGTCTGGGCGTTGCCAACGTTCAGGTCATGCGAAGCCAGCAAGTGGTGATCTTCGGTGCCTACGTAGGCGACGCGCAAGACGGTATCCTTGGCCATTTGGCGCTCGATGGTCAAATTGTATTGCTCGGAATACTGGGCGTGCAGGTGGGGCTGAAATTCGCCGAACAGCAGAAGCGGGCGGAACGTTGACCAATCGACGCAGCCCTTTGGTCCGGAGGGATCGAAGCAGGCCGTGGAAGGGTTCTGGTGAATCACGCCGTGGAACGGGTTGGGTACGGTCTCACCGTCCTGCAGCAAGAACGGCGTATTGAACTCCGGATCGGAGACAAAGGTGCTGCCACCGAACGGAGGCTCGGCGCTGAACTGCTCTTCGACCAACTGCTCGATCGGATTATAGAAAAGCCCGAAACCCATGCGCACGCTGAAATGCCCCGGACCGCCGGCAATCTTGCCCAACGCGCCGTCGGTCCAGTTGGGACTCCAAGCGACTCCGATGCGCGGAGCGAAGGCCTTGTAGTAAGTGGTGGTAAGACCGCGCGGCACACCCTTGTCTCCCGGAAAGACCAAGCCGGTGGGAAACACGGCGCTGTTGGCGCCACTATTTGGACCGCAATCCCCCGGGGAAAGGCCCAGGGTGGAGGCGCTCGCGGAGGAGAGCCAGCAAGGATACTGGGTAGTGTCCTGGCCAGGCCGGAAGGTCTGCAGGCGGTTCTGGGTGTCGATGTACGGAGTGTTCAGTTCCCAGCGCAAGCCGTAGTTGATGGTCACGGTCGGGCGGATTTTCCAGCTGTCCTGGAGGAAAAGATAAAACGCCTTATTGCGGTTATTCAATCCCTGAGCGGCCCCTTGCGAGTATTCGCTGGGCGAACCGAGGAAATAATTGGGGTAGGAATCGGGATAGCCGACGTCGTTGGTGTAAGGTGCGTCACAACTCGAGGAGGTGTTGATCGGCGAGCACAAGGTGGTATCGCTCAGGAAGGTGAAAGCGCCGTTTACGTTGTAGTAGAGAAACTGGTTGAAGCGCTGGATGCGGAAATCGCCGCCGAACTTGACGGTGTGTTTGCCGACGATGCGGGTGTAATTGTCGGTCCACTGGAAGGTATTGCCGATCTGCGGCAACTCTCCTTCCTGATTGTTCCCGATGGCGAAGCCACCATCAATCTGGATGAACGGCACGCCGGTGCGGCCGGGCAGGTCGGTGGTGATGCCCAAAGAAGGATTGCCCGGGTCGGCGAAGCAGATGGAGCTGGAAACCGTGGGACAGGAGGCCTGCACGCTGGCCAGGGTGCGCTGCGGGTGGTTCAAATCGCCCTGAGCTTCCCGGAAGAAGTTGAAGCGCGCTTCGTTGACCGCGTTCGAGCCCAGCGTCCAGGTGTGGCTGGCGTTGATCTGCTGCACGCGAGTCTTGAAAAGGCCGCCGAAACCGGGAACGTTGGCGCCAGCCTCCTGGAAATTGGAGAACGGAGTGGTATAGGCGTCGTCGTCGAAGTAGTAGTAAATGCTGAGTTGCTGCGCGCCGGTGAGTTTGTGATCGAGGCGAAGGGTGGTTTGATCGTCGCGATTGGGCATCACCGGAGTGAGGCCGATAGTGCCGGTGCCGTACGGCTTAACGTATCCATTGTAGAGGTCCAGCGCGGTGGGATCGTAGCATTGCACCGGAATCACGTTGCCGGGGAAGATATTCTGGAAGTATTGGCCGACGCTATTCGATACACCGCCCTGATACGAGCTGCCGGCGGCCACTTCCTGCGCGGTGGCGGCCGCGTCGCAAGTGGTGCCGGAACCTCCGGTGGTACGGGCGCCCACGCTGCTGGCGAAATTCTGGTCGATCATGGTGCCGACGAAGGTAGGACCGCCGGAAAAATCACCGCCCGCTTCGGCGGCAGATGGCAAGGTGACCGAGCCCGAGGGGATTCCCTGGCGCAAACGATTGCCTTCGTAGGAGCCGAAAATAAATGTCTTGTCCTTCTTGATCGGACCGCCGATGGTGGCGCCAAACTGGTTCTGGTTATATTGCGGATTTTCGGTGTCGAACGCGCCCCGCGCATTCAGAACTTTGTTGCGGAAGAAATCGTAGGTATCTCCGTGCACCTCGTTGGTGCCGGACTTGGTCACCACGTTGACGACCGACCCCGAATTGCGGCCGTATTCGGCGTCGAAGGTGTTGGTGATCACCCGAAACTCTTCGATCGCGTCCGGGGAAGGTTGAATGGCCGGCAGGTTCACGAAAATATCGTTGCCATCTCCGCCGTTGACCATGTAATTGTTGGCCCGGCCGCGGCCGCCGTTCACTGAAACCACGCCGGCATTGCTGCTGCCGTAGAACAAGTCTGCGCCCAACTGCGATTGCACGCCGGGCTGGAGTTGCAAGAGTTGGTAGGCGTCGCGACTGGTCAGGGGAAGCTGGCTGACGGCGACGTCGTTCATCACCGCGCCAATCTGGGTGCTGGAAGTCTCGACCTGCGCGGCTTGAGCTTCGACGGTGACGGTCTCGGTGGCGCCGCCGACCTGGAGGGTGGCGTTGGCTAGAGTGACGTGACCTAGGGTCACTTCGACGTCGGTGATGGTCGATTTCTTGAATCCGGCGGCCTCAATGGTCACGGCGTAGTGGCCGACGGCCATTTCAGTGAATTCGAAATCGCCATCTTTGCCGGTTTGCGCGCTGCGCGCGTTCGCGGTGCCCTGAAAGGTTGCGGTTACGTTTGCGCCCGGGACGGTCGCGCCGGAAGCATCCTTCACCGTTCCCTGAATTTCGCCGGTGGTTTGCGCCATCACTGCGGAGCCGGCGGAGAAAATTAGGACTGCGAGCAGAGACACCCGGAGAATCACCCTCAAGAGCATCGACACTCCTTTAAACGGACTGCGCGTTCGACCGAGCCACCCCGGCCCGGGTTAGATACGGTACTGCGACGAGAAAAAACCTTACCATAATCCGCGAACCTTAGTGTATGGTCTGGGCCTTGTCAAGAAGAAACTAGCCTGTTTATATGGTCTCTTGCGTAGAAATGCGGTGGATAGAAATTTTGCATGCTGCGCGGCGAAAGACTGCTAAACCTATCGAGTGCGGCATCAGGGATTTAGCCAATTATCGCTGCAAATTCCGGACACCGGAGCTAACGGCGATCCACCAAGGAGCAACAAAAGGCTGATGAGACTTCCGTGGATCCTGGCCGCCAACGCCGTTCTGCTGGGCGCGTGCAGTGCGGGCTGGCCGTCTGGGGCCACGCCCGTTGCCCAGTCTGGAGGCGCGGATACCATCGTGATGCACGCGCGAATCTACACCCTCAGTCCGCGGCAACGCTGGGCGGAAGCTCTGGCGATTCGCGATGGGCACATCTTGAGCTTTGGGAATGACCGCGAGATCGTCCGTTTCCGAGGGAGCAAAACCAAGGTGATCGACGCCCAGCGCCACCTCGTCCTTCCGGGCTTCACCGATTCGCACCTGCACTTCCTTGAAGGTGCGCTTCAGATCACCCAAGTTGACCTTTCGGACCTGCATTCGATCAAGGAAATGCAGGCCGCGGTAAAAAAATATGCCGATGAGCATCCAAACGAGCCCTGGATTCTAGGAGGGGGGTGGATGTACGAGCCGTTCGGCGCGAGTGCCCTGCCGGATAAGAAGTACCTGGACGCAGTGGTCCCCGATCGGCCGGTATTGCTGGACTGCTTCGATGGCCACAGCAGTTGGGCAAATAGCAAAGCGTTGGAATTGGCAGGCATCACCCGCGCGACGCCCGATCCGCCGAATGGAACCTTCGTCCGCGATCCGAAGACCGGTGAACCCACTGGAGCGCTGAAGGAATTCGCGGAAGACAAAATCAAGGAAAAGATACCGCCGGTCTCCCGCGACGAACAAGTGGCGGCGATCCGGCGCGCCCTGGAAGCGGCGCGGCGCGCGGGGGTCACTCGCGCTTACAGCTTGGAAGGCGATTTCGACGCGTTCGACATTTACAACGAACTCCGGCAAAAGGGCGAGTTGACGATGCGCATTTCCATCGCCAAGGTGGTCGCATTCCCGGAGCTACGCGCGGCGGACATCGACGCTCTGGAAGCCGCACGCGCCAAATGGCAGGACGACTGGATTTCCGCGGGCACCGTGAAGTTTTTTCTGGACGGCGTAGTGGAAGCGCACAGCGCCGCGATGCTTGCCCCGTATAGCGACGATCCGAAGCAGTCTGGCACGTTGTTTTGGGATCCCGACAAGTACAAGCGAGCGGTGATGGAGCTGGACCGCCGCGGATTTCAGATTTTCACCCACGCCATTGGGGATCGCGCGGTTCGTCTGGCGCTGGATGCGTATGGCGACGCGCACGCGGCAAATCATCATGATGATTCGCGCGACCGCATCGAGCACATCGAAACGATTTCCCCGCAGGATATTCCCCGATTCCATTCCCTTGGCGTGATTGCCAGCATGCAGCCGCTGCACGCTGATCCCGGTGACGATCCCAGTCCCCCGAATAGCGTCTGGATTCGTCACGCGGGACTCCAGCGTGCGCAACTGGGTTTCGCCTGGCATAGCATTCTGGCCGCCGGTGGACGGCTGGCGTTTGGCAGCGATTGGCCGGTGGTCACCATTCGTCCGTGGGACGGCCTGCAAACCGCCGTGACGCGGCAGACCGCCGACGGGAAGCCACCCGGCGGCTGGATTCCCCAGGAGCGAATCACGCTGCCGCAGGCCATCGCGGCATACACGATCGGCGCAGCCTATGGCGGGAAACGCGAGGCCACCGAAGGCTCGTTCGACGTAGGCAAAGTCGCGGATCTGGTTATCATGGCGGACGACATCTTTAGAATGGATCCACATCAGCTTCACAACGCGAAGGTGGCGCTCACCATGGTCGGGGGGAAAGTGGTGTACACCGATCCCTCGTGGGAAGCGAGCGGCCATGGCAAAGTGGAGGCGACGAAACCATGAAATCCAGATTACTCGCGGCAATTTCGGTGGCAGCGGCGCTGGCGATTTTCGGCTGCCACGCTCAGGCCCCCACGCTGAGCTTGCTGGTGTGGGAAGGCTACGCTGATCCGTCGTTCGTGCACGAATTCGAAGAGTCGCACCACTGCAAAGTGAGCGCGGCGTATATGGGATCGAGTGATGAGTTGGTGGCG
This sequence comes from uncultured Acidobacteriota bacterium, assembly GCA_963725285.1. Classification (GTDB taxonomy): domain Bacteria; phylum Acidobacteriota; class Terriglobia; order Acidiferrales; family UBA7541; genus CAVRXT01. The sequence continues at coordinate 491,033 of CAVRXT010000014.1, read as the reverse complement.
AAATTGCGCGGCGGCAGCGCCAGCAATTACGACGTGATCTCACCGTCGAGCGACGTGGCTACGATGATCGCCACTTCCGGCCTGGCGGCGCGGCTCGATGTGGCCAACCTTCCCGCGTATCAGCAGCTTTCTCCGCGGCTGCGCTCGATGCCGCTGGTGCGGGTGAATGGCAACGTCTACGGCGTGCCCTTTACCTGGGGACCGAACCCGATGATTTACGACACCACCGCGTTCCCCAAGGCGCCGGAAAGCTGGGCGGTACTTTGGGATCCAAAATATACAGGGAAGATTTCGGTGTGGGATGAGCTTTCCACGCTGTACATGGCCGCGCAGTTGCTCGGCTACGATAAGCCGGATCCTTCGCACCTTTACAACCTGAGCGACGACGAACTCGCCCAGGTGAAAGAAAAGTTGCTGCAGCTCAAGCCCAACATCCGCAAGATCTGGTCCACCGGCGGCGAACTCACCAATCTTTTCGAAAATCATGAGATCGTAGCCGCGATGGGATGGCCGCTGATGACCAACCAGCTCCGCGCAGCCCATTTCCCCGTCGGTGAAACCATTCCTCGCGAAAATACTACCGGATGGATCGATCACTTGATGATTACCGCCGCCAGCGAGCACCGCGAACTGGCCGAGCAATTTCTGGAGTACATGATCGAAGCGAAAACGCAGAAGATGGTAGCGGACGTCACCGGATACGATCCGGCTAACGCGCAAAGCGCGCAGCTCATGCCCGACGAGCAGAAGAAGAACCTGCACCTCGATGATGAAGATGCCTATATGGCCCATATTTATTTTTGGGAGCAAGTGCAGCGCCGCGCCAAGTACAACGAAGTGTGGAACGAGGTGAAGGCCGCACCGTGACCCCGCTTCTCTCCATCCGTTCGCTGACCAAACGCTTCGGAGAGCGCGAAGTGCTGCGCGGGGTGTCGTTGGACGTCGCTTCCGGTGAATTTCTGACCATCCTGGGAGAAAGCGGATCGGGGAAAACCACGCTGCTGCGGATGATCGCCGGCTTCGAACAGCCTGACACCGGGGAAATCTGGATGGACAATGGGCGGCTGGAGCAATTGCCCGCTTATCGGCGTCCGGTGAACACCGTTTTCCAGAGCTACGCGCTGTTCCCCCACCTTTCGGTCCGCGAGAACGTCGCCTATGGATTGCGGGCGCAGGGCGCGCCTCGAGAGGAAATCTTTTCGCGGGTAGGGCAGGCGCTGGCGATGGTCAAGATGTCGGAATTTGAGCGACAGGCCCCGGCGCGGTTGAGCGGCGGGCAGCAACAGCGGGTGGCGCTGGCGCGCGCGCTGGTGAACCGGCCCAAACTTCTGCTGTTGGATGAGCCGCTATCCGCGCTGGACGCCAATTTGCGGCGGCAGATGCAAATTGAATTGAAATCGCTGCAGCGCGAAGTGGGAATTACCTTCCTGTTCGTCACTCACGATCAGGATGAAGCGATGGCGCTATCCGACCGCATCGCGCTTTTGCGCGGCGGCGAACTGGAGCAAGTGGCCACGCCGCGCGAAATCTACAATCGTCCGGAAACCGCATACGTGGCCCAATTTATCGGCCAGACGAATATTCTGCGCGCCGAAATCAGTGGCGGGGTGGCCTGCGCCGGCACCATCGCCTGGCGCTACGGCGGCTCGGCGAACTCCGACGTCGCCCCGGCGCTCTTCTCGCTGCGGCCCGAGGCCATTCGCGTGGTGCCCCCAACCGAGACGAACCTACCCTCGGAAGACACCGTTCGCTTTCGCGCGCGTGCGGTGGCGCAAGCGTTCGGCGGGGCTAGCGATTTTCTGGAAATCGTGTGCCCGGACGGCCAGACGCTGCGAGTCCGCGTTCCCAGCGGCAGCTCGGTGGAAGGCGAGCAGCGATTTGAATTTGATTTGCGCGACGCGATCTCGGTTCGCACTGCCGGCGCAGCCGCTCCTTCCCTTGCCGTCCCGACCACCACAGTCCCGGATGCGACGCCTTCCGAGGACGCCCTTCCCCCTAGCGAGGGACCGGCCCAATGAGCATGTACACCCGCGGGTACAAAGCAGCCGTCGCGGTCCCGCCGCTGTTGTGGGTGGTGTTTTTTTTGCTGGTGCCCTACTCGATTCTTTTCTGTTACAGCTTTTGGAGCGTTTCGGGGCCGTTGCAAGTAGTCGTGCACTCGTGGAGTTTCGATAACTACCGCGAGCTGGTCCACAATCCGATGTATGCGACGGTTCTGTTTCGCTCGGCGCGCATCGCCGCCACGGTAACGGTCCTGGCGCTTGTCCTGGGCTATCCGCTGGCGTACTGCTTGTCGTTCTTCGCCGCGAAACGCAAAGACCTGCTCTACCAACTGGTGATCATTCCCCTGTGGGTGAGCTACCTGGTTCGCGGCTATGCCTGGAAAACGATTCTAGGCAGCGATGGTGTGCTAAACGGTGTCTTGCAATATTTTCACCTCACGCAGCATCCGGTCGGGTTCTTCCTGTATAGCCCCTTCGCGGTAATTCTCACGCTCACCCATATCTATACGCCGTTCACTTTCTTGCCGATTTACGCGTCGCTAGAGCATATTCCGCGGAATCTGCTCGAAGCCTCGCACGACCTGGGAGCGTCACCGCTGCGGACGTTCTGGCGGGTGGTGTTCCCGCTGTCGATTCCGGGCGTACTGGCCGGCGCCACTTTCGCATTCGTGCTCACCCTGGGGGATTTCCTGGCGCCGCTGCTGGTGGGCGGACCGAGCGGGATCATGATTTCCAATATTGTGGTCACCCTGTTTGGGGCGGCCCTAAACTGGCCGCTGGGCTCAGCGATTTCGCTGTGTATGTTGTTGCTGGTGGTAGGCCTGCTGGCAGGGGTTGAACGGCTGGAGAGAAAGCTGTCGCATTCGTAACCAAGGACGCCTGGCGAAACGGACCATGATTAGCGGCGACACGAACGGTTTTAAAATTCCACGCTGGTTAGCCAGCTATTCCGTTGTGGTCTACGCCTTTCTGTATCTGCCGATCCTGGTGCTGGTGATTTATTCGTTCAACGGCCAGGGTATCGGAGGTTTTCCGCCGCGAGGTTGGACATTAAAGTGGTATGCCACGCTTTTCGCTGACGCTGAATTATGGAACACCGTGCGCAACAGCTTGCTGGTAGCGCTGGCCGGCGTCGCCATTTCGATTGGGCTCGGATTGCCAGCCGCGTTGGCGCTTGACCGCACCGGCTTCCCCGGCAAAGCGATGTTTCGGCGCATCGTCCTGCTGCCGCTAATTCTGCCCGGGATCATTACTGGTCTGTCGCTGGAGATGTTGTTCACCGCAGCGAGAATGAACCTGAGCCTGGTGACCATCTTGCTGGGCCACGGAACGGCTTTAATCTCGGTGGCCACCACGGAAATTTTTGCCGGCCTGCAGAAACTGGATCGGGCGCAAGAGGAAGCGTCGCTCGACCTCGGCGCTAATCACTGGAAGACATTTTACCGGGTAACGCTTCCCAATCTGCGCGTCTCGATTATTGCCGCGGCCCTGCTGATTTTCACCCTGTCCATGGACGAGATTGCGGTCAGTTTCTTCCTGGCTGGCCGGAAAAACACTTTGCCGCTGGAAATATGGTCGCGCCTGCGCCGAGGGATCACCCCCGAGATCAACGCCATCTCCACGCTGATCCTACTGTTTTCCATCGCGCTGATCGTGATCTGGTATCGGCTGCGAACGCGCACCGAACGGGGGGCGGAAACTGCGCCCGCATTGACACCGGCACGCATGTAACCCGCGCTTGCGCTGATGTTGGTTTTGCCTGTGGGCTGGAGCACCGAGGAAGCGCATGACCACCAATCGCAGAGACTTCCTGAAGTTCGTAGTCGCCGGATCGGTCGCCGCGGGCTGCCCGGTCGACATGTCTTTGCTCGCCGCGGACGGTAGCGCATCGGCCCCGCCCATCGTCGACGGCGAACACAATGAAATTTGCCACCAAGTTCGCGATGGCCACGTCTTCGCCAAGCCGGCAGTATCGGCGCGTTATGATCTAGTGATCGTCGGAGGCGGTATGAGCGGCCTCGCCGCCGCGTACCATCTCAAAGCCTACAACTACTTATTGCTGGAAAAGGAAGACCACTGGGGCGGCAACGCTTACGCGGAAGACTTCCACGGGCAATATTTCGCCACCGGATCGGCGTTCGATACCGAAGGCTCGGAGGCCGATCAACTCGCAAAGGCCCTCGGCCTGAAGCAGCTGCCCATCGACAGCCCGGACCCCACCATCGTTCGCGGGAAGCTAGTTGCCAACACTTGGCTCTCCGGCCTCGACGATTTGCCGTACGACCCCAGCGTTCGCGAGAGCTTCAAGAAGTTTCGCAGCGACGTCCAGAAAATGAAAGTCGAAGAGAACCAGGCCCACTTGGACGCCCAACCCTTCTCCCAATACCTCACCGGTTACGCCCCGGAACTCAAACAGTGGTGGGACTGCTACGGACCGTCGAATTGGGGCGCGAAGTCCGATGAGACCTCCGCATTTGTGGGACTCAACGAGCTGCAAGTGATCGCCCACGAGCAAGAAGTGGAACGCCGCATCACCCTTCCCGGCGGAAACGGCGCGATTACCAAAAAGCTGGCGGAAACGGTGCAGCGCGATCATTCATCCGCGATGCTCGGGGGAGCCACGGTGGTCTCGGTGGCGCCGGAACAGTCTGGCGTGCAGGTGACCTACCTGCACCAGGGCGAACTCAAGACCGTGGCTGCGCGCGCGGTGATCATGGCCGTGCCAAAATTCATCACCGCCCGAATCGTTTCGGGAATTCCGGACGCGCAGATCGAGGCCATGCAGCAAATTCGCTACATCCCTTACGCGGTGGTGAATTTGATTTTCGACCGTCCGATTTCCAACCAAGGCTACGACACCTGGGTCCCGGGCCAGTCCTTCACCGATTTCGTGGTTGCTGATTGGACGGTGCGGAATCAGCTCGGCTACCATCCGAAATACAACATCCTCTCGTGCTACACCCCGCTGCAATCTCACGAGCGCGCGAAACTCCTACGCGAAGAGACTTGCCGCACCCTTGCCGCGCACGTTTTGGCCGATTTTCAGAAATTACTTCCAGGGTTCAACGCCGATCCGGTCGAAGTGCATCTGTACCGCCGCGGGCACCCGATGTACATGGCCGAACCCGGATTCTTCACCAAGGTGCGGCCGGTGGCCAGCCGCCCGCTTGAAAACGTCTACTTTGCCAATACCGATTCGGTCGCGCCGGTATCCGATATCGGCGGGGCCGCGGAAACTGGACGCAAGGGAGCGGAATGGTTCGAGGCGCTAGTGAGAGGAAAGTCCGCTGCGGCGCGGGGTGCGGTTTAGTTTCGGGGCGCCGCCACGGTTGTTGTGGGTGGGGCCGCTGGGACGAGCCGGCGACTACTCGGATAGCTCAAAATCCACGGTGGCGTTGTGCACCGGATGCAGGGTCACCTCTTTCTGCCAGGTCCGAGGCTGGCTGTAGATGGGCCTCTTCACCATCACCTGCGAGCCCACGTCGAGAACCGCTTCTTCGGAAACTACCTTCCAGCCTTCATGCCACGCGACCACCTCATAGTTCCCAGGCGGCACGTTGGTCAGCGTGAAATTCCCCCGAGCATCGCTGATCGCGTAATACGGGTGCGGCACGACCAGCGCCTCGGCGTTCATCCACACGTGCCCCGCGTTGCACTTCATTTCCACCCCTCCGGCAATATGCATGGTCCGGGCGATGAATTGGTCCTGGAAAGGAAATGGAAGGTTATAGGTGGCCGCGCCTAACATGTGAACGGTGTGCAGGATCGGATCGCTGCTCTTGATCTGCATCGTGCCGCCCACCGGCACCAACATGATGTGAGGAACGTACACGCACGCCTTCTGATCCAGGGTCTGCTCGCTCGCCGGAAGATCCCACGCTTTGCCGCGGGTGATGTCTTGCAGATAGACAACCGTGTTCGCCACCCCGCCGTCGGACCCAATCAACAGCCGCTGCAAATCGATGGTTCTTGTTCCATTGGGATCGCAGACCTTGGCATCCTTGGTGACGGCCAGGTGCGGAATTCTCGGAATCGGGCCACTCCACTTCACCGTCCCGGAAATCGACCCGCCCGATTCCACTTCCACGACGGTGTAGTTTGTTGCCGGCGCTTGCTGGCCCACTCCAGATGGCGCCGCGAGCCCCATTAGCAAAAGGGCGCACAAGGCCAGGATCGCGTTTCGTTGGGAGTGTGTGGCGGCACTGAGCATGGCGAAGGGAGAAGCTAATAACACCATACTCCGTGGGGGCTCCGGGTGCGCGGCTATCCACCGCTCAGTTGACCTATGAATGACCTACGAAGTAATCGACCCGGCCAGTTCCCGCACCGCGCGGTAGGCCTGATCGATGGCGCAGTCGGTGTAGGCGTAAGCGTCTGCATCGGCATTGGCGATCGCAATTCGTCCAAACGGCTTCCGCGCGGCGACGCACGGCGGCGGGGTGCCATCGCGCCAGAAGCTGTCCCACAGCGAGCTGTATTCGTAGGCATATCCGTGCGGCCAGCGATTAACGGTGATCGCGGTGATGTCGCGCGCCGGGTCGAACCCGCCATCGCCAAGCGAACGCGCCAGTTGATCGCGAATCTTCCGCTCAAAGGTTTCAAAGCTGGTGGAGAAGAGTTCCATCCGCCCCAGGCGGTGCTGATCGCGCGCGGGCAAGCCCGGCCGGCATGGGGTCCGCAACATGTGAATGACTATCGGCTCATCGGGCGATTTCGAACATTGATAGTCGCCGATACTGACCGGCATATCTAACCCCAAGGACGAGTGGTAGCTGCCCGGCGCGTACACCGATTGCACTCCCAGCTTGGTGAACGCTTTCCAGTTGGCTATGGCCACATTGGTGTAAACGATGGGTACCTTTGCGGCATCGGAGAGGGCTGCCTTTTGTTCCGCAGGAAGTTCGTCGCAGATGTACGGGATCACCACGTGCCAGCAAGCCAGCACGGTGCGTCCCGCGCGCACCGAATAGATTTTCCCGCGGCGGGAGTAGACGATTTCCGTTTCTTTGGCCGTCGCCGGATCGCCTACATGCTTCACGCGTACCGCGGTGCTGTTCAAGCGAATTCGTATCGGAGACCCAGCTTCGTCCAGCCGCGCGTAATCGGCCCGCGCGGTTATCACGTCGTCGGCCGTTTTTCCCGGCATCGCTGCCGGGATCAGGTTGCGAACGAGCAGACGCGCAATCGAGGAATTCCCGTCTGGGAAATGGAAAAAATACTTCTCAGCCTCCTGGTCGGGAATGGCGTCGCGATTCATTCCCTTTCCTGGCTCGGGATCGAGTTTCAGGCCGTCAAACCCCGGGAAGTCCAGCCCCCACGCATCCTGCGCCGCGATCGCATCGATGCCTACTCCGAAAAGTCCCTGCGGAAGAGTCTGTAGCAGCGTCACCACCTGCGGATCGTACCCAGCGATCTTGATGAGATAATCCGCGTAGCTCACCCGCGCCAGTTTGGCTTTCTTCTCGGTCGAAGTGAGCCCCGGATAGAAATCACGCTGCTCCGCGTACAAGCGTGTCAGGTCGCGCTTGGCGGTTTCGTTGAGCGGCGCGCCATCCAGAAATTCCTTCGATGGAGCGCTCCGAAATGCGCCTCCGCTCTCGCTGTCGGCATCCTCGTCCGCGGCGTAGCGCACCAGCTTATCGGCACCGAATGTCTCGCGATCGAAAAATACCGCGTGCTTCAAGCGGCGCGAGCTGTAGACCTTGCGATCGAGTAATTTCGGAAAACGCGAGACGTCGATTCCCAGTTCATGGATCACCGCCTTCGCCACCGGGCTATAGGGCTCGGGGCTTTCGATAGAAAACGTTCCGCCAAAGCCCAGCAACCTGCGTCCACCTGCGCTGAATTCATTGCGCTTGGCGTGGCCGCCGAAGTCATCGTGGTTTTCAATGATCAGAATTTTTGCCTGTGGGCCGGCCAACTTGCGGTAGAAATGCGCGGCGGATAGACCGCTGATCCCTCCGCCCACGATCACCAGGTCGTATTTTTCGCCGGTGTCTTCGGGCTTGCCTGCATTGTCCCAGAAAGTGCCGTCGCGTAGGGCATGCGCCGCATCGAACGCGCCTGGGTGGCTGCCGCGCATGCCGGTCAGCGCCGGCGGATAGTAGCCGGGATCTTTGGGATCGCCACTCTGCGCTTGGGCCCACGCTTCCACCATCGAAGGCGCAATCGCCAGGCCGCCCACGGTCAACGCCATTCCGTTCAGAAAATCGCGCCGATGGATGCGGCGGTCCATTCCCAGCTTGCGGTCGTCCCATGCAGTCATGTGCGCCTCGCTAAAGGCGGGATTCTAACATACGGCCGGATGGCTCGCGGTTGAGCCCCGCTCAGATTGCGCGCGTTGCCGGTTGGCCGGGTGCAAGTACGTTCGGAAAAATACGGAGTTAGTTTGTTGGCCGCCTGGGAGGACCCGCTGTTAATTATTGCGGAGCGGTCCGTTTCTACTTACGTTTGCTCTGCGGTAACATCACCCTCGTGAAGCACTTGGAGTTGCTCGGCCAAGCCGTTTCTCGAGACGGCACCGTCCTGAAGCTGGTCCGTCGCACCAACGAATTCATCATTCTTGCCGATGGCAAGAGCCTTATGTCCAGCCTCATGCACGGCTCGGAGGAAGCGTTGGCGACGTTTGCCTGCGCGCGGGCGCGGACGCTCGAGCAGCCCAGTGTACTCATTGGCGGTATGGGTATGGGGTTCACCCTGCGTGCGACCCTCGATATCCTGCCGCCGGACGCGAGAGTTGTGGTCGCCGAGATAGTGCCGGCGGTAGTGGAGTGGAATCGTGGTCCGCTCGGACCGCTAGCCGGACATCCGCTGAAGGATCGGCGCGTGCGGATCGAGCTCGATGACGTCGCCGTCACCCTCAGTTCCCATCGCGGCCAGTTCGATGCGGTGCTGCTCGACGTGGACAATGGCCCCACCGCTTTTACCGCTTCATCCAACAACGCCGGGCTCTATGACGACCGGGGAATCGCTGCTGCTTTCGCGGCGCTCAAGGAGGACGGAGTGTTGGCTGTCTGGTCGGCGCGAGAGGATCGGAAATTCGAGCAGCGCCTGCGCCATGGGCGGTTCACCGTCGAAGTCGAGCGCGTGCGCGGCCGGCTGAAAAAGGGCGGTCCCTTCCATACGATCTTTTTGGGTCACAAGTCTCCGGGGTGGTGAGAGCGTTAGGGCGTCGCTATGCCACTGGGATCGAACGGATGTTGCCGCGCCTGGGCCCAAACGACTGGGCGAACCTCGCCGACGATCAACAACCACGACAGAGTACCGAGTAAACCTACGACCGCGGTTATTACGCACGCCCATAAGAAGTGTCCGGTACGATCGATCACGTACCCGGTTATCGGTGGACCTACTATGCCGGCAAAGTTCCCTACGAAATTCTGCAGACCGGTCCACGTTCCCGCCATTTGGGGTCCAGCCATGGTCTGCGAAACCGCGAAGTGGTGCGGACTGGAAATGCCCAGCGACGTAATTGCGGCTAGCAACAATCCTACCGAAAGCCTCCCCGGCGTCAGTGTGGCAAGCACCAGAAGAATTCCCGCGGAAGTGAGCCCGGCACAGAGAAACGTTTTGCGCACCAGGGTCGGCGTCGCCCCGGAAGACACCCAAGAATCGGAAAGCTTGCCCGAAGCAATGGCACAGGCGCCCATAAGCAAAAACGCGCTTCCGCCGATCCTAGCGGTTGCGCTCAATGAAAATTGACGCTCGTGCACCAGATAGAATGGCAGCCAGGTGAGAATCAAGTACACGTAATAGTCGTAGCTAAAAAGGCCGACGCACGTGCCCCATGCGGACCGCTGTTTTACTACCTCCCGAATCGCCGCGAATGGGGTTTCGGTCGGCCTCACCGAAGTCGATTGCTCGCGCGGCCTCCAGCGAAACCACGGCACCAACCACAACAGACTGGCCAGCCCCAAAACCATAAAAAATGGCCGCCAGCCGAATCGGCCGATCAGCATGCCGCCGGCAAAGGTAGCAAAAGCTGGGCCAGCTGCTTGCCCCGAGACAAGTACCGCGTTGGAAATGCCGCGGTGCTGCTCCGAAAAATGGCGTGCCAGAATGTTGGAATAAGACGGATACGCCACCGCCTCTCCGACACCGAGGACCACCCGGATTGCCAGCAGCGCGGCGAAACCGTGCAGAAATCCAGTAACCGTGGTCGCCAGCGACCAGAGAAGAAATCCGAGAGCCAGAATCCAGGTGACGTCGAACCGATCGGTAAGCCAACCCGCGGGAACCTGACAAAGCGTATAGCTCCAGAAGAAGGCGGAGAGCAAGATTCCGAGTTGGGTGGCCGAAAGATGGAGTTCGTCTTTCAGCAGTGGCGCCGCGATGGACAGATTTCCGCGGTCCACATAACTAAGAAAAACCGCAACTCCGAGCAGAACGAGAAGAATCCAAGAAGCCGCCGGGAGTCTTCTTGCTGTTGTCCCACGAGTGTCCCTAGCACCGGCACTGCTGCCGGAAAATGTTTCACCGTCCGGTTCGGGGCGAGGCGCGCGTGGAGGCGGCATTTCTCTCAACGTTATCCTCTAAACTGCGCGCCAGGGTATTCGTACGGTGGTTGGCACCAGCCATAATACTGAAATCCGTTCCGCACACAACAGGGTGTTTCCCTGTCAGGATTTCCCCGCGGTGGAGGTGGTCGAAGTTCGAGATGGGCTGGGCATAGATGCAGGTCGGAGCAAGCACGCTCATCGAGAAAGATAGGCGGGTCGGGGTTTGCGGCTAGCGGGTGATCGAGAGATTGTGCGCCCCGGCGCCGAGCGATACCGCGGCCGACAAAGACTGCGGGACATGCCAGAACCTACGTACTAAGCCAAATTCGCTGTGCTGCATTCGGTGGCCTACAAAATCCAGAATCAGCGGACTCACCTGAACCGCTCCGTACATCATCGCCGAGCCGGCAAACGGACGAAGCGTAGGATCGGTCTCATAGTTCCCTGCTGCTAGCGCGCGGCGAGTGGTCCAGGCGTCGAATGTTGCGGTGGCGTGGGCGGCCAAACAAAGCGCCAGCCACTGACGTTTGGAAGATGTCGCGCGCTCAGGCACGGAAATGGTTGACGCACGTCCAAGGAGTGCACTGGTGGGAGCGGAGGTGATTCCTGCCAGGGAGTCTTCGCTCGGCACCGGCGCGAGAAGCGGTTGCGCGTCAACCGACCTGCTTGCGATCGCTGCGGGATTCCACCGGCTTGGGCGCATCGGGCAACATTACCGCCGAAACCTGGAAGAACAGAACCGTCGCTGCGAGTAAGCTCGTCACGCCCCCACTTTGTCATGGGAGGGCCAGGCCAACAATGAAGCGGAGGACTCAAAAATTTGATAGTACGAGTGGCCGGTACTCCATTGACAGCCCAAGGGCTTAGCGGCAGATTTGTGCCTCCAAAAGCTCGAGTACTATTGGCGTCATTTTTTGTCCTATCTGGCGAAATCCTAAACATCGGCCTAAGAACCATCGGCTTCTTGCGGCGCGTTTCAGCAGTCCCCGCCAGAAGGTCTTAAACCAGCAGCAACCAAGCGCAAATCAGTGGACGAGTTGCAACGATTCCTGGGCGGCGGCGATGGTGCGATCGATATCCGCGTCGGTGTGTGCGGCGGAAATAAACAGCGCCTCAAACTGCGATGGCGCCAGAAAAATCCCGCGGTCCAGCATGCCGTGGAAGAATTTCGGGTAGAGTCGCGTGTGCGAGTTCTTCGCATCCGTATAATTGCGAATCTCATCGTCTCCGAAAAACATCGTAAGTAAAGACCCTGATAGATTCACTCGGCCCGGCACCCCGGCCGCCGCCAGCGCCGCTTGAAAACCATCCGCCAAGCGCTTCGCTTTCCGATTCAGATCATCGTAAAACCCGGGCTTTTCAAGATGCGGCAGCACCGCCAGGCCTGCACGCATCGCCAGCGGATTTCCGGAAAGCGTCCCGGCCTGATAGACCGGACCAAGTGGCGCCACGCGATCCATGATTGCGCGTTTGCCGCCATAGGCCGCCACCGGCAAACCGCCACCGATGATCTTGCCCATAGTGGTGAGGTCAGGATCGATTCGGTAGACGCTTTGCGCTCCGCCATAGGCCAGCCGGAATCCGGTGATCACTTCGTCAAAAATCAGAAGCGCGCCATCGCGCCGTGTGATTTCCCGCAATCCTTCCAGGAAACCCGGCACGGGCGCCACCACGCCCATGTTCGCAGCCACTGGCTCGACGATCACCGCGGCAATTTGGCCAGCATGGCTGTCGAAAACTTTCTGCACCGCGTCCAAATCGTTGTACAGGACGTTCAGCGTGAGGCTGGCGAAGGCTTCCGGCACGCCCGGAGACGACGCGATCCCCAGCGTGGCGAGCCCCGAGCCAGCTTCGGAGAGAAAGCTGTCGGAGTGTCCGTGGTAGCACCCTGCAAATTTCACGATCGCATCGCGCCCCGTAAACGCACGGGCCAGACGGACCGCGGACATGGTTGCTTCGGTCCCCGAGCTGACCAAGCGCACTTTCTCCACCGACGGCACCGCTTGCACGATCTTTTCCGCGAGTTCGACTTCCAGCGGCGAAATCATTCCGTAGCTGGTGCCGCGCGAGGCCTGATCTTGCACCGCCGCAGTCACATCCGCGTGAGCATGGCCCAGCACGAGCGCGCCCCACGAACAGACGTAATCGATATACTCGTGCGCGTCCACGTCGAAAATCCGCGCGCCCATGGCGTGATCGATGACCAGTGGATGTCCGCCCACGCTTCCAAACGCGCGGACTGGACTATTTACGCCGCCCACCAGCACCCGGCAACCACGCTCGAAAATCTCCTTCGAGCGCGGCCGCGAATCGGCGGTGGAGGCCGGGCGCGGGCCCGCGTGTCGCTGCGTCACTCATATGTAGAACTCCTGCGGAAAATCAAGGTTTGAGCCATCGCGCGACGTCCTTGGCGTGATAGGTAAGGATCAGGTCGGCGCCGGCGCGCTGAATCCCGGTCAAAATTTCGAGCACCACTCTTTTCTCGTCGATCCAGCCGTTGCGCGCGGCGGCCTTGACCATCGCATATTCCCCACTCACGTTATATGCCCCCACCGGAACATCGAACTCCGCGCGCACCCGCTGCACGATATCCAGATACGGCAACGCCGGCTTGACGATCACCATATCTGCGCCTTCTTCCAGATCCAGGGCCACTTCGCGCAGCGCTTCTCGCGCGTTGCCCGCGTCCATCTGATAGCTTCGGCGGTCTCCGAATTGAGGCGCGGAATCAGCGGCCTCCCGGAACGGACCATAAAATCCCGAACAGTATTTCGCCGCGTAGGAAAGGATCGCGATATCGGCGTGGCCACCCGAATCGAGTGCCCGGCGAATCGCCGCCACCCGGCCATCCATCATATCCGACGGGGCAACGATGTCGGCGCCGGCACGCGCGTGGGAAACCGCCGCTCGCGCCAGCAAATCGAGCGTCGGATCGTTGAGGATTTCTTCGCCCTCGACGATCCCGCAGTGCCCGTGGCTGGTGTACTCGCACAAGCAAACGTCGCTGACGATCACCATTCCCGGGACGGCTTTGCGAATCGCGGTGATCGCGCGCTGCACTGCGCCATCCGGAGAATACGCTTCCGAGCCGGTGGCATCCTTCTTCTCCGGAAGCCCGAACAATATGATCGCCGGAATTCCCAGCCCGGCCACTTCGCGGCACTCTTCCACCGCTTGGTCCACTGACTGCTGAAAAATTCCCGGCATCGAACTCACTTCGCGGCGGACGTTGGTCCCGGGGGCACACGAACATCGGATAAATCAGTCCCTCGATGCCGAGGCGGGTCTCGCGGACCATGTTGCGCAGCGGCGGCGGTGCGCCGCAACCGGCGCGGCCGATGGGAGGGAAAGGTCATGAAGGATTTTCCTGGGAGCGCGAATAATATTCTTCGAGGGCTTTCACCAATCCTCGGGAGCTGGCCTCGTCCGCTTCGATAGCCACTTCGAACCCGGCCGCGCGAATGGCCGCTGCGGTGGTCGGTCCGATCGCCGCAAACTTGGTGCGTTTCGCCACTTCCTTCAGGCGGACCCGGCCCAGCGCGTCGGAGAAATTATCGAAGGCCGAAGGACTCGCGAACGAAACCACATCAACGTCGCCGTCGGATACTTCGCGAATCGTTCCCTGCGCCGCCGCCTCGGGCATCAGAGTTCGGTAAGCCAGTATTTCGGTTACCTCCGCGCCACCCTCGCGCAACGCGTCGGGTAAATCTCTCGCGGCGCGGTCGCTTCGCGGCAGCAAAACCCGCCGCCCCGTCACCGCGCCCCACAATTCCTTGGCCAGCGCGCTTCCTTGCGAGTGCCTAGCGACGTGATCGGCGCGGAATCCTCGGTCCCGGGCCATCGCCGCGGTGGTGGGACCGGCTACCGCGATCATCGGCCGCGGAGACTGCAGTTCGCTGCAGGAAAAGCCGAGTTCCCAGCACCGTTCGCAGAAAAACCGCACCGCATTCTGGCTGGTAAAAAGCAGCCAATCGTATTTACCGATGGACCGAATCGCCTCATCGAATTCCGTGGGATCCTCCACCGAGTGAAAACTGACCAGTGGAATGGATACTACCTCGGCGCCCAGTTCTTCCAGTTGCACGATCAATTCGCGCGATTGTTCCGGCGCGCGGGTTACCACGATGCGTTTTCCCTTGAGCGGCACGGTCGGCTTGCTCCTAAGCTTTCGTCGAGCGCTTCTCGCCGGCTTCCGCCGTCGGGGAGAGCGTTCTGCCCGCCATTTCCAAGATTCTAGCCGCGCCCGCAGCGATCAGCTCCCTGCCCAAGCGCCGGCCAATTTCTTCCGCCTGCGAAGCTTCCCCGGACCCGGCGCGCCGCAACGCGTCCGTGCCGTCCAGCGCCAGCACCACAGCATCCAGCATCAGCCGGCCATTTGCAACGCGGCCCTGAGCGCCCAGCGGTAGCTGGCAGCCACCTTCGAGTTCGGCCAGCAGGGCGCGCTCGGCGGTGACGGCGGCGCGGGTATCGGGGTGATCCAATTTTTCGAGCAGAACGCGCGTCGCTTGGTCATCGGCGCGGCACTCAATTCCCAGCGCGCCTTGCCCCGCCGCGGGCAACATTGTATGCGATGAGAAAACGTCGGTGATGCGCCGGCTCAGGCCCAGACGGTCGAGCCCAGCTTTCGCCAAAACGATCGCATCGAATTCCCCGCCGTCCAGTTTCTTCAGCCGCGTATCCACATTGCCGCGGAGTTCCCGAATATCCAGGTCCGGGCGCACCCGGCGCAATTGCGCCTGGCGCCGCAGACTCCCCGTCCCCACTCGCGCACCCGGCGGCAACTCTCGCCATTTCGCGCCGCTGCGCGATACCAGGCAATCGCTGGGATCTTCGCGGCTGGGTATCGCGGGAAACACCAGGCCATCCGGAATTTTAGTCGGCACGTCTTTCATGCTGTGCACCGCGAGGTCCACGCTGCGGTCGAGCAAGGCGTCCTCGAGTTCCTTGATGAAAACCCCTTTTACGCTCAACTCGGAAATCGCCGCTCGCGGAAACCGGTCGCCCGACGTTCGGATCACCACCACCTCGCATTCGATGCCGGAAATTTCACGCAGCCGGCCGCGAATAAAATTCGCCTGCCACAAAGCCAGCGCGCTTCCCCGTGACCCGATCCTCAACTCGCTCACGAATGGCCCTCGTCTGCCTCATCTCGCGCATCGTCGCGGGCGCCCTGCGCATCCATGGCAAACAACCGCCGCAAGGCATCGATCGCCGCCAGCCGCTCGCTGGGGTTGCGGATTTTTTTCAGACGCGTGGTGGGCTCAGCAAAAATCGAATCCAGCAGATCCTGGGTCAAGCGGGTCATCGCTTGGCGCTCCGCCGGCGGCAATTTTTCCAGCCGCTGCTCGACGAACTCGCGCCGGCGCGACTCCACCTGGGCCCGAAATTGCTCGACGAACTCCACCGAATCCACTCCCGCGCGCCATGCTCCAAATTTTCCGATGTGCTCGGTAATGATCGCTTCCGCGCGCGGAATTTCGGCTTCGCGGGCCTTGCGGTTCTGTTCGACGATCTCGCCCAGGTCGTCGATGTTGTAAAGATACAGATTGTAGAGCCCGCCCGCATCGCCCTCCACGTTTCGTGGCACCCCCAGGTCCATCACAAACATCGCCCGCCCACAACGCGCCTGTAGCGCTTGCTCCAGCATCGCGCGGGTTAACACCACCCCCGCTTCGCCGACCGAGGTGACCACGATATCCGGATATTCCAGCGCACTGTCCAGCGATTCCCAGCTCACCGATTCGCCCTGAAAGCGCCGCGCCAGATCGTCCGCACGATCCCGCGAGCGATTCACCACCCGCAGGCCGCGAATTCCTCGATTGCGCAGGTGATCGACCACTTGCTCAGCTACCGCGCCCGCTCCCACGATCAGCGCGCGATGATCCTTCAGATTCCCGAAAACGCGCTCGGCCAGCTTCACCCCGGAAAATGCCACCGACATCGGCCGCGCGCCCACTTCGGTTTCCGCGCGCACCCGCTTGCCTACCTCCAACGCGCCCTGAAACAGTCGATTGAGCACCGGTCCGGTGGAACCGTTTTCGAGCGCCCGGGTGTAGGCGTCCCGCACCTGCCCCAGGATTTCCGCTTCGCCCAAAAGCATCGAGTCCAGTCCGGAGGTAACTCGGAAGAGATGGCGCACCGCCGCGTCGCCGGTCTGGCGGTAGATTTTGCCGTTCACTTCTGCCGCCGGAAGATTGTGGAAGTTGTAGAAGAAAACTTCCATGGCGTTGGCGGTGGAATCAAGCGCCGGCCCGCAAACGCCATAAAGCTCGCTGCGATTGCAGGTGGACACCACCACCGCCTCGTGCAGAATTCCGTTGGCGCGCAGGTCGGCGGCGGCCTGGCGCGCTTGCTCGGGGGTGAAGACCACCCGTTCGCGCAACTCCAGCGGAGCGGTGCGGTGGTTGCATCCCACCATGGCAATCCGCATTCGGCCGGCGGAGAGTTTTTCCGATGTGGTCGCCGTGGCCATCAGTAGAACCGGTGAAACCGCGTAAAATAGAGATTCACAAACGTGTAGCTGAAAAGGACCAGCACGAAATTGCACGCGCAGACCAGCGCCGCGCGCGGTCCGCGCCAAGCAGCGCGCGTGGCCATCCACAAATACGCCATGTACAGCACCAGGATCAGCAACGTCACCACTACTTTCGGATCTCCCAGCGCGAAATGCCCGCTCAGACGGCGTTGCCACACGAAGCCCATCCCCACCCCGGCGCACAGCGACGCCAATCCTACCCACACGCTGCTGCGGCTCATACGCTCCAACAAATCCAAGGGCGGAAAGCGCCAGAAGACCAAACTCGGTTTCCGCGCGCGCAACATGCGGTTCTGCGCCAGGTAAATCAGGCTGAGGGCAAATGACAACGCGAACGCCGAATAGGCCAGGGTGTTCAGGGTCACATGCAGATCGAAGAGAGCTCCGCGAGCGGGTGGCACAGGCGGCGGCCCCATGGGCGCGAAAACCATCACCGCGATCACCCACACCAGAATCAATGACGTCACGAACGCTCCCACGGTGCGTTGGCGGTGGAAGATCTCCAGAGCGAGGTAGGTGACTGCCAGCAGCCAGGCGAACAGCGACATCGATCCGAAAAGATCGTTGTATGGAACCGAATGCACCCAGCGCGACCGTTCCATCAGCGCCAGATACTGGAGCAAGATCCCGCCGCACAGCAGCAGCGTGCCCGACCGCCCGATCCAGCGGTTGGAAGAATACAGAAATCCGGCATACGCGGCAAAGCTCGCGGCGTAGAGTCCCAAGGCGAGGTAAGAGAGTGTCGGTGTCAATGAACCGCCTATCGGTCGGGCTGGCATATGCACCCGGGCAGGGGCGCTTGCGGTGCAACTTTTTATTATACGCCGAGAATAATGGATTTCCCGAATGCCGGGGTATCTGATCCTAGCGTGGACCGCATTTCCCCGGAGGTCCCCTGCGGACACGCGCTGCCCCCGCGGCCTGTAGGCATCGGCTGCCTTTTGTTATGATGGAATGGAATCCCGATGACAATTCCCACCGAAAACCGCAAAGAGTTTCTGTTGCGCGCCTGCCGGTGCGAACCGGTGGACCGCGTGCCGGTGTGGATCATGCGCCAGGCCGGACGCTATCTGCCCGATTACCAGGCCGTCCGTAAGCATCATTCGTTCCTGGAGATTTGCAAGACGCCTGCGTTGGCCGCGGAAGTTTCGATCCAGCCGCTGCGTACGATCGACGTGGACGCGGTGATCGTGTTTTCTGACATATTGATCGTCGCCGAAGCGATGGGCATGCATCTGGAAGTTCCGGATTCAGGTCCGGTGCTTGACAATCCGATTCGCGACCGCGCTGGCCTCGATCGCCTGCGCGACTTCGACCCCGAAAGCGACACCCGGTTCGTCGGCGCCGCCATCCGCGAAATCGTTCGCGAAGTGGGCCCCACGATTCCGGTGATCGGTTTCGCCGCCGCTCCGTGGACGCTAGCGTGCTACATGATCGAAGGGCAGACCCGCGGCAATATTGGCACTGCGATGGAAATGGCCCGAACCCAGCCGCGCCTGATGCACGCTCTGCTCGAAAGAATCGCGCGAGCCACGGCCAACTACCTACGATCGCAAATCGCGGCTGGCGCTAGCGTGGTTCAACTTTTCGATACCTGGGCCGGCGAACTCAATCTTGAAGAATTCAACGCGCTGGAGCTGCCCGCGATTCAACTTCTGCTCAGCGAACTGAATGCCGCGCCGACGCCGCTAATCTATTTCGCGCGTGGTGCCAGCCACCTGGTCGAAAGCGCAGGACGCACCGGAGCCAACGTAATCAGCGTCGACTGGCGTACCGACTTGGCCGCCGCCCGGGGCATGCTTGGCCCGAAGATTGCGCTGCAAGGAAACGTCGACCCGGCGATCCTGCTGGTCTCGCCGAGCGCCGCGGCCGAGGCCGCCAAGCACGCCGTTCAGGCCACCGGCGGCGTAGGCCACATTCTGAATTTGGGCCACGGTATTCTGCCGAACACTCCGGTGGAAAACGCCCGCGCATTTGTAGTCGCCGGGAAAGCGATCCGTGGGTCTGCGGCAACAGCGCCGTCTCGCCCGCGCGATGTGGCGGTATAATTAGTTAGGCGCTCGGAAACCCGCACATGGCTATCGAAGTCCCCAAGACGATGTCGCCCTGGAAGACCTCAACGTCAGCCAGGAATTCCTCGCCCGCTACAATCGGCCCGGCCCGCGATACACCAGCTACCCCACCGCCCCGCTTTGGAAGGAAGATTTTGGCCCAGACGATCTGGAAAACACTTTCGCGAAAGCCGACGCCGATGCCACACCCATTTCGATCTATACGCACATTCCGTTCTGCGAGCATTTGTGCCTGTTCTGCGGCTGCAACGTATCGATCCAAAAAGATAAATCCGTCGCACTCCCCTACCTTGATTCGCTGAAAAAAGAAATCGATCACGTCAGTCGCTTCGTTTCGAAATCGCGCTCGGTGGTGCAAATTCACTGGGGCGGCGGCACACCTACCTACCTGGCGCCGGCGCAGATTGAGGATCTCTTTGTCGCCATTCGAGACCGCTTCCCTCTTGCCGCGGACTGCGAAATCGGCATTGAAGTCGATCCGCGGGTCACCTCCACCGACCACCTCATCGCGCTTCGCAAACTCGGCTTCAACCGCCTGAGCATGGGCATCCAGGATTTCCAGCACAAGGTGCAGGAGACGATACATCGCGTTCAGCCGTACGAATTGACCCGCGACCTGATTGTGGCCTCGCGCGAGCTCGGTTTCGAGAGCGTGAATGTGGATTTGATCTACGGCCTGCCATTTCAGACCGCCGACACCTTTCGCGCGACCATCGAGCAAGTGCTCACCCTGGGGCCCGACCGCGTGGCCATGTTCAGCTACGCGCACGTACCTTGGCTCAAGAAACAGCAAGGCGCGTTCGCCATGTATCTGCCGGAAGGCATGGAAAAATTCCATATCTTCCAGGCCGGCCTGAAATCGTTTCTCGGCGGCGGGTATCAATTCATCGGCATGGATCACTTCGCGCGTCCCAACGACGAACTGGCAGTCGCCCAGCGCAATCGAACCCTGCATCGCAATTTCATGGGCTACACCACCAAGGCCGGCGCGGCGCTCTACGGTATGGGAGTGAGCGCGATCAGCGCGTTCGGTTCCGCCTACGCGCAAAATATTCGCGAGGTCTCGCCGTACCAATCGGCAGCCGCGAAGCGAGGCATCGCCACTATGCGCGGCTATCGTTTGACGCCCGATGATCGGATCCGCCGTGAAGTAATTTCGAGGCTCCTGTGCCACGGTGTGGTCCGCAAGAATGAAATTGAAAAAGAATTTGCCATCAGGTTCGACGATTATTTCGCCGCCGAAAATTGCCAGCTCGAACCCCTGGCGGCCGACGGCCTGGTCGAATTGGGTTCCGAAGAAACCCGGGTGACGCCGCTCGGCCGCATCTTCATCCGCAACGCCGCTATGATTTTCGACCGCTACCTGGCCGAGCAGAAAATGGATGCGAAGCCGCTGTTTTCGAAAACGCTGTAAGTCATGACCCCCGATCCCCAGATCGCCGTAAACAATCCATCTCGACTGGCAGTAGTCATCGGTGCGGGAATTTCCGGGCTGGCCTGCGCGTGGCGTCTGCGCAAGCACGGAATCCGCGTCACGCTTCTCGAGGAATCGCCGCGCGTCGGGGGCGTTATCGGCTCGTTCTCCCAGAACGGATTCTTGTTCGAAAAGGGACCGCAAAGCTTTTTAGCTACTCCCGCGATTTTGGACTTGGTGCGCGAGCTGGGCATCGAGTCCGAACTGGTCACAGGCGACCCGCGCGCGGCCCGCTATATTCTTCGCGGCGGGCGCCTGCATCGCGTTCCGTTGTCGCCGCAGTCTTTTTTCACCAGCTCGTTCTTTAGTGGAGGCACGCGGCTGCGCGCCGCTGCGGAACTGTTTCGCCGCAGCCGCCCGCCGCAGCACGAGGAGTCCGTGGCCGATTTCATTCGCCGCAAGTTCGGCGCGGAGATTCTCGACAATTTGGTCGCCCCATTCGTATCCGGGGTATACGCCGGGGATCCCGAACAGCTCAGTGTTCGCAGCGCCTTTCCTTCGTTGTCGGAGTGGGAATTGCAATACGGGAGCGTGCTGCGTGGCGCGATGAAATCGCGGCCGGCCAGCCAGAAACGGCCGTCGTCCTCCTCATTCCAGCACGGGATGGAAACTCTGCTGGAAGGCTTGGCCGCGCAATTGGGCGACGCGATTCAAACCCAGGCGTCCGTCGAATCGCTCTCGTTTCGGAGCGATGCCACGGGAGCCAAGGGCCAGCCATTGTTTAGCGTCCGGGTAAAGACTGCCGCCGGAATCGCGGACATCGCCGCCGACACCATTGTTTTGGCCACGCCCGCGTATACCGCCGGGCAGATTCTTGCATCGACTTCCGAGAAATTGCACGCCTACTTGAGCGCGCTGCCTTATGCACCGGTTGCGGTGGTTGCTGGCGGCTATCAGCGCCGGCAAATCGGTAATGCTTTGGAGGGATTCGGTTATCTGGTCCCGCGCGCGGAGAATCTGCACGTGCTCGGCACGGTGTGGAATTCGTCGCTCTTTCCTGGCCGTGCGCCGGACGGCATGGTGACGCTGACCAGTTTTGCAGGCGGCACGGGCGATCCTGGTATCGTCCAGAAAGACGCGGAGGCGATTGCCTCGATCGTGGAGAGTGACGTGGCGCAGATTCTCGATATAGCGGGGTGCCCACAGGAGCGCGCGGTGTGGCGGCTCCACAAGGGGATTCCGCAATACAATTTGGGCCACGCGGCGTCGCTCACCGCGATTCGCGAAGAGCTGGTGCGATTTCCCGGAATTTTCCTCGCCGGAAACTACCTTCAAGGACCGTCACTGCAGAACACCATCGAGCAGGCCGCCCGCATCGCCGACGCAGTTCGCGATTTCTCAGTTGCCGGACCACGGAAATGATTTTCGCGCCAGTGCGGGGGCAGAAACCACAATCCGGAATGGTTGGGCCTTGGATTTGAATTTAGTCGTTGACGGTGGGTTTAGGTGTGGGGGTGTCGCCTTATGTTTTCACGGTTTAATGGTGCCGCATGACGGGACGAACTCAGGAACGCTGACGGCGCCGTTTTCGGTCGCGGTGCGCCAGACGAATCTTCCGGCGCAGGCCGGCATCCCGGAATCGGCGCCGTTCTTCGGCGGTCTTGACGATCAGCGGTCGGATCGGACGTCGGTTGAGCGCGGCGTCCACCGCAACGAACGTCAGGTACGCACTGCTGGTGTGCTGGCGCTTGCCGGTGATCACATTTTCGCTGAACACCTTCACCCCCACTTCCATCGAAGTGTGAAACACGCGGTTCACCCGCGACTTCAGAATCAGAATGTCGCCGATGCGCACCGGGTTCCGAAAGTCTACATAATCGACCGACGCTGTAACCACCGGACTATTCGAATGCCGGTGCGCTGCCAGTGCGCCGGCAATATCGATCCAGTGCAACACTCGTCCGCCGAGCAAATAGCCGAGCGGGTTGGCGTCGTTGGGCAGCACCGCCTCGACCATTTCCGATTCCGACGCGTTTACCGGCTTCGCCTTCAGCGGAAGTTCTTCGGCACTTCCCTGCTCGTGTTCCAGTTTCATCTTCGCCCCTGACTTCGTATGGTTGGGTAGTGCTCGTTCGGTGATTTCGACTTGCGGCACGCCCACTCGCCGCCCCGCTAGCGGAACGTGGGCCGCATGAATTGCGCTTTTCGCTTTTTTCGTCACCCTAACATTATGCATGGAAACGTCGGCGAAGGCTCAAACCCACGCGGCGTCGATGACCTAGCTTTGATTGGTGATGGGTTTTGGGGTGCTCAGTAGGTGGCGCGTCCACCGCTCAAGTCAAACACCGCGCCGGTGGTGAACGAATTCTCTTCGGATACCAGCCATGCCACCATCGCAGCCACTTCTTCGACCTCAAGGAAACGCCCACGCGGAATCTTGGACAGCATGTAATCGATGTGCTCTTGCGAAATCTGTTCGAAGATTCGGGTGCGCGCGGCCGCAGGTGTGATGCAGTTGACCGCGATGTTGTTCTCCGCGAGTTCCTTCCCTAACGACTTCGTGAGCGCAATCACGCCTGCTTTTGCGGCGCTGTACGCGGAGGCGTTAGGATTTCCCTCCTTACCCGCAATGGATGCTACATTCACGATGCGGCCGTAATTCTGCTGGAGCATGAATGGCACCACCGCACGGCAACACAGAAACACGCCAGTTAAATCGACGTCGATCACCTGCTTCCAGGCCTCCACCGGATATTCCCAGCACTTCAAACTAGGTCCGGCAATCCCAGCGTTGGCCACCAGAATATCGACCCTTCCGAATCTCGCCGCAGCCGCCTTCGCGGCGCGGTCCACACTCTCGGCATCTGCCACTTCTACCACCGCTCCGTCGACCGGGCGACCACCCTCAAGCTGCTTCACCGCCGTCGCAAGCATCTCTTTGTCGCAATCCCAGATGGTGACGGAAGCGCCGGAAGCGAGAAAGCGCTTGGCCACCGAGAAGCCGATGCCCTGGGCTCCGCCGGTTACGATGGCGTGACGATTGGTTAGATCTATCGCGTTCATGTGCCGCTCCGTGGCGCTCCCGTCGTGTAGGAAGACGCGCGCATTGAATCGGCAGGTCCGCGCGACTCACGCCTGGACGGTACCGGCGAAACGCGACGTTATTACTTCCCCAGAATCACGGTCAAGCCGTTTCTACCGTTCGGGGGTGAACCTCGCCGTGCAGGATGTGCCGATTTAATGTTTCAACCCACTCCCAAACTGTTTGCCCGTCTCCACCGTTTGGGCTGCGCTCAAGAAACGCGTATTATAGTTGCCGACCATGACTCCTCCCACCCAATCGCGCCGGGAAATACTCGAGGGATTCGTACAGGCCAATCCGAACGATGCATTCGCGCGCTATGGACTGGCTCTTGAGTGCGCCAAGCTTGGCGAGGACGACGCCGCCACCGGCCACTTTGTGAAGTTGATCGAAAGTCATCCCGGCTACGTCGCTGGCTACTTTCAGTACGGCCAACTGCTGGCACGCCTTGGCCGCATCGCCGAGGCCAAGAAAATACTTTCCGACGGCATCGTAGTGGCCGCGCATGCGGGCGACACCCACGCGCGTGACGAGATGCAGGCTACGTTGCAATCGCTCGCCTAGCCCTGGGGCTGGCGCCGGTCTTCCGGAGGGCGCTGAATGAGTGGCGTACGCATCCCGATCTTCCCGCTGGAACTCGTGCTCTTCCCTGAAATGATCCTGCCGCTGCACATCTTCGAGCCGCGATACCGGCTGATGATTCGCCGATGCCTGGATGCGCCGAGCGAGTTCGGAGTGGTGCTGGCGCGTTCGAGCGGCATTGCGGCCTATGGATGCACCGCGGAAATCGGCGAAGTGAGCCAAGGACTACGGCGACGGGCGGGTGGAGATCCTGACCGAGGGCCGATCGGTATTTCGCATCCTGGAAGTATTTTCCGACCAGCCCTATCAGGAAGCAGAGGTAGAGATGTTGCCCCCAGAGAACCCGACGCACCGAGGCGCAGAGCCGGCGGAACTGATGCAGGCGTACGAAAAATGCCATCAGATCGTCTACGGCCATTCACCCGCCGCCGACGATCGATCCGGCGCCGGCTCTCTGGCGTACCATATTGCCGCGGACTTGCCGCTCCCGCTAGACGACAAACAAGCGGTGCTCGAACTGCGCGGCGAACACGCGCGGCAAACCCTGCTGCTGGAACGGCTGCAGGAGTTGCTACCCGCGCTGGAACAGAAGTACCGGATTCGGGAGAAAGCGCGCAGCAACGGCCACGGGCAGCTCTGACGCCGTTCGCTGGGCGCAAAAACCAATGCCAGCGGATCAAAGGTGTGGCTGCCCGGGCGTCACCCTTCAGCGGGAGTGCACCCGGGAAAACCGTCGAACCGCAACCATAGAACCGTCGAGCCGTAGCATCCTGGAACCTTCACACCATAGATCCGTGAGCCGTGTGCCGCAGACTTTTCCCGATTTCATGCCAACGTATCACCTACTCGCTGCATCATCTATAATGGTAGAGACGCGCGAACTTCCTCGCGTCCATCTGCGCGCCAGAAACGGGGACACATGACCACCCAGCCTGAAACGCTAGGGCCGCTTCGCAACAGCGAATGGTCCGAAGCCAGAATCGGCCATCGGAGCGTGAAGCAGGAACTGCGCGAAAATCTGCTGCGCAAGATCCAAGCGGGCGAACCGTTGTTCAAAGGCATTCACGGTTACGAAGAAACGGTTACCCCGCAGATCGTCAATTCCCTGCTCTCGCGCCATCACTTCATCCTGCTGGGTCTGCGCGGCCAAGCCAAAACGCGTATCCTGCGCGGCTTGGTGGCGTTCCTCGATCCGCTGATGCCGGCGATTGCCGGATGCGAGATCAACGACAATCCCTATGCGCCGCTGTGCCGGTCGTGCCGTGAGCGAATCACCAAGGAAGGCGACGCAACCCCGATCGAGTGGATTCCGCGAGATCGCCGCTATGTAGAAAAACTGGCCACGCCCGACGTGACTATCGCCGACATCATTGGCGACGTGGACCCGATCAAAGCCGCGCGTTCCGGACGCGACCTCTCCGATGAAATGACCATTCACTACGGTCTGCTGCCGCGCGCCAACCGCGGAATCTTCGCCATCAACGAGTTGCCCGACCTCGCCGGAAAAATTCAGGTGGGGCTCTTCAACATCATGCAGGAAGGCGACATTCAAATTAAAGGCTACCCGGTGCGTCTGCCGCTGGACGTGATGTTGGTCTTCACCGCGAACCCGGAAGACTACACCGCGCGCGGAAAAATCATCACCCCGCTTAAGGACCGCATCGGCGCGGAAATTCGTACCCACTATCCTGGGACGTTAGCCGAAGGAATGTCGATTACTTCCCAGGAATCCTGGACCAACCGCGGCGGCGAGCCCAGCGCTGACGGCTCCTGGCTACATACGCGAGATCATCGAGGAAGTGGCCTTTCACGCACGCGAGGATAAGCGCATCGACAAGCGTTCCGGGGTCAGCCAGCGTTTGCCGATCAGTTGCTTGGAAAACGCGCTCAGCAGCGCCGAGCAACGCGCGGTACGAAATCATGAAACGATCGCCACCGCGCGGGTCGCCGACATTTACTCCGCGATTCCCGCGATGACCGGAAAATTCGAGCTGGAATACGAGGGCGAGATGAAGGGCGCGGAAAATATCGCCCGCGAGCTGATCCGCTCCGCGGTCGGCAAGGTTTTTACACGCCACTTCGCCGACGCCAATTTTCAGCCGCTCGTGCAATTTTTCGAAGGCGGCGGAGACTTGAAAGTCCCCGCCGGAGCATCCGCTGCCGAACACTGCGCGCAGTTGCGCACCGTTCCGGGCCTGTTCGATTTGATCGGAGCGCTCAACGTTAAGGCCAATCAAAACCCCGCGGAAGTGGCTTCCGCCGCGGAGTTCATTCTGGAAGGATTGTGGGCCCACAAACGGATCTCGCGAAGCGAGGAGCGCGGCTACTTCGCGGAAGCGCGCAAAGCTCCGAATCACGCGAGACGCCCAACCGCAATGCGCCGCGGCGCCAGTTCAACTGAGGATGCTATGAAGGTAATTCGCTACTCGAAATACACAGGTGAACCCGCCGGGGATATCGACCTCGAAGATTTGATGAGCCGCCTCGCTGACTTCCTGCTGCAGAGCGGCTACGAATCTCCCTACGGCATTTATGAAATGGATGCGGAAGGCATGGCCCAGCGCCACATGGACGAGTTGCGTGAGGCCATCTTGCGGGCGCTCGAAGAGGGCGATCTCTTGCCCGACGAGATGATGCAGCAACTGCTCGAAAATGCCGACCTCGCCCAGAATCAAAAGCTGCGCGAAATGATCGACCAGATCATCGAGCGCATGGCCGCCGAAGGCTATATTTCTCCTCAGCCTCCCACGGTCACTCCTCCCCCGAGCCAAACTCCCGGCGGACAGATTGGTCCGGCGCAGGCCGGCGTGAACGCGCGATTTGAAGTCACTGACAAGGCCATCGACTTCCTCGGGTTCCAAACATTGAAGGATTTGCTCGCGGGCTTGGGAAAAAGTAGTTTTGGCCGCCACGACACGCGCGATTTGGCCACCGGGGTCGAATCCGGGGGCACCTCCAAAGCCTACGAATTTGGCGACACCCTGAACTTGGATATCGGTGAGACGCTATTTAACGCGGTTCGCCGCAACGGCACCAGCGTTCCCATCGAACTCGACTACCCCGACCTGATGGTCCATCAGTGCGAGTACCACAGCTCCTGCGCCACGGTGCTGATGTTGGATTGCAGCCACAGCATGATTCTTTACGGCGAAGATCGCTTCACACCGGCCAAGCGTGTGGCGCTGGCGCTCGCGCACCTGATTCGCACCCAGTATCCCGGCGATTCACTGCACGTGGTTTTATTCCACGATTCCGCCGAGGAAATTCCGCTGGGCAAGCTCGCGCGCGTCCAGGTAGGACCGTATTACACCAATACCCGTGAGGGATTGCGTCTGGCGCAGCGCATTCTGGCGCGCCAGAAAAAAGATATGCGGCAGATCATCATGATCACCGACGGCAAGCCCTCGGCGCTCACCCTGGACGACGGCCGCATCTACAAGAACGCATTTGGCCTGGATCCGCTGGTGGTTTCGCAGACCATGGAAGAAGTCGCCAAGTGCAAGCGCGCCGGCATCCTGATCAATACCTTCATGCTCGCCAGCGACTATAGCCTGGTGCATTTCGTGCAGAAGGTCACCGAACTGTGCCGCGGAAAAGCCTACTTCACCACCCCCTACACCTTAGGCCAATACCTGCTCATGGATTACGTGCAGGGAAAGACGCGCCAGGTACACTAGAGGCAGGAGTTCGCTTCGCGGAGGTTTTGAGCGATGTCCCGAATTCATGCCGGTGACGCTGCGCCGGACTTCTCACTTTCCGACGCTCAAGGCAAAAACCATTCGCTCAAAGAATTGCTGAAAAAAGGCCCGGTGATCGCGGCTTTTTTCAAAATGTCTTGTCCTACCTGCCAGTTCACATTTCCCTTCTTGCAACGAATTGACGACGCTTACGGAAGCGCCCATGCGACGCTGGTCGCGATTTCGCAAGAGGATGCCGCCGACACGATCGAATTCTGCCAGGAATACGGCGTGAAATTTACGACGCTGGTAGATGATGACGGGTATCCGGTGTCCAATCGCTACGGCATCACCAATGTCCCCAGCATTTTTCTGATTTCGACGGATGGAAAAGTGCAAGAGACGAGCGGTGGGTTTTGCGCGCAAGGAGATTGAAAAGATGGGTGCCGAATTTGCGCGCGCCAACCACGCACCGGTGACTCCAGTTTTTCGCCCGACAGAAATCGTCCCGGAGACGAAACCAGGTTGAGGCTCCAAGAACTAGGCTCGGTCCGAGCCTACCTATCGGATGTTTGAATCTGGTTGGCGCACCCTTGGTCGTCAAGGGTGGGGATTTGGTCTTCCCCTCCCGACCTATCAACCGCGAAGACTGGCGGCATCGCTAGTGCAAGTACTTCCCCGACGCCATCACCATTCCCAGCGTCAGCGCCGCGATCACGATTTCCCCCAGCGCGCCTACGACGAACGGGCGAAGTCCCTGCTTCAGCAAGTCCCTGACGTTGGTGCGCAGCCCCACCCCGGCGAAACTCAATAGAAAAGCCCATCGCGAGACGTTGGCCAGGCTGGTGATTTGATCTTTGCGGAAGAGCCCGATCGTCGCCAAAATCGAAATCAGCATGAAACCCAAAATGAACTTGGGAAATTTGTTCCAAAGAAACGCCCACGGCTTTTCGACGTGTTGCGCCTGCCCCTGCCGCGCCCAATAAAACGCGTAGCCCAGGACGACAAAACCGAGCACCGCGCTGCGCGCCGTCTTGGCCAGGATCGCCACGCGGCCCGCGGCGTCGGAATAGATCGCGCCCGCCGCAGTGGCTTCCGCGGTGTTATCGATCCCCAGGCCGGCCCACATCCCGTACATCGTGTCGTTCAAGTGTAGGTGATGGCCGATCGCGGGAAACGCGAAAAGGCTGAGCGCCCCGAGCGACAATATAGCGGCGATCGCAAACGACACGTCTTCGTCATCTGCATCGATCGCGCCCTTGGCAGCAATGATTGCGGAAACTCCGCAGATTGACGACCCGATCGCCAGCAGCGAAGTCAGTTTTGGCTTCAGGCTAAAAAAGTAACCCAGCGCGGTCATAAACAGCAGCGACACCGTTAATTCGATGGCCACCAACGTCAGCGCCACGCCGCCCAGCTTCAGCAAGTCGCCCGAGCAGAAAGCGCGCGCCCAGCAGCACAATGCCGGTTTTCAGCCAGAATTCGTAGGTGGCCACGCCGGCGCGAAATACCCGAGCCACCCCGAAGATATTCGATATGGCCAGTCCGAAAATGATGGCCCACAACACGTACTCTATATTCGGCAAGCGTGAGGTGATGCGCTTTGCCGTACGTGGCGATGGCTCGCTCGACCAGTTTCCCGCTGTAGCCCACCGCGGCCAACAGCAGAAATCCTGGCACGATGTCGACCACCCGCTTCAGAAATTCCACCGGCCGCGGACGGAGCCCGGGAGACGCAATTGCTACCGACGATGCAGCCACGATGGCCCTCCAACGAGGGCGCGGCTGCTGTTCGAGCTGGAATTCGCGCATGGACATGGAATGCTTCCTTCGGCCGGAGGTCCGAATTGCTACCACGAGATGTGCTTGATCACGCCGAGGCGTATCAACACCGCCAGGGCCAAAGCAAATGCCACCGCCCAGGTATCGAGCGATAGTCGCCAGCGAGTCTTTAGTTTTTTGGAGTCATGGGTTCTGATATTGGACTTCGCCATTAGGCCCTCCGATCGATTTGCTGCTCAAACCGTTTACGAGCAAATTCGACGCCACCTTCTTTGCAGGATCGCGTCCGGCGCTTCCCACGGAAACCTGGTCCACCAGGCTGCAACTCGTGCGTTCCAGCGAACGGCCCACCAGCAGAATCGCTGGCGCTTCGATGCCCTCGAGGCCCGCGAGCTCCGCCAGCGTGGTGCGCGTGGCATGCTGCGCCGGAGTCGAGACGCTGGAAATCACCACACACGGCGTCGCGGGTGATACACCCACAACGCGAAGTTTCTCCCGCAGCGCGGTCAAATCGCGGCCTGGCATATAAATGATCAGGGTGGCATCCGCACGACCGGCTTCGAGCCAGGCATTCGCGTCAGGGTCAGGCAAGTCTTCGCCTGCGGGCGCTCGGTGCCCGCTCAATATCAAGACCCGCGAACTGGTGCGCCGGTCGGTGAGCGAAACCCCGAGCGCAGCGGCCGCCGCGAACCCCGCGGTGATTCCCGGTACCACTTCGTAGGGCACTCCCGCAGCGTCAAGCGCATCCACTTCCTCGTTGAGCCGCCCAAAAATCAACGGATCGCCGCTTTTCAAGCGCACTACGTTCACACCCGCTCTCGCGAACAAAATCATCACGCGGTTGATTTCCACTTGCGTGATGCCCTTCCGCCCGCACCGCTTGCCCACGTTGACAACGATAGCTTGCGGTCCCGCAAGCCCCACAATCTCCGCGGAGACCAAATCGTCATGCAGGACGCAATCCGCGGCGTGCAGCAAGCGGCTCGCTTTCACCGTCAAAAGCTCAGGGTCGCCCGGACCAGCTCCGACCAAATACACTCGTCCGAATTGGGGTTGCCCTGGCGTCATCGTGCCACCGCCGCAGCTTCCGGGTTCGTTTCACCAACTACCTTTGGTATCTCCTGCGATTCCAATTCTTGCGCGTCGCGATCCGGAGATTCGCCGACTTCGCGAAAAGCCAAACGCTGCAACAGCCGCTTGCGTTCTTCGGACGCCGGATAGCGCGCGAGAATTTCGCGGCGCAGCGCCCCTACATCTTCCAGCCACTCGCCCAGCCCGGGATCGAGCGCCCGCTCAATCTCGTCGCGCAACCGCTGCGCGACCGCCGGGCTCTCGCCCGCCGTAGAGATCGCCACTTGCAGGTCGCCACGGCGCACATTCGCCGAAAAATAAAAATCGCAGTGCGGCGGATCGTCCACTGAATTGCAGATCACCGAACGCTGCCGGGAATGCTCGAAGACGCTGGCATTGATGTCCGGATCGGACGTCGCGGCGATAGCCATGAACATCCCGTCCAAATCGCTGGTTTGAAATTCGCGCTCGCTCCCAACGCAACGCACCGGATGAGGCCAACGCCCGAACGCGTTCATTGGCCTGCGGCGCCACCACTCGTACTTCGGCTTCCGCCTCGAGCAAGCTCGCGATCTTGGCCTCGGCCACGGTCCCGGCCCCGGCGACCAGGCACTTTCGCCCAGCGAGCTTCACGAATATCGGTAAGAGATTGGCGGGCATCGGCTAGTCCATAGCTCCGGTGGCGCACGCGGTCGTGGGACCCGGCCAACGGCAGGTCTCGCAATACCGGTTCGAGAATCTCGCCGGCAAGCTGCGCGCGCAGTTCCTCGTCGGAGAATCGCGCAAAGTAAGAACGCAGATTTTCATTGTCGTCGCGCCCGGTCAAATATTGCCGCAGCAAACGCTCCAGCGCCGCGGGAACGTCGGTGGCCGCGCAACGGTACCCGATCGGCCGCGCGATCGCTTGAAATTGCCCCACCGCGCCGCCCACGCAGAAGTAATATGCATCCACCCAATCATGGCCTTGCTTGATCTTCTTCCCTTCCAGGCCGATGTCCGCAATCCAGTGCTGCCCGCAGCTATTCGGGCATGCGGTGACGTGCAGCTTCATCTGCTGATCGAACTGCGGCAGGCGCTCTTCGAGTTCCTCCACCAGCCAGCGCGTATAACTCTTGGTCTCGGTAATCGCCAGCTTGCAGAATTCCGTTCCACTGCACGCGACGGCTCCCCGCCAAAATGTGGACGCAGCCACCGGCAGTCCGGCCAGGCCCAGCCCTTTGACCACCGCCGCGGTATCCGCCTTCGGCACGTTTACGATCAGCAGGTTTTGCATGTTGGTGGTGCGCAGTTCGCCGTTTCCGTGGCGTTCCGCAAGAGCGGCAGCGACGCGCATCTGATCGGCCGAAATTCGGCCGCGCAGCACACCCGCTCCCACCGTGAACGTTCCCGCCTGCCTTTGAGGAAATACACCGACGTGATCGCGGTAGACGTCTTGCGGCAGATTCTCTGGAACCCCGTGATCAAGCTGGTATCCCAGCCGGTGATTCAATTCACCGAGGAATCGCTCCGCAGTCCACCCGTGCTGGGTGAAGAGGTGCTTCAGCCGGGCGCGGTCGCGGCTCTGTCGCAGCCCTTCCTGGTCGCGGAATATTTCCGCAATCGTTCGCACCACCTTCACCGCTTGCTCGTAGCGAACGAAGGCATCCAACCGCAACCCAAGGTGCGGATCCGCGGAAAGCCCTCCGCCCACGCGCACCGAAAATCCCACTTCCCGCACGCCATCCCGGAAGCGCTCCACTGCCGTCAATCCTACGTCGTTGATTTCTGGATACGAGCACCACGCCGGGCATCCGGTAACCGAAATCTTGAATTTCCGCGGCAGATTGTAGAAGTCGCGATTTCCCGACAGCTCCTTCGCAACGGCCAGAGCCACCGGCGACGCATCCAGCAATTCGTCGTGGGCTACGCCGGCCAGAGGGCAACCAGTCACATTGCGAGTCACGTCGCCGCAAGCGCTCTTCGGCGACAGCCCCACCGCCGCCAGCGCGTCGATCGCTTCGGGTATTGCTTGGATCGAAAGCCAGTGCAGTTGGATATTCTGGCGGACGGTGAGGTCCGCTATCGCACGCCCATGGCGCTCGGAGATATCGGCAATGGCCCGCAGTTGGTTCGAGCGAAGCAGTCCGTTGGGCAGCGCGATGCGCATCATGAAATAGTCGTTGGCTTTGCCTTCGCCGCCCTTGCCGCCCAGCACCCCGGCGCCGTCGCCCTGTGAATAAATCCCCCACCAACGGAAATAGGCGCCCATCCAATCCGGCGGAATCGATTGCCGCCCGATGCGCGCAAAGGCACGAATATCTTCCAGGCGGTCCCAGGGATTCGACGCGCGCTTGAGGCGCTCGACCCGCTGCGCCTTAGTTTCCTTCGGCGGCGCGATCGCGCCCGGAAGCGGTGCGCCTGGCCGTGCTGTAGGTTCGGTGTTCAAAATGTCTCCCCAAAAACAAAAAAGCCCGCCTGCCAGCGAAAGCTGCTGGAGAGCGGGCTGCTTAGAATCCGATTAAGGTCTTAGCTAACTCGGATTGCACCCCCACGCCCGCAGCGGTAGATGACAACAACACATACACCGACAGGCGTTGGTACAATTGATCATGCGCAAATCTTAGCGGACCCCGGTCACGCCGTCAACATAAAGTACGGGAAATTACGTAACACCATTACTGTGAGTGCCCAGACCAGCGCCACGGAGCCGGTCGCTCTTTGCGCCCACCCTCCAGCCCCAGGGAAGAGTGGGCCACCGGAAAAGATAAAACCGTGGAATGGCAAAACCGACAGCACAACGGATTCCCCGATCCGATCCCCGAAGTCAGGTGATTCGTTTTGCGTTATCATCGTTGCGTTTCGAAATGAACGGCATTTCGGAGAACGGGATCCCATGAAAAAGTTGCGCAGTCAGGAATGGTTCGGCCGACAAGATCGCGACGGCTTCATCTACCGGAGCTGGATGAAAAATCAGGGCTGGCCGCACGACATGTTCAATGGCCGCCCGGTGATCGGCATCTGCAACACCTGGTCCGAATTTACCCCGTGCAACGCGCACTTTCGCGAGATCGCCGAATGGGTGAAGCGCGGCGTGTGGGAGGCCGGCGGGTTCCCGCTGGAATTTCCGGTGATGTCGCTGGGCGAAGTGTTGCTGCGCCCCACCGCGATGCTCTTCCGCAACCTGGCCAGCATGGACGTCGAAGAATCGATCCGCGGCAATCCCATGGACGGCGTGGTGCTACTGATGGGCTGCGACAAGACCACTCCCTCATTACTGATGGGCGCGGCTTCGTGCAACTTGCCCACCATCGGTCTATCCGGCGGGCCCATGCTCACCGGAAAATTTCAGGGCCACGACTTGGGATCGGGAACCAGCGTCTGGCAAATGTCTGAAAAAGTCCGTGCGGGGGAGATGAAACTCGAGGAAATGTCGGAAGCGGAAAGCTGCATGCACCGCTCCAAGGGCCACTGCATGACCATGGGCACCGCATCCACGATGGCTTGCATGGTGGAGGCGCTGGGCATGTCCTTGCCCGGCAACGCCGCGATCCCCGCTGTCGACGCTCGCCGCCACACTCTGGCGCAAATGACCGGACGCCGCATCGTTCAAATGGTTCACGACGATCTGAACATTTCGCAAATTCTCACTCGGGACGCTTTTGAGAACGCGATTCGCGCCAACGCCGCGATCGGCGGTTCCACCAACGCGGTGATCCATTTGATGGCCATCGCCGGACGCATCGGTGTGCGCCTGGCACTGGAGGATTTCGACCGCCTGGGATCCTCCCTGCCCTGCATGGTCAACCTGCAGCCTTCCGGCAAATATTTAATGGAAGATTTTTTCTACGCCGGCGGCCTGCCCGCGGTTCTTCGCGAACTTTCCGAGAATGGCGTCCTGCAGCGCGATGCCTTAACCGTCAACGGGCTATCGATCGGGGACAATGTGGCCCAAGCGCCGTGCTGGAATCGCGACGTGATTCACACCTTCGCCGAACCCTTCAAACCCCACGCCGGGATTGCGGTGCTCCGCGGAAATCTCGCGCCCGACGGCGCGGTAATCAAGCTGTCCGCCGCCACTCCCAGCCTGTTGCAGCACACCGGCCGCGCAGTGGTTTTCGAATCCATCGAAGATTTTTACGGCCGCATTGACGACGAGAATCTGGACATCGACGAAAACTGCGTGATGGTCTTGAAAAACTGCGGGCCCCGCGGCTATCCCGGAATGGCCGAAGTCGGCAACATGCCCTTGCCGCCCAAACTCTTGCGCAAGGGCGTCACCGACATGATCCGAATTTCCGACGCGCGCATGAGCGGCACCGCGTACGGAACCGTAGTGCTCCACAGTTGCCCGGAAGCTGCGGCGGGAGGGCCACTCGCGTTGATTCGTTCCGGCGATATGGTCACTCTCGATGCGGCTAAGCGAGTGCTGCGCCTCGAAGTGGACGACGCAACTCTCGAGGCGCGCCGCGCGCAATGGACCGCGCCAGCATTGCCCGACCGCGGTTACGTCCGGCTGTATGTAAACCATGTGCAGCAAGCTAATCAGGGCGCCGACATGGATTTTCTTACCGGCAGCAGCGGCGCTCCGGTCGGCCGCGACAACCACTAAGCCCCACCCCGTTGTGGCCGTGGGTGTGCTGAGCGAAGCGACGTGGGTGCCCCAGGTGTCGATTTCGCATCTGGGTTCTCTACGTTCTTGCCTGGTGGTCCACCACGGCCGCCGTGCCCGGAGAGATATCGAAATGTTGCGTTGGCGAATTGCAATCGTGGTGAGCGCTGCCATCGCCCTCAGTTATCTCGACCGCCAGACTCTGCCGGTCGCGATACAGGCCATCGGCAAAGATATTCCGCTGACCAACTCGCAATTTTCCAACCTACAATCGGCGTTCCTGTTTGCTTACGCGTTCATGTACGCCGGCGGCGGGAAAATCGCCGATGCTCTCGGAACGCGCCTCGGCTTCACGGTGATCATGGTCTTCTGGTCGGTGGCCTGCGCCATCCATGGCCTGGCAATCACCTTTGCCATGCTCGCGGTGAGCCGGTTCCTACTGGGCATGGGCGAAGGTGGAGGCTTTCCCGCGGCCACCCGCGTGGTGTCGGAATGGTTCCCCGCCAACGAACGCGCCACCGCCATGGGCATCATCAACGGTGGCACCGCGGTCGGAGCGATCGTCGCGCCTCCACTCATCGCGCTCATTCTCATCTACAGCAATTGGCGCTGGATTTTCTTCATCACCGGCACGCTCGGGTTGCTCTGGACGCTGTGGTGGCGGCGCGTCTACTTCGCTCCCGCCGATCATCCTGCGCTGACCAGCGCCGAGCGCGAAAGGATTCCGACCACCATGACGCTCCCGGGAGCGCCACAGCCCGCACAACTACCGTGGCTTCAGTTACTACGCATCCGTGAATCCTGGGGTCTAGTTGCCGCAAAATTCCTCAGCGACGGCGCCTGGTATTTTTATCTCTTCTGGCTGCCGAAGTATCTCTACGACGCTCGTGGCTTTAACATCAAAGCGGTTGGCGCGGTCGCCTGGATTCCCCATCTCGCCGCGGGTATCGGCTGCCTGATGGGAGGATGGTTCTCGAGTTACCTGCTACGCCGCCGATTTTCGTTAAACGTGGCGCGCAAAGTGGCGCTGGCATTGAGCGCCGCCGTCATGCCGGCGATCCTGCTTGTTCCACACGCACCGGTATCTTGGGCCATCGTAATCTTCAGCCTGGCGTATTTCGGGCAGCAGTCCTGGTCCACCCTGGTGATGGTTTTGCCCGCCGATCTTTTTCCCACTAACGTGGTGGGCGCGGTGGCCGGACTGGTAGGCTTTGGCGGCGCCATCGGCGGAATCGCTTTCGGCGAATTGGTTGGATACTTGCTGGACCACGGTTTCGGCTACGGTGTGGTGTTCAAACTAGCCGGCACTTTCCACGTGATTGCGCTGCTGGTGATAGTCTTCGCCGTTCCGCGGGTGCGCCCTCTGGACATCGAGCGCAGACTCGGCTATCAAGGAGCATCATGAAAATTACAGAAATTCGGACCCGAGCGGTGCGCTGGCGCGGCAAAACAGTTCCACTTCCTCCCCACTTCTGCACCAATCCGATGGACCTGCTGGATCTGCCCCAGGCCTCCATGTCCACATTCACGTTCCACGGCTGGCTGGTGGTGGAAATTTTCACCGACAACGGATTGGTTGGTGTCGGCAACGCCGCTCTCGCTCCGCCAATCACCAAGCAAGTAATCGATCTCTATTTGAAGCCGCTGCTCATTGGCGCCGATCCCTGGGATATCGAACAGCTCTGGCAGCACATGTACCGGAAGACCATGGCCTTCGGCCGCAAAGGCATCGGCATGACCGCGATCAGCGCGGTGGACATCGCTCTCTGGGACATTCTGGGAAAATCCGCGAAGCAGCCGGTCTATCGCCTGCTGGGAGGCCGAACTAAGCCGCGAATTCCGGTCTACGCCAGCCGTCTGTACAGCGTCGAATTGAGTGAGTTGGCCGCGGAAGCCAAGCGCTACAAGAACGACGGCTACCAGGCCATGAAACTCCGTTTCGGATGGGGACCCACCGATGGACCCGCCGGCATGCAGCGCAACGTCGAACTGGTACGCACCGTGCGCCAAACGGTGGGCGACGGAATCGACGTCATGGCTGATGCCTACATGGGTTGGACCCTCGATTACGCCAAGCGCATGCTCCCGCTGCTCGAACCTTTCAATTTACGCTGGCTGGAAGAGCCGGTAATTCCGGACGACATCCACGGCTACGCGGAATTGAAGTCCTACGCACGAATACCGATCGCCGGAGGCGAACACGAGTTCACTCTGTACGGTTTCCGCGATTTGCTGGCCGCCCGCGCCGTGGATTACATCCAGTTCGATACCAATCGCGTGGGAGGAATTACCCAAGCTCGCAAAATCGCGGCGTTAGCGGAATCGCATTCGGTGCCAGTAATTCCCCATGCCGGCCAGATGCACAACTATCACGTAGTCATGGCCAGCTTGAATTCCCCGCTGGCCGAGTATTTCCCGATCGTCGACGTCGAAGTCGGCAACGAACTTTTCTGGTACCTCTTCGAGGGCGAGCCCCAAGCAAAAGACGGCTACATCGACCTAGACGAAAACGTGCCCGGCCTAGGCCTAACCGTAAACGAAAAAGCCCTGGAGAAATTCGAAGTGATCGAGTAAGTGTTTTACCCTTTGTTTGACGGTTCTATGTCCTTATCTTTTCGGGAGTGCCCACTGTTCCTGAATTTGGGGAAGGGTGGGCGTAATGAACTGAGTAGCGGTGTAGCCGTTGCCAACGGAGTGGGTTTTACGTTGAGCGCAGTCTCATAGCGATTCGAATGGAGTGAACACACCATAATGACCAAGCCCCGCGTAGCCATCTTAGGACTGGGAATAATGGGCCAGGGAATGGCCGGACGCCTGCTGTCCGCAGGCTTTCCGCTAACCGTCTACAACCGCAAACCGGAAAAAGCCGAATATCTGAAGAATGCCGGCGCATTCGCCGCGCGCACCCCGCGCGAAGCCGCCGCGCGCGCCGAAGTAGCGATCAGCATGGTCGCCGACGACGTCGCATCGCGCGCGGTGTGGCTCGGCCCGGACGGCGCGCTAGCCGGCGCTGCGCCCGGCACCATACTAGTCGAATCCAGCACCCTCTCCCTAGGATGGGTCAACGAGCTAGCCGCCGCTGCCACTCAACACGAATGCGAATTCCTCGACGCCCCGGTGACCGGCACCAAACCCCACGCCGCATCAGGCGAATTGCTTTTCCTGGTCGGCGGATCCCCATCGACACTAGCCGCCGCGCGCCCGGTGCTCTCCGTGATGAGCCGCGACATCATTCATCTGGGCCCCACCGGCAGCGGCGCGATGCTAAAGCTGATCAACAATTTCATGTGCGGCGTGCAAGCCGCCTCGCTGGCCGAGGCCATGTCACTGCTGGAAGCCAGCGGCCTCGACCGCGACAAATCGCTACGAGGTGCTCACCAACGGAGCGCCGGGCAGCCCGCTGGTGAAGATCCTTTCAGCCCGCGCCACCGCTGGCGACTTCACCCCCAATTTCATGCTCTCGGCCATGGCCAAAGATCTAAACTACGCCCTAGAAGAAGGCGCGCGCCGCGGCATCACCTTGCAGACCGGCATCTCCGCTCGCACCGTCTTCCAGCAAGCCATCGCCGATGGCTATGCCGACAAAGATTTCTCCGCAGTCATCGAGTCGCAGCGCAACCGCTAGCTGTCGCTGCCGCCGGGTACCAGCCGCGCCTCCGGCGGCAAATATTCGGAATATTTCGCGCGAATTTGGCCAAAATCGGCCCAGCAGGTACAATGCGTAAGCAGTTGCACACGTTCAGCCACCCTATTCCGGGGTAGTGCAATTGGTAGCACGCCAGCCTTTGGAGCTGGTTATCCTGGTTCGAGTCCAGGCCCCGGAGCCACTTCTACCGGCACCGCCGAATCCGCCTACCTGCGTATCTACCTCCAGCCCTGTTATATACTCCGCGTTCTAAGTAGCGCTGGGGGGGAGTTGCACCTTGCATCGCCGAGAATTTCACGCGTCAATCCTAAAACTCTCCGCCGCTGCGCTGGTCGCGCCGCGCCTGTTTGCGGGTCCTCGCGCGAACGCTGTCACTGCCTCCGAGATCGCCGCGCTCTACAAAAACGCGATGGTGATCGATTCGCTCTGCGGTCCTTTTCTTGACCAAGAAGCGATGCCTACTTCGGAACAAGTCGCCGCGATTCGGCAGTCGGGAATCACCGCGGTCAATTGCACCATCTCGGAGCACAATCTTGACGACACCATCAAGATCCTCGCCGTGCTCGAAGCAATGGTCGAGAAATATCCCGACGCATTCGCGATGGTTCGCCAGCACTCAGACATCGAGCGCGCCAAGCAGCGAAAACAAGCTCGGCATCCTGCCTGGCTTTCAGTACACCGAAATCATCGAGGACGATCCCGAGCACATCGCCATGTTCCGCAACCTCGGTGTGCGCATCATGCAAATCACCTACAACAACCGCAATTCCTTTGGCGACGGCTGCCTCGAGCCCGGCAACGCCGGCCTAAGCAAAGCTGGAATCGCGGCGCTCAAAAAAATGAACCAAGCCGGAGTCGCCGTCGACCTCAGCCACAGCGGCTATCGCACCACCAGCGAAGCAATCGCCGCCTCGCCCAAGCCGGTGCTAATCTCCCACGCAGGATGCGCCGCGATTTACTCCCATCCCCGCAACAAGCCCGACGAAATTCTCAAATCCTTGGCCGACCGCGGCGGCTACTTCGGCGTGTTTTTGATGCCCTATCTGGTTGCCTCGCCCATCATCCCCACCCGCCAGCAGGTGCTCGATCATTTGGTTCACGCCATCCATGTATGCGGCGCCGATCACGTGGGCATCGGCTCCGACGGCTCGATTGAGAGGATCGAACTAACGCCCGTAGCGAAAGCGGAATTCGACGCCGATATCGCGCGCCGCAAAAAACTCGGTATCGGCGCGCCCGGCGAGGATCGTTATCCCTACGTGCCCGATCTGAACGGGCCGGATCACATGCAAATCATTGCCGAGGAACTGGCCCGCCGTGGCCAGCCCTCCTCAGTGATCGAAAAAGTGCTAGGTGCGAATTTCCAGCGCGTGTTGGGCGAGATTTGGGGAACGGCTTGACACGCCGGAGGCATTCCTACGATGCGCAACAAGAAAACTTTCGCGCGGAATCTGACCCCCGCCAGGATGGTGAGCCTGCTGGGCATTTTCATGTGCTTCGGCGCTACCTCCTGGTCGCAAGCTCCCCAGGAATCGCCGAGCGCCGTGGCGCCGCTGCCCGCGGACGTTCCCGGCAGCGCCGATCGCTATTCCGTAATGCTCATGGGAAATCCCGCGGGACAGCAGGCAGTGTGGACCGAACCGGACGGCAGCATCCACATTTTCTATCAATTCAACGATCGCGGCCGCGGGCCCAAGACCACCAGCATCCTCCAGCTAGACGCCAAGGGTTTGCCCATCGCCGAAACCGTCACAGGCAACGACTACCTGAAATCGGCGGTTCACGAAACCTACACCCTCGAGTCAGGTACCGCCCGTTGGAAGAGTGCTCTCGAGGAAGGCGACAAAAAACTGTCCGCGCCGGCGGTGTATGTCTCGGTCAACGGCGCACCTGCGGAGTTAGGAATACTCGCGCAGGCAGCCCTCCAGAACGGTGGCCATGTCGATTTGCTGCCGGAAGGCGAAGCCAAGATCGCCCGCCTCGCGCAACTGGACATCGAAACCGCCGGCAAGAAAAAGCACGTCACCATGTACGCCATCACCGGTCTGGACTTCTCGCCGACGTATGTCTGGCTCGATGACCGGCAAACGTTTTTCGCCAACGTGGATTTCTGGTCAACCGTGATCCCGGAAGGCTGGGAAGCGACCGCGAAGACGTTACAGGCCACGCAGGACAGGCAACCAATGCCCGCGCGGCCGAGCTTGCCGCCAAACTCGCTCACCACCCGCCGAGCGGCATCGTCTTCACCCACACCAAGCTTTTCGATGCCCAGTCCGCGCAGATCCTCAAAGACCAAACCGTGGTCGTCGCCGGCGACCGCATCCGCGCTGTCGGTCCCTCCGGCACAATCGCGGCGCCAGCCGGGGCAGAGGTTATCGACGCCGCCCACAAAACGCTGCTGCCCGGGCTCTGGGACATGCACGCTCACGTCGGCCCAAACGATGGTCTGCTGAATCTCGCTGCAGGCGTCACCACCGTCCGCGACCTCGCCAACGATACTGACTCCCTGCTGGCCCGCCGCAAGCGCATCGAAGACGGCCAAGAGATCGGTACGCGCATCGTCCTGGCCGGCATCATCGACAGTCCTGGCCCCTACCAAGGGCCAACCAACGTCCTGGTCTCCACCGGAGACGAGGCTCGCGCCGCCGTCGACAATTACAAACGCCTTGGCTACGTCCAGATCAAGATCTACAGCTCGGTGAAACCCGAACTGGTGCCGATCATCATCCAAGAGGCGCACAAGCTGGGGCTGCGCGTCAGCGGCCACATTCCCGCGGAGATGACTGCTGCGCAATGCGTCGAGCTCGGCTATGACGAAATTCAGCACGTCAACTTTCTCACCCTGAATTTCACACCCGAGATAAAGAACACCAACACCGGCGCCCGCCTTACCGAGCCAGCCAAGAGCGCCGCCGATCTGGACCTCAGTTCCCCGCAAGTCCTGGCGTTCGTCAAGCTCCTGCAAGACCATCACACCGTGCTGGACCCTACTCTCAGCATCTTCGAGGACATGTACGACCCTAGCGCCGGAAAAATTCCTCGCGGCTTTCAGCCCATCGCTGGGCGCCTGCCGCCGCAGGTGCGGCGCGGACTGATGTCCAGCGCCTTGACCCCGCCCGCCGGCATGGAGCAGCGTTATCGGCAGTCGTTTCAGAAAATGATGGCGCTAATTGCCATGATGTATCGCGCGGGAATTCCCATTGAAGACGGCACGGACTCGATGGCCGGTTTCGCCCTCCATCGCGAACTCGAACTCGACGTCCAGCTCGGCATTCCCGCTAACAATGTTCTGCAGGATGCCACTCTCAACGCTGCCCGCATCATGAAGCTGGATGCCGATCTCGGTTCGATTGCTCCCGGCAAACTGGCTGACCTCACGCTCGTAGATGGCGATCCAACAACCAACATCGGCGACGTAAGAAAAACAGCGTTGGTCGCAAAGGACGGCGTCCTCTATTACCCCGCGGAGTTATATGCCGCGCTGGGCGTAGCGCCGTAGCCCAAATCGTTTGCGTTCGATGACGGCCATGAGCCAGCACTTCATTTGTGATGCCTCGCTCTCCAGCCGTTTCAAACGGCACACCTAAGCGGTCCTCGTTGCAAAGTATCCCGCCGTACACATCCCGGAAATCGCGGTATAGACTTACCCCTATTAGTCTGTTATCCGTTAAAGCTGCAATCCGAAGCCATCATTAGCTCGCTCCCGACAGGGTCTGTCGGCATCTGAAAAAAGGAAACAACATGCGGAAATTTGTCTTGGTTGGCGTCGTTTTAATACTGAGTGCGGGAATATGTCGCGCTCAGGATTCTGGGCAGGACCAGTCGCAAGCAGTCATCAGCATCAACGTATCGCGAACCATCCAGGCCGTAAATTTCCAGGCTAAGGGATCCACCCACGTCGACTTCCGGGGCACCGCGCTGCTTCCCCAAGGAAAAGGCGAAGCCCGGATCGATAGCAAACCCGACGGCGTCCATATCGAAGCGAGCTTCGATAATCTCCTGCCGGCGGGGCAATTCGGTTCGGCCTATCTCACCTACGTTCTATGGGCCATCACTCCCGAGGGCCGCCCCAACAACCTGGGCCAGCTCATTCTGGACGGAAAGAAATCGAAGCTCATCACCACCACCCGGCTGCAGACCTTCGGCCTGATCGTCACCGCGGAACCGTACTTCTCGGTCACCGTCGCCAGCGAGGCTGTGGTTCTCGAAAGCGTGGTTCGCGAAGACACTAAGGGCCAAGTGAGCGCGGTCCAGGCGAAATTCGAACTGCTGCCGCGCGCCCACTACGCCACCCTGAATCTGCCGCCACTCTCCGTTACCGGCGACGTGCCGCTCGATTTGCTCCAGGCGCGCAATGCCATGCGCATCGCCCAACTCCGTGGCGGCGACAAGTACGCGACGGATTCGTGGACCAAGGCCATGGACTCGCTGAATCGCGCCGAAGACTACCAAAAGCGCAAACAGAAAAAAGCCGTGCCCACAGCGGCACGCGAAGCGGTGCAGGCGTTTGAAGACTCGATCACCATTAGCGTAAAGCGCCAGCAGGATGAACGCCTGGCCAACGAACGCCAGTCCGCTGCCGATAGGGAAGCGCAAGCTAAAGCGGCGCAGGCAGCTGAAGCCCAAGCGCACGCCGATGCCGATAAGCAACGCTTGATCGCCGAAGTGCAGGCCGCCAAGGATGCCCAGGCCCGCGCGGAAGCCGAGGCGCAGGCCGCGGCAGCGCAAGCCCAGTCCCAGGCGGCCCAAGCCAGCCAGGCCCAGGCGCAAGCCCAGGCCGAACAAGCACGGCAAGCAGCCCTGAAAGCAGAACAGGAAAAAGAGCAGCTTCGCGCGCAATTGCTTGAGCAGTTCAATCGAATCCTTGAGACCCGGGACACCGAGCGCGGCTTGGTGGTCAACCTCGGAGACGTTCTCTTCGCTTTCGGCAAGTTCGATTTGCGTCCGGAAGCTCGCGAGCGCTTGGCAAAGCTTTCAGGGATCGTGCTGGCCCATCCGGGTTTGAACCTCTCCATCGAGGGCTACACCGACAACGTGGGCAGCGAAACTATCAATCAGACGCTTTCAGAGAATCGAGCCGGCGCCGTAAGAGCCTATCTGATCTCCCAAGGCCTCGATCCGGGAACCATGACCACCACCGGCTACGGTCTGAGCCACCCCGTAGCGGACAACAGCACCGCAGAAGGCCGTCAAAAGAACCGCCGCGTAGAAATCGTAATCTCTGGCGAAGTGATCGGCACGAAAATCGGTGGGACGCCAACCCAACAGCCCCCCGCCCAACAGCCACAGTAAGTAGCGGGCAGGTCCGCCGCACGATCGCCTGCGGCGGACCCGCTCTCCCCATATCTCTCGGCAGCCTTCTGCGCTCGCCAACCCGAGCAGGATCCCACCGTGTGGCACAACCATTCCCGGTTGTGAAGCTCTGACGTTACCAATGCCTATCAGGCCCAATCGCCGCAGTAAAATCTAAACCCACGCAGTTCTGGGTCATCACCCTCACCGATTCCCTGCTGGACATCCAGAAAACTGCCGACGACGGTGGTGCTGAGCGAAGCGAAGCGGGCCATCTGGATTTCACGCCTGCATGCTCTACATTTTTGACTTTTTATCAGGAATTTTGTGAACGGTCGACGGAGGAGCTGCAACGGGCCGCCGATGATAACCATCCCAGCGCCAGTTGGCCGAAGGCCCGATGAGATGGACTCCGCCGACCCAGCGGTCAATTCCGTTGAGTCGAATGTGATCCAGTTGGTTCTCGATCACGCGCAAACCCGTCTCCGTAATCTTTATGCTCGAGCGTGCGGGGTTCGAGTCCCCCGGACCGCCTGTTTCGATTTCAATCAGTGGATGACGAACCGAGGCGATCTCACCAAGGACTCCGAAGAACGAAAGGTCCCCCATAAACCGAGGATTCTCCATCTGCTGCAC
This sequence comes from uncultured Acidobacteriota bacterium, assembly GCA_963725285.1. Taxonomy (GTDB): domain Bacteria; phylum Acidobacteriota; class Terriglobia; order Acidiferrales; family UBA7541; genus CAVRXT01. Next base: position 446,155 of record CAVRXT010000014.1, on the reverse strand, counting down.
CGAGAAAAACAGCTCCATTGCGGGAAGCGCGCCCCGTTCGTGCAGAACGGACAGACATTGCTGCTCAGTCCGCGACAAGCCATTGTCAACGGAAGGAAATTGTTCAAGGTGCCGCCGCAGAGCGGACGCAAGAAACGGCAGACCCGACGTGTCCTCCTTGAGAACATACTCGATGGCCGTTGGATCGGGAGCAGTGAACGCATCCCAAGCCAGGCTTCCCAAACGGAACTGAGCATCGGACACCGCAAGACGTGTATCGAGCAGCGAACTCAACTGCTCCGAGGTGAGATGACCAAGTCCGGCGAAATTGACGTTACCCGGATATTGGCCCACACAGATCAGGCTCAAGCGGCGATCTTCCCGCCTCGATCGACTGAACCAATCAAGCAGCTTGATCAGGATCAATTGATCAGAGAGGCGCTGATCCAGCCAGAGAACGGTCTCGTCGTGTTCACAAGCCTCATCGAGTGCGTGTAGACACGCCTGGAGGAAGGCGTCCGCATCCTCTCGCACTAAACCAAACTTCTCTGAAAGAAATTGCGCGCGGACATCACGCCATGTTTGATGATCGAGCCCGGCGGGCGCGGGCCCCTCGTACATCAAATCGCCATATACCCTGATTTCACCGGGCACAGTAGCATCGCGAAGCGTTCGAGCGACCGATCCTCCATCCACGATGTGCAACATAGGCCCCCTGGCCGCCCAGTTGCCTAACCCGCCCCGATTACACTATGCTGAGCAAGGCGCGGGAGTGGTACAGTGGCAGCACGTCAGCTTCCCAAGCTGAAGATGGGGGTTCGATTCCCCTCTCCCGCTCCAAACTTTCGCTCTTCCAGGCGGTACCCTGTCGGCAGCACAGCCCATCTTGCCGCCGGGAAAGTGCATTGGGTGTCGCTGTTCGGCCGCGCCGCCGAGCCCGCTTACGCGAGGGCCTTCGGCACCGCTTGCTTCCACCGCTCCTGCGACTTCAAAATCAACTCCACCACCTCGCGCGCCGCGCCCCGCCCCCCGCGGGCCTGGGTGACGTAGTGTGCCGCTTCTTTGGTTTCGAATGTCGCGTCGGCCACCGCCACCGCCAGCCCCACCCGCTCGAGCAGCGGAATATCCGGTAGATCGTCGCCCAAATAGCAGACTTCGTCTTCCTTCACCCCCGCCTTGGCCACGCACTCGCGATACGCAGGCATTTTCTTAGCCTGCCCCTGATACACAAAATCCGCGTGCACTTCGTTGGCGCGCTGCACCACTGCCAGCGAATTCCGTCCGCTGATGAACCCCGTCTTGATCCCCATAATGTGCGCCAGCGTCAGCCCCGCGCCATCGTGCGCGTTAAACACTTTCATTTCCGCCGCAGCGCCCGCGCCGGCTACCGCCAGTAAACATACGTTGCCTTCCGTGAGCGTCCCGTCCACATCCATCAAAAACAGCTTAATCTTCTTCGCTCGCTTCACTGCGCTGGCCGGAAACTTGAGGCTTTTCGCCGCCATGTATTTTCCCTCTCGCAAATCTCAAAAAGCTCGCTGCGTCTGCAACTCCGACTAGAAAAGCTGAAGCGTCCAAAGATCGTGAATGTGCACCACGCCCTCCAGCCGCCGCCCACCGTCGACCACCAGCACCGCGGTGATCTTCTTCTCTTCCATGATCCGCAGTGCCGCTGCGGCGAGCTCCGAACCGGAAATAGTCACCGGATTCGCCGACATGCATTCCCGCGCCGTCAAATCCAAAATATCCTTCTTGCGCGACTGCATCATCCGCCGCAGATCTCCGTCAGTGATAATCCCCAGCAGCACCCCGGACTCGTCGGCCACCGCCGCCAGCCCCAATCCCTTACGGCTCATTTCATAGATCACGTCGGGCATGCGCGCCGCCGGCCCCACTTTCGGCAGGTTCTCGCCGGAATGCATCAACGAAGCCACCCGTCGAAGTTTCATGCCCAACTTCCCCGCAGGATGAAGTGCCGCGAAATCCTGCTCGCCGAATCCGCGACGCTCCAGCAAAGAGATGGCCAGCGCGTCGCCCATCGCCAACGCCGCCGCAGTCGAAGCAGTCGGCGCAAGGTTCAACGAGCAAGCTTCCTCCTTCACCGCAATGTCCAGCACGACGTCGCTAGCGGCGCCCAGCGAAGAACCCGGCTTGGCAGTCAGCGCGATCACCCGGATTCCCAGCCGCTTCACGGTCTCCAGCAGCTCCACCAATTCCCCAGTTTCGCCGCTCGCGGAAATCGCCAGCAGCACGTCCCCCGCCACCAGTGCGCCCAAATCCCCGTGCAGCGCGTCGCCGGCATGCAAAAACAGCGACGGCGTTCCGGTGCTCGCAAACGTTGCCGAAATCTTCCGGCCGATCAATCCCGATTTGCCCAAGCCGGTCACGACCACCCGCCCTTGGCACGCAAAGAGCATCTCCACCGCGGATTCAAAGCGCGCGTCCAGTCGATCGATCAGAGCCGCGACGGCTTCCGACTCAATCCGCAAGACGCGTTTGGCAGTCTCGATACTCATCACGCGTTGTCCCAATGGCGCGCCAGCGCCGCAAGCTGCTTCAATTTTTCCACCAGTGGTGAAAATTTTTCCAGCGGCAGCGCGTTCGCCCCATCTGACAACGCGTGCGGTGGATCCTCATGCACTTCCATAAACACTCCGTCCACGCCCGCGGCGACGCCCGCACGCGCCAGCGGCTCGATGAACTCTGGCTGCCCGCCACTCGCCTTCCCCGCCCCGCCCGGCAACTGCACCGAATGGGTAACATCGAACACCACCGGAAACCCCAGCCCGCGAAGAATCGGAAACGACCGCACGTCCACCACCAGATTCTGATAGCCAAACGAGCTGCCGCGCTCGGTGATAAAAAGCTTCGAATTCCCGCTCGAAACAATCTTATCGGCGCCGTTGCGCATCTCCCACGGCGACATGAACTGCCCCTTCTTCAAATTCACCACCCGCCCCGAACGCGCCGCCGCCACCAGCAAATCCGTTTGCCGGCACAGGAACGCCGGAATCTGAATCACCTCGCACACTTCCGCCGCCGGACCCACCTGGGAAACCTCATGCACGTCGGTCAAAATGGGCAACCCCGTACGCTTGGCGACGGCGCCCAGAATTCGCAATCCCGGACCCAGCCCCGGCCCGCGAAACGATTCCAGCGAGCTGCGGTTAGCCTTGTCGAAAGACGCCTTGAAAATCAGCGGAATTCCCAGCGAACGCGACGCCTGGGCCAATTTTTCGGCGAGCCCCATCGCATGCTTCTCGCTCTCGATTACGCAGGGTCCGGCAATAAAAAACAGCGGAGCTCCGCCGCCCACTGGAATCTGACCGATCGAAAAGTTTTGAGAAGCAGCCATTTGTCCGCAAACCTTATGGCCCAGCCACTCCTGGCGGCGCGGCCCCAACACACGATCCACCTACATCTGGTAGATGCAAACACGATCAATGGACATAGACAAGCGAAATCAGAGCAGAGAAATTTCCGAGACTAGGTAGGATCGCTAACAGCGCGCACGCGGCGGCCCGCCACCGGATCCCCATGCCGGTGACCGCGGTGCGCGACGCTAGCCGCAATAAAAGAAGAAAAAAGCGGATGCGGACTCAGCGGCTTGGACTTGAACTCCGGATGAAACTGGCACCCCAGAAACCACGGATGCCCCGGCACTTCGATAATTTCCGCGTAAACGCCGTCGGGCGTTTTCCCGGTAATCGCAAATCCCGCCTTGATCAAAATACTTTCGTACTCGCGATTGAATTCGTAGCGATGCCGGTGCCGCTCCGCAATTTCGGTTGATCCGTAAACCCGCGCCGCCAGCGAACCCGCCGTTAGCTTGCATGGCCACGACCCGAGCCGCATGGTCCCGCCCATTTCGTCGACGCCCAATAGCTCGCGCAACTTGTAAATCACCCGGTTCGGTGTAGACGCATCGAATTCCGTGCTGTCCGCGTGTTCCACCCCGGCCGCACGCCGCGCGTACTCGATCGTCGCGCATTGCATGCCCAGGCAAATCCCAAAGAACGGAACCTTATTCTCGCGCGCGTAAGTGATCGCGTGAATCATTCCGGCGGTGCCGCGTTTGCCAAATCCGCCGGGGACCAGAATGCCGTCCACGTCACGCAGCGCCTTGGCAGCGGCTTCCGGCGAGTCGATATCCTCGGCTTCAATCCAGTCGATCATCACCCGATGGTGATTGGGTAGGCCCCCGTGACCGAGGGCTTCGCGCAAACTTTTATACGCGTCTTCGAGCTGAACGTACTTGCCCACCACCCCGATGTGCACTTCGCCCTGCGGGTGCTCCAGATTCTGCAGCATGGCCAGCCAAGGACTCAGGTCGCGAGCCGGAGCGTCGATCCGCAGGTGACTCAGAATCTGCTCGTCCAATCCCTCGGAAGCCAGCCCCAGCGGCACTTCGTAAATATTGGAAACGTCCGGCGCGGAAATCACGCAATTTTCCTGCACGTTGCAGAACAGCGCGATCTTCGCTTTTAGATCCCGATCCAGCGGCCGATCGCTGCGGCACAGCAACACATCCGGCTGGATTCCAATGCTCAGCAATTCCTTCACGCTGTGCTGAGTCGGCTTGGTTTTCAGTTCCCCGGCGGTGGGAATGAATGGCACCAGCGTCAGGTGGATGAAGACAACGTTTTCTGCACCCAGCTCCAAACGCATCTGGCGGATCGCTTCCAGGAACGGCAGCGATTCGATGTCTCCCACCGTGCCGCCGATTTCCACGATCACCACGTCCACCCCGGAAGACACCTTCCGAAACGCCGCCTTAATTTCGTCGGTCACGTGCGGAATCACTTGGACGGTTTTGCCCAGATAGTCGCCGCGGCGCTCTTTCGATAGGATCGATTCGTAAATCCGGCCGGTGGTCCAGTTATGATCGCGGGTAAGCTTAGCGGAGGTGAATCGCTCGTAGTGGCCCAAATCGAGGTCGGTTTCCGCACCGTCGTCGGTGACGTACACCTCGCCGTGCTGGTAAGGACTCATCGTGCCGGGATCGACGTTCAGGTAGGGATCGCACTTCTGCAGGGTAACCCGGAGCCCGCGACTCTCCAGCAGGCAGCCTACCGACGCCGCTGCCACGCCTTTTCCAAGGGAAGAAACTACGCCGCCCGTTACAAAAATATATTTCGGGCCCTTGGCCAGAGTCAGTGTACTTACCCCCAGGAAGAGAAACCGTACATCGCATTATCGTGGGAACTCGCGAGGGTGTCAAATCAAGATTTCGATGTCCCCCATCGCACGATTTGCTTGGCGTCCCCCGCTTCCATGGTTTGACGCCGTTATCTTCTCAGCTTCTCTTGGCTTCGGTTCTACGGTTTGACGCCGCTATCTTTTCCGGGTGCCGCACTGTTCGCAGCATGTCGCGAAGGCGGGCGACTTGAGTGGAGCCAGCGGGCCGCACTCTGGACGCCCCGATCTTCGCTGGCGATGAAAAATCATGCCCCATTTTTTTGCGACTGCAATATCTTCTCCACCCGCGCCACATCTCCCGGAACGTCCACACTCACCGCGTCGTACTCGGCCGTTTCGACCACCTGAATCTCGAAACCATTCTCCAACCACCGCAATTGTTCGAGCTGCTCCAGGTGCTCCAGCTCGCCCGGAGGCAAGGTAGGGAAATCGAGCAGCGCGGCGCGGCGAAAGGCGTACAGTCCGATGTGTTTCCAGTGCAGCGCCGCCACCGGCTCTTTGGCGTCGCGAACCCACGGAATCGGCGCCCGCGAAAAATAAAGCGCGCGTCCATCAAAATCGCGCACCACCTTCACCACGTTAGGATCCATGATCTCGCCCGCCTCACGGATGGCCACGCACGGCGTGGCTATGGGAATGGACTCGTCTTCCAGCATTGCTTCCACCAGCGCGTCGATCGCCCCAGGATCGATCAGCGGCTCATCGCCCTGCACGTTCACGTAGATCACCGCGTCCGTGTGCGCCGCCACCTCCGCCACTCGTTCCGTTCCGGTGCGATGTTGCGGACGGGTTATGATCGCCTCGCCGCCAAATCCGCGCACCGCCTGAACGATCCGATCGTCATCGGTAGCCACCAGCGTGCGGGTGATCCGCTGGGCTTGCCGCACTCGCTCCACCACGTGTTGCACCATCGGCTTGCCCGTAATTGGGGCCAGCGGCTTGCCCGGGAAGCGCGATGAGCCGTAGCGCGCAGGTATGACCGCGAGAACCGCCGCTTGCTGCGTTGGATTCACTCTAAATCCTTTATGGTTATGAGCTTAAACCGGCGTGACCGCGCGATGCCGAAACGCGACCGGCCCGCCTTGCCATTCCCCAGCCGAACGTAACACCGAGCCAGTGCCGCTGGCAACCGCGGATTGCGCCGCGCCCGCCACTCCTGCGCCCCGTTTACAATCTAGCGACATGCGAGAGACAGTATATTCACGCTGTCCATCCCCTCGCCATCTTGCGCGCAATTTTCGGAGTGATACAATCCTTGGTAGCGCCGTCGCAAGCCTGAGGTAGCCCTCGCTCCTCGGGTTCCTGGGAGTCCGAATTGAAAAGGGCAACCACGCAGCCCGCAAAGATGTGGCTGATGTTGTTGTTCTCGGTGTGCCTGTGGGCCACCGCTTTCCCCTCCTTCAAATCTTTCGCGCAGGACGAACCAGCCCCCGCTACTGCGCCGGTGCAATCCCCGGCCGAGAAAGCCGTCAAAGGTAAATCCGTCCAGCAGGAAGTGCAAATGGTGCTGGTGAACGCCACCGTCACCGACCCCTACGGCCGCCTGGTGACCGGACTGGATCAGAACAACTTTCAGATCTACGAAGACAACACCGAACAAGAGGTGGTGCACTTCTCCAGCGAAGACGTGCCCGTTTCGATCGGAATGATATTCGACATGAGCGGGAGCATGGCCAATAAGTTCGAGAAGTCGCGCCTGGCCGCAGTGCAATTCTTCAAGACCGCCAACCCCAAGGACGAATTCTTCCTGATCAGCTTCAACGATCGAGCGCAACTCAGCAGCGGATTCACCGATAGCGTCGAGGAATTGCAGGAAAAGCTGATGTTCACTGCCGCCAAAGGGCGCACTGCGCTGCTGGACGGAATCTATCTGGGACTGAGCCAGATGAAAACAGCACACAACCCCAAACGCGCGCTTCTCATCATCTCCGATGGGGGAGATAATCACAGTAGGTACTCGGAAGGGGACGTTCGCACCTTTTTGAAAGAGGCGGACATCCAGCTTTACGCCATTGGAATTTTCGAGCAGCCCGGCTATTGCCCCACGCCCGAGGAATGCGGCGGACCAGATCTGCTGAACGACATCACCGCCATGACCGGCGGCCGCGTATTCCGGGTGAATAAGCTCGATGAGTTGCCGGACACTGCCACAAAAATTAGCATGGAGCTTCGCAACCAATATGTTTTGGGATACCGACCGAGCAATCACGCGCACAACGGCAAGTGGCGCAAAATCCGAATCCGGCTCCGCCCGCCCAAGGGTTTGCCACCTCTCACCGTCTACTCCAAAACCGGCTACCTGGCTCCGGGCCATTAGGCCCCATAAGGAACTTCGCGGTTTCTCCGCTGGGCTGCTGGTGGTGGCGGCATGTACTTTCCTGACCGCGCCTACACTTTTCTCGCAGACGTCTGCTCAGGCTCCGCCCCCCATTCCGGGATCCACACCCAATCTTCCCCCGCCGCCGGGACAGTCGAACGCCCCTGCCAACAACCGCATCCGCTCCGAAGTCGACTTGGTGGTCCTGCGCGCCACGGTCGTCGGCAAGGATGGAAACTTTGTCTCCGGGCTAGGTCGCGACAACTTTCGCGTGTTCGAGGACAAGGTCGAGCAGCGCCTCACCGTTTTCCATCAGGAAGACACTCCGGTAACCGTCGGCCTGATCATCGACAATAGCGGCAGCATGCGCGAAAAGCGCGGCCAGGTGAACACCGCCGCTCTGCGCCTGGTGGAGAGCAGCAACCCCCAGGACGAAGTGTTCGTCGTGAATTTCAACGACGATTTCTATCTGGACCTCGACAAGGACTTCACCAACGACCCCAAAGATCTCAAGCAGGCCCTCGAGCGCATCGATTCCCGCGGCGGCACCGCCTTCTACGACGCTCTGGTCGGCTCCCTCGACCATCTAAGAAAAGGGCACAAGGACAAGAAGGTTCTCTTGGTCATCACGGACGGCGAGGACCAGGACAGCACCAAAACTTTCGAATACGCACTGCACGCCGCCCAGCAATCCAGCGCTGCAATCTACGCCATCGGCGTTTACGGCGACGAGGATCGCAAGAACGATCGGGTGAGAATGAAATCAGCGAAAAGAAATCTGAAGACGCTAGCCGACGCCACCGGTGGCGCCGCGTATTTCCCGAACAGTCTCACCGAGTTGAATGAGATTTGCGCGCAGATCGCCCACGAAATTCGCAACCAATATACTCTGGGCTACAATCCCACCAACGTCGCGCAAGATGGTTCGTTCCGCAACGTGCAGGTCCAAGTGCTGCCGCCCCGCAATTCCGGAAAGCTAACCGTACGCACCCGCAGCGGCTACTACGCCCCGAAAGCCCCAGCCTCCAGCTCCGGAAACTGAGCCGTAGCACAACCATTTCTGGTTGGGTGCCGTGGTGTTGTGCCATTGAAGTCGAAGTGGCCTGGCCGTAAGCAGTGGCCGCCGCAGGCGGCTGGGTGCTCCCGGTGTCGCCTGCACACCTAGGTTCTCTCGCCGTTGCAGTTGAAATTGCCTCTACGGTTCGATGCCTTTATCTTTTCTGATCCCCATTCTTCCCCGGTTCTGGGAAGCGTGGGCGCAGTGACCCAGCCAGGCGCCGCACCTTACCACGATGTACGCTACAAATATCTCGTGCGCAATATCGCGTTGTGATGCTCGACGTGCCCGGCGATAATATAAGCTAACGCCCGAACACTAACCCGGTTGTCGCTGGCAATTCCCGTCCGCGCCCAAGCCTCCTCGGGCATACTCCGAAAAAGTGAAATGGTACCGAGCCTTACCCGCCGGAACTCCTCCACGTGCACCGCCCAAGAAAGCCGGTCCGCCTCCGCCCCAGCCGCCGCGATGTTTTGATCGTAGCCCGGCAGCGGACTGTCGAACCCGCGCGCAAACCAAAGCGCCCGAAACGCAAACGCCCTCTCGGTGTCGGTAACATGATTCAACACCTGCCGGATGCTCCACTTCTCCGGCGCATACCGGTGCAGCGATTTTTCTTCCGAAATCCCCGAGAACAGCGCCCAAGCCGTTTCCAGTTGGCTCTCGATCGTGCCCACCACATCATCCCCAGCCACCCGGTCGATGTAAGTGAAATAGTATTTCGCCGCTTCCGATTCCTGTGGCCGTCCAATCATGCGAATCGCTCACCTCTCCGAAATCAAATTCGCCAAACTTTCCCCATGCGGAATCTTCCCGGCGAAATTCTCCGCCACTGTTTGCCCCATGTCCGCCAGCGTCGACCGCGTCCCCAGATTCGCCGCTGCGCTAACCGCAGGCGTGTAGGCCACGATCGGCACGTATTCCCGAGAGTGATCGGTAGTAGGGTTCACCGGATCCGGATCGCAGCCATGATCCGCAGTAAGCATCAGCAGGTCGGAATGCTTCAGCGCACCCAACAAAGGTCCCAGCAACGAATCGAACTCCTCCAGGGACTTCGCAAATCCCTCGACGTCCTTGCGATGCCCGTACAGCATGTCGAAATCGACCAGGTTCGCAAAGATCAGCCCACCCCGCTGCCGCGTCAGTGCCTCCATGATCTTGGCCATGCCGTCGGCGTTATTCTTGGTGGTCACGTAATTGTCCACACCGCGCCCGTTGTAAATATCGTGAATTTTCCCCACGCCCAGCACCGGTACTCCCCGCTCTGCCAGCACATCCATCAGCATCGGTCGCGGCGGCGGCACCGCGTAATCGTGCCGCCGTTCGGTGCGTCGGAAATTTCCAGGGGTGCCTGTGAACGGCCGGGCAATCACCCGTCCCACCCGGTTGGGCGGTTCGAGCATCGCCCGCGCGATCTCGCACATCCGGTACAGCTCCGGCACCGGAATAATTTCTTCGTGTGCGGCAATCTGAAAAACGCTGTCGCCAGACGTATACACAATCGGAAATTTTGTTCGCAGATGCTCGGCGCCCAAATCCTTCAGTATTTCCGTTCCGGACGCCGGAATATTTCCGATCACCCGCGTGCCGATGGCCTGCTCGAATTTCGCGATCAGCTCCGCCGGAAATCCGTGCGGATAAACCGGGAATGCATGCTCCAGCCAAATCCCCGCCATCTCCCAGTGCCCCGTAGTAGTGTCCTTGCCGGGCGAGACGGTGGCCGCCTTGCCAAAACTCGCGGCAGGTGCCGCAGCCGCAGTGAGGTGCGCGAGCGGCTTTATGTTCGCCAGCCCCAGTTTCACCAGATTCTGTAGATGCAGCGGACGCGACCGCGCGATATGTCCCAGCGTATCGCGCCCCACGTCACCGTAATCGGCGGCGTCAGGCAGTTCCCCGATGCCCACCGAGTCCAGCACGATCCAGATGATGCGCTCAAAGCCAGCCATAAAGTTTGCTCCGCGAACAACCTAGCACGACGGGCCCACAACGTGAAGCGCGACAACTTCACGCCCCCAAATCCGGTAGCGCCGACGCTCCCGTCGGTGCGCCTCCCCAACCCTACCGCCGAAATCGAAACCACCCTCACCCGTGATGCCGAACTCGTATTCACCCCCAATCCGTCCGCGAGCACCAGAAAGATCAACCGGCCCCCCAATTAGCCGCGAACTCACTAATTCGGATTCGGCACAGCGCCAGCATAACCCCACGGATGTGCCTCATTCTAAACAACGGGTAACTCCCAATTACCCACAACCCTTTACAGGGAGCGGACGGGATCCCAACGACCCCTTGTGCCAGATATTTATCCAAACTCACGAGAGGAAATGGATGCAGTTGGCCGAAGCGGAGGCATTGCGTCAAGCCCTCACCCAAACCCGGGTTTGCTCTGAAATTTATGGGGACGTATAATTGATGGTTTCGGATAGGACGTTGAAGAATACAGATAAACCTCCTACGAAGTCCGCCCCCTCGGGACGCCCCGGGCGAGGCGCGCCCGCTGCGCCGCCAGCCGCCGCCAGCGAAGCTGGCGGTGTGTCTGGAATTATGGCCAGGCTGGAATCGGCGCGCGCCGAGGCCGCTCGCGACGCGGCCCGAAAAGCGGAGGGGGGCGACGCCGGCACCACCGGAGGAGGTGGCGCGGCTGTGACTGTCGATTCGGTCGACGCAATCGCCGCCCAGCTTGCGCTGGACAGCGACGATGTGGAGATGATCCGGATCCGCGGCGCGCGCCAGCACAACCTCAAGAATATCGACCTGGAAATACCGCACAACGCGATCACCGTCATTACCGGGGTGTCCGGATCGGGGAAATCGAGTCTGGCGTTTGACACCATTTATGCCGAGGGCCAGCGGCGATATATCGAATCTCTCTCGGCCTACGCGCGGCAATTCCTCGAACGCATCGAGAAGCCGGATGTGGATGAGGTGAGCGGGATCGCGCCGGCGATCGCGATTCGCCAGAAAAATACCACTCGCAATCCACGGTCCACCGTGGCTACGGCCACCGAGATTTACGATTATCTGCGGCTGCTTTTTGCGCGCGCGGGGGAAACCTTCTGCGTGGAGTGCGGCGCCCCGGTAAAGAAGGACACCGTCGACGAAATCGCCGACCGCGTGTTCCAGCATGCCGCTGGAACGCGTTTCTACATGGCCTACGAATTGCGATTCGGCGCCGACGCCGGGCTAGCGGCATCGGCGCCGGCACCGGCGGCGCCCCATGCGCGGCCGAAGAAAACTGTTAAACCTACCCAGGAAGCGGTCCGCTCGGCGCTGGCCAGTTTACAGAAACGAGGATTCCAGCGGCTGCTGCAGGATGGCAAGGTCTACGAGTTCTCTTCCCCGGAATCACTGCTGGACGTGGATTTCGATCGCCCGGTGTTTGTGGTGGTTGACCGTCTGGTGCTGGAACCCGCAGTGCGCTCGCGGCTGCGCGATTCGATCGAGATTTGCTACCGCGAAGGGCATGGCGAAGCGATTGTCGAGTTCGCCACGCGCGAAGGCGAACAAGCCCCGGAGCGCATGCGGTTCAATGACCGCTTCGAATGCAAGAGATGCGGGCGCGTCCATCTGGAGCCCGAGCCGCGGCTGTTCTCGTTCAACAATCCGTTCGGCGCCTGCCCGCGGTGCCAGGGCTTCGGGAATACTATCGATTTCGACATCGACCGGGTAATCGCGGACAAGAGCAAATCACTGGCGGACGGCGCGATCGATCCGTGGACCAAGCCGCGGTATCAGAAAATCGCACTCGAGCTGAAAAAGTTTGCCCGCGCCAAGGGCATCCCCATGGATCTGCCATTTCGCCTGCTCACCGTGGCCCAGCAGGACGCTGTCATCGAGGGCGATGCCCCGAGCGGATATCCCGGGATCAACGGATTCTTCGCCTGGCTGGAAAGAAAGAAATACAAGCTGCACGTGCGCGTTTTCCTCAGCCGCTACCGCGGGTATGCCACCTGTCCCGATTGCCGAGGCACGCGCCTGCGTCCCGACGCGCGAGCGGTGAAGCTGGGAGGAAAATCGATCGTCGAAATCTGCCAGTATACGGTCACCGAAGCGCGGGAGTTTTTCCGCAGGGTGAAGCTCAGCCCATCGGCCGCGGAGATCGCCGCCAAGATTCTCGAAGAAGTCGAGCAGCGGCTGCGATTTTTGGATGACGTAGGACTCGACTATCTGACCCTGGACCGGCTGACGTCGACGCTGGCGGGAGGCGAGGCCCAGCGCATCCAGCTAGCCACCTCGCTCGGTTCGCATCTGGTGGGCGCGCTGTACGTCCTGGACGAACCTTCGATTGGTCTGCATCCACGGGACACCGACCGTTTGATCCAGATTTTGAAGACGCTGCGCGACCTGGGAAACACCCTGGTAGTCGTCGAGCACGACCCAGACACCATCCTGGCCGCGGATTATGTGATCGACCTGGGTCCAGGGGCCGGTGAGCACGGCGGAAAAGTAATTTTTGCGGGGAGCCAGGAAGAGTTGCTGAAGGATCCGCGATCGCTCACCGCTCGCTATTTACGTAACGAGATGCGCATCGCGGTGCCCGCGCAACGCCGCAAGCCGCAGAAGAAGTTCCTGAAGGTATTCGGGGCGCACAGCCACAATTTGGAGAACGTGGACATGATGCTCCCGCTGGGAATGATGGTGGTGGTCACCGGTGTATCCGGGTCGGGGAAATCAACACTGGTTTACGACGTGTTGTACAAAGCGCTACAGGCCAAGCGCGCCGGCGGAAACTATCGCGAAGTGTGCGACCGGCTGGAAGGCGATAATTCGGTGCTGGAAGTGGAGATGGTGGATCAGTCGCCGATCGGACGCACCCCGCGATCGAATCCGGCGACCTACATGAAAGCCTTCGACTCCATTCGCGAGGTGTTTGCAGCCACCCCGGAAGCAAAGAAGCGCAATTACACCGCGGGCGATTTCTCGTTCAACATTCCGGGCGGACGCTGCGAAGCGTGCCAGGGCGACGGCACGGTAACCGTCGAGATGCGCTTCCTGGCGGACGTCGAGTTGATCTGCGAGGAATGCCGAGGGACGCGCTACAAGAGCAGCTTGCTCGAAGTGAAATACCACGGGAAGACCGTCCACGACGTGCTGCAGCTAACGGTGCGCGAGGCCCAGGCATTTTTTGCGGCGGTGCCCAAGGTCGCCTCTCGGCTGCGGGTGCTCGATGAAGTGGGGCTAGGATACCTGCGGCTGGGACAATCGGCCACCACCCTGTCGGGGGGCGAGGCACAACGCCTGAAATTGGCGGCGCATCTTACCCGGCAGGCGAATGCGGGAGTCCTTTACATCTTTGACGAACCTACCACCGGACTGCACTTCGACGACATTCAGAAATTGCTGAATGCCTTTCGCAAGCTGCTGGACGCCGGCGCCTCTGTTCTCATCATCGAGCACAATCTGGATGTGATGAAGTCGGCGGATTGGATCATCGATATGGGTCCGGAGGGCGGAACCGCGGGCGGTCGGGTGATCGCGGCTGGAACGCCCGAGCAGGTCGCGCGCAACGCGCAATCGCATACCGCGAAATTCCTGGCGCGAGTGTTGCAGCAGGCCGCGCAAGCGCCGGCGAACGGCCACGCGATTTCTGCACTGGCGGCGGTTGCCGACGCGGCCGCAGGCGGAACTTCGAAATGATGGCGCGTCGAAGACACGGGTGGGCGATATTGGCTGGAATTCTAATGTGCGCCGCTAGCTCCGCAACGATGGTCAGAGCCGCTGCCGCGGCCGGAAGCCAAACGAATAGCGTAAGCCGCAAACGAGTGACCGACGCGGAAACCGGAGACGAAGCGGAAGCAAAGCAACTGCTCGATACCGGGGCGGCCCAACTCAAAAAGAAGGATTTTTCGGGCGCGGTGGCAACCTTCGAGGACTATACCGACAAGATGCCCGACGACGCTTTCGGCCATTTTCAATTGGGCTACGCCTACACCGGGCTGGGAGATTCCGATCGAGCGGAAGATGAGTTCCGGCAGGCCACCGAGATCGATCCGAACATGGGCGAGGCGTTTCTGAACTTGGGGCTGACGCTGCTCGAGAAAACTCCGGCCGACGCGGTGGAACCGCTGCGCCAAGCGGCGGAGCTGATGCCCAAAGACCCTCGTGCGGAATTGCGGTTGGGCGACGCTCTGGAGCGAAGCGGGCAAACCGCGCCGGCGATCGAAGCGTTCCGGGCGGCGCTGGAGCGCGACAAGAATAATCCGGAAGCGCATGCCGGCCTGGCTCGCGGCTTGATGAAAACGAACGACGCGGCAGGCGCCGAGACCGAATTCCGGGCGGCGTTGGCACTGCAGCCGGCCTGCGCGGCCTGCCGGGGCGGATTGATCGACAGCCTGCTGTCGGAGAAAAAGACCAGCGCCGCGGAAACCGAACTCGCAAAACTCCTGCAGCAGCATCCGGGAGACCCATCGGCGACGTTTGAGTTGGCCAGGCTCTTCGCACAACAAGGCGACAACTCGGCAGCGCTCGAGCAACTGGATAAAGCGGCGGCGACCGGACCTGAAACGCTGGCCGCTCTGAAATTGCGCGCCTCGGTGCTTCTGGAAATGAAGAGCTATAACCAAGCGGCGGCGGCCATGGAAAAGGCGGCGGCGCTATCGCCCAAAGACGGTGAGCTGCGAGCGAGCCTCGGGCATGTGGAGCTGCAGCGCAAGGATTACCCGGCCGCGCAGAAATATCTACTGGAAGCGCTGCAACTGCAGCCGCAGAATCTGGACGCACTAAAGGACTTGCTGACCTCGCAATACTTGGCCAAAAATTATCCGGCAACGCTGAAGCTTCTGGACGAATTGGCCAAGCGCGAGACGCCTCCCATGGGCTCGTGGTTCATCCGTGGGGCGTGTTACGATAAACTCGGGCAAAAGGCGGAAGCCATCGCGGCGTATAAGAAGTATCTGGAATTGAACGCCGGAGCGAGCAACGATGAGTACTTTGAAGCGAGCTCGCGCGTCCGGGCATTGGAACGGGACCTGCAAAATAAGAGGAAGTAGCGCCACCATGGTCCTCTTGTTCACGCTCACGCGAACGCTCACCATCGCGGGTTTCATGGCCTGTTGCGCAGCGAGCTTGGCGGCGCAAAGCTCGGTCGAGCAATACCAAACCCAGTTCAACCGCGAAAAAGATCCCGTCCACCGCGCCAAACTAATGCCCAAGCTGGGTCGCGCGGAATTCGATGCGATTCGCCGGGATCTCGCCGCCGGAAAATATGATGACGCGGTGAAGACCGTGAAAGTCCTCCAGAGCGAGTCGGTGCAGGTGGAAGACGCACTCGAAGCCACCGGAATCGATGCGGAGAAAAGCCCCGCGGGGTTTAAGGAATTCCAGATTTCGGTGCGCGATAGCATCGACCGGCTGAACGATTTGATGGCGGGAATGACCGCGGACGAGCAGGCGCCCTTTGGACAAGCGCGCAAGGAGCTGCAGGAAATCGACCGCGTGTTGATCCAACGATTGTTTCCGCGGCAGCCCAAGGCGGAATCAGAACATGGCAAAGCAAAGCCCGATTGAGAATGGAGCGGCAAGACCGGTGAAACATTTTGTGCTGCTCGGCGTGGTGGCGTGCGTGGGCGCGCTGGCTTTGCTGACCGCGGCGTGGGCGATGCCCGCAGCGGCAGCTTCGCCCGCAGTTGCCGCGCCGGCGCCGCAAGAGAAGAAGGACTACCTTACGGATGCGGAGGCCGACCGCATCCGCGACGCGGAAACGCCGAATGCCCGAGTGAAACTGTACATTTTCTATGCTTCCGACCGCCTGAAGAAATTTCAGTACGAAGTGGCGCGGACCGTGCCGGAGCGAAAACGCGAAGAAACGCTGAACGGCTTACTGAATGCCTACTCGGGTTGCGTGGACGACGCCGCGGATCTGCTGAATCTGGAAATCGATAAGGGATCGGACATTCGCGAGGCATTGAAGGAAATGGTGACCCAGGGGAAGGAATTCCTCGCAGCTCTCGATAAGATCCAACAGGCCGGTGGGCCGGAGCTGGACATCTATAAGGACACTTTGGAGGACGCGATCGAAGGGACCCAGGACGCGGTGAAGGAAGCGGAGACGGCGCAGAAGTCCTATACCCCTCCGGTGCGGCGCAAGCCGGCGTGATCCGGCGGCACGCGCTATCGCTCCCCATGCCCGGGGGCGCGCAACTTTTCCAGCGCATGTTCACGCGCCTGGGCCTGCATGGGCGGCTTCCGCTTTTCGATGTGCGCTTCCATCCCTACGCCAACCTTACCGTAACCATCCGCATGCGCCAGGAAACCGCCTACGTCCGATTTTCCGACGTCATGAGCGGCGCGCCGTTGGCGGTGCTGGAAGCGGCCGCGGCGATTGTGCTCGCGCGAATGTACCGGAGAAAGGCGCGGCGGCAATGGTTGGAAGTGTTTCGCGATTATTCGTATCACGAGGATACCCGCCGACAACTGGAAACGGTCCGGCGGCTAAGGGCGCGGCAGGTCCGCGGCGACGGCGCCGGACAACATCATGATTTGGAGAGCTTATTCGAACAGTTGAATGAGAAATATTTCGAAGGCGCGCTGCAGATGCCGCGAATTGGGTGGAGCGGGCGGACGTGGCGGGCGCAACTGGGATGCTTCGATCCGGCGCTGCATCAGATCGCGATTAACCGGCGGCTGGATCGCCAGGACGTGCCGGAATTCGTGGTGGCTTACGTGATGTATCACGAGATGCTGCACCAGAAGCATCCGCTAAAAATGGTGCGCTGCCGGCTGCAGTCGCATTCGGCGGAATTTCGGAAAGAGGAGAAGAAATTCCGGGACTACGAGGCGGCGCAGAAGTTTCTGTCGCGGCTACAGTTGCGCCGCTAACACCAGCGTTCTTTCCAGTTGCTACTTCCGGTCGGACTGGAGCCTGGCGATTTTCTTTTGCACCTTTTTGGCGTCCGCCGCGCCGGGCTGAATCTTGAGATATTGTTGGTAGGATTTCAGGGCTTCTTCTTTGTCGTCCATTTTTTCGTACGCTTCGCCGAGCAGTTCCCACGGCTTGGAAAGAGTGGGGCGGGTTTCCGTGGCGTGGTGGAAGCGATCGATGGCCGCGGCCGTGTCGCCTTTGTGGAGATAGAAGGTGCCGACCTCGATGTCTTTTTGGGCGAGGTAGGCAATCTTGCCGGGATCGTCGGGCGCTTTGATCGGCGCCGGCGCTGATGACGGCGGCTGTTCCGGCGGCGGTGGATTGGATCGCGGGTCGATGCCTTGGTCTTTCGGGACCGGCTTTTGCGTTTGGTCGTTGTTTTGGTCTTGGCTCTGTTTCTGGTTTTGATCCTGATTTTGGGAACACATCGCCAGCAGCGGCTTTGCCTCAGCGGCCAGCGCCGCGATGAGTATTAGGGTTCGAATCGCGGCCGGAAGAGTTGGCATCATAGATGAGTTGAGAATGCGTCTGTTATCATCGCAGTTGCCCGGCAGCGGCCGGTTCCCTTGCTCAGTGTAGCGCTTCCGAATGGACCTACGCGACAAAGTATCGAAACTCCCTCTGCAGCCGGGTGTGTATCTCTTCAAGGATGCCACCGAGAAGATTCTGTACGTAGGAAAGGCCGGATCGCTTCGCCAACGGGTGCGCTCCTACTTCGCCGAGATTAGTACCTTGGATGCAAAAACCGGGTCGCTGGTTCGCGAGGTGGTGGATTTAGATTTTATCGTGGTAGACAACGAGAAAGAGGCGCTGGCGCTTGAGAATAACCTGATCAAGCAGCACAAGCCGAAGTTCAATGTGTTGTTACGGGACGACAAGACCTATCCATATATAAGGTACACCGCATTTGAGAAGTATCCTCGGGTGTATGTGACCCGGCGGCTGGACAAGGATGGGTCGTTGTACTTTGGTCCGTACTTTCCAGCGAGCCTAGCGTATCGGCTGACCCACCTGATCCACAAGCACTTTCTGGTTCCATCGTGCACCGTGGATTTGACCCGTGGGCATCCGCGGCCGTGCCTGCAATATTACATTCGCCGTTGCCTGGGGCCGTGCGTGGCCGGGCTGACCACCGACGAACGGTATGCCGAGGCGGCGCGCGATGTCCGCTTGTTTCTGGAGGGCCGGCGAAGTGATTTGACCGAGAGCCTCGAAGAGCGCATGCAGCGGGCGTCCGTAGCGGAAAAATACGAAGAGGCCGCGGGCTATCGGGATTTGCTGCACACCCTCACGGAAATGGAGACGCGGCAAAAAATGGCCGCGGCGGAGGGCGACGATACCGATGTGCTGGCGTGGTACGCGGAGCCGCCACAGGTGGCGGTGAACCTCTTCCACATTCGCGGCGGGCGAGTGGTGGACCGGCGCGATTTCTATTGGGAGGAAATGGAGGAGTTCCGTCCGGAGGAGTTTCTGCCTTCGCTGCTGAAGCAGCTATACATCGATGCGGCGTATTTGCCACGCTACATCCACGTGCCGATGAACTTCGAGGATTGCGGGATATTGGCGGAAGTGCTCAGCGAGCAGGCTGGGCGGAAGGTGGAGATTTTCACCCCACAGCGCGGCCAGAAGCACGCGTTTCTAGAGATGGTAGAGAAAAACGCGCAGCACTCCTTCACGCAAAGGTTTCGGGTGCTGCGGCCGACCTCCGCGGCGATGGGCGAAGCGCTGCAGAACGCGCTGGGCCTACCGGACCCTCCGAAGCGCATCGAGAGCTTCGATATTTCGCATATTCAGGGATCGGATACGGTAGCGTCGATGGTGGTGTGGGAAGACGGAAAGATGAAGAAATCGGGCTATCGAAAATTTATCATTCGCGGCGAAGCGGCGTCGGGCACGGATGCCTCGGGACTGCTTCGCGACGATTTTGCCAGCATGCGCGAAGCAGTGGAGCGGCGCTACCGGCGATTGCAGGCGGACAACATTCCGATGCCCAGCATGATCTTGATCGATGGCGGACTGGGGCAACTGCATGCGGCTGCGGCGGCGCTCGAGAAACTGGAGATCATCAACCAGCCCATGGCCAGCATCGCCAAGAAGGAAGAGATTCTGTACGTGCTGGGGCGGGAACACGAGCCGGTGGTGCTGGACCGGCATTCGCCGATCCTGCATGTGATCCAGCAAATTCGGGACGAGACGCACCGGTTTGCGGTGACCTTTCACCGCTTGCGCCGGAGCAAAGCGCGGATCGGGACGACCCTGCTGGAAATTCCCGGGATCGGCGAGCAAACCGCGCGGAAACTGCTGCGCAAGTTTGGCAGCGTGACGAGATTGCGGCAGCTCGAGGTGGGCCAGCTAGCGGAGGTGCTCTCGCGAACCCAGGCGCAGCGGGTGTACGACCGTTTGCGGGCGCCTGCGGGGGGCGCAAAGAGCGAATAGACCTGGCCGAGCCGCAAAAGCGCCGCCTACGGCGACAATCAACGGCGGTGCCGGCGGGTTGCCGCGTGGCGCCGGAGGATGTAAGGTGTTTTCAGTTTCGATTTGAGGCAAAATCTGCAGAACGCGCTCTTTGATTTAGGCGATTTCGGAGCTATGCTATTGCCTTGGAGGTGCGACGTGAGCGAATCAAACGGTGGCGGCAAGTTCGGCTATCTTCTGGTGGGATTGGGATTGGGCGCGCTGTTGGGAATGCTGTTCGCGCCGCAATCGGGAGAAGAAACGCGGGAGTATATCTTGGACCGTGCGGAAGAAGGCAAGGAGTACGCCCAGGACATGGCCAAGGACCTGCGGGACCGCGCGGAAAAACTGATGGAGCGGAGCAAGCGGATTCTGGCGCAGCAGGCCGGTTCGTTGAATGCAGCGGTGGAAGCGGGCAAGGAAGCGTATCGCGAGAAGGCAAAAGTCTAGTTTTGCGGAACGCGTAAGCGTGAGGAGATTGCCATGGAAACGTGGATGATGGTTTTTGTGGTTGCCGTGGCAATCTCGGTAATTATTCAGACGGCGATGCTGGTGGCGATGTACGTTCAGTTTCGCGCGGTGAGCCAGGAAGTCGAGCGGCTGAAGGGTGAGTTCGACACCAAGGTGACCCCGATCCTCACCAATGTGCGACGCATGCTGGAAGATTCGCAGGAGCGTATCGCCAGCATCACCGCGGATACCGCGGAGATCGCGCGGCTGGCGCGGACCCAGGCGCAGCGAGTGGATCGCATCCTGACCGACGCCGGCGAGCGCTTGCGCGGGCAAATTGCGCGGGGGGATCATATCGTTAGCGGCGCCCTCGAAATGATCGAGGATACTGGCGCACAGGTGAAGAAAACTCTGTGGAAGCCGTTGAATCAGGTGTCGGCGGTAATGCGCGGCGTGATGGTGGGACTGGATGTGCTGCGCGGGAATCGGAAGCCACTCGGAGATGCCTTGCGGCAGGATGAAGAGCTGTTTATTTGATCTCTTGAGAAACTAGAGCTTTTCCAAATCTTGTGGGTTTTCAGCGCGCCGCGACATGCGCGTTTTTTTTTGGCTCGGAATGACTCTTCTCTGGGATGTTCTGCTTGGAGCGCTAGCCGATCCAGCCCCCGCCTAGGACTACTTCGTGGTTGTAGAAGACTGCGGCTTGACCTGGGGTTACGGCGCGCTGCGGGTCGCGGAAGACGATTTGCGCGGCGGCCTCGCCTTGCGGGGTGATGGTAGCTTGGGCCGGGTCGTGGCGGTGGCGGATCTTCACTTCAGCTTCGAACGGCGTTCGCGGCTGCACTTCGGAAATCCAATTTACGTTTCTCACTTCGAACGTGGTAGTGCGGAGCTCTGGGTCGTTGCCGACAATCAGGCGATTGGTGGCGCGGTCCAGGGCGACTACGTACAATGGATGGCCTGCGGCAATTCCCAGACCTTTGCGTTGGCCCACCGTGAATTGGTGGAGGCCGGTGTGTCTGCCTAGAACCTCGCCGGTGGAGGTGACGATTTCGCCGGAATCGTCGGGCATCTCGCTTCCCTGCTCCTTCTGATAATTCTGAATGAAGCGAACGTAGTTTCCGCTGGGCACGAAACAAATCTCCTGGCTTTCGGGCTTTTCGGCAACCGGGAGCTGTGCGCGGCGAGCGATGTCGCGGACTTCTGTCTTGCCCAGAGCGCCCAGCGGAAATTCGGTATGCGCGAGCTGATCCTGGGTGAGGCCGAAGAGAAAATAGGATTGGTCCTTGGCGGTGTCGACGGCTTTCAGGAGTTCGAAGCGCTCGGAGTGCTGGTTCTTCCGGACCCGCGCGTAGTGACCGGTGGCCAGGCGATTGGCGCCTATCTGGCGAGCGGTGAGCAGCAAGTGATCGAACTTGACGTGATTGTTGCACAGGGTACAGGGGATGGGGGTGCGCCCTTGCAGATAGTCGGCAACGAAAGGACGGATGACAGTTTCTTCGAACTTTTGCTCGAAGTTGACGACGTAGAAAGGAAATTGCAGGTGGTCGGCGACGCGGCGGGCGTCGTAGACGTCGTCGATCGAGCAGCAGCGGTGCCGCGCAAGCACAGCGCCGCTGGGTTGCGTTTGCGGAAGGCGGCGGTGATTCCAGAGCTGCATGGTGAGGCCGACGATCGAGCGGCCACTCTCATGCAGGATCGCGGCGACAGTAGAACTGTCGACGCCGCCGCTCATAGCGACGACGGTGGTTCCCGGAGTGGCGACGCGCGCGGACTGCGCAGCTGGATCGAGCGCGACGGCGCTTGCGACGGCGACCTCGAAGGCTACTTTGGGCGCGATTACGGGCACGATCGTATCGGAGATATTCGGATTGGAGATTGTCGCGCTCATCGGACCGCAACTGCCTTCGGCGACTTCGCTTGCCGCGCGAGCGCTTGTGCTTGCGTGGGCGCGAGTTCGCGCAGGCGTTCGACCACGCCCGGAATGACGCTGAGCGCGAAATCGATTTCGGCATCGGTGGTTCCGTGGCCGAGGCTGAAGCGCAGGCTGGCGTTGGCGTGGTCGCGCGACAGGCCAATCGCGGTGAGCACATGCGAAGGTTCGATCGCGCCGGAGGAGCATGCGGCGCCTGTGGAACAGGCGACACCCTGCAGGTCGAGGCCGATTTGCAAGGACTCGCCGACCGCGTTCTCGAATGTGAAATTGGTGGTGTTGGGAATGCGGAGGCCACGATGGCCGTTGATGAAGCAGTGCGGGACCGCTTCGAGCAGACGCTGCTCGAAACGGTCTCTCAACGTGGCAATTTTATTGGAGTCGAGGCCGACGTGATGAGCCGCTAATTCGGCGGTCTTGCCCAGGCCGACGATTCCCGGAACGTTTTCGGTGCCCGGTCGGCGATCGCGTTCGTGATGGCCGCCGTAGAGAATAGGGGCGATCGGAACGCCGGAGCGAACGTAAAGAGCGCCGACACCCTTGGGTCCATAAAACTTGTGCGCGGCGATGGAAAGCAAATCGACGCCGAGACGGTCGACGTCGATGGGGAGCTTTCCCGCAGATTGCACCGCGTCGGTGTGAAAGAAAACGCCCGCTTCGCGTGCGATCTTGCCGATCTCTTCGATGGGCTGGATGGTGCCGAGCTCGTTGTTCGCGTGCATCACGGTGATCAGCGCGGTGTCTGGGCGAATCGCGCGGCGAATATTTTCGGGATCGACGAGTCCGTCGTGGCCGACGCCGACGTAGGTGACTTCGCTGCCTTCGTGAATGTGGCGCGCTTCGAGCGCGCCGCAGGCGTTCAGGACGGCGTGATGCTCGATAGTGGTGGTGATCACGTGGCGCTTGGTTGCGCCCGGCGCGACCGTGCCCAGAATAGCGAGGTTGTTCGCTTCGGTGCCGCCCCCGGTGAAGACGATTTCGGCCGGCTTGGCGCCGATCAGAGCGGCGACGCTCTCGCGGGCGTGTTCGACGCTCGCACGCGCTCGCTGCCCGGCGGAATGGATGGAGCTGGCGTTGCCAAACTCGGCGGAGAAATACGGCGTCATCGCGGCCAGGACTGCAGGGTCGACGGGCGTAGTGGCATTAAAGTCGAGATAAACGCGCAAGGGAGAACACTCCGAGAGTCCAGAATAGCTGGGCGATGAGGAGGGGTCAAGGCGCGGGAGATACTCGCTAACCGGCCGCTATGGCACGGACTGTGAAACGGATTGAGCAGTATAGTCCGCTTATGGAGCGGCACGTTATACACATCTCAGAAGCGGAGGCGGCGTGGGGCTTCGCCTCGCTGTTGGCTCGCGTACGTGCAGGGGCGGAAGTTGTCATCGAAAGTGGCTTGCGCCCGGTGGCTGTGGTGTGTCCAGCCGAGCGGTAGGTTCGGTTGCTATCAGAAGCTCTACGACTGGCGTGGGATCGTTGAAGGTCAAACTTACGAAACACGGGCGGCGTCCAGAACCCCACCCGTAAAACCGAAGCACCCACTTTCAACTTCTAGATCGAGGTCAAAACACCAATTTTCTCAAAATCGGGCCAGGTGGTGCCCGGCGATTGGAAGTCGAGTTCGGATGTAAGGGCAGGAATGTCGGATGGTTCGACGTCTCTCAACCAGGAATCGTTGGGCCACCGTTGATGCCGATGGAAACGTTGGGGAGCGGGAGGGTTGACAGTCCGGGAGGAGGGCTTTAGCGTCGATATTGCGATGTGATGTAGCTTTGGCGGAACTCTAGGAGATCAACCTTGGCGCGGCCGATTGTTACGCTGACTACGGATTATGGCAACTCCGACCATTTGGTGGGGGCGATGAAGGGCGTGATTCTGGGGATCAATCCTGAGGCGGAAGTGGTCGATATCACGCATCAAGTGCTGCCGTTCGATCTGCTGGATGGGGCGATGGCGATTGGGTTGGCGTACAAATATTTTCCGCCCAAGACGATTCATCTGGTGGTGGTGGACCCGGGGGTGGGGACGCCGCGGAGGCCGATACTAGTGCGCGGGGACAACCATTTCTTCGTAGCGCCGGATAATGGCGTGCTGTCGATGGTCTACGAGAAGCAGTCGATACTGACCGCTTGGCACATCACCGCGGAGCACTATTTTCTCCAGCCGGTGAGCAACACGTTTCATGGGCGGGACATTTTTGCGCCGGTGGCGGCTTGGCTATCGAAGGCGTATCAGTTTAATGCGTTCGGCGATGAGATTACCGATATCGTGAAGCTCAGCATTCCGAAACCTAAAGTGGACGGGAAGACGATCAAAGGCGTGGTGCTGAAGGTGGATAACTTCGGGAATTTGATTACGAATATTACTGCTGAGGAGGCTCCGGTGTTGGTGGCGACGGATGGGAAATTCAAGATTCGCGTCGGGAAGGGCGAGGTCGGACGTGTGGTTGCATCGTTCGCGGCGGGCGGCAGCGGGGAAATGTTCGGGATTATTGGTTCGAGTGGAGCGCTGGAGATTTGCACGAATAAGGGGAATGCGGCGCGAGGGTTGGGAGCGACTCGCGGGAGTGAGGTGGCGGTTGAGCTTGGGTAGGTTCTTGTGGCGATCGACGATGTGGGATATTTCTGCAGTAAATGAACGGCGTTGTTGCTGACAGTTTCCTTCCGGCTGTTGCCTGCCTGTAGTTACCAACTTCAGCGTGAGAGATCGGTGATTGCCAGGTAGGCGCGCATGCGCGGGTCCATCCAGTCGCGGAGGGCGTCGCCTAGTAGGTTGAAAGCTAGGACTGCGGACATCACTGCTAGAGCTGGGAAGATTACCAGGTGGGGGGCGTCGAACAAGTGGCTACGGGCGTCGTTTAACATGGCGCCCCAACTGGGGAGCGGGGCTAGGACACCCAGACCCAGGAAGCTTAGGGTGGATTCGGCCAGGATCGCGCCGGCTATGGCGATGGTGGCTTGGACCATCACTGGTTGAAGAATGTTGGGGAGTAGGTGGCGGGTTAGAATGCGCGCGTCGCTTGCGCCTAGGGAGCGGGCGGCTAGGACGTATTCCATTTCTTTTTGTTGCAGGACTTGGGCCCTTGCCAGGCGCGCGTAGCCAGCCCACCCGGTTATTATTAGAGCTAGGATCACCTTTCCTAAGCCTGGGCCCAGGAAGGCGGAGAACGCGATTGCTAGCAAAATTCCTGGGAACGATAGGAAGGCGTTAATTATGGCTACGTTGATGATGCGGTCGAACCAGCCGCCGTAGTAGCCCGAGAGGGCTCCGACGAAAAGTCCGAAGAGGCCGGCGCCCAGAACAACCGAGAAACTGACTAGCATCGAGACGCGGGTGCCGTAGAGGATTCTCGAGAGGATGTCGCGGCCTAGTTCGTCGGTGCCCATCCAGTGGGAATGGTCGGGTGGGGAGAGTCGCGCAGAGAGATTTTGCGCGGAGGGATCGTAGGGGGCTAGCCATGGGGCGGCTAGCGCGGCGATTACTAGGATCAGGGCTAGGGCTAGTCCCCAGCGGCCCAACGGGCTTTGGCGGAGGAACTGGCGGAAGCCGGTCATGAGAGGCGCACCCTTGGGTCGACCAACGCGTAGAGGAAATCCGTAAGCAAATTCACTACTACGTAGGTTAGGGCGATTAGGAGGATGCAGCCTTGCAGCAAAGGGTAGTCGCGGGCCTCGATTGCTTGGACGGAAAGGCGACCTATTCCCGGCCAGGAGAAAATTGTTTCGGTGACGATGGTGCCTGCCAGCAGGGTGCCGAATTGCAGGCCTAGGATGGTCAGGATCGGGATCAGGGCGTTGCGGAAGGCGTGGCGGAACAGGACTGCGGATTCCGAGAGGCCTTTGGCACGGGCGGTGCGGATGTAGTCTGCGGAAAGCTCTTCGATCACGGCGATGCGAACCATGCGGGTGAGAATCGCGGCGAGTGCGGCGCCTAGAGTGATTGACGGAAGGATGGCGTGGGCGGGTCCGCCGCGTCCGGAAACTGGAAGCCAACCTAAGATCACGGAGAAAAAAAGAATTAGCACTGGGCCTAGCGCAAAATTGGGGACGGAGAGGCCGAACAAAGTGAACAGACTGATGGCGTGGTCGACTTTCGTTCCGCGGCGCTGGGCGGCCCATAGTCCGGCGGGAATGCCGATGCCGGCGCAGACGAATAACGCTAGTGCGGAGAGCTCGAGGGTGGCGGGATAGTGTTCGAGTATTAGGCGCGCGACGGGACGCTGAAAGCGAATGGACTCGCCAAGATTGCCGTGGGCCAGGCCGCCGAGATAGCGGAGGTATTGCACGCCGATCGGAGCGTCGAGGCCGAGGGTGTGGCGTAGCTGCTGGAGATCTTCGGCGCGGGCGCCTTCGCCTAGCATTTGCTGGACGGGATCGCCGGGGATGATGTGGGCGAGTAGAAACACCATGGTCAGGATCAGCCAAATGGCGGGGAGAGCGAGAAGGAAGCGGGAAGCGAAGTAGCGGATCATTTTGCGCGGCGCGCCTGGACGTCGCGTGCGGGTTGCGGTTGGTTGCGGCGCGCGGGAATATCCGATGCGTCAGGCGCGGAGGAGGAGTCACTTGCCTGCCCTTCGTCATCCGCGTCGCTTGCTTCTTTTGCGTCGCTTGCGTCTTGGGCGGCGGAGAGCGAGGTATCGATTTCGCCCAGCGCCAATACCGGTTTTACCCGGATGCGCGAGATGCGGCGGCGATCCATTTCCATCACCGTGAAGCGGTAGCCATTTTCTTCGAAGGTCTCACCACCGCGAGGCATGAATCCGAGGCGGGAAAGGACGAAACCGCCGATGGTTTCGTACTGAGGATCGTCGGGGATGGAGATGTGGTAGATGGTTTCAAGATCGCGGACGGTGAGTGAAGCGTCGAAAATCGTAGAGCCGTCGGCCAGGACTAAGGGGCGCTCGATCACATCGAACTCATCGTGAATCTCGCCGATCATTTGCTCGAGGATGTCTTCCATGGTGACCATACCGAGGATGCTGCCGAATTCGTCCACGATAACCGCGAGCCCGGCGCGCTTGGCGCGAAATTCGAGGAGCAGTTCGCTGGCGGGCTTGGTTTCCGGAACGATGAGAACGTCGCGCACCATGCGGCGCAATTCGAATGTGGGCGGAGGCAGATGCTCTTCGGCGCGGCGAGCGCGGTCCAGCAGCACCCAGATGAAGTCTTTGATGTGGACCATGCCGACGATGTGATCGAGCGAACCTGAATAGACCGGAATGCGGGAACGCTGGGTGGTGGCGAACAGGTTCATGGTTTCTTCGAAGGTGGCGGAGGCGGGCAGCGCATGCATGTCTGGGCGCGGAACCATCAACTCGCGGACCTGGACTTGGTGGAGCTTCATGGCGTTCTGCATGAACTGCACTTCGGCGGGCTGCAAGAAGCCGCGATCGCGGGCCTGCTCGATGACCACTTGCAATTCCTCGGCGGAGCGAACGCCATGGTGGCTGGGGGGCGAAGTGACTCCGAGCCAGATGACGATTTTGTCGGCGACCGCGTCAAGGAGATCGATGGCCCATGAGAAAAGTTTGAGGAAGGCGTTGAATGGGCGGGCGATGATCAGTGCGACGCGTTCGGCGTGGGCTAGGCTGAGGGTCTTGGGAACCAATTCGCCGAGGATGACTTGCACGGTGGTGAGCAAGGCAAAGGCAAGAACCAGCGCTACGGTGTGCGCGGCCAAGCCCACCCACACACCGGGAAGTACCGCGGCTAGCGGGCGGAGAAATTCGGCCAGGGTGATTTCACCGATGTAGCCCAGCGCCAGGCTGGCCAGGGTGATGCCGACTTGCACGCCGGAGACGACCCGGCCCAGGTCGGCAGTGAGCAACTCGACGACGCGGGCACGGGAGTCTCCGCGTTTGGCGAATTGGCGGACGCGAGACTGGCGAACGGCGACGAGCGAAAATTCGGCGGCGGCGAAGAAACCGTTGACGGCAACCAAGAAGAAGACGGCGAACAGCCGAAGGCCAATCATTCTGGTCTGATTCTAGCAAGACGCGGCGCGGGAGGGGAAACTTCGGAGGTGGTGGTGTTCGCGAAGTGAGTACAAGGCCAAGTCAAGAGCGTAGAGAACCCAGGTGTGAAACCAACCCACTTCGCTGCGATCAGCGACCCCGTCGTCGAGACGTTGGTTTGATGTTCAAAGGAGAATCTACGATGGCAACTACAACGGCAAAAGTAATGAGATTTGCCTGTGCGGAATGGGTGGGCTACACTCGCGAAGGATGCGAGAGACGGTCGAGAAAATTAGGCGACATTGGCTGCGCAATAGTATCGCGATAGTTCTTTTGGCGATTGGGGTGGCGTTTTTCGTGGGGTGGTGGATGGTTCGCCGGAGCTTGCCGAAAACCCACGGGGTTACCGCGATCGCGGGGTTGAAATCGCCGGTGAGCGTGGACCGGGATCGCTGGGGCGTGCCTTACATTCAGGCGCAATCGCTGGGTGATTTGGCGATGGCGCAGGGCTACACCACGGCGCAGGACCGGCTGTGGCAAATGGACACGCTTCGGCGGGCGGCGGCGGGGGAGCTGGCGGAAATATTTGGTCCGGTGCCGGCGGTAGAAGCACTGGATCGAGAAAATCGAACACTGGGAATGCGCGCGGCGGCGGAAGACGCGGCGCAGCATATGGACGCGCAGACGCAACTGATCGTCGAAGCATATGCGGCCGGGGTAAACCGCTGCATCGAAGAGCAGCACGGCAAGCTCCCGCTGGAATTTACGCTGCTCGGGTATGAACCGCGGCCGTGGACACCGGTGGATACGTTCTTGATCGATGCGTTCATGTGGAAGACGCTCACCACCACGTGGCGAGCAAAAATCAATCGAGCGAAATTGACGGAGATTGTAGGGCCGGAACGAGCCCGCGAACTTTTTGTGACCGATTCGCCGCTGGATCACTTCATCGTGGGCGGAGAGTCGCCAGCGGCCGTTGCGCCGGTCGTCGCTCCGGGACTGCATCGGCACTTACCCAAGCCAACGAACCAAATTACCGCGCCGACCTCGCAGTTGGATCCCACCGGGCATTCGATAACGCCAAGGCCGAATTTACAACAGCTGATGTGGGAACGCGCGATGTGGGAAAACGCGGACCGGATCCTGCGAGCCTTCGATGATGAGACTTTACATATTTCCGGCAGCAACAATTGGGTGGTGAGCGGAGCACACACCGCGACGGGCAAACCGTTGCTGGCAAACGACACGCATTTGGGACTGGATGTTCCGGACATTTGGTACACCGTGCATTTGAAAGCACCGGAATGGAACGTGCAGGGGTTCGCGCTGCCGGGAGTTCCGTTGGTGATCATCGGGCACAACCAGCGGATTGCCTGGGGGTTCACCAACAGCAACGCGGACGTGCAGGACGTGTATCAGGAAAAGTTCGACTCGCAAGACCCCACCTTATATCTGGATCACGGGAAATGGGTGCACGCGCAGGTGCGGCCGGAAGTGATCCACATAAAGGGCGAGGCGGACCAGACGGAAAATGTGGTGGTGACGCGGCACGGTCCAATCGTGGCGCGCGATCCGGACGAGCAACGCGGCTACTCGTTGCGGTGGACGCTGACCGAACCCGGAGGGATGGATTTCGGCTATCCGATGCTGGGGCACGCGCAAAATTGGAATGAATTTCTGGAAGTGATGCGGCTGGTGCATGGGCCGGGCCAGAACGTGGTGTATGCAGATGTGGATGGAAATATCGGGTGGATCATCGGCGCGCAAATTCCGATACGCGGGAAGGCCACCGGAGGAGTTCCAGCGCCCGGCGACGGGGATGATTACGACTGGAAGGGCTACATCCCGTTCGATGATTTGCCGAAGGTGCTGAACCCACCGGAGGGTATCATCGCAACGGCGAACGCGCGGACCGTAGGACCAGGCTACAAATACTACATCTCGGACCGGTGGGCGGCGCCCTATCGCACCGATCGAATCTATCAATTGCTAACCGGGCGAACGGATTTAACGGTGGCGGATTGCAACGCCATACAAACCGATATCGTAAGCGAGCCGGATCTTTTTTTGGCGCAAGAGTTGTCGAAGGCCAGCAAGGAACGGCAACCAGCGGAACCGCACGCACGCGAAGTGCTCTCGCGGCTCGCGCGATGGGACGGGCGGGCGGCGTCAAATTCGCTGGAGACATCGCTGGTGGAATATACCCGGCACGCGCTGATGCGGAATCTGCTGACACCGTTCGTGGGTGAAAGCAGCGTCCCCTACGATTTGTGGGAGCCGGAGAACCACTATGGCGAGGTGTGGTGGCGCGACGGGGTTTTTCTGGAGAAGGTGCTGCGCGACCGGCCGAAAGCCTGGCTGCCGGAGGGTTATAAGGATTACGACGACTTGCTGATCGCCAGCGCCGACGAAGCGATTGGCCAGATACAAGGCGAAACCGGCAGCAAAGATGCGGGCATGTGGATTTGGGGGCGAATGCATGCGATCGAGATCGATCATCCGATGGCGCGGTCTGGAATACTGCAAAGGATACTGAGCCTGGGCCCGGTTCGTGGTTTTGGGACCGTGGATACGGTGGATGCCATTGGTCACCAGCACGGACCAGCGATGCGATTCGTTGCGGACCTTTCGAATTTCGATAATTCGTTGATGGAGATTACTACCGGGGAGTCTGGGCAATACGGGAGCGATCACTATCACGATCAGTTTCCGGAGTGGTTGGCGGGGCGCGCGATTCCGGCGCCGTTCAGCGACGATGCTCAGAAACGGGCTGAGGTAGAGCATTTGGATCTGGTTCCGGTGGATGGAGCGGGAATGAATTAGGGAGAGGCCGCTCACACGACGCACGAGACGCGAAACGGCATAGGCTTAGTGCGCCCAGCCTTTGCAAAGTACGCAAAGAGTGGGGCCCGGAAACGGGACATACAAAGATAAAACGGAAAAGATGGGTACAAAGACAAAACCGCACGGCGGGCAACCGACGGCGGCTAGAAATTGATGGATGGGGGCGGAGGTGGCTGGTAGAGTTGAAGGGCCAGGAGATTCGCGTGAATGCGGGAGCAAATAAAGTGCCAGAAGCGCCTAAGAAGGGTGATTTCGAGCGATCGCTGGGGCGGCTGGAAGAAGTGGTGAAACGGCTGGAGCACGCGGAGCTGTCGCTGGACGACGCGATGAAGTTGTTCGAAGAGGGCGTGAAGCTCTCGCAGGAGTGCCAGAAACAATTGGAAGAAGCGGAAGGGCGCGTGGAAATTCTGCTGAAGAAGGCCGATGGGAAAGTGGTCGCCAAACCGTTTGCGACCGAGGACGAGCGAGCGTAGCGTCCGCCTTCGGCAGGGCTACGGCGGACTGGCGATGCGGTAGTCCTGATTCTTGCCGAAATCCTACAACAACCAACCGATTGGATGATGCGCCTGTGACGCTACCCGATTTTTTTGAGACCGACCGCCAACTGATCGATGCGGGACTAGAACGATTGCTGCCGGCGGCGGAGACTGCGCCCACTTCCCTGCACCAAGCGATGCGGTACAGTGTTTTCGCAGGGGGCAAGCGGCTGCGGCCGATCTTGTGCCTGGAGGCGGCGAGGATGTTTGCGGACCCGCCCGATGCTGCGGTAGCGGTGGGCTGCGCGCTGGAGTTCATTCATACCTACTCGTTGATCCACGACGACCTGCCGGCCATGGACGACGATGACTTGCGGCGCGGGCAGCCGACTTGCCACAAGAAGTTTGGAGAAGCGACGGCGATCCTGGCAGGCGACGGCCTGCTGACGCTGGCGTTCGAGGCGCTGGCGGGGGCGCCGATCGATGCCGCGCGGCGGGTGGCGGTAATTTCTGAAATCGCCAGCGCTGCTGGAACGGTGCGCGGGATGGTGGCTGGACAGGTAGCGGACATCGAAGCCGAAGGGAAAGAGCCGGACGCAGCGGCGCTGGAATATATTCACCGGTCGAAAACCGCGGCGCTGATTCGCGCGTCGGTTACGGCGGGAGGGATTGCGGCTGGGGCCGGCGATGCGGACGCGGCGCGGCTGCGGAAGTTTGGCGAGAATATCGGCTGGGCGTTTCAGGTGGTGGACGACATTCTGGATGTGGAGGAATCGTCGTCGGCACTGGGAAAGACGGCGGGCAAAGATCAGGCGCAGAAAAAACTGACGTATCCGGCGGTGTACGGCCTGGAGAAGTCGCGGGACATTTCGTTCGTGCTGGCGGGCAGCGCGCTGCGCGAACTCGAAACCTACGGAATGAAGGGCCGGCGGCTGGAAGATCTGGCGCGATATTTAATCGAGCGGCGCAAGTGAAACGGGGCAGTTCCATGGCCAAGCGCCCGCCTCAGCAGAACAATTCCGAAACAGATTCTTCCAGCAACCCACAGGATGGCCTGGGTAAATCGCACCAGTCCCCTACCGCAAAAAAACGTTTGGACGTGTTGATATTCGAGCGGGGGCTCGCGGAGTCACGCCAGAAAGCGCAGGCCCTATTGCTGGCGGGAAGCGTTCGGGTGAATGGCCAGGTCGCTGGCAAAGCGGGGACGGCCACCCCAACAGACGCGGCCATCGAAATCGTGGGAGACGGGCTGAAATACGTGGGCCGCGGCGGCCTGAAGTTGGAGGGTGCGCTAGAGGATTTCGGAGTATCGCCGGCAGGAAAGGTTTGTCTGGATGCGGGAAGTTCGACGGGCGGGTTCACAGATTGCCTGCTGCAGAATGGCGCGAAGCGAGTGTTCGCGGTGGATGTGAACATCCAACAACTGGATTGGAAGCTGCAGCGGGACGAGCGGGTAGTGCGGGTGGAGAAAAACGCGCGGTACCTCTTGCCGGAAGACATCGCGGAGCAAGCCGAACTAATCGTGGCGGATGTGTCGTTTATTTCGGTGGCCAAGATTCTGCCGGCGCTGATCGGAGGGGCAAAGGCCGGGGCCATTTTTCTGATTTTGGTGAAGCCGCAGTTCGAGTTGGAGCGCGGAGAAATCGGCAAGGGCGGGATCGTCCGCGATCCGGAGCTGCATCAAAAAGCGATCGAGCGGGTCCGGGAGAAGGCTATCGCTGCCGGACTGGAAATTCTGGGAGTGCGGGCCAGCCGGGTGGCGGGTGCGGAGGGCAATCAGGAGTTTTTTCTCCACGCCCGGCTCGGGGCGTAAGGTACAATCCTTCGCTACTAACGCAAGAAACCTTATCCGACAGAAGCTTTTGACTGGCCAAACATGATCCGAAACGTAGGAATCGTCTCCAAACCGCGGCGCGAAGAGATCCTCGCGGTGATACCGCCGCTGGTGCAATGGCTGCGCGGCCGCGATCTGGAAGTATTTCTGGACGCGGAAACAGCGGCCAAGTGCACCGCCTCCGCGCATGCGCTGTCTCGCGGCGCGTTGGCCCGGCGGGCCGAGTTGGTGATTGTTTTGGGAGGCGATGGCACGATCCTGGCGGCGGCGCGGGCGCTCGAAAATCGCGAAATTCCGATCCTGCCGGTAAACCTGGGCGGGCTGGGCTTTCTTACCAGCGTCACGCTGGATGAAATGTATCCACTGCTCGAAGCGGTGCTGGACGGAAACTACCAAACCAGCGAGCGGATGATGCTGGAAGCGGAAGTGGTCCGCGATGGGCATGCCGTGGAAAAGCAGCAAGCGCTGAACGACGCGGTGGTCACCCAGGTGGCGCTGGCGCGGATGATGGATTTCACCGTGAATGTGGATGCCACCGAAATGGGGAGCTACAGCGCCGATGGGTTAATCGTGGCCACGCCGACGGGATCGACGGCTTATTCGTTGGCCGCGGGCGGTCCGATCGTGCAGCCCGATCTCGATGCGTTTGTGATTACTCCGATTTGCCCGCACATGCTTACGAATCGGCCGCTGGTGGTGCCGGGAAGTGCGGTGATCGATATCGGATTTCCGGAGGAAACTGCGCTGCATCTAACGCTGGATGGGCAGGTGGGTTTCGATTTGCGTTCGGCGGACCGGGTGGTGATCCGGAAGTCGCCGAACCGGGTGAAGTTGGTGCGGGCGCCCGGGAAATCTTATTACGATATTTTGCGGAGCAAGTTGAGGTGGTCGGAGCGGTGAGGGGGTTTTTGGGCTTCGGTCGTGGTGCGCTGGCGGCTGCGAGACGGTCTGAACGCCCACCCCCCGGTCCGCCTTCGGCAGCCACGGAAGAATGGGGCACCGGTAAAGATACCGCCGTCAAACCGTAGAGCTTTGAGTCAACTCCCCGCGATTGCCCAGTTCCTGCCAGGCATGCTCCATTGCGGACGGACCGCGAAGACTTGAGTGTCGGGGCTGGGTGCGGCCAACTTCTGGGCTTCACCGCGCGATTGCGCCGACTTGATAATCAGGCGCTTGCCATCCTCGGTTTCATAGACGGTTCCTTCCACCTTCAGGCTGAGCAGGGTCAACGTGGCCACCACAAAGTGGGACTGACCCAGCGTCCACAGCAACCCGCGACTCATACCCGGTCGAAAATTTGCGAATAATTCAATGGGATCGGCAATCAGTCCAACTTTGCGCGCGGCGGTTTGCTCAAGCGCGGCCTTCAATGCGGGGTTATTGGCATAGTCCAGAGCCACCTTGTCCCGGTCCGCTGCCGATTTAAAGCCGTTGAGGAACCAGACCTCCTTGGGTCCGGTGAGCGATTCCATTGCTAAGAAGGGATGGGGGCAGTGGAGTTCGACGCAAGTGCGCGCGGCGTCCTCTTCGATTTTTACGTATTCCGAAAAACTTTCGGACTTTGGGAAGTCGCGGTAGACCTGAAGAAGTTTCGGCGGCTTGGACAATTGTGAGGGCGGCAGCAAGTTGGTCATTCTCCGCGGATCAGGTCGGCGCGGGATTCACGGCGGCGGATGATGCAGACCTTACGGGCCTCGACCAAGACTTCGGCGGGACGCGGCCGCGCGTTGTACTGCGAAGCCATCACAAAACCATAGGCCCCGGCGCCCCAGATCGCCAACAGGTCGCCCGGCTGCGGATTCGGCAGCGGCCAATCTTTCAGAAAGCAGTCACCGGTTTCGCAAACCGGGCCGACGATATCCACGCGGCGAATGGCGGTGCCGGGCGCGGGCACGCGAACGGGCGTCACCGGATGGAGCGCGTCATATAGGGCCGGCCGGATAAAGTCGTTCATCCCCGCGTCGATAACGACGAAGGTCTTCCCGCGATTCGTTTTTGTGTAGATGACCCGGGTGAGCAACACGCTGGATGGCCCAACGATTCTTCGCCCTGGCTCGACGAGCAGGCGGCAATTCAGGGAGCGGATCACGGGGATGAGCGCACGCGCATATTGATCGAGCGCCGGCGGCTTTTCGGTGGAGTACTGAACTCCATAGCCGCCGCCGAAATCGGCGAACTCGGGACGGATGCCCGCGGTGCGAAGTTTTCCTACAAATTTTGCGACCCGCTGCGCCGCGCGTTGATAGGCCGCCGCGCCAAGTATTTGCGAGCCGAGATGCATGCTGATGCCGCGCCAACGAATCGACGGCACATTGCGCCAATTGACATAGAGCTCGGCTGCTTCGGCTAGATCGATTCCAAACTTGTGGCGGTGATGGCCGGTGCGGATGTGGCGATGGCCTCCGGCTTCCACGTCGGGATTCACGCGCAGCGCGGCGGGAGCGGTAATCCGTAGACGGGCGGCCTCTTCGGAGAGAATTGCGAGTTCGGCCGGAGACTCTACGTTGAATAGCAGGATACCGGCGCGGAGCGCCTCACGAATTTCTTCGCGCGTCTTGCCTACTCCGGAGAAAACGATTTTCTTGCCGGAAACGCCGATTTTTTGCAGAAGGTACAGCTCCCCGCCGGAAACAATGTCGAAGCTGCTGCCGAGTTTGGCGAGGATGCGCAGCAGCGCGAGGTTCGAATTGGCTTTTACTGCGTAACAGATGGTGTGCGGCACCGCGCGAAAGGCGCGCTGAAAACCGCGGTAGGAATCTTCGATACTGCGGCGGCTGTAGACGTAGGCCGGGGTGGACACGCGCCGGGCGAGGGCTTCGAGGGACACACCTTCGCAGAAAAGCGCGCCATCCCGATAATCAAACTGGGGAGTGAAGCGGCTCGGGTCGACGGAGCGGGGACGAGCGTGGCTGGGAACCGAGGTGCGCTGGGCGATCACAGGACTTTTAAAACCACCAGGGTGCGATCGTCGAAGGCGTGCGCGCCGCCGGAAAAAGTGTCGACCGCTTCCAAAATTCGCTCTGCGATCTCGGCGGAGTTGAGCTCGAAATTCTCATTCACCAATTGGCACACCCGGTCGGAGCCAAAGTAGGCACCGTCGGGATCGGTGGTGTCGTCAATTCCGTCGGAGTAGAAGACCAGGATATTGCCGGGCTCGAGGTTGAGGCGGACCTCCTCGTAACTGACGTCGTCAAACATGCCCAGAGGAAAGCCGGTGAGTTTGATCTGCTGGCAAGATCCCTGGGCGTAGAGAAACGGCTGAACCTGTCCGGCGTTGGCGATGCGCACGCGGCGACGGCCGCGGTGCCAGGTGGCGTAGCACATGGTGATGAACCGGCCCTCGACGCGGCGCTCACCGAGAACCGTATTCAGGTTGCGGAGCATTTCGGAAGGCTGCAATTTTTGCGGGGCCATGCTGCGCAGAGTTCCGATAGCGACCGCGCCGAAGAGAGCCGCAGCGCTTCCCTTCCCGCTCACGTCGCCCATGGCAATGCCCAATTCCTGAGGTCCGTAGCGGAGAAAGTCGTACATATCGCCGTTCAGCTCGCGGGAAGATACGACCCGAGCGGCGACGTCGACGCCGTAATCGGCACTAGGGGTTCGCGGAAGCAGGGCTCCTTGCAGGCGCCGGGCAGCGCTCAAGTCGCGGTCCATGCGCGCTTCGTCCCTGGCGACGCGTTCGTAGAGCTGGGCGTTTTCGATCGCCACCGCGAGATTGGCGGCGAGAATGGAAAGCGCCTGCACGTGTTCCGCGGTGAAGTAGTTGCGGGTGGGGCTCTCCAGGTCCATCACTCCGATGATGCGGTTCTTAACCACCAGCGGCACGGCCAGTTCGGAGCGAGTTTCGTCATTGACGCGAATGTAGCGAGGATCGAGCTCGACGTCGGGAACGACCACCGGGCGCAGCAGCGCTGCGGCGGCGCCGACAATGCCTTCGTCGATCGGGACGGAAATCTTTTCCTGAATGTGCTGGCCGAATTTGACGGTGATGCGCTGACGAAACACCCGGGATATCGGGTCAAACAGCAGAATGCTGAAAATCTGGTAGTCGATGATGCGCTTGGTGAGTTCGGCAGCGCGGCGAAGAACTTCAGCCACCTCGAGCACAGAGCTGGCTTCGCGGGCGACTTCCGTAAGGATCAGCAGAGTATCGGCCTGACGCTGAACGCGTTCGAACAAGCGGGCGTTTTCGATGGCGCCGGCGATGCGCGAAGCGAGCAAGGTGAGAATGTTTTGCTGCAAGGGAGTGAAATAGTCGAGCTGGCGGCTGGAGATATCGAGGACGCCGACGGCGACGCCCTTGACCATTAGCGGCACGGCCAATTCCGATTGCACGCTATCCATCGCGTTCAGGTAGCGGGGGTCCTGGCGAACGTCGCTGACCAGCACCGGGCGACCGGTGGCCGCGGCGGTGCCGGTGATGCCTTCGCCGATGGGAACGCGCCAGTGCTCGACGACATCCTGGTGATGACCGATGGCAAAGCGGAAATAAAGGCGATTGGCTCCTTCTTCGGGCAGCAGCACTGCGAAGATTTCGTAATCGATCAGATTTTTGACGAGCGCCGCCGTTCGCGCCAGCACCTCATCGAGGTTGAGCGACGCGTTGATCTCCCGGCCAATCTCCGCGAGGGTGGAAAGCACCTCGGCAGGGACATCGGCGGCTGTTTTCAGTTCAACCGGATCCGTTTCCATTTTTTTCTACCAGGAACGAGCACGTCGTAAGCTACAAACACACCATCGCGCTCGAGACAATTATAACAGCCGTTGCGGATGAAGGAAAAAGAAGTGATGAATTAGGCGGTTGCGGTATCGGAGGTCATGGTCCTGCGAGACCTCGCAAATGGACAATCGAGCGCGCATTTTAGGAAAAGAAAAGGATCTGCACCGAGAGGAGTGAGGCGCGCGAGGGTTCTGCCGGGGCGGTCTGCGCTGCTGTGCACCGATCGAAGCATCGGTGCTACGCCGAACGGCGTCGGCGCGAGGCCGAGTTACTTTGATTTTTGTTGGGCGATCCATTTGTCGGCGTGGGCATCGAGCAGGTCGAGCGGGAGTGCGCCGCTGCCGAGCATCTCGTCGTGGAAGGAGCGGATGTCGAATTTGGGACCCAATTCTTTCTGGGCGCGTTCGCGGAGTTCGCGAAACTTGAGCTGGCCTAGCTTGTAGGCCAGGGCTTGCGCGGGCCAGGCGATATAACGGTCGGTTTCGGATTGGATCGTGGGCTCGTCGACCGCGCCGGACTTGCGGAAGAACTCGACGACTTGATCGCGGGTCCATCCCTGCGAGTGGATCCCGGTGTCTACCACCAAACGCACTGCGCGAAACAGCTCGGAGGAGAGGCGGCCGTAATCGGAGACGGGATCCTGATAGAGCCCGACCTCCTTGCCGAGTTGCTCTGCGTACAGGCCCCACCCTTCGATGTATGCGGTGAAACCGACATGCAGTCGAAATTTGGGCAGGCCAGTGATCTGCTGCTGGACAGATAGCTGCATGTGATGTCCGGGGATGCCTTCGTGGTAAGCGATGGCTTCATCGTCGATCAGCGTGCGTTCCGCGAAGTTGGACGTGGCAACGACCACGCGGCCGGGGCGCTTGCCGTCCGGAGTTCCGGTGACGTAGTGAGTTGCGGCGGCGGCCTGAAAGGGAGGTATGGCTTCGACGGTGACCGGCGACTTGGGGGAGCACGGTGAAAAGCTACTGGCAACTTTGGCTGCATCTCGGCGATGTAGCGGCGGTAATCGTCAAGAATCTGGTCGGCAGAGGTCGGAATGATATTTTGGATTGTTTTTGAGCGAGGCGCGGAAGGACGCAAGATCGGCGAACCCTTCTTTTTTCGCGATCTCGGTCATCTCGGTCTGGATACGGTCCATCTCGCGGAGACCAAGTTGATGTATCTCGTCGGGGGTCATGTGGGTGGTGGTCCGGGCGTAGATGTCGTTCTGGTAGCGCTTCTCGCCGTCGGGCAGCGAGGTGATCGCGAGCGCAGTACGACCTTTGGGAGCGTATTCCGTGCGGACGAAATCGGCGAAGTTGCGATACGCCGGGAAGACCTCGGTGTTGACCGCGTCGGCGATCTGCTGGGTCAGGCGTTTCTGGTCTTCGAGAGAGATGTCTGCGGGATACTTTTTTGTGGGCAGAAGAAATGGATCGGCGTCGATGATGCCCTGGCATTGGACCGGGATCTTTTCCAGGAGGAAACGGACCGGCATCAGGTTGTCTTTCATGCCCGCGCGGAGGATTTCGGTGGTCTGGGTGAGGACCCGGGGAATCTGGTGCAGGCGGGCGATATAGTCTTCGTAATGTTTTACGGAGTCGAACGGGACGGAAAGCGGTAAATCCGCGAGGCTGGTGTGGACGCCGTTCTGCTGGTTGACCGGCATCTCGTACTCTTTGAGGTCGAAATCGGCCTTGCGCTGGCGGAGAAGGCGAGCCAGGACGTCGTGGGAGAGCCGGTCCTGGTCGGAGAAGCCGGCCGTCGGGATGGCTTCCAGGCGGGCTAGAAACGCTTGGTCGGTCTTGTGGCGCTGGGCGATAGCGTCGAGCGAGTCGTCGGAGAGCTTATCGTTGTAGCGGTAGTCACCGTAGGCGGTGGCCCGCTCGGGCGAATAGCGGAGATCGGACTCGTATTGCTCGTCGAACAGGGCGCTCTGGGTGGCGACGCGGTCGGCGAGTGGTTCGAGGTTATCGGAGAAGACGGAGCCGGTGAGGACGACTAGGCAAAGCAAAATCAGATAATAGCGCATGGTGTGCGCATCGTACCAGATGGAACGGTAGTGCGAGAAGACAGGGCTCTGCTTCTAGGTCAGGACACTGTGGTCGCGGATTCGATCAGTAATTGCCGGAGGAGCTGGAGGGGGATGCCTCTTTGGTGGCGGGGGGCTTCGCGGCGTCCAGCTTCGGAGGTGCGGACTTGCCTTCGCTGATGGCCTGCTCGATGATTTTTACGCTGGCGCTGGCGCCGATTCTTGTGGCGCCGGCTTCCACCATTTTCTTTACGTCGTCCAGGGTACGGACGCCTCCGGAGGCTTTTACCCCTATATCGCCGCCGACTGCCGCGCGCATTAGCTGAACGTCCTCGGCGGTGGCGCCACCGGTGGAAAAGCCCGTGGAAGTCTTGACGAAGTCGGCGCAGGCATTTTTCGCGGCGATGGAGCCGCGAATTTTTTCGTTGGTGTCGAGCAGGCCG
Organism: uncultured Acidobacteriota bacterium; assembly: GCA_963725285.1. Lineage (GTDB taxonomy): Bacteria > Acidobacteriota > Terriglobia > Acidiferrales > UBA7541 > CAVRXT01. The sequence goes on along the minus strand of CAVRXT010000014.1, from coordinate 405,619 downwards.
GTCTCGAGGATCACTTTGCAAATTGCGCCGCCGCGGTGGCTGGCTTCGGCCACGCCGCGGATGTCGGCTTCGACCGCTTCGAGTAAACCGGATTTCAGGGCGCCGACGTTGATGACCATATCGATTTCCTGAGCGCCGAGCTTGATGGCTTGCTCCGCTTCATAAACCTTGATTTGCGGGAGGGTCGCCCCCAGAGGAAAGCCTACGACGGTGCAGACTCTTACGCAGGAGCCGCGCAGGAGTTCAGCGGCCTGCGGTACATTCCAGGGATTGACGCACACCGATGCGAACTGAAAGCGGACGGCTTCCTCGCACAGAGTCTTGATCTGGTCGCGAGTGGCGTCGGGCTTGAGGAGGGTGTGGTCGATGAGCCGGGCCACTTTGGCTTCCACTTTTGTTATCGGGCTGTCTAGGGTGAGCCGGCAGGCGCCCGCGTCGAGGGCGCGGCGGGTCTTGTGGGAGCAGATGTCGCCACAGCGGTCGGTGCACTCGGGGCAAGTGTCGTGCACCTGCCAGCCGTAATTGAGTTGGTGGCCGGGACCGAGATAGGTGCCGAGGTAGTCGAGGACTTCCTGGGCCACCGTAAAGATTATTTCTTCCAAGGCAGCCTGTTCGATCGGTCGCTGCTGGCCCTGGCGCTGGAGTTGGGCGGCGAGGGTTTGCGGGTCACGAGCGAGTTCGGCGGGTGAGGCGTCATTCGGCGATTCTTTGCGGCGTTGAGAAGAGTCTGCCACGTTTAGGGGGTCCTGTTGCGGTCTTCGATTGCTTTAATTTTGTCGATGCGGCGTTGGTGTCGGCCGCCGGCAAACGGAGTGTCGAGCCAGAGCGCAAGAATTTCGCGGGCCACTTCCGCCGGGATCAGGCGCGCGCCAAAACTGATGATGTTCGCGTCGTTATGCTCGCGGCTGTTGCGCGCCGTGGCTCTATCGTAACACAGCGCGGCGCGGGCTCCGGGAACCTTGTTAGCCGCGATCACCGAGCCGATGCCGGCAGAATCGATGACCACGCCGCGCCAGGCTTGGCCGTGGGCGACGGCGTTGGCGACGGCTTCCGCGAAGTCAGGATAGTCGACGGGCTCGGTGCCGGATGTGCCAAGGTCGATCACGGTATAGGCCCAATCGCTCAGGTGACGCTTGAGTTGTTCCTTGAGTTCATAGCCGCCGTGGTCGGCGCCGATGGCGACGGCGCGGCCGACGGTGTGCGCCGATTCCGAGCCACTTCCAGCGGGCGGCTCGGTAAACTTAATGGTGATCGAGCGGCGCGCGGCTTCGTCGGCGGCCAGGGCGGTGATCAGTGCGCCCGCTGGAACCGAGACTTCCCCGCCGGTGGGGATCTTCTCCAGGTCGGCGAAAGTGAGCACGGAGCGCGGCACGGCTACTCCGGAGGAAGGGTGAGGACGCAGACGTCCTTCAGATTGCGGAAGCGTTCGGCGTAATCCAGACCGTAGCCCACGACAAACTCGTTAGGAATGGTGAAGCCGACATAGTCTCCTTTGACGGCCTGAACCCGACGAGAGGGCTTATCGAGCAGAGCGGCGATGCGGAAGGACTTGGGGTGGCGCTGCTCGATTACCCGGCGAAGGTAATTGAGGGTTAGGCCAGTGTCCAGAATGTCTTCGACCAGGATGACGTTGAGGCCTTCGATGCTGGAGTCGAGATCTTTGTTTACCCGCACCTGCCCGGAGCTTTGGCGTCCCTTGCCGTAACTGCCCACCGCCATGAAATCGATGGAGGTATCCAGATTGATTTCGCGGATCAGGTCGGAGAGGAAGATGCAGGCGCCCTTGAGGACGCCGATCATGTGAATGCGCTGGCCTTTGTAGTCTTTAGTGATCTGGCGGGCGACTTCCTTGACCCGCTTTTGGATGGCGGTGCGCCGGATTAAGACTTTTAGCTTTTCTCCTGCTTGCTCGGGCATGTTCTGGCGTCCTAAATGTGGAAGAGCGGGTAACTCTAGCGCAGCGGGTGGCGAATGACAAGAAGTCCCGCCGTCGCGGCACGGCTGCCCTGGCGGGCCAACTGCCTTAGTGGAACGCCTCGCCTCTTTCCAGCATCGCCAGAATCGTTTTCATGCGCTTCTGCCTGGTTTCCGGCTTCTTGGCGGTTTGCAGACGATAGGAAATCGCGTAACGGTTCGCCTTATTCAGGGAGTCGAAGAACGTTTGCGCTTTCTTGTTTTTGTGCAATGCGGCCAGAAAGTCCTCTGGGAAGGTAGCGTTGCTGGGGGAATCGTAGGCCGCGGTCCAACGGCCGTCCTTTTTCGCGGCGTCTATTTCGGTCTGGCCTGCCGCCTTCATGCGTCCCGCCCGGATTAGCCTTTCCGCGTGCTGGGTGTTGATCTTGGACCAGCCACTTTTCGGGCGTCTCGGGCAAAACCTCTGCAGCCAGGAAGAATCATCGTAGCTTTGCTTTTGGCCATCGATCCATCCGAAGCAGAGCGCCTCGTCGAGTGCTTCTAGGTAGGTGACGGTGGGCTCTCCTGAATCCTTTTTGAAAATTCGCAGCCAAATGCCGCCGCATTGGCGGTGATTGGCGCCCAGCCACTTACGAAACTCCGAGCTTGATCGAAATGGAAGAATTTCATTCATACCATTCATGAACCGTCGTCATTTTACCGGCTGAGCTATTTGAACAACTTAGGGGGCTCCTCTGGTTCAGGCTTACTTAGAAATGCACGCTCCGAGTAAGTCCAATGCCCCAGGCCGGCGCCGCATAGAAAGAAAGGGCAGGTCAGGCCGAGAGCAATCAGGTGCCACGGAGCGGTGAACTTGATGATCGTCTGCAACATCACCATGAGAAAGGCAGCGGCGAAGAAATACAAGGAGAACGCACCACGTCTTCGATTGGCTTGGACCAAATCGGCGTCGACACCGGACCGAAGGTCGCGCTCTCTTTGTTGCCTGCGCCTTAACCATCGCGACATTTCGAGTCTCCGTGGAAAACCGCGGAAGTAGTCACGCCCGCCTTTCGCTACGAAGCAGGGGGTCGGTAAGATCATTCTATAGTACGGATAGTACTCGAAGAGTTAAGAAACTATTCGCGCGGGTGGCGAGGGCCGGGGCGATTTGGAAGCGATGAAACGTCGAAAGCCGATGCCGATGAGGATCAAGCCAGTGCCCAAAAGCAAAAGCGTATCCGGCTCGGGTGCGGGATTGTACTGAGCTTCGGAACCTTCAGGAGCTTTGGCAAGCGCCGGAACCGCTTCGAGCGCGCCCTCGGACAAATCGATGACCGGATTCTCTCGACTCAGTTCGGTAAAAGAAAAGACCGGGATGGAATTTGCAGGAGTGAGCGGGCGCGCGGCGCTCGACGACGGCGTCGGGGAGTGAGCATCGATGGAGTCAGCGTTAGCGGGAGAAGGAGTGCTGAGAACGATGAGCAGAATGATTAGGCTAAGCCGACACACACACGCACGGTCACTTTCCGAGCCCGGCATCCTTACTTCCCCCCATACGACTTCTCTGGAACCCAGAGCCCCGCGTCATGCGGATGCAATCGCATTACCAAATCGCCGGTGAGCCGAGAAAAGTGGATTTACAAAGGATTATGGGAATCCCTTCCGCCGAGAGAGCGGTGCGTGCGGAAAATTTTTGACACGAATGGAACCGCAGGCGATGAAATGGACAAAATTTTAACCCATGCGCAATTTATTTTTCGATGGGTTCAATTGATTCGACAAAGCAAACCGTGGTGAAAACTTTCTCGGATGATTGAAAATGTCGGCGAAAAATGTCGGCGGCGCCGGCATTTCAAACGAAGACACGCGCACTTGGTAATATGAGCCGCGAAGAGACAAAACGGTTTCAAGAAATTTACTGGCGCGAAGGCGTGGCGGAAGGATCCAGCGGGACGAGCTGCTTATTGCGAATGGTGTAATGCGACCCGCGCCACTCGATGCGATTGTGAAAGAAACTCGCGAGCCAAACCACAAACGCAAACGCATCGCGCAGTGGGAGCATCCACATGCGGCGGCGCAGGAGCGAATCGCTTACGCCCCAGACCCCTACCATCCAGGCCATCAGGCCGCGGAGCAATAGGTACGCCGCCAGGTAGGCGGCCGAGATTGCCGCGGAGGGCGCGAGGAGGGCCGCTAGAATCGCCCACGGGAGGCCCTGGGTGACGATCAAGCCGAAATGTCCGAGCGGACGGGAGGAGCGCAGCGTCAGATTCCAGCGAAGCTGGTGGCGGAAGGATTCACCAAGGGTTTGCTTCGGGAAAACGGTGGAGACCGGATGGGAAGAGAGCGCGATGCGATAGCCGCTATGGGCGATCCGGTTGCCCAGCTCGTAGTCGTCGCAGAAGAAGTTTACCAACGCGGCAAAGCCACCGATCCCGGTGAGGCGCGCCTTCGTGGTGGCCATCGTCGCTCCCAAGGCAAAATCGATATCGCCCAGTTGCCAGGCGGAAAGCACGCCGGCGTCGAAATCGCTGGAGATGCCGATGGCTTCCAGGTCGGCGGCAAACGAAGGCGGGGTCAGCCCGCGGTAAAGGCAGGTGACCAGGCCGACCGATGGGTCTTGGAACGGAAGGCTGACGGCCCGCAGGTAATTGGGTTCCACGCGGATGTCGCTATCGCTGATGACCAAGAGGTCGTGGCGGGCGTTTTCAGACAGGCGGACCAGCTTATTCATCTTTTGGCTGGGGCCGAGTTGCTCGCAGCCGGTGAAGAGGCGAATCGTAATGGACGGAAAATCACGTATGACTTTTTGGATTACGGGAATGGCAGGGTCGCGGTGGTCAGTTACGTTGAATAGAATCTCAAATTCGGGGTAATCCTGGCGCGCGAAGCTCGCAAAATTCTCGTAGGCATCGCGATCAAGCCCGCGCACCGGCTTCAAGATGCTGACGGGAGGAGTGAAATTCACCGGAGCCAGCGGAGGACGGCGGTAGAAGCGCAGGGCCGCCACGGTAGCCAGCAAATAGTAGAAATAAGGAGCCAGCGCGAAGAGGAGAAGAGCCCAGCGGATTATCAACCACGGCATGGCGGGCTGGTTAGTTGATGCAGACCAGTGTGACTCCTACGCAGACCAGAAGAACGCCCACCCACCGCTTGGGCGGAACCCGTTCGCCAAGCAAATACTGGCCGCCGAAAGTGCCGGCAACGTAACTGAGGGCGGTCACTGGGATCACGAAAGTCACGTTCTCCCAGGAGAGCATGGCCAGCAGGGCGAAAAATGCGGCAGTCATCAAGGAAATGCCGAACCACATCCAACCGATGCGAAAAGCGCGGCCAACTACGCGAGCCACATTGCGAGGCGAAAAATCGTGAACTTCTCCGATTTGCTTCATGGCGCGAGAGACGGCGAGCTCGCCGCCGGTACCGGCAAACACGATGATGATCAGCGAAAGAGCCTCGGGGAGGTTCATGAGGGCTCCGTCTCGGTAGTGCGCGGCGGGGTATGCCCCACCAAAAGCACGCCGAGGCAAATCACCGCAACGCCGAGCCAGCGTCCCGAGCTTACCGCTTCACCCAGAACGTAAATCCCCAACAGCGCCACCACCAGATAGCTGACCGCGGATGCAGGCTGTACAAAGCTGTAGTCCGCCCACGATAGAACCATCAGGTAACACACAAAGAACATGAGCAATGAACCTATACCCAGCCAGATGGTGCCGGAGGTAATGATCAGCCGAAAATAGTGCAGCGACGAAGCGAGCGTCCAGCGATCGATGGCGCCGATGCGCTTCATGCCCATGCGCAGGAAGACGTCTCCGAGAGGCCCAAAGAAGACCATAAGGGCGATGAAAGAGATAGTCTTGGCGTGTAAGTTGCGGTTGGGTTTCATGCGGCTCACGCGCTGTGAGTTTCTCCAGCGATCTCGGAACTGCCAGCGGCAGGGGGCATGGGAGGAACGGAAATCATGGGCACTTTGTCCATGCCTTTGCGAACCAGCTTCCAGCGTTCGTAGCGGAGCTTCATGAACGAAGAGGCCTCGTGGTACAGGCGCTTGCGCTCGTGGGCATCCCACAGAGCGTCTCGAACGATACGCCACGCAACGCGCGGGCGGAAATAGTACTCGTCGTAGAACTTGTTGACGCCAGTCACCATGTCTTCCCGGGACAGATGCGGATATTGCAGGTGAGGAAGCTGGTGTCCGTTGACGTCGGAAATGGCTTCGCCGGCGAGAAAGCCCTCGCGGGTACCTTGATCGTATAGCTCGGTACCGGGATAGGCATGAGCCATGGACACCTGGATGGTCTCGCAGTCCAGCTCCTTGGCGTATTCGATGCTCCGGCGCATAGTTTCCTTGGTTTCACCGGGCAAACCGAGGATGAAGTCACCGTGGACCCTGATGCCGGCTTTCTTGGCGTTTTTCACGAAGTTGCGGCCCATCTCGAGGGTGGCGCCCTTTTTGATGTTCTTGAGGATCTCGGCATCGCCCGACTCGAACCCGACGATCAGGAGCCGGCAACCGGCATCGGCCATGGCTCGCAGGGCTTCGTAATCGCCGTGGACTCGAGCGGTGCACGACCACTGGAAACCAACCGGCTGAAATTTCTTACAGAGCTCGAGTACGCGGTCCTTGCGAATGTTGAAGGTATCGTCGTCGAAAAAGAATTCCTTGGCCTGCGGAAACATCTCGTGGGCCTGGCGAAACTCGCGCGCCACGCTGTCGGTGGAACGAACCCGCCAGGAATGGCCGGAAAGAGTCTGGGGCCAGAGGCAGAAAGTGCACAGCGCCGGACAGCCGCGGCTGGTGTAAAAGGAAACGTAAGGATGCAGCAGGAACGGGACGTTGTAGTTCTCGATGGTCAGGTGCTGTTTGTAAACGTCGGTAGCAAACGGCAACGCATCCAGCTCGGCGGTCTGCAGCAGCGGCCGAGAGGGATTGTGGACCGGCTTGCCGTCTTTCAGGTAGCTGGCATTGGCAATTTCCGAAACGGGTTTGCCATTGGCGTATTCCACCACGGCATGGTCGAATTCGCCGCGCACTACCAAGTCGATGTCGTGGCTGGCGAGTAGGCTTTCAGCGGGTTTAATTTGCACTTGAGGGCCGACGAAGCAAACTTTCAGGCCGGGATTCAGCTCCTTCATGCCGCGCACGATGCGCAAGTCGCTTTCAAAACCGACGGTGGAAGTGAAGAGAACTAAAAACTCGTAATCCTTGGCGATCTGGATGGTCTGAGCGATCGAGACGTGATCGGGAGGAGCATCCAGAAGACGGCTGCCCGGCAGCATGCCAGCGGGATAGGTAAGCCACACCGGATACCAGTAAGATTCGATCTCCCGAGTGGCCGGCCACCGCGAACTGGCCCCACCGTCAAACTTCTCAAAACTGGGGGGATTGAGCAGCAAAGTCTTCATTACCGATGGCATTAAGCTTCATCCTCCGTCGGGACAGCGGTTTGGGTGGTAAGGCCGCAATCCTGTGCCGACAACGCCCGAGCCCCGGCAAGTGTGCCGCAAGGCCCTACTTCCATTGTACTTGATTTTGGGCGCAACCTAAAAATAACAAAACAATGTCCTTTACCTCAGATGACTTGGGGCGGGCGAAGGATGCGTACCAATTTGGGATCATCGCACAGCCCTAGAATCATCACAGAACGCTAGCTCACTGGAAAATGCGGGCTAGCTGGCCGGAAGCTTGCATCAGGGTCAGCTCTTCCTTCTGGCGGGCAAATTCGGCGTCGAGGAAGGCAATCCATTTGTCGTTCTCTTCGAGGCGGCCTTCCTCTAGATCTTTGAGGGTGGCATGGCCCTGTTGATACTTTTCCTGGATAGCGTCGAGGGATTCGCGAGACAGTTGCATATCGAGGCGAGCCACTTCCCTGCCGGCATCGAGTTCGCGAACGGCCTGAACTTGCTGCTGGACGTCTATGCGGATCTGCTGCCGGGTGTTGCTCAGGGTCAGCTCCGAGGCCGCCAGTTGGTTCCGCGCCAAAGTGACGTTGGCGGCAGTCTTTGCGCTGAACAACGGAAGGTTGATAGAGAGCCCAACGGTGACGTTGTTGCGCTGAAAATGATTGTAGAACTCACTGTAGTTGTTGAATTTTGTCAGCACCTCATATTCACCAATTATGCTGACGCTTGGGAAGTAACTTTGGCGCGTTCCCTTCAGAATATGCTGCCGGGCGCTGCGTTCGTCTTCCGCTTCTTTGATCAGCGGGCTATTGCGTAGGGCCAGGTCGGAAAGCTCGGCGGCGCTCTGTTCGGGGATAACGATGGTCTCGGCAGGCTCCACCTCCAGGGGTTGGCCTTCCGCGTAGCCGGTCATATCGCGGAGTTGCGCGGTGAGGATTTGGTCGCTGCCCTCGAGTTGAATCACGTGCTGCTCGATGCGCGCCAAGGTTAGCTCGCCGCGGGTGACTTCCATGGGCAGTTCCAAACCGGAGGCCAGACGTTCGCGGACCAGATCAACGATGCGCTGCTGGCTCTCGCGCTCGGAGCGTAAGAGCTCCAGAGAGTGGCGGACCTTGGCGACTTCGAGATACACGGAAGCCGCACGGACCATGACCGCGTCGCGGGTACGATCGAGTTCCAATTTTTGGAACTCGGCGCGATCCTCGGCCGCTTTTACCTGCCCGCGCAGCAGCGGGTCGTACAGCGCTTGGGTATACGACAGATTGAAGATCGATGGGCCTTGCCCTCCGGGCGCGGCTGGAAATCCGCTGGTGTAGGCGGCGCCCGATCCGGTGTAGAGGTTAGGACGAAAGTCCGCGCGATTCACGCCGACTTCGTTTTGGGCGATCGAGTATTGGACGCGGGCCAGGGCGATGTCGCGGCTGTGTTGGATGGCGAGGGCTACGGCGCGTTTGAAGGTTAGGACAGCGGTGGCGTCAGGGCCCTGGGCGAACAGGGCTGGGGCCGACAGCACCAGGGTGGCTAGCGTTAGTCTGGTGAGGACTTTCATTGCGCGATGCCTTAGCCTTTCTCGACAGAAAGTTGCGCCAACCTATGTTGTTCACCGGTGAGTCGAACGCAACCGGAAAAGATAAATGCGTAAGACTGTAAGTGAAAACACCCACCCTAACCCTAAACCCAAACGAAGCCCCCGCCCACCAAATCTTTGGACCCAAGTTTTCCAGCGAAAAGCCCAGGAATCACTCGTAACGCAACGACTCGGTGGGGTGCAGGCTGGCAGCGCGGTTCGCTGGGAGATAGCCGAAGACCAAGCCTGTGCCGCAGGAAACTACGAACGCGGCCAGCACCGATATCCAGGAAATGGGAATTTGGATGGGGCCGGGCACCGGCAAGAGAGCCAACAGGGATCGACTCAAAACTGGGATAAGAACACCGATGCCGATGCCGATCAACGCGCCGAAACCGCTGATGATGACCGCCTCCATCAGGAACTGCGAGAGGATATGGCTGCGTCGGGCGCCCACCGCCATGCGGATTCCAATCTCACGGGTGCGCTCGGTTACCGTCACCAGCATGATATTCATGATGCCGATACCGCTGATGAGTAGGGCGATGAAGGCGATGAGCAACAAGACGATGGTAAGCGCAAATGAGATTTTCTCGGCCGAGTCGCGCAGCGAGGTGAGATTTTGCACGCGATACTCGGCGCCAGGACGGTGGCGGCTGTGCAGAATTTCGCCGACTTCATCGGCCACCTGCTGCACATTTCCGGGCGAGTCGGCCTGCGCGTACAGGGTGCTGACAAAATCCGTGCCGGTGTAGTACTTGATCAGGCCGAACGGTACGATCACCGACTTATCGGTAATCTCGGATTCACCAAAGGTAGAAACGCGCTCCTTGAATACCCCGACCACCGTGAAGTGCAGGTTGCCAACGCGAATATCCTGGCCGACCGCATCGTCACCGGGAAATACTACTTTCGCGAGTTCTTCGGTGAGCAGGCAGACCTTGCTGCGGGAGATCATGTCGTCCGGCTCGAAATAGCGTCCGCGGAGTACGATGAGGCGCCGGATTTCCTGAAATCCTTCGGTGACGCCGACCAGATTGACGGGATATTCCACGCCGCCGGCCACCACCTCGAGCGGGATGTTACGGGTGGCCGCAACGTAAGAGACGTTGCTGGCCTCCTCGCGGATGGCTTGGGTATCGTCCAGAGAAATTTCGTCGGCCATGGCGGAATTTTGTTCGCGGCCGATGTGGGGATGATCGACGAAAACCAGGTTGGCGCCCACTCCTTCGATCAGCTTGATGATGTAGGTCTTGCCCGCTAGGGCCACGGTAACGACCAGCACGATACAAGCGCTGCCGATGATGACACCGAGCATGGTCAATCCCGCGCGGACTTTATTGGCCCGGAGGGCCTGCAGCGCCAGCCGCCAGGTCTCCGACCAGAACATGACCTTGGAGGCCTGGATCAACTCGGGGGCAATGGGCACGACGTGGGCGACCGTCTCGCTGTGTGCGATGCGGCGGGCGGCGTCTTCCACGGTGCCCAGAAGTCCGGAATGGTGGTGGTGATGTTGATCCATCGAATTCAATCGAACCAGGCGCCACGCGGATCGGCCGCGCGGGTTAAGAACTCAATGCGCCGCCTTTTCGAGCTGATCGAGGCGGGTCTTAGCTTCTTTGCGATTCGGATCGAGCTGCAGCGCGGCGCGGAATTGTTCGGCGGCTTCGGCGTGCTTGCCCTGGATTTGATAGAGGCGGCCGAGCCATTCGCGAGCGGCGGCGTGGGGAGGCCAGTCGCTACGATCGGGGGTGCTGGCCAAATAGGATTTCAGGTACTGCTCGGCTTGCGGGAGGTCTTTACTGGCTAGGATGCGCTGCACCCCGCGATGAAAAGCCAGGCGAGGATCGGAGGGAGCCACTTTGGCGGCGCCGTCAATCACGTTGGCAAGGTCCGCAGGTCGGTTTTGCTTTTCGTAAAATTCGGCAGCGGCCAGAAAGGGGTTGAGGTTCTTGGGCTTGGCGTCAAAAGCCTGATGATATTCGTTGTCGGCGAGATCGGGCTTCTTAAGCGCCAAAAGATCGTACTGGGCGCGCGCGAGGTGCCCCTCGATCGGATCGGTCGTGGCGATGGCGTCGGCCTGTGCTTTGGCTTCGTCCTTATTGCCTCCGGCGATCCACGGCGCGTCCAGACAGTATTCTTCCAGGTCGCGCCGCGCGGAGATGTTGGCCGGATTCAGGCGAACGGCGGTCTCGAATTCACTCTTTACCTTGCGGGCCAGGGTGAAGCTGCGTTCGCGGTCCGCTAGTTCACCGCTGGCACGGCCCAGCCACTGGTGATAGAGAGAATTGGAGGGCGCAAGCTGCACCGCCTTCCCCAAGTGGGCGATGGCTTGTTCGAAATTGTGCTGCTCGTAGTAGGCGCGGGCGATCCAGAAATGCGATTCGGCATCGCTCGAGGTCATCGCCGCCGCGGTGCGCAGCGAGTTAATCACCCCGGCGTAATCACCGCTATTGAATTGCCGCTGTGCCGCTGAAACGGGTGTCGAACCAGAGTGAGCGGACTGGCCCCAGGCAGTTCCAGCGAAAAGAATGCCGGCCGCGCAGGCAATCAAATAGAGATATCGGGGTCGATGAGTTCGGAGCACGATTTTGATCTCCCTAAGGGATGTCTCGCGGGCGAATAACCATGCCATTGCGCAATGCCAAATCGCCCTGCAAAGCGACGCGGTCGCCTTCGTTAAGACCGCTGAGAACTTCGTCCCGGGTGCTGCTGGCGATCCCGACGGTAACATCGCGGCGCTGCAGACGGTTATCGCTGAGCAAATAAACGTATCGAGTTTGGTCGTCGGTGCGCACCGCGGCGCGTGGAACCGAGAGTGCCTGGCGACTTTGGCGCACCAGAATGCGGACTTCCACGTTGACGTTGGGGACCAGGTCCAGCGCGGCATTATCCACCGAGCAATATACTTCGCCGACGCTGCGGTTGCCCAGGGGAACTACCTGCTTGGGCGCCAGTTCGGTCCGCCCTTGCCAAATCTTGCCGGGCTTGGCGTCCCAGGTTATCTCCACCACCTGGTCGGCTGCCAGCCATCCCAAATCGGGCTCATCGACGTAGGCGCGAACCCGCACCCGGCGCAGGTCGGCCATGCCCGCGACGGTTTCACCAACTGTGACGTAGTCGCCGGCGCGAACCGGCAGGGAGTAAAGGATGTCGTCGGCGGGTGCGACGACCGTGGCCGAGCGTAGCTTTTCTTGGAGCGAGCGAATTTGATCGTTGGCCTGCTGGACGCGTAAGCCGGCGCTATCGGCATCTCCGGGCGCGAGACGCGCGAGCTGGTCGCGGCGCTGCTGGGCGATGTTCAGGGAGGCATTAGCGGCGGCGAGAAGGTCGGCGTTCTGATCGAACTCATCCTGGGTGGCGGCGTGTTTGGCGACTAATTCCTTTAGCGTGGCCTGGCGGCGTTCGAGATTGGAGACATTAATTCGGGCTTTGTCCAGCTCACCCTGGGCCTGCGCTACTGAGTCGGGAGGGCCGCCGGCGCGTGCATTGCGGAAGTCAGTTTGGGCGGCGAGCAGGTTGACGCGAGCTTGCGCGAGCTGGCCACGAAGATCGGCGGCATCCAGGGTGAGCACTACTTGGCCGCGGTGGACCGCCTGGCCCTCAATCGCCGAGACGGATTGAACGAAGGTGGGAAATTCGGCGTGGGCGACGGTGGCGTCGATGGGTTCCACTTTGCCGTTGCTGGTGACCACCGAGTTCAGGTCCTGGCGCGTGACGGTAGCCACTTGAATCAGTGGGGGTTTACGGCGTCCCACAAGGCCAACCACCGCGAGCAGGATCACTACCCCCGCGAAGATTCCTAAGCCGGTTTTCGTTTTGCGACCGTTTGCCATGGGCTGACTAGGTAATCTTAAGCGGGTTTCTCCCAAAAATTCACGAAATTGTAACAGCAAGTCCCACTGTTGCATATAATTCCGCCGTTGCCGTCGGCCGGATCGCTCCGGCTGCGAGATGCTGTTAAGCGGCGGGCCAAATGCCGATGGTATTCGTGATCTCGGATAATTGGATGCTGCGAACTGGAGTTCGGGCTGAGCTTCGTGAGCGCGGGATTGAGGCCATGGGGATTGAGTCAGCTCGGGAGGCGATGCGCCGAATCGACACCGGCGCTCTCCCGGCGGTGTTGGTGATCGATGCTGGCACAGGCGCCGGGACCGGGGTCGGGGTCGCAACGGGACGACCGACCGGGAATTGGGATAGCGTCGATGTAGGCGGCGAGGACGGAGCGATTGGAAGGCTGATCGACAGCGGTGTGCCGGCGATCTTGATTTCATCGCGGACAGTTACGTCGCCTCCGTGGAAACCGGCGGTATTGCTCCCGCGGCCGGTGCGGGTGGACGAGATTACCGTGGCGGTGTTGCGGCTGTTGAAGGGTGATGCGGTGTAAGCTAGAATCCGGACATGAGCGACACACCTCAGCAAACAAAACAGAGCGCGGGCACGCACGCGGCGGAAGTCGCCGGCGGCCACGCCAAGAACGCCGCGGCGGCTGCCGGACCGAAGATCCACCGCGTCTGCATTAGTTGCAACAATATGTTCGTCGTCCCGATCGATGATTATGAAGCGAAGCACTGCTCGGTCTGCCACAAGGGTTGAGAACCTAAGTCTGAGCCGCCGTTAACCTCGCTGCGGCCGCTTCCCGCCAGTTTGAAATCACGTTAGAATGCCCCGCCAGTGAATCGCAGTTCTCCTTGAGGATGGTCCATGAAGATTTACAACGAGTACATCACCTTGCAGACGGAAAAAGTTCGTGAATTCGTGGATATTACGCCGCGGGTGAAACGTGCGATCGAAAAGAGCGGATTCGTGGAAGGGATCGTACTGGTAGCGGTGCTGCACTCGAACGCCGCGATCATCGTCAACGATGCCGAGCCCGGGTTGCTGGAGGACGTGCAAACCTGGCTGGATTCCCTGGCTCCGGTGCGAGACGACTATAAGCACTCCAAGAAGTTGGAAAGCAACGCGTCGATTCACTTCCAGACGATACTGCTAAACCAGCAGGCGGTGGTCGGGTTTACGGAGCGGCGGCTGGACCTGGGGCCGTGGCAATTTATTCAGTTTGTGGAATTAGACGGCACGCGCCCGAAGCGCGTATTGGTTAAAGTGATGGGCGAGTAGCGCGCACGTATGCCACGTTGGTTCACACTGGCCGCTGGTTTGAGCTGGTAAGCGATCATTAGATTTGTGTTTTTACCGCCGTGAGTGGCGGCGCTATCTACATGAAGTAGAATGATTCCTTCCATGGCCTACCCCAGGAACGATGGCGCGACGGCTTTTGTGCCCTCTAACGCGCCTCCCATCATTGATGTTCGTGAGCTATCCAAAGGATTTCGGTCGTTCCGGCGCCGCGAAGGGGTGTGGGGCGCGGTGCAGAATTTATTCGTGCGCGAATACAAGACCGTGGAAGCAGTTCGTAATGTGAGTTTTACGATCCAGCGCGGCGAAATGGTGGGTTACATCGGGCCCAATGGCGCTGGGAAATCGACCACCATCAAAATGCTGACGGGAATCCTGGTGCCCAGTTCAGGCGAGGCGCAGGTGAACGGCTTCGTGCCGTACCGCCAGCGCCGCCAATACGTCAAAACGATCGGGGTGGTGTTCGGCCAGCGGACCCAGCTTTGGTGGGACATCGCGGTGGTCGAGTCGTTTAAGTTGCTGCGCCGAATTTACGACGTTTCGCAGCGCGACTTCGACGCGCGCATGGAGCATTTCAATCACATCCTAAAAATCGGGGACTACTTGCACACCCCGGTGCGCAAGCTCTCCCTGGGCGAGCGTATGCGCTGCGACATGGCCGCGGCGCTGCTGCACAATCCGCCGCTTCTGTTCCTCGATGAGCCCACCATCGGGCTGGACGTAGTGGCCAAAGATCAAATCCGCCAATTTCTGCGCATTATCAATCGCGAATTTCACACCACGGTATTGCTGACCACCCACGATCTGGACGACATCGAAGAGCTGTGCCGTCGGATCATGATCATCGACCGCGGGAGCGTGCTCTTCGACGGCGCCCTGGATCACCTCAAACAGAAGCTGCTGCGCACCAAGCAGGTGAAATTCGTGCTGAAGGACCGCGCACAGATCGCCGGGGTGCAGAGTTGTTCGAGTCCGGGAGCGGTGGTGGAACAGGTGGACGAGCTCACCTATCGCGTCATTTTCGACCGCGCGCAGATTTCCACCGCCGATCTCATCCGTAAGATTCTGGCGAACGTGGAAATTCGCGATCTATTGATCGAGGACGAGCCCATCGAGGAAATCGTGAAGCGAATCTATGCCGGAGAATCCTTGAGCGACGCGGGAGTGGTGAGTGGCTACGCTGGCTGAGACCCTGGCGCCCTACGGCGGGTTTGCGCGGGTGGGGTTCGTCAACATCCTGGCGTTCCGGTTGCGGTATTTCACCGGGATCCTCACCTATCTGATCAACGTCACGGTGTACTACTTCATTTGGAGCGCGGTATTCCGCACCGGCCACCAAATCGCCGGGTACAACCTGGATCAAATGGTCACCTACGTGAGCGTGGGGTGGATTCTGCGCTCGTTTTATTGGAATACGATCGACCAGGAAATGGCCTATGAGGTGATCGAGGGCAAGATCGCCATGGACCTGATCAAGCCCGTTTCGATGCTGTGGATGTGGATCAGCAGGGCGATGGGAGAGTCGGCATTCCGGCTGGGACTATTGACCGCGCCGACCGCCGTGGTGATCGCGCTGATCTTCCCGATGCGCGGGCCGGCTTCCGGCCGGTTGTTTGGGCTGTTCCTGTGCGCGGCGTTGGGAAGTTTCTTTCTGATGGGCGCGATTAATTTTATGGTCGGCGTGTGCGCCATTCCGCTGAAATCGATTCTGGCACTGATTCGGACCAAGTATTGGCTGATTGAGCTGCTGTCCGGCCTGCTCATACCCATGAGTTTCTTTCCCAAGGAGATACAGAGAGTGCTGGCGTGGATGCCGTTCGAGCACATCGCCTACACCCCGCTGCAAATCTACCTGGGCAAACTCGATTTCCATCAGGCGCTGCTGGCCGTCGCCGAACAGTGGTGCTGGGTGATCGGGCTGCTGGTGCTGGCGCACTTTTGGTGGGAACGATCGCTCTCAAAGATTACAATTCACGGAGGCTGATTGGGCGGCAAGGTAACCCGCGGAGGGTCGGTACAAAGCTGGGCGCCGGGCGCGGCGCAGGCGCCAGAGTCGGAGTCCGCGTGGGCGAAGGTGCAGCGGCACGTCGAACTCTTCGTCGAATATTTTCTGCAATACGCGAAAGTACGCATGAGCTATCGCGGCGATTTCCTGATCAGCCTGGCCACCAGCGTGGCGGCCACCCTTTTCGCGATGGGCTTCTTGGTGGTGCTGTTTACGAAGACGCCGAGCCTGGCCGGTTGGGGATTCAATGAGGTGTTTTTTCTCTACGGTTTTTCTTTGATCCCGTACGGATTATTCAACGTGGTCAGCCTGAACCTTTACGAATTCGGGAATAACTACATCATCGAAGGCAAGTTCGATCGGGTGCTGCTGCGGCCGGTATCATCGCTGTTTCAGGTCTTGTTTGAAGCGTTTCGGATTGAGTCGCTGCACGAAGTGCTGATCGGCCTTTTTGCGATTCACTATGCGGGCGCACGCCTGGGCCTGCATTGGACCATCGCCAAATCCGCGTTGCTGTCGTTCTGGGGGCTGTGCGGCGGGGTCATCTATATTTCAGTCTTCCTGCTGTTGAGCACTCTATCGTTCTGGTTCGAAGATCGCCTGGGCGTGCACCCTCCGTTTTGGAATCTTTTTGCCTTTGGACGTTATCCCCTGCGCATTTATAGCGGATTCATTCAGTTTGTTCTCACCTGGATCATCCCGTTTGGGTTTGCATCGTTTTATCCCAGCGCGCGGCTGATTGGACGGGCGGCATTCAGTCCTTATGCGGCGCTGATTCCCGTGGTGGCCGCGCTGTGCTTGACGCTGGCGATGGCGGCGTGGCGGTTGGGGACGCTGCACTATGAGTCGACCGGATCGTAAAGGTGTGCTGAGCGCGTCGCGATGCGAATCCTGAAAGTCGTTCAATCCTATTTTCCGTTTGAGGAGAAGGGCGGCACCGTTTTTAAGGTGCGCGCGCTGGCGCGGGCGCTCGCGGAGCGCGGAAATTCCGTCACCATTTTGACCGCCGATTTGGGATTGGGTCGCGCACGTTACGGCCTGGAACTGGAAAGCCACGAGTGGGGCTGGCGCGCGAATGTCGACGGCATTCCGGTGGTTTATCTGAGCACCGCCGGGCACTATCGCGCGGTGACCTTGAATCCGAACGTGATCGACTTCAGCCAAAATGCGCTGGGGCGATTCGATATCGTTCACTTTTACGGGCTCTACGACCTGCTCGGCCCTGCGGTGAGCTATTTCTGCCGCCGGCGCTCACTTCCCTACGTAATCGAGCCCATGGGTATGTTTCGTCCCATCGATCGCGGCTTCCAGCTCAAACGACTGTGGCATCGCGCGCTCGGGCGGCCGTTGCTGCGCGGGGCGGCGCAAGTCGTCGCAACATCAGAGCTCGAACAGCAGGAATTTCTGGATGATGGAATTTCGCCGGATAAAGTAGTGCTGCGTTACAACGGAATCGACCCGGAAAGCTTTGAAGAGCCGCCCGACGCTGGCCTTTTTCGCGCCGCGTGGAATCTTCCCCCCGATGAGCCGCTGATCGTCTTCCTCAGCCGCTTGATACCGCGCAAGGGCGCGGACATGTTGATTCGGGTATTCGCAAGAGTTTGCGCCGACGCCGGGCGGCTGGTGATCGCTGGACCGGAGGGCGAATCCGGCTACCGGGAATATTTGGAGCGCTGCGCGCGCGAAGCGGGTTGCGCGGATCGTGTGGTGTTTACCGGACCGGTGTACCGCGACGAGAAGAAAGCCCTGCTGCGCGACGCCGATATTTTTGTGCTCGCTTCGCGCTACGAAAATTTCGCAAACGTGGTGGCCGAAGCGATGGCCTACGACGTGCCGGTAATCGTCTCCAACACCTGCGGAATTCATACCCTGGTACAGGATCGAGCAGGCATCGTGATTCTGTCACAGGAAGACGCCTTGGCAGCGGCGCTGCATCGCTTCCTCACCGATGAGGCGTTCTACTTGAAGTGCCGCGCGGGGTGCCGTGAAGTGGTGAAAGAATTGGGATGGGACCGGCTGAGCGAGCAGATGGAAGGCTTTTACCGGCAAGCACTGGGTCAAAGTATTGCGCGTTAGGCTTCCCGACGCTGATGGGCGTCACAGCGCCTTTAGGACCGTGACCGCGCGGTCATCTTCAAATGCCGCGTCGCGGGCGTAGCGGCCCACTTCCTCAAGGATTGCGTCGGCGATGTAGGAGGCGGGCTCGCCACCGCGCCGGCGGACGAAATCGACCAGACGATCGATGCCGAACTCTTCTCCTCCCGGCCGGGCCGCCTGGGTGGTTCCATTCGAGAACCCAACAAACATGTCGCCCGGCGACAACCGCGAGAATCCTCGCTGGTAAGTGCATCCCGGAATCATGCCCAGGATCATCCCGCCTTGTTCCAGGCGCTCGGCGCTGCCGTCCGCGCGAATCACCACCGGCGCCACATGCCCCGCGTTGATGAAATGGAGAACGCCGTGGAGCTGATCGAGCAGGGCCAGAAACATGGCCACGGAAAGCACCGAGCGCGCCGAGGAAATCAAAGCTTCGTTGAGCGCGGCGGTCAATTTTTCCATGGAGTGAACGTTGGCGGCTAAAGCGCGGAAAACCGAGCGGAACTTGGCCATACCGGTGGCCGCGACCCATCCCTTCCCTTCGATATCCGCGAGCACCGCCATCGACGACCGGGCATTCAGCGGCAGAAAGTCAAAATAATCGGCGCCGACCGCGGGGGATGAGCGATGCGCTGCGGCGAGCTCGAATCCCGGGATGTGCAACGACGTTTTGGCCAAGGTTTCGGCGTGAACTTCGCGAGCGAGTTCAAGATCCCGATCGTGCTGGGAACTCCGCCGCAAAATGCGATTGTGTCGAGCATTTTCGAGCGCCGCGACGATGGGGCCGGCCAACGCACGCATTGCCTGCTCGTCGTCCGCGGCGAAGCCGTCGTCGCGCTCGCGGCCATGACCGTTCTCGTGTTTATTCAAAAGCTCGAGAACGGCGATTATCCGGCCGTTTTTGGCGGCCAACGGCCAGGCGAGCAAGTTGCGCGTGCGGCAGCCTGGAGCGCGGTCGACGTCAGCCGCAAACCGCGAGTCCCCGTAAGCATCGAGAAGGTTCGCACTTTCGCCGTGCCGTGCGACCCAACCCGCCACACCTCGCGCGGCGGGGAAGCGAGTTTCTTTTTCTTCGCTGCCGTGGCGGGTCAAAGACCATATTTCGTCGCGGGCTGAATCGTAAAGGAACACCGCAGCACGCTGCGCACCGGCGTAGCGAACACCCAACTCGAGAATGGTCTGAATCACATCGGGGAGATCGAAGGTCGCGTTGAGGCGCTGGAAGGCGTCGAGAATCATCAGCATTTCCGGCTGGTTGAACGGCCCCGCGGGCTCGTCCAGCGCGGCCTCCGCGTAACGCCGTAGCTCATCCACACGGTCGATGGTAGTGGGCGGCAGCGGAGCATCGCCGAAGGCTTCCAGGATTCCCAGCCGGTGAGACGCGTTGCCAAGAACCCAGGCGAGATGTTTTCCACTGGCTGGGGCAGGCTGCAACCCCGAAAGTAACTGGCCCGCCCGGAGGGTGTTGGCTTCCGGGAGTTGGCCTACTTCGTGGCTCACCGCGGGCCGTTCCCCGGCCACCTGCCAGAATCGAGCGCCAGCGATGCCGCTTTGCGACGCGACCAGCTTCACCAGGCGCGCGGCGACTTCACCGGGTTCAGTGCCGGGATAAAAAGCTTCGGAGGCGAGTTGGGGGCGTTCAGGATCGGAACTGGGGTCGGGATGGGCGGGCTGGATGGGCGGCACGCGGCTCATGCGGGACGACCGCGATGGGTAACCACCAGCATAGTGATGTCGTCGTTTTGCGGCGCGCCCTGGGTGAATTCCCTCATGCCGTTGGTGATCGCTCTGGCCAGATCGTTTCCGGAGGTGCCTTCAAACGCCTGCAGGATGGTGCGCAGCCTGGTTTCGTCGAACAATTCGTTTTGAATATTGGAAGCCTCGGTCACACCGTCCGTGTAAATCACCAGAACGTCGTTGGGAGCGAGTTGGATCGTAGAAGCGACGAACTGCGCTTCCGCGAACATTCCCACCGGAACACTTTCCGCAGGCAGAGCGTCGAGGGAGCCATTGCTGCGGCGAAGCAGCGGGGGCACGTGTCCGGCGTTGACGTATTCGAGCTTGCCGGAGGGATCGAGCACACCGTAAAACAGGGTGGCGTAGCGTTCCTCGATTCCGCGCTCGCAGAGATATTTATTCACCCGCGCTACGGTTTCCTCGAGCGGAATCTCCAGCGCGGCGGTGGTAAAGAAAACGCCCTGCAGCAGGGTGGCCAACAGCGCCGCGGAAATGCCCTTCCCGGAAATGTCTCCGATAAAGAAGCCGTAGCGGCCACCACTCAGCTCAAAGACGTCAAAGCAGTCGCCGCCGACGGATAGGCACGCGAGGGTGGTTCCGCAGATTTCCAGGGTGGGCGAATTGGGAAATGATTTCGGCAGCAAGTGACGCTGGATTTGGCTGGCGATTTCGATCTCGTGGTCGAGCCGGGCCTTGGCGCGGGAAGCCGCGAAGAGGCGAGCATTCTCAATGACCGTGGCGCACTCTCGGGCCAGGGTGCGCAGAACCTCGCGGTCTAGATCGGAGAAGGCCGTGACCGCGGTGTGGCTGTCCAGATAAAGGACCCCGAGCAACTCGCCTTGGCGGGTGGTGATGGTGGCGTCTACCGCCTCGATGGTCGGCAACTTCTCGATCGGAATGGCTACCACGGTGTGCAGCTCGAGCCTGGCCACGCTTTCCCCGGCGGACATGGGGTTGTCCCCGGTATCGCTGACGATCATTTCGCGGCGGGTATTGACGACCCGCTTGAGCACGCTCCGCGATACCTGAACTTCGTCGGCGCGCAATGTACCGCGGTGCGCATCGCGGACCACCATGGTTTGCAACTCGCCCGCGGCATTCGCCTGCAACAGAACTCCGCGTTCGGTCCGGGTCACCTGAATGGCCGCGTCGACCACCGTGGTAAGCACATCTTCGAGGGAAAGGCCGGTGCCCATGGTGCGCGCGACGTCGAGCAGCACGCCCAGGTGATACAGCTCGCGCGAGCCTTGTTGCGCCGGCGGCGCGGATTCAACGCGCTGGATCAGCTCTTCGATGGACGCGGTCTCGCCCACGTAAATAAGCTGATAGGAATCGGACATCCCGAAGTCGATGGTGTCTTTGGCCTGTAGTTCGTGGCGGATGATTTTCTGGCCGTTGACGAATGTCCCGTGACGGCTGCCGGCATCCTCCAGGATGTAGGTGCCTTGTGGCGCGATGATTTGCGCTTGCTGACGGCTGATTCGGGAATCGCGAAGAGTCAACTCATTGCCGGTTTGCCGGCCAATGCGGAAAGGCAAAGCGGTGATGCCGACTTCGCGGCGAACGCCGCCAGGCTCAATCACCATGATCCGAGGAGCACGCGCCATTTTGGTGGGTCCGGTTCCGCAACCATGCGAACCACGCGAGCGGTTGGAGAAGCGAGACACCGTCATGTTAGGGAAACTCGATGGGGATGTAAATACTTTCCAGTCGGTGTGTTGCATCCGGGTGCCATCCCGGGGCCAGCCGGCGGCCCACCCCGAGGGAGCGCCCGAGGGTGGGGTGATGGTACAATCTGGCGGATTACGGATCGGGTGAAACATCCGCGTGCCTCCCGCCGTAGTAACGATCGAGGACCTGGGGAGCCAGTCGGCGAGCCGCATGGAACGTCGCCGACCTTCCGATTCCCCGCTACCCCACCACCGCCGGCGGGGACCGAGTACCCAAGGAACGAAAATTTAGCGTATGAGTTCAACTACCCTTCCTCCTGCCAAACCTGATCTCGGATCACTGCGAATCGACGATCGCTCGCGCACCAGCGGACGCTCCGGGAAACGCACCGCCGCAATCGTGGTGGTTCTGGCGTTGCTAGTTGCTGCCGGTGCGGCTTTCTTTTTCTTGAAAGGACGCACGCCGATGGTGGAGGTAGCCCTCGCCCGCACCGCGAGCGATCCGCGCGCGCAGGCGCTGCTGAACGCCAGCGGATATGTGACTCCGCGGCGGCGCGCCACCGTGGCCGCCAAAATCACCGGTCGGGTAACCGGAGTCTTTTTTGATGAAGGCGTGCACGTTCGCGACCAGCAGGAACTGGCCACGCTGGATGACTCGGATGTCCGGCGCGCACTGGAGTCTTCCAAAGCGGACCGCGATGCATCCGAGGCGGCGATTGCCGACTTTGAAGTGCAACTGAAGTACGCGGAAGTGGAGCTGAAGCGCGCGGATTCCCTGCAAGCGGCCGGCGTGCAGAGCCAAGAAGCACTCGATAACGCGCGCATGCAAGCCAACAGCCTGAGGGCCAAGATCGCGCTGGCCAAGAGCCAGGTGGTCTCCTCAACGGCGCGCATCGCCGAAGCACAGCAAGCCGTGGACAACTGCGTGATTCGCGCTCCCTTCGACGGCATCATCGTCTCCAAGGACGCGCAAGTCGGCGAGATGGTATCCCCGATTTCGGCCGGCGGAGGTTTCACTCGAACCGGAATCGCCACCATCGTGGACATGAATTCCAACGAAGTTGAGGTCGACGTGAATGAATCCTACATCGCGCGGGTGAAACCGGGCCAGCGAGCCATCTCCACCCTCGATGCCTATCCCGATTGGCAGATACCTTCGTCGGTGCGGACGGTAATTCCCACCGCGGATCGCCAGAAGGCCACGGTGAAAGTGCGCGTGTCGTTCGATCATCTCGATCCGAAAATCCTGCCGGACATGGGTGTGAAGGTCGCCTTCCTGAGCGACCAGCCGGCGGAAGGAAAAGCGCCAGTGGCCAAAGCCATCATTTCCCAGAATGTGGTGCGGAAAGAAGGCGAGGCGTCGGTGGTATGGCTGGTGAAGGACGGCAAGATCGAGCGGCGCGCGGTGACCCTGGGAGCCGAGCACGGTAGCGACGTGGAAGTGATGGCGGGAGTTTCCCCTGGGGATTCGCTAGTGCTTCGTGGACCAGAGGGATTGCACGAGGGACAAGCGGTGGAGATCAAGCAGTAGGAGGCAGAGATGGTCCGAGTCAACGGGCAAAGCGGCTCAACGAGTTTGGTGACGGTGCGAGGGCTAGACAAGAAGTACCGGCGCGGGAGTGAGGATATCCACGTCTTGCAGGGACTGAACTTGGATGTCGATCCCGGGGACTTCGTCGCGTTCATGGGCCCCAGCGGCTCGGGCAAAACCACCCTGCTCAACCTGCTGGGCGGCTTGGACGTGCCGTCGGCCGGAAGCATTTCGGTGGCCGGAGACGAGATCACCCACATGTCCAGCGGGAAGCTGACCCAGTGGCGAGCGCGCCACGTGGGATTCATCTTTCAGATGTACAACCTGATTCCCGTGCTCACCGCGTATCAGAACGTGGAGCTCCCGCTATTGCTGACCAAGTTGTCGAAGGCCGAGCGGCGCAAGCACGTGGAGGCGGCTCTCTCGGTGGTGGGACTCGCCGACCGCATGAATCATTATCCCCGGCAGCTCTCCGGCGGACAGGAACAACGGGTGACCATCGCCCGAGCGATCGTGTCCGATCCCACGTTCTTGCTGTGCGATGAGCCCACCGGCGATCTGGACCGCCGCAGCGCCGACGACATCATGGCGCTGATTCTGCAACTGGTGAAGGAACACGGGAAGACCGTGCTGATGGTCACCCACGATCCGGTGGTGGCACGAAAAGCGGACATCACCCTGCATCTGGAGAAGGGCGCGTTGGTGGAAGCGGGCCGAGTGGAAGGAGCGATGGCCGGAGGTGCGGCATGAAATTTGCGTCACTGCTTTTCGCTAATTTGTTTCGAAAAAAACTTCGATTCGCTCTGACTATCGGATCCTTCACGGTGGCCCTGTTTCTGTTTGGCTTGCTGGCGGTGCTGCGTGGATCCTTCGGTGGCGGTCTGGAGGTAGCGGGCGTGGACCGCTTGGTCATCATCAACCGGACCTCGATCATTAATCCTATTCCCCTGTCGTATCGCGACAAGATCATGCAGATCAAGGGGACCAAAGAAATCACTTACGATAATTGGTTCGGCGGGGTGTATCAGGACGAGAAGAATTTCTTTCCGCAGTTCGCCATCGACGTCGATAACCAGCGTCAGGTGTTCAACGAACTGCAGGTTCCCGACGACCAATGGGCTGCGTTTCTGAAGGATCGCCAAGCCGCGATCGTAGGCGCCTCGCTCGCCAAAAGATTCCACTGGAAAATCGGCGATCGCATCCCGTTGAAAGGCACCATCGTTCCTGGCACCTGGGAATTCAATGTCGTCGGCATCTACCACGGAAAGCGCGCGCAGGATGATGAGACCCAGTTCTGGTTTCAGCACGCCTACTACGAAGAAAGAATGCCGGAACGCTTGAAGGGCCTGGTGGGTTGGTACACCGTGCGCATCAACAATCCTGACGATGCCCCGCGCATCTCCAAGGCCATCGACGACGAATTCGCCAATTCACCCTACGAGACCCGCACCGAAACCGAGCAGGCCTTCGCCTCTGGCTGGGTAAAACAGATGGGAAATATCGAAGGCCTGATCATGACCATCGGAATTGTGGTGTTCTTCACCTTGCTGCTGGTTACCGGCAATACCATGGCCATCGCGGTGCGCGAACGCACCGGAGAGCTGGCGGTGCTGAAGGCCGTTGGCTTCTCCGATCGCGCCGTGCTCACGTTCGTGATGGCCGAGTCTTTGCTGATCGCCTTCGTGGGTGGCGCGCTGGGTTTGGCGCTGGCCAAATTGTTTACGCTCGGGGGCGACCCAACCCACGGCCTGCTGGCATTCTTTTTCCTGCCGGGATCCGCGATTGGGGTGGGCTTGGCGCTGGCGCTGTTGATCGGCGCGGCGAGCGGTATTTTGCCAGCGATTGGTGCGATGCGCCTGCGCGTGGTTGACGCACTACGGAGGGTGTAAGCGTGGCGATCCCGATTGTTTACAACTTGAGAAGTGTGCGCGCGCGGTGGACCTCTTCGGTGGTCGCCGTTCTGGGAATCGCCGGCACCGTGGGAGTCTTCGTGGCCATGCTCTCGATGGCCAAGGGATTTCAAGCGACCTTGGTCGCGTCGGGATCGGCGGGCAACGCCCTGGTGACCCGTGCCGGCGCCACCTCGGAAATGACCGGGGCGGTCTCCTTAGACGAAGTGAAAGTGCTTCAGGATGCTCCGGGCGTGGCGCACGGCGCCGACGGACCGATTATGACTCCGGAGGTGGTGGTGATTGCGCCGTTTCCCCTCATCCGAACCGGCACCGATGCCAACGTTCAAGTCCGCGGCGTATCACCGAAGGCGCTCGAAGTACGCTCAAAAGTGAAGATCATCGAGGGGCGGTTTTTTCAGCCCGGCCTCACCGAGCTGATCGTCGGCCGCAACGTGGCGAGAACTTACGTGGGGCTAGCGCTCGGCGACATCGTCAAATTCGGCGGAGGTACCTGGCATGTAGTGGGCGTGTTCGATGCCGGCGGCTCGGCATTCGATTCGGAAGTGTGGTGCGATTCGGTGGTCTTGAATCAAACTTACAAGCGGCCCGACACCATCTATCAGTCGGTGACCGTACACCTCACATCGCCCGACGCCCTGCAGCAGTTCAAAGATTCGGTGACTGCCGATCCGCGCATGTCAGTGGATGTGACCCGCGAGGTCGATTACTACTCCAAACAGTCGCGCGCGGTGACCACCCTGATCGTCGTGCTCGGAACCATGATTGCCATCGTGATGGGGATTGGGGCGGTTTTTGGCGCGCTCAACACCATGTATTCAGCGGTGTCCGAGCGCTCCCGGGAAATTGCCACCATGCGCGCGCTTGGTTTCGGAGGCCCCAGCGTGGTGATTTCATTTTTGATCGAAGCGCTGCTGATCTCCTTTCTGGGCGGGGTGGTGGGCTGTCTGGCCGCCCTTCCGCTGAACGGGCTCACTACCAGCACCATGAATTTTCAGACCTTCTCCAGCCTGGCCTTCGCGTTCCGCATCACTCCCGTGCTGTTGGTCACCGGAATTGTCTTTGCCCTGTTCATGGGGGTGGTTGGCGGGCTGCCGCCGGCCATTCGTGCCGCGCGCCGCCCGGTGGCCCATGCTCTCCGCGGTCTATAGAGGTCGAGCTGCGGTGGTGCGGTTTCGGTTTAACGCTCTTTCTTTTTCGGGTGCCCCCCGTTTTCCCCGTTTGGGAAGGCGGGCGTTTGGTTTGAACTAGCGCGTCGGTTCGGGCAGGCTAGGCTGTGAGATGACCCTCGTGGTCGGTTGCAGCTAGTTCGCCCCGGAAATTTTCGACGCCAACACCATCACCAGAATTCTACCGTCGGAATGAAAGCTTCCACCGGTAGCGGTAAGCGCTTTGGTGAGCGGGTCGGGCGGAGTGACGTGGGTGAGTTGGGAGATTAGACCGGTTTCGTAGAAGGTTTCGCCCAGATATTCGCGCTCCCAGTCGATGTTCGGATCGATTTTGTGTGTGAGTCCGTTGTTGCGGGCGTCGCGTTCGAATCCGATGTCGTGCGTCGCCGCGCCCACCCAGAACGTTTTACCGCTTACATCGAACGGCGCCTTCCAAACCCGCAGATGATTCCGGGTCTTCACCACGTTGAACGGCGTGGCGTGCGCAAAGCCGAAGTCCTGAGGCCTGCCGAACAGGTACAGGACGCTCATGGGCATCTCGAGATATTCTTGCTTGGACAACGACGACACCAATCCATGCAGGATCGCGTCGTCCTTGGTCCTATCCACCTGCACCCAGCCCGCGCTCTTGAATACTCCCTGCATGTCCGTTTGCGATCCCAGAATTATGAAGTTGACCATGTCGCCGGGATTCCCGGCCTTGTCGCCCACGCGCCGCGGAATCTTTTTCAGGATTGCCGTGGTGATCGCGGGAATCGGTGTATCCGGCGGAGGATACGCGACCAAGCCTCCCGTCTTGGGGCCCTGCGACAGAACTTCAATCGTGGCTTCAAAGCTGCCCTCGGCCTGGTCGTTCTTCTGCTGATTGATTCCTAAATATAATCGCCCCGGAACGATCACCGTAATGTCCTTGGCCGCGCCGACCGCAAAAGGCTGCACCGCGCCGCCGTCGCCGATGCGGCCGATCGCGCTTCCACGACTGCCGTCGGGTACCGGAAAAATGCGCATCAAATCCTTCCAGCTGCGGGCGAGCCCCTCGGGACCGGTGGAAATCGGAGAGCTATCTTGTTTATCTGCGGGTACCTGGATGGTTCCCGAGCAGGTGATGCGAATTTTATCGCCGGCTTGCAAATCGATCTTGGTATCCGTCCAGACGGTTTTCCCCGAAATCGTCACCGTTTGCGGCGACGTCTGCGCCGCCGATCGCGGGCTCGCCGCGGGCAGGTGCGCCGCGCTTGTGGCCAGCAACAAACAACCGGCGCACACCCGCGCCAGTGTGGGTCGGAAAATTCGCAGCACCATCGGCTCCTCGTGACAGGAGAAATTGCGGAACGTCGGAAGGATACCTTCGCGCCAACGCGGTCTGCAACAGATCGGATATTCTCCGGGTGCGGGATTTCGGACACCGCGTCAGGAACTACGGACGTTCTCCCTGAGTTCTCCTGGACCCATCAGAATCGCGGGAGATCGACTGATGCTTCGCCGCCCGCGCGGCTAGGAATGGCAAGAGGTATCCCGAGGGTGAAGGCGGAGATGTGGGGAGGGTTGGGGCGTGCTCAGGGCGACGGTAGGCTGATCCTCGACTACCTAAATCCGCGACGGCCGCACTTCCAGCTCCGCAATCTCGATCGCCGGCGGAAGCTCGGCCCTGATCTTGGTAGCGGCGCCGGGCCGGATCTCCGACGAAATTTCTCGGCCGTGGTGACCGACGATCCCATACCCGGTGACGCCTCCTGGCGACTTGGTGTTAGAAATGGCCCGAAAATCCGCGACGCGACCGCCGCCGGCACCACCCGAGTATCCGGTGCTAACGAGTTCCGATTGCAGGACTTAGTTGGAAAAATCAGTGTTTTCTGGCGAGCATGCAAAAGTCCCACTCTGGGCATGACGGGGATGGCCATGGCGGTGACAATTCGTAATTATACTGGTTACAACAGAATGCAAAATTGGCTCGACCCGAGGTCAAAGCGGGAATAGTTCTGTTAGCAATCACTTAGCTCCATACATGCTTTTACCGAGTATTAGCTTAGACGTTAACTCATAGGCGTAGCCCCTTGCAGACCACCGGTAACGCCTGCGCCCGGCAAGCTACCATGGGTGATCAAAAGCAGGTTATCTCTCGTCCGTCAGTTATTCGACTCGTCGCACCGGCTCGAGGAATTATCGTGAAGAAATCCAAAAACACGCCGCTTCCCCGCATTCGCAAAATCGAGCGCCGCCAATGGTGGCTCTCGTGGGCTGCGGTCATGGTCACGCTGGTCCTCTCCCTGGGCCTGGCCTCCTTCGCATTTCCGATGCTACGCAACGGGGGCATTCAGTTCGATCCCACTCAGATGAATCTGGCCATGCGGGGTTTGGTGGGGCTGGTATTGATATTCGACGTCTATACCATCTACCAACAACTGCAGATTCACCTGGTGCGCCGGCAGTTGGTTGAGCGCGAGGAGTTGTTTCGTCTGATCACCGAAAACGCCGCGGACATGATCGCGGTAGTCGGTGCGGACGGACGCCGCGTTTACAACAGTCCGTCTTACGGAAAAATTCTGGGATACACCAACGATGAGCTGGACAGCACACTACCGCTCTCCCAGGTTCATCCCGACGATCAGGAAAAAGTGACGCAAGCGGCCGTCGAAGCGCTGGCGAACGGGGTGGGAAAAAGAATCGAATACCGGATGATGCACAAAGACGGCACCTGGCGCACCCTGGAATCGACCGCCAGCACCATCAGCGGCACGACGGAGATGCCGGGAAAACTGGTAATCGTCAACCGCGACATTACCGGTCGCCGCCAGCTGGAAGATCAATTCCGGCAATCGCAAAAGATGGAGGCGGTAGGACGGCTTTCGGGAGGGATCGCTCACGACTTCAATAATCTGCTGGGCCTGATCATCGGATACGCAGAAATCCTGCAGGAGCAAATCGGTCCGGATGAGGCGCAGCGAACCAGCGTGGAGGAAATCCTCAATGCCGGGCGCCGGGCGGCGGCCTTGACCCGCCAGCTACTGGCGTTCAGCCGCCAGCAAGTCCTCGAGCCGAAAGTCCTGGACCTCAACTCGGTGATCGTCGACGTGAAGAAGATGCTGGACCGCATGATCGGCGAAGACGTGCAGATGACCACCCGGCTCGAACCGAATTTGAGCCACATCAAAACCGACCAGGGGCAGATCGAACAGGTGCTGATGAACCTCGCGGTCAATGCCCGCGACGCGATGCCCCGGGGCGGCAAACTGGTGATCGAGACCCAGAATACCCAGATCGACGACGCCTTCGCCCGGCGCTACTCCTATCCCGTCAAGACCGGACCGTACGTCCTGCTGACCGTTTCCGACTCCGGTACCGGAATGGACGCGGCGACCCAAGCGCGCGTTTTTGAGCCGTTCTTTACCACCAAGGAAAAAGGCAAGGGCACCGGACTTGGTCTTTCCACGGTGTATGGCGTGGTGAAACAAAGCGGCGGCTACATCGACATTCAAAGCGAAATTGGGGTAGGAACCACCTTTCGGATTTACCTACCGCGCGTCGAAGCGGCCGTGGAGGCCGACGCCAACGACGCACCGGCCGCAGGGGTGAAGGATTCGCAGCAGGGAGCGGAGACCATTCTAGTGGTCGAAGACGAAGAAGCGCTCCGAAAGCTCGCCCGCAACATCCTGGCGGCCTACGGCTACACCGTACTGGAGGCCGAAGATGGCCCCCACGCACTGGAGATCAGCCAGAGGTTCCGCGGCGCTATCCACCTGATGCTGACCGACGTAATCATGCCAGGGCTGAACGGCCCCGGCCTTGGCGCAGCAAATCATCCAGCAGCGGCCGGAACTCAAAGTGGTCTACATGTCGGGATACACCGGGCAGGTCTTCGATAAAGACGCGGTACTGAATCCGGGAAGTATTTTCGTGCAAAAACCGTTCACCCGAGAAGCCTTGGCGAAGAAGATACGCGAAGCGTTGGATGGCCGGGCGGCGCGTTTGGAGACATTGACGTCAGTATCTTGAAACGAGTCCGGAGGACGAGCCATGCAACGAATTCTAATCGTGGATGACGACAAGGCCATGCGCGGGCTGTTGCGCCTGCGATTGTCGGACACTTACGAAATCATTGAGACCGGCGACCCGGAAGAAGCGCTGGGCCTGTCGCTCGAGCACAAGCCGGACGCGATCTTGCTGGACCTTATGATGCCGAAGTTTACCGGGTTCGAGCTGGTGCAAAGCCTGCACAACCTCAGCTACACCGCGCAGATTCCGCTATTCGTGATTACCGGGGAATCGGCGGAAGCCTACAACGAACACTGCGCGAATCTGGGAGCGCGATGTGTTTTCCAAAAGCCGATCGACTTTAAGAACCTGAAGACGCGTCTGGCCAGCGAGTTAGAAACCAAGCAGGCGGAGCGCCGTGCGCACGTGCGCGTGCAGATGAAGGTTCCTCTCAAGCTACGTGGCGTAGACGCGGGGGGTGCCGAATTTGAGGAATCTACAGTCACCGAAAACGTCAGCGCCGGCGGATTTCTGGCCACTGCGACCAAGCAGCTGATCAAGGATGCACTGGTGGAAGTTTTTCTGGTGAGCGGCGGCGAAACGTTCGTCGGGCGGGCCAAGGCCGTTCGGCGCGAGGCAGCGGCAGCGCCGTGGCCCCGTTACGGATTTCAATTCGTCGATAAGCCGGAGAACTGGGTGCTTCGCGGTTAGCCTTTCCCTCGCCAGCAATGGTTGTTCACCTTTTCTACCCAGCCTCGAGTTCGCTGCTCGGAACCTGCGCCCGCGAACCGAACCATTCTCGAATTCCCTGGGCCACGGGGCCACCCTTTGCGACTCTCGCTCATCTGATAGAATGCTTTCCGCCGATCCACCTCCCGGAAGGACGGCCATCGAATTCAGGGAGATTATCTATGGACCGGAGATTTTTGTCTCGATTCGCATTGCTGCCCTTGCTGGTTCTGCCGTTTAATTCCCTCGCTCAGGATGATCCTCCACCACCGCCCTCGTCCGCATTGTCCGATTCGGGGCCTGCGGATGCTTCGTACGGTAATGCGCAAGGACCGCTCCAGGTGCAGACCGGTACGCGCTTTCTGGTGAGCTTGCAGGACGCGCTGAGCACGTCGGTGGACAAGCGTGGGAAACACTTCACTTTGCGGACACTCGAGCCACTGGTCACCCTGGACGGTACGCGGCTCCCTGCTGGGGCCGAAATTCGTGCCCGCGTGAGCCGCGTGGATGCTCCAAATCAAACCGGGCGCGGCCGCCTCTGGCTCACCTTCGATGACATCCACGCACCCGGCGGCCGAGTCCCCATCGTCGCCGACCTTTTTGACATCCCGAGCGACCGCTCGGTAAAGGTGGGAAAGAGTCACGAGGGCGAAGTGGAAACCCGAAACAATCCAGCGGCGCAACAAGCCGAAGCTGCAGCCGGCGCCGCCGCAATGGCGGCATTCACCGCAGCGAAGACTGGCGGGAAGAAAGAGGCTGCGGCTAGTGCGGCGGCGGCCGGAGTCGCCGCTTTTCTGCTGGCCTCGGGGCTCGGACAGGACGTGGTCCTCGATCAAGAAACCAAGCTGGAGCTCATTCTCGAGCGCCCACTGACCCTGCCGGCGCGATGAGTTGCGGGAATTCGTTTCGGTGAGCGCGTGACCCGCAGTAAGATAAGTCATTCCGCGTAATCGCGGAGTCACTATGACTGATTCCCAACCCTTTGCCGCCTTTGCGGGTCAGAAGTATCTGAGCCTGGAAACCGTGCGCAAGAACGGTACCGCGATCCGCACACCGGTGTGGTTCGCAGGCGAGCCGTCGGCGGGTACCCCGGCGACGCTTTATTTCTACACCATTGCCGATACCGGAAAAATGAAGCGAATCCGCAACAATCCCGTGGTCCGCATCGTGCCATGCGATATGCGAGGGAGGGTCAAGGGGTCTTGGGTGGACGCTCGTGCGGAGGTAGTGTCAGGCGACGCAGCCGAGCGGGCCATGAAACTGATCGATCGGAAGTACATGCCGTGGAGACAACTTATGGGTTTCTTCGCCAGGTTTAGCAGGCGCGAGCGCGTGGTCCTGGCGCTGCACGGGTCATAATGCATTTTCAGGCGGCGATAATTATCGTGTTTCACGAATTCACCTGCTTTTTCCTATTGGACCTGGCAAAAGATAAAGACGAAGATAGGTTAAGCCCTCTGTTCGCTTGAGGATTCGCCGCGCCGGAGGAACCCGGAGAGCCCCGGGTCGCCCTCGCAGTGATTGCTTGTCACGCGCCGCTGGTCGCTGCTAGATTCATGCGGGTTTAGACTCATCCAAGGATAGTTTCATTCCGACCATGAACAACGACAACCGACTGGAAGACCGGATCCTGATCGTCGAAGATGAGGAAAACGCACGCAAGGGCTACGAGGCGCTGCTTCGCAAGTGGCAATGCGAAGTAGTAGGAGTGGGGAGCGCGGAAGAAGCGCTGGAGAAAATGGCGGAGTTCCGCCCGGCAGTGGTGTTAGCGGACGTGGAACTGCCAGGTATGGACGGCCTCGAGCTGATTCGCCGAATTTTGGAGGAGAACCGAAACATACCGGTGATCACCATCACCGGCCGCGGTAGCGAGGACCGGGTGGCGCAAGCGATCGAGGCCGGCGCGTTTTGGTACATCGAAAAACCGTTGAAAGCGCCGGTACTGCGAGCGCTGCTCGACCGTGCACTGGCCTTGCACCACGATCGCCGGGCGGTGGCCGCGCTCACCCGCCAACTGCGGGAAGTAGGGCGGCTGGGCGACATGGCCGGATCGTCCAAGCCGATGCAGGAAATCATGCGCCAAATCGAGATGGCGGCGCCTTCGACCGCGTCGGTGCTCATCACCGGGGAGACTGGGTCGGGCAAAGAGGTGGTGGCGCGGACGCTTCACCAGCTCTCGCAACGGGCCAACGGGCCGTTCATCGCCATCAACTGCTCGGCGATTCCCGAATCACTCATGGAAAGTGAGATTTTCGGGCACGAGCGCGGAGCATTTACCGGAGCCGCCGAGCGGCGCGTGGGCTGCTTTGAATTGGCGGACCGCGGAACTTTGCTACTGGACGAAATTGGCGAAATGCACGCTCCCACCCAAGCCAAGCTGTTGCGGGTGCTGGAAGAGCGGAAAATCCGGCGGTTGGGGAGCAAAGTCGAGACGCCCATAGACGTCCGGGTGATCGCCGCAACCAATAAAGATCCGCAGCAGGCAGTCGCCAAGGGCCAGTTGCGCCAGGACCTGTATTTTCGCCTAAACGTTTTTCATCTGCACCTGCCGCCGTTGCGCGAACACAAGGAAGATTTGCCGATCTTGATCGAGTCTCTGCTCGCCGACATATCGACCAAACACAATCGTACCGTCACCGCCGTCAACACCGAGACCATGGAGCTGTTCAAATCCTATCCCTGGCCGGGGAACGTGCGTGAATTACGCAACGTGCTGGAGCGCGCGGCCATCGCCTGCGACCGCGGCATTATCGGCCGTCAGGATCTCCCCGCGGATTTTGGCCGGGCGCCGGCCACCCAATCTTCGGAGCTATCGAGCTTGCGCTTCCCGGTGGGCACCACGGTGGAAGCGGCCGAGCGGGAGCTGATCCTGCAGACCCTTTCTGCGACCAATCAAAACAAGACGCGGGCAGCCGAGCTGTTGGCCATCAGCCTGAAAACTCTCCACAACAAACTCAAGGAATACGAGGCGGTTGGCAAGTATGCCGCTCAGTCTAAAGACTAAGTTTACGTTAGCAACGTCACTCGTCGTCCTGGGCGTGGTGACCTGCGTGTCCTGGCTATTTCTCACCCGCCTGAGCCGCCAGGTGATCCGCCAGGCGGACGACCGCGCACATTACGTGGCCCAGGAAGTTTTGGGGGCCTGCCACCAAGCCTTGCAGGAGGCGGCCGAGCAGGGCAAGACTCCCGTCTCCGCCCGGCCGGAGGACGTGCGGGAGTACGTTCGCCAAGCGCTCGACAACAGCAGTACCCTCAATTTCGTCGAAGAATCCGCGCTCGGATATTCCCCCATTATCTACGAGATCACCGTCAGCGACCGCTCCGGGCTGGTGCTGGAGTCCAGCGATCCCACTTTGCGCGGCCGCAACATTACCCGGCGCGCGCCGTATTCCGAATTGGTGGGCTCGAACTTTCCCCAGCAATTGAAAGTGCTTTACGGAAAGCCCATGATTTTCGAAGTGTCGCTGCCCTTCGTCCTCGGCGACGCTCCCTTCGGGGATATTCACATCGGACTGTCTTCCACCTTGTTGCGTGACGAAGTTTCCCCCGGCCTGCAATCGGCCGGCATCGTGGCCCTGGCAGCGGTAGTGCTGTCCACACTGCTCGCGGCTATCTTGAGCGCGATAACGCTGGCCCCTCTGGCGCGGATCTCCGCGCAACTCGACCGCATCTCCGCCGGCGAAATCGATCTCGCGCCGGTCGAGCGGCACGACGAATTGGGACTGGTGAGCACCAAGATCAGCCGGATCGGAAAGCAATTGCGGGACGTCCGCGAAGTCTTCTCGACCCTTCGCGAAAACCTGGATCAGGTGATGGTAGGTCTGGAAGACGGCATCCTGCTATTCAACGCCGAGGGCCGGGCCATGCTGGTCAGCCCGTCGGCCGAAAAATTCCTGTCCGCGACGGCGGCGGGCATGATGGGCCGGCGGGTGGGAGAGATTTTTCCGTTCGGCCACCCGTTGCGGGACGCGTTGAAAATCGAGGGGGACCGCATCCAGCCAGTGAACGCGGTCGAGGTTCAACTGGACAGCCTGGCGGGGCCCCGGCGTTTTGCGGTGACCGCACAACCGATCCACGAAAAGGGAAAGTCCATGGGCGCGCTGGTCAATTTGCGCGACCTGGATTCGATCGAGCAGATCGGCTCGCACTTGCAGGTGTCGGAAAGGCTGGCAGCGCTGGGCCGGGTGACCGCCGGGGTGGCGCACGAAGTGAAGAACCCGCTGAACTCGATGCGGGTGTGGCTGGAAGTTCTCAAGAGCAATCTGCCTCCGGAGCCTGAGCCGCAGCAGGCCGCCAAGATGCTGGATTCGGAAATCGACCGGCTGGACCGGGCGGTGAAGACGTTCTTGGATTTCACACGACCGGTGGAAATCACCTTGGTGGAAACCAACCTGGTGACGCTGCTGACGGACGTACTGGAAAGCGCCCAGCCAGCCATCCAGCGGGCCCAAGTGCAGCTGGTCACGGTGTTTCCTCCGCGGTTCCCTTCGGTGCGTGCCGACAGTGCGATGATTCATCAAGCGGTGCTCAACCTGTTACTGAACGCATGCGAAGCGATGCAACCCGGCGGGCGGTTGACCGTATCTCTTTCCGAGAAGGGAGAGTGCGCGCTGCTACAGGTGAGCGACACCGGCCGCGGCATCACTCCGGAAAATCAGCGCAAGATTTTTGAGCTGTTTTTCACCACGCGCCCGGGGGGAACGGGGATCGGATTGGCCAACACTTTTCGATTTGTGCAATTGCACAATGGTTCGATAGAATTCAGCTCGGAGCCCGGGCGTGGCACCACATTCCGAATCGAGTTGCCGCTTAACCGCAAAGCAGACACCGCGGCGGCGTTAGCCCGCGCGTACGGTGAGCCGTTTTCCCAAGGACGACGAAAGTAATGGCCGGCCCTATCACTGAAACCGCCGCTATGGCACGCCCGCGCGCCGATCGGGCCGCGTGGGCGGTGCTGCCGATTGCGGCGGTGCTGGCGATTTTTTCCGGCGGTTGCGCAGCGAAGAAAGCCCAGGCGCAGGTGCCCGCAGCGAACGCGCCTCCGGCAAAACCGATTCCCGCGAGCAACCCCACTCCTCCCCCAGCCAATCCTCCCGCCGTGAAGGCGCCTGCGAGTACGGGAGTGGATTTGCCGGAAACGGATGAGGAGACGCCCGCAGACCTGGTGAAGCCGGCCGCACCGCCAGCCAAGCCGAAACCGGAAGTGAGCACTCCGGTAAAAACTCCGGCGCCGCAGATTTTGCCGCAGATATCGGTCGCCGATCAAGCGGCGTACGAGCAAAAGACCAACGAGAACCTCGCCGGGGCGGAGAAAAACTTGCAGACCGCCTCGGGCCACTCGCTCAATTCGGCACAAAACGATCTGGTCGAAAAAATCAAAGTATTCATGGACCAAGCGCGTGACGCGGCGAAAGAATCGGACCTGGCGCGGGCGCAAAACCTCTCGCAGAAGGCATATCTGTTGTCCGTCGAGCTGGTCAATTCACTGTAAAAACACGGAAACCGAAATTACATTTTGGTGCGGCTCGGGAATTTTCTACCCTTTTGAATCCATCACTTCCGGAAACTACCCCACTCCCTGGTGAACTGAAGGTCTACGGTCCGCGATCCTTCTGTTAGGAAAAAAACTGACAGCTACTAAAACAAGGAAGATCAAAGACTTGGAGAACCCCCTTGTGAAAACGACACCTCAGGTGCCCAGCCGCACCCGCGGCGGCCGAAGCTAAAACACCCAACACCCTACTCCGCCAACCTAGCATTGCGCAGGGACCTGGGGAAGGGATCCCTTCGGTCGACTGGCGCGGCTTGCTGCTAAACTAATTCGCATGAAATCGTTCGATGTGCTGATCGTCGGTGGGGGAATCATCGGTGGAGCGATTGCCTGGGAATTGGCGGCGCGCAAATTGCGCGTCGCCATCCTCGACCGTCAGGAGCCGTGGCGCGAAGCCTCCTGGGCAGCCGCGGGAATGCTCTCGCCTTCACCGGAAGCTCCCGACTCGTCCGCCTTGTTTCCGCTCGCGAAGGCCAGTTTCGATCTGTATGCGTCATGGGCTTCCGAGATAGAAAGGGTGGCCGGAGTCGCACCTCTCATGGGTCACGATGCGACGCTCGAGCTGTTCATGGGCCCTGACGCGGAGGCAGAGCGCGACGGGTTTGTCGACGAGCACAGGGGGCTGGGACTAAATACGAAAGCGATCTCATTAGAGGATGCGAGGAAATTGGAGCCAACAATCGGATCGGACGCGCGCGCTGCAGCCTGGCTCTTGGACGAAGCCACGATCGATCCACGAGCGCTGGGGCAGGCTCTGTTACCAGCGTTAGCAAAGCGCGGAGTGGAAATTCGGACGGGAACGGAAGTTACTTCGCTGACGACTGAGAACCATCGCTGCACGGGAGTAATCGCCGCGGGCCGGGAGATCGCGGCCGGGCACGTGGTGGTCGCTGCGGGGTGCTATTCGGGTTCGATCGAAGGAGCTCGAGAGTACGCGCCGGTCCGCCCGGTGCGTGGTCAGATGGCCGCGCTGCGTCCGCTAGGGGCGGCGCCGGGCCGAGTGCTGCGCAGCCATCGGGGGTATGTTGTGCCGCGACCAGACGGACGAATCATCGCAGGGAGCACGCTCGAGAATGATGGATATGAGAAGCGGATCACGCCAGGCGGGCAAATGACGATTCTGGGGGCGGCGGTGGAACTTTCGTTCGCGTTGGCGGACGCGGAGATTGTGGAGACTTGGTCCGGGTTGCGGCCGGATACTCCCGATCATCTTCCGATCATCGGACCGGCGGGCGAGCCGGCGCGAGTAACCATCGCTACTGGACATTACCGGAATGGAATATTGCTGGCGCCCATTACTTCGCGGCTGGTCGCGCAATCCATTGTGGGCGGAGAGTTGTCGCTGGATATCACTCCATACTCGCCGCTGCGATTTGCCGGTGTGGCTCGGCGCGCCGCGGACCTAGGGTGAGGGACGGCCTTCGCGCTCATTGGGGAGCGATCCGCACTGCTGCGCATCGACGAATCGTCGGTGCCACGCCGACCAGGGGGCCGGCGCTGCCAAAAGAGTGGAGCACCCGGAAAAGATAAGGGCGTCGAACCGTAAGACAACCCCACCATAGCTAAACGACCGAGGCTTTAACCCTTTACGGCGGCGCGGATTCGGGGGGTTCCGGTGATCCCGGCGGTTACCGCGGGATCATCGCGCATCGCCTCTAGTAAGGCGCGGGCGACTTGGTCGTCCATTTCCGAGGCGCGGCGGAGGTCTACTGGGTAGCGAACGATCAGCTCCAATCCCACGTCAACAAACTGGAGTTTCGCTTCGGGAACCGGCTCCTTCAGGAAAATTTCCATGCGGTCGTCGGCACTGCCATACTGCGGTTGCATCGCGTCACCGTACTTGGCGTGGACCGCGCTAACCGCGGCCATCAATTTGTCCTGAACGACTTTGTGATCCCCGGTGGGCGTAAGCGTCGCGGCGATTTCGTGCCATGCGTATTCGGTTCCCGGGATCTGCTTGAACAACGGGGTGCTGGCTTGGAAGAGGACGGAATTCGAGAACGCGGCGATTCGTCCGGTGGGGAAAAGGTCCACGCCAGTGCCGGCCAGCTCCATCAAGTAAAAACGCACCAGGCCTACGTCCACCACATCGCCGGTGACTCCGGCGACGCTGATGCGGTCTCCGACGCGAATGCCGTAACGCCCAATCACAAAGAAATAGGCCGCGACCGACAAAAGTAGAGTCTGCAAGCCGACGGCGATGCCGGCGGTGACGAACCCGGCGTAGGTGGCGAGGGAGCTGAATTCGCTGACAAATCCCAAAATCAGCACCACGCCAACGAGGAAGCCCACCACGAAACGGCGCAACACCAGGAACTGCCGGCGGCGGCGCGCGTCTTTGATATAACGAAAAGTGAGACGCCGCCAAATATCCGAAAGAATCAGCACGATGGCCAGCGCCAGGGCGATGCCGCCCACCCGGGTCAGCACGGAAACAAGATTGTGCTTGGATTGCGCGGTGATCGAGCGTTTCCATTCGTTCAGGTTGACGCGGCTCTGCTCCAGCACCACCAGTTCCTGGCTCAACGGCAAAAGCACCGCCGACAGGTGATTGAATTGGCGGGTGAGGTCGGCATATTCCTTGGTGGTCGATTCCGCGGCTGGCGCCGCAGCAGTATTCGGTGCGGCCGCAGGCTTGGCTGCGGGAAGGGCCTTGGGCGGCGCCGGAGCGTTGGAGGCGACATTCTGGGCGGCTTGCGCGGAGAGTTGCTGTCCGCGCTGCGCCGTTGCGCGCATGCTATCGCGCAGGGGAGCCCGCAAATCGGTGGCGGCTTGCCGGACACGATCGGTCTCAGCGAGCAGGCGATTGATCGTGCGCACGTTGTTGAATTCGCTGTAGAGCACCACCACCTGCCCGATCAGCCCAGCAGAAGTCCTCTCCGGAGCGGAGTTCGCGGCTGCTGGCGCTTCTTTTGCCTGGTTCGTTTTCTCTTTACCGGACGCAGCAGACGGCGCGGCCACTTCCATGACCTCAGGAACCGAACGCGCCATCTCGTTGATGCTGCCCTGAAAACCGGACTTATTCTCGCTGGTGGTTTCAACGAAAGTGGCCATCTTCCCCACGGCATCCAGCATGGCTTTGTCCAGCGAGAGCGAGCCCTGCAGGGCATCGCGCTCCGCGGTCAAGTTGTCGCGGGTCCTTCTTGAAGCGGTAGGAATTTGTTTGTTGAGCGCATCGATCTTGTTTTGGCTGTCAGTGAGCCGCTGGCTGATCTGGGTCTGCATCTGGGCATAATTGGGGGCGGAGGACGTCTCTTCCGCGGATGCATCGTCCGGGGCAGGACTTGAGTCGTTGGCACGAGTGGCTTCCGCACGCGCGGACTGGAATGCGAGCCGTACCGTTTCGGCGGCCAGAGTTTGGATGTTGTCCTGAAAGATGGCGTCGCTGGGGATGTCGACGCTCGGGCCCTTGGTGGTCGAATCGCGGTACCAGGTGATGACCGCGCTCAGGTGGCTAAGAACAGCGCTGCGATTGTTGCCGTCACCGGCGCGAGCGGCAATGGAAAGCAGGGATGCGGCGAGTAAGGTGCCGGTGACCAGTTTTCGGCAGGAGTGGGAGTTCGGGAGAATCATGAAGTTGTCCTTGTGATGGCACAGGCGTCAGCCAAGGTCGATTCGATCTACCTCTGTAAGATTTTATTGAGGCCCGTTTGGTTGCAGGAAATGCGGATGCTGGTACTACCCTGGTACGCAAAACAAAGCTCAGTCAAAAAACATAAAGAACCCAGATGGGAAATCGACACCTAGGGCACCCACTTCACTTCACTTCACTCAGCGCCCCCGTCGTCAAATTTCTGTGATGTGAAAGAGAGAATCTGCTTCCGCGGCTTATCTCTTGATGAAAAGCGAGATGGCCATCGCCAGTCCCACGACTATTACAATGCGCCGCACCGCAAGACCTCCAATTCGGTGTGCGATGCCTGCACAACTATAGCCTCCCACGACCGCGCCCACGGCCATAATCACCACGTATTGCCACTGAACCATATGCGCGCACACGAAGTACACCGCGGCGGCTCCGTTGATCGACATCGCGAAGAGATTTTTCAGCCCGTTCATTTGGTGGATGTCGGTTAGTCCCAGAATTCCCAGGGCCGCCAACATCAGAATGCCAATCCCTGCACCGAAGTAACCACCGTAAAGCGCCACCAGCAGTTGAAAGAATAAGGCGCCAGCGAACCAACGCCCCGAGCGGCGTCCCCGCGGCTTTTCTCTCTTGAGCCTGGATTGCGCATAGCCTTGCACCGCGAACAGCAAGGTGGCGAAGAGAATCAGGAACGGAACGAGCTTGTCGAAGAATTTCGACGGAGTCCATTGCAGAAGCACCGCGCCTGCAATTCCCCCCACCAAGCTGGGAATCAGCAAACTGTACATGCGTGGTTCGATGGAGCGCAAGTCGCGGCGAAAGCCAAACATCGCGCCAAGGGAGCCCGGCCAAATAGCCACGGTGCTGGTGGCGTTGGCAATCACTGACGGAAGCCCCAGCCAAATCAGTGACGGGAACGTAACCAGGGTGCCGCCGCCGGCGACCGCGTTGATCGCACCGGCGATGAACGCCGAAGCGAATGCTACTCCGAGATGAACCAGATCGGGACCCGACATCGAGACGTAAGCTTAGACTACCGTCGGTGGGTCTGTCACCTCGGACGGCGCGCGATAAGCGGATTCACGTTTTGGGTTGCGGATTGACTGCTGGCGGAATCTCTTTGATCGAACGCCCACCGCCAGAACGGTTGTATGTCTAGAACGGGACGTGGCTGCGCTGGGGCTCGCGATTGCTGGGCCCCGGAAGCGTAGAGGCGTGGCCTGGGTCGGTGAATTGAATTTTGTCTGCGTCCAGATAGATCGGGCGATCCAGCACCGCGTCGAGGGTTGTGCCTCGCGGAAGTTGCGCATCCGGGCCGCGCGAGAGGAGCACCGCGGCCAAACCTACGGCGGCTCCCGTGCCCGCGCCAATACCGAGTCCTTTGACGCCGCCGGCGATGCCTCCAATCCCCGCGCCTGCCGCCGTCGTTTTTCCGATAGTGGCGGCGTCCGAGGCTTTGTCGCTATCACCTTTGATCTTGCCTTCCGTGTCCATGGTTTCCCCGCCGCCGGTTCCCGCGCCTGCTGGAGCGCCTGCAAAATTGACGATGTAGCCATTGGGGAGAATTAGAACCTTCAGTCGCAGATTAATTTCGGCACGGCCCTTCACCCGACCGGCGCGCTTCGCTTCGGTGACTTCCCCGCTGACGTAGGATCCGGCAGGGACCATGATCTTGCCGTCGACGATCACCGGAAACAGGGTTTCCAGATATACCGGGTCACCTGGCTTGGCGATTCGAGTGGTGATGCCGTTGTGAAGAACCAGCGGAAGGCGTGTGCCCACCGGTAATTCGAGCTTCGCGACAGACGCCGCGGCGGGCTCGTTTGGCGTAGCGGGAGCGGCCGACGGAGCAGGCGAAGCCGAAACTGGCTGCACTGGTGCGGCCGGCCGGGCATCGGGGTTCGGGGGTGCCGGGACTGCGGCATCCGGAGTGGTCGGTGGAGGAGGCGCCGAATCTTGCGCGGCGCGAGCCACCGGGAGCGTGAGAGCTAGTGCGCTTGCCAGTGCCGGCAGGACGCTGTGGAGCTTGAAGTGAAGCGTCATGGCCACCCTCCTCTCGTCGAGTCCCCAGGGCTCAGATGCGCGCGGTGAACCCACCGATGCCTATCAGCTTACGCTTGCGAAACGGACAGGCCAAGCGAGTTGTTCCGGCGTGGATTGATCCGGCCCGGGAAGGGGCCCTAGAACCAGGGTGGTCATGCTTCCAGGGCGGTTCCGGAGTACATAGATAATTAACCGAAGCGACGGGGCTAGCGGTTGCGCTATAGGCTATTAGGACACCCACCGAACTGGCCGATAGGACAGGTCGGCAGGGCCCGAGATTATACTCAATGGCGATGTCGGCGTCTGGCGGCCCTCTCACACCTCCGATAACCTTGTCACGCCTCTCGCTACGCGAGAAGACCCTGCTAATTGTGTGTTTTACGATATTCGGGCTGGTCGCTGGATTGTATATGGTGTCGCGCCTAGTCATTTTGCGGAGCTTCGCACGGCTGGAGGAGCGTTATACCCGGGAAGACCTAGGGCGGGCGTACAGTGGGCTGTACAACGAACTAGCGGTGCTTGACCGCAACAACACGGATTATAGCTGCTGGAACCAGACCTACGCCTTCGTGCAAGGGCAGCTATCCAGCTATCCGCAAGCCGAGTTCCCTACATCAACCTTTACTCAACTGGACATCGATGTCGTGTCCATTTCCGACGCCGACGACAAGGTTCTATTTGCCGCCGAGTTCGACCGCAAACGAGGGCTGGAGATTCCGGTCACGCCGGAGATCCGCGCTAAACTCGACTCAATTCCCACCCTGGCCCGCGCATCGGTATCCTCCGAGAGTATTTCGGGAATCATCGTGACCGCGGAAGGACCGATGCTGATCGATTCGCAGCCGGTGCACACCAGTGCGGGGACCGGCCCACCCAGAGGGACCATGGTGATGGGCCGGCGGTTGACCGAATCCGAAGTGAAGGAAATCGGGAAAACTACGCACTTGCCGCTGACGGTGGTGGCGCTGAAAGACTTTGCCAACAGCCAGGACCGCGCGACGATGCAAGCGCTGATGTCGAGGGAATCGCCGGCGGTGGTAAGGCCCGCGGGCGACTCGGTAGTGGAAGCCTATCGCCTGGTGAGCGACATCTGGGGCCAACCGGCGCTGGTGCTCAAGCTGACCATCCCGCGAGCGATATATATGCAGGGACAATCGAGCCAGACGATATTTCTGCTCTGGCTCACCGGGGCCGGTCTGCTGTTCGGCGCTTTGACCATCGTATTGCTGGAGAGGATGGTGCTGGCGCGGGTGGCCACGCTGCAAAGCAGCGTCGCGAGGATTGCGGCGAGCGGCGATCTCTCCGCGCGCTTGGTTCCCGGGGCAGATGACGAACTGGCCGACCTGGAGCGAGAAATCAATCGCATGCTTGGCGCGGTGGAGAACTCGCAGGCCGAGCGCCACGAACGCGAGGCGCGGCTGCGCCTGCTGGTGGAGCGAATGCCCGCGATCCTGTGGACCACCGACGCGAATCTGCGCTTCACTTCGTCGCTGGGCGCGGGGTTGGAAGCATTTGATCTG
Source organism: uncultured Acidobacteriota bacterium (assembly GCA_963725285.1). Lineage (GTDB taxonomy): Bacteria > Acidobacteriota > Terriglobia > Acidiferrales > UBA7541 > CAVRXT01. Next base: position 362,094 of record CAVRXT010000014.1, on the reverse strand, counting down.
CAACCCAACGAACTCACCGGCATGGAGCTCAGCGAATACTACCAGGCCCGTCGGCAAGACCCGCCGATCGAGCCGCACCTGCGCGCGCTGCGGGGCGAGCGCTCCACGTTTCAATTCGATTGGAAAGGGCGCTCGCTGGAGACGCACGTCGAGCCTCTGCGCGGCAGCGATGGATCGATCCAGGGCGCGATTGGGGTTTCGCTGGATGTCACCGAGCAACTTCGCGCGCAACGGGCGCTAGAGCGCACCGAGATGAGTTACCGCAACCTGATCGAGGAGGCACCCTACGGAATATGCCGGCTCACCGACGAGGGTGAGTTGCTGCTGGTGAATCGTGCCATGGCGGAAATGCTAGGGTACGCCTCCAACGAAGAGTTGCGCGACCGCAACATGAAGACGGACATCTGCGAAAACACCGAAGACCACGCACGGCTGCTCGAATTGCTGCGCGAAAAGTATCGCGTCCAGGGCGCCGAAGTGCAATGGCGGCGCAAGGACGGCCGAAGCGTCAACGTGCGACTGGGCGGGCGAGTGGACTCCGACCAAACGGGCCAGCGGTACTACGAAGTGCTGGCGGAAAATGTTACCGAACGGATTCAGTTTGAGAGCCAACTCCAGCAGATCCAGAAAATGCAGGCGGTGGGGCAATTGGCAGGCGGAATCGCCCACGATTTCAATAACCTGCTGATGGTCATGCGCGGGCACATCGAGATCCTGAATACCCGGCTGGCGCCCGGTGGCGGCACGCCCGCACGAAACAATCTCGATCAACTGGACCGAGCGACGCAGCGAGCCGCGATGCTGACTCGGCAGTTGCTGGCGTTCAGCCGCCAACAAGTGTTGCAGTCGCGAGTGCTGGACGTCAATCGGGTAATCGCGGAAATGATCGAAATGCTGCCGCGGCTGATCGGCGAAAATATCGAGGTGTCGTTCCGGCCAGGCGAGCGATTGCGCCCAGTGAAGGCCGACGCAGGGCAATTGGAGCAGGCGCTCTTGAACCTGACGGTGAACGCGCGGGATGCCATGCCCGGCGGCGGACGAATTACGATTGAAACTTCCAACGCGATCGTCGACGACACCTACATCCGGCGACGGCCGGTGGTCCCGGCGGGACGTTATGTGGTGTTGACGGTCAGCGACACGGGATGCGGAATACCGCAAGGGATTCAGTCGCGAATCTTCGAACCGTTTTTCACCACCAAAGAAAAAGGCAAGGGCACGGGCCTGGGGCTGGCCATGGTGTACGGCATCGTCAAGCAGAGCGGCGGATACGTTTGGGTGTACAGCGAAGAGGGTCAGGGGGCGGCGTTCAAGATCTACTTGCCGGCGGTGGAGCAGCCGGTGGAAAGCAGCGAGCCAGCGGCGAGTCCGCTCGAAAAACTTGAGGGCAGCGAAACCATCCTGCTGGTAGAAGACGAAATCAGCGTCCGCGAGCTGATATCGCAATACTTGCGCGATATGGGCCACACCGTGGCTGAGGCCAGCGACGGAGCGGAGGCGTTGGATGTGGCGCGCCGTTACCAGGGACCGGTGCACATGCTGGTGACCGACATGGTGATGCCCAAGATGAGCGGCCGCGAGCTGGCCGATCGCTTACTGCAACAAAATCCTCAGTTGAAAGTCCTCTTCATTTCCGGCTACACCAGCGACAGCGCCGCGCGGCACGGCATTCTGGAGGGCGAGATGGCGTTCCTGCAAAAGCCTTTCGGACTCAGGGACCTGGCGCGTAAGATTCGCGAGGTGCTCAACACCAGCCGGGATGTGGCGGCGGCCGGGACCCGGCCGAACTAGTTTCCCGTCGCAACGCAAAGGAGATTCAGACATGGCTAAGCTGGCGCTGGTGTATGGAATGCGGTTGTTCCCTGCCGACGATCTGGATACGGTGAGCGACGCGAATGTGGCGCTGAAGAATGGGCGCGTGGGGCGCGTGACCATGCACTTGATTGAGGGCAGCCGAGAAGAGATCGAGCAAACGCTGAAGCAATCGCTGGACGCGTTTTTCGATATGTATCCGGAAATCTAGCGGACGCCGAACGATCAGGTCAATATGACGGTCTGACCGGGCAGATCGAAGCGCTTGCGGCAGCGAATGTTGCGGCAGGCAACCATATCGTCGACGCGAACCATGTAAGTGCGGGCCTTGCCGAAGCGAGCCTTATCGTCGTCGTTGGCGCCGGGCTGTAGGCGTTCCTTCTTGGTGCGCACCATCCAGCGAACTGGGTATTTGTTCTCTTCGCGGCAGTGCGGGCATCGCAGTTCCATTTCCTTGGTTTCCTGCTTTTCGTCGTAAAACCGTTTGTCATCCATATCTAGGATTCTACCCCGAGAGGCAAAGCGCTTGCAGGAGTTATTCGCGAACGCTGGATTTGGCGATTGTTCTCTCTGACGCCAACTGATCGCAGGTTACAAAACGAGTGCCTGCGGACTTCCATTGCGGAATCAGGATGGCCAGCGCGTCGACGGTGTGCTGACGCTTCCCTTCCGGTACGCGGTGATCGCCATCGTGCAGTAGAACGATGTCGCCGCCTCGCGCTTGGCGGAGGTGGCGGATCACTCCCTCCGGCGTTTTTTCCTTCCAGTCCTTTCCCCAAGCCGACCACATTATGGCGGCATGGAAACCGGCGCGGTGCAATGCCGCGGTTACGTGCAGACCACGGGCGCCGAATGGTGGACGCATCCATCGCGGATCGTGACCGGTGGCGTCGGCGATCGCGTGCCGGCAAGCTTCCAGTTCGGCCCGGACGCGCCACGGAGATTGAAACGTAAGGATCGGGTGGGTATCGGTGTGGTTGCCGATGGAGTGTCCGGCGGCGGCGACGCGCGCGGCCAAGGCAGGAAACTGCCGCACGCGGCCGCCGATCAAGAAAAATGTGGCGCGAATGTTGTGGAGATCGAGGAGGTCCAGGAGTTGGGGAGTGACCGCTGGATTTGGTCCGTCATCGAAGGTGAGCGCCATGGCTTGGGAATCACCGGTTCGGCGAATGGTGGCGCCGAAGAGTTGCGAGCTAGGAAGAAAGCTGCCCCAGGCCCATGCGCCAGCAGCGGCCGTAAAACCAGCGGTGGAGAGCTCGGCGATCGCGGGCGCGTTCACATTTTGGATTTTCGCATGATCGACACCTAAGGGCCAGTCACGTCGATAATTCGACGAGCTCTCCCAAAGGACCCTGAAAATCAAAAAAAGGGCGACCCGGTGAGAAGTCGCCCTGGAATCCATTGGCGTGGGTAGCGAGCGCCTACGCACAGGTTGCTGTCACCAATAAGATAGCGTGGTATTTTGTTGTCAGGGTGTCAACTACTTGGTTGCATAAATCCAATGCTGCGACCACAAATACCGACAACATTTCTGGTGCTGAATCATAAATAGAGGGCCAATCCTGTCTATGGCCCGTTTCTTACAGTCCTGTTCCTCCAGGGAATGGATGCGACGGGATTCGAACCTGCACCTGGACTCTTGACAGGGACCTATGCTCCCACTCAGACCCCGCACCCAAATCTGAAAGTAGGGAATCGTTTCGATATGTAATCGGGGGCCATACTGGTTTTTGAGTGGATCTGCGGCAGTCGGTTGGTACGCGGTTGTTTTCGGACGAATGCCCGACGGCGCTCCCGGTGCTACGATGCAGTGGGTTTGAAGTTAGGGACGTCTGAGGCGATTGGCGGATATGGGCGCAACGGACAACCATCGGATTCCAGATTGGGCGCGATGGTGCGCGGTGGCTTGGCTGGCGGTTTGGATTCCTAGCTATTGGCGGTTCTGGGGGTTCGGCAATTTCATTCATCTGTGCGATCTGGCGATTGCGCTGAGTTGCGTGGGATTGTGGACTAGCAGCGCGCTGCTGCTTTCGTCGCAAGCGGTGTCTTCCCTGCTGATCGATTCGTTGTGGACGCTCGATGCGCTGTGGCGGCTGCTCACGCATCACCATTTGATCGGCGGCACGGAATACCTCTTCGACGTGAAATATCCACTATGGATTCGCGCGCTATCGCTGTTTCATTTGCTGCTGCCTGCCGCGCTGATATTGGCGTTGCGGCGGACGGGGTACGACCGGCGTGGCTGGCTGCTGCAATGTTGCATCGCGGCGATGGTGGTCCCACTATCTCGCCTGGCCGGCCCTGCAAACAATTACAATTTCGCGTTTCGCGATCCGGTGTGGCACCGCGCGTTAGGCCCCGCGCCGGTCCATCTGGCAGCCATCTTCGCGGCGCTGGTGGCGATGTACGGGATCACTCATGTGGCGCTGAAGAAATTTCTGCCGGTGGCGATAACGGCGCCGGAAAGAGCCCGGCCTTAGGATTCGGCTGGGCCGGTGCGGATGGCGTGCAAGTCGATGCCCAGATGCTGGCACTTCTTGTAGAGATGGCTGCGTTCCAGCCCTAGGGCTTTGGCGGTGTTGGTGACGTGATTTTGGTGGCGGCGTAGTTCAGTCAGAATGGTTTTGCGCTCGAAGGCGTCCATGCGCGAGGTCAAGTTCCCTGCGGGTTCGGCGCCGCTTGCAGTGGGGTCGGTTAAGGACGCGGGCACTGGAGTCGCCGTGGCGTGGGGCAGGGCCCGGTGAACGGTCGCGGCATCTACCGAGTCGGTCGAGCTCAGCAACAGCACCCGCTCGATCACGTTGCGCAGCTCGCGCACGTTGCCGGGCCAGGGATAGGCGACCAGCTCTTCGAGCGACTCCGGCGAAAAGAGCTTGGCCTTCCAGTTGTTTTGCTCGGCCACTTGCTGAGCGAAATGCTGAGCCAGCAGGGGAATGTCTTCGGGGCGTTCGCGCAACGCTGGGATGACCAGCGGATACACCACCACGCGGTGGTAGAGGTCCTCGCGGAAGCTGCCGTTCTGCACTAGTACTTCGAGGTCGCGATGGGTAGCAACCACAACGCGCACATCCACCGCTACCGGGCGACCGCCGCCGACGCGCTCAATTTCATTCCCCTCCAACACGCGCAGCAGCTTGGCTTGCATGTTCGCGGGCATATCGCCAATTTCGTCGAGCAACAGCGTCCCCTGGTGGGCCTGCTCGAATTTTCCGATGTGCCGTGCGGCAGCGCCGGTGAACGCGCCCTTTTCATGTCCGAACAATTCTGATTCGATCAGTTCGGCCGGGATCGCGGCGCAATTCAACGATATGAAGGGGCCGGCGAAGCGCGGGCTCTTATCGTGCAGGGTTCGCGCGATCAGTTCCTTACCGGTTCCGGTTTCGCCGCGGATGCAAACGCGTGTTTCGCTAGTGGCCACACGCTCCACCTGAGCCATCAAATCGCGCATCGCCGCGCTCTGCCACACCAGGTGGTGGCGGCCCAGGCGCCGGCGCAGCTCGCGATTTTCGTTTTCGAGCTGGGAGACGCGTTGCACGTTCTCGAGGGTGAGCAAAAGCTTTTCGGTGGAAAGAGGCTTCTCTAGAAAGTCAGCGGCGCCAAGCCGGGTGGCGCGCACGGCCATGTCGATGGTGGCTTGGCCAGAGACTAACACGACCGGGACGGCGATACCCGACACTTTGAGTTCTTCGAGGAGCGCGATGCCGTCTTTCCCGGGCATCACCACGTCGGAGAGGATCAAATCGAAGCGTTCCGATTTCGCGATTTCCAGAGCGCGCGCGGCGTTGTCGCAGACCACCGCGTCATGGCCCGCCAGACGAAACGCGCGGGCCACCGACGCCAGGGTGTTGGCGTCGTCGTCGATGATCAATACGCGGGCTTTCGCCACGGAGATTAGTCTTCCTCTCGCTCAGGGCTATCCGGCGGTTCCGCGGTCGGCTCGCCAAGTCCTTGCGGAAGCCCTGGATGCTTATCCGCGTCATATAGTTCGGACTCCTCCGCCGGTACCGGCCCAGGTATTTCCGGTTCATGCTCGGGCGCCAGGGGGTTGCGAGGCAGCACCGGCGATAGTGCGGTGATTTTTTCGCCGGGCTGTTCATGTTCCGCCGGCGCAGCCGCGGAACCGGCATCCTCGGCTTCGCCCGGTGCGAGCTCTTCAGGCCCGCTCGGCAACAGGGCGCGGGCTTGGACTGGAGACAACGCCGATATTTTTCCGACCGCCTCTAGATGCAGGGTCGAGGCGGGCGCGATCGGCAGATCGACGCGAATGGTGGTTCCTGCGCCGGGCTCACTTTCCACGCCAATCGTTCCGTTGTGGTCGCTGACTACCGACTGGACGATCGCCAAACCCAGGCCCGTGCCGTGCTGCTTGGTGGTGTAATACGGTGTAAACAGGTGTTTCGATTCTTCCGGCGTGAGGCCTGCACCGGTATCGGTGACTTCCAAGCGCACCGCATTGTGATGATAGGACGTACCCACCGAGATGGTTCCCCCCGCGGGCATGGCATCCATGGCGTTCAGCACCAGGTTTTCGACGACCTTGTGGATCAGCAGCGGATCGGCCTGAATCGGCGGAAGCGAATCGTCCAAGTGCAGGTCCGGAGTAATCTGCGGGCGGCCCACCGCGCTGAACTGGCTTTCAAACACGCGGATGACGTTGCGAACGATTTCGTTGAGGTTCACGCGCTGCAGGATGGGCGCCGGCATGCGCGCGAAATCACCGAAACGCGCAACGATGGATTTCAAATTGTCGAGCTCGCTCACCAGCATTCCGGTAGATTCCTCGAAAACTTCCTCGAACTGTTCGGAATGTTCCGCGCGCGCGCGACGTAGGTTTTCAAGGGTGATCTGCATCGGGAACAAAGGATTCTTCAGTTCATGCGCTAGGCGCCGGGCCAGCTCACGCCAGGCTGCCACCCGCTCGGTCTGCACCAGGCGGTCGCGCTGGTCGGCCAGACGGTCAGTCATTTGATTGAAGGCCCCAGCAAGTTTTCCGATTTCGTCCCGTGAGTGCACTTCCACGTGCGTATCCCAATTGCCCTGCGATACTTGCTGCGCGCCGGCGGCAAGCTTCTGGACTGGAAGCGTGATGCGCGCGGCCGCCCACCAACTGGCGAGCGAGCCCAGCAGCACGCCGACGGCGGCCACCGCGAAAGCGATCAGCAGAATGCGGCGCTCGAGGTCGACCACTTCCCGTTCCGAACTGCCCACCAGCAGCAAACCCAGCAAAACTTTCTGGCGGCCCCACAAGGGCGTGATGTGAAACATTTCGGCGCTGGCGGGATCATGGGTCCAATAAATTTCGGCGGATCGCTCGCTGGCACCTTGTTTTTCCTCGGCGATCAGGGGGGCAAATCGATCGGCGTCGTTGGCCGGCCCGCCAGCGTCGATCAAGTCGGCCGGGGTGAAATTGGAATCGAGGTTGCGATAAAGAAGTGCGCGCATTCCTGAGGGGAGAACGAGCGAAGCCAAGAATTCCTTGCCCAGGCGTTCGCCACCCACGACGTATAGAGTTTTTTCACCGACCCGCACCGTGGAGACGGCCAGCAACGCCAGGCTGGGCCCGGAGTCGCTATCCATACGCGTGAGAAACGCCCCGACGCTAATCCAGTCCGGGGTCTGATTGAGCCAATCCATTTTGTAGCCGAAGCGGGCGGGCCATTCCGCAGAGGAAATAATGGTGCCGTCGCTACCGACAAAATCGAGGAAATCGAGTTGATGTTGCTGCGAAACGCCGGTGGCGTCGTGGACGTACAACGAGACATCCGCCTGCGGGCGGCTCAGATCGATGGCCATGCGCACCGTGGCTTCGGCGTCCGCCACTCCTTGGGTGCGCCGAACGATGTCCAGCCCGTGCCCTGAATACTGGTTCTGGAATTGGCCGATCAGCGCAGTGGTGCGCCGCGCGTTGAGGTCGTCGAAAGCTTGGCGGGCGGAGTAGGTAACCCCGGTAGTAACGACGGCTACCGCCAAAACGACCGCCAGCGTGAAGATCACGAAGATCTTGTTGCGAAACGTCACGGGCCCTCTCCCTCCAACCAGACCTGTGCGAGCGGCCAACCATCACCCGAAGCGGGGAGCCGAGATTTCCAGTCCCGCACTCGGGCGCTCAATCCAAAAATTTCCGGCAAGTAGACCAATGGAATCACCCGGTCATTTTCGATGGCCGCACGCTCGCGCGCATACAAATCTTCCGGCGTCGCAGGGTCAGGCAACAAAACCAACTCCCCGCCCAGTAGCGGCGCCCATGCCCGGAGCAACTCCATCAGCGCGTACCGTGGAACCGGTGAGGCCATCTTGCGGCGAACCAATCGCACGTCGAATGTGTCGCCAGTGCCCGACTCCGCTTGCGGGTTGACGCGAATGCCCGATTCCCGCGCGTTGACCGCGATGCGCTCGGCCACTGCCTTCTCCAGCCCATTGGCGCCATCATAGCCCAAGAGCAGTGCCGGAGCGTTCTGGAATTGCGCCGCAAGTTGCTTAGTCTGCGCGGGATCGGGCGGGTAGACGGTAAACAGGGTTTCGATGCCAGTGGACCATTCCGGTAGCGGTCCCCAGGCAATCTCGCCCTGCTTTTGCAGAACGAAGTTCACCAGCGAGAAGCGCTCGACGCAAACTGCCAGCGCGTGGCGCCGCGCGGGATCCTCGGCTGCGCGTGGGCCACGGGCGAATTCGAGCGCCAGGAGTTCATTCGGCAGCGAGGCGCTGATCCGCGCACCGCGATCGATGGCGCGGCGCGCTTCGTCTGGCGGCACATCGACGAAATCCACTTTCCCGGTTTCCAAATCGATCAGGCGATCATGCACCGATCGGCCCATGTTCAGCTCAATCGAATCGACGAAGGGGCGTCCCTCCCACGCGGGGTCGAATGCGGTGAGCTTCGCCTGCCGCCCGGCTTGCCATGTGGTTACCTGAAACGCGCCGGTGCCCACCAGGGTACCGCTCGCGCTACGGCGGAAAACAAAATTGCGAGCCATCGCCAGTTCTACCGGCAGGCTGGGATTGGCGCCGGGGAGTTCGATATTTACAGTCGTGGAGCCATCTGGATTGGTGGCCGCGGCAATCCGCCAGCGCGGATTGGCTGCCTCGAGAACCGGAACGATGTCATCGGCAGTGAGCGGCGCGCCGTCCTGCGCGATCACGCCGGAGCGCAGGCGGAAACTCCACAATTTATTGCCGGGCGCGCTTTGCCACGAGGACGCAAGCGCTGGTTTGGGCCGACCATGCTCATCGAGAGTGACTAGGCGGTCGCACACCAGCGCCAACAGTTTTTCGCGGAGCGTCATTTGGTCGCTGCTGTCGGTCGGAAAAGCAGGGTCGATGGAGAGCACTGTTGCGCCCACCTCGGCGCGCAGAGTGCCGCCATAGCGTGGGCGCCGCGCGGAATGCAGGGTGAGCGCGCAACATCCCATGCTAGCGATTACAAGTAATTGAAATGCTCGACGCTTCATACATTCCTGTTTGCAAATTTTGCGAGACCACCCGTGCGGATTTTCCGTCGTTGGCCTCCCACAGTGCGCGGACCGGACCTGGAAGCGAAATAGGCTGTCCCGCGGGTACTGCCTGCCGATCGGCCACCTGATAGTTCTGGATCGTGTCGGTGGAAGTATCGTCGCCTATACCGGTGACCAATACCGGAGACATTCCCGGGCAATCGTCGGGGAGCGACGCGATGTCGCTGCCCCAACTGGGAAAATGTGCGGAAATTTCACGGCCTTCGTGGAGTTGTGCGCCATCCGGGCCGGTGACGACCTTCAGAGAGCCGCCGTACATTTCGCCTTGCAACCTCACCGCGGCGTAGAATGGTTTGGAGTTTGCCGCGCCGCCGTTGGTGCCCTCGATCGGGTCCAGGAAATAATTTCGCGCTGGATCGAACTTTGCCGTGCCGGCGCCGACCCCGACCGCCTCCACCGGCCACAGCTTCTCCGCGGCGGGCGAGCAGTAGAGCCCTAGTTCGGTTCCCGCCGTGCCGGTGCAGAAAACCCCGGGCAGATAGATCGATAGCTTTCCCGAATCCAATTCGATGCGCCCGTGGAGGTCGCGCGGCCACGGTTGGGCATGCTCGATGGCCGCCGACGCGCCGAGCCGCCACACGCCCTGGTCGAAGCGGTAGAAAGTCACCCGCTCCGGCGAGAGCACGATCAGTTGGGCACCCGCGTACGCGCTCGCGGGGACCATCGCAAAATCGAGCATGGGTTCTGCCTGCCGCCAGACCATCACACGCTCGAGCAACGGAACCGGGCGGATCTCGCTCGCCGAAGCTCCCGGCGGCGGGGTCACCGGAAGCAGTACGACTTTGTTTCCGCTCGCGGTGCGTAATTCGGCAATCCAGATCAGACCGTCGAGATTTTCGGAAAGGGTCACGAAAATTCGGATCGGCGGTCCCGGCTGCGACGATGGGCGACCGTTGTCGACCGCAGCCGGGATCCCCCGAAAGCCTTTCGAACTGAGTTGCGCCAACAAACTGTTTTCAATATCTGCCACTGTTGACGCATCCAGCGAAGACAGGTTCTGTAGTTCCAGCGAGCCTTCCCCCCGCACAGTTCCGGCAGCGACGATCTTGCCTGCGAACTCGCGTACAACGCTGTCCCAGCGCGACGGGAGCGACTGTTGGGCGCGTGAGTTTGGAACGCTGCACGCACATAGCATAAACAGGAGCATTGCAACGCGAAACGCAATTGGGCAACGAAGTGAATGCAGAAGTGAATAGGACCGCCGGACGAGATTGGCTGGGGGGGAAACCCGCATCGGGATGTGCCGGATATCCGTGGCGTTTCATCGTAGCACACCGGGTGGGGCCGTCACGTACCCGCCGGCAGGGCGGCTCCGCTGGGAGAGGAACGGGGCCGTCCGCAGGGTTTTTGCCGGCAGGCAATCCATGCATCTTCGTGCGATGGAAAATCGGTTACCTAAACTCGGGATTGACGGTTTCTCAAGGCAGCCGAGTCCGCGAAGCTTGCTTTGCGCCAATTCGCCAGCGACCTAGGCCGTCGGGCGTTTTCTTGGTTGCGGCGTCTATCGAAACAGTCTTGGGCACCGGCCCGGCCGGCAGCGGCATCAGACTCATTAAACCAAGCAGGCTGAGCCATTCGAGCACAAACGCCACCAAGAACGCACCTCCGATGAATCCGCCCACCGCTCCGATGTCCCATATCGCTGTCACGTTTTGCTCCTCTCTGCGGGTTTGGGGCCAAACCCAGAATCCGCAGTCCACTTTCTAAAGTTTCGGGCCGTCTCGTTTTTAGCGCCTAAAATAACTCGGACACACTAGAGAAAGCATGCTGCCTGCCAGATCCCGCTCGCTGATTCGGGGGCATTTACCGGAAACGCATTGAAATCCCCGTGTATCGGCTTCCACGGAGTGCAGAAACGCAGACCCGCTCCCTAGACTTGCTATAATCGATGGCAGGAGCGAGCGCAGAACCGATGGCACCGAATGGTGGGTTAAAGATCGGACGCATATTCGGCATTCCGATATACGTGCATTCCAGTTGGGTGATTATCTTTGCGCTGATCACCCTCACGCTGCGAACGCAATTCAGCGCTCAGCACGCTTCTTGGAGTGCTCGACAAAATTGGTCGCTCGGGGTGATCACCAGCCTGTTGTTTTTTGCTTCGGTCCTTTTCCACGAGCTGGCCCACAGCGTAGTCGCTATGCGGTACAAAATTCCGGTCGTATCCATCACCCTGTTTGTGTTTGGCGGCCTGGCGCGGATCGGGCGGGAGGCCGCCAGCGCCGGCCAGGAATTCAATATCGCCATTGCCGGGCCCATTTCGAGCTACTTTCTCTCCGCCGTTTGCTACCTGCTGGCGCCCCATTCGGGGCGCTTCGAAATGCTGGGAGCGGCCGCATGGTGGCTGGCCGGAATCAACGCGGCCCTGGCCACGTTCAACCTCGCTCCGGGATTCCCGCTGGACGGCGGCCGCATCCTGCGCGCCATCGCCTGGGGCATCACCAAAGATTTCGCCAAGGCCACCCGGATCGCTTCCCGCAGCGGGCAGGTGCTGGCGTACCTGCTGATTCTTTTTGGGGTATGGCAGGCATTCAACGGCAACTGGGTGAACGGATTGTGGCTGGCATTTATCGGCTGGTTCCTGCGAACGGCGGCGCAGGAAACATACGCGCAGGTGGCCATTCAATCGACGCTGGCAGGATTGCGGGCGGCCGACATCATGACGCCGGACGTGCCTACCGTCCCGCGGGACATGTCTCTTGAAGACTACGTCCAGGAAGTCCTGCGCACCGGGCGGAGATGCCACATCGTCACCGGCAACGGCGTGCCGGTGGGATTGGTGACGCTGCGCGCGGTGAGCGGCTGCCCGCGCGAGGAATGGAGCAATACCTCGCTGCAGGCGGTGATGCGCAAAGTGGACGAAATTCAGTGGGCCGCGCCGGCGGAATCCGTGCTCGGAATCCTGAGTCGAATGCGCGAGCGGGATATCAACCAAATGCCGGTGCTCGAAGAGGGGCGCATCGTGGGGATCGTGGCGCGCGATGCGATCTTGCGGGTCCTGCAAACCAGAATCCAGGTGGGCGACCAACTAACTGCGGATCGAACCAGGCCCTGACTCATTCCGGCAGTCCGTCGAAATGCTGGCCATGCGCAACAACACCATCCTACCAGCGGGAAATTTCACGCCCGCTCAATCCTCGGCAGCGTGACTTTGATCCGCGTTCCCTGCTGGTTCGATTCGATTTTCATGTCCCCGCCGAAGCTTTTCACTCGTTCGCCGATTCCGCGCAACCCTAACCCCATGCGCGCACCCGATGCGACTCCCGGCAATTTTTCGGCGGGAATACCGGTGCCCTGGTCGGCCACTTCCAGCAAGATTCCTTGCGCACATTTCTCGAGGCAAATGGAGGCTTTGGAACTACCCGAATGGCGGTGAATATTCGTCAGGCATTCTTGGACGACGCGAAAAATGGCTGTTTCCAAATCCAAGGACAGGCGCCCGGGATCGGAGAGCCGCTCCAGGTCGACCTGGATCTTGCTTCGCTCGGAAAAGCCTTCGGCGAACCAACGGATCGCCGAGCGCAGTCCCATTTCGTCGAGCAGTGGGGGATGCAACAAATAAGAAATCGTGCGGACATCGTCGGAAAGTTGGCGGACCGACTGGTCGACATTGCCCACCATCTTGCCCAGTTCTGGATCACGGCGATCGGCTTGCTGTTGCAATACCGCAACGTTCATGGAAAGCAGTGCCAGCGCTTGGCCGGTGCTATCGTGCAACTCGCGGGCCACCCGGCGGCGCTCTTCGTCCTGCACCCGCAGCAGCCGCGAAGAAAGATCGCGCAAGCTGAGGTTAGAAGCTTCCAACGCGCTGGCCTGCTGCAGGATTTGCGAGTTCTTTTGCTCGAGCTCAGCCGCTCGTTCCCCCAAGGAATGCTCGGCTCTGATGCGCTCCTTCAGCTCCGACATTAGCCAGCCGAAATTCATCACCAGGAAGATCACCACCACCAGAAACGCCACCAAAGCGACGACGCCGGTTCGGCGGGCCAAAATCTGGGCCCGCTTTTGACGCGCATCCAGCAAGGTAGATTCCTCTAGCTCCAGCCTTTGCAGGATTTCCGCGGCCTCCTGATCCGGCGCATCGGCTTCCGCGGCCACCTGTTTCTGGAAGGCAGGATCGGGGAGGCCCAGCGCGCTCGCTCCGATCGCGCGATTCCAAAGTTCGATGTAGCGTCCGACGACCGCGTCAAGAGCGTTGAGATTGTTCTGCTGGTCGCCATTGTCGGCGGTGAGCTGGCGCGCGACGTTGATATCCTGGCGCATTCTGCCGATCATTTCGCGGAACTTGTCCAGATAGATCTGTCCGCCCACCAACACATAGCCGCGTTGGGCATTCTGGGCACCGCTGATGTCAGCTCGAATCGCGGTGAGGTTGGTCTGTACTTCGCGGGTGTGTGAAATCCAGGAGTATGTGGAAACCAGGTTCATGGTAGTCCACATGCGTGCGAGTCCGACGATGGCCAGGACCGATAACGCCAAAAGAAGGCCGGCCCACGCCCGCCGTTCCGATACACTCGCAGAAGGCGACACAACTCTCCCTCGAACCCCTGGGGAATTCCAATTCAGTTAGAGCGAACCGGGCTAGGGTAACACACTGCGCACGATGGAGTTTCACCAATGTCACGCTCAGATTCGCGGTCGAGTGGCGCAACTAAGAACGATATTGGCAGGGTGGCCCGAGCATGTTTTATTGGGAGCCGCGTGCGGCAGGGCAATTATTTAAACGTTTCGCGCCGCGAGCGATAATTCTGCATCCATTTCCAGGCGCTCTCGATCATCGTTTCGAGCGAACGGGTGGCGGTCCACTGCAGCAGGAGCTTCGCGCGGGACGGATCGGCCAAGAGTACCGCCGGATCACCAGGACGTCGGGGGATGATTTTCTTGGGGAGAGTGATTCCGGTCACCTGCTCGGTGCTGGCGATCACCTCGCGCACCGAAAATCCCTTCTCCGTTCCCAAATTCATGGGCGTCGATTCCCCGCCCGCGGACAGATAATCCAGCCCGCGCACGTGGGCGGTGACCAAATCGGAAACGTGGATGTAATCGCGGATGCAGGTGCCGTCCGGCGTTGCATAGTCGTCACCGAAAATATTCACCTCGGGACGGACGCCGGCAGCGGTCAGCAGCAGCGAAGGAATGAGGTGCGTCTCGGGTTCGTGCACTTCGCCAATTTCTCCGCTGGCGTCGGCGCCGGCGGCATTGAAGTAACGGAAAGCGATGAACCGCAATCCGTAGGCTCGGCTGTAAGCCTCCAGGGCATTCTCGATCAGCAACTTGCTCACCCCGTAGGGATTTATCGGAACGCGCGGGGAATCCTCGCGGATGGGCACCATTTCCGGATTGCCGTAAACCGCCGCGGTGGAAGAGAAAATGAGTTTCTTAATTCCGGCGTCGAGCGCGGCGTCCAGCAGCTGCAGCGTGCCTTCGACATTGTTCTGGAAATATCTTCGCGGATGCTCCACTGATTCGCCAACGCTGGCCAGCGCGGCAAAGTGCATCACCGCGTCCACGCCGGCCACCGCCGACGCCACCGATTTCGCGTCGCGCAGATCGCCCTGCACGAAATCGAAACCGGGGCACAGGAAGGAATGGCCGTTCACCAGGTTGTCGAAAATTCTTACTTCGTGACCGCAGCGCGCCAGCTCGCGCGCCGCGTGGCTGCCGATATAACCCGCACCGCCGGTGACCAAAACGCGCAAAATGCCTCCTGTGCTCCGTGTACTGCGGCGAGGCGAGGCCCCCGCCGGGGGACCGCAACGCCGAGTTGACCGATTCCTACCATAACACGGCGCTCTGAAAACCCCATTTCGCTCGCCCAGAGGTGCTCTGCCCGACTCCGGTTACCATTATCTAATTGGGCGCGAGGCCCATTTTCAAAGGGATAAAGGCCCTTGGCCGACCACCTCTGTGATTAAATGAGTACCGGAAAGCTGGATGATACCGGTCAAAGTGTTGTTCTTGCTGCCATGGATCGGGGCCGCCGCGCTGATGGCCAAGTTCGTCTCCTCGTGGAATGAACTGCCGGAGCGCGTCGCCACCCACTTCGGCATATCCGGAGAACCAAACGGCTGGATGAACAAAGGCCCGCTGGCGGCGGTGATGGTTGTGGTGGCGGTCGCCCTAGGCGCGAGTACCATCCTCGTAATGTCCGCCGCCGGAAAGTCAGATGATGCGATCTTCACACTTCTGCTGTCCACAGCGGCGGTGGTTGGGGGCTTCTGGGAAATGATCGACTACAACCTGACCGGTAAGAAGTTCAGCATCCTTCGAGCTATGCTCCCGCTGATAGGCGTGGGCGCGGTGCTGCTGCTCAACCACTTCACCAAACTAACGTAAGGATATCGAGGAGAAATAATGGCCGACCTCAGTGCTAGGCATCTTGGGACACCGGCTCTTTTCATCTTACTGGCGGGCAGTTTGATCCAGCAGCGGCCGCCGGCGCCTGGGTCAGCTCCAGCGTCTGTGCCGACTTCTGCGCCCGCACCGGTCGCGCCTCTCGCGCGCTATACCGTGGTGCAGCAGGTGGAATTTCCGCTCGGCGTCGCCGACGCGGATCACGCCCCTGGCCTGGCGCTTTGCCCGGACGGCACGCTTTACGTCGGCATTCGCGGCAGTGGCCTGAAGGCCTTCGATGCCACCGGCAAACTGCTGCTCACCGATTCCACGATTCCCCTGCCGCGATACCCGGAAACCTATGCATGCGACGCCCAACGGCATCTGTACACCGCGGAGCGCAAGCTCTCGATTTACGAGCTGACCGCCGATGGAAAAATGAAACAGGACTCATTGAGCTCGATGCGCGCGGTACTCAAACGCGTGTTGATCGCGCCGGACGGAACCATCTACGGACTTAGTCTCGATCCCAAAGAACGTTTGAGCCTGGTGGTCATTGGCAAAGACGGGAAAATATTGCACTCCTTCGGTGATCAAGCAAGCGTCCGATCCACCGGCTTTGCCAATCGCGTAGGAATTCTGGTATGGGACGCCGCAAACAAACGGGTCGTGTACGACGCTCCCGGCGGACTCGACCTTCGATTTTTCGACGCGAGCGGAAAGGAACTGAACCTCAAGACCATAACCAAAACCGATCGCGCACCGGGCCCGGTTCCCCGCCTGGGAGCCTCGCCGGCGCTGCACAACCTGGTCAGCCTGCCCGACGGCCAATTGGTCGCCGAGGAGATAACCAACTCCGACAAATTCAACAAGTTCTACAACAACCTCAGGATCTACGATGCTTCGCTAAACCCGGTCTCCGAACTCATCGCCACCAACAAACTCGGCTCGTTGATCGGCGCAACGCAAGACGGCTCGTTGTATTTTCTTCGGACCCAAGCCGGTGGGAAGATTTCGGTGGTCCGCGCGTCGCTTGAGCCCGTCGTCAAAAAGTAAGGCCAAATCGCGGGCTCCCTTACCGATTTTCAGGGCTGCTGACTCTCGGCACCCGTGGGGACAATCGCAGTTCGGTTGCGCCTATTGTTCCGGGTGAAGTTTGGATCTAGCCATGATGTCGTACACCGGCTTGTTGTCGCCGTAAACTCGCCATTCCTTCACTAGCTGATTTTCCACCACCGCCAGCCAGGCCGCTTCGATCCGCCATTTATTTTCGGTAGGGAGCTTGCCGTTCGCGGCGATCGTGCCGCCCGCCGAACCGAACACCGCGACCATGTTTCCGTTGGGAAAGATCTCCTGGTGGGAAACCCAGTAGTCCGGACAAAATGCGTAATAACTCCGCCACCCGGCCCGCATCTTCTCGCGGCCGCGCACCGATTGACCCAGCGAATCGATGAACACGTAGTCCTCGGTCATCAACTCGGCCAACTTATCCGCGTCGCGCTGGTTTATGCGTTCCAGAAACTGCAGTACGGTCTCCACCGGAGTCACGGCACACCCTCGTATACGTTTTGCACGGAAGTTTCTCCGTGTGAATCTCGGAAGCCGGGCCACATTGTATATCCACCCGGTTCCTTGTCCCCGAATTTCTCGCCTACTTTAGCTGAGCAGCGGAAGCGCATAGCCGCTGCGATCAGACTTGTTGACTTTTCCCGCTCCCGGCATACACTCAGCGAGTTCTCGCCTGGACACCGCCACAACCTCTAGGACATCACGGCAGATAGGAAGAGTTCTAACGTCGCGTGATCCAGCGAGGATCACCGTTGGGAATTCGAGGTCGGAGTAGGAATCATGATCTCTCACAACCCCCTCCACGGATCCGGACGAGCGGATTTCCCGCCTCAATACCCGGCCCGCACGTTCCCCTGTCAACGCTTCGACGCCGCCCTCGCGGGCGGCTCCGCATGACTCGGGGCCGATGGGGGTCGCTAGGTGACATTCGTATGACTTTTGCATTCACTACACCTCGCCGATTTAACCGGCGCACAGGAGAAAGAATAATGAGAAAGTTGCAGACCGGATTGTTCGTACTTTCCATGCTGTTAGCCGGACAAGCGTTGAACCTTCGCGCGCAGCAGACCACCATGGGTCCGCCGAAAGTTCTAGTGGTAGACCGCGAAGTGGTCAAGCCCGGCAAAGAAGCTGCGCACCAGGGCACCGAGGGAGCCATCCCCAAGGCATTTGCCAAAGCAAAATACGAAACACATTACATCGCCGCCAATTCTCTCTCTGGCGAACACCGCGTAATATTTCTGATCGGCTACGATTCATTTGCGGCGTGGGAAGCCGATAACAACGCGGTCGCGAAAGATAAGCCGCTCTCCAACGAGCTCGGCTCCTTGAACGCAAAGGATGGGGAGCTGCTGTCCGGGACCAGCACTTTGGTCATGACCCTGGATCCGGAGCTGAGCTACAACATCGATGCACCAATTCCGGGTATTCGTTACTTCGATGTGGCAACGGTGCACCTGAAACCGGGTCACGTCGACGAATTTAAGGAGCTGCGAAAGATGGTCGCGGCAGCCCACAAGACCGCCGCAGTCAAAGAGCATTACGCAGTTTATCACCTCGTCGCCGGTGGGGCCTCGGGCACCTACGTCATCATGATCCCGATGCACTCGCTAGCGGAAGAGGACCAGTCCGACGACGCTCACGGCAAGGCCTACAAGGATGCTATCGGCGAAGAAAATCACAAGAAACTGATTGCCTTCGGCCGCGAAGCAGTCGACGCCGCCGAAAGCAATTTGTTCGCGATCGATACGGGAATGAGCTACCCATCAGAAGAATGGGTCACCGCGGACCCGGAATTCTGGAATCCGCAGGCGGCAGCCGCTCCCGCAAAAACCAAGCCGGCGGCGAAAAAGAAAGCGAACTAGACTGCGTTTGTGAGCGCGCGCCCGGGTTTTCGATGGTCACCCGCGTGCATCGCCCGGACCTCGATCGCGGATCGGGTTCCGGGCGATTTTTTTCGGCGGCGGTGCGTCTCCCGAGTCGCCGCGGACTGCTCGAGCACTCCGTACTTTCACCGACCCTTCGCTACGCGACGGCTTTTGTCTTGACTTTGCTCGGGAGCGAACGCTACGCTGCTTTTGATTTCGAGCGTACGTTCAGGCTCGACGCTGGCCGCAATCACAGCTTGCGGATGGATCTTGCGTCGCGCTCTCAACACTCTTCTTTCCGCTCCGAACGATCGGAACAAATGATGACTCCCCGGGCCCTCCGTGTCTTAGCTAAGTTATTGTCGCTTCAGATTTTAGCGGCATTCGCGCTATTTTGCGCGAACGCCGCTCCACCGCGCAAAGTAATCATCGATACCGATCCTGGCACCGACGACGCCATCGCACTGCTGCTCGCCCTCAATTCCCCCGAACTGGACGTCCGGGCGCTAACCGTGGTGCCGGGCAACGTCACCGCCGCGCAAGGACTCGAAAACGCGCTGCGCCTGGCCTCGGTCGCCGGCCGCTGCGATGTGACTATTGCGGGCGGCGCGCAGCATCCCCTTTTCCAAAAGCTGGTGACCGCGGAATATTGGCACGGGCGCAATGGCCTGGGCGACGTGGAATTGCCCGCCAGTAAGTGCCACGCCGATCCACGATTCGGTCCCGATCTGATCATCGAGATGGTCCGCGCGGCTCCGGGCGAAATCACCCTGGTGCCCATCGGGCCGCTCACCAATATCGCTCTGGCCATTGAAAAAGACCCAGGAATCGTGCCACTGGTAAAAGAAGTGATCCTGATGGGCGGATCGATCTCCGGAGGCAACGTGAACGCGGCCGCCGAAGCGAATATTTTCGGCGATCCCGAAGCAGCGCAAATCGTCTTTCAGGCCGGGTGGCGGTTGACCATGGTCGGCCTCGACGTCGGCAACCAAACTGTCTTCACTCCTGCGGACCTCGCCAAACTGGCTAAGACCCACGGCCCAGTCAACGATGCCGCAGTGGGCGTCCTACGATACATTGTTAACCGCTCTCTTCAGTTTGGCGGTGCCGGCGCAGAAATGTACGATCCGCTGGCGATAGGCCAGGCGCTTGATTCTACGATCTTGAAGACCGGGGCTTTCCACGTGGATGTCGAAACCCGCGGCGAGTTCACGCGTGGCGAAACCGTAACCAACCGCCGCAATGAAGTGGAACGCAACGTACCCCACGACGGCCATCTGTGGATTGAAGCTCTGGATAAGGTTGCGCCCAACGCCCAAGTCGCTACCGGCGTGGACGACCGCCGCTTCATCGATCTGGTAATTTCGCGCCTGGCCGGAAAGTAGCGTGCTTATGAAACATAGCAGCACGGCACGGAGAAGGTTCTTGAAGACTTTGGGAAGTGCGGTAGCTTTAACAGCCGCCTCGAGCTCGCCGCTCTGGGCGGCTACTCCGTTGGAAAGCGAGAATAAACCCGTGAATAGCGTCACACGCTGGCCCCTGCCGATCGGCAGCCCGGTGCTTGATAGCCTGCGGCCGGCGATCGAGAATTCCCGCGACGTTCATACCCGCGTCGAAAAGATCGTCGAAGTCGCCGGCTGGATGGCCTACGAGAATCTGCCCATGCCCGAGTTCTCGCTGCCGTTCGGCGTTGGCAAAGACCCTGCAGTGGCCATCGACTTCAGTATGGTGGGCGACTGCATCGATTTCGCATTTACCGATTTCAAGACCCACGAGAAATTCCAGGTGGACTACGCCGGGCAACACTGGTCCGATTCCGACGCCATGTTCGCGTGCATCAAACGCGCGATGGATGCCGGCATTCCCTTTCTCGACGGCAACTACCTGGCCAAGGTCACCAAAATGGATTTGGCCGGCCTGTTTCGCGGCAATATCGAAATGCCCATGCTCGATGAACGCGTGGCCATTCTTCATCAGGTGGGCGCGGTGCTGGCCTCGAAATACGACGGGCGGTTTTCTAATTTCGTGAAATCGGCTTCGCCGCGGTGCTATGACGGCGGCAAGGGCCTGGTCGATAAGCTAGTGGCGGATTTCCCCCGCTTTCACGATGTCAGCCGCTACGATGGCGACGAAATAAAAATCTACAAGCTGGCGCAACTCGGGGTGTGGATGCTGTACTCCAGCCTGCATGCCAGCGGCGGATTCAAGCTGGAAGATCCCGAGAAGTTGTCCGCGCTCGCCGATTACATCGTTCCCGCCGGGCTGCGGCTGCTGAACATCCTCAGCTATTCCCCGGCGCTCGAGAAAACCATCAACACCTACCAGATGGTTCCGCGCGACAGCCTCCAGGAAATCGAGATTCGCGCGCATACTCTGTACGCCACCGCGCTGTTGCGCGAGGAAATCAACAAAGTGCGCCCGCACGATCTGCAGGTGATCATTCCGCAGATCGATGCGCGCATCTGGACTCACTATCACACCACGTTCTGGCCCCATCATCTGACCCGAACGATCATGTACTGAACCACTGGCGCGGGAGCGGCCGATAATTCAGTTTTTTAACCAACGGTGACTCGATGAATCGTCCCAAATTGCAGTGGATGGTGGTTGTCTTGCTGATAGCGGTGGTTGCATTTCCGGCCGCGGCGCAGGAAAAACGCAAAGTGATAATCGATCAGGACGCCGCAGGCCCCGGCGGCACGGATATGCAGGCCATTCTCACCCTGATTCAATCGCCGCACACCGACGTGCTGGGTATCACCGTGCTCACCGGCGACGCCTGGCGGGACGAAGAAGTCCAGCACACCCTGCGCTTGATGGAAATCATCGGTCGCACCGACATCCCGGTAGTCCCCGGGGCGGTCACTCCGCTTGTGAACAGCAAAGAATTCATCGCTCGCTGGGAAACCCTCTACGGCAAATTGATCTATCAGGGAGCCTGGAACATGGGCAACCCGCTGCATGGACCCACCGAGATTCCACCGATGCCGGAGGGCGCTCCGCACACCAAGGCCGCCGACGAGGACGCCGCGCACTTCATGGTGCGCATGGTGCACCAATACCCGCACCAGGTGACCATCTACGCCGCCGGACCGATGACCGACCTCGCTGTGGCCCTGACCATTGATCCTCAATTTGCCGAGCTATCCAAAGAATTGGTGCTGATGGGCGGATCCATCAGCCCGGTCACCGAAGATCCTGAGTTTAAATACACCCCGCGGCACGAGTTCAATTTTTGGTTCGATCCCGAGGCCAGCCGCCGGGTGTTCCACTCAAAATGGCCACGCATTGTGGTCACCACCGTGGATATTTCCATAACCACCAAAATGACCCAGGCGCTCATCAATGAGATCGGTAAGAGCAAGTCCGCCGCCGCGCAATACATCGTGAAGTACGCGCAACCCAATACTCTGTGGGACGAACTGGCGGCCGCCGCGTGGCTCGATCCTTCGATCATCACCAGGAGCGGCAAGCTCTATATGGATGTTTCTACCGATCCCGGAGCATCCTACGGCCAGACCTTGGTTTGGGAGCCCGGAAATCAGCCGGGCCTGGGCGAACAACTGGTTGAAGTGCAGCAAGATCTTGACCGCGAGAAGTTCTACAAGTTGTTTTCCAGTTCGCTTGCCGGGCCGACACCCGCCGCTAATCACCGGTCGCCCATCAATCATTAGAGCCGGACGCGCGAGCTTTTCGCTTGACACTCCCGCGCCGGGGAATTAAAAACATGCGCTGCCCTATGGGCCGAGCGCCCCTGACGAACTGGCCCGCCGTTGCCTTTCTGGGCAATCGCGCAGACAATGCAGTGGCGGCGAACGAGATGAGAACCCGCGGAGTTGTGAAAGCGAATGTTCACCGCGGAACTCGGTAGTTTGCCGGATGCCATCCGCAAGACCTCGGAGGAACGGCGGAACGAGCGGGCGGAAGTGGTACTTTGAAACGATTCAACTAGACCTTGCACAAGGATATTCATGGCCCCGCAAACCGAAGTAGTCGGAATCGGAAGCTGTACCGTAGATTTTTTTGCTCTGGTGCCTCGTTTGCTCGGCCCGGAAGAAAAGATCAACGCCGATCGCCTCGAAGTTCATGCCGGCGGCGTCACTGCAAATAATCTCACCCAAGTCGCGCGCCTGGGCGCCAAAACCGGATGGCTCGGCCTGATCGGCGACGACGACAACGGCCGCATCATTCAGAAAGCTTTCATCGAAGACGACATGGACGTTTCCGGGATCGCAGTGGTCCCGGCAGAACTTTCCGGTCTCACCTGGATTCCGGTGGACGCCCACGGCGAGCGCTGCATCTACATGTTCCCGAACGTCACCGGAAGCATCACCGTGGAGAACGTTCGCAGTCGCTTCGCCCCGCACATCCGCCAGGCCAAGCATTTCCACACCGAAGCCTCCCAACTCAAGCTGCCCTCCGGTAAGCGAAGCGATGAAAATCGCGCGCGATGCAGGCGTCCGGGTGATATTCGACTTCGACGTTTCTCCCAGCTTTTTCGCGCAATCGGGGCTCGGCAGCGAAGACGATCTGGCCGCTGCCCTGCAAGATGTCGATGTTCTGAAACCCTGTAAGGCCGCCGCGCGTGAACTGACCGGGAAAACCGATTTCGAGCAGATGGGCGCCGGTCTGCTGAAGCTGGGACCCAAGGTGGTCGCCATCACCATGGGCGCGGAGGGCTGCCTGATCTGCACGCCCGAGCAAATCACTCACGTCCCCGCCTTCGCTCCGGAAGTGGTCGATACCACCGGTGCCGGAGATGCCTTCATGGGCGGCCTTTCCTACGGACTGCTCCAGAATTGGGATCCCGGACGCGTCGGGCTGTTCGCCAACGCCTGCGCCGCACTGTGCTGCACCAAAGTGGGTGCGCGCGCCATGGCCAAGCGCGAAGAAGTGATCGAATTTATTCGCAACAAGAGCCCTAAAGGCGCGCCGGCGTTCTGAACGCGCAAGAAAAAGTTTCGTTGCCCAGGAGGCATGGCTGCCATGTTCACGCCACAAAGTTTTACGGTCGCATTGCTGATGATGGTCGCCACCGCGTTCTGCTGGGGTTCGTGGGCCAACACCTATAAGGGCGTAAAAAATTACCGCTTCGAGCTTTTCTATTGGGACTATGCCCTCGGCATTTTCCTGATCTCGGTGATTCTGGCATTCACCATGGGCAGCACCGGTCACGACGCCCACAGCTTCCTGAATAACGTCCATTCCGCGGACACTTCTAACATCGTCTCGGCCATGCTCGGCGGCGTAGTTTTCAATCTCGCCAACCTGTTGCTGGTCGCCGCCATCGACATGGCCGGACTGGCCATCGCCTTCCCCATCTCCATCGGCATCGCCTTGGTGGTTGGCGTGGTCACCAGCTACCTGCTCCAGCCGCGCGGCAACGCCGTCATGCTCGGCGCCGGCGTGGCGTGCGCGTTCGTCGCGGTAGTGCTCGACGGTAAGGCCTACGGCCAATTAGCGGCAGCCAGCCAGCGCGCGTCGAAAAAAAGCATCGTGGTGTGCATCGTGTCCGGTGTCTTGATGGGCATCTGGGCGCCATTCGTTACTCGCTCCATGACAGTTGGCGACACCCTCGGGCCCTATAGCGTCGCCGTGTTTCTTACTCTGGGCGCGCTGCTCTCTTGCTTCGTTTGGAATATCTACTTCATGAAAAAGCCGCTAGTGGGCGAACCGGTCGCCTTTTCCGGTTTCTTCACCGCGCCGGCGAGCGGGCATATGCTGGGCCTGTTGGGCGGAGCGATCTGGGGGCTGGGAACGGTCTTCAATCTGGTTGCCGCAAGTTTTTCCGGCGTAGCGATTTCTTACGCCATCGGACAATCCGCGCCGATGGTCGCCGCATTGTGGGGCGTCTTGGTCTGGAAGGAATTCGCCGGCGCGAACCGCGCGGCACGGGCCTACCTGGCGATGATGTTCGTGTTCTACGTTCTGGCCATCATCCTGATCTCCCGCGCCTACACCGCGTAGTTGTGGCCGCGGCCTCTTTAGCCCGCAAAACCCCGAACTGTCCCTAGGGACATCTGCCGTGCTAACGCTGCCCGGGCGGCCATCCTTGGCCTGCACCGCTGAGCTGTACCACAAAGTCCCGGTGGGCCAGTAGTAGCGAAAAATCGTAAAACCTAACCTTGGTTCATGAGCGCAACACATGAACTGAACGGCAACCAAGTGAACCCGGGAAGCCGCATCGCCCTGGCCGTAGCGATGCTGGTGGTGATGGTTGGCCTGAGCGCCAGCAAGGCCACTGCGGCGCCGGCCCCCAAGGCAGTAAGTGCTTCGATTGCCGTAACTTCCAACGCCTCAGCGGAACTCGAGATGTTTCAACTACTGAACAACGACCGCACCGCCCCGGCCCAAGCCGCAGAAGCCGGCCCCCATGCGCAGCCGCTGACCTGGGACCCCAAGCTGGCCGCGGTAGCCCGGGCGCGCGCCCAAGAGCTGGCCAACGGCGCGGCCTTTCAGCATGTCGCCGCGGACGGTTCGCAGCCCTGGGATCGCCTGAACCAGGCCGGCATCCAGTGGGTGGGGATGGGCGAGAACCTGGCCATGGCTCCGAGCGTCGCCCAGGCCGAAGCGGCCTTCATGAACGAAGCCAAGTTTCAGGACAATCACCGCGGCAACATCGTGAACAAGACCTTCAGCAGCGTGGGAATCGGAATCGCCGTCGGACCGGACGGAACGATCTACATCACCGAAGAATTCATACAAGCCCAGTAAGCACCCAGCTCGCCCCGTAAGGTAGCAACACCGCCCTGCTCGTTGTATTCTCTCGTGCGTGCAACGCCCCGCTACCAGATCTCCCACCGCCGGCCTATTTCTCGGCCTGATCATCACCCTAGCCGCGGTGATCACCTATTCCTGGTACATCACCCATCAGATATCCGGCCTGCGCGCGCTGCAGAATAATCTGGTCGACCGCAATCGCAAGGATTCCTTGCAGCTCCTGCGGGTTCAGAACGATCTGAACTCGCTGGCCTTGGCTATGCGCGACATGCTCGACAACGACGAGCCCTATCCCGTCACCGCCTGGTCCGCGCAATTCCAGAGAATCCATTCCGATCTCGATAACGCTCTAAAGATCGAGGAAAACGTCAACGGCGCCCATGGCACGATCGAGCAGCGCCAGATTCTGGAGACATCGTTCCGCCAATTCTGGGACGCGGTCGACCGCACCTTCGCGCTGGCGCGCGACGGTCACGAAAAAGACGCTCGCGACCAGATTCGCTTTTCACTGCAAGCCCGGATCGCCTCGCTGAATACCGCGGTCTCCCGCCTGCTGGTGCAAAATAATGAAAGCGAAGATCAGGCCGCGCAGCAGGTGAGCGTAATCTACCAACGCGTGCAGCGTCAGGTGTATCTCTTCCTTTCCGCCACGCTCGCCGCCATTTTCCTCACCAGCCTATATTCCATCATCTGGAACCGCCGCCTGTTCGCGCAGGTTGCCTCGCTATCCGAGCAGCGCAGCGAACTCGCCCAGAAGCTCATCTCGACCCAGGAATCGATTCTGCGGTACATTTCTCGGGAGTTGCATGACGAATTCGGCCAGATACTGACGGCGGTGGGTTCTATGCTCGGGCGTGTGGGCCGGCACGTGCCGCCCGATTCGCCGGTGCACGCGGACTTGCACGAAATTCAGGGCATCGCTCAAACTACCCTGGACCACGTGCGCAGCCTTTCGCAATCGCTGCATCCGGTGATGCTGGAAGAGATCGGCCTGGAGAGCACCATCGATTGGTACGTCGCCACCGCCGAAAAACAATTGGACATCCGAATTCACTACGAAAAATCGGGCCGGCGATTTTCGGTGGACCCCAGCGCCGGGATTCACATCTATCGTGTGCTGCAGGAGGCGCTCAACAACGTCGCGCGCCACTCTGGGGTGCGCGACGCGCAGGTCGTGCTGCGTTATCATCCCGAGGCGCTCGAACTTACCATCGAAGATCGTGGAAAGGGCCTGGTAGTGACCCCCGCGCAGCCCGGAATCGGCCTGGTAGCCATGCGCGAACGCACCGAATTGCTCGATGGCAGCATCGAAATCGAACGCCCCGAAAGCGGCGGTACGCGGATTCGCCTGCAAGTTCCGCGCAAAGTGCTGGGCGAAAAACAGGAAGCCAATGGCTGAGAAAATTTCAGTACTGCTAGTGGACGATCACAGTCTGGTGCGCACCGGATTTCGCCGCATCATTGAAGACGAGGCGGATCTTGTGGTGGTCGGCGAAGCCAGCTCCGGCGAGGAAGCCGTGCGCCTGGCCAAAGAACTCCAGCCGAAGGTTATCGTTATGGACTGCGCTCTGCAGGGCATGAGCGGATTGGCTGCCACCCGCATCATCCTGGAAAAATCGACCTCCATCGCGGTGCTGGTCCTGAGCATGCACTCCGAGGAGACGCTGGTCCGCCAGGCTTTCGACGCCGGCGCGCGTGGCTACATTTTGAAAAACGCCGTCGACGTCGACCTTGCCAGCGCTATCCGCCACGTCGCCGCCGGTGACACCGTGCTCGCTCCCCAACTGGCCCGGCCGGCCGCGTTGAAGGGCGAGCGGGCCTCCGCGCTCACACCGCGCGAATTGGAAATTTTGCAGCTCATCGTCGATGGTAAATCGAACAAGGAAATTGCGGATAATCTGGGCTTGAGCGCCAACACCGTCGCGGTGCATCGTGCCAACATCATGGACGCGCTTGGAATCCACAAGACCGCCGAGCTGGTGGTCTACGCTATCCGCAATGGCCTGGTAAACATCGCGTGAATCGGCGGTCGTTCCTGCATAACGTCGCGGGCGCGGCCCTCGCTGGGCCCTGGGCAGGGCCCTTCCACGCCGGCGCACTCGACGCGATCCTCCGGCAGCAACCTGCGTCAGCCAAACCCTCCTTCCGCTTCACCGATGTGACCCAAGCCGCGGGAATCCGCTTTCACCACAACAATGGCGCGTTCGGCGGCAAGCTGCTGCCCGAAACTCTTGGGTCGGGCTGCGCGTTTCTGGATTACGACGCGGATGGCTGGCAGGATATTTTGCTGGTTAACGGAATGGATTGGCCCAGCCACAAGCAGCAAACCTCTACCCTCAAGTTGTATCGCAACAACCGCAACGGTACCTTTACCGACGTTACCCACGCTGTGGGTCTGGACGTCGAGATATACGGCATGGGCGTAGCCGTCGGCGATTACAACAACGACGGCTTCCCAGACATCCTAATCACTTGTGTCGGCCAGAACCGCCTGTTCCGCAACACCGGGAAAGGCACGTTCGTCGACGTCACTCGCGCCAGCGGCCTGGACGGCCGCCACGCCATGAGTACCTCCGCACTATGGTTCGATTACGATCGCGACGGCCTGCTCGATTTATTCGTGTGCAACTACGTGAAGTGGTCCGCCGAGCATGATGTCTTCTGCAGCCTCGACGGCAAGCACAAATCCTACTGCACCCCGGAAGCCTATCGCGGCGAGACTTGCTGGCTGTTTCACAATCGCGGGAACGGAACGTTCGAAGACGTCACCGCGAAATCCGGCATCTTCGATAGCAGCTCGAAATCGCTAGGTGTGGCGATGTTCGATTACGATCGTGACGGCTGGCCCGGCCTGCTGGTAGCCAATGATACCCAGCCCAACAAGCTCTATCGCAATTTGCACGACGGCACGTTTCGCGACGTCGCCGTCGAAGCCGGGCTGGCCTTCAGCACCGAAGGCAAGGCTCGCGCGGGTATGGGCGTGGACACTGCCGATTTCGATAATTCCGGCACGCCCGGCGTGGCCATCACCAATTTCGATAACGAAATGATCGGCCTGTATCGGGGCATCGCCAACCGCGCGTACCAGGATGTCGCGCCGCAAGCGGGGATCGGCGCCGCATCAAAAAACACCTTGGGCTTCGG
Source organism: uncultured Acidobacteriota bacterium (assembly GCA_963725285.1). Lineage (GTDB taxonomy): Bacteria > Acidobacteriota > Terriglobia > Acidiferrales > UBA7541 > CAVRXT01. The sequence continues at coordinate 333,641 of CAVRXT010000014.1, read as the reverse complement.
CTGCGCGTTTTTCGACGCCGACCTCGACGGCAATCTCGATCTCGCGGTTGCCAACGGGCACATCGACGATACCGTTCGCAACATTCGCGGCAACGTCGGCTACGCCCAGCCGCCTCAACTTTTCCTGAATGATGGCCACGGACGGTTCAACGACGTCGCCGCCGCACTGGGTGCTGCCTTCGCCAGCCCCAAGGTCGGCCGCGGCCTGGCCTACGCCGATTTTGACCGCGATGGCGACCTCGATCTTTTGATAACCACCAATAACGGCCCGGCGTATCTCTACCGCAACGATCTGGCCATCAAAAACCGCAGCATCCGATTCCATCTGATCGGCACGCAATCGAACCGCGATGCCATCGGTGCGGTGGTGCGGGTGGAAGCAGGCGGCGTTACCCAGTCGCGGACAGTAAAGAGCGGATCCAGCTACCTTTCGCAATCCGCGCTTCCGGTAACTTTTGGTTTGGGACAGCTCGATCGCGTCGACCGCGCGGTGATCGAATGGCCCAACGGAAGAACCGAAGAATTCAAAAATCTACCGGCAGGCCGACTCTACGAATGCACTGAATCTAAAGGACATATATCTCCTGGCAGCTTCTAGATAACCGCTTGCCGCCGCATCCACAATCGTCGCGCATAGTACTTCTACATTATTGCGCTCCACTGTGGCGTCAGTAGAATGGTCACCACACGCTCTCGCGAGCCCCTAAGGCGCGTCGAGACCCATCAACACCCCATAGCAGGCGACAGTGCCGTTCGCACTCATTGACCCCGGTCAGTCGCACAACTGACCGGGGTAGCCTGCCTCTCAAGATCCGCAGCCGTCGAGTGGCCTCGAACAGATTTCGCTATCGCGGGTTCCCGATCGGCGGAGCAAGTATCTCTCCTAGGTTCTGATCGCGTTTGATTCCGATGGCGCGCGCAAGAGGAAGAGATCGTCAAGGATTGGTTGACTCGAAACCTGTTCGCGAACGATGATGTTGCGCATGCCATCGCGCCATCGTCTCGCTTGGATCGCGGTCATTTTCCTAGCCGCGATTCCGCTCGCCGCGGCCATCCTGCCCGCCCATTTTCTTAGTCTCGCGCAAAGTTCCAAAAACTCCGCCGCGGCGCCGGCTGAAGCCGTTCGCCTGAATAATCTCGGCGTCGCTTACATGGACCGGCAAGAGACTGAGAAGGGCCTCTCCTACTTCCAGAGGGCCACGGCAACCGATCCGTCTCTGCTGGTAGCTCGGGTGAATGAAGGAGTCGGCCTGGTCAACGCGCAGCGCCTGGACGAGGCGCGCCAGCTGCTGAGCGAAGTAGTTGCCAAGGACCCGCAGAACACCCGCGCGTGGTACAACCTAGGTTTGATCGCGAAGTCAGAAGGCAAATCGGACGAAGGCATCGAGGCATTTCAGCATGTCGTTAAAATCGATCCTGACGATCCGGATGCCCAATATTTTCTCGGCGTCCTCTACGCGCAGAAACAGCAGTATTCCCAGGCCATCCAATGCTTCGAGCGCGCCATTGCATTGAATCCCTTTCATGCTTCGGCCGAATTTGGCGATGCCCAGGCCTATCAGCGTTCCGGCAAAACGGCGGAATCGAAAGCCCACCTCGAGCGCTTCCAGCACATCAACTCCACTAAGATCGGCAAGCCGATGAGCCTGATCTACGGCGAACAGGGAAAATATTCTCTCGCCGAACAAATTGTGTCGGCGGCAATGACGGTTCCGCCCGCCATAGCGGTGAAGTTTGTCGATGCCACCCAGGCTGCCGGGCTGCCGGGCGCCAGCGGCGCGGCCGAGGATGCGCTCGGCTCAGGCGCATGCGTCTTTGATTTCGATGGCGATGGCCTACCCGATATTTTTCTCGCCAACGCCAATGGCGACGGAAAACCGGCCTTGTTGCGCAACAGCACCGGGGGACACTTTGAGGAAGTGACCGCGGCCTCCGGCTTGAAAATCGACGCCGCCGGGATTTCTTGCGCCGCCGGCGACTTCGACAACGACGGCATGCCGGACCTCGCTATCGGATCGGTGAACGGAGTTCGCCTATATCACAACCAAGGCTCCGGAAAATTTGCAGACGTCACCGTAGCCGCTGGGATTCGCTCCACCGCCGCGGTGATCGGCTTAACCTTCGTTGACTACGATCACGACGGCGATCTCGACCTGATGGTCGCGCACGCCCAAGCGCCGGGTGAATTGTGGCGCAACAATGGCAACAGCACATTTACTGCCTGGACCGATGAATCCGGACTTACCGCAGCCGGTAACAACGTAGCTGCGCTCGGCAGCGACATCAACAACGACCGCGCCGTCGACCTGGTGGCCACCGAAAGCGGCAAAGATCCGGTCATTTATTTCAATCCGCGCGAAGGCCGCTTCCCTTCCGCAAAGCCCTGGGGATCGGCCATGCCCTCCGCGGCGGTCGCCGTGGCGTCGCTCGATTTCGATAAAGATAACTGGATGGATCTGGCCTTCACCCATGCGGGCGCGCCGGGCTTAAGCCTTTGGAGAAATCACGACGGGAAAACTTTCGACGCGGTGAAGCTGCCGGCGCTGAATTGGGCGCAAGGCTACGGCGTCGCGGCGCTCGACTTCGATAATGACGGCTGGATCGATCTGGTAGCGGTTGGCGAGGACGCCGCCGGCGCCGGCCACATTGCGCTCTTCCGTAACGAGGGCTCCGCCGGATTCGTCGACGTAACCAAAGTGGCAGGGCTGGCCGACCTGACCCTCTCGCACCCGCGCGCGATCGTCCCGTTCGATTACGACCGCGACGGCGCGATCGATCTGCTCATAACCCAAGCCGGCGGGCCGCCAGTTTTGCTCCACAACGTGGGCGGCAACAAAAATAATTGGCTGCGCCTGGGCCTGAAAGGCGAAGCGGACAGCAAGACTGCCTTCGGGACTAAAGTCGAAGTCTACGCCGGGGCGCTGCGCCAGAAATGGGAGTTCACCGGCCCAGCGGGCTACATGGGCCAAAGTGACACCGAAATTATCGCTGGCCTTGGTTCCGCGAAAGAAGCGGACGTGGTGCGCCTGCTGTGGCCCACCGGAGTGCTGCAGGATGAGTTGGACATCGCTGCTGGCGCCAGGCCCCAAATTGTGGAACTGGATCGCCGTGGAAGTTCGTGCCCGATTCTTTTCGCGTGGAATGGCAGCAAGTTTGAATTCATTTCCGATATTGCCGGTCCCGGAATCGTCGGTCACTGGATCGGACCGAACCAGCGCAATATTCCCAATTCCGCGGAATATCTGAAAGTAAATGGCTCGCAAGCGATTGCGCAAAACGGAAAATTGCGTTTCCGCTTGATCGAACCGATGGAGGAGCTCGATTACGTCGACCAGGTCCGCCTGCTGGCCATCGATCACCCGCCCGAAGTTGAGGTGTACCCAAACGGCCACTTCTTCAGCAATCCGCCATTCCCGCCATTAAAAGTCATCGCCACCGAAGGCGCGCGCCTGCCTGCTGGCGCATGGGACGCGCAAGGGCACGACTTGCTGCCGCTATTGAAGGATCGCGACCGCAAATACGTTACCGATTTTCCATTGCAGCCCTACGTGGGATTTGCCGACCTGCATTCGCTCGAGCTCGATCTCGGACCATGGGATTCCGCGAAGCCTCTGCGCCTGATCCTCGACGGCTTCACCGATTATTACTCAGCCAGCTCGATCTACTCCGCCTGGCAAGCCGGGATCACCCCGATCCCGCCGGACGTCGAAGCGCAAGACGCATCCGGAAAATGGGTGCGCGTGATCGATGACATGGGCTTTCCCGCAGGCCTGGCGCGCACCATGGTCGCGGACCTCACCGGAAAAGTTCCCGCCGGAACGCGCCGCATTCGCATTCAGACCAACCTGCGCGTCTACTGGGATCGCATTCGCGTGGATAATTCCCCGGCCGATCTACCGTTCCACGTGAACGCCGTACCCCTCGCCACCGCCGATCTGCGCTTCCGCGGCTACCCGCGCGTGGTGGAAGGCAATCCGGTCGACGATCTGAAATATATCTACGAAGACGTCAGCCTCACCGGCCCCTACACCCGCCAAGCCGGAAACTACACCCGCTTCGGCGACGTGCGCGCGCTACTGACAGGCATCGACGAAAAATACGTCATCCTCGGTTCCGGCGATGAGATCGCCGTCGAATTTAATTCATCCGCGCTCGGCAATCCGCCCGCAGGCTGGCAGCGCGACTATTTCTTCTTCGCCGACGGCTTCGACAAAGACATGGATTTTTACGCCGCCTACGGCGACACCGTCGCGCCCCTGCCCTTCCACACGCTGACTCCCTTCCCCTATCCCGCAGGCATCGCCTACCCCACCGACGCCGACCACCTAAACTATTTTCTCGAGTACAACACTCGCGCCGTCTCCGGGCCAGCCGGCAACAGCTTCCAGTTCCACTACCCTTCCCCGCAGTGAGTCACTGCTCACAACTCGTCCATGGCTTCTAGCGTTTCAGGATTCAGGGATTGCAGGCTCGCGCCAACGCAGTTGTTGACACCAATTAAGAGCCAAAACCGGGGGGCTCGCAATCTCGAAGACTCGACCGAAAATGCTTTTCGAATTCGAAGCCTGTGTATCCGTCTGGTGTGGTTTCGCCGTGACCCACCGCCGTAACGAGAAAGTGCGGAAAATCTTCAAGGGTCTTCGGTTTCTGCGTGGTGAAGCTCGACATGGCCGCCTCAACTTGACACTTGCGAGCGTCTGTGCATGCCGCGTGTGCGAGCTGAGTGCCATGGCCACGCCGCGAATACGGACATCTCTGGACCGCCCGCTTTGACTTCCACCTCCGAATCAGCTAAATTCAGTTTTTCTTGGTAGAGGCGCGGGAGCCACCAGTACTTCGGGAGCAGTTCCGATTCGCTTCGGATCCGGACGAAAGGGGCCTGGAAAAAATCCCGCCGAAACCGCCGGAAGAGCGAGCTTCCGAGCGATTGGCAGACGATTCCAAGGATCGTCTACTGTCATCCGCAATTCGGATGGAGCGCTATCGGGAAGTGAAGAGCACCCGCTCCACATCTCGCGGCCTCTCCCTTCTCGCACCGCCCCTCCCAGACTGGAACCCATGAAAATATTTGAGATGACCCGGCGCCTCGTCGACGTCGAATCCATCAGCCACAACGAAGGCGCCGTAGGCGAAGTGATCTTCGAGCTGCTTTCGGAATTGGCGGGGCGCACCAACGGCCGCGTGGAACGGATGCAAGTCGCCGAGAAACGCTTCAACGTACTCGCCTGCTGGGGCGAACCGGTGGTCACGCTCTCCACCCACATGGATACCGTGCCGCCGTTTTTCGCTTCGCGCGAGGACGATGAGTTCATCTACGGGCGGGGCGCGACGGACGCGAAAGGCATCATCGCGTCAATGTTCGCGGCCGGGGAAAGCCTCGCGGTGAGCGGAGTGCGCAATTTCGCGTTGCTCTTTGTGGTCGGCGAAGAAAAAGACAGCGCGGGCGCGAAAGTGGCGGCCGCGTCACCCCGCGGCTCGCAGTACGTGATCAATGGCGAGCCCACGGAAAACCGCCTGGCGTTGGGGTCCAAGGGCATCCTGCGATACGACGTGATCGCCCGTGGAAAAATGGCCCATTCCGCTTATCCGGAACTGGGCGAGTCGGCCATCGAACACATGATCGATGTTCTGCAAGATATCCGCCGGATTCCGCTGCCGCACGATCCGGTGCTCGGCCCCGGCACCGTGAATATTGGCACGATTTCAGGCGGCCGTGCGCCCAACGTGATTCCGGACTATGCGCGAGCCGAAATCCTGTTCCGAATCGTCGGTCCAGCTGATTCCATTCGCGACGCGATGACCCGAGCGGTCGCCGGGCGTGCGGAAATCAAGGAAGTGCTGCACATTCCAGCGATTCGGCTCGGCGGACTCGATGGCTTCGCCACCACGGTGGTCGCCTACACCACCGATGTTCCGATTCTCGCCGAATCGTGGGGTCAGCCTTTCCTACTCGGACCCGGAACTATCCACGTGGCCCATTCGCCGGATGAACGGGTTGCCAAACGCGAACTGATCGAGGCCGCTGAGATCTACGCGCGCCTGGTGAAACAGCTTCTCTCCGCCGATGGAGCGGGAGCGGACTAGATGAATTTGGCCATCGTCGGCTACGGCAAGATGGGACGGCGAATTGAGTGCCTTGCGCCGGACTACGGCTTCACCGTAGCGCTGAAGATCGGCCGCGACGATGGCGCGGCCGATCGTTTTACGAACAGCACTTTTCAAGGAATCGACGCGGCGGTGGAATTTTCCACCCCTGCGGTATGCGTCGAAAACGTCGAGCGCCTGGCGGCGCTCGGCGTGAACACCGTGGTGGGCACGACGGGCTGGCTCGATCGCATCGACCACGTGCGCAGCGTGGTGCAGCGGAGTGGCACCGCGCTGGTGTGGGCACCGAATTTTTCAGTGGGCGCGAACATTTTCATGGAAATCGTCGGAACCGCAGCCCGCCTGATGGCCGCCGAACACGATTACGGCGCGTGGGCCTGGGAAATTCATCACGCCACAAAAAAGGATGCGACATCGGGAACGCTGCGAAGCATGCTTCGCGAAATCGAGAAAAATGGCTATTCGCGGGAGGTGAACGTCGCGGCGAACCGCACCGGTTCGCAGCCCGGAACGCACGAGCTTGGATTCGACTCGCCGGACGACACCATCACGCTGCGCCACACCGCCCGCAACCGTGACGGCTTCGCGCGCGGCGCCTTGCGCGCCGCCCGCTGGATCAAAGGGAAAAAGGGTTTCTACGAGTTCCGCGACATCCTGCACGAGTTGGAGCCATAGGCCCCAGCAAGCAGGTGTTGAATTCAGCAGTTGAAGGTGGGTGCCCCACTCGTCGGTTTTACGTGTGGGGTTCTTGACTCACGGTTCTACGCCCTTATCTTTTCTTCCCGGTTTTTGGGAAGGGTGGGCGTTTGACTGCCGGCCGAGGAGTAGCCACGAGGAGGTAACGATGTTCACAGGATGCGGAACCGCCCTAGTAACTCCATTCCATCGCGATTTATCCCTGGATGAACCGACGTTGCGCCGCCTGGTCCGCCGGCAAATCGAAGCCGGAATCCATTTTCTAGTCCCCTGCGGCACCACCGGCGAAAGCCCCACACTTACCCACGCGGAACATCTCCGCGTAGTAGGAAATCTGCCTGGAAGAAGCGCAAGGAAAAACTCCGGTCCTGGCCGGCGCCGGCGGCTACAACACCGCCGAAGTGATCGCCCTGGCGCAAGAACTCGAACGCATGGGCGTGCAAGGCATCCTCTCGGTCACGCCGTATTACAACAAGCCCACCGCCGAAGGAGTCTACCAGCATTACAAAGCGATCGCCGCATCCACGCACCTTCCCGTGATCGTCTACAACGTGCCCGGCCGCACCAACGTCAACGTAGCTCCCGGATACCCTGGTGCGCCTCGCGGAAATCGATAACATCGTCGGAGTGAAAGAAGCATCCGGCGCAATGTCGCAAATCGTCGCAATTCTGAATCGCGTGCCGGAGCGCTTCGTGGTGCTCTCCGGCGACGACGCCCTCACCCTGCCGATGATGGCGCTCGGCGGCCGGGGCATAATTTCCGTGGCCTCGAACGCGATTCCCAGCGAGATGACACAGCTGGCAGAACTATGCCTCGCGGGCGATTTCGCCGCGGCGCGCACGCTGCATCGCGAACTGCATCCGTTGATGGAAATCAATTTCATCGAAACCAATCCAATCCCGGTAAAAGCGTCGATGGGCCTGATGGGTCTTCTGGAACCGGTCTTCCGCCTTCCTCTGGTTCATCCCTCAGCCGAAAATCTGGAAAAAATCCGCACCCTGCTAAAATCACGCGGGATGATTGAAGGAAAGTATGCTGCCGTCAGAAATTGAACAGCTTTACAACGACAAGCCGGAACAATATTCGCAAAAGCAGTTCCAACTATTCGACTCGTTCAAGAGCGCGCTGAATAATGGAACAATCCGCGCCGCCATCCCGGACAGCGCCAGCGCCAGTGGCTGGCGCGTAAACGACTGGGTAAAGAAAGGCGTCTTGGCCGGGTTCCGCATGGGCCGCATCGTGGACTACTCGGTCGGCGGCGCTTCCTCCGGCGCGAATCACATTCCCTTCTTCGACAAGTCCACCTACCCGCCGCAAAAAATCACCCTCCAGAGCGGCGTGCGCATCGTCCCCGGCGGCTCCAGCATTCGCGACGCCTGCTACATCGGCAAAGGAGTGATCTGTATGCCGCCGATGTTCGTCAACGCCGGCGCCTACGTCGACGAAGGAACGATGATCGATTCCCACGCGTTGGTCGGCAGTTGCGCACAAGTCGGTAAGAATTGCCACCTCTCCGCCGCGGCGCAAATTGGAGGTGTGCTGGAACCCGTAGGCGCACTCCCCGTGATTATTGAAGACAACGTTTTGGTCGGAGGTCAGTGCGGAATTTATGAAGGTGTGATCGTAAAAGCCCGCGCCGTACTCGGCACCGGGACCATCCTGAACGCTTCGACGCCAGTCTACGACTTGGTCACCGGCACGATCCACGCGGCCCACGACGGCCTTCCGCTAATCATCCCGGAAGCCGCGGTAGTAGTGCCAGGCTCACGCGCCGTGTCGCAGACGCAAGGAAAAGCCTGGGGGCTTTCCCTCTACACCCCAGTTATCGTGAAATACCGGGACTCCAAAACCGACGCCCGCATCCAAATCGAAGACCTACTCCGGTAGCACCGCGGTGCAACCGCCCGCCTACTCCACCGAACCAAATGTCTTGACGTCCTCGGGCGCATCCACCAACTCCACCGGCCCCTTCCCTTGCACCTGCACTCGAATCTGCTCGACGATATCCGGATTCGCCAGCGTAGTGATGTCCCCGACCGGCGTGCGATTGGAAATCGCCGCGAGCACCCGCCGCATCAATTTCCCCGAGCGCGTCTTGGGCATATCCGGAACAATCTGCACTGCCCGCGGCCGCGCGATTTTCCCGATCATCGTTTCGATCGTGCGCACCACCCGCTCGGCAATATCCTTATGACTAGCAGTAGCCCCCGGCCGCAGCGAAACGTAAATCTCCGGTACGCGCCCCTTAATCTCGTCGACCACCGGAACCACCGCCGCCTCGGCAATCTCAGGAATGGTCAGGCACGCCGACTCGAGTTCTTTGGTCCCCAAGCGATGTCCGGCAACATTGATAACGTCGTCTACGCGCCCGAGAATCCGAAAATACCCGTCCGCAGCCAGCAGCGCCCCATCCCCGGCAAAGTACGGCCAGTCACGCCAGTCCTTGCTCTTCGGGTTCTTGCAATATTTCGAATAATATTGCCGCGCGAACCGCTCACGGTCTCCCCAAATGGTTTGAATAATTCCGGGCCAGGGATTACGGATGCAAATGTTGCCCGCTTTCCCCGCCCCGGCCGGAATTTTCTCGGCATTTTCGTCGTAAATCACCGGATAAATCCCAGGAACGCCCGGCCCCGCACTGCCCGGCTTCATCGGATGAATGGCAGGAGTAGTGCTGCAGATGAACCCGCCCGTCTCGGTCTGCCAAAAGGTATCGACGATCACGGCTTCGCCTTTACCCACCACTTCGTAATACCATCGCCACACTTCCGGCTCGATCGGTTCTCCCACCGTGGTCATGTGCTTGAAATGAAAATTAAATTTCTTAGGCTCATCCGGCGCAGCCTTTCGCAACATTCGAATCGCCGTCGGCGAAGTATGAAAAATATTTACGTTCAGCCGTTCCGCGATTCGCCACGGCCGTGACGCGTCGGGATAGTTCGGCACTCCCTCGAACAAGACGCTGGTCGCCGCCAGCGCCAGCGGTCCGTACACAATGTACGAGTGCCCAGTGATCCAACCGATGTCCGCCATGCACCAATACACATCTTCGGGGTGAATATCCTCGATGTATTTGGAGGTGCCGGTGACGTACGCGAGGTATCCACCGGTGCGATGCTGGCAACCCTTGGGCTTGCCGGTGGTTCCGCTGGTGTACATCAGGAAAAGAGGATCTTCGGCGTCCATCGCCACCGGCTCGATTTTCGCGCCGCGATATTTCTGCAAGACCTCATCCATAAGGAAATCGCGGCCGGGCACCATGGCCGCAGCGGAACCATATTTCCCGGGGTAGCGGCGCCAGACCAGCACCTTATCGATATTTTGCCCTTCGCGCACAGCGGTTTCACAGGCGATGTCCGCCGACGCTTTGTGATCAATCAATTTTCCGCCGCGATAGTAGCTGTCGGAGTAGATCAGCACCCGGCTGCCGCTATCGGCCGCCCGCGTACCGCAAGCTTCGCCGCTGAATCCGCCGAAGACCACCGAATGAATCACGCCGAGCCGCGCGCAAGCGAGCATGGTCACTGGCAGTTCCGGCACCATGGGCATGTGGATGGTCACGCGGTCGCCCTTTTTCAGACCGGCGAAATCACGCAGCGCTGCGGCCGTTTCATTCACCCGGCTGTAGAGTTCCTGATAGGTGATAGCCACGATCGCTTCGGATTCCGGCTCCGGCACAAAGGTAAACGCCGCCTTGTTTTTGTAGAGCGGCAGATGGCGATCGACGCAGTTGTAGCAAGCGTTCAGCTTGCCGCCAACAAACCATTTCCAGTACGGAGGTTCGCTGGTATCCAGGACGGTGTGCCAGCGCTCCGACCAGGTGAGCAAGTCGGCATACTCGGTAAAGCAATCGGGAAAGTGTTTTTCGTCGAAGCGCTGCGCCATCGAGCAATCGGCAAGATTGGCTTGCGCGACGAACTTGGCGGGCGGTGGGTAGATCTTTTCTTCCTGCCAGTGACTCTCAATCTGCGCTTCGCCTGCGGTCTTAATATCGCTCAAGTTGAGGGCTCCTGGTCGTTTGGCAGTTGGGTCACGCGCGAGTAATCGCACCGCGGACACTGCGCAATTGCACTCTGCAAGACATCTTCTCTCGCGAAAGATGCGGCGTCAATTTCGATCCACGAATTTGTTACGAATGTGTCCGCAATTCCGGCGCGGGCAGCAACGAATGTGCGGGAACACCACGGATCGATGCGTCCAACAACTCAACCATATGAACCACCGGCAAGCTCTGTCCGGCCCGAGCGAGCCCCGCCTGAATCTGCAGCAAGCAGCCGGGATTACCGGATGCGATCAACTGCGCTCCAGTTCCCAGGCAGTTTTGCACTTTGCGGTCGCCGAGTTCCCGCGCGGGAACCGGCTCCATCATGTTGTAGATTCCTGCCGAACCGCAGCAAATTGCCGATTCGGGCACCTCGAGAATTTCGAGTCCTGGAATCGTGCGCAACACTTCGCGTGGCGCCGACCGCACGCCCTGCGCGTGCTGCAGATGGCACGCGTCGTGATAAGCCACTCGCAGCGGCAACGGACCGCGCAGCGCGCGCGGTGAGAGCATGCCCAGCACTTCGGAAATATCCTTGCAGCGCGCGGCAAAATCCGCCGCCTTGGCCGCATATTGCCGGTCGTCGCGAAGCTGGTAACCGTAATTCTTTAGATTTGATCCGCACCCGGCAGCATTGGTCACGATTACGTCGACGTGGTCGGCGGCGAACGCATCGATCAACGCGCGGGCGCGATCGAGGCCCTCTTTTTCCCATCCCGAATGCATCATCAGCGAACCGCAGCAACCCTGCGCCGGCGGCATAACCACTTCGCAGCCCTCCGCCGCCAACACGCGCGCGGTGGCTGCGTTGACGTCGCTGAAAAACACGCTCTGTACGCAACCCAGCAGCAGCCCCACCCTCAGTCGTTGCTCGCCCTGCGCCGCCACTCTTGCCGGCATGCGTGCCGACGCACCCGGCCGCGTCAGATCCGGCAGCAGCGATTCCATCGCGCGAAGGCGCGCGGGAAGAATCCGCGAAACGCCCAGCGAGCGCGCCAGCGACTGCAATCCGGATTTCTGATACAGCCATAGGAATTTCGCCATCACCCGCAGCCGCCTGGTATTCGGGAACAGCGACAGGATCATCCCGCGCAAAACACGTTCCGATAGCGGCGGCGAATAATTCCGTACGATCTGGGCCCGCGTGGACTCGAATAGCTTGTCGTACTTCACGCCCGACGGGCACGCCGTCATGCACGCCATGCATCCCAGGCAGCGGTCGAAATGCTCGACGAACGTTTCCTCGAGCTGGACCAGCCCCTCGCTAGCCATTTTCATCAAATAGATGCGGCCGCGCGGCGAATCCATTTCCTCGCCCCACAGCGAATAGGTAGGGCAGGTAGGCAGGCAAAAGCCGCAGTGAACGCACTCGTCGATCAATTTCATCGGAGGCGGGTGATGCGAGTCGAACGCCGAGCAAGGCGCAGCCGTCGAAGAAATCGGAGGCGCGGCGGCGATCTGAATTCCTTCGTGCGCCGCCATCAAATGCCTCCCACGAATCGGCCGGGATTCAGAATCCCGTGAGGATCGAGTTGCTGCTTTACCGCGCGCATCAGGGGTAACGCGTCGCCCGGGTCACCCCAGGAATCGAGGCGCTCCTTAATTTCCAGCGGCGCAGAAAGCACCACCAGCGAGCCGCTGGATTTTTTGGCATTTGCGCGCAATCGGATCAGCGTATCCACAAGTTGAGATTGGTCCCCTTCGATCCGCAGCAGACCCACACCCGGGCTCTGAATAATTATTTCCCACGAAATTGAGTGCGAAGATTTACACGATTCGACCGCCGCGCAGAAATTCGCAAGCCCCATGGGCAGGATGCTCAGTTTGACTACCGCGCGAGGCCTATCCTTCCGCTCCCACAACGATTGCCGCGTATTCCAGCAGCCAGCAGGGTCCGCCGATTGTAAATCTCGGGTTATCGAGGGTAATTCGTGGTCCTGCGCGGCGATGCCTTCGGGCGTTCCTTCCCACAGCAGATCGAGACGATGATCCGCTTGCCCATTGGCGCGTACCTGCAACGCCGTGTAACTCAAATTCGAATCGCGCACCGCGTTCATCCGCGCGCAGATTTTCTCCAGCGAATCCGAACTGAAACTCACGCTGCGCGATTCCCGCGGAAGACCGTGTAAACGAAAGACCGCCTGGGTAATTACCCCAAGCGTTCCGAGCGCGCCGGTGTTGAGCTTCGGCAGGTCGTAGCCAGCGACGTTCTTCACCACTTTTCCGCCGCTGCGCGCCAGAACTCCGTTGGGCAACACAACGGTGATCCCAATAATCAGATCGCGCAACGAGCCGAATCGCGCGCGCAGACTTCCGCTATCATTGGTGGCCAGAATGCCACCGATAGTGGCGCGGTCCGGCCACAGTGGATCGATAGCCAAACGCTGCCCGTGCTCCGCCAGTGCCGCCTGCACCTGCGCAACGGTGGCTCCCGCTTCGACGCTGAGCGTGAGATCTCCCCAGGCGTGCTCGAGAATCCGGTTCAGCCGGCGCGTGGAGAGCACCACATCGGCGCGCCGCGGCGGATTTCCCCAATCGGACTTGGTGCCGCCGCCTCGCGGCAGCACCGCCAGTCCACTCCGACCCGCCACCGCGAAAACCTTGGCAAACTCTTCCGCTGAGCCAGGCTCGATCACTTTTGCCGGCGTAACGCCGGCGACCACATCAACCGCCGCGGCGTCACGAATATGATCGCCGCCAACGATGGCGGCCATCTCTGGCCATGGATTTTCCGGTGTTACTGGACTCGGATTCATTTCCCGTTCGTCACGTGAAATCATCATCGCGCCGTCATCATGGTCAGAAAAATTGTGCTTGCCCAGAAGTTTCCAGCGGATGCGGCACGTACTCGCCAGTCTTTTCCCCGCACAGACGCGGCCGCGGGAATACCTTTGTCGGATTCGATAGCTGCAACGGGTCAAACGCGCAGCGTACCCGCTGCATCGTCTCCAAATCCGGCTCCGCAAACATCACCGACATGTATTTCTTCTTTTCCTCACCCACCCCATGCTCGCCGGTGATCGAGCCGCCCGCCTCCACGCACAATTCCACGATTCGAAAAGCCAGCTCCTCCGCGGCATGCGCTTGCCCTTCGATCGCGCGATCGAAAAGCACCAGCGGATGAAGGTTTCCATCGCCGGCATGAAATACGTTAGCCACCCGCAGCCCAACCTCCGTACTCAAGCGCTCGATCTCGTCAAGCACCGCGGGCAGCGCGGTGCGCGGAATCACCCCATCCTGCACGATGTAGTTGCTGGCGATGCGGCCCATGGCCGCGAACGCCGCCTTGCGCCCCTTCCAAAACGCGGCGCGCTCTTCCACCGTCTGCGCCACCCGCAACTCCCACGCCCCGCAGTGCGTGCAAATATTCTTGACCTCGGCCATCAGACTCTCCACTTCCGCGGCCGGCCCATCCAATTCCACCAATAGCAGCGAATGGCAGTCTGGATAGTGGGGATGGACGGCGGCTTCGGCGGCCTGGATCGAAAGCCGGTCCATCATCTCGATCGCCGCCGGCAATATTCCCGCGGCGATGATCTCGCTCACCGCACCGCCGGCGTCATGAGTGGAGTGAAACGCGGCAATCAAAATCTGTACCCGCTCCGGCCGCTTCACCAGCCGCAAAATAATTTTGGTAGCAATCCCCAGCGTGCCTTCCGAACCAACGAAAACCCCGCACAGATCGTACCCCGGAGCGTCCGCCGCTTCACCCCCGAGGTGCACCAGCGAACCGTCCGGCAGCACCACTTCCAGCCCGCGCACATGAGTGGTGGTAAAGCCATATTTCAGGCAGTGCGCGCCGCCGGCATTCTCAGCCACGTTTCCGCCGATGCTGCAGATTTGCTGCGAAGAAGGATCCGGCGCATAGAAATAGTTGCGCGAGGCCGCCGCGGCGGTGACGTTGAGATTGATGACCCCCGGTTCCACCACCATGATCCCATTTTCCAAATCCACTTCGAGAATTTGGTTCATGCGGTTCATGCCGATTACCACCCCGCCCTCGACCGGCAGCGACCCGCCGCTCAGTCCAGTGCCCGAGCCTCGCGCCACAAACGGAATGCGGTGCTCATGGCACACGCGGAGGATGGATTGAACTTCAGCAGTAGAGGATGGAAGAAAAACCGCTTCGGGCCGCACCCGAAAATTAGTCAGGCCGTCGCACTCGTAGGTGTAAAGCTCTTCGGGCCGGGTAATGACCGCGGCCGCTGGCAGCGCGGCGCGAAACTGGGCGAGGATTTTGGGGTCCATGTTCGATCGGGAGCGACAACCTCAGGCTATCACAGCTCCCGAACGCAGCTAGTCGAAACTACCGTTGTGTGCCAATAAAAAACCACAATCAAACGGAAACTAAGGCGTTCTTCGCGAAGGGCTAGCGATGATCGCTAAGCTTCTCATGGCCTCCGCGATACCCGCCTCCGCGAGCGGCGCCATGACATCGTAGGCCTCCTTATTCGGGTGCACCCCATCCGGAGTGAACTTCGCCTTCAGGCCTCCTTCGCTATTGGCTAGGCTCGAATAGTAGTCCACATAAACGATTCTATTTCGCGCGGCGTATTGTTGGATCCATTCGTTTAATTCTCTTATCTTGGGCGCCGGATCCAGCCCCGGATGCCAATGGAAATCGCTGGCCGGCAATACCGAGCACAACACCACGCGAATCCCGTGGGTGCGGGCCAGATCGCTCATGGATGCGATGTTGTCCCCGATCTCTTCCATAGTTTCCTTTCCGGTGTTTTCAGCGATGTCGTTGGTCCCCGCAAGCAAAACCACTATTTTCGGCTTCAGCTCGATCACGTCTTGCCGGAACCGGACCAGCATCTGCGGCGTGGTCTGCCCAGAGACGCCGCGGTTTATATATGGTCTGCCCGGAAAGAACTCGCCGCGCCCCGGAGAAGTTGCGGTTGCCTTCATTCCCCAGCCTTCGGTGATGGAATCTCCCATAAAGACCACGCGAAATTGTCCCGGCGCTGGAGCGGGCAGCGCCTTATCGGCGTCGCGATACTTCGCCAGGTAGGCCCAGTCGTTGAAAGTCCTAATCAATTGCGATTTTTGATATGCGGTGAGTTCTTCGATGCCCGGTATCTGATTTGTGGCGACGGCCTGCCCCGCGGGCTTAGAATCCGGCGCTGGAGTGCTCGCTGTGGGCGCTTGAGAAAAGGCGGGCCGCTGGCACCCTAGGATCGCGGCAATCAGAACAATGCGATGGAAAATGACGAAAAGGTTTTTCTTCCTATTCACCGAGGCGCCTCCGCGTTTCGTTACCGCCGCGATTCTATCGCTGGACCGCTTTTCGAGGCCTCACAATCTTTACCATTGGGTAGTGACCGACGCGACGGTATCGGGCACGGACTTGGGAAGGCTCGAACCGAGACTGCTCGCTACGACCACGCCGCTAGTTAGTTGGCGGCGTAGCTGGGGCGGCTGAAGGGCTGGGAGGCGGCGCGGCAGGAGCGCCCGGCGTTGCGGGGCTCGTACTCGGCGCTGCGGGAGCGGGCGGCGTCTGCACCGCCAGGTAGGCGCGGCCAAACGCGGATTGCTGGGTGCCAGCGGCAACCACCACCGCCTGGACGGTGTAGCGCCCGGCGTCCAGTTTCGAAAGCGGCAGGCTGATGCGGAACCCAGCGGTGTGATTCTTGGCGTCAACGTCGGTGGGCGCGAGCAACGGCGTGGCGTTCACCTGGATGCCGTTGCGGAAAAAGATCAGCGCACCGCGCAGGGCGCTGGAATCCAATTTCACACCCTTGTCGACATTCTCTGGATAGTAGGCCTGGAAGAAAACGTAGAGGGTCTGCTGCTGGGTGAAAAACCGGGTGACGCTGGGGACGATTTTCTCGCCGTTCATCTCCAGCGGCGAAGTAGCCAAGCGCGCCCGCAGGCCTTGCCCCTTGGTCTGTACCTCCGAAGATTTTTCCACCGGCACGAGCTGGCTCGACAGCAGCACGGAACTGAGCGAGAGCCTTGCCGGATCGAGAGCCGGCAAAACGAGAGGCTGCTCGAACGTGCCGATTTTTCCGGACTCATTCTCTCTAGCGATAAACTTCATGCGGTAGTTTCCAGGAGGAAGCAGCACCCCGCCTTCGTAAACCAGGTTGGTCTGGCTCACCTTCTCGAAGCGCTGGTTATCGAGCCGCACATGCACCGTGTCGCGCAGCTCGGCCGCCTCCTGACCCGAGGGCATCGCACGTACTTCCACCGAAAAATCAAAAGCGGCTTCGCGCCGGTCGTGCTTCTTGGCCCAATCGAGCGCGCTCGAAGATAGCTTGGCGTCGATCGGAACATAAACCTGGTTGCTCGACACGCGGAACATCGAAGTTTCCACAGCCAGCGGCAAATCGACGATGGGCGATTCCGAACGCATCGCATCCGCTAACTGCGCCTCGCGATCCTCGTTCGCAAAATGCTGGAAGTCTTTAGGGGCGTAGTAGCCGTTGCGGAACCGCACATGCACGCCGGGAGCCTTCACCTTCACTTTGATGTCGTGCCACTTTCCGTCGTGTTTAATGTTGGCGCCGATGTAGTAGCCCAGCAGGTAGTAGCCGGTGTTGTCCACTTCCACGCCTTTGAACGCATCACCCAGATCGCCCAGATCGAAGAACGTCTTGCCGCCGGTGTCGGACGAAAGCGTAGCCAGCGTGTCGCGCGAGTCCTGGCGGCTATCCATCTGTTTGAACACCTGCGCTCCGGTGAACGCCGAATTGCCGCTCGCCGAACCGGTCGTGGCGTCACCACCCGGAATTTCGGCCATCAGTCCGCGCGAATCGACCGCATAGATGGAAACGTCGGCGCGATTGGCGGCGTCGGTGGCCGCGCGAAGTTGGGTGCGATTCTCTTCCCCGGTCTGGGTAATCCCGCTGGTGAACTGGATCACCGATTTTTTCCCCGGGATCGCCGCGAGGACGTTCGCCAGGCTCTGCACCGCGGCGAGTTTTTCATCGGTGTTGAAGACGTTGAATTCGGTTTCGTCCGCGGTGTAAGCCGCCCCAGTGTATTCGCTGACGTCGGATTCACCGTTGGTGGCCGCGGCGTAGTCGTTGGTGGCGAGTTGCGAGCCCATCCCGGGGGTGAGTGATTGGACCGCGGCGGCCAGCTTCTTGCGATCGTTGGTAAAGTCTTCCAGCACTTTGAGAGTATTGGCGTACACCACCACGCCCACCAAGTCAGCCGGGCTCATGGTTTTCTTCACGAAAGTTAATGCCGAATCCCGCGCGCGCAATAATTCGTCGGTGGCCATCGAGCTGGTGTCGAAGAAAAGGACGATCATCCGCCGGTCGCGGGTCTGGTCCTGCAGAGCTTCGGATTGCGCTGGAGTGTTATTGGCCAGCGGAATCACCACTGGCGCTTCGTCGGTTTTGCCCGCGGTTTCGATCTTTTCGATGTCGGAGTAGGAAAAGTAGGAGACGTTCACCGGCTTGTCGTCTTCAGTGACGATGAAATCACTTTGCGGCAAGCCCTTCACCGGCTTGCCGGCCTTGTCGGTGACTTCGACGTCGATGCGCACCAAGTCCGAAATCGTGCGGATCGACGGAGCACGCCTGTGATTATTTTGATTGGCGGAATCCTGCGAATTAGTCGGCGATCCCTGCGACGGCATCCCGCCATCGGGGGGACCACCCCCCGGCGGAGGACCTCCGTCTTGCGCCCACGAGCTTGGGATCGGCACGCAAGGAGCGAGGGCTAGCCCGCCAGCAAGAAGCAAAGCCAATGCGGCACGTTCCAAATTGACGCTCGCGAACTTCACCCGTGCTTTCATTAGAAAGCCACCCGTACGTTGACGTCCATGGTGCGCATCGTTCCCGCGGCGGTCACCCGCCCGTAGGTCGCCGAGTTGACCACCGTCGATATGCCGCTGAAGTTCGGATGGTTGGTCAAGTTCTGCACCTCCCAGCGAACGGTGACGCGATGCGAGTTGTCGTTGCCGAAGCGGAAATCTCGAGCCAATGACGGATTCCAGCTAAACGAGCACGGTCCCTCGATGGTGTTGCGGGCGGCATCGCCGTAGCGCCCTTCCGGCGGCAGGACGAAGGCCGCAGTCTTAAATGCGAGAGTTGCCGAGCCTCCGCAGAAACCGAGTGAGGGATTACCCACTTGGTCGGCGCGCTCGGAAAAATTCGCACCAGTGCCGGTAGAATCCGCTTGATTGCCGAGCACCTGCGCGGTGTACGGCGTGCCGGTGTTAAACGTCACCAGATTACCCAGGCGCAAATTTCCAAAAGTGCGCGCCTCCCAGCCATGCTTGGCAAATCGTTTTCTCTCGCCGAACGGCAACTCATACACCGAGTAGCCGCGGAACTGGTGGCGCATGTCGAAGGAGGAAAGACCGCGCTCGGCGGAAAAGTCGTTGTCGTCCTGCACCACCACCGCTCCCACCCCGCCGATGGAGCTGGCGTCGTCAATCGATTTCGAATAGGTGTAAACGGCCTGCAAACTCAGGCCCGCGGTGAAGCGATGCATCAAGCGGACCTGCAGGGCGTGGTAAATCGAGTTGGCCGCGGACTGATCGAAGGTGAAGCCGCCGGCGTTCGCGAACCTGCGGTCGTCGTCGGTATCCAGCGGACTTCCTGGCGGTGCACGGTTCGGTGCGCGCAACAAATCCAAGTCGGTGCCTTTGGTGCCGGTGTAGGTGAGGTCGAGCACCCAATTGTGGCGGAACGACGTTTCCGTAGTGAGGTTCCAGATCTGCGCGTAGCCGTCTTTGTAGTTGGGATCGACGGCGGCGGTGTTGGTCAGCGAGTTCGCGGTGTTGGCCCCAGGAAATCCGTCATTGAGTGAAAGCACGCTGTCGGTGCTGGTAACCCTGGTGATCGCAGTCGCAAAGGGCGGCTGATTCTCCAAATAGCTCACCAGCGAGTTGTAGGCCGAGTCGTTATAAAAAATCGAGTAGCCGCCGCGAACGATGGTCCGTATCTTCAGCTTGGGATCCCAGGCGAAGCCTATGCGCGGCGCCCAATTATTGTAGTCGGAGTGCACCAGAGAGCGCGGCAGCGAGCCGCCGAACGGATCCGCCTCGGCCGGGGGTAACCACCGCCGCCTGGTTGGTATTGAAGTCGAGCAGGACATTGGCCAGGGTGTTGTACACGTCGACCGGCGGCGTTACGAACTGATAGCGCGCGCCGAACTCCAGCGTGAAGCGCTTATTCACGCGCCAGTCGTCTTGCCCATAGCCGATAAATTCCCAACTTCGCAGGTAGTGGCTGGAATCGCCGAAGCGCGTGGTGGTGGCTTCGGGAAGTCCCAGCAGGAAATCCGCGAGATCGTTCCCGGTGCCGGGCACCGGTTCGCCGCTCGCGGTCAGCTGGCTGGTCATCAAGCCGGTAAATGTGAACAGGCCGCGGGGGTCTGGATCGCTGCGCTGGTTATTCTGGATGCGCCGCGCTTCCCCGCCGAATTTCAGAGTGTGCTTGCGAACGAGTGTAGGTGGCGTTGTCAACGAATCGAAAGGTCTGATTGCGAGTCAGGGTCGGCACCGGATCGTTCAGGCTGGAAAAATTGGTGAAGTCGATCAACGGAATGCCGTAGTCGATGGGGCTGGTGGAAATACCGGTGATGCCCAACTCGGCGGCAATGTCCGTGCCGATAAGAATGATCGCTGAGCAGATCGATGCGGCTGCGGCTGAAATTCACAGAGGTGCTGTTGACCAACCGCGGGCTCCAGTTCTGCACCAGGCCCAGAGTGACGTTTTGATTGCGCGTGGAACTGTGGCTGCCAAAATCCAGGAAGCTGCTGATGGCGTGCTGGCGTACGGAATTGAAGTTGTATCCCACATTCAAATTGAATTTGGAATTGATGGTGTGCAGCACGTGGGCATTTACCGAATCGGTCTGGACCGGAACGGTGGTCTGCAGTTGATAGTTCTGCACCGTGCCGGGAAGGTTCGGCAGCGGCACGTATTGTAGTAGACCGGCCGCCGCTGGATTGATGTCCGCGGCGGGAATAATGCTTCCGAATGAAGTGCGCGGGCCGGCGATGTTGGAATAGGGATCGTAGAGCTGCGCCCCGGTTCCGCTGAAATCACCAGCGCGCTCGGCGGCGGTAGGAACGCTGGAAAAAGCGTCTACCGGGCTCTGATTCGTTTCGTGCGTGTAGTTCACGAAGAAAAACGTGCGATCGCTGCCGTTATAGATATGCGGGATTTTCAGCGGGCCGCCGATATTGGCGCCCAGTTTGTCGTCGTAGTGGCCGATCTTCGGGGACGGCACGCCGGTAAGCGCGTAGGGCCGCGCGTCAAATGCCGAATCCTGCAACTGATCGAAGAAGCTGAAGCGCACCCGGTTGATCGCCTGCCGGATGCGCCTGCTCTGTCCGCCTGGGCCTCCCGGACCGCCACGTCCGCCGCCGAATCCACCGAATCCGCCGCCTCCGCCACCGCCACCACCGCCGAATCCCTGGGCGCCCCAACCGCCACCGGTGCCTGGGCCACCGCCACCGGGACCTCCTCCACCAGGACCACCCATCCCTCCCGGACCGCCACCACCTGGAGGGCCCCCGAAGTCAAATCCGCCCGGACCACCCTGCGAGAAGCTCTGACCCACGGTGCCCTGCATGAGGAATGAGTCGGAGAACACCGATGCGGCATTGCCCATCGAGCCTGCATTCGCCGCAGCTAGCGTGGCGACGCTGGCTCCTGACGCTGACTGTTCATTCTGATTCTGAGCACCGCCCTCGGCGGTTAGATCGGTTTGCTGGAAGCCACCTGTGCCGGTCTGCGCGAGACCCTGGCTGAGGGCGTTCAAGTCTCCGGCTGGCAGGGCCTGACCCGCTCTGCCCCTACGCCCCGATCCGTTGCCATTCGCGGGCGTTCCATTCGCCGCGGCACCATTGGCTGCGCTCGTACCGCCCGGCGCGCTTGGATTTCCATTTCCGGGAGGCGCGGTGGTGGTGGGCGATGATGCTGCGCCCGATGCCGGCTTGTTCCCCGCCGCCGGTTTATTCCCAGCCGCGGGAGGCGCGGGAGCGAGAGCGGCGGCCTGTGGAGCGGCGGCGGCCAGTTCCTGAACCGTTGCGATGCGCAGGACTAGCTCAATCTTGTGGTCGGACGGTCCCGGCAGATGCACCTCCGCAGGCGCCGGGACAAATCCTACCTGACTGGCCTCGACGTGATAGTCCCCGGGAGGAAGCGCCGGGAACACAAACTTGCCGGTCTCATCGGTCCAGCTCACCCATATCTTGTCGCTATCAGCATTGGTGAAGCGGACCGGCGCTCCCGGAATAATCTGTCCTCCGGCGGACCGCACTATACCGGCGGCGCTGGCGGCCGCCGCAGCGGGCGCAGGCGATGGCGCTGCTGCGCCTTGGGCTGGTGCCGGCGTCTGGGGTGGCGGAGGCGGCTGCTGAGCGGCGGCCGCGATCGAAGCGCAAAGGACTGCGAGAGTCATGCATCCCTTGCGGTGGGAGAATTTCAAATCAGTCTCGCCTTTCCATGACGGTTACGATTAGGGCTGACGGCCGCCGCGATGAGCGGCGAGCAGCGCGTTGTGAAAACGAAGATGGGTCCGGCAGCGGCACATCCAACAACCGCGTTGTTCGGACGGCTGCCGCCGGACCCACTCAAAAGACGAATCGGCACGCTACGCCGTTTCAGTTGGCTTTCGCGCGGTCGTACACTTGGCGATATGTCACCGGCTCGCTTAGGTTGGGACTCTCCATCTTGGTGCTCACGAACAATTCACTGCCGTCCGGCGAGAGTTCGTAGGTGCGCGTCATTTTTCCGCCGCGCGGATTCTGCGATTCGCTGACCAGTTGGCTGCCGTTCCAGTGCGCCACTGACGGAGGAGGCGGGCCGCGCCGCGGGCGCGGGCCGGCGTCTGAATTAGCGGGCATATCTTCGGGCTGCGCGGCCGGATGCGTCGCTGCGGAACTGTCAGGTGAAGTATTGGCCGGCGCGTCGGGGCCTAAAACCGCCAGCACACGTCCACTGGAGCCGGTTACTTTCGCGGTGGTGGCGGTCTGTTCGATGGTTAGCTGCGAAAAATCGGCCATCATTCCGCCGCGCCCAGGACCTCCCCGCATTCCTCCCGGGCCGCCGTTGCCCCCCGGCCCACCGCCTGGGCCGCCTGCATCCTGCCCTTGGGATTGATCCTGGTTCTGGTTTCGCGCTGCCTGCATTTTGGCGCGCACATCGTCACTTTTCTTCTCGTTCAGCTTCCAGGTGCCGGCCAGATTGGGGCCATCGGCGCGCAGCGTCTCCACGCTGCAGGACAGCAACAACGCCATCGCTGCAAATGCAGCGACTATGCTGTAAGTCAGTGCTTTTCTTGGCTTTCGTCGTCCGCGCATCAAAGTTTATCTCCCTCCTGAGTAAGAGCTTCCGTTCCAAATTCCCGGTGCATGCTTTCCTGCTAGTAGTTCACTCCGGTAGCCGCCAAAGTTCCAGCGATTTCTTTTGTGGTGCCTCGAGGCACGTCTGGGCAGCGCGACTCTGCGTGTCTGGATCGATTTTCGTCGATGTGAAATGTAATTTTGCCGCGATTCGGCGAAACTCCGTCGTTTGTTTTCATACACATCGAAGGGGGGTATGCTGGCAGTGTTGCTGTTTGGATTCTTGTCCTCTTTTGCTGTTTGGTTGGTTTCTCAGGCTTGGCTCCGCTGTGCCATATCAGTGCGACGCTAGCACTCTGTCCGCATGGATGGAAGGGACCATTCCTGTGGTGAATACCGGCCGGCGCGTGCCGCAGTGGGTGAGGCGAGGGATCGTGGTCGCCCGTTAGGGCTGGATGAATTTAAGTTCCCGGGAACGCACCGCGAGGAGTCGCTGTGCCACCGGAGCGGGTAATTGTCCGGCACAAATCTGGCTGCGCGGTGTCTGTTGAATGTGACGAACGCTGTCGGGTACGTTGGCGGCGCGCTGCAACCCTTGGAGGCGCGAATGCGAGTTCATCCCACCCGGGTCTGCCTTCTGATTTTCTCAGTTCTTTCCGCTGCAGTGCTGGCGAAACCTCAAAGTAAACCTAGCCCGGCTAAGGCTCGGCCACCAGCGGGAACCGCGACATCCGCGCCGTCCGCGGGCGAATTGACCGAATCTGTTGGCGCTAGGCTTCCGGTGCGCCGGGTGATCCTCTATAAGACTGGCGTCGGCTATTTCGAACATCTGGGGCAGGTCCGCGGCAACCAGACCGTGCAGATTGATTTCACCAGCAGCCAGCTCAACGACGTTCTGCAGTCGCTGACGGTGCTCGATCTCAATGGCGGGAGAATTGCCGGAGTTAATTACAATTCGGAGGCGCCGCTGAGCCAGCGTCTGGGGATGCTGCGGCTGCCGCTGGAGGAAAACACCGACCTCTCGAAATTTTATGCCGCCTTGCGCGGCGCGCGCTTGGAAGTGCGCAGTGGAACCAGCGTGATCACCGGGCGTCTGCTGAGCGTGGAGCGAAAAACACGGGTCAGCGGCGGGACCACCCTCGAGGTGGATCTGGCCACGCTAGTCGGCGACTCTGGCGAAGTTCGCACCGTGGAAATTACCCCAGCGGTGAGCGTGCGGCTGGCGGAGCGAGATGTGACCCAGGAAGTGGGCAGCTATCTGTCTTTGCTGGCTTCGGAACGCAAGGCCGATCTTCGCCGAATGTCGATCGCCACGGCTGGGACCGGCGACCGCCAGCTCTACGTTAGTTACATCAGCGAAGTCCCCATATGGAAGACCACCTATCGCGTGGTGCTGCCTACCAAAGAGACCGACGAGCCGCTGCTACAAGGCTGGGCGATCGTGGACAACACCGTCGGCGAGGACTGGAACAACGTTGAACTCTCGCTGGTAGCTGGCTCGCCACAATCGTTCATCCAACAGCTTTCTCAACCGTATTACGCCAGGCGTCCGGTGGTTGCGCTCCCGGAGAATTCCCAACTCAGCCCGCAGACGCATGACAGCGCGATGCTCGGGGGATTCGCCGGCTTGTCCGGCACAATCACCGATCCGAGCGGCGCGGTGATCCCCAACGCGAAAGTTCAAGTGTTTTCTCCCTCCGGCCAAATTGCGGCAACCGTATTTACTGATGGCCAGGGCCGATATGAAACCTCCGATCTGCCGGCGGCGGAGTACCGCGTTGAATTCAGCACAGCTGGTTTTCAAACCACAGTTGTGCAAGGCGTGTCGCTTGGCGGAGGGCGAGGACGGAAACAAGACGTGGCATTGCAGTTGGGAGGGGCCAATGAGACCGTCACCATTAACGCGGCGGTGGCAGGCACCACGCTGAATACGGAAAGTTCGCAAATTGCGTCATTGGGCGCGCCGGCACCTCCCCCGCCCCCTTCCCCGCATGCTGGCTCAGGACGTGAACTGGGAAGCGGGGGAGGAGCAGGAGGCGGCTATGGCGTGGTCGGCGGCGTGCCCGGTGGCCTGGCAGGCGGCTCGGTTGGCGGCGTCCTTGGTGGCATGATCGGCGGGATCGGGGAAGCGCGCCGTGGCATGATTGCCGCAGCGGAGGGAGCGGAGTTGGGAGATCTCTTCGAATACAAAGTGAAGGATCGCCTGACGATTTACAAAAACGAATCCGCGCTGGTTCCGATTCTGCAAGTTCACGTCGCTGCCGAAAAAATTTCGGTGTGGAATCCATCGTTGAATTCCCCCCGGCCGCTTCGCGCGCTTTGGCTGACGAATTCCAGCGAGCTCACCCTCGACGGCGGAAGCTTCAGCGTGCTGGAGAGCGAGGCTTTTGCCGGCGAAGGATTGACCGGAGCGATCAAGCCGGGCGAGAAACGGCTGCTGTCGTATGCCGCGGATTTGGGGGTGCGGGTGGACCAGAAATCCGAGAGCGAGCCGCAAAGCGTGACTCACGTATGCATTGCACATGGAGTGATGGTGCAAACCAGCGAGCTGCGTCAAGAGACCAGCTACACGATCCGTAACGATGACACGACAGCGCGTTCCGTTCTGATCGAGCACCCACTACGTGCGGACTGGAGACTTTCGGAAGATGGTCCCAAAGCGGACGAAACGACTTCGAGTGCCTACCGCTTTCGAGAAAACGTGGAACCCAAGGCCACCGCGAAGGTAAGCGTTCGCGAATCGAAGCCGGTGGAAACCCAGTATCAGCTGACGAGTCTAACGGACGAGCTGGTGGCGCTGTTGGTTCGGCAGAAATCCATAAATCCCGAGATCGAAAGTGCGTTGCGCAAGATCGTGGAACAGAAAGACCGAGTCGCCGAACTGGATGCAGAGCTGACTCACCGGGAAGAAGAAACGCAGAAGATTTACGACGACCAGCAACGTCTGCGTGAAAATCTGAAGGCGCTGAAAGGAAGCGCCGAGGAACGCGCACTCACCCAGCGCTATACCCAGCAGCTCGCCGCTCAGGAGACGCGGTTGGAGACGATCCAGCGGGAGACGGCCGATCTGCAGGCGAAGCGCGACCAGGCCAAGTCCGCGCTCGACGCCATGATCGAAAACGTCGCTCTCGACACAACGCTCTAAACGCGACCATCGCCCTTGCTAGCGGAGAACTGGCCAAGCCTAATCCGATAGCTTGTTTCGGACCTCCTGTGAGTCTGGGCGGAAACGCATAGGTTCGGAGACGTGGTGTTTGCAAAGATTTTACGTTTTAGAGACAAGACCGAGGCTCCCCTCGCCTATAACGCCATGTGTCAAATTAGGTTCGGCGCGTAGTCTTGAATTATTGACGAAAGGAAGAAACAACGGTATGAGAAACTCTCTCCGATGCATCCTGGCAGGTTTGCTATTTTCGGGATCGACGCTCGGCGCCATATCCGCTTTCGGACAAGCGGGCAAACTGGATCCGACCTTTGGCAAGGGCGGCAAGGTGACTACGAGTCTTGGCACGAACCCTTCGACGGGCGACCCAGTTTCGGTGTATTCCATTGGTGACGCCATCCTGCAGCCCAACGGCAGCATTGTGGTCCTCGCTTCGAATCAAATCTCGTTTGTGCTGCTGCGATACCTGTCGAACGGAACCCTCGATAAGACTTTCGGTGGCACCGGGATCGTTACCACACCGTTCAACACCGACGCTCTGGTTCTCCCTCACTCCTTGGCGCTGCAGGCCAGTGGCCAGATCGTGGCCGCTGGCGGCGGATCGGGCGTTTTCGCTGTGGAGCGCTTGAACATCAACGGGACGCTCGATACGACCTTTGGCACCGGCGGGCAAGTGTTGACGACCTTCGCCACCGGGCTGGAAGCGACGGCGAACGCCGTCTTGGTGCAGCCCAACGGCAAGATTCTGGTGGCCGGAGTGGATACCATTTCGGGCTATCACGGTGGTTCTACGTTTCCGGCGCTCGCCCGCTACAATTCGAATGGCACTTTGGACGCTACGTTTGGGAGCGGCGGAACGGTACTCGCAACAGGGTCCGACGTGTCCACCGACATTATCGGGCTGGATGCCGCGGGGGACATCTTCGTTGTGGATTATGCGGGTATTTCGGAGTTCACCTCGGCCGGGGTACTCGATGCTGAGGTTACGCCCGCGACAATCACGGCCGCCAGCGGACATGGCGCGATCAACGCGTTTTACTCGAACGGCGAATTTCTGGCCTCCGACGAAGTGGTGCCGGTGAAACACCAAGAAGACGAGCAGGTGGTTCGCTATACCGCCACCGGCGCGGCGGATACCACCTTCAGTAATGCACCCTTCGTTTTCACCGGAGCGGGCGCGCCGGGGTATGACTACGGCGGGGTGACGATACTGTCGAACGGGCAAATCATCGTGGGTGGGTATTATGCGTCCGGAGGTTTTTCGACTGAGGTTTTTGGGTTGGCGCGGCTGGATTCCAATGGCAGCCTGGACAGGACCTTCGGTACTGACGGCACGGTGACCACCAGCTTCCAGAACGACGATTTCGTCGAGGCGACTCTGATTCAATCGAACGGTAACATCGTCGCTGTGGGTATCACTACGAAACAGTCCAGCGGAGTCGGCAGCTTGGCGCTGGCGCGCTACCTGGCGAATTAACTCTCCTCTTGAGGTCGGCGACGTGCTGCTGCAGACTGGCAAAAACCGTAGAGGCACAAGGCGCGAATTGAAGTTCGATGTTAGACACTTGTGCGATGGGATGTTTTTCCGCCATCCCGAGTGGCGGCGCTACGGCGGCTTTACAAGGCCAAGTCAAAAACTTAGAGAACCCAGATGTGACATCGACACCTGGGGCACCCACTTCACTTCGCTTCGCTCAGCAACCCTATCGTCGATAAATTCGCCTGATATCCAAGAGAAAATCTACGAGCGGATGTTGAGGTGCGCGATTCTACTGCCGGAGCGGCCTGCGCCGGTAGATTTGGTGGATTTCTAAAAGAGAATCTACTAACTGCAAGGTCAAGCGCGAGCGCCTCGGCCGGAATTCTGGCGGCCGGTCCCACCACTCGCGTCCGATCCATCGAGCATTGCTGCCCACAACGCCGCCGGTTTGGAAATTTTTGCTCGGGTTGTGGAGCGGAGAAGGTTCTGGCTTTTGGGGGGCCGCCACCGCAAGTCGCTATGCCACAACGGCGCTAATACCGAACAGAAGATGTAAAGGATGCTCTGATAACGCTTTCTGAAAATCTGCAAAGGATGTGGCGATATTTGAAGCAGGACGGTTAGGCCACTACCGCTCGGTGAGCATGCCTTCTAGCTTGGCGGCAACTTCTTCCTGCTTCTTCGAGGCTAGGTACCAGTCGATGGTTTTGCGCAGTCCGTCTTTGAACATCGTTTTCGGCTCCCAGCCCATCAGTTTCTTGGCTAGCGAATTATCCGCAACGCGGTTCAATGGTCCGGTTGGCATATTGGGTTGCAACTCGATCTTTGGGTTGTGTTTGAAAATGCGCAGGATTTCGTGGACCGCGTCGATCACCTTGATTCGTTCCATGGTGCCGAGGTTCACGGCGGTGCCGTCGTCGATCTTCTCGGCGGCGAGGATGGTGCCAGCAACGATATCGTCCACGTAAGTCCAATTGCGAATCTGCTCGCCGGTTCCCCACACCGCGAAGGGATCCTGCTTCACGAAGGCGCGAGCGATCATGGCGATGACCGCGTGATTTTCGACGCCACGTGGGCCATACACGGTGAAATACCGGCAGGACGCGGACTTCATCCCCCAATCCTTGTGGTACGCGCGCAGAGTCATCTCCGCCATCAGCTTGGCCCAGCCGTACATGTGGTCGGCATCGTAGGGAGGCCCGACCATATCTTCGGTGAGGTAGAGGAGTTCGCTCGGATTGGTCTGAATGTGATTGGGATAGACGCAGCCGGAGGAGGCGTAAACCACTTTTTCCACTTTGGCGTTTTTGCAGGCCTGGAAAACCAGGCCGTCGAGCATCAGGTTCACCGAACAGGCTGCCTGGTGCAGATCGACGTAACCTCGTCCACCGTGATCGGCAGCCAAGTGGAAGACCACGCTCATACCTGCCGCGGCTCGTTCGGCCACACCCTGGACGCGCAAATCACCTTTCAGTAGCTCTACCCGTTTCTGCTCGATGAGCCCGCTGATATTGCTCAGGCGGCCGCTGCTCATGTCGTCCACCACCCGCACATGGGCGCCGCGGTCGAGCAGCGCGTTGACCAGGTTCGATCCGATGAATGACGCACCGCCAGTTACCAGAACTTTTCGCTTTTGCCAGTCCATTTGCCGTCCTACGGTGATTTGCGATCCAGAGCGTTTTTAGCGTCGCAGCGACACCCATAGCGAACAACCGCGAGACGGAGGGAAATGCCGCTCCCGCCATCGTCATGCACTGCGGTTCAGTATAAAGGCTAGCCGCGGGTATTTCCAATAGCGGTGGATCGGGGAGTTATTGGTCAGGCACAGCGATGGCCGGTGCAGCGGCGGGAGAAACTAGCGATCCGGGATGGCCGGCGACGGTGGTTTCTTCCAGATCGACGGGAACCCAGCCGGCTTCGACACCGAAGTGCTGCTTGCGGCTGGCGCGGCCAAGGCCGGCGCGTCGCTTGCCGCACCTCCCAGCCCGCACATCACGCTGAACTGCTCGAGCATCGGCGCGTCAAAGTGCGCGTCGCGCCGAGTTCCCGCTGAACATACCTGCTCGGGGGTGAGGCCTATTGCGCCACGGAAATCCGCGCCATCCAGGATGGCATCGGCGATATCCGCGTCGCGCAACACGGTGCCTTCAAACTGCGCGCCGCGCAAATCCGCCGACCGCAAGCTGGCCTCGATCATTATGGCGTGCTGCAACTGGGTATCCTGCATGTGCGCGCCGGCGAGCTTCGCCGACCATAGATACGCGCCCTGCAAGTTGGCCTGGGGCATCTGCGAGTAATCCAGATGCGCGTCGCGCAAGTCGGCCTGTTCGATATCCGCATGGGGCAGCCGCGCTTGGCGCAGGTCGGCGGAAAACAGATTGGCGCATGCCATGCGCGCTTCCGCCAGGGTGGCCTGCTGCAAATTGGTGAACGACAAATCGGCACCGCTTAGATCGGCTTCCGACAGATTGGCACGCATCAGGTCGGCGTTTTGCAGGTTGGCATGAGCGAAATTACTGCGATCCAGGCGCGCCGACTGCAAGTTGGTTTCGCGCATATTGGCGCCGCGAAAATCGGATTCCGAGAGCGAAGCTCCCTGAAAATCCGCTTCCCACAAATGCGCGTTCACCCAGAAGCTGCGGTATGCCTCGGCGTAGCGCAGGTTCGATTTATTGAGGTTCGCGCCCTTCACCAGCAAACGCTGTTCCTCGCTTCCGGTCCAGCCCTTGGGGCGGATCGAGAGATCCGACTCGGTGAGGTGGGCGAAGGGGTCAAAACCGAAGGCCCAAACCGTATCGGCAGCCCAGCGATGGATGCTAGTGCCCGGAAATTGCTGGGCGCGCTTGGGATCGTGCGGCGCGCCGTAAATCGTTCCGATGGAGACGATGGCCAGGATCATTGCGATGCTGGCGGAAACGCGTAGAGGAACCGCCGCCCGGCCCAGACGCCGAGCCCAGCGCGAGCGCTGCAACGCACCTTCGCCGGTCTCGGGGTTGCGCCGAATGTAAATCGCAAAGGTGGTCGCACCAGCCAATAGAAGGATATGCAGAAGCGTGGCGCGCACATCCTGCAGCACCAAATAGCGCGCCCAGAAGATCACCAGCGCGGCTGGCGGAATCCAGTCCGAAACAAAACGGGAAATGGCGCGCTCGAGGAACGCAAGCGGGCGCCGGCGCCTCGACGACTCCTGCACTTGCCCGGAGAAGAGGCCAAACTTTCCCCACGGGCCCGCCGCTTCTCGCGAGCGCCCATCCGGGAATACCACCGGCAACTCCGCCAGGGCTTCGCTGAGGCGCTGCAGCGCGAGATGAAAGAACAGATAGACGAACACCAGCAGTACTGGCACCACGAAGAAAAATCCAACCATTGGAATGGCCGCACCCAGTTTCGGCAGCGGCAGATTCCGGATCAACTGCACGTCAGACACCGACACCGCCACCGCGCAACCGCCCGCGCTTAGGATCATCATCGCCAAGAACAACCGCTGGGCCTTGCGGTATGCGCTCTGTGCGGCGTCCAGCTCCCGAATATCGCCCAGGGACGACGGCAGCTCGGCGCCCAGCAGATTCGCGCCAGCAAATTTGCGGCCGATAATTCCGGTGGCGCCGGTAAATCGCGCGCCTTGCAGATTGGCATCCTCAAACTCGGTGCCCAGCAGGTTGGCTTCACGAAAGTCCGCCTGGGCCAGGGTGGCTCCGCGAAAGTCTGCCAGCAATAGCTCCGCGCGGTAGAAATTTGCCTGGTGCAGGATGGCATCGCGGAAATTGACGCCCGCCAAGTCCTTGCCCGCAAAGTCGGCATCGGATAGTTCCAGGCGCTGTCCCCGTTCACCGTTGGATTCCACCCAGTCTTTATGTTGTTCGAGCAGGGCATACAATTCCTGCTCGACGAGATCGACCGGCGCGGGGGCGGACGAACTCTCCACGATGCGCGGCGATTGCCGTTCCGCGCTGGCCGTTTCGGGACCGGCCGGGTGCTGTGCGTTGGGAACGCTTCGAAGTAACGATTCAACGACCATCGTAGATCATGACTCCTGAAGTCTGACTGGCGTCGCTTGCTGCCGCAATCTCGGGCGAATCCGAACAAACAACGAGCCCGCGAGTTTGCACACAAAATCGAGAAGACTGCACTTTCGAGGCGCCATCCCCTAGGTTTCGTCCGGCCGCCTGGGAAGCGGTCCGCGGAAGTGACGCTGGATGGTCCCAGCTTAGCATCCGCCGCAGAAGCTCCAGCAAAAAAGCGTCTGATCTGTTCCAGAGAGCCACTCCGGAAAACTACCTGGTGCTCTCTTCCCTAACCTTACGTGGTGTTATCTTTGCTGCCAACTGACGAAAAGAACAGAATTGGTACATCGGTGCCACCTGTCCGCAAGTACTATTGCCCCGGAACCGAACCGCGGGCTAACTTGGTCCCAATATGACTGCATCACGCGCCGAGAAGTACTCGGGGGCCGCGCACCGCCGCAGTAAGCGGTTGCCGTTGCGAGTTCCGGTACAAGTGTACGGACGCACGCCCGACAATCATCCTTTCCGCGGGCACACCCGCACGATTAGCGTGAATGCGTTTGGCGCGAATATCTCGATTGCCGCGCCGGTAGTGCCGGGGCAATCCATCCTGTTGGTGCACAGTCTGACGCAGGAAGAGCGCGAATGCCGGGTGGTAAACGTTGCACAAACGCGCCGCGGGATGTTCCGAGTTGGCATTGAGTTCGCTCGCGCCGGAGACAATTTTTGGCACCTGTACCAACCGTTGCAGACCTCGCCGATGTCCAGCAGCGTCTGAGAAATCACTGAGGCGCTGAAATCGGTGAATCGGTTGTTTGGCAGTGGGCTTCGCGTGGAATTCCGGCAAAATACGCGCTGAATTTCCGGCGACACCAAAACGCCAATACAAATCCCGACAAGCGCTGGGTGGTTCGCGGTTGATGCTTCCCGGAACGAAGTCTACAGTTCGATCAGTTACACACGCCGACGATTCGAAGCATTGAGGAGCTTACCCATATGTGGACAAACAAATCAGGCGCAGCAGGCTCGCCCGGCACTTCGACCCTGAACGAACCGAGTCGCCCCGCTTTCCCGGCGACGCCCGAATATCGGCCGTCAGGACACACTCCGCGGCCGCTGGCGTGGCTAGGCAACGGACTGACTCTCAAAGGGGAACTTTCCGGAGCGGAAGACGTGCACATCGATTGCAAGCTCGATGGACCGGTGTCGCTCGGCGGCAACCGCCTCACCATCGGTCCCAGCGGAAAGATTCAAGGTGAAGTGGTGGCCCGCGAAGTGGTCATCGAAGGAAAGGTGAGTGGAGAAATTCGCGCTCACGACCGCGTGGAAATTCACAAGGAAGGCTCGTTCATCGGGGACCTGGTGACCTCGCGAATTTCCATCGAGGAAGGCGCCTATCTGAAAGGCGCAATCGAAATCGATCGGGACACCAAGCCCCTAGGCGCCGATCTGCAGAGTTTGCTCGCACGCACCGAAACAACCGTGCAGGAGTAATCCGCGGGGGCGTCCTCCTCCGGCGCCCCCCGGAGTTTTTCCCTCGCAGTTCTTCTACAGCGTCCCCTATAAGAAATTCTTGAATTTGATTGTTCGGGAAAGCTCTGGTTTTTGGATACGCCTGTGTCGCGGTGGGCCGAGGAACCACGAGCTTCTTGGGTACGAAGAGCTACGGACCGATTAGAGGTGGCCGCGGCGGCGGCATTTTTGGAAAGGGAGATTTTGGGGATGGAATGTTTTCCGAAACGATTGTCGGGGCTACCAACCGCTTTTCGCACCGGGCTTATTAAGGCTAAAGACGAATTAGCGCGGGTTACTAATGGTGTCGAGCGTTTGCTTCGCCAGCGCTTTGTACGGACTATTCACCGCGATCGCCTGATTGAGGACCACCTTCGCTTCCGGAATCCGCCGCATCTTCGCCAGCGTAAAACCCAGCCGATAAAGATTGCGTCCGTAACTCACCGTATCGGCTTTCAGCAGCGGGCTGGCCTTCTTGAAAGCGTCAATGGCTTGCGGATTCTTGCCTTTATTCACGTAGACCATTCCGAGTGCGGAGTAAGCCACCCCTTGCTGTAATGCGACGCGGCCCTTCCAGTCATCGTCGGAAACTCCGTCGGGCTTTTTCGCAGTGGCCAGATCGTCGACGGCTTTTTGCGCGTACTGCGCCGCTTTGTCCAATTGCGCCGGGGTGCCCTTATCGCTCCAGTAATCCGCCAGAAGTAACAACATGCTGAGGTCGTCCGGATCGGCGGCCAGATTTTTCTGCGCGATCTCGACCGACTTGTCGTTTTTCTGGGCCTGCATATAAGCAACCGCCGCGTTGTCTCTGGCGTCTTTGGTGTAAGAAGAATCCGGAAACGCGGCGGCGTAGCGCACCATCAGCTCCGCCTTCTCGATCGGTGAGGCGCTCTTGGTCGCCGCACGGTACATCGAATATTCCACACGGCTGATGTCCGCGCTGTTTTCTTCCAGCACTTGGGCCTTGGCGGCCTTGGCGCCGTCGTCCGCCGGGCCGGACTCCTTGTACTGTTTGAGAATCTGGCCCGCGCGTTCCCCGAAATCGAAAATCTTCGCGGCATCCCCGGCCTCATCCGCTGCTTGGACCATCTTCGCCAGCGTGCCGAAATCGGTGGGATCAAGCTTTAACACCTTCTCGCCGTACTCGTAGACCTTGGGATAATTCTTTTGCTCGAGGTAGGTGGCCACGTAGATCTGATCGCCCAGCAGCTCGAAATCGCCCTTACCGAGATCGGCCATGAACTTATCCAACAAAGCGAGCTTGGCCGCCCCGTCGGTTGCCGCGTAGATCTCCGAAATCGCTTTGTCTTCCGGGGTGCCGGCATTGGTCATCACGCGCTTACCGAGCTGCGCGCGCGTTGCACCGGCAAAGAACGACGTTAGCGCCAGCGCCAGAATGGCGGGCCTTGCGATTGGGGACAACGATCGGATGGGCATGGGTGCCTCCTGAGTTGACTGGCACCCTATCGCTTCTGGCCAACCACGTCAATATGCACGTTCACGCGCGCATAGACGCCCGGCGCGGGGACGCCCGGCGTCTATTGGTTCCCGGTTCTTCGGGTTTGCCTGCGAATGCCTAGGCGTGCCGGCGGCTTTATTGCGGCCAGTCGGCCCGGGCGCGAAACCGGCTGGGCACAAACCGCGGCACCCGCCGGCAATAATCCAGATATGCGGCGCCGAAGCGGCGCTCTAATTCGCGCTCTTCCAGCACCACCGCGGCAACAACCAGCACCGTCCAAATCGCCAGAACGACCCAAAGCGTGGTGGTCGCGCTGAGCAACCCAGCCCCGACCACTGCTCCGATCATTCCCGCGTACCGCGGATGCCGCATCCGAGCGTAGATTCCCCCGGATTCGATTTCGCCGTCACCGTCCATCTCGGTTTTTCCCACCAGCCGTGCCAGACCGAGGGCACGTTTGGCCAGCACGATCAGCCAGAATTCCAGCAGGATCGCCGCCATGCCGGCAAGCATTTCCCAATAGCGAGGAGCAGTGGTGGCAAAAATCTGATTGCGGAATACCACCATCAAAATAGCGACGATTGGCCACGGCAACAGCGCCACCGCAAATCCTTGTTTCTGCCGGGTACGCCAGTAAGTCGAATTTGGATGGAGGATGGACCAGTAAAAAGGTACCGGAAGTTCCAGAAAAAGTACGACCGCAGCAACCCAGCGGAGTATGATTACTGTTGACGGAAGCGTTAACTCGAAAGAAGTAAATAGCGGCATCAAGAGGCCCCTATGAAATATGTTGCGAATGATAGCGAGCGTAGCTTAACAAAAAAAGACTGAGTTGGTAGGTACCAGAACTATAATAATTTTATTCGCCACGGGAGCTGTCCGAGCTATGGGGCGAGTAAGATGCGAAGATCCCGCAAATTGTTGCCAGTAGGCCCCGTAGTTACTGTATCCCCCATGTTTTCAAAGAAATGGAAGGAATCGAAGCGGCGTCTATAATCCTCGGGGTCCCACCCACCGGATTCCGCGCGTCGCAACGTTTCGCCATCGGCCACTGCCCCAGCGGCTGGACTGTTGCCGTCAATGCCGTCGGTTCCTGCGCTGAGTACCACCACGGGTTTGCCGGCGATCTTGGGCACGCAGCTTAACACGAACGCCGCGTTTCGTCCTCCCACCCCACTTCCCTTCGCTGGGCTGGAAAGTTCTCCGTTGGCAATCAGCGCTACGGGGCGGTTGGGGTGCCAGCTTTTCAGTTCGGCGAGGCGCCCCAGCAAATAGTCGGAAGCTGGTTCGAGCGGCCAATC
This sequence comes from uncultured Acidobacteriota bacterium, assembly GCA_963725285.1. Lineage (GTDB taxonomy): Bacteria > Acidobacteriota > Terriglobia > Acidiferrales > UBA7541 > CAVRXT01. The sequence goes on along the minus strand of CAVRXT010000014.1, from coordinate 297,622 downwards.
GTTGGTCGAATTGTCCACTTCGCAGACGAAGCCTGCGGCTTCCGCGGCGTGGTGGGCACAATGCGTCAAATCGTGCGCACCCAGCAGGCGCAAGTACAGGCTACGCGCGAAGGCTGGGTGGTCCGCTTTCGGTGTTTCTTCGATGCGCTTGGACTCCAATCGTGCTCGCAACGACCGGGGAAGGAGCGTGGCCAAGCGAAACTCTTTCGCAATTCGTAGCACATCCTCGACGGTGGTCGGGTCCGGAAGCGTGGGTCCAGAGGCGAGTGCGCTGTCTTGCCCCTCCGGCACGTCGGAGACACCTACGGTGATCTTCATAGCGCTCGGCGCGGCCGTCGCCAAGCGCCCGCCTTTGACCCCGGAGAAATGCTTGCGGACCGCATTCATGTCCGCGATAGGGGCGCCGCACTTCACCAGCGCGTCATACAACGCCCGGAAATCGTCCCGTGAAATTCCCGGATCGAGCGGCTGCTCGATCAAAGCAGAGCCGCCACCGGAAACCAGAAAAAAAACCAAGGAGTGCTCGTCGCACCCGTGCAGCAAATCGAGAATGAGGCGCCCGGCGCGAAAGCTCTCCTGGTCCGGCATCGGGTGCCCCGCCACAATCGTTTCCCAGCCCGGCAATGGCGACCGGGGCGGCGCCGGCACCACGCAAATACCGGCGGGAGCGAAGTCGGGCGCCAGCACGTCGGTGAGACCCTGCGCCATGGCGGCGGCTGCCTTGCCAAAGGCGATCGCGTACCACGTACGGAAATTTCGCAGGTCGAGCGCGGAGGAGGCAGACGCAGGGTTGGTGCGGGCATGTCCCGAGGCCGCACCGCAAGCCGAAGCGTCGATCACATAGCCGCTACGGGGAAGACGCAAGGCCAACGTGGCCCGAATGTCGATTGCATTGAGGGTTTCGCGAAAAATCCGCTCGGCAAGAGCTTTCATTTTCTGAGTTCATTCCGCGATGATCGAGGGATCTGCGGCCAGTAAATTGGGGGCCGAAACCAAAGAGCCGTTTCCGCCCGCTCTAGATTCTCACCGCGTCCGGATTCAAAACATTCGGCGGCAGCTTCCCCTGAAAGAGCGCCACCACGTTCTGCACCGCCATCACCGCCATTTTCGTTCGCGTCTCGATCGAAGCGCTGCCCATGTGCGGCGCTAAAAGCACATTCTTCAGAGGTATCAGCGCAGGATGCACCTTCGGCTCGTTCTCGAACACATCCAACGCCGCACCCGCAATCACTCCCGAGCCGAGCGCCGCCGCCAACGCCGCTTCGTCCACCACTGGACCGCGGGTAGTGTTAATCAGAAAGGCGGTCCGCTTCATCCGGGACAACGTCTCCGCGGAAATCAGGTGATGGGTATTCGGTGTGAGTGGCACATGCAGCGAAAGAAAATCCGATTCAGCGAGCAGCCGGCCGCGATCGACGTACTCGGCGTGCAGTTCCCTCTCCACGTCTTCGGGGGCGGGGTGGTTGCTGTAGTAAATCACCCGCATCTTAAAGCCCAGCGAGCGCCGCGCCACCTCCCGACCGATGCGCCCGAATCCCCAAATTCCGAGGGTTTTGCCCCAGACGTCCGCACCGCAAAGCTGGTCCAAATTCCAGCCAGGCCAATTGCCCGATCGCAGCAAAGAGTCTCCCTCGATCAGACGCCGCGCCACCGCCATCAGCAGGGTCCACGCAAAATCGGCGGTGGTATCGTCGAGCACTCCCGGGGTGTTGGTGGCGGCCACGGAATGCCGGGTGCATGCCGGCACATCGATGTTGTCGTAGCCCACCGAGACGGTAGCAGCGATGCGCAGCTTGGGCGCGCGCGCCAGCAATTCTTCGTTCACTTTGTTGCTCAGCAAGCAGATCAACGCGTCCTTATCCCCGACGCGCCGCAGCAGCTCGTCGCGCGGAATGCTGGAAGCTTCTTGCCAAACATCCATTTCAAAATGAGGAGCGAGCAACGCGATGGCGGGTTCAAACAGCGAATGGGTTAGCAGTATGCGCGGCTTGGCCAACGGAGATCACCTGGATTGAGATTGCCTTTCGCCGAGTAGCATAACACCACAGCACACCCCGGCGCAGTTTCGAAAGTCGCGAGATGAAAAGCATTCTGGTTTGCAAAAGCGGAAATTGTGGGAGGAAGAAGTAAGGGCGGAGGAGGAGGACCTCCGCCCAAGATACCCGGGCGACGGGTCGGCGCACCCGGGGATAAAAACAAAGCAACGTCAATTATTCGGGCTGGCTGCCAGGCGCTACCGCAGGACCAGGTCCAGGCCCGCCAGGTCCACCAGGCCGGTGACGGAATTCACCGCGTTCGCCCCTGGGCCCGCCCTCTTTCACGGTGTAGTCCGACGGCACCTGGAAGAGCGTGGCGGCTGGCTCCGCACGGGAAATGTTTTGCAGTTGGAAGACCATCGTCCCGTTGCGTGGGTCGGAGTGCTTGACCATCACCGTGGTCTGCAAATCTGACGAAACCCATTTCTCGGTGATGATCTGGATCGGCTTCTCGTTCCCAATTTTGCCCGCCGGAATCGTTCGAGTTGCCCGCGTGCCTTGGGCCGCCACACCGTTTATAGTTTGCGTGCCGAGCGATTCGGTGGTTTCTTCGGCGTCGTTGCCTGGCTTGTTGCGCGGGCGATCGTGGGCGACATCCGCTTTATTGACGGGGGTAAACTTACGCGCCACTTTGTGATCCTGTTCGAGCACGTAGTGGACACCCGCCACCGGATCGTTGATAAACGCCGCGTGCGGCGCATTGCCAGAAGCAGCGAAGGAACCGATGGCCGGCAAAGTCTCTTCGTGCCGGGTGCGGCCTTGGCTATCGCGATACACCGCGCCGGTCACCTTGCGGCTGATTACGTTGCCGTCGGGGAGCGTCTGGGTGGTCTCGACGCTGGTTTGCGCCGAAAACGGCGACGCCTTCACCACCTCTCCGCGCATGCCGCCTTCGAAACCCACGAATCCGAATCCGGCGTCATGACCGAACGGCATTCCTCCGCCGGCAAAAGTGACGTCACCGGGTGGCGGTGGCGGCGGAGCTGACTGCGCCCAAGCCACCGGGCAAATTAGAAGAATTCCTGCAGTCCTGCTTAATACTCGCAACACCTGCCATCGCATATTCATCGGAAACTGCCTCCAGAAGTAACTTCGCTGCATGAACAAACCTTTTGTTGCGCGCCCGGCCGCCGGACACATTACTGGACGACTTACTGAAACCTACTGAACTACGCGAATCGCCCGCGGCATTCCCGCTTGGTCCACTACCACGTCGGCTGCGATTTGCTCCGTGCTGCTGGCGTCGTCATCGCTCACTTGCAAACCGAAAGATGCCAGCACGGATTTCTGCATGGTCACGCGAATCACCGCGCCGCCGTCCAGCGGGAGCGAATCGTCGCTATCGGGCAGGGGGGTGAACGCTCCGTCCGACGCGTTAGCCGATTCCAAGGCTGCCGTTGAATTAGCTCCCGCGGAAACTTCTGCCTCCGCCGACGCAGTCGCCAGCGCGGTTTCCAACGTGGCCGGCACTACGGTGGCCGCGTTGGATGGTACTGTGGCAGGCCCGGCAGGCTGCGTTGCCTTGTTACCTGCGATGGTCTGCTGCGGACCGTTCAGGCTACCGTGAAAACTCAAAAGCACCGCGAGCGCCACTGCGGCAGCTCCGGCCAGGATCATCGCGCCCACTGCCCACTGGCTCCAGCGCGGCGATGCCGGGACTACCACGCGATTCTTGCGAAACGCCATCCGCAGCGCCGCTTCCATTGCGGGTCCGGCTTGCTGGTCTCCATCGGTGACGGCCAGGGTGCGCAAGGATGCGTGGACGGCGCGCGCTTCCGCGAGGAGCACGGCACATCGTTCGCAACCCTGCGCATGATCCAGGCCGCGTTGCCACGGAGAGACAACATCGGCGCTGCGCGTAATATCGTGGACTACGTTTTCGAATTCCAAGCAGTTCATATCGCTCGCCTCATCGCGCGTTCATCGATTACCGTCACTAACCCAGCGGCGGAGGCCTCGCTGTCCCGGGCCGGCATCCGCAATTTTGAAATCAGCAAATTCCGCGCGCGATGCAACCGGGAGCGTACCGTTCCGATGGCGCAGCCGACGGTGGCGGCCACATCTTCGTAACTGAGTTCCTGCAGATCGCACAGCACCACCACTTCGCGATAGACCGCCGGGAGAGTGAGCACTGCCTCGCGCACCCGGTCGATGGTCTCGGTGCGCGTCAGTATCTCGGCAGGATTCTCGGTGGCGCTGGGATGGCTGCCCGCACGGTTTTGCATTGAACTGGCGAACTCTTCCTCATGGCCCTCCGGCATGGCCACGAATGCTCGCTCCACTTGCATGCGCCGCATGATGTGATTTCTGGCGATGCCGAAGAGAAAAGCGGAGACGCTGCCGCGGTCGGCATCGAAACGTTTGGGATCGCGGATCAAAGTCATGAACGCCTCTTGGGTCACGTCTTCAGCGCTGGCCGTGCTGCCGGTCATTTGCAACGCAAAGCGGTACAGACCGCCTTGACGCCGGCGATACAGAGACGCAAAAGCATCCTCGTCACCTGCGATCATGCGCCGCAGAAGTTCCTCGTCCGGAAGTTCGTTCAGCTCAATCATCACGCTACTGAGTAGGACGGTCTCCGCTGGCTCACGTTACATATTCCACAGGACCGGGAGAGAAGTTCCCAAATTTTAAGGGCCGGCACCGGCGGTTGGAGCGATCCCCGAGGTACTTGATATTCGGATGCACCCGCTGCGGCACTGAACGGGGCAGCGTTGACCACGCTATCTCTCTGAATACAATATACTTATAAAGTGGTACGTCAAGGGGCTACGGACGAGTGCCGAGCCTTGAAATGGATCAGAACGAGATTCAAGGGTCAAGCCGATGGTGAGAGAGATTTCAGAAAGGCATCCAGAATCTCTAGGTATGGTTCCAGGCGAATGTGGCCATCCCATTCCATCTGTAGAACGAATCCTTGAAACGCGGCGATCATGAATCGAGCCGCGGCATCCGAATCCACTCCGTCTGAGATTTCCTTCCGGCGTTGGGCATCGGAAATGATGGCTTTCAGAAGCCTGTGCGGCCCATTCACACCGCGCCGAACGATTTTGAGGATTCGCGGGTTGCGTTGCGCCTCGGCCCACAATTGGATGCCGACGCGTCTGCGAAGGCGCTCCTTGGGACTGTGCAGTTCACCAAAAAAGCCGTCCCGAATTCGTTTGAAAACGCTGGCCACATCCGCTTCTTTGCGCGCATCAGTCATCAGCGCCCGTTCCTTGGCGCGGCGCTCGTTGGCGATCGCTTCGATAATCTCTTCCTTACTTTCGAAATAGTTGTAAATCGCCCCAGGGCTTAACCGCGACTGCTTGACGATGTCCTGCATGGTGGCGCGATGGAACCCCTGGCGGGAAAAGCAGACGATGGCCGCTTGCAGAATCTGGCTCCGACGCGCGCTGAGATATGACTGGCTGACTTTAGGCATACAGGCTCCCAGGCGCCCCATCTTGGTCTGCTTGCTGTGCAGTCACAGCGTCCGCTTCCGTCGTCGTGGTAGGAACATGAGCGATAACCACGTGATAGAACTCGTAACCCTTCATGTGCTGGGCATCGGTTCCGTAAAGCTGGGCGCGATACTCCTGTGCCGACGCGTCGCGGTCTAGTCGAAGGCCTCGTTGACTGAGAAATTCGGGAACCGCGGCCGGGTCGAGGCCAAAGGTCCATGGCTCTCCCAATTGCTCGACATCCTGGAGGAGCTTCACCGCTCCCTCAAAACAAACGGACCCGTCCAAAGCTCCCGAATGCACGTAAGTAAAAACGATCCGGCTGCCCAGCGCGCAGCTCGATACATATCGAAGCACCGCATCCACCGCCTCAGAAGTCAGATAATTGGTGACTCCTTCCCAAACAAACATCGCCGGAAGGGAGGAATCAAATCCGGCTTCCGCCAACAGTTGCAAAACGTTCTCGCGATTGAAATCGATTGGAACGTAGCGAACGTGGTGCGGGAGGCGTGAGAGCAACTTGCGCAAGTAGGAAAGTTTCCAAGCGTGAGTAGCCTGGTGGTCCACTTCAAAGACTGTGGCAGAGGAGATACCCGGAAGCCGATAAGCACGGCAGTCAAAACCGGCGCCGAGCACCACAATCTGGCGGATATTGTCGCGGAGAGCTTGGCGCATGGCGTTGTCAATCAGACCGGTGCGGGCGATCGCGGAAGTGCGCGCGCCGGGAAGACGACGGTCGGCGTACCAGTCCACCCATGCACCCAGCATCGGCATTCGGGAGGCCCAAACGGCTACGCGCAAGGAACGGCGAATGAAATGCGCGGCAAAGGGGTCAAAAAAGAAACGCTGGGCCTTCGGCCGGACGGACTCGCAAGCCCGAAAAAAGGCCATATATTCGGCGGTTCGGCTCGGTTGACCTGGTTTCATATAAAACGAATACTCGTTCTATTTACATTTGTCAAGGCCAACCAGGCCAATTCGCCGGTTGGGTGCAGGGGTTGTTAATCGTGGTATTCGCGACGCCTGACGCTAATGCTCGGGCCGGTACATTTTGGCGGCGATCTTAGTGACCAGCGCGCGCGGGCTGAGCCGCTGGCTCTGCATCAGGACGTAATTCTTCGCGCCCGAAATAACGTAGGACTTCCCTTTCGCGACTGCCTGCAATCCCACCCGCGCCACTTTTTCGGAAGTCTCCTGGGACTTGAAAGACCGCCGAGGAGTTCCAGCCACCGCGTGGAATTCGGAATCCGTCGAGCCAGGGCACAGCGCACAAACGTGCACTCCCTGCGGACGAACTTCTTCCGCCAATCCTTCCGCAAAGAGCAGGTCGAATCCCTTGGTCGCGGCGTAGATCGAGAAAAACGGCACCCCCTGAAATCCGGCGATCGACGCGACAATCAAAATATCGCCGTGCCCGCGCTCGATCATCTTCGGCAAGTACAGGTGCGTCAGATGAACCACGGCCGAGCAATTCACCCACACCATCTCGAGCTCCGACGCGAGGTCCGACGCGCCAAATTCACCGTAGACGCCAAAGCCGGCGTTATTCACCAGCAATTCAATTTCAATTCTCCGGTCGTGCGTAAATTGAAAGATCTGCGCAGGCGCTTCCGCGGACCTCAAGTCCGCGACTACAATCTCAGCGGTGATGCCGTGCTTCGACGCCAATTCCTGCGCGATCTTCTCCAGCCGATCGTGCCGGCGCGCGGTGAGCACCAGATTCGCGCCGCCCGCCGCTAACTGCCGGGCAAACTCCAGGCCAATACCCGCGCTCGCCCCGGTAACCAACGCCCACTTCCCACGCCATCGATCCATGAAAGCTCCTCAGTTTCCTTCTGCGCCTAGGGTTCTACGGTTTTAGTCTTTTGCGGCTGCCCCACTCTTCCCCGGTTTTCGGGAAGGGTGGGCGTTTAGACCTTCGAAGCTAACCTGTTCACAAAAGCTGCTCTCGGAGGGCTGCGTAGTTGATGGTGAAAAAATCACTAGACGGAACGATGCTTGAACTGTTTCGCCCCGCTAGCGTATTCCGCGACGGTGTGACCTTTGCCGAAAAGTTTGTACTTGTAGCTGGTCAACCCATCGAGCCCCACCGGACCGCGCGCGTGTATCTTGTTGGTGCTTACGCCCAACTCCGCGCCCAAGCCATAGCGGTAACCGTCAGCGAACCGCGTAGAGGCATTCTGAAACACCCCCGCCGCATCCACTTCGTTCATAAAGCGCTGCGCGGCTTCGCTATCTTCGGTAACAATCGCTTCGGTATGCTTCGAGCCGTAGTGGTGGATGTGTGCGATCGCCTCGGAAATCGAATCCACGATCTTGATCGAGAGTATCAGGTCGCCGTATTCCGTAGCCCAATCCAATTCAGTGGCAGGCTTCACATCCGCCGTGCCCAGCAGCACCAGTGTCTTCTCGCACCCGCGCAGCTCCACGCCGGCGTTCGCCAATTGTGCGCGCATCGCCGGCAAAAAGTCCGCCGCGATCGAAGCGTCCACCAGCAATGTCTCAGCCGCATTGCACACCGCGGGATACTGCACCTTGGAATCGTACGTGACGTCCAGCGCTTTTTGCAGGTTTGCCGAAGCGTGCACGTATACGTGGCAGATGCCTTCACCGTGCCCGAGCACCGGAATCTGGCTGTGCCGCGCCACGAATTCCACCAGCTCCCGCGAACCGCGGGGGATGACCAAGTCCACGTCGTGATGCAGCGCGAGCAGCTCCATCACGTCGGCGCGGGTGTGCAGCAATTGAATCGCATCGCTGGAGGCCGACGGAAAAGCGTGCAGACATTCGCGGCAGATCGCCACCAGCACTTCGTTGGTGTGCGCCGCTTCCGAGCCGCCTTTCAGAATCACCGCGTTGCCCGATTTCAGCGCGAGCGACCCAACCTGCGCGATCACCTCGGGACGCGACTCAAAAATAATGCCGACCACGCCCAGCGGGCAGGATTCCTTGTGCAGGGTGAGACCATCGTCCAGCTCGGTAACCGCAAGCTGCCGGCCCAGCGGATCGGGCAATCGCGCCACGTCTCGGACGCGCGCGGCCATCTCTTCGATCCCGCGGCCGCCAATTTTCAGCCGGGCAAACATCGCCGGCGATATTTTTTCGGTGACGACATCCGCCGAGGCGGCGTGGCAATCGATTTCGTTGGCGTCCAGTATTCGCCGCCAGCCGTCCTCGATAGCCTGGGCCAGCGCCATCAGAATTTCATTTCGAGCAAGAAGGGTCAGCCGGCTAAGCGAGCGCGAGGCCGCACGCGCACGCGCGGCAATCTGAGCAACTGTATCGTGGGATGAATCGGCGGGAAGCGGCGCTGAATTCGGAGAGCTCACGGTTTTTTCTAAAGCAAAACGATATTATCACGCCGGACCACCACGCGCGAGGCAGCCCGGCTGGCAGCGCCACGCGCCTCTTTTCCCAAATCGAGCGAAGTTTCCGCTTCGTGGCTCGAGCACGCGGCAATTCCCCGCGCAAATTCCTTGCCCGCGGTATCTAGGATGCTCACCACGTCGCGCGTGGCAAAATGGCTTTCGATGCGCACCACGCCGGACGCCAGCAGGCTTGCCTTGCCCTGCTCCAGCGCCCGCCGCGCGCCACTATCGACTATCAGGCGGCTCTGAACGTTGGCCGCAAAGGCAATCCACCGGCGCTTCCCGCGCATGCGCTTCGACGGCACGAACGCCGTGCCGATTTTTTCTCCGTCCAGGATGCGCTCGAGAATTCGCGGGGTCTGGCCGTTGGCGATCACCGCGACGCCGCCGCAGTGCATGGCCACTTCTGCAGCGTCCAGCTTGGTGGTCATCCCGCCACGGCCAGCGCCGGACGGCCCCGCCGCCAGAGCCTTCGACTCCGCCGTAATTTCGCTCAGCAGCGGGATCACCTCGGCGTCGGCGCTATCGCCAGCCCGTCCGCCACCCGCCGGCGTTTTTCCCCGCAAAAACCCCGGAACATTCGTCAGCAGCACAAGCGCATCCGCTTCTAGTCCGCTCATCACCAAAGCAGCCAGCCGGTCGTTATCGCTGAACGCCGCCCGCTTCCCGGTGTTCGTAGCGGTGAGCTCCGCGGTCGATACCGTGTCATTTTCATTGATGATGGGAATCACGCCGAACTGCAAAAGTTTTTCGATGGTGTGACGCAGATTGGAGTAGCGCCGCCAAACCGTAAAATCCTCTTCGGTGAGCAGCACCTGCGCCACTTTCAGGCCGCAGTCCGCGAAGAGTCGCTTGTACGCATCCATCAGCAAGCTTTGGCCGACGGCGGCGCAAGCCTGCTTGGTGACCATGTCACCCAAACGCGAGGTGTGCAAGCCGAGCCAAGCCCGCCCCAAACCCACCGCGCCGGAAGAAACCAGCACCACCTGCCGTTTCGATTCGGTGAGCGCCGCGATCGACCGCACGATCGGCTCGACGCGTTCGGCGCACAAATCACCGTCGGGTCCGGTAACCGTCGACGTCCCCAGCTTTACTACCAGCCGCCGCGCCGAGCGCAGCCGCCGTTTTCGTTCCGCTTCCAGGTTTTGGTCCGGTTGCAAGATGGAATCTCCGAACCATCAGACTATCAGAAGCGGCCCGTGCAGCGCCCCTACTTGGAATCCACGGCAACAGTAACAATCTCAAACGGGTGCACCGGCACAGAAACTTTGCCGTCGGCCGCGACCGGCAAGTCCGACCCTACCGCTTCCTCCATCAAATTCGTCTGGCGAGCACGCTTCGCTCCAGGTATGGTCAGGTCCACCGTCCCGCCCTCACCTGCCCACTCGTAAAAACGATAAATCGTGGCCGAGCTGTCTTCCGCTTTTTTCATCGCCGTCAGCACCACGTTCGGCGAGCTAACCTCGACGAAAGAATATCGAGCTGGCAGCTTTCCTGGATGCGCAGTCGCCGCGAAAGCCTGCAACCGATAATTGAATTCGTAGCCTCGCCGAACCGTCTCCGATTTCTTCCAATCCTTCGCGTGCGGATACAATTCGTACGAAAACAGGTGCCGCCCTCGATCGGCGTTAGGATCAGGCCAGGTAGGCGACCGCAACAGCGAAAGGCGCAGCACGTTGGCCTTCGCGTCGTAACCGTACTTGGTATTGTTGATGACGCTGAAACCGTGCTCCGCATCGCCCAGATCGGCCCAGCGTAGCGCCGGCACTTCGAACTTCGCCGCCTCCCAGGAATTATTCCGGGTGGTCGGCCGTTCAATCGACCCGTAAGGAATCTCGTAGGTCGCCGCAGCACTGGACGCGGCCAGCGGAAACGCCGCTTTTAGCAAAATGTGGTCCTCATGCCAATCGAAATCGTTAGCCACCTCGACCACATCCGACCCCGTGTAGAGGGTGATGTCCTGCTGGAAGTGCGAGTGCTGCCAGTCGCGCACCACGCGAATCACCGCGCGCAGCGGGCCTTTCTCCACCAGCTCGACGGATTTGGCCGCATCGATCGGCGTGGTGACCTTCTCAAAGTCCGAGTCGATATTCCAGGCGTCGTAATCTTTCGGAGTATCTTTGAAAGCGATCAATTGGTTGCCACAACCATCCTTAGCGATCGATTCGAAATTGGAGCGCTTGTCAAATAAACTCGTAATGCAGCCGGTCTTACCGTCCACGGTCACGCGTAGGACCGCATTTTCCAAAGTCAGGCCGTGCGCGTTTACGTCGGTGGCCACGGTTGGTCCGCCGGGAACGACGCGCAGAATTTCGTAGCCCATCGACGGCATCGCATCCACCGCGACCCTTAGATGGAAAATGCCGGCCTGGGTCTGCGACTCGTTTGACAACATTTGAAACGCCAGCGATTTTCCCGCGGAGTTGAGCACTCGAAGCCCGCCCTTCGGCACTTCAGGCATCTGCACCTGAAAATCCACCGTACCGCCGCGCTTCCAAGCCAGTGGGTTCACCGTCATTACCGGGACGCCCGCGCCCCGGGTGTCGATGTTTTCTGCGATCACGTTGGTGGCCGCATTGGAAATATTGGAGGTGACCAGTTGCACCTGCTCGTAGTCGCGCGCGGCGTCCTGATAAATCGGCGCGATGCCCGATCCAGCGGCCAGATCATGGAACTGGTTGAACAACACTTTTTTCCACGCCTCAGTCAGCTCGAGCCCGGGATAACTTGCGCCGAACTGCGCAGCCATCGAAGACAATTTCTCTGCGTTGAGGACTTGCTCTTCGCCCTCGCGCATGCGGCGCTTGTGCTCGGACTGCGAGGTCATCACCCCGCGGTGATATTCGAAGTACAGCTCGTCTTTCCAGGTCGGAATGCTGATCTTGCCGTGGTAAGCCGGAGGAAGCTGGGCTGGGCCGGCGGCCATGGCCTTGTAGTTCCATACCGGCGAGTTTTCCGGAGCATCCAGGGATTTCTCGACGTCCGAAAAAAATCTCTGCGCCACGCCCCAAGTCATCTTGGGGAACACCCGCGCGGGATCCGACCAGTGAATGCCGGAATCGAGCATGTCGCGCGTGGGTCCGCCGCCGTGATCGCCCACTCCGTAGAGATGCATCATTTCGGTCAGGCCGGGATTCAGCTCCCGTGCGCGGCTTACATCCGCCGCGATTTTCACCGGCTCGATCTCGTTGACGTAGTCGTGCGGAAAGTAGGAAAGCACGTGGCTGCCGTCCGGAGATTCCCACCAGAAAAGTTTCAGGGGCAACTGATTGGTATCGTTCCAGGCCATTTTTTGGGTGACGAAATAGTCGATTCCAGACCGCTTATAGATCTGCGGTAACTGCCAGTTGTAGCCGAAAGAATCGGGATTCCAGCCGATGCGGACGTCGACGCCGAATTTCTGCTTGAAATAGCGCTTACCCACGAGCAATTGACGCACCTGCGATTCGCCGTCGGGCATGTTCAGGTCGGGTTCGACCCACATGCCGCCGACCAGTTCCCAACGCCCTTCTTTCACGCGCTTGGCAATTTCATCGCACTGCGCGGGATATTTCTGGCAAGTCCATTCGCTGTAAGCGGCGGCGGATTGGGTGTAGGTGTATTGCGGGTATTCGTACATCAGTTGCAGCGCGGTGGAGAAAGTGTGGCGCACCACCTCCACGGTTTCCGCCCAGGGCCACAACCACGCCGCATCGATGTGCGAGTTCCCGGTAAGCGACACGGTGGTCGCTTGCAATTTGGGCTTCACCACCTCCAGCGTGTCGTGGGCTTTCCCGATCGAGGCGTCGAACGCTTTTTGATCGGCATTTTGCAGAGCGCGCAGGTCCACGGCCGCCGCGGCTCGATCGATTTGTTGCTCAACGCTGGAAGCATCCGGCCCCAGAGAGCCCGCCAAATTGCCCGCGGAGAGCAATTCATAGAGGAAGTCAGCAGGGCTCGGCCGGCCCACAGCGAAATCGATTCGCAGCGTCACCCCGTTGAACGTTTTTTGGTCCTCGGTGTGCAACAGCTTCACCGCTACCAGCGCCGAGTCTCCGGGCTTGGCCCGATCGAACAACACGATCGGCTCCAAGTCATCCCCCATGGCCACCCGCCGCCCATCGTAATAAATGATTTGGGGCATCGGGCCATTGGCTGAGGCCTGAAATTCAAACCAGATTTTCGCGCCGGTCAAGTCGTAGCCATTCAGAGTTTTGGGAACTTCAATTCGGCGGCGATACCAAACCGCATCTTCCGATGCGTGCGAGGAATCGGACCCCACCACGGTGGTCCAGTCGCCGTCATTTAGATCGGGAGCTTCGCCGTGGGCGACGTCGCCGATGTGCTGCTTCCACTGTACGGCGGGCAACTCGGTGAGACCCGCCAGTTGCCGCGCGACTTGCTGCGACCCGGCGGAAAGTTTCACAATCGCCTTCTGCGTTTCGTCTTGCGAGCGGCCGGTTGCCGCAGTCAAGAATATCCCCATGGCCAGGAGGAGCGCGAAAACCAGACGGCGCACCCGAGCCTGCCGAGCCTGGCTAGCAACCTGCCGATGCATGCCCAGCTTTGCGTATCGATTGGGATTCTGCTTTGCCATGGGTAGCTCCTCCGGCTATCGCGATTCTGCTTCGGTTACTGAGATCGATTCGGGTCCGGCCGCACTGCGCGGCGCCCGGCCTAAAGCCCAAGGGGTGGATAAACTTGGGGCGCCGGGATTATAAGTCAGGCTGGACGGATTATGGTATCGTTTGCTGGCCGGCACGGGGTCCACCCGCCGTAGCCTTGGCGGAGGCGGGATGAAGCTCAACGCAAATCTAATCAAGGCCACCCTCGTCGGCGCGCTCGGCGGCCTGCTTTTTGGTTTCGACACCGCGGTAATCTCCGGCACCACCCACGCCCTGCGCATCGTTTTCAACCTCGACGAGAAAACCCTCGGGGTTACGGTGATGATCGCGCTCCTCGGCACCATCGTCGGATCGATGTTCGCCGGAATCCCCGGGCAAAAATATGGCGGCCGCGAAACGCTGCGGTTTCTGGCTGCGTGCTACGTGGTTTCCGCGATCGGATGCGCCTTCGCCTGGAGCTGGTCTTCGCTGCTGTTGTTTCGCTTCATCGGCGGCTTGGGCATCGGCGGATCATCGGTCATGGGCCCGGTGTACATCGCCGAAATCGCGCCGGCCAAGTGGCGCGGGCGGCTGGTGGGGACTTTCCAGATCAACATCGTGATTGGCATTCTCGCAGCGTACTTGTCGAATTTCCTTATCGCCCGAATGGGGTTGGGGGCAGCGGAGTGGCGCTGGCAATTTGGCGTCGGCTTCTTCCCCGCCGCCATTTTCTTCGCTCTGCTGTTTTCGATCCCGCGCAGCGCCCGATGGCTGGCGTTGCAGAACCGTAACGCGGAGGCACGGGCGGTGCTTGAGAGCATGGGGTCGGTGGATCCCGACGCCGAGATGAATAGCATTATCGAATCGATCCATTCCGACACATCGGCCAACGCGGAATCGCTCTGGCAGTGGAAATACCGCTTCCCGATTTTCCTGGCGATTACCATCGGGATCTTCAACCAGCTTGCGGGAATCAACGCTATCCTCTATTACCTGAACGATATTTTCGCCGCAGCGGGGTTCAGCAAGGTCTCCGGAAATCTGCAAGCGGTGGGTGTAGGCGCGATGAATCTGTTGGCGACGCTGGTGGGAATGTCATTGATCGACAAGGCCGGGCGCAAAACACTCTTGCTGATCGGCGCCGCGGGAATGGTGGGCTGCCTTTCCGGCGTCGCGCACATATTTTCCAGCCAGCATCATCAGGATTACCTGGTCTGGCTGCTCGTCGCGTATATCGGATTCTTCGCCATTTCCCAAGGGTCGGTAATCTGGGTGTACATCGGCGAAGTGTTTCCGAATCGGGTACGCTCGAAGGGCCAGAGCCTGGGCAGCTCTGCGCACTGGATCACCAACGCCGCGATCGCGTTGACGTTCCCTTACGTCGCCACCCTGGGTTCCGGCGCTTACCCTTTCATATTTTTTGCCGGCATGACCCTTCTCCAATTTTTCGTGGTGCTGTTCGTCTACCCCGAAACCAAAGGGATTTCCCTCGAACAAATGCAGCACAAATTGGGACTGGACTGATCGGAGCCGACGTTGACGCCCAGCGCTGCTGACTGGATCGAAAATCTCAGTCTCGCGCCTCATCCCGAGGGCGGCTATTACCGGGTTACCTACGCTTCGGAAATGTCGATTCCCCCCAGCGCCTTACCCGCGCGCTTTCGCGGCGCACGGCCGGTATCCACTGCGATTTATTTTCTGCTTGATGCCGCCGATTTTTCGGCCTTTCACCGGATCCAATCCGATGAGCTCTGGCATTTTTATGCGGGCAGCGCACTGATCGTCCACGTCATCGATCCCTCCGGCGCCTATTCCGAGATTCAGCTCGGGAAACGTGTTGACGCGGGCGAAGTCTTTCAGGCCGTCGTCAAAGCTGGGTCTTGGTTTGCCTCGCGGGCCAAAGATGCGGCCACGTTTGCGCTGGTAGGCTGCACCGTAGCCCCAGGATTTGACTTCGAGGATTTTGAATTGGCCAAGCGGCAGGAACTACAGGAAAAATATCCCCAGCACAGCGCGCTGATCGAGCAAATGACCCGCTCTTAGTCCAATCTGTCAACACGTTCGCGATCAACCGTTGGGTGAACAGCCGTGTGGCGCTTCGCCTCGAGCATCCACTCGATCAGCACGAACACCAAGAAGCCACAAACCAGAAGACAAATCGCAGCCAGGACCACGAGTCTCATTGCGCACCAACCAAGTAAAGCAAACGGCAGGATCGCGCCAGAGCAATGAGGAAGTCCTAAATAAATTCTAAGGATTTCATAAACATTGATTCCAAATCGGTCTCGACTGCGAGGTTGGGTGGCGCCCCTTTCGCCGTCAAGGGTGCGGGGGGTAGTCATGCGCTGTTGCTTTTAACGCCCGGGCAGCCCCGGCAGAATCATCATCGGAATCGGCTCCCGAACTTGACTACGGACGTACCAGCACGGCCGGTCACCGAAGTGAGGGAACAGCGAGTTGACACAAGTCTCGGTAGTAGGATCGCCGAAGACAAATTCCTGGCGCCCGTCTTTGTGAGGTATCGCCATCGTCGGCCGGTATTTGATCACCGAAAATGCAGTGCTCGGCGACTTCGCCGCGCGAATCTTGATTCCCACATAGTCGCCGCAGTACAACACTGCCGTTGCCGCCACCAGGACCACCACCGCCCACTTCAGAATGGTGGCGATCATGACGTCGGCTTCTCAGGCACCGGCTCAGTGGCATAGAAATCGTGGGTGATCCGCAGCGCGTAAGAATCCAGCAGCGCCGCAATCCGCGCCGGATTCGGCGATCGTAGAACGAATCCCGCATGATGCTTCTTTGGAATTCGCATCGCGATTTCCGGATCGTTGTACGCCGAAGTGTCTGGATGCTCCTGCCGCGCCAGTGAAACCACCACTCCCGCAAAATCGCCGCGCCGCGGCGGAAGCGCATAAGGCTTTTTACCCGCTCCCACTTCGAGGCGCGCCCATTCCACCCAAAGGTTGATGCCGGTAGCGGCATCGATCGCATCCGAAATATATGCGCCGCCTACGCGCGACGCAATTTCGATGAAGTAGAACGCGCCGTCGCTATGGGCGCGAAGAAATTCCGCGTGGGTCACTCCTCGAACCAGCCCCATCTCCGCAATCACTTTCCGATTCATCTCGAAAAGCGCGAGTGCTTCCGCGGACGTGCGCGGCAACGTGCGGGTGGTAAAAATCCCGCCAGCGTGTGAAACGTCCAGCGGCGGCTTGCCGTACGCGTGCGCCTCGGCAAATACCACTTCGCGCTCGGACACGATACTGTCCACATGAAACACATCGCCCGGAACGAACTCCTCCAGCAGATAGAAAGATTGATCGTCGCCCAACCGGTCCAGCAGCGGCCACAGCTCCGCCCCATCATGAATCTTCCTCATGCCGATCCCGGAGGCCTGCGAGCGCGGCTTCAGCAGCCACGGCGGCCGATGGCGCACCATGAATTCTTTCAGAACTCCGTAATTCAAAACGTGCGCGAACGCCGGCACCCGAATTCCGAATTCCTGCGCCCGCCCGCGCATGGCCAGCTTGTCGCGGAAATAGCGCATAGTGGTGAGCCCCATCCCGGGGATGCGCAGATGCTCGCGCAGCGCCGCCGCGTTCTCCAGATCGAATTCGTCGAGCGCGACGATGCGATCGATCGGTTGCGACCGCGCGGTATAGCTCACTGCGCGAATCAGGTCCGCCAGCGGTAATTCCTCCGGCATGTAGAACAATTCGTCGATCGCCTCGCGCGGCCAATTCGCGTCGCGTAACTTATCGACGGTCAGCAGCAACACGCGGCAGTCCTGCTGCTTGCAGGCACGGATGAAGCTCTGGCCCTTTTCGTAGGACGTGATAACCAGCACCGTCAGCGGACGAGCCTCGGGCTCCGGAGTCTTGGCGGACGCGGGTTGGCTCGAAGGATTCATTCGGAGATTCGATTCGCGAGTGCCCTAACTACGCCGTCACATCATCAATATACATGCGAACGCATATGCGGCCGGCGCTTCATTGCGATCCGGCGGATTATACTGCGCCTTAGCCAGCCGGAAACAAAAATCGCAAAAACGGCCCTACGCGCTGCGCCCAAGCCTCCTCGTTGTGCTGGGCACCCGGAATTTCCTCGTAGTGCAGGTCCCGGCCCTCCTGCCAGCCTCGCTGCGCCAACGCCTCGCGCAGTCTGCGCGCGTCATCTAAAGTCCGCGGCCCTTCGCCGGTACCGATATCCAGCCACACCCGCGGACGGTAATTCAGATGCGCGTTCTCCGCGTGGGCAAGAATCCACCGCCGGTCCCACCACACCGAAGGCGACAGCACCGCCAGCTTGCCGAAGATCTGCGGATAGGTCAGCCCCAGATTCATAGTCAGCAGCCCGCCCAACGACGATCCACCCAAGCCAGTGTTGGCCGGTCCCGGCAAGGTGCGATACTCCGCTTCGATGAACGGTTTGATCTCCTGGATCAGCATCCTCGCGTAGCGATGCGCGCCGCCTCCGCCCAGCCGTTTCGTTCGGGTCGGCGTGTACTCTCGCACCCGCCGCTTCCCGGTATTATAAATTCCGACGATGATCAACGCCTGAATCGCCCGCTGCTGAATCAGCTCGTCCGCCGTTTCCCCCACTCGCCAATACTTGCCTGGGACGAACGAAGTTGCCGGATCGAATAGATTTTGCCCATCCTGCAGGTACAATACCGGAAATCGCGAATGTCCATCTTGGTGATATGCCGTCGGAAGGTATACGATCAGATCGCGCGCCCCCGGCAAAAACCGAGACCGGAATCGCTCATGCTTCCGCAACTGGCTGCTTAACTGCTCGGTAGCCCCCGTCAATCGCAATCCCCCTATGCATATGATAAAACTCGCACCACATCCGCGGTAATTATAGCGGAGTTGGCACAACCATTCCTGATTGTGTGCGGCCCGCACCGCGAGAATCGCTCGTGCATCCGGAAGCCCACGATCAGCGGCCCAGCTCCCTGGCCTTTCTTATTTGCAATTCCGCCGGTCCACGTATAATACCCACCGCGAATCCGAGCCCGAGAAATCCCGTCGTTAGAAACGGAGAGCCGCACAACATGCGCAAGGAATATTACCGCTGGCATTCGCAGCGAATGGGTTTCGAGCTAGGCGTAATCGTGTACGGTCACTGGGGGCAGCCGATTTTAGGTTTTCCCACCAGCGCCGGCGACGAGCATGAACTCGAAAACATGGGTCTGATCGGCGCCCTCTCCAGTCTAATCGAAGCTGGCCGGGTGAAATTTTTCTCTGTCAATTCCGCCAATCACGCCTGCCTGTATAATAAACAAGCCCATCCCTTTCATCGCAGCTACATGCAAGCCCAGTTCGACGCTTACATCCGAGAAGAAGTGATTCCCTTCATTCACTCGAGCTGTCAATCCAACACCGTCCCGATGTCAACGATGGGCGCGTCGTTCGGCGCGTATCACGCCGCCAACACCCTCTTCAAGCATCCCGACGTGGTGCGTCGCTGCTTCGCGCTCTCCGGCCTCTACGATATTCGCGGCTTCATGGACGGCATGTACGACGACAACACCTACTTCAACAATCCGGTCGACTACCTGGCCAATCTCTCCGACCAACATCTCCGCTGGCAACTCGATCAGTGCGACATCCACATCGCCACCGGCTGCGGCGCGTGGGAGCGCCGGGAAGGTTCCGACCGCCTCTCCGGCATTCTGCACCGCGCCGGCATCCGCCATCACCTGGACGATTGGGGCCCGCAAGGCGGCCACGACTGGCCCTACTGGAAGCACCAGATGTGGGAATACATCAACCAACTTTTCCCCTAGAAATTTCCGCACAATAATTCTTCGATCAACGGTTTTGCAGCAAGCTTTCACGAATTTCGGGGGCCCCACTCTTCCCCGGTTCTGGGAAGGGTGGGTATTTTGACTGGGTGGTTGAAGTTTGGTTGTTGCAGCTAGCTCGTGAAGCTAGTTACTGAAGTTAATTTCAGCGCCGCACGCGACCACCCTAGGCCCAAGCGATCACGCCAGCTGAAACCGTTCCAGCAAATACCGCCCCTGCGCGATCACCTGATCGTCGTCGATCCACACATTGCAGTGCCGCGCCAGCACATCCACATGGGTGCACGAACTCCACGACGCATGAGTCTGGCTCCCGTAAGGGTCCCCAAACGCCAAATGCACCCCGGGAAGTTTCTCGTCCTGCAGCAGCACCCCAATCATGTCCGATAAATTCAGGTTAGTGCCGAAGGCCAATTCTCCCACGCGGTCGCTATTCTCGTCGGTGTGGCAATAACTCCAGAATTCCGCCTGCAAATCCTTCCGCGAGCACTCCGCGGACACCAACCGCGCGCCGCGAATTTCCAGTACCAGCGGCGTTTCCCGCAAGTCTCCATATTTTCCGCAGAAATGATCCCCCGCGGTTCCGTCGCAGACGAACGTCCCGTCCACTCGCGCCGGCGTCGTAAACACTTCCCCGGCGGGCAAATTCGACCAATACCTCCGACTGATCAGCCCACTGGTTTTTACCCAGTCCACGCCAGGATCGAAAGTAGCGACCAGCGATGTCCCCACCGCGGTGCGCACCGTGAGCGAACGCGCAGCGTGCATCCGCTGCAAAAGTTGTTCGCTCAAGCGGTCCACCATTTTGTAGTCCGCGCGCATTCCCTGCTGCATGATTCCCGGGGTAACACCGATCATGTGCGCGTAACGAATCTGGCGGCGCTCCACCACTCCGACGATGTCTTTGCGCGCGCCCAGCTCACCTTCCTGCGGATTCATGCACAAAATTCCGGCGTCGGCGGATTCCAAGCTGTCCAGCACCGCTTGCGGCGCGCGCCGCAGCGGCCGTGCCCCCAAACTCTCCAATAGAAATGGCTCGCCTATGGCTCCGCGACGCTCAATCGCCGCAGCCAAGCTGGCCGCGACCGGCGCGCTGGATTCATCGCTGATCAGCGTGACGCGCTCGCCAGGCAGAATAGCGAGACAAGTCTCCACGGCGTTGCTCGCGCCAAGACTCAATTCAGGTTGAGCGGGGCCAAAAATCATAGCGCTAATCTTAACCTATTTTCCTTGCGCGGACCCATGCCAGCCATCCATGCCGCTCCAAACGTTCACCTCTTCGCGCCGCCGTGCTTGCCCCCGTGGATGTCAGTTCGAAACCGCGGAAGAACGGGCGCCGCCTTCAAATCCAATCCTGGAAGTCGAATCAATGAGCGACACGAAGCCTCTTGATAATGTAGTAGGAATCACCACCGACATTTTTGTGCTACTGCGGGAAATGTGCATCGTGATCCTCTTTGTCCTTCTACTCGTTTTCCCGCTCACCTTCCAATCCCTGCTCACACGGATCGGCATTAAATCGGTGCCGACGCCCTTCGGCGATATCGATGTCGCCGACGCCGGTGGCACCGTCTCAACGCTCGACCGCGGCCTCTCCGACAGCGTCGAACGTCTCCAACAGATTCAGGCCAAGGTAAGCGACGCCTCCAGCAAAAACGACATACAGAATGTAGTCACCTATCTACAGGGCTTGGAGGATCAAGCGCAGACCACCGATGACACAATCAAGACCACCCTCGTCGCCCAACAAGCCGCAGTGGCCAAGGCCTCTCCGCAGGCCGCGAAAGTCTCGGGATGGCTGTTGCTAGGACATGTGGGTCCAGACAAACAGCAATGGACCGGCACGAAGGGCCCCAAGAATGTAGCCGCCACGCTCTCCCCGGTGATAACTGTGGGTGAGGAATTTGAAGTCACCTCTCCCGCATATCTCCGCGACAGCGCCCCCGCCGAGGAGCATAAGAAAAATAAAGTAGTCGGGGTAGTAACCAGCGGCCAAGTGAAGGTAACGACCCTCCGGCGTACAGCCCCGCCATCGCTGGCGGCTTCTACCTCTGGGCCAAGGTCCAGCCGCTGTAGCAGGAGGGTTGCGCTTCCGTTTAGGGGATGACCCAGGTTAAAGGTTGAGATTTTGCTTACGGTTCTACGCTCTTATCTTATCCGCGTGCCCCACCCTTTCCGTCCGCCGAGCGCCGCATTTGCGCAAAGGCAGATGGGAAGGGTGGGCGGATAGTCCTGGAAGCACGAAACGCGCGGCCCGCGCCGTCCATCCCTCAAGCCGTAAAACTCAAGAACATCAACCAACCGGCTCCACCACAAACGCCGGCACCTGCCCGCCGCCCGAAGTAACGTTAGCCAGACCGGTCGAACTAAGCCGCGTCAGAAACCCCGCCATCTTCCCCCGAAACAAATACGGCGCGAAATCCACCAGCATGTCGCGCATCTCAATCCCATCAGCAGTCTGCATCGGAAACCCTTCGCGACGAACCGCAATCCGTTCCTGCACCACCCACGCCTGCGAACGATCCGCCAGCGCCCCAGCCAGCGCCGTATCCCACTCGCTCTCGCTGGCTTCCCAGCCGAGCAACACACCCGTCCCGCCATACTCGTCATTCGGCTTCAACACAAACTCATCGCGACGCTGCCGCACATACTCCAGCAAGCCCACCGCCAACCCGTACCGCGTCGTCGAGGAATCCTCCAGCAACCGCGTCCAGGGAATATGGCGAGCAATAATCTCTTTCTCCCCAGAACTAAATAATTCAGCGTTCCGTTCATCGGTGAGCACCGCGAAAAACGCCTTCTTGTGCGGGATCTTGCAATTCAGCGCATTCGCCACGCACACCGCTCCCGCTTCGTAAGCGCGCAACAGCGCCGCACACTCCGCGGGACGCGCAATGATGTCGTTCATCAGCACCCGGCGGTAGACCATGTCGATTCGCCGCCCACCGGCCGTCAGCCTGCCCCCACCGAACTCTAAATCGCGCGGGTCGCAGACTATTGTCGGAACACCTTCGCGCTCGAACCGCGCCTGCAAAATTTCAAACTCGCTCCACGTCGGCACCCCGCGCCAGTCCACAATGGCGATCACCGGCGGCGACGCTTTCCCGCCCCATTCCGCATAGCTCGCGAGCAATGCACTCAGAATGCTCGCCATCAACGGATGTTTCCGCACCGAGTAGTAGGCGCCGAATCGCTCCATCAGCGGCAGCGAAAGAAAAATCTCGCCCAGCGTTTCCGAATAACCCAACCCGGCCGGAGATTCCGCGTTGTATTCCGCGAACTGCAACGAATTGGGCAGCAGGAAAGAATCCAGACGCGAAGCGGTGCTGGAAGTGCCGTACCCCGGGTCGATCCGGGCCAGCCGCTCCTCTTCCGGAGAGAGAGCGAACTGCGCCAACAGGCTGGGCTCCGCCAGCGCGCGCTTCACCACGCGTTCACCGAGCGTGGCAATCGTTTCGGTCACCAATCGCACGCGCGATTCGTCCCCAGCGGTAAGAAAAAACGGACGCAGGAAGGGACAATGGATGCGATCGCCGAACGTGAGCCGCGCCGCGCGCATCCGCGCATTCAATTCCGCCGCGTAAGCAGGCGCCAGCTCCACGTCCGGACGCAGCAGCCCGTGCCAAACGATCGCAGGAGATTCGCCCGCAGAATCCGGCGAAGCCGCGGAGGCCGACGGTCCCGCCGCGGTCATTTCGGCGATACCCCAGCACCCTTGGCTTTGGGCGCGCCGGTAAATCCCGCCGGAGAGCCGATTCCGAGCATCTCTTCCCAGCGCGGCCAGGGATTCGCGGGGTTACCGTTCAGCGCGCGGTCGATTACCAGTTGGGCCATGCGCTCGACGCAAATATCGAAATAAAATTCGGTGATGCGGTCGCGCTCGAAATCGGGCGCCGGATTAAGGAAATCGATGGCGTACGGCACGCCATCTTTCACCGCGAACTCGATGGTATTCATTTCGTAGCCCAGCAATTGGTTGATGGTTTGCGCGTCTTGCACCACCCGCGCACCCAGCTCTTTCGATAGATACTGGTGCTCCACCAGATAGCGGCGCTCACGCGGATCGTAGGCCACCGGGATGATGTCGTTCTTCCCAAATGTGAAGCAGCGGACGTATTGCCCGAAGTCGATGAATTCCTGCAGGGTCATGCAATACGGCCCGGTGCCATCGTAGGCCGCCAGCAATTCCGCCAGGTTGTTTACTTTGTAGACGTGTTTCCACCCGCCTCCGGAGAATGGCTTCAGGATCGCCGGACGCCCCACGTAATCCAACAAACCGTCCCAATCCACGGGGTATTTCAGGTTGCGCAGCGATTCCGCCGTCAGGTCCACATCGGCGGGGTACGATTTCTGCGGGAGCAGGATGGTTTTGGGAATCGCGATGCCCAGCTTCGCGGCCACCGAGTAGTTGAAGAATTTGTCGTCGGCGGTCCACCAGAAAGGATTATTGATGACGTAGGTGCCCTGCAGCACCGCGTGTTTTAGATAGCCGCGGTAGTATTCCACTTCGTGCGAAATGCGGTCGACGATCACCCGATACCGCGCCTCTTCGCCCATCCTGGTGCCGCCCAGCGACACCATTTCCGCGGTCACTTTTTTCGAGGTGCCCAGCTCGTTCACCCGATTGATGAACGCCGGAGGAAAACTGAATTCGCGTCCGCACATTAATCCTACGATCATTGTCACGCTCCGTTTCGGTTCAGGATTGCACCCGGGTGGCGCACCCTTCGATCTCAAGGGTGCGGATCTTGAATTCCTTCTGGCTTTCGCACGGTTACCCGTTCGGCGCCCCGGCACCCCTCGCCGCAACCGTTTCGTGCGGGTGGCCGCCGCGCGTCTCCTCCACAATCTGCCGGACCACCGCCTTCAAATCTCCGGTTTCCTTGTACACCCGCATCTGCCGCTCGGCGCTGGTTCCCTGCTCCAGAATGGTGTGGATGGGCTGTAGCGCCTCGCGGCTACCGAGATCGTCGACCACATCGTCGACGAACTCCAGCAGCTCCTTGCCAAGCTGGCGCATCGGCATTTCCGCTTGCTTGCCGAAATCGATCAGCTTGCCTTCGACTCCCCAACGCGCCGCCCGCCATTTGTTCTCCTCGATCAGCGCGCGCGGGTACATTCGGAATCCCATGTTCTTGGTGTAGAGCCGGTGCAACTTCACTACGATCGCCTGGGTCAACGCGGCGATGGCCGTGGCTTGCTCCACACGCGGCACCACATCGCACACTCGAAACTCGAGGGTGCCAAACGTCGGATGTGGACGCACGTCCCACCAGATTTTCTTGGCGTCGTCGATACAGTGCAGCTTAATCAGCAAGTTCACGTAATTTTCGTATTCGCTCCACGAATTGAAATGGTCCGGCACTCCGGTGCGCGGGAACCGCCGAAACACCGTGGTGCGGAACGATTTCAGTCCGGTATCGCGGCCCACCCAGAACGGCGAGCTGGTGGAAAGCGCCAGCAAGTGCGGCAGGAAGTACCGGCTCATATTCATCAGATCGATCATGGTGGTGCGATCGGGAACCGCGACGTGCACGTGCATACCGAAAATCAATAGCGACCGCGCCAGTTGCTGCAGCTCTTCCACGATTTTTTCGTAGCGCTTGCCGGGGCTGATCACCTGGTCCAGCCAGTTTGAAAAGGGGTGGGTGCCCGCGGCGGCCACCGCCAGGTTCACTCGTTCGGCGGCGCTCACCAGCTCCAGCCGGGTCCGCCGCATTTCCGTGCGCAATTCCTCGACGTCGGTGCAAATCTTGGTGCCGATTTCGACGATGGATTGGTGCAGCTCGGGCTTAACTTGCTCGTCCAGGTGCGCGGTGGCGGCCACCAGTTCGCTGACGTGCGAACGCAGCTCACCCGTGACTGGATCTACGATCTGAAATTCTTCTTCGACGCCGATGGTGAACCGGTGAGTCATAGGCACCCTCTTCGGTCCGAACGGGTTGGGTCCTGCGAGCCTATCACAGCCGCCACCGCCCCGAGAATAGCGGGTTAACCGGCGCTGGGTCGCTCTGAAATCGCAACGCTTGAGGCGAAATCGGGGCCTTGCAGGCAGCGGTTAGGTGTGCGCCTTCTGTCCTGACGTCCTAACCCACTCTTTACGCACAACTTAATGGTTTCCGGTTTCCGCGCAACCGCCGGCTCAATCCTGACTTCCGAAATAACCGTCAAGCTTAACGTTTTATGCTATAGCATACCTGTTAGCCTGAAACATCCCGGGAGGCGCGCATGCTTTCCAAAGAAACTCGATTTTGGCATCACCTCAGCAAACAAGCGGTCCACCAACAGGACCCCGCCAAACTGCAAGTCATCTTTGATGAAATAAATCGTGTGCTCGAACAAAAAACCACTCGTTGGCAGCGGCGCAAAATTGTTCGCGCAAATTCGTAGCACGCTACGCTCTGGCGCAAATGCCCTTGACGTCCCGCGGCCCCAGCCGTAGCTTATACCCATCGTTTCCAGGAGGGTGCCATGACGCGCCATCGCGTCTGGTGGTTCGGTTTCACCGCGCTTCTGTTGTTCACATCGGCGGTTGCTGTGCCCGCCCAGGAATCTGCCGCGCGCGTGTCGGTGTCCGCGCCGGTTGCCACCGCCGTCGCCCCTCCCGACCTGGTGCAGGGCATCGAAAACATGTACGTACCGCCCATGCCTCACGCGCCCTTCTCCGCCAAATCGGTCGCCTCGCTTAGCCGCACTCTTCACGACGGCGTCACCTCGTACTCCGAGTTCTTTAGCTTGGTGGCCCGTGACTCCTCCGGCCGCATCTACTTTGAAAACCGCCGCCCCATGCCTACGTCCGGGGACCCGGTTCCGCGCAGTTACTTCATCATGATCGACCCCGGCGAGCGCACTCGCACCATCTGCTACGTCGCGACCAAGACCTGCCGGATCAATTCCTTCCGCCGCACCACCTATGCGGAGTCGCAGTCCCACGATGAGGCCCCGCCGGCTTCCTCCAGCGAGTCGGTCAGCTTGGGCACCGACGTCATCGAAGCACTTACCGTCAGCGGCACGCGCGAGACCACCACTATCGCCGCCGGCGCGTACGGCAATCATCGGCCCATCATCACCACCAAAGAAGTGTGGCACTCGCCCGAACTCGACCTGGATGTTCTCACCACCCGCACCGACCCGCGCAACGGCATGCAAACCCGCAAGATCACCGAAATTTCGCGCGCCGAACCCGACGCCCAATACTTCTCGATCCCTTCCGATTACGAAATGCTGGACAATCGCGTGCACGCCAAACAAGACCCCCGAGCGAATTAACCTCCGCGTCCGCTAATTCGGACTTCGATTCTGATTTTGAAAAGGGGTGGCGTACCCTTCCTGGTCTTTAGGAAGGGTGGGCGTATCGCCCGCCCACCCGCACCGGCGTAGAACGAGCGTCCGCAAGATCTTCTGCAGCCTTCCCGGCCAACATCATCGACTGAGGTCCAAAGTCTCGGGTCGTCGGCAAGATCGATGTCCACCGAAATGATCCATTTCCCGGCAAACACCGCAGTGCTAGCCTATGGTCCGACCGCCGAGCCCAGAGCGCGATCGGCCGGCGACGCGAAATATGGGAACGATCTTCATCTATGGGGATTAGAAATCGCATGTATAACAAAATGCAAGAGAAGCAAATTCTGAAAGGCGGCAAATTTGCAATGCACATGGCCGCATGACGCTGGATGCCTCGCGTAACGACGCAGCCCTACCGCAAGGCCGGTTCGGTTATGCACTAACCCACGGATTCGCTGCGAACCCGATAATAGAGGATGCTGCTGGTGCTGCCGTGTGCTACTTACTTTGCTCAACGAGGGATTGAATGACTGACCCGGTTCTCACCAGCCGCATCGACGAAGGGCTGCCCATGCCGCTCGGCGCCACCTACGACGGATTTGGAACTAACTTCGCGCTCTTCTCCGCCAACGCCACCAAGGTCGAACTTTGTCTCTTCGATTCGGCCGGGCAGAAAGAAATCGAGCGCGTCGAGCTTCCCGAATACACCAACGAAATCTGGCACGGCTATCTCCCCGATGTTGGCCCGGAAAGCGTCTACGGCTACCGCGTCTACGGACCTTACGAGCCCGAGAAAGGGATGCGCTTCAATCACAATAAACTCCTGCTCGATCCTTACGCCAAGGCCCACGTCGGCGCGCTGAAGTGGGGGCCGGAAATCTTCGGCTACAAAATGGAGTCCCGCGACGATCTCACTTTCGACGATCGCGACAGCGCCCCGTTCGTTCCCAGGTGCCAGGTAATCGATCCCTCGTTCACCTGGTCGCGCGACCGCAAGCCGGAAATATTCTGGGACCGCACGGTGCTCTACGAGCTGCACGTTCGAGGGTTCACGAAATTGCATCCGCAGGTCCCGGAAAACTTGCGCGGCACTTTCGCCGGACTCGCCCGCGGCGAAGTGGTCGAATACATCAAAAGTCTCGGGGTCACTTCCGTCGAACTTCTGCCCGTTCATACCTTCGTCGACGACAAATCCCTGCTCGATCGCGGGCTGAAAAATTATTGGGGATACGACAGCATTGGATTCTTCGCCGTCGATCCGCGCTATTCCGCCAGCGGAGCGGTGGCCGAGTTCAAACAAATGGTCGCGCACCTGCACGACGCGGGACTGGAAGTGATTCTGGACGTGGTCTACAACCACACCGCGGAAGGAAACGAACTGGGGCCGACGCTGTCGTTCAAAGGAATCGACAACGCCTCCTACTATCGCCTGCTCCTCGATTCGCCGCGCTACTACATCAATGACACCGGCACCGGCAACACCGTCAACCTCAGCAATCCCCGCGTTCTGCAAATGGTGATGGATAGCCTGCGCTATTGGGTCACCGACATGCACGTCGACGGCTTCCGCTTCGACCTGGCTACCATTCTCGGTCGCGAAACGCACGGCTTCGATCAGGGCGGCGGATTCCTGGATGCCTGCCGCCAGGATCCCGTCCTGGCGCAGGTAAAACTGATCGCCGAACCTTGGGATCTTGGCCCGGGCGGCTATCAGGTGGGTTGGTTCTCCCCGGGCTGGGCGGAGTGGAACGATCGCTTTCGCGACGTGGTGCGCAGCTACTGGAAGGGCGACGAAGGCAAAGTGGCCGAGCTAGCGACGCGGCTCTCCGGCTCTGCCGACTTCTTTAACAAGCGCGGACGCAAGCCCTGGTCCAGCGTCAACTTCGTCACCGTTCACGATGGCTTCACGCTGAACGATCTGGTCTCCTACAACGAAAAGCACAATGAAGCCAACGGCGAGGACAACAAAGACGGAAACGCCAATAATCTTTCCTGGAATTGCGGCGCGGAAGGGCCTACCAGCGATTCGAATATCAACCAGCTGAGGCAGCGCCAGATGCGCAACATGCTTGCCACCATTTTGTTTTCGCAAGGAACGCCGCTGCTCCTGGCCGGAGATGAATTTGCTCGCACTCAGCAAGGAAACAACAACGCCTATTGCCAGGACAACGAAGTCAGTTGGGTGAATTGGGACAAGATCGCGCCCGAGGAGAAAGCGCAAACCAACTTCGTTAGAAAGCTCACCATGCTGCGCAATGCCCTTCCGGTGCTGCGCCGCAATCGCTACCTGGACGCAACCTACGACGAAAAACTACACCTCAAAGCGCTCACCTGGATTAGCGCGACCGGAAAGGAAATGGACGAGGGCAACTGGCAGGACGGCAACCTGCGCTGCTTCGGCATGTTGATGGATGGTCGCGGTCAATCCAGCGGAATCAAGCGTCCCGCGGACGACGTCACTCTATTGATGGTGATGAATTCGCACTCCGACATGGTGCAATTTACACTGCCCGCGTTGGCCGGCGGGAAATGGTGGATTTCCTTGATCGATACCAACGAACCGGAGCGCCCCGAATGCCCGCGTTTGCAAGCAGGGACGCCATACGGGGTGAATGGTCGTTCGCTAGTCTTATTCGCCGCGGTAACCACCGGAAAAACCGGTCCGATCGTGCGCCGCATGGCCTTTGAGATGTCGCGCCCGGTGGATCCGACCGATTAGCAACCCGCGCTGGAATGGGAACTGTGTTTCTCATTGAGCGCCGGGAAAATTTCCGGGTGGTGATGCGACGACGCCGGAACCGCCGCGCCGGCCGTTTCGGCGAGTGGGGCCTTGCCCAGCAACCACTGGCACAGAACTGCGGAAAGCAGCGCCACACCCGCGGCCGCGCCCAGCACCGCGGCGTAGCCGAATTGGGTAATCGCGGTTCCGGTGGTAGCCGCAGCAACCGCGTTGACCACGCCCATCACCAAAAAATTAATCGCCGATACTCCAGTGCGCTCCTCCGGCTTCACCAAACCCATCAGCAAGGTGAGCATCCCCGGTTCGCTCATCCACACCACGCCATTGAACAACACATACAGCAGCATCGCGGGAACCGGGCCCTGCGACCGCGCCAACCCCACCAATGCGATCGCGGTAGCCACTTGCGTGGCGGCAATTCCACTCGCGAATCCGAATCGGCGAAAGATTACCGGCGCCGCGAGTGTGGCCATCATCTGCGCGATCTGCGCCACCGAAAACACGGAGCCGATTCGCGCCACGTCCATCCCCACATGCCGGGAAAAATAGGCGGTAGCAAAGGGGGGGATCGAGGCCAACACCAGAGTCCAAACCGCCATGGCGATGAGGTAGCGGTAGACAAATGGATTGCGCGGATACAATTTCCCAGCGGTTGCGGGCGGCTTGCCCAGGCGCAGTCGCGACGCCGGCCAGATGCCCAGAACGCTGATCGCCGCACCGATCAGCAAGCTTGCTCGCTTGGCCTCCACGGCGGCAATCCCGGGACGCAGGTGCGCGAGCCAACCCGGCAAATGCCCGCAAACGAACCCGCTGGCAATTCCCAAGGCAACCGCCGATGAAAATATCACGCTGAACCCCAACGAACGATTCTTCTCGCTGGTGAGCTGGGCGATGGTCGGCGAAATTACCACCGCCCAGATAGTCGTTGCGGCCCCGGTTACAAATGCGAGACCAATCAGCGCCGCCGGTGAACCAACCAGCGATCGAGCCACGGAAAAAAGACCGGCCAGCGCGAAACACATCACCAAACTGCTTCCCAATCCGATGCGCCGGGCCATCATCCCGGCGGGCAGAGCCCCGGCCAGGCCGCCGATCGCGAGCGCGCTGGTGACGAGCCCGAGAAACTTTTCGTGGAATCCGAGGTCCAGAAGAAAAAGGTTGTAGAAGAAAAAGAAAATCATCATGCCAAACTCAAAACAAGCGGCCGCGGTAAAGAACGTCCAAAACTGCCCGTCCAGGCCGGTGGATGAACACGCCAGTTTCAGCCCGCGTCCCAGCGTAGGCGGCAGTACCCGCGCCCAGGAAATCGCGCGGCCGGTCGCGTACGAAAGATAATTTGTGTACTTGCGCCAGGTGGTCTTGGGCCAATCTCCGGTCTTCAGCGCCGCGGCCAGAACGTAGGTGGCGTCAACCGGTGGAGGAACGGGAACCAGTCCCCGAACGAATATCGCCGCTTGGTCTTTTGCGGTATCCAGCAATCCAAGATGGAGCCACAGATTGTCTTTATACAAAGCCGGGCGTTGCAGCAGTGGCGCATCCGCGCGTTGCGCGAACCACGCTGTGACGATCACCGGAAGCTGTTCGATTTCTTCTTGCACCTGCAGCGGCACGCGGTTGGCAAACCAGGTGGAAGCCAATTGGAAAGATACCGTCTCCAGCCGCCGCAGCGAGGGATCGTGGCAATCGCGCCAGCGGTGCCAAAATATTTCATCATCGCAGGACTTGTGCAGAAAGCGGGCGATCTCGTAGATCTTTAGGGTGTCGGGAACGCCGCCGAGCAAATCACGGAGTAAATTAAGCGCGGCGTATCCGATGTTGTCCACGTCGCACAGACCGGAAAACGTAATGTCGTCCAGCGGCCGTTGCACCCGACGCGCCCAGAAATCGTCGATGCCCACGGGATGAAGCCGGGTATTTTGCTGGTTCCAAAGCCGAAAGTGAAGCTCGAAGGAGACCTCCATCCGCGGATCGTAGGGATTGCCGCGCCATGGGGCCTGCCTTCTGGGAACCATCGGAGCTAAGTGATCCTGCGGTAGCTCGTGTTTGAATTCCTCAGGCCGGTAGTCAAGATTAGTCAGGGCGCGACGGGTGAGGGGAAGCGAGTCTCCCGGGCAGAAAAGGTCGATATCGGATTGGTAGCGAAGACGAGGGTGCTCCACGAATCCGGGCCAGTGGGAAAATCCCTTGAGCACAACGTGCTCGGCGCCGGCGATAGATGCTTCTTGCGCGACTCGGGTATAGGTTTGCTTGATTCTCTCAAAGCGCTGGGCGTTGTCGGCCAAGTTGAGGTCGATCTGTTCGCGAACCCAGGTGGGCATGTGCTCCGGCTGGGTGCGCCGGAGATAGAGGGTGAGACGTTGGAGGTCCCATTGCTCGCGGACGCGTCTCCATTCGGCGTCAGTAAAGGAATCGAGCGCCACCGTCCCGGGGTTCTCGAACCGCAGGGCGGAAACGAGAATCTCGAGAGCGTCAGGCACCGGGCCGGCACTCCGCGTGAACGCCGACTTCCTCCGCGGGCACAATCGCGCCGCGGACGAATGCGTCAAGAGCCGGCACAGCCAACGCCAGATCGTCGTAACGAAACTCGACCACCTCGGCGCTGAAGAGTTCGCGGAGCGACTCTTTCTGTTCGATACGTACCGCAGCCTCGCCGTAGCTAATGACGCTCTCGAACCAGGACTTAGCGCGCTCCTTCGAGTACTGGTAAAACGCGGGAGGGCCAGACGCGCTGCGATTCAAGAACACAATGTGATCGATAGAACAATGAGACATGGTCTCGATGCCGGGCATGCTTGCGGTATCCACCTCGACCGCAGGCCCGCCGTTTAGCCGGGGGGTCAACCGTTGCAACTTGAGCTCTGGGAATAGATCAAGGGTTGGAGCACGGAAACGCATGCCTCGCGGATGGCCGATGACTACCCGGCCGTCCCGGTTGCGGATGAGACAACAGAAATCATCGGCGAGAAATTTCCAACCGGCGCGAGCGCATGCATATGCCAGAGTCGATTTGCCCGCAGTGGAATCTCCGCACAGCAGCACGCCGCGACCGTGACGGCTGAGGCAAGCGCCGTGCAGAGGGGTGAGAAAGGAGGCCACCAGCAGCAGGTTCCCGCTGGTCTCGATGATGTGACCGCGCAGATAGGCGCTATTCTCAGCGGCCGCCTGGGTGACGAAACCGTAGCCGAAGCCGCGGCGGAAATCACAAATCATAAAGTTTTCAGCGTCGGTTACGATGGACATCAGATGCTCCTGGTTGCGAAAAGCCGGAGCGGTCAAGCGCTCTGCCGAACCACCAGGAAGGACACCGATCCGCAATCGTACCGGCGGATACGCGAACATTTTTTTGAGAGACCCCCAACTTTCGCGCGCGGCGTTGATAACCTCGGGAGAGTTGGTGGAGATCTGCACCGACAAACCCATGGGATGGAAAGTGCCGGTCAATGGGAAATCAAAATCGGCGAGAACCGAGTCGATTTTGTGGGGTTCTTCTGGCATGGACACTTTGCCCTCCTGAGTCCTTCGACGGCGTCGAGGCCTCGGCTCCGCAGGGAGCGCGCCCCGGCCTCCGAATCAGAATTTGTACTTCAGAGCGAACTGTACGATTCGTGGATTCCCCACGGTCGACGAGATCACCCCAAATGCAGGCCCCGCGTTGTGGTCGGTGTTCGGTGCTCCAAACTTCGGGGTGTTGGTCAGGTTAAATATCTCTCCGCGGAACTCGATCCGGTTTCGCTCGGTGATGGTGAAGGTTCGCTGGAGACCTAGATCCAGATTCAGCTGGCTGGGCCCGCGCAAAATTCCTACGCCACAATTGCCGAAGGCGGTACCGTCGCCGATCGAGGGAGCGTCGGTGAAGGCGCCCGGATTGAAATAGCCGGCCGGATGGGATGCCGTTTGATTCAGGCGCGAGGTGAGCGGGCCGGATGAAGCGGGATCTTCGCCGGTGCATTCCGCACGCGTAAATCCCACCAGGTTGCCGTAGACGCTTCCGGCGGCGGAGTCGTTCACGGTAAGCGGCAATCCCGATTGCAGGACGGAGACACCGGACAACTGCCAGTGAGACAGGGCGACGCGGGACCATCGCGGGCCGTCCTTCATGGATGGAGAATCGTAGATGAAGCTGAACACCACGCGATGAGGCCGGCTGAAATCATCGGGGCCGTAGGAGGAGCGCGCATTGTTTTGGTCGTTACCCAGGAAGGTGAGGTCGAAGGCGGAGGTGGGACCCGTGCCATAGGTGTAGCCGAGAGTCTTGGAAAAGGTGTAGCTGGCCTGAAAACTCAAACCGTGACTGGCGGATTTGGTGACACTGGTCTGCAACGAGTTGTAGTTGGAGCTATACGCGGTGTTGCAAATGTAGGAACCGCTGGCAACGCCTTCAAACGGAAGGCGCAGGGGAAGGTTCTCGTTGGTGGTGATCGTCTGGCCGTTGACCGGATTCTCCGGTGTGGCGATCAGCGCCTGATTGAACTCCAGGCAGCCGGTCTGGTGAGTGATCATCGAGCCGACGTATCCGGTCTGTAGCAAGAAATTGTGAGCGAACTCGTATTGAAGATTGAGGTCATATTGCTGGGAGTAGGGACTCTTCAGATTGCGTCCAATCGCGGAAAGAAAAATGGAGCTGTTGGGAGTCCGTGGAACGAAAACCGGAAAATCGGCGTTGGGAATCAGCGGAGGACTGTAAGGCTGCGCGAGGGTCGCCGCGCCATTCTCCGCACCAAACGGCGATTGGGTAATCGCAAAGGGCGGATAGCCGAGATTTTCCATAGCCAACTGTCCGGAAAGGCGGGTGTAGTAGATGCCGTAGCCGCCGCGCAAGACGAAAATTGGTTTTTGCGAGAGCTGATAGGCAAAGCCCAGGCGGGGGCTGAAGTCTCTCCAGTCGGAATTCCACATGCCAGGATATGAGTTCTTCGTATATCCCGCCGGGAGCGATCCCGGGAAATTCGACGACACCACGTAGCCGCTGAAACCGCCGGCGGGAGGGACATCGTGACTGGCGATCGAAGGATCGAAATTAGAGAGTTCGCCGTGAGATTCCCTGGGAGGACCGAAATATTCGTAGCGCAGACCGGCATTGAGGGAGAGGCGCGAGGTCACCTTCACGTCGTCCTGCACAAAGCCGGCCAGATCGGTGTAGCGCTCGTTTTTGCGAAACTGCCCGGAAGAGCCTGAGCTCTCATATAAATTGCTCTCGCCGCTGCCGTTCTGCGCGGCGCTCTCGCCCAACAGAAAATCCGGAAAGCTGAGTAGAAAAAGAAAACCGTCGGCGCCGTAAGGAATATTCACGTTGAGTTGATTGAGTTTTGCTTCCGCGCCAAAGCGGAGATTGTGGCGGCCGTGAGTGACCGACAGCACATCCTGCCATACAAAGGCATCGGTGGCGTCGAAATCAGAAGGATAGCCCTGGCCCCCGATGGTAAAGAGACCGTTCACCACGATTTGTGGAATTTCCGGGTAGATCGGAGTAACCGTGGCCATTCCCACGTTCGCCGCGAGAACCGGTCGAGACGCGGCGGAATGCCCGAGGAAGCGCATATAACCGAACCGGGCCACGTTAACCATGCCTCCGTTGAGAACCTGGGTGTCGGAAAGCACGAACATGTCGTTGCGTTGATATACGTTGAGTCCAAAACCGGGGACAGTGGCGCCGAACGGCGCGAAAGGCTCGGCCGTCGTTCCCAGCGAGGAGAAGAACCGGCCAGAAAGGTGATTGCGGCTGGAGATTTCGTGATCGAGATTTACAGTGAATTGATCCTCGCGATATTGCGCGGGAATCGAGTAAGTGGACTCACCCAGGCCGTTGGCAGAGACGGTCTGCGGACTGGGAATGACGAAATTTCCATTGGGCAGCTTGGCGTTCAGGAGCGCCAGCGCCACTGGACTGATGTTGGAACCATTTTGCGCGACAGCGGCGCCTCCGAACGCGCCAGACTGCCCGCCATAAATAGCGCCGATCGCGGGAGCCGAGCGATCCGAGCCCAGGACGGGAAGAAAACTGCTTACCAACGATCCGGCCGCCTGGCCGTTGCTTTGAAGCGTGCCTTGATACGACACGAAGAAAAATGTCTTGTTACTTCGCACTGGCCCACCTAGCGCACCACCGAATTGGTTCTGTCTTAGCACCGGCCGCGCCTGGCCATTCTGATTGAGAAAGAAATCGTTGGCGTTCAGCGCGTCATTTCGTAGGAATTCCCAGGCGGTTCCGTGAAACTGATTCGCCCCGGCCTTGCTGACCAGGTCAACATTCGCGCCAGCACTCCTGCCGTAGCCTGCGTCGTACATTCCGGTCTGCACTTTGAACTCAGCGATTGTGTCTGGAGCGGGGATGGCCACACCCACTTCCGGGGAATAACCGGAGGCGGAGTTCTCGGAGATATTGTTGGCGTCGATTCCGTTGTACTGGAAATTGTTGTCGGTGGTTCGCGCGCCATTGGCGGCAACGTTCTGTGTATTTTTGCCCAGCGCCGCGGCATTCGGTGTTTCCACGATCACCCCGGGCGAGAGCGCCAGAATCTGAGTAAAGTTTCGACTCGCCAGCGGCAGAGCCTCGATGGTTTCTTCGTCGGTAACCCAGCCCAATGCGGCGGTAAGAGTTTGTGCGAGGCCGGTCGACGCGGTAACGGTGACATTGGACGTAGTGGCGCCTAATTTGAGATGGAAAACTACCGGAGTGGTTTCTGTGACGACAACACTTATTTGGTGGACGAGTTCGCGCTGAAATCCAGAGAATTCCACGGTGACCGAGTAGCTCCCGGGTGGCAGCGATGTGCATCGAAACGCGCCTTGCTCGTTGGTAACCACGTCGCGGGCCACGCCGGTTGCGTCATCAACGATCGAGACGTGCGCCCCAGTTATTACCGCCCCGGACGAGTCGAAGACCTGTCCCGCAATTGCACCGGTGCCTGGTGCTTGCGCGAACACCCTAGCAGGCAATAGCGCCACTAGCGCGATCAGCAATAGCCGAGACGCCCCGCACCGCAGCGGTCCCCTTCGGCCGTGAACCGCGTGATTAAGATGTTGCATACCGCATAGCTGCTCTCGCATATCGTTCAATCCCCCGTTCCTGGGAAGGACTCTAGGAGATTCCTAGCGCGCATACGTCACCAGAATGTAAAGGCGACGCACATTTTTTGCTCAACATCTGTGACACAAAGAACGTAGGTGTAGGGATACGTTAGGGATTCGGGGAGATGGATGTCTCCGTTCGATACACTCGCGCATTCTTGGATGTAGCCGATGTCTAGAGCGGTTACTGCGAGAAGTGACGTGGTTTTAACGACCACGTGACAAGCGCTCGACGACTCCCGAGTATCTTTTGGCTGTGATCCTGCCGCGAAGAGCAATTGGCGGAATCTCTGGAGAAGAAGAACAATGTGGTACCGATGGTTCTGGATCAGCTTACTTATCCTTTCTTATGGCGCCGCGGTCAGAGCGCAATCCGACGTGCCAACCATTTCAGGCGGTGTTGGATTTTTTGACAACAAAGAGGGTGGTTCGAATTCGTTGCTGCCGGTGATCGCGCCAGTGGTGTTGGTTCCGCTCGGCGACCGGTGGCTGATCGAGTCGAGATCGAATTTCACTGAAGTGTTCAACCGGCAGAACGGCACCACCGGACCGTATCAAGGGCAGTTCTTCGGGACACTTGAGTACCTGCAGGTGGATTACAACGTGACTTCGGCGCTGACGGTGACGGCGGGACGCTTTCTGACGCCGTTTGGAATTTTCAACGAGAGACTTACCCCGATCTGGATCAATCGGTTTCAGGATGGTCCTTATATAGGGACGATCGGCACCGCAGGAGGCTACGCCGATGGAGTGATGGCGCGCGGCGGCTGGGATTCCGGAAATGGATACAGCATCAACTATACCGCGTACGCATCGACGCTGAGCACGGTGAACAAGCTCGAATCGGAGAGGTCGACGGGCGGACGGGTGGCCGTATTTATTCCGCGGACGCGGCTGGAGATCGGAACTTCCTATCAAAAATCGTTACAGGGTGCGCGAGGAAATTCCGAGGGACTGGATGTCTCATGGGATCCGTACCGCGCACCGCTGGACGTTAAAGGCGAATGGGCGCACGCGCCCGGCGGACAAGGATACTGGATCGAGGCGGCCTACCGGCTATCGCAGTACCGCGGGGCCACTTCAGCGATCGGCCGGCTCGAACCGTTGGTTCGGATGCAGCAATTCCATCGCAGCCAAGCGATCGCCGGAGATTTTCTGCCGGGGATCAACGAACGGCGGCCGGACTTCGGGGTGAATTACTACTTGCCGCACGAAGTGCGATTGCACGCGAGTTACGGGCGGCAGTTCAACGACCAGCGCGACAGCAACGTCTGGGAATTTGGGGTGGTCTACCGATTTCTATTTCCGCTATGGCCGGGGAGGGATTGAAGTGAAACGAATCTTGGTTTGTCTAATGCTGATGGGCGGGTGCCTTTTCGCCTCGGCGCAAGAACAATCGAAGACACCCGCCCAGGCTTCGCCGTTCGTGGAGCCGGCGAAGAAGGCGAGCCCTAGCGGATCCGATGACGGAGAGAAGCGCTTCGAGGCGAATTGCGGGCGATGCCACAACGCTCCCGACAACCTCTCTCCGCGGGAAGCACGCGCGGTAGTGCGCCAGATGCGGGTGCGCGCACGGCTGACCGCGGAAGACGAAAGATTAATCCTGAAGTACCTTGCACCGTAAATGTGAGGGCGGCCAATCCAAAGGAGAATGATATGAAACTTTTACGAGGAATTATTCTGATGGCGATCGCAGCGATGGCGATTGCCTCAACGGTTACGGTGGGATCGGCGGAGCAGCCACGGCGCATTGAAATCGTGGCCAGCAAATTTTCGTACTCGCCGAGCGAGATTACGCTGAAGAAGGGCGAGCCGGTGGTGCTGGTGTTGCGCACGTCGGACGTGACCCATGGGCTGAGGATCGAAGCGCTGGGGGTGAAATCTGAGATCAGCAAAGGAAAGGATACGGAAATCGCGGTAACGCCAACCCAGGTGGGTCATTTCGTGGGCAAGTGCGCGCATTTTTGCGGGAAGGGCCACGGATCGATGACCCTTCAAGTCAACGTGGTGGAATGAAGATGGCGTGGCGAGCTACAAGAGCATTCGCGTTGATGATGGCGGCGATAGCGGTCGGTTTGTGTGGTTGCAAGGCCAAGCCGGCGGGAAAATTGGAAACCGCTGCAATGGAAGACGCGAAACGATGGGTGATGGTTGGCGACAAGCACGTCGTCAACCCTTTGCCAGCGACGGCGGAGAATATCGCTGCGGGAAAAGAGAGCTTTTCGCATTATTGCGTGGTGTGCCATGGAATGGACGGGCAGAACACTGGGGTGCCGTTTGCGGATGCGATGTCGCCGGCGGTTCCTTCGCTGACATCCCGAGAGGTGCAGGCTTATACCGACGGGCAGCTGCACTGGATTATTGAGTATGGGTTGAGGCCGTCGGGAATGCCTGCCTCGCGCGGAATTCTTACGGATGAAGAGATTTGGTCGGCGGTGGTCTATATACGGCATCTGCCGCCGGCCGGGAGTGTTGGGGAGCCGCGGGTTTATTCGGATGCGGT
Source organism: uncultured Acidobacteriota bacterium (assembly GCA_963725285.1). Classification (GTDB taxonomy): domain Bacteria; phylum Acidobacteriota; class Terriglobia; order Acidiferrales; family UBA7541; genus CAVRXT01. The sequence goes on along the minus strand of CAVRXT010000014.1, from coordinate 258,785 downwards.
GAATGAGGGTGTGCACGGAAACTGAGTTGTTGGAACTGCGATCGTTGCCATATCGCGGATCTTCATATTTGAACAAAACCCGCATTCTTAACAGCGAAGGGTGCGCTACCCACCTGCAACAGCTAAGAAAAACCAAAATCTTAGGGTAATTCCTGTTTGCCGCGGATTGCCTTGTCCTAGTCATCATGACAGGGGGCACCTAGCCGAATGGGTGATGTGCGCATGGTGCATTTGCGTCATGGTGAGGGTGGAGGAATTGAACATGTCGGCAAAACTTATTGAGATTTCAAATGCACTCGCGGAGGTTAGCGAGGCGGTCGCAACCCGGACGGTGGCGGTACACACCGAGCCGCGCGGCTCTTCGAGCGGAGTGATTTGGCGCGACGGCACCGTGGTAACCGCGGAGCACGCGTTGCGGCGGGACGAAGATGTTCAGCTTACCCTTCCGGATGGGCGAGTGGTGGCGGCAACGCTGGTTGGGCGCGATCCATCCACCGACGTTGCGGTGCTGAAGTGCGCCGATGCGGGCGGCGCGCCGCGGGAGTTTGGAGATGCTGGCTCGCTGCGTCCCGGGAGCTTGACACTAGTGGTTGGGCGCACCCGTGCGAGTGGCGCGGTGACGGCGGTGGGAGTCGCTAGTTTGGTTACCAAGGAACGGCGTAGCTGGACTGGCGCTTCGTTTTCTCCTTACGTGCGGCTGGATGTAAACATTCAACCGACTGCCGTGGGCGGCGCGGTGGTCGACGCTACGGGCCGGGTGGTCGGAATGGCCAGTGGGCGGCATGCTCGGTTGGGGGTGGTGGCGGTGCCCGCGCCTCTCATTCATGCGATCGTGGAAACGCTCACCCAGAAGGGCCGCATCCCACAAGCTTATCTGGGCGTCGGGTTGCAGCCGGTGCGAGTACCGGACGCGATTCAGCGGTCGTTGGGGCGCACCGAAAAAACCGCGGCGATTCTGCTGGAGGTGCAGCCGGATGGACCAGCCGGAAAAGCGGGTCTGGTGATCGGAGATATTCTGTTGTCGCTCGACGGCCGACCGGTGGCACGGCTCGAGGATGTGCAGTCCCATCTGACGTCCGAAAGCATCGGGAAAAAGCTGGCTGCGAAATTTCTTCGCGGCGGCGCGAGTCAGGACGCTACCATCGTGGTAGGCGAGCGGCCGGCGGGAGGGGAGTAGCGTGTCCATCAGCGGGGTCGGAGAGGTGGCGGAAAAGCTGCGGCGCTCGACGGTGGTGGTGCGGAGCGGGTCGCACGGAGGCGGCTCGGGCGTGGTGTGGTCGAGTGACGGCGTGGTGGTGACTAACGCGCACGTGGTACGCGGGAGCCACGCCAAAGTTGAGCTATGGGATGGCCGCGACTTTGAAGCTAAGGTTTCGTCGCGCGACGTGCGGCGCGATCTGGCTGCACTTCGCGTGCCGGCCCAAAATCTGCCGGCGGCGCCCGTGGCGGATAGCTCGCGAGTGCGGCCGGGTGAGATTGCCATTGCGATTGGGAATCCACTGGGGTTCGTCGGTGCGCTCACCGCGGGCACGATTCATGCGGTGGGTCCGATCGAAGAACTGGGCGCGGCGACCTGGGTGCAGGCTACTTTGCGTTTGGCGCCTGGAAATTCGGGCGGTCCGCTGGCGGACGCGTCGGGGAATGTTGTGGGAATCAATACCATGGCTGCGGGTGGCCTGGCACTGGCAGTTCCCAGCAACTCGGTGCTGGATTTTCTTTCGTCGGGAGCAGCCGATGCTTGGCTGGGGGTGACTGTGGCGGCGGTACGCATACCATCGGGAAATCGCGGTGGCGGCCGGCGCCGCGACGTCGAGCGAGGATTCGGATTGGTCTTGCTCGAGGTGGATCCAGCGGGGCCGGCGGCGACCGCGTCGCTGATGGCGGGCGATATTTTGCTGGGCACTGAGGGAAACCGGTTCCGCTCGTCCGGAGATTTGTTTCGAGTGCTGCAAGGGAATGCGCCGCGGTTGTTGCATTTTGAATTCTTGCGCGGCGACTACGCCAACGTACGGCGCGTTACGATGATGCTGGGCGCCGTCCGGAATTCGATCGCGGCGTGACGCGAGTTTTTATCGCCGCCGCTTCCCTGCTGGCCCGTTCCCGTTTGGAGAGTTTGCTTTCCGCACGGGGATTTTCCATCGCCGGGAGTGGCGGCGACCTGGAATTAATTCCCGAGCAACTGCTGGACGTTGAAGCAGACGTCGCGCTGGTCGACGCGAGCGACGAGCGGTCGCACAGGCTGGTGGAGACACTCGATTGGTCTGAAATCGCGAGTGAAATGAACGTGGTGGTGCTGATTGGGGGCGGCCCAACCACGTGGGCGGCCGACGCACTGCGCGCCGGGGTGCGTGCGTTGCTGCCGGAGGATGTGTTGCCGGATCAACTGGTAGCGGCGCTGGAAGCGGCGGCACAGGGATTGACGGTGATCCATCCGGCGCAGACGGAAGCGCTGCTTGCGGCTCCTGTTGGCGCGGCGCGGCGGATGGCGGAGCTGGCTGAGCCGCTGACACCGCGGGAGCGCGAGGTGCTGCAGATGCTGGCCAGCGGTTCGGGGAACAAAGAAATTGCTTCGCGGCTTTCGATTTCCGAGCACACTGTGAAATTTCATGTCACTTCGATTCTGGGCAAGCTGGGGGCTAGTAGCCGGACGGAAGCGGTTTTCTTGGGGATTCGGCGCGGGCTAGTGCTTCTCTAGCGGGATCAGGACCGCTTGTTGCGCACGGGGCCCAGGTACTAGAAGGAAAGCGGCAAGAACGCGGTCATCCCGGCTTCCGCCAATTCACGGCAACAATATGTTCGCGGAAGCATTAGCCACCGCGCCCTACAATAACCACACTGTCCTACCCGCGAAACCAACCTTCAGACGAATCCATCTAGCTCCGATCGCAAGCGTAGCCCTTCCCCGCGATAAGAAGTGAATCGGAACGGAGTGTTTTAACTATAGTATTGGATTTCGCGTGGGCGCGACGAATTGAGGACGGCGATTTCAATCTTCGCTGCAACAGCGTGCGAATATTTATGACCATCGGTGACCCCATTGCGTTCCCTACTTGAAGACGCGTTGCCACGCCGAAATGCCGGCGCGGCCGGAGAACGCTGCACCATCCTCAGCGATTGGACGCGTCTGCCACGGCTGAGGGCTCGGCAGCGGAGCGAACCATGAACCTGTATTTCGGCGTTCTGCTTGGTTATTCGGCGCTGTTGATCCTGGTGGGGCAGTTCGCCGCCAAGCGGGTGCACGATGCGTCCGATTTCCTGGTGGGCGGCAGGCGTTTTGGACCCGGAGTAATCTTTGCCACTTTTCTCGCCGCCAACATCGGCGCGGGTTCCACGGTGGGCGCGAGCGGCTTGGGCTTCCGGATCGGACTTTCGGCTTGGTGGTGGGTGGGTTCGGCGGGGATCGGAACTCTGATTCTTTCGCAGAGTGTTGGGCCGCGGCTATGGCGAATCGCCAAGAAGCACGATCTTCATACGCTGGGCGACTATCTGGAATTTCGTTACAGCAAGACGGTTCGCGGGGTCATCTCTGCGATTCTGTGGTTCGGCACGCTGGCCATACTTGCCGGTCAGATCATGGCCATCTCCTGGATTCTGAATGTGGTGATCGGTCTGCCGAAGTGGGCTGGATGCGTGGCCGGTGGATTGGTGGCGGTGAGTTACTGCGCAACAGGCGGCATCGCTGCGTCCGCGATTGTGAATATTTTCGAGCTGGCCGTCACCATGACGGGTCTGACGATTTCCGCCCTGTATGCTTTGCACTTGATGGGTGGCTGGACCCGACTCACCGCAGCTTTTGCCACTAACTACGGGAGCTGGGCGGCTCGCATGACTACCTTCACCGGCGCCGGCCCGCGTCCCATTCTTGCGCTGCTGGCGATTCTGGTGCCATCCTTTATATGTTCGCCCGGCCTGGTGCAGAAGATCTATAGCGCGCGCGATGAACGCAGCGTGCGGGTAGGAGTCGCGCTCAACTCCCTCGGGCAGCTTTTGTTTGCGTTCGTGCCCGCGCTTTTCGGAATGATCGCCTTGGTGCATTTCGGAGCGCTCACCAATTCTGAGTTGGCGTTGCCTGCGGTGTTGGCTCGGATGGTGCCGCCGTGGCTGGGCGTTTGGGCGCTGGCGGCGATTTTTTCCGCGGAATTGAGCGCGACGGACGCGATTTTGTTTATGCTGTCTACGTCGCTGGCGGTGGATTTGTACAAGACGTTTCTGCGACCAACGGTGACACAGAAGGAACTGCTGAGTGTCAGCCGTGCGACGACGGTTGGGGCAGGGCTGGCCGGCGTTGGTCTGGCAATTGTTCTGCCGTCGGTGATCACGGCGGTAACTATTTTTTATGGTTTGCTGGCGGTGGGACTTTTTGTTCCGTTGCTGCTGGGTCTGTACTGGAAACGGATGAGCGTGAGCGCGGCGTTGGCAAGCATATTCGTAGCGATCGGCGCCGACTTAGCGGTGCAGTTTGGAACTGCGACGCATAGCGTGGGATTGGCTTCGCCTCCGGCGGTGGGAATTTTTGCGGGGCTCATCGCGGCGTTCGCCGTGAACGCGATTTTTCCCGGTTCACGCACCGTGGACGACGAGAAAGTTGGCAAGTAAGGAGCGGACATGAACCGACGCGAATTCAATCGCAGCGTACTCGCGGCAACCGGCGCGGCGATGCTAACCGAGAGCGTGGCGGGCGCAGTGAACGGCGCTACGCCCGGGAATGATGCGGGGTCCGACCATGCTTTTGGCCCGAAGGGCCTGACCGACGTTGAGGGACTGAAAGTCGGGCACTTTACTGATCAGCGCCGGCCAACCGGTTGCACCGTGGTGCTCTGCGAGCAGGGGGCGGTGGCGGGCGTAGACGTTCGCGGCGGCGCGCCGGGCACGCGCGAAACCGACCTACTGAACCCGGTGAATATCGTGCAGCAAATCTATGGGCTGGTGCTCTCGGGCGGAAGCTCGTTTGGATTGGACACCGCGACCGGAGTGATGCGCTATCTTGACGAGAAAAGGATCGGCTATCCGATGGGACCGGTGATCCGAGTGCCGACCGTGCCTGGGGCGATTATTTTCGATCTCGAAGTCGGGGATTGGAAGATTCGTCCGGACGCGGAAGCCGGTTATAAGGCGAGTGTGGCGGCCACCAGCGAAAAGGTGGAGGAAGGAAACGTAGGTGCCGGCGCGGGAGCAACGGTCGGAAAACTGTTTGGAGCGAAATGGGCGATGAAGGGTGGACTGGGCACCGCTAGTTTGCGCATCGGCAAAACCGGAGTGGTGGTGGCGGCGATGGTGGCGGTCAACGCCGTAGGCGATGTCTACGACCAGCACACCGGTTCGATTTTAGCGGGTGCGCGCGCCGAAGACGGGAAGGGGTACCGGAATACCATTGCGCAGATTCGCGAGGGTTATGCGGTAATAGCGCAACCAGGGAGAAACTCGACCGTCGGGGTTGTCGCCACCAACGCCAAATTGAGCAAGGATCAGGCCACCAAGATGGCACAGATGGCGCACGACGGTTTCGGGCGATCCATCAATCCGGTTCACAGCCCGTACGACGGAGATACCATATTCGCTCTGGCTACCGGAACGTTGGCGGGCACCGTGGAAACTTTAGCGATTGGAGCCTTGGCCGCGGAGGCGATGTCCGAAGCGATTGTGCGCGCTATTGGGCAGGCCAAGGGTATTCCCGGCTATCCGAGCGCGGGTGATTTTCACGCCTGACCGACGCGAGGCTGCCGGTGCAGGCCGGGGGCCCAGAGCACATCGCTCTTCCCTTGGTCGTTGGAATAGCGGGCCAGAACGAAGAGCAAATCGGACAGCCGATTTAGGTAATGTAAGACGGCTGGGTTGACGGTCTCGGGCTGCCGCTCGCTGAGCTCGACTGCCGAACGCTCGGCGCGGCGGGTGACCGTGCGGGCCAGGTGCAAATAGGATGCCGCGGGGCGTCCGCCCGGGAGAACGAACGAGGTGAGCGGGGCCAGCGGCTCATTGAAGCGGTCGATGGTCTCCTCGAGCCATAATACTTGCGCGGGGGTGACCCGCAACGGCTGCGACGCGGTGCCCTTACGGGAAGGGCGGCACAGATCGGCGCCCAGGTCGAAAAGGTCGTTCTGAATATGCAGCAGGATCGCGCGGACGTCGGGGTCCAGGATATGCAGCATGGCCACGCCGAGGACGGAGTTCGCTTCGTCGATTTCACCGTAGGCAGCCACGCGCAAATCGAATTTCGCGAGCCGAGTTCCGTCGCCAAGCGACGTTTTTCCCTCATCGCCGCCACGCGTGTAGATTTTGTCGAGTTTCATGTTGAGCTTCTCCAGAAATTTCCCAGCCTAAGTACCCAACTTACCACTCTCCCGGCTTTGCGGCGCTTTGATTTCGGCAATACCGGGCGATAATAGAAAATGCAGGCGGACACTTTTTGAAAAGGATGGGCGAACGATGCTAACGAAAAGTTCATGCGCCATTGCAATCGCGTCGATGCTGGCGATGCTCGGTACGGCAAGGGCGGCGAATGATTCGCCGTCGCCTATTGTAATTGACGCTGCGGCCGCCGCGCATCCCTTCCCGCACTTTTGGGAGCAGATCTTCGGCTCCGGGCGGGCGATACTTTCGCTGCGCGATGATTACCGCCGCGATCTGCGCGACGTAAAGCAGGTCACCGATGTGCAGTACGTCCGATTCCACGCCATCCTCCACGATGAAGTGGGCGTGTACGACGAGGATGCCAAGGGCAGCGCGATTTACAACTTTTCCTACGTGGACCAGATTTACGACGGCCTACGCGCCCAGGGAGTGCGGCCGTTTGTCGAGATTAGCTTCATGCCCAAGAAGCTCGCGGCGCGACAGGTGTTTCAGGAGTTCTGGTATCACCCCAACGATTCCCCTCCGAAAGATTACGCGAAGTGGGACGCGCTAATGAAGGCCTTCGCCGAACATCTGGTCGCCCGATACGGACTCGACGAAGTGAGCCAGTGGTATTTCGAAGTGTGGAACGAGCCCAACATCGGATTCTGGGCGGGCGATCCCAAACAGGAAACCTATTGGGAATTGTACGACCACACCGCAATGGATTTGAAGGCGGTCAGCCCGCGCCTGCGAGTGGGTGGTCCGGCCAGCGCGCAAGCGGCGTGGGTGGATGCGTTCCTGAAGCATTGCGCGGATAAACATGTGCCGGTGGATTTTGCCTCCACCCACGTCTACGGCAACGAGAGCGCCAAGGACGTTTTCGGAACCAACGAGCAGATCCCGCGCGACCGAATGGTTTGCCGCGCGGTAAAGAAAGTTCACGACCAGATCCAGGCTTCTGCTTTTCCGAAAATGCCGCTGATCTGGAGCGAGTTCAACGCCAGCTACATGAATGAGCCGAACGTCACCGACGCGCTATACATGGGCCCATGGATGGCCCAGACCATCGGCGATTGCGATGGGCTGGTGGACGTCATGTCATATTGGACTTTTTCCGACGTGTTCGAGGAGCAGGGCGTGGTGAAAACGCCGTTCTATGGCGGGTTCGGTCTGATCGCCGCAGGCGGCATTCCCAAGCCCTCGTTCAACGATTTTAAGGTGTTGCATCGCCTGGGCGACGAGCGGCTGGCTTCCGATTCCAACCTGCTGGTGACGCGCCGCACGAAAGACGGAGCGATCGTCGCGGCGGTGTGGAATCTCGCAGAGCCCGGCGCGGCGGGATCTCCCGAGACAGTCCATCTACGATTCGCGCATCTCGGGGGCAAGCATCACATAACCATCGCGCGGGTGGATCGCGACCACGGCGATGTGCTCCCCGCTTACGAAAAAATGGGAAGCCCCACGTATCCCACTCCGCAACAGTTAGTCGCGCTGCGGCAAGCCGCCGTGCTGCCCGCGGACGAAACTCGGACGCTAAAGGGCGACGATCTCACGCTGGAGATCCCCGCGCATGGCTTGGTGGTGATCGAAGTGAAATAACAGCGGCGCCTGGCTGGCTAAGCCGAGGCGACTGCGGCGGAACGGCGGGAGTGCAGGAAATCGATGAACGCGGCCATGCCGTCGCCGGTCTTGGCAGAAAGCCGAAACGTGCGGATTCCGGGGCGAACCGACTGAATATTGGACTCCGCGGCGGCCCAATCGAATTCGGTGGCCAGCGCTAAGTCAGACTTGGTAATTACGGCGACGTCCGCACTGTTGAAGATCGTGGGATATTTCAGAGGCTTATCTTCGCCCTCGGTGACCGACAGCAAGACGATGCGAAGCTCCTCTCCCAAATCGTAGCTCGCCGGGCAAACCAGGTTGCCGACATTTTCGATAAACAGGAAATCCAGATCCCGCAGGTCCCATCCTTCCAGCGCGTGCTGGACCATCTCCGCTTCAAGGTGGCAAACGCTGCCGGTAATAATCTGACGCACTGGTGCCTGGCTGCGCGCCAACCGCGCGGCGTCATTTTCCGTAGCCAGGTCGCCGACCAAGGCGGCCACCCGGAATTGCGGGCGCATGATGGTCAGCATTTTTTCCAGAAACGCAGTCTTGCCCGATCCTGGGCTGGAAACCAGGCTGATCACGTGGACGCCCGCCTCCTGAAAGCGGCTGCGTAAGTCGCGCGCCAGTAGATCGTTCTTCTTGAATACGTTGTGCCGGAGTTCCACCAGGCGTGGCTGCGGGTTCACGAAATCATCTCCATCCCCACCACTTCCACTTCCTTGCCGGACAAAACCTGCGGCGTCGGAGTGCCGCATCGCGGACAACGAAAGTGCTGCACCGTGGCCAGCACCTGGTCGGCGTCGCATCGCGGGCAATGCACGACCGCTGGAATTTCTTCCACAATCAGCTCGGAACCCTGGAGCGGTGTGCCTTCGCAGGCGAGCTGATACGAAAACAGCAGGGCGTCTTTCACCACGCCGGAGAGTGCCCCCAGCTTCAGGTGCACCGAGGTAACCTGCTCGCCACCGAGGCGTTCGACCTCTTCGCTGACCCCTTCAATGATGCTGAGCGCGATGGAAAGTTCGTGCATGTGCGGATGCAGGCCCTATGCCATCGTTGGCGTTGGCCCGGGCCGAACTACATCGCACGCATTCTCATATAGCGCTGGAAGTCCGGATACAGCTTCACCGCCAGGCTTACCGCCGCCGCCAGTACCAGCGTCTTGAAGATAAATTTCATTTTCGTTCACCCATCCTCTCTGAATTTTCAACACCCGCTGCAAATCCCTTTGACTCGGCATGTGGCTGTACGTGCGGATCACCCACATCCGCGGTCAGAATTTTCCAGATCAAGGATTCAATTACCGTGACCGCCACATCCACCGCCGCAAAGACCGGAGCGCTCAGGCCCATGCGGCCCTGAGGCATTTCGGTTTGGTCCAGCGCGCCGAACGGTTCCATCTCGTCCGATGCCAGAGCGGACTCGGCGGTCTCGATGCCCAGAGATTCCGGCTCGCATCCCACGACCAAAATCCTCTGGCAATCCCCGCCAAGGGCCTTCACCGATGCCAGTACGCGCATGGGGTCCATGCTGTGACCGTCGATGGCCGGAGCCGTTTGCTGCCCCTGCGGAGCCTCGATCGACTGCAAATCCGGCTCAATCGTATATACCGTTCCCGGAACGCCACCGCGCGGCGATGCATCCACCAAGATGGCCACGTCATACCCGTCCATCAGCGCGTAAGCCAAATCGTATCCCCGAATTCCAAAATCGGTCACGCGGACTGACGGCGGCATTTCCCGAAGCATCAAGCGATGCGCCACCTCCACCCCAAATGCGTCGTCGCCGAAAAATATGTTTCCGATGCCGGCGATGAGGATTCGCGGCGTCATTTTCCGCCTGACCAGCGATTGGCCCGGCCGAGTTCATTCTCCAGCGCGCAAGGTATCACTTCGTCCGGAGAATAAAAAAAACGATGCCCCGGCTGGCGCAGCATTCCGAATTCACGGCCGGGATCGTCATCCAGCACCACCGCCAGTTGAATGTGATCTTCCAGGTCTTGCTCGATCGCTTCGATGATGGCTGCGCGGCCAGTGAGCGCGATGTCCATGATGTCCGCATTCTTTTGCGGGTGCAGGCGAACTCGGTCGCCGAGTTTCAGTTCAACGCCCAAAACACGAATGCTCTGGATCGGCGGACGCTCTTCCCAAGGATTCCACTCCCGAACGGCCATCTCTGGCGAAGCGGGAGTTGCTGGCGCCGGCTCAGGTTGAACAGCCTTCATCACCCCGTGAAGATTGGCGAGATGCTCGGGATCGGCTTCGATGCGCTCGAGCATCTTGCGGCCGCGCTCATCGGCCTGGCGCATCTCAGACTTTTCTTCGTCGGTCATCGCGAGGATGCGCAGCGTTAGAATTTCGTCAATCTCGGTGCCGTCAAACAGATTCCCGGCGCTTTCCGGCGCGATTTTCGGGTAATCGTAAAGGATCACCGGCGATGCGAGAACGGTATGGCGCTCGCCTTCCTCTCCCACCAGCACCGGGTAGTTGCCGATATTCTCGCACTTCGCTGCGGCTTCCTGAAAAGCTACGGGCGGATCGAGCAACGAGACAAAATCGCCCGCCTCCAGCCGAAAAATCGAGTGGCAGGAAACGAAGGAATCCAGCATCGCCTCGTCGCGTGTTTTCCTCAGTGCGTCGGGCAGGGGCGTAAGGTTTTCCAGCTCCACTCTCAGACGAAAGAGCGGCGCATCGAGTGGCTGAACGCTAACGCGCACGGCGCCGCTAACTGCGTGCCGGCTACGGATCAATGCAGCGACAATCTGGCCATCGCCGGCAGGTTCGCGCAACGGTTCCACTTCGCGAGCCGCAGAAAAATCAAAACGAAATTCCTGTGGGCAGCGCGCCAGCGATGCCCAATCCATCTCCGGAATCTCCGCGTTGCGGTCGATCGCTTCTTGCCAGGTTTGGTACCATCGATTGCCCAGGCGCAGGCTCTCCACTTCGCGAAGCTCCTGCTCCGTGCATTCGCTAAGATCGTCAACCGGCCGCGAGAGCTCGCACACTTGCCGGGCCACCGTGTGCAGGAACCGAATTTTGATTCCGATCGAGGTTTTCGCGCCAGCGGAGGTGGAAGCTGCCGCGGAAACCAGGCATTCGGTCTGGGTGCGCCAGACTTCCGTGCCTTGCTGCGCTTCACTGTATTCGCGCGGGCAAATGCTCCCGAAATTCCAACGCTGGCGATTCTTGATCGACGACGGCCGGTAGGGATACAATATGTAGCCCTCGTAAAGAATGGCGTCAGCGATCTTTTCCACCGTTTCCTGCTTCATGCGTCAGCCTTCGGAGCGTCCTTCGCTGCATCTTTTGTGCCTGCACCGCCAACGCCACCGGCACCAACGGCGCCCCCCGCATTGGCCAGCACGCTTTCCAGCGCTTGATCCCAAGTAGGAATCCCGCGGCTCACTTTAAAACGGTACAACTGGTCGAAAACGTCGCGGCGCAAACACAGCCACGCGGTGTTGGGATAATTCACGTCCATCATGTCTTTCCACACCCGGTGCGGCATGCGGTATTTAGCTTCGCGCTCCCAGGAAATCTTGGAAATCTGCAACCCGCCATCCTCTCCGCCTTCGTGAAAAATCGTTCCGCTGAACAACACCGTGACCGGCACGTCGCCGCCCAGCAATCCGTGAAAATATTTTGTCGCCGCCACGTTGAAATCAAAGGTGCAGGATATCGGGACGCTGATTCGCGTTTGGCCGGTGAAACCAGGAATTACCACGCTAGTGTTGGCCCACAGCAACGGCTTGAGCGTCTGGCTCCAGCGCGAAGGTTCGCCGAAAAGGTCGAGCAGCGATTCCTGTTCCGCGGGGGTGTACTTCCTTTTTATCGGCTCGATCTGAATCTGGCACTGCAGCATCACGTTGTGGATGGGCACGGCCGGCGCCATGTCCTGGATACGAATGTTCAGGTTGAGAATCGGCGCGGCAACGTAGCGGACCGCTTCCGCGCTCTCGATTTGAAAATCAAGATTCGGCACGGCCCAGTCCTCTCGCCGGTCTGGCGCGTTCTTTCAATGACGCAAAAAATCCGGCAATCGACTTCCACAAATCGGCGCCGCCGGAAAAGCCGCGCCACTGCTTGCGAATCAAACCCACCAGCGCAAAACATTGGTCGATCGGCACCAAATAATATTCGTACGGCGCGGTCACCCGATTCACCAGGAGCGCTTCCACCTCATCCTGCATGCCCGAAAGCTGAGGATTTTGCCCGGCAATTTCTTCCCACGTTTCCAGGTCCAGCAGCGATTCGGTGGCGCCCGCCGGACTGGGATAATACGCTGAAGGCTTCCGCGATTCGCCCGAGCCGGTAGCGGCGCCGGTGCGGCAGAAAAATGCCATGTTGATGGGAATCCCCAAACCTTCCCATTGGGCATCGGTGATCTCGAAATCGGTCAAAAGGAAAACGTCGCGCGGAATCGGCTTGAAACGCATCGCCGCACCGCTACCGAAGAGCAGCGCGCAAGGCGAGCAACTGCACGCGATCTTGCGATTTTTCATTTCCAACAGGTGCGGATGCTCAGGCCCGAGGGCGCTCCCGCACAATTCGCAGCGCTCGGCCGCAACGGTGCTCGGGCGCAGGTATTGGCGCAAGTTGGCAAACACGTCCTGCTTGGAAACTTCAGCACTCACTGGGCTGCGGCCTCCCGACGTATGGGAAAACTCGCTTCGCTACTACGCGGGCGGAAGATTGGGCATCCGTCGGTCGATCGGCGCTCGATCGCAGGGATTGATGCCGGTAGCGTCATGAGCCTTTCGCGGACCTTGCGCAGGCGGCTGTCCATCGACGAGATGCTTGCTGCGCCCCGATCGATCTTCCCCTCGCGGCACCCCATGGATGTGCGACGGAGCGTCGGGGGTGGTGTATTGCGGTGCCATCTGTGCCTCCTGCTGCGAAACTCGTTTCACTCAAATCCTGGCAAACCCTGAACGGAACACCTGCAGATCACGCGGCCTCAGGCTCGTGGCGCGGCGCTAGCGATGGGCTGAAGCTGAACCAACGCTTGGGCGGGAGCGCTCGCCAACTCAATCTGTACCCTCGCAATTTCCGGCGCCGCATCGTAAATGGAATCTTCCACCGAACGTTGCAGCGAGGTGGAAGAGGAACCGCAACCGTGGCCACCGGCGGCGAGGCGCAAATGCACCACGCCATCCTCGAATCGCAAGAATTCCAAGGTGGCTCCCTGCGCACGCAATTCCGTTTGCACGTTCACCACCGCGCCCTGGACGCGCTCCGCAACGTCCACCGGATGGAGGCCGTGCAGCGAGAGCAAGCTTCCCGCCAGATCGTCGGCCGCGATGGCGTCCATCGCCTCGCGGCCGGCAAGTTTCCGATCCGAAAGAATCTCCAGAATCCGGCCCAATCCGGCGGCGTGCAGCGCCATCACCGAATGGACCAGTGCGAGAACGTCGGAACGCACCGCCGGGTCGGCAATCGACTCGACCTTGCGCCCCAATTCCTCGATCTCGGCGCTCAATTGCTGGACATTCGGATCCGCTTTCACTCTTGTCCCTTATTTCGCCTATCGCACTCGCCTGCCACGCGCCCGCGAAACGCCCGCACTAGCGCCAGAGCCAGAACTAAGGCTGCAGTCCGAACATCGGCGAGTGATGCTCCTCCACCACTTTCCCGTTTCCGAGGTACATATGCACGCCACACGGCAAACACGGATCGAAGCTGCGCACCGCGCGCATGATGTCGATACCCTTGAATTTGGCGGGGCCGTTTTCCTCGAAGATCGGCGTGTTTTGCACCGCGTCCTCGTATGGCCCCGGCGTGCCGTAGATATCGCGAGGGTTCGCGTTCCACGGGGTAGGCGGATAGGGATGATAGTTGGCGATCTTTCCTTCACGAATCACTACGTGGTGCGACAGCACGCCGCGCACCGCCTCGTGGAATCCGCAGCCGATCGCTTCTTCCGGCACCTTGAACTCCGACCAGGTCTTGGTGTTGCCAGCGTAGAGCTCCTTGAGCGCCCGTTCGACGAAGTACAGCGCGCAAGCCGCAGCATAGGCCTGGAAGTAGGTTCGCGCGCGGTCGCGCTCGATCGCATTGCTCCATTTCGGAATCTTCCACTCAAATTCCACTTCCGGCAGCATCGCGGTTTTCGGCAAATAAATTTTCACGCTCTTGCCGGTGGCCTTGACGTAGCCGATGTCGACCAAACCAGAGAGCGCGGTGGACCACAGCCGCGCGATCGGCCCTCCGCCAGTATCTAGCGCCAAGTAATCGCCGGTGCGCTTGTCGTACCAGCGCGGCGACATCACCCAACTGTAGCGGCTCTTGAAATCGCGCTTTTGCGGCTTGGGAATCGTGGTTTGATTCCAGGGATGGCGCTTGTCGACGGGATTTCCGGCGGGATCGTGTTTCACGAAGGTCTCGCCCTGTTCCCAATCCTGGTAGAACGAACTGCCTAGCAGAATGCGGATGCCCAGATTGATGTCGATCAGGTCGTTGGTCACCAGCTCTCCATCGACCACCACACCCGGGGTGACATACATCGAGCGGCCCCAATCGCCCATGTTCTGATACTTGTAATCGCAAACGTCGGGATCGTTAAACGATCCCCAGCAGCCCAACAGGATCCGTCGCTGGCCCACTTTCTCGTAGCCGGGTAGCGCTTGGTAAAAGAAGTCGAACAGGTCATCGTGCAGCGGCACCACTTTCTTCATGAACTCGACATACTTCATCAAGCGCACCAGGTAGTCGGTGAAGAGCTGCACCGTGGGTACGGTGCCCACTCCGCCGGGATAGAGGGTCGACGGATGAACGTGCCGCCCTTCCATCAGGCAAAACATTTCCCGGGTGTAGCGGCTCACCTGCAGCGTCTCCCGGTAGAATTCGCCGGTAAACGGATTGAGCGCCTTCATGATGTCGCCGATGGTTTTGTAGCCGTGTTTGGAAGCGTTGGGCGCCGGAGCCTTCTCCGCTTTGGTCCAAACGCTGGGATTGGTTTCCTTCACCATTTGCTCGCAGAAATCCACGCCGACCAGGTTGTCCTGAAAAATGTTGTGGTCGAACATGTACTCAGCGGCTTCGCCCAGGTTCAAAATCCATTCGCCGAGTGCGGGAGTCTTGCAGCCAAAAGCCATGTTCTGCGCGTACACCGCGCAGGTGGCGTGGTTATCGCCGCAGATCCCGCAAATGCGGCTGGTAATGAAATGCGCGTCGCGGGGATCTTTGCCCTTCATGAAGATGCTGTAGCCGCGAAAGATCGACGAAGTACTGAAACATTCCGCGACTTGTCTGTTTTCGAAATCGATCTTGGTGAAAATTCCCAAACTTCCCACGATGCGGGTGATCGGGTCCCAGTTCATCTCGACCAGATTCCGTCCCTTGGTGGGCGTTACCGCTCCGGGCTGCAAGGTAGTGGCCATCTGTTTTGTCCTTTCGACCTTAATAGGTCCGCGGCCGGTAGCCGGTAGTGAGCTCGAAGCCTCGATGGCGCCACTTCGGCTCTTTGTTAACGGTCGTATTGGTGATCCCTCGCAGGGTCCGAATCATGCGCCCGTAGACCCCGATCGCCGTGGCCGAAAGCATCGCGCCGGGCGGCTCGTCCATGAATGGCATGAACTTGTCCGGAAAACCCGGCATGGTGCAGCCGATGCAGATTCCGCCAACGTTTGGGCAACCGCCGATACCACGCATCCATCCGCGCTTGGTCACGTTGCAGTTCACCACCGGTCCCCAGCATCCCAGCTTTACCAGGCACTTCGAAGATCCGTACTCGTCCGCGAAATCTCCTTGCTCGTAGTACGACCCGCGATCGCATCCTTCATGTACCGTCTTGCCAAATAGCCACGTGGGACGGAGCTTATCGTCGAGCGGTATCATGGGCGCGATTCCCGCCGCTTGATACAAAAGGTAGAGCACCGTCTCCATAAAGTTATCGGGTTGCACCGGACAACCGGGGACGTTGACGATCGGAATCCCAGCTTTCGACCGCCAATCCCAGCCCAGATAGTCGGCCAGCCCCATGGCCCCGGTGGGATTGCCGGCCATCGCGTGAATCCCGCCATACGTCGCGCAAGTTCCCGCGCAAACTACCGCCAGCGCTTTGGGAGACAGGCGGTCGATCCACTCGCAGGTGGTTATCGGTTGGCCCGTCGCGGGATTGGTCCCCACCGCCGCCCAGTAACCTTCCCGTTTGATTTTTTCATTGGGAATCGATCCCTCGATCACCAGCACAAACGGATCGAGCGCGCCTTTTTCGGCGTCGTAGAAAAATTTCATGAAGTCGTCGCCATTCTCATAGGCGAGGACTGGATTGTGGAGATGCACTTTCGGCAGTCCCGGGATCGCCCCCAGCAAAACGTCTTCGATACTGGGCTGGTCGGCGGCGGTTACCGAGACGCTGTCGCCATCGCAACCAAGGCCTGCGGTGATCCACAGAATGTGAACATCGGAAACCGCGGGAACGCGTTGCGTTTTTCTCCCGTACGGCGCTGCTGCTTGATCTGCCATCTGCCCTCCTCTTTCTAACTTAGGAATGCGTGGCCGAGCAGAAACGGACACCGACACCTTCGGTGGTCTCTCTGGAACCCATAAACATTGGGGATCGTGAAGCGCAGCAGTAGGAGCCTGGAACTAGGCTGGGATATGCACAATGTGGGAAGACCGAAGCGAACGGTGCGATCGCGAATCTTTCGGGTCTACAATCGCTTGGCATTCATAACGCCTAAATCGGACGATGGCTGTGCGAGTTGCGGTTCCACCGCCGCCGTGCGCTTCAGTCCTCAATTCCTCTGCTGCGGCCGCACACAGGAAAACACATAGTGACAAATCTCCGTATACAGCAAACGCTGTATATAGAACCGGCTGATGCTGTACATCGGAATTTTCGATGGTCCGCGAGTAAAAGCCATTTTTCAAAACGACGACCGTGGTACAGTCTGGCCGATGGTTGAGTACCGCTTTTTACGGATCGACATATGAGCGAGCCGGGCCCAAGTTCGTTACGTAACCTCGAAACGTCCCAGTGTTTTTTGGAAGGAGCGTGAGCTCGATGTGCCTCGCGATTCCCGGACAGATCGTGCAAATTCCTCCCGGCGAAACTTGGGCCGTGGCTAATGTCGTGGGAATGCGGCGGCGCGTGGATTTGGGTCTGTTGCAAGAGGATCGGCCAGTCTTGGGCGATTGGGTGCTGATCCACGTCGGCTTTGCCATGAGCAAGATCAGCGAGGCGGACGCGAAAGACCAATTGCGAGCGCTCGAAGCATTGGGCGAGAGCGCCGCGGTGCTCGAAGAAGTGCGCGGATATGAACTCGGGGAAGAAAACCATCTGCTGGAAGAGAACGGCTCACCGCACGCGCCGTCAGCGCTAGGTATAGCGAACGAAGCACGCGGCCTCGCGAAAGAGCCGGGGGGCTCCGAATGAAATATGTCGATGAATTCCGCGCTCCCGAGCTGATCGGCAAGGCCGCCGAAGAGATCCGCCGCCTGGCCGATCCCAACAAGAATTACCGCCTGATGGAGGTTTGCGGCGGCCACACTCACGCCATTTATCGATTCGGCCTGAAGGATTTGCTTCCCTCCAATATCGAACTTATTCACGGACCCGGTTGCCCGGTGTGCGTGCTGCCCATGGGGCGTATCGACGACGGGTTATCGGTCGCCAAAGACCCCAACGTGATTTTCGCGGCGTTTGGCGACATGATGCGCGTTCCCGGCACTAACGGAAGTCCGCTGAGGGAAAAAGCGCGCGGCATGGACGTTCGTATCGTGTATTCGCCCACCGACGCGCTGAAGCTGGCCCGGCAAAATCCCGATAAGCACGTAATGTTCTTCGCCATCGGATTTGAAACCACCGCGCCTTCCACCGCGCTGATCTTGCAGCGCGCCAAAGCGGAAGGGCTGCCGAACTTTTCGGTTTTCTGCAATCACGTCACCATCATTCCCGCGATTCGCGCGATTCTCGACTCGCCCGATATGCGCATCGACGGCTTTATCGGGCCGGGGCACGTCTCTACCGTCATTGGCTGCCGCCCGTACGAATGGATTGCGAAAAACGAGCACAAGCCCATCGTGGTTTCCGGCTTCGAGCCGCTGGACTTGCTGCAAGGCATCGTGATGATCCTCGCGCAACTGCAGTGCGGCCAAGCGATCGTCGAAAATCAATACAAGCGGGTGGTGCCGTGGGAAGGCAATCGCGCCGCGTTGCACGCCATCAACGAAGTTTTCGAGCTGCGCCCTTATTTCGAATGGCGCGGGATGGGATTCATCTCCCAATCCGCTTTGAAGCTGCGCGATTCCTATGCCCAGTGGGATTCCGAGCGGCGCTTCGACATTCCCGGGCTCCGCGTCACTGACCCCAAAGCTGCACAGTGCGGCGAAGTACTCAAGGGCGTCTTGAAGCCTGCGCAGTGCAAACTTTTCGGCAAGGAATGCACGCCGGAAAATCCAGTGGGAGCGCTGATGGTCTCGTCGGAAGGATCATGCGCCGCGTACTTCAACTACGAACACCGGAAGACGCTGGTCACCTCGATCGCCGCCTCGGCGTGAAAAGCGAGACTCCGATCGAGGGCGCCAATCGCAAAGTGCGGTTTCGCGAGCCGCAAATCGAGATGGCTCACGGCGCGGGCGGAAAAGCCAGCCGCCGGCTGGTGGAGGGTCTATTCGCTCCCCTGCTGTTTGAGTCTTCGGTCACTCCTCTGGACGACGCCGCCCGCATCGATATCAATGGGACGTCGCTGGCGCTCACTACCGATAGTTTCGTCGTAAAGCCGTTGGCGTTTCCCGGCGGATCGATCGGCGAGCTGGCCGTAAACGGCACGGTGAACGATTTGGCGGTTTCCGCAGCGCGCTGCGAAGCGATGGTAGTCAGCTTTGTGCTCGAAGCGGGCCTGCCTACTCCGGTTCTGCAAGCCGAGATCGAAGCGATGGGCGCGGCGGCGCGGAAAGCCGGAATCAAAATTCTGGGCGGCGACACCAAAGTGGTCGAGCACGGAAAAGCCGATCACATGTACATCACCACCACCGGGCTCGGCGTGCGAATTCCCGGAATCGTAATCGACCCGCGCTCGGTTCGCGCGGGCGACAAAATCCTTCTTTCCGGGGCGATCGGCGATCACGGCATCACCATATTGCTGGCTCGCGGCGAATTGGATATGGAAGGCGACATGCGCTCGGACACCCGATCGGTGATGCCGCTGGTAGCCGCTGTTCTGCAAGCGGCGGGCCCGGGCGTGCGCTGGATGCGCGATCCGACCCGCGGCGGCGTGGCTACATCGCTAAATGAACTCGCGCGAGATTGCGGCTTCGGAATCGTGATCAAAGAAGAGGAAACTCCGGTCCACGACGGCGTCCGCGGGGCATGCGAACTATTGGGCCTTGACCCGCTGCACATCGCCAACGAAGGTCAGTTTCTCGCGGTCGTGGCGCCGGAACTCGCCGATAGTGCTCTGGGCGCGCTGCGCGCCACACCTGGCGGCGATGAAGCGCGGATCATTGGCGAGGTGCGCGAGCAGCCCGCCGGATCGGTTTTAGTGACCACCGCGTACGGTGGAAGCAGAATCATCGATATGCTGGTTGGCGATCCTTTGCCGCGGATATGTTGAAGCCTATGACCACGGTGAGCCATCTCGCTGCTCTGGTGGAAGATCGCCTGTTAGCGCGAAATCCGGTGGTGGAAACTTTCTTTGCGCGGGAGTCGCATCGCCTCGCGGAAGCTTGCCTGGCGATGTCGGATCGATTTTTGCGCGGAGGCCGGCTGTTGGCCTTCGGCCGCGGGCCATACGCCACCGACGCGCAGCACGTGTCGGTTGAATTCGTTCATCCGGTGATCGTAGGCAAGCGCGCGCTGCCCGCGCTCGACATTTCCGTCCTGTTCGCTCCATGGCTCGAGGCGATCCTCACTCCTGCGGATATGGTGATGGGGTTCGGTCCGCCGGGCGGCGATGCCGAGGTGAATGCAGCGCTGCAAGCGGCGCATCGCAAAGGCGCGATGACGTTTGCCTTGCCGGGCGCGGGCGCCACCTACGCGATCGAGAGCGCCACCCAGGATCACTTCATTCATCAAGAGTTGATGGAAATTCTCTACCACACTCTGTGGGAGACGGTGCACGTCTTTTTCGAACACCGCGAGCTAGGACACGACGTAGGCGATTCGGCCTTCCTCTATCCTTTTCTGGGCCAGACCCGCCAGCCCACCGATGCAATCACCGACGAAGTAGCAAAATCGATCCGCTTGAAGGTGTGCGACGACGCCAAGCTCCGCGAGCAAGCCGCCGGACAAGAAGCGAGTCGTATCGCCGACGCCTCTGTCGCGATTGCCGAGCGCGTAAAACGCGCCGGCAAACTAATACTCTTCGGCAACGGCGGCTCGGCCACCGACGCCAATGACTGGGCCATCGATTGCGTCGCTCCGCCGCCCGGCTATCATCCGATTCCTGCGGTTTCTCTTTCGCTCGAGCCTGCCAACATCAGTGCGATCGCCAACGATGTGGGCATCGAGCTGATCTTTCTGCGGCAATTCCTTGCCCAGGCCCAGCCCAACGATATCGCCATTGGAATTTCTACCAGCGGAGGATCGCGCAACATCATCGCCACGCTTGAAGAGGCACGCAAGCGGAACATGCTTACGGTGGCGCTGCTCGGCCGCGACGGTGGCGAAATTCAGAGGCAAGGTCTGGCGGATTTTCCGCTGATTGTCCGCTGCGATTACATTCCGCGGATTCAGGAAGTGCAGGCCTCCATCTATCACGTGATCCGCGAATCCTTGGAGGTGATTGCCCATGGCCAAGCTTGAACTCTTCGGCGCCGCTCGTTGCCCGCACACCGACGAAATGCGCGAATGGCTTGAATTCAAGGGCGCGGAATTCGTCGAATATGATGTGGAAGCCGATCCCGTTGCCCGCGAGCGGATGCGCGAATTGTCCGGCGGCCAGCGCACCGTTCCGATCCTGGTAGATGACGGCACAGTGGTGCAAGTCGGCTGGCAGGGGCACGGCTGCGTTGTCGCGTAGCCACCCGCCATGCTGAGCGCCCGCTCGATCAAGGTTCGCGGCGTGGTGCAAGGCGTCGGATTTCGGCCGTTCGTTTTTCGATTGGCGTCCCAGCATGGTGTTGCCGGATGGGTGCTCAACGGCGACGATGGCGTGGAAATATTCGCCGAGGGATCGGATCCCGCCGTTGAATTGTTTCTGCAATTGCTACGCAGCGATGCCCCGCCCGCTGCACAGATCAGTGCGATCGAAGTATGCGTTGAAACTCCCGCCGGCCTGGAAGACTTCACCATCCGCGAAAGCGCGCGCGGTCACGCTCCGTCAGTCCGAATTTCGCCCGACTTGCCCGTTTGCGACGCCTGCCTGCGCGAGCTCTTCGATCCCGCCAACCGCCGCTACAAATATCCCTACATCAATTGCACCAATTGCGGCCCGCGCTACACCGTGATTCTCGGGCTGCCGTACGACCGGGCCTTCACCACCATGAAAAACTGGCCGATGGACGAATTCTGTGTGCGCCAGTACGCCGATCCGCCGGACCGTCGTTTCCACGCCCAGCCGCTGTGTTGCCCCGCGTGTGGCCCGAATTTCTATTTGCGCATCGGCAACGAAATCATTCCGGACAACGACGCCGGCATCGCTAAAGCGGCGCAACTGCTGCGCGAAGGCAAGATCGTCGGAATAAAAGGGCTGGGAGGCTATCACCTGGCCTGCGCGGCAACCAACGTCGCCGCGGTCGAGGCATTGCGCAACCGGAAATATCGTAAGGAAAAACCTTTCGCGCTGATGGTGCGAAATATAGATGGCGCGCGGCGCTTGATGGATATTTCCCCAGAGTCCGAAACACTTCTCACCTCGACCGAACGGCCGATCGTCCTGGCTCCCGCGAAGGTGGAACTCCCAGGAATCGCCCCTGACAACGACGAACTGGGCGTGATGCTGCCTTACACGCCGCTGCACCATTTGCTCTTCGATGCCGGCGCGCCCCACACCCTAGTGATGACCAGCGCGAACCGTTCCAGCGAACCCATCGCATACGACGACCGCAACGCGGTCGAGCAACTGGACGGAATCGCCGACGCGATTCTGATTGGCGAGCGGCTCATCGCGCGGCGCGTGGACGACTCAGTGGCCCGTGCCGGCCAGTTCGGTCCAGTTGTCCTACGGCGTGGGCGCGGATACGCGCCCGTGTCGGTCACCACGCTTCCTACCAAGCGCCCGATCCTCGCGCTAGGCGCCGATCTAAAAAATGCCATCACCCTAGTGGTGGGCGGCCAAGCGTTCGTCAGCCAGCACATCGGCGATCTGGATCACTTCGAATGCCTGCGAGCTTTCCGGGAAACCATCGACGACTTAGTTTCCATGTACGAAGTGCGCCGCGAGGATCTGTTGTTGGTTCACGATGCCCATCCGCAATACGTCTCCACACTGCACTCCGCGACGCTCGAGTGTACCGAGCGGCGCAGCATCCAGCATCACCGCGCGCACATCGCGTCGGTGCTCGCCGAACGGCAAGAGTGGCGCCGCCGCGTGCTAGGCCTGAGCTTTGACGGCACCGGCTACGGTGACGACGGAACAATCTGGGGTGGCGAATTTTTCGCGGGCAGCATCGTTGACGGCTTCCAGCGGGTCGCCCATCTGCGCTCCGCCGTTCTAGCAGGAGGCGATGCCGCAGCGCGCTATCCGGTACAGGCCGCCGCCGGTTTCCTTGCACAAGTGGAAGATTTGCCGGACCTGAACCAGCACCCCTTTGATTTCGGCGACCGTTATCCAGCGGCCGCCGAATTAGTTCGCAAGAACGTCCGAACTTTCTCGACCACTTCGATGGGCCGCCTCTTTGACGTCGCGGCAGCCTTGCTCGGATTTATCCGCGGCGTGACCTTCGAAGGCCAAGCCGCGCAGTGGCTCGAGCACCTCGCGCACGGCCACCGCGGAGGCTCGCCCATCGAGCCGTACCCCGTCCCTTTTGCCGGTGGCGAATTGGACTTTCGTCCGCTGCTGCACTCAGTCCTGACGGACCGCGCCCGCGGTCGCGATTCCCGAGAAATCGCCCATGCATTTCATCTGGGTGTTGCCCACGGCGTGACACAAGCCTCGATGGCGCTGGCGGAAGTCCACAACCTTGATGCCGTAGTCCTTTCCGGCGGCGTCTTTCAGAACGAGCTATTGTTGGGAATGTTGAAGTCGCTCTTCGAGCCCACCAACCTGCTGATCTGGACGAATCATCTCGTGCCGCCCAACGACGGCGGGATCAGCTTAGGGCAAGCGGCATTGGCCGCTTTTGGGCAATTCAATTGAAGTCGCGACCGAAACCCGGCCCGGGCCCGCCATCCACCGAACTAGTTCCTTTTCTCGTCCTGTACAAAATGCTAGCCTCGCATCAACATGACAGCTTCGACCAAAACACGGAGCCCGGGTCAAACAGGGCAAGTAACCGAAGAGTGGAATTGTCCCGATCTCATCAGCCTGTACATGAAAACAAAGGATCGGGAAGCGAAATTTTCAATCCATGCATCTGTGGGGATTCGAAATAGGATGTACATGAAGACAGAGAGGATAAAATTCTGAAAGGCGGCAAATTAGCAATCTCACTCCGCGAAATTCAGCTCGCCGCCCCGGTCTCGGGTCCGCACCCTCCCGCCAGCGTGCCCCAACCGTGATCCTGCGCGGCGCCAAGACCTCCCTAGTGTTCGCCGTAGCCCTCTACTATTCCCTGGTGGTCTTCAACAACCTCACCGACTACAACTCCAACTTCCAATTCATTCGCCACGTGTTAATGATGGACTCGACCTTCCCCTCGAACATCGGAATGTGGCGCGCATCGAACTCCCCCCTCCTGCACACCACCTTCTACCTCGCGATCATCCTCTGGGAATCGGTCACCATGATTCTCTGCTGGTGGGGCGCAGTGCGTCTGGCTACGGATTTGCGCACCAGCGCCGCTAGCTTCAACCGCGCTAAAGGTGTCGCCATCGCAGCGCTCACGGTGAGTCTGCTGATGTGGCTGGTTGCGTTCCTCACTGTCGGCGATGAGTGGTTCCTGATGTGGCAGTCGAAAACGTGGAACGGCCAGGAACCTGCCTTCCGCATGTTCACGGTAATCGCCCTCGTGCTACTGTTAGTTGTGCTTCCTGATTCCGAGGAGCAGCCCTAACTATGCCTCGACCCATCGTGAAGAAAATACTTTGGACCGCGCTGGCAGTGTTCGCCGCGTTCGCATTGCTGGTGGGCTGGACCGTTTCGCGATTGCCGCACATGAGCAAAGTCCCGCGCCTAGAACTAGCTCCGGGGGTTGTGGGAATCGAAGCCGGCGGCTCCTACGTCTGGGTAATCCGCACCGCGCACGGCGCGGCGCTGATCGACGCCGGAATGGATACGCAAGGTAAGGCCATCCTTGCAGAATTGGACCGCGAACATCTGAACTCCGCCAACGTCAACACCATTTTCGTCACCCACGGACACCGCGACCACATCGGAGCTTTGGCGGCTTTCCCGGTTGCGGAGATTTGGGTAGGTCCGGGCGACGGCGAACTGATCCATGGCCAACGCAAGTCAAAAGCTTTCATACCCCGAATGGCCGCCAAGTATTCTGCGAAAGCTCCACCAGTAGGCAAATTGAACGATCTGGACAACCTGGATAAAGTGGACTTCGATGGCGAGGCGATGTACATAGTGCACACCCCTGGTCACACTCCCGGAAGCACCATGTATCTCTACAAAAATATCCTTTTCACCGGCGACTCGCTTTTCGCCAGTAAAGACAGCTTCGTGTATCCGCCAGGATTCATCTGCGACGATGCCGCGGCAAATCGCGCGTCGATCCCGCAACTGAAAAATCTCAGCTTCGACATCATCGCCGACGGACACACCGGCTTCACCACCAATGCCCACGAAAAGCTACTGCAATTTCTGGCGCGGTAGGGTTTCCCAGTTCTGAGGTTTCGCGATTCTAAGGTACAATTGAAGTCCTTTGCTGACCGTAAATAACATCACCATGCGCTTCGGCGCTAGAGTTCTGTTCGAAGACGTCACCACCACCTTCTTCGAGGGACGGCGCTACGCCGTCACCGGCCCCAACGGCGCCGGTAAATCGACGTTCATGAATATCCTCACTGGCGAGCTCGAACCTTCCAAGGGCGACGTCACCCGTCCCAAAAAACTCGGCATCCTGCGCCAGGACCAGTTCGCCTTCGACGAGTTCCGCGTGATCGACACCGTAATCATGGGCAACAGCCGCCTCTGGAAAGCCCTGCAGGAGCGCGAAGCCCTCCACGCCAAGCCTTACGAATTGCTCACCGACAAGGAAGGCATGTACCTCGGCGAGCTCGAAGGCATCGTCGGCGACGAAGACGGCTACACCGCCGAATCCGACGCCGCCGTGCTGCTCGACGGTCTGGGCCTGGAAGAACCGCTGCACGAACGCAAGATGAGCGAGTTGCAAGGTGGACAGAAAGTCCGCGTGCTGCTGGCCCAAGCCCTCTTCGGCCACCCACAAGTACTGATGCTCGACGAGCCCACCAACCACTTGGACCTCGATTCGGTCCACTGGCTGCAGGATTACCTCTGCGAGTACGAAGGCGTGCTGATCGTGATCTCTCACGACCGCCATTTTCTGAACAGCGTCTGCACCCACGTCGCCGACATCGACTACCAAACCATCATCATGTACAACGGCGGCTACGACGACATGGTGCTAGCCAAGACCTCGATCCGTTCGCGCATCGAATCCGAAAACGCCCAGCGCGAAAAGAAAATCGCGCAGCTCAATGAGTTCATCGCGCGCTTTTCCGCCGGTACCCGGTCCGCGCAAGCCACTTCCCGCAAGAAAGAGGTCGAGCGGCTGCAGACTTCCGACCTGGCCAGGTCCAACATCGCCCGCCCGTACATTCGCTTCAACATGGACCAGCATTCCGGCAAGCATCCGATCGAGATCAAGAGCGTGATGAAGGCCTACGACGGTGTGAAGGTGTTTCAGCCTTTCACCGCCAGCGTATCGCGCGGCGAAAAGATCGCGCTGATGGGCCGCAACGGAACCGGAAAAACCACCCTGCTCAAGTCGCTGGTGCGCAACGCGCCCGGTTTCATCTCCGCGGAAGAGCAGCAGTTCCCGATCGACAACGGTACGGTGACTTGGGGCCACAACGTCGCGGTGGGATATTTCGCCCAGGATCACAGCGAAAGCATCGTCAAGGGCACCAACGTGCTCGAATGGCTGCACCAGTGGGACCCGATGGCCTCGCAGGAGCAGCTTCGCGGGGTGCTCGGGCAAATGCTATTCAGCGGCGACGACGCGCTGAAGCCCACCAAAGCGCTCTCCGGCGGCGAATCGGCGCGTCTGATCTTCTGCCGGCTGATGCTGCAGAAGCCCAACGTGCTGGTACTCGACGAGCCCACCAACCACCTTGATCTCGAAGCCATCAACGCCCTGAACTTCGCTCTCCAGAAATACCTGGGGACCGTCCTGCTGGTCACGCACGACCACGACATGATCGACGAAGTGGCCACTCGCATCTGGCATTTCGAAGGCGGCACAATCGAGGACTTCAAGGGACCGTACTCCGACTACATCAAGCACCAGCAAGAGCAGGCCGAGAAGACCTCACCGCGCCTGGCAAGTGCCGCGCGGAATCGGAAGTAAGCTGCGTCAGCGAGTGGCTCCCGGCATTCCCAAACGTCTATCGTGGCGGGCTAGTCAGCGCTGTTTAAGAATCGACGGGTCACCTTTCCGCCGTTCTCTTAGTGAAAATCCGGATGTTCCTGCGAGCCAAAGGGTGTACACTCGGCACAGGCCTTTGGTACGGTTGCGTACGCTCCTCCAGCTTTTCGTGCGCATACCCCGAACTGGCTGACGTCTCCTCTGCTTAATAAGGGACGTAGCACCGCGTTGTACCGCTCCCTGTTCTGTTAAGCCTTCCCTTTTGCGCAAGTTCCCGAATTCATAGGCGTGCCGTGGTACGACCAGCCACCGCAGCTAACTCGCCATTGGCCCGTGCTCCGATTTGCACCTGGCTCGAGCAAGATGCTGCGCTGTGGAAAGAGGCCATATGAAAATCCTATTGTACAACCCCGACAACGGCGTGACCCGGAACTTCATGCCCCATCTGTGGATGTTCTTGCTGCAATCGCTCACTCCCGTCGGCCACGAAGTGCTGCTGATCGACGGCAACGCGCAGCCCATGGACGAAGCAGGCATCGCCCGCTACGTGATCGAACAGAATATTGGCCTGGTGGGCATCGGCGCGATGACCCGCATGATTGCCAAAGCCTATCGCATGGCGGACGCCGTGCGTGCGGTGGGCGTACCGGTGGTGATGGGTGGACCTCACGTGACCGAGTTAGCCGACGAGGCCCTCGGGCGCGACGGCGGTCCGCGCCACGCCGATGCGGTCGCCCTGGGAGAAGCCGATGACACCTGGCCGCAGATCGTTAACGACGCGGTGCAGGGCAAGCTGCAAGATATCTACGCTCCAGTCGACGCGGCAGGCAAAGAGAAGAAACCGTCGCTGCAAGCCTATCCGGCAATCCCCTGGGATTCGATCGACCTGGCCCAGTTCAACCTGGTTCCCCACCTGCTGACCTCGATGTTAGGAAAGGTTGGCGCGGGCTGGGGCACGTTCCGCATCATTCCCGTCGAATCGGGGCGCGGTTGCCCGTACGGATGCGAGTTCTGCACCGTCACCGGATTTTTCGGCGACTCGATCCGCTTTCGCACCAACGAAAGCGTGGTGAACGAGTTGCTGCTGCTGAAAGCGCGCGCCGGAAGTGAGCGCGGGCAGATCGCGGTCTTTTTCATCGACGACAATTTCGCCATCAATCCACGCCGCACCAAATCCCTGCTGCGCGACATTATCGCTGCCGGGGCCCAAGTGAACTGGATCGCCCAAATTAGCGCCAACCTCTTGCGCGACGAAGAGCTGGTAGACCTGATCGCCGCCTCCGGTGGCAAATGGGTTTTCATCGGCATGGAATCGATCGATCCAGCTAACCTCGCCAGCGTCAATAAAGGCTTCAACAAGCCGGGGGAATACGCCGCGGTGCTCGAGCGGCTGGCTGCGCGCAACGTATTCGCGATTACTTCATTCATTTTCGGAATGGACAACGACACGGTAGGAGTCGCCGAGCGTACCCTAAAGGAAATCAGAACCTGGCCGGCCGGATTGCCCATCTTCGGATTGCTAACCCCCCTGCCCGCCACGCCGCTCTACAAGCGCCTGGAAAAATCAGGACGCCTGACGCGCCCTAAGCACTGGCAAGAGTTCATCCCGTTCGCCATGGCCCACACTCCAGAAAAAATATCGATCGAGGACGCTCAGAAGGAAGTACGCATCGGCTGGGATCGCGCCTACAGCCCGGAGGCCATCGAAAAAGCTGTCGATTCGCTGGACTACAAGCCGCTAGGGTATCGCATCAACATCTTGATATCGCGACTGTGTTTCCGCGGAATCTACTTCCCGCAGATGGGAAAACTAGCCTGGGTAAAAGTCATCGCGCAAAATCGCCGCACCATTTTCAAACTAATAAAAGAAGGGTTTACCGGCCGCCTGGATGCCCCGTTGCGCGTCCCGTCGGCGATGACCGCCGAAGCGTCATCGGCGCCCAGCGCAGAGCAGTAGCTCCCGCCGTTGCGACACAGCGACTCCTCGCGATGAGGTCCCTCTTTTTTTGTGCGCTCAAAATGCGCGCACGATTTCCCGGGCGCTGCGCGATCGCCTTTACTGCCCGGCAGGTGTCCCGTCCTGCGGTTCCGCATTCTCTCCAAATTTGTGCGCGACGTTCCGAAGATACGTATCCATGGTGTTGGTGTAGCCCAGCACAAATCGTGACACGAACCGAAATATCGGATTGTAGACTTCCCCCCGCTCAATGATGCTCAGCCGGCATCCCTCCGGCGTGGGAGCAATATCCATAATCCAGACGCCGCCAAACGGAAGGCTCTTGTCCGCGATCTGAGTAATCATCCGTTCCGGCGAGTGCGCCTCAAGTACCAGCATGCGGATTGCCCCATGCTTCATTTTCTCCCGGAACTGTACATGACCGTCGACGCTTGGCAGGATGTCCACCGATTGCACCTCGGGCCGCCATGCTGCGCCGCTCTGAACATCGGAAATCAATGCGAACACCGCCTCCGGCTTCTGGTGAAGCAATATGTAGCGAGCGGCCACATGCTTTTGCGGGAGCGACGCTCCGATCATCACCACCACGATGATCATGCCCACGATCACTGCAAACGCCCAGAGAACGTATTTCACGATGTCGACTCCCGTGCGCCGGGTCCGCTGCGTTTCTTAGTGGCCGCTCGCCGTCGAAAAACTCTTGCCCCACCCTTGCAAAAGGCCGTTCACTACAGCCAGGCCGCGGCGGAGATTCTTGCCGCTCAGTATTTTCAGCATTCCCCAAATCCCGGGCGGCTCTGCTTGTTGCGCCTTTGCAGCGCCCTCCAGCGCACCTGGCATGGCCCCGGCAAATTTCTCGAGCAGCGCCGGGTCGATCGATCCAAACACTTTGCTGATCACCAGCAGATTACGGATCCCGCGGAGCGCTTCCGGAGTTTTCGTGGCCTCGACCACGCTTTCCAGAATTTTGTCACCGCCAGCCAGCAGCCCGCGCAACAGCTCGAGCACCCCTTGGTCGTGCAGACCTTGCAATACTTCATAGCCAGCGAGCAGCGCCGCCGCATGGTCCTCGGGCGCCCGCTCCAACCGCGAACGTAGTTCTTCCCGCGGATCGCGCTTGGGTAGCTCCAGTGGAATCGGTTGAGCCATGTTCCTTTCTCCTCGCCTGCAAAACCTTCGATGCTTCTAATTCTTTTGAATCTGCACCAACCCGTTGCCGCCCGGGACGATGTAATCCGCGCGCTTCCATTTGCGTTCCACTTCCACACCGTGTTGCGGGGTGGGATGTCCCCAGCGCGAATTGGTCCGCGGTAGTGGATTTTCCCCACGCACTTCCGGCAGCACCAGAAGCTGAACGGAAACCTCTTTATACGCAGGGGTGTGGGTCACCGCATCGGTGTGGCTGCTGGTGAGCCGGTTCACCGGACTTTCCACCGAGTTCATCGGCATGTACAGTTCCTTGCCCCGCACGCGGTCGGTCACCAGCGCGCGCACCCGCACCTTCCCGTAGCGTGACATGAGTTGCACCCACGTTCCGCTCTGAATCCCGCGCTCTGCGGCGAGCTGCGGCGAAACTTCTACAAAGGTGTCTGGGGTCTTGCTGGCAATACCCGGCACGCGATAGGTCATGTTGCCTTCGTGGAAATGCTCGAGCAGCCGGCCGTTGTTCAAATGCAGATCGAACTCCGCGTTGGGCTGGTCGGTGGGTTCGCTGGCCTTCAGCGGGAACAGCTTGGCTTTGCCGTCCGGGAACGCAAACTGCTTGGTGTACAACAGCGGCTGATCGGACCCGTCCGCCGCCACCGGCCATTGCAGCGACTTGAATCCCTCCAGCCTTTCGTAGGTTACGCCCGCGAACATCGGCGTTAGCGCGGCAATCTCGGGATAGATCTCAGAAGGATGCTCGAACTTCCAGTTCGCGCCCAGGCGGTTGGCGATATCACGGATGATTTTCCAGTCCGGCCGGCTGCCTTCCAACGGCTCAAACACCTGATAGAGCCGCTGGATCCGGCGCTCGGTGCTGGTGAAGGTGCCTTCCTTTTCCAGGCTAGGGCAGGCCGGCAGGACGACGTCGGCGAACCGGCAGGTAGCGCTGAAGAAAATGTCCTGCATGACTAAAAACTCGAGCTTGGAGAGTCCGTCGCCCACGTAATTTGCGTTGGAATCCACCAGGCTCATCTCTTCGCCGAATACATACATCGCCTTGAGCTTGCCCTGATAAATCGCATCGATCATTTCGTGATTGTCGAGGCCCTTTGTGGACGGCAGCGGGACTCCCCAGCCGGCTTCGAATCTCGCGCGAACTTCCGGATCGTCCACCTTCTGATAGCCCGGCATAAAATTGGGCATCGCGCCGTGGTCACTGGCACCCTGCACGTTGTTGTGTCCGCGCAACGGGTAGGCGCCCGACCCAGTCTTCATGTAATTTCCGGTAACCAGCAGCAAATTGGAGATCGCGGTAGAAGTATCCGAACCCATGCTGTGCTGGGTGACGCCCATAGCCCACAGAACGCACACGCCATTGGATTCCGCCACCATATGCGCCACTTTTTTGATGGTCTCCTCGGAAAGGCCGGTGGTGCGGGCGGCGAACTCGATGGTGAACGGCGCGAGGCTCTTCTTGATATTCCTCCAACCCATTCACCCATTGGTTCATAAACACAGTGTCGGCCAGTCCCTCCTCCAGTATGTAGCGAGCCGCGGCGGAGAGCCAAACCATGTCGGTCCCGGGCTTCGGATGCAAGAAAAGATCGGCCCGCCGCGCCATTTCGTTTTCGCGTAAATCCGAAACGATCAATTTCTGGCCGCGGAGTTTGTGCGCGCGCTTCACCCGGGTGGCCAGCACCGGATGGCTTTCGGCGGTGTTGCTGCCGATGATGAGTACCAACCCAGCCCGCTCGATATCATGGATCGAACCGGAATCCCCACCGTAGCCCACGGTTCGAAACAAACCGGTGGTCGCGGGCGCCTGGCAGTACCGCGAACAATTGTCCATGTTGTTGGTGCCGATCACCGCTCGGGCCAACTTCTGCATCAGGTAGCTTTCTTCGTTGGTGCATTTCGAAGAAGAAACAAAGGCCAGCGCGTCCGGTCCGTGCTGCGTTTTGATTTCGGCAAATTTACGGGCGACCAGATCCAGGGCTTCGTTCCATGACGCCGCGCGGAATTTGCCGTTTTCGCGAATCAGCGGGGTGGTCAAGCGGTCCGGACTGTTGACGAAGTCCCAGCCGAATTTTCCTTTCACACAGGTCGAAACCCCGTTGGTGGGGCCCTCCAGCGGCTCCACCTTCAATATGTGCCGATCTTTGGTCCAGACGTCGAAGCTGCACCCCACTCCGCAGTAGGTGCACACAGTTTTGGTGCGCCGGATGCGATGCTCGCGCATCGCCTCTTCGTCCTCCGAAAGTTGCATGATCACGCCGTAGCCCACTTCGGGTTCGATCGCTTTCACCACATCGATCATCCCGTTCAAAACCGGCCTGGGCAGCGCGGTGAAATAGCCGGCATGCCCGATCATGGATTTTTCCATCAGCGCGTTGCAAGGACACACCGACACGCAGTGGCCGCAGGAGACACAACTGGATTCCCCGATGGTCGAACCGCCATCCCACTGCACCCGCGGATAGGGATCCTCCCAATTGATGGAAAGCGTTTCGTTCACCTGCAAGTTCTGGCAAGCTTCGACGCAGCGGCCGCACAAAATGCATTGATCCGGATCGTAGCGGTAAAAGGGGTTGGTGTTGTCCACCCCGAAGGGCTTTGGACGGTACGGAATTTGCTGATGCTCGACGGCGAGCTGCCGGGTGGTGTTGTGCACCGTGCAGTTGCCGTTGTTGTTGTCGCACACCGTGCAATACAGCAGGTGGTTGCCGAGGATGCGATCGAAGGCCTGGCGCTGCGCGGCGTCCGCTCGCGTGGACTTGGTGACCACCTGGATGTCCGCAGCGACGCGGGTGGCGCACGCCCGCACCAATTCCCCGCCAACTTCCACCATGCAGGTATCGCAGGTCTGAATCGGGCCGAGCTGGGGGTGATAGCAGACTTGAGGAACTTTCACGCCGGACCGGTTGATCACATCGATTAGGCGCTGGCCCTCGCGGGTTTCATAAACAATGCCGTCAATCGTCACGTTGAACATTGCACTTCGCCTCGCTGCTCAGGGCAGACGCAAAGGAACGGAAGCCAACAGCGTGCTCAACCCGTTCCACAGAATTTGCACCCCGATGCACACCAATAAAAACGACGTGAGCTGCATGATCACGGTCATCCCGGTCGCCCCCAAAATGCGCGCCAGGCCGTCCGAAAATGCATAACAAAGCAAAATACTCACCGCCAACAACGCACAGCCAACGATCCCGGCAACAATCGCCAAAACATTAAAGCCATGATGGTAGGGAGCATTCGCGCCCAAGGTGATAGCGATGGAAATCGATCCTGGGCCCACGGTTAGGGGCAGAGTCAATGGGTAGAACGCGTGGCGCAGCGGGTCCTGAGGTTCGACGTTGCGGGCGGGATCTTTGGCGTCCTCGTCATCCTTCTGCTTCAGCAGCGTCCATCCCGCCGAGATCACCACCAGACCTCCGCCCACTTGCACCACCGGCAGCGAAATCCCAAAGAAAGAAAGTATGTGCGTCCCAATGAAGTACGAACCGATCAGCAGAAAAAAACTATTCACAGCGATCCGCCACGACAGCAACCTGCGGTCACTGCGCGAATATTCCTTGGTCAGGGTAAGAAAGATCGGCGCTCCTCCCAGTGGGTCCACGATCGGAAACAGCGCGCTCAGAATCAGGAATACGCTTTTTAACGCAGTAATCACTCGCCCTCTCCCAGTCTGGGAGTATAGCCAAAAGCCCAGCGAACGCGTGTGACGAACTGATGAAAGAAGGCACCTACATGACCGTGCGGCCGACGGCACGTTTGAGACGCTTCGGAGGGTCAGTCCTCCATGGGGAGGCCGGTGTAGTTTTCGGCGAGGGACTGAGAGGCGGCGCGGGAACTGGTCAGGTAATCCAGTTCGGCGACTTGACGGCGGCGATCGAAAGGATTGTCGTCGGCAAAGCGGTGCAGCATGGAGGTCATCCACCAGGAGAAGCGCTGGACCTTCCACACCCGGCGCAGGCATTTCGCGGAGTACTGCTCGAGCCCGGTCGCGTCGCCCGCTCGGTAGAATCGTTCCAGGGCGCGCGCCAGCACTCTAACGTCGGCGACCGCCAGGTTGAGGCCCTTGGCACCGGTGGGTGGGACGATGTGCGCAGCGTCGCCGGCCAGAAACAGAGCGCCGCATTGCATGGGTTCGATCACGAAACTGCGCATGCCGGTAATGCCTTTCTGGATCACCGGACCTTCCGTGAGCTTCCATCCCTCGGCATGGAAACGGCGATGCAGCTCCCCCCAGATTTTCTCATCGGGCCATGTCTGAATATCTTCGTCTGGTGCGCACTGCAAGTACAAACGGCTGATTTGCGGTGTGCGCATGCTGAGCAGGGCGAAGCCCCGATCGTGATAGGCGTAGATCAGTTCATGGGACGACGGTGGTGCTTCGGCGAGGATGCCCAGCCAACCCAGAGGGTAGACCCGATCGAACGAAGTGAGCACTCCCGCGGGAACACTGGGGCGGGCCATACCGTGAAAGCCATCGCATCCGGCGATGAAGTCGCAAGTCAGTTGGTGTTCGGCGTCGGCGCTGTCGCGATAGCGAATCGTCGGCTTCGAGGCGGGTGCGCTGCCGCGAGTGCCTGCGGCAGGCGGCTTAGCATCCGCGAAATTCGCGATACTTACATCGGTAGCTTCGAAAATAATCGGTCCGCCGGACGCCAGGCGGAGCGCGACCAAATCCTTGATCAGTTCGTGCTGGCTGTAAATCATCACGGTGCGGCCACCGGTGAGTTCGACAAAGTTGATGCGGTGGCCGCGGCCGGCAAAGCGCAACTCGATTCCCTGGTGAATCAGGCCTTCGCGCTGCATACGCGCGCCAGCGCCGATCTCGACGAGTAAATCCGCAGTTTGCTGCTCCAGCACCCCGGCACGGATGCGTTCTTCGATGTAGCTGCGGCGGTGCGC
This sequence comes from uncultured Acidobacteriota bacterium, assembly GCA_963725285.1. Classification (GTDB taxonomy): domain Bacteria; phylum Acidobacteriota; class Terriglobia; order Acidiferrales; family UBA7541; genus CAVRXT01. The sequence goes on along the minus strand of CAVRXT010000014.1, from coordinate 224,228 downwards.
TTCGAGTACCACCGACTCGATGCCTTGCAAATGCAGGAGCTGCGCCAAGACCAGGCCCGCGGGACCGGCGCCGATAATTCCCACTTGGGTGTGCGTCGTGGTGATAGGTCGCTCCGATTTGCGCGGCGTTAGCGGCCGGCGTCCATCTCGGTAAAGACTTGCTGGGCGATACGAAAGGCGTCGTTCGCTGCGGGCACTCCACAATAAATCGAGCTCTGCAGCAGCACTTCCTGAATCTGTTCGCGGGTAACGCCGTTGCGGATCGCCGCTCCCACGTGCATGCGAAATTCCTCGGGGCGATTGAGAGCGATCATCATGCCCAGGGTGATCAGACTGCGCGTGGCGCGGGGCAAGCCGGGGCGACTCCAGATTTCGCCCCAGGCATAGCGAGTGATCAAATCCTGGAACGGCTCGTTGAACGGCGTGGCGTTGGCTACACCTTTATCGACGTGTTGGCCGCCCAGGACCGCACGGCGGACCTTCATCCCCTGGGCGTAGCGCTCGGTGTCATCCATTAACTTTTCTCCTTGGCGCTGAGAAAGTGCTGGACCGCTGCGGTGAAATCCGGGGCGGCCTCGATATTGGAAATGTGCGCGGCATCGAGTTCGACGTAACGCGCGCCGGTAATCTGCGATTCGAGAAAATGTGCGTCGGACGGCGGGGTGACCGCGTCATGCGAACCGGTGATGACGAGGGTGCGGGACTTAATCCGGCTAACGGTTTCGCGCTGGTCGTTGTCGCGAAGCGCTTGGCAACAGGCGATGTAGGCGTCGGGAGGCGCTGCGCGCAACATGCTTCGCATTCGATCGATGCATGCGGGCTCACGCTGGGCGAACGACTTGGTGAACCAGCGGTCGAGGATCGCTTCGGTTAGCCCGGCCATGCCCACTTCTTGAACTTTGGCGATGCGCGTGTTCCACGTATCGACGCTGCCGATGCGAGCGGCGGTGTCGCACAAAACGAAGCTCTCGAACCGCTCGGGGGCGTTCACCGCCAGCCAAATTCCAACCGCGCCACCCATAGAGAGCCCGCAGAAATGGGCGCGCGGAATCGAGAGCGCATCCAGCAATTCGACGACGTCAGTGGCCAGGTCTGCGATGGTATTCGGTTCGCCGGTTCGCGAGGAAAGGCCCATGCCGCGGGTGTCGTAGCGGAGCACGCGAAATGATTTCGAAAGCTCGGTGAGCTGAGCGTCCCACATTGAGAGTTGGGTACCCAACGAATTCGAGAAGACCAGAACTGGCGCGGATTCAGGGCCATCCCAGCGGTAATGAGTGCGTCGTCCGTTTGGTTCGATGAACGGCATGGCGTAAGACTCCCTGGACCACGGGAACGAGACATCGCGACGACTCAGGTCTAAACGCCCACCCTTCGCACAACCGGGGAAGAATGGGGCACCGGGAAAGGATAACGGCATAGAACCGTAAGTCAAAACACCGGAAAAGATAACCGCGTCGAAGCGTAAATCAAAGTCGGCTAAACGGCCAAATCAATCCATGCGCGGCGGGCCGGCGGAGGCCGGGGCGACGCTGCGTTGATGCGCGATGGCGGTGCGGCGCTCGAGGTCGCGCAGTTTCTCCATTTCTTCCGAGGCGGGCGGCGGCGTCTGCCGCACTTGCGCGGCAAAGCGAATGGGCCACGCGGTGGCCGCTTGCACTTGTTCGCGGGTGACGCGGGGATGGAGCGAGGCGACGGTCAGCTCCTTGGTCTGGGGATCAGGCTCCATGATGCATAGGTCGGTGACCACGATCACCGGACCTTTGCCGGGCAAACCGAGGCGGGCGCGGGCGTCGCCGCCATCAAGAAAACCTACAGAGGTAATGAAATCAAGTTTTTCGACGAACGCGCGGGCGGTCTGTTTGAGAATTACGAACACTTCTTTCGCGGAGCTCGCAATTTCCGGGGCGCCGCCGGCGCCGGGCAAGCGAGTCTTGGGATGACCATAGTCGCCGATGACGGTGGTGTTGATATTGGCGAAGCGATCGATCTGCGCCGCACCCAGGAAACCGACGTCGATTCTGCCGCCTTGCAGCCAGTAGCGGAAAATTTCGGGAGTGGATACCACGGTGTCGGCGGTTTCGGCCAAGTCACCGTCACCGATGGAAAGCGGCAGGACGTGGGGCTTGGCCCCGATGGGACCGGATTCATAGATCAGCACGACGTCCGGAGCGTGGGTCAGGCGGGCCAGATTCGCGGCGGTGGAAGGCAGGCCGATGCCCACGAAGCACACCGCATTGTTCTTAAGCAGACGCGCCGCGGCGATGGTCATCATCTCGGTAGTGGTGAAATCGGCCGCCGCATTAGTGTTCCGATTGGTCATAAGATTCGTCAGCGGGCCTGCTCCGACATGGATTCATCCAGAACCCGGCGAAACTCGGCGAAGTTCTCCGTGTCGAACACGTGGCGTTGCAGCCAGGCGGTGAACCCTTCCCGCGTGCGCGAGACGTTGTCCCACTGTTGGTAGAAGAAATTGTCACGCTGGTAGTATCCGTGGGCGTAGGAAGGATGGGCGCCACCGGGAACGCAGCAAACGGCGGAGAGCGTCCAGGAGGGCAGGACGCAGGCGTTCGGGGGAGCCTGCAGATCCTCCACGATTTCTTCCACGGTCACCACGCAGCGCTTGGCCGCCAGCGCGGCTTCCTTTTGCACTCCCAGAATTCCCCATAGCAGGACGTTGCCCTTGCGATCGGCCTTTTGCGCGTGAATCATGGTGACGTCGGGCTGAACCGCGGGAACGGCGGCCAAGGTCTCGCCGGTGAAGGGGCAGTCGATGAAGCGAATGCGGTCACTGTGTTTGACGAGGTCCGAACCGGTGTAGGCGCGCAGAACGGCGAACGGGACATTCGATGCCCCGGCGACGTAGGCGTTGGCCAGGCCGGCGTGGCTGTACTCTTCGATGGCTAGCGGCGCCGGCCAGCCCTGCTCGACGGCGTCGCGCAGGCGGTGCAGGGAACCCACTCCGGGATTGCCGCCCCAGGAGAAAACCAGCTTCCTGGCGCAGCCCGCGCCGATCAGTTGATCGTAAATCACGTCCGGGGTCATGCGGATCAGGGTGAGGTTTTTCAGGCGTTGCCGGATCACTTCGTAGCCAGCGGCAAAGGGGATCAGGTGGGTGAAGCCTTCCATGGCGACGATGTCGCCGTCGTGAACGAACGAGCGGACGGCGAGATCGAGGGACGTAATGGAGGCGTTGGGAGCGGGGCTCATGTGCGCGCTAATCGAACATTCGTGCGAATTGTGCTCGAAACATATCGTTTTCCCCATACCCGGGTCAAGACCAGCCTCGGTCCGGCCACGGGCCCGGGGCGTGCCCCCCGGTGCGGCCAAATTTTGAGGATGCTGGATTTATTTAGCCGGAAGCGGGGGAGAAGGGCAAGGATTCTTTGTTGAAACCGATCGACCGTGGGGACTCCGTAGGTAGAGATCCGGACCAATGAGCCCGAACGGCGGGCGCCCACACGCTACGCCAGGCCTGAGACATCCACCCTGCGCAGAAACCCGGCAGGAATCTTGCGGGATCATTTACCATTTGGCGCTGGCGGGTATCATTAGGGGCCGAGATCGTTTACACGGGTATCATTGGGCTGCGAGATTGTTTAGACTTGATATGTGGACTGGCAGAAACATACCCGCCCGGGCCTGTCGCGCCGAGAATTGCTGCGCCTTGCGGCAAAGGCGAGCGTTGGTGTTCCCCTGATCCGACTGGGCGCGCTGCCCGCGAGCGTGATTACCGGGCAATTGTCGCGTCCACTGCCAGTTAGAGCCCACGCGGAACTCACTCCCACTGACGACCAATTCCTGGAGGAACTCGAAAAAGCGAATTTCAATTATTTTTGGGAACAGACCAACCCGGAGACCGGGATCGTGAAGGATCGCACCAACGTTCGCTGGCCGGAAAAGCCCGGCAAGAGCGAGGTGGGGAGCATCGCGGCGACCGGATTCGGATTGACGGCGCTGTGCATCGCCGAAAAACGGGGCTATGTGTCGTCAGCGAGGGCTCGCGAACGGGTGCTGACCGGGCTGCGGTTCATGTGGAAGAAACTGCCGAGCGAGCGCGGATTTTTCTATCACTGGGCGAATATCAATACCGGTGAACGGGTGTGGGATTCCGAGGTTTCTTCCGTGGACACCGCGCTCCTGCTTTGCGGCATCCTGACTTGCCGGGAGCATTTCCAGCACAGCGAGATCAGCGACCTGGCCACTGAAATGTTCAATCGAGTAGATTGGAACTGGCTCTCGGAGGACACTCGCATACTGCCGCATGGGTGGACCCCGGAAACGGGTTTCCTGCAGTACCGCTGGGACAGCTACAGCGAGATGATGATGATGTATTTGATGGGAATGGGATCTTCGACCCACGCTTTGCCAGCGGATAGCTGGGATGCGTGGAAGCGAACGACTTTCGAATTCGACGGGATACGATTCATCGGCTCGTACGCGCCGCTGTTTATCCACCAATATTCCCAGGCGTGGTTTGATTTTCGCGGCAAGCGCGATCGCTACGCGGACTACTTTCAAAATTCGGTAGTCGCCACGGACGTGCACCGGCGATTCTGCCTGAGCCTGGCCAAGACCTTTCCGGACTACAGCGACGACCTGTGGGGCATCACCGCGTCGGATTCCGACAAGGGCTATGAAATCTGGGGCGGGCCGCCTTCCACCGGACCGATCGATGGCACCATCGTGCCTTGCGCGGCGGGGGGTTCCCTGCCCTTCACACCAGCGGCCTCGATGCGCGTGCTGCGGACGATCAAAAACCGTTATGAAGCGGGAACGTGGAGCCACTACGGCTTCGTTGACGCATTCAATCCACTAAAGAATTGGTACGACAGCGACGTGGTGGGAATCGATTCCGGAATCACCATGGTCATGGCGGAAAATGCCCGCACCGGTTTTATATGGAAGACTTTTATGAAGAATCCGGAAGCGCAACGCGGAATGGACCGTGCCGGGTTCAAGAGTTATCAGGCCTCCGCCACCGAGGAAGCCGGAGCACCCTCAGCCAGCGGCCCAACCAGCGCGCACAACACTGCAGCTCGCCGCTAGAAAAATCCGCAGTCCTATTCATCCCTCAAAATTACATTAAGCGGGCGTTCTGACCTTCGATCCCGCGCCCCAGATCTGCGGGCGGGTCAGCATACGGCGCCCGAGCTGCAGGAGCGCGGAGGCAGCGGCCACGCCCTCATGTCCGGGCTCGACCACCGGCACCCGCGGAAACTTTTCCAGCAACAGCCGCTCGGTGGCTTGCACTCGAGGTTCAGCGTGAAAGCGACGCTGCATCGAGTTTTCGCATAGCGCATTGGTGGCGGCTACCAGGCTCATACCCTGGTGGTGAGCCATCCAGCACGGCACGATGTCGTACTGATTGCCTTCCGTAGTCCGTGACGGCGTAAAGTCCGCCGCTTCATAAAATCCGTACTTACCCAGCCAACCCAGGCCTTTCATCCGTTCCAGATTTTCCAGTGAACCTAGCAAATCCACGCCCAAACTCAAGAATGTGGAGTAGGGCGAGACCACCAACTCGTCCGCAGCGTCCCGGTTCATCGCCAGCGCGGGAACTCCGAACGCGAAGTAGCGATGCACGCCGTCGGGGTTCATCTCGCTGCAGGAAGATTCCGAGATGCCCCAGGGAATCGACTTCTGCGCGGCGTACTTTTGCTGGGCGTTGACCGCCGCGCGCCCGGACTGTTCCAAGAGCGTTCGAGGATAGGCCTTCATCCACAGCGTGGGCATCAGGTACTCGAACATCGTACCGGTCCACGAGCGAAGCACCCGCGAATGCTTGTACAGGATGTGGGAACGATCCAGCCGGAACCAGCTTTCCTGGGGAAGCTCGTTTTTGGCCACGCCGACGAAAACGGCGGCACGCGCCTCGGAGGCCAGCAAGTCGTAGTGATATTTGCTGACTTCCTCTTTGGCGCCGTCGTAACCGATGGCGATCAGTCTCTTTTCGGGATTGTAGAGCAGCCCGAAATCCATCTCGTCAGCTAGGGTATGCGCGACGCTGGTGATTTGCTCCATGCGTGCGGTGAGGTCGCGGGTGACGCTGAGGGCGCGTTCGAGTGCGGAGCGGAAGAAGCGCAGCCCGGAGCGGGTTTGCAGCTCGACGTCCCGGGCCGAAATCATTTTCTCGACGCGGTCGTTTAGCGCGGCCTGTATCGCCGGAAGCGACGCGAGGGTGATCTGCGCGGCGTTGATAGCAGCCTGCGCGCCGCCATCGCCAGCGCCGCAGAATTTCGCGAACGGCGGCAGCAACCATGGGGTGAAGTCGTACACCATGCGCTCGAGGTTGCTCAGGCGCATGGAGAGTTCGTGCGCCCACCACGCCAAGTCTTCGGGAACGTTAGCGGAAGCCGCGACTTTCTTTTCGAAAGCGACCGCCTGAGTTTCGAGATCGGAGACAGCGCCAAACCATTCCGGCCGGCTGAAATCGAGTGCACCCGCACGAGTTTTCATCGCGCGAATAAAGGAAAACAGAGCGGGATGACCGGCTCCGTCGCCCAAAAGCGATTCCATCAGTCCCAGGTGATCCAGAACTCCCTGGCCAAGGGACGCTGGAAATAGCGGCTGTTTGGCAGCCTCTAAGCAGCCACGCTGCAGGGTCCACAGCGAGCAAACCAGGTTACCGTTGTCCACGGTGGAGACGAACAAGGGTTCGATGGGTTCGAGGGTTTGGGTGTGATACCAATTGTAGAAATGGCCCTTTACCCGCTTCAAGCGCCCGGCGGTCTCTAGGGTACGCTCGGTGTCAGTGACGAATTCGGGAAGGGTGAGCCAGCCGAAATCCTGCGCGGATTGCCGCGCGTTCAGCAAGAATCCCAGGTTGGTAGTCGAAACGTGATGCAGGATCACCGCAGGCGCCTGTTGGACCAGATCGGGGATCAGCCAGTTTTCTTCCGCGGTGCTGAACTCGCGGAAGAAGCGCCAGGTGCGCAGCGCTGAATTGCGGAGCATGGCCGTTTGTTCGGGGTTCATCTCCGTGGTTCGCTCCGATACCGGTTGATTCAACCAGTGCACGATGGCCGGCGAGGCCGCCCACAAAGCGAGCAGCGGAAGCGCGACGGCCAGCGAAGACGGATGGCTGGCGGCGACCACCACCGCGATCAACAGCGAAAAAGCGGGAGTCCAAGCCAAGTACAACTCGACCACCGATTGGTGGCCAGAATTTAGTTCGGCTTCAGCGGCGGTTTCCCATTCCAGAAGTTTCTTATGAGTGATCATCATGCGCCCGATGCTGCGAAGCACCGCGTCCATGGTCACCAGGCTCTGGTGGCACAGAAAGGTGAGCCGAAAGAGCAAATGGGCCTGGGCGGTAAGAAAGTCCGGCCAGAAATTCTTCCAGAACGTGCGCGAGAAGAGCGCCCCGCGAGCGCGCAATAGCGAAGGAACAAACTGGAAAAATGTGGGAAACGCGACGATCGCTAGGGCCGCGAGGGTCCAGTAGACCGCTTGGTCCGGCAGCGCCAGCCAGCCGCAAAGAAGCAGGGCGAGGATGGCGAAATCGGTGATGCTGCGGCGGAGGTTATCGAAGATTTTCCAGCGCGAAATAGCGTTGAGCGGATTGCGGACTCTATCGCCGAAATAATTGCGGACCCGCGGCATTAGCCAGGCAGCGATTTGCCAGTCACCGCGAATCCAGCGATGCTTGCGGCGGCTATAGGCGGAAACTTGCGAAGGGTAGTCGTCGATCACTTCGACGTCGGACACCAATCCGGCGCGGGCGTAGGAACCTTCGATCAAGTCATGGCTGAGGACGCGATTGGAGGGGAAACGATAATCGAGCACGCTTTGAAACGGTTCGACCTCGTAAATTCCCTTGCCGGTGAAAATACCCTCGCCGAATAGATCCTGATACACGTCGGAGATGGCCCGGGTGTAGATGTCAAAGCCGGTATCGCCGGAAAGAATGGCGGCGAGGCGCGAGCTGCGCGCCGACGAAGCACTGATGTCCACGCGCGGCTGAAGAATGGCATGACCTTCGACCACCACGTGCGAAACCGGGTCCACCACCGGAACGTTCAGCGGATGGGCGATTGCGCCGACCAGCTTTCTGGCGGCGTCGCGCGGGAGTTGGGTATCCGCGTCCAGGGTGATAACGTACTTAATTTTCGGCAGGACCGACAAGTCTCCCACTTTTACCGGAAAACTGTCGCTGCGGCCGAGCAAAAGATTGTTGAATTCGACCAGCTTTCCGCGCTTGCGCTCCCATCCCATCCAGATGCCTTCCGCTTCGTTGAATAGCCGATTACGATGGAAGTGGAAAAAAGTGCCTTTGCCGCCGGAGGCGTATTGTCGGTTCAAGTCTTCAATCAACTGCGAGCAAAAACCGGCGAGCGCGTCCTTGTCGTCAAATTCCTGAGTAGAATCGGGCGGATCGGTGAGCAACGCAAAATGCAGGTTGGCATCGCGGTTGGCGAGATAACGGATTTCCAGAGCCTGTGCAGCCTCCCGCGCTTGCTCTTCGGAGATCAGCAGAGTGGGGATCACCACCATGGTGGCGCTCTCTTCCGGGATGCCCTTTGCGAAATCCAGCTTCAAAGGCTTTTTCGGAGCAAGCAGCAAAGTGACCAGCAAGTTGATGACGCTCACACCACAATCCATGGCCGGCAGCAGGAACAGAGCGAGTACCGCGAATCCCGGCAAACGCACGTGGGAAATCAGGGTCACCAGGGTCAACACAGCGAAGGCACTGATTTCGATGCCTACCAGATAGAAGAAATCCGGGCCGCGAAGGACGGCGTCGCGGATGCGGGTAAGTGTTGAGGGCTGATACCCGATGGCTTGGCGCAAAATCTTCTTGCCGTCGTCCACCACGTAATAGCCGACGTGCGAGCGGCGGTCGTTGCCACGTTGGGTCGCGGCGTGGTGCGGTCCGCGGGCCAGGATCAGCGCTTTCTCTACGATTTGCTGCTCGGTCCATTCCGAATGAGCGCTGAGCTCGGCTACCGCATTGCGATAGGCGGCGCGGCTCTCGAAGTCCATGCGGGAATACATATCCAGAGGATCCTGGCGCAGCAGCTTGTCGGTTTCGCTGACGTCCTCAAACAGTTTTTCCCACTGCAGGTCGGTGAGTTCGCGAAGACTGACGATGAGCTGGGGGAGTGTGGCTGCAGAAATGCCGGCGCCCGCGGCGCCGGTCGAGCCCGCAGCAATCGACGAGGCGTCGGCCGCGGCTGACGCTTCGGGGTCCAGTTCCTCGACGCTGTGCAGCCCGGGAGCAAGCGCGCCGATGCCCTGCAACAACACCAGTTGAGTGAAGGTTTGCAGCGTCCATAGTTCCGGGAGCTGGAGCGGGAGATCCCGTTGAAAACCGTGCAGGAATGCGATGAAACGATTCTTTTCGAACTGGCCCTGAACGGCGTTCAGAAAACCTTCCACCGCGGCGTAGGCACGGGGCACGATTTCCGCGTTGCGATTGCGCACCTGCGGCAAGCGAGCGGCGGCGGACAGTTGCTTTGCGGTTTCCTGCAAGGCGGCGCGTATCAGGCCGCCATTGGTGATGAACCACTTCGCGTTGTCGGCGGTGACCTTCACTCCGTTGCGCGTGTCTTGATCGAGCCGCGTCGAGGCGGCGCGAATGGCGGCGTCGGCGGCCGTCCACGCTGCATCGAGCACCGGGAGATCCGATGATTTTTCGACGGACGTGCAGGACTGCGCGCAAGCTTCCGCGCGGGCCGCGAGCATCTGGTCATCCGACGGAGCAGGCGCGGTCGCGGGCGCCGCGGTAGTTTCGATGGCCCGCAGAGCCGGCAGCTGCGCGAGCGCCTGCAGCGGTTCCGCGGGATCGACCGGCGCAGATAGAGGAGTCTGATTAGGGGTCGCCATATGGTCGTGCTACCTCACACTTTCATCGATAATTTGCTGCCTGCAATTCAAACATTTCCGCGTAACGGCCGCCGCGCTCCAGCAATTGATCGTGCGGGCCCTCTTCGGCGATGCGGCCTTTTTCGATTACCAAAATGCGGTCGGCCATGCGCACCGTGGAAAAACGGTGCGAGATCAGCAACGACATTTTTCCGGTGGTTAATTCGGCGAAGCGCTGGAACACTTCGTGCTCCGAGCGCGCGTCGAGCGCCGCGGTAGGCTCATCAAGAATCAGCAACTGCGCGTCGCGCAAATAGGCGCGGGCCAGGGCCATCTTTTGCCATTCCCCGCCGGAGATATCCATGCCGCCTTCAAATCGGCAGCCGAGGATCTGGTCGTAACCCTTGGGAAACTTGCGGACCACAGGCTCGGCCAGGCTCTTGAGCGCGGCGGCGCGAATGCGGAAAGGATTGTGGCGCTCTTCGATGCGCCCGACCGCGATGTTTTCCGAGGCGGTGAGGTCGTAGCGCATGAAGTCTTGGAAGATGACCCCGATTTCCTTCCACAGATCCTCAAGGTCGTATTCACGGATGTCGACGCCGTCAAGCAGGATCTCGCCGGAGGTGACGTCGTACAGCCGGGTGAGCAGCTTGACGATGGTGGTCTTCCCTTCTCCGTTTTCACCGACCAATGCGATGCGTTCGCGCGGGCCGATCTTGAAATTTATGTTGCTCAGCACAGAGCGCGTCTGGCCGGGATAGGCGAACGAGACGTTGCGGAACTCGAATCCTTCGCGAATCGGGCGGGGCGCCGGCAAGGCGTTCGGCTTGGACTGCACGGTGGGTTTCACGGCGAAAAAGTCCAGCAAATCGGTGATAAACAGAGCCTGATCAGCAATGCTCGAAAATGTGGAGAAAACCATCTGGATGTTGGAACTGGCCCCGGCAATCGCGCCGGAAAGAAAGATCATCGTGCCGATGTGGATCGCACCGATCACCGTTCGGTAGATCACCCAGGTGTAGGTGCCGTAGTAGCCAACGGTTCCGAGAATCGTGAGCAGCGCGCCCCACAGCAATCGGCGGCGCGCCAAGCGCACGGTCTGGTGGTGCAGGTCGTCGGAGATCGTCCGGTAACGATTCACCAGGAACGGACCGAGGCCGAATAGCTTCAGCTCTTTGGCGCTCTCTTTGCTGCCGCCAATCAGGCGCAGATACTCGAGTTCCCGGCGCGCCGGGGTTTGCTGAAAGTTAAGCGAGTAGCCCAGAAAAGCAAAGTGCGTTTCACCCATGAAGGCAGGGACGACGCACGCGACCAGAGCAATCAGCAGCCACGGAGAATATAGAACAATGCCGGCGGCCAAGCTGACCGTGGTAACGACTTGCTGGATCAGGCGCCCAACCGACTGGATCATAGCGATGCGATCGGTGCCTTGGACGCGGGCGCGCTCGAGCTTGTCGTAAAAGACGGGATCTTCGTAGGAGGTGAGATCCAGGCGCGAGGCGTGTTCCATCACTCGGGTGCTGACGTGGCGCGCGTAACGATCTCCCAGCACGGTGTCGCAGTAATCGCCGACGCGCCCTAGAATTGTGGCCACCGATGCCAACGCAAACTCCAACACCACCAGCCACCAGAAATACGAAGGCAGCGGGTGCGAATATTGAATCGCATCGATGATCAGCTTGGTGACCCACAACATCGCCACCGGAACCACCGCAGCGAACAGCCGGGACAGCGCCCCTCCGGTTACCACCCCCGGCGCGGCTTCCCAAACCATGCGCAGAATCGGGCGCACGTTATTGAGCGCGCGCAAGCGCTCGTGCCACTTGGGGCGAGGCAACTGGACGGGTTGAGGAGTTTCAGTCATTTGGGTAGCGCTCATTAAAGTACATTGCCGTTGTTTGGTACATCCCTAGGCGACCGCAGACGCGAGAGGGAAACACAGTAACGCGGCGCGGCGTCGCAAAAAGCGTGCGGCGACCTGGCGCCCGTGCGCAACGGCGTCGATCCCAATACGAAAAGCAAGCATTCGATGCTGGCCGACGATCGTTAGTAGCGAGGAACTCGGGGGGTCTGGAGGCGAGGGAGAGTCCCCGGGAGTTGAGCTGCTCGAAGAGCTTTGAATATCGACTGGGATCGAAGTATTCATGAATGGGAGATGAGCACATGTGATGCCATTTTGATTAACGCCTAAGCCACTGACATGACATGGGTTAGCTTTTTGGCAGGGATCAGCCCTTATGATTTTTTTTCGCCCTCAACGCAAGTTCTACGTAGCTGTACCGGGTGACAAATCGGTGACAAATGGGCGGCGCGCGCAAAGCCCTACCGTCAGAATCGCTGGCGCGGAATCGGTTGTGTTGCTACAAATGAGGGGTGAACCACGCCCACAGTTCATTTTCCCGGCTCGCGGTAATCCAACGATACATTTCGGTGGGCTGGGATCATCTCACCCGATCGCTAACAAACTGCGCGAGTTACCCCGATTCGAAGATTGATGGGCCGCAGTACCTCTATGTTCCCGTAGCCTTCCCGCAGGTCGCCAGCTTCGCGGACCTTACGGCCCACTGCGACGTGCAGGTTCAGAACTTGCCGACCGTTATCACCGGACCTAGCGATGCTTACGCGAACGAAATCCCGCACGAAGGACTGCTCTACCTCGAGCATCCCTACATCGTGCCGGGTGGGCAGTTCAACGAAATGTACGGGTGGGACAGCTATTTCATCGTCCTGGGCTTGCTGCATGACCACCGCGAGCAACTCGCGATGGGCATACTCGAAAATTTCTTCTTCGAGGTAGACCACTACGGCGGGGTCTTGAATGCGAATCGCAGCTATTATCTCACCCGCGGCCAGCCGCCGTTCCTGACTTCCATGATTCTGGCGGTGGATGCGGCGGAGCGAAAGGCCGGGCGGGGCGACGATGCATGGCTGGCCCGGGCGTACGATTACGCGCGGAAGGACTACGGGCTGTGGACCCAGGAACCGCATTTGGCCGGTGACACCGGACTCTCGCGATATTTCGATCACGGCGATGGCCCGGTGCCGGAGATCCTGGGCGATCCCAGCGAATACTATCGCGGGGTGGCGAACTTCTTTGCCAGTCACGGAGGCGCCAACGAGAAATATCTGGTGCGCCTTGCCCCGGACGCTCCAACGGACTCAGTGGCAGGGCCCATGTTTGCCGGCGCTGGCCGCGCCGAGGACGTTGCCGATGAGAACGCCGCGCGAGGCCCGCGGATTGCGTTGACTGCCGAGTATTACAAAGGCGATCGCAGCATGCGTGAATCCGGATTCGATGTTTGCTTTCGATTCGGACCCTTTTGCGCCGATACCCACCACTACGCGCCGGTTTGCCTCAATTCCCTGCTCTATAAAACGGAAACCGATCTGGCGGAAATTTGCGCCCGGGTGGGGCGCAGTGCGGAAGAGGCGCAGTGGCGGGATCGGGCGCTGGAGCGGCGGAGGAAGATCAATCAATTCCTCTGGAACGAAAGCGATGGGTTGTTTTTCGATTATGATTTCGGTGCCGGCACGCAATCCGATTACAAATTCCTGACCGCTTTTTACCCGCTGTGGGCAGGCCTTGCGTCCGAGGCGCAGGCGCGGGCGGCGGCTGCGAACCTGAAATTGTTCGAGCAGACACATGGGCTGGCGACTAGCCTGCGCGAAACCCAGGCGCAGTGGGATTTTCCGTATGGCTGGGCGCCGCTGCACCTATTGGCGGTGGATGGACTGCGGCGCTACGGTTATTCGGAGGATGCGAATCGCATCGCCTACAAATTCTTGTTGATGGTACTGAAGGATTTTGAGACCGAGCGGCACATTCGGGAAAAATACAACGTGGTTACCGGATCGTCGGAAACGGAGATCGTTTCGGGCTACCACCAGAACGTGATCGGATTTGGGTGGACCAACGGTGTCTTCGTAAAGTTGCTGGACGGATTGCCGCGCGAAATGGTGCAGCGGCTGGACCAGGAATAATTTTCACGGATGGCGGGACGGACGGACGGGGGATGGCCTCCGCTGCTAAAGAGCTATGCTTCCGGGTCGACCGGAACGGCTGGCAGCCTGTCTTTCACTTCCTGCGGGATGGGACTCGATTTAAGAGGTTGGGCGCCAGTGGTGTGGTGAACCGCCCACACGCGCTTTTCGGATACCTCGACCGCCAGTTGATCGCCTCTCAAAAAACGGTGTAGAACGGAAAAACTGCTGCGCCCCCACCCGGTGATGCGAGATTCGACGGTGAGCGTCTCGCCAAATCTTGATGCCGCGAAAAACCGGGCGTGTGCGTCCACCAGCGGAATTCCGGCGATATTGTGGTTTTTCAGCAATTCAGGTTTCGGCATACCCGCGCTGGCGAAGAGCGCCCCGGTGCAAGCGTCGCCATATTCGAAGTAGCGCGGGAAATAGACGATCGCGGCTGGATCGCAGTCGCCCCATTCGATGAGGATTTCGCGCCGATGGATCACAGCGCGCCCTTCCGTGTGAAATTATCCAGCAGCATCCGCATTCTCCGCGAGCAAAACGATCGGCGAGCTCGCTGGCAGAATACGCGATCTGTGCGATACCCGCACGCTGTTTTCGATGTTCTATAATCGACCTTGACTCGCCGCCACCGGGTGCATAGATTCGCGGAAGGACCGAAATCCACGGATAGAGAACAAGTTGCATGGCTCACGGAGCAAGATGCGCGTAGCGACCATTCCTGGGTACCGGCGGGCTGGGCCGGGCCAACAACCGTTGAACACTTACGCCGAGTACGCATCTTCACTTAAGCGCGCGCCCGCACAGCCACTTATCCATTTGCCGCATACGCTGTCGGAAATTACTGGGCCAACGTTTGAAGATTTTCCGGATGATCCTAAGGCTGCCGATCTCACTTCCGGTCGCGGCGGACAGGCGATCGGCGAGAGAATTGTGGTGAGCGGGCGCGTGTTAGACGAGAACGGACGTCCCGTGCGCCAGACGCTGGTCGAGCTGTGGCAGGCCAACGCCGGGGGACGATACCGCCACCTGGTGGATCAACGCCCCGATGTGGCGCTCGATCCCAACTTTGAAGGCTGCGGACGTGCGCTGACCGATGACGAGGGGCGCTACCGGTTCGTGACTATTCGACCCGGCGAGTATCCCTGGCGCAATCACTACAATGCCTGGCGGCCGGCACACATTCACTTTTCGGTGTTCGGTCCGGCGTTCGCGACGCGGTTGGTGACGCAAATGTATTTTCCGGGCGATCCGCTGCTGCCGTTCGATCCCATCTACAATTCCACCGCGGATGAAGAATCGCGCAAGCGCCTTATTTCAATTTTCGACTGGGAGACCACCATCCCGAACACCGCGCTGGGGTATCGGTTCGACATCGTTTTGCGTGGGCGAGATGCTACGCCCATGGAACTTTGATGGCGCTAATTCTTACACCTTGGCAGACCGTGGGTCCGTATTTCAGCATTGGATGTACACGCGGCAATTGCGACTCGCTGGCCGCTCCGAACGTGGCGGGAAAACATATCGTGATTGCCGGACGCGTTCTGGACGGCGACGGCGCGCCAGTTCCCGATGCCCTGGTGGAAATCTGGCAAGCCAATTCCTACGGCAAGTACGCGCATCCCGAGGACACTCAAGACAAGCCGGTCGAGCCGGGTTTTCGGGGCTATGGGCGGATTCCCACCGACGATGACGGCAAATTTCGTTTCAGTACGATTCAGCCGGGCGCGGTCCCGGGACCGGACGGCAAGCCGCAGGCACCGCACATTGAGGTATCGGTGTTCGCGCGGGGATTGATGCGGCGCTTGGTCACACGGATTTACTTTCCCGACGAGGCCGCCGCCAACGAAACCGACTTCGCCCTCAGCCGCGTCGAGCCGCAACGCCGTGAGACATTGATAGTGCGGAAAGTGCCGGGGCCGGCGGCGCAGTTTGAATGGAACGTTATTTTGCAAGGCGCCGGCGAGACGGTATTCTTCGATTGTTGAGCGGCGCTTGACGATGCAGACGCACCCAGCGGACAGTCCCTTGCGCGGCGCTCCCCGCCGGGGTAAAACAATCACACCATGAATGCCGAAATTATCGCCGTCGGTTCGGAGTTACTCACGCCGGACCGCATCGACACCAATTCGCTGTTTCTGACCGCAGCGCTAAATCACCTGGGGATCGAAGTGATTCGGAAGTCCGTGGTGGGCGACGATCCCGCCCAGTTGCGCGATGCGTTCGGTGGCGCCCTGGAGCGATCGGACGTGATCGTTTCCTCGGGCGGACTGGGGCCAACGGAAGACGATTTGACGCGGGAAACGGTAGCCGAACTGCTGGGCCGGCGATTGATCCGCGACGAAAAAATCCTCGCAGGCATTCGAGAACGCTTCCGGCGCTACCAGAGACCGATGCCGGAAACGAATTCACGCCAAGCGATGGTTCCCGAGGGCGCAGAAATGCTGCCCAATCCTCGCGGCACAGCTCCGGGGCTGTGGCTGGAGGCTCGCGGGCGAATCGTAATTCTTCTGCCCGGACCGCCGGGGGAGCTCGAACCAATCTTCGAGCGGGAAGTTTCCCCAAGGCTGGCAAAGCATAGCCCCGGCCTACGCCTGTACACTCGCGAGCTGCGCATCGCGGGCCTGCCGGAATCGGACGTGGAGGAGCGGGTCTCCGGAATCTACCGGCAGTATCCCGACGTAGGTATCACCATCCTCGCGGTTTCTACGGAAATCCAGCTTCATCCGCGGCTGTGGTCGGATGACCAGCGCGAAGCCAATCGGGTACTCGATGAAATGTCCGAGCGGTTCGCGTTAGCGCTGGGCGAGAACCTTTTTTCCACCCGTGGCCAGACCCTTGAGGAAGTAGTGGCCGAGAGTTTGCAGCGGCAAACGGCAACCATCGCGGTGGCCGAGAGTTGTACCGGAGGGATGCTCGCGGCGCGGTTAACCAACGTGCCCGGCAGTTCCACCTACTTTCTCGGCGGAATCGTTTGTTACAGCAACGAGATGAAAACGTCGATCGTAGATGTGCCCCAGGAACTCATCGAGCAGCATGGCGCGGTGAGTTCCGAAGTGGCTTTGGCGCTCGCGGACGGAGTGCGGCGGCGAACTGACGCGACGATTGGTTTGGGAATCACCGGGATTGCCGGTCCCACCGGGGGCACCGCGGAAAAGCCGGTGGGGCTGGTGCATGTCGCCATCTCCGATCGCGCTGGTGCGCGAAACAAGGCATTTCAGTTTGCCGGCGATCGGCAGCGCATCCGGCTGAACGCGACCCAAGCGGCGCTCGACAGCGTTCGCCGTTACCTGCTCTTCGCAGCGCACGCCAAGGAATGACCGGAAATGGCGGGGATGTGTAATGCGCATTTTTGTGGCGATGGATATACCGGAGGCGGTGCGCACGAGCCTGCGAGATTTCGTGGCGCGGCTGCCCAAGACGCCGGGGGCGAAGTGGGTGCGGCCTGAGTCGATCCACCTAACCCTGAAATTCATTGGAGAAGTGAAGCCCGAGGCGGTCGAGGTGATTGCGTCCGCGCTGCGGAGTGTCCCATTCCCCTCGCCGGTGGCGATACGCTTTCGGGGCACCGGATATTTTCCGCGCGAGTCGCGGCCCAGCGTGCTGTGGGCCGGCGTCGAAGCTTCCGAAAATCTGCCCGAATTGGCTGGGAGCATCGATCGGATTTGCGCGGCCGCTGGTATCACCGGGGAAACCCGGGCGTACTCCCCGCACCTGACCCTGACCCGATTCAAAACGCTGGAAGGGCTGGATCACTTGCGCAAGGAAATTACGCGCATCGGACCGATCGATTTTGGGTCGGCACGAATTGGTGAATTTCATTTGTTCCAGAGCGTTCTGAAAACCACTGGAGCGGAGTACACGCGGCGGGCGACGTTTCCCGCCAGCGACCGCGGCCCGACCGAAAAATGAAGACGTAACGGACGAAAATGGTTCAAACGCCGGGCGGCGCTGTAGTCGTCGGCACCGAAAGGCCATTCGTGAGTCATATCCTTTGGACTACGGTCGCGGCGTATCTGCTCGGCTCGATTCCCTTTGGCTATCTGATCGTGCACCTGGCCAGCGGTCGGGACATTCGGTCGGAGGGTAGCGGGAACATCGGCGCGGCGAACGTCACCCGCCGCGCCGGCGCTGTCGCCGGAGTGGCTACCCTACTGCTGGACGCGGGCAAAGGAACTCTGGCGGTGTGGCTGGCGCAGCGTGCTTCGAACGGCAATATTCGTTGGATGATGCTGGCGGCGGTCGCCGCGGTGATTGGCCACGTGTTTCCGGTGTGGCTGCGCTTTCGCGGCGGCAAGGGCGTGGCCACCGGGCTGGGAGTGCTGTTGCTGATCTGCGCCAAAGCAGTGGTGCTCGCGGTGGTGTTGTGGATTCTGGTGGTGGGATTCTGGCGATATGCGTCGCTCGGGTCGATGGCCGCGGCCGCGGCGATGCCCATTTTCGTCTACTTTCTTTATGCCCCTCCATTGGCGCCGGCGCTGCCGGTTTCCGTGGGAACTACCGCTATCTCGATACTGGTCTTATGGATGCACCGGCCCAACCTGCAGCGCCTGATACAGGGCACCGAAAATCGGCTCAAGCTGCCTTTTTAGAATAGTTTAGCGTTCTCACCTAGTCATTGGCCGATGCGCCACGCCTGTACTTCGGCCGGATTGTGTTGCCGCCAACGCTCCGCTAGGCTTTTCGTGCAGAGGTGTGGTGTGCGTTCCGATCGAATTATCGACTTCCTATCAAACCTGAGCGTCCGGCGCGTGCGCCTCCTATGGATCGTCATGGGAGCGCTTTTTGCGGTCAGCGTCCTGCCGCTAATGCTCTACCACCGTCAGGTGATTCAGCTCAGCGATGAGAAGCTCGAGGATACCGAGCGGGTGCAGCAATCCGAGATCACCCGGTCGCTCGCCGGCGAAATCCTGCAAATCGAATCGAATCTTCAGGAACAACTGCAGAGCCAACGGCAGTTCCTGCTGCTGACCGGGTGGATCGAAAGCGTCGACGATCCGGAACACTCTCCCCAACTGACCCGCATGCTCCAGAATTTCATCGAGAGCGATCCGCACATTCTGTACGTCACCGCGGTGGGCAAGCAGGCGCGTGGAGAATCGGCGGGAAGCATCCGCGCGGAGCTGGACCCATTCGTCGAAGCCGCTCTGAAGCGAGCGTTCCAGGGCAGCATGCAAGAGCTCAATACCGTCAGCGAACCATTCGCCATGGGCGCGGACAACCATCCCGCGCTGGTGGTCTCCGTTCCGCTGATCCACGATGGCCAGTTCGCGGGGATGCTGGCGGTGGTGGTATCGCTGGACCAAATTGTGGACTTGCTGAAGAACGCGAGTGTGCGCGACCGCACCTACTTTGTCGTCGATGTTCACGGGCACATCGTGGCCCATCCCGAAACGCGCGATTTTGTACCGGGAATGGACGTTTCCAACACTTCGCCGGTGGTGGCGCGATTCAAGGAACTGCCGATGGAGCTGCGCACCACCGCCAACATTCGCTTCACCGAGAACGCCAAGGGGCAGGAGCACTCGCGCGAAATGATCGGGACGTACAGCACCATCCCGCAACTGCGCTGGGCGGTAGTCGCGCAACGCGGCCTGGGTCAGGCGCGCATCGATGCCGGGGTGCAGGAATTGACCACTCAGGCGGTGCGCTTCGTCTTCATCGTCTCGCTGGCCGCGATCATTTTGGGCTACATGTTTGCGGTAGGGATTACCCGGCCGATCCGCGGGCTGGTCGAGTCCACTCACGCGATCAGCCGCGCGGAATTCCACGAGCGGGTCGACGTGAGCGGAGCCGCGGAGATCGGCGAACTGGCCGAAACGTTTAATGACATGGCTGGCGAGATCGAGAAGCACGTGGAATCGTTGCAACAGGCCGCTACCGCGAATCGCGACCTGTTTCTTGGCTCCATCCGCATGCTCGCCGCCGCGATCGACGAAAAGGATCCTTACACCCGCGGCCATTCCGGCCGCGTCGCAAAATATTCCCTGGCCATCGGCGAAGCCTTGAAAATGAACGCCGAGGAACTCGACTGCCTGCGCATCTCCGCTCTGTTGCACGACGTAGGCAAAATCGGAGTGGAAGACCGCATCCTGAAAAAGCCAGGAAAGCTCACCGACGAAGAGTTTGACGTCATGAAGCAGCACACCTCCAAGGGCGCGAATATTATGCGTCCGGTCGCCCAACTGAAAGAGATGCTCCCAGGCATCGAATTCCACCACGAACGAATGGACGGCCTAGGCTACCCACGCGGACTGGCCGGCGATCAGATTCCGTTGCTGGCGCGAATTATCGCCGTGGCAGACACCTTCGACGCGATCACCACCAACCGCCCATACCAGACCGCCATGGATTTGACCTACGCGATAGAACGGATTCGGTCCCTGGCGATCAGCCGCTTCGATCCCCAAGTAGTGGATGCCTTCGAAGCCGCAGTGCACAGCGGCGCCATCAAACTGAGCGCCACCCTGATCGAAGTTTGATCCTCTGCTTCCACCAATCTGGCTGTTGGAATCTTTAGAAGTCGCGGTCATCCCCCGCAGACCGCCATTCGACTCGAGCCCACCCGCATCGCGCCTATCTGCGACTGAAGCATCGCCAAAGCGGCGGTCACGCGCAAGCTCTGGTCGATTCGTTTATTGGGGCGGCGCGCCGAGGAAAAGGACTCCGGTCTGGTCGCTGAACACCGAGAAGAGACCATCGCCCGCCCGCGTGTCATGGAGCGCAACCAAGAAGGACTTTCCATCCGCGGACGCCAGCAGATCGAGGTGATAGCCTGGGATTACTTCGGAGCCCGGCGAAACCTGCAGATCCTTCACCACTCCGCTACTGTAAAGTTCGGTCCACGAAGTAAACCGGCCATGGCTGATGTTGGCGCTGTACATGACCTCGGCTGTGTTGATGGCCCGAACGAGATTTATGGCCTTCAGGCGCTCTTCCTGGTTCGGCGAGTTCTGATCCTGGCCGCGCAACGCAACTGAAAACGCAGCCAGCAGCAGGACCGCAGCACTGATGACTCGAAACCGCGATATACCCATTGATCTTTCCTCCTCAGAGTACCCGTTAGATGTCTTCGGGCCTGCCATAAATCTACATAAGTAGACTTAAAGTGTCAAGCGACTGTGCAAACCCCATTGGCTAAAAGGAAAAAATGGGTATTGACCAAATATATCTATCTATGTAGATTTATAGTATGGGACTGCGGATTCGACTCTCTCGCCAAACACTCACGGTGCTCGATGCTTTGCTGAGCCGGCCGGGGCAATGGCAGCACGGCTACCCCTTGAGCCAGAGCGCCGGAATACCTTCTGGGACGCTCTACCCGATCCTGATGCGGCTGGAGAAACTGCACTGGCTCGAAACGCGATGGGAAGACGCGAAAACGCCGGGGCGGCCACCGCGGCATCTTTACCGGCTTTCCGGAAATGCGCGCGCGTGGGCTCGCGAGGAACTTCGCGCGGCTCAGGAGCGGCGCTTTTGGAAACCTGCGGGGAATGAGGCATGAGCGTGTCCAGCCAAACGAATGCTACGGCGGCGCGGTTGGCGCGATGGCTCCTTGACTGTGCGGTGCGGCATTGGCCCGCAGAGACTCGTGCCTGGGGACTGGCTCTAGCCGCGGAAATCGACGAGACGGCCACCGCGCGCGAGGCGCTGCGGTGGTCGCTCGGAGGACTAAGTGTCTTGGCACGCTCGGTTTTATCGGGCGCGTGGACCTGGTTGAAACTTCCGGCGGGCGGTTCCCTTCCCGGCGACGCGCCGGGACCGGACGGACCTTCCCTGCTGCCGAAACGTTCGCGAGCGCTTACCGCGGCGCTTGTGGGAGCGGCGGCGTTATTGCTTTTTCTACCGGAGGGCCGGGAGGCCATGCAGGCAGTGCGAACGAGCTGGCTGGGGTATCAACTTTCGGGCTGGGACGCGCGGACCCTCAAAAAACTTGCTGCTCGTGCGGAGAAAGAAAAGGACGCCAGCGCGCTTGGCTTCGTGGCGCTAGACACAGAAGATTCGGAACGAGCTGCCGCGTTGACGGAGCGAGCAGCGGCCATTGATCCAAAACTCATCTGGGTTTACGGCGTCAGCAATCATTATGCGGAAAATGATTCGCTGCGAACCGAATGGCCGGCGCGAGTGCAGGCTGCTGATCCCGGTAACGCAGTGGCCTATCTTTTTGCAGCCGATGCGCTGGTAGAGCCACGCGTTCATATGCTGGTTGTGCATGGTGCGCCGGAAGAGACGATTATCAAAGCCTTGCAGAGCGATCCAGGGTGGTTGGTCCTGATGGAGCGGGCCTATCGAGCGCCACGGTACGACAGCTATGTCCTGAAGTACTACCAGCTCGCACACTCGATGTGGAATCGCGAGGAATATTTGTCGCCCGCAGCCGCACTCTACGGGTCGTGGTACGCCGCGGTTCCCGACCTGCGGAACATGCGGGCTTATTCTGAGATCAAGATTCACGAAGCAAAGACCGCGCGAGCAGCGGGGGATTTGAACCGCGCGGAGACTTTGCTCGAGGCAGTGGACGCCTTTGGAACGCGAATGGCGGACTCCGGCGGGGAAAAGATCGAGCAGATAATTGGGCTGATGGTCGCGAAAGATGCTGAAAAAGAACTAGCTGACATCTATTCCGGCCCGGGCAACACGGAAGACGCGCGAAGGGTCGCATTGCAGCTCGCGCAAATCGAATGGCGTGTGCAAGGAATGCAAACTTGGGCCGATCCGGCAGTTCCGAGACCCCGCTCGAGAGGACGCGTTGGCAATACAAGCGCTTCCGAAGTGCGGATGGCGCGCTTTCGCAGCGAAGCGACATTGGTGCAAGTCTTTGGCGCTCTGGCAGCGATGACCGGGATCGCCTCGTTCGCGGCAGTTCTGCTTCTGGAGCTGTGGCCTCGCAAGATCCGAAACCCGATTCCGCGGAGAGCGGCCTGCTGGACGGCAGACCATGCTCCCGCCGGGTTGCTCGCGGCGAGCGGCGCCTTTCTATTGAGCTTTCTGCCCTTCCAGCGTGCCTTCGCGGAGTACCGTGGGTCGAACGACGTCCTCGCGGGTCACGAGCGTCTGATGGAAGCGCTGTCGGCTTTGGGCCAGATTCCCGACTATATGCTGGGCGTGTACGGCCATGTTACGATCTGGTCCGTTGTTACGATCGCGCTGACCGCACTGCTGATAGTCGTCGCGCGCGGTATATACCGCACAATCGAAAGCTAACCGCGGCAGCCACTTCTACACGCAAACATGAGGTTGACCCTCCTCTGCTAGAATAGTTTGTTCGCGCAACGCTCGCTGCTCGCAGTGCACTGGTGCCTTGAATCATTCATGATCTCTCTGTTTGGAAAACCCGAGCCGACGCTCCTGGAGCGCCTGAAAGAATCCGTCGTCAAGACGCGGACCGAGCTCTCCGCCAAAGTGGAGCAACTGCTCACCGGCGACCGCCCGGTAGATCCCGCGCTTCTGCACGAACTGGAGTCCGCGCTGCTCGGTGCGGATATCGGCGTGGCCACCACCCGCGAAATTCTGGCTTCGCTGCGACAACAGGTGAACGAACACAAGCTGGTCGCAGCCGCCGATTTGAGGCGCGAAATAAAAAAGCACATCGTCCGAACGCTGGAGACACCGAAGCGGGCCACCGAGGTGGCCGAGGGCGAATCGCCGCGGGTGATCTTCATCGTCGGAGTCAACGGCGTAGGCAAGACCACCACCATCGGGAAGCTGGCACATCGCTACAAACAAGAAAAGCGGTCGGTGGTGCTTGCCGCTGGCGACACCTTTCGCGCGGCGGCAATCGAACAACTGGAAGTTTGGTCGCGGCGTGCAGAGGTGGAGCTGATCAAGCAGAAACCCGGCGCCGATCCCGCGGCGGTGGTGTTTGACGCGCTATCTTCGGCACGAGCGCGCTCGGCCGATGTGGTGATCGTCGATACCGCCGGTCGCCTGCACACGAAATCGAATTTGATGGCGGAACTCGAGAAGATGAAACGCACCGCCGCGAAGCTCGTCGCCGGCGCACCGCACGAAATGCTGCTGGTAATGGACGCAACCACCGGGCAGAACGGATTGAATCAGGCGCGCGAATTCACCAGCCAGGTGGGAGTGACAGGAATCGTGCTGACCAAGCTGGATGGAACCGCCAAAGGCGGGATCGTCGTGGCGATCGCGCGCGAGCTGGGGCTGCCGATCCGCTTCGTGGGCACCGGTGAACAGATGGACGATCTGGTGCCGTTCGACGCGAACACCTATGTTAATTCGCTGTTCGACTGAGTCCCTGCGATGGAATGCTTAATAACCATCCAACGTAAATTACACGATCCCGTTTCCATGCCGCCAGGACCGCGATGAAGCGTGATCCACAGCGCGACGCCGCAGGTGAGGCGAACGACGATGGGTACATGTTGCGCGCGTTGGAGCTGGCGCGCCGCGGCGTGGCCCTCGCGCATCCCAATCCGTTGGTTGGCGCGGTGGTAGTGCAGCGCGGACGAATCGTCGGCGAGGGCTTTCATACTTACGAACGCCGAACCCACGCCGAGTCTCTAGCGCTGGCGCGCGCCGGAGCGAGGGCGCGCGGCGCAACGCTCTACGTAAATCTCGAGCCGTGCTGCCACACCGGGCGCACCGGTCCTTGCACGGCGGCAATCCTAGAGGCTGGGGTACGGCGAGTGGTGACCGCGATGGCCGATCCGAACCCGGTGGTGAGTGGGCGCGGGATTCGGCAGTTGCGCCGCAGAGGAGTGCAAGTGGACGTTGGCGTGAGCGCTGCAGACGCCCAGGAGTTGAACGAAGCATTTTCGCATTGGATGCTCACAGGACGTCCATTTGTGACACTGAAAACCGCGTTGACCCTCGATGGCCAAATCGCATCGCCCAACCACAAGGAAAAGTGGATTACCTCCAGCGTCTCGCGCGAGGAAGTGCAACAGATCCGCCATGCGTCCGACACCATCCTTACCGGCGTGGGAACAGTGATCGCTGACGATCCCAGGATGACCGATCGCACCGGGCTGCCGCGTCGCCGCGCGCTGTTGCGTGTGGTGCTGGATTCGCATTTGCGACTGCCGCTCGATTCGAAACTTGTAAAATTCGCTGACGGCGACGTTGTGGTTTTTACTACGCCCGGGGCTGACCCGCGCAAAGCGGCGGCCCTTGGGCGACGCGGAGTGGAAGTGGTGCGGCTCGGCAGTGGCCGAGGGCGTAACGGGCGAGTTCCGTTGCGCGAGGCAATCGTGGAATTGGGTCGCCGGCAAATTCTCAGCGTATTGATCGAGGCCGGCAGCCAATTGAACGGGGCCGCGCTCGACGCCAAGATTGTCGACAAGATGATTTTGTTCTACGCTCCTCGAATCCTGGGCGCCACGGTTGCGCCGGTGGCGTTGCGAGGTGGAAAAGTTCAATCGCTCGCCGCGGCAAGCGAGCTTGCGAATTTACGGCTGCGGAGCGTGGGACCAGACTTTGTTGTGGAGGGATATTTCACGGATGTTTACGGGAATCATCGAAGCTACCGCAAGAATTGAAGCGTTGCAGAATTCCGCTACCGGCGGGCAGCTCCGCGTCGACCTGAGCGCGGCGCCCGCGTTGGCTGCGACGCTGCAGGTTAGTGACAGCATCGCGGTGAATGGATGCTGCCTGACAGTCGTGGAGTGCGACGCGCTCGGTTTCTCGGCCGATCTTTCCGGGGAGACTCTGCAGCGCACTTCTTTTTGCGAGCGCAAGTACGGAGATATCGTGAATATCGAGCGGCCGTTGGCTGCTAACGCGCGATTGGGTGGGCACTTCGTGCAAGGGCACGTCGACGGCGTCGGACGGGTGACCGAATTACGCGCGGAGGGCGAAAATTGGTGGCTGTCCGTGCGTGTGCCGGACGAGTTGCGAAAGTATGTAGCGGAGAAAGGATCGATCGCCATCGACGGCATCAGTTTGACGGTAGCGCGGTGGGCCGGCGGCGTGGCGGACATCGCGGTGATTCCCTTCACCCATCAACACACCAGCGTGCAGCAGATGGCCGCCGGGGCGCCGGTGAATATCGAGACCGACATTCTGGCCAAATATATGGAGAGCTTGCTCGGAAAAACAGAAAAAACTGCACCCGGGGCGGGACTCAGCGTCGAGAAATTGACAGAGCAGGGATTCTAACGCACGACCCGTCTCGCTGACCAAATTCCAGGGAAGCACGCCCAATGGCCAAAAGCATAAAATACGACGTTGCCGTGATTGGCGCCGGAGTCTTCGGGGCTTGGACGGCGCATTGGCTGGCGCGATCTGGGCGCAGCGTGATCTTGCTCGACGCGTATGGTCCGGCTAACAGTCGAGCCAGCTCCGGCGGTGAATCGCGCATTATCCGCATGGGCTACGGCGGAGACGATCTTTATACCCGCTGGTCGATGCGCTCATTGCCGCTGTGGGTCGAGCTGTTCGCGCGGATGGATACGCCGCTATTTCATCGCACGGGTGTGCTTTGGATTGCGCCGCAGACCGACCGCTATTTTCAGGAATCGCGCGCGGGGCTGGAGCGTTGCGGTGCGAAATTCGAAGATCTCTCGCATCGCGACCTGGCCACGCGCTATCCGCAAATTGCCATCGATTCCGGCGTGATCGGCATGCTGGAACCCGATAGTGGAGTTTTGCTGGCGCGGCGCGCGGTGCAGGCGGTAGTGGACGAGGCGGTCCGCAGCGGGGTGGACTATCGCCCCGCGGCAGTGCAGGCGCCCAGCGGCGCCGCAACGCTCGATTCGATCGCTACCAGCACCAGGGATGCGGTTTCCGCGGGCAGTTTTGTTTTCGCTTGCGGACCGTGGCTCCCGTCGATTTTTCCCGACCTACTCGGTCGCCGGATTTTTCCGTCGCGCCAGGAGATTTTTTTCTTCGGCGTTCCGGCGGGCGACACACGATTCGCCTCGCCGGCGCTGCCGACGTGGCTGATGTTGTCGGACGAATTTTACGGGATGCCGGATATCGAAAGTCGCGGCTTCAAGTTGGCCTTCGACCGCCACGGACCTGCCGCGAACCCAGACACCCTGGTGCGTGTAGTTTCGCCGGAGGGCTTGGCCGCGGCGCGCTCCTATCTGGGCCGGCGATTCCCGGCGCTGCGCGACGCGCCGGTGGTGGAATCGCGGGTCTGCCAGTACGAAAATACGTCTAACGGAGATCTTCTGATTGATCGCCACCCCGATTTTTCTAACGTGTGGCTAGTCGGAGGAGGATCGGGCCACGGATTCAAACACGGCCCGGCGCTGGGCGAATATGTTGCGGCACGAATTCAAGGCTCGCACACAGCGGAGCCGCGATTCTCACTGCAAACGAAGAATACTTCTCAACATCGCCAGGTATTCTAAGCGGCCTATCGTCCGCGATCTTCTCTTCGCTTTGCTAGCACCCCGCGGTAGTACAAAGCCAGCCCTACCAACACCGATGCCGCGGTACATCCGATCAACTTGAATTCGAAGACGCTGGCGCTGCGTGTTTCCGCGGGCGGAATCAGCGAAAGGCCGATTCCCCCGAGTACCACCACGAATCCCAGTCCGGCGGCCAGGCGCACGCCGAATTTCCCTCCCGGCACCAGCACCGCGTTGCGATTTCCGAGCCGGTCGGGACGGTCCGCCAAAAACATTGCCGCGGCGTACATGTACAGGAATGGAATGAAGTACAGGATGATCGCGGCATCGACCAGGATCTGGTACGCGCCGTTCACCGATTCGTTCACCTGAATCGCCAGCAGGATCGCGCCGGAAAGCAACGCCTGCACCAGAATCGAGATGTACGGCGTCTTCCAGCGCGGATGAATTTTCCCGAACGCGGCGGGAAGATAGCGGTCAATTCCGACGACGAAAGGCACGCGCGCGATTCCCGCAACCGTGGAGCCCACCCCACCGGCATTTCCTATCGTGACGAAGATCGCCGCGAGCACGCCCACAAAGGCGATCCGCAAAATTCCCGCGCCGCGGGCGATCGCCTGGAATACTCCCACTTTGGGGTCGACCGTGGCCGCGGGCAGCAGCGTCAACACCGCGACGGTTCCGGCGATGTACATCAGCGCGATCAAAAAGCCCGAGCCAAACGCGGCGCGGCCCAGCACCTTATTGGGATTGCGGATTTCTTCACTCATCGCCGAAACCAATTCCAGGCCGGTGAACGCAAATACAATTTGCGACCAGAAATTTACGGTGTCCAGATTCCACTGTGGCCACATATTGCGCCAGGTGAAAACGGTCTGGGAGTCGTGATGCCACCACCCAATTCCGGCGATGCCGACCAGAATCACCAACGGTAGATAGGTGCCTACGCCGCCAGCGTTCTGCAGCCACTTGCCGATATTCAGGCCGATGATGTTCATGAACACCGCGATGAACAGCAGAGCGAACGACCCGGCCATCAGGAAGGTGCGATTCTGCGCGAACGCGGCCGTGCCCGCGCCTCCGATGTAAGCGGCCATCGCCGCGCTAGCCAGCAGCAATCCAGGGAAATAGAAGAAGGTGTAGACCCAGTAGGTCCAGCCGGCGACGAATCCGTGAAAATCACCGAAGGCTTCTTTGGTCCACGCGTAGAGACCGCCCTCCGAGGGAAAGCGCGTGGAGAGCTCGGTGATCACCAGGGTGGTGGGAACAAAAAACAGTGATGCCGAGAGCGCCCACAAGCTGATCGACGAAGTGCCGTTGTGCGCCGCGGCGGCAATCCATCGCGGACCGAGAACGGTGGCGATGTTAAACAACAACACATCCCAAAAGCCCATTACGCGTCTTAGCTGTTTCTTGGCGTCGACCGGACTCGGTAGCGGCTGGCTCAAGGGTGGCGTCTCCGGCGGGGAGAAAGGGTTCGCGTGGCGAACGATATCAGAATTGTGGGATTTCGGATATCGAGTCGCGCCGCGGAATTTCCTGAAGAGCTCTGGGCAATGGCGGGCTCAACTCTTGGCGTCGAGCGCCGGGATCAGCTCGTCTTGCGCGCGGAAATTTCGCAGGAACGGTTCTCGGGAGGCCTCGAATTCCGCCCAGGTGCCGAAAAATCCCACCTTGCCTTCTTGCAGAAAAATCACCCGGTCGGCAAGTTTTTGCGCGAGGTGAGTATCGTGGGTGACCACGATCGAGGTTTTCTGGAACTTAGCTTTCAGCTTGGTGATGAGCTGGATGATGTGCCCGGCCATGAGCGGATCGACCATGGTGGTGGGCTCGTCGTACAGGATTGCTTCGGGATCAGCGGCCAGAGCGCGGGCGATGGCCACCGCTCTTTTGGTTCCAGTGCTCAAGTCTTCGGGGATTCGGTCGGCCATATTGGACACTTCGAGCATTTCCAGCAGTTCATTCACGCGGGCGTCGATCTGCTCGGCCGTAAATTTGTTGCGGCTCTCCAACGGGAAGGCCACATTGCCGGCTGCGGTGAGCGAATCGAAAAGCGCGCCGGACTGAAAAACCATGGTGACCCGCTCGCGGATGGGGCCAAGCTGCTCTTCGGTGTAATCGGTGATGTCTTCTCCGGCCACGATGATGCGGCCGGCATCGGCTTTGAGAAAACCCATGAGCAAATTCAAGCTCACCGATTTGCCGACGCCGCTGCGCCCCAGGATGATGGCGGTCTCGCCGGGATCGACGCGGAAGCTCACGTCATCGAGGACCAGATGGTCGTCGAACGATTTGGAAACGCCCTGAAATTCGAAATAGGGATCGCTCAATTTGGCCGCAGCCCTTTGGACTTCCCTTCCACGATCTCGCGCGCCCGCTGGTAGTCCGCCGGCGAATTCATATTCTTGAATAGCAGCCCGCCGGAATCAAACGCTTTCCATTCTTCGGGTAGCACTAGATCCAGACGCAGAGCGGCGATGGCTGCGGCGATTTTGCGCACGCCGCGACCGAGTTCGTTGGAAATGGCGACCACGCACCGCTGATGATACATCGCGCAGAGCGGTTCGAGGCCGTCCTGGTTCTCCGGAATCACGATGTCGAAGCGGGACTCGGCGTCCTTATGGGCGCGGGTGGCGCGGGCGATCAGGTAGCGGATCCAGTCCTCAGTGAGAAACGGCAGATCACAGCCGACGATCAGGTTCCATGGCTTCCTCGTGTGGCGCAGCGCGGTGGCGATTCCGCCCAGTGGACCCAGGCCCGGCGCGTCGTCCGGGATGACTTGAGCGTCCAATGCCAAAGCTGCGAACTTGTCGGGATCACCCACAATCGTAGGCTGTAACCGACAGCGCTCCAGCAGGTGGAGCGTCCGAGCTAGCAGTGTTTCGCCGCCGACCTCGAGCAACGACTTGTCACGCCCCATGCGGCTGCTGGCGCCACCGGCCAAGATGAAGGAACCGATTTGGTGGACGTCGCTCATTCGCTAAACCCTAGCATAACTGTGTTCGGGTGGGCTGCCGCGCACCAGATCGACAAGAAACCGAAAGAAGTTGCCGGCACAGCTGCCTACTTGGCCCAGCGCGGTTCGGAGTTCGTTAACGGCGCTACGATTCGGGTCGATAGCGGGTTACTCGATCCGATGACATCCGCTTCTGCGGTGTGTGTTTCACTTTCCGGGGCGGGTGATTCCTAGTTCGCGGAGCTTTTCTTGGAGGCTCTGCCGGTGCAGGCCCACTTCGACGGCGGTGCGGGAAACGTTCCAGCGATTTTTCTCCAGTTTTTGGGTTAGGTAGACGACTTCAAATTGGCGCTTGGCTTCGCGAAAGTCGGATTCCGCCAGGAATGCTTCCGTCCTTTCTGTGGTTGCCCCGTTCGGCTGAGCTGGTGCGGGAGGGGTGCTCCCGGCGCGGACGTCATCGGGCAGGTCTTCGGGTTGTAACTCTTCTCCCCGCGCGAGGATCATGGTGCGCTCCAGGGCGTTTTTCAGTTCGCGGACGTTTCCAGGCCAGTCGTAGCGTTCGAGTGCGGCGAGGGTGGCGGGAGCCAGCCGGGCTCGGCGGCCATGGCGCGCGCCGAGCTGATCCAGGAAGGCTGCGGCCAGGAGGGCGATGTCTTCCTTGTGCTCGCGCAATGGCGGCACTTCGATGGTGACCACGCGGAGCCGGTAGTACAGATCTTCGCGAAATCGTGCGGCGGCGACTTCGGCGCGGAGATCGCGGTGGGTGGCGCTGATGATCCGAACGTCAACGCCAATCGACCCGGTGCCGCCGAGCCGCTCGATTTGGCGATTTTCGAGTGCCCGCAAAACCTTTGCCTGGGTAACCGCGTTCATGTCGCCAATCTCGTCCAAAAACAACGTGCCGCCTCCGGCCATCTCAAACTTTCCGCGACGCTGTCGGGTGGCGCCGGTAAATGCGCCTTTCTCGAAGCCGAAGAGCTCCGCTTCGATCAGCGCTTCCGGAAGTGCAGCGCAATTCAGCGCTACGAAAGCGGCTCCGGCGCGCGGGGATCGCGCGTGGATTTCCTGCGCCAGCAAATCCTTGCCGGTCCCGCTCTCGCCGAGCACCAGAATCGTGGCGTCGGTGGGGGCGGCGCGCTCGACCATCTCGAATACCCGCTGCATTACCGCCGCCCGGCCGAGCATGCGGCCGAATTGGCCTTCGGCCACCAGCTCCCGCCGAAGCCTCGCGTTCTCCGAGTCGAGATCAGCTAGTTTCAGCAGATTTCTTACGCGGTTGCGAAGTTCCTCCACTTCGTAGCCCTTCACCACGTAATCGCCGGCACCGTGATGCAGAGCCTCCACCGCGGTTTGCGCCGAATCAAGGGCCGAAGCGACCAGCACCGGTTGCTGATGGCCTTGGGCGCGCAGCCAGCGCAGAAATTCGACGCCGCTCTCTTCGGGCATCACCATGTCCAACACGATCATGTCCGGGCGTTGTTTGGCGATTTGTTCTCGGGCGCTAGCCGCGCTGTCGGCTTCGGCCAGCTCGTAGGCGCCCTCCAGCGCGCGGCGGAGCGCGTAGCGCGCGGCGGGCTCGTCGTCGACGATCAATATTCTGTGGTGCTTTTTCATTTTCCCGGCGTCCTTAGCAACCAGTATTGCTCCCAAACCTGCTTCGGCGAATCTTGCTCACTTCCCTGCCAACGGGAGGGTGACGATGAACTGCGTTCCGCGGCCGTTTTCGACCGGCGTCACGCATTCGACGCTTCCGCTTATCTCTTCAAGGCGCTTCGCTACGATCGCCAGGCCCAGGCCGGTGCCGCTGGCCTTGGTGGTGAAAAATGGCTGAAAGATTTTGGCACGTGCGCCGGGCGGGACGCCTGGGCCGGCATCGCTTACTTTCAGTTCTAAATTCGTCCCGCGACGCTCCATTTCTATTCTTACTGTGCCGCCGTTGGGCTGGGCTTCGACCCCGTTTTCGATGAGATTCGAGAGGATTTCCCGAAAGGATTCCTCGGGCCCGCAGATCATGAGTTCCTCGGCGCGCGGCGGCGGCACGAATTCGATATCCACGGTGCGAGCGTGGGAATCTCGGGACAGCAGAGCGACTACCTGGGCGGCTACGGTAGTGGCTTCGAACGATCCCGCAGTAGCAGGTGTTGACGGGTTGCTCGCGTTTTCAGGTTTGGACTGGACAAAGGCTTGGCCCCCCGCCGCGACGAGTGGGTGCGCCACAACAGGCTTGGCAAAGCGCAGCAGTTCGTTCAACTTTTGCGACAGGCGCTCGGTTTCGGCCAGCACTTGCGCGGTGTCGCGGCGGATGGCGGGATCCAGGTTTCTGTTCTCTAGCTGGACCTGCAGAATGGTTTTCATCGCGCTCAGCGGGTTGCGAAGATTGTGGGAGATGCTCGCGGTCATCTGGCCCAAGAGCGCCAGGCGCTCTCGCTCGGCGAGTTCGCGTTCGAGTTCTACCCGTTCGCCAATCAGCTGGCAGAGAGCGATCATCCCTGGAAATTGTTCGGCGACGAATTCCAGTCCCGCGCTGGTTTCTCCAGTGAGCACCGCGCCGCTGGAGCTTGCCTCCAACACTCCGATTTCGCGGCCATCTTGCTGGATCGGGGCGCGAAACACGTGCCCCAAGCCGCCGGGTGAACTCAGCGCGGATTGCTGCGGCGCAGGCGGAACGGAGATGCGGACCTCCGCCAGGGCGAATTCCTGCTGCACCTGCTGGGTCGAGAACGCCACCAGACGATCCAGGTCGCCCTGCCGGGCCACTTTTCGGATCTCTGCGGTCATCTGCTGCAGGCGATCCATTCTCTGGCGGAACCGGCGGTGTAGCGCCGGACCGATGGCACGCTCGAGGGGTTCAAAGAGAAATAGCAGCACGAACAGCAAAATGCTGGCAGTCGCTTCCGGCGGGAGAACCGGTTCGAGCCATCCGCTGATGCGCCGCACCAGCGCCAGATAGAGCAGCGCGACGAAGGTGGCGGAGAGCGCGAAAACCAGGTTGCTTTGCGCGCCAAACTCTAGAAACTCCTGCCGCAATGAATAATGGACCAATATTGCGCCCGGTAGAATCCCGCACATGACTACGGCCAGCGGTACACCCCCTGCCAGGCTCGCCGTTCCACTGCCCTTGGTGCTCCACAGCGCAAGCATCATGAAGCTGGCTGCGGAAATCACGCTCAGCCAGCCGAACATCCGGCGCTCGTAGGGCTCTCGAGCCGCGCGTGAGATCCCCAGTTGCAGTCCCGCGCCGACCAGCACCACCGGCATCAACACAATTTGAAAGCGAGGCGTCCACGGTAGGCGTGCCAGCGGGCCGCCGGGAACGGTATGGAACTCAACATACATCACCCGGACCGCGGCGGCGGCGACAAAGGCGTACAGGAATGAGTAGAGAAATTGGGTCGACACCCGCGAACGCAGCCCCGGGCGCAGTTCGCGCAGATATTCCCAATGGGTGTGCAGCAGCAGCGGGACCAGGAACAGCAGGCCCAAAGTCATCAGACCCGAGGAAAAGAGCAGCGTAGCCGTTGGCGGCGAGCCGTAGTGCATCTGTGCGTTGAGCGCCAGCAGACCTCCGGCATAGGTGAGGAAGAGCGATAGCAGCAGGAAGAACAAAAGGCGCTCGAGACGGCGCGGGCGGCGATGGCCCACGACCAGCGCGATGAGGAATAGGTAGACCAGCGTCCCTGCGGTGAATCCCACCAGCCGACAGTAGAAGAGGTACGGCACTTATGGATGCAACTCGTCCAAAAATTCTATCGCGTGGAGCGAAAAGAATCCAATAAAAACTGTAAGGTTTTTCTTGCACTTACATACAACATTGTAAATGAAGGACTTAAATGTATATTACAGTGAGGTTAAAGTTGAGTGCTGAGAGAGCATATCCTTGACTTCCCTTGGCTGTCTGCTATATTAGCAGTTGCTGTAGGTGAGTGCTAATTTCTTCAGCGCTTCTCCTCCCAGCTAATCTTGCAGTGTTCATGGAGGTCAAGTCACGATGTCAGTTCAAGTCACTCCGTTACACGACCGCGTGTTAGTGCGGCGGCTCGAAGAGAAAGAGGTCGTCAAGGGTGGCATTATCATCCCGGATTCGGCCAAAGAGAAACCACAAGAGGGCGAAGTCATCGCCGTTGGCGCCGGGAAACTGGAAAAGGGCGCTCGCGTACCGCTGGATGTGAAGGCCGGGGACCGCATTCTGTTCGGCAAATACAGTGGTAGCGAAATCAAGATCGACGATGAAGAGTTCCTGATCCTGAAAGAAGACGAAATCCTTGCCAAGCTCAGCGGCGCAGCCAAAGCCGCCGGCAAGAAGTAACCCTCGCGGGCCACGCGAAACCGGCCCGCCCAACCGCAGTCGAAAACCTGCAGAAAGAAATCGGAGGAGGTTAAGGACCTATGGCAAAGCAAATCGTAACAGGTGAAAATTCGCGGCAAGCGATCCTACGCGGGGTGAACATCCTCGCCGACGCCGTGAAGATCACGCTGGGCCCCAAGGGGCGCAATGCGGTGATCGAAAAGAAGTTCGGCGCGCCGATCATTACCAAGGACGGCGTGACCGTGGCCAAGGAAATCGAGCTGCGCGATCCGCTCGAGAACATGGGAGCGCAGATGGTCCGCGAGGTTGCGTCGAAGACTTCCGACGTAGCCGGCGACGGCACCACTACCGCCACCGTGCTGGCCCAGGCTATCTTCCGCGAAGGCGTGAAGACAGTCGCAGCGGGCGCTAGCCCGATGGCTCTGAAGCGCGGCATCGAACGCGCCGTCGAAGTGGCGGTGGAAGAAATCCGCAAGCTGCACAAGGACGTTAAGGGCGACATGATCGCGCAGGTCGGCACCATTTCCGCCAATAACGACAAGCAGATCGGCTCGATCATTGCCGAAGCGATGAAGAAGGTCGGCAAGGACGGAGTCATCACCGTGGAAGAATCCAAAACCATGGAAACCACCCTGGAAGTCGTGGAAGGCATGCAGTTCGACCGCGGCTACCTCTCCCCCTACTTCGTCACCGATCCAGAGCGCATGGATTGCACCCTGGAAGATGTGCGCATCCTGATTCACGAAAAGAAGATCAGCTCGATGAAGGACCTGCTGCCGTTGCTGGAGCAGACCGCCAAGATGGGCAAACCGCTGTTGATCATCGCTGAAGACGTCGAGGGCGAAGCCCTGGCGACCTTGGTGGTGAACAAGCTCCGCGGCACCCTGCAATGCGCTGCCGTAAAGGCCCCTGGCTTCGGAGATCGCCGCAAAGCGATGCTCGAAGACATTGCGACCCTCACCGGCGGCAAGGCGATCACCGAAGACCTGGGCTTGAAGCTGGAAAACGTCAAGCTCGAGGACCTCGGCCGCGCCAAGAAGGTCACCATCGACAAGGACAACACCACGATCATCGAAGGCGGCGGTAAGGCCTCCGAAATCGAAGGCCGAGTGAAGCAGATCCGTGCGCAGGTGGAAGACACCACGTCGGATTACGATCGCGAGAAGCTCCAGGAGCGGTTGGCCAAGCTGGTTGGCGGCGTTGCCGTCATCAAGGTTGGAGCCGCCACCGAAATGGAGCTGAAGGAAAAGAAGGCTCGCGTCGAAGATGCCATGCACGCAACCCGCGCGGCAGTCGAGGAAGGTATCGTCCCCGGCGGCGGCACGGCTTTGCTGCGTTGCCTCAATGCACTCGACAAGCTGAAGTTGCACGATGACGAAGCGATCGGCGTGAACATCGTCAAGCGCGCTCTCGAAGAGCCCGCGCGCCAGCTCGCACTCAATGCCGGACACGAAGGCGCAATCGTCGTAGGCCGCGTTCGCGAATCGAAGGAAGAAAACTTCGGTTTCAACGCGGAGACCGGCGAGTTCGGCGACCTGGTGAAAGCCGGAGTCATCGACCCTGCCAAGGTAACCCGTTTGGCTCTGCAGAACGCAGCCTCTATCGCTGCCCTGATGCTCACGACCGAAGCGCTGATCGCGGACATCAAGGAAGACGACAAGAAGGCCGCAGCAGCGCCCGGTGGCGGTGGACCTGGCGGCATGGGTGGAATGTACTAAACCTCGCGACAACCCAAGCCTAATCAATAAGTTAAGGGCGTCCCGGACTAACAGAGCCCGGGACGCCCTTTTCTTTGCTGCCCGACGATCTGCCCCACATGGCGGGTTGCCTCGCACCAAGTGTTCCGGTATAGTCGGCGCTTCTCAGGGCTGTAACAATCCATTCATATCTGGTAAGCGGGTCATCGGGCGACGGGGGACATCGCGGTCATGCCAGGTCTACTAAGCAGGATACTTCCACGAGAAACGACCTTCTTCGACTTGTTTGTGCAACAGGCCGAGAACGTCCATCAGGCTGGGATCGCGCTGGTGCAAGGGCTCGAGAATTTTCACGATCCTATTGCCAACGCCGACCGCATCGAGAAGTACGAGCACATCGGTGACACCATCACCCACAGCATCATTACAAGGTTGAACCAGACGTTCATCACCCCGTTCGACCGCGAAGATATTCATGAGCTGGCCAGCAAGATCGACGATGTGATCGACCTGATGGACGCGGTCGCCACTCGCCTAGTCACCTATCGCGTCCAGAGCATTCGGCCGGGGGTGGCCGAACTGGCCGCGACCGTGCGAGACTCCACCGCGGAAATGGTTGCGGCGGTGCGGCTGATCGAGAAACAAGATCACATTCTGGATCACTGTATTGAGATCAACCGCCTCGAGAACGTCGCGGACCGCCAGTCCCGGGCGCTGATCGGCATACTGTTCG
The DNA here is from genome assembly GCA_963725285.1 of uncultured Acidobacteriota bacterium. GTDB lineage: Bacteria > Acidobacteriota > Terriglobia > Acidiferrales > UBA7541 > CAVRXT01. The sequence continues at coordinate 187,429 of CAVRXT010000014.1, read as the reverse complement.
ATCAGGAAAAAGATCCGGTTCAGATCATCAAGTGGAAAGAAATCATCGAAACTCTGGAATACGCTACCGACAAGTGCGAAGACGTCGCCAACGTCATCGAAACCGTCACCCTGAAAAACGCTTGAACCACCACTTCCCCCCCGACGGTCCCGCTCTCGCGGAAGAGGCCCGGCTGTGAGCAGCTATCACATGCTGGTGCTGATCATTTTGGTCACCCTGGCTTTTGAATTCACGAACGGGTGGCACGACTCGGCCAGCTCGATCGCCACGGTGGTCTCGACGCGAGTGCTGCGCCCGCTGTGGGCGGTGGTGTGGGCGGCCTTCTGGAATTTCGTAGCGGCATTTGTTTTCGGCACGGCGGTGGCGAAAACGATGGGCAGCGGTCTGGTGGACCTCAAGTTGGTCACGCAAAACGTGATACTGGCTGGGCTGCTGGGAGCTATCGTCTGGAACTACGCTACGATCCGCATCGGACTGCCGGCCAGCTCGTCGCATGCCTTGATGGGAGGATATGGCGGAGCGGCAATCGCCGCGGCCGGGTTCCGCGCGATCATCGTGCACGGTTGGGTGCTGCCGGTCATTTTCATTTTCGTCGGGCCGTTCATCGGTCTGGCGGCGGGCTTGGTGGTAACCGTCATTACCAGTTGGGTGGTGCGCCACCAGGCGCCGCGACGGGTGGACAAATGGTTTCGCCGATTGCAGTTGGTGTCCGCCGCGACGTTTAGCCTGGGCCACGGAACCAACGACGCCCAGAAAGGCATGGGCATCATCACCGCGGCGCTGGTTTCCAGTGGCACCCTCACGACTTACAGGGTGCCCTACTGGGTGATCCTTTGCTGCCACTTGGCCATCGCCGGCGGTACAATGGCAGGGGGCTGGCGAGTGGTGAAGACCATGGGGCAAAAAATCACCAAGCTCAATCCCTTTGGCGGCTTCGCAGCGGAAACTTCCGCCGCCATCACCCTAATCGGGACGGCCGCCGCGGGCATCCCAGTAAGCACCACCCACGTAATTACTGGAGCCATCGCCGGGGTGGGGGCGGCGCATCGTATTACCGCGGTGCGATGGGGCGTCACCCGGCGAATCTTCTGGGCCTGGGTTCTGACCATTCCCGGCGCCGGAGTGATGGGCGTGGCGTTCTACTATCTTTCGCTGCATTGGATCAAGTGATCCGGCGGGTGATATCGAAAGTGACGAGGCTACCGACATGACTGAACCTAAATATCCTTTTGCGTCGATTCCCGAAGCGGTGGAAGACATCCGCCAGGGCCGGATGATCGTGGTGGTGGATGACGAAGACCGCGAGAACGAAGGCGACCTGACCATCGCCGCGGAGAAAGTGACGCCGGAAGTGATCAACTTCATGGCGAAATTCGGGCGCGGACTGATCTGCCTGGCGATGACCCAGGAGCGTTGTGACGCGCTCAGCCTGGCGCCGATTACCCCGCGAAATACGTCGCTCTTCGGCACTCCTTTCTGCGAACCGATCGACGCCAGAGTGGGCACCACCACCGGAACCAGCGCCTCGGATCGCGCGACAACGATACTGACGGCGACCGACCCGAAAACCCGGCCCGAAGATCTGGCGCGGCCCGGCCACGTCTACACCCTGCGAGCCCGGCGTGGTGGAGTGCTGGTGCGCGCGGGGCAGACCGAAGCGAGCGTCGACCTAGCGCGGATTGCCGGACTGGATCATTCCGGGGTGATCTGCGAAATCATGAACGACGATGGCTCGATGGCGCGCATGCCGCAGCTCATCGAGTTCTGCAAGCTGCACGGACTGAAGCTGGTGTCGATAGCGGACCTGATCCGCTACCGGATGCAGCACGAGCGCTACGTCAAGCGCGTGGCCGCCGCGCCGGTGGCTACGCCGTTCGGCGAGTTCCAAGTGATCGCGTATGCCAGCGAGACCGACCACGAGACCCATGTGGCGCTGGTGCGCGGCGATCTCTCTGGCGCAGTGCCGCCGCTGGCGCGCGTCCATTCGCATTGCCTTACCGGAGACGTCTTCGCGTCGACCTCGTGCGATTGCCACCAGATTATTCGGCGGTTCGCTGGAGGCCATCGCGCAGCGAAGGCCGCGGCGTCTTCATCTACCTGCATCACACCGGGCGCGGTTTTGGAATCGATCCGAATGCCGCGGGTAACGAGGGATTGCCTCGTCTGACCTATCACATGCGCGACAGGCGGTAGACTCTGATCTTGAGCGGGCAGCGGCGGATTCAACGCGAGAGCGGGATTGGTGCGCAGATTCTGATCGACCTAGGTTTGCAGCGCATTCGCGTGCTAACCAATCACCCGCGCAAAGTCGTCGCGCTGGATGGCTACGGCCTGGAAATCACCGAGCAGGTCCCACTGGCGATTCCCCAACCGGGGCGCACCCACCAAATCTTGTAGGCCTCACGGTTCTACGCCGTTGTCTTTGCCGGGCGCCCTCCGGTTCTCGGGTTTCGGGAAGGGTCGGTGTACTCGGCCTACCGGGGATCATCGATCCGAACGTAAGGCCGCATCTTCTCAGGTCTCCTCGTAGTAATCCCCGGAACCGCCAATAGATCCTCGATGCGTTGAAACGGCCCGCTTTTGTCTCGGAATTGAATGACAGCCGCAACCGGCTTCGGCCCAGTTTCAGGAAGCCGCTCGAGTTCAACTAATGTCGCGTGGTTAAGATCGACGAGATGAAGTGGCGGCAGATCTTTCGCGAGCGCCGCGGTGCTTACGCCAAGCGAAACGAGAATCAGCATTGTGAGTTGGGAGGATATCCACGACCAGGGATGGTGGTGCCATGGCAGGACTCGCAGGGCCGGTCGGATTCTTCGCCCGGAGCACCCGGTAACTTGGGCTATTTTCCGCAACGCGTGGCAGAGCTAGGATCGCTGTACCAGCGCGCGCCGGTTTTGACGCCCGCCCGAAAAACGCGCTAAGAAATCCCGCCCAAGCGGTTGCCGTGCGCGTCGTACACTTCCACTTCGCCGAATAGAGCTGCCTGCTCGCCGATTACACTCTGGTCGCCGACCACCACGATCTGCGCGTTCTTGGAATCGAGGTAGCGCCGCGCGGTAGCCAGAACATCTTCAGCGGTCAACGCCCGCACTCGCTGGCGATAGGTCTCGAGGTAGTCCTCAGCCAGCCGTTCGAGATAGACAGTGGAGAATTGCGCCAACAATCCGTCCTGGGTCGCGGCAGACAGCGAGAACACCCCGCTGAGATAGTTGCGGGCGTCGTCTAACTCGGCGTCGCCCACCGGCAGCGAGCGCATGCGGTCAAGCTCGTAGAAAATCTCAGCCAGGCTCGCGGCCACCACGTCGTTGCGCACCGCCGCGTGGACCGTGAAATAACCATGCTGCCGCAACGGAACCGCGCTGCTCCGCGGAGTGTAGGTGTATCCCTTTTGCTCGCGGATATTCATCACCAACCGCGAATGGAATGCGCCGCCGTAGATGGAATTGGTGAGGACCAGGCGCAGCCAATTCGGGTCGGTACGAGTAATCGCGCGGTTTCCCACGGATACCTCGGTCTGCACGGTTCCCGGCAAATGCACCAAGTACACCTTTCGGCCGGAAATTTCCGGAGGCTGCGGGCGCGGCGTGACCGGCGGCATAGGAGCTTTCCAGGAACCGAAAGCCTTTTCCACTTGGTCGAGGAGTTTGTTGCTATCGACGTCGCCGACAACCAGTAGTAGCGATTCCGCGGGAACGTAATAAGTGCGATAAAAATCCGCGAGCGAATCGCGCGTGTACGCTTTCACCTGTTCTTCGGTAGGCGCGATGGTGCCGTAAGGATGCGCCCCAAACAGAACCCGGCGCAGCCGCTCCGACCCCAAAAATCCCGGGGTGCTGCGGCTAATGCGCAGATCTTCCACGCGCTGCGACACTTCGCGCTCGAATTCCGATACCGGGAGAATCGCCTGTCGCGCCAATTCCGCCATCAGATCGAGCAGCCCTTGCGAAAATTCCGCGAGGCCGGAAATGCCCATGGCGCTGGAATCGGCGCCGGCCGTGGTGGACATATCGCCGCCCATGCGGCGGAGGTCCTCTTCAATTCGGCGGCTGGACCTCGACTCGGTGCCGGTGCGCACGACTGCCGCGGTCATATCGGCTAAGCCGGGCGAACGATGCGCGACCACCGCATTCCCGCTACGCATAAAAAGCTGCGCGGTGACTTTGGGAACGAACTTCGATTCGGCGACGACCACTTGCAGGCCGTTGGACAGGGTGCGCACGGTGCGGCGCGCCCAGGAAACCGGGCGCTCCGGCCCAAGGGCCGGCACTTGCCGCATCCTCTGATTATCCAAAACCACCGGGACGCTCATCGCGCACCTGCTTCGGAGGTGACCAGCTCCGGCTTTTGGGTGGGCACGCGCAATAAAACCGCGCGGTTTTCCGGAACTAAATATTTTCGCGCGGTCTCTTTCACTTGCGCGGGCGTTACCGCCTGAAAATCGTCGAGGATGGTGTTGATCCGAAGAGGGTCGTTATCGAAGAGCGTAAAGCAGGCCAGGTAATGCATCAGGCCGAAGCGTGGCATCGAAGTTCCATAGCCGCTTTCCAGCATGCTATAAAAATCGGACCGGAATTTCACTTTGACTTCCTCCAGCTCGGCCGCGGCAACACCGTTCTCGCAAACTTGCGCGATCAACTCATCGAACGCCGCGATGGTGGCGTCGGAATCGTATTGGGGGTGATGGTAAATCCGGGTCACCATTTGCGTGGGGCCATTGGACTCGATGGTGTCGAAGCCCCCGGAAGCATCCACCGCGATCTGCTTCTCGAGCACCAATTCGCGGTAAACCCTTCCCGCTCGGCCGCCGTGCAGCGCGCCGTCAAGCATCGCGAAACGAAACCAATCGGGAGTGTTGCGAGCGGGACCGTTGTATCCGATCGCCATGGCCGGCAGCATCGCGAGCTTCTCTTCCACTTGGCCGCGGCGCTCTTCGGTTTGCGGCTTCTCGCTCACATCGACCTTCGGAGGCAAAGGTCCGGGCGGAATATCCTCAAAATAATTCTTTGCGTAGGCGAAGCCCTCCGGGGGATCGACGTCGCCGACGATTAACAGCACCGCGTTATTGGGTGCGTAATAGGTTTTGAAAAAATGCTGGACGTCGCCCAGAGTGGCCGCGTCCAGATCGACGAAATCGCCATAGAAATTGTGAGCGTTGGGCCAGTTGCGATACGCTACCGGCGGCAAATCCAGCCACGGGAATCCGCCGTACGGCTGATTCATCACGTTGACCCGCACTTCCTCTTTCACCACGTCGCGCTGGTTGCGTAGGTTTTCATCATCCACTTTCAGCGCGCGCATGCGATCCGCTTCCAGCCACAGCATGCGCTCCAGGGCGTTGGATGGCACCGTCTCGAAGTAGTTGGTGATATCGTAATTGGTGGTGCCGTTGAGCACCCCGCCCGAAGCGTTGACCTGCTTGATGTGCTCCATTTTCCCGGCGTTTTCCGAGCCCTGAAACATCATGTGCTCGAACAGGTGCGCGAACCCGCTGCGCCCAAACGGCTCAAGCCGGAAACCGATTTGGTAATAAACACCGACGGTGACTACCGGCGCCGACCGGTCCGGCGAAATAACCACGCGCAAGCCATTGGCGAGAGTGGTGTGCTCCACAGGAATTTGCAGCATATTATTCTGGATCTCCGTTTCTTCAGTTCGGTGTGCCGCGCGGCCTCGGCAACGCGAGCCGCCCCATCATGCAAATCGTAGCATAGTCGCTTGCCGGAACCGGCGTGGTGTGCCCTCTCATCGCCTCGGCGTTAACGGCGCGGCTCTCGACTCTCGGTTCGACGGTTCTACGCGCTTATCTTTTCCCGGTGCCCCCACCCTTCCCGGTCTGCCGCAGCTGTGCTTTTGCGCGAAACCAGATGGGAAGGGTGTCCAGATCTACCCCGTCACATATCGGTGCGCACAGACGGGGTTGCCGGGTTTGGGGCGCTCACATCCACCGCGTGTTACGATATTCTTTTCGCGCGCAATGCGCTCAGGATAGAACGCGGTCTTGTCCACTCTCATAGGTTTATTCTTCTCGTTGATGGCCCTGGCGTGGATCGCCGCCGCGGTGGTGATCGGACGCGGCATGTCGAAAATTCCGCTCATGTCCGAAGCTCCCGATCCTGAGGGGCATCCCTTACCCCGCATTTCGATTATTTTTGCCGCGCGCGACGAAGCCGAAAAGCTGCCCCACGCCCTCGCCACGTTTCAGGACCTCGATTATCCCAACTACGAAGTGATTGCCGCCGACGATCGATCGGTGGACGCCACCGGCGCGATCCTCGATGCCGCCGCAGCCAGCAACGTAAACTTCAAAGCTGTCCACATCAGCGAACTGCCCGATGGCTGGCTGGGCAAGCCGCACGCGCTTGAAGCCGCCTATCGCGGCGCGGCCGGCGAATGGATCGTCTTCACCGACGCGGACGTGCGCTTCGCCCCGAAAGTGCTGCGCAAGGCGTTGGGCCTGATGGAATCGAAAGGCTGGGATCATCTTACGATTCTCGCGGACATCGACATGCAAAGCTTCTGGGAGATCACTGCGATCTCGTTTTTCGGAATGGGCTTCGTGCTGGGCACCCAGCCTTGGCGGGTGAGCAATCCGCACAGCCCCGCGTACATGGGAGTAGGCGCTTTCAACATGGTGCGCCGCTCCGTGTATGAAAAAATAGGCACCCACCAACGCCTGCGCATGGAAGTGATCGACGACATGAAGTTGGGAAAATTGGTCAAGGAAACCGGCTTCCGCTCCGGAATTGCAGTGAGTCAAAACTTCGTGCGGGTGCGCTGGCATGATGGATTTGGCGCCATCGTTCAGGGCGTGACCAAGAATATGTTCGCCGGATTCCAATTCAAGATCGGCTTCGCGCTTTTTGGCATTGCCGGTATGGCCCTGATCAGCATCGTGCCTTTCGTCGCGCTTTTCTTCACGCACGGATGGGCGCAGTTCGCCGCCGCGGTGTGCGTCGCTACCAGCATGGCGCTGCAAGGCCTGCTGCTGATGGAAACCGAGGTCTCCCCGTTTTATGGGATGACCCATCCGCTGGGCGCTGTGGTTTTTATTTACATGGTGCTTCGTTCGATGTTTATTACCTTACGGCAAGGCGGCATCATCTGGCGGGGCACCTTTTACCCCCTGGAGAAACTGAAACGCGGAATTGTTTAGAGGCTCTAGCTCGCAGCACTGAATAATAGGACCACTGGCCATCGCCATAGCCGACAATCCACACCCGCAAGACCTCTCCACTCGCGCCAGCTTCCGCGCCGTCAGGCTCCCCCTGCGCGCGTTGCTAGCCATCGGCGCGGTGGCCACGCTAATCGTTCTGCCGATGCTGTTCCGAGGCAACGTCTCCGGACACGACATGCAATTTCATCTCGCGTCGTGGATGGACGTGGCACAGCAATGGCATCAGGGCGTGCTTTACCCGCGGTGGACCGCGGGCGCCAACTACGGATTCGGCGAACCTCGGTTTATTTTTTACCCGCCGATATCCTGGCTGGTCGGTGCGGCGTTGGGCTGCGTGCTGCCCTGGAGGGTAGTCCCGGGCGCGTTGATCTGGCTGACGCTGGTGCTGGCGGGACTATCGATGTGGCGGCTGGCCCATTCCGTGCTGCCGGAAACCGACGCGATCCTGGCCGCGGTCTTTTTCGCAGCGAACCCCTACATGTTGATGGTGGTTTTTTTTCGCAGCGATTACGCGGAACTGATCGCCGTGGCGCTGTTTCCGCTGCTGGTGCTGGGTCTGCTGCGGGTAGCGGCAAATGACCGCGGAGCGATCGGCGGCGTAGCCGTAGTGTACGCGGCGATATGGCTATCGAACGCTCCGGAAGCGGTGCTTGCGAGCTATTCGGCGGCGTTGCTGCTGGTGGTGCTGTCCGTGGTAAAGAAAAACCTCGCGCCCGTTCTTGCCGGTGGCGCGGCGCTCGCTGCTGGAATGGGCCTGGCGGCCTACTACATTCTTCCCGCAGCGTATGAACAGCGCTGGGTGGACATCGGCCAGGTACTCTCCGTCGAACTGAAGCCGATCGAGAATTTTCTGTTCACTCATGCCAACAATCCCGAGTTCGTGTGGTTCAACTGGCGAATGTCGATGATCGCCTGCTTGATGCTGGGTGTAACCGCGCTCGCCGGTGGTTTTGCCGCGCGCCGCCGCCGAATGGCTCCCGAGCTCTGGTGGGCACTCACGGCGCTGACCGCGCTGATCTTCTGCTTGATGTCGCGATTTTCGGTACCTGTCTGGGAGCATCTCCCCAAACTCCGCTTCGTGCAATTTCCCTGGCGGTGGCTCGGACCGCTCGCCGTTCCCTGCTCGACCTTCCTGGCGATGTCGTTCAGCGGACTGCGGAAGAAATGGCTGGCATGGATCGGGGTGTCTGCGGTGCTGGCGATCTTGCTGAGCGCGATGCTCCGGACCGCGTGGTGGGATACCCAAGATGTTCCGGATTTAAAGCAGGCGATTGCTTCCGACAAAGGTTATGAAGGCACCGACGAGTACACCCCGTTGGGCGGCGACCGCACCGACCTGCCCGCTGACGCGCCTCGCGCCAGCGCGCGCAACGAGGACGGCGACCCCATCGGCGCGGCGGATGGAGTTCGCCTACACGTCCAAGGATGGGACCCTGAGCAAAAGCACATCGAGGTCGAATCACGAGTGCCGCTGAGGCTCGCGCCCAAGCTCGAGTATTTCCCGGCATGGCACGTCGACGTCAACGGCCACCCCGCAGCCGCAGTGCCCGCGGAAGACACCGCGCAACTGCTGGTGCCTCTGGCAGCCGGCACATACCAGGTGGACATTCGTATGGCCCACACCTGGGACCGCACTGCCGGCGCGTTGATTTCGGCACTCACCGTTGGCGGTCTTCTCGGCGGCGCGTGGGCGTCGGCCAGGCGTCGCCAAACGAGCGGCCTCCCCACCCCCTGAAAGATCCTCCCCCGTATACTGGGTTTTCACCCCTAAACCACCAGTAAGTCCTGTGATTCAAGCAGTTACCCGTGTGGGCCCATCCGCATCTAACTATAGGAAAGCAGTTGAACTGGAGTAACGCGCAGGTTGCGTTCTCGGAGGAGATTTGCCATGAACAAGCTCGCTACACAAATCCTGTTAGTCGCAGTCTTGGGCCTAGGCTTGGGGACCGCGGCGCTCGCTCGGAGTCCACAGCAGCCGCCTTCACCTCGGGACACAACCAAGTACGACGCCTGGCTCACCCAAGAAGTGCATCACCAACTGGCGTTGCTGCCGTGGTATTCGGTGTTCGATGATCTGTCTTTCAAAGTGGAGGGAACCAAGGTCACCCTGATGGGAGACGTCACCTCCATTCACGGATCGATGAAATCGGATGCCGAAAACGTGGTGAAGAAACTGGAAGGCGTGGAAGCGGTCGACAACCAGATCGTTATTCTGCCGCCGTCGCCTATGGACGACCAGATCCGCATGGCGGAATTTCGGTCGATCTACTCGTTCCCGGCGCTCGAGTCGTACAACGTGGGCGCTTTGCACGCGATCCACATCATCGTCAACAGTGGGCGCGTGACCCTGGTCGGCGTGGTGAGAAATCAGACCGACAAAGACATGGCGTACATGCGCGCCAATCAAGTACCTAACGTGTTTCAGGTAACCAACAACCTGCAAGTGGAGGATTCCTCGGGTAAGTAACCAACGGCCCTTCGTTGCGCGTCTGTGCGGTGCGCCCGGTGTGAGTTGCCGGGCGCACCAAGCAGTGCGCGTGCGGCGCTAAACGCGATCCGTCTTAGAAAAGTAAAAGCCGGAATAGTGGGGCACCGAGTGGGCTGGGAAAAACGGACGGTGCACGGACAGCTCCCAGGCGCGCCACCGATCGATTAGCTGATACCCACACGCCGCAAAGCCCGATACCAGTTCACCGGCATTCCACACTTTGCAAGGAAAGGCGGCCGACTTCGTGCCTTGAACGGTGATGAACGAAGCCTGTGTTTCGTGCACCGGACTGCGATTGATGATGATGTGTTGCGGGGCCTCGCCGAAGTGCTTCACGAACGCGGGAATATCCTGCTCCCAGTAGTGAAACGCCCCCGAAACCAGCAATATCTGCTCCGCCCGGAACGAATCGACGCGTTCCACGAACCGCAATCCGGCCGCCTTACGTTGCGCAGCGATCTCGCGTCCCGTCTCTACCACGTTGGGTATTTCAAACACCGTCCACTCGACGCTGTCCATCTCCCGCAAGTATGGCGAATAGCTGTAATAGAGATTTCCCACACTGCCGCCATAATCAAACAGCTGCAGGCTTCGCGGTTGGATGCGGGAAATCCAATACAGCGCGGCGTAGTCACTGGGGCGGAGTGACTCGGCGAGGCGAAGATGTATCTTAACCTCGTTGGGATCCTCATGGCCGGCCAGACTTGTCTTTCGGGCGGCAACCCACCCATCGGCGAAACTGGCATAGACGCCGTGAGGCTGGCTGAAAGCATTTAGAACGCGCTTGCCAGCGGGAATGCCGGCAATGCGTGTGAGGATCGCTCTTTTTAGAAGCAAACAACCTCTTCGGCCACGATTGAGATTCAGGCCCGACGGGTGGAACCAGAACAATCAGAAGCCAATCGCCGCCGCTCGTGGCCATCCGGGCGAAAATTACCGCAGGCGGTCGTAGATGCTCGACGCCAGAAGGATCGGCTTTACCGCCTGTCCTTTGAGGGAATCCAGAACGGGAGATCGTCCCGGGGGCGTCGGCTTCAATCCCAACTTTCGCAGCCAATAGTTGGCGCGGTACACGTTGGCTCTCAGTGGATCCTTGAATTGGAAATTCACGCTGAGGGAAACCGAGACATTGTCGTCATTCTGGAGCCAGTGCGGGAAATTTACCGGAATATGCACTCCATTCCCGGGCACCAGCTTGTAGCTGATCGCGCGCTGCTGCAAATGCGGCTTGTAAATGGGGGCGTTGTTATCGACAGTCCAGAAGCGTTCGATTTCTTCCTCGGGTAGGACTTCGCGGTCGTCACGATCGAAGACATGTAAGGTCTTGGTGCCCCGAATCTGTAGCAGGAAATTGCATTCGCGGTCGATGTGATAGGTGGTCACGCGCTTGGGCGAAGTCACGAAAATAATGATGTCTTCGACCATGATTTGCGAATCGATCCCCGGCCCCATGTGCTGCTTCAGCTCTGCCAGGCCCTTATCCAGAAACACCCGGTATTCCGGATCATTTTGCGCTGAGCGGAAAATAAACCACGCCCCGCAGGTCTCCACGCGCTGCATGGCTTCAACCGCTGAAAAAGGCTTCTTGGGGATCGAATCCCAGCGCTGTTCCACCTTGACCTCGCCAGCGTCGTAATAGATTTCCTTGGGGCGAGTCTTCAGTGTGCGTTCGGCGAGTTCGAGCAGCTTCGGGAGCTGGAACAGGGGGTGCGTCGCCAGATAATGCCTGATTTCAAATGACTTACGGTTAAAGTTCGCTTCAAATTGTACCGGATCAGCGTCAATCCATCGTTCCGAAACCAGAGGATCAAGATTGGGAACTATCGTCGGTGTAGTTGTCATAGGCTGTGTCCGGTGTCGCTAGCCAGCAACGATGTTGCCAGACGGCGTGTCAGAGCGTCAAGCAATTGAGGCCGCCAGTCGCTCATGTCAGTTGCCAATACAGCACTGCGCGGTCGCCGGCGCGCGGCATTGTCGAGACGTGGCTGTAGGTTACGAGGGGTCGAGGCCAGCACGGCTTCGGCGACGCCCCAGCGAATCTCCATCGCCTCCTGCGGCGTCTCAGAATGGTAGCCGACACCGGGCTCCCGCAGTACCCAATTGAACGATTCCGTGAACTGAAATGACAACAGTGCGCAAAAATCCGGACCGAGCAGGGGGCTTGCGGGGTAAAATGAGCAGGGTAAAGTGCGTGGAACGGAGATGTGTCTCCCGTTATGGGCAATGCCCTTCCACTGGCCTGCTCGCTCCAGCCGCGCCAGGACGGTAGGCTGGGCGTAAAGGCGGAGTGCTCAGATACTTAGGACGGGCAGAGCCGCCAGTGGACCAAGGCTCTCGAGCGGGTGGACGCTTTCCAACGCTACGCCTGACCCGAAAGATTTTTGACAGCGCAGTTTCCCGTAACTACTTGTCCCGATCAACGGTGTGAGCACATATAAACGATGAGCAACGGAACCTACTACCTCAAACCGAATGTAATGGTCGAGCCTCTGGTGGACGGCTGGTATGCCTGGGCCCATTTGATCCCGCCGGCCACCGCCGCGCGCAACATGACCGAGCGCCACATGCGCATCATGGATTCATACATCGAGTCGCCGGAAACTCACGAGGCCGCCGCGAAGAATCCTGCGCTGCTGGGCGGTCCATTCATGGATTTCGCCGGAAATCGCGTCGAGCAGATCAAGCAGCTCCGCCAGCGCACCCTAACCGAGCGCAGTCATTTGGTCCGGCTTTCCGCCGCGATCGAGACACTGGACGCGATGCTGCGCGAGAAGGCCAAGGGTTTCAGCCTAGAATCGCTGTATGCCGAGGTGCCCGAGGAATTGCAGGGCTACGTGGAACTGGTCTACGACTTGAATAATCAGCCGTCGTTCCGGCTGATCGAGCCGCTCCTTTACACCAGTCCGTTTTACGATCCATCGCTGCAGACGTTGATGCTGTCGGAAATCCGCCAGGACGACCGGCCATTCGTGCTGAGCACCCCGCGCATTGAAAAGGGTGATGCGATCGAACTGCAAGTGCCTTTCGCCAGCGCGGCGCTGGATACGCTTTTCCGCATGAAGACCGAACCCGCTTCGTTCGAAACCGCCAGCAAGACTCTGGGCCTGACTGGCGCCGACGCGGAGCGCTTCCGCTCCTTCCTCACCACCGAGAAACCCAAGCCCTACCCGAAATATGAAGGCGAGGGCGCGCGCTGGCGCTATTTTGGCCACGCCTGCATTTTGCTGGAGACCCCCGGCGTGAACGTGCTGCTCGATCCGGTGCTGAGCTACACCTACGAAAGCGATATTTCGCGCTACACCTACGACGATTTGCCGGAAGTGATCGATTACGTCCTGATCACCCACAATCACCAGGACCACATCCTGTTCGAGACCCTGCTGCAATTGCGCCATCGTATTCGCCACATCGTGGTGCCCCGCAGCGGCGGCGGGTCGCTGCAGGATCCTTCGCTGCGCTTGCTGCTGAAGCAGTGCGGCTTCCAGAACGTCATCGAAGTCAACGAGATGGAAGAGATTCCCTTTAACCACGGCTCGATTACCGCGGTGCCGTTTCTGGGTGAGCACGGCGACTACAACGTGCAAACCAAGTCCGCTTACCTGCTGCGGGTGAACAACCACTCCCTGCTGTTCGCGGCCGATTCCTGCAACATCGCTCCCGCCATGTACGAGCACATCCACCGCGCCATTGGCGACGTGGAAGTTCTCTTCGTCGGGATGGAATGCGACGGCGCGCCGGCATCGTGGATTTACGGACCGCTGATTACCCAGCGCATCGAGCGCGCCAAAGACCATTCGCGACGGCTAGCCGGATCGAACTTCGAGCGCGCGTTGAACATCGTCGAACAGTTGCACTGCAAAGAGGTGTACGTCTACGCCATGGGCCAAGAGCCCTGGCTGAATTACGTGATGAGCATCAAGTACACCGACAAGTCGAATCCGATCATCCAGTCCAATCTACTGATTGACACTTGCCGCACCCGGGGAATTACCGCCGAGCGGTTGTTTGGCGAAAAGGAAATCCTGCTCCGATAGAGGCCCCTAGCTCTCGGACCGGCGAGGAAACAGTTCAAGATGAGACCTGAGCCGTATCAATTGGCGGAGCCGACTTCTCCGGAGCCCGACCGTACTTCGCTTCCCGAGCCATTGCAAAAGTGGAGCGGTACGCGCACGGACTACCCTCGCGACAAATCCGTCGCGCAGCTTTTCGAAGAGACCGCCGCTGCTTACCCCAACGCCACCGCCGCGGTGCTGGGTGGGCAAACGCTCCCCTACGCCGAACTCAACCGTCGCGCCAATCATCTGGCCCACCGCCTCCGGAAGATGGGAGTAGGGCCGGACGTAATGGTGGGATGCTGCCTGGAGCGCTCTCTGGACCTGATCGTGGCGCTGGTGGCAATTTTGAAAGCGGGCGGCGCGTACGTTCCGCTGGATGCCACGTATCCCCGAGAGCGTTTCGATCTGCTGCTCGAAGACACTCGCACGCCGGTAATGATCACCCAAAAATCTCTGGCGGCTAACATCTTGTCCGGGCGCAAGGTGGCGGGGATCGTGATCGACGACGAGGAATTCGCGGCGTCGATTTTGGCTTCGGCGTTGGCCTCACCGGCTAGCGACCAAAATCCGGCGCCCGCAGGCGGCCCCGCGTCGCTGGCTTACGTGATGTACACGTCCGGTTCCACCGGGCGGCCCAAGGGTGTAATGGTGGAAAATCGCGCCATCGTGCGGCTGGTGCGCAACACCAACTTTTGCAAGTTCGGTCCGGATGAAACTTTCCTCCAATACGCGCCGATTTCCTTCGACGCCTCGACCCTGGAAATTTGGGGACCGCTGCTCAATGGCGGACGCCTGGTGCTGATGTCGCCGCAAGCCTCTTCGCTGGTGGATCTGGGACGCACCATTCGAGATCAGCAGGTCACCGCGATGTGGCTCACCGCCGGACTCTTCAGTTTGATGGTCGAGCAGCGCCTGGAAGATTTGGCGCCGCTGCGTCAGCTTCTCGCCGGGGGCGACGTGCTGCCCGGCCACCACGTTCGGCGCGTGCTGGACGCCCATCCCGGCTGCACGCTCATCAATGGTTACGGTCCGACGGAAAATACCACCTTCACCTGCTGCCATGTGATGCGCTTCGGCGATGCCATTCCAGACTCGGTGCCAATCGGGCGGCCAATTTCTAATACCCGTGCTTACATTCTCGATGAAGCCGGGCGTCCCGTGGCCCCGGGCGAAACCGGCGAGCTCTATGCGGCTGGCGACGGCGTGGCTCGCGGCTATTTGAATAATCCGGAGGCAACCGCGGAAAAATTCATGCGCGATCCATTTGCAGCGGACCGCTCCGCGCGAATGTACCGCACCGGAGACTTGGCACGTTGGCGCGAGGACGGGACCGTCGAGTTCCTCGGCCGCATCGATACCCAGGTGAAGATTCTCGGCTACCGCATCGAACCGGGTGAAATCGAAGCCGCGCTGCTCGCGCACGGCGCGGTGAAGCAAGTTTGCGTGGTTCCGCACACCGACGAGAGCGGCTCGAAGCGGCTGGTGGCCTACTATGTCGCGGCGCCTGAGTCTGGCGTGGCGGTCGCGGACCTAAAGAAATTTCTGGCGGAGAAACTGCCGGCGTTCATGGTTCCAGCGCTGTTCGTCGCGCTGCCCGCGCTGCCGCTCACGCCCAACGGGAAAATCGACCGCGCGGCGCTGCCTGCTCCGGGCGCAGCAACCGGCGCATCCACGCCAGCGGCCGGCCGGGAGTCACCCGCATCGAACGCCGCCTCGGAGGCCTCCGAACTCGAGCAAAATCTAATCGCCTTATGGAAACGAATCCTACGCGTCGATAGCGTGGGCCTCGACGACAACTTCTTCGATATCGGCGGCGATTCCCTGTTGCTGGTGGCGGTCCATTCCAATCTGCAGAAGACGTTGCAGATCGAAATCCCGGTGACCGATCTTTTCGAGTTCACCACCGTCCGCACACTGGCGCGCCGCCTCGGCTCACAGAAAGCTCCGGCGGCTTCGCCGGCGCTCAGCGATTCGCAATTGCAGGCCCAGCGCCAACGGGACGCTTTCGCCCGCCAGCGCCAGAAGCGCGGCGGCGGGAGTGGTGATCCATCGTGAGCGAATCCCGTAATCCGGTTCTCGACGGCGTCGCCATCATCGGCATGGCCGGGCGGTTTCCCGGCGCGCGCAACGTGGCCGAATTCTGGAAGAATCAGCTCGCGGGAATCGAATCGATTTCCCATTTCACCGTGGAAGAATTGGAAGTACCTGACGCCATCGAGCTTTCCCGCCAGCCCAACTACGTCCGCGCCAGATCGATTCTGGAAGACGTGGATCTCTTCGACGCCGAATTTTTCGGCATGTATCCGCGTGAAGCCGAGCTGATGGACCCGCAGCAGCGGCTGTTTCTCGAAGCCTGCTGGAATGCGCTGGAAGATGCGGGCTGCGATCCCTTTACCTACCCAGGAGCAATCGGCGTCTACGGTGGCAACAGCGTCAGCACCTACTTCCTCTCGCGGCTGTGCGCCGACCCCGATTTCATCCGTCGCTTCACCGGCGCGTACCAGGTGGGCAACTACCCGGAAATGATGGGCAATAACGTCGATTTTCTGGCCACCCGCGTTTCCTACAAGCTGAATCTGCGCGGACCCGCGTTCACCATGCAGGCAGGCTGCTCCACTTCTCTGTTGGCGGTTTGCCAGGCCAGCCAGTCGCTGCTCACTTATCAGAGCGACATGGCCCTCGCGGGCGGCTCCTCGATCACCTTCCCGCAGAAGCGTGGCTCCTTCTACCAGGACGGTGGAATGGTTTCACCCGACGGCCATTGCCGCGCGTTTGACGTCGACGCCCAGGGAACGGTGTTTGGCAGCGGCGTGGCGGTGGTGCTGCTGAAGCGCATGGAAGACGCGGTGCGCGACGGCGATCATATTTACGCAGCGATTCGCGGTTTTGGCGTGAACAACGACGGCGCTGCCAAGGTCGGCTATACCGCGCCCAGCGTGGAAGGCCAGGCGCGGGTAATCGCCATGGCCCAGGAAACCGCGGGCGTCGATCCGCGCACCGTCGGATACATCGAAGCGCACGGCACCGGTACTCCGCTGGGCGATCCCATTGAGCTGGCCGCGCTGACCCAGGCGTTCCGCACGCGCACCAGCGACAAACAATTTTGTGCGGTCGGCACCGCCAAGGCCAACGTCGGGCACCTGGACATCGCCGCCGGCGTAACCGGACTGATTCACGCGACCCACGTGGTGGGTCACGGGATCCTGCCTCCCACGTTGTATTTCCATAAGCCCAACGCGAATTTCGACATGGCGAGCAGCCCGTTCTACGTCAATGCCACCTTGAAGGAATGGAAAACCGACGGTGAGCCGCGCCGCGCGGGCGTGAGCGCGTTCGGCGTTGGCGGCACCAACGCCCACGTGGTGCTGGAAGAAGTTCGGCCAACACTTTCCGCGGCGTCGAAGCAACCGGTGCAACTGCTGGTGCTTTCCGCGCGCACCGAATCGGCGCTGGACGCCATCACCGCCCATCTGGCCGCGCACCTGGAATCGCATTCCGGCAGCAATTTGGCCGACGTGGCTTGGACCCTGCAGTCCGGACGCCGCGCATTTCCGTGCCGCCGCGCGGTGGTTGCGCGCGATGCGCCAGACGCCATCTCCGCGCTCTCCCATCGCGATCGCAAACGCGTGCAGACCCGGCTGAAGCCAGATGAGAATCCTCCCGTGTATTTCCTTTTCCCCGGGCAGGGCTCGCAATATCCCAACATGGCGCGGGAAATCTACGCGTCTCAACCTTTATTCCGTAAGACTCTCGACCGCTGCGCCGAAATTCTGGGGCCGCTTCTGCATGCCGATCTCCGCGAGCTGCTGTACCCCGGAGACGATGTTTCCCCCGAGGCGCGCCGCCGGGTCACCGATACGATTGTCGCGCAGCCCGCCATTTTCTCGATCGAGTACGCGCTGGCCCAACTCTGGCTGAATTGGGGCATTCGTCCCCAAGCCATGCTGGGACACAGCATCGGCGAGTTTGTGGCCGCCACCCTGGCCGGAGTTTTTTCGCTGGAAGATGCGCTCACCCTGGTCGCCGAGCGCGGACGCATGATGCAGGCGCTACCTGCGGGCGGAATGCTCTCGGTGCGTCTGGGAGAATCGGAGGTGCGGTCGCGCCTGAATGGCCAAGTGAATGGCCAGCTCGCGCTGGCTGCGGTGAATGCCCCGGCGCTCTGTGTGGTCGCTGGACCGCTCGACGCAATCGCATCGTTCGAGCAACGACTGGCCAGCGAATCGGTGCCTTGCCGCCGGCTGGTAACGTCGCACGCGTTTCATTCGTCGATGATGGATCCGATCGTCGAGCCATTCACCACTCGCGCGGCGCAAGCGCACTTGCAGCCGCCGCGTATTCCCTACGTTTCCGGCGTCACCGGGACCTGGATCACCGACGCCGAAGCCGCCGACCCAGCGTATTGGGCGCGGCACTTCCGCCAGCCGGTACAATTCTCGGCGGGGGTACGCGAACTGCTGAAGCATCCCTCGGCGGTGCTGCTGGAAGTGGGCCCGGGAAATGTTCTGGGCACGCTCTCGCGCCAGCATGGACTGGACGCCGCCAAACGCACCATCGCCAGTTCGCTTTCCGACGGCTTTTCCGGCGAAGGCGATGCGGCGAGCCTGTTGACCGCGGTCGGTTCGTTGTGGCTGGCCGGCTGCAAGCCCGATTGGAGCGCGATTCACGCGGGCGAGCAGCGCCAACGCGTCTCGCTGCCAACCTATCCATTTGAACGCAAGCGTTTCTGGCTGGAATTGCCTGCCGCAGCAAAAATAGCGGTGGCCACAATTCCCGCAGCGGTGCTGGCCGAAAGCAGTTTTGCCGAAAACACCGCGACTTCGAGCATCGACACGCAGGGCGAGGTCTTGCCGAGCAGTGCACCATCGCCTATCCGGGAGGAAATATCGCCAGTGAGCCCCTCAATCGAATCGCCCGCGGCCAGCGCCACCAGCCGTCCAGTCAAAATTCGCCTGATCCTCAATGAAATTTTTGAGGATCTTTCCGGTGTCGACACTTCCCAGGCCGACGGCGCCGCCTCGTTCCTGGAACTCGGCTTCGATTCGCTTTTCCTGACCCAGGTAACCCAGTCACTGCAATCCAAATTCGATTTGAAAATTACCTTCCGCCAGCTACTGGGCGACCTCGGCTCTCTAGACACGCTTTCCGAATATATCGATTCCAAGCTGCCGGCCGATCAGCTCCAGGAACCCACGCAGCAAGCAGCTCCAGTTCAGGCCGCCGCGTCCACTTTCGCGCCGCGGATGGAATCGCCAACCACCGCCGCGCCGGTGTATGCTGCTGGCACACCGTCGGCTTCGGCCGGCGAATATGGAGATGTCGATATGTCGGAATCTCCCGTCGAACGCCTGATGCGCGAACAGCTTCAGGCGATGAACCAGCTCTTTTCACGGCAACTTGAGGCGATCCGTGGGGGCGCGCCCGGCGCTCCGGCCGCGGCGCCCGCGTCAGGTACGGTTGCGCCGGCGAAGCCTGCGCCCGCCGCGCCGAAGGTTTCCGCAGCCGCGCCCGCGACAACCGCGACTCCCGCAGCCGCCGCGTTGGGGCACGGCGACACCGAAGAGTTCAAGCCCTTTGGCCCGTACAAACCGCCGCAAAAAGGAATCTCCGGGGATTTGACGCCCCAGCAGGAAAAGGGCCTGCAATCGCTGGTCGAGCGCTACACCAAGCGCACCGCAAAATCCAAGGCCATGACCGAGCAGTATCGCGCCGCGCTCGCGGACCCGCGGGTGGTAATGGGATTCCGCCAGCAATGGAAAGAATTGGTCTACCCGATCCACACCATCCATTCGAAGGGGTCGAAACTGATCGATGTGGACGGCAATGAATACATCGACATCCTGAACGGATTTGGACCGATCATGCTGGGCCACCGCCCCGACTTCGTTGAAGCAGCCATCGAGCACCAGTTGCACGAGGGAATGGAAATCGGGCCGCAAACGCCGCTGGCGGGCGAAGTAGCCCAGATGTTCTGCAAGATGACCGGCAACGAGCGCATGACCTTCTGCAACACCGGCTCGGAAGCGGTGATGGCGGCGATTCGCGTGGCGCGCACGGTGACCGGACGAAACAAAGTGGCGCTATTTGCCGGCGCCTATCACGGACAGACCGATGAAGTGCTGGTGAAGGGCCATAAGAAAGCGGGCCTGCCGCAATCGACCCCGGTGGCGCCCGGAATTCCTAAGGAAAAAGTAGCTAACGTCACCGTGCTCGATTACGGCACGTCGGAGTCGCTGGAATGGATTCGCGCCAACGCCAAAGAACTGGCCGCGGTGCTGGTCGAACCGGTGCAGAGCCGCCATCCGCACTTGCAACCGGTCGCGTTCCTGAAAGAAGTTCGCTCGATCACCGAAAATTCCGGTACTGCGCTGATCTTCGACGAAGTGGTCACCGGCTTCCGCGTGCACCAGGGCGGCTGCCAGGCGCTGTTTGGAATTCGCGCCGATCTGGCCACCTACGGAAAAGTGCTGGCGGGCGGCATGCCGGTCGGGGTGCTCGCGGGAAAGCGCGAATACATGGATGCCCTCGACGGCGGCGCATGGCAGTTCGGCGATGCTTCGTTTCCGGAGGTCGGCGTCACCTTCTTCGCCGGCACTTTTATTCGCCATCCGTTGGCGCTGGCCGCGGTGCGCGCGGTGCTGCAGCATTTCGAGCAGCAAGGTCCTTCGCTGCAAGAAAACCTCACCGCCAACACCACCCGGATGGTGCGCGCGATCAACGAATTCCTCGAAGCCAGCAACGCGCCTACCCGGCTCGAAAATTTCGGAAGCATCTTCTACTTCGCGGTGCCGCCGGAAGAGCGCTTCGCCAGCCTGTTCTACTATTACCTGCGGCTCAAGGGCGTGAACGTTCTCGAGGGCTTCCCGTGCTTCCTCACCACCACCCACTGCGAAGCCGATATCGAGCGCATCATTCAAGTCTTCAAAGAGAGCGTGGTCGAGATGCAGGAGGCTGGGTTCTTCCCGCCTCCGCCGGGCAGCACGCCCCGCGAAATTCCAAGCGAGCCGGTCGCGGTGGAATTTTTTGCTTCGAGCGCAGCGGGTTTCGCGCCGGAGTTGAACGCGTCCGCATCCAGCGGGGCGGCGCCAGTGTCCGAAGCTCCAGCGCCGGAAGTAGCGGCGCCTCCGCCGGTGCCCGCTCCGGTGCTGCAAGAGCCCGCCTCGCCAGTCCCGGGTCCGAGCGATTCACCGCTCACCGAACCGCAATTGGAAATTTTCCTCTCCGCGCAGATCGATTCGGAAGCTTCGACGTCCTACAACGAATCGTTCACCCTGAAGATGCGTGGCCCGTTCAACGAAGGCGCCTTCCGCGATTCGCTACAGGATTTGGTCACTCGTCACCAGGCGCTGCGCGCCACTTTCGCCGCGAGCGGCGAGCGGATCGCTTTCGCACCCACCGCCAATATCGATATTCCCATGGAGGACCTCTCCTCGCTCGCGCCGGCCGAACGCGACGCTCGGGTACGATCCGCGATCGACTCCGAAGGGCGGACGCCGTTCGATCTGGTCAACGGTCCCGTGCTGCGGCTGCGGCTTTTCCGCCTGGAAACTGAGTCCCATGCGCTGGTCTTCACCAGCCATCACATCGTTTGCGATGGGTGGTCGATCAACGTGCTGCTGGACGAGCTAAGCCAGTTGTATTCCGCGCGGGTCAACCGCAGCCGCGTCGATCTGCCGGTTCCGGTGCAATTCGGAGACTACGCGCGGACCCAAGCCGCCAATCGCGAGACCGTTGATTTCGCGGGCGTGGAGTCCTATTGGATGCAGCAGTTCGCGCAGCTTCCGCCGGTGCTCGATCTACCGACCGACCGACCGCATCCCGCGGTGAAAACTTTTCAAGGTTCCACGTATCGCGCCCGCATCGACGCCGATACCTACAAGCTGATCAAGCAGGCCGGCGCCAAGCAGGGCTGCACGCTTTTCTCGACGCTGCTGGGCTCGTTCGCGGCGTTGCTGCACCGCTTGAGCGGCCAGGACGATATCGTGATCGGCATTCCTACCGCCGGGCAATCGATGCTGGACGACGGGACGCTGGTCGGGCACTGCGTGAATTTCTTGCCGATCCGTGCGCACCTTTCCGAGAACCAGACCGCCGGCGACTTGCTCAAACAGACCAAGCGCACTGTGCTGGACGCCTACGAGCATCAGACCTACACCTACGGCACGCTGGTGAGAAAACTAAAGGTTCGCCGCGATCCTAGCCGCCTCCCGTTGATCGAGGTGCAGTTCAACCTCGAGAAAGTGGGCGCGGGGCTCGCGTTTTCCGGGCTGAACGTGGAAGTGGATCCCAACCCGAAGACCGCCGTAAACTTCGACCTGTTCCTAAACATCGGCGAGTCGGACCAAGGACTGCAGCTTGATTGCGACTACAACACCGAGCTTTTCGACCGCGAAACACTGGGTCGCTGGCTGCGCCACTACGAGACGCTGCTGCGGTCCATCGCCGCCGACGCTACCCAAACCGTGGATCGTCTCCCGCTGCTCACCGATGCGGAGCGCCGCCAAATCGTGTTCGACGCCAATAAGAACGCCGCCGATTACCCGCTCTCGACCCCGGTCCACCAGATCATCGAGGAGCAGGCGATACGCACCCCGGAAGCGACCGCTGCTTCCTTCGAACATCAAAACATCACCTATTTCGATCTCGACCGCCGCGCCAATCAACTGGCGCGCCATTTGATTCAATTGGGCGTGCGGCCCGGTTCGCTGGTGGGGATTTGCGTGCAACGCTCTTTGGATATGCTGGTGGGCATCCTGGGCATCTGGAAAGCAGGCGCGGCGTACCTGCCGCTCGATCCTGCGTATCCGCCCGAACGCCTTACCTACATCATGCAGGAATCTTCCATCGCGGTGCTGCTGACCCAAGCCAGGCTCGCGGTAGGCCTGCCGATCTCAAACACCCGAGTGATTCCGCTGGATAGCGATTGGGACTTGATCGGACGCGAATCGAAAACCAGCCCGAACGTAGTGATGAATTCCGAATCGGGCGCCTACACCATTTACACCTCCGGATCGACCGGCAAGCCCAAAGGCGTAGAAATCACCCACCGCAATTTGGTGAATCTGCTTTTCTCGATGCGCCAGGCGCCGGGGCTCACCGCTAACGACCGCCTGCTGGCGGTCACCACCCTTTCCTTCGATATCGCCGGCCTCGAACTGTTCCTGCCATTGATCACCGGCGCGCAAGTCGTGATCGCCAGCCGCGAAGAGACTATGGATGGGGACCAGTTGCTCGCGCGCATGCGCGATTCTGGGGCAAATGTGATGCAAGCGACACCGTCCACCTGGCGCTTGCTTCTCGAAGCGGGATGGACCGGCACACCCAAGCTGAAGATTCTTTGCGGCGGTGAAGCGCTGCCGCGCGACCTGGCGGATCAGTTGCAGAAGTGCGGTGAGGTGTGGAACATGTACGGCCCCACCGAAACCACCATTTGGTCGGCCACTTCGGTCGTCGAAGCGGGACCCGGTCCGGTGACCATTGGCCCTCCGATCCACAACACCCAATTCTATGTGCTCGACAAGTTCAACGCACCGCTACCGATCGGCGTGCCGGGCGAGCTCTTTATTTCCGGAGATGGCGTGGCGCGCGGCTACTACAAGCGCCCCGACCTCACCTCGGAACGGTTTGTGGTGGATCCGTTCAGTTCGCTGCCCGGACAACGCATGTACCAGACCGGCGATCTGGTTCGCTATCTGGCTTCGGGACGATTCGAGTTCCTAGGCCGGCTCGATAATCAAGTGAAGGTGCGCGGGTTCCGGATCGAATTAGGCGAAATCGAGGCGGTGCTCGCTCAATATTCGCCGATCAAGGAATCGCTGGTGGTGGCCCGCGAAGATGAGCCTGGGCAGAAGCGGCTGGTGGCCTACGTGGTGGCCGACGAGGCGCACCGTCCCTCGGTGAGCGATCTGCGCAACCTGGTAGGCCGCGCGTTGCCGGAGTACATGATTCCTTCCGTTTTCGTTTTTCTTGCGGCTCTTCCGCGCACGCCTAATGGTAAGATCGATCGGAAGTCGCTCCCAGCCCCGGACGCCGATCATCTGGCGGCGCGAGAGGTTTTTGTCGCTCCGCGCACGCCACGGGAGACGCAGTTGGCAGCGATTGCCGGTGAAGTGCTGCATCTCGACAGGGTGAACGTGGAAGCCAGCCTGTTTGACCTTGGGGCCGATTCCCTGCACATGTTTCAGATTATTGCCCGGGCCGGCCGCGCCGGTATCGTGATTACCGCGCAGCAGGTATTCCGGCTGCGCACCGTCGCCGCGCTGGCCGCAGCGTCTTTGGCGGTGCCTGGCGCCACGGAAAATGCCCTGAGCGGCGCTAGCGACGGAGACAAACCGGCCGCCGTGCCGAAGCCCACGCTGCCGGATATCGTCCCGGTATCGCGCGAGCAGTATCGGCTGCGGCCCACCACTACCTTTCGGAGGTAATACCGCAAGCGAGCATGAATTCCATCTATAAACTCGGCACACCCGTCAAACCCGTCCCGGTCAAAGAGCGCGATTGGCCGCGCGGCTCGCTGGGCGAGCCCATCTATCGCTTTCCGGCTACCGTCGCGCAACAAACGTTCTGGCTGCTGCACTCGATGGAAGGCGGCAACCCCGCCTGGAATATCGCGGTGCGCTTCCGGATTCGCGGTCGCTTGGACATTCCCGCGCTGGCCCGCGCGCTGAACGAACTGCCGCGGCGGCACGAAATTCTGCGCACCACCTTCGCGCTGGTGGACCGCGCGCCGATGCAGATCGTGCACGCCTCGGCGATCATTCCGCTGCCCGGCGACGATCTGAGCCGGGTACCCCAACCGCAACGGGACGTCGAGGAAGAGCGGCGCACCATTATCGAAGGAGCGCACAAGTTCGATCTGGGGGCTGGGCCGCTGATCCGCGCCCGGATTTTGCGGCTGGCGGAAGAAGATCATGTGCTGATCATGACCGTGCACCACATCGTGTCGGACGGATGGTCGATCGGGATTTTCAGCGACGAGATTGCCGCGAACTACCAGGCGCTGATGACTGGAACGGCGCCGGCCTTGCCGGAGCTAGCCTTTCAGTTCGCCGACTACGCCGTTTGGCAGTCCGAGCGCGCCAAGCAATCCGCGACCGACGACGACAAGGCTTACTGGAAGCAGCAGCTCGCGAGTCTGCCGCTGCTGGAAATCCCTCCCAATCATCCGCGGCCGCCGGTGAAGACCAACAACGGCTACATTCTCTCCACCGTTTTGCCGGTGAGGTTAACCTCGACGCTCGAGGAATTTTCCCACCAGCACGAATGCACTCTGTATCTCACCGCGGTTGCCGCTCTCTACATGCTGATCCGCCACCACGCGCACCAGGACGATGTCTACATCGGAACGTTGCTGGCCGGGCGCGACCGCATCGAGCTCGAGCCGATGTTTGGATTGTTCATCAATACCATCGTGCTACGGACCAGTCTGGCGGGGGATCCTACGTTCGTCGAGCTGCTCGGCCGCGTTCGCCATACTTTTGAGGCCGGGCTGGCCCACCAGGATTTGCACTTTTCGCAGATCGTGGAAGCGGCGCGGCCCAAGCGCGATCCCAGCCGACCCACCCTGTACAGCATCAACTTCATCTATCAGCGCGATTTCGTGAAGCCGCTCGAATTTTGCGGCCTGACCATGGAGCCGCTGCCCTCGAAATCTCCGGGGGCGATTTACGATTTGAATTTCTTCATGGTCCGGCGGTCCGACGGCTGGCGGCTTTCCTGCGAATATAACTACGATCTCTACGACGGAGAGACGATCAGCTTGCTGATCGGCCAGTTCCGGAATCTGCTGGTGGAGATCGCCAAAGACCCCAACCGCCGGATATCGGAATTCCCTTTGCCGACCGACGTAGGCGATGCCCTGCCACCGCTAGTTCCGCACACGCGCCTGGATTCGACCCAGTCCGCGTCTCCGGCTCGAGCCTAAACCGGGCCGAGTGGCGAGTTCCTAGACCGCCATTCATCCTCATCTGTAGCCGTCCGCAATCGACCGGATGTTTTGCGCGCCGCGATTTGCTAGCCCTGCTTCGGAGCCCCGAAAATGACCGGCTCGCTAATCGCCTTGCAGAATCGCCGCACCTCGATCTGCAACTTCAAGACCCAGGCGTCGAATCGCGTTTTCCTCGATTACAAGTCGCATCTCCAAGAAAACAAAACCGGTAGTCAGTTCTCATCGGTCAAGCGTATTTTGCCGCTGGCTGCGCTGCTCACAGAATCGGGACTGGGCGAGCGAGCGGTGGTGCTTAGCGAACTTCGAGCGTCAGCGATGCGGTCTTGGTATTTCCAGCGCCGTCGTGCGCGGTGAAGGTGTAGGTGGTGTCTTTTTTTGGGGAAATGTTGAGGCAATGGTTCAGCGCCGGCCACACCCCCCCCACCGGGGGATCGATCTCGACCGTCTTTGCGTTGGAGACCCCATAACAGAGCTGAGCCTCGTCACCGCGGTGAATTCGCCCGGGCAACGCGTAGAAATTCAAGATCTCGAAGCGGTTCCCGCCGAGCTCCTCGACCGTCTCACTGTCCTTTTGCCGCCGCTGGGCTTTGGCTTGCTCTTCGAGTTCCCGATTTTGCTGCCGCCTGGAAAGGAAGGTCAGGCCCACATAGATCAGCGCTATGACCATAAGGATCGAAGTGTAGATGAGCGGGTTTCGAAAACCCGAGAAGGGCTGATCGGCCATGCTTGCCGTGCTTTCGCTTACCTTTCGGAGCTCAGTTCTGGTTCGGCTGTTGCGCCGGAGGCTGCGTCGGCGCCGCCGGTCCACTGGAGTCCGGAGCCTTGGCCGGAGCTGCGGCAGGCGCGGCCGGGGGCGACCAGCGAGTCAGATACAGATGGAACGGCCGAATCTCAAAGGGCCGCACTTCTCTCACCGAAGGCAACACGCCGGGCTTGTTGCGGCGAAGTTCGATTTGATCGGTCCACACATCGACCCGGATTCGTGTCCCCATAATTGGCAGCGCCGCCAACTGTTTTTCTTCCGGCGCGCCTTGCGGCTTCTGCGCGGTGCTCAGAATCGCGCTAGACATCGCAGCGCGCGCCTCCACGTGGGGCCCAATCAGGTTCGGGAACGACTTGGAGTACTGATCCACGACGTGCAGGAACGATCCAGCATTCCACAGGTCTTTGTACGGGGAGCCCTTTAGCAATTCGAGCGCCTTCTTGTTCGCGACGTCCTCTTCCTGCGCGTTGATGGGATATTCGAAATGATTGAAGGTGTCGTCGGGCGGGAAGGCGGACCAATCACGGTAGGACCACTTTTCCCCCTGAGGGTGCGCGGCGAGAATGTGCGCCATTTCGTGCGCCAGAACCGCAGCCAGGGCGCCTTCGTCCGGCAGCATATCCAGCAAGCCGCGGCTGATCACCACGGTATGTCCGATGTTGAAGCATTCTAGCGTCGAGGTCATCAGTACGCGGCCTTCCGGTTCTGGCTCGATGTCCAGATTATTGCCGACCTCGATGTTATTCATCACCGCGTCCAGGACCTTGTCCACTTCCCCGGCCGGGGCTAGCAGCGCCGCGGATTCCATGCGGTCCATGGCTTCATCTTCGTGTTCGCGGTCCTGCGCGCGCAGACTCTCTTCTTCGGTGCGGTCCGATTCGGTGCGTGCCCGTTTGGGATTGTAGCTCCAGAAAGTAGTTTGCGCTTCGAACCGCGCTAGCCCCCTCTCGGGATCGGACAGCACGCTGAAAATATAGCCCGGCGCCCACACGTTCGGCGCGATGTTCTCGCGCCAGCTATCCAGTCGCAGCCCAAAGCCCTTGATCTTGCCCTCGTCCCCGAAATATTCGCCGTTGAAACGGACGATGGTGTAATCGTGATCCTCGACCCAAATTCGTCCTTGGAAATGCGGCCCCTTCAGCCCTGGCGCCACGATGGCATCGAACACCAGGCACCGCACTTCGCCCAAAAACTCCCGGCGAACGTAATCCAGTTTGTAGCGGTTACGATCGAAGCCCAGGGGGTCCACATAAATCAATTTCATGAACCCTTGCTGGACCGATTCCTTGGGAAAGGCGCCGGCCAGCTCGCCCATAATCCCCGGCGCATGTTTCTTGTCGATCTTCTCGGCGTTGATTTCGTCTTTCTCTTTCTTCTCTTCCTTTTTGTCTTTCTTGACGTTGGCGTTCGCCCCGCTCTCGCCCTGCATGCTCCCTTGGCCGAACGACGCACGACCCAGGTAATAGTGGTCGGCCTCCGGGGCCAAGTGCCCCTGGTCGCTCTTGAGGTCCTGGACGTAGATTTCCATTATCGGCGAGTACTGTTTCAGCGCGGTGACTTCCTGGGCTTCGCGCTGGAACACGCGGTCGGCGGATTGCTCCGGGCTGGCCTGTTGGGCTGGGACCGACGACACTGCGGTGAGGGCCATGCAAGCTGTGCCAAGGATTGCTTTTAGAACGACGCGCATAATTCCTCCGGGGCGGGGACGGTAAGAGTAAATTTTAACATCGCACCGGGAACCCGACGACCAAACGGCATGACTTGTGCTTTAACCGACAAGTGGGGTGTTTCTAAGCATTTAGCGTAACTGGACGCGGCCTTCAGAACGCCTAAACCACGCGACGGGCCGCCTTACCCACCCTTGCGCCGCTCCAATCTCCCGTGCCCCTAACAATAACAAAAAACCGGCAAGGCCACGGCAAGAATTTTTGGATGGCAAGTTGCCAATCTTGATCCGGGCTCCATTTTCCTCACCCGCCAGCACGAGGGCAGCTTCGCTTCGCCTTTCACCATGGCAATCCCGATTTCGAGGCGGTGAAAACTGCCAGCGCCACCCCACAGTGGTCAGCGTCTACCTCGAGCGCCCCGCCATCCTGGCGAATATCAACGATCGAGCCAGCGGGCGGATCGGCAAATTAAGGTGTTAGCGATGCCGCGCTCTTCGAGCGCCTACCAGGCGCCGCTGCCCCGAAGGGTCACTGGCCATTTGAGTTAGGGTCGTCGATGGTCGCAGCGGAAGCACAATTGGAAGATGACCCACAGGACACGCGCACCTGCTTTACCAATCGGATTTGGCCTGAACTATTAAGAAATAACCGATTGGGCTATTATTAGCCGCGAATAATGGAGCAAAACCGATGCGCTTAGTTCGCCTGCTTGTTGTTGTGATTTTTGCCGCGCTTTGTCCGCTGGCGGTCACCGCTCAGTCTTCGCACCCTCTGCTGCAACGGCCGGCGTTCAACGGCAATCTCATCGCCTTTTCTTATGCGGGCGATTTGTGGACGGTAGACCGCAATGGCGGCCGCGCGGCTCGGCTGACCACCGGGACCGGCATTGAGACTGACCCGGTATTCTCACCCGACGGCAGGATGATCGCCTTCACCGGCGAATACGACGGCAATACCGATGTTTTTGTGGTTCCGGCGACCGGCGGAGTTCCCCAAGCGGCTCACCTATCATCCCGCAGCGGATGCCGCGGTGGGCTGGACGCCGGACGGAAAGGACGTGATCTTCCGGTCCAATCGCGAGAGCAGCAGCGGGCGCTACACGAAATTGTTCAAGGTTTCGGTGAACGGCGGGCTGGCGACTGCACTGCCCCTGCCCCTGGCCTTCTTTGGCAAGTTCTCCGCGGACGGAAAATATTTTGCCTATTCGCCAGTGGGCGGCGCATCAGCCGTTCAATTATTCCGCTTATGTTTCGTGGAGAAACTACCGCGGCGGGCTGGCGAGCTCGGTATGGATTGCGGACATGACGCACGCTGGAGGTAGTGAAGGTCCCGCGTGAAAAGTCGAACGACTTCAATCCAGTGTGGGTGGACAAGCAGGTCTATTTTCTTTCCGACCGCAATGGACCGGTGTCGCTATTCAGTTTTGACCCTGCGAGCAAAGTCGGTCAAGGAAGTCGTGAAGAATGACGGCGCGGACATTCGTTCAGCGAGCGCGGGGCAGGGGGCCATCGTCTACGACCGCTTCGGCGAGCTCTTTCTGTACGACACCGCGAGCGGCGAGACGAAGCCGATTGCGGTGGACCTGAGCGCGGACC
Source organism: uncultured Acidobacteriota bacterium (assembly GCA_963725285.1). GTDB lineage: Bacteria > Acidobacteriota > Terriglobia > Acidiferrales > UBA7541 > CAVRXT01. The sequence goes on along the minus strand of CAVRXT010000014.1, from coordinate 157,740 downwards.
TGCCCGATGTGCGCGCGCGTATCTCGCCAGCGGATCGCGAGATCGAGAACTATGCCATCTCGCCCACCGGGGTGCGCGCGGTATTTGAAGCGCATGGCGATATCCTCACCGTCCCGGCGAAGGAAAGCACCACGCGAGATATCACCAATACGCCGGGGGTGATGGAGCGCGATCCGGCATGGTCGCCGGACGGGCAGAGCATCGCGTATTTCTCGGATGAGTCGGGCCAGTACGCGCTGCACATCAGCAGCCAGACCGGCGCGGGCGCAGGTGAGGAAGTTTCCGCTGGCGAACGACGCGACGTTATTATTTCCATCCCGTATGGTCGCCGGACTCGAAGCGGATCGCGTTCCACGACAACAAGATGGAGGTCTGGCAACTGGACACGGTCACCGGCAAGGCCGCGGTGATCGACACGGCGGTTAACAACGACGGCGACTACGACGCTGCCTGGTCGCCGGACTCGAAGTGGCTCGCCTACACGCAGTCCCTCGCCAACCGGCTGCACGCCCTGTTCCTGTACTCGGTCACGTCGGGAAAGAGCACCCAGATCACCGATGGCATGAGCGATGTGCGCTTCCCCGCATTTGACCGCGGCGGAAAATATCTCTACTTCACGGAAAGCACCAATTACGGCACCTACGACCAGCGGGCTGGACATGAGCAGCGACGAATTTACGGTCACCCGCAGCGTGGACGGCCTGGCGCTCGCTGCGGATACGCTCTCGCCCATTGCGCCGCAGAGTGAAGACGAGAAGGTCCCCGGCGCGAAAGACGCCAACGACAACAAGGACGATAAAGACACCAAAGATAGTAAGGATTCCGGCGACGAGCACGCCGAAAAGGACAAAGACCAACCCGATGCGGGCAAGAAGTCTGACGAGGCAGGTATAGCCCGAGAGAGCCGAAAAGCCGGAGAAAACGAAGCCGGTGAAGATCGATCTCGAACATCTCGAGGATCGCGTGGTCGCGCTTCCGTTGCCTCCCGCCGGTTATACCGATCTGGCGGCGGGCCAGGAAGGCACCCTTTATCTGCTGGAGGGTGGAGGAAGATTCGGGGCAGATCGCGGCCAGACGTTGACGCGTTTCGAGCTGAAAACCAAAAAGCCCGAAAAGCTGGCCGATCACCTCGCCGGATTCGATCTCTCATTTGACGGCAAAAAGATGCTGCTGGAGCTGGCCCAGCACGAATTGGATGATCCGCTTGCCAGCGCCCCGGCGCCGACGTTTGTGATCGTTCCCGCCGATGCGCCGGTGAAACCGGGCGAAGGCAAACTGGATTTGTCGCGACATGGAAATTCGCGTGGATCCGCGTGCCGAGTGGCGACAGATGTTTCACGAGATATGGCAGATCGAGCGCAGCTTCTTCTACGATCCGCACTATCACGGCGTGGACACGGTGGCGGAAGAAGCGAAGTACAAACCGTATCTGGAGCAGGTAGGCTCGCGCAGCGATCTGAATTATCTCTTCCAGGAAATGCTGGGCGACTTTTCGATCGGGCATCTGCGCGGAACTGGGGGCACGATTCCCCGCCCGAATCACGTGCCGGGCGGCCTGCTAGGAGCCGACTACGAGATCGTCGACGGGCGCTACCGGATCAAGCGGATCTACACGGGTGAGCGCTGGAATCCGGAAGCGCATGCGCCGCTGGCTGAGCCGGGACGTGAAGGTCGCCGTGGGAGATTTCATCCTGGCCGTTGGTGGCGAGGATCTGAGCGGTACCGATGACATTCAGCGCTTGCTCGAGGGCACCGCGGGAACGCAAGTGGTGCTCGAAGATCGCCGTCGGACGCAAGCGGCAAGGGCGCACACGACATTACGGTGACGCCGATTGGCGCGGACCTGAATCTGCGCAACCTGGCGTGGATCGAGGCCAACCGGCGCAAGGTGCAGGAGCTGAGCGGCGGAAAGCTGGCGTACGTCTATTTGCCGGACACGGCGTTGGGCGGTCTGACGAACTTCAACCGCTACTACTTCGCGCAGCTCGATAAGCAAGGCGCGGTGATTGATGAGCGCTTCAACAGCGGCGGCCAGGCCGCCGACTACATCATCGATGCGATGAAGCGCACCCTGATGAGTTGGTGGGCTCCGCGCTACGGAGCGATCTATCGCACTCCGCAAGCTTCGATCCTGGGGCCAAAGGTGATGATCACCAATGAATTTTCCGGCTCGGGCGGCGACGCTATGCCGTGGTACTTCCGCGAAGCTCAACTGGGCCCACTCGTCGGCAAGCGCACCTGGGGCGGGTTGGTCGGAATTGGCAACATCCCGGTGCTGATGGACGGCGGCCACGTCACCTCGCCCAGCTTCGGATTCTTCAATCCGCAAGGCCAATGGGACGTAGAGAACCACGGCGTGCAGCCGGACTTCGAAGTTGACATGGACCCCAAGCCGGTGAGCGAAGGCCACGACCCGCAACTAGAAAAAGCGGTGAGCCTCGCGCTGGAGGAATTGGCCAAGCATCCCGCGCCGGAACCGCATAAGCCCGAGTATCCAAACTACAATCGCCACACCACGCAATAGTTTGCGACCGTTGGATGAATCTGCTTTTCGATTGCGCGGATGAGGTGAAACTGTGGCTGAGTGGAATGTGGTTGTCGATCTGTCACATCATAATGAGAATGTGGATTTTTCCGCGTATGAAGCGTGAGGGCGGTATGCTTGGGATCATCCCGAAGGCCACACAAGGCATCGGATGCTTAGACCCAACATATCGTTCGAACAGATCACCGGCGCTCGGGAACGGATTCCTTTGGGGGAGCCGATCATTTTGGGACCGGCAGTGATGGCGTGCCGCAGGCGGAATATTTTCTGGACCAGCTGCGTCCCGACGCGCAAACGCTGTTAGTCCTCGACCTTGAGGCCAGCCCGCAAGGCCCAAAAATGAACTTGGAAGAAGCCCGCGCGTTTGTAACCCACGTGCGCGATGTAACTGGACGGTGGCCCGGATTGTATTCCGGACATTGTATAAAGCATCCGCTCGGGACGAGCCTGGGTCCGGTGCTTGCGCTGTGGGGAGTTCCGGCGCCGGTGCAACAGGTGTAATACGGGGCGTGGAAGTAATAACCACTGGCCCCGGCAAAACTGAACCCGAGCAAAGGTGCGCGACCCACCGCGACACCTACGTCAAACGCAAAACCGAGAATCAGGACCCGCACCCTTAAAATCGCCCACCCGCCACACCTAGTTTCTAGAGCTATACAAAAGGCAGAAACCTTCTTGGGCTTGCTATGATCGAGGGCGGGAGGTAGCGGGTAGTTGACGCAATAAGGGCTTAGATGTACTTTTGCGCTCGCGGGAATCGATAGCCCGCAGAGAACATCCAACCACTTTCCATTCAAGGAGACCAGATGCCCAAGTTCCTGATCGAGCGAGAAATTGCGGGAGCCGGTGCGCTGACGCCGGCGCAGCTTCAGGGAGTGTCGGAAAAATCCTGTTCGGTGCTGCGAGGCTTAGGTCCACAAATCCAGTGGTTGCACAGCTATGTGACCGGCGACAAGATTTATTGCGTGTATATCGCTCCCAACGCGGAGATGGTTCGTGAACACGCGCGCCAGGGCGGGTTCCCGGCGAACCGAGTGTCGGAGATCGTCACGATGATCGACCCGACCACCGCGGAGATAGCCTGACCGCTGGAGCTTAACATCTCGCACGCTCATCTCGGATGTAGATGCTGGACCGAAGGCTGCGGGCCGCAACGGTTCGGAATGCAGAAGGGCCGGAGGCATTGGTGGGCGCAGGCCTTAGAACAGGAAGCCTGCCACCTGTTCCGCGATTTTCCGGGCTGCTTCACGAAGGGCGCCTCGCTCCGGTGACGCGGCATTAGAACTAATTCGTACGGTGAAGGCGCGGTCACGCACACGCCCTACCACCTGTTCGAAAACCCATCCTTTTTTGTTCCGATCATCCACGCTGCAAGCTACCGCCTCATTGCCTATGGCCTTAAGCGGTACGCTATTCTGGCCGCACCGAGCAACATATGCCGCAAAAGCGCCGGGCGTTCCGCCGATGGTTGCCACTTCGATTCGCAACCCGGTAGTGACCGACTCATCCCGGTGAATGAATTCACAGGTTGCATCATCCTTGTTGATATTGGGGTGGGTTACCTTTGAGGTGACTGGCCCTTGCAGCGTGCCGCCGGCGGTCGCCTCATTCAGCCACGGACAGTTCTCTTTGGCTTCGCTGCGGCTCGGCGTGCACATCGCCAGGAACAACAGTGACAGCAGGGCTACCGTCCGCGTAGGACTGACAATTGAAGAAAGACACCCGTAGCTCGCCCTCACTTGCTGCCACCGCCCGTCGTCGTTTTCCGCGCCAATTCGCCGGTCACTTCCCGCTGCTCCGGTTGATCCGGGAGTAAATCGGTATGGACGTGCCACGGCACGCTTTCGGTGTTGATTTCGGGATGCTTGAGCAGAAAGTCCAGCGAGTAGGTGGGCGCACCAGGATCGAACTTTTTATTTGTAAACAGCGCCGCTTGTTCGGCTGCTTTGTCGTCCATGCCCATACGGCCGTAGAGAATGGCGAGGTTGTAATGCGCGGTAACGTCGTCCGGATCGATGGCCTGCAAAGCTTCGAACTGCTGCATAGCCTGTTCCGGCTTGTTTTGGCGATAGTAAGATTTCCCGAGTTCGCGGCGGGCGTCTCGCGACAACGGATACTGCGCGATGACCTTCTGGAGATCGGCGACCTCCGCATCGGGATTCCCTTCCCGGCGTTCCACCAGCGCCATGTAGTAGAGCGCTCGCGCGTTGTCTGGGCTGAGCGCCAGCGCCATCTTAAGACTGGAGCGCGCCGAGCCGTACTTTTCCCACTCGATATCGGTAAGCCCGACATTGGTGTAACCGTCCGCGTAGTCGGGCCGCAGCTTTACCACTTCGGCAAAGGCGTTGACCGCCTCTGCGTATTGGAGCTGATCAAGAGACGCGATGGCGAAGTTATTCCAACGCATCCAGTCCGCATTATCTTGCGGGTCCGGCGGCGTCGCCGGGTTATCCCCTATATTCAAAGTACGGGTGCGCGAAGAGACCTCGATAACCGGATAAGCGGGATGGTCGGTTCCGAAAATATTATTTAGGTAGCTCTGGCGCAGATGCCGATAGTTAACGCGCGCGGCGACGCTCAGCGGTCCTCGGGCATTCGGCGGGATTTTGAATACATAGCGGACCAGCACCGAACGGCCGGCCTGAATGGTGTTGTCGTAGGCAACGGAGTGAATGGCAAAAACGCGGTGATTGTCGACGAAGGCGCCATGCTCGTCCACCGGGCGGTTGGTGAAGCTGTGGGCGCGCTCGTCGAGCGAGCCATCTGGTTTCAGGAATCCGCTGTGGTAGATCTCGGCTCCGCTGCCATCTTTGACGGTGAATTCCACCCAAGCCTCATACAAATCACGCACTTCAGGAATCAAAGAATGGCCGATATTCTTGTTCTGAATTACGACCAGGGTTTGCACCGTGTCGTCCGCCTTCAAGGTCAAGGGCGTCGAACCGAGCGGCGCGACCATTCCTTCGGTGCCGGTTTTCTTGATGGCGAAGAGATCGATGTTCAAGTAGTTTCCGGATTCCAGAAACTCGATGGTCTTTTGTAACTGGTCATCGAAGCCGTAGTAGAACGGCACAGCCGTATTCCCAGCAGCCCAGCGGTGCGAGGCGAAGGTGCCGTTCTTTGCGCCAAGGTCGGGCAGCGTGAGAGCTGCGCGTTTCATGTGGCAGCCTTGGCAGGTAGTGAAATCCGCGGTGTAGAAAGTAAGGGGATTCCTCTTTGAGAATTTCGAGTTATGCCATTCGTCATAGACGGTAAATGCGCGGACGAATTTGTAGTCGTTCAAAGTATCCGGAAGGTTGGCCTTGTGACACGCTGCGCAAAACTCGGGGGTACGGTAGAAATCCTTCATGACCGCGGCCGAGTGGCGCTCTGGGTGCGCGAGGATCTGGTCGTAGGGGACTTCGCCAGGAATGCGCTTGCCGTTTTCGTCGACCATTACGGAGGGCACGCCCAGAATAAAGCCGCCATTTCCCACCGTTGGCTGCAGTTTTTGAACCGAGTGGCAGGTCAAGCAGGTCAGACCGTCCTCATCGAAGTGCCGATCGACCTGGGAATCCTGAGTCAATCCTCCGGTCAACACTCCAACCGGATTGTGGCAACTATCGCAGTGACGGGTGAACTCGATGCCCTTCGTGCGCAGCAGGATGTTGACGCTGGTGCGGTAAAACGGCGTACGGAAGGAGTTTGAGTGCAGCGCCTGCCGCCACATGCTGTAGGCCTGGGAGTGGCACCCAGCGCAATAAGTCGCTTTCGGAAAAGCTCCCGGTTGGATGAAATCGTTTCCCTCGATGGCGGCATTCCCCGGCACCGAGATTTTGCCCAGGCCGAATCGGAAGTTATAGCTCTCGCGTACTTTGTCGGCGTACTGTTTTCGCTCGTTTTCTTGCTGTGCCTGCGACGGTGGCTGTGAATATGGCTGTGACTGGGCTGACGACTGAGCCGGTGCCTGTGCCAAGCAAGTACCGAGCAAGGCACATAGTGCGGCCGCGAACGCAACCGTTGCCATGACCGCGCGCCGAGGCTGTAATTTCATAAGCACCTAGCTAGCTGGCCCATTCGTCGTTCACTCACGCGCCCACTCACTCGCTCGCGAACGGAACACGGATCGACCCAATTTCACGGCACTACTCCGCTGCCAGCCACTTTCTGCTGGCCAGCCCGCTGCGCGATGCTGTCGTAAACGCTGGGCACCACTCCCTTACCCTCTTCCACCATGTATATGCGGTCGACCGATGGGAGAGAGACTTGCTCGACGGCTCCACTCGGCCAGCGAATCTCGAGTTTGCTCACCGTGGTGGCGTCTCCGATGCCAAAGTGCAAGCGCTGATCGTTGGAGGACTCGTAGCTGCCTCCGCTCATCACGTCTCCTCGCTGCCGGATGCCGCCAGCGGTAAGATACACCGCGGCTCCGATGGCATCCTTGGGGCCTTTGGGTCCGCCAATCAACTGCAGGCCGACCCAGTGATGTTTATCGGGATTCACATTCTTCATTAGCGCTGGCACGTGATCGATGCAATTGATGACCACATCGATCTTGCCGTCGTTGAACAGATCGCCAAAAGCCGCCCCTCGCCCTGGGATGACTGCGGCGAGGCCGGTGCCCTCGACCGCGGGAACGACCTCAAACTTCTCGCCTTTTTTCACGTTGTGAAACAAGAAGGGCCGCTGGGCAAAGGATGTGCCGAAGTTGTGTTGATCTACCTGCGGGTATACATGGCCGTTGACGGCAAAAATATCCTTCCAGCCGTCGTTGTCGTAGTCGATAAATTCGGTACTCCAAGTTAAAAAGGGATAGGTGAACTCGGCCATGCCGATGTCCGGCGCCACTTCGGTGTAATTCGCGCTTCCTCCGTTGCGAAAGAGAGGCTTGTAATCGTCGGAGAAGGTTCCGGTATAGAGATCCAGCAAGCCATTGTTGCGATAGTCGCCGACGGCCATGCCCATATTGGCGGTTTCCTGGCCGTCCTGATTTAGGGCAAATCCGGAAGTGAAGCTGGTATCTTTAAATGTCCCGTCGCCCTTATTGATGTAGAGGTAGTTGGGCGTGGAGTCGTTGGCTACGAGTAGATCGACCTTGCCGTCGTTGTTGACGTCCACGAATACGGATGTGAAACCGTAGTAGCCGCGTTTGTCGGAAACCCCAGCCTTTTCGCTGACATCGGTGAAAGTCCCGTCGCCGTTGTTATGAAACAAGTGATCGTGTTCCCCGGTCAAGCCTCGCGGGCCGCACATCACACCGATGCCGCGGAACTGACAGAAGTTCACTGCATTCGAAGCAAAATTGGGTTTGGGCGGGAGGTGATTCATGTCCCAGTGGATGTATCCGGGGACGAAAAGGTCCAGCCTGCCGTCGCCATCGTAATCGCCGAAGCTGGCCCCGGTCGACCAATTTCCCAGGGTGACGCCCGCGGCTTCCGCTACGTCGCTAAACGTCCCATCGTGATTGTTGTGATAGAGGCGGTTTTTTCCGTAGTTAGAGACGTAAATATCGGGCCAGCCGTCATTGTCATAGTCGCCGATGGCAACTCCAAACCCCCAGCGATCGTTAGCGACTCCGGCCTTGTCAGCGACGTTGGTGAAGGTGCCATCGTGATTGTTGTGGAATAGAGCGGCGTGGGGCGGTTCGGTCTTTCCGTTCATGGCGTCGAAGGTCGAACCGTTCACCATGTATATATCGAGCCAACCGTCGTTATCGTAGTCCAGTAGGGCAACTCCCGACCCGGTGGTTTCGAGGATGTAGTTCTTCTCGGGAGTGCCCATGGTGTGGCGCCAGGTGGTCAAACCCGCTGGCTCGGCGATATCTTGAAATACGATCGGGCCAGTTTTGACGAAGCCGCCCGCGGTGATCGGGCGTTTTTCGGAATCAAGGACTGGCGCGAAAACGCCGGCAGTGGCCGCGCCGCCCTGTGCACTTTGACCGCTCGCTGGCGACCCATAGACTGCCTGGCCAACGGGATCCTGAGCCTGCCCTTTCAAAATACCGGGCAGGTACTGCGTCTGTACCAACGCAAGCAACAAAGCAGCCACAAACAAAGGTTTTCGCATGAGCGATGTATCGCTTTCTACAGGTTGCGAGTGGGGAAATCAATATGTGAAACCCACTACTCACGCGGTGATAGCTTCTGTTCGCAATTCTCTCGCTGGATGATTGAGTCACTAAGTAATGCGGGTTTACGCGGCCGATCGAGGGCAGGAGTTGTTGCAGCGTGGTGCAAAGAACGGCGGAGCGTCTGAGAATATGGTGGTGTTCATGGAATCTTCACCAGCCCCCTGCCAATGGCGTAGAGGGTCAGTTCGGCGACATTGTGAATCGCGAGCACTTCCATGATGTTGTTCCGGTGGACTCCTACGGTGCTCGCTTGTATGCCTAGAACAACCGCAATCTGCTTGTTCGATTTCCCGTGAGCGATCAGGCGCAGCACCTCCACTTCCCGGGGCGAGAGTGGGCGAATCGCTTGGCCGGAGCCAGGCGAGGGCAATACGATCCGGGAATCGAGCACCTGCCGACCCGCGGCGATCTTCCGCACCGCTTCGACCAGTTCCAGATCGGTTGTGCCTTTCAGGAGATATCCGCGTGCACCCGCATCCAGAGCGGCGCGGACGTAGCTTGGTTCCGAATGCATGCTAACGATGAGCACCGCGGCGCTGGGAAGAGTTTCGAGAATGTGTTGCGTGGCGGCGGCACCTTTCATGCCGGGCAGCGCGAAATCCATCAGCACCACATGGGGACGCAAACGCTTGGCGGCCTCCACGGCCTTGGCGCCATCGCTTGCTTCGCCGACGACGCAGATATCGGGTTCATCTTGGAGGGTGCGCCGGAATGCGCGCCGCACCAGGCTATGGTCATCGACGAGCAGTACGGTGGTGATTCGGTCGCGCTGGGGCATCCCAATGCCTTTGCGGCATGGCAACAGGGAGTAAGCGGTAGCAAACTGCCGGTGCGGCTGTGGTCGAAAAAAAGCAGCGCTAGACCGACAAATCCTGCGGGCTTTTTGGAAAACCTGTTCTCACGCCAGAGGTGATGAATCATTCGCCCAATAAATAGCGCGGGAATCTTAGGAGAGAAGCAAGCGCTGCACCATAACTCAAAGCCACTAGCTCAGAATAAATAACGTGTTAGAAAAACAGGTGTGATCGCGTTTTCCGGTGCTAGCCCCGGTGCCGGGTGCTCGGTCCGTCAGGAGAGTTCGCGGCCCCGGGGCTAGAAACGATAGTTCAGTTCGGTGAAGCCGAGCGCGCCGTTGGAGTTAACCGGGTAAATCTTCTTGATGACTTCGCCGCCCACCGCATATCCGAAGTACAAGCCAAATGAAAAGCCGTGCTTCATCTTAAAATCGCCACTGATGTCGTAAAGGGTCGCCAATGAAGCGGCGCCGCCCGATGGTCTGCCGTTGAAACCGAAGCTCGACGGCTGGAACGCGCCTCCGCCCGAGTACCACAAATCATTCTTGCTGCTTAGCGAGAGTGAGTGCACGTCGCTGCGGATGGTGAGGACCTTACCCGGACGAAGCATCACTTCACCGAAGCCGTCGCGAAGGTTCATGGAATTGAAGAAGGGAAAGCGCGCGTAGATGCGAGGGGTGGGGAGTATGGCAAAAAATGTGCCGTGCGTTTTGTCAGTTGAGTTGCCGTCGCCGCTCGAGTAGTAGTAGCCGCCGCGAAACCACGGACGCACGCTCTCGCCGAATTTCGGCTGCCAGCCCGCTTCGACCGTGCCGGCGCCGGATTTCTGAGTGAGCTCTCCCCAGGTGCCGCTTTGCAGCGCGCCCCAGCCGAGCAGGTCGAACGATCCGGAGGAAGTGGGCGCGACCAAAATGACGTGGCCACCGTAGGTACCGATATTGATCCCGCCGAAATCGTGGGCCTTCGCGGCCGCGGAACGATTGTCGGTCTTCACGACATGGCGGTCGTCGTTATAGTAGATTCCGAAAATGCGCCACTCCGCGTTGACGTGCCCGGAGCTTTTCTGGCGGGTCAAAGCCACATAAGTCACCGGCGTTTTCACCCATCCCCAGCCGTCTACTTGAAACACGCCGCGGGTGGGTATCGCGCTCAGGCCGGTGAAGGTCCATGGACCGTTGGCGTACAGATATTGCACGCCGTCAAGACTTCGCATCACGTCGGAGAATCCGAAGTTACCGATCAAACGCTGGCCGATTCGATCGGCTTTCAGCGAAGCCAAGGTCCGATCTTTGGGCGTGACTTCGCTGCCGTCGGTAAACTCCATGCGGCCCATCCGCAAGCTCTGGTGCGCGCCTTTTATGCGAACGAAGGCCTGCTTCGGGAAGATGAACGCGGTATTGCGCTGGTTGTCGTTGGCGGCGTAATAGGATCCGCCCAATCCATATTGGCCCAGCGGCGCCGGATTCACTGCGTGGGTCGGCAGGCCCAGCAGAATGGGTGCTTCAAACTCCAAGTTCCAATCGTAGCGATCGTGCACCTGAGAAAATCCGAAACGAACCACCGTTCCCGAGTAGGTGTAGAGATTGTGGCCGCTGGCCGGCTCAAACCAATCCCAGGTCTCCACTCGTTCGCGGATGCTGCCGGAAAAAGTGACATCCCCCAATTTGATCGGCTGGGTATCGGAATCTTGTGCGTGGATCGCGGTTGCGGCCAGCAGCAACACTAAACCTACGAGCAAGCTCTTCACAGGCTCTCCAGTTCTCAGTGAATTGAAGGCAGCGTAAACGCGCACTGCTTGGCCTCTATCAGCCTCGCGCACTTCGGCAGAATCCGAATCGCGGCACTTCCTCTGTCTTACAAATCGTTTTTTGCCTCGCGGGTGGTGTCGTTCGAGGCACAAGCACCAAAAGTGTCGCTCATTGTATTTCGCATCGGCGGGAGCGCAATAACGGAAACATACTAGGCGTAGCGCAGAGGGGATCCGAGCAGTGGACTCGCGGAACCGCAGCGGTTTTTCAAGGGGAGCAGCGAAACGGCCGGGGTTTTCACTGACCGGCCAAAACGTGTACCGCGCTGCAACATGGAAGAATTTCGGATGGAGAGGCTGGAAGAGTTCGAAGAGAAGGCCTATTTCAGCTTCGCCAGGATTCGCTTTTGATTCTTCAAAATGGCCGCCTGGTTTTTCTTGATGGTTCCCTGATTGGCCTTCAGAATGGCCTGGTTCGCGAGAATCGTCTTCTGGTTTTGTAAAATCTGCTTCTGGTTTCCGATCACATGGTTCTCAGGCATTCTCCAGTTCCTCCATTTTCAGAATGATTCTTCAGCTACCCGGACAGCCCATGTGCCCCGCAAGCGTCCCCGCGTATTCTCGGTCTCCGCTCGGGAACCGTCAATATGATATTTCGCCAAACCGCAAACCCGAGAGTGGGAAGAGTTAGGAGTACGGACCGGATGCCGGCGCCTAATGCAAATATACTATTGATGCCGCTGACGGCGGTGTGCCAGGATTGGCGACCTAGGGGAAATATGTCTCGTGTTTTTTGCTTTATTTTCAGATTTCGGAGGACAATGCCATGGCGGTCTCCACTCCTGCGATTCGTACCGCACACTTCCCGGCAGCCGCTGGTTCCAGCATCTATGACAAACTGAACGCGCAGTGGCACGAGCGCGCCCTGATGATATTCATGGCGGTGGTCCTGGCGCACTGGGCAGAGCACCTCTTTCAGGCCTATCAGATTTATGTAATGGGATGGCCCAGGCCCATGGCCAACGGCCTGATCGGACTTTGGTACCCTTGGCTGATCAAATCCGAAATTCTCCATTATCTCTACGCCCTGGTAATGCTGATTGGGATTTGGGTGTTGCGCAAAGGCTTTACCGGGACCGGCCGCATGTGGTGGACGGTGGCGCTGGTGATTCAATTTTGGCACCACATCGAGCACCTGCTGCTGCTCATCCAGGCAACTACACATCATAATTTCTGGGGCAAACCGGTTCCGTTTAGCGTTCTGCAATTGTTTATTCCTCGCGTCGAGCTGCATCTCTTCTACAACTCGATCGTGTTTATCCCCATGGTCATCGGCATGTACTACCACATGTTTCCGCCCAAGGGAGAGGAAGGATTGTCTGCTTGCTCCTGCGAGCGGGTCAAAAACGAAAAGAGCGCAGCAGCCTCGGCCGCGTAGCGACTCCTTTTCGCACCGCGATCTGGTGGTTTTGCCAAGGCGCAGCGCGCTCATGGTTCGGAATCGCCGGCGCTTCGGTCTTGCTGTGTTCGTAGCGCTCTTGCTGGCGAGTTTACAATCGGCCGGCTGTTCCAGATCCGCACGGGCTACGCTTGCCGTCGCTTTTGCCTGCGATAGCGATCCCCAGCCGCCTCGCGTTGGTCTGAACACCTTCACGGTTGTCCTGAGCGGCAAAAATCACCAGCGGCTGGCCGGGGCGCGAATTTCGCTCGAAGGTGACATGTCGCACCCGGGAATGAGCCCAGTCTTTGGCGAAGCCCAGGAAATCACGCCGGGCCAATATCGCGGTACACTCGACCTCGATATGCTTGGCGACTGGACCGTGGTGTTCCATATCACGTTGGCAAATGGCCAGAGCTTCGACCGCCAGGTACAGATACCACATATCCGGGCGACGTAAGTTAACTTAAGTGGGCACCCAATCTTCCAATTCGCCGCTGTTGTCCGTGGATGCACCCCGCTTCGATCTGCTTCGCGTTCCGTTGCTCGGCCGCTTCCTCGGCTGGCGGCATTCCCGCACCGTACTGCAGATCCCGTTGCTGCTAGTCGCGATCGTGATCATTCTGCACGGATTGCTCGGGCCGGCATTGGCGCCCAAGAATCTTGCGACGGTGCTCACTTGGGTCCACTTCCGGGGAGCGCTGGTGCTAGTCTTGCTTTGTGCCGGCAATTTCTTTTGTTTGGCATGTCCCTTCATGTTGGTGCGCAATGCCGCGCGGCGGCTGTTTCGTCCGAGATTCAACTGGCCGAGAGTGCTGCGGAATAAGTGGCTTTCGGTGGCGCTGTTCGTCGCGATTCTCTTCACCTACGAGCTTTTCAGTTTGTGGTCATCGCCGTGGTGGACCGCGTCGCTGGCCATCGCCTACTTTCTCGCGGTGCTGTTGGTCGACGGGCTGTTCAAGCATGCGGCGTTCTGCAAGTTCGTATGTCCGATCGGCCAGTTCAATTTCATTGCGTCGGCCCTCTCGCCGCTGGAGGTGCAGGTTCGCGACCAGAGCGTCTGCGATCGCTGTAAAACTAAGGACTGTATCCGCGGGCGCCGCGAGGTTGGTGGTGGCAACCCTCTGGGATCAGCGGGCGCTCCGGCGCTGGCCGGAAATTCGTCCGGCTTGGTCATTCTGAACCGGGGTTGCGAGCTGGCCCTGTACCTGCCGCGCAAAGTGGGAAACATGGATTGCACATTCTGCCTCGATTGCGTGCACGCGTGTCCTCACGACAATATCGGGGTTTCCAGCCGTCCGCCCGCCGAGGAGCTGACCATCGACCCGATCCGATCCGGCATTGGGTATTTCTCGCGACGCAAAGACATTGCGGCTCTCGCGATCGTTTTCAGTTTCGGTGCGCTGGTTAATGCGTTCGGGATGGTCAGTCCGGTGTACGCGGTGGAAGCTTGGCTGGGCAGGCTTGTCTCGGTGAATCATGAGGCTCCGGTGCTGGGCATTATTTTCGGGGTGTTTTTGGTGGTCGTACCAGTGGTGCTGCTGGGCGGCGCCGCGTGGCTAACGCGAGCGCTGGGAGGCAGCCAATTGAACTTGGTGCCGCTTGCGGTGCGCTACAGCTACGCGCTAGTTCCCTTGGGATTTGGAATGTGGCTGGCGCACTACGGCTTCCATTTCTTTACCGGTATTCTTACCATCGTGCCGGTTACCCAGACCGCTCTCGCGCAGCTCGGCATACATCTACTGGGCGGACCGCTTTGGAGGTGGACGGGACTGCCGGTACACGTTGTGCAGCCGATTGAGCTGGGATTTCTTCTGCTGGGATTTGCCGGTTCGATGCTGGTGGTCCATCGCTTGGCGGAGGAAGATTGTGCGCCGCATCCGATGCGCGCTTTTGTCCCGTGGGCGACGGTGTGCGTGTTGGTTGGCTTGGCATCGGTCTGGCTGATGCTCCAACCGATGGAAATGCGCGCGACGCTGATGGGCGGCTAGTTCACCGCAATCGGGTAAAGATGAAAGAAACATTAGAAAATCGCGGGTTGCGAGCCGTGGCCGTATGGCTTCAGGCAGGCCTGCTTGCGATGCTCATAGCTCCGAGCGCCGCGGCGCACAACGGTCCGCCGTTTCCAATCATCACCGACCAGCGGGTCGGCCCATGCATCGTTTCGCTCTGGGCGCATCCGGACATCGGTACCGGGGCATTCTACATAGTCGTCGATCCACTGCCTGGCGGCTCGATCCCCAAGGACCTCAAAATTCAGCTAGGTGTGCGGCCGGTGAGCGGGAGACTCCCCGAGGTTGTGTACTGGGCATGGCTTGAAAATTTGCGCGGACAGGTGGAATACAAAACGGAAGTCCAGTTTGACCAGCAGGAATATTGGGACGTCCGGCTGATTCTGGCTAGTTCGGCGGGCGGGGGCGAAGCGTTCTCGAAAGTGGAAGCCACTCCTCCCGGCTTTGGCCGCTGGGACCTGCTGCTATATCTTTTACCGTTTCTGGGCGCCGGTTTTTTGTGGTTCAAAGCCATCACCAAGCGGCACCGGGGACGAAAAGCCCTGGCCCAGCAGACCCATTGAGATTTTGCGGTCGTCCTTTTTGCATGAGAGACTAAGCGGCAAATCTGTGCGTCCGTTTTTCTGAACGCAGTGGAAGAAAAGAAGAGGATTCACATGCGAATCACGGCTGAACTCGATCCGGCGATGGGTGGCAACGCGCCTGCGCTACCTTGCAACTCGTACTTCGGTCATATCCAGCGGATTGGGTTCACTCTGCTTTGTAGTGTTTTATCGCTCAGTCTGTGTTCGTGCCACTCGGCCAATAACCTTCCCGGGAAATCCTCGAAGCAATACGCCGAGGCCGTTTCCGCTTTCTACATCGGGCTGGCCGCACTGCAGGTGGGCGACGATGTACACGCCGAAAGCAAACTTTCCGAAGTGACCACCCTGGCCCCGGGTGAACCGGCTGGATGGGCGAATTGGGGAGTGCTGGCGCTGCGCCAACGAAATTTGGATGCCGCAGCGCAACGTTTCGAGCGAGCCAGCAAACTCGCTCCCAATAACGATCGCCTCTACCAACTTCGCGGGCTGCTCGAGAGCGCTCGAGGCAAATCCGCGAACGCGATTGCCGATTGGCGCAAAGCCGTTGAAATCGACCCGCGCAACTACCGCGCCGCGTATGAGCTGGCCCAGGAAGTGGAACGCCAGTCGGATGCCAACAGCGACGCCGATTATCAACAATTGATTCAAAAAATCCTGGCGGCTCAGCCGGACAATCTTGCCGCTCAACTCGAACTCGCGCGCATCGCGGCAAAAAGGGGAGACGCCGCGACGCTACACTTGGTCTTGCTGCAGATTGCTCCGCGTTCGTCGAATTGGCCTCCGGAGGTAAAGACCCAACTGACTGCTCTACAGACCGCTGCGAACGGCCCTGATCTCCACGCGGCGGCCACCCGAACTACCTTTCTGCGCAACACGCTGATGCGCGTCCCCGAATTTCGCGAGAGCCTCGCGGTGTTAGAAGCGCCCGCTGGCGAAGAAGCGGAACCATTCACCAGTTTCGTCCGCCTCCCGCAGCCGGACTTTTCGCCTGCGCCTTCGGACACGGCGCTGGCGTTTACCTCACACGCGATTGCCAATGGAGACGATGCCCACTGGACCTGGATCGGCGCGATTCAGTTGGGGAGCTCTGGGAACCCAGCCATCGCGGAAGCGAACGCCCGAGAAGTGCGCCTCTCAACCGGCGCGTCATTTCCCTTCCCCGGCGGTGCCTCCGGCGTCGCGCCGAATCCGGAAGGCATCTTGCAGATCGATTTCAATTACGATTTCAAAACCGATCTGGTGCTCGCCGGTGCGGGCGGGATACGCCTGATGCGGCAGGATGCGCCGGACAAATTCACCGAAGTCACCGCCAATGCGAAGCTGCCCAAGAACGTCGTCAACGGGTCGTACACCGGCGCCTGGGCCGTGGACATCGAAGCCGATGGCGACCTGGACATCGTTCTTGGGAAAAAGGATGGTCCTCCGCAAGTCCTGCGAAACAACGGCGACGACACCTTCACAGTGATTCAGCCATTTCCCGGCGTGTCTGGGGTGCGCGCGTTTGCCTGGGCGGATTTTGACGCGGATGGCAATGCCGACGCGGCGATTGTCGATGGCGCAGGCCGCCTTCATATCTTCCACAACGAGCGCCAAGGCCAATTCAGCGAGGTTGCGCTTCCCGCGCACCTGCCGACGGTGAAGGCCCTGGGTGTGGCCGATACCGACAACGACGGCGTGCTGGATGTGCTGGCGGTTGAGTCGACCGGCGCGATCACGAGCATTTCCTTCAACGAAAAAAGTGGGTGGAGGGAAATGCCGCTGCTGCAAGTTCCTAATCCCGCAGCCAGCTTGGCGGGCGAGGTCCGTTTGCAAGTCGCGGACCTCGATAATAACGGTGCGCTGGATCTGATTCTCAGCTCGGTGGCGGGGCCCGGGGCCCAGTCCGCAAAAAACCCGCTGATTTGGCTGGGCGACTCGAGCTCGAAGTTTACTCTTGTGAACCACACCGGGGAGCCAAGCACCATCTACGATATTGCCGATCTGACTGGCGGCGGGCGACTCGACCTGCTCGGTTTCGACGCGCTCGGCAAGGCGGTTCAGGCGGTAAGCCATGGTTCCCAGAACTATCACTGGCAGGTGGTGCGGCCGCATGCGAAGCAAGCCGTGGGCGACCAACGCATCAATCCTTTCGGCGTCGGCGGCGAAATCGAAATTCGCTCGGGCCTAGTGGTCCAAAAACAACCGATCAACGGACCTCAGCTTCACTTTGGCCTGGGCAACCAGACCAACACCGACGTAGTGCGCGTAGTTTGGCCGAATGGCACAGTGCGCGCCGAATTTGGAGTGCAAGCGGATCAGGAAGTGGTCACCGAGCAGCGGCTGAAAGCCTCATGCCCTTTTCTGTTTGCCTGGAACGGCACGCGCATGGAATTCGTCAAAGACGCGGTGCCGTGGGGCTCCGCGATCGGCCTGCGCATCAATACCCTGGGCTCGGCGAAGATCGCGGCGACCGGAGAGTGGTACAAAATCGGCCGCGACCAGCTAGTTCCCCACGATGGATATTACGACCTGCGAATCACCGCGGAACTCTGGGAAGTGTATTACTACGATCGGCTCGCACTGATGACCATCGATCATCCCGCCGGCACCGAAATCTACGTCGACGAGCGCTTTGTGATCCCTCCGGCCAAGCTTGGATTTAAGACGGTGGCCACGCCTCATCCTATTGCGCGCGCCACCGATGACGACGGCAACGATGTCACCGACGTGGTCCGCACCCTGGATGGACGCGCGCTCGACAATTTTGGCCGCGGGCAATACCAAGGAATCACGCGCGACCATTACGTGGAGATCGATCTGGGAGGCGACGCTCCGACAAGTGGACCACTCTATTTGATCGCGCAGGGATCCATTCATGACACCGAATCTTCGCTCAACGTGGCCATCACTCAAGGCAATCGTTGGCGGGCCCGAGGAATGAGCGTGGAAGTTCCCGACGGGCACGGCGGATGGTCCGCCGCCCAATCGAATCTCGGCTTTCCGGCTGGCCGCAAGAAGACCGTTCTTTTCGACCTCACCAATATCTTTCGCCCCAGAACCCCGCGGCGCGTGCGCTTGCGGACTAATCTCGAGATCTATTGGGACTGCATCGAGTGGGCCCAGGGCGCGCCCGACGCGAAGGTCGAAACGCAGACCCTCGAACCGGAGGTTGCGGACCTGCATTATCGCGGCTATTCGGTGATCAACCGTCCCGAGGTGGGCCCGCCTGCGCCAGAGGTTCCCGACTACTATCAGATTTTGGCTACCAAGCAACGGTGGCGGGATCTAATCGGCTACTACACCCGTTATGGAGATGTGCGCGAACTTTTGCAGCAAGTGGACGATCGCTACGTGATCGTTAATTCGGGCGACGAAATGTCACTCCGTTTTCACGAGCAACCCCCGCCACGCGCCGGCTGGCTGCGCGATTTCATCGTTATCGGCGACGGCTGGATCAAGGATGGCGATTTCAATTCGACTTTCTCGAAGACGGTATTGCCTCTGCCCTACCATGCGAAGGACGCCTACGACACCCGTCCGGGGCGGCTCGAAGATGAGTACGTATATCGCCAGCATCCGGAAGACTGGCAGAACTACCACACCCGCTACGTTACGCCTTACGTGTTTCAGAATTCGCTGAGGAGCGCACCACCCCAGTGAAACGAGGCCCGGCAGCACGAATCATTCTGACCCTGGTCTTCGCGGTTTTGGTGATCTCTCCTATCCTTATCAAGCGCTACGCGTCGCGGCGTAGCGAGGCCAAAGCGCGCCTCAATGTACAGACCGCTCTAGCGCGCCACGGATTCTATTTGCAGGAAGTGTCCCACGCGGCGGGAGTGAATTTCGTTCATCAAGCGCCGACCCTGGATCCACGGTTGAACAACATCATGCCGCAGGTCGCGTCGATGGGCGCGTCGGTCTCCATCGTCGATTTCGATCGCGACGGTTGGCCGGATATCTACGTCACCAACAGCAAGGAAGGCGCGAAGAACGCTCTCTATCACAATATGAACGATGGCACCTTCGAAGATGTGGCCGAAGAAATGGGTATCGCCGACGTGAACCGTCCCGGCACCGGCGTCTCCATGGGCGCGGTGTGGGGAGACTACGATAACGACGGCTATGAGGATCTTCTGCTGATCAAGTGGGGCAAGCCGGAGTTATTCCACAACGACGCGGGGCACGGGTTTACGCGGGTGACCGATCAGGTCGGTCTGCCCGCTTGGATCAATGCGAACACCGCAGTGTGGTTTGATTACGACGGCGACGGTCTGCTGGATTTCTTTATCGGCGGCTACTACAACGAGAATGTCGACCTCTGGCATCTCTCTTCCACCAAAATGATGCCGGACAGTTTCGAATATGCGAAGAACGGCGGCCGGAAATATCTCTTTCACAATCTTGGAAACGGCAGATTTGAAGAAGTGAGCGCAAAGGTTGGGATCGATAGCCGCCGGTGGGCGCTGGCGTCTGCGGCGACCGATCTGAGGGGCACCGGCCATCCTGACCTTTTTGTCGCCAACGATTACGGGGTATCCGAACTTTACTTCAACGATGGTCACAGCTTCCACGAGGTTGGCCAACAGACGGGCGTGGGGTTCGCTCCGAAGAGCGGGATGAACGCGAGCTTTGGAGATATTCTCAACCAGGGCCGCTATGCGGTGTACGTGTCCAACATCTCCGAAGACGGCGTGCTGATTCAGGGAAACAACTTGTGGGTGCCCAAGGAAGGCTCCGAAGGCAACAAAGTGCAGTATGAAAATCTGGCGCGGGATTTCGGAGTGGAACTCGGCGGCTGGAGTTTCGGAGCGCAATTCGGCGACCTCAACAACGACGGCACCTTGGACCTGTATTTGACCAACGGCTACGTCTCCCTCGACCACCAGCGCAGCTACTGGTACGATTTTTCCAAAATTGCCGGCGGGCACAGCGCGATCATCAACGACGCCAAGAATTGGCCGGCAATGGAAGGGCGCAGCCTGTCGGGCTATCAGACCAAACATGTGTGGCTGAACGATGGAAGCGGGAAATTCGTCGACGTCGCGCAGGCGGTGGGCGTTACCGACACCTATGATGGCCGCGCGGTGGCCTTGGTAGATTTATGGAATCGAGGGGTGCTGGACGTGGTGGTGGCCAACGAGCGCGGGCCTTTGCTGATTTATAAGAATACGGTGGCTCCTGAGAACCAATGGATCGAATTCGATCTCGAGGGAACCAAAAGCAATCGGAGCGCGATCGGCGCGCAGGTCACCCTGTTCTGGAATGGCCAGCACCAGGTGCAAGAGGTTTCCGGCGGCAGCGGGTTCGCTGCTCAAAATCAACGCCGCTTGCACTTCGGCTTGGGCAAAACTTCGCAGGTGGAAAAAGCAGTGATTCGCTGGCCCTCCGGCAAGATACAAACGATTGATAATCCCGCCCCCGGCGAGATACACACGATCAAGGAGCCCGCATGAGCCAACCTCCGGCCATCCCGGTTACCATGCCTGCTCCACAACCGCCGGCATGGAAGCGCTTGCTCGGCCCCGAGAATCGCTACCTGGCTCCCGCGTTCATCACTTGCATCTTGCTGGCCGGTCACCTGTCGTTCGGCATTCTGGAGTCCTACCAAAAAACCGGTCTCGCGATCATCGCCGCGCTGCTCACCGAACTCGCGCTGGGCCGCGTCTTTTCCGGCAAGTGGCCTAACGTGGCCAGCGCGTATATCACCGGCATCAGCGTGGGAATCTTGGTCCGTTCGCCGGCCTACTGGCCGTATGTCCTTTGCGCCGTGGTCTCCATCATGTCCAAGTACGTGCTGCGGATCAGAGGCCGGCACATCTGGAACCCGTCGAACTTTGGTATCTCCGTGCTTCTGTTTCTCGCGCCGGAAACCGTGGCCAGCCTGAGCATTCAGTGGGGCAACTATTTGCTGCCAATGGTAGTGATTTGGTGCCTGGGCTCGGTGATTATCTGGCGGGTGCGGCGCTTCCACATCACCTTCACGTATGTGGTTTGCTTTATCGGGTTGGCATTTCTTCGCAGTCACATCACTGGCAGTCCATGGCAGTCGGAGATTGCTCCACTCACCGGCCCGATGTACCAGCTCTTTATATTTTTTATGGTCACCGATCCCAAGACCACCGTGCGCTCCAAATTCTGGCAGTGTGTGGTGGTGGCGGTGGTGGCGGTGGTGGAAATGATTCTGCGGTTGTCACAAGTTATCTACGCGCCCTTCTACGCCTTGTTCATGGTGGGACCCGCAGCCCTGCTCATCGAGATGTGGCTCGATTCGCGGCGCAGGGTTCCCGCGCGTGTTGCGGCGTGATGAGGCTTTTCTTGGGCACGGGATTTGACGAATTTAGGTTTCGGCGAAGATGGGTCTTCTTGCTAGGCGCGTCACTTATGGCGATCGGGTGCGGGAACAAGCACCCCGAAGACGGCAAGCCCGCTCCGGAATCCGCGCAGGCGCCGCCACTCTCATCGGCACCCGCAACGGTGGAAACGTCTCCCTCCGTAGCCGCTTCCGCTTCTCCGTCGCAGACGCCGGATGCTGCGGCTCAGGTAGATTCGGCGATGGTCAGGCCCACCGGCCCAATTCATTTCGTCGATGTCACCACACAAGCCGGGATCCACTTCAAACACAACACCGGGGCGTTCGGAAACAAGTACCTCCCGGAAACGATGGGCAGTGGCGTCTGTTTCATCGATTACGAAAACGACGGATGGCAGGATATTTTCCTGGTGAATTCCATGGACTGGCCGGAGCACCCGAACGCCAAATCGTATCCCGCTCTGTACCACAACAATCACGACGGAACGTTTACCGATGTTACCCGGCAGGCTGGTTTAGCGATTGCGACCTACGGACTGGGCTGTGCGGTGGGCGATTACGACAACGATGGGTTCGATGATCTCTATCTGACCACCGTCGGTGCCAACCACCTCTTCCACAATCTCGGCAACGGCAAGTTCGCTGACGTTACCGTCAAAGCCGGCGTTGCCAGCCCCGGATTTTCGGCAAGCGCGGTGTGGTTCGATTACGACAACGACGGAAAGCTCGATTTGTTTGTTACCCACTACATCGAATGGTCTGTTGAAAAGGATCAATACTGCTCGCTGGACAACAAGCACAAATCCTACTGCACGCCGCAAACCTACCAGGGCGAGACCTCCCGCCTGTATCACAACGAAGGCAACGGAGTTTTTAAGGATGTGACCAAGCAGGCCGGGCTGTGGGATCCCACCAGCAAGGCCCTGGGAGTGGCGCTGCTCGATTACGACAACGATGGCTGGATGGATTTATTCATCACCAACGATACCGAACCCAACAAGCTCTACCACAACAACCACAACGGCACTTTCACCGACGAAGGCGTCGCCACCGGAGTTGCGTTCAGCGAGTCGGGGAGAGTGCGCGCAGGTATGGGTACCGATGCCGCCGATTTCGATGGTTCTGGATTCCCAAGTATCGTGATCGGCAACTTCACCAACGAAAGTATGGCGCTCTATCGCAACGATGGCTCCGGCTTGTTCATGGATGAATCGATGAAGTCCGGTATCGGCCGGGCCACCAACCAGTTGCTTACGTTCGGTTGCTTGTTTATGGACTACGACCTGGACGGGCTTTTGGACATTGTGGCGACGAACGGGCACGTCTCAGACGACGTATCGGTAGTTCAACCGACGGTAAAATACGCCGAACCCATGGGGATCTACCGCAACCAGGGAAACAAAACCTTCGAGGACGTCTCCGCCAAGCTGGGCCGCCCGATCGAGCAGCCGGTGGTAGGACGAGGCATCGCCTACGCAGATATCGACAATGATGGCGACCTGGATCTCCTGGTTACTGCCAACAACGGCCCGGCGCGCCTGCTGCGCAACGACAATGCCAATCAAAACGATGTCTTGCGCGTGAAACTAATTGGCACCAGGTCGAATCGGGACGGTGTTGGAGCGAAGCTTACTCTTACCACGAGTTCTGGTGCCAGGCTGGTACGGGTGGTCAAGGGCGGTTCGAGTTATCTGTCCCAGAGCGAACTGCCGCTCACCTTTGGTTTGGGAAAACCCGGCAACGTGAAAAGCGCTAGTCTGCAAATTGTATGGCCCAGCGGGCAAAGGGATTCGATCCCTGGCGTTAAGCCCAATCAGTTCGTCACGATTCGGGAAGGCAAGGGAGTGGTTGCGGCTACGCTCATCCATTTCGTCTCAGAAAACAAAGATCCTCACACTCCCGCGCCGTAAACCGGCCGCCCGGGCCATTTCCAGGCCAGCGGGCCTCTAATGGTTTCCTAGTATTGGTGCGACTGACCGCCAATGATCGTTTCCCCCGGTGTCCACTCCAGGGCCTGATTGCGACGTGATCGTAGTCGGCGGTGGCTTGTGTGGGAAGGCGGCGTCGCTACAGCTTGCGGAGGCTGGGCTACGGGTAGTCTGCATTGAACCCGAGGGACCCGTTCGCCCGGCGGTAGGGGAATCGCTGGACTGGTCCGCTCCTGCCTTACTGAGCAATCTAGGGCTGCCGATGGACGATTTGATCGCCGCGCGGATGGCTACCTGGAAGCGCCATGTGACCATGAAATTACGCAGTGGTGATTCCGAGCACTATGTTCCGGACGCCTGGCTAGCGGGGAAGCCGTTCCACATCGAGCTACGCACTTTGCATGTGGACCGGCTGCGCCTGGACGAAGAACTGCTCAAGAGGACGATCAACCGTGGGGTCACCATGATTCGTGACACGGTTACCCGAGTAGAGATGGATGGCGAAAGAATCTCCGCGGTGCACACTGCCGGCACGCGGTTTTCCTCTTCCTGGTTTATCGATGCCTCGGGATTCGCAACGTCCTTATTGGCGCGAGAATTCCGTCTTCCTGCGATTCAGTTCGGCCCCGTAAAGGTTGCGATCTGGAACTACTTTGCGATTTCCGAGCCGCCGGAAGGTACCACTCTTTATATGGAACCGCGGCCCGCGCAATATCTCGACTGGATTTGGGAAATTCCCATCAACCCGGAGGTCATCAGTGTAGGTTACGTCACCACCGGCCCGGCAACGAAGGCCAAACGAGAGCAGGGGCTTGGGGTCGAGGACATTTTCCGGGAGCAACTGGCGAAGTACCCGCGGTTTGACGCTCTGTTGCAGACCGGCCCGCTGGAAGCTTGCAGCGCGGCCTCTTTCCAATCTCGAGTTTATGACCGAGTGGCCGGGCCGAACTGGTTTATCGCCGGTGAAGCAGCATCCATGGTGGATCCGATCACCGCGAATGGAGTGACTGCGGCGCTGCGGCACGCCGCCGAAGCATCGGCGCTCATTCTGAAATATCGCACCAGGCATCGCCTGCCGTTGCGAGCAACGGGTTCTTATAGCCGCCGAATTATGCACATGGCCAAGTTCTTTAACATGGGAATCGAAAAAATCGTATACGAGCCAGCAGTCCGAAACCGCATTGGCGTTCGCCGCTCTGGAACGGTGTACACCTCGCCGACGTGGAGCATGAATGTGGTCTACGCCCGCTTGAACCCCATGGGAATTCTTTCCACCTTCCTTCTCGGTTCGGTTCTGTGGTTCTTTCGGGCCAGCGCGTGGGTGTTCGCGGAATGGTGTATACGGATGGCCACCGTGGGCGAAACAGCAGCTTGATCTGTTCTTGCGGTGAAAGGAGTACGGAATGTACCTGCTTTCTCGCGGATCAGGTTATCCGGTTCTGTTCATTCACGGTATGCCCACCAGCGGCCAGCTCTGGAGCGGCATCATCGATAAGATGCGCGGGCAGTTCACGTGCCACGCCGTGGATTTGCCCGGCCTGGGAAAAACGCCAAGCGTGACGAACGGTCCCGGCCAGCTCGAGGAGCTGGCCGAGCAGCTCGAACAGATACGTGTCGAACACGGCATCGAAAAGTGGCACGTAGTAGGCCACGACGCTGGCGCGGCCATCGCCGTGCAATACGCTTACCGGTTCCCGCAGCACGTAGATCGTTTGGCGTTGCTATCGCCCGCGATATTCCCCGAGCTAAGACCGTTTCATCTTTTCCGGATTTTGCGGACTCCGATCGTCGGGGAGTTGTTCGCGCCGTTGGTGAGCGCCATTTTCTGGAAGGTGGCCATGCGCCAGGCATTGGAACAGCAGCGGACCGAGTTCAACAGTGTGGTGCGGGAATTTCGCCAGCCGTTTTCTGGCCCGTGGGGTTCATGACGGTTGATGGCGGTGACGCGGTGGGGTGACCCCGCGAAGGTTCTCGCTGCGATGCCGGACATGCTGCCCCAACTCCTAATGCCCACCCTCATTTTTCAAGGCTCACACGACCCAGCCGTGCCGGAGGGATTCGCGCGGCGAGCCTCCGCGTTGATTCCGCTGTCGAAATGCGTCGTGGTCGACTCGGGCCACTTCATCCCACTAAACAATCCCGAAGTGGTTGTCGCGGAACTGCTCCGATTTTTCCAAGTGAGCCCGACCGCGGTGCCAGCAGACTGAGTGGCCAAACCCCCGGCTGCTTTTGAGACGCAGCTTCAGAAGTAAAACTTCAAAGCAAACTGAATGAATCGCGGATCCCGCGCGCCCTGCACGTAACCATATTGCGGGGTGCCGAACTCCAGCGGTTGCGGTTCTTCGCTGATCTCGCCGGTGGGCTCGAATAATGGGTTCACATGATTCCAGATGTTGAAAAACTCAGCGCGGAACTCGAAACGCATCTGCTCGCGCACCGGAAACATTTTGAATAGCGATAGGTCCCAGTTTTGGAAACCGGGTCCGCGCACGATGTTTCGTCCCGCATTTCCG
Organism: uncultured Acidobacteriota bacterium; assembly: GCA_963725285.1. Taxonomy (GTDB): domain Bacteria; phylum Acidobacteriota; class Terriglobia; order Acidiferrales; family UBA7541; genus CAVRXT01. The sequence continues at coordinate 131,781 of CAVRXT010000014.1, read as the reverse complement.
AAGGTGAACGGAACCGTGTTGTCCACGAAGGCACAGGTATTGAAAGTGGTTCCGGGGACGCAAGGTTTCGAGTTTGGGTTACTGACTACGTTGGGGCGCACCTCAAAGTAGCTCACTCCTCCACCACCATCGCTGGAGGAAACATTGGTTACCGCGTCCGTAACTGTGAACCAGTTGCCGGTGGAAGCGGTCGTGATGCCAGCGAACTGCCAATTGCCGATGATTTGGTTCTTCAGGCCGGTGGCATTGCCTCCGAAAGTCTTACCGTTCCCAAAAGGAAGTTGATAGACGTAGCTGACCACCAGGCGATGCCGAACATCGAAATCGGAATTGCCATATTCGAGGTACGGGTAGCGCTGGTCGCGGAAATCGCCGTTATTGAGAGAGCCCAGGGCCGCGCTGGATGCATCGTCCAGAGCGTGAGCGTAGGTATAGGACGCTTCGAATTGCAGCCCGTGAGAAAAGCTCTTCTCCAAGCGGACTTGCAAGGAATTGTAATTGGAGAAACCGTCGGTGCGGAGCAGGTCAATGCTGGTATCGAAAACCTCGTTGCAATTGGGCGGGAAAACAGAGTCGTCGCACATTTTTGCGGGGCGGCGTGGCGCGGTGGGGCAATTTTCCGGAGTGTTTGGAAAAGTGGTGCAAAATGTCGGGTCCGGGACCGCTTGGTTCCCATTGTAGAAATTGTACAGATTGGCGCCGTGGGAGCCGGCGTAGGACACCTCCAACACCGTTTGGCTTGGCAGCTGATACTGAAATCCAAAGTGCCATTGCTGAGTGTACGGTGTGCGCACCTTCGGGCTTACCGAAAACAAGATCGGGGTATTGGGATCGGTGAGGGAATTGGATGGGAACCCTTGGTACAGCGCGCTCAGGCCGGGAATCGCGCAGTCTGGACCGTTTGGATTTGCGGCCGAAAGGAAGCATGGCTCGCTGAAATTTTGGGTTACGTAAAACGGCGGATTGAAACCGGGGCTCGGATTTGAATAGGGGCCGTTTTCCTGCCCGCCGTAGAAAATGCCATAGCCGGTGCGCAACACGAGCTTGTCGGTCATCTGGTATGCCAGGCCGAAGCGCGGGGCAAAGTCAGTCAGGTCGGGAGAAATCAACCCCGCGCTGCCGTTTCTCACCACCGGAATGTTAGCGGCCAGGAACGGCGTCAGTTGAGTCGTCTGCCCCTTTGGCACCACCAGGGAGTCGTCGGCAAAGTCGAAGGTGGCCTGCTCGTTCCCGGAGGCTTTGATGGTGGTAAACAGCTCGTACCGCAAACCGAGATTCAAGGTCAGGCGCTGGGTCATCCGGAAATCGTCTTGCCCGTAGAACGAATAGATTTGCCGGTGATAGTCCACGTTGTGGGTATTGGTGATAGACCCGCCGTCGGTAACTCCAAGCAAAAACGTAGCGAAGGCCTCGCCGCCGGTGGTAGGAGCGGCCGGGTTGTCAGTGAAGTCGCTCGCGAAATCCAGGGTGCCACGAGGAGCGGCGGGCTCAAAAAGCGTGAATTGCTCGTTGCGAATTTCGGTTCCGAATTTCGCGGAGTGTCGGCCGTGAATCCAGGTCAAATTGTCGGTCAGCACGAAGCTGTTCTGTTTTTCAATGGCGGGCAGAAAGCCCGAGCTGCCGATCGTAGCGGTGCCGTCATCGATGCTGATTTGAGGCAAGCCGCCGAGATCCTGGCTGAAAGGAACCCCTGAAAATCCAAGTTGCTGGGAGACGTTTTCGTTTGCATCGAGTTGAAAACGATGCGAATTGATCCGGTTGTATCCGAAACGAATTTCGTTCACCAGATTGGATGAAAACAGATGGGTCTCGCTGATGGCTATGCTGCGGAAGGAATCGTCTTCCGTCCCATCGGAGAACGCTCCGCCGTCCAGAGCGTTTTGAAAGGGCGAGGGCGTGAAGCTGGGCTGAGCTTCGTAGCTGAACCTGCCGAAGATGCTGTCTTTGTCCGATATTTTGTGGTCCAGGCGAACATCGAAGTTGTTGCGGTTGGCGGTCCTTCTGGGATCGGCGATAAAATTGGCCCCGTTCACGTTGGTGTTGGGAGCCGGAAAAAGGGCGGAAAGCCGGGCCGCAAGCGGGTCGATCGCGTTAGCCGGAAAAATATTGGTGGGGACGCCTCCTGCGCCCACCCCGATGGGCATCCCGCAAACGCCGCTGGGATTCAAAGCGGAATTTTGCGCCAAACGCGAGTTGAAAACTTCGCCCATGTACGTCGGATTCCCATTGCAATCGACGGCGACCTGATTGGTAGGGTTGCCGTTCATGTCCACGGCCATGGCGGGCACGTTGGTGAGAAAACTGGAAAAGTCACCGCCAATTTCTTGAGGGGTAGGAACCAGCGACAACTGCGGCAGGGACTGTATGATGCGAAGACCTTCGTAGTCGGCAAAGAAGAACGTCTTGTCTTTTCTAATTGGGCCGCCCAGGGTGGCTCCGAACTGATTCTGGTGGTATGGCTGGCGGCTGGTATCGAAGGCGTTGCGTCCATCGACTGCGTCATTTCGAAAGAACTCGTACGTGTCCCCATGGAAGCTATTCGTTCCCGATTTGATGATGGCGTTGAGGATCGCCCCATTCCCGCGGCCAAACTCGGCGCTGTAGGCGTTGGTTTGCACCTTGAATTCTTCAATAGCGTCAACGGAAGGCTGGATGACATACGCTTGGCCGGTTAGGACGTCTCCGAGGTTGGAGTTGTTGTCCACGCCATCCAGTAAATAGTTGTTCTGTAGCGATCGGGCGCCATTGGAGCTAAAACCGTAACTTGTTTCCACCCGAGAGCCCGGCTCGCTGGGCACAACTCCTGCGCCGAGCAGCGCCAGTTGCGCGTAGTTACGTCCGTTGAGTGGCAGGGTCTCGGCGCGCTCGCCATTGATTACCTGACCGAGGTCGGATGTTTCGACCTCAAGGAGCGGACCCTGGGTGGTCACCCTGACCGTCTCATCGGTGTGGCCCACCTCCAGGGTGAGGTTGACCGTCGGGTGTTCCTGAACTTCCACAACGATCGGGCCGGCCACTGAGGTTTTAAATCCGTGTTTCTCGACGGCCACTTTGTAGTGGCCGACTCGTAGCGGACTGACCGTATATTCGCCTTCGGCGTTTGTGACCGCATCCACTTCGGTGCCGCGATCCGCATCCGTGACTCTAACTTTGGCTCCCGCCACCACCGCTCCCGAGGCATCCTTTACCGTCCCGGCGATTGCCCCAGCGTCTTTCTGGGCCCACGCGGCGGAATAGGAAAACAGAAACGCCGCCACCAACAAGGTCACCACCAGCCAAAGTGGCCTGGCATCGCGCGAGATCGGATCGAGCCCACCTCTCAAATCGTTTTGACGGAACGGAATATTGCGGCGAGATTCTTTCACCGAAAACCCTCCCTCCGAGTGTGGGGCGCAAACGTCCGGAATAAGTTGACCCAGTTGACGATATGACCTGCCATGATATTTGAAATCGCTTCAGGTAATTAGGCCTATTTATATGCCTTTGTCAACTTGAAGATGATTTTGTGACCGGCACGGGTTAGTATCGCGTGGCCGGATTACCGCAAGTTCGGGAGAGGAAGAGTTTGCACACGTTCGGCAACGCAGAGCCCTGGCCGAGAACATGAAGCGCATCCACAACCGGCTTCTGATATTCCCGCTGATGGTGGGGGGCATTGCATTCTCCGCCGTTCGAATGACCGGGGGTCGTGGCGTAGCCATAACTGCAGCGAACGCCGCGGATCGATCGCCCGGTTCCGAAACTGATCTGCAGGCCTTTGCGGCGATCGAGCCGATCGATACCCACGTGCATGCGTTTAAGAGCGATCCTGCCATGACCGAACTCGTCGCGCGGCTGCGCTTGCACGTTTTGGATATTTGCGTGGCCGATACCCAGGGCATTTACGGCAGCCTGGAAACCGAGCTTGAGCGCGCCAAAGGATTTGTCCAAAGCAGCCAAGGCCATGCCAAGCTGTGCGTTACGTTCAATCCATTTGGGTTCCAGCGAAAGGATTTTGCCGAGAGCACCGTCAAGCAGATTCAACAGGAATTTGCGGATGGTGCAGTGGCGGTGAAAATCTGGAAAAACATCGGAATGGAACTGAAAACGCCGGGCGGGCGGTACGTGATGCCCGACGATCCAGCCTTTCAGCCGATCTACCACGCAATCGCGGCGGAGAACAAAACGCTCGTCGCACACGTTGCCGAGCCGTCATCGTGTTGGCAACCGCCCAACCCGGACAGTCCGGACTACGAGTACTACAAAGAAAATCCAGAGTGGTATATGTACCGACATCCCGATCATCCCCGCAAGGAGGTGATCTTGGCGGCGCGCGATCATCTGCTCGCTGAAAATCCAAAGCTCAGAGTTGTCGGCGCGCATCTGGGCAGCATGGAAACCGATGTGGACCTGATCGCGAAACGATTCGATCGCTATCCCAATTTCGCGGTGGATACCGCGGCGCGCATGGAATATCTAATGATTCAGCCGCGAGAGAAAGTGCGGAAATTCCTGATCAAATATCAGGATCGAGTGTTGTACGCCACAGACCTGGAGTTCCTCAACGAGGAATCCACCACCGACGCCGTAAAGGAATGGCAAGAGATCTACGCCAGAGACTGGAAGTTTTTGGCTACCGGACAAATCCTGCGGTACAAAAACCGGCAAATCGAGGGACTGAACCTGCCGGAACCAGTGGTGCGCCGCATTTTTCACGACAATGCGGTCCGATGGATCCCCGGGATCGTGCCCGTGGCGCAGTAGCCTTTATCGGGGAGCCGTTATCTGCCGCACCATACCTGCACTGACCGTTCTGCCGAAGGCGGGGCGAGGTCCATAGCCTCCAGCGGGTCGTCTACGGACCAATTCAGAATCGACTCTTCTCTTCGTATGGCGGAAGGGCTAAAATAAGCGGATTAAGCACCAAGCTGAAAACAACTGGCTGCCGTGACTCACGATACCTTCACCATCCCGCCGGGTGCGCGCTTTCGAGCCGCTATGATGCTCGCGATCATTGCGGATGCGTTCCAAATGATTCTTCTCCCGGTATTCATCGAGGGTGCTGCGTCACCTGCGGATGACATACTTGATCTCGGCGTTGGAGCCGTGCTGGTCTACCTGCTTGGCTGGCACTGGGAATTTCTGCCATCGTTTTTTGCCAAGCTCGTGCCCGGCGTCGATTTGGTTCCTTTCTGGACCATGGCGGTCGCAAACGTGTATCGGAAATCGCAACCCATCGTGGTCACCACAGAAGACCGCCGCGAGGAACTCCCGATGCTAGAGACCCACGGGGTTCATAAGCCGTAAACTGCCTTGGCATCTCGAAGGAGCAAATCTTCCCAGACTTGCGCAGGGTTCCAAGCTAATTCATTGAAAGGATTGGCTGGGAGGCCTGGACTCGAACCAGGATAATCAGATCCAGAATCTGATGTACTGCCAATTGTACGACCTCCCAACTGAACCGAGGACAGTTGCTCTAGGCACGGTCGTACCCATCTGGTGTGCTTCTAGCTCAGTCCCGTTTGACTTGATCTACTTTAAACAGGAAGCGAATATTCGTCAACCTCGCGCTCATCCAGCTTGCGATCAGTCAGCTTCGCCGAACTCCCCGGTCTTGATACAATTCTCGCGCGGCTCGGCTTTCGTGTTCGGCCGCGGACGCCGCAGCGGGAACCACGCCGGGCGTGACCGCACTTCAAAATCGCGCGAAGGGATTTTCCGTGACCCAGAACCCACCGTCCTCCCTGTTGGCATCCGGCGCGACCCGCTCCGGTAGTGATGGGAAAAGCCCTGCTGCCCCTCCCCCTCTGAAGGTCGCCCTAGTCGGCTTTGGCACCGTTGGCCGTTCGGTGGCTAGGATTCTTTGCACCGATCCCGCGGGTCCGCTGCGCCTGGTCTGGATTTGTAATCGCAACGTGCAGAGCAAGAAGACCGCTGCCCTTCCGGCGGACATCCGCTGGACCGACAGCTTCGACAAAGTAATCGCGTCCGACGCCGACGTCGTGGTCGAGCTGATCGGAGGCCTGGAGCCCGCCGGTACGCTGATTCGCCGCGCCCTGAGCGCCGGCAAATCCGTGGTGACCGCCAACAAACTGCTGATCGCCGAGTCCGGCCCCGCGCTCATCGCGCTCGCGGCCACATCGGGGCAACGAATCGAGTTTGGAGCGTCGGTCGCCGGCGGCATTCCCGCGATAATGGGCATCGAGCAAGGGCTGGCGGGCGATCGGCTATTTCAGATTCAGGGAATTCTCAACGGCACTTGCAACTACATCCTCACGCAGATGGAAAGGCACGGCGCGAGCTTTGCCACCGCGCTGGCAGAAGCCCAGAAGCTGGGCTTCGCCGAAGCCGACCCATCCAGCGACATCGACGGCATCGATGCGCGGGCGAAATTGGTGATCCTCACCCAGGTCGGCCTGCACATGCGCGTCCGCGGGGAGCAAATTCCCTGCCGGCCCATTTCCACCATCGAAGCAGTGGACTTCGCCTACGCACACGAGCTGAGTTGCACCATTCGCCAAATCTCTTCCGCGAAGAAAGTTTCTGGCGCAAAGGGCGAGCGCGGCAAACTTTTTGCCGCGGTCCAGCCCGCGCTGGTGCCGCTGACCTCGCTGATCGCCCACGTGGAAGGCGGGCGAAACCTGGTGGCGTCCACCGGCGAATTTTCCGGCCAGATGGTTTTCTCCGGCTTAGGCGCCGGCGGAGATCCCACGGCGGTCGCGGTGGTCTCCGATCTCATCGCTATCGCCAACGCCAGCGGCGCTGGTGCGCCGCGCGTACCTGCAGCCGTGGAGATTCCCGAAGCCGTCAGCGGAGATTTCACCCTCCGCCATTACCTGCGTCTGGTGATCAACGACCGTCCCGGAATTATCGCCGCGCTGGCCACGGTGCTTTCGCGACATGGCATCAGCATCGACGCCGTGCTGCAGAAGCCGGGTTACCCGCATGGCGCCCTTCCCTTCGTGATCACCATCGAACCGTGCAGCACATCGTTGCTAGCTGGCGCGCTGGAAGAGATCGCGCGCATGGATTTTCACGTGCAGCCGCCGCTGCACCTTCCCATCTTCGCGGAGTAGTGGCACAACCATTCCTGAACGCGCATTCCTGGGCGGAGACGTTCTGAGTTTAGCAGGTCTACGCAACCAGCAATGGTCGTGCCATAACCGCTTAACTCAACTTTAGTTCAGCGAGCCCGCGGAAATCAGACTTGATTGGGGTTCTGGCGAGGTAACACGAAATCGCGGATCTTGGTGCCTTGCTCTTTCATGCGATCGAGCAGCACTCGGGCCCAGACGTATTCAGCGGCGAGAATACCCAAGGCAAGCAAAATCACGATCCAGCCGGGCGCCGGGGTAAAAAACATCACCGCCCCAGCGATGAGCAACACGAAGCCGGAAGCGATTCTTAGATATCGCTTGGTCTGTTGCAACGTTCTGTCCCACATAACGTACGATCCCTGGCCTGCTCTAGCCGGAAATACGTCCAGCGCGGCCTCCGGCGCAACTTCCGCGCGGACTTCCGGTTCGGAATGGGCTACTTCCCTTTCCGCATCGACGCAATCGGTTCCGCTGACCACCGAACACCCCTCAATGCCGCGAGACTTTCAAACTTGGCAACGGTTGTTACACCCCAGTTCACTATTACGCGACGGGTATGACAAATGCTTCAACGTTGTGTGTAAAATCTGCGTCAACTGCGTATCTCAAGTCTTTTTTGGGATTCGGCTGCACGTCTGCACTTATCCTAGCACGCGCGTTTCCCGGCCACCGGGCCGCTTGCCGTAGTCGCCAACACTGCTGATAATAGACTTCGCCGCGAGTTGCCAGTCGCCGCGCACCACCCAGTGCACTGCGGCGGACTACTGCGGCTCTAGTTTCGGGAAAGATTCCCGGATCGGGGAGTGAAACATGGATTTGCAAACGGTACGAATGGAAATTCCCGAGGGCGCCAACCTGATTCTGGGACATGCCCACTTTATTAAAACCGCGGAAGATCTCTACGAAGTGATGGTCAATACCGTGCCCGGCGCAAAGTTTGCGGTGGCTTTCAACGAAGCTTCCGGTCCCTGCCTTACGCGTATCGAAGCCAACGACGACGATCTTCGCCGCGCGGCCACCGCCAACGCCCGGGCCATCGGCGCGGGACACATCTTCGTTCTGCTGATCCGCCAAGCCTATCCGATCAACGTGCTGGGACGGGTCCGCGATTGTTTCGAGGTGTGCACCGTCCACTGTGCCACAGCGAACCCGGTGGAGGTGATCGTGGCGCAGACCGCGCAAGGGCGCGGGATCGTGGGGGTGATCGACGGTTCGTCGCCGGCGGGGGTAGAAGGACCCGAAGAGGCGAAGGCCCGCCACGAATTCGTGCGCAAGATTGGTTACAAACTCTAGCCACGATGCGGCGCGCCACCGAACCATCGCGCTCGCTACTTCACCGGCACAAACCGTCTGGCAAATGACGATCCAGAATAAATACGTGTATCGCGCGTTCCGGATTCCGAGCCTCTATCCTGGCGTGCCGTGGTAGGCATTTCGCCGAGCGAAGTCCAAGCGGCGTGACCCGAGCAACAAAAATGCACGAAACCGAGCGCGGCGCCTGCTGCTTCCGTTTCCTGCAATTGTTTTTCCTAACTGCGTCGACAAAAATCTGTCTCCGCAGTTATTGCGACACCGAAAACGCGTTATGCTTTCTGGGCTTGCCTCCGCAGGAACGTCGGGACGTCCAGATCGTCGGCGGGCGCCTTGTGAATCATTTCGTCGATGCTGCGCGGGGCGTCCATGGCCGCGGGCTGCGGCTCGCGGGCTGCCTTCCACGTCTTGGGCAGATACGACGGACGCGGCTGATTCTTGCGAATCGCCACTTCGCGGAACCCGGCCGCGATCACGGTGATTTTCACCGATTCCTTCATCGCGTCGTCCTGCACCGCACCGAAAATAATGTTGGCGTCTTCGTGCGCGGCCTTCTGAATGATCGACGACGCCTCATGCACCTCGTGCAGGCTCAGTGTGGATGATCCGGTAATGTTGATCAGAATTCCCTGCGCGCCCTGGATGCAATTGTCTTCCAGCAGCGGGCTGTTGATGGCCCGGTTGGCGGCGTCTACCGCGCGGTTCGGGCCGCTGGCTACCGCCGTGCCCATCACCGCGTAGCCTTGCCCGGACATGATGGTCTTTACGTCCGCGAAGTCGCGGTTGATGATCCCGGGAATGGTGATGATGTCGCTGATGCCCTGCACCGCCTGGCGCAGAATATCGTCGGCGATGCGGAACGCTTCGAAGAAGCTGGTCCCGTGCTCGACCGTTTCCATCAAGCGCTCGTTGGGAATCACCACCACGGTATCAACGCAACCGATCAGTTCGGCCAACGATTGCTCAGCCTGCTGCAAGCGCCGCTTGCCCTCGAAGGCGAACGGCTTGGTGACCACCGCTACGGTCAGCGCGCCGAGCTCGCTGGCGAGGTTGGCGACTACCGGGGCAGCTCCGCTGCCGGTGCCGCCGCCCAGTCCGGCGGTGACGAACACCATGTCCGCGCCGTCGAGTGCTTCCAAAATTTTCTCGGTGTCCTCGAGCGCGGCCTTCCGCCCGACCTCGGGGTTGGCGCCCGCGCCCAAGCCTTTGCTGAGTTTGGCGCCCAGTTGCAGCTTGACCGGCGCCTGTGACAGCTTCAGCGCCTGCAAATCGGTATTGGCGGCGATGAACTCGACGCCTTCCACCTTCGCCCGAATCATGCGATTGACCGCGTTCGAACCGCCACCGCCGACTCCGATGACCTTGATCCGAGCGCCGTTGGTTACATCCTCAGTGAATGAAACTCGCAGCCCTGCATCTCTCGACATAATCCCTCCCCTCAGAGGATCCCTCATGACTGACCTGCAAATAATGCTTTGAACTTGCTGGTCCATCCGGTCGCACGCTGCCCCGCCATGCGGCGCGCGCGCGTTCCGTATAACACCAGCCCTACTGACGTCGAATATTCCGGTTGTGATACCTCTTCGCTCATGCCGGCGAGCCCGCGCGGGGACGCGATACGCACCGGCATCGCCAGCATGCGCTCGGCGAGTTCCGTTAGGCCGTGGAGGCGCGCGCCGCCTCCGGTGAAAACCAGCCCCGCGGGAATCTGCGAGTCCAGCCCGGCGTGGCGAAGGTCGTCGCGCACCAGGGTAATCAATTCCTGGGTGCGCGCTTCGGCAATCTCGCACAACATACGAGAATAAATCGTCCGCGGTGGCCGCTCGCCTACGCTGGCAATCTCAATGGCGGCGTCCTGGGCCATCGTCTCGCGGCAAGCGGTGGCGTGATTTCGTTTGATGGTCTCCGCTTCCGGAATAGGCGTTCGCAGCCCGACCGCCAAGTCGTTGGTAAAATGGTCGCCACCGACCGGCACCGCACCGGTGTGACGCACCACCCCGCCGCTGTAGACGATCACTTCCGTGGTGCCACCGCCAATGTCCAGCAGGCACACGCCCAGTTCGCGTTCGTCCTGGGTCAGGCACGCGTCCGCCGAGGCTAGCGCTTCCAGCACCGTGTCGGTCACCCGCACGCCAGCGCGATTTACCGCGGTTACCACGTTTTGCGCGGCAGCCGCCGAAGCGGTGACGATGTGCACGTTTGCTTCTAGGCGCTGCCCCAGCATCCCTGCGGGGTCGCGGATGTTGTCCTGTGCATCGAGAAAAAATTCTTGCGGCAATACGTGGAGCACTTCGCGGTCCAACGGCAGCGAAACGTTGCGCGCGGCATCCACTGCGCGCCGCACGTCGTCGCGGTCCACGTCGCGTGATTTCTGCCCCAGGGTGATTCCACCGCGGCTGTTCACCCCGCGAACGTGCCCGCCGGCCACCCCAATCAGCGCCGACTCCACCGGAAAACCCACCACCGTTTCCGCTTCCTCGACAGCCCGCCGGATCGAGCTGACCGCCAACTCCAGATTCACAATCTGGCCCTTGCGCCAGCCTTTGGATTCGGCGGCGCCCAAGCCCAGAAACTTGACCAGACCGTCGTCGTCGATCTCGCCGATTAACGCGCAGGTCTTGGTGCTTCCGATGTCGAGCCCGACCACTTGCCTATCTCTTTTTCCCAATTCCTCCACTCCTTCGTCGCTTCAGACGCTGGCCGCGCCAGCGCGGACGTGAATCTCAATCTCTCGGACCGCTCGAATTTAGCGGTCGTGCCCCTTATTCGTGGCCGCTTTGGAACTAGGGACCTTTGCCGGCTTGGCTTTTGCCGGTTGGCTGGTTGCAGATTTCGGTGCGACGTGCGCAGCGACGGGTTTTGCCGTTGGCGTCGCGCCGTGGCCATTCCCGGTGTGCCCCGCCGCTCCGCTGGGCGATACTGCCGACGTTATAGCCGCCATTCTCGCCGCGGGCAGATGTTCTTCGGGGTTCACCACCACTTCGCGGTCGAACCGTAGATCAACCGACTCGACCCGCCCGGCCGTCGCGCGCCACTGGCCCAGGTTATCGAGCAGAGTCTGATACCTTGCCTGGAAATCGCGGTCACCAAAATGGACGAACAACGGGCCGTCCGCCTCGCTCCACGCAGGGTTTCGTCCGGCTAGTTTGCTACCCGCCGGGGGCAGCCCCTGGAGCGTGGCTTTCAGGTCGGTGACGTCCTGCACTTCCACTTCGCTGACCATCTCGCTCGCGCTAGGACGCGCCGCATCGATACCATGCAGAAACGCCGAATACATTTGCATCCGCCGCTCCCGCGCGTCGGCGGGCATCGCTGCATTAATTCCGGTCACCACGGGGAAATGGAAATCGCCTTCCACCGGACGGTCCAGAATCACGCCGTGGGCATCCGCCAGGTCTAGATCGCTTCCCTGTCGCAAGAACGCCACCGGCACCCGCTCGACCAATTCCACCTCGATGCGACCCGGCAGTGCGCGGCGCACTACCGCTTGCTCCACCCACGGCAGCATTTCCAATTGCCGGCGCCTCTCCTCAAGAGGAATGAGCAGCACGCTTCGTCCACGATCGCCGGAAAAAATCTCCAGCACCGCGGCGCGCGACACAAATTTGTTGCCCACCAGCTCGACTTGTCCCGGATGCAACAGGGACATACTCGGCGAGGTGAGCAGGAAATGGCCGGCCAGATACACCGCCACCAGTGCGATGATCACTAGGGCCGCGATCGCCGGCCACCGCAGATAACCCTTCCATGCTTTCTTGCCAAACTTCCGCCGCTTGATTTCCAGCGGCTTCTGCCGCCGCAAATATCGCGGTTCCTGTTCGGCGAGTACTTCTTGGGGATAAGCTTCCGCTTCCATAGTTTTGGCTCTTTTCAGTTACTCCACACGATCACTTCGTTTTCGAGATCCACGCGAAAAGCTGAGCGCACGCGTTTCCGTACGTCGTCGATCAATCCGAGCATGTCGTCGGAGCTGGCTTCGCCGGCGTTCACGAAAAAATTGGCGTGGCGATCGCTAACCATGGCTCCCCCGCGCCGGTACCCCTTCAACTGCAGCTCGTCAATCATTCGCCCGGCCGACCCGCCCGGCGGATTCTTAAAAATGCAACCGGCACTTTTCTGATTGAGCGGCTGGCTATTGCGCCGTTTTTCGTTGCATATTTTGATGCCCGCCACGATTTCCTTGTAGGGCTTGGACGGCAGTTCCAACTCCACCCGCAACATCACATCGTCCGGCGCAAAAGAGGTGTGCCGGTAGTCAAAGTGGATGTCCTCGTGGCGCAAGGTCTCAATTCGCCCGCCCGCTCCGCGATACAGCTCCACCGCGCGCACGTAGGTTCCAATCTGCGTCCCGTAAGCCCCGGCATTCATGCGCAAGGCTCCGCCCATGCTGCCCGGCACACCGATCAGCCCTTCCATGCCGCCCAAATTATTTTTCGCGCAGTAAGTCACCGTGCCACCCAGGTCCGACGCCGCGTCCACGTATGCGCGGTTCCCTTCGATTCTTGCCGTTGACGACGCCGACGGCAGTTGCAACATCACCCACGGCAACTCTCCGTCGACCACCAGCACATTCGTCCCCCCGCCCAGAAACCGGTAGGGGATGCCTTCGCGCTTCAGCAGCGCAATCGCTTCCGGCAATCCTTGGTACCGCCGCAGCAGCAAAATGTCGGTGTCGCCGCCGATCCCCAGAGACGTCAGGGTCCGCAGCGAAACGCCCCGCCGCAACTCCACTCCCAGCTCCGCCAGCCGCGCGGCCACCGTCGGTGATTCAATCCGCATGGGACGCCGGTATCTGCGATCCCAGCAGCATGGCGAGCTCGTCCAGAGCGCGGTAGACGCTGCCCGCGCCAATGGTCAACACCGCGTCGCCGGGACGCGCCTCGCGCAGCAGAAATTCGATGGCGGTCTGCATGCTCGAGGAATAGATCACGCTGGGATGACCGGCGGTGGCGATCGCTTCCGCTAGCCGCTCGCCGGTAACACCTTCAATGGGCTGCTCTCCCGCGGCATAAATATCGGTCACCAGCAACACATCCGCGTGCGCGAACGCTGAGCGAAATTCTTCCCACAGGTGCAGCGTTCGCGAGTAGCGATGCGGCTGAAATAAAACGATCAGGCGATCGAAGCCACAGCCGTCGGCGGCCTCCAGGGTGGCGCGAATTTCCGCGGGATGGTGGCCATAGTCGTCGATCAGGGTCACCCCGGCGAACATCCCCTTCACCTCAAAGCGCCGGCCCACCCCGCCGAATTTCTCCAGACCCAGGCGAATCAGCTCCGGCGGCAAATTCAGGTACAGACCCGCCGCGGCAGCCGCTGCCGCGTTGCGAATGTTATGGATCCCCGGAGGGGCAGGCAGATGGCACTCGCCAAATTCCTCGCCACGGAAGCGCAGTTGGAAATGGCTGGCCAAACCTTCCATGCGGATATGGTGGATCACCAAGTCCGCTTGCTCCGAGGTGCCGTAGGTCACCACCGGCCGCTTCACTCCCGCCAGAATTCCCTCGACGTGGGGATCGTCCGCGCACAAAATCACCTGCCCGTAGAACGGCACGCGGTTCACAAATTGCAAAAACACGCGCTGAATTTCCTCCAGTGAGGAATATTGGTCCAGATGCTCGCGGTCGATGTTGGTGACGATCGCCACCACCGGCGCCAGCAACAGAAACGACCGGTCGCTCTCGTCCGCCTCCACCACCATGTAATCGCCCTGCCCCACTCGCGCGTTGGATCCGGCGTGATTCACTCGTCCACCGACCACAAACGTGGGATCCAGGCCGGCCGCCGCCAGCACGGACGCGGTCATCGAAGTGGTGGTGGTCTTTCCATGCGCCCCGGCCACCGCGATCCCGTATTTCAAGCGCATCAACTCCGCCAGCATTTCCGCTCGCGGGATCACTGGGATTTTCAGCCGGTGCGCTTCCACCACTTCCACGTTCCCCGACCGCACCGCCGACGAAATCACCACCACCTGCGCGCCGTGCACTTGCTCGGGGCGATGCCCATTGAAAATGCGCGCGCCCAGGTTGGTGAGCCGCTCGGTGACGCCGGAGTGCTTGGTATCCGAACCCGATACCGCGTAGCCGCTGGAGAGCAGCACCTCGGCGATACCGCTCATGCCGCTGCCGCCGATCCCCACCAGATGAATGCGCTGAAAATTCCGGAACGTGATGGTCATGGCTGCGCCACCATTTCCGCCGCCGCGATATCCGGGGAGTCCAGGCGCCTAACCGGCGGCGGCAGCGCCACCGATTCGAGCAGGTTAGTAATGTCTTGCACTGCTCGCGGACGCGCCAGAGTGCGCGCCCGCCGCGCCATGGCTACAATTTTTTGGGGTTGGTACAACAGGGAAAAGATCTCAGCGGCCAAACGCTCGCCGGTCAGCTCTTCTTGCGGCAGGACTCGCGCGGCCCCGGCGGCTTCCATGGTCTGCGCGTTTCGCAACTGGTGCGCATCGGTGGCGGCGCCGAAGGGTATGAAGATGGCGGCACGTCCGGCGGCGGCGACTTCCGCCACGGTGATCGCGCCCGCACGGCAGACGATCAGGTCAGCCTGGGCAAACTGCTCCGCCATATTCTCGATGAAGGGGCTGACCTCCGCGTTAAATTCGTGTCGCGCATACGCTGTTCGCACTGCATTATAGTCGCGTTCGCCGGTCTGGTGCACGACCAAAAGCTGATTTCTTTTCGCCGCCAGCGATTTCATCGCGTCGACCACCGCGCGGTTGATCGGCAAAGCGCCGCGGCTGCCCCCAGTGATCAGCAAACGAAACGGCGCCCGCGGCGCGGAATCGGGCGCGGAGAAGAATTCTGCGCGTACCGGACACCCAGTAACCACCGCTTTTCGTCCCCAGCGGTCCAGCGCCGCTTCGAATCCCACCGCCACCCGCGTAGCCATATCCGCCAGAATGCGGTTGGTGAATCCTGGCTCGACGTTCGGCTCGAACACCACCGTGGGAATCGAGTGCATCACCGCCAGCAGCATCATTGGCCCGGACGCATACCCGCCCACCCCCAGCGCCGCCGCGAACTGGTGCCGCTGCAAGATTCGCTCGGAATCGATGAACCCCGGAACCAGCATGGCTGCATTGCGCACCAACCTCGCTCCCCCCATTCCCTTCAATCCCGCCGCACGAATCGTTTCGAGCGGTAAGCCCGCCTGCGGCACCAATCGCGCTTCGAGCCCCGCTTGGGTGCCCACGATCACTACTTCCCGGCTCGGGAGCCGCTAGCTCCGCTGGCTCGGCCGTCTTCCGTCACGCCGCGCCGCAGCCATTCCCGCGCCACCGCCATCGCCGGAATCACGTGGCCCCCGGTACCGCCTCCGGCGATCAACAGTTTCATTCTCGCGTTCGGCTCCTCGGCCGGCGGTTGCGCTGCTGCGATCTCCGCCGCGCCGTCATTCCTCGGCGTGCTGGCTGATATTCAAAAGCACTCCCGTGGCGATCAGCATCACCAGCAAGCTGGTGCCTCCGTAGCTGACGAAGGGCAACGAAATGCCTTTGGTCGGCACCAGCCCTAGCACCACGCTCAAATTGATTAGCGCCTGGGCCACCACCATGGTGGTGATCCCCAGTCCCAGAAATTTTCCGAACTCATCGGGAGCGCGCAGCGAAGCCCGCAGCCCGCGCCAGCCATACCATGCAAACAGCGCCACCACCGCTACCGCGCCGAGGTATCCCATCTCCTCGCACAACACCGCATAAATGAAATCGGTGTGCGCTTCGGGCAGATAAAACAGCTTCTGGTGGCTCTCCATCAGCCCTACCCCGGTCAGCCCGCCGGAACCCACCGCGATCAGCGACTGCAGTAACTGGAATCCGTGTCCTTGAGGGTCCGCTTCCGGAGACCAGAAAGCCAAAATCCGCGCGTAGCGGTACGGGAAACACACGATCAAGAGATACATCACCGGCACCAACGCCACCGCCGCGTACCCCAGATACCGCAGCGAAATTCCGGCGATGAACAACATCGCCAGAATCGTGACAAAAATCAGGCACGCGGTTCCCAAATCCGGCTCCATCAGCACCAGCACCATCATCAAAGACACCGGAGCCAAAGCCGGCAGCAGAATGTTCACGATATTGCTTCCGGTGAATTTTTCGGGCAGGCGCCGCCGCTCGAGAAACCATCCCAGATACAAAATCACCGCGAGCTTGGCCAGTTCCGACGGCTGCAAGCTGGCTGGACCCAAGCGCACCCAGCGGTGCGTGGCATGCGAACGGTCGAGAAACAGGACTCCGATCAATAACAGGATTACGCCGGCTAACCCGGGAAAAATTACTTGCGGCTGGCGCAGCTTGCGATAGTCGACGTTCATCAGCCAGAACATCGCCGCGCATCCCAGCCCCAAAAACAGCACCTGCCTCAGGAAAAAATAGGCGCCGTAGTGGTAGTGCTCGCGCGCGGTTACCGCCGAGGCGCTGAATACCATCACCGCGCCGATCAGGCACAGCGCCAGGGTTACCCCGAAAAGCTGCCGGTCATGTTGCATGCTGCGTGGCATTTCGATCCCTTTCCTTGGCTGCTCTAACCCTTTGCTAACCCTTAGTGGTTGCCGCACCCGGCGCGGCCGCGGGCAGTGCCATCACCCGTTCGCGAAATACGCGTCCACGATGCTCGAAATTGTCGAATTGGTCGAAGCTCGCACATGCCGGCGCGAGCAACACCGTGTCCCCGGGCCGGGCACGTTCGGCGGCAATCTCCACCGCGCGGTCCAGAGTTCCCGCGAATTGCAGCGCCACCACACCCTCAATCTGCGACGCGATTTTTTCCGCCGCGGCGCCAATCAACAGCACCAGCCGGGCGCGTTGCCGCAACAGCTCGGAAAGCATGCGGTAGTCGCTCCCTTTGTCCTTCCCGCCCAGGATGACGATGACGTTGCCGGAAAAGGCTTCGAGCGCCTTGCGCGTGGCGTCCACGTTAGTGGCTTTCGAGTCGTTGTAATACTCCACTCCGCCGGCCTCGCGCACGAATTCCAGGCGGTGCTCAACCCCGGCAAAACTGCGAATACCTGCAGCCACCGCTGCCGGATCGGCTCCCACGAGGCACGCCGCGGCGCTCGCCGCGAGCACGTTTTCGACGTTGTGCGCCCCGCGGAGGGTTATCTCCTCAACCTTCAGAATCGGCCACTCCTCGCCTTGCCGGCGAAACACGATTTGCCCGTCGTGCACCGATGTTCCCTCGGCCACCCGCTTCTCGCGGCTGAACCACCAGGTATCCGCGCGCGCCGGAGCGCGTTTCGCTACTTGCGGGTCGTCCGCGTTTAGGATCGCCATGTCGGTCTCGGTCTGGTTCTCAAACACTCGCAGCTTCATCCGCGCGTATTCTTCGAACGATCCATGGCGATCGATATGGTCCGGGGTCAGGTTCAGCAGCGCTGCCACGTCCGGATGGAAAGCGTCGACGGTCTCCAATTGGAAGCTGCTAATCTCCGCCACCGTTACCGTCGAACTGGTCGATTCCGCCGCCAGCGATATCAGCGGCGTGCCGATGTTTCCGCCGATTAACGTCGGGATGCCCGCAGTCTTTAGGACATGCCCGGTGAGCGCGGTGGTGGTCGTTTTTCCGTTCGATCCAGTGATTGCGATCATCCGCCCTCGCATCGCCCGCCACGCCAGTTCCACTTCGCCCCACACCGGGACGCCGCTTTGCCGCGCTCGCATGATTCCCGGCAGATTGGATGGCACGCCGGGACTCACCACCACCAGCTCCGCACCTTCAAATGCCAGCTCGCCGCAGGTCCCCAGTTCCAGGCGGACGCCTCGCTCCGCCAGACTCGCCGCCGCCGGGCCCAACTGCTCCGCGGTCTTCACATCGGTGACCGCCACTCGCGCTCCAGCGGCCAAGGCATACTCCGCTGCCGCCATGCCGGACCGTGCCAACCCCACAACCAGCACCTTCCTTCCCGCAAGTTGCGTTGCTGGCTTCATTGCTTTCTACCTAAGCTTCAGCGTGGTGAGCGAAAACAGCGCGAACACCAGCGCCAATATCCAAAATCTCACGATAATCTTCGATTCGCTCCATCCCATCAGCTCGAAATGGTGATGCAGCGGCGCCATGCGAAAAATGCGTTTCCCGGTCAGTTTGAACGATCCCACCTGCAAGATCACCGAAAGGGTCTCCAGAAAAAATACCCCGCCGACCGAGAGCAGCAGAATCTCCTGCTTGATGATCACCGCCACCACCCCAATCGCTCCGCCCAGCGCCAGTGAACCGACGTCGCCCATGAACAATTCCGCGGGATGCGCGTTGTACCACAGGAATCCGAGCGACGCGCCCAGCACCGACCCGCAAAAAATCGTCAGCTCCCCCACTTCCGGGATCCACTGAATCTCGAGGTACTCCGCGAAGCGCGCATGGCTCGAAAGATACGTCAGCACCGTCAGCGCCCCGGCGGAAACCAACACGCAGCCGATCGCCAGGCCGTCGAGCCCGTCCGTCAAATTCACCCCGTTCGAAGATCCCACGATCACCAGGATCAGAAACAACACGAACGGAAGGAATGCCAGCGGCCACACCACGCTTTTGGCGAGCAGCGAACGCACCACCAGGTCCGGGTGCAGGCGCTTGAAGAACGGCACGCTGAGCGCCGTCGAGTAGACTCCCTTTTGCTGCAAGCCGATCAGCACCGATCCCACACCCACGCAGACGAGCACCTGCAGGGCGAATTTCCATTTCGCGGTTAGCCCGAGATTCCTCCGGCGCACGACCTTGTTGTAATCGTCGACAAATCCGATCGCTCCGAAGGCCACGGTGGCCGCCACCGCCAGCATCGCGTATGGACTGCGCACGTCCGCCCACAACAATGTGGGAATCGCGATGGCCGCCACGATCAGCACTCCGCCCATGGTCGGGGTTCCGGCCTTGGACTGGTGGCTCTCCGGGCCTTCGCTGCGGATGTACTGCTGCACCTGTAACCGGCGCAGCCTGCGAATCACCCACGGACCCAAGGCCAGCGAAAGGAACAGCGAGGTCAACGTCGCGATGGCGGTCCGCACCGTCAAATAGCGAAAGACGTTGAGCGCGCTCCAGTGCTTGTGCAGCACGAAAAAGAGCAGGTAGTAGAGCATCTTAGCTGGGCTCCTCTTGTCCTAGGCCTACGCTCACCGCTCCCTGCGTTTTTCCGTCCTTCACCCGATGCCGCGCCTCAATCGCCGCCAAAATCTTTTCCATGCGCACGCCGCGCGATCCCTTGATCAAAAGCAAATCGCCCGATTCCAGGAATTCCGTTAAGAACCTTGCCGCCTCTTCGGAATTGTCGAAAAACTTCGTGCGATCGCGCGGATGCCCCGCCGCAATCGCCGCCGCCACCATTTCCGCCGCGGCGCCCCGCACCCCGATGATCCAATCCGCTTTTCCCGCCGAGCCTACGCTGCGGCCGGCATCGCGGTGCAGCTCTACCGATTCCGCGCCCAGCTCAAGCATTTCGCCCGCCGCCAGGATGCGCCGGCGATAGCCCTCGGTCGCGGCGATCAGCTCCGCGGCGGCGGCCAACGCCAGCGGACTTGAGTTGTAGCTGTCGTTGATCACCGTAAATCCCGCCTCGAACTCCACGATCTCGCCGCGCATTTCTGCGGGCTGCAGCCGCGAGAAAACTTCCCGCGCTTCGGTCGCGCCCACTCCCCACTCGCTTGCCGCAGCCAGCGCCGCGAGGGCGTTGCCCACGTTGTGCCGCCCCGCGAGCGGGAGTTCCAGGCGCTGCCGTCCCTCAGGCCACGCAAAATCGAACGCCGTCCCGCGGATCCCGTGATCCTCAATATTCTCGGCGCGGAAATCGGCGGCGTGGCTCTCGCCGAACCAGATAATCTTTCCCGGCGCCACGTCGGCGAACCGCGCTACCCGCTCGTCGTCCAGATTCAGCACCGCCGCAGCGTGGGCCCCCGGCAAATTCTCGATCAGTTCCCGCTCGGCTTTAGCGATCTCGCCAATCGATGAAAAAAACTCCAGATGCTCCACCGCCACGCGGGTAATCACGCCCGCGTCCGGCTCGGCAATCTTCGCTAGGCGTGCCAACTCCCCCGCCCGCGACATGCCCATTTCCAACACCACCGCTTCATGGGCTTCGTTGAGCTGCAGCAGCGTCAGCGGAAGCCCAAACTCGTTGTTCAAGTTTCCTTGCGACTTCAGCACCCGATAGCGCGCTGACAAAAGCGCCGCCAGAATTTCCTTGGTAGTGGTCTTTCCCACTGAACCCGCCACTCCCGCGACTCGCCGGCCGCTTCCCGCACCGCGCCACGCCCGGCACACCTCAGCCGACAATTTCCCCAAAGCTGCCACGGTGTCGGCGACCCCGATCGCCCGGCTCTGTACCGCTCCCGGGAACTCCGCCCAGCGATCCTGCGAAATCACCACCGCGATGGCGCCGCGAGCCAAGACTTCGCTCACAAATTCGTGTCCATCGTGACGCGGTCCGTGGATCGCGAAGAACACTTCTCCAGCTTTCACGCTGCGCGAATCAATCGACACCCCGGCTACCGGAGTTGCCGCGGGAATTGACGACGGCCGCGACGCTTCCAAGGCCCGAGCCACTTGATCGATGCTCCACCGCAGCATGGTGTCTCCTGCTACCTACCAGCTACCAGCCGTTTACCGGCCGGCAGGACCTCTAATTCCGAGTTGCATCCGGCTTGCCATAGCCGCGCCGCCGGAGAATTTCTCTCGCCATTTCCCGGTCATCGAACCTAAACGTCCGGTCTTTCAATATTTGCGAACTCTCATGCCCCTTGCCCGCCAGCAGCACAGTGTCCCCGGAACGCGCGGCGTCAAACGCCATTTCGATGGCCCGCTCGCGGTCCGGTTCGATCTGGTAGCTCCCATTCACTTTCTGCAAGCCAACCACCACATCGTTGATGATCCGCAGCGGGTCCTCCGTGCGCGGGTTGTCGCTCGTCAATATCACCAGATCGCTCAGCGAGCCGGCCGCCTCGCCCATCAACGGACGGGTGGTGCGGTCGCGATTCCCTCCGGCGCCAAACAGCAAAATGATCCGGCCCGTTCCCGCCAGTTCGCGCGCCACTTTGAGCAAGTTTCGCAGCGCGTCGTCGGCGTGCGCGTAGTCCACCACCACTCGGAATTCCTGACCTTCGTCGATTCGTTCAAAACGCCCCGGCACCGCCGCGAGTTCCCGGATTCCCGCTTCAATCGGCGCGGGCGCAATCCCCAACGCCAAGCCCGCGCCGATCGCCGCCAAAATGTTGTAGACGTTCACCCGCCCCACCAAAGCCGATCGCACTTCGATTTTTCCCGCCGGGGTCTGCGCGGTAAATTCTAGCCCGGTAAACGCCCGTGAAAATCTCCTGGTGGTAATCTGCGCGCCCGCGTCGAGCCCGTAGGTCAGGGTTTCCCGCGAAAGCCCCTGGAGCAGGCGGCCATGCGCATCGTCAATGTTGAGCACCCCGAAGCGTGGGGCACCCGCGCCGGTTCCCTCAAACAGCTGACGCTTCGCGGCGAAGTAGTTTTCAAAGTTTCCGTGAAAGTTCAAGTGGTCGTGGGTCAGGTTGGTGAACACCGCCGCCTGAAAATGGCAGCCCCATACCCGTTCTTTCGCCAGCCCATGCGAGCTCACTTCCATCACCATGTGCGATCCGCCGGCGTCCCGCACTTCTGCCATCATTTCCTGGATGTCCAGAGATTCCGGAGTGGTGTTCACCGCCGGCCGTGGACCACGCGGGGTTCGGTATCCGGTAGTTCCCACCAGCCCGGTAACCTTCCCGGCGGCACGCAAGATCGCGTCGATCAAAAATGCGGTGGTGGTCTTGCCATTGGTCCCGGTAACCCCGGCCAGCGCCAGTGCCTGCGCGGGATGCCGGTAAAAATTCGCGGCCGCGGTGGCCAACGCTCGCCGCTCGGATCCCTCCAGCAATTCCACGGTGGCAATATTTTCCGGCAAGGCGTCCAGCGCCCGGCGGTCCTCGCTCGCTACCGCCACCGCTGCGCGCTCCAGCGCGTCCGCTACAAAATCGGCGCCGTTCAATTTGTCGCCCCGCAGCGCAAAAAAAATCGATCCCGGAACCACCTTGCGGCTGTCGTAGGCAATCGCCGCGATCTGGCGGTCGGCTTGTCCGCTTAGGTTCCGCACTTCTGCTCCGGCAAACACTTCCAAAAGTCGCATCTTTTGCTCTTTGGCGTGAGTTTCCGCTAGCCCTCTTGGGCTTGCATCCACCACCGCCGCGCTCGAACTCCGCCGCTTCAATTCGAGGGACCTGCCGAATTAGCTATCGAGGTTCCGGCCGCGGTACCCGCCGTTCCCGAAATGCTTCCCGGCACTTTCCTGGGTTGGGCTGACGCTCCGCCGCTACTTCTTTCAAACCGCACCGTTACCGGGCCGCCTCGCGCGATCCGCGCGCCCGCTTCCGGCGTTTGTTGCGCCGCAACCCCATTGCCAATCAAAATCGGGGTGAGCCCCAACTTCACGCACGCCTCGGTCACGCTGCGCACCGTCGTTCCCGTAAATGAGGGCACGGCGATCCCCGCATCGCCTCCAAATTCCACCGTGGTCGTACTCCCCGCGGCCTGCGCCGCCAGCTGCGTCTGTGTGCTCGCAGCATTCACGGCCACCCCCGCTGGATCGCCACCATGTTTCTTGGCAGTCAGTGAATCCTTTTCCGAGGCCTTGCGCGTCGCTTTGGACGGCATGACTGCATCGCCCGGCCCTGCTCCTGGTGGCACGTCATGCGCCACATCGAGGTACGGCAACACTTGCTCGGCCACCCGCTTGAAAACTGGTCCGGCCACCTCACCACCCAAGTGCGCGCCCACCGGAGAATCGAGCGCCACCAAAATCGTTACCGCCGGATCATTTAGCGGAGCGAAGCCGGCGAACGACGCGATGTACTCATTCTTGGAATACCGGCCGGTGTCGGTGTCGATCTTCTGCGCCGTTCCCGACTTTCCTCCGGCCGTATATCCGTTGATGCGAGCCGTCTTCCCCGTGCCGTGCTCGTTCAGGATTACGCCCTCCATCATCTCGCGAACCTGCGCGGAGGTATCGGAGCCAAACCCCTGGGTGGGCGCCGGTTTCTGGTACGAAACGCTTTCGAGCACCCCGCTCCGCGTTCCCATCGACTGCACCACCCGCGGGCGATACATCGTCCCGCCATTCGCAATCGCGGAAATCGCCGAGACCATCTGTATCGGCGTAACGCTGATTTCCTGGCCCATGGCCAGCGACCCGATCGAACTGGGGGTCCAATCTTCCAACCTGCGGAACAGTCCGCGGTTTTCCCCGGGCAATTCGATCCCGGTCAGCTCGCCGAAATGGAATCTTCGAATGGTCTGGTAAAACCTTGGTTCGCCCTGACGCAACGCCACTTTGATCGCGCCCACGTCGCTGGACACCTCCAAAATATGCTGCACCGAGATCACCCCGAAAGGTTTGTGATCGTGGATCAGCCGGCCCGCGACCACGATGGAGCCCATCTGGCAATCGACCATGTCGGTTGGCTTCACCACGCCATCCTCAATCGCCCCGCCCAGGGTGATCACCTTGAACGTCGATCCCGGCTCATAGGCCGAGGCCACCGCGCGATCAATTCTCGAGTCATCCGGAAACTTTCCCGCATCGTTGGGGTCGAACTTTGGCCAGTTGGCCACCGCCAGCAACTCGCCCGAGTTAGGGTCTTGCACCACGATCGAGCCGTTCTGTGCGTGAGTTTCCGCGATCGCCCGCGCCAATTCTTTTTCCGCAATGTATTGAATGGTTTCGTCGATCGTCAGCGTTACCGGGGTACCCGGTATTCCCGGCACCTCGCTGCGGTCGTACCAGCGTCGCCGTGCGTCGGACTGCACCAGGATGTGTCCCGGACGGCCGCGGATCATTTTGTCCAGTTCCAACTCGATGCCGCCCAACCCGTGCTCGTCCACGTCGACGAATCCCAAAACGTGCGCGGCCAGATCGTGCTGCGGGTACACTCGGTGATTTTCTCTCTGGGTGTACACACCGCGCAGATTCAAATCCGCCACGCGTGCCGCCTGTTCCGGGGTCAGCTTGCGCGCCAGTGGGAAAATTTCGTTCGCGTCATTCAGCTTCTTTTCGATTTCTTCCGCAGGGACCTCAATCACTCGCGAAAGCAGCCGCGCCACCATGGCTGGGTCTTTCACTTCGCCCGGATCAGCCACCAGGTCGTCCATGGGAATGCTCACCGCGAGCTCGCGCCCGCGCCGGTCGTAAATGGTTCCGCGCTCCGGATTCACTTCCACCATGTGCTCTTGCTGCCGCTGGGCGCGGCTGAGGTAATCGCTATAGCGGTAGAGCTGCAGGTAACTCAGGCGGCCGACAATTAGCAGTATCCATAGAACAGCGAAGCACCAAACGGCGATCCAGCGGGCACGCGGAATACGCTGATCCATGAAGTCCGGCCTATCTACGTCGATTTTCTTTTTCTTCCCGGCGGAACACACGTTCCGCCGAGCAGGAAGGAGAATTCTTCGCCACTGGGCTCGTTACGGTTGGGTTGGTCCGGGAGCCACTCGCGCTTGCGCCAATGCCGCTGCGCCGTCACCCTGCGCCGGCGCGACTTGTCCCGGCACCGGCACCGTCAGGCCCAACTGCCGCGCGATCGAATCGATGCGCATCGGAGAACGCAGGGAGGCAACCTCGAGGTGCAGTTGTTGATTCAGTTCGGTAGCCCGCGCGCGCTGGTTCTCCAGGTCTTCCACGTGATAACGAAGCTGGATGCACTGAAAATGCTGCCAGGCGTAGAACAGAGCGCAACTCGCCAGCGCTCCCGATAGGGCCATCCGGCGCCCGCATTCTCGCCACCGGCCCGGCGCCATCGGACGCACGAGCCGCGAATTATCGATCCGCTTTACTGTATGAAATTCGGTCATGCTGCACTCGCTTCTGCCGAGCTGAGGTTGACGTCTTCGCTGCTCGGCACCATGCTCTCGCCCGTCTTTTCAATCACCCGCATCTTCGCGCTTCGCGACCGCGGATTGTCCTGAACTTCTTGTTCGCCTGGCCGTTCCACGTGCTTGGTCAGGATTCGGAAGCCGCCGCCGCGCGCCAGCTCCTGAAACGCGCGCTTCACCAAGCGGTCTTCCAGCGAGTGGTAGCTCAGCACGATCCACCTCGCTCCCAAATTTAAAGTGGCAGGGGTGCGCGAAAGAAACTGCCCGAGTTCCTCCGACTCTCGATTCACCGCTATCCGCAGCGCCAGATAGGTTTTTGTCGCGGGATGCAGTCTCTGCCTTCCCCTTGCTTTGCGTCCCCCTGCCACAACCGTTGCCAGGTGCGCGGTATCGCGTATCGGCCGCGCCCGCACAATATTCCTGGCGATTCTGCGTGAATCCCTCTCCTCCGCGTTTTGATAGAGGAGGTCGGCCAGCTCTTTCTCCGGCCAGCGATTCACAATCTCATCCGCGGTCAGTTCTTGCCTGGGGTCCATGCGCATATCCAATGGCCCGGCGCCGCGGAACGAAAATCCTCGTTGCACATCGTCCAGCTCCAGGCTGGAGACTCCCAGATCGGCCAGCACGCCGTCGAATCCCCGGGTGCCCTGCTGTGCCGCCACTTCGCCGATCGTCGAAAAACTCGTTTGCACCAAACTCACCCGTTCGCCGTACTCTTTCAGCCGTTCCCGTGCGATTTCGATCCCCTGCGGATCGCGGTCTAGCCCGATATACTTTCCGGTAGTCAGCCGCGATGCAATTTCCACCGCGTGACCGCCAGTCCCCAAAGTCGCGTCGAGGTACGTCCCCTCGGGCCGTATTCGCAACCACTCCAGCACTTCGGCGAGCAGCACGGGCTGGTGCAACTCGCCCAAGACCTAAATGCCCAGCTCGTCCAAGATTCGTTCGTCGTCCGGCGTGATCGGGTTGCGGTTCATTTCGTCGGTGAACCGGTCATGGTTCCAGATTTCCAGGTAAGTGAGATTGCCCAACACGTCCACTTCACCCTTCATCTGGGCCGACTCTCGCAACACCGCCGGGATCAAAATTCTTCCCTGCCCATCCAACTCCACGACTTGCCCGTAATAATTGGTGCGCGCTAGAAATTTTTTCTTCGATGCATTGTGGGAGGACACCCGCGCCAATTTATCCTCAATCTCTTTCCAGGCTTTCATGGGATACAGCCGCGCGTGATCACCGTTCTCGCTGGTGATGTAGAACTGCTCGCCCAATTCGCGCAGCTCCGTCAAGTAGGCGCCGGGCACTTTCACCCGACCCTTGTCGTCCACCTTTGCTGGATAATTTCCGCGAAGCATTGAATCGCCGTCCCGTTGCGTATCCACGGCCGCCGTGGCGCCCACTGCTTAAAAAGCCCTGAACTCGCCCTGAGTTCATTCGAAGCCGCCCGTTGCGCTTGCCACCTTACTACACTTTCAACCACTTCAACCCATTTCAAACCACTTTGGACCCCGATTGTAGTGGGCTTTTGCTCTGTGTCAATAGCCTTTTTCAAGAATTCGAAGAAAAATTGGAGAACTAGGTAGGGGAATCTAGCGAGGCTGGTGTGTCTTATCGCACGCCGCAAGACTCGTGCCGTGCTATGAAGCCACTACATCTTGCGGCGTCGAAGGGAGATTACATCGATCCATGGTTACGCGGAAAATATTTCGCGCCGAACTGATGTTGTTGTAGTCAACACCGCAAAGGAGAACATAAAGAGAACACTGCAAGAAAGCGGCGCGCCCGTTGTGGCGCAGCCACTGATGGCGGCGGTTGGTGGCGGTCAAAATCAAACTGCCCCACGCGAATGGTGACAGCGACCAACAGGCCTGAGGCTTTCTGCGCTGGAAGTGAAAATGAAGGAAGGAAGTGCTACTGCGGTAGCGGAGCCTGGATGCGATTCAAATCGCGAAGAATCCCCTGCTCGTTCGGGCTCAGCCCGCGCATAAACTCAGGATCATTCAACCGCGCGTCCCGATCAGCCGCGCTCAATCCCTGCAGCGACCTCAAGTGCTCGCGCACCGCCAAACGGCGGCCCATCGGCAGCTCGCGCCATCTCGGCAGCAAGTTGTTGCGGATCTCTTCGCGCTGCTGCGGCGACATGTGCTCGAAATTGAATTCTCGCGTGCGGATTTCCGCGCGCTGTTCGGGGGTCAGGTTGTTCCAGTGCTGCAACCGGTTGCGGATCTGCGCTTGGCGTTCCGGCGGCAAACGGCGGAACTCCGCGTTGTTGCGCATGAACTTTTCCTGTTCCTCCGGCGACATCTCCTGCAAGTGCTCGACCCACTTCGGCGGCAGCCCAGCCATTCCCCGGCCGTCGCCTTTCCCTCGGCCCTGGGGTTTCGCCCCGCCCCCGCCCATGAAGTCCGATTTCTCCGCACCCGCACCGGCGCCGTCACGATGTTGTGGCGCCGCGAACGCGAGATGCCTGCCGAACCCAGCACGCGCAGGAGCTGGAACGCAGCTCGCCGCCATCAAGGCGGCGAACTGCGCCCATTTCCCGAGCTGCCCAGATTGGAACCGGTCCACCATCACATCGTTCCAGTGCCCTGCGGCTGTTGCTGGCCGTCGTTGGCCGGATTGGTCGCGCCCGGTTCGCCCGGCGCCGCGGGCATCTCCGACAGCACATCGAAGTCGCTCACGACGTCGTAATTCTCCAGCACTCGCAAATCCTTGATCATTTGGAACTCTTTTTCGGGCTGCACCGACGCCTGATAGCTGGGCTGCGCCGGAGGCATCATAGAAATCCACACCGATAGCGCGATCAACAAGGCGGTGGAGAACGCCAAACGCGGCGAGGGAACCATCCACCCAAACCATCTCGAACGCGGCTCGGCGGCCATCCGCGCGCGCAGCCGGGCATCGAAGCCAAACGATGGTTCGATAGCCGGCTCTTCAACGAGCATCATCCACACCGTGCGGTACTGTTCCACTCGCGCCCGGCACGCCGCACAGTCCTGCAAATGGCTTTCCACTCGGCTCCGCTCTTTCGTGTCCGCGCGCCCATCCACGAACGGGATCAGCAATTTCGAAATCGGTTCGCAATTCATGACGTTCTTCCTTTCCCCAATGGGTTAACCGGCGGGGGAACGCCGAGGGCCGCTTGCGCGGCTGCCAAGCCGGCCAACGGCGCGAGTTGCACTCGCAGAGTTTCATATGCGCGGAATAACAGCGACTTTAGCGCGCTCTCGGTGCAGTCCAGCACTTTCGATATCTGCGCGTAGTCCATTTCCTCGTACTTGTGAAGCAAAACCGCCGCGCGTTGCTTGTCCGGCAGCCCGTCCACCGCCCGGCGAATGGCGGTGGCGCGATCGGTTTCCAGCATTTGCTGGTCGATATTTTTCTCGCGCGCCCGAAGTTCGAAAGTGCGCCCATCCTCTTCGTCCGGGGCCACGTCGATAGAAACATCCAACTGGTGGTGGCGGTAGTCGCGGATGGAATTGAGCGCCAGATTCGTCGCGATGCGGAATAGCCAGGTGGTGAACTTAGCGCTGGGCGCGTATTTCTCACGCGATCGGTACACCCGCAGAAAAACTTCCTGCGCCAAATCCTCAGCGGTAGCTTGATTTCGGACCATGCGGTTCAAGAAATTTACCACCGGAGTCCGATACCGCTGCAGCAAAAGCTCAAAGGACGCTTCGTCCCCCGCTTTCACCTCCAGCATCAACTGGACGTCCGACCTGACCATGGCCTCCACACTATTGCTAACACCCACCGGGTGATTAAGTTGCATCGAATCCCGCCCGCGGTTAGCACCTCTTTTGGAATCGCTGCTGCCGAACGACGTAGGGCTTGGAGCCGGGGTTCCCTGCTATCCTATATCAGTGTGGGCGCTTCCCGGCCCCTAGGGCCTTTACCTTTCCGTGACACCGACGTGCCCCAGCCCGAGACAACGCATAAACGTTTCATTCCTAAGATGTTGCAAAGCCGGGCGCCTCGAACGCCATGTTCACGTGCGGGGTTTTGACTTCCGTTCTTTACGGTTTAACGCCTTTGCTGAGCGGATCGAAATGGGTGCCCGAGGTGTCGGTTTCACACTTTGGGGTTCTCCACGTTTTTTTGACTTGGCTTTTTCTTGGGTCACGCCGTCGCCGCCTGCCCCTACGAATGGAACAGGGTCTTCAGTCCCAGCATCAGCGCCGCACCGAGAAACACCACCAACGCCGTAGCAATCCCCGGCTCCCGATTCACCTCCGGAATCAAGTCCGAAGCCGCGACGTACAGGGTCACCCCGGCCGATATCGGCATGGCGTCGCCGACCCAGCCACGTAGCACGTACATCAGGGCCACACCCGCCAGCGTGGATGCGCCCAAAATCGCCGACGCCATGAATGCCACCCGCCGACTCTGCCCGGTGGCCAGCATCAACGAGGTGACCGTAAAGCCCTCCGGAAACTTGTGCATGAAGATCGCAAGGAAGATAACCGCACCCAACCAAGTGGAGACCAACAGTCCAGCGGCGATCGCCACACCGTCGAAAAACGTGTGGATCACCAGACCCAGCAACGCAGTGTAACCGGCGCCGTGCGCCGACACTTCATCCCCGTGAATCTCTTCTCCGAAGTGGAAATGGGGCGCGAGGGTATGCTCGAAAAAGTGCACCAGCAAATAGCCGGCCAGAATTAGAACCTCGGCGTTCACCGCGGGGGTCCCACTGGCCCCGCCCAGCCGAAACGATTCCGGAATCATCTCCAAAAAAACGGTTGCGAGCATGAAGCCGGCGCCCAGCGCCACGAAATATTTCAGGTACTCGCGCGACCAATCCCGCCGAACGATCAGCCAGCCGCCGGCCACATCCGCGGCAGCCGCAGTCACCCCCAACGCGATCGCCAGCAGAATACGCATGTGTGGGATTCTCTAAAAATCCCGAACCTCCTATGCACTCCGAACAAAATCCCGCAACGAAACTTGCGCCCGAATTATCCCGAGTGCCGGAACAAAACGACATCGCCATCCTTCACGACGTATTCACGGCCTTCTAGCCGCACCTGCCCTTTTTCTTTCGCCGCGCCCCAGCTTCCCGCCGCCAGCAAATCCTCCCAGCGCACCACGTCCGCCTTGATGAACTTTTTCTCGATGTCGCTGTGAATCGCCCCGGCGGCCTGCGGCGCGGTCGAATTCTTTTCGATCGTCCAGGCCCGGCATTCCGGCTCGCCGCAAGTCAGAAACGAAATCAGCCCGAGCAAGCGGTAGCTGGCCTGAATCAGGCGATCGCGCCCGGACTCCGCCAAGCCATACGCGCGCATCATCTCGGCCGCCTCCGCATCGCTCAGATCGGCCAGCTCCGCTTCGATTTTCCCGCAAAACGGCACCACCGCGGTCTGCGACTTGGACGCCAGCTTTTCCAATTTGTACTTGGCCACCACGTTGCCAATCTCTCCGGCCTCTTCATCCCCCAGATTCAAGACGTACAGCATCGGCTTGCGCGACAAGAACGTAAAACCGGTCAACATCTTCTTCTCTTCCGCTTTGAACTCGATTTCCCGCAACGGCTTCTCGGACTCCAGAGCCTCTTTGCAGCGCAACAGCAGCGCCAATTCCAGCTCCAGTATCGTTTCCTTCTTCTTTTTCAAATCCTTTTGCACCCGCTCGATTCGCCGCTCCGACTGTTCCAGGTCGTTGAGGATCAATTCGAGATCGATGCTTTCGATGTCGCGCATGGCGTCGATGCTCCCCGCCGGATGGGGCACCGCGGGATTCTCAAACACCCGCACCACATGCGCCAGCGCGTCGGCCTCGCGCAGCGGAACCAGCGAGGCGGAGTCTTTGGCGCGGTCCTTTTGGATCCCGCCCACGTCCACGTATTGAATCGTCGCGAAGGTTATCTTCTTCGGATGAAACAGCTCAGCCAGTTTGTTCACACGCGCGTCCGGAACCTGCGCCACGCCCACGTGCATCTCTCCCGGCTGGCCGGCGCGCGCCTCGACGTGAGCGCGCGTCAAGATCCGGAACAAGCTCGTCTTCCCCACCTGCGGCAGTCCAATAATCCCTGTTTCCATAGGTCAGCGATACTAGCACAGCCCGGTTTTGCGCCCGCACTTCGGTCCCCGAAAAACCGCCCACCAACTGCCGGGACCGCTGGCCGCGCTCCTAGGAAGCGACCAAAAATAAGATGGAACTCACGCCCGCTTCCGCCTGCAATGAGGTATGCCACCGAACACACTGTGACACAATGATTTGCGGACGTTCCACCGTCATAGTAAATTGGAAACACACGGGATAGCGGACGTCTGCGGTGCATCCTCGCGCTGACCTCAGCGATCCTAATAGGCGTGCGATCTCGGTTCACACACAGCGGACACCTGAGGGTCTTCCGCTGAATCATTTCATCAATCAAACCGACCGGTGTCTTGCCCGGCGAACAAGCGGTTTTTCCGCTTGTTGGGAGAATCTTTTTTCCATGAATTCAGGCCTTCGACTTATGGGCTTCGCGGCGTTACTGGCTCTCGCCGGCTGCGGCAGCAGTTCCAACACCAACGCTACGGCTCCGCCTCCAGCGAGCGCGGCCGCGGCGCCTGACGGCGAATACATAGCTCCGGACGCCAAGGGCGTGCAGACCATCACCGTCGGCCAAGCTCCCATTCCGGATTATCTGGAATTGCCCGCGCATATCGAACCCGACCCCACCCGTGTGGTGCACGTCTTTGCTCCGGCAGGCGGCCGCATCGTGGAGATGAAAGTGCGCCCCTGGGACCACGTGGAAAAAGGCGCCACCCTGGCCCTGCTCGACAGCAGTGACCTGGCCCGCGCCGTCGCCGACTACCACAAAGCTCGCGTCGACAACGAAGTGAAGCAGAAAGCGCTCACTCGTGCCACCGACCTCTTCGAACATCACGCCATCGCCGAAAAAGAATTCCAGCAGGCCCAGGGCGACGCGCAGATGTCCCATGCCGAGGTCGATGCCGCCCGCGAACAGATTAAGGTATTCGGCATGGATCCCGACCAGGCCACCACCGAGCTCCGCGTGGCCGCTCCCCGATCCGGCATCGTCATCGACATTGGCGCTGCTACCGGCGAATTTTCCACCGCTCTCTCCGCGGCCGCCCCGCTGTGCACCATCGCCGACATCAGTGAAGTCTGGGCCATGGGCGATATGTATGAAAGGGATTTCACTAGCGCCAAGCCCGGCGAAGCCGCGCAAGTTTCCTTGAACGCCTACCCCGGCCAGCATTGGTCCGGCCGCGTGGGGGTGGTTTCCGGAGAAGTGGACGCTGCCACCCACACTCTGCACCTGCGCGTCGTTT
This sequence comes from uncultured Acidobacteriota bacterium, assembly GCA_963725285.1. Classification (GTDB taxonomy): domain Bacteria; phylum Acidobacteriota; class Terriglobia; order Acidiferrales; family UBA7541; genus CAVRXT01. The sequence continues at coordinate 99,264 of CAVRXT010000014.1, read as the reverse complement.
TGCCCAACCCCGATGGACGCATCAAGCCGGCGATGTTCGGCTCGATTCGCATACTGCGCTCGTCCACCACCGGCATTCTGGTTCCCGCATCGGCAGTGATTCGCGAAGGCAATCACTCCTACGTCTACATCGGGACCAGCAGCAACCACTACGAGCGCCACGACGTGACCCTGGGACGCACCGTGGACGGTTCGATCGAAGTGGTCAGCGGCTTACGCGTCGGCGATACCATCGTGTCTGAAGGCGCGTTGCTGCTGCGTTCCGCAGGGCAAAGCTAACCGGAATGCGCAACCTGATCGCATCCCTGCTGCGCTTTCGTCCGCTCATGATTGTCGTGTTGGTCGCCTGGATGTTGGGCGGCTTCGTCATGTTTCTGCGCCTGGATATCGAAGCGTATCCGGACCCGTCGCCCCCGCTGGTGGAAGTGATCACCCAAAATCCATCGTGGTCCGCGGAAGAAATGGAACGCCAGGTTACTGTGCCCATCGAAACGGTGCTTTTCGGAATTCCCCATCTCGAGTACGCCCGCTCCATCACCATTTTCGGCTTGAGCGATGTAAAGGTTTATTTCAGCTACGACAGCAGTTATTACTGGGATCGCCAGGAAGTGCTGAACCGCCTGCAATTGGCCACTCTCCCCGCCAACCTCAGCCCGCAGCTTTCTCCTGAATCTCCGATCGGGGAAATTTTTCGATACCGGCTGGACGGGCCGCAGTACAGCCTGAACGAGCTGAAAGCCACTCAGGATTGGTTCGTCACCCGCGAGGTGAAGCAGGTTTCCGGAATCATCGACGTTGCTTCCTTTGGCGGCAGCACCCGGGAATACATCGCCGAAATCGATCCACGAAAACTCCTGCAGTACGGCGTCACCCTGCCCCAGGCGGTCGCCGCAGTTTCCGCCAGCAACGCCAACGCCGGCGGCAGCTACATGACCCTGGGCAGCCAGAGCCTCGACGTTCGCGGCGTGGGACTACTGCAAAGCGTTCAGGACATGCGCAATGTTTTGATCGCGGAGCACAACAACGTTCCCATTTTCCTGGGCGACATTGCCGACGTTCACGAAGGCAACCAGCCCCGGCTTGGCCAGGTGGGCGTTAATCACGCCGACGACGTGGTCCAAGGAATCGTCTTACTCCAGCGCGGGGAACAATCGCTGCCCGCATTGCGCAAGCTCAAGGAGAAATTCAAGGCGCTGAACGGCGGCTTGCTCCCGCCGGGGATGAAAATCGTCCCACTGTACGACCGCACCAACCTGGTGAACCAGACTACCCACACCGTGCGTCACGTGGTGATCTTGGGCCTGGTGTTCGTCACCCTGATTTTGATCATCTTCCTCGGCGACGTGCCCATCTCGCTGATCGCCGCGCTTACCATTCCCTGCTCGCTGCTGTTCGCCTTTTCGGTGATGGTGCTCACCGACCGGCCCGCCAACCTGATTTCGATTGGCGCGATCGATTTCGGTATATTGGTCGACGCCGCGGTAATCGTTCTCGAAAATATCTACCGCCGGTTTCAGGCCGCCGACGCCAGTGCCAATACCTTCGATCTGATCGCCGATGCTACCGCCGAAGCGGTCCGCCCGGTGCTCTTTTCCGTGCTGGTGATCATGGTGGCGCTGATTCCGCTGTTCACCATGCAAGGTGTACCGGGCAAGATTTTCGCCCCGATGTCGGAAACCTATGGTTTCGCGCTTTTCGGCGCGCTGCTCTTCGCCGTTCTGTTTGCTCCGGTACTCGCGTCATGGATGCGCCCCGAAAAAGTGCGCGGCCATCACACCCGGCTGGTCGGCTTTCTCTCCAAGCAGTACCGGAAATCGCTGCGCTGGACGCTGTCCCACCGCCGGACCGGGGTGATCATCTCCCTGAGCTCCTTGGCCGCGGCGCTGGTGCTGGCCGCTTTTCTCGGCGGCGAATTCATGCCCAAACTCGAAGAGGGTAACTTGTGGATTCGCGCCACGCTCCCGCAGGACGCGTCCTACGAAGCCGGAGCGAAGATGGCCCACGATGTCCGCGAAGTCATCCAGCAGTATCCCGTGGTCACCCAGGTGGTCTCGCAGATGGGCCGTCCGGACGACGGTACCGACGTCACCACCTTCAACAACGTAGAATTCATGGTCTCGCTGAAGAATCCCGGCGATTGGCCCGGCGGACTTACCAAAGATGGTTTGGTCGCGCAAATGAGCGCGCAACTAAACAAATATCCCGGCGTGGATTTCAATTTCTCGCAGAATATTCAGGACAACGTCGAGGAGGCCATGTCCGGGGTCAAAGGCGAAAATTCGATCAAGCTTTTTGGCGACGACATCGATACCCTGGTGCAAAAAGCCGACGACATTCGCAACGTCATGGCGGTGGTCCCGGGTATCGCCGACCTCGCGGTCTTCCAGGAATCCGGCCAGCCGGAATTGCTGGTCGCGATCAACCGCACCAACAGCGCGCGTTACGGCTTGATGGCCCAGGACGTTAACGCCGCGGTGCAAGCAGCCATCGGCGGCCTGGCCGCGACGCAAATTCTGCAGGGCGATCGCCGCTTCGATTTCGTTCTGCGCTACAAAGCGGAATATCGCCAATCCCCGGAAACCATCCGCAAAATCCTGCTGCCCACTCCGGAGGGCGGCAACGTTCCGTTGGGCGAGGTGGCCGACGTTTCCCTGCACGAGGGCGCGTTCATGATTTACCGCGAAAATGGCCGCCGCTACATTCCCATCAAGTTCAGCGTCCGCGGACGCGACCTAGCCGGCACCATTCAAGACGTGCAACAACGTCTCGATAAGAAAATCCACCTGCCGGAGGGCTATCACCTGGAATGGGCAGGCGAGTACGACAGCCTGCAGAAAGAGCAGCGCCGCCTGGAAATCATTATTCCCATCAGCCTAGTGATCATCCTGGCGCTGCTTTTCACCGCGTTCAATTCACTTCGCCACGCTTTGCTGGTGGTGGCCATGCTGCCCTTCGGAGCCATTGGAGGGGTGCTCTCGCTGCTAATCACCCACACCCCCTTCAGTATTTCCGCAGCGGTAGGATTCGCTTCGGTGATCGGCGTCTGCACTTTGGGCGGCGTAGTTTTTATTTCCGGCATCCGCCGCAAGGAGCGAGGCTCGCCCAGTATGCTTCACGCCATTGAGGTGGGAGCCCTCTCGGAGATGCGCCCGGTAGTGATGGCCTGCGCCGCAGCCGGTCTGGGCCTGCTCCCCGCAGCGATGTCCAGCGGAGTAGGCGTCCAAGCCCAGCAACCACTAGCCAGAGTAGTGGTCGGTGGCATGGTCACATCGCCCTTCGCCATCCTGTTCGTCATCCCCCTGCTAGCCACCTACTGGCTCCCCAAACAGGCCGCGCAAACCGCCGCCAATGCAACCCCAGACGCCACGGCTGACGAACACTAGTCAGTGGTTCGACGGTTCTACGGTAGTTGAATTGGTAGTTGCAGGTAGTTGCCCCACTCGTCGGTTTTACGTGTGGGGTTCTTGATCTACGGTTCAACGGTTCGATGCTCTTTTCTTTTTCGGGTCTTTGCGAAGGGTAGGCGTGCCGACCTTGCTAAATTGGGGGACACTGCGAGCGGTTTGCTTCCGAAAGTCGTCGGTGAATTCATTTCAGCTTTTTTTCTTCCCGCCCTTCGCGCCTTTCTTTGCCTCAGCCTCAGCCTTCCTTAAATTGTTCGCAGCCTTCTTCGCTCGATCCAGATGCACCGCCCTCCACATGTACCAGCTCGCGACGCTTCGATATGGTTTCCAGCGCGCGCCGAACGCTTCCAACTCTTTGGGCTTCGGCATTTTCCTTTTGCGGTGCGTGAGCGCGTACCCTTGCAACACGCCGTAATCCCCGATCGGCAGCACATCCGGCCGCCCTAGATGAAAAATCAAAAACATTTCCACCGTCCACCGACCCACCCCGCGCACCGAGGTCAGCCGCTCGATGATTTCGTCATCGGACATCCGCCGGATCGCACGCAAGTCCGGCACCGTGCCATCCAGCGTCTTCGCCGCCAGATCCCGAATCGCCGCCGTTTTCTGCCGCGACAGCCCCGCCCCGCGCAGCAATTCCTCAGGCACCTCCAGCAACAGGCGCGGCGAAGGAAATCGTTCCGGAGCGAAAATCGCCTTCACCCGATTGAAAATCGTCTCCGCGGCTTTCCCATGAAGTTGCTGGTAGACGATCGCTTCCACCAGCGACTCAAACGGGCTCTCCGCATCATCCAGTTGCAGGCCGCAAGGTCCGGCCAGCTCCATAAAGCGGGCCAATTTCCGATCGGCGGCCGAAAGCGAGAGCACTGCAGCGGGAAATTCATATTCAAACGCACGTTTCTTCTTGGCCATAGCCGAGGATTATAGAACGGCATCGAGGAAAAACTATCCGTCTCTTGCGCGAGCTACCGCTACTGCGGATGCAGCTCCCGCACCGTAAGAAAAAGCGCCACCAGACCGATCAGCAGCACCGCGGTCTCGATCCGCACCGACATATGGTGCAGCCGATCGAACTCCAGCCACAGCGGACTGCTCTTCGGCGTCGCCTGCACCGAACCCATCTCCGCGCGCAACGCCGCCATTCGCGACGTGACCCGATACTGCGACAGCAGCGTCAATCCCACCATCAAAATCACCGCCAGCGCGGCCGGTCGCACCAGCGCCCGAGGCTCCATCCCGATACCCAGCGCGGCAACCAAATACACCACTCCCGCTATCCATCCAATGGTGTGCAGCCGCGACAACACCATCCCCACCACCGCGCCAGCCTGGTCCTGGCTGTCCAGCAGTCCGAACACGCCCGCGGCCATCACAATGAGCAGAATGATCCCGCCCAGCCACGTTCCCAGCGCGAAAAACTCAAGAAATCGCAGTATCTGGTTCATCGGAATCCTTGCTGCAGCCCGCCAACGGGCATGCCACCAAAACGCAATCAGCCTATCACAGCCGCCGCAAGCCCGAGCCCCGGGACCGATGACCAACTAGGAATAGGTCTTTGAGCACACCCCAACAGCCAGGGTCAAAAATGAGAGCCAAAAGATGAGAGACTTTCAGAACAGCGATGATAGCGGGCGGCCGAAGCCTCCATGGCGCGGTTCGGCAAAACTGAAGCGAATCGCGAGGAATTTCGCGCGCTTTTGGCTTCGGCCGTCCGGCTTTTTAGTGCAAGCAGGGGTCCCACGCTGCCCGGTCTGGGGAATCGCAGGGGCTCGAGTTTAGCTACAGGGATAGGGGTGTTGGTTTTTTTGGCGCGCGGCAAGCGCTGGTGGGCGATCAAGGATTTGAACCTAGGACCTCTCCCGTGTGAGGGGAGCGCTCTAACCAACTGAGCTAATCGCCCGTGCCGACGTAAATTCTGTAACAAAAGGGCCGGAATTGCAAACGAAGACGATCCCAGCCGGTAATTCCCGTCTCGCCTCGGTCGAGAAATCGATCGGGCGTGTCGTCAAGGGCAAAGAAGAAGTCATCCAACTCGCGCTGACCTCGCTGCTCGCTCGCGGCCACCTGCTCATCGAAGACGTCCCCGGCGTCGGCAAGACCACCCTCGCCAATTCCCTGGCGCGCTCCTTCGATTGCTCCTTTCATCGCATCCAGTTTACTTCCGACCTGCTCCCCAGCGACGTCATCGGGGTCAGCGTCTTTCACCCTTCTACCCAGGAATTTGATTTCAAGCCCGGACCTATCTTCGCCAACATCGTGCTGGCCGACGAGATCAACCGCACCACTCCGAAAACGCAATCGGCGCTTCTGGAAGCCATGAACGAAGCGCAGATCACCGTCGATAACCGCACCCATCCGCTGCCCCAACCCTTTTTCGTGATCGGCACCCAGAACCCCATCGAACATCACGGCACCTACCCGCTTCCGGAATCCCAGCTCGATCGCTTTCTGATGCGCATCCGCATGGGCTACCCTTCGCGCGAAAGCGAGAAACAAATCATCCGCAACGGCTCGGGAGAATCGCCAGCCGAGGACGTCGAAGCGCAGATGAATGGCGGCGATTTGATCGCCATGCAGGAGGCGGTGCGCCGTGTGGCCGTTGACGATAGCCTGCTTGATTACGCCCTCGAAATCGTCGAGCGCACCCGAACCTCCGAGCAGTTGACCCTGGGGGTCAGTCCCCGCGGCATGGGCATGCTCCATCGTGCGGCCCAGGCCCGCGCGTTTCTCCATGGCCGCGATTACTGCGTGCCCGATGACTTCAAGCGCCTGATCGTTCCGGTATTCGCGCACCGGGTGATGGTCAGCTCGCGTTACGTGTCCACCCAAAAGAAATCGCTGCAGGCGGAAACAATCCTCGCCGAAATTCTGGAAACCACGCACGTCCCACTCTGATGGCTGCCGCTTCCGCTTCGTCCCTGTTCACCCGTTGGTGGGGAGCTCGCGACCGCCCCGGCTGGAAGCATTTCGCGATCGCTATGGTTACCCTCAGCGGCGCGATGCTGCTGGCGCTGTACTCCGCCGCGATCGCCGAACAGGGGCGGGTGATAGGTGCCGGACTCGCGGCAGCGGCCTCGTTGGTGCTCGCGGGTTGGGTGGCGATCGCCATCGTCCCACGCCTGGCGCAGCGAACCAGCTTGCGCTGGGTGATCTATCAGGTCGATTACAAGCTCACCCGGGAAGGCACCGTCTATCTGGGTGCAGTCTTCATTCTGGTGCTTGCCGCGGTGAACACCGGAAACAACCTCCTGTTTCTGGTGCTGGCATGCCTGCTCGCGGGCCTGCTGATTTCCGGCGTCTTCTCGCGCATCGTGCTCACCGCCATCGAACTGAAGCTCGAGCTGCCCGAACATATTTTCGCGCGGCAGCCCATCGTCGCCACCCTCGATCTGCGCAACGACAAGAATCTGCTGCCGTCGTTTTCACTGCGAGTGATCGGCGAAGGCACCAAGACTGAACCGGCGCAAATTCTGTCGCGCCCGGTCTTCTTTCCCTACCTCCCGCGCCAGACCAGCGTGCAGCAAAAAGTGGAGTTGCTGTTCCCCAAGCGCGGCCTGTATCGCCAGGACGCTTTCGGGGTGCGCTCCAAGTTTCCTTTTGGTCTGTTTGAAAAAACGCGGCGGGTGGATTCGCCGTTGGAAGTGGTGGTCTATCCCCAGGTCCAGCCGGCGCAGCAATTTTTTGAAGTATTGCCGCTGCTGAGCGGCGAAATGGAATCCTATTTTCGTGGCCGCGGCAACGACCTCTACGCCCTGCGTGGGTATGAAACCAGCGACAGCGTCCGCCACGTAGATTGGAAGTCCACCGCAAAAACCGGCGCGATGAAAGTGCGCGAATACGCGCGCGAAGATGAGCGCCGCCTGTCGCTGGTTTTCGATCCCTACATTGGTCCCGTTCAGGACGTTTCTGCCGCGGCAGCCGCCCGTGCCGAGCGCTTCGAAGGCGCCGTCTCGCTGGCCGCCTCGATCGCCTGGCACTTCTACGGCATCAACGCGGTGATGCAGTTCCGCACCGATCGCTACTCCACCGAAATGCTCTCCTCCCGCGAAATCATTTACCCCGTCCTGCGCGAGCTAGCCACCATCGAACCCAGCAATTCCGCCACCAGCAAAGCCTTCCTGGACGACATGGCCGCCGACAACTCCGTCTTCAAAATCATCCTCACTCACCGCGCCCAAAACACCATCCCCAGCGCCCTGTGGTCCTCCTCCTACTTCATCTTCATCGATTCCCTCTAACCTGATCGACTTTCACCGCGCCGCCTTGACTTCGATGGACCCATTGCGATACATCGTTCTCGTGCTCTGCGTCCCCAAATTTACATGGAGTCTGTTGGCCGTTTCTTTGCTCCTCGTGCTACCGATGCGCTCGCAGGAAAACGCAGGACCCTCGGCCCCTCCGCCCTCGGTTCCGGTAACTTATCCAGATACCGCTGATGGCCTGCGCCGGCTTCTCCACACGATGCTGGCTGCGGCAGCCAACAACGACCAACGCGCCCTTTGGGTTCTCATCAAAGACACCGAAATTCCGAACTACCGGGATTGGTTCATATCCGCTTTTGGCCGCGAGCAAGGCCTGAGTTGGGCGCAGCCATACGGCAAGGAACTCGGGAGCAACGAATCGAATCTGCAGTTCCTGCTGAACGATTTAGCCGGAAAGGAAGGCGCATTCGCCACCCGCCAGGTAACCGGGGCGCAGCGTGCCGGCAATCAGATGGAAGAGGCCATGCAGGAATTGGCGGCCAGCCGAAACCACCCTGTCGATATTTTTTACGCCGATTGGAACGCCAGCGCCGGCGGCGGTGACTCAAAGAAAGTTCCCATCGGCTATTTCATGTTCATCGATGGAAAATTTCGCTGGAACAGCAACGTTGGAGTTTTCCAGATGCAATCCGTCAAGAACTCGGACAGCCCAAATTCTCCCCAGGATGGATCGACTCAATCGCTCGACCAATCAGCTTCCGATTCCGATGGCGAAAGGACCGTGGTCGTTGACGAACCCGGCAAGAATGGTGTGGGCTATCCCAAATGCATCGAATGCCCGCCAGCGCAGCTTTCCGACGAAGCGCGCAAAGCAAAGTTCGGAGGCATGGTGCAACTGCAAATCGTTATCCAAGCCGACGGCCGTCCCACAAACATCGTCGTGGTGAAACGGCTCGGAAAAGGCTTGGACGAGAAGGCGGTCGAAGCCGTCCGCGGTTGGCGCTTCCAGCCCGCTTACCGCGACGGTAAGCCTGTGCCAGTGATTGTGAATATCGAAGTCACCTTCCGCCTCATGTAGTTCATGCGCGCGAAACCGGTGCGCCGTGGCCGGGCGGACACCCGATCGAAAACTCGCTTCTCGTTCACCAGCACCTGCGCTTTCTCGGCATCCACCGGACCCCGCGCGGTCTCTGGAGTTTGCGCTCTCCGCGCAAATTTCCTATGCTCCCACCATGCCGATTGAACTTTCCGCGCGCCAGCTCGCGGCGTTCCGCCGCGAACTCCTGAAGTGGTTCCGCGCGCACCGCCGCGCTCTCCCGTGGCGCGTGCTGCCGCAGGCAGCGCACGCGGAAGCAAGCACCGGCCCAGTTCACGCCGCCGCGAAACGCGACGGCAATTCTTATCGCATTTGGCTTTCGGAAGTAATGCTGCAGCAGACCCGCATCTCCGCGGTAATTCCCTACTACGAGCGGTTTATGTCAAAGTTTCCCACGGCCCGTTCACTAGCCACCGCCGGCGAACAAGAAGTCCTGCGACACTGGGCCGGGCTCGGCTATTACAGCCGAGCCCGCAACCTCCACCGCGCCGCGCGCGAGATCGTCGAGCGCCACGGCGGCGAGTTCCCTCGCTCCCACCCGGAAGCGCTAGCGCTTCCGGGTGTAGGCACCTACATGGCGGCGGCCGTGTTGAGCATGGCCTACGACGCACCGCACGCGGTGGTCGATGGCAACGTGGCGCGCGTTCTCGCGCGCCTCGGCGCAGTGCATGGCGACCTGCGGGCGCCGCGCACCTGGAAGCGCCTGGCCACCGACGCCCAGACCTTGCTCGCCCCCGAATCCCCCGGCGACTGGAACGAAGCGATGATGGAGCTGGGCGAAACAATTTGCACGCCGCGGACCCCGCGCTGCGAAGAATGCCCAGTGGCGCGGTTCTGCAGCGCGCGCAAGCGCGGCCTGCAGAATAAGATTCCCGCGGCGCGCCGTAAACGCGAATCCGTGATCGTAAGGATCGCCGCAGCAGTCCTGTTAGATTCCCAGCGCCGCACCGCCCTAGTGAAGGATCCCGGTTTGCACGATGCGGTTTTGTTTTCGCGCATGTGGCAATTCCCCGCCGCCGAGGTCACCGGGAGCGATCCCGAAGCTGAGCTGCGCAGCCATCTGGCAACAACGCTGGGCATTCGCCCTGAAAAGTTGACCCCGCTTCCCGCCGCGCGCCACGCCGTCACCTTCCGCAACATCACGCTGCTCCCGTTCCTAGCGCTGCTTCCCGAACTCCCCGCAGGCCCGCGCGTCCGCGCGATCCAGCTCAAAAAGCTCTCCAAAATCCCGGTCTCCAGCGCCACCCGTAAAATCGCCGCGGCAGTCCTGCGCATGCTCCCAGCCGCAAGCAAATCAATCGACGATGGGGGGCGCTAAGCGAAGCGAGTGCCCCAGGTGTCGATTTCACACCTCGGTTTTCTATGTTTTTGACTCGGCGTTGTAACTCCGGCGGAGCGCGGGCCAGCGGTCCTCGCTCCCCTTGACATCCTACTGGAACCTACATATCCTCACCTAGTATGTCTACCACAGAGCAAAACCAACGCATCGAACTCCTCCAGGGAACCCTGGACCTCCTGATTCTACGCACCCTGCTACGGGGTCCAGTGCACGGCCACGCCATCGCCAAGGCCATCGAATTCAATTCCGACGAGGTGCTGCAAGTCGAACAGGGCTCTCTCTACCCCGCCCTCCATCGCCTCATCAAACGAAAATGGATTTCGGTCGAAGCGGGCACCTCCGAAAACAATCGCCGCGCCAAGTTCTACCGGCTGACCGCCAAGGGCCGCCGGCAACTAACCGTCGAGACCAACAAGTGGGACAAGCTGGCCGGAGCGATTGCTCGAATTCTCCGGCCCGCCAAGCAGGAGGGCGAATCATGAGCCGCCGCAATCGGCATTTGGAAGATCTCGAACAGGACATCCGCAACCACATCGAGATCGAGACCCAAGACAATATCGAGCGCGGCATGCCTCCTGAAGAAGCGTGCCGTGCCGCTCTACTCAAGTTCGGCAATGTCACCCGGGTCAAAGAAGAGGCGCGCGAGGTGTGGAGTCTGGTTTGGCTCGACCAACTACTGCAAGACATCAGCTACGGGCTGCGCATCTTGCGCAAATCTCCCGCCTTCACCGCGGTCGTCATCCTGACTCTCGCCCTCGGCATCGGCGCCAACACCGCCATCTTCAGTTTGATTGACGCGGTGATGCTGCGATCCTTGCCAGTCGAGAGTCCCCAAGAGTTGGTCCTGTTGAGGTGGAACGCGCGCCACGCGCCAAACACCCACGGCTACGGTTCCTACGGCGATTGCCCAACGGATATGCGCCGCGAGGCCGCCAATCCCTCTGGTTGTTCCTTCTCCGAGCCGCTGTTCCGGCGCATGGAGGAGGCCAATGCGTTTTCCGGAATCACCGCGTTTGCCAACCCGGGCCGCCTCAATTTGAACGGCAACGGCCCGGCCAGCTTGGTCACCGGCCAACTCGCGTCCGGGGACTTTTTCCACACCATCGGCGTGAAAGCCTCAGTGGGCCGCGTCTTTGCGCCGACGGACGATTCGCCCTCCGCGCCGCCAGTGGCTGTCTTAAACTACGGCTACTGGCAGAGCTCCTTCGGCGGCTCTCCCGGGGTGATTGGCCGCTCCATTGAACTGAACAACGTCCCGTTTACGGTTATCGGCGTGGCCGAACCGCGATTCACCGGAATTACACCGGGCAGCGATTACGACGTTTGGCTGCCGCTCTGCAACGCACGACGGATTACCGATGCCAAGCGCTGGCAAGACCGTCAGGACGATCCGAGCTTCTGGTGGCTCACGATTATTGCCCGCCTCAAGCCCGGAACGGCGCTCGCCCAGACACAAGCGGCCGCCAGCGGCCTCTTCCGCAATGAAATGGTTCACGGAACCGTCCCGCTTTTCCATGGAGGTGACGTGCGCCGGAGCGCTCCCTTCGCCGCCGGGCGGGGCAGTTCCGCAGGCGGGCAATCGGTTGGTCGTGCTCCCTGCACCGAAGGGCGCGGCGCCAGCGGCGGGGCCGCACGCATCCGGAGCGGCTAGCGCCCCGCAGACGTTGTCCACGGCCGCCGATAATCCGGAAGTAACCCTTGTGCCCGCACAAACCGGCCTCACCGGCGACCGGGGCCGCTATTCCGATCCGCTGTACCTGCTGATGCTCGCTGTCGGAATCATTTTGCTGATTGCCTGCGCGAACGTCGCGGGGCTGATGCTCGCTCGAGCGGCTGCGCGGCAAAAGGAAATGGCGGTGCGTCTCGCGCTGGGTGCTGGCCGCGCCCGGGTGGTGCGCCAACTGATAGCCGAAAGCGTAATACTTTCGGTCCTCGGTGGCGCGCTGGGAGTTCTGTTTGCTTACTGGGGAGCCAACGCGATCGTTTCATTTGTGTCCAGCAATCAGACCCGGCCCTTGGCATTCGCCACCGGCGTGGACCTGCGCGTCCTCGGATTCACCGTCGCGGTTTCTCTGCTCACCGGAATTCTTTTCGGCATGGCGCCGGCTTTTCGCGGCGCGCGCGTCGATTTGACCCCGGCGCTCAAGGAAGGCGAGGCCAGTTCCGGCAGTTCGGGACATGGCGGTGGAAAATGGTTCAGCATCGGCAATGCGCTGGTGGTGGCGCAAGTCGCGCTCGCGATCGTTGTGCTCGTCGGCGCCGGACTTCTGCTGCGTACGCTCGCCAATCTCCGCAGCGTGGACGTTGGATTCGATTCCCACAACATCTTGATTTTCGGAATCGACCCGACGCTGATCGGCTACAAAGGCCCCCAGATTGACGCCTTTTATCGCGACCTACAGGGCCGCTTGTCGGAAACCCCCGGGGTGAAGGCCACGAGCTACTCGATGATGCCACTATTGAGTAACGGTCTGGTGGTCTACAACTTCCACTGGCCGGGCAGGCCGCAAGATCAAGAATCACAAACGGACGCACTTGGCGTGGGGCCGAATTTCTTCGAAACCCTGCACATTCCATTCCTCGCTGGCCGCGCCTTCAACGCTTCTGACTTCGAGCTAGCCGCCTCCAACGATGGGGCTACTCCGGCGTCCGCACCCACTCCAGTGATCGTGAATCAGGCGTTCGTCGAAACGTATCCTGGCAAGGAAAATCCGCTGGGTAAACGGTTTGGTGAATCGGCCGGAGACATAGGCCACCCGGCGAATCCCGGCTACGAAATCGTCGGCGTCGTGGGCGACGCGAAATACAGCGACCTGCGGCGAGAAATCCATCCCACGATGTACACGCCGCAAGACGGGGGAGGAGCATCCTTCGAGTTGAGGATGGCGGCTGATCCGCAGGCCATTCTTCCCGCGATACGCAAGGTCGTAGCGCAAGTCAGCCCGAATTTGCCGCTGTTCAACGTAATAACGGAATCGCAGCAGATCGACCGCTTGCTGTTTCAGGAACGGCTGGTCGCGCGGCTTTCCGGCTTTTTTGCTTTGCTGGCGCTGGTGCTGGCCAGTGTGGGATTGTACGGCCTGCTTTCCTACGAAGTTTCGCGGCGCACCCGCGAAATGGGCATTCGCATCGCTCTCGGCGCCCGACCGGCCAGCGTGCTGAAGCTGGTGTTACGGCAAGGTATTGCGCTGGCGCTCGTCGGAGCCGCCATGGGCATCGGCGTGGCGCTGGGCGTCACCCGTTACCTCGCCTCGATGCTTTTCAACGTTCAGGCCAACGACCCGCTGACGATAATCGCCGTGGCTGTGCTGCTCACCCTGGTGGCCCTCGCCGCGTGCTACATCCCGGCTCGCCGCGCCACGCGCGTCGATCCCATGGTGGCCTTGCGTTACGAGTAGCCCTCGCAAGGTAGTTGGGAAGCATCGGAAGCGCGGGTTTTTGAATCGCCCAGCCTCCGTTATCGGTTAGGCGTCGGTGCCGGCCCCCAAGCTCCCAACGACCCTCCGCCAACCTGCTAAAATGGAAGCCAGACTCATGGATGGCGAAATCAATTCGGGACAGGTGTCGCTGTCCGCGGTCCAGCGCTATTTCGAGATTTCCCTCTACCTGCTGGTGAGCACCGGGATCCTCGCGATTCTGGCGACCGGTAAACTGGACCTGTTCACCACCATCGCCGCGCCAGTAGTGCTGGTCTTCAAAGGAATCCGGCTGTGGCGCGGGCGCGGATACGAACTCTCGCAGAGCCTGGCCACCTGGATGGTGCTCGCTTATTTCCTTTTCTTCCCGGTGGACCTGTGGTTTTTCTCGCGCAACATGACCGCCGGCTCACCCAACCCCACCCTCTACGCCGGACTGCTGGCCGCGATTCACTTGCTGATCTTCGCCGGGCTGGTGCGCATGCTGTCCGCGCAAACCAATCGCGACTACCTCTTTCTCGCGCTGCTGGGCTTCAGTTCCATGCTGGCATCGGCGATCCTTACCGTAGACACCACTTTCCTCGCTTCCTTGTCGATATTCCTGGTGGTTGCTGTTTCCACCTTCGTCGGATTCGAAATCCGGCGCGGCGCGGAAGGTGCGGTTACCCCGCCGCTCGAATGGGGCACCCCGCGCGGTGAGCAATTACAACGCGCCCTCGGGTTCACTTCGGTGTTCGTGGCCGCGTCGACGCTCGCTGTAGGCGCCGCCATTTTCTTCGTAATTCCCCATTGGAGCGCCGGCTACCTGAGCGCGTTCAATCTGCAGGCCACCCTGCTGACCGGTTTCAGCGACAACGTAACCCTCGGCGAAATCGGAGTGATCAAGCAGAGCCAAGCGGTGGTGATGCGCATCAAAATCGATGGCGACCCGGTGCGTGCGTCGGCGCTGCGCTGGCGCGGCGCTACCCTCAGCTATTTCGACGGCCGCCGCTGGTTCAATCCCAATCCTCGGTCGGTGGTCATCAACCCGCAAGGCGACGGCGTTTACCGCCTCACTCCGCCACGCATCCCGCCCGCGGATCAAGCTCGGTTGCGTTACAGCGTGCTGCTCGAACCGCTGGCTACACGCGCGCTGTTCTTTGCTCCGCGGCCCATTGAGATTCGCGGACCATTTGGCGCGGGCGCCGAGAGTCTGAGCAATGCCAGCCACCAGGAATTCTTGCTAGTCGATTCCTCGGGCTCGCTGCAAAATCCGGTGCGCACCGGAGCGAAGACCCATTACGACGCCACCTCTTGGCTCCCGCTGGTGCCTCCGGAGCAGTTGCGCGGCGCGTCCACCGACTATCCCGCCGGCATTCGCCAAGCCTATCTTCAACTGCCGGACACCGACCCGCGCATCACCGCGCTCGCGCTACAAATCACCGCTCACGCGCCAACGCCTTACGACAAAGCGGCTAGCATCGAAGCCTATCTGCACAGCCGCTACGGCTACACCCTGGACCTTTCCGGCACTCCTCCCACCGGCGATCCCTTGGCCTATTTTCTGTTCACCAAGCGTGCCGGGCACTGCGAGTATTTCGCTTCCGCGATGACGGTGCTGCTGCGCTCGCTCGGTATTCCAGCGCGCTACGCCACCGGATTTCTTCCCGGAGAATTCAACGACCTGGCAGGCGACTACATCGTGCGCGCCTCCGACGCCCACGCCTGGGTGGAAGTCTATTTCCCGGGCTACGACTGGATCACCTTCGATCCCACCCCGCCGGGCTCGCCCAAGCATCATGGATTGTTCGGGCGCCTGGCGATGTATTGGGATTGGTTCCAGTTCACCTGGGGACAATGGGTGATCAACTACGATTTCATGCACCAGGTGACCCTAGCGCAGAATTTCCAGAAATCCACTCGCGCTTGGGGCGAACGCCTCCGCGCTTACTCGGAGGAAAAAAAGCGCTCGATCATGGACGCCATGCTGCGCTTCGAAAAGCGTGCGCGGGAACTCACCTACCCGCCAGCCGCCGGGCTCGCGCTGATCGTAATTCTGGTGATCGCGGTGCGCGGGCGCGACGTCGTCGGGTACGCGCTAACCAAATGGCGCCTGCGCGTGCGTCCAGGAGGCACCGCCCCCGCCGCGCTGGCGGCACTCGAGTACCGGCAAATGCTCCGAATCCTGGAGCGCCGCGGATGGCATAAGGCGCCCGCGCAAACCCCACTGGAATTCGCCGCCACCATCTCTCAGGCCGACCTCGCGGCGCAGGTCGCCGAACTGACCCAGCTCTACCAATCCGCACGCTTCGGCGCCCATCCCGCCGATTCCGAAACGATGTCGACGCTGCTCACCTCCATCGAAGCCTTCCTCCGCGGCTCACGCAGAGCGTAGAGCCTCCCACGCCGAAACTAAAGGACCTGTTTTGACTTCCGCGTTCAGGCTTTGGTTTTATTTTGCATTTTGCCGCGAATCAAAATCCATATGTTACTTAGAATCATGCACTTAAATCTCTAATCCCCACAGGCGCCTGGATTCGAATCCTTGTGCTTTTTAGGCTCGGTTCCCGGAGATTGATCCTACCCATTTTTTCCCTCGGTCACGCGGCGGCTGCCTTTTTGGTGCGAACGTCGCACTGCGCGAGGTTCTTTGCAAGGGATCAGTTCGGTGGACGCTGAATACAGCGAGGCCAGCCGTGCCTGGCTGGGGCCGGATCGAGAGCCCACCCAACCCCGACCGGACCTGGCTCACATGATACAATTGCAGCTCTGCTACCGGTCCGCTGGGATCAACGAACAAAGGCGACATGCTGAAAGTAGGATTTGTGAGTTTGGGATGCCCGAAGAACCTCGTCGATACCGAGGTGATGATGGGCATGCTCGCGCGGAACGGCTGCGAGATTACCCCGCGGCCGGGCGAGGCCGACGTGCTGGTGGTGAACACCTGTTCGTTCATCGCGTCCGCCCAGCAGGAATCGGTGGAATCGATTCTGGAGATGGCCGAATACAAAAAATTCGGCAGCGCCAAGCGCCTGATTGTGGCCGGCTGCATGGTGGAGCGCTACCGCAACGAGATCCAGCAGCAGATCCCGGAAGTGGATGCGGTGATCGGCACCGGCGAGATCGAACGAATCATCGAGGTGTGCGCCGGAGAGGTTTCTGCGGATGCCGCCGCCGCGACTGCGGCCACAAAATCGGCCCACCATTCCGCTGCGAGTGCTTCTGCTGCGAGTCTCCCAACCTATCTGTACACCGATGCGACGCCGCGCATTCTCACCACGCCGCGGCACAGCGCCTACATCAAGATCAACGAAGGCTGCGATCATCCCTGCACGTTCTGCATTATCCCTGAACTACGCGGAAAGTTCCGCAGCCGCCGTTTTGAATCGATCATTCAGGAGGCGCACAACCTGGCGCTAGCCGG
The DNA here is from genome assembly GCA_963725285.1 of uncultured Acidobacteriota bacterium. Taxonomy (GTDB): domain Bacteria; phylum Acidobacteriota; class Terriglobia; order Acidiferrales; family UBA7541; genus CAVRXT01. The sequence goes on along the minus strand of CAVRXT010000014.1, from coordinate 82,405 downwards.
CGTCCGCGAAATCTCTCTGATCGGTCAGGACACTACTTTCTACGGCGAAGACCTGGGAATCCGCGACGGCCTGGCGCACTTGTTGGAACGGCTGGCGGGAATCGAGGATTTGAGCTGGATTCGCTTCCTCTATTGCTACCCCAACCGCATCACCCCGCGGCTGCTGGCAACGATCGCCGCGCATTCGCGCCTGGCCAAGTACATGGATATCCCATTGCAGCACGCCAGCCGCAACGTGCTAGCGCGGATGAAGCGAGGGGCGAACGGCGACGTCTTTTTGAGAATGCTGGAGAATATTCGCCGTGAGGTTCCCGGCGTGTCGCTGCGCACGTCGTTCATCGTTGGCTTCCCCGGCGAACGCGAAGTGGATTTTGAGGAGCTGTGCGACTTCGTGCGCGCTGCGGAATTCGATTGGATGGGCGTCTTCGCTTACTCCGATGAAGACACCGCGGAAAGTTTCGGCCTGGATGGCAAGGTAGACGCGAAAACCATCACGCGCCGGCGCAACGCCTTGATGGCGATCCAGAAAAAAATCTCTCGCCGGAAGTTGCGAGCGCGAGTGGGCCAGCGCGTCACCGCGCTTCTGGAAGGCCCCTCGGCGGAAAACGAATTGGTATGGCAAGCACGCTTGGAAGGCATGGCGCCAGAAATCGATGGCCAGGTTTTCATCACCGACATGGCTGGCGTAAACGAAGTCGCCGATCTGCCCTCGCCCGGCACCATGGCCACCGTGGAAATTACCTCGGCGAAGGACTACGACCTGATCGGGCGGGTGGTGGAATTTGAAGCGGGTGTGGCCGCGCGACGCTCTTCGGGAGCGAGGGCGTATCAAACTTCTCCGCAATCGCCATCAACGCTGTCTTCCCCTTTCTCGATTCTGGCGTAAGACTCGCAACTCTCAAAATGACCAACCGCGATGAACCTCAATCTGGGGTTGATGAATCTAATTTTGAACAGCCCGAAGTACAGAGCTCAGCGAACGCACTCGATTATTAAAAGGAGAAGCATGCAATACAAGACACTCGGCAACACCGGAATGCTGGTTTCCACATTGTGCCTCGGCACCATGACCTTCAGCGGCGGCGAGGGTTTCTGGAAGAACATCGGCACCACCAATCAGAAAGAAGCGGACGAACTCATCCAGGCTTCCATCGAAGCGGGCATCAACTTCTTTGACACCGCGGACGTCTATTCCGAAGGCCAGAGCGAAACGATGTTGGGTCAATCGCTCAAGAACCTGAAGATCGCGCGCAAAGACGTGGTGATCGCCACGAAAGTCTATGGCCGCATCGGTCCCGGCCGCAACGACGTAGGCGCATCTCGCGGACACATCATGGACGGCGTCGAAGCCAGCCTGCGCCGCCTGCAGACCGACCACATCGACCTCTACCAGATCCACGGCAACGATACGGTTACGCCAATCGAGGAAACCCTGCGCGCGCTGGACACTTTGGTCCAGCAAGGCAAGGTCCGCTACATCGGCTGCTCCAACTGGCAGGCGTGGAAGATCGCCAGAGCGCTCAGCATTTCGGAGTTCAAGAATCTGGCGCGGTTCGATACCCTGCAGGCGTACTACTCGATCGCCGGCCGCGATCTGGAGCGTGAAATCGTGCCGCTGCTCGAGGCTGAAAAGACCGGGCTGCTGGTTTGGAGTCCGCTAGCCGGTGGCCTGCTTTCCGGAAAGTTCAGCCGCGAAAATCAAAAGCCGGAAGGTTCGCGCCGTTCGGAATTCGACTTCCCGATCGTGGACAAGGAACGCACCTGGAAAATCCTCGATGCCATCGCTCCGATCGCCAAAGTGCACAACTGCAGCCCCGCTCGCATTTCGCTGGCGTGGCTGCTGACCAAGCCGGTGGTGACTTCGGTGATCATCGGCGCCAAACGCATGGACCAACTGAAGGACAACCTAACCGCCCTGGACGTCAAACTCACTGCAGACCAGATCAAGAAGCTCGATGACGTGAGCACCCTCCCGCCGGAATACCCTGGATGGATGCTTCCGTTCCAAGGCGCGAACCGCCTGGAGCCCGCGGCGCCCCGCCCCGGAATTCCGGCGCAGGCGGCAGCAGCCAACCAGAAATAATGCCAGGCGCTTCGGAGGCGTGGGAAATCACCCGCCTCCGAAGTCGCCGTGACTATACGACGCGCTCGATGTTATAAAGTCCGACGTGAACCCCACCCTCGGTTGGACTAACTTTCTTTCCGCGGAGACTGGCGCGGCGGCGGCGCTCGCCGGCCTGATCTTCGTCGCCGTCTCCATCAACGTCGACAAAATTCTGCAGTTTCCGGTCGCTACCAGGCGCGCGTCTGAGGCGCTCGCGTTGTTGATGGGCGTACTCTTCGTGGGCACTTTTGGCATGGCGCCGGATCAATCGGCGGGAGCTCTGGGCTGGAAATTCCTTGGCGTCGGCGGTTTGTTGTGGCTGATGACGGTCATGATTCATATTCAGGGCTTCCGGTTCCGGGATGAGAAGAAAGTGCGTTGGTATTGGGTAGTGAATCGAATTGCGTTGTGTCAGTTCGCGACGCTTTCATTTTGTGTTGCCGGCGTCTTGCTCATACGCGGCGATCCGCGTGGAATGCACTGGCTGGTTCCCGGCTGCATATTCTCTTTTGCTTCAGCGATGAGCAGCGCCTGGGTGCTGCTTATCGAAATTCTCCGGTAGTTCGGTTGGCGCGGCAGAGTTCAAACTAGGTCACCGGCGAGGGTACAATACCTCAACGCGCCGTTTTCAATTCAAGAGAGGATGCCATTGATGCGATCTCCCGCCTTCGCTCACGTTTCTGATGTGCGTGCTTTGTTCTGCTGTACTGGCGGCGCCGACACCGACTGACCTCGATAGTCGTCGAAAAGCGCTCAACGATCTACTGGCCGAGCAATGGGAATATTCGCTTCGAAACAGCCCGATCTTCGCTTCCATCCTGGGAGATAAGCGCTGGAACGACAAACTGGACGACTTTTCGCAGAAGTCCATTGATGACCAGTTCGCTGAGAGCAAGAAATTCCTAGCCCGCTTCGAGGCCGTGGACACCACTGGCTTTCCGGAACAGGAGGCGCTGAACAAGACCCTGATGGTTCGAGACTTGCGGGTTTCTATCGAGGAAGCCCGCTTCAAGCCTTGGGAGATGCCGGTGTCGCAATTCAGTGGCATCCACATCGACCTTCCACAGCTCGTCTCGGTTCTCTCGTTCCAGAGCGTCAAGGACTACGACGACTACATTTCACGACTGCGGCAAACTCCTCGCTACTTCGACGAGACCATGATCCAGATGCGCAAAGGCATGGCCGAGGGCCTGATGCCCCCGCGGATCCTGCTGGAAAAAGTGGTGGAGCAAGCCAACGGAATCGCGACGAAAGCCCCGGATGCCACACCGTTCGCGCAGCCGTTCGCAAAGTTTCCTGACTCGATCTCCGCGACGGAGCGGAAGCGTCTGCACAAGCAGGGCCTGGCAGCAATCCGCGAATCGGTACTCCCTGCCTACGTAAAATTCACGAAGTTCGTACGCGAAGAGTACGCGCCAAAAGGGCGCAGCGAACCGGGGGTGTGGTCACTCCCTGACGGCCCGCAGCGCTACGCCTTCCGGGTGAAACAGAGCACCACCACCGAGCTGTCGCCGGAAGAGATTCACCAGATTGGTCTGGCCCAGGTGCAGGAAATCGAAGGGCGCATGCTGGAGGTGATCAATCAACTGGGCTATAAAGACCTCAAGACGTTTAGCGCGTCGCTACAAACGAACCCCAAGGTCCACGTGCATTCCCGCCAGGAGATGCTCGACCTCTATCAAAAATATATCGACCAAATGTATCTGAAGCTGCCTTCGATGTTCGGTCGACTGCCGAAAGCGAAGCTGGAGGTCAAGGCGATCGAGGAGTTCCGGGAAAAAGAGGCGTCCACCAGCTACACCATGGGGGCCGCAGACGGGTCGCGCCCGGCGCATGTCATGGTCAACACCAGTGACTTTGAAAAGGGCACCACGGTTTCCATAGAAACTACCGCGTATCACGAAGGGGTTCCGGGGCACCACATGCAGATCGCCATCGCGCAGGAGTTGCCGCAGCTCCCGCCTTTCCGCCAGAACGAGTATTACACCGCCTACACCGAGGGTTGGGCGCTGTACGCGGAACGGCTGGGCAAGGAAGTGGGATTCTTCCAGGATCCCTACAGCTACTACGGGCACCTGCAAGACGACATGCTGCGGGCGATTCGCCTGGTGGTGGACACCGGGTTCCACTACAAGCACTGGACGCGGCAACAGGTGGTCGACTACTTCCACGAACACTCGGCCATTGATGAAGGCGAAGTGCAGAGCGAGACCGACCGCTACATGGCTTGGCCGGCGCAGGCGCTAGGTTACAAGATCGGGCAACTCGAGATCCTGAAGTTGCGCCAGTATGCCAAGGACCAGTTGGGGGACAAGTTTAGCCTGAGCAACTTCCACGACGAGGTGTTGAGCGGCGGCGCTCTGCCGCTGGACGTACTGTCGACGCGGATCCATGGTTGGGTGGCTGCGCAAAAGGCAGGCACAACTCCGGACTGAACGGTGCGCCCCGCGGCGCGCGGATCGGCTAGTCCACACCCGAGCGGTTATTTGTAGGACCTTGGAGGCAACAGGAGTTGAATGCCGAAGTAGCCGACGAAGTAGGACTGATTGTTGCGGGCGGGTTCCAGGCTGCGTCCGGCCATGAGTAGCAGGATCACCGGTCTGTGAAGTTTGTAGCGCGCGCCCACATCGATGGTGGGCTGGTTGTGGTTGGGATGGAAAATACCCTCGTTGTAGAGCTCCACGTCTAACTCGAGCTTCTCGCTGAACTCGTGGCCGACGACTAGGCCGGTCAGCCAGCCGTCCGGTCCTTTGTGGACCAACTGATAGCCGATTTCGTAATCGACGTCGACCGGACCAAATTTCTTTGTGAATTCGACAGGCAGCAGCAAAGAATTGTTTGCCGAGGTGACGCCGCGGCGGACCGCGTTGTCGGGATTGTTGAGAAAGAGCTGCGGGAAAACTGAGATGGCGAGGCCGCCCTCACCGGCGTCGTAGAAACGCCACTTCACGCCCGGATTGGATTGACCCAGGCCGAATCTATTTGTGGAAGACGGCGGGCGAACGTGCAACCAGGCATTTTCGTAAGTGAGCTGGATGCGATCGCCAATGCCGAAATTGATGTCGAGGTCAGGAGTGTGGGAAACAGAATTATTGTTGTAGAAAAAGGGCATGTAGCCGAGATTGATTTCCCAGTTGAAATTGCCAGGTGTGCCCGGATCGTTGGTGTAGTACGGCGGCCCACCCTGGGCGAATGCTGGAGTTGCGACGCAAAAGAGGCCAAGGAGGATGAGGCTTCGCACCACGTTCACATTGTAAAGCGCACGCGCGGTCATTGCGATACTTCGTCGCGCTTATTCGGAGGCACGGCATGGCAGTGCAAGGAGGGCAGGTGCCGCGGTGGCGGTGTCCGTGCTACGCTATTTGGTGATGGCTATGGAATTTCGTTGCCCAATATGCCGCACGCCGGTTAACTCGGAGACTTCCGCGGAGTTTCCGTTCTGCAGCGAACGCTGCCGGGTGCAGGATTTGGCGAATTGGGCGACTGAAAAATATGTGGTCTCAGAGCCTGCTGCGATGGACGACGAAGCCGCGCCTGCGGGCGATGGAGAATCGCTGCCTGAAGTACCGTTCCGGCCGACACGCAATGAATCTAAAAACTGAACGCAATTCGGATGGTGCCGTTTCGCCGGCTCCTGCGCCGACGCCAGCGCGGCCGCGGCTCGCCTACCTGATCGCCTCGGTTTTCGGTGTCGGCTACTCGCCCCAGGCGCCCGGCACCTTGGGTTCGTTGGCGGGCTTGGTGATTTACGCCGCGGTTTCGTTCGGGATTCCGATTAAGGCGTTTGCCATTGGGGCTGGGACCTCACCCGGAGTGACCGCCGGTGGACGGGCGTTGGGAGTCTCGATCACTGGCGCGGCGATCGCCGCGGCGCTGGCGTTCATCGGGGTGTGGGCTGCGAATCAGGTGGTGGCGTTTTCGGGTAAAAGGGACCCGCAGTTCGTGGTGATCGACGAGACTTCGGGGCAATTTCTGGCGCTGCTATTGGCGTTGGCTCCGGTCAACTGGAAATATTTGTTGCTGGGTTTTATACTTTTCCGAGTGTTCGATATTTGGAAGCCTTTCCCCGTCCGCCAAGCCGAATCGCTGCGCGCCGGCTGGGGCATTATGGCGGACGACTGGATCGCTGGAATCTATGCGGCGCTGGGATTGTGGTTGGCGCGCGCGGCGGGGATGTAACTTTGCTCGGCAAACTTCAATTGAAATCGAATGGGACTCCGCGAATCGACGCGGTGAGGCCCGGCGCGGCGCTGCCTGGAGGCGAGATTTCGATTACCGGGAGCGGCTTTGCGGGGCGAACCCAGGTGCGTCCGCACGTGCGATTCGGTCCAGCGCAGGCGTCGCTGGTGATGGCCGCGGATAATTTCCTGATTGCGCGAGTGCCGGACGGAGCGGAAGGAGGCGTGGTGCGGGTGAGCATGGGCTCCGCCGAAAGCCAACCGTTTCCGATTTCTTTGGGCGTGCCGATCGCCGACAATTTGCATCCGGTCTCTAATCCCGCAGTGGACAGCGAAGGAAACATCTACGTTACCTACAGCGGCCCGCGGGGGCAGAAGGTGCCGGTGTCGCTGTACAAAGTGACGCCGGACAATACCGTCAAGCCTTACGTCACCGAACTGATGAATCCTACCGGCCTGGCGGTGAATCGCGACGGAATGCTTTTTGTCTCTTCGCGCTACGACGGCACCATTCATCGCATCGCGCCGGACGGGCGGGCGATGCAGTGGCTCGAAGGAATGGGCGTGGCGACGGGCATCGCATTCGATCGCACTGGAAATTTGTACGTCGGCGACCGCAGCGGAACGATTTTCAAGATTAATTCCGAGCGGCAGGTTTTCGTTTTTGCCACGCTGGAACCTTCGATTTCTGCGTACCATCTGGCGTTCAGTCCGGCGGGGGATCTGTACGTTACCGGACCGACTACTTCGAGTTTCGATCGGGTGCTGCGGATCAATCCGGCGGGGGAAGTTAGCGTTTTTTTTAAAGGATTGGGACGACCGCAGGGGATGGCGTTCGATCGCGCCGGGAATTTGTATGTGGCGGCGTCGCACGGTGGGCACCGCGGGCTGGTGCGGATCAACTCGCGCGCCGAGGCGGAGGTGGTTTTGAGCGGGAGCAACGTGGTTGGGTTGGCGCTGCTGGCTTCGAAGCGCGCGCTGGTGACGACTACCAACGCTTTGTACGCGGTGAACTGGGATGTGGCTGGGCTTCCGCTGCACGGATAAATTTGCCGGGGAAAATCGGATTCGGTGCTTGTCGTGCGGCATGAGTGTGTTTGTAGGCGGCGCACGCAGCCAGGTTGGCTGTGCCACGAGTGCCGCGGAACTCTTGGATGTGGAGGACTCACGTGACTTCGGTGATTTCACTGCTGCGCGGCGTGAATGTGGGTGGGAATAACATGATCAAGATGGAAGCGCTGCGTGCGCTGTACGCATCGCTGGGGCTGCGCGACCCGCAATCGTACATACAGAGTGGCAACGTGGTGTTTCGCACGGACCGGAAAGAGGTCGCGCCGATCGCTAAGAAAATCGAGGATGCGATCGAGGATCAGTTCGGGTTTCGCCCTTCGGTGGCGCTGCGCACTACGGCGGAACTGCGGGAGGTGATCGCGAAGAATCCGTTTGCTAAGCGCGACGGGATCGAACCCGGCAAACTTCTGGTCAGCTTTCTTATGACCGACCCTGCCGCGGCGGATCGAGAACTGGTTCGCAAGATGAAGTTCGATCCTGAGGAGGTCTATCTCGGTTCGCGGCATCTGTACATCTACTTTCCTACCGGCCAGGGAAAGACAAAACTGGACACGAAAATGATCGAGAAGACGTTGAAGACTACCGGGACCGGACGAAACTGGAATTCAGTTTTGAAATTGCTGGAAATGGCGGAGAGTCTTGAGAAATCCTAGAATCTCAAGGCGGTTTGAAATCGAGCCATGCCGCGAAAAAGCATTCTTAGTTTGCTGACGGGCGGGGATAAGCGAACCATCGGCCGCGCTGACCACGTCGTGGAGATGGTTTGCAGCGACCCTGGGTTGTTTCCGGAGCTGATGGCTGGTTTGTGGTCCGAGGATGTGCTGGTGAGAATGCGGGCCGCGGATGCGGCGGAAAAGGTTACGCGGAAGAATCGCGACCTGCTCCGCCCCTACAAGAAGGAACTATTGGGCTTGATGGGCCAGGCTGGCGAACCATGTTTGCGTTGGCATCTGGCAGTGATGGTGCCGCGGCTTTCGCTGAATGCTACGGAACGACAGCTTGTGGCATCTTTGCTGAATAACTATCTGGAAGATCGAAGTTCGATCGTAAAAACGTTCGCGCTTCAGGGCTTGGCGGACTTAGCGAAGGGCGACGCTAGCATTCGAGGCGACGCGGTAGAGGTTTTGCGCGAGGCCGTTCGGAGCGGTACTCCCGCTATGAAAGCTCGCAGCCACAAGCTTCTGCTTCAACTCGATCGTTTTTAGCGGCGGCTGGGGTCATCCGAGGGTCATTTTCTGGATTTAGCGATGCGGATGATTGCAGCCAAGCTGAGTTCGACATCTTTATCGGTGGTCGCCCAACTGGAAAGGCTGATGCGCATCGCGGTGTGTCCCTGCCATTGCGTGCCGCCACACCAGCAGGTGCCGTCGCGCTGCACTTCCCCGATAACGCGCTGATTTTCCTCCGGACTGCCGAACGACACCAGGACTTGATTCAGGACGACATCGTTCAGCACCTCGAAACCTGCATGACGAAGGCCTTGCGCGAAGACCGCGGCGAAACGACAGTTTCGTTCGATTAAGTCGCGGAGGCCGTCGCGACCCATCGAGCGGATGGCCGCCCACAGCTCGATTCCCCGCGCGCGGCGCGAAGCTTCGGGAGTGTAGAAACAGGGTTCGCGCACGGCGCCGGATTGCAGATAAGCCGCGCTGAGCGCGAAGGCATGGCGCAGACGATCGGGCTCGCGAACCACCGCGAGTCCGGAATCGTAGGGCACGTTGAGCCACTTATGGCAATCGATGGCCCAGGAATCGGCGGCGGCGGCACCGTCGAGCAGATGCGCGTAGCGAGGGGAGACCGCGGCCCACAGGCCGAACGCGCCATCGACGTGCACCCAGGCTGCGGCGTCTTTCGCACGCGCGCATATTTCTTCGGCGGGATCGAACGCGCCAGTGTTTACGTTGCCGGCCTGAATGCAAACGATGGTGCGGGCGTCGAGTTTCGGGAGCGCGGTGGACTTCATCCGACCTTGGCTGTCGACGGGCACTCGGATGACCCGGGAGCGGCCCAGGCCGAGCAACGCGAGAGCCTTGAGCAGGGAGACGTGGACTTCGTCGCCAACAACTACGCGTATCTCGGGCGCTCCGAATAATCCATTCTCTTCGACGTCCCAACCCGAACGTTTGAGAAGTGTGGTGCGTGCGGCCGCCAGCGCCGAAAAATTGGCCATGGTGGTGCCGGTAACGAAGCCGGCTCCGCTCGTTTTCGGAAGGCCGAAGAGCTCGATGATCCAGGCGAGAACAATTTCTTCGAGCTTCGCGGCTACTGGCGACATCACCGAGAAAGCGGCATTTTGATCCCAGGCACCGGCAAGCCAGTTCGCTGCCAGAGCTGCCGGGAGAGCGCCACCGATGACGAAACCGAAATAGCGGCCGCCGGCGGTCGCCACGGTGGCGGGCGATCCGACGTCATCGAGTAGCGCTAGAATTTCGGCCGGGTCGGATGGTTTTTCGGGGAGGGCGCCGCCGAGTGCGGCTAGGCGCGCGATGTCTTCTGGGCGCGGGGCTGCGGGCGCACTGCCAATGCCTGCCAAATACTTTGCGGATCGAGCGGCGGTGTCTGCTAGCAATTCCTTCATTGTTCGTCTCCCTGGGCCGGTGGAGTTTTTCGAGTACGTCTCGATGATCGCTTAGGTGTGCTGAGTTGTCGCGGTGAAAGACGGTTGAGACGGTTGATCGAACCGGCCGATTTGGACCGGTCGATTATTTTCTAGCGGGCGTGAAGCAAAAGGAAATCAAAAGGCACGAGCGAACACTCGCGTGTCCGGAACCGACGCTGGTCACTACGCCCACCCTTCACCGAAACCGGGGAGAATGGGGCACTCGGAAAAGATAAGGGCGTAGAACCGTTGAAGCGAAATCTGATTCGGTGCCACTACTCGTAGCGGAGGGCGACCATGGGATCTGCGTTCATGCTGCGACGGGTGGGGAGATAGCAGGCTAGTAGGGCGATTGCCAGGACTACTAACGCTACGCTCGCAATGGTGAGTGGATCGGAGGGGGTGACGCCGAAAAGTAAGGAGCGGATCAGGCTGCCTGCGACCAGCGATGCTGCTACGCCGCACAGTAATCCTATGGCTACTGGGGTCATGCCTTGGCGCAGAATCATCCAGCGCAGATCGGAGACTTGTGCGCCCAGGGCTCGGCGGAGACCTAGCTCCTGGCGGCGCTGTTCGACGGAATAGGCTAGCACTCCGTAAATCCCAATCGCGGCGAGCGAGAGCGCCAGTACCGCGAACAGAACAACTAAAGACATCTGGAAGCGGCGGACGCCGACCGACTCGGTTACCACTTCGGTCATCTGCCGGAGATGGACGATCGGAACGGTGGAGTCGACGCTGCGAACGGCGCCCCGGAGAGCGCCGGCGAGAGCGGCCGGGTCGGATGTAGAACGAACCACTAGCGAAGCATGCCAGCCATTCCAATCGTTAAAGATGTCTCCGCTTTGCGCATAGACCATCAACAGCGGAGGTTGGTCGAGCGCTACGCTGCGGATGTCCCCGACCACGCCGATGACTTCGGTGATCGGCCGATCGTCGCCCCCTTGGCGAAACTGCTTACCAATCGGATTCTCGCCGGGCCACAACTTGTCCGCGACGCTTTGCGAAATCAGGGCGACGTGCCGTTGCGCGTCGCTTTCCTGGGTGAAGCGGCCTTGTCGCAAGGGAATGCCTGCGGCCTGAAAGTAATCGGGAGTGACGAAACGAAAGTTAGCGAGAGGGGCGTGTAACTGGTCCGTTGGGCGGTCGACCGCCCGGATGCCGTTCACTTCCTCCTGCCCTTCAAAGGGCAGCTTGCTGATCCAGCCGGTGTGGCTGATGCCCGGCAGCCGCTGCACTTCGCGGAGGACGGAATCGTAGAAACTCTGTTGTTGCGCGGGGTTGGTATAAGTCTGACGGGGCAAGGTGACGTCGACGGTGAGGGTGCGTTCGGAGGAGAAGCCCTTGTCCACCGCGAGAAGACGGACCAAGCTGATGGTGAGCAGCCCGGCTACGATCAGTAGCAAGGTGCTCACGCCTACTTCGAAACCGACCAGAGATTCTCGGAGACGCCGGGTGCGGCGACTTTCGGTCGCGGTCAGTGCGCCGGATTTTAGAGCGTCGTGAGGCTCGGTGCGGGTGATTCGCCAGGCGGGCAGTGTGCCAAAAACAATTCCCGTCGCCATAGACAAAAGAAACGCGAAACCGAGGACGCGAGCGTCCAGGCGCACTTCGTCGAGCCTCGGGAGATCGACAGGACCCCAGCGGACGAGTTGGTGCAGGCTGAGGTAAGCGAGGCCTATCCCGAGCAGGCCTCCGAGGACGCTGAGCAGAATACTTTCCGTGAGCATCTGACGGACCAGGCGCGAGCGGGACGCGCCGAGTGCGGTGCGAATCGCCGATTCGCGCAGACGATTGGGGATTCGCGCCAGCAGCAGGCTAGCCAGATTGGCGCAGACGATCAGCAGCATCGCGGCCACGCCAACGAGCAAAAGCAATAGGCCGCGGCGCGCTGGACCAACCACCTGGGCTTCTAGCGGCCATAGTTCGGCGTGCAGCTCGACGTGCTCTTTGGCGTCTTTAACGATCTGGGCCTGAATGATGTTGAGTTCCGCGAGCGCTTGCTGCGGGCTGACGTCGGGCTTGAGTCTGCCGATCGCGGCGTAATCAAAGTCACCGAGCAGCGAAGACTTCGAGGGCTCCGGGTTGAGCGGCTTGAAGAAGTCGAGTTGCGAACCGAAATCGATGAGCGCACCAAGCTGCGCCGCTCTTGGGAACCGAAAAGTTCGCGGCAGGATGCCGACGACCACGTCTGGCTCACCGTCGAGGGTGATGGATCTGCCAATCAGCGACGGGTCCGCATGAAAACGATCGCGCCAGAAGGAATCGGTGAGGATGACCACGTGATCGTTTCCGGGGCGGTCTTCTTCGGCGAGGAAAGTGCGGCCGAGCTGCGGTTGCACGCCCAGAACGTCGAACAGATTGGCGGAACCGCGGCCACCGTGAATCTCCTGAGACTCGCCGGCGCCGGTCAATATCTTTCCAGCGGGCTCAACAATGGCAATCTGCTCGAAAGAACGGCACTGGCTTTGCCACCTCCGGAATCCGCCGATGTTCGCGGGGAGCGAGGGATAAAACTGAGCCATCTCGGCGATGCCTTCGCGGATGATGTAGAGCCTATCGGGCTGACGATACGCTAGCGGCCGCAGCAGCACCGCGTTGACGACCGAGAACATCGCGGTGGTGGCGCCGATGCCCAGGGCCAGAGTGAGAATGGCGATGGTTGCGAAAGTAGGCGCTTTGCGCAGGGTGCGCAGGCCGTAGCGTAAATCCTGGAGAAGCGATTCGAAGAAATTGGCGCCCCGGGCGTCGCGGCATTCTTCTTTGATTTTCTCCGCGCCGCCGAACTCCAGGGCCGCTCGCCGCATAGCTTCCTGGGGCCGCATGCCGTTGCGCACTAATTCTTGCGAGTAGGTTTCCATGTGAAATCGAAGCTCGGCGTCCATCTCGCTTTCCAGTTGTGAGCGGCGCAGGGTAGCGTTGGCCCCGGACCGTAAACGAGCCCAGCGGGTGCGGGTCATACTTCCTCCGGCTTGGTCCCCAGGATCCCGGCGATAACGTCGGTCATTTGGTTCCACTTCTCTGATTCGGCTTGCAGGCGGCGCTTCCCAGCCGCGGTGAGGCGGTAGAACTTAGCCTTGCGGTTGTTTTCGGATTCGCCCCACTCGCTGGTGATCCAGCCCTGATGTTCAAGGCGGTACAGCGCGGGGTACAGCGAGCCTTGTTGGATTTCGAGGCGGTCTTTGGAGATCTGTTGGATGCGAAGCAGGACGCCGTAGCCATGCAGGGGGCCGAGGGAGACGGCTTTCAGGATCAGCATGTCCAGGGTGCCTTGCAGAAGATCGAGGGGCTTGTCCATGAGGGGGGAGTCTCTCCTAGATGAGCTAGGAATATAACGCCACTCTCCTCGACTGTCAAGGAGAGGGTGCGAACCTTGGCCGCGGGTGGCGGGATCGTTGAGACATTTGAAAATCGACACCTCGACCTTCCTGACTGCGCCACGAAAAAATTCGCGCCGTGGAATCGGTATGTGGTTTACAGTGATTGCCGCCAGGAGGCCCTTGATTATGAATTCTAATTCTCGAACAAATTTGACTAGCCGCCGCGAATTGCTCGCGGGTTCGGCGGGATTACTGATTGCAGGAGCTGCTGCGGGATTGCCGCTTTCGTCTGCGGTGGCGGAAACGAGCGGGAGTGCTTCGAACGTTGGGGATGCGCCTGACTCCGGCGGGAGCCCGCGCACCGCTAGTCCAACCGCGCCGCTGCGAGTGATTATCGATACCGATCCGGGGGTGGACGACGCGATGGCGATTCTGCTGGCGCTGCGTTCGCCGGAACTGAAAGTGGAAGCGATCACCCCGGTTTCGGGAAATGTGCCGCTGGCATTTACGCTGCCCAACGCGCTGCGGCTGGTCGAATTTGCTGGGCGCACCGACGTTCCTGTCGCTGCCGGCGCTAGCGTTCCGCTGGTGCGTAGCCTGATAACCGCAAGCTACGTTCACGGCAACAATGGGCTAGGCGGCGTGGAGTTTCCTGAGCCGAGGATGAAACCGGTGGCGGAAACGGCAACGGAAATTATCCGGCGCATCGTGCGCGCAAGTCCTGGGGAAATTACTATCGTGGCAGTCGGTCCGCTGACCAATATTGCCACGGTGCTGCGCTCCGATCCCGGGCTCGCGAAGATGATTCGTGCGATCGTGATTATGGGCGGCTCGATTACCGGCGGAAATGTTACTCCGGCCGCGGAATTCAATCTGTACGTCGATCCAGAGGCGGCGCGGATCGTGTTTGACGCCGGCGTCCCGCTGACCATGGTTGGGCTGAACGTTACCGAGCAGGTTTTGCTGAATGAAGAGCACGTCGCGCAGCTCGAGGCAGCGAAAAATCCGGCGGCACAAGCGGCGGCGAAAATCATGCGCGCGACGCTTACCCGGATCAAGGGCACCGGAGATCGGACAGTGGTGGCGATGCACGATCCGCTTACCGTGGCGCATCTGATCGATCCGCAAATCCTTACGCTGAAGGATTATTACGTGACGGTAGAAACTACGGGCGAGTGGAGTGCCGGGCAGACGCTGGCTTACTCGCGCGGGCCGATTCGGAAATCGCCGCCGATGGCGATCGGCGGAGCGCCTGATGGTTCGGCGACGGTCAGTGAGACGTTCAAGCCGAACACGCACGTGGCTGTGGGTGTGGATGCGGACCGGTTTTTCAGACTCTTGATCTCGAGGCTGACGGCGAACGCTTGAGATGTGGTTGCGGTGGTCAGATTGGTTGGGACGAGGTCCCCAGCAGGAAATCGTGGATCTCACTGGCCGCCATGCGATTGGAGTTCACATTCTTGGGCGTGGCAGCCTATTTGGTTGGGCCGCCACCGCCACAACGACGGTGCCACAAGTCTGCCCAACAACGGCTGTGTTCAGTGATTTAGTCGATCTTGCCCTTGCAGCCGCTGTGTTCGCAGGTGCAGCTGATGTCGGGCGTCTTCTCCATTGCTTGGCACTGGGTGCTGCAATACTCTTCCTTGGTCATACACGAACAGTTCGGATGGGCGCACTTTTTAAGATCAGACATTCGGTTCTCCTGCCGGCAATCGTTGTTTAGTCTAGCTCGGCTGAAGTGAGCCTATGCTGGGGGATTGCATTCGGCCATACCCGGAATGGTGTAGAAGGGCCTCGAAACTCCCTGAGATTGATGGCGAACGAGGGCAAACCACACATGAGAATTACATGAGGATCGTCCCCAAAAATAAAGGCGTCAAACCGTAGAAGCGTAAGTCGAGACCCCATGAAGACCGACGACTGGGGCACCATCAACACTAAAATCAAGAATCCAACATCAACACCCAAGATCAACCACCCACCATCAACAACAAAGTCACAAAAAGCTACTACCAACAACTGAGCAAACAACCAGAGACGGTTGTGCCACTTTATTCCATGCCTAGGAAGGCGTAGCGGGCTAGGAAGAGGGCGCTTAGGACCCATATGAGCGGGCTGATTTCGCGGTGGCGGCCGGTGCCTACTTTGATGAAAGTGTAGGAGAGCAAGCCCAGGCTTAGGCCGGTAGCGATGCTGAAGGTTAGAGGCGTCGCTACTATGGTCATGAAGGCTGGGAAGGCGTCGGTGAAGTCGTCCCAATTTATTTTGGCTACGGTGCCACACATCAGCGCGCCGACCAGGATCAGCGCGGGGGCGGTGGCGTACGCGGGAATCGCGGCCACTAGCGGCGCGCAAAACATTGCGGCGACGAAGAGGGCAGCGATGGCCAGGTTGCCCAGGCCGGTGCGCGCGCCGGCGGCTACGCCTGCGGCGCTTTCGATATAGCTGGTTACCGTTGAGGTGCCGGTCAGCGCACCGACGATGGTTCCGAACGCGTCCGCGAGCAGCGCGCGGCTGGCTCGGGGCAACTTCCCTTCGCGAAGAAATCCTCCCTGCTCGCAGACGCCGACCAGGGTGCCCACGTTGTCGAAAAGATCCACGAAGAAAAATACGAAGACCAATTCGCCGAGGCCGATCTTGAATGCGCCGCGTAGGTCTAGCTTCAGAAATGTGCCGGAGGGGTGCGGCAAGGACAAGAAATGTGCGGGGACATGCGCGAGGCCGAGCGGGATTCCGGCGATGGTGATGGCTACGATGCCGATCAGAATAGCTGCGCCTACGCGGCGCGCTACCAGGATCGCGATAAGCACCAGCCCGGCGGCGGCGAGCATCACTTGTGGATCGGAGGCCTTTCCCAGCCCGACGAAGGTGGCCGGATTGGCGACAATCATCTTGGCGTTGCGCAGGCCGACGAAGGCGATGAATAGGCCGATGCCTGCGGCGGTGCCGTGCTTCAGGCAGTCCGGAATATCGTTGACGATGTGCTCGCGGATGTTGGTGAGGGTGAGCAGCAGGAATAGCAAACCGGAAAGCAGGACCACGCCTAGAGCGGTTTGCCACGGTACGCCGCGGCCGATCACGATCGAGTAGGTGAAGTAGGCGTTGAGCGACATTCCGGGGGCGAGCGCGATGGGATAGTTGGCCCACAGACCCATGATCAGCGTGGCGATCGCGGCGGAGATGCAAGTTGCGAATAAAACTCCTTCGACCGGCATGCCCGCTTGCGAAAGGATTTGCGGGTTCACCACCACCACGTAGGCCATGGTGGCGAAGGTCGTCGCGCCGGCGAGCAGTTCGGTGCGAACAGTGGCGTGATTTTCTTTTAGGTGGAAGATTTTTTCGAGCACGTGCGGGCGCTCCGCAAAAGGCGAGCCACTATAGTCACCGGAGCAATGCGGCGTCAACGGCAGAAGCGCGAATCCAATGCATCCATTTTTCGGAAGGGTGTAGCGGGCCGCGGTTTGTTCTAATCGCGCTGTAAGTTTTGCTTGTGTCGCTTCAGCCGGGCCGGTAATGTACCCAGCCTGTTCGGTCGGTATCGCGGATCGGCCCGGAGCTTTGGCGCTGGTAACCCCGGCCGCGGAAAAACCTCGCAGATGAGCGCGATAGAAACTACGCAAAGTGGCGGGTACGGATTACGGCGCGAGATTCTCTCGCCGCTGGAGACGCTCGCGCAGTCGGTTTCGACGATCGCGCCTACCACCACTCCCGCGGCCACGATTCCGCTGGTATGCGCGTTGAGCGGCAACGGCACTTGGCTGGCGTATTTGCTGGCGACAGTGGCGATTCTGCTGGTGGCGTTGTGCATTGCTCGCTTCGCGCGTTATTCCGCTTCGCCCGGCTCGCTCTACACGTATGCGGCGACGATCCTGCCGCCATGGCTCGGCGCGGCTACGGCGTGGAGTTTGCTGCTGGCCTACGTGGCCACCGGATCGAGCGTGATTGGCGGGTTCTACCACTTCGCTAACCTGCTGGTGCGCGACGCCACCGGGCACGTGGTTTCCACGGTGCTGTTGGCAGTGCTGGTCACCGGGATTTCGATGTGGATTGCCTGGCGTGACGTAAAGATTTCCGCGCGACTGATGTTGTGGGTGGAAGCCAGTTCCCTGCTGGTGATCGTGGCGGTGGTGGCGCTGGTGCTCGCGCGCCACGGCATGCACCTGGACAGGGAACAATTGCACTTACGCGGCATGAGCGGCAGCGGTCTTCGGTTGGGGCTGGTACTGGCGCTCTTCAGTTTTGTGGGATTCGAATCCGCCACTACGCTTGGGTCCGAGGCGCGCAATCCGCTACGCACGATTCCCCGTGTGGTGATCCAAAGCGCGCTGATCAGCGGCGCTTTTTTCACGATTTGCGCCTACACCGAAGTGCTCGCGTTTCGCGCCTCGGGAGCGGACCTGGGAACCAGCGACGCTCCCATGCACGTGGTAGCGGCGGTGGCCGGGGTGCCGCTGTTCGGCCTGCTCATCGACATCGGAGCGCTGGTGAGCATGTTTGCCGGCACGCTAGCGTGCATTACCGCCGCCGCCAGGGTGCTGATGCTGATGGCTCACAACGGAATGGTCCACGGAGGCCTGCGCGCCACGCACGTTCGCAACGCTACGCCTGCGCGCGCGGTAACGGTGACTGGCATGGCGGCGGTGTTGCCGGTGATGATCTTGGCGGCGCGCGGGGCGAGCGGCTTGGACGTGTACGGCTGGATGGGTTCGCTGGCCACCTACGGATTCATCGTGGCGTACGCGCTAGTGTGCATGGCGCTGCCGGGATATTTGCGCGCGCATGGTGCGATGGGTCCGGGCGCACGGATCATTCCGGCGCTGGCGTCGATCGCCATGCTCCTCGCGCTGGTGGGAAACTTGTATCCGGTGCCGGAAGGACCATACGGAAAGTTACCGCTCATTTATTTGGCGTATCTGCTGGCTGGTTTGGTGTGGTTCTGGCTCCATGGCAGCGACAAGATTTCCACAGCCGGTGGAAATCAGAGCCGCTAGTACGGTCGCCTCTGGGCTGTCGTTTGCGTCGCGGAATGCTGTCCGATTGATTTCCTTCCGAAGCCGCTCGCCCTTATAAACAAAGGGGATTCGCGGTTGCTTGAGGCCTGCTCAGGCGCGCCACGGAATACCTTCCCGCCGGGATTTTCGCGCTACTCTCAAATTCAAATCGTGGATTCAGGCGAGACAAATTTTTGATGACGATTCTGCTAGAGTCCGGGCCGAATCTGGCGTAAGGTGCCACCAAAGTTTAGTGAAAAAGCGTACTGTAGCGGCCGAAACGGCGGCGCTTCCAGAATCACATTTTGAAAGGGCTCCGGGGCGTAGATCAGGCAACGCATTTCTAACTTTCCTTTGGGGGAAACTGAATGCACCGCAGGATTCCACTATCCGTTTCGCTATTGGTAACCGCGTTTTGGTTGGGTTTGGCGCTCCCGCCGTCGCTGTGTGCGCAGCAGACCCTCGGCGGCATCACTGGCACGGTCACCGATCCCTCGGGCGGAGTGCTGCCGGACACGGTTGTGACGCTGGTGGGCGATGAGACGAAGTACACGCGGGAGCTGAAGGCCAACGGCGCGGGCCTCTACGATTTCGTGAACCTGCCGATTGGAACGTATACGCTTACATTCAAGCACGACGGATTCGAGACCTTTCGGGTGCCGTCGATTGCGGTACAGGCGGATCGCACCGCAACGGTCAACGCCACGCTTAAGATTGGGCTGGTGGGGACGACCGTGACGGTGACGGAAACGCCGCTGATGAACGCGGTGGACACCACCAACGGCTACATCCTGGATAAAGCGCAGATCGAAGATGTGCCGCTGCCGACCGGCAGCTTCACTGGTTTGGCGATATTGTCACCCGGAGTGAACGCAGAGCTTTCCGGCGGCACCGGAGCGAACTCGGGACTGGGCAATCAGCCGATTTGGGCCAACGGCCAGCGCGACACCAGCAACACGTTTTTGTTGAACGGAGTGGACGCGAAAAACCTATTCAATGGGAAGAGCACCAGCCAAGTGGCTTCGGCGCGGGTCGTCAACAACACCGGAATAAGCGCTCCCAGCAGCACTAGCACGACGGCGCTGCAAACCAGCGCGTCGGTGTATCTGGCGATCGGGCAGGCCCTGCCAACTCCCGCCCCGGAAACCATTGAGGAAGTGCGGGTGAATACTTCGATGTACGACGCGCAGCAAGGATCCACCAGCGGCGCGCACATCGACATGAGCACCACGGCCGGCACGAACAATTATCACGGTACTGCCTATGTCCACCGGGGAACGGATTGGCTCAATGCGGCTCCCTTTTTCGATAACGCCGATCCGAACATCCCTGAGGATCAAAAAGTTCCGGAGCTGCACCGCTACAGTCTGGGAGGGGCGGCAGGCGGGGCGCTCATTAAGGATAAGGTTTTCTTCTACCTCGGCTACCAACACACCCATGTCTCCGACCAAGAGATCGGAATCTCGCGGCTGACCGTTCCGTTTGGTCTTACCGATTCCAACCGCACCGCGCAAGGGCTGGCGGATATCGCCAATACCAATTTTGGAACAACGCTCGGCCCGGGGGATATCAGCCCGATCGCGCTGTCTCTTTTTCAGTACAAGCTGCCGAACGGGCAATACATGATCCCGTCGGCGACGCCTGGGGTGACGCCGTCGACCGCAATCCCGGATAACGCGGAGGTTCCGGGTACGGCCTATTTCACTGCAAATCAGGCGGTCACCAACCTGGATTGGACCGCCAGCCCCAAGGACACCGTTTCGGTGAAGTATTACTACCAGCATGATCCGAGTATCGCACCTTACGGTTATTCGAATGTGGCGGGATTCACGCAGTATCTCGACGCGGGCAGCCAGGTGATTTCGTTCACCAACAGCCAGGTTCTAAAGCCAAATCTGAGCGTCGCCGAGGTTTTTGGTTTCATACGCGAGAAGGCTTATTCGACAAATCGGCAGCCGTTTTCGCCGCAGTCGATGGGGATCAACACGTTCGGGTCAAGCTATTTCCCAGGCATCAGCATCGTCGACATTCTGGGAAACGATTCACCCAACAATACCGGCACCGCCGCAACCCCCGGTCCGGTTATCGACCAGGGGCTCAACATCGGCGCCGGCGCAGCGTCGCAGGGCGCGTTTACTGGAATGTTTCAGAATCGCTGGATGCCCTCGGCGAACGCGATCTGGACGCTGGGGAAACACACGGTCACGTTCGGCGCGGCTTTTTCCTATACCCAACTCAATACCCGCGATGAAAGAACCGATAAGGGCATCATCGCCTCAGCCGATTTTTCGCAATTCATTCAAGGCTTAGTGACCACCAACGACGACTTCCAGACGACCTCATTTTTGCAGGGCAACGCCAACCGCTACTACCGCTCCAACGAGACCGGCGAGTATCTGCAGGATAAATACCAGGTGAAACCCAGCCTCAGCCTCACGCTTGGTGTGCGTTTTGACTGGAACGGTGGTCTCAGCGAAAAGTATGGCCGGCTCTACAACTTCGATCCGGCTCTCTACTCCTTTGACGACAACACCGGTGAAATCAGTTCCAACGGTTTCATCATCGCCGGAAACAACAAGCAATTTCCAACCAAGGGTGTGAGCAAGACCACTCTGACCGGCCGGCAATGGGGAATCTCTCCACGCCTGGGGATCGCGTGGGCTCCCAAGATGTTCAACAATAAAGTGGTGGTTCGGGTGGGCACGGGCTTCTACTACGATCGCGGCGAACTCTTCACATATCTGTCGCCGGGCTATGCGGCGGGCGAAACCACCGCCGGCCCGTTCGGCGTCAAC
Organism: uncultured Acidobacteriota bacterium; assembly: GCA_963725285.1. Taxonomy (GTDB): domain Bacteria; phylum Acidobacteriota; class Terriglobia; order Acidiferrales; family UBA7541; genus CAVRXT01. Next base: position 61,347 of record CAVRXT010000014.1, on the reverse strand, counting down.
CAGGCGCCGCCGTTCGTCAATACGCAGGTGTGCCCGACGACCTTCTACTATGAGGGCTACATTCCCACGTGCGACCCGGCTTCCGGCGCTTCGCTGGCCAATCCCTGGGGGTTGACTCTGGGTCCGGCACCTACCGGCAATCCCGCTGACATTTCCAATTATCTGCCCAACGTCGCCGAAATTGAGGACGGAGCGCGGCTGTTCTCGTTCGCCACCTACGATCGGGCCAACAAACTTCCCTACACCATCAACAACAGTTTCGATATTCAATGGCAGCCGCGCAATGATTTGGCGATTGAAGTGGGGTACGTCGGCAACCTCGGGCGCCACGGAGTGATCCCTATTCCGTTCAATCAGGCTGGGATCGCTACGCCTACCAATCCGATTCACGGTCAGGAATACACCTACGGCTATACGGTTCTCGACCCAATCACTTCCAATCCAGCGGTATTGCCAAATGGGCAGGGCACCTTTCTGTCGACCTATGAGGGCGGCAATATCGATTTGCGAGTGCCGTACCTCGGTTATTCCGCGGAATCGGAGTCGTACAAAGCGTTGGGTGTTTCGGCGTACAACGCGCTACAAACCCACGTCGAGAAAAGGATGAGCCACGGATTGCAGGTGGGCTTCTCGTATACCTACTCGCACTCGCTGGACGAACAGAGCGCTTTGGGATTGTTCTACAACGGAAACAATCCGCTGGACCCGCGCGACGGATACGCGTCGTCGGATTTCGATCGTACTCACGTAATGAATTTTTCCTACGTTTACGAATTGCCGAACTTCCGGCGAAACGAGGGCCTGGTGGGGAAATTCACAAACGGCTGGGCGCTCGAGGGCATAACCGTGATACAGAGCGGCCAACCCTACAGCGTGATCGACTATACTGGCGCGGTGGGCAGTATCTACTATGGAGTCTCGGACGGCATCACCAATCCGATCGTCCCGCTGGCGCCCGGTTGCACCGCGAAAAACGCCATCACGGGGGCTTCCGGCGCAGGCGCTTTGCCCGCGCTGAAGGCCTCCTGCTTTACGCTTCCGCTGCTCCAGCCCGGAGATTTGAATGGAGCGATTCCGGCGGGCGACACGTTCGAAACGAGTTTCACCCATCGCCAGCGCAATATTTTCCGCCAGACCTGGCAAAAGCGCGCGGACATTTCGATCGTCAAGCAAACTTCGCTCACCGAACGCTTGAAGATGAAATACACCCTGGACATCTTCAATGTGACCAATACACCCAGCTTCGATATTCCGGTGGACGACGTCTCGCAAAACCAAAACTACAACGATTTCCCGGTCGAGGGCCAGCCGCTCTATAACGCGCCGGTTGGTCTGGGGCAAGTAACCAAGACCATCGGCGCCCCGCGGCAGATTCAGATGTCGCTGGGATTCACGTTCTAGTCTGGGGCGATTTCGCCGCAGGCCTTTCGGGTGTAGATCAATTGAAGAAACGGCGGCCGAGGGGCCGCCGTTTTCATTTTTTGATGAGAGTCGTCCGCTGCCCGCGGGAGCGGAATCCAGCTAGAATGCTTTCATGCCGCCGGTCCCGGAATCACTGGAAGAGCTTCGCACCGCAATTTTGGCGGGTGCCGTCACGCCACGCGTCGCCGCCGAGGCGGCGCTGGCTCGAGCCAATAGCAATGCGTCGCGCAACATCTACATCGCGCTGGACGCGGAACGCGTCCTGCGCGATGCGGATGCGCTTCCTCAGCGCTTCCCCGGAGCTTCCAAGCCGCCGCTATACGGTCTGCCGGTATCGCTGAAGGACTGCTTCGATCTCACCGGCTTCCCTACCAGCATCGGTACTCGGTTCTATGCCTCTCGTAACGGGATCGCGGGTGCGGATTCCGCAGTGGCGGAGACTCTGCGTGCGCAGGGCGCCCTGATCATCGGGAAAACGCATATGCATCCGCTGGCCTACGGCATCACGGGTGAAAATCCCGAGTACGGAGATTGTCTGCAGCCTCGCGATGCGGGGCTGCTTACTGGAGGGTCCTCGAGCGGCGCGGCGGCCAGCGTGCAGGAAGGTTCAGCGGTTGCGGCTATCGGCACCGACACCGGAGGATCGATCCGCGTTCCGGCGGCGCTGTGCGGCCTGGCGGGATATCGCGCGGGGATTGATGTGGCCCATCAGCGCGGACTGTGGCGCGGCGGCGCGCATCTCGCGCCGTCGTTCGATACCCTCGGCTGGCTATTTCGCGATCTGCGCGATGGAGCGCTGCTCGGCGGTGCTCTCTTCGGTTTCGCCGCCACCGCGGCGCGGAGCGCCGGTGCGGGTTTTGCGGGCGTCCGCATCGGGAAAGTGCCCGATGCGTTCTTGCACGATTGCGAGCGGGAGGTACTCGACTCCTACACGCAGACTGCGCAGAGTCTGCGCGAGCGCGGCGCTACGATCGTTCCTATCGACACCAGTTTTTGGGACGCTGCGATGGACATTTACGCTCCCATTCAGGCAAACGAAGCAGCCGCGATTCACGCTCCCGCCACCGGTGGAGATTTCTCGCACTTCGAGGCGTCCATCGCCGAACGACTGGCCTGGGGCGCTTCCCGTTCCGCCACGGAAATCGCCGAAACGCGCCAGCAACACGCGGCCTTTCGCGATCGCATGGATGCTTTGCTCCGCGAGCACGATTACCTGATTGTGCCGTGCGCGCCGATGCGCCACTTGCGTGCCGGCGTCGACCACAGTCAAACGCGCCGCGCCATCCTGCGCTACACAGGTCCCATGAGCCTAGCGGCGACACCGGTAGTCACGATTCCGTGCCCGGATGGAGCTGGGGTGCAGTTAGTCGCGGCGCGCGGCGCCGACCCGCGCCTGCTAGCCTTCGCCGCGAACTTCGCCGGCTGACGCTTCGCGTCAGTCGACGCCGATGTCTTCGTGCCAGACTGTGGGGTTCTCGCGAATGTAGTCCGCGAGCAGCGTGACGCATTGCGCGGAGTCCAGGTCGATCACCGCTACGCCGTTCTCGCGCAACCAATCCAGGCCGCCGGGGAAATTGCGGCTCTCCCCCACTACCAATGTGCGAAATCCGAATTGGCGGACCAGCCCACTGCAATACCAGCACGGGGCTAGGGTAGTGACCATGATCAGGTCGCGATAACTGCGCTGGCGTCCAGCGTTGCGGAAGGCGCTCGTCTCACCGTGCATCGAGGGATCGCCATCCTGCACGCGGCGGTTGTGTCCGCGGCCTACCAGGCGTCCACTCGCATCGAAGATCGCTGCACCGATGGGAATTCCGCCCTCGGCCAAGCCCACGCGCGCTTCTTCGATCGCTACCCGCAACATTCCGGCGTAATGCGTTTCAGTTCCCATGGGTTTCTTTTTTCGACTAACAACGAGTGGATCGTTCCCAGCGGTGGATCAGTAGCCCAGATGATGCAAATACTCGACCCCGCCAGCGGCGATGAGGCAGTAGATGCCGAAGAGATACCAACGTCCACCTTCCAGCCATCCGCTCAGCCATTTCAGCGCAAGGAGGCCGGCGAAGAACGCGAAAACTGCACCGAGCAGGCTGGGAAATGCTGCCGACGCCAGGTTTACTGCGCCAGTTACATGATTGGCATGCTGGAATCGCATCGCTTCGCGCAACACTACCGGGGGCGTGAGGACGACGGCCAGGGCGAAACTGAACATTTCCGCTCGTGACTTCGCCACTTTCATCAACATTCCCGCGGAGATAGTGGCGCCGGACCGCGAGAAGCCTCGAAATGGCAAGCACAGGCCCTGCACGATCCCGATGATGCTGGCCTTGCTCATGTCCAGATCGCTGGTTTGGGCCGAGGTTGCTGTGGGGTTCTGCTTTTCGACCATGCCCGCAATGATGATCAGAATACCTACAGCGGCCAGGGCTGGAGCGACTAGGTCGAGCCGGCTGAAGAGGTCTTCGATCTCTGCGTGCGGTACCCCACGCATGAAGACCTTTTCGATCACCTTAATGATGGCCTCACCGATCACGCCTGTGAGTAGCGTTGCTACCACTACAAATCCTGCAATCTTCTTGAAAGCTTCGACACTGGAGAAATATGTTTGCCGCCAACGGCTCCAGAAATACACGATTACGGAAAACATCGTGCCAGTGTGCAGCATGACCAAGAGCAGCGTCATCGGTGGAGACGAAGGATCGAGGCCGAGCAGCTTTTCAGTAACAACTACGTGAGCGGAACTCGAAACCGGAAGAAGTTCCGCGAGGCCTTGCACGATTGCCAAAATCAAAACGTATAGAAGAGGCATGCTGGGATTGTATGACAATTCCAATTTGGACAGAGCATATCTTGGCGGTCGGCGGCGATTTCGTCATCTACCCGCCGATGCGGACGACAGTAAGTCCCGACGCCACCCTTCCCGTCTGCCTTCGCGCAAAAGTGGCGCTTCGGCAGATCGGGAAGAGTGGGGTCCCCGGAAATAAAGTCATAGAACCGTACTTCAAAACCGGAAGCCGAAATCTAGGCGCTGGTTAGAAGTGGAATCCGATTTCGGCGGTCAGCGTGCGCGGGGTTACGTAGTGCGTGCCGCTGAAGGTGGATAAGAAATTGTAGAGCGCCTCCTTGTTGGCTACGTTGATCGCGGTGAGCCTGGCGCTCCACTTGAAACGATCTCCGCGAAACAGATTGTCGTCGCCTACCGCCAGGTCGAACAGATTGCGCGGAGCTACTCGCGGCGGATTGTGATCGTCGTTCTCGGTGCCCGCCGCCGGTATTTTTAGGTATTTGGAGCCGTACTGGGAAGCGGCGCACAACGAATTGGGACTGATCGGGGTGGTCGGCGTGGCGTAGGTCGAGCCGCAGAAAAGTCCGGCCTGGTATTGCTGGTCGGGACTGAGAACGGACGCATCCACTAGGGTAGCGGTACCCAGCGGACCGTTCGCGCAATTCCCTCCCGCGCAAGGAACCGAGCCGGCCACCAGGCCGCTGTCATACCTCCAGTTGAATCCAAACCAGGGTCCCACCTTCCACGGCTGATACTGAAGATGGGAGGTCTGGTTGAACTTCTCATCGTGATCGATGCGAAACGGGCCTACTGCAGCAGGAACCGAACCCACGCCACCGATCTGCGGGGTGAAGAAGCGCGCAGCGACGCTGGACATCACCACCAACGCGCTGAAACCGTGAAACTCCGGCACGCTGGCACGAATGGCGTAGCCGGGAATTTTGGACTTATTCCACTCGATCGGAAAGGTGATCGGGGTGGCGCCTAAAACGCTGAAGTCAAAGGCGCGGTTGGTGTACTTGGTGATGTATTCGCCATCCACCACCAAGAATTTACCGAACGCTTGTTGCAGCCCGGCATGAAACTCATTGCGGGTGCCCGGGGAAAGCGGAGTTGCTGTGCCGGTGGCGCAGCCTTCGTTCGCCGCCAGGAAAAGAGCGCCGATCGCCGGGTTCAGGCAACCCTCGCTGGAGAGGATCAGATTTTCGTTAAACGGGGTTTCCATGGTTCGCGCGTAGGAGGCGCGAATGACGGTGTTGGTCCGCTTGATGTTGTAGGCGACGCCGACGCGGGGTTCGGCTTGCCGAGCGACCGCCAAACCATTGTATAGATCGCCGCGGATTCCCACGTTGGCGGTCCAGTTCCCCTTGGTAATGGAATCCTGAACGTAGAGGGCGAGTTCCTTCACGTCGGTGTGTCCGGAAAACTGATAGGTCGAGCTGGCAGTTTGTCCACCGGGGCAGCCGTCGCTCAACGGCAGTGCCCCAGTTCGCGTCAAATCGTAGCAGCCCAAAAGAGGAACGAATGCGGGATTCACGGAGCCGCCGGGATTGGAAAAGCTACCGCATTGCGCGGGGTTAGTCACGCTCGGATTGGTATCCAGGGATTGATCGGCGTTGAGGCATACCGCGTTCAACAACGGGTCGATAATCCCCAGAGTGTCCTGCTCGTTGAGATAGGTTTGTTCGTAGGTCGCGCCCGCCTTTATGTTGTGAATGCCCTTAACGTAGGAAACGTCGGTGCGAACTCCGGCATTCATCAACGACCGGTTCTGGCCCGCGGTTTCCGCTTGCAGATCGGCGGGGCCGAGGTCAGCGAACGGGTTGCCGCTGGGATAGTAATTAAATTGATCGCGGCGCACGAAGAAGCCGAGGTTGAAAACCGTGGACGCATTAACCAGCCGGGTGAACGTCGGCGCGACATTGTAGGTGCGGATTTCCGAGCGTTGATCGGTTGCGCCAACCACAACGCCGTCGGGATCTAGCCCGGCGTTATCGATCACCACGCCGGACCACGGAGTCGCGTTTTCGGCGTCGTAGGAATTGGGAGTCTGGAACCACGAGCGGGTGTAGCCGAAATTCAGATGGAAGGAATTGTTGGTCGAAAGCTGATAGTCCACGCGGTCGAACAGGTTCTCCTCGTTGCCATCGTCGTGCATCACCTTGAATTCCGGAGGATCGAGGAAGCGGCTGCTGTCGAGCCCGCTGAGGGCGATAAAGTTTCCGATTTTTTGGTTGCCGTAGGCTAGATCGAAGCCTGCCTCGGGGCTATCGAAGGAGCCATAGGACGAGGTCACGCTCCCATGCGGCGCGGTGACGCCCTGGCCGGAGCGAGTGGTGACTTTGATGACCAGGCTGGTCTTGTCTCCAAATTCAGCGGGAGGCGCACCGGATATCACCTCCAGCGACTGAATGGAATCGAGCGGAATCTGGTTCGAAAATACTTTGCTCTGCTGATCGGTGATCGGCTGGCCGTCCACGGAAAACGAGTTTTCAGCATGATCGCCGAGGCCGTGAAAAAGTCCATTGGAATCGGCGGCAACGCCTGGAGTCGACAACGTCACCAGGGAGCTGACCGAAGAAGATGAACTTTCCAGGGGCAGCTTTTCAAAGAGCGCGCGGTCAACGTCGGTGTGAAACGTCGAATCATTTTCGACCAGGTCTTCACCGCCCTCCACGGTTACGGTGGTCATGGATCCGGCCAGCGCCAGAGCGACTTTTACCTCCGTCGGGACAGAGGAGCGGACCTCCACGTCCTGCACGAACGGCGCAAAGCCCGTCGCAGTCACAGTCAGGTGATAGGGGTTGAACGGCACATTCGAAAAATTGAATTTGCCGACGCCATCGGTGGTGGCCGAACGCTCAAATTGACTTACCGAATTGCGTATGGTGACGACGGCGTTGGCTACGGTAGCGCCGGAAGGGTCCAGTACCGTGCCCGCAATCGAAGACGAATTTCCAGTTTGCGCGGCAAACGCACTGGGAAGAGCGCACAGGCACACCGCCAGAAGTAGCAATAGATGCTTCGTTCCACTCATCACATCTCCTTTGGCTTTCATAAAACCAGCCCCGCTGTGGGGGGAGTGGCGATCGTTTTTTAGGAGATTGCATGCGCCGCGAAACCAAAAATGGCGCCGCGGGCGAGAATCGGACTGGGTTTATCTTCGAAGGAAACTATGCGGCGGGCGGAGCGCGGGGGGAGGCGCGATGGGTGCTTCGATCGGCGAGCGGATTTTCCTTCGAAACGGGTGCAGCCCAACCGACAACTACCGGCGCGGAAACGCTGGCGGTGACGATCGTTCGAAGGGCTGGGGCGTGAGCGACGTGGCAAACCTGGCAAGCCGCAGCGCTTTCGGAGTTATCGTGGTGGTGCCACAGGCCTACCGAGGAGGCGAACAGGAAGAGCAGCAAGGCGGCACAGGCAGCTAGCCGCCGGCTCTGATCAGACGCGTGAGTAGATCGCAATTTCAAAGGCGTTCGCAGTTACGGGACATCAAACACCCTTCCCTAACCGCGTTAGACTCATCTCACCGCGATTTAGTTGCTAAGTAAAGTGAAGAAATATTGGATGGGTGGCATTCACGACATCGGTTCGAAACCCACCGATCCGCGAGGGAGATTCGTGTTGGACGCGCGAGATCAGTTGCTGCTACTCACCGGGCCGATGGGTTCCCAGTCCTTGCCATTAAATCGGATCAGGAACAACTGCTTAATGGGTTGGTAGTCGTCCGCGCTGGTTCGGACGCGTATCCCTGGACGAAGCATCCCCAGTTCGAAGTCCATGCTCGCGGCTTGCTTCATCACATTGGCGCGGGTCAGGTCGTCGCCGCATTTCTTTAGAACTTGGATCAGCGCCTGGGCACGCTCGTAGCCAGCCACGTTGTTCTGGTCGCGCAGGCTGGCTTGTGGATTGTAACGGCTCATCCAGTCCAGAAAGTCGCGCACGACAGGATCATTGCGCGATTGGGGATGCGTCCAGCTTTTGGAACGGGCGTTGGTGATAATCCCGGCGGCTTTCGGGAGGCCCGCGGGATCGAGAAATAAGGCGATCGAAAGCGAAGCGTTGGGAATGAACTGCAACGGATGCCAGTCGATGTCGTACGCCTTGCGAATGGCGGCGGTGGCGAACGTTCCGACTGACAAGTTCAGGAAAACATCGGCCCCCGAATTCTTCAGGGCGAGCACTTGCGAGTCGACGTCGGGATCAGCAACCTGATAGGAAGCCTCCTTCACGATTATCGCGAGTGCTTTGTCGCCCAAGCCATCGCGCAATCCCCCGAGGTACTCCTTTCCAGCGTCGGTATTCTCGTAAAGCACGCCGATCTTCGCCGCCGGCTTATTCTGCAAGATGTATTTCGCGTAGGCCAAGCCCTCGGTGCGGTAAGTGGCGAAAAATCCCATGGTCCAAGGGAAATGCGAGGGATCGTCGAACACCGCCGAGCTGCTCTGGATGAAAAGTTGTGGCACTTTTTTTTCGTTCATATACGGGCGGATCGCCAGGTTGGGCTCGGTTCCGAAGGAACTGAAAATCAGCAGAACACCCTGCTGCTCGACCAATTGGTGCGTCAGATCGACAAATCGGACGCTGTCGGAGCCGTCGTCCTCACTGACGAAATTGATCTTGCGGCCGTTCACGCCGCCACGGTCGTCGATCATCTGAAAGTAAGCGGCCTCGGCGCGGGCTACTGCTCCGTATTCCTGCATGAAGCCGGTATACGGCGCGATGTTGCCGATCTTGATCTCATGGTCGGTGACCCCCGGGCCGTATCTCTTCTCGGCCGCGCCGGGTATGGCGATAGCCATGGGCGCGAGCAAAATAGCCGCGAGAACGAGCATCCTGTTTGTGGTCACGGTCATCATTCCTATGTGGTTTCGTGACGCCCGCAAACTGGGGACTTTGGCAGGCACCTGGATGCTTGCGTCGCGCCAATCACCGGGCCGCGTCCCAGTATACGCGGGAAGGAACACCTGCCAATATTCCGAAACGAATGCGGCGGTGCTCGCGTCTTAGGGATATCGGTCTGGCATCGTAATAAGGCCGAGGCGGATGCTATGGATTTTGCTGGGCGTATTCATCGCCACACTAGGAGCGCAATGTTCGGAAAGCCATCGGCCGTCACTCTCTGGATGATCGCGACGATACTGGCGCCCGTTGTGGCCGCCACGCCCGTGGGCGCTGCCCCTCGAGCGACCCCCGATCAGCAGACTGCCCCAGCGGCAGCGCACCAGCTCGGCACAATTAAGGCCATCCATGACAGCACGATCACATTGACCACCGACGCCGGCGAAAACATCGACGTCCAAGTGGCGGACACTACCCGCATCGTAAGCGTTGAGCCCGGCTCGAAAGACTTGAAAAACGCGGTGGTGCTGACTTTGAGGGATCTGCAAGCCGGTGACCGGATACTGGCGCGTGGCCAGGCTTCCGTCGATCAAAAGTCAATCGCGGCGGTGGGCATCATCGCCATGAAGCACACCGACCTGGAAGCCAAGAAGCAACATGAGCGCGACGATTGGCAGAAGCGTGGCATCGGCGGCCTGGTTAGCGCGGTGGACCCCGCAGCTGGAACGGTGATCGTCGGAGTGGGCGCGACGACGACCAAGACGAACATCACGATTGCCACCACCAAGAGCACGGTGGTCCGGCGCTATGCGTCCGACTCGGTGAAATTCGACGATGCCAAGCCGTCCACGCTCGACCAGATCAAGCCCGGCGACCAGATTCGCGCGCGCGGCACGCGCAGCGCCGATGGAGGCGGGTTCGCCGCGGAAGAAATCGTCGCTGGATCGTTTCAAAATATCGACGGCCCGATTACCGCCGTTGACCCCGCGGCCAACACCGTCTCGGTAATGGACGCAATCACCAAGCGGCCGATCATGGTGAAGATCACCACGGAATCACAGGTCCGCAAACTTCCTCCGGAAATGGCGCAGCGCATTGCCATGCGCCTGAAAGCCAGCGCGGGTGGTGACGCTTCTGCGTCGTCGTCCGCAGGCGCTGCGACCCCGGGAACCAATGCTCCCTCCAACCCGCCACCCGCTGCTTCAGCTCCTCCTGCTTCCGGAGTTGCCGGAGCTTCGCGGGGAGGCGCCGGAAATGCGGCAGGGCCGGGAGGCCGCACGCCCGATTTCCAACAATTTCTGGCGCGCTTGCCAGCCGCCTCGATCTCCGATTTGCAGAAAGGCGATGTAGTGATGATCGTCGCGACCCAGGGAGCGACGCCGCGAGATGCAACCGCGATATCGGTAATTGGCGGCGTCGAACTGCTCTTGACCGCTTCGCCGCGCGGCGCCCGCGAGATGCTCTCACCGTGGTCTTTGGGTGGCGGTGGCGGCGACGCCGGTGCGGATGCGAACCCCTGAGCGATCTTCCTTTGTGAGAACCGCAAGTGAGCCGTTCGATCTTCGCCCAGCAGCTTTCGGGATTTAATTTAGGTAGATCGCTTTCGGAAAACGGTTTCTAGGAGAATGAAAGGAATGGAAGGCCGAACCCGCCGTAGTGTCATTCTTGCTGTATCGCTGTTGTTGCTGTTCCTTAGTTCCCCGATACGATCGCGCGCGCAAGCGACGACTGGCGCTTTGCATGGGCACGTGACCGATCCCTCCGGCGCAGATGTCGGCGGCGCGACCGTGCAAGTGAGCGGCGCAAACGGCAAAGCGGTCACCGCGACGACTGCCCCCAACGGCGGCTATGACGTGAAGAATCTCGCGCCCGGGACCTACGACGTGCAGGTGACCGCCAAGGGTTTTGCCCTCTTTGAATCGAAGACGGTCGCCATCACCGCCGGCCAGACGCAAAGGCTGGACGCCGCCCTAGAAATCGAAGAACAACTGGAAAAAGTTACGGTTCAGGCGGACGCTCCGACCGTCGACGTCAACCCCGAAAACAACGTCGGCGCCATCGTGCTGAAACAGGAAGACCTAAAAGCGCTCTCCGACGATCCCGACGAGTTGCAGAACGACCTGGAAGCTCTCGCTGGACCCTCGGCCGGTCCCAACGGCGGGCAGATCTATATCGATGGCTTCACCGCCGGCCAGCTTCCGCCCAAATCGGCGATTCGCGAGATCCGCATCAACCAAAATCCGTTCTCATCGGAATATGACAAGCTGGGTTATGGCCGCATAGAAATTTTTACCAAGCCCGGCACCGATCAGTGGCACGGCAACATTCAGGTGCAAGGCAACGATTCCGATTTCAACACGCCCAACCCGTTCGCACATGGCACCGAACCGGACTATGACTCGACGCTGTACAACGGCAGCGTTGGCGGGCCGCTGGGCAAGAAAGCCTCGATTTTCTTCAGCGGACAGTATCGCGACATCAACGACGTGGCGGTCGTTGACGCTCAGACTCTGGATCCCTCCACCCTCGAACCCACCACCTTTCAGACTTCTGTGCCCGAGCCGCGCACGCGTATCAATTTCGGCCCGCGCCTCGACTATCAACTGAGCAAGACCAACACCCTAAGCGTTCGCTATCAGTACTATCGCGATAGCGAAGGCGGCCAGGGACTAACCGGATTTGCGCTGCCGGAACAGGCATACAACACCATCTCCACCGAACACACCCTGCAGGTGACCGATAGCCAGGTGATCGGCTCCAATCTGGTTAACGAAATCCACTTCCAATACCTTCGCGACATCGAAAGCCAAAGCGCGTTGAGCGCGCTTCCCACCATAACCGTTCTGGGCTCCTTCACTAACGGCGGCAACAACCAGCAAAACGTTGCCGAAACCTCGAATCACTACGAATTTCAAAACTATACGCAATGGCAGCACGGCAATCAGACCATTAAGTTCGGGGCGCGGCTTCGCCAGACCACCGACAACGACAACAGCAACGCCGGCTTCAACGGCAATTACACCTTCACCTCGATCGCCGCCTACCAAGCCTTCGAACAGAGCAATGGCGTAACCGGTGGGCCCAGCCAAATCAACGTGGTCACCGGCCCCAATCAGTCCAACTTTTCACCGCTGGTGTACGTCTCGACGTTTGATTCTGGATGGTATGTGCAAGATGACTGGCGGCTGCGCCCGACCATCACCCTGAGCGGCGGCGTACGCGCCGAACAGCAGACCCACATTTCCGATCATCTTGATTGGGAGCCGCGCCTGGCGTTTGCTTGGGGCATCGGCAAAGGAAAGAGCACGCCCAAAACCGTACTGCGCGTCGGGTCAGGACTCTTTTACGATCGCTTCACCGAAAATCTGGTGCTGCAGGCGGCACTGCTGAACGGCGTGAACCAAACAAAGTACGTGGCCACGCTCAGCGGACCATGCCCGCTTCTTAATCTCAATACGGTGCCGTCGATTGCCGCGCTGAGCGCCGATTGCGGCGCTTCGGCCTCGACGTTGCCGACCACCTACAGCATCGCGCCGCACCTGCACGCTCCCGGCACGCTGCAAACCGCAGTCACCCTGGAACGGCAAGTGAACAAAACCACCACCGCGTCGGTCTCCTATCTAAATTCGCGCGGCTTCGATCAATTGCTCACCAACAACATCAATACCCCGCTTCCCGGGACGTTTATCGTGGGTAGTCCGGTGTACCCGTTCGGTCATCCCGGCAACGACTACCAGTTCGAATCTGCGGCCAATTTCCGCCAGAACCAAATGATCGCGCAAATCAACTATCGCGCTGGATCGAAAGTCTCGCTGCACGGCTACTACACACTGGGCTATGCGGATAGCGACACCGCCGGCCCCACCAGTTTTCCGTCAAATCCGTTCGACATCCGCGAGGATTATGGCCGCGCGTCGTTCGATGTGCGCCAGCGCGTTTTCGTGGCTGGCTCGATAAGTTTACCGCACAATATTGCGCTCTATCCTTTTCTGCTCGCTACTTCCGGCACTCCGTACAGCTTGACCATCAGCCGCGATTTGATCGGCAGCTCCAATTTCAATCAGCGCCCGTCATTTGCCAGCAGCACGTCGGATCCAGCCGACGTGGTGGTCACTCGTTTCGGCACCTTCGATACCATTCCGGAACCCGGCGAGGCCATCGTCCCCATCAATTCGCTCACCGGCCCACCGAAGTTCAGCATGAATCTGCGAGTCTCCAAAACGTGGGGTTTCGGCGCCGAGACTTCCCGTCCGGGAGGCGCGTCGCAAGGCGGCGGGCCCGGCGGCGGAGGACCTGGTGGCGGCCGAGGCCCGGGTGGCGGAGGCGGTGGCGGTGGCCGAGGTGGCGGCTTCGGTGGCGGTCCGGGAGGATTCGGGGGCGGCGGCACTACGCAACCGGCGCTACAGTCTGACGCTCAGCGTCCAGGCGCGAAATCTTTTCAATTATGAGAACCTCGACCAACCGTCCGGCGTTCTGGTGGCCCCGGACACAATCGGCGGCACCGCCAGTGTTCCGTACTTTTTCGGCAAATCGAACGGCCTGGCCGGTGGCGCATTCTCCTCGCAATCAGCCAGCCGGCTTATCTATCTGCAGCTAGGGTTCACGTTCTAAGGATCGCTGACCTGAGCAACTTCACGCAGTTACTCGCGCGCTTCCCGCAGTGCTAATCGTACAGCCGGAAAAAGCCACTGCTGTTCGAACGAGCGACTTAATTTGCGCGCTGGCAGATTTTCCCGCGCTGCCGGTTACAGAGTATACTTTCCGCGCGTAATCGACCCACTTACAACCCTTCGGAGGCAGTCATGCAAGCAAGAGCGGGTGTACTAATTCTGGGCGCGCTGTCCATCGTGTTTGCCGTGGCTGCTCATGCTCAGGATCAGAGCACTCCGCCTGATGCCAAACCGGCGGCATCCGAGGCCAAAACACCTGAGTCGAAACCGGCGCCGCTTAAGATTGGCGCGAACGTCATGGCCGCAAAATTGACCCATCAGGTTGTACCGGTTTATCCGCAAATAGCCAAAACCGGGCACGTCGAGGGGACCCTGGTTTTTCATGTAGTGGTCGCCAAGGATGGCACGGTGCAGGAAATACAATATGTTTCTGGGCCGAAACTGCTAATGAGAGCGGCGATGGATGCCGTCAGGCAGTGGACCTACCAACCCACGCTGTTAAATGGCGAGGCGGTGCCCGTGCAGACAACGGTTGAAGTGGTCTTCAAGCTCAGCGAGGCAGCGCTGAGCAATTCCCCCACGCATGCCGAGGAAGGTACGGGCGGAGCTTTCCCGCCTGTGACTAAGGAAAGCGCAGTGATCGATCCTCAATACAAAACCGATGTTTTGCATCTTCTGGACATTAGCCACTACCGCGAAATCGCCGCGAAAGGCGCCAAGGAGAGCTTTGAGTCGTCGCGCTCCAGGCTTCATGGATCGTTCCCAGATACACCCAACCGAGACAAGATCATAGATGCGTTCGCCAGCAAGATGGTCGACCTGATTCAATCGCAGGATTTTGCCGATAAGATCGTGACCGTGTATCACCAGTATCTATCCGACGATGAAGTAAGGAACCTCACGCAGTTCTACGCAACCCCGGCCGGACAGCACTTCAGCTCGGTTGAGGCGGAAATGATGGGCACTCTCGCGCAAGCGGGCAATCAGGTAGCTCGCGATGGACTGCCCGGAATATTCAAATCCTTGTGTACCGATTATCCCGAGCTGCAGGGCAAAGCGAAATTCTGCCCGGCAGCGCCAGCACCGTCCGGGGACACCCCGGAAGCCTCGCCTACCCCAAAGCCGGCCGCGCCGTCAACGCTGCCCTCGTCATCGACGCCACAGTCCAACCCATGAAGCCCGCGGGAAGATAATTAGTTTGACTGTCCCCGGCTGGCTGGCGGCACAATTCCGTTCATCCGTAAATATTCGACCATCTGGCCGTAGTGATCGAATGCGTGCGCTACCGCAAACGTAGCCAAGTGCAGGCGGATCGACTTACCGTTGGCTGCGGTCTCCAACATATTTTGAGCCGTCAACGTAGCCGCCGCCTTGTGACCCAGGGCAAAGGAATCCTTCAGGAACTTCATGATCTCGGCTTTGGTTTTCAAATCCTCAGGACCGTCGCCGCCCATGAAGTTCTCCGGGAACTTATCGCCGGTAAGCGGCGACCAGAGGGCGTAGTTGGAAGCGGCGACGTGCTTGACCTGCAACGCAAACGTGCGAACACCCTGGTAGTCGCTCCCTGGAATCTTCAGGGCCTCGGGCGAGAAGTTGAATTTATCTTCCGGCATGGCCTCGGCAGCTTCCACAATTTCTTTTTCGAGGATGCCGATATCGCGGTCTACGATGGAAGCGATGGTTGTTGGCGGCGACGGCCGGCTAGGAGCGGCGCTTGGGGCAATTGCGCTCTTTGTGCCCAGTCCCCAGGCGGCCACGGTAAACACCAGTGCGGCCAACGGAAAGAGAATTCGCATTGGTTTCATTCGACTGGCTCTCCGCAATTTATTTGTCACCCAAAAACGCCGTAGCCGGCTCCGGCGCCCAATCGAAGGTACCCCCGCCACCAGCACTCCGTTTCGAAAGTGCGGACCTATTCGTGCCTCAACGCGGCCAGCGGGTCGACGCGTATCGCACGGCGCGCCGGAAAATAACAAGCGAGCAGCGCCACAGTGATGAGAACAATGGCGACACCCACGAACGTCAGGGGATCTGTGGGCTTCACGCCGTAGAGCAGTCCGGCCATTAAGCGTGACACGATCAGCGCACCAACGATTCCAACCGCAGCACCGGCAATGGCTAGCCTCAATCCTTGACGCAGGACCATGCGCAAGATGTTCCCGCTTTGCGCTCCGAGGGCCAGACGAATCCCAATCTCGTGGGCGCGCTCACTGATAATGTAGGAAATCACTCCGTATATTCCAAGCGCTGCGAGAAGCAATGCGGTGAGAGCAAACAGAGCGACCATTTCCATCGAGAATCGCCTCTCGGAGAGAGACGCGGATACCATTTCGTTGAGCGTCTGCGCGCCGAAAACAGGAAGTTCTGGATCGACTGACTGCACCTGCTCGCGCAGCTCTATTGGAATCGCCGCAGGGTCCAGCCGCCCACGCATGAATATGGCCAGATCTTTAGCCTTCCGCTGATACACATTCAAATAGATCTGTGGAACGGTCGATTCCGCCAGTGCTTCGGTCCGAGCGTCTGCGAGCACGCCGATCACCGAGGTCCAGGAGGATTCCGAAGGCCTTTTGAAGTGTTTGCCCAGAGCGTCGCCATTTGGCCAATAGGTGCGCGCGAACGCCTCGTTGACCACCGCGACTCCGGGTGCCTCTTCGTTGTCTGACTCGGTGAACAAACGGCCGCGTAGCAGCGGCATGCCCAGCAAGTGAAAATATTCTGGCGTAACCATCGACCTCGGGACCAACGGAAGCTGGTCGCTTGGCGTGTCGCGGTCTTCGAGAATCATCGGCCCCGAGTTCAAGTCCTTCCGGCCATGGCCCAACGGAATGGCCGCCGCATTACCGATGGCGACTTCTTCTACTCCTGGCAGCGTCCTGGCACGACGAAGTATTTCGCGCACGAGCCGCGCTTCTTGGGCGGCAGTGCCATAGATGTCGGTCTGGGGGTCGTTTGGCACAGGCAGCCACGTGCGAACTGCCATTACCCTCTGGGGATCGAATCCCAACCTTACATTCAACAAATCCCCAAAACTGCGGAGCAGCAGACCCGCAGCAATCATCAGCACCAAAGACAGAGCGAACTCCGTTACCACCAGGACGCGACGCGTGCGGGTCTGTTCCCCGGAGCCTGTCGAGCCGCGCCCTTCCTGTTTGAGCATAGGAATCAAATCCAGGCGGCCGGCATGCAACGCCGGAGCCAAACCGAAAATCGCGCCGGCGACCAGCGAGGCGCCCAGCGCGAACAGCAAGACCGCCCAGTTAGTCGATACCTCATTGAGCCTCGGCAGGCCGCTGGGCACGATTTGCAGCAGAAGCCCCTCGGTGCACAGAAGAATCGCCAAACCAGCTAGCCCGCCAAGAAACGAAAGAAGCATGCTTTCGGTCAATAACTGCCGTATCAGCCGCGCGCGCGCGCCTCCGAGCGCCTGGCGAATGGCGATTTCGCGCCCTCGTCCGCTGGCGCGAGCCAGCAGGAGATTGGCAACGTTCACGCAACCGATCAGCAGCACCAAACCAACAGCGCCAAGCAGCAGAATCAGCGACTGGCGAACATTGCCGACCACGGTTTCCTGGAGCGGCACCAAGCGCACTTTCCATGCGCTTGGCAGCGGGTAATCGACCGGAAATTGTTTCTGCAAAGCGCCCACTAGCGCGTCTAACCGGCTCTGCGCGGCCGCAATCGTCAGGCCAGGTTTGATTCGTGCGATTGCGGACAGAGACAACCGGCTGTTGCGCAGCGGAGGCGGGGCGGGCGCGCTGGCAAAGCCTGATGCCAACCAAAGTTCGATGTTCCTTTCATCCGCCGTTCGCCCAGGATCGTGATACCCGGCCGGCATGACGCCGATCACCTGATACGAATCGTTATCGAGGCGCAGATTTTTACCCAGGATATGTGGATCGCCCGCGAAGGTTCGCTTCCACAGGCCGTCGCTGATGAGAGCTTCCAGGGTGAATCCGGGGGTGTGATCCTCGGGATTAAAACTGCGGCCCAACTGCGGTTTCACGCCGAGCAACGCAAAATAGCTCGGCGCCACGTTGAGAAATCGGATGCGCGTAGGCTGGGACCAGCCGGTGAGATTCACGTCCCCGCCACCTATTACCGAGACATATTCAAAAATGCCGGAATGCTGAAGATCGTGCCATTCGGGCACAGACATTCCGACGTCCTGCGCACCCACGCCCGGAAGATCATCCTCGACGCTCACTAGCTGCTCTGGTTGTGGGTACGGCAGGGGACGCAATAGCGTGGCATCAACCACGCTGAAAATTGCCGTGGTGGCGCCGATCCCCAAAGCAATCGTCAAGACCGCGATGGCGGTGAAGCCCGGAGACCTGCGCAGCATGCGCGCGGCGTAGCACAAATCTGCCCAGAAGTGGTCCCACCAGAGCCAGTGACCGGCTTCGTAGAAACGCTCCTGAGCATGGGTGGCGTTGCCGAAAGCCCGGCGCGCGGCGATATAGGCGTCTTCATCGCTTAGTCCACGTTCCCGCGAGCATTCTGCGTCCAACTGAATGTGGGCTTCGATTTCGGCATCGAAGTCGCTGGCCTGGCGCTTGCGTCGGAACATGGCCTAACCCTCCTCAGCCTCCAGAATTCGCCCGATGGCTGCCGTCAGCCGGTTCCACTTGGTGGTTTCTTTGCTGAGTTGTTTGCGGCCAACCGCTGTCAGTGAATAAAAGCGGGCCTTGCGGTTATTGGTGGAGATTCCCCATTTCGCCGAAATCCATCCGCGCTCCTCCAGCCGTTGGAGCGCGGGGTAAAGGGCTCCGTGTTCGACCAGCAGCTCTTCGTCCGAGGTTTGCTGGATGGCGCGTGCGACTCCTTGGCCGTGCTGCGACCCCCAAATTAGGGTGCGCAAGATCAGCAGATCCAGGGTGCCCTGCAGCAGTTCGAGTCGTTCCTTGCCTTGTTGGGTAGACATTTAACCTGAGTCTCGCGCACGCTTGGGTAAGATGTCAACCTAAAAAACATCGAGCTTTGCAAGATTGGGCGGCCGGAGGCTCAACGGCGGCCGGAGAAAAAGCTGGTGGACTTGACCGGGACGGTTGGCGGGAACTTTTGGAAGGTTAGACTCCGAGCTCCGCCGTACTCGCAACGCCGGGGGGCATTTGACAACGTTGCGTAGCCGCGAGTTCTTCGAGGGGATTTTACTGCCTCGCCTGCAGTGGGAACGCGAGTACTCGGTGATTCGCCCGCACGACGTTAACTTAGACGTTAGAACCTTGTTGACAAAACTGATGGCCGGGGAATAACGTTCTCGGCAGCGATGAAGAAAACGCGGGGACTTGCCTGGTTCAAAAGCATTGGCTGTCGCGGCCGTCTACTCCCGAGCCGCCGAGCAAGGGCTTTCCAGAGCCTGATCGATTCCTGGGTGTCCTTTTAGCGGCACTCTTGAACCGAGGCTTGGGCCATCAGCACTGAGGCCCTTCGTAGAAAGGCCGAGAGGAACCGTTGTCCGCCAGCTCGCAGGCTCCGCCGACCATCCATCACAAGCCTTCTCTTCCCGTATATGGGATTCTGCGCGAGTTTCCAGCAGCATCGAACGTGATTGCGCTTCACCCAAGCGTCTATCTTCTGGCCGCTGCCGCGCTCCTCGTCCATATGGCTTTTAACGGGCGCTTCGGCTACTTTCGCGACGAACTCTACTACGCCGCCTGTGGTCAGCACTTCGCCTGGGGCTACCTCGATCACGCTCCGCTTGCGCCGTGGCTTGCGCAAATGAGTCGCAAACTCATGGGTGACTCGCTCCCGGCCCTGCGCTTTCTCCCAGCTCTCGCTGCGGTGGCCAAGATATTCCTCGCCGCTCGGATCGCACGTGAACTCGGTGGGGGGAAGTTTGCAGAGTTTCTTGCGTGCTTAGCCGTGCTTTGTGCGCCGATCTACCTCACTTTCGATAATTTATTTACGATGAACTCCTTTGAACCCGTTTTCTGGATGGCCTGTGCCGCTATCGTCCTGCGCATCGTAAACGGTGGCGACCGGCGGCTCTGGCTGCTGTTTGGTTTCATTGCCGGTGTGGGGATTCTGAATAAGCATTCCATGCTGTTCTTCGGCTCGGGCATCGCCGTCGGTCTCTTGCTAACGGCCGCTCGCTGCGAATATGTCCGCCGATGGATCTGGATCGCGGCGGCGATTTCCTTTTTCGTGTTTCTTCCTAATCTCCGCTGGGAAATCCAGCATGGCTGGCCGACGATCGCGCTGCTGCGCTCGGTCAGCGGCACGAAATACGTACACATTTCAGCTTGGGAATACATCTGGCAGCAGTCGCTTCTGACCAATCCCGTTGCGACTCCCTTATGGCTTGCTGGGTTGTGGTATCTATTTCGCGATTCGGCAGGCAAGAAGTACGCTGTTCTCGGCTGGGCTTATGTCGTCGTCCTGGTTGAAATGATTCTCCTTCACGGAAAGATATACTACTTAGCACCGGCCTACATCATGCTTTTCGCTGCGGGCGCGACCTGGATCGAATTGCGATTGCTCGCTCGGACCGGCAGATGGTTTGCTTACCTCATTGTCGCCACGTTGTTCGTGGGCGGGGCGGTTGCGGCCCCACTGGCCATGCCGATTTTCTCCGTTGACGCCACCATCAAGTACAGCCGCTTCTGGGACGTGCAGGCCGTGCATGTGGAAAACGTTCCACAGGGCGATCTTCCTCAACTCTTTGGCGATATGTTTGGGTGGCAGGAGCAGGTTAGCAGCGTGGCATCTGTCTACAACAACTTGCCCGTTGTGGACCGTAACCACGCCGCCTTGCTTGCGTATAACTACGGCGAAGCCAGCGCCATCGACTACTTTGGCTCGCGCTTCGGACTTCCCAGAGCGATCAGCGGCCACAATCAATACGGCCTGTGGGGTCCCGGGGATTATGCCGGCGACGTGGTGGTCGCCATCGGTTTTACGGACGCCAGGCTCCGCCAATTCTTTGGGGAAGTTGTGCCGACCGCGCAACTTTCCCCGCGGTACGCAATTCCGGAAGAGACGAATCTCACCGTTTACGTTTGCCGTCGCCCCAAGGAGTCTCTCCCGTCATCCTGGCCGCAATGGCGCTATTTGGACTGAGCCACGTGCACCTGTCGGATGGACCTGGCTGAGCTTGCCCACCGCTCAGACATCCTTCCTGGACACAAAGCCGGATTACCCAGCAAGTTCAGGAAACGCCGTTATTCTCAGCTTCGCTGCGCCGTAAGGAACCAGGCGCAAAATCTCCAGAGGTTGATCGCTGGCTACCGGACTATGCGGGAGTTCGCCGGCGGAGCCATCCTCGGCCTTCCACCCCGGCAGCTTCTTGGCCTGAACCTCAATTTTCATCGGAGCGCCTTCCGCGGTAAACACACCGTGGTCCGAGCCGGATCCCTTTATCTCCGGCGACGCCCCTATGCTATGCTCGTTGACCGCCAGCGCATAATTCCAAGGAGACTTGGGATGCGCTTCCCAATCGGCGGTCATGCCGCGAGACTTTAACTTTTGCCACTCTGTTGAAATATCCAAGGAGTAAACCACCGGACCTCGCTCAATTACCACGGCATGGTGGTAGGAACGAGAAACGGTTGGCCTCATCGGAAATTGCAACTCGACGCGGTCGCTCAGTTTCCATTCTCGATCGATCACCGCAAAACTGCCGGCGCGAACGGATGCAACGGGCTTGTCATTCACTCGGATATTCGCGTTCTCCGCCCAGCCAGGAATCCGAAGCTTCAGAGGGAATCGCACATTCCCTTGAGCCCGAACGAGCAAGGCGATATTGCCGTCAAATGGATATCCGGTCCGCTCTTCGATCGTTACCGGGACACTGCCTATCCTGGTTCTTAACTCGCATGGTGCGTACACAACCGCTGCAACTCCGCCGTCGGCGCCCGCCATCCATAGGTGAGAAACAAGTTTCGGCCACCCTTGATGCATGTTTGCCGTACAGCAGCCAAAGTTCGGTTCCAGACCGTAGAGATTCGATTCGGGCCCGTTGGATGTCCATGGCCGCTGGCTCAGACTACATTCGATTTGATTGGGCTGCTGATCGTACTGATGAGACCACATATCATCCCGGAAAGTTCCCGGCAGGGCATTATAGGCAATCCTCTCCAGACGATCGCCCAACAGGGGATCGCCCAATATCGCCATCGCGCATTCCAGCGAAAACATGTTCTCGACCACCGTGCACAGTTCAGTTCCCTGGGACGGATTCGTGCCGGCGAGGTGCTCGTCGGCGCTGAACATGCCATTGGGGAGCCCGTGATACATATCCAGTGCGGCGAGTTGCTGATTTACACCAGAGCGGTAGGACTCGTCTCCTGAAACGAGCCACCAAAGCGCCGACGACTTAAGAGCCATCGCGTTGTTGACGCCGTGAGTCTGCATAGCAATCTCGGGAGGAAGGCTCCCTTGGCGAAGTCCGAGTTCTTGCGCCGTCATTTTGTGGGTGTAGGTAAAATGCGCGAACTGGCTTCTCCAATCGTAGCCTTGCTGATGAAGGACCTGTGCAAGCTGTAGCAAATTCTGGTCGCCGGTACGGTTGTAAAGCCAGGCCACGCTGGCAACTTCGTCTTGCCATCGATATTTGCCCCAGTCGCGAAGCGGACGTTTCGGCAATTCCGAGAGCTGATACGCAAAGTATTTTTGCATCACCGGTATCACTCGCGGATCTGCCGTTGCTTCCTGATATTGGGTCAGGACCTTCAACATGACCATGCGCGGCCACCAGTCATCGACCTTTGCCGGACCAATCATCCCGCTCGCCTGTTGATGATCGAGAGTCCAGTTGACCCACTTTTCGGACTTCGCGATCAATCGGTCATCGTTCAACGAGTACGCCAGCGGCAGCAATCCGTCCAGGAAATACGGGCCGCGCTCCCAGGATTCGCCGCTGCCGCCAAGCCACCCACTTTCGGGTCCCACATCCGGCCAGAACTCATCCAGGTGGCCGCCCAACCCGTTTGCTTGGATTTCCAGCTGCTTCAACAGCCAGCCCTTAGGTCGCACCGAGGTTAGGGGGAGAGGGTAGAAGGCACTCTTACCAAAAGGATGGCGATTCGGGAAAAAGTCCGTAGGCGGGAATCCGACGCCGGCTGCCACGACTGGGATCGAAGCGTGCAGGCTGGAAGCAGAGAGTGCCGCGGCGGCGCCAAGCGTCTTCAAGAAGTCGCGTCGGGTAGCGATGGACATCGGCTAGCTCCTAGCTGCTGCGAGAGACGCACCTGGTCACACCACGGTCTTTACCGCGCCAGTTGATCCGTATATTCCGTCTCTACGTTATCAAAGAAAACGCCTTGGAAGCGCCCGGGATCAAGGTTTGGCAACGTCAGGCGGATCGTATGGGTGGCGTCCGGCGTGATGTGAGAGAGGTCCACATAGAATCCAACAAACGACGCAGCGTGCGCGCGAACCGAAGCGTAGGCCCGCGTCAGTTCAACCGGCGAACCGTCCAGTGCCATCTGCAGTTTCATCGTATCATCGGGTTCCGCGAACTGCACGAACATCAGGAGCCGCTCGGGCGCCAGCCATGTCGTTGTGAAGTCTTCCTTCGTCCACGGTATCGGCCAGGACTGTTGGCGTCTAGCGAGCTGCTGCATGATTCGTTGCGGCACGACGAACGACCCGATGATCGATCCTTTCGAATCACTGTGCAGCGATAGCTCTTGGGAGTGATTAAACGGCTCTCCTGCAAACTTAACTTGAGCCGAAAGGTACCTTCCGTGACGAACGAAACGGACCACATTTCCGTTAACCGTCATCTCTTTCACGTCGGAATCCTCTGGCAGCAGCACGCCGATCTCTGGGGCGCTGCCGGGCGCGCCGACCACGTCCATGAGGTGAACTACGCCGCTTTCCAAGCGTGCAGTCACCGCCTTCGAGGGATCCGCAACGTCCGCTCCAAAAACAAGGGTCTGCGTACCCGCTTGGGGCAAGGGAATAATTTCGAGGACGGTCGCGCTCGTGCCATCCAACTTGAGCTCAACGTCATCCCCGTAATTCCATACACCCGCATCTGGTTTCCCGACCAGCTTGCCTTCACTTGGAAATAGTTCCCGGAGCAAGAATTGCTTTCCTTCACTCAACCCAATGCTTGTCCCCAGACGAAAATGAGCTGACAGGGCCCTGTAATTTGGGTTGAAGAGGAACAAATATCCGCGATCCCGAACGATGCTGGCGGTTCCATCGACGCGATCCATGGCCGGCTGCCCGAGGATCGTCCGTGTGTTTCGGAGAAAATCCTTGTGCGCGACGGTCCATTCCAGCCAATGGCGAATCCACGACTTGTCGCCTTCGGAAAAATGTTGGAACTCTTCAGGATCCCGGCCGGGAAGCATGTCAAAAACGTTGTTCCACCCTCCGGTGGCGATCGAAGAGAGCACTGAATACTTGAAACCCAAATAATCCCAGTCTCGGGCGCGAAAGCCGGTGTAGACGGTCTCCGAGCGCTGTTCGTGGTTTGCTCCGTCCCTTACCGGGAGGTTGGCGTTTCGCGGCGTTTGGTGGGTCATGTAGCCAGGAATTACTTCTTGCGGGGCAAACTGATAATTACGATACCAGTAGTTCACGAACCGCGCGCGATCGGCGGAGACACGATCGAAGTGCAGGTCGGGATAGGGCGTGAAGCTCTCCGCCTGCTCGTCGTTACCCGTCGGATGAGGATAGCTTCCCCCCAGCCAGCTCCAGGGTCCGTACATCTGGTAAGTCTGCCGCCCATCGATCACGATATCAGGCTCGGACTCCCGCAGAGCCTCCAGGACCCGCCGCCAGCCCCGCCATTGCGAATAGGAACTGCTGCCTGGCAGATTCAGGAAGGCGTAGTCGAACGAAAAGCCGGCGATCCCGGTGCGGTGCTTGAAGACAAGCAATTCATGGATCAAGTAGTCCTGGAAATCGCGGGACGACAGCGTCGCATAGGAACTTTTGCTCTTCTTTTGTGGATCCGAAACGATCCAATCGGGATTCCCCACATACGGCAACGAGGGATACACATAGGCAAGCAGGCCAATGCTTTTCGACTTGGCGTAGTCCAGCATGGTGGATACGCTCTCGGGTATCGGGCTTTTTTCCGCATCCCACTTGCCGGCACGAATTTGCTGGCCTAAACCGAGCCAAGTTACGTGTTCCCAGTTCCAGTCGTCCGCGTCGTTAGCGATGTCGGAAAGATCGCTGTTCGCCGGAGCGTAAAGAAGCGTGCGGAGACCCAAAGTGGACGTGGTATCCATCACCCGCTTATATTCGGCCTGGCCGCCGGGAGTTGCCACGTTGATCTGATAATCATTGAGCGTCCATCCCACTTCGACGCTGATGGGGTTCGGCGAAGGATGGATCAAGAATTGTCGCACGCAATCGGAGAACGCTTGAATCTCGTTGACCTCGGCGCCATCCTCCGCCCCACCCTCACCGCCTGGCGGCTTCCACTCGTAGACCATTTTCGCCGGGATACGGTTATCGCTTTGCCGATACACTCCGATGACCGCCAGATCACTTGAGAATGGCCCCCACTCTTTCCGCCACTGCATTTCCGGTGCGTAGGAAAGCGACGTGTTCTGGCCGTTTCGACCCACTTCGAGGAAGGGATTTTGTACCACCAGCATCACACCTTGTTTCTCCGCTGGTAAGCGAAGAAAGGTTCCAAAGCTGCGGGTAGCCAGGCGATTTCGGAAATCGTTGCCTGCAGGTCCGAATTGGGGAAGGTAGGCCGCCGGAGTGAAGGTGCTCTGAATCTTGGCGTCGAGCGCGATCCGCACCGGTTCGATCTGCTTCACGGTGTAACTGGACCCAGGCGCGGCGGTGATTTGCAGGCTCTTGGTTAGAAATTTCCAGTCGTCTCTGATTTCATAGAACACTCGAAACGAATAACCTCGATCCTGGTAGTAGTAAGCGATCCCATTCTGCTCTTGCTTAGCGACAGGGGCCTGCATGCGCGAACTGTCGAACAACTGTTGGTCGACCGTAAGCGAAAAGTCTTCCCGCGGGAAATTCACGGTGAAGCCGGATGGTTGGCTGGTGATCGAGGCCAATCCCCGTGGTCCGAATTGCGCCGTGAGATGCTCGTTTTTTAGGTCGAGTGACTGCGCCTGACAGGGAGCAACCATCGCGGCGCAGGCGAACAGGAGCTTCAGACATCCGAAGAGCAACGATCGAGGAAGGACAGTCATTCCGGGCTTGTTCCCAGGCCTAACCACCTGCCAGATTGTGGAAGGAGCGCCGGGGGTGGGCCGGCGCTCTTAAGCTCCCCGTTGCGGAGCGATGGTCAGTTGATGGTCGAAATTAGATTAGAAAGTGATCTTCGCTCCGATATCGAACCATCGCGGAAGCAATTGAGAGGTCACCACTCCGAAGTTCCCAGCATTTACATTGTTGGAAATGTTCTGGTAGTTCGAACGATTGAACAGGTTGTAGAAGTCAATCCGCAACTGGAAATTGAGCCTCTCGGTAATGTGATTGTCCTTGTAAACGCTGAAATCGGTTTCCTCAAAGGACGGGTTGCGGAACGCGTGATTCTTTTCGTTGCCGTTGGTGCCCATGGTCGGCACGGTGAACTGCCCTGCCGAGAAGACGCCGGTTGTGTAGCTCTTGCTCTCCGAGTAACTGGTCACGTTGGGGAAATCGAGGTTAGTTTGCCCGTCCGCTAGATAGTTACCGGTTGGGTTAAGATGCGCGTCAGCCCCTGCCACGTAGTCTGCCTGGTCGAAAAGGTTCCCAGCCTCAACCACAAAGGGATAACCCGACTGGTAAAGGGTCGTCCCGCTGACGCCCCACCCTCCGGTGACCTTACCAAGTGCGCCTTGGCCCTGGTTCAGGCCGGTGAACTGATAGTTGAAGGACAGCGAAAACCGGTTGGGAACATCCCAAGGCGAGGGACCATAGTACTGCTGAATATCGAGAGACGTCGGGTAGACGCCGGCGTCGTCCTTCGAGGATGAATGGGTGTAAGACGCGTCAAAGAACGCGTGCTGGTAGCGCCCTCGGAGGTCAAACGTGACGCCGTCGTAGTTGCTGTGGGCGATATTCTGGCTATAGCTGATGTTACCGAAACTCGGATTGAGCGTCGGCGCAAGGGCTCCGTACGGCAAGCCGATCAATGCGCCCGGCATGTTGTTAATGTCGCTGCCGTAGTTGACGTTGCCTCCCAGGTCTCCGCCCGGAACCAGGTTGACGTCGTGAGCAGCGCTCCACAGCACACTAGCAACCAGGTATTGGCCAAGCTTGTGTTCGAGCGTGGCTGCTTCCTGATATGAGGTGGGCGACTTCAGATGCGGATCTTCTCCGCCAATCCCGATTCCCGACCCCACAATTCCTCCCGCAGCATCCAGACAGGGCGCTGTCGGGCAAAGCGGAGAACCCGCGAGCGCCGGGAATTGGAATCCAAACGGGGGTGTGTTGGTAGTTCCCAGGACGAACAGTGGCGGCGTGGAGGTTCCCGCAACGAAGTTCGTGGATATTTCTCCCGGTGGATTGCCCCGGAATTGCTCCTGCATGTTGGCGAAGGAGAGCGCGTCGGTATACATGCCGAATCCGCCGTGCAAAACCCACGCGCCCGATCCGGTGATATCCCACGCGGCGCCGATCCGTGGATTGTAGCCCTTGGGCGAGGAATTAAGCGCGTAATGCCCGGCTTGGGTATGGCCGTTGGCCACTTCCTGCTGGAAGCTTGACCCGCCACCGAGGTAGAAGTTGCCAAATACGGTGGTCGGCGAGCCCGAATACGGATTGCCGTCGTTGTCAAAACGGAAGCCCAGAGTCACAGTCAGATTGCGCCGAGCCTTCCAAGTATCCTGAGCAAATACGCCGTAGGTTGATCCACGCGCGTCCCAGCTGTTCAGCGCTTCCTGGCCAGTCTGGGGGCTGTAGAAGACACCCGTTTCGTTTAGGGGCGAATCTTGCGCCAACGCAAGAAGGTTGTTGAACTGGAACGTCGGATGTGACCACGGTCCCTGGAAAAGCGCTTCGTCGTCACCGAACCAACCCTCGTAGCCAACTTTTATCTCATGATTGCCGTGGACCTTGGTCAGAACATCGCGCCAGTGATAGTTGTGTTGAATGAAGTTGCCTTGGGCAAAGCCAATACCATATCCCACGTTTTGCCCAGTGATGTTAATGGTGGGAACATCGAAGTTGCCGGTTTCGTCGTTAATGCCCTGGACCCGACTGTTTCCGATAGACACTTCGTTCAGCATAGTGGGACTGAACGTGTGCGTCCATCCACCCTGTACCGCGCGCTCCCAAGTATTGTTGGTGCTTCCGAACGCGGAAATCGTCGCCGGGCCACCGTAGTTGTTGAGGGTACGGAACACGCTGAAATAAACACGATCGTTGTCGAAATATTTGTCGGCGCGGCCGAAGTACTGGGTACCGTTGCGGAAGTTCGTGCCGTTGAATACTCCCGTGTCCGTCATTGCCGTGGAACACGGCAAGAAGTTCGTGGTGGAGGTTCCGCACGTCGTGGGAAAAACGTCGGCGGCCGTCGAATTTACGCCGCTGAAAGTCACGGCAGAGGCGACCGGGAACGTGCTGAGAATCTGCGTCCCTAAAGTATTCGGGTAGTTGGCAACGGCCCACGGAATGAACCCACCGGCCTGGGGCGCCGCATATTGCACCGTTTGGTTGCCGGTGGAAGCGGAAGAGCGCAACGGCTCAACACTGAAGAAAAAGAAAAACCGGTGATGCGGAATGATCGGGCCGCTCGCGTTAAAAGACAGGTTGTTGCTGTGGAAGGGAGCGTATGGGTGGTCATCCCCGGGCAGAGAATACCGGGAGAAAAACATTTGGTTGTTGAAATAGTCGCTGGCCAGAAAGTGGAATTTATCCGTTCCCGACTTGGTGGTCATCGCGAACTGAATGCCGCTGGCATTGCCGTACTGCGCGTCGAACGTGTTGACCTGGTTGCTGGCTTCCTGGATCACGTCGGGGTTGGGAGTGAGGTTCAGGACGCCCTGGCGAATCGCGCTGCTGACGTTCAAGCCGTCCACGATCCACTGGTTCGAAACGGTGCCTTGGCCCTTGGCGCTAACGTCGACCGCCTCTTCGGTGTTGAAGTTGTCTACGCCAGTCCCCGGAGTGCCGTTCGCAACGCCCGGTCCGCCGTTGACGCCCAGTCCAGTGACGCCCGGCGCGATGCTGGTCAGCGCCAGCAGGTTACGGCCCGCCAGGGGTACCTCAGACAGTTCCGACGTTTCGATGGTCTGCTGGTTGCGGATTTCTCCGGTGTTCAAAACGGGGGTTTCCGCGGTAACCGTGACGGTCTGGCTTGACGAACCAACTTTGAGCGCGACGTCGAAGTTCAGGCTCTGGTCGGTGAGAAGAGTGATCGTGTCCGCCGTAGTGCCAAAGCTTGGCGACGAAACCGTGATGGTGTAGGAACCGGGGGCCAGACTGAGAAAGCGATACAGGCCGGTAGCGGAACTAGCGGTAGACGCCGAAACATGCGTCACCGTGTTGACCAAAGTAACCTTGGCTCCCACGACCA
This sequence comes from uncultured Acidobacteriota bacterium, assembly GCA_963725285.1. Taxonomy (GTDB): domain Bacteria; phylum Acidobacteriota; class Terriglobia; order Acidiferrales; family UBA7541; genus CAVRXT01. Next base: position 32,189 of record CAVRXT010000014.1, on the reverse strand, counting down.
CCGCGCCCGTAGGATCGGTGACCGTTCCCTGCACACTCGAGCTGAATTGAGCCCAGGCCGGACCAGCGATCAACAAAACCGCAGTCAGCAGCCGTGCAGACCACTTCGCGAATAATCTCGTTTGCATATGCTCCCCCATTCGTCCTGCGTTTCCACCCCAGCAAGACCAGCAAAACTTCCCAACCCGAGTCGGCTGTAAACGTTTGCTGAGTTTTCCAAGGGTATAGCGCGAGGGTATTCCGCTGTCAAGGTTTTTCTAATGGTTTTCCACTAGGTGTAGCGGAAGAGTTTTCTACGGCATCTTGCCGCTTCGCGCCCGTCTTCGACCATCCACGATTGGGGACTGGCCCCAGGCCCTCGCGCAACGTCACTAACTGATTGATGGGAAGGCTTTTAAAGGACTCTTCAAGCCCGCTCGGCCAGTGCACATCCACGGCCACGGCCGAAAAATCCCCGAGGCCGAAATGCAGGCGGGAATCGTTGCAGGAATAGAAGCTGGATTGGCTTACAACGCATTGAGCCTGCGTTTTCCCGCCATAATGGGCCAGAACACGGGCTCCGATCGCGCTTCGATTGGACTTAACTCCTTCCAGTTTCACCTTAATCCAGTTTTGCTTTCCACGGATATCGTTGCGTAAGAGGGACGGATTTTCGTTCAAGTTGACGACCAGCATGTCGATGTCACCGTCATTGTCAAAATCTCCAAACGCACAGCCGCGGCTGCTGTGCAATTCGGCAACCCCGGGACCGGCCGCTTCGATCAGCTCCTCAAAAGTGCCATTTCCCAAATTGCGAAATACCACCCGAGGCCCCTTGTTCGGGTACTGGGGCAGGTTCCGTTCGACTTCCGGGTAAACGTTCCCTGTAACCATGAACAAATCCGGATGGCCGTCGTTATCGAGATCGACGATTCCAGCGCCCCAGCAAATGTAGCGAGTCTCCACGCCCACGCGAGAGGTGCTGGTCACATCGTCGAAATATCCCTTACCGTCATTGTGATAGAGCGCGTTGGCGTCGTCTGCGAAGTGCGTCTTAAAAAGATCCAGATGTTGTTCGAGAGCATAATCGCCAATCCCGACCCCCATCCCGGCCTGCTCTTCTCCGTCGTCGCTGAGGGCCACTCCTCGCAGCACTCCTTCTTCGCGGAACGTTCCGTCGTGGTTGTTCATGAAAAGCAAACTGGGGGTCGAATCGCAGGCCACATAAATATCGGTCCAGCCGTCTTCGTCCAAGTCCGCCGCAACCACGGTCATACCGTAGCACCTGGTGGCTTTGGCAATGCCCGACTTTTCGCTGACGTCGGTGAAGGTCCCGTCGCCATTGTTTCTGTAGAGTAGATGCTGTCCGGTGGGAAGACCGAGCGGCCCACACTCGACGGGAATCCCCTTCCAATTGCAGTTGGAGTTCGCTCCCGGAACGGGTGCATGCTCGAGGTCGAAGTGAACGTAGTTCGAGACGAACAAATCGAGTCGCCCGTTGCGGTTGTAGTCCAGAAAGCTACATCCCGCGCCCCAGCGCGTTGGATCGCCCAAAAGGCCGGCGGCCTGGGTCACATCGCTGAACGTACCGTCACCGTTGTTGCGGTAGAGCTTGTTGTGTCCGAAATAGGTGCAGAAAATATCCTCGAAACCGTCGTTATTGTAGTCCCCAATGCACACCCCGGAAGCCCAACCGACGGCGTGCAGGCCCGCCTTTTCGGTCACGTCGGTGAATGTGCCGTCACGATTGTTCTTGTACAGGCGGTTCGTTGCACCTTCGGGAGCGCCGTCCAGACGCGTGCCGCAGAGCACGAAGATATCCATCCAGCCATCGTTATCGTAGTCGATAAACGCGCACCCGCACCCGACCGATTCCAGAATGTATTTCTTACTTTCCACGCCACCGTAGATTGTCGGCGAGCACAGCCCGGCAGCGGCCGCGACGTCGACAAAGTGCGCATTGAACGGACGGCCCGACGGTGCCTGCCGCGGGACAGGCGTGGCCTGGTGGGACGCTACGCCTTGCCCAAGAAGCCGCTCGGCAGTAAGACCAAGTGCCGATCCGACGGAAAACTCTATAAACGAGCGACGCGAATACCTCATTCCGATGGGTTTCCTAATTTCTGGCGATGTGACGCCGGCGGCCAACGCCTCCAACGACCTATGCGCCCCAGGCGCGCAGATAGTTTCTCGAAATCCATGCGATTACCCTACGATAAAACGATGTGCTGTGTCTAAGGCTGGCTCGCTGGTGCCGGTGTTGGTGTGTTGTCTGTTGATGAATCATCCTCAAATATATGGTAGCGGGAGCGCTCTCGTTCATCCTGCGTCGTTTGTTCGCGAACCTGTGCAAGGCGCTGAAGCAACTCGGGAATCTCTTTGGTTTGTCCGGTATTCCGCAGCGCCTGAATCAGGCGGTAGACCGCAGTTTGATCGCTCGGATTGGTGATCAGCACCTTCCGGCACTGCTCGATGGCCTCCGGATACTGTCCGGTTTGCATATAGAATTTGGCCAGCAACGAGCGAGCGTCGCTCAGGGTGGGCTGCAAGGTGACCGCTGTCTTAGCCGAGCGCATGGCAAGCTTAAAGTCCGGCGTGCCCGGCTCGACGCCCTTCTGCGACAGGATGTCCGCCTGCAAATAGAGCAGCAGAGGGTCGTTTGGTTTCCGTTGCAATTTTTCCTGTATGGTCTTCAACGCGTGATCGGAGATCATTCGCTTGAACGGCCACCAGTCCTTCCGCGGCGGTACTCAACGACTGATTGGGATTTAACTCCGCTGCTTTCTCGAAGTCAGCTTCGGCTTTGTCGTACTGCGCCAGCTGGACATACAGCACGCCGCGCGCCACATACAGCTCATCGGCATTCGGCTGCACCGAGAGCCCATCGGTCATCACGTCGATGCCGACTTGAAACGACTCGTGATTGAAACAAATGTTGGCGAAATCCAAGTAAGGACCGGTGTTCTTCGGATCTTGCAGCATAGCCTGCCTGAGCAACCGCACCGCTTCGGGAGTGTCACCAATGTCCTCATAAGCTCCGGAAGCGAGTTGAAGCGTGTTGGAATCCACGTTCTTGGATTCCAGCAGCGGTTGTAGCGTCACCACCGCGTCTTTGGGTTTCTGAGCCATCAGCTGGATCGACGCCATGACTCGGCGTTCGCGCGGATCGTCGGGACGAAGGGCCAGCGCTCTCTGAAAAGTGGCTGCCGCGTCATCCATGCCGCTTCAGTTTCACCAGGCATGTGGCGTAAGCATGCAAGGCGTCGAGTTGCGAATCCAGCAACCCGCCCGCCTTCTCGAAATGCGGAGCCGCCTCCGCGCAGTTGCCCTTCCGATACTCGAGAACAGCCAGCATGGTGTTGGCGGTGGGATCGTCTGGGCGCAACTGGAGCAAATGGTTCAGGAGCGGCACGGCGTTCTGGTTCGCCGGCCTGGTATTCAATCTGCCCGGCGCCCGCGAGAGCCGCGATATTGTTCGGAGAAATCTTGAGCGCTCGCTGAAATGCGGTCAGAGCGGCTTTGTTATCACCTTTGCTAACTAGCGCGATGCCTTGCAGCGTCCACAATTGCGAACTGTTGGCGATACTTTTGTAGCGCAGCACGGCTCAGTTCCACTGCTTTGTCGTAGTCTCTGGCGCCAATCGCTGAGGTAATCGGCGGGATCGGGTTCTCGCTGGTTTGGGAGAACGCCAGTAAATGGCAAAATACCAGAACGAATGCGGGGCCCAGTTTTCTGGATGGAACGATCATGGCCGCCGATGGAAACTGGCATCTTGGCAAAGAGCAGGATACTTCATCCCGTAGGTCGATTACAGGCAAAGTTTGCCGCCAGGTATCCCCCGCGCCTAGCCCTGTACGTGTTGGTAGAGGCGGTACGGCTCGCTCATAATGGACGAGAACGGCCGCAGCGTCAGGCTGGCTCGGTCGGTCTTTACCACCCAATCCTCAGACGATTGCGCTACCGCCGTAGCGGCCAACAACTGCTGGCGGGTGATTCGCTCCGGTATTTCTCCCACCCCGAATAGCGCGATCGGGCCATGCATCAGCGCCACCGTGTTGGGGCTTTCGGGCTCAATCGATTCCACGCGAAGCGGCAGGTGCAGCTCGAGGTCCATCCGGTCCCCCTCCTTCCAAGTGCGCTGAAGCGCCAGGAATTTTCCCGGAGTCAGTTCTTTCTCCACGGCGCGGCCATTCACCGAAAGCACTGACTTCGGTCCGGCCCATGCAGGGATGCGCACGTAGACGCTGAAAGTCTCTGGCCGCGCCATTTTGAATTCGAATTGCGATGTATTCGCGCTCGGATACTCGGTAGTTTGCGTCAGCGTCACCGGGGTGTCGCCTTGCGACCATGACACCCGCGATGGCAGGAACAAGTTGACGTAAATGCCGTCCTTGCTCTGCAGGTAAGTGCTGATCCCGTAGTCCGCGGTGAGCTGCGGGAAGGTGCCCGAACAGCAGGGCCACTTGTCGCGGTAGTGAACCTTCTTGGCGGAATTGTTGTAATCGGCATAGTAGAACGTGGTTCCGTCAGCAAGCAGCGGCAGCGCGCCGCCAATGGTGTTGTATAGGACGCGCTCCATACTGTCGCCGTAATGGGAATCTTGCGTCACCCGCAACAAGTAGCGCGCGATTTTGAATTGGCCATAGCAGCCGCAGATCGTTTCAAAGCTGGAGTGGGTGAACCCCAAACTGGCGTCAAGGCCACCGGTTCCCGGCACCACAAACGCTTCGTCCGGCCCCCAACCGCCCGTCGCGTAGCTCTGTTCTTGAACCATCCGAAAGCCATTGGTAGCGGCGCGCAAATATTTTTCGTCACCCAGCACCAAATAGGATTGCATCGCGGAGCTCAACGCGTTCACGTGGCTGTAGGCGTGCTCTCCCGGCAAAACGTTTTGATTATTCGCCAGCGGATCGAAATACTCCTTCTCGATGAAGCGTACCGCCAGATCGCGGTAGCGTGAGTCTCCGCTGCGTTGGTAGGCCAGGAAGAAATTTTCCGGCAAGGTGTATGTTTCATCGAAAGTGTAGGCGATGTCTTTGTGCGGCCGGGCGCGTTGTTCAGGGCGGCTCAATGCTTTTTCGGGCAGATGCGGCAGCACCGCCTCGGTGCTCGCCTTCAGGACGTTGAGAGCGTCGGGATTGGCGGCAAACTCATGCGCATCGATCAAGCCGCAGCAGGTCTTGTCGAAGGTGTATGCGGGCAGGCGATAGTCCACGTAGAATTTTCCAGCAGGCTCCACAGTTTTCGCGTAACCGCTGACCAAGCGAGTGATTTTCTCCTGGGTGGGTTTGGATCCAGTGATCGCGTAGGCGCGCGCGAGGCCGGAGAGATATTGCCCAAAACTGTGCCCGGGAATGAATGCGTGGAAATTTTCCATGGGCGAAAAATCATCGGCGTTGTCATACCAGCCGCCCATGTCGGGTCCCGGCGCCGTCAAGCCTTCGCGCTGGCGGAAGGGCTTGAGCATCGCGTCTTCGTCGAGGTGCAAAAACAGATCGTGGTTGTGATCGAACTGCCGGCGGAACGGACTATCGAGCAATTGCACCTGGGCATATCCGAAGAGCGAGAGCGGAGGCGTAATGGCCGTGTGCACCTGTGCCGCCGGCGCGGCCGACCGAGCCCACATCGGGATGGAACGAACGGCCAGAGCCGCACCGGTGGTAGCGGCTGCGGTGGCCAGGAATTGGCGGCGCGAAGTTTTCTTGGTCATGAGGGTTTCTCCCGACTGGGTTGGATGCGCGAAATTAGGTAAACGATTACTTTGGCTATAGTGCGCGCATAAAAAGAATTGTCAAGCCTCGCCGAGGCCTCCGGCTGACGTGGAAATTTCGACGCGGCTGTGTGTACAATGCGATGTTCGAAGTGGTTCCTGGGTGTTCTCATGAGCGCGAGAAAAAACGCTTGCTCATGGCTCTTTGTCACCCTGTTCGTTCTGGCTTGTGTTTCCTTGGGGCAAGGGCAATCCTCTAGCGACCCTGCTGCCAAACACGACCCCCAGACTCCTTTGCGGGAGCAGGCAAGTGCAGTCACCGGCGCGAGTCGCTGCGTGGTTTGCCATGCTTCCGAGGTTGAAGGATATTCCCGCTCGGCCATGGCTCATTCCCTGCGACGCGCGGGCCGCGAACCTGACGGCTCGGTGACCGCGCACGGCTCGACCATCACCATGTACTCCTCTCCCACGGGCTACTGGCAAGTTTGGGAGAATCGCGGTGACAGAACTGAGTACCACGTCGACTACGTGATCGGGTCCGGCGCTCACGCCAGCGGCTATCTGGTCGACATCGGCAGACATCTTTATCAATCGCCCGTCGCTTACTACACAAGCCGGCACTCTTATGACCTGGCGCCCGGGTACGAAGATCTGGCCGATCCCGATTTCAATCGCCCCGTCCAAGAGGGATGCGTCCTTTGTCATTCGGGAACTGAATTGCATATTCCTGGCACCCTGAATGAGTATCGCTCCCCGGTTTTCGCTGCGGACGGGATCACCTGCGAACGGTGCCACGGCCCCGCCGAGAAGCATCTCGCGGATCCTCGAGCAGGCACGATCGTTAATCCTGCAAAGCTCGAGCCAATCGCTCGCAACAGCGTCTGCGAGCAATGCCATTTGTTTGGAGCCGCCCGCGTCCTCAATCCCGGGAAAGACTTCCGTGACTTTGTCCCGGGGGAACGATTGGAAGACATCTACACTACCTACCACGATGCCGTACCGCCAGGCTCACCCGCAGGCGCCTTCAAGGTGATCAGTCACGTGGAGCAGCTGGCGCTCAGTGCGTGCGCGCGCAACAGTGGTGGCCGTTTGTGGTGCGGGACATGCCACGATGCGCATAACACGCCCGCGCAGCCCGTTCCGTTTTTCCGTTCTCGATGCCTGTCCTGCCACACCACCAGCTTTCCCGCGTCTCATCCCTCGAAAGACAGCAACTGTCTGCGCTGCCACATGCCCCGCCGCGCCGCTAAGGATGGCGGCCACAGCGCCTTTACCGACCATCGGATTCAGCGCCGCCCTCAAACCAAACCCGATCTGCCGTCCAACACCGGTATCGCCGCGTGGCGCGAACCGGCGGCTGATTTGCAGCATCGAAATTTAGGAATTGCATATATCGACGCTGGAATGCAGCGCCACTCCTTGCCTTTCATCGTTCAGGGCTACCGCATGCTGACCGAAGCACAGCAACAATTCACTAATGACCGTGATTTTTTCAAATGGGTCGGCCAAGCCCTGCTTCTCGGAAAGCAGCCATCGGAAGCCAAATTCGCTTTCGAGCGGGAGTTGCAACTGGATCCCGATTCGGCGCTTACCGAGGCGAGCGTTGCTTCCGCCTATGCACAGGAAGGGGACACCGACACTGCGATTACACACCTAAAGCGCGCGGTTAGCATGGATCCGTTGTCTCTGCCCGCCAGCGAGACATTGGTTCAGTTGTACCAAAAGCAGGGAAGAATCGCGGAAGCTACCGAGCTGTCCAACCAAATCAAGGCGGCCCTGGAGCAAACATCCGATGACGATCGGACCGCGCCGGAGGTCTCCGTCGGCGATTCAGCGAAGCCGAGCGAACAAGTCTTCAAGAACATTCAGGTGTTCAAGGGCGTTCCGTCGAGCGAATTGATTGCGGCCATGCAATTCATGTCGTCATCCGTGGGCGTGAAATGTAGCTTCTGTCATGTGCAGGGCCACTTCGATAGAGATGACATGAAGCCCAAGCAAACTGCGCGCGCCATGATGCGAATGATGTCCGCGATCAACGCGAATAGCTTCAACGGCAACCGCGAAGTGACGTGCTATTCGTGTCATCGCGGCGCGCGCATCCCGGCAGCTACGCCCACGGTTGCCACGGAAGCGCCACCAAACCCTGGCGCTGCGAAATCCGAACCCGAGCCGCAAACGCTTCCGGCCAACTTACCCACCGCCGGCGATTTGATCGATCGCTACATCCAGGCTCTGGGCGGAGCCTCGGCGATCGCGAACATCTCCAGCCTCGTTGAGACCGGCAGCGCCACTTTCAACGGACAGTCTGCTGGCGCTGAAATCTACACGGAAGTACCGGAGAAGCGAACGTTCGTACGTCACCTGACCAGTGGCGACACGATCTCAACCTATGACGGTCAAATAGGCTGGTTCGGCGTCGCGGGGCGACCCACACGGGAGATGCACGGCGTGCATATGGAAGCTGCGCGGATGGAGGCCGACCTGCATTTTCCCCTGCATATCCAGCAGATCTTCCCCGAGCTGCGCGTTGAATATCCGGAAAAAATCGGCGACCGCGAGGCCTACATCCTCATTGGCATCGCCCAGGGCCAACCGCGAGCTAAGCTCTATTTCGACGAACAGTCAGGCCTGCTGCTGCGCGAGGTGCTCTACGCCGAGTCCCCGCTTGGTCTCGATCCCGCGCAAATTGACTTCGCTGATTACCGGGATGTCGCCGGCGTGCAAGTCCCGTTTAACGTGACGAAATCCGAGCCGGGCGGCCGTTTGACCTTCCAAATTGACGATGTGCATTACAATGTGCCGATCGACAACGCCAAGTTTGCAAAGCCATCTTCGACCAGCGCCGGAGTCCCGTAATGTGCATCCACAATCGGGCGTAGGTTTGAACGATCGGCGAGGCGCATTCTACGTCCGCTAAGCGTCGTCTTTCCACATCATCGCAATGGCCGTCCAATTTCACCGCCAATAATCACGTGAAATGCCATCGTGTTCATAGGGGGTGGAGGCAGCCGGAAATCGCGACCGACAGTCCGCTGGTTTCTTATGTTTTCACAGTGGGTCACCCATTGAGACCCGCGTTTCTGCGATGATCCTGATGCCTTCCGCGCCGCCGCTAGACGTGTAACGCCGGACTTATCAGGGGTTCGGCCGAAACTTCGACCTAACTATTGACATTCGAGGGATCGTGGATTATATGTCGGCTTTCTAGGTATGACGATAGACGAGCCGAAACAGAACTGCTCGTGGAACTTTGGACATGTTGATCTTGAAGGTGGCCGAAGTCGCCGAACGGGATCGTCGCGACGCCGTCGGCCTGTTCCTCGGCCCATCAGAAAAGGGGGCGCAGCCTTGAACTGGATTCGCCGAATCTTTCAAAGATCGCAGGCTGAGAAATCGCTCGACAAAGAATTGCAATTTCATCTCGATCGTCAAATCGCCGATTACATAGGCGCAGGTATAGAGCCCGATGAAGCGCGCCGCCGCGCGCGACTTGAATTTGGCATCCTGGACCACATCAAAGAAGAAGTTCGCGACACGCGCTGGGAAACCCGCTTAGAAAACGTGGTTCGTGACTTCCGTTATGCTGCCCGAAGCCTTCGCAAAGATCGGCGCTTCACCATCGTCGCTGTGTTAGCACTCACATTGGGCATCGGCGCGATGACTGCGATTTTCTCGGTCGTAAATGCGGCTCTGGTCCGGCCGCCTCCGTATCGCGACCCATCGCATCTAGTGTGGGCCGATGAATTCATGCCCCATTTTTACGATTGGGCCGTCCCCAATCCCGAGTACACAAACTGGACGATGAACAATCACACATTTGATGCGATCGCCGCTTACGACGGAGGCGGACAGGCTAACCTCACGGGCACCGGCGAGTCCGAGCGAATCGAAACCACCGGCGTCACCGCTAATTTTTTGGCGGTTCTCGGCATCCTTCCAGCCCGCGGGCGCGCATTTTTGCCGAGCGAAGACCGGCCCAACGGTCCGCTCGTAGCTCTGCTCACCCAGTCACTCTGGCGACGAAAATTCAACGCAGATCCGGGCATTGTGGGAAAACCGATCGCACTTGACGGCAGGTCCTACTTGGTCGTGGGTGTGCTGCCAGCGAACTTCCGCTTTCCTGATATGGCGTCATTTCCAACTTCGTGTCCCAACGCACTCACGAAATCGGTATCCGGGTGACTCTCGGCGCAGTTCCTTCCGATATTCTGCGGCTGATTCTTGGGCAGGGTGCGGCGATGATCTTCATCGGCCTCGCTCTGGGTGTCGCCGGTTCGCTGATTTCGACACGTTACCTCGCGAATCTCCTCTACGGTGTCAGACCGGTCGATCCCCTAACGATCATTTCTGTGGGGCTGTTGCTTATCTTTGTCGCGCTAGCCGCCTGCTACGTCCCCGCGCGCCGCGCTTTGCACCTTGATCCCACGACAGCGCTGGGTTACCAATAGGTTTTCCCGCAGAGAGTGATGGAGACTCGATGGTTTCAATTTGTCCCCATTCCCTTTTGGCGCTCTGCGACAAAACCGCCGGCCGCGCCACCGAGGATTTTCAAAACATGGGCAAGGAGATAGGCCAGCGGCTCGGGTCGGCCCAAGGTTAAACAGACGTACAGAAGTGTAGCAACAGCTCCAACCAGAATTCCGTGAAGGACTTGGCGTGAATCGATCCCTCGCCCGACCCAGAGACCAAACAAGAAACAGGCCACCAAAGATGCCGGTGGCGCAGCGTAGAGCAAGGCGTGCTGGCCGGATAGCACCAAAACAGGAATGACCACTGCAAAAACAGATACTTCTGCCAAAAATCCACCGACCAAAACACGCAACCAGTGGACTCTGGTGAATCCATTCATCGATAATCCCCCCTGAACCGCCACGGTTAAGAATTGTAGCCTGAAAAAACGCGTGTCCGGGGATCATAAAGGAATTGCGTGGCGCTGGCTGCTCGCAACGCGGTGGGCGGAATGAACACGAAAAGACAGCGCGGTGATCAGAATCGAGAACACACGCAGAGCGGCACCATGCTTAAACATTGAAAGCTCCCTACTCGTCTCTGCGGATGGGCCGAACAGGGAGCGCCAGTGCCTGCGAGAATTGCTCCAGAACAAGACCTAGCCCGCGAGGAAGCAACGTCCCGGATACGTGAAACGATGCTCACAGGTCCGAGGCCGATAGGCTAAGTGGTGCTGGAAATCCCGATCGCTGAAAAATCTATGCCCTTCGCCGCATCGTGTCAACTACGGAGAAGGACTACGACTACTCGAAGACTGAACGGCCAACCGCACGCCCGGCATCGTGGCTCGCATACCCTGCCGGCTTCATCTCGTTGCGCGCGCAAGCTGAACACCTGATGGGGACGATGCACCGCAGGCCTTCAGGGTTAGCTCGACTCTTTCGATGTCTCGCAGCAAATGCATGAGCATTGTGCTAAATCGGAAACCTAGGAGTTCGCACTACCACGACTGCGCGTGGTTTCTCGAATGCGATTTGCACACACGCCGCAAGGTTTCATCCGCGTGCCCACGGGGAATTTGCCGAGCCCTTCCGTTTAGTGAGGCGCTGCAGCGCCGGCTAGGGGCTTGAGAACTATCGACCAATCTTCGACATCACGATCGACGGAGATCGCAACCTCAAAGGCACCGTCAGGCAGAGCGTAGCCCTTCACGGCAGGAGCGATGGTGTAGCTTCCCGTTGGCAAGTCTGCAAACTCAAAGTGGCCGTCGGCACCGAGGTTAGCCGTTTGAAAGTCCCAAGCTCGGTCGGAGCTTATGAGGATCCGCATGCCACCGGGCATCGGTTTACCATCACCCAGAAGCACCCTTCCCCGGAGCCGATGCCCGGGCTTTACCTGAATGTCGCCTACGTTTATGACTTCCCTGTTCTTCGTGGTCGCACACTTCACCGGTTCATTCGCGCCTCGACCCAACAGAGATTCCATTTTGCCATAGAGGTACCACTGTTCCGGTGACGGAACGTTAGCAATCTCGAATGTACCGTCCTTCTGGGTGCCGATTTTCATTTCTCCAAAGGGATTTCCCTCCCAGGTGAGACCCAACTTAAAACCACCCCGCACCTGACCGAACAAACCTACCTCCGCGTCCTCGACGCCTTTGCCGTCTTTCACCAAGCGCCCGCGGATGACTGCTCCCGCGGACAATGGAATCATCTGAAGGTCGGTCCCGGTGGGCAGCGCGACGTATCGAGGCGCCATGCTGCGCGATTCCAGCAGTAGCAGGATTTTGAACGCCGGCTTTTCATAGTTAACTTCAAACTCTCCTTTGTCATTGCTCACCACGAGCCGGTCCATGCCTTCAAGCTCGCCATAGTTCGTCACTCCTCCAGGCTCTGTATCGCCCCGCGGCTCCACGACAACGTCACGCAAGGGATTCCCGTTAGGGTCTACCACGCGACCTCGGACCATTCGTCGCGGATCATCAACGGCGGATCGACTACGCAGGACTGCAGCTGCAGGTACACCGCTGGCTGGGTCGACCTTATCAACCGTGACCGGGGCGTATCCGTCGTGGGCTATCAACAGTTGGAACCAAAGATCTGGATTCAGATTTGTGAAGCTGTAAGTTCCCGCGGCGTCAGTGAAGGTGCGCTTTCCGCAGTCGGCGTAACAGCTTGGGCAGAACGTGCTGTAACCGGTCTTCACGCCCGCGTGAAAGACCATGACCATTGCGTGTTCGATAGGTTTGCCGCTCCCATCGGTAACTTTACCCTTGAGCATCGCCGCACTGTCGCTGAACGCAGGAGCGCTGGCGATCAAACAAGCCGATAGGGTCCAGAGCCATTGGCGCATAAAATCCCACCTCACGTGGATTGGTGTTGGTGGCCCGAGTGCATTCTAACCCCACCCACAGGCAGTCGACAGCGTCTTCGCAACCCATGCCAAATCGGTCATTAGGAAGAATTAGGAAGAAGACGATAGGCCAGCTGTCGCTTGTCGAACGAATCGGCGACGGCGGCCACGATGGTAAAGACCATCTTCCCTATCGGGGTGCTCGTGTCCAGCTGCTCCGACGGCGATACAAACTCGATTCCCAGAGCCTTAAAGTTCTCGAGTGCTCGCAGCAGATGGGACACTGACCGAGCAAATCTATCGAACTTCCAGACCACAACAGCATCGAAACGTCGACGGAGAGCATCGGCGCGAAGGCGGTCAAGTTGTGGGCGCTGTTTCTTCCCGCCGGATATGCCCTCATCGACATATTCGCCGGCGAGGTCCCAGCCTCGGTGCTCGCAGTATTCGCGAAGATCCCGAAACTGCATCGCCGGCGATTGCCCGTTGCCGACCGTGCTGACGCGAGCATAAATTGCATGTAACCCTGCTTCGAGACGTTAGTGTACCCATCGTCGAGACCTTCAAAGTGTGGCGAATTGATCGCAGTAGCAAACGAAAGAATTCCCGGGCCGCAACTGGGGTGGTTTTAAACGTGATTCTGCACCGGATTTTTTCGTTGGGGCGCATGCGCGAGCGTCACACCTGTGTCCCAGTCGACAGTCAAAAAATCGCAAGTAACACAAAACAAAAAAGAAGTTGGCAGAGCAGTCTATAAGCCGGATTCCCCGGGCCGTGTTGCAATCACGGATGTTGTTTGGATTCAACCGCTCGTTGATGTCAATAGTGTCAGCGTTGGCAGTGTTGGCAGGTTTTGTGTCACACCGGTGTCACAGTTATCCCGACTCGATTTTAGGAATCCTAAAATGCTGGCCAGCGGCGCGAATTATGGCCTCACAATGCTTCAGAAAGAGGCTGGCATCCAGCGGGAAATTGCAGTAGTGTATTACCGTTGTGATGGACGATCGGCAAAAGACGCGACATAGCCCGCTGAGGGTTCTTGCACTGTCCCTGGCGTTGCTCTCCGTGCTGCTCCTCGTCCAGGGCCTCACGCACTTCCACTCAACGGGGCAGGATGAAGCAGCTTGCCAGATCTGCCAGGCCGCCCACATCGGCCCAGCACCAGCAAGCAGAGTTGAACTGCAGGTTAGTTTTCTTCTGATAGCAGGGTATGTTCAGCCGTTTGTTGCAAAGATTCATCAAGAGCTCTTCTCACACGATTGTCCCTCCCGCGCGCCTCCTACTGCCTAGTCCGCAAGTACCCCAACTGATTCCCATGTGTTCGCGCTGACCTATCAGGTCGGATAGCGCTATCACCAGATTTTTCGGGCGATCGCTCCGACCACACCACGCATTTCACCGAACTCGGCGTTCGGAGGGAGAATTACAGATGATTTCGAATAAGTTAGCACTTTTCCTTTTGGCTTTCAGTCTTTTCGGTTTTGCGGCCTCTAGCTGGGCGCAATCAGGAAACTCAGGTTCGATCGAAGGCGTCGTGAAGGATCCCTCTGGTGCAACCGTAGCCAATGTCACCGTCCAGATAGACGATCTTGTCAGCGGCTACACGCGAACCACGCTAAGTTCTGGAGACGGGACGTTTCGATTTACGAATGTGCCTTTCAATCCGTACCACATGACCGTGATGGCCAAGGGTTTCGCGCCCTATTCACAAGACGTGGAAGTACGCTCGGCGGTTCCGGCTAATGTGCAAGTCGGCTTGAAAATCGGAATTGCGACGACCACGGTGACGGTCGAATCGAATGGCGGCGATCTGGTGGAGAACGACTCGACATTTCACACCGACGTGGATCGCGACCTTTTCAAAGATCTACCCCTGGAGAGCGCATCCTCCTCGCTAAGTTCCCTCGTGACCCTCACGTCGCCGGGTGTCGCGGCGGATTCCAATGGACTGTTCCACGGCCTGGGCGATCATGCGTCAAACTCGTTTTCGATTGATGGACAGCCCATTACGGATCAACAAAGCAAAGTTTTCTCCAATCAACTTCCCTCTGATTCGATCCAGTCTATGGAGGTTATCTCGGGCGCTCCTCCGGCCGAATTTGGCGGCAAGACAAGCCTGGTGATCGTAGTGACTACCCGATCCGGCTTAGATGTTAATCAGCCGCACGGCCAAGTGACGTCCTCGGACGGCTCGTTTGGGACGGCGAACGGTGGATTCGACCTGGCTTACGGTGGCCACCAATGGGGTAACTACATTTCCGCCAACGGGCTTAACACGGGCCGGTTTCTCGATGGACCGGAACATGCCGTGATGCATGATAAAGGCAACGAAGAAAACGTCTTCGACCGCGCCGACCTTAAGCCATCGCAAGCGGACACGATTAGTCTCAATTTCAGCTATAGCCGGTCGTGGTTCCAGACGCCGAACTCCTACGATGCCGAAAACGGGACGGGATGGACTTTCCTCGCGGAAGACCCAACCTGCCCAGCGGGACAAACTGCGTCCTGCGGCGGACTGGATCCAGACGGACAAACAGTTGGAGTGCAGGATCAGCGTTCGAAGATCGGAACCTTCGACGTAGCGCCATCGTGGACGCGCTTGCTCAATTCGAGAACGGTCTTCACCCTGGGTGCTTTCGTACGGCGAGATCAATACAACTACTATCCGAGCGGCAATCCTTTTGCCGATCAGTCGCCGGATCTGCAACTGGAGACGGTTGGTCAGAATCGTACGCTAACAAATGCTGGACTTCGCGCAAGCGTCTCGTACGTCAAGGGAATCCACAACATAAAGGCGGGAGTTACCTTCGAGCATACCTTCCTCACCGAAAACGACAATTTTGGCATCGTGGATCCAACCGTGAACGCGGTCTGTCTGAATGCCGACGGAAGCCTGGACACAAACCCGATCTTGACCAACCCTGCGGCTTGCGGCGGGCTATTCAATCCAGGAGGCTCGCAGAATCCGTCATTTACACCGCTCCTGGGTTGCTACGACCTGACTCGAACAGCCGCATTGCCGGCGTCCGATGGTTGCCCCTCCGGACAAGCCTCAAGTCAGTTGTACCCTTATTACGGCCACACCGACGTAAAGGAAATCGGGCTGTACGTCCAGGACGCGATTACCATAAAAAACTGGAGCCTAAACATCGGGCTGCGCGGCGATTCATACAATGGCATCTCAAGCGCTAAGGCGTTGGAACCACGTGTGGGCGTCGCTTATAACATCAAGGCCACCAACACGGTGTTGCGCGGTTCGTACGCACGCACGATGGAGACTCCCTTCAACGAAAACCTAGTGCTGGCCAGCACCGGTTGCAATAACCCCGTGATTTTCGGCCTGCAACAGTCGGTAGGGGGCGGTCAGTGCATCGCGTCAACCGTGCCGCCGCTGAGCCCGGGGACCCGCAATGAGTTCCACGCGGGGTTCGAGCAAGCATTCGGAAAGGTCATAGTCGTCGACGGTGAATACATCTGGAAGTACACGCAAAGGGCGTTTGATTTCAGCGTGCTGGGCAATACTCCGATCACTTATCCAATTGAGTGGGCTAAGTCGAAAATCCCCGGTTACGCGATCCGTGCATCGGTTCCTACCTACCACGGTTTTACCGCGTTTGTGGTGATGTCCAGCGTGGCGGCGCGTTTCTTTACTCCGCAGGTTAGCGGCATTGGTGCTACGCCCGCCGCGCCTGGGGCAGCATCAGTATTTCGCATTGACCATGACGAAAAATTCAACCAGACCACCCACTTGCAATATCAACCGTGGACCCGCGGGCCGTGGCTCGGCTTTAACTGGCGATACGATAGCGGCCTGGTGGCAGGTCCGGTGCCGTGTTTCGGAGGCGAAGATTGTGCAAATGGACCGAACGGCGGTGGCCCCGATAATCTCGTGGATGTATCGGGGCTGACGCCGGACCAACAGGCTCAGGCCGGGCTGTTCTGCGGGAATGTGTATGCGACCCCGACCACCCCGATCAGTTCAGCGTTCGGTGCGAATCTTTGTCCCGCAACTTCGTACGGCGCCAAATACGTCTCGATTCCCAAGCCCGGCACCGAGGACGACGATCACAACCCGCCGCGCATCGCGCCACGGAATTTGTTTGACCTAGCCGTAGGCGAGGACAACCTTTTTCACGCTGACCGGTATAAATGGAGCTTGCGATTTACTGCCATCAACGTGACCAACAAGACTGCACTCTACAACTTCCTTTCAACCTTTAGTGGCACGCATTACGTCACGCCACGGAGCTACACCGCTGAGGTGGGCTTCCACTTCTAAACTCAGTGGCTAAGACGCCTCGCGGGGGACAGAGCTGAACTGCCCGCGAGGCTTCTTCCATAAAAAGCCGGTCTCACGGCATCTTTGATGAAGAAACTCAGTCTCCAGGCGGCCGCCTTACTCGCCCACACAAGGGGTGGACGGTGCATTTCAACTGTCTATATCAACGCTTCGAGGCCCCTCATTTGGTGCTGCGCGGCCGGACATCAATGGAGCGCGGCCTTCGAGAGCACCCGAAAAGGCAGCTGGTGTCCTCATTGCGCTCGAGTGCGACGGCTGACGCTCGGACAGATGCAGCACTTGGCCGCGTCGCATGGCGGACGCTGCCTCTCCGATCGCTATCGAAACGTGACGACAAACTTGCGTTGGCAGTGCTTCGTGGGGCACGAATGGAGTGCTCCCGCACTTCGAGTCCGTAAAGGTCACTGGTGTCCCTTTTGCGCCAAGGCGGTTCGTCTCAGCCTGCACGATTTCCGCCAAGTTGCGGCACGCCACGGGGGCGAATGCCTATCTCTTGAATATCGTAATTCAACAAAACTTCTCCTATGGAAGTGTGCACTCGGGCATGAATGGTTGGCGCGTGCGTCCTCGGTCAAAGGGGGGACTTGGTGCCCAAGATGCGCCCATAATCAAAGACTCTCGTCCAAAGAGATGCACGAAATTGCAAAGCGCCGTTTCGGCCGCTGTATCTCGGCCAACTACAAAAACGGTTCGAGTCCTCTTATTTGGGAATGCAGTCGCGGCCATCGTTGGAGCGCGGCACCGGCGAGGATAAAAGACGGGCTTCGGCGCAAAGGAACTTGGTGCCCGAAGTGCCATAACAGCCGACGGAGATTTTTAGCGAAGCGTAGTATCGAGTCGATGAATAACCTAGCCCGAGATCGTGGAGGCGAGTGCCTCTCTAGGGAGTACCTTGGCAGCAAGTCCAAACTGACTTGGAGATGCGTCGGCGGACACCAGTGGCAGGCGTTACCCACGTCGATTGCACAGGGGACGTGGTGTCCGGTCTGCGCCGGCAATCAACGCTTAGAATTAGCCCAGTTTCAGGATATTGCGGCGCGCAGAGGCGGATTTTGCCTTTCTCAGAAATATCGGAATGAGCGGACCGCTCTCCTATGGCGTTGCGCCCTCGGACATGAGTGGATGGCCCCACCGAACCACGTTAAGCGGGGTACGTGGTGCTCGAAATGCATCGGTCTGAAACGGAGACGTATGAGCACGTCACGACCGGTAAGTGCCGCGATCAACCTGCGCCGGGACGCAGTGGCAGGAGATCGTTGGGTGCCGGACGACCTTGAATCTCCGACAAAGATAAATCGTGATCCAGTATTTTCTCGATTGTGAACATGAACCTTGAGCTAGGAATACCATGCCACGATTAAAGGACTTTTCTGCTGGACCCGATATGACAACTGTTTACTCGGCCGAGCTTGGTGACGCCGAGGCATTTGAACGCATCTACCAAATACATAGACGGCGGATCTACTGGTTATGTCTCCGCATGGTCCACAATCCCCGCGATGCTGAGGACCTGACCCAAGAGGTGTTTTTGTCGGTGTTCCGCAAGATTCATACCTTCCGTGGCGAGGCGAAGTTTTCAACTTGGTTGTATAGGATAGCCCTCAATACAGTTCTGATGCATTTTCGCAAGACGAAAAAAGAGTTCGTTTCGCTTGAAACTTTTTCCGAGCGCGATTGGCAACTGACCGACGCTCGAGGTACCGTGATCTTTAACGACGAAAAATGGCTCAGCGGGAAGATTGATCCATTGTGGCTAAGAGAGGCCGTTGCCCACCTGCCTTTAGGTTACAAAACAATGTTCGTGCTTCACGACGTACACGGATACGAGCACCACGAGATAGCCAAAATAATGGGGTGTTCGGTTGGAAATACCAAGTCCCAACTGCATAAGGCTCGACTACGACTGCGGCAATTGTTTCAGGACGCTTAATATTGCAAGTCGCTTCTTCATAGCCGACCCTTCGCAATTCCTTCAAGGTATCCGGCCCTTGTTCTTGCGGAATGGATGCAATGTATGTTGCTGAAATTCTTCTGGAAGCGGCAACAACTCACCCGCATCCCCTGACCGACTCGCCCAGTCAACGAGATCCCGGTATTGCTCGAATTCTGTAATTTCCCCAAACCACTGCGTGCCGTTCTCGTTTGAAATAGTGACCACGTTGGGAACATCACACGGTCCTAAGCAGCCACTGATTAACAACTGGACACGTTTCAGGAGACCCCTAGAACGCCATTCCTTTTTGAGCCACTTCACGGGTACGGGTGGTCTGCCGTTTTCTGTGTTTCCACAACAACATCCTTGGCAGACCGTGACATGTCCGATGACAAGCCGTTTGGTCGCCAGCGGATTTACCGGGTCTGAACACATAAGTCCTCGTTTAATCCTGAGCGACCGCGGACGATTGAGAAAATAATCCGCGCACCAGGCCTTGGCCGAAGAGACAGGCGGAAGCAGCCGGGCGGAGTTCAGGATGAAAGTCATTTCCGAGGAGACGTGGATGAACGCAGCCAGAAGAGGATTCAAGAAATCCAAACGCGGCCAACCCGACGCCGATGCTGTCAACGACCAGCGTTCCGACAAAGTTCTGCATGATCGTGCGATGGCAGCGTCGGGCGATCGACAGAGTTTCGACAAGCTTCGAGAGATCATTGCCAATGAGAACCACGTTTGCGCTTTCTCGTGCAACATCCGTACCAGCACCCATCGCTACTCCGACAGTAGCCTTCATGAGAGCGGGAGCGTCATTGACTCCGTCACCTACCATAACGACCTTGTGACGCGCAGCGGTGAGTCGGCTAACGAAAGCAAGCTTGTCCTCCGGCAAGAGTTCGGCGGCAATTTCGTCCACGCCCAGTTTTCCTCCGATGTCGTCAGCCACGGCCTTCGAATCCCCGGTGAGAAGAACTGTCTTCAATCCCATCGATTTGAGATCGTGTATCGCCTTCGTTGCTTCGGGCCGAAGCATATCGGCAACGACGACAGTTCCGAGGAACTTGCCTTCTCGTGCCACAAAAATCTCCGAATCCGTCTGCGAGACTGCGCTCGGGGGAGTGCAATCCGATGCCCCTCGAGAAAGAGCCGATTGCCGACGATGATTTCAGTCCCGCGACGAGCCGCGACGATTCCTTTTCCAGGGGTGTAGTCGAATCTTTCGGGCTCTTCGCCGGCGATCCCCAGGTTTGACGCCTTCTTCAGAATTGCCTTGCGCGACTGGATGTTCGGACCGCGATTCCGCCGTCACCGCCGCTTCCAGTAAGGAAGCAACCGGAACCCCTTCGACGGGACGAACATCAACCACTTCAGGAGTGCCGTAGGTCAGAGTCCCCGTCTTATCGAGAAGGATCGTATCGATGGTCGCGAGCGATTCCAGGTAGAGGCCGCCCTTGATGATCGAGCCGAGTTGCGCGGAGCGTCCAATCCCGGCAAGAATCGCGAGCGGTGTTCCGGCAGCAATGCCACACGCACCGGCAACAATGACGACAGAAATCGTCGAGCGCACATTGTGAGTGATCAAGAATGTGAGAGCAGCGGCTCCAAGTGCGAAGTAAACCAAATAGCCCGCAGAGACGGTCCGCGATCCCTTGAATGGGAGCACGCGACTTTTCCGCCCGTTCCACCGCGTCTATGATCTTGCCGAATGTAGTATCACGCCCCATCCGGTCCACCCGGATTTCGAGCGCGCCGGACTGATTGATCGTTCCGGCGTAGACCGACGCTCCCTTGACCTTCTCCGCAGGCATCGATTCGCCTGTGATCGTTGCCTGATCGACGAAAGAGTGACCTCCGGTAACAACGCCATCCACCGGAATTCGAGTCCCAGGCTTCACGAGGACGATGTCGCCAGCAGCGATTTCCTTTGTCTCAACGTCTTGCCAGGATTCGTTTCGGCGCACCGTGGCGGTCGTGGGCAAGAGACCGACCAAGTGGCGGATTGCAGTGCGCCCACGCCCGACCGTCAGTCCTTCGAGAATTTCGGCGACGAGAACGAATAGCGTGATGACGAGAGCCGTGAAGATTTCACGGATCGCTAGGGCAGCCACGATGGCGATGGCCATGGAAAGCTCCATCGTCATGCGGCGCTGAACGATGTTCTCGTAGGCTTCGTGGAATATCGGGAAACCACCAACGATCGTACAAATTACGCCGATACCAGTTACATAGGGATTCCGTGCGCCTCCGAGAAACCAAATGGCCGCTGCCGCCGCGGCCACAAACAGGACCCGGTTGATCTCCCGCCAATTCAGCGCATGTTCGTGCTCGTGGCCGTCTTCATGGTCGGCGTGATCTGAGGACAGGAGCTTTTTCGGTTCCGTCGGCATTCCTTACCGCTTCGGCTTGTTTCAATTGCGCTTGGGTCATGATGGAGTCACCATTTCCGCGAAATACTGACCGTTTGCGCGACTACTTCAGGTAGGTCCGCACGACGTCGATGAGTTCTTCGGCCGCTTCCACTTGCGGAGCGTTCTTGCCGGACTTCGGGTCGAGGACGTGGAATCGGATATGACCCTCCAGCACTTCCGCCATCAGACCATTCAAGGCGCCACGACAAGCCGCCATGAGCTGCAAGCACGCTGGAACATTCGTGCTCACCGTCGAGAGCGCGCTCGATAGCTTCCACCTGTCCCCGAATCCGCCGGACGCGACCCAAAAGTTTGGCCTTGTCTTTTGTAGTGTGCGCCATCCATTCCGCCTCCTCAAAATATAATATACCCAGGTATAGTATAATGACAGGATGCGGTTGTCCATATGCGCGGCCGCCGGTTGCTCCAATTTATTGGGGAACGCCTATCGATGTTGGCCGTTGTGAAAACGGTAGAAACCCGGCCCTTTAGTGTCCCGATACCGCGGACGAGACGTATGAAGAGAGCTATTCAAAGGCCGAATTGGTTCGGTAGCCTCTTGGGAATGGGCGTTGGGCTGCTTTTCGATTCGACCCTGCTATTTTTGGGCGGCGAAGGGACCATCTGGGTAACCGCCCTTTCGCTGGGTCTGTTGTTGATCGTTCCGGTCGTCCTCGGTGCGAGGTTCGGTAGCGCTGCGGCAGAGAAAGGGATTGTTCCGAGTCTGGCTCCGCGCTGGATCGCGCTTGCAGCGATTGTAATATGGCCTGTGTGCGCGCTGTTGCCGTTAGGAGTCGGGGTCCTACATTTGCGGTCTGGTCTTTCTGAGATTCCTGTCTATCCAAACTCGAGACTCATAGACAGAAACGTAACGATTTTCGCCACTGATGGATTACCGCCTTCCGTAGAAATTGAGTTCGAAACAACAGACGGTGCTGGGAAAGTGCTCGGGTTCTATGACAGAGAACTAACATCACCGAGGTTGGATTGTAATCGCGGATGAAGATCGTTCGAGGATCCAATTTGCAAAGGAAGACAGGATCGGGTTTGTTCGAGGGTGTGAGGTTGGACCCGGTGCGAATCGGTTTGAAATTACGTGCTTCACTGTCCATAAAGCCCTCCCGCGCGAAAAGGGCCAGGCGTTCAGGCTTTTCGGTGTCACATCTGTGTCACAATCGATGGCCGAAAAATCGCAAACGACACAAATAAAAGAGAAATGGCAGGGTTCGTCTATAAGCCGGATTCTGTGCAGCACGCTGCGCCGCGGCTTGCGCCGCTCCACTTCGCACTGTGGCGATCATTCCTCTAGGCCCCGAATCGCTTCGAGGCTCAAGCAGCCTACCCGAGGGTCATTGCGTTCACGCGTTAGCGCAGCGCTCGGGCCGGGCCGGCCCTCCCCTCCTATTTGACCTTGCTCCACGCGGGGTTTTCCGTGCCGCGAATGTTGCCATTCGGGCGGTGGGCTCTTACCCCACCGTTTCACCCTTACCTTTGCATGCGGCCGAAACAGGACCAGCCCCAGGTTTCGCCTTCTGACCGGCCGTCGAGGCGCCTTCACACCGGCGGTTTATTTTCTGTGGCACTGTCCGTAGCCCAATCCCCGCCGATTTCTCCGGCCGGGATTTCTGGCCCCCTGGCGTTACCAGGCGCGTTGCCCTACGGAGTCCGGACTTTCCTCCCGCCCGGACGTGTTGCAAATGTCCGAGCCAGCGATCACCCGACTCACTCTGCCGCCTCCAGTATACCGCGCGATGTAGTGCAACTGTGGGCGCAAATGTCGGCGGTGGTGATGGCTAGTCTCGTTTTGCGCGGGTGAGGGCCTCGAAGGCGTCTTCATCCAGAATGGTGACGCCCAGAGTTTTGGCTTTCTCGTATTTCGATCCAGGGTCGGAACCGACCACCACGTAGGTGGTTTTCTTGCTGACCGACGCCACCGCTTTGCCGCCGTGCGAGGCCACGAATGCCTCCGCCTCCTCGCGCGAGCGGCGCGAGAGGCTCCCGGTGAAAACGAAAGTCTGTCCATTGAAACGCGTGTCCGTGAGCGCCTTGCGCTCCTCGGTCATGCGCACGCCGGCAGCTTTCAATCGCTTCACCAAATCCTGATTTACCTTCTCTGAGAAAAATTCGGCGATGCTGGCGGCCACCTTGGGCCCCACTTCGCCCACTTCCATCAATTCCTCCGCAGTGGCGCCGGCGATCTTTTCCAGCGAACCAAAATGCGCGCTAAGCAATTGCCCGGTGCGTTCGCCGACAAAGCGCATCCCCAGCGCGTAAATTAAGCGCGCCAGCGACTGCTTTTTGCTGGCGGCAATTTCGTCCACCAGATTTTGCGCTGATTTTTCCGCCATTCGATCGAGCGAGGCGATGGTCTCCGCGTCCAGCGAATAAAGATCGGAGAAATCCTTCACCAGATCCTGGGCGATCAGTTGGTCGACAATCTTTTCGCCCAGCCCATCGATATTCATCGCGTGCCGGCCCGCAAAATGCAGCAAGCTTTCCCGCCGCTTGGCCGGGCAGGACGCGTTCACGCACCGGTACGCTACTTCGTCTTCGGCTTTGTGGATGGGTGTCCCGCAGATCGGGCATTTTTTCGGCATTTCAAACGCTGTTTCCCGCGCGCCGTGCTTCACCACTTTCAAGATGTGCGGAATCACTTCCCCGGCGCGCTCCACCAGCACCGTGTCGCCCTCGTGCAATTCTAGGCGTCGAATTTCGTCCAGATTGTGCAGCGTCGAGCGGCTCACCGTTACCCCGCCCACCACCACCGGTTCGAGAATCGCCACCGGCGTAAGCGTGCCGGTGCGCCCTACCTGCACGCGGATTTCCTGCACCACGGTGGTTTCCTGGTGCGCAGGATATTTATAGGCGATTGCCCAGCGCGGCGCCTTGGAGGTGAAACCGAGCTCCGCCTGCAGAGCCGTTTCGTCCACCTTGATGACGATCCCATCGATTTCGTACGGCAGCTTTTCGCTGCGCGTTTCCCAGCGCGTTATGTAGCGCTCCACGTCTTCGATCGTGGGGCACACTTTGAAATCGGTGGGCGCTTTGAACTGCAGCGCGGCAAGCGTCTCCAGCACCTCGGAATGGCGCTTCTTTGGAACCCGGCCGCCGACCAGCATATAATACGCGTAGAAATCCAGGCCACGCGACGCGGTAATCGCCGGATCCAGTACTCGCACCGCGCCCGCCGCTGCGTTGCGTGGGTTCATGTAGCGCTTACCGCCCTGCTGCTCCTGCTGTTCGTTCAGTTGCTCGAAAGATTTCCGGCTCATGATCACTTCGCCGCGAACTTCGAAATCCGCCGGAATGCCGGCCTTCTTCAGGCGCGCCGGATCGATACGCAAAGGAATCGAGCGAATCGTTTTGACATTGGGCGTTACGTCCTCGCCAGTTCGTCCATCGCCGCGGGTAACCCCGCGAACCAGAATTCCTTTTTCGTAGGTCAGCGCGAGACTCAGACCGTCGAATTTATGTTCGGTGACGTAGTCGAACTTCTCCCGCCCAGTGAGTTCGTGCGCTCGGCGATCGAAATCCGCCAGCGCCTCGAATGAAAAAGCGTTGTCCAGGCTCATCATCGGCGTGGTGTGTTGAAAAGTAGTAAAACCTTCACGCGGAGCGCCGCCAACCCGCTGTGTCGGCGAATCGGGCGTGTGCAACTCGGGATATTGCGCTTCGATCGCCTTCAGCTTCTCCATCAGACCGTCGTACTTCGCGTCCGATACCTCGGGATCATCCAACACGTAGTAGCGGTGCTCGTGGTGGCGAATTTCGTCGCGCAGCTTGGTGAGCTCGCTGGTCGATGGTTTCTTAATCTTCGCAACAGCGGCAGGCTGTTTCGCTTTCGGTACCGGTTTTTTATTTTTCGACATTTTGGATCAGCGCAACATTCGGCGCGGGCGGTATTATACAATGCGCGTTCACGCTCGCGCACCACACGCCGATTGATTACCCAAGGCTCGAAGCCGCAACAAAGGACCGATGCCCAACGAGATTCGCGATGCGCTCCTAATCTACAATCCCGCCAGTGGCAGGCGCCGCCAGCGCCGGTTCGGCGAAATCGAGCAGGCCGCGCGCATCCTGAAGCAAGCAGGAATCGCCGCGGAACTCGCGCCCACTACCGGCCGCGCCACGGCCACGCTGATGGCCCACGAAGCCATCGAGCAGAAGCGCGATCTGGTGATCGCCTGTGGCGGCGACGGCACCATCAACGAAATCGTGAACGGGTTGGTAGGGAGCCGTGTGCCGCTGGCGCTGTTGCCGGCCGGCACTGCCAACATCCTCGCTAAGGAACTCGGAATTCCTTGGGATATTCCAGCGGCGGCGCATTTGATCGCCGATGGCATCGAACGCCGGGTGGCGCTGGGCATGGCTACCCCGCTGCCGGCGCCTGGCCAGGCCCACAGCGATCAGGCGCGGCGCTACTTTTTGTGCGTCGCCGGCGCGGGCCCGGACGGCGCAATCGTGCACATGGTCGGCGACGCCGCAAAAACTCGCGCCGGAATTTTGGCGTATTGGTGGGAAGGCCTGCGCCAATTGATTCAGTACCGTTTTCCGGAAATGCGTGTGGCCGGCGGCGGACAGGACCTTCGCGCCACCCTGGTGGTGATCGGCCGCACCGTAAACTATGGCGGCCCCTTCAAAATCACCACCGGCGCGAGCCTGTTCGAGGATTCGTTCGAGGTGCTAGTGCACACCTCGCGCAGTCGCTGGCGTTACCTGATCTGTTTGCCTGCCCTCTGGACCGGACAATTGCGAAAAATGGACTGCATTCGCGCGTGGAAAACGACCGAAGTTACCTGCTGGCCGGCGAAAAGCGCGGACGTCTATGCACAAGTGGATGGCGAAGCCGCCGGCGTGCTGCCGATTCAATTTCGCATCGTTCCGGATGCGCTGACGCTGATGGTCCCGAAGGCGCTTCGGACGTAACGTCGCCCCCGGCGAAACAGAGTCGAGACACAGAGTATGGATCCAGCGAGCCACACGCTTTTTTCTTTGGCACTCGCGCGAGCGGGTGCAAGCCGCCTAACACGCGGCGCCACGGGGTTGCTGATCGTCTCGGGGCTGGCGGCCGACCTCGATCTCCTCAGCTATTTCGGCGGGCCTAACACCTTTTACCGGTTTCACGGCACGCTGTTGCATTCCTTGGCCGGGTCGGTGCTGCTGGCGCTGGCGATCGCCGGGCTAGCCGTTGTTCTCAACCGTCGCCGGGCGGCCGAGCGCCCACTGGGCTCCCCACCGCTGCGGTTTTCTGGGGTGTTCGCGGCGTGCGCTATCGGCTGCGCCGGCCATCTGCTACTCGACTCTTTCGGCGATAATCCCATACGCCTGGGGTGGCCGTTTTACACTACCTGGTGGTGCCTGAATTTCACGCCGACGTTTGCCCTGTGGATTTTTCTGATTCTGCTGACCGGAGTGGCGCTGCCTGCGTTGCTACGCTTGATCAGCGAGGAAATCGGCGAACGAAAAAAGGGATCGGGAACGTGGAAAGGCGCCTTGGCTGCCCTGCTGCTCGTGGCCGCGGTGATCGGATGGCGTGGGTGGATGCATGGCCGCGCCGAGGATTTGCTTTTCTCGCGCGAGTATCACCGAGCGGCGCCCATGCGCGCCGCGGCGTTCCCGGAAATCACTTCCCCGTTCGCATGGCGCGGCGTGGTGGCGACCGATAACACCCTGGAAACTCTCGAAGTTTCCTTCGCCCCTGGCAGCGTGTTCGATCCTGATCGCAGCGTCCGCGAATACAAGCCCGAACCTTCCCCGGCGTTCGATGCGGCCCAACGCACCGTTACGGCCCAATTGTTTTCGTCCTACGCGCAGTTCCCTGCCGCCAGTTTCCAGCAGGCCGACGACGGTTACCGCCTGGTCCTCCGCGATTTGCGCTACTCCTCGGACATCCGCGGGTTCCCGCACCTCATCGCGGAGATCGACCTCGATCCCCAGCTTCGCGTGACGCGCGAAGAACTGCGCTTCGCGAAACGCCCCTGAACAATGATTTAGCATTTTGACTCATGGGGCAACGGCTCGACGCTTGAGGGTTGTACGTTTTTGGACGGTTTTACGGTTCGAGGCCTTTACCCTTTCCGGATACCCACTCTTTGGGTCTTCTGCAAAGGGTGGGCGTTCTGACCTTTAACGAGTTGCTCGGCGTAACCAATCCTATTTCTTTTGCGGCGCCGCCCCCAGCGTGCGCCCCCAAATCACCACCCCCGCGCAGAGCACCACAAATCCAATCGCGAACGCCAACTTGTGCTCGACCAGCGCACGCCCCACCGCGTCGCCGTAGCGAATCGCCAGAATGCCCTCAGCGAAGTAACGCAGTCCGCGGCCCAGCAAAAGCGCCAAAACAAAGGTGCGTAGTGGCACCTGGAAAACCCCCTCGGCAGCGACGAACGCTTTGAACGGCATCGGCGGCGGTAGAATCGCCGGAATGAAAACACTGAGGAAGGCATGGTCATCCACCCACTTCCGAATCCGCTCCGCGCGGTGTCGCGCGTGCCCATGGAAAAAGGCTTCTCCGCCCTTCTTCGCCAGCAAGTAAAGCCAAATGCAGCCGAAAAGCGAACCCAGAGAAGCCATTGCCGCGTAATACGGCATGCGCGCTGGGTTGTGGTTGGATTGCTGAATCACCAGCAGATCGGTGACCACCGGAAACGACAGCACCGACGAATCCAGGAACGCGACCAGAAATAGTCCGCCCCCGCCCATTCCCAGCACGTAGTGCTGCAGCCATCCCGGCAGTTTGATTGGTTTCGCTTGCAAGATTTCCTCGGTGTCGCTGCGGCGAAGATTGTAGCAGAGCGCCGCGCCAGCCCGGTTACCTCGAACGGCGCGAACGGCGCAGCCGTTTCGGAAGATTGACAGGGGCTAGCCGGGTCTAGCTGTGTCAGATGGCTGTTTATCGCTTTTGGCGACCCTTCCGCAGTAGACTCCTATTTTCGCACTCGCAGATACTGGGTGATTGGCACTGTTGTCTTATGGTATATATACATGAAGATGATGATCCATAGGGGCAATGGACCACTGGCTTCTCGATTGCGTCAGCGCAAGTTCCAGCTGCTGCGACGTTTCTCTATCCCCGCCGATGCCCTCCCTGGCTCGCTGTCCCTCTCGCATCTCCGCTGCGGCAAGCCCAGCTGCCATTGTGCCGATGACCGGGGCCATCCGGTCTGGTCGCTGACCTTTATGGTTCAGGGGAAGAAGCGGGTCCAGCACATTCCCAAGGATTGGGTCGAAGAGGTGCGGCGCCGGGTCCAGGCGGGACGGGAGTTTCAAGACGCGGTCCGCGAAGTGTTGGCGGCCAACGCACAACTGCTGGTGCTCGAGCGCAAGAAATCTAAGAAAAAATGAACCGTTCGACGCCACGTCATCTGCTTCACTATGTGACACGGCGTCTTCGCCTCCGGCGGTACCTCCAGGATCCTGGAGATGGTCGGCAACAACCCCAAATTCCGGCGCAGACTCTGCTGTGGGCCTTGCTGATTGGCCAAATCCTCCGCCAATCGAGTTTTCATGCGGTCGAAGCGCTGGTGCGATCTTCGGCACGACGCACTCTCTCCATCGCCACTCCGTTCGGAGACGATAGCTTGGGTTATTTTACCGAGCGACTCGATCCCCACCCCACGCGGCAAGCCCTGCTCTCCCTCATTCGCGGCGCCAAGCGCAACAAGGCCTTTGATGATTGCCGCTGGATCGGTCTGGCCCTGGACGGCACCGGTGCGGGTTGGCGGACCCAGCAGGGCTGTTCGTTCTGCCGCCCGCGCCGGAATGCCCAGAAACAGATTCAGGGCTATCAACATTCTTTCGTGATGATCAGCGTGGTGGGAACCGGCCTGTCGCTGCCTTGCGATGGGGAACCCTATGGACCGGGCGATAGCGAGTACGCCGCCGGACAGCGCTTATTGCGACGAGTGATCGGGAGCGTGGGAGCACGCTTTGCACACTATGTGGTCGTCGATGGAGGATTTGCCACCGCCCCGTTCCTCCATACGGCAAGCGAGCTCGGTCTCCGGGTGGTGGCACGGCTGAAAGACAATCTGCCGGAATTACTCGCCGCTGCCCAGCAGCGTTTTCCTGGTGGGCCTCCGACCACGGTTTCCCAGCATGGACCCGATCGTGTGGAACTATGGGATGCCGAGGACTTCGATCCCTGGGGAACCCTGCACTGGGAAACCGTGCGAGTGTTCTTCTATCGCCAGCACAAGCCAGACGGCACCGTGGTGGAAGCCTACTGGCTGACCAATTTTCCTTCTTCCACCGTGGGCCCGCAGGCGCTATTCCGCATGGCCAAAAGCCGCTGGGAAATCGAGAACCAAGGCTTCAACGACGCCAAGAGCCGTCACGGTCTCGAACATATCTGTCATCATCATACCAACAGTCTATTGATCGGCTGGCTCCTTACCATGCTGGCCTTGACCATCGAACGACTCTACCGTCTTCGCTACCTCCACCGTGGCAAACATCGGGTGCCTAGCAGCGTCCAGTTGCTGTTGTTCCTGTGGCTCAGTCTTTCCCGCCCAGGTGCTGCCGACAGTAGCTGACCCACGGCAGAAAAGCGAAAAGTTCCCAGATTCTGCGCACTTCCGACTACCCAGCAACGACCAATGTTCTGAAGGCTGCAACATTCGGCGAAGAGCTGTCTGAAAATAGGCCCGTTCCCGCACACCCCGTAAATTTAGCTAAAACTACTTAGTCCACCACCCCTTCTTTCCTGATGTCCTCCATAGTTCCGAAATCGCTGGCACCGTTCCGCGCCGATTGCCTGGATCGAGGCACTGGCGTAGAATGCACCGGCTATGGCGGATACTCCTTCCATCATCGGACGCACCATCTCCCACTACGAGGTGGTGGAAAAGCTGGGCGGCGGAGGGATGGGCGTAGTCTACCGAGCCAAAGACCTCCGGCTGGGCCGCAATGTAGCCCTGAAATTCCTGCCCGACGATATTTCCCACGACCCGCAAGCGATCGAGCGATTCCGCCGCGAAGCGCGCGCCGCTTCCGCGCTCAATCATGCCAACATCTGTACCATTCACGATATCGGAGAATTCGAGGGGCGCCCGTTTATCGGTATGGAGCTGCTCGAGGGCGACACGCTCAAACATCGCATTTCCGGAAGGCCCATCGAGATCTCGGCGCTCCTGGAGATCGGCATTCAGATCGCCAACGGACTTGATGCGGCACACTCCAAGGGCATCGTGCACCGCGACATCAAGCCCGCGAACATTTTTCTGGTAGATCGTGGGCAGGCAAAGATTTTGGATTTCGGTCTGGCCAAGCTAGCGCCAGCGCTGCGCCACACTGCCGAATCGGCAGACGCCACATCGATGCGCACCAATTCGCATTTGCTGAATGACGATCAACTCACCAGTCCGGGCAGCTCCCTGGGCACGGTCGCGTATATGTCGCCGGAACAAGCGCGCGGCGAAGAACTGGACGCTCGTTCGGACTTGTTTTCGCTCGGCGTTGTGCTCTACGAGATGGCTTGCGGGTCGGTTCCGTTCTCCGGGATGACTTCGGCGGTGATTTTCGACGCCCTGCTTAATTCCAACCCGGCGGCGGCGAAGGAATTGAATTCGCGCCTGCCGGTGGCCATCGACAACATTCTCGCCAAAGCGCTCGAGAAGGACCGCGAGATGCGCTACCAGAGCGCTGCCGAATTGCGCGCGGACCTCAAGCGCCTGAGTCGTGACATTGAATCGAGCCGGCGGCCCGCCGTTGAAAAGGCGGTTTCGGGTTCCGGGACGCACCCGGCAGCCACCCAGCAAAAATCAGTTGCGGTGCTGTACTTCGAAAACCAGAGCGGCGCGAAGGAGGACGAATACTTCCGCGACGGAATTACCGAGGACATCGTCACCGAGCTGTTGAAGATCAAACAACTGCAAATCTTCCCGCGCTCAGAGATGC
Organism: uncultured Acidobacteriota bacterium; assembly: GCA_963725285.1. GTDB lineage: Bacteria > Acidobacteriota > Terriglobia > Acidiferrales > UBA7541 > CAVRXT01. The sequence continues at coordinate 1,161 of CAVRXT010000014.1, read as the reverse complement.
TCGCCTTCCGCGATAAGCAGGTTACCGCCCTTCACGTGGGCCAGCAGCTTGGCGCCGCCTACGTGCTGGAAGGTTCGATCCGCCGCGCGGGTAATCGCGTGCGCATCACCGCGCAACTGGTGGAAGCCTCTACGCGGCATTCGGTGTGGGCGGAACGCTACGATCGGCAACTGGAAGACGTTTTCGCTATCCAGGAAGAAATTGCGCGAAGCATCGCGCAGGCCCTGCGCATCACGCTCACCCCGCAGGAAGAAAAGACCATCGCACGCAAGCCGACGGAAAATCCGCAGGCCTACGATTTTTATTTGCGGGGAAGAAGCTACTCGCGGCGCGAAAATATCGACTACGGCCTGCAAATGTTTGAACAGGCCATTCAGGTGGACCCCGATTTTGCTCTGGCGCACGCCGGCATCGCGAACCTCTGCGGGCTGATCTACGAAATTCGCGAGCAGAACGCCAAATGGATCGACCGGGGATTGGCGGCGTGCGACCGCGCCACCGCGCTCGCGCCCGACCTGCCGGAGGTGCTGGTAGCGCACGCCCGCCTCTTTTACGCGCAGAAGAAATTCCACGACGCCGCGCTGTTGGCGCAGCATGCCATCGAGCGCAAGCCAGACTGTGAAGGAGTCTGGAACATTCTCGGCCGGACCTATTTTGCCTCGGGCCGTTACGAAGAGGCCGCGGCCCTCACCGAGCGGGCCATCGAAGCCAACGGCGACGACTACAACACTTATATTCCCTTTCTCAACGCCCTGGAACTGCTGGGACGCAAGAAGGACGCAGAGCACGTCCGGGATCAGATGGTCAAGGTCCTGCGCCAACAACTCGAGCTGGTGCCGGAAGACGTGCGCGCGCGCATCTTGCTGGCCGGCAACCTCGCCTACTTGAAACAAGACCCGGACGAGACCATCCGCCAGTTGCAGACTGCCGTTGCGCTTCGGCCCGGCGATCCGAACACCCTTTACAATGCCGCCTGTACCTACGGCATCCTTGGGAAAAAGCCGGAAGCGCTGGACGCCATTAAGAAGGCGTTTGCAGCAGGCTACAGCAACCCGGGCTGGGCTGGCACCGATACCGATCTCGGTCTTCTGCACGATGACCCTGAATTCCAGAAACTGGTCGCCCGCGGCGAACGCCCCGCGTCGTAGGATGTAGCTCTTC
>CAVRXT010000013.1:0-362137 GCA_963725285.1 uncultured Acidobacteriota bacterium | reverse complement strand
CCAAACGCTCTATCCAGCTGAGCTACGGGCGCACTGAGGTTCCGGATTTTATCATGTGCTTGCGGGAATTGGAACGTCGGTGGAGCAGAGCGAAATTTCGGTGCGAGAGCGGGTCCAGGGATGCGGAGTGCTCGCCCGTCGCGGCGCACTACGCTGCGGCGGACCGCAAGTCTGGCGCGGCTCGGTCCATCCCTGGCTAGTGGCGCCAGGTAGGCGGCGCCACTCGGGCGATGAACCGAGCCGCAGTGAACTAGCGCTTGACGCGCTTGGCTACGGCCTTTGCGCCGTGGCGAATTTTCTTCGCCGCCTTAGTGGCGCGCGACCTCAGCCGGCTGGCGTTGCGGCTGGTCTTCGACGCGGTGCGCTTGGCGCTCCGCGTTGCGGATTTCACCACGCGGGTGGCGCGTTTCGCGCTGCTCTGTGCGCTGCGCGTGGCTGACTTCACGCTGCGGGTAGCCCGCCGGGCTGCCCGGGTGGCGGTTTTGGCTATGCTGGACGCGCGCTTCACTACCGCGCTTGCGGTTTTCTTGGTTTCGCTGGCGGCGTGCTCGAATTGGCGCACCGTCTTCTGGCTGGGGGTCACGGCGGCGGCAACGGCGCCCAGCGTATTTCCCACTGCGACTGCCACATCCTTCATCACGTCGGCGGCCTTGTCTCCCATATCGTCTGCAGAAATCATTTTCGTCTTTCTCCCGTGACTCTCGAAGTATCGCAGCGACAGCGTACCACCGCGTCCAAGCACGAAAGCCCACCGAACACTATGCTCCTATCGCACGAAAAACCAATGGGGAAAAACATTTACCCGCCGGCGAGGATTCCAGTACCCTTTGGCGCCGCCGAACTGGGACAGGCTAGGCGCTAAGTCCCGACGAAAATCAATTTGAAGCGTTTTCAACACGATCTCTAAATGGCGACAGCGAAACGCCGCGCACGGGGGGAGAAGAGAGCGTTTCGCCGTCGTGGTGGTGCAAATCGATGCTGCAAATCTTCGGCTGCGGCCGGGTGCTGCGGCCGGGTTTAGCGCCCAGTGCTAACGGGCCGGTCCCCGTTTTTGGGGCGAGCAATCTCGCCAGTCTCCTCGTCATCGGAGTCATACGGCGCGGCTTCGGACGGGTTTGTGCTCAAGGACGCCAGGAACTCGTCGGCCTGCTGAATAGCGACCTCTTTGGCAACCCCGTAGCGTTCCTGGATCTTGCCGACAAGCTGCTGATGCTGCCCGCGGATGACGTCGAAATCGTCATCGGTAAGCTTGCCCCACTTTTCCTTGGCCTTTCCCTGCAACTGCTTCCACTTCCCTTCCACCTGATCCCAATTCATCAGCCACCTCCTGAGGAGGGCTTGGCCACCCACCGCCAGAAGACACCCAACGCATACTTTTGAAAATACAGCGGATTACCCGTTTGAGAGGGCGGATAGCGTGTAGGGTCGAGGCCACCGCGAAACCGCGGGCCGCCTCCGAACGGGCCCCAAACGACACCCCCAAACAGCGATGAGGCAGGACTGGACAGCGCGGGCGCGCCTAACGCTCCTTCCCTTGTGGATTTCGTACTAAGGTAGAACCCTCAGTTTCGTACTAGGGAAAAACCCCAGCACCAGTACGCACTCCCCCGGATGTTGCGCGCGCCCTCGCCCGTTTATTCTCTCTTGCGAACAAACGGGAGAACAATACTGTGATGACTTTCAACGCAATCCGAAAAAGTTCGTTGCTTTCCACTTCGTTGCTCCCCGAAGCGCTCCGCCACCCGCTCAATGCGGTGGTGGCCCACCAGCTCAGCCAATCGGCTTGCTTCCTGCTGACCGCGGGCTCGGATGTTGCCGCTGCGTACCTCGCCTCACGACTGTTTCGCGCGGCGCTCGCTGGATTCTCAAAACTTTCCCGGCACGACGTTGTCTATTCCCACACCGATCCGAATATAATGACAAACGCCAGCGAAGCACCCCACGCTTCGACGGATCGAGGAGACGCACGGTGCCGGGAAGAAAGCGTGTTCGTAGCATAGACGCGATAGCTACAGACCCACGTCCTCGGTTCGATCCGCATCACATTCATTGCGCGCGTGCACGATGCCGCCCGCCGAGATTCGTCTACGGCGGCCGGACCGTCCTCCTGCGCAGCAAGGATCGGTAGTGCCCAAACAAAAACCGGCCGCGCCACTTCCGGCCCCTTTCCAGCATCCCCTTCCCCATCCGCAGTCTGGGCCCACCAATTTCATCGCCATCCGTCTATTGTTGCTCCTCGGCCCCGGCTTAATCACCGGTGCCGCGGACGACGATCCCAGCGGCATCGCCACTTATTCCCAGGTCGGCGCGCAGTTCGGATACGGGATGCTATGGACCATGCTGTTCAGCTATCCGCTGATGGCCGGAATACAGGAAATCAGCGCGCGCATCGGCCGGGTAACCGGCCACGGACTCGCTGCCAACATCCGTCGGCACCAATCGAAGCCAGTCCTGTACGCCGTTATATCCCTGATGGTATTCGCCAACGTATTTAATCTCGGCGCGGACATCGGCGCGATGGGCGCAGCCACAACTCTGCTGGTGCCCGGGCCGGCTTGGCTGTACGTCGCGCTTTTTGGAGTCGCGTCATTGCTCCTTCAGGTTCTGATTCCGTACAAGCGCTACGTCCCATATCTAAAATGGCTGACCCTGGCACTCTTCGCGTACGTGGCCACCGCGATCGTGGTCGGCGAGCCCCGGTGGGACGCGCTGCGCGCCACTTTCATGCCGCACATTTCATTCGAAGCCGCGTCACTTACCGCACTGGTTGCGGTCCTGGGGACCACGATCAGCCCGTACCTTTTCTTCTGGCAGGCGTCCGAGGAAGTGGAAGACATGCATATCCACCCCAAAGAACACGCGCTCAAGCGCTCGCCCGAGCAAGCTACCGAGCAGCTTGGCCGCATTCGATTCGATACCTACGCCGGCATGGCTCTTTCCAATATCGTGGCCTTCTTCATCATTCTCACCGCGGCCGCAACGCTTCATGCCCACGGGATCACCAATATCGGGACGGCCGACGAGGCCGCCAAAGCGCTCGAGCCGCTCGCCGGGCGCTTCGCGTTTCTACTTTTTGCGGTAGGAATAATTGGGACCGGCCTGCTGGCCATCCCTGTGCTGGCCGGCTCCGCCGCGTACGGGGTCAGTGAGGCGTTTAAATGGAAGGCGAGCCTGGAAAAAACTGCCGGGCACGCACGCCGCTTTTACGCGACGATCGCGGTGGCCACCCTGCTTGGCCTGCTGCAGAATTTTCTGCACATGAATCCGATCAAGGCGCTGTTCTGGTCGGCGGTGCTTAACGGAGTGGTTGCTGGGCCGGTAATCGCATCGATGGTAATTCTCGGCAGCAATCCAAAGGTGATGGGGGAATTTACGCTCCCCGGCTACCTGCGCGTGATCGGCTGGATTGGCGCGGCGGTAATGTTTGCCGCGTCGGTAGGGATGTTCGCAACGATGTGGCACTGATGCGGTGGCCTCGATGCAGTGGACACGGTGCGGCACAAGGGACTAGTACCACCCCGCCTAATCCACGGAGTTAATTACCTCTGGCCGCCCTTTTCTACTTACAGCAAGACCACCATACCGCTACTAGATTGCCCCTATTGCTGCTTTCGCCCCAGCGGACTATAACCATCACGCTACTTGACCGCGGGCTGGTGGGTGAGATCCATCGAACACCCAGAGATTGCCCCCAGGGTCCGGAGGACCAAATGTTGCGTTGGGCGCTTGCATTCTTCGTGGTTGCTATCATCGCCGGGGTATTCGGGTTTTTGGGTATCGCTGTTGCTGCCGCCGGGATCGCCAGAATCTTGTTTACGATCTTCCTGGTGCTGTTCCTGGTGTCGCTGGTCGGCGGGTTAATGAGGCGCGCCTGAAAACTGCCCAGCCGAAGTACATAGATGTTTGCTATAACTACTCCTAGGAGAAAATGATGAGAGCCACGGCTCTTCTCGGAATTATCCTGATCGTGCTGGGCATCATCGCGTTCGGCTATCAAGGAATTACGTATACGACGCACAAAAAGATTGTGGACTTGGGCCCGATCCAGGCTACCAAGACTGAACACAAGATAATTCCCATGTCCCCGCTGTTTGGCGCGCTGGCGCTGATTGGCGGGGTTGGGTTGGTTTTGGCCGGGCGAAAAGAAGCGTAGAGCTTCGCGTTCTCCTGTGGTCTCTAGCCAGGGCACAAGGTATTCGCGGACTCGATGCGCTTCATCGCACGGCCGATGCGGAGATCGGTTCGGCGGGAGGTTCCGCTGGCTGGTCTCCGCATTTTCCTGTTTCGCGTTGTTCGCGTTCGAAGCGCCTGCTCGCCGCCGTTGACTTTCGCGCTCCGTCGCGCCACGCTTTCTCATCGGCATTCTTCGGAGCTACGGCGCGCGCACCCCGATTCCTCTGCCCCCACTATGAGAGATGACCGCCCAACCGACAAACAGTTTGCTGCCGCGCTTACCTGCGGCGTGGCGTTGCGACTCTTTTTTGTCTACCACTTCCCGGCACGCTCCTTTGACAGTCGATTTTACGAAGAACTTGCCGCCAATTGGCGTTACCACGGGGTGTACGGGATCTTGGTGCAAGGACAATTACTTCCCGTGGATATGCGTATGCCCGGCTATCCCGCTTTCCTGGCCGTAATTCACTGGATGCTTGGCGCGAGCGCGAAGCCGGTGATGTTGGTGCAGGCAATCGTTGATCTTTGCACCTGTGTGCTCACCGCGGCGCTCGCCGCGCGCCTCGCGCCAAGCCCGCAACGCGCGCGCGTGGCCACTGCGGCGCTCTGGATGGCCGCTGTTTGCCCATTTCTCGCGAACTACACTGCGGCGCTGCTCACTGAAACGCTAGCAACATTCTTGACCGTCGCCGCGCTGTATCTATTTGCGTGCATCTTGGAAGACCCTCGGCTGCGATTGCCCTCGGCTTCGCTCGACGCCGACGCACTGTTATCGAACGCGGGATGGTGGCTGCTGGCTGGCGCATTGGTGGGGGCCGGAACGTTGGTGCGCCCAGACGCGCCAGTGATCCTTGCCGCAGTCGGCCCAGCTCTGCTGATCGCTTGGCATCGACGTAGCGACGCGGCCAAACTGCTCCTGGCAGGCGCATGGATTACCGCGGGGCTGCTATTGGTTCTGCTGCCGTGGGCGGCACGCAACGCGCGAACCCTGGGCCGCGTCCAATTTCTGTCACCGCGCTATGCCGAATCCTACGGCGACTTCATCCCGCGCGGATTTTTTGCCTGGACCCGCACCTGGAGTGCGCACTTCCGCGACGCCTATCAGGTAAGCTGGAAACTCGGGAAGCAGCACATCGAGATGGATTCGTTCCCCAGCTCGGCGTTCGATTCCGGCGAAGAGCGCGACCGCGTCGCGGAGCTGCTCAGTCGTTACGACTCCGACCTGAAAATGACGCCCGCGCTGGACCGCGAATTCGCCAGCTTGGCCCGCGAGCGGGCCACGCGCCATCCCTTTCGCGAATATGTTGCGATTCCAGCCACCCGCGCCGCCGCAATTTGGTTCACCCCGCGGATCGAACTGCTACCCTATTCCGGACGTTTGGTGCCGCCCCTGGAAATGTGGCGCGGAAATCCCCGCGACTTCGGGGCCACATCCGTGTTCGTGCTGATGGACGCCGCGTATATCGGCTTGGCGCTGGGGGTATGGATCCACCGGCGGCGGTGGCTGCTATCGAGCCCGGCAATGGTCATGCTAACCGCATTCATCGGGATTCGAACCGCGTTCCTCACTACGCTGCAGACCGTCGAGCCGCGCTACGTGATGGTTTGCTTCCCGGCGTTGTTGGCGATCGGCGCACAAGCGTGGGCGGCGCGCGTCCCGATCGAGCAAACTGCGCCATACTCGACTCCTGCCGCGCCGGAGTTTTTGGCGCCAGGAAACACTGGCATGAGGCTTTCCTCGTAGTCCAGGCATCCATACAGAGACATTAATCGAGCGCTACGCGAATGCCACGAGCAGACACAAACCGCGACATCTACCCACTGCTGGCGGTGATCACCGCGATTATCGGCGTCGCCACGCTCTATTTCGCCCGCTCGGTTCTGGTGCCCTTGGCGCTCGCGGTCCTATTCACTTTCCTGCTCACCCCTCCGGTCGGGTGGCTGGAGCGGATTCGCCTGGGCCGCATACTCTCGGCGCTGATCGTAGTCACCCTGGCAATGGCGGCGTTAGGTGCGATCGGCTGGACGGTGGCCAAGCAATTGGTAGACGTCACCAACCAGCTCCCCAACTACCGCACCAACATCGAGCAAAAAATCGAGATAGTTCGCACCACCGGGAACGGTACCGACCTGAACAAAGCTAAAAACACGGTCAGCGTCCTAAGAAAGGAACTTTCCGCCGTACCCGCCGACACCGGCCCGGACGGCAAAATAGCCAAGACTCTCACCGGGTCGAAGAACGGCCACCCAGTGCCTGTGGAGATCGTCACCGAGCCCCAAGATCTACTGTCCTCGGCGCCCAGCTTCTTCGGCCCAATCGGCAGCGCCGGAATCGTCATCGTTTTCACATTCTTCATGCTGATTCTTCGCGACGACCTGCGCAACCGGGTGATTCATCTTGCCGGCGACTCCCGCATCCAAGTGATGACCGAAGCGTTCGACGAAGTGAACCAGCGCATCAGCCGTTACCTGTTTCTGCAGTGCGTGGTCAATACCGGCTACGCCGTAGTGGTCGGAACCGCTTTGCATTTCATCGGAATTCCACACGCATTCTTGTGGGGTGTGATCGCCGGTGCGCTGCGCTTCCTACCCTACCTGGGTGTGCCCATCGCCGCCATTATGCCGATCCTGCTTTCCCTGGCCATTTCCGATACCTGGGCCCAGCCGTTCATGACCATCGGCATGTTCGCCGTTGTCGAGATTGTGGTTTCCAACCTGATCGAACCCTTGCTCTACGCCGAGCACACCGGGCTCTCTTCGATCGCCATTCTTCTGGCGGCGATGTTCTGGACGGTGCTGTGGGGACCGATCGGCTTGCTGCTGGCCACTCCAATGACAGTGTGCCTGATCGTGATGAGCCGTTACGTTCCGAGCATGCATTTCCTGAACGTGTTACTGAGCGACGATCCGCCACTCACTCCGGAAGCCGGATTTTACCAGCGGCTGCTGGCGCTCGACCGCCGCGGCGCTCTGATTCACTTCGTACGAGATCGCAAGCAAAAGTCCGCTCTGGAAATGTGCGATGGCATGCTCATCCCGGCTTTGGTACTGGCCAAGCGGGACCGCCATCGCAACGCGATCGACGCGCCGACCGAGCAATTCATTTTCCACACCATTCGCGAACTCGTGGTTCGAAACAACGCGCCCGGCACGGATTCGGAAAAGCACTCCGCGTCGAACGGACACAATCTAGCCGACGCGCCGGGGCGACGCGGGCGGGTCATCTGCTTGGCCGCGCGTGATGAGGCCGACGAAATCGCCGGCACCATGCTGGTCGAGGCGCTGCGGCACCAAGGCTGGAACGCAGACACCGTGGCGGCAGGTGCGATTGCGGAGACTCGGGACGAACTGCTGCGGCAAAATCCGAGTGTAGTGTGCATCTCCGCGCTTCCGCCGTTTGCTCTGGCTCAGGCGCGGCGGGTCTACCGCGAACTTCGCGGCGAAGCTCCGAAGCTCAAGGTGATCGTGGGTCTGTGGAAGTTTTGCGGTGACGAAGCACGCGCGGCCGCCCGCGTCGGCATGCCACACACCGAGCGAATCGCCACCGAACTAGCGGATGCGCTGGAAGAAATCGCCAAAACCATCCCGCGAGCGGAGCGGGTGGATGATCCGGCCGCATCCGGCGACGCGATTGTTAGCGCAGCGCGGCCTTAGCTGCGTACGCCTTTAGTTCAGCTAGTTCCTCGGTGACTGCCTTCCATTCTTTCGGGTTCTTCTTGGTGGCAAACGGCAGGGACAGATCGCTGTAGTAGTTCAACAGCGCACTTTGAAGTTCCGGCGTTACATTCTCGAATTTATTCTTGGCCAAATTATCCACCAGCCGTGCGTAGGTCTTGTCCGCCAGCGCATATTCGCCCGGACCGGTTACGCTGCCGGTATCGAAATTATCGTCGCGCAACGCCACCCGCCCGGTCTGCTTCTGCTGCGTCAAGAAGGCTTCGTAATCGGTCACTGAAGCATCGAAACTCGCGGCGAACTTCCGCTCTGTTTCCGGAGTGGGCGTTCGAAAAGTGAGCACTTGCAGCGGCCCAATTTTAGGGATGATGCGAATTAGAAAAGCTAGAATGCGGTCCCACAGACTAGGCTTCTGATAGACCTTGTGCCACTGACGTTCGTAGCTCGTCCGCGACAGGTGATACAAAAACGCTTTCTGCGTGGTCCCCGGACGATCCTTCTGGATGTCGTCCTTCTTGATTTGCCACGCGACCTTGGTGGCTCGCGGAATATCCTTGCTCACCGCACGGCGGTAGGAGCCAACGGCCAGAGCGAAATTGGGGAATAACGATTTCAGTTCAACGCCGTAGGTTTCCAGGAAGGCCCTCTGCAACAGGTCATCGGAAACCTCAAAACCGATATATTCACGGTAATCGTCCGGGGCGTAGTGTCCGCGCGCCACCTGCAAGACGTCGAACGCAAACTCGGTTTTCAGATGGGCCTTGGGATCGTCTTCATAGGTAACCACCGCGCCGTATTTGCGATGCAGTTTCGGGTACAGCAAGCCCACCGACGGGTTCACCGCCACACGATGGCCATCGTTGTCCGCGGCGTAGTGCGCCAGCGCGCCCAGCGCAAAAGCATACTCGTTGATGTCGTGGGAGTCGCGAAGTAGCGCCGCGATGAAGTCACCGGTACGAACGTAGTGCACCAGATCGCTGAACCACTTGCTGCCGAAGGGGTAATAGCCTAGGTCTTGAATCGCACATCCGCCGTACGCGTAGGCATGCGCGGTTTTGATGTCGTCTGGAGTCGCGTCGGGAAAGCGCTTCCGCAGCACCGGTACGATGGCGTCCACCCACGCGGAATCGACGATCGCTTCGTGGGTAAGCACCGAATAACCGCTCGAAGGAGTGGCCCCGCCAGCGACCAGCGCCAGAATCGTGAGCGCTGTGGCGCAGGCGCGCATATTCGGACGGCCGCGCTTTGTCGAGCCCACGGTTCTCACACGCATGAACAGCGTTCCCCGCCCTCGGAGTGCGATCAAGATGTAACCGGCCAAACGGCGCCGAATCGACGCTTATTTCAATTTACTACGTCCGAGCCGTGCCGCGTAGGTGGGTTCGAGAAACGGTCGCGTAGGAGATACAACCGGCGGTGAGCACACGGACGAGCGGAAAACAAAACGAAGAGTGGCGGCAAGCGAGAGGCTGCTGCGCGCAACTCTCGCGCAGACGAACCACCCATCCTGCCGCCGCTCAGAGCACGTTGCGGTTCCGCTTAGGGAACCAGTTTCGGTGTGGCCTTGTCGAGCGTATGAATCAGGTTGTCGGCCGCCGGAGGTGCATGAAAGGCGTGCTCGGTGATGATCTTTCCTGCGGTGACGCCCTTGCCGTAGAGTTCAGCGTTGGCATCTCCATCCGGACGCAGGCTCGAGCCTTCCAGCGATACGCCGGCGAAAGCTCCGCGAGCGCGGGAATAGGTGAGCATCTCAGTACGCATATAAGCATCGGTGTCCGCGGAAGCGGTGCGTCCCACTGGACCGGCTGCTGCCGAAGCGTCTCCGCCCAGCTTCACTTTGCTGTGCAGCAAGCTATTCGCGCCGCGATCGTTCATCACTAGAATCACGAAGTCGGTCGCTTCTCCACCGATCTGGAAGCCGATGCTGCCGCCTTCCAGTGCATACATCGCCGGCGCTCCCCACGATCCCTCGAAGTGCGGCCCGGTGCGGCAAACCAAAACGCCGCGGCCGTAGCTACCGCCAACGACGAATGCCGCTTTCAGAACCGATGGCAGCACCACGATGCAGCGGGCTTTGTCGAGCAAGCCCTGAGGGATCGATTCGGGCATATTTAGAATTTCGTGCATCACCGTTCCGGAGTTCTGCAGCCGATCCTGGACCTTTTCTTCGTCCGGAGCTTTTGCGGGAGCGAGGGGAGCCAACGAGAGCATCAAGACCACGGCCAAAAATACGCGATTCATCATTTGTAGTTCCTCCTGGAACTGTTCTTTAACGGATCGAATGTGTTTTGATCGACGCCGCCGACCGGCGCGAACTTCATTGTTTTAGATGTTTCAAACACGTCGAGGTTCCATGGCTATCAGCTCGTAGCGGCAACCTTTCGGCAGTGAACAGCATTGTTGTACTCTATTCTGGCGCAAAGCCCAATACCAGCACTACCCCATTTCCATCCGTAGGATCATGTATCTTCAATAGATGGCTTAAAGCTCGAAACGGGAAGAAGTTGCGGCTTCTCTACTCACCGCAAGTAGGCTTGGGAAAGGTCACCGCGATTTCTTTCGCGGGCGGGTCCGTGGGATCCACGACCACCGGGTAGGTCTCAATGCGTCCACCGGGGCCACACGTCATCGGGCCTGAATTGGCCGCGGGAGCAGCCGAGGCCGTGGGGGCAACCGCAGCACCTGCTGGTAATGGATCTCCGGGCGTGGTCGCCGGATCGGCGGGCGCAGCCCCACCCGGCGCCGGCGATGGATCGGGATCTGCCTCCGGCGGTGCGCCTGGCGTTGGCGGCCCTCCCGAGGCGCTGCGCGGAATCTTGGCGTAGGTCCAGGCGGAAATGGTGTAGCGGACATCGTTGAACAAGGTCAGTTCGTATAACCCATCGCCCACTTTTCGCGATGCTGGATTTTCTCCCCGGTCCGCTTTCGACGTCACGAACACATTTCCGGGCAGCGGGTGTCCTGCCCACTTGACGCGAACCTTCACCGTCCGGGTGGCGAACCCAGCCTTCACATGGATATCCGCAGTCACCACTTCGCCGCCATCGCTGACCTTCACTGGCTGGGCCGACGCTAGATCCGCCGCGGTGGGATAGAACGTGCGCTGATAGGGTGAATTCGGGTCACGATGATTTTGCCGGTTGAAAACAAGCAGGTAGTCCCCGGTGGCGACGTGGTCGAAATTAAAACCGCCACTCTCCGTCTGGAATTCCCACCACCCGGATTTAGCGTCGTCGTACCGGCCCACTCGGTAAAGTTCCACCGACGCGGTGGGCAGCGGCCGTCCGTCCGGGCCGAGCACCCGGCCGCGAATTTGACCGGTGGGCAGCGCCGCGATGTTGTATTCGTAGCAGCCGCCATCGGCAACGCGCAGCGGCGGCAAGCCGCCTTTTAAGGTCGGCAGGGTCAGTTCCATGTGCGCCGGGAGATGCGCGAGGATCTGATACTGGCCGCCTGGCACGCCGTAAATGGAATAGACACCGGATGGACCGGTGGATGTTTCGAAACGGTCGACGCGCGACCGGATCTTCAGTTCGATATGTCCGAGCGGCCGGCCCTCGGCGCCGAGCGCTCCGGGATCATCGCCCGGATCGCCGGCGCTTTCTCGATCGGTCGGGCTGGCGCCCTCATTAAAATCGTTGAGTGTGTCGTAGGTGGGATCGCCTGCGGCCGCTTCGGGATCCTTCACCGCATCGTAGGGTGGATCGGTTCGGCGCAGGACGCCGAAAATCGACGCGACGCGCTGGTTACTCTTCATCGCTCGCAATTGCGGCAACATCGCCCTGGCTTCGCGGGCGGGCCGGGTGCCGCTGCAGATGGTCGCGAAGAGCCGGCCGTCGTCCGATGAATAAGACAAGACCAGATATTGCGCGCCCTTCTTGAAGCGGTAGCCGCAATCGCCGTCGTTCCCGCCGGAATATATATCGATCTCGCGGCTTTCCGCAGCCTTAAACCGTTCGTCGACTCGAAAGCGGTAGTGCAGCACTTGGGGTGCGTCGGTGCTGGCGGCCGGAACGATTTCAGCGACGGTCGCCGTGCCGACGAAGACGGCGTCCGCAACATTCAGGCCCTGGCAGGCCACCGGCGGCGATTCCTGGCACGTGCAAGCCCAACCAGCAAGCGGAACTAGGAACAGCATGGCCCAGGAGGCCCACAACAAACGTCTCACCATAAATCCTATCGTACACGCCGCAACGCCTCAGAATCGACCCAACTAACAAAAATCATTTCCCCATTAAGCACAGCGGCAAGCTCGATCGCCTGAACTGCGCGGTCGTTGATTCTGTCTCGGATACTAAGCAAATTTATCGGGTGTGCGGAGCGAAGCGAAGGGGGCTGCCCCAGATGTCGATTTCATACCTGGGTCCTCTACGTTTTTGACTCGGCCCTGTAGTGCAGCGGCACGGTCAGCCCTGAATTGTGCTGACCCTAGAACTTGCGCGACCATTCCTTCGGCCACCTCTCCACCACCACTTTCTTGTCGGTGTAAAACTCCACGCCGTCGCGTCCCTGCCCGTGCAAATCCCCAAAAAAGCTCTCGCGCCACCCGGTAAACGGGAAGTAAGCCATCGGCGCAGCCACGCCGATATTGATGCCCACGTTCCCCGCCGGCACTTCGTACCGGAATTTGCGCGCCGCCGCCCCGCTGCTGGTGAAAATCGAAGCCATGTTTCCGTACGCACTGCGCGAAAGGATTTCGATGCCCTCCTCCAGCGTTTTGGCATGCACCAAACTCAGCACCGGCCCAAAAATTTCGGTACTCGAAAGCCCGCTCTCCGCCGAAACGCCATCCAGCAACGTAGGCTTCAAGAAATTTCCGGTTGCCAGCTTGCCGTTCCCGCCCCGACCGTCCAACAAAACCTTGGCGCCGCTGCTCGCGCCCTTGGCGATCAGCCCTTCGATCCGAGCCTTGCTTTCCGGGGTGATCACCGGCCCCATCTGCACGCCGGGTTCCAAGCCGTTGCCCACGTGCAGCGCGCCGGCAACGTTGGCGATCTCGTCGGTAAAATTCTTCTGCGCGTCGCCCACGGTGACCGCTACCGAAACAGCCAGGCAGCGCTGACCGGCGCACCCAAAGGCGCTGTCGCTCACGATTTTCGACGCGCTGTCGATATCCGCATCCGGCAATATCAGCACGTGGTTCTTCGCTCCGCCCTGGCACTGCACCCGTTTTCCGTGCGCCGCGGCCTGCGCGTAAATATATTTTGCTACCGGCGTCGACCCCACGAAGCTGATCGCGCGGACATCCGGATGCTGCAGCAGTCCATCCACCACTTCTTTTCCGCCATGCAGCAAATTCAGAACTCCGGGCGGCAGATGTAGTTGCTCCATCAGCTCGAAAACCCGCTGCGAGCTGAGCGGCACGCGCTCGGACGGCTTCAAAATGAATGTGTTGCCGCAGGCGATGGCGTAGGGCAGAAACCAGAACGGAATCATCAGCGGAAAATTGAATGGGGTAATCGCCGCGGTAACCCCCAGCGGCTGGCGAATCATCATTTCATCGATTCCGCTGGCTACGTCTTCCAGGTTGTAACCCTGCATCATGGTGGGAATGCCACAGGCTACTTCGACGTTCTCGATCGCCCGGCGAATTTCTGCCTTCGACTCCCCCAGCGTTTTCCCGTTCTCCATGGTGCAAGTGCGCGCCAAGTCGTCGTGGTGCTCTTCCAACAGGTTCTTCAGCTTAAAGAGGAATTGGATGCGGTCCTCGGGGGGAGTTCGGCGCCATCCCGGGAACGCCGCAACCGCGGAACGCACCGCCGCGTCCACGTCGGCGCGATTGCCCAGCGAGAGCCTTCCCAGCTTCTCGGCCGTAGCCGGATTGATGACGTCTACCTTATCGGTGCCCAGCGACGGCTTCCATCCGCCGCCGTAATAAGAAAGCACTTCCGGTACGCTGCCCATGGTTCACCCCTTCCCCACTCGAACGATCAACCCAGCCCGGTATTTTAGCAAACTTCGGGCTTTCTAATCGCTTAGAAATAATCTCCGAGCGGAAGCGGCCCTAAGCTCGCTCTCCAAAAAAATCGCCAAGCGGGGCAACTTCCCCCCGCTCGGCGATTCTAATCGATCTGCGATTGTTGTGGCTTAGCGGCGCCACCGGCCGTAGAAACCCGGACCGTAGAAGCCCAGCCCCCCGTAAAATCCGGGGTAGAACCCAGGATAGAATCCGGGGCCGTAGCCATAGTAGGGATTGTAGTAAGGTCCATAAGGATATCCGGCGTAGTAGCCACGTCGCGGCATCGGGCGTGCGCCATTGGACCGCTCGTTGTTATTGAAATCCTGCTGGGTGACCGGCAGAAACGCCACTTGGCTCTTTTCGGTATTGATCGTAACCGGTGCCTGCAGCTTGAACGTCACCAGCGATTCCGGCGGAATCACGGTGGGCCGGCCGTGAGTGGTTAGCACCCCGATCAACCCAACCGCGGCTCCCGTCGCAGCCCCGATTCCTGCGCCGGCTCCGCCATCGGCAACCGCGCCAATCGCCGCGCCGGTCCCGGTGGTGGCGCCCACCGCCACAGCGTCACGCCCATTGCTGGTGCCTGCTTTGGAGTCCGAGGTTTGCGTCTGCAGCGCCACTTGCTGGCCGTCCACTAACGTTAGTTGTCCGAGCGCCAATCCCAACTGGGAAACGCCATGGATGCGGCCGCCCTTGTCGGAAAGTGTGACCGTCCCATACACGGTCTGGCCGCGCCGCGCGACCACGTACCCGTCGGCCACGATCGGCTGGTCCAGCGTTGCGGTGAAGGTGTCGCCTTTTTTGTTGTGGTCGGTAGTTAGCCAATTCTGAGTTCGCACCGAAACCACAACACCCGCGGGCACCGTGAGCGTCGCCGGAACGGGTGCAGCCGGCGGCGGACCTTGCTGCGGTCCGTTGGCAGGTCCAGCATTCGGATCATGGTTCTGATTCTGATCGTCGTTGTTGTTGGCCTGGGCCGGAGAATTGTTTTGATCCGCTGAATTCTGCTGCTCCGGGCCGGGCGCCTGCGCGGTTGCATCGTTGTTGGGCGCGGGCTGATCCTGCGCGCGGGCCGGCAGACCGCTGAGCACAAATCCCGCGGCCAGGACGGCCACCGCGATTAACGTCGAAAAAGCGTTCTTGGTTCGAGCAATTGAGTTCATGGTATTCGCTCCTATACATTCAACCCCGATCCGGTAGAACAGTTGCGCCGGTTGCATTTTTCTCAGCCCGCGGTAGGTGGCCGCGGAAATCCGAACAGAGGCTGCTGGGCCAGTGGATGCTTGTGTAGAAGACGTCGGTGAACGATACCGCCAGAAGTGCAGTTAGGCGGCGCCCCTGTGGATAGCAAAACTCTGCTTACCCTCACTATAGATGGCGGAGACGAGGTTTTGGTTTTATGGCAACTGCAACACGTTGCAAGGCTTTATTTTGCACCGCAGGCCCGTGCGGCCCAGCGTACTTAGTTTGCTACGATGTTGCGGGCCATCTTTTTGGCGTGACCGAGCATCCGTACCTAGCGAGAGCCACTATGAGACTAAAACCACTCTTCCCTATGGCATCCTTTGCGCTTCTCGCCAGCGCCCTATTTGTTTCTCCCACGCTGCTCCCTGCGCAGGCCCCGCCGGGCCCGTTGCCCGCGGCTCAACCAAAAGACGGCGAGCCAGCGCCCAACTCCGAACAACCCAGGGAACGGAAGCCCGCGACCAAAGACGGCTTCAACGGATCGTGGAAGCTAAACATCGAGGACAGCGACGACGGGCACAAGAAAATGGAAGCCGCCAGCGGTTCGAATCAAAACAACGGTCCCTATGGAGGAAACCGCGGCGGCATGGGCTCCCCGTGGCCGGGCGGAGGAGGGATGGGCGGTCCGCGAATGGGCCGCAACCAGGGAGAAGACACTACCCCTCAAGTGCAGAAACTCCTCGATCCCCCAGACTCGCTCAGTTTCACACAGAAGCCCGGCGAAGTAGACGTGATCGACAGTCGCAACCGCAAGATTGCTTTCTACACCGACGGCCGAAAGATCGAAAAAAGTAAGGACAACGAATACCAGGAACTGGACGCCCGGTGGCAGGACGTCGAACTTGTGTCCGACGAAAAAATTCAGAATAACCGCAAAATCACCCGCGAATACGAAATCGAGCCCGGCGGCGAGCGCCTGTATGAAACGCTACGCATCGACCTCCGCAACGGATCGCGGGTGAACATTCGCTACGCCTACGACATCATTCCTCCCGACGGCAAACCAAAACCATAACTACGGCGGCAGCAAGTATTCCCATCACGCCAACAGTTTAATTCGTCGGCGCCGCAGGCGCGCTGGCGTTCGCCGCACTGGAGGTCCCTTTCAAATATCGGCCGTACCAATCGAGATACCGTTCGAAGCGATCCTTAAAATGCGATGGTAGCTTGAACTCGTGGTACTCCCCGGGATACACCACCAGTTCGGTGGTGCGCCCCAAACTTTTCAGCGCCTGATAGAGTTGCTCGGAATTGATGATCGGCACATTCCAATCGATTTCTCCCCCCATAATCAGAACGGCAGCGTTCACGTTCTGCACGAAATTGAACGGTGACAATTTTTCCCACAGCGCGCGATTTTCCCACGGCGTCCCCAACTCCATCTCATAGTCCTTTTCGTAGATATCGTGGCCATAGTTGGTGATGTAGAGCGCGTCACCTGCGCCGCTAATCGCTGCCTTAAAGCGTTTCGATTTGGTGATGCAGTAATTGGTCATGATCCCGCCATACGACCATCCATTCACTCCCAATCGATCGGGATCGGAAAGGCCTTGCGCGATGGAGTAGTCCAGTCCCGCCATGTAATCTTCGAAATCCTTGTCGCCCCAATCTGCAAGAATCGCCTGCGAGAATTTCTGGCCGTAACCTGTGGACCCGCGCGCGTTGGGCGTGATCACCAGGTATCCATTCGCCGCGAATACCTGCGGCTCGAAATTGAATTCGGAATAAAACGCCCACACCGGCCCGCCATGCGGCCGCAGAATGGTGGGATAGCGCTTCCCGGGAACGAAATCGGGCGGCTTGTACAGGAAAGCCGATACCGGCGTTCCGTCCTTGCTCTGGTAATGTACGTATTCCACGGTCGCCAAATGTAGTTGAGCCATCACCGCATCGTTCACTGACGTCAACCGCCGCGGCGCCGCACGGCCATCCAGCACGTATACCTCCGGCGGACGCTGCGGATCGCTGACTAGCGCCGCGACCGTCCCTTGCTTCGAAATCGAGAAGGCCGTCACCATCGACCGGAACGGAATCCACCGGTTCACCGGGCCGCCTTCGGCGGGGATCGAAGCGACGGTCTGAGTGGCATCATCTTCCAGAATGAAAACGATCGATTTGCCGTCCGGTGAAAATCGCGGAGCGACCACCCAGCGGTCCAGCGCCTGCGTCAAAATTTTTTCTTCTCCACCCGCCGCAGGAATGACCGCCAGATGATGCGTCGCGTAATCCAGCGCCTTCACATCGATGCGGCTCACAAAGGTGATCCACTTCCCGTCCGGAGACCACGACGGTGAGTGATCCTCGCCGGGATTCGTGGTGACTTGTCGCAGCGTCTTACCTTGGTCGGCGTTGTCCGCGTCGACCACCCAGATATCAGAATTGTAGTTCCGATCCGGCTCCGCGGTTCGATTGCTGGTAAAGGCGAGCTGTTTCCCATCGGGCGACCACGCCGGCTGCGAATCGTCGTAGTCTCCCGAGGTCACCTGGGTCATTTTCTTGGTCGCGAGGTCCAGGACGTACAAATGCGTACGCCGACGGTCCAAGTACCCCACCTCATCGTCTTTGAAATACAAGCGGTCGATCACCCAAGGCCGCGTGCGCTTGGGCTTGTCGCTGCGGGCGCGTCTTTGCCCTCTTGCCGATTCTTGGCCGCCTCCTGTTCCTCGGGCGAAGCGTCCTGCAGCACCAGCACGAGATGATCTCCGCTCGGAGACCACGCGAAGCTTTTCACGTCTTGCGGAGTGTTAGTGAGTTCCTGCGCTTCGCCGCCATTGCGGTCGAGCAGCCAAACTTGCTCCGGCTGCTCATGCCTTCCAGAGATGAACGCTAGATATTTCCCGTCAGGGCTCCAGCGCGGACTGGTGGAATCCACGCCGTCCGCGGATACTGGAATGGCGGCGCCGAAGGCCGCAGGCATCATCCAAATTCGATCGTGGTTTTCATCCTCTTTCAAGTCGTGGGTGGTCACCGTGTAGGCGACCCACTTCCCTTCCGGGCTAATCTGCGGATCATCCACATCGCGAATCCGGAAGTAGTCATCCACCTCCAGCTTTCGCGGCGCACCGGCGGGAGCGACGCTTTGCGCGCGCCCCACCGCAGGCGAAATTAGAACCATTCCGGCAATCCACCAGCAGACTGGACCCTTCATAGGTTCCCCCGCACGACATGAACCAAGCGGCGCTAATTTGTCATTTACAACCGCGGATTGCAATTGCCACTCTCGGCCCGGGCGGCACGGCAATGACCCCAAGTCAGGTGACGCCAGCTCGACTTCAGTTCGCGGCTTGCTGTGTCTGTTGGTTTTTGCCCGGGTGCTAGCGCCGGCGAATCCGATTGAAATGCTGCGCCCGGTTCACTATCATTCCGCCTCCACAACCTAAGCCATGGCAACCGAATCCGGTGACCTGAAACCCGCATCACCCATCCATCGCGGCGCCATGCGCCAGATCGGTTTTCTTCCGCTTCTCGCGATTTTCTACGGCTATACCGCGGGCGGTCCGTTCGGCTTCGAGGAAATTTTCTCCGGCTCCGGCCCGGGGATGGCGCTGGTCTTTCTGACCTTGGTGCCATTCTTCTGGAGCATTCCCATGTCGTTCGCGTCCGCCGAACTGAACAGCATTCTTCCCGTCCAGGGCGGATTTTACCGGTGGTCGCGGGCGGCGTTCGGCAATTTCTGGGGATTTCAGTGCGGCTGGTGGAATTGGGCCGGCACATTCTTGCTCAACAGCCTCTACGGCGTGCTGGTGATGGACTACCTCGCCGACTACCTTCCCTGGCTTACCGGCCCGACGAAATGGCTGGGCGCCTCGCTGGTGCTTGGTGTGCTCGCCTACCTCAACGCGCGCGGGATTTCCGTAGCCGGTTGGCTCTCGGTGGTTCTGCTGGTCGCGGTGCTAATTCCGGTAGTCTGGCTTTGCGTGGTTGCGCTCTTTCACTTGCACTTCAATCCGGTGATTCCCTTCGTGCCTCCGGGAAAACCGTTCGGCAGCGTCTTCGGGAAAGGCCTGGCGCTAACGATGTGGGATTACGCCGGCTACGAGCAACTATCCAGCGTCACCGGCGAAATGAAGAACCCGCAGAAGACTTTCGTGCGCATCCTGGCTTGGAATACACCGATGAACATCCTGACCTACACCATCCCGGTAACCCTAAGTTTGGCGGTGCTCGGGAACTGGCAGGATTGGCAGACCGGATACATCGTCCCGGCGGCGCGCTTGATTGGCGGGCCATGGCTGGGAATCTCGATGCTGGTGGCGTCGATCATCGGCACCACCGCACTATCGAATAGCACCATCCTCTACACCACACGGATTCCTGCGGCGATGGCCGAGGACGGCTACCTGCCGGCGTGGCTGGGGAAATTGCATGCGCGATACGGCACGCCGACGCGAGCCATCGCCGTATCCACGGTGATCTATTGCATCTTGGCGAAGTTCCGGGTGGTCGATCTGGTGAACGTTTATATCTGGACGCGCATCGCCACCTCGCTGCTGACCCTGCTGGCCGCCTGGAAGATGCGCAGCAAGATGCCTAACGCTCCGCGAATGTTCCGCATCCCCGGCGGAACAGCAGGGATTCTCTACATCCTGATTTTTCCGGCGATTCTCTGCGGCGTGAAAGTGTATTACAGCGAGCCATTCGTGCTGCGCTGGGCGCCGTGGCTACTGGCCTCCGGCCCGATCGCCTACGTAATTCTAAAATGGGGATTCGGGCTGCGGCCAAAGCCAATGGAGTCCGCGCCAGCCGCAAGCAATTCGTAACACGAACTTATCGCGTCGTGTTACTTGAGCTTTTCGCTGATGGTTTTGGCCTGCAGGAAAAGCAGCAAATAATCTGGGCCGCCGGATTTGGAATCGGTGCCGGACATATTGAAGCCGCCGAAGGGATGCACGCCGCACACTGCGCCGGTGCACTTTCGGTTCAAGTACAGGTTTCCGACGTGAAATTCCTGGCGGGCTTTTTCAAGCTTCGCCGGATTCTCGGAGTAGACTGCGCCGGTCAGGCCGAACTCGGTGTCGTTGGCCATGCGTAGCGCGTCGTCGAAATCGCGCGCCTTGGTCACCGCCAACACTGGGCCGAATATTTCTTCCTGAAAAATTCGCGCTTGGGGGCTCACATCGGCAATCACTGTAGGCGGAATGAAGTAACCTTCTCGGTCCGCTGCCACGCCGCCGGTGAGCAGGCGGCCTTCCTTCTTTCCCACTTCGATGTAATCGAGAATCGATTTCATCGCCGCTTTATTGATTACCGGACCGATGAAGTTCTTGGCTTCGGTGGGCGAGCCCATGGTGATGGATTTCACCCGAGGAACCAGCTTCTCGAGGAAGCGGTCGTAAACTTTTTCGGTGACGATGGCCCGCGAACATGCCGAACACTTCTGGCCGGAAAATCCAAATGCCGCTGACGCCACGCCTTCCACCGCGGCGTCGAGGTCGGCGTCGTCGTCGACCACGATCGCGTCCTTGCCGCCCATCTCCAGCACGGTGCGCTTGATCCACACCTGCCCTGGTTGCGCTTGCGCGGCCAGTTCGCTGATCCGCAGTCCGGCTTCTTTCGACCCGGTAAATGCTATGTATCGCGTTCGGGGGTGCTTCACCATTGCTTCCCCGGCGGTGCTTCCTGGACCCGGCAGAAAACTCACTACGTCACGCGGCACGCCGGCCTCAAACAAAATGTCCACGAAGATCGCTGCGATGGTCGGCGAATCTCCTGACGGCTTCACCACCACGGTGTTTCCCGCCACGATCGACGCCAGCGTCATCCCGCCCATAATCGCTGCGGCAAAATTCCACGGCGGGATAATCACGCCCACGCCGAGCGGGATGTAGTACATCCGGTTCTTCTCACCGCGAATCGGCACCAGCGATTGCGGCGCGCCCAGGCGCAACATTTCCCGTCCGTAATACTCGGCGAAATCGATCAGCTCGGCAACGTCGCCATCGGCTTCGGGAAAAGTCTTGCCGATCTCGTAGCACAGCCACGCCTCGAGTTCGAATTTCCGGCGGCGCATGATTTCTGCGGCGCGGAAAACGCACGCCACGCGCTCTTCGATTGGAACATGTTTCCACCGTTCAAACGCTTTTGCCGCGGCTTCGATGGCCTGATTGGCCAACTCGACGGTGGCCTTCTGAAATACGCCGATCACCTGGTCCGGCTTCGCCGGATTCGTGGAACGGATTTTCTCGGTAGTCGTAAATTTCTCGCCGCCGATAATCAGCGGATATTCCTTTCCCAGTTGCCCGGCAACCAACGCCAGGGCCGCGTCCGCCGCCTTACGATTTTCCGGCTTGGAGAAATCGACCGGTACTTCATTCTGAAATTCGCTACGCTCAATCGTGGAAGCGGAAGAATGCATGGGTACGAACCCTCCTGAGATTAAAAGCATTCTAGCAGGAAGCTCGGCCCGGCACTACCCGCGCTGGCCGGCAATCACGGGCGCATCGTTCGCACTTTGGAGCGAAACCAGATCATTTTCCGACCCCGTAATTTTGCAGTTCGCCTGGATTAGGGATTTTTCGGCCCTTTAGAATCAGACCCATAGCCGACCCCATGCTGGCGGTGTCGCTATTTAGAAATCGGGCCGCTGGTTGGAAATTGAAGGGGCTGCCGGGGCCAGCGGTTCTGGCGCTTTCCGGGGCGGGTTGGATCGGCGGTCATCTAAAAGCTCCCGCGGCAAGGTAACACCGAGCAAGATCGGTAGAAAGGCATCATTCCGGTGGACCTTCTAACTAATGCAGTTTGGCGTATTCGGCTTTGGCGGCGATGAGAATGGGAATGTCGGGGTCGCCATCTTTCCATAGGGTGAGAAAATCATTGTAGGCGCCGAGCGCCCGGACGCGGGCGGCATCGGCGTCCGCTCCCTGCGCAGTTCTCGACTCCAAGGCATTGGCCCGCGCCACTCCCAGATGCGCCAACGCTCCCGTCCAGCAGTTCCAGACGATCCCGCTGTGGTCGAGTATTTTCTGAAATCTCTGCAATGCTCGTTTGTGCGAACGAGGATGCTTGCATCTCGCTGGGCTCCGGATGTATGTTCTGCCCAATAATAAACCAAGAAGGAAACCTTCGATGATATGCGCCGTCTGTGGCCAAGATTACGGGCTAGCCCATAACTGCGCAGGCGCGGGCGCCGCTTACATCACGCCGGAGGAATCTGCGCCATTCCCCACCCGTTTCGCTCCGCTCTACTATCTCCGGCTGGCCTGGAAAATTGTTACTTGGGACGAAGCCTCGATCCACCGCGCGTCGCGTGATCCCAACGCTACTTACTATGGCGCCGCGCTTTGGGCGCTCTCCGCGGCGATTCTGTGCTCGATCACATTCCTCCCCATTTTGCTGCGGGTGATCCGCGCCCAGGTATGGACTGCGCCGATGATCGTAGCCCGCTTGGGAATTCCCCTGGTTTTCCAGCTGACGTATTTCGCGGTCATTACTTTTGTCGAACTCGGCTTGTGCTATCTCATCGCCAAATGGATTTTCGGCGGCGCCGGAACTTATATGGGCGTGATGCGTCCGCTGCTTCTTGGGTGGTGGGTGAACATCGCTGGAGTGTTCTTCGGGCCGATCGGCCTTTTGCTGGGTGGACTTGCGTGGACCGCGGTGGTCATGCTGGTCTTCGAGGAAGTTGCCGCCATCCCGCGATTAAAGGCGTTTCTCATCGGAGTTTCCATCAATGTCGGTTTTATCGCGCTTCAATTGTGGCTGGCCGGACTCCGGCGACATGGATGAACGTCTGCAAATCCAAATCGGCTTCGATGGGTGCGCGTGGTCAGTGTTTGAGGTCTTTCAGAATTTCGCGGGCGGCGTTTGATCCCGCACCGCCGGTCAATCCGGCTCCCGGATGGGTTCCGGAGCCGCACATGTATAGTCCGTGAACGGGTCCGCGATAGCGCGCGTAGCCAAGTATGGGACGCATGGTGAAAATCTGGTCTAGCGCGAGTTCGCCATGGAATGGATGCCCACCGGTTAATCCAAACTGGGTCTCCAGATCCTGCGGCGTGAACAGTTCGTGCCCGACGATTCGCTCCGGCAGATCCGGCGCGTAAGCAGCCAGCGTCTCGACGATGGTATCCGCGAGCGCGGCGCGCTGCGTCGACCAATCCTCTTCCCGCAATTGATACGGCGCGAACTGCATGTACACCGACATCACGTGCTGTTCCGCGGGCGCCAGAGAAGGATCCAAAATCGAGGGAATGGTGATATCCAGATAGGGCGCGCGCGAAAACTCGCCGTACTTCGAAGCGTCGAAGGCCTTCTCCAAATAATCGATGTCCGGGGCAATATGAATTCGCCCGGCCAGCGCGCTCGACGCCCCGTTCAACGAAAGCGCGCCCGCCGCGGAGATTCCCTGCAACGCGGTGAACGACGGCAGCCCGTCCAACGCCAGATTCATTTTTGCGGCGACACCCTGGGAACGGTAGTGCTGCATCTTCACCACGAACCCGGGCGCCAAATGCACCGGGTCGATCAGCGTCAAAAATGTCCGCCGCGGATCCGCGGCGGAAACTACCGTGCTTGCGGAAATTTCCTCGCCGCTGGACAGCACCACTCCGGTAACCGCGCCATCCTTCACGCGGATCTGCGCCACATCGGCGCCGGTGCGAATTTCCGCACCTTCCCGCCGCGCCGCATCGGCTAGCGCTTGCGACAGCGCGCCCATCCCGCCGCGCGGAAACGCCGAAGTCCCCGCTGGATGCGGATCTCCGGCCGCGCGCAATAGCAAGAGCGTGGTGCTTCCCGCCGACCACGGCCCTAGCGCCGCGCCGAAAATTCCACGCGCCGCGATGGCCGCTCGCAGTACTTCGGTCTCGAAAAATTCCGATGCCAGATCTGCCACCGCCGTCGGACCCCAGCGGATCAGGCGCATCATGTCTTTTTTCCCGAGCTTGCGCAGGTTGCGACCCGCGCCGGCCAAATTCCACAGATCCGACACGGCGGGTTTGGCAATGTCCGGCGGGGTCATCGCCAGTAGTTGCTGCAGCAGGGGAGACATTTTCGCGAGGGTCTCGCTGAACTCGCGATACTTCAGCGCATCGGCTTTCGAGAATTTCTCAATCAGGCTGGCGGACTCGCCCACATCACGGAAAAGCGTCAGGCTGCGCCCATCCGGCAGCGGGGAAAACAGGCGCACCGGCGATTCCAGCATGTTCAGCCCGTGCCGCTCGAGCTGCATGTCGCGGACTACCGAAGCTTCCAGCGGCCCGCAAGCGTGGGCCAGCGTCGAACACTTGAAGCCGGGATGAAATTCACTGGTCGCTGCCGCGCCGCCCACCACGTCGCGCCGTTCGAGCACTAGAGGCTTGAACCCAGCCTTGGCCAGATAAAACGCGGCGATCAGCCCGTTGTGACCCGCTCCCAGAATGATGATGTCGCGCGCGCGGGCCATGGGTCAGCTCGCCTTCTTATCTTTCAGAATTTCAATTGCCGCGAGACGGCCGGGTGCGCCCATGATGCCGCCCCCGGGATGGGTAGCCGATCCGCACATATAAAGATTGGCGATCGGAGTGCGGTAGCGCGCCCAGCCGGCCACCGGGCGTAGGAAAAACAATTGTTCGAGCGAAAGCTCGCCCTGAAAAATGTTGCCCTCGGTGAGCCCGATGCTGCGCTCGATATCCAGTGGAGTGATCACCTGCCGGCCGATGATCAAGCTCTTCAGGTTGGGAGCATATTGCGAAATCGTGTCCACCACCGCGTCGCCGAATGCTTCGCGCTGCTCATCCCAGTTGGTGCCCGGCTTCAATTTGTACGGCGCGTACTGCACGAAGCAGGAGACCACGTGCTGCCCCGGCGGCGCGACCGAGGGGTCCGTCAAGCTCGGAATCACCATGTCGATGTAAGGGCGGCTGGAAAATTCGCCGTATTTGGCCTGGTCGTAGGCGCGTTCCATGTATTCCATGCTCGGTGAAATCGACATCGCTCCGCGCAAATGCCGACCGTTCCCCGGCACGCACGTAAATTCCGGCAGGCCGCTCAGCGCCATATTCACTTTGCCGGACGATCCGCGGTATTTGTAGCGGCGGACTTCTTCGACGAAGTCCGACGGCAGGTCTTTCTCATTCATCAATTTCAAGAAGGTGAGATTGGGGTCGACACTGGAAGACACCACCGACGCCTGAATTTCCTCGCCGGTACTTAGCGCGACGCCGGTGGCGCGGCCGTCCTTCACCATGATCTGCCCAACCGATACACCGGTTCGAATCTGCACTCCTGCTTCTCGCGCCGCCGCTCCGATGGCATCGGAAATCGCGCCGGTGCCGCCACGGCTGAATCCCCAGGAACGAAACGCGCCGTCGATTTCGCCCATGTAGTGGTGGAGCAAAACGTATGCGGTGCCTGGCGATCGAATCCCCAGAAACGTGCCGATGATTCCGGAAGCCGACATCGTCGCTTTCAACACGTCGGTCTCAAACCACTGGTCCAGAAAATCGGCGGCGCTCATGGTCATGAGCTGCACCAGGTTGTACATATCCTCATACGGCAGCGACTGAAAGCGGCGCCCCAGAAAGAGCATTTTCTTCAAATCGCGCGGATCGAGGGTGGTGGGATCGGGCGGCACCATTCCGAGTATCGGTTTCACGAAGCGGCACATCTGCACCATCGACTTCCCGAACTCGTCGTACGCTTCCGCGTCGACCTTCGAGTGTCGCTCGATTTCCCGGCGGGTCTTGCCGTGATCGTTCACCCGCCACAGGTAATCCCCGCTGGGCATCGGCGTGAACGTGCCGTCCAAAGGCAAAATTTCCAGGCCGTGGCGCGGCAAATCCAGATCTCGAATGATTTCAGGCCGCAGCAGCGATACCACGTAGGAAAAAACGGAGAATTTGAAGCCCGGGACGATCTCTTCCGTGCACGCAGCCCCACCCAGGACGGAGCGCTTCTCCAGTACCAGCACTTTCTTGCCGGCCTTGGCGAGGTAAGCGGCCGTCACCAGGCCGTTATGCCCGCCGCCGATGATGATGGCGTCGTAACGCATGCGTTCGAGTGTCTTCTCTCTGGCTTTCGCTAAGGAATCTGAAGAATTCCCTGTGCGGGACCGCCAATCGCGCCCGCGCTTGGAAACCACCATGCCGTGCGACACGCGGCGGCACATTCTACAAGCTTCCAGCGCTATCCTACAACAGACTGACCCGCGGGCGGTGACCTTAGGTCACCAGGCGATTTCCGTCGGAATTCGCTGGTGGTTGCCCGACCGCATCAGCACCTACGTTGTTTTCTTGCAGCCGGTGCTCGCGTCAAACTATAATCCGCCGAACCGAATTGTGCGCCGTAGGGGCGGCTAGCCCGCTCCACCACTTGCGTTCCACCCTGAAAGGGAGTCTTTGTGCCCATCGGAACCGCCGTACACGACAGAACCTTCAAACTCTGCGAGAGCCTGAATTTCCGCGAGTGGTCGGGCTACTATGCGGTCAGCGTCTACGAGATGCATCACGAGCACGAGTACAACGCCATCCGCAACTCCTCCGCGCTGATCGATGTCAGCCCGCTCTACAAATATCGGGTCACCGGAACAGACGCGACTAAATTCGTCAATCGAGTGATTACCCGCGACATTCAAAAAGTTTCCGTGGGCCAAGTGATCTACTGCTGCTGGTGCGACGAAGAGGGCAAAGTAATCGACGACGGCACCATTACCCGCATCGCCGAAAATGACTACCGCTGGACCTCCGCCGATCCCAGCCTCCGCTGGTTCCGCCAAAACGCCCTCGGCTTAGAAGTTTCCATCGAAGACATTTCCGCCGAAGTGGCTGCCCTCGCGTTGCAAGGCCCCACTTCCGGTCGTCTGCTAATGAGCCTGGTGGGCCCCGAGATTGCTAAGCTGAAATATTTCCGGTTCACCCGAGCGAAAATCGCCGGGGTGGGCGTGGACATTTCGCGCACGGGCTACACCGGCGACCTGGGCTACGAGATCTGGATGCCCTGGAACGAAGCTCCCCAAGTGTGGGATGCGTTGATGGCGGAGGGCCGCCAGTACGATATCCATCCCGCCGGAATGCTTGCGCTGGACGTCGCGCGCATCGAAGCCGGTCTGATTCTGATCGAAGTGGATTTCTTCAGCAGCAAGAAAGCGATGATCGAATCGCAGAAGTATTCGCCGTACGAGATAGGTCTGGGCCGGCTGGTGAATCTGAACAAAGAATATTTCATCGGCCGCGCCGCACTCCAGCAGGAAAACCGCCGCGGACCTCAGCGCGCGCTGGTGGGCTTGGATATTGACTGGCCGGATATCGAAAATCTATACGACTCGATCGGCCTCGCGCCGCAGGTAGCCAGCACTGCGTCACGCGTCGCGGTGCCGGTATACTCGGCGCATGGACGCCGGCAGGCCGGCAAGGCCACTTCCACCACATGGTCGCCCACGCTCAAGAAAATGATCGCACTCGCCAGCGTCGATCGCGATCACTCCGCCAACGGCACGGAGTTGCGCATCGAAATCACCGTCGAAGCGGTTCGCCACAACGGACGGGCTACCGTGCGAGAATTGCCGTTCTTCAATCCCGCTCGAAAAACTGCGACTCCCATTGAGTGAACATCGTGAGTGAACGCCGGCTCACCGCCGGCCGAAACGCGCCAGGCAGTCCGCGGGGCGGCATCGCCGTGCTGCCAATCTGCTTCCCGTGCCGACCGGGCCAACCACTATACTTGAGGAACGCGAAACGGAGGATCGAATATGCCAGCAGCAAGACCAGCAGCCGGGCCCGCGTCACCATGTCGACGCCAGCGCTTTAAGACGAGTCCTGGCGCCACACGCTCTCTCCTACTGTTCGCCGCCGCACTTTTTTTTCTCCCGCCCCTTTCCATGGCACAATCCGTCGCCCCTGGCACCTCCGGTGTGCCTTCGGTCTGCCCGCCGAAAGCGCGGATCGACGCGGTTCGCGAAGACATTCACGGGACCACTGTCGCCGATCCCTATCGCTGGCTCGAAGACCAGACCAGCCCCGAAACTCGGGCCTGGATCGATGCCGAAAATCAGTGCACCAGACTCGCGCTGGACGGCTTGCCGCAGCGGCCCGCATTGCAAAAGCGCCTCGGCGAACTGATGAGAGTCGATGACCCTGGAATCCCCGTGGAGAGAAATGGCCGGCTCTTCTTCATGTACAAGGACCGCACCTCGGATCTGGGCGTCCTGTACTACCGCGATGGCCTCACCGGCAAAGACCACCTGCTGGTGGACCCACAAACACTCAGTGCGGATCATTCCATCAACGTGACGCTGGAAGGCGTCTCACAAGACGGGAAATACGTTTACTACGGGCTGCGCCAGGGAGGCCGCGACGAAGTCACCGTCCACATCAAGGACGTTGACACTCTCCAGGATCTAAAGGACACTCTGCGCTCCGCCGTTTATTTCGGCATCGCCCCGCTGCTCGATAACAGCGGGCTGTACTACTCCCGCGCCACATCCAACGGTCCCCGCGTTTACTTGCACACCTTCGGCAGCGATCCCGCACAGGACAAGGAAATCTTCGGCACCGGGTACGGGACCGACAAAATCATCGCCGTAAATCAATCCGAAGGCGGCGACTACCTGTTGATTTTGGTTGCCTACGGCTCCAGTTTCGACCATACCGAAATTTATGCCCAGGATCTCCGCCGCCACGGTCCCTTGGTTCCGATCGTCAAGGATATCGTCGCCGGCTTTGCTGGCGACGTTGCCGGCGACACCCTGTACCTGTTCACCAACTGGAATGCGCCGCAAGGGCGGGTGATCGCCGTTGACCTCACCCATCCCCGCCGCGAGCATTGGCGTGACGTGATCCCCGAGGGCGACGCGCACCTGGAAGACGCGATCCTGAGCGGCGGCAAAATCGTCGCGCTATATACTCATCAGGCCGCGTCGATGCTCAAGATTTTCGATACCGACGGCTCGCACGGGCGCGAAATTTCCCTCCCCGCGCTGGGCAGCGTCTTCGGCGTGGCGGGACGGTGGTCGAGCCCCAATCTCTTTTTCGGATTTGAGTCTTTCGCCTACCCGCCGGCGGTTTTTTACACCGCGGCCGCCGGAACAGCGCCACCCAGCTCGTGGATGAAATCCAGTGTGCCCATCCGCAACGAGGATTATGTCGTGACTCAGGTCTACTACGAATCCAAGGACCGCACCCGCATTCCCATGTTCATTTTCTACAAAAAAGGATTGCGCACCGACGGCAACAACCCCACGCTAATGACTGGTTATGGCGGGTTCGCGGTCAGCGAGACACCTTCATATAAGGACTACGCCGTGGCCTGGGTCGAACAGGGCGGCGTTTTCGCAGTGCCCAACATGCGCGGAGGCGGCGAATTTGGTGAAGCCTGGCACCATGCAGGCATGCGCGAGAACAAGCAAAACGTTTTCGACGATTTCATCGGCGGCGCTGAATACCTGATCGCCCACAAATTCACCAGTCCGGATCACCTCGCCATCTGGGGAAGAAGCAACGGCGGACTTCTGGTCGGCGCAGCGCTAACCCAGCGCCCCGATCTTTTTCGCGCCGTGATTTGCGGCTATCCCTTGCTGGACATGCTGCGCTACCAGAAATTCATGGACGGTCCGTACTGGGTTCCTGAGTACGGATCGGCGGACCAGCCCGATGCTCTCAAATGGCTGTACGCGTATTCGCCGTACCATCACGTCGAAGACGGCAGAAAGTATCCCGCGGTACTCTTCATTACCGGTGATGGAGACACCCGCGTGGCTCCGCTGCACGCACGCAAGATGACCGCGCGTTTACAAGCCGCCACAATTTCCGGCCTGCCGGTGCTGCTGCTGTACGATACCCAGGCTGGCCATTCCGACGAAGGTTCGGTGGAAAAACAGATCGTCGAATACACGAATTTTCTGGCGTTTCTCGATTGGCAATTGAGCGTTACGCCTCACTAAGGAAAAACGATGGGCCTCGCGAAGCGACTGAACCTCGGGTGGATAATCGCACTGCTGTTATCGATGGCATGTCCGTTCACCGCCGCACGCGCACAGACGCAGGCGCCGAAAAGCGCGCCTGGCGCGATCCAATTGGCGGTGGACGCAACCCGGGTGCGGCAGAAAATTATCCATGCCACGCTGAAAATTCCGGTGCGACCGGGCCCGCTCACTCTTTACTATCCTGCCTGGCTTCCCGGCGATCACGCGCCGGACAATCCCATCGCCGATCTGGCCGGACTGAAATTCAGCGCCAGTGGCAAGACCATCCCGTGGCGGCGTGACCTGGTCGACATGTTCGCCCTCCACCTGGAAATTCCCGTGGGCGTCGATTCGCTCGATGCCGAACTCGATTTCCTGCTGGCGCAGCCCTCCATCGGTTTCGCTGCCGGGGCGTCTTCCACCGCGCAGCTCGCCCTGGTGAGCTGGAACAACGTCTTGCTCTATCCCAAAGGCCTTCCTGCTGACCAAATCACATTCGCCGCCAGCTTGAAACTCCCTTCCGGATGGAGGTTCGGCACCGCGCTGCCCATCGCCACGCAAGCCGGGGACGACATCGAATTCACTCCCGTTTCGCTGACCACGCTTATCGATTCCCCGGTGATCTCCGGAACTTTTTATCGCGCGATCAAGCTCACCCCCGGCCAGACACCCTCCCACGAAATTGATATCGCCGCGGACAGTGCAGCCGCTCTGGAAATGCCCGCGGACATGCAGGCGGACTACAAGCAACTCGTTGCGGAAACCGGGAAGCTCTTCGGCGTGCGCCATTACCGCGATTATCATTTCCTGCTCTCGCTCAGCGACGACGTAGCCCACTTCGGACTCGAGCATCACGAATCCAGCGACGATCGAACCGACGAACGCTCGTTGATCGACGACGACCTCCGCCTGCAGTTCGCCACTCTGCTCCCTCACGAATTTGTGCACTCTTGGAACGGCAAATATCGCCGCCCCGCGGACCTCGCCACTCCTGACTACAACACCCCGATGAGGACCGACCTCCTGTGGGTCTACGAAGGGCTCACCGAATATCTGGGGAGCATCCTCACCGCGCGCAGTGGACTCTATCTTCCAGCCGAATGGCGCGAGGAACTGGCCTACCACGCCGCCACTTTCGATAATCGCGCCGGCCGCACCTGGCGTCCTCTGCAAGACACCGCCGACGCCGCCCAACTCCTCTATTTCGCCTACCCCGCGTGGGAAGATTACCGGCGGAGCACCGATTACTACGACGAAGGGATGCTGATCTGGCTGGACGTGGACACCACCATCCGCCAGCTTACCAACGGCCAAAAATCCCTGGACGATTTCTGCCGCGCCTTTCACGGCGGTGCCGGAGGGCAACCCGCGCTCAAGACCTACAATTTCGAAGACGTGGTCGCCGGGCTCAATGCCGTCGCACCGTACGATTGGACAAAATTTCTTCGCACGCGCCTGGATTCCACTTCGCCCCGCGCGCCGCTGGGGGGCATCGAAAATGGCGGCTGGAAATTGGCTTACACCGATCAGCCCAACCGCTTCATCGACAACAAAGCGGACGCCAAGCGCCTGCTCGACGAGACTTTCTCCGTTGGTATGGTGATCGACTCCGATGCCATGGTCCGCGACGTCCTCTACGGTGGCCCCGCCTACAACGCCGGCGTCGGCCCACTAATGAAAATTGCCGCGGTCAATGGCCAACAATTTTCTCCGGACGTGCTTGACGACGCCCTCCTGAAGTCCGGCGCCTCGCGCGATCCACTCATCCTGCTGATGTCCAACGGCAACTATTTCCAGACCGTCACCATCGACTATCACGGCGGCCTGCGGAATCCCCATCTGGAAAGGGTAAACTCCAAGCCCGACCTACTCGACGAAATTATCCGGCCGCTGACGCCGGTTCCGGGGTCGGTCCCCGATGAAACCACTTCCGCAGCGAAATAGGATTGCGCCAATGGGACAAAGACTCTGGTTGGCATTCGGAATTCTGATGGTGGTCGCCGGCGTCGCCGCGCTGGTTCATCCGCGGATTCTTTTTCGCACCAATCATCGAGAGGTACGGATCGGCTCGCTCAAAGCCATCGAAGAAACCAGCCGAGTCCTGCCGATTCCCAGAATTGCTGGAGCGTTGGTGCTCGCTTCCGGCCTGCTGCTCACTGCATCGGCAATCCGAAAGTGAATCTGGTGCTTGCGACCTGCGCACTGGCGCAGGTCTTGACTTTAATTTTACGGCTCGACGCTCTTATCTTTTCTGGGTGCCTGACTCTCCCCGGTCTTGGGAAGGGTGATCGTTAACTTTGAGTGGTTGAAAATTGGATGCTCCACCCGTCAGGCTCAAGCGGTTGTTGTTCTGGATGCTGTCCCGCGCTTCCACGCTTTCCGGGTACCCCACGCTTCCTCGTTTTTGGGAAGGGTGGTGTTTTGACTTATGTTCTGCGCTTCATGCGGCTCGACAAAGCCGCAAAAAATTTGACGGAGGCTTTGAATGAGGAACGCGACGATCGAATTTCGCAAGCGCAGCCAGGGATTCGCGTGCAGCTTTGCAGCGATTCTAGTTGCGGCCGTAGCCACAATCTTCGTCGCGCCACTCGTCCGCGCGCAAACATCCAAGCGCCCCTTTACGGTGGATGATCTTCTGGCCATGCACCGGCTGAGCGATCCGCAGATATCACCGGACGGCAAATGGGTTGCGTATTCAGTAGCGACGCCCGACGTCCCCGCCAACCGTATGGGCAAGACCATTTGGCTAGTTGGAATCGACGGCGGGGCGCCGCGGCAATTGATCGCCGCGGGTGAGCGCCCGCGATGGTCGCCGGACAGCAGCAAAATCGCGTTTCTCAGCACCGCCAACGGCACCAGCCAAATTGCATGGATCACCCTCGACGCTCCCAGCGAAGCTCACCCGCTCACTTCCCTTCCCGCGGGCGCCGATAACGAACTCTGGTCTCCCGATGGCAAGTCCGTCGCTTTCGTTTCCAGGGTCTACCCGGACTGCGCGGACCAGGCCTGCGATGCCCAGCGCGACGCCGAAAAAGCGAACAGCACAATCCACCCTCGCGTCTACGATCGGCTCATGTTCCGCCACTGGAATACCTGGTGGGACGGCAAGCGCAGCCATCTCTTCGTAATTCCCGCCGCCGGTGGCACTGCGAAAGATCTCACCCCCGGCGCCGATTACGACGTGCCGCCTTTCACTCTGGGCAGCCCAGGAGCCATCGCGTTTGCCCCCGACAGCAAGGAAATCTGCTTCACCGCGAATTCCGATCGTGATCAGGCCATTAGCACCAACGATGATCTCTTCACCGTTGCCGCAGACGGCTCCAGCGGCCCTCGGGCCATTACCATCAATCCCGCAGCCGATTGGGGCCCAGTCTATTCACCCGACGGAAAATACATCGCCTACCTCGCACAGACGAAGCCAGGCTATGAAAGCGATCGCTGGCGGTTGATGCTCTATTCGCGAACCGACCACGGGCACATCAACCTCACCGAAAAACTCGATCGCAGCATCGGCAATTTTCTCTGGACTCCCGACAGCCGCGATATCTATTTCCAATCCGAAGAGCATGCCGAGATTCCCATTTTTGAAATTAGCGCCGACCCATCGATCGCCGTGTCGGCGCCAGCACCGGCGGTGAAAACAATCTTGAAAGACGCCGCCTACCCGGATTTCCAACTGAGCGCCGACGGCAAGACGCTGGTGTTCACACGCAGCACCCTGGCCACGCCCGCCGGACTCTTTGCCTCCGACGCGAACGGTGGCAACGTTCGCGAAATCGCGCAGCCCAACGCGCCAATTCTTTCGCAACTCGAACTTGCCCCCGCTGAACCCTTCTGGTTTGCAGGCGCTGGTGGCACCCAGGTGGAAGGCCTGCTGGTGCGTCCACCGAATTTCGATGCCCACAAAAAATATCCGATGCTTCTGCTGATCCACGGTGGCCCGCAAGGCGCCTGGCCAGATGAATGGGGTTATCGCTGGAACCCGGAAGCCATGGCCGCACCGGGATACGTGGTCGTGATGATCAATCCGCGAGGCTCCACTGGCTACGGCTCGCGCTTCACTGAGGAGATCACCCGCGATTGGGGCGGAAAGGTTTACACCGACCTGATGAATGGGGTGGACGCGGCCATCGCGAAATATCCGTTTATCGATGGGTCGCAGCTGGCCGCGGCCGGCGGCTCGTTCGGCGGCTTCATGATCGATTGGATCGCCACTCACTCCGGCCGCTTTAAATGCTTGATCAGCCATGCCGGACCGTACGATGCCCGCAGCATGTACGCGACCGAGGAGTTGTGGTTCCAGGAATGGGAATATGGTGGAACGCCGTGGCAATATCCCGAACTCTACGACAAGTGGTCGTCGGAAAAATTTGCCGGCGCACTCGGAAAATTCAAAACGCCGACGCTGGTCATCGGTGGCGAACTGGACTTCCGCATCCCATACACCCAGGAATTGGAATTCTTCACCGCGCTGCAACGCCAAGGCGTGCCATCAAAATTGGTAATCTTCCCCGACGAGGGCCACTGGGTCCTGAAACCGCAGAACAGCCAATTCTGGTATCAAACGTTTCAAGATTGGCTGGCAACGTATCTAAAATAGAATCGCACCGTCAGCAGTAGTTCTTGCAGTGCGGTTCTACGGTTCGACGCCTTTGTCTTTTCCGGGCGCTCCACTCTTCCCGATTTTCCGGGAAGGGTAGGCGTTTAGACCTGCGCGGCTCAAACTTAAACCCGAACCCTTTCTAGCTCCTACATCGCGCTCTGGTACACGCGCAGCGTAGCCTCTACCATTACCGACTCGCTGAAGTCTTGCTCCACCCGCGCCCGCGCCGCCTTTCCGAGACGTGCCGCGTTTCGGAAATCCGCCCACTCCGACCAAGTCTGCGCCAAGCCCGCCTCGAATTCCCCCGGTGCTCCGACCGGGAGCAGAATCCCGTCTCGCCCATTCTCCATTATTTCCGGCACCGCTCCGCTGGCGGCGGCGATGCACGGCAAGCCGCGGGCCATCGCCTCCAGTAACGATGAGCCTAGCCCTTCCCCAAGTGCCGGGAACAAGAACACGTCCAGCGCCCGGTAGATTTGCGCTATGTCCTCTACGAATCCCGCGAAAATCACGCGACTCTCGATTTTCAGCGCGCGGGACAACTCTTCCAACTCTCGACGCCGCGGTCCGTCCCCCGCAAGAATCAGCCGGCACCCGGGCCGCCGCGCCAGCATCTCTGGCAGCGCGCGCAGCAGCGCTTCGTGGTTTTTTCCCGGAACCAGATGCGCCACATATCCCAGCAAAATTTCCTCGTCCGAAACGCCCCAGGCGCGCCGCGCTTCGCCGCGCGCCTCCGCGCTCGCCAAATCCGGCACGCGCACACCGTCGTAGACCACCGCGACGCGCTCCGCGTTCATTCCCGAACCAATCAGCTTTTCGGCCACCAACCGCGAAATCGCAATCAGCCGTCGCGCCGCCCGGTAGCGCGCTAGCGCCACCGGGCTACCATGCAATGGCGCAGCAATTCGCCGGTGCGCAATCAGCGCCGCGGTGTGAAACACCCGCCCGAGCCACGCCGCGGTGAGGCCATGCGGATCGTGCGCGTGCACGACCTCGAACCCTGACGCCGCAACCAACCGGCGAATCGTCCGCGGTCCCGCCAACGGCCACCGCCGCGCCGGCTGTGCGTGCACCACGATTCCCTCCGCTCGCGCACGCCCCGCTAACGGGTTCTCTTCCATCACCAACAGCTCGGCGCGATGCCCGCGCGCGCAAAGGCCTTGCAACAGCAGGAGCACCTGACTCTGCCCGCCGCGCCAATCCGGCCGCGTATCCACATGCAGCACATTCATCCGATGACACTCCGTGCACCGAGCAACGTGTTCCTGGAGCCGCTGGCGCTGACCCCATCCAGACGCGTGCTCGACCTGTATCGATTCGGGCGCCAGGCCCTATTTCCACTAATATCAATATTTTAGAGTCTGATTCCGAACCTATATTGGCTGTGCCACGACGGCACCCGCCGGCTTCCAACAAAGTGCTGGACTCCCCAACCTACCTATGCTACTCTGCCCTTGCGTTTGTTGCTCTTGTAAAACCTTTAGATTCGAAAGAAGGGGCTGCAAGCAAAAACTGCTTGCGGCCTTTTTTGTTGTACGGACAGAGGTACTTGCTTCGAGACCGGTTTCCGGACCCGAAGTCAGGAACGTGAAGCGCAAATAGCTTAAATCAAAAGAGGAACATCAGTGAAAGAACAAGGAACAGTAAAGTGGTTCAATGCTACAAAGGGATTCGGATTCATTCAGCGCCAGACCGGCGAAGATGTTTTCGTTCACTTCTCGGCGATTTTGGCCGATGGCTACAAGTCGTTGAACGAGGGTCAGGCCGTTGAATTCGAAGTCACCAAGGGACCCAAGGGTCTCCAGGCATCGAACGTCACTAGCCTCTAGTCCTACCACGCGGGTCTCGCCGATAACCGGCGGGACCCGCGTTTTTTATTTCCGCCCATGAATTTCCCGCCTCCGATACTCCACTGGCCTCTGAAGTTTCACCAATGTCCCCGCTCTTGAGCGGCATAGTAGTGAATTGGTGGGCTTAGCCGGTGTTGTGCAATCCGGCGGCGATCCCGTTGATGGTCGCGCCTAGCGCGTAATCCAGAGCGTCGGTCCGTTCGCCGGAGCGCTTGCGCTGCAGCAGATCTACTTGAATCAGGCTCATCGGATCCACGTAGGGATTTCGGAGCCGGATCGATCTCGAGAGTACCGGATTGTTTTCCAGCAGTTCTGATTGTCCGGTGATGGTAAGGATCATTTTTCGGGTGCGCTCGAATTCTTCCTCCAACATGTGGAACACGCGGTCGCGCATTCCAGCGTCGGGAACCAGCGCGGCCGCATACAACCGCGCGATCGAAAAATCGGCCTTGGCCATTGCCAATTCCACGTTGCGGATCAAATCGAAAAACAGCGGGAACGATTTCATCATCTCCCGCAACAGCTCGGGCGTGCCACCATGCTTCGACGCCAAGCGCTCCAGCGCGTAGCCCACTCCGAAATATGCCGGCACCGCGTGGCGGCTCTGCATCCAACCGAAAACCCAGGGAATCGCGCGCAGATTTTCCAGGCGGCGGCTGGCGGTCCGGCGCGGCGGACGCGAGCCCAGACGCGCATGCTCGAGCTCATTTACCGGCGTGGCCAGTTCGAAATAATCCAGGACGTCACCGTTTTCGGCGATCTTTTCGCGGTAAAAGGCGTAGGCGTCCGCGGACATTTCTTCCATCGCCACATCCCACCGGCTCGGCTGGAGTTCCGTAGCGCCTTCGGCCCCGTTTTTCGGCTGGCGCGCCAGCGCTTCCAGTGACGCCGCAATCATCAGTTCCAAATTCCATTCCGCCAGCACCGGGTCCGCATACTTCCAATTCAGCACTTCACCTTGTTCGGTAATCCGAATCTGCCCGGAAAAGTCGTGCGCGGGCTGCGCGAGGATTGCGCGGTGCGTGGGGCCTCCGCCGCGGCCCACCGTGCCGCCGCGCCCGTGAAACAAACGCAGCTTCACGTTGCATTCCTGCGCCACGCGATGCAGTTCGCGATGCGCCTTGTAGATTTCCCAAGTGCTGGTGAGCATCCCGCCGTCTTTATTCGAATCCGAGTAGCCCAGCATCACTTCCTGCCACCGTCCCCAGGAATTCAACAAGGGCTGATAGGCCGCCGCCGACCACAGCCGCCGCATGGTTTCCGCGGCCCCGCGCAACGAGTCGATCGACTCAAAAAGCGGAACGGGCATCAGTCCGGGATCGCCCTCCGAGCCGTGCACCTGGATTCCGCACATCGTCGCTAGACGAATCACACCCCACACATCGTTCTCGGAGCGCGTATCGCTGATGATGTAGGCGCAAATCGCCTCGGGAGGATACCTTTGCTTCAGCCGGGCAACACCGCGCAGCACTTCCAGCAACTCGGCCGACTCCGGCGAAATTCCAGTTCCCGCATCGACCGCTGGCGGAGCGGCAGACGCTGCCGCCGCCAGTTCCGCCAGCGCCTGGGCGTGCACCCGCGAGTGCTGCCGGATATCCAAAGTGTGCAACCGGAATCCAAACGTGCGCACCTTCCGCAGCAGCGGATCCACCAACAACTGAACCAAGCGGTGGCCGTGGTGCGCGCTCAAACTCTGACGCACCATGGACAAATCGTGTTCGAAATCCGCGGCGCTGCGGTAGCCGCGGGGATGCTGCGGATCATCGCTGGCGTACCGCAATCGCGCCGCAACAAAATTCAGGAAGCGCCGGTAGACTTCGGTTTCCGAGATCCAGTTGGCCGGATGCGGCAGGTCCACCAGGGTGGATTCATATTCCTGGAGCGAAGCGCGCAACAGTTTCGCCGCGGGAACCTGGCGGACCGAGGAACTCAACTCGTCGATCAGGCGGGTCACCTCGGTGATGTAGTGATCGAAAATTGTTTTTCGCGCGAGCTGCAACGCATCTGCAGTGCAGGACGCGCTCACGAGCGGATTGCCGTCGCGGTCACCGCCAATCCACGAACCGAAATCGAGCAATTCCGGAAATGCGGTGTCCTCCAGCGCTTGGCCGTAAACCTGCGAAAAAGATTCGGCCAGGTCGGCGTAAAGGCGCGGAACAGTATCGAAGAGGGTCACCGGGTAGTAATCGAGTCCGATGCGCACTTCGTCGGTGGCGCTGGGCTTGTGCAGCCGCACTTCATCGGTCTGCCACAGCGAAGTGATCTCCGAAAGAATCGCCGCCTCGTGCCCGGCGGCTTCCGCACCGGAGAGCGGCAGGCGATCGAGCGATTCCAGGTGCTGGGCGATGCGCCGGCGCTTCTGCAGCACGGTTCGCCGGGAAACCTCGGTGGGGTGCGCGGTAAAAACCGGAACCACACGAACGTGGCGGAGGGCTGCCAGCGCCTGCGCCGCGCCGAAGCCTTGCGACCGCAGCCGCTGCAGCGTGCCGCGAAAAGTGCCGGCCAGCACCGCCTGTTCCGGATGCACGCTGGCCGCGCGACGGCGGCGTTTGCGGTGATTGGTTTCGGCAAGATTGGCGAGCTCGAAGTAAATCGCGAAGGCCTTGGCCACCCGATGCGCGTCGTCGACTCCAAGTTTCTCGACGATCTGGCGAGCCTGCTCCATCCGGCCGGTTTCGGACTTAGCCCGCCCGCTGCTATCCGCGTCGGCTCCGGTCATTTGTTCGCGATGTTGGATGAGCAGGCGGCGCAGTTGCTCGACGATATCGAATAGCGCCGGGCCGGACTGCTCGACCAGCACGGTTCCCAGCAAGGTGCCCAGCGAACGGACGTCGCGCCGCAGCGGCGCCTCTTTCAAGGGATCGGCGGTGCCGGCCGCGAGCTCGGCAAGGCGCACTTGTTGGTCGTCGGAACTCCACAATGGGACGCTGGGCTGAGGCGGTTCAGGCATGGACGCCGTGGAGGACAACTCGGGCCGGGGATCGGGCGAAAAATTTGCGGCAAAGTGGTGGCGGCAAAAAGTGCCGGGCGATTTCAGTCGCGCGCGATCGCGCACTACTTGCGCCAGCGCGGCACGGCGAAATGATTCGCGGATTCAAATGGCCTCGACTCCTCCAAGATACACTGATCGGCGGCGTGGTGACTCAGCGGAGCGCAGTACTCGGGACTGTCTCCTTTCGCAAAATATTGGGCCCGACCTACGCTAAGCTTTCTTCGCGGCGCACTAAATCGGCGAAAGGAAGGTCTACGTGATGAGCGACAGCGTGGGATTCATCGGGTTGGGAAATATGGGGGAGCCGATCGCTGGCAGTTTACTGAAGGCCGGCTACGGCGTGCGAGTGTTCAACCGCACCTCGTCGAAAGCGGAACCGCTGGTCAAACAGGGGGCGCGGCTCGTTGGCCAAGCGCGTGACGTGGCCGAGCCCGGCGGGATCGTCCTGACTATGCTCTCCGACGATCCGACCGTCGAAGCGATCTGTCGCCGAGCCAGGCGGGTTCATCGAAAAGCTTGGAGCAAATGGAATCCATATTTCGCTGAGCACCATTTCACCAGCGGCGGCTCGACGGCTTGGCGGAACAGCACCGGAAATTTCAGGTTACCTACATTGCGGCACCGGTGTTCGGACGGCCCGAAGCGGCTGCCGCTGGGGCGCCTGAACGTGGTGGTTTCCGGCGAGCCCGCCGCTAAGAAACAGAATTGCGCCGATCCTCGCCGCGATCGGGCAGGCCACCTTTGATTTCGGCGACGCCCCCGACGCAGCAAACCTGGTGAAGGTCTGCGGAAATTTTATGATCGCTTCGGCGATCCAGACCATGGCCGAGGCGATGACCCTGGCGCAGAAAAACGGGGTCGACGCTGCCAAGATGATCGACATGCTGGCGCAAACTATTTTCGCGTGCCCGATTTATCAGGGCTACGGGAAGGCGCTCGCCGCACAACGATTTGAGCCGGCCGGCTTTCGCATGGTGCTAGGGCTGAAGGACGTGAACCTGGCGCTGGGAGACCGCGGCGGCGTCCACCATGCCCATGCCGATCGCTAGCCTGTTGCACGATCGCCTGCTCGCCAATATCGCTCGCGGACGCGGAGAGATGGATTGGTTGGCGGTGAGTTTGGGAATCGCGGAAGATGCGGGAGTAGGGCAGAAGGCCCGAAATAGCGTGACCGGGAGCTAGTGGATATCGCGCAGCGCGGGATACAGCTTGGAATACTCGGCGTAGCGCGCGTCCATGAGGGCCACGCGTCCGGGAGTCACAGGGCACCACCTGAGCGACGTGCACCGCAGCGTCGCAGGCCGCCGGAACCGATGGCCACACGCCGGCGCCCACTCCGGCCAGCAGCGCAGCGCCGTATGCCGCGCCCTCTTCCGCGACGTTCACGGCCACCGGC
Organism: uncultured Acidobacteriota bacterium; assembly: GCA_963725285.1. Classification (GTDB taxonomy): domain Bacteria; phylum Acidobacteriota; class Terriglobia; order Acidiferrales; family UBA7541; genus CAVRXT01. Next base: position 321,369 of record CAVRXT010000013.1, on the reverse strand, counting down.
AAACCGTAGACGTCGGCTTGGATCTGCCGCCACAGTTGCGCACGCGCGCCACCACCGCCCAGCCGGATGGATCCCACCGGCACTTGCATCTGTTTCAGGATTTCGAAAGTGTCCCGCAGGGAAAACGCTACGCCTTCCAAGATCGCTCGCACCATGTGCGCCCGAGTGTGCTGCGCGGTGATGCCCACCAGTGCGCCGCGCGCCAGCGGATCCAGATGCGGAGTTCGCTCACCCATCAAGTACGGCGCCCATAGCAAACCATCCGAGCCGGGCGGCACGCCGCTGGCTTCGTCCATCAGCACGTCGTAGGGCTCTCGCGCCGCTCCGTTAGCGCCCGATCCGCTGCCTGACCCGCCGCGCGATTCCGTCCGGGTGCCGAATTGATCGCGGAACCACCGCAGCGAAAGCCCCGCCGCCTGGGTGACGCCCATGACGTGCCAACGATCCGGGATGGCGTGGCAGAACGTGTGGACGCGGCCCTGCGGATCGAGCAACGGTCGATCGGTGGCGGCGAAAACCACGCCCGAAGTGCCGATCGTCGCGCTCACCACTCCCGCGCGCACGATGCCCATTCCCACCGCACCGCCGGCCTGATCGCCTGCGCCGGCCACCACCGGCAGTTCCCGCGCGCAGACCGCAGGCACGAGCGCCTGCTTCGGAAATTGTCCCGGTAATTTCCGGCGACTCGAAAACTTGCGGCAGCAACGTTTTCGGAAATCTGCGAGGCCGCCAGCATTTCCGCAGACCATTTGCGATTGGCAACGTCGAGCATCAACGTGCCCGAAGCGTCGGACACATCCGTCGCGCGCTCGCCAGTCAAGCAGTACCGGACGTAGTCCTTGGGCAGCAGCACCGAGCGAGTGCGCTTCCAGATTTCCGGCTCGTGTTCGCGCACCCACCAAATTTTCGGGAGCGTGAAACCGGTTAGCGCGGGATTAGCGGTCAGCTCGATCAAGCGGCGGCGGCCGATCGTCGCTTCGATGGCGGCGCATTGATCGCCAGTGCGTTGATCGCACCAAATCAGTGAAGGGCGCAGTACTTCCCCTGCCGCGTCGAGAAGAACCAGGCCATGCATTTGCCCGCTTAGGCCCACCGCCAGCTATGTCGCGGGGCGCAACGCCAGCCAGGCGCAGACATTCGGGGATGGCCACGCGCGCAGCGCGCCACCAATCGCTGGGATTCTGTTCGGCCCAACCGATGCGCGGAGCAGAGATTGGCGGGTGCTCGGCGGTGGCGGCGGCGAGCACCCGGCCGGAGGCGTCAAGCAGAGCGGCTCGTGTGCCGCCGGTGCCGACGTCGATTCCCAGAAGCTTTTGTCTCATCGAAGACCAAATTGCCCGGCGGACCCGCTAACGGTGAGTCCGCCGAGCGCGTTGATTCTACCCAGAATTGCCGCCGTTGGGAAATCAGTGGAGCGGATATCTCATTTCACCATCCCTTCAAGAATGAAATCCACTGGGCACAAAATTCGGGGCGTCGGTTGATGTTTGACGGCTGTCGCTGGGGGCGGCTTTCCATCGCCTGGCTTGGGCCATGCAAATCACGTGCAGGATCAGAAACAGCGGTACCAGAAAGGTCGGAACCAAACTCAGTGGCAATACCGTCATGGCGGTCATCGGAGTGCCGTGCGGGCTGAGCAGGCTCACGGTGGTCCCCAGGGCCATGGCCACCACCAAATCGGCCATTCCCAGTGCTTGCCAAAGAATAAAGCTGTTGCGATGACCAGGACTGGCCAGCTTCCACGTGACCCAGGAAGCAGTCACTCCGATCGCGATGTCCCCATATCCTGCAGGCAGCGCAAATATTGCTGGCAGGACGTTTCGCGCCTCCAATATGACGAACACCAGCCCAATAACCCTCCAGGACTGCAGGTAAGTCAAAATGCGAGGGTTCAGAGATAACACAAACTGCCGAAATCCATCCGAAGCTCCATACCACACCGAGAACACCACGATCGGGATCAGTGCAGCCAACCCAACCGCAATTCCGACGCGATTGTAAGCATTCTTGAAAACCTCCAGCGCTGAAGCGGACACAACGAAGGCGAACCACACGGCGATTAACACCGCGGTGAGTTTCCCATACGCTTTCATATTGAGTCTCCTTGAGCTGTCGCCAGCTCGACAACCTGATTGGTGAGGTGCAGCAGGTTCTCCCACGCCGGGCCGCCTAGTTGTTCGCGCAACTGGGATTGAATCTTTTCCCACACAACCGTGGCGGCGCTCAGTTTTGTCACCCCGGATTTGGCCAAGCGCAGTAGTCGTTCTCGCTGATCTTCGCCGCGACGCTCGGCGATCCAGTCGTGCCGGCGCATGATGCCCAGGGTTCGGGTCAGAGTGGTGCTGTCCATCGCCAGCATCTGGCCCAGTTGCCCTTGCGACACTTCTCCCGCACGGGCAAGCGTTTGCAGAATGGTGAATTGGGTCGCTCGCAGGCCAAGCGGCCGAAGGGCCTGCTCGTAACGCTGGGTAAGCGCGCGGGCCGTGCGCCGGAAACTGCCGCACAGGCAGGGAATATCGGGAAGGCGTGAGTGATTGCTCATACTCCCATAGATGTATATACATGTAATTAGGATGCACAGAATTTAGACCGTAGTCGGTCGAATTTGGGTGGCGCACCCTTCGGCGTTAAGTGTGTGCGGATTTGTGGCTTTTCAGTAAGGTTCTACTTCTCGGGGCCAAAACAGGTGTGGGAGAAATCGGATTTCTGGATTTCCGACAGCCCCAGACGCGAGCGGATGGCTTTCTCAGCGCGGGTGCGTTCGATGATGGCGTCCCGGTGTTCCACATCGGCTTCCCGGTGGGGGTGGGTGAGGTGATATTCGATCACTTTGTTGCGAAGATTGCGGATTTTCGCGCCCATGAAATGCAGACGCAGGTCTAGCTCGGTGTCGTCCCCGCCCCAGCCTTGGATTTCTTCATTCAAGCCGTTTAGCGACTGCAAATCGGACTTGCAGAGCGAGAAATTGCACCCGAGAAGCGCCGCGTGGCTGGATTCGTAGAATATCGGCGACACGAATCCGTGCTCCACGCGTTTAGCCTTGCCCTGCAGCCACATCCGCAGCAACTCCGGCAAGCTAAATCCCAAGCCCCGCTCGAGAATTTGCTCCGCGGTGGGCAGCGCATCCCGCGAGATATCCACGCGACGCCCGGTGATCGCAATTCCAGGCCGGAGGTATGCCAGATGATTGCCGACGAAATCGCGATGCGGCAGGCAATCCATGTCCATGATGATGATGCGCTCGAACCGGCTCACGAAGATCGCGCGATTCAGAATCCGCGGGCGGCGATAGCCTTTCTTCTCGTGAGTAACGTGCTGAATGCCGTGGGCAAATCTCGGCGCCCAGGCCGCCAGCACGCTAGCGTAGTCCTGGCTCGAGCCGTCGTCGGCGATGATCAATTCAAAGTCGCGAAAATTCTGGACGGACAAAGCGGCTAGCGAGGGTTCCAGGATTGCCCGATCGTTGTAGCACGAGACGATAACCGAAGCCGGGTTGTTCGATGGCATAGTTTCCGTTCGCACGGTCTAACGCTCCGCTAACGCGAGGCGATCATAGATCAATGCCGAGCCGCTTGCCTATCTCACGAAAAATCGATTTCACTCGAGCTCAAATTTCAGCAGGACGATTTCGGCGATGGTGCCAACCCGCAGCGGAGGCCCCCACGTTCCCGCACCGCTGGAAACATAAATCTGCATGTCGCCCACCCGCTGCAATCCGTATGCGTAGGCGCCGTATACTCTGTTCACCGCCCAGGTGAACGGCACAAGTTGGCCCCGGTGAGTGTGCCCGGAAACTTGGAGCGAGATGCCTTCGGCGGCGGCAGCCTCGCGGCGGTCCGGCGCGTGCGTGATCAGGATGCTAGGGCGGGTTCGGTCGGGAGCACTTTTCCTCAGAATCGCGCGAAAACCGTCGACGTTCAGAGACTGGCCGAAATGCACCCCAACCAATTGCACACCCTCGAGGTCAATCCCTTGGTTATTCAGAATGTGCACCCCGGCGCGCGCAACGGCGGAAACAAACAAGGCGCGATCGCGAAACTCTTCGTGGTTGCCGGTGACGTAGTAACTCCCTAGGGGGGGCGACCATGCCTTCCAGGCTTGGGCGAGCTCCTCGACATTGGTCTTGGTGCCGTCAAATAAATCGCCGGCGATGAAAACAGCGGCGGGGTTCTGCGCGGCAAGCTTACGAATAATCCTGCGAATAAAGCTTAAATTGCGGACATGGCCGAGGTGGGTGTCACTGACCAGCGCGACCACCCGTCCGCGCCACGAAGCAGGCAGATTCGGCAAACGAACGGTCACCCGCGTGACCCGTGGGGAGGCCGCGTTAATCAAGCCGTACAAACTGAAGATCAGCGCCAAACCAAAGAACACAATTCCGAACGGCCGCCGGGTCAGGTGCGCGCCGATGGCCACCGCGGCGCCGTAGAAAATCCAGCATGCGCACGCACAGAAGAACAGAAAGTTGAAAATGCCAAGCCACACCGCCGAAACGGTATAGAAGATCCTGGTTGCAAAATCGGCATGCCAAAAAGCCAAAAGGGAGGCGCACACAAAGCTGACGGACGCGACCGCAAAGAATATCCGCACGCCGGCAATCGCCGGCGCCGGAACCAGCCAGAAGCTAACCAAAGTGCGGTAAACAGCCCAATGGGCCAGCAGCAAGATCGACTCGATTACGACCACAAACCTGGCGATTCGAGATCGCATTCAGCGGAGTCCTGGAAGTGCGGAGTTCGAACGGGTAGCTGCACTAACCGAGGGTTTCTGGGATTTTCTGGCCAAGGATTAGATTAACACGAGTGACGCGGCCGGCACGCTGGAACGGTGCACCACACTACCCGCTACAGGTCGCGCTCCCATGTCTCGCCGGTGACATCCTGGCCCCACTCCTTGTGGCGTTCCCGGCGAATCATCTCGAACCCGGCATTTTCGTAGACGTGGTGAGCTGCATCGAGGCCGGATTGGGTCCACAGCATCATTTTCGAATAGCCGGCATCGCGCGCGAAGCGCAGGCATTCATTCACCAGACGCGCGCCGATGCCGAGACCGCGTGCCGACGGCTCCACCAGCAAGAGCCGCAACTGGGCCACCGTTTCGGAGCGCCTGACCACAAACACCGACCCCACCGGCTGCGAATCCTTTTCGGCGATCCAGCAACGCTCCCACTTCGGCTGGAAGTTGCGCACAAACCCGGCCACGATCTCGGCCACCAACCCTTCGAACCGCTGGCTGTATCCGTACTCCTGCGCGTATAGCGCGCCATGACGCTCGATCACCCAACCCATATCGCCGGCGCGTGGCGAACGCAGCATATATCCAGCCGACCGGTTCCCCCGATGATCCGCTGCCGGAGCGTGCAGCAGTTCTTCGATGGTGTGCATCGCGTTCACCAGATGCCGCTGGTCGCCCACCGGCAATTCTCCCAGGAGCGCGCCCACTTCTTCATGGGAGCGGCTATCGATCGGCGCGAACACCACTGTTCCTCGATGGGTGAGCGAGAGCAGTGCGCGGCGGCGATCGGCGCCGGAAGTAATCGCGGCCACTAGCCCGCGCCTGCGAAAACTGCGAAGAATCCGGCTGAGGTAGCCGGGATCGAGGCCAAGTTCCCGGACCAGTTCAGCGGCAGTCGTCTGCCGGCGATGGGCGATCTCAAAAAGCACCCGCGCCTGGGTAAGCGTAAACGGACTGCGATATACACCGCTACCGAGCACTCCAATCTTGCGGGTATAGAAACGATTGAAGCGGCGAACCGCGTCGATGCGTTGGTGGCCAGATTCGTGGGTAGGCACGATGGAACCTCGAAAATAGGGTCAAACGGCATTCTGGTGGAATTAGTTGACGCAGTCAAGTATTCCCGCTGTGGGAATGGTGCCCTATCGTGCTGACGCGGAACCACTAAGCCCTTCCCTGCCTTATTTAACGGACCTTTACCCGACGTTAATGCATCTAATCACTTAATCCGATAAGGATATGCGACAGAGTATTGATAGTATGAGTACGGGAGGACATCTATCCCCATGATGGAAAATAATAAGAAGCATTACCTGTTCGCGAGTGATTTCGACAAAACACTCACCTTCAATGATTCCGGCTACGTGCTGAGTGAGATCGTCGGCATTCCTACCTCGGAATTCGAACGCAAAGCCGAAGGCATGGCCAAAATCAATCTAGTCCAGCAAGGCGCCGAACTCGCCTACCTGCTGTTGCACGATCCCGAATTCCGCGGACGGGTGCGCCAGGAACATCTATACGAAGTGGGCAAGCGCATCCGCCTGAAGCACGACATTCGCGTGCTGTACGACATCCTGGATCACGGCATCCCCGGCTATTGCTTTGATTTTTCGATTCTGTCCGCGGCGCCGGTTGAAATCGTGCGCTCCGCGCTCGAAGGCATCGTACCCGCCGATCACATTCACGGCACCGAATTCGAATACACCAGTTCGGGAGAAATCGAAAAGATCGTGCGGGTCACCGCAGGGTACGGGAAGGTAGCCGTACTGGACAAGCTGCAAGCCAGCTTGCAAATTGGTCCGGATCACGTGGTCTATGCCGGCGACGGCAGTTCCGACATTCACGTAATGCTCCACGTGAATTCCCGCGAAGGGTTCACCATCGCGGTGTCTGAATCCACGCAACTGGCGCACATCGCCAAGCGCACGGTACTGGGCGAGAATGCCAACGTGGTGCTGGTGCCGATCCTGGAGAATATCGTCGGTTGGCAGCGTCCGCAGATCCGCGACTTCCTGAAATCGTACGGCTTCTTGATTCAAGAATGGGACCGCACCCGCACCGACTGGCTTACCCTGCGTCCTGTCAACGTCACCCTGCCGCAACCGGTGAGCGTCCAGTAACTGACGCTCCACCGGGGTTGGGGCCGGGGGCCGAGCCAGGGCTAATCCTTCAAAGCGTTCGCAAGTTCGTCGTGCACTACCAACCCGCCGTTATAGTGGATGTACCCCAATTTGCGAAACCGATTCATAAAAAAATTGACGCGCGAGCGCGTGGTGCCAACCATTTCGGCCAGGGTGTCCTGGCCGATCTTGGACAGCACCGACGAACTTTCATCCCCCGATTTTCCGTGGCGGGCCAGCAGCAGCAGGGTGCGGGCCAGGCGTTTTTCACTGGAATTCATGAAGTGATCGATCAGATCCTGTTCGATGCGTTGATTCCGCGCCAGCAAGTGGTTGATGAACATGGAAGAGACTCCGTCCTCTTCCTCGATCAAGCGTTCCATGGTTTTGCGTTTGATCGCTGCAATGGTGGTGGGCACCAGCGCTACCGCCGAGGTGAGATGGTTCAGATTTCCGCTCATGCAGCTCTCCCCGAAAAACTCACCGGCGCCGGCGATGCCGAGAACCGCCGACCTGCCGCGCTCAGAAACCACGTGCAGTTTGATGAGCCCCTTCTCGATGTAGTGAACTTCGTTACATTTATCTCCTTGCGCGATGATGGTATCGCCCGCCTGATACTCCAAGATCTTCGCCGACTGAGCCGACGGCGGAAACACTTCGCGCAATTTAAAGGAGCCTTTTCTCTTTTTTCTGTCGGCCAAGTTAGATTACCGTCCGTAGTGGTTAGATTTTGAAATGTGGAGGCCGCGCAAAGAAGTACAACGCTGCCCCGCCCCTTCGGGGTGTATATTTCGAGCTATCTTCTTACTTGGCAGGACACGGGTTCGTCTGTTCAAAATTGAACAGACAAGCGATTTCGCATCAAACTACACTCCCGGCCTGGACCCACCCTCTCGTACCACATCGGGTCCGGATTGCCGATTCAATCGGGCTGGGCCCAGAGCATCGAATCGCCGCGGCTTCGCCGGAGCCATCATGAGTCTCGGGTTCGATATTTTCAAAAAACAGCATGACGGAAGTCCCGTTTGGGTCACCCAAGTCTCGACGTTGCGTGAAGCTCGAGAGAAACTCGCCGCACTGGTAAGCGATTCCCCGGGCGAATTTTTCGCACGCGATGCCGATACCGGTGAAGTAGCCGTTTCGCATGGCAACTCCACTACGCGGATAATCCCGGAGTGACGGGCCTCGAACCGAGCCGCCTGTTAGGTAAAATCGGCTACTACGTTAAAGCGAGTGATTAGGGGTCTGGGCAGGCCCTGCTTACACCGACCACGCACGCCCGGAGCCGTGGAAAACGAGGAATTCCGAACAGGGTGTGATTTTAGGCCGCCCCAGGGCACCGTAGGTGCCCGAGGGCGGCCACGTTTAGCACCTGAACGATCGAGCAATCGGCACGCCGGCAGGCGCTACGCCGCGAGAGCGCCGGCGCTCAGCATCGGAATAATGCAGGCCGATGGCGAGTCTCCGGACGGCCCCGCGGGTGTTGCCCGCAATGAGAAGTCGATGCCGCGTTTGGCGTTTTCATCGATGGTGCGCTGTACGTCGAAGTCGCGCATGTCGATGGTATTTTCCCCGCCGTTTAGCACCGTGTAGTGAACTTGATTGTTGGCCACCCAGTAGTCATTCGCGGCGAACATCAAGCCGTCTTTACGATAGAGATAGACCACCTGCCCCGCTCGGGAATTGTTTGGCGTTTGTGGCCGGGTAACGTAGGGGGTCGCATCCTGCGATGGCGCCGGTTGGGACTGCGCGTTTAGGTCCGGCGCGGAATAATTTCCGCCATTGCCATTGTCGCTGGTGTATCCGTCTATCTGGTACGAACTCGCCGGAGGAGCACCGTAGTCGGTTGGGTAAAGATAGCTTCCCGGGCATCCCCATCCCCAATACGGGTCGCAGCCATAGTACGCCGGCCACCAATAAGGACTTCCCCATCCCCAGCCCCAACCCCATCCAAAACCTAGTCCAAATCCCCAGCCAAAACCAAAGCCCCAGCCGCCGCCCCACCCATATCGGTATGGGTAGCCGTAGCCGCGTCCAAAACCGTAGCCGTGTCCGTAACCGTAGCCGCGACTGTAGGGCCCGAATGCGGTCCCCAGGCGAGCGTTTCCGTAGTTGGACGCCAACAGCCGCGACCCGCTGGCCAAGCGGTTTGTGGCCGCGATCGAGTTAGTGGCCGAGCGCGCTCCCGTTGAGGTGATTGAGTGCCCTTGGCCAGAAAAGCTACGGGCTGTGCTGGTGGAACGAGCTACCGACGAACGATTCCCTCCATTACCAAACGAATGCCAGCCGCTAGCGTTGCCGCCCGCGGCGCGCGACGCCATCGATGCGCCGGCTCGGTTGCCACCGCTGTACGCAGTGCTGCCGCGATAAACTCCCCCCGAATATCCGCCGCGGCTTCCGTAAGCGCCGCCACGAGCATAACCGCCAGGCGCGCCGCCGCGGTAGCTGCCACTGCCACGATATGCGCCGCTGTTGCCGCGATATCCGCCGCCGCTACTGTGCGTAACGCCACCGCTACCACCACCGCCGTGGTAACCCCCTCCGCCGCCACCGCCGTGAAACCCACCACCACCGCCACCGTGACCGCCTCCACCGTGCTGCGCGAAAGCAGGCTTGGGGGCGAGACACAGCGCCGCCGTCGCAACCGCTACAAACAGGATTCTCGAGAGTGTGGATATTCTCATTTTAAGCTCCCGTGGGCATCCGAAGGTCCTGGTCATCTTATAACATTGGATTCGCCCGCCCCCAAGATGGTTGTGAGCGTGTGAGACGCCAACCCGCGAATGGTACTAGTGGTCCTACCGGCCCAGGTTTGGGAGAGCGGAGCGAGGCCAAGTGCCCCAGGTATCGATTCCATACCTGGGTTCTCTAAGTTTTTGACTGGGAGTTGTTTTAGGTACCGCTCCGCCCAAACACAACGAGAACTACATCGAGCGAGCGGTCTAGGCGTAGAATTAACCCGTCCGCATGCTATTTTTTTCGATCCTGATGCGCTTTGCAGGTGACCGGTAAGGATCACCACATTGTACTTTCAACCACGTACGCTAGCGGAAGCAGCCGACGCGCTCACCAAGTCGGGAGGCCAGATTTTGGCCGGCGGCACCGACTTCTACCCCGCCCTAGGAGACCGGCCAGTAACCACCTCGCTGGTCGATATTTCGCGGGTAGCCGAGCTACGCGGGATTCGCATGGAAGCCGATGCAATCGTAATTGGGGGCGGCACCACCTGGAGCGAAATCGTACGGCATCCCTTGCCGCATTGTTTTGACGCGTTAAAAGCTGCCGCGCGAGAAATCGGTGGAATACAAATCCAGAATCGCGGAACCATCGCCGGAAACCTGTGCAACGCCTCGCCTGCCGCAGATAGCGTGCCGCCGCTTCTGGCGTTGGACGCGCAGGTGGAACTAGTAAGCTCCCCAGCCACGCGCCGCTTGGCGCTGGACGATTTCATTCTGGGCAACCGCAAGACCGCACTGGGCGCGGACGAGATTCTGGCGCGGATAGTAATTCCGCGGCGAGCTGAAAATGCCCGCGCAGCCTTCTTGAAATTGGGCGCGCGCAAATACTTAGTGATCTCCATATCGATGGTCGCGGTGGCGGTGGAGATCGACGCAGCCGGCTGCGTGGCCGAAGCGCGCGTCGCGGTGGGTTCATGCTCGGCGAAAGCGCAGCGGCTGGCGCAGCTCGAACAGGCCCTGCGCGGAATGCGTGCGGGACCGGGGATTAGCGCGGCAGTGCGCAGCGAACATCTCCGCCAGCTTTCTCCGATCGACGATTTGCGCGCGACCGCGGAATACCGGCGGGACGCATCGTTGACCCTGGTGCAGCGCGCGCTGGAGAGTTGTTGCGCGGGAGCGAGCTGACCCATGGCGGCGACAATTTCCCCGGGCTGCCGCGCACGCGCGCAAGACGCCGCGAGCGAATTTCATTTTCGAGTGAACGGCACAGCTGTGTCGGTTGCCGCGCTTCCCACTCACCGGCTATCGAAGGTATTGCGGGAAAATCTGGGGCTCACTGGGACCAAGGTAGGTTGCGATGCGGGCGACTGCGGAGCTTGCACGATACTGCTCGGCGGCGAGCCGGTTTGTGCTTGCCTGGTTCCAGTAGCGCAGGCGGACGGATGCGAGGTGATCACCATCGAGGGTGCGGCGGCGCGCAGCCCTCTGCTAGGCGGAGTGCAGAACGCTTTTTTGCGCCACGGCGCAGCGCAGTGCGGCGCGTGCACCCCGGGAATGGTGATGGCGGTGACCGCGTTGCTGGAACGGAACGCGTCGCCGAACGAAAGCGAAGTGATGGACGCGATCGGCGGCGTCCTGTGCCGCTGCACCGGATACCGCAAGATCGTCCAGGCGGCGCTGGACGTGAATGGTGGCGCCGGTGGCAACGCCGTGGCGGAAATTGCCGCGCCGGCCGCCGGCGAAGCGATTGGCAAACGGCTGGTGCGACTGGATGGAAAACAGAAAGTCTCGGGCGCGGAGATCTTCGGTGCGGACCACACTCCGGCCGGATCGCTCGCAGCGCGGGTCATTCGGAGCCCGTTCGATCGCGCGCGATTTCAATTCGGTGACCTAGAAAAATTCCTACAAACGCATCCCGGAATTGCCGGCGTCTTCACCGCCAAAGACATTCCCGGCAAGAATTGTTTTGGCGTGATCCCGATGTACGCGGACCAGCCAGTGTTCGCAGAGGCAGAAACGCGCTTTCGCGGCGAAGCGGTGGCGTGCGTGGTGGGCGAACCCGAGGTATTGGAATCGCTGGACCTGAAATCGTTTCCGGTGACCTGGGCGGAACTACCGGCGCTGAAGGACGTCGACGCGGCAAGCGCTGACTGCGCCTCACTGCTTCACTCCCACCGTCCGGGCAACGTCCTGGTGCGCGGGCGAGTGGCCTGCGGAAACGTCACCGCGGCGCTAGCGGAAGCGGAGTTTGAGGCCACCGGCGAATTCGAGTCGGGGTTCGTGGAACACGCCTACATCGAACCAGAAGCGGGTTTCGCGCGCCGGGTGGGTGACACCATCGAAGTGCAAGCCTGTACCCAAGCCCCATACATGGATCGCGCGGATCTCGCGGCGATTCTGGCGCTCGCCCCCGAAGCGGTGCGGGTTATCCCAACCGCGGTGGGCGGCGGATTCGGATCGAAGCTCGATCTCTCGATGCAGCCGTTCGTGGCGGTGGCCGCTTGGCATCTGCGGCGTCCGGTGCGCATGGTGTATTCGCGGACCGAGTCGATGATGTCCACCACCAAGCGCCATCCCTCGCGGATTCGCGCGCGGGTGGCCGCGGGCAGCGACGGACGGCTTACCGCCATGGATTTTTCCGCGGATTTCAATACCGGCGCTTATTCGTCGTGGGGGCCAACGGTGGCGGCGCGCGTGCCAATTCACGCATCCGGTCCCTATCGCATTCCCAATTACCGGGCGCAGACCCGCGCGGTGCACACCCACCTGGTCCCAGCGGGCGCGTTTCGTGGGTTTGGTGTGCCGCAGGCAGCGATCGCGCAGGAACAACTTTTTGACGAGCTGGCCAATCGCGTGGGAATGGATCGTCTGGAATTTCGCATCCTGAACGCGCTGGATGCCAGCACGCCCACCGTCACCGGCCAGGTACTGGGCGATGGCGTCGGGATACGCGCCTGTTTCGAAGCGCTGCGTCCGCGATGGATGGCCGCAGGCGAAGAAGTAAAAAAATACAACGCGGAGAATGCCAGCGGGCCCCTGCGACGCGGAACCGGCGTTGCCGGGGTGTGGTACGGCTGCGGAAACACTTCCCTGCCCAATCCTTCCACGGTGCGCATCGGATTGAAGGCCGATGGGCGCATTGCGATGCATCAGGGCGCGGTGGATATCGGCCAAGGCAGCGCCACCGTGATTCCGCAGATTTGCGCCGACGCATTGGGAGTGCCGATCGATCGCTTTGACTTTATTTCCGGCGACACTTCCCTCTCGCCCGATTGCGGAAAAACCTCGGCGTCGCGCCAGACCTTTGTGAGTGGAAAAGCCGCCAGTATGTCCGGGACGGAACTGCGCCGAGCCATACTGAAATTGGACGGCGCATGCGAGTGCGCGAGGTTCACCTTGAGCGATGGCCGCGTAACCATCGAAGACGGAGAAAAGCAGCGCTCCATTTCGTTGCGCGACCTGCCGCTGGACGCAAATGGTTACGTAGCGACGGCAGAAGCGACTTTCGATCCACCAACGAAAACGCTGGACGAAAACGGCCAAGGGATTCCTTACGCAGTGTACGGCTTCGGAGCGCAGATAGCCGAAGTAAGCGTAGACATGGAGTTGGGCACGGTGAAAGTCCTGCGGATTACCGCGGCGCACGACGTAGGCCGGGCCATCAATCCAACTCTGGTCGAGGGCCAGATCGAAGGCGGCATCGCGCAAGGGCTGGGTATGGCGTTGATGGAGGAATTTTTCCCCGGCCGAGGTGAGAACCTGCACGATTACCTGATTCCGACCGTAGGCGACATCCCGCCGATCGAGTCAATCTTGATCGAGGACCCTTCCAGCGTGGGCCCGTCCGGCGCGAAAGGCATTGGCGAGCATTCCATGGTGGCGACCGCCCCAGCAATTCTGAACGCGATCTACGACGCCGCAGGCGTGCGCATTCGCAAAGTCCCGGCGACCCCAGCCCGAGTCCGCGCAGCAATCCGAGCAGCCACACCCGAGCCCTAGCAAAGCAGGGATCAAACGTGAGCGGAAGCCATGCAGGCCATCTCCATAGGAATTATCCATTGATCGCCGCATGAGGTAAGTTCAAACTGCGAGGCGTAGCGAGCGTAGCTCCGACAATCGTGTCAGGGAAAAACGAATCCAGTCACCTGTGGGGACTACAAATCGAATGCATATGATTTTGAAGAAGATACAAATCCCGAATCGCGGCGGAAGTGCATTTTCACCTGGCCCGGCATTCCAGCGTTGTGGCACGCCCCAACCTGGCTGTGGGCTTTCACCCAATGAAAACAGGAAAAAACAATCCAGGCATCTGGGGGGACTAGAAATGGGATGGTTATGATTCTGAGGGAAATGGAAATTCCGAAGCCCGGCAAAAACGCATTTTTCATCCGGAGATGTTCGTGCCTGAAGATGCCGCCCTGCCCGACGACGTAATTCGCTGCGACGCCTGTCCGGTCCTCTGCTACATCAAGGACGCCCGGACCGGTGCGTGCGACCGCTACGCGAATCACGCCGGCAAACTGGTGCGCCTCGACGCCCATGTGATTCTGGACCGGGCGCTCGAGCATGGCGACCAAGTAGTCCCCTTCCTCGATGCCCACCGCGAGTGGGATGGACGAATCGTCGCAGGACCGGAGCAGTTCATCACTGGCATCGGCGCGGGCACCACCTACCCGGATTACAAACCGGCGCCATTCATTATTTCGTCGGAAGTGAACGGGGTCGACATGGTGACCGTAGTCACCGAAGGGATTTTCAGCTATTGCGGCGTGAAGCTGAAAATCGATACCGATCGTTTTCTGGGACCGGAACAGAATACAGTGCGAGTGGAAGGCGAGGCGGTGGGACACGTAACCACCGCGGAATACGGCTCGCAAATGCTTTCTCTGGGCGGAGTGCTGCACCTCACCGGCGGAAGTCTGCGGGAAGGACGAATTACCTGCGAGACGCTGCTCGCCCTGTGCAATGGGCGCGCGGTGGAACTAACGGTCGACGGAGGCGTGACGGTGGTGGTGCAGGCCGGGCACGCGCCGATCGTCAACGGGGTAAAGGAAGACCGCATGCGGGTGGGGTGCGGCTCAGCGACCATCGGCATGTTCGCGATGCAGTGGATGGGAAAGATCGACGAAGTGGTGGTGGTCGACGATCACATCACCGGCGTGCTCTCCGAGCATCAGGCCGGGAAAATGCTGGGCATACCTCCAACCGGAATCAAGATGAAAGGCCGCAGATCTACCCCCGGAAGATATTTCCGTGTAGCCGATCCGGGAACCAAGTGGGGCGGGACAAACATTTCCGATCCGCTCTCCATTCTACATCCGTTCGATCCCAAGACCGGTCAGCCGGGAACGCGAATGTTGATGGTCAGCACCACTGGCGAGCACGCCGCGTATTACGAGCTAGATGAAAACCTGCAACCGGTCGAGCGCCCAATTCCCGCGGCGCTGCAGGAATCCGTGGCGCGCATCCAGGAAAATTGCGAGCCGGCGATGTGCACGGTGATGTTCATGGGCGGCGCCGGTGGATCCTTGCGCGCGGGCGTAACCGAAAATCCGGTGAAGCTCACCCGATCGGTGCGCGACACTTTAACGCGCGTGACCTGCGGTGGGGCCGAGGTGTATGTGTGGCCGGGGGGCGGCATTACCCTGATGGTGGACGTAACGCGCTTACCGGCAAATGCGTTCGGCTACGTACCCACGCCGGCGATCGTCGCACCCATCGAATTCACCATGAAGCGCAGCGACTATGCCGCGCTCGGCGGATATATGGATCACGTGCGCACACTGGAATCGATCGTGAACGGCGAAGAGAATGGCAACGACCAGCGGCACGTGGCGCCCAACCCGGAAAATCCGTGGCCGCTATCGCGTCCCGCGCCGAGCGACAAGGAACGGCAATGAGAGAACCGCCGATTGTGCGCCTGCTGCCAGATGGCCGGCGTCTCCATCTGCGCGATGGGCCGATCGATGCGATCGCCGAAGCGTTCGGTGCGCCGGAGGAAGTGCGCGAGGCTTACGATGCCGCCAGCCGGCGGTTTGTCACCGTGCTGGACGAACTTTGCGAAGAGCTGACCTTACTGCGGCAAGATGCCGTGCGCAGGATTCCCCTTTTGCAGGGGAGCGTAGCGCAGCGCATGGCGGATGGAGTCGAACCTTTTGCTTGGCAGGTATTTATCACCCCGATGGCGGCAGTGGCCGGAGCAGTGGCCGAGGAATTACTCGAGGCAATGACTAGCGTGACTACGCTGACGCGAGCCTACGTGAACGATGGCGGGGATATTGCGTTGCATCTGACGTCGGGCGAATCTTTCCGCGTGGGATTGGTGGAACAGCTCGAACAGCCGTCCCTGCTTGGGACGGCGATCATTCCGGAGTCTTCGCCGATCCGCGGGATTGCCACCAGCGGTTGGCGCGGGCGGAGTTTTTCCTTGGGAATCGCCGACGCGGTTACAATTCTGGCGGACCGCGCGGCGCTAGCGGACGCGGCAGCGACGATCGTGGCCAACGGCGTGGATTTGCCGGGACATCCCGCAATCGTCCGAGCACCCGCGCGGGAGATCCAACCCGACAGCGACCTCGGCGATCGGTTGGTGACGCGCAGCGTGGGACGGTTGACACCCGCAGAAATCGCCGAGGCGCTGGCGTCGGGCGAAGCGATTGCCCTTGAATTGATCGAGCGCGGCTTGATTCGAGCGGCGGCGCTGAATCTTTGTGGAGAAACGCGAATCGTAGGCAACACCTCTGCAGCAGCAGTAGCAGCGGCGGGCTCGAAAACAATTGTAGCGGACGGGAGTTTACCGAATGCATGAAGTGAATATCCGGAAGTTGGTGACCGTTGTGGAGTACGTCTATCACGAGGGCGGGCCAGTGGCGGAGAAGCCGCTGCGGCGAGGCGCGGTGCTGGCGGTGATTCACAATCCCTTTGCCGGTAAGTATTTTCCGGAGATCGGCGGGTTCATGGACGATTTGAAACCGCTGGGATTGCAAATGGCCCAGTCGCTAGTAGCCGCGCTGGGCGGCGAGGTGAGCGACATCGAGGGCTACGGAAAGGGTGCGATCGTTGGCGCGGCCGGTGAACTTGAACACGGCGCGCTGTGGCATGCCCCGGGCGGCTACGGGATGCGCGAAGTGCTGGGCGGGGCGAAGGCGATTGTGGCGTCGACGAAAAAAGTGGGCGGACCGGGTACCCGGCTGGATGTGCCTATCACTCACATCAACGCGTCCTACGTGCGCAGCCATTTCGATTCGATGGAAGTAGGCATCGCGGATAGTCCGCGCGCGGATGAGATTCTGACGGTGCTGGTGATGACCACCGGCCCGCGAATTCATAATCGCGCGGGTGGATTGGCGGCAAGCGAGATTCAAGGAAAGGATGGGCTGCGATGAGCAACGCGACGCGGGCGAAGGTCCGAAAGATTTTGACGTACGTGGAAGAGATCCACAGCGAGATGGGGCGTGGTGTCGAACCGCCGACGCGGCGCGCGGCGGCGGTGGCGGTAATCGAGAATCCATTCGCCGGGAAATACGTGCAGGACCTTTCCGAATTGATGGACATCGGCGAAGAGCTGGGCGAAATGCTTACCGAGCGGGCGGTAGCGTGTTTGGGCATACCCTCCACTGCGGTGGAAAGTTACGGAAAAGCGGCGGCGGTGGGTGAGGACGGCGAGCTCGAACATGCCGCAGCGATCCTGCATCCGAAATTGGGCGCGCCGGTTCGGCGCGTGCTGGGAAAGGGAGCCGCCCTAATTCCGTCGGCGAAAAAGCGCGGAGGAATGGGCGTGCCACTGGATATTCCGCTCGGGCATAAGGACGCCGCGTTTGTGCGCAGCCACTTCGATGCGATGGAAGTGCGGGTTCCAGACGCACCGCGTGCGAGAGAAATTGTGGTCGCGATCGCGGTGACCGATAGCGGCAGACCGTTGGCGCGCGTTGGCGGGTTGACCAAAGATCAGATCAAGGGCGAAGACGGCCTGCGATGAATATCGACTGTCTTCCCTTTGGTGTTGCCGGTGGGTTCTACGCTCTTGTCTTTTGAATTCAGGACTTCACTACTTCTGGGACCGCAGTTGCTGGTGGCGTATTGCGGCTGCGACGGGTGCTGATCGCGCCGTCGACGATCATCATGCCGATGCCCGGGAGATCGCCGAGCTGGACGCTATCGAGTAGCGTCTTTCCGGCGGAGTGCAGTGGGCGATCCAGCATTACGAATGTAGCGGCACGGCCTGGCTCGATCAAACCCACATCCAACTTGCGCTCCCGGGCGGTGTTGCCGGTCGCGAAGCAAAATGCGATCTCTGCGGGCACGTTGCCGAGCGAGGAGAGCATCGAAATCAGGCGCAGAATTCCTAGCGGCTGGACGCCCGAGCCGGCTGGGGAATCCGTTCCCAGGATAATGCGGAAGAGCTGATTTCGATCTGTGGCGGTGCGCGCCGTGAGCAGCGCCGCGCGCTCGTTTCCGTTGTGAACCACTTCCAATGAGCGGGCCGACCGTTCGCAGAGCGCGATGATTTGATCGTCAGGGAGTGCGGTGTGTCCGCCGTTTACGTGGCCGATTACGTCGGTGTCCGCTTCCAACACGATGTCTTTATCGATCAGCCCAGAACCGGGAATGGACGGGCCGCCGGTGTGGATCGTGCTTTGGATTCCGTACTTCCTGGCCCAAGCCACCATTTGCCGTGCGGTAGAGCCGTCCTTCACGCTACCCAATCCAATTTCGCCGAGCAGCGTGACCCCGGCCGCAGCCATTTCCTGAAAATCCTCTTCGACCATTCCGTGCTCGACCACTGGCGCGCCGCCGTGGATGCGCACACCGCCGGGACGAAACGCCGAGAATGTGCGTTGCGCGAAAATCGCCATTGCCTTCACGCCGGTTACATCTTTGGGCCGGCCGGGAGTGTGGACTTCTCCGGCGGAGATCATGGTGGTCACTCCGCCATGTAGGTAACTATCGATCCAGCCGATTTGATTCTGCCGCGGAGTCCAATCCCCAGCGACCGGATGGACGTGGCTATCGATCAGGCCGGGAGCGAGCGCGGAACCTTTGGCATCAACGACGGTGGTGGCGCCGGCGGGGTCGACGTCTTTCTCTTTACCGAAGGCGGCGATGCGGCCGTCGACGCAGAGAATCGTGTCGGCATCGCTAATAGGTTTCTGAATGTCGCCGGTCAGCAGCAGACCGATGTTGCGGATCAGCAAGAGAGAGGATTGCTTTGCTGCCGGGCTGGAGTTTTGTGACATTGCCGCACCTCGATCGGGGCTGGGAGTCTGCGCTGTTTTCGATGGCTAGTATACGAATGAGGAGCACAGGCGCAAAGGGAGTTGTAGACCGAACGCCCGGAGGCCGAAATGGTGTTGCTACCTTACTAAGAATTCTGCAATCTTCCCCGACCGAGATCGTTGTTTTGTGCCGATTCGCGATTTGCTTTTGCTGTATCGGTGCTGGCCGCTGATAGGCTTGAAAGCAGGGCAACTCTGTGCTTTCCTCTAACGCTGCAATAAGTTCGACAAGTATACTTAGGTTAGGTGGCGGGCCGGGATTTAGCGTGGGAGGTAGTGTGGTGCGATCGAGAAAGGATGTCTACTACCGGATCGGGGAGGCGGCCCGCATTCTGGACATCAGCCGATCGTCGCTGCGCAACTGGGAGCGCATGGGATTGCTGACCCCGGTGCGCAGCCAGGGGCTTTACCGCCTGTACTCGCGCGCCGAACTGCAAAAACTCAGGCAGATCAAGTTCCTTCGCAATATCAAGCGCGTCAATCCAGCGGGCATCGCGGCGATGCTGCAAAAGGAAACGCCGGTCGTACCGGGCATTTCCGTCGCTGGCAAGTCGAAAAAAGAGGGGCTGGGCGAAAATTTGTCGCGGCTCAGGCGGCAGGCAAATTTAACGCTCACCGAGGTGGCCAAAAGCACCGGCGTCTCGCCCAGTTTCTTGAGCGCCATCGAACGCGATACCGCCAATCCCTCGATTGCTACCTTGCAAAAACTGGCGCGGCAATACAACACCAACGTTCTTTCCTTCTTTGGCGAAGCCAGCAATGCGCCGCGTCTAGTGAAGCCGCGCGATCGCAAAGTGCTCACGCCGAATCCGGGCGTGCGCATGGAATTGCTGGCGCTCGGGAAGACCAGCATGGAGCCGCATCTGTTTCGGATTGCGCCGGGCGCGACCAGCGGCGGCAGCTACAATCACGAAGGCGAGGAATTTATTTACGTGATGAAAGGCGCGCTAGAAATCTGGCTGGATGAAGTGGACCGCTACGAAATGAGCGCGGGAGACAGCCTGTATTTCAACAGCTCGCAAGCCCACCGCTGGCGGAATACCGGGGACGAAGAAACGCTGTTGATGTGGATCAATACACCGCCGACGTTTTAGCTGTCTTCGCGGAACGGCGCCGCTTCGGCCGCTCGCCGTGTGACGACGAATCAGGAAACGGAGTCGGGCGGCAAGTTGATCCGATGTAACGCACCAAGATCGAGCAGGTTCACAGGACGGCGAGCGAGGCAAAAACTATGGCGACGACAGATGTGGCGGTTCCGGCGATGACTGGCGAAGAGATGGTGGCGCTGACCAAGAAGCACACCCTGTTTGAATGGTCGGCGCAGTCCAAGGTCGATCCCATCCCGGTGGCGCGGGCCAAGGGCATTTACTTCTGGACGCCGGAAGGGAAACGGTTCATCGATTTCAACAGCCAGCTAATGAGCGTGAACATTGGGCACGGCGATCCTCGGGTGATCGAGGCGATATCAAAGCAGGCCGCGGTGCTTGCTTACGCCAATCCGTTCATGGCCACCGAGCCGCGCGCGCGGCTAGGAGCAAAACTCGCGGCGATCACCCCCGGCGATATCGACACTTTCTTCTTCACCAATGGCGGCGCGGAAGCCAATGAAAACGCGATCAAGATCGCGCGGCAATTTACCGGGCGGCACAAGATTTTGGCGCGTTACCGCTCCTATCACGGCGGCACGGCGGGAGCGGTGGCGCTGACCGGTGATCCGCGGCGCTGGGCCGCCGAACCCGGAATGCCCGGAGTGATTCGGGTATTCGATCCGTATCACGGGATCGAACGAGGTTGGGACACCACCGAACAGGCGTTGAGCACTATCGAAGAAGTGATTCAGCTAGAAGGGCCGCAAACGATTGCGGCATTCATTTTGGAGACGGTGACCGGCTCCAACGGAGTGCTGGTCCCGCCGGACGGCTACTTGCGGGGAGTGCGCGAAATCTGCACCAAGCACGGCATCCTGATGATCGCCGACGAAGTGATGGCGGGATTTGGACGGACCGGGAAATGGTTTGCGGTGGAACATTGGAACGTGGTGCCCGACCTAATCTGCATGGCCAAGGGATTGACGAGCAGCTATCTGCCGCTCGGCGCGGTGGGCATGCGCCATCACATCGCACAATATTTTCAGGATAAGGTTTTCTACGGAGGCCTAACCTATAATAGCCATCCGATGAGTTGCGCGGCGGCGTTGGCGACCATCGCGGTGTACGAAGAGGATCACCTGATCGATAACGCGCATGAAATGGGAAAGATTCTGAAAACGCTGTTGGCGGAATTGGCGGCGAAGCATCCTTCGGTCGGTGCAGTGAGGTCGATCGGGCTGTTTGGCATCGTCGAGTTAATTCGCAACCGGAAAACCAGGGAGCCGTTGGCGCCTTACAACGGAACTTCGGCGGAGATGGCCGCGCTGGGGAAATTCTTTCGGGAGCAAGGTCTGTACACGTTTGTGCGCTGGAATACCTTCTTCACCAACCCTCCGCTGTGCATCCAGGAAAGCGAGATGCGCGAAGCGTTCGCGATTCTCGACCGAGGTTTGGAAATTACCGATCGAGCGGTAGTCGACTAGTTAGAAAAGCAGCAACAGACCAACGGCGGGGCGGCAAACCCCGCTTGCTAATACAAAAGCAGTACATTTTCTTGTGTATCGTTTTCTGAATCGCTTGCATCCAAACTTTGGATTGGCCGGCCGGATATACGTACTGTATACTTGTTTCTGCTAAGCGCTTTGACACTTCACTGCAGGTCGTCCTCAGTCGCGGTGAATTCGTAGTGCGACACGATTCGATAACAAGCACCGAGTGATTCGGATGCCAGGCCCCGCAGTTCACGTCCCACAGTCAGTAAAACAGAGAGTGAACGGAGACATGAACGACAAAACGCTTATTTCCAAGCCTCGTAATACCATACTTACGGACAATGACGTCCTGGTGCACCTCGATGTCGATGGGCTGATTCGCGCGCTGCACACCGCGTTTCGTGAAAACTTCTCGAGCTATCGAATTCCGCCGCGGGTGATCACCGCAGGCGAGCAAAGCACTTCCCTGCTGATGCCGTGTTATGGCGATGGCCTATTCGGGCTGAAAGTGGCGATCATGAATGGCGAATCCGGACGCGCCGCGCGGGTGCTGCGGTCGACGTACACGCTGTACGACGCGGCTACCGGCGATTCCCTGCTCTTTCTGGAAGCCGACACATTTACCGAACTGCGCACTGCGGCGGTCTCGGCCGTCGCGACATCCGCACTGGCGATGCCGGATGCGCGAACCCTCGGGATATTCGGCACGGGACGCCTGGCGCGAGCGCACGTGCCCGCACTTTTCTGTGTGCGGCCCTTCCGGGAGGTCTTCATTTGCGGATCGACACCGGCGCGGTCGAAACAGTTCGCGGATAGTTTGATTGTTGACTACGGCATTGCCGCGCATGCGGTGGATGCTGCGACTTGTGCACGTGAATCGGAAGTGCTGTGCGCGTGCACGACTTCTAGAGAGCCGTTGTTCGACGGCAATCTGCTGCAGGAGGGCGCCCATTTGAATCTGGTGGGGTCGTATACTCCGGCGACGCGCGAAGTGGACACCCGAACGATCGTGCGCTCGCGGGTGGTGGTGGATACCTATGGCGCGCTGGAAGAGGCGGGGGACTTGCTAATTCCGCTGCGCGCCGGAGACATCCCGCGGGAGCACATACTCGCGGATTTGCAGGAGGCCCTTTCGGGGGCGCGAATCGTTCGCGAGCACGAAAATGACATTACCGTGTTCGAGAGCGTGGGATCGGCGATGGAAGACCTCGTTGCGGCGAGTTGTCTGCTGGCTGCGCTGCGGGAGTTCTCACCCGTCACACAGTAGAAACTGTGAACATCCACTTCAAGAACTAAAGTCGGGAACCCCACACGTGAAATCGACCTGTGGGGCAACCACCTTCGACTGCAAGAACCAAAGCCAGCACCTCACTGCAAGTTCAGCCGACTAAAATCGAAACACATATCAATGAGCGCCGGCGGAGGCTTTCTCTTCGGCTTTGGTCGGGTTGCGCATGATGAAGACGACCGGGACCAGGCACGCTACGATTACGCTCATTAACCAGAAGGCGTTGACGTAGCTCATCACCATGGCCTGGCGGTCCACGCCCCCGGATATCTGCGCCAGGGCCTTCTGTGCCGCGTCCAGCTTGGAGTAGCCCATCGCGGTAAACCGCCCGGTGAGGCCCGCTAGTTCCCGCTGAAAAAATGGATTGGCGTTATTGGTGTGGGCGACTAAGCGAGTACGCTGCGACTGCACTTGACGCGCCATAAAGGTGTTGAGCACCGAAACGCCGATAGCGCCACCGATATTGCGGGAGAAATTGCTCAGCCCGGAAACCTGGTTATGCTTTTCGGACGGGACGCCCACGTAATTCATGGTGGTGATGTTGACGAAGACAAACGGCAAGCCTACCACTTGCACCACGCGAAGCAGCATCGCGGCGCGGAAATTGATTCCGAGATAGATGCCGGTCATATGATGGAGCCCTATGGCAGTGATGGCAAAGCCGAGAGCCATGACCCAGCGGCGGTCAAACTTCGCGCCGGCGATCGCCGCCACCGGCATCAGCACCATCAGGGTAAAGCCGCCGGGCATCAAAGCCAGCCCCGCGCGCTGCGCAGTGTAGCCCAGCAGATTCTGAAGAAACTGCGGAATTAGGATGGTCGAGCCGTTGAGGACCACACCGAGAATAAAACTGAAAAGAATGGCAGTGGCGAAGTTTCGTTTCTTCAACAGGCGCAGGTCGATCACCGGATCGGGATGGGACCACTCGCGAATCACCATCGCGGTGAGGCAAATGACCGCGATGATGGAAAAAGCGACGATGATGCGCGAGCCGAACCAGTCGTCCTCCTGGCCTTTGTCGAGAACGTATTGCAGGAAGCCCACTCCGAGGACGATCAGGGCGATGCCAATGTAATCGTGTTTAATGCCGGAACGGTCTCGATTTTTCATCCACGGCGGATCGTGGACGATGCGATTGGTCATGTACAGGGACAGCAGGCCAATGGGCAGATTGATAAAAAATATCCAGTGCCAACTGTAGTTGTCGGTGATCCAGCCGCCGACGGTGGGACCGATAGCAGGCGCGACGATCACCGCGACGCCGTACATCGCGAAGGCCATGCCGCGCTGCTTTTCGGAAAAGGTGTCCGCCAGAATAGCCTGCTCGCTGGGCTGCAGCCCGCCGCCGCCCGCGCCTTGCAGGACGCGAAAGACAATTAGCATCGGGAGGCTGGTGGCCAGTCCACAGCAGACCGAGCTGATGGTAAAGATCGCGACGCAGGTCATGTAGAAGCGTTTGCGGCCCAGCAGGTTGGTAAGCCAGGGGCTGAGCGGCAAAACGATGGCGGCGGAGACCAGGTAGCTGGTGAGTACCCAAGTGCCCTCTTCGGTGCTGGCGCCCAGGTTTCCGGCAATGTGCGGCAGCGCGATGTTGGCGATGGAAGTGTCCAGCACTTCCATGAACGTCGCCATGGTCACAGTGACGGCGATCAGCCAGGGATTGATGCCGTGCCGGATGTTTGCCGCTGTGCGTTCGTCGGTCATTTGGATATCTAGACAAAGGCGCTGTTACGCCGGTACGGCGTTACGCCAGTACGGTGGGACCCGTGCTGCCAGCCAATACGGATTTCAGTCCAGGTGAACGGTCGGTTCGACCGACATTCCGGGACGCAATTTCTCCATGCCGCTCTGGCCCGGGCTGAAGCGAATGCGCATCGGCAGGCGCTGGACTACCTTGACGTAATTTCCTGTAGCGTTCTCCGGAGGGAGCACGCTCGAACGGCTGCCGGTGATCGCGGGCATGGCCTCGATGGTGCCGTCGAAATCGTGGTCGAGCGCGTCGACGTGCAGCTTTACGTGCTGGCCGGGATGCATTCGTGCGAGCTGGGTTTCCTTGAAATCCGCGGTAACCCAGAGATCGCCGATATCGACGATCATCATCAATTGCTGGCCGCTGCTGATGTGGCTGCCGATTTCAGCGCTGCGCTGGGTAGTGATTCCGGCCACCGGCGCAACGATGTGGCTGTAGCCGAGGTTCAGTTGGGCCTGCTGCAGCTCGGCCTTGGCGGATTCTTCGTTGGCGACCTGCGAGCGAAGGTCAGCTTCCTGAATGGCCACCTGCCGCGGAGCATTTTTCTGGGATTGCTCGAGCTTGGATTTTTCCTCCGCCAGTTGTGCCTGGCGCTGCTCGATCATTTTTTGCGCGGAAGCGACGGAAGCCTGGCTGCCTTTCACCGCAGCCACTTGGCCGGCGGCAATGGCGGCGTAGTTATCGTAATCCGCTTTGGCTGCTTCGTTTTTCTCATACAGCGTTTTGTAGCGCTGGAAATCGGCTTGCGCGCGGATGTTGGTGGCCTCGGCCTGCTGCTGCATGGCCACGGCGTTGTCGTAATCGTGTTGCGCGGAGGCCAAACTGGCTTCGGCATTCACCACCGCGGATTGCTGCTGGCTAACGCTGGTTGTGTTGTTCAATACGGTGATAGGCAGCGAAGGACTCTGCGCCTCGCGCTGCGCTTGGGCGCGATCGAACTTGGCTCGCGCTTGCGCCAGGCTGACCTGGGTATCAGTGGGATCGAGATCGACCAATGGCTGACCGGTTTTAACGTAGGCGTCGTCCTCGACGTAAACGCTGCGGATGGTGCCGTCGGTGCGCGCGTTAATGGGAATCAGATGGGCGTCGATCTGCGCGTCGTCGGTGGTTTCATAATCATGTTCGTGCAGAAGATAGAGGACCGCAGCAACGAGAATCACCAGGATCACTGCGCCAATCATGACGAAACGGCGGCGGCGTTTTTCCGGGTTTTCCGGCACGGTTGCGACGGCCGCGGGTGCGGTCGATGCGTTCTCTAATTGCAGTTTCGGCGTTTCGTCGGCCATCTACTTGTCCTTGAGTAATGTGATGATGTCGTTCTCCGCTTCGCCCATCGCGCGCGCCAGGCTGATGCGCGCCAGATTTTGCGCGTAGATTGCGCTCACGTAGTCGCGCTCGGCGGATCCCAGCGTTTGCTGCGACTGCACCACTTCCACCGAGTCGGCAGCGCCCGCAGTGTAGCGATCCTGCGACTGCTGCAGAGTTTCCAGGGCCAGCTTGCGATTGCTCGCTGCCACTTGCACTTGGTCGATAGCCACCTGGAGATCGGTGTAAGCGTCGCGAACTTCGAGCTCCACCTGCCCGCGCTGATCTTCGAGTTCAGCGCGATGTTGATCGAGCACAGCGCTCGCTTGTTCGCGATCGGCTTTCAGGCGCCCGCCTTCGAATATGGGGACGTTGACGCTCGCGGAAGCGTCGAAAATGCCACGGCCGGAATTGGGATTGATTCCCTGCAGGCCGTAGTAGCCCTGCACCGAAGCGGTGGGTAACCGTTCGGATGAGGCAGCCTTCAGTGCGGCTTCAGCGGCGCGCACCTGGGCTTCAGCCGCTTTCAGGTCCTGGCGGTGCGCTAGGGCGGCGTGGACCGCGGCTTCTGCTTCCATCGGCATTGCGGCGCCGTCGTTCAGCCCGCTGGTGAGCAGGAGATCGGCAGTGAGCGGCAGCCCTAGCAGGCGCGCAAGCGCGTATTTCTGCTTTTGCAGATCGCCGCGCTCGGAACGCAGACGTTGCTGTTCGGTTTGGAGCTGCACCAGGCTGCGGGTAGCATCGATTTGCGCTTTGTTGCCTGCGTCGAATTGGGCCTTGGCGCGGTCGTAGGTCGCTTGCGCGTAGTGGACTTGATCGACCTGGGCTTCGACGCCGGCGACGCTCGCAAGGACCTGCAAGTAATCTCCGGTAACCGCCAAAACGACGAGTTCGCGCGCGTTTTGCGCGTCGAGCTGCGCGGCATCGGCGCCGGCGCTGGCGGCGCGAAAGTTGTAGAGCGACGTGAGGTTGAAGAGATTGGCCTGGAGATTCGCTTGCAGCGTGTAGTAATGAAACGGGCCGACCACGGTGGGAAATGCGGCGGCCAGCGGGCCGAACGAGCCTAGCGTGCTGGCGCTCAGGCCTTCGGCTTGCAGATCGATTTTGGCGCCAGTCTCGCTGGCGCTCGCGCTCAGTTTGGGAACCAGTTCGCTGAATGCGGATTCCTTCTGCGCGTGTGCCTGGCGCAGCGACGATTCGGCGCTGATCTGTCCCAGGTTAAAACGCAGGCCTCGGCGTACCGCGTCGGCGAGGGATAGAGGAATCGAAGCGGTTCCAGCAGCGACCGATTTATCGGGAACGCTTCCCGTGTACGGGCCTTGCACTTGAATCGACGACTGGATGACGTCCACGCCGGAGCCGGCGGGAGCGGCGGACTGTTGCGCGCCGACCGCTTCAGGGGACCGGGCGGACAGGGGAAGAGGAGTAGCCATGGCCGCAGGGGTGGCGCTTCCACCCTGCTGGGCATAGGCGGGGATAACGCCGACAGAAGACCAATACGGCCAAGATCGCAATAAGATTGCGCACTTTCATGACTGGGACATCGTAGCACATTGAATACATACGTGTATGTATTCGAGGTGAGATTCGTGCTAGTCTAGTTACCGGGTCATCCAATTTGAAACGTACAGTAAAACACCACGCCAGCAAGGCGCCGAACAAACACCAAGCTCGGACCGCCGCTACGCGTTCGGGTTTGCTCGACGCGGCCCAAGTGGTGTTTGCGCGCGACGGTTTCGAGCGAGCGCAATTGGAAGCCATCGCCGCGGAGGCGGGGCACACCCGAGGCGCGGTTTACGCCCACTTCAAGAATAAGCAGGATTTGTTTATGGCCCTGCTGGAGCGCCGGGCCCGGCTGAAAATGGCGCTGGTGGGCGAGCAGATGGCGCATCGCTCACTGCCGGAGCGGCTCAACTTTATGCGCGAGAGGTATGTGGAGTTCTATTTCGACAGCAACTGGCCACTGCTGACTCTGGAATTCAAGCTGTTCGCGTTGCGTAATCCCGAGTATGGGAAGAGGCTGCGCGAACTGTACCAGCTTCTTTACGCGGACACCTCGAAATTGCTGTTTGAAGGCCAGCACCCGATTTCCAGAAAGCAGAAAGGCCGCCTGGATCTGGCGTTCGCCACGCTCCGCGGAATTCCCAGCGCTATCGCGTTGGAGAGCAAGTTCGATCCGTCGCTAACCGCGCCCGCCACCGCGCGGCGGATTCTGGAGAGCATGTGCGACGCGGTGTTCCGAGGAATCGCCTCGGGCGTGCCGGAGCCGGGTGGACGTAGGCGCCGCCGCGGGCTAGTCATCGGTTCGAAGAAGTCATCAACCCTACACCGCAGTTAAGTATTCGTAGTCAATCTGCCCAGCCCCCGCCAAACCGAGCCACCCAAGTTCGTTCGCAGCCTCTACCATCGGCCTTGTTGTGACCTCGACCAGATCTGAGTCATTCGTCGTCATTTCTCGGCGCGCGAGTTTTCACATCGCTTTCATCGGATTGTAACAACGTCCGAGTATCTATGGATGGCGCCGTTTTGATGCGGTGCTGCCTGCCGGACGCTATGAAAGAAGGATGGTTTTGGGTCCGCACCGATCAGGCGTAGCGAGGACCCGAGGATAAGACGCAGTTCCCCGCAACTCCCCCCTTCCTGCCAAACGCCCGCTGGCCTTTCCCGCTACCCCCGGGAGGGGCCAGTTTTTTTCGCGCTTTATATTTCTGAACAGAAGCGATTTTGCTAGGAATGCTGGACGGGAGATTGCGCCGTACCTATTTGTGGCGCGAAGGTTCTGCTGCGCGCGGCGTGGCGACTTTTCCGGAGAAGGAACGATAGACGAAGACGAAGTAGCCGGAGGCGAGCAGGATGCCGAAGGTCCACCAGATCAACCCCACTCTTAGGCCATAGCCGCCGGCCTTAGCGTTTTCCACGGTAAGTGAATAGAGCGGATTGCGTGCCGGCAGGACCATCGGATGGAGGCCAAACACCACGCTGGTCATCATTCCCGCCAGATAGGCGCCGGAAGCGCAGAGGGCGAGCATTTCGCGCTTTTTTCGAAGTTCGAAGATCACTCCAGTTAGGCCAGCGACTGCCAGCACTGGGAAAACCGCGCCCCAATGGTGGTCCGCGAAATTGTCTTCTATTTGCGGCTGAATGCGGAAGGTGACCGTGGTAACAACAGCGGTGAGTGCGGCGACGATCCACCAGATCGCGGCAGCGAATTTTCCGGCGCGCTGGTTCACCGCGCCGCTGGTTTTCATGTGCACCCACAGCGCGCCGTGCATGGCGATGGCGGCGAGGGCTAGCACACCTACCAGGATGGTGTACCAATCGAGGATTCCGGTATCTTCGCCGAGCCGGAAATTGGTCCAGAGCGGCTCGAAGAAATATTGGGTGGCGTCGAGTGGCACGCCGCGGACCACGTTGGCCAGAGCGGCGCCGTAAAACACCGCTAGTAGCAAACTCGATGCGCAAAACAGGAAATCCCAGAGCGGGTCCCACACCGCACTCTGAATGTGCCCGCGAAACTCGATGGAAATGCCGCGAACAATCAGCAGCCACAATACGATCATCAGCGGGAGGTAAAATCCACTGAAGCCGCTGGCGTACAGTAGCGGAAACGCGCAGAAGAGCATGCCTCCCGCGGCCAGCAGCCACACCTCGTTCCCTTCCCGGACCGGGCCGATACTGCCGAGAACCATGCGGCGCTCGGCGTCAGTGCGCGCGACGAAGAGATGGATGACGCCGGCGCCCAGCACGAAACCATCCAGCAGGACGTAGATGGTGAGGGCGAGCGCCGTGATGCAAAACCAAACCGTTCCCATGTGTCCTCTTAAACGCCGGCCGCCGGAGCGGGAAGGTCGATCGGGTTCGGATCCGCGTCGTGCGAATCGTGCCCGTCCGGTCCCATCTCGATTTCGCGGCCCATCAAAAACAAGAACAGGATCGACAACATCGCGTACATGCCCATGAACCCGAGCAGCGTGAACCAAACGTTGCCGGCGCTCACTCGCGGCGAGGCCCCGTGCGCGGTGCGCAGCAGCCCGTAAATCAGCCAGGGTTGACGGCCGAGTTCAGCGGTCATCCAGCCCGCGGTGTTGGCGACGTACGGCAGCGGGGCGGAAAGCATCAGCGGCCAGAGCATCCAGCGGGACTCAAAAAGCGTCCCGCGCCACAAAAGCAGCGCGGCCATCAGCATCACGGCAATGAAGATCGTTCCCAGGCCGACCATCACGTGATAGCTGTAATAAAGCAAAGCGACGCGGTCGGGCCACAAGTCGTGCGGAAAATCCTCGAGGCCTTTGATCTGCGCGCTCCACTCCTGGTAGGTGAGAAAACTTAACATCCTCGGAATTTCCAGAGGATTGTCGAGGCGGCGCTTCTCGACGTCGGGCTGGCCGAGAATCGCCAGCGGTGCGCCAGACTGGCTCTGGAAGAGTCCCTCCATGGCCGCCAGAGTTACCGGCTGATTCTGCGCGATCAACTTTCCCTGGCCGTCGCCGGTGGGATAAAGCTGCAGGCACGCGGCGATTACTCCCACGATCACACCGGTGCGGACGAAGGTGCGTCCGTAGCTTTCGTCGCGCGCGGTGAGCAGATAGAATGCACCGACGGCGACCATCACGAAGCAGCCGGTCTGCACCGCGCCCAGCATGGTGTGGGCGTACTGCCACAGGGCCCAGCGATTCAGGACCAGCGCCCAAAAATTGGCGAGCTCGATTTCTCCGTGCGGACCCACCGTGAAACCGGTGGGATATTGCATCCACGCGTTGGTAGCCACGATGAAATAGCCGGAAAGCCATGAGCCGAGGAAGACCAGAAAGCCGGCCCACCAGTGTCCCACGCGGCCCAGTTTTTTTGCGCCAAAGAGGAACAGGCCCAGGAAGCTGGACTCTAGGAAGAATGAGAAGACCCCTTCCATGGCTAGTGTCTGTCCAATCACTCCGCCGGCGGAACGGGAGAACGCGGCCCAATTGGTGCCGAACTGAAATTCCATGGGCACGCCGGTGACTACGCCCAAACCAAAATTAATGGCGAAAATCCGCGCCCAGAATTGCGCGCAGCGATCGTAATGCGAGTCGCCGGTGCGCAGGGCTTTGGTCTTCAGATAGACGAGCAGGAGCGCGAGGCCCATAGTGAGCTGCGGGAAAATGTAGTGATAGGTGATGGTGAAACCGAAGTGCAGCCGATTGGCGTCGAGGGCCTGTTCCATCGCGCACTGATTCTAACTCAGCGGTCGGGCGGGGACACTGCCCACGATCAATTCACTGGCGTCATTGCGCAGTACATTTTCGACGACTTGTACACCCACCCTTCGCAAACCCAGGGAAGAGTCGGACACCGGAAAAAAAGATAAGACCACATAAAGCGTCGAACCGTCGAACCGGAAGCCAAACCCTACGGCTTATTGGTGGGGCGGCCCGTCAGGCACTGGCGGAGTTGCGCCGGTGCCGGAGTGCTTGGCGATTTCCGCGCCGGTTACTATGGCGGTGCGGATTTGGCTGAAAAGGTCGGTGAGGTTATTGGGGGTATGCGGGATCAAGATGGTGTTGCTGTGATCGTTCGCGGCGATTTCTTTGAGGGTGTCGAAGTATTGGGTCATCAGGACCAATTGCATTACGTCTTGGGGCGTGGAACCTGGGACGGTTTTTGAGAAGTCCTCGACCGAATCTTTCAGACCGGAGATAATCGCCTTGCGCTGGTTGGCGATTCCCTCTCCTTGCAGGCGCTTCGATTCGGCTTCCGCTTCGGCTTGCTTGACCAGCAGCAATTTGTTGGTTTCCGCGCGGGAGACGGTAGCTTCCCTTTCGCGCTGCGCGGCGTTGATGTCGTTCATCGCGGCTTTTACTTTGGTGTCGGGAACGATGTCTGAGATCAGCACGCGGACGATGGCGTAGCCGTACTCCTTCATCGAGGCGTCCAGGTTGTCGCGCAGGTCGCTGGCGATGTCCGCTTGGTTGAGGAAAGCGTCGTCCAGCTTCATTTTCGGGACGTGGCCGAGCACCACGTTGTAGACCATCGATTCGATCTGCTTTACTGGCGCCGACAATTTGTAGAATGCCGATTCCACCGCTTCAGGAATGATCTTGTACTGGATCGAGACGGGAATTTGCACGAAGACGTTGTCTTGCGTTTTTGTTTCCACCTGAACTTCGAACTGCTGAACCTTCATGCTCAGGCGCGCCACCACGATCTCCAGGAACGGAGTCTTCCAGTTCAGGCCCGGGCCAGACACGCGCGCGAATTTTCCGAGGCGCTGGACGATAGCGACCTGCGAAGTATCTACGGTGAAAAACGAGCCGAAAATCAATTTCAGCACGAAGAACAAAATGAGGAGACCCAGCAGCAATCCAAAAGTTCCGAAAGGGGTCACGTTGATGCTCCTTGTTTTGCGCCGGGCAGGGTCCGATCGAACTCAGTTCGGCGCCGCCGGCGTTCAGTGCGTCGTCCAGAGTGCGGGACCGAAATTGTCACACAGTTGTACCACGATTCCGGGCAAAGGGAGGTCACCGGGTGACGTCAGGGGAGGCCGCCGGTCCCCGCAGATCATCGTGCGTAGCGTTGGGCTACTGCTTGATGACGTTGATGTAGTACAGGTCGGTGGCCACTTCGAATTCGTCCTTCTTCAGCGGCGTCGAGAGCGTTGCCCACTCCGCGGTGGGATGAATCACCTGCCAGAAGTCCTTGGTCCCCACACGAACGGGCATGGCGAAGTCCGGCACGTCGGCTTGCCAACGGTATTCGACGCTGTCGTTGGCGTTGAATTTAAGCTCGAGCGTGGGGATCGCGGCGTGGCGAAGGTACTGGTCGAAAACCGGGGTCAGGTTGAGGCCGGTCCTTTCGTTGAAGAAGCCCTCGACGTCCTCGGTCATGATGTTTTGATACTTGAAGCGCTGATAGAAATCGTGGATCAGCGGCCACCAGCGGGCGTCGTCGTTGACGATGCCGCGAAGGGTGTTGATGAACAAAATCCCTTTGAAATACTGGTCCTGAGGCGGCGTGGCGTTTACCCCGCGCTGGGGGATGATCGGCGTTTCGTTTTTCACCTTGGACTTGTAGGCGTTGATGTAGGTGAGGGCGTCGTCGGTCCCATAGGTGTACTCGACGTACAGACTCTCGAGGTAGGTGGCCCACCCTTCGTGGATCCACATGTCGGATCGGTCGGCGGCGGTAATGCTGTTGCCGAACCATTCGTGAGCGCTTTCGTGGATGATGATGAAATCGAATCGGGGGCTTATGCCGACGCCGGTCCAATCGCGATCGAGGTAACCGTTGGCAAAATGATTGCCGTAGGCCACGGCGCTCTGGTGCTCCATGCCCGCGTAAGGCACTTCGATCAGCTTGTAGCCGTCCTGGATGAAGGGATACTCGCCGAAATAATGTTGGTACGCTTCGAGCATTCCGCGGGCCTGCGCGAATTGCTTTTTGGCTTTGTCGAGATCTTCAGGGAGTACGTAGAAATCCATCGGTAGGTCGCCGAGATGGTCGGAGAAAGTCACGTAGTTGCCGATGTTGAGTGCGACGTCGTAGTTGTTGATGGGGTACTGCACCAGCCAATTCCAGCGGGTGTAGCCATCGCCGAGGTCGGTCTTGCCCATGAACTTTCCGTTAGAGGCGTCGACCAGGCCGTTGGGGATGGATACGCTGATTTCCATATTCTCCACTTCGTCGCGCCATTGATCTTTGTTCGGCCACCATTCGCTCGCACCGGTTTCTTCGCACGCGGTGTAAATCCAGGGGTGGCCGGAGGGGTCTTGCGCGAAGGTGAAGGCGCCGAAGCGGCCGGTGTGGACCGGCGTGCCAGAATAATAGAAATCGATGGAATAGATGTTGCCGGCTTTCAGGGGGTCCGGGAAATCCACGAAGACGGCGCCGGAATCGCGCTCGTATTTCAACGGAGTATAGCCGTAGAGGATTTTATCGATGTTGAGGTGGTCATCCAGATCCAGTTGGATGCGTGCGCCGTCCTGCAACATGCGGAAGCGGATAGTATTTTTTCCGCTGATGAATTTCTTGTCGGGATCGACGCGGATGTCCAGGTGGTAATAGAGCAAATCGTTGTTGGCGCGATCAGGTCCGTAGGAGCCGCGGAGGATGTCTGCGCGGGTGGCAAACATCGAGGCTTGGGTGGGCGCTTCGGCCTGGTGTGGCAGCGCGGCGAGTCGCGGCGCGGCGGCCGATTGCCTGGCTACCGGTTGCGCTGCGGGTGGTGCGAGCGCGGATGAAACTGCCGCGTCATTCTGGGCACGCGCAAACGCGGCCAGGCCAATCACGACAAGAAATCCGACTGCGCTGAACAGGCTTCTGCGGAAAGCTTGTTCAAACATTTCGATCACCCCCCAAGAGGGGCTGCCAACCTGTGGGCGAGGTGCCATGGGAAAGCTAACACGTCTTGAGATCGAGTTGCCAGCGGAATAGTGGCAGAAAAGATTTGGAGGCGAGCAGACTTGAAGAAGTTCCGGTGATCTGCGGATTGGGAGTGAGGAGGACGGAGCGAGGACTGTTGGGGAGTTGTGTGATTGTAACTTATAAGTTACAATATACGGTCG
The DNA here is from genome assembly GCA_963725285.1 of uncultured Acidobacteriota bacterium. Taxonomy (GTDB): domain Bacteria; phylum Acidobacteriota; class Terriglobia; order Acidiferrales; family UBA7541; genus CAVRXT01. Next base: position 287,101 of record CAVRXT010000013.1, on the reverse strand, counting down.
ATCGAAATCCAGCACTACCTCGATCGTGCCGGAAACGATCTCTTCGGCAATCGGCTGTCGCCACCAAGCGACCGGCGCGCGCAGGCGAAAAATTGCCGTTCGAATTGACCGGCGGACCACCGGGAACTGTGGCGATTGCAAGCCGCTGCGCCAAGGATTGTACGAGCTCAGGATCGATTGGGGACCCGGCTACCGCGTCTATTAGGCGGTGTTTGGGAGGTTTTGTGCATTGCTTCTGTGCGGCGGCGACAAACGAAACAGTCGTCAGACCTCACCCGGGCGTTAGGGTATCTGAAGGACTACCAAGAGAGGACCGGAACGCCATGAAACGGAAAGCGAGTGTCTCTCACCACGAGGCGATGGTTCGGCGGTTGCGCAAAGACCCGGACTTCGCGGCGGAATACATCAAAGCTGCGCTAGAAGACGAGGACCAACCTGGCGTTCTCCTGATTGCTTTGCGCCACCTGGCTCTGGCACAGGGCATTGCCAAGGTCGCTAAGGCGGCCGGGATCGAGCGCGAGAGTCTTTATCGAGCGTTGTCGACTCACGGGAACCCTCGCCTGTCCACGTTAGTCGCGGTCACCAAAGCAATCGGCTTGAGACTCACGGTCGAAACCGCGCAATAGACAGCGCGACCTATCAGGTGTCCATTCAAGAATGGCGAGGAGTCGGCGCCGCGCGAAGGTATCGAGCGGGTCGCCGCTAAGCGGGCCGATCCGGGTAGACGGCGTTTGGAAATCGAAAATGGACGAGCAGGGCGAAAAGAAGCAGGACCAGGAGTGCGATCACGCTGCCCTCGGGGCCAGCGGAACCTCCGGTGAGCCAGTTCGGACCTTGAACGGATGTGTTGAGATATCGGCCGACGCCCAGCATGCCACTGTCCGGCGTGCCATAGAAAAAAGTCTCTGCCCAATCCCAAGCGGCATGAAAACCGATGGCAAACCAAAGATTTCCAGTGCGCCGGAGCGTGAGGCAGAAAATCAAACCGATCAGAACCACCTGAAGAATGCCAAAGGCGTTTTCTCCAGGATTGAATAAATGGGCGACGCCGAATGACAGAGAGAGAATCAGCGTCGCGGGCCAGAAACGCAATCGTCGTGCGACGATGAAGAGTAAATAGCCGCGGAAGGCCAGCTCTTCGTTGACGGCTACCGCAAGAAAAACCAGGCCCCAGGCAAACGCGTATCGAAAGACCGCGCCACCCGTGAGATCCACCGAGTCAATCCGGAAATGACCAGCAGCGCGAAGCACCAGCAGTATCGCGGAAAGCATCGCGAAACCCCAAACACATCCTTCCCAAAATCGAAAGCCGAAAGCCTGGCGCGGAGGGATGCCGTATTCTCCGAGCGGACGGTTTTCCATCCGGGATACGACCCAGGTTCCGAATAGGACCGCCAATGCCGCGATGGCTTTGACCGGCAACTCATTCTGCACGCTGAAAACCGAGCCAACCGGCTTGAGCGGGATATGCAACGCCAGGAGAAACGGCACCGGCAGCAGGAAGGTGATTCCCAGCCAAATGAAGAGGCGGATGCGGTCGGGGCGTCCCCAGCGGCGGGGGTTTTCAGCGATTCCCCCGTTAAAACCCTGATCCGAACTGACGATGGGTGTTTGGTCGGTTTCCAAAGTTTCCTCACTCAGGCCATCCCTAACATCGCTGAGTCCGCGTGGGATAAAAGCAAGGTTATCTTAATGCAGCGACGCCGAGATACGCACGCAGATTCCACCGTATCGCTCCTGGGAAACCTGCGGAGTGCGTGGAGCAGGCCGCGGCCTTGACGGGCGGCTCGGTGCTGGAGGCGCGGGCGGGCTCCTTGCTATGCTATTCGACGCTAGTGCCGTACTGGTATTTTAGGGAGCTTTCCGAGCGATGGAAAATTCCTTTGCGCAGGCGCTCGTTGCGGTGTGGCGGCAGGTGCTCGTGGAAGACTCCGCATCGGTCGAGTGGGAGGCGCAGCGTTATCCGGTGCGACAGACTCCGAAGAGCAAGCTGCGGCAGGTAGACTTCCTATTCGACGGCGATGAGATTCGCGGGCTGGAACAGAACCCGAAAACCAAATCGCGATGGGCGCAAATGGCGCGTTCCGGCAAGAAAGTGATGCAGTTCCTGAGTCACGGCCGCTACGTGGGGAACGTAGTCGACGGGAAACCCACCGTGTATGGACGGCGGAGATTGGGCTGATGCACCACGGCCTCTTATCGGGCCGGTATACATTCAGGACTGGCGCTATGTCCAGACTATGTCTGGACTATTGGATTTTGGGTTGATTCGTGAACGCACTGAAAGGAACGTGATTCATGTTTGCCGAACCTGTGATTCTGCTGCGGGTGGAAGGCGCATTGGTTTTCGCGCTTAGTTTGTTTTGCTATTGGTCCTCCGGCGCCCGATGGTGGGTGTTTCTCTTACTCTTCTTGTGGCCGGACTTGTTCATGTTGGGATACCTGGTGTCGGTGCGCGCCGGTTCGGCGATATACAACTTTGTGCATACCTATACCTTCCCATTGGCGCTGGCGGGAGTGGCTTTGAGCCAGCACGACGCCAGGCTTTGGACCTTTGCACTGATTTGGTTTGCGCACATTGGAGCAGATCGCGCGCTGGGCTATGGGTTGAAGTATCCGACGTTTTTCAAGGACACCCATTTGCAACGGGTGGATCAAGCAATCCCTACAACCGCCTCGAATTGAATGATTCCTGATGACGCCGCGCTCACCCCAGTTCCGCACACGCTCGATCGGCGGCTTCAAGTAGAGCTGCGACGTCTTTTTCGCTGTGGGCCGTCGAGATGATCCAGTGCAGGCCGTTCGAAGGTGTCATGTAGATTCCGTAGTCTATCAGCTTGTGCACGAAGCGCGAGTAGCGCCAGGTGTCCACATAGGTGCAGTAGTCTCGATAATCGTTGATGCTGGCGCGATCGGTAAAATAAATCTGGAACATCGGACCGAAGCCCTGGACGACGGCCTTGAAGCGGCGCCGGAGAAACACTTCGCGCAATCCTGCGATTGCGGAATCGCCGATCGCGTGGAGTTTCTGGTAGACGCCCTCTCCGGAAAGCATATCGAGATTTGCCGCTACTACTTCCATGGTGAGCCGATGACCATTGAAAGTGCCATAGTGCAGCACCATGTCATTTCCCCAAGTTAGACGATCCATGATCGAGCGCGGGCCGGCGACCGCGCCCACCGGGAAACCCGCGCCCAGGGCTTTGCCAAACGTGCTGATGTCGGGGCAAATTCCATACAGTTGTTGGCATCCTCCGGGTGCGTAACGGAAGCCGGTGACCACTTCGTCGAAAATAAGCAGTGCACCGTATTCCTGGGTGAGTTCGCGAAGCCGCCGGTGATATCCCTCCCGCGGCGGAATGCAACCCATGTTGGCCATGATCGGTTCGGTGATCACGGCAGCCAACTCCCTGCCATGCTCCCGCATGACCCGCTCTAACGCCGGAACGTCGTTCCAGGGCGCAACCACCACATCATCGAAAGTGGCGAGCGGAATGCCCTGCGAATCGGGAATCTTCTTGGGGTTTTCCGGTGGTCCGAGCTGTTGTGGCGGATGGCTGTGCGCGTTGGTGAGGTAGGGGTCATACCAGCCGTGGTAATGACCCTCGAACTTCAGGAATTTTGTGCGCCCGGTATGCGCGCGCACCAGGCGCAGCGCCAACATTGTCGCTTCGCTGCCAGTATTGGCGAAGCGGACGACTTCGGCGGACGGAACCAGCTTGCGAAACCGTTCCGCGGCTTCAATTTCCGCCGATGTAGAAGCGGCAAAATGCGAACCCTCGGCCATCGCCTGACAAACCACGGAAACCAGCGCGGGATGCGCGTGCCCGTGGATCAGCGCGCCGAACGACATCATGAAATCGGTATATTGATAGGCATCCGCGTCCCAAACCTGAGTGCCCTGGCCGCGCTCAAGCATCAGGGGTCCATTGCCGTAAACGGCGGTTCCGCGCGAGGGCGAATTTACCCCTTCGACCAACGACTGTCGGGCGCGGGCAAACAATTCCCGCGACCGCGCGCGTGTGACCTGATTCTTCTCCATTGGCTTGAGTTTAGACCGTCATTACGCGCCACAAATCTTCGCCTGAGAATTTTAGGTGCATGCACTTCCCGTTTACGATGTCGTCGAAACGGATCCACTCCGGGCTGTGTTCTTCGTCCTGCAAAATGAAGACGCCATGGGGCCCGGGTTCCAGGCCGACCACGCCGTCGGCCATGAGCTTGCCTTTGAACACCACAATTCTGGTGCTGCCGACCCACGGGCTCTCGTTGCGGTAGTGACCCACGAACTGTTCCCACTCCTTCGGGTATTCAAAAGTTTTCGGGCCGGTATATTTGGAGTTTGTAAACCACTCGCCGCCGTATCCGGCCTCGACTACCGGGCTTTTCGGATCTTTCACATCGGTTCGGCCGAAGAGCTAGCGCGAACCGCTCGAAATCCGGGTGCGCCACGGTGAACGTATCGCCTTGTGCTCTTTCCAGGGCCACCCGCTCGCCTTGATAGAGTAGCCAGAGACGTTCACCGCTGGCCGCGATTTCGATGTTGCGGCCTTCGTTGCTCTGGTACTCGCTACGTAGTCGGAAGCGTTTTTTATTTCCATCGCCGAATCCACTAATGGCGGCGCCGGAAAGGATGTGCTGGCTCGCTTGGCGCGCATGAGTTGCATGGCATACTGCGCTACTGGGTTCGGGCGATAACCTTGCATCGCGTTGATCGAGGCGAAGGCGCCGACCCCATCGTCGATGTCGACGTGCATCGACGACGCGAAAGAAACCATGCCGCCGGTGTGCCGGAGAATCTTGTGGTTATCGAGGGTGTCGACCGCGATACCGTAACCGTAGCTGGCGGTTGGACCGAACTCTTCCGCTTTGATATGAGGTTGCGAGAACAGACTGAAGCTCTCGCCGGAGAGCAGCGGCGATTTGGGACCTTGGCCATGATTGGCGATCATTTGGATATAAAGCCCCATGTCGTGCGGAGTGGAAGCGACGCAACCGGCGCCATCACTGCTCATAATGGCTGGCGCCTCGCTCAGGCGGCCCTGACGCGGATACGGCCGATCGCTTTGAAAGACGGAATAGTTCTTGGCAAACTTCTCGCGAATATCGAGCGAGATCACCCCGGAGGTTTCCGTCATCCCCAAGGGGCCGAAGACCCTGCGCCGAAATACCTCGGACAATGGCTGGCCATCCAGCGTCCACACCAAGTGCCCCAGCGCTGTAAAGGCGGTATTGCAATAATGGAAGCGCTCTCCCGGAGGATTGGCGGCGCGGTGTTTCGCGGCTGGGTCGGCGAGGAACAGCGGGCCGTTCCCGGGCAATCCAGACGAATGGCTAAGAAGATGATGAGTGGTGATCGGTGCGAAGCTCGACTCGATTCGAAACCACGGCAGATATTCAACGATGGGCTTGTGTAGGTCGAGTTTGCCTTCCTGGCGGAGCTGCAGTAGGCAGTTGGCGACAAACGACTTGCTGATCGACCCGATTTCGAAGAGCTGCTCCGGTTTTACCGCGGCGTGCTGTTCGCGGTCGGCAAAACCGTAGGTGGCGACGCGCTGCACTCCTTCGCGGTCGGCCATCACCAGTGTCATGCCCGGAGAATTCATCTCGCGCATGTACTGCTCGACGAACGCATCGAGCTGCTTGAAGCAGTCCGCGTACTTGCTCTTCGCCTCCTGCGTCCGCGATTCCAGGACGAAGAAGTGCGTGGCTACCGCCGCCGCGATAACCTGACCGCTCACATTCAGAAACGTCCTGCGAGTCACCGAAGACGACATTAGCGATCCTCCGAAAATGCACCAGGGATTATGCCATCAATACGCAGGCGATCTAGGCAGCAAACGAATTGCGCGCACAACGCGGCCGGCGCCGGTGTGAGCAGCGACGAATACGACGGTGGGGACCCGAGGAGGAGGCGGCCAAGAAACGGGGCGATCGCCGGCTATTGACTGACCACCAGTCATTATGATAAAATGATCGGAAATCACCCGGAACAAGGATGTGTGGCATGGCCAGTCAAGCAGATCCAAAGCGAAAATCAGAGTCGCCGGCCACTCCGAGCCGGACTCCCTCCGTGTTCAAGCACCGCGCCTTCGCCTGGTTTTGGGCGGCGCGGATGCTTTCCACCTTGGCGGTGCAGGCGGAGAGCGTCACCATCGGCTGGCAGGTGTACACCGTCGCGCGCCACGCGCGTAGCGTCGAACAGAGCGCCTTCCTGGTGGGCATGGTGGGGCTCGCGCAGTTCGTTCCTTTGTTTCTGCTCACCTTCATCGCCGGCGCCACCGCCGACCGCCACGATCGCCGCGCCATCATGCTGATTTGCACGGGTGTGGAGATCTGCTGCGTGCTGGCTTTGGCGGTGCTTGCCCTACGCGCAGTCCCAACCTTGTTCCCCATCTTTGCGATCGCCTCTGTATTTGGGGCTTCGCGCTCTTTCCTATCGCCCGCTGGCGGAGCGATGGGCCCGATGCTGGTGCCGCGCGAGGTGCTGCCGAACGCCATTTCTCGGAACTCGCTGGGCGATCAGGCGGGCTTCGTAGTCGGTCCGTGGATTGGCGGCGCGTTGTGCGCGGTGTCGCCAGCGGTGGCTTACGGAGGTTCGGTGGTGCTCTACACCGCCGCGGCCATGGCGCTACTGGCTATCCGGGCCAACACCCGCCCGCAACGCCAGCCCGGCTCGCGCCTCGAGCAAGTCCGCGAAGGGATCGCCTACGTGTGGACCAACAAGATCGTGCTAGGCGCGATCTCGTTGGACCTCTTTGCGGTCCTGCTGGGAGGCGCCACCGCGCTGCTGCCGGTGTTCGCCAGCGACGTGCTGAAAGTTGGGGCGCATGGCTTTGGCGTGCTTCGCTCCGGCCCGGCGATCGGCGCGATGGCCATGGCCTTATTGCTCAGCCGGTGGCCGCTGCATCGCCGTGCCGGCCGCTGGATGTTCGCGGGGGTGGCCGCGTTCGGTGTGGCCACGCTGGTCTTCGCCGTGTCCAAGTCCATGATCGTTTCGGTGATCGCTCTGGCCGCGTTGGGAGCGGCGGACATGACTTCCGTCTACGTCCGGCAGTCTCTGGTGCAAATCGCTACGCCGGACCACATGCGGGGACGGGTGTCGGCGGTGGCCTGGCTGTTCATCGGAGCCTCCGCCGAACTTGGCGAGTTTGAGACTGGGGTGGCCGCGCGCCTGCTCGGACCAGTGGGCGCAGCGATTTTCGGCGGAGTGGGCTCGCTGGTAATCACCGGCGCATGGTCCCAGATGTTCCCTTCCCTGCGCGACGCGGATCGGCTCGACGAGATCGAGGTCTGATCCCAATGGATATGCCTAAAGGCGCTTCTTCGATATTACGAGAGGAAAAGATGAACAATGAAAGACGCGTTCTGGTCTATTTAGCCAATGGAGTTCAGGGCGGCGCCGTCGCCAGAAACGCAGCGAGCCGTGGATTTACCGTCCGAGGTTTCGTGCGTGATCCGGGAAAAAGCGACCACCTGAAAAAACTGGGCGTGGAAATCGTGGCCGGTGACCTGCAAGACCGAGCCAGCCTCGACCAAGCTCATCGTGGGATTGACTACGTCGTGCTGCAAATACCACTCGGCGATCCTTCGCAAACGGCGCCGCTAATCGACGACGCGATCGCCGCCATCAAGGCGAGCGGCGTGACCGGCGTCGTCGTCAAGATGGGGAGCGGAAAACCAACCATACAGACCGACGTGCCGGCCTTCGTTCTAAATCAAATGATCGAGGAAAAAATGCGGGATTCGAGAGTTCCCTTCTCGATCGTCCGTCCCACAATGTATTTGGATAATTTCCTCCGGCCGGACATCCGCAACAGGATTTGCAAGAGTGGTGTGATTGTGTACCCGCTGCCTGCTGGGCAGAAAATCGCATGGACCTCGGTGGACGACGCTGCCAACGCGGCCTCGACTTTGCTGGAAACTGAATCCTTCGGTGGCGACTACATCGTTTCCGGCGTAGACGCCGTTGACGGACAGGGTCTGGCATTGTTGTTTTCAGCGGCGCTGAAGCGAGACATTCAATTTCAAAGTTTGCCCTTGGAACCACTTGAATCTGGTGCGGAATCAATGAGCGGAGCCGGGATTGGCAGACGCCTGGCCATCGCGACGCTAAGGTTTATCGAACAGCATCCCGACGAGGCCAGCGAGTTTTTGTCTCGGCCATTTTGCCCGTCTCCTCAACTCCAGAATTTCTATCCGGCCACGATGGAGGCCTGGGTACGTAAGCGCAGTTTGTTGTTCGCTTGACTCGGGAGCCGCACCGTGCCGGCGGCGGTGAGCCTGCTCCGATGGCGGATAGATGATTTTGCCCGTCGGTGAGCTATGCTACGGTCAGTGACCGGTGTTCAGTCGCGTCGGGGAGGCTCAACCACTGAATGCGTAACGCAACCAAACCTCGTCCCAGGACCAAGCCGCCTGAAGAGCGTCGCGATGAGCTCATGAACGCCGCACTACGCCTGTTTCTCAAGCAACGGGTGGGGTCGACAACCATCGAGCAGATCACCTCCGGCGCTGACGTCGCCAAGGGGACGTTCTATCTCTATTTTTCGTCCAAGGAGGACCTGCTTGCGGCGCTTGGCCAACGCTTCGCGCAAGAGCTCCTCGCAGGCATAAAAGCAGCCATCGCGGCAAAGCCCGCCGAGGACTGGAAGGGAAAGTTGGCAACATGGGCCAGAGCCGGCGTCGCTGGTTACCTGGACTCAATTCGGCTGCACGACGTGGTTTTTGCCGGGTCCCATCGTCCGCCCACGCGGAAGGGCCTGGTCGACAACATCATCATCGATCATCTCTGCGGCCTGCTTCACGCTGGCGCCGCCGCGGGCGCATGGACAATCGACGATCCTCGTTCAACGGCGGTCTTCCTGTTTAGCGGCCTGCACGGCCTCGTGGACGACGCATGCATCCAGGAGAAGCGCGTCAAGCGAAGCCGCTTGTCGCAGCGGCTCCAACAACTCTCTCTGCGAGCCGTCGGTTGCTAGCGGCATGAACCGATAAGGCAATCTATATGTCGAAGATGAAGAGAGGCCCAATTAAAATGCTAGAATTATTATGACCATGGTATAATGACCATAGTCATATTGGAGAGTCGACATGAAGACCATGGCAGCAGGGTCATTCAAAGCAAAATGCCTCGCGGTAATGGACGAGGTTCAGGCCAAGCGCGAGACGGTCGTAATCACCAAGCGCGGAAAGCCAGTGGCCAAGCTCGTACCCGTTGAGACTGAGACAGACGATATATTCGGTTTCTTTGTGGGTAAGGGTGCTATCACAGGGGACATAGTTTCCCCCGCGCTTTCCATTGAAGAGTGGGGCAACCTCGCGTGATCCTGGTCGATACGCAGGTCGTGCTTTGGCTTGCGTTTGAACAACATAAAATCTCCACAGTGGCGCAGACCGCTATCGACGACGCGCGCAAGAATGGGGGTGGCTTGGCTATCTCCGACATCTCCCTATTGGAGGTGGTCACGCTCGCGAGCAAGGGCCGGATCCGCCTCGACGCCAGCCCCGAGTCATTCTTACAAGAAATCGAGACTCGGTTTGTTGTTCTGCCGATAACTGCCGGCGTATGCATCCGCACCATGGCGCTCCCGGCGACTTATCCCAAAGATCCGGCAGACCGAGTTATCGGGGCGACTGCGCTCGTCGAAGGGCTACCCTTGCTTACTTCTGACCGCGAGATCCGCCGATCGAACGCGGTTCATACGATTTGGTGAAAAGAGAAAATCCGTTCGGTTCGAAGTCGTTACCCATGTAGCCGGTACGTTCTGTTACCCATGTGTCCGGGCCATACAGACTACGATCTCGGTTACATCGATCTGGAGGAAAAGACCCTCCAGCCGCTACACAACCCTTTTGGCCCTAAGGTGTCTTAGGAACGTCCTGTAAAGGATCTCTCCGGACCAACTTCTGGTGGTGCGCCCGGAGGGATTCGAACCCCCGACCCTCTGCTTAGAAGGCAGACGCTCTTTCCAACTGAGCTACGGGCGCACTTTTGTTTTCAGTAGCTTACGCTGCTAGTCCCCGTTTTTCCAGGGGGCTTTTGGGGGCAATTACGGCCTGCACATCCAGCACGGCTGCGAGATGCTTCTCGAAGCGGTCTGGCTGGAGATGTGAGTAGCCGTGGAACGCGCCAAGGATTACGGGGTAGACTTTGACGCACCTTCCTGTCCCTCGCCAAGCAACATTGGGAGTATGTCTAGGATTATGCGGACGCCAAAACCACTGTCATCAAAAATCATCGGTAGAGCCGGTGCCTGATCGGAGGACTCGGGGCGGAAAGTAATTTCGATCACCGGGCTTTCCTCAATCGGTGTACGCTGGCTGCCGGAGATGCGTAGAAAAAGTCTACAAACTGGCGTTAGAGGCAAGTGGGATACGGCTTACAAGAAACCGGGACACACGATATGAGGAAAGAATAAAAAATGGAAATCAGAAGAGTTGGTTCTCAACCCTCAGGCAGAGGGCCATCAGAATGGTTCACCGGGGTGGTACGAATCGATCCGCTATTTCAAGCGCCACATCCGGCATTTGTTCAAGGTGCCAGCGTAACGTTCGAGCCGGGCGCACGGACCGCATGGCATACGCATCCGCTCGGGCAAACGCTGATCATAACGTCTGGTTGCGGCTGGGCTCAATGCGACGGCAGCCCTATCCAGGAGATTCGGCCCGGTGATGTGGTCTGGTTTTCACCTGGAGAGAAGCACTGGCATGGAGCTACGCCTACGACGGCCATGACCCACATGGCTATTCAGGAAAAGAAGGACGATAAAGTCGTCGACTGGATGGAAAAGGTTAGCGACGAGCAGTACCAGGCCGGAATCCAAAGGTGACATGGCCATCGCATATCGCGTGCAGGTTGACACCGACGTGGTACCGCAGCCCGTACAGATTCTCTGGTCGATGGGACCGGCAAATTCCCAATCGCCCGAAGCCAGTGCCAAGTTACAAGTAACCTAGCCGAGTTCGTGGAAACAGCCATGGCACGTGCTAAGGATTATGGGTTACAGGTTGATTCGATTTAGTTGCGTCCACCCCAGACGCCGGACGATCCGATTGTTCAGCGCTGTCCGGCCCCCGCAGGACTGCGGAATTATTGATTGGAATTCTTGAAATCGACTTCAACGGGTTCAACGGTTTCTCTTGGGCCAGGCTCGTACCGCCACAATCTGATCGCATTCAGGGCCGCATCGACGAATATCGGGCTGCCCCCGATAACGCGCATGTCTTTGACGTGGCCGTCCGGAGAAACAGTCACTTCGACTCTCACTTTTCCGCTCAGTTTCAGCTGCCGCGCCAGGGCGGGGTACCTTGCCTCGACCTTTGCCTTAGGTTTCCGCCTGATTTCGTCTTGATTGGTTTCTTGAGAGGACGCCGACGGCTCTAAGAACACTACGCCCAACAGTGCAAACGCGAGGACGAAAGTCACAAAACGCGTTCTCATTTCGCTCCCGCTTTCCTTCCACCCGGACAAAGCTCAATTGAACATCCTGGGGAGTCGTCTGTTGCGAAGGAGGGGTTTCTGAGGATGTTCATTCCTTTTTCCTCTGCTCGATTACGTCCATCCTCGTAGCTAGTCAGTTCGACTGATATCAGTCCTTTCCAATATCCTTCAGATGAATCAAGGGCTCGATAGTACTTTACTTAGGAGTTAGTAGTTACCACGCACGTCGGAGTATGCATATCGCCTACTTGGCTGACACCGGCGTGGTGCCACAGCCCGGACGGATTCCCTGATCGATGGGACCGGCAAGTTCCGAATCGCCCGAAGCTAGTGCCAAGAACAAGTACATAGCCGAGTCCGTGGAAATGGCCATGGAGCGCGCCATGGATTACGGCACGGGCGTTGGTTCGATTTAGCGTGACCGCCCAGTGCCCGTGATGGAATTGTGAGCGTTATCGGGATTTTTCGCCAACGATAGCGACCTTGCGGAGTTCGTATGGGAACCGAAAACGGAAATCATGAATGCAAGACAATGTTTTGGTCGAACTTTGTCCTGCACCAATTCATCGGCGTTTGGGGAATAACCCTATCCGCCGCCAATGTCACGGCCCTTGCATTCAAGGTGCTGCCACTATTCGGTAAGAATTACTCAAGGGGATATTTCTACTGGACTTTACGCGGCAGACCCTATTTCCCGATCCAGATTTCTCTGGGGATGCTCCTCGGATGGGCGTTGGGCCGATACGTCTGGCACCGTTCGATGGTCTGAGTGTGGACTTTGCCATTCGCGTATCTTTGCTACGCTTTTTTGCGATCCCGACTCTTACCCCGAACACTCGCCCGCCCGAGTTTCAGGCAGGGGGGTCGGAGAATCGCGACAGGGCGTGGTTGGCGGCCAGAACGCCACTGCACAGCGTTTGGATGAGTGCAGGGGTCACTTGACCAACCCACCAGCCCGAAAGCTGCTGGAGCCTTTTGGACTATCCTTAAACCCCATCTCACAAACATCCTCACCGGTGAAACCCGCCCCTGTCATAGGGCAACTCCGGGGGCAATCCGATGGCGATCCCCTGGAGCTAAGTGGCGGCGGCTCCTACGTTAAATGATGTTACTTCATTGTTAGACGGCAGACGCTCTTTCCAACTGAGCTACGGGCGCACGCGTAATTGTGATTCTAAAGCATTACGCCTTGCCAGAACACATGTTTGAACCCGAACGACCTTCTGCGCCAATCCGAGCGAGCGTACGCCTGTGCGCCTTACCATCAGCGCCATTCAGCACCCCAGCTTTTGTCGCCGCAAAAAAAAGGGAGCCGAAAAAATTGGCTCCCTTGGTAAGCGATGCTTTGGTTTAAGTTAGAACGTCAACTTCACACCCAACCGGATGGTGCGGCCAATCTGATACCGGTTCGGCAGCCCGTACGCACTGGACACCGTGAGGGGGCCTGGAACAGCATTGGTGGTGTTGGTCAGCGCGTTGTTCATGAGCTGCGCCAGGTTGTATGGGTGGAACGTGGCAGCGTAGAACGGAGTACCGTCGCCAGTGATAAGGCCGCCCGGCGCGATGTAGTTATAGTTAAAGCCGCTGTCCGCATTCCCTTCCACGCTGGTCACCGAATGCTCGTTGAACACGTTGGCGATCGTCGCGGAGAAGCCCAACATGAACCTCTCGGTAATCTTGAAGTTCTGCTGGACGTTCGCATCCGTCTGCATGTAGTACGGAGTGCGCTTGGTGAACGGGTTGCCAACCGTGATCAAACCAGTGGTCGGATCTTGGGTGACATTGATCCACTTGCCGCGATCTCCCACATCCACCGGGAAAGCGCCGCCGGTCAGGCCGCTCGGGAACGAGTTGCCGACGTCCACATAGGTGGTTTCCGGCGAGCCCTGATACAGCACCTGGAAGATGCCGAAGTCGGTGGTGAACTTGTGCAGCCAACCCAATTCGTAATACGCATAGCCCTTAAACGTATTGGGGCGATCCGTTGGCAGCAATCCGCTGGAGGACCCTCCGTTATCGTTCCACGAGAACATAGGTTCGTCGAAGGAACGGCTGTTGTTGGGAGAGTTGCGGCCACCGCCACCGTCTGCCTCGTCCGAACTGGTCAAGCCGGTATAGTTACCGTAGAGTCGGCTGTAGGTGTAAGAGAACATTCCCGACCAATGCTTGGTGTTGGCCTTCGACAACCGGAGTTCCACGCCGTCGTAATTGCGTTGTGCCGGAATCGTCGGCGGGCAAGCGGATCCGCACGGCGAAGCTCCCGGCTGCCCGGGGGACAGACCGTACAGAAAGTTGTAGAACTTATCGTAGGTGCTGTTGACACCTTGGCCAGGGTTGACGATGACGAAGGTCTCGCCGATGGTGGGGTTGACCAACGCCGAATCTTCAATCACGTGGTCCAGGCGCCGGCGATCGTAGCGAGCTTCAAACGCCAGTGTCGGGGCGATTTGATAGTCAAAGCCGACGGTGCTCTCGTGCTGCTTGTAGGGCTTCAACCCCGGAGCTACGCCCTCCTCGGTTATGGTGCAAGTCGAGCAAGTTGTAGGATTGGTTCGGTAGTTCTGGTTTTCCAGGAAGGTGACCCCGGCAGGCGTCGTGCCTCCGAAATTGGCTTCGCTCGCGGAATTGGTGCCGATGCCGCCGCAGTAACGGTTACTGCTGCTGAACTGCGGTGCGATCGAACTCACGTCCGAGGTGTCCAGAGCGTAGTAACAATTGCTCCAATACTGTCCACCAAACGAACTGATCGCCAAGTTGAGCTTCATCTGGTCATAGAATTGACCATAGCCGCCGAAGAGTTTCATCTTGCCGCGGCCGGTCGGATCCCACGCCACGCCAATGCGCGGTGCAATCTTGTCTCCCCATCCGAAATTGATCGGGTGGGTGATCCCGCCTGCTGGCTGGTCCTCGGCGGGAAGGTATTCCTTCTCGACGCGGATGCCCGCATTGATGGTCAGACCCCTGGCGATGGACCAAGAATCCTGGGCAAAGAAACCATCATTGTTGCTGGTGGCTTGCCCGCCGGAACCGTAGTCCAGGATATTGATGTAGCCATACTGACCGGTGCACGAGCCATACTGAGCTACGAACGGCGCGCAATTGGCTTGGCCAACGGGTCCGAACGGCACGTAATCGGAGCCGCTTCCGACGAAGTACTGCACGACTGGCACGTTATAGTGCTGGTCGATACTGTTGTTGAGGTGGTTGAGCTGGTAACCAAACTTGAAGTTGTGAACGCCCGCCCATCCGCTCTTGTACCACGCCAAGCTCACGTCAACTTGAGTTGCTTTGCTGGCGTTGTGGCTGGTGAAGTTCTGGCTGTTGGCCAAGTTAAAGAATCCACCTGGCTCCTGCAAAGAAGCCGGCAGCGGATTTCCGAGGTTGTCGGTGGCCCCCACGCCATCAGTTTCCCATTCCGTCAGAGTGCCAGTCGTCGGCAGTCCGAAGTCGTGGTAGTTCTCAAAGTAATACCCAAATCGGCCAGTCAAGATTAGCCTTTGAGTAAGGGTGTAGTCCGCGCCCACGTTCGTGGTGGTGTTAGGAGCGTCATAACCTACGCCGTGGGAGTAAGCGGACGGGGTAACTGTCGAGCTGGCGTTAAATTGACCTGACGTAGAGTCCGGAAACGGCAGATTCTCGCCATCTTGCTTCTGTAGTTGGTACAACCATGAACCGAATACACGCAGCCTCTTGCTTACCAAGACGTCGAGACGCGCATTGGTGTAGTAGGTGGTAGTGTTTTGGTTGAAGTTGACCAACCCACCACCAATCCCGCCGGCCTGGTCGTAGTTCACACCGCGCTGCAGGCCAGTGAGTTCAGGATTGAATCCTACGAACCCGAAGATGCGATCCTTCCAGAGCGGTCCTCCGAACGTAAACCCAGGCATGTAGTCGCTGGTGTTGTCTTTCTTCGGCTGGTATTCCTGGAAGCTCGGATCAAGCAAACCCCAAGACGTGGTCGCCTGGCTGGACAGCGGATTGTACCGGGCTTCCGGAGGCAGCTGATTGGCGTCCATGCCACTGGTTTCAAAATAACTGAAGGCTGAACCGTGATAGCTGTTCGAACCCTTCTTCATGATCACGTTGACGACGCCGCCCAGCGCGCCGCCGTTCTCGGCTTGCACGCCCGAGTTCTTGATTTCCACTTCGTCGATGAAGTCAAAAGGAACGCTGGTGTGCGAGTACCCGCCAATTAGGTTCGCGGTCTCCTGGCCTTCCACCAGGTAGGAGTTCTCGGAGTCCGAACCACCGGCCACCGAAAAACCGAACTGACCGCCATTGGCGGTGCTGCCCGGAGAAGAGCCGCCAGTTCCGTTGCCGCCATAGCCACCCATGGAGTTGTTGCCCATCAGGGGCTCATTGCGCGCCGCAGGTGCGAACTGGATGACCGACTGGAAGGAACGTCCGTGGGGAATATTGTCAATTACATCTTCCGTCACGTTGGTCGTGGTTACGTTGGTCGTTTCATCAATCTGTGGTGCGGCGCCGGTTACCTCAACCACGGTCGAGGTCTTGCCGACTTCGAGCGTGACATCCACAGTGGGGAGGTGGCCCACTTCGATGACCAGATCGCGCTTAAAAGTGTCAAAGCCTGGCGCACTGATCGTGACGGTGTAATTCCCAGGCGGAAGATTCGCGATGCGATAGTAGCCCGACGCATCCGTTTGGACCGTTTTCGATCCTACCAGCACAGGGCTGGCGACCACCACGTTCGCACTGGGCACTACCGCTCCGGAGGGATCCTTTACCGTTCCCACCAGCCCCCCCGTCGTTTCTTGCGCGAAGGCCACGCCCGCGAACAGCAATAATGCACACAAACACACCGCAGTGTGTTTCAGAAACCTTACGTTCACCATCATCGATCCTCCTGGATCTTCGGAGCGGAACCGGCCGAGCGCCCGACCAGCGCCATTTTGGCCTCGTGCTGCACGTCGTTCACCTGTTCCGAAGCTTTAATCAAACCCTGCAAAAACGCTGGGACTGCTCCCAGCTAAAATCAACAACTCACAAATCGATACGGTAGCCAATCACTCGCACGATAGAATGTAAGGATGGACAATCTACCCCAACGCGAAGAACAGCCGCAATGTGCTCATGCAAGACGCTGACCAACCTGGGGCATAAATAAGTCCATTTATTTCATGTTGTTACTTGGGTCGCTGGGAAACATATGATAAATGGGACGTACCTTTAATAGAATTGTCTACGGATTTCTGTAGGCGCTCGCGGGGTAGGATGCCAGGCCACTCGAGGTACTGGAACCACAATCAGAGAAAAACACCGCATTCCTAAAGACGTCGTGATTGCGCTTCCCACTGCTTCGTGTGCACAAGCTTGTGGCGGCCACGAGAGCCGCAAGCGAGTACTCCGCGAACCAATGCAAAAAACAGGTTGTCGATGAAATCGGTCTCCAGCAGACTTGGTCCGAAGCGAGGGGGCATGTATGGCGTCAAATGCGGACAATGGGATCATCCACAAACTGAGCAATCACTCGGTGGACGAAGCCCTGGAAAAACTCAAGGGCATTCTAAAAGCCAAAGGGGTCACCCTGTTCGCGCTGGTCGACCATAGCGGAGAGGCGGAAAAGGCGGGAATGAAGATGCGTCCTACTAAGCTGCTGGTCTTCGGTAGCCCCCAGGCCGGCACGCCGCTAATGCTGGCCGCACCGAGCAGCGCCATCGACCTCCCTCTCAAGATTTTGATCTGGGAGGATGCCCAGGCAAAAGTTTGGGTTTCTTATAACAGTCCGGCGTACCTACTGCAGCGCCACGGAGTGCCGCAGGAGTTGCTACCCAATATCGCGGTGGTGGAAGCGATCGCCGCTACGGTTGCGGAGTAGTGTTGGCAAGAGGGTCGAGGCGCAAAATCTCAACGCGCTTCGTTTTGCCATCGGCGAGATTGTTGCTTGATGACCGCGTAGCACTCGCACGACGCTTTTTCCAAGCTTCGGCGATTCTCAATTTTCACTCGCCCACGAGTGTAAGTAATGAAGCCGGCATCTTGCAAAATACCCGCTGCGACCGTCACGCTGGCGCGGCGGGTGCCCAACATATGCGCGAGAAACTGCTGGGTGAGCGGGACGATATCGCCTCCCAAACGGTCCTGACTCATCAGCAGCCATCGCGCCAAGCGCTGTTCCACTTCGTGGAGCCGGTTGCAGGCAGCCACGTGGGTGGCCTGCAAAACCAATTCCTGGGCATACCGCTGCAGGCTCTTCGCTAAATGCGGGCACCGGCCCAAAACGTCCGCGAATGCTTTGGCGCTTATCTTGTATCCTGATCCGGCCACCTGCATGACGATGCGGGTGGGACTGGTCCGCAACCCGGCAATCAAGGGAATGCCCACAAAACCCTCATGGCCGCTCAGGCCCACTTCGACGCTCTTGCCCGTGGACATCACGTTCAGAATGGAACCGAGGCCGCCGTTAACAAACCAGGCAAAATCGATCCGCGCACCCATCTCGTTCAATACCGTTTGGGTGGGCAATTCCACGAACTTCAATTTGGGAAAAATTAAGTCGTATTCGGTGTGAGGCAAATTCCGAAGAATGGTGTTGTGCAATGCGGATGAGCCGTTGCTCGTTGGGCCAGACTTCGCCGCATTTTTTCCAGTACGACGAACGGGCTTTTTGGCCACTTGGCAGGCTCCCCATCAAACCGTCCAATTTTCGCAGGGAGCCGTGGACTGGGAAGCAGCGGCAAGGTGCTAAAGGAGACGAACTCCACGATACTCCTCATTCACGTCCAACGCTAGCCGCAAGTGTTAAACGGGGAATAATCTTCCTTTCCCAAACCGCGTACGGTAGCGTACATTGTTCTTGTATTCCGGGGGCCCCGGATGTACCGTTCAGAAAGGGTGCCGTAATGCCCAAGCCTCGCAGCAAGTCGAAAGTCCCTACCGAGCAAGAGTGGGCCACGGCCATCTCCGCGTTGCGCCACCAATTTGAGTTGAGCCAGACCGCGTTCGGGAAAAAGTTCCACTCCTCGGCGATGGCGGTATCCCGCTGGGAGCGTGGCGCGCAGGAACCAACCGCTCGCAGTTATATCGAACTCGGAAATCTCGCCGGCGATCCGAATTGTTGGTTTTTTTGGGGACGCGCCGGGCTGCGCCACGAAGACCTCATGCGCATCCTGCCGCAATTTCGACGCCGGCTCTCGCAAACCAAATTACCGGATGTCCAGTGGGTGCGCGCTGGCAGTGGCCGCAAGAAACCGGCCGGCAATAAGCTGCAACTGATTGCGATTCCGCTGCTAAGCGTGGTTGCCGCGTCCCACGGAGAAAAAGGCGACAACCGCCCGCTGCTGCATGGGGCGCCGGTGGAAAGCATGATCGCCGCCCCCAAAGCATGGTGTCCCAATCCCGAAACCACTACCTGCCTTCGGGTACAAGGCGACTCGATGAGTCCGGTGATCGGCGACGGTTATATTCTTGCGGTGGACTCCGCGCAGAATGACCCGGCCGAGCTGAACGGGAAAATTGTGGTCGCCTGGCACAAAGACATGGGATTAACGGTGTCTCGTTTCCGGTGCTACGACCACACCGAAGTGCTCCACGCGGAGAATCCCAAGTATGAATCGGTTACCCTGGATAGCCAGAACAAGTGGAAGATCCTGGCGAAGGTTCTTTGGTGGATCGGGAAGGAAGACTAACCGGATCCCTTGCGGGCGACGGGTTGGGTCCGGTTACCTCATGGGCTTCGTAGCCCCACTCCGTGGGCTCGCCGGTTGAGCCGTTATGCCCATTTGTCGTTGGGGGCGGCCGGCCAATCAGGCTGGTTGCGCTGGAGAGTTCTGCGACGATCCGCGATTCATGGACGCTATACACAAAATATTCGCCGGTCCCGCTTGGCTTTGAGATGGCCCAGGCGTTCGGCAATGTCCCGCAGTTCGGTGAAGCTGTCCACCCGCATCGGGCCTTTCGGGGAGACCTTCGAAGAGATGGTAAATTGCGCCCATAGGGACCTTGGCTTCTGGTAATGCAAAAGCTCGGAACTCGTCCAGCAAAAAATGCATTTCCTGCATCATGAATTATACTGAGTCGTCAGCGGTAAGATAGCTTCCATTCTTGGGGCTACTGACCATCGCTCCTCGGCCATCGAACCTCAGGCATGGCCGCTTTTCTCCGCCTATCCCTGTGTAGTAGCCGCTAGTCCCTGAGCTCGTTTCAGGGAATGCTCCACCGGGGAGTCCCCCACCGGCACTCCCCTTACCAGATGCCTCTCAAAAAAGAAGATACTTGGGTGTCGATTTCGTTGCACTTCATTCGACGTGTAAGCAGAGGCGAGATTTGCCTGCCGCAAAATGCTACCGGACATGCGCCTCAAAACCAACCCAAGGAGAAACGACCATGCGATTTATGATGCTGATGATCCCAAAGGGATATGAGACTGCTGCGCCTGGCGCCATGCCGGACCCCAAAGCCGTTATGGCCATGATGAAGTACAACGAATCCCTGCAAAAGGCTGGGGTGCTGCTAGCGATCGATGGCTTGCACCCGCCTTCCATGGGGGCGCGGGTTTCGTTCGCCGGTGGGAAACCCAAGGTGACCGACGGCCCCTTCGCAGAAGCGAAAGAGGTGATCGGTGGCTACTGGATGATTCAGGTGAGATCAAAGGAAGAGGCAATCGAGTGGGCATCACGCTGTCCGGCTTCGGACAACGAGGTGATCGAGATTCGACAGGTACTGGAGATAACGGAGTTCCCCGCCGACGTCCAGCGTGCCGCCGCAGGGCTTTCCGAGATCCAGGGTCGCGCCAGCGCAAAATAAATCACCCAGCTTCGGGTGTGGGCTTGCGGAGTTTGCACTCAAATATTTCTACCAAAACAATTCAATGATAAGGAGCGATACCGATGCGATTCATATCGTTTTACAAGCCAGGAGCTGAGGCCACCGCGCCCCCCAGCCCGCAGCACCTCGCGGAGATGGGGAAATATATCGAAGCTTCCTTTAAGGCCGGGTTCCTGTTGTCCACCGATGGACTGCTCCCCAGCGCCAAAGGCGCTCGGGTGCGAATCAACGCCGGAAAATTCACGGTCACCGATGGGCCGTTTGCTGAAGCTAAGGAAGTGATCGGCGGTTACGCGATACTCCAAGTAAAATCACGGGAACAAGCCATCGAACACAGCAAAGACTTCCTGAACATAGTGGGCCAGGGGGAATGTGAAGTGCGCGAGATATTCGACCCTTCCGAGGTGCTTCCCGCGCGCTAACGTCTGCCGCACCTGCAGAAGCCTGGCGGCGCGGCCTTGCGCCACCGCTCTGAAGATGTTTTGATCGGAAGTCCGTGTCGGCTTCCGATACAACCCGCGCCATCGATGCCGTCTGGCGGATCGAATCCGCCAGACTGATCGGAGGTCTTACGCGCATGGTGCGCGATGTGGGCCGGGCCGAGGAACTCGCGCAGGATGCTCTGGTAGCCGCGCTGGAACAATGGCCGAAGACCGGCGTGCCGGATAATCCCGGCGCGTGGCTGATGGCCACCGCGAAGCATCGTGCCATCGATTTGTGGCGGCGAGAGAAACTCCTGGAGCGCAAGCACGCCGAGCTCGGCCGCGAGATCGAGGCCCGTCAGGAGTTGGCCGTGCCGGATTTCGAGGCGGCCATCGACGATGAACTCGGCGATGACCTGCTAGGTTTGCTGTTCATTTCCTGTCATCCCATTCTTTCCGCGGAGGCCCGCGCGGCGCTTACACTGCGCTTGCTCGGCGGCCTCACCACCGAGGAAATCGCTCGCGCCTTTCTCAGTTCGGAACCGGCGATCGCGCAGCGCATCGTTCGCGCCAAGCGCTTATTGGCCGAGGCCCACGTCCCATTCGAAGTTCCTCGCGGCGCTGAACTAGCCGCGCGCCTGGCGTCGGTTCTCGAGGTGCTTTACCTCGTTTTTAATGAAGGTTATTCGGCCACTGCGGGCGACGATTGGATGCGCCCGGCATTGTGCGACGAGGCGCTGCGTCTCGGGCGGATCCTGGCCGAACTCGTTCCGCTCGAACCAGAGCTCCACGGTTTGGTCGCGCTAATGGAAATTCAGTCGTCACGCTTTCGCGCACGCAGCGGTCCTGCGGGCGAACCCATCCTGTTGCTCGATCAAGATCGGGCGCGCTGGGATCAGCTATTGATCCGACGCGGTCTCTCGGCGCTCGACCGCGCCGCGAAATTACCGGGCCAACCCGGCCCGTACACACTGCAAGCCGCGATCGCGGCCTGCCACGCGCGAGCCAGCATCGCTGCGGACACCGACTGGACGCGCATCGCGGCGCTGTACGGAGCTCTCGCGGCATGTGCGCCATCGCCGGTGGTCGAGTTAAATCGTGCGGTCGCCGTGTCGATGGCCGACGGTCCGGCGGCCGGGCTGGCCATCGTCGATGCACTCGCCACCGAGCCTTCCCTAAAGAACTACCACCTCCTGCCGAGCGTGCGCGGCGATCTGCTCGCCAAGCTCAGCAGGTTTGACGAAGCCGCCGCCGAATTTGCAACAGCGGCCACCCTCACCCGCAACGCGCGCCAGCGCGAGTTGCTCCTCGATCGCGCCCGATCCTGCTCCCACGCTGTTCAATCACGAGCGCCTCGCGCGACTCGAAACGCTCAAGGAGAGATGACATGAAAGCAGCAGTGGTCACCGCGGCGGGCCAGGCGCCTGTCTATGCCGAATTCGCCACACCCATCGCAACGGAGGGGGAAGAGCTCATTTCGGTACAGGCGTCCGCATTGAGTCCGTTCTCAAAATCCCGAGCTTCGGGATCGCACTATAGTTCAGACGGCGGCTTGCCTGCAGTCGCTGGCACGGATGGTGTCGGTGTAACGCAGGATGGCAGGCGAGTCTATTTCGTCTTGCCGAGAGCACCCTTCGGGGCCCTCGCCGAGTTCTGTCCGGTGAGTTCCGATCAGTGCGTGAGACTTCCGGACGATCTTGATCAGGTCACCGCCGCCGCGATTGCCAACCCTGGTATGTCCGCTTGGGCCGCGCTCGTCGAGCGCGCTCACCTCGCGTCCGGGCAAACGGTTCTAGTCAACGGTGCGACGGGAACGGCGGGCAGACTTGCTGTTCAACTGGCGAAGCACCTGGGCGCGGGCAAGGTGATCGCTACCGGCCGCAACGCGGAAGAACTGGACGAGCTAAAGCAGCTCGGAGCCGATATCGCGATTCCGTTCACTCTGGGCGCGCTACACCCATCGGGAGTAAAGAACTACGAGAATGCTCTCAAGCAGGTGTTCGCCACAGGGATCGACGTCGTTATCGATTATCTGTGGGGTGAGAGCGCGAAAACGGTGATTGTAGCAATCGCGAAAACGGTACAGGACGGCACACCGGTCCGTTTTGTTCACGTGGGTGGCGCTAGCCGTGAGGAGAACATCGAACTGCCTGGTGCGGCACTTCGTTCGTCGGCGATCGTGCTGATGGGCAGCGGAGTGAAAAGTGTACGCCTGTCCGTTCTGCTGCAAGCAATCGGGAACGTCTTTGAAGCGGTCCAGCCGGCCGGCTTGAAGATTGCAACCAGGGTCGTGCCGCTCTCCGAGGTGGAAGAAGTTTGGGACGAAGCCGCCGGCAAACCACGTGTGGTCTTTTCCATCGGCTAGTTCCTCCAATGACGTTGCATCACACACCGTGCGATACGGAGTGTTCGTCGGATCGAGCGTGTCGCCTTCTGGGAGCGCGCATACCGGCTGACGCTTCATCCGAAGGTCGAGTACACTGGCCGCGGCGCAGTTCGCAGCTAAGCCGCAGCGCGCGAAATCCCTCCGCATCGGATTGAGCCGCTATCTGGAGACCGCGCAACACACGCACGAGGAGAATCCCAATGGCATACGTAACTGTGGGCAAGGAAAACGGAAGCACCATCGACATCTACTACAAGGACTGGGGCAAAGGGCAACCCATTGTCTTCAGCCATGGCTGGGCCGCTGAGCGCGGACGCCTTTGAAGATCAGATGATTTTTCTGGCAGCGCGCGGATACCGCTGCATCGCGCATGATCGCCGCGGCCACGGCCGTTCGAGCCAGCCGTGGAGCGGAAACGAAATGGACACTTACGCCGACGACCTCGCTAGGCTGGTTGAATCGCTCGATCTGAAGGACGCGATCCACATCGGCCATTCCACCGGAGGAGGCGAAGTGGCCCGCTACATCGGACGCCACGGCAGCAAGCGCGTTGCCAAGGCCATCTTGATCAGCGCAGTTCCGCCTCTCATGCTGAAGACCGCGGCGAATCCCGCTGGCCTGCCGATCGATGCCTTCGACCAAATCCGCACCAGCGTCCAAGCGGACCGGTCGCAATTCTGGAAAGATCTGAGCGCGCCGTTCTACGGTGCGAATCGCCCGGGCTCCCAAGTGTCCCAAGGCCTCCGCGATTCGTTCTGGATGCAAGGGATGCTGTGTGGGATCAACGGCGCCTACGACTGCATCAAAGCATTCTCGGAAACGGATTTCACCGAAGATCTGAAAAAGTTCGATGTTCCCACGCTGGTGCTGCATGGCGACGACGACCAAATCGTGCCCATCGTCGCCGCGGGAATGCTCTCATCCAAGATAATCAAGGGCGCCACCCTGAAGGTGATGCCAGGCGCGCCGCACGGCATGTGCTCCACACTGAAGGACCAAATCAACGCGGAACTCCTCGCGTTTATCAAAGGCGCGGCCACTAAAGCGTCGGCGTGATCCAAGCCCAGACTCCACAGATCTGATCGCTACCCAAGTGCCTCCTCGGATGCTAGTTTCAGAGCAGACGGGGAGGCGCTACTACGGGATGAAGCGAACGGGAAGCACGGGGCACGGGACCAGAACGGCTCCGCGATATCACGGAAAAAGACGTTCCCGACCCACAAATTCCAATCCAAGCATCTTGGGTGATTAGAAATTGAAAGTGGCCCACTATCGATCCCATGCGAAAATCGATTCGCGGCGAATAACACTTCAACACTTAGCCTGAAGAAAAAGAGAAATCCACCGGAGCCACCAGTTTCGATGAGCCCAAACAACAATTCCCGCGAAGCCCTCAAGGTGGTCTTGGTGGCCGGAGGCACCGGCGGATTGGGAGCCGCCGTGAGCTTAGCGTTCCTGCGCCACGGCGCGAATGTAATCGTCACCTACCAAAAACAGGCGGAGTTCGCCGCGCTGAAGAATTCAGCCAGCGAAGCTGGCTCGCGTTTGGAGGGCCTCGCCGTTGAGGTCACCGACGAAGCCGCAGTCAGCGAGCTCGTCGACGGAATCGTGAGCCGCCATGGACGACTCGATGCCATGGTCAACACGGTCGGCGGTTATGCCGGCGGAATCAAGCTGTGGGACCTGGACACGAAACTTTTCGACCAAATGCTCGCTTTGAACTTGCGCTCGGGGTACGCGCTGTCGCGTGCTGCGGTCAGAGTGATGCTGAAACAAGGGAGCGGGGCAATCGTCAATGTAGCGGCCAAAGCCGCCATCGATCACGGCGGCGGCGCGGCCGCCTACGCCGCGTCCAAAGCCGCCGCAGTGGCGATGATGGATTCCCTAGCGGAAGACTTGAAGGGCACCGGAGTTCGGGCAAACTCAGTGCTTCCGAGCATCATCGACACCCAAGCAAATCGGAAAGCGATGCCCAGCACCGATTTCGCGAAGTGGCCCAAGCCGGAAGACATCGCCCAAGTAATCGTCTTCCTATGCAGCGACGCGGCCAAAGTGATCCACGGCGCGTCCATCCCAGTCTTCGGCAATTCCTGATGGCCGCGCGGTCCGCTATTGGAGTCGATTCTCGATATATAGACGTACGTCCACGAATAGGAATTTGCGGCGTGCATCTTTCGCGCCCATCCTATGTCGGGGAATGGCGCCGCAATTTCAGGCCGAGTCGCCCGCCGCATTCCCCCAAGTTCGAGATGGGCATACCATCAGTGAGGAGTAATCTCGGTCACCCATGAAGCTTCTCGCCCAACACCTGCGCCTGGCCGCCACGGACCTCAGCAATCATTTGGCGTGTCATCACCTGACCGCGCTTCAGCTAAGTGTCGCGCGGGGAAAGCGCGAAGCGCCTAAGTGGCAGGCCCCGGATTTAAAAGTGATCCAGGAATTGGGTGACCGTCACGAGCAGCGCTACCTCGAGCTTCTCCAGCGCGAGGGGTTATCGTTCGTCAATCTCCACGAGGTGAACAACGAGCAGCACGCGATCGAACAAAGCGTTGCGGCGATGGAGCGCGGCTTGGAGGTGATCGCCCAAGGCGCACTAAGTCACGGCCGTTGGTTCGGCCGGCCCGACGTGCTGCGCAAAGTAACCACACGATCAAGCCGCTTTGGAAATTGGTCGTACGAGGTTTACGACTGCAAGCTAACTCGCGAGACCAAAGCCGCAACCATCCTGCAACTCGCGCTCTACTCGGAACTGTTGACGCATACCCAGGGCGAAAACCCGGAGTCCATGCACGTTGTTCCCGGTGGCGCACAATTCAAATCTGAGTCCTACCGATGCGATGAATATGCCGCCTACTATCGCTACGTGAAGGCGCAACTCGAAAACGTGAGCGACAACGGCAAGGGCGATTCCACCTATCCCGAGCCATGCCCACATTGCGATGTGTGCCGGTACTTTGCGGAATGCGATGAGCGCAGACGCGACGACGACAGCACTTCACTGGTCGCCGGGATCAGCAAACTTCAACGCAACCAGCTCAATGAATGGGACGCCGAAAGCATGGCGAAGCTCGCGCTGCTGCCGATGCCCCTGGAGCACCAACCACTTCACGGCTCGAAAGAGAGCTACGAGCGGGTACGCGAGCAGGCCCGGCTACAAGTCGAAGCCAGGACGTCGCAAAAACCGGTATTCGAATTACTCAAGGTGGCGGAGGACCTTGGATTCTGCAAATTGCCGGCACCTTCCGCGCTCGACATGTTCGTGGATCTGGAGGGCGATCCTTTTGCGGGACCGAATGGGCAGGAATATTTGTTCGGCTTTGTCGCTCGGGATCAAGAGCAACCATTGCGCTACGAAAAGCGGTGGAGTTTAACCCCCGACGAAGAGAAGCGAGGGTTCGAATGGCTGATGGACGAAATCATGAAGCGGTTGGTCGCCGATCCCACCATGCACGTCTACCATTTTGGCGGCTACGAGGAAACCCACTTCAAATTGCTGGCGGGCAAACATGCGACCCGGGAGGACGAACTCGACCGCATGCTCCGGGCCGATGTACTGGTCGACCTGCACACTATCTTCAAACAAGCGGTGCGGGCCGGCGTCGAGGAATACTCGCTCAAGAAATTGGAGATCCTTCACGGGTTCAACAGAACCATCCCACGGGAAGTGTCGCTCGCTGCGATGCGCTACATCGAGCACTGGCTGGAGCTCGAACGGGGCGGCGAGCTGCGCCAGGAACATCAAGCAGCGATGGAGGGATACAACGAGGACGACTGCCGCTCCACAGCGTCGCTACGAAATTGGCTCGAAACACAACGACGCACGTTGGAGCAAGCAGGGACACCAATTCCAAGGCCAGCGGCAAAGGACGGTGCACCGTCCGAGGACTTGAGCCAATGGCAAAAGCGTGTTGCGGCACTGGCCGAGGCGCTGGTGGATGGTGTTCCCAGCGATCCCGCGGAGCGCCACCCCAAACAGGCGGCGCAGTGGATGTTGGCGCAACTGCTCGATTGGCATCGGCGCGAGGAAAAATCTGCGCACTGGCAATATTTCCACTTTGCCGAAATGGATGATGGCGCTCTCGCCGATGAGCGCTGCAGTCTGAGCGGATTGCGATTCGTTAGCCGGACCGCCCGGGGGAAAGAATTGCCGGTCGACACATACTCGTTCCCTGCGCAGGATACCGACGTGCACGAAGGGGACGACGTCTGTCATCGAGAAATGAAATTGGGGACGGTCGAGTCAATCGATTTCGCGGCGCTCACGGTGGACATCAAGAAAACGAAAAAGAGCCTGGACGTCCATGCTCCGGTAATTTTTGGCGACCCACGCGGACCGCGCTCCGTAGTGCTGGCCGAGTCGTTGTACCGGATCGGAGAATGGGTCACAGACAACGAGCTGGGCGCTCCTGGAAAGTTTGAAGCGATCAGCGACCTATTGTTAAGGAAACCGCCCAGACTCAATCCCCCTCAAACCATTGCCGCGCCGCCAGGCGAGGACCCGGTCGCCACCGCGCAGCGGGTCGTCGGTGCGCTCGATAATTCCGTGTTTGCGATCCAGGGACCGCCGGGATCAGGGAAAACCTACACCGCTGCGCACATGATCTGCGATTTGGTGGCTGCGGGGAAAAAAGTGGGTGTGACCGCACTCGGTCACAAAGTGATTCGAAAAGTTCTGGAAGAAGTCCGACATGCGGCCAATGGCCTGGGCATGAGTGTGCCGTGCGTTCAAAAAGTGAAAGACGGAAAGGAAACCGAGGAACCTCTCGCGAACCTCGAGACCACCACGAAAAACGAGATCCCGTTGGCGCGGCTGCAGTCCGGAGCGGCGAAGGTTGCCGCCGGGACTGCCTGGATGTGGGCCCGGCCGGAATATTTCGAAGCCCTGGATGTGCTGATCATCGACGAGGCCGGGCAGATGGCATTGGCGGATGTTGTGGCGGTTGCACAGGCAGCGAGGAATCTGGTTTTGGTCGGAGATCCGCAGCAATTGCAGCGCCCCTTGAAAGGAAGCCATCCCAACGGCGTGGAACAATCCGCGCTGCAATATCTGCTGGGAGAGCACCTCACGATTCCTGCGGACATGGGATTACTGCTACCCGAAACATGGCGGATGCACCCGAATATTTGCAGATTCACGTCTCAGCTATTTTATGAAGACCGTCTCACGGCGCGCAGCCACGTCAAGAATCGGGTGATCGCAGGCCATCCCTGGATTGACGGGGCTGGCTTGTGGTTCGTGCCGGTAGTGCACCAGGCCAATCAGAATTCGTCGGCGGAAGAAGTGGAAGTGGTCGCCGGAATTCTGGCAAGTTTGTTGGAGCCATGTGTTACGCGGTTTCGCGATGAGGGCAACCGCGGCCGCATGGAGTTAAAGGACGTGCTGGTAGTGGCGCCGTACAACGCCCAGGTTTCGGATCTTCTCGCCCGGCTGCCGAAAAATGCGCGAGTCGGCACGGTGGATAAGTTCCAGGGACAGGAAGCTCCGGTGGTGATTTACTCGCTCACCACCTCCACGCCGGAGGATGCTCCGCGCGGAATGGAATTTCTCTATAGCCTAAATAGGCTGAATGTGGCCACCTCGCGTGCTGAATCGGCGGTAATTGTGGTCGGTAATCCTCGATTGTTCGAGCCGGACTGCAAGACACCGCGACAGATGCAGCTCGCGAACGCGCTCTGCCGCTATCGGGAGATGGCCACTATGCATCACTTCAACCTCTGACCGATGCCCATCCCCGACCGTATCTTCCTGGCCGAGGATTCTTGATAACGTCGAGCATTTCGCTGCGTCAAACTTTCGAATAACTTAGTAGAATCGGTCGCTGATTCCATCCAGGGGGCGTCATGCGGAAACCGGGAATCCTGATCGTGTTGCTGGCCATTAGTTCGAGCGCGGTGGGGGGACAAGAAGCGGCGAAGAAGCCGGAGGCCGCCAAGCCCATCGCGCCGCTGGCTTGGCTGGTGGGCGGAGTGTGGACTGCGGACACCTCCAAGCTCGGCCCGGGCATGAAAGATATCGAGACTCGCTACCAATGGTCAGACAACAACGCGTTCGTTCGGCTCACCACCCACTTCGTAATGGAAAAAGGAACGCTTAAGAACTACGACGGAGAGTTCTTCTGGGATGCGCAGAAGTCCGCGTTGGGCTTCTGGTACATGAGTGCGCAGGGCGTGATTTACGAGGGGCCAGTCAAGGTCCAAGGCGACGCGACGGAGTTGACCTTTCGCGGCGAGGACTTCGATGGAAAAATGGCGGACCTTCGCGTGACCGTCACCCGCAAGACGAACGACCACTACAATTGGCTGCTGGAAGAGAAACAGGCCGACGCCTGGAAGCAGCTTCTGTCCCTTGAATACTGGCGCACTGCCGGCTCGTAATCCACACCGCCGGCACCCGAATCGCTGTGCATTCTTCACGCCCGTGCTAAGGGCATTTGCTACCTCCCCGTCATGCCGTTGTCACATTCCCGTAACACTAGCCCGTTAGCCTCACCGCGCCGGTAGGGATTTCACTGCGGCCCCGAGGGAACCAGATGGCGACGCGTGCGCATGTGCTCGATGCAAAGGTAAGTTCAAGCGGCAAAATTGGGATGCTGCTCTTCGGAATTGCACTGGTGGTTGGGCTCATCTACGCCGGCAACCATCTGATCGCGGATCTCGCCGGAATTCACAACACCAGCGTGATGCCATACATTTTGCTGGGCTTAGCGCTGTTCATCGCGCTCGGATTTGAATTCGTGAACGGCTTTCACGACACCGCCAACGCGGTCGCCACGGTGATTTACACCCACTCCTTGGAGCCGCACGTTGCGGTGGTTTGGTCGGGAATGTGGAACTTCATCGGGGTGCTGGTTTCCAGCGGAGCGGTAGCGTTCGGAATCGTGTCGCTGCTCCCGGTGGAACTGATCCTGCAAGTGGGCAGCCAGGCGGGCTTTGCGATGGTGTTCGCATTGTTGGTGGCCGCGATCATCTGGAATCTGGGCACCTGGTACTTCGGATTGCCGGCCTCCAGTTCGCATACCCTGATTGGCTCGATCATCGGCGTAGGCATCGCCAACCAACTCATGTCCGCGAAGTCCGGCACCAGCGGCGTGGATTGGGGCCAGGCAACCAACATCGGAAAGGCGCTGGTGCTTTCGCCTTTGGTCGGATTCCTGGGTGCCGCGCTGTTGCTGATGCTGATGAAGGCGGTCATCCCCAACAAAGCGCTATACAAGGCTCCCGAAGGAGCCGAGCCGCCTCCGTTCTGGATTCGCTCGCTGCTGGTGCTCACCTGCACCGGAGTGAGCTTTGCGCATGGATCGAACGATGGACAAAAAGGCATGGGCCTGATCATGCTGATCCTGATCGGCACGGTCCCAACTGCCTACGCCGTGAACCACGCGGTGACCTATCAGCAGAGCCAGGACTTCGTCGCGGTCTCGACGCAAACCGCGGACATGCTAGGACACTACGTTTCGCCGAACGCAGTGGTAGGTGATTCGCGCGATGAGGTGACCGACTACATTCGCACCAAGCAGTTCACTCCCAACACCATGCTGGCGCTGCGCCAACTGGTGAACGGCATCGGCACGGAAATGGCGATCTACAAGGAATTAAAGGCCGTCCCGCAGGAGCATGTCCGCAACTTCCGAAACGACATGTACGTGGTGAGCGAAGCGCTTCGGCTGATGAAGAAGTCCGGCAAACCGGTGTTTACGGATGCCGACGCCGCGGTGCTGCAAAACTACAAGGGGCACATCGACAGAGCCACTAAGTTCATTCCGAGCTGGGTGAAGGTGGCGGTGGCCCTGGCGCTCGGCTTCGGCACCATGATCGGCTGGAAACGCATTGTGGTGACCGTGGGAGAAAAGATCGGCAAGGATCATTTGACCTACGGACAGGGTGCCGCCGCCGAAATTACGGCCATGGTGACGATTGGAGCCGCCGACTGGTTCGGCTTACCTGTGAGTACCACCCACGTGCTTTCTTCCGGCGTGGCTGGGACTATGGCTGCCAATCATTCCGGGCTGCAATGGGCTACCGTGCGCAATCTGGCGATGGCCTGGGTCCTTACGCTTCCGGTGTCGATCCTGCTGGCGGGATCGCTATTCTGGCTGTTCCGGCACGTCGGATAGCTCGCAATCGCTGTGCAGGGTTAGCGAAGGGCGCGGCGCGCTAATTGCTTTCCGTCAGAAATTCAAGCAGGGCGGAAGAAGCGCGGTTAGCGCGGAACGACTCGCGTAGATCACCGTTTCTCTGCGCGAGTTCCGGCGGGGGTTGCATGAAGTGCTCCTGCACGTTGAATCGCGAGGCCTGATCGCGCCGTCCGGAATGGCCGTTTAACGCGGTGTACGTTCCGTTGGCTAGCAGGAAGCGCGCTTTTTCAGTGTCGGCGAGATACGGCGCCAGGACGTCCCGGCAAATCTTTTCGCACAGCAGCGGGTCCTTCAATTCGAACATGACCTCGACCCGCTCATAAAGATTCCGTTGCATCCAGTCGGCGCTGCCTAGATACACTTCCCTGTTCCCGCCGTTCGCAAATGCGAAAATCCGACTGTGCTCCAGGAATCGGCCCACCAAACTGCGTACGCGAATCCGGCTGCTTACGCCGCGCACCCCCGGCCGTAGCGCGCACGCTCCCCGGACGACCAGTTCGATTTGCACCCCGGCGCGTGACGCGCGGTAGAGCGCTTGAATGATGTCGGGGTCCAGCAGCGCGTTCACTTTGGCGACGATGAACGCGGCGCGGCGGGCCTTCGCGTGTGCCGTTTCCCTGTCGATCAGGCTGACTACGTTCTTATCGAGATTGAGCGGCGCGACCGACAGCGGACCAAAGTGTGCGCGCGGCGAATACGCGGTGAGGTAGTTGAATACGTGGTGAACCGCTTCGGTGATGTCTTCATCGCACGTGAGCAGGCTCAAGTCGGTGTATAGCCGGGCCGTCGAGGGGTTGTAATTGCCGGTGCCGAGGTGGGCGTAGCGGCGCATCACCCCGTCCGCGTCGCGGCGAACCACCAGGAACAACTTACAATGGGTCTTCAAACCCAGCAGGCCGTGATAGACCTGAACGCCCGCCTCCTGCAGGCTGCGCGCCCAGCGGATGTTGGAAGCCTCATCGAAACGCGCCTTCAATTCCACCACCACGGTCACTTCTTTCTTGGTGGCCGCTTCCATCAGCGCGCGAACGATCGGAGAATTCTCGCTGGTGCGATAGAGGGTTTGCTTGATCGAGAGAACATCAGGATCCTGCGCGGCGCTCTGGATAAACCGCACCACCGTCGAGTAGGAGTCGTACGGGTGATGCAGCAGCACGTCGCGGTTCCGCAGCAAGGCAAAGAGAGCGGGAGGAGCTACATCGACCTCCAGCTCGCGGGGAATAAACGGCTGATACTTCAGGTCTGGCCGCGGCGTTTGATCGTAGACGTTGAACAAGCGTGAAAGATTGATGGGGCCATCGACTTCAAATACCTGCGCCGAGGTGACCCCAAAGTTCGTGCGCAACCGTTCGACGATGCGCGGATCGGCGCCCGCTTCGATTTCCAGGCGTACCACCGCGCCTTTGCGGCGGCGATGGAGTTGCGCGTCAACCGAATCGAGAATGCTGCGGGTTTCCTCTTCTTCCACGTACAGGTTGCTATTGCGGGTGATTCGAAACGGAGCCGCCGACAGGATCTGATAGCCGTGATAGAGCCGTTGCGCGTATTTGTGAACGATGTCGTGCAGGAATGCGAATTCGATCTTCCCCTCGGCGGCGGGTATTCGCAAGATCCGCGGGAGTGCCCGGGGCACGGTGACCACACCCAAATAAATGTCGGAGCCTGTTCCTCTGCGCTGCAGCAGGAAGGCGACGCACAGGGCCTTGTTCAAGACCCGAGGAAACGGATGCGCGGGATCCACGGTCACCGGGGTGAGCAACGGTTCCACTTTTTGCGAATAGAAGTCGCGAACCACCCGCAACGCTTCCGGCTTCAGTTGGGCTAACGGGCGAATGCGAATCGACTCTTCCGCCATGACGGGGACCAGGTGATCGCGCCAGCAGGCGTACTGATCCTTCACAAATTCGTGGATGGCCCCGGTAATTCGCGCCAGCGATTCCGGGGCGCGCAAGCCATCGGGTCCAGCTTCGTCCGCACCGTGCTCGGTCTGCTGGAGCAGCCCCGCGAGGCGCACTTCCACAAACTCGTCCAGGTTGCTCGCGGTGATGGCGAGAAACTTCAGGCGCTCCAGAAGCGGATTGGAGCGATCTCGAGCCTGGTCCAGCACCCGCCGATTGAATTGGAGCCAGGAAGTGTGACGGTTCAGAAATAACTCCGGACCTGGGACCGAGGTGCGGGGCATGAGGCTCCTATTTTGGCGGGTCCAGGTTAGCGCAGCAATATTAACAGCAGGTTACTTTACCCCAGGGCTGGCCCGCCCTGCTTGCCGGCGCTCTCTGAGGCACTGGAGATCGCCGGGACTCCGGAGACCCCCGCTAACCCCCGGCGATATTGGCGGTCTAAGTTCTCTGCAGAAGTCGCCGGGGGTTGCCGTCCGGCGGAACAATTCTTTGACAAATCAACGATTCACATTTCCTGAACATTTGGCAGATACTCTACACCCGCACGATAGCAGGGAGTTAAATCCACTTCGCAGGGAGGAGCTTCCCATGGGAAATCCCGTCGTACATTTCGAGGTGATGGGCAAAGACATTACTCTTCTCCAAAATTTCTACAAAGCAGCGTTTGATTGGGAGATGCAATCGGTAATGCCGAACTACACCTTGGCTAAGCCCAACGGCAAGGGCGGAATCAACGGAGGGATTGGCACCCCGATGCCAGGCGGCCCAACCTTCGTTACGTTTTATGTGGAGGTGCCGGATGTCGCGGCGGCTTTGGCCAAAATTGAAACCCTTGGCGGCAAGAAGATGATGGGGCCGATGGACGTACCTGGTGGCCCGACGATTGGCATGTTTACGGATCCCGAAGGACATATCATTGGACTAGCATCGCCTATGAAAGCCTAGCGCGCGGGACCCAACGCTTCCCTCTATCGACCGCGGAAGCGGCTACTGGGCGGCGACCACCAGAATAACGAACGAGCCGGGCTTTACTTTTCCGCGGCGCTGGCCCGGCTCGGGCGGGGCGAACTCTGCGGCGGGAAGGAAAATATTATGGGTCTTGAGGTCCAGGCCCATGGTGCGGGCGCTTTTCTTGGTTGGCACGCTCTGTAGCGCGGTGAACTTTCCCGGCGTTTCCTCGTGAAACACGTTGAGAGTTCCTTCGCCGGTGGACGCGAACGCGAGCTTCGTTTCCGGATCGAAAGCGTTGGCGTCCACGCCTTCGCCGATGGCGGGCGTGGCAACCACTTGCCCGGTATCGGC
This sequence comes from uncultured Acidobacteriota bacterium, assembly GCA_963725285.1. Classification (GTDB taxonomy): domain Bacteria; phylum Acidobacteriota; class Terriglobia; order Acidiferrales; family UBA7541; genus CAVRXT01. The sequence continues at coordinate 252,725 of CAVRXT010000013.1, read as the reverse complement.
GTCGACGATGGCCATCACTTTATTTCCGCAACCGGCGAATAGGCGGCGGCTTTTACGGTCCATCGCCAGCCCCGACGGCTCTTCGCAGCCGGTCAGCGGCCAGCGATGAATCACCGTAAGTTTGCGCGCGTCAAATTCGACCATTTCCGATTTGTCTTCGATATTTACGAAGATGCTTCCCTTCCCGTTGGCGGCAGCGAACTCCGGCTTGCCGCCGAGCGCTAGGGTTCCCAGCACTTCTCCCGTCGCGGCGTCGATCGCGGTGGTGTCCCCGCTACGCCCGTTCATGGTGAAAACCCGCTTGCTCACTTCGTCGTAGACGATGGCATCGGGGTTTGTTCCGGTCTTCACCGTGGCAATGGTCCGCAGCGACTTCAAATCAAAAATCGTTGCGGTGTTGGCACCGCCGTCGCTGACGAATCCGCGACCGAGATCCTCCGCGAGTGCGATGCCGTGCACCCCCTGGGTGTCGGGAATCTCTCCGACCACGACGTAGGAATCCCCATCGAGCACCACCACGTGGGAGCCATGGGAAACGTACACACGTCGAGCCGGCGCATCCACGATGAGGTAGTCCCAGCCTTCATCGCCGGGCACGGAAATCGTTTTGATTACATGGTAGGCAGGCGGAGGCGCGCTTTGCGGGAACGTCGTGGGGGCAGTCAGCAGAACGATCAGCGCCGGCAGCACATTGCGAAATGCAGTGACCTGTTTCAATTTCATAAACTAGACCTCCTGGTGATGACCGAACTGTGGAGACGGGGCGGTCCGGAGTTGGCAACCCGGGTAGTGCGACGGTTCGGAGTATCAATCCAGTGCGCACAGCAAGCAAGAGGGATAGCAGGTCCGGCGACGGATTTAATATTTTATACGATCGCTTTTGCTCCTGTGTTAGCATCCCGCCTAAATCCGGGGGGAGCCTATGCGCGCCGATCGCCGCGACATGCTTAAAGCCAGTAGTTTTGCCCTGCTTGGAACCGCGTTCCTGTCCCGCGTCGATAAGGTCGACGGGATGCAAAAGGGACCAGCCAGCGTCCCGCTGGCCCAGATCGTGCAAACTCGGGCCACCGGCGTCAGCGAGAAACTACTAATCGGACCCACCCAGGGGGCCGAGGGACCACCGCAGCCGGCGACCGCCGATCGCCTGCCACTCGAATGGAATAAGCGCCAGGTGGGCCGTTTTAAGGAAAAACTGTCGCGCCGGGGAGTCAATGCATTTCTAGTGCGCGACCGCTGGAACATCATGTATCTCACCGGGTATTGGCACACCTCGACCGAACGCCCCCAAGCGACGTATATGAACAAAGACGATGCGGATCCCTGGTTCCTCTATCCCGGTCTGGACCGCGACAGCGTTAGCAGTTGGTGGTTTGGCGGTGGCTGGCAGTATTTCGACGTTAAGGAGGCCGAAGGCGCGTTCCCTAATCTGGGCACCTATGCGGAAGGCAAGACCGTCGACCTGTTTCAGTTACTTCTGGAAGGGATCAAAAAGCACGGGGTGCAGGGCAATAAGATCGGTCTGGACGGTGAGTTTTATCCCGAAGAAGCCGCTAAAGTGAAAGAAATTTTGCCGGGAATTGAATGGGTAAATGTAAGCGACATGCTGCTCGATATGCGCGAGGTGAAGACGCCCGAGGAGTTGGCGCTGTGCCGGCGCGCGTTTACTTATTTCGACCGTGCGCACGCCTACGCCCGCGATTACATCCTCACGTTCGGAACCAGCGTGACGGATTACGAGGTAGCCGCCGCCACGACTCTGTGGATCAACGACATACTTTATTCCGAGCTCAAGCTGGAGGATGGCGCGTTACATCACGGGGTGGCCAGCGAAGTGGAAGTCGGTTGCCGGGTGGGTCCGTTGTGCGCTTATCCCCACCCCAACCAGCCGCTTTTCAACCGCATCCAGCACAACATGCCTTTACAAGTGGAAGGAGGGGCGAGGATCGGCGGACAGGGCGGCGAAAACTATCGGATGTTCATCCTGGCAAACGCCAGCGGCAACTTCGATGCGCACATGCAAAAGCTGTGGGAAGTGAGCCAGCACTGTTGCGATATGCAGGTGGAAATGCAAAAGGCCGGGGTCACCTGTTCGAGCATCGCCTACGCCATTCACAAGTATCAGGTGGAAAGCGGCGTGGCCAAGTACGTCTATCATCGGCCAGCGCACGGCCAGGGGTCCGAAGGCCATCAACCTCCCTACTTATCCCTCGGCGATCACACCGTGTTGAAGCTGGGGATGACGTTCTCGGAGGAGCCGGGATTGTTCGATCCCCAGGGCCGCTGCGGTTTCAATTGGAGCGATTGCGTGGTTACCGCCGAGAAGTCTGGGTATCGCATGAGCGGCGTGCCATACAGCAAAGAATGGTGTTGGATCAAACTGTAGCCACGCGGGCTCTGCCGTCGCCAAAGCGGCATCGTGGAAATCGCGTCAACCAGAGATCATTTTGAGACAGTGAGTACTATAACTAAACAGTAAAGTTATACCCAGCAACGAATTAGTGGTGGTACTAGGACCATATTGACGCGCTGGGTGGACCGTTCTAGAATCACCCACCTTAAAGCAGTCTCCTGTTCCTTCCTGTAGCTAATTGATCTGCGCCAAGGTTGGAGAAACGCCATGGGAATCTTGAACGCCAACGGACAATTGATGACCTGCCCGCTCTGTGCCAGCGACAACTTGCACCGGTCGCGCGGCCGGGGTATTTACGAGAGAATTTTGCTGCGCGCGGTGGGAAAATATCCGTATCGCTGCGATGAGTGTGACGAGCGGTTCTACGCGCCGCGCCCGAAAGTTCCCGCCGCGGTGACCCAGGCGAACGGCGCCAATTAAGGCCCACGTCACTACCCGTTTATTCCGATTCTCTCACCACCAAGACACTCGAAGGCTGAAGACCCAGATGCATTTTCCCGGGGGACTCCAGAACCTCCGGGATTTTGCTGCCTGCGCTTCCCCAACGCGGCGTCGCGGAATCCAACACCCTTTGCCAACGCCCTGGCGGAATTTCGATGGAGACTTCTTCCGGTTGCTCGCCGAATTGAAACACGGCAATTGCCCGCGCGCCCTTTGATCCTCGGCGCATCATCATCGTTCGTTCGTTGGGCAGCACCGTAGCGTCCACAGCTTCGAGATCGAGGGACGCCAGCGCGGGTATTTCCCGCCGCATGCGCAATAACTCGCGATGAAACTCCCAGAGCAGGCGGTGCCAGTCCTTTTCTTGCAGCTCCCAATTCAATTTGCTGGCTCTGAAGGTATCCTCGGACTCCGGGTCGGGCACCCGGCCACCCCAGTGGAAGGCTTGCAACTCGGCGGTTCGCCCCTTGCGCACCGCTTCGATCAACTGTGGATCTCCGTGACTCACGAAATAGGAAAACGGCGCGGTCTCCCCATATTCTTCTCCCATAAACAGCAGGGGGAGAAAGGGCGACAGTAGCACCGCTGCGGCCCCGAGCTTCAGCCTCTCGAAGGTCAACGTCTTTGACAGCCGGTCTCCGATCATCCGATTTCCGACCTGGTCGTGATTCTGCGCGCACACCACCAAGCGCTTGCCGGGAATTCCTTTGGAGGAGTTTCCGTGGCTCCTTTGCCGATACTTGGAATACTGTCCCGAGAAGACGTAACCTTCCCGCAAGCATCGCGCCACATCTTCGATGCCGCTGAAATCCACGAAGTACCCCAGGCGTTCGCCGGTTAGCGCCACGTGCAAGGCGTGATGAAAATCATCGTTCCAGGAGCCATCCATATCCCAACCACCCTCTTGGGCAGGACGAATGACGTTGGAATCATTACGGTCGCTTTCCGCGATCAAATGGACCTCGCGGTCGAGACGCCGCGCCCTCTCGTGGACTGCATCCGCAAGTTGGTGCAGAAACGGGCGGGCCGAGGGGTCCACGATGGCGTGCACCGCGTCGAGCCGCAGCGCGTCGATATGAAATTCATCCACCCATTGCAACGCATTGACCAGGAAATAGCGCCGAACTTCATCGCTCCCGGCGCCGTCGAAATTGAGCGCGTTGCCCCACGGCGTCTGGTAGTTGGCCGTGAAATAGGGAGCGAAGTCTCCGAAGTAGTTCCCTTCCGGGCCGAGGTGGTTGTAGACGACGTCGAGCACCACCGCCAAGCCCTGCTGGTGGCAGGCATTCACCAGCCGCTTCAGCGCCGCCGGCCCGCCGTAGGAATGGTGCACGGTATTCGGGTAGGTTCCGTCGTATCCCCAGTTGCGATTGCCGGGATATTCCTGCACCGGCATGATTTCAATCGCGGTGATGCCGAGGTCTTTCAGGATTGCCAGCCGCGGGATGATGGCGTCGAGCGTTCCTGGCGGGGTGAATGTGGGGACGTGCAGTTCGTAGAACACATATGCTTCCAGGGGAATGCCGCGCCAGCCGGCGTCGCTCCAATCGAATCGCGTATCAACAACTTCAGATGGCCCGTGAACGCCTTCCGGCTGGAATCGCGACGCAGGATCGGGCCGCTCCTTTTCAGAGTCCAAGCGGTAGCGATACCGCGCGCCGGGAGTCGCGTCGGCTACAACGTAAAAATATCCGCGAGGCAGCGGCTCCATGGCGACGGTTTCGACCGAGGGTTGGCCGGGCACGGCCAACTGCAGATCCACCTTCTTTGCGCGCGGCGCCCACACAGAGAAAGCTGGTCCTGCCTCCGCCCAGCCAGGTGGCGCCCAGCGGCTGCTCCATCCTTTCATTCATTCGCTGCGATCTCTCCATGGATCAGGTCAGACGACTACTTTTGGCGTGACTCGTTCTGAGGAATTTGCGACCGAGGTCATGTGCTCAGCAGTTTCGTAATTCCCTCGAGCGGAATACCCACCCATGTTGGGCGGTTATTGAGCTCGTAACCCAGTTCGTAGATGGCCTTTTCGAGCAGGTGCATTCGAAGCAAATCGAGGGTATCGGCGCGCTTCTCCGATGCGCGGTTCGAGGTGCCGGCATTATCGAAATAGGCCTTTAAGAAGCGGGAGGCAACCCAGGCATGCCAACTTTCGGCCACCGGCGCGAGTTCGCGCAGCTCGTCCGCCGATATGGACTGGCCTTCGGCGGGCGCAAGCAGACCCGCGAATGCGGCGTAGTGAAATGAGCGCATCATTCCCGCCACGTCCTGCATCGGGGACCTCTTGATTCGGCGCTCGGCGAGCGGGCGCGCCGGTTCGCCCTCGAAATCGATGATCACAAAATCCGTGCCGGTGTAGAGCACCTGTCCCAGATGATAGTCGCCGTGGATGCGGGTGCGCACCGCGTCGATGGGCAGGCCGAGGCGGTCGTGGAAAACGTGGGCGACTTCCACTTCGCGACCAGCCAGGCTTTCCGCTCGCTCGCTCAGTTCCGCCGGGAGTACCGGGAGTCTCTGCCGCAAGACGCTGAATACGTTGGCCAGCGACTCCAGGCACGATTCCTCGAAAACGTTTTGATACGAGCGGGTGAACGGCTCCGGCGCGAAGGCCCGATCCGCGGAATCGGACGCGAGGGCTGCATGCATTTCGGCGGTGCGTTTGGCAAGCAGTTCCACCGTTGGCAGATACGCGCCTAGCCAATCGCGGACCGCCGCGGGCAATTCGTTGTGATAAATCAAAAGTGGATTGGTTTCACCGGGCGGCAGGTGGGTGACTTGGTCAGCCGCTTTCTTGCTGGTGCGGAAAGCCTCAACCACTGCGGCGAGGGTGAACTGCCAAGCGTCGCCTTGATTGGCGACAAAACCCTGCAATATCCCCAGGGTCGCGCGCTTTCCTTGCCGGTCTTGGTATTCGAGCGACCCGGCGACCGGCGGCACGTTGGCAAAGTGGGCGTGTTCGGAAAGGAACGTTCCGATTTCCAGATCGAGGTTGACGCCTTCCTCAGCGCGCCGAAAGAATTTCAGCACCAGTCGATCGCCGTAGACGATCGAGCTATTGCTCTGCTCGGCCCGCAAGGCGCGCGCGGCAAGCGGCTCGGAAGGATCCGGACGCAACCCGCGGAGCGCCGCCGTTTTTCGCGCGCGAATTTCGCCGCGAATCCCTCGCTGGATGGATTCTTTTTCGATGGCAACCAGCAGCGAGTCCAGAAAACCTTCGTGGGTGACCGCGTTGGCCAAATGCACGTCCACGCCGCGCCGCGCGCTGTGGAAACTCAGCGAGCCGGGGTCTTCGCGCTCCGGCAAATGAGCTTCCGCGCTCACGACCATCGGCATTACATAGGATTCGGACGGGCCGCTAGCGTACTCCACGTGCACCAGCAGTACCAACTCCGGCGAGGGCTCGCCGCCGAAGGAGATCGCGTCGACCAGTTCCATGGATCGAATCGCCCGCGCCTTACCTCCAAACCATCGTTGCTTGGGCAGAAAGGCGGGCAGCAGGGCCGGCAATTCCGCTCGCAGGTCCGCAAACAATTCGGAATCAAGGGCGGCGACCGCGTTCATGGAATTCTCTGGCATAAATCCTTAGAGCGCCTGGGATCGGAATGGTTTCAAGTTCCAAGCGGATCGGTTATCCAGGGTCGAGCGTAGCAGAGTGGGTGAGCGCCGCGGCGCACTGTCTGCGGCGTGCGCCTGGGCCGGCGCCGGGACCGCCGCGCACAACGGCCGGAGGAACGCGCCGGGCAGCGCCCGATAAGTTTCAGCCCAGCGGCGGGGTTCACAGCGGCGACGGTTCCTCTCCCTTTTCCTGTTCGCTTTTCCGGCTTCCAAAGTACTGCTCCAGCGCGTGACGCGCCAAATGCCTTCCGCCCAGCCCAAACGCTATGGCCAACGCCAGCATGGCCGCCCCAAACACGATTGAAAAGGCCGAAGTCACCGTTTGGTTGGCCAGCCCAATCTGCTCGAGCGCCATCGAAATCGCCAGGATCAGAATCACGAAGCGAATCGACCCGCTCCACACCCGCGGCGACTTGTGCCCGGCGTTTACCGAGGCCAGCAACGCGGCGCGCGAAAGGAAATTCGAAGCCAAGACGCCGAAAAACAGAATCAAGATGGCGATGAAAATCTGCGGCAAGAGTTGAAACACCCGCGCGATTTGCTCGTGCAACTCGGGGATTCCCAGCATGCTGACCCCCAGTACCATGAACCCCAGCCAGACCACCCAAAACAGCGCCCGGCTGAGCAGTTCGGAAATCGACGGCAGCGCGGCCCTGCGCAACACCTGCGACGCGCCCGCCTCCTCCGAAATGCGATCGAGCCGAGTGACATGCAGGATCGCGCGGAAGATGTAGCGCAGCGCGAGGGCCACGATCCATCCCACCACCACGATGATCAGCATCACCGCGAAGCGCGGAACGAAGACCGCAATCATGTGCACCAGGTTGTCGTAGGCCTGCGCCAAACCTTGCAAAATCATTTCTTTCATAACCTCACCTCACGCCTTCGCCTTCCATCTCTCCACCAGATAGGGCTTCTGCTTCTCGAACTCCACGCACAGATTCTCGGTATCGGCCTCCATTTCCTCCGCGCTGGAATCCTGGTGCTCGACCAAAAACGAATGAATCCGTCCCCGGTATAGCGGCACCAGCGCCTGAATCAAGTGATCGCGGTTCAGCACGGCATGGTGGTGCGACGCCGCAAATTCAAAAAGAGTCTTGGCCCACAGCTCGCCGCTGAACCGGCATTTCTCTTCGTTACGCCCCGCGGCGCACTGAATTTCCGCCATGGTGTCGGCGGCAAGAATGGTCTGCAAGATCGGTTCGAGGTCCTGCACGCCGCTGCGGAAGAGCTCGTAAATCCGCTCCCGGTTGATATTCAGGGGCTCGGAGGTAAGGTCGCTCACCGAACCGAACGATGGCACCGGCTCGGGCTTGGCGCGCTGCATCCAGAAATCTTCATCGGCATCCAGGCACCAGAACAAGCTGCCCACGTTCTGGCGCACCGCGGTGACGATATCCGGCGCAGCTCCCGCGGCGGCGCGTTCCTTGGTGCCGAGAAACGCCTGGCAGCACGGGAAGTCGGACGAGATGGCGGTCAGCGCCATCCAGATTTCCGGCGCGTCCTGAATATCTTCCTGGCCCCAGACGTCTTGCGCCAAGCAATGGCTTGCCAAGCGACCCGAAAAGCCCAGTTCGGAGGGATGCAGCTCACGGATCCCGCGGCCAAACACCGAGCGGCTCATGGGGTAAAGCAGATTTCGCGAGAGCAGGCCGTCGTACCTGTGGCGATTGTAGAGCGGGGCAACGTAATCAAATTTGTCATGGAAAACCGGCGTTCAGGAGATTGGAAATCCACGCGGTGGTCAAATTGGAGTTGGCCGGCGAAATTACCGCACAGGCTTTGGCCCGCAACAGATCCGCGGCGGCCAAGATGGTGCGCAGCGCCAAACCCGCCGACGGCGCATTGCCGTATTGGGTGACTACGCGCTGTTCGGTTCGCAGCGAAGTGAGTCCGCGGCCGCTGGAGCCGGAGCTTTTCTCGGCGCGGGTGTTCATCACCACTTCCCGCGTGCCGTCGCCCGAACCACCGTCCACGTTGACCAGCACCACCCGCTGGCGCGCGAACCCTTGCTGGAAACTTTGCTCGACGGCTTGCACGGTCTGCCCAATCGTTGCGGCGTTGTTGAACGAAGGAACGCCCACCAGGATATCCACTTCGCCAACGCTCATGAGCTGGCGAACGAAATCGTCTGCGAGCAATATTTCTTCAACCAACGCGATTCTCCGTATTCACCGCACCATCGAAAATCCGGGCGATTCCTGGTCCCGTACCGCGTTCAAATTCGCCGCAGTCGAAACCAAAAAAACTGGTACGGCGCCAGCGTCAATAAATACGACGCATCCCCGATGCGCGGAAAAAGATTTCCGCCAAACATCTCGATCGGGATACTTCCTTTGTAGTCTTGCAGGTTCAGCTCCACCGCTTGCGCGGTGCTGGAAAGATTATTCACCACCAACACTTGCTTATCTTCGTGGCACCGCACGTAAGCCAGCACGCGATGATTCGACGGCCGCAGAAATTCGATCGACCCGCGGCTGAATATCGGCGTGGAATCCCGCACGTGAATGATCTGCTTCATCCACGCCAGCAAGGAGTGCTGGGTGCGCCGCTGCGATTCCACATTGATCGCCTCATAGCCGTACACCGGATTCGAAATCACCGCGCGAGTACAGGCGTTCGGGATCGGCGCCGGAAAAGCCGGCGTTCCATCCGCCATTCCACTGCATCGGAGTGCGCACTCCGTTGCGGTCGCCCAGATATACGTTGTCGCCCATCCCGATTTCGTCGCCGTAGTAAATAATGGGCGTTCCCGGCATGGACATCAACATCCCGGTGAGCAGCTCGATCCTCCGCCGGTCGTTTTCCATCATCGGCGCCAGACGGCGGCGGATGCCCAGGTTGATGCGCATCTGCTTGTCTTTGGCGTATTCGTCATACATGTAGTCGCGCTCGACGTCGGTGACCATCTCCAGCGTCAACTCGTCGTGATTGCGCAGGAAGATGCACCACTGGCAGGTAGCGGGGATTTCCGGGGTCTGCTCCAGAATTTCGATGATCGGCTTGCGATCCTCGAGGCGCACGGCCATGAACATTCGCGGCATCAGCGGAAAATGGAAGGCCATATGGAATTCGTCGCCGTCGCCGAAGTAAGCGCGCACGTCTGCCGGCCATTGATTTGCTTCGGCCAGCAGCATTTTCCCCGGGTATTCGCCATCCAGACGCCGCCGAATTTCGCGCAGAATCGCGTGGGTTTCCGGCAAGTTTTCGCCGTTGGTCCCTTCCGCTCTCAATGAGGTACGGAATCGCGTCGAGTCGGAATCCATCGACGCCCATATCCAGCCAGAACTTCATCACTCCCCACATCGCTTCGAATACCGCGGGGTTGTCCCAATTCAAATCCGGCTGATGGCTGAAAAAGCGATGCCAGTAATAGGATTTCGAAACCGGGTCCCACGCCCAATTGGAAAGTTCGGTATCGAGGAAAATGATGCGGACTTCTTTGTATTTATCGTCGGTATCGCTCCACACGTACCAATCGCGTTTGGGATTGTCGGCGGAGCTGCGCGCTTCCTGAAACCAGGGGTGCTGGTCGGAGGTGTGGTTGGCGACCAGCTCGATGATGATGCGGATTCCGCGCTCGTGCGCGGCGGTTAGGAACGCGCGGAACTCATCGAGGGTACCGTAATTGGGATGGACGGAAGTGTAGTCGGCGATATCGTATCCATCGTCGCGGAGCGGCGAAGGGAAAAACGGGAGCAGCCAGATGGTATTGATCCCCAGGTCCTGCAGATAATCGAGCTTCTGCAGCAGTCCGGTAAAATCGCCGATGCCGTCGTTGTTGCTGTCGCAGAAGGTGCGAACGTGCAACTGATAAATAATCGCGTCTTTGTACCAGAGCGGTCGGGCCTCGACTGCCAATTTTTCGATCTCCTTTCGCCGAACTTCCGGATCCGCAATGGGCACCCCGGACGGTAGCCTTGACCACCCGCAACTCCCACAATTTTTCTAGCGCCCGGTTACGCCCGGACGCGAAGAATGTGGGCCGGCATCTTTTCCGGGTTCAACGCAACGTAATTTCTCGATCCTCGCCAGCCATAGCGCGCGCCGGTCAGCAGGTCCTCGACCTCGAACAACGCATCCGGAGCCAGGCCAAATTGCTCCATCGGCACTTCGACAAATCCGCTTTGGATATAACGCGGATCCAAATTCACCACCACCAAAATCCGGTTCGAGGAATCCTCGGTCATTTTGCTGTAGGCGATCAATCGATCGTTGTCTACCCGGTGAAAGCGCAGCCGCTCGTTGCTTTGCAGCGCGGGGTTCTCGCGGCGAATGCGATTGATGTCCGCGATCAGTCCGCGCAGGCTGTCGGCGCGATCAATGTTCCACACCCGCATCTGATATTTCTCAGAATCCAGGTACTCCTCCGTGCCCGGGGCCACCGCACGATTCTCACACAGCTCGTACGCCGGACCGTAAATTCCGTAACTGGCCGACAGCGTTGCCGCCAACACCACCCGCGACATGAACACCGGCCGCCCGGCGCTCTGAAACGGCTCGGTCAGGATGTCCGGGGTATTCGGCCACAGGTTCATGCGGAAAAAGTCGCGGACCGGGGGCTGGGTGAGCTCGGTCAGGTAGTCGGTGAGTTCCGCTTTGTTGTTTCTCCACGCGAAATACGTATATGACTGGGTAAAACCCAGCTTGGCCAGCCGATACATCACTTTAGGCCGGGTAAAAGCTTCGGCCAAAAATAACGCATCCGGATATTCGCGACGCACGCCGGAGATCAGCCACTCCCAAAAGGCAAAGGGCTTGGTGTGGGGATTATCGACCCGAAAGATTCGCACGCCCTGCGCAGCCCAATACAGCACAACGCTTTTCAGCTCTTCCCGCAGCGCTCCCGCCGATTCGCCGTCGAAGTGGAAGGGATAAATATCCTGATATTTCTTGGGCGGATTTTCCGCATACTGGATGCTGCCGTCCGGGCGGTGCTGAAACCATTCCGGGTGCTCTTTGACGTAGGGGTGATCTGGGGAGCACTGGTAGGCAATGTCCAGGGCCAGCTCGATGCCTTTCTCGCGCGCTTTGGCGAGCAGCGCCTGAAAATCCTCGAGCGTCCCCAGTTCGGGATGGATCGATTTGTGACCGCCTTCTTTCGCTCCAATCGCCCACGGACTTCCTTTATCACCCGGCGCCGGATTGGTGGTATTGTTTTTTCCCTTGCGTTCGGTGATTCCGATGGGATGGATGGGAGGCATGTACAAGACGTCGAAGCCCATTTGCGAGATGTAATCCAACCGGTTGATGCAATCACGGAACGTGCCGGATTTCTTCGCATCGCGCGAGCTGGATCGCGGAAACATTTCGTACCACGCGCTGAACCGGGCTTTCTCGCGGTCCACGTTCACCGCCAGTTGCTTTTCGTAAGCGGTGGACGCGCGCCGATCCGGATACCGCTGCATCAGCGCCGCCAGGTCCGCGCCGCGTCCAGTGGCCACCGCTGCACCCAAGTCGCTGGCAGACAACATGGTCAGTTTAGCTGCGAGATCCACCAGGCTTCGCGCGTCGGCCCCCGCCGCACGCTTCGAGGCGACTTTCGCCAGGTCCGCGCCAACGCGCACGTCCAGCGCCACATCCTGCCCAGCCTCGTATTTCTTGATGAGCCCGCGAACCCAGCTTTGGAAAGGATCGACCCACGCCTCGATACTGTAGAAGTAGGTCGTTTGCTCCGCGATCCGGAACTGGCCCTGCCAGCGGTCGTTATCCACAAACCGCATGGGGGCTTCGCGCCAGTTATCTTCGGAATCCGGTCGGTACAACAGCACCGCGCTGAGCGCGTCGTGCCCGTCGACGAAAATATCCGCCCGGACCACAACGTCCTCTCCGACCGTTCGCTTGATGGGAAACCTACCCGCGTCGATTTCCGGGGTGACGCCTTCGATGGCCGGGCGGCGAATGGTTATCAGTTTCTTCTCTGGGGATTTCTTTTCCGGCTCGATTTTCGCGGCAGGCAAGTTAGTCCCTCCGAAGAAATTCGCAGACCTTCTGAACCTGAGTTCCTGGTTGTTCCAGCGGGCGGGTTACAAGTATTCTGAGCAACGGGTTATTATATACATGACTTTGCGGCTTGCGCACATGGCACATCCAATCAATCACCGGGTTGTCTCCTTCCGATTACCTGTGCCGCACCAGGAGTGCTTCTTGCCGCCCGCGGGCAGCTCCGGAATCACAGCGCGGCTGGCCCTCTGGGCCCTCCCGACCGGGGTGCCCCGCTCGTAATGACCACCCGCTACGTCTGCGTCCACGGACACTTTTACCAACCGCCCCGCGAAAATCCGTGGCTCGAAGCCATCGAGCTGCAGGATTCCGCCTACCCTTACCACGACTGGAACGAGCGGATCACCGCCGAATGTTATGCACCCAACGCGGCTTCCCGTATCCTGGACGCGCAACAAAAAATCGCGTGGATGGTGAACAACTACGGAATCATCAGCTTCAACTTCGGACCCACCTTGCTCTCCTGGCTAGAAGCCAAATCGCCGCAGACCCTGGCCTCGATCCGCGAAGCGGACGCCCGCAGCGCTGAGAAATTCGGCGGCCACGGCTCGGCCATGGCCCAAGCCTACAGCCACATGATCATGCCGCTGGCCAATCGGCGCGACAAGTCCACCCAGGTGAAATGGGGCCTGGCCGACTTCCGTTATCGCTTTGGGCGCGAGGCGGAAGGCATGTGGCTGCCGGAAACCGCGGTGGACACCGAAACACTGGAAGTCCTTGCCGAAAATGGTGTCAAGTTCACGGTGCTCGCACCGCGCCAGGCCTCCCGGGTACGCCGCATCAAGAGCCGCAGTTGGAAGGACGTCAGCGGCGATCGCGTCGATCCCAGCCGCGCGTACCTGATTCGTTTACCCTCCAAAAAGCGCATTGCCGTCTTCTTTTATGATGGACCGATATCGCGAAGCGTGGCATTCGAAGGGCTGTTGAATGACGGAAAAGTATTCGCCAACCGGCTACTGGGCGGCTTTTCAGACGCGCGGGACTGGCCGCAGCTCTCGCACATCGCCACCGACGGCGAAAGCTACGGCCATCATCATCGCTATGGCGAGATGGCGCTCACCTACGCGTTGCAGTACATTGAGGAAAATCAGCTTGCGGCGCTCACGAACTATGGCCAGTTCCTGGCCGAACACCCTCCCACCCACTTGGCCGAAATTATTCCAGGTTCTTCATGGAGTTGCGCGCACGGAATCGAGCGCTGGCGGTCCAACTGCGGCTGCAACTCCGGAGGGCATCCGGGATGGAATCAGCAATGGCGCGGCCCGCTGCGCGCGGCATTGGACTGGTTGCGCGATTCGCTGGCGCCGGTGTTTGAGGAGAAAGCGCGCGGGTTGTTTACCGACCCCTGGAAGGCTCGCGACGAATACATCCAGGTGGTCCTGGACCGTTCGCCCGAGCAGCGTGAAAAATTCTTGGCCGCCTGCGCCAACCATGCTTCGACTGGCGAACAGAAAATTACTGCGCTCAAGCTGATGGAGCTGCAGCGCCACGCCATGCTGATGTACACGAGCTGCGGCTGGTTCTTTGACGATATTTCCGGCCTGGAAACCGTGCAGGTGATTTTCTACGCGAGCCGCGCGCTGCACCTCGCGCAGGAACTTTTTGGGGGCCAGTGGGAAGCGGATTTCTCCGAGCGCCTGGCTCCCGCTAGAAGCAATCTGCCCGAACACGGGGACGGCAAGCGTATTTACGAAAAGTGGGTGCGGCCCGCGAAAGTGGACATCCCCAAAGTGGCGGCGCACTACGCGGTCAGCTCGCTGTTTGAGAATTATCCCCAGAATGCGCGCATTTTCTGCTTCAGCGTGGCCCGTGAAAGCGGGCACACCGAACAGAAAATGATCCAGGACAAGCACATGCGGCTCGCCGTGGGCGATGCCACCATCCGTTCCGAGATCACTCTGGAATGCGCGCGCATCAACTACGCCGTTCTGCATATGGGAGAACATCACATCGTCGCCGGCGTGCGGCCCCCTCCGCAGACCCAGCATGACGCCGATTTCCTTCGTCATTTGCTATTTGAGGCCTTTGGGAAATTCGATATCGAAAAGGTGAAGCGCCTGCTCCAGGACGGGTTCGGTCCGGAGCTATATTCGCTGCGTTCGCTTTTCCGCGACGCGCAGCGCAACATTCTGCGGCCCATTCTTCACGCCACCTCGCAGCAGGCCGCGGTCGCCTATCGACATATCTACGAATCGCACGCCGAGATGATTTATTTCCTCGATGGCCTGGGCGTTCCAGTGCCGAAAGCGATCCAATCTGCCGCGGAAGTGGTCTTGAATATTCAACTGCGTGATGCGCTGAGCGCCGGGGAACTGGACTCCGAGCACATTCGCAAGGTATTGCAGGAAGCGACCGCCATGCACGTCGCCTTCGACGTCCCGACGCTGGAATACGCGATCCGCAAGAAGATCGAACAGGCGGTGGCCGGATTTGTGGCCGACCGCACGCAAATCGCTTCTGCGGAAAAAGTCCAGCGCTTACTCGATCTGGGAAAGCTGCTGCCGTTTCCAATCAACCTTTGGCAATCGCAGACAACCATATACAATCCGCTCATCCAGTCGGAACAGGAATGGCGCGCCCAGGCCGGCGGACAGAATCCAGACGCTGGGCGATGGCTGGGCCTGCTGCACTCTCTGCGCGAAGGCCTAGGTTTTCAAACGCTGGCGTAGAAAATAAGCGCTGGAAGCTAGACGCAACGAAGCAATATGGCCAAGCCCCGCATCCCGATCACCTGTTACCGGCTGCAGTTCAACAATCAATTTACGTTTCGCGACGCGCAATCCATCCTCGGCTATCTAGAGCGCCTAGGCGTTACCGACATATATGCTTCTCCCCTGTTGCAGAGCCGCCACGGCAGTGGCCACGGCTACGACGTCACCGATCCCACCCGAATCGACTCCGATTTGGGGAGCGAAGAACAATTCGAGGCTTTCCAAACCGACCTGCACGCTCGCGGCATGGGCTTGCTCCTGGATATCGTCCCCAACCACATGGCCGCCAGCCACGAAAATCCGTGGTGGATGGACGTCCTCGAAAATGGGCCGGGCTCGCCCTACGCGGCCTACTTCGATATCGATTGGCACGCCCCTTCGCGCACCCTCGAAAACAAAATCCTTCTCCCGGTCCTCGGCGGATTCTACGGCGACGTGCTGCAAAACCAGGAGCTGCGAGTACTCTTCGAGGCGGGCAGCTTCCGCCTGCAATATAACGATTCGCTGTTTCCGCTGGCGCCCAAGTCATATCGCCGCATTCTGAAGCACCGCCAGGACGCCTTCGAAGTAAGCGCCGGGTCGTCGTCGCCGGCGTTTCAGGAATTTCAGGGCATCCTCTCCGGACTCAATTCGCTCTCCGATCGCGAAACGCTCACGGTGGACGCCGCCGGAGAGCGCCGGCTGCAAACCGAAGTTCTAAAGGATCGGCTCCGCCAACTGCACGAGGGGAGCCCGGACTTCCGGAAATTTCTGGCGGAGAACGTCGAGCAATTCAACGGCCAGCGCGGTGACGTGGCCAGCTTTCGGCTGCTGGACCGCCTGCTCTCCGAACAGGCTTACGTGCTGGCGTATTGGCGGAACGTCAACGAGGAGATCAACTACCGCCGGTTTTTCACCATTACCGATCTAGTGGGTGTGCGGGTCGAGGATCCCGCGGTGTTTGAGGCGGTGCACGCGGTAATTTTTCGGTTGGTGGAAAAAGGCGCGGTGGATGGCCTGCGGATCGATCATATTGACGGTCTACGCGATCCGTTCGGCTATCTGCGGCGATTGCAAGACCGTTTGGGAGGCGCCGAGAAGGAAAAAGCCGAACAGCGGTACGTGGTTGTGGAAAAAATCCTCATTGGCGAGGAGACCCTTCCCGCCGAGTGGCCGATTCACGGGACCACCGGCTACGACTATCTCAATATTGCCAATCGTCTTTTCGTGGACCCGCAGGGCGTGGGCGCGCTTGAGAAAATCTATTTTCGCTTTTTGCAGGATCATCCGGAATATCAGGACGTTCTCTACCGAAAAAAGAAATTGGTGATGGCCACGCTCCTAGGCGTCGAGATGCGAGCGCTCGGTCGCCAACTAGGTATTCTGGCGGAAAGCGATCGCTACGCACGCGATCTGCCGCGCAATGATTTGGCCCTGGCG
The DNA here is from genome assembly GCA_963725285.1 of uncultured Acidobacteriota bacterium. Lineage (GTDB taxonomy): Bacteria > Acidobacteriota > Terriglobia > Acidiferrales > UBA7541 > CAVRXT01. The sequence continues at coordinate 236,132 of CAVRXT010000013.1, read as the reverse complement.
CTGGTCGAGACCACCGCGTGCTTCTCGATCTACCGCACCTATACTCGCAGCGTGACCCTGACCCGCGAGGCGAAACGCTACATCGAAACGGCGGTGGACGCGGCCCGCGCACGAAGCCCGCAAATGGCCGCGCCGTGCTTTGATTTCGTGCGCGACGTTCTGCTCTTGCGCGACGGCGATCACCTGTTTCCCGACCAGCGCGAAGCCCGGCTGGCGTTCGTGATGCGTTGGCAGCAATCTACAGGCCCGATTGTGGCCAAGGGCCAGGAAGACACGGTTCTGTACGTCTACTGCCCGCTGATTTCACTCAATGAAGTGGGCGGCGATCCGCTGCCTTCTTCGCCAGCGGTCCCGGAATTCGACGCCTACATCGAGAATCGCCGGCGCGTTTGGCCCTTCGCCATGAATTCCACGGCCACCCATGACACCAAGCGTGGCGAGGACGTTCGCGCACGGATCGACGTTCTCTCCGAAATTCCGGCCGAGTGGCAACGCCATTTGGACGTGTGGTCCCGCCAGAACGCTCGAAAGAAGATTCGCGTCGGCACCCAGACCGCTCCGGATCGCGTCGAAGAGATTTTCCTGTATCAAACCCTGCTCGGGGCTTGGCCGCTCGACGCCCCGGAACTCCCTGAATTCCGGAAACGCATGCACGATTACGCGGTGAAGGCGACCCGCGAAGCCATGGTCCACACGCGTTGGACGCGCCCGAATCTTCCGCACGAACATGCATTGATCCAATTTCTGGACGGGCTCTTCGGCGACAAGAAATTCCTCGCCGATTTTCTGCCTTGGCAGCACCGCCTGGCCTACTACGGCATGTGCAACAGCATGGCGCAAACCTTGCTGAAGATAACCAGCCCGGGAATCCCCGATATCTACCAAGGTTGCGAGCTGTGGGACCTTCGCCTGGTCGATCCCGATAACCGGCGGCCCGTGGACTACCAACGCCGAATCGAGCTGTTCGGCCGTCTCGAAGAACAAGCGCAGCAAAACCGGGTGGAGTTTTGCCGCGAGCTAACCAGGAATTGGCAGGACGGGGCCATCAAACTGTTTCTGCTTGCCAAACTTCTTGGGTTTCGCCGCGAGCGGAGCGGACTTTTCCTGGATGGAGAGTGGCGGGTCCTGCCGGTTACGGGCGCGCGCAAAGACAACGTTCTCGCTTCCGCCCGCCGCCGCGAAAAATCATGGGCGATCGCGGTAGCGCCCCGATTTCTGGCGCGCGCGCAAGCGCCTTTACCGTGGGATCGCATGGGCACATTCTGGAAATCGACTCGAGTAGGGTTGCCTTCGTCGGCTCCGGCCGCCTGGCGCAACATTCTCACCGGCGAATCGCTGCACGCCGCGGCGCGCCGAGGCCGCAAGTATCTTTCCGCGGGCGCGATACTCGAACATTTTCCAGTGGCGTTGCTGGTTCCGGAGAGCGATTAGCTTTTGTAGCGCACCTACATGGTGGAAGCAATATAGGCGGCACCGAGCAGCGGGGCCTCTTCGTTGAGCACCACGTTGATCGAAATCTGCTTGAGAAAATCGGTGAGTTTTTCCTTGTCAATGAACCTCGCGGCAAACCTTCCCTCGCGCAGCTTGGGCAGTATCTTCACCGCGATTCCGCCGGCGACGTACATCCCGCCTCGCGATACCGTCCGCAGCGCAAAGTTTCCGGCCTCGGAACCATAAATCTCAATCCACATATCGACCGCGGCGACGCACGCCGGACAACTATTATCGAGCGCATTCTGGGTAATTATCGGCGCGGGATCCTCGTTGGGATTGTCGAACTCGGGATGGTGCACTCCGGGTGCGACAAATTCGTGCAACGGGCGGAAGCCCCGCCCCGACAGAATGATTTCGCAACTCACAATATCGTTGCGCTCTTTCAGAAACTTCCAAAGCTCCGCTTCTTTTTCGGTATGCGGCGCAAAGTCAGCGTGGCCTCCCTCCGTGGCCATCGCTACGTACCGCGTGCCATCCCAAAACAGAATTCCTTCGCCCAATCCGGTGCCCGCCGCGATCACCGCCTTGCTGGCTTGCGGTGGAGTAAACCCGCTGTGGATCACTTCAAGTTCCGACGGCTCCAGGACGCTGATGCCGTAGGCGGTCGCCTCCAGATCGTTCAGCAATCGCACCTGCGGAATCTTGAGAAGCTGCGCCATGCTTTGCCCATCGAATACCCACGGCAGATTGGTAGCGTGAACGCGATTGTCCACTACCGGCCCGGCGACGCCGAAGCATGCCGCGGTCACCGGCCCGCTCAGCATGGAAACGAATTTACGCACCAGGTCTTCCGGCCGGGGGAACACATGACTCGAGAAGCGCGTGTACGCGGTCTGCACCAACTTGCCGTTCTGCACTTGGTACGCGCCCAAATTCGTCTTGGTGCCACCGACGTCGCCCGCAATTAGCATCCGTTAGCTCCCGCCGATCTTGACTGAATCGTAGGCGCGGCCGCGGGCCGCCCTAGGCACCAGCTAAGGGCCTCAGTATGGCCTAGATTGGCCGTTTAGAGAATGCGCACAGCCAGAAATCCCACCCCAGGAACCGGCCTAGCCAGAGTCGCCACATGGCCCGCACCACCGGGTCGCCCACCCGCGCGATGCCCTCGGGCAAACCTCGCTCACTTCTCCCGCTGCTCGATCACAACGCGCGCCACTTGCGCCCATCGGTCCCCAGCAAATCCTCCGCAGCCGTTGGCCCCGAGCTCCCCGCCGAATAATTCGGAAACGGCGGAGGCGAAGCTCCCTTCCATGCTTCCAATATCGGATCGACCAACGACCACGCCGCTTCCACGCTGTCCGCGCGATCGAAAAGCGTCGCGTCGCCGCGCAGGCAGTCGTTGATCAGCGTCGCGTATGCGTCGCGCTTGCCCTCGCCGAATGCATCCTTGTATTCGAAATCCATGGTCACTGGGCGAATATTCATCTGCGTGCCCGGGGCCTTCGCTCCGAACGACAGCGAAATCCCTTCGCCCGGCTGAATATTCAGGACCAGCCAATTCCCCTGAAGGTTCATTCCGCGAAACACCAGATGCGGCGCTTGACGAAACTGGATGGCGATCTCCGTCAGCGGACGCCCGATACGTTTGCCGGTGCGCAGATAAAACGGAACGCCGCTCCATCGCCAGTTATCCACGTGAAGCTTCAATGCCGCGTAAGTTTCCGTCGGTGAATCCTTCTGCACTCCCGGCTCCGACCGATAGCCCGGCACCGCCTCGCCGTTGATTTTCCCCGGACCGTATTGGCCGCGCACCACCGAATTCCAGATGGTCTCGCGGGTGAACGGGCGGATGGACTGCAGCACTTTGATTTTTTCGTTGCGCACCGCGGTGGCGCCGAACGTCGAAGGCGGCTCGAGGGCCACCAGTGAGGTCAACTGCAGCACGTGGCTCTGGATCATGTCGCGCAGCGCACCCGTCTTTTCATAAAACGCGGCGCGCCGCTCGACCCCCAGCGTCTCCACCGCGGTAATTTGCACGTGATCGACGTAGTTGCGGTTCCATAGCGGCTCGAAAATTCCGTTGCTAAAGCGAAACACCAACAAATTCTGGACCGTCTCCTTGCCCAGATAGTGGTCGATCCGGTAAACCTGCGATTCATCCAGCACGTCCAGCAATTGTTGGTTCAGCTCGCGGGCGGATTCCAGGTTGTGCCCGAAGGGCTTCTCGATAATCACCCGTACAAACCCGCCGTCTTTTTTCTCTTTGGCCAGACCGGCCTTGCCGAGCTGTTCGATGATCGCCGGATACACTTCCGGGGGCGTCGCCAGGTAAAACAGCCGGTTGCCGCCCAGTCCCCCCTCGGTATCGAGCTCGTCCAGCCGTTTCGCCAGCGCCTGGAACGACGCGGGATCGTCATACTTCCCCTGGAAATAGCAGAGGTGTTTCAGGAACTCGTTAGGTTCGTCTCCCGCTCGGCCCGCGTCGGGTTTCGGCAGAAATTCGCCACTTTCATTGCGAAACGCCTGATCGTCCATCGCCGTACGGGCAAATCCCAGCAACCGAAAGCGCGGCGCCAGACATTTGTGGATCGCCAGGTCGTACAGCGAAGGCAGCAGCTTCCGTTTCGCCAAATCGCCGGACGCTCCGAACATCACGATCAGGCAAGGTTGCGTAGGCACTTCACAATAGGGCGATTCCTGGGGCATCACTTTTTCAGTCGGCATGTCGGGATCCTTGTTCCTTCGCTCGGGAGGTACGCCAAACACGCGTTCCGAAGCTCCCCCTTTTGTCTCAAATATGGCAGTTCCTCGCAAGTGGTGGCCGCCCCGCGCCGGAACCGAGCCCCCCTCCCGGCTGGCAATTTCCACCTCGAATGCAGTATCTTGGAATTAGCAAACCTCGGAGGCAACATGCCCGATCAGAAAGCAAACGAGACGTCCACCGCAGCGCCCGCGCCGCGCATGGTGAAGTGCGTGAAGCTTGGCAAAGAGCTTCCCGGGCTCGATCGTGTCCCGTGGAAGGGCGAAATCGGCAAGCGTGTTTATGAGAATGTCTCCAAGGACGCCTGGAAAATGTGGGTCGAGCACTCCAAGATGCTCATGAACGAATACCGTCTGAATCCACTGGACCCTAACTCCCAGAAAATTATGGAACAGCAGCTCGAGCAATTTTTCTTTGGCGAAGGCGCGAAGCCGCCCGCGGAATTTGTGCCGCCCGCTCCCAAACACTGAGCGAGGCTCCCCCTTTGGACGCCGCACACTTCCATCGGTTTCCGGCCAGCGCATGAAATTTTCGCTCGGACTTCTTTTTTCGCTGATCCTGCTCAGCTCGCCGGTCCGCGCGCAGGACTACCCGGCAGCGTCAATGACCCAAGGAACCTGGGATTTGGGACTATTCGGGGGCTTTGGCACTGGCCTGCTTGCCGCAAAGAGCACTCACTATGCGATCGCCGGGTTTCATGTGGGGCGGATCATCACCAGGGAGCATCTGCAGGGTCCGGTTCGCGGAAATTTCGAATTTGCAGGGGACTTCATGCCGCTGTGGGAGGTTTTTCAACCGGGGATCGGAACCGCGCACGGACATGCGGTGTACGGCGGAAATTTCACTCCCATCATTTTGCAATGGAATTTCACGTCGAACAAACGCTTCGCACCGTTCATGTCTCTCACCGGCGGCGGCCTGGCCACCCGCAGCAACGTGCCGCCCGGAAATACCTCCGCCTTCAATTTCGTCGCCGGCGGCTCTCTCGGTTTCCGTGTTTTCGTCCACAAGCGCCGCGCGATTAATCTGGAAACCCGCTGGATTCATATTTCCAACGCCAATCTCGGAACCGACAACCCCCAGCTCGTCTCGAATTTTGCTTTTACTGCCGGCTACAACTGGTACAAATAGTTTCCGCTCGGCACTCTGCGCCTCGAAAAACCTCGATGCACCCCACAGTGGCCATCCCCGCAGCCGCTGATTGCGTTATGATGGAATCTGGGAACAGGAGCCCGTAAATTTCATGGCCTCGGCTGCGAAGAACTCGTTTTCATCTTTCGATACTCTGAATGTGGGCGGCGATAAATTCGGAATCTACCGCCTCGATGCTCTCGAACGCGGCGGCGCCGGAAATCCCTCCGGGCTTCCCTTCTCGATGAAAGTGCTGCTCGAAAACCTGCTGCGCAATGAAGACGCCCGCTTTGTGCACGCCGCCGACATTCGTGCTCTCGCGCAATGGGATCCAAAAGCCGAACCCGACAGAGAAATTTCCTTCATGCCCGCGCGCGTCCTGTTGCAGGACTTCACCGGCGTTCCCGCGGTAGTGGATCTGGCGGCGATGCGCGAAGCCATCCGCACGTTGGGCGGCGACCCTAAGCGCATCAATCCTCTGCTGCCCGCGGAGCTGGTGATCGACCATTCGGTACAAGTGGACAAATTCGGCACGGCGGATTCCTTCGCCTTTAACGCCGAACTCGAATTTCAGCGCAACGTGGAGCGCTACGCTTTCCTCCGCTGGGGCCAGAAAAGCTTCCAAAATTTCCAGGTGGTGCCCCCGGACACCGGAATTTGCCACCAGGTGAATCTGGAATACCTGGCGCGGGTGGTTTTTTCCGCCGAACAAGACGGCCAGACGATGGCGTTTCCCGATTCACTGGTGGGCACCGATTCCCATACCACCATGGTCAACGGTCTGGGAGTATTCGGCTGGGGCGTGGGCGGCATCGAAGCCGAAGCGGCCATGCTAGGCCAGCCGCTCTCGATGCTGATTCCTTCAGTGGTGGGCTTCAAGCTGCATGGACGGCTCCCGGAAGGAGCGACCGCAACCGACCTGGTGCTCACCGTCACCGCCATGCTGCGCAAAAAAGGCGTGGTGGGAAAATTCGTGGAATTCTATGGCGCCGGACTTTCCAGTCTGACCCTCCCTGATCGCGCCACCATCGCCAACATGGCGCCCGAATACGGCGCGACTATGGGATTTTTCCCGGTCGATTCCGAAGTCCTCGCGTATTTGCGCTTCACCGGCCGGCCGGAAAAGCAGGTGACGCTGGTCGAGGCCTACGCAAAAACACAGGGCCTCTTCCGCACCGACGCAACTCCCGACCCGGTTTTCTCAGACACCCTCGAGCTCGATCTGAAGAACGTGGTCCCCACCATGGCCGGGCCAAAACGGCCGCAGGACAGCGTGCCGCTGAGCCAATCGAAAGCCTCGTTCCAAAAATCGCTCAGCGCGCCTCCCAAGCACGTCAGCGTGCAGAACAACGGCGACCGCTTCGATCTCGCGGATGGTTCGGTGGTGATCGCCGCGATCACCAGTTGCACCAATACCTCGAATCCCTCGCTGATGCTGGGCGCAGGCCTGCTCGCGAAAAAGGCAGTCGAACGCGGGCTGCAAACCAAACCCTGGGTGAAGACCAGTTTCGCGCCTGGCTCGAAAGTGGTCACCGATTATTTACAGGCGTCTGGACTTGATACCTACCTCAACACTTTGCGCTTCAACCTAGTGGGCTACGGCTGCACCACCTGCATCGGAAATAGCGGCCCGCTCCCCGAATCGATCTCCAAAGCGATCAAGGAAAATAATCTGGTCGCGGTCTCCGTCCTCAGCGGCAATCGCAATTTTGAAGGGCGCATCAATTCGTCGGTGCGCGCCAACTATTTGGCTTCTCCTCCACTGGTGGTCGCCTACGCTCTCGCCGGCCGCATGGATTTCGACATGGCCAGCGAGTCTCTCGGCGCCGACAAATCCGGCGCACCCGTGTACCTTCGCGACATCTGGCCAACGCCGGTAGAAGTCGAAACGGCCATGCGCGAATCGGTCACCACCGCAATGTTTCGCAAGCAATATGGCGACGTTTTTACCGGAGACGCTCACTGGCAAGGCATGCCTGTGCCGCAGGGCGATCTTTACGCGTGGGACCACAAGTCCACCTACATCCAGCACCCGCCCTATTTCGTCGAAATGCCGCCGCAGCCCGGCCCGCTTGTCGATTTGCACGGCATGCGGGTCCTCGCGATTCTCGGAGACAGCGTTACCACCGACCACATTTCTCCGGCCGGCTCGATCCCCGCGGATAGTCCTGCCGGAAAATATCTGATCGCCAACGGCGTGCAGCCGAGAGATTTCAATTCCTACGGGGCGCGTCGCGGAAATCACGAGGTGATGATGCGCGGTACCTTCGCCAACATTCGCCTGCGCAACACCCTCGCGCCGGGAACCGAAGGCGGTTGGACCCTGCACATGCCCGACGGCGAGAAAATGACCATCTACGATGCGGCCATGCGTTATCAGGAAGAAAAAACGCGCCTGGTCGTCCTCGCGGGAAAAGAGTACGGAGCAGGCTCCTCGCGTGACTGGGCCGCCAAAGGCACCTTGCTGCTGGGCGTGCGCGCGGTGATCGCCGAAAGTTACGAACGCATCCATCGCAGCAATCTGGTCGGCATGGGCGTGGTTCCTCTCGAATTTCTGGCGGGAGATACGGCCGCATCGCTCGGCCTAACCGGAAAAGAAAGGTTCGACGTGGAGGGTCTGGCTCAGGGATTCACCCCGCGGAAGAAGATCCAGGTGCGCGCCACCGCCGACGGCGGAAAAGAAGTCAAATTCAACGCCGTCGCGCGCATCGATACTCCCGTCGAGATCGCCTACTACCAGCACGGCGGCATCTTGCAATACGTTTTGCGGCAAATGCTCTAAGAGGTTTGCGGCTCTATCAGCTTTCAAGGTTCTACGTTCTTATCTTTTCCGGGTGCCCTGGGCTTCCCGTCTGGGAAGGGTGGGCGTTTGGACCTCCCGAAAAGTCACTAGTTGTAGCAGCACTTGACGACACAGACGTTCTCAAAAAACATCCATCGACCCGGCGGAGGAAATCCATGTTGTCCAGGCGCTCATTTTTGTGGTTGTCGTCGGCAGGTGCCGCAGCAGCCGCTAGCCCGCTAGGCCCGCTGGCATTGGCGCAGCGGCATCGGCCCGATCCGGCGGTCCAAGGACCGCTTCCTGCGCCGATCGCGGCGTTGCCGTCCATGACCTCGCAGGTTCGTCCGATCACCAACGACGAGCGCATCGCCCGGGTGGAAAAAGCCAAGACCTTGATGGCCGCAAATAAGATCGACGCCGTCGCGCTGATTGGCGGCACCTCCACCCTCTATTTCGCAAACGCTGAAATCTACGGCGGCGAACGCCTGTGGGCAGTGGTGATCCCGGTCAAAGCCAATCCGTTCATCGTTTGCCCGGCGTTTGAGGAGGACCGCGCCCGCGAAATCCTGGCCGGCGGTCCGTTGGGATCCGGCGCCGACATTCGCGTTTGGCAGGAGACTGAAAACCCTTTCGCGCTGCTCATCAAAAGCCTGGGCGACGCCGGTATCCGCACCGGCCGGCTGGGCATCGAGGAGAGCGTCGAGTACTTTTTCTCGGATAACCTCGCCAAGGCCGGCGGCCACGGAATCGAGACGGTCAGCGCTACCCCGGTAACTGCCGGCTGCCGCATGATCAAGACCGATCACGAAGTCGAATGCCTGCGGCTCGCCTCCCACGCCACGCTCAAGGTGTACGAAGCGGTCTATCGCTCACTGAAAGAGGGGATGACCGGGCCAGAAGTGCAAGGCCTGATCGGCGCCGCGTATGACCAGGTGGGATTTGTGGGCAGCGCCGATCTCAACATCGGCGAGTACACCGCTCAGCCTCATGGTTCGCGCACCCCGCAAACCATTCGCGAAGGCACCATCATCATGCTCGACGATGGCTGCCGGGTGGAAGGCTTTACCTCCGACATCACCCGGACGTTCGTGCTCGGCAAAGCCAGCGACAAGATGAAGACGGTTTTCGATATCGTTCATCGAGCGCAACAGGCCGCGCTGCGAGCCGCCAATCCGGGAGTGATAACCGGGGCCGTCGACGCCGCGGCGCGCAAAGTGATCGTCGACGCCGGCTATGGCCCCGGCTTCAAGTACTTCACCCATCGCGTGGGCCACGGCTTGGGCATGGACATGCACGAGTGGCCGTACCTGGTCGACAACAACATGTGGGGCTCGCCCCTGCATCCAGTCCTGCAGGCCGGCATGACCACCAGTAACGAGCCGGGAATTTACATCCAAGGCGAATTCGGCGTTCGCCTGGAAGACGACATGCACGTGACCGCGGATGGCGCCGAACTCCTAACCCCGCCCAGCCCGTCGCTAGAAGATCCATTCGGTTCAGACTCGTAAACGCAATAGCGGCCAGCCATGCTGAGCCAAGCCATGGTGTTATCCGTACGCAGCGAAGTGAAGAGGTGTTGTCCATTCTGAGCGCAGCGAAGCGGCTGCCTGCGTGTCGCTTTCGCACCTGGGTTCTCCAAGTTTTTGAAGCGATTTCTCGGGCCTGGATCACAACTTCGGGTGCTTGGTGTGGAAGTCCGTAGCATCCTGAAACGCCCGCGCCATCGCCAGCATTTTCGCTTCCCCATACAGCGCGCCCAAAAAGGTGATACTCACCGGCGTTCCCGGGCCGCCAATATTGTCCTCGTCTCCGGTGTCTTCCGTTGGCGACGGCGGCGCGTCCGCACCGCGAAAACCGTGTGGCAAAATCACGGCCGGATGCCCGCTAAAATTCGTGGCCAACAATTGATCGCTGTCGGTGGGGGCGACGATCACGTCGTAGCCCTCCCACCCTTTCGCGATCGCTTCCATCATCAGAAAACGCGCGCGATTCGCCTGCACGTATTCCACCGCCGGCACCAGCCGCGAGGAACGAAACTGATTGGGCCAGTCTTCCGGCCCTTGTTCAGTAAGCAGTTTGTCGCGGCCGGAGCGAGTCAGGTCGTCAAACGCCGCGGCCGATTCCACGGTCAACGCAAAAATCATCGCGTCGTATGGAAATCTGGGAAACCCGACCGGGGTGAGCTGCACGCCCATGGCCCGCAGTTTTTCGAGCGCCTCTCGATCGTAGCGGCGGTCGTACGCCGAGCGTACCCGTGATTCCGCGCGCTCGCGCTGGCGCTTCTCATGCCTGCTTTTCTCCTCGGCAGTGAGCTCGCCGCCGCGGTCTTCCCTGTCTGGCTCAGGCCCACGTTCGAATTCCGATTTCAGATAGCCCACTCGCAGCGATTTCCAATCGATGTCCGCGTCCCAGTTAAATGCCGCGTCACGCACCGATCGGTCTTGGCCATCGGCGCCATAAATCGCGTCGAGAACCATAGCCGTGTCTTCCACGCTCCGGCAAATCGGCCCCAGCTTGTCGGACGACCAGCACAACGTCATCGCTCCGGTGCGCGGCACCAGTCCAAAACTGGGCCGCAGGCCGGTGCATCCGCATCGCGACGTCGGCGAAGAAATGGACCCCAAGGTTTCTGAGCCGATGCCGAACGAAATACATCCCGCGGCCGTTGCCGCTGCCGTTCCAGCCGATGATCCGCTCGATCCTTGCGTGGGATTCCATGGGTTGCGAGTGCGTCCGCCAAACCACTTGTCGCCGTTCGCCAGCGCACCCAAGGTCAGCTTCGCTACCAACACCGCGCCCGCGGCGTCCAGCCGCTGCACCACCGTAGCGTCTTGATCGATTTGCTGATTTTCAAAACCACCGGCCCCCCACGTCGTGCGATAGCCCTTCACCGCCAGCAAATCCTTCGCTCCCCACGGCAGGCCGTGCAGCGGCCCGCGATATTTGCCGGACGCGATTTCGCGGTCGGCCTCGCGCGCCTGCGCCATCGCGCGTTCTTCGGTCAGGGTAATCACGAAATGCAGTTTCGGGTCGTAGCGTTTCAGCCGGTCCAGGTACATCGTAGTGAGCGCTACTGAAGTAACTTTCTTCGCGCGAACCAGTTCTGCCTGCTCGCGTACCGTCCAGAACGCCAAGTCCTCCACGCTGGCGGGCGCGCTCACCGCAACCGCCGGCGCCGCGGATATTTTCATCCTCCGCCGCTCCTTCTCGTACTTCATTCCGGTTAAAACCGGATCGAAGATCAGCGCGGAGGGCACGCTGTTCGGCAGGCGTAATTGTTCGAGGGCTTCGTAGTCCTTGATGCGTTCCTTCAATCGATCCAGCATCATGGCTTTGGCGTCGTCGGGAATCGTCACGTCGGCGATCGCCGCAGCCTGATCGATCATGTCGGTGGTGATCGCCGGCTTTCCGGAAGCAAGCGCCCACAGCACGCCGGGAAAAAGCGTCGAGGAAACCCCGAGCGCAGAACACGCCCCAAGAAAACGTCGCCTGTCGAACATGATTGGTTTCCCTCGCTATGAGAAGTGAAGGCGCCGGACATCTCGTGGAATGGCGAAATTCACGGCGCAGAAATTGGAGGGGTGATGATACGACATCCTGCTGTGATATCCATGGAGGAAGATAGCCGCACAAAATTCGTGCCCGCGGCGCCTACGTTTCAACCGACCAGCCCTAGCGAGAGCGCCCCGTGAGTCGCGACGCAAGCGCGAAAGCCGAACTCACCTCGGCGATTCCCATCAGCATTGCGGCGCCCAAATAAACTACCGCGTAAGGCAGGAGAACCACGACCGCCATGGGGATCGGCGATATGTGCACCCTCACGTGCAAAGCGCCCCACCGTGCGCCCCAACCCGCTGCCGCTCCCAGTAATGCCGCTGCCCACAACTTGCCGAGATACACGCGTGGCAATCCGGTGTCCCCGATGCGCAAGTTCAGCGTGCGTCGTAAAAAGACAAATTCCATCCACCCCGCAATTCCGGCGGAAATTGTGAGTCCCGCTACTCCCCAGCGCGGCTCGATTCCCAAGAGTGGCGGCAGCGGTTTAGCGCACAAATATCCCAAGATGGTGGTGAGAATTACACGCAAAATCGCAAATCGCAGTGGGGTGCGAGTGTCGCGCAGCGCGTAGTAGGTCGACGAATACAGCCGCCCCAGTGTCGAAGCCAGCAGCCCAACCGCCGATCCCGCTAGAATTCCCCACACGTACATCACGTCGCCGTGTGAAAAGCGCCCCGACTGATAAATCGCGCCGACGATCACGTCCCCCAGGGCCAGAAATCCCACTACCGACGGCACCACGAAGAAAGCGATCTGCCTTAGCCCTGCGTTTAGCCGCGTCCGCAGCACCGAGGCCACTTGCGTCTCGTCGCCAATCGCACCAGACATCGCCGGCAATTCCGCCGCCGACACCGCCATCCCGAACAGACTCACCGGCAAGGTATACAACGTCTGCGCATACGCCAGCGCCGCCACCGCGCCAGTCGGCAACAAACTCGCCAGCAACGCATCGACGTACGCGCTGATCTGTACCACCCCGCGGCTGACGAACACCGGAAAAAAATTCCGCACCACCGTGCGTACGTTCTCCAGGTGATAACCCAGGTGAATCGTCAGGCCGCGCAACAGTCGCAACACCACCGGCAACTGCACTCCCACCTGCAACGCGCTCCCTACTACCGATCCCCATGCCAGCATTTCCGCCAGTGGATATTGCGCCCGGCCGCGCCCGAACAAAATCATCGTCCCGATCATGGCTACGTTCCACAGCACCGGGGCGGTATATGACAGGAAGAAACGGCGGTGGCTATTTAGAATTCCCAGGCACCACGCGGAAAACACCAGCATCCCCGCACCGGGAAACAGAATGCGCACCAGGCGGATGGTGAGCTCGCGCTTCTCTCCCGAGAATCCGGGCGCGATGGCGTCGATCAGATAGGGTGTGGCGAGAACGCCGAACAAAACCAGCAGCGAGGTGCTCAGCATCAGCAAACCAGCTACCGCACCGGCGGTGCGCCGCGCTTCTTTCTCGTCCTTCCGCGCCAGCAGTCCCGCATACACCGGGATGAACGACGCCGAAAGCACTCCCTCGCCAAAAAGATTCTGCAAGAAATTGGGGATGCGCAGCGCGGCTTTGAAGGCATCGGCCGCGTCGGAGTTTCCAAAGTAATGCGCGAAAACGCGGTCGCGAATCAGCCCCGCGATCCGGCTGAGAAAAATTCCGGAGGCCACTAAAAAGGCGGAGCGCTTGGACGCTCCGCCGCTGCCGGTGGACTTCGCGGCGCTCACCACGCGAGAACTGAAATAAGGGGCTTCATATCGGGTGCGAACTTAATTACAAGAGTAAGCCGCCGCGAAGTCAACTTCGATTCTGGGTCGTGTGCGCAGCTCATATGCCGTGCCAGCTGAACCAGTTGCGTCGCATCGCCGCCCCAAAAAATCCGCTCGCGATTTCGCGCCGCGCGAAGCGATGCTTGCGTTCTTGCCGCGATTTCGGCTATGGTTCTGGCGTCGTGTTGACCCTCCGCATGAGCCACCCTTCATGAAACGCGTGCTGATCATTGAAGACGACAAAGATATTGTCGAGCTGGTCCGCTACAACCTGGAAAAAGACGGCTATCAGGTAATTTCCAGCGGCGACGGCGCCACCGGCCTCGCGCAATTGCGCAAATCCTCTCCCGATATTCTGATCCTGGATTTGATGCTCCCGAAAATTTCCGGCCTGGAAATCTGCAAAGAGATTCGCCGCGACGCCGCGCTGAACCGGCTGCCAATTCTGATGCTCACCGCGCGCGGCGAAGAAGCCGACCGCGTGGTGGGGCTTGAGCTGGGCGCCGACGACTACGTCACCAAACCTTTCAGCCCGCGCGAGCTGGTCGCCCGCATCAAGGCGCTGCTGCGCCGCGTGGAAGCGCCCGGAGGCGCGGAAAAAACCATCGAGTTCGGTCCGCTGCGCATCGACCCTTCCGCGTATCGGGTGACCCGCTCCGGAAAAGCCGTCTCGCTCAGCACCCTCGAATTCCGGCTGCTCTACTATCTCGCGGCGCGCCCCAACAAGGTTTTTTCCCGCGATCAATTGCTCGACGCAGTATGGGGCACCGAGCGGTTCGTCACCCCGCGCAGCGTGGATGTCTACGTCCGCCGGCTGCGCGAAAAAGTGGAAATCGATCCGCAGCGCCCCGCTTTCGTGAAAACTATTCGCGGCGCGGGATATCTGTTCGAGACTCGTGCGAGCTAGACTCTTTTGGAAGCTGGGCTTCACCTACCTGGCGCTGCTGCTGGGCGTTCTGATTGCCGTCGATTGGTTCGCCGAAAGAACTCTCCGCCACGATACCGAACAGGCCGCCCAGGAACATCTCGCTTCTCTCGATCGCCTGGTTCAAGCCCGCCCTCCAGCGTTCGATAATCCCGCCGCACTGCACGATTGGGCCGCGTGGATCGCCCAGAGCGGTGTGCGCGCCACAGTGATTGCCGCCGACGGCGTAGTGCTCGCCGATTCCGACCACGATCCACAAACCATGGAAAATCATTCCGATCGTCCGGAATTCCAGCAGGCGCTTGCGGGCGGCGAAGGCAATTCCATCCGTCACAGCGCCACCATCGACCGCGATCTGGTCTATCACGCAGTGCGCTTGGACTCCAGCGGACATCCGGTGGTGGTGCGCCTGGCGTTGCCGCTGGCAGAGGTGAGCCGTGCGGTGGCCGCAATCCGCCGCCAAATGCTGGTCACGTCCCTTCTAATTCTCGCCGTTTGCGGAATCATCTCGCTGATCTTTTCCCGCGGCTTCGCCGGCCGCGTCGGGCGATTGAAGGATTTTTCGGTGCGCATCGCCCACGGGGATTTTCACGCTCTGTCTTCGGAGCGTCCCGAAGACGAGCTCGCCGATCTGGGCCAGTCGCTGAACGAGACCGCGTCCCGGATGGACGCCACCATTCGCACCCTCACCGAAGAGCGCAACAGGTCCAGCGCCATTCTGCGCAGCATGGTTGAGGGAGTGGCGGTGATCGACGCTCGCGAGCGTGTTGTTTTTTGCAACCGAGCATTCGCCGAAATCCTGAATATCGATCCGGCCGATTGCGAAAACCGCCCGCTGCTCGAAGTGATTCGCCACCAGGAACTTCTCAATACCATCCGCACCGCGCTGGTCGACGGGGTCAGCGCGCGCGGCGAACTCGAGTTTGGCACGGTGTTCCCGCGCAGTTTTGCGGTCACTGCCACCCCGGTCGAAACCCGGCTCGCCGGATCGGGTGGCGGCAGTTCGGTGGGCGCGGTAGCGGTGCTGCACGACATCAGCGAGCTGCGCCGCCTGGAGCGGGTCCGCCAGGATTTCGTCGCCAATGTTTCTCACGAGTTCAAAACTCCGCTTACCGCCATCCAGGGATTCGCCGAAACGCTGCTTGGTGGGGCGCTCGAAGACGAAAAAAATAATCGCCGTTTCCTAGAGATTATTCGCGACCAGTCCATGCGCTTGGCTCAACTCACCGACGACTTGCTGCGGCTCGCTCGCATCGAAGCCGGAAAGCTCGAGCTCGATTTTCGTCCGGTTCCATTGGCCCCCTTGCTCGACAGCCTTGCGGACACCTATACCATGCGCGCCACTCGCAAGCAGCTCGCGCTCACCATCGATTGTCCGCCGGATGTTCCCGACGTACAGGGTGATGCCAGTCTGTTGCGGGAAGTTCTGCAAAACCTGCTCGACAACGCCATGCAGTACACCCCGCCCGGCGGCAGCATCGGCCTGAGCGCTGTGCACCGCGACCACCAAGCCGTTTTCACCGTCAGCGATACTGGCGTCGGTATCCCTCTCGCTGCACAAGAGCGAATCTTTGAACGCTTCTACCGCGTTGACGCCGCTCGCTCTCGCGAAGTGGGTGGCACCGGCTTGGGGCTCTCCATTTCGAAACACATCGTCGAAGCGCACGGCGGCAAAATCTGGGTCGAGAGCGACATGGGCCTCGGCTCGCGGTTTCACTTCTCCATCCCCCTGGCGCCGTAACCATCCACAGCCTCTGCATTTCTCCCGCGGCGCTTTCATCCGGTTTTCTTTGCGCTGTAACACAACCGTAACAATCCCGGCCCAGACTGGGTTCCGGAGAATCTCAGATGACCCGAAAGGCTCTTTCACTCGGCTTCCTGCTCTTGCTGGTTTTGTCGCTGACGCTCACGTCCACGCCCTCTGCTCAGGCCACCGACCCCGTACTGATCAACGCCGCTGGCGCAACGTTCCCTTACCCGATTTATTCGAAATGGTTTGACGATTTCCACAAAGCCAATCCCGGCGTTCAGATCAATTACGCCTCGGTCGGCTCCGGCGCGGGAATTGGCCAGCTCCAGGCGGGCACCGTCGATTTCGGCGCTTCCGACGTGCCAATGACCGATGATCAGCTCGCGCAAGCGAAGGTAAAAGTTTTGCACTTCCCCAGCGTGCTCGGCGCGGCAGTGGTCACCTACAACGTGTCTGGCGTCAGCACTGACTTGAAGTTCACCCAGAAGGCGCTGGCCGGAATCTACCTGGGTACGATTACCAAGTGGAACGATTCGGAAATCGCCAAGGCCAACCCCGGCGTCAACCTGCCCAACGCCGATATCGTCGTAGTGCACCGCTCCGATGGCAGCGGCACCAGTTTCATCTGGACCGACTTCCTCTCCAAGGCCAGCAGCGATTGGGCCAACAAGGTGGGCGCGAAGGCTTCCGTAAATTGGCCGGTGGGTTTGGGCGGCAAGGGCAGCGAGGGCGTTTCCGGATTGGTGAAGCAGACCCCCAACTCGATCGGATACGTCGAGTTGATCTACGCCATCCAGAACAAAATGAGCTTCGGCTTGATCCAGAATGCCGCTGGAAAATTTATCAAAGCTGATCTGGCCAGCGTCTCCGCCGCAGCCGCAGGCGCCGCGAAGACCATACCCGATGATTTTCGCGTCTCCATCACCAACGCGCCAGGCGCCACCGCCTATCCGATTTCCAGTTTCACTTACCTGTTGATCCCGGTGCAGATTCAGGACGCCGCGAAGCGCGACGCCATCAAGCAATTCCTGAACTGGATGGTAACTACTGGCCAAGGCTCGGTGGAAGCGCTGTCCTACGCCCAGCTTCCTAAAGCGGTGCAAGCCAAGGAACTCAAGGCGATCTCGCTCGTACACTAGAATGAGCGGCGCCACTACTGCTATCGGGCGCGTCCAGCCTCCCAGTCGGGCGCGCCAATTTATCCGTCGTCTCACCAGCGGCGACCAAATCGCCCACCTGATCACCCTCACCTTCGGCGCCAGTATTCTGCTGATCACCGGACTTTTGGTTTTCGAATTGTGGGCGCAATCTTCGCTGGCGCGTCACCAGTTCGGCTGGAAGTTTTTCGCCACTAGCGTGTGGGATCCGGTCTTCGGAAATTTCGGAGCCCTGCCCTTTATTTACGGCACCGTGGTCACCTCGTTTCTCGCGTTGCTCATCGCCGTTCCGCTCGGCCTCGGAGCGGCCATTTTTCTGGCCGAGCTCGCGCCGCGCAACATCTCCGATGCCCTGGCCTTCCTGATCGACTTGCTCGCCGCGGTGCCCAGCGTGATCTACGGATTGCTGGGTATCTTCGTCGTTGTACCCATCATGCGCACCACCATTGGACCAGCGCTAAAATCCACCTTGGGATTCCTGCCATTCTTTCAGGGGCCCAATTACGGCGTGGGCTTTCTCACCGCCGGCGTGATCCTCGCCATCATGGTAATCCCCTTCGTCATTTCCGTTTCCCGCGAGGTGCTGTTGACCGTGCCTCGCGACCAGCGCGAAGCCGCCATGGCCCTCGGCGCCACCCGTTGGGAAGCCACCTGGAAAGTCGTCGTGCCGTTCGCCCGCGCCGGAATTCTGGGCTCGGTGTTTCTCGCCATGGCTCGCGCCCTCGGTGAAACCATGGCCGTCACCATGGTCATCGGCAACGATCCTAAAATTTCCGCGTCGCTCTTCGCGCCTGGTTACACCATCGCGTCGGCCATCGCCAACCAATTCAGCGAAGCCACCGGCGATCTCTACGTTCACTCGCTGGTGTTGCTCGGCTTGGTGCTTTTCCTGCTCACCTTCATCCTGAATGGCATAGCCCGTATCTTCATCGTTGCCACCGCGCAGCGGGGCGGAGCTCACGAATGAGCGAGCCCTACAACAGCCAAACGGACGGCGCAACAAACCGCGGCCCGGAGACCCGCCTCCCGGGTTCGTTCGCCGCCAAGCTCCTCATGCTTTGGAGAAAATCCTTAAATCTTTTCATGCTCAGCCTCACGGCCGCCTGCGCCCTGCTCACCGTCTCGGTGCTCGCCTTGATTCTCGCCTACCTGGTGTGGCACGGCGGCAGTTCGCTCAGTTGGAATTTCTTTACCAAACTTCCCGCGCCAGTGGGAGAAACCGGCGGCGGACTGGCCAACGCGATCGTGGGCAGCGGAAAGCTTCTGCTGATCGCCTCGCTCATCGGAATTCCCATCGGCTTGATGGGTGGCGTGTATCTCGCCGAATTTGGAGGCCGCACCTTTCCGTTCGTGGTGCGCTACGCCACCGATCTACTCAACGGCGTGCCCTCCATCATCATCGGAATTTTCGCCTACACCGTGGTGGTGGTGCCGATGCATCACTTTTCCACTTTGGCTGGCGGTTGCGCGCTGGGCATCATCATGATTCCCATCGCGGTTCGCAGCACCGAAGAATTTCTCCGCGCTGTGCCGCGCGGCCTGCGCGAAGCCGCCATGGCCCTCGGCGCGAGCAAGTGGCGCACCGTCGCCACCGTTGTCGTTCCCGCGGCGTTCCAGGGTATTCTCACCGGCTTGATGCTCGACGTCGCCCGCGTCGCGGGCGAAACGGCACCGCTGCTCTTCACCGCGTTCAGTAATCGCTACTGGAGCCCTGGCTGGAACCAACCCATTGCCTCGTTGCCGGTCATGATATACACCTATGCCATCGGTCCCTACGAGGAGTGGCACCAGCAGGCCTGGGCGGCTGGCCTGGTGTTGATGGGGCTGGTGTTGCTTGCGAATATCGGCGCGCGCGTCGTGCTATCGCGACGCGCATCCTTCTCGAGGTCTTAGGAGATGGCAGTGACAGGCGTACCTAACCCTGCAATCAGTGTTCGCATGCGGCTCACCGGCGCGCCTGGGCAGCCCGGTGAGACCAGCACTGCCGGTCTGCCGCTGCGCTTCAAAATTTCCAATCTCAATTTTTTCTACGGAGCCAAGCAGGCCCTTTTCGACATCAACCTCGATGTACCGGTCAACCGCGTCACCGCTCTGATCGGCCCCTCCGGCTGCGGCAAATCCACGTTCCTGCGCAATCTGAATCGCATGCAGGAAACCATTCGGCACACCCGCCTTGAGGGCGAAATCCTGTTGGACGGTCAGGACGTCCTGCAGATGGACGTGGTCAAGCTGCGCCGCCGCGTCGGCATGGTATTTCAACGCCCGAACCCATTTCCGAAATCGATCTTCGAAAATGTGGCTTACGGCCTGAAAATAAACGGATACTCCGGCCGGCTGAAAGAGCATGTAGAAAAAAGCCTTCGCCGCGCCGCGCTGTGGGACGAAGTAAAAGACAAACTGAATCACTCCGCGTACGCGCTGTCTGGCGGCCAGCAGCAGCGCCTGTGTATCGCCCGTGCTCTGGCGGTCGATCCGGAAGTGCTATTGCTCGACGAGCCGTGCTCCGCTCTCGATCCGGTTACCACCGCCAAGATCGAAGAGCTGATGTTTCAGTTGAAGGGAATTTGCACCATGGTGATCGTCACTCACAACATGCAGCAAGCCGCTCGCGCCAGTGACTTCACCGCATTTCTGCTGGATGGAAAAGTGATCGAGCACGCGGTTACGTCGCGGCTGTTTACCACGCCTGCCGATCCGCGAACGGAGGCTTACATTACCGGCCGGTTCGGCTAGCACGCGTTTAGGGCCACGTGGTTCACCGGCCGCATCGGCCTTTCGCGTCCGACGACTCACACCGCAGACGCCCGCGATGAGTGCATCATCGGGATCGAGTTTCAACGGAGAATCATGGAACGTCATTTTGAACAGGAACTGGAAGATCTGAAGCAGCGGCTACTGTGGATGGGCAGCCTCGCCGAAACCGCGGTGCATAAATCCGTGCAAGCGGTGCTCGACGCCGAAGAGTCGCTCGCCGAAGCGGTCCTCGAAGAAGAAAACGCCATCAACGAAATGCAGTTGGAAATTGACGGCCGCGTGCAGCGCCTGCTAGCTCTGCAGCACCCCATGGCCATGGACCTCCGCTTCATCCTGGCGGTGTCGCGCATCAATAACGATCTCGAGCGCATCGGTGATCAGGCAGTGAACATCGCGCAATCTTCCCTGCGCATTCTTCGTCACCCGCAGGTGAAGCCGTATGTCGATCTGCCGCGAATGGGCGAACTCACCGAAGGAATGGTGCGCGACAGCCTGAATGCCCTGGTGCACAACGATCAGGCCCTGGCCAAGAGCGTGCTCTCGCGCGACGATGATGTCGATCGCCTCCGCGACCAGATGTTTCGCGAATTGCTCACTTATATGATGGAGAATTCCGCGGTGGTTTTCCCTGCCTTCGAGCTCATCCTGGTCGCCAAAAACCTCGAACGCATCGCCGACCATTCCACCAACATCGCTGAGGACGTCATCTATATGGTAGCGGGCACCGACGTCCGCCACGCGGCCATCGATCGACGCTAAGCGCGTCGGTCCCGCCGTACATGATTTCCCCAGCTCAAATCCGTATTTTCACCGTGACCCTTGGTCCGCCTTCTCTGCTATGCACATACGGATCGGTACGAGCGTTGCCCAGTGTGTAGGTTTGCACACGGTTGGTGCTCACTCGGGGTGTCTTAGCTAGCTTCCCGTCCCTTGCGCACGGCCTTCTCATAGCGTAATGCGTTAGGGCTGAAGGGGTTGCGTGGGGGTAGTAATAGAACTCCCGGGACGGAAACCTTAGCAAAAAACATCATTTGATTTTTCTCACAATTGCGACTCTGCGTAGTACAATGCGCGCGGGAAAATCTAAGCCGGCAACGGGCACGTCTCGGTAGTGTGATTTTGGGCCAGAATTCTGGGCTGGGCCGACTCGGTGCTTGCAAGTTGTGTCCATTTAGCATCTCTTTGGTGAGTTTGAGTACGATAGTACTTACTGGACGGAAAATTAGTAGAACTAAGGTCAAGAACCTTGCGAGATTGGCCAAAAGATTTCCCTGTTGGGACGGAAAAGGTTTGTCTCGCGGTGCACAGACGAGCGTCGAGGCAGCCGTAACTCAATTGTTTTCAACGGCCTCGACATTGGCCACTTGGCACTTCCGTTGCACAGTGTAGTTCATCGCCGTCGACCATACTCTACTCGTCGACGAAGAAGGGGCTATGAGTTCAGCTAACGATAACAAGGCAGGTCGTGTCGCAAACGTTCCTTTGAGGTTCTTGGGCGCGCTTACGCTGTCTGTCTTCGCCATTATCGCCGGATTTGGCGTGATGTCCGCCCGCCATCTCTTTCATCGCGCCGCCGACAATCAAGCCGCGACCGTCTCGGCCGCGCCCGATATGTCTCCCTTCTTCCTGGAGCAACGCGCTTCACGGTTATCGGAATCGGAGGCATCGCGCCGCGTCGTGTACCCTTATTCCGTTATCCCTGGCGGCGTGCAGAGCACCATGGAATTGACTAGCGCCGTGATGCACGACCCGGTC
Organism: uncultured Acidobacteriota bacterium; assembly: GCA_963725285.1. Classification (GTDB taxonomy): domain Bacteria; phylum Acidobacteriota; class Terriglobia; order Acidiferrales; family UBA7541; genus CAVRXT01. Next base: position 214,355 of record CAVRXT010000013.1, on the reverse strand, counting down.
GTCGCCGGACACTACTCGGATTTCGATATTGCCCGGGCCAAGCTGGTGCGCCTGGATCACGATGAATTGGTCCACGTCTCCTATCGCATGAACAACATAATCTACTGGACCAAGCGCACTTACCTGCTGCACAAGGGCGAGATGCTGGTCAGCGACGGCAAGCACCAGGCCCGCACTCGTTGCGGCAACCGCGTATCCCAGAACCCCACCGGCAACACTTCGAAGAATGAGCCTGGACCGACGGCGCTTGAAGTACCGCAGGACCCAGCTCCGTTCCACGCCATGGATTTGCCGATGATGTTCGCGATGGAGCCGCCGCCGAGCACTGACATAGCGATTCCGAGCGGTGGCGCTACGCCGCCGGGCGGCGTATTTTTCATTCCGCCGGTCATTATGATTCCGGGCGCAGCCGGTCCAAAGCCATCCACAGCGTCTGGACCAACCGGGTCCACTGGATCGTCTGGGCCCACTGGATCGACCGGACCTTCCGGGCCAACCGGAGGATCGGGACCGACCGGATCGACTGGACCTTCTGGGCCAACCGGAGGATCGGGACCCACTGGATCGACCGGACCTTCTGGCCCAACCGGAGGATCGGGACCGACCGGATCGACTGGACCTTCTGGGCCAACCGGAGGATCGGGACCGACCGGATCGACCGGACCTTCTGGACCAACCGGAGGATCGGGACCCACTGGATCGACCGGCGGCGGCGCACCACCGCCACCCCCACCGCCTCCACCGCCGACACCGACGCCGGAGCCTGGCTCGCTGTTGCTGGTAGGCACCGGGATCGCAGCGGTGTTAAAGCTGCGCAAGAAGGCTAGCAAGTAGTCTTATAAAAACAATCCAAAAACGGCGAAGCCCTCCCGACGTCCGGGAGGGCTTCTTTTTGTGATGCACTCGCCGCTCAATTTGATTTTGATTTTCGATATTGGGTGGCGCACCCTTCGCATTTCAGGGTGCGGGTTTCGTGGCACAGGCAACCTGACCGTGGACTTTGGCGCGCGCGCGACGACCCTACATGCTCTCGTCGGCCGACGGACCGTACAGCGCCGGCAGCGGCACATCATTCATTCGCAGATACACAGTAAGCTGTGCGCGGTGATGGATATGGTGGTTCATCATGTAATTGCGAACCACATCGAAGCGCGGCAGGGTCATCAGCGTCTTCTCGCCGAATAACAACGTCCACTCCTTCGAGAAATGCTCGTCGGAAGCGCCGGCGATCGCGGCCCTCGCCGCTTTTGTCGTATCATCGAACGACTTCAGCAGTTCCTCCCGCGACTCCACAATTTGCACACCGCGCATAGCACTCGGCACCGCCAGATCCAATGAGTCCGTGGTGATTACGATGGTAGCGAAGCGCGCCACCGTGGCCACATGCGAGGCCAGCCATCCCATGCTCCCGGACTTTTCGTGCGGCTTCCATGCAAATTTTTCGATCGGCACCCGCTCCAGCGTCTTGCGCGTATTGCCCATTTCACGGTCAAACTCCGGCAGCAGTCTTTCACTGATCGACATCGGCAGTCTCCCTAAGTTTCAGTTTCGGTTTTGATTTTGGTTTCGATGTTGGGTGGCGCACCCTTCGCTCTGAAGGATCTAGATTTTATCCATCCCCCCGCCTCACTAGAATTCCATCTTCGGCGGCGTCTGCTCGATCCCCACGCTTCCCACGACGATCGCCGCCATAAAATAATTCTCAGAGCGGATCGGCACGCCCGCCAGGCGCCGCAAATAAACGATCTGCCCGACGTGGGTCAACGCATCCGCCACCGGGCCCTGAAAAAGCCTTTCCTCCGAACCGGCTAGCGGCGAATCGCTGGCCAGGTAATCGTCGAATTTTTGCAGCGCCGCGAAGAAGCGCTGCGCACTCTGATCCCACGGCAGCGCCGGCGCCTCCTGCCACTTGTTTTGCCCGGTGGCCATGCTCAGCGCCCAATCGAACAAGTCCCCCAAGTGCGCTAGCAGCTTGCCCGGAGTCCGGCAAGACTCGCATGCCTGAAAATCGGCGAAGCCCGCTGGCACCCCGCGCACCGCCTTAGCCGCGCGGTAAGCCAGCGCCGCGACCGTATGACGCAACATCTGCCGCCCAGTTCCATTCGCGGTTTCCATAGCAAGTTCCCCTAATCGAAGTGACGTGATGTTCCGGCAGCCGTGCCCACTATTGTAAGCTTTCCGCCCTCGTCCAGCATCCACAACCGCCGTGCAGCACCACCATGCTTAGTTAATTGCGCAGTCGCAGTTGGGTGGCGCACCCTTCGCAGTTGGGTTTTCTACGTTCTTGACGTTCCCGACTCACCACCCAGTTGCACCACACCTACAATCCCCCAGCCTCTTCGCATATCCGCTTCCAAGCCCGTTCCACATGCCGAAGTTCCGTCTGCGTCTGCGCCACCGAAAGCCGCAGGGTGAGCCGATCGTTCAGCCGTGTATGCGTCAGATAGATATCCCCGCTCAGATTCAGGCGGTCGAGAATCCGCTGATTCGCCGCATCCCCGCCACGGTGCCGAAAACACACCAGGTTCAGCGGCGCAGGAGCCATCAGCTCGAACCGGTCATCCGCGCGCACCCATTTTGCGAATTCCTGCGCCAGATCGACGTGCCGCTGCACGTGATGCCGCAGCCCTTCCACCCCATAATGCCGGATCACGAACCAAAGTTTCAGCGCTCGGAACCGCCGCCCCAGCGGAATCTGCCAGTCCCGGTAGTCGATCACCGACCCGGTCGCGGTAGCCTGATTCCTCAGATATTCCGGCAATATGCTAAGTGTGCGAACGTATGCCTCGCGATCGGCCACGTAGAAGCAATCGCAATCGAAGTTCGTAAACATCCACTTGTGGGGATTGAAGCAGTACGAATCGGCCAGCTCCAGGCCATCCTGAATCCACCGGAAATCCGGGCACAGCGCCGCAGTGCCGGACATCGCCGCGTCCACGTGCAACCACACTTTCTCCTCGCGGCAGATCCGCCCAATCTCCGCAACCGGATCGATAGCATTGGAAGAGGTAGTCCCCACCGTAGCGCTAACGAAAAACGGAACGCGCCCATCGTCGCGGTCCGCCGCGATCCGCGCACGCAGTGCTTCGGGTTTCATCGCGAATTGAGCATCCACCTCAATCGCCCGTAGATTCTCGCGGCCAATCCCTGCCACCATTGCCGCCTTCTCGATCGAAGAGTGCGCCTGGGAAGAAGTGTACGCAACCAACCGCCCATCGCACCCGCGATCGTTGGAACCAAAATGCGTCGCTCTTTCCCGCGCCGCCAGCATCGCGCAAAGCGCCGCACTCGACGCGGTATCCTGAATCACACCTCCTCCAGATCCACGCGAAGAAAACTTCTCCGGCAGCCCCAACATTTCCACCAGCCAGTCAAGCACATGCGTCTCCAGCTCGGTGCACGCCGGACTGGTCACCCACAGCATTCCCTGCACGCCCAGCCCCGCGGAAAGCAGCTCCCCCAAGATCGAGGGGAACGAAGTATTCGAAGAAAAATAAGCAAAAAAATTGGGCGATTGCCAATGGGTGATCCCCGGCAAAATCTTTGGCGCGATGTCCGCCAGAATAGTCTCAAACGCCTCCCCAGTTTTGGGCGGCGAGTCCGGCAACCCCTTGCGAATCTCCCCCGCCTTGGCCTGCGACATCACCGGAAACGTTTCGATTCGCTCATAGTAGTCGGCGATCCAATCCACCACCGCCCGTCCCTGCACCCGAAATTCCGCCGGCGTCATATGAAACCCTTTTTGCTCTACCATTCACCACTCCTAGCCTGCCCGCCGCAGGGTCCGACGCGAGCATGGTAGCGAAGTTAGCCCAACCAGTGCCACACCGCCGTGTTAAATTTTACCGTCCGGTTTTAGGGGTTCGAGTTTCGACGGTTCTAAGGTTTCACGGTCCGACGCTCTTACGGTTCTAAGGTTCACGGTTCGACGCTCTTCTCTTTTCCGGCCGCCCCACTCTTCCCGTTCTTGGGGAAGGGTGGGTGTTTTGACTTTGACTTTAGCTTCACCTCGTTGCCATGAACTCGATCCCGAATCCACGACCGCATACCCAAGGCGCCCTCCACCCAACCGCCGTCTTCATCCACCAGAACTACCCCCGAATTTGCGTAATCTCTCTAGCCGTCCTGGGTCCTTGTCTCTGGCACCGCCGCATCGCCGCAGGCGACCTGGGAAGCCACGTCTACAACGCCTGGCTGGCCCAACTAATCCATCAAGGCGCCGCCCCCGGCCTGTCCATCGCCCATCCTTGGACCAACGTCCTCTTCGATTTCCTGTTGAGCGCTGTGGCCCCCCTCTTCGGGTGGACCGCGGCTCAAATCATCACCGTCGCACTCGCTGTGCTGGTCTTTTTCTGGGGAGGATTCGCCCTAGCCTTCGCTGCCGCAGGCCGCCCGCCGTGGCATCTAGTCCCGTGCCTCGCGATGGTTACCTATGGCTGGACGTTCGAAATGGGATTCCTAAATTATTTCCTGGCGCTGGGCCTGTCCACCGTCGGCTTGGCAATTTTGTGGAAAGGCAAAAGGTGGGAACTGCTGATACCCGTAGCGCTAGCCCCGCTGATCGTTCTAGCCAACCCGCTAGGCCTGGCGTGGCTGTTAGGCGCCGCTGCGTACATCCGGCTGTACGAGAATATTCTGCGAAGATTCGCAGTGGCCGTGCCGCTCGCCGCGGCCGCAGCCCTGTTCGCCCTGCATCGCTATTTGTGGGCCCACTACACAGTAGTGCGATCCGGCGAGCCATTTTATTTTTTCAACGGCGCCGACCAATTGTTGCTCTTTGGCAATCGCTATCGGGTCCCCTCCGTAGCCTGGCTAGGTTTCGCGGCAATTTGCATCGCCGCCGACCTGATTCTCCGCCGCCGCGAAAAAGGAATTTGGGGGAAGTACGCCGTGGCCGTTCAACTTTATCTTCTGCTAGCCGCCGTAGTTGTGCTGCTACCGGACGAACTCCGTCTCCCGCAGTTCGCCGTAGGCCTTTCCCTGCTCACCCCGCGCGTAACTTCCCTTTCAGCGATCTGCCTAATTTGCGTACTAACGGTGATGCACCCAAAGAAATGGCATCTGTTGGGCTTTTCCTCGATCGCGATCGTTTTCTTCATTTTCCTCTATCAAGACACGCTCACTCTAAATCGAATGGAGCAGCAAGTAGAGCGACTGGTCCACACGCTCCCCAAAAATCAAAGGGTAGTAGGAACGATCCCGAAACCGACGGATTCGCGCATCCTAATTGATCACATGCTAGACCGCGCCTGCATCGGCTGGTGCTTCAGCTACGGAAATTACGAGCCAGCTTCCCAAGCCTTCCGCATTCGCGCCCAGCAGAACAATCCCGAAGTATTGGTCGACGGCGGAGACGCCGCAGACACCCAAGCCGGCGAATACGCAGTCCGTCCGGAAGATTTGCCCCTCTACCAAGTAGGCTTCTGCGCCCCCCACCAGCCAGAGCTGTGTATCCGACCCCTGCAAGCCGGGGAAGAAAACGGCGGCGACCAGTCCCCCGACGACGACATCAACTGACGGTCGATCCCCATCTTCACCAGAGAAACAGTTCTTGCACAAGTTCGCGTGGATCGGTACTCCTATCGACTTTCTCATTTCGACGCCGGTTTTCGTCGAAAGACGGTCCGCTTACTCGGCCCGGTGCTTTGGCGGGGTTACGATCTTCGCGGTCCGGAATGGAACGGATCGGGTTCTTGCTCAACCGCCGCTTCTTCCGGCGTCGGGATATCCAGATTCACAACGATCGGTTCCTGCCCGCTGCGCACGACCACCGCCTCGACGGGCTGGTCGGCTCTCGCGTTCAACTCTTGATGCGGCAGGTAGGGCGGCACGAAGACGAAATCACCCGGCCCGGCTTCGCCTACGAACTCCAGACGATCACCCCAACGGAATCGCGCACGGCCGCGCACGATGTAAATCACGGTTTCGAGCTCGCCGTGGTGGTGTGGGCCGGTCTTCGCGTTCGGGTGGACGATGACGGTCCCGGCCCACAGCTTCTGTGCGCCCACTTTCGCATTGGAGATGGCTTCGGTGCGAGTCATGCCGGGAGTTTGCGGTGTATTTGCATCCAATTCGCCATGGCGAATGATTCGAATGCCGTGTTCTTTCCAATCGTGGGTGTGACTTGGGTTAGGATCGGCCATCGTCGCCCTCCTCTTGGTTAGCGGAATAGTCTGTTTGAAAGTTTAAGGCAGCATGCGACGTATTATGGGTGGGCTGCGAACTTCGTTCCGCAACCGGACATTTCGGTAATCCTAGGTCCCACTTGCCGGCATGGGAATTTCGGCGGGCCCTCCGGCGTCCGCCCCACCACTTGGCCCAAAACTTTTCCCTCGCCCAACAATCCAAGCCCCCAACCGCAAAACCAAAAGCAACCCCACCATCCAAGCGTACTGCAAAGGTTTCCGAACGTCCGATTTCACCAGCCAGTAGTAGTGAATCACACCCAGCACCGCACTCATGTAAATCAATCGATGCAGCGCCTGCCAGCGCCGGCCTCCCAACCGCCGAATCGCCCCGGCAGTAGAAGTCACCGCCAGCGGAATCAGCAGCACGAACGCCGCAAAACCCACGGTGATAAACCGCCGCTTGTGGATATCCTCCCAAATTTCGGCGAGATTAAAAAACTTATCCAGCCAGATGTACGTGGTGAAGTGCAGACCAGCGTAGAAAAACGCGAAGAGCCCGAGCATCCGCCGAAACCGAATGAAAGCAGGCGCCCGAGAGATCTTCCGCAGCGGTGTGATGGTCAGAGTGATGATCAGAAAACGAATCGTCCAATCACCGGTAGCATGAGTAATGAACTCAACCGGGTTCGCGGTCAACCCACCGTGCAGCGCTTTCCAGACCAGCGACGCGAGCGGCAGCACACCAATTGCGAACACCACCGCTTTGGTCCATTTGCTGGTCAGCAGTCGAGTCAGTGTCATCAGCGGCCACCGGGGGTTGACTGGCGGGAGAGCCGGGCCACACGCTCAGTAGTATTTCTTGAGGTCCATCCCGGTGTAAAGGCTGGCCACCTGGTCCCCGTAACCATTGAACATCAGCGTATCGCGCTTGCGGTATTCTCCCAAGCGCCGCTCGGTGGCTTGCGACCATCGTGGATGGTCCACCTTCGGATTCACATTCGAATAGAATCCGTATTCCTCCGAGTTCGCATCGTTCCAACTGGTCGCCGGCTGCGAATCAACCAACTTAATCTTCACGATAGACTTCGCGCTCTTGAATCCGTATTTCCACGGTACCACGATGCGCACCGGCGCACCGTCCTGGTTCGCCAGGGTCTGGTCGTACATCCCCACCGTCAACAGCGTTAGCGGGTTCATGGCCTCATCCAGCCGCAATCCTTCCGTGTACGGAAAGGGAATCCCGCCATCCGGGCCCAGCGGCATCTGCCGAATATCGTAGTAGCTCTCAAATGCAACGAACTCCGCCTGCGCAGTCGGCTGCACCAAATTGATCAGCACGCTCAGTGGGAAACCGATCCACGGAACCACGATGGACCACGCTTCCACGCACCGATGCCGGTAGATGCGCTGCTCCAGCGGCGCCAGCTTCATGATTTCATCCATACTGAATTTGCGCGGCTTGCTCACCTCGCCTTCCACTGACACGGTCCACGGCGAAGTAACAAACCTCCGCGCGTTTTTTGCGGGATCCTCTTTACCTGTTCCGAACTCGTAGAAATTGTTGTAGTGGGTCACATCGTTCCAGGTGTTCTGTTTCTCATCGCTGCTGTAGGGTCCCTTTACCACCCCGGTCAGCCGCGATGGCAACGTATCCGGCCCCGAGGGAAGCGCGATTGCCTGGGTGAACTTCTTGTACCCCATCACCGCCGCCCCGGTTACTGCCGCACCGGCAACACCCATAAGAAACCTGCGCCGGTTTAGGTACACGTCTTTCGGGGTGACCTCGGAATGGGAAAGTTCGGGTACCTTATTGATTGGCATCTGCTTGTGACCTCGGGGTTTACACCCGGAAAAACAACGTCCAGCATCGAGAGTACGCTGGGAGCCTCTCTATCAGATGCACCAAAAGCACGGGAGGTACCGTCCCCACCTGGACCGGTCCGGCTGCAGGTTAACCGCAGGCCAGTAAGCGACTTAGCGCAAGACCGCAAACTAGGCGCGATAGGGAAACGCCTATCCATCCGATCGATTTATTAACTGTGCCGGTAGCATGCTTTTCTTGCTACAGTCTCGGCTATGTCTGCCAACCCAGCACACACGCTGGTGCCAGGCCTATTTAGCGGATACGACTGTGGCGGCTTCTACGATGAGATGTTCGCGTCGCCTGGAGTTCCGCGCGCGCATTACTTAAAGCTATTTCAGAGCCTGGCGGCGATGGCGCCCGCTCAGTTTGAAGAGCGGCGCAAGCTGGCCGACCTTTCTTTCCTGCTGCAAGGCATCACCTTCACCGTCTACAACGATGGCCGCGGAACCGAGCGTCTATTTCCGTTCGATTTGATTCCTCGGATCCTTCCGTGGAGCGAGTGGGACCACGTCAACCGGGGACTGTCTCAGCGGGTGGTGGCGCTCAATCTTTTTCTGAAGGACGTTTACGGCCCGCAGAAAATCCTCAAGGACAAACGGATCCCGCGTCACTTGGTCTACTCTTGCCGCAATTTCCGCCGGGAAATGATCGGAGTGGACGTCCCGCGCGGAATCTACACCCACATCTGCGGCATCGATCTGGTCCGCGACTCGAAAACCGCCGAGCTTTGCGTGTTGGAGGACAACGCTCGCACTCCGAGCGGGGTTTCCTACGTTCTCGAAAACCGCCTGGTGATGACCCGCACCCTCCCCGACGCCTTTCAAACCTACCAAGTACAACCGGTTGGGCATTACCCGGTGGCCTTGGCGCGCATCTTGCGGTCACTTTCGCCTCGCGGCGAACAAGAGGGCAACATCGTTCTGCTCACTCCAGGAATTTTCAACAGCGCCTATTTCGAGCACAGCTTCCTGGCCCAACAGATGGGCATCGAGTTGGTGGAAGGGCGAGACTTGATCGTCGACGGCGGTGTGGTTTACATGAAAACCATTCGCGGCCTGTCGCGCGTCGACGTAATTTATCGCCGCGTAGACGACGAATTCTTGGACTCGCTCAGCTTCCGCGCCGATTCCATGCTCAGCGTTCCGGGGCTGATGGCCGCGTATCGCGCCGGAAACGTTGCTCTCGCCAACGCCGTCGGCAACGGAGTGGCCGACGACAAAGCGATCTACGCGTTCGTGCCCGAATTTATTCGCTATTATCTGGGCGAGGAACCCATTCTGCGCAGCGTCGAGACCTTCCTGTGTTCCCGCCCCGACGATCTGCGCTACGTCCTCGAGCATTTGCCCGAGTTGGTGGTGAAGGCCACCGGAGAATCGGGAGGCTACGGAATGCTGATTGGCCCGCGCGCGGACAAAGCGCGCATCGAAGAATTCCGCCAGTGCATCCTGGCCGATCCGCGAAACTACATCGCCCAGCCGGTGGTGCCGCTGTCGCGCGTACCGTCCTACGATCCCAGCACTAGCTCGATGGGCGGGCGCCACGTGGATCTGCGGCCCTACTGCTTGTACGACGGAGAACAGGTAATCATCGTGCCAGGGGGATTGACTCGCGTGGCGCTCCAGCGCGGCTCGCTGGTGGTAAATTCATCCCAGGGCGGCGGAAGCAAAGATACCTGGGTGTTGTTCGGGGAGAGCTAAATGCTGTCGCGAATCGCGGACTCGCTATTCTGGCTGGCGCGCTACATCGAGCGCGCCGAGTACACCGCACGGCTGCTCGATGTGAATTTCCACATGCTCCTCGAGCAAACCCAGCAAACCGATCTATTGCGATGGAACCCGCTAATCGTTATGGCCGGCGAGCACGAGCGCTACGGCCACATGTACGACGAAGTCACCGCCAAAAACGTTTTCGAGTTTCTGGCCTTTCGCGAAGATAATCCCAGCTCGATCGTTCAATGCGTCAGCAAAGCTCGAGAAAACGCGCGCACCATTCGTGACCGCATCTCCCGCGAGATGTGGGAGGATATTAACGGGCTGTATCACATCGTCAACCAGTTCAATCCCGCGGACGAACTCAGCACCGGCCCCCACCGCTTCTGCACCGAGGTAAAAGTCGGCAGCCATCGCTTCCGCGGGGTCACGGAAGCCACCCTGCCGCACGACGAGGGCTGGGAATTCTTGCGCGTGGGTTGGTCCCTCGAGCGCGCCGAGATGACCGCGCGCCTGGTGGACGGCCAGGGCCAGACCCCCGTCGAACAGCAAGTGGTGCCCGCCGCCGATAACTATCAGTGGATGGCGGTTCTCAAGTCGGTGGGAGCGTTTGAGGCTTATCACCGCCAATATCATTCTTCGATTGAGCCGGAAAAAGTGGCGGAAATGTTGATCCTGCATCCTCTTCATCCCCGCTCGATCCGTTTCAGCATGAACGAAGTTCAGAGCAGCTTGCGCGGCATCAGCGGCAGTGGCCCGGTAAACTATGCCAACGAGGCGGAACGCTTGACCGGAAAAGTGCTCGAGCGCCTGCGCTACGACACCATCGGAGAGATTTTCGACCGCGGGCTGCATGTGTACCTGAAAGAATTGATGGTCATGGCCAATGAGATTGGAGAGGCTATCGCGCGCAATTACTTCTATTACGAGGTGGTGGCATGAACCGGTATCATCTGGTGCATACCACTGAATTTCAATACGACGGACCGGTCTCGGAAAGCTACAACGAAGTGCGTCTGCGCCCGATCCACGACGAGCGGCAGACCTGCGTTTCTTTCCGCTTGACCACCACCCCCAATTCTCGTGGCACCGCCTATCGCGACTCCTTTGGCAATTGGGTGCATCAGTTCAACGTGCTCCCAGAGCATCGCAGGCTCACCGTCCAGGCGGAATCGGTGGTGCTCGCTCACGATGTGGCCCTGCCGCCCACTAGCGGCGTAAGCCTGGCCGAACTCGATGCGCACCTCGAGGAAGCGGATCAGGAGTTCTACGATTTTCTGATGGCCAGCGAGTACGTGCCGCACCTCCCGCAGCTCGATGAAATGCTCCACGCCGCGGAACAGGCCAGCGGCGGTACCGACGCGGGGTTCGCGCAGGCAGCCTCCGATTTGATCCACCAGCGGTTTCGTTACGTGAAGGGCGCGACCCACGTGCACTCTTCGATCTCCGACGCGCTCTCGGTGGGTGCGGGCGTTTGCCAGGATTTCGCCCACTTGCTTTTGGGCGTGGTGCGCAAGCGCGGGCTTCCGGCGCGGTATGTTTCCGGCTATCTGGTTCCCGGAGACGCCCTCAACGGTTCGGTCGAGGAAGTGATCGGCGGACAGGCGTCGCACGCCTGGGCCGAGATTTTTCTGAACGGCGCGGGATGGGTGGGATTCGACCCCACGCTAGGAAAGCCGGTAGGCCTGCGGCATGTGCGCATCGCCTTCGGCAGAGATTACGGCGACGTCGCGCCGGTCCGCGGAGTCTATCGCGGCCACGCCGGCCAGCGCCTGGCGGTAGACGTGCGCGTCCGACCAGTGGTCAACGATGGCGGCCTGGAGCAGCTAGCCGAACTAGATGCCGGCGAATCCCACCAGCCGGACGAAGAAGAGCGCCCGCAGCAACCCCAGCAGCAACAGCAGTAGGCGTGGCGCCACCACCGCTCGGGACGAAATCATCGCGCCTAACACCCTTAATGGTGTATATTTTACGAACGAACCACAACCTCATCGGACGCGGCGGGTTAGATCCACAGTTCACCCAGGCGCGATGAATGATTTGGTCCGGCGGCACTCCGCAGAGGGTCGACCGAAATTGTGCGGCACCTCGGTGCAAACTTTCGGACCAAACTAGGCTCTAACCTCTAGTTCACATCAATCGGTTTAGCTTCGGGTGCTTCCCGGCATCGCGAAGCAGTCAGCACTTCTTCGGTGCTTCGAGCGAGTGTGCCAAGGTCATGATGGGAGTTCTCAGCGAACGGAAGACGATTAAAGATCCACACTTGGGGGAAGAAAATGGGAATGCAAAAGAATCGTAGCGCAATCTGGCAGTTTTTGTTTCCGATGGTAGTGGCGGTGGCATTGTTGTTGTCGTTCGCAGGAGCCGCAAGCGCGCAGGACGATCCGTCCACACGCGTGGCGCGGCTGGGTTTCATTGAGGGTTCGGTATCGTTCCAGCCGGCCGGAACGCAGGATTGGGTGGATGCGAATCCCAACCGTCCACTGACCACCGGGGACAACCTGTGGGCGGACGACAATTCCCGTTCGGAGCTGCATATCGGCGGCACCGCGATCCGGCTGTCGGGGCAAACCGGCATTTCGATTTTGAATCTGAACGACACCACCGCTCAGATTCAGTTGGCGCAAGGAACCATCGATGTGCGCGTGCGGGAAATAGGCGAGGGCGAAGCGTACGAGATCGATACCGCCAACACCGCGTTTTCCCTTCTGCGCCCGGGAGACTATCGCGTTTCGGTCGATCCCAATGGAACCACCACGATGATCACCGTGCGCGGCGGAGCGGGCGAAGCAACCGCCGGCGGCCAAGCGTATCCACTGAATCCCGGCGAGCAAGGCGTTTTTTCGGGCACCGACCAGGTGACCTACAACGTGCAAGGCGCGCCGGGGCCTGACGGGTTCGATGAGTGGTGCACTTCGCGCGACATGCGCGAGGACCACTCGCAGTCCGCGCGCTACGTCTCGCGCGATATGATCGGCTACGAAGACCTCGATCAGTACGGACACTGGCAATCCGTCCCCGACTACGGCAACGTGTGGATTCCCAATGGAACTCCCGAGGGATGGGCGCCCTACCATAACGGCCATTGGATTTCCGTGCAGCCGTGGGGGTGGACGTGGGTGGAAGACGAGCCGTGGGGATTTGCGCCGTTCCATTACGGACGATGGGCAGTCGTTGGCGGCGGCTGGTGCTGGGTTCCCGGACCGGTAGCGGTGCGGCCAGTGTACGCCCCGGCGCTGGTAGCGTTCGTTGGCGGCCGCGGATTTGGAGTCTCCCTGGAAATGGGCGGAGGCGCAGCGGTAGCGTGGTTTCCGCTGGGTCCGCGTGACGTGTTTGTGCCCGCGTACCACACCAGCCCGCGATACGTAGAGAACGTCAACGTCACCAACACCACGGTCATTAACCGAACCTACGTCAACAACTACTACACTAACGTCCAGACCAACAACGTGAGCGTCACCAACGTACGCTACACCAATCAGGCCGCACCCGGCGCAGTTACCGTCGTTTCGCGAGACACATTCGTGAACGCCCGGCCGGTATCGACCGCTATCATTCGCGCCACTCCGCAACAACTCGCGTCGGCGCACGCCTCGCCCGGCGCGCCGCTGGCGCCTTCGCGCGCGAGCGTAACCGGGCCGGGCAAGGTGGCTCCCCCGTCGAGCCGCCCGCCAGCCGCGCTGGCAACCCGGCCAGTGGTGACCAAGATTGCTCCGCCGGCGAATGCCGCGCCGATGGGACGAGTGCAACCGCGCTCTACAGCCGCTCCGGCCGCTGCTGGACGTCCTGGAATTCCGCCACCGCCGGGGCATCAGAATGTAGCTCCGACGCCCGCACCGAACGCGGCCAAACCCGGGAACGTTCCCCCGCCGACGCCGGGCAAGCCGGCGCCAGCTACAACCCAGCCTGGTGCAAAACCGGGTCAGCCTCCGGCGAGCAACGTGCCGTCGCCGTATCAAAACAGCAGGCCAGCGACCACGTCGGCACCCGGCGTGAGGCCGAACCCGACGACTTCGGCGCCGCCGAAGACGGCCATGCCGCCTGCGGCGACGCGTCCGGGCTATCCACCGCAACCGACGTCCAAGCCGGCAACTGCACCCGCGCCCGCTCAACAGCCGAGACCGACGCCTGCGCCTGCTCAAGCGCCGAAGCCAGCGACTTCACCGGCTCCGCCAGCGAAGCCGCAAACTCCGCCGCCAGCCAAGTTCAACGCACCGCCTGCGCAACAGCACCCCCAGGGTCAGCAGCGTCCGCAGGGCCAAGAGAAGCCGGACACCAAGCCGCCGGCCAATGGTCAGAAGCCGCCCCAAAAGCCGGATAGGGAGAAGAAGGACAAGGACGAGCCACCGAAGCGGTAGCCAGACGAATCAACTCGGATCATTGCGCGAAAGCCGTCCCGAAGCTTGGGGCGGCTTTCGCATTTGTGGCGCCCCAACCTCCGACCTGCACAGGTAGTTCGTTACCGATTGGCGCGAACTCTGCGCCGGGTCTTGTGGCACAACCAAGGGTGGTCGGCGCCACGAGTCGTGGTGCTGACTTCACAGATGCCCACTGGGGGGAGACCAATTTCGAGGGGTCGCATCTGGAAGGCGCTTACCTCGAAGCGGCTGATTTCGAAGCTTCTAGCCTGGAGGGCGCCAAGCTGAAGAACGCACACCTTAATTATACGAACTTTAAAGAAGCTAACCTGAGTGGTGCCGATGTCACAGGCACCATTTATGAAATCCGCCTTCGCCGAGGATGGTTGCCGGGTCAAAGCCTGACCCGGACCGAACCGGTCGGAAGCCGCCAGGTCAGGAAAAGCCGCAAGGAGTGGACGCCGCAGTGGGCTATCGATTATTTCCGCCTTCGACCAATTCCAGGAGGCGCGCCACGCCAGTACTGAAATCTTGTTCCGGCACGATTAGGCTGGCGACTAGGTAGCCATCGCCGGGGAAATCGTAGAAATGGCCGGGGTGTACGTACACACTTTTCTTCTCCACCAGCGCCAGGGCTAGGTCTTCGTCGGAACGCGTTGCTGGGACTCGCAGAACTACGGTCCAGGCTCCCTCTATTTCTAACCGGGTACAGGATTTCGCGCTCGCTAACTGTTGGTACAGTTCGCCCAGATTCGCTTTGATTCGCGCCATCACCTGTTTGTGAAACGCGTGGCGGCCTTCCAGTAACGTCCCAACCGCTAGCTGGGCTGGGGTGCCCAGCGAGAGATAGGTGTCCGCGATTACTTCCATGCTCTCGGTGGCGGTGCGGCGCAACTGCTCCGGGCCCCCTACGCACATCCACGCGACTTTCATCTGCGGGAGGCCGCAAACTTTCGACAGGCCGCTCACCGTTATGGTGAGCGCCGTTGACTCGCCGGCGAAGCTGCGAGCCTGTCCTTGGTCCTCGATCTCAAAATCCAGGAAAACTTCGTCAGCGATCAGCGCTAAATCGTGAGCCGCGCAAATTTCTGCGAGCTTCCACATCTCCTCGCGGCGGGTGTAGTGGCCGGTGGGATTATTCGGATGGACTACCACGATGGCGCGGGTGCGGTCGGTGATGGCCGATTCCAGCGCGTGGAAATCGATTTGCCAGCCGTGGTCGTAGAACAGCCGATAGCGCGCGACCTCTGCATCTTGAATGCCAGCCAGATAATCGAACAGGGGATAGCTGGGAGTGGGGACCAGAATGGAGTCTCCGGGATCGCACAGCAGGCGCAGGGCGTAGGTGTAGGCTTCGCTGGTGCTGGCGGTTAGGAAAATGTCGTCCGGCGTGATGCGCACTGCGCGCGCGGCGTAGTATTTCGCTATTGCTTCGCGGGCGCTTAGCAGGCCGCGCGGGTCGGGATGATAGGTTAGCGCGGCTGGGTTGGACAGGGCGCGCAGGATCGCGGCGGTGTCGTACTGGAATCCGCACTTGGTGGGATTCGACTCGGCCAGGTCGAGGACCGGCACGCCGGCGGCGCGTTGCGCGGCCAGCGCGCGGGTTAGGCGGTTGGGTTCCATTTCCCAGCGCGTGCGCTTGGCGAACATTTCGATCCCCAAAGTGCTGACTGCATCATAGCGTGGTGCGGGCAATCCTGGCGGCGGGTTTGATTTCGTGTGAGACAGCTAGCAAATCAAAAGCGCGACCCGCAACCAGGATGGTTGTGCTACTAGGTGGGTGTGCACTCGAAGCTCACAACCAGTGATGGTTGTGCCACTTGCGCCGAGAGCGTGGCGCACCTAAGATCGGTAGGTCAGCTGGTCGGACCTTGAGGCCTGCCGTGGATCCCAACCCCAAACCCCTTCGCGTCGCGCTCATCGGCTACGGCTTCGCGGGCAAGACGTTTCATGCCCCACTGATCAACGCGGTCCCGGGCGTGGCGCTCAATGAGATCGTTTCGCGCGATCCGCTGCGGGTACACAGTGACTGGCCGGACGTGAACGTGGTCGGCGCGCCTGAGGACGTTTTTCGCGATCCGGAAATCGAACTCATCGCCATCGCTACTCCCAACACCACGCACTTCGATCTGGCGCGAAACGCGCTGCTGGCCGGCAAACATGTGGTGGTGGACAAGCCGTTCACCATTACCGTCGGCGAAGCTTCGGAACTGCTCGCGCTGGCGCGCTCGTCTGGGAAGTTGCTGTCGGTTTTCCACGATCGCCGCTGGGATTCCGATTTTCTTACGGTGCGGCAATTGCTGGCTTCCGGGCGGCTCGGCGAGGTGGTTCATTTCGAATCGCATTACGACCGCTTCCGCCCCGACGTTCGCACGCGCTGGCGGGAACAGCCTGGCCCCGGCTCGGGCATCTGGGTCGACCTCGGATATCATCTGGTGGACCAGGCACTCGAGCTATTTGACGTCCCCGATTCCATTCTTGGGGATTTTGCCGCGCAACGAAAAAATGGCCAGGTGGTCGACTATTTTCACGTCATTCTTTTTTACGGGCAGCGTCGGGTAATCCTGCACGGTGGATCGCTGGTTAGTTCCAGTTCGCCGCGGTTTACGATCCATGGCACGCGCGGGAGTTTTGTGAAGTACGGCATGGACCCGCAAGAAAATGAGCTCAAGGCCGGCCGTGACCCCGGCGGTCCGAATTGGGGCCACGATGATTTGGATGGCACGCTGTACTACTGGGAGGATGGCGAGCAGCGGTCTGAGATCGTCCCCACGCTTCCCGGAAATTATCCCGCATACTACCAAGGCATCTACGACGCGATTCGAAATGGCGGCGAGCCGCCGGTGACCACCACCGAGGCCATCCGGGTGATGGCCATCCTGGAGTTGGCGTCGCGTAGCGCTGCCACCGGTAGGGTGATCGCTATGCCGGATGCGCAGAATCCGCCGCTTAAGGCGGAGAATAAAAGCAGAAGGTAGCGGTCGGAGAGCTTTCCTATCGCGGCGTCGCAAGTCGGCTCGAGACACATAACGTCGCGCAGGGTTCGCGCCAATCGGTAGGAAGCTGGCGGCGCAAGAATCGAAACACCCCGAAACGGACAAAAATCCAATTAGCAGCAGCGCCAGCATACCCTCTCGCATGTGGCTGAGTCCAAAAGATGGAATTCTGCCGAATCCCGGCAAATCGCAAAATACGCAAACGGTGCGGCTGCCTGAGGTCGCGTGCCGATCACGTCGGATCGGGGTGAGCCAATGCCAATGGGCAGGGTGAGCAGCGACGTTCCGATACGGAAGGCGGACGCGGCGGATGTGCCGCGGCTGCGCGAGGTGATTGAGGCTTCGGTGCGCGGGCTGCAGGCTGCCGACTATACCGCGGCGCAGATTGAGGGTGCGCTGGCGTCGGTGTACGGAGTGGATAGCCAGCTCATCGCCGACGGAACGTATCTGGTGGCGGAAATTGAGGGAGCGGGAGGGACTGGCGCTGCGATCGTCGGCTGCGGAGGGTGGAGCAAGCGCAAGACGCTCTATGGCGGCGACCAATTTGCCGGTCGCGAGGATTCGTTGCTGGATCCCGCGCGGGATGCCGCGAAGATTCGCGCTTTCTTTGTGCATCCGGAGTGGGCGCGGCGCGGCATCGGCGGTTTGATCCTCGAGGCTTGCGAGCTCGCGGCGCGGGAAGCGGGATTCACCCGGCTGGAAATGGGCGCGACGTTGAGCGGCGTCGCTTTTTATCGCGCCAAGGGATATGCGGCGCTGGAGGAGATGGAGGTTTCACTCGGGAATGGCGAGGCGCTGCCGATCGTTAGGATGGCTAAGGAATTTAGAGGTTAGAAGAAAGAATCGGGAAGTTTTTCGGTGCCGCGCAAGAGACAGTTTAATTTTGGCGGCTCTGCGCCAGTGGACTATCAGGGGGGACGTATGAATCCGGGAGAATTTCGGGAAGTCGGGCACCGCGTAGTGGATTTGCTGGCCGAATATTTGGAACACATCGAGGAGCAGCCGGTGTTTCCGAATGTCGAGCCGAAGACGCTCACGCAATTCTTTGCCGAGCCGCTGCCGCAAGAATCCACTGCGCCGGCGCAGGTGCTGGACGAACTGGAAGAGAAACTTCTGCCGTATTGCACCAATGTCGGGCATCCCGGTTATATGGGGCTGATCACTCCTTCGCCTAGTCCCATCGGCATCATTGGGGATTTCATCTGCTCCGCGCTCAATCAAAATATTGGAGCATATACGATCGGGCCGGCGGCGGTGGCGATGGAGCGGCGCACGGTGCGATGGCTTTGCGACTTGGCAGGATACGGCGAAAACGCCGGAGGCCATCTGACCAGCGGCGGAATGATGGCGAATTTTATCGGGCTGAAGGCGGCGCGCGACTCCGTCTCGGGCGACCGGACCCAATACGACGGAGTTAAGGATGGTTGGGCGGTGTACGCATCGGAGGAGCGGCACGTCTCGGTTGATAAAGCGGTGGACGCCATCGGATTGGGCCGCTCGGCGCTACGTGCGCTGCCGACCGACGCTGAATTCCGCGTGCGGATTGACGCGCTGGAAGCCGCGATCGCCGAGGATCACCAGCGGGGAATACGGCCGCTGTGTATCGTGGCGATCTGCGGCACCACGAATACCGGGGCGATCGATCCGGTGCGCGACCTGCGGGCGATCGCCGATCGCGAGAAAATGTGGCTGCACGTTGACGCCGCTTACGGTGGCGGCATGCTGCTCTCGCATACATGGCCGGCGCGGAATCGAGGGTGGGAACTCGCGGACTCGATCACCATCGATCCACATAAGTGGTTCTATGCGCCGCTGGATGCCGGAGCGATCCTGGTGAAGGACGACCCCCGGCTGACCGCGTCGTTTGGGATGAAGCCGTCGTACCTCACCGACGAACTGGATCGCGCCAGTGAGCGCTACCAGTACTACGTGCACAGCTTCGAGCAGTCGCGGCGGTTTCGCGGGCTGAAGGTGTGGATGAGTTTTAAGCGTTACGGAGCGAGGCAGATCGGGGAGTGGATCGACAACAATGTTCTGCAGGCGAAGCACCTTTATTCGTTAGTGGCAAAACATCCGGAGTTCGAAGCGGCGAGTGATCCGCCGATGTCGGCGATCTGTATTCGGTATTGCGGAGCGCACTTGGACGAAACGCAGGCAAAGGAGTTACATGCGGAGGTTGCGCGACGGGTGGAAAGCGGCGGGAAATTCTGGATCTCGACCACCGAGCTAAAAGGCAAAGCGTGGTTTCGCATTAATCCGGTGAACTTTCGCACGCGTACCGAGCACATGGAGCAGCTCTTGGCGCTGCTCGAGCGGGAATGTCACGCTGTGCTCCGGAGCTGAGGACTACTGGCCGCAAACACAAGACATGGCGCAAAATTCGCGCCAGTCGGCTGGTTGGTTCAACCCTGTGGCACAGCCATTCGGTTGTAGGCGTCTCGAATCTGCCGCCAACTGCTCATTATCAAGAACTTCTACCGCTCACAATCAGGAAAGGTTGTGCCACAACACGACAACGGCGAAAGAAAAACTAGTTTCCTGTTCCTGACAGCGCGATTGTTTGCGGGCTATTCAGCGCGTTGTCGGTCAACGTGATCTGGCCGGTGCGCGAGCCCTTCGCGGCTGGAGTGAACGTCACTACCAGCGTGCACTTCCCTCCCGCCGTCAGCGGGGTGGAGGCTTTGCAGGTACTTGCCGACGTCAGCGCAAAGTTGCCGCTGATCGCCACTGAGTTGATCGTGGTGGTGGTCAGGCCCGTGTTGGTGACGGTCACCGTCTTGGCGGCGCTGGTCGTGCCCGTCTTCACTGTGCCGAAGTTCAGGCTCGCCGGGCTCGGCGTCGCTAAGGGATCGATCACCGTCGCGGTCATGGTCACGGTTTGCGCCGCTTTCGACGCGCTATCTACAATCGTCAGTATCGCCGACTGCACGATGTTCACCTGGCTGTTCGGTATGAAGCTCATCTCGATCTGGCAACTCTTCTTTACTGCTAGGGTCTTCGAACACAGATTCAATCCCACGAAGTCGTAGGAGTCCCCTCCCGGCACCGAGGTCAGTGACACGCTCGAGATGGTCACCGTAGAACTGGTGTTGTTGGTCAGCGTCACCATCTTCACCGGCACCGTTCCGTAATAGACGTTGCCGAACGCGAGTGATGTTGGGCTGATTGTCAGACCTGTACCGCCCGCACTACTGACCGTGAGAGTGGTGCTGGTGTTCGTCGCGGAGCTGAAGTTGGTGTCGCCTGCGTAGCTGTAGCTGATGGTGTACGGCGTCGCGGACGCGGGGATCGCCGACGTGGTGAAGGTCAGTGTGAATGTGCCGCCCGTTTTGGTGGATGTGCTCTGGGTGATCCCGTCGATCGTCACCGTCACGGTCTCACCCACCGGCGGATGCAGCGTGCCTGCGGTCAGCGTCCCGCTCAGGCTGATCGAGGCGGCGCCGACGGTGATCGACTGCGACGAAGTGACTGCGCTGAACGTGGTGGTGGCCTTCTTAACGGTCAGCGTCGTGCTGGTGTTGGTCGCTGGGCCGAAGTTCGCGTCTCCGCCATAGCTATACGTGATGGTGTATGGCGTAGTGGATGCGGGGATCGCCGACGTGGTGAAGGTCAGCGTGAATGTGCCGCCCGTTTTGGTGGTGGTGCTCTGGGTGAGCCCGTCGATGGTCACCTTCACTGTTTCACCGGCGGGCGGATGCTTCGTACCTGAAGTTAGGGTCCCGCCCAGGCTGATCGAGGAAGTGCCGTAGGTGATCGACTGCGACGCGGTCACCGAGCTGAACGTGGTGGTGCCGGTGGCACTGTTAACGGTCAGCGTGGTGCTGGTATTGGTCGCGGTACTGAAGTTCGTGTCACCAGCATAGCTGTAAGTGATGGTGTAGGGCGTGGTGGACGCCGGGATCGCGGAGGTCGTGAAACTGAGCGTGAATGTGCCGCCCGTCCCGGTGGTAGTGGTGCTCTGCGAGATGCCGTCAATCGTCACCTTTACCGTTTCGCCCGCCGGCGGATGTAGCGAGCCGGAGCTCAACGTTCCGCTCAGGCTGATCGAGGCGGCGCCAACGGTGATCGACTGCGACGCGGTGACCGCGCTGAAGGTGGCGGTGGCTTGTTTGACGGTCAAGGTGGTGCTGGTGTTAGTTGCCGGAGTGAAGTCCGAATCCCCGGCGTAGCTGTAGCTAATGGTGTAAGGCGTGGCCGACGCGGGAATGGTGGAAGTGGCGAATGCCACGGAGAATACTCCACCGACCCCGATCGGAGTGGTGGTGGTAATGCCATCGATGGTCACGCTCACTGACTCGGTGGTGGGCGGATGCAACGAACCCGAGCCGATCACTCCCGACAGCGCCACGGAAGCGGCGCCATACGGAATCGTCGACGAAGATGTCAGCCCGCTGAAGGCGGTGGTCGAAACGGTGATCGGTGTGGACGAGGCAGTGATGGTGGGGTTGTTGGAGGCGCTGACGGTGACCGAGTTCGAGAACGTACCAGCAACGGATGGGCTGACTACGTCCACCGTGGCGCTCACTACCGGAGAAATGCTTCCGAAGTTGCAGGTGAGCTGCTGGGGACTCGAGCTCGAAATGGAGCACGTGTTCGTGAGCGTTCCACCGATTTGCACCTGCACCGGGTTCACCGACGCGATCGTCCAACTCAAACCGGTGGCATTGGGCAATGTGTCGGTCAGTACGACGTTGTTGGCGCTGCCGCTGCCGGGCGCGGCAGTATTGGTGATCGTCGCGGTGTAACCAATCGTGAGTCCGTTGGTAACTAACGCCTGGACACCACCGGACACGCCCGCAACTGCTGGGACCACCAATGCGTCCGGCGTATCGGTAACACTCAGACTGGGTGGCGGAGTGTTGGGCGTGGACAGCGGGAAAGCGACCACTACATCGTTGAATTGCTGAGTGACGCCGCCGATGCCGCGATCGACTACCTGGGTGGGATTGAAGTATGTGGTGATATCAAACTCAAACTGGCACGAGATCGTTGTGGGAGTCCCCGGCGGCGTCCCGGTAACCATGAAGGCCGCACAATTCGTGCCGTACGGCGTAGTCGGCGAAGGTTCATAGTCGGGATCGTCGTAGAGCCGCTCGCTCGATGAATAACCGGCCGGAGCGGTGTTGTTGTCATCGTTGAATGCGATGTTCCACGTGACCGGCGGCGTGTACCAGCTCGGATCGGGCTCGGTGCGAGTGACTCCGTCCGTGGTGTAGTACACGCTGTAGAAAATGCAATCGCCGTTGGCATACGCATCGCACTGCGGCACTTCGACCCCGGCGGCCACGGTGGGCCCAGAAAAATCAGTCACGAACCGGCAATCGAAGTCGGTGAGAACGGTCTGGCCGTTTTCGCAGATTCCGTCGGCTTGCAGCGGCGAAACCTCCGTCGCTTCGACCACTAGGTTGAACTGGGTGGAGACCGCGGGAACGGCCAAGTTCACCTGGTGCGCGTTGGGATTGGTGCACGGATTCGAGGGCGACGGCGGAAGCGATGGATCGGTCGGGATGCAATTGAAATATGCAGTATTGGATGGAGCAACTGGATTGTAGGTGAGCGTGACACTGGCGGGCGGCGGCACGAAAGATGCGCCCGCGGTCATGTTGCTGGTCATGTTGTTTATCGCGCATGTATTCGTGCCCGCGCCGGTGCAAGCGGAATAGTTAGAACTCGGACTCCATCCTCCGAAGCTCGAAGAACCTGACGCGGTCGCCGTCAAAGTGACGGATTGGCCGCTGTTGATGGTTGCAGTACAGGTGGTGACGGGGTTCGGGCTCGGTGCAGTAGTGCAAGTCATCTGCTGAGGGGACGATAAGCCGTCGGTGATTGTTCCGGTGCCAGTGCCCAGCTCGGTGACAGTGAGCGTGTTGGTCGTAGCGGAAGCCTGCGAGAAGTGTACGGCGATCAAATTGTTCTCAGTCACTGTGAAACTGCAGGTTGCTGACGAAGGAGAGCACGGGCTGCTGAATCCATCCAGCACGTAGCCAGCCCCGGGGTTGGTGGTCAAATTGATTTGAGTACCAACCGGGAAATCGTAGAAGCATTCGAGCCCCACCTGACAAGAAATACCGTTCGCCGTGTCGGTCACCGTGCCGCTACCGTCGCCGCTCACGTCGAGTGTGAGGTATGGGTAACTGATGCCGGTCAGGGGAATCGGTTGTAGATTGCTGGCAATACCGCCCGAGTTGGAGGTGGAAACGGTGGCAGTGGCATTTTCGGCTCCAAAACCGGATGGCATGAAGTCGAGCACCAGCGTGCAAGAAGTGCCCGCGGTCAGCCCGCCGGTATCTTCAACGCAAGTACCTCCCGCGGTCTCTGGAAAATCGCCGGAGTTCGTTCCGCCAAAAACCACGGTGTTGCTGAAAACCAGTGGACCCACACCCTCGTTCGACAGCGTGAAAGTTAGCGGGCCAACTTCTGAGCCATATTCGGCAGTGCCGAAATTGAGCCCACTGCCGGGAGTGAGTACGCCGAGCGGAGGCGCTACCAGGAAACCGTAGTAGGTCATGGCGCCGATGACTGGGCTGGTTTGATAGCCTGCAACCGTGCTGGTGGCCTCTTCACCGGTGGTGGCGTAAGCATACAGAATGTGGAAGCCGGGAGTGAGCTGTTGCGTGGTGCCGGCCCATTCGTTGCCTTCTTGAAAAGTGGCGTTGATCCACGGACCTTGCCAGGTATCCACCTGGTAGAGAACCGCGTCCGGTGTGTAGCTCAAGGAACTGGTGGCGTGGAAAATAAACTGCGGCTGCTCGGTGGTGGTGGTGCTGGATGAAAACGGCTCGATCACTGTGGTGAGTGAGTTGCTGCCACTAACGCCGTTGGCGTTGGCGGCACTGCCGACACCTGCGGTCTGAAATTCACTGATCGCGCTGCCGGAGAATTCAGCGCCGCTGTTGTAGATGTACACGGAGTTAGTCGCGGGGTTGACGGCGGCGGCGACCGGAAAAGCCTCGCTCGGGTTGACGGTGGCGATCACCGTCTTCGATGCACCGTCGATTACGTAGATGTTGTCGGAATTACTCGCGGTGACATAAATCTTGTTGGTGGTGGGGTTGATCGCCAAGGCGACGCCAACTGCGGTGAGAGGAATGTTGGTGATGGTATGGCTAGTGCCATCCATTTGCGTGAGTGTCGGGTTCGATGGGAGGTTGTCTAGAACGTAGATCTGGTTGGTGACCGTGTTGATCGCGATGGAGCCCTGTACAGCGGGATAACCCGGGTTGAGGACCCGCGTGGAAGCCAAGGTCGCGCCGTTGATGACCAGGATGTCGCCACTAGCGGTGGAGGCGTAGAGGGTGTTGGTCGCGGGATTGACCACGAGACCGAGGGCGCCCTCGGGCAAGCTGTTGCTGGTGATGCTATTCGAGGCCGGGTCAAATTGAGAGATAGAGGTGCTGTTCACACCGTAGACCTGACCGGTGGCCGGATTTGCTACCAAGCCGGTGGGATTAGAGGCAAAACCGTTGAGATAAGCCCCTTGGCTAGTGGCCTGATTGAAGTAGTTGATCACCCCATCGTTGCTAGCGAAAAAGACGGTGCCGGTGACTGGATTTTCGGTGAGCTGCGAGAAACCGGTCCCCGAGCCCTCGTCAAAGGCGAGAGTAAAACTTCCGGAACCAGGGGTGAGGATGGCCAGGCCCTCGTTCGCGTCCAATTCATAAACTAGGTCTTGGATAGGATCCACCAGCAGTCCGGTGGGTGAGGCCGGCACCTGCTGGGTATAACTTTGGTTGATGTTGCCGGAAAGACTGACGGCATCCACTTCGCCGACCGCGCTGGCAACATAGAGCATGTTCTTCACCGGATCGACGGCCAGGTACGCCGGCGCGGCGTTGTCGAAGGTGAACAGGGCAACGGAGTTGACGTCGCCGTCGATGATCGAGACGGTTCCGGACGAAAGGTAACTAGCCACGTAAGCGCGGTGTGTGACTGGGTTGACGGCCACTGCTTGTAGCGTGCCAGGAACCGTTAGGGTGGTAGCGGTGAGCGAGTTTCCGTTGACGAAACTGACGCCGTCGGTGCCGTTAGCGACGTAGGCGATGTTCGTAACCACGTCGACGGCGATGTAGTTCGCCTCCGAGCCAACACCGGTGACTATCGACGGTGTGGGGTTGGCGCTGTTTTCGAAATTGTAGATCGCGACGCTCGTTTCGACATTCTGGACGTATACCTGATCGGTAATGGGGTTGACGGCAATCGATACTGGGCTTCCGCCACTCGAAGCCAGCACCGTCGGAACGTAGCCGTTGGTGCCAACGCTCGCCCCAGCGATTTCGGCTACCTCCGCACCGGGACTGTTAACGCATGCGACGTATATCATGTTGGTGGAGGTGTTGATGGCGACGCTGATGGGCTGGCTGCCGACGGTAAGCGGGGTGTTTGCTACAGGTTCGTTGGTGTTTCCATTGATCACGCTCACCGTTCCGTCGGTGCTGCTTAGGCTGCGGTTAGCGACAAAGACCTGGTGGGTTTCTGGGTTCACGGCGATGGCTTCGGGATTAGCACCCACCGTTGCGGTAGCGGTGGTCTGGGAGGTGCCGTTGATGATAGTCACCGTGCCATCGGTTTCATTGGTAACGTACGCTTGGTGAAGGACAGGGTCGACGGCGATCGCCCACGGGCCATTGCCGGTAGGGATCGAATTGATGAAGGAAGCGCCAACGTTAGGGGTGGCGGCGGCAAAAGTGTTCACCTTGTTGGTGCCGTGGTCGACCACGTAGACGATGTGATTGACAGTGTCGATGCCGACGGCGTACGCGGTGACGGTGGGATCGCCCGGAATGGTGAGGGTGACCACACCGGTGGCACCGTCAATTACGGAGAGGCCGCCTTCGGCGTTAGCGACGTAAATCTGGTTGTAGACCGGGTCGACCGCAAAGGCGTTGGGGAAACCGCCGACGTTTACGGTTTGCTCGAGCGCCTGGGCGTGGAGCGGCGCGAGAGAAAATAGCAGCGCGGCAGCCAGCAGCAATGCCAGGCGCGCGACAAGGCGCGCGAGTTGGCACGGCGCGAATTGAAGCGTTTCAAATCCAGAGGATGGGGCGCAAACCTGGCGAATTTCCGACGGCGTTGCTGGGAACGTCATGGAAGTCTCCCGATCAGAATGAGAATCACAAACTCAGTAACGTGAGCGCGAACAGGTGGTGGCGCGTTATCGCTGAATACACCGGACAAGGGCCTACCGACTGTGCGAATAATTGATTTCGCTTCTCGAACCCGTTGACGCAGGGCATCAGCCCTGGGGTTGAGCAGCCCGAACGGTGCGTCGGATATGGTACTTGAATCAAAGCATTGCGTGCGTGCAAAAATCGAATTGAATTTCCTGGCGGTGAAGGCGTTGTACTGCTTACTGGTACTAGGAATACTCGGACTACGTGGTTAGCTGAGGACGCGACGCTGGTGGTGATTCCGGTTGCGTTATCTGCTTAGAAAAGCTTCGGCGGTAAGAACCAGAAGTGGTTGTGCCACGCAAACTTTGGGGCCGCCACAACCATTCATGGTTGTGCCACAACGGCTGGCCACTCCGGGACGCCACAACAGGCGGCAGCGGCACGAGAAGAACACTAGTCGCCGGTTCCGGACAGGCCGATTGTTTGCGGGCTATTCAGCGCGTTGTCGGTCAACGTGATCTGGCCGGTGCGCGAGCCCTTCGCGGCTGGAGTGAACGTCACTACCAGCGTGCACTTCCCTCCCGCCGTCAGCGGGGTGGAGGCTTTGCAGGTACTTGCCGACGTCAGCGCAAAGTTGCCGCTGATCGCCACTGAGTTGATCGTGGTGGTGGTCAGGCCCGTGTTGGTGACGGTCACCGTCTTGGTGGCGCTGGTCGTGCCCGTCTTCACTGTGCCGAAGTTCAGGCTCGCCGGGCTCGGCGTCGCTAAGGGATCGATCACCGTCGCGGTCATGGTCACGGTTTGCGCCGCTTTCGACGCGCTATCTACAATCGTCAGTATCGCCGACTGCACGATGTTCACCTGGCTGTTCGGTATGAAGCTCATCTCGATCTGGCAACTCTTCTTTACTGCTAGGGTCTTCGAACACAGATTCAATCCCACGAAGTCGTAGGAGTCCCCTCCCGGCACCGAGGTCAGTGACACGCTCGAGATGGTCACCGTAGAACTGGTGTTGTTGGTCAGCGTCACCATCTTCACCGGCACCGTTCCGTAATAGACGTTGCCGAACGCGAGTGATGTTGGGCTGATTGTCAGACCTGTACCGCCCGCACTACTGACCGTGAGAGTGGTGCTGGTGTTCGTCGCGGAGCTGAAGTTGGTGTCGCCTGCGTAGCTGTAGCTGATGGTGTACGGCGTCGCGGACGCGGGGATCGCCGACGTGGTGAAGGTCAGTGTGAATGTGCCGCCCGTTTTGGTGGTGGTGCTCTGGGTGATCCCGTCGATAACTACCTTCACCGTCTCACCGGCCGGCGGATGCTTCGTACCTGAAGTTAGGGTCCCGCCCAGGTTGATCGAGGAAGTGCCGTAGGTGATCGACTGCGACGCGGTCACCGAGCTGAACGTGGTGGTGCCGGTGGCACTGTTAACGGTCAGCGTGGTGCTGGTATTTGTCGCGGTACTGAAGTTCGTGTCACCGGCATAGCTGTAGCTGATGGTGTAGGGCGTGGTGGACGCCGGGATCGCAGACGTCGTGAAGTTTAGTGAGAATGTGCCACCCGTTCCAGTGGTGGTGGTGCTCTGCGTGAGCCCATCGATGGTTACCGTCACGGTCTCACCCGCCGGCGGATGCAGCGTGCCTGCAGTCAGCGTCCCGCTCAGGCTGATCGACGCGGCACCGGCGGTGATCGACTGCGACGCACCGACAGTGCTGAAGGTCGTGGTGGCTTTATTCACGGTCAGCGTGGTGCTGGTGTTCGTCGCCGAGCTGAAGTTCGTGTCTCCACCATAACCGTAGGTGATGGTGTAAGGCGTCGTGGATGCGGGAATTGCGGAGGTGGCGAAGCTTAGCGTGAACGTGCCGCCCGTTCCAGTCGTGGTGGTGGTCTTCGTGATCCCATCGATGGTCACCGTCACTGTTTCGCCGGCGGGCGGATGCTTCGTACCCGAAGTTAGCGTCCCGCCCAGGCTGATCGAGGAAGTGCCGTAGGTGATCGACTGCGACGCGGTCACCGAGCTAAACGTGGTGGTGCTATTGGCACTGTTGACGGTCAGCGTAGTGCTGGTATTTGCCGCAGTGGTGAAGTTGGTGTCCCCTGCGTAGCTATAGGAGATAGTGTACGGAGTTGCCGACGCAGGGATCGCGGACGTGGTGAAGTTTAGTGAGAATGTGCCGCCCGTTCCAGTGGTGGTGGTGCTCTGCGTGAGCCCGTCGATGGTTACCGTCACGGTCTCACCCGCCGGCGGATGCAGCGTGCCGGAGCTCAACGTTCCGCTCAGGCCGATCGACGCGGCACCGGTGGTGATTGACTGCGACGCACTGACCGTGCTGAAGGTCGTGGTGGCTTTATTCACGGTCAGCGTGGTGCTGGTGTTGGTTGCCGGAGTGAAGTCCGAATCTCCCGCGTAACTGTAGGTAATGGTGTAAGGCGTGGCGGACCCAGGGATGGCGGAAGTGACGAACGCAGGAACCGAGAATGCTCCGCCGATCCCGATGGGAGCGGTGGTGGTAATGCCGTCGATGGTCACGCTCACTGACTCGCTGGTGGGGGGATGCAGCGAACCCGAGCCGATCACTCCTGACAGCGCCACGGAAGCGGCGCCATACGGAATCGTCGACGAAGATGTCAGCCCGCTGAAGGCGGTGATCGAAACGGTGATCGGTGTGGACGAGGCAGTGATGGTGGGGTTGTTGGAGGCGCTGACGGTGACCGAGTTCGAGAAGGTGCCAGCGACGGATGGGCTGACTACGTCCACCGTGGCGCTCACTACCGGAGAAATGCTCCCGAAGTCGCAGGTGAGCTGCTGCGGGCTGGCGGTCGAAATCGTGCAGGTATTGGTCAGTGTTCCATTGACGATCGCCTGGGCCGGATTCACCGACGCGATCGTCCAACTCAAACCGGTGGCATTGGGCAATGTGTCGGTCAGTACGACGTTGTTGGCGCTACCGCTGCCGGGCGCGGCGGTGTTGGTGATCGTCGCGGTGTAACCAATGGTCAGCCCGGTCGAAATCAACGCCTGGACGCCTCCAACTGCCGGGGCCTGCGATGGGTCAGCGGTATCGGTAACCGTCAGGTTCGGGCTGGGAGCGGCCGAGGAAAGCGGGAAGGCCACCACCACGTCGTTGAATTGCTGGGTAACGCCGCCGATGCCGCGATCGACAACCTCATTGGGATCGAAAAAGGTGGTTATATCGAATTCGAACTGGCACTCGATCGCCGGGTTGGTGGCACTTCCCGGCGGGGTACCGATGACCATGGCCGACGAGCAGCTCGTGCCGTAGGGACTGGTCGGCGAAGGTTCGTAGTCGGGATCGTCGTAGAGCCGCTCGCTCGAGGAATAACCGGCCGGAGCGGTGTTGTTGTCATCGTTAAATGCAATGTTCCAGGTGACGGGAGGTGTGTACCAGCTGGGATCGGGCTCGGTGCGGACGCCTTCTGTGTCGGTGTAATAAACGCTGTAGAAGACGCAATCCCCGTTGGAATAAGCGTCGCACTGCGGCGTTTGCACTCCGCTGCCTATGGTGGGGCCGGAGAAAAAGCTAACCAAGCGGCAATCGAAATCATTAGCCACGGTGTTGCCGGTCTCGCAGATGCCGTCGGCTTGCAGCGGAGATACTTCGGTGGCGACCACAACCAAATTGAATTCCGAAGTGGTTACCGCGGGAACTCCTAAAGTAAGTTGATGCGCGTTGGGATTGGGACACGGGTTCGTAGGCGATGGATTGCTGACGCCGCAATTGAAATAGGCGGTATTGGCCGGAGTGGTGGGTGTGTATTGGAGGGTGACCATGGTGGGCGGCGGCACGAAAAATGCGCCCGCGGTCATGTTGCTGGTCATGCTGCTTATCGTACATGCATTCGTACCCGCGCCGGTGCAAGCGGAGTAGTTGGAACCAGGACTCCATCCTCCGAAGGTGGAAGAACCCGACGCCGTCGCCGTCAACGTGACGGATTGCCCGCTGTTGATCGTTGCGGTACAGGTGGTGACGGGGTTCGGGCTCGGTGCGGTAGTGCAAGTCATCTGTTGAGGGGAAGATAAGCCGTCGGTGATTGTTCCGGTGCCAGTGCCGAGTTCGTAGACCGTGAGTGTGTAAGTGGTGGGATTGACGACCGCCGGTTCGAAATCCATGTTGAAGGTGTGGTTCTGGGTCATGTCGAGAGTACACGGAGACGTGCCGTCACAATCGCCGGTGAACCCGTTGAAGACGGACCCAGGGTTGGGAATGGCGGTGAAGGTGATCATCTGCCCGCCCAGGTAGGAGGCGGTGCAAGGAAAGTTGTAGCAGGTGTACAGGCTGACGTTGCCGTCACTGACGGCGCCGACACCGGTGCCGCTGGCGGTGATAGTGACTTGCGGAACACCGTTGCCAGTGATGGGTTGAGTCTGCTGGCTTCCCGGGACGCCACTGGAGTCGTCGGTGACGGTGAGAATGGCGGACTCATCCAGGGCGGTCTGCGGTTGGAAGTAGACCGACATATTGCACTGGGTGCCGCCGGGCAATACCCCTCCGAGGCTGTTGCAATCATTCTGAGCGACACCGACGTTAATAATGAAATCAGAAGGATTATTTCCGAGCATGGTGATACTGCTGATATGGAGCGGAGCGCCGCCGTCATTCACCAAGGTAATCGTTTGTGGGGCGCTTTGGGTGCCGATGCCCTGGGTTCCGAAGTTAGTGTTGAAGTACTCGTGAGAGAACTGGGCCAGCGCCGGGGCAACCAGGAAACCGTAAGAGGTCATGGTGCCGATGATCGGGCTGGATTGTAGGCCGCCGGAGGCTTCGGTGGCTTCCTCGCCAGCGGTGGCGTAGGCGTAGAGGATGTGGTAGCCGGGGGTGAGGGTGGTCATGCCGTCGAACTGGTCGGTCGAGTCAAGAGTGGCTTGCTGCCACTGGCCTTGCCAAGTGTCCAACTGATAGAGAACCTGATCGGCGGGTGCGTTGCCGCTGTTGGTGACAGTGAAATTAAAATCCTGGGACAAGGTGTCTGTGCCGACGCCGACGAGGGGCTGGATGGTAACGGTGAGTCCGCTGGCCAGGGGCTGAAATTCCGAAATGGCGGTAACCGTACTGTTAAAAGTATCGGCGACGAATGCGGTGTTGGTCATCGGATTTACGGCCACCGGCGCCGGCACCGGCGCGGCGGCGCTAACGAGGTAGGTGGAATTGGTAGGCCCATCGATCACGGTAAGGGTGCCGTCACCAGCGTTGGCGACGTAAATTTTGTTGCTGACCGGATTTACAGCCAAGCCTGAGGGATTGTTCCCCACATTCACTTGGGTGAGGGCGTTATTGTTGTTGGGGTCGAGGACGGTGACCGATGTGGATGCGCTATTGAGGACGTAGACCTTGCCGGATGCGGTGTTCACCGCAATCCGGTTGGACGGGAGGTTGCCGTTGTTTACGGTGGTGATGTTCAAGGTTGCGCCATCGATGATGTCGATGTCGCCGGTGGTGGTGGCGGCGTAAATCTGGTTGGTGACGGGATTGATGGCCACGGCGACGGGAGTGGCCGAGAGACCGAAGGTATTCACAGAGCCCTGACCAGCGTTAACCTGGCTGATGTTGCCATCGTTACAGGTGACCCAAACAACGTCAGTGACCGAGTTGGCGGCGACCGAGTTGGGCTGACCGCAAATGGTGTACCAGCTGTAGGTAGTCTCTTCGTCGTAAAGGACGTGAAACCACGTGAGGGTGTCGCTGCCCTGATTGGCGATGTAAACCGTGTTGGTAACGGTATTGAAGTCGAGGGCAACTGGATCTGTCGAATCGCTAGCGCCAAGGCCCCCAAAGGTAAAAGCGCTCTCGCTGATCATGAAGCCGATGTTGTTAGGGTCGTTACCGAGTACTCCGTAGACATAGCCGCGAGCGGAATCAACCACCATCGGTCCGGGACTAACGCCTACCGACACCGTCTCGGTGACTGCGTTGGTTGCGCCGTTGATCACCTCGACGTTGTTGTTGGTCTGATCGGCGACGAAAATCAGATTGGTAGCCGGATCGACGGCGATGGCGGTGGTGAGAGCGACGCTGGTAGTAACGTCGGTGGTGACGCTGGTGGCGCCGTCGACCACGGTTATCGAACCAGGATTGTTGTAGTTCGCGACGTAGGCGCGGTGGGTGACCGGGTTGACCGCAACTTCCTGCGGGGTACTGCCACCGGAAGCCAAATTGGTCCCGGTGGATGTGGGGGGAAGCGAGTTTCCATTGATGACGCCGATGGTGCCGGAAACGGTGTCTGCGCTGTAGGCGATGTTGGTGACGACGTCGACGGCGATGGCGGAGCCGCCCGAAGCGAGGGACACATCGCTAACCACGTTATTGGGGGATGCCAGGGTGATGACGGTTGCGTTGGCGCTGGCGAGGTTCGCGACGTAAACCTGGTTGGTAACCGGGTTAATGGCGATCGAGTCCGGGCCGGCGGCGCTGCTATCTTGAATGACGTGAAGCGGCGCGGTGAGATTGCTGCCGCTGAATTCCCAAACGTCGGAATCGCTGAAGCAGGCCACGAAAATCAAATTGCTGGCGGTGATAACGCCAACCGCGGCGGGGCTGCTGCCGACCGCGACAGTGCTGGAGCTGAAGGTGATCGGATTATTGGCCAGATTGGCCGCAATGACGGTCATGGTGCCGGCGCTATTGCGATTCGCCACATAGGCGACGTGGC
The DNA here is from genome assembly GCA_963725285.1 of uncultured Acidobacteriota bacterium. Classification (GTDB taxonomy): domain Bacteria; phylum Acidobacteriota; class Terriglobia; order Acidiferrales; family UBA7541; genus CAVRXT01. The sequence goes on along the minus strand of CAVRXT010000013.1, from coordinate 181,525 downwards.
TGAGCGAATTGACGGCGACAGAATCCGGGTGGGCTCCAGCGCCGACGTTTGCTAAATATGATGTGCCGGAGATTACCGTGACGTTGCTGCTGCCATCGTTGGTGACGTAAACGAGATTGGAAACCGGATCGACCGCAACAGCCCAGGGCCCGATGGCGTTGGGGTCGGTGACAGTGGTGTCATAGCTGGCCAGGGCGGAGGCGGTGGCGCCGTAGAAGACGCTGACGTTGTTGCTGCCGTTGTTAGCGACGTAGACCAGGTTGGTGACCGGGTTCACCGCCACGGCGTTGGGCCCACTGGCATTCGGATCCGAGAGGAAAGTGGTAGCGCCTGTCGCACCGTTAATGACGGTTAGGCCGGAAACCGCGCTAGCGACATAAATCTGGTTGGTGACTGGATTTATCGCGACGCTGTAGGGCTCGGTCTGGACCGGAATGGACGTGGTGACGTTCTGGGCACGCAACGAGCCCGGCAACAATGCCAGCGCGAATACCAAGAGCAACACCCAGCGCGCGTTAAGGCGAGCGCGAACAGCGGGATGGAAACGACCTGACTTGCGGCAGCGAACGTGGGTGTTGCGGGAAAGAATACGGGGCCTTGCGCTCATGCGGGTAAATCCTCCCCAGCCTGAATCTCAGGACACGGCTTCGGCACCACGAAGCCGCAAAGACGACCTACGGAACCGTCGGGGCATGACTGGACATACCCGGACGCACACCGGCGCGGCACACGCGAATCGAAGCGGAAACAGGAAACACCTCACCCGTTGACTGCGGGGAGGTACCCAACAGGACTGACCACCAGAATGCGAAGACGGTACTTGGGCCGGAGCACCTAAATACTATCGAATAGGACTGAGAGGCGTCCTCGCTAAGCCCTCTGGTAAGGGGCGTTTGCACTGAAGAGAATACGGTGGAGGGGGTAATAGGGTCAATGGCCAACTGGGCCCAGTACTTCCCCAGGTGCCGCAGGATGCCGGGAGAGCGCGTCGCCGACAAATGAAACACGGCCTTACGCTTGGGGGAGCTTTGGCCTTGACTGTTCGACGTTCTCGGCTATAAATACGTAGCGCTTGGTGCAGCATTTTCACGGAGGGTTTCTGATCATGGGCGGCCGAATGGTAGCGCGGGGCATTGGGGTGGTGGTGTTAATGACGGCGGTATTGGCTTCGGCGCAACAAGCACCCGGTCCCGGCCCGAAGTACCCGCCATGCCATCTGAAAGCGTGCGACCAGGATCTTGGTCACGATGCTGGGCACGCGGCGACGAAAAACGGATGCACGAAATTCTGCGTGGACGGGACCCTGCGGATTTCGCCGAGCCCGATCGAAGCGTGCGAGAACGATTACATTTCGCAATTCCACATCGTGCTGGAAAACGGCACGCTGGACGCAGGCGGGAACGACATCGCCGGTCACGACGGATGGATGGACTGGGACGACGGCACCAGTGCGTCACCGATTTTTGCGACTGGCGCGGGGTTCGATCAGAAACTCGCGCACACTTATACGGTGGCGCGAACGTATTATCCGTCGGCCTATTACGCAGAGAAGTACAAGTATACGGGCGACGGAACGTGCTCGTACGGCTGCCGGGTGCAGCAATCCAGTGTGGTGATCGTGTATGCCAAGGGCTCGGCGGAATGCTCGACCGGGAAGTTCAAGCCAACGGCGGCTTCGCGGCAACACCGGCTGGAAGAACTGAACAAGTATCACGCGCGGCTGAGAGAACTCTCGAAGTAGACTGCGACTTTCGGGGACATCCTTTACACGTTGACCTGAGCGTGCTCGGCACCTGCCGGGCGCTAACCCTATCGATAGACGTGGGCCACGGGTGCCGTTCATCAGCCGACCTTTGCTCGCGCGAGGTAAGTTGCGGAGCCCTTTAGGTTTTCGGTCGCACCGCGAAGGGTCGCTGTGCCACTCGATCCCGCAATTCCCTCCCAGGTACTAGTCGAATCCTGTAGCGGAACTACCCCATTCACTGTATCGACCCAAATTGGGCGGTTGGCTATCCTCGGACCATCGAAGCTCACTTGGAGAGTTAGGGGGTTGAGACATGGCAACCAAACCCGAAAAGGCGAATGTGGTCGAGCTGAAGCACAGCGAGCTGGAGGAAGGACCGGACCGGCGCCGCCAGGTACATGAGTCGGCGGAGCGCAGCACCCAACAGACGGTGAATCAGGGAATGAATACCGGCACCGGAGACGTGCAACGGGTGAGCGACTGGGGCACCGCCGGCAAATCAAAGCGTTCGAAGGAATAGAGATCTAGCGGACTCCCACCCCTAATCCCTGCAGCAAAACCTGCCATGAAAAAGGGGGCCGTTGCTTTGAGAGGAGCGACGGCCCACTCCTCTTCCCGCCCGTTGCAGTCCGAGAATTCCCTTCCCTGCGATTTACGTCAGCAAAACCTTAGCGCAAGCTTTAAGTGCGACGGCTGCGTCGCGCAGACCAGCTCGGGTAATTTGAATCGGCACAGCTCGAGCCGGAATAATGGTAGTGTGGGCGCGGATGGTGAAATATTTCGAGAACGAGGACAAATCAATGGCACTGACCGATTACCGAAAGAAGCGCGATTTCGATAAGACACCTGAGCCTTCCGGCGCGAAGGCCGGGGAAAAGAAAGCGGCGGGATCGCTGCAATACGTGGTTCAGAAGCATCGCGCGACGCAACTCCACTACGACTTCCGCCTGGAATGGAACGGGGTGCTGTTGTCGTGGGCGGTGCCCAAAGGGCCATCGCTGGATCCCAGCGTCAAGCGGCTGGCCATGGCGGTGGAAGATCATCCGGTGGAATACGGGAGCTTTGAAGGGGTGATTCCGGAAGCCGAATACGGAGGCGGGACGGTAATGGTGTGGGACACCGGAACGTGGGAACCGGAGCAAGAGGACGTGGAAGGAGCGCTAAAGAAAGGCGATTTGAAATTCAAGTTGCACGGGAAAAAGCTCGGCGGGTCATGGGTGCTGGTGCGCACGCGCGGTTTCGGGAGCAGCAGCGGGAAGTCGTCGTGGTTGCTGATCAAGCATCGCGATGCTTATGCTTCCACGGTAGACGTAACGATGAACGAGCCGCGATCGGCATTGAGTGGACGCCTGCTCAGAGAAATTGCGGAAGCCGGCGGAGGAGATGTGGCCAAAGCAGCGACCGGAGATCCCGGCGCTGCGGCAAGCGCGCCCGCAAAGGCGCGCGCGAAAAGCGTGAAAAGCGTGAAAAAGAAGAAAGCCGCTGCGGGCAGCAAATGAGCAAAAGGGCTGAAGTGCTAGCATCCCAAGTTTCGCTGCGCTTGGTGCCGTTCTCTCAAGTCCCGTGGTCCAAGTTTTGACCGCCTACGCAGGCGGCGAAAGACTTCCAGGCCGTCGATTTTGGGCAATTTTAGATCGCCCAGAACGACTTGGGGCATGACGCGAATATCGCACCCGGCCTGGCTGTCTTCAGTGAAAAGATAGTCGAGAGCTTCGACGCCATCGTGGGCCACAACGATTTCATTTAGTAGGTTGCCCTTGCGCAGCGGGCGCAACATGAGTTCTTGGTCATCGGCGTTTTCCTCTACCAGCAAAATGATTCTTGGCACCCCGTTTGCATCCATCTGGATTTCCTCCGTGTGCGAGTTCAACAAAAAGTGGCGCCGCGATTGGGCTGGGATTCCGCCCAGCGTAAAACTCAGGTGCAGCTATGCAAAGGGGAGAGCGGCCGGCACGAAGAGGGAGAAACACGGCCAGGTAAAACCACCGCAAGGAAGAGGAGTCTTCATAATAAGGGAGCAGCGGGAAAATCGGGGGAAATTCAAACGGGAAGTACGCGAGGGTACGAACAACCGATCGGCAAATGGTGCGCGGGGCGGTGCGGGTAAACGCTTAACGCTAAGTTTTTTTTCTGTTGCGCCGACTATTCATGCCCTTCAGACTCCAGCGCTAAGGCGATGCCGGTTTCGATTGTGGGGCGCGGACCGGATTGGTCAGCGTGCCAATCTTCTCGACGGTGACCGAGACAACATTACCGGGCGCGAGGAAGACCGGCGGGTTGTGATAGGCGCCGACACCCGCGGGAGTACCGGTGGAAAGAATGTCGCCCGCTTCCCAGGTGACGGAATTGGAGAGATAACTGATTAAGAAAGGAATTTTGAAGATCAAGTTGCTGGTGTTGGAGTCCTGCATGAGTTGGCCGTCGAGAGTGCAGGTGATTCGGAGATTTCCGGCGTCGGGAACTTCGTCGCGCGTAACGATCCAGGGGCCCATGGGACCAAAGGTGTCGCAGCTTTTCGCGCGAAACCACTGGCCATCGGATTTTTGCATTTGGCGCTCACTGACGTCGTTGAGCAAGGTGTAGCCGGCGATATATTTTTCGGCTCGTTCGATGGGAATATCTTTCCCGGTTTTGCCGATCACCACGGCGAGCTCCGCTTCGTAATCCACGTGGGTCGAGTTGCGGGGAATAACGATGGCGCTGCCCGGATCGCAGACGGAAGTTGCGGCCTTCAAGAAAAGGATGGGTTGTTCGCTGACCGCGCTGCCACCTTCCTTGGCATGTTCGCTGTAATTGCGGCCGACACACACGATTTTTCCAGGACGCGCAATGGGAGCACAAAAGCGAGCGCCCTCGAGCTTCGCGAGCAATCCTTTGGGCAGGGATTGGGCAGGCGCGGCACAGACGGCGGCCGCGGCGCGGTCGAGATTGCGGACCCAGGCATCGCCTCGGGCCAACAACGCGGTCATATCCGCCGGCACCGAGAGATCTTTTTTGAGAGCTGCGGCAGCGCCGCGAAATGCTGCCGGGACGCGCCGGGACGCGAGAGTTTTCAGCAGGAGTTCAATTTCGACGACGTGGTTTTCCCGAACGATAGCGAGCTGCTTGACGCGATTCTGAAGGACGATTGCCAGTTTCATTTTTGGCCTCAGACACCATTACCTGTGCCGCGTATCGAAATGATATTCTAGCTCACCTTTCCGAGAGAATTCCTGGGGAGGTCCACCGAGCTTAGTTGGCCCGGACGGTGAAAGTAAAAAGAGTCTCGGAGGCTATCCGAATCGATCCGGCATTGGTGAAGGCTTGGGAACCGGCGCCAAGAGCGGCGCCCGAGCCCGCGCCGATCGCGGCGTCCTTCTTATTGCGGCCGAATATTCCGCCGAGCGCTCCGCCGACGGCCGCGCCAATGCCCGCCTTCTTCGCAGTAGCCGCTCCACGAGGCTGGCCTTCCCTTCGGATCAAAGTGCTGGTGACCCGGTAACTCGTGCCGCCAACATCGATGCTGGCCAGGCGGAAGGTGACTGCCGGTTTGCCGTTGAACCGTCCCGCTGGATCGACGTCGGTCAGAGTGAGTGTTACTGGCGCTCCCGATCGAGCTAGAATGCGGCCGTTCACCATGATCGGCACGGCCAATGAAGCGGCTATGTTTTGACCGGTCTTGTTGCGGGTGGAATCGATAACGTCGATGGTGCGAGCGGTAATCGCGGTTCCGACGGGAGCAGCAAAAATCGGATCTGTTTGAGAAACGGAACCAGGACCTGAGTCAGGACCCGAAGCGGGCCCGGAACCGGGATCTGAACCTGGGCCGGAGCCGGGGCTCGAGTCGTGGATCGTCTTGCCTGCGTGCGAATTGTCCCCGGAGCCGCCACCGGCGGACTGGATCGCCTGAAGCCAAGGCTGGGATGTCGAGGAGGCGATGAAATTGTCGTCCCCGCTATAGTCCGCGGTAATCGAGTGCGTGCCCAGGGACAGGTTTGCGGCATGGAGTGCGGTGCCATTGGAAACCGTTTCTTCCGCGGGGAATTCGGGACCTTCGCAGTCATTGCAGCGAAAGACTACCTTCCCCGTAGGAGGGCCGACGGCGCTGGTTGCGGGAGTGATGCTGGCAACCAGGGTCACGGGAAAACCTACAGTAATATTGGGATCGGGCGAGTAGACACTCACTTGGGTAGCGGTTGGTGGCGGAGCTACCACGACTTGGGTGGTGGCCTCCGCGTCGGGCCCCCGGAAGCTCAAGTCCCCGCCGTAGCGCGCGCCAATCGTGTGTATTCCCACCGGCAGATTTACCACGTGGGGCGCCACGCCATCCGAAAGGGTCTCCTGGGCGGACAATTCCGCGCCTTGGCAATCCTCGCAGTGAAAGGAGATCTTCCCGGTAGGAGTGTCGGTCCCGCTGGCCGTAGGGGACGGGGCCACGATGGCCATGAGTGTGACCGGGCTTCCCAGACGTACCTTCGGATCGGGCGACGAGAGGACCAGGTTCACATCCCCCTTAGGAATTATCCAAAACAAAGCGATCAGCAAACTCAATACCACGAACGAGGATATCCGAACTACGGAGTCTTGCCGAAGCGGAGATCCATGATGATGGCCCGGTAGCGTGCCGGAGGACGACGAAGCTTTCAGCAGATCGCCCTCGCAAAAAGCCAGAATACCCACACACCACCAAAAGGCGGCCCACAGCCCCGGGAGCAAATGGATCCGACTGAGCAGGGAGTATTTGAAGATGATCGCTGCCGCGAGAACCGCGGCCAGAAAGACGAGGCCTGCGACGCCCTTTGGTCCCCAATGCAAACGCAGCGCGAGAAGCCCTGCGCAGGCGAGTAAGACCGCGCCGATCAGCAGTACGCTGATGTCCTTCGTGCTGGGCAGAGGGATTTCCCCGACTTCTTCCTCGTGTTCGGATGGATTGGTGGCCTTGGTGACCAATCGGGCAGAAGGGCCAGCGGCCGCGGTAATGACCTGAGTGGGACTGAGCCGCTCCGGGTGGTTTTGGTAATCGACCGCCACGGCCACAATCCCGAGAGCGGCCAAGGCAGGTATCCCGACTGCGAACAGAACAGCCTTGGAGAGTCGTGGCTGCGGGGTGGCGGCAATGAGGGCGTAGGTCAACACAACGAAGAGAAAGGTGAGTCCGGCCGCGGTGACCACCAAGCCCACTCGATCGTATGAGTGTGCAAAGGTTTCTTCGAGGATGCTGTGCGATCCGATCACCACGCAAATGAAGATCGCGAAACGGATTAACCGCAACACGGTGCGCACTTCCGTCGGGGACTGTTCTTCCTGAAAGCCCAGGAGCTCGCTCAGCAGGCCGAACAAAGGCTCGACAAAAAACCATAGGAGCAGAGCGACAACCAGGAGCTTGCCAATTTCCTCACCTATATGCCCAGGGGCTAAGGCAAGCTGGCCGGTGAGCCACAAAAATCCGTAGCACAACAAGAACCCAAAGGTAGCCCCGGCGCCCGCTTTTATTGGCAGAACCCATTCCCTGGGAACGGTCAACGCCGGGACTTCGGAAACCCTGGCGTAGCTCTGAGGGATGGCCACTGCGCCGGCCACAGGAAACGCTTCGGGAACAGAGAACGCGGCGGCCATCGGGAGCACATCCGCGTCGACGATCGGATGGAGCTTGCGGACGAGGTAAGTTCCTGCGCCGAACAGCACGAGTATCTGCAGCCCCTGGTCGATGCTTCCCAGTATCCAGGCCAACAGCAGAACGACCCCAAACCAAATCCCGTTCATGCGCGTGCCCGTCGTTCTGGCGTTGACGAACTGAGCGATTCGCCGGGGCCAATTGAAATTCCACACCAAGTTGTAAATGGGAATGAACTGGAATCCGACAGCCTTTCGCGGAGTTACGGGATAAGTGGAATTACTCGCCTCCGCCAGGATTTTGTGAATGCGATAAATGGACCAGAGCCAGTAGACGTAGCCGCCAACGTAAATCACCCATATCGCTATCACCAAACCCGTGATGCTCGGAACTTTGGGATTGGAGCTTCCCGCCACTTTCGCCCAACCCAGCAAACCGCCGGCGGCCAGTTCGAGAACGATGAGGATAGCGGCGATTAGGAATCCCACCCACATCTGGGGAAACTTGGTTGAGGCGGATCGAAGCGGCGCCGCAGATCGCGGCGGGAGAGGTGCGGGGGAGCTATCGTGCGAAGGATCCATATTTAGGACTGGGGTCGAGAACCTTCCAATTACGTGCGATTAACCTGCTGCGCGCACATTTTGGAGCCAGAAATGTATCTTCCAGAAGTATATCTGTCAAACACAAGGTGCTGCGCGATATACACTCGCCGAAATCTCCGGCGATATCGCGAGGCATGGGTATTAGCGGCTCCGAGAAGCCAAGCGGCTGGGTTCCCGGGAGCGCTGCGAGGGGCCCTTTGCCGACTGCATGGGGATGGCTTAAGTTTCCGGGAAGACCGACCAGTTTAGTGTCCGGGCGCTTCCACGAGGCCGCGGGCGCGCATCCAGTTGGCAAGCAGCAAGGGCCATTGGCCGAGTACCGGATCTTGAAAATCGAGGCCGAACCCGTGCGGACCTTTCTCAAAAACGTGCAGTTCCGCCGGAATGCCTGCATGACGTAGCGCGAGATAGAAGTCGACGCTGTTCTCCGCAGGCACCACGGTGTCCTCGTCGGTCGAAACCAGGAATGCGGGCGGGGTTTGTTTGGTGACCTGCAGTTCGTTGGAAAGCTCCTCAAGCAGCTTGGGGCCGGGATTCTCGCCGAGCAGATTCTTCGATGAACCCGCGTGAGAATAGGGCGCGGTGAATGAAATCACTGCATATACCAGCACAATGAAATCGGGGCGCGAGCTGGCGCGATCGATGGGGTCGGGAGCGCTAGGGTTGCCGCTGTCAAAATGAGTCCCGGCGGTGGAAGTGAGATGGCCGCCAGCGGAAAATCCCATCATGCCGATGCGATTCGGATCGATCCCGAATTCCTGGGCGCGGGAACGCACCAGACGAATGGCGCGCTGGGCATCGCCGAGTTCGATGGGATGGTGGTACTTGGGTCCGACGCGATACTTGAGGAGAAACGCGGCGACGCCGAGGGAGTTGAGATAGTTGGCTTCCTGGCGGCCTTCGTGATTGGCGGCGAGCCATTCGTAGCTGCCTCCGGGGGCGACGATGACCGCAGTGCGGGGTGTCTTGGGTTCGCCGTAGGGCTGGAAGACGGTGACCGTGGGAATGTCTTTGTCCGCGGTTCCGAGGGTGCCGGGCGCGCCGCTGTTCCAGAGAGGAATTGTATGAGGTTCGGCGGTGGGATCGGGCGGGTGCTGCGCGCTGGCGACGGAGGCGCCGACGAAGAGAGCTAGGGCGGCGAAACCGATGGTGCGGGTTCGGTTCATTGGAGTCTCCCCAAAAGCAGGTCGCGGCTGGAATTCATGCGCTGGCGAGTGTAGTGAATATGGTGTGAGCGATCAAGCGGACGCGGCGCGGCCGATGTAAGGTTTGGAAATCACATGTCTGGGACACGCGTCCTGACACGGTTTTCATCGCCCGTTCCCATACCCTGCCCATGGAGACAGATGCACATGGGTTTGGTTACGAGTTCTACGGCCCCAGGTATTTCGGAAGCACGTTGAGCGCTATATCTTCCCGGAACAAATTGGATTCTACCCGCTCGAATTTCTTCGGTGGTGGTAGCCCGGCGGGTCTCGCGATTCAACATTGCAAAGGTTCTTTTCATACCTTTCAGACGTCTTCCGAATGTTGTCCAGCGGTGGCAGTTTCAGCGGCATTTATGACAGCGTTTCGCTGACCTCTTTAGCGAAATTCAGAGCGTTTGAATATCCTAGATTGGTTACGAATGGGCACCGAAAGGGATAAAAGCGTTGAACCTTAGAATCGCGGCACCACCGCAGGACCGGTTAGACGGACCCGGAACCAAACTACGCGCGCTTGACGAATTTCATTGCCGCGGCGTTCATGCAATAGCGCAGGCCGGTGGGCTTGGGGCCGTCGTCGAATACGTGGCCGAGGTGGGCTTGGCACTCGGTGCAGGAAACTTCGTCACGGACCATGCCCAGGGTGGTATCAGTTGAGGTGCGGATATTTTCTTTGGCAATGGGGGCCCAGAAACTGGGCCATCCGGTGCCGGAGTCAAACTTAGTGTCGGAACTGAATAGGGCGTTGTCGCAGCAGATGCAGCGGTAGAGTCCTGCGTCGTGAATGTTATATTCACCGGTGAATGCGCGCTCGGTGCCTTGCTGGCGCGTGACTTGATATTGCAAGGGGGTCAATTGCTGCTTCCACTCGGCGTCGGTCTTGTGAACTTTCGGAACGCGAGCGGGACCGATTTTCTGGCCTGAGTCGCTGAATTGAATAATGTTCACGGTGTCTTTGTCGGACGCGGACGCGGGGCTGGCATAGACGACGCTCGTTAGCGGACTTGGTAGCCACACCGCGAAACTTGCTCCGGCGACTGTGATAATCGACTTCGAAAAAAACTCGCGGCGATTCAGCATGTTCTTCTCCTACCTTTCCACGCTAGCCAAACGTAAATGCAAACGCCTGCACGCCCGGATCGAGGAATTCGATCTCGAAAGTTCGGTCTTCTACGGCGCCCTTTTGGCGGATGAGCTGATACAGCCGGTGCCCTTGCACGGTGCCGGCGCCGCTTGTGTCCACGTCGCTGCCGTGATCATCACCGGGCGGGGTGCCATCCAATTTCACTCGGAAACGAACGGGCCTGCCCTCCTTGGTGGTTCCCAGAACCAAATGAAGGTCGCGGGCGTGAAATCGAAACACAATTTTTCCAGGCGGGGTGCGCAGCACTGCAGCTTCCGAACCTACTTCCCACGGGCCCTCCAAGGCCCACTGATTGAGGGAAAGCCTGGCACCTATTGTATAGGCCTTGCGTGAATCCTTGGCGATAGGCTCGGCGGAAGCGAAGTTTTGGGAGTGTTTATAGCCCACGTATGTTTCCGGCGAACCAACATTCTGGGAATCGGGAGGCGCTTCCGCGCCGGTGGCAGAGACCTCGGCCGGCGTGGTGGGAACAGACTTTGCGCCGCTCTCCTTGAGCAACTCCTGAATCACGCGCTCGGAGTTGTCGTATTCACCTTCGCCGAAGTGGTGATATCGGATGCGGCCTTTGGCGTCAATGAAGTAATGCGCGGGCCAGTATTCGTTATTAAAGGCTTGCCAAATCTCGTAGTTACTGTCGATCGCGACGGGATAGGTGATCTTCAAATCGCGAACGGCCTTTTCCACGTTGGCGCGCTCTTTTTCAAAAGCGAACTCCGGAGTGTGCACGCCAATGACGACCAGCCCGGCATCTTTGTATTTGGCCGCCCACGCTTCCACGTACGGCAGGGCACGCAGGCAATTGATGCAGGAGTACGTCCAGAAATCGATTACCACTACCTTGCCCCGCAACGAATCGCGGGAGATAGGCAGGGAGTTGATCCATGCAATCGCGCCGTTCAGTGGCGGCATAGGCCCTTCGTCGGGAAGAGTGGGCTGAGGCTGGGCGGCACTCGCCGAAACGACCGTGGCCTTGTCCCGGCCAACCGCGTCGATCAATCGCGCTTCGACTTGGGAGGTGTTCACGAAGGAAAGCTTGGTGAGCAGGGTGGTGTCCCATCCCAGCGCGATGGCCGCCACGCCCATAATTACCGCGACGCCCAGAGTGCGGCGTATCCAGATATCAAAAGAAAGTGAGCGCTTCAAAGCGGAAAAGACCTCCTTGCCTGCCAGTAGCGCGATCCCGAGCGAAGTTGCCGCGCCCATGGCATAGAACAGCAGCAAAAAAGACGTACGGGCGCCGGGACCCTGGACCGCCGCAGCGGTCAAGATTAAACCCAGGATGGGGCCAGCACAAGGTGCCCAAAGTAATCCGGTGGAGACTCCGAGCAGCAATGATTTTCCAATGCCGGTCTCTGGGGACGGACCGCCTTGGAGCCGGCTGCCTGCTCGCACGAGAGGCCGAGTGAGAGTCTCGGCGAGCGATGGGAAAAGCAGAGTAATTCCTAATATCAGAAAGACGACCATCGCTACATAGCGGCCGCTCTGGTTAAGGCGCACTACCCAATGTCCGCCGAATGCGGCGGCGATCGCCACCACCGAAAACGTTAAGGCCATGCCGATAAGCAGCGGCAAACCGGAGCGGCGGAACGGCTGGTCGGCGCGGGCGAATACGAAAGGGAGCACCGGCAGAATGCACGGGCTCAGGATGGTGAGGGCGCCGCCAATAAAAGCTAGTAGGTAGATGAGCATGTCGTTGGTCCGCCAGGCTGCCGCGTCGGCCGGGCATCCCGCCTATTCTTTTACTACTTTTTATAGAGATTGGGGAACTGCTTACGGAGATGGTCGACCTTTGGCGCATCGTTCATAAAGATGTATGGGTTGTTTGGATGCAGCGTAGCGTAGTTCTGATGATATGCCTCCGCGGTGTAGAAAGCTTGCAGCGGGACCACCTGGGTCACGATCGGACGACGAAACGATTTGGCGGCTTGCAGCTGAGAAATGTAGGACTCCGCGATGTGCTTCTGTTCGTCATTGGAGTAGAAGATCACCGAGCGGTACTGGCTACCATCGTCCGGCCCCTGGCGATTGAGTTGTGTGGGGTCGTGGGCCACGGAGAAAAAAACTTTTAGAAGCTGGCCGTAGGAAATTTGCGCCGGGTCGAAGGTGATCTTCACCGATTCCGCGTGGCCGGTATTTCCGTCGCTCACTTGGTCGTAGTGAGCGGTGGCAGCGGAACCGCCGGAATACCCTGAGGTGGCGCTGTCCACGCCTTTCACGTGCTGGAAGACCGCTTGGATCCCCCAGAAGCAGCCGCCAGCTATCACTGCCGTTTGCTGACCGGCGGTGGCGGGCGAAGCGGCGTCCACGGCAGGGTCTGGGAGAGCGGTACGGCCGTCGGCGGCTCCCACGCGGTTCCAGAACAACGCAGCTCCGAGAAGGAAAACGGCGATTAGAACCACGGACCTGCCGGCAATTCGAGGCTGCTGGGCTGGGGAGATCATGGCGGTACCTCACTTTAATGATTTGATGCCGGAACCGGGCGAAAGGTGCATCGCCTTACGAAGCTAACCTGCTACGGGCTGCTGTTGGTTGACTGAGTGAGATCTGTTGACACCTGGCGGAAATCGTCGGTTACTTGGGCTATGGCTCCCCATCGTCCCGAAGTGCTCGGCGTCAACCTCGACCCGCAAACGCGTTGCGAACATTACCACGGGCCGACCGATATTATCGCGATCAAGATGAAGTGCTGCGGAACCTACTATGCGTGCAAAGAGTGCCACGTCGCGCTCGGTGGACACACGATCGAAGTGTGGCCGCGGAGCGAGTGGGATCAGAAAGGAGTACTTTGTGGCGCTTGCGGCCGGGAGCTTAGCATTCAGCAGTACATGGATAGCGGATATCGGTGCCCGACGTGTCACGCGGGGTTCAATCCTGGATGCCGAAACCACTATCACTACTATTTCGCGGTGGGGGAGTCTGTGGAGGGGGCATGAGCGTTGCACGCAGTGATTCTTTGGGCCTCAGCGAAAGAAATTTCTGGGTCATACTGTCTCTTGACCATCGGAGGCGTCGGATGAATTCCTGTTCCCTGCTGGATATGCTGCGGCGCGGTTACTTCTTTTTTGTGCTGGCGACGATTGCGATCGTTTTTCTGTCGGGTGCCGGCGTGGTGTGGCCGGCGAGCGGCTTGGTGGTGGCCACTAGCACCGGGCAACTCCGCGGGCTGCATCGTCACTGGGGCGGCGCCGAATTTCTGGGAATTCCGTATGCCCAGCCGCCGGTGGGAGGGCTGCGCTGGCGCGAGCCGGCGCCGCTGGGGGCGTGGACGGGCGTGCGCAATGCTCAGGCGTTTGGCGCTCCCTGCGCGCAGCCGGCGCTCGGGGATTGGAATCAACACGACGCGGAAATCAGCAAGGAAGATTGCCTCTATCTCAACGTCATCACGCCGGTGTGGCCGCCGAAAAACCCCCTGCCGGTGATGTTGTGGATCCACGGTGGGGGCAACCAGGGCGGCACTGCGTCGAGTGCCCTCTATAAGGATGGGACGCTGGTTAAGCATGGGGTTCTGCTGGTCACCGTGAACTACCGGCTGGGAATCTTTGGATTTCTCGCGCATCCGGAACTGACGCGCGAATCCGCGCATCACGCTTCGGGCAACTATGGGCTGATGGATCAGATCGCGGCGTTGCGTTGGGTGCGTGAAAATATTGCCAAGTTTGGCGGTGATCCGGGAAACATCACCGTGTTTGGGCAGTCTGCCGGGGCCAAGGATACCGGGCTGCTGATGGCGTCTCCGCTAGCGAAAGATCAATTTCAACGGGCCATCGCTGAGAGCGGGTCAACCCTCTATCCTCCGCTTCCGACCCTGGCGGACGCGGAAAAATCTGGGCAGAAGCTGGCGCTGTTGCTCAACGCTCCCGAGAGCCGCGCGATCCGGTATCTGCGCGGCAAAACGGCCGCTGAGCTGGTGAAATTCACGCCTAGCCCAGATCCGAACCAGCCGCAACTAACTGGGCCGGACGTCGACGGCTGGGTAATCGCACGTTCGCCGGCGGAAATTTTCGCGTCGGGTGGTCAGGCGGCGATTCCGCTGATGATCGGGACCACGACGCGGGAGTTTGGAATGTCCGCTACCCCGGACGATCTGCGCAAAATGATTACCAATGCCGAGGGCGACTTCGCGATTCCGGCGCTGTCGGTCTACGGCCTGGACAACAGTGGAACAGGAGTGATGAATGCGATGTACGGCTCCGCGGCAGATCAGTGGAACGCGGATGTGTCTTTTCGCTGTCCGGTAAGCACCCAAGCGAAATGGCACAACGCCGCGCACCATCCGACATATGAATATGAGTTCAACCACGCGATTCCCGGCCAGGAAGCCAAAGGCGCGGTGCATTCCGCCGATTTGCCGTACGTCTTTGGATTTTTCCCGAAGACCGGGAACATCTCCGGGAAATTTACGGCGCTGGACCGCCAAATTGCCGATCGCATCGAAACCTACTGGACCAATTTCGCGAAAACCGGGAATCCTAACGGGGGCACGCTGCCGAAGTGGGCGGAATTCGGGACCTCGCAGACTTATATTCAGTTCACGCAAGAAGGGCGGGTGGTGACCGTACCGACTGGTCTGCGCGCACCGCAATGCGACTTGTATCGCGAAGTACTGAAACAGCGGATCAGCCCGCGCCCGTAAATCGGACGACCAGGCAGCACTCAGCGGGTTACCGTGACTTGCGATCCGGAGTAAGCGACTACTTTGTCAGGCTCGGATGCCGATCCGATTCCGGTACCGTGATTGCTGCGGACGAAGATGATGCGGAAGGTGCGCTTCTCGAGCATGCCGGGAAATTTTCCGGCGCGGTCGCCTATGGTTAGTTTTCCTGCGGAGTCATCCCAGTGGATAGGGATCGTGGCGAACGCGGCCTTCTCGTAGTTGTAGGTGTCGTTTTCGTCTTCGTAGAGAGTGAAGTCACCGTCGGCGCCGGGGTAGACCCGCAGTTCGATCGGGTCGGCGGGCTTTTCGGTGGTGTACTCGACCTCTGGGCCGACCGGCACGATCGAACCCGCGCGAACGTAGAGCGGAATGCGGTTGAGCGGGGCGGCAGCGTCGATCCACTTTCCGCCGGCTTGCGATGGTGCCGTCCCAGAAGTCGCACCAACGCGCATCGGGCAAATACAGATGGCGCGAGGTGGCGCCTGCTTCGGTGACTGGGTTGACCAGGATCGACGGTCCAAAGGAAAACTGATCGGCGACGTTCTGCGCGGTGACGTCGGTGCGGAAGTCCATCACCAGCGGGCGCATTGGGGTGTAGCCCTTGCTGGTGGTCATCCATGCGACGGAATAAATGTAGGGCATCAGACGGTACCGCAGGCGGTCGAAACTGGTCAGGATTTCCTGCGCCTCTGGGCCGTAGGACCACAGCTCGTTAGTGTTGGTGGTGCGGGTGCCGTGAACCCGAAAGATCGGGCAGAAAGTGCCGTACTCGAACCAGCGAACAAAGAGTTCCCGATAGGAGCGATCGTCGGGATTACCGGTGACGAACCCGCCGATGTCCGTGGTCCAATACGGAATTCCAGAAAGCTCAAAATTCAAGCCGGCGGGAATCTGGCGGCGGAAATTTAGCCAGTTGGATTCGACGTCGCCGGACCACGCGGCGACTGCGTTCCGCTGAACTCCGGCGAACGCGGAGCGAGACAGGATGAATACGCGCTTCTGATCCGAAGCGGCGCGCTGCCCTTCATATACCCCAGCGGTATGCATGAGCGGGAACATGTTGGCGTAGTCCGCGCCGTTTCCGAGGGCCACCTGATCGCTTGCGAGTATGTTGGTTTCGCGGTGTTCCGTCTCGGGCTCATCGGAATCGAGCCACCAGGCATCGGCACCCATCTGGTAAAGCTTGTTCAATAGTCCCCAATAATACTTGCGAGCTTCAGGATTGAACGCGTCGTACAAAGCGATTCCCGCGGGATGAAAAGCCGGGGTGATGGTGCGGTCGATGAAGTATCCGCGCTTGTCCATATCGTCGTATACCGGCGAGCCCTTTCGGAAGAACGCCCAGTAAGAAAACATGATGTGGAAATGATCCTGGTGCAAATCGTCGATCATGCCCTTGGGATCGGGATAGTGCTTGTTGAAGACCGGCTCGCCCATTACGTTCCACCAGAACCAGTCTTGCACGATGTTGTCGACGGGAATGTGCAGATCGCGGTATTTTTTGGCGATGCCGAGGATTTCGGCCTGCGAGTCGTAGCGATTTTTGCATTGCCAGAAGCCGTAGGCCCATTTGCCGAACAGCGGCGCGGCGCCGGTGAGGTCGCGGTAGCCGGCGACGATCTGATCGAAGTCTGGCCCGTAAACAAAGTAGTAGTCGATGCTATCGGCGGCCTGCGAACTGAGATACAGGGCGTGTAGAAAGCGGTTGTTGAAGCGGCTGAGCGAGGCGTTGTTCCATAACAAGCCATAACCATTGCTGGAGACAAAAAATGGGACGGAGATGTTGGTGTTGTCCTGTCCCAGGTCCACCGACTCACCGTGATAATTCCACACCCCCGCTTGATGCTGTCCCAGGCCGTAGAACGCTTCGGTGGAATCCCAAAGATCAGAGAACATTTCCGAGTGATAGGTCTGTTTGCCGTTGACCACGGCGGGGGTCATAGAAAGGTTCCGCTCTTCGAAGAGTTTCTTTCCGTCCGCCTCGTCGAAGCGCGTCCAACTATTCTTGCGCGCGACAGTGACTCGCAGGCGCGGCGTCTCGATCCTCACCTCATCGTTGGTTGCCTGCATGGTCCACTGCACCGCAGGCCAGCTCGTTTTGTTTACGATAAATTGTCGCTCTCGCGGAATAGACGCGGTGGGCGAGTAGGTGACGTGGACGATTGAATCCGAGCAAAATTGAATGCGCATCACACCATTCGTCATCGAGATCAGGACGCCGTCGTCCTGCCTTTTGACCGTGCCCACAGGACTGATGGGGGTCCACTGCGCGTGAGCGGACTGGATCAGCGCCAGAAACGAAATCATGAATAGTACGACGCAAAGACTTTGGCGAGCCGTGAGCATGGAAATGGCATACCTCGCTTAGAACTCGAAGACGCCAGCCACTTTACACCGAGAGGACCAATGGACACGAGATGTTCGTAGCGATGTAGCGGAGAGGCTCGCGGCGGGGCACATACAGCAGAACCCGGCGGCGATCAGCCGCTTACTGGACGTGAACGGTGACGGTGGCGGTGGTGCGGCCGTAGGAGTTGGTGGCGTTCAACGTATACGTCGTGGTAGCCGATGGATTCACGACCACGCTGGTGCCGCGGACCGTGCCTACCTGGGTGCCAACGGACGGATCGATGAACCAGTAGGAAGCGGCACTGGCGCTCCAGGTTAACGTCACCGCCGAGCCGGCGGATACCGTGGTTGGTGACGCCGTGAAGCTGTTGATGACCGGCGCTGCGCCGATGGGCACGTCGCCGGAATCGATTTCCGTTGGCATCTGAACGACTTCAAAATCCGATCCGACCACCGTGGTGAGATTGTGCAAATCGTCGTCGTCCCAACGGGTGTCGGCGGTACCGGTGACGTAAATGGCGCTGCCATTGTCAGCGAGGATTAGACCGTACGTTTTCATCGCCGTCAGGATTACCTGATTTTCGGCGGAGAATCCGGAAATATCGAAACTGGCTTTCAGGCGCATACGCATGCCCATCGGGATCGGCGATCCGCTGTTGGTTTGCGCCCAGTGAGTTGCCGGCGAAACGAACGCTGCCCAGGTGTTCGGCACGGTGAAGCGCAACGCGTGATTGATCGCGCCGGCCGATACTTCGTCGTAGCGCACCAGCCCAGGAAGGATGGGCAAGCCCGCTGCGTCCGCGGAGGTCCAGGTGTAGATACGATTGTTGTAATTCTGTAGGTCCCACACCGCGCTGTTGTTTGCCGACCACTGGCCGCCGCTGTATGCGCCTTCCCACACTTCGTACAGCCAACAGGTATTTCGGTCAGCCACCAACACGTGATGATCGGAACCGCCTTCGAGGGGAGCGTTGGCGGGAAACGGCATGGGCATCAAGTCACTCTCGGAGGAGTCCGCGAGAGTCATCGTGACCAGGGGAGTGACTGAGGAATCGACCACGATGTACGGAATTCCGTCGCCAATGCTATCGAAATCCGGATGCAAAGTGGTGTTCGCGCCAATGTAGCTAATGATGGTGGACGAGTCGGGATCGACCGGGGCAGACGAAATGTTTTGGTTCCAGGGATTGCTGCTGGGGAACGGAACAAAACCGTTGAAGCTGCCCTCGGCTCCGAGGCTCATTCCGTTGCAGGCCGAGGGGGTGCTGCCGCTGGTCACCGCGACCGTGGCGCCGCTGGTAACCGAACCGGCGCCATTGGTAGCGGTCAGCGTATACGCCGTCGTTACCGTCGGCGACACGCTAGTCGAACCGCTCGGTGCGGTCGACGCAAATCCACCGGGACTGATCGCGATGTTCGTCGCGCCGCTGGTTGCCCAGCTCAGCGTGCTGCTCGCGCCTGTGCTGATGCTCGAAGGGCCGGCGGTAAATGAAGTGATCGTCGGCTTCGCGCCACCGGACGCGGTCACGGTTACCGTGGCTACATTGGTTACTGTATCGGCGCCATTGCTGGCCGTCAGCGTGTAGGCCGTGGTCGCCGACGGCGACACGGTGGTCGAACCGCTCGCGGCCGTCGACGTAAACCCACCTGGATTGATGGTGATGCCGGTCACGCCGCTGGTGACCCAGCTCAGGGTGCTGCTCGCGCCTGCGCTGATGCTGGGAGGGCTGGCGGTAAACGAAGTGATCGTCGGCTTCGTGCCATTAGGCGCGGTCACGGTTACCGTCGCTGCGCTGGTTACCGAACCCGTGCTGTTCGTAGCCGTCAGCGTATACGCCGTCGTGGCCGACGGCGACACGGCGGTCGAACCGCTCGCGGCCGTCGGTGTGAAGCCACCTGGGCTGATCGCGATGCTCGACGCGCCGCGGGTGACCCAACTCAGGGTGCTGCTTGCGCCTGCGCTGATGCTGGAAGGACTCGCAGAGAACTCGCTGATTGTTGGGACGGTGCCGAGATCCGCGGCCGGCGGTTTCGTTACGCCGGCACAACTGGCGAGGAGCATGGCCAAAACCAGGAGAGCGAGGAGAGCAAGAAAATGGAGTTGCAGGGAAGCACGGAACGCGAGTCGACTCGAAATGGCCCATTGCCTCAGTTGTTCCTGTTTCGCACACGCCGCCATGGCAACCAGCCTACGGGCGTCGGGATCGGGTTTCTACTGGTCACAGGGACAGGATTAGACCACTGTCGTGCGCGTACTCGTCGCCCCCCGGCACATTGCGTTCGATTTGCGCCCTTGCGGTTTTCGTACCGCTGTTCGATGATGTGACATCCCACGCGCGTCCGTCGACGCTGAACGGCAGGTTGTACTGTGGAGCCGCAGTTGATTGGGGGCCAAACCATGAAGGGAATCATTGCTACTGCTGTATGCACAATGTTGATGTTGGGAAGCGTGCCGGCACAGGCGGATTTCAAATATACCGAGACCACCCAGATGACCGGCGGAAGCTTAATGAACATGATGAAAGCGGTGAGCATGTTCAGCAAGCAAGCATCCAAGAGCACCCAACCGACCACCACGACCCACGCGGTAAAGGCAAACCGTCTGCGCACCGAGAATGCGGACGGAAAGATCCAGATCATCGATCTCGACGGCCGCCGCTTCATCGAAATCGATCCGCAAAAGAAGACTTATTCCGAGATGACTTTTGACGAGATGAAGGCTGCGATGGACAGGGCTATCGAGCGCGTGCAACAACAGCCGCAGCAGGAATCAAAACCGGATCCAAAACCGCAAGACGCAAAGGCTACGGTGAACGCGAAGGTGAACGTCGTTCCCGGTACCGCTACCTGGAAGATTCTCGGCCAAACGGCCAACGAAATGAAGGTTCAGATCGATATGGAAGTGACCGCGCAGCCAACCAACGACGCCCAGGCTTCTGCGCCCGCGAATGCGCAGGCTCAGGGACAACCCCCCGGGCCGGTGAGCGGGACGATTTCAACAACCGTGGATACCTGGGTTGCTCCCGATGTGCCCGGATATAAAGAACTGGGGGAGTTCTACATGCGCATGAGTAAGGAAACGAACTGGGTTCCTCCAGCCAGCATTCACGTTGATCCGCGGGTGTCCGAGAGCTTGGGAGAACTGCAAAAGAATCAGGGCAGGCTCAAGGGTTTGCCGCTCCTGGAATACGTGACCACGTCGATGGTGTTGCCGCCGGGAACGGCTGCCGACGCGCAAAATCCTAACGGATCGAATTCGAGTGCATCCGGGTCGGCCTCGAACAATCCGCCAGCCAGTGCATCGGACGCGATGATGAAGGGACTGGGTGGAATGTTTGGCGGAAGGAAGAAAAAGAACGATGCCGCGACGGATCCGAACAACGCGAACAGCCCGAACAGTCAGAACCCTCCGCCACCACCGTCAACACCGGGATCGCTGATGGAGATGACCACGCAGGTGACGTCGTTCTCCGACACGGCGCTGGATCCCAGCATATTCGAAGTGCCGGCGGGGTACACGAAAGTGCCGTCGCCATTTGCGCAGAGCCAAACCACGAAGTAGGCGATCGTCGCGCGGCGAGCTACATCAAATCATCGAGCTTCAGGCTGCCTGTCAGTTCCCTTTCACGCAGTCCGAAGTCCTTCGTCGATACACAGTGCGTCGTAGGCTTGGTGTTGCTCCTCGGGCACGTTGTGCCACGGGCTACATCAAATCATCGAGTTTCAGCGTCGCATCAGTTCCCTTCCACCCGATCTGAAATTCCTTCTCGACGAACTGGGCGTCGTAGGTTTCGTTTTGTGCCTGTAGCGCCTGGCACAGACCGAACAGCGAGCGCGGGTTGCGCGGATTGCGCTGAAGATCGGCGCGAAAAACCTCTTCGGCCTCCGCCGCTTTGCCGCTGTGCAGCAGGACCGCGGCCAGCGATTCGCGCACCGGAAAAAACCAGTCTGGTGGTTCGTTGTAGTGGAGTGAGTCTTGGATGGCGACGGCCTCGCCCAGCAGGGTTGCGGCGCGTCCCGCATCGTTTTCCGCCAGGGCGATTTTCGCCGCCAAAACGTTTTCGGCGATTTTCAGAATCTCTTTGGTTTTGTTGTTCACCGGCGGTGCGAATATCTCATCTGGCGGGGTCTGGCTCTCCGCGCCGGCCACACTCTTGTATTCCGCTTCGGCCTCGGCGGTCTTCCCTGTCCCGGCCAGCGCCATACCGCGAGCGAAGTGCCAGTAGACGGTGGTGGCCTTCATCGCCGGATCGGGTTGCGAGAGTTGCAGAATCTTATCCCACTTGTGGAAACGAATCTCGACGGCGATGGGCACGGTCATAAAACCCTCCAGCGGCGGCATATCCTTCACCGCTGGTCCTACGTGCGCTGCCAGCATCGCGCCCGCTTTACTTGCGGCGGCGTAATCGCCATCCATGCTCGCAGCCATGGCGAGGAAATGCAGGTTGTGGCTGTAATACATCAATGGATACATCCCCTGTGCGCCGCTGGCATAGATGTAAGCGCGGTCGGCTGCGGCGGCCTGCTCGTTTGAATTTACCGCCGCGTCGAAATCGCCGGTCCGAACGTACACATGCGCCGGCATATGGACCAAGTGACCCGCGGCCGGCGCGAGCGAAGCCAGCTTATTCGCTCCCGCTAAGGCGCGCTCCGGATTAGGCGAGGCCTCGACGGCGTGGATGTAGTAATGAATCGCGCCCATGTGATTCGGGTCGCGGCGGATGACGGTTTCCAGCGTCGCGATGATTTCATCGGTGCCGGGCGCGGGGGTACCGTCCGAATGCCACAGAGCCCACGCGCTCAGGTCCATGGATGATTCGGCAAAGAGCGTGGCCGCGTCGAGATCGTCTGGAAAACGCTTCAGCAGTTCGCGCATGGAATCGCGATAAATTTCGCCGGCCTTGCGGCGGTCGGCTTTCGGATCAGCGGGAAAACGCTTGGCCATCGCCTGAATGTAGGCCTGCTCGCCGAGAGTGGCTTTCGGCGCAAGCGCTACCGCCTTTTGAATGGCTTGGTACGCTTGTTGGAAGCGCGCGTCATCACTGTCCGGATCGTTGTAGTTGGGACCGAGCGATTCCGCCACGCCCCAGTAGGCCATCGCCAGGTTGGGATCGATCTCCGCCGCGTGCTCGAAGGAGTGGGTCGCCTCTTCATGGTTAAACGCGTAGATCAACCGCAACCCCTGATCGAAGAATTCCTGCGCTTGAGGGTTGCTAGTGGTGACGGGGTGGTGCAGGTTCCCGAGGCCCGGCATTAACGTCACGGCCTTCGTCGGGCTCTGCATTTTGTGCTGTTGGGCCGTCGCCGCGCAGCAAGCGAAGAACACTACTAGAGCCGATCCGAGAATTTTCACGTGAGCTGACCTCTGCAATGGAAATTGAGATGCGATCCGAATCTCCCACCGACAACTGCAGGAACCTTACGGCGGTCGCCCCGTGCAAGTCAATCTCCGACGGCGCCGTCAGCAACAGCGCCTAACGAAGTGGGAATCTTACTGTGGCGGCACAGTTATTGGGTGGGCGCCCATCTTTCTCATCCACACTTTGGCGGCGTCACTGAGGAGTGCGCGAATTAGCGTTTCGCCTGCGGCGTTGGTCTCGATGTCGTACCGTTCCGGACGATTTGCCATTGGACGCGGATTTGCCTGGAGCATTTTTTAGGGGTGTAGCCAGAACTTTTCGGTACCGTCCAGGTGGGAGTTCCGGCCCGCCGCTTATTGCCCGCAACTACGGTCACGTCACATGGCGCTTCCTGCAGGCCTACCCTGGCCTGCACCGTAACCGTGCCGTGGGCCTTGGCGATAGTCACAGGGCGGCCATCCTTGGCGAGTTCCGCCACATAGGAATTGCTGAAGCGACCATTGCGCCTGGCCGGTGAGGTCGTGGCCCTCGATGTTGAACCGCTAAATGCACTTTCATCACCGACCAGCATGGTGACCAGAGTGGGAGAAACGAAAAAGGGTTGGTCTGGGGCCGGTGCGGGCGCTTGTGGGCTGTCGTTTTCTTCGAAGCGCTTGGCGTGCTCTTCAAATCTTTTCTTGCGGGCAGTTTTCGCAGCGGCAGCAGCGTCCGAGCTTGGCGTATCGCTCTGCGTCGAGGCAGTCATCGATTGAGCGTTCCGGCCCGGAGCAACTGCCGCAGGCAGCAAGAGGCCATGGCGAGGACCGCCAACGCACGCCGCGCAAGGATGGAACTTGAGATAAGTCCGGGCATCAATAACCTCGTTGCGTCGATTTTCCCATCTGCCAAACGCACTTAGTCAAATGGATTCGCCACCGGCTCCCACAGGTAACGGTTGTGCTCACTTCAACGGACTTCGGGGAGTGAGCAGGGCATAGGTAGCGTTTTTTGCACTCATGCGGCCACGCCAAGTGCCGGAACGACGAGCATCGCGAAGCGAGGCGGAGCCGGGCAGAGGAATATTTCGCCGCACAGCTGGTTACACAATTATGAAACCTGAACACAGTGGGCTCCGTCCATCGCATTGGTCGGTGACACACAGCCCAGAGGTGACCGATGCGAAGACTCACGATGGCAGCGTTGTTAGCGATTTTGATCTGTACAGCGCGAGCAACCCAAGCGCAGCCTGATCCGCAAAGCCCGACGCCAGCCCCCCAAACCGCCACGCAATCGACATTGATCGTTCCTGCGGGCACCGCAGTTGAATTGGCGCTGACTAGTCCTATCTTGACCAGGACCGCCAAACCTGGCGAGAGCGTCTACGCTGAGACTGCCTTCCCGGTGGCGGTGGACAACCTGATTGCATTTCCGCCCGGCACTTACGTCGAAGGCCAGATCGATTCGATGGCGCGGCCTGGCTGGCTTTCACCGCACGCCCAGTTTCAGATTCATTTCACGAAAATCATTTTTGCCAACGGGTATACGGTTGTTCTTCCCGGACCGCAAACCGTCACCACCACGCAGCCGTCGTCTCCGCAGATGTCCGCCGCGCCGAAAGCATCACTCGGTCCAACCACCGACGATGTACTCGCGGCGGTGGCTAGCCCCTATGTGGTGGTCAGCTCTTCCAGCGACGTCCTGCTAGACAATGGCTCGCAACTTGAGATGATTCTGCAAGTCCCGCTCCCATTGCTCGCGGATCGCGTCGCCGCTGCGGCTCACGTGGCCAGGGCTGAGCAACTTCCTCAATTCACATCGGCGACGCTGTGCCGCCCAACCTACGGCACGCCAGGTTCGCCGGACACGGTCATACCCGGATCTCCGGGAACACCCGGCACACCACCCACTATTATCCCGGGAGGACCGGGCATACCCGCCACGGTAATACCGGGCACTCCTGGTACACCGGGAACAACTGCAACGATCATACCCGGCACGTCGGGTACACCAGGCACAGTATGTCCCGGCCCACCGGTAGTAACATCCAACCCAAAGGTGCCGGATCACAAAGAAACCTTCCAGATTAGTGCTCCGGTCCGAGTGAGTGCTATGCAGCTGCCTGCCGGACCGTATCAAGTGACTTGGGCGGGGGCGGGACCCTCGGTGCAAGTGGACATACTTTGGAACGGGAACTCAGTCGTTAGCGCGCGTGCCCGAGTCGTTATCTTAGATCGAGAAGCCCCGAGTGACTTATCGGGGACGCACACCAATTTGGATGGTTCAGTCTTTTTGCAGTCACTTCGTTTCGCGGGCCAGTCTTTCGCACTTTATTTCGATCAAGGTGGTTCGTGAAGTATTCCGCAGGGCGCCGGCTAATCACTTAGCGGCGAGTTACAAACACTAACAACCTCGCACAGTTCCTGTCCAAAAAGGAGAGATGATCATATGCGAATCTTTGCTCTGGTAGGACTCTTGGCCGCTTCGACATCGTGGGCGCAACAACCGGTGCCGAAGGCTCAGCAATCCCCTTCCCAGGTTCAGCCACAGGCGCCAGCCGCTGGTCAGCAACAGACCATCGTCGTGCCGGCTGGGACTCGAATTCCCGCAAAACTCGCTAGTCCGGTTACCGCGAAATCGGGGCGGCCAGGTGATTCGGTCCGCGCGGTCACGACGTTTCCGGTGACCGTGGATACTCAGTTGGCAATTCCTGCCGGAACTTACATCGAGGGCGTAATCGACAAGGTGAATAAGCGAGGGCCGTCCGGGCCAGTCTTGCTGATGCATTTTACTCGCATTCTCTACGGCAATGGTTATGGTGTAGCGGTCGACGCCACCAACACCCAGGCCAAAATGGTCAGTCCCAGCGAAAGCTCTCCGAACTCCTCGGCCAGCCCATCCCCCGTCACCCTCGCAAGTCTCTGGAACTCCTCGTTGGTGTTAAATCAAATGCCGGCGCAGACATCCCTGCCGCCACTTCAACCGCCGCCCGCGCCACCGTCACACATGGGAGCGGTGATCGGAGTGGCGGTGGCTGGTGCGGTTGCCGCAGTGGTTGCGATTGTTCTCGGAGTTAAGCACAACGGCGGGAGCAATAGTCTGCTGTTTGATACCGGCTGGCAATTCGAAATGGTGCTGCAAAGCCCACTTTCGGTGGACGTAGCAAGCGTCGCCGCGGCCGCCGCCTCTAGCGCACAGTAACCACAGTGGCCTGTCATGCGGAGAATACGCTCGATATTCTCCGCATGACTTGCGGATATTGCCCTCGACGCTGCGTAGGTTAGAAGGCACAATGTCCTCATTCTATGCGGACAATCGCCTGTATCTGCGGTCAGCCCATGTATCAGGACTAGCGGAAATGCTACCACGCGAAGCTCTCTCGAAGGCGATTGTGGTGTGCCTGGTACTGGCGGCGGCCCCAGTATTTTCGCAAGAAGGCCCACGGCCCGCCTACCAGAATGCCAAGCTCAGCTTCGAGGAGCGGGCTCGCGATCTCGAGAGCCGAATGACGCTGGAAGAAAAGATTTCGCAGCTTGGCCATACCTCGGACGGAATCGCGCGCCTGGGTATCCCCGAGTACAACTGGTGGAACGAGGGTCTGCACGGCGTAGCGCGAGCGGGCATTGCGACGGTTTTCCCGCAGGCAATCGGGTTAGCCGCCACGTTCGACCAGGATCTTGTGCATCAGGATGCCGAAGCGATCAGCACGGAGTTTCGCTCAAAGTACAACACCAGTCGCGGAAAGGATGGATCGAGCGACTGGTACAAGGGGCTCACCGCGTGGTCGCCGAACATCAACATCTTTCGCGATCCACGTTGGGGGCGCGGGCAAGAAACGTATGGCGAGGACCCCTTTCTGACCTCGAAGATGGGCGTGGCGTTCGTGAAAGGGTTGCAAGGTGACGACGCAAAGTATCTCAAGGTGGTGGCCACGCCAAAGCACTTCGCGGTGCATAGCGGGCCGGAGTCAACGCGGCATCAAGTGAACGTGACCGTCTCGCGGCACGACATGGTGGACACCTATCTGCCGGCATTTCGGGCCACGGTGATCGAAGGGCGAGCGGACTCGGTAATGTGCGCCTACAACTCGATCAACGGCGAACCGGCTTGCGACAACAAAATTCTGCTAGACGAGTATCTGCGTGGGGCGTGGGAGTTTGGCGGCTATGTGGTTTCCGACTGTGGCGCGGTGGAAGACATCAGCACACATCACCATTTTCAACCCACAATGGAAGAGGGCGTGGCGGCCGCGTTGAAGGGTGGTACCGACTTGATCTGCGGCGAGCCGCCGCAGTTTCGCGTGCATTTGGAACGCACTGCCGCTCTGAATGCCGTGCATCAGGGCCTACTCACCGACGCGGACATCGATCGAGCGGTGGCGCGAACGCTCACGGCGCGCTTTCGGCTCGGCATGTTCGATCCGCCAGCGATGGTGCCGTGGTCGAAACTCGGAGCGTCTGCGAACGACACCGCCGAGCATCAAAAGCTCGCGCTGCGGACGGCGCGGGAATCGATCGTTCTGCTGAAGAATGAGAATCACCTGCTTCCACTCAGAAAAACGTATCCCAAGATCGCGGTAATCGGACCCAACGCCGACAGCCTGGATGCGCTGGAGGGCAACTATACCGGGACGCCGTCGGCGCCGGTCACCATTCTGGCGGGCCTTCGCAAGCGGTTCACCCGGTCGAAAATCAACTACGTGCAGGGCACCGGATTGATCGGAACGGTGCTGCGGCCCGTGCCTTCGGCGGCGCTTTACACGAGCGCGGCAAAGTCGGCGCATGGGCTCAAAAGCGAATACTTCGATAACCCAGAGTTGCAGGGCGAGCCGGTATTGCGCCGAACCGACGTCAGCGTGAACTTCACGTGGGGATTCAGTGGAGTGTCCGCTCAGCTGAAAAAGAATTACTCGGTCCGGTGGACGGGCGTCCTGCTCCCGCCGGAAACCGCCGATTACATAATTGGGTTCACCGGACAGGATGGGTATCGCGTGTGGGTCGACGGCCAGCTGCAGGTGGAGGACTGGACCACGCACCGGCCGGCAACGACCGAGACTAAGCCGATACATCTGAACAAAAATCACGTCTACGCGCTGCGAATCGAGTATTTTCAAACGGTGCGAGGCGCCGAGGCCAGGTTGGTCTGGGGCATTCCGGGATATGAAGAGAACCAGGCGGTCAAGGCTGCGAACGACGCGGACCTGATCGTGATGGTGTTGGGGCTCTCCGGACGCATCGAAGGCGAAGAGATGAAGGTGAAGGCCGAAGGCTTCGCTGGCGGCGATCGCACTAGCCTGGATCTGCCGGGGCCGCAGGAGCAGTTGCTCGAGAAAGTCTGTGCGAGCGGCAAGCCGGTGGTCTTGGTTTTGACTAACGGAAGCGCCTTGTCGGCGAACTGGGCGGATCAGCATGTGCCGGCCATTCTAGAAGCGTGGTATCCGGGCGAGAGCGGCGGCACGGCTGTGGCTGAGGCTCTGGCCGGGGACTTTAGCCCGTCAGGACGCTTGCCCATCACGTTTTATAAATCCTTAGATCAGCTTCCAGCGTTTGAAGATTATTCGATGTCCAAGCGCACCTATCGCTACTTTGTTGGGGAGGCGCTTTACCCGTTCGGCTACGGTCTGGGCTACACGACTTTCCTTTACAGTAACCCTCGCGTCGACACCAGCTCGAAGGCGGAAGCCGGAGCCGAGGCAACAATTGCAATCGATGTCGCCAACACTGGAGCGATGGCGGGAGACGAGGTGGTGCAGCTCTACCTCACGCACCCGGGGATTTCGGAAGCCGCCCTGCGCGAGCTCAAGGGCTTTCGCCGCGTTGCGCTGAACCCGAACGAAAAGCAGACGGTATCGTTCGCGCTAAGCGCTCGGGACCTGAGCGTCGTCGATGAGACCGGCCAACGAAAGGTAGTACCCGGTGAGGTGAAGGTTTGGATCGGCGGCGGTCAGCCGCAGGTCCGTTCGGGCCTCGCGGAGCCCTCCGGAGCGGAGACCGAGTTCACAATCACCAGCGGATCAGAGATTCCGGACTGATTGAACTTCATTTCTGCTCGATCCCCGCCGCGTGCAAAAAGTAAGTAGACGCCGAGAGGCGCGCAGAGGCCCGTCGCCAATCTATACTATTTATGTATATCAATGTGTCGATCAATAGATCGTCATATGACGTACACCTTCCCCGGATTCGGTCCAAGATGCCGAAACTCAGTGTCAGGTGCCGCGTGAAGAACGTCCGCTTCAAGAAAACGCTTCTGCAGTACGCGGTAGATCATTGCGTCGATCGCGGCGGCTTGCGAATCTTGCCAGCAAGACGCCGGCCCGAGTTGATGAAGTGCTGGTCACTTCCAAGTGACGGTCACGCCGGCGCAGGCCAAACCGGAAGACGGAAAAGCTGCCTTGCGCAAGCTCGCGCAGGAAATGGCTGAAACACCCCAAAGATTGGTGGACGCTCTGCTGAATATAACCGTTCGGGTAGTTCAGGTGACGCCTGCATCCAGGGTCTTCATAAAATCGAGAATCATCTGGACTACGCCCTGGTCGCCGAGCGAGGTATTGATCATGGTGTGGTAGATGGCGCGGTCAGGCCATTCCACGTGGAAATACTTCTGGATGAAATCGTGGCGCTCGCGGTCAACGGTGTCCACGAGCTGCTGGGCGTCCTTCTCACTCTTGCCGCGAGCTACCAGGCGCCGCACTTTGTTTTCTCTCGGAGCGTAAAGAAACACGCGCAGGGCGTCCGGGCGGTTTCTTAGGAAATGCTGCGATCCCCTGCCGACGATAACCGAGTTTCCGGTCTTGGCGGCGTCCTGAACCACTTTTTCGGTGAACTTCAAAATGCACTCGCTGTCCACCTCATTCAGCTTGTGCGCATTCAGGCTGCCTTCATAACTTCCGCGCAAAAAAGATTTGAAGAGGCGGTAGTAGAGCGAATCGGTGCGTTCCTCACGACCTTCGACGACCGATTTGGGGCACTTCGCGAGTCTGGCTATCTCCTCGGTGAGCAACTGATCCCAAAGCTTCCAGCCCAGCTGGGTGGCCAGCAACTGAGCGATTTCGCCTCCGCCACTTCCGTATTCGCGTTCAATGGTGACGATTTTGATCATATAGTTCCCTACCTTACCTCTGGGATTTCCCTGCACGCGATCCTATTTGCGTGTCATCGCACTTTGCCTACTCCGTCACCACGTGGCCGCCACCGGGATCATTCTTCTTCAAGGCAAAACTGAGACAGAACATGATCGCTGAGAACCAGGCAAGAACCATAAAGGTATCGATATATGCCAAGCTGGCCGCCTGCGCTTGCAGACCCACGTAGATCCTGGCAAAAGCTCCCATGCGCGCCTCATGCGGGCTCAATCCCGATTGAGCCAAGTGTTGGGTAAGACCGTTGAGGGCGTTCTGGAAATTAGGATTATCGGGCCGGGCATTCTGGACCAGCCTTAGCTGATGGAACTGTGCACGGCGAGCAATCAATGTAGTGACTAGCGAAGTTCCCACGCTGCTTCCCATATTGCGCATGAAATTGACGATACCGGCGACGGCGTTGTTCTTATCCGGTGAAATTCCGACGTAGGCCGCCAGCGTAATCGGGACGAACAGGAAACCCAGCCCGATAACCTGGGCAATGCGCAGCCACGTCGCAGCACTAAAGCTGATCAGCAGGTCAATCCGCTTGGTGGAATAGAACATGGCGATGGACAAAGACAGCCAACCGAAGGAGATCAGCCGGCGTGCTTGGATGTGTTGGGTGAGTTTGCCCATGACGGGCATCTCGAACAACAGAACGAGGCCTCCCGCCGAAAGCGCAATCCCGGCCAGTTGCGAGGTGTACCCCAAAAGCGTCTGAAGGAACTGCGGCATCAGCACCAAGCTGCTAAACAACAGGATTCCTAGGGTGAACATCATCAAGTTCGCGCTGGCGAAGTTAAAACTTTTGAACATGCGCACGTCGATGATCGGCGCTCTTTGAAACCACTCCCAGATGACCAGCGAGATGAGGCATACCGTGGCAACCACAACCAGCGTGGTGATGAAGCGAGACCCAAACCAATCATCTTCCTGGCCCTTGTCGAGCAGCACTTGCAAGGCCCCCACGCCCAGAGCCAGCAAAGCGATGCCAATGTAGTCCAACTTCAACCCCGCGGCCTTGAGCTTCGCCAGATAGGGTGGATCTTCCACAAAGCGCCGCACCAGAAACCATGTGGCGATGCCGACCGGAATATTGATGAAGAAAATCCACCGCCAAGAATAATTGAAGGTGATCCAGCCTCCTAGGGTTGGGCCGATGGTCGGCGCCATGATCGCGGTAATGCCGTACAGCGCAAACGCCAAACCGCGCTGGTGTGGCGGAAATGTGTCTGCCAGAATCGCTTGGGCCATCGGCTGCAGCCCGCCGCCGCCCGCGCCTTGCAGCACCCGAAAGAAAAGTAGCAGCCCGAGACTGGGCGCGAACCCACAGAGCAGCGAACTCACGGTAAAGACCGCCAAACAGCCCATGAAAAAGCGTTTGCGCCCCAAGGTGCCGGCGAGCCAGCCGCTGATCGGGAGAATGATGGCGTTGGAGACCAGATAGGAGGTGAGGACCCAGGTGCTCTGGTCGTTGCTCGCGCCCAGGCTCCCGGCCATGTACGGCAGGGCCACGTTGGCGATGCTGGTGTCGAGGACCTCCATGAAAGCTGCCAGGGCCACGACCACAGCAATCAGCCAAGGATTGAATTTCGGGACCCAGATTTCTTCTTCGAGGGTGAGAGCGGCGGAACTCATTGCAAGTATATGTCCGGCACCACGTTCATGCCGGGCCGAAGGTCGCGATTGCGATTCTCGCCCGGATCGAGAACGATTTTTACCGGAATCCTCTGCACAATTTTCACGTAGTTGCCGGTGGCGTTCTCTGGCGGAAGCAAACTGAACAGCGGACCTGTTGCGCCAGCAATGCTGTCAACGCGGCCCTTCAACGTCCGCCCGGTGGAGTCCACATGGATTTCCGCTCGCTGGCCCACGCGCATGTGCCTGAGCTGGGTCTCCTTGAAATTAGCGGTGACCCAAACTTCATCGAGCGGCACCACGGTGAGGAGTTGTTGCCCGGGTTGGACATTTAAGCCGACCACAACGGATTTATTCACTTCTCCGGTGACCGGAGCAACGATTTTGGTGTATTGGAGGTTCAGATTGGCCAAGTTGAGGAGCGCGCGTTTTTCCTCCACATCGGCAATCGCTGCACGCACGCGGGCTCGTGTGGATGACACCTGCTGCGGTCCGGTCTCCGCGTATCGTTGATTGGCGTTCGCTTGCGCCCGGCGGCTCCCGGCTTGGTGTACGAATTGTTCCGCGGCAGATTCGTTGGCTTGGGCCCCGGCTACCGCCGCGGTACTGGCTTTTGCGGAGGCCAATGCCTGATCGTAGACCTGCTCAGACACTTCCCGCTTGTCGACCAGAGCTTTGTAGCGGCGCAGATCATCCTGCGCCTTCACATCGTTCGCCTGGGCCGCCTCCAGTTGGGCATGCGCGGCGGTGAGTTGCCGCTCCGAGGCGATCACTCCTGCGTCGGCGGTGTCCACGTCGGATGAAGCAAACTTGAGCTGGCTCGAAGTGTTCACCGAAGTAATAGGAACGGTGATGTTCAGCGATTCGGCGGTGGCTTCGGCACTGGCTAGATTAGCCTGAGCCTGGGCGACCGCGGCCTCATAGTCTTTTGGATCGATCTCGACCAGCACGTCGCCCTGCTGAACCCACTGGTTGTCCCCCACGTTGACCTTCACCACATAGCCGGAGATACGCGCGCTCACCGGATACAAGTGGACGTCCGCCTGGGCGTCGTCGGTGGATTCGTAGCTGCTGAGGTAGCGCCACAGAAATACACCGCCTACGATCAGCACCAGGACGATGATCACGATCAGAATGTTTCTGCGGCGTTTGGGATTCCGGCGCGCCGGCGGCGCATACGCTCCGCCCTTCAAGGGCGATGATTCCACCGGGGATACTTTGCCTGCGTCGGTTACCGCACCGGGCACCGAACGGGGAGCGTTCTCGTCCGCCATGTTCATTGTCCTTTGAAATATTCCTTCACTCCCGCTTCCGCGACGCCTAGAGCGCGAGCCAGGGAAATTCTTGCGAAATTGTAGTTGTAGAGACTGGAGATGTACTGTTCGTGGGCGCTAGCTACACGTCTCTTGCGATTGCACTACCTCCACCGTATCGGTGACGCCCGCGCTGAAACGATCGCGGGACTGGGCCAGCGTCTTTTCCGCCAAATCAATGTTGCTGCGCGCCACGTTCACGCGCTCGGCGGACGACTGCAAATTCAGCAGAGCAGCGCGAACGTCGGTGTCGATTTGCGCGCGAAGATTGTCCAGCCGTTCACGGCTCTGTTCGAGTTTGGCGTCCGCCTGCAAAACATCGCCATGAACGCTGCCTCCTTGAAATAGAGGGATCGTCAACGTTCCGCGCACGTCGAACACCTGCGTTGCGGTGGAGGGATGCGCACCAGCAGTGCCATAATCCGCGCCGAAAGAAAGCGACGGAAGATATCCGGCCACCGCTGCCTTGTGCAAGAATTCGGCGGCGCGCACGTCGGACATGGCTGCCTGATAATCGGAACGCGAAGCGTATGCGCGTTTCACAGCCTCGTCCACGGTGATGCCCTCAAACGGCTGGTAGGGCGACTTGTCGGTCAACTCGAATTCCTGTCCGGGAGCCAGGCCGATCACCCGTGCTACGGTGAGCTTTTGGATGGCGAAGTCGTTCTTGGCTTGAATCAACTGTTGCTGGCGAGTTTGCAGCTCGACGTTGGCGCGTAGTTCATCGATTTCCGGCGAAGTGCCCGCATTCAACTGGTCCGTTGCTTGATCGTGAAGCGCCTTCGCGGTTTCCACTTGCGCTGCCGCGGTTTCGATGCGGGCTTCGTCGGCCACTGCTTGCAAATAGGTATAGCCGACAGCCAGCACGACCAGATCGCGCGCGTCCTTGCTGCTATATTCTGCGGACTTCTGGCTCTGGCTGGCCGCGCGAGTAGCGTTGATCGCCTTCCAATCGAACAGTGACTGGCTGACGGCCACGCGCGCGTCAAAATAAGAGAAGGGGCCAACCGACACCGGTACGTGGATGCCCGGAACACTGGCAAATCCGAGCTCGGCAAGATTGATCTCTGCGTCTGCCACATACGGCGCCGCGGTCACATGCGGCAGGAGCGCGCTCAATTGCTCCCAGCGCTGTCCGCGGGCCGCACGGACGTCTGTATTCGAGAGCAACAATCCGAGATTTTGTTTCAATCCGCGGTCGATGGCGTCCTGCAATGAAAGCGTTATCACTCCGGGAACGGGCTTTACCGGCACGCTGCTGGAAAACGGGCTCACTCCGAGGGTCCCCGGTATGGCCTGGCCCGGGGAACTCGTCGTCTCGGTCTGCGCGAAGGATGCGGCTGCTCCGCACAAAAAGACTGCGGTCAGCAGGAAAGCGCGTCCGGGTCCGTAACTGAACCTCACAAGAGTCTCCTTGGCCACGAATTCCTCTGCGGCGCTGCCGAGGTGGAAATATCCTAATCCGGCCTGGTATTTCGGGCAATCGATATCTAGTTCCAAGCAATCTGGTGAAATCTGCAGCGCCCCAGACCTTGAGTGATTATTTTTCTGTAAGCCGCAGGATCAGCGGGGACGATTCGGAACTGTATAATCGTTCGACTGGCGCAGCGCGGTGGATCAGTACCTCGTGTTGATTCAGCGAGCCTTTCTCGGTAATTTCGCGGGCATCCAGCGAACGCGGCTCTTCTAAAAGCATGGTGCGGGTAACTCGCTTGGAGCTGCCCGTAGCCTCTGCCGCGTAGCTCTCCAGCAGTTCGTGCACTTTTCCGCGGACCGATTGGTGCCCCAGAATTTCGGCCCGCGGCAAAACGGACGACAGCTCTGGATGAAGTGAGCAACGTGCATGCTGGTCCGCGAAGATCAACATCCCCACCTCATCGCGTCCGCGGCCCGTGATCACGACATCGCGAACGAAAAAGGGCGAAATGGTTGAGGATTCTGGCACGCAGCGGGCCGACACTGACCCACGTGCCGGTAGCTGGTTTAAAGTGCTCGGAAAAGCGGCCGTCAAAAATGAAGCCCGGATTGACATCGGCGGAATCAACAGAGCGCACCGCGGCCCCGAGCTTGTAGAAGCCTTGTTCGTCGAACGCCGGATGCGTGCACTCCGGCTGGCGCTAATAGCCTGGCGTGATATTCGGACCACGGACCCGCGCGTCCGTTTTGCTTCGCGCGGAACGAGTTTGAGTTCGACGCCGGGCATGGGGATTCCGATGTGGCCTGCGCTGTCGGCCTCCCATGTAGCCGCAATCGCCAGGGGGGCCGTCTCGGTCGCACCCAGACCGGTGACCATCACTACACCCTCGGAGATCCGTTGATTCAGCCCGGCGAAAAGAGCATCGAATTCGTCTGTAAGTTGGGGGAATCGACCCTGAAAACAAGTTTCGAGCCACAAAAGATGGTCACTCCGTCGGGCCCAGACCTGTAGTCAGTTCAATTCTCAAGAATGTCGCGACCCCGACAACTTGACCGGCCGTTCTCACGGTTTCTGAGTTGCATCGGCCGATGATTCCCGGGAATCCAGAAGCTTTAGCACTCCCCGATTGCCCTCCACTTCGGCGCGTTCGATTTCGGTTGCCTTCTGCAGCTCAGCCTGCGATTCCACAGCGCGACCCGTGCGTGCGTACGTCAATCCTAAATAGTAGTGAGGCTCGCGCACCGAAGCATCCGCGGAGATCGACTGCTGCAATAGTTCCGCAGCTTCGGCGTAGCTTTTTTTCTGAAACTCAATTCTTCCCTTTCCGCCCAAGGCCCCGGCGTGATGGGGATCGCGCTCCAGCACGCGATCAAAATGATCGGCAGCGCACTGCAGATCGTCCTGATCCAGGCAAATACGGCCTAACTGAAAATACGACTCGGTCTGAGCGGGTTGAATAACACTTCAACTGTACTAGTGTAGTGATACGGTATGCTCTTTCACGTTAATCCCTCTTCCGGCGTGCCCATTCACGCGCAAATCGAAACGCAGGTGAAAAACGCGATTGCCGCGAGCGCGCTAAAGCCGGACCAGGCGTTACCTTCAGTGCGCAAGCTGGCCGCCGAACTGGGGATCAACCCGAACACCGCAGCGCGGGCCTATCAGAATCTGGAGCGCGATGGAGTGATTACTACGGTTCCCGGCGGCGGCACGTACGTCGCGGACGCCGTTCCTCGATTTCTGAAATCGGAGAAGGTACGGCGGCTGCAACCGTACGCCCGCCAGATTGCCGTGGAAGGCGCGCAGCTCCGCCTGACCGATGAGGAAATTGTGAAAATCGTGCGAGAAGAATTGGCCAAGGTAGGAGATCGCGTAGGAGCCCGAAAATGAATGAACTTGCCATAGGCACAAAGAATCTGGCGAAGACCTACGATGCGATTCGCGCAGTTGATGGGATCAATTTGAGTGTGCCACGCGGTGGCATTTATGGGTTTCTCGGGCGCAACGGAGCAGGGAAGACCACCACGATCAAAATGCTGCTCGGCCTGGCGCGCCCCAGCAGCGGCTCGGTTGAAGTGCTGGGTATGGACGTGGGCAGCGACCTGCTGGCCATTCTGCAACGCAGCGCTTTCGTTAGCGAGAGAAAGACGCTTTATCCGATGCTGACGGCCACCGATTTGGTGCGCTTCAGCCGAGGCTTTTACTCGACATGGTCCGACAGCGCGGTGGAGAAATATGCGCGGCTGTTTGAAATCCCGATGAAGCAGCGCTTCGACAAACTCTCGAATGGCAATCAAACGAAGGTGTGGCTGCTGCTAGCCCTTTGCCAGGGTGCAGACCTGCTGATTTTAGACGAGCCAACGACAGCGCTCGATCCGGTTTCCCTGGATCAACTGATGCACGTGCTGGCCGAGGACGCGCTGGACCGGGGATGCACCATCTTTTTTTCCTCGCACCAACTGGAGGAGGTCGAGCGGATAGCGGAATATGTCGGCGTGATCGATCGCGGCAAGTTGCTGATCGAGGCCCGGCTCGACGACATCAAGAGCGAATTCCGTTTGATCATCGCTGCGGGCAACTGGCTTCCGGCAAAAACCTCGGCGCAAGTCCTGTCCGTTGATGTACAGGACGGCTTTTACCGATACGTGGTTACGAAGGATGCCGAGGGTTTTGCCGCTGGGCTGTCGCGAAATGGCGCGACGATCACGAGCATCTCCCCTCTGGGTCTGCGAGAAATCTTCTTACATTTGGTTCGGAAGGAGCCGCCATGTATCTCTGGAAATGCTGGCGCGATACCCGTGTTTTCTTCCTCGCTTTCTTAGTCATCGCGGCGGCTGCCATGCCCGCGATTGGCCTAGGCTGCCGGGGCACCACGGTGATGCGAGAAGTCGGGATTATTGCCGTTGCCTCGACGTTCGGTTTACTCACGTTCGTGATTGCTCTGGGCCTGGGAGCCCTCGGCGCGACCCACGAATTCGCCGAGCAAGCCACACACTTCTTGTTCACCAAGCCGCGCAGCCGAAAATATTTTCTGTGGGTGGGCTGCTCGGTTGGTGGAATCGAACTGTTGATAATTGCAGTAGTGAATGTGTTGGTGGGCTGGGCGACGATGGCGTGCTATGGCAACCGGCTCGGGTCGGCACTCTTTGGTTCAGCGGAGAGGCAAGCATTGGCGGAGATGTTTCTGGACGGACTTTTTGTCTACGCGCTCACCTATTCGCTGACAGCCATACTGCGCAATGGTCTGAAGGGTTTGGGAGGAAGCATGGGAATCCTGACCGGCATCAGCGCTCTTGGAGTTTTGCTGCGAGTGCGGTGGAAAATTCAAATGCCGATTCCGGTGCAAAAGATTGGAAGCCTGCCGCTGGCGGCGAGCTACATCATCTGGATGGCAGTCGCACTGCTTTTCGTTTACGCCGCGCAGGTTGCTATCGAGCGCACCGAAATATGAAGCGGCGATTCACTGGCGGTCTGTTGCGTGCCATTGTGGCTCCTCGGCACGGCTTCCTAGCCTCAGCGGACCCCGACCTGTCCGCGCTGACGCCACTTTGCATTTGGTCCCGGCACTCCCATCTAGATCGCACCTAAAGCGAGTGCAGCAGATTGAAGTGACGTAAATCGGTCACGCAGCGCGCACGAGGGGTATTAGCTGCTCGGCAGGACGGTGCTCCTGCCGTAACGAAGTCACGTTAGCCTGCTGCCCGGATACCGCTTCCTTCATCAACCGGCAGACGCTTGCCCGCGAGATTCGGTGCTTCTCCGCAACGCAGGTCAGCGACATTCCAGACCGGCGATTACGCACAACCTGCTGGCGATCAATGTCCAGTGGAGTCCGGCCAATCCGGCGACCTTCAAGCCGCGCCCTGCGCATTCCGGCCTTCACCCGTTCAACGATCAGATTTCTTTCAAGCTCCGAAATTGCTGATGGAGAGCGGTGTTCCGCTCGAAACGATTAAGGCATGGATCGGCCACGGATCGGAGGCGATGATCCGCCGCTACTCACATCTCCAGCCGGACTGCTTCGAGAAGCATCTTGCAGCCGTGCCGGACGTGTTGGCGGGAATTGCCCCCAAAAGCCCCCTGGAAAAGAGGGGACTAGCAGCGTAAGCTACTGAAAACAAAAGTGCGCCCGTAGCTCAGCTGGATAGAGCATCTGCCTTCGAAGCAGAGGGTCGGGAGTTCGAATCTCTCCGGGCGCGCCACAATTAACTTACGGATGGTCAGCATCAGTTCACCCGTTCCATTGTAGTGACTTTTGTAGGTACTCCCCGACTTTGCTGTGCCGGGGCAGCGCTGATGATGCCCTTTGCGCGGAACCGCTCGAATTTCTCAATCGCCAGCCGCTTTTGTTCCGCGGCCAGGTAAACGTACCGCATTGTCATTTGGATGCTCGCGTGCCCAAGTAGCGCACTGAGCGTCGGAAGATCGGCGCCCGACGCTACCGCCCGCGTCGCAAACGTGTGCCGCAGATCGTAAAGTTGAAAATGCTGTTTGATCTCGGCACGCTCGGCTGCAGCACGGTGCGCCTTTTTCACGCTGGCGATCGGCTTCTGAGAATTGTGGGGGGGGAACAAGAAAGGCGTGTCCATCTTTATCGCGGCCTTGACCCTAGCGCTGAGCAGAGAGGAAATATCATGCGTCATGGGGATGGCTCTCCGTGCCGCTTTAGTTTTTCCGAATGGATTGAATATTGTTTTCTGTTTGAAATCGATGTTCTCGATCCGCATTCGAAACGCTTCCTCGGGCCGCATGCCAGTGTCGAGCATGACCTTCGCGATGTCGCTGAGGGGCTGGCTCGCTTCAGCCAAGTAGGCCGCCTCGTCTTCGAAGGTGATTACACGCATCGAGTCGAGCGGTTCCCGGAGCATGGCGACACCCACCACGGGGTTCTTGACCGCGTAGCCGCTGCGTTCTGCTTGGTGGAATAACAGCTTGAGGGTCGTAACCGCTCGGTTCACGGTGGCATTTTTGACCGTCCCACGATCCTTCGCGTTCTGTCTCCGTTCGTGTTTGCGCGCTGATTTGAAGTCCTCAACCATTTCACTCGTAATTTCATCAAGATACTTGCCGGCGAAAAACCGCGTCAGCGTTTGGCAGTTCCACTCGTGGAGGCCATGCGTTTTGGGTCTGTGCTGCTTCTCCGACCACTCTAGGAACTGTTTAACGAACTCTTCGAACTTGGGGGCGAGTTTAAGCTTCGTGAATCCTGCGCGGCGGCGGTCTTGCCTCCCTGGTAGCCTGCTTCCGGAACACGGCGAAGGATCTCCAGAGAGGGTAGGTCAAATTTTTCTTCCAGGATCTTTACGACGGATTTCCGAAAGTCCTCTACTTTGCTGGGTCTGCCGATCCGCCGCTGCTCTCTCTCCGCGGCATCATCGACATGCACTACCGGAACTTCTTCCGCAATGCGCTTAACCGAGCACAGGGACACTCCCGCCAAACGTGCCACCTCGGCCTTACCGTGACCCGCCTTCAACAGAATCTCGATTTCCTGACGCTTTTACATTCCTAGCATCCTCCGTCCTCCGCCTCACCGGTCTACCGACCGGGGGCACTGGGAGAGTTCTAGCTCTTCCGGCTATCGCCGGGTGGCTCAGAATTTCCGAAATGAAAAGGGTCAGAATTTTCGGAACCGACACTAACCAATAGACTTCCCCATCGGTGGGCGGTGGGCGAGTTAACGGCTGGAAGTGGTGCGATCTGGCACGCTAGGTTTACTGATGTGAGATAGCTTCTCGAACCGTTGACATAGATGCTAACTCGGAGTAATGTACCCCGTTTCGCCTTTTAGAACTGGGTACCTGTCTGCGTGTTCACGGCCTGGATACGCACGGCATCACAGTGCGACCACATGTCGTCGGGTGCCGGGGAGAGAGCATCGGCCATGAATCGAACCCAGCGATTCGGTTGTAGCGTCGGGATCATTGTGGCTCTTCTTTGCGCCGCTCCTCCGCGGCCAATCTCGGCGAGCGACGAATGGCTTCCCATTCCACCCGCTGACCTCGCGCTCCAGGACAATCCCGCCAGCCCTGGCGCGAACGCCATGATCCTCTATCTGCAAAGCGATATCGATTCCAAAGGTTCGTCGGTTGACGAATACGTGCGAGTCAAAATTTTCACGCAGGAAGGCACCAAGGAAGGGAACGTGGAAATCCCCTTTGTGGCGAAGAACGCCAACATCGAGGGTATCCGCGGCCGCACCATCCATCCGGACGGCAGCGTGGTGAATTTTCAGGGGAAGGTTTTTGATAAGACCATCGTGAAAGCCGGCGGTTACCGGCAGCTGGCGAAGAGTTTCACGCTACCGGACGTTCATCCGGGATCGATTATCGAATACAAGTATCGGGAACAGGACGACCAAGACTATTACATCGACGAGAGCTGGGTGGTCACGAATCGTCTGTTCACCCGTGACGAGCGCTTCACCATCAAGCCAGATACCCGCGAATATGCGCTGCGGATGGCCTACCGCCAAATTAACCTTCCAGCTGGAACCGTGCTGCCAACGGTGCAGCCGAACGGCACGTTTACCATGGATATCCGCAACATCGCTGGGCTGGAAGAGGAAGAATACATGCCGCCGAAGCGGTTGCTTCAGGGGCGCGTCGATTTCTTCTACAAAAACCGGAACGATCCCGATAAGGAAACCGCAGAGCATTTCTGGAAGCGAACCGCAAAGACATGGTCCGATGAAGTGGATCGCTTTGTGAATAAGAATAGCGCGCTGGAAAGCGAACTGGCGCAGACCATCGATGCGAATGATTCGCCGGAGACGAAACTGCGGAAGATTTACGCACGGGTACAAAAGATCCGCAACCTGTCGATAGAAGACTCGAAAACGGTGAAGGAGCAGAAGCAGGAACAGCTTAAGCCCAATGCCAACGTGGAAGAGGTGCTCAAACACGGTTATGGCACGGCGCGCCAATTGAACTTCACGTTTACCGGCCTGGCGCGCGCCGCCGGCTTTCCGGCTTTCGAGGTGTTCGTCGCACCCCGCCACGTGAATCTCTTTAACCCCGATTTGATGGACGCGTCAGAACTTGCGGCAGACATCGTGTGGGTGCATGGCGGAACACAGGATTATTACCTCGACCCCTCCGCCGCTGCTTACCCCTTCGCCATGCTCCCCTGGTTTGAGACTTCCACTCAAGGCGTCCGCTGCAAGAAGGATGGTGGCGAGGTGGAAACAATTCCTCCGGTGCATGCGACTGAAGCAACGATCGTCCGCAACGCCGACGTGGAGATCGATTCTGACGGAGAGGCTACGGCAAGGATCCAAGTGGACTTCACCGGGCAGATGGGCGCTGACCGCCGCCGGCAAATCCACGACGAGGATGAAGCCGGACGCCAGAAAACGCTGGGGGAGGAAATCAAGGCGTGGCTGCCAGCAGGATCCACGTTCGACGTGACCACGATCAACAATTGGAATAACAACGAGTTGCCGGTGCACGTCGAGGGCACGGCAAAGATCCCGACACTCGGAACGCCCGCCGGCCACCGCATGCTGATACCGGCGGCGGTGTTTCAGGCGCCGGAACCCGCAGCGTTTTATCCGGAAAAGCGGCTTTACCCGATCTACTTCAATTGTCCGTACCAGGATATTGACGATGTAAGGCTTCACGTTCCGTCCGGCTACAAGATCGAAGCGGTTCCGCCGGAGCGGAAGCTTAAGCCGGGCGCGGTGGCGTATGAAATATCCGCAGCGCAACAGAATAGCGTGGTGGAGGTAAAGCGGCTTCTGGAAATCGACGGCCTGCTTTTTCCGGCCACGAGCTATAAGGCTTTGCGTACGTTTTTCAACTTTGTGAAAACCGATGACGACGCGCAAATCGTTCTGCAAAACACGGAATCCGCCAAGAACAACTAGATTCACGGCGGCAGCGGCATTCGCGACAGTTACGCTTGCGGCGATTCTAGTCTGGGCTCCTGCCGAAGTATTCGCAGCGGACACCGTCCCGGAATGGTTGCGCGTGGCCGCCCACGAAACCTTACTCGAGTATCCCAAAGATACCCTTGCGGTGATGCTGTTGAACGAACAGCAGACTACGGTTAGGGATAACGGGGACATCGAAACCAGGTATCGAGGCGCATACAAGCTGCTGCGGCCCGAAGCTCGCAAGGATTACAGCTGGGTGGCCGTGGAATTTGACAATGAGACGAAGCTCTCTTACTTCAGGGCATGGACCCTGACATCCGGTGGTCAGGAAATGGAAGTAAAGGAAAAGGATGCGGTCGAAACCAGCCTGTTCAGTGACACTTTCTACAGCGACCAGCGCCATAAAGTGCTCAACTACCCGGAAGCCGAAGCCGGCAACATAGTCGGTTACGAATACGTCCAAAAGCACCGGCCATTCATGTTTGAGGATACCTGGGAGTTCCAAAGTCCCGTGCCCACTCGCCGTGCGCGGTTTTCCTTGCAGCTGCCCGCGGGGTGGGAGTTCAGCAACTATTGGTACAAGTTTTCAAAGCAAGAACCGCAATCGTCCGCGAACGATGTGTACGTTTGGGAGATCGAAAACATTTCCGGGATTGAAAGCGAGCCAGCCATGCCGGATTTTCGAGTGATCGAAAGCCGCATGGACATCAAGTATTTTCCGCGGGATGCCAAGCTGCGCGCCAAGACTACCGGCACCTGGAACGACATCGGCCTGTGGTATGCCGGCCTCACCACTTCCAGCCGTGTTCCCTCGCCAGCACTGCAGCAAAAGGTGACGGAACTAACCGCGGGGATGACCGACCCGCTGCAGAAAATCCAAGCACTCACTACTTACATGCAACGACAGATCCGGTACGTAGCCATCGAAATCGGAATCGGAGGCCAGCAACCGCATCCTGCCACAGACGTTTTCAAGCATCAGTATGGAGACTGCAAGGACAAAGCCACACTGCTAAGCACTATGCTGAAGTTAATCGGGATCGATTCCTATTACGTGATGATCGACACTGATCGGGGGATCGTGAACCCGGAGTTCCCATCGCTGGCCGGCAACCACATGATCCTGGCCATTCGCCTTCCGGATAGTATTCAGGACGGAGGACTTTATGCGATCGTTGACGACCCGCAGCTGGGCCGGCTGTTGTTCTTCGATCCCACCAACGAGTTCGTCCCACTGGGATACTTGCCCTACTATCTGCAGCAGAATTACGGGCTGGTGATGACGGCCGACCAAGGGAAGATAGTCTTGCTTCCCCTGGCGGCACCGTCTACCAACCGATTGATGCGCACCGCTACTCTGACGCTGTCACCGGCCGGCAATCTGGGCGGCGATGTGCAGGAGCTGAGGTGGGGTGGTTTGGCCGCGCAAAGCCGCGAGCAGTTTGTGGGCTCACCGCAGGCCGATCGTGCCAAGGTCTTCGAACGATTTCTGGGGGCATCCCTTAATAATTTTACGCTCACCGGTGCCTCGCTGGGCAATCTCGAAAATTACGACGAGACCCTGGCGCTGAATTATAAATTCGTGGCGGCGGAGTACGCTAAGACCTCCGGCGATCTGCTCATTCTTCGCCCGCGCGTGTTGGGTGAGAAGGGTTCCAGCATCCTCACCGGAAAACCGCGAAAATATCCCATCGAATTTTCGGAAACTACTTTGCAAATCGACACATTTGACATTACCCTGCCCGCCGGTTACGTGGTGGACGAACTTCCCGCACCGGTAAATGCCGAATGCGACTACGCCACGTACAAGAGCGAGGCGCAGGTGAAGGACAACGTCCTGCATTACACGCGCACCTACGAAATTAAAGGCATCGTAATCCCGACCGAGAAACTGCCCGAGGTGCGCGACTTCTTCCATCAGATCGCCGCCGATGAAAAATCCAGCACGGTGCTTCGCAAAGCTACGCCGTAGGAAACGCACGTCCGAGCGAAACCATGAAAACCGATGGGGACTATGACGCCTCAGCCGGGACCTCTGCGAGTGGGCGCCACACTTGAAAGCGCGTTTCGCGGAGCTTTGACATCACCTGGATGCTGCCGTGGTGTTTCTTCACGGTGCCCTGAACGGTGTAGAGGGCAAGCCCGGTATCCGAACGTTCGGGGCAAGCGTGACCAGCAAAGTCAACAAGTCGTGGAGAATTCAAACTGCTGAATCTAACGCGCCGCGCCCACGACTGGCTGCAGATCACCAAGCTCCACACCGTATTCGATGTTTATTCCGACGAAGGAAGGGCGATCGCCTTCTTACGCTGAGGTAACCGTGTTTCATGCCGCTGCGCCTGGCCGCCTGGGCTGGCGTGCGGTTTGCGCACATACGGTTTGCCGGGCAACCTGCCCAAAAACCCTCTCTGCCCAGATCCCTGTTTCCTAGAGCCCTGGAATCGCTGAGAATTCGCCTGCCCAAAAGTGCACCTGTGCCACCTCGGAA
Organism: uncultured Acidobacteriota bacterium; assembly: GCA_963725285.1. Lineage (GTDB taxonomy): Bacteria > Acidobacteriota > Terriglobia > Acidiferrales > UBA7541 > CAVRXT01. The sequence continues at coordinate 137,046 of CAVRXT010000013.1, read as the reverse complement.
AGAACTGTTTTTGGGCAACATTCTAGAATGGCTCTCCCAGAGCCTCCCAACGTTTGCGCGTGCGTCGACGATAAAGGCTAACCGATAAGATCACCTAACCCTCTTTCCTTGAATCAGTTATTCGATGAGGAGAAATGGAGCAGGAATTTACCCTCTGTGCATTGCTTCCGTTTGGCAACCGTCCTAAAAGGAGCCCGATCATGCGTCTTCCTTTTCGTAACCAATGGACGCTTTCGACATTTACAAAAGGAGAAAGAAATGAATCTCAAATGTAACAGCAGGGGTGTGAGGATAGGGACTAAGGCCTGGTGCTTGGCAATATGCTGCCTAATATCTGCTCCGTTTGTGTTCGCCCAGGCTCCTCCGGTTGCTCCCGGTGGCACCGTGGTTGCCGCCGGACTCGAAGGGCCGCGTGGACTGACCTTCGGACCAGACGGTTTGCTTTATTTCGCAGAAGCCGGGGTCGGCGGCACGCAGGCGGTGCCCCAAGGATGTGAGAATGTGCCGGCGCCAGTCGGCCCGTATCATGGGGGGCCGACGGCAAGGATCTCGCGGATTGAGTCGGACGGGCAGCGTACGACAGTGTTCGAGGGACTTCCTTCGGCGGTCAGTAGTTTGCCCACGGGAGATACGAATGGAGCCGCGGATATCGCTTTCGTCGACGGCCAGCTTTTCGCCCTTACAGCTGGAGGTGGGTGCAGTCACGGGAACCCGAATTTCCCCAATGCTGTTCTTCGTATCAACATACAGCGCCACACCTTCGAAATGGTCGCGAACTTGAGCCGGTTTTTCCGGGAGCATCCAGTAGCGCATCCGAATGTCACCGACTTCGAACCGGACGGAGTGCCATACAGTCTGAAAGCCTTTCATGGCGATCTGATCGTGATCGAGCCCAACCACGGGAGATTGTTACGAATCAATCTGCGTAGGGGGCAAGAGCCGAGAATCGAACAACTCTCCGATTTGTCCGCGCCGCTCGGACACATCGTACCGACGTCTGTCGCCAGTCTGGACGGCCGTTTCTTTGTTGGCAATCTCGGGTTGTTCCCCGTTGAGGTGGGATCGTCGAAGCTGTATCAGGTAACCGACAAAGGTTTCGTGATCGATTACTGGGGAGGGTTTACAACCATCATTGACGTACAGAAGGATAGCCAGGGCAGGCTGTACGTTATGGAATTCTCGAGTGCGGCGGGTTTTCCAATCGTCGGTCAAGGCCGGATCATTCGGATCGCAAACGGCACTGCCGAGGAAATCGTGAGCGGACTGAGCGTGCCTACGGGCATGGCTCTTGATGGCCACGACGATATCTACGTTAGCGACCTCGGAGCTGCACCCGGGGAAGCTGGGCGCATCCTACGCTTTGCAAACCCAACATCTGGTGAAGTGCTTACGACGATCGAAGTCCGTCAACCGGCACCGTTGCCCCAAGGAGAGCGAGACGACGACAACTGAAGTGGTGCGGCTTCCGGGTATTGGACTTGGGAGCCGCCTCATTGATGTCGGGAGTGGCCAGAACGGCCCCTTGACAACGGCTAGCTGCTGTCACCGCGCAGCTCAAAAAAATAGTTTCGCGCCGCGCGAAATCGTGCGGTTCGAAAAACCGAACAAGCGAGGACTTGCGAATCCTGTCGCTTCGGATGTCACGCCGGGATCGTCAATGAACGGATCAGTCTACGAAGAGTTCGGAAGATCCGACCGTAGCGGGTACGGGCGGCGACCCATTCGCCGTCCAGCGGACTCCGCAGCTTGGGAGTCAGCGCGTCGTCCCAAGCTCTGTCTGCTCGCAAAGAACCAGGAGTTGCAACGGATCGTAACGGGTAAACTGAAGCAAGACTGGTCTCCACAGCAAATTGCCGGTTGGCTCAGGGAGCAGTATCCAGGGAACCCGGAGATGTGGGTGTCACACGAGACGATTTACCGGAGCCATTTCGTTCAGGCCCGCGGCGCCCTGAAGAAGGAGCTGCCTGGCCATCTCCGCTCGGGGAGGCGCATCCGACGATCGCGGCATGCCACGGATCGCGGTCACCGCCGCGGTGAGATCGTCGGTGCGGTTTCCGTACGAGAGAGACCGGCAGAAGCAAACGATCGCGCGGTCCCAGGACACTGGGAAGGTGATTTGGTGGAAGGCTCTCGCGGGGCTTACATCGCAACATTGGTCGAACGTCAATCGCGATTCGTCATCCTCGTCAAACTTCCCGAGAAACGAACCGGGGTTGTTGTCGATGCTCTGAGCAAGGCAGTCCGCAAGCTTCCAGCCGCTTTACGTCGCTCGCTGACCTGGGACAGAGGGATGGAGCTTGCCAATCATGCCCATTTCACTGTAGCCACTGAAGTACAAGTCTACTTCTGCGATCCCTCAAGCCCGTGGCAACGCGGTAGCAACGAGAACATGAACGGGCTCCTACGGCAGTACTATCCAAAAGGAATGGATCTTTCAGCGGTTAGCCAAACCCAACTGGATTCCGCGGCTAGGAAATTGAATACCCGACCGCGGGAAACCCTAAACTGGAAGACTCCGGCGTATATTCTCGAAGCCGGTGTTTCGCTCACCCATTGAGCTCGCGTTACCTATGTCTCAGGCCGCTCATGTTTGCGCGCGTCAGAGCAAGGTCAATTTCTTCACGTATTAGTGCGCGCTTTTGTTCAGGAGTTCACTCAGATAGGAACGCCACACCACCGCCGAAGTGTGCGTTCCGTGTCCGCGGGTCAGATCGCTGATCGGGAGCAGAACGAAAGTTCCGTTCTTCAGACGCTTGCTTTCCTTCTCGGCGATACCCAGTTCGGGAGGATTGATGAAATCGTCCGCGGAATTGATCCACATCATCGGCGCGACGATCTTTTCCAGTTGCGGCGAAGGATCGTAGTTACGCGAGGAGTTCAATTGACATAGCCAATCGTTCGCATCCATAGTGGCGGAGAGTTTCTCCGCGTAATGGTCCGCGGCATCGCGCGTCGGCAGATTCTTCTGCATCACCAGCGGCGCGCTTCCCGCAATCACCAGCAGGTCTTCGGCGGTCCGCAAGCCTTGCGTCGGCTCTTCCTTATATTCGCCGCCATTCCAGGCGGGGTCCTCGCGGATTGCGTCCATCGACATCTTCCGCCAGAGGCGATTGCGCCCGGCGATTTGCACCGGCAGGCACGCCAGAGGCATCAATGCGTCCATAAGGTCGGGATAGGTTTCGCCCCAAACAAACGAGTGCATGCAACCCATCGAGGTGCCCATGATCAACCGCAAATGCTGCACTCCGAGCCCTTCGGTAACCAGCAGGTGTTGGGCCGCGACCATGTCGTCGTAGTCGTAGGCAGGAAAATGGGCGTGCATTCCATCGCTCGGCTTCAAAGACTTCCCGTGGCCTATTCCGTCCGGCAAGATAATAAAGTAGCGATTGATATCCAGCAATTGGCCCGGACCATACAATTCGTCGGCAAATTGCGGCGACAGGAATTGTTGACCCGATCCACCAGTCCCGTGCAGGATCAGCACCGCGTTGGTGGCATGCCCCTGCGCATCACGCGCGAGTTTCCCCAGCGTCTTGTAGTGCAAACGCAACTCGGGAAGCTGTTCGCCGGACTTGAACTTGAAGTCGTGCGCCACATAGTCGCCGTCCGTCACCGGGTACTTGGCCGGCGTCTGTGCGTGGGACGCCATGGCAATAGCAATCCATGCGGCCACAGCTGGCGAAGCTACCTGCGTTAAGCGAACCATTGTCAGCTCCTCGCATTCAGCGAATTTATGACCGTGGACCTCGCTTCATCGAACGCCGGTCGAGTTCGCCCTATACGGCAGCGGGATTCAAGTCCCCGAACTGGCGTTGATGCCAGTAAGGGTAGGCGACCGTAACCATGCTCGCTTCGTCGAGTTTTTTTACCTGCGCCGGCGTCAAATTCCAGCCGGTGGCGGCGAGGTTCTGGCGCAACTGCTCTTCGTTGCGTGCGCCGATGATCACGCTCGATACGGTGGGCCGCTGCAACAGCCAATTCAAAGCGATCTGCGGTACTGACTTCCCGGTTTCCTTGGCGACTAGGTCCAGCGCGTCCACCACTTTGTAAAGATATTCGTCGCCAATCGGCGGAGCTTGCTCGGCTGTCTTGTGCAGGCGGCTCACTTCGGGAAAAGGTTGGTTCCGCCGGATTTTTCCGGTCAAGCGACCCCAGCCCAATGGACTCCAGATCAGCGAGCCCACGCCCTGATCGATTCCCAGCGGCATCAGCTCCCACTCGAAATCGCGTCCCACCAAGGAGTAATACACCTGGTGCGCCACGTAGCGCGCCCAGCCATATTTCTCCGAGATATCCAGTGACTTCATCAAATGCCATCCGGAGAAATTCGAGCAGGCAATGTAGCGAACCTTGCCGGAGCAAACCAGAGTGTCGAGAGTGTGCAGGGTCTCTTCGATCGGGGTGCGCGCATCGAAGCCGTGCAGATGATAGATATCGATGTAGTCGGTTCCCAGGCGGCGCAGGCTTTCGTCGCATTGGCGCAGCAAGTGATAGCGGGAAGATCCCTTATCGTTTGGACCATCGCCCATCGGGAAAGTTGCTTTGGTCGAAATCAACGCCTGCTGACGGCGGTTCCCCAGCGCTTTACCCAGAATTTCTTCCGACAGGCCGCGGGAGTAGACGTTCGCGGTGTCGAATAGATTCACTCCGGCGTCGAAGCAAGTATCCAGCAAGCGCGTGGCATCGGCGACGTCGCTCGCGCCCCAGGCGCGGAAGAATTCGTTGCCGCCTCCGAATGTGGCGGCGCCAAAACTAAGAACCGAAACTTTCAGACCGCAGCGGCCAAGATGCCTGTATTCCATTCGGATGTCCTCACCATGACGAATTAGAGTTCAACGATGAATCGCGATTCTAACATCAAGCGGAACGGCACACGACTCGACACTCCGCGCTGCTACGACGGCGCTGTTTTGTGGCGCAGAATCGCCGCGACGCTGGCCAAAATAATCACGGACCCCACTACGGTGTGCGCGGTGAGTGCCTCGTTGCCCAACCAATGGCCGATTGCCAGCGCGACGATGGGATTCACATAGGCATAGCTGGTTACGGTGCTGGCAGGCATGCGGTGGAGCAGCCATTCGTAGCAGGTGAAAGCAATCAACGAGCCGGCGACAATCAGATAAGCCAGCGCGAGCAGGGCTGGAACGGAAAAGTGCGGGAGCGTGTGCAGTTCGCCGAGTAGTGCTGAGGCGATCACCAGCATCACTCCTCCGGTGAGCATTTGCCCGGCGGCGCTAATGCGTTTCGATTCCGGAAGTGCGAGCCGGGAGTTGAGGACCGTGCCAAAGGACCACGAGAGTTCGCAGCCGAGAATCACCAGGCACGGCACCAGGGTAATGTGTCCGGCGCGGCGATCGCCCACCAGGATCACCACGCCGGCAAAGCCAAGCAAGATCGCGGCGAGTGACGCGCCACCGAGTCTGCGGTTCTTGAAGATGAACGTTTCGATCAGCAGAGTCCATACCGGGATGGTCGCGACCAGGACGGAGGTGAAGCCGGATGGCAGAGTCTTTTCCGCCCAGAATAGTCCGCCGTAAGCGAAGAGAAACATCAACATGCCAAGCTTGGTGATGCCGCGCCACTCGCGGCGGGTGGGATGAGGTTCGCCCGCCAAAATCGACCCTATATAAAGGATGGCGCCCGCGATGCAAAAGCGAGCGCCGGCGGCGAACACCGCGGGAACCGTTTCCACCAGGATGCGAATGGAAAGGTAGGTAGAGCCCCAAAGAACGTAAATAGCCAGAAACGCAAGGATGATGCGGATGTCGAGGCGTTTGCGGATCGGAGCGCTTTCGGCCGCGGTTGACTCTACCATCGAAACTTAGATGATACGGTGTGGACAAAGATTCGCGGAACTAATTCCAAGTATGACGTGCGTGCTACGGCGCGTCGACCACGCAGCGAAATCCGATGGTGCCGGCGCGGTCGCGGCCGGGGGACATCAGTAGAAATTTCTGATGCTCGTCGAGGCGATAGGTCTGCGGGAAATACCACATCGAACCGCGGGGCTGGTAGAACGCAGCGCCGCGGACGATCGCAGCGCGAGTGTGCGCGTCGCGGAATTCGTCGGTCCACTGCGAGACGTTACCTTCCATGTCCAGAACGCCGAGCGGACTTGCGCCTTGCGGGAATGCGTCGACGTTGGTCGGCGCGCGCATATTCCGGCCGCGATCGGCCGGCGGCAACGCTTGCGCGTTCCATTCATTTCCCCACGGATAAAGTCGCGGCGTGTTCCCTTGCGCGGCTTCCTGCCACTCCCAATCATGCGGCAGACGCTTTCCGGCCCAGGCGGCGTAGGCGCGCGCGTCTTCAATCGAAACCCAAGTGACTGGCTGGCTGCCGGCGCCCGCCGGGAAGTTGCCGTTGGACCACGAGCGCAAAAAGTTGTGGGCGTCTTTCGGCTGGTAGTTCGCGGCTTCTACAAACTTTTTGAATTCCGCGTTGGTGACCGGGGTGCGATCGATGTAGAAACTTTTCAGATGCATCCGCTGGCGATGAAAGCGCCGCGGCGCGTCTTCCCACGGGTACTGCACATCCACTCCTGGATCGTTGCCGCCTTCGATCTCAATCCCCTGGACGGAAAAATCAAAATCCGCTTCCGGGATGCGTACCATTGCCGGCGGCGCGGTGGCGGCCGATTTGGTGGGCGGATTTTCCACCATGGCCTGAGTGAGAAATTCCCAATCGCGCGAAACCTGACTCAGCGGTCGCTTCGAGCGCTCAGCCATAAATGCCAAAAGTGATTGCAGCTCGCCGCTGGGCGTGTTGGCCTGTTGGGTAGCCAGAACGGCGCCGAAGCCGAGCCCGTCGATCGAAAAACGCAGCACGTCATCGTCGGCGATGAGTTCGGGAGTGAGTTCCACCCCGTGCCACAGATCGTAATAGCGCGTGCCGTCGCGATGCGGAATGCGGATTTGCTCACCGCTGACGTCGTATTCATTCCGGTTGACCATGGTCCACAGGGTTTGTTCCGGCAGCGGAAACCGGCTGGCGTAGACGCCGGCCTGGAGGACCGGAGCGTACGGCTGCCAATCCGGACCGATCAGATTCGCCGCGAAGGCGCGCTCGATGCGGGTAAAACGCTGGATTGCTTCGGCATCGTGCGGGGTGTCGCCATACCAAAAGCCCCACAGATTTTCGGTGGTGACGTATCCGTCGCCATTGAAAAATGCATGTTGCAGGCTGTTGATTTTGTCCCGGGTGAAGCGGTCGGTAACTTCAACAGCGTGGCGCGGCTCGATCCATTTGGCTTGGTCGATCATGGGGATGAAGGGATACGGAGTATCTTCCCAAGTAACCCAATCGTTCCAGCCGATGGTGCTCCATTCCAGGGATTCGCCGCGGATCGAGAATTGTGGCTCGAGCGCGAGCGGGTGCTGCGCGTCGTTCGCGGCGAACTGGAACGTTTGCGGCACATCTTCGAGGGTATCGAAGTTCACCCCGTCCGCGCCGATCTGCTGCATCAAGGTGGCCAGCGCTTGCGGCACGGGCTTGCCTTCGTCGCGGGTGCCGGAATCCCAAGCAAGCGTGGGGAAAAATACTTTCACACCGCGGCGATGAAAGGCTTCCACCATGTGGCGGATTTCGGGGACGCCGCCGGGCATGTCGCGAAGCATGTCGAATTGATTGCGATCGTCGACGCCCAGGTTGGGATAGAGCGGCCAGATCAGCACCGCATCGATCGGGCCGATGCGGCCTTGCACTTCGGCGAGAAAGCGGTCGACAGTGTATTCGCCTTTTTCCGGATCGTAGAAGTCGCGCTCCCAAATCAGCATCTGAACCTGGGAGAAAACCTTCTGGGTCCACGCGAGTTCCGGCCGCGCGTATTCTGAGCCGTCGTAGCGTTCGCGGGTGCGGCGCTCCTGCCTCCAAGCCTTCCAAGTATCGAGCCACGCCGCGCTGGCCGAGGGATCGTCCGGACCGGGAATGAGCACGTCCTGCGGACCGGGGACACTCGGCAAATTGATCACGCCGGTGGGCGGGACCAGCGCGTGGCGCGGCCTCCATTCTTCGGAGAACGCCGCAGCGGCGATGAGAGTGAGCGCCACGAGAAATAAAAGGCACGGGCGGCTGGAACCAAGCAGGTTCATGTAATTCCCATTGGAAAAAATTCCGCGCGATATGTACTGGTCGCGGGATCGAGACGAGCGCGAGGAGCGTAAAACCACTCGCTCGCGAAGTCAATCCGTGCGGCGATAGCTACCAAATAGGGCTTGAAATTCAAGGTGGGGTGAAATGCTTTTTCGCCGCTTTTCAGCGATTTTATGCCATTTAGAATCAGAGGCATCGATTTCTAATCCCCACAGATGCCACGATTCAGAATTCGACGGCTTAGCGTCATAACCCCGCGAAGGGGTCAGGCTACGGAAGTCCGGTTGCCGAGCCGACCCGACAAGAATGCACAAAAAAATCCTGGGATTTTGGCCGGAGATAAAATGTCATTTTGTCGCTTTCGCGCTGAATCAGACTCGGTTAGCCGGAGTCCCCTTTCACAGCACGACCATTGCGTAATCGGAAACGTTTACAATACATAAGAGTCACTCGAGCCCCTTTCAGGAGGCATTATCTCCTATGATCTGACCCACCGGTTTCAGGACGCCAAACCGTTGGCGCTGTTCAATTTCCCCGGACAATACAGGGGGGTTAGGAGCGTGGCGGTAAGCCCGTATCTTATGGACCTTCTTAACAGCAGCCCGGCAGTCCTTCCCTTGCTGGCCTTTGCGGGATGCTGGGCGGCACTATGGCGGCGCGGACAGGACTGGCGAACCAGTTTCATTGTTTCCGCTACGTTGTGGGGTGTCTGGGTCGCGGTCACGACCGAACTGTTAAGCGCCGGGTCCGTGCTTACGCGCGGTGCCGTTGCCCTAGTGTGGTTAGCAGCATCGATTCTGGCGTGGCGGTTCGCATTTTCTGGAGCCAACGACCGGCAATTTTTTCGCGCATCCGAGTCCCGCGCCCCCGGGCCCGAACCAACTGGCGAAGCTAGCGAATCGCTGGCGCTTGCGGATTGGCTGTTGTTAGCCGGCCTCAGCGTCATCTTGTTGCTACTCGCCCTCGTTGCGTTCATTGCTCCGCCGAACACCTGGGACGCCATGCAGTACACCATGCCCCGAGTGATCATGTGGATCGAAAATCATAGCGTGCACTTCTATCCCACACTGGATTACGCGCAGCTCACCATGAGTCCGTGGACTGACTATGCGATGACCCATTTGACCCTGCTGCAAGGCAGCGATCGGCTAGTAAACCTGGTGGAGTGGTTCGCTTCTTTGGGAAGCATCATTGGAGTTTCGCTGATTGCTCGGGAACTCGGTTGCGGCCCTCGCGCCCAAGTGCTGGCGGCAGTTCTTTGCGGCACCATTCCCCAGGGAATTCTAGCAGCGACCAGCGCGAAACCGGATGTGGCGGTGGGGTTCTGGATCGTAGCGAGTTGCTTCTTCCTTCTGCGGTGCAAATCGAGCTGTACATGGCCGGACGTCCCGCTCACCGGTGCAGGTATCGGGCTATCCATTATGAGCAAGGGCACCGCGTTCACTCTGCTTCCCGCGGTGTGCTTGGCAGTGTTTTTCATTTGGCCGTGGGCAAATCGGAAGACGTTCCTGCTGCGGCTTCCCGCAGTCGTGGTGATTATCCTCGCGCTAAACGGAGCGCAGTTTTACCGCAATATTCGTCTGAGCGGATCGCCGATCGGATTCTCTTCCCCGGACGGTGAGGCCGACAAGCAAGGCGCACGGCATTTTGCCAACGGCAAGTTCGGGGTGCGAGACATCGCCGGCGCGGTGCTTCGAAGTGCCGCCCTGCACGTCGGGACGCCAAGTGACCGCATCAATTCATGGACGGCCAACCGTTTCCGGGTGCTGATGCGAGCGATAGGCGTTGACCCGGACGATCAAGCCATGATCGAGCAAGGCAACGCCGGCAAAATCCACGAATTCGAGGTTCCGACGCTTTCCCAGTCGGAAGTGTTTGCTGGGAATATGTTCCACGCAGTTCTCTTCCTGATTTCCGCGGCGATATTGGTTTTCCTGCGAAGACCACCTCAGCGCGATATTGCGTTACTGGCCATCGGGGTGATCGGAGCGTTCGTGCTCTTTTGCGCTGCGGTGCGGTGGCAGCCATATAACGCGCGGTTTCATTTGCCGGTATTCATGCTGGGATGTGCGGTGATCAGCGCGGCGCTGGCGCCGCGTCTCCCGCGATGGACGCTCCTGATTGCCGCAGCGCTAGCCATACTCACGGCAATGCCCTACACCGTATCAAACGAGATGCGGCCTTTGTTCGGGATTCAGTACTTCCATGGCTTGCGTCCCGATCACTCCCCCAACATATTTACCACCTCGCGCGACCGCCTGTATTTCCAGGATCGGCATCTCTACGCGGCCGATTCGTTTTCGGACGCGGCACGCCTGGTTGCCGCTTCGGGCTGCAACGATGTCGGACTGGATGCTTTCGTTCTGCACTACGACTATCCAATGCTGGCGCTACTGCGTGCGGGATTGGGGGGTCCAGTCGTTCACTACGTAGGCGTCCAGAATCGTTCGGCCAGGTACGCTCGAACGTTGGCTCCCGCTCCGTGCGGGGTGGTTTGCTTGGGCTGTGCTCTGATTGGTCAGAAATGGAAGGACTACGGAGGGCCGGGAATTCTTGCGTTCCAATTCGATCGGACGGTGATCTTTTTGCGCGAACCGGTCGAGGTGGTACAGCGGATCGATGCTGCGAACAGCGCGGACTGGAAACCGGTTCAAGCGGACTCGGCGATTTCGAACGTGCTGGGCCGCGCCGACCCGCCACACCTCAGCGGTGACTTATGCAGCGCGATGCCCGACACCGCGGTTCAAGACGCGCTCGGTAGGTCTGTGACCCACCATTCGGAAGGCATCGGATGCCGGTACACCACTGCCGCTGGGCAAATTGAAATCGTTGCGTTCCCAATTGGTTCCTACTATTCGCGGGATTACGCGGACCTCACTGCGGAGAGCATGGGTTCGGTTCAAGTGCGCGAACCAGGATATTTCATCACCGTGGTCATGGATCGTGACCACCCGGCAATCGCCTACCTCCACAAGGGCAAAACGACCTACAGCTTGAATATCGACCGCGAAAATCCTCGGCCCACATCGGACGAGTACCTTCGTCTGGGCGCGTTGCTCAGCGCCGGAGTTCTCTCTTCACCGTATACGCCTGCCAATTAAATCTGACGCGAGTTCCGCGTCGGGCAGCGGGCCTCAAGGCCGCAGCGCCCAAACGGCAACCGCACATCCAAAAAGAAGGCAACCGTGGACCCAGCGGGGATAGGTCGTTTCTTGCGCGTGAATCGAGTGATGCGGAAAGAATAATCTCCAAACGCCTGAAATAACCAGTGCTGCGAAGAGCGTCCAGAAATACCAACCGCGCCACCAGAGGCACGGGAGCGCGAGCAAAAGAAGAAACGCTCCGACAAAACGAATCAGCACCGGATTGCGCAACCACTTGGCTACCTGAGATGGCAGTAAAAAATGAGCCCCGGCAGAAATCAGCAGAAGGCCTGCGAGACTATTTACGTAGATCGACTCATTCACCAGGCCATCGTACTACTTGAAACTATCCCGCTCAATCGATTGCACCGATCCTAAGATCGGCGCATGCGGCGAACGTGGGTCACACTCCGCGCAGCCAATCGGAAAGTTGCGCGCGTAACTGCCGTTTGAATTCATCCAGAGTGGCGAACTCATAGGACGGGCCATCCCGCTGCGATGGGCGCGACGACTTTAGTCGCTGCACCGTAGGCTCGATCTGCGCTGGATCCGCGGCCTTACAAAAAATTGCAATTCCCTCCATCGCCTCGGCGGGATCGGCCTTCAAGCGGCAAGGGAGAGTGTAATCCGGCTCGAAATTCCCGGTGGGTGGCCCCCAAGGGTCATCCAGCACCAGCGCGAAAAACTTGCGGATGGCCACATTGGCGTCCACTACCAGCTGAAACGGCAACTTGTTCACGATATAGGGGACGATCGATAGCACCACCAGCAGAATGTTTTTGGCCATCGGCTCGGTTTCATATATTTCCGCCAGCTCGTCGAAAGCGCGGCGTTCCGCTTCCAATTCCCCGGGAGTGGCGCAGAAAATTCGGTATTGCGTAGGCCGTGGCCGTTTTGATAGTCCTCCTGGGCGAAGCGAGCGGCGGCGGTTTTTCAAAGTGAGGAAGAAGTCTTCGAAAACGTTAGCGATGGCGTGCGCTCGGTATCGGTTCACTCCTCGATGTGCCTGCGCAGCCGGTCGAGCGCCGTATCCCACTGCTTTGAAATCAGCTCGATGTAACGCAGCGTCTCTTCCAAGCGCCGCGCCTCCAGTTGCCAGACGCTCTCCCGCCCGTGCCTGGTGCTGCGCACCAGCCCCGCTTGCTGCATCACCCGCAAGTGTTTGGTGATCGCTTGCCGGGTGACGTGAGTGCCAGCAGTGAGACGCGCGATCGACATCGGTCCGTCATGACAGAGGCGAGCGACCAGCCGCAAGCGTGTCTCGTCGCCCAACGCTGCAAAGATGGGCGCGGACACGCGCGGCTCCGTCGCGGTTCTTGAACTACTGCGCACCGGCAAGGTACTCCTCGAGCACATCCACCATGATGCTCCAACCTTGATCGTTGGCGGTGAACGCCTTGGCCCGGCGGGCCAGGGGGATTTGGTCGAAGCCGGACTCGGTGACCGTCAGCATCACCCCGTCCGCCACCTCTTCCAGGGCAAAAACGATCAAGGTAGTCGGCTCGCCGGAGTAATCCACGCCGCGCTCGATGGCGTGGGGATGCCACCGGAACGAGAATACCCGCTCGGGCTCGATCTGTTCGATGGTGATCTCGAACGGTATGCCCTCGTGCGGTTTCTGGGCCTTGGCCACCTCGGCGTTCACTGTGGTGGGAGCGATCGAACAGCGCATCTTCGCTCCAACAACGAACGGTCCATCGAACTTCATGCCGAACCAGGTCCCGAACTCGGTGGCGTCCGACAGGGCGCGCCAGACGCGTTGGCGCGGGGCGTGGAGCAGAATCTTTTTCTCGATACGATCGGTGCTCATGTGCAACCTCCTGGTTGCATATTAGCAAGGCCGGGAATGAAATGCAACCATTAGGTTGCGCAATGAGGCGGGCTGGGTTATGGGGAGTTGGGGGTGTTTTTCTAAATGGTTTATGGATTGTTGGGTTTCGCGGCGATCGCCTGCAGCGGTTTTTTGAAGTCCCGGCCGGCATAACCGAGTTGCGACGTCAGCTTTCCAATTTCGCGATAGATCTCCGGATCGGTGGGCTGCCAGGTGCCCAGGCCGTCCACGTAGCGGTTGAACATACAAAACGCAGCGGCGATTAACACCGTGTCGTGGATTTCTTTGTCGGTTGCGCCATGCTGGCGCGCCCGCTCGATATCTTCGCTGGTCACGTGCTTGCCGCCTTTTTGCACTTGGCCGGCGATCGCCAGCAGCGCTTTCATCTTGGGAGAAATCCCAGTCGCCTGATAGTCGCGTTTCATTTCAGTGATGAGTTGATAGTCCGCGTCGGTCCCACCGAGATGTTGCGCCGCAGTGGAACCATGGCAGGTCTGGCAATAGAAACAATCGTTCTGCGAGGAGACATAGGTGGCGATCATTTCTCGTTCGGCAGGAGTAAGAGTGTGCGGATCGGTGAGCAGAACTTGCACCAGATCGCACAAGGGCTTGGTGGTTTCGGGGCTGAACACCATCGGACCGCGAATACCAGGTAGTCCTTCCGGAAGTTTAATGTGAGCCATCGCGATCCTCCACTGTGACGGATATTATGCGGCTTCCAACGGTTCGTTCAAGTCGGGTTGAATGTAGCCAACGTGAGCCATCCTTTGCCCCATCTCACGGTAAGCTCGCGGATCAGCCGGCTGCCACGTCCCCAAGCCATCCACGTAACGATTGAACATGCAGAACGCCGCGGCGATCAACACCGTATCGTGGATTTCTTTGTCGCTGGCCCCGCGCTGCCGGGCGCGCTCGACGTCCTGGGCGGCAACGTGTTTGCCGCCTTTCTGAACTTTTCCAGCGATCGCCAGCAGCGCCTTCAATTTCTCTGAAATTTCCGCTGCGCCAAAGTTCTGTTTGATTCGATCGATCAACTCGTAGTTGCCGCCAAGATGTTCCGCCGCTGCCGCACCGTGGGATAGCTGGCAGAAGCAACAATCGTTCTCAGACGAGACGTACGTTGCGATGATTTCGCGTTCCGCCGGAGTCAGCGCGTTGGGGCCACGCAACAACACTTCCGCCAATTCGCGGAGCGCCTTGGTGCTTTCCGGGCTGACGGCCATGGGACCGAGAATCCCCGGCAAACCGCTGGGCATTTCGATGTGGGCCATCAGTGTATTCTCTCGCGAAGGGTTCGCTCTCGGTAGCAGGCCGACAGTAGCTCCCGAACAAGAACGCCGACACGTGGATCCGAACTTAAACCGATGACTGCACAAGCTCAATAGTGCAAAAACGTTAGAAGCGCGTGCACGCGGCAAGCAGAGCGTCCCAGAGTATTCTGCCGCCGTTGTGTTTCGGGAATGCTGGCAGTGCATTTCGCGCCTGGCCGGCGCTGTTTTTTCCACAAGCACGCACCAATTTCCACAGGGTTTTTATGAAATAACTCTTGCAGACATTTGTGACCCGCCCTACTATGCGCCTCAGATTGATCGGGAAGAAAAACTTCACGAGTCAATTCAGAGATGGCGGGCAAGGGCAACCGAGTCAGCCGTAACTGAATTGAATCGGAGAGAACTTAGCGAGTCAATTCGGAGATGGCGGGCGAGGGTCAAACCGAGTCAGCCGTGACTGAGTTGGATCGAGAAGAAAACTTCGCGGGTCAATTCAGAGATGGCGGACAAGGGCAACCGAGTCAGCCGTGATTGAATTGAGTCGGGAAGAAAAGCTCCGCGATTCATACCAAGGGATCGGACGGTTAACGCCGGCCAGTTCCAACGGGTTGGAACGGGGAGAGCGCTTTGTGGCTGAATTCAAGGTGACTCGGGTCAAACCGAGTTGCTGCCGGATTCGAAGCAGACGCGAAAAGCTTTGCGGTGCGCTCAACGATGCGGCGAGGGTCACACCGAGGCGCGATCATGAGTTGGACCAAGAAGTAAAGCTTCACGGCTAGACTTGCACGGGGCGGGCCGGGTAAAACCGAACCGCTTACGGCTCAGCCGGCCGGGAAGCGAAAAACTTTGCGATTCAATCGAAAAGAGGGCGAAGCGGTCGCACCGCGTCGCCCTCTATTTTTTTTAGCGCTTGTTGCCCCGGTCACCCGAAACTAAATTCCCCAGATGAGCGGTTCCATTCACATCGCGCGCTAGATCGCGTTACACCCACCACGCGGCGCCAGGCTGCTCGCGAATCACCACGCTATTGAGGAAGTTCGCCGCCTTGGTCAAGCCCTCTTCCGCGGAGAGCAGGCTGTCTTCATGTTCGATCGAAAGCACGGAATCGTAGCCAAACATACGCAGAGTGGAAATGAATTCGGTCCACCACTCGGCGCCGTGACCATAGCCGCACGT
This sequence comes from uncultured Acidobacteriota bacterium, assembly GCA_963725285.1. GTDB lineage: Bacteria > Acidobacteriota > Terriglobia > Acidiferrales > UBA7541 > CAVRXT01. Next base: position 121,534 of record CAVRXT010000013.1, on the reverse strand, counting down.
ACGGAAGATCCAACCGCGGGCGCGCTCGTCGGTGTACGGCTGGGTATCGAGAACGCCGGTGCGAGGCAGGTTGATCGGATAGAGCTGGGTATCCTTGGCGTGGACATGGAAGATCGCGCCTTCTAGGACCCGGACCGCAGCGATCGGATCGATGTTCTGCCAGAAAAGATGGCTGGGATCAAAGTTGCATCCCAGGTTGGGTCCGGCGAGGGAGCGCAGCCGGAGCATCGTCTGTGGGCTATAGACCACAAAACCAGGATGCATTTCGATAGCGATCTTCACGCCATGATCGGCGGCAAACTTGGCATGCTCGATCCAATAAGGTGCGACCACTTCGCTCCACTGCCAATCGAGGAGCTTAAGATAGTCAGGAGGCCACGGACAGGTGACCCAGTTGGGAGCAGTGGCATGCGCGGAATCGCCCGGGCATCCAGAGAAGTCGATGACCACCGGGATGCCCAGCTTTTCAGCGAGGAGAATCGTGCGGCGGCTCACTTCGCGGTCATGTTCCGCACGAGCCTTGTCCGGATGCAGCGCGTTGCCGTGACAGCTTAGCGCGCTGACGCCCACACCGCGATCGGCCAAAACTTTCTGAAATTCGGCGAGGGCTGGGTCATCTTCGAGCAGCGTCAACTTACAGTGCGCGTCGCCTGGATAATTTCCGGTGCCCAGTTCGACGGTATCGATGTGCAGCGCGGTGATTTTCTTAAGAGCGGCTGCCAGCGGAAGTTGCGAGAGCAAAGCGGTAAAAACCCCAACGCGCATGGCGGTTTCGATCTCCTCGAGTAAGGCCAACCGAACGATAGGAGGGTAGGAGCAAATTGTCAATCGACCGGTGCGGTGCGACCGGTGCGGTGCAGAGCCTATTGTTTCTCCAGACGGATCGAGGACGCCCGTTCGAGGGAAACCGTGAACTTGAGCAGGCCGGTGGACTGCACCGCAGACTCGGCACCTGACGTCTTCAATTTGTACTCACCATTGGACAGCCCGTGAATCCTCAATTCAACGGTCCGGGCCATGCCGCTAGTGTCTTCCATCCCGATATCGAGGGCAGAGTGGCTGTGGTCATAGTGAACGGATTTGATCTCTCCGCGAATCGCCTCGATATCCAGTTTCTCAGGGACGAACATCACGCGCTTCCTGACGCCATCTTTGAGCAAGACCGTTATACCGTTCGCGGACGCCTCCACACGACAGCCGAATCCCACCGGACCGAAGGCCGCATCGTAGACGGCGGATGACTTCGCGCCTCTGTGATGGTGCTCCCGATTCGCCCTGGCCCGGTGGTACTGGCAAGTTGATCGGCAGCCGTGTTAGCTTGCGGACGTTATGCCGCGTTCCGATTCGCAGTCTCAGGGGGAGTTTCACCATGTTTCGACGAGTTTGGTGCAAACCTGTGGTCAGCGTTGGAATACTTTTCGTTGCCATCAGTATCGCGGCGTTTGCGCACGCCCAGAGTTCGGCGCCAGCCTCTGCTTCGACACCTTCCTCGACTGCGCCACCAGCCACCGCGCAAACAGCGATCACCCCGCAAACTCCGTCGCGGCCGACGCACGCCGACATCCTGCGCGGAACCTACGGCACCTACCGCGCCAACAACGACCTGCTTTACTACCACCTGGACATCCGCGTGGATCCGGAGAAGAAGTTGGTCAGCGGCAAGAACACCATCCGCTTCCGAATGCTGCAGGAGGGCACGCGAATCCAGCTCGATCTGAACAATTCGCTTAAGGTCGACAAAATTCTCTTGGGCGACACGCCCTTGAAGTACCAGCGGGACGGCGACGCCGTCTTCGTGGATTTCCCGAACACGCTCAAAGCTGGCGAAATCTATTCTATCGATTTCTATTACTCGGGCACTCCGATCACCGTCGGCCGATTCGGCGCGTTCACGTTTGCGAAGGATCCTTCGGGTCGTCCGTGGATTTACACCGCGTGCGAAGAAACCGGAGCGAGCCAGTGGTGGCCCAATAAGGATCAATGGCGCGACGAAGTGGAGAACATGGATATCAGCGTGGCGATTCCTAACGGCCTGGTGGATGCCTCCAACGGAAAATTCGTGGGCAAAACCGACTTGCGCGATGGGTACACCCGCTGGGATTGGCACGTGAACTACCCCATCAATAATTACGACGTTTCACTGAACATCGCAAACTACGTGCATTTCTCCGATCCTCGCGGCGATCTACCGATGGATTTCTACGTACTTCCTGAAGATTTGGATAAAGCCAAAAAGCAATTCGCGCAGGCCAAGGGAATGATCGAGGCTTACCAACATTACTTTGGCGAGTATCCGTTCATTAAAGACGGATACAAGCTGATCGAAGTGCCCTATTCCGGCATGGAGCACCAAAGCGCGGTCACCTATGGGAACCATTTTGCCAACGGGTATCTCGATCGTGACTGGACCGGCGTCGGCGTTAACCCCCGATTCGATTTCATCATCATTCATGAGAGCGCGCACGAGTGGTTCGGCAACAGCATTACCGCGGCCGATAAATCCGACATGTGGATCCATGAAGCATGGGCCACGTACTTGGAGGCCTTGTACGTTGAATACATGTACGGGCACGACGATGCCATCAAGTACATCAACGGATACAAGGCGAAGGTTAAAAATGACCGGCCGATCATCACCGAGCGCGGCGCGAACGCCACCCCGCCCCAGGATATGTATTTCAAAGGGGTGCTGTTCATCAATACGCTCCGCAGTATGGTGGATGACGATAGCCGCTGGTGGCCGCTGCTCCACGATTTCTACCAAAACTTCAAATATCAAAACATCATGACCGAGGACGTAGAACAATTCTTCAACGAGAAGACCGGAATGAATCTGACCCCGGTTTTCGAGCAGTACCTCCGCCACACCTCGATCCCCATGCTCGAACTGAAATTCAACGCACCCGGCGGCAGCGTCGAATATCGCTGGCAGGCGGACGAGCCCGGCTTCGCTATGCCCATACGCGTTGGAACGAAAGACCATTGGCAGGTGATTCAACCGACCACCGCGTGGGCGACCCTGAATACGCCGCTGAAGAAAGATGACTTCCAGGTGGCGACCGACTTGTATTACGTCAACGTCAGCAAAGAGTAGAGTCGCACCAGCCCCGGGGCGAGAATGTAGAAATCCGGATTGACAGAGGCAAGCGGGAGACGTAGGCTTCGTCTGAACTTTGTATATTGTATGCAAAACATCTGCCCTCCCGAGGAACCGTATGAATAACCCCCCGAATCGCCGTGATTTTCTTAGAGCCGTTGCCGCCACCAGCGTCATCACTGGCGTTGCCAAACCCTCCTCGGCGGGCTCGCTTTCTTCCTCCACCTCCACTTCCGATATCGATGGCCGCGGCAGAATTCAGACGTTCAACTACCAGGGCGTCCGCCTGCTGGCGAGCCGCTGGCAAGGCCAATACCAGCGAGCCCGCGATTTCTATTTCAACGTCTCCAATGACGACATCCTGCAGGGTTTCCGCGCCGCGGCAGGATTACCCGCGCCCGGCAAGCCCCTCGGTGGATGGGCCGAAAAGGACTCCGGCGTTATTTTTGGCCAGTGGCTGAGCGGAATGTCGCGGATGTATCGCGCGACGGGTGACCGTGAAATGGGCGACAAGGCTTCCTACCTGCTTACCGAGTTTGCGAAAACTGTCCCGCCCGACGGCAATTGCCGCATGTCGCCTTATCCATATGAAAAACTCACCTGCGGGCTAGTGGACATGCACGAGTACCTTGGCCATCCGGAAGCCATGCCGCTGCTGGCCCGGGTGACCGATTACGCCAGCAAAACCTTCGACCGCACCCGCACCCCCGCGAATCCCGAACCGTGGGAGATGCATTCCGGCAAGCCCTTGGAGTGGTACACGCTGCCGGAAAACCTGCTGCGCGCTTACGCGCTCACCGGAAATTCGCAGTTCAAGGATTTCGCGGACGTCTGGCTGTACCATCCGTTCTGGGATAAATTCGCAGATACCTCCAATCCAACCAACGCTACCGGCGTTCATGCTTACAGCCATGTGAATAGCTTCAGCAGCGCGGCGATGGCCTATGCGGTCACCGGCGATCCCTCCTACCTGCGAATTATCAAGAACGCTTACGACTTCATGCAAAATCAGCAAACCTACGCCACCGGCGGATACGGACCCGTGGAGCGGCTGATGCCTCCCGGCAGTCTGGGGCGGGCGCTCGAAACCCAGCTCAACTGTTTTGAAGCGCCGTGCGGTTCGTGGGCCGGGTTCAAGCTGTCGCGTTATCTCACCCAGTTCACGGGAGAGTCGCGCTACGGCGATTGGGCGGAGCGCCTGGTCTACAACGGGATTGGCGCGTCGCTGGAAATTCACGGGGACGGCCGCCATTTTTACTACGCGGATTATCGCGTCGGCGGAGGGGTGAAGATCGACAGCCGCAACCCCTATACCTGCTGCTCGGGCACCTACATTCAGGACGTCGTCAATTTCCACGACCTGATTTATTACCAGGACGACTCGAGCCTCTACGTCAGCCTGTACATGCCATCCGAAGTCACCTGGAAGCGTGCCGACGGCGAGGTGAAGCTTACCCAGGACACAAAATATCCGGAAGGTGAAACCAGCACGTTCACTTTGCAGACGCAGCATAGCGTGAAGTTTCCTCTGAACTTCCGCATTCCCGGATGGGCGCAGGGGGCCTCCTTGAAGGTGAATGGCGCTCCGGCCCAGGTGGCATGTACGCCGGGAATGTGGGCCACCCTGGACCGCACCTGGAACGCGGGGGACCGTGTGGAAATCACCATTCCGCTTCCGCTGCGCCTGTTGGCGGTCGATTCGCAGCACCCGCATCGCGTGGCGATCGTGCGCGGAGCGGTGGTGTTGGTGCAGGACGGCGGCGTTCACGAGCCAGTTTTCCGGCTGCCCTATAACGACAGCGACCTGAACCGATGGCTGGTCGCCGACGACGAAGGCCCCAGCGTGTATCGCGTGGTGCCGCCGGATGGCAAACACGTCATGGCCAAGTTCCGCCCGTTCTACGCCGTGGGGCCCGACTACTACTACCGAATGTATTTCGATCTGGATTCGCTCCCCGTTTATTTGTGGCAATACCAGGGGTAGCGCCAAATCCATTCGGTCCGTCCGACAAGGTCCCGATCACGCCCACAGGAGACACTCATGGATCGCCGTGAATTTATTCATAATTTGGCGGTGACCACCGCCGCCGCAAGCTATCTGGTTCCCAAGTCGATTGCCGATACCAATCGGGCCTCCGGTTCGGAGATCGATTCCGGCGGGGACGCGGACGTCGAAGGCCACACTTTGCTGTCCACCTTCACCCGCGACGGCGTCGAATGGAAAGCGTATGAGGACCTGCGCGTGCGCGACGGAGCCATCACGTTTGTTTCGTCGCAAGGCAAAAAGCGCGTACTGGCGAAGTCCGCGGAAGCTGCCTTCGACGATGCCGCCCCGCATCTCGGCTTGACTCTCAAGGACATCGGGATGTCCAACACCGATCTTCTGGCTGATCTTCTGCTCCAAGATGGCGAGCCGGACCCGGATCGCGTAAAGGCCGCTGCTCCTCCGCAGGGCTACCAGCAGCAAAGCGGTCTGTCCGCCTTCTCTGCACCCACGGCCACTTGTGAACCCGAATTCCGTCTTCCTTGGGATACTTTCATCGGCACGAAAGAGTGCAATGACACCATGCCGGTCTTCTCGGCGGGAAACACCCGCACCTATCATCCGATTCAATATTTCCCAGAGCTTGACGATAAAGTGATTGCTCGCCGTTTCGACGGGCTGCTGGGCGGATGGATGCCGGCGGTTCGAAAAGTGATACCACTTTCCCATGACAGCTATATTGAAGTGGTGGTGTTCGGCGACGTGGTGGACAAAGAGCCGTTCATCCTGCAAACCTGGCATCGCACCACTAAAATTCAGAACGGCAAAATCATGCAGTCCGCCTATGGGTACAGCTATCCCGATTTTCCGCCTTCCCGCGTGGCGCCTGAACCTCAGGAGTTCTACCGGGGCCTGCTGGCTTTCGCCGAATATTGGGACGCTTTGCTGAATGATTTTTCGCCGGCCACGCTTCCCCACAACGATTGGGTGGACATGTCCAAACACGCCTTCGTCAAAGAACTGATGGTGCGCCCCGGGGGCATCGAGCCCAAATATGGCGCGGTGGACCGCGACTACTGCGGTTCGGAATACGATGGATTTCAGGACATCTTTACCATGGCGGTGTACGCCAACCTCGAATGGGGCCGCGTGGATGTGGCCCGCGCGTTCATCGATAATTACTTCACCGGTTTCGTCGACGCGAAGGGCAACATCAACATGCGTGGGCCGGAGACCGCCCAGTACGGACTTACCCTGTCGCTGCTCGCGCGTTACTTCAACTACACCCACGACGCTTCCCTGCTGCGCAAGCATCAGTCCAAGATTGAGGCGACCGCGGCGATGCTGATCGCGCTCCAAGACGAAAGCCTCCGCCTGGCTCCGGACGATCCGGGGTGCGGATTGATCCATGGCTGGAGCGAATCGGATTCCTGCCTGTGGCCCAAGCCGGCGATGTGGTGGCTCCCCTACTTCGCTAACACCGCTTTTGCTGCGCGAGGATTCAAAGACCTGGCACCGGTCTGGGTGGCCGTCGGAAAGTCCGCCCACGCTCCGGGGATGGAGAAAGCCTCCGCCGAATGGTTGCGCCGGGCAAAAATTCTCCAGGACGCGCTTACCGCGCGTATTCAAAAAGACATTCGCCACGATATGAAGCCGGCCTACGTGGGAACCTATGCGGGAGCTCCGCCCACTTTCCGCGAATCGTTGACCAAGGAACACCCCAGCCCGCAGCAATGGCCGCATCGAGCTTTCGCCGAATTGCTGCAGGCGGATATGCTGTTGCCAGAGACGGCTAACCTGGTTATCGATTGTATGCGCGCCTATGGCGCCACCACCATCGGGGTGGTGGCGAACGTGGAACGCCCGCGCGAGGATGGCCGCGATATTCTCGGCTTCATTTCCTACGGCTACGCGCAAATGCTTCTTCGGCTGGATCGCGTCGACGAATATCTGCTATTCCTTTACACCCATCGCTTCCATGATCACACTCGCGGCAGTTGGGTGGCCGGCGAAGTTTCCGGTATCATCGGAGAACGTCCGCTGTTCTGCATCCCCGCGCAGCAAACCATTCCGCTGTTGGTCCGTTGGATGCTGGTCATGGAGGATTCCAACGAGGAAACGCTTTACCTGGCCAAAGCCGTGCCGCGCGATTGGGTGGCATCCGGAAAACAGATTCGCATCGATCGCGCTGCAACGCGCTGGGGCCGCATCGATTTCCGGATGATTTCTAACTCCGACGCACGAACCGTGACCGCCAACATCGCGCTGGCCCGGGGCGCCGCGCCAAAAGAAATCCAGGTGAAATTTCGCCTGCCGGCAACCCACACATTACAGTCGGCGATGGTCAACGGGCGCGCCGTGGCCCTCGGCGGTCCGCACCAGGACACCGCAATTTTCTCGCCGGGAACGGACCGCAAACTGGAAGTGGTAGCAAAGTGGGCCTAGCCGGCGAAGCAAGACACCCACCCTTCCCGAAACCAGGGAACAGTGGGGCATCCCGACGGCATGGAAGGGTGAACCAAACCTGAAGTTCGAGAGCAGAATTGCCAAACCGGCCACGGTTTGTCGATCCGACCGAAGCTCTACGTGGTCGGGTCGGCTTTATCGACCTTCCAGTACACCGCGTAGCGCTCGTGAATCACCTGGTTAAGAGGCACCAGAGTTAGCGGTTGCGATTGCCCCACGGCGTGGAAAGTAAGGGGTTCCCTCGCGTCCGGCTCAATCCACGCAGTAGGGTTGCTGGGGGCAGCGACGATGTTTGCTACCTTCTTCTGATCATCGGGTTTGGGCTCGGAACCACCGTAGGTCATCTCTTTCGTTACCGTCTCGAAGCGCCCGGCTAGCACCAGCGGACCATACATCGCCGCTTGTACGGTTTCGTCGTCCGGCATGCTGTTGATATGAAGTCCCATGGGCAATTGGAGTTCGATCTTGTCGCCGGTTTTCCAAACGCGGTTAAGGACTAGGTAGCTGCTGGGGCTGGCAAAGGCAGGCACGGTGGTTTGATTTATCTTTACGCTTCCGCCCTTCGCCCAATACGGAATTCGAAGGTTGATCCTAAGTGGAACCGGATTCTTGGCAGTGACTACAAGGGAAGTCCCTGGTTCCTGAGGGAAGCGAGTTTCCTGCTTCACCCGCAGACCCTTTTCTGGCCATTCCAGTTGTGAGTCTATGTACAGATTCACGTAAAGTGAGTCGTCATCGTGGAAGTAGATCGTGTCGGTCAGTTTTCCGTACTCTTCCGAGCCAGTTCCGGTGCAGCACCACAACGCGTCATAGGGCTTACCGAAAGTTTTCCAATACCCGCTCGCCAAGGGCAGGTAATACATCGTGGTGCCGTCTTCGGGGTTGATGGTACCGAGCCGGTGATTGAATAGGGTGCGCTCGTAATAGTCCATCAGACGAGCATTCGGCTGCCAACCGAACAGGTGACGGGTCAACTTCATCATGTTATAGGCGCAGCAGCACTCGGTGGTGTTGGAACTCAATTCGGTCGAGAGCTTGCCAGGATCGGTATTCCAGGACTCCCCGTTGCTGGTGCCGCCCGTGCAGTACGAGCGCTCGGTGACCACTTCATCCCAGAAATACTCGGCAATATCGCGATAGCGGCGATCGCCGGTAAGTTCGTAATAGCGAGCGGCGGCAATCACCTGGGGAATATGGGTGTTGACGTGCAGGCCTTTGAGTTCGTCACGGTGCGCGGCCAGCGGGTCGAAGAAAACCTTTTTATCAAACGACTGGGCGAGTTCCAGGTAGTGCTCCTTGCCGGTGACTGCATACAAATTGCAAAGCACTTCTCCCATGCCGCCATATTCAGTGCTCAGCACGCGCTGCATATGATCGTAGCTAAGAGGCCGGACGAAGCCGGCGGTCCAGCCGGCCATTTTCTCAGTCACCTCGAGCGCCTGCTCATTACCGGTATGGACGTACATGTCCAGATTGCCGGCCATGATTTTGTGAATGGTGTAAAAAGGAGCCCAGACGCGTTCGCGGTTGCGCAGCCGGTCGAAGAAGTCCACGGGGAACGCGCTCAAGTATCCGCCCTTGAGCGCGTCCTGGCATTTGGCAAGTTCCGCAACCATGGTGTCCCCAGTCTTCTTGAGGTCCTCGTTTCCGGTGGTGGCATACATCAGTGCGACCGCAGAAAGATAATGGCCGCCAGCGTAGTGGCCTCGCAATTCGCAATCGGGAGCTTCCCACCCCCCGAGCGGCTGGGCGGAAGAAGGAAGGCCGGCGTTGACCCGGAAGGTGTGCAGCAAGCGATCGGTTGGCAGCGAGCGCAGATATCCCTGGTCAGCTTCCATGGCAACCTTGCACGGACCTTCGCCGAGGCGCACCTGCTTCAGGGGGAAGGGACGCGCGCCCCACGCAACTTTGTCACGGCTGACGGTCTTCGCTTGTTTTTCGATGGTGTCGACCACCGGGTCCTGCGGAGCACTGGCCAGGGAGATGGCAGGCGCGAGGGCTGAGCCGGCGGCGACGGCTACCGTGCTCAGAAAATGGCGACGAGAAAATTGGTTAGAGTCAGTCATGAATCCTCCAAGAGCGCTGGGCGCCAAACACAGCTCGAAGCCAGCCGTTGTATATTGTATACTCCTGCCCGCCTCAATCCGCTACCCCACCCCGGGCATGACTACGCCCCTAATCCGCTGATTCGCTGTGCTGCTCGCGGTGGCTTTGGATGAATTCCTTCAAGTACTTGCCGGCGTCGGTGATGTGTTTCCACAGTTCGGCTGCGGCGATTTCGGGGTCGCCGGTGCGGCAAGCCTTCAGGAGCTCGCGGTGGGATTCACCGGCGCGGTGCTGGGCGCGGGTGAAAACCAGATGCAGGCGGGTATAGCGGTCGCAATTGTTGTTCAGGCCCTTCAGCACTCCCATGATCACCGGCCGATTCGCCGGGGCATACAGGGCGGAGTGAAATCTCCAGTTCCACGAACCCCAGTTGCGGATTTCCGAATCATCCTCGAGCGAGTTCTCAAATTGCTTGAGCACTTCCTCGGCATGCTGAAAATCGCCTTCCTCGAAATGGGAAATGGCCTGACGAATCATGTAACACTCGAGCACCGCGCGTGCCTCGAACAGCTCGGCAATCTCCTGCGGCGAAAGCGCAGAAACCACCGCGCCGCGGTTCGGAACAATGGTGATCAGGCCTTCGGCGGCGAGGTGGCTGAGCGCTTCCCGAATGGGGATGCGGCTGATCTGGAATTCTGCGGCGATAGCGTCCTGGCGAAGCTGTTCACCTTCGCGCAGTTCGCCATTGATGATTTTCTCACGTAGCCGTTCGACCACCGCCGCTGACAACGATTGCCGGGGAATGGGACCATGTTTAACGGTGGACGATTTTCCCGCGCTGCCGGTGGTCTGGCGCGAACGAGGTGACGCGGGCTTGGCGTGAGAATCAGGCATTAGCGGTGCCGCTCGGATGGCATAGGTGATCTCTATCGGGTGAAATAATGTCTTACAAGGGCTGTCGTGTCAATTCCCCGTCGATCATCCGCCACACCCGCAAAGGATTCGCGTTTTGCAGCTCGGCTGGGAGCGCCGCGTCCGGGCAATCCTGGAAGCAAACCGGGCGAGCGAAACGAAAAATCGATTGGGATCCCACCGACGTCGTGCGCGAATCCGTGCTCGCCGGATAAGGTCCGCCGTGGATCATGGCGTGGGTCACTTCCACCCCGGTGGGGACGCTATTAAACACGATGCGGCCCACTTTATTTTCCAGAATGGCGATCAGCTCCGGATATTTCTGAATGTCGTCATCGGTAGCAAACACCGTCGCCGTGAGATGACCGCTCAGCCCGCGCGCCGCTTCGAACAACTGGTTGGGATCGTCGTAGCGGACCAACAGCGTGGAAGGACCGAAAACCTCCGCGGAGAGGTCGGAGCCCGCCAGAAAGGTTGGAAAATCGGTTTCAAATACCGAGGCCACCGCGGAAAACGATTCGCCGGCCGCAGCGGCAGGCGCGCAGGCCGCCAGCGTCACTCCCTGGCGGTGGCTGCGTGCCTCGGTTTCACGAGCAAACGCGCTGCGAATTCCGGACGTCAGCATGGTAAACGGAGCCGCTTGCGAAACTTTCTCCTGCATTACCCGGACGAAATCCGCCGCGGGCGACTGCTTGGAGAGAAAGATCAGGCCGGGTTTAGTGCAAAATTGCCCAGAGCCCATGGTCACCGAAGCGAAAAGTTGTGTGGCGAGTTCTTGCCAGCGCGCGGCTAGCGCACCGGGAAGCACAAACACCGGATTGGTGCTGCCCATTTCGGCGTAAACAGGAATCGGTTCCGCACGTTTCGCCGCCAGGTCGAACAACGCGCGGCCCGCTCCGAGCGAACCGGTAAATCCGACCGCTTTCACCGCGGGATGTTGAACCAGCGCTGCGCCGACCCAGACACCGGCGTCAAAAAGAAGAGAGAACACTCCGGGGTGCATACCGCATTCGCGAACGGCATCGCGGATGGCCGCGCCGACCAGCTCGCTGGTGCCGGGATGCGCGGGGTGCGCCTTCACGATTACCGGATTGCCTGCGGCCAGCGCCGAAGCGGTGTCTCCGCCGGCGACGCTGAAGGCTAGCGGAAAATTGCTGGCGCCGAAGACTACCACCGGCCCGATGGGCCGAAGGCAGGAGCGCAGATCGGGCTTGGGCGGCTTGCGCGCGGGATCGGGGCGGTCGATACACGGCATCGCCCACGAACCCTCCTGGATAACTTTGGCGAACAGCCGAAGCTGGCCCGAGGTGCGTCCCACTTCCGATTTCAAACGCGCCTTGGGTAAAGCAGATTCCTGGTGGGCGCGCTCGATCAACGATTCGGCGAGTGCATCGATGTTCGCGGCGATCTGGTTCAGCAAGGCGGCGCGAGCGGAGCCGGATGTGCGGCCGAATGGCGCGAAGGCCTCGACGGCCTTCTGCGCAGCGGCCTCCACATCCGCCGCGGAAGCGGAGTAATACGCCGGCTCAAGCAGCGCGCCGGATGCCGGCTCGAAAGCGCGAAACGTTTTGCCCTCGCCGCCGTGCTGAGAACCGATCAGACTCTTTCCCGTCAATTCCATTTAGCTACCTGCCTGTTTGGATTGTGTAAAAGCCGAGCTGGCGTGCTGGGGCCGGGTTTTGACGGCATGACGAAGCACGCGGAGCGTGGTTTCGAGTTCGGTGCCGGTGATTTCCATGCGCGGAGCGCGGACTTGTGCGCTACCGACTCCCATTTCCTGTTGAACGAGTTTGATGAGCTGTACAAATTTCGGAACCGTATCCAGCCGCAGCAGCGGAAGAAACCAGCGATACAGCTCAAACGCCTCTTTGGACTTCCCGTCCCGGCAGTACTCGAACAGGTCCACCGACTCCCGCGGAAAAGCGTTGGCTAGCCCGGCGATCCATCCGACCGCTCCGGCCGCGACGCCTTCCAGTATGACATCGTCGACGCCGATAAAAACATCCAGGCGGTCGCCGAGCAGAGCGCGAATCGCGCTCACCCGGCGGGCATCGGCGCTTGATTCCTTCACCGATTGAAAATTGCGGTGTCTCCCGGCGAGCTCCTCGATTTGTTCGGGGATAAAATCGGTGCCGTAGGAAATGGGATTGTTGTAGAGCATCGAAGACAGCGGGGTGGCTTCGAAGATAGCCCCGACGTGCGCCCGCATCTCCGGCCAATCTCCGAGGTAGACGTACGGCGGCAGCACCATCAAGCCGTCGCATCCGATCTCCGCGGCAGCTTTTGCGAAAGCCACCGATTCTGCAGTGGAGAGCGAAGAAACCGCGGCGACCAGTGAACCGCGCCCCTTCAGCGCGCGCACGCAGGTCTGCAGAAGCGCTTTTTTCTCCTCAAAGGAAAGCGTGGCCGCCTCGGCCAGCGAACCGGGTGTGACGATGCCGCTGCAACCGTTGTCCACCAGCCAGCGGCAGTGCTGCGCCACAAATGGGTGATCGATCGAACCGTCCTCGAGAAAGCGGGTGGTGATCGCGGGTATAACTCCAGTCCATTTCATTGGGCTCCTCCATTGGATGCATTCCGGCCGTGAGCGGATGGGACCGCGGCAAGGCTGGCGCACGTCACCGGAAAAATCGGAGCGCGCGCGGAGCCAGAATCCCATCCGAATAAGAAACGGAGAGCCGCGCCGCAGATTCTACCCTGGCATGGCCCCATGCCGCAGCGTGTCTGCAGTTTTGCGGCGCGCCAGGAATCGTGTTCGCGCAGGCGTTCGAGCGATATGTCTTCGCAACGGCAAATCCAGGTGTCGGGTTGCGCAAGCTTCTTGAGGTCGGGACGCAGCGAGCAAACCTGCGCCAGCGCGCGCGCGAACCGGCGGTATCGCCCACGTCGGTCGAAGAGCGGCGCGGCGGCTTCGGGGTGGCCCGCGGCGGCATATCCCGCAATTTCGCCTTCGGCCAACGAGAGTTCGAGTCCGCCGATGCCGGTAGGCTCACCCGCGCAATAAATATGTGGCGCCGAGGTTCGCTGAAAATCATCGACGCGCACCAAGCCGTTTTCAAGTTCGCAGCCCAGCGAGCCTGGCAGCTCCACATTGGGGACTAGATGAAAACCGCAGCCCACATAGTCGCATTCGATTTCGCGAATTTTTCCGTTTTTGGAGATGCGCAGCGCTTGCAAACGCCCGCCAGAGCCTAGCGCGGCGATCGGCCAGGAATTCGTCCAAAGCGGGACCCGCTTGATCTGCCGAAAGAGTTTCCGAGCCTCATGAATTTTTCCGGGCGCGCGAAGCGCATGCCAGCCAAAGCGCGCCAGAGCGGTGCGCGAGGCTTGCTCGCAGATGGCGATCACCGACGCGCCATGGTCCTCGAGGTAAGCGGCTACGGCGAGCAGCAGCGGGCCGGTGCCGGCAATGACGATGCGTTTATTGCCGACCGGCAAGCCGGATTTGGCCAGCGCCTGAAGCCCGCCCGCGCCCAGCACGTTCAGCAGCGTCCATCCGGGAAAAGGCAAAAAGAGTTCGCGCGCCCCGGTCGCCAGAATCAAATCGCGGTAGGCGACCTGCAATAAGCCGTCAGCGGTCTCGGCATTGACCACCCCGCCATCGGCGCGAAATACCCGCGCGCCAGGAATGTGCTGAACCGCAGCCGAACGCAAGCGCTCGAACCAGACCGCCGAGGACGCCCGATCGGGCGACCCCCCAAGTGGGTGCTCAGCGCCACGCCAAATTTGACCGCCCGGCGCCGGATTGTCGTCGACCAGCGCGGTCCGCGCCCCGGATCGCGCCGCAGCGACGGCGGCGGCAATTCCCGCAGGACCGGCGCCGACCACCACCACGTCGAAACTCAAGCGGATTGATTTTGTGGCGGACATCATGTACTGGCTATGCGGCACTCGTTTCCGCGGCGGCGGTAATTTCCATCCCTGGCTTGCACAACAGCTGGCAGCCCGGGCGCTGCGGCGTGCCGTCGGCCGTTACCCGACACTCGAAACACACCCCCATGCCGCACAGCGCCGATCGCAGCTCACCGTGCACCGAAGTCCGCGAAGCAACGCCGGCGATAAACACCGCCACGGCCACGGTCGACCCTTCCGGCACTTCGACAACCTTCCCATTAACGCGCACCCAAATATTTTCAGCCATGCGCCACTCCGGACATCTGCCGCGACGGACTATACGCTTCGGTGGCGATCGCCGATTTCCGTCGCAGCAATCGATCGGCGATGATGCGGCCAGTGGCCAAGGAGGTAGTAATACCCAGGCCTTCGTGTCCGGTGGCCAGGATCACCGAATCATCTTCCGGCCAGGCGCCGATTAGCGGCAGTTTGTCGGGGGTGGCCGCGCGGAAGCCGGTCCATACCCGGATGGCGGATAGTTTTTCGAGTGCCGGCATAAATTCGAACGCGCGCTGGAGCATGCGCGTCACCATGATGGAATCGGGCTCGGGATGTTCGACGTCATACTGCCGCGAAGAGCCGATCAGAATCTGCCCGGTTTTTCGCGGCTGCAAATTGAAGGCTACCGAATCGCTAGTGACCGAGTGTGCGCTCTGCAGATAACCGAGCTCGACCACCTGGTGGTGAATGGTGCCCGGATAACGATCGGTGATCACCAAATGGCCTTTGCGCGGCTTGACGGAAAGTCCCGGTGTGAGCGTGGGCGCATTTGCTCCGGCGGCGTTGATCGCAAATTTCACGGAAACAGAGGTGTCGTCGCTGAGACGTACCGTTCCGTTTCCGATGGAGACGGCGTGGCATCCCAAGCGAGCGCTCGCGCCGAACTCGACCGCGCGACGGAGAAGAAATTTTGCAGCGCAGGGCGCATACAATACCGCGTCTTTGGGAACCAGCAGGCCGCCGGACAAATCCGCGCGGAGATTAGGCTCGGCTTGGTGCAAGGCTTGCGCGTCCAGAATTTGTGTTTCGACGCCCCGATCGCGGTAGTAAGCCGACTTGCGCTCCACTTCCTGCATCTCATTCGCGGCGGCCGCCACCCACACCGTACCGCGCGCCTCATACTCGCAATCGGCGGGAAGCTCCGCGCTGAGCTCGCGCCAGAGCGCCACGGAATATTGGGTAAGGGCAAATTGCGCTTCGGAATCATCCATGACCACGATGTGGCCCATTCCAGCCGCGGTGGCCCCAGAGCCGGCAAAACCACCATCAACCACCGTAACGCGGAACTTCTCTTTCGCTAGCTCCATCGCGCACGCGGCGCCAACGATTCCCGCGCCGACGATCACCACGTCCGCAGTGACGCTCATCCAGACAGGCCATAGCGAAAAGGATCTTGTGGGTCGATGATGATGTCGGCCTCCGAGGTGACGAACGCCGAACCGGTAATCTCCGGATAAATCTGCCCGTTCTTGATGTGCACGCTGCCTTCGAAGACGCTGCCAACGATGCTTTCTTGCCGCCAAATGTCGCCCGGCTTCAGCTTACCTTCGGCATACAAGCAGGCCAGCTTGGCGCTGGTACCGGTTCCGCAGGGGGAGCGATCGTATTCCTTGCCCGGGCACAAAACGAAATTCTTGCTGTGCACGCCGGGAAGCGCGGAAGCACCGTACAACTCGATGTGGTCGATCTCCTGCCCGTCCGAGCCGAGAATTTCATTTTCGTTGAGTGCACCACGAATTGCCCAGGTGAAGTCGGTGAGCGCAGCAATGTTGCTCACCCTCAATTCCAGCGGGTTGTCTTTCACCAGGAAAAACCAGTTTCCGGCCCACGCCACGTCGCCATGAACCGTTCCATAGCCGGGGACTTCCACCGCCACATTCGAGGCGCAGCGACGGCTGGGAACATTCACCACGCTTACCTCTCCTGACTTGTGTAACGTCGCGGTGACCAAACCCACGGGAGTCTCGAAGCGGTGCTCGCCGACGCCGATTTTCCCCATGTAAGCGAGCGTCGTTACCAGGCCGATGGTGCCGTGAATACACATGCCGAGGTATCCAACGTTGTTAAAAAAAATGATCCCGGTGGCCGAGGTGGCATGCACCGGCTGGCACAGAACTCCGCCGACAATGGCCGCGGAGCCGCGCGGCTCACTCACCAGAGCGTTCCGCAGGAAATCGTGGTTCGCTTGAAAGCGCCCACGCCGCTCGGCCATCGTCCCGCCGCCGAGGTCGGGGCCGCCTGCCACGATGATTCGAGTGGGCTCCCCGCCGGTGTGGGAGTCGATTACGTGGAGGCGATACAAATCCTCAAACATGAGATAGTGCGCCCCTTAAGATGTGTGGCCAGCGAATGGGGTATAGAGCATAGGATGCCGCCCATTATCTACTGGCAAGGTGTTGGATCAAATTTTCAAATGACCAAAAAGCATAGTACTAGGGCCCGGAATCAGAAATGCCGGATCGCCGACCGGGCAAACGAGCAGGTCGAAATCCCAGAGGGGCGCCATTGGATATATTATATAATATTCCGCTGACCCTCGCAGCCTTTTCCAGATTTCTCTTTGGCACGGGCCGTATTCAGTGACTTAACCGGCACACGCAGTGGAAACGTTTACCCGGAACCGCAATCCGGCGCAACTCTTATTTTTCGGATACTTTAGGGTGTGTTTTTTTCCGGGCGGCCGGGCCCTCCACCCGCGGTTTGATTCGCGAATCACCAGGGGCCAATGCCTCGCCCGTAACCAGTGCCAGAATCCGGGACGGTTCGGCCATGGCTGGTCACTTGGCGACGAATCTCACGATATACTGCGGAACGGACATGAACCGCCTACCTTACTGGGTTCTCTGCACCATCCTCGCCGCCGGCGCGCTTCCGGGATGCTTTCCTCAGGCGGCCAACGCGCAGTCTGCGCCGAAAACCGTCTCGACGGATTCCGCCAGCGCGGTCGAGCATGGGCTCGCGCTGGCCGAGCAAGGCCGATGCCGCGAGGCTTTGCCATTGCTCAAAAAGGCCGCGCCGAGCGCTGCCGATAAGAACGCCGATAAGAAATTGAAGTTTCGCGCGACGATGACTACCGCGCGGTGCGCGATGAGTTTGGACCAGGTGGGAATGGCGCTCGACGCCTTGACCACACTCAACCGCGACTATCCGCGCGATCCGGAAGTGCTGTATCTTTCCACTCACTACTACTCGGAGCTGGCCACGCGTGCGGCGCAAGAACTTGCCGCCACCGCTCCGGACTCGGCGGAAGCGCACGAGTTGGATGCCGAGGCCCTCGAGTCCCAGGACAAGTGGGAAGACGCGACCGCAGAATATAAGGGCGTCCTCGAACGAAATCCGCAGATGCCGGGCATTCACTACCGTCTCGGACGGATCCTGCTTTCCAAGCCGGCAACACCCGGCGCAGACGAAGAAGCCAAGAAAGAAATGGACGCGGAACTGGCCGTCGATCCACGCAACGCCGCGGCGGAATTTATTTTGGGTGAGATCGAGCGGCGCGCGGAACACTGGGAAGCCGCGCTGCCTCATTTCTCCCGCGCATCGCAGATCGACGTGGGATTTTCGGAAGCTTATCTGGCCATGGGGATGTGCTTGAACGCCCTCTCCCGCTATGGCGATGCGATTCCGCCACTCGAGAAGTACGAGAAGCTGCAGCCCAGCGATGCCGCCGGCCACTATCAACTGGCGATCGCCTACCAGCGCACCGGACGCAAAGAGGACGCCGCGCGAGAGATGGAGTTGCAGCGTCAGAGTCCGGAAAAAGCGCCGGAGTGAGCATGCTCTCGCGCCGCGCGCTGCTGCGATTGCTGGGGTGGTCGGGAGCCAGCGGCGTTTTCGGCGGTTCCTCCGCGCGCGGAATTGCCGCGCGAGCGATTCCCTCCGGCGCGAAACCCGCGTTCGAAGAAATACCTTCCACGGTCAGCGGCATTTCCTGGGGTCATGTGAGCGGACATTCGCCGGAAATGTATTTGCCGGAAACGGTGGGCGGGGGCTGTGCGTTTCTGGACTACGACAACGACGGCTGGATGGATATCTATCTGGTGAACAGCGGTCCCTGCGACTTCTTTGTCCCGAAGACTCCGCTGCGAAACGCGTTGTACCACAATAACCGCGACGGCACTTTCACCGACGTAACCGCCAAAGCGGGCGTACCCGGCGACGCTTACGGAATGGGCGTGGCGGTGGGCGATTATGACGCCGACGGCTTCCCCGATCTCTACGTTACCCAATACGCTCACAGCATTCTGTATCACAATAACGGCGACGGGACGTTCACCGACGTAACCGCCAAGGCGGGAGTGCGAGCGGAAGGCTGGGGCACCAGCGCGGTGTGGTTCGATTACGATAACGACGGGCGCTTGGATCTTTTCGTGTGCCGGTTCGCGAATTTCGACAAAACAAAAAATAAATTCTGCGGCGACGCCAATACCGGGCAGCGCTGGTACTGCAAGCCAAACGTCTACCAGCCCCTTCCCTGCTGGCTGTTTCACAACAACGGCGATGGAACATTCACCGATGTGAGCCAGAAAAGCGGCATCGCATTGCAGGCGGCGAAAGCGTGGGGAGTGGTCGCGGCGGACATCAACAATGACGGATGGATGGACTTGTTCATCGGGAACGACACCGTAGCGAATTTCCTGTTGGCCAATCGCGGGCACGGGCGTTTCGAGGAGATTGGGCTGCTGGCGGGCGTGGGGTACAACTCCTTCGGCCGGGCGCGGTCGGGGATGGGGGTGGACGCCGCGGACTACGACCAAGATGGCTGGCTCGATCTGTTTGTCGCCAACGTGGACCACGAAGACTATTCGCTCTATCACAATAACAAGAATGAAACGTTCACGGACCTCGCCACTCCCACGGGTATCGCCGCCGCGACGTCCCGCCTCAGCGGATGGGGACTTAGATTTTTCGACTACGATAACGATGGCGAACTGGATCTGCTGCTGTGCAACGGGCATCCCGACCTGGTGGTGGGCGACCGCATGCAGGACGTCTCCTACGCTGAGCCCATGCTTCTGTTTCGCAATGAACCGGGCGGATGGAAAAACGTGAGCGCTGAAAGTGGAACGATATTTTCAAAGAGCATGGCGGCGCGCGGCCTGGCCCTGGGCGATTTCGATAACGACGGCGCGGTGGATGCGCTGGTGGGAGTGAACGACGGCGCTCCGGTGCTTCTTCGGAATCACGCCGGGCGCGAAAACCACTGGTTGGGCGTGCACTTGATCGGGCGCAAAGCGAATATCGACGCGGTCGGCGCGCGGTTGACCTACGCCAGTGGAGATTTTCAGCGCCAGCGCTACAAGGCCGGCGGCGGAAGCTATCTGGCGGCGCACGATCCGCGGATGGTTCTCGGAATTGGCCAGCGCAGCAAAATCGATTGGATCGAGGTCCAATGGCCTCCGCCGAGCGGAGCGAAACAACGCTTTACGGATTTGCCGATCGATCGGTACATCACCATCGTCGAAGGTGCAGGCAAGTGGAAGTGAGTTTCAGGATTTTCGATTCGCGAGAGCATCATGCCCGCACCGGGGTGGTCTGCTCGCTGGCCATCGGAGCGGTTTTGGTGTGGGGTCAGGGCACTTACGCGAAAATTACGCGGCCTGCCATGGAAGGTGCAGCGCAATCTCAAATAAAAGAAAGGCCGTCACCCCCACCGGCAGAGACGGCCGGAGCCGGCCAAGTGGCAACCAACGACTCAACGCCGACGCCGGAGGGCGAGCGCGAGTTGCAGACCGCCATTGGGCTCACCCGCCGCGGGCTGTTCGCGGACGCTATACCTCACTTCCTAGCGGCGCGCGGGCACGTGAAGAATGAGTTCGTAGCGGAATTCAATCTCGCGCTGTGCTACGTAGGTGCCGCACAGTTCCCTGCCGCCATTCCGGTGCTGAAACAGCTTTTGGCGCAGGGCCACTCCAGCGCAGAGGCCTACAACCTTCTGGCCCAGGCGTATGTAGGCAACGATGAATCCAAAGAAGCGCTGGAGGCGTTTCAGAAGTCGCTCGCACTTGCGCCCGAAAACGAAAAGCTGGACCTATACGTCGCGGACGCGTGCATGGATCGCCAGAACTATGCGCTGGGATTGCGGGTGATCGATTTGGCGGTGCAGCACCTGCCGAACTCCGCCCGCCTGGCATACGAAGGCGGAGTGTTCCTGACCGCACTCGATCGCTCCGACTTGGCCACCCGCGATTTCGAACGGGCCATTAAGCTCGCGCCCGATAGCTCGATTGCCTTTATGGCCCAGGCGCAGGAAAACTACACCCAAGGGGATATGCCGGGAGCGATTCGTGTTGCGCGCGCCGCCGCCAAGAAAGACGATGCCAATTACATCCTGAAGGACATTTGGGGCGAAGCGCTGCTGCGCGAGGGCGCCGCGCCTGGGGACGAAGAATTCGTCGAGGCGCGGCGGGTGCTCGAGGAATCGGTGGCTGAGCGCCCAAACTATTCGCCTGCGCGAATCGCCCTGGGAAAGCTCTACCTCTCCGATGACCGATTCGACGACGCGATCGCGCAACTCGAACGCGCGCGCGACCTCCAGCCGAATAGCACCGCGGTGTATTCACATCTGGCGATAGCCTACCGCGCCAAGGGCCGCATGGAGGACTGTAAAAAAATGCTAGCCACCCTGGCGCGATTAAACGAAGAGGAAGCTGCCCGAATTCGGTCCGCGCCGGGCGACAGCAAAGGCAGCTATATCGGTTCCGGCCGCGCCCCCGGTCCTCCCGATCCTTCGGTCCCCCACTAAGAATCGGGTATTTGTTCAACCGCTCTTCAGCGAGCGCGAGGAACCAGCGGGAACGCTCGCTCGACGATTCCCTCTCCCTCCCTGACCGTAATGATTCGATCGGCCGGAACATTCACAAGCCGGGTGAGTGTTCCGCTAGGCCAGCGGATCACAATCGAGTCGACCCGCCCATGCGATCCCAACCCGAAGTGCAACCGCGGATCCTGCGCTGACTGATAACTCATCCCGCCTTTTCGCTGTGCACAGAGAACCAGGTCACCGGCGCTCACCTCGACGCGTGCGCCAACCGCGTCACGATTCGATTTCACCCCGATCAAAAACAGTTCGATCCAATGATTGGCATTCCCGCCGTCGTTGCGAAAGAGCTGCGGAACTCCTCCATTGTTGCTCACTAGAATGTCCAGGTCGCCATCGTTATCAAAGTCGCCGACCGCCACTCCGCGGCTCACTCGCGGGACCTCGAAGTCTTTCCCCAACGCTTCGCTCACATTCTGAAACACGCCGCGGCCGGTGTTACGGAACATCGATTTGGGTTCGGCGTAGCGGGTGCCGGCATGATAGCGCTCGATGTTGTCGAGGACGTGGCCATTGGCGATGAACAGGTCCACCAGCCCGTCGTTGTCGTAGTCCATGAAACGGGCGCCAAAACCGCTGAGACGGAAAGTGTCGTAGGCGATCTTCGAGCGAAACGTGGCGTCGTCGAACGTGCCGTCGCCCTGGTTTTGATATAGCCGTGCCAGCTGCTGATCGAGATGGGTAACGATGATGTCCATGCGGCCCACGCATCGGGTATCGGCGGCATCCACGCCCATGCCCGCTTCCGGGAGTCCGTCCATGCTTACCGCGACGCCCGCGGAATAGCCAACCTCGCGAAAGGTGCCGCCGCCTTCATTGTGAAAAAGGAAATTGGGCATCGAATCGTTGGCAATGAAAATGTCCTGCCGGCCGTCCCCGTCGTAATCGAAAGTAACTACACCCAGGCCGTTGCCAGGCTTTTGCGCGATCCCGGAGCCTTTGCTGACGTCGGAAAAGGTGCCGTCACCGTTGTTGTGAAACAGCGCAGGGGCCTGGCCGTGATAATCGTCAGGGTGACAGTACGAGCGCAGCCCCGGACCGTGGTCCCCGCAATAAAAATTGCGCTCGGGCGACCAATCGATGTAGTTGGCGATCACCAGGTCCAGGCGGCCATCGTTATCGTAGTCAAACCAGGCCGCGCTGGAAGCCCAGCGCCCCGCATTTTCAACGCCGGCACGCGCGGTAACGTCGGTAAACGTGCCGTCGCCGTTGTTGTGGTAAAGGATCGAGCGCCCGTACCCCAGGACCAAAAGATCGGGGAAGCCGTCGTTGTCGTAATCGCCCACGGCTACGCCCATGCCAAAGAGATTTTCCGCACCGACCCCCGCTTTGGCGGTTACGTCGGTGAACGTCCCGTCTCCATTGTTGCGATAGAGCGCGCCGTGCAGCGGAGCTTTCGGTGCGTACAAGCGGGTCGGGGCGCTATTCACCAGGTACAAATCGAATAGCCCATTTTGGTCGTAATCGATCCACGCGCAGCCCGCACCCATGGTTTCGATCAAATACTTTTCCGGGGACGCGGCGTTGTCGTGGCGAAAATTTATGCCGGCCGTCGCGGCCACCTCGGTGAAGGTAACGGAAGGCGGCGCGGACGCCATCGGCCGCGGGAGAAAATGCGGAAACGGCGTGAGTGCGGCGCCCCCGAGCAACAAAAGCTCGCGGCGCGAGATGCGGGAAGAGTTTTTCACCTAAGATTCGTAGGTTACATCACTTTTCGGACGCGGTGCGCGCGCGATTTATTCGCTTCGTTCGCGCCGCGCCGAAGTTATAGGATTCCAGCCGCGTCCTGTTATGCCCGTCCAACCACACACCCGAACCCTTCGCGCTTGGATCATGTTTCCCTGCGCGGCACTCGCCGCGCTCGCGGCGTTCGCGGGCGTGGCCCTGCCGCGTCCGGCACAAAATTCCGCCGGGCCCTCCGGCGGAGGCCAAGCAGGGGCTGGAGCCCCCCTGCCGCCGAAAATATCGCTGGTCGACATTGCTACCCGCGCCGGGCTCACCGCTCCAACCGTCAACGGCGGCCAGCACATGAAAAAGTATATCGTCGAGAGCACCGGCTCGGGCGTCGCCATCGTCGATTACGATGACGACGGATGGCCCGACATTTTTCTGGTGAATGGAAGCACCCTGGAAGGCTTTCCCCAGGGCCAGGAACCCACCAGTCACCTGTATCACAACAATCACGACGGCACTTTCACCGACGTGACCCGCAACGCCGGCGCCGCCCTCACCGGCTGGGGACAAGGGGTTTGCGCCGGCGATTACGATAATGACGGGCACACCGACCTGTTCGTCACTTTCTGGGGGCACAACGTTCTGCTGCACAACAACGGCGACGGCACGTTTCGTGACGACACCCGGAAAGCCGGCTTATGGCGCGAGCAACCCAGTTGGAGCACCGGTTGTAGTTTCGTGGACTACGACCGCGACGGAAAACTGGATCTCTTCATCGCCCACTACGTCGACTTCGATGCCGGCGAGTTAAAGGATGGGCGGAATGCGTCCGGCTGTTTCTGGATGGGCCTCTCTGTGTTTTGCGGACCGCGCGGCTTGAAAGGAACGCGCAGCGAGCTGTACCACAATAACGGCAATGGAACGTTTTCCGACGTCAGCGAGAAATCAGGTGTAGCACGCACTGGTTCGAGCTACTGCTTCACCACGCTTACCGCGGATTTTGAAAACGACGGCTGGCCCGACGTCTACGTCGCCTGCGATTCCTCTCCGAGCATGTTCTTCCGCAACAATAAGGATGGAACGTTCACCGAGAGCGCGCTCAGCGCCGGGGTTGCGTATAACGAAGATGGACAAGTGCAATCCGGAATGGGCGTCGACGCGGGCGACTATGATGGAGACGGCTGGTTGGACATCGTGAAAACGAATTTCTCCGAGGACACCGCGACGCTATATCGGAACAATGGCGATGGCACCTTTACGGACGCCACCCTGCGCGCGGGCCTCGGGCGCGCGACCCAATTCCTGGGCTGGGGAACGCTGTTCGTCGATATCGATGATGATGGCTGGCCAGACATCGTGATGGCCAACGGCCACGTTTATCCAGAAATGGAAGGACGAGAGCTTAAGAGCCGCTTCCGCGAGCCCAAGGAACTCTATTGGAACCGCCACGACGGCAAGTTTCAAGACGTCTCGGTGGACGCCGGGCCGGGAGCAACGGCTCCGCGCAACAGCCACGGCCTGGCCGCCGGCGATCTGAATAATGACGGTGCCCTCGAACTGGTAGTGAACAACAGTTACGATCCCCCGAGCTTGCTCAAGAATTTTGGAGATCGCGGAAACTGGATTTCGATGAAACTAGTCGGCACGAAATCAAATCGCGACGCGATCGGCGCGCGGGTAACCGTTGTCTCCGCAGGGCGCCGGCAAATTCAGGAAGTGCGCAGCGGCGGGAGCTACATTTCGCAAAATGATTTCCGCTTGCACTTTGGTCTGGGCAAGGCAACCCACGTGGACTCGATCGAGGTGCGTTGGCCAAACGGCGCAATCCAGAAATTTTCGGGTCCGATGGCCAACCAGAACGTGGAATTCCAGGAAGGGTCGCCGCTCGTAACGGTGCGAGGTAGTCAATCGGCCCAGTAGCCTAGTGGAACCGTATTAGAGACGTGCCGGGCGGTTTTGGAGATCCGCGGGCAGAAAAAACCGAGTTTGCCCGCGAGCCCGAAAGCCGCTCGAAAATAGTTAAAGCGATAACCTACAAATACTTAGAGGTGGCATGACCGCGGGACAATAAAGATACAAAAATGTCGTTGACACCGTATCTAATAAAGTATACAAGTCGCGTTATCATTTTGATCGGACCTAGGGGTGGTCCGTACTACAAACCAAGAGTCAATTTTGGCTTTTTTCCGATACCCCAGTAGTAAACGTTTTCTACGCCTCTTGGCAAAAACGTGGGCTGCTTCGGCCACCTTTCCATGCGGCCTTTGGGATCAGCTAGGTCGGAGTCGGTTCTTTGCTTCAGTGCTTCTTCTGATCTACCGGTGAAGCTGCCGGATGTACGGTGCGAATTCGGAATTTCACGAACTTGAGGAATCTGAGGAGGATTCATGGCTCGCAAGCTTTCCGGGCATATTGCGGTTATTACCCTGGTTGCCATGGTTCTATTGCTGGCAGCTAGCGCGCTGCCTACCTGGGCGCAGAACGCCACGTATGGGACCATCTCGGTCACCGTGCTGGACCCCAGTGGCGCGGTGGTAACCGGAGCGCAGCTCCAACTGCAGGACAAATCCACGAACGACATTCGAACTGCGGAGACTCAAGACAAGGGAAACTACACCTTCGTAAACCTGTCGCTCGGCACTTATAAGCTGACGGTCACGAAGGCCGGCTTTGAAACTCAGGTAGTCGAAACCGTGGCTGCCCACGCAACGCAGATAACCGACGTGGGCATTACCCTGAAGATTGGCTCGGAATCGCAAAAGGTGGAGGTGGATGAGGCTGCCACTCCGCTGATCGAAACCAGCTCCAATGCCATCGGGTCGTCTTTGGACATCAAACAGCTCGAAGACCTACCCATCACTGGACGCGACGTCAGCCAGCTTTCCTTCCTGGTTCCCGGATATTCCGGAATTCCGGGTGGCGGCACGTGGAACGGTCTGCCGGTCATCGCGCAAGGCAACAACGTCGACGGCGTAATCGCCAGCACCAGCCGCATGAAGTTCACTGGCAACACCACCCCCGCGGTGCAAGCGCGCCTGGAAGACATTCAGGAAATGACCATCCAGACCGACCAACTGGACGTCGACCAGGGCTACGGCGCGGCGGACATGCAAGTGAACTTCGTCACTCGCCGCGGCACCAACTCGTTTCATGGCCGCGGCTATGACAACTTCCAGAATACCGACCTGAACGCAAACAACTGGTACAACAATGATGAGGGCCTGCCCCGCAACAAAATCATCCTCAACGATTTCGGCGGCAGCTTGGGCGGACCGATCATCAAGAACAAGCTTTTCATCTTCGGCAGCTACGCGGAGTCCAAGCAGCCCGGCGTAAACAACGCCTCCAATGACGTCTTGACCGCCTCTGCGCAGGCTTCCAATTTTACTTGGGTGGGTACCGACGGCGCCACGCACACCGTCAATCTGTTTAACCAAATCGCTGCACCGAACGGCCTGCCGACCACGGTAAATTCGGTGGTAGCAAGTGAGATTTCGGCGATCAATGCCATCCAATCGTCCGGTTCGATATCTTCCACCGGCAGCTTGAACATCAACCAAATTAGCTGGCAACAAGCCAACGCACAAACCTACTATTTCCCGACCCTTCGCGGAGATTACGACATCTCGCAGAACCTCCGTGTGAACCTGGCGTGGAACGAAACCAAGTTCAACCAGCCGGGTGCGGCCGCAGCGATCTTCCCCGGAAGTTCGTTCTCTGATCAGATCGGCGCAAACATAACCAAGAATTACACTCTGGGGTTGGGAGTGGACTGGACCATCAAACCCACCCTGGTGAATTCGACGCGCATCGGCTTCCTCTACAACTACTCGGCCTACAGTTCGGGATCGAAGTTGCCGGGTGTGAACACCCAGCAGGTGCAGTGGTCCTTCCCGGGTTTCAACGGCAACATGTCGGGGGATATCTATAACCTGCCGACTTCGACCTACTATCCACTCGTAAACGCTTCGGACACGGTGACCTGGCAGCATGGGGCGCATACCGTCAACTTCGGTACCTCGTGGTTCCACGAGCAGGATCACTATTGGAACCCTCCTTCCGGCGTGGCCTTCACCTGTTTGGCATTGGTCAGTGGAGATCCTGCGCTGAACGCGATTGCCGGTTCACCACTGCTGGCGACCACCAACCAGACTCAGTTGTCGGAAGCCGAGCAGTTGTACGCCGTTTTGACCGGCAGGGTCGGCAACAACTCTTCCTGCCCCTATCAGAACGCCGTCCACGGCCAGTTCGCTCTGGACCCCAAGACCAAGACCTATGAACAAACCACTGCCCCGTTCGTCCTCGACGAATTGCAGCAGAGCCACGGCGTTTACGGATCGGATTCGTGGCGCATCAAAACCAACTTTACCCTGAACTACGGCATGCGCTGGGATTTCACCGGCGATGATCACGACCTGAAGAATGCTTACGAGAGCACCAACACCGCCGGCGTATGGGGGCCCTCCGGAATCAACAATTCATTCCATCCCGGCAGTTTGACGGGAGATCAGAACCCGCAATTCGCGGCTAGCGGACACCAGTACAATCCTTGGAACATCAGCCCACAACCGCAGGTTGGGTTCGCGTGGAATCCGCAAAAGAACACCGGAATGCTCGGTAAGTTGATGGGCGATTCGGGCAATACCGTACTCCGCGGCGGATTTGCGTTGCGCAAGTACACCGAGCCGTACCAATTCTTCTGGAACTCGGCGACCGATTACGGCGCGTTCTTCTATCAGACTTTCCTGCTGGACGCCAATACCAGCGGAACACCCGGCACGTTCGCTCCGGGAAGTCTGCAGTTGGGCGACACCTTCCCCGGGTACTCGCTGTATCCGACCAAGTACACCACTTCCTATCCGGAATCGGGATTGACGTTTCTCAACCCGTTCCAGCAGATTACCAACATTGGTCTGGGCGCCATCAATTCCAAGATCAACCAGCCCTACACCCAATCCTGGAACTTCAGCCTGCAGCGCCAACTCGGCCACAGCAATGCCCTGGAAGTCCGTTACGTGGGTAGTCGCAGCAGAAACCAGTGGCTCAACCTCTACACCAATGAAGTGAACATATTCGAAAACGGCTTCCTCCCGCAGTTCCAGGCAGCCCAATCGAACTTGAAGATCAACGCCGCCAACGGAATGGCGGGTTCGTTTGCGAATAACGGCTTCCCGGGACAGGTAGCCACGCCGGTATTCGACGCTGCGTTTAACGGATTGGGACAGGCGTCTGGCTACGGTAACGGCCAATTTGTCACTTGGCTGCAACAAGGCCAGGCCGGAGCAATGGCGTCGGCGCTGGCCGGCGGTAGCCAAGGCAACGGCGGCCTGTACATGTGTAACCTGGTTGGCGCGTCTTTCGGCCCGTGCGCCAGCAACCTCGGCTTCACCGGTGCAGGAGCCGGGTACCCGATCAATTACTTCCAGGCTAATCCGTTCGTTTCTGGACAGGACATCGGCTACACCACCTCCGCCGGATACTCAAACTACAACAGCTTGCAGGTGGATTTCCGGCAGAAGTCGTGGCATGGGATGCAGTTCGACGTCAACTACAGCTATAGCCACACGTTGGGAATCACCACCCAGAACTCCTGGACCGGGCAGTTCAACCAGTTCACCCTGCGTAGACTGCGCGATAGCTACGGACCTACCGGCTACGACCTGCGGCACGTCTTTCATGCCAATGGCACCTACGACCTGCCCTTCGGACGTGGCAAGCAATACGTCAACCGTTCCGGGCCGCTGGACCGCATCGTCGGAGGATGGACGGTCGGAACGATTCTCACCCTTCAGAGCGGCGCGCCCTTCCAGTTGCAGGGCGGCAACCTGACATTTAACGACTACGCCGACGGCGGCATCAATTTGAACGGCGTGACCGTGAAACAACTCCAGCAGTCGGTGGGCGTATACCACATTTCGGCCAGCCAGACCGGCGGAACACCGACGCCGCTCGGCTATGTCGATCTGATCAATCCAAAGTATCTCGCGAGCCCGACCGGCGGCGGCTCGAACACCGCCCTCATCTCTCCCAATACCACCCCGGGAACGATCGGGCTCACGCCATTTCTTTATGGCCCGCACTTCTTCAACGACGACATGGCGGTCACCAAGCAAATTCCGATCACCGAGCGCGTTCGCTTTACGCTGCAAGCGGAAATGCTGAACGTGTTCAACCACACCAACTTTGGCACAACCAACGCCCCGAATGCCCTGCCAGGCGGCCTTACGCTACCCGGTAACAATTTCTCGCCCAACATTCAGAACCAGTTCTTCGGAATCGGCGGGATCGAAAACCTGGGACGGCAAATCGAACTACGGGCGAACATCGAGTTCTAAGCCCGCCGACCGCTACCGATGCCACTTCCCTGCAATTCTGGCCGCCAAACACGGCGGCCAGAATTGCAGTTCTTTCTTACCTCCAGTAGGGAGGCGAAGCACCCTTATCGCACAGGAACGGCGTGGCCTTTGCTGCGGCATTCTGCCCGTTGCTGCTTTCGGCGCCAGCCCGATTCGTGGTGAACTACCGCAGACGATCGACGTAATCCATGCACATCTTTGGGATTTGATTCACGGGGAGAGATCAAGAATATGAGCGCGAACACTCCACGACCAGTTCCTTCGGCCCTGCCAGCGCCCGGGAGGTGCGCGCCAGCAGTCTTGGCGTTGGCGGTCATGTGGACAGCAGCAATCGCTCTTACCGCTCCCGTCGCGCGAGCACAAGGCGCCCGGGAGGATTACGACCGCGCGGTGCGTTTCCTTCCGGGGAATTCACGCACCATGGTGAAGACCGCGGATGTGGACGTTCACTGGATCGAAAAGACCAATCGCTTCTGGTATCGCAGCCGCACCGCTGGCGGCTGGCAGTTCCTACTGGTCGACGCCGAGAAAAACACCAGCGAACCGGCCTTCGATCACGCTCAGCTCGCGCAAGCGCTCTCGAAAGTCGCCGCCCGCGCCATCAACGCGGAAAAGCTCCCCTTCGCGAATTTTGAATTCGTGAAGGACGGCAAGGCCATCCGGCTAACCGTCGGCGGCGTCGAATACACCTGCGAGCTGGGCCACGACTGCGCCGGCGGAGGCGACCGAAAATACGAATCACTATCCCCCGACGGCGCATGGGCGGCTTACGTCAAGGACCACAACCTCTATTTGCGCTATCTGGCTACGGGAGAAACGATCGCGCTCACCCGGGACGGCGTGGCGGGCTACGACTACGCCACCGAGCTGCCTTCCCTCGGCAAAATGATCGCGCAGGGCACCGAGGACCTTCGGCAAACCCCGGCGGTTTTCTGGTCGCCCGATTCCTCCAAGCTCGCCACCTACCGCATCGATTCACGCAGCGCGGGCCGATACACCAGTCTGCAATTCGTCCCGCCGGACCAGATGCGCCCGCGCGCCTATAGCGTGGTTTACCCGCTGCCCGGGGAGGTGCTCCCCTCGGCCGAGCCGATCATTTTCGAGGTGGGGTCCGGCAAGCGCGTCGACGTTAAGACCGCGCCGCTCGAACTTCCCTTCCAGGATGGCCCCGGCTTCGACTGGTTTCCCAACAGCCAAAGCGTTTTTTACGATTATGACGAGCGAGGCGAGAAGGCCATCGAACTTCGCGAAGTAAACCCGGCAACCGGGGAGCAGAAAGTGCTGATCCGCGAAGAGTCGAACCATTACGTCGATCCCGGCGAAACCCACTTTCAATTTGCTCATGACGCCGGGAAAATCTTCTGGACCTCCGAGCGCGACGGCTGGAACCATATCTACCTCTACGACGCAAAGACCGGCCAGCTCGAACGCCAGTTGACCCGCGGCCCCTGGGTAGTGCGCCGCATCGTCTCGGTGGACGAAAAAAATCACCGCGTCTATTTCCTGGCCAATGGCCGCGAGAAGGGCGAAGACCCGTACCTGACCCATCTCTACAGCGTCGGCTTCGACGCCCAGGGCCTGCGGCTGATCTCTCCTGAGCCGGCCAACCACGTGGCCAGCGTTTCCGCCGATGGCACGTTTTTTGTAGACAGCTACTCGCGCGTGGACCTGCCCGGGAAATCCGCTCTGCGGCGCGTCGCGGACGGTTCCGAAGTGCGGGTGATCGAGCAGGGAGATGCCAGCGAATTGCAGAAGACCGGCTGGAAATTCCCGGAACCGTTCCAAGGAAAAGCCACCGACGGCACTACCGATCTCTATGGAGTGATCTGGCGGCCGTCGAATTTCGATGCGTCGAAGAAATATCCAGTCGTCGAACAGGTCTACACCGGCCCGCAGGATTTCTTTGTGCCCAAGACCTTCGCCGCCGCGGTGCGTGGCGCGGAACAGTCGGTGGCCGAACTGGGCTTCATCGTGGTGATGATCGACGGCCGCGGAACCACTGGCCGCTCGCGGGCCTTTCATGAGTTCTCGTATCACAACCTGGGTGGATCCTTCGAAGACCACGTGGCCATGATCCGCCAGATGGCTGAGAAATTTCCCTACATCGACGCCACCCGTGTGGGAATTTATGGCACCTCGGCAGGCGGCTATGGTTCCGCGCATGCGATGCTGATGTTCCCGGATTTCTACAAAGTGTGCGTCTCGATTTCCGGAGATCATGACGCGCGGCTCGACAAGGCGTGGTGGAACGAGCTCTACCAGGGCTATCCGGTTGGCGAAGATTACAACGAGCAGTCCAACGTGACCATGGCAGGCCGCCTCGCCGGACATCTGTTGCTCGTGCACGGCGATGTGGATGACAATGTGCATCCGGTCGAGACCATGCGCTTTGCCGATGCCTTGATGAAGGCCAACAAGAATTTCGACATGCTCATCGTGCCCAACATGTACCACGGGGAAGGCGGGAATCCGTATTTGGTCCGGCGGCGCTGGGACTATTTCGTAAAATACTTGTTGGGCGTGGAGCCTCCTTCGAATTTTGAAGTTCACGAACAGCAGGAACCCGATTTCGTGCGCGGCGGCCGCTAGCCACGTTTACCGGCGTGCAGCGCGACGCGAAGCACCGCCCCCTATACGCCGCCGCTTCACTTGCACGACGCCCATACAGGAGACGTGTCGATGGTTCGAATGGTTCTGGCGCTATTGATCGCTCTGGCCTGTACGTCCGTGGCGGATTCCCTTCCCGCTCCACGCACCGCTCGCGCGGCCGCCGCATCGACGCAGGCAACGGCGGCGACGCCCACGAATGACCTCGACCAACTAGCCACCGACTTCTGGTCTTGGCGCGATCGCAACGCTCCATTTAACGGCGACGACATTCCCCGCGTTCTGCGCCCCGCCTTCCCGGTGCCCGACGCCGGCCGCGATTGGTCCGCCGCCGGAATCGCCCACCAGCGCCATGCCCAGGCGGAGTTTGCAGCGCGCTGGAAGGCGATGGACCCCTCCAAATGGCCCATCCCACAGCAGGTGGATTATCAACTGCTCGGTTCGGCCATCGCGCGGGTGCACTGGGAACTCGATCTAAACCGTCAGTGGCAGCGCGATCCTGGTTTTTATCTCAGCCAGGGTCTCGGAGCGCTGGTCCAGGCGCTGGTTGAGCCCCCGCCATTCGATGCCGAGCGCAGCCGCGCCATCCGAGTACGAATGGAAGAAATCCCCGCTTTGCTCGACTCCGGGAAAGCCAATCTGCGGGCGGTTAGGCCCTTCGCGGAGTTGGCCATCAAATCCCTGCGCGACATTGACGCGCACTTGCGAAAGCTGCAAACCGAAGTCACGCCGATGCTCGCCGCGGGCGATTCGGCCGCGTTCCGCTCGGCCACCGAAAAAGCGATCGTCGCGCTCGAATCCTATCGCGACTGGCTGGAAAAGCATTTGCCTTCGATGCCCGATCCAACCGCCGTGGGCCGCGCCAATTACGAATTCTTTCTCAGCCAGGTGGCGCTGCTGCCCTACACCCCGGAGGAAATGCTGCGTATCGCCCGCCAGGAATGGGAACGCGCCGTGGCCTTTGAGCAGCTTGAAAAGCAGCGCAACCAGGGCCTGCCCGATCTCACGATCGCCGCTAATATCGATGAAGAAGTCCGCGGCAACCAACAGGATGAACTCGCCGTGCGCAAATTTCTGGTCGATCGCGGCATTCTCAGCGTCCCCCCGGAGATCGGCCATTACACCGTGCGTCTATTCCCTGGATATCTTGCGGCAATCGCCGGTTTTGGTGAGATGGATTCTTTCCTCGGCCACACCGGTGTGCGCTACCTGCGCAATCCTTCGCCGCAGCTCGGATATTTCGATACCGCCACCGCCGAAGACCAGCGCCCGATCATGGTCCATGAAGGCGTGCCCGGCCACTTTTTCCAGATGACCCTGGCGCGCATGCACGAAGATCCCATTCGCCGCCACTACTACGATTCCGGACCCAACGAAGGCATCGGATTCTACGCCGAAGAGATGATGCTGCAGGCAGGCTTATTCGACGATCGGCCGCGGGTCCGCGAAATCATTTACAGTTTCATGCGCCTACGCGCGCTGCGCGTCGAGGTGGACGTCAAGCTGGCCCTGGGCATGTTCACGATTCCCCAAGCCGCTGACTACCTGCAACGCTACGTGCCCATGGATGCCAGAAGCTCCCTGGGCGAAGCTGCGGGGTTCGCCGCCGGCCCAGGCCAAGCCATCACCTACCAGATCGGCAAGACCCAGATCCTGCGTTTTCTGGCTGACGCCAAACTAAAACAGGGCGACGCATTCCAGCTCCGCGCCTTCCACGATTACCTCTGGAAAAACGGCAACGTCCCGCTCGTCCTCCAACGTTGGGAATATCTAGGCCTGGACGATGACTGGCACGAGGTAGAAAAGCAACGCGCCGGTCACTAGCCGCCGCGTAGCGTTGGAACGCGAAGGCCCATCGGAAAGGTGGCCGTTCGACTCTGAGTGCCCTGCCAACCTTTAGGACCCTAGTTGCAGGTGGGTGTGGATGTTCTTTCTATCGTCTGCGCTGTTGTCGACCGATCCTCCCGTGCCCTTCCCAGACACGATAAAGTCTAACTCTGTGGCGCTAGCTTCGTCAGGAGTCCTATCGTTTAGAGGCGGTCGGGTTCCCCTCTCTCGCGACTCCGCCCATCAAGGCTTAGCCTTTAGATCGTGCGGCGGGACCGTCTGCACGATCCCCCCAAGTCCGACCTGCTTTTCAATGTCGTTCAATTCCGTCGGCAGAAACCCAGTAAAATTCTCGTACCCATCCGCAGTAATCACGATCACATCCTCATACCGGAGATAAATGTTTTCCTCCGGCACGCGCATCTGCGGATCGATCGAAAACACCTGTCCCGGCTGCAGCGGCCCTTTGCTGTAGTCGCCGTCGTCGTGCACCGCCATGCCTACCGGATGCGAGAAAACCCCGCCGCCGGTATCCACGAATTTGCGCGCCGCCGCCTCGTAAATCGGTTTGGAAAATTTGGTCCGCGCGAACACCGGCTCCATGGCCGTCTTGGCGTCGGCCACAATTTCCGCTGGGGTTTTGCCCGGTCGAATCCGTTCCATCACCGTGTTGCGATAGGCGAGGACGAACCCAAGCAATTCGCGTTGCAGCGGAGAGAACTTCCCGTTCACCGGCCAGATCCGCGCGATATCGCTGACGTAATTGTGATAATCGGGCGCGTAATCCAGCAGCAGCAAGTCGCCGCTCTTCATCTCCCCGTTATCCCGGTAGTAGTGCATATTCCAAATGGTGTCGGTACCGGAAGCGATGATCGAGCGATAACCCTCCAGCCGCGCGCCATTCACTAAAAAAATGTAGCGGGTGGCCGCGTCCAACTCGTATTCGTAAACTCCCGGCCGAGTGCTGTGCATCGCTTCCAGCATCGCCCATCCGGCGATTTGCCCCGCGCGCCGCAGCAACGCGATTTCCGCCGGGCTCTTCACGCTGCGCATCTTGTCCAAAATCGGAGTCAGGTCGCGGACTTCGCTGCGCGGGTATCGCGTGTGCAGAAGCTCGGCGAAGCGTGCTTCACGCGAGATGCGTCCGTCCCAGCTATCCCACGCGATGGCCTGATTCGCGCCGAGCAGTTCCCCGCGGCTCTGTTCCACACCCTCGGCGGGAGAGAACAGCGCGTAGATCGCATGGGGCAGCCCGGCCGGAGCGGCGCCCAGCCAATCGCCGATCATCGTCTGTACGCTCGCCACGTTATCCGCGCCGGTGTACTCCTTGACCAGGTCCACATCTTCGGCCGACAGCACTTTTCCCTCCGCCGCTTCCAGGCGCGCGTTGTGCGGAGGAAGAAACAGCGTGGCCTTGCGAGTGCGCGCATCCAGCAACAGATAGGAACCCGAAGTTTCGATCCCGCAAAGATAGTAGAATTCGTTGGTCTGCCGAGGATAGATGAAGCCGTTGGTTTGGGTGCCGCCTGGCACGATCGCAACCGCGTCATCGCCGATCGCGTCATACACCGCGGCCCAGCGCGCCGCGAAATCAGCCGGGGTGAAATCGGTCTGATGCCATGCGGCCTCACGGGCGCCGAGAAACGAGCAGCAAGTGAGGAAAATCCCCGCCAGAAGAATGAAAATCAGGCTCCGTGCCCGAAAATTTGCGGATGACATAGAGTACTTCCCTCCTCGGTTCAGCGCCCGGACCGCTTCCAGAGCATGGATAAGGCGGGCGGTAACAGAAAGCAACGAGAAAGGTTAGCAGATCATATACAATATACAAATATTTCCGTGTTTTCGGAGGTCATCCATGCATCCCACCCGCACCTTTCTCGCTCTTCTCTCGATCCCCGTCGCTGCCCTTCTCGCTTCGCCGCGTACCTGCCGCGCACAGCAAAAAACTCTCGAGAACAGTGACTTCCACCTCAGCTATTCGAGCTCCGGAGTTACCGGCATCGAGGGTGTTCACGATACCTATGCCACCGACTACATCGCGCAGGGCCGCACCCTCGGCAACTTGGTGGTTCGCTTCCGTGCGCGCG
Organism: uncultured Acidobacteriota bacterium; assembly: GCA_963725285.1. Lineage (GTDB taxonomy): Bacteria > Acidobacteriota > Terriglobia > Acidiferrales > UBA7541 > CAVRXT01. The sequence continues at coordinate 85,764 of CAVRXT010000013.1, read as the reverse complement.
GAGAAAAGACGTGGAAGGAGGTGAACGCAGCAACCATCGATGCCGGCGCCACCGATCCCGCCAAGTCCACGGTCAGCTACACCATCGGAGTTTCCGCCCCGACCATCGCCGGTGGCAGCAAGCCCGCCGCTTCGGTCCAGTCCTGGGCGCTCGGAACCCTGAACGATCAGATCGTCCCCGACAACTCGCAACAAAGCGGCGTGCCACATTTCACCTGGCATGGAAAGAAAGGAACCCGAGAATGGGTCGAGTACGATTTTCCCGCGGCGGAGAATGTATCGTCGGCGGAAATATTTTGGGCCACCCACGACAATGACAGCCCGGTCAAGCTGCCGAAGAGTTGGCGCGTGCTGTATCGCCAGGGCCAGGAATGGAAGGAAGTGAAAGCCGCCGGCGAATATCCGGTTCGCGCGGACGAGTTCAGCAGTGTTGATTTCGACGCGGTTACTACAACCGCTCTGCGCGTGGAAGTGCAATTGGCCGACGACGCCACCGCCGGGATTTTCGAATGGCGCGTGAATGACCAGAAGCCGAAGGTGAATGCGGTGGAGGATCTGGACGCGCGGGAAACCTTCCGTTTGGAGAAAGACGCGCTGGTGTGGACCATAACTCTCCGCAACGAAACGGCCGCCGAAATGGAAGTGGGCGACCTCGGCCTCCCGCTCAAAATGAATATGGACTATGTGTGGGACAAGAATGAAACCTACACCAAGCGGGTGATCCCGCACAGCTTCATCGCCAAAGACGGCTCGTTCATTTTCTGGATGCGCGCCAACGCCGAGGGACCTTACCTGGTAATGACTCCGTCCCCCGGCGCGGGCTTCGAATACTTCGACGCTTCGCGCTTCGATCGGGGCTACGTTCCCTACATCCACTCGGCCGCCGCCGGTGAGGATTTACAAGCGCACGGCGGCACCTGGCGCCTGCCCCATACCCGCTTGTCGCTCGCGCCTCACGGGAAAGCCGGCGATTCCAGGACGTATTCGCTGCGCTTTCACTGGGCCGCCGATTACGCCGGCGTCCGCGACGTCCTGGTTCAGCAGGGGCTGTTCGATATTCAGGTTGTCCCAGGGATGACCGTTCCAGTGGACCTCCCCGCGGAAATTTCGCTGCGCACCCACAATCGCATCGAGAAGATCGTCGCTGAACACCCGGAACAAACCCAAATTGAGCCGGTTACCGGCCCTGAAAAAGACACCCACATCTACCAGGTAAAGTTTGCGCGTCTCGGCGAAAATCTGTTGCGCGTGGAAACCGGCAATGGCCGGTACGTCTCGCTCGAGTTCTTCGTCACCGAGCCGCTGGAAACGCTGTTTCAGAAGCGCGCCTCCTTTATGGTGAGCCACGAACAGTGGCGCGATCCGAATCTGTGGTTTAACGGGCTCATTTCCCAGTGGGACATGAAAAACCAAAAGCTGCGTAGCCCCGACGATCTCGACGGCCTGCAATCGTACGCCGTCGCCTGCGACGACCCGGCCCTGGGGAAAGCCCCGTACATCGCCGCAAAAAATATTTACTACCCGTCGCAGCCCGAAATTCAGGCCGTCGAATATTACATTCAGAAATTTGTCTGGGGTGGCCTGCAGGAAACCGACAAAGAAGAGTATCCCTACGCGATTTACGGAATTCCCAACTGGAAGGTAAATCGCGACAGCCCGGAAAACAACGACAAGGGCAAAAAACACGTTTGGCGAATCTACGATTACCCGCACGTGATCCTGATGTATTACAGCATGTACAAAGTGGCCGAACTTTATCCCAGCATGACCAAATATCTCGACGCGGATGGTTACCTCGAGCGCGCTTTTGGCACCTCCCAAGCGTTCTTCACCGTGCCGGAAGAGCTGATTAAATGGTCGCCGTACGAAACCGGACTGTACGACGAGCTGGTGATCCCGGATTTGATCGCGGCGCTTGATGCCCACCGACATCAAGACCAGGCCAAGTGGTTGCGCGACCATTGGGAAAAGAAAGTCGCGTTTTTTATCAACCAGCATCCCGACCTGTATGCCTCGGAGTATCCGTTCGATTCCACCGCATTTGAATCCACCCACGCCTTCGCGCAATACGCCATGGAACATCTGCGGGCACCGGCCGAAAAGGGAAACTCGCCGGTACTGGACGCGCATCCAGGCGTGCGGGCCGACCCTGGGGATACCTCCGATAGCGACCTGGCGCACACCGTAAAGTACGCGGACGCGCGAGCCTTCCTCGAACAACAAACCAAGCTCAACATCGCTTGCCGGGGCTGGCTGGAGACCGCGTACTACGATTTGGGAAGCGACTACCGCGGATTCGGCAACGCTAGCTACACGCTGAGCTACATGGCGCAGATGGGAGGGTGGTCGTTGGTCGATTACGCGCTGTACTACGCGAGCGACGCGCCCACCTATATGCGGCTCGGTTTCGCGTCGTATTTGAGTTCCTGGGCGCTCATGAATACCGGCACCGCCGAATCGAACTACGGCTACTGGTATCCCGGCAAAGAAAACGACGGCGGTGCGGGAGGAGGATTCGAACCGCGCCCGTGGGGCCACGCCTGGCTGGGCAATAAGGAAATGGGGCGCGGGTCGTGGTGGTACGATGGCGAAATCGATCTCGGATTTCTAGGCGGGATGCGTACCGCGGCCACGGTTGTGGTGGATGATCCCCTATTCGGAGCAATTGCCTATGGAGGAGAACTCACCCGGAAGAACAACATGTCGGAAGTGGTGCCGCACGACGGATTGCGCGCCCGGCTGCACATCGTCAAGGGCGACGCGCGGGCCCATATTCTTCTCGAGCGCGACGGTTTCTCCAAAGATCAGCCGATTCGATTCGACGATCGGCTCACGCATATCGCATTCACCCTCGAAAATCGTGCCAACGCGGCGCACGACACCGGCATTGACGTCGCCGGCCTGCCCGCTGGCCACTATGAAGTGCGGTCTGGAGCCCAACGAGTCCTCAATCTTGAGGGAGGCAGCGCAAATACGCGGGTGACCATTCCCATGCAGGGCGCGACCGCCAGCGTATCCATTGTCAGAGTGAGCGCAAACTAGGGTGGCTCAGCCACTCCTGGTGGCGGGGTGTCTACACAACTGCGAAAAATCGTCCGGACGCCATCGCAGAGTGGCGGCGGGTGCGCACGCTCAGTAGCTGATTTCGAGCTTGATGTGCGCTTTCGCTCCCGCCGGAATCGAAATCGATTCCTGTTCGGCAGAAAATTTCGTCCAAGGCGCGCCGTTCAGGGTTACCGAACGGATTGGCTTCCCTTCCGGAACCCTGCACCGCAACCGCGTCGCCGCCTTGTATCCCGCGGGAAAATCCACCATCGCGGACACGCTTTTGCGATCGATGGCCGAGTGAATTTCGTAGCTAATGTTGCCGAAACGGGTCGGCGCGCTTTGCACCACGATCTTTTTCCCCGGCGCTAACCAATCCCTCGGTGTGGCGCGGGCCAGCCACACCACGTCCTCGTTGGGATCCTCAAACACCAGCATCCACTTCGTCAGTATGGGAATCGTGTCCTGCGCCGGCGTGCAGTACGGCCCGCCGACGGTTCCGTCCATCTTCGCGCTTTCCACCGAAGTCCACGTGCCCGGCGAGTAGATGTGCGCCATGTGTGCGTAGTAAAGCAAGATGAACTCGCGAACCGCATCGAATTGCAGGCGCACATACGCGGGACCAAAATCGAGAAAGCCGCCTACATTGTCCTTCCCGAAGCGCGGCAGACCGAACGCGGTTCCACCATGCGCGGCCCAATGATCCATAACGATTTTCGCTTGTGGCTGGGTGAGCAGGCCCGTTTCGAGGATCTCAGAATAGGCGCGCGCCTTTCCGTAGGTGGGCGTATCGCCTGCCACCGCCGGCAGGTATGGCGGATTCTGGGTGGTGTCGATCGATTTCGCGATCGACGCATCCATATCTTTCTTCATCGCGTCGGCTTCCTCCAGCATTCGCCGCCCTTCGGCGCCGAGCGCCGCATCGGACGACTTGCGGCTAATGTCGATCCACGCTTTGCCCAAGTCGTCGAAGCCGCGTGACGCAAAAGCGTTGTTGGAATAATGAGGAAGCATGAACCGGTAAGGATCGATCTTCAGGCTGCTGTCGTGCTCGGTCCACCCACGGACGATTCCGTACGAAATGTCGGTAGTGGGGCGATCCTTGGCTTCCTTGCGAAGCGTGTAAAACAGCTCCACCATGGCTTCGAGTTTTTTCTGATACTTGCGCAGCAGCCGGCTGTCGTTCGAAAGCGCGTAGTATTTTCCCATCACCGAAAGCATCTTGCCGTACTGGCCGATTTCCGGGCCGCGCGTATCGATCGAACCATCATCGCGCACCGAATTGGTGAAGTAGTCGTCGATGTAGCGGCCGGCAATATCGAACATCCCCCATTCCATGAACGCGGAAACGTCGCTATTGAAGGTGTCCTGAAAAGTGTCGACGTTGTTGTAGCCGTATCCCCCGAAAACATTGATCCCGCCCAGCGGCGGATAGCCATACTTGGGATGATCCTCCACCCGCGTAATCATCTGCAGTGAGAACGACCGCAAACACAGCGCCGCAATGCGCGAGTCCGGCACATCGATCTTCATCGCCGGATTCAGATCGTGCTTCCACACCGCGTGGACGTGGAACAGCGCTTCAAAGAACGCCGAGGCCGGCGGCTCTTTTCGCGGCGGGAAAGGTAGATGGTGATAGTAATAGTGCGCTTCTTTTACCTCGCCCGATTCGACGCGTAGCACCCGATACCACACCGGCTGCGTCCAGAAATGCCCGGGAGCTTCTTCCGCAAAAATGGTCTCTTCAAACTGGCGATCCGCGCCCGCGGGAAAAACGAAACGCAGGACCGGCAGCCACCCTCCGATCAAGCCTTCTCCCACATCATGCCGGGCCCGCGCCGCGCGTATGTCCGGAAAAAGTTTCCCCACGTCCAGATAGATTTCATCGCTGAATCCGCCGTAGTCGTAGGTTGGCTTATCGTCCGAGTGGCGCGTGCCGACGAAGCTAGGAACCCGCAGCGGCGGCAGCGCGGCAGCGACGTCGTTGTAGGAAGGATCGGCGTTACCGGCGAGAAAATCCGTGGCCAGAAAATCGCTTTCCGTATTCTCTATTTCGTCGAGGGTCTTGCCGCGGAACAGGGTTCCCGGGGGCACGCTGGTGGGTTCAAGGCTCTTCGGAAGTGTCAGCAGCACCCGTTGCGTCCCGACGCCAACGTATTCGATGCTGCCCTTGGGAGACACCGCGTCTTCAAGCACGGCAGCCGTGCCCGCGGCGGAGTCGCCCGCCGGAAGCTGCACTACCGCCATCAGCGTCCAATCACCGACTCGCTGGTGCAGCGCAAGTGGCGTGGTTTTGTGCGTCTCTGGGTCAATGATTACTGCGGACTGTGCCTTGAAATCGAGCGATGCGACCGAAGGAGTTTTCAGCTCACCAGCTTGCACCTCAACAGGAGATTGCGCCGTAGCCGAAGCCGCGGATGACGCCTGAGCCGGCCACGGCGCAGGATTGCCCCGCGCGGATCGCGCTTCGGTTGAAACACCTCCCCAAATCGCAACGACCATTGCCGCGACGATTGCCGATCCCGCTGCCGACCGCCTGCCCAGTTTCCGCAACATGTCCCCTTTGGCCCAAGCTTCTACACACCGAGAATTCCGCTGGTAATGGTTGCCCCAATCGTCGAATTCGCGTGTCGGTTCTTGACTTACCGTACTGCGCCCTTATCTTTTCTGGTTGCGCTAGCTTATCGGCGGGCGCATTCGGTGCCATTCCGTCCGACTCTGAAACACTGCCGCGGCTTCCACCACCGCCTGGTCGTTCAGCGCCCTGCCGATGAATTGCATCCCTATCGGAAGTTTTTTCTCGTTCAATCCGCACGGGACGCTCAGCGCGGGAAGCCCACACAGGCTCGAGATGCCGTCGGGCGCGCGTTCTTCGATCGGTCCGGCGCTGTCTTCCTCCGGCGGAGCGCTGAGCGGTTCTGCCGCAGATGACTCCCCAACCGTGGCCAACACATCGTACGAATCGAAAAGCGCATCGATCTTCTTTTGCAGGATCGCGCGCACTCGCTGCACCTGCAGATAATCGGCAGCCGAGAATTCCATGCTGGCGTAGCCGTTGATCTGGCCCACCGGATCGATCAATTCCGCGCATCGCCCCGAGGCGATCAGGTCCTGAAATGCTGCGACCGACTCGATCAGTATGGTCAATTCGGCGGCCTGTTCGTACGGTCCATCCGGAATGGCCACGTCGGAAATCTTTGCGCCCGCCTGCTCCATCACTTTTAGCCCGGCGTTCAGCAGCGCGACGACGCTTGGCTCCAGATGATCCCAGGCATTGGTGAGCACGCCAATCCGCAACCCGCGCGCGTCGCTCGGCGGACCGGAATAACGGAAGTCGGCGCGCGCTGCAGGCAGCGAATCATGATCGAGCGGATCGTGCCCTGCCATCACCGAAAGGACCAGCCCGCAATCGTCGGCCGAGCGCGCCATCGGCCCGAGCTTATCCATCGACCACGCAATCGCCATCACCCCGTGACGGCTCACCCGCCCAAAGCTCGGTCGCATTCCCGAAACGCCGCACCACGCGGAGGGACACAGAATCGAGCCGCGTGTGTCGGAACCGATGGCCCACGGCGCTAGCCCCGCCGCCACGATCGCGCCCGATCCGCTCGATGACCCGCACGTCCAGCAGTCGGTGTTCCACGGATTCCGCGCGCCGCCAGTGAGCGATGCGTTGCCTGCCGAATATCCCAATCCTCCTGCAAGTTCGATCATCGCGGCCTTGCCGATCAGCACCGCGCCGGCGCGGTTCAAGCGTTCGATCACCGTAGCGTTATGATCGAACTTTTGATTGGCGAATGGACGCGCCCCCCATGTGGTGGGATAGCCCGCTACTGCAACCAGATCCTTCGCGGCATATGGAATCCCGTGCAACGGTCCGCGATAATTTCCGCCGGCAATTTCCTTTTCGGCGGCCCGAGCTTGTTCGAGCGCCAGATCGTGGGTGATCGTCGCATAAGCATTCAGCTGGGGCCCGATGGTCGCGCTGCGCTCGAGATAGCTTTCCGCCAGCGCCACCGGCGAGAGCTTCCCGGCACGGATGCGGTCGCCCAATTCACGGACCGAAAGATACAGGATGTCTTCGCTCAGCACTGGTGGGTTAGCTCCCTGTTTTTCATTGCCGCGTCGAATCACATACTTCGGCTATTGGAATCCTCGCCCGCCGCGAGCTTGAGCACGGTGGCAGGCGCATCCCCGTTTTCCAGAGGGAAGTTGCGAATCGACGCGAGCATCTTTTCGTTGTAGCCAAGAATGTGGCCCAGATGTTCGCGCTGTTGGGTCGATAACCTGCTGCCCCACTTGCGCACAATATTCGCCAGCTTCGCCTCCACTTCCTTTTTTTGCGCAGGACTCAGTGCGAGATTGTCGGGCTGCACCGGTAACGCCGCGCTGTCGCCGGGAACGGACGCCGGCGGCACGCCAGCAACCAGCGCGGTAGCCGGCGAGAGAGCAGCGGCAGCAAGGGCCGCCGTTTGCGCAAACTGCCGTCTGGAAATTGTGTTGGAAGCTGAAGGTGCTTTGGCTGGTGAATGAGAAAAGCGCATCGCAGGGATGATCTTGGATACTTTATGCACCGTCAAGCCCTTTTTCCTTCCTCTCTTCTCTTTCCTTCCACCCCACCAATGACGTCCGGCTCGGCCTTTCCCAACGTTTGCTTTTAGGGTGTCCGCCGTGGGATATTTTTCACGTGGCCAGTCTTCTCGACCAGGGCCAGGAACTATTAAGACCAGCAGCCGCCTCGGGTTGCAGCGTTTCTCCGAGAGCGCGGCCGGTGAAGGAGAGATCAATATGCGGAAGGCGACGATCTTGTGTGCGACGGCTTTGGCACTGGCAGGGCTCCTTTGGGCCGCCAGCGATCCCTGGAAAGCGAAGCCATATTCGCAGTGGGACGCGAACGAGGTGCGCAAGGTGCTGAATGATTCGCCCTGGGCAAAATTGGTGACGGTCCCAGCTAGCTGGAGACCCGATTCTGGGTCGAACAGCTCCATTGGCGGCCTGAATCCCACCGGCGGCCCTGCAAGCAGCCGGGGTGGTGGCGGACGAGGAGGAGCCGGCGGCGGCGCGGCGGGCAGTGGCGGCGGCACTGACACGGGATTGCCTACTGCCGAGTTCGAGGTGCGCTGGAGTTCCTCACGGACGATTCGCGCCGCGGCGCTGCGCAGCGTGGCGCTGTCCAACCAGAACGTCGATCCGGACGCCGAGAAACAGGTGGCAGAACCGGAGAAATATTACGAGGTGGCCGTAGTCGGCCGCGATATGCAGCCGTTCATAGGCGCCAGCGAAGACGCGCTGAAGGCCAGCACGTTCCTCATGCTGAAGAAATCAAAACAGAAGGTGAGTCCGGAAAGCGCGAGCATCACTGTGGGCGCGGACGGAAAAACGGTGCAGGTGGTCGCCTTCCGCTTTCCCAAAGCATCGCCGGCTGGCCAGCCCACCATCGGTGCGGACGAGAAGGGTATAGAGTTTACCACCGCCACCGGCCACGTAAACATCAAAGCCAGCTTCGACGTAGCCAAGATGGAGGACGCTACCGGCCGCGACCTATAAGTGGCCCAAAACCGCAGGATGCCGCGGCGCGGAAAATGCTCCAACCCAGCAACGCCTCGTTCCGAATGGGCCGGAATGATTTGGCGAGCGCCGACAGCGTGAACCGGGTTCTCCGCCTAAGGGTCGTTAGGTCGCTGGAGCGAGTATCCAATTAAAGGGCAGAAGCCGAAGAAGCTTGGTCTTAGACGCCTTCCCGCGCCAGCCGCAATTGGCTTGTGTGCAGGAAACTTCCTCATCTCCAAACATCTCCATCACTTGATCTTCGGAAATAGGCGCGTTGGTGCACTTCTTCTGGAGGTTGATGGTGTGGTGCCCCTTAGGGCATTCAAACACAATTCGATAGGCTAAGCTCATATCCTATTATATCACCCCGGAGCACTTCCTCGCCCACATGGTTCCCAAGACCGATCAGATCGCGCAAGTGGTCAAAAAGACACAGGTTTGTGCCCCAGACCTGCGTTTCACGTCTGGCTCTCCGAGTTTGAGATCTCGAGTTGCTTATGCGACTCGGGTGGGTTTGGAATCCGGCCTCGGTTCCAGTCTGCGGTCTCTATCTCCTCGAACCCAATGACGGCACCAAATTTCGCCGACTAGCCACATAGATCGCCGTGAACACCAACGCCCCTTTGGTCACTGCGGCAAAGACGATATTGTCGGTATCCATCACCAGGCCCAGAATGAAGAGCACTGCAAAAAATGGCGCGATCAGAAGTCGTGAGTCCATGGCTTCCCAGCTTTGTAATTTTCGCCGGTACCAGCCCAGCAACGCGCCGAACAGTGCAAACATCGGCGGCACTCCTAGCGGACCGAAATTCAAAAGCGCCTCTCCCGCCAAGCCATACACGCGCGATGAACGCCAGACCGCCATTCTACCCAACTGTGCTTCCGTTCCGGCCTCCACCTTGAATTCGGGACGGTCCGGCCACACGTTTCGTGGAATCAGAATCGAAAAACCACCCAAATAGGTGAGCCCCCAGCGATAGTCGTAGTCTTCTGGGTCTTTTACCAGGTTGTGCAGCAAATAGGCGTCCGTATCCGCGCGAGCCAGGTCGCCGAGAAACATTGCTTTGAGGTCCCGCTGGTACCCTTGCTGGTGTTGCAACCAGACTTCCGGGGAACTCACCACGTCCACCGCTTCTCTCCCGCGGTCTTTGTAGAAGCCATAGAGGTACATGAAGCCGATAAAACAAATCACGCTCGCCGCGAGAACGCTGGGGGGCAACTTCCGGAAGCGAGTGTGCACGATTCCCGCCATCCAAAATAGGCACCAGACCGTCGCGCCGCGGCTCCCGTACCATCCCATTACTACGAAATGCGCCGCGCCGGCCGCGCCCATCAGAATCAAACCGAGCCACAGACTCCGCTGGAGCTCCTGCTTACGCTCGGTAGCGGCGATCGCGATGGTAATAAACGACAGCACTGCCAGCGGCCAAGCCAGCACCAGCAGCCAGCCTTTGCCGACGAAGGCTTCCTGATCCTGCTCGTAGGCTTTGATGATGCCGAGAACCCCGCCGAACTCGGATATGAAGGAAACCACGCCAATGATCGAAAGCAGCAGAGCGATTGCGAATACCGGGTAGAACCTCTTGGGGTCGATTTCCCAGCGAGTCTTTGCGCCGCTCGAATTTCGAAACGCCCACGCCTGCGCCAACCGGAAACATCCCAGAGCCACGGCGGTGACCGCGGCCATGGCGCCCAGCCACGTGCGCGGATCGTCCCACATGATGTAGTCGTAACCGGCGCCGAAGCGGTCCCACAATACATGCAGCAGCGGCGCCACGAAGAATCCGTAGTAAGCCAGGCAGGCGATCGGGGTGAGCGGATCGAACAGATCCGCATTGCCACGCAGCCAGGTGACCACGTCCACGCCGCTGAGGATTCCGCAGGCAATCACCGGAAACAAGAACCAGTGAATCTCGCGCTCATTCAGCGCAATGAAAACCAGTACTACAAGCGCCGAAGCGGCCCCCGAAATCAAATAGTCGCCGTGGCGCCGTCTGCGCGCCGCAGGCGCTTCGTAGGAGGCAATCTGCGTTATGGGGACCGAGCTCAACATCGCTTTCGCATTGCCTCGGGAAGGATTACCAAGGCCAAGAAATAATACTCCAGTGAGCGACCTGAGACATAGGTGACATAAAACAGGAATGCCGATGTTTCAAATTAACTCTTGAGTTTTTCTCCGCGTCCCGTAATATACGCCGAGCAAAAAAGCTACAGATTTTGGGCCCCTGAAGTAAAGTCCAGAAAAAGTGCGAAACGGCTCTTTTCCTGATGCGGATGTCTCACGCAACGATCTGCTGGACGTCTCGTAACGAAACCCCTCTGCTCGTATGTCAGCGGCCAGCGGTTGAGCGACTCATATACTTACACTTCAGGTCCGTGAGCGGAGCTTCGCGTCCTTCTGCCGCGCTCGCGCGTTGGCGTACGTCGGAAACTTGTTTGCTCGCAAATTCACCCAAGGGACGCAAAACAGGTGATGCCATGCCCAACTGTGAAGCTCCACATGCCATTCGTTTCTACCAAACGCAGCGGTGGCGGGTTGCTCTTGGTTCGTTGTGCCTGCTTTTCTTCGCGATAGGGACTTTTGGCGACGACTTGCTGAAGAAACTGATCGAGGACCAGAGGCACAAGGACCAGATCGAAACTTCGCGAAAACTCGGCGAGCAAATGGCGCAAAACCTAACAGACGCGCGAAATCTCAAGGCCGAGTTCGACGACAAAATCGAGGCCGCGCGAAGGCGTTTCTGGGCTACCTATCCTGATAAATCGGGACACGAGCAAGCTCGGTCCGATTTCGCAGCTCTGCTGCGTGCCAAGGATTTGTACTACATGCAGAACAACCTGACTTTCCGGGCCGATGACAGAACTCGAGCGCAGCAGGGCCCGGGCGCCACGGCGCCTATTTCCAGAGTGCTCGAGTCGGCAACTGGGCAGCTCGACGGCGGCGTCCGTCAACGCGCGAAGCCGGAATTCTATGACTGGGTAGACGCAGTACATGATCACCTGCTGTCACACGGCACGCACGAGATCTCCTCTCTTAGTGACTTGCACTCGTATCTGAGCGAAGAGCCCGGGAGGATAGTCTCCGCAGTGGAGCAGAGCCAGTCGGAATACGAAGTGTATGTAGTGGCCCGAGATTGGGCGGAATTCGATGCTGCGGGCAGAGAGCCTGCCGGCGCCAACAATCCGTACGTGTATGGAGCATTAATGTTTATGCGCTTCGAGAGAGTACCCTGGGATGACGCCGTCACGGACTACGTTACTATGGCGAACTTAATGGGCGTTTCGGAAACCGAACCCGCGGACAAAAAAGTGCACGCTGCTCCCAAAGACAACGGGGGCTTCATAAATGACATGCTTCCCTTGGGCTTGGAAACAACCGGCGTGCCCGATCGAAAGGCCGTGATCGAGCCAGGCAAGATGCCGATTGAATACAGCAATCCAAGGAACACGATCGTTACTTTGGTCAGCTGCTGCGACGCTCGACGATACTTATTGCAAATGCTCGCCCCACAGCGCAGTCCGGCAACGCTTCGTCCGCTTCGGTGACCGATACTGTGACTATTTCTGCGGTCTCTCAGGCCAACGCGGCGTTTGTGGGTAAGCGCCACAGCAGCGTTGCGCCGACGTCTTCCAACCCTCCACCCGCCCCTATCGCGGCATCGCAGAGCTTTCTTACCCCTTCCAGATCGGACCGCTTTTGTTACCTACTGTGGAAGGATCTGCATCTTCAAAAAGAAAATAAATCTCAGCACTTCTCTAGCAGGCTGCTGAAAAAATTGTGTCGAGCAGCAATTTCTGTCCTCGTTTACAGCATTTCGAGCGCTAGACGGTTTTCCGCGTTGTTTTTCACGCCGCCGAGCGCCCTATGTGGGCTTTCGGCGCCATTCAGAGACACTACGGCCCCGGACTTACCTCGCGGGAACCCCGGCGGCCATTAAGTTTCGCATGCGTACCAGGTTGTAGGCCGCGCAAGCAAAGGTAAACATCCAGTCCACTTTCAACGTTCCGCGATGCCGAACCTTGCGCAGCAGCGCAATGGTCTTCAGCCAGCCAAAACATTCTTCGATGCGCTTCCTTTTCTTCTGGCTGATCCGGTAGCCCGCGTGTTGCGTGGTGCGCCCATCAATGGCGCTGCCACCTCTTCGTCCCAGGTTTTGCGCCACGTGCGGCGTCATGCCCAGGTGGCGGCACTCGCGCACAAAATCCGCCGTATCGAAACCTTTGTCACCGCCCACCGTCACCCGCCCGATTCCCGGAACCTCCTGCAACATCTCCAGCGCGGCGTAGCGCTCGGCGATTCCTGTCGCTTCCCACACCCGGCTCGACACAATCAGTCCGTGGCGATTCTCCACCAGCAGATTTCCGCTGTAGCTCAACTTCGCCTCCTTGCCCGCGCCCTTGCGCGCCAACTGGGCTTCCGGATCAGTCTTCGATTCATGCGTCTGGTTCGAGCGCTTTTCCCCGTGAAAATCCACCGTGGGATTTCCCGGATCCTCCGGCGGAGACGAATCCTGTCTTGTCCTTCCGCTGAAAACTCTTCACGCTGGCCCAGGCTTCCAGCAGTGTGCCGTCCACGGTGAAGTGCTCGTCCGAAGTCCATCCCTTCGCTCGCGCCTGCGCCACCACCCGCGCCAGAAATTCCTTGGCCACCTCGGCCTCCAGCAACCGGTCCCGGTTCTTGGTAAACACCGTCGCATCCCAGACCGAATCATCCAAATTCAGTCCCACAAACCAGCGGAACAATATGTTGTAGTCCATCTCTTCCATCAGCAGCCGCTCGCTGCGCACCGAATACAACATCTGTAACAGCTGCGCGCGCAACAACTGCTCCGGTGGAATCGACGGACGACCCACTTTCGCGTACATCTTGTCGAACCGTGGCGATAGCTGCTTCAGGATCTCGTCAACCATCGTGCGGATCGGCCGCAGCGGATGATCCTTGCGCACTCGCTGCTCCGGGGAAATGTAGCTGAACACGTGACTCTGCTGCTGATCGGTTCCTCTCATGCGTCATTGGACGCGCTCGGCGCTTCTTCGTTGCACAATTCTCGCCTTTTTTCAGCATCCTGCTAGCGGGTCAAACCGTTGGAATCAAGGAGGTCGACGATGGTATCTGGCTGGTGAGCTTTATGGATTATGATCTGGGATACTTCGATCTGGAGACTCGGGTGCTTGAACCGCTCGGAAATCCCTTCGGCCCAAAAATGTTACCTATGTCTTAGGTACGTTGTGTCACCCATGTCTCCGGGCCGGACCACAAGAGAATGGCGCGCCTGAGAGGAGTTGAACCTCCGACCTCTGGTTCCGGAGACCAGCGCTCTATCCAACTGAGCTACAGGCGCGTCGTTTTAATTCAATAACTTACGATAAGACCGGAAATATGACTAAACATTGCAACTAACCATTCTACCCTACCATTTTGCCGTTTATGATCAAACCCGAAGAAGGCGGATTCTGCCATCTTGATTCGAGCTTCTCCATTGCAAGGCGCGTCTCGCGCTCTCCGGAACAGAAATGTAATACTGAAGAGTAGTGGCGACGTCCGAGTGCCGCAAAAGCGCTGCAATCACTTTGGGATTTGCTCCTAGTGAAAACAAGTTTGAAGCCAAGCCCAGGCGGAAACCGTGAAAGCCCTCCCATTCTACACTCGGTTCGCCGTTGATTTTTGTCTTTTCTAAAGTCTTCTTGATGACACGATTTTCAAGGTTGTGGAAATTTAGGGGCGAAAAGGCGATTGCAATGAGGCCGGGCATGACCGCGACGCTTCCTAACCTTAGATGGGCAACAGAACAATTGGACGAACTCCGCCGCGAACTTCGTGGTTTGGAAAAGCGAATTGACGCGTTGAGTGAATCCTTCAAATCGCAAAGCCGAAACAATCCGAGAACGGGCGTGGGCCAATGTCTCTTGAGCAGGAAGCCAGCCTGGCCTCACGAATCGCGGAAGTCGTACTCTCCGGATTGTCGGTTCAATCCCAGGTTTCCACAGCGCGCAATATTAGGGAGCGTGAGGCTGCCAAGTATCTGGGCGTGAGTGTGTCAGCCATGCGCGCGTGGCGAATGCGATCCCAGGGACCTCAGTTCATTCGCCTTGGAAAAATGGTTTTGTACCCGATCAAGGAACTGGAAGCCTATGTGAAAGCGGCCGTGGTTCCACAGCGGCACTGACTTCGGATCCGCGGTGGTAAGCGTAGCGGGAGTTATTGCAGCTTGGCGTATTCGGATTTGGCGGCGATTAGGATGGGGATGTCGGGGTCGGCGTCTTTCCAGAGGGTGAGGAAATCATTGTAGGCGGTCTTCGCCTTCGCGGTGTCGACCTGCAGGGCGTAGGCGCGGGCAAGGCCGAGGTGGGCCAGTGCGCCCAGAGGAAAGTTCAATGTGATTCCTCGGTGGTCGAGAAACTTCTGGAACTCCGCGGCCGCGGCGACCCCGTTATGGGCGGCAAGCTGCGCTTCACCGCGAATGTAGACGGGATACATGGTTCCCAATTGCAATTGGGGCGGCTCGCCTAGTTCATAGGGCGCAGCCGCTTCGAGCCGCACTACACCTTGGGCAGCATTGTTGGCACTCAGATCCAGCGCGGCCTTAATGGTAGGCAACCAGTAGATCTTCAGGAAGGTATCCGACGGGTAGTTCTTCTCCAGCTCCTCGACGAGGGACTTGGCACCGGCGGTTTCCCCAATTCGCGCCAGAGTCAGGGCGGCAAACAGTTTTACGTCCCGGCCCGGAGCCAGCGCCAATGCTGCCGAGATACCTTGCTTCGCGGCTGCGGCGTTACCGAACTCGGCTTCGCGCAAAGCAGCATTCACCTGCCACAGCGCAGCAGTCTCTTTCGCGTCGTCACGGACTGCCGAATCCACCGCACGGCGTGAGAAATTTCGTGCTTTCACCAGCCGTCCGTAGTACGCCTCGGTGTCGGATTGGAACGAGAGCAAACGGTCTTCACTAGCAGGCTTACCCGCGGCCCAAGCCACTTGCCGCTCCATCTCCGCTGCGTCGCCTTTGGAAAAGGCGAGTTGATAGATGGTCCAGTGGAAAAAATCGCCGTCCAGTTTACGCTGCTGAGCCTGCTCAATTTGTTTTTTCGCGTCGTCCGGCCGGTTCAGTGCCAGGTAATCTTGTGCAAGGTTGCCATAACCAACTACTGCATTTGGTTCCAGCCGCAACGACTCTCGGGTTTCAGCCGCAGACTTTTCGTACTGCCCAAACTCGTAATACGAAGCCCCCAGATTGAAAGTTGGCGTCGGATCCTGCGGATAACTCCTGGCCCAAAGTTCATAAACTTGAATCGCCTGCTCCTCATCGCCGACGGCGAGGTCGTAATACAAGGATTCGATACGGTACTTCTCATGTTCACTGACTCGGTCGCGCAGGGCATATGCCTTCTTCAGGTTTTCCGCAGACAGGCTGGCTTGTCCGAGGTTGCTATATTCGACTCCGAGTGCAGCGTAGGCTACGGCAAAATTCGGGTCGAGTTCGAGAGCCCGCTTTACGAACGGGATCGCGGCGGCGTCTCCTTGTGTGCGTTGGGTGGTTATACCCATGCTGTAGGCCTTGAGCGCCTCGAGCGAGGCGGTTGTGGCCTCCACGGGAACATCGAACTTCTGGATGGAGGCCAGCGATTCGCCAAGTTTGCCCCGCAGGCTGGTCGCCGCCTTACTCAGTGCTTTGAGCACGTCTTCCTTGCTCGAGGCCTGCTCCTGTTCGGTAGCCAAGGTGTCCCCGCTGCTGCAACCGACGGCATCCATACCGACTACGTACTGGCCACCCAACTTTGAAATCGACCCCAACATAATTGCCTTGCTGCCTGTTCGCACGCAGAGTTCTCGGGCTACGTCACGTGTCACGCGCTCGTTCGATGGACGCCCCATTAGGCGCAGGGTCTCCTCCACCTTGCGGTCCGACAGAATGTTTAGGAAGGGAGATTGTCCGAGCTGCACCACTAATGCCTGCTTCAAGGCATCATCGAAGACGGGTTCCCCGGTGGTGTTGTCGAAATCGGCCAGCACCACGGTGTCCTTCTCGGTCAACGGCGCTGCGGGGCGGGAACGGAAGTAGAGACTGCCGGCGAGCAACGCGACTAGCACAGCCACGGCAGCGGGCGCCAAAATTTTCCAGGGTTTTTTCGCCGTGGCGGGCGGAACTTGCGCGACTTTCACGGCAGCCGATGAACCAGTGGCCGGAACAGAACCGGATGACGGCACGGGTTGCTGGGTGGCCGGGGCGACCGGCTGGCTGCTGGTGTCCGGTACTGTCGCGACCGTCCCGGAGCTCGCGGATACGACCTGCCGCGATTCCGTTTCGCGTTTCAAGCGCTTCAGGTCGGACCGCAAATCCGCGGCGTGCTGATAGCGGAGGTCGCGATCTTTCTCCAGCGCTTTGTTGATGATGTCTTCCAGCTTGAGCGGAACGTCAGGGTTCAGGCGAATCGGGGGAACTGGCTCGCAATCCAGAATCTCACGAAAGATGACTCCTGAGCTTTCCCCGCGGAACGGCAACATGCCAGTGGCCATTTCGTAGAGCACCGCTCCAAAGGAGAACAAATCGGTTCGGGAATCCAATTCCTTCGCGCGCACCTGCTCGGGCGACATGTAAGCCACCGTGCCGATGGCCGTTCCCGGGCTGGTGAGATGCTCCGGATTAACTCCCACCGCATCATTGGTGGCGAGGGTGTCGTCCGAACCTGCCCCTTCGGCCTTTGGCGTCACTTTGGCCAAACCAAAATCCAGTATTTTCGCGTTCCCTCGTTTAGTGACGAAAATGTTGGCAGGTTTGATGTCGCGGTGGACAATGCCTTGGCCGTGCGCGGCGTCCAGCGCGTCGGCCATCTGAATGGCCAGCTCAAGGACGGTTTCGATTTCCATCGACCGGCCAGCGATGCGGTGCTTCAAGGTCATCCCGTCCAGGAACTCCATGGCAATGAATTGCTGGCCATCCTGGTGGCCGATTTCATAGATGGTGCAGATATTGGGATGATTGAGAGCAGAGGCCGCTTGCGCCTCGCGTTGAAACCGAACCAACGCGTGGGGGTCTTTGGCAACCGCATCCGGCAGGAACTTCAGCGCGACAAACCTGCGCAGCTTAACGTCCTCGGCTTTGTAGACCACGCCCATGCCACCGCCTCCCAGCTTTTCGAGAATGCGGTAGTGCGAGATGTTTTGACCGATCAATTCAATAGGCCTATCTGGTGTGCGCCATGTTAGGGGGCGAGCTAAAGCAAGTCAACAAATCTGATCGTCCCTAAAACCAAACATTCCCACTGAACTGGTCCATCAGGCGTGCCGTGGCGTTGTCTAGGTCCGGAGCATCCACTCCGTTGGCCGGCCGGAAAGCGGCCGGCCGGCGTCCTGACACAAAAGGTTTTCGGGCCTCTAGACATCCAGAAAGGAATTTGCCATCATAAAAACGCTTTCCATCGACACTCCTGTCGAGAAGGAGGTGATCCCTGAGGTATTCAACGAATTGATCTAGAACGGAGGGGCGTTTGCGGACCTTGCCAACCGCCCCTCTTTCTTCCCCTCGCCGTTCCCACCGTTTGCCCTGGTCAATCGATTCCACCTCTCGTGGTTGGTCGACACGTTCCCGGTAAAAACCTTAGAAAGGCCGAACTCCAACAGATATTTTTTCACCTTGCCATCTGCTAGGTTGTCGGTGGAGTCCTAAATTTCGAGGTGTGCCCGAATGGAGTGGTGGCAAATCAAACCGAATTCTGAGCCATCAACCCCCAACCGAGCGAATCCGGTACTACCGTTTGTCTCGACGAGAAATCGCATACTCAACAAAACAAAGGCCAGTTCAATTCTAATCGAGGCACTCGAGCCAGTTCTGCAGCTTGACCCTGATCTATCCCCCGGCGCGCGCAGGCAGCCCTTCGGTGGAATTGATGTAGCCCTCTTCGGCGAGGCGCTTGCCGCTCTGGCGGTAGATTTCAGGAACGCCCTGGGGAGCCCAGGTGGCTAAGCCGTCGACGTAGCGATTGTACATGCAGAATGCCGCGGCGATTAGCACCGTGTCGTGAATTTCCTTATCGCTGGCGCGATGTTTGCGGGCCCGCTCTACGTCGTCCGTCGTCACTTGCTTTCCAGCCTGCTGCACCTTTCCCGCAATCGCCAGCAGCGACTTCATCTTCTCGGAGATCGGCGAGGCTTCGAAGTCACGCTTCACCTCGTCGATCAACTTCTCGTTTCCGCCCAGATGGTGCGCCGCGACGGCGCCGTGGACGGTTTGGCAAAAATAGCAATCGTTCTGCGACGACACGTACGTCGCAATCATCTCCCGGTCACCGGGGCCGAGCGAGTTGGCGCTGCGCAACAAAACCTCCGCCAACGCGTTCAGCGGCTTTGCCGTTTCCGGACGGAACGCCATCAGCCCCAGAATTCCCGGGACACCTTCAGCCAATTTAATGTGCGCCATCGAAGAGTACCTCCTGTGAAAAACTCGGAATCAACTCTTAGAAAACCACTGAGTAGTTCTGCGCCCGAACGCGCCGTAAACCGGTACTCCCGCCAAAACCACCGCGCATCCCAGCAGCCCCTCTCGTGGACTGTGCGCCATCAGCAGCGTGAGCAGCAGCACCACCATCGTCAGAAACGCGATGGGTGTGAACGGATACCCGGGAGCCCGCAGCGATACGCCGGACGCTTCCGGCCGCGCTCGCAGCAAAAACAATCCGGCCACGGTGAGTCCTAGAAACGCGACCGCGACAAAAACAAAATACGCGATGATCTGCTGAAACGTGCCCAACAACACCAGCAACGACGACACCAAACCGAGGATCACCACCGCCAGCGCCGGGGTCCCGAATCGCGGGCTAATCCGGGCCACTGCCGGCAAGAAAAGCCCGTCCTGGGCCATCGCGAAATACACCCGCGGCGCGGACATGATCAGCGCGGCCATGCTCCCCAGCACGCATACCACCACGATCGCCGCGAGCAGCACACCGCCCGCAGGCCCGAAGAGAACTTCTCCCGCCTGGGCCACAAACGTGTCGTCGGAACTGACCCGATTCAGCGGAACCAAATACACAAACACCGCGCTGATCAGCACGTAAGCCGCGGTGACCGCGAGAACGCCGAGCACCAGCGCGCGGGGCACGGTGCGCCCGGGATCGCGCACCTCGCCGGCGATCTTGCTCACGTCCCACCACCCGCCAAAGGAAAAAAACGCGGCCACCATGCCGCTGGCCAGCGCCGGAATCAAGGGCAAAGAACCCGGACGCTGCGCGACGAACGGCAGGAAATTCGACCAATCGCCGCGATGAAAGGCGATCGCCCAAATCGTCAGCAAGGCCAGCACCCCGAATTTCAGCCAGGTGATCGACCTCAGAAAGCCCGCGCTCATTCGTGTGCTGAAGACGTTCAGCAGGCACAGCGCCCAGATGCACGAAAGCGCGGCTAGCTTGATCGCCACCGGCGACCAATGAAAGATATAAGCGGCGTAACCGGCGGTGCCAGCGGCCAGCGCAGCGGTCAGGCCGGGGTCCAGCACCAGCAAACACATCCAGCCGTACAAAAACGCGAGCCGCGGCCCAAAGGTTTCCTGCAGGTAAACGTACGATCCGCCGGGCCGCGGAAAACGTCCCGCCAATTCACCCAAGCACAGCGCGCCACTCATAGTCATGGCGCCCATTCCCAACCACACCGTCAACAACCAGAAAGGCGATCCGAGCGACTTGGCCATGGCCGCCGGCGTAAGAAAAATTCCTACGCCGATCGCCTCACCCGCCACTGCGGCGGCTGCCGAACCCAATCCCAGTTGGCGGCGCAGACCTGCGGTCGGTGTCGTCGAAACCGCCATGGACGGTGCCTCTGCGCCCATCACTCAGAACGCAAAGCGCACCGCAAATTGGAAAGCCCGCGGCCCGCCGGAACCGAAGAAGCCGCCCGCGGTGCTCACCCCGCTGTAGAAGCCGGCCTGCGTCCCCGTTCCGGAGCCGATCGAAATGTCGCGGCCGGAAAAGTTGGCGTTTGTGGAACCGCGAATGTTGGTGGCGTTGAAGATATTGAATCCTTCTCCGATCAACGAGAGTTGCATATGTTCGCCGAAATGGAAATCCTTGGTCAGGCGCATATCGAGCGAGCTGAACGGACTGAAAAAGCTCATGTTTGCCGGCACGTTCTCGATCGGCCCTCCGGCATTGCAAGGAGCCGGCGCCGGGCACGGCGGCAATGCATTCCATTGATTGATCACCGCATTGAGTTGATTACTGTTCTTGATCCCGCGTCCCAGATCATTGCGCGAAAGCAGCGGCAGCCGCGAGGTGATTCCCGGAAGATAAGTATCCGCCGGAACGCCCGAACCGAAAGTGTAAATCGGCGCGAGCGAAAGCCCCCACGGCATCTGCAGCAGGCCGTAGGCGGTCAGGCGGTGGCGTTCGTCGGTCGCCGCGTAACCTTTTTCCAGGCGCAGACTATTGAGCCCCTCGGCCAGGTCCACCTGTTCGTCCACGTTATTGTTGGTGAGTTGGTCGTCGTCCGAATAGTCTAGCGTCTTCGAAAGCGTGTAGCTCAGGTTATAGAGGTAGGTTACTTTCCCCAGCGTGACAGGACGATGTTGCAGGCTCACGATCAGCCCGTCGTACCAGGATTTTGCCGCGGACTCCAGCAGGGTCACGTTGTCAGGGATTCCAGTGAGTGGATCGGTGACCGTACACGGGATGTTGTCGCCGGGGCACGAAACGTACGGAGAATTGGAGTCGGTGCTGCGCAGATAGTGTCCGATGATTTGCTTCTCGCCGAACACATGCAATCCATCTGCGGACAAAAGCCACGAGCTCCCCAGTTGCTGCTGCGCTCCCAGCGAAAACTGCTGAAAGATCGGGTGGTGGGCGTCGTTACTCACTGCGATGATGCCCACGCCGCCCACTTGGCTGGGCCCGGCGAACGGATCGGCCAGCGTCGGGCTGCCCGGAGCGAACGATGCGCCCGGTACAAAGCAGTAGTTAAGACTCGGTGTGGGCGGACCGCCCGGGAAGGTGCAACTCGATCCCGCAAATTGCTGGACGGTGAGCTGGCGATCGTCTTGTACGCGCTGTTCGCCCATCACTTCCAGAATAATGCGGTCGTAGTAGATGCCGTAGCCGCCGCGAATCACGGTTTTCCCCGTGCCGAATGGATCGTAAGCGAACCCGACGCGTGGACCGAAATCCTTTTTGTCCGGGCTGTGCTTGAGGTTGATGACGTTGGCCACCCACACGCACGGATGGGTCGGCTCCTGAGTGAGGCTCGAACATGGCCCCGAATCGCTGTCCGTTCCGGTGAGGTCGGAATCGTATTCCCAGCGCAGACCGAGATTCAACGTGAGTTTCGGGGTCACCCGCCAGTCGTCCTGAAAATAGCCCGCGACGTAGGTATCGCCGACGTTGGGTATAGGCACCGGAGTGACCGGAGCTTGGCTCTTGATGCCCACTGCGATCGGAATATCCAGATCGTTCACCGCTCCATCACCATTCAGGTCCTGGAATCCAAAATCGGTGGTCAGGATCACCGAACCGGTGCCAAAGGGGTTGATCAGACCATGCGCGTTGTACTGCTGAAACTCGCCGCCCAGCCGCAACTGGTGTTTCCCGATCGACCACGAATAACCGTCACGAACCTGGTAGCGGTTCAAGTGAGTGGCTTGCGGCAAATTGAAGTTCTCGCCGTCCGCCAAGTCGGGGAATAGCAGCTCATTGGTCAGCCCCAGGGCCGGGTCGGTGGTCGGAGCGTTGTTCGGAAAGGTTGGAATGTTGTTGAAGAATTGGTCGAAATGGAAGGAAAGGCTGTTTACTTGGGTCGATGAAACGGTGGTCGTGACTCCCGCCACTAACGAGTTGAAGCGGTTGAGTGAATTCTGGCGCTCCGCAGCGCTGAATGCAGGTTCCGCCTGAGCGGGCGAAGCCGGACCTATATCGGTAGAGCGATTGAAGGAGTAGCGCACCATCAGCGCGTTGCGGTTGGAAAGCTGATAGTCGAACCGCGAGGAAACCAGCGCATCGCGAAGAGGCGCCGGGGCCGAGGTATTCAGGATCTGATCGGTAGCGAAATCGCGAGCGCCGGTTTGCAGCGCGGCGTTTTGGTCGCGGTACTCGGCGGAAGCGAACCACCACGCCTTGTCCTGGATGATCGGGCCGCCAATCGAGCCGCCAAACTGCTGGCGATCAAACGCAGGCGCGGGAAGTGCGCGGTCGAAGGTGGCCGGCAGTCCTTGCAAATGACGGTTGCGCTCGTAATCGAAAAGCGAGCCGTGGTATTGGTTCGAGCCACCTTTGGTCACGATATTGATGATGCTGTTGCCGGAGCGGCCCACTTCCGAGGTGAATCGCCCGGTGGCGATCTGAAACTCCTGAATGGAGTCTGCGGGAAAATTCGAGAGTGTTCCCCCCACCACTTCATCGTTGTTATCTCCGCCGTCCACCGTGATGTTTCCTCCGCGGCCAAAACCGCCGGCGGAACTCACTTCTAGCGTGTTGGTCTTGGTGGGATCGAACGTGGGTGCGGGCCGGTTGCCGGGAACCAAATAGGCGAGCTCCAGGAAATTTCTTCCGTTGAGTGGGATGTTCTGAATCGTGGTCGAGTCAATCTGCCCCTGGATCATGGACTGGGTCAGCTCCACCGTCCCGGCCGCCTCAGTCACGTTGACCGTCGTTCCCACCACCGCAATCTGCAGCTTGGCATCGAGGGTGGTGGCGCGTCCCGCCTCGGTCACGATTCCCTTGATCTCATTAGCCGCGAAACTAGCGGCGTCAATTCGCAGGTCGTACGAACCGGCGGGAAGATCGGAGAAAACGTACACGCCGTCGGTGTTGGTCTTGGTCTCGCGAACCACGGCGGTGGCTGTCTCGGTGACCACCACCCGAGCCCCGGCCACCACGGCATCCTTGGGATCGGTGACGATGCCGCTAATCGTGCTGGTCGGCACTTGCGCATCGACCACAGGCAATATCAGCGCCAGAAACAAAACCGCGAAAGCTGCACCTCGAAACCAGGAACTCCTGACCATCACCCCTCCGTGGCGGACACGCTTCAAGCGCGCCGGAACAAGCCCTCAAACTGCTGGCGATCCTCTTTGCAAATCCAGGAAGTGCCCGTCAATTTGAAGGCTGAGGGGGATAACCGCAATACTCGAAAAGTACTACCGGCCCAAGCCAGGGGGAGCCGCGCTCGCTCGACCGCAGAGCGATGTCGTCGTCCCAGCGCCGATTCGCTCGACCGAAAACGCCCTCCGGTGGTGGGTGCGCCTAGCGGCGGCTCCATTCTTCCGAACCGGCAGAAGGCTCTCGGGTCCAACCCCATGACTACGCAATATTTATACGTGCGTGCCGATTTTCCCGCTCTATTACCCTGGTAGTTTCCTGTATAGCCTCGGAAACGACGTTCAGTTAATTCAATCACTTGCCGAGCATCGGTTATTTGGTAATGCACGTGCCTTCGTCTCTTGCATAAATATTGTTGGGCCGCACGCGAACCAGTGAAACGCGGACGGCCTTTCAAAATCTCATATAAGAGAAATTTGGAGGATCGATAATGAAACTTTATACCCGGCCATTACTCACACTCATCTTTTATTCCACTTCCGCACTTCTGATTTGCGGAAGTGCGGCAGCCCAAACTTGGGTCTCAACTTCAACGCATGCCATCGGTCCAAACCTCCTCAATGCAACCTCCGAAGGAAACGTAGCAGACTCAACCCCGGTCCATGTGAACGTCGCGCTTCAGATTCAAAATAAACCGGCCCTGGTCGAATACCTGCAACAGATCAATACCCCCGGCAGCCCGCTGTATGGTTCGGAACTCGAGCCCTCTAATTTTCTGGCTTCTTACGCGCCCACGAATACGCAGGTTCAGGCGGTGGTCAGCTACTTGCAGGGCGCGGGTTTTGAGAACGTCGCGGTGGAACCAAACAATTTGATGATTGCCGCCGACGGCACTGCTGCTGTGGTTCGTCAGGCTTTCAACACCCAGCTCGGATCGTTCCTGGTGAATGGCGCTGCGGTGTATGCCAACCTGACTGCCGCGCAAGTACCGGCCAGTCTGGGCTCCATCGTCGGCGCGGTCCTTGGACTCAATAATGCCGCGGTGATGACGACTCCCCAGGTTTCGATCCCGGTGTATCCTGGCTCGTACCTGCCGCAGACTTTGCAGACGGCTTACGATGTCGGTTCGACGCCCACCGGCTCGAAGACCCCAATCGCCATCTTTGCCGAAGGTGACGTCACCGGAGTAATCAGCGACCTGCGCCTGGCGGAGAAAGCCAATTCTCTCCCGCAGGTGACGGTGAAAGTGGAAACCGTCGGACTGGCCAGCACGGACACGTCCGGCGCGGATGAGTTCGACATGGACACTCAATACTCGAGCGGGATGGCCCAGACCGTTTCGACGCTGTATATCTACGCCGCAACATCCATGAGCGATTCTGACCTCGCTTTGTCGTTCAATCGCTTTGCCGCGCAAAAGGTGGCGCGTGCCGGCAGCGCTTCCTTCGGTGAGTGCGAAGTGTTCGCTTATCTGGATGGCTCGATGCTTGCCGATGACAATTCGTTTTTGGAGGCAGCCGCGCAGGGTCAAACGGTGTTTGCGTCTAGCGGTGACACCGGGTCGTCATGCATCGTGGGGACCGGTGAGAACGGCGTTCCCGGTGAAGGCATTCCGATGGTGGAGTATCCGGCTTCATCGCCCTACGTGCTGGGCGCCGGCGGCACGACCCTGTTGACCAACAGCAACGGAACCTGGAACGACGAGATCGCCTGGTACGCCGGCGGAGGCGGGCTCAGCCAGTTTGAAGCCTCGCCTTACTGGCAATCCCCGGTGGATACGTTCTCCACGGTGGGCAAAGGTGTGCCAGACATCGCCATGGACGCCGATCCGGAGAGCGGCGTATCGATTTGGCTGGATGGTACCGAGCAGTGCTGCTACGGCGGCACCAGCCTTTCTTCTCCCCTTTCGCTGGGAGTGTGGGCTCGGCTGCAAAGCGCTCACCAAAACAAGTTGGGCTTCGCCGGTCCGGTGCTGTACACCGGAGCGGTAGCCTTGCCGTCAGCCGCGTCTCCGGCGGGATTCCACGACATCATCGTGGGAGCCAATGGACTGTACACCGCGCTGCCGGGCTACGATCTCACCACCGGTCTTGGCTCGTTTGACGTCGCCCAGGCCAACGCGTCGATGCCAAATAATAAGTAGGGAATAGCCTTCATAACCTCATAACCGCGACACCATTCATAATGAATAGGGGAGCCGGTCTCAGGCTGGCTCCTTTTTTTATTTGGCAACCTCCCGTCCTCACTATCGAACGGCTCGGTTGCCTAGCCACCATCGCCGTACGCGCTGGCAGTACGCTTCATACTCGGGTCCAAAGGTTCGCTGGAGGGTGGGCTCCTCGTACGAGACTACGAAGAGATGACTGGCGAGAAGAAACATAGCGCCGTAAGCCAGAAGGGGCGCCGAGTTGTAGAATACCGCGGCTCCGCCAAGCGTCAATGCCGCACCGATATACATCGGATTCCGAACAAACCGATAAGGCCCGCGAATCACCAGAAGGCGCGGCGGGTCGAACGGCGCTGGGGTGCCTCGTCCGACCCATGCGAACGTGAAAATGCACCACAACGCGACCACCGCGCCGGCGCTCGCCAGAATCATCCCTACGATCTGCGGCGCTGCAATCGCCGTCGGGCGGACCATGCCCGACCAAGATAAGACGCGCGTGGGCAGATAGATCAGCAAAAACCCGATAAAAAGCGTGGAGTACGTAATCGCCCGGAAAGTAACAAACATAGTTTTTCCCCTCGTGGTTGAAGCAGAGTTTAGCTGTGCATAATCTGTCGGTCAAACTGGCTAGCGCTGCGCCGGCTGGCTTGCCTTCGAAGTCGAACTGGTAGCACAATTCGGCCATGGCCCATCAACTAACCACTTCCTACGTGAAAGATGCGGTGGATCTATTCCGGTACTACAAGAAGCTCGGCGAACACGCGATCGAGCAGTGCCCGGACTCGGGCCTATTCTCGACAATCGATGCCGAGTCAAATTCGATTGCCATCATTGTGAAGCACGTTTCCGGGAACATGCGGTCGCGGTGGACCGATTTTTTGACCACCGACGGCGAGAAACCCGACCGCAACCGCGACAGCGAATTCGAAGAGCCGCCGAAGAACCGAGCCGAGCTGATGGCGATGTGGGAGCGCGGCTGGAAATTAGTGTTCGACGCGCTGGAGCCGTTGGCGGAAGCCGACTTGGCGCGCACCGTTACGATTCGCACCGAGCCGCATTCGGTGATGCAAGCGATCAACCGCCAAATCGCTCACTATTCATACCATGTGGGGCAAATCGTCTTTCTGGCGAAACATTGCGCGGCAAGCACCACCGGGAGTTGGAGTTCGTTGACCGTGCCGCGCAAAAAGTCCGCGGAGTTCAACGCCGATGTGGCCGAGGGACGAAAATCGCAACGATGAGCGCCGCACGCGGCGCGATGCGGACGGGCTGGGCGGCTGACTGTTCGGAGGTCCTTCCGGAATGAGTCTCGGATGGTTCTGCGCCATCCAACGCTCGACGAATTCAAACAACTCGTGCGCTTCACCAACAATTTCCTGTGCTTCCGTTTGCCTAGCGACGGAAGCCTGATCGTAATCAATTATGTTGTACTTCCGCCGGCATGCCTCAAAAAAAATCGAGCGATCGAGCCGCAGACGGCCCGAGCAAGCAGCGCTGCTTCAGTTAGCCCGATGTTTGCGGACCTTGCTTTCCGCGAGCAGCTGTTTCGAACTCATCTCGCAAGCCCGCAGTGTAATCAACCGGCGCTCGACTTCTCGGCGGACCCGTTTCCGGGTAGAGGGTCACGTTGACCTCGCGGTCTAACTCACGTTCGACCCGCCGCAACATGGGGACAAGGCGAGCCGACGCCACTCGCCCCACATAACTTGTCAACCGATCACCGCGGGCCCGCATTCCTGTCGCGGTCCACTTTGCCGTCAGCGGATTCGGCAGCCCAGGACTACTGAGCGGCTCGAGTGGTAGCAGGGGCGCAGAAGCGATCGAAGGCGGCGGTTAGTTCTTCAGCGATGCTGCCCGGGTCTCGGCTCTCGATGTCGCGGCGCTCGAGCATGTAGACCACCTGGCCGTCGCGCATCAGCGCGACCGATGGTGACGATGGAGCGTAATTGGTGAAGTAGCTGCGAGCTTGCGCGGTCGCTTCAGGGTCTTGGCCGGCAAATACGGTGGTCAGCACTTCCGGACGGACGGAGTGGCGCAGCGCCTTGGCGATCGCCGGGCGCGCCTTTCCAGCCGCGCATCCGCACACGGAATTCACCACCACCAGGGTGGTCCGTTTTTCATTTTTTAGCGCGGCATCCACATCCGCAGGCGTCCGCAATTCGCGAAAGCCGATCCGTGTCAAATCCTCGCGCATGGGCACTACCATAATCTCTGGGAACATCGCGTCTCCTATAGATTAATGATTGATTCGGGATTTTCGATTTCGGGTCGAAGAGCTGGCCGGGCGCGACCCGCGAACTCGCAACTGCTAGAACCATGAATTATAGCACGGTCGATTCCGGTGCCGCTCGGCGCGGCACACTCTTCGCGGGCGCGCTTAGCGCGGCGGGCGGGCTTTCGCCACAAATGGCCACGAGTGACTCCCTCCCATCAGAAAGCGTTACAATCGGCGTTGGTTGGAACGCTGGAGGGCGAACGCATGGAGGGGAAATGGAATCCGGGAACCCTGGCTGGGAGACCCTAAAGCAAGGGATGCGCAAGAATTGGATGGCTGGCGACTTCGGAAAGGTGGCGGCGTTCAGCGCTCCGGGCGCAGCGGAGTTTGTCGGGCGCCTCGAGCTCCGGCCCGGCACACGGGTGCTCGACGTCGCCTGTGGGACCGGCAATCTGGCCATCCCCGCGGCGAGAACGGGCGCCCAAGTGACCGGCGTGGACATCGCCACGAATTTACTGCAGCAGGCGCGCGAGCGGGCCGCCGCGGAAAATTTGGCAGCGACGTTTGACGAGGGCGACGCGGAGCAACTTCCCTACCCTGACGCCCAGTTCGACGTGGTGATGAGCATGTTCGGGGCGATGTTCGCGCCGCGTCCCGAGGTGACTGCCCAGGAATTGCTGCGCGTCTGCCGTCCGGGTGGACTGGTGGCCATGGCCAATTGGACTCCGGAAGGATTCGTGGGGCGATCGTTCGGGGTTACCGCGCGCCATGTGCCGCCTCCGCCAGGAATTCCGCCACCGCTGCTATGGGGGAATGAGAATACGGTGCGCGAGCGATTCGCGAAAGGCGTCTCGAAGATCACCGTCACGCGCCGGCCGATTGAAATGCGCTACCCGTTTTCGGCACAGGGCGCGGTGGAATTCATGCGGAAGTACTTCGGCCCCACCGCCGCCGCGTATGCCAAGTTGGACGAAGCGGGGCAAGCAGCGCTGGCTGCCGACAGCGAAAAACTTTTTGCGGAATGCAATCGCGGCCCCGCAGGTGAGACTTGGGTGACGTCGGAATACCTTGAGGTGCACGCGACGCGAGCTTGAATCAAAATTTATCCGCGATGGGGTTGCTGAGCGAAGCGCAGTGGGGTGTCCCAGGTGTTTCGATTTCACACCTGGACTCTCTGCGTTTTCGACTTGGCCTTGTTCCGCCTACGTAGAACCCTAAGGAAACGCTGAGACGCCTCGCCGGATCACTCGCGGCGATTACGGCGGCGTCTTTTGGTGCTTTTGTGGCGCTCACCGGTGTTGGAGCGCCGAGGCTGGGACTTTGACCGCGTTACCCCTTGCGGGGGAGCGGGTTTAGGTTCTGGGGCTGGGGCCGCACTTTGCATCGGCACAACGGAGGCCGCTTGAGCCGCCGGTTCGACGGCGATGCTCGGATTGGTAACTGGGGCGGCGCCCACTCGACCCGCGGGGTGTGCAGGATGCTTCCAAAGGCCTTCCGCCAATTCGTCGGCGATGCGCGAGGTGGCGCGGTCGCGGGCCACCGAAAGCGCGATCACCGTCTGCATGCGATAAGCGATGCGTTCGATGCTGGCGCGGCTGTCTTTGCGATTCTGCAAGTAATATTCCGCGCCGCGGATGATGCCACCGGCGTTGGCCAGGTAGTCGGGCGCGTAGAGAATGCCGAGGCGATGCAGGGTGTCGCCGTCTTCCGGCGCGTTTAGCACGTTATTCGCCGAGCCGCAAACCACCCGGGCCTTGAGGCTGGGAATCGTTTCCGCGTTGAGCACCCCGCCCATGGCGCAGGGCGCGAACACATTGCAAGCCACGGTGAGAATTTGCTCCGTGCTAACCATCTCGGCGCCGAAATCTTTGGCCGCAGCGCGCGCGCGTTTTCGATTGACGTCCGCGACGATCAAGTCACAGCCATTTTCATGCAGGATCCGGGCGAGCTGCATTCCCACGCTGCCCACTCCTTGAATCGCTACCACCGGTTCTTCGATCTTTGCGGCGGCCAAGCACACCCGCAGAGCCTGCCACACACCGTTGGCGGTGTGCACGGACAAGTCTCCCAGCTCGGGTGAAGTCTCATCGGCGCAATACTTGGTAGTGCTCCGTATTTGCAACAAGTCCGCCGCGGTGATGCCCGCGTCGGGGCCGGTGAAAAACCGCCCCCCGCATTGCTCGACGAACCGGCCAAACTCTTGCATCGCCGCTTCGCGCCTCAATCCGGGGTGATCGACGATCACCGCTTTGCCGCCACCGCAAGGGAGTTCGGCCAAAGCCACTTTGTAGGTCATGGCCCGGGAGAGGCGCAACGCATCGCTGAGCGCTGCGAGATCGGAGCGGTAGGGCTGAATGCGCACGCCGCCAACCGCCGGCCCCGCCTTCAAGCTGTGGATGGCCAGAAAGCCGTTGAGCCCGGTGGCCTCGTCTCGAAACGCGAGAACGTGTTCATGTTCCTGCCCGGATATTTCGCGAACGATGGTCATTGCAGCTCCGTCTGAATCATGGTGTGCACGCAGTCATCCCTTGGCCAGCGTCTTGATTTGGTGGGCCAGTTTTTCCACCTCGTCGGCTTTCTGCAGCAAGGTGACCGAAAGAACGGCGGCGGAATCGGTGCCGTCGATTTGCTTCTTCAGATCGGTGGCCAGAGCGTAGAGGCGCTGGATGTCCTGCTCGATCTGCTTCTGGTTGTGCTTGAGTACCTCGTGAACATCGACCTTGGGCCCATCCTCGGTCGGGGGCTCTCGGTCGGGATGAGGAGGCACCTTGTTAACCTGGGCGGCCGCGAGGTCCAGCCGCGCGACGCCAAAGAACGCCGCAGCTAGAGTGAAGGACAGCAGGCCGTGAGCGAAATTTCTCCTGGCGTCATTCATGATGCCCTCCCAAACGATTCCCGCAGTCCAAAGCGAGCCGGGGGAATGCTATACTGCGCTCCTTCAATTCTATGACCGATCCCATGTCGCAGTGGACCGAAATGTTGGAGACGCGCGGGATGCGCCTGCTGGTTATCGCGGCGGCGGCGTTTCTGGTGGTGCGTCTGCTGAAAAGCCTCTCCACACGGGTAGTAGAGCGGGCCCGCACCCAGACGCGTTCGGCGCAAATGCGCGAGCAGCAGACCACTACGCTGGCCGGCATCCTGTACAGCGCGGGGAGCACCGTGGTAATCGCGGTGGCGGTCCTTTCCGCGCTCCCGGAATTGGGATTCAACGTCACCCCGTTCGCGGCAGCCGCCGGACTGGCGAGCTTGGCGGTCGGGTTCGGGGCGCAGAACCTCGTTAAGGATGTCATCAACGGCTTTTTCATCATTTTCGAAGATCAGTACGTTGTCGGCGATCTCATTCGTGCCAGCGGCGAAACCGGCCGTGTAGAACATCTTACCCTGCGGCGAACGGTAATTCGCAACGAACGCGGAGCGATGATCTCGATTCCTAACGGGCTGGTGGGGCAGGTGGCCAACCTCAGCCGGGACTGGTCGCAGACGTTTTTGGACGTACAGGTGGCCTCCAGCGAGGCTATCGGCAAGGTCCTTTCGGTGCTGGAACGGGTGACCGCGGACTTCCGAAAGGACGCCGACTGGACCTCCGCGCTGGTGGATGGGCCGCGGGTGCTGGGGGTGGAGTCGGTGGCACCGGAAGGCACGACGATTAAGGTCCAGGTACGGACCGCACTCTTGAGGCAGGACGATGTGGCGCGAGAACTGCGCCGGCGAATCAAGATTGGATTCGAAGAAGCCGGGATTACGCTATCGCCGATGAATCGGATCGAGGTTTCCGGGCAGCCCACCCCTCCTCCCGGAAGTTAAAGAACTGGCTAGGTTTACCTTTCGTTTCGCTACAAACCCTAAGGCTTTTTCTTCTTACCCAGTAGTCCATTGAGCAGCGCTCCGGCGTCGTGGCCAGGGGCGGTGGCAATGCCTTTCACCATACCGGTCAGGTCCGGCTCGAATTTAGGGCTGGAGGTGGTGCCGTGAATTAGGAACGGAACGCCGCCCGAACCCTGGGTGACCGAAGTCAGCGCGGCCAGTCCGCCACCGATCGGTTTCTTGCTGCCGAGCTTGGCCGACATTTTGAAATTCAGCTTATGATCCGGGGCGACCGTTCCGTTCCCCGCCATGCTCCCCATTCCCGGCACAATTACTTTCACGTCGTCGGCGCGGATGCCGCTGGGAGCGACGCTGACGTTCGAGCTCAACTCCTGGATCACCGTGTCCGACGTCTTCGGCAAGCCGGCGAATGAAGTGATGGCGCCGAGCTTGGCGCCCAGATTAAATCCCGCCAGCGTGGCGTTCGAAAGATTCACCGGGCCGGCGGTGCCCAGACTATTGACCGCTCCGGACAAAGTGAGATCGACGTCAAGGGTGCCCGACTTCAGCGATGCTCCGGACGGCAGCGCCATTCCCAGCGCGGGCAAAACGGATTGCAGATCCGGCGCGGGCATATGGTCGCCGTGGAGCTTCATCTCCAACGCCACCTCATTACCAGCCAGGCTGTAGGTGCCGGAAAGTTGCGCGAGGGCTTTGCCGATATGGACGTCCCCCTGAGTGAGCGTGCCAGTCTGTGGTTTCCACTCGTACTCGGTGCGATAGTCAAGATCCACCGGGTCGGTGGATGGCGTGGCGTTGGGCGCGAACTGGAATTTCGCGGCGCGGATCTTTCCCTGCGAATAGACCCGCTGGCCGTCGGATACAAAGTCGCCGGCGAAATCGAGAACACCACCGATCCCAGAAGCGGGGTCGACCAAGCCCGACGAGGCCAGATTAAAATCCTGCACGTTCAGATTCGCGTTGATGGGAGTCTGGGCCAAGTCGGCGGCGCCTAATGGGCCGGCCTGGCCCTTAATTTTGAGGGTGCCGTTCCCAGGAGTCTTGGCGGAAAGGGTGAATGGAAATTGAGAAGTGTAGGAAAGATCGGAAATCTTGAGCTCTACGTTCGTGTATTCGCTGGGCTTATACGAAGAGCCGGCGTCGCCGATGCGCGCGTCGGCGCCATCAATCGAAAATTTATGAATCGAATAGTCCAAGTTCGGCGCAAGTTCGCCGGACGAAGGCCCAGAAGCGGACCACGCCTCCGGCGAGCCCGCTCGCGCCGGTCCCAGGGTCGAGTAGTTCCAGATGCCGGCCTTGGAGCGCAGTAGCGAGATCTGGGTGCGGCCAATCGAAATGGCGGTGATGTGAACCTGGTGCGAGAAGATCAACCGCCGGAACTCGACACCGACGATCATCGATTTGGCGTGAACGAAAGGCTCACTGGAAAAGGCCGGATCGTCGGCGACGGAGAGATCGTAGACTTTGACGCCGCCGGAGAGGACGGCCAGGCGGACATTCCCGATGGAAACTTTTCGGTTCAGCGCCAGGCTAAGATCCGATTCCATCTTCGGGCGGAAACGATTGGCGTCAATAATCGAAGGGAGAATCAGGATCGCGATCAGAGCGACGCCAACGATGCCGCCCAGGATCCCCAACGATCTCCATCTCATCGAAAAAACCTCAGAACGGAAGCGCTCAAATACTTCGCCGGGCGGAAAATAACTCCGAAAAATCGGCAGTGATCCGATATCGAGCAGCCAGAGTTAGTGACGCGCACTAAGCGCCGAGCAGTTTTTTAGCGGCTTCTACTATTTTTTCGGGCGTGAATCCAAAATGCTTCTGCAAATCCTTAATGGGTGCGGACGCGCCGAACGTGGTCATGCCGATGGCAAGGCCGCGCGTGCCAATGTAGCGCTCCCAGCCGAAGGTCGCCGCTTGCTCGACCGAGACTCTCGCGGTGATCGAAGGCGGCAGCACACTATCCTTGTATTCCTGGGATTGGCGTTCAAAAAGCTCCCACGATGGCATGCTGACCACCCGCGCCTGAACGCCCGCCGCCGTGAGTTGATCGTAGGCCGCAACGCATAGGGAAACTTCGCTGCCGGTGCCGATCAGGATCACTTGCGGCGTACCGTTTTTCGCGTCCGCCAAAACGTAGGCGCCTTTTTCCACGCCGCTCGCGGCTCCATATTTGGTGCGGTCCAACGTCGGCACGGCCTGCCGGCTCAGAACAAACATCACCGGATGGCTGCGCTGCTTGAGGATCACTTTATAGCCTTCCGCCACTTCGTTGGCGTCCGCCGGACGCAGCACAATCATATTGGGCACGGCGCGAAGCGCGGCCAGCTGCTCGATCGGCTGGTGGGTGGGACCGTCCTCTCCCAGTCCAATGGAATCGTGAGTGAAAACAAAGATCACCGGAATTTCCATCAATGCGGCCAAGCGAATCGAGGGCTTGCAGTAATCGGTGAAGATGAAGAACGAAGAAGCGAAGGGGCGAATCTTCGATAGCGAAATCCCATTGGCGATGGCGCACATCGAGTGTTCGCGGATGCCAAAATGGAAATTGTGACCGCCGTAATGGCCGGGCTCGAAGTCTCCCGCGCCATCAAAGGTCAGTCGCGTCTTGGTCGACGGATACAGATCGGCGGCGCCGCCGATGAGCCAGGGGACGTTTTTCGCAATGGCGTTCAAAACCTTCCCCGCAGAATCGCGGGTGGCCAAGCCCTTGGCATCCGCCGGAAAACTGGGGATGTCTTTGTCCCAAGTGTCCGGGAGCTCGCGCGACTTCATCAAATCGAGCTGCTTGGCGAGAGTGGGAAACTGCGCGCGATAGGACTGATACTTCGCGGCCCATGCGGTGCTCAGTTCGCGTCCGCGCTTGCCCACGTGCGCCTGAAAATTCTCCATCACTCCATCGGGGACCAGAAACCGGGCATCTTCGGGCCAGCCGTAGAAGCGCTTGGTGAGCTTCACTTCCTCTTCCCCGAGAGCCTCGCCATGTGCTTCCTTAGTGTCCTGGCGATTGGGCGAACCGTAACCGATGTGACTATTCACGATGATCAGCGTGGGACGATCGCTGGTAGCCTGGAAGCCTTCGATGGCTTTGCCAAACGCGGCGGTATCATTGGCGTCGGTCACGTGAATCACATTCCAGCCGTAGCCCTTGAATCGCACCTCGACGTCTTCGTTGAATGCCAGGTCGGTATTGCCCTCGATGGTGATGTGGTTGTTGTCGTAGATCCAGCACAGGTTGGCCAGTTTCAGGTGACCCGCCATCGACGCGGCCTCGCTCGAAATTCCTTCCATCATGTCGCCATCGCCACAGAATGTGTACACCCGGTAAGTGAACAAATCGAGCCCGGGGCGGTTGAAATTTTCGGCCAGCCAGTATCGTGAAAGCGCCATGCCCACGCTGGTGCCGCAGCCTTGGCCCAGCGGTCCAGTGGTGGTCTCCACACCGGTGGTTAGACCATATTCCGGATGCCCAGGAGTCTTGCTGCCGAACTGCCGAAAATTCTCGATGTCTTGGAGCGAAACGGCTGGACCACTCTCCGCTTCACCGCTGGCGTCGGTCTGCTTCACTCCGGCGAGATGCAGCAGCGAATAGAGCATCATCGAGGCGTGGCCGTTGGAAAGCACGAAGCGGTCGCGATCCGGCCATAGCGGGTCGGCGGGATCGTAGCGGAGATAGCTCTGCCACAAGGTGTAAGCGATCGGTGCGAGAGCCATGGGCGTGCCGGGATGGCCGGAATTGGCCTTCTGCACCGCGTCCATCGATAGGGTGCGGATGGTATTGATCGATAGCAGGTCGATGGATGGGAGCGTAGCGGTTCCGGAAACGCTCTTGGATTCCGGTATCGAAGGTCGAGTTTGGCTCATGGCGATGGCGTCCTTAGAGTAAAAGGAATTTGTTCCGCGGGATGGAGGCAAATCAGAGAGCAAGTGCCGTCCCGGGGAAAATACATAAGTATCTTCGCTCAGGCGGAGGTATTCGTCCAGTGGCGGGCCGAGCTATCGGGTGAAGCCGGCGGGCGGAGCGGTCGAGCTGGGATCGTCGACCCAATCGAAAGAGCGGGTGACTGCCTTTTTCCAAGAACGGTAGAGAGAGGCGCGCTGGGCGTCGTCCATTTGCGGCCACCATTCGCGATCGATGGCCCACTGGGCGCGCAACTCCTCGATATTCGGAAAATACCCAACGGCTAAGCCCGCGGCGTAGCAAGCTCCGAGCGCGGTGGTTTCGGCGATCGCCGGGCGCACCACTGGCCGGCCAAGCAGGTCCGCCTGAAATTGCATGAGCAGCTCGTTTTGGACCATGCCGCCGTCGACCCGCAGAACATCCAGCGCGATTCGCGAATCCTTTTGCATGGCCTCGACCACTTCGCAGGTTTGAAAAGCAGTAGCCTCGAGCACCGCACGGGCCAAGTGGCCTTTGGTGGCGAAACGCGTCAACCCCGCGATCACCCCGCGAGCCGACGCTTTCCAGTACGGCGCGTACAGGCCGGAAAAAGCCGGCACGCAATACACGCCGCCGTTGTTCCCCACCGAGCCCGCCAGCGCCTCGACATCCGAACTTTTCTGGATCAGCCCCAGATTGTCGCGCAGCCATTGCACCAGCGCTCCCGCAATGGCCACGCTGCCCTCGAGCGCGTAGACCTGGCGCTCGCTTCCGAAGCGGTAGGCCACCGTAGTGATCAAGCCGTGCGTCGATTGCACCGCATGCTCACCGGTGTTGAGCAAAAGGAAGCAGCCCGTGCCGTAAGTATTTTTCGCCTGGCCGGGTTGAAAGCACGCCTGTCCCACCAGCGCGGCTTGCTGGTCGCCCAGAATGGCGGCGATCGGAACGCCGCGAATCGCATCGACCTGCGCGGGGGCGTAAACTTCGCTACTCGAACGGATTTGCGGGAGGATATTTTCGGGGATTCCCAGAATTTCAAGAATGGCCGGATCCCAGGCGAGAGTGGCCAGATTCATCAACTGTGTGCGGCTGGCGTTCGTGACATCGGTCACGTGGATACCACCGCGCGGCCCGCCGGTAAGTTTCCACAGCAGAAACGTATCCACGTTTCCAAACAGGATTTCGCCGGCTCGCGCGCGTTGCCGCACGCCAGGAACGTTTTCGAGGATCCATCGAATTTTCAGGCTGCTGAAATAGGTGGAGAGCGGCAAACCGGTAGCCGCGCGGAAGCGCCCCTGGCCGCCCTCGCGCGAAAGCTCCGCCACCGCATCTTCCACCCGGACATCTTGCCACACGATGGCATTGCCTACTGGCTCCCCGGTGCGCCGGTCCCAAAGAATCGTGGTTTCTCGCTGGTTGGTAATGCCAATCGCGGCGAGGTCCGACGGAGCGAGGGACTTTTGGCGCATCGCCTCGGCGATCACTTCTTCGGTGCGCAGCCAGATTTCCTGGGGATCGTGTTCGACCCATCCAGGGCGGGGGTAGATTTGTTGGTGTTCCTTCTGGGCCACCGTGACGATCCGGCTCGAGCGGTCGAAAACGATGAAGCGGGTGCTGGTGGTGCCCTGGTCGATGGCTCCAATAAAATCCGGCATAAATGCTGCTCCTAAAGGGTGCGAGTTCCCTACCCTATGCGAGCTAGCGGCGGGATGCAAGATCGGATCTCGAGGCCGAACCACCCGCACCCACGGCGGCAAATCAACGATTGCGAATATACCCTTGCGGAAGTACAGTCGATCAGCTTTGGGGCTAGGCCGCACGGTCAGGCGCAACGAATCGATGTGCCTGTTGGTGTGTGGCGGAGGACAAGCGGAATGGCAATCCAAGCAAGCCAGGACGTCCCGGCCACCGGCGGCGGGCTGGAGAAAACCAACACCGGCGCGCTGGCCATGGTCACCACCCTGTTCTTTATGTGGGGATTCCTCACCTGCCTGAACGACATTCTGATCCCCCACTTGAAGCTCATCTTTGACTTGAACTACGCCGAAGTGATGCTGGTTCAGTTCGCTTTCTTCATGTCCTATTTCGTTTTTGCGTTTCCGTCGGGCAAAGTGATCGAGTGGATCGGATATAAGAAGTCCATGGTGCTCGGCTTGGTCACCATGGGTACCGGTGCGCTGCTGTTTCTACCCGCGGCGAACCTCCCTTCCTTCCCAGCGTTCCTGACAGCGCTGATCGTACTCGCTGCAGGCATGACCATCCTGCAAGTGTCCGCGAATCCTTATGTCGCGGTGCTAGGGCCTCCGCGGACGGCCTCCAGCCGCCTAAACCTTACCCAGGCCTTCAATTCACTGGGCACCACCATCGCGCCGTACTTCGGAAGCCTGCTCATCCTCGGCGGCGCGGCAGTCCTCAGCGCCGACCAGATGAAACAGTTGCCTGACCTGCAACGTCACGCCTATCAATTGCAGCAGGCGTCCTCCGTGAAGTTGCCGTACCTCGGATTGGGGTTGGCGCTGATCTCGCTCGCTGCAGTGATCGCCATGTTCAAACTGCCCACCATCCCGGGAGTCGAACGCGACATTCGCTCGGAAAGCCACACATCGATTTGGAAGTACCGCCATCTAATGCTCGGAGCGCTGGGAATATTCGTTTACGTGGGCGCCGAGGTCTCCATAGGTAGCTTCCTGGTGAGTTATCTGAGCCAGCCCAATATCGGAGCGCTATCCGTGGCGGCGGCCGGGGACCATCTTTCCTACTACTGGGGCGGCGCGATGATTGGCCGATTTGTGGGTTCGGCACTGCTGCAGAAATTCCGCACCGGAACGTTGCTGGGGTTCGCCGCGACGATGGCTTTCCTGCTAGTGGTAACCACCATGGTGACTTCTGGCCATATAGCGATGTGGAGCATACTGGCGATAGGCCTTTTCAACTCGATCATGTTCCCCAGCATTTTTACATTGGGTATTGACGGCTTGGGCCCGATGACCGGAGAGGGCTCGGGAGTGCTGGTGGCAGCCATCGTGGGCGGCGCGCTGATCCCCGAACTACAGGGGCTAATCGCCGACCGCATCGGCATCCATCACGCCTTCTTCGTACCCGCGATTTGTTATCTCTACATCCTGTACTATGGCATTTGGGGTTCGCGCAAGAAGGCCGCCGCGGCCACCCCCGAACCGGCGAGCGCATAGCCGAGGTTGCCTTGACCCGATATTCTGGCGGTGAGCATTCGTTGAGATTTTCCGAATGTCGGGTTGAGTTTTAATAGTTTGACTCGATTCCCTGGAGGCACCTATATTTTTCCGGGTTGGGGTGTGCCGCGGTGGGTTGAGTTGCGCCTTCCGGTGAATGGCTGGACGTTGGGGTAAATCACTTTTTGTGTTCGTGGCCGCCGGTCCAGGCAGGTGCGTCGCTCGCCGGAAACGATTCCTCTGAGGATTCGTCCACTTCTTCTTCGAGCTCTTTCGGCGGTGGCGCCGGCTTCTTCTCCGGTCCACGCTCCTTCGGCGGATTTCTCACGGGCTCGGGGCTCACATTCACCTCCTTGGTTTCGCAGACTAGACATACTATTGTAGAGCAAAACTAAGCGCCTAGGTGGCAAGCTATAGGCCAGATCGCGGAAGGCCGGAGCCGAGTGAGAACTCCGAATTCAAAATGGACACCCACCCAAACCTGCCACAGAAGTTCACTGAGATCTTCGGGAGCACCGCACGCTGGTTCCGCGCCCCCGGCCGGGTGAACTTGATCGGCGAGCATACCGATTACAACGACGGCTTCGTCTTGCCGGCGGCGATTGAGTATTACTCGCGGGTAGGGGTGGCCGCGCGCGCGGACCGCAAACTGGTGCTGCATTCGGAAACCTACGGCGAGACCTTCGAGGTCGATCTCGACGATCCTCGTCCTACCGCTCGCAAACGCTGGACCGACTACCCCCACGGCGTGGCCGTGATTTTGGAGCGCTCCGGTGAGCGCCTGCGCGGCGCCAACCTGCTGATTGAGGGGAACGTCCCCATCGGCGCGGGATTGAGCTCCTCGGCGGCGCTGGAGGTGAGTGTGGCCCTCGCGCTGCTCGCCAATTCGGATATCGCCGTGGATCGCGTGGAAGTGGCCAAGCTGTGCCAACGCGCGGAAAATGAATTCGTGGGCGCGCGGTGCGGGATCATGGATCAATTCGCGTCATCCTGCGGCGCGCGGGATCGTGCCCTATTGCTGGATTGCCGCTCCCTGGAGTTGCGCCTGCTGCCGATCGATCCCGGTGTGAGTCTGGTGGCCTGCAACACCATGGTCAAACACGAAGTGGCGCACAGTGAGTACAACACCCGGCGGGCGGAATGCGAAGAGGGTGTGCGCCTGCTTTCCGCCTTTCTTCCGAAAATCCGCGCGCTGCGGGACGTGAGCCTGGCCGATCTGGAAAAATACCGCACCGCGCTGCCCGAGGTAATCTACCGGCGCTGCCGGCACATTGTCACCGAGAACGCGCGGGTGCTGGCTGCCGCCGCAGCCCTGGAAAAGGGTGACCTGGCACGCTTCGGCGAATTGATGGGCGAATCGCATCTGAGCATGCGCGACGATTTCGAAATTAGCTGCCACGAATTGGACATCATGGTGGAGATGGCGGTAACCATGGATGGGGTGCTCGGCTCGCGCATGACCGGCGGAGGCTTCGGCGGCTGCACCATCAACCTGGTGCGCTCCGACGCAGTGAAGAAATTCGCCGGGGACATCGCCGGCTGCTACGAACGAGTGATCGGGCCGCATCCGGAAATTTATGTTTCGCGGCCGGCCGAGGGAGCGGGTGAGTTTTCGATGACCCCGCGCGAAACGCAACAGCCATGAACGATTTCCAGCTACAGAAGCACCCGCACCGTCGGCTCAACGCTCTCACCCGCGAGTGGGTGCTGGTTTCTCCGCATCGCACCCAACGGCCGTGGCTGGGGCAAACCGAAGACCGGCCCGCCGCCTCGACGCCATCCTACGACCCGACTTGTTA
Organism: uncultured Acidobacteriota bacterium; assembly: GCA_963725285.1. GTDB lineage: Bacteria > Acidobacteriota > Terriglobia > Acidiferrales > UBA7541 > CAVRXT01. The sequence continues at coordinate 45,081 of CAVRXT010000013.1, read as the reverse complement.
CATGTGCCCAGGAAACCGCCGAGCGGGCGGCGCGCAGAATCCCGAATACACAAGTACCTACGTATTCGATAACGACTACCCCGCCCTGCTGCTCGATACACCGGCAGGAGGTTGCGACGTTCAGGGCTTGCTGGTCGCCAAGTCCGAACCGGGGCTGTGCCGGGTGATGTGTTTCTCACCGCGCCACGACCGCAGCCTCTCGCAAATGAATCCAGCCGAGATGCGCGCGGTGGTCGACGTTTGGACCGATCAACATAAAGAGATGGGCGCGATGCCGGCGCTCAATTACGTTCAGATTTTTGAGAATCGCGGTGCCATGATGGGCTGCAGCAATCCCCACCCCCATTGCCAGATCTGGGGCAGCTCTTCGATTCCCAACGAACCACTGAAGGAGCTGGCCGCACAGTCCGAGTATCTTTCGAGGTCCGGATCCTGCCTACTGTGCGGTTACCTGGCGGCCGAACGCCGCGCCAAAGAACGGATCGTCGTCGAGAACGAACATTTCATTGCGGTAGTGCCTTTCTGGGCGGTGTGGCCGTTTGAAGTCCTGGTGTTGCCGCTCCGGCACACCGCCAGCCTGGACGAACTATCCTTTGCGGAGGGCGATTCGCTGGCCGCGATTCTCCGGCAATTGGCCTCCGGGTACGACCGCCTGTTCGAGGTTGCCTTCCCCTACTCCATGGGATTCCACTCGCAACCAACCGACGGAGCGAGCCATCCCGAATGGCATATGCACGCCCATTTTTTTCCTCCGTTGCTGCGCTCCGCTACCGTGCGAAAATTCATGGTGGGATACGAAATGCTCGGCACTCCGCAACGGGACATCACTGCCGAAACGGCCGCCGAACGGCTGCGAGAAAAGTGCGCGGCCAACCCAACGCCCCAGGGCTAAACAGAATGCTGAACATCCGACATATTCAGGAAGCGATGGCTCGAGTCCGCGATTCGATTTTCGTTTCGCCTTTCGTGCATTCCGCGACCTTTTCGCAGCTCTCCGGCAACACCGCGTTCTTCAAGCTCGACAACCTGCAGATGACCGGCTCCTTCAAGGAGCGCGGCGCGCTCAATAAAATCTTGCTGCTCACCGCGGAGGAAAAAAAGCGCGGGGTGATCGCGGCATCCGCGGGCAATCACGCCCAGGCGGTCGCTTACCACGCCGTAAAACGCGGCATCGCAACGCAAATCTTCATGCCCATCACTACCCCCCTGGTGAAGGTATCCGCCACTCGCGGCTACGGAGCCGACGTGATTCTGGTGGGCGCGAACTACGATGAAACCTGCGAGGCCGCCCTGAAGCAATGCGCCGATCAGGACCTCACCTTCATTCATCCCTTCGACGACGAAGCGGTGATCGCCGGGCAAGGCACATTGGGGCTCGAGATGCTCGAGCAGCATTCCAGCCTCGATGCCGTGCTCGTTCCCATCGGCGGCGGCGGCTTGATCGCCGGCGTGGCTTGCGCCATCAAGGAAACCAATCCGAAGATTCAGGTGATTGGGGTGCAAACTTCGAAGCTGCCATCCATGAAAGCCGCTCGCGAGCACAACGGGATCGTCACCGTTTCCGCCGCCAAAACGATCGCCGATGGAATCGCCGTCCGCACGGCCGGCACGCTCACGTTTCCGATGGTACAGAAATACGTGGACGATATCGTCACCGTCGATGAAGAAGAAGTTGCCAGCGCCATTTTGTTGCTGCTGGAAAAAGAGAAGACCCTCACCGAAGGCGCGGGCGCCACCGCCACCGCGGCCGCTCTGCACAAGAAGATTCCGCACCGCGGAAAGAAACTGGGCATCGTCAACTCCGGCGGCAACATCGACGTTACCCTGCTCTCGCGAATTATCGAGCGCGGACTGGTAAAAGACGGCCGCCTGGTCCGCTTGCGCATTCATCTGCCCGATCATCCCGGAGCATTGGTACGCCTCTCCACGGTTATCGCCGAGCAAAAAGCAAACATCATACAAACTTCCCACGATCGCGCTTACTACGGAGCAGTGCTCGGAGACACGGTGATCGACGTCACCATGGAAACGCGTGGGCCGGATCACATCGCCGATTTAACCGCGGCGCTGGAAGCCGCGAATTACTTGTCGGAGCGAGTGCAGTAACCGGAAGTATCGCACCCTAACGAAATCCCTACTTTGACCGGCAAATTGTCCCGCGATACGAGTATGCGTGGCCGATGGGTACTGGCATCGGGCTTGGCTGCAGAACCACGCCCTGCCGTATATATCGAATTTGCCCCGCGACGACACGCTGATCCCGCAGAACTGGGCAGCCGATTTCGGCATGCGCAACGTGCTGTTCGCTCCGGTCATGGATTCCGGACGAGCGAACAACTCGGCGGACCGCGCGAAATTGCGTCCGCCCCCGAAAAAGGGACCACCGTGCGCGTGAGCCTGCCCGCCGGAGGTGGCATCGGACCCTCCGACAATGGAAGTTAGCAGCGAACTACATAGAGCCCGCTCCAACAGCCTCCGCCTGCGCCCGCCTGGTTTACTTGGCTAGACTCCCATGACTGTGCTCATCCTCGGAGGCAGATGAAACAAACCCACCCGGGCGCCGCACGAATCCGATAAAATCTCGATCGACTGCAAATGGTGGGACTGCGTACGTTTTCGTTCCTCCGTAGACCTCCTGAGGTGCGGATGCCAATTCCTCCAAGCTGGCTCTGGCGCGGCGCTCGAATCACCATCGCCTTGGCTATGCTCTATTGCGCTTATCTTGCATTGCGCCAGGGTGTGGGCACTTATGAAGCGCGCCAGAGCACCCCCACAGCGCTGGAAAAGGCGGTCCGCTGGGATTCCGCGAATCCGGGAAATTACGACGCGCTGGCTACGTTGACCCACTTATATGCGGACCGCGAAGATCCCGCAGCGGTGGTCCGTCTTTCCCGGACCGCGGTGCAGGCGAGCCCGATGCAAGCAGACTACTGGGCGGACCTGGGATCGGCCTACGAATGGGCCGGCCGCAGTGAGGATGCCTTGCGTTGCTTCGAGCGGGCCCGCGATCTGTTTCCGCTGTCCCCGGACCTCAACTGGCGCCTGGCAAACTTCTACGTGCGCGACGGAAAGACGGGACTGGCCGAAGTTGCCCTGCAGCGCGCCCTACTGGGCAATCCCGAGCTGCGTCAGCCGGCGTTCGCGCTCGGATGGGGCGCAACCTCCGACAACCAGCAGTTGCTCGCGCACATGATTCCGGCACAAGCCGATGTGCTGCTTTCCTATCTGGACTTCCTGATCACCACGAAGAGAATCAAAGCCGCTAACCAGACCTGGGCGCGCCTGCTCGACCTGCATCTGGTTTTCCCGGTGCGCGACGCCTTCCCGTACCTGGACGCGCTGATTTACGCCAATGAGCCAGAGCAGTTGGAGCAGGCATGGACAGCGATGGTCGAAAGATTTCCGGCGCAATTGCGTCCGCGCGTGGCCTATCCCAATCGGATCGTTAACGGCGGATTTGAATTCGAGATTCTAAATGGCGGACTGGATTGGCGAGTGGTGCCGACCCCGGGAGCAGCCGTCCGGGTGGACAGCCTCAATTTCTTTGACGGCGTGCATTCGCTGCGCATTCAATTCGACGCCAAGCATAATCTCGACTATGGGAACGTGGCGCAGTACGTTCCGGTCCATCCGGGAACCCTGTATCGGTTTTCCGCATACATGCGCGTGGAAGGCATCACCACCGACAGCGGTCCGAGGTTTCAGATTTACGACGCCGCGCAGCCCTCCAAACTGTTTCTTTCCACCGAAAATTTAGTCGGAAGTTCGAGTTGGTCGCCGGAGCGGCTGGAATTCACCACTGGACCCGAGACCCGCTTGCTGGTGGTGCGCCTGGCCCGGCCGGTCAGCCGCAAGTTCGACAACTTAATCGGCGGAACGGTGTGGATCGATCAGATTAGCTTGAGCTCCGCGGAATGATGTTGTGGCGCAGCCACTCTCGGCGGCCGGGACCAATGCCTCCCGGATCGCCAACGCATCCACGATCACACGGCATGAAACAGAGTTTGCCGCGCGACGAGCTAAAGGTGACGGGTGAACGGCGAGACGATAAATGCAGAAGGTCGGAACAAGACGACTCTACTACGGAGAGGATTGGCTGATCGCCGAACTGCTGCTTCCGTGCCCGGCAAGTGCAGCCGCCGCGCCCGCGCCACCGGCGCCGATCACCCCGAGCAGAATCCAACCCACCGGAGCTTTCTTCTTTCGACTGTTGGGCGCAGTCGTCTGATCCGTAGGAGCGGTGGTCCCGGGTGCGACCGACGAAGTGGTTTGGCTAAGTTCCCCGCTCGGAGTCACCGTAACGGATTCGCCGGCCTTAATGAATACGGTTTCGGGTCCTTCCAGGGCGATCACACCCACCGAGCCGGTGACCGAGGTGATTTGGAAACTCCCGTCGGCTAGATGTTGGATCTGGCAGGCCGTCTGCGCGGCGTTGGTATCCGCATCTCCGGTTTCCGCCACCACCACGAAACTTCCCGCACGCACCTTCATATTCGGTGCGCCCGGAATCGTGCTCATCACCACCATGCCGTTTTTCACTTCGACGACGAAGAGTGGGTTCGCGGAGAAATCCATTTGTGTGTTGGCCGACGCCTTAATCGAACCCTGTCCGCCAATTGTAAATGTCCCGGATCCATCCGCGCCGGTGCGCAGGGAGTCGCCGGTGAATACGGTCATGTCCGCGGTGGCGTGGACCCCGTTGACGTATACCTCTCCTGCCGAGGTCAGAGATCCTAACGGGCGATGCTCCGGCGCCTGCTCTCCGGTATCGGTGCTAGCCTGTTGCGCGGTCAGACCCAGCGGAAAGAGCAGCAAGCAAATCACCAGCAGGGAAAGCGCGGAAACGAATCGATTGGGCATCGTCGAGTGCAAGCAAGGGCGCGGATTTGAAGCAAACCGCGCTCGCGCGACTTCCCGCGGATTCACAGATTTTTCCTGAAGAAACATCCGTAAGCATTGTTACTCGTTTACCTCGGTCATGTCTACGGTCAAGTTGAGCCAATTGCGAATCGGGAAACGCCAGTCAATCGAGGGTTTACGCGTGGCTCGGAGATGCGGACCGCGATTTTCCACCCGGCTCGCTCACCGGTTTCGGACTAGAATGTGGCACCGATGAAGGCGCTGCACATTGTGAAAACTGCCCACGCAGCCAACTGGGTCCTGCACCAAGTGCGGGTGCTCATAGCCGCAGGGGTGGAAATTGCCGTAGCGCTCCCGTCGCAGACCGAGGGCTTGGCGCCGCAGTATCGCGCCGCGGGCGCCACCGTCTGCCAAGCAGACTTTAACCCCGCCGGACCTTACCCATGGAAGATTCCGGGGGTGATGCAGGCGTGCCGCGAGTTGGTCGCGCGGGTTCGGCCCGGACGTGATCCATACCCATCATGTGGGGACAACGTTCCTGGTGCGCGCTGCATTGGGCAAGAAATCTTCCGATTCCGCGCGTCTTCCAGGTCGCCGGCCCCCTCCATCTCGAAAACTGAGTTTTTCGCTTGGACCGATCTCCGCCTGAGCGGCCCTCAGGATTTCTGGATTGCCACCTGCAAATGGACGCGCGACCGCTATCTCGCCATGGGCGTAGCTCCGTCCCACGTTTTCTTGTCCTATGCGGGAACGGACATCACCCCGTTCGGCGGTGAACGCACCGGAGTTCTGCGCCGCGCCCTGGGGATTTCGCCGGACGCTCCGCTGGTTGGCATGGTCGCCTATATGTATGCGCCGAAGTGGATTCTGGGGCAGCATCGCGGCGTGAAGGGCCACGAGGATTTCATCGCCGCGCTAAGCCGGGTGCGCGAGCGCCGTCCCGAAGTGCGCGGAATAATTGTTGGCGGGCCGTGGAACGGGGCGACCTGGTACGAACAGCGGCTGCGCGATCTCGGCGTACAAACTTGCAATGGCTCGCTCTACTTCACCGGGTCGAGAAACGACGTTGCGCAAATCTATCCGGACCTGGATCTCGCGGTGGTGCCCTCACTATCGGAGAACCTCGGCGGAGCGGCCGAACCGCTGTTGAGTGGAGTTCCGGTAGTGGCCTCGAATGTGGGCGGTTTGCCGGACCTGATCCACGACGGGGAAACAGGATGGCTCGTGCCCAGCGCCAGTCCGGTGGCTTTGGCCGCCGCGATTGAGGACGCGCTGAGCAATCACCAGGAAGCGCAGTCACGCACCGCCCTAGGAAAAGCGCTGGCGCGCCAACTGGTGGACGCAGAACGAACCGGGCGCGAAGTGGCTGGAATCTATGAAAACATTCTCTCGCCGCGAGCCACCGCCGCTGCACCACAGGAATGATCCCTTCGAATCGCCCAGGCAGAGTGCTAGCCTCGCGCAGAGATTCGAGCGCCTGACGAGTGGAGCAAGCACAAACAGGGCAGAAATTCCGATCGCGGCATCTGTGGGGATTAGAATTTGGATGTATATGAAAGTAAAAGGAAATGAAAAATCTGAAAAGCCACGAAATGTCATTTCGCCTGAACGATAAGCGCCGCGAATGTCTCGACTTTGGATCGCAGACACCGAAATGACAGGCGCTTCCCTTCCCATGCCGGATCCAGCGCTGGCCACCGCCAAGCGCCCCGGAGGCTTATTCTCCCTACGCACCAATTTCGCCTGGACGCTCTCGGGAAACCTGTTCTATGCCGTTTGCCAGTGGGGCATGCTGGTGGCAATCGCCAAGCTGGGGACAGCGGCGATGGTAGGTCAGTACGCGTTAGGGCTTGCGGTGTGTGCCCCAGCATTCATGCTGAGCGGTTTGCAGTTGCGTTCGGTGCAAGCGACCGACGCGCAAACCGAATACCGCCTGAGCCATTACTTGGCGCTCCGGGTTCTCGGCACCTTGCTGGCGCTGCTGGCCATCGGGTTATTTGCCTGGCGGGCCCGCTACGCCTGGCAAACATTTGAAGTGGTTGTGTTTGTGAGCCTGGCGAAAGCGGCGGATAGCTTCAGCGATGTTTTCTATGGGTTCTGGCAAAAGCATGAACGCTTCGACCTGATCGCCCTCGCCCTCGCCGGCCGTGGAGTGGGGTCGGTGCTTACTCTCGGTGGCGTGCTGTGGCTCACCCACCGGATCGTGCCCGCGGCAGCCGCGCTGGCCATTTACTGGGCCGCGTGGCTGGTGGGGTACGAAGCGGTGGTAGTGCGGCGAATGGCGCGTGCGGTGGGGGCTCACTTCGAGGGATGGATCGAATGGGACTGGGCGCGTTTGCGGCCACTGGCGGTCACCGCTTTACCTCTCGGCGCGGTCGCGTTTCTGAGCTCGTTGAATGCGAACTTGCCGCGTTACCTGATTGAAAAGGTGCAGGGCGAATCGGCACTCGGATACTTTGCGGCCATGGCGTATTTGATCGTGGCTGGAAATACCCTGGTGATTGCGCTGGGCCAATCCGCCCTGCCCCGCCTGGCGCGGTATTTTCAAGCGGACCGCCCGGCGTTCCTTCGGCTGTTGGCGCGAATGGTGCTGGCGGCAGCGTTGGTAGGCGCGGCCGGCACGGTACTATCCTGGCTGTGCGGGACTTTGGTGCTGCGATGGCTGTACCGTCCCGATTACGCACGTTATGGAGGCGTATTGGTGTGGCTCGCGATCGGCGGCGGCGTGACGTTCGTAACCGGAACGCTGGGTACTGCGTTGATGGCCGCGCGAAAATTCCTGGCGCAAGTTCCCATAAACCTGTTGGTAATCGCGGTCACTGCCACGGCTTGCTGGCGATGGATTCCGCGCTTCGGGCTGCGGGGCGCCGCCTACGCGGTGCTGGCCGGAATGTCCGCGAACTGTGCCGGGAACCTATGCGTTTTGATCGCTGCCTTGCGCAGCGAACCGCCGCGAACGGGCTCGATCACCGAGCTTCCGGTAACCGTGAAATGAGAGTGCTGATGGCATTGGAGCATCACTTCGCGCGCGGGCCGGATGGGCGCGTTTATGGTGAGGGTTCGTCGAGCTACTCCCTGTGGGCCAGGCGCCTGGAGGTATTTGACGAAGTGGTTGTGCTGGCGCGGATGCGCACGATCGACGCTCCCCATGACAATATGACCCGCGCGGACGGACCCGGCGTCTGGTTTTTCGATTTACCGGACTACCACGGTCCGCGCGGCTACCTTCGCGATCTTCCAGAATTAAAGCGACGCACCCGGGCGGCCATCGAAGCGTGCGATACCAGCATTCTGCGCCTCCCCGGTTTGGTGAGCCGGCTCGCTTGGGCCGAGCTGCAGCGTCTGCGCCGGCCGTACGCGGTGGAAGTTGTGGGCGATCCATGGGACGCGTTGGGGCCGTCAACATGGCCCAGTCCGCTGTGGCCTATCTTCCGCTGGGTCGCCACCCGAAGCCAAAAGAAGATTTGTGCCGGAGCGGTTGCGATTCACTACCTTACCCAGCGGGCGTTGCAGCGGCGTTATCCCCCGGCGCCGGATGCTTACGTCGCCGCGTACTCCGATGCACTGCTGGAATCAGCGTTTGCTCCGCCGAATATTTTGGCGGCGCGAGCGGAGCACATCGCGGCACGCGCTACCGAGACAGGCCGTACTGCAAATCCTTTTCGAGTTGGCTTCATCGGCAGCCTGGCGCAGATGTATAAGGGGCCGGACGTACTGCTCCGCGCCGGCCAAGCATGTCTTCGCAGCGGGATGAATTTGGAAATGCGCTTCGCCGGGAGCGGCGTGCAGTTGGAAGCGATGCAGTCGCTAGCGCGACAACTGGGAGTGGCCGATCGGGCGGTCTTTCTAGGCCACCTGGCGTTCGGAGCGACGGTGAGGGACTTCTTAGATTCGCTGGACCTATTTGTCATGCCGTCTCGCGCCGAAGGCCTTCCTGGGGCTATGCTCGAAGCGATGGCGCGCGGTTGTCCATGCCTGGGATCCAACGTGGGCGGGATCCCCGAGCTGTTGGCAGAGGAAGATCTGCTCCGAATCGGCGACGCGCGAGCGCTGGCCGGCAAAATGATCCAGGCAGAGCGCGATCCGGAGCGCTTGCAGCGCATGTCCGCAAGAAATTTGGAGCGGGCCCGAGAGTTTCGCCCGGAAGCGCTGCAAAAAGCGCGGCGAGAATTTTACCGTTCGGTGCGGCAAAAAACAGGAGCGGCCCGGCAGAATAACCGAGAACAATCTCCGTATCTTCCCTAACTTGACCCCAAAAACCTGAACCGCGTACCTTCCCGCGGTGTTGCACGTAGTTGAGTGGAGTTTTTTCGGCGCTCTCAGCGAAAGCGCTGGTTGCACGGATCAATGCCAACGTCGCCGCGTCAAAGAAATAGCACTTCCTGCCGCCACTGCTTTATCAAAACGGTGCGAACGGTAAGCCTCGCGGCGAGTTTAGGTGGCAGGAAATCACTGCGGGCCAGAGCGCATCGTATACCGATCCTGGCCTTGAGTATCAAGCTCGCACCGGCTACGACGCAGTGACGGGGTGGGGCGCACCGGATGGGTCGCAACTGTTGAAGTCGCGATAGGCCATTGCTAGGAGTCGGCCGCCGAGGCGCGGAAGTTGTGACGGCGCATGCGTTGGACGCGCGCTGCGGCAGCGACAACCGGAGTGACTGTCGTACCACCTCCGGAGGGAGGGGCGAGCTCAAGAGCCGTATGGAATTTGCTTGCCCTCTCGGCTGGTCAACGCGGCGAGCTCGCGCAGCGGCGACGACTTACCGTCGGCGGTCTGCGCGAAGGCCCGCGTGGCCACCTGGTTGTTGAATTCTTGGGTGGAAAAGTCCTGAATGGAGCTGGAGCGCACCGCCTCCAGGATCTCTTCAATACCCGACTCAAGGGTGCGCTCGCAGCGAAATCCCAAGCGAGATTCGATCTTGCCAAACTCGACGCGGTAGTTACGGCGATCGGCGCTCGTAATACGATCGATTTCCGTTCCCGGAACAGCGGCGGCGACCTTCTCCCCTACATCGTCGAGCTGTTGATTCATCGACTCCGAACCGACGTTAAAAATCTCTCCAGAGACAGCCGAAGACGGTGCAGCCAGGCACCCCACGCACGCACGCGCGGCATCCTCTACGTGCAGGAAAGGCCTCCACTGATCGCCATTCATGATGGTGATGCGATGAGCGGAAACCGCGCGCGCGACCAGCAGGTTAACCACCAGGTCGAACCGCATTCGCCTCGACAATCCAAATAGCGTCCCGAACCTTAGAAGTATGGGATGGAAATCCGGCGCCTGGCTCCGCAGCAAGATCTTTTCCGAATCCGCTTTGGTCTGCGCGTACACCGAGAGCGGCGCAATTTTGGAGTGCTCGTTTACCGGCAAGTCGGAGGCTCCGTACACACTGCAGGACGACGCAAACAAAAAGCGGTGAACGCCGAAACCACGGGCCACATCCACCAGCATCCGCGTGGCCGCTCCGTTCACTTCGATCGCCAATTGCTGATTCTCTTCGCACGCCGAATCCCCGACGATGCCAGCGAGATGCACCACCGCGTCGCATCCCCGCACCGCCTGCACTACGGCCTCGATGTCGCGCACGTCACCGCGCACCAACTCGCAGCGCGGATGCCCGTTCCAGGGCGCCAGCGGGGCCTCGCCAAATAGGAAAGAATCCAGAACCCGAACGCTGTACCCCCGAGCGAGCAATTGCGGCACCAGCGCCGAGCCCAGGTATCCCGCGCCGCCGAGAACCAGCACCTTCTCCACGCGGTCAGGCTGGGTCCGATGTTCGACGCGATACATGCGCAGGAAGCGATGCTTGGTGAGCCGGGTGCCGCCGATGGCCGCCAGCGTAAGAACCCAGCCGATCACCGCGACCCCGCGCGGAACCAACGCGCCGCGAAAAAGAAAGTAGTCGGAGAATACGAAGATCACCATGAACAGGCTGACCGCGCGGAATACCACCAGCGCCTTGTAGCGGCCGGCGTAGCCCCGGGCTCGGGTATAAAAGCCGCTGAGCTGAAATATCAACAGAGCGAGGAAAGACCAGAACAGCCAGTAGTTGGCGACGAATCCCTTGAATATAGTGGCCAAGTCGTGGGGCCGCGGAATATCGAGCACCACCACGTAGAACAAGAACCACAAGCCAAACGCCGACAGCATCGCCACATTGACGAGCACCACGTCCACGGCCATGCGCAACAGCGCATCCCTCCACAGAAATTCGCTGGCCTCTCGCCGCAGTCGCTTCCACGTCTCGACCGCCGCACCGCTGGCCTGCTTCTGGGCGGGAGTGGCCAAGCCACCCGCACCGGTATTGGTTGAACGGCTCATCCCGCGTGCGCCTCTCGAGTATCGGAAACTCGCGCTGCCTCGGATGCCAGCTCGGACACCGCTGCGCAAATTCGATCGACATCTGCATCGCTGAGCGAGGAATAAATCGGCAAGCTAATCACCCGATCCGAAACCCAATCGGTCACCGGCAACGGGCGCCCATCCCAGATTTCCCGGTACAACTTTTGCCGATGAACGGGCGGCCAGAAGTATCGGCGCACCTCGATATTCCGCTGCAGCAAACGCTCCAACAACCAATCGCGGGGCTGGCCAAACTCGGCCTGGTCCACGATCAAGGAAAAATCCTTGGCGGTGGTGCGGCAACCGCCGCGAATCTGCTGAAAGGTAATGCCGGGAATCGATCCCAATCGCTGCTCGTAGCGCAGGCGAATCTGGTTGCGGCGTTCAATCCGTGTAGCGATCCCCGGCAGGCCCCGCAGCGCGAGTGCGGCGTGAAATTCGCTCATGCGCGCGTTCAGTCCGGGCAGTTCGGGATCCGCGGTGCCGGCATCGCCGTAGTTTCGCGCAGCGCGCAGGCGCCGCGCCAGCTCGGGATCGCGCGTCGAAACCAAGCCGCCTTCTCCGGCGACCAACAACTTAGTCGGCGAAAAGCTGAACACCTCCGCGACGCCGGTCAAGCCAACGCGCGCGCCGTGAAATTCCGTTCCGAACGCGTGCGCCGCGTCACAGATCAACGGGATGCCGCGCTCTGCGGAGATCGCTTCGAGCTCGGTCACCGCGATTGGGTTGCCGTAGAGATGCACCGCCAAAATCGCAGCCGTGTGCGGAGAAAGCTGCGCGCGAACGGCCTTCGGATCCAGGCAAAATGTGCCCGTCTCGCAGTCCGCGAACACCGGCCGCAGGCCATTCCAGCGCACGCTGTGCGCAGTAGCGTGAAACGTGAAGCTCGGCAGAACTACTTCTCCGCGCAGGCCCAGTGCCTGTAAAACCAGAATCAACCCGGAGGTACAGCTGGAAACCGCCACGCAGTACGGCACATCTAGAAAGGATTCGGCGGCCGCTTCGAATTCACGCACGAAGGCGCCGTTGGTGATCTGGCGGCTTCGCAGAATTTGCCGAACGTCGTCGAGGAACTCCTCGCCGGGAAGCCCTTCGGGCGAAACAATGGGCAGCCGTTTTTCGAAAGTCGAATTCGCCACCTGGGCCGCCCCCGATTTTCCCGAGCCTGAATTCACCGCTTCCTCGATCAGTTCGCTCTTCCCGAAGGCACCGACAGCGCTGCATAAGCCGGATGACGCTTGATCACCCGGCACGGAACGCCCACTGCGGTCACATGCGCGGGAATGTCCTGGGTAACTACAGCGCCCGCTCCGATCACCGACCACTCGCCAATCTGCTTGCCCTGGATGACCGACGCACCGGTGCCCAAATCCACGCCCTCGCCCATCTTCACATTCCCGGAAATGCAACAGCCTGGATTGATATTGCAATACGCGCCGATCGTGCAGTCATGGCCGATGGTGGAGTTTAAATTCACGAGCACATGAGCGCCTAACGTTATTTGCGTGGTGAGAATACAACCGGCGGTGACGATGGTACCCGGGCCGAGTTCCATCCACCGCGAAACCCTCGCCGACGGGTGGATAGCTTGGCAGAACGGGAGGGACAATGCGGCGGCCCGCTCGGCGAGTGCGCGGCGCGAGGTGGGACTTCCCGTCCCGCAGATCACGCGAATATTGTTGTCGCCGCGCCGTTCGAGCCATTCGAATCCGCCGAGTACCGGCAGGCCGCACTGGACTACCCCGTGAAGCGCGACGCTATCGTCGATGAATCCAAGTACGTTCCATTTCTTGGAATCGAGATTGGCGTCCTCGAAAAGACCGTAAATCTCGCGCGCCAACCCGCCCGCGCCCAGAATCACAACATCGGTCACGAATCCCTCCGCGTGGGCACCGGAATATCGTCCTGGCCGGAGAAAAAGAAATTTTCGCGCGCGCCGTACAGCCCTTCACCCGAGAGCCACACCCCAAACGTTCGAAAGATGATTTTCGCGTCAAGCCACAGCGAAAAGTGATCGACGTACCAAACATCTTTTTCGATTCGCTCCGGCCAGCTAATCTGGTTGCGCCCATTCACCTGGCTCCACCCGGTCAACCCTGGCCGCACATCTAAGCGCCTCATCTGGTCCGGGTCATAGTGCTCTATGTGATAGGGCAAGCCCGGACGAGGCCCCACCACGCTCATCTTTCCGGTGAAAATCTGCAGAAGTTGGGGCAGTTCATCAAGGCTGAATCGCCGCAACATTTTACCCACCCGGGTGACGCGCGCGTCGTCGCGGCCAACGTAGTAACCGGCGCCGGACGCTTCCGCGTTTTGCACCATGGTGCGGAATTTTCGCATGCGGAATCGCTCGCCGCGATAGCCGGCTCGCGGCTGCAAAAAAAACACCGGACCCGGCGATTCGAGCTTGATCAGAATCGCGATACACACAAGTAAGGGCCACAACACCAATAGCGCCACTGCCGAGGCAACAATATCCAGCGCTCGCTTTACCCCGAGCTGAATGTCGTGGTTCATGCCGTGCCTGCCACCGGAGCGCGCGCCGGGCCTCCGGCCGCATTCTGCAAGGGTTCATCTTCACCTCCGCGACCGCCCTCGGAGCCGCCTTCAGCGGCAAGGGCGCCGCGCGGCCGAATGGCCATCACCAAGCCCAACACCGCGGAGAGCATCATGGCATTCGCGAAAATGTACAAATTGAAGTCCGTCAAGCTGTGCAGCAGCATCGCCAAGATGGCGCCAGCCGCGCCCAGTGCCGCGGCCTGCTCGAAACTTCGTTCCGCGGAATAACACATGCGCACGGCCCTCCCTAAAACCACAAACACCGAGACAAACAAAACCAGTGCCGCGGGAATACCCAGATCGCTGGAGATTTCCAGGTAGTCGTTGTGGGCGTGGTTGACGAAGCGACCCAGGAAACCGGTTTGCACCGCGGTGTAGGCGATCGGAAACGTACCGAGTCCCGTGCCCAACAGCGGGTGGGCTCGCAGCAAGCCGCGGGTATCTTTCCAGATGGTCAGGCGATCCTGGCCATGGCCCGAATATTCGTCACTCACGTTCTGGAATCGTTGCAGAACGGGGCCGGGACCAATCCACAGGGTCAGCGCCAAGCCCAAAACCAGGAACGAGCCGGCGAGCCACAGCCCATTGCGCCCGCCGAGTTGCGACAACGCGACCAGGCCAAACACAAACAACGAAGACAGCACTCCGGCCAAAATTCCCATCCGCGAGCGCGAAAACAAAAGCGCCACAGCCAGCAGCACCGCCACCGCAACCCAGAAAATGGCGCGAGCAAATCCGGAACCGGCGAACAGTTTGTGTTTACGGCGAGGAGATTGGGCCTGCCGGCGGCGTAACTTTTCGAATTCGTAGAACGCCAGCGCCAGGCTAAAAGGCAAAATCATCTCCAGCAGTCCCGCGAAGTGATTGCGGTTGATGTAGGTGCCGGTGGCTTCCTCCAAATCGTATTTCTTAACGTAGGCAAAAATACGCTGAAACCCGGTGAGGTATTGGATCAAGCCGTAAAACGCCTCGAAGATCCCCAATCCGAGAATGGAAAAAATCAGCCGCCGCTTTCCGTCGCGAGTTTGGCACACCAGTTGGGCGAGATAAAATACCGCCAGGCATGCGATCAGTGCCAGCAAGTGGGTCCGGGTGGCGTAACTTTGAATGGTCCAGTGCGTCCAGCGCGCGTCCGCCAACTCGGCCGGAGCGAGTCTCGAGCGTCCCACCCAGGAAGGCGGAAGCGGGCACATTTGTACTAGGACCATCGCCACGAGTACCGCGGGAACCCTTTGTGCCGCGCGATTTGCGGGTATCAGCAAATCCGGCTGGGCAAGAATCAGAAACGCGATAGCCGCGAACAACACGATCTGGGCCACGGAGAAAAGTGCGGGCTCGGCGCCGCCAAATGCCAGCGCGGAATATAACAAGCAACCAATCAGCGAACACTCGGCCAGCGTTTTCGACATGCGCGGAAGGCGGTCGTTGGGCAGAGCCACGGGCATTCCTGGGGTTGTTACTCCTCCTTGGTGACGTAGGGCGAGTAGTAGTAGTGCCCCGACGAGAGGTCGGCAAAATTGATTGCGGCGCCCAGAATGTGCGCGCCCACGTCGCGCGCCGAAGCCTGCGCGCGCTGCGCCAAATCGCGCGGAGTCACACCTCCGACCACCACCAATAGCACACCGTCGACCAGGGTCGCCAGGATGCGGCTATCGGCCACATTCAGAAGCGGCGGTGAATCGATAACCACGAACTTGTAGGTTTTCGACGCATCGCGAATGAGCGTGCGCATGTATTCCGAAGAGAGCAGATCGGCGGGGTTCGGCGGTATCGGCCCGCAGAAAAGTACGTCCAGGCCAACCGGCGCGACGTGACACACCAGATCTTTCCAATGTTCGTGACCAGTGAGAAATCCCACCAAGCCGTGCGGTGCGGTCACTCCGAAAAAGTCATGCAGACTGGGCCGGCGCAGGTCCGCGTCGATCAGCAGAACTGGATCGCCAAGTTGCGCCAACGAAATCGCCAAGTTCGCCGCCACCGTGGTCTTCCCTTCCCCGGGTCGCGCGCTGCTGACCAATAGGGTGCGCGGCGGGGCTTCGGCGGTGGACAGCAGCACGGAAGTTCGCAGGCCGTGAAAAGCCTCCAGCAGCGCGGAATGATTTCCGTTGGCTTCAATTTTGTTCCACGCCGGCGCGAGAGCCCCCGCAGGCTGGCTTTCGGCAGAGAGCACCTTGGCGCGCTCGTAGAGGCTGTGAATTCCGTGGTACTCGCCGGAATCGACCGCGGGAATCGACGCCAGGGCCGGCAGCCGCAGAAAGCGCTCGACGTCTTCCGGACTCTTGATGGTGTTGTCGAGATGTTCCTGGGCAAAGGCCATCGCCGTGCCCAAGCAAAGGCCCAACAACAATCCCACCGAAAGGTTGAGAACCACGCGTGGCCGAACCGGTTTGCGCGGGGCCTGCGCGGGATCGACGATGCGGATGTTGGTGGCGCGCATGCTGGTCGAAACGCCGGTCTCTTTCAATTTCTGCAACAATCCTTCGTAAAGTTGCTTATTGGTGTCGGTTTCGCGCTTCAGAATGTTGTACTGCACGGATTTTTCCGCGACGTCGTTCTCCGCTTTTTGCTGATCGGCGAAAGCGGCGGTGAGCATGTCCTCGCGGTTAACCGCGGCGCGGTATTCGTCGGTAATCATGCGGGTGGCGCGCTCGCGCTCCTGAGTCAAATTCGCCTCGGCGTCGTCGATCTGGCTCTGCACCTCCTTTACCCGCGGATAATCGGGATTGAAGGTGGTGGCGAGCTGAGAGCGCTGGCGCTTGAGATCCGCTAAGCGCTCGCTTAGGTCCTGCAGAAGTTTGTCGTCGAAAACGCCGGGGAGCGAAGCGAAATCGCCTTCCTGAACCAAGCGGTACAAGGATTCCTTCTGGTAGCGGTCGGCCTGCGCTTTGGTCAATTCCTCCTGTAGATCGTGCAAGCGTTGGTCGACGATATTTTCGGTGGTGCCTTTCTCGGTGGAAAGGAAGAGCAATCCGGTTTCGCGGCTGTATTTCTGCAGCTCGTCCTCGGATTTCTCGAGCTTCGCTTTCATCCGCATTAGTTGCTGCGACAACCAATCGGACGCCTTTTCTGAGGCTTGCCAGCGCGCTTCCAGATTTTCTTCAATGTAGTTGGAAGCCAGCGAATTCACCACCCGCGCCGCCAGCGCCGGATCGGTGGACTCAAAACTGATCTCGACCAAGCGGCTGCGTTTCACTGGG
Organism: uncultured Acidobacteriota bacterium; assembly: GCA_963725285.1. Taxonomy (GTDB): domain Bacteria; phylum Acidobacteriota; class Terriglobia; order Acidiferrales; family UBA7541; genus CAVRXT01. Next base: position 28,122 of record CAVRXT010000013.1, on the reverse strand, counting down.
TCCACGCTCAGGCGATCGTCGAATTTCCTCAGCACTTCGCTGTACGCGTCGGGATCTTTGCTGGTGTCGCCGTTCAGGTCAGTGCTCGGCGCTGGAAGCGGTTCAGGTTTGGCGACGGAGAACCAGGAACGCGCCGCGGGCTTGAATTCCGGGAGTTGATCGATGTCCAATTCGTCGATCACCCGCCGCGCCACGTTCTCGCTTTTCAAAATCTTATACTGCGTTTCCAGATAGGCGTCGGAAATCGTTTCCACCTGGAAAAGTTCCTGCAGCGTGGGCACGTCGGGATTTTCTTTTTGAATTTCTACCAGCGCGCGTGCGCGGAAGACGGGCTTTTGTTTCAGGGTGCCGACCAGAGCGATGGTAAAGACGATGAAAAGAACGGTGAGAATGGTGCCTTTGCGCTTGCGGACGATGCGCCAATACTCGAAAAGGTCCGGCGCGTCATCCACCTCCACCGCTTTGAAGGGGATGGCGCGGACCGGCTCGATCGGGCGTGGGCTGGAATCGTACAGCCGGATTTTTGTGGGTTCGTCCATTGCGCTACCAGTGGAACACAACCAGATCGGTCACTGCCCAAACGGCTGCGTCGGTACCCTTGGCGAACATTCCCTTCGCCGGGCTATTGGGCACGAAGACAATGTCGGACGCCTTCAACGCCTGGTCCGGCTCCTTACCGGCAAACACTTTACCCAAATTGACAGGCACTTCGACGCGGTTGCCGTTCTCGTCGGTTCGCAGAATGCGGGCCTGCGATTTCGCGGCGACGCTGGTTAGGCCCTCGGCCAGCGCGACCACCCGCAGAATGGTCATCGGCTCGTTGTTCTTCATTACGAATCCGCCGGGCTTGTGAACCTCGCCGACAGCGTAAACGATCCCCGCGCGGGTGACCTTGACGATGTCCCCCGGAAAAACCGTCACGTTGTATTTCCGCTCGCCCGATTGCACCAAGCCATCCAAATGAACTTCCACCACGTCGTCGGAGACGTCATCCCCAGCAGACGCCGGCGCTGCAGATGAGCCTGCGGCGGAGGCCATCGTCGAGGAGGACCGCGCCGACGTTGCCACCGCTCCACTCGGCGTAGCGTCGCCAGGATTCACGTCTGGCCCAGACCGGGTGTCTGCCGGCAATGGCGCCGACACTGGCACCGAGGCTGAGGCTGCCGCCGCCTGCGCCGCCAGCACTTCCGGGTGCAAACCCGCGCCGCGCTCGATCAATACTTTATCGCCCGCGTCGTCGGTCACTCCGTCGGCCATCGAAATCATTTCGAGCAGCGAGCGCGGCCCGCGAACCTGGAAAACCCCCGGCTTGCGCACCGCCCCGACCACCGAGATAGGGTGGCTCTCGACGGTGCTGACGAAAACCCCCACGTGGGGATCTTTCATGAATTCGCGGCGCAAGCGGACTTCGAGAGACAGCTCCAATTCGCGCGCAGTAAGCCCAGCCGCGCGCAGCGGACCAAGAAGGGGCAAGGAAATTTCTCCGCCCGAAGTAACACGGACCGAGCGATTCAGCTCCGGAGCATCGAACACGGTGATGTCGAGTATGTCGTTCGCGCCGATGCGGTATTCCTCGGCGGAAAGTACCCCGGAGTCCGAGCTCAAATCCTGGCGCAGATTATTGAGGCGGCGATTGTATTCTTCGGTGGAGATTTCAGAAAGAGCCGCGGGATGGCTGGGAGCGCCTTGGGCGCGGAGGAGCGGCGCGCCAGAACCGAGGAGACCAGCCGCAAGCAAACCAGCGCCCAGGATCGTCGCTTTCTGCGGAAACCCGCTCACCCGGCCTGTTCGGCGTTTAGGTTCCATCACCTACAAACGACCTTGATCCCAGTTCGAGCGGAAGCGACCAGTGGCACACGCATAGCAGGCTACCAACGCAGGCCGCGGTCGATGCTGGGATGGAAAAGTTCCGAAACTAGCAACGAGTGAGTGTAATCCCGGCCATACCCGGATTGTCAAGGCGTCTGACGACCAGGTAGTGTACCAATTACGACTCCAGCGTGGGAGGTGTGTGTTTTCTTAACCGGGGTTATCTCTCCGAAATATAATGCTGACATTAGTCGGAGGAAACGTAATGAAACCTCCCTGGATGCTGCTTATTCTAATCGCTGCTTTCGTGGCAGCGCCCATTCAATCCGTACCTAAGCAAACCCCTCACGCGAACGGCGCCTGTCCCACTTCTCGGTATGTGATTGGATACCCCGCCGGTGGTCCACGGGGCGATAGCGACTGGTACGCAAACGACGATCGGACGATTTGGGCTACCTTTTGGGGGTGGGACTTTGTACGCGGACCAGACCAGCCCGATCCAAAGACTGGTTACAGACCAGGCCACCAAGTGCTGTGGTACAAACCCTCGGAATATCCGATAACCGTTACTGGCCGAAGAATAGATGGCGCGGCTGCTCCGCTCGTGTATGACATTTCATTTGACCCTCGACCTCGGGGACCAATTCAGCCATCTCACGTGTATTTTCCGACCGCAGGTTGCTGGGAGGTCGATGCAAAAGCTGGAGGTTCCGAATTGCGTTTCGTGGTGCTGGTGAAATCTTCAAACTAGGACACTACCGACGATTAGGGGACCAACAACGGGGAGGGTTAGCGGGGCGCACGGGTGGAAATCTTTTTGTGCCGGCTAGCCGCGCCGGATTTGACGGTCGAATTCGGTGGCTGCGAGGAGGCTTTGCCGCTTCCCGCGCGGGCAGATTCCGCAGCGCGCATGGTGCTCTCGGCTAGGGCGGCGTCGAGGCGTTTCGCGAAAATTTTCACACGCGGCGCACGCAGCATGTACAGGTGATCGCCGGGGGCGGTGACGATGTCGAATCCTCCGGAAAGAAGCGGGCGCCAGGCTAGCCGCGGATCGGCGGCACGGCTCACACCCATTCCAAAATAATCGTCCTCGCCCACCAACATGCACACCCGGGAATTCAGCGGGCGCGGATGATAGCGGCTGTCGACCAGGTGCATGGCGTGTTCGATGCGATGCATTTCGGCCATAGCCTGTTCCGTTTGCACGGCCAATGGAAAGAGTTCATCGTGGGTTGGAATGTTGCTTGGCGCGGCGCCGAAGAAAGTCTCCGCCACCCAGCGCCCCCAACGCTTCAGCATATGCTCCGCTCGCCACGAGTAGTGCTGTATGTAGTAGTCGATGGTGGCCAGAAATTCACCCGGAAAGTGAAAAGGGACTGACTCAACCAACGCCACCAACCCCAGCGTATCGCCCTGCCCTTCCAGCAAGCGTGCGGTTTCGTACGCCACCAACCCGCCCGAACAGAAGCCGGCGAGGTGGTACGGTCCTTGCGGTTGCAAACTCTGAATGAGCTGCACGAAATGCCGGGCGCGGATTTCGACCTCTTCAAACACTTCGTTCGGCCCCGGAAGTTTCGATTCCAAGCCGTAGACCGGCTGGTCCGGCCCTAGCAGCAGCGAAGCCTCACGAAAGGCAAGGACGCTGCCGACGCCGCCCGGGAACCAGAATAACGGCGCCTTCGAGCCTTGCGACTGAATGGCGATCAGCCGGTTTTTGGGAACGGCGTCCGCTTTCGAATCGATCAGCGCGGAAAGCTCGGCGATGGTGGGAGTTAGAAACAGAGTGTTCATCGAAACCGTTTTGCCGAAGGTGCGGGAAATCTGCGCGAAGAGCCGCACCGCCAGCAGCGAATGGCCGCCCAACTGGAAAAAGTTGTCGTGAATTCCGATCTTATTGAGCTGCAGCGTCTCCGCCCATATGGTGGCCATGGCCTTTTCAGTTTGGGTGCGCGGTTCCTCGTATCCCAGGCCTACCTGCGCCGATTCGTAGTTGGGTGCGGGGAGCGCGCGGCGGTCCATTTTGCCGCTGGGGGTTAGCGGGAGCTCGGCGAGCGAGACGAAGGCCGCGGGAATCATATGCTCCGGCAAATTCTTGCGCAGCGATTCGCGCAATTCATTGGCGTTCAGTGCATCGGGCTTGGCCATCACTACGTAGGCGACCAGTCGGGTGTCTCCGGGCGTATCCTCACGCGCCACCACCACTGTTTCTACAATTCCCGGGAATTGGCGGATCGCCGTTTCGATCTCGCCCAACTCGATTCGGAAACCGCGAATCTTTACCTGATGATCGAGCCGCCCCAGATATTCGATTTCGCCGTGCGGCAAATAGCGCGCCAGGTCACCGGTCTTGTATAGCCGGGCGCCCGGCTGGTTGCGAAATGGATCGGGAATGAAGCGCTCAGCGGTGAGCTCGGGCCGGTTGAGATATCCGCGGGCAACCCCGATTCCTCCGATGTGGAGTTCGCCCGCCACGCCCAGCGGCGCAGGCTGCAGTTGCCCGTCGAGAATATAAATTTGGATGTTGGCAATGGGGCGGCCAATCGGGACGAACGGCCGAGGATCGCCGCGGCGGCAAGCCCAGTAGGTGACTTCAACCGCGGCCTCGGTTGGGCCGTAGAGATTATTCAGCTCGGCGTCGACCGTCTCGAAGAAGCGGTTCTGCAAATCACTGGGCAGAGCTTCTCCGCTGCAGAAGACTTGACGCAGGGCGGAATGTTTCGGGTACGCAGCGGTCTCCAGAAATGCGCGGAGCATGGAAGGAACAAAATGCGCGGCAGTGATTTTTTCCTGAAGCATCAGTTGCGCCAGGTACGGTGGGTCGCGGTGGCCGCCGGGCTGCGCGATCACCAAAGTGGCGCCGTTCATCAGCGGCCAGAACAATTCCCACAACGACACATCAAAGCTGTACGGGGTCTTCTGCACCACCCGGTCCGCAGGCGTCAATTTATATTCCGCTTGCGCCCACAACATCCGGTTGACGATTCCCTCGTGAATGTTCAAAACACCCTTGGGCTTGCCGGTCGATCCCGAAGTGTAAAGGACGTAGGCCAAATCGGAGGGCTGCACCGCTACCGCAGGATTGGATGTGGGCTCGTTTTCAACCTTGTGCCATTCGGAATCGAGCAGCAACGCCGGAATCTTCAGCGGTGGCAGACGATCGATCACCATATGCTGGGACAACACGATCGCGGGCTTGGCATCGTCCAGCATCCAGGTGAGGCGCTCCACCGGATATTCGGGATCGAGCGGCAGGTACGCTCCGCCCGCTTTCAGGACCGCCAGGAGCGCCACCTCCATCTCCAGCGATCGTTCCATGCAAACGCCAGCTATCACCCCGGGCGCGACGCCGTGTTTGTGCAAATGATGAGCGAGTTGGTTGGCGCGCTCGTTGAGCTGGCGATAGGTCAGCGATTGACCTTCAAAGACCAGCGCTATTTGATCGGGCGTGCGCTCCACCTGCCTCTCCATAATTTCGTGCAGGCAGGCTGATCTTTCGGGATAGTCCACCGCGGTGCGATTGAACTCCAACACCACCTGGCGCCGCTCCGCCTCGCCCAGCATCGGCAGACGCGCAATCGATTGATCCGGATTGGCGACCATTGATTCCAGCAGCACCCGGTAGTGCTCCATCAGGCGCTGGACGGTGGCCCTCTCGAACAAACCGGTGTTGTATTCGAAAGCCACCAGCAGGCCCTCTTCGCGTTTTTCGACGTAAGCGCTCAAATCAAATTTAGCGGTTTTGTTGTCGATTCCCTCCCAGCGCCATTTCAGACCCGGCGTCTGCACCGAGCCCGTCGCCAGTTCCTGAAAGAGAAACATGGTCTGGAAAAGAGGATTGCGGCTGGGGTCGGGCGGCAGGCGCAACTGCTCGACCAGCTTTTCGAACGGCAGGTCCTGGTGGTCGTACGCTTCGGTCGCGGTCTTGCGGACGCGTTGGAGTAGTTGTCGGAAAGTGGGATTGCCGGAAAGGTCGCTGCGAATGACCACCGGGTTCACGAAGAAGCCGATCAAATCGTCGGTGCTCTGGCGGTTCCTGCCCGCGGTGGACGCGCCAACCACCACGTCTTCCTGATTGGTGTGGCGATAAAGCAAAACTTCGAAAGCCGCGAGCAAAGCCATAAAAAGGGAGACGCCCTCGCGGCGCTGCAAAGACTCAAACGTGTCCATGATTCGCGCCGGGAATAGCTCGGTGAGGAATTCTCCGGCAAACGACAGTTCGCTGCCTCGCGGATAATCGGTGGGCAGCTCGTAACTGCTGGCGACGCCCTTCAGTTGGTTCTTCCAGTACCTTAGTTGTGGGTCAAGCGCCGCCCCTTGCATCCAGTCGCGCTGGCGCACCGCATAATCGGGATACTGCACAGCCAGCACGGGAAGCGCGGGCTCGGCGCCACGGCAGGCGGCGGCATACAGCGCAGCAACGTCGCGAATCAATACCGCAATGGAGGAATAATCGAAGACGATGTGATGGACGTTGAACACCAACACGTGGGCGTTGTCGGACGTTCGGATCAGACGCGCGCTGAAGAGCGGGCCACGGTTCAGATCGAACGGGCGCTGCGCTTCTTCCAGAGCGATCCTGCGGCACTCGGTTTCGGATGAGTGATCGGAAAGCTGGCGTAAATCGTCCACGCGGATTACTACCGCCGCCGCTGGAAGAACAACCTGCGACGGTTTTCCATTCACTACTCGAAATACCGTTCGCAGCGATTCGTGGCGGCGGGCCAGCGAATCCAGCGCGGACTGCAAGGCTTCGGCGTTGAGCGAGCCTTCCAGGCAAATGGCGAGCGGAATATTGTAGGCGGCCGAGCCCGGCTGGAGTTGATCCAGCACCCAAAGCTGCTGCTGCGAAAACGACATTGGAAAGACCTGCGCGCCGGCTGGCACTTCCGCAGTCGCGGCCGAAAGCGCATATTCTTTGCGCGACACCGGAACAATTTCCGGTCGCTGGGCGCGCACCGCGTTGCGCTTAACCAAAGATCCCACGGCCTGAGCCATAAGCTGGACGGTGGGATTTTCAAAAATGATGCTCGGCGGCAGATCGATGTTCCACTCCGCCTGGGCACGAGCGGTGATGCGCACCGCCAGCAGCGAGTGGCCACCGAGGTCGAAGAACGTGTCGGTGACTCCCACTCGTTCAACGCCCAGCACCTGCGCCCAAATCTCGGCCAGCGCCCGTTCGTCGGAATTCCCCGGCGCGACGTGCTTGGATTTTGCCGCGACGTCGGCGTCGCCGGGCGCCGGAAGCGCCTGGCGATTTATTTTGCCGTTCGATGTTAACGGCAGTGCCGCGAGCGGTACAAACGACCCCGGAATCATGTACTCCGGTAATTTTTCGCGGAGCTCGTCGCGTAATTGCCGCGGCTCGAAGCTCGCGCCTTCCGCCAGCACCACGTAAGCGACCAGGCGCTTGTCGCCTGCGGAATTGTCACGCGCGGTGACCACCGTTTCGCGAATTCCCGGCCACGCGGCGATGGCGGTTTCGATCTCCCCCAATTCGATTCGGAATCCCCGGATTTTTACCTGGTGATCGAGGCGTCCCAGGCATTCCAGCTCGCCATTAGGGAGAAATCTCGCCAGGTCTCCGGTGCGGTATAAGCGTTCGCCCAGCAGGAAGGGATGGGCGACAAATTTTTCAGCGGTGAGTTCACCACGATCCAGATATCCGCGCGCCAATCCATCTCCGCCGATGCACAGTTCCCCAATCCCGCCGACCGGCAAAAGCTGCAGCGCGCGATCAACCACGTACACCTGGGTATTCGCAATTGGCCGACCGATCAGAATCGGGGCTCTGGCGGTCACCCGATGGCACGTCGACCATATGGTGGTCTCCGTCGGACCGTACATATTCCATACCGCACCCGCGCGGCCGCACAGGCTCTCCGCCAAATCTCGCGGAAGCGCTTCGCCGCCGACCAAAATTTTCAGACCGGCTTGCGGCTGCCAGCCGGACTCGATCAGCAAACGCCAAGTAACCGGCGCGGCTTGCATCACTGTTACCTGATGCTGGTCCATCAGCCGGGCCATCTCGCGCGCATTCAGCGCGGCGTGGCGGCTGATCAGCACGATTTTCGCGCCCACGCTCAGCGGCACGTAGATTTCCAGGCCGGCAATATCGAATGAAATGGTGGTCACCGCCAGCAGGGTGTCGGTGGAGGAAATTCCCGGCGTCGCTTGCATCGCCAGCACGAGATTCACCACGTTGCGGTGGGTGATCTGCACGCCTTTGGGCCGGCCGGTTGAGCCGGAAGTGTAGATCACGTAGGCCAGATTTTTTGGCTCCGCGGCACTCGCCGGATTCGCCGCAGTCGCGGCATTCGCGGGGCCGGTACCGGCGATATCCTTCCAATCTCGATCCAGGCAAACCTGCTCCGCTCGGGAGTGCGACCACGACTCGCGCAGCGATTCCTGGGTGAGCAAGATCGACAACCCACAGTCTTCCGCGATGAATTGCAAACGGTCCGCCGGGTAACTCGGGTCGAGCGGAACGTACGCGCCGCCGGCCTTGAGCACGCCCAGCAGCGCCACCACCACGTTTAGCGAACGCTCCAGGCACACTCCCACCAAGGTATCCGGGCCTACGCCTTTGCTCTGCAAGTAGCGCGCGAGCTGGTTGGCGCGATCGTTCAACTCGCGATAGGTCAGCGATTCGTTCTCGAAAACCACCGCGGTGCGCGAAGGCGCGCGCTCGGCCTGCTCTTCGAAAAGCGCGTGCAACAGCCGGTCTTTCTGCGGGAAATCCACCTGGGTGTCGTTGAACTCGAAAAGAAGTTGCCGCCGCTCGTCATCGGTGAGAATTTCCAGGTCGGCGATGCGATCGTCCGGCCGCGCCACCACCTGAGTCAGCAGCATCTGCCAGTGGTCGACCATGCGCCGCAGCGTGTTTTCTTCAAAAACGTCGGGATTGTAGGTAAGCAGCCCGGCCATATCACCTGGCTGATCGGCGAGCATAAACAAGAGATCGAGCTTCGATCCCCCGTTCAGTATTTCCTCCACTCGAATATCCCATCCCGCGGGTATCGGAGGTATTTCCGGGCGAATCGAAAAGATGGTTTGGAACAAAGGATTCCGGCTGGCATCGGGCCGCGGCCGCACCGCCTGAACGATTTCGGCAAAGGTAATTTCGTCGTGCGCCAGAGCCTCCAGCAACACCGTGCGCACGCGCAATGTCAATTGCCGGAAAGTGAGATCGCCGGAAAGATCCAACCGCAACGGAAGCATATTCAGGAAGCAGCCCGCCAGCCGTTCCACCTCGGGAAGTTTGCGGGTGCCGGAGAGGCTTCCGACAATGATGTCGTCCTGCCCGGTGTAGCGATGCAGCAGTGCGGCGTAAGCGGCAAAGAGTGTCACGTAGAGCGACACGCCTTCGCGGGTGCTTAAAGTTTTGACGCCATCGATCACATTCTGCGGCACGGTGAATCGGTATGGCGCACCGCGATAGGTTTGGATCGGCGGCCGCGGCTTGTCGTTCGGCCACGCCAGCACCGGCAGATCGCCGGCTAGCTGCTCTTTCCAGAATTCAGCATGGTGCGCGGCAATATCTCGTTGCGCTTTTTCTCGCTGCCAGATTGCGAAATCCGCGTATTGGATGGGAAGCTCGGGAAGCGGCGCAGCCTTTGCAAAATCGTCGCTGCGGTTGTCACCCGGATCTAGCGAAAACGCATCGTAAAGTGCGGTGAGTTCCGGCAGAAAAACGTTGTAGGCGGTCACCCCGTCGGAAATCAGGTGATGCGTGGCCATGAACAACCGGTACTCTTGGTCTTCCGTGCGCACCAACAAAGCGCGCAGCAGCGGCCATTTCTTTAGATCGAACAGGCGGCGCGCGTCCGCTTCACCCAGCCGCAAAGCTTCCGCGTCGCGCTCGCGCTCGGGCAGATGCCGGAGGTCGACTTGGGGGATAGGAAAATTCGCGGGCGCGGGATGAACTACTTGCACCGGCTCGCCACCCACGGTGTCGAACGTTGTCCGCCAAATCTCGTGGCGGCCGACGATTTGCACGAAACAACGTTCCAGGATCCGCGCATCCAGCGGACCGTGCCGCACGATGGTCATGGTTTCGTTGAAGAGCGGCTGGCCTTGGACGATTTGCGCGTGGGTCCAGAATTGTTCCTGGAAGAGGGAAAGCGGGGTAGGGGAATCCGGAGCGCGGCGAGGGATCTGCCACTGGGCCGCCGAGGTAGGGCTGCCGCCACCGCGGAGAAGCTTTTCAAGTAGCTTACGCTTCGCGTCCGAGAGTACCGGGGTCTGCATCCGTTCAGGCCTCAAGTACGCGGGTTAGCGCGAGCACCAAGCATTATGGAAACAAGGCTGCACAGCCCATTTTAGCTTCACCGCTCGATCTCCCCGGTTGCACAGTTCTGTATGGCTGCAAGAGTGATACTCGTGACCACTCAGGCATTACAACATGTTTTCCTGTGGAAAATCGCACCGCGGCGCGAAAATAAAGACACCCACCAGGCAAGGCCCGCAACGCCGAAGACCAGTAAACCCTACGCATTCGGTTGAGACAATAGAGCCAAAGTTTGCTCGGCCTCTTCGTCGCTCATCGCCTCCACCTTGGCCATCAGCAACTGCTCGATTTGCGTCGCCAACTCGGCGATCGTGGGGGCCTCGAAAAACGCCTGCAGCGTCAGCTCCACCCCAAACGCGTCGCGCACCCGGCCGATTAGCCGCGTACCCAGCAACGAATACCCGCCGAGCATAAAGAAATTGTCATCGACACCGATCTCATCCAGCCCCAGCAGCTTGCCGACCATCGCCGCTAACCGCTGCTCCACCGGACTCTTCGCGCGTTCCGAGGCTTCACGCCGCAGGCGGTTGCCGCTGCTGGGCGCGGGCAAATCCGCGCGGTTCCATTTCCCGTTTGCGGTAAGCGGCAACGCATCCAAGCGCACGAAAATCGCCGGCACCATATACTCCGGCAATTTCCCTCGCAGGTAGGCCCGCAGGCTGGCGATTTCCACGTTCATTCCGGGCTTGGCCACGACGTAGCCTACCAGCCGCTTCTCCCCAGGAACGTCTTCCCGCACCGCCACTGCCGCCGCTTCCACGCATGGGTGGGCTTGCAATTGGATTTCGATCTCGCCCAACTCGATGCGGTGCCCCTGCACCTTCACTTGAAAATCTTCACGGCCCAGGAACTCGATATTTCCATCCGGCAGGTAACGGCCCAAATCACCGGTTCGATACAGACGCTCGCCGGTCACCGGATGCGCTAGGAAACTGGCATTGGTCTTCTCTTCATCACGCCAGTAGCCCTTGGCCAGCCCGATCCCGCCGATGTACAGATTTCCCGGCACCCACACCGGCGACGGCGCTCCAGCCGCGCTCATGATCTGAAAACTTTGGTTGGCCATCGGCGTACCGTACGGAATACTCTTCCAACTCGGATCCACCGCTTCAATCGGATAAAGAATCGACCAGATCGAAGCCTCGGTCGCCCCGCCCAGGCTCATAATCTTGGCTTTTGGCAGCACTTCCCGGATGCGCCCCGGAAGGTTAGTCGGAATCCAGTCGCCGCTCATCATTATTAATCGCAGCGACGGCGCCAGTCCCCCGGCGCGCGCTCCCTCTTCCGCCAACAAATCCGCCAGCGCCGGAACCGTATTCCACAGCGTCACTTTCTCCGACGCGATTCGTTGTACCCAGTGCGCCGGATCCATAGCGTGAGTTGCGGCGGGCATAACAATGGTTCCTCCGGCCGCCAGCACGCCAAAAATATCGTAGACCGAAAGATCGAAGTTCAATCGCGAGAGCGCCAGTACCCGGTCGCCCGGCCCCACGCCGAAGCGCTGGTTGATATCCAGCACGGTGTTCACCGCGCCGCGATGATCGATGGTCACGCCTTTGGGCACGCCCGTGGATCCGGAGGTGTAGATCACGTAAGCCACATCGTCGCGGCTCTGCCTCCGCCTGGCAAGCGGCGCCGGGGCCCCGGACGGTGACATGCGATCCACGTCGAGCTGCTGCACTCCGGCCGGCAGACTGTCAGCCCGATGCAGACTCGACTGGGTAAGAACGATCTTCGCCTCTCCGTTCTCGATCAAATAGCGCTGCCGCTCGCCCGGCAAATCTGAATCCACCGGCAGATACGCCGCGCCCGCGAAAAGAATTCCCAGCACCCCAGCCACCTGCTCCCAACCCTTCTCCATCAGTACCGCAACGAGTTGGCCCGGCTGCGCTCCTCGCGCGAGCAACTCGATTTCCACCGCGCAGGCGTAGTCGTAAAGCTCGCGATAGGTCAGCTGCCGGGACGGCGTGCTGACCGCCATCTGATCCGGACGCTGCCTCACCTGCTCGAGAAACAACGTGTGCAGCAGCTCGTCCGATTCCGGAGTGCTGGTCTGATTGATCCGCTTGCGCATTTCAAGCTGCGCCGACGGAATACGCTGTTCGGCGGTTCGCGCTAGGCTGGCGCTCCATGCGGCATCGCCCGCGGCCAGATCGATCAACAACGTTTCGTAGGCGTGCAGCATGTCGTCCAGCATGCCCCAGGGGAAAACTTCATCCACCGCGTCCCAGTTCAGCACCAAGTCGCCTCTGTCTTCGTGGACGATGCAATCCAAATAAACCTGCGGCGTCTGGGTAACCGCGTAAATCGTTGGCCCCAGTTTTTCAGACCACGCCACGCCGTCTCCGCCATCCAGATTGAGCAAACTCGTAAAGACCACCGGCATCAGCGCCCGCGGCCCGCCGCCTTGCATCCGCACCATTTCGCGCATTACTCGAATGCCGCTGAATTCGCGGTGGTTCAAATCCTGCCAGAGTTGGTGCTGATGGCGCCGCGCGCGCGCTGCGAAGGTATCCACCGGGGTGTTGTCGACCTCCAGCAGCGAGACTGAAGTGAAGTCCCCGATAATGTCATTAATCTGCGGATGCAACGGCAGGCGGTTGAACAACGTGAGATTGATGGTGAACCGCGGGCTCTTGCTCCAGATCGCCAGCACTTCCGCAAATCCGGCGGCCAGAATTCCCGCGGGAGTAACGCTCATACGCGCCGATTTTTCTTTGAGCGCCTGCCATTCGGCGGCCGGAATTCGCGCCACGTGACGGTGCACCGACGAACGGGTGACCGCCGCCGGATTTTTGGCGAGTGGCAGTTCCGGCGAGGGCGGCAGACTGACGGCGCGTTTGAGCCAATATTCCTTGGCATCGTGAAACAGCGAGGTGGACTCGATGCTGTTCGCCGCGCTCAGATAGTCGCGAAAGGTGAGCTCCAGCGGAGCAAGAACTGCCTCCGGATCCCGATACAGTCGGGCCAGCTCGCCGACAAAAATATGAAAGCTGCGATTATCGGCAATCAACAAATCGATGGCCATGTGCAGCCGGCTGCGATGCGCGTCGATCAGCGACACTCGAAAATCAAACAGCGGCCAGCGATCCGCCGATCGCGTGGAATGCGCCATTAGCCGCCGTACGCTTCGCAATTCCTTGGCGGCTGCGGTCGGATCGAGCGCGCGCAAATCAAACACCTGCAATCGATATGCGGGCACTTGATCGAGCACCTGTTGACGCCCGTCCCCATGCACCTGGCATCGCAACATAGCGTGGCGCTGCACCAGTTGCTGCACCGCGGCCTCAAACTTCGCCTGTTGCCAATCCACCACTTCCACTTCCGCGTAGCTCTGGCACGAAATATTTCCCAATTCCATGCCTGGAGCGCTGCCCACCAGATAGGCATGCTGAATATCGTTCAGCGGAAACGGCTCGTACCGCCGAAGGGGATCGGGATGGACCGCGGGTAGGGTCATGGGTGTGGGGGCGGCGCCTGGACGCTTCGCACGGGAGAGCAGCAGCGCCAACTGCGAGCGTTCCTGCGGCGATAGCCCGATGAGTCTTTCGCTCATTCCCATTTTACCTCCCGCCCGAGCCCGCGGCGGCCGCTTTGCTGCCCGCGATTTCCACAACCCTAAACGCCCCGCCCTGCTCCATTTCCGCCACCATCTGCTGCAACAGCTCGGGAGTCGCCTGCGCGATCAGCCGATCCTCCACTTGCCGGGCCTGCTCGCCGATCGACGGGTACTCGACAAACGACTGCATCGGGAAATCGATCTGGAACCGCTGCCGCACCCGGAAGGCGATCTGCAGCGCCGTCAGCGAATGGCCGCCCAGCTCGAAGAAATTCTGGGTGCGTCCGATCCGGCTCAATCCAAATGCCTCCAGCCACGCCTCCGCGATGATCTGCTCGAGTTCGCCCAGCGGACTGTCATCCGCTCCATCGGTAGCCGCCGGGAGCGAAGCCTCCGGCAGAGCCTTGCGGTCGATTTTGCCGTTGGCGGTAAGCGGCAATGCCGCCATAAATACAAAATGGGACGGCAGCATGTACTCGGGAAGCTCGGTCGCCAGGGCGGAATGCAGCACACCAGCGGTCGGGAGTTCTTCCGGCCCCGCCGCGATATACGCGATCAGGCGCTGATCGCCCGGCTGGACTTCTCGCGCCAGCACGACCGCCTGCTGCACCCCCCGCTGCCGCTCGAGCCGCGCTTCAATCTCGGCCAACTCGATTCGAAATCCGCGAATCTTTACCTGAAAATCGTTGCGCCCTAGAAATTCCAAATTGCCGTCCGGCAGCCGCCGCACCAGGTCCCCGGTCTTGTAGAGGCGCCCCATCCCCTGTTCGGATTCGGCCCCGGACCGAGCGGCGTCGCCGAAACGGTCGGGAATAAATCGCTCCGCGGTCAGTTCTAGACGATTCCAATATCCACGCACCACCCCATCGCCGCCAATGAACAATTCTCCGACCTCGCCGTCCGCCACGGGATTTAGGTCCGAATCCACCACGTACACCTGGGTATTGGCCATCGGCCGCCCTATGGGAATACTCACTGGATCGCTGGCCGCGTCGCGCCCCTGCTGCCCATCGATGCGGTGCGAGGTCGACCATATGGTCGTCTCGGTGGGCCCATACAGGTTGTGCATTTCGCCGCGAACCACGGGCCGCAGCTTCTCCACTAGCGATGCCGACAGCGCTTCACCGCCCAACAACAATTCCTTCAGGCCCGACAGTGCCGGGTGGGAGCTGGGATCTATGACTAGCGCGCGGATCAGCGAAGGAACACATTGCACGTGGGTGACGCCGTGACGCAGAATCTCACTCGGGATCGTCTCTGGCCCATCGTCCCCATGGATCACCACCTGGAACCCGCGAGCTAGGGTCCACAGCAGCTCGAGGACCGAAATATCGAACGACATGCTGGTCGTTGCCAGCCACACTCCTCGTTCCGGGAATTCCCGGTTCTCGCTCGAGGAATCACCTTCGCCCCCGGGGCCCTCGCCACTACAAAGCACGCGATCGATTCCTGCGAAAAAGTTCAGCACGTTGCGGTGCTCGACCATCACACCCTTCGGCTGCCCGGTTGAACCCGAGGTGTAAATGACGTAGGCCAGATTCTCAGCGGTGGCCGCGGATGGAACCGCGGAGCCGTCCTCGGCCGCAAGCGCCGTCGATTCGGCATCCAACGAGATCACCGGGATCTCCAGACGAGGCAGAAGGGGCGCCACGCTATCCGAGGTCAGCAACAGATGCAGCTGGGCGTCCTTGGCTACCGTCTCGACCCGCGAGAGCTGATGCGCCGGATCAAGCGGCACGTAAGCGCCACCGGCTTTCAGGATTGCGACGATCGCCACCAGCATGTTCGCCGAGCGAGGAATCGAAACGCCGACCAAGGTTTCCGGACCGACGCCAAGTTTTTGCAGGTAACGTGCGAGTTGATTGGTGCGGAAGTCTAGTTCGAGATACGTCAGCCGATGGCTACTCGAAACGACGGCGACGTCGTTCGGGGAGAGCGCAGACTGAGCTGCGATCAGGCCTGCAATCGTGTTCGTGCGCGAATACACCGCGCGGACACCGCAGTGTTTGTACATTTATATGAGCTGGGGCCGACGGCGCGATTCATGCAATCGTGATGCCACGAAAAAAACCTAAAGAAGGATGATTGCGAATGTAAGTCTCTCAAAATGAGACGACGCTGCCTGGCAGATTCTACCTGTGGAAATTCCCCGAGGCAATGGTAGGTAAACACTGTTCACTTTGTAACACTTATTGATCCCTAAGTGGTAGGGTTTCATACCTTGCCGACAAAAATTTTACAATTCATCGGTCCCCCGTCCGCCGAAATACCTCACCCGGACGGAGTTCCGTTGAACGGCTGAAGCGCGATCGCCCCGCCGAGCGATTTTAGAATCCCGGCGGTCGCTCGTCGACTACGCCGAACTCTTTTTGCAGCGCCAGCCCCGCCCGCCCCAGCGTGCCCTCTTCAAACAGCCGGCCGATTAGGGTGATGCCGTGCGGCACCCGGCGCGGCGGCGAGAATTTCGGCAAGGGATGGTTTGGATCGGGCGCCCAATCGGTGCGCGCCTCTCCCACCTGGACGAAACCCGCACGCATGGTCAGCGAAGGCTGCCCGGTAAAATTGGTGATGGTGAGCATTTCGTCGCGCAATGATGGCACCAGCAGCAAGTCCACCTCCGACAATACCCGGCCCATTTCTTGCGCCACTTTCCGGCGGAAGCGGTCGGTCTGCACGAAATCCACCGCCGAAAGGAATCGCGACTGCCGAAACAGGTTGGGCCAGGAGTCCACGGTCTGCATTTTGAGCTGATCGACCTGGTGGCCCAGGGTCAGTTCCTCAAACGCCGCGGCACCCTCGCTGAACAGGATGATGTTGAGCGAATCGTAGGGCCAGGCCGGGATTTTCACCTCCACCGGCACCATGCCCACCTTTCGAACCGCCTCCAGCGCTGCGCGGTCCACGTCCGTCGCGGGACTTTCCGCCATCCAAGCGGGGAAATATCCCACGCGAAGCCCCGTCACGCTCGCGCCCGCGTCGAAATCAAACTTGCTCGGCACGCTGGATAGATCGCCGGGATCGGGGCCGGAAATCGCGTGCAGCACCAGCAAGGTGTCCTCCACGCTGCGCGCCATCGGTCCGAGCTTATCGAGCGACCAGCACAGGGTCATCGCACCGGTCCGCGGCACGCGTCCATATGTTGGCCGCAATCCGGTGATCCCGCAGCGCATGCTCGGGCTTACGATGCTCCCGCCAGTCTCGCTGCCGATCGCAAACCCGACCAGTCCTGCCGCCGTCGCCGCACCTGGTCCCGCGCTGGACCCGGAAGAACCTTCCTCGAGCAGCCAGGGATTCATGGTCTGGCCACCGAACCAAACGTCGTTAAGCGCCAGCGCGCCCAGGCTGAGCTTCGCCACCAACACCGCCCCCGCCTCATGCAGCCGCTTCACCACTGCGGCGTCCGCATCCGGCACGCGATGGCGGAAAGGCTCCGCTCCGTAGGTGGTCGGAATCCCGGCGGTGTCTAGCAAATCCTTGCCGCCCCAAGGAATCCCGTGCAGCGCTCCGCGGTATTTCCCGGTGGCAATCTCCCGGTCCGCTTTCTGGGCCTGGCTGAGGGCCAGGTCACGGGTCAGGGTAATCGTGCAGCGCAGTGTGGGATCGAAGCGAACCAATCTTTCCAGATAGATATTGGTCAGGCGCTCGGAGCTAAGCTTTTTCTGCTCGACCCAACGCGAAAGCCGGGTCAACGGAGCAAACGCGATATCTTCATCCTTGGCCGGCAACGGCCCCGGATCGCCCGTGCTGCGAACAAAGCGGTCGTGGTCCGGGCCGGCGTTGTGGCCCGGCAGAACCGGGTCCCAGCGCGACCACGGCGCCACGGTCGACTCTATAGCCACCTTGTGCGGCCCGGTGCGCCGTTCGTATACCGACGCGAGGTTGGTGCGCCAACTCGATGCCGCTTGGGCCAGATCGGGCGCGGACATTTCGATCTGCACCAACTTTTCCGCTGCGGTGAAGGTAGCCACCGACACCTCCGGTCCGACGGGCGGCGAAGTGCCAAACGCCGGCGGCGCGCCTGGCGGCAGTTCAGTCGGGTTCTGCGCCAGCGTGGGGGCCGCTGCCACCGCCATCGCTCCCAACACGCCCAGCGATGTATCCGTCAAAAACTCCCTGCGCGATCTCGCCATCAATTCCCCCCCCTCGAATTTTTGGCCCGGCTCTACTTATCACTTTCGCACGAGCCTGTCACCCAGCGTGGGCCTCCACGCTGAGCGACTCCAACCGGATCACCGCACCAGCGAAAAATTGACTTCCCGCAGGTCGCATCCTAATATGCGCGCACGGGGGCGCGGCCGCAATGCTTGGGAATACGCTGGGCCACTATCGCATCGTCGAACTCATCGGTTCCGGTGGAATGGGCGTAGTCTACCGCGCTCACGACGAAAAACTCGACCGCGACGTCGCTCTGAAGGTTCTTCCTCCCGGTACTCTGGCCGATGAATCCGTCCGTAAGAAATTCCGCAAGGAAGCTCTCGCGCTCGCCCAGTTGAACCATCCCAACATCGAAACGATCTACGACTCTGCCGATCAAGATGGCGTCGATTTTCTGGTGATGGAACTGATTCCCGGGCAGGCGCTCAACGACAAGATCAAGGCAGGTCCACTCGCGCTTCCAGAAGTTGCGCGCGTGGGCATTCAACTTGCCGATGGCTTGGCCGCCGCGCACGACCACGGCATAATTCACTGCGATCTGAAGCCGCACAATCTTATCCTCACCCCCGACGGCCGCCTCAAGATTCTGGACTTCGGCCTGGCCCGGCGCATCCGTCCCGAAATTACCAGCGACCTAACTGGCAGCATCACTGTGGAGACCGGGCCCGTTTCCGGCACCGTGCCATATATGTCGCCGGAGCAATTGACCGGCCAGAGCACCGACGCGCGCAGCGACATTTTCTCCGCCGGCGCGGTGCTCTACGAAATGGCCACCGGCCAACGCGCTTTTCCGCAGACCCAAGGCCCGCAGCTTATGGGCGCGATCCTGCATCAGGACCCCGCACCCGCGGCTGGGCTCAACCCGCGCATTTCGCCGGGGCTCGACGCGGTGATCCGTAAGGCCCTGGACAAGACGCCTTCGCGGCGCTATCAGACCGCCGGCGAGTTGCGCGCAGCGCTCGAAAGCCTTAGCGCCGGAACCGGTGCGGGTGCCGGCGCCGGCATCGGCACCGGGGCACGCTTCTCTATCCCCGGCACACAGGCCGCTCCCCTTTCTGCCGCCGCAAAGTGGGCGGTTGCCTTGGGAGTCGTCGTGCTACTCGCCATTGGCGCGATGATCGGGCTCAACCTCGGAGGCCTGCGCAACCGTTTGGTTCGCTCCCGGAGCGCCGCCCCCGGTGCGGTGAATGTAGCGGCGACCGGAATTCCGGTTCGACCCGCGCAAATTCGTCCCGCAGTGGCCGTCCTCGGCTTCAAGAATTTGTCCGGGCGCCCCGACGAGGCCTGGCTTTCGACCGCGCTCTCCGAGATGCTCACCACCGAAGTGGGCGCCGGCGAAAAGCTGCGCACTATTCCTGGCGAAAACATCGCACGCATGAAGATGAATCTGTCTCTGGTTGACGCGGATAGCTACGGCGCCGACACGCTGCACAAGATTCACGCCAGTATCGGAAGCGACTACGTGCTGCTGGGCTCGTATCTGGCGCTGGGCAACGGCCAGGTTCGCCTGGATCTGCGTCTCGAGAATACCTCCAGCGGCGAACTGCTCAGCTCGATGTCCGCCCAGGGCACGGAAATGCAGATCGCGGATCTGGTGGCCCGGGTGGGCGTGGAAGTTCGCAGAAAGCTCGGAGCTGGCCAAATTTCTCCCCAAGATTCCGAAAGCATTCAGGTCTCCGTACCTTCCGATCCGGATGCCGCACGGGCCTACGCCGAAGCGCTCGATCGCTTGCGCAACTTCGATACCTTGGGCGCAAAGCCGCTGCTCGAACAAGTGATCAAATCGCAGCCACACTTCGCGCTGGCGCACCTGGTCATGGCTCGGACCTGGAAAAATCTGGGATACCAGGGGCGCTCCAAAGCGGAATCGAAGCTGGCCTTCGACCTTTCCGCTGCGCTGCCGCGCCCGGAGCGGCTCTCCATCGAAGCCGCTTACGACGAATCCATCGGCGAGCGAGACAAGGCCATTGAAGTCTACCAATCACTGTGGAATTCCTATCCCGACGAAAGTGCTCCCGGCATCGCTCTGGTGGAAGCGGAAATCGGCGCAGCACAATTCAAAAACGCACAGGCAAACATCGATGCTTTGCGGAAGTTTCCGGCGTCCGGCATGGAAGCCGTGCAGATTGACATCGCCGACGCCCGCGTGGCGCAAGGAGAAGGCGATTTCAAGCGCGAGATCGAAATTACCCAGCGCACCCTGGAACGCGCCCAGGCCCTTGACGCGCGCACCCTGGAAGCCGACATGCTCTACCTGGAATCGCGCCCGCTGGAAATGCTCGGCGATTTGAAAGGCGGGCAAAAGGCCTGCGAACAAGCGCGGGATATCTACACCGCGATCGGCAATCTGGGCGGCGCGTCGAAGGCGGAAACGTGCGCGGCGAATATGGTGGCCGATCAGGGCGACAACCTATCCGCGCGCCGCATGTACGATCACGCCCTGACCATCGCCCAAAAAATTGGCGACCGAGACGGCCAGGCCGTCAACCTTCACAACATCGCGATTGTGCTGCACGACCAGGGTGAGTTGCTCAAGGCGAGGAAAATGATTGAAGACTCGCTGGCGATCGACCGCGAAATCGACAACAAGGTGGGCATCACACAGAATTTAACCAGTCTTGGCAACCTGGCTTCCAACCTCGGCGATATGTCCGGCGCGGAAAAAGTGTTTCGCGAAGGCCTGGTCATTGCCAAGGATATCGGCGATCGCTCCGAAGAGGCGCTGATTTCCAACAACCTCGCCGGGATCTTGTACGCCTATGGCAATGACGCCGGCGCGCAAGCAATGTACGAGAATGCGGAAGCGATTTACAGGAAGACCGGACAAAAAAGTGGCATCGCCATGGCGGCTAATAACCTCGGCGACGTCCACGCGGAGCAAGGCGATCTGGAAGGAGGGAAAACCCACGTGCAGGAATCACTCACCCTCTCTACCGAGTCCGGCAACAAACAGGACATCGCGCAAGCCGCTCTGAGCATGGGCCAAATCCTGCGCGAACAGGGCGACGTTGCCGGCGCGCACAAATTCTACGATCAGTCGTTGGCGCTCCGCACCGAACTCGGAGATAACACCGCCGTCGCCGAAACCGAGGTAAGCATCGCCGATTTGGATAACGCCGAAGGCAATTACGCCACCGGCCGCGCACTGGCAACCAAAGCCGCAGCCGAAGCCCATCGCGAGAAGGCTGCTGATCTAGAAATCGGAGCTCTGGCGATCCTCACGCAAGCGTCGCTGGGCTTGAACAAAATTTCCGACGCGCAGAGCACCGCGGCAAAAGCTGCCGCTCTCGCAAAAACGAGCCAGGAACGGCACGTTATCGCGACCGTTCAAATCGCCCAGGCGCGAGTAGCCGCAGCCACCGGAAAATCCGAAGACGCCGCAAAGAGCCTGGACGCTGTGCTCGCCGATATGACCCGCCTGGGCCTGATTGCATTTCAAATGGAAGCGCGCCTGGCCCTGGGCGAAATCCAAATCAAATCCGCGAACACCGCCGCCGCCGGCCAAGAGACTCTCCGCGCTCTAGAAAAAGACGGCACGGCCAAGGGCTTCCTGCTGATCGCACACCGCGCCCACGCCGCGGAAGCCGCAGTCGAAAGCGCCACGCAGAAGCCTGGCTGATTCACCGGGATCATTGCGGATTTCTTATTCGGAGACTCGTAGCAGGACCACGCCGTGACCGGGCACTTGAACTTTGTAGGGACCGGTGATGGAGCCCAGGTCCTTGGCCTGCCAGATGTCGCGCGCCTTGACGCTTCCTTTGAAGCCAAGTTCATGGAAATCCACCTGCATATCCAGCGGGCCGTGTTGCCGATTAAAGAGTCCGACTGCTTTTGAGCCGTCCGCGAGCGGGCGTACCCAAATCTCCATGGGGCCCTCGGCGGAAAAACGGTCGCCTTGCTTCCCTGGCGAATCCTGATCGATCGCGATCACTTCTCGATTCGTTAACATCGCGAGGGTCTCCGGGCTCATTGCGGTGAGATCGTTTCCGGAGAGCAGCGGCGCGGCGAGGATTGCCCAAAGGCTCATATGGGTCCGATATTCGTCGGCGTTCATCCCGCCGTTGCCTACTTCCAGCATGTCCGGATCATTCCAGTGGCCCGGGCCGGCGAATTTCGCCAGGCCTGCCTGTCCGAATCCAATGTCCGCCATGCGGGTATAGGTGTCGTTGATGTCACCGGTGGTTCGCCACGCGTTGCCGCCGACCGAAGCGCCCCATCGCCAAACCGCGTTGTCGCCATACTGGCAAAGGCTGTAGAGAATCGGTCGGCCAGTTTTTCGCAGCGCGTCGCGCATCTTCACATAGGCATCGAACATCATTTGGTTTGCCGCTTCAGGCGATCCCGCATTTTTCATATTTTCACGCAAGCCGCACAGATCGTATTTCAAATAATCCATTCCCCATGCCGCGTAGGTTTGAGCATCCTGCTCTTCGTGGCCCAAACTTCCTTCGAATTTCGCGCATGTTATTGGGCCAGGAGAAGAGTAAATCCCGATCTTCAGCCTCTTGCTGTGAACGTATTCGGCCAGCGCCTTCATATCGGGGAATTTACCGTTGGGATAAATTACGCCCTGCGCGTCGCGCTCGCCCTGCCAAGTGTCGTCTATGTTGATGTAGACGTAGCCGGCGTCGCGCATGCCTGTTGTAACCATGGCATCGGCCTGCGCGCGAATCGTGGCATCGTCCACTTTCCTGGCAAAGTGATTCCAACTATTCCAGCCCATCGGCGGAGTCCGCGCCGCGCTCGGCGATTGGGCATGAGTCACCAGCGCGCTGGAGAAGCACAAAATTCCGGCAAGAAGAAAATGTATGAAATCAGATTTGCGGCTTGGTCGAGAAATCATAAATTCGAGCCCTCCATGCCATCCGGCCTTGCCCAGCGGCCTTCTCCCGCCCGCCTGCGCGAGCCTAGCATTTTGCTCCAATGGAAAGAAGGGCTCATCCTTCGGATAGCCGTCCGTGGTTGGCCGAGCGGACTCAACCTACCGCTAGTCAAAGAATGCGGACTGGGCGGGGTCATTTTCCGGATCGCGAAAGTTGTTAAGGCCGACCCCGACCAGGCGGAAGCGCTGTTTCGCGCTCAAGTCCACTTTTTCCCGTAGTGCGAGGGCGATGCCGGTCAATTGTTCGCACGAGGACGGAGGGCAGGGCGGCGTGTGGCTGCGGGTGAGGATGCGGAACTCGCGGGTCTTTAGTTTGAGGACCACGGTGCGTGCAATTCGTGATTCCTTGCGCGAAGCGGCCCAGACTTTTTCTGCGAGCCGGCAGATGACTTGGTCGGTTTCCTTGAGCGGAATATCCTGCTCGAAGGTATCTTCCGCGGAGATGGATTGGGTCGGCCGGTCCGGGACGACTTCACTATCGTCGATACCTCGAGCCAGTTCGTAGAGGCGCATGCCATGACGGCCAAATTGCACTTGAAGCGTCGTTGCGTCCACCCCCCGCAAGTCGCCCACGGTCTGAATGCGAAGTTTCTCGAGCCTTGCTTGAGTCACTTTGCCGACGCCGGGGAGCCGTCCCACAGAGAGTGGAGTTAGAAAACTATGCACGTCATCGGGCTGAATTATGAATAGCCCATCGGGTTTGCGCCAATCCGAGGCGATCTTTGCCAGAAATTTGTTCGGAGCTACGCCGGCGGATGCCGTCAGATTTAATTCCTCGCGGATTTCCTTGCGAATTACGCGCGCCACGCGGGTGGCGGTGGGCAGGCCGGTCTTGTTTTCGGTAACGTCCAGATAGGCCTCGTCCAACGACAATGGCTCGATCAAGTCGGTATGGCGTTTGAATATCTCGCGGACCAGGCGCGAGACCGCTCGGTAGCGCGGAAAGTCCGGAGGAACGAAAATCGCATTGGGGCACAAGCGCTCGGCCGTAGTTGCGGGCATGGCGGAGCGCACCCCGAAGCGTCGAACTTCATATGACGCCGCGCAGACCACGGAACGCTTGCCCAGCCAGGCGACAACGACCGGCTTGCCGCGAAGCGCGGGATCATCCCGCTGCTCGACAGATGCATAAAACGCGTCCATGTCGACGTGAATGATTTTGCGGACGCTCATTTATTTTTCCTGATTTTCAGGCCTGCATGCGCGCCGGGCCGAAGCTTCCTGACTCGGGCGCCGCGCCCGCAGCATACCATTTTCCCCTTTTGTTCGCCTATACAGACATTCGCCAATAACTAAGGATTGGAACAGCCACCACCACGAATGGTTGTGCCGCCGGCTTCTAAACGGGCAGTACAATGCCAAGAGTTTTCGAGGTCGTGAAAGGAGATCGCATTTCTTAGTGAACCGCCATGGCTGAAACGAATCTAACCACACTCTTCGTTACGTTTTCCCGCTCCAAGCTACTTGAGGAATATTGGCCGCGGCTCCGCGGCTGCGTGGAATCCCTGCCCGATGACCGCATATGGTGGCGGCCCAACGAGGCCAGCAATAGCATTGGCAACTTGATCTTGCACCTAAACGGAAATGTTCGGCAGTGGCTGATCGCGCCGTTCAAACATTGGGCAGACACCCGCAATCGGCCTTCCGAATTCTCCGAGCGGCAGTTGATTCCCGCTGCTGCGCTCCTGGAGAAACTCGGTGCGACGATGTCGGAGGCTTCCGATGTGTTCGCGCGGCTCACCGAACCTGAGCTGCTCGCCGCCGTGAACATCCAGGGCTACTCGACCACCGGTTTAGCCGCGGTTTACCAAGTAGTGGAACATTTCGGAATGCACTACGGGCAGATTCTTTTTATCACCAAGCTGGTGCGCGGCGAGAACCTTGGGATTTTACCGCGAACTGGACAAGACCGGCCGACGGCCCTGAATTCCGGCGAACTGAGACTGTCCGAAGCCCGCCCATCGCGCGAGAGAAACGTTTGAACGAGCCCAGCCTGGTGATGTTTGTAACCGCCATGCCAGCTATAGCATCTAAGTAGAGGGAAAACGTACTGTTCGCTTGGGCGGACGGACCGCGCCATTGGTAACCTGACAGTCGCGGGAGCCGTCACAGTGCCTGTAGCTCACCCCGTGTGCGAGCAGATCTCAGGAGATGGCCAGCAGTGGAAGGGCAGAGGAGATTCAAGAACATGAACATTTTCGAGCGCGTCGCCGGGCTCTCATGGCCTCGATTGGGCAAGCAGATTTTGGTTTCCCTGTTGTCGTTGGGTCTTTTGTTCGCCACATTGCCTCCGTCTTTAATGGCCAATCAAGACGCGCCAGCCCCGCCACCCGCCGCGGCGGCGC
The DNA here is from genome assembly GCA_963725285.1 of uncultured Acidobacteriota bacterium. Classification (GTDB taxonomy): domain Bacteria; phylum Acidobacteriota; class Terriglobia; order Acidiferrales; family UBA7541; genus CAVRXT01. The sequence goes on along the minus strand of CAVRXT010000013.1, from coordinate 3,085 downwards.
CGCCATACACGCAGCAGGGTCCCGAGGAATTGCAACGGCTGGTAGCGCCGATTGCGCTGTATCCAGATTCGCTGGTGGCGCAGATCTTGGCGGCGTCCACGTTTCCCGAGCAAGTGGTGGAGGCTGACCGATGGGTGCAATCCCATCCTGATTTGAAGGGCGAAGCGCTGGGCCAAGCGGCCGACCAGCAACCTTGGGATCCCAGCATCAAGGCGCTCACTGCGTTTCCGACGGTCCTCGGAAATATGGACAAGAACCTCTCGTGGACTTCATCTCTCGGCGACGCCTACTACAACCAGCAAAGCGATGTCATGGATGCGGTACAGGTGATGCGCCAAAAAGCCGAAAAAGCCGGCAACCTGAAGACCACCCCGCAGCAAACCGTGGAAAACCAGGGCCCCACCATCGCGATTGAGCCGGCTGACCCCAACATTGTTTACGTTCCGGCCTACGATCCTTGGCTAATTTACGGATATCCGATAGTCGGGTGGCCGGGGTGGTATCCGTATCCGGGAATCTGGTACGAAGGCCCTTATCTCTCGTTTGGACTCGGCTTCGGAATCGGTTTCTTCGGTGGCTATGGCTGGGGCTGGGGCCATTGGGGATTCGATTGGCGTGACCGATACGCAATGTATAACCACAACCGGTACTACTCCCGGAGCAACACCTTCTACAACCGCGGCAATTATTATCGGGGCAGCAGTTTCCGTGGCGGCGCTTACGACAGAGGTCGCATCAGCGGAGGCTACCGGCCCTTTAACGGGGACAATCGAGCCGCGCGAGGCTACGCTGCGCCCCGCGGCCAGGCCGGCGTCCGCTCCGGCGCTTTCAGCGGCTACGATCGCGGCGGACAGACGAGGAGTTTTTCCTCACGCGGCAGCGCCAGTTTCGGTGGCGGCGGATTCCACGGCGGTGGTGGCGGTGGCGGCAGGCATCGGTAGTCCGCGGTTCGATAAGTTCCTGGGAGATTGTGAAATCTAGACTGGAGAAGCGATATGCAACGAACGAAGTGGAGCTTCGATGGATTGGAGTGGGCCAGTTTGCCTAAGTTAGTCGCGGTTGCCATCCTCTTTGCCGGGTGCTTCCCCGCCCGTTCCATGGCCCAGCAACCGGGCCAGAAAACATTTTCATCTGCGGAAGATGCCAGCAACGCGATGGTCACCGCCGCGCAGAACAACGACGAAAAAGCGATGCTCGAAATCCTCGGGCCGGACGGAAAGCAAATCGTGTCGTCGGGAGACGACACCGAGGACGCCGAGAGCCGCGCTAATTTCGCAGAGAAATATGAGCAAATGCATCGTCTGGTGAAAGAACCGGATGGCGCCACCGTGTTGTATATCGGCGCCGAGAATTGGCCCACGCCCATACCGTTGATGAACAAAGGTAATTCGTGGTTCTTCGACACCGAAGCCGGCAAGAAGGAAATTCTGTACCGGCGGGTGGGGCGGAACGAAATATCGACGATTCGCGTCTGCCAGGAACTAGTGGCAGCGCAAAAGGAATACTACTCGACGCACCAAAACGAGTACGCCCAGAAAATCTTCAGTGACGAAGGCCAGCACAACGGTCTTTATTGGAAAGTTGCGGAGGGCGAACCCCAGAGCCCCATCGGTCCGCTGGTGGCATCGGCGGTCGCAGAAGGCTATAGCAAAGGCCAGGGTGGCGCTCCAACTCCTTATCGCGGCTACTACTATCACATTCTGTTGGGTCAACACGGCCCGGGCGGCGCAAAAAGTTACATCGTAAACGGCAAAATGACCGAGGGCTTTGCTTTCGTAGCCTATCCCGCCGAGTACCGATCATCCGGGGTGATGACCTTCATCGTTGGCGCGGATGGAGTGGTGTACCAAAAAGATCTGGGCAAGAAGACTGACGCCGTCGCCAAAGCCATGAAGGAATACAAATTCAATTCCGGTTGGCAAAAGACGGAAGACGTTCAAGAGGAGTCTGCCAGCGGGCAGGAACCTAAGTAGCTCTCCAGAACGACTCCGATGACAAAATTGTTGGCCTCACGGCCTGGCGGTGGCTGCGCCTCCGCCTGCTAAGAAGGGTTCGCCACTAAATCATGAAACCGATGACGAACACCACGATTCTGCTTCTGGGTTCCGAACCGATTGGCCGCTCGGTCCTTCAGGAACTCCTCGAGAACGCCGGATATTCCGTTTTTCCGGCGGGTGACTTGGGAGAGGCTGTGGACTCGCTGCAAAAGGCCATTCCGGATCTGCTCGTCATCCGCGCCTACATTGAGGACATTCCGGGCTACGACGCCGCGACCTTTCTGCGCACCAAGTGTCCGGGTCTACGCGTTCTTATGGTCAGCGGCCTCATCGACGACGATCGGGTTCAGTATCGGATGGCCCTGGAAGGATTTGACGTCTTCCCGAAACCATTTACCGCAACCGACCTTCTCGAAAAGGTGAAGGATGTGCTTCAGAAACCTCGCTGGCGCGAATCTGCCCCCAATAAATAAACGACAATTGCGCTTGGTAGGGATTATCAGCAAAGATTTCAAAGAGAGTCTGGAGGTGCGGGTGGGAGTCGGTTCAAAGACTCCTCAACGCCCTCGGTAAGTTACAGATTCTACGAGGACGCGAACCGTGTGTTCCTAGCTCAGGAGCTTGACCAGACTACGTTAGCGACACTTTACGTCTAAACGGGTTCGATCGCAGCGCGCGTGCCGGAAGGATTAGGCTTGGTATCGGAGATCCGAACGCCAGTAGGTTGCTTTTTGCTTACAACCCGGACATTCCAGCTCGGCACCTTCCGGGGCTAATTCAGGTTTTGTAGGAAGGTAACGGTCTTCGATCTCGTGCGGCTCAATAACTGAGTGCGTGAAATTCAATCCACAGCCGGAGCAATTTAGAATCCAGGATGGCATTTAATCACCAGGTAGACCGTATTCCAATCCGAGGATTGGGTACATACCCAAAAACCCCTGTTTGGATTTGCGGGTCCTCCAATGTAAGACGCGGGGCTGAACGAGCCCCGATGAGTTTGTCAAAAGGCTCTCCATAAGGCGCCAGTTGTGTCCGTTGACTCTTTATTCTTCGGTGTTTTTGAATTTTGCTATAGATAGCTTGAATAC
>CAVRXT010000012.1:0-384744 GCA_963725285.1 uncultured Acidobacteriota bacterium | reverse complement strand
ACTTCAAAAGCGGCCAATGGGGGACGGGTCAAAACCGGCCAACGGATGTAGCCGGGACTTGGTTCTTTTAGCTCAGTTTCTCTTTCTCAGGCAAGCCCGTTTTTGTGCGCCAGCTCCGTGGGCCGCATTTCAAGATGTGACCGTGGTGTAGCAGGCGATCGAGCATGGCGGTGACCGCTGCGCTGTCGCCGAGCAGTTTTCCCCAGTCTTCCACAGGACGGTTGGAAGTCAGTAGGGTGCTGGCGCGTTCATGGCGACGCATCACGATCTCCAGGAGTTCTTCTGCCGCTGTGGGCGCTAATTTTCGCATCCCCAGATCATCGATAATGAGCAGTGGAACGCTGGCTAGCAGTTCCATGTGCTCCTTGCGAGTTCCATCGACGGAAGCTTCGGCGATTTCCTCAAGCAAGGTGTGGGTCTCACGGTAGATCACCTGGTAGCCCTGGCCGATGACCGCGTGTCCGATGGCTTGGGCGAGATGACTCTTACCGGTACCCGGTGGACCTAAAAATAGAGCGTCTTCGTGACGCGCGACGAAGGCTGCGGTAGCCAGATCGAAGACCAGGCTTCGATTCATCTTTGCATTGAACTGGAAGTCGAAGTTGTCGAGCATTTTCTGCGCGTCACGAAACTGCGCTTGTTTTCTGCGTCGTTCGAGCAGTCGCTCGCTGCGACGAGTGAGTTCGTCCGACACCAGGCAGGAGAGGAAGTCGATAGGTGCCATCGGCTCCGCCTGGGCCTGGTGCAGACGCGTCTCGAGTACGGCAGCGACTCCGCCGAGCCGCAGTTGTCGCAGGGCACGATTGAGTTCGATCAAGTTCATTCTGTTTGCTCCCTTGTCTTGAGATTGATGAAGTCGCGATACTCGGTGAGCTCACGGATCAGCGGATCGACTTGCCGTAGAGTCAGCTGTGGTCGGCGCTCGAGATAACGGCGCACGAAGCGATACTCGGACACGCCGATCTCCAAGGCCGCGGCGCAGGCATCGTCGACCGCCGCTGTGCCGTATTTCTTGGCCAAGGAGAGAACACCCAGGATGCGGCGGATACCCGGCTCTCCTTGGTGGTGAAACAGGGATTCGCAGAACACGCCGATCTGCCCTCCGGCACGACCGGCTCGCTGCAACAGCTGAGCTGTGCTCCACGGCATTTTCTTTGGGTAGTCCTCGGTTTTGATGCGATACCAGCCGCGTTTCTGGCGGAGATGCTCGCGAAGAAGTTGATTGGTACCGGGATCGATGATGCGTACGTGCAGCGCATCCCATTGCACTTTGACCAGCCGACCGATCCATCCGGGCGGTAAGCCGTAATAAGCGGCTTCAACTTCGACACAGCCGTCCAGATGAACGACCCGTTCTCCGTATTGGTAATAGCGGAAGGGTTCCAGCGGCAGAGCCAGCAGCGATGGTTTTTCTTCGGCGAACATGACGGCAACCTGGCGTTTCGTCGTGCCGTGGATGCGCGTATCGGCCCAGCGAGTCTCCCAGCGATCCAGATACACTTGTGCTTCTTCCAGGTTCTCGAAGCGGAGTCCCTTGAGCGGAGTCTTCTGAGCGTGTCCCACACCCGATTCCACTTTCCCTTTGCGATCGGGATCTTTGATTCGACAAGGCATCGCCACGACACCGTAGTGAGTGAGCACATCCCGAAAGAGTGGATTGAGAGTGGGATCGTAGATGTCGGCAACGATGACTCCCTCGCGCAGATTGTCGAGAACCACCACGCGAGGACATCCACCCAGCCGACGAAAGGCTTGCTCATGCAGCTCGGCCCAGACCCGGGAACTCGAACGCCAGAGCAGCAGCCGTACGGATTTGCGACTGTAGCCGAGGGTCATAACGAACAGTCGTGTCCGTCGGTACTTGCCGCTCTGCGGGTCCCGAACCATCGGACCCGTTCCGTAATCGACCTGGGCTTCTTCTCCCGCTGCGGTGAGGATGATTCCTACGGGTTGCGGCAGCTGGGATCCGTGATGCTTGCGGACAAAGCGCTTCACCGCCTGATAGCTGCTTGGAAAGCCGTGATCGGAAACCAGGTCCTGCCAGATGGCCTTGGCGTTCCGGCCACGACCGAGCCCCTGCTCGATGAGTTCGTGATACGGTTCGCAGGTACTGGCGGCCCGGCCCTGATTGCCAACAAGAGGCCGAAATCTGCTGGCCAAAGTCGGGGGTCACCTCGTTGGCCGGTTTTGAGTTGGCCAACCTGTCCTGGGTGAGATCGGCTCTAAAGTCGGGGGTCACCTCGTTGGCCGGTTTTGCCGGCGCTCGCCGTCCCCAGCCACCCGGTGGTCGCACCGCGATCCCGGCTGCCTTTAGGTAAGCGCCTGCTGTTTCACGACGGACACCAGTGGCTTGCTCGATGCGCCGCAAAGGCCATCCGAGCTTCCCCAGTGCGATGACTTGTTGTTTCTTTTCTTCGCTCAAGACATTGCTCATGCTGACGGAGGCTATAGGCCCTCTCGCCAGTGTCAATGTCCCGGGTTTTATCGTTGGCCGGTTTTGAGGTGACCCTCATTGGCCGCTTTTGGGTGATCCCTGAGGTTCTTCGGTGTTTTTGAATTTTGCTATAGATAGCTTGAATACGAACCGATTGAAGAGATCACCAAAGAGAGACCTCTTTAGGCCAGTACGCCCATCGAAGCTTCTCGCGAAAAGTAGCTGTTTGCCGTGATCGAGTGCGTCGCTCCCCGGGTTGTCGAGCGGTGCCAATATGATGGCGGACCGTGGTTCTCGCGTGGCGTGGTCCAGGGTTCCAGGGGAGGCGGTATCGCTTTGTGCATCCTTTCGCGTGCCGGCTCGCCGAAATGGGAACTTGTGTCCTGGATCGCTCGGCGTGCCGCCATGTGATTTCACTCAGTCAATCGCATCAAGGCAACGGTCATCTTGAACCTCGTATCGGCGATGGATAACCTGTTCGAAGTGGTCCAAACGGTTGAGTGAGGTTTCCACGGCTTCGAGTCCTGCGTCTTGCACGATTGCAGCACGCCTGAGCGCTCGCTCTGCGATCACCATCGCCTGCCGTAAGTTTGTCTTGATGCTGGACTCGACTTGGTGCCGACTTTGGCCGACTCGGTCGTCAAGATCATTTTTTACTCGCGCACTGTTCACCTCCAAAAGGTAGTCAAGGAAATCATGAGCATCCCGGAGTATTGGCGTGCGAAACCCAATTACGCCCGAGATAGCGTCACCGAGAAATCGGAATGGCGAAGCGGGAGCCGCGATGGTTTCCATGGATTTGAATCGATATTGCGACTTCTCTCGCCAACCCTCCTCTTCATCGATGGGTTCCGGCAAATCATTTAGTCCGGGCATGCCGCTTTCGGCGAACCTTTGCAAGAACTTGTTTCCTAGTTCGATAAATCGGCGGCCTGCCGTTTGGAATTCGCGCTTCGCTCGATCGGTCTGCAGTTCAAGCCACGGAATTAGCTCCGCGTTCGCGATTGCCTGAGCGCAGCGCATGACGTCCCGTCGATAGCGCGGACCGCTGAGTTGGAGTCGGACTTCAATGAGCCGGTCCGCCAATCGTTCATGAGCAGCGACTCGCGCCTGCTTCAGGAAAGTGCTGCGCTGTTTAGTGAATTCTTCCGATAGTCGCTGTTGTTCTGCCGCGAATAAGTAGGCCAGTTCGTGCATGGATTGTTCTGCTGCCCCGAGGTTCTGCCGCAGCGTGGCGACACGGCGCTCGGAGTCCTCTCGCGGCCTTCGTAACGCATTACGTTCTTCTTCGATCACTACGAGTAGTTGATCGGAAGCCCGAACCAATTCCCGTGCCGCCGCTTCTTGAACCAAATGGCGCCCCGAACGGGTAACCAAATCGGTGAGAGCGTCGATGAGTTTCGCCCAATCCCTGAGCGCACCCTTGCCCTCCAACCGCTCGAGAGCGCTCACCTCGAGAATCGCGGCAATGGGCCGGCCCAGCCGCGGCTGCAAAACCTTCCTTGCGAACCCAGCGGCCACCTCACGTTCGACTTCACTCACGCGGTCGGACTTATTGAGAACAAAGAACAACTCCCGCACGCTCGAGGCGATGGCAATTATGAGTTCGAGCTCCTCGCCGGACAGCGGCGGGTCGGCACCGATCACCACAATCGCTGCGTCGATGTGCGGAACAAAGGCCCGCGTGGTGGCGGCATTCCCGGCGTGCACCGAACCGAGGCCGGGCGTATCCACCAAACACATCCCCGCTTCTAGGAGTGCACTTGGGACGAAGATTTCGATTCCCGTAACACCGCGTGCGTTTTCGGGATTCTTCTCTTCGGAAACAAACTCGTCGACTGTCTCTACCGAAATATCTTTCCACCCTGTGTCGCGAATGCGCACGCGCGCTGCCAACCTTTCTCCGTAGCGAATGATTGTCGGCACGCTGGTCACCGGAATGACTCCAGCAGGCAGGACGGAGTGACCCACCAGCGCGTTCAAAAGTGTGGATTTTCCCCGCTTGAACTGCCCCACGCACGCGACGTAAAACTGGCCTTCGGAGACGCGATCCGCAACGGCGATGACAATTCGAGCGATATCATCGGAGCCGAGTTCAGTCGCCAATTCGGCCAAGCGAAGCAATGCAGAACTGGCGGGCAGATGTTCGGGCTTCCCGTCGGCCCCTTGGATGTTCGCGCTCATTGCTGATCGATCGATGAACCACTGAGCGGAGATAAGTTAGATCTCATCAAGTAATCCACGTGGACCAGCTTTACCCTGATGTGTTTGCGAAAGTGGTAGCACGGGTCTGCGGCGAGTTCGCACATCTTTGCAATCGGTCCGGGCAAGCCGCCTGTCAAGCGCAGGATGTCTGTGCGAAAAGTCGTCAGGTCCAGTGAGTCCAGACCAAATTTGTGGATGCAAATCTCCAGCAGCTCCCTGGCAGGCGCCTCGGTTAGCGGTCCAAGGCGGGTCCGATACCGATCGCACCAGTACAAACTCCAGGCGTGGCCGATTTCTGCTTGCGAATAGCCTTGGCCGCAAAGGTAGACCGGAGTTTTGCAGCGGTACATGATTTCCTCAATCCAACGGGTCAACTTGCGCGTTGGCGAATGTTGGTGGTCCATGAAAAGACAGTAGTCGCCGCTCTCGGTTGCCGAAAGAAGAATGCCGCGCAGGCGCAACAACGATTGGTGATCGATCCAACGACTCAGGGTGAGCTCTTCGGCTCCGTCGCCGTGAACTTTTCTTCGCACCAAGGGATCACCCGCGAGATAGAGTCCGCGGACGAAATTCGCTACCAATTCGCGGCCATTGTTAGCTGCGGACGAATATATGCATCTGCGGCGATCGACGTCGGAAAGGCCGGCAAGGAGCTGTTGGATGAGAAATGTCTTGCCGGCGCCGGAGGCGCCCCAAATGAGTTGGCTCTGGCGTTTTTGAATCGCCAGACGGAGCCGCCGTATCGCTGAATCGCGGCCGATCAAGGCACGTGACGATTCTCGGAGCCATACCGGCGACAAGGTGCCGGACAACGCGTCTGACAACGCTCGGTTCGGGACCAGGGCTCTCTCCACGGGTGACGCAACTCTCCTCTTGAATGCCGTGGGCTGCGGGGATTACGAGCGCCGGCCGTCTTGGTGGACGTACTTGATGACCTCGACTTCGGATATCGCGATCATTCCCTCGTCCACCATTTCATCCAGAAAAGGCAGGAGCTTTTTAATCTTGTCCTCGGAATCGATCACCGTGACCATGAGCGGCGCATCCGATGAAAACGACATGCGGTGGGCGCGGCGGATCAGCGTGCTCGCGCCGTAACCTTCGATTCCGCGAAATACCGTGGCGCCGGCGATGTCCAGCTCGCGGCATTTTTCAACGATCGCCTGGTACAGGGGACTCTCCTTCCATTTATCGTCTTCGCCAAAATGGATGCGCACCATCTGTGCTTTTCCTTCGAGTTTCATTGCGGTTCCTCTTTTCTGCGTTCTGCATGCTGGTAGTTATGCGAGTACTTGATGATGTCCACGTCGGAGAAAACCACCAGGCCCTGCTGCACCATATCGTCCAGCACCGGGAGAAACGCGCGGAGGCGTTCCTCGGTGTCGACGACGGAGAGCATAATGGGGCGGTCATGCGAGAGTTGCAGCATGCCTTCTTTGTGGATTCTGCGGTTGGCGCCGTAGCCGAGAATGCCCTGATAGACGGTGGCGCCGGCCAGATCGTTGGCGCGCATGCTTTCCAGCAGGGCCTTGTAAAGGGGCTTGCCGTGCCATTTATCGTTCTCGCCGACGTATATCCGCATCAGCTTGGCTTTGCCTTCACGCTTCAACGGCGGCATACTTGGCTGAGGAGCTCGTTCGGTGGAAACTCCTGCGGGTTTGGCGACCATGGTGTCTTGAATTTCAATCAAGCCGGTGCCCACCATCTCTCGCAGCTTGGGAAGAAGCTCCTCCACCTTTTCCGCACATTCGATGAACTCCACTTTTACCGGAAGATTTTCGGTGAGCACCAATATTCGATCGGTGTGCATGTGATGATCGGCGCCAAACCCGGCTGTGCCGCGGGTGGCGCTCGCTCCCGAAACCTTACGATAAAAAAGAAACTCGAGAATGGCCATGTAAACGGACTCCCCGCGGTATTGGTGGTCGCGGCCAACGTAGATGGTGACCTTCTTGGCAGGTCCGGCGGTCAGCATGTTTCCCTCCTGGTTACCCACTCCCCACTCAGGCAAGTGCTGGCATATATTACGGCTGCGGAGCGGGTCCCCGCTCCGTTTGTTTGCAACCGGCAACCGGGCCGCAATTTTCTGACGAGATGGGGCGTCACACGACCCACCTGGCAGTGATCGCGCCCAACCACACCGAGACGAAACCCACCACGACGCTGAGAACCACGTTCAACCCCGCAATCAGAAACTCGCCCGCCTGGAAAACGCGAAACGTCTCGTACTCGAAGGTGGAAAACGTGCTGTACCCGCCGATGAAACCAATAGGGATCAGGTATCGCCAATTGGAGCTCCAGTCTGCTCTTTCCGACAACAGTGGAATGATGAATCCAATGAGAAACGACGCCGTGCAATTGATAACGAAAGTCCCATAAGGAAAATGCACTCCGAAACGGTTGCTGATGCTTGCGCCCACCCAGAGGCGCAAGATGGAGCCGGTGCATCCGCCAAGTCCAACCATCAAGTATTTGGTCATAATCGTGAGCCTATACTCTCTCCTATGAACAACTCTTTATGCGGTCATTGAAGTTGCTTGCCGGCCGTGGCGCTTGATCCCTGGCTGTGGTTTCCGGGGCCGCCTCTGTGTCGAGGTCAGCGATGCTCTGCTCGATCGCTTCGAGTTCACCGGCATTTGAACTGGACTTGGCAAGCGCCTGCTCGGCCCGCGCGCGATGATTTTCGGCGAAGGATTCGAAGCGCTGTTTGAGTTGCCCTGCGACAGAACGCGACCAAACTTTCAGGAGTCTTGCATAGGCGTCCAGCGACTCGCGAAAAGGCTGCCCCAGCTGACGTTCGATACGGTTCGCCAATCGCCGCTCGGCAAAGCGGCGCCCCAAAAGAACGGAGACCCAGGAGTGCGAGACCATCATCGTGAATGGCTGTGAATCAAATATCGGAGTGCCGCGGACCAGCGATTGAAATTCATCCTCGGCTGGCACCTGCGCCAAGCCGAGATCCGTAGCGCTTTGATTCAGAGCGTTCTGCAGTTGGGCAGCAAACGCCGCCAGATCATCTTGCAGGTGTTTCACTTTCTGCTGGACGAAATAGGCGACCACGTCACGCACCATTTGCCCGGGCGCCGCAGAGCCCCCGTCATTATTTCCAGACCATGATCCGAGTAAACGGCTGGCTGCGCTTTGGATTGCCTCAGGCATGTCCGCGGAGACGGCGTCGATGTCCCGCTCGCACACCGCGCCGATCTCCTCGATTTCACCGGTGGTGCGGCGGAGAAGCGCGGCGGCCGCGCGAATTCGCTCGATGGAACTGGCCGAGAAATGCGCGCCTCTTCCCAAACTGATTCTTAGCGCCGCGGCGACCGAGTCGCGCAAGATTCCAATTTTCCTGCGTAATGACGCGGCCCTCAATTCCCGCGATCGGCCATATAGAGGGACGATCTCGCATTCGAACCATCGGTCCGCCATTTCCCGGTACGCGGGGAGAACGCTCACCGGGTAGACTGGCAATTCCATCCGGCATTCGGCGGCGATGTGCTGGGCTACGTACTGAATGAGTTGCCGCCGATCGCCAGCGGAGAGCAGATCCGCCTTGCTCAGCAGGACATTCACCGGAACGGCGGCTTGTTGGAGTGCCGCGATGGTCTGGAGATCATCGGCGGTAAGCGTTGATCCTGCGTCGATCAAAACGACGCCGAGGTCGCACTTCGGTAAGTAGGCAATGGTTTCCGCCGCGCCGCCAGTGGCAAGAGCCCCCAACCCGGGCGTATCGACAAACGCCACACCGCCCTGCAGCCGCGGCGACGGCAGCCCAACGGCGATCCGCGTGACATGTTTTGAGTTTCTGGGATTGCGCTGCTCGGTGGCAAATTCGGCGAGCCGGCCGATTTCTAGTGTCTTCGGGGAAGCCTCGGAAAACGAAACCGTCAACGAAGGCGCTGCAGCACACGAGATTCGGACGGGAACCGCAGTGATCGGGGTGACACCGACCGGCAGCACGTCGGTATCCAGGATCGCATTAAGGAGCGCGGATTTGCCGGCGCTCACGCGCCCGAAAACCGCCACTTCCAGAACTTGGTCCTCCGCGCGATCTAGAATCGCGGCGATCGCCGGGCGAAACTCAACCAACGCTCGTTCCCGGACCAACTGCTCGATTTTTTTGAGCAGTCGCAGGTCATTCCCCGCCGCTTCCAGAAGCTCGACTCGGACTCGCTGGTCTTGACCGATGCCTTGCGCAAGATATCGTTCGAGCCTGAAAATCAATCCGGAGAGTTCACCCACGATCCCGTTGAGCTCGGTGGCCACCGATTCAGGCAGGTGCCCATAGCCGAGCATGTAGTGGGGCTTCAACTCTTCCACGGCGATGTCTACTGCCCCGAACATTACCTGAATCGCTCGCGACGCGGGGATGGACGCCGCTGGTACGGAAATGCCCAGTCCCTCGAGCACACCGAGGAGTTGAGCGCGAAGCCTGGTGATGTAGTCTTCGATGGTTCTTCGTTGCGAGGGAGCAATGTCGGGAAGATACCGGGGAAACGCCGCTTGGGAAGCAGAGGCGTTCAATACTTCCACGATGTCTCCGAGGAGGTTGTCAATGTACTGGCAGGTAACGCGAAGACGGCTGGCTTGGAATTCGTTCAGCGATTCAACCGGGGCTTGCCCGTCGGAGTTCATCACTACCTCCCTAAACGGAATCGAGATGCGCCAGCCGGGGCCATCGATTTCCGCAAGATTGGGGAGGATTCTGGAGTGCTAGAGGGAGAAAATACGAGGCCGGACGACCCGCTAGCAGGGAAAAACCCTCGTAGGAGTCATCTGCCTCCATTCGGGAGGCGGTTTAGGGCGAACTCCAACACCCGACACTCGATTATCCGCAGCTCATCGTAATGAGTCAATAGTGCCCTGCGAAGATCGTAAGGAGGGATAGCTCTTTCCGAGTCGCGGGGCCGCGACTTCGGTCGCCTGGAGAAGACCCTCACCGATTCGTAGGCGCAAGCGACGAGCCCTTCGAGCTCGAAGCGTTCATGAGGGAAGTGGGTGTCCGCCAGGCGCGATTGAACACCGTCTGGATCTCGGCAAGAACGAGAAATAATCTCATGAAGGAGCATCCTTTGCGTCGCGGCACCTTCCAGTCATAAGGATCCTGGTCGTTCGGAAGCGCAGCTCATGGCCGGCCTCTCACGAACTCTCGATTGTCTGAGCACTTGTTTCGGTTGTCTCGACCAAAGGTCCGCGATCCTGTCGGCCAAGCTGACCTTGAATTACGAGATGTTTTCTAGGCCTCACGGTCTTTTCGAATGCTGGCAGAAGAATTCGTGATACCGGTCCGACCGCAGATTGAGCTTTCCACATCGACGGCTTCCGGCGGCCGACGAGGGTTGTTTCTGGGGCGCGGTGCAGTGTTACAATTATTTGCTACCCTCGACGGCAAAACGCATGTGGAGAGCTCTCAAAAACCGAGCCGCAATGGGAAACGACTAATCAGAAAATTTGGATTCAGCATATGTTGTCTCCTCGATGGACCTAGTTACAACAATTACCGATGCACGTCGACGAATCTCGGCATGGCGATACGGAGGGCTTAGTGTCGGTGTCGTCCCGACAATGGGCGCACTGCACGATGGACATTTTTCGCTCGTGGCGCGGAGCCTGACCCGGTGCCACCGCACGGTGGCGACAATATTTGTCAATCCCATTCAGTTTGGATTGAAAGAAGACCTCGGGCTATATCCAAAGGACTTGGAGCGCGATGTCGGCCTGTTAGAACAGAGTGGTTGCGACCTGCTCTTTGCTCCCAGCACTCTCGAGCTATTCCCGGACGGATATCAACAGCCTACCGAATTCCGGACGTCCGTTGCAGTGCATGGTATCGGTGACGCCCTGTGCGGCGTGTTCCGTCCGGGTCATTTTGCGGGGGTTGCTACCGTGGTTGTGAAACTCTTGATGATTACCACGCCAGACGTAGCATTCTTCGGAGAGAAAGATTACCAACAATTGCAGGTCATACGACGAATGGTGCGAGACTTGAACATCCCAGTGTCGATTGAAGCCGGACCGACGATCCGTGCGCCTGACGGACTCGCCATTTCATCTCGAAATGTATACCTAGGCGACGAAGAACGTAAAATCGCGCCACTCCTATTTCGCGTCTTGATGAACGCCTCTTCCGAACTGCTCGGAGGGGCCGAACTTGGTGGCGTCACACGTAGGGCAGTCAACCATCTCTCGCGCGTCGGATTTGAGCCAGTGGAATACTTCACACTTGTGGGGCCAGAGTCGCTTGAGCCAATTCCGCGACCCGAGCGGGCATCTCGGCTCTTAGCGGCCGCATGGCTGGGGCGTACACGGTTGATCGACAACGTAGCCGTTGAAGGGTAAGTTGAATTATCCGTTCAAATCGAGGAACAGATGTCAGCTCCGGAAAAGATCACCATAGCGACCTTCGCTGATCGGCGGCGTAAAGGCGAAGTCATCACGGTGCTTACCGCCTATGATTACATGACCGCCCGGTTGCTCGACGAGTGCGGCATTGACGCAGTCTTAGTCGGCGATTCGTTGGCGATGGTTATGCTGGGTCACGTAAACACACTCTCGGTAACGTTGGAGGAAATGCTCCACCATATTCGTGCCGTTAGGCGCGGAGTGAGCCGCGCCCTGCTCATTGGTGATCTTCCATTTATGAGCTACCAAGTGAGTGAGGCGCAAGCGGTGCGGAACGCAGGCCGATTGGTTCAAGAAGGTGGCGTCCAAGCGGTAAAATTGGAGGGCGGGTCCAGCATGGCCGCTACAGTTCGCGCGATCGTGCGCGCTGGAATTCCCGTGCAAGGGCATATCGGCCTCACACCTCAAAGTATCAACATATTTGGCGGATGGAAGGTTCGAGGTCGGACGGCGAAGGATGCGTCGCGTCTCCTAAATGATGCCCTTTGTCTGGAGGAAGCCGGCTGTTTCTCGATCGTCATTGAAGGTGTTCCAAGTCAGGTGGCCGGGCACATCACTGAAAGGCTGGGCATTCCGACGATCGGAATAGGCGCAGGTGCGGAGACGTCGGGTCAGGTTCTTGTCATCCATGATGTTCTTGGCCTGAGCGAACAGATTCGTCCCCGCTTCGCAAAGCGTTACGCCGACCTCGGACTCAAGATCAAGGAGGCTGCGAGCAGTTACAAACAAGAGGTATTGGCCCGAGCATTTCCGAGCATAGAACACACGTATACGATGGCCTCCGAAGAGTGGCAGCTGTTCTTGAACACCCACGGCGCATCGCAAGAACATCGTGATTCGTAAAATCCGCACGGGCACACCGATCCGGTGCGAGCGGTGTTCAACACACGGACCGGAAACCAACACCATTTCGGAGCCGACGAAGATTGTTCCGGTGGAAAGCATAGTCACCGGAGTAGCTCAGAACTTCTCCCGCACCTTCGCGCCCTATTCGATTTCCATCATCGAAATCGAGAGCAAGTAGGCCGGCACATTGACCTCTACTTGATTGCGGCAAGTCCTTTGACAGCGCCTCTCTGCCCGCCTAAAATTGAAACTCCTCCAGTTGCGCAAGGAGGTATTTGCTACCTGCTTGCGCTGGTCAACTTATGCCACAAGCATCCTCGACACCTGCCGGCTTTCATAGCGCCACACCATACTTGATCTTCGACGGCACGGCAGCGGACGCGATTGCGTTTTATCGCGACGTTTTCACGGCTATGGAGCTGCCGGGTAGGCTTACGAATCTTGCCGGAAGAATCCTGGACGCCGCGATCCTGATTGGGGACTCCGTTATCCGTGTCGGCGATGAGGCGCCGTGGCGCATTGCGAAGAGCCCCCGGACACTGGGCGGCGCGTCGTCATTCGTTCACCTTTACGTCACCGATGCGGACGCGGTGATCCAGCGGGCGGTGGCCCGGGGTGCGAGAATTCTGTTGCCCATCAGGGATCAATTCTACGGAGACCGCTCCGGAAGCATCGCCGATCCATTCGAGCAGGCCTGGACTATCGCCACACACAAGGAAGATCTGTCGCCGGCAGAGATCGACCAGCGGTTCACCGATTCTCTTCGCGGTTTATAAGTGCATGATCGCCAAAGGCGGTCAAATGTTCATGGGGCAAAACATCGAGCTTATCGCGGCGGCTTCCACGCGTCGCGAACTGGGTGATACGGCAACGATCTCAGAGAATTACAGGACTCACCCGATGCCGGCAATACCTGCTGCGGATATACACTTGATCAGGAGCCTGCACGGTTGGTCAAACAGCAGCGTAGCCTATGGCCCCAATACCGCAATGAGGAGAACTTATGAATAGCTTCAAGTATCTTGCGCTAGCTGCTGTTGCTGGAATCTGCCTGACGGTGGCTGTTTCCAAGACCCAGGCGGCTCAGGTCGAAGTCAGCGTTGGGGTCGCTCCTGAATGTCCCTACGGTTACTATGATGTTGCCCCCTACGCTTGTGCTCCCTATGGCTATTACGGCCCGGAGTGGTTCTCGGGCGGAGTATTCATTGGCGCAGGCCCCTGGTTCCACGGTCCTGCCAACTTCCACGGCCATGTAAACAACCGCTATCATCCCGATCACGGGTATAAAGGTCCAGTGCCCAATCGAGGCGACAAACCCGAGCCGGGAAAGCGTTTGGATAAAGTGGACCATTTCAAAGGAAATGAAGTGCGCGATGGACGCGGCCACGCAGTCGGGAAACACTAAGAACGGCCATGCGAGAGTTGTAATACTCCGATCCTCCGCGAGGCGCTTCGGCGCCTCGCGGAGGATTCGGAGCACTACGATTCTCACGGAATCGCGGTCCACATTTTTGAATACTGTACCCGTTGCCAGACGGGCGAAATAACAAAGCCATAGCACATGGTCGAAGGTCCCGGCGATCGTTTCGCATTGAGTGTTATAGCCAAGAAGCCCTGCCGAGTTCCTTTCTCAGTCCGTCTTGCGCTGGTTTGAACCCATTGCTTCGGAATCCCAGATGTAGACTCTGACCCGGTCCCACACCTGCGGCAGCCAAAACGCAATTCCCTTCTCCGCTAGAGACTGCGCCTGGTCCCGCGCTTGTTCCGTCAAATGCAAATATTCTTGCAACTCTGGAGCGCGTACCAGCTTCCGAGAATTCTTACAGCATTTGCTGTAGCCATGATCCCGTATAGCAATTTTTCTTATGAATATAGAATTTGCTCGCGCGTCTAGTTTCCAGCTCTCCCGCCGTTTCCTTCGCAAACCTTTGAAATCACAATAGCTTAATTTTTTGCGTGGGCGTTTGGCATCCTCGTTGCACCTGTTTATCGTACCCCGCCAAACAACTTAATCAACGGGAGGTTCGTGAAATGGGGAACAAGCTATTACGACTCCAAACAGCGCCAACCTTACTTCTGAGTGTGACGACGTTGTTGTGGCTGCCTGGCCCCGCACACGCGCAATCTACGGCTAGTCAGGAAACAGACAGCCGAGTTGTCCAAAGCGACGACATCACGCGCAGGGACTTAGCACGGTTCGATCAATTCCTGGAAGGACATCGCGAAATCGCTGGTGAGTTACGCCGTACACCTTCGCTGATAGATGACCCGGAGTATTTGCAGAACCACCCCGAACTCAATGCGTATCTCCAGCAACATCCGGGTGTCAAACAAGAAATAAGTCAACACCCGGACGACTTTATGAAACTGGAGGATCGCTATGATCGCGATCGGAGTGCACGTGACCGCGACGCAGGGGGAGAAGATCGTGGCGCCTACCGCAGGGACCTCGCGGAATTTGACCGGTTCCTGGATGAACATCGGGAAATTGCCGAACAGGTTCGCAAAGATCCCTCATTGTTAGATAACCGGGAATTCGTGCAGAACCATCCGGCTCTGCAAAGCTTTCTCCAGGACAACCCGGGGGTTCGCGACCAGTTGAAGCAGGACCCGAACGCGTTCATGAAGCAAGAAGATCTTTACGAGCGCGATGTGAATGCAAGAGATCGCGATGCGGACCGACGAGATCACGACATGGACGGGCGAGATCGCGACGCCAATCGCCGGGACTTGGCGGATTTCGATCGGTTCCTCGATAAACATCGCGAAATTGCCGAACAAGCTCGCAAAGATCCTTCATTGTTAGATAGTCGGGAATTCGTGCAGAACCATCCGGCTCTGCAAAGCTTTCTCCAGGACAACCCGGGGGTTCGCGACCAGTTGAAGCAGGACCCGAACGCGTTCATGCGGCAGGAGGACCGATTTGACCGTTCGGAGAATGGCGGAGATCGCTCCGCGACGCATCGCATGGCGGATTTCGGAGGATTCCTCGGCGACCACTCGGATATCCAGAGGGATTTGTCGAGGAATCCATCCGTTGTTAAAGATCATGAATATGTGCAAAACCACGCTGAGCTGAACGCTTATCTGAGTGCTCATCCCGACGTGCGGGACGAACTGATGGCCAATCCGCAAAGTTTCGTCAGGGGAGCACAACACTTTAGCAACGGCTCCGCAGGCACTAGTGGCGGTGCTGGCGTGAATGGCAGCGGCAGCGGAATGGGCACGACCGGTTCATCCACAGGAACTTCCACCAATCCGGAGCCGCAGCAAAACCCAAAGCCAAAACAGTAACGAATCACTGACCGCGGTGTGGGAAGGCCAGCCACAACGGCCTTCCCATTCGCGGCTTTCAGTTTCTCGGGGTTTTGCTGTGTCCGGCCAACAGGCGCCTGGTGGAGAGCGCCTCTTCGGTCGGAAGCACAAAGATAGGAGGCACCATGGATAACAAAAGTTCGCTCATCCTTTTGCTTGTTCTCATTTCGGCGGTTCCGTTGAATGCGCACGACAATAAAAAGAACAAGGAAGTCGAAAAAGGCATCCTCGAGAAAATGGAGGCCGTGCCGTGTGGCGCGAAACAGAGAGGACTGTCGGGACTGGGCACTTTGTGGGCATCCGCGGGCATTACTCACGTGAACTCCAACGAGAAGTTATGTCCACAATATCTGCTGCGGACCGACGATATGGATTATGAAATCCGGCCGATAGACCTGAAACACGCCACAATTCTACCGGTCGGGCAAGAAGGTGAGTTCAGGATCAAGAAGAATGAAATGATGCTCACAATGCCCGAAGGTGGCGACCACAAAACGCGAGCCTACCAAGTAGTGGCGATGAATCCTGCAAATCCAGACAGCGGAGGGCAAAAATCGTCGAGCCTGACGCACGACGACCATTGAGCGCGACTTCAGTCGGGTAAAATCGCAGCGAGTTACGATCGGCGCCGGTCGGATTCATCCGGCCGGTCACCCTTTTCGATAACCGATAGTCATACAGCGCCCTTGAAATCCATAGCGAGCCTCGCTGGAAGGTGGTTGCGTTTGGGGACGCGTGCAACCTAGCCAGCACTGTCACCCGTCCAGGGAGACTTCACTGGTCCGGTAAGCGTTAATCGGGACTTGTGGCTGCAAGTCGTATCGACGCCCCCCTGTAGGCATTTGCGAAGCGGACTCGGACTAGCCAGAAAATCAGCAGAATCAGTGGAAGGATGCTAAGAACTAAATACACGGTCGTGCCAAATAGAACCGGGGACAGATGTTGCCCGAGCCCCACTGCCGAAAGCAATCTCAGCGGGACGGTTTGACGGCCCCAGGAAAAAGGACCCGGCCGCGATGAACAGGCCAAAGCACATGCGCCAGAGATGCCGGGCGATGCGCTTTGCTCCATGAATACCGCCGCCTAGCAGCATGCGAACGTCCCCCGCGCCCGCCAGCAGCATCACGGAACCCATGAAAAAGGTCATTCCGACGGGAACTCCGTCTTGTGAACTCGCTCCGCTGCGCACGACTTTTAGACCATTTAGCCAGGTGAGGCTACCGAGCGCCAAAGGAATCAGAAGCACAACCCAATCGAAACGACTGGTTTCCCCGTCTCTGCGCCTGGCGGTCAACCATGCCGTTCCGATGAGATAAAAGGTTAGAATCCCGCCGCCCACGTTGTTCGGTTGATGCCTCACGATTGCAAGGTACACCGCGATGACGGCCATGGTCAGCATGGATGCGACAAACACCCTTCCCGCCAGCACATGACGGGCGGAACCCTTGCGGAAAGACATGGCCGCGGTTCCCGACAGCAACCCTAAGGTTCCCGCGCAAATATGAACCATCAGTATGGGCGAATAGGGCATTGGACCTCCTTGCAGATATATACGAGCATCCGCGCCGCAGAGTTTCACCCCAGAATCGCGCACCCAGAGCAAGGCTCGCGCGAGACTACATCCCCAGGCAGTCAGTTTCCGACGATTTTGTGGCACGGATCATGTGATCGTTTTTGTCGTGGCAGGACGAACTCGACCCAATCCTGCAACAACCCAAGAGATGGGTCTCGACCAGTCGAACCTAGCCGCCAGTCTGCTCGAGGCCACACATCTTCTCGAACCTTCCGTGCCTCAACGAAATCATCTTCAACCTGTCCATCGCCGTTGTAAAGAGGTGCGAGATAGATCCCATGCCCGGCAGCAACTGTGCCTATCTCCTCGACCCGCTCGGGAGGATGGACCCTCTTTGTGGGCCGAATGGCGGCGAATGTCTCGCGCGACGGCGCCACAGCCTCTCCGGATTCGGACATATGGTGGTAAGACCATGGTTTTTCTCTCCGGGCGGTGGGCAGTTCCCTCCGCCAACCAGCCTTAGAGATTCTCTCTTGCCGGCCTTGGGCGTTCGGGCGCTCCGATGCACACCACATCGCATTCGCGTGGGATACGGACTCAAGGAATCCCCTTCCACGGATGAGCGGCTAGCCAACGAACTTGCTAACCGACCCCATCGAATGTTTCAATACTGCCGGAGGATTCATGGACATCATTAGGGCCCTGAGACGAGAAGAAGCAAAGCTCGAAAAGAACGTGAAGAACGCGTTCAAGCATTTGGCTGCGCTGAAAGCAACTATGAAATTCTTTGGGAGTACAGCTCCCGGCACCAAACTTGTTTACAGCAAGAAGCGCCGTAAGATGTCGGCTGCTGGCAGACTGGCCATTTCCAGGGCCACAAAAGCACGATGGGCCAGGGTTCGAGAGTTGAAAGCCGTGGCCGCCAAAACACCCAAGCGCAAGATGTCGGCCGCGGGACGAGCCAAAATTGCGAACGCGCAAAGAGCCCGCTGGGCGAAGGTGCGGGCCGCGAAGCTCAAAAAGGCAGGTTGAAGCGATTCGCCGCGAGCATTCGGTCGCAACCGATCGTTGGCGCCAACCATTCGAACGGTGCAATCAGTCGCGTAAAGCCCGCGCTGGATCCGTCCGCGTCACGCGCAACGCCGGCAAAAAGCACGCTGTTAATCCTGCAATGGTCATCACAGCGAATGCTGCCCCGAACGCCAGCGGGTCGCGCGGGCTCACCTGGTACAGCAGATTTCCCAGTAATCGCGTCAATCCGAGTGCCGCCGCGCCACCAAGCAAGACACCGCCTGCCATCAACGTCAAGCCGCGCGACATCACCAGCCGCAACAGATCATTTGTGCCCGCACCGAGCGCCATGCGCAGCGCCAGCTCGCGCATGCTCTGCGACACGGTGTACGACAACACTCCGTATAACCCGATGGTCGCAAGCAACAGCGCCAAACCACCTAAAACGCCGACTAGAGTTACGGCCACCAGCTGCGGCGATGTTGAGCGGTCCACCTGCTCCTGTAGCGTGATCACTTCGTATGGAGCGAGGTTCCCGTCCAGTGCGTGCACTTCGCGGGCAATGGCCACCGCCATGCTGTTCGGGCTCAGCGCGGTTCGGATGTATAAACCCGTACCGACGGAAAAATTCTGGGGCCACGGCACATAGAAAAATGGTTTCGGCGTTTCCCGAACGCTCTGGTACTTGGAATCCTTTGCCACACCCACCACCTGCATCCATCGGCCTTTAACTTGAATGCGCTCGCCGATCGGGTTCCTGCCGCGCCAGTACTGCCCGACCATCGTTTCATTCACCACGGCCACCAGAGCAGACCTCTCGTCGTCCGCACGAGTGAATTCGCGGCCGGACACCAATGGAATCCCCATGGTGGCGAAATACTCCGGTCCCACTTCGTTGTATTGTACGGTGGGCTGCTCCTCCGGCGGCGGTTGATAACCATCCACGGCAATCGGCGTCGAAGAAAAACTTCCATAGCTGAGCGGCGTCATTCGGGCAAAGACTGCTGACTCCACGCCCGGCAGCGCTTTTACGCGATCGATGAGCTCGTCTTGAAAACTCTTCGCGCGCCGCGCATCATATCCCGCTGACACCAAATCGACGCTCGTGAACAACACTCCGTGGGTCGAAAAACCGGGGGTGGTAGTTCGAATTTTCTGCAGACTCTGCAGCAAAAGCCCCACTCCCACCAGCAATACGAAACTCAGCGATACCTGGACCACAACCAGGCTCGCGCGGACCCAAGTTCTTCCGCCGCCCCCAACCACTCCCGTCGAATCGGACTTCAACTCGCCGGCTAGATCGATCTTGCCGGTCTGCATCGCGGGAACCAGACCGAGCAGCAGCGTCGTCAGCAGGCATACCCCAGCGCTCAGCGCCAGAACGCGCCAATCGATTTCCCCCGGTAGGTGCATGGTCACCCCAGCCCGCGCCGGGAACAGCAGCGCGAGCGCATGACGGCACCAGTGGGCAACCAGGAGTCCCCCCGCTGCTCCAAACGCCGAAAGGATCAGCCCTTCCGTGAGAAGCTGCTTCATGAGCCTGCCGCTTCCGGCACCGATGGCGAGCCGAACCGTCATTTCACGCCGTCGCGCGAAGCTCTTGACCAGCAGCAGATTGCCGACGTTCGCGCAAGCGATGACCAGAACGAAAACGACCACGACCAGCATGATTTCGAGCGTAGGGAGCAGAGTACCCGCATTGTTGAACGGTGTTTCCCATAACGGCCAGAGCGCCACGCTGCGTCCGCGATTGGTCTCCGGATAGTCCCCTTCCAATCGCTTCGCGACCGACGAGATCTCCTGCTGTGCCTGCTGTCGAGTCACGCCAGGTTTGAGCCGGACGTAAGCTTCAATCCACCGCGCACCACGATCGTCCAACTTGTACCCGCCGGACTCAAATAGTCCCTCCATCGACGCTGGAACCCAGAACTGCATCCTCCAACCCACGAATGTCCCCAAAAATCCTTCGGGCGCGACTCCCACGATCGTGTGCGCCACTCCATTGAGTCGCTGCGTTTTCCCAATAATCTGTGGATCACCCTCAAATCGTCCTTGCCACAGCTGGTAGCTGATCACCGTCACGGGGTGAGCGTTTTGACCGGAGTCTTCGCCCGACTCGAATCCGCGGCCTAGAATCGGATGGACTCCGACAGCATCAAAATAGTTCGACGACACGACGCTTCCTACCGTGCGCTCGGCACGGTCTCCGACGCTGAGCGTAGTCCCCACAATTTTGCTTACAAAAAATGTGTCAAAGAGCGTCGAGTTCCTCTGCAAATCGGCGAAATCGGGCCAAGAAAGACCGGTAGCGCCGGTTTCACCCCGCGCCGTTCCGGTAAGAGCCAGCAGCCGCTCTTGGTGGCTTACCGCAGGGTAGGGACGGAATAAAATGCCTTCGACCCAACTGAACACAGCAGCGTTGGCGCCGATACCTAAGGTTAGACAAAGGATTGCGAGGATAGAAAAGCCCGGATCGCGCCGGAGCATCCGCAAGCCGAACTGCAGGTCTTGCAAGGTCGTTTCGATCACCGGTAGTCCTCGTTGGTCGCGGTAGAGTTCCTTGGTTTGCTCAACCCCGCCGAAGCGGCGCAGCGCCTCGCGGCGGGCGTGCTCGGCGCTCATTCCTTTGCGCACGTTCAATTCGATCGCCATCTCCAGGTGCGAGCGCAGTTCCTCGTCCAGGTCCTCTTCCAGACGGCGCCGGCGAAAATGGCCAGCAATGCGCTGGATGAACGTGCGGAAAAATTCGCGCATAGGCTAGCTCACCCCAAGCACTCGGTTGATCATCGCGGACATGCGGCCCCAGCTCTCCACTTCCTCCTCGAGCTGCTTCCGTCCAACGCGGGTCAAGGTGTAATACTTCGCCCTGCGGTTATTCTCCGAAACACCCCACTTGGACGCGATCCAGCCGCGCTGTTCCAGCCGGAGCAACGCGGGATAGAGTGTTCCTTGATTCAATTGCAGCAAATCTTCAGAGACCTGTTGTATTCGCAAGGCGATCCCGAAACCGTGCATGGGCCCCATGGAATCGAGGGTCTTTAACACCAGCACATCCAGTGTTCCTTGCAGAACTTCGCTTTTGGAATACGGCATACACTCCTTTAGACGATCAACAGGAGAAAAAGGGAGCCTATCACATTCCTTTTGGCCGTCAACAGAGAAGTGTTGCGCACCGAAGCACTCCCAACTTCGGAGATGGAAGCTAAGTTCTGGACCGGACCTGGGTGCAGTCGGTCCGAAGACAACGCAGACTCGGTGCAGACACTCGCCTGGTCCGAGCCACAGAGAAGAGGATTGCGAGATGATGGTCGGTTGGTATGGCTCGTTCGACGAACCCCTCACCCGGAAATGGTGCGCCGCCGAACTCAAGTCGAGTTGAGGTTCAAAGGTAAGCCGGTAACGCTCACCTTGACATTCTACCAGAGTAAAGATAGTGTCACCTAGAATGTCTACTAAGGAAGGGCAGGAGCAGATCGAGCTGCGGCACGGGACACTGGCCCTGCTGATTCTTCGCGCCTTGTTGTTAGGGCCGAAGCACGGCCATGCGATCGCCCAGGCGATTGGGTTCAACTCCGAAGAAGTTCCGCAGGTTGAGCAGCGGTCGTTGTATCCAGTGCTGCACCGACTCATCCAGCGCGGATCGAATTCGGTGGAAGACCCAACTTCGGAGAACAATGGCCGGGCCAAATTTTACCAGCTGACGGCCAAAGGCCGGCTACGATTGGAACTCAAAACGCGCAAGTGGGACCAGCTGGCCGGAGCCATCGCCAGCATCCTGCGGCCAGCCGGGCAGGAGGGCGAACCATGAGGCGCACCAGGCGCATGTTGGAGGAGCTCGACTCGGACATTCGTGATCACATCGAGACCGAGACCCAAGACAACATCGATCGTGGCATGCCGCCGGAGGAAGCGCGCTTCGCGGCGATGCGAAAGTTCGGCAACGTGACCCGCGTCAAGGAAGACACCCGCGAGGTCTGGAGCGTGGTGTGGCTCGAGCAGTTACTGGGGGACGTCCGTTTCGGCCTGCGGATGCTGCGTAAGAATCCCGGTTTCACCGCCGTTGCCGTCCTCACGCTGGCCCTAGGCATCGGCGCGAACACCTATATTTTCAGCGTCGTGGATGCCCTGCTGTTCCGATCCATGGAATTCCCGGATCCCGCCAGACTCGTCGCGCTGTGGGAGCGTATGCCCGGTGCCGGGGTCAGCCGCAACGAGATTGCTCCGGCAAATTTCCTCGATTGGAAGCAGCAAAACCACGTCTTCGATCACATCGCCGCATATAGTTGGTGGAACGCCAACTTAGGCGGGGTCGAGCAGCCCGAACACCTCCACGGATTTCTGGTGACTCCCGATTATTTCGCGGCGGTCGAAGCGCAGCCGATGCTGGGCCGCACGTTCCTGCCGGAGGAAGGCACGCCAGGGAAGGACCTTGTCGCGGTACTGAGTTATGAGCTCTGGCGCGGCCACTTCGGCGCCGATCCTTCCATCGTAGGCAAGCCCGTGTTGCTCAACGGAATCGAATACACGGTTGTCGGCGTGATGGGCGCAAAGTTCAACTACCCCTCCGGGGCCCAAGTGTGGGCTGCGCTGGCCTTCCCGCCGGACATGCAAGCCAACCGCGGGTTTCACTATCTATACGGCGTCGCGCATTTGGCCGCGGGAGCCCGTCCCGAACAGGCTCAGGCGGACATGAGCGCGATCGCCTCGCGGCTCACCCAACAGTATCCGCAAACCAATACCGGGCGCGATATCAATGTGATGCCGCTGGTCAAAAGCGAAGTCGGCGAGGCACGGGTACCGCTGATGATCATGCTGACGGCGGTCGGGTTGGTTCTACTGATCGCCTGCGCCAACATTTCCAACCTATTGCTGGCGCGCGCGGCCAGCCGCCAGCGCGAAATAGCGATTCGCGCGGCCTTAGGAGCTACCCGCCTGCGGCTGATTCGGCAATCGCTGGTGGAAAGCATGCTCCTCGGACTGCTGGGCGGAGGCTTGGGTATTTTGTTCGCATTTTTGTTCCTGGAAGCCCGAGTTTTCCAGATCCCCCCGAGTTTGCGCGCCTGATTCCCGGCTGGGGCAAGATCGCCGTCAATACTCCCGTGCTGCTATTCACCTCGGTCGTCTCACTCGGTTCCGGGTTCATCTTCGGGCTGCTGCCTGCCTTGGGAGCCTCCCGGCCGAACGTGCACGACAGGCTAAAAGACGGTGCGCCATCCGCCGGTATGGGGCGCCGCGCGAGCCGCTTGCGCAATGTGCTGATCGTCGCGGAAGTCGCACTCTCGCTGGCGCTGCTGGCCACCGCGGGCCTCATGATGAAAAGCTTAGACCGCCTCGAACGCGTTCCCCCCGGATTCAATCCCGACCGGGTACTCACGATGTTTGTTGCCCTGCCTGACGCGAAATACACCTCCGACCAACAGGCCGCGAACTTCTACGAACAGCTCCTCGATCGCGTTCAAAACCTCCCCGGCGTGCAAAACGCCGCCACTGTAAACAGAATCCCTCTGGGCAAGGCGAATACCACCTCGACCATTCGGATCGAAGGCAGCCCGGAACCAAAGCCGGGAGAAGAACCGGAGGCCGATTTCCGCTGCGTCAGCAACTCCTATTTCCGGACGATGCAGATACCCATTGTTCGGGGTCGCGAGTTCACTAGCCAGGATTCCGCCAAAGGCCAGCCGGTGGTGACCGTCAACGAAGCCTTTGCGGCGCGCTTTTGGCCCGGCGAAGACCCCGTCGGAAAACGCATGCGATTCAGCGGTCCGCTGAACAGCCAGCCATGGCGAACCGTGGTGGCCGTCGTCGGCAACACACGAAACCAGTTGGATGTGCCCGCGCCCGCCGAGATGTATTTCCCCCTCCGCCAGCAGCCAGGACCACCATGGCCCTGGTTGTGCGCACGGCCGCCGATCCACGGAGCCTGACGGAGAGCGTCCGCGCGCAAGTCGCCGCCCTGGACCGCGATCTGCCGGTCTTCGACGTCATGACCATGGAGGACTGGCGCTCGATCTCCGTGATCCCCCAGAAGATTGGCGGCAGCCTAATGGCCGCGTTCGCGGGATTTGCACTGGTGCTGGCCGCGATGGGCCTGTTCGGTGTAATCGCCTACGCGGTCGGTGAACGCACTCACGAAATCGGCATTCGCATGGCTCTGGGAGCTGGACGCAGAGAAATCTTTCGCCTGGTTGTCGGCCAGGGAATGGGGCTTGCACTGGTCGGTTTGCTGCTGGGATTGCCACTCGCCCTGGGAATGGGCCGCGCGGCAGCGGGGCTTCTCTACGGAATCGCGCCCAACGATTTCACAACGTTTGCCGGAGTTGCCGCAATATTCTCCGCCGTGGCGCTCGCCGCGTGCTACATCCCCGCCCGCCGCGCGATGGGCGTCGACCCAATGGTCGCGCTGAGGCCCGAATAATTTTGAGTGTGTAAAAGAAGAGAGGGTGTAGGTTTTGTTGTGACGAGCAACAAAATCTCCCGGTAAAGGAGCCTACGCCCCCGATGCGAGTGAAGAATAGCATAGTGCGGTTCCAAGTGTTTGTGCGAGACCTGCAAGAAAGCTTTTGGGGCGACTTCCAGGGACGAACGCGGGAAATGTTGAAGAAGTTTTTGGAAAGCGATGCCGAGCAGCAGATTTACACAAGCAGCTTGACGTCACCGACTCTTCACACCTTCGTGTTAAGGGTGCGGTTCTTGGAGTATGCTGAATGCTGCCCACGGGGAGCGGCAGCGGTGACAAATTCCGAACGCGAACTTTCTCGCCGCCGATTTTTGAAAACCCTGGGCGCGGGAAGCAGTGCCATTGGGCTGGCAGGGATTTGGGGAAGCCTCGATGCATGGCCTCAGGAACCTTCCGCTCAGCGCAACGTTCCCGAGTTCACCGGGCCAAGCGCCAACCCGTATTGGAATTCAGTAGGCCCCTTCATTACCGAGCCGCAGAAGGCCCCTCTGATTCTCATGGCCGACCGGCCCATCCAGCTCGAAACCCCGCGCCATTATTTCCTGAGCGCGTTCACCCCCAACGAAGCGTTCTACGTGCGCTGGCATCTCGAAACGCTGCCGAATTCGGTGGACTTGAAAGAATGGCGCCTGCACGTCGAGGGCAACGTCGGCAATCCTCTCACCCTCAGCCTCCCCGACCTACTCGACCGCTTCAAGCCCGTTTCCGTCGCCGCGGTGAACCAGTGCTCCGGCAACAGCCGCAGCCGGCTGCAACCTCGCGTGCCCGGTTCGCAATGGGGTAACGGCGCGATGGGCAACGCCATGTGGACCGGAGCGAAGCTCCGCGAAATTCTGGACGCCGCCAAGTTGAAGACTGGCTCACTCCAAGTGCAATTCGAGGGCCTCGACCGCGGCAAAGGGCCCGAGGGCTATGGCTCCAACCGATTCATGAAGTCACTCGACCTGAACGATCCGGTGCTCGACGAGTGCATCGTCGCCTACTCGATGAACGGCGAACCGCTGCCGATGCTCAACGGCTTCCCGGTGCGCCTGGTGGTGCCCGGAAATTTCGCAACCTACTGGGTGAAGTGTCTCTCCTGGATTCGCGTCCTCGATAAACCCGACGACAATTTCTGGATGAAGACCGCCTACCGCATCCCGGATACTCCAGGCGGGACCACCACGCCCGAGGACAGTAAAGGCCGGAAACGTCAAAACAATTCCCATCTCGAAGATGCCGGTGCGCTCATTCCTGATCTCCCCCGACGGCTCTGGAAAAATTCCAGCAGGTCTGCCCGTGCAATTGCGTGGCATCGCGTTTAGCGGCTACGGCCGCGTCAAGAAAGTAGAGGTCTCAGCCGACAAGAGGTTCCAACTGGCTCGACGCCCATCTCGGAGAAGATCTCGGCCCCTATTCCTTTCGCACGTGGGAGCTTCCCTGGACCCCAAGGCGTCCCGGGAAATACGAGCTGGCCGTCCGCGCCACCGACGAGAAAGGCAACACCCAGCCCGACCAGCTAATCTGGAATCCCGGCGGCTATCTGTGGAATCGAATCGAGCGCCAAGAAATCGTCGTGGGCGGCGCCGCGTGAAGGAGGCGGAAGTGATGTCGCTTAAACGGTTCGCGCTTGCCTGCCATGCTATGCGTAATTGTCGCTGCCACCGCCCTCTACGCAGCGTTCGATGCCGGATTCTACGCCCCAGAAAGAGCCGGAACTCTTCGCCAAATGCTTCCGCATACCGCCGCGTCCGCAGCGTCCTACGAGATAGGCGCATACCCGTTGTACCCCACCAATCTAGTGCCGGGCGACGGCCAGAGCGAAATCGCGTCCTACTGCAATACCTGCCACAGCCCGCGCTACATCACCATGCAACCGCCCCTACCGGCCGAAGTCTGGGCGGCCGAAGTAAACAAAATGGTGAAAGTGTACGGCGCATCCATCCCGGAAGATTCCACGCAGAAAATCATCCAATACCTGCAATCCCACTACACCCCCGAAACGCGCAAGAAGTAACGGCAGCGCATGCCTTACGAGCTGGGAATATAACTGGCCTACCATCACGTTGCGGTGTCAACGCTGCCAGATTTCGACTCGTTCAGCCACCTACCTACAAAGAACTCATCGCGCTGAAATTACCCCTTATGCGCGGGGCAGCAACCACGAGCCATTGGTTGGCGAACGCCCCTGCCAGGCAGACACGCCAATAGCGTGAGCCGGTCTTCCGCCGGGGACCGTGCGCGCTGTGATATATTGTCGACGGTGAAGGCAAGCATGCGCACGACTTCAATCGACGATGGCCTCGGTGCCCTTCGCCTTCAGCAGAAGGGATGACGAAGCATCATGAAATATAGGCGCATGCCCATCGAAGTCGAAGCTCCCGAAGAACTGGGTTATGGGAGCATTCAATGCAATCTTTCCGAGAGCTCCATCTGGGATGCGCATTTTGGCGACTGGTCCAGCGAATTGGATAAACTGGTGCTTTGTTACGGCGCGCATCGCGGCAAAGACGAATTGCGCGAGGCCATTGCGGCGTCCTACGGAGCTACCCAGGAGGACATCCTGGTGGTTCCCGGCGCCGCAGCGGCGCTGTTTATCGTGAATACGTCGCTGTTGGAAACGGGCACTTCGATGGTGGTGGTGCGGCCCAACTACTCCACGAACATGGAGACCCCTCGGCTGCTGCCGTGTTCGGTGAATTTCAACGAGCTGAAATTCGAAAACCGATTCGAGCTGGATATGGCCGAGCTAGCGGCGCAGATCACCCCCGAGACGCGCCTGGTGAGCGTGACCTATCCGCACAATCCGAGTGGCGCGGTGTTGAGCGAATCGAAACTGCACGAATTGATCGAGCTGGTGGAACGCTGCAACGGCTATCTGCTGGTGGATGAAACGTATCGTGATCTGCATCGCGGCGACTGTCCGCCGCTGGCCGCGACGCTGAGCTCAAGCGCGATTTCGGTTTCCTCACTTTCCAAAGCCTTCGGGCTTCCGGGTATCCGCATGGGCTGGATTGTTTGCAAGAATCCGGAATTGCGGAAATTATTCCTCGCTGGGAAAGAGCAAATCTTCATCTGCAATTCGGTAATCGATGAGGAAATCGCGTTGCGCGTGATGCGCAAGCGCGACGCATTACTTTCCGATATTCGCGGGCGTGTTGCGGAACACTTTCGCATCGTATTTGAGTGGATGCAAAGCGAGAAGCATCTGGAATGGATTCCGCCGCAAGGCGGAGTGGTGTGCTTGCCTCGCATGCGCGCCGATGTGCCGATCGATACCGAGGTTTTCTACGACCGGCTTCTGAAGCAATATTCCACCTACGTGGGACCTGGGCACTGGTTCGAGATTAGCGACCGGTATTTTCGGCTGGGTTATGCCTGGGAGCCGCAGGACAAGCTGAAACTGGGCTTGCAAAATATTTCCCGCGCGCTGGCGGATTCGGTCCACTAGCTAGTGCATGACTGCATAGAAAAGCGCGTTGAAAAACATCTTGTAGGTCGCGTAGGATTGCCCACGATACTGTGGGCGAAACCCGAACAGCACCACGTGACCGCGCCCGAGCGGCGCGTCCATCAGCGCGGCCTGGTTCTGAATCAGTCCGTCGCCGAGCAGCCATCCGGACATCAGCGGATTCCCGCCAGGGTAGCTGGCCACGGGCACACCGGCGGGCGCATCAGAGTTCAAAAATGACGGCGCGAATGCGGGGCCTTTCTCAAACCAGGCGATGGACTGATCGTTCATGCCATAGCCTAGCGGGTGGCTGGAATTTACCTGGACGCTAAGTATCGACCCGGGACCGTAGAAATCCTTGGAAGCCGCGTTGCGCAGTACGTTCTTGGCGCCGACGTCCAGCCTTTCGATAGCGAAATCGGAAGCTCGATTTAGGGTGACCAACTCCCCGCCTTGAACGACAAACGCTCGCAAGCTGGCCACGCCGGCATCGCCAATTCCTCCGGTGAATTCATCGGGAACGAAAAACTGCGGCGTTCCGGTGAGCCCGATCAATGCGGCCACCTGGGTATTCCCTTCGGCCAGCCCAACAGGGCGGCGCGGATTTCCTTTGACGATCGCGGAAACCGACTGATCGGGCAGAACGATAACGTCAAAGCGCGAGTTCAAATTCCCTTCGCGAATGTCTCTGTCATAGACGCTGGCGTAGGGAAATTCGAACTGCTCGAGCAACCAGCGCGTCCAGCCCTCGTCGATGGAAGGCACGTAACTCTTGTACAGCCCTACACGCGGCTGATGTAGCGAGACGGCGTCGTTCAGCGGCAGGTTCGTCGCAAAGAAATCCACGCCGAGGCTGGCCAGCTCATGCACGTCGCCGCCTCGAAAGACAAACGTTCCGGGCGGAAACATTCGGCCGCGGTCGTTAATCGCGGTTTTGGTCCGCGCGACCTCCACGCCCGCTCGCAGCAGGCGATTTATGGCCAGATACGCGTTGTTCGAATCGGGACGAAGCAAATACCGCGTTTGCGAAGGTTCCACTTTCCCCGCGGGCAGTGGAATCGAATCGATTTTTTCCAGTTGGGCTGGGAACCGGTCCGCAACCTCCACGCTCTCGACGCCCATCAGCAGCGGAAGCGTTTGCGCTGTGGCGTCGTACGGCCGTTTCGGCGGTCCGCCCGGATATTCACGCAGATCGGGATAGCGTTGGCGCTCCAACAGCGTTTTTGCGTAGTGACCGTAGGGTTGCGCCAGAGGTATCACGTAGCTCCCGGCGCGATATTCCATTCCACCCGCGGTAAAGCTGGCTTTCGCTCGATAGACTTCCACCAGCCCGAAACGGAGGGTATTCAACAACTTTACGGTCGCGGCGACGTCCTTCTGGTTTGACGGGAAAACGTAGGCGTAGGGGTGACCGCTCCAGCCCGCGGCGTTCTTGCCGACCTGATAAAAATTCCGCAGAAGCATTTCCCGGTGCTGCGCGGCGGAATGCAGGCAACTCTCGTAGGCGATGAGCTGATAGTCAACGATGTCCCGGAGGTGCCACTCGCCGCCCATCCAGGGATCAACGAAGTTCCAACTCTTCTGTTGTGCGTTGTAACCGGGGCCGCGGGTGGAGAGCAGTGAAAACGGAATGGTGAGCGGAGAGGCCAGCAGCGCGGAGGCCGACTCGGTGAGCATGCGCACCCCTCCGTGGTAGACCTGATAGTGGCGCGCGGGAGACCATTCGTCGTATATCGCGTTCACCGCTACACCCTTCTTGCCGGCGGTAGCCAGATCCGCGGCAATCGAAAGTCCGATCAGGTTGGTTTCCTGGATGAGCAGTGGATCGATATTGGGGTCTACCGGGTCGAGAAAAGGCGGCACATACAGGCGCGCCTCGTCCGGATCGTCTTGGTGAACGTCGTAGACCACCTGCGGGTGCCACACATTCTGCACTCTTGCTACCGTCAATTGCGATTCCACCTGCGTGAACATGTACCAGTCGCGATTGTCGTCGTGCCCAACGTAGGGATGAAAGATTTCCACCGGCTCCGCGCCTTCGAACGGCGTGCCCACGTACTTGCGATACCACTTCGCCACCATGTCCTGGCCATCCGGATTCACCGATGGCACCAGCAGGAAAATCACGTTATCCAGAATCTCGCGGTGCTCCGGAGTGTCTTCGGTCAGCAGCCTGTAGACGTATTCCATGGCCGTCTGCGTGGATGCCACTTCGTCGGAGTGTACCGTGCAGGTGATGAGTACCACGGAACGTCCCTCCGCGGTCAATTTCGCTGCTTCATCCTCGGTGAGCCCGCGTGGGTCCGCCAAACGCTGCTGGATTTGCAGGTAGCGATCGAGATGACGCAGGTTGTCGGCGGAAGAAATGGTCAGCTCGACGAACGGTTTCCCCCGCGTCGATTTCCCAATTTCCTCGAACTTGACGCGGTCCGGCGCTGCGGCCGCCAATTTTTGAAAGTAATCGACTACCTGCCCCCAATCGGCCAGTTTGCGATCCTCCCCCACGTGGAAACCCAGCACGGAATCGGGGTTAGGAATCTGCGCCCGCAGAGGGAGGGCCGCAAGGTGGAGGCAGAGAAGCAGCAGGCCACCGATCGCCGGGCTCGACCAAGAGTTGCGGGAATTTAGCTGCTGCGGGTGTTGCGGAGTTTGACCGAGTGGTATGCCGCTTACGCGCACGACGAGAGCCCCCCAGCCAGCTCGCACTATACTCAGTGCCACTCGGCGTTCCAAGCTTATCCTGCTTCCGCGTCAGCGACGACTATCGAGGGAGGCGGAGCGACGCTTAACCTGCCAGCGTCGCTCTGCCTGAGCCGTTAAACCAAACCTATGATTCGATTAGAACTCAAACCTAACCGCGAATTCCATTTCGCGTGCGCCACCCCGCGGACCGTCGGTCGCGCTGAACTGACCGAAGGTGCTGGGCGAGGTAGGGTCGAGCGTGAGCCCATTCCATCCGGACACATTTCCTGGAGCGAACGGAGCGCCGGGACTGAAATTTACGTCGTTGAACACATTAAATGCGGTCGCCCGGAACTGCAGCCTCTGTCGGTCACTCCAGGGCATCAGGAAGGTCTTGTAGATTCCGGCATCGGTGCTGAAGTAAGCCGGTCCGGTAATCGCGTTTCGTGATCCCGACAAGCCAGGGAGCGTATATTCGAAATCGCCAGCCAGAACGGCCGCCGGATCGCTGAACAGGTTGGGCACGCCGCCGGGACCGTTTCGCGTTACGTGCGTCGACACTGGGTGAATCAGCGTACCTGGTCCGTTACGCTGGTAATTGGTCGGGTAATAAAAGCCGTTACCCGGGCTCAGTGGGAACCCGGAACGCCACCGCACCAATCCGGTAATTTCCCATCCGCCAATCAGCGCATTCAGCGCGCGGCCTGAATTGTTTCCGAAAGTCTCGCCGTGTCCGAACGGCAGTCGATAAACAAAGTTACCGTTAAAATTGTGCCGCAAATTGAAATCGGACACCGAGCGGTTCTGGCGCAGACTGAACGGATTTTGAATCAGCCCGACCAAACTTCCGTAGTTCCCACCCACGTCAGCGTTTTCCGCCGA
The DNA here is from genome assembly GCA_963725285.1 of uncultured Acidobacteriota bacterium. Taxonomy (GTDB): domain Bacteria; phylum Acidobacteriota; class Terriglobia; order Acidiferrales; family UBA7541; genus CAVRXT01. Next base: position 353,570 of record CAVRXT010000012.1, on the reverse strand, counting down.
AGAATCGTTGTCGATGGACTTAGCGAAAACATAACTGGCGGTGAAGGTTGCGGGACCAGCGGTGTGGTGAACCGAAACCTGCAAACTGTTGTAGTTAGAGTTCGCCCAGTTGGTCCAGCCACCCAGAGAATTGAACTGCTGGCTGTAGATGACGTGTCCATTCCCGGTCGGGTCGAGCTGGGCGCTCCACGGACTGGGCAACCCGTATTTCTCGTAGGTGTCCGCCGCGTAGTTGGCGCAAGCCCAACTGGGGCCGCCGGGGGTGGTTGCGAATTGAAACGCGTAGTACGCCTGGGTGGGTGTGAGTGAAGCAAGGGCCGGGTTGCCGGTGAATGCGGCCACCGAGTTCGGCATGTTTGGCATCTCATGCTCGAAGAACGGAATCGGAGCGATGGTGGAAAGAGCCGCGACGCTAGTCGGGTTCACGTTAGGACTGGCGTAATTGGGTCCGACAATGTTAGCAATTGCCGTTTCGGCCTGCCACAGCGTCTGACCGGAGGCCGGATCCTTCAGATTCAGGTATTGGGCATAGTCAGCCTTGGCGGTCAGACTGCGCCCCATGGTACCCACGTAACCAACCTCGATCGAAGTCCCTTTCCCGAGATTGCGCTGCACTCCCAAGGTAAAATCCATCGAATACGGCGTCCTCAGGTGAGGATCCACAAAGAATCCAAACGAGCCGCTGTCCACCGCCGGTGTCACCGGAACCGCCGCGGACGTCGGCAGAGCTACGAACTGGCTGATGCTCGGCAATCCGCTGCACCCAGCATTTGAGCAGGTCCCCGAAAACCGCGGGGCCGTCCCCAGGCTAAACGGTCCCCCGGAGTTTGCCACCACCGTGCTCACGCCCGGCGAAGCGAAGTGGTCGCTATCCAGCGCGATCGGCTGGCCGATTCGGTCGTAATAGATTCCGAAACCGGCGCGTATCGAAGACTGACCGGGACCGCCGAAAATCTTGCCCAACAGCCCGCCCTGGAAGTCGGGACTGTAAGCAACGGCTAGCCGCGGCGCGAAATTGTTGCGATCTGGGTCATACCACGAAGGCTTTCCATTGGCGCGGCCGGCGAGCGCATAGGTGATCAACGGAGATGCACTGGACGATATTCCCGCATCCATATTCTTGATTCGGTCGAAGAACCAATTGGTCAGGTTGATGGTCGGAGCCACTTCGTACCCATTCACTTCCCAGGGCGGCGTTTCGTACTCGTATCGAAGGCCGGCAGTCACTGTCAAGTTAGAACGGACGTGCCAGGAGTCTTGCGCATATGTCTCAAAATCATGCTCGGCAGTGGTGCGTCTCTCGATGCTTCCCGGCGGCAGGAAGGTTTGGGTGTGCGGATTGGAATACAACGTATCCGTCGCATAGGTAATCGCTCCGGTCAGTTCGAGGAACGGCTCGGTGAAGTATTGGGAAGAAACCGGAGTGGGATCGTTCAGCACCGTGGTGACATTGGCATAAGCATCGTTGCAATTGGAGAGGCACGTCCCGATGTTCGCCGAATACGCAGGATAGGCGTTCGAGGCGTCCTGCCGTTGGATCTCGAGATAGCGGACGATTCCCCCAAAACTCAGGCTGTGCTTGCCGCGAACCCAGGTCAGGTTATCGTTGAATTCGTGCACCGGAATTTGCGTATCGTTGGGGCGGTCAAAGGCCAGGTTCGAATCGTAGTCGCGAACGCCGAACGATGGCCCGGTCGTGCCGCTCAACGCTACCCCAGTGCGGGTGAAGCCGTAGCGCAGGGTGTTCACCAGCATCGAATTGAATTGGGCCGAGTACTGTGCGGATATTCCACGGCTGTTGTTTTGCAAGCCCTGGGCGGCAATCTGTCCCGGAAATTGCTCCGGAGACAAATCGTCGCTCGCCCCAATCAAGGCCGCACGAACGAATAGAGTGTGGCGACCGTCGGCAGTGAGATTCATATCGATTCGTCCGATATAAGTGTTGCTGAAGAGATCAGCCGGTGCGTTAAACCGATAGCCAGTAAAGCTCAGCCCACCGTCGGGTCCATAGCTCGGTACATTTCCCGCCGGGAACAAGGACATATAGCCGACCATTGCCTGGTTGACGCCCAGACCCGCGGGATCGATGCTCTGCACATCCACCGGGCTAAGGCCGAAAGCGCCCGCCGGGACGGTGTGGCTCCCGGTGAGTCCCTGCACCGTGCCGCCCGGGCACTGCGACGGAACCAGGCACGAATAAATCAGCGCGCCGTCCTTTAAAGATTGGGTTGGCACGCTCCGCGGCCCCTGGGCCTCGGAGCTGCGATCCCTACGCTCTTCGTTATCCAGGAAGAAAAACAGCCGATTCTTCTTGATCGGGCCGCCCAGCGAGCCACCGCCGATGTTACGTTGCAGTTGCGGGCGGGCGATGTCGTCGGCATTGTTGAAGAACGAGTTGGCCGTAAATCCGCTGCTGCGATAGTACCAGCGAGCGTTGCCGTGAAACGCGTTGGAACCGCTCTTGGTCACCAGAGACACTTGTCCGCCGGAAGCAGTGCCATCGGTGGCGTTAGCGTTGCTGGTGATCACCCGAACTTCCTGCACCGAGTCCAGGGTCAACGGCAACGCGCTGCTGAAGGCGCCTTGGTTTAGCCAATTGTTGGAATCGACTCCGTCTACGGTGATGTTGGATTCGTTGCCGCGAACGCCGTTCACTACACCTTCACGATTGTCCATCTTGGCGGTGGAGCCGAGCGCCAACGTATCGGTGTCCGTGGCGCCGGTGAAAACAACTCCGGGCTGCAGCGAGAGCAGGTTCACCACGTTGCGTGCCAGAAATGGAAGGTCATCCACCTGATGGTCATCAAATGGATTACCAATGGTGGCATCGGCAGTGTTGATTAAGGGCGCCGAAGCGGCTTCCACCACCACCTGCTCGCTCGCCGCTCCCAACGCCAGGACGATGTTCACCGTCGAAGGGGTCGAGACGTTCACCTCGACTTTTTCGCGCACCATGCTTTTGAAGCCGGGGTGAGAGACCCGCAGCGTGTATATTTCCGGCGGGAGGTCGGCAAAGCTGTACGACCCGACGCTGTCGGTGGTCGCGCTGCGGGTAACCCCGGTGGCATCCCCGGTAACGCCCACCGCCGCGCCCGGGACGGCTGCGCCCGATGGATCAGTTATCTGCCCGCGCAACGAGCCCACGTTTTGTGCGCGCGCGGCGCTGCCCGTGAAAAACATCAGACCAAGCAGCGAAAAGACTAGCGATTGGAATATCCGGAGTCCTGAGGCACCGCTGTTCATATCATCTCTCCTAGGAAGGCTGACGACTTCACCCTGAGATCACCAATACCATCGCGAGAAAGAAGCGAAGCCAGTCGCGTCTGGCACTTGGCGTTTCCTGAATGTCACAAGAGCCATCTCCAGATGCCGGAACACGCTCTCGTTTTCCTTGGATGTGAAATGTGATATACCGTATACGAAATGCCGGATGCCCTGTCAAGCGGATTTTGCAGCCACGTGCCGCTCGCGCGGCATGGTCCCCCGTCGGTGGCGCAACTTTTTCTTGCGCTTCGCGCCCCGGGGCACCAAGATGCATTTCCTTGGAAGGACTAGCGATGCTGAAGCGCGACACTTGGATTCAAATCTTGGCGGGTGTTTTATTCTTGGTCGCCGGCAAATCGATGCTGCGGGCGCAAACTCCCGCGCCGGCGCCCCCGGCCACGCCTTCCACCGCAAATCCGTGGACCGCTGAAGATTTTGTATTCGTGGATCAGGCCGATCAATTCCGTTTTTCACCGGATGGCGCGTGGGCTCTTTGGGTCAAAATCACGCCAGACGCCAAGCGCGACACTCGTTCCTCCTACCTGATGCTTTCGGGGTTGCCCTCCAGCGCACCGATCCAGCTCACTCGCGAATTCAACGATGTCTCCCAACCGCGCTGGTCTCCAGACGGCAAGTACATTGCTTTCGGCAGCAGCCATGCGCTACCGGACTCCGATCCCGGCCCCGGCAAGCCGCATATCTGGCTGATCAATCCGTTCGGCGGCGAACCGTGGCCCGCGTCGACCGCGGATCTGCGGGTGCAGCATTTCGAATGGCAGAATAACGACGCCTTAATCCTCAGCGCTTCGGAAGCTCCATCGCTATTCGAGAACGAAACGCGCGCGAAGAAGGACGACACCAACGTCGTCGATGACGACCAGCACAACCCACCGGTTCGTTTGTTCCGCTTGACGATTAAGGACAGAACGATCACCCGGGTGACCACCAACGACCAGTGGATAACCAGCTTCGATGTTTCCCCCGACGGCAAATGGGCCGCGGTGATTGAGAGTCGAGAGGGCAGCTATCAGTGGGATCGAAAAACCGCCCCAGCTTGCTGGATCGTCGATCTCGCCACCGGGGTACGCCGGCCGATCTTCACCGAGACAGGCATTCATCCTCGGGTCCTGCGTTGGGCTGCCGACAGCTCCGGCGTCTATGCGGTCGTGCCCCACTCCGACCTGATGTTGGAACCCAGCGGTTTTGCGCGGCGATTCTACTTTTCCGATCTGACTACCGGCGCGACTACCCAGGTAAATCTCGATTGGGAAATGGGGGTGGGCTTCACCCAGAGATTCGACGTCACCCCGGACGGTTTCGTGATGCTGCTGGCCAACGGACCGGGGTTTAAGGCCGCCCGGTATACGCGGCACGGCCTCACCTGGTCGCGCGAATGGATCACCGGCGAGCATGCCACTCACTATTACGATATCCAGGTGGCCGCGGACGGCCACTCCGTCATTTACGAATATTCGAATGCCAGCACCCCGCCAATTCGCTATCGCGCGAAACTCGATGGCGCGAAGGTGACCGATGCGGTGCAATTGGTCGACGTCTACGCGCAACTTCGCAAAAAAACCTTCGCCAGAACCGAAGTGATTCACTGGAAGGGCGCCAACGATGACGACGTCGACGGCATCCTGTATTACCCGCACGATTATCAAGCCGGCAAGCACTATCCGCTGATCACCTATACCCACGGCGGTCCGATGGATTCGGACATGGATCACTGGCATTCCAACCCGGCCTACGCGGCAAACCTGTTGAACCAGCGCGGGGCTTTTGTGTTGGAAACCAACTACCACGGCAGCGCCAATCACGGCGCCAAGTGGGCTGAATCGAATTGCTGTGGCAAATATTACGATCTGGAAATTCCGGATATCGAAAAGGGCGTCGACAACCTGATCGCCAAGGGCTTGGTGGATAAAGATCGCATTGGCGCTTTCGGATGGTCGAACGGCGCGATTCTTACCATTCAACTCACCGTCGCCGACCCGGACCGCTATAAAGCCGCCGCGATCGGCGCCGGCGACGTCGAGTACGTTAGCGACTGGGGTAACTCGGAATACGGAAAAGCGTTCGATACTTTTTATTTCGGAAAGACTCCTTACGAAGACCTGGACCTGTACATTCGCAAATCGCCTCTCTTCAAGATGGATCGCGTGCGCACCCCTACGCTCATCATGCACGGCAATATCGACCGCAATGTGCCCACCGAGCAGGGATGGTCGCACTATCGCGCCCTCTATGACATGCAGAAGGCTCCGGTGCGGTTCATTCTTTTCCCCAACGAAGAACACTTTCCCATGAAGCTCACCCACCAGCTGCGCGTGACCAACGAAGAGATCGCGTGGTTTGATAAATATCTTTTCCACTCCGAAGCCGCGCCGAACGAAGCGGTCAAGAAAGGCTCGCTGTTGGCCGAAGCGCTGGAGAGGCGCTCCATAGCCAGGTCTGGCTCGGTCTACGGCAGTAACTACGCGAAGCCGGGTGCGTCCGGTAAATCCGTCGTGATTCCGGAAGTAGTGAGGCGGGGGGCGCTCGAAATCGGAAGATTCGAAGTCACCCGTGCGCAGTTCGCAGCTTTCGATCCCCATTATAAATATTCAGCCGGCACCGAGAACTTTCCGGCGAACGGTATCACTTGGGACCAGGCCAAAACGTATTGTGCGTGGCTCAGCAAGCTTACCGGGCAGACCTATCGCCTCCCCAATCGTGACGAGGTAGCCAACTTGTACGCTGGTCACAACGGCGAAAATACACTCGATTACTGGGCCGGATACTCCGTGAATCCCGAAGATGCCAAGCGCCTCGAACCGGTGATCGCCGAACTGGGCCCCGATTCGCTGCTGAAGGAAGTGGGCAGCTTTCCGGGCGCGGGCGATGCCGCAAACGGTGAGGCCCTGGTTTTTGATCTTGGGGGCAACGTCTCCGAATGGGCGGTGGGTAGCGACGGCCAGGGCACAACCATCGGCGGCAGCGCCGATCGTCCGGCCGATCCGGCCACTCCGCCCGTCATCGACAACATTTCCTTTACCGGCTTTCGCGTCCTACGGGGAACCAACGCACCCAAATGATGAGTAGATGAGTCGCGCTTTCAAAGCGTCGCTGACCCGCAGGGAGATGATCAAGGGCTCTGTGATCGCCAGCGGCGTGCTGCTCACCGGCTTTGAACGATTGGCTGGGGCCGCTGGCGAGCCCGCGACAGCCAGGCAAGCGGGTTCTTTGAGCCGGCGCCAAGTGGGCGTAGTCAAATTTGTCGGTGAGACTCGGCTCGAAATGGACACACCGACCGGCGAGGAACTGGACTGCAGGTTGTACACCGACCTTTCCACGCTCACGCCGGAAGCACCAATCATCCCGACGGCAAATTTTTATATCCGTACCGGCGCCTCAAAACTGCTCGAGAACGGCAGGCCGTGGAACATCCGCATCGGTGGTCTGGTGCAGAAGCCGGCGGTGATTAGCACCGAGCATCTCCAGAACATGGTCAAGCCGGCCGGCACGCACTTGATGGAATGCGCCGGGAATTTTCGAAATGGCCAGTTCGGTTTGATGGGCGTCGCGGAATGGTCGGGAGTGTCGATGGCGGATGTGCTGGAATTAGCAAAGCCAATGCCGAGGGCTACGCGGGTTCTGGTTTCTGGTTTTGACCGTTACCGGTCTGAATCGGTGACCTCCATGCCGGGCGCCAGTTGGACCTTTACGTTCGAGGACCTGAAGTCGACTGGCGCTTTCCTCGCCACGAACATGAATGGTCAGCCGCTCACCAGGGATCACGGCGCTCCGGTCCGCCTGGTCGTGCCTGGGTGGTATGGATGTACCTGCATCAAGTGGGTAAACGAAATCTCGCTGGTCGACGAAAAGGCGGAAGCAACGTCCCAAATGCAGGAATACGCGGGAAGAACCCATCAACCAGGAACCCCGGTTCACGCACGGGATTTCCGGCCGGCCTTCATCCAGCACGCGGCCATGCCGGTGCGCGTGGAGAAATGGCAAGTGGACAACGAAATCAAATATCGCGTGGTGGGCATCCTGTGGGGCGGCGCACAGCCCGTAAAGATCTTGGAAATTCGATTCAACCCCGAGGAAGAATACGTTCCGGTGGAGAATTTGCAACAAACTGGCAGTGTCTCGTGGAATTTTTGGACCCATACCTGGGCGCCGAAAACGACAGGCGTGTATCTCATCCGCCTGCGGGTGAAGGATCCGGTAGTGCCCCAAATCCGGTTGGACGCTGGTTACTATGTTCGGTCGGTTGAGATCACCGAACCGGCAGGCAAAGCGTAGCGATGAATCCGCGCTCAACAATGTATGCCTGGCTCGCTCGAGTCCCGCTGGGGATCGGACTGCTCTCGATTTTTGTGGCCTCGCCGGCAGCGCTGGCGCAACACGAAGGTCATGTCGCGCATCCGGGGCTGGTGCCGGAGGAACTTCTGGAACGGCCCGTGCCGTTGCGGCAAGGAATCGGTAATCTGCACGAGACGGTGACTACCTTTTCAAAAGAGGCGCAAGCCTTCTACGATCAAGGGCTCGATTACATCCATTCCTTCGAATGGATCGAGGCGGGCCGATCGTTTCATCAGACGCTGCGTCTGGATCCCAACCTGGCCATGGCCTACCTCGGCCTGAGCGACGTTTACATCGGTTTGCAGGATCCAGCACAGGCTCGCCCTGCATTGCAGAAAGCGCAGGCACTGGCCGGGAAACTGAGCGATCGCGAACGCCAACGTCTGGAGATTCGCGCCCGCCAGCTGGAATACTTGGAATCCGGCGGCGACATGCAGAAATATTTCGCTTACCGGAAACAAATCGCCGATGCCCTTACCGCTTATCCCGACGATCCTTGGCTGTGGATCATGCGCGGATTCGCCGAGGAAGGAACGCCCACCGGTCACGGGCAAGGCGGTGCGATCGACACTGTCGCGTTTTACGAAACTGCGCTGGCTCTCTCCCCCGACAACTTCGCCGCGCACCACTATCTAACTCATACCTTTGAGAACCTAGGCCGCACCCAGCAGGCCATCGAGCAAAGTGAGGCATATGTTCGCCTCGCCCCGGCCATACCTCATGCCCATCATATGCGCGGGCACGAACTGCGTCGGGTGGGGCGCACCCAGGAAGCCATCGCCGAGTTCCGCAAAGCCGACGAACTCGAGAACGCTTATTACGCCGCCGAGCACGTCGATCCCAATCTGGACTGGCATCACGGCCACAATCTGGGTCTGCTGGCCATGTGCTACCAGTCTCTCGGGAAGATGAAGTCCGCCGACGAAGCTTATCGACAGTTCTTCGCATTTCCCGCGCAGACGGACATCGCGGAATTCAACCAGCGCGAGTGGCCAAACTTCCTGCGCGATCGTGGCCGGTACCAGGAAGCGCTGCGAGCCGCGCAAGCGCTCATCTCCAGGAGCACTTCGCCGATGGGGCGATTTGCCGGCCACACCGCGGCCGGAAGCGCGCTGCTCTCGCTCGGTCGCGTCCAGGACGCCCGAGATGAACTCACTGCCGCCGAGCGCGAGATGGAGCAAGTTCCCGCGGCCATCGTCGGCTCGCTGCCCAATGCCGGCGCGCTGCACGCCGAACTTCTCTTGCGCGATCGCAAATTCGCCGACGCTGATCTGCTGGCCAAACAGATCGAAGAACGCGTTCGCGCCATGCCAGGTCCAGACTCCTGGAGCGAGGCGCTGTTCGAGCTTCAATCCATCGCCCGCGCCGCGCAGCAATCCGGCGATTGGGATCTTGCGGAATTTACTGGCCGGCAACTGATCGAACATGATCCGAGTTACGCCGGCGGTTACTACGTCCTGGGCCTTTTCGCCGAGCGCCGCGGCGATGCGGCGATGGCCCGCCAACAATTTGAAGCTGCCGAAAAGCGCTGGGCCGATGCCGATTCCGATTTACCGGAATTGGTCCACATTCGTGAGGCGCTCGCGGCAAGGAACTGAGCAAAGAAAGCGGCCCACAACGTTTCGATCGGCTTTCGTTAATTTCGGCCTGGAGAGAACGAGATGACTAAGGAAAATCGCCGTCGGTTCTTCGCAAGCTTGCTGGGTGCCACGGCTGGCGCTACCGCCATGCTGGGTAGTATGGGCGCATCCCCGGCGCTAGGTGCCGCCGACCTCGCCGAGCCCGATCTGATCCTGTTCAACGGGGCAGTCTTCACCATGGAGGATGGCAGCCCGCGCGCGGAAGCCTTCGCCGTGAAAAACGGCCGCTTCACCGCCATTGGCAGCTCCCATGACGTTCGCAATCTCCAGGGTCCGCGTACCCAGGTTATCGACGTCGGGGGCAAGCCGGTTTTCCCCGGCTTCATTGACGCCCATTCGCATCCCGCGTGGGGCGGAATCTCCGAACTTGTCGGCGTCGATTGCGACCTGCGCTCGATCGCCGCAATCCAGGACGCCATCCACCAGCGCGCGCTGAAATCTCCGCCGGGCAAGTGGATTTATGGGTTCAAATACGACGACACCAAGGTTTCCGATCATCGTCCTCTCACTCGCGAAGATCTGGACGAAGCCGCACCCGACAATCCCGTCTGGATCATCCATCGCGGCGGTCACCTCAGCTGGTACAACACCCGCGCCTTCGCCCTCGCCGGTGTCACCGCACAAACTGCCGACCCTGAAGGCGGAAAATTCCTCCATCGCAATGGGCAGCTGGACGGCTGCGTCGAAGAAAAGGCCAACGATGCTTTCCGCAAGGTCATTCCCACCGACACCACTCCGGAACAGAACCGCGCCGGCATTGCCTTGATTTCCAAGCGCATGACCAGCGCGGGCCTGACGTCCGTTACCGACGCCGACTGCTCGCCGAACTACCTATCCGCCTATCAGGACGCCTATCAAGCCGGCGAGATGCTCTTCCGCGTCTACGTGTTGGTCTCCGGTTACACCGAGATGCGCAAAGGGCTGGAGAGTGCCGGGGTCCGCGGTCAGCTCGGTGATGACAATTTCCGCATCGGCGGCGTGAAATACCTGGCCGATGGCTCCGCTCAGGAACGCACCATGCGCATGAGCACCCCCTACGTAGGGCGTCCCAACGATTACGGCATCCTCACCATGAATCAGGACGAATTGAATGCAGCCGCGGAGGATGCCAACGCCAACTATCTGCAGATGGGCGTGCACGCGAATGGTGATGTCGCCATCGACATGGTGCTCAAGGCTTATGAACGAGTGGCCGCGAAGGGTCCCCACCAGCCGTTCCGTCCGCGCATCGAGCATTGCACCCTCGTAAATCCCGATTTGCTGGCACGGATCAAGAAATTGGGCGCGGTGCCCACTCCGTTTTACACCTACGTCTACTATCACGGCGACAAGTGGGCGCAGTATGGCGACGACAAACTGCAGTGGATGTTTGCGCACAAGTCTTTCTTGGACTACGGCATTCCGGTGGCCGCGGCGTCCGACTACATTCCCGGCCCCTACCAACCGATGATGGGGCTGCAGAGTATGGTCACCCGCAAGGATTACGCCGGGCGCGTGTGGGGCGCAAACCAGCGCATCACCGTCGATCAGGGGTTGAAAGTCTGTACCTGGAATGCGGCCTACGCCTCATTCGATGAAAACAAGAAAGGTTCTATCGCCTCTGGCAAGCTCGCCGATTTCGTGATTCTCGGCGATGATCCGCACACCGTGGACCCCGATCGGCTGAAAGACATTCCGATACTGCGCACCGTGGTCGGCGGCAAAACGGTCTATTCTGCGTAAAGTTGTCGCGATACCCGGAGACTTCGTTCGCATCTTGGAAAAAGGAACGTAATGGTCAACCCAACTCCTACACCCGTCACCGCTCCGCTTATTCTGCGTCAGACCGACTTCAATGCTCTGCTCCCAGAAGCCGACGTCCTGGGTGCTTTGCGTGATGCGTTCAAGAGCTTGCATGCCGGGACTTCCGTCCAGCCTCCGCAGGCCAACGGTTTTATCCCCGATCACGTGGATATGATCTGGTATCCGGCGATCTTCGGTGAACAGGAAATCTTTGGCGCCAAGCTATCGCCATGGCTGCCACGACGGAAGGACGGCCCCCAAGTAACTGCGTGGACTATTTTGTGTTCCTTGCTCACCGGCGAGCCAGTACTCCTGTGCGATTCCAAGGCCCTAACCACCGAGCGCACCGCAGCTACCACCGCCCTGGCCATCGAAATGCTCGCCCCGCCATCGGCCCGGGGCCTGGCACTTATTGGTGCCGGCCCCGTCGGCATGGCTCATCTGCGCTATGCCTGGGCCATCCATCCGTGGAGTGAAATCCGCATCTTCTCGCGCACTCTTTACGCCGACGACTCTTTCATTCAGCGCGTCCCGTCGCACCTTCGCGATTACATCACCGTCGCTGCTTCCGCCGAATATGCCGTGAAAAATTCCGACGTGGTCATGCTCTGCACTTCTTCCTTGGTCCCGGTGATCGATCGTGGCTGGCTGCACGCCGGCCAACTGATCACCTCGGTCACCACCCATGCGACCCACGCTCACGAATTTCCGCCCGCGGCAATTCCAGACTGCGATGTCTATTGCGATTATCGTGCCACCAGCCCCGCCATCGCTGGCGAAATGGTTTTGGCTGCCGCCCAGCACGGGTGGTCGACCAAGGCGATCCGCAGTGATCTGCCCGAATTGATTTCAGGAAAGGGGCTCAGACCATCGGGAAACGCCGCGACCTTCTTCCGCTCGATGGGTCTGGGCATTGAAGATCTGGCGATTGCAAATCTAGTGCTGCGCGCGCACCAGAGGCGGACAAATTCCCCAGGGGGGTCTTTCAAATGACGTTTATCCCGTTCCATCTCGAGCAGTGGCAATCCGAATACGAGCAAACTGTGGATTACAACCTCGCCGACAGCGGCGTGGACCCGGTGAGCGTGAAGGAAATGCTTACCAGCACGGGCAGCCTCGAGCGCCTTCAGGAACTGGCCCTGCACTACCCGCCCGTAAATGGGTCTCCGAAGCTGCGGGACTTAATCGCCGGCCTGTACCATGGTGCGGATCGCGACAACGTTCTGGTCACCGTCGGCGCCGCGGAAGCAAATTCGATCGTCCTCGCCGCCCTTCTGGATCCCGGCGACGAAGTGGTGGTCATGGAGCCGGGCTACCGCCAAGTTTGGGGCATCACCCAGAACTTGGGATGCAAAGTGGTGCCGTATCACCTCGACATCAACAATGGCTGGAATCTAAATTTCGACGAACTCGAACAGGTGGTCACTCCGCGTACCAAGCTGATCGGTGTCACCAACCCCAACAATCCCACTGGTAAAATCCTCACCGAAGCGGAAATCGATCGCATCGTCAAAATTGCCGCCAGGCATGGCGCATGGATCATGGCCGACGAGGTTTACCGCGGAACCGAGCGTCTTACTGACCTAGAAACGCCCAGCTTCTACGGCCGCTACGATCGCCTGGTAGCCACCAACAGTTTGTCAAAATCCTACGGCCTCTCCGGTCTGCGCATCGGTTGGATCGTGAGTCCCCAGCAGACCGTCGCCTCGGCATGGCGCCGCCATGAATATCTGGCCATCAGTGCAGGCTCCGCGGACATGTTCTTTGCCGAACTAGCGCTCGCCGAACCGATGCGTTCCTGGTTGATCGCCCGCACCCGGCGCGTCATTCGTGCAGGCTATTCTCGCTTCGATGCGTGGGTCCAGAGCCATAGTTCGCTGGTTTCGATTGTTCCTCCCGAATCCACCGCACTCGCGTTCTTGCGTTATCACCTCGATCTGTCATCGTTCGCGGTGGCGGATACCATCCGCCAAAAGGCCAATGTGCTGGTCGCACCCGGCGACTATTTCGGCGTCGATCACCATCTGCGAATCACGCATGGCCTGAAACCTGAATTTATGCAGGACGGGCTGAATCGAATCGGAATGGTCCTGGAGGAACTCGGACGAAAGCATCGCGTCACCGCAGCGGACTGACTGCCCGTTGAGTTTTGTCGTTGCACAGGACCATCAAAAAGGCCCGGAGGATTCTTAGCGTGCGAGTGAGATGGAACACCGTTCTTTTGGGGGGCGTGGTAACCGTCCTGCTGATCGGCGCGAGCGCGCGAGTTCCGCTCGGTGCGCAATCGACAGCCAAGCCGGCTCCCTTTGCACCTCAGAATCTAGCCAGCCGCATCCAGAAAATCATCAGTCGCCCGGAATACGCCCACGCCAATTTCGGTATCGAGTTCTACTCGCTCGATTCCGGTAAGGTGATCTACTCCCTGAACCCGCAGAAAATGTTCGTCCCGGGTTCCACCACCAAGATTTTCACCGAGGGCGCCCTGCTCGCCAAGCTTGGTCCCGACTACCGGTTTCATACCCGCATATATCGCACCGGACCGATTGATCACCGCGGACGTTTAAAGGGCGACCTGGTGCTGGTTGCCAGCGGCGATCCGAACCTCTCCAATCGCGTGAAGCCCGATGACACCCTCTCTTTTGTAGACGACGATCACACCTACGGAGGTCCCGCGGTGCCAGGCGATCCGCTGGTAGTCATCAAACAGCTAGCCGCGGCGGTGAAAGCCAAGGGAATTCAGACGATCGAGGGCCGCGTGCTGATCGATCCAGGATTTCTGGGCGATGGCCCCACGGAAACCGGCACCGGTACCACCATGTCCGCGGTGGTGGTCAATGACAACGTTATCGATCTGGTTCTAAAACCCGGCGCTAAGGCCGGTGATCCCGTCGTGTTGGAATCATCTCCCCCCACTGGATACATCAAATTCGTCAACAACCTCACCACAACCGCCGCTGGCACCGCGCCGAAACTGGGTGCGCCCACGCAAAGTGTCGCTCCCGACGGCATGGTAACCGTCCCGCTGAACGGGAGCATGCCGGTCGGCATGCCAACCGTCACCTACGCGTTCGCCGTTCCGTCCCCCGTGAAATTCGCCGCGACCGTTTTGCGCGAAGCGATTATCGCCGAAGGAATCAACATCAAGAATCCCGCCAAGGCGGCGGATTCAGATCTCGCCGCGCTGGCCAAAAATTACCGCGATGAAAATCAGGTCGCCGAGCACGTCTCTCCTCCTTTTTCCGAAGCGATTAAAGTAACCTTGAAGGTCAGCCAGAATCTCCACGCGAACCTGGGTCCTTACCTCCTCGGCTCGCTGGTGGCCAAAGACCAAAATGACCCATTTCGCGCCGGCTTCGCGGTCGAGCGCGCATTTCTGCAGCAGGACGCTAAACTCGATTTGTCGGGCGCATCCCAGGCCGATGGTGCGGGCGGCGCTCCGGCGGATTACTTCAGTCCTGATTTCACCTGCCGCTATCTCACTTACTGGACCACCCGGCCCGACTATCCAGTCTTTTTCAAATCTCTGCCCATCCTGGGAAAAGATGGCACCCTCTCGGACGTTCAAGTCCAGTCCGCAGCCGCGGGACACGTGTTCGCAAAAACCGGCACGCTCCGCGGCCCAGACACCCTGAACGGCCATCCGTGGCTGCGCGGCAAGGGGCTCGCGGGTTATGTCTTCCGCAGTAATGGCGAAAAGCTCGCCTTCGCCGTGTTCCTCAATAACGTCGATCTGCCAACCGATGACGACGCCCAGCAGCGGATTACCGGCCAAGCCCTCGGCGAAATTGCTGCCGCGGCTTACGATTCAGCGCCAGGGGTGGCCTACGACCTCATCCTACGCAACGCCCACATCATTGACGGTGCCGGCAATCCCTGGTACGCCGCGGACATCGCCGTACAATCCGATCGCATCGCCGCCATCGGCGATTTGCACTCCGCCACCGCCGCGCGCGAAATCGACGCACACGGCCACGTCGTCGCTCCCGGCTTCATCGATATGCTCGGCCACTCCGAAATATCCCTGCTGCTCGACAACCGCTCGCTCAGCAAACTCTCTCAGGGCATCACCACCGAAATTACCGGTGAGCGCAGCACCGTCGCTCCGCAAACCGAAAAAACCCTCGCGCCAATGCAGCCCATGATGGACCTCTACAAATTCAACGTGGACTGGACCACCCTGAACGGATATTTCTCGCGCCTCGAAAAACAGGGCACCCCGCTCAACCTAGCCACCTACGTCGGCTCGTCGCAGGTTCGCCAGGCAGTGATTGGCGACGACAATCGCGAACCCACCGCAAGTGAGCTCGAGCAAATGAAAGCGTTCGTGGCCGAGGCCATGAAGCAGGGAGCGCTGGGACTTTCGAGCGCGCTCGTTTATCCGCCCAACGCGTATGCCAAAACCGATGAGCTCATCGCCATGGCCCGGGTTGCCTCGCAATACGGCGGCATCTATGCAACCCACATGCGCAGCGAAGGCGAGACGGAAACGGAAGCGCTCGCCGAAGCCATCCGCATCGGCCGAGAAGCCAATCTGCCGGTGGAAATCTTCCATCTAAAAGTCAGCGGCAAAGCGCGCTGGGGCAACATGAAAAACGTCATCGCAACGATCCAGGCCGCGCGAGATTCAGGTCTGGACATCGCCGCGAACATGTACCCGTACACCGCCGGGTCCACCGCTCTGGTTTCCGCGCTTCCTCCGTGGGCTTCCGATGGAGGCCGCGAGAAGATGCTGGCGCGCTTGCACGATCCGGTGACACGCGCGCGCATTAAGAAAGAATTAGGCTCCGACCACAAGGATTGGGAGAATCTGCTGTTTGATTCAGGCGGCGCGTCCGGCGTGATGATTGCTTCGGTGAACGCACCCGAGCTGAAGCAGTTTGAAGGCAAGCGGCTCGAACAGGTAGCAAAGGCCTGGAAAAAGTCACCCGAAGATACCTTGATGGATTTCGTCCTCGCCGATTCGGCGCGGTCCGGCGCTATCTATTTCCTGGCCGAAGAAGAGGATCTCAAACTGGGGTTGCGGCAGCCGTGGACCAGCATCGGATTGGACTGGGGCGAATCCTCGCTCGATGGCCCGGGCTATGAAGCCCACGCTCATCCGAGGGCTTTTGGCTCCATGCCTCGTTTTCTGGGCCAGTACGTCCGCGACGAGCACCTGCTGCCGCTCGAAACCGCGATCCGCAAAATCACTTCATTGCCTGCCCAGCGCGAACATCTGGCTAACCGAGGACTCCTGGCGCCGGGCTACTTTGCCGACCTGGTGATGTTTGATCCCGCGACCATCGCTGACAACGGCAGCTACACCGGTTCGCCGCAGCTATCCTCCGGAATCGATCTGACCGTCGTCAATGGACATATCGAATTCGAAAATGGCAAGCTTACCGGGGTCACCGCCGGGCGCGCCCTGCGCGGACGCGGCTGGCAACCAGCGATCCCGCCGGCCGGGTTACCCCAGTGACTGACACATTGCACATTGCCGACCACCGGCACAGATACATAACTTTAATGCGTGTTATCATCTTTCTAAATCCTGGATAGGCGGCCGCGCATGAAAAAGATCAAGATCCCGTCCGACCTCACTAGCTTGGCCTACAACAGCATCAAGCAGCATATTCTGGAGGGCCGTCTCGACCAGGATTCCCGGCTCACTGAATCACTGCTTTCCGAACAACTCGGCATCAGCCGTTCCCCCATTCGCGAAGCGCTCAATAGCCTCGCGACTGAGGGTTTAATCACCATCGAGCCTCGCCGTGGCGCCTTTCTCCGGCGCTTCTCGGTGAAGGAAGTGAACGATCTCTATGAGTTACGCAAACTCCTGGAAGGTTTTGCCGTCCAGACCGCGGAGATCACCCCCAAGTTCCTAGCCGGTATGGACAAGAGCATCGATCGTTCCACCGCCTTGCTTAACGCCAACAAGAAGCGGGAGTTCATCGAAGAGGACATGTGGTTCCACGGTGCCATCGCCACCGCCACCGGCAACCGCCCGCTTTTCATCACGCTCGAAAATGTTCAGCACCAGATCTGGCTATGTCGTTGTAAAACTTATAGTTTATCCTCCAGCAGTGCCCCCCGGAATCACCGCTCTATCGTCGAAGCCCTCCGTGAAAATGACCGCCGAAAAGCCAAAATCGCCATGCGCGAGCACATCGAATATGTGCAGCAGCAGCTCGTCGCGTTTCTGAGTTCGCACCCCGCGGCTTCCGAGCCTGAGTCCGGTAACGGAAACCGCCGACGGCATCTGGTGGCTGAACCCGAAGCAATCGTTTAGAGCCGGTCCGTACTTCCGAGGACCCGCCCGGAAAGCAAACGTACTCAGTGAGATAGCAGCTCGCCATTGTGCCTGCATTCTGATATGTGATATACAACTACCGCAGATCACCCAAGTGACTGCCGCTTTCGTGCATCGCCAGGCGATTCTTCACCCAATTTTTAATTTCAGCGGATGGAGGCATGAGTGGCCAGGATTTCCTACCTTGAATGCACCAAGTGCGGTGAACGCATCAGCGCCGATACTCCACAAACCCTCTGTCCCAAAGATGGCGGATCGCTCTACGTTCGCTACCATCTCGCGCCGCTGGTAGGCAAACTCAAGAAAGAGAGCCTCGCCGGGCGCGTTGCGAGTATGTGGCGCTACGCGGAAGTGCTCCCGGATGTGCCCCCGGTCACCTTGGGTGAAGGCTTCACCCCGATGCTTCCCAGCCGTCAGTATCCGGGCATATGGATCAAGGACGAAGGCCTGAACCCTACCGGGTCATTTAAAGCGCGCGGATTGTGTGCGGCGGTGACCATGTGCAAGTGGTATGGGATTAAGAAGATCGCCGTGCCCTCCGCGGGAAATGCCGCCAGCGCTCTGGCCGCCTACGCCGCAGCGGCGGGCCTCGAATCTTACATTTTCATGCCCAAAGACGTGCCGGTGACCAACTTCGTCGAGTGTAAGCAGTACGGCGCACACGTCACCCTGGTCGACGGCCTGATCAACGATTGCGCCAAACTGGTGAACGAACGCAAGCAGGCCGAGGGTTGGTTCGACGTTTCCACTCTGAAAGAACCCTTTCGCGTGGAAGGAAAAAAGACCATGGGCTACGAAGTCGCCGAGCAGTTGAACTGGAAATTGCCCGATGCCATCATTTATCCGACTGGCGGCGGAGTGGGCCTGATCGGAATGTGGAAGGCGTTTGAAGAAATGGAGTACCTCGGTTGGATCGGGCCCGAGCGGCCGAAGATGATCTCGGTTCAAGCCGCTGGTTGCGCGCCGATTCCTAAAGCCTGGGAAGCCCATCAGACGGTTTCCGAGGCATGGCCCAACGCCCAGACCGTTGCCGCGGGATTGCGCGTGCCCAAGGCCTACGCGGACTACATCATCCTGGACATCCTGAAAAAGAGTGCCGGCACGGCGGTCTCGGCAACCGACGAAGAGATCTTGGTCGCCGTTCACCAATGGGCTTCCGGCGAAGGCATCTTCGCGGCGCCGGAGGGCGCGGCCGCGCTAGTCGCTTATGAAAAATTGATTGCGTCGAAGTTCCTGAAACCTTCGGACTCCGTGGTGCTGTTTAATACCGGATCCGGCATCAAGTACACCGACGTGTTCAGCGATGGTCTGCGATCGGTCTAGTGTAAGCGTTGCGTTCGGCTGCGCCGCAGCACGTGCGTCGCTACGTTTGCAAAACGGCAGGAGGCGAGCTGTCATGAAATCAGTGCATGCCGGCGCGGTGGGATGCGCGCTGTGTTTGGCGTTTGTCGCGGTCACCATTGCCCAGCAGCGAACCAGCCGTCCGCGCGCCCGTGATCTCGGTCTGAAAATCGGCATACTTCCTATCGGTCCTCTCAATGCCATCACCGACGTGTCCGGCGTCTTGGTGGGCCAGGTTACCCTGAATCAGGGCGCCGACATCCACACGGGCGTCACCGCCATCCTCCCGCATCCCGGCAATATGTTCCGGGATAAGGTTCCCGGCGCAGTCTTTATCGGCAACGCCTTCGGAAAGCTAGCGGGCTCGACCCAGGTGAACGAACTGGGAGAGATCGAAACACCCATTCTGCTCACCGCCACCCTAAACGTTCCCAAGGTGGCCGACGCATTGATCGACTACATGCTCGCGCTCCCGGGCAACGAAGATGTGCAGTCCGTGAACCCCTTGGTAGGAGAAACAAACGACAGTTTCTTGAACGACCTGCGCGGCCGCCACGTCGGCCGCGACGATGTGTTTGCCGCGATCAACACTGCGAAAGGCGGACCGGTAGAAGAAGGCGCGGTGGGCGCGGGGACAGGCACCGTGGCGTTTGGATTCAAGGGCGGCATTGGCACTTCTTCGCGGCGCCTTCCGCCCGGCATGGGCGGATATACCATTGGGGTTCTGGTACAAACCAACTTCGGCGGGGTGCTCGCCATCAACGGCGCTCCGGTTGGCCAGGAACTAGGCCGCTACGATTTTCGCGAGCAGTTGCCAGGCATCAAAACGTCGGATTCACGGCCGCCGTTCGACCGCGCGGTCGGCTCATGCATGATGGTGGTCGCCACCGACGCACCGGTGGATGCGCGCAATTTGAAACGCCTGGGCGCCCGAGCGATGCTGGGTATGGCCCGGGCCGGATCGGCCGGATCGAACGGCAGCGGCGACTTTGTTATTTCCTTTTCCACCGCGCCCGGGCTGCGGATCAACGCCGCTTCCGGCGCTGCCGGTACGGCGCGAGTAGCGCCGCTTTCGAACGAAGCAATGTCTCCGCTATTCCTCGCGGCGATCGAGGCTACCGAAGAAGCTATCTACAATTCCATGTTTCGTGCAACGACCACCAGCGGCCGGGGGCACGTGGTGGAGGCGCTGCCGATCGAAAAAACCGTCGAAATTTTGAAGAAGTATCGAGCGATTCCGGATAGCCCTGAGCCATCCGCGAAATAATGAATCGCCGCGAAATGCGCTTACGAGCCCTTACGGTGCGAATCCCATGAACTCTTCCACCGCTGCTTTTCTTCCCGAACAGGCCATCGTCCGCCCAGCGACGATCATTGAGTCCACCCGACTCGATGCACACTTGGCCCATCTAGGCGTGAAAATCGTTCTCGCCAGTGAAACCTTCCAGCAGACCGGCAGTTTCAAATTCCGAGCCGCATACCATGTGGCCATCCACGTCCCGCATACGCTTCTCATCACCGCTTCCTCCGGGAATTTCGGTCAGGCGCTGGCGTATGCCTGCGCGCTCACCGGAAAATCCTGCATCGTGGTGATGCCTTCCACGTCGTCACCCATCAAGATCGCCGCGGTGCGCGAATACGGCGGCCGTGTGGAATTGATCGATACTCGCGTCAAGAGCCGGAAACAAAGAGTGCAGGAACTCGCCGCCGAGAATCCCGGCGCATACCTCGCGGCGTCGGCCGACGATCCACTGGTGATCGAAGGCAACAGCAGCCTGGGCCGTGAAATTGCCGCACTCAACTGTTCCTTCGATGCGGTTATCTCGCCGATTGGCGGCGGCGGAATCGCCTCCGGTCTTATCGTCGGGCTCCGTCGTGCAGGATCCACCATTCCGGTTATCGGCGCGGAGCCGTTGCTGGGTAACGATGCGGCGCGATCGCTGCGCGAAGGCCGCATCGTAGTCAACGAATTCGAGCCAGACACCATCGCCGATGGGGCGCGAACCTTGAGCCTAGGCGCGCACAACTGGAAAATCCTGCAGCCCGGCCTGCAAGGAATTATCGAAGTCCCAGAAGACAAAATCGCCGAGGCGGTGGGTCTGCTTTTTGTGCGCGCCAATCTGAAAGCAGAACCCACCGGTGCGTTGAGCCTGGCCGCAGTGCTGACTGCGCCGGAGCGATTCAAGGCCCAAACCGTGTGCTGCGTAGTTAGCGGGGGAAACGTGGCCCCCTCGACCTATGCCCGACTCTTGCTCGATCGCCCAGCCGGCGAGGACGGCACCCCACCCGCTTAAATGGCGCGAGAAGAGCTTTCCATGACCTCCCCTCAGGACGAGGTGGAAGAGACCGCAACGTTAACCGGTTGCAATTGGTGATCGGCATCCGGAACGAACGCCTTCGAGTGTCTGGCTGCAACTGGAGAAGTTGTTTTGTTTATGGAATCGACCGTTCCAAGCGGACCCAACCCCGCGGGGTTTGTGGAAAGCGCGACCGTAAATAGCATTGAGGAAAATCTTGGTTCGTCTCGCCGATGAGGTCTGGAGCAACGGATAGCGGCACACTACAACTCATGCGGCATCCAGGCTGAACGTAGAAATCCTCAGGGGTCAGTTTCGTTCGGGCGTTATCGCTCGTCTTGGTCAGCTGCGAGCAGCCAGTTCGAGCTTAGCATCCGTGGTGACCGACCCTGGTATCCTCCGCAGTTCTCGGCGGCTGAAGATCCACACTTCCACCGTTTCGATTCTGGCGCGGGCAGGGTATAAAGTAGATGAATGCAATCCGCGAAACCAGACAGTCCGACCGGGTGGCCTACGACGCGAGTCCTGGTGGTAGACGATGACGTAGAACTATGCGAACTGGTCGGGCAATACCTGAAATCCCAGGGATTTCAGATTGATGCGGTACATGACGGGTCCGCGGGCGTCGAGCGAGCACTATCCGGGATTTACTCGCTGGTGATTCTGGACGTGATGCTGCCGGGGATTCGTGGTTTTGAGGTGCTACGGCAGATTCGGGCTAAATCCCTGCTGCCGGTGATCATGTTGACAGCTCATGGCGAAGATGTGGACCGCATTGTCGGGCTCGAACTGGGCGCCGATGACTATCTGCCTAAACCGTACAATCCTCGGGAACTTGCGGCGCGCATCCATGCGGTATTGCGCCGCACCAGCGGTGCCGGCGCTAAGGATCTTTTGACTCCGGTCGCTATTCTGCTAGACGATATTCGACTGGACACCCGTGCGCGAACCGCTCGGCACAAGACCCGCGAGATCGAACTGACCTCCGCCGAATTCGAGCTCCTTGCCTTGTTCTTCAAGTCACCGGGACAGGTGCTTTCCCGAGACGAATTGATGAAAGGCGCGCTGGGGCGCGATCTGGAACCGTCGGATCGGAGTCTGGACGTTCACATTAGCAACCTTCGCAAGAAGCTGGGCGCCTGCCCGGACGGCACGGAACGAATCCGCGCGATTCGCAATGTTGGGTACGTGTACGTGATGGCGGAAACAACCTAATAGCCGCCCACTGGTGAGCTGAAAGTGCGCAGCCTGTTTCTGAAGATATTTCTGTCGTTTTGGCTAGCGATGGTGCTGGTCAGCGCGACGCTGATCGCCTCGGTGGTGACCACGCAGTCCCAATTCAAGGCTATGCGGGCCGAGGAATTCGATCGGACGGTGATGCCGCTGATGGCGGCGCGCGCCGCCGACATTCTGGACGATCACGGAATGGGCGCGCTGGCAGACTTCCTTACCTCGCTGCAGACCACCCTCCATTGGCAGGCGTATCTTTTCGACGATGAGGGCCATGAAATTCTCTCCCAGCCGACGCCGGCTGAGGTCGACGTCATCGCCCAGTCCGCGCTGCAAACCAACGAAACAAAGATTCAGCAGTCTCACGGCACACAGTTCTCGGCGACCCGAACCACTGGCTCTACCGGCACCCACTACGTGTTAGTGATCGGCACGCGCGTCGAATCGGTGGCGGACGTCTTGCGCGCTCCGGTCCAGGTCCAGATCGTTCGCGCCGCCGCCGTTTTTTTTATCGCCGGGCTGGTCTGTTTCTGGCTGGCCCGCTACATCACCGCACCGATCGTGCACCTTCGGGCAGTTACCCACCGGCTAGCGACGGGAGATCTGAGCGCGCGGGTGGGAGTTGCCGCCGGCAATCGCGCCGACGAACTGGCCGAATTGAGCCGAGACTTCGATCACATGGCCGAACAGATCGAATCGCTGATTTCCTCGCAACGGCGACTGCTGGCCGATATTTCGCATGAGTTACGGTCGCCGTTGGCACGGTTGACGGTGGCGCTAGGGCTCACGCGTCTTCATGCCAATCTCGAATGTACGGATGCGCTGGACCGCATTGAGCTCGAAGCGGGACGGCTGAACACGCTGATCGGGAGCCTGCTGAGGCTGGCGCGGCTGGAGAGCGGCAGCGAAACTCTGGAGGGCGAACCGGTATTGCTGGATCGAATCGTGGCCGACGTGGCAGCCGACGCTGACTTTGAAGCCCAGGGGCGCCACCGTCATGTACGGGTGACCCAGGCCGAGAGCTGCACGATTCTCGGAAACCGGCAACTTCTGCGCAGCGCCATCGAAAACGTGATTCGCAACGCCGTGAGTTACACCGCGGAGGGCACCGAAGTACAGATCGCCCTGCAGAAATCGTCCAGCAACGGAAACGGAATGGCGCTGATTAGTGTTCGGGACCACGGCAGCGGCGTGCCGGAAGAATCGCTTGGAGATATTTTCCTGCCATTCTACCGCGTAGGCGACGCTCGCGACCGTTTCTCTGGTGGTTCAGGCTTGGGACTCTCCATTACGGAGCGCGCGGTGCGTCTCCATGGCGGGACGGTGAGAGCGGAGAATTGCACAGACGGCGGTTTGCGAATCGAAATGCGATTGCCGATTGCCGGAAAATAGCAGCGGTGCTACCGGAACGAATCCGAGGTCATAACCCGCACCTGGGGACGACGGGTGGACCACCCGGTGCGATTTTGACGAGGTCAATTTTCGAGCCAAGCTTACTCGTTTTCGTTCTGAAGATTGCGGCGCCGGTAGGCCATGACGGTGACTCCCACGCAGATGAAGAAGGGCGGAATCATCAGCGTGAAGATGCCGTCGCGTAGCGCCTCGATCGCCCGCGGGCCAGCGGCGGCGGCACTCTGGTAGCACTGGATGCAGCCTTGGGCGAAGACCGGCGATGGCAATGTCATCACCGCCGCAGCGGCGAGGCTGAAAATCGGAAGCAGCAGCGCGAGTTTCCTGGTCGGCAGCATCGCGATTCGTTCCTGAATTATCTTACTCCCCTGCCCCGTATTCATTTCGCGCCGTTGGCGGTCCTTCCCCAGCTAGTGAAGTGCGATGCTGGCCATGCGATATGCGTCTGGCCATATCTGATTCATCATCAGCAGTACGAAAAGCACGGCGACGAGCAGATCCCCAACGCAGCCCAGGCCGCTCGTATTTCAGGTGCATGAAATACAGCAAGGCGACTCCGGCTTCGATAAATGCCAGACTCAGCAAAATCGCCAGAAGCATGTGGGTCGAAAAACCGTAGTAGGTCAGGAACACTTCCGCAGCTGCGATGTACAGCAGGCCATTCCAAACGATCAGGTAAGACTTCATCCCCGGATTGCGGCTCGCTTCCGCCATAACCTCGACTCCTTTCATTCTTCTTTGAGATACCGCTTTAACGCGCGGCATTCATCAGATAAACGAGCGGAAAAACGAACATCCAAACCAAGTCGACGAAGTGCCAATACAAGCCGGCGGTTTCGACGTGGCCTTCATCTAGCCAGGTAGTTTGGTAGCCAATCCCGATCACGATCAGCGCAATAATTCCGGAAATAACGTGCATCAAGTGAAGACCGGTAATGCTGAAGAATGTTGCGCCAAACATTACCGGACCGCCAGCCGGATTCCTTGAAAAGCTCCAGCCTTCGGCGAACATGTGAAACCATTCCCGCAGATGAAGCACGGCGAAAACGATTCCCAGCAGCACCGTTAAACTCAGCCACTTCAAGCTCGATGCTTTTCGATCCGCTTTGGCGGCTTGCATTGCGCCCAGCATGGTCAGGCTACTGGTAAGCAGAACCACGGTCATGACCATGCCGTTGATGATGCTCGAAGAAAACTGAAAAGGAGTGGGCCAATCGGGCGTGCCGGCGCGCAGATAGGAATAGGCGAACAAAACCGCACCGAATGTTACGGCGTCCGAAGCGATAAAGAGCCACATCGTCAATTTCTTGGATGGAATGTCAAACGGCGGGGGCTCCATCGCCACTCCGTGCCCTCCACCCAGCGGTGCTACCGATTCGCTCACAGCGCCTCCTGAAAAAAATTACGTCCGGATCGCCAGCAACAAGAACAGGTACACCCACAGTCCATCCATGAAATGCCAGTAGATCGAAAGCGCATTCATCCCGGTGGCCCCTGCGGTGCCGTTGGTTCGGGCGAACTTACGAATGATGTAGGCCAAGCCGCCGATCCCGCCGAGAAGATGCAATGCGTGAACAGCGGTAAAAACGTAGTAGAACGAGGAACTGGGATTCGTCGCAAGAAAGAGCCCTTGCGCGGCCAGGTTGCGCCATGCCAGGAACTGCCCAACGATAAACAGCGCGCCGAGAGCGGCGGTTACGTATAGCCAGTGAATTCCGTCCGAATATAGCCTGGCAGCGGCTCCTGGTGCTTCAGCGAAAGCGGCCCGAATGGAACCCAGCCGTCCCCGCGCTGTCCGAAGGGTGAAGCTGCTGGCCAGCAGGATCAGCGTATTCAGGTACAAAATTCCTGGGAGCTGAAAATGCCGCCAATCCGGACTCGCTCCCTGGCGGACGATCATCGCACTGGTGAACGCCGCGAAAGACATGGAGATGGCGGCGATGCCAACCCACACCCCAGTCTCTGAGCGCTCTGGCCGAGAAACCACTCCGGATGCCGCCCGGGGCGAGGTTGGACCGCCATTTCCGGGGCCGGCTGAATTTGGGCTGCCTGTCACGTCAATTTCTCCCGAATGCCAGGACGATTTCCGCGAAACCTAGTTCGCTACCATGGCCAGTTCTCATTGCCTCGGCAAGGGCGATGTCTGCATCGCGTAATCCGTTCCGTTTTCCTCAATTCCATATTCGTTGGGACCACGGAAAACCACCGGATGGTTTCCGCCGAAGTTGTCGAATGGCGGCGGAGACGTAGTGGACCATTCCAGGGAGGTCGCCTCCCACGGATTATCAGGCGCGATGGGTCCGCGGAAACGGCTCCAGGCCAAATTCCAGAAAAAAATGAATTGGGCAGCACCGGTCAAAAGAGCGGCGATGGTGATAAACCGATGCACGGGAATCAGCGGCGCCAGATAGTCGTCCACGAAGGCCGAGTACCGCCGGACGTTGCCGGCCAAGCCGAGGTAGTGCATCGGCATGAACACGCAATACACGCCGAGGAAGGTCAGCCAGAAGTGCCATTTCCCCAACCTATCGCTCATCATCCGCCCGAACATTTTCGGAAACCAAAAGTAAGTGCCTGCAAAGACTCCGAAGATCGAGGCCACTGCCATTACGAAATGGAAGTGGGCGACCACGAAATAGGTAGCGTGAAGGTAAGTATCCAGCGAAGGTTGGGCCAGATAGAATCCGCTTATCCCTCCGCTGATGAACACAGAAATGAATCCGAGGCAAAAAAGCGCAGGCGTGGTGAATCGCAACTTCGCGCCGTAGACCGTGCCGATCAGTAGTAGGGTCATGATGGTGGCGGGAATAGTGATTACCAGGGTCGGGATCGAAAATAAGTTCGCCGAAAACGGATTCATGCCACTCACGAACATGTGATGGCCCCAGACCATATAACTCAGGAACCCGATGGCGATCATACTGCCGGTGAGCGCGCGCGGCCCTAGCAGCGGCTTGCGCGCGAATACGGGAAGAATATGAGCGACGATTCCAATCGAAGGCAGGATCGCGATGTACACCTCGGGGTGGCCGAAAAACCAGAACAGATGCTGCCACAGCAACGGAGAGCCACCCGAATGGGGCTGCAATTTGTCGCTGAGCACCAGCCCAGCGGGAATGAAGAAACTCGTGCCCGCAACCCGGTCCAGAATCAGGAGAATGCAAGCCGGCAATAGGACCGCGAAGGCCAGCAGGGCGATCACCGAGGTCACAAACCAGGCCCACGAGCTGTACGGCATACGCGCGAGAGACATACCCTTGGTGCGCAGATCGAGAGTAGTGGCGATGAAATTGAGCGCGCCCAAAAGCGATGCGATGCAAAAGATGGCGATCGAAATCGCCCATAGGTTCTGGCCCATCGCCAGTCCGGGGCCGGCGTCTTTGCCAACCGCGCTCAGCGGGGCGTACGCGGTCCAACCGGAAATCGGTGGGCCGTCACTGATAAAAAATGATGCCATCATCACCACGAACGCCGCGAAGGTGGTCCAGAACGACATCATGTTGAACCTGGGAAAGGCCATATCTTCGGCGCCAATCTGGATGGGAAGAAAATAGTTGCCGAAGGCGGCGAAGGGCGCGTTGGTCAACACAAAGAAAACCATCAGCGTGCCATGCATGGTGAGTAGCGAAAGGTAGTATTCCGGCGTCATCACCCCATTTGGCGCGCCCACAGCGGAAAATTTGCCGAGCAACGGGATCGGCCAGGTGGGCCAGGCCAGATGAATGCGCATGAGCCAGGAAAGCACCATACCGACAAACACAGCTGCCAGCGCAAGGCCATAGTATTGCTTCCCAATCATTTTGTGATCGAGGCTGAAAACGTACTTCCGGATAAATCCGGTGGGAGCCGTATGTGGGTGGGTGACCGGAAGGGCGCGAACATCATGCATGGTTGAGCCTCTGGATGGCGGTCAAGACTCCCGGCGCATGCCTCTGCGCGATCGCTCGCATTTACTGGCTTTCCTGCGTTTTCAGCCACTCGCGCGTACTCGGCGGGCGCCATAACCTGGAGGTATGCCTTCATATTGTAGTGGCCCAGGCCGCATAGCTGGGTGCACACGATCTCGAACTTTCCCGTTTGCGTCGCCGTGAAGTGCAGGGGAATATCCAGGCCAGGCACGAAATCCTGTTGGACGCGCAACTCGCGCACGTAAAACGAGTGACCTACATCCTTTGAATGAAGCATTAGCGCGACCGGCTGGTTGACCGGCACCACCAGCGATCCGACCACGATATCGTCGCGCGCCGCCACGTCGTTTGCGGGATCTAGCCCAAAATAGTTACCGCTGCCGTCATCGATCTTGTCGGGATGCACCGCGCCAAATTTTCCGTCCGGGCCCGGATACCGGAAATAGAATGCGAACTGCTCGGCTTGAACATCAATTTGTAGCGCCCCGGCGTCGGGTGGAGCCAGATAAATCGCGCCCCATACTTTCGAGCCGACGAAGGTGAGGGTGAAGATTTCAACACCCACGACGAGGATCGCGGCAACCACCAGCGGCGTGGCTCCGCCGGGAAATCCTCTTATCTTTCGGTCGCTGTTCTGGCCGCCAGAGCTCCATGCGAAAGCTCCCAGCAGGAGTTGCCCAGCTAAGAACAGGACTCCCGTCCCTATCAACGTCTCTGTCAACTGATGATCCACCGCAGGGCCAGTCGTGGAAATATCCACCGGCAGCCACCAGGTATGCATCGCGAAAAACGCCGCGGAAACCAGGGCGATCACGCTGACCACGATGGCAAACAGTTTACCCATGTTTCTTGGCCTCAGAGACTTGCGATTGAAATCCTAGAGCGACAGCGCCATTCCGGAGTGACGGGTGGTGATTGCCGTTATCGTCCAGGGAATGCCGTTCTTAGTACGGCAACGCTTTAAAAGTGAAATTAATCGCCTTCGTTTCGCCCGGCGCCGATGGTTACGTCCTGGGTCTGGGTTCCGTACTGCTCTTGCCATGCGGTAACGGTGTATTTTCCAGCTGGCAGTCCCTTAAGGCTGAACGCACCATCCTGCCCGGTAATCGAGTAGTGCGTGGTATTTAGGACCACGAAGTACCCGTGCATCCAGGGGTGGATGTTGCACTTCACCGGGATGAATTCCGGCTTGTCATACTTGGTGTCGATCGGGGGTGATCCGGCAGGTTGCGATTTGTTCCATTCTTGATTCACTTTGGCCAGTGGATGAATGTTGTGCGAGGTCTGGTCGTCGTTGAAGATCTGCAGCTGCTGCCCAACCTGCATTGGCAGCACGTGAGGAAGATACTGGCAGCCCTTCTGGTCATAGCGGACGGCCGCGGTAGGCTCCGAAGGGCCGGTGTCGCCCGCGGAAATGTAAACGACGACGAACTCGAGTGTGTTTCCGGGACCGGTCGCTACGTTTTCCGTCGACACCGGAGTCGCGTGCTGCTTCGCGCAGGACGGCTCCTTGGACATATCGATCGGCTTCATCTTCGGAGGCGTGCCGGTGTAAGTCACCTTGCCGGTAATGGACGCCGGATCCCGCCGGAGGGGTAGCCCGACTCACTCCACCGTTGGTGCTTAGCAGCGCCGCGACTGCCAGTAGCATGAAAAGTTTTCGTCGCATTGAATGTATTCCTCCCGAATTCATGTGATTACTTCCCTCCTCCGGCCGAATCGGGTCCGATGGGCTTCAAGTCCCCACCATGAGCCGCGATATAGGGCTTCCATATCTCGTTTTCTTTGGTATCCATTGGCTGCAACGTTCTGAGGAAGTGCACCAGGTCCCAGGCGTCGTTGGGCTGAATCACGTCGGCAAACGATGGCATCGGCGTTCCGTCGAGACCGGTCATGAAAATTCGATAGAGGTCCTGATTGGTCTCGCCACACTTGAAGCGCGAGCCCGCGGCGAAATTGTACGGCCGGATCGGATTGTCTTTACTGTCGGTCAGCGTCGCTGCCGATGGACCATCACCATGCCCTGCGGCGCCATGGCATTTCCAACATTCCATCTTCTGGAACAGTTCTCTGCCATGCTGAATGCTTTCGAGGGTGATCGCCGTTTCCGTGGGAATGGCAATCGGCTGGCCGGCCTTGTCCGTTTTCCATCGAGGCGAGAACGTCTTGATGAATGCAACCAGGTCCGCTCGTTGCTGCGGGGTCAGCGGTCTCCATGACGGCATGTTGGTGGTCACAAAACCACGCTCCACCGCGTTGTAGAGATCCTGATCGGTTGGCAATGTTCCGGTCGGGGTCGAACGGCATTTAAAGGTGGCCGCCGTGAAATCCCTTGGCTTCGGATCAATCCACGGCGCGTTCTCGCCGTTGGAATCGCCATCCTTGCCGTGGCAGCCGATGCAAAACCGGCGATACAATTGCTTGCCGCTATCGGCGTGTCCGGTGAGGTTTCCGATGTGACTCTCCTGCGCAAAGCCAGGACCGGCGCCGGCGCTCATCAATCCAATCGAGCCCAGCGCGAATGCCACCAGCATATTTTTCAGTGTCATTGTGGGCTTATCCTTAGAAGGCGAAATCAAATCCGATTAACAAGCTACTGCTCCACACATTCTGTGAATTAGGAAGTGGAAGTGGAGGCAAACCAGTGCCGTCCCCACTCAAAGGCACGATTCCTATCGATTTCGAAATGGCGTACTCGTTGTGAAACGCCAGTCCCGCCCGGCTGAACATGATGGGATACCACCGATAACCTACGGCGTAAGCGGTCACGTTTCCGTAATCGCTGGGGTTGGCCGAATTCGCTTGTGTGCCGACGTTCACTTTCTCGAACCGCCCCAAGAAAACCAGCTGGGGGTTAACGTAGTAATGCGCTTCGAGAAAACCACCATTGAAAGAGGGCGCCTGGGCTCCGCTGGGTAGCGGTTGATTCGACGGCGTGCTGTTTCCCAAGTACACATTGTCATGCCCGTGCATGAACAACGGCAGGAGTTCAAGCTTCTTGAGGAACAAATCGCCGGCGAACCCCGCGCGGTAAAACGGCCCGTTGCCCAAGCCGACGAGTTGGGTTCCCGCCGATGTCTGGTAGTAGCTCGGTCGCTGGCCAATGTAGCTAAATGCCTCGAACCGCTCCAAGCCCATGCTTCCGCCGTTGAACGCCTGACTGAAAGCCAGATTCACGTCATAGGTCCGGTTGCTTGGCGCGGCACCGGGCACGACGTCGGTTGTAAAGTTAACCCCGCCTTCGTTGCTACTGACCACCGCCACGGAATAGCGGGTGTAACTGTTCTTCGAGTGTCCGGCCATTTCCGCGCCGATTTGGTTGTCTCCGTAGCCGAAGTCGTTCGAACTACCCGGAACGTTGTAGTGGTAGATTTGATAAATGCCACCGTTATTCGACAGAAACAGGAATCGTTTTTCGGAGATCAAATTGTCGAGTTCGAACCTGCCGAACTTGAGGTTGAGCCACGGATTCCCCTTGAGGTTATCGAAACGAATAAAGGCGGACTCAAAGTGCCACACCGCCGTCGGATCCGACGAGGGAAGCAACACGAAGGAAATGTTCTTATAAATGGTTCCGGCGGACCACAGGTCCATGCCCGACAGATCGAATCCCGCTTGGGTCACGGTGCCGGACACGGTGGTCGAACCCGCACCACCTCCTGGAATCGAATCCACCGGCTGATTGCTGGTGCTTTCGCGATGCCAGACCGGGGTGATCCGGAAGGAAATCGGAAAGTACGACGGATTTTGCCAAATCGGCGAGTCGCGATCGTTCATCAGCTGGTAGCCGTTGTCGCGAAACACCTGGCCAAAATTATTCAGCTCAGGCCACGCGGTATGGCACGCCGAACACGGCAGGCCGTACTTTCGCGCGAAGGCCGGTATGGCCTTCACTCTCGGAATCGGCATCGCGTGCGCCGGGGTGCGACTACCACCAAGGATCGCCAAGACCAACACCCATCCAACCAGCATCGAATTCACAAACACCAATTTCCGGACGTTCGCACCTGCCCGAAACCTGCGAGACATAGGACCTCCTATTCCGTGCATGGGGGAAGGGATTCGGATCCGTGAGGCGCCAGTTTTGAACTGCGAGAGGAGCATCGATCCAAGAGGGACGATCGCCAGACTCCGGCCAAATTTGATCCCGGCAAGCATGTTGAGGGCTTGAACCCCCCCGTTTTTGGCGAAAAGCAACTTTGTCCGATGCAAAAAGCGGATCGAACGTACTCCTGGAAAACTAGGAATGCAAGAACAAAACTTAACATATCTTTACTTTTGCTAATTTATTTCCACAGGAACGGCCTCGGTTTGGGGTACTTTCTATCCATGATCATGTCTTTAGCCCCCTCAATGTTAAATTTTTGGATTGACACCTTAACTCAGTAGGGGTAGGACATGGGCGATGCCTGCGGACGGATGGTGGGCTCGAGGATTGGCACCCCATGCCCCAGGAAATGAACCGGAGCGCTATCCAGCTCATTAATTGGCAGGCTGGTCGGAGCGAAGTCTCGCGGCGGCGAGCGCTGTCGCGTTTCTCAGATTTTCCTCTGTGCCCCGGGATCCTCCCTCTCTTTTTCTGGTTTATCGTGCTCGCTCCCACCACCTCCGCTGCCCTACCGGACAAGAAACCACCGATCGAGAGCTTTACGATCGACCTCACCGCTTCGGAATCCGACGTTCTAAAGGCGGTGCGGAGCGTGGTGGAAGACCAGACCATCCACGGCACCTATGTCTACGAGCGAGAGAAGACCCTGTCAGGCGCCGTTGCCGCCACGTCTTCCTCACACTATGGATCCTGGACTGACGACGGCCACGCCTTCTACAAAATCTACGAAGGCGCCCTTGCCCCCCGTCACTTCAAGAACAGCGCGGACATTGGCACCATCACCGTGCGATACGTGGTGCAAAACGTTGCTCCCATGCGCACCCACCTGCGGATCGATGCCGCCTTTGTGGAAGACGGAAGCAACCGAGTGCACCAATCCGACACCACCGTTGAAACCAGTGAATATGCCGAGATCCAAACTCATCTGGTGGGAATCCAGAGGGACGAGCAGCAATTGGCCGAAAGCGTTCAAAAGAGACAGCTGGATGCGCAAGCGATCGCGATCACCACGCAACATAGCGAGGAAGCGGCGCGTCTGGACCGCGCCGAATCCTCTGTGCAAGGCCTGCAGCAGCGCGCCAACGAGCTGCAGCACGATCTTGAGGTGCGGGTGATCCATGCCGATACCGAGCTCAAGGCCGCGCCCTTCCAGGGCGCCGCCAAACTCGCGACGCTTCCGGCGAACTCTGATGTTCTCGTCGAAATCATCACTACCTATTGGTACGGCATCGAGACATCCGACGGACATCGCGGTTGGCTTCGTCGTGAGCAAGTGGAGCCACTACCATGAAGAAAGCTTCTGGGTTTGTGGCTCGAGCGATATTTTCAGCCTTCATCTCGGTGATGATCTGGTCGCTGCTCCTGGCCGGGTACGCCGACGCACAGGCTCTGGCTGATCAGCGCACCATTCACAGATCCGTCGCAGAAGTACAGACATTCTTGCAGACTCTTCGCCCGGAGGCGAGTGGACGTCTGCCCACACTGGAGGGCTTTGTCCAGCAGGATGATCAACCGCTCGAACATTTCGACCGCGGGTACTTCGAGTGCACGTTTCAGGTTGTCCCCGCCGTCGGAGGCGGGACGATGGTCCAGGCCACTGCAAAAATCACTGCCTGGTACACCGATGCTGTGCCCGCGCGCTCGGGCTATCGTGTCCTGGCATCCAACGGACGCCTGGAGAATGACTTTCTAGACCGGATCGAGGAGGCTCTGATTCCCACCGGCGGGTCGCCCTCCGCGACCGCCCCGAGGGGTTCTGATCCTGCGCCAGCGGCCCGCGCCCCGGCTGCGCCATCCATCCCATCCGCAGATCCGGATGGTTCGCGGCCTCCCGATCGATCCAAGCCAGCGGCCATAGAATCGAGCGAATCATCGTCGCTCGATTCTTCTTTGACGCGACCTGCTCCACGAGCGCTTCGGCTCAGTCCCACGCCCACCATGTCTCTGCCCGCCGGCGAAAGTCTCGAATCGGCAAAAGCCCGGCGCGAAGCGGACGAAAAGCAGGCGGCGGAACTCACCGCCCTGGTCAAAAACATGGAAGAAATCCAGCGCAATCAATTGCGCCCTGCCGATCTGGTCGCCGTCAAAAGTCCCAAGGCCCCGGTGTTTGCAAAGCCCTTGGCGGACTCGCAAGTTCTTCTCACCGCGATTACCCATGACGAGTTTCAACTTCTCGGAGTTGAGGGGAGCTGGGCGCACGTGCAGATCTCCGGCCCGGCCCGCGGTTGGATCCGCCGCTCGCAACTGGAAATGCCTGCTGGCTACGCTCCGCCCGCCGGCAGCGCCGCTGCGGATCCACCCGGACGTGCGGCAATCTTCAGAGTCAGCAAAGAAGAAACCAGTGCTTTCAACGGTGCTTGGGAACCACTGAAAGGAAAGACTGTCCGCATCGATTGGGTCGAACCCGTTACCCCATCTTCCCCGTCGTCCCCGAAAGAGAAGCTTGCATTCGCCAAGTCCGTCTTTCTCCACGGATACGAGAATTTGAATGCTGCGCATCAATCGACGGAAGGAATTGTGATCGTCTTTGATTCAGCCGACGGTGGACAAATCGCTTCGGCGATGTCCAGTGTGAAGGGACTCGCGGAGGGAACCGTCTCGGAAACAGCGTTCTGGCGGCAATGTTCGCTGGATCCGCCCGAATCCTTTCAGGGCTCGGCGAAGTAATAAAACGCGGGGGCGGCTCAATCACTTCGCCGGCAGGGACCTGCCCGCCTCTTCGCATTTGGTGGGCTTTTTTGCCGTGATGTCGCAAAGTCGCCGCGGCGTGCTGGATCGGGCGGCGAGCAACAATTCTAAGGCTCAAGCGGCGCCCGGTCGGCGCTCGCGGAGGAGTAGGTGGGTGTCAACTCCTACCTTGCCGGTGTTCAAAGCCAACCCCCGCCACCGACGGATAGCCGGTGCAGCGATGTGCGCGTTGCTGCTAGCGGGGATCGACGTGCCACTCGGCGGGGGGCAGTCCTCGACCGAGTCGCCGTATCAAGTTGTAGATGTCCAAGCAGGCGGTTCGATTTCGGGGACGGTAAAGTGGAGCGGGCCGGTTCCGAAAATTCCACACCTGCCCATCACTAAAGACGTTAAGATTTGCGATCCAGCGGGGGAAAGCACGCGAGATTTGCAGCGGCTGATAATTGGCCCCGAAGGCGGCATCGCGAATACCGTAGTCTACCTAACCAACGTGACGCGCGGCAAAGACTGGGATTTGCCGCCGAGTGAGCGAACACTCGATCAGCGCACCTGCGCGTACATCCCCCACATTTTACTAGTGCCGGTGGGCGGAGAAATGCAGATCAAGAGTAGCGATCCGATCCTCCACACCGTACACATGATCGGTGCAGCGAGCTACAACCTGCCGTTTCCCTTTCAAGATCAATTCATCAGCCGGACTATGCACACTCCCGGGCGAATCGATCTGAAGTGCAACGCAGGTCATGTGTGGATGAACGCGGAGGCGTTGGTGGTGCCGCACCCGTACTACGCCGTCACCAACACCCAAGGAAGCTACACCCTAACCAACATCCTTCCCGGAAATTACATCGTGGAAGCGTGGCACGAAGGCTGGAAAATTGCGTCCGACGAATCGGTCCTCGATGTGGGCGCCCAGGTAATCGTGAAACGGCCCATCTACAGCCAGCCACGGACATGGCGGAAGGAGGCGACCGTGCATCCCACGCACAATTCCATAGTGGATTTCCAACTATCGGATCAGTAGACCAGCGTTGGTTGGCCGTTGCAATCTTTGCTGGGTTTGTTGGGAGATGTTCCGGCGTACCACGGCGATGGGCTCAAAGCGCTGGCACGGGGGCTCACCGCCTCGTTCGGCTTCACATCTTGCATCGTCCGCACTTCAACCTAGCGCAAAAGCAGCGCCACGGCCGTGGCGGCTACCACGAGTTTCACCAGCCATCCAAGTGAATAAGAAGTGGTGATTGCAGCCGGCAGTCTGATAAACAGTGCATTCACGATGAGCAACGGCAATGGCCCAATCAGCCAAATCGCGAGCCCTAATTTTACAGTCGCACCGTAGGAGTGAAGATTTAAGCTGGCGCACAATACCGTGAAGATGGCGCAAGTAGCGAAAGGCAGCGGAGCAGCATACGCGATAGCTTTCAATTCGCCCTGCCCGTGCGGGTGCCGCCAGATTTCAGGATTCTTGTCATATCGTTTGTAAACCCAGTCGCCCATGAATAGCCAGTCGGTCAGCGATGCCACGCTTCCTGCGGCTAACACCGTCAATGCCACGCGAGTCCATTCCACAAAGCCTCCTTCGCCTACAGAAAATCCACCTCAGAGTCTCACGGATGCATGATTGTGTTCGTCTGGATGACCAGCGTCCCGACGCGAAATGCTGTACCGATACCAGATTCCCGTTGTCACCAGCTCGAAATCGAGCTGCCCGGAGCGAACGGAACGTACCCTATCGCTCATGATCTGGAGTTGGCAACAACCTGATTGGCCTGCCTTTACCTGGGACCGCCGCCGTCTGGAGGCAGCCGAGCTGAAGTTCCAGGTCGGTGGAGGTGTGTTTATCGGAACTGCCAAGCATCTGGGAGACGACCAGCGCAATCAACTAATCGTTGAAGCAATGACCACCGAAGCTTTTACAACTTCGGAAATCGAGGGCGAAATTCTCGATCGAGCAAGCGTGCAATCCTCGGTCCGCAGGCAGCTGGGACTCCGTACCGACGTTCGCCGGGTGCGACCGGCCGAGCAGGGGATCGCGGAGAAGATGGTCGATTTGTACCGCTCCTTCGACCAGCCGCTCTCCCCGGAAATGCTATTTCGTTGGCACCGTATGGTGATGAATGGCAGGCGGGATCTGAAAGATATCGGACAGTATCGAACCGGCGCTGAGCCCATGCACGTAATTTCACATCCACTTCATGAACCCAGAGCCCATTTCGAGGCGCCTCCTTCCTCACAAATGGAATCCGAGATGACGCGGTTTTTTGATTGGTTCGACCGAAGTGGACCGCGCGGCGAAGAACCTCTGCCTGCCCTGACCCGCGCCGGAATCGCGCATCTTTACTGCGAGTGTATCCATCCATTCGAGGACGGCAACGGACGGATCGGGCGAGCGATCTCGGAGAAATCCCTGGCAGAGAACCTGGGGCAGCCGACGTTGACGGCGTTGGCAGCCGCCATCCTGGCCCGGCGCAAAGCCTACTATGAGGTGCTTGAGGCCGCGAACAAAGAAAACGAAATCACCGCTTGGCTGGCGTGGTTCGCGGGAGTCTCTATCGAGGCCCAACGCCGTACCATCGCACTGGTTGACTTCCTCATCGACACGGCGAAGCTAATGGACCGCCTGAAGGGTCAACTCAACGAGAGGCAAGACAAGGCGCTCCTGCGAATGTTGCGCGAAGGCCCGGAAGGTTTCCCAAGGGGGGCTCACCGCTGGAAAATACGGCACAATCACCGGGGCGTCACCGGCCACGGTTACCAGGGACCTAGCCGACTTGGTCGAGAAAGGAGCGTTGGTTCGAGCCGGTGAACGGCGGCATGCTCGCTACAATCTGGCGGTTTTCTTGCGGCCGGTGAAACAGGTAACGGTCAACGAGCGAGGCGACCTGATCGAATCATGACGTTCGTGTCTGCCCAGGTCGTCTTCCGAAATCGCGGTACGCACGAGCCCGGCTCCGAGCATTCTCCTCGCTCACCAGGTCCGCCACTCTTCCGTTCGGTACAAAGAGACTAAGGGAGTTTTCCTGAAGCCGCTCGCCCACGAGCCCTCCCATCAGGCCACTTGCAAAACTCGTGTTCGGGCCACGACCGGAGAGGTTTTCTGCCGATCAGCGAAGCGGTGAGCGCGAATCTCGTCGATGTAAGTACGAGCGAACCTTTCTCCGTCATGATAAAACACAGTCACCTTAAAGTGATGATGCTTCCTTCGCTTGTCCTTGAACTTCAAAATGGCCCTCCCGGTTATTATCAGGTTGCGTGCCAACCCGTTCTGCGTCCGTACACCTTGTATGCACATAGGATGCGCTCACCTAGCGCAAAGCCTCGCTTATTTTTAGCCATCCTCATCGACTCTAATTCCCGGCGTGTCCACGCACAATATAGCAATATTTGTAATTACCCGACCAAAGTCGTAGCGATAAGCTAGCGGAGACGTGCGACTCTTAGGGCGCGCACGCCGAAGGTTCAAACAGCGATTGTCCGTCCGTACACCCGTGTGCAAACGGCTCATTTACATCCCCGCCCTTACGATATATATTTACTTGAGTTAATGCAATTAATTAACTATGGTTAACTATATGTGGGTTACCTCGAATCGAGCAGCAGTGCACGCAATGCGCCACGTGCTGCTGATATTTCTGGGCGCGCAATTGTTACTGGGAGCCAGGGCCAATCCCGCCTTCGCTCAAGGCGAAACTACCAGCGCAATCGCCGGTCAGGTAAACGACGCCAGCGGCGCGCCAGTTCCCCAAGCCTCGATAACGGTCACGAATAACGATACCGGATTGAAGCGGACCGCTACGACCGATGACTCCGGCCGTTTCAATTTTCCTCAGTTAAGGCCCGGCGCATACTCGGTAAGGGTTGAAGCGGAAGGTTTCAAAGCCCAGCAGCACGAATCGGTACCTGCAGCGCTGGGCCAAACGCAAAGCCTCATCGTCACTCTGCAGATCGCCGAGTCTCAGCAGACCGTTCGAATCACTAGCGAGGCGGCCATTCTCAATCCGGACGACGCGAATACATCCACCACGCTCAACGCACACACCTTGGAAAATCTTCCCAACCCGGGCGGTGACCTCACCTACCCTCTGCAGTTCGCTGCCGGCGCTCTGGTGAACACCGCGGGCAGCGGCAATGATTTTGTGGGCGGCTCGAACGGGTTCGGAAACGTGGAATTCAACGGCCTGCCCGCGCTTTCCAACGGTTACATTGTGGATGGACTCGAAACCAACGACCCGCTTACCAATCTGAATAGCGGGCTCTCGACCAACCTGGTGCTAGGGCTGAATTCGATTTCGGAGGTCACCGTCAACACGCTTTCCTACGAGGTCGACCAGGGCCGCTACGGTGCTTCCCAGGTCAATTACGTCACCAAGTCTGGAGCCAACCGGTTTCACGGCAACGCGTACGAACTATGGAATGGATCGCGGCTCGACGCTGCGGACTATTTCACCAACGCCACACCCGGAAATCACAAGCCCCGCTCTACAGTCAACCACTTCGGTGGCAGCGTCGGCGGGCCGATCGCTCACAACAGAGTGTTTTTCTTCTTCGATAGCGAATGGGTTCGTATCGCACTTCCCATAGTCACCGCCACCACCGTTCCCACTCCTGCATTTCAGAATTACGTCCTTCAGCAACTTCCACTCGGCGGCATGGACTCGGTTACCGGCAGCGTCTATTCGCCCGCACCACAATTAGTTCCGTTTTATAAGACCATGTTTTCGCTTTATGGCGATACGAATGGAACACCACTAGCCGTACTGGGATGCCCATTCGATCCGGGCGATCGACCGCCCGCGACGCCAAACGACGGAACCGGCTGCGCCAATCGCCAGAGCATCTCGCATTCCAGCGACGATCATGAGCAAGTCCAGACCGCGCGCATCGATTACAACGTCGATCCGCAAAATACCACCTGGTTCCGCTTTCAGGCCGATACGGGAGTCCAAGCCGCTTACACCGATCCGATCAATCCGCTGTTCGACGCGCGATCTCCGCAGCCGCTCTATTCCTTCGCCGCGGGATACACTCACGTTTTTTCGCAGCGCTTAGTGAACTATTTCAACCCGGCGTTTTCCTGGTATCAAAGTCTGTTCGGACCCGCCGATTTCCCAAAAACACTCGCCGCGTTCCCAATCGTCCTGCAAGGCAGCGGCGCTAACGCCCCCTTCACAACGATCGGCGGGCTCGATAACACTTGGATTCAAGGCAGAACCGCCATCCGGTACTTCATTAACGACAATCTCGCCTGGAGCGTCGGGTCGCACGAATTGCGCTTCGGAACCAACACCCGGATCTTTCGCCTGAACGACTATGACTTCGGAGAAGGCGCTGTCCCCACGGTAACCTACACCACCTTGCCGGAATATATTTATGGCGTGGCGTCAACGGCAACGAAAACTTTTGCCACAGCAGCGAACGAGCCTTTCAACTTTCTCAACCTCGATCTCTACGCGCAGGATACTTGGAAAGTGACGCCGAAGCTCACCTGGACGTTCGGCCTCCGCGACACTTTAAATTCCAATCCACTGAATCCGCACGACCAGATTGCCCGCCTGCACGGCGCTTTCGACTCCATTTCCCATGACCTGAATCAACCGCTCAGCGCCGCGATTCAAACTGGCCAGCGCAATCTATTTTCGTCAACCCCGCTGGCCATCCTGCAACCGCGAACCGCAATCGCGTGGCAATTGAAAACGAACATGCTGCTGCGCGCGGGTTTCGGGATTTTCAGCGACGTTCTGCCCGGCGGCATCGCTGACGTCGCGGGCGCGAACCCGCCCTACGTCAAGACGTTTCAGGGTGGGCTCTTAGGCACCGCCGGGGGCACGACGATTGCCCCAGGAGTACCCAACAGCGCGGTGGACGCAACCACCGCCGCCAATCAATCGTTCGCTTCCGGATTTCTGCCGGGCGAACTTTCCTGCGCAGCTGCGGCTATACGCACGAATCTCGAAGCTTGCTTGCCGCCCGTCGCCATCACCGCGGTCCCTACCGGAGAACTCCATGCGCCATATTTCTGGGAGTGGAGCGCCGGTGCAGAACACCAGTTTGGATCGACCGCAAGCGTGCAGGCGCAATACGTTGGCACGCGCACCGCGAATCAGCCATTTCTCACCCAAGTGAACGGCTATCAGACCGTCTGCGACGGTTGCTTCGCGCCTTTCCCCTACGCGCAACCCACCGATCCCCGCTTCGGCGCTGTGACCCAATTTTCCACCGGAGCCACCAGCCGATACAACGGACTTCAAACTACCGCTAAGAAGCGCCTGGGCCACGGCCTGATGGGCCAACTCAATTACACGTTGAGTCGCTGCATGGACAGTGTCTCCAACGGCGGCTTTCTCCAATTTTCCGCCGGAGCACTTCTCTCTCCCCTTCCAGGAGATTTGGCGCGCGACTACGGCCCCTGCGACTACGACATTCGTCACAATCTGAACGCTCAGTATGTTTATCAATTGCCGATCAAAGTCCGCAACCGCGCATTCGGCTACGCGCTCAACGGCTGGCAAATATCAGGAACGGTTTTTTGGCATAGCGGAATTCCCTTTTCGGTCCTCAGCACGCCGTACTCGGCAAAGGGACATGGAATCGTCAACGGTAGTGGCCCGCAATTCGCGAGCATCGTTCCCGGAGTTCCGCTCTATCGGCACGCCCCGATTCCAGGGAACACCCAACCCGGCACGGTGCAGTGGCTGAACCCGGACGCATTGGTGTCCACCGTAGATCCCAGCACCGGTGCGTGCGCTGGCGGCGACAGTCCCGCGAACTGCCAGTTCGGCAATCTAGGCCGCAACGCGCTGCGCGGCCCAGATTTTACTTGGAGCGATTTCTACCTGACGAAGTCCTTTCCGCTAACCGAGCACGTAAATCTAAGGTTTGACGCGCAGTTCTTCAACGTCTTCAATCACCCCAATTTCGCGCTTCCCAACATGGTGATGGCTGGCATCCCCGGAAAGCCGTCCACCCAAACCGGATTCGGCACGATCAGCTACGCCACCTCTCCCCCCACCGGCCTACTCGGCGTCGGCCTGGGCGGAGACAGCACGGCCCGCATGGTCGCGCTTCAAGCTCACCTGGAATTCTAGGTCGCGTTTGATCTGCACAAACCCAAGTTCCTCTGCAGGATACACTCCGCACGGATCTGTTGAAGCTTGCGCTGCGGGTGGCTAAGATAGGGCAGTTTTGACTCGGTTTCGATCTGCTCGTAAACGCGGAGGAGAAATGATCCGCTTCAAGGTGAACGGAAAGGAAAGGACCTACGACGGCGATCCCGAGATGCCGCTGCTTTGGTATTTGCGCGATATCGCCGGATTCACCGGCACAAAGTTTGGCTGCGGCATGGCTCTGTGCGGAGCCTGCACCGTCCATCGGAACGGCGAAGCAGTGCGGTCCTGCTCCGTCGCAATGAGAGACGTAAGCGAAACCAGCATCACGACCATCGAAGGGATCTCGGCCACCGGGCTGCACCCGGTGCAAAAGGCCTGGATCGAGATTAAGGTCCCGCAATGCGGATATTGCCAGACTGGGCAGATCATGCAGGCTATCGCTTTTCTCAACCAGAATCGGAATCCCAGCGATGCGGAGATCGATGACGCCATGTCCGGCAATCTCTGCCGCTGCGGAACCTACCAGCGCATCCGCGCAGCGATTCACCAGGCGGCTAAGGAGCTGGCATGAACAACATACAGAATGCCAGCCGCCGCGGATTTCTGAAGGGCGCTTTTGCCGCGGGCACCTTTGTGCTCGGTGTGCGCCTCGTCCCTGAATCGCTCTGGGCCAATGCCTTTACCAACGCCGCCGCGGTTTTCCAACCGGACATGTTCCTCGGAATCGCAGGTGACGGCACCGTCACCATTATTGCTCATCGCTCCGAAATGGGCTGTGGCAGCCGCACCGCGCTTCCGCTGGTGGTTGCCGACGAACTCGATGCTGATTGGTCGAAGGTCAAGATTGAACAAGCCGTTGGCGACGCGAAATACGGCGATCAGGATACCGACGGCTCGCACTCGGTACGCAGTTTCTTCGACCTGATGCGCCAGGTCGGCGCGACCGGCCGAGCCATGCTGATCACCGCTGCCGCCAATAACTGGGGCGTCCCGGAGAAAGAGTGCACCACCGAACCGGGTTTCGTTGTGCACAAAGCCAGTTCTCGCAAGCTCGGCTACGGTGAACTCTCTGCGGCCGCCGCCAAGCTCCCGGTTCCCAGCAAGGAAAGCGTGTCGCTCAAGAACCGCTCGGAGTGGCGCTACATTGGTAAAGACAACGCCTTGTTCGATCTTTCGGATATCGTCATTGGCAAAGCCACTTTCGGGATGGATGCCAAGATGCCCGGTATGGTATACGCCTCCGTCGAGCATCCACCTGTCCTCGGGCAGAAGATCAAGTCCTATGACGACAAGGCCGCTCGGAAGGTGCGCGGCGTGAAGCAGACGCTGACTATCGATACCTTCAAACCGCCGCACCACTTCCAGCCGCTGGGCGGGGTCGCGGTCATCGCCGACAACACTTGGGCGGCCTTCGAGGGACGAAGGGCCCTAAAGATCGATTGGGACAGCAGTCCCCACGCGGTGTACAACTCCGATCAATTCCGCAAAACCCTCGAATCCACTTCCCGTCAGCCCGGCAAAGTGGTTCGCAATGTGGGAGACGTCGACGCCGAATTTGCCAAGGGCGGAAGGATCATTGAGGCGGAGTACTACACTCCGCATCTCGCGCATGCCTCGATGGAGCCGCCGGTCGCCGTTGCAGAATATCGCGATGGGAAGGTTGAGGCATGGGCTCCCACCCAGAGCCCCCAAGCCGTACAGGAAACCATCGCCAGTTTACTGCAAATTAAAAAAGAGGACGTCACCTGCCACGTCACCCTCCTCGGCGGCGGCTTCGGCCGGAAATCGAAACCCGACCAGGTGGCGGAAGCGGCCATTCTCTCGAAACAGCTGGGCAAGCCGGTGAAGGTTGTTTGGACTCGTGAAGACGACATCCAATTCGACTTCTTTCACTCGGTCGCGGCCATGTATCTGAAAGCGGCAGTCGGACCCGATGGCAAGCCCACCGCGTGGCTGCAGCGCACCGTCTATCCTCCGATCGGTTCCACATTCGACGTGAACGCCAAATACGCCGATGACGAAATGGGACTCGGCTGGAACAACCTGCCGTTCGATATCCCCAACCACCGCGCCGAAAATGGACCTGCCGACGCCCACGTGCGCATCGGATGGCTCCGCAGCGTGGCCAACATCTATCACGCGTTTGCCATCCACTCTTTCGCGGACGAACTGGCCAACGCTGCCAACCAGGACTCCGTTCAGTATCTCCTCCAGTTGATTGGGCCGCCGCGTATCGTCCCGCTGCAAGCCGGGCCCGACGAACAGGAAGAACAAAAACGCTATCCGCTCGACACCGCGCGGCTTCGCCGGGTGGTGGAAATGGTGGCGGAAAAGTCAGGCTGGGGAAAGCGTCCCAGCGGGAAGGGACATGGCCTCGGCATTGCCGCTCACCGCAGTTTCCTCACCTACGTTGCTACGGTTGTTGAAGTCGAGGTGGACAACCAAGGCCAAGTGCAGATCCCCAACGTCTGGACGGCTCTTGACGCCGGAACGATCGTCGCTTCCGACAACGTCCGTAACCAGTTCGAAGGAGCTGCCAACTTCGGAGCAAGCGTTGCCCTGCTCAGCGAGATCACCGTCACCAATGGCGCAGTGAACCAGCGAAACTTTGGCGACTATCGGCTGGTGCGCATGGGCAGTGCTCCGAAACACACCAGCGTTTACATCGTCGAAAGCGATGCTCCTCCTGCGGGCGCGGGAGAGCCCGGAGTGCCGCCGTTTGCTCCGGCTCTTTACAACGCCATCCACGCCGCAACCGGCAAGCGTGTCCGAGAGATGCCCCTCTCGAAAACGAAGTTGGTCTAACAGTCACGGAGAACAGGGACGGAGCACCAGGGGATCACCGACGATCTCG
Source organism: uncultured Acidobacteriota bacterium (assembly GCA_963725285.1). GTDB lineage: Bacteria > Acidobacteriota > Terriglobia > Acidiferrales > UBA7541 > CAVRXT01. Next base: position 309,303 of record CAVRXT010000012.1, on the reverse strand, counting down.
CGAGCTCACGGCCTGACATAGGTGATGAGGGCGGCGAGCCTCGCTGGCGTGGTAGCATGACGTTCATCCTGAGGGGGCGAGTCGGGGCCTCAGCCGGAGGCTAAAATGGCGACATTCGGGCACATCCAGGTGCCGACGGGAAGTCAGGTGCCAAGTTCTGCCTCGGTTGTTCCCGCGACGATCGTTACTTCGCGGCACTCCGTGTTGGTTCGCGTCACCCACTGGATCATCACCCTGTGCTTTTTTGCCCTGCTCGTCAGCGGACTTGAAATTGTGATTTCTCACCCTCGCTTCTATTGGGGCGAAACCGGCAGTGTACTCACCAAGCCACTTTTCAAACTCCCGATCCCCGCCTCGAGGGAAACCGTGCCCACCGGCTACGGCTACGTGCTGCCGGACCAGAACGGCTGGAGCCGGTATCTCCACTTCCAAACTGCCTGGCTTGCTGTATTCACCGGTTTAGTGTTTGCAATCTCCGGCTTGTTTACGGGGCATTTACGGAAAAACTTGCTCCCGCGCAAGGCCGATCTATCGTGGCGGTCTTTTTCGACGGCAATCGCGGATCATTTGCGCCTCCAGCGGCCGAGTGAGGCGGAAGCCTGGTCGTATAACCTGCTCCAGCGGCTCACCTACCTGCTCGTGATCTTCGTTCTGTTCCCCCTGGTAATCTGGACAGGCTTGGCGATGTCCCCGGCCTTTGTTTCCGCGGTTCCGGCGGCCGTCACGGTGTTCGGCGGACAGCAATCCGCGCGCACCATTCACTTCTTCGTCTCCCTAGCTCTCGTGCTCTTCCTGCTCGTCCACGTGGTGATGGTTTGTGTGGCCGGATTCAAGAGCCGCATGCGAGCGATGATCACCGGACGGGCCGGTACACATATGGAGCGCACATGACCGATCTCTCACGCCGGAAACTGATCAAAGCCGGACTCGTGGCCACAGCGGGCGTATCGGGCGTGGGCCTGGTCGGGCGTATTGCGCAAAGGTATGGACTGATCCCGCCCGATCACGGCGGAATCTACGGCCTCGGCGAAACGCTGACCTACGCTTCCCAGCGGCTGCTGACCAGGCACTCGTTAGCCCGCGAGTTCTCGCGCAAGCCAGATTTCGAAGCCTCCGTTCGCGAACGAAGTTGCGCCCCCAAGTGACGCGTTCAAGCGCCTTCAGGCCGGAGGATTCGCTGACTGGCGGCTCTCCGTGGACGGCATGGTCGCTCGGCCCGCCTCGTTTTCGCTTGCCCAGCTGAAGAGCTACCCGTCTCGCAGCCAGATCACCCAACTGGCAGTGTGAAGAGGGCTGGTCGTATATAGCCGAGTGGATCGGCGTGCCTCTTTCCCACGTTCTGGATGCCGTGGGAATCCAACCGCAAGCCAGATACGTTGTCTACTTCTCGATCGATCCCGACTGGTGGGACAGCATCGATATGGCCGACGCATTGCATCCGCAAACTTTTCTCGCCTATGGGATGAATGGCAACGAGCTTCCCGTGGGCAACGGCGGGCCGCTTCGCATGCGGCTCCCGCGCCAGCTCGGCTACAAGAGCGTGAAATTCATCACCCGCCTGACGGTCACCGACAGTCTGAAGGAGTTCGGCAAGGGTCTGGGCTCCGCGGCTCCCGAATCAGGCTACGCATGGTACGCCGGTATCTAACCTGCTGGTTTCTTAAATTGTGAATACAAGTGCTGGCCTTCCGATAGCCTTCCCTCCCACGAACATCAAGGAGTCGGCAGCATGAACGATGTTGGATCTGCAGCACTGGCGGGTGCCCGCGTGGCGGCGAGGATCCAAGCTAAAGCAATCCCAAATGGTCTGGGTACTTGGCCTGCAAAGAGCTCACCAAGACTTCAAATTCCGAGAGACTGCGCAGATTCTGAAGACAAGGGTCCTTCGCGAAAAACGGCCAGCACCCGAATCCGGTGCTGACGCTCCGCTCCAGCCATTCAAAGGCCTCGGCGGGGCGGCCCAATACGGCGAGGATACAGGCGACCTGATAATAGGTATGGTGGGCATGCCCAAAGGATTTTGGGCTGGCGCAGGCCCGAGTAAGGCACTCGAGCGCCCGTTTGGAATTATTCGTCCGGGCGTAGAAGAGACCGAGCAGGCTGATGATGAGCGGTTCTTCGGGCAAGAGTTGGACCGCTTCATCGAGTAGAGCTTTCGCCTCTTTCCAATTTCCAGCCATCATGGGCGGCAGAGGGGCAAAATAGACGGGATACTTGTTGCTGGAGCTCTCGGCTCGCCACGCTTGGATCTCTTCCCGCGCGAGGTCGTACTCACCCTTCCAGATATAGACCTGAACGATACTGTGACTAACCGCCTTCCGGGGGTGGAACGGGCGTCCTCTCTCGTACATTTCACGGGCATGATCGAGAAGGCCCACGTGCGCCAGAATTGTGCCTAGACGGTTGTAAGCGTGAGGCAGATTGCGCTGGAGAGAGAGAGCCCGCCGCAGTTCGGCAATGGCTTCGAGATGCTGAAAGTTTTTCGACGGTCCCCATAACAGGAAAGCTTTGGCTACGCGTCCTTCGGGCAAATCCGGATCCAATTCAAGTGCGCGGCGGCAGTGAAACTCTGCTTTGTCTAACCACATGCTCGCGGGGTCGAACTCGAAATGGCGCGTTGCGCACACGAATGAAAGAGTCGCATGGGCGAGGGAGAAAGCTGGATCCCGCGCGACCGCAGCACTCAAGCGTTGGGCGGCTTCGTCCAGCAGTGCAGGATCGCCGGACGAGCTGAGCCGGTAGCCACGCATGAATTCCGCATAGGCTAGCGGGTCCTGGCTGTGCCGTGGATGGCCTTGGACCATCCGTGGAGGCAACGGCCGGTTCAATGCGCCTGCGATTTGCTTGGCAGTTCCGTCCTCCAGATCAAAAAGACGGTGCACGTTGAACTCGCACTTCCGTGCGAAGCAAGCGCGTTCGAAATGAGCGTCAAACATTTCAAGCGAAAGACACTGTTGACCTTTCGATTCCCGAAGGGCCCCGCGGACCACAAACCGGACACCCAGGCGTGAGGCAATATCCAAGGTTGTTGCTTCGACCGGTACGGTTAGCACCGCCGACATCGGTAAAACGTCAACGCCGGGTAGATTTCCGAGACGCGAAACGAGCGCGTCTGCAAAACCCAGGCTCACCCCCTGGTCGTCGGATATATTACCCAGAAGAAGTAATGGCAACACCGCCAGCGATGAGCGTTCGCCCCGCATCGGAGCGCGTCCCCGACTAAGTTCGCTAGCTGGGCTCTGTTCGAAATCGGACTGCTGGAAACGAGCATCGATTACGCGCACCGGGCCAATAAATCGATACCCTTTTCCTACAACAGTTTCGAGAAAACGCGGCTTGGTCGAGTTGTCGCCCAAGGCGGTCCGAATTTTTCGCACAATGTTGTTGATGTTCGGGCCGGTATCGATAAAGAGATCCGAACGCCAAAGTTTCGCAACAATGTCCTCGCGCGAAACCAATTGTTCTCGCCGGGCGACCAGGAATATCAGCAGTTCCATGGGCTTCTTTTCGAGCTTCACCCGACGTCCGTGGCGGCGAAGTTCGTAGCGCCCGAGGTCCAGTTCGACTTCTCCCACTCCTCGACTCGCACTCTGCATGAGACTCTCTTCGGGCATTATCCTCTAAGATTGAGTAGCTTACGCCGATATACGGAAAATATGAAAAGGTTATCGAGTTTCAATTGAAGGAATTCAAGAGATAGAAGAATATTCTCGCCGGTTCATATCTCACGATGGAGGCAGGACTATGAAACGAAACGTGTTTCTCACCCTCACGCTAGTCGGACTGTTGTGCGGGGCTGGATTACTCTTCACGATTGGCGCTCAGACCGATTCTTCTGAAAGGCATACATTCACACCTGACACAATTCCATACGGTCCAGCACCGGCATTCTTGGTCGCCGGCGCGCAGCTAGCAGTGCTCGAGGGCAACCCCGGTGCTTCCAGCGGGGATTACACGGTGCGCTTGAAGATGCCTGACGGATATCGCATCGCGCCACATTGGCATCCTCGACGAGAGAACGTCACGGTCATCTCCGGAACCTTCAAGGTTGGAATGGGTGATCGCTTTGACGAGAGCAAGATGGGGGCTTTCCCAGCCGGCAGTTTTGCTTATCTGGACCCCGACATGCATCACTACGCGATGGCCAGCGGCGAAGTCGTCGTGCAGGTCCATGGCGCAGCTCCTCTACAAATCAACTACGTCAATCCTAAGGACGATCCAAGCCGTACGAAATGACTGAATGGGCCGGTGCGGCAAGCGACCGTCGGCGGTTCTGGGTAACCCAGCGAGGCGAGGTGAAGAGCGTTCTCTCTTTCGCAAAACCCTGCGACCATCCGATTTATGACTTCATTGTCAGGGACATCGAGAATTCGTCTTCTATTCCCAGTTTCTCGCTGATGCACCTGGCAGGTCATTTCCCGCTTGCCTCCACGCTTCGCGTGTCGGTGAAGGCGATGGGCGTCGTGTTGTGTATTTCTCCCACGGATTCCGTATAGCGCATGAGCTCAAGTGCCTCTTCTCGCGATGCGTTCGCCTCGACAGATCAGCGATAACTGATGCTGCGTGCAAGATCCGCTTCGCCGCCGAATTCGCCAGTAACCTCAGCCTCGGCGGATTTGATCACCAATCCACATTTTCTTGCCTCACGGTATAGCTCATTTCACCATTTGCACTCGAGCCGAAGCCGTCGGGCTTGGGCGGCGAAGGCTGCTAAGTACCGCTCGGCTGGCGTAGACCACGCTCCCCGAGCGCAGACTTCCGGTTTCCGTTGCGTCCGCAGCAAGTCTAAGGAAATAATGAGGCAGCGCCAGCGCTATCGTTGACGGCCAACGTCTCCGGAAACTCAAGCAGGAGGGAGAGAATGAGTAAGATAAGGGTTCTGGTGGGCACTCGGAAAGGTGCGTTCATCCTGACGGCAGATGGCAAGCGCGAGCACTGGAATGTCAGCGGCCCTCACTTTGCGGGTTGGGAGCTCTTTCACCTCAAAGGATCGCCCGCTGACCCGAATCGGATTTACGCGACACAGTGGACCAGCTGGTCCGGACAGATAATTCAGCGCTCCAACGACGGCGGCGGTACGTGGGAGACGGTGGGTAACCAGTTCGTCTATGACGGCGTCCCCGGCACGCACCAGTGGTACGACGGCACGCCGCACCCTTGGGAATTTAAACGAGTGTGGCATCTCGAGCCATCGCTGACCGATCCGGAGACGGTCTACGCCGGAGTGGAAGACGCCGCGTTGTTCCTCTCAAACGACGGAGGACAGAACTGGCAAGAGCTCTCCGGCCTGCGCGGCCACGGCTCCGGGCCACACTGGCAGCCTGGCGCCGGAGGGATGTGTCTTCACACCATCATCCCAGATCCGAGCAACCCCAATAGGATCTTCATCGCCATTTCGGCTGCGGGCGCCTTCCGCACTGATGACGCCGGGAAGACATGGCGACCGATCAACCGCGGGCTCCATTCTCAATACATCCCCGACCCAGCGGCTGAGGTTGGCCACTGCGTTCACCACATGGCGATGCACCCCTTGCGGCCTGGTGTGCTGTTCATGCAAAAGCACTGGGATGTCATGCGCAGCGACAACGCTGGCGAATCTTGGCACGAAATCAGCGGAAACCTGCCCACCGACTTCGGGTTCGTAATCGATGTTCACGCGCACGAGCCGGAAACCATCTACGTCGTCCCGATCAAGAGTGACTCGGAGCACTTTACCCCAGACGCAAAACTCCGTGTGTACCGCAGTCGAACCGGCGGAAACGAGTGGGAAGCGCTCACCAAAGGTCTGCCGCAAACGGACTGCTACATCAATGTGTTGCGCGACGCGATGGCCGTGGATTCCCTCGATAAATGCGGCGTGTATTTCGGAACTACGGGCGGCCAAGTGTACGCATCCGCCGATGCCGGAGATACATGGATGCCCATCGTCCGGGACTTTCCGGCGGTGCTTTCCATCGAGGTCCAGACACTGCCATGATCCGAGTTGAGCTCCCTCCTCATCTCCGGGGACTCGCGCACGTCAACCGAGAGGTCGAGCTTGACATTCAAGGTTTGGCCACCCAGCGTTCGGTCGTCGACGCGCTTGAAATCCGCTACCCGATGTTGCGCGGTGCGATCCGCGATCACATCACCCAACAACGTCGGCCCTTTTTGCGGTTCTTCGCCTGTGGTGAGGATCTTTCCCATGAACAGCCAGACGCCCCGTTGCCCGATGCAGTCGCTTCGGGTGTCGAGCCTCTACTCATCGTTGGCGCTATTGCTGGCGGATGACCAACCGATGGTTTAGGTTTTTCGGCAAACTCCTAGATTAGGAACACGATGGAAACAGGCCGGAAGATGAAGTTAATCTCTGTGAACACTGGACTTCCTCGTGAGGTGATGTGGCACGGCGAAAGCGTACTCACTGGTATCTTCAAGCAACCGGTCAAAGGCCGGGTCGTTTTGGGGAAAACCAATCTCGAGGGAGACCGTCAGGCGGACCTCAGCGTCCACGGCGGCGAGCACAAAGCCGTCTATTGCTACCCGGCCGAACACTATGACTACTGGAAGAAAGAGTTGCCTGGCCGGGACTTGCCGATCGCGATTTTCGGGGAGAATTTCACAACCGCCGGACTGCTCGAAAACTCAGTCCACCTCGGCGACGTCTTCGCTGTCGGTTCCGCAGAGGTGACGGTGACACAGCCGAGGCTCCCCTGCTACAAACTTGGCATCCGATTCGAATCCGATGAAATGGCGAAGCGATTTCTCGCCAGCGGTCGTACCGGATTCTATTTCGCCGTCACTCGCGAGGGCGAAGTCGGCTCAGCCGATTTGATCAAATTGATCTCTCAAGAACCAAACGCCGTCTCGATTTCTGAAATTATCAGGCTGTACGTCGCGAAAAGATTCGCTGAAGACGACGTGCAAACGGTGCGCAGGGCCTTACGAGTCGCAGCATTGCCGGAGGGTTGGAAGGAGTACTTCCGAGAGCTGCTTCAGAAGACCAATGGGTGACGCGGATAAGCGCGCGAGGTATTCGATTTGATACCTCCCGCAAAGGGACCCGTCCCAGATGCCCAACGTTGATGATTCAATGAATACGCCGTGCGCGTGTCCTTAATCATCAGTTTTGGGTCTCCGCAACGATCTACGTATCGGGGTTCTTCCTTGCCTTTTTCCTGGTTCCGATTCTCGCAACCTCGATCGAATCGTGAAGTGCGCCAGGGAAAGCATCATCGCGTGTGGGCAGCTAAGCCCACGATCGCGCCAAGTAGCACGAGCCACGCGGAATTCACGCGAAACCTCAGTACTGCTACCAACGAAACGACAGTCAAGAGAATGCTGCCAGCGTCAACGAGGGATGCCCGACCGAGCTGCCACGTGACCGCCGCTATCAAAGCGAGTGATGCGACGTTAACACCATCAAGAAAGGCGCCAGCAAGCTTGGATTTCCGGATTCGTGGCACCAGCGGTCCACTGATTGCTACCAATACGAACGCGGGCAGGAAAATGGCGATGGTGGAAAGGAGAGCGCCGCGAACGCCTCCGAGAACAAAACCAATAAAAGTAGCAGTTGTGAATACTGGCCCTGGTGTCACCTGGCCTACAGCGACGGCATCCATGAGCTGCGTGTCCGTGAGCCAACCACGATGAACCACGAAATCAGATCGAAGGAACGCGAGCAGCACATAACCACTGCCAAAGACAGTAACGCCCATCTTCAAGAACACCAAAAACAATGAGATTAGACTCAACGACGCTGTCGTCGCCAGCCCGACGCCTGCTATTGGAGTGGCGGGCAGCACCAACCAAGACGCGCGCGAATTCCGGAGCTGTGGGAGGCAAGCGATCGTACCGGCCACCAAGAGAAGCAGAAGAGGATGCATGCTGAAAAGGATCAGACCGAGCGAGATCACCGCAACGAATCCTAGAAATGTGGTCTTTACTGCGGTCCGTCCGAGGCTGCCGAGGGCCTGAATGATAATAGCGATCACAACGGGCTTAATCCCGTAGAGAATGCCTGCGGTTGCGGGGAGCTTGCCGAAATGGATGTACAGCCACCCCAGGCCGCCAACCATCAGTGCCGCCGGAAGCACAAAACAACTTCCAGCGATGATCAGCCCCTGCCAACCGGCGCACCAATAGCCGATGTGAATTGCCAACTCGCTTGAACTCGGTCCGGGAATGAGGTTGGTTGCACCCAGCAAATCGAGAAAGGTTTCCCGAGAAAGCCACGCTCGCCGACGGACCAATTCGTCTTCCATAATCCCAATATGAGCCGCAGGACCTCCAAACGCGGTCGTGCCTAGGCGGAGAAAGAAAGTAGCGAGTTCCCAGAGAGAAACTTGGGCAGTTCTCGAAACCGAAGCTGGGGCTCGCCATTCGACCATCGGAATCGGTCCCTCTTTCCTTTGACAAGAGCCATGCCCTAGTCTGTTTCGGTGGCTCGCGCCGGATCGGGTATCGGATACGAGTCCGATTGTGACGCCTAGAGGCGTGAGATGCTGAGCACCGAAAAACTGTAACCGAGCCTAAACGCCAGGCCCTGCGGCTGCTCGACGAAGTCAAGAGCGCTCACGGCTAAGCAACTCTCTCGCCTTTGACCGATCCGGATCACGCTCTTTTTTCCCTGACTAGGAAGGCCTTCCGTGACAGAATGAGCAGCCCCGTTTCGAATGCCCTGCATGATGTGTGTCTTAAGTGATCCAATACATCAAGCTGATCACGGCGGCCTCCACGCGTGGGATCAGGGCTAGCGGATTGCGATAAGCAGACCGCCGCTTAGGCCGGCCGACCGCTCATGGGCTCGCCCAAACACGTATTCGTAGCCTGGTTCAAGGTACCAGCCGAAGCGCCTTTTTTTTGAAGGCCAGAACATGAAGTCCAGCACCACCTCGCCTGCGACGGAATTCATAGTCACGCCGTCCTGCCGCACGTGGACCCACTCCGGGCCGGCGCCCGCCATGAATTCCGCTTTCTTTGAGAGCGTCCAGGGTTTCTTGAACAGCAGATCGACATCCCATTCTGTGGAATGGCGGCTGAAAATCGGTGTTATGCCCGCCTCAAGTTCAAGCCACTTCTCGATAGGCGTCACTTCGACGGCCACCGTGGGCGCGACACTCGATCCGCCCGACGCAATATTCCAACTGGCCGCTGCCCCGAGTTCAACGACCGCGACTTCTTTAGGCTGCTTATCTGCCGACTGTGCGAAGGCGCTTGTGCAGCCCAACAGCAACACCCCCAACAGCGCGTATTTTGTTACCGGGGTGCGTTGCGCAGTTCTCAGCGCGTTTTCCAGCACACGGCTCACTTCGAACGCCGCTCGCGGCAAACGCGGCTGGCGTCGCTGGCAGTGAATCCTTTTTCCGCAACGACCGCTCATGTTAGCCTCTCGCCTTTCAAGCATAAGGTCTATAGTGCCTATAGGGTCAAACGCATGAATTCAGATGAGCGATTCAGCATCGGAGAACTGTCGAGGGCCACGGGAGTCAAGGTTGTGACGATACGCTACTACGAGCAGGTCGAACTCATGCCTGCCCCGCCGCGCACAAGTGGAAATTATCGAGTCTATAGGCGGGAACACCTGCATCGCCTGCAGTTCGTGCGGCGCTGCCGCGACCTGGGCTTCACACTAGTCCTAGTCCGGGATCTTCTGCGTCTCTCCGATCAGTCGCGCAGGAGATGTTCGGGCATCGATCGGATCACCGAAAACCACCTGAAGGAGATCGAAGGCAAAATCGCCGATCTGCGTAGGCTTGCATCGCATCTGCGGCGCATCAAGAACCGCTGTCCGGGGAAAGGCCGCGTTGCCGACTGCCGCATCCTTGCCGCGCTCAATCCGTCTTGTTATTTGGCTCGATGCCGCTGATCAGTTCCAGTCGAACTGGCTCTGATTATCCCGCAAGAATTCCGGATGGCCCGTTACGCGCCCAGAACGCTTTATCGACAAGGTCGCCCTTAAAACCTAGCCCCTAGCTGGCTTTGTGAGTCCAAGCAGCTTTGCGAGTTGGGCGTCCAGCATCCTCGCAGGAAGAAGTCTGGGCAGAGTCCAGTTCTTGAAACGTTGCGGAACGACCGCGTAGCGTGCCTTCGGTTTCGCGGTGCTGAGCGCCAGGTGGACGGCTTCGCCTAGTCGCTCCGGGGATAAGCCGTTATTACGGGCTTCGGCGACGATGAACTTCTGGAAATTCTGCACCGCCTCCCAGTACTGGGACTGCTTAAACTCACTCAGATCTTCTTTTTCGCCCTTGTCGTACATCGCCGTATTCACGGTGCCCGGTTCAATGATCACGAGGTCGATGCCAAATAACATTAGTTCTCGTCGCAGCGCGTCCGACATTCCTTCCAGGCCAGATTTGGAGGAACTATAAGCACCGAGAAGCGGGATAGCCACTTTTGCTGTGGTGGAGCTGATGTTCACGACGCGGCCGGCGGGACCCTGCCTCTTCTGGTCCGTTCCCAAAAGAGGAGCGAAAGCTTGAATTACGACCAGCGGGGAGATCATGTTGACTTCCAACTGCCGCCGGTACTCGCTGGGCCTCAGATAAAGCAGTGGCCCACTCACCACAATTCCTGCATTGTTCACCAGGCCAACCAGATTCCTGTCGCCCATCATGGAGCCGACCTTCTGGGCAGCTTGATGTACAGCGTCGGCGTCCGTAATGTCCATCATGAGAGGCACGAAGCCGTTACCGAACTCTCTTTGCAAACGATCGGCGTCAGCCTGCTTGCGTACAGAACCGAACACGCGAAATCCCTTTGAAACAAGCACCTTTGTGGTTCCCCAACCAATTCCGGTGGAGACTCCGGTGACCACGACATCTTTGCTGTTCGCCATCGCATTTCTCCTAAGATGATCACTGTACATCTTTAACGTGTACACTGTACACCTTCCCTCCGATGGGTGTCAAGGTGTACAGTATTTCTCATGCCTTATCCGTCGAAAACAGACCGCCAGACCATCCTTTCGGCCGCGCGTGAAGGATCTAGCGCACGGGGGTATCCGCGACTTGTCGTTACGGAATCTCGCGGCCTCCCTCGACCTCGCGCCCAATGCAATCTACCGTTACTTTTCCGATCGCTCAGCACTGGAAGCTGCGCTAGCAAACGAAGCTGCCCGGCAACTGGAACTGGCGCTGAGGAAGGCAGCCGACGGGTGCGAACCGGTTACCGCAATCCGCGAGATGTCATCTGCTTACATAAAGTTCGCAACGGACAACCGTCACCTCTACGAGGTGATGATGAGTCTCCACGCGCCGGAGCACGATGCGACCTTCCGCCAAAGCCTCTGGACGTTCACCGTCGAGCAGGTGCAACGAATTGCCGGGTCGGACCGAGCTGCGCAGGCGTCTGTCGCGCTTTGGGCATTCCTTCATGGAGCCGTGGCGTTAGCAGGCGCTCAAGTGTTCGGCGAGAGCAAACCTGCAAGCGGCCTTGAATTCGGGCTCGACGCGTGGTTAATGGCTGTCGCTACGCGTGGGGAGCCAATAGAGGCACTCCGTATCAAGCCCACCAAGAAGACGGCCAATAAGAAAGTGTCTGCGCGTGAGAGTTCGGTGCGAAGCGGCAAGTGAGACCTAAACGCGTTACTCCGGGCTCGGTTTGAGGCTGCCATCGCCGTACACGAACCGAAGGCCGCCCAGGATCGTGATCAGCGCCACCAGTACCACGCCCAATCCCGCTTTCAGGTCTCCAACGTGTGAAGCAATCACACCAACCAGCCAAGGCATCGAGGCGGGCCCAAATCCGCTGATCGCCAGCATTGGTCCCATCACCCTGCGCGCCGCAACACCATAGCGCTCGATGGCTCGGGCCACCAGGATCGGATAAACCAGCGCGCATCCCAGGCCGGCCGCCGATGCTTCTGCGAATAGTGGAATCAATGACGGCGAGCAAAGCAGCAGGATACTACTGAGCAGCGCGCAACCCACACTCGCCTCGATCACCGGTTTGCTTGGGATTTTCCTCAAGATTGCAGGGCCCGCGAACCTGCCCACCATCATGCCCGTCCAGAAAAACGAAGGCGCAACCACTCCCGCCCGGAGTCTGTCGACGCTGGAGAGTTCGCGCGAGTACATGGCCAGCCATCCTCCCAGCGAGGTCTCTGCTCCTTCGTAAAGAAACAACAGAATGATGAGTGCCACTGCATAGAAGTCGCGCGGGATTTTGATGGGGACGGCCGAAGCCGAATCGAAGCCGGCATTCCGTAACTCCACCAGGTCCACCGGCGTGGCGGCGAACACCGCACCTAACAGCGCGGCAGCTACGGCCAATGAAATCAATAACTCGTGAAAGCGCGCGACCGATTGTACCAACTGGACGATAAACGGACAGGCCACCGCGCCCACCGCCCACGAAAAATTAACGAGGCTCAACGCCCCGGACGCTCCTGAAAGGTAGGCTTGGCCGATCCACAGATTCGTTCCCGCGCTCATAAAGCCGCCGCCGAAACCGAATACGAAAACAGCAAGCAGCGCCAACTGCCAGGATCCGTGCCAGAAGAACGCCGCGCCTGCTGCCATGAGCGCGAGACCACTTACAAAAGCCGGCCGAAAGCCAAACCTGGGTATCAATAAACCGGACAGGAAACCCGACAGCACCGATCCTAGAAATTGCGCCGCGAAAAACAGCCCAGCTTGCGAATCGTTCAATCCCCAGCGCTGTACCAGCGCGGGCAACGCCGGTCCGAGCAGAACCATAAAAATACCGGTAAGAACGAAGCCCAAATGCAGCAGCGCCGTGACGATGCGGTGGCGCGCAACGGGTTGAGAGGACGAATCCACGGAAGCAAGATAATCTCATCACTTTGTGATCTTTTCAGCAGCCAAGCGTGCGGTAAGCGAAGAAGGATGGAAGGATAGTGTTTAGTTTTTCACGGGATGGCTGCGTTTGCAGTGGACTCACGTATCACGAACTCGGGTTCAATCGCGATCTCTGAAACGTAATCGGACCGCTTTTCAATCTGTTCGAGTAAAGTGCGCGCCGCGATCTCGCCCATTTTCTGCAAGGGCTGGCGCACCGTGGTCAGGCTGGGCCGGGTATAGGCCGCACTCGGTATGTCGTCGAATCCAACCACGGAAATATCGGCTGGGACCCGCAATCCCAATTCGTCGATCGCGCGAATGGTGCCGATCGCGGCCAGATCGTTGAATGCAAACAAGGCCGTAAAGTCCCGCGATTTTCTGAGCAGCTCCTTGGTCGCTTCATAGCCCGGTTGCGGGGTGGCGCTGGTAGTCAACTGGGTGAAAACTTGGGGTGTGATCTTAGTTTTCAGCGCTTCGGCTGCCTCACAAATTGCTTCCCAGCGCGCGTTGGTGTCCGAGCTTTCCGGTGGACCCTTCATCAGCGCGATTCGGCGATGCCCGAGATCGGTCAGGTGCGTGAGCGCCAGGTGGGCGGCGGCGCGGTGATCGAGGACGATGTTGGTGACCCCGTCCATACGTTGGTGGCCGGCGATCGCCACGGTAGGCAGACTCGGCGTTTCGACGACCGAAGTGTCCACGGTGATAATTCCCTCGGCCCCGCGCGACTTCAGCAGGTCGCAATAGGATTGCAGTTGTCGCGGGTCATGCCGGTGGATCACCGTCAGAAACAAATAGTTCTCCTGGCGCAGATATCGTTCCACGCCACTAATCACCATCGCGCCGTAAATGTCCCCGATCTCTTGCGCAACGACCCCGACCGTATGGGTGCGTTTAACACGCAACGAGCGCGCCAAAAAATTCGGTTTGTAGCGCAGTTCCCGCGCCGCATCCAGAATACGCTGCCTGGTTCGTTCGGGCACCCGAGCCGCCGCTTGGGTATTGTTTAATACCGCCGAGACGGTGCCAGCGGTCAGGCTCACTCGCTTGGCGACGGTGGTCAGCGTCACCATAGGTGGGCCACTCGGTTTGGCGTTTCGCTTACGAGCTTTCATTTTGGCCTTTTCCCTGATCAGTCTATTTCGTCGTCCAAGTCTACCGGCTAATCGTCCATCTATCGCAATTACCGCCGTGCAACGAATACACACCTCACTGATCTGTGCTGTGCAACGATGACAACGTAAGGCAAAAAGACGCCACGAATCGCCTAGCGCTCACCTCCAAGCCAAAGTGGTGACTGAATTCGCCTTCACCGGAACCGACGCCGCCATGTTGGCGAGTTGAAGTTCGATCGTTCTTGCGGCTCCACTGTTGGTGACGATTAGCACCTGTTGGCCGTCGGCATTCTCAGCGCCAGCGTGCTGCAGGTCGAGCGCCGTGCTCTCCGTGTCAAAGCGGCGAGCGCCGCGACGAATCGCGCGGGAGAAATGCGCGAAGGCCCAGTATTGCCCACTGCGGGTGATGTCCTTGGTCTGCGAGTGGATGGTCACCACCCCGCCACACGAAAACGGTCCGATGTTCGGGCGGCCCTCTTGATCAAGAGCGAGGTTCCATGCGGTGATGCCGCGGCACCAATTGCGCAGGACGTCGCTGAAAATCGCGCTCCATTTGCACCAATCCGTCCGATAACCAGGATCTTTGTAGTCCGGTCCGCCTTCGGTCCAATACATTGCGGTTTCCGGATAACCGTCGTGGACCTTGCTCATCATGTCCGGAGTGCCAACGTAGCCGTGCCAGGCAACCGCATTGGCGTAGGTGCGAAGTTTGTCGTCTGCCAGGGTGTCCAACACGCGTCCCCACAAATTGTAGTTATGATCCAGCAGCCAGATCTTCGTGGATATCCCGCTGCGTTCCAGTAGCGGACCCAGATGGTCGCGCACAAATTGAATTTCGTACTCTTGGGGCCAGATGCAGGCGGGCATCTGGCCATCTTGATCCGTATCCAGTTCGTTCTGCGTCGTTATCGCTTGCACCGGCACGCCTTCGGCCGCATATCCCTCGAGAAACCTGCGGAAGTATTGCGCGTAAGCCGGGAAGTAATGGTTGCGCATCGAACCACCCAGCATGCTGCCGTTGAACTTCATCCAGCCGGGAGGGCTCCAGGGCGATGAAAAAAGGAACATGTCGGGATTCACTTGTCGCGCCTGGCGCAGGATGGGAAGAATGTACTCACGGTCATGCTCGATCGAAAACCGAGTGAGATCCGGATCCGCTTCGCCGTCATCGAAGCTGTACAGTCTTGCCGAGTAGTCGCTTGAGCCAACGCAGGTCCGACAGACGCTCAGCCCCATTTCCGACGGATGGAACATCTCATGGAACAGCTTTTCGCGCGCGGCAGGCTCGAGTTGATCGAAGGTGTAGCACGTGGCGTCGGTAAAGGCGCCTCCAAATCCCAATATTTCCTGGAACTTCATGTCGGGTTTTAGCCGGATCGAATCGGCGCCCGGTGTCCCGAGAGCTGGACCCCATTTGGCCCGAGGAGCTGCGGCAAAGCGGTCTTCGCCGGAGGTGACCCAAATGGAAATCTCCGTGTCGCTGTTCACAAAGTGATTACCGGACCCGCTAACTGCCCCTGCTGACCCCACCGTCGCGTTAGGGGCGATCGCTGCCACCAGCCCGAGAGCTGACATTTCGAGAAAATCGCGTCGGGAAGTACCTTTTTTCATCGCCATCTCCTCAAGTGCACATCCATCAATTCCTCGGAGCGACCGGCCTCCCTCTTTCGGCCGGAACAACGCCTTCGCCCTCTTTCACAACGTAGAGGTGGTCCACCGCGAGATCGCTCAGGATTTCCGCGCTTCCCCCCGGCCACAAGATTTCCACCTTATCCACGCGTCTACCACCGCCGAGGCCAAAATGAATGCGGAGATCGTTCTGGGAAAGATAACTTCCGCCGCTTCGCACTTCGCTGGTCTGCACCAAATCTCCCGCGGTTGCGGTCACCCGCGCGTTCAAAGCCAGCCGGTTGCCCTTGCTTTCCACTAATTCAAACTCGACCCAGTGATTCGAGGGACCACCTCGCGGCCCAAGAATCGTAGGCGTGCCTTCGAGGTTCTCGATGACAATGTCAATCCGTCCATCGTTGAACAAATCCCCCATGGCCACTCCCCGGCTCACTCTGGGGATTAGCAGGGCTGAGCCGGAAATCTTGCTGATGTCCTTGAACGTGCCGTCACGCTGATTCAGAAACAGCAGCGGCGGCTCGCGATATCTGGCGCCCGCTACAATGGTATCGACTTGGGGGTAGACGTGGCCGTTCACCAAAAACAGATCGAGCCAGCCATCGTTGTCAAAGTCGAAAAATGCGTCGCCCCAGCCAACATACGGCGCGGTGCTGGGAGCAATTCCGGATGTGTAGGAAGCGTCAGTAAAATTCATCTTCCCGTCGTTGCGAAATAGGGTGGTGTATTCGTCGCTGAAATGGCTTACCGCTATCGAAAACCGACCGGTGTGTTGATAGTCGCCCAGGGCCACACCCATGTTCGCCTGTTCCACCCCGTCCTGGTTGACGGCCACCCCCGAAGAAAATGCCATATCGGTAAAGTGTCCGCTGCCATCGTTGCGGTAGAGATAATTTCTTCCGGCATCGTTGGCTAAAAAAAGGTCGAGATGTCCACTACCGTCGAAGTCGGACCAAACTGCGGTCATCCCGAAAGACTTGGGTGAATCGGCAATTCCGGTCTTCTTGGTCACATCCGCGAACGTGCCATCGCCGTTGTTGTGGTACAGGTTGGACGAAGAGCCCTGCAGCCCTCGAGGGCCGCATTGGACGTCGATTCCGCGGTACTTGCACGTTGGCTTGGAACCGAAGGCCGGAAGATCGTTCAGATTCAAATCCACATAGTGCGACACAAAAAGGTCGGTCCAACCATCCCGGTCGTAGTCGCCAAAAGCCGCTCCGGTTGCCCATTGCGAATCATTGCTTAGGCCCGCCTGCTTGGTGACGTCGGTAAATGTTCCATTGCCATTATTGCGATACAGCACTACGCCTCCAAAGCAGGTCACCAGCAAATCGGGCCAGCCATCGTTGTTGTAATCCCCCACGACCGCACCCATCGCCCAGCAGGGATAACCCACGCCTGCCTTATTGGTGACGTCGGTGAAAGTGCCATCATGATTGTTGTGATACAACGCGCTCCGTGCTTTCTTCCCGGCCAGCGCCATCTCCACGCTCTGGGCGTTGGTAAAGTAAATATCGGGCCAGCCGTCGCGATCGTAGTCGATGAGCGCTACGCCTCCGCTCATGGATTCCACGATGTATTTCTGTTCGGGACTGGACAGATGATCGAATCTGATGCCGGTCGAATCGGTGATGTCGGTCAACTGAGCGAGCGGAAGGTCTGGTCGCGAAGCCGAGGACAAAGCGGGAATAAAAACCAACAGTATGGCCAGGACTGCATAGAAGGCAGCCCCGGTGCGAACGTCCGTAAATTCCATTGGCCCAGGCAAATTAAGATTCCGCTCTTCTAGTGGCGTTTATGACGAGTCTGGACGGCATACAAGGAGCTACGCGCAAGAATAAACAAAGTACTTCCATCGCTGCCGCCGAACAACAATTGCGAGGGTCGTTCGGGAATCTCAATGGTATCGATTACCTCGCCGGACGAGTTGTACACAAACACTTGCCCTGCGGCGATATAAACGTCGCCTTGGTCGTCCACCGCCAGGCCTTCTCCGCCCTGTTCCGTAAACAGCTTTAAGTTCGAGATGGCCCCGTCGGCGCCGACATCCCCCACATAGGTCTTCTCCCCGGATTCATCGGTAACGTAGTAGTGCTGGCCCTCCGCTGCAGAAGCCATCCCGAACGCCCGCAGCAAGTCATCCAACTTGGATCCGTAATAGAGTTCGCCGGAGACGAAGTCTTCTCCCGCGGGAAGGAAAGTGCTGCCATCCAGAGATACGAACTGATAGGGCCTCTTGGCGGAGATCGCTTCGACAAAATCGTTTTCGTTTCTCCAGTAGTTCACCGGCAGAACCGGAATCAGTCCCGGGCGGGGCGCGGCCGGCGCGGCCGGCAACAGCTTAATGTCGTCATCTGGCGTGCCGGGTTTGAAGCTATAGACCGTGCCATTTCCTGCGTAGGAAATCACCATCAGATTGTCGGCTCTGTCAAAAAACAGTTGTACCGGGTCCAGCGGATTGTCACGGACCGTCGAAAGTTGGTGAGTTGTGGCGGACCAGCAGTATATGGTTTGCCGCTTGGCGTCCACGAAGTACACGTTTCCGGCGCGGTCCACCGCCCCACCGGAAATGTTGAAAAAACCACTGGCGACTTTCTCCACCTTGGCGCCGTCGGCAAGAATTGGAGAAGGTTTCTTCTGGGGGATGGAGGGTGCGCCGCCGGAGAGCGTTAGCCAGGCGAATTCGCGTTGGCGTAGCTCCGCGTTGTGGGTTTGGTCGAACACCGCGTTGTCGAAGGAAACTTTGCTGTCGCTGTAACAATGGACGTTGCGAAGACGTATATCGGTCGAGTTGGTAACTCGGACTGCGTACGGGAACGGCTGATAGCTGCTCACCACCCGATACATGTGCAGGTTGGCTAAGGTGATGTGGCTCGAATTGCGGATGTCCAGCGGCAAAGCGAATCCGCCCTCGCCACGCTCCTCCTCCGTCTGCAGCGCGTAGATTTCCCAATCGGACGCATGGTCCAAAACCACCTCGTTGCGAACGTGATGTTCGCTGGATAGTTCGTAAATTCGACCTCCGGTTGCAGTGTTGGAAATGTACAAACCCGCTTGCGCGAAGGTGCTGGGCGTCCAGATACCGAGGAAGATCCCGCCGCCAGTGATCCAGAGGCTGGGATACTCTCCGTCCCAACGGCGATCCAGATTCGAATCGGCCGTATGGGTGTTGTTATAAATCTCCCGCCACGCTTTGGAACTCTGTTCCGCGGTGGCATTCGGATCAACGGTGCCGTGCCCACCCAGAAAGCGGACATCGTTCATCATGGAATCCCGGCCGGCGGCCCACTCCGCAGCTACCGCTCGCGGATTGATCCCGTTGGTGTACAAGCCGATGCCGGTAACAATATTCGTACCGTCTCTGGGAGTCTCCAGCAGTGGCTTGGGACTGCCCACCCCCTGAAAGGCCGGCGTTGAATCGGCAAGCAATATCCGGGTAACGCTCGGATGAAGGCCGATCAGGACGGTGTCAGGCTTCAGCGAGATCGTGTCGGTCACGCGATATTGGCCGGACGGCAAGTAAATCGCGCGATGCTCGGCGATCGCTGTTTTAAACACTTCCGTATCGTCGGTAGCGCCGTCACCGCGAGCGCCTAACGAGCGGATGTTCACCCAGGTGTCGATCGGCGGGAGGTCCAGGATGTCGGACTTCGCTTCTTCGGGAAGCACCTGCAACGCCGCGGTCTGAAACCTGTCCTGGATTGAAGGTATTGCTCCAATGTCCTGGTACTGCAGCCCGTGAGAAAAAGTCTTCACTTCGTAGATTTCTGCCGGAGCTGTGGCACGATTTCCGCTCTCGCGGTACGATGCAAACACAGGAACGTTGCGGCACACCACGTTTTCCATATTGATCTCGGTGCGGGCGCTCTTCTCATTGCTAATGATTACCGCAGGGCCGGTAACGTTCTCCATGCGCCCGTCTTTTATCCAAAGTTCGTCCGAGTATTGAGGATCGATGGAAATTGCCGTCGGGACATTCTTGAATTGCGGACGGATCAGGGTAAGCCCCGCTTCGCGCTCGCGGATCGCCGCTTCCCGCTGCCCCTCAAACCTTGCGTCGATCACTGTGAATTGCCATCCCGGGGAAGGTTTGCGGGTCCAGATGCCGTACTCGCCGCCGTAAAAATGCACGTCTTGCGCAACGTTTCCACCGTCATGAATTCCGGCGAGTCCCGAACCAATGCGAAAGTCCATGTGCGCCAGGAAGCAATGTTGGGCATAGTGGGCGCGGACCCCGACGGCGCCGGGGTTTCCGTCTTGGATTTCGATGTCGATATTGCTGATTGCCGAATAGAACGTGCCGGGGTTGGCATCGGGTGGCTTGGCGGTCGCGGCTGGGCGGCCACCGGCGAAGAAAAACATATAGGCGGGCCCGTGTTGAAACCCAGGCGTGTTGGCGGCGAGCACAAATGTGGGCCTGGAGCTTCCCAAACCGATCAACCGGATTCCGGGCCAGATATAGATGGTCTTGGTCAGACGGTAGCGGCCGGATGAAATAAAGAGAATCCCCTGGTTGCTGGTCTCTTGAACCTTATTGATCGCCTGTTGTACGGCATCGGAATCATCCGTGATTCCGTCTGCCTTAACGGAGAATTCAGTTGGTGTCAGGTAGATTGCTTTGGCGTCATCCAAGCGCGCGGGGTAGTAGGACCTTCCCAAAACGGGAACAGCCGCTGACAACATTGCCACGGTTATCAGAATCGCTTTCATTATCGTGAGAGTCGATCGTTTCACGTGGAACATTGCCGCGCTATGGTGCGCTACCGCAGTGATCCAGCTACCTTCTAGGATCAGGATCGTCTTTTTCTGCCGCGGCTTCCTTCAGGCGCATCTGATGATAAATTTCCCGCAACTTGTCTTTCATCTCTTTGTATTTCTGGTACTGCTCTAGTTCGTGCTGAGCATCCGTGTTGCGTCCCGCCTGACGATATACGGTACTCAGTCGGTAGTGGGCCATGGCGCTGGTAGGATCCAGCGCCAGGGCATGCTCCAAAAGCGGCTCGGCTTTTTGCGGTTGATCCATAGCCATCAGCACCTTCGCCAGGCCGATGCTGGCGTCCGGGTCGCCCGGTTGTAGTTTTACGGCCCTGGCGTAACGTTCGTTCGCTTCCTTCAAATCATTGCTCCGAAAAGCGATATCGCCCAGCCTGCGTTCCGCCTGTTCATCCAGAGAATTGACCTCCAAAGCCGCCTGGTACTCGCTTTCGGCCTCGCCATGGGCTTCGGGAGTTGACAACGTGCTCAGCATCTCGGCCAGCTCAAAATGGAGGCCGGGAAGGTTCGGATCGATCTTAAGCGCAGTTCGGTAGTTATCGATCGCATTCACGGTGTCCCCTTGCTTGGCTAGTTCGTGCGCCATCGCTTGATGCATCCGCGCGGAATTCGGGGCCACCACGGATAAGCTGAGCAAGGACTGGGCGGCAAGATCGGAATAGAGCCGGTATGCAGTGTATTGAAGAGCCTCGTCCGTTGGTTCGAGCTTCTGAAGAACACTGACTATCGCCGCGGCCTTATCCAGATCGCCTGTCCCGGAATCGATTTCGATCAGTTCCATCCCCGTTTCAATTCGGATCTTCTGGTCCGATACGTTGGGAAACGCCTTTTCCAAATCGTCGTGTGCGGTGTTGATGTCCCCCGTCCGCTTTTCGGCGATTCCCAGGAGGGCTTGGATCTTCCACAGCGTGGGGCGCATTTTCAGCGTGGCGCGCAGCTCGGGAATCGCATCTGCGTAAGACCCTTGGAAAAACAGCACTACCCCCAGGTTGCCGCGGGCATCCACGTTATTTGGATCGAGCGCAACGATGGCTCTAAATTCGGAGACGGCCAAGTCCGGCTGGTTCTGCCTTAAATATTCGGCAGCCTGACGCGCGTGCGCTTCGATTTGCTGCTGGCGGCCGGGGGGAGATTGGGGATAGCACGGCAGCAGGGCAACCAGCAGAACCAACCACGACAGGACGACGGCCTCGGTTCTCTTCATGTCAGGATTGTACGGCTGGCCAGCCGGGTTTCCCATCGCGTTCGCCGCTAAAGACACAGAGACGAGGACGGCGACATCCAGGCACCGTCCTCTCCCTGGGGTGGGGGGGCGAACTAAAACGTCACTTTCGCACTGAGTTGACCGCTACGCGGGGCAACCGCAACACCGTTGCCCAGGGTTGCGTTGTTTATCTCTCCGAAATTAGCCGCTCCCAAGATCTGGCCAGGAGTGTTTAGGCTCGGGTGGTTCATGGCGTTGACAAAGTCGGCGCGCATTTCCAAATGAACTCGCTCCGTAAAGTTAAAGCTCTTTGCCAACGACAGGTTCACATCCGTTAGGCGTGGGCCTCTCAGTGCGTTTCTCACTTCGTTGCCGAACGCAAACGCGCCGGCGGGTGCCGCGTTGACAAACGCCGAGGTGTTAAACCATTCGCTGGTGGTGTGGGGTCCGGCGGTACCGGCTACAACGTTGGGGAACCAATTGCAGCCGTTGTTGACGTCGCCGCCGGTGGCCGTGCCGCCTACGCTGCAACCCGTAATTGTCGAGTTGAGGTTGTCATTGTTCACTACCGTGAAGGGATTGCCGCTCTGGGAGATAAATGTTCCAGCAATCCGCCACCCGCCCACGATTTCGTTCACTGCCTTGCTTTCGTTCAGATAACGCTTGCCCTCACCGAAAGGCAGATCGTAAGCCGCGTATCCTTTGAACGCGTTCGGGATGTCGAAGTTCGAATTACCGTAATTGGCGGCGGGGTCGTTTCCGATTTGCCAATATTGCGTCCCTCCGCGGCTGCCCCAGCCACCCGAATCCTGGTCATCCTGGAAATGCGACCAGACGTAGTTTGCGTTGAAGGTCAGCCCGCTGGAATAGCGCTTGGTGATTTGCGTCTGAATCGCCTTGTAGTTTGAAATGGCGTTGTAGTTATTTCCGCTTAGGGTTCCCCAAGCTGGAAACGGACGATCGGCCTGGACCGCTGACCCATTGGCCGCACTGGCGGCGATCCCTGCGGGGCTGGTTATTTGGTTAAGGTCGGTCGGAAATTGCAGATTTGAGCCGTGGCTGCCCACATAAGCAACCGATGCCAGATAATTCCCGGCGAATTGATGCTCGACGCTCACCTGCCATTGATTGATCCGGCCCACCGGAACGTTATATGGGACGTAAGTCTGATTGGAGGGAGATGTAAGGTTGAGGTATGTGTAAGGTATCCTCGCGCTCGGCGACCCCACTACGTAATTCAACACCGGATCGGCAACGGACGCGGGCGAACTCAAGTAAACCAGCGGCTTCGGACCTGTTCCTGCGTTCACGTCGGAAGCGTTGCCCGAGCTGGTATTCACTGAGCCCGCACCTATCCCGTTGCCGTAATCATCCTGGCTGAAGTTATACGAGTACATTCCGAAGCCACCTCGGATGACTGTGTTTCTCATCATCGACCACGCAAAACCTACTCGAGGCAGGAAAATATCGTATATCGGCTTCTGCAACGTGGTTCGGTTATCCTGGCCAGCAAACCACATCGACCCCAATGTGCCTTCGTACGAACAGTTGGTGAATTGGGCCGACGGGCAAGGATAAGTAAGCGGGATATTCGGATCGAACCCGCCCAGGGCATTGTTGATCTCGCTGAATCCAGTTGTCGCCACATAGCGCAGGCCCAGGTTCAAGGTAAGATTCGGGCGGACTTTGTAATCATCTTGCACAAACAATTGCGGGCTCTTCAGCCGGGCGTAGGACACCGCCTGGTTGGTCGCCGCCCATTTCTGAACGTCGCCCAATAGGAAATCCGCGAGTCCCGCTCCGGTGGTGCCGGCGGCGGCCCCATTTTGCGCCGTGTAGTTCCCGGTGAAAGTGAAATTGCCGGAGGTCACGTTGCCCCACGGGGTGGTGTTGCCCTGCCCCATCAATACCTCGGCGCCGAAGTGCAGGATGTGCCGACCGCGGACCAAGGTGAGGGTATCCGAGGGGTCGTAAAGGTTCTCGATGTAGATCGCGTTGGTACCGGGAGCCAGGCCCGAACAGCAAAGGCCGGCACCGCCGATATTGATCTGCGGAAAAACGTCGGCTTCGGCATATTGCAGGCCCAATTTGGAGGAGGCGTCAAACTTAATGGTGTCGGGAATGAACCAGTTGCCCTGCTTGGTATAGGCCATCCGGAATTCGTTCACCATCGACGAGTTGATCGTCCAGGTCTCGGTAAGCTGCGCGTTGTAACCGTCGATGTCCCCGGAAAAACAGTTGATCGGACATGGAAACGGGCCGTACTTATTGACCCCGGGATTGTTTTTCTGGCTGATCGAGAAGCTCAGACGGTTCTTCTCGGAAAGATCGTAATCGATGCGTCCAAAAAATCGAAGGTCCGGGTTGGGAGTGGGCAGCGTGGTCGAGAAGTTGTTGGAAAGCGCTCCCGGGGCGCCTGCGTTTGGCGCCGGGTAGTAGCTTAGAATCTTCGCGGCCACCGGATCTATGTCGCCGGCGGGAATCGCGTTTACGCCGGCCAACGATCCGGTGTTTTCCGCTGCGAAGGAGGTTCGCGTGCAACCCGGCGTTGCACAACTCTTGGGGTCGTAGAGCGTGGGAAGGCCGGGTGCGCTGAAATCGAAAGCGCCAGGATGGGCGCTTCCCTGGCCGATTTCGGCCAGAGTCGGAGTGGTGCCAAGCGTAGCGCCGGCCGCACCGTTGTTATAGATTTTGTCGACCACGAAGAAGACAAACAACTTGTTCTTGATGATCGGCCCGCCGATCGAACCGCCATACTCGTCGTACCGCAAGTACCCGGGCTTTTGTGGAGTAAAGCCGCCCGTACTGTTCGGAATACCGAAAAACGGGGCGGCGTTGAGGGCGGTGTTCTGCCAATACTCGTAAGCGGAACCGTGATAACTGTTGGTTCCGCTTTTGGTGATCTGGTTGAATACTGCGCCTCCTATGCCGTACTCTGCCGAAAACGAGGAGGTAGTGACCTGAACTTCCGATACCGCTTCGAACAACGTGTTGTCCACGTTGTTGCTTACCGGCAACTGCACTACGCCTCCATCCTGTAGATAGTTCGCATAGTTGGGCAAGTTGCCGTTGATGGAGATCGCGTCGCCTGCGTTGTACGAGCCGCTGCCCTCCGAGCTGGGCGCGGTCGGCGACCCAGCAGCGCCGGGGAGCAGGATATTGAAGTTCGCCCAGTCATTGCCGGTAATCCCCGCGCCTATTTGGGGCAACTCGCTTATAGTTTTCGATTCAAAGATGGTCCCCAGATGGCCGGTCTCGGTTTGCAGCAGCGGTACGCCGGCCGCCTCGACAGTAACCGTTTCGGTTACCGCGCCAACATCCAGCGTGCCGTCCTCGGTTATGACATCCACCTGCAGCGCCACCGGGCCGCGCACCAATCTCTTGAAACCCTTCGCCGTAAAGATGACGTTGTAGTTACCGGCCGGCGTCGAAACGGTATCGTAGATGCCGTCGGCATTGGCGGTGAAGGCCTGCGACTCTCCGGTGTCAATGTTCGTCACGGTAACGGTCGCACCTACCACTGCGGCTCCCGTCGAATCCCGCACCGTGCCACGAATCTCACCGGTGTTTCGACTCTGCGAAAGGGCCGGCTTGGCCACACCCAACAGCAAGCAAACTGCGACTCCCCAGCGAACGAAGCTCTTCATTGAATTCCTCCGACTATAAAATATCGATCGCGTCTTCGAAACCGGCCCTGTTTTCGCGTGCTATGGTAGATTCCGGGGTGCCGTTCAAATTTACGACTCCCAGCTAACCTTTTTGTTTCTTAATACATAAACTCGTCCTAAAGGCCGGTACGTACGGCGCCCACCGGCCTGAATCCTTCCATGGCCGCTTCGGCAGTAAAAACTGCCAGCTACAAAAAGAATTCTTGCTCGCGATCCCTCGTCTCTCGGAGATACGAGAACATCGATATTCTAATGGCTCCTCAACTAGTCTGTTGGTATTACCCCGTGTTGCCGGAGATTTAGCTCCTGTTCGCTTTCCTTGTCAAGCGAAAAACATCGATGTTCTAAAAGAAACTTGACACCTCCTGATCTTTGCTGTCTTGTAGCTGCTTCTGCGGATACAATAATCGCCTCTATTGCTTGCAGGGTAAGGGGTTGTCGACACCCCAGGGGTGGGGGAGTGAGGAGGGCTCCAGCGTGAAAGGCCTGATCAAGAAATCACCGCGTGGCGAGAAGCCCGCAGTGACGCTGCGCGCGGTGGCGGACCGCGTCAAACTTACCCCCAGCA
This sequence comes from uncultured Acidobacteriota bacterium, assembly GCA_963725285.1. Lineage (GTDB taxonomy): Bacteria > Acidobacteriota > Terriglobia > Acidiferrales > UBA7541 > CAVRXT01. The sequence continues at coordinate 283,570 of CAVRXT010000012.1, read as the reverse complement.
CCGTATCGCACGTTCTGAACGATTCGCCCGCCGCGCGCTCGGTACCGCAGCATACCAAGAACCGTATCCTCGCGGCGGCGCGCGCGCTGAACTACCAGCCAAACTTTTTCGCGCGGTCTTTAAAAAATAGGCGCAGTCACACCATCGGGGTGATCGCGGTAGAAATCGGCGACGCCTACGGCTCTCTAGTGATCGGCGGGATCGAGCGTTATCTTCGAAAACATAATTTCTTCTTCCTTACCGTAGCTCATCGCCACGATAAGAAGCTGCTGGCCACCTACTCCAGCATGCTGACGCAACGAGGGGTAGAAGGTTTCATCACCGTGGACACTATTCTGCCTGACGAGCCGGTATTACCGACGGTGGCGGTCGCCGGCCATCGCCGCATCAAACGCGTTACCAACATTGTTCTGGACCACCAACGAGCGGCCACCCTGGCGCTGCAGCATCTGGTTGATTTGGGCCACCAAAGAATCGCGTTCATGAAAGGTTCGACGGCCAGCGCGGACACCGACGTCCGCTGGAGCGCTATCTGCGAAGTGGCTGCGAAGTTGGGCATTGCCATGCGGCCCGAATTGATCGTGCAACTCGAGGGCTTCGATCCCACACCGAATCTGGGTTACCCATTTGCTAAGCAATTAATCGCGCGCCAGCAGGCTTTTACCGCGCTGTTTGCTTACAACGATATTTCCGCTATTGGTTCGATCTGCGCGTTTCAAGAAGCTGGCCTGCGGGTGCCGGACGATATATCGGTGGTCGGCTTCGATGACATTCAGAACTCCGCGTATATCACTCCGTCACTAACCACGGTGAGACAACCGCTGCAAGAGATGGGTGAGATCGCGGCGCGAACACTGCTCGACCGGATCGAGGGACGGGCGAAGTACGTCCCCGAAATTGCAATCGAACCCGAGTTCATAATACGCAATTCCAGTGCGCCTCCAAGCAGCCAGCGCTCGATGGTTGGGGCGGGAGCGTCTGCAGCACATCACCGTGGTGGCTTTCTCGGGCCGGTAACCTGACAAAATTCGATAGAGATCTGAGCGACCCGCGGCGGGTTGATCCAGCCGTTACCGTCCGCACGTACTACGCACCACGGTGCCGCTATTCGTTTGCCAACAGAGGCAGCCGGTTAAGGCCCAGATGAAACGACGGCAAAGTATCGTTTTCTTACCTTTGCGAAAACAGCGGGCGGTCCAGACGAAGCAGTCATGAATCGAGGGATTCGATGCTTACACGACGAAAATTCCTTGCCGGCACCGCTGCTACCCTGATTGCCGCACGTCTGCACGCCCAGAGCCAAGGTAAGGTCCAGGTAGCCCTTAGCATCCCCAACGAAGCGACTGGCTCTCGCATGCCGATCGACTTTGTCGGCCTCTCGTATGAAGTGCAGCAACTCGTGGACCCAACTTTCTTTTCGGCACAGAACAGCGGTCTGATTCGCGAATTCAGAGCACTCTCGTCAACTGGCGTTCTGCGCCTTGGGGGCAACACCAGCGAGTTCGCCTACTGGAAACCTGCGCCTGATTCTCGCGAACCAGAGCATCCGCAGGTCCGTGAAGTCACGGGCGAGCCGAAAGCTCGTTTCTACGCGGTGACCATTGAGGCAGTCAAGAACTTGGCGGAGTTCCTTCAAGCCACGGGGTGGACTTGCCTGTACGGCATCGGGATGGGCACGAATACACCGGCGCGCGCCGCGGAGGAAGCGGCCTTTGTAGCCGAAATGCTGGGCAACCGCCTGCAGTATTTTCAGGTCGGAAATGAGGCGGATCTATTTGACAGGCACCTGCGTGATCCGAAGACATGGTCGGCCAAGACCTATCTAGAAGAATGGCTCACGCTAGCGCGCGCCATCACAGCTCGGGTGCCCTCCGCAAAATTCGGCATGCCCGATGTTGCGAGCAACATATCGTGGCTGACCGAGATCGCTGGGCAATGGCATTCCGTGCAGGCTCCGCCCCAGGTGATGACCCTGACTCATCATTACTACTTCGGTGGACCGGCGACGAACCCGGATGTCAACATTCCGAACCTGCTGAAACCGGCGACCATGCAAAGGGTGGAGAAAACAGCGAATATCGCCACGGCGGCGGCCAGTATGATCGGCGCGCGGGTACGCATGACCGAAGGCAACACGTGTTATCGCGGCGGCAAGCCGGGAGTCTCCGACGTATTTGCCGCTGCGCTTTGGTCAGCGGACTATTCGCTGCTGCTGGCCAGTAATGACTACTCAGGCATCAATCTGCACGGTGGTAGCGGCAAATCTGTAGCCAATTCCGTGGGCGGAGCTCTGCCAGGCGACGCGCTTCTGCAAGCAAATGGCGAGACTAACGAACAGATCGCCACGCATCCGCATCCTTTCTATACACCGATTGCGACGTTTGGCTCGGATTATTTGTTGGAGCCGGTTGCCTATGGGCTGAAGTTTGCAGGCTCGTTCAGCGGCGGAACACTGCTCAAAACAGAGTTCTCGACAAAGCTGCAGGCTGCAGGAGTAAATGCAACGGCGTATGCCGCGAAACTGCCCGGCGGCCGGACATCGGTGATCATTCTGAACAAGGACGGGCTAGCAGACCTTGAGTTGGAACTCGACTTTGCTAGCGGTATGAGCGGAGCGACGGAAACCGAAACATTACACGCACCGTCACTAGACAGCCGCGAAGCGCACATCACCGCGTCAAAGAAGTTCGACTCGCTCAAGCAGGGCAAGTGCACCGTCATTGTTCCCCGTGCAACGGGATTACGCCTGACCCTGAGGTGAGTTGTCTCGGCAACCTCGGCACGGATCAAGTCCGGGCTAGGCTTGGCCCTTTTCGGCTAACCGCACTTCATCGGTGGACTCGTTGGAAGTCGAAATAAGCCAGATTCATGTTGCCGTTCGTCAATATGTGCACAGTGAGAATATTTTTCCCTTTGCTCAGGCGAACTTTGAAAAGTTGCGAAGCGAGATTCCAGTGGTGCCACTGACGCCAGGCCAGCGGGTCTGCAGGATCATATGTTGAAGCAATCCCCAGGGGCCCTGTTACCTCCTTTCCGTTCACATCGACGGATATTGTTCCGCCGCGATTCGATGTGTACAACAAATCGGCCGCGTATGTCGCCGCCTGTGTCACATCGACAGTAATGTTGAACCACTCTCCGGGTTCGGTCCAGCCCACATAGAGCAGGTCTGCAGGAGGAACAACCTTGTCGAAGGGGTTGTCGTCAATCGGATCCGACTTGCGGTGAAACTTCGTGTAGGAAGTATCCACTCCCTCCGAGATACGAAATTCGTTGAGATAGGTCCCATCAGCGTGGTTCAACTCTCCGCTGCCGTGATTCTGCGGATCGCTGTCGTGATACGCGACCCCTTCGCCGCCCAGGTCATAGTAAGCACACAATACTCGTCCCGGTATTTTTTGTGGAGCGCCCTGATAGCGGCCGTCGTGATAAGGAAGGCCTCTATACTGGCTCAAGAACGATTGGGAAAACGCAATTGCCGGTAGCATCGATGCCGCTACGAAGCATAAGCAAACCGTTCTCCGGTTCATCCTGTCTCTCCGAGTACCGATAAACTATCTGCAGTTGCGCAAGTCCACCCATCCGCGGCAGCGCCAGCTCAAGTACGGTGCGCACCTCAGACTTCGAAAAGGTCGATCCCGTGCGCTTTTCCGAGATTGCGGGAGTATTTCTTGTCCGTTCCATTGTTCCAATGTTCGTGTACGCCCAGGCTGCGGCATCGGATGCCGTCGCGTTCAGGATCATAGAAAGTCTTCGAAGGTGGGTCATTCGCCAAGGCAGATTCGCGCAGGTAGTTGTCGGCATTCGTGATATCCGGAAGATCGGGCCATTCCGAAGTGAGAAAATCGAAGCCGACGGAATCGATCGCTACGCCGTCGAAGGACATGAAAATACTGTTTGGCCAAGCATCGTTGAATGGCGCCATCTTCCACTTGCGATGAGGCGGACCATCCACATTGTCGTTTCCATAGAGCCCATCAATGACAAAAAGAACGGTTTTCTCGCCGAGGTCTTTATGACCCAAATAATCTGTGAACGCGGAGTAGCTTGCCGAACCATCGCTGTTGTGATGGAAACCGTCGTGCGCGTTCTTGCGCCAGTCGGTGTTAATACTCGTAGCGCCGAAAAGATTCTTCGCGCAAAGCGTCACCCCTGAACTCACATGCGCTCTCAACACGGCAGCATCAATTAAGTAGGCGGCCTCAACTACCGTGGTATCCAGGCCGGTAGCGTTGTGGCTTTCCACTGAGAAAGGAATCGCGTTGGGTTTAAACTCAGCCTTTACTCGTCCATCCCCTCCGATATGGTCCACAAACGTGACGCGCGGAAATTCACGGTGAATCTTGTCGTAGAGATTGCCCGGGATGAACCGGCTAGAATCGAAGACAGTGATCGATGATTCCGACACTCGTCCGGGACCGGTTAGCTGTCGGACCAACGAAAGAAGCAGATGCGGCGACGAGTTCAGGCGATCAATCGTGCCATGATCGGTTGTATTGTTCAGGTTCGCCTTGATCGCAATCTTCTCGCCGGCCCGGTAGCCGGCTTTACCACGACCATGAGTACGATTGAAGTGCTGAAAGATGGAGCTCCACGCCTGGGCATCGGTTTTTTGATTGGTAAGTCCGCAAATGGACCGCGAAATCATGCGGTCGATTACAGACTGGTCATTGTGAGCATCGGTCCACCACGAATCAGCGCCATCCCAGATCACAGCCGCTGGATCGCGCGCCCAAGTGACTCGGCCGGGAACGACGCCCCGGGGAAGTCCTAATGGGGAGAGCGGCTCGAACAATGAGGGCCTCAGATAGCTGGCAGCGGCAAGAGCCACGGCGAATTGTCGACGCGTTATGTCCATTTCGACTTCCTCCTCTCGCACAAAATCCTACGGTTCCGTGGATCATTTTGCCTGATAGCGCAGAAACGGCTGCATTGTACATGACGACGCAAGTAGAATCCTCAACTAGGACGTCGTTACCTAAGAGTTCGTGGTCGTGGCAGGGTCAGTTGGTCGCAGGCAAGGGCAGAGGCGGCGCGTAATGATGCCAAGGGGTTTTATCACGCCAGGGGGGTCAATCACGGAAAAATCAAGTTCGTCCTAACCGCTCCCCTATTCGGTTTATGGCGGCACTCTTACCCGCGCATTCGGATGCCGCGTGGAACGACCAGTCGGCGCAGCTGGGTTTATTTCGCCTTACCGAACCAGCCGGATGAACAGGTCCGGTATTTCAATCCGCTCTGACCGCGCTCGCTGAGCCTTCGAAAGAGAGCTCGCGACGTCTCTTGCGATGTCGGCGGCGCCTCTCAGGGGAGCCTGCGGAGAATTGCGGTGACTCGACCAATTACCTCGGCGTCCACTCCTCTTTTGAAACATAGCGACCTTTGTGGCAAATCACAGTGCGGATGAACAACGAGAACCCCGTCTCGTAGTTCGCACGGGCCACAGAGATAGCTTCCATCCCGACACACAAGCACATAGAGAGGCTGTCCCCAAATAGTCCTTGCCGTTGATAGTGCTGGCTTCTTGAATCGACGATTTACGGCCACGATTACCGCACCCGTTAGGGACGGGTGGTTGGCCTCCTGGCTTGCACCAACGTAGAAAATGTCTGCCAGCGACACGTCTTTGAGCCCGGAAATGGCTGGCAACGCGTCTTTAATGAACAGTGGTAACTCTTGCCACTGATCGATGACCTTTGCCAGGAGACCATCGCCCTCCCGGCGATGCTGGATTGAGCCTGCCTGGCCAGCGGCGGGCGTACCTTGCCGGAATCCCGAGCGAGGCACCAAGTGGTCGTCCATCGGCTCGGCACCGAGAGAATCGATCGCGATCCCTCCGGCCCGGAGAAGCATCCAGAAATTGATGTAATACAGAGCGCACAAGGAAATTGCCTTCTGAACGTGGCTAAACGGTGATGCAAGTTTTTCATAGTCGGAGAGCGTACTGGCAGCGGCAAAGTAGTGAACGTCTCCGAAGGCGCGGGACAATCGCATACTCAAACTGGAAGCCTCCCGGAACGACAGACCGGCTCGCATTCGAGATAGTCGAAGCAATTCATGGACACCCACATGATGTCCGGCAGTAAGCGCGGCGCTCGTGGTTGATTGCAAAGATGGCGCGGAACGGGACGACGACGGTCCGTCGGTCGATAAGCTCCGTATTTCCGCGTCCGCGCGGCCGACGATCCTCACTCGGCCCCCAAGTCTCAATTCCAGTCGGGTAAACGGAAACTGTGAACAACAAAGGATGATTCGATGCTTGTCGATGCACCTCAAGTGTCCGCAATGTAGATCGATACCGTTCTCCACCAAAAAAATGCTCTTGCTGTCGTTCGGAACGGGCTGCGACATCAAGTCAGATGTGGGGCGGGTATCGATTCGGACGATGCTGCCGGGGATCAAGTCGGGAACCGCAAGAGCGTCATCTTGACCCACCTTGGCATACAGAAAACGTCGTTTATTGAACGAGAGGAGGCTGCGAGCGCGCTCCGCCGTATCAATTTTTATGAATCGCCCGAGCGGGCTTAGAGCGGCGGTGGGGCAATCGGGCCGTACTTTCACAAACCACCGGACCCATTGTTCATCGTCGTACGTCGTCGAGTCGAGAAGGACGGTGTGCCGCGAGGGGGTCAGCAGCTGGATCCTCGGAATACTGTCTAATCTGAACCCAAAAACGGCGAGCCAATCGCACAGGCGATAATTGGAAATTTGGCTAAGGGCGACCAGGCGATGAATATTCGGAATAAAGTGTCCCGCGGCGAGGTCGCGGTAAAAGCCCTGGGGAATGAAATATGGCGAGGATCGACCGAATATTTCTGCGGAGCGCTTGGACACCTGGTAGAGGCTGAGACCCCTGGTTGACAGGACTTGCCGAACGCGGTCGGCAGTGTGAACCGGATTTTTCACTTGTTCGGCTGGGATATAGCGACACTTCCGGAACTCGGAGTGAAAAAACAACCAAATGGCCGCAATTGCGACCATTTGCTTTTATTCTCTGCAAAAACCAAAGGCCGTGTATATAGCTAACATAGTGACGTAGCTGGACATGGATTAACTTTACGATATAGGATGCCCGCCAATGGATGTCCAGAGGCCAATTCCCGTCGCTGGCAAGTGGTTGAGGTCGGTGCGCCTACGGCTAGGGTTGTCCACCCGCGACGTTCAGGAGATGAGCAGGAAGATCGCGGCAGCGAAAGAGAACCATGAATACTACCTCTCGCACAATTGGATTACCGACATCGAGATGGACAAATTCACACCCGGAATGTTCAAGCTGTATTCGCTCAGTGCGATATACCACAAGCGCTTTTCTGAGGTCGCGTCCAAGTTTGGGCTGCAGATCGGGGACTTAAATCGGGACAGCGCGTCGATCGGTTTGCCAAGAACGCATCTTTTGGACGGGTCTGACGATCCAGAGGCGGAACGCGTCGCCCTTCCGATCGAGTTCAAGCCGGGATTTCGCTTTGGAAAGACGAATCTGCTGGCGAGGGTGGTCGAAAAATGGGATGAAATGCCGGTCGGCCTATTGCAGCACCTCGATCTTCGGAAGTCCATGTATGGGTACGTCGGGCTTGAAGATTTCACGCTGTTCCCCATCATTCGCCCCGGTTCGCTGGTACAGATTGATGCAACGCAAAGGAAGATTAGCGCGATCGCATGGAAAAATGAGCATGAACGACCGATCTACTTCACCGAGCTCCGAGAAGGCTACGTTTGTAGCTGGTGTGAGGTTGATCGAGGGCAGCTCCTGGTGGTCCCACATCCTCAAGCCCGGTTACAGGTGCGACGGTTCGACTACCCTTCAGAAGCGGAAATCATAGGCAGGGTCACCGGCGTCACCATGCGGATTGTCGGGGAACGCACAGCAGAACTGCGGGAGCCCTCGCGCGACAAATAGTCATCTGATTTTCGAAACCCTTCATTGGGGTGACCGCGCTGGGTCGACTTGAAACTATAGACTAAGAATCTATTTTCACCATTCGCATCATCCTGCTTCGCCGAGACTCGCTCTCTTTCCCCAAAGCCCCTCAAGCAAACCCGACATTCATCCGGTGTTTTTGAATTCGTTGAACCGATTGCCGACGCAGCGATCCGAAACCCTCGGCGTCTTCCACCACAACTATGCAAGCCCGAACGCGATGGGAGTGTCTCGTTCAACACCATCGGTTGCATCTCCAAGCAGGAAAGGCAGTTCGAACCAAGTACTGCGGATTAGCGAACGCACGCGGATTTACCTGTTTTCCGACCCGACGCGGTGCGACATTCCTCAACAGACGAGCCACTCGAATCGCAAGAGAACGTCGTTGAAAAAACATCCGATGCCGAACACGACCACCTCCATACGAAGCACCCAGACGCAAGACGGGCGAATTCTTCTGGACATACAACAAGGCAAACTGTTCTCGGTCAATGCGGTTGGCTCAACGATTCTCGGACTAATCGAGTCGGGATGGGATGAGCCGCGGATAACCGCCGAGATCAGTCGGGCATACCAAATCGCCGTTGAGGTCATCCGCGAGGATGTTCACGAATTCATACGCTCGCTGCACCAGCACCATATCCTGGCGCCCGACGTTTTGTCTGTCCCGCACCAACGATGAGACTGTCTCCCCAAAGCGACCGCGACTCGTATGGCCTGGTGATCACCAGGCGCGAAGGCGCGGAGATTTTAGCTTCGTCCGATCGGGACCGTCCGCTCATTGCGCATACAGAAATATATCCACAACGTAGAATCGCAGAGCAGCTGACTGCGAACGTTCTGGCCGAGATGGGCCTTCGTGCGTACTGCCTTTTCATCCATACCCATTCCGCCTTTTACCGGGACCAACGAGAAAACAAATATGCACTCATGGAGTGTTTGACACCCCATCAGAGCGCTCCCTCTGGCTATCACTGGCTTCCATTCGACGCAGATCCGTCTCCTTCAGGCGTTAAGGTCCAGGCAGATGGGATGACACCCTGGGAAGTGTTTCGAGAGGCGACCGCGTGCACGGAAAACCAAATCGCGGGACCATTCGCAAAGCCCGGCTGGCTTAAGGAACTACTGGAGTGGGCTCAAGCGCAAGTTCAACCACGGGAATTGCGCATAACCGGACTGATCCGCCAACTCAACGCCAGTTCGACCTTCAGCCTCATCAGGCTGGAAACGAGTGGTCGTGCCATTTGGTTCAAAGCTACGGGAGAGCCTAATCTTCGCGAACTTCCCATCTCCATTGCTCTGGATCGTCTGTTTCCTGGTTATGTACCCACAATCCTTGCGGTTCATCCTATCTGGAATGGATGGCTTTCCGAGCAAGCCGCGGGTACGCAACTCGACGAATTGTCTGAATCCGGAGCTTGGGAAACGGTCGCGAGCACTCTCGCTGAGATTCAGATCCGGTCCATCGGACGGGACGCTGATCTTTTAAAAAATCATTGTAGAGATCTAAGACTTACACGGCTCATGGAAGATATTGATCCTTTCCTTGCCCACATGACCGATTTCATGGCCGCGCAAGAAAAGCGGGTGCCCGCAACCCTCACCCCACTCGAACTTAGTCGCCTTGGTAATACCCTCAAACAAGCATGTTCACAGCTCTACGAGCTTGGTTTCCCCGACACTTTGGGGCATTTGGATTTCAATCCCGGCAACATCCTGGTGTCTGCTGACCGTTCCGTTTTTCTCGACTGGGCGGAAGGCTGCGTGACCAACCCTCTCATCACCTTCGAGTACCTCCGTGAACACCTCCGTCGCAACCAGATGAATGATAAGAACGCAATCACAGACATCGCCAACGCATATGTTCGTCCCTGGAAATCGTGTTTGTCTCCCGATGCCTTAAAGCAAGGAACTGTTCTTTCTCCCCTGGTTGCTGTTTTTGCCTACGCAGTTGGCATCAACACGTGGCGCTCCCCGGAAAGTCGCGGCAATGCGGTGGTCGCCGGCTACTTTCGCAGCCTTACCAGACGCATGTACCGCGAAGCAGTTCAGATAGTCGAAGGAAGGGTGCCATGCCCGGCTTGATTTCTCCTGTTCCTATTTCAGAGAGCTGCCCGGTTACCGATATTCTTAATGGTCGGTCGGTCACAGACCCTTACCGTTGGCTCGAAGACCAAGACTCCCTTCCAACTCGCGATTGGATCGAACGGCAGACGCAATACGCCCGCGCCTACCTCGATAACATTCCTGGGCGAGCGCGCGTTCGAAAGCGCATTCGTGAATTCCTGGCGGTCGAAACGTATGACTCTGTACAAAAAGTTGCTAACCGCTATTTCTTTCGAAAACGACTTGCCGACCAGGAACAGCCTTGCATTTATATGCGCGAGGGTGCAAACGGCCAAGACCAGCTTCTCGTCGACCCTTCCGCCCGAAAAACGGGGACGCATACCGCGGTGAAGCCTCTGCGCGTCTCGCTCGATGGACATTTGCTGCTGTATGAGGTGAAGGAAGGAGGAGAGCGCGCCGGTACTTTTGAATGTCTGGATGTCAACAATCGTAGAACGCTCGCTGATGTTCTTCCTCACGGATACCTGCGCGGATTTGCATTCGCACCCGATGGAAAGAGTTTCTATTACGTTCACGAGCCGTTAGACGGGAAACGACCTGTCTATCGAGCCGTTTGCTGTCACGTGCTCGGCACGCCACGCGAACGAGACCGGGAAGTATTCTCCGCCGGGGACGATGAGCACCTTCGACTCGGCCTAACTTCGGACGCGACGCGTCTGGGGATCCTGGCTCGTAGAGTTTTCGAAAGGACGCACATTGATTTCTATATCAAGCCCTTCGACTCCGAAGCGTTACCTGAACTTGTGGTCGCCGGTGCAGACTGTAGCTTTAGTCCCCGGCTAATTCCCGGTAGGGTTCTCGCAATCACCGATCGGGATGCCCCCAATCTCCGCATTGTAGAGATTCGCATTTCTAACAATGGGAAACCAGAGTGGCTGGATGTCGTCTCCGAAGACGATTGTCGAATTAACGACTGGCTCGTAGTGGGGAAGCGCATCTTTGTTTCCTACATTCGCCGGACCGCAACGCACATCTCCATCTTCGACCTTACCGGCAAGAACGTGGGGGAGATGTTCATTCCGAAGGATGAGACCGTTCGGATGGTCGGCGGCTCGAACGAAAGCGACGAGTTACTGATCGAAGCAGAATCTTTAACGGCACCAATTCGCATCTTTCGATACTCGGCGACATCGAGCAAACGTACCCTGTGGGCTCATCGAAGAATTCCGTTCGGCTCACCAAATTACAGCCATACCCAAGTCTGGTACACCTCGAAAGACGGGACACGAATTCCTATGTTTCTCATGGGCCGGCGCGACGTCCTCGACAGCGGGATGCACCCAACAATCATGACTGCCTATGGTGGATATGGTGTGTCGATGACCCCCCAGTTCAGCATCTTTGTCACGTTTCTTGCCGAGCGGGGATGTCTGTTTGCATTGCCGAGTATACGAGGCGGATCTGAATTCGGAGCCGAATGGCATAGCGCGGCGAGGCGCCGGAACCGCCAGACCGCCTATGACGACTTTCTGTGCGCGGCCGAATGGCTCCTTAAGACTGGACGAACCATACCCAAGAAGCTCGCTATCTTTGGAGGATCGAACTCCGGCCTCCTGGTTGGCGCCGCCATGACCCAGCGGCCCGATCTGTTTCGAGCCGTAGTCTGTATGGCTCCGCTACTGGACATGCTCCGTTACCATCTGTTCGACAACGCCCATATCTGGCAAGAGGAGTTTGGCACGGCGGACGACCCGGACGACTTGAAGGTCCTGGTCAGTTATTCACCCTACCATCGGGTCCAGCACGGCGTAGCCTATCCCGCGACGCTGATCGTCTCCGGCGACTCGGATAAGAACTGCAATCCACTCCACGCACGAAAAATGACGGCTCGATTGCAGGCTGCTAACGCCTCGCCCCACCCGATCATTCTCGATTACAACAAGTTTCGGGGCCATTCGCCAGTGCTCCCATTAAGCGACCGAATTGAAGGCTTGACCGATCGCATGATCTTTCTCTGTGATCAGTTGCAACTGCCCGAATGAAGGGAGGAGCTTGTCGACATGCCATTTCTCGTCCTAAAGGCTTATTGGGAACTGATTTGTTTCGACCTCTACGTGGGGAGGGGGAACTTCCTCGCTCTATACGACCAGGTGCGCAACTGCCCGATTCACACCGAAGCGCCATCCTCTAATGCCGTCGACAAGATATGTACAGCCGTTGACCTGGCTTGCATTTGGTACTGGAAAGAGGCGCTTTGCCTGCAGCGATCCGCCGCTACCGCATGTCTGCTCAAACGCAACGGAGTACCGGCCCAGATGGTGATCGGTGCCCAGCAGATACCGTTTAAAGCGCATGCGTGGGTTGAGGTCGATGGCCGCGTAGTGAACGACAAGCCGTACACACCGGAAATGTATTCGGTGCTAGACAGATGCTAGGTGCATGACGAACCGAATCGAGGACTCAAAACATGAGCGTTCAATTTGGAAGATGGCGTTTCGATGGCGCGCCACCGCATCTTGATTTCGAACCGAGAGTAGACTCGGTTCTTGCGCCGTATGGCCCCGATAACCGGAACTCTTATCACCAACATGGCGTCAGTATTCTCTATCGCGCTTTTCACACCACCAAGGAATCGAGGCTGGAAATACAGCCGCATATATCCCCGTCAGGCGCGGCAATTACCTGGGATGGCCGTCTCGATAATCGCGCGGAATTAATCGATCGGCTCAACACCACCTCACTTTCCATTGAATCCTCTGACCTGACGCTCGTTGCCGCCGCCTTTGACCGGTGGGGAACCGATTGTTTTGCGAAGCTCATAGGCGACTGGGCTCTTTCGATTTGGAACCCCAAGGAACGCACGCTCATTCTTGCGAAAGATCCAATCGGCTCGCGCCACCTCTATTATTCCCTCGATGAGGGTCAAGTCGCATGGAGCACCATCCTGGATCCGCTGGTGCTGTTTGCGGGAAGGACCTTCGCGCTCGACGAAGAATATATCGCCGGCTGGTTCTCGTTCTTTCCCGGGACTCACCTCACTCCCTATGTCGGAATTAGCTCTGTCCCGGCGGCCCACTTCGTCCGTCTGGAGCGGGCTAGGCAAACTGTCAGCAAGTACTGGGAATTCGATCCAGGTAAGACCATCCGTTATCGCACCGACGCGGAGTACGAAGAGCACTTCAGCACTGTCTTCTCAGAAGCCATACGGCGGCGGCTCCGTTGCGACGCGCCGGTCCTCGCCGAGCTGAGCGGTGGAATGGATTCCTCGTCCATCGTGTGCATGGCTGACACCATCATCGCCCGGGGAGCCGCGGAAACCCCTGGGCTCGATACCCTTTCTTACTACAACGACTCCGAACCCAATTGGAACGAGCGGCCCTATTTCCACAAGGTCGAACAAAAGCGCGGACGTACCGGCTGCCACATTGACGTCAGCATGCAGGACCCTTTCAGAACCAGATGGGGGAACAACACCTTCGCGGCGACCCCCGCCTCCGGAGGCCAGGGCCCTACAGAATCGAGCCGACAGTTTGCGGCATACATCGAAACCCGAGGAAATCGCGTGGTGCTTTCTGGTGTCGGTGGAGATGAGGTTACGGGCGGAGTACCAACGCCCACACCGGAGCTGATGGATTTGCTAGCGAGAGCTCGATTCACCGAGCTCGCACGACAACTTAAGGGCTGGGCGTTGAACAAGAGAAAACCCTGGTTCCATCTGTTCCTAGAGGCCGCAGGGCAGTTTTTCCCTCCCACCTTGGTAGGCCTACCGAACAACGTGCGGCCGGCGGGCTGGCTGCGTTCTGGTTTCGCCAAGCGTCAGCGAGCCGCGCTCACCGGTTATCCGTCCAGGCTGGACTTCTTCGGACCACTACCGAGCTTTCAAGACAACCTGCGCACCCTGGACGCTGTGCGAAGACAAATTGCCTGCTCGGCCTTGTCCCCAAAGCCGCTCTATGAAAAACGCTATCCGTATCTCGACCGTAACCTACTCGAATTTTTGTTCGGAATCCCGCGGGAACAACTGGTGCGTCCTGGCCAGCGCCGGTCATTGATGCGCCGCGCGTTGGTCGGAGTCGTCCCGGTCGAAATCTTGAACAGGAAAAGAAAGGCCTTTGTTTCCCGGGGCCCTCTGGAAGCTATCTCTTCCGACTGGGCACGCTTGGTGGAACTGAGCCAGCACATGCTCAGCTCTTCAATCGGGATTGTTGAGCCACAGTATTTTTTGAACATGGTGAAAAAGGGTCGTGAAGGCCAAGAGGTTGCGATCGTCACTCTCATGCGAACTCTCCGTGTCGAGTTCTGGCTGAGAGAACTCAATGACCGCGGGTTGTTGAAAAGTGGCCCCGCAATGATGGTTCGTCACTCGAAGTTGCGCGGTCGGACGAATTGGACAGAATCGCTTTTCCCAACAGGGCCTCACGTAAGACGTTAGACCAGTGAACGCTACAAAAGGAAGGGGGTGAAAAACAATGAAATACGAAAAACCGTTGATCGTTCTATCGACTGACGCCGTTTCTGTCGTTCAGGGCGTAAAGAAGAGCGGTAACGGCGACAGTGCAAGCCCATACGAACAAACGATCGCCGCATATGAAGCGGATGAATAACCCAATCCGACTGGCTAGGGCGTCCCAGGCGCCGAACGCCCTGGCCTCCTGTTTTGCTCTTTTGAGGTCTCGCAATAACGGAAGGAAGTTGCCTTAGTCTTTTGGGTTGCCTCGCACTCGAGGCCACCCAGCAGATCGCCTCAAGTAAGCAGAACTCATCCAAAAGCCGGGGCAGTGAACGGCAAAAAAGAAAGGGGGTGAACACGATGAAATACGAAAAACCATTGATCCTTCAGTTGACCGACGCTCTTTCCGCGGTTCGTCATACCGATCCGCCGACAAAGGGCCCGGTAGGCATGGACGGTGGCAACCTCAGCCAAGCTACAGTTGGTGCATATCAGGCTGACGAGTAAGAAGAACGACCGAGGCTAGGGTGCCATTGGAACTTGGCACCCTAGCTCATTACTTTTCCTGCTAGCATGGACAAATATCGTTCAGCTCGTGATCTCCGCCCAAGCTACTCAGGAATTGCGTCCGGAACGAGTTCCTCTTGATCGCGCAGCCTGCGCCATCGTAAGTACTGCGCATGCTTGTTGGGGTCAGGATCATCTTCCCCCTTCAACCAAAACCGGAACCAATCGAGATTTCTTTCATAAATCTCGTAGCGATGCTTTGGCTGATTTATGACATGAAGTTCGTCGGGATAGACAACCATCTCCACGGGCCTGCCCAGCTTCTGGAGTGACGTGTACAGCGAAAGATATCCCAAGTATTCAGAGTCTGATACCTGATTCAGCAGGGCAGTATGGATTTTATCAGCTCGCAGTGATGCCGCAAGCTCCTTCCACTTCTCCCTGACAACTCCTTCCGGCCATCCGCCAAGGCCCCATCCAGCAAACTTATTCTGCCAGACCTCTCCACCCAAGTAATAGAAGTATGGATCGTACCCGCCGGCTCCGCTCGCTGCGTGAAAGAGATTGGTGTGCGTTAATGCATAGGCCACAATTTCTGCCCCGTGACTGTAGCCGCTAATCCCGACACGTTGAAGGTCGACAAGCCCCTGATCCACTAGTAGCTTAACAGCCATCTCGATGCTTGCGGTGGGAGACGCCCAGGTAAGTAGTTCGGTATTAAAATCCCCCGATGTGATGTTACGACTAAATCCAACGTCGAAGCTCAGGACGACGAAGCCACTCGCCGCATACACTTGAATAGGATTTTCGTTGCCGGATGCTCCGCGCAAGAAATAATCTCCGCTCCGGTAGGTCGTTACAATCAACGGATAGCGCTTCCCGGCTTGGTATCCGATGGGCTTCAGGACATGAGCAAACCAAGTATCACCGTACTTGTTCGTTCCATCTATACGAGTTGCTTGACTCATTTCGATGTTCCTAAACCCGTCGTTTAGGTCCGCGATCGGTCGAACTTGGCCGGTCATCAAGTCAATCACCACGACGCGAGGGGGAGTTTCATGGTTGTCATTAGAGCAGGCGGCATATCTTCCGTTGTCGTCCACTGAGAATGTTCCGAAATACTCTTGCGCGTTGGCATGGAAGAGCACTCTGGGGACCCCGCCTCCCTTGCCGATTACCATCAGCCTTGCTGTGTGGCCGTCCGGTGCAAACTCTGAGAAATATATGTTATTGCTGTCTTTGCTCCACCAATACTGGCCGATGTAGAAGCCTCCCGAGCTAGGTGCCAGCTTGACGGGCTTGCCTCCACGGGCAGGCTTGGAGAACAAGCTTATCTCGAAAGACTTGGCCGGTGAGAGATCGTCCACCAGATACCTGTAGGCTACCCATTGGCCGTCTTGAGATTTCTGTGCGTCGGTGATGTGGTGCCCTTGGAAGGTTTCCTGTTTTTCGTCAAAGACCTGTTCATCGAGATCGCTGATCCAGGGGCCAAATAATGATGTCTCTTGTTGATTCGCGAGTCTCTCTTTCGACTTCGAAAACTCATAAATCCACGTTTCCGTAGGCGTGCTTCGACGTGCAAGCACCTCACGCACAAACGGCAGGCTCTTCCAGGGGTCGACCTTGCCGTCGTAAACGATCCCGTGCTCAGAGAGTTGGACGATTTCCTTTGGGTCACGACTTTGCTCGACAGTCATGATGAGGCGGGATCCATCCGGGGTCCCGTGATATTCGATGACGTCGCCGGGAACCTGGGTCAGCTGCACCGGAGTTCCCCCCTTTCGATTCCAGCGCCACACTTGCCACGTTTCGGTGACGAGTTTCCTCATTCGGTACATGATGAAACTGTTGTCGGGTGACCATTGCGGTGCTTCTTCTTCCCATTGATTGATGTTGTCCCAATGCGGTAACCCCGCGCTGCCCAAATCCACAGGGACGCTCCCCGGTTTTGTACTCACAACGAATAAGCGACTGCGATAGTCATTTGTCTCGTACACAGCTTGACCCGTCACAAACGCAACATACTTTCCGTCCGGAGAGATGCTCACGCCCTTGCAATCACGAATGGTCAGGAGGTCTGAAAGCGTAATCGGGCGGAGATTCGCCCCTTTCCGCGACGACGTGCTTACGGGGTTGGAAGTTTCTTCGGTCCGCTTCTCTTGTCCCGCGGACATCGGAAAAACACAGAGCGCCAAAACGCACGCGGTGCTGGTAGCTTTTGACCAGGTCTTCATTTGTCTTCCTTAAGGAAAGCTCCAGGCAATCTCGAAGCTTAAGAAATGTGCTCGATTAGAATGTAAGTTTTAGGGAAAACTGAAGAGACCGCGAACCGCCCTCCTGAAACAACTGGTTCAATCCGCCTAACCCTTGGTTCAACATCTCGCTGGACTGGAGCTCAAGGGAACCATACTGGACGAATGCCCCGGGATTGGTGAAGTTCGGGTGATTGAGAAGATTGAATGCGTCTGCACGGAATTGCAGGTTAAGTCGATCGGTTAGAGGGAATTTCCTTGCCATCGAAAGATCCATTTGAACGAGACCAAAACCAGGGATATCATTTCTCGCTTCGTTCCCCTGCCGCAGTGTTGTCGGAACCGAGAATGCGTCCGCGTTTAGGATCTTCCCCCCAGGAGCTGCGGAGGTCGAAACCCAAAGAGGCTGTCCGGGGACAATATCTGCGCGCGTAACCTGATCCGCCAGCACGGAGGAACCCAGGTAAACCAGCGCATTGAAAGGAAACCCGTTGCGCGCAACGATCACTAAATCTGAAGACCAATCCTTGGAAAGAAGGCGCAGCAGGGTCGAGGTATTTAACGTAGGAAACGAATAACTGAGAGCTGCCGAAAAACTTTGCCGAACGTCGAAATCGGAGGAAGCATAGTCCGACGCAGCCGAGATCACGGTGTTTGATAGCCCAACTGCGACATCGCTCGATGCGTTATCGAGTGAATGAGACCAGGTGTAGTTCAGCAGCGCTTGCAGGTTGGAAGAAAGTGGCCGCCGGTATTGCAATTGCAATGCATTGTAGTTCGATCTTGCATCGTTCAAGGTCGGGTAGAAAACACTCGTGAAGTCGGTGTTCGGCTGGTAGAGAGCTTCCTCCCTGAGCAGGGACCGTCCCGCCTGGCCTAAGTATGTCGCAGAAATTACTTGCTTTCCCCCCAAGGACTTTTCCAGAGCTACATTCCATTGGTAGGAGCGTGGCAGCGCTAGGTTCGTGGCGAAGCCATGGACCTGTCCCAAATATGGAGGCGGCGACGCGAGGGTTGGCAGGGGAGGTATATACGAAGAAATATCGCTAATGGGCACGGTCACGCCAGAACTGAAGGTATTCGCGGAATTCGGAAAGTACGAAGCCGCTACAGACGCCGCTCCCATTCCCAAGTCGTAGAACACGCCGCCGCCGGCTCGCAGCACAAAATCACCCCTATCCGTTAGCTGATAGGCGAGACCGAATCGGGGGGCGAAGTTGGCGTAGGTTGTCTTCCATAGGGGCGTCCCCGCTGGTGCCAGAGCGATTTGAGCCGGGTTATCCACGTTGGTCCACGCCGCTAGTTGAGTTCCGCCGCTCGCCGACGGTGCCGGACTGAGTTCCCACCTCACGCCGTAGGTAAGGGTCAGACGTGATCGTGCCTTCCAGGTATCCTGCGCATAGAGAGACAATGCCTGGGCCAGAAGTTGGGCGGGGCGCAGGACCGTGGCAAACAGAGTCACCTGACCCAGGGTGGGAGCCGTCAGAAAATCTTCAACGCTGGGAGCTTCTAGCGACATTTGAAATTGAGGCGGATGCACATCAAGGAGTACGTGCCTATAATCTCCCCCAAACTTGAACTGATGGCGACCTTTGGTGACCCCAAGATCATCGACGAAAGTCATCTGCTTCGTCCGGTTTCTCCCGACTGGTCCACCCACAAAGTAATAAGTGTCAAACGTTTCCCACAAATACTCAGTCTGGGCACTCGGGAGGGACCCGATATAGGCGCTCGCCGGCAGCAAAGTAGCACCGCCAGTGGCGGTCGGAGTGCCCGTCAGATTTGAACTTTGCTCTGAATAGTTGGCCCGAACGGTGTTCGACCACGAGTCCCTAAACAACATGTTTCCGCCCACGGTCAGAGTCTGAGTATTTACCGTGGTAGGTTCCACCAAGTTGGGGCTTACGAAACTGGCGATTTGCGATGGAGCATAATTGTAGCGGCCGAAGATCGAAACATCTCTCTTGAAAGAATGGTCCAATCGCAAGCTGGTCGCATTGAGGGTCGCCCGAGTTGAATAGTTCGCGGTGAATTGGGCCGTGTAAGCACCAGCCGTCGCTGGATCGGTCGGGTTGGGCATGGGATAAGCGTTCAGGTACGGCGCCAGTGCCGGTGCGTTCATCGTCGCAAATGTCCTCGCATACGCGGAAGGAACTGTGGCTGCAGTGGTTCCGGGCAAGACCAGCCGTGCACCTTCATAGGAAAAAAAGAAGAACGTCTTGTCTTTCCAAATGGGACCACCGAAGTACCCCCCGAAATCATTATGCTGCTCCGGTGATCGCGGCTCTCCCGCTTGGTTGGCGAACCAGTTGTTTGCGTCCATTACCGTATTCCGAAAGTAATCAAACACCCCACCGTGGAAGCTGTCGGTACCCGATCGGGTGGTCAGAACTACCTGCCCGCCGGGCGTTCGCCCGAATTCCGGAGCGAACGATGAAGTCTCAATGCGGAACTCTTGAAGGGCGTCAACAGATACCAAGCTGCTAGTGCCGCCCAAAGCGCTGAAGGCCTGAGACTGGCCCAGGCCGGACCCCCCTCCTGCGCTAATCCCGGCCGCAACACCGAAGTTTGCGGAAACCCCGTCGACCAAGAAATTGTTTGCGTCCGTTCTCTGGCCGGCGACGCTGAATTGGCCCGGCGAGTTGAAGGTCGAAGGTGCAATTACAACTCCGGGCGTCAGCTGAAGGAGGGTGTTGAAGCTGCGGCCATTGAGCGGCAAGCTTTCGACGAAGTTCCGATCGATGACTGTGCTGACCGATGCGGACTGGGTGTTCACCAATGGGGCTCCGCCTTCGACGGTAATCGTTTCCGATGCGGCGCCAATCGGCAGAGTGAAGTTAATGGCGAGCGCGTCTTGGACGTTGAGAATGATGTCGGGCTTGATCAGTGTCTTGAATCCGACCTTCGAGACCTGCAGCCGGTATTGTCCCGGAGCAAGATTCGGGAGAATGTAGATGCCCTCGCCGTTTGTCCTGCGGGAGTATTGGACGCGGGTTGCGTCGTTGATGATCGTGACCTCAGCCTCGACGATCACTCGGCCAGAGGAGTCCAGTACGATGCCGCTAATGGTTCCATTCGGGGCCTGTGCGGTGACTGGAAGAACGCAGAGCAACACCCCGCAAAGAACGAAAATGATCGAACGCATTGGCACGTTAATTCTCCTGTGACCGAAATGTTCTGACGGACTCTTTCGGTCTACGCAGGAGAAGTCGCGGTTGTACCATCTGAAATTCATGAGAAAGCAAATGCGAATTCCGACGAGGAGCGAACAACCTACACTACGGATGGTTTGGATCGATCTTCAAGTACGCGAACAGAAGCGGCTTACCGCTGGGCTTATGACTTCCGCCGTTCGGTTCCACGGTCACAAACACAGCGTCGATTTGATCAAGCGTGCGCGCGTTTTCAAATCTTAGAACCCAGCGTTTCTTAGACGCATTGTCCTCATAAAACATTCCCAAGTTGACGAGCTGTTCTTTGTCGGGACCCCGACGGCCCCACGCCTGGAAGGCGCTCGCATTTTGCGCTCCAGCCTCTTGATTCAAATCGTAGGCATAGAAAATCAGCGACTTCCCCTTCGTGTAAAAAACACGGCCATAGGGTTTTTGGGTCGCCCCATCACGCGCCACGTCATACACTTCTGCGATGTATAAGTCCCGGGCTCCTATTAAGTCGCGGATGTCCCGGTCGTGCGCCAGCAGCTCGTCCTGCCTGCCAATCGTTTGCTCCCGTTCCCGAAGCTGAGCGGAAAAGTCCTTGATCTGATCTTCGAGACTTGCGACCTTGATCTCATCGTCGGACCTCTGCTCTCGCACTGCGTCAAGTTCTGCTTGCACCTTCCGCAGCAACGCCTGAGCCGAGTCCAGCTTTTGAACATATTCGGCGCGATCTTGGGTCACTTGTCGTTGTTCGGCACGATCCGCTTGAGTCGAGTTCAACAAGGCTTCCTGCGCGCTCTTGAGTTCACTGAACGACACGGCTTGCTGGTCGAGACGCCTGCGTAGCCCGGCAATCGCCGCATCACGCTCTGAGATTTGAGCTTGGAGCGTTTCGCGCTCGTGACCGGCATCGCTGATGCGCTGTTCGAATGCCTCTATTCGAATGTCGCCATTCGCGACAGGATGAGGAGTTTCGACTTCGTGGTTGGTTCCTATCCGGTACGAATAGATCCCGAGTGAGATGGTCAGCAAGACACACGCCGCAAACGGCATCCACATGTAATCCCAATTGACCGCGGTGTAGCCACGCCCACCCTTTGGAACAAATGCGAAGCCTCTCGTCTTTTCGTCTTCCGCACCGATGGTCCCATCGAGGATCCGCTCGGAGCTCGGATGTTTGCTCGTTGCAGGTTCCGTCAACTGTCCTTGGCCAGGTAGCGCTTTCTCGAAAGCGATGGCGGCCAGCTTGGCCGACACCAACGGCACACCGACTTCAACGGCAATCTCGAAATCTTTGACGGCTTGTCGGCATTTCGGGCATACCGCCAAGTGCGCTTGCAGTCGGTTCTGTTCCTCCTCGGTCAAATCACCCGAGGTGGAGACCGCACCGAGCTCAAGGAACTCGTCGTGTGGTCCCATCTCCGACCACTCCCCGTCGGTCCGATCTTGCTCGTTATCGGGCATAGCGTTTGATCATCCGCACTCTATTCTCACCCATCTGTTTTCGCAATGCCGCGAGGCCCCGATAGTAATGGTGCCTGATATTCCCACGTGGTTGACCCAACTTTTCGCTGATCTCTGCGAGGGTATGCCCTTCAAAGAAGTGGAGACGCAGGGTCTCGCGCTGATCCTCCGACAACGATTCAATCACTTTTTCTAGACCATTACGCCCAAAGACGACCTCTGCGGAATATTCCGTCTCGGTGGTCGGATTACCGACCACTCGCTCGGCGCGGCCTTGCAGATCGGGTTGGCCATAGAATTGACGCGAGGATAGGTAGCGGCGCCGCTCAATCGCGCGATGATAGGCCATCTGGACAATCCAAGAACGCACTGAGCTCTTCGAACTATCGAAGACGGCGCACTTGCGCTGGATGAACAGAAATAAGTCTTGCACGAGATCTTCTGCTTCTGCTACGTCTCCGAGGATCCTCGCCGCCACGTTCCGCAACATTCGCCCGTGGCGTTGAAAAAGGCACCCCAGGGCATTCTGGTCTCCACTAGTGATGACGCGAGTCATCAAGACCTCGTCGCAAGGCTCGGTCTGCGCTTGCGCGGACGCGACTACCGAAATCCTGACTGCAACAGAGTCGGTCACATGTACCTCGGCAGCTTTTTTGCCTTCATGTCAGGCGCCAAACACCTACCGAATTGTCGGTAACTGGCCCTTGGCCTATGTCCGACAGGCAAGCACGATATTCACCGTATGCCTAAGCTCCGGAAACAGATTCAGCCTCGTCTTGGGGTGGAAAAAGCTTTCGGCCAGATCGTGCGTTCCATTCGCGAAGAGGAGCTACGCATATCGCAGGCTGAACTGGAAAAGAGAACCGGCCTCAACAGAACCTTTATCAGTGATCTTGAGCGAGGAATCCAAGGTCCGGGCATCAGAACGATACTCCGTATCGCCAAAGGTCTTGAAACCACTCCCTGTTCTCTGCTGCGCCGCACAACGCGCAACAAATTCTTCGAATTCCCGACAGGCAGAGAAGTTACTTGAAAATACAGCTATAAGCCTATTCGCGCAATAGTAAAATTGGCTATAAGCCGGTTCCGGGCCCGCGGATTCCCCTATAAGTTGTTTCAGCGCATGGATACTCAGGCTCAGATTCTATTTGGACGTAAGCTGCGAGCGGTGCGAGAAGCCGCGCGTTTCTCTCGAGAACTGGCCGCCGAGAAGGCTGGCATCACCGCTAGTTATCTTGGCGAGGTTGAAAGGGGTGAAAAATGGCCCTCCCTCGAAATCCTAGGTGCCGTATCGATGGCTCTAAGTGTCCCACTCACGGCACTCTTCGAGTTCGAAGCTCAAGAGACCGATCCGGCAACGCTGCTCCAAAAACTTCATCGCATCATCGAAAATCGCAGTGCCGCCGAACAGCAACAGGCTCTTAGAGTCTTGAAAGCGCTGTTGGAGCCATAATCGGCACGCCCCGATCGCCTACCCGCGGCCCACGTTCTTGAGTTCTGCACCTAAACCACTTTTGGCCCAATCTACGGACACCCAATCTACGGACATTTGACTCAAGTAATTGGTAGGGGTAGCATCTTGCCTGAACGGTGACAGTATTAACGTGTAACAAGTCGATGCTGGCTACCGCTTCGGATCCTGCACGCCAAGCTTTGGTTTCGTTCGACGGCGGTTTTATGGAGATGTCGCTATCAGTTCGGCGTGGACCTGTCCGCAAAAGTTGGGAGCGAACTGGTGCCCTTCTCCTCGCTCTTGCGGTCGTGGTCTTACTTACCACTGTGTTTGCACCGCAAACTTCTAGCCATCGTTTGGCTTCTCTGCTGCCAGCGACAGTCGTGATCGCGCTCTCCACGGCTTTTGGCTTTCAGGCCCGGTTTATGCTCCAAGCGCGCCGCGAACAGCGTGAAACCAGTGGTGTCCTTGACGCAACCGAGCGTGAGTTCCAGTCGATTTTTGATAATGCCCTCGACGGAATCTTAATTTTCGATGACGACACAACCTGCCTTGAAGCAAATCCCGCAGCGCTGACACTTTTTGGAGCCGACCGTGGGGAAATGGTGGGGCGTTCTTTTCGGAAGAGCCATACACCGGCCGACCATATTGCGACCATCGGGGAGCTCTTCATGGATCCCAGCCGCCAGCATGGTGAGCTACAGTTTACCCGACCAGACGGGGCACGGGTGTTCGTCGAATACACCGTCACGGAAAATTATTTACCTGGGAGACATGTTGCCATCCTTCGAGATACCTCCGTTAAGAAACAGGCTGAAGCCGCTCTCCGTGAAAGCGATGAACGCTTTCGGCAAATGGCCTGCTGTATCCGTGAGATCTATTGGTTGCTCGACGTCGAGACTAAACGCATCATTTATGCTAACGAAGCGTATGAAAGCATCACAGGCCGCTCCCTTGCGTCGCTGCTCGCCAATCCGAATTCATATCAAGAAATGATTCATCTTGAGGACCGAGTGCGATTCCTGACTCGGCTCAACCAAGCCGCTAGGACAGGAGAACTTGACGAAGAGGTTCGCATTGTTCGACCTGACGGTGTGGTCCGGTGGGTCTCGGTTCGAGGCTTTCCGGTTCGGGATTCCGAGGGTGTTATTCGCAGGTTAGTTGGAATTTCTCAAGATATCTCTGCGCGGAAAGCGGCTGAGGAAGAGATGGCCAAGAGTCTATCAATGGCCGAATCCGCGAGGGCCGAGGCTGACGCCTTTCGCAAAATCACGCTTGCCCTCACGGAGAATCTCGGCATGGACTGTGTTTTGGACACCCTGCTTGAATCCTTGCTGAAACTCGTTCCGTGCGATTCCGCGCGGGTGTTACTGCTGGAGGCGGATACCCGCCTTTTTCTTGGGCGCGAGATCCAGCACAGCGACAACAGCCGGCACGCGCTCAACTGCCCCGATACGTTGGATGCTGCGGATACCGGTTTTCTTATGCGGGTTCTCTCAACAAAGAATAGTGTGCTCGTGTGTGATACAGCCCAAGAGCCGCAATGGTCCGCTTTCAAAGGACACGCACACCTGCGTTCGTGGCTGGGCGTACCGCTCGTTGCTTCCCAACGGGTCCTTGGATTGTTATCGCTTGGCGACGCATGCCCTTATGCGTTCACACGAGATCATTTGCGCTTAGCTAAATCGCTTTCTATCCCTGCCGCAGTCGCGATTCAGAATGCGCGCCTTTACGAGCGTGCCGAAATTTATGGCATAGAACTGCAACAGCGGCTGGCAGAGTTGGCGCGCACAGAACGAGCATTGCACCGAGCTGAAACTAACTGCGCGGTGTCAGAGGAAAAATTCACCAAGGTCTTTCGCTCAAGTCCGATAGCGTTTTCCATTACAACGATGGACGAAGGCCGCTTCATCGAAATAAACGAAGCTTTCCAAGTTCGATACGGCTATCCGCGCCAGGAGGTTCTCGGCCGCACGGAGTTTGACGTCGGCGTCTGGGATAGCCCAGGCGAACGCCCAAGTATGATGGAACAGGTTCGTAAGCTCGGTTATATAAGGAACCGCGTGACACGGTTTCGGACCCGCTCCGGCGAAATTCTCGAAACCATTTATTCTGCGGACATCATCGAACTCGAAGGCCAGCAATGCCTATTCGCGGTTTCCGAAAACGTGCCAGAACGCGGCCGCGAGAACCATCGAATGTTGCAGAGGGACCGGCCTAGCCACTGAGCTAGCGACCCCGAATCGTGATGATCTACTTTTTGCCCGAGTCGAGACTGCAGCACCTCTTCGCACCTAAATGGTCTCGGGCAAGTATTTCTCCGCTACCTGTGGGCTGATTTATGCATGATAAAGGTCGTCCTGCCGGCCCAGCTAAGTGCGCCCCCTCGACAAGTACACAAATAAGGCGACGATGATCGCTCGGGCGGCTACGTTGCCAACGATTGCTACGCTCAGACCCTGTGCATAGGCGTACATCTCGAGAATGCCAGATGATCCGTGGAAGACGATACAACTCCAGGCAATGAGCCGGAGCGCTCGCGGATCCGTCAGGCGGGTGCCACCAAACGATAGCACCGCAAGCCCGAACTCCGCGCCCGCGAGTAGATACGCGACCAGATCAGCGCTCGTTTCCAGATGGACCCCTACAACGCTCGGGATCAAGTCGGGCGCAACGGCGAGAACGCTACCAGCGGCCAGGGTGATGCAGCCGTGGACGATAAGGAGGACGCGTAATCCCTTGTGATCCATGCCGTCAAGCGTATCCCATTCTCCGGGTGTTGATCCTGTTTTAGGCATCCCAAAATCCGGGTTGGAGAGGTAGGGGCGGCGAGGATACACTCTAGGTCCGCGGAGTTGATCGCCAACGCGTGATCGCTCCAGGGAGCGCGACCGCCAACGCTAGGGGCCGATGCTACACTAGCCGGGCAAGCGAGGCATTCGAAGTATCTATCGACTCAGGGAACGTGGCGAGCGTGGCCACAGGATGCCGCCAACAAGTCTTAGAGATTTCTCTCTCGCCTGTCTTTAAGGAGAACTCACGTGAAGCGAATCATTGGATTGGTTGCGACTTGTGTTTTGGTGTTAGGAGGTTCGATGCGGGCCCAGGCTCCGCAAGGGCCGCCGAAACCAGGACCAGAGGTGAAGCGGCTCGCATATTTTGTGGGCAACTGGAAAGAAGAGGGTAAATCTACCGCGCATGGTATGGCCGGACCGGTGTCATCAACTCAAAAGTGGGAATGGGTGTCCGGAGGATTTTTTATTGTGGGTCATTCGGACAACAAATCGCCCGTGGGTGATTTTGAGATCATGGCCGTATTGGGATATGACCCGGAAACAAAAATGTACACCTACAACGCATTCGACAGTTGGGGCGAACTGATCACGGCCAAAGGAAATGTCAGCGGCGACACTTGGACTTGGATCACCGAGACGGTGATGCAAGGTAAACCGATGAAGACGCGCTTGACCGAGAAGGAAGTTTCCAAGACACAATACGCACTCAAATACGAATCGTCCACAGATGGCGGAAACACGTGGACATCCGATCTGGAATCGACGTTTACGAAGGTGGCGGCGGCTGCTCCGGCGACGAAGTAGGGGTGTCAGGTGAGCGAGCGTCGGCGCATTACGTAGAATCTGGGCAAACCGCCTGTTTAACGCACCCAAGGATTGCCGTGCGGCGCGGCGAGCTTGCTGGGGATTCATATGCTGGGCAACCACGAATTCGTCGATTTAATTTTGCAGATGAAACTGAAGCTCGTCGCTGAGATCCAGCCCCGCTCTGTCGCTGCGGAAAGGCAAGCGCAGCGGCAATTTGTAATACCAACGCCCGTTTACTGCTCCCTAAGACGACATCTCCAGGACCAGCCCGATGGCTGATGAAAGGCGGTTCCATTGTGCTTGAATCAAGAGGTCGGGGTGCCCTGGACCAGCTCAGTCGGCAAAATACTGGAATCGACTGTTTCGCCACAATGGCGACGGCACTTTTACCGACGTCACCGAAAAAGCCGTGCCTCACCGGACTTGGCTACGATGTGAGCGTTGCGGGTAGGCGACTATGACCATGATGGCCACGAAGACCTCTTTGTCGCCGGTGTGCATCGCAACACTCTCTACCACAACAACGGCGACGGCACCTTCACCGATGTCACCCAGAAGGCTGGACTCGCCCCGCCCGATAAAGATTTCGGTCCGCTGCGGTCGGTTGGCGCCGCCTGGGTCGATGTGAACAACGACGGCTTGCTTGACCTTTTCGTCGTCAATTACATCAGCTGGGATGTAAATCAGGAACCCGACTGCAAGTTCAACAACCAACCCGAATACTGTTCCCCCCGATTTTACAAACCGCTGCCCAATCAGTTGTTTCTCAACAACGGCGACGGCACGTTTACCGACGTTTCCGTTCGCTCAGGGATTCGCTCCCACCCGGGAAAAGAGATGGGCGTCGGTATTGCCGATTACGACAGAAATCGACATCCGCTGGCCTTCGGGCACTTCGCAGAAACTCAGGAACGTGCCGCATCCTGCATCTGAAGGAACCCGATTGAGGATTCAGGCGATGATGCTAGAAGTTATCTCATAAACACTTTCAAGCGACTGATCAGTTGAAACTTATGTGGAAGAGCGTAAATCCAGAGCATGGACCTTACCGACGCCCAATGGGCGGTGCTCGATCCACTGTTCCGTCCGCGGCGGCGGTCCGATGGACGTGGCCGACCTTGGCGCGACACCCGCGCCGTGGTCAACGGGGTGCTGTGGATCTTGCGCACCGGTGCTCCCTGGCACGATCTACCGAATCGCTATCCGCCCTATCAAACCTGTCATCGCCGCTTTCAGCACTGGCAGCGTTCCGGAGTGCTATTGCAATTGCTCCAGAAACTGGCCGAGGACTTACGCGACCGCGGCAAGCTCGATCTGAGCGAAGCGTTCGTCGACGCCAGCTTCAGCTCGGCGAAAAAAGGGGCTCCGCCATCGGTCCTACTCGACGCGGTAAGGGCAGCAAAATCATGGCGATCAGCGACGGCCATGGTCTTCCTCTCGCCGTGCTCGTGGCCAGCGCTTCGCCGCATGAAACCAAACTCGTCGAAGCCACCCTCGAAGAACGATTCTTCGCCGACCTCCCCCAACGGTTGATCGGTGATCGCGCCTACGACAGTGACCGCCTCGATCAGCGATTGATGCAGCACTACGGCATCGAGATGATTGCACCTCACACTTCCCGCCGCACCAGAACTCTGACCCAGGATGGCCGTGTGCTTCGCCGTTATCGCCG
The DNA here is from genome assembly GCA_963725285.1 of uncultured Acidobacteriota bacterium. Taxonomy (GTDB): domain Bacteria; phylum Acidobacteriota; class Terriglobia; order Acidiferrales; family UBA7541; genus CAVRXT01. The sequence goes on along the minus strand of CAVRXT010000012.1, from coordinate 255,027 downwards.
GCGATGGAAAGTCGAACGCTTGTTTGCGTGGTTGCATAACTATCGCCGCATCGTGGTTCGCTGGGAACGCCACCCAGAAAACTTCCTCGCCATGGTTCACTTGGCTTCCGCCATCATCCTTCTGAGGCATTTATGAGATGGCTTCTAGTGTCGCCGACCTAACTTTGGAGCACACCCTGCGGCACAGAACGATAACGGAGCTGGGCAGCGTCTTGGTGCGCTGCATTCTCCAACCCACAATCCAACTCACAATTCATGTAGTCTTGTGCGTCTGGCACCATCGATTAGTCACCGTCAAGGTTGCGAGCCATCTTCAGTGACCGATTCGGTGCGGAGAGACGAGGTTGTCATCGATGACCCTCTGCGATTTGCCTTTCCGTCGTTTTATGCTCCGCCGGTTCGCTATTCTTGTTATTTTGCTGCTGGTCCCATTGCCGAGTGTATCGTCACGGACTCATGTGCATGTTGCCCAAGCCTTGCCCTTAACTCAACCACAGGCAGCAACCGCTCAATTGCCTCAGACGGCAAAGCCAGCGGACGTTTTCCTGGGAACCTACGGGCCGTACCGGGCAAACAACGATTTGCTCTACTACCATCTTGATGTTCGCGTTGACCCGGAAACACAATTCATCAGCGGGACCAACACGATTCGTTTCCGCATGTTGAAACCCGACACACGCATTCAAATCGACCTGCACCCGAGCCTCCACGTGGACAAGATTCTCTTGGGCCCAAGCTTGCTCAAATACGAACGCAAGTTCAGTGCCGTGTTCATCGATTTTCCGCGGGTGCTTGAAAAAGGACATGTTTACTCAATCGATTTCTTCTACTCGGGTCGCCCTTTGGAGTTGGGCTGGGATCGCGGCGCAAAACAGAGCCTGGGCGGCGGCATCGGCTTCAACAAGGACGTTTCAGGGCACGACTGGATTTATACGGTGTGCGAGGGCGTCGGCTCGAGCACTTGGTGGCCAAGCAAGGACCAATGGCGGGACAAGGTCGAGAATATGGACATCAGCGTGTCTGCTCCCAGCTCGCTGGTCGATGTGTCCAACGGAAAATTTCAGCGGAAAACCGATCTTGGCGGTGGTTACACCCGCTGGGACTGGCACGTCGACTATCCCATCAGCAACTATGGCGTCTCGCTGAACCTTGGCAACTACGTGCAATTCTCTGATCGGTTCGGCGATCTTCCACTCGACTTCTTCGTGCTGCCCGAGGATCTCGACAAAGCCAAAAAGCAATTCGTGCAGGTGAAGGAAATGCTCGCGGCATACCAGCATTACTTCGGCGAGTATCCGTTCAAGAAGGATGGCTATAAATTGATTGAGGTTCCTACCACCGGCATGGAGCACCAAAGCGCAGTCACCTACGGAAATCACTTTGAAAACGGCTATCTGGGGCGCGATTTCACTGGCGTCGGAATCAGCCCAAGGTTCGATTTCATCATTGTCCACGAAAGCGCACATGAGTGGTTCGGGAACTCCATCACCGCAGCGGACCACTCCGACATGTGGATTCACGAAGCCTGGGCTACATATCTCGAAAGCCTTTACGTCGAATTCAGGTGGGGTAAGGCCGACGGCCTCAAATATCTCAACGGCTACAAGACGAAAGCTAAGAACGACCTGCCGATCATCGCCGAACGCGGCGTCAATGCCACCCCGCCCTTGGATCAATATTCGAAGGGTACGCTTTTCATCAACACGCTGCGCAGCATCGTCAACGACGATGACCGCTGGTGGAAACTTATCCGCGGTTTCTACCAGCACTTCAAGTATACGAATATTATGAGCGAGGACGTCGTCGCCTACTTCAATCAGCACACCCACATGAACCTGACACCGATATTCAATCAATACCTTCACCACACGGCGGTTCCCACACTCGATTTAAAGTTTGACGAGTCCGCTGGCACAGTTGCCTACCGCTGGACGGTGGACGAACCGGCTCTTGCGATGCCCGTGCGAGTCGGACGGAAGGATCGCTGGCAGATCATAAACGCGACGACTCAATGGAAGGTGATGATTACATCGTTAAAGAAGGATGAGTTCGATGTTGCGACCGACCTCTACTACGTCCATGTCGCCAAACAATAGCTCAAACCACTGAGCTCGGTAGTCACTCACAGGCTTTGTTGCCGTTGGTCATATTGAGATAACAAGCGTACCAGTCCGTCGCAAGAATCTCCTGCCCCCGCTGAAGAGAAATAGAAACGGTCGGCGGGAACTTCTTGTGGAGCGAACTCATTTTGGCGTCGGGAATGTCAAAGCATACTTCGTCGTGGATATGATTCTCCACCATGTCTTTTTCCAAAGAACCCGGAAGAATTTCCGATGAACCTGGATGGCTCTTGTTCCAGGCAGATCGTTGAACCTGCGTCATGGGATGGTCTGCGTCTCCGTAACTCTCGGGCCAGAGATTCTGAGGACAATCAGGACAACCACCGAGCTGCAGTGAAATCAGGTGATCCAGTTCGTAGTGACTAGGCGCGTCGATGAAACCATAGGCCTTCATTGTTTGCGTCTTGATCGGAGTCGTAACGCTGGTTGGAGGTCGAACCGAGGTGGTGGACCATCCCTTCTTACAAATATTATCCGCGATATTGGACTGAGTAATATTGGAATTTGGCGCTCCTGGAGTTCGCGAGAAGTCAGGATAAATCGCCGAGGGACCGACCTTGGATGTCGAGCTCTGCAGCCGCACTGGGGACGCGTCGGAAACGCCGGCGCCGCCGCTGGTTGTGGTAGAACCGACTTTCACATTCTTACCCCAAACCCATCCTTCGGCTCCATCCTGCCCTCGAACATGGTAGTAGCCAGCGGTCGCTGTTGCATCGATGAGTATCAAGGTTTCTGGCGGATGAAGTTCTCTTATCGGCGGATTGGCAGGGGAAGGATCAGAACGCAGATTGACGTTTCGCATGACCGTCGCTTCCTGCGCCAGGGCGACCGAGGCAACCAGCAATCCAAAAAGTCCGGTGCAAAGAATCTGACCACTTAAGCAAAGAATGCGAGACATGAGCGCGCCCCCTTTTGATAGACGGCGTCATTCACCGCCGTCAACCAAGAGGGGCGGTGGGGATCGGACTAAAAGCGCCCGCTGACAATCCGTAAGTTATTGATTCCGCTAAACAGTGCAACGTCAAAAGTACTGTTCTCCCCCTGAGCGAACTACACGCAGGGTACGCGACCGCTTCGCCACAGAGCTCCGAGAACAGATTTCCTAGAACCCCGTTTCCAGATAATTTCCGACTTGCCAACGATCGCTGGTCGAACAACAACACTTCGCTTTGCTAGCTGCTAGTTTGCGGGCCCGGCAAACAGCAGCAGATTCCCATCCGGATCCTTGATGATGAAATTCTTGGCGCCCCAAGGCTGCTTTTTCAGGCTTTGATAAAAGGTAACCCCGGCGGACTGAAATTCAAGAAACAATAGCTTTATCTCAGCCGCTGTAGCGACGGTCATAGATACCGACAGCAAGCCCTCACGATCGCGGACCGTGGACTCGATTATGGGCCCCTCCACACGCCTAAGGCTGAGACGCGCTGCGTCGCGGCACACCTGTGCGTAGTAGGGACCATCGCCGTAACTGAATACGAGCGAAAATCCTAACTTCTGTTGGAAGAATTCGCATGATCGCTTGATATCGGTGACGAACAGTTGTGGCTCGGCATAGGTAATCGTCGCTTTGGATGGCGGCGATTTCACTCGACGCGATGTGACGGAAAGTCCAGCTTTCAGAGCCTGCCAACGATCAAAGCCGTGCTGTCTGGCGATCATTTCTTGCGCATCGCTGAGCCTAAAGTTCGCCGCAAGAATCTCGGTATCGGGCATATTCTGGAAACGAGGTAAATACGTACGGAGTTGTGCGGCGACCGGATAGTGGCATTCACGATGCCAACGCAATATGAGCTTGGCTTGTTTTTTGAGGTTCTCCAGATTGGGCATGTAGGCCTCCACGATGGGATCGTAGGTGGGCATTGCCCTTCGGCGTCGCACCGATGCACCCCACATGCGCCGATGGCAGTATCTGCCGGCTAGTAAGAAACTGTCAACTAAGAACGGTGGCACACATCTCGTCAGTGCTTGATTTCCTGACCAGAAGCTTCCGAGGTACGCTCATTGATTTTTGCGATGGTGTGTCCATGGGCATCCCCGCCCACAAGGGTCCGCAGGATCATCATGTCCAGCGTCCCCTTCAGCATCTCCGCGCCGGATTGACTCTTGTTGCCCACTGGTGTCCTCCACTCGAACTTCTAGGGAAGACCAGCGTACACCACTCAAATCTCTATGGCTGGTCCGTTCCTACCTGGGCGATACCGACCCCAAGAACCCACTGGCATCGCCACTTTACGGGGATCTGGCTGGCCTACCGCCGATTCATATTCATGTCGGAGAGGACGAAGTGTTGCTCGACGACTCTCGTCGTTACTTTGAGCGCGCCGTCGCCGCTGGCGTCGATGCCAGACTCGACGTCTGGCAAGGAGTGCCACACGGATTTGCGGGCAGTATCGGCAAATTAGCGGCAGCGACGACGGCGCTGGATGCCATTGGGCAGTTTCTCGCACGGCGACTTACGGTCGCCGCAGGGGTTTGAGCGCTCCCCCGGCGACTGAGGTCGGACAAGGCTTGGGCCTGCTTGTAAAGGAGAGGCCCCGAGAAAAGGAGCGTTGACGCAAGCTATATCGTGTGATATATATTAAGATGTATTTTAGTTGCTAGGAGAATTTAATATATGAATCGACATCATGATCGTTTTGAAAGACATAGCCACCACGGCCCCTTCGGGCGCAGGGGGAAATTCTTTACTGGTTTGTTCATGGGTGGACCTGGAATGCGAGTGGCGAAAATGCTCGCCGCTGGCGACCTGCAACTCATCATTCTCGCTTTGCTCAGCGAGAAACCGCGGCACGGGTACGAAATTATCAAACAGGTGGAGGAGCACTCGAGCGGGGCGTACGCGCCTAGCCCTGGAATGGTCTATCCGGCGCTCACTTATCTGGATGAAATGGGTTACACCACTTCCGAGACCGACGGCGCCAAGAAACTTTACCGGATCACGGAAGCGGGAACGAAATATTTGAATGACAATCGAACAGGCGTTGAGCAGATCCTCGATCAACTCGCGCGGTTCGGCCAGCGGCTCTCGCAGGTTCAGAAGGAATTTGCAGAGCAAGAGGAGGACGAGCGCGAGGACGACCGTGCCGATGTCCGGCACGGAATCAAGGCCGAATGGCGCCAGGCAAAAATGGAATTTCGCGAGTTGCGAAATGACCTGAGGGCCGCAATGCGCGAGAAATTCGATGCCCCACCGGAAGAGCGAAGGAGAGTCTTGGGGATCCTTCGGCGGGCGATTGAAGAAATCCGGGGGAAATAATAATGCCTCTCAATCACCTGAAAATTCTCCTGAAAGCCATCCGCGCTTTAAGGCGGGCAAGGCGCGGCGCGCAGCGCAAAGCGCGGACGTCCCCGAAGGAAAATGTCGGGCTGAAACTGGCGCATACCTTCCGGTCGTGGATCGCAATGTGTGCGAAGGAAAGCGGGATTGCGTGGAGGTCTGCCCTTACGATGTTTTCGAGGTCAGGCGGATCGATGACCAGGATTTTTCGAAGCTCTCTTTCATCGGCAAACTCAAGAGCCGGGCGCATGGGAGACTTTCCGCATATACGCGACAGGCAAACCTATGCCGGGCTTGCGGACTCTGTGTGGTGGCCTGCCCAGAAAAGGCCATCAAGCTGGTTTCGCACCGGGAATGGATAGGAATGGAAGTTATATGAGTTCCCGGGATAAACAAGCACCACCCTTGTGGAGAAAGTCCTAGACGCATGCAGGGAGTACGGAGGAATGAAACTCACTGCTGCCGAAGGTGAGTGGATCGAGAAATCTGATTAGTGATGACGGCCGATGTCCGTTCGAAATAACAAATTACTTTTACGAGAGAAGAGGTCTCCTTCATGCAAAACACGATTCATCAGAGTCCCGTCAAAGACGCGCGAGTGCAAGCCGTGATTACGCAGCTGGTAGCGACGAGCCGGCGCCCGGCCGATGGCGGTCCGAATGCGAATCCCGCCGCAAGCCGCGATCCCCAGGACTACGCCGAATGCGGATTTTCCATTTTACCGGAGCAAGGCGATCTCATCTATCTGCTTTGCCGAGGAATGGGAGCGAAGCGTGTGGTCGATTTTGCCACTTCGGTGGGGATGTCGGCTCTCTACTTTGCGGCGGCGGTGCGTGACAATGAGGGCGGGACGGTGATCGGCTCAGAACTGGTTCCGCAAAAAGCTGCCGTAGCGAGGCATAATCTGGCCAAGGCCGGTCTAGCCGAGTATGTCGATATTCGAGAAGGAGATGCGCGTCAAACGCTAATGGATCTGGGAGGGCCGGTAGATTTCATTCTCATTGATGGCTGGCCAAATACTCAAGGAGCTTCGCTCGCGCGCGAGGTCATTCAAATCGTGGCTCCTCAAGTTCGAAAGGGAGGCTATGTGCTAAACGATAATGCCGAGCCCGATTTTCTGGATTACATCCGCGACCCGGCGAATGGCTTCCTCTCTGTGACCCTGCCACTCAAAAATGGCACGGAACTTTGCGTAAAAATATCTTAGTCATGACTGCACATTAACAGCTGCTGAATAAGGGGCAACTCAGAACTTGGCGTAGCAAGTCCGGTTATCGGACAAGCAAAAACGTCTTCTGCCCCAGAAGTCCGCTTGGAGGAATATGTTGCCAACTGCAGGTCCACTGACGTGCTAGTCGGGTTAGCAACAGGGCTTGCCCTTGCTTGCCTCCCATCCCTCACGCACAATCAGCGGCAACAATGCTAAGCCAGCAACGGGGTCTGCCCAACTCACGTTCGAGACCGCATTGGTGGCGAGACCCGCCAGGGCAATCAGCGCCAGATACCCACAGACGGAGGACTCGGCAGCATCAGCCCTCAACGCGGCGCTGCCTGTCGCAATTGAGAGTTCGCGCTTCCTCCTTGCAAGCCAAGGCATGACCACTGCGGCAAAGATGAGCAGCACTATCCCGATGGGACTGGGCCGGGCCTCGACATGGCCTAGTAATATCAGGATAGAAACGATGGCAACAAACGCTGCGAGAAAAAAGAGCAAACCGCCCGCGATTCTTGCACATCGGCCTGGACCCGGATGCGCCCTCGTGAGCAGCAGGCGTAGAAATTGGTGTCCGCTAGCCGACTTCCCGGTACTAATCCGGCCGACTTCCTCGAACCCGTTTCGGGATAGTTCCGAGTTGCCGATGATTCGTTCAGGATGCAAAATTGGACGTTGACGCGCTGTTTCAAAACGCTCTTCAGCATAAGGAGCATAATTCGAGATTTTCAAGCGCGCGAGACATAATTCACAGCGATGGACAGAGAGGAGAATACGATGCAACTTCAAAGTAACTACTTTTCTACTTATCACAACCTAAAGCTGACACGAGATGACAAAGGTGTGCTGGTTGCTGAGTTCCACACCAATGGCGGGCCGTTCATCATGACCGCACCAGCTCACACGGAGTTTGTCGATGCCTTCTACCGCATTGCGCAGGATCGAGCCAACAAGATCGTAATTCTGACGGGCGCAGGCGGGGACTTCATTACCGACGTCGCTTGGTCATCTTTTGGCGACGTCGCCGATCCCGGCGTGTGGAGCCAAGTTCACGATGAAGGCGTTCAGGTTTTGGAAAATATAGCCAACATACGCGTGCCGGTCATCGCGGCTATCGAGGGACGTGCCCACGTGCACTCAGACTACGCGCTACTTGCCAGTGTAATTGTGGCGGCGGAGGGTGCGACCTTCCAGGATGTGGCCCACTTCGCCGCGGGCGTTGCGCCCGGTGACGGAATCTTTACCACCTGGAGTTATCGCGCTGGAGCGGGACGAGCGGAGGCGTTCCTGCTGAACCCACAGCCGCTGACGGCGCGTACCGCACACGAATGGGGAGTGGTTGCCGAAGTTGTGCCGAACGGCAAGGCGCTCAGTCGGGCGCGGGAATTGGCCGAGCTGTACCTGAAGGCTCCGGAAGTGACGCGCCGCAACACGCGCGTGCATTTCATCCAGCCCTTGAAGGAGCGCATCGTGCGAGAAGTTGGCTATGGACTGTCGCTCGAAGGAGCATCGTCTGCTGCTCTCGTGAAATCAATGCAAGCCAAGAGTGAACCTGTCGCTCGGAAAGGAAAATCCGCATGAAGCCCACCGAAAGCGCCTCATCCGCTCAGGTACTTGAGAAGACGCAGCCGGAACAATACGATCTGGTTATCCTCGGGGACGGAACGGGATCGACGCTCGCTGCGTGGACGTTTGCCAGCGAAGGAAAGCGTGTCGCCGTCGTCGAGCGAAAATTCATCGGCGGATCGTGCCCGAACATCGCGTGCTTGCCGAGCAAAAACATCATCGACAGCGCGAAGATCGCGACGTACTTTCGCGGAGCGGAACGCGGCGGAATCGCCAAGCCGGGTTCGGCGATTGACATGCCGGCGGTGCTGGCGCGCAAACGCAGAATGGTGTCCGGCTTGAACGACATGTACTTGGAGAATTTCAAGAGCAGCGGTGCGGAGCTGATCCTCGGCGTCGGACGCTTCATTGGTCCTCGGACTTTGGAAGTGACGCTTCCGGATGGGGCGCGGCGGCAACTTCGCGGAGCCAACGTCATCATCAGCACTGGCACGCGCGCCGTTGTCGAGCCGGTCCCGGGAATAGCCGACGCGCAGCCGTTGACGCATGTGGAAGCACTCGAACTCGACGAAGTGCCCGAGCATCTCCTGGTGATTGGCGGCGGATACGTTGGATTAGAGCTCGCCCAGGCGATGCGCCGATTCGGCAGCAAGGTAACTGTGGTCGATCGAAACGACCGGTTGCTTCCGCGGGAAGATGACGACGTCGCAGAAGCCGTTACCAGTCTGTTCCACGATGAGGGCATCGAAGTCCTGTTCAACGCCACGGTGAAGAGGATCTCCGGAAAATCGGGGCAATCCGTCAAAGTAATTCTCGAGCGAAATGGCGCGGAGAAAACACTGGAAGGAAGTCATCTGCTAGTTGCCACGGGCCGAACTCCGAACACACAGGGCATCGGGCTGGAGCTGGCCGGCGTCCAGGTAACGGAGCGTGGGTACATCAAGGTGAACGAGCGGCTGCAGACCACCGCGCCCGGCATTTGGGCCATCGGAGAGGTGGCGGGCAGCCCGCAGTTCACGCACATCAGCATCGACGATTTCCGGGTCGTTCGCGACAACCTGACTGGCGGCAACCACATAACCACGGGCAGGCAAGTTCCGTTTTGCCTTTTCACCGATCCAGAATTCGCGCGCGTCGGACTGAGCGAGAAGGAAGCGAAAGCACAAGGAATTGCCTATCGCCGGTTCAAAATCCCGATGAAGTCGGTCCTGCGCGCGCATGCGCTCACCGAAACGCGAGGATTTTTGAAGGCGATAGTGGAAATCGAGCGGGATCGCATCCTCGGCTTCACGGCCTTCGCTGCCGGCGCAGGAGAAGTCATGTCCGCCGTGCAGATTGCCATGATTGCAGAGCTGCCCTATACCGCACTGCGCGATGCCGTCCTCACTCACCCAACACTGGTTGAAGGTCTCATACCTCTGTTCTCGTCCGCGGCGTCAGCGCACAAAGCTGTCGAGACAGGACGAGCCCAGATCTCCGCCGCATGAGGTGGAAGTTCGATTACCACGGTATGCTAGGCAGTCTTCTTGCTTCGTGCCTTTTCACGAATCAATGTTGAGAAGTCATAAAATTAGCCAAGTTCGGGTGGCTCGCGGCCTACGATCTGAAACGGAGAACACGATGTCCAACAGCATATCGACGTTGCTGCTTCGCAATCTGAGCGACGTATTTGGCGAAAATGACCCCGTGCGTCGTCGCGCGGCCATCGATGACCTCTGGACCGAAGATGGCGTGTTCTACGACCCCAAAAGCGGCGCCCATCGTGGAGGCGACGAGATCGATCGAGTCGCGGGCACCATCAAGGCTACTCACCCTGACTTTCGATATCAGTCGATTGCCGATCCCGAGGAGTTGGGCAATGCCGGGCGGGTACGATGGGTATCGGGCCACCCGGGTGAGGCGCCGGCTTAGGCCGGGACGGATTTCCTCATTGCCCGTGACGGGAGGATTGCCGCTGTCTATCTCTTTTTCGAACGCTTTCGACTTCGACCCGCCCGACCTCAGAACGATTGACATGTCGCCAAGAGGGACGATGGCTTCAACGAGTAGAGCTATGCCTGCCGACCGCGTGTCCGTGGTCAGCATCATTGTCAGCACGACCAATCCAGATACGACGTCCGGAATTCCTTTTGGGGCGTAGCCAGGCACGAGTGTCAGCATCGGGTCCAGGCGGCTTAGGACCAAATGATCCTGTCATTCGTTCAGGCGATATAAGGTAGAAACAGCCGATGACAATGATCGCCACAGCCATGAGAGCAGCTAGAGAAAACAGGATGGCGTTACGCATGAACCTCACTCGAAGGTTGGCCAGACCAGTTAATAATAAGGGCGTGAATCAAGAGTTTTGCGCAGTACGAATCGGCGTTGGCGGTACAACGATCTCGACAAGTCCGGTCGCAACGTCGTACACGAGGCCTGATATAAGCCAAGCACCAGGCAGCGCGGGAAGCGCCCGGAGTGCAGCAACGTCGAAGGCGACTGCCGCCCGAGGATCGGTGACCGCTTTTGTCTTGAGTTCGCCTTCCCGTATCTGAAAATAGTTCGCCAGCTTATCGGGGTCGCCGGCAAGGCGAGTGATTCCGCAATCGGTGTGCTGAAGCACGACGAGGTGAAACTCCCCGCCGCCTCCAGGAACCTCTCCGGTAACCTCACCGATTCGCCCGAGTAAACCTAACTGCTCCAACAACCCCGGGTTGATTCGACCGCCGATATTGCGCAACACGACGGCCTCGCCCGGTTTAATTCCAAGGACATGAGCCGGATCGACACGCATGTCAGCGCAACCGATGATGATCTCCTTTGCATTGGGCAGCGCCCGCCGAAGGGAAGGCATAAGCGTGCCCTCGGCAGACTGCTGAGCAGCCAATTCTTTGTTACGTTGTAACAAGCGGTCGAGATTGTTCAGCTCTCTACCTCGTTGTGTAGCACCGGATTGGGTCATGGTGCCCTCCTTTTGAGTAGTTTTGGGACTCTTTCGTTTTGCAGATCATCGCGTTAATTCGGGCACTGGGCGGGGCGCAAATTGAACTGATTGGCTGGGCGACAAACCAATTTCCCGGATACGCTGAGGAAGCCAATAGAACAATGGGGTCTCTACCTGAGAACAGACGGGGATTTTCCTGTACAGAGACCGCCAACTCCTGAGAAACGCGCTCCTGGTTAGAAGATCGGGGACAGGATCATGTTTTTCGCCGCGGCATCGGCTACCGAATCGCACTCAAACAGCACCCGTACGCTCCGTCGGCGATTAACCTGAGATTGGCGTCGATACGACGGCTGGCGTATGAAGCGTCCGACTGCGGACTACTCAGCCCGGATCTTGCGGCAGGCATTCGGCGTGTGAAGGGCGTCCGTCGGCTGGGAGTGCGTGTCGGGAATTGGCTGAGGGCAAGAAGCTACTCGGTGCTGAAACAGCTGACACCCTTCGCAGCCGACGAAATGGTGCTTTGCTCTCCAATCACTACACTCCACTCCGAATGACTTCTTGGCACTGCTCGAGACTTCTTCGCAAGTTTTGGCCATCCCAATGACCCCCTTCGGGATGCTGATGAATTCACCCCACACCGGGTTCCAGAGGATGTGTGCTCAAAAACGCGCATCTCGTCAGTGCTTGATTTCCTGACAAGATGCCGACTTCGCGATGCTCATCGTCGGACCATGCCTCCGAAAGGGTGGGCCAGTCCCCGGGTGGAGGCCATCCAATGCCAACCGCACCCCTGCCTTATGAAGGGATTCCACGGGTGAACCCTTTCTGAATTTCTATTTTTGGCCCGGCGGGACTTCAGGTTTGCCGCCGGGTCTTTACATTCTCGGTGCCGGCGTTCCATCGGACCATTTGGCTACTCCCACCAGGAAAACGGAAAGTGGTGGGAAGGATTTGAGTTGTGGGTAGGCTTCGGCGGAGATGTACCAGTAATTTACGGCGAGGACTGGGGAGTTTGTGAGATTTGCGCCCCAGGCTGCACCGTCTTCCGCTGTTTCGTAGAACATCATGTGGGGTCCGTTGTGGCCGCCGGAATCGGTGAGATACGAATCCTTCGACATCATGTAGCTGACCGTTCCTGGCTCCACGGCCGGCAATTCTTTTTTGTCTATTGCGGCTTTAATTGCGGCGATGACTTCTTGCTTGGAATGGCCGGCGAGGAGCAATGCGGTGCGTTTGTAGGCATACGGCAGGACCGAGCGGGCGGCGGGTGGATTGATGCATTCCGCGGCGCGAACTTTGGGATTCCAAAATTCGGGGTGGTCGAACATGGCCATCCATCCCCGTCCCACCCAGCAGACCCAGTCGTTTTTGCCTTGGACCACGGTTTCGTAGCCGTGACGGGTTAGGACGATAACTGAGGCGTCGTGGGAGATGGCGTCTGGAGCGGCGCTGCGGGCGAGGGCGATTTCGGCGTCGCGATCCATCTGATACTGTTCGATCGGGGCCATGTTGGGATACGGCTCTTTTGCATCCTGTGCTGCGACCGGCCGGGATGCGATCAGAGCGGCGACGAGGGCGAATCCGCCCAGTAAAGTGATGCGTATTTGATTTCGGGTCACTGCCTTTCTCCTCGTAGTTTTCGATTTCGTACTTATCCGTTCACACTTCGACCGAGCCGACCTCACCGACATGATTGCCATCGCGCGGTGAGGTCACGAAATTGATTTGTATTCTGTCAGGCGAACTTCAGCGTGCAGCCTTCTGCCGCCGGCGCTGCTCGCTGGCCTTTAGCATTTCGTTGAGGTCGCCGGCTGGACGTATCTCGAAAATGGCGCCGTATTTGAGGGAGGGATGCTGGGATATGAGTTGGTGAGCGTGATTCATGTCGCGGGCTTCAAGGAGGATAATGCCGCCGAGTTGTTCCTTAGTTTCGGCGTAGGGACCGTCCGTCGTGGCGACTTTGCCGTTCTTCCAATAGAGGGTTAAGGCGGTTTCGGCAGGTTGAATCGGTTCTCCACCGACCCAATGGCCGTTGGCGCGGAGATGGTCGTCGTAGGTAAAGCAGGCATCGAACATCGCTTGTTTCTCGGCCTCGGTCATGGCGTCGTGTTTGCTTTTGTCGTAGTAACCCAGACAGATGTATTTCATGGTTTGTCTCCCCTTGATGGCGGCCGGCCGGACAGGTGTCGCAGATTTTTCTGTCACTGTTTCGAGTAATGAAGCGCAACGCATCCTGATTTGAAACACTTTGACTCAACAAGTTTCAATTGCAATTTCTCCGGCAGGCTAATACCCTCCAACAGCCGTCTCCCGGCTCCGGCAAGGGTTGGCCCAACGACAAAACGATATTCATCAATCAGGCCAAGCTCCATGAGCTGGGAAGGAATGTCTACACCACCGACCAAAATATTTTTCCCTTGTTCTTGTTTCAATTTGAGCATTTCGTCACGAAGGTTGGTGCGAGCAATTCTGGTATTTCGATCTTCAGCGCTGTTTAATGATCGTGAAAAAACAAGTTTGTTAGTGGAGTCGAATGCTCGAGCAAATTCGTGATCTGCTTTTGTCTCAGACTGGTTTTTGAGGACTTCAGGCCAATAGGGAACCATCAATTGATAGGTTTTACGCCCAAAGACCTGCAGGTCAACCTCTCGCAGGAGGTGAGTAAAATATTCAAGTGTTTCTTCATCGACAAATTGTTTGGTGTGGTCGACGCAGCCGTCCAGAGTAGTGTTGATTGCGAAGATTAGCTTTCTCATTTGAGTCCTGTCCCTTTCCCTGTGATCTCTGAGGTCGGCTACCGCCTATGCGCCCATGGTACCGGTGCGCAAAGGTCCGTTCGGCTTGTAGGTGCTGAGGATGACGCCCGAGGCCAGAGCTTTCGTGCTGACGAGCTCGAATGAGCGTGGCGGGGTTCCCTCCGCAAGGATGCGTTTCCCCGCGCCCAACAGGACCGGAAAGACGACCAGCAGGACTTCATCCGCAAGCCCATGTTCGAGCAGCGTCGATGTCAGCGTGGAGCTACCCGAAAGGATAACGTCCGGGCCGTCCTGCGCCTTGATGCGGCGAATGCCCTCGACGATGTCCGATCCAAGGGTCTCGGCCGGCCCCCATGCAAGACCTTCCGGACGGTGGGTAGCGATATATTTTGTTGCCGCATTGAGGCGTTCCGCCATCGGACTGCTCGGCGCCTTTGGCCAAAAGCCCGACCACATATCGTAGGTGCGACGACCAAGCAGCAGGCCGAAGCTCTCTCCATACGCGGCGAGGATTAGTTCTCCGCCAGCGGGGGTCCGATAGGGCGCGGTCCAGTCGCCGTAGGGGAAATCGTTTTCATCGGTGGAGTGCTGCATCACGCCGTCCAGCGAGATATGTTCGATGATCCTGATCTTTCTCATGCGGTCTCCTTGAATATGGCTTTTTGCTCGACTGCGGCAGGCGCGGTAAACACTATTCCGATGGGGTGTTCGACCGAAAAAACGGGCGCACCTCGCCGGACGCCCGGCAGACGACAGCACCCTTACGTGTCCACGTCAGTGCCTCGTCCATGTCCGCGGCTTGCCCGATCGAAAGACCGCCGATGTGCTCCTTGGTCTCCAGGTATGGCCCGTCGGTGATAAGCACCTTGCCATCGGGCTGCGCTCGCAGTGACTTCGCTTCCTTCGCCGGGCTCAGGCCGCCAGCGAAAACTTCCTTGACACCAGAGGCCTCCATCTCCTCGTTGAGCGTGTCGAGATCGCTTTCCATCTCTTTGTCCTGGGCGGACGGGTCAAAGTTGTCCGGCAGGTAAATCGTAGCCAAAAATTGCGTCATTCCTTCCTTTAACGGCGTTCGGGCCAGCAGCCCAGTCGGGTCACTACGAAAAAAGGAGCGCACCTCAACCGGCGCCCGACACGCGATGACGGCCTTGCGTGCCCACGCCAATGCCTCGTCCATGTCGGCGGTTTCCAGTATCCAAAAACCGCCCACGTGCTCCTTCGTCTCCAGGTATGGCCCGTCGGTGATAAGCACCTTGCCATCGGGCTGCACTCGGAGCGCCTTCGCTTCGCTCGCCGGGCGCAGCCCGCCAGCGAAGAGCCTGACACCCTTAGCCCCCATCTCCTCGTTGAGCGCGTCGATATCGTGCTCCATCGCTTTGTCCACGCTAGACGGGCCAAAGTCGTCCGGCAGGTGAATCGCAACCAAATATTGCGTCATGCCTTCTCCTTTAACAATCTTCGGGCAAGCAGCACTGCCTTGCACACTGCATCTTCATCTTATAGTCGCTACGCAGGCAAAAAATCGACAACATAGACGAACTTTTTTATTTGAATTCCGCAAGCCGCCTCCGTCTGTCCCGGATTTTGAGGATGTCTATCTCCCTTGTCTAGTTAGTGTTACCATCGCGCGTAGATGAAAGGGAAGAACCAGAATCAGCGGATGAGCACTGTTTATCGGAATAGGAGTCGTCAATGAGCAGCGTACAAATCGAACAGAAGAGCTACGAGATGCCGCCGAAGGAAGGGATCAGCATCGCGCATTTTCTCACCGTTGCCGACGTCGAGCGATCGGCTCGCTACTATGAAAAAGTATTCGGCGCTCGCATTCTGACCATGGGTGACGGCAACGCACCTCCGTACCTTCAGCTTGCGAATATCTGGATGATTTTGAACGTGGGGGGCGGCCCGACCCCGGACAAGCCGACGGTAACGCTCAGCGTCCCCGACCCGAATCACATCAACAGCTTTATGAATTTCCGCGTTGCCGATATTCAAGCGTGCTATGAATTGTGGAAAAGTCGGGGAGCCGAGTTTCTCACGGAACCGATTGCCAAGTACGGCGAGATCCGCTGCTACATCCGCGACCCAGACGGTTACATCATCGAGGTCGGGCAAAGCACCGACCTCACCTACGGTTAGCGCTCGCGGCCCGCATGCGGGGACAGACCGGACGTACCGCGCTTTTCCTGCCAACGACGCGGCAGCGAACGTGCGTCGAGCGCACCCAGGAAAAATCGACACCAGAGTCGAACATTTTTTATTTCAATTCCGCAAGCCGCCTCGACAGGAAACGGCGGTCCGGCTCCTGCGACGCCAGGGCCAGCGCCTTCTGGTATGCAGCACGCGCCTCCGGAATCCGCCCCAGCCTGCGGCACATATCCGCACGCGCCGAGTGCGCAAGGTGATAGCCGGAAAGCTGCTCGCGCGCCAGCAACTCATCGATCAGACGAAGACCCTGCTCCAGACCTTCGCACATGGCAATGGCCACGGCGCGGTTCAGCTCCACAACCGGGGATGGCTGAATCCGAAGCAACTGGCCATAGAGCAGCGTAATCTGGCGCCAGTCCGTGGAGGCCACGGAGGAACTCTCGGCGTGAACGGCCGCAATCGCCGCCTGCAGAGTGTAGGCACCGAAGCGACGCGATCGAAGAGCGCTTTCGGTGAGCGAGATGCCTTCGGCGATTTGGTCCCGGTTCCACAACGACCGATCCTGCTGCTCGAGCAGAATCAAGTCTCCATCGCCCGAGGTTCTGGCGGCGCGGCGCGATTCATGCAGCAGCATGAGCCCCAACAAGCCCATCACCTCGGGCTCCGGAAGCAGGCCGAGCAGAAGTCTGCCCAGACGGATCGCCTCGCGGCCGAGTTCGGTGCCTGTCGTTTCAGCCGAATATCCCTCGTTGAAGATCAGATATACGACCAAGAGGACGGCTCCTAACCGGGCCGGCAATTCCTGCGAGGCTGGCACCTGGTAAGGAAGTGCCTTATCGCGGATGACCGCCTTCGCGCGCACGATGCGTTGGGCGAGCGTTGCTGGCGTAACCAGAAATGCTCGCGCAATTTCCTCGGTGGTCAAGCCGCAGATTTCGCGCAGGGTGAGCGCAACCTGTCCCTCCGGAGGCAGCGCGGGATGGCAGCACGTGAAAATGAGACGTAAGCGATCATCTTCGATCTCCTCGTCATCGAGGGAAGCTTCGTTGCTGCGCGCTTCCCCTTCCCGGTAATGGTAGAGTGCAAAATCTTTCTGTGTTTCGCCATCGAAACGCGCGCGCCGGCGGATCCGATCTATGGCCTTGAAGCGTGCCGTTGAAATCAGCCAGGGGCGTGGCTTGTCCGGAACACCGGTCTGAGGCCAGGACTCCAGCGCGGCAGCGAATGCCTCGTGCATGGCCTCTTCGGCGAGATCCAGATCTCCGAGGAGACGCACCAGCGTCGCCAGAACCCGCCCCGATTCCGATCGGTAAAGAGTCTCGATGGTCCTGCTGAGTTGTTCGGGCACAGGTGGCGGCATCTACGCCAAACTAGCAAAACGGAGTGGCTCGACACAACTGCGCTCGGGCTTTCCCTACCCACAATTCAGTGGCCCGCCACTGCGCTGATCGAGGGTTTGCCATGGGCCAACAGCATAGGTTCTCGTAAACGCGCTTGTCGGCCGGTGTCGAGCCTGACGAGAAGCCGACAAGGCACGAGCTGTTTCCCACAACGCCGTTCCTGGCCAGTGACGGGCACTTGTCCGATACGACTAATCAGAGTTAACGGTAATTGAAGAATTTCGGTCAAGTAATTGGGATGGCTCGGCCCGTGCTATGATCCGCTTTCAGAATGAATACCAAGCAAGGAAAAAGAATTCCTCGTACAACAAACCACGGAACAAGCGACGCTCGAAAAAGTACCTCTCTCTCAGTCCGCGTCTGCGCGGTTCGATTGTCACTCTGATTCGCGCACTTGTCGTTTGGCTGATATTCACGCTGCTTGGCCTCTTTTTCGGGGGCTTCGGCATCTGAACCGTCCTTGCCCGCGGCCAGGCTCCTGACCCACTTGACCTCTGCTCACTCCCTTCTTCTAGGCACGGCTCCGAGCCCGTTTGCAGACCTCGATATAACGGCATTAGAAGTACAATCCGTTTTAGACGGCATTCTGACCTTTCTGACGTTACATCAATGACCACCGGAAAACTCGCATCGCAGAACTTATCGGAGAAGTGACTTTCTGGCTCGGGCATAGCACTCTCTGAGATCGATCGCGATAAACGCTTGTCAGCATCAACCCCCAAACGGTCGCCAACCCTTACCTAATCTCGTTAGGTCAGAGTTACCCGTCATCCAGTCCCAATCTGACTTGCGCCAAAACCAGTGAAGCACAATGAACTCGTGCCTCAAGAGTCTGGCCACGAGGGCGCAGCTTCAAACGCAGAGCTGATCCCGAGCAGCGTCAATCGCGGGCCAACGGAGCGAAATTCACCGTTCTTTCCGTCGCAACGCAACGGTCTTGGAAGAATGCACAGGAGGAGTGGTCCTCGCAGACGGAATGGCACCGGATCTGCATCTTTCGGCCACGTCTCGCGGAATACGGCTCGCAAACGATCAAGAAAGCAGCGCACATCCTGATCGAAGGCAGCCTGATCAGCTCGATGTACGAGAAGACGAACGGCAAGAGCAAGAAGGCGCCGAACATAAAGATCACGTCATGGTCGATTCGCGCCGACGTCGTACGGACGCTGGACCGAGGCGAACCGGAGCCGAAAGCGGTCAACTCCGGCTCTCATATTTCGGATGAAACCGCAGAAGTAACGGAGCAGGCTCCCTTCTAAGGCGGCCACAGATCGAGCCCCGGCAAAGCGGGGGCCCTTTTCTTGTGCTGGCCGCCACTCCGACCACAGCAACCATATTTTCCCCGCCTAGCGTGCCACGTAGCAGCATCGGCTGGTGTGCAGAGCCCGGTATTCCGACCGCGCGTTGGAGTTGTGACATCACCTGCGACAAGGAATGGGCGAGTCCACAAAAACTTGAAATCCCTGCGTCCTCCGGCTGTGCGCCGGAACAGGTCTGAGCGCTTGCGAATACCGTCCTCTTAATCGACCCACCCTAGGACGGCTGGCTCGCTGGAACCGTCCTCATGATGCGTGAGACACGCTGCGACTGCCTGATTTGCCGATTGGAAGCCAGTCTTGTGCTTGAACTCAGCGATGACGTGGCCCGTCAAGAATTTCAGTCATTCGCCCAATCCAGTCCGACACTGGCTGGTTTTTCGAGTCCGTTCGACCTGACTGAAAAACTCCATCGTTCCGAAGATAAGACACGCGACCAGTGGTCCGACGAGGTAATTATCGATCTGGTGCGACGGCGTGGCGACCATCGATTCCGGCCGATGTGGCGGCATATCTTGCTGTTGGTCTTCATTCCGACCATCCACCGCACCACCAGCCGCATCACGGCTGCTTTTCCATCGTTAGGGCGGGATGATATCGCTCAGCATCTGTTGGCGACACTTCTCGATTTCCTCGATTCGCGAGAGCTGGACACCCGGCACTCGCATCTTGCGTTCATCACTGCCCGCAAAATACGCCGCAGCGCATTTCGATGGGCAATTCGCGAATCTCACAGGTCCTTGCAGAATGACGTGGGCCTTCTCCCGGTCAGTCCATTTCCAGCCCATATCACCCGTGACGACTCCTCTGCGTACGTCCTACTTCATAGGTTCCTCGATAACTGCCAGCAGCGCGGATGGCTGTCAACGGAGGAACGAGAACTATTGAACCAGTTCAAGCTGCAAGGGATTTCAGCCACGGAACTCTCTCACCGCAACGGCCATTCCGCGACGGCGATCCGACATCGTGTTCAACGTGTGGTGGACCGACTTCGCCGAATTGCTCGGCAATCGAATCGCAACAATGACGATCAGCTTGACCTGTTCGAACGATAATCTCGCTCAGTTGTCGTCGCTTCCGAACCTCCGCGTACGTTAGCAAGTGAGTACTAACCTAAATACTACCTACTAGTACCCGGTCCATTTTTCGTTTCGCTGGCTGATTAGTAGTGTGAGGGGAGTTCTCGCCACTTAACTCCCGCCGTACCGAGCGATCCGAATGGATCGATGTTTCGCTCGGTGTGGCGGACGGCCCATTTCAAGGGGGCGGTCGCGATCGTGGGACAACGCTGTACATGGAGCACATGCTCCCTGGTGTGCCTGGACACAGAGTCCAAGACCCGCCGCACACAGCCGTCCCCATTACCGTGATCCGTTCTCTTCCCCGGCCGCAGCCATCGGGAACTCCCTCTCGCTACACGCCCAGATCCGAACGACACGGAGAAACCAAATAATGAAACGCCCTCGTCGTGCTTCAATTGGCATCGCCCAACTCCGCCCCGCCATTATCATCCTCGCCATCGTGCTTCTTGTCGCCGCTCCGGTTTTCGCACAAGGAGCGTCTCCTTGGGAAAACGCGGTGAGTGTCTTGCAACAGGCGTTCACCAGCACCATCGCGCGGGGCCTCTCGCTGGTCGCGATTGTTGTGGCCGGGCTGACTTTCGCCTTTGGCGAGGGCGGTTCCAAACGTGTGCTTGCGGGAGTGCTGTTCGGCGTAGGTATGGCCATTGCGGCGGTGAATTTCTTGTCTTGGCTTTTCCCGGGAAGCTAGTCAGCTAAACCGAACGGGAGACATCCAGTGGGACCAAGGCGAATCAACAGAGTTCATCGGTCGTTATCTCGGCCGCTCACGATCTGGGGCGCCGAACGGAAATTGTTTTTCTTTGCCATGTGTCTTGGTGCGGCCACCTTCAACCTGCTCAACAGCCTCCTGGGCGGCCTACTCATATTCTTCTTGCTTTACTACCTGGCTCGCTGGACCACCCAGATCGATCCACAGATGTTGCGATTCCTGCTAAGTGCCGCGAGGCTGCGGGCGGAATACGACCCGATGAAATTTACTCCTGTCGTCGTGCAAAGGAACGGCCATGCTCAGGCTTAGCCGAATTTTCAAGAATTATAACGAAACAGGTTCGTTGAACGAGCAGATCAATCTCTATGGATTTATCGGCTCGAACGTCTTTCTGACCAAGAGCGGCGAGGTTGGGGTCATGCTTGAGGTCCGAGGCGTTGACTACGAGTGCCTCGACGTCGCGTCAATTGACGGCTTCACCAAGCGCTTGGAATCGGCGCTCAAGCTGTTCGACGAAAACTATCGCGTCTATCAGTACCTTTTCAAGCGCAACCACGAGACGATCCCCTATCAAGTCTACGACAACCCGATCGTCGATCTGGCGATCAGGACTCGGATCGCTTATTTGCAAGGCAAATCCGATAATCTTTTTTCCCTGTCTGTCTACTTCGTCGTCACCTATCAGGGCGCTCAGAGTTCCGTCAAGTTGGGGAACGCACTCGCCGCGCTGCCCACGAATCCGAAGAAGGCTTTCTCCGATCTTCTAGCGAATTTCTCTTCCCAGCGGCAGATCGTCGCCCTCGGACATCACCTCGACAACTCTCAGGCGGTTCTGCTGCAAAAGGCACGCAGCTTCATCCTTCAGGTCAGCGATTTTGTAACCGTGCATATGCTCGACAAGCAAGAAGCCTTTCGCATTCTAAAAAGGACCCTGAATTTCCGGCCGGCCAAGCTCGACCTCGCGAAGCTCCAGCACGACACCTTTCTCGATTATTACCTTCCCGAGTCCTCGATCGAATGCCACCGCGGGCATTTGCAGGTCGATGGCTATTACGTCAAGGTCCTGACCCTCAAGGAGCCGTCAGCGCAGAGCTTTCCACTCATCTTCAAACGGCTCCTTGAAGTCGCAGCGAACTACTACATCGTGACCGAATGGAGAAAGGAAGACTCCGGAAAAATGCGTCGGGTCATCCAAACAAAGCGCCGTCACTTTCACAACACCAAACGTTCCTTCGCTAGCCAAGTCAACGTGAATGATTCTTCGCTGCAAGATATCTTGCTCGACGATTCAAAGGAATCCCAGGTTCGGGAGTTGGGCGAAGCAATTAAAGAGATCGAACTACACGGGAATTACTTTGGTCGATTCTCGCTCACGGTCGTGATCTACGACCGAGATATTGCCAAGGTGGATCGGGCGTGTGCGGACTTCTATAAAGTCTTCAGTGTCCACGACGCCCAGCTCTATGAGGAAAAATACAACCTCCTGAACGCTTTCCTTGCGGCCGTTCCCGGGAACCACGCCTTCAACCTACGCTCCCTGTATCTGCTCAATACCAACTATGCGGATTTCTCGTTCCTGTTCACCTTGAATTGTGGAGATCCCTGGAATCAACACCTTCGCCAGGAATATCTCGCCGTGCTCGAAACAAACCACCACACTCCTTACTACTTAAACCTCCATTACCGTGATGTGGCCCACACCATCATTCTTGGGCGAACCGGCGCCGGCAAGAGTTTCTTGCTGAACTTCCTGATCACGAACCTCCAAAAGTACGCCCCCCATACCTTCATATTCGATTTGGGCGGCAGTTTTGAAAGCCTGACCCAGCTCTTTGCCGGCACCTATATTCGGGTGGGCCTGGAATCGGACCACTTCCATCTCAATCCGTTTTCGCTGCCGCCGACCAAGGAAAACCTCGACTTTTTGGCCCTGTTCGTGAAGGTGCTCATTCAAGGACCGGGCTCGGGCGAACTCGATCCGGCGAGTGAGCGTGATATTTTCCACCAGGTCGAGAACCTTTACGCCGTGGACCCGGTCCTCCGGACTCTCGGGGTTCTCGCCAACACTCTCGGGCACGATATCTCAAGTCGGCTTTCGAAATGGACCCGAGGGGGTCAGTTTGGGTTTCTTTTCGATAACCGGGAGGACACGATTTCATTCTCCCGCTTCCAGTGCTTTGACTTCCAGCGCATGGCACAGTATCCAGAGCTGTTGGAGCCTGTTCTCTTCTACATCCTCCACCGGGCCAATGCGGTAATCGCGGGCGGTAGCATCTCGACGGTCTTCAAAGCGTTCTTCATCGACGAAGCATGGGTATTTCTGAAGAATTTCAACATACAGCGCTACGTGGTCGAAGCACTGAAGACTTGGCGTAAACACAACGCCGCGATGATCCTCTCGACGCAGTCCCTCGATGAACTGAAACGGTCCGATATTCTCGACGTGATCATTGAGAGCTGCGCGACCAAGATCTTTCTCTCGAACCCCGACATGGACCGCGATCTCTACCGGCGGCAGTTTCACTTAAACGAAACCGAAGTTGACTTGATCTCGGGCCTCCTACCAAAGCAGCAATTCCTGATCAAGACCCCCGAGCTCGCGAAGGTGGTCAACCTCAGCGTGGATCCCAAGAGCTATTGGCTCTATACGAACGACCCGTACGACAACCAGAGGCGCAAAGAGGCCTTCGAGACCTATGGCTTCGAGAAGGGTCTCGAAGAGTTAGCCGGAATCAAATAGCACCTACAGGAGCATTCCATGAAACTGAACATCTGCAGTCGATGGCCGTCTAGAACCATGCGGGTAGCCGCACTCGCCTTCGCCGCCTCGCTCACCTTCACCCACTCACCGATCCAAGCCGCTACCGAGGCGAACGCCAGGGTCGTGAAGTATTCAAAGGAAGACATCGTCCCGGTTCGCGCCAAGCTTCGATTCTCGACACTTATCGTCCTTCCCGAGGACGAGGAGATTCTCGATTTCACGACCGGCGACAAGGAGTTCTGGATTATCAACGGAGCACACAATCTTTGCTATGTTCATCCGGCCCAGACCGGCGTTCACAGCAACCTCAATCTGATTACCGCCAGCGGCCACGTCTACTCCTTTCTGCTGAACGAAATTAGCGCCCAACCGAACGTTGCACCGGACCTCAAAATCTTCGTCGAGCCGAAAGACGGCTCTGGGTTCGCCGCTAACGCCGGATTGCGTGGCTATGTCAGCGCTGGCGAGGCGGAAGCCTATAAAAAAGAACTCGAAACGTTACGTTCTCAGATCGCGGACCAGGCCCGGGCCGCGCAGGCCCAGTCCACTGAAGAGATCAACCATTTCCGTTCGAGCTACGCAAGCAAGCTTCAATTCGACTACAGCCTGGACCTAAGAGCGGCACGCGAGCCCTTCCTGGTGACCGCTATTTACCATGACGATGCCTTCACTTACATCAAGTGCGCCGCACGCGAAAAGCCGGCTCTATACGAATTAAAGGACGGGAAACCCAACCTGATCTCTTTTCAGCTTGAGAACGGTGTGTACATCGCACCCAAGATCATCGACTCCGGCTACCTGGCAATCGGAAACAAGAAGCTGCCGATTATCCGTCGCATCGCGGCGAACTGAGGGAAGGAACCATGACTCAACCTGTCGAGCTTCAAGAAGCAGGTCAAAGGCCGCAAGGTCTTCTGCCGAAAAACGTTCAATCCTGGCTCCTGGTCGGCCTGGCGTTCCTGATGATCGCGATCATGTGGCTCACCGGTGGCAAGAAACCTCAGCCAGCCGTAAAGGCCACTCCACTATCGAGCTCCACCCCGGTGCCGCTTGAAGTCGACGAAACCAAGATTAGAGATTTGCAAAATAGGATCGAGGAATTGCAACGCCAGCAAGTGGTGGCGCAAAGCGCTCTAGTCCAACAGACTCGCTCGCTAGGTATCCCGCCGATGGACTCCCAGCAAGGGTCACAGAACGTAGCTGGCAATCAAGCTGCGGACTCAGCCACCCAGGACCCCATCGAGGCGGAACGAAAACGACGTGCCTACGTCTCGCTGTTTGCTTCGAATGTTGCCTTGAGCTATCGAAAAGCGACAACGAACCCGCCGACCGCAGAAAATGAATCGACTCCCGCCCCTCAGAGTCTCGCGCCCGCGGGACCGGACCTGTCACAAGTCGCCCAACTGTTGAAACCGATCCAGCCGAGTCCGAACTTGCCGAGCTCGGGGGCCACAACACCGACGCTCGCTCGGACCGACTCCGCGGACTCGACTCACGATCAAAAGGATGCGCAGCGCAATCCCGCCGCGGTTGTTCCGGGCTCACCCAATTCCGGGCAAGGTAAACCCTACTTGCTATTTGAAGGAACCGTACTGGAAACCGTTCTGATCAACCGCCTGGACGGGCAATTTGCCGGTCCGGTCGAGTGCTTGCTCTCGACCGACGTCTACTCGAATGACCGACAACACCTTCTGATTCCGGCCGGTTCAAAGTTGTTGGGCGAAACGAAGAAGGTGGACACCTTCGGCCAGAACCGGCTGGCCGTGATCTTTCATCGGGCGCTCATGCCGGACGGGTATTCTGTCAGCCTCGACCAGTTCCAAGGCCTCAACCAAATCGGGGATGCCGGCCTGCGAGATCAAGTCAATAACCACTACTTCCGCATTTTCGGTGTTTCCCTCGCCGTTGGCGCCCTTGGAGCCATCAGCGAGGGCGGAACGGCCGGCGCCCTAACCGCATCGGGTACCGACCTGATGCGCCAGGGATTGGGACAGAGCACGGCACAGTCTTCCGCCCAGATTCTGGAGAAGTTCTTGAATGTGATGCCCACCATCACGATCCGGGAAGGCCATCGAGTGAAAGTCTATCTTTCAGGCGATCTAGCGTTGCCCGATTACAACCACCATAAGATGCCTTCCGATCTGTGAAGGCTAAGGAGCGTAGCCAATGAAGAGAAAGTTTTTCATTTGTCTGCTTCTGTTGGGATTGGGTATTGGCACAGCCAGGGCTCAATTCGGAGGTGGGATCGTCTACGACCCCACCAATTACCAGAATGCTTTGATGCGCTACTACCAGCTGCAGCAACACCTCGTGCAGCTGCAGATGAGTTACGCGAAAATAACCTCACAACTCAACCTGGCCATGCAAATGGCCACCTTCGTCCGCAATATGCCCGCCCGCTACCGCGCGATTTTCTCCCAATGGAGGAACGTGACCTCGCTCAACACGTTCGGAAATACCGGTTCATGGATCAACGGTATCAATTCCGGTCTATTTCCGACGATCAACACGGGCTACCTGAAAGCCACCACCCCGTTATCCCCGTACAACCCATATGAGTTGTCGGGAATGGACCGCTCGGAACTTGACCGGGTGCAGTCTCAATACGCTTCGGTGCAACTCGCCGACGGAGCGAACATGAACGCGATGGCGACCATCGGCGCGATTCGGGGCAACGCTCAAAGCGTCGAGCAACAAATCGCCAACCTCGAACAAGACTCGTTCTCAAGCGACTCGGACCTCAACAGCGAGGTCTCCGTCCTGAACAAGATCAACGCCGCGGGCGTTTTAACCTTACACACGGTTCAGGACTCCAACAAACTGCTTGCCTCGCTACTTGAGCAGCAGACCATTCTCGCGAAACAACAGCGTGACGCCACCACTGCTGCCATCAACACGGATATCGGACGCCAGGAAACCATAGCAGCAAACATTGGCCAGGTGACCGGCACCATCAGTAATTCACTGCAGAACTTCCGCATGCCTTAGGCATGGGGAGATAGACGCCCAGCGTCGAAGGAGCTGACGGCCGTGCAAACCGATTTCCTACAGTACATCTTTCAGGCGATCAACACCTTGCTCTCTCAGAACCTCGGCTTCTTCGACTCCATGGGCCAAAACCTTTTCCGGTCATTTGCCACGATCCTGGTGGCGTGGTTTGGTATTAAGTCTGCCCTCGCCTCCGCTAGCGGAAGGGCCGCTTTCGAGTTCGATCATTTCGCAGGTTTGCTTTTGACCATTAGCTTCGGCTTTGCCATGGTTAATTATTACAGTGCGCCAATCCCGGGCATTGGGACCAGCTTTCACAACCTGGTCACCAACGAAGCACAGTTCCTCTCAACCCAAATCGATCAAACGCAGCTGCAAACGGTGATCACCCAGGTGGCCGACTTTGAGTCCCGGATGGACTCCCCAGGCTGGGGAGATTTTCTAGGAACCGCCATTTACGTCACCGTCACCATCCTGCTTGCCGCGGCCCAGGCCGTCGCCGTAGTGGTGATCGCCTACGGTTTCATTGCGACCGCTGTTTGCGTCCTGCTGGGTCCCGTCTTTATTCCGTTTTTCATCGTTCCTAGAATGGAATGGTTATTCTGGGGCTGGTTCCGCTGCTTCATTCAGTACGCCTTCTATCAAGTCATCGCCGCCGCGGTGGTTTTTGTCATCGCCAACCTTATGCTGGGCGCCTTGCGCCTGCCTCCTGCCGGAACGCTGTCGACGGTACAACTCATTGCTTGGTTTCCCGTTCTTTTCATCACGTTTCTGGCGTCGATTTATGTGCTCCTGAAAGTCCCCGCCCTCACCAACCACATCTTCGGTGGGACCGCCGGTGGCTCATCCGCCGGGCTCGTCGATGCACCCGGTGCGGTACTGAACAGGGTGATGTAATGGATCGTGACGCCACTTTCCATAACGCCAAACAACTCTACCTCGAACAATACGGGGATCCTATGGTCACGAACACCTATCTTAAGATCGCCTTGGTCTTGCTCTCGATCATCGGTGTCGGGCTCGCGCTCATTGATCTGAGGACCATTCGCACCTTTCAGAACTTCCGTCCATTGGTTATCCGCATCAACGACTTGGGTCGCGCCGAAGCGATCGACTACCACAACCTCGAATACAAGCCCCAGGATGCCGAAGCGAAGTACTTTCTCTCGCAATTCTGCGCCCTGTATTACCGCCGCAATCGCTACACGATCCAGGACGATTTCTCGAAGTCCCTGTATTTTCTCGACGGAAAGCTTGCCGACGGCATTCTCGACGCCTATCGCAAGGACGACATCATCAAGAAATTCATCACCAACACCGCCGCGCCCGAGATCGATGTCGATGTCAAAAAAATTGCCCTGGATGAGATGCAGAACCCTCCCTTTCGCGCGCGCGTGGACTTCTACATGGTTTATTACTCGCCGGCCGATCACAGTGAATTGAGACGCGACCTATACACCGCAAATCTTATCTTCGTTTTCAGGTCTCATGTACCCAACGAACTGATTCCGATTAATCCCCTCGGAATGACGGTCACCTACTTCCGCGAAGATCAGGCGTTTAAATGAAAAACACGTTGCGCCAACCAAACATCCCCGGGGCGGACGGATGTAGAACGACTTCATTCAGGAGTCGTCCTGCCGTCGCGCTCGGTAAGCGATCGGCTCGCTTTCGTTCCCCCCACTGGCGCAATGCTTTCACCACCGAGGCGAAAGGCCATAGGTAGCCGTTCTGAGGCTAGGAGCGCTAACCATGATTGCAAACGCAATGCTCTTCACCATCATCACCATGTTGGGATACGGATTCTGGCTTCTCGATCAGCTGAACTTCATGGCCCAATACCGAACTGTCCTGTGCCACACCGATGGCCCAACCATTCTTATGTTCGTGGCCGTGCTTTCCCTGAACCTCTTTAGTGGCGCATTGGCAATCGGCCGGCGATTTTTTCTCAAGAACACTGGGCGCAAGCTCTCCCATCTCGACAAGCAGTTCACGACGATCCATTCGGACGTGCCAGTTCCTGCGAATGAGGCGGATTTCAACTGATGTCGCGCGGCGGCTTTCCCCACGATTCCCATGATGGTCGGGAAACGCCCGACACTCCCCCGCACCATACCGCCCAGGTGCCAAGATCGACGCTAGAGAAACCATGCAACCGAAGGCAAGGGGCGTTTCAGGATTCTGAACGAGCCGACTCTCGACGGAGCTATTCCGTCAGGGATCGCAAGTATTTTCTCCGCGACTCCGAAGTTCACTCCCTGACGGAGATCGGCAAGTTCCGTGTCATCTCGGTGTCCGGCCTCGCGAAGTGTGCTTACGACGGGAACCAGGCCCGGATGAACCGCGACATTCGCCATCTCGCTCGACAGTCGCTCATAATTGACCAGACGGTTGAAATTCCTGGCAAGAAGACGCTACGAATTGTGACGGTCACGAAATCTGGACATCGCCTGCTCCGGAATACGAACCAACTACCTTCCGACCAGCCCATCTACTACGGATTAGCCAAACCGCGCGAGGTCAGACACGATGCCGACCTTTACTGTCTTTATCAGAAAGAGGTTGAGGCTATCGAGCTCCGCGGCGGCCGAGCGCTGCGGGTGTTCCTTGATTACGAACTCAAGCGAAACCTGAATCGGGATCTGGCGCGCTTGGGGCCGGAAAAAGACAGCCCCTACCGCAAAAGCGAAGTCGCCGAAAAGCACCATCTTGTGCTCGTCAATGGAAAGATTCCCGTTCCGGATTTGCGGGTCGAATACCAGACCGCCGAGCTCGAATTGCGGCACGTTGATCTGGAGCTGGCAACACGCGACTATCGGCCGCGCGCCATGGTGGAAAAGGCTTCCGCTGGCTTCTCGCTCTACAGCCACTCGGAAGACGCTTCACGGTTGCGCCGCGTGCTCGACGGACGCGAAATCACCGCACGGATTCACACGTTATGAATATCGCCCCGTCGCATCTCGCCAGCCTGAAGGCTCTCGGATACACCGAAATGGAAGCTCGGTTTCTCTATATCGTCGCGACTCATTCGGGGTATTTCACTGCCCGCCAATTCCTCGCCTTCACCGGTGCGCATTGGGGCCAGCGCACCACCGCCTTCTGGAGCAAACTTCACGCCAAGAAACACGCACGGACCGACTGTTTTCCAAAGAGCGGGACGTTCTACCATCTTTTCGCCCGCCGGCTATACCGCGAGATCGATCGCGAGAACATCCGCAACCGGCGCGACCATGAAATCGACTTCATCCAGCGCCGCATCGGAATATTGGATTTTGTTCTGGACCACCTTGATCGTACATTCCTCGAAACCGAACAGGAAAAGGTCGCCTTTTTCTGCGACAAACTTGAGGTTCCCAAACAGATTCTGCCGTCTCGGATCTATCCCAGTCCGAGCAGCTCGCAAGCTACTGTTCGACACTTCGTCGACAAGTTTCCAATGTTTTTTCAGGACACCGATTCTTCTCCGGTAGTGACGTTTACCTACCTGCAAGGCGTGGAGTCGAGCCTAAGGGAATTTGTCCGTCATCTGAAAGGCTACCGGCCGCTGTTTTGGCGCCTCGCGGAGTTTAGATTTCGCTATCTCGCGAGATTCGACTCCCACTTTCAGAGGGCGCAAGAACTATTCAATTCCGTCGTTGCCCTCCCGCTCGGATCGGACCCCGCGGGAGACCTGATCCGGTATTTCCAAATCTGTCAGGCCTGGGATCTCGGCCGGTATAGCTCTTTGACTGAAACCGACGTCGTTTATCGGAGCCAGTCCAGAGCTCGTTTTGCAGGGCGGCGGTTCGAGAATCTTTACCGCGGATGGGCGCTTGGGAACCTGGCCGAGTCCGACATCCGGCGAGAATTCAAGGGCAACGATCGCAAAATCGGCGTGCAATTTGAAACGGAATTGCTTTCGCGAACGCCTGTTTCCGATCGAAACGTCGATCCGACTGGATGAAGAGCGCAAGAGTTACGCACTTTACGCTGTAGTTCTGCAAGATCTTCACCCTGTGGCGCAAGCAATTGCTTTGAACGCCAATAGATCGGAACCGTAAAAAGGACGAAAGGGACCGTGGCAAGAACAAGAAATCGAGCCGGAGCGGGAGCGGCCCCGCTTTTTCGGCCTTCAGCCGTCCCCAAAGTTCGTGGGGCCGCTCGTGCCCTGGGCCCGGTACTGCGTGCCGGACGTTTTGTCCAGGCTTAGTGAAGGATGACCCGGAGCAACAAATATCATCAGAGGAGGAACCAGATGTCCATCGTAAAGAAAGCCCCAGGCATCATGACTCGGGAAATCAAGCTCGAAGAGCCGGTTAGCGAGCTGCTCGACGACTACTCGTGTTTCATCGAAAGCACCGCCGACCATGTCGTCAACGCGGTCCTGAAAACGGTCCTATGGCGGGATCAGGACTATCGGAAGTGGCGCGAAGCCCGCCGCAAGGTGAAATCCGGCCGCGAGGACACGGCGCCGGGGACGACATGTTGAAACGGGCGCTTGAGTCGCGCGCCTTCATCGCAGCGATACTCGCGATGATTACCGGAACGATCCTGGTCTGCACACATCCGTTCCCTGACTCGCAGATCTTTTTGCGTCTGATCGCCCGGCGAGCTCCATACGCTTTCTGGAGCTTCCGATGCTCTTATTATGGACTTCTATTCACGACACCTTTCCTGGTCTGGTCCACCGTGCTTTCTGGACTATACATCTTCACGCTTAAGGGGCGTCAGCCCGCGAGGCCCGGCGCTCTCCCCCCTTACCCTGAGCCACGCGGGAGGGCAGATCTTTTCCTCGTGATCGGAGAGATACATGATCCTCGCAAGCAGGTTCCTGCGGAAACGCCTCGTTGGCTAACGATTCCGGAACGAGGTCTATTCACGGGAATCGCCATCATAGGTGCGATTGGCAGCGGCAAGACCTCATGCTGCATGCTCCCGTTCGCGGAACAGATCCTTGCGTATCAGGCGACCAACAAAGACAGGCGGATCGGTGGCCTGATCTTGGAGGTCAAAGGCGACTTCTGCCATCGCATAAGAGATGTTCTCAGCCGTCATCACCGAGCCGACGACTACATAGAGATCGGCCTCGATTCTGATTACTGTTACAACCCGCTACACAACGATCTCGACGCCTACGCTCTCGCCTACAACATCGCTTCCCTACTGAACAACCTTTTCGGCCGAGGAAAGGAGCCGTTCTGGCAGCAGGCGTACACCAATCTTATTAAGTTCATTATCCTCCTTCATAAAGTCGCATACGATTACGTTACGCTCTTTGATGTCTACCAGTGTGCGATTTCGCCTCGAATCCTCGAGGAACGCATCGCCGAGGCCGAAGGCAGCATTCTGGGAAGGCCATACGTAGCCATCACCCCGAGTGTCTTTGGAGACCGCGCTGCCGACCTCGTGGGGCTCGGCTTTGCGTACGACGACAAGGCGGACCGTTACCTTGCATCCGCAACCGCTAAGCTCGAAGGGCTGTTGAAGACTCGCCGCATTCCCTGCGAGGCTCGGACCATCCCGGACCCGATCCAAACCAACCCCGAGAAACGGTCCCAACTGGAAGCCGTACGGCGATGGTTTGACGACGATTGGCGACGCATCGAGCCGAAGCTCCGCACCTCGATCGTTGAGGGCGTATCCGTCTTCCTGTCACTGTTCGACGACAATCCTAAAGTAAAGAGAGTTTTCTGCCCCACCAAGGAGTGTTATGAAGCGAACAAAAATCACGACCATCGCTTCGGCAAACCGCTGCCTTCGTTCGGCTGGTTGATCGAGAACGGCGCGGTGTGTGCCCTGAACTTCCCCATCGGCATGAACGCCGGCCTCGCCAAAGCGTTGGGTGTGATGATGAAACTCGACTTTGAACGTGCCGTGCTTAACCGCGTGCCAAAGATCGAGGCGTCTCCCGGCGCGTACTTCCGGCAGGTTCTGTTCCTCTGTGACGAGTACCAACACTTCGCGACCGTGGGTGAGAGCGATCCTACGGGCGATGATAAATTCTTTAGCCTGTCGCGCCAGCCGAAATGCATCCCCATCATCGCCACCCAGAGCATCAGCTCGCTGCGTTCGGCTTTGCCCGGCGAAAGCTGGCGCACGCTTCTGCAGACGTTTCGCAACAAGATTTTTCTTTCCTTATCCGACGATTTCTCAGCTCGGACCGCAAGTGATCTCTGCGGACGAGAAGATC
The DNA here is from genome assembly GCA_963725285.1 of uncultured Acidobacteriota bacterium. GTDB lineage: Bacteria > Acidobacteriota > Terriglobia > Acidiferrales > UBA7541 > CAVRXT01. Next base: position 222,596 of record CAVRXT010000012.1, on the reverse strand, counting down.
AACTGAAGGTCAGCTACAGCCTGTCGGAAAGTGGACACGATACCAAAGTCAGCTGGCTTACCGGCAAGGCCTTGTCCCACAAAGCCAATATCGTCGCCTCCAAAACCTACAACACGCATAGCGAATATCGCTTTGACATGAAGACCTTCATGGAACTGCGGAACGCCCAGTCGGTCATCCTTGCCTACGATGGCACGAACCCCATGCCGCCTATGTTTTGCTATCTGAAACCCCATTACAACAACCCGAACGACTCATATTTCGTGCAATTGGCCAAAGAGGTCCTGTGATGAACGGTTTTGAAATGATTCTCCCTTTCCTGAGGCCCATCGAGCACCTCATTCTCGATGATTCCATCAGTGAGGTCATGGTCAACGGGCCTGATTGTGTCTTCATAGAAAAACACGGTTTCCTTCAGCACGTGTCCGGCATATCCATTGGGGAAAAATCATTGATGATTGCGATCAAGAATATCGCTCGCCGCTTAGGCGACGACATTTCCGAATCGAAGCCTATCCTGGACTCACGATTGCCCGACGGGAGCCGGGTCGCCGCGATCATCCCGCCGTGTAGTCTGGGCGGCATCACGCTCACCATCCGGAAGTTCAACACCCGCCACTTCGAAATGGAGGATCTGATTCGGACTGGCACTCTCGACCGCGCCCTGGCGAACTACCTCGAAGACTGCGTGCTCGCACGCAAGAACATCCTGATTAGCGGTGGCACCGGCACTGGCAAAACCACCCTTTTATCAATCCTCGGAAAATTCATTCCGCAGGACGAGCGGGTGCTGGTCATCGAGGACACCGCCGAGATTCAACTGAAGCAGGAAAACCTGGTTCGATTCGAGGCTCGCCGCGAACAGAACGGCCTTCCGGCAGTCGCGATCCGCGATCTCCTGAAGGCTGCCCTCCGCCACCGCCCGGACCGCATCGTGCTCGGGGAAATTCGCGGTGGCGAAGCCTTCGATCTTTTGCAGCTCCTGAACACCGGGCACTCCGGGACGCTATCGACGATCCATGCGAACTCCGCGCAACAAGGGCTCGCGCGGTTCACGAGTTGCGTCCTGCAGAGCGGGGTCGAACTGCCGTACCGCGCAATTAAGATGAACATCGCCGACTCCCTGAACGTGGTCATCCATGTCCAGCGCCGGCCTGGTCGGAGATATATTTCCGAAGTTCTCCTGATCAACAGATACAGCCCGGATGTCGATCTGTTCGACTACGACGCTGTGTTCTCGGCCAAGCAGGATCGCCCATGAGCAGCGAGACTGCATTCGCACCGCGATCTCTCACCGCCGCACAGTACATACGGGAGCTTTTCAAGCCCGCAGACAAAGCCGCGATCCTGGTACGGAATCGCTCGACAGGTCACACCGTCCAGCGAATTGCCAGGGCCAAGGCCATCGCCAGCCCAAGTTTTCAAAACTGGTTGGCGCATGAAAATGCCAGAGGTTCCGATGTGTTCGTGGGAATGAATCCGCTCAAGAACGGGGCGCACAGCCGGACCAAAGCGAACATCCGGGAGATCCGCCATCTCTATCTTGACCTTGATCGAGATGGCGACCAAGCACTCGAAGCGATCCGAAAATCCACGGAGCTCCCGCGAGCGACCTTTGTCCTCAACACTTCTCCCGGCAAGCATCAGGTGGTGTGGAGGGTCACCGGCATGGATCAAGATCGAGCCGAGTTATTGATGCGGACTCTGGCCGATCGATACGCGGCCGATCGCGCGGCAACCGACTCAACCCGGGTGCTTCGGTTGCCAGGATTCGCAAACCGAAAACTCCCCGTGGAATTCATTGTCCAAGCGCGTTACGAAAGCGATGCGGTCTACCGCCTCGGTGATTTCACAGTCGGAGCAACCACGCCGGGAATCCCTGGCAACTTCGCCCGCGCGTCGCGACCCACCCCAACGGTCTCGGCCAAAAACAAAACTCAGTCGGAACGCGACTGGGCTTTTGCAAAGCGGGCTCTGTCCCGGGGCGAGGACCCCAGCGCCGTCATTGAAAGAATTGCGGCTTTTCGAGGCAAGGATAAACCTTCGCCCGAATACTACGCGAGACTGACCGTTAACAAGGCCAAAGCGGATCTCGACTGAATGGGTTGCCGCGCCAACGCCCTCCGGCCTCCAGGTACCGGGCAACGGCAATACCCAAGCGGCCGCAAAGACCACTCGGTATGGGTGGACTCGCGCGGCGAGTTTTGTTAGCAGGTTGGTTAGCAGAACCGACCCGGCGCGTACCCTGTCGATGATTTTCTCAGCGCAGCGACCGGAGCTCAGAGAGGAAGACCGCCCTCGAACCAGGTACCTATAGTACCCGAAATGTCACTTGAATTCTCTTTGCTGCGGAGTAATATGTGCCCATCGATTTGTAGAGACTTTCCCGTATTCTGCCACTCAACCCAGCTGCTATCGGGGCGACTATTTTGTCAAACGAGGCGACCCATGCGAGCCCTGCGCCGCGCAAAGGATTGTAGTCTTAGACTTACACTGGGCCTTTTTCTCGCTTGCATCGCACTGGTGATCCCGGCTCCTTCCTTTGCGCAGCGGTCCTATCGCACCCAGCAGTCTTTTCGTTCCCATCCTGCGTCGCAGCAACCCCAACATGCGCAGCGCGCTCGAACCTCAACTGGCTCCAACGCTGCAGTCTCCAAGAAGGCGCGGCGTTTTCTCGGGTGGCGGCAAAGCGCGAATCAAGGTCCTGAAGTCACCCGATATTTTCAGCGCCTGCAACAGCGGCCCAGTGCCGCGGCGCGCGTCCTTCCGGGATTCGAACCCACAGTTCCGCGCCTGGAGGAGACTCCACAAAGCCCGCGTTTTGCTTCGCCAGCAGCCACAGCCCCGGCTTCAACCACGTTTCCCGGCATTCAGCTTCGGCCTTCGTTTCCCGCAGGAGGTCTGCCCTCCGGAGTGGTGACCGGAGATTTCAACGGAGATGGCAAGCTTGATTGGGTAGTCTCCAACGCCGGCGACAATTCTCTTTGCATCTATCTTGGCAACGGAGATGGCACCAGCAAGTTGCCGGTGATCATCCCGCTGGTCGGCCAATCGCCGGTGGGTATCGCCGCCGCGGACCTGAATGGCGATGGCAAACTCGATCTCGCGGTTGCGGAAGCCGACAGCAATACCGTCGGAATCCTATTCGGTAATGGCGACGGCACCTTTCAACCAGAGAAGGAAATAGCGATCGCCAACGCTCAGCCCTTGGGCGTCGCCATTGCCGATCTCACCAACAACGGCCACTCCGATGTGCTAGTGGCAATGCAAGGTTCAGGCCCAAATCTGCAGTCGAATTTCGAGGTGATGCTGGGTGACGGCGCCGGTAATTTCGGTGCGCCCATTTACGCACCCCCCGTCATTACCCCCGACGGCCCCGGTGAAGGTCTGACGTTCTCGGTTGCCGATATCAACGGTGATGGAATTCCGGATCTTGTGGTGATCGGATTGGATGGCCACGGCTCCAATGCCAAAAGTTACTTTGGAAAAGGGGATGGTTCCTTCACTGCGGGCAGCGAGATTTGGACGTCAGAGATAGGGCTAGGCGTAGCGGCGCTGGCAGACCTCAACGGCGACGGATGCCCCGACCTGGTCCTTACTTTGGCCGAACAGCAGGTGGACATTCTTTACAATGATTGCCAAGGGAATTTCCCGACCTCGAATCTGGCTGCATATGGCATGGGAGACGCTTTCGGCTTGGTTGTCGCGGATGTGAACGGAGACGGCCATCCCGACATTCTGACGGGAGGCGTACCCGTTGATACCGCAGGTTTTGGTTCCGATGCGGGAGACAGTTTAACCGTGCGTCTCAATGACGGCACCGGCAAGTTTGGTCCAGCTCAGGTATTTCGCGGCGACCCAGGCATGTTTGCGATCACCGTGGCTGACTTGAGCGGCAACGGTTTCCCCGACGTTGTCACCGCAAATCAAAATGGAAGTTCAGTCAGCGTTTATACCAATAACCTCAGGCTAGCGATCCGAACGTGGACATCCCGGTTTCGGCCACTGTTCCGGCGGGTCAGCTATCCGTCCAGGTGCCTTTCACGTTGGCCACCACTTACCCGGTGGACCATTGGTTCTCGGTCACCGCGCAGCAAGGAACCACTACCGCCATCGCGTACAATTACCCACTCTCGCCCGGGTTGACGAGTCCTATCGCGGTTAGCGTTACTGGAGGCCTTGTCACGGGTGTGACCTATGGCGCCGGCACTCCGGCCCCCGGCCAAACCTCGATTTGGGAAGCGAGTCTCGCTTCTACAGGCCTCGGTTACGGCACCTTCCAATTAGGCTGCAGCGGCTTGCCCGCCACCGCTTCTTGTACCGCTTTCTCGCCGCCCGGCGTCACTGTGGAGCCAAGCGAGGCCAACAACAGTATGTTTACGATCAGCACGGACTCGACCATCGCGCCCGGACAGTATCCATTCAGCGTCACGGCCACCAGCGCCTACGGTACGATCGCCGGTTCGTCTATTCTTGAAGTCGGTAATTTCTCGCTGGCCATCGCTCCTCCCACGTCCGTCAGCACTGCGCCTTCGGGCACTGCCAGTTTCACGGTGAACGCCACGGGGCAATTCGGATACGAGCAGCCAATTTCCTTAACCTGTTCGGGCCTGCCCGCGGGTGCTTCGTGTTCTCCCATATCGTTGTTCGGCTACCCTTCGAGCGTTCTCTACGGCCCTTTGCTAGTCAATTTATCCCTCCGCTGCCGCAGGCACCTATACCTTCACCATCACTGGCACAAGTGGTGGGACGCTGACCCAGTCCGCGACCGCGCAGTTGCAGATCGTGGCTGAGGCTCTTGCCTCGCTTGATCAATCCACCCTTTCGTTTGGTTCGCGATTGATTAATTACACCACCACTGCTGCGCCCGTTACTCTCGCCAACACCGGCAACTTGCCGCTGAATATCACCAGCATAGTTGCTGCCGGCAGTCCCGGCACCAGTGGCGGCTTTGCGGAAACCAATACTTGCGGTTCTTCGCTCGCTCCGGCTTCTTCGTGCACCATTACTGCCACCTTTGACCCGACGGCTGTGGGCAACTCGGCCGGCACCTTGACGGTGACCGACAGCGCCTCGACCTCTCCCCAGGTAATTCCTCTCTCCGGCACGGCTGTGGATTTCTCGATCGCCGCTGCCCCCGGAGCCTCGACCTCCGCTATCGTCCCAGCGGGAGGGTCCACGACGTACAATTTGCAAATCCAGGGCAATCACCTGAGCGGACTGGTCAACCTCGCCTGTTCGGGTGCCCCGGCAAATGCTAGCTGTTCGGTGCCACCAGACACTCTGGTGACAGGGATTACGCCGGCGACCTTTCAGGCGCAGATCGTCACGTCCGTATCGTCCAGCAGTCTACCGTCTTCGCCGTTTCGCACCCGCGGCTTCCGGCAATTAATTTCAGCCGTGGCGCCAGCCCTCGCTCTCATTTCGTCGATGTTGTTGTTGGCGACCCGGCGCAGGGAACTGCGCACAGCGCTTTGGCTGCTTGTGGTTATGGGGGCCGCAACGCTAATCGCAGGTTGCGCCGGAGGGAGCGGCAGCGGAAATGGAAATGGCAGCAGCGGCGGCAACCCTACCCCGGGAACCGCGCCCGGAACATACACTCTCACCGTCACCGGTACGTACAACGGTGGCACACGTACACTCAACCTCACATTGACGGTGAATTAGAAAGTCACACCGATACCGTACAATCAACCGGCAGGTTTTGAATTTATGCGTTGTGATATCAGAGAGGCTGCGTAATTTGAATTACGGCGAGCGGATGGTCCACCGAGGGTGGGAGTCGAATCCACGAATGGAGGTTTTGCAGGCCCATTCGAAACCGTAAGTAGCTCATTTTCCCGTGTGATTCCGTCGGTTATTATAGGGTCAAATAGGCCCTTGCGGCACCATTCCGTTAGCAGGTTTGTTAGCAGGTTTTTCTTCGGAGGGTCTCGGCACTTCGATCCAAGCCCGGTAGCGCTACGCCGGGGGTCGCGCTCCGCGACAAGCCGATTGATTGGCAGAGCGTCGGCAGCCCGAACAAGACCTTGCAAATTCTTAACCATCGGCCCAATAAATCCAACGTCTGCTAGAACAATATCTGTACGCGCCGAACCAAGCACAAATCCGGGAAGATAATCGACGTGACCGATGAAGATAGAGCCTTTGAAGCTTTTTCGAAAACGGCCGCCCAGAGAGAGAATCGTTAGGGCCCTGGGAGCTCCCGCGGTTGCTGATCGGAGACAATTCAGGGAACCAAAACCCCTGTTAGTTGATTGTTGCTCCGGATAAGCAGAGATCTCAAAATATTGGTGCGGTTGCGACACCAACGTGTTTGTCTGCGCCGCCATAGTAGAAAAGCCAGCGTCTGCCGTCGCGCACTAATCCCTCTACGAATACTACGTTGGGGACCTGACCCACTTTCTCCCATTCCTTCTCGGGCTCAAATACCGGCGCTTTGGCACGTGCGATTACTTTGGTGGGATCGTTCTTGTCGAAGAGAACCCAACCTGTCGAATAGACCAGCTTGTCGTCCGCTCCGTTGTAAATCAGGAAGATGCCGGCGGGCGTAAGCACCGGCGGTGGCCCGGGCTCTTCCACTTGTGAATCGAACATTCCGGGACGGCTGACCATCACCGGATGGTCCAGCGCATCGGTCCAATGAACCAAATCGTCGGAGGAGGCCACCCCCATCTGGGTATCCTGGCCTTTGGCGTCACCGAGGTAGTACATCCAATATTTGCTGTTAATTTTTTCGGGAACAATCGCGCCGGACTTCGTCCATTTCACGTTCCACTTACCCTTGTAGCTCGGCATGATTACACCTTTTCTGTCCCAATGGATCAGGTCTTTCGAAGTGGCCAGACACAATTGCGCGTCTTTGTGATCGGGTCCGCCGCCGTCCACATTGTTGTAGCCGGTGTAGGTCAAATAGTAAACGTCGCCAAACTTTTGCAGGCGCGGATCTTCCACTCCGCCGCCTTTTTCATAGGGCGCCTCGGATGCCAGGACCGGTTCGGATCGTTTTGTAAAATGAACGCCGTCGCTGCTCGTTGCATATCCCAGCGACGATTTGCCGCCGTGATCCTGCGCGCGATACAACATCTCGAACTTTCCGTTTTTCTCCACTACCGCCGGGTTGAATGTTCCAGCAGACTCAAATCCGTCTCCACCTGGAGACATGATCGGCACGGCGGAAAGCCTCGTCCATTTTCCAAATGGCGGTGTAGGCGCCGCACTGGGTGGAGCCGCGATCGCGGCGAGAAGGGTCAAAAACACTCCGGTAACGGCGGTGATACTCGCTACGAGACTTACATGCAAGGGACCTTTAGTCATGGCGGGATCTTTTCCTCGATGAGACTGAAACGGATGCGGCTGGTCATCCGAAAACCCTGGCGCTACCACTCCCCGTGGGTCCAACATCTTTAGTACTCGGCCAAAAGCCGAATGTAAGATTGTTTGGGAACACGCAGTGAATTCCTGGTGGCCGTGCCGTCCACACTAAACCTCACACTTTGCTGCCCCGCTGGCGGCACCGTAAGCGTAGCGGACCGATCCATCGGCGTCGGGTTGAACAAAATGAAGTTCAGTTTGTTGGGCGGAAAATCTTTCGAGTGAAACGCGCCGAGCAAGTCGAGATTTACGAGCATCAGTTCGCGGTCGCTCGACTGGCCCAGCGCTTCAAACATCAGATACATCCAAATCGACTCGCCCGCGCCGTAAATTTCCTTGCCCACGTTGCCGGTCATACCTCCCAGCTCGAGGGTGCCGAGATTCTCAAAAGGGATGAACGGGAACGTGCCCTTGCGCTGGCTGGATGCGCAGTTCTCGAAGAAATAAAAGTTGTTGCGCCGCTGCTGGTCCATAAAACGCAATAACCCCTCGAAAATCACCCCGCGTTTCATGATCCCGGTCCACGGAAGAATCGCTTCCACGTTTTCTTTGAAAGCGGGGTACAAGATCGAAGCGCAGGCCTGGACCATACCGCGGATATCGTGTGATTTCTGGCTGGGATCGGAATACCAGTAAAACAGGCGCAACTGTTGGTAGAGCAGGTATTTCGATTGCTCGTACATGCCTAGTTCCGCGGCCGCGAGGGCGCCATAAGCGAGTTCTTGCGGCTCGTGAAATAGCCGCTCCGCCGGAACGGTGTACAACACTTGTATCGCGCGGCGGGCCTCATCGAGGTAGCGCGCGTCTCCCGTCAATCGATTGGCCACAATGGCCGACCATGCGTACAACCCTCCAACGGCGTAATTCGTGCCCGCCCCTTCCGCCCGCAAGGTCGCCACCTGGTAATAAATCGGGAAAAGATAGTTGTACTGCTCGGCCATCTTTTGCGCGCTTTTGAAAGCATCCAAAAAACGATCGGTAATTTCCTTAGAGCCCGCTAGAGAACCGATCATTGGATACTTGATCAGCGCATTTTCGAAGGGATACCAGGAGTCCGCCCGCTCGTTGGCATGTGCCGCGAAGTCGTTGCTGATACTGTGCGTCTCCGGATGATAAAAGGCCGGAAGATCGGCCAGCAGCGCGCCGCACTCCTTTTCGAAATCCGGCAAAGGATGCACCCGAAGGTAAAGCAACGAGGGCCACAGGACATCGGCGACCGTCATCAGTTCGAAATTAGTTGCGGAATCGTTCCAGAGTTTCGAGCTGGCCTTCACGTATGCGCGCAACCCAGTATGGCCGTTCACCTCAATTTGGGCGGCGCTCTTGTCCTGCAGATCCGCCACCGTGCCGGCGGCGAATTCTTTCCACGTACTAGCGCAAGGCGGCCAGGTAAGTTTTTCTTCAAAGAGCGGCAGCAGCGCTTCTATCCAGCGCGCGATAGCTTCCTGCTCGGTCAACAACCGCGTCATCGGCCGCTGCAGCAGCCAGTAAGAGAAGCTGAGGTCGCCAGCAGGCAGAATATTTCCCGTAGCTTGTTGCGCAAGCAAGCCCACACCAAGGTTTTGGGTACCGTCAGTCTCGATTTGCGCGATGGAGGAACACCGATATACCAGGAAGCGAGGAAGATTTTCCGTGGACATCCAACCCATATCGCTGAAATCGAAATACATCATGGTCTCCACGCCAAGCGTCTGGTCCAGCAGATAAACAGCCGGCAAGTCGTTGCCGTAGGTTCCTAGCGAGTTCTTTGTGGGCTGCTCCAACAGCACTCGCCTCCAACTGCCCGACTGTCCTTCCATAAGGGTGGACGATGAACTTAGCCAGACGATCATTTGTGGTTCAACGGTGTTGCCCTGCCGCAGACGCACCGGCGCTGGCAAATGCAGCGTGGTGCGAAAGCGAAACCAGCAGACCTCCTCACTGGAGGAGGGACCGTCAGTTTCACTGCCAGGCTTTACCGAAGTAATTTCCGAATTCCATGGATACGAAAGCGTCTTGCCATCTATCCCCTCGGCCTTACCATCGCCCTCGCAAAAGATGCTCGAACCTTCGCGGCGCACCCGGGATGTAACCAAAGGGAAAGACGGACCGGCAATGAATGGATTGTTGGGCAACGTCGCCGCTTTCCACTCATTTCCTACGCGCAGGAAATTTTGAAATGTCAAGGGCGACCCAGCAGCCGATATTCGCAGTTGCTGAGAGCCGCTCTCCAGATTTTCGGACGACAATGGGAATGCTAAGTGTGAACGGGGTCCGCCGGTGACCGCGGGAAATGCCGAGTAAACAGGAACCGCGGCTACGCCAGCGACGAAAAGCCTCTTCATGAAGCCGCGGCGATCGAATTCAGTCATCGGATCGTTAGCCCCGGAGGTTAGAGAGGAATGGGCTCCGCTCGGTTGCTAGCTGAGCAGAGCCCCTCGAGATTAGTACAGAAGTTTCAGACCGAACTGAATGATCCGCGGCCCGCTCGATCCTGTGATCGAACCAAAGCCGCAGGCGGTGGGTCCCGGGCAATCCGAACTGCTCCCAGGAAGAGCAAACGGGGTAGCCAAGTTAGGACCTCCGCTGTTCACCGAGTATATGTGCCGGTTGAATATATTGAAGAAGGAGGCTTGGAAATCCAAAGTCATCCTCTCCCCAAACAGGTGTGTTTTCTTACCCAGGTTGAAATCCTCGTCCTTGCCTCCAAAATCACGTGCTAACGGCAGGGAGCGTCCTTCATCACCGAAGGTAAAGGGCGCGGGCAGGCTGAAGGCGGCGGGGTTCCAGAATGGCATGGTGAACGGATTGAAATTTGATTTGTTCGTTTCGGGTACGCCGCCAACCAAGTTGACGCGCGCTGCTCCTGTGAATTCGCATCCACCAAACAGCACTTGGCTTGCCTGGCCGTTACATGGTCCGTAGACTTCCGTCGGGAGGCCGGAATGGTAGGAGAGGACGCTCGAAACGTAGAACCCACCCAAGGCACGATCGACGGCACCACTCTGATTCATAAAGCGCTTACCGTGTCCAACCGGCAGCTCATAGAAAAAGCTAGCCGTCAGGGATTGCGGTGTATCGAGCTCGCTGACCGCCTTTTCCGCAGCGCGATCGTAGGAGTTCTGGCCAATATAACTGTTGGTACCGATGAACCCCGCGACGCCCGGGCCCTGTGAGTCGGCATCAGTGATGTTCTTCGAGACGGTGTACGAAACGAGGAAGCTTAGTCCTGAAGCGAAGCGCTTATTGATTCCCAGCTGCATCGCGTTGTAGGTCGAGTTACCGGTACGGTCGGGACTGAATGAATTGTCTTCCTGGTTGAAGTCGCCGTACTGCGGGAACGGCCGCAGCGCTTGGTTGATGTTGCCGCTGAAAGTGGGATATGGAATGTGCACTCCAGCAGCAACGGCCATCGGGCACGTTCCCAGGGTCAGGCACGAAGCATCCATGGTTAATTCATTTCCCAACGGAAGATAGACCGGATTGACCTGGTTCGGGATGATATTCAGAGCCGGCAGGTGAGTGCCCTTTGAGCCGACGTAAGCCACGCTTACGTTGAGATTCGACAACACCTGGCGCTGAATGTCCACATTCCACGTCTGGATGTCTGGAGGACGTCCGCTGTTCGGAGAAACCATAATCACACCACTGTTGCCGTTCTGCCCATCCGGTGTGAAAGGACCGGTCAGCGGGAAAATGTGGGTGACTCCGTCGTCGATCTGGGTCGGACCGCCATTGGTTACGTTGATGGTTTGCTTGTTGAAAAACCCGAGTCCGTCCTGATCGGCAAACGATCCTTCCTTTAGAGGCTCGTAGAAAATACCGTATCCGCCGCGGAGCACGGTCTTGTCGTTGATGCTGTAAGCGAATCCCACCCGGGGACCAAATGCCTTGTCGTAAATGTTCTGCGGACGCGTCCGGCCATTTCGCCCGGGCCCGCTTCCAAAATAGGTGTAAGCACCCAGAATGCCGCCGGCGCCAGGGTTCGAGAGTTTAGGATCCACGTCGGAGAATCGGTCGTACGCTTCTGTAGCGGGTATGTCGTAGTCCCAGCGCACGCCGTAATTCAAAGTTAACCGCGAAGAAAGCTTATAGGTATCCTGCGCGTAGAATGAGAAGTCCTTGTAGCGCACCCCGCTGAAGCTTCCATAGTTCAAAATCTGCGTATCAACCAGGCCAAACAGCGCGCTCGCGAGTGCATACCCGCCGGTGCCGCCTGCGTTGCCGGTGGTGCTGGTCTCCGCGGCGCTGTAATCGAATTCGCCGGATGCCTGGGTCAGACGGCGCACGTTGAACTCCAGCAGTCGCGCACCACCGCCGAACTTCATGTTGTGTTTGCCTTTCACCCAGCTCACTGAATCGTTTACCTGATAAACGTTGTCAGCAAATTCCGAATCGCCGCAATTGTTGAGCACCCCGCTGTAGTCCGTGCCTTGGAACGCGAAACACGGGAAGGTAACCGGGCTCACTCCCGAGATTCCGAGCTTGGCCGGGTAGTCTCCGCCGATGCTGCCGGAGAGTTCACCTCGATACCGGCGGCTGAAACCGAACAGAAACTGATTGACCAGCGACGGGGTGATCACGTAGTTGTCGCTGAAGCGCGCATAACGCGTGTTCTGTGGCGTCGTCGATCCAAAGATCGGACCCAAGTCTGACGCCCCGCCGGTATTCGTGTCGTCCCAATCGAACCCCGCAGAGACCCGCTGCTTGTCGGAAATGTCGTGATCGACCTTTATATCGAATAGGTCGGCGGTAGTGCTTGAAACGGTGCGGTTGATTACGTTGTTATCTAGCGCCCCGTTGGTGGCCGGAAGGAACGAGAATACTTTGGTCATAACGGTGCTCGCCGTGTAATTAGGATCGTTGGACAGGACGTTGCCTGGAATCGCCGCATGGGTCGTGGGATCGTAGATTTGGACGGGGTTAGCCTGAGCGAGCAGCGCCGAGAAATCACCACCCAGGTAGGCTGCGTTGGGGAAGCTTTGCAGTGACGTGCCCCCGGTTCGGAAGCGGAAGCCCTCATAATCGACGAAAAAGAACGTCCTATCTTTCCCGTGATACAGCTTGGGCACAAACACCGGCCCCCCGAAAGTGCCTCCAAAATCATTCTGTGTATCAACGCTCCGCTTTTGCCCTTCCAGATTATTGATCCAGCTATTTGCTTCCAGCGCGTTGTTGCGCAGGTAGTCATAACCCGAGCCGTGGTATTGGTTGGTACCGGACTTCATGGTCAGGCTGATGATGCCGTCGCCAGACTCTCCATATTCCGGCGAGAAGTTGCTCTGCAGCACTTTGAATTCGTCCACGCCGTCGGTGGAGACACCCTTATTCCACTGGGTGTTGGGGGAAACCAAGGAGATCGATACTCCGTCGACCAGAATGTCGGTGGCGCCTTCCTGGCCTCCGTTCACCTTAAAATCGTCAGTCGAGTTGCTGCCGGGGTTGTTGGCTAGGTTTCCCACGAAACCAGGAACCAACTCAACGAATTGCACCGGGTTGCGAATCGTGCCAGAAACCTCCAGCGGCAGATTCTGAACCAAGCTGTCCTGTACAGTGGCGCCTATATCCGAGGTCGCGGTCTCCAGCTGGCTGGCGTCCGCGTTCACCGTCACCGTCTCCGAGACAGCGCCGAGCACGAGTTGGATATCCAGGGAGGTCGTCGAGCTGGTCTGAACGCTCACGCCTTCCCGCGTATACTTCTTCAATCCGGGCTTCTCGACCGATACCGAGTACCGACCAGCCGGCACGTTGGCCAGAGAATAGAGTCCAGAGTCGGTGGTTACCGAGGAAAGCGTCAGTCCCGTATCGAGATTTTTCCCCGTTACGGCGGCTCCTGCCACAGCCGCGCCAGATGCGTCGGTCACTGTGCCTTGAATAGTGCCGGCATTGTTCTGCGCATACATAATTGGAGCAGCTAAGCAGGCAAAGAGCGTGAGCGATAGGACGAGCGGAAATGCTTGGGCGAGTCTTTTCATTTACTTTTTCCTTATCTCCAAGGCCAGGAAGGATTTACGCCCCATGAGCACCGAAGAAATGGGACTCTGAGGCACTGACCACGGACAACCCCGAAATGGTTAAACCTGGAACCCCTGTTGCCGGCATAGTGCATTTGTACTATGCCAGTCTTGGACCGATGGTCAACCTACATGGGCAGGAAGAAAAGGGTCTAACACGTGAATTCATTGTGACTCACCTTAGAAACGAGGTTATCTTCCCAATTTCGACCTCCCGGGTGCGACACGGGGCCGGACAGAAGCTCCCAAAAATTGGATCATCGGGTTCCGTGACCAAACGGGGCTATTTCCTGACGTAGTCTGGATCCATTTCGGGCTTTCGCACGCCAACCTGTTCGAGGGCTTGGAGCACGAACGAATTCCATGCGAAGACGCGATGATAGCCAAAATAGGGATGCCCCGGGTCGGTAGCAAGGTATTCCTGGCTGGTCGGGAAGTCAGGGTCGACGTTGATTTCTGCCCAAAGCCGGTTTTCAATCGCCTTCCGGGCCGGTTTCCATCCGTGAAGCATCCCGGTGACGTAGCCGCAAACTTCAATTCGCATCCAGCTGCCGCCGTTGTAGTAAATGCCGTCCATTCCGTGGTTTGCATAGCTGGACGCAAAAGAATCGCTGACCATCGGGTGCCACCTCTCGGTGAAGTAACCCCAGCCGGGGTCCTTGTCGGTAAGTCCAATCAGAATAGGTCGCACGGTCCCACCAAGCTCTGGATGGGGGCATTTCTCGCGCGGCATCATCACCGGCATCCGATCGAGGTGGCTCAAGACCATCTCGTCGGCCAGGATCTTCCGCTGGAACAACCACAGTGAAAGGTATTCAGGGAAAATCTCAGCAAATCCGATCGCATCGTGGATATCTCTCGCCGGACGCATGAATTTTCGATCCTGGTCGTAGTAGCTGCGATAGAACTCCTCGGCCTGACGCAGGCGGGCCTGAGGAATCGTTTCGCTTACATCCGCGATTTGAAGCTCCTGAATAGTGCGCAGGGTGACCGCCAACATCCCTTGGTTTTCGCAAATAACCGAAGTCCCCTCCGGATACCGGATGACATCGAGCTGGCCAAGAACGAACTGCGCGTGGCAGACGCCGTCTTTTTGCGGGTCATAAGTCCGCAGGCAATATTCAGCGGCCTTGCGAACCTTCTCCATCGGCAAATGAGTGCCGAATCGCCGCCGATTCAGCAACGCCCACATCAGCCAAAGCGGTGTGGAGTCATTGGACTTCCGTTCCACGTTGGCGAGATTAGGCTCGACCAGGGTATTGATCGAGCCATCTTCCCCTTGGTTTTCGGCCCACAGACTCAAAAACAGCCTTCGTTCAGTTCGCGATTGTGCAGTCCGCTGAGCGCGAAGAAACTGTCGCGCATGTACATCTCTCCGGCCGCGGAATACCAGATGCTTGGAGCTAGCATCGGCCGGAACGTCTCAGGTCCCGCGATCCACGAAAGCATCATGGCGTCGGCGTAAATAATCTTCTCGGTATCGCCACCCTGAAAATTGAGCCCTTCTGCGAGATAACGCTGGCTAGCTAGCCGGTGGTCGCGCACCGTGTCCGGCACGTTTTCATCGGCGAATACAAACACAGTCTTTTCTGCGGGGACGTCCATTGGCAGGCGGTGGTATGGCTCGCGATGAGTGGCCACAGCCCGAACTTGCAATCCACGTATCTCGATCTTGGCCGCGCCGCCCGCCGCGTCGAGCTTCGTGGCCTGCTCCGAGGGGCCCAAGGAAAGAAACAGGGCTTTGCCGTAACCCACCAGGCCGGGAACAAATACCGTACTCTGAAACTCCGACCACGCATCGGGCGATGCCGGCAGGCCATCGTTATATTGAGTAAGGTCATTCACCTTCCGCAGTTGATCGTCAACATCCCAGAGTTGCAGTGATACTGCCCCGGCTGAGCGATACTCCATGCGTAACGAACATATCTCCGATCCGATTGCGGGCAACGGTATCAGCACGCCGTCATCGGAACTCTTCGCCGATATTATGACCACGCCATCACGCTCTTCCGCGCTGGTATCACCTTTTTTCTTCCACGACGACACTTCCGGCATCGCAATCGCCTTGGATTCGCCGCCGATTTGCGCGGTTATTTCGCCGAACGTCTGCTGAACGAACCAATTGCCTTGGCTGCGTTCCGCCGCCCCGGCGCCTGAATATAGGTTGGCATCCGGAACGCGCTGCGCAGCGGGCTTCACGGGCCGGCCATCCCGGCGAATGAAGCGCGTCCACTGGTTGCGATAGCCAGAATCAGTCAGCAGGCCAACGCACAGGCCAGTTTTGGTGCGAAACCCACCCGCTGGAAAATATTCGTGCACCGATCCGCCTTGCCAATTCGGGTGATCGAAACTCCACAGCTTTGCGGGTGTCTCTTGCGGTTCCATGCGGTTGGTCAACTGATAGAAAAGCTGGAAGTCATCCGATTGGCGAAGCCGGATCCTCTTTCTGACCACATTCGGCTTCACCACCGCGTAATCCACTTGTACGAATAGGGTGGTGTTCAAATTAGCGAGCCTGGATTCACCTTCCAGCACCATCCGCGTGGCGTCACCCTTCCATGTCGTGCCTTTCCAATCCTGCACTCGATCCGTTACGCTCCGTTCAGCGTTTTGGAACTCGGCCGAAAATTCTCCGCCGTGATTGTGGCGCGCAACGGGCTGGCCGTTGAAGACAAGGGTCACGCCGTAACCCATGCTCGCATCCCCGGTCACTTTTAGACTCAATCCGCCTGCACCCGGCAGAGCCACCGCTGCCAATCGCAAAGGACTCACTCCCAGTTCCAAGGCGAGTGCCAGACTGCTGGCCATCGAACCTTCAAAGAACTGGCGCCGCGAAATCGGTTTATTGATCATGTTTGGCTAATGAGCTCGCCAACAAATGGAATGACTCAGCCGTTGGACCTTAATTCTGCGCTGAGAATGCCAAGGCAACGCAGGAATATATTGATGTCTGAAGCTAGGACGAAACGAAAGGATCTTACACGTGATTTCAAGGTGATTCACAGGCATGCTTCCAGAAAACGCTTTCGCGAAACTATTGGAAATAATTGGGTTATCTTCTTTGAGTCAACGGCCATGTGATAGAATCTACAGGCTTGGTTGAGACAACCGAATCGTTTTAAAACCCTCGCATGAGTGTTTCCACACAACTTTCGGCAGTTGGCGATCTCCAAACTGATCCACGGTGGCAACTGGTACAGCGGATCTTGTCCAGCAATCCCTTCCAGAAAAGTAATCGGCTCCGCGATCTGTTGCAGTACATTGCCGAACAGACCTTGCATGGCAACGCCCACGAGCTAACCGAACAACACATTGGCAACGCTCTGTTCCACAAGCCCTTAGATTACAGTCCAATTGAGGATAGCTCGGTACGGGTTCATGTCCGCCAGTTGCGCCTAAAGCTGCACGAGTATTTCCATGAAGAAGGCCGCGATGAGCCGATCCTCCTGGATATCCCTAAAGGCTCGTACGCTCCGGTATTTCGACCCGCGATGCAGAAAACGGCAGCTGCCCAGACCAGGGTACCGCCGAGCGCAACGTTTTCAGACGCCGCGTCACCTCGCGGCACCATGATTCCTTGGTTGATATGCGGTTTTCTGGCAGTCATGTGCGTATTGCTGACCTATCGTGTGATTACCCTCAGGGCAGCTAACGTTGCGCACGCGCCCGCCGCTCTCGCTTGGCCGTTTTCACAGATATTCGATCCTAGGCACCAGACCGTGATTGTGGTTGCGGATAGCAACTATGGAATGTCGCGCATCCTCGCCAGCCAGCCCGGCTCTCTCGAACAGTACCTTCGTGGCGAATCCCTTCAGGTCCCGATCATCAGCAAGGCCGACCCGGCGGATTCTCGTCTGAGCGACTATATTTCCAAATCAACCCTCACCTCTTTTGCGGACGTCAGCGATGTAGTATCGCTCTATAAGATGGCGGGAGCCCTTCAATCACAGGTCTCCGTCCGATACCCACGAGACTTAAGGACCCGCGAACTCGATCACAGCAACTACATCTTCATCGGCAGTCCGGGGTCAAACCCATGGGTTACCCTGCTGCAAGACAAGTTAAATTTCCGTGAGAGCGAGAGCGTGGTAGGGAAGAGCGCCAAAGTATTTCTGAATAAGAAACCGCTGGCGGGCGAAGCGGCGCAATACACGGGCCTGCAGTGGACGGGAACGATGGGCGAAGACTATGCCACCATTTCGCTGCTCCCCAATGCCACCCACGACGGCAGTGTGCTCGCACTACAGGGTCTCCAACAAGAAGGCACGGAAGCTGCCGGCCGGTTTCTAGCAGACGAAGAGAATCGGCGTCAACTGATGGCTGCTCTGGATATTTCCGTCCCCGACGGCAGCCCGCAGGAAATCTGGTTTGAGGCTTTGATTCGATCCCGAGCGGTTTCCGGAGCGCCCAGCTCGACCACGCTCGTTGCGGTCCGCCGAATCCAGTAGCGGCCCGCTGGTGATCTCTTTGTCACCGCCGCCCTGAGCGGACTGTTATAGTTCGATTGAAAACCAGTTATTGCTGTGAATTCGCCCCGGTGAAATACACACTCCAGTTCGGCGCCTCAGTCTTTCGGAAGGCCTTGTTGTTCGGCGTCCTCGCCGCAAATTTTGCCGCTAACACATTGGCCGCAGCTCAATCGCAATCCTCGGCGATCGAATCACACTTTGCGGTGGCGCAGAAGGCGCAACACGATCAGGACTACGTTACCGCGGAGCACGAATACCAGGCGGTGATCGCCATAGCACCGGGTTTCGCGGAAGCTCACATGAATCTGGGATTGGTCTACCAGCTCCAGGACCAACCCGCGAAAGCCATGCCTGAATTTCTTAGCGCGCTGAAACTAAAGCCGGACCTCGTCGGCGCGAATTTTTTCCTCGGTATCGACGATTGCCGGCTGGGCGATGGTGGCAAAGCCATCCCATACCTAAACGCGGCAATTCATTCCGATCCCAACCGGACAGACACTTGGCTGTGGCTGGCGACTGCCCAGGAGATGACCGGCCAGTTCCAGGCGGAGGTCGCTACGCTGGACCGAGTCCTTCAGACCCGGCCTAAAGATGTCGACGCTTTGTACCGCTTGGGAACGGCTTACGAAAAGCTTGGGAAACAGGAAGTAGCGCGCCTGGAAAAGGCGGCTCCGGGCTCGTCGCGCAGCGAACAACTACTGGCCGAAAGCTACGCAACCAGCATCGAGTGGCCGTCCGCGGTAATTCATTATCAGAACGCCCTGGCGGAGGCACCCAATCGGCCTGGCCTGCATGCCGAACTCGGCGAGCTGTTCCTGCACGCCGGAAAAGTGAGTAAGGCGAGTGAGGAAATTGATGCCGAGCTAAAGACCGATCCCGGCAGCCTGCGCGCACTGGTGCGTCGCGGCGAGGCCCGATTGATCCAGGGAAACGTGGACGGCGCGTTGCAAGACTGGAATAAAACGCTTAGGGTTGACGCACTCCAAACCGAACGAATTCTTGGATTGCACGAGGCAGGATTGGGCGATGCGAGTCTGGAACAACTCCCCGATGCCAACCGCGAAGCGATTCAGAAGGTGAGAGCTGACCTGCAAAACCGAAACACTCCCGCCGCGCACTTAGGTCTCGCGTTTCTGGCCGCGCAAAATGGGGACCTTTCTGAAGCGGCTGCAGAAACCAACTTAGCGTCTGCTGCCGTCGGAATGACCAGCGCCGCCGACATAAATTGCAACGAAACAGAAATCACGCAGGCTCTTGATCTCGAGCGATACTCCTTTGTTGTGCCGTGTGCACAAAAGATTCTCGCTTCGCACACTTCTTCAGCGTTTCAAATTCGAGTGGCCAATGCTTTGCTCGACGCTGGGGAATATGATCTCGCGCTGAAAACTCTGGACGCATTGCAGCCAGGCGATCGAGGCTCTCCCGAAGCAGCCTTCTGGCGAGCACGTACGTATGAAAAATTGGCAACTGGCTCTTATCTTCGTCTGTATCAGGCCGACCCTGATTCATATCGGTTGCATGAGCTTACGGGAGATCTGGAAGCCGCCAAAAATAATGATGCAAAGGCCATCGAAGAATACCGCGCAGCTATCGCGCTCAAGCCGGCGTCGCCGAATCTGCACTACAGCCTGGGCCATCTATTATGGAAGAATCTGAAGGTTCCGGAGGCGCGCGCAGAATTCGAAGCGGAACTCGCGCTAAGCCCGCGTCACGCCGGCGCATTGGACGATCTAGGAGACACCTACCTGCTCGAGCATCAGCCAAACCAGGCCCTGGGTTACCTCAATCGCGCGTTGGCCGCCGACCCCTCAAATTCCGACATACAACGCGACCTCGGAACCGCGTTCGCGGAGCTCGGTGAAAATCGAAAAGCCGAAGAACATTTCAAGATTGCCGTCGTCGACGACCACGACGGAGTCGTGCACTACAAGCTAGCGCGGGTATACCAGGCCCTCGGCGAAACTGACAACGCCGCCCATGAGTTCGAGCTTTCTACCGAATTGAACCGTAAGTCCCATGAACGCCTGGAAAAGCAAACCGAGCGCTTGAGCGAAATCACCCGCTCCACCGAAGCTCCCTAGCATGAGACGCATCCTCATTCTCTTCGTCCTCGGATGTCCCTGCGCAAGCTACTCCTACCTGCATTCTGCGCGGCCAACCAGCAGTCAGAATGCTTCGCCGTCGGACCCATTTCAAAAGGGACTTGCGGCGCTGCAAGCGAAACACTTCGATGAAGCGCTGGCCGAACTTACCATCGCGGAAGGCGAGCGTCCGGAGGACCCCAGAATTCACAATTTTCGCGGGATTGTTCTGGCTCAGTTGGGAAAAAACGATGAGGCCGCCAACGAATATGCCGCGGCAATTCGCCTGGATCCCCGTATGGAGAATGCCTATCGCAATCTCGGCTTTCTGAAATGGACGCTTGGCAACACCGCAGAGGCACGTGAATCGCTGCAACGGGCCGTGAAACTTTCGCCTGGCGACGGCTTCGCCCATTACTATCTCGGTCGCGTGGAGTTGCAAACCAACCGTTATGCGCTCGCTTTCCATGAATTGGAAATATCCGGCGTTCCGCCTCCGTCCGATGCTGACTTCTGGGTCCGCTCCGCGATTGGATACAAAGCGGTGGGACGCCCGGAGGATGAGCGCAAATCCCTCGCCGAAATCGAAAAGTTACCTCTGACCGAAGCTCAACGGGTCGGAGCGGCTGTACAGTTGTTGGCAGGACACGAGACCGACGCGGCGATACAGATTTTTCAGAAGGCACGCGATCAGAGCTCCACTGTGCAGGCGCAGTTCAATCTGGCACTGGCGTACCTGACCATCGGGGCTTACGAAAAGGCAATTCAGGAGGCTCGCGTCTACGCCGATGGGCCCGGCTCTGCGCCGGAGTGGTCGGTGATTGGCATTGCTTCTGCGCACTTAAATCAGCGTGATCAGTGCATTGACGCTCTCCGCCGCGCCGCCACTCTAGCCTCCAACGAAGAGGAACACTGGCTCAATCTCACCCGCGAGTTGATGGAATTTGGCCGCTACCCGGAAGCCATCAACGAGGTACAAAACGCGCTAGCCGCCAATCCCGAGTCGTATGCCCTGCATTTGCGTCTGGGCGCGGTGTACCTCGCCACCGAGAATTATCCCAAAGCGGAGAGCGAATTTCGCGATTTAGTCGTTGCCGGGGATCCCCTGCCGACTAGCTACGTAGGCTTGGCCCAGGTGCTGATTCGCACCGGCCGCCCCGACGAAGCTGCCACGGAACTCGCCGCCGCCGAAAAAAAGCTAGGGCCGCAGTTCCTACTCAGCTATTTCCGCGGGTTGGCTCTAGGCCGCGCGGGAAAACTGTCCGAGGCGCTGGCCGCATTTCAGACTGCCACTAAATTGAACCCCGATAACAGTGACGCTCACTTCAACTTGGGAAAAACGGAGTTTGCTCTCGGCATGTTGCACGAATCAATCGCGGAGCTGCAGACTGTCCTGCGAATCGATCCCGATAATGTCCAAGCTAAGCGGCTGCTAAGTCAGGCATACCATCGCGCTGGCGACGAGAAGACCGCCATGAAGTTTGCGCAAACTTCCACCGAGCCGCCGCACTCGAGGGACGAACTTCTCGGTGACTTTTTCCTACCCCGGTTTGAGGTTCGGCCTTCGGAAGGCGCTCGTGCCAACTTTCAGTAAGGCCAGCTGTTACTTGCGCCAGAGGACGCTCGTGCCGCCGAGTACCTCGCTATGGCTAGTCCTTACGATAATGTTCGTCAGTTTCTCCTGGGCTGCCCAGACCGCCCCGCAGAAACCGGCTGATAAATCCCCGATCGCATACTTCACCGATGTCGCCAGCAAAGCCGGGCTCGACGTGCTCAACGTCTTTGGCGGCCTCGACACCAAGAAATTCATTATCGAAACCACCGGAACTGGCGTAGCGATTTTCGATTATGACAACGACGGATGGCCGGACATTTTTCTCGTGAATGGTACGACGCTCCAGGGCGCTCCCCCTGGCGTCCCTCCTACCAATCATCTGTTTCACAACAATCATGACGGCACCTTCTCAGACGTCACCGCTCAGGCCGGTCTCACGGCTTCGGGTTGGGGACAGGGCGTTTGCGTGGGCGACTATGACAACGACGGCTGGGACGATCTGTACGTCACTTACTACGGCAAGAATCGCCTCTATCATAACAATCACGGCGTTTTTACCGAGGTGGCTGAGCAAGCCAACGTGGCCGGATCGGGAAAAGCCTGGGGAACCGGCTGCGCGTTCATTGATTACAACCGGGATGGCAAGCTGGATTTGATGGTGGCCAATTATGTGGACTTCAATCCGGCCACCACTCCGATCCCCGGCGATGGACAGTATTGCGTGTGGAAGGGCGTTCCGGTAATGTGCGGACCTCGCGGCTTGCCCAGCTCGAAGAACATTTTGTATCAGAATTTAGGTAACGGGAAGTTTGCCGATGTCACCTCCGCGGCGCACATCGACAAAACTAACGGACACTACGCGTTCAGCGTCTCCACCCTGGATTTCGACGATGACGGCTGGCCAGACATCTACGTTGCGTGCGATAGCGTCCCCAGCATCCTGTACCACAACAATCGCGACGGCACCTTCACCGACGTCGCCGTAATGGCAGGCGTGGCGTTTGACGAAGACGGACGCGAGCAGGCCGGCATGGGCACCACCGTCGCCGATTTCAACGGCGACGGCCGCCTGGACATTTTTAAAACCAACTTTTCCGATGACACCCCCATCCTGTACCAGAATCGCGGAAATGGAATTTTTTCCGACGTTACGTTCGCTGCGGGACTCGGCCTGCATTCGCAGTATCTCGGCTGGGGAACCATGTTCTTCGACTTTGATAATGACGGTTGGCCCGATCTGATCCTCGCCAACGGGCACGTCTATCCCGAAGTGGAAAAATCTCACCTGGGCAGCGACTACCAGCAGCCGCGCCTGCTCTATCACAACAATGGGAACGCCACTTTTAGCGAAATCTCCGCAACCGCTGGACCCGGAATTAACGCCGCCTCCTCCGCGCGCGGCCTGGCAGTCGGCGATCTTTGGAACAATGGGCAGATTTCCGTAGTCATCAATAATATGAACGCGAAACCGAGCCTATTGGTGAATTCGGTGCGTTCCCCAAATCACTGGGTCGCATTCAAACTCGTAGGTTCCCGCTCGAATCGTGATGGTATCGGCGCGAAGATCACTGTGAAGATCGGGGCGCGAACCCTAGTGGACGAAGTACGCAGCGGCTCGAGCTACATATCGCAAAACGATTTGCGCGTACATTTCGGTCTGGGCGCGGAGACCAAACTAAACAGCGTACAAGTGCGCTGGCCGAGTGGCATGGTTGAACACTTCGATAATTTATCCGTCGACGCGTTTCACAGCTTGACGGAAGGTTCGGGAACGGCGGTCACGGTTGCTCCACCTGCAGATTAACCAGCTTAGAATCTTGGAGGCGCGGGTAGGAGTCGAACCCCCTCCCCAGATTGAAACTGCGTAACTTATTGATTCTACGTTACGCGAAAAACGCTGAAAGCGCCCGAAACCCAAAACGGGGTTACGCGGCGGTTACGCGGAGTCCCGAAGTCTCTTTTGGAAAAAACTCTCCACATTCGCACACGTTCACCACGCGGGCTCCTAGGCGACGGGCACTAGCGGAACGCGCTATCGCGGCCTCCAACCTTTGAGCCTATTTCACCGAAAGAAGCCTAGTCAGGTCTTCGCACGCCACTTGACAGCTTCTTAGCTGCTGAACGGACTTTGTCCGAAAATGTGCTGTGTCATTTCGCACCGGTGCGATTCTTCCAATGATGTCTTCGAGCTCGCGGCGGTCGCGAAACATGGGCTGGAACATTTCCCACGCTTCATTAGCCACCATTAGCTGCAATAGTTGGCCAATATACGTGAACTGCAAGACATCGATTGTGGCCGCCAAGGGATCTTGCGGAGGCCGATCTGGGCGTTTAGCTCGATTCTTCTCGATTGTCGTCCATGCCTTTTCATCTAGACACTTGCGCATTTGTGTCTCGCTACGCTGATTCCATCGCGAGTAATACCCGGTCCCAACAATTCGGCGTAACGACAACTCGACGTCTCGTATGTTCCCCCATGTCGTCCGCTCCTCATCCGTCGCATCGGCTGCCTCGTCTTCTGATTGGACATCGGTTAGCTTCTCGTAGCCTCGGCGGATCAATGCAGCCATCAACAGGCGTCGCGTACGGAGGAAGTCTTCATAGACGAGCGACTCCCAACCCTCTGGCAACGCGTGAAGTCGTGTCATGCGAACCCAAAGCTTCGTCCGAGAATCTTTCGCGGAGGCTAGGCACATCGTCAGCCGGGGGCCGCTAGGGTCACCGATCACGTTATCATACACTGTCAGAGCATAATATATAAATCATGGTTTACCTAAATAGGCTTGACAGTATCTGAGGGGCGAGTCTATTCTGTTGGCATGATAATCTGCACACTGAAACGAGTTTTGGAAAACAAGGGTTGGTCGCGCTACAAGCTTCAACAAAAATCCGGTATCACCTACCCTACGTTGCACGCTCTTTGGCACAACAAGAGCAAGGCCTACAGCGCCGATGTCCTGAACAAGCTTTGTTACGCGTTGCGGTGCAAACCGGGAGATTTACTGCAGTGGCGACCTGACAGGTTTCCGCGCCTAAGACGGTCTCGGTAGACCGCGTGACGCTTTCACATTTCCCGCACGTAGTCGACGCGAATCGGTTCCAGAAAAATCCGAAGATCTTATTTCCTCGGCTGGTTGTGCGCGCCGAAGGGTTTTGCACCGCGAACCAACCTTCGCATTCGGGCTCTTCGCGCTTAGTTCGACAGGCTGTAGATTCTTGGATCTGAAATTACGGCAGCACCAAGTCTTCGGAATGTGTACAGCCTCAATAGACGAGGCGTAAACTGTCCCCGACGTCGGTCTGGCCCATGCAAGATTTGGGGCACGCTGTAGGAGAATCTAGCTGCTGATGGGCGGTGACTTAAGGGGCCCTCCCAAACGGGACTAGGAGATTCTTCGCTATGATCTCTGCAAACGGCGCGCTGTCGGGCTGGTATGACCATGGCGAGGTCGCTCTCTCGGTCTTGATTGCGATATCCGCATCCTACGCGGCTCTCGATCTTGCCGGACGGGTGACCACAACGCGCGGTCGAGCACAGTTGACTTGGTTGATCGGCGGAAGTGCCGCGATGGGCATCGGCATTTGGGCGATGCACTACATCGGAATGCTCGCCTTCCGCTTGCCCGTCCCGGTGGAATACGATTGGCCTACTGCTCTGCTTTCGCTCCTGGTGGGGATCCTTTGTTCTGCTTTCGCCCTGGTGGTCGTGAGTCGAAGAAGAATGGGACTCACTTACGCCTTGATCGGCAGCGCCATGATGGGTTGCGGCATTGCAGCCCTTCACTACATCGCCATGGCTGCTATGCGTTTGCCTGCGGAATGCCGGTTTGACTTTCGCCTGGTAGCCCTCTCCGTGGTACTGGCAGTCGTATTTTCGTTTGCTTCGCTGTGGCTGGCATTTTACTTTCGGGATGAGCCACAGAACAGCGCTTGGCCGAAGCTGGGAAGCGCCTTGGTCATGGGCGTGGCCATCTCAGCCATGCACTACACCGGAATGGCTGCGGCCACCTTTATTCCCGCAGCCCCAGCTTTGGACCAGTCGCATGCGGTGAGCATCTCGTCCCTGGGTACGCTCGGAATCGCTGCCGCTACCTTGCAAGTCCTTGGTGTGGCGGTGTTGTCATCCTTCGTCGACCGGCGATTCGACGCTCAGGGCTTGGAACTGGCCCTGACCGAAACCAGACTGGAATTAGCCCATGTGGCGCGAATCGCAACCATGGGTGAACTGACCGCGTCCATCGCCCACGAAATCAACCAACCCCTAACCGCAGTCGTCAACAACGGCAATTTTGCTCTGCGCCAAGTCGCAAGTGGAGCGCCGAATCTGGAGGAGTTGCGCGAGGCAATTGCGGAGATTGTGGATGACGGAACCCGAGCCAGCGCCGTCATTTCGCGAATTCGTGCGCTGTTGCAAAAGGGCGCTCCTGATAGGGTTGAACTGGACATCAATGAGGTGATTCAGGAAGTCACCGTTCTTGTCCGCCATGAGGCGACCCTAAGCGGTGTTTCCGTACGGCTCGACCTTGCCGCCGATCTGCCACGCGTACTAGGCGACCGTGTGCAATTACAGCAGGTCTTGATCAACTTAGTCATCAACGGCATTGAAGCAATGCGTGCGCTCACTGACCGGCCACGGGAGCTTCTCGTCAAATCGGCAAAGAACGCGGATGCTGTACTGATCCAAGTTCAGGATTCTGGAAAAGGACTCGACCCGGACCAGGTAGGCCGTATCTTCGAAACATTCTTCACCACCAAGCCGCAGGGTATCGGAATGGGATTGTCGATCAGCCGCTCCATCATCGAGTCCCACGGTGGTCGTTTGTGGACCGTACCCGGTTCCTCTGGTGCGCTCTTCCAATTCACTCTGCCAACCGATGGGAACAGTGTTTCATGAACGAGCGCGCACCTATCGTTTTCGTGGTCGATGACGATCCCTCGGTTCGTCGTTCGATCAAGCGCCTCATCGGATCGGTAGGTTTGCAAGTCGAGCTATTCGGGTCCGCACAGGAGTTTCTGTTAAGCAAGCGTCCGGATGCACCCAGTTGTCTCGTCCTCGACATCAGGTTGCCAGGGATCAGTGGGCTCAATTTCCAGCACGAGTTGGCCGAGGCTAACATTCATATTCCGATCATCTTTATAACTGCGCACGGCGACATTCCCATGACTGTGCGAGCCATAAAGGCGGGAGCCGTAGAGTTTCTCACCAAACCGTTCCGCGAGCAGGATCTTTTGGATGCGATTCAGCTGGCGCTGGAAAGGGATCAGGGCAGACGCCAACAAGAGGCGGAGCTTGCAGCACTGCGCGAGCGCTACGAATTGCTGAGCCCTCGCGAGCGCGAGGTCGTCGCCATGGTGGTCTCAGGCATGCTTAATAAGCAGGTCGCGGCCCAGATTGGAACTGCCGAAAATACCGTAAAAGTTCATCGCAGCCACGCCATGGAAAAGATGCAGGCACAATCTTTGGCCGACTTGGTGAAGATGGTTGAAAGGCTGCGGAGCCCCGCCCACAAGGGCGGCGTAAACTAAAGCAGCATAGGTACCCTCCTTTCTGTTATACGACATTTACCCACGCTCAATAGCATACTTCTCTCTCTAGTCTCAATATCTGTAATGACCTGGCTGCTCTCTTGGAGGAGGGGCTCCTTGTGGGCAGCCAGTTTGTCCTGGCGCAAGCCTTTGGCGGCATCTGGTCGGAAGCAGGCAGGAAGCCAGATCCAGCTTGATCGAGCACGAAGAACTCGGCAAGCACAAGAACTGGCAATCGTGGATTCTCTGGCGGCACGATGGAAAGAGTTAAGTTTATGAAAGGGGTAGATCGCGGAACTAGTATCAGGTCGGATGCAAAGCGCAAGACAGCCCGCGCTTTCAACGTCCGTGCTTTTCTTGATTTGGCCGGCCTAGGAAAAACAATTGTGGAGTACCGAAGAGGGAAGAGAATCTACTCCCAAGGTGATGCGGCCTCGTCTGTATTCTATATTCAAGAAGGCGGCGTGAAGCTGTCCGTGGTCAGTGAGACTGGTAAGGAAGCAGTCGTGGCGCTTCTGGGGCCAGGCGATTTCTTCGGTGAGGGATGTTTGGCAGGCGTGCCTTTCCGGATGGGGTTAGCGACTGCGATTACGCCGACTACGGTACTCGTGATCGAAAAGAAGGAAATGATGCGCGTCCTCCACGAGGAACATAGGCTCTCGGACCGCTTCATCGCTTACCTCCTCACTAGAAATATCCGAGTCGAAGAGGACTTGGTCGATCAGCTCTTTAACTCCATAGAGAAACGGCTGGCCCGGGCTCTGTTGCTCCTCGCGCGCTATGGCAAGCAAGACCAGCCGCAGAAGATGCTTCCGAAAATATCGCAGGAGACGCTGGCGGAAATGATTGGTACAACACGTTCCCGCGTCAATATGTTCATGAACAAATTCAGAAAACTGGGGTTCATTCACTACAATGGCAGGATTGAGATCCACAATTCTCTCCTAAGCGTCATCCTGCACCAATAAACCCGGATTTCCATTTTGATTTCTTGGCCGACCCCGGAACAGAGCAGATATAGAGGAGCTCAAGGCATGCAGCGAATCCTGATTATCGACGACGATGAAAGAATGCGCCGTCTTCTCCGTGCTCGGCTTGAAGACGCCTATGACATCATCGACACTGGCGACCCCGAACAAGCGATCGTACTGACGCTCCAATACAAGCCCGACGCTATCCTTCTCGATTTGATGATGCCGAACTTTTCGGGCTTTGAAGTCTGTCAAACCCTTTCTGCACTCACCTTTACTCAGCGGATTCCTATTTTCATCATCAG
Organism: uncultured Acidobacteriota bacterium; assembly: GCA_963725285.1. Taxonomy (GTDB): domain Bacteria; phylum Acidobacteriota; class Terriglobia; order Acidiferrales; family UBA7541; genus CAVRXT01. The sequence continues at coordinate 194,322 of CAVRXT010000012.1, read as the reverse complement.
TGGAGAGGCTGCAACAAAGTGCAAGGCCTTTTGTCAGAATCTGGGCTCAGCTGGATATTTTGAAAAACCCGTTGATTTTGATCGGCTGAGGGCTGACCTAGCGTCTGTACTACAAGACAAGAGACCAGAGCGCCGAACCGAGATACGGATTCGGTTGAATGTAATTCTGAAGCTACGGGGGAAAGATAAGTTCGGAGCGCTCTTTGAGCTGTTCACTACGACCGAGAACGTAAGCGTAAACGGATTTTTGTGCGGTTGTACAGCCGCATTGGAGAAGGATGCGACTGTGCGTGAAAGTGACGGAAGGGTATTACGCGGCGTGGACCGATTCAAGACAACGGCAAGTCGAAGCCGATCTGAGGCGTGCTTGGGAGCATGATCCGATCGTGCTAATCGAAACGAAGGGTACGCAGAAGTTACGTGGAGAAATCGAAGTCGTCAACTAACTGAAAGCAAAGGCGAAATTTTGGAGGCGCGGGTGGGAGTCGAACCCACGAATGGAGGTTTTGCAGACCTCTCCCTTAGGCCACTTGGGTACCGCGCCCCGATCAATCAGTATAACGAAAGTTGCATGCCGCTATAAACGGAATCGATGCCTGCGTAATCATTAAATTTCTACGCCGCCAGCGCCCCCATCAACGAATCTTCAAATCAAATGGCACGCGCACCTGCACCGGCTCGTTGGTTATGCCCACCCCGCGCAGGATCGCTTGCACGGTGGCCGCGCGGCTGCTCCCGCCCGCCTGCCTCTCCAACAGCAACTGAAGAAAGTTCTTCTCTTCCGGCAGATTGACAATGTGCACCGATTGGCTCGCGGAAATATGCGCCAGATCGCGCGCGACCGCAATCGCTCGATCCAAGCCGCCCAATTCGTCCACCAGGCCAATGTCTTTGGCCTGGGCCCCGGTCCACACTCGGCCTTTCCCAATCTTATCCACCTGCTCGGCGGTCATGTGCCGGTTGTTGGCCACCCCGTGAATAAAGTCCGAGTAAGTTTCCTGCATCGTTTTTTCCACCCACGCCTTCTGCGCCGGGGTAAAACTCTGTTGCTCGGAAAATAGGCTGGCGTTGTCGCTGGTGGCTATCGAATCGGTGCTCAGCCCGAGCATCGCGTACAGCCCGGACACATTCATCTTCCCGATCAGCACCCCGATCGAACCGGTAATGGTGTCGGGATCGGCCACGATTTTGTGCGCCGGCATGGCGATCCAATATCCGCCTGACGCGGCCACATCGGACATCGACACCACCAGCGTCTTGGCGTCCCGCGCCAGCTCCACTTCGCGCCGAATCACTTCACTGGCCACCACCGAACCGCCGCCGGAATCGATGCGAAAAACAATGGCCTTGATCGATGGGTCCTTTCGAGCGCGCCGCAGGTCCGCCGCCACCGAATCTCCGCCCATGATGAATGAGCCGCTCGGCGAGTTTCCGGAATCGCCGGAAACAATCAGGCCACTGGCGCGGATCACCGCGATCCGCACGGTGCCCATGCCATCGCCGATGTGCTCGCGGTAGCGGCCGAGTTCCACCGGTTCCCAGCCCTGGCCGTGATCCTTGAAATGGTCCTGCACTTGATCCCAATACGCGGCGCGGTCCACTAGGTGATTCTTCACCGCTTCATCGGTCGAGAACGGTCCCTGCCCGACCAGGGTTTCAAAGTCGCTCCGCGCCAGGGAGCGCGCGCCGGAAACATCCGTCACGTATTGGTTGTAAATCCCATGCAGCAGCGAATCCACCTCTTCGCGGTGCGCCGGGGTGAACTTTTTCTCGGTCAGCTCGTTGGTCGCCGTCTTGTACTCGGCGATGTGGTAGTAATCCGGGACGATCTTCAACTTATCCAGGGTGCCGCGCAGGAACGTCGCCTGCGCCATCATCCCGCGCACCAGCAGCGGCGCAGTCGGCACCATCCACACTTCTTTGCACCCGGTGGCCAGATAATATTCCAGGTTGCCGGTACCGTCGCCGCCCAGGTAGCAGATGCTGGGCTTCCTGCTGGAACGAAACTCCACCAAATGCGCGCGAATTTCCTCCAACTTGCCCCATCCCGTTTCCAGCGGACCGATTTTCACCACCAAGCCAGAAATCTTGGAATCCGAGCGCGCTGCGTCGATCGCGTCCAGGAAGTCGTGCAGCACTGGCGTCTTGCCATCGAACGCCGAGAGCACGTCAGCTCCGCGCTGCTCTTCGATGTCCCCGGAAATGTGCAGCACCAGCACCGAGTGCGACGAAATCCGGGCCGGTGATGACAAACCCCAAAACAGCACTGCCACCATCAGCACCAGCAGCAAAATGATGAATGCCCTTCTTTGTCCCCAGCTCATAAGGCGCACCTTGCGAAACTCTCGCTACGGCAGTCCTGGAATCAACCTATCACCAAGCGTGCAGCATATACAACGCAGCGCGAGCCGTTCCTTTTCACGGCCAAAAACGCCAGCACCAAGCCCCCCTACACCGCGTCCCGCAGAAACCGCGCCGATTCCTCCGGCGGCGTAGGATTAATATAAAATCCGGTGCCCCATTCGAACCCAGCCACCTTCGTGAGCTTGGGCATCATCTCTAGATGCCAGTGATAGTACTCGTTGTTCTCCTCGCCCACCGGAGAGGTATGGATCACGTAATTGTAGGCCGGGAAAGCCAGCACCGAATCGAGCCGCCGCAGAAATTCGCGAAGCAGTCGCGCCAGGCTTTGGTAACTCGCCGCAGACATATTTTCATACGCGGAACTGTGCGCACGCGGCAGGATCCAAGTCTCAAACGGAAACCGCGGGGCATAAGGCGCGAGCGCGATGAACGTCTCGTTGTCCAGAATCACCCGGCTGCCCGTCTCGATTTCCTGGCGGATCATGTCGCAGAAAATGCAGCGCTCTTTTTGCTGGAAGTACCTTTTAGAATTGTCGAGCTCTTCCTGCACCCGCTTGGGGACAATCGGCAGAGCGATCAACTGCGAATGGGTATGCTCGAGCGAGGCTCCCGCAGCTTCGCCGTGATTCTTAAACAGCAACAGATAGCGAAAGCGCTTGTCGTTCTTGAGGTCCACCATGCGGTCGCGGTAGGCCCCCAGCACTTGTTCCAACGATTTGTCGCTCAGGTTGGCGAGAGTGGTCTGGTGGTCCGGCGTTTCGATGATCACTTCGTGCGCGCCCACCCCGTTCATGCGGTCAAATAGGCCCTCGCCCTCGCGATCCAGGCGGCCTTCGATCCCCAGCGCCGGAAATTTGTTTGGCACCACGCGTATCGACCATCCCCGGGTGTTCGCTCCCCCGGCGCTTCGCCCGTAACCCACAATTTCCGGCGGCGTCTTGCTTTCGTTGCCGGGGCAAAACGGACACAGCTCCACGCCGCGGATCACCACGCTCTGGCGCAGAAAATCGCTCGGACGCTTGGCACGATCGGTCGAGATGATCACCCATCGCCCGGTGATGGGGTCTTTTCGCAGCTCCGGCAAACATTCCTCCTACCACCCATAATCCCGCGTGGAGCGCGTCGCTTGCGCTAGCTCACCCCATCCGGCAAACGCTCCCTGGTGCAGCCGCACTTCGGGCCGGGATGCTCGCGGCGAATCGATCGCCAGGATCTCGAATCACCACCGCACCTCGCCCATCCGCCGCTGCGGCAGGAATCGCCGCGCAATTCGCGCCAGGCTGTGGCACTTCTCCAAATTCACCGCGTCTTCCGGCCGCCCCGGCGGGTTTTTCTGACGCGGTGCGCGTCTGCACTTCCCCAAACGCCAGGAGCGGCGCACCCCACCCGATCGATCTCGCCTTTCATTCCGGTTCGCCGCGTCGCTAGCTATTTCTCGGCAAGCGGCGCATTCATGCGTAGCCCGCGTCGGCCGGTTCGGACCAGGCGTTCCGCACGGCGAAGTTCACCCATCCAAAAATAACGCGAGACCGTACCGGCATCGCTACTTCCGAACCTCCAAATCCCACCGAATGGCTTTGCCCCGGATCACAAAACTGAGGTAGTACTCCCAAAAGCGGCGGAACTGACGGAAATGATTGATGAGGAACTGAAATCCCAAAACCTTCCACAGCTTCAACATCTCGACCCGCACCCGCAATTCCCGGTAGTCTGCCGGTGCGTAGTAATCATACTCCCGCGGCTTATCGCTGAAAAACCAGAACGAAAAACTGGAAAGGTGCCAACGGTGCGCCGGGCTGCAATAGGATGCGTGATCCGTGTAGTGCGGGGTCACGATTACCACCCGCCCCCCCGGCCGCGCCACGCGATGCACTTCCCCGAGCACCGTGAAGATATTATCGACTTCCTCGATCACGTGAATCAGCCGCACCTGATCGAACGAGCTGTCCGCGAACGGCAGGGTCCGCGTCCAATCGCACCGCACGTCCGCTTGGCCCGCCGGGCTCATGTCGATGCCGATGGACCCCGGAAATTTCTTTCGCCCGCAGCCGACATCCAGGATGCGCGCCATGATTTACTTGATCACCTCGAAGGTAAACTCCATCACCTTCCCGCGAATCACAAAACTCAAATACTGCTCCCAGAATCGGCGGAACCATCGCGCGTGATTCACCAGCAATTCGAATCCCATGAACCGCCAAATCCGCAGCAGCTTCACCTTCAGATGTTTCTCGCGTATCCGCACCGTGGTGTACCACATGTCCCGGCCGTGCATCCCGCCTGGATAAAAATACAGGAACGATTCGGTGTTCAGATGCCAGCGGTGGGTAGGATCGCGGAACGACGTGTAGTCGGTATAATGGGGAGTGACGATCAGGATCGTCCCGCCCGGACGAGTGACCCGGTGCAGCTCTCCCATGGTAGCCAGTACATCGTTGACGTGTTCGATCAAATGCAGCGCGCGAACCGAATCGAACGAATTATCGCGGAACGGCAAGTGTCCCTTATCCAAATGACACAGCACGTCCGCCGCGGTATTCGGATTCATGTCGATTCCCAGCGAACCCGGATACTTTTGCGGGCCGCAGCCAACATCCAGAATGCGCAAAGATAGATTCTCCCGGGGGAGATTGTGACATAAACAAGCAGGGCGTCCCAATCCACGGGACGCCCTGAGAGTTAGCGGTACACGCGGGGCTAGTGGCTGCGCTCGTCCTCGCGAATACACTCCGCGATGGTATCAATGGCGAAGTCGGCCTGCTCTTCGTCGATCATGAGTGGCGGACACAGGCGCAACGAAGTTTCGCCCGCGCCCAGAATCAACAGGCCCTTCTGAAACGCCCGGTTGACGATTCGGTTGCGCATGTCCGGCGCCTTTTCCTTGGTCTGTTGGTCGCGCACCAGTTGGATGCCCACCATTAGACCCTTGCCGCGGACCTGGCCGACGGTGCGGAATTCCTTCGTCCATCCCGCGGTCTTCTCGAAAATGTGCTCGCCGACGCGCCGCGCGTTTTCGATGTATTCGTTTTCCAGCAAGTCCATGGTCGCCAGTGCCGCTGCAATACAAACTGGATTGCCGCCGAAGGTGGACGCGTGCGCGCCTGGCTTCCAATTCATCACGCTCGCGCGCGCGACAATCGCGCTGAGCGGCAGGCCCGAGGCAATTCCCTTCGCGGTGCATAGAATATCCGGCTCAATCCCGGAATGCTCGCACGCCCACCACTTGCCGGTGCGGCCCATCCCCGATTGCACTTCGTCAAGCACCAGCATGATTCCGTGCTTGCGGGTGATGCGCTGCAATCCCTGCAGAAATTCTTTGGGCGCCAAGCGGTATCCACCCTCTCCCTGCACCGGCTCGATCACGATCGCCGCCACTTCTTCCGGATCGGCGAGCCTTTTGAACACTTCGTTTTCGATGTAATCCAGGCAGGCCATCCAGGAATTCTCGGGCGGAATTCCGTGGGATCCGCGGTAACTGTTTGGATATGGCACGTGAATCACCCCGGCCAGCAATGCGCCGAATCCCTTGCGCTGAACGGACCGGCTCGCGGTGAGCGAGAGCGCACCCATGGTGCGCCCATGAAAGCTGCCATAGAACGCGATCACTTTGTCGCGGCCGGTGTGATACCGCGCCAGCTTCAGCGCCGCTTCCACCGCTTCCGCGCCTGAATTGCCGAAATACACCCGCTTATCTTCGGCTCCAGGAACAATCAATGCCAGCCGCTGCGCCAGGTACACCAAGCCCTGATAATAGAAATCCGTTCCGGACATGTGAATCAGCTCGGCCGCCTGGGCCTGAATCGCTGCCACCACTTTCGGATGGCAATGTCCGGTGGAGCACACCGCGATGCCCGCCGCGAAATCCAGAAACACGTTGCCGTCCACATCTTCGATCATCGCGCCGCGCCCCTTCTGGGCCACCAACGGGTAATCCCGGGTGTAGGACGGCGACAACAACTTGTGGTCCTGCTCGACGATAATCTTGGCCTTCGGTCCGGGTAGAGCGGTCACCAGCTTGGGCAATTTCGCTTCCAGTACTTGAGTCGTTTCCATCTCATCCTCCTTCATCTCGAATTGTTCTGCGCGCGCAGAACGGCACTACGCCGGTTGCTGGCCGGGGCCAACGAATCGAGTGAAAAGGGGAGTTAGTCGACGCCGAAAAGGCTGGGGCGAGACTGCGAGGGCAGGGTATGGGTTGGCGTAGAAATGTAGTCGTTGGCTTTCATTTTTTGCGTTTCCAGCGAAAGGCTACTTAGCGTTTGGCAGCGTCGCTATTTGCGCTTCCAGCGGACACCGCCGCCGCGTATATCTTCAACCATTATACCACCCTCGGCAAGCTGCTGGCGCACTTCGTCCGCTTTCTTGAAATCCCGGCGTTTTCGCGCGGTTTCCCGCGCTTCGATCAGCTCGCCGATAGCCTCGTCGCTCATTTCCACGCCGATCGCGCCAAATCCTAGATGCCGCAGTTTCTCGTCGTCATCGGTACTCAGTAGCGCCAAAATCGCGTCGAATTTCACCGTTGCTGCCAGAATTCCGGCTACGTCCCCTTGATGGAATTGCCCACGGTCGATCGAAGTATTCACCTCGCGCAGCAAATCGAACACCGCGGCCAAAGCTACCGAGGTATTCAAGTCCTCTTCCAGGCCCTTCTCAAAATCCGCCAGCGCCACCGCGGTCCGCTTTTCGATTTCCGGATTCTGCCCCACGGGAAATTTCTCAGTGCGCAAGCGGGTGACCAGATTGCGCATGCGATCCACCGAACTGCTCGCCTGCTTCAAACCTTCCATGGTGAAATTAAATTGCCTGCGGTAGGGCACCGAAAGCAGCAGAAAGCGGATCGTCGATGGCTTGAACCCGCGCGAAAACAAATCGCGCAGGGTATAGAAGTTCCCCACCGATTTCGACATTTTCTCGCCGTCCACCAGCAGATGCTCCGCATGCATCCAGGTGCGCACGAACGGTTTTCCGGTGGCGGCTTCGCTCTCGGCGATTTCATTTTCATGATGCGGAAACATCAAATCCACTCCGCCGGTGTGAATGTCGATGGTTTCGCCCAGGTATTTCATGGCCATCGCCGCGCATTCGATGTGCCAGCCCGGCCGGCCGGGCCCGATCGCCGTCTCCCAGAAAAATTCGCCGGGCTTGGGCGCCTTCCACAACGCGAAATCCCGCGCATCCTCCTTTTCGTAGAGGTCCACGTCCACTCGCGCGCCGGCGCGAATCCCGCTTACATCGATCTTCGAGAGCTGTCCGTACGCCGGAAAGCGCGCGATGCTGTAATAGATCGAGCCCTCGCCGCCGTAGGTCATTCCCTTTTTCTGCAGCGCCTCGATCAGCGTCACCATGTCCGGGATGTGCTCAGTCGCGCGGACCACATGCTCCGGCATCTCGATGTTCAGCGCTTGAATATCTTCCAGGAACGCCGCCACATATTTTTCAGTGTAGGTCCGGATGGAGACGCCTGCGGCCGCCGCATTCTGAATGATCCGGTCGTCCACGTCGGTCAGATTCATAGCCTGCAGCATGCGGTAGCCGCGCGAACGAAAAAATCGCCGCAAGACGTCCTGAAACACAAACGTCCGGAAGTTTCCAATGTGCGCGTAGTCGTACACCGTCGGCCCGCAGGTGTACATCCGCACTTCGCCCGGATGCAGCGGCGCGAACGGTTCCTTACGATTAGTCAGCGTGTTGTGCAGCAGAATTTCGCCCATGAACGGCCGGCACCCTCGAAATTACTCGCTTTTATGAACGGTCAATTCTATCCGACGGTCACAGATTCGCAGATAACAATTTGTTAATGCGTTCCGCTGGTCGCTTCCATGGGGATTTTCATTTGCCGGTAGACCACCGTTTCGTCCCCATCCTGCGACGCCACCGCGTAGGCGGGGCGCGCCTTGCGAAGACTTTCCCCCGCCGCGGGAAGGTCGTAGGACTCATCGATCACATACACATCCGCGGGCTTGTCGCCTTCCACCGTGAATTGGATCTCCATTCCATCGGTAGGCATGACCGGACAATCGTAGGCGTGCCAGCCATTGAAAATCTGAAGCACTCGCGGCGCTGTCTTCGGCACGGTGTGGCCGTTGATCGACATTTCCTTGATCCCCGACAATGGCGAAAACAGGATCGACGCTTCGGGCGCTCCACGCTCCGATTTCAGCCGGGCGCGAACGGTTCGCTGGTGTCCCGACACCACCACCTCCTCAATCGTAAGTGTCGGCGCGGCAAGATCCATGGGCCCGGCATCCGCCACAAACGAGGGTAACGCGCTCCACGGAAACGCTTTTTCAGGGGTGGCGCTGAACGGCATCAACTGCCGGAACGATGCCGGCAATTGCGGCAATTCCGTTTCTAACTGCCATTGCGCTTTCCCCGAATCTTCGTCCCGCGCATAGGAAATATTCAGCCGGTCCGGAGTGCCCGCGGAGTACGCCGGCAACAAAACCGCGCCGATTGTAAACAGCAAAGCCGCGCCGATGCAGGCGGAAAGAAACGCGCCGAAAAGTGCCGGAGTACCCTGATCGGCTTCGCAAAATACCGGCGCGAACAAAATCAGCACCAGCGCCCCGACCACCGCCAAGGCCGGAAACGCGATCACGCCAACCGCCGCGTACAGATTCCAGACGCACCCCAAGGCGACCATCGCTGCCACCGTCGCCGGAACGAATACCGCCACCAGCCGCCATAGCGATGACCGGTCTTTGGCCAGCGCCGGCGGCACCCCCGCGAGCCCCGCGATCACTACACTAACCACAAAAATGTAACTGTAACTCGGCGCCGCCCACGCCAATCCCAGCGCGCCCAGTAACCACCAGAACCACGCCCCGGCCCACAATCCCCAGAATCCGGTGCGCGGCCCCACCCAGCGCAAAGTGAACGCCAGGGCCGCGAAGGCCACGCTCGCAAAGGCCGCTTCGGCCGCGGCCGGATGCGCGATCCAATCGCCGGGCAAGGCGTTGGCCAGCTTCAGCATCCGAAAAACCAGCACGCTCAATGCTGCTGCGGAAATCATCGTCCCCAGACAAACCGCGCTTCCCCACAAGAATTCCCGCACCACTAGGCGCTTGGAAACGATCAGCAGCACAAACTCCGCGAGCAGCAGCAAGGCCCCGGCCAGTGCGATTCCCAGGGTCCACCGCTGCGGCCAATGAATTACCCAGCGTCCCAAAACGTCGAAGAAAACCGCCTCGCCCGCCGGCGGATTATCCAGCGGCGCGTTGGCCAGCGCCACAATCGTGCCCAGCGCGTTTTCGCCATGGTGTTGGATGGTGCGCGGATCGGTATTTTCAAAATCGTCGAGCGGAGTGTGGTATCTGGCCACCTCGCCGATATTCGCGAAATTGAATCCCTCATATCCAAACGGATGAAACACCGAAAAGTCGGTATCGTTCGGCAGCAGTTTGTACACCGCGTAGTAGATCGAACTGGTCATCGGATGCGGCACGGCGCGCGCGTACATCTGAATCAGCCAGTTGTTCGCGCTTCCGGTTTCAAACATCAAGCTGCCGCCGGACGTCCCGCGGGCCTCCACGTTCACTACCGCGCGCACCTGTTTGGCCCATGGATGCGACTCCACAAAAGCGTGCGCGCCCAGCAGCCCCTGCTCTTCTCCTTCATCGAACAGCAAGATAATCGAATGCCGGGCGGGCCCGCGCGATTTCAAAACCCGCGCCACTTCCAAATTCACCGCCACCCCCGCGCCGTCATCCGAAGCGCCCGGCCCGGCAGGCACCGAATCGTAGTGCGACGCCAGCAGCACCGCCGGCCCTCCCGTTTCCGTGCCGTCCAGGCGCGCCAATACGTTTTGCACGCTGGCGCATGCGCCCCATTCATCGCACGCGAAGCCGGCCTGAATCGTGGGTTGATAACCCAACCGCGTGAGGATCGCCACCAATCGTCGCCGCACCGTTGCCGCCGCGACGCTTCCCCCAGGATGCGGCACCCCGTCGCCCACCAATTCTCCGAGTAACGCTTGGGCGCGCGTGCCGGAAAACTGGGTGGACGCAATACTCGCTGGTTTCGCTGCGGGAGGCAGATATGCCTGGCTGGTGAGCAGCGCGGCAAGGGCAATGAGTGCCAGAGCGAAGAAGAAGGTCTGCTCGGTGGTTCGACTTTTCAACGGTCCGCTGGCTCCGGAAGGCAGAGCGATGCTAGGATGCGCCGCCGAACAAGTCAAATTCAGCCCGGGCGAGAGCCGCCTACCGCCGCTCGCTCCAAGAGCCCATTACAACGGAAAGAATTGGTACAGATACCCGGCGTAAATATCGGACCACGCGTGGGTGACGATCCCCGGCCGCAGACTTCCCCGCCATAGCGCCACCGCTCCGTACAGCCAGCCGAAAACCGTAATCATCACCACGTTGCGCAATCCCTGATAGCCGTGCCCCACCCCGAACAGCAAGCCTTGCAGCACCACGCCAGCCCACACGCTGCCGGTGATCGCCGCGAATTGCTTCTGAAAATATCCGCGAAACGCAATTTCCTCGGCCAAGCCCGCGCTGATTGAGGCAACGATCCACAGTGCAATCTCGATCGGAGACTGCGGAAAGAGTGCGGCCACCGAAATCGCGTGGTTCGTTCCCCACAGCCGCACGATCCCGGTCTGGATACCGATCCACACGATCCACACCATCACGCCCAGTCCGCAGTCGATTAGCACGTCTTTCGCGCTGGACCAGCGCCCCCCGGTCAGTTCGCGCAGGGTGACGCCGTAATCCTTAACGCCCGCCCACACTCCCCAAATCAACGCCATCTCCATCGCAATGATCGAAAGATACGTGGGAATCACGTTGGGATGCTGGGTCAACATTCCCGGAGTAGCCTGCGCCTTCTTTTGAAACAAGGCTCCGGCCACGGTGATCCCCAGCATGATGCCGGCAAGCAGCGCGGTGTGCCACAGCGACGCGATCAACTTCACTTTTGGTGCGGCGGCCTCAGGCCGGGCTGCATTCGTTACCATGAATCACCTCGCTCAAACTCGTGCCTTCTCCGTCTGCTGGTCCGATTTCTCCGGCTTTGCTTTTCGCTTTCGGTCGCCGCCAATCGGGCTGGCTCGCTGGCGCACCAAGCGAATGGAATCGTCCGCCCATTGGACGTGCGCCTGCAGCGAGAACAATCCCTTGCGAAGCGCCAACAGCTTGTGGAACTCCGCGGTGGGCAAATCGTCGGGATAACGCGGGTCTGACTCCTCCCACAGTTTTTCGAGCGAGCGCAGCATTTCCAGCCGCGTGGCAAAGCGCCGCCGCAGGGCCGCGAGCAAGTGCAGCGTCGCCCCCAAATCGCGCAGCGCGGGCATGAAGTACAGCTTGGCCACAAACGCTTGACGCTCGTCGCTCATTTCCGGTCCAGCCCGCAGCCACGCGCGCAGCGCGCGATTCCCCGCCGCAGTGGTTTCGTAAACGATACGGCGTGGACCGCGCTTGGCCGCGGCGTGCCGGCTGCGCAGCCAGTGCTGCTTCTCGAGACGCTTCAAGGTGGGATAAATCTGGCTGAGTTCGGCGGCCCAGAAGTAGCCGACTTCGGTATCGAAGATTTTCTTCAGGTCGTACCCGCTGGCAGGCTCGCCCAGCAGGCCCAACAGGATGTATTCGAGGCTCACCCGGCCACTATATAACCTATTATATAAATGTCAATATAATCGTGCCAGCCGCCCCGGCACGCCGCATCGTTCCGCGCCCGCGAAATTCACCACAAATGGAAGTAGCCGTCGCGCTGCGCGATGTCTACGTGCACTCCGAACAGCTCCGCCAGCCGCGCCGGCATCAGCATTTCTTCTTTCGGCCCATCCGCCAGAATTCGGCCGCCGCGCATCAGCACCACCCGCTCGATTTCCGGAATGATGTCCGAAATGTGGTGGGTGACCAGCACCACTCCGGTGCCGGAACGGGCCAGCGTATGCATGATCTTCCGCAAGTTGTGCTGCGCAAAAACGTCCAGGCTGTTGCTGGGCTCATCGAAAATCAGGGTCTTCGGATCGTGGACCAGCGCCCGCGCGATGAGGATCCGCTTGGCCTCCCCCGACGACATTTCCTCCACCGGCCGGTCCGCCAAGTGGGTCACTTCCATGCGCTCCAGCGCCGCCTGCGCGCGCCGCCAATGCGCCTCGTCCATGTGGTGATGCGGAAACACCCGCACCGCGCTGAAGAATCCCGAAGCGACCACATCCAAGCCGGTGGCAAAGCCCGTGCACGAAAGCATCCAATCGTTGGACACGATCCCCAGCAAGTTCCGTAGCTCGAAAATATTCCAGCGCGTGCGGCCCAGGATGGTCATCGAAGACCCTTCGCGCGCCGCCGGATAGAGCTCCCGGGTAATGGTCTTAATCAGTGTGGACTTGCCGGATCCGTTCGGCCCCAGGATGGCGACGTGCTCCCGAGCGCCGATGCGCAAACTAATGTTGTCGAGCGCAATTTTCTCGCCGCGAAATACCCGCACGTCGCGCAACTCCAGCAGCGGGGCGGTCGTGCCGGCAGAATCCAAGGAATCGGAAGTGGTCATCGCCCCATAATAGCAGGTAGCGTCCCGCCGGCCGGAGAGGGGACCTGCCGGTGCGAGGGAGGATAGCCGACGGTGGAGTCCGGGGCACCCCGCCGCTCGGAGGCGGGGTGCCACCTGAGGGATGTGGAAATTCCGGCCATACCGCTAATGGGCAAATGGCCTCTTTACACCTGCCCGGCCCGCGTGCTAATTTAAGTTCCCGTAACCGCCGATGCATGCGCCAGGCGGCTGGGCCACTGCGAAACGACCCGCCAAAGTTTTCGTCGCCAGAATCCTCCGCTAGAACTGTCCATAATTGTTGTGTTTTCAATGTGTTCCAGCACCAAACGGCTCTAACTGAGGGGAAGATTGCTTAAACTACGAAAAGTAGAACTCCTAGGCTTTAAGTCTTTCTGCGAAAAGACCCACATTACCTTCAGCGGCTCGGGGATCACCTGCATCGTCGGCCCCAACGGCTGCGGCAAATCCAATATCGTGGACGCCATCTCCTGGGTCCTGGGCGAGCAGAGCCACAAGCTCCTCCGCGCCGAGCGCATGTCCGATTGCATCTTCAACGGCACCGTGAAGCGCCCGCCGATGGGCATCTCCGAGGTCCAGCTCACCCTGGTGGACGCCGAACTCGCCGAAGCCGCCGCCAAGGTCTTACAAGGCGCGCCAATGCCAGCCTCTGCCGAACCGACCCTCGATCCCGAGAATCCATTCCTCACCGCGCCCCCCGAGGCCTCCAACGAAGCCGCCTTCACGCAAATCCCCGACGCAGCCACCGAGCGAGTCGCCGCCAACGGCGAGATCGAAACCTCTGCCGACGCTGCACCCGACGCGCGCGGCGCGAAGAAGCGCGGAAAAGAAAAGCACGCCATCGCCATGCGCCCCGGCGAAGTAGTGGTAGGCCGTCGCCTGTACCGCTCCGGCCAAAGCGAATACTTGCTCAATGGCCGCTCGGTGCGCCTGCGCGACATCACTGAACTGTTCATGACCATGGGCCTGGGCCCTGATTCCTACGCCATCATCGAGCAGGGGCGTATCGGCCTGATCCTCAATTCCAAGCCCATGGACCGCCGCGCCATCATCGAAGAGGCCGCTGGCATCACGATGTACAAGACCAAGCGCCGCCTCGCCGAAACCAAGCTGGAAGCCTCCAAGCTCAATCTCGCCCGGGTGAACGACATTCTCGTCGAAGTCGAGAAGCAGCTAGCCTCCCTAAAGCGCCAAGCCTCCAAGGCTCGCCGTTACGCCGAACTACGCGAAGAAATGCGCACCTTGCTGCGCAAAGTGCTGGCAGGCAAAGCGCGCCATCTCGACGGCGAAGCCGAACGCCTCGAAATCCTCATCCGCGATCTTGCCGCACGCGAAGAAAGTGGCGCCCGCTCGCTGCACGAGCGCGAAACCGAGCAGGAACGTCTGAGCGCCCGAGTCTACGAACTCGACGCCGAGTTGCGCCAAGCCAATCAGCTCCTCGGCCAGGCCGCCCTCGAGCTAGACCGCGCGGAAAATCGCATCACCTTCCAGAGCGAACAGAGCACGCAGATCGATACTCGCTCCCAGCACCTGCAATTCGAGACCGAGGGCGCGGAAAACCAGAAATCCGAAATCGACGCGCGCATCCTGAGCCACCGCGAATCGGTCCAAAGTCTGCGCGATCAAGCCACCGCGCTGGAAAACGATTTGCGCGAAATCGCCGAGCGCGCTGCTGGCGGCGCCGACGAACAATCCCAACTCGACGCGCATATCGACGAACTGCGCCGCAGCGCGGTGCGCCTGGGCGAAGACGCGGTCCGCAGCCACGCCGAATCGCTGCAAGCGGAGCAAGCCGCGGAACGGGCCACGTCCGCGGAATCGGTCCGCAGCCAGGCGCTGCAAGAACTCGAAGCCGCGGTGTCCGCGCATTCCGGACGCGCCACCACCGCCGAAGCCCACCACCACCAGACCGAAGAACGCGCCCAGCAATTGGGCCGCGCGGTACAGGAAGCCCAAGCGCGCCTGGCGGATTTGAAGCGCCAGAATCAGCAAGGCCAGCAGCGCCTCGAGCGTTCCCGCCAGGACCTTTCCGCGTCCCGCGCCAAGTGCGAGTCGCTCGGGCAAATTCTGAACGAGCGCGCCTACACCGCCGACGCAGTGCAAAAGCTTTTCTCCGCCAGCCACAACCAGGAAGCGGCGCAAGGATTCCGCGCCACCGGCTTGCTCGCGGATTACGTGGAAGTCCGCGCGGAATACGAAAGCGCGGTCGAGCAATTTTTGCGCGAGGAACTCGAGTACGTGGTGGTCGAGACGTTCGAGCACGCCCGCGCCGGAATTTCCCTGCTGCGCGAAGAGATGGGCGGGCGGGCCACCTTTTTCGTCGATTCCCTGCGCAGCCTGAGCATCCCGCTCACCGATCCCGAAGACCCGTTCTCGGCAACCCAGGGCGTGATCGCGCGGCTCGACCATTTGGTCGACTTTCGCGATCCGCTGGGCCCGGCCGCCAAGGAATTTTTGCCCAAGCTGCGCTCCGCGTTCATGGTCGAAAGTGCGGCCATCGCCGAACCGATGGCCCGGCAATATCCCAGCAGCAGTTTCCTCACCCCCGATGGCACCTGCTATCACGGCCGGATGATCAGTGGAGGCCGCGCCGGAGAAGCGGGCCCCTTGGCGCTGAAGCGTGAACTGCGTCTGCACGAAGGTGAAGTGGTTTGCCTGGCGCGGGTAACCACCGAAATGCAGACCGAGCAGGAACAAATCGAGACCGCCACCCAGCGCGCCGAAGAATGGTTGGCCATCACCCTGGCGCAGCACGTCGAAGCAGAAAAAACACTGGTCGCCGCCGGAATGCAGCGCGATCAGGCCCGCACCGAACTGCAACGGTTCGAGCAGCAGGCCGCCTCGGTTTTTGAAGAAATCGCCCAGCTGCGCGCCGAAGCAAGCAGAGCCCGCGACCGCGCCCAGCGCGCCCAGCAGCAGCACGCCGAGGCTCTCAGCGCCCGCGAAACCGCGGAAGATGAAGCAGGCCGCGCCGTGGAGCGCTTGAACGCGATGCGCCAGAATGTGCAGATTCAGCAGGAGCAGGTCAGCGCTAAGCGCGCCGAGCTCGCCGGAGCTTCGCAGCGGCTGGCCAGCGCGGAAGAGATCGAACATCGCTTGCTCGAGGAGTCGCGCCAGGGAGAACAGCGCTTGCTGGCGCTACGCGCCCAGGCAGCCCATCTAGCCCAGGAACGCCAAGAGCTCGCCGCCAACAACGCGGAAACCATGCGCCAGATGGAATCCTTCCGCGACGACAAAATGCGGATGGAAGAGCGTAAGACCTTCTTGGAAACCGAATGGGAAGAAGCGCGCAGCCGCGCCGCCAATCTGGACGATGCGCTGCGCACCGACCGCCAGACCCTCGACGAAATCCGTGCCTCCCGCAGCCATCGCGAAGTGGAAAAAGCCCGCAACGATTCCGACCGCGAGTACATGCGCCAAACCTGCATCACCGAACTCAACGCTCAGCCCGAAGAACTGATCGGCCTGGAACCGGACATCCTCCCCGCTTTGGAGTTGGCCGACGCAGAAACCAATTGCCAAGCCATGAAGACCCGCATCGAAGCCATGGGCCCGGTCAACATGATGGCCCTCGAAGAATTCCAGCAATGCGAGGAACGCGACACCTTCCTGCGCCGCGAACGCGACGACCTGCTGCAATCCATCGAAAACACCCGCCTGGCGATCACCGAACTCGACGTAATCTCGCGCCAGAAATTCGACCATGCCTTCGCCGCCATCAACGCCAGCTTCGCAGTAGCCTTCCAAACCCTATTCGGCGGTGGTTCCGGCGAGATGCGCCTAACCGAGCCAGACAGTTCCGGCGAGTGCGGCATCGACATCGTGGCCCAACCGCCAGGCAAGCGCCTGCAAAATATCCTGCTGCTCTCCGGCGGAGAAAAGGCCTTAACCGCTCTCTCCCTGCTCATCGCCGTCTTCCGCTACCAGCCCAGCCCCTTCTGCATCCTGGACGAAGTAGACGCTCCGCTGGACGAAGCCAACGTAGGCCGCTTCAACAAATTGCTCCGCGAGATGGGCGGCGAGACCCAATTCATAGTAGTCACCCACAACCGCCGCACCATGGAAATGGGCTCAGTCCTTTATGGCGTAACCATGCAAGAGCCCGGCGTCTCGAAGTTGGTCTCAGTACAGTGGGACGAAGCCCCCGAAAAAGCCATGGCCAAGACCAACGCCGCGTAAGTTGGGGTTAACCGCGGGGAATAGTTCCGTGAGGTTCAAAGTCGGATGGCTTTTTTACTGGTTGAGAACCAGCCCTTGATACGCTCCTCTACCAATCACTCGCTGCGGGGAAAGGCACAGCTAACTCCAGCTGTCTTTGTAACCGTTCTCGGCAAACGTGGAGATGGGCAACATGACCAACCAAACAGCCGAAACGAAACATGCCAATGCCTTTTTCACGGAGCGCTCCTTAATTTCAGAAGAAGCTCAAGCATCCGTGCTGACACCCACCGCGCCAATGGTACTTTAATAATCTAGTATGTATGGTTTAGACCGGTATTTGTGGTTGCGCCCGTGGTGGCACAACCACCCTGGTTGTGGGTTTTCGATCCAGCCCGGCTGCCCAACCGCCAGCCCCGAGCGCCATCCACCAAACCAAGAACAAGAAACTTCACTCCGTCAAAATCATAGAAGCCCGCACCCTGAAAGATGCGCCACCCATCCTCAACACCTAAACGAGAGTCGAACGCTTCCCTGCTCACTTCGTGCCTCAAGAGACCGGCCACGAGGGCGCGGTTTCAAACGCGGTAACGATGGCGTAGAATTTGTGCCAATTCCACGGAGGGCGAAAAACAATGCGCCGGTACCATCACATCGGAATTCCCACCAGCGAAGCGAAGCCTGGGGAAACCCACTTGAAACAACTGAAAGTTTTTGTCGTCAGCCACCAGAAAAGCGAATTCGGCGTGGAGTGGATGCGTTTCGAAGCGGACGCCGCGGTCCCGGATCTCGTCCGGCACGTGCCGCACGTCGCGTTTGAAGTGGCTGATCTCGCCTCCGAGCTTGCCGGCCGCGAAATCCTGATTCCTCCGAACAGCCCATCCGACGGCGTCCGCGTCGCGTTCATCGTCGAAAACGGCGCGCCCATCGAACTGCTCGAATTCACCGACCCCGCTCACCCCGCCCGCCGCCAGGTAGAGCAGGATGCCTGATACAAACGCTTTCCATCCAAAGCACTGAATCCGCCGTCCACAGGAGTGATCCCTTCCATCACCCCCGCGGACAATGCTACCTTCGACCAGAAGTGGCGGGCGCCCAACGGCGAGCGCGCTTCATCTTCAATACATATGCTTTCGCCGCCAAACCCGAGGCACCTCGAGACCACAGCACTCCAATTCTTGCCTGGCCCCGATGCCCGCCCAAAGTTCGCGCAATGCGCCCCGCGCGCGACCCAAAATCACTCCCCGGGCCGGCAATTTCTAAACGGCAACAGCGCCAGCATACCCCCCGCTAAGTGTCTGATTCCAAATTAACGAACTTCTCCCATTCGCGGCAAATTGCAGTTTTACTTCACACAAATCGGCTCCGGCCGCCGCTCTCCCTGCCCAGGTGTGACCTGCGCTACCCGGCCCGAAAGAACTACTCGGAGTCAAAATTTTTCGTCGGAGGAGCTGCGGAACTCTTCGCTGTGCGCTTCTTGATGGCGGTCGCCTTGTCGATCAGTTCGTCGGCGGTCCGGAGATCGGCTGCCCTTGCCTCTGGCGTGGTCTCTGTGTCGGCTTTCTGACGGTACAGGAGGTTCAGGTAGGCCATCGCGTCGTCATCTTCCGGGCGGCGATCGATGGCCATGGTGAGGTTGGAAATGCCTTCTTCGATGGTGTCGCCGTTGCCGGCGGCAAACTCGCTGGCCACCGCTGGGGGCAGCGCATCGTTCTCGCCGAGCGGCTTCTCGGGCGATCCCTGACTGAAAGAAGCGCGCAGGTCCTTATTCGCGCGGTAGGCGATCTCCCAGTCGATCAACCCGATCCAGTAGTAGGGTTCGGAATCCTCATCCCGGATCAAGATGTGGCGTTGGTGATAGGACTTGGATTCCGCAAGTTTGGTCGCGTCGGAAGTCTGGCCGCCAGCCATGTTGAAGAGCGTGTCGGCGATGCTGTCGATCGCGGTGAGATTATCGGGATCCTTGCCGAGCACCTCTTTGTATTCGTCGATGGCTTGCTGGGCTTGGCGTACATTTTCTTTGGACGCAGCGCCGGGAAGGTAGCGGCTCGCGTAGGCGTTGGCGAGAAAGAGGCGCGCTTTGATCGAAGTGGGATCGAGGGACTTCGCCTGCCTGAATGCCTCGATGGCGACGTCGGAATTGCCGGTTTGGACCGCTCGCATGCCTTGGTTGAGCAGCCCACATACTTCCGAAGCATCGGAGCTGGCTGCTGTCGCCATGCATCCCGAAGGGTCTGAAGCGCTCGTCGTCTGATTTTGAGCGAATGCTAATATCGAAAAAATGAGCAATGCCAGGAAAAACACCAACGATTTACCAGCGAGATCGGACTTTCGTGGGCCGAGGTTCATCGCAGCCTCCGCGTTCAGGTCTGGCCCGTAAGTAGCGATAACGTTACACCCGAGCGCGCTGCGTGCGCTCACAAAAGATGTCTGTCGGTTAAAAGTGATGCTCCTATGAGTTCTATGCCAAGGTTATGACTACCTTTCCCCGGGCGTGGCCTTGTTCCAGATAGCGGATCGCCTCGGGGACTTCACTCAACTTGTAACGACGGTCGATCACCGGGGTCACCTTTCCAGACTTCATGAGGTCGTGCATGATACCCAGATCCGCTTGGCTCGGTTTTGCCAGGAAGAATATGACCAGCTTCTGGCTCACGAACCATGACAATACCAGCGAGGTGAGCGCGCGGGCCAGAGGACCGATCATCCACCGGTCTGTCGATCCTCCGGCGGGAACATATATCCCTTTAGGATTTAATACCCGCCGGGACGCGAACAGCGAATGGTTCCCTACCGCGTCGAAAAATAGGTCGTAGTGTTGCCCACTCTTGGTGAAGTCCTCTTGCGTGTAGTCGATCACCCGATCCGCGCCGATGGATCGGACCATCTCCACATTCCTGGTGCTGCATACCCCGGTCACATCGGTCCCGAACGATTTGGCGATCTGCACCGCGAAGGTGCCCACGCCTCCCGCCGCACCGTTGATCAACACCTTCTGCCCCGGTTGAATCCGTCCCGCGTCGCGAAGACCCTGCAATGCGGTGTACGCCGCTACCGGGACAGACGCCGCTTGTTCAAACGTCACGTTGTCGGGCTTGGCAAACAATCCGGGCTGGGAAGTGCACGCATACTCCGCGAACGCGCCGTGGCACGAACCGAACACCTCGTCGCCGGGCTTAAATCGGGTTACGTTCTTGCCCACCGCTTGCACTTGGCCCGCCACATCCACGCCGAGCCTGGTGTCCTTTGGTTTGCCCAGCCCCGCCATAAGTCGAACGAGGTACGGCAGGCCTCGCAGGAAGTGCCAGTCCAGTGGATTGACGGAAGCCGCGCGCACTTTAATCAGGACCTCATCGTCCTTGGGAACGGGCTTCTCGACCTCCGTGACTTGAACCACATCCGGAGGTCCGTACCGGGTATAGATGGCGGCTTGCACAGGTTCCTCCGCGGCGCTGAATGCATCGCCCCCGATGCGAGCAATAAAATCAAGGGCTTGGGCACGGCTATGGCGCAGACGCTATCATCAAACGGGCGCTCCAGCCGCTTAATTCGGAACCGCGGGTTGGACGCTGACCGCATCTTTACGCGGACCGCGCAAATTCCCAAATCGAGAATTTCCCGTTTCGGGATTGTTCCACGGGAAACAATTTGTGCCCACCTTCCACGCGCAACACTCTGGGCAATGTTCCACGTGAAACGCTCGGCGTAATTGTTTCACGTGAAACATTCCGCGATTGTTCTCGCTGCAGGCGTACAACACCTAGAACCAAGATCCGCGCCGGCCGCGACGTTTGTTTCGTTTCTCCTTTGGAATTTTCCACATACAGTTTTCTTCCGGGTTGACTTCGTGTCGTCGTGAAGTAGAATACCGCCTCCCAGATAAAGGACGGCGATGCCTTGGCGACTCCCCAGATGATTCCTGCGATATCGCAAACCGATTTTCCGGGCCTCAACCTTCGCGCCCGCGGAAAGGTTCGCGACATTTACGATCTCGACGCTCAGCGACTGCTGATCGTCGCTACCGACCGCCTGTCGGCGTTCGACGTGGTGCTGCCCACGCCGATTCCCGACAAGGGGCGGGTGCTCACCCAGCTATCGATGTTCTGGTTCGATAAGCTCGCGGACATCGTGCCCAACCACGTGATCTCCGCGACGCAGTTCGACGGCGAGCTGGCGCCGTATGCGGACGTCTTACGTGGGCGCTCCATGGTCGTGCAGCGCACTGAGCCGCTGGCGGTGGAATGCGTGGTGCGCGGCTACATCGCCGGCTCCGGATGGAAGGACTACAAGAGGACCGGCGGGATCTGCGGGATTTCTCTGCCGCCGGGCTTGCGCGAATCGGACCGTTTGCCCGAAGCGATCTTTACCCCGTCCACCAAGGCCACCACTGGGCACGACGAAAACATTTCGTTCCAGCAAACCATCGCGCTGCTGGGACGCGATCTCGCCGAGCGGGTCAAGCAGGTGAGCTTGGAAATTTACTATCGCGCGTCGGCGTACGCTGCCGAGCGCGGCATCATCATCGCCGATACTAAATTCGAATTCGGAATACTCGACAAAGAGATGATCTGGATCGACGAAGCGCTTACTCCCGATTCCTCGCGCTTCTGGCCGGCTGACCAATATTCGCCGGGCAACGCGCAGCCGTCGTTCGACAAACAGTTTGTGCGCGATTATCTCGAGCGCGTTGGATGGAACAAGCAGGCGCCTGGGCCGGAGCTCCCGGACGACGTGGTGGCCGGCACGCGGCAGAAGTATCGGGAAGCCTACCAGCGGCTGACCGGAAGCGGACTGGACTAGTGTCCAGCGACAGAATTTTCGCAGACGACATGGGGCGGAGTGCACTCGCGTGAAAGAAGAACTCGAAACGCTGGTCGGACAGATGATGGAACGCGGGATCCTGCTGGACGAAGCGCTCACCGAATTTAAGAAGCGGTTTATCCGGCGGGCGCTGGAGCGGGCGCGGGGAAATCAGTCCCGGGCGGCGAAGGAGTTGGGGATTCACCGAAACACATTGAGCCGGTTGGTGGAGGAGTACAAACTCGATCGCCGGACCAATGGGCGGTCTACGCGGTAAGGTTTTCCTTCCTTTTGTTCTGCATAAATTAAATCAGACTGTAGGCGATTCGATCGTTGTTCATGTTGGCGGGGCCACCACCGCCCCCAGCGGCTGTGCCACGACGGCAAAAAAAATGGCCGGCTTCCGTTTCGGGTCGCCGGCCATTTTTGAAGCTCGCTGAATGTTGGTTAAGGCTTCTTCTTGCGCTTGCCTGTCTCGGACTCTTTGGGTATGTCCTCGGGGTTGATCTTTGGCTTGTCCCAGTGGACCAGCAGCGGCGACGGTTGGTAGGTAAGCAACGTGCCGTTGAAGCGGAAGTAGTCGCCCTTGTCAAACTTCTCGATGCCCGGCTGGGCCGAGGTGGCGATGCTCACTAAGCCGTTGGGCTCGGTGGCTGCGTCCATCTCCTCCTGGCTCGATCCAGTGTAGACCTTGAAGGCGATCGATCCGGTCGCGTCCGGGGCGGCCTTGTCCATGATTCGGCCGGGAACGTCCTGGAATTCGGAACCGCAAACGGCGAGCCAGGAAATCTTGGCTTTGTCGCCGCCAGCTTTCAGATCGGCCAGGACGGTAATGATGGTTGAGGTCTGGCGGACTTTGTCGAGATCGGCGGTGCTGGGGATGTTGTAGGTGGTAGGCCGCGGGCCGCCACTCTGCGCCAGGGTCAACAATTCGTTCACCTGAGCGTCGAGCAGATCGTCGCAGCCGGTGCCCTGGTAGCCCTGAATTTGGCCGCGCAGATAGGTGCGAACCTGAGCTTCCCCGGGAGCCTTCAAATCGATGGCTTCGGCGAGCGCCCAAAATCCATCCATGCTGAGCGGGGGCTTTTCCTGCAAGTCGGAAACACCCAAGCGATAGAAGGCTACGGCATCTTTAGGACTGGCGGCGGTGGCGTTGTTGTATGCAGTCGCGGCGCCATTGAAATCCTTGAGTTGCATCAAGGCGAAACCGAGGGCGTTGTCAAAAAAGTCCTGGGCCGGTTTTTTGGAATCGTTGAAATCCTTCAAGGTAGTGGCATCCGGCTTCGGAAGGGTATCCAGCAGTTTGAGTCCCTGCAGGGCGGCGTCGCGTTCTTTGGTCAACTGATCCTGGGCGTCCGCAGCCTTTGGATTGAAGACCCCATCGAAAGCGGTGCAGCGCGCGACCAGAGCTTGCAAGCGTCCCTGGGCGGCAACCTTATCGCCTAAGGCCACCAGCTTGTCAGCGGCCTGAATGGTCTTGGGGTAGTCTTTCTGCTGGCTGTAGGTGTCGACGTACACCTGAAGGACGTAGGGCATCAACGTCGAACTCGGAAATTTCGCGACGAAATCGTCCAACAGCTTGAGGCGGTTGACGGGATTTGCTTCCTGCCGCGCCGCCTGAAACGCGTTGTACTCGGCCAGAGTGTAGGCCGGCTTGGATTGGTCGGTCGACTGATCCTGGGCGTAGGCGGGCTGGCCTGGCAGGCTCAACTGCAGGACCATCGTCAGCACCGCTCCCATCGTAAAAATATACGCTCGCTTCATGTGCTTGTCCTGCCTCCCTAAATCAGATCCGGAATCGTCACCGATCGAAATAGATAAAAGGGCCGGAATCCCTGGAGATGCCGCGTAAACGTAAACGCAGACGGATTATAGGAAAGCATCTCCCAAGGTGCAAGGCCCTTTCTTTTCAAACGGTGCGACCGGATAAGGCGTGTAGCGCCTGGGCGCCCGGGGACAGTGGCCAACCCAGTGGTAAGATGCTCAACACTTAGACGGCGAAACTCGATAGAGGGGTTGCGCAGCCAAGGAGAATTCATGGTACTCGAAAAACCATTGTCTGGAAAGGTTGCGCTGATAACCGGCGGAAACCGAGGCATTGGACTGGCTATCGCCGGTCGGCTAGGCAAGCTAGGAGCACGGCTGGCGATCTCCGGGCGCAATCGGGAAGCGCTGCAGGCCGCTGTCGGCGAATTGCAGAGCGCGGGATTTGAGGCGGTGCCGTTCGTCGCGGATATGATGCGGCCGAACGAAATTCTGAGGTTGGTGGAAGAGGTGCATCGCGGGATGGGCGAAATCGAAGTGCTGGTGAATAACGCGGGGCTGGGACGGTTCAAGCCGGTGCACGAGTTCAGCGAATCCGATTGGGACACGATAGTGGATACCAATTTGAAGGCAGTGTTCCTGCTGAGTAAGGCGGTGGTGCCAGAAATGATCGCGCGCGGCAGTGGGAGCATCATCAACATAAGTTCGCTCGCTGGGAAGAATACTTTTCCGAACGGCAGCGTGTATTGCGCTTCGAAATGGGGGTTGATGGGCCTGACCGGCTGCATGGCGGAAGACCTGCGCGGGCACGGTATTCGCGTGGCAGCGGTGTGCCCTGGTTCGGTGGCGACGGAGTTCTCTAACCATAGCGGAAGAGCGCCATCGAAATTGCTGCAAGCGGAAGACGTAGCGCACGCGGTGGAAATGATCCTCACGCAGGGGCCGCAGAGTTTTATCAGCGAAATACAAATGCGGCCGCGCGCCAAACCCTAAACAGCCCCAGCAAAATCAGAACACCCAGTTTTCCCAGAAACCCAGAAACAAGGAAGAGTAGGGCGCCCCCGAAGCGTTGAACCGCGGGCAAGGTCTGGCGGTCCCGCGGCGATGGGGTAGGGCTTGACAAGCGCCACCGAATGCTTTAATATCAAACCGTTTGATATTGAACTATTATGCCGACCCACTACAAAGGCACGGAAAACGAGGTGCGGGCGCTGAACGCCTTCATCAACCTGATGCGGGCTAGCGATTCGCTGGCGGCGCGGGCGACGGTGCTGCTGGAATCGGAAGGGCTCACCCACGGTCAGTTCGGCACGCTGGAAGCGCTCTTTCACCTAGGGCCACTTTGCCAGCGGGCACTGGGGGAAAAGCTCCTGCGTAGCGGCGGGAACCTGACCCTGGTGATCGACAACCTGGAAAAGAAAGGCTGGGTGCGGCGGGAGCGGCAACCCGACGATCGGCGCAAAGTACTGGTGAGTCTGACGCCGAAAGGGCGGGCGCGGATTGAAAAGGTTTTCCCGGCGCACGTGGAGTTTCTGAGTGGCGTATTCAGCGGGCTCACTTCGCGGGAACAGGAAACGCTGCGCGGGCTTTGCCGGAAGCTGGGCAAGTCGCTGGGGAGTTCGTGAAGCGCACCGCCAGGTTCGCTGTGCCGCAACACCGCTTCAACCGGGGCGAGGTGGAGCGGTGGAGATGTGTGGGAAGTAGCGCATAGGAGGGTGAGATGATTCAAGTACGACCTAGTGAGGAACGCGGTAAGAACAAGATGGATTGGCTGGACACTAAGTTTTCGTTTTCGTTCGATCGATATTATGACCCCGAACATATGGGGTTTGGGCCGTTGCGGGTGATTAACGAGGACGTGGTCGCGCCGGGAAAAGGATTTGGGATGCATCCGCATCGCGACATGGAAATATTGACCTATGTACTGGAGGGATCGCTGGAGCATCGCGACAGTATGGGCACCGGGGCGGTGGTTCGTCCGGGCGATTTGCAGTACATGAGCGCAGGATCGGGGATTCTGCACAGCGAGTTCAATCCTTCCGCGACGAAGCCGGTGCATCTGCTGCAAATCTGGATCGAGCCAGACCAGAAGGGGCTGAAACCGAAATACGAACAGCATACTTTTTCACCAGAGGAGCTGGCGGGCGGATTCCATCCGCTGGCCGGCAAGCAAGGGGTGATCAGCCTGCATCAGGATGCTGAACTTTTTGCGGCACGGCTGAAGGCGGGCGACGAGGCGACCTACGCGTTGAAGCCCGGACGGAAAGCCTGGCTGCAAGTGGCGCGAGGGGCGGTGGAGGTGAATGGAGTGAAGCTGAAGGCGGGAGATGGAGCGGCGGTGAGCGATGAGAAGAAATTGGTGTGCCACACCAATGGGGCATCGGAAGTTTTGTTGTTTGACTTGAAGTAAGAGTGTTCACGGCCCGGGGCTCGAAGTAAGGCGTTTGCATAGAACGAATATAAAACGACAAGGAGATCGCAATGAATAACGGAATCACAAGTCTGGTCGGGCGCGTTCTAATCAGTCTGATATTCGTGTTGAGCGGATTCATGAAAATCATGGGGTTTGGAATGATGGCCGGAGTTTTGCATTCCAAGGGATTCCCGATGGCATCGGTGGCGCTCGCGGTGACGATTTTGATCGAGCTCGGCGTAGGTTTGTCGCTGCTGGTAGGGTTTCAGGCACGAGCCGCGGCGTGGATACTATTCCTGTTCCTGATCCCGGCGACGCTTTTGTTCCATAACTTCTGGGCGGTGGCGCCAGGGATGGAACAACAGGACCAGATGGCGCATTTTCTGAAGAACATGGCGATCATGGGCGGATTGCTGGGCGTTGCGGCGAACGGCGCGGGAAGGTTGTCGGTCGACGCGAAAAGGAACGCGGCGTGAGGGGTAAGGCTGTCGGTACCGGGATGGCCCTGCCGCTTTGATCGCGGTCGGTCTGAAGCCCACTCTTCCCTTCTGCCTTCGCGCACGGGCGGCGCTACGGCCGAGCGGGAAGAGTGCCGGAAAAGACCGACGCGTCGAACCGTAAACGGTAAGTCAAGAACCCCCCACGTAAATTCGAGGCGTGGGGCACGCACCGTCGACTGCTCGAGTCAAAACCGAACGAAGCAGAGAGAAAACCGCCATGGAAAAAGTTGCTGAGACTGCATATCCGATCCATAACCTTTTTAAGCATCGCTGGAGTCCGCGGGCGTTTTCTGACCGGCGGGTGGAGCCGGCTACGCTGCGCAGTCTGCTCGAAGCGGCGCGGTGGGCGGCCTCCTGCGCCAACGAGCAGCCGTGGAATTTCATTGTGGCCACTCAGGATGAACCGCAGGAATTCGAGCGGGTGTTGAATTGCCTGGTGGAAGGCAACATTGGTTGGGCCAAGAACGCGCCGGTACTGATGATCTCGGTGGCGCGGCTGAACTTCGAGAAGTCTGGAGGGGTGAATCGCACCGCCTACTACGATGTGGGGCAGGCGGTGGCACAGATGGCGCTGGAGGCGGTGGCGGAAGGACTGGAGATCCATCAGATGGCGGGGATCCATGTCGATAAGGCGCGAGAGGTGTACGGGATCCCTCCGGGATGGGACCCGGTCACCGGAATTGCGGTGGGGTATGTCGGCGATCCTGACATGCTGCCTGAGAAACGGCGCGAGAGTGAGGTGAGCCCTAGCAAGCGGAAGGCATCGCGTTCGTTTGTCTTTGAGGGGCGCTGGGGGGAGCCTTCGAAACTGTTTACCGAATAGCTCTTCGCGCACGCACCCGGCATAGATCAAGGAAAGAACCGCCGCGACGTGCCGGCCGGGAAAAGTGGGGCACCTAGAAGGAAAAATTCGCAGAACCGTGGAGCGAAATCCCCACCCTTAAGGGCGAAGAGTGCGCCACCAACCTCAATTTCGACACCAAGGTCAAAGACGAACCCTCTTTTGCCAGGACGCGGGCACAGACGGCGGTGCCGGTAACGAAAAATCCTCGTTACATGCGGGGCAGGACAATTCCCTGCTGCGATTGGTATTTCCCCTTTTTGTCCTTGTAGGAAATCTCGCAGACTTCGTCGGATTCGAAAAAGAGGACCTGCGCTAGACCTTCGTTGGCGTAGATCTTCGCGGGCAGCGGGGTGGTATTGCTGATCTCGAGGGTGACGAAACCCTCCCATTCGGGTTCGAAGGGGGTAACGTTAACAATGATGCCGCAGCGCGCGTAGGTAGATTTGCCCAGGCAAATGGTGACGGTGGTGCGGGGAATACGGAAGTATTCGACCGAGCGCCCCAGCGCAAAGGAATTCGGAGGAACTATGCATACTGGGCCCTGGAATTCGACGAAGGACTTGGCGTCGAAGTTCTTGGGATCGACGATGGAGGAATTTACGTTGGTAAAGATGCGGAATTCGTCGGCGACGCGCAGGTCATAGCCGTAGGATGACACGCCGTAACTGATGACACCGTCACGCACTTGGCGGTCGGCGAAAGGCTCGATCATTTTATGTTCCAGCGCCATGCGCCGAATCCAGCGGTCCGACTTCACAGTCATCGCAAAGCTCCTCGGGGGAAGGTGGAAAGGCAGTTTAGGAACTGCGCATCTTATTACAGCGTGGTACGCTTGACAACCCGCAACCCACTGTCTAGCATAGAGTTGTGTAGTGAGCGGGAGGCGGAATTGATCAAACTCGACATCGTCAACGCGGTGGTAGCCAAAACGAACATCACCCGGACTCGGGCCGAGCAGGCGGTGGAGACGGTATTTGAGGCGATGAAGAATGCGCTCGGCCGCGGCCAGCGCATTGAGCTTCGCCGGTTTGGCGTCTTCAACGTGAAGCCCCGCAAAACCGGAATTGGCCGTAACCCACGCACCGGCCAACAGGTTAGCATCCCGCCGGGCAAAGCGGTGCGGTTTAAGCCGGGCAAAGAGTTGCAAGCGCTATAGTGGAAGATCGACGGTTCCGGCAAGGCAGCTTATCCCCGCGGTTCTCGAAACGGCGTACCGGCGCTGTGGAAGCCTTTCCCGAATGAACGGCCGCTCGGGCCGAAGGTGCACGGTGAGTAAAAATCCCGCTGGGAAACATGGTTGGAGCGTTGCGCCGTTATGAGCGACGGCTACCGCACCGTTGGGCCCGGAATCGAGGTTTTGGACGCGGATTCCGTGCCTTATGTGGATCTGCCTCGGGCGGTGCGGAGGCGAGGGCAAAAGCCGATTGCGGTGCCGCTGACGCTGTTCGTGTTGACGGTATTCTCGACACTGGCGGTGGGATCGGAGTTCGCACGATCGTATGCCAACAACGTAGCGCCGTTCTCCGACGGAGAGCTGTTCTCGGTGATGGTCCACCCGCTGCTGCATCCCCTACTGCTGCTGACCGGAATTCCGTTTTCTTTTACGTTACTGACGATCCTGATGGCGCACGAGCTGGGCCACTACTTCGCGTGCAAGTTATACCGGATCGACGTCAGCTACCCGTACTTTCTGCCCGCTCCGTCTCTTTTCGGGACGTTTGGCGCGTTCATTCGCATTCGTTCGCCGATACCCACGCGGAGGGCGCTGTTTGATGTGGGGATCGCCGGACCGGTGGCCGGGTTTCTGGTGGCGGTGCCAGCGATGGCTATCGCGGTCTACCATTCGAAAGTGATTCCGGACGCGCAGGCGAATGCCCTCGTCGTTTTCGGCAGCCCTCCACTGCTGCAGTTCCTGATCGCGCTGTTCCATCCACATGCCACACCCGAAAACTTCCTGTTGCACCCCGTCGGGCAGGCGGCCTGGGTGGGGTTATTCGCTACCGCGTTGAATCTGTTGCCTGCATGGCAATTGGACGGCGGACATATTATTTACAGCCTGACCGACCGGTATCACCGGCGAATTTCGCTAGCCGCGGCGCTGACGCTGGTTGCGATGGGAATGGTGTACTGGCGCGGATGGATCTTCTGGGGCTTCCTGCTGTGTGTGCTGTCACTGCGGTTCCGCCACCCCACGCTGTACGATCCTTATGAAAGTCTGGACGCGAAGCGGCGGCTATGGGCGATCGCGGCGCTGGTGATTTTTCTGCTGAGCTTCACGCTATGGCCGACCACCAATCCCTGAAGCGTTCCTCGAAGTAAATTCTCGTTTTGCGACTGGCTGGAATTCTGCGGCCTCACTTTTGTGTTGCTGGGCTTGACGATTTGCGTCTCAAGGTGACACGAACATTTTTTCCTGGTAGAAAATTCTACCGACGTCGTGTGCTTTCGGCGATCCATTACTAGATCGTACTGCAACCATCGTTCTGAAGATTTCACAGAGGTTGCTGTCGAAACGATTTGGCACGCGGAATGCATTAGCAGGAAGTAATTCATCGCTGGAAACTTTATAACACTCATACCTCAATGAACTAAGGAGCCGGATCATCTCCGGCTCCTTAGGCTTTCCGCCTGTCGTGGTGCAATTCCGTATCAATACGAGACGCGTTGAATTTTTCCGCGGACGTGGACCGAGCGTGCGAATCATGATTCAGTCGCGATTTTATGTTGAGAGTTTTTGTCCGACCCGATTGTCGGAGCCACCCGCCGCCGCGGTGGGTCGTATCAATACGAGACGTTTGGATTTTTTCTGATTTGAACTGGAAAGATGGATCGGGTCGGATTTTGATTCGACGGCGAGGCGCACGATGGTTGTGCCGGGAACGCTCTGCGCTGCGGCGCAAAGATCGGAGCGTCGGCGCTGCGAGCCACCTCGCTTCGCTCCGCACCCCATCGTCGGTCGATTTGCTTGATATTCAAAAAGAGAGCTAGCTTAGGGTCATTGGATCTACGTCGACGATTACGGCGGTGGCGGGTAATTCTTTTTCGGCGCAGAAATCCAGGCAGCCCGAGAGGGCTTCGGTTAGGACTGCGCGGCGCTGGGTTTTCAGCAGGAACTGGAAGCGATACTCTTCACGCAGGCGCGCTAGCGGGGCGGCGGCTGGACCTAGGACTTTGATTCCTTGGGACTCGAAGGGAGCGAAGTAAGAGGCGATGGCGCGCGACCAGCGAATCGCGTTTTCAATTTTCTTGTCGCGGACCAGGATGTTGGCCAGGTAGGTGAAGGGCGGATAGTGCATTAGGCGACGGAAATGGACTTCTTTTTCGAAAAAGGAAAAGTAGTCCTGCTTGATCGCGAGTTGAATGGCGTAGTGCTCGGGGTAATAGCTTTCGATGAGCACCTGGCCGGGGAGGCGGCCGCGTCCGGCGCGCCCAGCTACCTGAGTGAAAAGTTGGAAGGCACGTTCGGCGGCGCGAAAATCGGGGCGGGCCAGTGCGAGGTCCGATGAAACCACGCCAACCAGGGTGACCCGTTCGAAGTCGTGGCCTTTCGCGACCATTTGGGTGCCGACGAGAATATCGACTTCGCCGCTGGCAAACGCGCCCAGCACCTTTTGAAACTCGCGTTTGGTGCGGACCGAATCGCGGTCGAGACGCGCCACGCGGGCGTGAGGGAATTGTTCGTTGAGATATTCTTCGATGCGCTCGGCGCCGTCGCCAACGAAATACAAATAGTCGCCGCGGCACTTCGGGCATTGCTTGGGCGGTGCGATGGAATATCCGCAGTAGTGGCAGATCAGACGGTTGCGGCGCTTGTGATACGTGAGCGCGATGCTGCAGTTCTGGCAATGCGCGGTGGCTCCGCAACTGCGGCACAGCTGCGACCACGAATAGCCGCGACGATTGATCAGCACCATGGCCTGGGTTCCGGAATCGAGGCGTTCGGCGATGGCGGTGCGCAGGGTATCGGAGAGCGGCGCGGCATGATGGGTGCGCCTGAATTCGGAACGCAGGTCAACGATCTGGACCGCAGCGAGGGGGCGGTTCTCGACGCGCATCTGCAGCTCCAGCAGACGATACTTGCCGGAGCGGGCGTTCTGGTAGGTTTCCATCGACGGCGTGGCCGAGCCGAGCAGAGCCACCGCGCCTTCGAGGCGAGCGCGCATTACCGCGGTGTCACGGCCGTGATAGCGCGGGATTTCTTCCTGCTTGTAGCTGGCTTCCTGCTCTTCGTCGACAATTACCAAGCCCAGATTTTCGACCGGCGCGAAAACCGCGGAGCGGGTGCCGACCACAATCCGGGCGTCGCCATGGCGAACGCGCCACCACTCTCTGGCGCGCTCGTTTTCCGGCAGCCCGCTGTGCAGGACGGCCACCCCGGCGCCGAAACGCGCGCGCACCAAGCGGCTCAACCACAGAGTGAGGGCGATTTCCGGAACCAGAATCAGCGCGGAGCGGCCTTGCGCGATCGCCGCTTCCACCACGCCGAGATAGACTTCGGTCTTGCCGCTGCCGGTAACGCCGTGCAATAAGCCAGCTACGAATTCACGGGTGGCCAGCCATTTTTGGATTTCATCGCGGGCGTTGCGCTGTTCGGGATTCAGAATGTTGGAGGGCGGGATGAAGTCGGTGTCCCAGCGATCTTCTTCCGTGGTGACTGCTTCTTCCCAGCTCAGGAGCATGCCTTTTTCTTCGAGGCGCTGTACGACGGTTTTGGAGACTTTTGCCTCTTGCAGCAAGAAAGCGAGAGGCATGGGGCCGCGGGTGGCGGCGAGGATGTCGCGGACTCGTTCGTCCGCAGGGCTTGCCGGTGCGGCTTCCGCGACGGGATTCCAGGCGACAATTTTCTTGGTGCGAATCTTGCGGTGCACGCTGACGCCTCGCGCGGCGAGAAAACCGCGGCGGCGGAGTTTTTCCGCGGCGGCTGGACCGAGCGGAATCTTGCGCAAGCGCGCAAACGGAATCGGGACGGGCGACGCGTTCAGCAGGCTGAGCACTTCCCATTCGGCGATTTGGTTGGCATCACCGAGCCGAGGCTGGGCGAGCTGGAGGAGATAATCCCCGCCTTCGAGGGTGATCGAAAATTCGCGGTCGTAGCGAATTTCGATTTCCGGTGGGAGCATGGTGCGGAGAGTTTCGCCGAGCGGGGCCAGGTAGTAGCGGCTGATCCATTTGCCGAGTTCGAGAAGCGGCGGGGCCAGCGCCGGAACGGGATCGAGCAACTCGACAATTTCTTTGAGGCGGGTGTTGTCGGGTTTTTGGTCGCTGACCGCGACGCCAACGCCGACCATGGCGCGATTGCGAAATGGGACCACGATGCGCCGACCGATGAGTTCCTCGTCGGCCAGACTTTCGGGGACGGCGTAGGTAAACGCCAGACGCAGCGGGACGGGAAGCGCGACATCGCAGTACAAAGGCATGGTTAAGGGATTTTACTCTATCGGCGCAGCACGCGGGCGGGCAACGGCGCCCGCTAAGAGCGTAGAACCGTAAGTCAAATCCATAAGTCAAGACCCCCCACGCGGATTCGACGTGTGGGTCACCCACCACCAACACCGAGAGCGCAGTTCTTCAGATATTCATCAGAATAATTCCCGCGAAGATCAGCGCGATGCCTAGCCATTGGGTACGTTGCAGGCGTTCGCGGAGAAAAATGGCGGCGAGCAGGACGGTGACGGCGCTGAAAAGCGAAGCCAGCATGGTGACCACAGAGACCGGGCCATGAGCGAGCCCAAAATTATTGCACAGGAACGCAGCGGTATCGCACGCGGCCATTATCGGGATCAGCCACCAGACGCTTCCGCGGGGAAAGGAGATGGATTGGCGAGTGGGTATGGCGACCACGGTAAGAGAGACCATGGTGGAGAGGCGAATGATCCAAACCGAAGCGAGGCCGCCCAATACCGGCATGACGTGATAGCCGATGAGCCAGA
This sequence comes from uncultured Acidobacteriota bacterium, assembly GCA_963725285.1. Lineage (GTDB taxonomy): Bacteria > Acidobacteriota > Terriglobia > Acidiferrales > UBA7541 > CAVRXT01. The sequence continues at coordinate 161,034 of CAVRXT010000012.1, read as the reverse complement.
ACATCACCCCGAATCCGCATGCGGCGCCAGACGCCCAACCGACGCCGGAGGTGACATGAGTGCGGTGGGCGTGGGCGCTGGCGTCGGAGCTGGCAGGCGGATTGAGGACCTCGTCCGCGGAATCGAAGATCGTGGCCGCAAGAACCACCCCCGCGAGCGAGATGACGATCCCGAGAATATTTTCCCAGCGAACCGCTTCGCCGCTGAGCATCGAGAGAACCAGAGTTAACGCGGGATAACTGGCGGCAATGGGGGTGACGATGGAGAGCTTGCCCTGGGTCAGCGAAGAATAGAAGCATACCGCAGCAAACGCGTTGAGCACGCCGGCGAGCGCGCCCCAGGCCCAGGGTTGCCAGCCACCACCCGCCGCCGCCAATAAACCCTGAAAGCCGCCCTGCACTTCGAAAAGGATGCACAGGAGCAGGAAGCCCACCATTTGGAGATAAAGAGTGGTGCGAATCGCGCCGATGCGGCGGGCGATGGCGCGCGCGACAAAGTCGGCTACCCCCCACAGAACGGCTGCCGCAAACCCGAGAGAGGGACCCACGGCGGCGCGCTATCCTTTTCTCAAGCACACAGCCAGGTTGGCTCTACCACCAACGCTGGATTCTAACCGGGAGGGCATGTGGCTAACGAGCCACAGCGGATTGCTGTTTGGGCTTGAGGCCAAGCACGGCCATCACTTTCTGCAGGTCCTTCCAGACATCGCCCTTGGCGTTGGGATTGCGCAGAAGATACGCAGGATGATAGGTGGCGAGAACGCGCGAGCCGCGGTAATCGAACCATTCGCCGCGAAAACGCGAAATGGATTGAGGAGTAGCGAGGACAAATTGGGCGGCGGTGCTGCCCAGACAAACGATCACTTTCGGCGCGATGGCATCGATCTGGCGAATCAGGAACGGCGAACAAGTGGCGGTCTCATCTTTTTCGGGCTGGCGATTTTCGGGCGGACGGCATTTGACGACGTTGGCGATGTAGACGTCGGGGCGGCGCAGCCCCATGGCTTCGATCATTTGGGTGAGGAGTTTGCCAGCGCGGCCGACGAACGGCTCGCCGGACAAATCTTCGTCGCGGCCGGGGCCTTCGCCGACGAACATCAATTGGGCTTGGGGATTACCCGTGCCGAAGACGATCTTGGTGCGGGTGAGGTGCAGGCGGCAGCGAGTGCAATCGCCGATGTCGGCGCGGATGGCTTCGAGGGTGTCGCCTTCCACCTTGGAATCGAAAAATGATGGAGCGGCAACGATGGGCAGCGGTGTGAAGCTAGTCACCATCGGGGGCGCGGCCTTCCTGGCATCTTTGAAAATGGGCGCGGCGGCGGGGGAAGTTGCGGTTGCAGGGTTCCTCTGGATGATCGGGGCTTGCGGCACTTCTGGGGCTGCGGACGCGGCTGGCACTTCTGACGCTGCGGATATTCGTGGCGCCTGTGAGAAACCCGGTATTTCCGCGATTCGCACCGCTGCCGGCGCGGCCGAGTGTGCGCGATTCAAGTAGAACAAGTTGATGCCTATCGTTTTCGAGTAGCGCAGCCAGGCTTCCAGACGCTCGATTGATTTCGGAGCGATCGGCGCAGGGCGGAGGGGCGAGTTCATCGGACAGCCTCGGGGGAAATCAACGCTTGGCCTGCCAAAGCTCGATGGCGCGATCGAGAATTTGATTGGCTACGTCGAACTTGCGCATTTTGGGGAGCGGCACTTCACGGCCATCGCTAAAGAAAAGGGTGACGATGTTGGTGTCGGTATCGAATCCCGCATCTTTCTGGGTAATATCGTTGGCGACGATGATGTCCGCGCCTTTGCGCGCCAATTTTTCGCGGGCATGTTCGGCGACCCGATCGGTCTCTGCTGCAAATCCGATGAGGATCTGCGCGGCCCGTTCCGCGGAGGTCGGAGCACCCAGTTCCGCCAGAATATCGGCGGTGGGCTCGAGTTCGAGAGTGACCCGGTGTCCCGATTCCCGTTTCATCTTGGTGCTGGCGGGCGACGCCACGCGATAATCGGAAACGGCCGCGGCCTTGATCACGATATTCGCGGAGCGAGCGTGCGCGAGCACCGCGGCGCGCATTTCGGCGGCGGTTTTCACCGGCACCCAGTCCACTCCCTCCGGCGCGGGCAGATCGGTGGGTCCGCTCACTAGCACCACGTGCGCGCCGCGGCGTTGTGCGGCTTCGGCAATCGCGTAGCCCATCTTTCCGGAAGAGCGATTGGAAATGTAGCGCGCCGGATCGATGCTTTCCTGGGTGGGACCGGCGGTGACCAGCACGGTCTGGTTGGCGAAATCGTGTTTCAAGCCGAGGACTTCGCAGGCCGCGGCGATGATGGCTTCAACAGGCGCCAGGCGGCCCGCGCCGGTCATCCCGCAGGCGAGATAACCTTCGGAAGGATCGACCAGGCGTACGCCGCGAGCGCGCAGAGTGGCGACGTTCTGCTGGGTGGCGGGATGCTCCCACATATTCACGTTCATGGCGGGAGCGACCACCACCGGCGCTTTGGTGGCGAGATACAGGGTAGTGAGAAAATCGTCGGCGATGCCGTGCGCGATCTTGGCGAGAATATCGCCGGTGGCCGGAGCGATGAGCAGAAGATCAATGCGCTGGGCGACGGCGATGTGTTCGATGGCGCTTTCGACGTTGGGAGCAGACGCTGCGGCTTCCGCGCCGAACATGCTGGTAATCACTTTTTGTCCGGTAAGCGCGGCGAAGGTAAGCGGGGTGATGAATTCGCAGGCGGCGCGAGTCATCACCACCTGCACATCCAATTTTTCCTGTTGCAGGCGCCGCACCAACTCAGCAGCCTTGTAAGCGGCGACTCCCCCGGTGACTCCCAGCGCGACTCTCATGGCGGTATGCGAGCCCTCGACCCGCGTGGAGCGAGAGCCGGCTCGCTCAGCTCTTCTTTTTCTTCGCTTCTTTTTCTTCGAGCGAATCGAAGCTATGCGGCAGTTCGTATTCGAGCAACCCCTGCTGCAGTTCTTCTTCCGCGATGCGCGTATTCTTGCGCGCGCGGGGATTATCGACCAGCGGACGTCCGCCAATCATCAATTGCCTGGCGCGACGCGCCACAACCACGACGTAAGCAAATTGACTCTCCGGCGTTTCTCTGAGGACAGTCATCTTCGCTTCAACCTCCGAAAGATTTCAAAATCTCCTGCACCCGTGCGTGATTCCGATTCACCTGGCATCGTGCGCCGATGGCGATGGCTTGAACGTCGCGTCCGGCCCGGTCTAAGTCGTCGTTGACGACGATGTAGTCGTAACCCTGGTACTGCTCGAGCTCCTGGCGGGCGCGTTGCAGGCGGCGCTCGATTTCTTCGTTCGAATCCTGACCGCGGGCCCGGATGCGTTTTTCAAGATCTTCGCGGGACGGCGGCAAAATAAGAATCGCGGCGGCGCCCGGCAGCTTCATCTTTACCTGCGCGGCGCCCTGGACGTCAATCTCCAGGACCAAATCTTTTCCGGTCGAGCTCGCTTCTTCGATCGCAGCTCTTCGGCGTGCCGTACCAGTGCTTGCCGAAGACTTGGGCATATTCCAGGAACTCGCCGCGCTCGATCATCTTCTCGAAGTCCGGTTCAGTGACGAAATTGTACCACTTGCCGCTGCTTTCCGTCTTACGCGGCGGGCGGGTTGTACACGAAACCGATAGCATGGTGTCCGGCAGCTCCAGCAGCTTTTGCACCAGCGTCGATTTTCCCGAGCCGGACGGACCGGAAACGATCAGCACCATGGGACGATCTTTGCCGGGCGGGGTCATTCGATGTTTTGCACCTGTTCACGCAATTTTTCAATTTCCGATTTCACTTCGAGAGCCAGGCGGGTGATCTCGATGCCACCTTCGTCGTTGCTAGGAGTCTTGGAGAGCAGTGTATTGGCCTCCCGCTGCATTTCCTGGAGCAGGAAGTCCAACTTTTTGCCGGTCTCGCCGTGGCCCAGCAACAGCGAACCAAATTGTTTGACATGGCTGCGCAGCCGCGCCAACTCCTCGGCGGTGTCTCCGCGCTCGGCTTGGATGGCGGCTTCCTGAGCGAGGCGGGCGGGATCGATGATCGCATCGCCCAGCAACTCGCGCATGCGCAACTCGAGACGCCGGGCGTGCGCAGGACGCGCCAGAGCGGCGAGCGGTTCGATCTCTTCGGTAAGCGCGGTAATTCTCACCAGGCCCTGGGAGAGATCTTCGGCCAGGTGGCGGCCTTCGGATTCGCGCATCTCGTTGAGGTGACGCAGGGCTTCCTGCAAACACTGGGTGACCAGCGCGGTGACCGCTTCAAAACCCTCTTCGACCGACGCCACCGGCGCGGCGATTACCCCGGGCAATCGCAGAATCGCGGCGATATCTGGTTCGGCCTGCATCTTGAATTGCTGGCGCAAGGATTCGGCGGCTTTCAAATATTCGGCGGCCACGTTGCGATGGATGCCCACGGCAGCCGGGCCGGCGGGCTCGCAGTAGAGCTTAACGTCCACATGGCCGCGGCGAACGCGCTCGCGGACCATGCGGCGAATGTCCGGCTCGAGGGCTTCGAAGCCGTCGGGCAAGTGAAGATGAAGATCGAGAAAACGGTGGTTGACGGTGCGCAGCGTCAAACGCAAATTCCAGACGGGCGTCTCCACGCGAGCCTGCGCGAAGCCGGTCATCGAGCGCAGCACGTGGGCGGCGGCGGCCGTGGCGGCTTTCATACTACCCCCGGGCCCGCCGCGGGACGCGGGGCAGGATCATCATCATGAAATTGCATGGCGTAAAGTCGAGAATAGATTCCACCGCGGGACAGAAGTTCGGTGTGCGTACCCCGCTCCCGAATTGTGCCGTCTTCCAGGACCAGAATCAAATCGGCGCGGCGAATAGTGGAGAGGCGGTGAGCGATGACGAAGACGGTTCGGCCTTCCATGAGGTTGTTCAGGGCCTTTTGCACCAGCATTTCGGATTCGGAGTCGAGCTCGGAGGTGGCTTCGTCGAGAATCAAAATCGGTGCATCTTTGAGCAATGCGCGAGCGATGGCCAGGCGCTGGCGCTGGCCGCCGGAGAGGCGCTGGCCGCGGTCGCCGATTTGCGTCTGATAGCCCTTGGGAAGCTGGGTGATGAAGTCGTGGGCCAGCGCGGCCTTGGAAGCGGCGACCACGCGCGCTTCGGGCAAGTCGGGGCGACCGTAGCAGAGATTGTTCCAGACCGTGTCATTGAAGAGGATGGTTTCCTGGGTGACGATGGCCATTTGTTCGCGGAGCGAGCGCAGGGTGACGTCGCGGACGTCCTGGCCGTCGATGCGCACGCTGCCGGCAACGGCGGAGTGGAATCGCGGGAGAAGATTGACCAGGGTGGTCTTGCCGGCGCCGCTGGAACCGACGATGGCGACCACCGCACCGGCCGGAACGTTGACGCTGACCCCGCGCAGGATCGGTGAGCCGGTATCGTAGGCGAAGCTGACGTCGTCGAGCTCAACCTCGCGGGAAAATTTGGAAAGAACCGCGGCGCCCGGCGCTTCACTGATTTCTTCGTTGAGCGCCAGAAATGCGAACACCTGGGTGGCGGTGCCCAGGGCCTGCTGGAATAGTTGATAGATTCCGCCGAGGCGCTTGACCGGCTCGTAGGCGCGCAGTAGCGCGTACATAAAGGCCACGAACTCTCCGAGGTCCATGATGCCGTGCTTGATGGAATCGCGGGCATATAGAAGGAGCAGACGAGAAAACCAACGCGGAGAGGATGTCCATCAGCGGTGAGGTGGCCGCGTAGGCCCGCACCCAGCGCATATTTTCGCGGCGAAGATTGCGCGCGGCCTCGCCAAATTTCTTGATTTCGAAGCCTTCCATGCCGAAGGCTTTCACCACCCGGTTTCCACTGATGGTTTCCTGCAAGATCTGGCTGAGGTCGGCGAGGCGGGCGCGGCTCCGTTCGGTGGAGCGACGAATTTTCTTGCCGAGTTTTCCGATCGGGTAGATGACCAAGGGAATAAAAAACACCGAGCCGATCGCCAGCTTCCAGTTCAAATAAACCAGGACCGAGACCAGGGCCACGAACGTAAATACCTGGCGAAAGAAATCGGCCAAATATTCGGAAAACGCGCTGCGCATCTGCTCGATATCGTTAATCACCGCGGACATCACCCGGCCCACCGGATTATTCTGGAAAAAACCCATGGGCTGCTGGATGAGCCGGCTGTACACCTGATTGCGCAAGTCCATTACCGCAGAATGGCCGACGTACTGGATCAAGGTGGTGCCCATAAATTCGGCCAGCGCCTTGAAGGTAAACAGGACGATCAGGGAAATGGTAAATACCGTCCAAACGTGATGGATGCTGGGCGGGAAGAAGGCGTTGAGATAGATGGTGCGGCCGTGGGGGAGGGTGACCAGGGCTAGTTTTTGATTGGTGCTGGCAGGGTTGAGGACCACGTTCATCGCGGGGACGAACATCAGGGCCACCAAGCCTTCCGAAAGGCCTAGCAGCGCCAGCAGGACCGCGCCAGCAATGAATCTCAGGCGGTACTGCGCCATGTAACCGAGCAGCCGCCTGATTTCTGTGATCTTGTTGGATTCCAAAGAACTCCGTCCTGAAGAACCGACCTACGAGCGGTTGCGCTGCGAAGGTCTAACCGCCCCATCCTTCCGCCAAACCCGCGAAAAGATAAAGGCGTCGAACCGTGAGTCCAAACCCCCACACCTAACCCCGAAGAGTGAGGCACCCACCGGCAACGACTGAGGCTAGAACACCCCGTTCAACTTGGCCGTTTCACGATCTATGCTAACGGAAAAGAACGGGTTTAGAAACACTCGGGCCCTTCTTCTTTGCAGGTCGGGGAAAACTCAGGATCCGCGTCTTACTTAGGTACTATGGATGCTATCGTCGACAGCACCGACAATGGCGCATTACCGATCGGACCGCCATAGGAGAACAATCGTGTGAGCGCAGCCGAGGCTAAAGAGTCGATCCATCGTACTTCCCGAAGAAAGAGACAATAGGATAGCCGGTTGGATATTAGCGGTAGCCATGGGCAGCTATTACTTTCTTAAGAAACCAGGCAAAGACTCCCGCATCGCAGCTGCTTTCGCTCGCATACCTGAACAGACAGGAACGGATATATCCGAAGAAAAGGCAATCCAAGCGAAGACCAAGAGTTCAGGACTTCTGCTCTGGCTGGTTATCGTTGGGGTGCCGTGCGCATGTCTTCTGCTTAGCCAGCTGTGCCTCTGGTTGTCAAACGTGACGGTGTCTCGATGACCGAGTAAATCCTATTGCTTGGGTCTACCGGTTGGCTTCGCCAGAGTATACGGGGTGGCGGGCGGGGGCGCGGCGGCGATGGGTTTGCTCCAAACGCCGCAGCCACAGCAACTCGGTGCGGAATTGCGAGATGGTCAGGGTGACCATCCAAACCGCTTCGTGAAACTCATGCCCCACTTCCTGAAGAATTGATTTAAGAGTGGCCTGCTCGCGCGCCAGCTCCTTACGCAGAAACGCGGCGCGGCGGCGGAGCTGGTTGGCGAAAACTCCGGGGCGAGCCTGCCAGCAAAGCGCCATCCAGGTTAGGAATGCCGGGCGGTCGCGCTGGATCGCCCAATCTTCGCGATCGAGAGCCTCGGCGAGGGCAGCTCGCCCGCGCGGCGTGGTGGCGTAAACTTGCCGCTCGGGGCCAGCCACCGCGTCGTCGGATCGTGACTCACCGACCAGGCCGAGGCGCGCCAGTTTTCCGAGCGAATAATAGACCTGCGGCTTGGAGATGGCAGCCCAGTCGCGAACTTCGCGGCGTTCGAGCTCGAGATTCGCCTGATAGCCGTGCATGGGGCGCTCGGCGAGCAGGCTCAGCAATACCAAGTCTGGGGTGGTCAAAACGCCGCGTTCGCGCTTATCCACGGGCATCGCGCGCCTTCCGCTGGCGGCTCCAATACCACCAATTGCACTGTTCACGGGGAAGACGGGAATGCCGCGCTTGGGCCACCGCGGCGCTGAAAACATCAAGGCAACAGATATCTACCGGCCGACCCGTCTTTGCGCACAGGCGTTCGTAAAGCTTCTGCGGATTTTGGCGGGCGAGCTGGGCCACGCTGTCAATCCCCAGCCGACCGAAATCACGAAGCATAGCGGGACCGACGGAAACCAGCTCCTCGAGACGTCGCTGGGTGGATGGCATAAGCTTTTCCCCTTGACGCAAAAGAAATGATCGTGTTACGGTTCACTAGTCTAATTTATACTAGTTGCGCTGTCAAGCCGCAAGCTGCACTGCGAACCACCATTTTCGCGATGGCTGCCCGGGCCCTTGGTTTCCCGCCACCTTTCCGGGCGACCCGCGCTGGAGGAAAAGAAAATGATGACCGTGAAGAAAATTACCCCCATATTATTTGCCGCGGAAATTGAGCCTTGCGTGAAGTTCTGGGTCGAGCGATTCGGTTTCGAGAAAACCGTCGAAGTACCCGACGGCGACAAGCTCGCATTTGCAATCGTGCAGAAGGGTGGCGTCGCGCTGATGTACCAATCCTTCGCCAGTGCCGACAACGACGCGCCGCGAGCCACCGCCCAGGCCGTCCGCAAAGGCCCGACGTTTTTATATGTAGAAGTTGAGAATCTGGACGAGGTGATGGGAACCCTCCAGGGAGCCGAGGTCGTGATGCCGGTGCGGACTACCTTCTATGGATCGCGAGAAATTGGGGTGACCGATCCCGCGGGCCATTATGTAACGTTTGCGCAGATGAACGTCGCGCCGCAGAAGTGAGCTTTTAGCGCGCCCGGCCCAACGCGCGAAGATTTCAGCGCGAACAGCGCCCGGAAACCTGAGCCTGGACCGAGAAGCCGCGCATACGCTCGAACAGATAGCGCCACGGCTGCAGGTGCTGCGGGTGCATCCCGGGTAGGCCATCCTCGGTAGACCGAACGACCTACGTTCAAGTGGTGGACTTATCGATGTCGCGGTGGACGGTCTTGGCTTCGTATTTGCGCTTGTGCAGGCCGCGGCTGATTTCTTCGGCTAGCATTACCGAGCGGTGGCGGCCGCCGGTGCAGCCGATGGCGACCGTGAGATAGCTCTTCCCTTCCCGGATGTAATGCGGGATCAGGTAGGCCAGCATGCTCTCGAGACGGCGAAGAAATTGGCCGGTCTGCGGGAAGGAGCGAATGTAGCGGACCACCCGCTTGTCCTTGCCGCTGAACGGGCGGAGCTTGGCGACGAAATGGGGATTGGGGAGAAAGCGAACATCGAAGACCAAATCGGCGTCCGCCGGGATGCCGTAGCGATATCCGAAGCTGACTACCGAGACCAGCAGCGGGCGCCGGCCGGGATTCTGGAATTGGCCGGTGATGAGCTGGCGCAGCTCGTGGACATTGAACTTGGTGGTGTCGATCACCACATCGGCCATGCGGCGGATGGGCGCCAGGCGGCGGCGTTCCTGCTCGATGCCCTGGCGGACGGTGAGATCGCGGCCCATGGGGTGGGGGCGGCGCGTTTCGCTGAAGCGGCGCATCAGCGCATCGTTGCTGGCCTCAATGAAAACCAAAGAGACGGAAAGCTCGTTGCGCAGTTTGCGGTAGATCTCCGGAAACTTGGCCAGCTCTTCCCCTTCGCGAGCGTCCACCAGCAGCGCGGCGCGATCAATTTCGCTGCTGCCTTGCAGGTAGAGTTCGGCGAAGGTGGGAATAAAGCCGACCGGCAAATTATCGACGCAGTAGAAACCCAGGTCTTCGAAAGTCTTAAGCACGGAGCCTTTTCCGGAACCGGCCAGGCCGGTGAGAATCACTAATTGGCGGGTGGGGCGACCGGGTGGGGTTCGTCGTTTCACAGACCCTGCCGATTAGGCCTTCACCCGGCGACGATGGGTGCTGGGAATGCGAAGGTCTTCGCGATATTTGGCCACCGTGCGGCGAGTGACGCGGATGCCTTCGTCGGATAGCTTCTGGGTGATCTGTTCGTCGGTGAGCGGGTGGTTGGTATCTTCGTCTTCGATCATTTTCTTCACCCGGCGTTTGAGCGAAAGCAGGGACATTTCGTTGCCGGAAGGTCCGTTAACCGATTCGGAAAAAAAGTAGCGCAGCTCGAAAACACCCTGAGGAGTGTGGCAATACTTATTGGCCACCGCGCGGCTGACGGTGGAGGGATGCACGCCCACCTCTTCCGCCACTTCCTTGATCATCATGGGCTTGAGGTGATCGACGCCAAAATCGAGAAAATCCTGCTGCCTGCGAAGAATGGAATGGCAGACGCGAACGATGGTGTGTTTGCGCTGCTCGATATTTTTCATCAGCTGGATGGCCGCGCTGAAGCGCTCTTTGACGTAATTGCGCACTTCGCGGTCGGCGGCATCGCGGGCCAGCAAGCGGCGGTACGTAGGATTCAGGCGGAGCTGCGGCAAATCGTCGTCGTTCATGATCACTTGCCACTCGCCATCCACTTTGCGGAATTGAATATCGGGCTCGACCAGGCGCGGCTCGGTTTTGTTGTAGCGCAAACCGGGCTTGGGATCGAGGCGCTTGATGACGTCCACCGCGCGCTTGACCAATTCCACCGGACGATTCAGAGCGCGGGCAATTTCCTTGAGCTGATTGTTCTGCAGCAGTTTCAGGTGCTCGGCGACAATCTGCTGAGCCAAAGTGTTTTGCGGGTCGATCACCTTGAGTTGGAGGAGCAAGCACTCGGCCAGATCGCGCGCGCCGACGCCCGGCGGGTCAAATTCCTGGACCATGGTGAGCGCTTCTTCCATGTCCTCGGGCGAGTAGTTGCTGGCGGAGGCAATTTCGGCGATGGTGGCGGCGAGGTAGCCGTTCTCGTCGAGATTGCCGACGATGTCTTCGGCGATTTCGCGGACGGTCTCACTGCAAATGGCCACGCTGATTTGCCATTTCAGGTGATCGGAAAGGCTGGCGCCGGAAGAGAGAAATTTCTCGAAGGATGGGCGTTCAACGTCTTCGTGTTCGCCGCCCTTGGTGCCGGTGCCGGTGTCCAGGTATCTGCCAAAGAAGGAACCAAAATCGAATTCGTCAAAAGGGTTGGCGCCGGCGCCCTCGGGGACCTTTTCGGTTTCGTTCTTGACGAAGTTCTCGTCGGTGTAATTCTCGCTGACCACCCCGTCATCACCCAACTCTTCCAAGACCGGGTTGGCCATGATTTCCTGGTTGATCATTTCGCGCAGTTCGAGGCGATTCAGCGCCAGCACGCTGACCATCTGGACCAGACCCGGGGTAAGGATCTGCTTTTGGGCGATGCGCAGGTTAAGTTTGGGCGCTAGCCAGTTCATAGGCGATTCAAAGTACTATTCGACCATAGCAGCCAATCAGTTCAGACGGAACCCCTGGCCTAAGTACACCCGCCGTACTTCCGGGTCGCCGGAAAGATCGGCCGGAGTACCAGCCCGGAAGATCTTGCCTCCATTGATGATATAGGCCCGATTCGTCACTGCCAGTGTTTCACGGACGTTGTGATCGGTCACTAGTACTCCGATGCCGGCTGCGGACAAGCTAGCAATAATCTTTTGTAAATCAACCACGGTCAGGGGGTCGATCCCCGAAAATGGCTCGTCCAGCAGCACAAACGAAGGCAGCAATACCAACGAACGGGCGATTTCGAGGCGCCGGCGCTCGCCGCCCGACAAAACGTAGGCACGGCTACTGCGCACACCCTCCAAGCCCATCTGCGCCAACAACTCTTCTACCCGGTCACGGCGCTGCTCCGACGACAGGGGCAGGGTTTCCAGAATCGCGAGCAGGTTCTCTTCGACCGTTAGTTTACGAAAAACCGAAGGCTCTTGTGGAAGGTAGCTGATGCCGCTGCGGGCCCGCAGGTACATCGGGAGGTCGGTGATGTCATCCCCATCCAGGAGGACGCGGCCGAAGTCCGGCCGGGCCAGCCCGACCAGGATGTAAAACGTTGTAGTCTTACCTGCGCCGTTCGGTCCGAGCAGACCAACTACTTCTCCCTGCTGAATCTCCAAGTTAACGTTATCGACAACCTTGCGGCCTCGGTAAGATTTGGTGAGCTCGGAGGCCTGAAGTTTCAGCATGCTGCTTCATTTCTCAACTCTGTGTTTCGTCAGCGTTTTGGAACCCGCTTGGGCGTCTATCAAAATCGTATCACTGGCTACATAGAAGGTCAACGAATGGCCTTGGGTGGTGGTGTCGCTGGCCGCATCGATAATCGTCGGATCGCCGCCGGAGAGCACGTAGCGGCCATCGGCTGCGGTGTAAACGCCTTGATCGGCCATGCCGCGGCGGTCGCCTTGCTGCACCACCACCGATCCCTGAGCCACCGCGCGCTCGAGCTGGCGACCTGGGGAAGTTGCCGGGGCCGACTTAGGCGTCGCGGTGCTGGGAGCTGACGTGGGAGCGGCTTTGGGCAGCTGACCGCTGGCGTCGGGCTGGGCTGCCGGTGCGAGAAACAGATCGAGAGTCTCGGAATGCAGTGCGCCCTGGGTGGAGGTGGCATTCACACCGCCCTCCAGCAGGCCCTTCCCGGTGTCGTTCCAATAATGCAAGACCGGCGCACGAACGTCCCAGATGACCGGCCGGGTGGGCTTCGGGTTGGCGCGGGCAATAGTTCCGGGAAGGCCCGGGCCGGGAAGCTGCGGGAGCGCGGCGATCACGTTGCCGTGGGCGTCGATGCGGTTCTGCGCACGGGTAATTTCGATCACGTCGGCGTTGAGCGTGGTATCGCCTTGCCAATAGCGGGCGTGGCCGGAATAAAGCAAGTGTCCGGAAGCGCCGTTGCCAGCCAGGGTGTCCGAGGACACGTGCGCGATTCCGGCGCCGATGGTCGGGACCTTTGTCCGGGGTGGAATTTCGATAAGTGGTGAGGACCGAAGATTCCGCGTGGATGTCGTTGGTAGACTGATTGATTTCGATAGCCCCGGCGGTGGTGCGGGCGGACAGGTCGGCCACGGCGGGCGAACCGTCGAGATGGATAATGTTGGTGGCGTGGGCGATGGTAGCGCGGTCACATTCCGCGGACCGGTCGGCCTGATGGAAGCGCACGTTGCGATCGAGCTTCAAGTTGGTCCAGCTCCCATCATTGGCGAAGGTCACCGCCAGGTCCCGCGCGGTAATCTTTTGCGGCGGGTCTGATTTTATCTGGCGGTTGATCTCCGTTTCGGAATGCCCCTCGAGCCAATCGAATCGTCCGGCCGCGTCGAAGTGCGCATTGAATTTCGTGGCGTACACCTGGGTGGTGTCGCCTGGGGAATTCAGACCGATGGCGCCGGGGGCCAGCGTTTCGGCAGCAGAGATTTGGCTACTGGGATCGGGGCCCGGCGTGGAATGAAAATCGAGGCGCAGCGCGGCGGTGTCCAGGGTGCGCGATTGCGGCCCGCTGGGCGTATCGCTGTGCATATCGACGTGCACGCCGCCGTTGGCGGTCACCGAGCGCAGCAAATTATCGCGCGGCTCCATCAGCAGAACCGCTTGCTGCGCGGTGAAATTGGCATTTTCCTTGCCGTTGCGGCGGTGGGCGCGCACGTTTCCGGAAAATTGGGCTTGCTGCGCCCAGCCCGCGGGGTCCAGGTCGGCGTCCATTTCATCGGAGGTAACTTCGATCGTGCCGGTAGTCGTCGGCTGGACATCGCTGGAGTGCAAGGCAGGGTGGTTGGAGGCCCGCACGTGCCGGGCGTGCATCTCGCTGTCGAGAAGCAAAGTGAGCAGGCCCGATGTGAGCACGCGTCCGGACTGGTTGACGCGGACTGGCCCGAACAGTTGAGCGGTGGAAATACTGCGCTGAAAATCCAGCGCGCTGCCGGCAAAGGTGGTGACCGGAGCCTTAGGGTCGGTTGGTGAACCCATTTGGAACTCGACGTCGTGCTCAAGGCGGAGGTCGGTGCGATTGGCGTTGTAGGTGAGCCCCCGGCCGTGTCCACTGCCGCCAGGAAACTGAATTTCGACCGGCTGATCGGAACTCGCGTCACCGGTTTTCTCATCGAACGAGAAATCCTGGGTCTTCACGTGCATGATGTGAGGGTGCCCAGGTTCCTTGGCCTGATCCGCGCTTTCCAAATCGATCTGCACCACGCCCTGGCAGCGGATATTGCCGCTGTTGGGTTCGTAGCTGCATTCCCGGGTGTGCACGTTGTCGTTGCGCGCGCCCTCTTGGCCATAGATGGTGATCCAGACGTCTTGCAGCAGGCTGTGTTCCTTGAACTCGGTGGCTTGCGAAGCGCGAATCGTGTAGATGGTTCTGTTGGACTCCACTTTGGAATGCGAAAACACTGCGGAACGTTGCTGCACGGAATCGGGGATAGGTTCAGGGGTCTCGCCGCCGGTATGGGAAGCGCGCCACGCGCGGCGGATGTAAACGCCGGCAGTCAGGGTGACGATCAAGATGGAGACGGTGGCGGCCCAGCGAGCGTAGCGAGCCGCTTCAGCGTTGCGCATGGTGCGATTCCCTTCCCGGGGTTAGATGCGCCAGGCGGCAAGCGGGATTGAGAATCGAAGCCACCCGTGAATCCCTCAATCTCGAAGCGATCGAGGGCGGGCGCTGGGGGCGCTGGCGGTCTCAACGAATACTTCGTGGGTGGATGCCAGGTCGCGGGCGGAAGGCGTGACGATGGTTTGGGTGCTAATAAAAATTTTTTCGCTACGGGTGATGGCCATGCGGACGTCATTTTCGCTGACAAAATCGGGTATCTTGAGCGCCGGGGTCGCCGCGGGTGCGGTTGGGCGCGTTCCCGCGGATGTGGATGCAGGTCCGGCCTCGGCAGAGGATTTTCCCGCGCCACGGTGCTCCGCCGAGCTGGCCGCGGTGGCCGCAGCGGAGACTGAAGCCGACGGATCGCTGTGGCCTGGCGATCGCCGGTCAAAAATGGCGCTCACCGCGGAAGTAGCTACGTCTGCGGCGCTCGGCCTGGGCGTTCCCGACGAAGCGGCGGCGGCTGTGGCCATCGCTGCGCCCCGCGGGATTCCCCGAGCGCTCAGAACTCTCTCGACCATGTTGGCGATTAAACGACGATCGGGAATGACGGTAGGGTTTGCATCGGCGCGCGCGGCGGCAGCCGTTGCCACCGCAGCGGTTTGGGAAGGCGTCGCCGTGGCGGACATGCGCTGATCCGCGGGAATGGTGCGGTGTTCGATGCCGCGAGACTCCCAGGCGATACGCTTGATATTCATCAGGTGTTGCGGACCAATATTGTCGGAGGTGATGTTGCCGCCCGGCGCGCCGCAGCCAAGAGTCATCGCGGGAGAGAGATTGGTCGAGTAGCCGATTGAGCCGTGCACCGACGCGGTGTTGACGCAAATTCGGAACGCCGGCACGGCCTGGCCGTATTCGCGGATGGCCGCGTCATTCTGCGAATGAATCGAAGCGGTGTGGCCCAAGCCGCCGAACTGCAAGAGTTGCCGGCAACGCTCGATGCCGGCGGCCAGATCCGGAACCGTATAAAAAGCCAGAATGGGCGAGAGCTTTTCGGCCGAGAGCGGAACCTCGCGGCCAACGGCTTCGAGCCGCGCGATGAGCACCCGCGTGGAAGCGGGCACTTGGATTCCGGCAATTTCGGCAACCACTGTCGCGGCGCGGCCCACGATTTTGGTATTGGGCGCGGAAGTGCCGGGAAGGATTACCACGGCTCCGAGGCGGCGAATTTCGTCGGCGGAGAGCCAGTGCGCGCCCTGGCGAGTGCATTCGGCGATCGCCAAATCCTTGACCGCATCTTCGACCACGACGGCTTGCTCGGATGAACAGATGGTGCCGTAGTCAAACGTTTTGCCCGCAAAAATATCGGCGATGGCTTTCGGCACGTCCGCGGTGCGCTCGATAAACGCCGGGACGTTACCGGGGCCTACGCCGTAAGCAGGCTTGCCGGAACTGTAAGCGGCGCGAACCAATCCGGTTCCGCCAGTGGCCAGGATCACGCCGACGCTGCGTTGGCGCATCAATTCCTGGGTTCCCGGCAGCGTGGGATTTTGCAGGCAAACGATAATGCCGTCGGGCGCTCCTGCTTTTCGCGCGGCGCGTTCGAGCACCGCGGCGGCTTCGCAAATGCAGCGCGCGGCGGTGGGATGCGGGCTGAGCACGATGGCGTTGCGGGATTTCAGCGCGATCAGAGTTTTGTAAATTGCGGTGGAAGTGGGATTGGTGGAGGGAATGATCGCGGCAACCACGCCCACCGGCTCGGCCACTTCCAGAATTTTGTGTTGGGCATCTTCGCGCACGATTCCGACGGTCTTCATGCCGCGAATGGCGCGATGAACTTCGACCGCGGCGAGACGGTTCTTCAGAATTTTGTCGGGAACGTTGCCGTAGCCGGTTTCTTCCACGGCCAGACGCGCCAGCGATTCCGCGGCGCCGGCGGCCGCTTCGGCGCACGCGTCTACTACCGCATCGATCTGCGCTTGGGGGAACGACGCAAATTTTTTCTGGGCTTGCGCCGCCCGCTCGACACTCTCGCGGGCGTCTTGGATGGAAATTAAATCGCGGTCACGAAGGCTCAATCCGTTCAACCCCGCCGGTAAGGACCAGTTTTGGAATGGCTGCGTCAGCGCCGGTGCGACTGGCTGCGGCGCCGTCCGTGGCGAATCAGCCTAACTTCAGCGTTTCCCAGCCGACGACTCTCGTCCAGCGCCGCCCGGAAGAATCGCCTCGATGTTCTCGTGCGGACGCGGGATCACGTGTACGGAGACGAGCTCGCCCACGCGGCGCGCTGCTGCCGCGCCCGCATCAGTGGCCGCTTTCACCGCACCCACATCTCCGCGCACGGTGACGGTGACGTAACCGGAGCCGATGTATTCCTTGCCGACCAAGGTGACGTTCGCCGACTTGACCATGGCGTCGGCAGCTTCGATCGAGCCAATCAACCCCTTGGTCTCGATCATTCCTAGAGCTTCCTCAGACATTACTTCCTCTTCCTGGCTTGCGTCCGCGCAGAGCACGCGGCAAGTTTTCGCGCCATCCGCCCGGAGTGAGCCGCCATCTCGCTTCCCCATGCGGAGAAACGCAGGCAGGTGTGCCCGCCACTCAATTGAATCCGAGTCTGGCGCAGACTAGCACGCCGGGTAACACGAAGCAACTCGTGAACGCGAGGCCGAGAGAGTCGGGGCTGGGCTAAGCTCTGAAGAATGAGAGACGGTGGAGAAAGAAAGAGTTCTTGACAGGATATTTTATGTTGTATATCGTATCCAAAATTTCAGGGTGCTGTTCAGCGAAAATCACTTCCAAGTCGATTCGGCCATGTTGCAGTCGTGAAGCAAGACCTCAGGGGCCGTTAATTCATTCGGAGGGCGCCATGTCGAAACGACCATCGTTCGCAATCATCTTTTGTCTGCTCCTTTTGCTCTTCCCTGGCGCCGGTCGCCTGTCCGCTCAAGTGCGCACCACCGGGCAAATTTCCGGCTCGGTCGCCGATCCGTCCGGAGCGGCGATTCCTGGCGCGACCCTGACCATCTCCCAAGCCTCCACTGGTTTTACCGAAACGGTGTTCGCCAACGAATCCGGGGAGTACGTTTTCCCCGCGGTGCAGCCTGGCACCTATCAGTTGAAGGTCTCGGTGAAGGGATTCCGCGAGGCGGTGTACGACGACCTGATCGTAGGCGCCGCAAAGACCACCGACCTCAAAGTGCAGCTCGAGGTCGGCGCCTCCACCGAGACGGTGCGTGTTTCCACCGGGAGCGAAGTTCTAGAGACCACCAGCAACACGCTTTCCTCGACGATTAGTCCCGACGACATACAAAATTTGCCGCTGGGAGGACGCGACGTGCTGCCTTTCGCGCAGTTGGTGCCCGGCGCGGAAAGCGGCGGCGACGAACGGTTCACTACCTACAACGCGTTGCCCAACGCGGCGATCAATATCACGGTGGACGGAGTGAACGACAATTTCCAGCGATACCGTACTTCCACCACTGGGTTTTACACCGCGGCCCCGTTGCGGTTGGGAGCCTTTGACGAGGTCACCGTTTCCACCGACAGCCTGACCGCCGATGCCGGAGCGGAAGGGTCGGTGCAATTACAATTCGTCACCAAGCGCGGGACCAACCAATTCCACGGGTCGGCATTCTGGGAAGCGCAGAACAGCGTGTTTAATGCGAATAGCTTCACCAACAACGCACTCGGCGCGCCGATATCTTCGTTTCACTTGAACGACTACGGCGGCAGCATTGGCGGGCCAATCTGGAAAAATAAACTATTTTTGTTCGTTAACTTCGAGGAAGAAGACAATCCGTATTCGATTTACACCAGCAACCAAATTCCTACCACCGCCGCCCAGGCCGGCACTTTCACTTACACCGGGGTGAGCGGCGCACAACATACCGTCAACCTGCTGGGGGTGGCGCAGGCCAACGGCTTTCCGTCGACGCCGGACCCGATCATGGCCGGCATTTTCTCCAACCTGAATACCTATTCGACCGGTCAAACGCTGAGCCCGCTGAGCGGTCTGGCTTACATGAACCAACTCAATTTCTTTCAAAAGGAAAGCAACACGAACCGGTATCCCACTGCCCGCTTGGATTATCAGATCAGCTCCAAAATTGCTTTCCATGCGTCGTGGGACCTGTACTGGAGGCACATCGCCAACGTCGAGCCGTATCCTGGCGACAAACACGAGAACAACGGTTTCAACTCGACCTACTACACCGGGATGCTCGGGCTGGACTGGAACGTCGCACCGCACCTGTTGAACCAATTCAATTTCGGCGTGTTGAGCACGGTAGAGGAATTCAATCCTGGCAACAATTTTAACGAGTATGCGAGCCAGGGAAATGTTCAGATCGGCGCGCCGTCCTTGGCGAACGGTCAGGGCCTAATCTTCAATCCGGTGATTCCGGGCTTCATCTTTCCTCTGCCGCGCAACAACCCCTTGTGGAACATCTACGACAACCTAACCTGGACCCGCGGGAACCATAACTTCACTTTCGGAGGAGACCTCAGAATCTCGACGATGCGCGAGCTGGAATCGGATTCGCCGCCCACCGACAACGTGGGCCTGAACAATCTCGATCCGGCGCTGAGCATGTTTAACACCACCAACTTTCCGGACATCAATACCGCCAGCGATCTGCTGAATGCGGAGGCGTTGTACGCCACCATCGTAGGACGTCTGAACTACGTTTCCGGGGCGAACTACGTCGATGGCGCCACCCGCCAGTACCAAGTGGCTGGATCGCTAAACTATCGCGAGAAACAAACCGTCGGGGGCGTATATTTCCAGGACGCCTGGCGAGTGACGCCACACTTCGCGCTCAACTTTGGCTTCCGCTGGCAATTCTCCGGCGCGATTCACAATACCGATGGATTCGCCACCAACCCAACCTACGGCGACCTGCTTGGGCCGTCTACCGCGGAGTTCCAACCGGGACAGCTTGGAGGAAACCTGAGCCCGGACGTCGCGTTGCGGCCGGCGCCGTACACCGCGGACAACAAACAGCCTTCGCCCAATTTCGGTTTCGCATGGAACCCGAACTGGACCGATGGAATCCGCGGCAAGCTGGCCGGCGGAAGCAACCTGGTGATTCGCGGCGGCGCGCGGGTGAGCCATTACGATGAAGGCTGGACCACGTTTGAACAGGCCACGATCTTTGGCAATCCCGGCGCGCAGCAGACCGTGTACCTCAACCCGGGATTTGCGGCTGGCCAGTTCGCACCAGGCTCGCTCAGCGTAAGTTCGCCGATCACCGCCAACGCCTTTCCAGCGACCTTCAGCCCTCCTTTCCCCGAGTCGCTATTTACGTTCAGCAATCAGATGTTCAGCACGGTCGATCCGAAGATCCGCTCGCCCTACGTGGAAGGGTGGAACTTCGGATTCCAGCGCAAGTTGCCGGGAAACACGGTTCTGGAAGTGAATTACGTAGGCAACCACTCGGTGCACATGTGGCAGAACTTTGATTTGAACGAGATCAACATTTTTGAGAACGGCTTCCTGAAAGAATTCCAGAACGCCCAGACCAACCTGGCCATCAACGGCGGTTCGACCTTCGCAGACAACACCGGCGCGCCGGGACTGATACCAACGCCAATTTTCGAGGCGGCGTTTGGCGGAACCGGATCGGCGTCGCCCTCGGCCTCGTTGCTCAGCTCCAGCTTCTCCAATAGCCAATTCATCCCGCTTTTGCAGCAGGGGCAGGCCGGCGCGCTGGCTAACGCTCTGGCATCCAGCGCCAGCTATCTCTGCAACATGGTGGGCGGCACCAAATTCACCCCTTGCACGGGCTATGGCGCCGGGAACTATCCGATGAATTTCTTTCAGGTGAATCCGTACGCCGCCGGTTCGGCAGCGCTACTGCTATCCGATCCCGGGAGCGAGTCCTACAGCGGACTGCAAGTGCAGGCCAAGCATCCGGTAGGCCACGGGCTGATGCTCATGGCGAATTACACCTACAGCCACGCGTTCACCAGCCGCTACATCGGCGACTATTACACCGCCGACCAGGCGGTCGAAAACTACACCACCTTGCGCAATCCGGGACTAAACCGCGTGCCATCGCCGTACGATCTGCGCAACGTTTTCCGAACCTACGCGACCTACGATTTGCCCTTCGGAGCCGGGCGCCAATTCAAGAACTCGCACGATGCCGTCAACCGGCTGATTGGCGGCTGGACGCTGGGGACTATCGTCACCGCGCAGTCCGGTCGGAACTTTAAATTGCTGGGTGGCTTCAACACCTTCAACGACTTCGCCAATCCGTTGGGGGCTCCGGACGAAGCGGACTCTGGTGTGGTCCTGAACGGCATTACCCGGAAGGAGTTGCAGAGTAACGTGGGCGTTTACAACGGACCCAACAGCAGCGAACCGGTGACCTTCCTTAATCCAAAGCTATTTGCCAACGGAGCCCAGCCGCTGCTTCCGGAAACCACGCCCGGCCAGCTTGGAAGCTTCATATTCCTGCGTGGGCCGATGTTCGTGAATACTGACATGTCGATCATCAAGTCGTTCCAAATTTACGAGCGGCTGAAGGTCAACATTTATGCGGAATTCATCAACTTGTTCAATCATCCGAACTTTGCAGTCACCGACAATTCCTCCGGGGGCTCGAACAACCCGGCGCAGTATGTCAACGTCCAGAATCCGGCAGCGTTTGGAGCAGCGATCGCCAATCCGAATAATGGAGCGGACGGAGCTCGCAGTATTCAGTTCCGTTTGCAGTTCGCATTTTAGCTTTGCAGTTGAAGTGAGAGGACGGCAGGGAAAGGACTCCACCCCTCCTTTCCCCTGCCGTTTTTCATTCCGGCTAGAATTCCAGACGAACATCCGCCTGCGGCGCCCTGAGATGCGTGTGCCGGCCTCTGCTCAGGCGATTCCGGCCCGTTGACGAGCCTGCTGAATTAGGTCGGACATGACATCGCGATATCGATCGAAAGTGTCGTCGACCACAGTAATCGTCGGAATTATCAGTGTCTCGGCCGGAACAATTTTGGGATCAAAGCGCGCAAAGCCAGATTCATGCAGACCGCTGCTGCCTCGGCCCGGCGCGGGATGGCTCAGGTGCTGGAATGCCCGGCAATACTTGGTGTAAGCCGGCCGGTAGGCGGATTCACTTTGCACGTGAAAAACTGGGATGAACGACATCAAGGCGTCGTAGTGCATCTCACCGAATACCATCACCTTGGGATATTTCTCGCGCAGGTCTGCGACCAGGCGACGCGTGCCTTCGTGGGAGTCGGCCTTGGTGTTGTTTTCCCAACCGCCCACTATATCGAGGAAATAGCCATCTAGCCGGAAACGGTCAATTGTTTCGGAGATGCTCGCGAACAGCCAGTTCCGCCAGGAATCCACACCGACATTCATGTACGGACTCCAGCCCTCCATGTGACGATCGTTGTCCCAATCCACCCAATTCAGGTCGAAGTGGTCTCCGTCGATCTGGGACATAGTGGCATCGGCAAACTTGGAAAACTCGGGATGTCGATTGTTCGCGCAATTGGTCCCGAACATCGGCATGAAATGGAAGCCCATCTTTTGCCCCTCGTGGATGAGCCGCCCGAATCCTTCGTCCCCGCCCATGCGAGGATCCGTTTTATAAAGGGGATAATTCCAATAGAAGCGGCCATCCCAAGCCGGTAACAAAACAAATACATTGCGCCCGGGAATCTGGGTGTTCACCCATTGTAGAATCTTGAGCATCTTGGCGTAGTCGTTGAAGATGTATCCGGTCCAATGCATGCCGTGCAGGTTGATCGCTAAGGCGGCGTCATGGCACCAAGGCGCCACGTCCGAGCGGGTCTCCCAGTTGGGCACGTGGAAGGCTTTCTCGACGTGCGCAAAATGCGCAGCGCATGCGCCTTCCATGTTGCTTGCCCGTGACGCAGACCACCCCGGGCCCTCCAGTTTCGGACTCTTGATCCAACCCGCCTGCTCGTAGACCATCTCCACCCGATAGCCTTTTTCTCCCGGCTGAAAATAGAAGCGATTGGCCCGCACACTATCGCATTGCGCCGCAAGCGAAAAGAACTCACCATCCCCGCTCTGTACAACCGCCAGCGGCGTATTCATCATCCGCGCCATGCCTCGTTCCAGAAAAAGTGAACCGGCCCCAAACGGATACCCCAGCAGAACTTCATCGTCGTGGGGATCGAAGAATGCAATGCCTCCGGACGAAATTTTGCCCCGCGGGACGCCGCGAACGATGGCCACCAACGATTTAATCGGCTGCGGCATCTCGGCCACCGCAGTCCATTCGACGCGACCTCCATTTTGGCGGAAGCGCGCTCGCAATGTCCCTGGAGCCGTCAGTTGTCCTCCCGCCCAGACGAGTTGCGCGCAAGTAAGCTCGATGCCGTCAGGGGTCGCTTCGACCTTCATCGAATCGCGGTCCAAGCCGTAGGTGTTTTCGAAAGTATGCAGGCGAAACGAGAAGCGCAATCCCGCGATTTCGATGGCCGGCTCGGGAAAGTCATAACTGAACTTCATAAAGCTAGCGCCCCGCGGAGGAATGATCACTTCACTGGTGGACGTCAAAGCAAGAATCGGGCTGCTGTCTGCAGAAACGCTCGCTTTCGCTGGGGCCTCCGCCGGTGCGGAAATTCCAGTGAGTGCGACCACCGATGCGCCGGCAGCGCCTTTCAACAACTCCCGGCGAGACATGTTGGTTGTCATGATCTCTTGATGCCTCCAGGGCCAAGCTGCTGCTGGCTCAGCCGCTAAGAAAGATCGGAACCCTGCCGTCTTGACTGAGAACCGTGGGCGCCCCCGAGACCAAAGCGCTTTTACCGTACCGCCGACCTGCCGTTTCTCGCGTTCACCCTGACGATGCCCAGATATCTCCGAGGGTAAATCCGGCCGGGAATGGATCATCACTATCCAATACATAGTTCGCGATTCCGGTGATCCAGGCCCGCCCGCTAATCGTCGGAACCACCGCCGGGTGCGGGCCCACCCGCGTCTCGCCGATCAGGCGGCCCGTGAATGCAGTGCCCAGAATTCCTTCATGGACAAAATCCTGGTGCAGCGGCAGAAGGCCCTTGGCGTGCAGCGTGGCCATCTTTGCGCACGTTCCGGTGCCGCAGGGCGAGCGATCCAGCACACCGGTCCAGGATGCCGGCCGATTCCAATCCAGCTTTCCTGTGGAAACGATTACCGTGTTCCGGCGATGCACTCCAGGATTCGGGGACCGAGCGGATAGCTGCGCGATGGTAATTCCCGAGATCTCTGCGTTGTCCGGATGTTTTACAGGTAACTGCTCGTTCGCCGCCGCTTTGATCATTTCGCCGGCGCGAACGATCTCGCGAGCCTCGTCCGGCGTCAGCCGAAAGCCCAGCGGTGCGGCTTCGGCGATCGCGTAGAACATCCCTCCATACGCGACGTCGACCTTCACCGTCCCCAGGTTCGGCACTTCGACTGCCCGATCGAGATGAACGGCGAATGCCGGCACATTCTGAAAAGTGACTTGGGTCACTTTTCCATTGGTTATGACCGCTTGCACCTCCACCAGTCCTGCGGGTGTATCGAGCTTGACGGTCATCACCGGCCCACGGATCGGAATCATTCCCGTTTCCAACAGCACGGTCACCACGCAGATGGTGTTGGTCCCAGACATCGGCGGATATTCCGTCTGCTCCATAATGATGAATCCCGCGTCCGCTTCGGGATGGGTGGGCGGGAGAATCAGATTGCAGTTGGACGCCGGATAGCCTCGCGGCTCGCGCAGCATTAGCTTTCGCAGGTCGTCGGTCTGGGTTTCGAAATACTTCATCTTTTCAAACATGGTCTGGCCGGGAACGTCGAGCACGCCGCCAACGATCACCCGCCCGGGCTCGCCGCAGGCATGCGCGTCCACCGCGGAAATCATTCGCGCGAACTGCAAATCGTTCTCCTCCGAAAACCGTGCGCCACGATGGCTCTAGTGGAAGCCGGCCCGTTCCCACTTGTGCAGCGTGTCCTGGGTCAGCGCCCTGATTTTGTCGACCACTTTCTGGAAGTACGCGTCGGCCTTGGCCTGACTTTTGTCTTTCGGCAACCCTTGCCCCTGGGTGTACTGAAGGATGGTAGAGGGAAACGGGGTCGCCGACCAGCCATCCCCTGGCGAGGGAAGCGCGGTGGCCATATCTTGGCCGGTGAAAAGGTCCCAATGCACGAGTTTTGGATTCGCCGCCTGGACCATCGCGGTTTCATCATTGGTGGCGTGCCCGCCGTCTTCACCAAAAACTTCTTTGGTCACGTCGCTGCACAAGATCCACCAGTTAATCAGCAGCGTATTGACCTTGTATTGCAGCGCGATCTCGTTGCTCAGTTGCTGCAGCACTCCTACCTGCGGTCCGTGCCCGTTCAGAATCACAATGTTCTTGAACCCGTTGTCCACCAGCCCCACCAGAACCGCCCGGACGTAAATCCGAAAGGCGTCCTCGGGTATATGCAGACTGCCGGGATAAGGCGCCAATATGTCGGTAATGCCGTAAGGAATATGGGGCGCGATGAGCGCGTTCACATCCGGCGCGATGGCGTTAGCGATGGCAATCGGCACGGTGTTGTCGGCACCATTGTTGATGAATCCGTGCGCTTCCTCGGTACCCACAGTGAGAATTACCGTTTTGATCTTTCCCGGAACGAGCTGCTGAAACTCCTTCCAGTTCAGATCGTCCATCCATCGAGAAGACGGCTGTTGCTGCGCTCCCGCGGCTACCGCAATTGAAGCCAGCATCGCGAATGCAAGAATCCGCAACCCTACGCGCATATTCTTCCTCCTGTGCTTGCGGAACATTTCGTTATCGAGCCCAAGACGCTGTTTGGCTCATGGCTTGGCCGCGATTTCCTCGTAAAACTTCCAGCTGCTATGAAAATCCCGGGACAATTTCTGGTTGGTCAAAATCGCTCGAAGCATTTCCAGCGGCATTTCGCCCTCCTGCAGAATCGCGTCGTGAAACTCGCGATCGGTCATCTTGCCAGATTCCACCAACTCCTTATGCATTGCCCGGAACTGCAGGCCTCCCAGCATGTATGCGCACTGATACAGCGGCGGCACCGACCCGTTGAAAGACCGCCGGACCTCCGCGGTCGCGTTGTCCATTTCGTGCCCCACGTCCTTCACCAGAAAGTCCACGCACTGCTCCGGGGTCCACAATCCCAGGTGAAAGCTCAACGAGAAAATAATGCGCGCGCAGCGATGCATGCGCCAGAACAACATTCCCGCCCGCTCTTCCGGTGTTCGGGGAAATCCCATGTCCCACAGCAGCATTTCCCAATAGAACGCGTTGCCCTCGCTCCAGAAGGCGGTGCTGAACGGACGCCGGTAAGTGCGATAACGTTCGTTCATAAACTGCTGCAGCCAATGACCGGGGATCAGCTCGTGAAATACGGTCGAACGCGAAAAGGGAATGTTGTTGCCTCGCATGCTCATCATGCGCTCTTCAAAAGTCATCGTATCGGTGGGATACGACACGCTGATTACTTCCCCGCCGGTGAAAAAAGGGTTCACCAATTGCCGCTCGGGGGTCATCATCTCCATCCGCCAGGATTCTTTCGCCAGCGGCGGCACGGTCACCAGGTGGTGCGACTCCACGTAGTCGATGCCTTCCACCGCCAGCTTGCGGATCGCTTCGGGCTGCTCGCCTGGCGGCACGTACATATCCTTCACGTGCTCCAGCGCTTTGTGCCAGTCGTCGCCGTAGCCCATGTCGTGAGAGGCGCGAAGCATCTCTCGGGTGCACCATGCCAATTCGTTTTTCGCCAGTGCGATCAGCTCTTCCGGAGTGTAGGGAATCATCGCCGCGGCCAGCTCGGCCTGCAGCGCCGCGCGTCCTGCGGGATCGCCGATGATGGTCTTCTTGTCGTCGGCCTTGATGCCCACCAGCTTTTCTTTCACGAAATTTTCATAGGACTCCAGGGCCTGGTCCGCCGCTTTGTAGGGCTCCGTCACCCACCAGGTGATCAGCGGATCGTAGCCATGGTAGTAGTCGAACCACCTCTTTAGGTTTTCGCGCAAGTGGCCAACGGTGATTGCGGTTCGGCTGGCCACCGTTCGGTTCACATGAATCGCTGGTGTGGTGGACGCTCCTTTCGGTTTCTCATTTCCTTCCCTCGCCAGTCCCGCTTCCGCCGCTTCGCGGGTCTGGGCGATCTCCGCCAACATCTCGGTCAAAGCGGCAGCGGCCTGCTGGGGCTTGGGCGGCTCCATACGCCGCCGCGCTTCGTCGAGGCCGACAATGGTCTTCGCGAACGGAAGGAGTTTTTCCATTTCCGCTTCCTGCTTTTCGCGCTGGTCCAACAAACGCACCTGATCGCGCAGATGATTGTCAAAGACCAGGTAGTCGACCTTACTTTCCTGGTCCATTTGGTCGAAGTTGATCTCCCCGAGCTGGTCAATCCAGGCGTTATAGAAATCCGCAAAGCGTTTTTCGTCTGCAACCGACAGCGGCGTATCGTAGACGCGCGAAAGGGTTCGGCGATCCGCGGTGTAACGCTCGATCAGCGGGCGTACCGCACTCGTTGAATTGTCCACATCACTGTCGGTTGCCGCGGCGATCGGAGCACAGGCCATTGCCAAGGCAACCAGCGCCGCCGTCAGCTGATCTCTGACGATTTTGAACATCGGGTGGTTCCTCCATCACGCGCATTGGCTGGACGCGTTAGCGGGCCGCATGCGCCGAAGCGTAAGGACCCAAGTCCGTCTGACAGCAAGAGTTATCGCTGCGGTGCGCAGCCAATTGGCGGGCATGATACTACATTGTATCCAATATACAATGCTGTCCTGCGGGTCCCCGCAAGTTCACCCTGGCCGCAGTTCAACCACACCTGCGAATACCTGTTCTTGCGCTTTGGGGGGATTCCGAAGGGGCGTCACCGGGGGTCTAGCGATCCGGATCCGAGGTCTTGCCCGAGCTACTGGGGGAGGACTACGCCGGCGACCGCGGAGACGCTGTCGCGGGTGGAATTCTTGACCGAATACATGGCTTCGTCGGCGAGGTGCAGCAGGTCAGCTTTAATCTTGGAGTCGGCGGGGTAGGAGGCAACGCCCACGCTGGAGGTGATCCGGATATTCAGCTTTTCGTCCTTCAGCCAGACCGCATCTTTGATTTGGCGGTGCAGGCGTCGCGCCACCAGACAGGCATTGTCGCGCGAAGTCTGCGGAAGCAGGATGACGAATTCGTCTCCGCCGTAGCGAAAGGCCATGTCGCTCTGTCGCAAGCCGTCTTTAATCAAGTTACCGATTTCCGCGAGCAGTTTCGAACCGCACAAGTGGCCATGGGTATCGTTCACGTTCTTGAAGTGGTCCAGATCGATAAAGATCAGGGAAAACTCGAAAGAGTAGCGCTGCGAGCGGTAAATCTCGGTGTCCAGCATGTAGTTCAGATGGCGCGCGTTGTACAACGTGGTGCAATCATCGGTGATGGTTAACTCGTGGATGCGATGCACGTGGCGCGCATTTTCAAGGGCGATCGCCGCGTAGTCCGCCAGCGCCTCGAGCAACGCCAAATCTCGCGCGCTGAAGCCTTCTTCGCCCACGCAGTTGAGCAGCTCGATCACCCCGAGGCACTGGTCGCGAACGCGCACCGGAACTGCGACGATCGAACGCGTTTCCATTTTCGTCTTTTCGTCCATCTGCGGGAAAAACCGCGAGTCCTTGGAGGTATCCGGGACCACGATCGCTTCGCCGCTCTGGGCCACCCAGCCGGCAATCCCCTTGCCCAAGGGTATGCGAACTTCCTTGAGCGCTTCGGCGCCCTGCCCGGTGGCGATCTCGAAGTAGAGGTCGTTGCGTTCGGGATCCATCAGCAGGAGCGACCAGGTGTCTGGGTGCAACACCTCTTCGATCTTTTCCATGATGGTATGCAGGACTTGGTCGAGTTGCAGGGACGAAGTGAGGGCCTTTCCCAGTTCATGAAAGACCGAGAGTTCGCTGATTTCATGGGATTCGCCGGCATCCGCCGGGGTCTTGCGGCGACGATCAACGCCCGCAAACTGTTTGGTTTCAGCCACGTCGTGCATGTGACCTCGGATACCTTGCCCTAGGCCTGGACACCACTCCCGGGGCACAAAGATAGCCTTTGGATTATAGTGAACCGCTCGACCCGGCTGCAACCATTCCGGCGGCGGACTTGCCGGAAACGCCAACCACACAGAGGTTTGCAAGGCCTGCCGTTTCAGCCGGGTGCAGGGGTGAGAGGGTTATGATCTGGTAATGACCTGAATACACGCATTTGACTCGCACCACCGGCCCGCCTATATTTTTAATGATGCCCATCCAGGTCCAAGAGGCCCTCTTTGGAGAGCATTTAAGGCGCGAGCGCGAGCTGCGTGGCGTGTCGTTGGAAGAGGTTTCGGTGGCCACCCGCATTCCTCCTCGATACCTGGACGCCATCGAATCGGAACAGTGGGAACTGCTGCCGGGCGGCGTCTTTAATCGTGGATACGTCCGCGCGATTGCACGATTTCTAGGGTTGGGCGAAGACGACATGCTGGCTGAGTATGAGCTGGCGTCGCGTCCCGCTCGGGAAGCCGCGGCGCCGCCGCCGAAGGCCGACGACCCACCCCCGAGGGATCTTACTCCGCTCTATTTGTTTGTGGGTGGGTGCGTGGTTGCTCTGATCTTGTTCGGCGTGAGTGTGCATATGTTGCGGCCACGGGTGGCCAATTGGCTGAAATCCAGGTCGGCGCACGCAGCGGCGGCCGAACCATTGGCGATGCCGGCGCTGCCTTCATCGGATGTCTCGCCAGCATTCGTCGCGAAAGATCCGGCTGCTGCGCCGGCAACGATCCCGGCCGCCGCGGAGGCGAAAAAGCCGGCCGTGAAGTCGACGGCCCCTGCGTCGTCCCCGGCATCGACATCCAGACCGGCGCCCGGCGCGGCTGTGCCAGCGCTGGGCGCGCCCGTGCCTGCTCGAGCCGGTTCGGCCGCCAATGGGACCACGCCTACTGCGGCCGCAGCGTCGGTCGGAACTCTTGCGCTTAAGCTGGAAGTCATCAAGAAAACCAAGGTGATGGTAAATGGCGACGGCCGCGTTCTGGTGTCGCGAAGTCTGAGTCCCGGAGATACGCGGACCTTCCAGGCCAACGATCATTTCGATGTGGCCGCCAAGGATCCAGGCGCGGTGCGGCTGGAACTGAATGGCCAAGTGCAGCCGCCGCTCAAGGCGTCCAGTGGACGCTGGAACGTTACGCTCAACCAAGACAGCTTAAAAAAATCTGCGGGAGGGCCCCATTAGCTCCGAAGTGACTGTCGAACAAGCAAGCGGTGTTCAATCCGACCTTCGCAGAGAGATTCGCGCGGGCTCGGCGGCACGCCAGGATAAGATTGCGGTCTGCGCCGGCGAGGCACCTTTATCCCCAGAAGATTTTGTCGAAATTCTGGCTATCCTCACCGCCGATTCAAACTCGGCGATTGCTGAACGCGCCACCGCTGCCTTTGAGAAACAGCCCGACGAAGCCATCGTGGCGGCGATAACGCGCTCGGATGCCGATTCTCGCCTGGTGCAATACTGCGCCGAGCACCGAGGAGATAAACCTTCCATCGCGGATTCCCTGGCCAAGAATCCGCAGTGCGCCACCGCAACATTGATTCGCTTGGCCCCGCATTTCACCCAGGCGGGGGTGCAGGCGGTGCTCGACGATTTGTCCCGGCTCAGCACCGTGGAACTGGCCAAGGCGCTGTCGGCATGTCCGGCGGCGACCGCGGAGCAGAAGGAATTGCTGCACGAGACGGAGAAGGGCGAGGTGGATGTGGCGATACTCGCCGAAGCGCTGGAAACAGCGGAACCGGACGTCCAGAAGCGCACCACCCTGCTCCAGCGAATCACCAAGATGAACGTGGTGGAGCGGGTACAGCTCGCGTTGAAGGGCGGACGCGAGGAACGGAACGCGCTGATTCGCGATCCGAATAAAATGGTGCAGCGCGCGGTATTGCAATCGCCCCGGCTGGTGGACCGCGACGTGGAAGCGTTCGCAGCGATGACTACGCTTTCGACCGATACGCTGCGGGTGATCGCGGCTCGCCGATCGTTCATGAAGAATTACACCATCGTGAAAGGGTTGATCAACAACTCGAAGACCCCGGTGAGCGTCACGATGCACTTGTTGCCCCGGCTGACCGCCACCGACTTAAAGATGTTGACCACCAACAAGAACATCCCGGAAGTTCTGCGCAACACCGCACTCAAAATGTACCGCCAACGAAACACCCGACCGTCCTAACCGGATGGCGGCCGCGGTAGCGGTCCTACATATTTCAAAACTTAGGCGCCTTCCGGCTCACGGCGCCGGAGGTTTGACCGATGCGGCGATCTTGGGTGCATACTCGCGCGCCTTAGCGAGGATGGTGGCCGGATCGAGGGTGAGCATTTTGCGGTCTTCCATTACCGGCTTCCCGGCAATGAGCACGGTGCGTACGTCGGAGGCTTTTAGCGCGTAGACGATCGCCGAGTATGCGTTGTACATCGGGGTGGAGTGCCCATTCTCGGTTTCGACCACGATCAGATCGGCTTGCTTGCCCGGTTCGAGCGATCCGATTTTCTTTTCCATGTGGATCGCCCGCGCTCCCTCGATGGTGGCCATTTCCACCACTTGGTTTGCCGGCAACACCCGCGGATCCATGTGCGCGAGCTTCTGCATTTTCGCCGCCAGGTCCATTTCTTCGAACATATCCTGATTGTTGTTGCTGGCCGCTCCGTCGGTGGCCAAGCCTACGTGCACCCCTAAGGCGAGCATGTCCATGACCGGCGAAACTCCCGCGGCGGTTTTCATGTTGCTGGAAGGGTTGTGCGAGCATCCCACACCGTAGTGGGCGAGGGTGGCGATGTCGGCACTGTTCACCCAAATACAGTGCGCGCCCACCACGTCCGGGCCGAGCAGGCCGATGCTTCCGAGATAGGCGACCGGAGTGAGTCCGTGTTTGGCGCGGCTCTGTTCCAGTTCAAATGGAGCTTCAGCGATGTGGATAAGAATCGGGGCGCCATTGCGGCGGGCCAGCGCCGCGGAATCCTGGAGTGTTTTCTCCGAACAGGTGTAAATCGAGTGGGGAGCGACCGCCGGCACGATCAGCGGATCGTTTTTCCAGCGGTCGAGAAAATCCTGGGTATAGCGGAACGCTTGCTCGCGAGTCTTGTTGTCCGGAGCGGGAAAATCGATGATCGTCTCGCCCAGCACGCCGCGCATACCGGCTTCCTTGGTTACTCGCGCTACCGCATCCTCGAAGTAGTACATGTCGGCATACGTGGTGATCCCGCCTTGCAGCATTTCGAGCATATTGAGGCGAGTGCCCCAGACGACGAAGTCCTCGGTAACGTTTTTGGCTTCCGCGGGGAAAATATATTTGCGCAGCCAATCGTCAAGGGAGAGATCGTCCGCCAGGCCTCGAAACAGGCTCATCGCGGCGTGGGCGTGGGCGTCGATCAGCCCGGGCATCACGATGGTTCCGCGCGCGTCGATGGTCTTTGCGGCGTGGTAGCGGGCTTCGATTTCCGCGCGCGAACCGGCGCCAACGATGGTGTCGCCTTTCACCGCCACCGCACCGTCTTCGATCACGCGCCTGGCGGCATCCATGGTCACTACCGTGCCGCCGGAGACGATTAGATCGACGTTGTCCGTGGCGGGATGCGCTTGAGCGGACGATGGCAAAGCCGTGCCAAGAAACAGCAGCGCGAAAACTGGGATGAGGCGCTTCACCAAGTGTTTCCTCCGGTGTTCAGAATATCTGCGGGCTCACATCGTCGCGGACGAAATGGATATCGCCGATGCTCCCAACCTCCTAAAGAAATGACGAATCGAAAGCATAGGGCAAGAGCGCGCCGCTGCGATCGTGCCTCACTTCCCCTTTCAAATTGGCCATGATCACCGCAATGTCTCCGCAAAACTCCCAGATGAATTGGCGGCAGGCTCCGCAAGGCGGCGTCAGTCTATCGGTGTCGGTCACCACCACAATCGCGTCGAATTCCTTTTCGCCTTCGGAGACGGCCTTGACGATGGCGGTGCGCTCGGCGCAAAGGGTGAGTCCGTAGCTGGCGTTTTCCACGTTGCAGCCGGTGAAAATCTTGCCGGACCGCGTATGCAGCGCCGCGCCCACTTTGAAATTCGAAAACGGAGCGTGGGCAAACTCTCGTGCCGCTTTCGCGGCTTCAATCCATGTAGACTCTTCGCTCATGGCCGCAGAACCTACTCCCTTTCCCGCTTGGCGGCGTCTTCCGCAATTTTGGGCAGCACCGCTTCCAACAAGGAGATGAATTGCCCCTTCACGCGCTCGCCGGTTTCCAAAACTTCCTGGTGATTGAGCTCTTGATCTAGGATCCCCGCAGCCATATTGGTTACGCAGGATATTCCCAACACCCGAATTCCCATGTGCCGCGCGACGATTACTTCCGGCGCAGTGGACATGCCCACCAGATCGGCGCCGATGGTGCGCAAATAGCGGATTTCCGCGGGGGTCTCAAAACTCGGCCCGGTGAGCGCGGCATAGACGCCTTCCGGTAGTTCAAAACCGAGGCGCCGGGCTTCTTCGATGGCAATTTCCCGATAGGACTCTCGATAGGCATGGGTCATATCGGAGAAACGCGGACCGAAGCGATCGTCGTTCACCCCGATCAGCGGATTTGATCCCTGCAAATTGATGTGATCGCGAATCGCCACCAGCGCGCCCTGCGAGTACTTGGTATTGATGCCGCCCGCGGCGTTGGTGAGAATCGCGGAGCGAATTCCCATCCGTCCTAGGACGCGCATGGGGAAAACCACTTGCGACAGCGAATAGCCCTCGTAGAAATGCACACGCCCCTGCATTGCGGCGACCGGAACGTTCCCGGCCAGCCCGATCACCAGTTGCCCGGCGTGACCAATCGCCGTGGAGCGCGGAAAATGTGGAATCTTCGGGTAGGGGATAACCGTGGGTTTGGCCAGTCCATCGGCAAACGCGCCCAAGCCGGAGCCCAAAACGATGGCGACGCGCGGGCGCAGCTCGCTTTTCGCCAGAATGAATTTAGCGGCGCGTTCGGCTTGGGCGAAGGCGCCGGTCCCGGCGCCGCCCGGCGAATTCTTGCCCCGCGCGCTCATCGCAGAAACACGCCCACAATCGACGCGGACATCAGATTGGCCATGGTGCCGCACAACATCGCGCGAATACCTAGCCGGGCCAGATCGGCTTTGCGGCTGGGCGCCAGCGCGCCGATGCCCCCAATCTGAATGCCGATCGAACTCAAGTTCGCAAAACCGCACAACGCGAAAGTGGCGATGGTAAACGAACGCGGGTCGAGCGCTTCTTTCATCGGACCCAGCCGCTGGAAGGCGATCAATTCATTGGTGACCATGCGCAATCCCAGCAAGTTGCCGATCTGCAGGCAATCGTGCCATGGAATCCCGATCAGCCAGGCCACCGGCGCGAATAACCAACCCAGGATCTGTTCCAGGCTATTGGGAAACCAAATGTGGTGATAGCCCAGCCAGGTGTGCGCGGCGCCGAAGATGCCGTCCACCAGATAGATCAGCGCGATAAATGAGATCAGCATGGCGCCTACGTTGATCGCCAGATTTAGTCCGTCGGAGGTGCCGCGGGAAATCGCGCCCAACGAGTTGGCGTCCCGCTCGGTGTGCGCCATCACCACCTTGCCGCTGGTGAGTGGCGTTTCGGTTTCGGGCACCAGCATCTTCGAAAGCAGGATGGTGCCGGGCGCGGTCATGATCACCGCTGCCAGCAAATGTTTCGCTTCGATTCCGTAGAGAATGTATGCAGCCATGATTCCGCCGGAAACGTGGGCCATGCCGCTGGTCATGATGGTCATCAGTTCGGAGCGGGTGACGTTGTCCAAGAATGGGCGAATGGTAAGAGGCGCCTCGGTCTGGCCCATGAAAATGCTAGCGGCCACGTTGAGCGATTCGGCCCCGCTGGTGCCCATGGTGTAGGTCATGATGCGCGCGGCCTGCTTGATGATGAATTGCATCACGCCCCAGTGATAGAGCAGCGCGAAAAGTGCAGCGATAAAGATGATGGTCGGAAGTACCTGGAAGGCGACGAAGAAACCCATCGGCGAGACTTTTTTTCCCAGCGGGCCGAAGACAAATTCCGATCCGTAGAAGGCAAAGTCCAGCAGCCAATTCACCCCGGCGCCCGCCTTCTGAAAAAGCAGCCGGCCGTATTCCCATCGCATCACCAGGAAGGCGAACCCCACCTGCAGACCCACACCCCAGGCAACCGTTCGAGGGCGAATGGCGCGCCGATTGGTCGAGAAAATGAAGGCCAACCCCATCATCGTTGCCATGCCAATCAACCCGACGAATCGATGCACGGTGAAAGGCCTCCCTTTTTCCGGCAAATGCGCTTGGCAGCTCTTGCAACCTAAATTGGAGCGAGAAGATTTTTCCGGGGCCGAAGTTCACTCCGCACCGATCACCCGAAGCACCAGCGGCGCCGGCGGCGGCGCTTGGGGAGCGATGCGAAAGCTTTCTTCCAGCAGTTCGCAAGCTTCTTCCAGACGCAAATCCGAATTGTAGTGGACGGTGCACAGCGCTTCACCGGCGCGCACCGCGTCTCCTACCTTCTTCTCGAGCACGATCCCCACCGCCGGATCCACTCGGTCTTCCTTCTTTTCCCGCCCGCCGCCCAGGACCATTCCCGCCACGCCCACATTTTCGCAGCGAATCGCGGAAACGAACCCATCGCGTGGCGTGTGGATCTGGCGGGTATGAGCGGCCCGCGGCAAGTGTCCCACGTCGTCGATCACCCCGCCATCGCCGCCTTGCAGCCGCACGATGTGACGAAATGTATCACGAGCGCGGCCGGAGGAAATCATTTCCCTGGCCAAGGTGCGGCCTGCGGCCAGGTTGGCCGAGCGCGAGCCCAGCAGCAGCATCCAGGCGGAAAGCTCGATGCACAGGTCGATCAAGTCCTGCGGGCCGCCGCCACCGAGAACTTCGATACACTCTTTCACTTCCAACGCGTTGCCGATTTTTCGTCCCAGCGGCTGGCTCATGTCCGTAATCAACGCAACCACTTTCTTGCCCATGCGCGTGCCGGTCTCAACCATCAGCTCCGCGAGATACACCGCGTCTTTTTGTTCTTTCATGAACGCGCCATCGCCGGTTTTTACGTCCAGCACCAACGCATCAATTCCTTCCGCCATTTTCTTGCTCATGATCGACGCGCAAATCAGGTAGGGGCTCTCCACCGTTGCGGTGACGTCGCGCAGAGCGTACAGCTTTTTGTCGGCCGGCGCGATCTGCGGCGTCTGCCCGATCAAGCCGCACCGGCATTCCTGCAAAACGCGCTCGAAATCCGCCAGCGAAAGGTTCACGTTGAACCCGGGGATGGATTCAAGTTTGTCCAGGGTGCCGCCGGTGTGGCCCAAGCCGCGGCCGCTGATCATCGGGACATACAGCCCCGCAGCGGCGACGATGGGCGCAATCACCAGCGAAGTCTTGTCGCCCACCCCGCCGGTTGAATGTTTGTCGACCTTGGCTGCGGGCAGGTGCGAAAAATCCAGCCGCTCGCCAGATTGCAACATCGATTCGGTGAGCGCGGCGAGTTCGGCGCGGGTCATGCCACGCCATAGGACCGCCATCAACCACGCGGCCATCTGGTAATCGGGAATCGTGTCGTGAGTGGCGCCCGCGATCAGGAAGGCGATCTCTTCAGCGGTCAGTTCTTCGGCATTGCGCTTCTTGCGAATCAGATCGACGGCACGCATTCCCGGGATTGTAGCAGGGGAACTCCTTGGATGGGAGGATTGAAGGCGAATCAAGGACCTAGCAGCGGATCGTTTTTTTCTTCTTACCTACCTGGCCAGACGCCTCGATCTTTTCGATATGCGCAGAGGCGAGACGTACCGTACAAGCCGTGTCGCCCATGTCCACCGAAACGGCGCCGATCTGCCGGGCCGACGCTTTCGCCTGTTTCAACAGAGTCTTGACGTAAGTTCCGACGGCAATCACAAAGCCATTCATGGTGTACCGAACGCGGTTCTGCGCCCGGTGGACTTCCCGGACGATGGTCCCGAGAAGGCTCTCGATCTCCGCAAGGTCCAACCGCTCGTCCGCTTTCGTGGCGATCAACCCGGCATACGTGCACCAGCCCGCGGATGCAACGTGTTCCTTGTTCGATTTGATCCACTGCACCGCAAGCTCCCGAGCGTCCGGATTCTCAACCGTCACCCACGGGACCGTGTACTCAGAAATCATCTGCAAATTCGCCGCACCCTCGGCCCACCCGTTCAACTCCTTCTTGGTCATTTGCGACCCGTCCGCCACCATTCCGGCGAGGTACATAGCATCCAGGTTGCCCGTTTCATAAAGCTCGCACGCGAGCGGCTGTTGTCCTTTGATTGTTTTCGCGATCACCTTGAGGTCCGCCATGCTCACGCCGAACATGCGCTCGGTGGCCATCCCGTGACGC
The DNA here is from genome assembly GCA_963725285.1 of uncultured Acidobacteriota bacterium. GTDB lineage: Bacteria > Acidobacteriota > Terriglobia > Acidiferrales > UBA7541 > CAVRXT01. The sequence goes on along the minus strand of CAVRXT010000012.1, from coordinate 124,368 downwards.
GCATACATTTTGCGGGTCTTCTCGCTGCCCTTGTTTTTCAACTCACCCATGATCGAGGTAACACTAGGCATGTTTTCGTCCGGCCTCCTCTTTCGTCTAATCCGGGTCGGATTTCCCGCCGGAGCTAGCGGGGAGCGAGCCGCCCTTCGCCTCTCCGGGTTTGCCATGGCCGCCGGTTCCCGCGAGATAACGCATGGCGGTAGCCGCCAGACCCTCGAGCGCTCCGCCGCCATTCGATCCGCTGGTGACGAGGACGTCAGGGACGAACTTCGTCGTGCCCTCCGAGAGTGCCGAAATAACGTTTACCAGCGCTGTCGCATTCGACCCGAGGGCGCGCACCTGGGCTTCGTACCCGCGGGCGCGAGCCAGTCCAACCGCTTCCACCTCGGCCCCGCGCGCGGTGCCGGTCTGGCGAATGAATTCGGCCTCACCCCGAGCTTCCGCGGTGCGGGCATTTGCGTCATTCGTTTTGATGTCGACTCCCACCTTCGATTTAGCGAGATCCGCCTGCATCTCCGCTGTGCCTTTGGCGTTTTCCATGGCAATGCGCTCATCTTGAGCGGAGCGCTGTTTGCGGTACGTCTCAATCTCCTGGTTGGCGATTTCGCGTTGGGTCAGGACCTTCACCATGTCTTCCGGCAGAATGACGTCTTGAATGTAAACTCCGCGGGTCTCGACCCGGTATTGGGCCAGCTGTTCGTTGATGTGCCTAAACGCTTCTTCCTGCACCTGCTGCCGCGTTTCGATGAATCGCACGGCGGGCATGCTTTGCAGCTTGTCGCGGAAATGATTCCCCACCGCTGCCTGTAGGACCTCGTTGACCAGGTTCATCATTGTCCCTACCATCGAGATCACCCGAGGGGCATTCGTATCGGGGACGTGGATTTGCACCTGCAGGTCAATCTTGAAAACGAACCCTTCACTGCTCTTGGCTACGATCTGTTGGAGCTGCGCGTCGAGGTTGTGCGCTTGGGATACTGCGTCGGCCCAGTTCAGCGTAAGGATGGACGTCGGTACGATCTCGGCCTGATAGCAACGGGGATTGAGCGGGTATTTTCCTGTGCGCAGCGCCTCCTGCCATATCCCGCGGTGCCCGGGCCGCACCAGCGAGCCGAATTTGAAATCGGAGCCGGAAGTGTCCTGGGTGGGCAGGCCCACGTATGCTTTGATGACCGCGACTTGTCCCTGTTGCACCACCAACATCGAGACCATCTCTACGCTTACCAGGAACGGATTGAGCGCGTAGGCGCCGTAGAGCAGCGGATCATGCTGCAATCCGATCCGTCCACCGCTATCCAGGAACGCCTGAAAGTCCTGATAGTTGTTGTGCAGATTATTCTTGTTCCCGAGCAGCACTTCAATCACCTCGCCGTCGCTGGCCTTGGCCTCCTCCATCTTGTTGATATCGGCAAAGCCATCCAGACGGCCGGCGATGTCGCCCGAAGGCAGCGGATCGCCCTCGTAAGTGGTCACAATTCCTACCAAGTCCATCAGCGCGGCATCTTTCCCGCAAGGTTTTGGCTCGATGCGCACCAACTCGAGCTGATCCGGCTGCAGACCGAACGCCTGGGGCGTGAGTCCTCCCGTCTTCCCCGTTCGCGAGCGGAGCTCGGGAGAAATCGGGAGACCATACACCCGGCTCTTGGTTACGACGAGAAAGCCAACCGGATGAATCGGCGCAGTCGTCCCGGGAGGGAATACCGGACGTTGTACGCCCTTTTGTCCACCGCCAGCAACGAACGCCCGCAAGTTCGCAAAATTTCCAAAGGACTTTTTGTAAACGGCCGACTTTGCGCCAATCGGCAACGACGCGCCCACTTGCGCAATGACCACTCCAATTTCTCCCGCGGGAATCTGCACCCACGGGAACTTTTCCACTTCGTACAGCAGCCACGGCTTCCAACGTACTCCTGGAAGCAGCAGGTCAGCCTGGTAACCCGCCTCGCCCTGGAAGGCGATCATGTTGTCGTCGGTCAGCTTGCGCGATGAAGCACGTTTTAGGACCAAGCCGATCTCCGAAGGTCCCACCCGGCGCAGGGACATCAAGATGTACACAACAGCAAGCAAAACACCGGCAAAGACCCATGTAATAATTGGGACATTCAGTAACATAGGTGTCACTCCTTGCGTTGTTCGTGCACATCCTGCGCTTGCGTCTTGTTTGTTGTCAAGCCGCGCATCCGCGAGCAGAGACAGCAGATGGTTTATATGCTTATGGGAATGTTGGGTTTAGCTCCTCCGCGTGGCCAAGCACCAGGACCTAACCTAAGGGTGTGATATAAACCTCTGGTCCTGGTTCGGTCGATCCACGATTTTGCAAACGAGCATGCCTCCGATCATTCAAGTTTCTGGAGTCCGCAAGACCTACGGTTCGACCGTGGCCGTTGACGAAGTGTCGTTCGAGGTCAAGGAAGGCGAAATTTTCGGTTTGATCGGGCCCAATGGCGCGGGAAAGACCACCACGATGGAGTGCATCGAGGGCATCCGCAAGCCCGACCGCGGCAGCATCTCGGTGCTGGCTCTTGATCCATTCCGAGACGTCTACCAACTGCAGCAGCGAATTGGGGTCCAGCTCCAGCAGGCCCAACTGCAGAAGCGAATCAAAGTGTGGGAGGCGGTGGACCTGTGGGCTTCCCTTTACAACAGGAAGCCGGCAGACGCCGAACGCTTGCTCGAACAGCTCGGCCTGGCCGAAAAGCGCACCGCCTGGTTCATGACCCTTTCCGGTGGCCAGAAACAACGGCTGTTTATTGCCCTGGCCCTGATCAACGATCCGGAGGTGGTGTTTCTCGATGAACTGACCACTGGACTGGACCCACAGGCGCGCCGGGCCATCTGGGAACTGGTGCGCGGTATCCGCAAGCAGGGCAAAACCGTCTTCTTGACCACCCATCTTATGGAAGAGGCGGAACGGCTGTGCGACCGCGTCGCCATCATCGAGCGCGGGCAGATCATCGACATCGACTCTCCGACGAGACTCGTCGATCGCCATTGCCCGGAGCGAACCGTGGTCCTGGCCACCGATGACCCGCAAGCGGAAGAGCGCTTTCGCGCGATCCCGCGAGTCGCGTCAGTAAGCGGCAGCGACCGGCGGTTCACAATTCGCGGTCTAGGTGACGATTTGGTGACCGAGGTTATCCACTGTCTCTCTGAGAACCGGATCCGGGTGACCGAATTCCGCACCATTCTTCCGAATCTCGAGGACGTCTTTCTCAAACTGACCGGCCATTCCATTCGCGACTAGGCGCGATAACGATGCTGCGTGGACTCTGGAAACTCACCTGGATCGAGATCAAGATTTTCATGCGCGAGCCGCTGGGGGCGATCGGCACGATCGGCTTTCCAGTCTTGATTTTTATCGGATTGAGCCGGGTGTTCGGCCGGACCATGCCGTCGTCGTCGGTCGCCTCCAGCAGCTTTGTTCGGGTGGGCCTGCCGGTCTTTGCATCCCTGCTGATCACCGTCAACTGCGTGCTGTCGCTGGTGACCATCATCTCCATCTACCGCGAGGGCGGCATCCTCAAACGGCTGCGCGCCACCCCGCTTCGCCCTCAGACCATCCTTGCCGCGCACGTGATCGTCAAATTGGCACTCACCGCGGCGACCCTGGTCTTGCTGGTTTTGGCCGGTAAACGCTACTACCCGGTGGGAACGCACGCCCCCCTGTTGGGGTTTGCGATCGCATTGCTGATCAGCACGTGGAGCATACTCTCGATCGGCTTTGTCGTCGCCAGCATCGTTCCCACCGCGCGCTTTGCGCAGCCGATCAGCGCGGCCATCCTATATCCGATGTTGGTAGTCTCCGGACTGTTCATGCCGATCGCATCCATGCCGCGACCGCTGCAATCGCTCACCCGGGTGCTGCCGTTCACCTACGCCGTCTCGCTACTCGAAGGAATTTGGAAGGGCGACGCGTGGTGGCCCCACCTGGGCGACGTAGTGGCGCTGGTGCTGGTCTTTGTGCTTTGTACCGCGCTCTCGGCCAAAGTGTTTCGCTGGGAATAACTCGCTCTACACCCACCGCGGATAACGCGGCAACAGGATAGCGCCGGGGCCACCAGAGCCGCACCGCGCGAGCGCGAGTTGGCCATGAAGGATTTAGGCACCTTTGGGGTCGCTCTCTTCTTGCAGCAAAGTACTTTACATTGTAAAGTAAGCGGCGAGGTGATCCATGGTCGCGAATCGTGTGAGTGCTGCCGAGCCGTCCCCAGCCGTACCAGAAGTCTCCACGATTGAGCAATCGGTTCTACAATCAAAGCATCGCGCGCGGTCCCAAGCGTGGTGCGCGCACTTCGCAGCCAACCACTCAGCCAGTGATAACTTGCCCTGGCAGGACTCCTATCGCCTCTCCTTGAGCGAGCGTCGCGCGATTCGGAAATCCATCCAGCAGTTTCAATTGGGTGAGGGCTCCGAAGGCCGTCGCCTGCTCGCTCGGGCCGACGTCTATTCCCACTCCTCCGCCGACCCGCATTTTCGGGAAGCTCTCGCCCTGTTCATCAAAGAAGAGCAACGCCACAGCGCACAGCTTCTCCGTTTCATGCTCCGCGAGGATATTCCTGCGATCACCACCCACTGGGTGGACTCGGTATTTCGATTGCTTCGTGGTTTAGCTGGTCTCGAACTGTCGCTCCGCGTTTTGGTGACGGCTGAGACCATCGCAGTTCCTTATTACCGTGCGCTCCGCCGCGCTACCAAATCCAATCTCCTTCAGGCCATCAGCTCCAAAATCCTCCAGGACGAAGCCACGCATCTGAAATTTCAGGCTTCCCTGTTGTCCAGGCTAGCCGCCCGACGCTCGCCTCTGTGCCGCGCTTTGCTGGAACGGGCTCAGCGCTTCTTTTTGATGGGCACATGCTTGGTCGTTTGGATCCACCACCGCACGGTGTTCGCCGCGGCGAAATACACATTCCGCGAATTCTGGCGCGAGGCTCTGGCCGGCTGGTCGGATTTGGAGTCAGCCATGGGCGCTGGCAGATCGGCCGAACCGGTGCGGAAGTCCTCGGCCAAAATCTCCGCGCGGTCAACCTGGCGCAAAAGCCAGGCTAGTCGCAGTCGAACGGTTTAAGACCCCGAGAGTAAACACCAAGACGAGCCGTCTCGGTGAAAATGCAGTCAGGGCTGGACCGTCGGGGGAGCGGACGGCAACGCGGAAGCTGAGTCCAGCGCCCCACCGCAATACGGGCAGAACTTATCTCCCAGCACGACGCTGCGCTGACAGTGTGGGCAAACCGGCTGCAGCCGGTGGCGGCACCGAGGGCAGAAGCTGAAGCCGGGCTCCACTTCGGCATGGCATTGCGGACAGTTGCTGGTGCGCGGCTTGCGCAGGATAAAATACAGCACGATCCCCAGCGCGTTGGGCACGAAGACTGCCAGCAGCGTCCACAGCACGCGGCTCATTCCGCGCCGTCCCGCGTCCCGGTTTACGTAACCAATTAACACGATGTAGCCGCCCAGCACCGTCCCTGCGGCGAGTCCCAGCAGGCACCGCACGGCGAGTGAAGGGGCATGGTTATCCTGACCCACGACGACCACCAGGACCACGGTTATCGACACCAGCGCCAAGGCGGCCAGGAAAAATGCCCAGGGCGAAATGATCCGGATCTCGTCTGTGAATCGGGTGACAGGTTGATTTCTGGTGGCCATCTCAAATTCTCCTCAGTCGGTGCTTCATTGCAGCAAGAATCTTGTTCTCGACTAGCCCTGGTAAGAACCCGTGTGATCCGCTAGGTGCGTATCTTTCGCCAACAGCAGCATTCCTGTCACCAGAGCTGGCGTCACGCAGAAGACCAAAAAGCCTACTTGCCACACCGACGATGCCAACTGTGCTCGCGCACCTAGCCATTCAAATCCGTGCCACAGAATGACTGCGCTGACCAGCGCGGATAGGGTCACCGCGGTGCAACTGATCGAGACCAGCCACAGGCGTTCTCGCTGGCGCTGCATTTCGAGGGCATGGCGGCGCACCATCATCTGCGTCGTCGACACCAAACCCGGATCCGCGGCCATGGGGATCGCCCGCAACCCACGAATCGTTTCCGCGGCGTTATCCGCGAAGACGCGGCATGCGGCACAGGTCTCCATGTGCGCTGCCAACCACGCGTCCGACGCCACTCGATCGGTGGCGGACAACTCCTCCGCACCCGCCCAGGCAATCCGTTTCCGTGCCCGCTCATGTGCATCGGTGCTCACAGCGCCGCTCCTTTCAACCACGGTTCGAGCGCGCTCAGACCGCGGTAGATCCTGGATTTCACCGTTCCCAAAGGCACGCTGGCCACGCTGGCGATCTCTTCGAGCGACATGCCTTCCTGAAATCGAAGCGTGAGCGCTTCCCGGTATTCCGCGGGGAGATGCTGCATGCCGGCCGCGATCTGCTCGGTTTGCTCGCGCTGCAAAGTCATATCGAGAGCCGAGGCCCGCCCGGTCTCTGGCACGTCCAACGAGGTTTCGCCGTCATGCAACAAGCCGTCCAGGCTGGCGGGCTGTTTCTTGCGCATATGATCGATCGCCAGGTTGCGCGCCACGGCGAAGAGCCATGTGCCGAAGGCGTACTTGTCGTTGAACTGGTGCCCGCGTTCGAGCACCCGGATCCACGTCTCTTGGAAGAGGTCTTCCGCCAATTCGCGGCGTCCGGTCAAGTGCACCAGGTAGCGGTACAGGCGATGCTGGTATTGCTCGATTAGCCGGTCGAGCAAATCAGGATCCCGGCGTCGTAGTCCACGAGCGATCTCGGTGCTCTCTCGCGCCATCAAGCTCTCGAAGTAAAAGGCAGTCGCGCTCATACTACTGATACATACGCAGGTAGGGGGAGAAAAGACGCATGCCATCGGAGGGAGGTGCCGAACGGCCATAGATAATTGAATCCAAATGACTTGAATCGTCGCTGTTTTCTGGATAGACGCTGGTCATCGGTCGGTTGCGGCGGTGACCAGGCTAGCCCTGGGCGGTGCGTTCGGCGATGTCCGCCGCGAGCGCTTCCATTTCTTTGTGGATCAGGCCGTTGGAAGTGAGGATCACATGGTCCCCCGGGTGGTACGGTCCCCCGGCGAAATCGGAGATTTTGCCGCCAGCCTCGGTGATGAGGATCATTCCCGCCGCCACGTCCCAGGAATGCAAACCAAATTCCCAGAAGCCGTCGAATCGGCCGCAGGCCACCGAGCACAGATCCAGCGCCGCGGCGCCCGCCCGGCGGATGCCGTGCGATCGCAGAGTAAACTCGCCGTAATAATGAATGTTGGGATTCGCCGATCGTTTGCGCACCGGAAAGCCCGTGCCCAGCAAGCTCTCGGCGAGTTTGGCTACCCGCGAAACGTGAATCGGTTTCTGCCCGAGGTAAGCTCCCGCACCGCGAGCTGCAGAGAAAAGTTCGCGGGTCCACGGATTCAGAACTACCCCAGCGATCGGCTCACCGTCCTCAACCAACCCGATCGACACCGCAAACACCGGAAAACCGTGCGCGAAATTGGTGGTACCGTCGAGCGGGTCCACGTGCCAGACGTAGCGCGATGCCGGAGTCGATCCTCCCCCGCCCTCCTCCGCCACGATGGCGTGCTGCGGAAAATGATTGCGTAGCCGAGTGATGATCGCCGCTTCGGACCGCTGGTCGGTTTCGGTGACGATATCCACTTCGCTCTTGTAGGAAATTTTCTTGGGGTTGTCAAAACCGGCCATAACGATGTCACCGGCTTCGCGCGCGGCTTCTATCGCGACTTCCAGAAATTGCGCGGGGGTTGCTTCGGTGACGCTCATCGCGACGCTCCGGGCGTGAGATATCCCTTGCGGGCCCGCACCATGTAATTGCCTTTCACCGTCACCTCCAGCTTTCGAAACGCTCCGGGCGGAGGCGCGGGCCGGGGATAGTAACCGAGCAAGTATTGGGTGCGCAGCTCGCGGTCGATGCGATCGAACATCGCGTCAAGCTCCTCCACTCCATCCGGATAATACATCGCGCCGCCGGTGGTGTCGGTAATCGTTTCCAGCGCATGTTCCCCGGCCGTATTGCGTCCGCTCTCGGACTTGATGGTGCGGATCACGATGGAATACAGCAGCGCGCCGGAGGCGACTGCCGCCTGCCGCGCATCGTCGAATTTCGAGTGGCTGGTGGTTTCACCGGCGTCGGTCACCAGCACGATCACCCGGCGACGCGAGGGGTCTCCGTGCTGCAGCGCGCGCGAGCCGAGCATGATGGCGTCATACATCACCGTTCCCGCCCCGCTGGTGATGCGCCGCACTGCCGCCTGCAACGCGGGCACGTTGGCGGAGAACTCGGAGAGCTGGGTGACCTCATCGGAAAACTCAAACACCGCCAAGCGGTCGCCCGGCCGAACCACCTGGCGTATAAAATGCGCCGAGGTTTCACCCACAAATTTCAGGTCTTTGAGCGTGCTCAAGCTGGTATCGATCATCAGCGCCAAATCCAACGGCTGATTGGTCTCCGCTTCGAATCGCTCGATCTGCTGGGTAACGCCTTCTTCAGAAATCTCAAAGGCTTCGCGCGGCAAATCCAACACCGGGCGGCCTTCGTGGGTCTGCACGCTGGCGATCACCGTAACCAGGGTGGTCTCCACATGGATGTTGGGCTTTTTCTGCGGAAGCGGAACGGCCGCCGGAAACGCGGCGAGTGCCGCAGCGGCGCTGAAGAACAATGCGACGGCTGCGGCACCGCCTGCCGGGATTGTTTTTCGGGGCTCGATCATCGAGTGCCCGGCGCGGTCGGAGCTGCACGCGGCTCGGTGCCGGGAGTTTCCCCGTCGGCCCAAACCGAGCCATCGGTGAAAAACTCCTTTTTCCAAATCGGTACCGTGCTCTTCAGCGTATCGATGGCGAAGCGGCAGGCGTCAAACGCCGCGGCTCGATGGGGCGAACTCACCGCGATCAGCACGCTGGTTTCACCCACTGAGATTCGTCCCAGGCGGTGCACGATGGAAATGGCGTGAATCAGGAATTTCTCTCGCGCATCGGTTCCGATCTGGCGAATCTTCGCGAGGGCCATGGGTTCGTACGCTTCGTATTCCAAATACAAGGTCCGCCGGCCCCGCCAGTTGTTGCGCACGATTCCTTCAAACACGATCACCGCCCCGTCTTCGGGGGCGGCAATGCTTTGGACGAACGGAGCGGCGTGAATCGGTTCGCGCGTAAATTGAAATGGGTCCGGCACCGGCGCGGGCGCGGCCTCTCCGCCACTGACCGGGGGCAGGAACGCGATTTCGTCGCCATTCGACAACGCATCTCGCCACCCAGCGTATTCCTGGTTGATCGATGCCGCGACCGAAGCGCGAAACTCTCCCAGTTTCGGAAATTTCCGGCCGTAGCGCTGAAATAAATCTTCCACCCGCGCTCCGTCAGAAACTTCGGTCCATTCATCGCCGAATCCGACCAGTTCCTTGAGTTGTCCGAAGAAGAGGACCCGAACTTGCATGTTTGGCATTTTAACCCGAGCCGCGCGGGCTTTGCACTCACGTCGCTCCCACCCGGCAGATCGAAATCACTAGGATGCAAGTCCACGTGGGACTCGTTGTAATACGCCTATGAAGGAAACGGCATGCTATTGTCACCGCAGGCGATGTCGGAAGGAGGGACGAAATGAAAGTCCTCATCACCGGAGCCACCGGCTTGATCGGCTCCGCGCTTTCGGCCCGGTTGTTGAAAGACCAGCACACCGTGGTGCGTCTACGCCGCGGAGGCGCGAACTACCAGCCAGGCGACGCGGCTTGGGATCCGAATACCGGCACCATCGACCCTGCGGCGCTCAATTCGGTGGACGCGGTGGTGAATCTCGCGGGAGCTTCGATCGCTGGCGGGCGATGGACCGCGGCTCGAAAAGCCGAACTGCGCGCCAGCCGCGTGGAGCCGACTCGAGCCCTGGTGAGTACGCTCGCCAAATTACCCCGTCCGCCAAGGGTGCTTGTTTCTGCCTCCGCGATTGGCTACTACGGCGACCGCGGGGACGAAACACTCCCGGAATCGAGCAAACCGGGCGACGGCTTCTTGGCTGGAATCTGCAGCGAGTGGGAAGCGGCGGCCATGGAAGCCGAGCGTGCCGGGATTCGCACGGTCACACTCCGCACGAGTATCGTGCTAGCCAAAGATGGCGGCGCATTGGCCAAGATGATTGCTCCGTTTCGATTGGGGGTAGGCGGCCGGCTAGGGTCTGGTAAGCAGTGGATGTCGTGGATCACTCTCGAAGACGAAGTGGAGGTGTTTTACGGCGCTATCGTGAACGCTCAATGGCGTGGCGCGGTCAACGCAGCTTCTCCCCATCCGGTGACCAATGCAGAATTCACGCGGGTGCTCGCACGCGTGCTCTACCGCCCGGCCATTTTTCCCGCGCCGGCGTTCGCGCTGCGGCTGATCTTGGGCGAAATGGCCGACGCCCTACTGCTTTCCAGCCAGCGGGTGAGCCCTCAGAAGCTTACCGAATTGGGCTTTTCGTTCCGGCAGTCGCAGCTTGAACCGGCCCTTCGCGCGATTCTTTCGTAACCGTGGTGACTCTCGAGCCGCTGCGCCGTCGGGCCGCTCCGAATCAACTAATCTTTCCGTCTCGCAAGAATTCATTCTGAATATGCACCAGACGTCCACGGAACTTCCACACGTTCATGAGGACGATCCGTTGGCGCGACCATTCCTAAAGCTGCCTACTCCGCTTGTCTACGCTTCGGGAATGGCGGTAGCCACCGAGTTGAATCTTACGGCCTTGAAAATGGATCGTTCACCGCGGTGGCACCGGATGTGGTGGATGGCGCAAACCGTATCGTGCACTGGGAATTTCGTCGGGCTCAGCTACACCAAAGCGCATCGCCGCGCGGCCACGGCGGCGGTCAGTCCAGATTGAGCTGGGCCAGCAGGGGTTCTAGGTTCGAATCGTCCACCACCAGGTCGGTGTGCGCGGCGCTCAAGCCTTCCACTTCATCAAAGGCTTGAAACAAACGCATCTTGGCAATCGCATATTCCTCGGTGCCACTCAGCGGCCGGCCGTATTTCTTGGCCCAATTTTCCACCGCCTCCCGGAGCACGAAAATCCGCAACGGAAACATGGTCTTGCGATCCGTAGAAACGTAATAAATGTATGCATTGCCCGCCGTTGATCCTCGCCGCGCCGTATGCAATTCGTAAAACTGATACTGGTAGACGAATCCGCTGGCCGCTGAATAACTCTTGATTCGGCGTATGGGGGCTGGACCGGTCATGGAAGCGATTATTTGGCGGGATGCCATCGGTGTCAACTTTTCCGTCAAGGGAATCCCCGGGGTCTCGCCCAGCGCGCGCGAAACCGAAACCGATTGTGGGGTCCCAAAAAGAAACCGGGATGCAACGCTTTGCCTGCTGCAGGGACGCAAATCAGTTATCGAACGCGGTGAGCGAATCTCGCTAGCAGGAGGCAACACCCTGGTGCGTCTCGATCCCCGCAGGCTTTTATCCCCCTCCCCTGCTCCGCAATCTCATGCCTGCGTGAGGCCAGCATTCTGCGAGGGAGGCGGGAAGAGACACTTCCAGTGGACATTCGGTTGTAGCCGAGGATTTCGCCGCGGTCGGTGGCTGGCTAAAACACCAGCGGCTCCCGGGTAACGGGAGCCGCTGGAGGTAACCGCTCAGGATTGCCGCGCCGCGATTACTGCGCGGTGAGCACCTGAGTAAATCCGATGGTGTTGACGCTGCGGAGCATAGGAGTTCGCGGCGGCAGCAAGCTGGGTGTCAGGAACGTGCTGTCGAAAACGTAGCTCCGGTTTGCCGGAACACCGTAAACGTTGGTGCAACACTTGAACGAACCCACGGCCTGATGGCTGTAGTAAAACGTAACGAACGAACCCTGATAATAAATATTGGTGCCGCTCCAATCCTCAAGGTAGTGAAGGAAGTTGTGCACACCGCCATCCGAACCGGTGTCCGTCGACGCTCCAACGTTGGGGAACGGGATAGCCTTTCCAGCGATGATCGCGGTGCTGTAGGTGGTCTGCTGCGCAGTGCGCGTGTTGGTGCCCGAGAGTTGGGTAAACGAGTTCACATCGTTCCAGGCATCCGACAATACCGTAACCGCGTCGCCCACTACCGAAGCAGAGACGTTGGCCCCGGTAAAAGTGGTTGAAGCGCCGGGGTTATTGTAGTCGCCCTGGATATACACCGGATTTTCCGCAGCCACCGTCAGTCCGCAGGGGACGCTATTGCACGTGCCCAGCGATATCGATATGCCATTCACCAATTTCAACGCCCGGCGGAACAGCAACGGCGGATTTTCGCGGACGTCTTGAGCGTCCACGACTTCAAATGGCCAGCCGGTGCCTTTCGAACTGCAGAAACCGGTGTTTGATTGGACGATCGGGCTGGGCGGAAGAACAGCAGTATTGCCCTGAAACGTATTACTACTGAAACCGGACATCGGCGTCAGCCCCGCCTGTGTCAGGAATCCAGGAACGCCTCCGTACGTGAACAAAGCGTTTGTTAAATTCTCAGTATTTCCGTTTATGTCGTAGTCCGACTCGGTATCTTCACCCTGTTCGAGTACTCCGTTCGGGCAGCCGTTATTGGGATCGGTGGTGTAGTTGACCACATCCTCATAACCAAAAGCTCCGGTCTTGGCCGCGGCAGTGGAAACCGATGCGGGCGGAGTCGGGTTCGACCGATCTCCGCGCCGGTCGGAAAAGTAAACGGTGTAGCCGCTGGTGTTGTTGGCCTTCGTGCCGTTGACGCCTAGAGCGCCAGTGAACCACTTCGAGAGGTTGGCGACATCCAACTCGACGTAGTACATGGCGCCCGCAGGCGTGAGCGGATACAGAACGGCGCCATTGGCCGGCGTTTGGCCATCGCGGAAAATGCCCTCGCGTGCATCCCACAGCACGTTGGGCCAATAGTCCACTCCTGACGCGGTCGGGATGCAACGGCTAGCGACCGTAGCCGCGGAGCCGGTTGGATTATCCCGGAGCCGCGCAAGTCGAATCACCGCGTTCACACTCGGATCCTTCCCGCACTGGGAGCCGGTAGCACCTTGAGTCTGCACCAGCGAGCCCGGCAGATTGGGCTGAGTGGGAGCGGTAACGGACTGTGTTGTCGGGTAAATGTTTTTCCCGGTAAAGCCCAGTTGCAGAATTTCGTTGGTGACGTCGATAAATGCAGTGCCGCCGCTGTTCTGATAATCGAGCTTGATGCAACCAGTGATGGTCGGATAAGTCGACTGAATCCAGTACCCATAGGCTGCGGAATAGGTGGGACTGCTGATGCCACCCGGAACCACAGGCAAGGGGTAAACACCGGTTACGTTATAGCCCGAGGGCGCCGCGGCGGCGTAGGCCGACGGCCATGCCAGGGTTTTCAGATCCAGAGGAACACCGGGCGAAATTCCAGACAAATTGACCAAATCGCTGTCGGTGCAAGTGCCTGAAGGGCCGTAGTCGGAGAGCAAGATGCGCAAGCTGGCTTGACTGTAATAGCGCAAAGCGTACTTGATCGGATTGGCGGTGATTTCGTTGGCGGTTGGCAAACGGATCAGGTCGACGGTCTGGCCTCCCGAATCGCCCATCACGATACCCAAACTCAGCGGGGTAACTCCGGTTTCGGCCACTCCGATATTACTGTTGTAAGTGGCGGACGCGAGATTTTTGAAAGTGGGTTCGTTGAGAGTGGTGTTTACGTTGTTGATGACGCTGTTGGTTCCCATCACGCTGCCCTGGGTCAATCCCAGTCCGACGTAGCTGCTCCCACCGGGGTTGGTGGTCATCATCACCGGTCCGGCATAGCCGCCGGTGGAAGTGACAATTCCGTTCATCATGTTGGAGCGAATGATTTCTTTTGCCGCGGTCACTTTGTCGGAAAGGGTCAGGGTGCAGCAGCTATTGGAGGCCAACCACAAATTTCCGTTGGTGTGCACCCGGCCACCGAAGCCGAAGTTACTGCCGGCGTGGAATCCCAGGTCGACGTTGGAAAAGATCCCGAACTGAAAAACGGGAATCGACGCGGTTTGCAGTTGGCGCTTCAGCTCCACTTCCGAGCCGGAAGCCGTTTGCGCGGCTACCGACAGATTGTAAGTATTGATGAGTGCCTGCAAACCGGCATACGGGCTGGGCGGCAGAATCGTGCCGTTCACCGCGCTGGGACAGCCATTGCAGGTGATCGAGTAGGTCGAGAGGTTGGAAGCATTCATAAAGGTGATGCCGGGAAGCGAAGGGGGATTTGACTGGATGGTGGTGATGTTGCTAGTCGTCAAGAAGCCGTTGGTGGTGAACAGGGTTCCCACGTCAGCGGTCATCTTTTCCATGCCGGCCTCGGCTCCATAGAACGCGGATTCGCGGGCGCTGTAATTTCCGCCGAGCCGCTGATCGGTCATGACCATCCAAGAAAGACCGACCACCAGCGTGGAAACCAGGAAAAGGACCAGTAGCGCGGTGATCAGAGCCACTCCCTTTTGACTTTCGATTCTCACGGCTTATCTCCTTTAACGATTCCGGTACCTTCGCGCAACCGACCTACCTGCGATCAATTAACGGTAAATGGCGGAACGAACGCCAGACTACGCACGCACACCTGGGTGACCAGGTTGTTGCGAAAGAATTGCTGGGTGGCGGCGTAGGGAGTTTCTGAACGCGCCGCCAGGTAAATATTAATGGCGCGGATTTGCGCGGCGGTATCCGGCAAGACCGGTGCGGGCGCATTTCCCGCTCCATTGGGGTACGAACCGGCCGCCGCCGTGGAACTTGAAATATCGTAGGTTAATTGCAGGTCTTCAATTACGTCGGCCAGTACGCTTGGGGGGTTTGCTGGACCGGAGGCCGGATAACCTGGCCAATTCACCTGACGGATCAATTGCGGACGCGAAGGATTGGTGACCGTATCGATGTAATAGCTAATCATCCAGATCCGGGTCATGGTTATCGGACCGCCGGCGGCAACCAATTTCGCCAACGTGCCGTTCGCGGCGCCGGTACCGTTCAAGTTCGCCGGATCACCCGACCCAAAAGAGATCACCTGACCTGCCACCGCGGTAACGTATCCAAGGGTGTTGCCAGTGCTGCCCGTGAACATCATCAGGTTGCCGACCGCGACCGGAACTGTTTGCGGGGTTCCCGGCATGGTGAAACAAGCGCTCGCCAGGGTCACCGAACTCGAAGTAATCACACCGGCGCACACCGGGGTTGAGGGTGAGGCCTGGATGATTGGATAGGAATTCAAAGAGTTGCCGCTGATGTCCGTCAAGGTGTTATCGGCATACATGATGTTGATGATGTCGGTGTTGTGACCGGTCAGCACCGCCAGGGTCGTGGGGTTCACCGAGGTTGCCAATTGGCCCAGGGTGTTGCCCGGGACGATTGGCGGCAACACGCTATAGGTGTTGGGAAATATGATCTGCGGGATGGTGCCGGGACGGTTCAGGTTCGATAGTGATGACGAGTTGTTCGGAATTGTAACGCCGCCCTGCGGGATGCCCGCGCCCGCCTGGGTAAGATCGCGGACCAGGAAATGCATTCCCGCTCGGAGGTTTTGCTGGGTGGACGCCAGCAAGGTGATGCCCTGGGTGGCGCGTTGCGCCTGCACCAGCGCGACCACCGCCGCCGATACCGTCGCAATCAGAATCGCGGTGGCCACCATCATTTCGACTAGCGTAAATCCTTTTTGGCGCTTCATTCCTGGCTCCTCACCGCGCTAATAAGCGGAAATGTCCGTGTTCAGCGTGAAGCTGCGCGTAAATTTTCCGGTGCTGTAGTTGACGACCACCTGGACGGTGCGCAGGTTCTGCTCCCCGGTGATCGCGGAGATGGTGATGGTGCGCGTGAAATTGCTGAGCGGCGCGTTCACGTCGTCCGCAGTTCCTAGCATCCCGTCCGCTCCGGGATAGATGATGTAGTCCGGCAGTGCCGCGGTATCGTTGACGGATCCCACCAAACCGTCGGGACCCGGCTGCAGCAGCGGCTGCGGGCCGGTAAGAAACAGTCCCTGCGGACTGGAGGTGCTGTTGTAGTTGGACACCTGGTTCCAGGTGATGTTCCCGTTGTATTTGGCGGTGAAGATCGTTTCCACCGCTTCCTCGGCCTTTTGCTGAGCGATGAAATCGTCTTGCGACGCGGCCATGTACGAGAGCGCGTCAGCCAGCATCGCCGCCAGGCCCAGCACACCGACCGCCAGCACGAACAGGGCGATCAGGGTTTCCATCAACGTAAAGCCCGCGGTCCGCGGCCGGGCTCGATTCGAATGTGTTGCGCGCAAGTACCTCATCGCGTTCGTCACTGTTGGCTCCATGCAGAACCATTGAATTTCCATGCTCGGATTCGTCCGGTGGCGCCCAACACGGTAATCGCTCGCGCCGCTGTGTTAGTGAGCGTCGATACTCCCAGGAACACGGTCCCGTTGATCGGCTGATAGGTGCTGCCGTCCACCAGTTCCCCGTCGTTCTGGAAAAACATTCCCCCGCTCGGCCCGCCGGAGGTGTTCTCAAAATAGACCGCGGCGGAATTCCCGAAGGCGTCCGGAGTATCGATCACCCCGGTGTACAGGTAAAACTGCACGGGCTCTTCGATCGGCACAGTGCTCAAAACGTTGTCGGCACCGGCGTTGGCGGTGAGCGAATTCTTCTGGGTCATCACGATCTGCGATTGGGTCTGCCCACCGACGATGGCGGTCGGAAACGTCACTTGCACGTATCGCCGGTTCTCAATCGCGTATTCACGCGCTTGCCGCAGTTGCCCCTCGAGCTGCAACATCGCGACGTCGCCGCGGGAATTCTGGAGGTTGGGAATGATCCTGGTAACCGCCATGCCCCCGATGATCAGGCTGACCACCACCACCATCAACAACTCGAGAACTGAGAATCCTCGATCAGCCTCTTGGCGGGCCACTCTGGTGCCGCTCGATCCGTTGTTCGTCACTGCCACCATCCACCTCGCGATCCCGCAGTAGGCTCCGCGGCATCAGTTTCGCCATTACTAGTGCATTCGCAGCGCCAGGGCGGGAGCATACCTAAGTAATTTATTGTCATTATCTTAATGGAGCTTTGGGATTAGCTCTCCCTAACTGGGCACGAGCGAAGGGTAGAAACGTTACATAACGGCACCTACAGGGAAGTCCCTAGGCCATCAAATTTCGAGACGATTTGCGACGCTAAAGTTGCGACGGAGACACGGGCCAATGTCTATTGGCGAGGTGCCGACCGGAGAAAAAAATCGATTCGTGAAATGGGGATAGGACTGGTATTTGCGATGAAACTAAGCGGGCCGCTGGCGGTTCGCTCGCGGGGTGGTTGGCTTATTCTTGGGCTTGCTCTTGCCCTCAAGATTAAGCGCCACCGCCGCGCGGATAAGATCCTTCAACGCCGCCTGATTGACCTTCTCACCTTCATGGATGTCGATGGCGCGCCGGACATTCCCCTCGAGGCTCGAATTGAATAGACCTGCAGGGTCCTTCAACGCAGCTCCCTTGGCAAACGTCATTTTGACGACGCTCTTGTACGTCTCCCCGGTGCAGACGATGCCGCCGTGGGACCACACCGGCGTCCCCCTCCACTTCAATTCTTCAACGATCTCCGGGTCGGCCCGGTGGACGATCTCGCGGACTTTCGCGAAGGTCTTCCCGCGCCAGTCCCCCAGTTCCTTGATCTTCTCGTCGATTAACGCAGAGGCAGATGCGGCCAACACGGACTTTTTCATGTACAGCTCCTCTTGCAGCTAATTTCGCTGCGCTCAGCGTAACCCGCAACGTCCGCAAATGAAAGCATCCGGCGCGGTGCGCTTCAACGCTTCGGGGCGTTGGGCGGCCCGTCGGGCATTTCTGTACGGAACTGCTGGGCGTACTCCGCGTTCAGCCGCTGCCAGCCGGACTTCATCGCCTCGCCGCGGACGATGGGAGTTCCGCTGAGAAGCCGATCCAGTACATCGAAAGAAATATGCCAGCCCGCGGCGCCCCAGGAGATGAAGCGGCGATCGATGTTGTGCCACAGCGTCAGACGCGTGCCGTCACCAAAGGCTTCGAGTTCCCACCGGAGATCGTGGTCCCCCCAAGTGTGCTCAAGCACCTTGGGAGCGTCGGCTCGCTTTACGATTGCTTCGGAAACGTTCGGAGTCGGCGTTCCCAACGTGGTGAGCTTCACCGTGTTTCCTACCGTACCCAGTCTCCCATCGGCTTGGTAGGGAGCCCACTCACGCAGATGCGCTGGGTCGGTAAGCGCCTGCCAGACTTTTTCCGGCGAGTGGCGCAGTTCTCTAACGACAATGAGCGTCCACTTCTCACCGTCCTTTCGAATCTGCGCCCCGCGGGCGGGACCCGGTGCGTACTGCTCGAGATGGGTCATGTTTTTCCTCGCCTTCTACGAGCTGACATCGTGCTGCGTGGCCTTAGTAATGGGCCACCTGGTTGAGCTGAATCAGATTGCCGCAGGTGTCCTTCAGCACCGCAATGGTCGAGCCGGGCACGTCGGTGGGCGGCATGGTGAACTCTGCGCCGCGGGCCTTGATCCGTTCGTAGTCGCCCTTGACGTCGGAAGTGAAGAACATCGCCGCGGGCTGGCCCTGCTGAAAAATCGCCTGCTGGTAGGTTTGCGCCGCGGGGTTGTTGTTCAGCGCAAGCTGCAGCTCGGTGCCATTCGGCTCTTCGGGCGAGGCCACGGTGAGCCAGCGATATGGTCCATTGCTGAAATCGGCCTTCTTGGCAAAACCCAGCACTTCGGTATAGAAACGCAGAGCCTTGGCTTGGTCATCTACGTAGACACTCATCACTTTGATCTTCATTTCGCTTCTCCTTTGTCACGCTCGCGGTTTGGGCCGCGTCGTTTTCTCCTGGTCTTCCCTTTGCTTGGCGTGGGTTCATCCATGCGGTCGAGGTGACGCTCCAGAGCATCCAGGTGAGCGGACCAGAACCGCCGGAACGGAGCCAGCCAGGCATCGAGCTCCTGCAGTGATTCGGGTTTCAGCCGGTAGAGACGGCGCTGTGCGTCCACCGTAGACTCCACGAAGCCGCCCTCACGCAACACCCGCAGGTGCTTGGACACCGTCGGCTGGGTCATACCCAATTGGCGCTCGATCTCGCCCACCGACGGTTGTGCCGACACCAGCAAGCTGAGTATCGCGCGGCGGTTCGGCTCCGCAATGATTTCAAAAACAGATTCCACGCTCTTTATATACTCTAACACGTATATACGTGTCAAGACATATTAATGCCGGAACGGAGGGCGTGGCCGGACCCTAGCCTTCGCCTGAAACCGGGTGGCGCACCCGTCGCCGTTAAGGGTGCGGAATTCTTGCAGTTGGGTAGCCGAGCGAAGTGAAGTGCCCCAGGTGTCGGTTCACACCTGGGTTCTCTACGCATTTTACTTGGCTTTTTTTGGATGCCGCCGTCGTTCTTATGAGCGGAACGGGCCGGAGCTATTCTCCGCACGGGTTTACCTGGTCAGGAAAGCTGGAAGCTGCGGTTTTTCAAAGAGTTAAAACGCTTCGGTCGGAGCGCCAACCGAGCGGCTGTCGGCTGGCATGCAACTACCGCAACTGACCTTTGAGCAGATGAACAAAGTGCGTTCGATACGAAGTAGACGTTGGCCGCGCGCTTCGCGGATCGGATTTATGGAGTTGTGGTTGGAGCTTTCTTGCCGTTCAACGCCGTCCACGCGGCCAGCGAGTCCATGTAGTCTATCCAGTGCACCACTTTTCGGTTCGCTATCGTGATGACCGAGATGAACCTATTATCATACGACACCCCAGTCGCAAGAACCTCGCCGTGCACCTCGTATTCGAGGATCACCACGCGACTATCGTGAGAGAAGTGCACCACAAGCCCATCGGCCGAGTGCAGATTTATCGACCTGCCGTATCCCGAAAACTGATCCATCAGCGCGGTTCGCCCACGAATCGTCCGAGGCCAGCCGGGAAAGTCGTAACGGAAATCGAAAACTGCATCCTCGGCAATCGTATCGAAGAAATGTTTGCCGTCCACAAGTCCAGCCAGCCCTTCTACGACAATGTCAAAGAACGGATCGAGGGCCTCAAAAGTTGGATATTTCGATTCAGTCATAGATGGGCGCGCAAGAAGACGGCAAGTTTATGAAAACATGGTAGCGCTAACGGGATTGGCTACCTACCTCGAACAACACCAATAAGAATGGGCCTTTTATTGCAGTCGCTACAGTTAACCATCCGCGAATCGGTCACACACTATCGCCAACTGTCATTCGTAGTCAAGCATTGGGCAACAGTTGGGCAACAGTAACAAGTGTTGACCGATTCTTCTCGACGGCAACGAGATTCAAGGGCCGGAGCAGCGGGAAGGTGAGTCGCTACAGAGAGCGTGACAGCACGAGTCGGCGAGAGGTTTTCACGACGCGATTCCCTAGCGTCTGCGACTTCGCTTCGAGCTACCTTCCTCTTCGGTAAGCCGCTCCACAACCTTTGCCCAATCGAATCTCGGTTATATCGCTTGTAGAGCCAATCGTCCATGAACAACCAATCGGTGAGCGATGCCACCAGCCCCCCGGCAAACACCGTCAATGCCATCCGAATCCAGTTCATAACGCCCCCTTCGCCTTCGTAAGACCGACGATTCGCATTGCAGGCTTCCCGTGCCCCGGCGCGGACAGCAATAGTATGCCGGGGCGCTTTCGTTTTGGACGATTTGGGCTTGACTCTGGACTAGACTCTAGGGTGTAGCGTTGGAGGGGTGGATGAGCCGCAGGCGGTATGAGTCCATGCAAATCGGTCAAATCTCGAAACGGGTCGGAGTAAGCATAGATGCCATACGGTTCTACGAGCGGAGTGGCCTTCTCTCAGCGCCCCCGCGCAGCGAAGGCGGTTTTCGGCTCTATTCTTCAACCGACCTTTCAACCTTGCAATTCATCCGCAGTTTGCAGGCTCTCGGATTTTCTCTGAACGAAATTCGTGAGTTCCTCTCGCTCCGAAGCAATGACCGTCGAGCGTGCTTCGAAGTGCAGAAGATGCTTGACCACAAACTGCACGATATTCACGCAAAGCGCGTTGCCCTCGCCAAGCTAGAAGCGGAATTGAAGGATGCGCTGGCAAAGTGCAACTCCCAACTGAGGCGTCCGCGTGGAAAGCAAAACGGTCGTTGCCCGGTTCTGACTGCTTATAATGGTTCCAAGCATGAGGGGGCTGGATGAAAATTGAAGTCCTGTACGTCCCGAACTGTCCAAATCATGCTGTCGCCCTTGAACAGCTACGTGAAATTCTCGCGGGGGAGAGTCTCGAAGCGCATCTAAATGAGGTCTTGGTGACCAGCGCAGCGATGGCTCAATCGCTGAGATTTCCCGGCTCACCAACCATCCGCATAAATGGCCGCGACATTGAACCCGAAGAGGTACAGACCGGTTCTTTCGGATTGATGTGTCGCCTTTATGCGGATGGCAATGGCGCTCCGTCTCATCAGAGACTGCGCGACGCCATCCGAAGGGAACGTAATTTGGAGGTCTGATGGCGAGTGGAAAGACAATCGCCGCGTCGTTGGGTGCGATGGTCTCCTCGCTCCTCACGCTGGGATGTTGCCTCCCCTTGCCGTTCTTGGGTGCAGCCGGGCTGGCCGGGGCTTCTGTCTTCCTGAACGCCGCTCGTCCTTGGCTTCTAGGGCTTTCCGTTATCATGCTCGGGGCGGGATTTTTTCAAGTCTATCGAGGTATGAAATGTCGAACGCGGCAAAGCAGGACTGCACTTATCCTCTTGGGCTTGGCGGCGGTGCTGGTTGTCTTTCTGCTGTTCTTCCCTCAAATGCTGGCGGGCTTGCTGGCGGATATTTCGAGCCAGCAAAGAGTTCCAGCCGGGCAGCCGCCTCTCGTCCTATCTAGTGTCAGAGAACTTCGACCAACTGCGTGCGGCATTCAACGCGGCGTCGGGAGACGTGCGTATAGTCCTGCTGCTTTCGCCGACTTGACCAACATGTCTGCGGGGGGCCTCCGCAGTTCAGGATGTGCTAAAGCAAAATCCTGACCCGCGCATTCGCGTGTTTGCGGTGTGGGAACCAATTCTGCCGACAGACTATTCCAGTCCGAGCACAAGGAGTAATGGCGCGTCTCTCCGACCCGAGAGTCACGCAGTATTGGGACAAGAACCATCTATTTGCGGCACAACTGGCACGCCGCCTGAAATCCGACTCGGAGCATCCCCGGCCACGCTGCTGTAACCAACATGGCATTGATTGGGATGAGGTCGCCGTCTACCGCCAAGACGCGCAGTGGGGCGACCAGCTTCCGCGTGCCGTATTTTTGGACGGCCCCGTGGTTCACGCGCTTGGCTTGGCCGACCTTGTCGATGAACTGTTGTCCGTGAAAGCAAATTCGAAGCTAAGTTCGGAGGAATCTCAGTCGATGTCCTCGATTCTGTTTCCTCTGTTGACGCAAGCCGTAGGCGTGAGCCGCGTGTCCCTAACGATGCCCCCACACCTTCTGGCGGGATTCAATCATGGATGACAATTGCATGAGCCGGGATTCGGTTTGCAGCCCCGTGGGCTTGCCTGAATTGGTGTCTGCCAACAGTGATGTTGGTCGCCAGATACTATTAGCCGATGGGTCGCGTTTGGCTTTGGATTCCTGCGCTCGCCGTGGCAGGAGCTGGCTGCATCGTGAATGCGGGTCGCGGCGGTCGGCTGCATTGCTACATCACGGGGCCATTCTTCTTTCTGGCAGCCGTCTACCTAGTCCTCGCTGAATTCCACATTGTCCCATTACAGCCGGGGCGTTTCCTGCTGGTTGTCTTCGTGGTGAGTGTTGCGGCGTGTCTCGCGGAATTCCCCCTCGGCAGGTACACGAAGAACGCACCGATAACCCATTGAAGAGACCAGCCCGGCTTTCGCGAAGCCGAGCATTCTCCTGCTATTTAGCATCGGGTTTCCGTCACCAGTGGCCGCTTACAGTCCTTCGATGATAGCGCCACACATACGCCGAGAGGATTGCCACGCAAACTAACACCGCACAGCCGACGACTAACCACTCCGGCAGGTCGGGATACACAACTGCATCGAGGACACGCACCAGAAACGGCCCATGCGCGGGTTCGATACCTGCGCGTGCCTGAAGCCACGTTTCTATCACGGTGAGAGGACATGGAGGCCAAGGAGCCAATTCGATGACGATGGCGTAAATGAGAGAAGTGATGTGCAGCACTCGTAGAAGCGGGCGGCAGCGCGTCGCAGTCCAGCCGAGCAAAACCCAGCCACACCAAACCAAGTGCAGGAATAGGACGGCTTCCACGAGACCTGACGCCGCAAGAATGGGACAATACCTCGTTTTTCTGGCTATCACCTAGCATAATGCTCCTATGTCTGCATTGCTCAAGACGTTTCCGGTCGAGACTATACGCCGCATAGTTCGCATTCAGGCGCTAACTCTAATCTGGATGAGCGTCGAGGCGACAGTTTCGTTAGGAGCGGCATGGGTGGCTCGCAGCCCGGCGCTTCTCGCCTTCGGCGGCGACAGCGCGGTCGAACTTCTCTCGGCGGCAGTCGTGCTCTGGCGCTTCCATTCGCCATCTGGCGGAGGCCGTGCGGAGCGGCGAGCGGCCAGAATTGGAGGCGGCTTGCTCCATGTTCTTGCTGCATTTGTTGCCCTCGCTTCTGTCCTGACTCTGCTAGGACACGTCGAAGCCCTCCCTAGTCGCATCGGAATCGTGCTGCTCATCCTTGCGGCGGTGGTCATGCCTTGGCTTGCGAAGCAAAAGCGCCAACTCTCGGCAGCCACTGCAAGCGCAGCCTTGAGAGCTGATGCTGGCGAGTCTGCCGTC
Source organism: uncultured Acidobacteriota bacterium (assembly GCA_963725285.1). Lineage (GTDB taxonomy): Bacteria > Acidobacteriota > Terriglobia > Acidiferrales > UBA7541 > CAVRXT01. The sequence continues at coordinate 100,687 of CAVRXT010000012.1, read as the reverse complement.
TGCGGCTATCTGGCTCTGATTGCCTTGGCGGGTCTTGCCGTCAATGCGATTTGGGGAGTGAAATGGGCAGACCCGGTGGCTGCGTTGGCGCTGCTACCGTTCATTTTCCGTGAGGGATTGGAAGCGATGAAGGGCAAGCCCTGTTGCGATGCATCCTGACGAAATCTTCAACGGCATCCTCGTAGTCCTGGTACGTCTTGTACTTCGTGCTCTTGCGCGTGCGCTCGATATGCTCCGTCGCTTCGGTAGCGATGACCTTGCATCCGCGGGTTGTCGCCAACGCCGTCGTCGCTGCCTCAGGCGTCGTAGGAATCGGTGCGCCGGTCGCCAAGCGTGCTTCGAGCAGCTTCCGCTTGTTGTCGGCTTCAAGCTCACGTCACTCCCTGCCGGTAGGCAGATGCGTCGTCCGTTTAGACGGTAGCGCAGGTAAAACGCGGTCGCGTGGGAGTCGGCAATCGGCGAGCCGTTGCGGGAATACTTGACCGTAATCAGGCGGTAGGCTTGCGTCGAGTCGAGGCGTTGATACAGGCGGATCGTCGTCGCCATGCCGCAGGTCTCCATTGTGAATAATACTAGGCAGCCGCGATTCACATACCCAGTTTTTTCGCAGGGGGCAACAGTGCCGGCAACAGTTTCAAATCAGCCGAGTTTTATTGGGCTTTTTAGAGGTTTGGTAGCGCTAACGGGAATCGAACCCGTATTTTGGCCTTGAAAGGGCCACGTGCTAACCGTTGCACCATAGCGCCACAGACGTGGAATCGCTCATCATTATCAGAGAAACCCGCGGAATTAACAAGGCAAACGACGGAAGCCCAGCAAATCGAAAACGGCGCGCTGCTGCTGCGCTCGCCGTGCTCTACGCCCGACGCAGCGACCCGCGTGTTTATGCATCAAGCATCCCCATGCGCGAGTAATTGGCAGCGCGGAGTGCGGTGCTGTTAGGTTAGGGTCGAGAGGGCTCACTCCAATGGCGACCAAAATTATGGAGAAGACGTTCACCGAAGGCCAACTGAAAGCGGCCGTGGTCTTGGGCACGCTAGCGGGTTGGAAAGCGGCGTACGGCGGGAACTATCCGGACGAATTTGCGTTGGTCGACAAAGGCCTGGACTGGCCTAACATTTTGGAAATGATTCGTGGCGCGGCCGACGAGCGGGCGCAGCTAAGTTTGCGCAGCGCAGACATCGTAAAGCGGGTCACCCGGCCAGTGCACGGGCGCAACATCTAAGATCCCCGCCATTCGAATCATCAGCAAATCCCCTAGGCTCCGAGCGCGAGCTCAGCCGCGGCGCGGCAGACATTCTCGTTTGCGCGGCCCTCGATCACCAACTCCACCCCGTTCTCAACGCGAGCGCAAATCCCCCAACAGACCGCCATAGCACTGCACGCATCTGTGACCGAGCTTGGAGGCGTCTCGGCCATCGGCTATAATTCGCGGCCACGGGGTTAGTTATTGCGTTGCGCCAGGCTTTCAGAACGGTCTGCGGCAGCAATCGGCTTGGAATAGGGAGGAGTCGTGCACTCATACCGAAGGAATAAGTCATTTACCTCATGCATGCTGAGTATGGGCGTGGTGCTGGTTGTGGTGGCGCTGGCTTGCGCCGGATGTGCGCCGCAGGCTGCGAACGACAGCGCGCAGAAGGCCGCTGAAGCGAACCGGCCAACCATCGTGTTCATGACCGACTTCGGCACCGCGAATGACGCGGTGGCCATCTGCCGCGCGGTGATCATCCGTATCGCCCCGGACGTTCGGCTGATGGACATCACTCACCAGGTAACTCCCTTTTCAATCGAAGAGGGCGCGCGATTCCTGGCCGGAGTAACGCCGTACTATCCTTCCGGGACCATTTTCCTGGTGGTGGTTGATCCCGGCGTGGGCACTTCGCGCAAAGCGATCATCGCGAAATCCAAAACCGGGCAATTTTTTGTCTTGCCGGACAACGGATTGATGACCCCCATCGAGGATCGCGACGGCATCGAGGGCGTGCACGAGGTCACCAATCCGGACTGGATGATCGGCGCGGGAATTTCCTCCACTTTCCATGGACGCGATATTTTCTCGCCGGCCGCGGCGCATTTGTCTACCGGGGCCGACTGGACCATGGCCGGTCCGGAGGTGAAGCAACTGGTCCGCTTGGCGCCGCGCGTGGCCACCGTGGAGAAAAAGGGCATCACCGGCCAGGTGATCGGACTGGACGATCCCTATGGCAGCCTGATCACCGATATTCAGGGCGACGATTTTAAGAAATTGGGATACGCGCTCGGCGACAAAGTCACCGTGCAGCTCGAAGGCAAGCCCTTCCCGATGCCCTACGCGAAAACGTTCATGGACGTAGCCGTGGGGCAGCCGCTACTGTACGTCGATTCGCGCGGGCGCATCGGCTTCGCGCAGAACCAGCGCGATTTCTCGAAGGTCAACAAAATCGAGCCGCCGGCGAAAGTTTTTATCCCGCGAAAGACATCGCAGTCGACGGAGTAGCGGCGCAGTAGCCGCCCGGTCGCAGTGCAGCAACTGCCCAATGAGCGGTTGGGTCTTTTCCCGCGCTTACGCATCTAATCGCTAGTGGATTTTTTCGCGGCAAGCAGCTCCGCGTTGAAGCAGGTGAGAAATGAGAGATGCTGTCATCGTAAGCGCGGTGCGAACCGCGGTGGGAAAAGCCTCGAAGGGCACCTTGCGCGCCACCCGGCCTGACGATCTGGCGGCGATTGTGTTTCGCGAAGCTATCGCGCGCGTCCCCGGCCTCGATCCCAAAGAGATTGAAGACGTGATTCTCGGCTGCGCCATGCCGGAAGCCGAGCAAGGCATGAACGTGGCGCGTAACGCCTCTCTCCGTGCCCAGTTGCCGATCGAACTTTCCGCCATGACCATCAATCGGTTTTGTTCTTCTGGGCTGCAATCAATCGCCCTGGCGGCGCAGCGCATCATGTCCGGACAAGGCGACGTGGCGCTGGCCGGCGGCACCGAATCCATGAGCATGGTTCCCATGGGCGGGCACAAGGTGGCGCCGAATCCCTGGCTGATGGAAAACTATCCCGATTCGTATTTGGGCATGGGACTCACCGCGGAAAATCTGGCCAAGAAATACGGGATCACCCGCGAGCAAGCCGATCAATTTTCGCTGGCCAGCCATCAGAAAGCTTTGGCGGCCATCGCTGCCGGAAATTTCAAGGATGAAGTGGTGCCGGTGGAAGTGGTGCTCACCGAAGTCGAGAACGGCTCCAACGGCAGCGCCGCTAAAGCCAAGACCACCAAAGTGACTTTCGATACCGACGAAGGCCCGCGCGCCGATACTTCTCTCGAAGCGCTGGCCAAACTCAAGCCCGCGTTCCACGCGCATGGCAGGGTCACCGCTGGAAACAGTTCGCAGATGAGCGATGGCGCGGCGGTCGCGGTGGTGATGAGCGCGGAGCGGGCGCGCGCGTTGAACGCAAAGCCGTTGCTGCGCTTCGTCTCCTTCGCGACCGCCGGATGCTTACCCGAAGAAATGGGAATCGGACCGGTCTACGCCATTCCCAAGGCGCTGAAGCTCGCCGGGCTCACCCTCGATCAGATCGACGTCATCGAGTTGAACGAGGCGTTCGCCGCACAGGCCCTTTCGGTGATCAAAGTCGCAGGGCTCGATCCGGTGAAAGTGAATCCCAACGGCGGGGGAATCGCGCTGGGCCATCCTTTGGGATGTACCGGCGCGAAGCTTACCGCCACCATCCTTCGCGAACTCCAGCGCCGCAACGGCCGTTACGGCTTGGTGACCATGTGCGTCGGCGGGGGCATGGGCGCCGCAGGAATATTCGAGCGCCTGAATTAATCGCGAGCTCTGCCTTCAGCCGTTGGCGGTGGACGTTTTCCCTTCGGTGTTGCCGATGGGTGCCCCACTCTTGCCGGTTTTGGGGGATGGGTGGGCGCAACGACCCTGCAGCAACCAACTTCAACCCGAAAACTATTCATCGGTGCTGGAGCTGCTCGATACTTTCAATACCGCGAGGAACGCTTCTTGCGGAATATCTACGGACCCCACCCGCTTCATGCGCTTCTTCCCTTCTTTCTGTTTTTCAAGGAGTTTGCGCTTGCGCGAAATGTCCCCGCCGTAGCACTTGGCGATCACGTTCTTGCGGATCGCGCTGATCGTTTCCCGCGCGATCACCCGGCTGCCGATCGCCGCTTGGATCGGCACCTCAAACATCTGTCGGGGAATCAGTTTGCGGAGCATGGAAACCAGTTCTTTGCCGCGCTCGAACGATTGATCGCGGTGGCAGATCAGCGTCAGGGCGTCCACCGGCTCGCCGGCCACCAGCACGTCCAGCTTCACCAGGTCCGACGGGCGATATCCGGAGAGATGGTAATCGAGGGAAGCATACCCGCGCGAAACGCTTTTCAGCCGGTCGTAAAAATCGAGCACAATTTCGTTGAGCGGCAGTTCGTAGGTGAGCATCACCCGGGTGGGCGAAAGATACTCGAAATTTTTCTGGATGCCGCGCTTTTCCTGGCACAGCGCCAGTACTCCGCCCAACGATTCATCCGACGTGATGATCATCGCGGTGAGAATCGGTTCTTCGATTTCCTCAATCGAGGAGGGCGGCGGAAATTTGGTTGGGTTGTCCACTTCCAGGATATCCCCGGTTATGGTGGTAATGCGGTACTGCACGCTGGGCGCAGTGGTAATCAGCGCGATGCTGAACTCGCGCTCCAGCCGCTCCTGCACGATTTCCATGTGCAGCAGCCCCAGAAATCCGCAGCGAAACCCGAAGCCCAGCGCCACCGAATTTTCCGGCTCGTAGAAAAACGCTGCGTCGTTGAGCTGCAGTTTGCCCAAGGCATCGCGCAGCACTTCGTAGTCGCTGGAATTCACCGGAAATAGGCCCGCGAAGACCATCGGCTTGGTGGGCTCGAACCCCGGCAACGCTGGTGCCGGGCGCGAAACTTCCACGATCGTGTCGCCCATGCGCGCGTCGGCCACCCGTTTGATATTCGCGACGATGAACCCAACATCGCCCGCGGAGAGTTCATCGAGCACGACCGGCTTGGGCGTCAGCACCCCCAGGCTCTCCACTTCGTAAGTTTCGTTTCCAGCGCACAACTTGATTTTCAGTCCCCGGGTAATTTTTCCGGCCATCACCCGCACCAGCACCACCGCTCCGCGATAAGCGTCAAACCAGGAATCGAAGATAAGCGCCTGCAGCGGCGCATCGGACGAACCGGTAGGAGCGGGCACCCGCGCGACCACCGCGGTCAAAACGTCGGCGACTCCGATACCGCTCTTCGCGCTAATGCACACCGCATCATCGGCGGGAATCGCCAGCACCGTTTCAATTTGTTCTTTGACGTGATCGGGACGCGCCGCCGGCAAATCGATTTTATTGATTACCGGAATGATGTTCAGGTTATGGCGCGAGGCGAGAAACGCGTTGGCTACCGTCTGCGCTTCGACGCCCTGGCTGGCGTCCACCACCAGCAGCGCACCTTCGCACGCCGAGAGCGCCCGCGAAACTTCGTAGGAAAAATCCACGTGGCCGGGTGTATCGATCAGGTTCAGGCGGTATTCTTGGCCGTCCGGCGCGGTGTAGTGCAGGCGAATGCTCTTGGCTTTGATGGTGATCCCGCGCTCGCGCTCCAGATCCATGGAGTCCAGCACCTGCGCGCTCATCTCGCGCTGCGAAAGCGCGCCGGTAAGCTCCAGCAGGCGGTCTGCCAGTGTGGACTTGCCGTGGTCGATGTGAGCAATGATGCAGAAATTTCGGATGAACCGCGGATCCATCTGTCTCCAAGGGGTACTTGGCCTACCGCCCCGGTACGGGACGACCCGGCCGGTGCGGGCTCGAGGGCGTCGGTAGCAACAATGCCGTGGAAGCTGCCTTAACGATCGAGTGTGCCACAGTTTCGAATCCGCGGCTAGGACGCCCACCCCGCTTTTGTGGAACGCGGTTGCGCCGATCGCCGCCGGCTAGCGGCCGAAATCTAGGTTCATGGCGACTTCTATCGCCGGCGCCAATCTGTCTTCGAAGGTAATTTTCTTGTCCATGTGAATCATGCCCTGGCGCCACTTCCAAATGGCGTACGCGGCTGCGGGCGCCAGCGGGATGAACAGAACGAAGCGGAACGGATCTTCCAGGGCCCATTGTTCGGCGGTGGAGGTGAGCGAGGAAAAGACGAAGAAACCCAGAATGAAAATCACTACCGCGGCGATCGAGTGGCTCTTAAACGAGGGCATCTCACAGGTGAATGGGATTTTACGGTAGCGCATCAGCACGATTTCGATGAGCAGCAGGCACATCGCGGTAACGATCGCGGTGTGAATCAGCGCCAGTTCCCAGCCGCGGAAATGCGCGTATACCGGGAAGCAAATCAGGATCAGCGCGGGAAGCAGAAACAAAAGCATAATTTTTCGGGCCAGCGGCGCGCATTGGTGCGTGTCGGGATCGACGGTCATGCGGAACATCCAGTTGGCGCGCACCGCTAGGGGAACTTCGAACGCGCAGCGCAAACCGAAAATCAGAAAGTAGGCGAGAGTGAGCGGAATGCTGAGAATGGCCGCGGATGGCACGTGATTGATTTCGCGAGCGCGGTCGGTGAGTGCGAAAAACAATGTCTGCGACGCGGCCACGATTCCCAGCCCCGCGAACCATCCCAGCACCAACGCCTGGCTGTCACTGCGCGCGAAGGTCTTCATGGTGAAGCGAAACCCCGCGCGCTGGAATGGGGTGCGGAACACCAGACCGTCGAGCAGCCGGAATATCCAAGAAACAAACACACCGCCGCCCGCGGGCAGGCTGTCCATGGTTTCGGCGCTGCGGGTGAAACATCGGCGATAGCTAAAACCATAGGCAGCGATCGCCACTACGAATGCGATGGCGGTAGCTTCGAGCGCGAACCGAGGCCAGCCGGCCAGCGCGGGAGTGGTGCGTCCGAGCATCGATTGGTTCAAGGCGACAAACCACACCGGAGGCAGAAACCGTAGCGGCGAATGGGTGAGTGCCGGAAGCTTCTGAAGCAGGGGCGGCACCGCGAAGCTGGTGGAAAGCACCGCGAGCAGCACGGTGACAATCGCGAACCGAATATACAACCCGGATTTTCGGAACACGCCGATATGGCAGGATGCTCATCAACACCCCAAGGATGGCCAGCACCACCAGAAAACTGAACAGGCTGGCCAGCAACAGGCTGGTTAGGTGGGCGACGAGGAATACCGCGTAATAAGTGAATGACGAGCGCGAACCGGTGACCACCAGGGGGAACGCTATGATCGATGCGGCGTTCACATCCACGGACATGATCGCGGTCAGAAACCCGAGGGCCAGCAGGTTGGCCGAGAAAAAAGTGCGGTTGGGAATGGGAAGCGGCGCGAGATTGGCGTAATCGCGGCGGTCCGGGAGCAGACTGTCCCACTTCCAAATGGCTACCGATGCGGTGACCACCAGGGAAAGCGCGATGAAAAAATACTCATCGGGCATGGAGGCGGCGTAGGGGTCGAAATCTTTGATGCCGAGAATCACCTGAAACAACGATCCGTACTTATCGATCAGGAAGAACGAAACCAGGACGCCGGGGAGCGCGAGCAGTCCCAGCGCGACGCCGATCCCCAGGTCCAGTTCGTCTTCCTGCGCTGCATCGCCGCCGTAGAAAATTCTGTCGAGGCAATGGCGGACCAGGCGAGCGAATGGCTTTTTCAGGAGTGTATCCCACGGGCGTGCCGGCTTCGGGGTGGCGTAGAGAGTCAAGCGGCGGCCATGACGTCGATGATGTCGCGCGCGGTTTGCACCGCGTCGCGGTCCTCGACCAAATGCACGAAAGCATGCTCGAGCGTCGATTGCCCGGAGGCCTGCTGCAGGTCGGTGGTGGAACCATAGGCCAGCACGCGGCCTTTACGCAGGATCATCACGTGGGAGCAGACCTTTTCGACCACTTCCAGGACATGCGAGCAATAAAAGACCGCCTTGCCTCGCTCACCCAGCCCTTTGATCAGGCTCTTGACGATCAGCGCGGACGTTACGTCCAGGCCCGAAAGCGGCTCGTCGAAGATCAGCAGGTCGGGATCGTGCAGGAAGGAGGCGATCAGCAGAATGCGCTGGCGCATGCCCTTGGAGTACGACGCAATCGCGGAATGGCGATGTGGGAAGAGCGAGAAGAGTTCGAGCATGGCATCAATTTTCTTGGCAAGCAGCGCCGCATTCATCCCCCGCAGCGTTCCCACCAGCTCCAGATATTCCCAGCCGGAAAGAAAGGGATAGAGATTGGTGTCTTCGGGGACGTACCCCAGGCGCTCGCGGTAGCCGACGAGGTTGGATTGAATGCTCTTGCCGCCGCACAGCACCTGGCCGCGAGTGGGTTCGAGCAGGCCGGTAAGCATGCGCACCGTGGTGCTCTTGCCCGAACCGTTAGGGCCGAGGCAGCCCAAGACGTCGCCGGAATTCAGGGAGAAGGAGACATCGCTAACCGCCGGGACCGAGGTATACGCCTTCATCAGGCCGCGTGCTTCCAGAGCGATCATCCCATTCCTCCACTCCGAACACAGTACACCTGCAGGGCATCGGTGGTGCCGCCACACTGGAGATTGACACCGCTCAGCGGGTGAAGGTTCCCGCACGTTCGGGGACTTTGCCAGAGGTAGACCCATTCTAGTAATAGGACTACCTAGGGCGAATAGCGCCCGACGTTTCCCAAATCCGTACTTCCTGGGATTGCTTGACGGGCGGGGTTATCGTAGGCTGTACCCAGTTGGTACCATTGGCGTGACTCCCTCGGCTCATAGGCCGGGTACGGGCGTACTCTGGGAGTATATTCGCCAGCGCGGCTCGCTAGCCTTTTCTCAGGGGAGCGTGATTGTTTACCGATTTTGTATACGTCGCGGCATCCCTAACGACTTGGCGCGAGAAGGCTCGTAAATTATTTTGAGCGCCACTACCACTCAAGTCGCTCCGGTTGCCGATTCCGCCAAGCTCCTCCGCCTGGTCGGTTATGGCTTGTCCCTTGTCTGCCTGGTCTGGGTTCTGCACGACATCCACTTTGGACGGCTGGTTCACGATGTTTCGAATGTCGATTGGAGATGGGTATTGCTGGGCATTGGGTTCGACGTACTGAGCTACGTGATCCAGGCGATCCGCTGGAAATTCCTGCTGGCACCGTTTGGTCCGGTTCGGCTGGGCCGCTCGACGCGCGCGGTGTTTGCCGGACTGTTTGCTAACCTGGTGTTCCCGCTGCGGCCCGGCGAACTGCTGCGGGCGTACCTGCTGGCAGACACCGAGCAGATCAAATTCGGAAAGGTAATGGGTTCGGTGGGGGTAGAGCGGCTGGTGGACCTGGTGATCGCGACATCGTCCCTGGCGATCGCCGCGCTTTTCGTCGATCTGCCCAACAAGTTCAAGAGGGTGGCGGACACCATGGGCGTGGTGGCGCTGATATTGCTGGCGATCGTGGTGGCCACGATTTTCATCCTCGAGATCCGTATGGGGACCGGCGAAAACTGCGATGCGCGGAAGGCGCACCTTCCCAATCGGGCGATGGCGGCATTGATGGCGCTGCACGCCATGGGCACTTCGCCCAGCTTTTATCCGGCGGTGCTGTTCTCGATGGTGATGCCGATGCTGCAGGTGCTGGGGCTGTGGTGCATGATGAACGCCTACGGTCTGGGCCTGCCTTTCATGTCCGCGCTGGTGGTACTGCTGGTGATTAACATTGGTGTGTCGCTGCCCAATGCTCCTGCCAACGTCGGTTCCTATCAGTTCTTTTGTGTGCTAGGCCTGAGCATCTTCCAGATCGAAAAGACCAAGGCGGCGGGCTTTTCGATCTTCGCGTTTTTGGCGATGACCCTGCCGTTCATGGTTTTGGGCTTTGCGGCGGTACTGCGCAGCGGGATGTCGGTGCGATCGATGCGCGAACAGGTGATTCGGATCCCCAAAGCCAAGCAAGCCGACGAGTGCCAAAAAATCTTCCACTTTCCTGCCACACAGTAGTTTCCCGGGTATTGAATTCCGCGCACGTCGAAATGGATTTGGGGTTGGGGGCTGCGCTGGGTACGGTTAATATTGATTACCTCGCCGCTGCGCGCTGAGATTAGCCCGTAACTTGCAGGGAGATAGCACGATCGGTCGCCAACCCGCCACCGCGCTCGGTGACGCCGGGTTGCTCATACTTCAACATGGCCCAGGACCTCCAAAAACGCCTCGAACGCGCCCGCCGGAGCTTGGAGAAGAATAAGCTTCGCGATGCCATTACGGATTACCAAGCAGTGCTCGAGCTGGCGCCGGACAATCTGGAAGCGCTGCAGTCGCTAGGCACCGTGTACATCCGCCAGAACGACCCGGAGCCGGCGGCGCATTATTTTGGCCTGCAGTTTGAGGTTCTGCTGCAGAGCGGCGACCTAGCGAAGGCGTCCGCGGTATATTCGCGCTTCCTGCGCAGCACACCCCAGCCGCCGGATCGGTTGATGCGCTATGCGGTGCTGCTGCAGCAGCAGACCCGGCCGGCCGAAGCCGTCGAGCAATACGAGGCTGCAGGCCGGCTCTTCAAGCAAGCGCGGCAAAACTCCGAAGCGCTTACCTGCCTGGAAAAAATCACCCAGCTCGACCCGGAAAACTCCGCTCGCTACCTGTCTCTGGCGGAGATGGCGGAAAGTCTGGGGCGCGCCGACGTGGCCGCACGCGCCTACATGCGCGCCGGCCAACTGACCCAAGTGGCAGGGGCCCGCGACAAAGCGCTGCAATGCTTCGCGCGCGGACACGACCTGGCGCCGCAAGACCGCATGGGATCGTTGCTTTATGCCGAGGCGCGCTTGCGCAACGGCGACGCGGCAGCGGCGGTGACGCTGCTCGAGCCGCTGGCGAGCGCCGATTCCGATCAGGCTTTCCTGTCTCTGTACGGCGACGCCCTGCTGCAGACGGGCCTGCTCGACCGCTCTCGGCAGGCGTTTGAGTCCTACTACACCCAAAAACAGGACAGCTTCACCAAACTATTCGATCTGGCGCTCGCCTATCTGCGCGCTGGACAGGACGATCGAGCCGTACAGGTAATCACCTTGGCGCGGGCGCGCATGAAAGACGCGCAGAAAGAGAATGAGTTCGTGGCGCAGGCCGAACGGGTGACCGCCGCGGCTCCCAAATCGCACCTGCTCGCGGAATTCGTCGCCCAGATGTACGAGGATCTGAACCGCGAATCGAAATACTTCGACGCCTTGGTGCGTCTGTTCGATCTGAATCTGGAAGCCAATCGAATACCGCAGGCCTGCGCCAACCTCGATCGCATGATCGATATCGACCCCTACGATCACCGGAATTCCCCGCGCCTCGCACAACTCGAGGGAAAGGCCACCCCCGACTACCTGCGCGGGGTTTATTCCCGCGTACCCAAAGCGGCGAGTGGTGGAAGCCCAGCGGCGAAGCCGGTGCCTGCTGGGGCTTTCCCCGGCGGAACTGGCGGCGTTGGGAGCCCGGTGCCCGCATCGCCGGTACCAGCGGTGCCGGAAGAAAAGCGCACCCAACAAGCTTTGGAGGATTTGATCGTCCAGGTGGAAATTTTCCTACAATATTCTTTGCAGGCTAAGGCGGTGGAGCGGCTGGAACGCATCGCCGAGCTTTTTCCCGGTGAAGAGGAACGCAATGAGCGCCTGCGCGCGCTCTATGAACGAGCCTCCTGGTGGCCGAAGCGCACTGCGGCACCGGTGGCGCCAGCGCCCCTTCCGGCGACCGCAGTCGTGGCCCCTCCGGGGCAGTCTGGCACTCCTTCGCCGAATGGTCCTTCAGCGGGCGCAGCGGCATCGGTAGCCGCGCTGACTACCCATCGCGATCTGGCCGCAATCGCCGAAACTACCCGGCTGATGTATCGCCAAGCCACGCCGCGCGAAGTGTTGTTTGCCGCGGTGCAGCAAGTGGCCCGGCACCTCGACGTCGCCCGCGCTCTGGTTTGGGTCGGCGCTCCCGGCGAAAAGCCGCTCACCGCGGAATTCGCGGCGCCCGGCCTGAATCCGATCGGGACCTCGCAATTGATGGGAATCGCGTTGAGTCTGCTGGAACACGCTACCCCCGACACACTCGGCGGAATCGACCTGCAGGCCGCGACCGTTCCTGCGTTGCGTAAGATCGGGCTGGAATCGGCCATAGGGATTTTGCTGACCGACAAGGAAACCCAAGCTCCGGCGGGGGCGCTGCTGGTCGGCGATACCGGGGCGCGGAGTTGGCAGCCCAACGTCAGTTTCTTTATGCACGCGGTGGGCGACCAGGTGGTGCTCTCGACCAACCATAGCCGCTTGCGCTCGCTGGTCCGCTCGCTCTCGGTGGCCGACGAGAAGACCGGCCTGCTGAGCCGCGGTGGGTATATCGATTGCCTGATGGCCGAAGCGAATCGCTCGCGGTCGCAAAATACCGCGCTCTCGTTGCTGGTTTTGCTCTTGGATCATGGCAGCGACTTGCTGCGGCAACACGGGGATGCGCCGGTAGAACGATATATCGAGCGCTTGGCGCGCACCCTGGGCACCAACGTCCGCCAGACCGACATCGCGGTGAAATACACGGCTTGGTCGCTGGCATTCATTTTGCCGGACACCTCGGCCGAAAATGCGCTGGTCCTTGCGGGAAAACTGCGGCAGACCGCGGCGACCATTCCCATGCCATGGGAAGGTCCGGGCATCACCATGAGCATGATCGTGGCGGATGCGTCGCGGCGGCCGGCCGACGATATTGAGGATTGCGTGACTGAATGGATCAATCGCGTGGAAACTGGACTGGATCAGCTCCGCCAAAATGAAAGCAGCGGCAGCGCTCTGGTAACGCTGAAATCCCCGTAGTACAAAGTACCCTGTAATCTATGCAATCGTTGTGATCGGTGCCTGGATCCGGACTGGACAACTTCTCGAGGTGCAAACGATGGCGATCGAAAAAGTAGGTGTGGTGGGCTGCGGGCTGATGGGCTCCGGCATCGCGCAGGTAGCGGCGCAGGGAGGTGGCGCGGTGGTGGTCCGCGAGGTATCGCAGCCGATCGTCGACAAAGGCCTGCAATCGATCGAGAAAAATTTGCAGCGGATGGTCGACAAAGGCACGCTCACCAGCGAAGCGCGGGACCAGGCTCGCTCGCGGCTGCGCGGAACTACCTCGCTGGAAGATTTGAAGGGCTGCGACTTGATTATCGAAGCCATCGTCGAACAACTGCCGGCGAAGAAAGAATTGTGGACGGCGCTCGATTCGATGTGTGGGCCCTCCACAATCTTTTGCAGCAACACGTCTTCGCTTTCGATCACCGAGATGGCCACATTTACCAAACGTCCCGACCGCTTCTTGGGGCTGCACTTTTTCAATCCGGTGCCGATCATGAAGCTAGTGGAAGTGATCCGCACCATCGCCACCGACGCGAAAGTGTATGAAGAAGTGGTGGCGTACGCAGTGAAAGTGGGCAAGACGCCGGTGCGCACCAGCGACCGCACCGGGTTCATTGTCAACCGCCTGCTGGTGCCGTATCTGCTGGATGCGGTGCGCGCGCTCGAAGAGGGCGTAGCGTCGGTAACCGACATCGACAATTCCATGAAGCTCGGCTGCGGACACCCCATGGGGCCGTTAACGCTGCTCGATTTCGTGGGGATCGATACGACGGTCTACATCGCGGACATCATGTTCAACGAGTTCAAGGAAAAGCGCTTTGCCGCGCCTCCCCTGCTGAAGCGCATGGCCCTGGCCGGATGGAACGGCCGGAAGGCCGGGCGGGGCTTCTACGACTACAGCGATCCGGCAAACCCCAAGCCGCAACGGCTCACGTAAGGCCCGCTAATACGGCGACTGAAATCACAATGGGACAGGAGTTCCGGAGCAGGATTGTACCCCGGCACAATAATGAGAGCGACTTGTAGACCGGACCGGCGCGCGTGTTTCACGGCTGGTATGCAGTCAGTATCATTGGTGGCGAGGGCGATTAACTCGACTGCTCGATGTTCCGAAATAATGGCCACATCGAGACCGATCCTCATATCGACCTCTTTTTTGCTCAAAGGCCGGCTTGAAATCGGAATCTTGAAGAGCAGGACCAGGTCTAAGAGGTATTTTCTTGAGGACGAACCTCTAAATTTCAGAACCCCTCGCCGGATGGCCGAACCGATGTTTCGTGGCGGGTTCACGCAACCACGGGTCACTATTCGTAAACGTTTTGGAATTTCCTGAAACGGGCAGAATGGTTGTCTCTGGATAGGGAGCGCAGTCGTAAGTACAAGATTCAAGATACGGAATATCTCTTCTGTATTCAGTGCGCAAGTGCGCGCGGTTTTTTCGATGAACTCAGGATTGAAATCGAGCCGTGCTCTCTTGGCATGCGATCTTAGGGGTCCGCCTTTGAGCATGACGGTAACCTTCTTGCTCATAAATTGAAAGGACCCTCCAAGCGGGGGCCCGGTATAGTGCTCGCCTACGAGCGTATCGGATAGACCACGATAGTTTTCGAGTGGCGATCTATAAGAAGAATATAGGTAAGCTGCCTCAACGCCAGACGTCTGCACGTTAATGTTTGCTCAATATATCTAATGTGACACCCGATGCTAGCAAAGCATCGCCGGCAACACACAACAGCCGGTGAGTGAGGGTCGAATTGTCATGCATGAAGCGGGGCAAGGTCGCCGCAATGTAGCCGTTCAATTTCGTCGGAGGAGCATTGGGCTCAGGTAAGCCGGGGCATCGGTACGGTGGGTGCAGGTGCAAACCAGCAAAAATCCGAGAAAGATGCGAAGATACATGCTTCGGAATTTCGAGGGCGGCAGATCGGTCGTGCCGCGCCGGAGCGAGTTGCGGATGACTTACGAAAATCTTCTCTTTGAGACCAGCGACCAGATCGCGCGCATCACCTTCAACCGGCCGGCCACGCTAAATGCGCTTAACCGTAAGACCGTGGAAGAGCTTGGCGCGGCGCTAGACGTGGTCCGCGGCGACGACTCGATCCGCGCGCTGATCCTCACCGGGGCGGGCGAGAAGGCTTTCGTCGCGGGCGCGGACATTAAAGAGCTGGCGGTGCAACTTCCGGTGGGGGGCAAGGAAACGTCGCTCTTCGGGCAGGGAGTTTTTCATCGGCTGGAGACTTTGGGAATACCTTCGATCGCGGCGATCAACGGATTTGCGCTGGGCGGCGGTTGCGAACTGGCGTTGGCGTGCACGCTGCGCGTCGCCAGCCGCACCGCGCGTCTGGGCCAACCGGAAGTGAAGCTCGGCATTATCCCCGGTTACGGCGGGTCCCAACGCTTGGCGCGGCTGTGCGGCAAGGGAGTGGCGCACGAATTGATTCTCACCGGGGACGTGATTTCCGCCGAGGAAGCGCTGCGGATCGGATTGGTGAATCGAGTGGTGGAGCCAGCGGAGCTATTGCCCGCGGCCGAAGCTTTGGCCAAGAAAATTATTGCGAACGGGCCGTTGGCGGTGAAATTTTCGATGGAAGCGATCGAGCGCGGATACCAGATGCCCCAGGAAGAAGGAATGTTCCTGGAGGCCACCCTGTTTGGATTGTGCTGCGCCACCGAGGATATGCGCGAGGGAACCCGCGCATTCGTGGAAAAACGTCCAGCCAAATTTCAAGGGAAGTAGACCCACGCCGCATGACGCCTGATAAAATTCAGCCTGCCGCAACCACCGGAGCTTTGAGCGCCGCCGGTTTGCGTATCGGGGTGGTAGTGAGCCGGTTCAATCAGTTCATCACCGACCGGCTGTTGGCGGGGGCTCTGGACGCACTGCAGCGATCGGGCGCGGCGGCCGATCAGATTGAAGTGGTGCGGGTGCCCGGGGCGTTCGAAATTCCGGTGGCCGCGAAACAGCTTGTGGAATCGCGCCATCCCGACGCGGTGATCTGCATTGGATGTGTGATCCGCGGCGATACCGCGCACTACGAATACATTGCGGGAGAATCGGCGCGCGGAATTCAGTTGGCGCAAATGGATACCGGGGTGCCGATGATTTTTTGTGTGCTTACTTGTGAGAATCTGGAGCAGGCTATCGATCGCGCGGGGCTAAAAATGGGGAACAAGGGTTTTGAAGCGGGAATTACCGCCATCGAAATGGCCAATCTCTCGCGCCAACTTTCCGGCAATTCGGGTTCGGGCGCTTCGGCCGCGCCACGAGTTCGGCACTCCGGTTCCCGTTCGAACTCCGGCTCCAGAAAGAATTCCGGACGCGGCGGCCAACGCTAATATGGCAACCCTACGACGCAAATCGCGCGAATTCGCACTGCAAATGTTGTTTGAGTGGGATCTCGCCCAGCAGCAGCCCGCGCAGATCGAGCACAATTTCTGGAAGACCGCACGGGCGCAGGAATCCACGCGCAAGTTCGCGGAGCAGCTATTCGAGGGCGCGGTGGGGCGCTGCGAGGTTAGCGACACGTTGATCGAGGCGCTATCGGACAACTGGCGGATCGAACGGCTGGCGGTGGTCGACCGGAACATCTTGAGGCTGGCTATTTTCGAACTTTACTCCGGCTCCGCGCCGGCGCGGGTAGTTCTCGACGAAGCTATCGAGCTCGCCAAGAAATTTTCCTCGGCGGAATCACCTGCGTTTCTGAATGGAATTCTGGACGCGGCGATGAAGGCTGCACCACAAATTACTCCGAAGGACTGACTACCCGAAGGTCACCACGCCCACCCTTCCCCCAAAACCCAAGAATGGCGCCCGGAAAAGATAAGAGCATCGAACCGTAAGTCAGAAACCCGACGCGTAAACCGGACCCACGTTTAACAACTAAATCAACGTCTGCACGCGATCATGCGCGATAGCCCTATGCCTCGATGGTGCCTTCCATGATGCGCACGGCTGAGCCGCTCACTTTGGGAATTAGGCGCTTCTTTTCTTCGGTGATGGCTACCTTGATCTCGCTGGGGCGGCCCATCTCGATTCCTTGCTGAATCGTCAATTGCTGGCCCCCGCCCAGCTTTCCGTGGCGAACCAGGTACGCGCCTAGCGAACCTGCCGCTGATCCTGTGGCGGGATCTTCCTGCACTCCCCACGGCAACAAGCCTCGCGTCTGCGCTTTGCCTGCGCCGGTCAGCGTGAAGCAGTAGGCCATCACCCCGCTCTTGGCCAGCAAACTATACAGAGCGCGAGTGTCCATGCGGATGCGACCCAGGGCCGCGCGCGAAACAATAGGAACCATCATGTTGAAAATGCCGGTGGAAGCCAGCTCGATCGGCAAGGCGGAATCGATGTCCGATGCGCGCAGACCCAGGGCCTTGGCCAGCGGTGCGGCGGAGCAGGGCGTTCGGCGAAACTGCGCGGGTTTTTGGGTCATGGTGACCCGCTGCGGCCGGCCATTGTGAAACTCGATCTCCACCGGCAAAATTCCGGCGCCGGTCTGCTGTAAGACGTGGACCAAACCCTCGGCCGCGGGAACCACGCCGAGCTCGGCCAGCAGGAACCACGTGCCGATCACCGGATGCCCCGCTAACGGGAGCTCGGAGGTAGTGGTGAAAATTCGCAGGCGAGCGAGGGCCCGATTGTTCGAAGGGCGCTGAATGAAAACGGTTTCGGAGAGGTTCATCTCGCGGGCTACCGCCTGCATGCGCGGCGCGGTGATTCCGTCGCCATCGGTGACCACCGCCAGCGGATTGCCGGCGTAGGCCTTGTTCGTAAATACATCCAGTGTAAAGATTCGGCGCTTCACGGTTGTCCTTTAGAGTGCCCGTACCATTTTCACGACGTGATCGAGCACCCGCCGCGTGGTTTCCGGACTGGTCGTTTCCGAGTATACGCGCAGCATGGGCTCGGTGCCCGAACCGCGCACCAAGAGCCAGCCCACGTCGCCAAGAAAAACCTTCACCCCATCGAGGTCTTCCTGGCGCATCACCGGCCAATTGAGAATTTCGGTGACTTTGCCGCTGGCGAAAAGCTCGAGCGCGAGTTCCTTCTGTCCGGCGCGCAATTCCAGATCGACGCGGCCGTAATGATGCTGGCCGAACTCCGCCTGCAGCATGGCTACCAATTCCTCGAGGCGCTTGCCGTGCCAGGCCATCACTTCCGCGAGAAGCAGCGCGTTCATGGTGGCGTCGCGTTCCGGCAGGTACAGCCGGGTGCCGATGCCGCCGCTCTCTTCCCCGCCGAGCAAAATATTGCCCTCGAGCATGCGGTCGCAGATGTACTTGAAGCCGATCGGGGTCTCCCACACTTTGCGGGAAAATCTCGCGGCAATTTTGTCGATCATTTTGGTGGTGGAAAAGGTTTTGGCGACGTCGCCGTCCAATTGCCGCGTTCCGGCGAGGTGCCAAAACAATATCGAAAAAATCTGGTGCGGGTTGATGAACGCGCCGTTGCGGTCCACCGCTCCGATGCGGTCGCCATCGCCATCCGCGGCGAATCCTGCGTCGTATTTTCCCGCTACCACCGCGCGTTGCAGCGCCGCCACGTGCGGCTCGATCGGTTCGGGGTTGACCCCGCCGAAGAGCGGATCGCGGGTCCCGCGGATTTCGTCGCACTGCACGCCGTTCCGGGTCAAGAGTTCGCGCAATAATCCGCGCGCCGAACCATGCATGGGATCGACGACAAATCGGAAGTTCGCTTGGCGCAGGCGCTCCCAATCCACCAACTTTTCAATCGTATCCAGATACGGAGTGCGCACATCGAGTGGATGGATCAGTTCGTTGCGGGGCGGAAGCAGCGGAACGCCAACTTTCAGGGTGACCGCGAGTTGCTCTTCGATCTGCGCGACGATGGCCGGAGATGCCGAACTGCCGTAGGTAGCCTTGAACTTGATTCCGTTCCAGCGGGAAGGATTGTGGCTGGCGGTGATTTGAATTCCACCGGCCGCGCCGCGCTGCTTCACCATCAGGGAAATCGCCGGGGTGGGGCAGGCCTGGCCGGAAAGCCATACGGGCGTCCCGGTAGCGGCGATGGTTTCGGCGGCGACACGCGCGAAGCGTTCCGAGCCAAAGCGGCTGTCGTAGCCTACCATCACGCCTTTTTCGGGGTGTTCCGCGCGGACCATGTAGCGCGCGGCCGCGTGGGCCACGATGCGCACGTTGTCTTCAGTAAAATCCTCGGCGATTACCGCTCGCCAACCGTCGGTTCCAAATTTAATTTTAGTCACGGTTCAGAAGTATAAGCGAATGGAGTTGGGACAGCCACGACGCAGCGAGGTTTGGGGCGCCTTTTTCCCGAGCCAAATTGGTACGGGAAACTAAATCTTAATTTGCAATTTGATTTTTTTGCGAGTGGCGTTGGAAGACCCGTGAATCCACTTGCGGAACGGCCGTGTCGCCTACACCTCGCCTAGGTCAATTCACGGGAAACCTTGGGGAATCCAAGACAAGTTCCGCACCCTTCACGGCGAAGGGTGGGCCACCCCAACCTCCCGCCGAGATCAGGCCAGGTCGTAGCGATCCAGGTTCATCACCTTGTTCCACGCAGCGACGAAGTCCTTCACGAACGCCTCCTTCGAGTCGTCGCATGCATAGACTTCCGCGATTGCCCGGAGCTGGGAGTTGGAACCGAAGACCAGGTCGACACGGGTGCCGGTCCACTTGACTTGTCCCGTCGCGCGATCGCGCCCTTCAAACACGCCTTCGGTTGAAGTGGCCTGCCACTTCGTCTTCATGTCGAGCAGGTTGACGAAGAAATCATTCGTCAGCGTCTCGGGCCGGTTGGTGAAGACGCCGTGTTTGGACTGCCCGAAGTTCGCATTCAGCGCGCGCAGGCCGCCGACGAGAACCGTCATCTCCGGAGCGGTCAGCTTCAGCAACTGCGCCCGATCCACCAGCAGCTCTTCCGCCGGTCTTTGCTGGCCGTTCTGCACGTAGTTGCGGAACCCGTCCGCGATCGGCTCCAGTACGGCGAAGGAGTGCACATCGGTCTGCGCCTGCGAAGCATCCGTGCGCCCGGGCGAGAAGGGCACCTTCACGTTGTGCCCGGCCTTTTTCGCGGCTTCCTCGACGGCTGCGCAGCCGCCCAGAACGATCAGGTCCGCAAGCGAGACCTTCTTTCCACCCGACTGCGAGCCGTTGAATTCCTTTTGGATCGCCTCCAGCTTCTGCAGAGTCTTCGCCAGTTCGGCCGGCTGATTCGCTTCCCAATCCTTTTGCGGCGCGAGGCGAATGCGCGCTCCGTTCGCGCCACCGCGCTTGTCGGAGCCGCGGAACGTCGCCGCCGACGCCCAGGCAGTTGTTGACCAGTTGGGAGATCGACAGCCCGGATTGGAGGATCTTGGCCTTCAGAGCAGCAATGTCCTGCTCCCCGATTAATTCATGATCCACTGCGGGAACAGGGTCTTGCCATATTTGGGGCTCCTTCGGAACGAGCGGACCCAGATACCGCGAGAGAGGTCCCATATCGCGGTGCGTCAGCTTGTACCAGGCCTTGGCGAACGCGTCTGCGAACTGCTCCGGATGGTCGAGGAAGCGCTTGGCGATCGGCGCATAGTTCGGGTCCACCTTGAGGGCGATGTCGGTGGTGAGCATTCCCGGGGCGTGGCGCTTCGATGGATCATGGGCGTCGGGAACGGTTCCCGCTGCGGCTCCATTCTTGGGAGCCCACTGGTGCGCACCGGCGGGGCTCTTCACGAGTTCCCACTCATAGCCAAACAGGTTTTCCAGATAATTATTGCTCCACTTCACCGGAGTGGTGCTCCATGCGACCTCCAAACCGCTGGTGATCGCGTGGGTGCCGTTGCCGCTGCCAAAGGTGTTTTTCCAGCCCAAGCCTTGCTCCTCGATGGGAGCGCCCTCGGGTTCTACGCCGACATATTTGCCCGCATCGGCAGCGCCGTGGGTTTTGCCGAAGGTGTGCCCGCCGGCAATGAGCGCGACGGTCTCTTCGTCATTCATCGCCATGCGCAGCGAACGTCTCGCGGATATCGCGTGCCGCGGCGACTGGATCGGGCTTTCCATTGGGCCCTTCCGGATTCACATAAATCAGGCCCATCTGAACCGCTGCGAGAGGATTTTCCAGTTCGCGATCGCCGTTGTAGCGGTCGTCCCCCAGCCACTTGCTCTCTGGCCCCCAGAAAATGTCCTCTTGAGGCTCCCAAACGTCCGCGCGGCCGCCGGCAAAACCGAAGGTCTTGAATCCCATCGACTCCAACGCGACGTTACCGGCCAGAATCATCAGGTCGGCCCAGGAAAGTTTCCGGCCATACTTCTGCTTGATCGGCCAGAGCAAGCGGCGCGCCTTATCGAGGTTCGCATTGTCCGGCCAGCTATTCAGGGGCGCAAAACGTTGTGTGCCATAGCCTGCGCCGCCGCGGCCGTCGCCGATGCGGTAGGTACCGGCGCTGTGCCACGCCATACGAATGAAGAACGGGCCATAGTGGCCATAGTCGGCCGGCCACCAGTCCTGCGACGCGGTCATCACGGCGTGGAGGTCCTTGATCACCGCATTGAGATCGAGGGTCTTGAATTCCTTCGCATAATCGAACTCCTTGTCCATGGGATCGGACAGGGTGGAGTTTTGGTGCAGGATCTTCAGGTTCAGCTGATCCGGCCACCAGCGCGCATTGGTGGGCGCACCCGCAACGGTGTGCCGGTGCGCACCCATTACCGGGCATTTGGCTTCGGTGGGATTATTGGGTACGGCCGCCGCTGTTCCTGTGAGTTCCTTTTCCATCGGTGCAAGCTCCTTCGAATGAGTCAAATGGTTCAAAAATATTGCGACGAACTACGATCACGATACTACGACGCCCTCAACGGGAAGCGCGCCGCGGAGCGCACTTCGCGCAGAGCCCCCGGAAAATCAGTTCGCATTCGCGAAGAACCCGCTTGCCGAGAGAGCCCGAGGCCGGCCGGGGCACGCCGTACCACTTTATGTCTTCCACATTGCCGCAGCGGTCGCAGATAAAGTGATGATGCCGCATGCCTTTCGCGTCGTATCGCGCGGCGCGGCCCTCGACGGCCACTTCACGCACCAAGCCCGCCTGCACCAAGTCTCGAAGATTGTTGTAGGTGGTGGCCCTGGAAGAGCGCGGATCCACGCGATTCACGGCTTTGAAGATTTCCGCAGCCGTGGGATGGCTGTTTTGTTCCATCAAAAATGCCATTACCGCGTAGCGCTGCGCGAGTGCAGCGCAACCCGCTGCCTTCCAAGGACTGCTTGATCGCCTCGGCAGTCATCATGTAATCTTGAATATATCTAATGTGAGATTTTGTCAAGACTTGTGTTTTCGGGTGTCGCGGCGGCGAGTGGAAAACGGGCGGATGCTGTGCTCAGTTCCCCACCGGCACGCGCAGCGTATCGCTGGCGAACGCAACCGGCCCGGCATAGGATGCGCGAATCGATCGCCGCACGGCAGGCTCCTGGCCCAGCACGTCGGGAGCAAGATGACTCAGCAACAAACGCTTGGCGCCACTGTCCCGCGCGGCTTCGCCAATTTTCTTTGGTGCGGTATGCAGATCGTACAACTGAGGAGGCGAGGCCGGAGGATCCAGCACCGCGCAATTGAAAATCAGCAAATCCGCATTCTTGGCCAGCTCGACCAGATTCGGCAGCGCCGATGCATCCATGTCTCCCGAGAAAACCACCACTACGCCGTGGTAAGAAATGCGGTACGCCACCGACGGACAATCGCCGTGATGGGTGGCGATCTCTTCCACCACCAAACCATTCTCGTCCACGATCCTGCTGCGCGGTGAATCCAGGCGGATGGCCAGATCGCGAACCACGAACGATTCGTCCGCGCCAAAGGTCTTCTGATACTCGAACGCCCCGTTTTTTCCCACCAGCAGATCGACAAATCGCGAAGTCTTGGGAAAGAGTCCAGCGCCGTCCGGGCCAAAAATCCGGTAGGTGATGGGTCCGTCGCTGGTCAGCGCTCGGTCGTTGAAGAAAGCCGCGAGGTCTCCGCTGTGATCGATATGCAGATGGGTCAACAGAACTGTATCTACTCTTTCCACATCCAATTTCAATTCTCCGATCCGCAAAAAGGCTCCGGGGCCGGCGTCCAGCAAAATCCGCGGCGTGCCGTCCACCTCCACGATGAAACTCGACCCGCCCCTCCCCAACGCCCGTGGCCCGCCAGAACCCAGCACCACAACTTCCAACGCGGACGTGGCCGGAGCAGCCGGCAGGCATGTGGGGAACAGGACCGCAGCGACCACGACCCGCATCATCAGCGTCCTCATAGCAACTCGCGGCGCTTTTCGGCTTCCAGCGCCTTCACGATTTTGCCTACGTCTTGGGCGCGACGGCGCGGGCAGATTAGGATGGCGTCGTCGGTTTCCACCACTACCAGATCGTTCACGCCCACTGCGGCGACGAATTTCTTCGGCGACCAGAAATAGTTTCCCTGGGCGTCGTGGGCAAAATGCGGACCGATCGAAACATTTTCGCCGGCATTCTTCGCCAGGAGCTCGTACACTGCCGCCCAGGAGCCGATGTCGCTCCAGCCTACCTCGGCCGGCAGGACAAACACTCCCCCGCCGTCGCGGGCGACGCCTTCCGAGGGACGCGTAGCTGGCTCCATGATGGCGTAGTCCACGGAGATGCTTTCGAGGGTCGGATAAATCCGGCGCAGAGCCTTTTGGTAGCCGCGCGTTGCGATAGTTTGCGAGAGTTCCGCGAGCGCGGCGCGCGTTTTTGGCAAGTAGCGCTCCAGATTTTCCAGGTATGTGGAAACCCGCCAGAAAAACATTCCGGCATTCCAGAAATAACTTTTCGAGCGAACGTATTTTCGCGCCACCGCCAATTCCGGCTTCTCGGTGAAGCGGCGAACGGCAAACGCGATGCGTCCGCGGGGTTTCGCGCTGGCGCCCCCGCGTTCGATGTAACCATAGCCGGTCTCCGGCTGGGTGGGAGGGATGCCGATCACCACGAGATTTCCGGGGGTGCGCGCCAGATCGAGCGCCGCGCGCAAAATCTTGCGATACAACTCCGGCTTGGCGATGTAACTATCCGCCGGCAGCACCGCCATCAACGCGTCGCCGTGCTCACGGGCTAGATGAATCGCGGCCAGGCCGATCGCCGCAGCGGTGTTCCGGCCGGCCGGCTCGGACAATGTGTGAGAACGAGGGACGCCCGGCAGCTCCTTGCGAATCGCGGAGATTTGCTCGTCGTTGGTGACCACCCAAATATTGGCGCTTGGAAATAAGGGATGGAGCCGCGCGGCGGTCTCGCGGATCATGGTCTCGGGCCCGGCGATATTCAGAAGCTGCTTGGGTGTGCGGGTCCGGCTGCGCGGCCAAAAGCGGGTGCCACGGCCGCCGGCGAGCAACACCGCGCAGGCGGGGAGATTCGGGTTTTTCACGAATACACCAGACGCGACAATTGTTTCTTCGAAATTCCCTGCCCGGCGAGCCGGAGCAACATCTCGTCCGGGCTCGATGGCACGTAGGTGCGCAGCAACGCGGAACGGCTCTCCGGAATGATTCTGTAGTTGCCTAGCGCGGCGGGCAGCAGCCAGACATGCGCAGCCCGGAACACCACCGATTCGCCGCCCGAGCCCGCCCATTCCAGGCGTCCATTACCTTCGAGGAAAATCAGCAGGTCGAAGTGTTCCGGCGCCGTGGCGGCTTCGATCGGCAGGTGAAAATCCCATCGTTCGGTGGCGAAGTACCGGCAGGAAACCAAATAAGTCTCGGTGATCGGGCCGCGCTCGATGGTCACCGGGTCGAGTTTTCCGCCCACCTGCTTGCCGAACTTAATCACATCCAGCGCCTTGTCTACATGCAGCGTGCGCGGGTTGCCTTGGGCGTCGCGGCGGTCGTAATCGTAAACGCGGTAGGTCAGATCGGAGTACTGCTGAATCTCGCAAAGGACCAGGCCTCCGCCGATGGTATGCGCGGTACCCGCCGGGACGAACACCGCGTCATCGGCTTGCATGGGGATGCGCGCGAGGTTGTTTTCCGCGGTGCACTCCTCGATCGACTTGCGAAATGATTCGCGGGTGACTCCGGGCTTCAGGCCCACCAGCACCTCCGCGCCTTTGCGGGCAGCCACCACGTACCACATCTCGGTCTTGCCGCGCCCGCCTTTGTCGGCCTCGTGGCGCGCCGCGTATTCGTCCTGCGGATGCACTTGAACCGAGGGCTTATCGGCAGTGAAAAGGAATTTCACGAGCAAAGGAAAACTCTTGTCGCTGGCCAGCGAGTTGCCGACCCATTCCGCCGGGAGTTGCGGCCACACTTCGCCCAGCTTCTTCCCGGCGAAGGGGCCGTCGGCAAACGCGCATTGATTTCCGGTTAGCCAAGCTTCCCCGATGTTCTCGCGCAGGCCGGTTTTGTCCGGGTACAGCGGCAACAGGGTCCGAGTGCCCCAGGGGCGGGCATCGAAGACAGGTTCGAGACGAACGGGGCGGAGGTTCACGTTTTCAGGAGAAAAACTTCGTCAAACGGCGAATGCCTTCGTCGAGCTTCTCGATTGACGCGGCGTAGGACAGCCGCAAATAACCGGGAGCCCCGAAACCATCGCCGGGCACCAGCGCGACGTGCGCGCGTTCGAGCATTTCGCGGGCCACCCACGACGAATCGGCCTCGCCCGCAGCGGTGCGCGGAATCGGCGCGCCGTTCACTTGGCAATCGGCGATATTCGGGAAAACATAAAACGCGCCCTGCGGATCGTTGCACCGAATTCCGGGAATCGCGCGCAGCCCCGCCACGATGTGTTTCCGGCGGCGATCGTATTCCGCGAGCATGGCCGCCACGGTATCCATCGGCCCATTCAGCGCGGCCAGCGCGGCGTACTGGGTGATCGAATTGGGGTTCGAGGTGGATTGGCTTTGCATCTTGATCACCGCGTCGATCAGCGGCTTGGGCGCGAGCACGTACCCCAGCCGCCAGCCGGTCATCGCAAAAGTCTTCGAAAACGAACCGATGATGATGACGTGATTTTTCGAATCCGGCTGCGAGGCGATGGAGAAGGGCTTGGCGCCGCTGTAAACGAAATGCGAATAGCATTCGTCGGAAAGCAGCCAGATTTCGCGCTCGCGGCACAGCGCCAGGATTTTCTTGAATTCCTCGGGCGCAACCACAGCTCCGGTGGGGTTCGAGGGCGAATTGATAATCACTATGCGGGTCTTGGGGCTCAGGACCTTTTCCAGGTCCGCGGCGCGCACCCCGAATCCATCGCTCTCTTTGGTCGGCAGAAATACCGGCTTGCCTCCGGCGTACTTCACGATGTCCGGATAACTCACCCAGTACGGCGCGGGGATCACCACTTCGTCGCCGGAATTGATCAGCGAGCAGATCACGTTGAAGAGCGCATGCTTTCCGCCGACGTTGACCACGCACTCCGCGGGTTGGTACGAGGATCCCAATTGCGCGGCGTGCCAGGTGCAAATGGCCTGGCGCAGCGGCGCGATTCCGGCGGTCGCGGTGTACTTGGTGTGGTTCTCGTTGAGGGCGCGGATCGCGGCTTGCTTGATGTGTTCGGGGGTGGCGAAGTCGGGCTCGCCCATGCCAAAGTCGGCCAGGTCCACGCCGCGGGCCTTGAGCTTTTCAGCTTCATTGACAACCGCCGCGGTCGGCGAAACCGCAATGCGATTCACACGATCGGACAATCGGAGGATGGTCTCTGCTTTGGTTTCTACTCCACTCGACATCGTTAGCTCCCCTAACTCTTTAATGGAGTGACTGCGTTTTTCGCTCGCAGCCGCTCTTCCACGGCTGTCGGCACTAAATCTTTCACAGGGCCACCGAGTTGCGATATCTCCCGAACCAGGCGGGAACTCAGATAGCTGTACTTCTCTCCCGGCAGCATGAACACCGTCTCGATTTCCGGGGCCAGCTTGCGATTCATCAACGCCATCTGCAATTCGTACTCGTAATCGGAAATCGCACGGATGCCCCGCAGGATTACCCGAGCCTTTTTCTGCCGAGCGTAATCCATCAGCAGGCCGTCGAAGACGTCCACCTCGACGTTGCCCCATTTCTCGGTTGCCTCGCGCAGCATTTCCACGCGCTCGCTCACCTTAAACAGCGGCTCTTTCTCGCGGTTTTGCAGCACGGCAACGATCAAGCGCTCGAAAATTTTCGCGCCGCGCTCGATCAAATCGAGATGACCGTTGGTGACCGGGTCAAACGAGCCGGGATAGATGGCGGTGACGGGTGTCATCTCGAAGGGTCTTCAATTCGCAATTCTAACCTATAACATCCGAGCCCAAGGCAAAAAATGAGGTTCCGGATGGACCGCCGATTCGTTGCAAAATCGGAGACCGGACACTATGCTGAACGTCTAATTATTTATTTACGTGCATCTTCCACCGGGAGCGGGAATGAAACTGGGTCGATCCTTGGTAATTGTTACGTGCGGAACTTTGGCGTTGTTCGCGGCGCCTTCGCGCTCCAACGCCGCGCTCCCGCAGTCCTCGGGCGGAAGTCCCGCGCCAGCGAAGCACTCGACTGCAGCGAACGCTGCAGCGGCCTTTGAGCCCCTTGCCCACTGGCGAGCCGCGGTCCTTGCGGGCGACAAAACCGCGCTGGCGGCGCTCTACAGCACCGCTCCTCCAGCGGAGACCAAAACTTCCCAGGGCGATTCCCACGACCCTACCGGAGAGGTGGAGTATTGGGCCGCGCTGAAACCGCGCGGCCTCAGCAGCTTTACGGTGAAAACGTTGGAGATCGAGCATCCCCAGCCTGGCGCGGTGGTTCTGGTTCTACGCTATGGCCTCACGTTTCACACCACCACCGGCGACGTTCCCTATGTGGATGGCGCCAGCCAACTGTGGCTGCAGCAAGGCAGCGATTGGCGCATCGCTGTCACCCAGCGCGGTGAAATGGCTCCTCCCACCCCGCGCCGACTGCCCGAACCAGCCGTTCCCAACACCCGCCTGTACCCCGATCCCAAGCAGGCCCAGCCGGAAATCGGTTCGGCGCTGGCAGCGGCCGCCAAAGATCACAAGCGGGTGATCCTGGTTTTCGGCGGGAACTGGTGCTACGACTGCCACGTTCTGGACGCTACATTCCATTCCAAAGCGATTGCGCCGCTGGTGAACGCGAATTACCACGTGGTTCACATCAACATCGGTGATTACGATCAGAATCTAGACTTGGCTGACAAATACGAAGTGGCGCTGAAGAAGGGCGTTCCGTGCCTCGCGGTACTTGATCCGGACGGGAAACTCGTATTCAGCCAGAAACTGGGCGAATTCGAGTCCACCACGCGGATTGGCCCGGAAGACGTCACTAAGTTCCTCGAGCAATGGAAACCGAAGCGATAAAGGCGCGCCGATTTGAATCGCGGTCTAAACTGGTCGGGATTTAAAGCGTTGCTAGCATAGGGTTTGGCTGCCAGGTACATCCATTAACGGGCTTGACAACCCTCTCTCCGGAGCATAGTATTTGAACTGCGACTGATTTAGTCGTACATTACCGTGCTCAAACTTTCTAAGAAAGCGGACTACGGACTGATCGCTCTGCGGCACTTAGCCGTTCATTACGATGGGGGATCTTTCAGCGCATCCGATATCGCCGAGGCTTACGGCATCTCAAGCACCCTGATGGCTAAGATTCTTCAGAAATTGGCGAAGGAAAGGCTGGTCGTGGCGCGCTACGGTTCGACCGGGGGATATCAGTTGAACCGGCATCCCTCGAACATCACCATTTTGGAAGCGATACGGGCAGTTGAGGGGCCGCTGTTCATCACTTCATGCGTGACATCCCACGGTGAGTGCAGCCAGTCGATTAAGTGCACCATCCGCCAGCCGCTGCGGCGCGTGAATGAGAGCATTCTCGAAGTTTTGAGGAAAGTAACGATTTCGCAGATGGCTGAGGACCTACCAACGTCCGAAGTCGTCGAGCTTACGATTTAGGGAGATTAAGAATGGCCATCCAGCTTCCGGTCTATTTGGACAATCACGCGACAACCCCCGTCGATCCGCGGGTATTGGACGCCATGCTGCCGTATTTCCGCGAAGTATTCGGAAACAGCGCCAGTCGCAATCACGAGTTTGGGTGGAAAGCGGAAGAAGCGGTGGAAAACGCCCGCGCCCAGATCGCCAAGCTGATCAATGCCTCGCCCAAAGAGATCATCTTCACCAGCGGCGCGACCGAATCGGATGGCTTGGCCATCCGCGGCATCGCCGAGATGTACCGCGAGAAGGGCAACCACATCATCACCCAGGTCACCGAGCACAAGGCGGTGCTGGATACCTGTAAGCGCCTGGAAAAAGAAGGCTACGAGGTCACTTATCTGCCAGTGCAGAAAGATGGCCGGATCAGCCTGGACGATCTGCGCCGCGCGATTACCCCGAAAACGATCCTGATCACCATCATGTATGCGAACAATGAAATCGCGGTGCTCCAGCCGATCAACGAAATCGGCAAGATCGCCAAGGAAAAGGGCATTTTCTTCCATACCGACGCGGTACAGGCGGTTGGCAAGATTCCCGTTGACGTGCAGAAAGACGGGATCGACCTGCTTTCGATTTCCGCGCACAAGATTTACGGACCCAAGGGCGTCGGGGCGCTGTACGTCCGCCGCCGCAACCCACGGGTGCAGCTCGTGGCGCAGATCGACGGCGGAGGTCACGAGCGCGGTATGCGTTCAGGAACGCTCAACGTTCCGGGCATCGTCGGGTTGGGCAAAGCGTGCGAACTGTGCATGGCGGAGATGGCCGAAGAAAGCGTCCGGCTGAAGGCTCTGCGCGATCGCCTGACCAAAGCGATCATGTCGCAGCTTGATGAGACGTTCATCAACGGTTCGATGGAGCATCGCCTGCCGCACAGCGTGAACATCAGCTTCGCCTACGTGGAAGGCGAATCGATGCTGATGGGTATCAACGACGTGGCGGTTTCCAGCGGCTCGGCCTGCACTTCGGCCACCTTGGAACCCAGCTATGTGCTCAAGGCTTTGGGGGTGGGCGAAGATCTGGCGCATACCTCGATCCGCTTCGGCATCGGACGCTTCAATACCGAAGAAGAAGTGGACTACGTGGTGAATCGCGTGGTGGAGACGGTTCAGCGTCTGCGCGAACTTTCCCCGCTGTACGAAATGGCCAAAGAGGGGATCGACGTCGCGCACTTGAATTGGAAGACGGAAACCGCCTGATCACGGTTTTCGCAAGGTTTATAGCAAGGGGCAGGGCGGCAATATTATTCGAGTTTGAGACGGACAGGAGAAGCCAATGGCTTATAGCGACAAAGTGATCGAGCACTATAACAACCCCCGCAACGTCGGATCGCTCGATAAGAACGATCAGAACGTGGGAACCGGCCTGGTCGGGGCCCCCGAGTGCGGCGACGTAATGAAGTTGCAGATGAAGGTGAATCCTTCGACGCACATCATCGAGGAAGCCAAGTTTAAGACCTTTGGCTGCGGCTCGGCGATCGCCAGCTCGTCCTTGGCCACCGAATGGGTGAAGGGCAAGACGGTAGAGGAAGCGCTCTCAATCAAGAACACCGATATCGTGCGCGAGCTTTCCCTTCCGCCAGTCAAGATTCACTGCTCGGTGCTGGCCGAAGACGCCATCAAGGCCGCGTTGACGGACTGGAAGAAGAAGCAAGGCATCGAAGTGAAGCCCGAAGCTGCCTCCGCGCATTCTTAGTCGAAATACGCGGTAACGGACGACGAACATGATCCACGTAACCGAAAAAGCCGCGGCTAAAATTCGCGAGTTGCTCCGCAAGGACGGCGTTCCCGAAGATGCGGGAGGTCTGCGTGTCGGGGTGCAAGGCGGGGGCTGCTCCGGGCTGACGTACGCGATGCGCCTGGACACCCAGTCGCGGGACCGCGACAAGGTGATCGAGGAGTTTGGGGCGCGCCTGTTCGTCGATCCGAAGAGCTATCTGTACCTCAATAATACCGTCCTGGACTATCACGAAGACCTGATGAAGCAGGGGTTCGTCTTCCAGAATCCGCAAGCCACGCGAAGCTGCGGATGCGGCAGTTCGTTTACCGCTTAACCGCACTCCGAGAGGGCTATCGCAGTGAGACGGACCGCGCCTGGCGCGAGCCGGCTTCCGCCGAGGCATGGCGGAATTTTCGGGCAGTGGCAGAAGTCTTGGGAAATGGATGAACGCACCTTCGACCACAATTCGTGAACCGGGCGGTGAACCCGGTGTGACTTGCTGGCAATGCGGCGCGGCCGCTCACGGCGAGCATTTTTGTCCGGCCTGCGGAAAAATTCAGCCCTCGCCGCCGGGCGCCACTTACTTCGATTTCTTCGGAATGCCTCCGCTGTTGGTAATCGAAAACGCCGCGCTGGAGTCGCGTTTCCACCAGCTTAGCTGGAAGCTACATCCCGACAATTTCACGCACGCCACCGATTTCGAGCGCAATCTTTCGCTGCAGCGGTCCTCGGAGCTGAACGACGCCTATCGCGCGTTACGCGAACCGATTTCCCGCGTGGAATACTTGTTGGCTCAGCGCGGGATGCGCCGCGAAGGCGCGGCTAAGCAGAAAGCGCCGCCGGAATTGCTGGAAGAAGTGTTTGAATTGAACGAATGGCTCGATGAGCTGCGCGAGAATCGCGCGGCTTCTGGGCCGGCGCCGGCCGAACTGCTGCAGCGTCTGGAACAGGCCCGTGACAATTTCCAGGAAAAGCTGAGCCGCCTGGACGCTGAGCTCGGGCAAGTTTTCCAGCAATGGGACCGGGCCATTGGCGCCGCGGGGATTCCGGGCGCGAAGCAAAGCGGTGCGCCGGAATTGTTTCACGCGAAACACAGTAATTTGACGGATGCGCAGCAGGCCATCCTCAATGGGCTGAACGAAATACTCAATCGTCGCTCGTACATCCGCAATCTGGTGGCCGGCGTGCAAAGCGAACTAGCGGGAGCGTAGACCTGAAGGTGGCGTGGTACTACTCGCGCCTGAAAAGCAACTGCAGCAGCTTTCAACTGGATTCGTAGCAACAAGAGGAACCATGGGACGCGTAGTCGGAATTGATCTGGGCACCACGTACAGCCTGATTGCCTGGCTCGATCCAGCCACGGGTGCTCCGCAGTGTATTCCCGGGCCGTACCGCGCGACGCTCTGCCCTTCGGTGGTCAGCGTGGACGAAAACGGAAAGATTCTGGTCGGCGAGCCTGCCCGGCAGCGCCTGCTCACCGATTCCGACCGCACGATCTATTCGGTGAAACGATTGATGGGCCGCGGCGTGGCCGACGTGCAGGACGAACTGAAGATATTTCCCTTTCGCATCGATGCCGGCAGCCAAAACGTAATTCGCGTCCGCCTAGGCGATCACACGTTCACTCCGCCGGAAATTTCCGCTTTCATCCTGCGCGAGCTGAAGGGCTGGGCGGAAACGTTCTTCAAGGAAGCGGTCGACCGCGCGGTGGTCACCGTTCCAGCGTATTTCAACGACGCGCAGCGTCAAGCTACCAAGGATGCCGGGCGTCTGGCCGGTCTGGAAGTTCTACGGCTGGTGAACGAGCCGACCGCTGCGGCGCTGGCCTATGGCCTGCATAAACAGAAACGCGGGCACGTGGCCGTTTATGACTTTGGCGGCGGAACGTTCGATATCTCGACGTTGAAGCTGATCGCCACCGATGAAGGCGACATCTATCAGGTGCTTTCCACCAATGGCGATACCCACCTTGGCGGCGATGACATCGACAACGTCTTGCTGGCATTGACGCGCTCCGAAATCCAGCAGAAATTTTCGGTCTCACTCGACACTGATCCCGAAGCCGTTCAGGAATTGCGCAAGGCGATCATCGCCGCGAAGCACACTCTCTCCAACGAGGACTCCGCCACCGTGCGCTTCCCTCTCGGCCGGCGCGAGGGTGCCGACGCTTACGAACGCCGCATCACTCGCGCCGAATTTGAAGAGCTGATCCGTCCGATTGTCGCGCGCACCATGGGGCCGGTAAAGCTGGCGCTCGCGGACGCCAAGCTGGCGCCGAAAGAGATCGATGAAGTGGTTTTGGTCGGTGGCTCGACGCGAATTCCGCTGGTGCGCCGCACCGTGGGCGAATATTTCGGGCGAGCTCCGCATTGCGAGCTCAATCCGGACGAAGTGGTGGCGCTGGGCGCCGCGGTGCAGGCCGATATTCTGGAATCCGGCGTCAAAACGATGCTGCTGCTCGACGTCACTCCGCTTTCCCTAGGCATCGAGACCATGGGCGGGGTGATCGCCAAAATTATTCCGCGAAATTCCACGATTCCGGCGAGCGCTCAGGAATTGTTTACCACCGGAGTCGAGAATCAGACGGGGATCGACGTCCACGTGCTGCAAGGCGAACGTGAACTGGCCAAGGATTGCCGCTCGCTCGCGAAATTCCAGTTGCGGGTGCCGCCCGGGCCGGCTGGGCTGGCGCGCATCGAAGTGAAATTCCTGATCGATGCCAACGGCATTCTGCAGGTGGCAGCGAAAGACCTGCGCACCGAAACCCAGCACCGCATCGAAATTCAGCCGAGCTACGGGCTCAGCGATACCGAAATTGAAAACATGCTGGAAGCATCGATCGATTTCGCCGAGCAGGATTTCGAGGACCGCCAGCGCATCGAAGCGCGGATTGAAGCCGACGCTATTCTTACCGCGACCACCAAGGCGCTGCAGAACGCCGGCGAGGCCGAGCTACCCGCGGCGGAACGCGCATCCATCGAGAAATCGGCGGCCGCGCTGCGTACCGCTGCCGGCGGACAAGATTACAAACTGATGCGCAGGCGCATCGACGAACTGAACCAGGCCACCAATCATCTGGCCGAACTGGTAATGAACGGCGCGCTGCAGTCCGCATTCGAAGGCAAGCGCCTGGACGACGTATAGACGCACCCAGCAGCTAGCGAGTACCCCCCGCGTTCGCGGGAAGGAGCCGACACATGGGCGGCACGAACCCCTACATCGAGCAAGCAAAATACGTACCGGCGACCAAGAAGTATAAGGTGAACTTCGTTCGCGAGGGCAAGACGGTAGAAGTGGATCCGGCCAAGGTTCCCTACGGCCGCGAGGGCTTGCCTGGCAGCATTCTGGATCTTTCCAGTGGTTTTCATATGGGCTTGGACCACGCCTGCGGCGGGGTGAACGCCTGTTCCACCTGCCACGTGATCGTTCACGAAGGTCTGGAATCTTGCAACGAACCGACCGATGCCGAACTGGATGAGCTGGACATGGCGCCGGGGGTTACCCAAAAATCCCGCTTGGGTTGCCAGTGTGTTCCGGACGGCACGCAGGACCTGGTGGTGGAAATTCCGGAGTGGAACAAGAACTACGCGAAGGAAGCTGACCACTAGAACCGTTGGCAGGATGCAAATTTGAAATTTTGCGGGAGGTTTTCTCCGAAATGCCTGGGACATTCGACTGGAACAACATCGAGGAAATCGCCATTCAGCTCGCCGAGAAGCACCCGGATACCGACCCGCTGACCGTCCGCTTTACCGATCTTCTCCAATGGATCGTAACGCTTCCGGGCTTTATCGGCGACCCGCTAAAATCGAACGAGGCCAAGCTAGAGGCCGTCCAGATGGCCTGGCACGAAGAATACAAAGAGAATCATAGTTAGGCTGGAATCCCTCGACAGAGTTCGAATATCCTATCGCCATCAGAGCCCAATCCACGTTACGAGGTGAGCATGCCCGAACCAGACCTGCGCTATCCGATCGGAAAATTTCAGAGGGATGATGCGCCCAGCCCGGAAAACAACCGCCGCCATATCGCGGAAATCGAAGCGGCGCCCGCGCAATTGCGCCGGGCGGCTGCCGGCCTCACCTCCGCGCAGCTCGATACGCCCTACCGGCCCGGGGGTTGGACGGTCCGCCAGACGATCCACCACTTGGCCGACAGCCACATGAACGCGTACGTCCGTTTCAAGCTGGCGATCACCGAAGACGCGCCCACCATCAAGCTGTACGACGAAGCGCTGTGGGCGCAAACCTCCGACAACCAGGAGCCGGTGGAGGTTTCTCTGACTCTGCTGGAGAATTTGCATCACCGCTGGAGCAGGCTGCTGCACAGCATGAAGGAATCGGACTACACGCGTACGCTGGTTCACCCGGAAACGGGAGTCGTGCCGCTGCATCGGCAACTCGCGATTTACGCCTGGCACGGCCGCCATCACACCGCGCACATTACCGCACTGCGTGAACGCAACGGCTGGAAGTAGTCCCAGCGCCGCGTAAGAGCACAACGGGCGGCACTCACTATCATGGCGCCGCCCTGCCTCTGTTGAATAATCCTGGTTACCTCTCGAACCGCAAATGGTCTCTCCAAAAGAAACTTTAATTTGACATCTCTCCAACCGAGAGCGGCGCATAATATATCCGAGGGGAAAGGAGACCCTGCAGATGAGCGCATCAAAAATTACCAAGATCGGTATCGGTTTGACCCTGATGGTACTGGCAGGATTGCTGGTGGTTGGCTACGGCGTCTCGCATGCGAGCGACAAACCTCCTTCTCCGGGAACCGCCGCGCCTGATTTCACTCTGAATTCGCAGGAAGGCACTCCGGTGAGCCTGCACGATTATCACGGAAAGTGGGTGGTACTCTATTTCTATCCCAAGGATTTTTCGAGCGGCTGCACTGTCGAGGCACACAATTTCCAGCGGGACTTGGCGCAATATCAAGAAAAGGGAGTGGTGATCCTGGGCGTGAGCGTGGATTCCGCGGATTCACACCAGAAGTTTTGCACCAAAGAAGGCCTGAACTTCAAGCTGCTGGCCGACACCGATCATAAAGTTTCGGAAGAATACGGATCGATCATGAACCTGGGGGTGAAAAAGCTGTCGGCCCGGCACACATTTATCATCAGTCCGGATGGCCTCATCGCCAGGGAATATCTCGATGTGAAGCCGAGCGACCACAGTGAAGAACTATTGGCTGAGCTGGCGGAGTTGCAGAAAAAGTAGTTTTCAGCGGCTCAGGATACCTTCAGAAGCAGTCCCGGCCCGAAGACGGATTGGACCGCAACGCGCGGCGTGGTGCTCCCAGTCCGCGGTCGGACTCGGCAGACGGTTAACCAGCTCGCGTCACCCCATATCGGCCCCCTTCGCTACGGCAACTGCCCCGGTTGTCCGCACCGAAAACATCTGCAAGCCACGCCTTTTCAGCACAATAGCCGGGACACCCTGAGTCACCCCGATGCATCTAAGTAAGGACAGATCGAGGGTCGAAACCCTCGCGCCTTCAGCGGTGTTGGTGAAGCACCGAGGACCGTCTGGGAAACGCGACGCACCGGGAATTTCGGTATCACGAATTCGGGAGCTTTAGGTGTTGGGACTTGGATCAACGCGCATCGCGAGTTCGCCAGTCCGCCAGCAGGGTTACGCTGGCCGGGAACCCGCGCGTTCTGAGCGAAACTCGCTCTTGAAAAATCGCCTCGGCGCGCCCGGTGTGGCGCTGTTTGCGCTGGTCGTTTTATGGGCGTGCGCGACGGCTCCCTGCTCATTCGCCGACGCTGGAGTAATCCTGAATGAGTCTCTCGACACCAGCGTCGCACGTGTCACCGGCTCGGGCCACAGCGCCGTCTATCTTTCGAATATCTGTCCGGATGGCTCACCGGTAAAAATGCGGTTATGCCGGCCCGGCGAGCAAGGTTCGGTGATCAGTAACTACACCACGCTGGGCGAAGACCAGCCTTACGAATGGAACATCGTGCCGCTCAGCGTGTATCTGTACGGCGTGGAAGATCCGCAAGATCGTCCGCTGGTCAGCTCCTGGACAATCAAGGCGGCGCTCGAAGAGCGCTACCGAGAAAACTATCTGGCGACGGTCTGCACGGAGGAGCGCTGCCTCCACAGTAACAGCGCCGAATGGCGTGAAATGGTCGGCGCCACGCTGGAACGCAGCATGTATATGTTTGTGGTGAAAACCTCGATCGAGCAGGACCGCGCGCTCATCGCTCAGTTCGACGCCCAGCCGAACGTGAACCACTTCAATGGGATGACCCGGAATTGCGCCGACTTCACCCGCCGGGTGATGAATTGGTATTTTCCCAAAGCGGTGAAGCGCGATTACATCAACGATTTTTTCATGACCAGTCCCAAAGCGGTGGTGCATTCGCTAACAAAATATGCGGATGAGCATCCGGAGCTCGACCTGCGGATTCTGCATTTCACGCAAGTGCCGGGAACGATCAAGCGCAGCAGCGAATGCCGAAGCGGAACCGAACAGTTGTACCACTCGAAGAAATTCCTGATTCCCATGGCCGTTTTTGCGTGGCATACCATTCCGGCTATCGCCGCTTCGTACGAGATCACCGGCCGCTTCAATCCGGAGCAACAGTTCGAAGCACGCCCTTCGGTGGAAGCCTTGGGAGCCGATGATGATTTGAGCAGCCCGGCGGCCGGCGGGTACACGGTCAGCGTTCAGCGGCTTGCCGCGGAGGAAGCGCTGGAGCGTGACGAGATTGTTGGCACTAAGGACGACTGGAGACAATACCGCGACAATCTCGCGGCAGCGGTGGACGAAGCGATCCACGAAGAAATCATTCCCAACCGCGGGTATTTGAAACGGGTTTTCAGGGAATTGAATGAAGCGGGCACGATTAGTGTCGATGAACGGGGAGCGATGTGGATGAATTTGGCGAATCCGCAAGCGCCCGCGCGCGTGGGTTTGAGCGCCAGCAATATTTTCGCCCCGGACACCGATGTGCAGATCGCCTGGCAAATCGTTCTCGGGCGCATGGAGAGCGAACTAAACAGTCCCAAGCATAGCCGCGAGACGGCGGTTGAATTTCGGCAGGATTGGTCACGCTTGGTGGACAGCCGCAGCAAGCGCCAGATATTCGCTGTAGCCGGACAACCACGGCCCAGCGTGCCGCCTATTCGTTCATACGATCAGTGACACGACTCGTCATCCTGAAACTGGCGATCGGCGGCCATTGATGCCAACGCTTGTGCGCAGGTAAGGACCTTCTGGTTCAATGGATCGTCGGAGAGGGCGTCGGGCGCTATGTAGTTCATGGACGTGTGTAAGTCCAGAATCTTACTGCTCAACTTTTGCATGTTGTCGAGCTCGTTGGCGAGCAATTTTGCGGCGTCGCGATCGGAATCGGTGGACGCCGCAGCGGTTGCCAGGCTGAGGCCGGTGGCTGCTTGACTCCGATAGCCGGACAACCCTTCCTCCGTTATTGGATAGGCATGTCGGACCGCGTGGCCAAGGACGCTGCGCCATTCCCGGATCACCGCCATTTCTTCGATCTCTGCCCGCAGGAAGCCTCCCGAGAGTCGTCTATTAGTGGACTCGCTCGCCGGCGTAGCAGCCGGCGCGGCGTTAGAGTCAGGCAAGGTCACTACGACCTGACTGCCCTGAAAGCGGAGTGAGCCGCCGGCAATGCGTGCCAGAGTTTCGATTTCGACGTAGGACCGGCCATTCAGCTGGACCACTGGCGCAACGCCGGGCCGGCCGTTTACAGTCAGGGTTCGGGTCTGCACGGCTTGCGACAGCGCCAACCCTGGCAATGCCAGCAGAACCGCCACGATCAACCATGCGCTGGATGGCCTGTTTCGCATACGTCTCCTCGTCAGCAACGATTTCGAGTTCATCGGCTGGCAGAATGTAATCATTCCACGAAGGACGCGGCAAATCAAAATGTCTTCGAGCGACGCGGATGTATTTGTGGTGCCGAAGCGGTGCATGCGGAATGTTGATTCGCGGGAAACCGCCAAGCAGCGTAATGGGGAATCTGCTCCGGTGTACCCGTTGCACGGTATTCCCATCGGGAGGGTTTGTATCTACGATCCGCTCGAACACTAGCGTTCTTTAGAGCGAGATGGGAATTGGCCTTGCCTTCGGGCAGGGGTACGACTTCCGGCAGAACCGGAAGAGAAGGAGTCGACAGCACATGCCTTTACTTCAAGTGGTGATGGTTCTAATTGTAGTGGGAGTTCTGCTGTGGCTGGTCAACCGCTACATTCCGATGCAGGGGACGATCAAGGGCATCTTGAATGCGGTGGTAGTGATTGCGACGGTGGTGTGGCTGCTCCAGGTTTTCGGACTGCTGCATACTCTCTCCCGCATTCGCGTTGGAGCATAAGCAAACCTGCGACCGCGGGCTTGAACCAAGTTTTGAGGCCTTCGTGTGAAGGGCTGTCGCGGCCCGAGCGAGCTGGGCTCGGGCCACCCGTTGGTGCGGGACGCTGGGGTCTAGGGATACGGCAGATAGCGCCACAAATCGTTCATCAGGTTGTTGCCATTGGTTCCGGCAGAATCAAAGCCATCGCCACCAAACATCCAGAGTTGGCCATAGGGGTCGGTCCAATAGCCGGCACCCCAGCGCCCGCCTGGGTTGCTGGTTACGTGTGGGTAGACCGCCGGATTCGCCTGAATACCGTAGATGCCGGCTTGACCCACGGAACTGGGGCCTTTCACCCACACCCAACTTCCGCCGGTGAACTCCCAGAGGTCGCTGAGCGAACCATTGCTTGTGGAATCGTATCCTTGACCACCGAAGAGCCAAAGGTTTCCGCTCGAATCCGTCCACGCCGCGGAACTCCAGCGGGACCCGGGAACGGGCGCCATCGGAGTATACACACCGGTCTGGTTGACCGTGGAAGATCCAGCCACCCACGTCCATTGGCCCGCAGAATATTCCCACAGATCGTTGAGCGCGTCAGGTTGCCCCCCCGATGCACCGGCATACCCGCCGAATAGCCAGAAGTTTCCGGAACCATCCAGCCAGGCGGCCGAGGTCTGGCGTCCGCCGGGAACGTTGGAAGCCGAGGCAGTGCCGAGCGTGCCATAGGCGCCTGCCTGGTTGACAACATTGTCGCCGCTTACCCAAGTCCATAGCTTGGTTGTGGGGTTAAAGGTCCAAAGGTCGTTGAGCAATCCATTAGCGCCGGTGGAATCGTCGCCTTCGCCACCGAACATCCAGACGGTGCCGGTCGAATCGATCCTGGCGCTTGCACCCCAGCGTCCACCGGGGTAGTTCGTGTTCAAGGTGACCCCTTTGGTGCCGTAGCTGCCGCCGGAATTGACACCGCTACCACCCACGTAGGTCCATGACGGTGGAGTCGTAGACAAGTCGCACTCCCACAAGTCATTGAGTAAACCGGTGTTGGCATCCTGACCGCCGAACAGCCACAGATTGTTGCTGTTGTCCGTCCAGGTGACCGCACCCCATCTGGCTGGAGGAGAGCTAAACTCCGCCTCTTGCGTCCACCCGTTGAAGATTGACCCAAAGTAATTCTCGGTGCCGGCGTACACCCACAAATCGTTAAAAAAGCCGGGCTGGGGAGTGACCGCGCTGTCCCAGTTGTATCCGTAGCCTCCGAACAGCCACAGGTTCCCATTGAGGTCGGTCCAGGTGGCAGGATATCTACGACCCCCGGGGCTATCCGTGTCTTGGGTGGGAGGATTCGGGGGGGTAGTCGGAGGAGGAGTGTACTGGCCGATTGCGTTGCCGGTATTCGACCCATCCATCCAAGTCCAGTCATTGTGTCCGCAATCGACCACCACGGTAGTGACCGTCGCCGTCGCGGTTCCCTGGTAGCCCCAGATTATGCAACCTTGCGGTTGGGTATTCGATTTGAGGAAGAGAGTCACATCGTAGGCGCTGTTGTAGGCTACCGGAGTGGGAAATGTGAAGGAACCATTGCCGGCAACTGTCAAATTATCGCCGCCATTGTCCTGCAACACCATGTTACCGGTAGAGCCGACTAGGCCCACCACCTGGCCACCGATGCTGAAGAAGGCCGCCGGGCAGACTACCTGCACGTTGGTGACGCTGGCCGAGGCGGTCCCTGAGCCGTTGGTTACGGTGCAGGCCTGCGCCGGAGTGGCGGGTTGGGTAAGAACTGTAACTTTATAAGTGGCTTTCGGGAGCAGCAAGGTGGGGAATGTGAAGTTGCCGCTGGCGTTGATGGTTAGGTTGTCGCCACCGTTGTCCTGCAAAACCAGGCCGGTGCCCTGCAGACCGCTAACCGAGCCGCCGATCGACAACGTGGGGATAGCGCATGCTACTTGTATGGTCGTGACGTTTGCCGTGGCCGAGCCGCTGCCGTTCGCGACTGTACAAGTCTGCGCGGGGGTAGTCGGCTGGGTGAGGATCGTAACAATGTAAGGCTTGCCGCTGGCAATGGCGGTGGCAAAGGTAAAGCTGCCGCTCGCGGTGATGGTCAGGTTGTCACCACCGTTGTCCTGCAAGACCAGGCCGGTTCCGGTGAGGCCGGTTACCGTGCCACCGATGGTGAAAGTCGAAGACGATGTCTCGCCCCCGGAGCCGGAACTGCTGGATGTCTTAGGCGAGCCGGTGCAGCCGAACATGACAGAGATGGCCAGTATGGCCACGAGCGACTTGGCGAAGGAATTCATGTTCATCGTCCTTTTCATGCGTCAAATCTGATAACTGGCATTGAATGTTGCAAATAGCTGGGCCACCGGATGCGGCAACAGAAAGGGCGCTGGGAGCCCGCTTCGTGAAAATGAAACTCACTTGGGTTCCAAAATCAGGTCTTCTCGGCTACCCACTCGGACAGTGACACGGCCCCACACTCACTCACGATATTCGGGTACTGGGACCAGGAGGACAACGATAGTTTTACTGGCTGGTTATCAAACGAGTATTAGTACTACTAGTGCAGAAAGTGAGCGCCGCAAGCCTTTCCGTTTCCGCTCGATTTTTCTTCGATTCGCAGTGATTTTCAAGCGTTGGATGGAGATCGTGGGTATTCCGGTTGACGATATCTCTCGATTATTCTTGGTGCTAGAGCCGAAGCCGCAACGCATCTGTGTTAATTCTTTAAACAAGGTTGTCTAGACAGTTTCTTCCGGACTTCTAATCTGCGGCTACAATCGGCCAGTCGTATCGGTCCAGCACGGAACCCAGTTCAGTGGGTGACGGACCCAACTGGCATGACCTTTCCACGGGAAGCTAAGGTGTTGGGCTGACGTTGCCAGCCGTTTCTGCACTGCGTTGCCTGGTGTCCTCGGCCTTGGCTCGCGGTCCGGACCAACCGAGGCGGAACGATCCCGGCCATCATGGTTTTTTTGAACCGCTTTTGAAGGCGGGCACGAAGTTCTGGTGCGCTGAGACCATGCAGTTGCTTTTCGCCGGCCCTGGCCGGCGTCGGAATGAAAGGAGTCCTTATGGGCAGGTTTGGCATCATGGCCGGGTTGGTCCTACTCTTTACGACGAGCCTAATGGCGCAAGATCAGAAGGGCGTGGTTCCTCAGGACTCTCATCCCCTGGAGCTCGGCGTCGGGTACACGTTTATTAGCTTTCAGGAAGCCCCGAACCTAACCGCAAACAATAGCGGGGTCAGCGCGACCGCCATCTACTATGACAATCAAGTTGGTGTGGAGGCCGATTTCACCGATACTTACGGCTCCAACAGCGCGCAGCTCCTGTTTGCCGGCGGCGGAGTTCGTTATCGCCTGCCTCACTACCGATCCTTTGACCCCTGGATTCATGGAGTAGCCGGGTATTCTTATTTGTCACCGAAGGTATCTCTCGGAACCGACAACGCGTTTGGCTTCAAAGCCGGAGGCGGATTCGACATTAATCCGCACCACGCCCGAATCGGATATCGGGTTTCCGCCGACCTGATCGGCACCCGCTTCTTCAGCACCTATCAGTTGAGCCCGGAAGTGACCGTCGGAATCGTTTTTAAGCTGCATCCCAAGTGGTAGAGCGGAATAACCCGGGAGCGCCGGGTCGGAGTTTATTGTGCCTGTTTTAGCGAAGCGTCCCGAGCGGCCTTGAACTCCGCATTCGCTGCCCATTCCGGCATCTTGGGATCTTTCGCAACCCGGTACCGCACCAGGAAATAGAGCTCGGAATCCTCCACTGCGCCGCTCATATCCCAGTCAGGCTTAATCACATCCCTTGGCAAAACTAAAATGGTCGGACCGAAAATGGAAACCTTTTTCCGGCTCCGGATCAGGGTTCACCACTCGCCCCTGGCCCTGCGCCACCGCCCTCACCACATCGTCGAGGTTCGATTTCCCGTTACCCACGATGGTGATATCGTGGGTCCGGCCCCCCGAATTCATCCCGTCCATTAATGATGGCGGCGGTTCGCGCCAGCGGGTACAGCGGATGCTCCGCATAATATTCGGAACCGAGTAACCCTGTTCCTCCCCGATCACCGATCAACAAGATCGTGCGTGCCGGAGGGACTTTCAACTTCTGATACACTCGCGCGATATCCATCAAAGCCGCGACTCCGGAAGCATTGTCCAGAGCACCGTGATAAATGCGGTCCCCGTTCACTTCCGGTCCGATGCCGAAGTGATCTCAGTGCGCGGTGTAGATCACGTCGTGATCTTTCTGTTGAACGTCGCTGCCGGGGCGCTTGGCGATCAGATCCCTGGGCCGTCCGAAAGCGCCGAAATCAGCCCCGCCCGCGGCGGAGCGCCTGCTCACCCGGAAATTTTGCCGATTTGCCTAATTCCTCTTCGATTCGCAGGAGCTGATTGTATTTCGCCACACGGTCGGTTCGCGACGCTGATCCGGTCTTGATCTGCCCAGTGGCCATACCCACTGCAAAATCCGCGATGAAGGTGTCCTCGGTTTCGCCAGATCGATGCGAAACGATCGAGGCGAAACCGGCCTGGCGCGCCAGGTCGATCGCTTCCATCGTCTCGGTGACGCTGCCGATCTGATTCAGCTTGATGAGGATGGCGTTGCCGGATTTCTCCGCGATGCCGCGCGCCAACCGCTTGGTATTGGTGACGAACAAATCGTCGCCCACCAATTGCACTTTGCCGCCCAGTTCAGCAGTGAGCAATTTCCATCCTTCCCAATCATCCTCGGCCAAGCCGTCTTCGATCGAAACGATCGGATACTGGCGGACCCAATCCGCGTAGAAGCGGATCATGTCTTCCGAACTGTGTTCTGATTTGTCGGACTTCTTGAAGACGTACTTCCCGCTGGCGCGGTCATAGAATTCGCTGGATGCCGGATCGAGGGCGATCGAGACCTGCTTTCCGGGAGTGTAACCGGCGGCGGCGATGGCCTCCAAGACGCGCTCGACCGCCTCCACATTGGATTTTAGGTTGGGAGCAAATCCGCCTTCGTCGCCCACCGAAGTGGAATATCCGTTTTTCTTGAGAACGGCTTTCAGCGCGTGGAACACCTCAATGCCCCAGCGCAGCCCCTCGCGAAAGCTGGAGGCGCCCAGCGGCATGACCATAAATTCCTGCAGGTCCACCGAATTATCCGCGTGCGCACCACCGTTCAAAATATTCATCATCGGCACCGGCAGGGTGGTTCCTCCGCCCGAGGACCTCCTCCC
This sequence comes from uncultured Acidobacteriota bacterium, assembly GCA_963725285.1. Taxonomy (GTDB): domain Bacteria; phylum Acidobacteriota; class Terriglobia; order Acidiferrales; family UBA7541; genus CAVRXT01. Next base: position 56,725 of record CAVRXT010000012.1, on the reverse strand, counting down.
GATGTATCCGTAGAGCGGCTGGCCGGCCTGGGCCGCCGCGGCGCGTGCGGTGGCCATCGAAACCGACAGAATGGCGTTGGCGCCGAACTTTCCTTTGTTGGGCGTGCCGTCGGCGGCGATCATGCGGCGGTCCACCGCGGCTTGATCGGAGGCGTCCATACCTTTCACCGCCTTGGCGATTTCGCCGCGCACATGAGCGACGGCCTTCAATACGCCCTTGCCCAAGTAGCGCGATTTGTCTTGATCGCGCAGCTCCAGCGCCTCATGCTCGCCGGTGGACGCGCCCGACGGCACCGCCGCTCGTCCCCGCGCGCCTCCGGCCAAAATCACGTCGGCCTCGACCGTGGGATTTCCCCGCGAATCGATGATTTCTCGGCCGATGACGCCTACGATCGCCATGGCATCCGGCGCACTGCTCCCACGTGCACTCTTTTCGGGCTTTGCGCGGCCCTTCTGCTTCCCGGTGCGGGACGCTGCTGCTCGCGGCGCAACTTTGTTTTTCGATTTGGCTGCCATTGGTTATCCCCCGAATCCTTTCTTGAGTTGTATGCGAGTTTGCGATGAATCCCCACCCATTCGCGGAAACCCCTGGGGGATGATCGCTTTCCCTTCCGCCGGAAAAATCCGAGCGCCGCTATTCCGGCTCCTCGATCATCGATTCCTCGCGGGTCACCACCACCACGCCTTTTTCGGTCACGTGATACCGCGAGCGGTCCGCAACGATGTCTTCGCCGATCACCGTCCCTTCAGGGAGGCTGACGTGGCGATCGATAATCGCTCGCTTGATGCGGCAGTGCCGGCCCACGTTGACGTGGTTGAAAATGATCGAGTCGTCGACCTCCGCGTAGCTGTTCACGCGCACGTCGTAACCCACCACCGAACCAGTGACCCGGCCGCCGGAGAGGATCGATCCGCCGGCAACGATCGAATCGAATGCCGCTCCCTGGCGATGGGAATCTGCAAACACGAATTTCGCCGGCGGGTACTGTTGCTGCCAGGTGTGCAGCGGCCAGCTCTTGTCGTACAGATTGAAAATCGGACTGACCGCGACCAGGTCCATGTTCGCTTCGTGGTACGCCTCGAGGGTGCCCACGTCGCGCCAGTAGGCCATTTCCTTTTTGTTTTCGTCGCGGAAATTGTGCGCGTAGACGCGGTGTTTCTCGATCGCTTTGGGCAAAATGTCGTGCCCGAAATCATGCGACGATTTCGGATCCTCGGCGTCGGCGATCAGGATCGGGACCAACAGCGAAGTGTTGAACAAATACACGCCCATCGACGCGTTCACCATGTTCGGATGAAACAGCGAGCGTTTGGGATTCTTGGGCTTCTCCTCGAATCCCACGATGCGCCACTGGTTGTCGGTTTCGATCACCCCAAACTGGCCGGCGGCGGAGGCGGCATCGGTTTCGATCGTCGCCACGGTTACTTCCGCGCCCGAGTCTACGTGCTGCTGCAGCATGTGCTGGTAGTTCATTTTGTAAATGTGATCGCCGGAGAGAATGAAAACGAAGTTCGATTGCTCGCTGCCGATTGAATAAATGTTCTGGTACACCGCGTCCGCGGTGCCCTGATACCAGTGGGTGGAGACGCGCATCTGCGGCGGCAGCACTTCGATGTATTCGTCGTGGGCCATCAACACCGACCAGCCCCGGCGGATATGGCGGTTCAAGCTCAGGGCCTTGTATTGGGTGAGTACGAACACCCGCCGCAGGCCGCTGTTCAAACAATTCGACAGGGTGATGTCGATAATCCGGTACAACCCGCCGAAGGGCACCGCCGGCTTGGCGCGGTCCCGCGTCAGCGGCCACAACCGTTCCCCTTGGCCACCCGCCATCAGTACTCCGATCGCATTCTTCATGCTCGACATTATCGGATTCCCCTTGGGCTGTTGGTATCCAGCGCCGCACTGGGCTCGCTGCCGCGAGTGCCCCGGACTGCTACCGCGGACACCGGCTGCGGTGGGCTGCCGCGAATCTTCCGCCGGCGCGACAGCGTTTTCCATTCTAGCAAAGAGTTAGGCTAATCTATTATCACTACCACGCCTGTGGATGCCGTGGGCGGGCGAAGTCCACCGGGAACGACACGGGCGAGTATATCTGTTCACGGCGTGGTTCGCCGGCACGGCTTGGCCGAAGAATCCCTTCCGATACGCGGTGGAACCCGGTGGGGGGCCTCAACGCACGGTTTCTGCCCGGTCCATTCGCCTGAATAACGTTATTTCCGTGACCGGCCGCTATTTACCAAACAATTACTCAACCATTGCGTATCATAATAATCAGTAAATAAAGTGCTTGACTTCAAGACGGCGCTCCGATAGAAGGTACAAGCAATTGCCGTTGGGGTGTGAAAACAGCTACACTTACAACACCCTTTTCGGTGATTCTAATTGAGCCAGGGATGGAGGTGATTACGCGTGGCCGAAGTTGTCATTCAGGAAGGTGAGTCCTTAGAGAACGCTCTCCGCCGTTTCAAACGTAAGGTGCAATCGGAAGACATCATCAAGGAAATCAAAAAGCACAGTTACTACATGAAACCGGGGGAGAGACGCCGCGCTAAGGAAGCACTCTCGCGTAAACGTCTCCGCAAGAAACAAAGGCGGGAGCAAGACTAGGTGACACGCCCGCCGGGCCATTCATACCGGGTTTGGCCTGGGCGGGCAATCAGTTTGTCTCCAGAGAACTTCTTCTTCTCGGTTGGTTTTGTTGCCGATCTCTGTGAAGTCCTGTCCCTCTCAACAGGCCCACGGAGCCAACAATGGAATATCACGATAAGGTCCTGAAGTGTACGGAGTGCGGTTCCGAATTCGTATTTACCGCCGGCGAACAGATGTTTTTCGCTGACAAAGGCTTTAAGAACGAACCCAAGCGGTGCAAATCATGCAAGGCCTCCCGGGCGCAAGGACCCAGCCCCGTGGGAGGCGTTCAGCGGGTAGAAACCCGGACCGTTTGCTCGCAGTGCGGCAAGGAAACAACCGTCCCATTTAAGCCGACCCAAGGCCGGCCGGTGTACTGCCGCGAATGCTTTCAGCAACGGCGAACGATAGGCGTAACCGGGGCGACGGCATAAAAAAGCAGTAAGAGGTGGCCGGAACCGTTTGGGCGTATCGATTGTTGAAACGTTTCAATCTTCCCATAACCCTGACCACCTCCTTTTCGCCCGACTCGGAACCAGAATTCAAAGGTGGGCCGGGGGCGAAGCGCGAAGACGGTGTCTGCAGTTTCGGCGGGTCGCGCAAAATATACAACATATTAGCAGGGCAGTAGTTAGCGCCTTTCCTTGACAGATGGCCGCGCCCGGGCTTCTCGCGGTTCTCATTTCGCCCGCGGCCGGCCCATTCACCCCTACTCCCGGTATCGACCGATCCTTTGATAACATGGCACCGACGCATATCAACCACCGAGGCCACCCACATGAGCGACAAAATTCTTCGTCAGCATCTCGTCAAACTGCTCGCCGGCGGCGAAGCCCATGCCGACTGGAAACAAGCCCTGGTTGGTCTCCCCGCGAAACTCCGCGGGGTGCGGCCAGCCGGGGCCCCGCACTCGATCTGGGACCTGGTGGAGCACATGCGCATCGCGCAGTGGGACATCCTGGAATTTTCGCGCAACGCCAAACACGCCTCGCCGGATTGGCCGTCCGGCTATTGGCCGGCGAACGGCAAAGCGCCCAGCGACCGGGAGTGGAAAGCCGGCCTGCGCAAATTTGCTGCCGACGCTGCGGCGATGCAAAAGCTAATCGCCAGCCCGAAGACCGACTTGGGCGCCAAGATTCCCCATGGCACGGGCCAAACCATTCTTCGCGAAGCGCTCTTGCTCGCCGACCACAACTCTCACCACCTCGGACAAATCATCCTGGTTCGGCGTTTGCTGGGCGACTGGCCAAATTCCTGAGATCCCGTGAGAATCGGGCGTCCCGCTCGGTTGCACGTCCGCCGCATTCACGTCCGCGCGCCACGCGCGCTGCACCGCCGCGCTTAGTCCGCGCCGGCTACCGGTAACTAAAAAACCATCGCGCGCCTCCCGCGTTGGCGCGCAAATGCTGAACGAAATTTCCCAATCGCTTATAATAGAAGTTCCATTCAAGGACGGATTGCCGATATGAGCCGGACCCTGACTACCGTTGCGCCAGTCGCTTCCGCCCGCAACAAACGCGAGCCAATTTTCGATTCGTTCCGCCGCTGGGGCTACCTCCAGGCGGACCTCGATCCCCTGGGCGATCTGAAACCCGAACCGCTCGCCGATCTCGAGGTGGCCGGCGAAGCAGCGAACGCCGCGCGGCAATTGTATTGCGGCACTATCGGCGTAGAGTTCATGCACCTTATCGACCCGCGCCGCCGCCAATGGATTCAGGAGCGAATGGAGGCCGAACCAGTCGCCGCCGATTCGGCGCGGATTCTGGAACTCCTGGTGGGCGCGGAGATATTCGAACAAGTGCTGCAAACCCGTTACCTGGGCACCAAGCGATATTCGCTGGAAGGCAATGCGTCCTTGATTCCATTGCTCGACGCCATTCTGGATTCCGCCGCCGGGCAAGACGCGCAGCAAGCGGTCTTGGCGATGAGCCATCGCGGCCGATTGAACGTGATGCATCGCATTGTGGGCCGCCCCGCCGAGGATATCTTCGCACGGTTTGAAGATGTGAATCCCCGCAGCGTGCTGGGCAGCGGGGACGTCAAGTATCACCAAGGGGCCACCGGCAACTACGCCACCGCATCGGGACGTTCGATCGACATCCGACTGGTTTCGAATCCCAGCCACCTCGACGCGGTGGACCCGGTAGCCATGGGCCGGGTGCGCGCCAAGCAAACCCGCATGGGCGAGCCCGAAAGCCATCGGGTGGTTCCCATCCTGATGCACGGCGATGCCGCGTTTGCGGGCCAGGGAATCTGGGCTGAGACACTGAATTTTGCGGAGGTCGAGGGCTTTAGCGTGGGCGGGTCGTTGCACATCATCGTGAATAACTTGATCGGCTTTACCACGGTCCCGCGCGAATACAGTTCCACGCGCTTTTCCTCCGATCTCGCCAAACGTCTGCCCATTCCGATATTCCATGTGAACGCGGAGGATCCCGAAGCGGTGGCGCGGGTCGGACGCATGGCGCTTGAATACCGCAACGAATTCTCGAGCGCGGTGGTGATCGATTTGATCGGCTACCGTAAACATGGCCACAGCGAAGTGGACGACCCCACCATCACCCAGCCCATTCGCTACCGCAAGATTCAGGCGCACCCGCCGCTCTGGCAAATCTATGCCGAGAAACTCGGGGTAGATGCGGCGCCCATGGTCGAGCGGGTCCGCCAGGAATTGGACGCCGCGCAGCAAAAGGCTGAGGAACTCGAGAAGAGTCCGGTGATGCGCACGCTGCCATCCTACTGGGACGCGTATCGCGGCGGCCTCTACGATCCTTCGCTGGAGGTGAAAACCGGCGTGACCCCCGAAGAAATTGCCGCGGTGACCGAGGCGATCACCAGCTATCCGGCCGGTTTCCACATTCATCCCAAAGTGAAAAAACTTCTCGAGCAGCGGTCGGACATGGGCCGCGGAAAGCGCGACATCGATTTCGGCATGGCCGAGGCGCTGGCGTTCGGTTCACTGCTGCGCCAGGGGACACCGGTACGGCTCAGCGGACAGGATTCCCAGCGCGGCACCTTCAATCAGCGCCACGCCGTGCTGATCGACACCGAAACGGAGACCAAGTTTATTCCATTGCAAAAGGTCTCGGCGGGGCAGGCGCGGTTCGAAGTGTGGAATTCGCCGCTGTCGGAGGCTTCGGTGCTGGGCTTTGAATATGGTTTCAGCCGCGACTATCCCGAGGCTCTGGTGCTCTGGGAAGCGCAGTTCGGCGATTTCGCGAACGGCGCGCAGATCATCATCGATCAATTCATTGCGGCCGGCGAAGACAAGTGGAACCTGCTTTCCGGGGTGACCCTGCTATTGCCCCACGGATACGAAGGCCAGGGGCCCGAGCACTCCAGCGCGCGAATCGAGCGGTTTCTGCAGCTCTCCGGACGCGACAACATGCAGACCTGCCAGCCTTCCACCGCCGCGCAATATTTTCATCTGTTGCGGCGCCAAGCGCTGCAGACCTGGCGCAAACCGTTGATCGTATTTACGCCCAAGAGCATGCTGCGCAATCCGGCAGCGTCCTCGTCCCTCGCGGAATTTTCCGAGCCCCACTTCCTCAAGGTGATCCCGGATACCAGCGCGCCACACGCTACCCGCATTCTGTTGTGCAGCGGAAAAATTGGGCACGAACTCGTCGCTGAGCGCAAGCGCCGCAAGGACACTTCCACCGCGATCGTTTTCCTCGAGCAATTTTATCCGTTCCCGGCGCCGGAACTCGCCGCGGAGATCGACCGCCATCCCGCGGTGCGCGAAATCGTCTGGGTGCAAGAAGAGCCCAAAAATCAGGGCGCACTTGCGTTCCTGCTGCCGCGCCTGGAACGTGTGGCCCGCGGCAAGCCCGTGCGCTCGGTAAAACGCTCGGCCAGCGCCAGCCCGGCAACCGGCTCGGGAAAAGCCCATGAAGTCGAGCAGAAAACCCTGCTGGCATTGGCGTTCGCAACCCCCGACTGAGCCGCGTCCTGTTCGCCGCACATCCGCTGAATTTTTCTTTCGAAAATCGCCGCATTAGGCTCTAATGCTTTGCGGCATCCCGCGAAAATATCCTTGGGTACGAGGTGAAGGTTTGAAGATTCAACCGTTCGAGCTGGAGCGCTGGCAATCCGTCTGGGAAAACAAAGTTGAGCTGAACATCTCCGAGAGCGGGGTGGAACCGCTCACCGTCCACGAACTGGTGGACGATTCGGCAGCGCTGGAAAAAATTCTGAACGTCCGGCTGGGCTACCCACAAACGAACGGAAGCGAAGAACTCCGCGGGCGCGTGGCGCAATTGTATCCGGGTGCGCGAACTGAAAACGTGCTGGTCACCACCGGCGGCGCGGAAGCCAATTTTCTGAGTACGTGGTCACTGGTCGAACCCGGCGAGGAAGTGGTGTTCTGCCAGCCAAACTACTTGCAGATTTCCGCCGTGGCGCAATCCTTCGGGGCCACGGTGAAAGTGTTATGGTTGCGCGAAGAACTGCAGTGGCAACCGGACCTCGACGATTTGGCGCATCTGGTGACGTCGAAAACTCGATTCATCGCCATGTGCAATCCCAACAATCCCACCGGGGCAGTGCTGAGCGTGGCGGCGATGGACGCGGTGGTCGCGGCCGCTTCCCGCGTAGGCGCGTGGATCATTTGCGATGAGATTTACACCGGCGCGGAGCTCGACGCCGTCCGCACTCCCACCTTTTGGGGCCGCTACGACCGGGTGCTGGCCACCGGAGGACTCTCCAAAGCCTTCGGCCTCCCCGGGCTGCGCACCGGCTGGGTAATCGGTCCGCCGCGGGTGATCGAACAACTGTGGAGTTACCACGACTACCTAAGCATGGCCCCCACCATGCTGACCGATCGCCTGGCTTGCTACGCTTTGGAGCCCACTCGGCGCGAGCGTATTTACGAGCGGACGCGCGGCATCCTTCGCGCGAACTATCCGATCATCAAGGCCTGGGCCAAGAAACACCTCGCCGACCTTTCCCACGTTCCTCCCAAAGCAGGCGCCATTGCGTGGTTTGGAATCCGCGGGGGCGCAGATACCAACAACATGGCGGAAGAATTGCGGGCGCGTCACGGAGTGCTGATCGTGCCCGGCGAGCAAACCGGCATGAAAGGGTATTTCCGGATCGGCTATGGCGGAAAACCTCAGACCATGGAACGCGCGCTCGAACGGGTAGACCAAGTGCTGGCGCGCGCGGTCGTGGCCTAAGACGTCATCGTGTTCCCGAATGGAATGCCGCTCGAGCGGCGTACTGGCGTAGGGTTGTAGCGCGGGCGTAGTCGCGGTAAGGCATCGACAAAGCGCTTGCTGCACCCGCGGTGGTCATTTAGACTTCGCGCCATGTCCACCCAAGCGCAACCTCTCACCGCTGCTCCCGATCAAATCTTCCAGATCGCATTCGGATTCTGGGCGTCTAAAACCATGCTGAGTTCGGTACAACTCGGCGTCTACACTGTGCTCGCCGGCGGGCCGCTGGACGCAAGAGAATTGGCCGCACGGCTGCAAGTGCATCCCCGCAGCGCCCTCGATTTTTTCGATACCCTAGTGGCGCTTGGACTGCTCCATCGGGAGGCCGGGCTCTATCACAACACTCCGGTCACCGAGCAAATGCTCGATCGCAACAAGCCCGGGTATGTGGGTGGCTTCATGGAAATGGCCGACGCACGGCTGTACTCGCACTGGGGGTCGCTGACCGAGGCTCTACGCAGCGGAAACCAGCAAAACGAAGGAAAAGGCGGCGGGGAGACGTTCGAGGAATTGTATGCCGATCCTAAGCGGCTAAGACTATTTCTCGGCGCGATGACCGGCGCGAGCTTCAAATCCGCGCAAGCGGTCGGCGCGCAATTTCCGTGGCGTGACTACCAGACGTTCGTCGACGTGGGTTGCGCGCAAGGATGTTTGCCGGTGCAAGTCGCCTTGGCCCAGCCGCACTTGCGTGGCGTCGGATTCGATTTGCCGGTGGTGGGCCCGATATTCGAAGAATATGTGGCCGGATTCGGATTGCAGAACCGCCTCACGTTTCAGGCCGGAAGCTTTTTCGACGATCCGTTACCGAAGACCGATGTGATCGTCATGGGCCACATCCTTCACGATTGGGATTTGCCGACCAAGCACATGTTGTTAGGCAAAGCGCACCAGGCGTTGCCGGCCGGTGGCGCGGTGGTGGTCCACGAGGCGATCATTGACGACGCGCGATGCCAGAATGTATTTGGACTGCTGATGAGCCTGAACATGCTGATCGAAACGCCGGGCGGATTTGACTTCACCGGCGCCGATTGCCAAGGCTGGATGCGGGAGGCCGGATTCCGCGAGACTCGTGTCGAGCACCTGGAGGGCCCCAACTCCATGGTCGTCGGCATCAAATAGCTCGCACGGCGCCGCCGCTGCCGCCCAAATCGCGCGCCGATCGGGCCCCCAGAGCCCATTTGCTCTTTCGGACATTTTTTATAGTTCTTGGTTTGCGTCCGACGCTCCAACGCTATAATGCTGACATGGCCAGAGGTTGGGAAAGCAAAGCGGTAGAAGGACAAATCGAAATCGCTGAAGCCGAAAAACCAGATAACCCCAAGGGACAGCGTTCCCCCGCCGAACTCGAGATCAACCGGCAAAGAGATGTGCTGCTTCTTTCGCGCTCACGCGTCTTGCGCCAGATCGAAGGTTCACGCAACGAGCGATACACCGAACAATTGAATCGCGCGCTCGGCGATCTGGACGCTCAGCTCGCAAAGTTGGGCCCCAAGCCGGGCAAGTCCTAGCGGCCCGGCCCGGCGGCCGTGAAAGCGATTTCGGATCGGCGCGGTAGTAGCCGCGGTTCATTGCGCGCCAATCTTGCGTACCCGTGCAGCGGCTGCACGTTGACTTCTTTTAAAAAACAACACCCCCACCCTGTTGTGATTCTGGAATTATTCGACACCGATCGGAAACTCCCTGCATCAAACAGTTTGAGCAGCGATTCGACCAATTAAGTTTTAGCCAGCGATTCTGAATCAGTGATGGCCGGAATTTCGTTCCGCCGGTCTGGGACAAGGAGAGCGATGCCGATCGCGAAAAACAAACGCAGCGACATTCATACCGCCGAAGCCCATAAAACTTTCATCCGCTTTTTCTTTTTAGTCGCCGTTTTGCTAGCCGGTTTCTGCGCGGCCCACGCCGACACCGCTCCCTTCGACTTGACCGGCCCTAAGGTCGAAGTGCAGGTCACTCGCGCCGGCAAGCGGCTGCCCATCGGGGCCGTGCCAAATCTGCAGCCCGACGACGCGATCTGGATTCACACCGAGTTCGACAAAGATCACGGCGCCCACTACGTGCTGGTGGTTGCTTTCCTGCGCGGCTCGACCAATCCCCCACCGGAAAACTGGTTCACCAAAGCTGAAACATGGAACAAAGATGTGCGCGCGGAAGGAATCATCGTGCACGTGCCCAAGGACGCCCAGCAGGCGCTCCTGTTTCTCGCTCCCGAAACCAGTGGAGATTTCAACACCCTTCGATCCGCAGTCCGCAGCCGGCCCGGAATTTTTGTGCGTGCTTCGCAGGATCTGAACCAGGCCAGCCTGTACCGTTCCCGGCTGGATAAATATCTCGCGATCATCCGCGAAACCAACGATACCGACCCGAAAGCGTTGAAAGCACGCTCCACGGCGCTGGCCCGCACCCTGGCGATGAAGGTGGATCCGGCATGTTTTGAGAAGCCGGTCGAGCAGCAGGAATCGTGCCTCACGCAAAAGACCGATGAGCTGGTGCTCAACGACGGCCACAGCCAGTCGATGATCGCGGCGCTCACCAGCGGCCCTTCTTCGGATTTAATCGGCGCGGTGAGCGTTACGCCGGTTGCCGGCGGCGGAATGTACAGCGCCTACGTCGGAGCGATAGTGGACGTGGCCCGAATCATGAGCAACTTCCGCACCGCGATATACCAATACATTCCCGCGCTAGCGCTGCCGCAAGCAGAAGACCTGAAACTGCACCTGAACACACCGCCATCGTTTAGCACTCCCAAGTCGGTTTTGGTGATCGCGCTCCCCGCGGTGGAAGCCGCGCAACTACCGCCGCTGCGCGCGGTGAAACCGGACGAAGTGTTTTGCCTGCAGAATCCTTCTTTGGTGCTTCCGGTTGAGGGAGCTCCGCTAATTTTCTCGACGGACATCGCCCACGATTTCGCGCTGCATATTCCGGACCAGGCCGGGCCAGGAGTGGATCTGCCGATTGTGGCTGACGCGGCGAAAGGCGGCTTCGTTGTTGACGCCCGGGGCATGCCTACCGACGGGCTCGGTGAAGAGATGAATGCAACCATCCGCGGGCGGTGGGGATTCGAGGCGTTCGATGGGCCTAGCTTTCATCTGCGCATCGCGCATACCGCGGAGTGGACGATTCCCTCCGCGGACCACAGCGCGTTGATCGTGGGCCGCAATGATGCGCTGCATTTGGACTCGCCCGCCTGCGCGTGTGTCGACCGAGTCAGCGTGGTCGAATCCAACGGGAAAACCTTGCCGGCCACTTCGAAGCTGGTGAAGCCCGGCGAACTGGAAGTGGAAGTTCCGCTCAAAGACCAGGCCCCGGGCCAGGTAAAAATCCAAGTGAAGCAATTCGGGCTGGAAAAGCCGGATCAGGTTTCCGTTTCGACCTATGCGGAGGCCGCGCATCTGGATCGCTTCACCATCAACGCGGGCGATCCGCAGGGGGTCCTGAAGGGAACGCGCCTGGATCAAGTGCAAAGCTTTGAATTGAACGGGATTCACTTCATGCCCGCAAAATTGTCGCGCACCGACGAACAGGATGAGTTGCGGCTGGCCGCTGCTCAGGCTGTCGCGGTCAGCACTCTACAGCCCGACCAAAAGCTATTGGCGCATGTGGGACTCAAAGACGGCCGTACCCTGGATCTGCAGACCACCGTGGAATCCGCGCGCCCCAAAGTGTCGCTAATCAGCAAGAACGTGCAGACCGTAGCGCCTTCGGCTGTGAAATTGCAGAATCAGGACGAGCTGCCGCAGGGCGGTCGCCTGTCGTTCTTCCTGAAATCCGAAGTTCCCGATAAATTTCCGCGGAACGAAAAGATCGAGATCGCCACCGCCGACGAATCGAGCAACGTAACTCTCAGCGTCGCCGATGGCAGCCTGGTCATGCAGGACTCGCAAACGGTGATGGCGACGCTTGAGCCGCTCAAGAGCTTTGGTGCATCCGTGTACGGTCCGCTGCGTTTTCGCGCAGTGGATTCGGACGGAGGGAAGGGCGATTGGCTGCCGCTGGCGACCCTGGTCCGGGTTCCGTCGCTAAAGGATATTCACTGCCCGGACAGTCCCGACCAGCAATGTCAGCTCAGCGGCACCAGTCTGTTTCTGATTGATTCGGTGGCGTCCGACCCGCAGTGGGCCCACACGGTTCCGGTCCCGGCCGGCTACGTCGACTCCACATTGAAGGTCCCGCGACCCAACGGCACCCTGCTGTACATCAAGCTGCGCGACGACCCGGCCACCGTAAACACGATCATCCTCCCGGTGCTGCCGGAGGATTAGAATCCGCGCGAGACGGATGGCAGCGCCGCACATATCTATCGTCCGCCGGCACCAGCCATTACGTCCGGCAACACGGGCGCAGCCGCAGGCACTGCCGCCCGATAATCCTTGCCCACCAGTGCCGCCACGGTAGCCGCAATCTGCGCTTGGGTCACCGCAGCAATATTTGCGCGCTCGCCCAAGCCCGGAGTATCCGGCCCGAGCACCGCAATCCAAATGTTCTCTGATCCTTTCTGATCCTTGCCGTGTTCTTTCCACTGCGACCGCCCGCTTCCCCGGCCGTGATCGGTGCTGAGGATGAAGGTGGTCCGATCGTGGTAGGTCGGCATGCCCTGCATGGTGTTCCAAAGCTGCTCGACGTAACGATCGAACTGCTGCGCACTCTGCAGCACGTTGTCGTAACGGCCGGCATGCGCCCAGTCATCGGTCTCACCGTAGCCCACGAAGAGCACCCGCGGGGCGGCCGATCCGACGTAATCCAGCAGCGGCGGCTGCAGAAACGCGTCGTAGGTGCAGTCGTCATCGAAGCGCGTGGTGGTTTTGTACAGCTGGTTCAACATTTCTTGCCGCGGAGTAGCATTTTCCTTCGCCGGCAAATCCCATCCAGCCTGCATCACCAGCTTGCTGCGATCCTCGTTGAAAATGTATTTGAATGTGTCCCAGGTTCCGTAGACGCCAACATGCCCCGCGAATTCGGGCATGCGATTCAGCCATTCGAATACCGTGACGTTGGGATTCTTGCCGAAATCGTTGCTGTCGATGCGCGGATCGGGATGACCGACGAGCATCTCGTTGTAGCCGGGATAAGAAAAATCCAGTCCGTTGGTTACCCGCGCGATGCTGCCCTTGTTCTGGTTACCGAAGATTTGCCCCTTTTGCGCGATGGTGCCCCACAGAAACGGGAAGAGCACTTTGCGGCGCTCGGCGATGTCTTCCCGCCAATAGTTTTTCCGCAGCACCTCCGGAGCCACCCAGGAACCGCCATTCGGCTGATCGATCAGTGTCTTATCGGCGCCGGTGAAAATTTCCTGCCAGCGCAGACCGTCCGAGATAATCAGCACCACGTTGCGCGTTTTGAGTTCCGCTGCGCCGGACCCGGTATGCGCCGCGGCGAACAGCGCTGCCAATGCCAGGGCCCCCACCAACACGATTGGTCCGAAGAAAGTCTTCATCGTTCTTTCCTTTCGTCCTGCGCCAGCCGGGCAGCGAGCCGCGCCGACGAGCCACGACCGGCTCGAATCGAGGGAGATTATGGCACAGCGCGAATCGGGCCCGTCCCGCGTGATACTGTAGAGTTGAGCATCCCGAGCGATTTGTGGCGCCCCGATGGGGCGCGAGTAGGAAAGGATCGAATGTCGGATCAGACCGCCAGTACCAAGCTTCCATCGATTGTGATCGTGGGCCGGCCCAACGTCGGAAAATCCACGCTATTCAACCGGCTGACCGGGTCGCGCAGGTCCATCGTGACCGATGAACCGGGCATCACCCGCGACCGCATCTACGGCACCTCGGTGTGGGAAGGCAAGCCCTTCGAAGTCGTCGATACCGGCGGCATCGTCCCGGACGACAAGGCAGTGATACCGGGGGAAATTCTGCGGCAGGCCAAAGTGGCCATTGATAACGCCACCTTCGTGGTGCAGATCGTGGACGCGCGCGAAGGGCCGGTAGCGCTCGATCAGGAATTGGCGCTGCTCCTACGTCGCGCCGGCAAGCCTCCGATCATTGCCGCCAACAAAGTGGACGCCTTGCAGCACACCCCGCTTGCGGCGCAATTTTACGGCTTGAGCGATCAGGTATTTCCGATCTCCGCGGAGCATGGATTCGGCATCGACGAAATGCTCGATACCCTCACCGCGAATTTCGAAAAGCGCGACATGCCGGAAGAAGCCCCGGTAATCAACATCGCGATTATTGGCCGGCCCAACGTCGGCAAATCGACGCTGTTGAACCGCCTGACCGGCGAAGAGCGTGCGATCGTATCGGCGGAGCCGGGAACCACGCGCGATGCGGTGGATCAGTTGGTCGAGCACAACGGAAAAACGTACCGTTTTCTGGACACCGCCGGAATTCGCCGCAAAGGCAAAACCAAACTCATCGCGGAAAAGCTTAGCGTGATTATGGCGCGCAAACATCTGGAACGCGCCGACGTCGCCCTGGTGGTTATCGACGCGTCGATGGGCGTCACTTCCCACGACGCTACCATCGCCAGCTACGCCGAGCAGTCGGGCTGCTCGGTGATCGTAGTGATGAACAAGTGGGACCTGGCGGTGGAAGCAGCCATCGAGAAGGCGGAGGCGGGCAAGAAGTCAGCCTACGGCAAGCCCGAGGTGGCCGTGTATCCGCCGCAGCTCGCCGCCGATTACGAGAAAATCGTTCGAGGAAAACTCAAATTCCTGGATTTCGCTCCGGTGGTTTTTCTTTCCGCGCTCACCGGCGATCGCGCCGACAAACTCTTCAGCTTGATCGACCGCGTGGCCGAAGCCCGGCAAAAGCGGATCACTACCGGCGAAATCAATCGCTGGCTTACCGAAGTGGATCTCGACCGCGGAACTTCTCCCGCCGGCTACAATTTGAAGATTTACTACATGACCCAGGCCTCGTCCGCGCCGCCTACCTTTGTGCTGTTCACCAATCAGAAGCGCCCGCTGCACTTCAGCTACCAGCGATTCTTGGAAAATCAGCTTCGCGCACGATTTAATTTTGTGGGCGCGCCGATTCGATTCCTGCAGCGGCTCAAGAAAGTCCGGGCGCAGCGCATGGGCGCAAAATCGCGTGCGGCGCAGAGCGGCACTCGCAACGTCCGCAGCGGACATCAGCAGGACATGGGCAGCGGCCATTCGCGGGTTCGCCAGGGCCGAAAATTTCACGCCACACCCGCCGGGAATCGCCAGGCCGCGCCGGGGGAAAGTCCGCGCGGCGTATCGGCGGGACAGATGGGCGGGGGGACGAGCACCGGTCCGGGCAGCCGAGAGAGCCGCGGCGGCAGACCCGGCGATGGCGCAAGCGGAAGGCCGCACCGCGGGCCGGCCGGAAATGCGCGTGGCCGGCGGGGCAAGGATTCGCGAGGCGGCGGAAAGCCACGCCGGGATGGAGCACCCGGGAAATCGAGGGGCTCCGGCCTGAAGCACGGTGGACCCAGCGGAAGGTCCAGTGGCAGGCCGCGCCGCAAGGACTAGCGGGAACCTTCTGGCAGGACAAGCCGTTCGGCGCAACCCGGCCAGCGCCGCAGTAATTTTGTTTTTGCCTTTTAAAACTGGGTTGACACCGGCGGAAAAGGGCCTAGGATAAAAATATGGCGGCAGCCGCACACAGTCCGACCGGAATGCCTGAGAAGGATTTGTATCGAATCGGGGAAGTCAGCCAAATCACCTCAACCAAATCTTTCGTGCTGCGCTACTGGGAGACCGAATTTCCGATGCTGCAGCCGGTAAAGAGCCCCAGCGGACACCGCATGTACCGCCGGGAAGACATCGAAACCGTCCTTAAGATCAAGCGCCTGCTGTATGAAGAGGGATTCACCATCGCCGGCGCGCGGAAGCACCTCGCGGTCGCCGCCTCGGAGGCCGGCAGCGAGCGGCCCGGCAACGACCAGGCTAGCTACGAACGGCCAAGCAATGACCGGATCAGCGCCCCGGCCGCGACGGGCAGGTCTTCCTTCGCCACCAGCGTACCCTTCAGCAACGCGGCGGCCCCAAGCGCCGTGCAGCAGCCGCACCGCAGCGCCGAAAGCGGGCAGACTAGCTTCCTCGACGCCGGCCTTAGTGACCAGAAGGCCGACGACGGCGACCTTTTCGACGAATCGCAAAGCCTCGAGGAGCTGGCGCAACCGGAACCAGAGCCTCCCATGGCCGCTGACTTCGATGCGGAGGCGCCCGTCGCGCTCGAGGATATGCAGGCGCAATTCATCAGCCGGCACACACCTTTCTCCGACGAACAGATTCCAACTCACGAACGGCAGCCCGTACCCGAGGGGTTGAACTTCTCCGCCCCGCAGGCGCATCACGCTCCTCCGGTACCGCACGGCGCGGCCAGGGGCGTCGCACAGACCTCCGTAGCGACCCCGGCACCGGCGGTTGGGCTATCCGAAGAGCAGAGGATGTCGCTGCTCGACGTGCGCGAGGAGTTGCGCGCGATCTTGACCCTTCTCGAACGCGAGTGATACGCTGGATGTCCGTTCGGGACGTGGCGCAGCCTGGTAGCGCGCACCCTTGGGGTGGGTGAGGCCGCTGGTTCGAATCCAGTCGTCCCGACCATTATTTATTATTCTTCCCTGTTGGTACGCTTACCTCACCCCAATGCCCTTCCCAAGGCAGCCCTATGGCTCTTGAGAAAGAACTCGCTACATACAAGGAAAAATAAGCGGAGTGGACGGACCAAGAAAAGTAAGTTCGTAGTGATTTACCGCCATAGCTTAGTGGGTACCTTTACGAGCTAGGATGGCGCACGGAAAAACGGCTACCCAAAGTTCGGTGTGAATGAACCTTTCTTCGTCAAACAAATCCAGACGATTGACCAACCGCGGTTATCTCCCGCTTTGTCAAACCCCGCAACTGTGAATCCTACCGAACCGGACGCTAACTGTTTGAAGGGTTGAGCGCGTATCCGTAGTGGAAAAGCGGTGCGGACGGCTGCACAATGGGAGTTCACACCCCGCAGGGTCTTGAAAGGATTTCTTGCTGATGCGGCCGCATATTCTGATCACCAACGATGACGGAATCAACGCACTGGGCTTGCGCGCTTTGGTACGCGTTTTCTCGGATTACGGAGCCGTCTCGGTGGTGGCGCCTTGCGGCGAACGCAGCGCCGCCGCGCAGTCGCTCACCCTGCGCTCGCCGATTTATTACGATCGGGTGGCCGAGCGCGAGTGGGCCGTCGACGGCACCCCGGCGGATTCGGTGATCCTGGCACTCAACGTGTTGCTTGAGGAGCATCCCGACTTGGTCGTATCTGGAATCAATCGTGGCGGCAACTTGGGCGAGAATATCTATTATTCCGGGACCGTCGGCGGGGCCATGGAGGCCGCGATCAATGGAATTCCGGCGTTCGCGATGTCCGTCGCGTATCGCGGGAAGGATTTCGACTACACCGTGGCCGCGGAATTCGCGCGCAATCTGGCGCCGGTCGTTTTGCGCGAGGGATTGCCGAAGGGCGTGCTGCTTAACGTGAACGTCCCCCAGCCGTGGAAAGCAGGGGTGCGGGTAACCCGGCAATCCTCCAAGATCACCCGCAACTTGCTCAGCCCCGGCGAAGATCCACGCGGCCGAAAATATTTCTGGCTACATGAACAGGAATTGACCGGCGATATCCCGCCCGACAGCGACCATGGCGCGATTCGCGACGGCGCCATTTCCATTACTCCGCTGGTGCTCGACCACACCCATACCCCTTCCCTAAAGCAGATTTCGCACTGGTGCGAATTGCTGGAACAAACTCCGCAGAAACTGTAGCGCTAGGAAATCATCGGCAGGAAGCCACCCAAGGGCTGGAATTAGTTTGCGGGATTCACGCGATACACCCATTTCGGGCGCGCGGGCGCGCTCGGAATTTCCGCCGTGGCGTTCACACGCGCAAGAATTGCGTCCACCACCGGGCGCGCGGGCGCCAGCGAACATGTGGGATCGGTGGCGGCTGCATCGCCCGCCAGTAGCAGCGCCTGGCAACGGCATCCCCCGAAATCCTGGGTGCGGCGGTCGCAACTTCGGCACGGCTCCGGCATCCAGTGTTCTCCACGGAATTTTTGAAATGCTGAAGATTCTTCCCACAACCAGCGCAACGGATGCTGGCCCACGTTGTCGAAATGCAGATCAGGAATTACTCCCGCAGCGTGGCACGGAAGCGCTTCGCCGGTGGGAGTGATGAGCATCAGCTTGCGTCCCCACCCACCCATGCACGCTTTGGGAAGTCTGCCGTAATAGTCGGGGGTGACGAATTCGATGCGCATTTTGCCGTTCAGGCGCCGGCGAGCGGCTTCCACAATTTCTATCGAACGATCGAGCTGCTCGCGCGTGGGCAGCAGAGCTTCGCGGTTCGGAAGCGCCCAGCCGTAATACTGCACGTGCGCCACTTCCAAGCGTTGCGGCCCTAATTCCTCGGCCAGGGCAATGATTTGGTCCAGGCGATCGAGGTTCGCACGATGGACCACCACGTTCATGGTGAACGCGACGCGGCGGGCGCGAATTTGCGCGCCCAGCGCCAGTTTCACAGCGTGGGCGCGAGTGCCGGCAAACTCGTTGGCGGGCGCTTCGAGCGCGTCCTGAAAACTGAGCTGAATGTGGTCGAGCCCCGCTTCGAGCAGTGCGTCCAGGCGCGCATCGTTTAGGCCCAGACCCGAAGTAATCAAGTTGACGTAGAGTTTGGCCTTCCGGGCACCGGCCACCAACTCGACCAAATCAAGCCGCGCCAGCGGTTCGCCACCGGTGATATCGAGCTGCAGCGCTCCCATTTCGCCTGCTTGTTTGAACACCAACAACCAATCGGCAGTAGAAAGCTCCTCGCGGCGTGATTTCATTTCCAGAGGGTTCGAGCAATACACGCAGCGCAGAGGACAGCGATGAGTCACTTCAGCGATCACGGCTAGCAGCGGATAGATCATCACTCGAAATCGACCGCCCGGCGGTCGTGCAGCGTTTTCAAAAACTCGACGATATCTCTTTGCACGCGCTCCACCTGGGCTTGGGGAAATGCCTTATGTAGGATGCGGACGATGTCCGCGACGGTGCGCTGGCCGTCGCACAGTTGAATGATCTTCAGGCCTGGGCCCTTCAACTGCAGCGCGCTCTCCGGCATCATCAGCGTCGCGGTCTGGCCAGGCATCTCGCTCAGACGGACTCCTGGGGCGAGGCGCGGCCGTTGTTCGAGTTCGGGCGGCATTACTTCGATTGTCCTTCGCGCGCGAGACTTCCCGGGCGAAACGCGCCGGGAGGAGGCCAGCCCGGTTCGACGTAAGCAAAATACAAAGCGTCGAGCTGGGCCCACAAAATGTCGCACTTGGCACGTAGCGCGTCGCAAACCAACTCCTGCTCCTCGCGCGTTTTCGCGTGTTCGCTTGCCCACCGCAGCGCGAACGCGGCGTCGGCCGGCGCCTGGGTGATGCGCCCTTCGAAGTAGGCCAGGCCGGGCACCAGCCACGGATAGTGCTTGCGCAAGGAATCCATGCGCAGCGCAATCAGCGAGCCGGCGAACATCTCGGTAAGAGAAGACGCCACCGCCTCGGGCAGGGATTTCTTGGCGACGAACTGGATGTACGCATCCACCGCGTAGCGCACCGCCGGCAAAACGCCTTCGTAATCGGATCGCCTGCTCGCGCGATAGACCCGACGCTTCGACCAGCGCCAGCCACTTCTCAATTCCGCCCGGCGTGCTGCACCGAGCGCGCGGTACCGCTGTCGGCGTCGCCATCATGATCGATAATTCGCGAGCGCCATGCACGGCGCAATTCCGGCATCCGGGGTACGCGCCAGAATCGTGGCGTCCTTGATGGGAATCTGGCTTTGGTAGTAGTAGCGATTGAGCGCCCAGGCCTGCATCTGACCACGCGAAAGCTTGCCCTCATGCATCAACAGGTGGAAAGGGTGCTGGTGATGATAGCGCTCGGCGCCGATCTGGCGCAGCTGGGCTTCCAATTCCGCGGGGGTGAGAAGCACGCTATTTCTTGCGTTCGTTTCCCTTCACAGTTGGAAGTCCCATCCATCTTCGGCGATTTCCCATCCCGCAGCGGCCAGCTGCTGACGTTCGCTGCTGTCTTCATCGAGAATCGGATTGGTGTTGTTCACGTGAATATAAATTTTCCGCGGATGGGTAAGCTGGGCAAGACGCTCGAGGCTTCCCCGCGAACCGGAGATCGGAATGTGACCCATCTCCCGAGCGCTCTTCCCTTCTCCGCGAATACGGATCAATTCATCATCGTCCCAAAACGTGCCGTCGAACAAGAGGATGTCGCACGCGTCCAGCCGCGGCAAGCCAGGAATCCTCGAGCTTAGCCACGTTGGGCAGGTACGCTAGCTTTCTTCCCCGAGACGGAGTGCAGTATCAACCCCAAAACTGCTTGATTGCTTTCCCGCGCTCGGACCGTGGTGCGATTGGTCGTCCCGCTCGCGTATCCGGGGAAATCGCCAGCGATCGAAATCGACTCGCATGTAAATCCGTCGGATGGCCGGTCACCGCAGTCGAGCTGGAATTCCTGGTTTCCGGGAAGCTCGCGCCACGCGGCTTGGTTGGGCACCTGCTGCAGCGCGCGAAAGATCGGATTTTCTTCAGTGAGAATTCGGCGCACGGATTCGGTGGCGTAGATTTGGAGAGGCTGAAACTCGCGCAGGTGCAGAAGGCCGGCCACTTGATCGACGTCCGCGCCGGTAATCGCCACCGAGGCGATCGGCGAATCGCGTGTGCCTTGGCCCGCGCGCGGTTGCAATTCTGGCGAGTTCAAAATTTGCGAGCGAAGGTCCGGCGAGGCATTGAGCAGACACCACCACTTTCCGGTCTGGGAGATAGCGACTTGCGTTTGCGAGCGCGGCTTAGTGCGAACGGCGCTGGTCCGCACTCCGCTGCAATTGCGACAGGCGCAATTCCACTGCGGGAATCCTCCGCCCGCTGCCGAGCCGAGGATTTTTACCCGCACTGGATAACTTTAGATTTCAGCGCTGGAGTAGGAGCTAATTTCGCAGTTGAGGCTGATCTCTTCGAAGCTAGGCGTTGTCCATTCCATTTGAAAGAGCCCTCCATCGAATAACATCCGGTCAAAGTGTAAGCCAAGGGGCGGTTGGTACGCAATAGTGCTAAAGGTTGCGGGGTGCTCCTTGCCGGCGTGTCCGCCACCTCCACAAGGAGCGATCCTTTTGGGTCGTCCCGAGCAAAATGCTAGCTTGCCGGGACGATGCGCGCGCAAAAGCCGAGACCTCGGGATTTGCAACCTAACCGCACCGGCGGAGGAAAATCTAAATAGCAACACCGCCAGGCTCCCTGCGGATGTATATGAAAATAAACGACAAGAACATGCCGAATCCAGGCAAAATTCTGTTTCCGTTCGGCCGTACGGCGAACGTTGTTCGTTTGAGTGGAAGGTCACGCTTTGGAGATCGACTTTGCGCGGTCGATCCCGGCCTGCAGGGCTCGTTCGATCATTGCGGAGTAGCCGGACGCGTCCTTGCTCGCGGCGATTGCCACGGAGATTCCGCCTGGCGTGGCGGCCTCCCTGAGCACCGCTTCGAGTGAGGTGCCGCCTGGCGCGGAGGGCAACGATGCCGTCGGCGAGGGCGTGGGCGGCGGCGGTGGACGCCACGGCTGGATCGAGACCAAGGCGCATGGCCGCCGCGGTCAGGGCCGCCAGGGCGTGATAGCCGTGGATCGGCGCGTAAGTGACCATGAAAACGTCGAAGAATTCTTCCGGGACTTCCATCACAGTCCCCAGCGCAGCGAAAAAGGTGCGGATCGTTTTTCGCTCGGCGGGTTTGAGTTCTGCGCCAAATGCCAGCGCGGTAAGGCCGCGGCCGGTGCGGCACGCGGGGCTGGGCATCGCGCGAGCCCATCTCACCGGGGGTCCCAGCTTCGCGGCGCAGGCGCTCCATCGGGATTCCTGCGGCCAGGCTCACTACCAGAAGCGATCGCCCTCGGAGATTTAGGCTGACTAGCAAACCGGCAACCGAGTCCGGACGCACCGCGATCAATAGAATATCCGCGGCGTCGACTGCGCGCTGGAGGCTTGATTCCGTTTTGGCGCCTAGTTGGCGGAGAGTGCGCAACTTGTGGGGGTGACGGTCGTGGACGATTAGCTGAAACTTGGCCGGGGTTCTTTTGGGTACGTGGGCGGCGTGGTACTTCAATCCTGCGATCATGGCTTGGGTCAAGCCGCCTCCGCCCAGAACAACGACAGTTGGCGCACGGAGTGATTCTTTGGAGCGTTTCTTCACCGGGCCTCTCGAATCAAGGTACAGACAAGAGCGTCGAACCGTAAACCGTTCGCAGCCGGTGCGCGAAATGTCTGCATGAAGCCTTCCGCACCGCTGCGCACCGACGGAAGCGTCGGTGCCACGCCGACCGGGCGTTCGGCGCTACGATCAACTCGAAATGCACCTACGCTAGGCCGCCGCCATCGACCACTAGCGTGGTTCCGGTCGTGAATTTGGAAGCGTCGCTGGCTAGATAGAGCGCGGCCCTCGCTATTTCGTCCACTGTGCCGACGCGGGCCAGGGGGCGGCGCGCGGCCTCGGTTCGAAATTCTAGCTCGGACTGATGGAGTTGGCGCGCTTCCTCGCGGAGCATCGGAGTGTCGGTATCTCCCGCGCAAAGGCAATTGCAGCGAATATTTCGCGCGCCGTGATCGATAGCCATCGCGCGGGTCAACTGAACCACTGCGCCTTTTGATGCGCAGTAGGCTGCGGCCATTGGTCCTGAGGAAAGTCCCCAACCCGAGGCACTGTTGACGATCGATCCGCCACCGCCGGCGGCCATCACCGGAATCGCGGCGCGAGAAAACAGGAAGACCGATTTCACGTTTACATCCAGCACGCGGTCCCAATCGGCTTCGCTGGTTTCCAGCACCGTGGCACGGCGGATGATCCCAGCATTGTTGAACAAGACGTGCAAGCCGCCAAACTCGCGTACTACCGTTTCCATTGCGCGGCGGCAATCCGCTTCGCTGGTCACGTCGGCGCAAATCGCGATAGCGCGGCCGCCTGCGGCCACAATTTCAGCCGCTACCTGCGCGTTTTCTTCGCGGTTCAAATCGACTACAGCGACTGCGGCGGATTCGCGGGCGAATAGCAAAGCGGAAGCGCGTCCGATACCTGACGCGGCGCCGGTGATTACCGCGATCTTCCCGCGCAATCGGCCGCTGGAGATTTCGCCACTCGGGGGCTGCGCCGCGGCCATCACCGACTCGCCAGACCACCGGCCGACTCGCCGCCGTCGATCGCATAGACCTGCCCGGTGATGTAGGCCGCGTCGTCCGAGGCCAGGTAGGCAAACAGTCCAGCTACTTCTTCCGGCTGAGCATGCCGGCGCAAGGGAATTTTGTGGTTCACTTCTTCGAGCATTTCGTCGGTGTATTCGGCACGTTGCATCGGGGTCATCACATAACCCGGCGCTACGGCGTTCACGCGAATGTGCGGAGCCAGCTCGAGCGCCATGGTGCGGGTAAGTTGCACTACGCCGGCCTTGGTAGCGTTGTAGTCGGCGTAGAACTTGTGGCCCAGGAAGGCGTTGGTGGAGGCCATCTGCAAAATCACGCCTAAACCACCACGCTGGACCATATGGCATGCTGTCTGCCGGGCAACGTGAAACACACCGGTAAGATTTACGGCTAGAACGCGGTTCCATTCCTGCGGGGTGATGTCGAGAAAATTATGGCGGATGCTGATTCCCGCGTTGTTCACCAGGACGTCGATGGCGCCCATTTTTTCGATTGCTTGCGCTACGGCTTGCTGCACTTCGCTGAGCACGCTGACGTCGCAGGATAGGACCGCGGCCAGGCCCGGCAATTCGCGGGCGATTTCTTCGCGGCCGGGAGGACTGGAGTCTAGGATACAGACTACGGCGCCTTCCTCCAGGAACCGAGCGGCAGTGGCGGCGCCAATGCCGCTGGCTCCGCCGGTGATTAGGATTCGTTTGTTTTTCAGGCCGCGCATCGACTTCCCTTCTCTTACTTGTTTTTTGCGCCGCCTGAGTATAACTGTTTGTGCGAAGGCCCAAAAGCGTAGCGCCGACGTCCGGTCGGCCGCTACGTCCACGGTTGGGGACTAGGAGAGCCAATCTTTAATTTTGTAGTAGGCGCCAGCTAGGGGTAGGAACCACGGGGAGCCAGAGTATAGGCCTAGCGGAGCGCCGCGGAACGGGATGTCGGAAAACGGATTGGTGTCGGGGATGCCTAAAATCTGCTCGGCCATTTTTTGGCCCAGATAGGTGGCCATAGCTACACCGTGGCCGGCGTAGCCGATTGCGTAGTGCATGCCGTCGATGGTACCGGCGTGGGGCAAGACGTCAAAGGTAAAATCCAGGGTGCCGCCCCAGGCGTATTCGGTTTTTGTTTCGCGCAGGTAGGGATAGGTTTGCAGCATGGCCTCGCGGAGGATTTGCGCGCTGCGGCGGATGGTGCGCGAAGTCTCCGGGAAAAATGCGGCGCGGCCGCCAAAGAGCATGCGGCGGTCCGGGGTCAGCCGCCAATACCACAGGAAATTCTTGGAATCGTAAATCATGCGATTGCGCGGGCTGGCGCGAGCGGCCAGTTCTTCGGAGAGCGGTTCGGTGACGATGATGAACGACCCGATGGGGACGATGCGCTTTTTGATCTGGGGAGTGGCTCGGGTAGTGTAGCCGCCGGTGGCGATGAACACCTCGCTCGCGAGCAGCGGTCCGCGCGAAGTGGTTAGGTGGAACGGTTTCGCTGAGCCCGCGGCTCCGGCTCCGGTTTCCGGTCGCTCGATTTTCTCTACCCGGCAACGATCGTAGATTTCTGCGCCCGCGCGTTGCGCCGCCCGAGCCAGGCCAGAGACGTAACGCGCGGGATTCACGCCGGCGCTCAAATAGTCCACCATGCCCCCGTAGAATATTTCGGAGCCGATTTCCACGGTCATACCGAACTGCGGGACGATCTCGAGGTGGTAGTTAAATTCCTGTTCCAAAATTTTTGCGGACCGGCAAAAACGATCGAAATGGGATTTCTTCCAGGCGACTTCGAGATGTCCGCAACGCTCGAAATCGCAGGAGATATTTTCTTCTTTGACGATGCGTTCGACGCAATCGATCGAATCGAGCGACGCCGCGAACATTCTGCGCGCTGCCTGCTCACCGTACTTCTGGCGCAACTCCTCGACGCCCAGCTTCATCCCGGTGAGGACCATGCCTCCATTCCGGGAACTGGCGCCCCAGCCGATCGATTCCGCTTCCAGGACGGCGACTCGAAGCCGGGGTTGGGCCAGGGTGCGCGCGGCGGAGAGCCCCGTGAATCCGGCGCCGACCACGGCTACATCGACTTTCTCGGGGAGAGGCGCGCCACTGCCCACAGGCATTTGCAGGGTGTGCGTCCAGAACGGCTGCTCCTTAAATGAGATAGGGCCCATGAATAATGTTCCGGGGTGGATCTTAGGGGCAGGTTGGAACGGCGTCAATGGCGAGCCGAGTCCGCGCTTAACATTAGGTGTGTTTAATCTATTTATAATAATGTACTACTTATATGTATTTTGTAGTAATCAAACCTCACAAATGGCGGGCTCTCATTTTACGACATGGGTATGCCGACCGGACTTCAGTGGGGGGGAAAATCAACGGTGACGTAAATCTGTACGGCAACGGGCCGGCCATCCTGGACGGCGGGCTCATAGGACCATTGCCGAACCGCTTCCAGCGCCGCATTGCGCAGCCCTGCGGGACCGGACACCACTCGAGCGGTGGCCACGCGCCCGTCGCGGTCCACCACGACGCTCAGCACCACATCCCCGGCGATTCCGGAGGCGAGCGCGGCTTCCGGCACGACCGGCGGAGTTTTGGTCAGTATCCGCGGCGTCTTTACGCCGTCGCCGACATGCAACGGCGCCGATGCGTCGCCCCGGACCGCCCCTGGAACAGCTCCGGACCTGCCGGGGGCCGCCACCGACGGCTTGGCGTTGCCCGCAGGCGTGCTCTTCGCCACTTGCGCCTGGATGTCGGCGGGCAGCGGAGGAACGGAGAGCGACCTAACGGCGGCATCTCTGGCTGCGGCGTTTTCGTCTGCCTCTACGGTCGGTCGCGCGGCCGGCGGCTTCATCAGGTATGAAACGGACGGACGCAAGGTGTGAAAAGCGGCGGCCCCAGCCGCAAGCAGCACCAGCGTCGCCGCGGCGTGAGCCAAAATGCTCTTCGCGCCGGTCGAATGCCGTGCGGCCGTGGGGGCCATCGTTCCTTGCGTGCCGGATAACGCCGGCGTGGTCCACGGTTTGCTAGCCGGGGACGGTGTAGTGGTCGAATACCATTGTGGTACGACGTCCGTCTTGTTCCGATCCGGTTCAGGAGGCTGGTGCGACGAATCTTCGTCGTCCTCCTCTCTTCTGCCGCTTCCTCTTCGTCCGCGGCATCTTCATTCGGATCGGAATCGGCGGCGTGTGCGGGGTTTCTCGCCGCGGACTCTTCGCTAGCTTTGGATTCTTCTTGGCGCTCGCTGCGGTCATCTGAGTCGTCTGCCTCTGCAACCTCCTGGCGCGCGTGTGTTTCCTCGGAGGAGTCTTCTTCGTCGGAACGCCCAAGCTTCGAGGGGTGAGCGGTAGTGGCCGCTGCGTGCGTGCCGCCGGCGGATTCGGCGGCATGCGCGGAATCAGCGTTCACTTGACGCACATCGGAAATCGCGCCCGATGCAAATAGCTTGAACGACGCGGCTTCGCCTTCCGACCCTTCCTGGTTTGACGGCACACTCCTGTTTAGGCTGCGAAACAGGCTCCAGACGCTTTCAAGGGAAAGCGGTTGGGCCGGCGAATCTGTCTCCGACGCAGACGCGGGTGAGCGATCTTCGCGCATTGCTGCCGCAGCGGACGGGGTCACCAAGGCGGCCTTCAGTTCCGTCAGACGGGCATTTTCCATGGTCTTTTCGTCCGAGGCGCGCATGTCCGCGTCAGAACTGCCCGCCGATGGACGATCGAGGTTTGAGTGCACGATCGATCCCGCGTTCCACATGTCTTCCGGTGAGAGGCCGTCGTTTTCCTGATTTTCCACCGGCGGCTCAACTGGCTCTGGCTCTTCCGACGTCGGCCATTGCGGCGACGCCGCCGCGAGGGGCTGGTGAGCTTCGGCGTGGGCTTCTCCGACCGACCATGGCTGCTGTGCTTGTTCTTCCGGGGGAATGGCTTCCGCGCTTGGCTCTGCCAGTCCATGCAAAGGCTGAAGCAAGGATTCCAGGTCCGCATCGAAATTGTCTGCGGAGGCGGCGGACGGCGGATCGATCGTGAATGAGGCGACCTCCTGCGAAGAATCCGATGAGATTTCCGGCGGCGTTGCAAGCGTCTCTGTGGCGGAAGGCGACGGCCATTCGCCGGCGGGTGAAGATGCTTCCGAGTTTTCCTGTTCCACTTCAGCGGCGATTGACGCGTCTTCCATAGCGGCCGCGTCGTTTGCGCCGGTGGCGAGATCGAATTCGCTTACTCCAATTTCGCTTACCTCGAAATCGGCTTGCGCAGACGAGGTGTCGGCCTGCTCCGCCACGACCTCGGTGACCGCAGCAATTTCCGCTGGCGGCCCAGCGGCTTGGGTATTTTCTACCGCGAGTTCGCTGGATGCTTCAGCGCGAGCTACCCGCGCGTCCTCCCTCGCTGCCGGTTGGGGTAATGCAGTGGCCTGCTGCGGTTCTGGCGCGGCGTTGCTCTTCCAGAAGTCCTGCCGTGCGGCCGGAACTACGGATGGCTCGGGCGATACATCGGCCGTTGGTTCCTTAAGCAGCGCGGCCATCTCGAGTAGCTGGGCCTTAAACTCTTTGGGGGTCGCGCGTAGCAACTGTTCTGCATTCATCTCCCCCAGCGCGTCCAAGGACGACGATCCATTCTTTTTCGGAGCCGCCGGAGCTTCCTGCGGGGGGGCTGCTTGCCAGAAACCGTTCATCGGGTGGTTGAACTCGATCTCGACGTAGCCTCGGGTGTCCTGAAAGTGCTTGATGTTCACGATGCGGCACAGTGCTTCTTTGCCGGTCTGGCGGTTGGTGAGGCCGACGAGTTGCCCGGCTTTGGCGCTGCCAACCAGCCGCACCACCGCTCCCTGAGCGAACACCACCACCGTGGAGGTCTCCTCCGAGAAGTGTTCCAACTTGGCGGGCTGACCCGGGACCGAGGCGACGCGACGCGATCCGCGAACCACCACCGGAATCTCGATGGAAACCGGTTGGGTGCGAGCGCTAGCACCGGTTCCGGGGCGTGATTCGCCCTGGTGCTCGAGCTCGGTGCGTGGTTCTGTGGTGATCGGGGTCATGTTTTGGGTTTATCGCGCGAGCCGGGCCTAAACCCAGAGAAACCGGCGTGATAGAGAATTGTCAATCGGAGTGGAACCAGGCACCTATAGTACGATCGTACTAAGGCGATGCCTTATACGAACAACGGTGAACCGCGGCAACGTGCAAAAAGTTGTGGTAGCCTCGCAAGCATAAATTTCAGATGACCTCGGCTCGCACAATCGCAGTTTCCTTCGCGCTGGGACTGTTGGTGTTCCTCGGCGGGTACTCCCCGGCGGCATCGCGGTGGGCGGGGCCGTCCCAAGCCGTCGCGCTGGCCCCAACCGCTACGGCGGTAAAGGACGCTGCCGGCGATCCGCAGCCGATGTATGCCGGTACCCGCGTCGAACACGATTGGATACCGATGAAGGACGGTACGCGGCTGGCCGTGAACTTGTTCTTTCCGGCGAACGCCCATGCTGCCGACAAATTCCCAGTGATTTTGGAATATCTGCCGTATCGCAAGGACGATTGGGCGCTGGAGCGAGATTATGGGCTGTATTCCTATTTCTCACATTTCGGATATGTAGGCGCTCGCGTGGATATTCGCGGCACCGGCGCGAGCGAAGGCCATCCCCCGGACCGCGAATACTCCGAGCAGGAACAACTGGACGGCATGGAAGCGATTGCGTGGCTGGCCAGCAGGCCATGGTCGAACGGCAACGTGGGAATGCAGGGAATTTCCTGGGGCGGGTTCAATTCGATTCAGATGGCCATGCGTCATCCGCCGGCGCTCAAGGCGATCATCAGCGTCGATTCCACCGACGATCTTTTCCACGACGACATTCATTACATCGACGGCATGATGCATGCCGACGAATTCGAATTGGGCATGGATCAGGAGTTGATGACCACTGCGGCGCCGGATTTTCCGCGGGACGAGGAAAATCTGAAGACGCGATTTGATGCCGACCCCTGGTTTCCACTGTATCTTCACCAGCAGCGCTTGGGACCGTTCTGGCAGCGGGGGTCGCTTCGTCCGAATTACGACACCATGCAAACGCCCGCGTTTTTCATCGGCGGATTTTGCGACGGCTATCGCGATGTGATTCCCCGCGCGCTGGCAAACATCCATCACGCTCCGGTAAAAGCCATTCTCGGGCCGTGGAACCATACCTTCCCGCACGATGCGGACTATGGTCCGCAGATCGAATGGCGCTTAGTCGCAGTGCGCTGGTGGGATCGCTGGCTGAAAGGCGTGCGGAACGGGATCGAGAACGAGCCGCAACTCAGCGTCTACATGCGGCAGTGGTATCCGCCCGATCCGGCGCTGAAGGAAATTCCGGGCGAATGGCGCAGCGAGAAAAAATGGCCGCCGGCGGATGAAATGGACCGCACGCTTTATTTCGATGGCGAGCATGCGCTGCGCAATGCTCCTGTTGCGGTCAGTGGGAAACACGAATTGCGATACATTCCGACGGCCGGGGTGGAGGATGGATTTTGGTGGGGCGAACTGCTGAACGACCAGCGACCGAGCGATGCTTTTTCATTGGTCTACGACACCCCGCCGCTCGAAAGCTCCACAGCGATCCTCGGGTTGCCGCGCGTTTTGTTGCAGGCCGCGGCCAGCGCGCCGCTCGCGGACTGGATCGCGCGGCTGGAGGATGTGGCGCCCGATGGTCGGGTGACGCAAGTGACCGGCGCGGGGCTGAACGGCGCGCAGCGCGAATCGGCCGCGGAACCGGCTGACCTGGAACCGGGGAAAACCTATCCGTTGGCGATTGAGCTGCACGTAACCTCCTGGGTATTCCCTGCTGGGCATCGGATCCGTGTGGCCATCTCGAATTCCGCTTGGCCGATGATTTGGCCCACGCCTTACGCGATGACCACCTCGCTGGTCTTGGGAGGCGCGGAAGGTTCGCGAGTGATTTTGCCGGTGGTGCCTGCCGCTGCCGGCGCGACGCCACCGCATTTCGAACCGGCGGTTGCCGACGAGACGTTGCCGGGCGTGGAATCGCACGGCGATACCTGGCCAGGCACGGTGACCACCGAGCGCGATGAGATTAATCACCGCACGCGGGTCTACTGGAAAGGCGATTCCTCTTCGGGATTTCCGTGGGGCCACGAGAAGTATCACGAAGACCTGACCTACGAAACCTCCGACGCCGATAGCGCAGTCAGCTCGGTTCGCGGTGAGGCCGACACCATCATCGAAGCCGGCGACCGCGAGATCGTGTGGCGTTCGCATTTACAACTAAAGAGCGACGCACGTAACTTTTATTATGAATACCGGCGGGAATTGGTGGTCGACGACCGGGTAATTCGCAAGAAAAGCTGGAAAGAAACGATTCCGCGCGATCACCAATGATGCGCTGAGTCTTCCCTGGGGGATCTCGAAACGTGAAGAACTCTGCGGTCCTGTTGATTAGTTGCCCCGACCAGAAAGGCTTGACGGCGGGCATCTCCGACTTTATATACCGCAACAACGGCAACATCTTGCACGCCGATGAACACCGCGAAGACGACCAAAACCTATTTCTGATGCGGGTGGAGTGGGACCTGGCGGGTTTCGCTTTCGAGATGGGGGAGTTCGCTGAAAAGTTCGCGCCAATTGCCGTGCGCTTCGGCATGAAGTGGCGCATGGCGCTTTCGAGTTATCGTCCGCGGGTGGCGCTGTTTGTTTCGCGTTTCGACCATTGCTTGATCGATTTGCTTTACCGCCACCGGGCCGGAGAGCTGGCCTGCGAGATTCCGTTGATCGTCAGCAATCATGCCGAGGTGCAACCGCTGGCCGATTTTTACCGGGTGCCATTGCACGTCATTCCTCTCGGCAAAGAGAATAAACCGGAGGCCGAGCGCGCCCAGCTCGGGGTTTTGGCTCAGCAAAACATCGATCTGGTGGTGCTGGCGCGCTACATGCAGATCCTATCGCCCGATTTTATCCGCCACTATCCCAACCGGATCATCAACATTCACCATTCGTTCTTGCCGGCTTTCGTGGGCGGGCGGCCGCATCAGCAGGCGTTCCAACGGGGGGTGAAGCTGATCGGGGCAACCAGCCATTACGTTACCGAGGTGCTCGACGATGGTCCGATCATCGAGCAGGACGTAGTGCGCATCTCCCATCGCGATCTGGTGGACGACCTGATTCAAAAAGGCCGCGACCTGGAGAAAGTGGTGCTCTCCCGCGCGGTTCGCTGGCATATTGAGAATCGAGTTTTGCTATACGGGAATAAGACGGTTATTTTCGATTAGTGGGTGAGGGTCTCGGGCCCCGGCGGCGGTACCAGGCTAAGTCAAAAGCGTAGAGAACCCCGTTGTGAAACCGACGCCTGGTGCACTTCACTTCGCTCGGCGAACTCCCAGGTCCACAGCTTCTGGTCGCATTTTTGAATGGAGAGGGTTCCGGGTGTTGCGGTTCGCATCGCGACGAGCCGCTGGGCCACGTCTAGGTGGCCGGGGTTTCGTTTAGGTCCGCTGCTAGCAGGCGGTGAAACAGGTGCTCGCCTGCTTCGCGGCGCACCGAGAGGCGGCCGGCTTGATAGGCGCGGGAATTCAGGCCGCGCTGCACCGCTTCGCAGATGTCTACGTCTTCGATTTGAACGCGATCGCTCACCGAAACGCTCTGCGCGTTGTATTCCTTGCTGCTATCCTTGCCGAAATAGAAATCGAAAATCACCAAGGTACGGCCCGTGCAGAGCGGCAGGACCAGGTTGGTGTCCAGGTAGCCTTCATACCAATTCAGCATGAAATTCGGATACAGCCACAAATAGTAAGCCATCGAGCCCTTGCGCGTGGCGCTGGCATCGGCGTCTTCGTTCCCCGCTTTTACCGGGCTGGACTGGATCGAGTAGCGTTCGCGGTTCTCGATGTTGTAGTTCACGTATTCCAGCACGCTATTGAGCCCTTTGTGCAGATGCGGCACGTGATAGCCGCCGTCTAGGTAGTTATCGACGTACACCTTCCAATTGCAATTCAGCTCGTAGCTGCGCCGCTCGTAAAAGTGCAGCGAACCCAAGTTCAGCGGTTTCACTTGTTCGATGATGCTGCCCAAATGTTTTTCCAACGGCGCCGCTTGCGGATCGAGATTCACGAACACAAATTGTTCCCAGGTGCTTAGGGTGATCGGCACCAAACCGTTCCGCGCGCGATCGAAATGGCAGACGCCGTCGAATTCCGGGGTGCCCTTCAGCGCGCCTTCCAGTCCGTAGGTCCAGCCGTGGTAGGGGCAGCGGAACTGCCCGGCGTGACCCTGTGCTTCGGTCACTACCGCGGCGGCGTGGTGCCGGCACACGTTGTAAAACGCGCGCAGTTGATTGTCGTTACCGCGGGCGACCACGATGGGTTCGCCGGCCAATGTCGCGGTGAAAAAGTCTCCCGGCTTGGCCACTTGATCCAGCCGGCCGATGGCCTGCCAGTTGCGGCCGAAAACGTTAGTGCGTTCGAGAGTCTCGATGCGCGGATCGACATACCACGGCGCGGGAATGGTATAGGCCTCATTCAGGGGCGCAGAGGCGTCATAAATATTCAGAATCTCGTTCACGGTTGGCTGCATACTCAAAACCTCTTGGCCACTCGGGCGCTGAGCACTCGGGCACTGCGCCGTACTGCGGCGCGAAGTGGCGTCTAGCGTGCGCCGATCGCTCCTCGTAATATTTGCAGAAATTGGTCGATCCGCGCGTCGTTTTTCTGCGGTATCGACGGATGCGGAAAAAGTCCTGGGTCCAGCTCCTCGGTAAGCAAGGCATCCTGAAATCGCTCGACCGTCCAATCGAGGATCGAAGAGATCATCGCCGAATCCACGTCCGACCGCAATTCCCCTCGCGCCAGGCCGAAGCGGACGAATGCGGCGCTGCCGTAAGGATCCTCGGCCGCCAAGAAACGATTGATCTCGCGCTTGATCTCGAGATCCACACCGTAGTTGCCGAGCAGCGCCACCCGATAGGGGATCCAGTCTTCCCGCAACATGTGTTCGGTGTTGACCAGCCAGTAGCGCAGGATCTCGAAAAAGCCGCCGTCGCGGACGGTCGCTGGGCAATCCAGATACTTCGAAAACGAGCGCACCGCTTGTTTATACGCCTCGACGAAAAGGCCACCCTTGCTGCCGAAATAATGAAAGATCGAACCCTTGGCGACACCCAGTTGCGCGGAGAGGTCCTCGATCCGCGCGGCGTGATATCCCTGCTCGGCAAAATGGCGTAAAGATGCGTCGATGATGCGGGCTCGTTTGGCCTGCCAACGCAGACGGCTGCCGGACGGGGGTCGCGGACGGGAAGAGTTGGGATTCGCGAGTAGTTTGGGTTTCATGCCTGACCCTCGGTCAAGGCGCCGGACACGGTCTTTGTGTATTCGGCGTGAATATGCTATCTATTTGCGTCGCGCATCGTATCATGACTTTGGGTCAACTCAAACCGTGATTTTCTCGCGCTCCGCTCCCTACGACGCCATCATCGTCGGCGCGGGCCACAACGGCCTGACCGCTGCCGCTTACCTCGCTCGCGCCGGATTTTCCACCTTGGTGCTGGAACGCCGGGGGGTGGTCGGGGGATGCTGCGTCACCGAAGAAATCGCGCCGGGCTGCCGCGCGTCAACCACTTCGTACATTGCCAGCATGCTGCGCCCCACGGTGATTCGCGATCTCAACCTCGCGGCGCACGGACTACGCATGGTGCCATGCGATCCCAGTCTGGTGGTGCCCTTCCCGGATGGGCAGCTGCTGCCATGGTGGAGCGATCGCCAGCGCGCGGTGGAAGAATTTCGAAAAATTTGCCCAGCCGACGCTGAGACATTTATTCGCGTGGACGATCAACT
Source organism: uncultured Acidobacteriota bacterium (assembly GCA_963725285.1). Taxonomy (GTDB): domain Bacteria; phylum Acidobacteriota; class Terriglobia; order Acidiferrales; family UBA7541; genus CAVRXT01. The sequence goes on along the minus strand of CAVRXT010000012.1, from coordinate 22,930 downwards.
GAAAAAGCTGGGGCGATACTTGCAGCCGTTTTTCCTCGAGCCTCCTCCCGACGTGCAGGCCCACGGGCTGGGCGGTTTCCTGGAGCTGCTGCGCGTCGGCAAACGATTCCGTGGAATTTCCGGGGACGAAATCGCGCAGCTCACCGCATTTTTCACCGGCAGCCTGGGAGATTTTCTCGATCGCAACTACCAATCGGAAAAAATCAAAACGCTATTTTTGGCCAACAGCGTTTATGGAAAACATGGCGGGCCGTACGATGCGGGCTCGGCGCTGGGACTTCTCTTTCATCTTTTGAGCGGCGGAGATGGTGAGGTGCAGGGGTTTTACGGCCACGTAATCGGCGGAATGGGAGCGATTACCCAGGCGCTGGCTGCGGCAGCGCGGCAGCATGGCGCCGAAATTCACACCTCGGCGCCGGTGGCGCAAATCCGTCCTGGGGGCGGGGGAGCGAAAGGCCGCGCCCGCTTCAACTCCGGCTTAGGGAAAACTTCTACCGCTGGCGGCGGATTGCCCAGCGTGTTATTGGAAGACCGCACCGAGATCGCCGCGCGGGTGGTGCTCTCGAACGCCGATCCCAAACGCACCTTTCTGAAATTGATGGACCCGAGAGATCTGCCGCCCGCGTTCGTCCAAGCGGTGCGCGGAATCAAGATGGACGGTCCGTGCGCCAAGGTGAATTTCGTGCTCGGCGTGGAACCGCACGTCACCGGGATGCCCAAAGATTGGACCGCTTCGCAGCGAGCGCTGTTCACCCTGGTTCCTTCGCTGGAATTTGCCGAGCGCTGCTACGATGCCGCCAAAATGGGGGAAATTCCCGAGGAATTGTGGGTGGATTGCGTAGTGGCTTCCAACGTCGACGACACCCTGGCTCCGCCTGGCAAGCACGTGATGACCTGCTTCATTCAATTCGTTCCCTACAAACTCCGCCAGGGGACCTGGGATGAGAAGCGCGAACTGCTCGGCGATCGGGTGGAGAAAAAAATTGCGGAATATGCCCCCAATTTCCCTGGCTCGGTTCTCGCGCGCCAGGTGCTGACCCCAGTCGATCTGGAGCGCGAGTACGGATTGACCGAGGGCAATATCTTTCACGGAGACCTTTCGCTGGAGCAACTTTTCTTCATGCGGCCGGTGCCGGGCTGGTCGCAGTATCGCTCCCCTGCTCCGGGCGTGTATTTGTGCGGCGCCGGCGCGCATCCAGGCGGCGGCGTGACCGGTGCGCCCGGGTACAACGCGGCGCATCAAGTGCTGCGGGATTTGCAAGGCAGGTCCTGATTAAGTTTGGGAGATGAGATGGACGCGGGAAATTCAGCGCGAGGTGCACGATGAAAAGAGGAATTCTGGATCGGCTGAAAGAAGGTGTGGTGCTTGGCGATGGCGGCTATCTGCTGGAGCTGGAGAAGCGTGGCTGGGTGCGTGCGGGACCGTTCACCCCGGAAGTGGCACTGGCGCATCCGGAAGCGTTGCGCCAACTGCATATCGAATTCCGCGAAGCTGGCGCGGAGGTGCTGCAGGCGCTCACGTTTTACGCGAGCCGCGATAAGCTGGCCACCGTTGGATTGGAAAATAACGTCGAGGCGCTGAACCGCGCCGCCGTGCGCATCGCCCGAGAAGTGGCCGGGAACCGTTGCCTGGTGGCCGGCAATTTGAGCCTCACCTGGATGTATGAACAGGGCAGCGAATCATCCCGCAAGCGGGTGTTGGCGCTCTTTGACGAACAACTCGATAATCAAGTGAGCGAAGGCATCGACTTCGTTATCGGCGAGACCTTTTCCTTTTTGGGCGAAGCGCTGCTAGCCGTTGAATCCGCCAAGAAAACTAAGCTCCCGGTGATGGTGACCATGTGCTTCGAAAATCAGGACGTCACACCGGAAGGCAAGACCGCGGCGGAATGCGCGTGCGCGCTCGCCGATGCCGGCGCGGACATCGTGGGCATCAATTGTCTTCGCAGCCCCGAACACACCCTTCCGCTGATCGCCGAAATGCGCAAGGCGACCACCGCTTACATTGCCGCGCAGCCGGTTGCATTTCGCACTACCGCGGCCAACCGCGATTTCACCAGCCTGCCCGCATTTCCGCACCAGCTCGAACCTTATCAGCTCAGCCGCGGCGAGATGGCCGATTACGCGCTGAAGGCCCGCGACATAGGAGTGAATTACATCGGAGCCTGTTGCGGAGCGGCCGCCGCGCACATCCGCGAGATGGCGCGCGCGCTCGGCAAATTACCCGCGGACGATCGGGTCTGGAAAAAGGGCGGCGAAAAACCGATGTCGGCCTACGAATACTACAAACACGACCAAGCGTAACCTGCTGATTCGATGGCGCGCCGGGCTGCACTCGGTTTCGCGGCCGGATTCGCCGCGACGCGCGGCAATGCTATAGTTTAGGGGAAACCTCGCGGGGTTTCCCCCCAATGCCCACGCCGCCCTCCACGCTCTCCGCCGATCGTTTGGAAGTATCGGTGGTGATTCCCTGCCTGAACGAGGCCAACTCGATCGGCATTTGCGTCGAAAAAGCAGTCGGAGCGATGCGCGAGGCTGGCATTCGCGGCGAAGTGGTGGTCGCCGACAACGGATCGACCGACGGCTCGATAGAAATTGCCACCGCGCAGGGCGCTCGGGTAGTCCCGGTAAGCCATCGCGGGTACGGCCACGCTTTGCGCGCGGGAATCTCCGCCGCTCGCGGCGAATTCATCATTATGGGCGACGCCGACGACAGCTACGACTTCTCCACGGTTCCCGACTTTGTCCGCAAATGGCGCGAAGGCTACGAAGTGGTGATGGGCAATCGTTTCCTCGGCGGCATCAAGCCGCGGGCCATGCCCTGGTCTCATAAATACATCGGCAATCCGGGCCTCACCGCGGTAATGAATTTATTCTTCCACACCGGCGTCGGCGATTGTCTGTGCGGTTTGCGTGGCTTCACCCGTGAGGTTCACGACCGCATCGACGTGCGGACCACCGGCATGGAATGGGGCCCTGAATTCGTCATCAAAGCGGCGAAAGCTCGCGCCAAGATGACCGAGATTCCGATTGTTTTGTGGCCCGACAAGCGTGGCCGCCCTCCCCATCTGAAGAGCTTCAGCGACGGCTGGAGGAATCTGCGCTTCATGCTGCTGTATGCGCCGAACTGGTTGTTCTTTACGCCGGGTTTTGCGCTGATGATTCTGGGGTTGGCGATGGTCTTCTGGCTGCTGCCTGGACCGCGGCACTTGGGCCCGCGCGTCATCGTCGACATCCACACCATGATCTTCGGCGTGATTTTCACGCTGCTCGGCGCGCAAATCATTTCCATCGGCTGCTTCGCTAAGGTTTTTAGTTATGCCGAGCGTTTTGATTTGGGCGGGGTGTCTCTGCAACGTTTGCTGCGCCAGGTGAAGCTTGAACACGGTCTGTTGCTGGGAGCCGCGCTGGCCCTGGCTGGGTTCATCGGCGACGTTTGGGTGTTCGCGGTGTGGGCCGGGAGCGGATTCGGCCATCTGGATTTGGTGCGGCAAACGCTGTTCTGGTCGGTGTGGTTTTTTCTCGGCGTGCAGATCGTCTTTTCCTCTTTTTTTCTCAGCATGCTGGGCATCAGCCGCGGCACCTACATCGGCGACTACGAGCGCCGCGACGAATAACGGTTCCACCAATCGCGCGACGGCAACCGGCCGGGCTCTGAAAATATCTGGTGGAGTGGAAACTTATTTCAAATCCTGAACGCACTCGGAATCAAGTGGCGTCCCAAGCCCAAGGATTGATGGCGGTGGATCGGTTTCGCGCTCCTGACCAATCCGCCGCGTGCCACCGGCACGTCGTTTTGTCCCCACCGCTGACTGCTCAGAAATCGGTGTACGAGCGGATACCGGAATGTCGCTCCGATATGTATCCTTTCAGTCGGAGTTGGCGATGGGTGCGTAGCGCCGCCGGCGACGCAGGTGCCGAGGCGCGATGAAACTATTGATTCATGCGCATCGCTGGGCACCCGAAACCGGAGGTGTGGAAACTATTACAGCGGCCCTGGCGTGGGGAATTTGCGCCGACGCTCGGGGCTGGGAAGTGACACTCGCCACTCGCACTCCTGCCGGCGCAATGAACGACGGTGATTTCCGGTTCCACGTCGTGCGGCGGCCCAGCGCCGGCGCTCTGGCGCGACTGGTGAAGGAAGCCGACCTGATTCATTTGGCGGGTCCGGCGCTTCTGCCTCTGATTCTGTGTATCGTTTTCTGGAAACCGGTAGTGATCGAGCACCACGGTTTTCAGAGCATTTGTCCCAACGGGCAGTTGCTGATGGCTACCACTCGAGTACCGTGCCCGGGGCATTTTATGGCCGGGCGTCACGCCGAATGTCTGAAGTGCAATCGCGGTGAAGGTGTTTTCGTCAGCTTTCGGCTGTGGGCGCTCACCTTTGTGCGGCGATGGCTCAGTAGTTGTGCCACAGCGAACATCGTGCCGACCTCATGGCTGGGAACTCTGCTGCGCTTGCCGCGGATGGTGACGGTTCACCACGGCCTGGTGCAAATTGAGGCGCCGCCGGCCGACCGCAGCAAGGAACCGGCGACCGGCGATACCAGCTCGCCAACCGTGACATTCGCTTTTAACGGGCGCCTGGTGACCACCAAGGGCGTGCAAATCCTGCTAGACGCTGCGCGGCTATTGAAGTCACGCAATTTGGCTTTTCAGTTGCGATTTATTGGCGACGGAGCCGACCGTCCGAGGCTAGAGGCGCTAGCTGCGGAATACCGGTTGGAAGAGACGGTTCGCTTTCTGGGCTATCTTTCCGGCGCTCCGCTCGAAGCGGCGCTGCAAGCGGCGGATGCGATTCTGATGCCGTCGTTGGGCGGCGAAGTTTTCGGTTTGGTGGCGCTGGAAAACATGATGCGCGGCAAACTGGTGGTGATCTCCGATATCGGCGCGCTGGAGGAAGTGGTCGGCGATGCCGGGCTCACCTGCCCCACCGGGAATGCGGACGCATGGGCCTCGTGCATGGAGCGCCTGATTCAGAATCCGGGGTTGTGCCTGGAATTAGGACGCCGCGCCCGGGAGCGCGCCGAGAAATATTTCTCGCTCCAGCAAATGGTCGCCGGACATATGGCTGTATATGACCGGGTGTTAGGAAAGCACCACGAATGAGTCTTCGCCAACGCTAACCTTCAACGGCTGCGTGCATATCGTAATTCCGGTCTACGCAGAGGCCGGCGCCGCGCGGGAAGCAACACTCGATGGGTGCTTTGGTCCAGAGCAGACCGCCTCGCAGGTATTCGTCGTCGACCATGGCTCGCCGCTTCCCGTCGCGATCCCCGAGCACATCATGGCCTCCGGCAACGTTCAACGGTGGCGCATGCGCGGAAAACGGCGGCATTTCCGCGGCGCGAAATTTCGCGATCGCTCGTCCCACCAGCGCGTGGATTGGGTGCATCCATAGCGATGTTCTACCCGCCCCCGACGGGCCGCAAGCTGGCTGCCGGTACCTCGATATCGCGGTGTGGTTGGGAGCCATCGGCACCGCCGCATCGCGCTTTGGGCAGGCCCGCACCCGAATTGTGCCGCAGGAAGTTCGCACGCTGCATCGCAATTAACTCTACGCTGTGCGCCGACGAGCTCGCTTCGGCATGTGCATCGTAACGGATCAGTACCGGTACATCGCGCCGTTGATTTGACAGCACTCGCTGCCAGCCCTAGGATGAAATCCAGGGAGCAGGCAAGCAACACCCGCATGCCCCAGATTGATACACGAGGCAACGGAGGGCGCTTTCCTCCGGTTCGTGCAATGTTTGCTCGATTCTCTTCCACTCTGGCCGCCGCCGATCACCTCGGTAATCCGTTCCATGTTTTTCGCAAACGGCTATTCGGAAAGCCTGCGGACCTGATGACCATCGTCGACCGTGCCACCGGAGTGCGCTGCGAATGCACCGTGGACTCCCATCAGATGTTCAGCGCCACGTGGTACACCCATCTCAATGATGTCCCGGGCGTGCCGATTGGCCCCGGGGATGTGGTGATCGACATCGGAGCGAATCAGGGATTCTTTACCTGTTACGCCGCACAGAAAGGCGCGCGGGTGTACGCATTTGAACCAGTGCCGGAACTCTACCAACGCCTGGTACGGAATGTGGAGCGCAACGGCTTCTCTGGCCAAGTGGTTGCGGTGCAGGCGGCGGTGAGTGACGCCGACGAGGAAGCGGAAATGGTGGTCTCCCGTTCTTTGGGTGGCGGACAAAGCACTATTGTTCCGGAGTTCGCGGAGCATTTTCAGACGTCCATGGGAGACCCCATACGCGTGCACTGCGTCACCCTGCCGCAAGTTCTCAGGGAGTACGCTATCGCCCGCGTGCGGGTATGCAAGATCGACGCGGAGGGTTCCGAGCTGAAAATCCTTCGGGCCCTCGATTCGGGAACCTTGGCGAAGATCCAGGGCTTTGCTCTGGAATATCACGCCGAGGCCTACGCGCTGCCGACGCTGATGAAGACTATGCTGCAATGGGGTTCCCACCAAGTGAGTTTGATGGATGAACGACCGTTCACCGGCAATCAGATCTACGTGGTATCTAATGAAGTGCTCGCCTCGATTCCTGGGACGATCATTCCGCCGGAACCGGGTCCCACACGGAATCATGGGCGCGATGGAGCGCCGGCCCAGACGCCCAAGCCGAGCTACGCGGCTGAATCCGGAAGTCCAGTTGCATCCTCGGGGGCGGCTGCGAAGGCGCACGAGCAATGGCTATCGGGACATGAGAAAATAAAGGACATGGGCACCCATCGATCGCCGTTCGCTTCCGCGGATTTTCCGAAGGTCGACGTCGTGATCCCGGTGTACAACGAGCGGGGCAAGGCGCTGGACTCAACTGTGCAAGCATGGCTGGAACAGGATCCCCCGGTATCCGAAATTTACGTGGTCGACGACGGATCGCAGGTGCCAGTAACGCTCTCCGACAAGATTAAATCGCATGGAAATGTGCGCTTGATCCGTTTGGTGGAAAACGTGGGCAAATCGGGAGCGCGCAATGCGGGGATCGCGCTCTCGAAAGCGCCATTGATTGTGAACGCCAACTGCGATGTGCTGCCCGCGCCCGATTGGACGATCACTTGCGCGCGCTACCTCGCCGCGCATCCGAACGTGGGCGCCTGCTATACACGGATTGTTCCACAGTTTCCCGAGCGTTTGCTTTCCCGCTGGCGAATGCGCTTTCAGGAAGGTAAATACCTCGACCAGGCGATCGAAGTTCCTTTCGCGCCGGGCCACGCGGTGATGATGCCCCGCGACGCGGTGGAAGCGGTCAACGGATACGATATCCGTTTCCGGCGCGACGAAGAGGACTGGAACATCTGCCAACGAATGCTGGCCAAGGGCTGGGTGAGCCACTACATCCCGGAAAGCCGGACGGTTTCGATTCAGAATGACTGCGTCGAGGTGCTCGCGAATACCTCTTTGTACCGCGATGGCTGGCACGGGCCGGAAAGCGGCGGCTTTCTATACGTGCTGTGGCGCCAGACCAAATGGCTGGGGATTCGCTCCGGACGAAACGCGGTGAAAGGCCGCTTTTATTTTTGGCCTGCGGATATCGCCATCTGGGCAGGCTCTCTACGCATCGCCGCTACAAAATTGTGGGCCGCGCGCAAACTTCGCCCCCAACCCGTGCCGGCCCTCAGCAGTACACCTCCTTCTCCGACGCTGTCGAACTCGCGTCCCGATTTCAGGCAGCCAGGCTCAGACGCCGGCTAACGTTCCGCGCGGCGCGGAAGGTGGCAGGTGTTTTAGAAGCGCTCGCAGACCGAATGGCCGTTCTAAAATTTCCCGATGAATCAGAATCAAATCACCGGCGAGTGCCGCAGCTTCCTGGAAACTTGGCCGGGTCGCCACCTAATCCTCGCGCACGAACAGTAGAATATTCTGGCGGTAGCAGAATTGGACCTCCGGCTTGCTCCAAATTTCCTTGCCGATCAGGTCCAGCATCCGATGCCATTTTCCTCGAAGAGACCCTGCCAATATGCAGGCCACGACACCAACGGGACGACGTGCTGGGCAGAATCGTGGTTTTCGGTGGGTCCGTTCGGGCCGTCATGGTCCGAGTCCTGGGAGGTGTGGATTCTGGGAGCGGTGGCGGGTACGAGGTGAAGGTTTTGGGCAGATCCAATATGGGACATGGCTAGCCCCCTGGTGCTGAGAGCTCAAACCGCAGCGGAGCGACGACAGAAGAGTGGCGCGCGGGTCGCAATTCGGTCTTCTACGGACCCTGGGTCCGCTGCATTACTCGCTTGTGCCTGGCAGCAGGGTTCAGTTCGACTCCCCGGGGCAACAAGCAAATAGCGCCGCGCCGGAATATGCATTAAAGTCGAGGCCGGCTTCGCAAGCGAACTTCGGCCATGGAGCCGACCGTTTGAATGGAAGTGACAGAATGAGCGCGAACGTCTGAAGCCGGCCTAAATCTGGATGACTCAATTATGAATGCCTATCTCTGGCTACTCCCCCACACGCGCCGGCGGTCCGCCGGCCGACCCGCCGACTAATGGCTGCTAAACGACGAATCGCCGTCATTTCTCCCTTTCTCGACAAACAGCACGGAACCGAGCGCTGCGTGGTGGAGCAACTCAACCGGCTGGGCAACGACTACGAGATCCACGTCTACAGCAAGCGGGTCGAAGATATCGAACCGGGGAAAATCACGTGGCACCCGGTACGCGATATCCCCGGTCCGCACGTCCTGCGTTATCTCTGGTTCTTTGCGGCCAATCATTTTTGTCGATGGCGGGACCAGCGTTTTCGCGATCTTCATTTCGATCTGGTGCTTTCGCCTGGGGTAAATTGCCTGGACGCCGATGTGATTACCGCGCACATCATTTTTCGCGTCTTCTTGCGAAAAATCCGGGACTCGCTGCGTTTCCGCGAGACGCCAGTGAGTTCGTGGCCCAAGTTGCTGCACCGGCGGCTCTTCTACCGAATCGTGGCCATCCTGGAGAAATTCTCCTATTCCCGCCCGGATTTGTACCTGGTGGTGCTCACCGGGATCATGGCGCGGGACGTGCAGAGGAGTTTCGGAAAGTCCCAATTCGTGTTTCCGCTCTACTACGGCGTCGATTCCCAGAAATTTTCACCCGAAGTACGCAATTCTTTGCGCGCGGAAGCCCGCCGCTCGCTGGGCCTGCGCAAGGATGAGTTCCTGATTCTGTTGGTGGGAAACGATCTGGTCACCAAGGGGCTGCGCTGCTTGCTGAGGGCCGTTGACGATTTGAAGAATGAATCCATCCGCGTGGCGGTAGCCGGCCAGGACGATAGCGCCCGGTACCAAAGGTTCCTGCGCGAACACTCCATGACCTCGCGGCTCGACTTTCTTCCGATTCGCCCCGATGTGGAATTCTATTACGCCGCCGCCGATCTCTACGTGGGGCCCTCGGTGTACGACGGCTTTCCGCTTCCGCCATTGGAAGCGATGTGTTGCGGCATTCCCGTGATCGTCAGCTCGCAAGCCGGCATCAGCGAGATTATTTTGGACGGGGAAGCCGGCTTGGTGCTGGCCGATCCCGAGGATTTTGCCTCGCTCGCGAAAATGATCCACCGGCTCTTCGCTGACCCCGTGTTATGCGCACGGATGGGCGCTAACGCGACGCGCAACGTTGCCCAATACACCTGGGATCGCAATGCCGCTGAGCTCAAGGCAATCTTGGAGGCGTGCTTGGCTAGCCGGAAATAGACCGGCGCGGGCGAGTCAGCCGAGCCGGTAGTGGAATCCGGAAGGCGGCAGGCGCGGTGCCCAGCCGCAACAGAAGTTACGAGCGGGATCGCTTGCGGCGGCCTTCATCGAAATAATAATTCACCTGATCGCGGACGATGTCCCGGACCGACTTTTGCACTTTACATCCCAGCGCCTGAATCTTACGCGTATCGCTCAATAAGATTGGTACCTCGGCCGGACGAAAGCGCTCGATATCAAATTCCACGCGCACGTCGCCCTGGCTGGTACGCACCGTCAGACCTTTATCTTCGGCCTGGTACTCCAGTGAACCTGCCAGCAGAGCGTCATCCACCCGCGTCCCGGTCCAGGACGCGCCGAACCGCTTTTGCGGCACCTCCTCTAGGGGATTGTCCACGCGCTTCTGCCCCGAGAATGCCGCCACGGATTCCACCTGGTATCCGATCTCATCCAGCGCCAGTAAAAGATAGGTAAGAACCGAATGGGTGCGCATCGATCCTTGCACGTACACATCACCGCTGACGGCCTTTTCCTCCAGCACCGCGTATCCTTCGACGATGTCCAGCACGTGACTCCAATCCCGAAACGCGTTGACGTTGCCCAGCAGGATTTTGGTCGTCTCTTGCTGCTTGAGCTGCACGCACTGCTTGGCAATGCTGGCGGTCACGAAATGATCGCCGCGCCCCGCACCCTCATGGTTGAACCCGCGGGAAACCACGGTCTTCATCCGGTAGGAATAGTGGTAGTTCTGGAGCAGGAAGTCGCTCTGCACTTTGCTCACTGCGTACGGACTCATCGGCCGAAGAAGATTTTTTTCGTTGATGGGCAACTCGGGAATCTGGACCGGCTCGGGGAAAATGGCGCCGTATTTCTTGTGGGCCTGTTCGTATTGGGCCTCCGTTCCGAACTGCAAACCGTACTCTTCCGACGAACCCGCGAATATCACTTTGCAGTCGAGATTCTTAATTCGCACCGCTTCCAGCAGATTGGCGGTTCCCAGGGTATTCACCCGGAATGTTTCCAGCGGGTTGACGAAACTTCGCGGTACGTAGGACTGCGCGGCGAAGTGAAAAATGGCGTCCGGTTTCGAAACATCCAGGGTATCCAGCAGGCTGGTTAGGTCGGTGAGATCGCCATCCAGCATTCGCACGCTCGCGGCGATTCCCAAATGCGCCACCCGGTCCGGGATGGTGGGGGTCGATGTCCGGCGCAGCAGGCCGTGGACTTCCCAACCCGAATTCAGAAGTCTTTTCGCCATATACGGACCCACAAACCCGGAAATTCCAGTGATTAGCGCCTTTTTCATCGAGCTTCTCTCCTAAACCGCCGCCAAATATTCTTGTACTCGCCCGCGCCGAGCGTACATCCAGACGCGAATTTGCCTCAACATCGGATAAATCCGCCGGTCTCGTTCGGGATTCCTGAATTGTAGCTCAGGGCCAGATGCAAATGGGGGCCATTGCAAACCGTGGTTCGCCGATACCTATAGAACGGAAAAAACGATACAGGCAGGCGCTCGCCGCTGTCAAGCCAGCCGATCTGGAGGATCTGGAGCAAGTGGGACCATTGCCGGATAGCGTATACTCCGCCCTAAGATAGGCCCAACAGTGAGGCTCTTGAAGGAGCGACCACCATGAGGCCTGCGATGGCTGAATTGCGACAGTTCGCCAAGCGCTACACGGTGGCGTGGTGTAGTCACCAGGCCGCGAACGTGGCTAGCTTCTACTCACCGGGTGGGTCGCTGCGCATCAATGATGGCGTGCCGGCAGCGGGTCGAATCGCCATCACCGGGGTGGCTCGGGAGTTCATGAGCGCGTTTCCCGATCTACAGGTACTCATGGACGACGTCGTGATGCGTGGCGACAATGCGGAATATCACTGGACGCTGGTCGGCACTAATACCGGGCCGGGCGGCTCCGGGCGCCGGGTCCGCATCAGCGGCTTTGAAGAGTGGAAGATCGGAGAAGATGGACTAATCGCCGAGTCGCTCGGCCACTTCGACACTGTCGACTATCAGCGCCAGCTCGAAAGCGGTGTCGACAGGCCGAAGTAAAACAGCCGCGATGGTGCGCCAGTCTCCTCGGTGCGGGCAGACTGAAATTGCTCCCCGAAAAAAAAGACTCGCCGCCCGGTCGTGAGCGACGAGTCCGTCTTATCTCGTTCCGAAAAGAGCAGGACGGTCGTTTGCGACGCAGTCCTGGGGAAGTAAACCTAGAGTTCGCTGTACAAACTGTCCGAGATGATCGTCCGGTTCTTGCCCATCTCACCTAACCATGCCTGATAATTCTTGTCGGTGCGGATTTTGGCCTCGGCATCCGCGAAGGCGTGCATGTCGGGAAATTCAATCGCCACGATAATGTTCCCGGCATTCGGGCCGGCGAAAGTTGCCCGCCAGACGCGAACAGAACCCTTAATTCCCAGGTTGTTCATAATTTCTTTGCCCTTCTCGAGCAACTGCAGATAGCCCGCTACATCATCGGTCTTCACTACCACCACGCGCATGCCAGTCGTCTTTACCGCGAACGCAGGACTCGACATTGAACTTCTCCTTTTTCTGAAGCAGGTTTACAAACAGGAGCCGAACGGCGCTTTGGACCGGATTACAATAGGGTCCGATTGGCTGCGCCGTGTCGCCGCTGGAATTGCTTGGTTCTGACCACTGCGCCGGGCGCAACTATATCGAGTTCTGGGCGGGAGTCAAGAAATTCGCCGCGGGCGAGCCGAACTGCTCCGGAGCAAGCGCCCGAGACGTGATAGGCCCGATCGCCGAGGCAGACGCGCATCGTGAGCAGCGCCGGGCCAAACCCAAGCGCGGCGCGCCAATTCCCGGTAAGATCAACCCAATGATCGCGGGATTGTTCACCGACCTGCTCACCAACGGCGGCATTCAATATGCGGCAAGGCAGACGGCCGCAGTGCTGGCGGGCATGGCCCGCCGGAGCGAAGTGCCGGTTTGCCTGTTGAGCCTCAACGACCCTCCGGGGACACATCACCTCCGCGTTGCCGGACAGGATTACGATTTCCAAGGGTTTGGCAGGTCTAAGCCCCGGTTTATTCTGACCGCTCTAAAGGTGGCGGCGCAGAAACCAAGCATTGTGCTCGCCAATCACCCGAACCTGGCGCCGGTAGCGATGGCCATGAAGATGCTCTCGTCCCGTTCTCGTGTGACCGTGATGACCTACGGCATCGACGTTTGGGACGCTTTGCCGCTCCTGCGCCGCGCCGCATTGCGCCGCGCTGACGCGGTCACCTCCTGCAGCACCTACACGGCGCAACAGCTGGTGAGCGCGCAGCACGTGGCCAGCGACCACGTCTTTCACATTCCCCTGTCGCTCGACCCTGAATTCATGGAATTGGCAGAGTCCGCGCCCAACTTGCCCCCGCCTCCAGATTTTCCCGGAGGGAGGATTATTCTCTCGGTGGGTCGATGGGCGGCAAACGAGCGCTACAAAGGACTGGATCATCTGATCCGGGCGCTTCCCGAATTGCAGCGCCAAACCAAGAACGTCTATCTGGTTGCGGTGGGCGACGGCGACGATCGGCCTCGGCTGGAAGCACTGGCGCGCGAAACGGGTGTCGCGAATTCGGTCATTTTCCTTCGAGGATTGTCGCGCGCCGATCTGGTTGCATGTTTCGCGCGATGCGACGTGTTCGCGCTTCCGAGCGCGGGCGAAGGCTTTGGTTACGTTTTCGTTGAGGCCATGGCCCTGGGCAAGCCCACCATCGGCGGTGCGCATGGCGGCACCCCGGACATCATTCAGGACGCCGACACCGGATTTCTGGTGACCCACGGGGACGTGGCCCGTCTTGCCGCCGTGATCGGCAAGCTCCTCCAGGATGATTCGCTGCGGATGGAAATGGGCCGCCGCGCAGGGCAACACGTCCGTGCGAATTTCATTTTTGGCCAGTTCGAGTCACGCATGTCGGAAGTTCTACTGGGCGGCCCCAACTCCGGCCCTGCCGCCGGACCGAATTCCGTTGCCTGATACTCAACATCCACATATTGGATGTGCATCTCGCGCCTGAATCAAATATGATTGAGCTTCGGTGTCACTCGGACGTAGACTGCTGTCCAGGCCCCTCGCATGTCCCTGACCATTAGCCAAGGTAAGTCCCTCTCCAGCACATCAGCGGGGGCGTCCCCGGTGCCATCGGCCAACGGCGAAGAACTGAAAAGCTCTTTGAAACCAGGGGAAAATGCGCCCAGGTCATCGCGATCACCGAGCCGATTGTTCTCGTGGGTGTGGGCAGCGACCAACATCTTGCTGCTGCTCGCCATGTTCATGGTCTGTTATTCGGTGGGTTGGGAAGAAAGCACTCGCGTCTATCTGAAGGGTTTTTCCGATGCCATGGTCCCGACGCCCGCTTCTCCCATCGAGAAGGTTGAGAGCATCCTGGCGTGGATGAACAACGGCCCGCGCCGCCCCTCCGCTGGTTCCCTCGATGTGAACCATCGTGATCCCGAGCAAACCCTCAATTATTACGATCTCCTTCGGGTGTGCGGCACCGCCACGAATGCCTTCATCAACGTCGCCCACAGCAGCGGCCTGCTGGCCCGGCGCCTGCTGCTGACCAACCACTGGGGAATGGTTTGGCACGTAGTCGCGGAAGTCCAGGTAGATGGAAAATGGGTCGTAGTTGATCCGGCGTTCCGGACCATCATGCGTGATTCCTCGGGAAATCTTCTTTCCCGCAACGACCTGCGTGATCCAGCTACGCTGGCCGCGGCCACAAAAAACATCCCCGACTACGACCTAAGCGTGTACCGTTACGATCGCACCGAGCGCATACGTTTGGAGAAGGTCCCGCTGATCGGAAATCTGCTGCGGCGGCTGGCGTCCTACTGGCCCGCCTGGTCGGACTCGTTATTTTGGACCATGCTGGTGGAGCGCGAATCCTTCGGGGTCATGATTTTGTCGTTCCTCGTTTTCGTGTCTTTGTTGTTCTTCCGCGTTGCTCTTCGCTGGTACGCAGAGAAGCGGCTGGGTCTTCGCACCCCTCGGATGCGGACACACCTCGCTCGCCTTGGAACTGCGTGGTTGAAGCGAAGCCAGGCTCCCATTCAGAATTGAGCGGCCCGTCCGGCGCCGCCCTACGCACGATGTTGCGCGGCTGCTCATCCCCACGGTTGGACATTTCCGGACAACGATTGTTTCGCGATATACTGGCTGCTAACGGGTCACGTTCCCGGGAACCGATGGGTTCCCCGAACCGGCCATCCTTTTAGTCCATTACCGGAAGAAATCAACTCATGTGCGGCATTTGTGGAGTCATCGGAATTGAACAGCCGAACCACACGCAGGCAGTGCTGCGCCGGATGTTGGACGCGCTGCTGCACCGCGGACCCGACGGCGAAGGCTCGCTGATCGCTCCCTCCGCCGGCGTGGGCATGCGACGGCTGAGCATCATCGATCTCCCTGGCGGGAATCAGCCGGTGTGGAACGAATCCGGCACCCTCGCTGTTTTCTACAATGGCGAGATCTATAATTTCAAAGACTTGCGCCGCGAGCTCGAATCCCTGGGGCACGTATTTCATACCCAGTCCGACACCGAAGCCATCGTGCATGCCTACGAAGCCTGGGGTAGGGGCTTTCTGCAGCATCTTCGCGGAATGTTCGGGTTCGCACTCTTGGAAATGCCGGATGGCCCCCAGGGCCCGGTCACGCGGATTTTGTTGGCGCGCGATCGTCTGGGGATCAAGCCTCTTTATTACACGCTGGTGGACGGAGCACTCCTATTCGCCTCCGAGGTGCGCGCGCTTCTGGCCACCGGATTGATTCCGGCGAAGCTCTCGTCGGCCGCGCTGTCTTCCTATTTGCTGTTCGGCTCGCTCGCCGAACCGGCAACGTTGTTCGACCCTATCCACTCACTGCCCCCCGGGCATTGGATGGAACTTGCCGCGGGGAAACAATCCGGCGCGCCACAGCCGGAGCCCTACTGGAACCTAGAAAGTTCGTACGCCGCGTCGGAGTCTCGACCCACGGGAGCGCCGCAGCACTTGCGCTCGCTACTGGAAAGTTCCGTCCGCGAGCACTTGATCGCCGATGTGCCGCTCGGTATTTTTCTGAGCAGCGGAATCGACTCCACCGCCATTGCCGCTCTGGCCTGCCGCGAACATAGCGACATTCAATCGTTCACCGTGGTTTTTCCGGAAATCGATTTCAGTGAAGCGGAGATCGCCCAAAGCACCGCGGATCGCCTGGGAACCCACCATCGCCAGTTCTTGCTTTCCGGCGAGGAGACTCTCGAGCGGCTGGAAGAAGCCCTGGGCGCGTTCGATCTTCCCAGCATGGACGGCATCAACACTTATTTCGTTTCGTGGGCGGCGCGCCAGGCCGGATTGAAGGTGGCTCTTTCCGGTCTCGGCAGCGACGAACTTTTTGGCGGTTACCCCACTTTCCGCAGCGCTCCGCGCATCCGCGCACTGGCCGCGGCCGCGAGGTTTGTTCCCCAAGCGGCCCGGGTGGGGCTCGCCTCCGCGTTCGTCGGCGCCGCCGGCGCCACTGGACGCGCCGACTGGGCGCGAAAAATCGCCGGGGTGTGGATCGAACCATCGGCGTTGCCCCACCCTTATTTCTTTAGCCGCGGTCTGTTTTCGCCGCGGCAGGCGCGCGCCATGTTGCAAGAACACGCTGGCTGGCGCGCATCGGCGTGGTGGAAACGGATGGAAGGGCAGGCCCAACTGGCGGAATCACGCGACGCTTTTTCCGCGGTTTCGCTGCTCGAACTGCGGTCCTACATGTCGAATACCCTGCTGCGCGATACGGATGGGATGAGCATGGCCAATTCCCTGGAAGTGCGGGTGCCGTTCCTCGACCATCGGCTGGTCGAATTTGCTCTTTCGCTCCCGGCGGCCGAAAAAACGCGCGGCGGAATTCCCAAGGCTTTGTTGATCCAAGCGCTGGGAGAGTTGTTGCCGCGCGAAGTAACCTCGCGTAAGAAGCGGACCTTCACCTTTCCGTGGGCCCGCTGGCTGCGCGGGCCGCTACAATCACGGGTCGCCAAGAGTTTTTCGGAATGGTCGCCGCTGCTCGAGCCGCTCATTTCTGGTGAGTCGGCGCAACACGTCTGGAAGGATTTCGAGGCCCAAAAAACCACCTGGTCGCGCCCCTGGAGCCTGTTCGTCCTGAATGAGTGGGTGAAGAAGAATCTGGCCAGCGGCGCCATTGCCGCGGAGGTACGCGAACGGAGTGCCACCGCCGTTCGCATGTGACTTTCTTGAAAATCTAGGAACCAATCGATATCGAAGTCGATCGATTTTTTGCGAATATGGGAACCGATGAACATCCTGGGAATTAACGCATATCACCCCAACGCTTCGGCGGCCATCGTGGTTGACGGTAAGTTGGTCGCCGCGGTCGAGGAAGAGCGCTTCAACCGCGTCAAATACGCCGCGGGATTGCCGGTGGAAGCCGTGCGCTTCTGCCTGGCTCAGGCCGGCGTGAAGCTCGGCGAAGTGGACCACGTAGTAATCCCTCGCGATCCGTGGGCGCGGGTGGGAACTAAGCTGCGCTTTGCCCTGCGGATGCCGCGCTTTGCGCTGAATCGCAGCAAAGTGATGGCACGGTCGGCTGGCATCAAGGAAGACCTGGCCGACGCCTTGGGTGTTTCACCTGAAACATTCCGTGCGCAGGCCCATCGGATTGAACATCATCGCGCACATCTGGCCAGCGCATTCCATGTTTCCCCTTTTGACACCGCGGTGGTTCTCTCCGCCGATGGGCTCGGCGATTTCGCCAGCGCTATGTGGGCGGTCGGGAACGGGACCAGCGTCGGCCAGCTCGGCTCAGTAGTTTTCCCCCATTCTCTCGGTATTTATTACACCGCGCTGTCTCAATATCTGGGATTCCTGCGCTTCGGCGATGAATTCAAGGTGATGGGCCTGGCTGCCTACGGCGAGCCCGCGTATCTGGACGTGTTTCGCAAGATCGTCCATACCCACCCAACCAATTTCTTCCGCCTGAACCTCGATTACTTCATTCACCAGCGCGAGGGCGCGGACATGACCTGGAAGGATGCCGGGAAAACCCCGGAAATCAGTCCGATGTTTTCCAGCGAACTCGAAAAACTACTGGGCCCCGCGCGCCAGGCCAACGAGCCGGTCGAAAAGCGCCATCGCGATATTGCCGCCAGCTTGCAGGCGCGCCTGGAAGAAGTTCTGCTGGCGCACATCGCGGCGCTCGGCAAATCCACCCGACAGAAAAATCTGTGCCTCGCCGGCGGCGTCGCTTTCAATTGCGTCGCCAACGGCAAAATTTTTGACGCCTCTTCCTTCGAACGCGTCTACGTTCAACCCGCCGCCGGAGATGCCGGCCTGGCGGTCGGCGCGGCCTATGCGGTCTACCACGAAGTCCTCGGCAAACCTCGCAGCTTTACCATGGAACACGCCGGATGGGGCCCGGGCTTTGCGCCGCAGGATGTCGCGCGGCTGATCGCCACCGCGCAACATCGCCAACGGCGATTTGAAGATCGACGAATTTCCCGAAGAGGTCATGCTGCAGGAAACCGCCAAACACATCGCCGCCGGAAAAGTAATCGGATGGTTCCAAGGCCGCGCCGAGTGGGGGCCGCGTGCGCTCGGCAATCGCAGCATCCTCGCCGATCCACGCCGCGCCGATATGAAAGACATTTTGAACCAGCGCATCAAGCACCGCGAAACGTTTCGCCCGTTCGCACCGTCGGTGATCGAAGAAGCCACCGGCGAATTTTTCGAGCGTACCGATCCTTCGCCGTTCATGACCTTTGCTTACCCGGTGCGCCCAGAAAAGCGTTCGGTGATTCCCGCGCCGACGCACGTCGACGGCACCGCGCGGCTGCAAACCGTCAGCCGCCAGCACCATCCGCTGTACTGGCGTTTGATTCGCGAATTCGGCAACCAGACCGGCGTTCCGGTGCTGCTGAATACGTCCTTCAACGAAAATGAACCAATCGTGTGCCGTCTGGAAGAAGCGCTGGACTGTTTCCTGCGCACCAAAATGGACGTGCTGGTGCTGGGCAATCACATTCTCGAAAAGAGATCCCCGGCTGCCGGTGCGTAGCTCACCTTACCTCAGCGCGCGGATGAAAACACCAGCCCAACCAGGTGAACCACTTTGCACGTCCTGCTGTTAAACGAATATTACCCGCCGGACACCTCGGCCACCGCGAAGATGGCCGCCATGGTGGCGGAGGCCATCGCCCAACGCCACCAGGTAACCGTAGTCGCTGGAAGGCCATCCTACGATCCGGAGGAGCACTACCGGTTCGCCTGGACGCGAAAAACAATTCGCCATGGGGTAACCGTGGAATGCGTCGGCTCGACCGATTTTCCGCGCCACAAAATGAAACGCCGGGTGGCCAACTATCTTTCCTACCTGGCGCTGGCCGTCCCGCATGCCCTGAACGCGCGCGCCGACTTGGTGCTGGCCATGACGGATCCGCCGGTCGAAGGAATCGCCGGGGCGTTGGTGGCGGGACTTCTGAATCGCCCGTTGGTCTACAACATTCGGGACATGTATCCGGACATGGCGCTGGGCGGGGACATCGTCAACGCCGGCCCGTGGGTGACCCGCTGGGAAAACATGCACCGGTGGGCATTGCGTAACGCCGAACGGGTGATCGTCCTGGGCGATGATATGCGCGCACGCATCATTTCCAAAGGCGTCGATCCCGCGCGAGTGGTAGTGGTGCGGGATGGAATAGCGGCTGCGGGTCCGCCGCCTCCGCCCGGCGATCCGGTGACGCAAGAAATTCGCTGCGGGTTCCCATTCACCATGGTGCACGCAGGAAACCTGGGATTCTACGGCGCGTGGTCAACCCTGGTGAAGGCCGCCGCGCTTCTGAAAGACGAATCCACCGGCCTGGTCTTCGTGGGAGACGGCGCCAATCGCGCGCGGATCGAAGAGTCCGCCAAGGGCTTGAACAACGTTCGATTCCTGCCCTTCCGCCCGTTCAGCCAGGTGCCCAACGTGATGGCTGCGGGCGATCTGCAAGTGATTACCGTAAAACCGGGACTCGAAGGAGTGGTGGTGCCCAGCAAGATATATTCGATTCTCGCCGCCGGCCGGCCGGTGCTGGTGGTCAGCACGCCGGAGACCGACGCCGCGCAAATCGTGCGCGCATCGGGATGCGGTTTGACAGCGCATCCCGACGATCCGCAGGGGGTAGCCGACGCCGTGCGTTCGGTCCGCAACGATCCTGCCCGTTTGGAACAGATGGGCCAGCGTGCACGCGAGTGGTCCGCGAGGTATGATAAGGTCAAGGAATTGGCCCGCTTCGTCGAGGTCATCGAAGACGCGGCGAAATCAAGGTCCCGCCATGGGGATGATGGAAGCTTGAAGCGCGTAGCATCGACGTCGGAAATCCGGCCGGCCGGTTCACAACTCTAGCTCATGCAACCTGAAATTACAGCCGTGAGTGTCGCATTCCTGGCAACGCTGGTGGCCACCATCCCGGTCCGCCGCCTGGCGCTTTACGTCGGATTAGTCGATAAGCCCGGCCCACGCAAAGTCCACCTGGATCCCATTCCCCTGCTGGGTGGCTTGGCTATTTACATCGGGGTGATACTCGCGGTGATGTTGGTTCACCACGGACCGATCGGACAAATCGTTGGAATTCTGGCGGGCGCCACCATGCTCGCTTTAGTGGGCATCCTCGACGATGGCGGCCTGCTGCATCACCAAATCAAATTGCTGCTGGCCATGCCCATAGCGTCCGTGCTGTTGCTGGTTTCCGGCATTCGCGCGCGGGTCTTTGCGCCGCTCATTCCTGGACCGCTCGGCGCGATCCTGGACATCGGTTTCACCATTTTCTGGGTGACCGGAATTACCGCCGCCTTCAGCATCCTCGACCACATGGATGGTCTCTGCGCGGGGGTCGCCGGCGTCGCTGCCGGCTTCTTCACCATCGCCGCGGTGCAGACGGGTCAAGTATTGGTCGCCACTTTGGGAGCGGCGACGCTCGGTGCGGCGCTCGGATTTTTGCGCTGGAATTTCAACCCTGCCAAGATTTTTATGGGGGACGGCGGCGCGATGTTTCTCGGCTACCTGATGGCTACGCTGAGCTTGAAGATTCGCCCGGAAGAAGCGCCCAGCGTCGCCAAGTGGCTGGTTCCCGTGCTCATTTTGGGTGTGCCGATCTTCGATACCGTCCTCGTTTCGATTTCTCGCGCCCGCCGCGGCCTGATCCCCTTCACTTCGCCCGGAAAAGACCACACCGCGCACCGCCTATCGAACATCGGCCTCGGCCATCGTGGCGCGGTTTTGATTATGTATGGGCTGGGTATTCTCTTCGGCGTGGCCGCACTGTGGGTCCCGCGTTTGCCCCCCGCGCAGTCCCTGGGCATCGCTGCGGTCCTGTCCGCCAGCGGACTGACCGCCATCGCCCTCCTGGAATCCGCTCCCTACGAGCGGCAGAGCAAGATTCACCAGCCGTCCCCCACTCCCTAATCCAACCCTGAACACCATCGCAAGTGTCCCACGTGGTGATGTGGTGTGGCTGGAGGCCGCCACGGCCTGAGTTCACTTACTGGAAAGTACGAATTTATTGCCATCCACATCCTTAAAAATGGCTGACGTTCCCCACACCTCGGCCTTCGGGTCCTTTTCAAACTCCACACCCTTGGATTTCATGGCCTGGGCGGTGGCAAACACGTCATCGCACCAGAACGACAGCGGCTGAAAGTCGCCGATGCGGTTCTCATGGCCGTCCGGGGTAAAGAGCACCAGCCCGGTTTCCGCACCCGGAATCAGCAGCTCAATCCAGCGCTGTTTTTCGCTAAAAAACTGATCCGTCGCCACCTTGAATCCCAACTTCTCGGTAAAGAACTTCAGTGCAGCATCCTGGTTGCGAACCGGAATGCTGATGAACTTGAGTCCACGAATCATGCGATTGGCCTCCTTGCCGGCCCGAGAGTAACTCGGCGCGTTTTTCATTTGCAATCAGCTAACCATTGCTATACTAACCATCGGTATAGCGATGCTGGCCCTGGATCCCTACCTAACCGACGTACTGATGCGCGACCTAGTCGGCCATGACCGCCGCCCGGTCAGTTTTCTAGTTTATCTATGGCTGGCCGCGGAGCAGCAGCGGAGAAATGCGGCGGTGCAGATCAGCTATCAGGAACTCGCCGAGTGTATCGGAGTTTCCAAGAGTTCGGCGCAATCGGCGGTGAGCTGGCTGGTGCGACGCAGACTGCTCGCGGCTAGCAAAGAAAACGCCACCGCAACGCCTCGCTACGATGTCTTGAGCCCGTGGAAGGATCCATCGCGGCGGCGCAACGTCCGCAGCAACTGACTCGACCCAAATGGCGGGATGAGCGGTTGGTCCACGCCGATGACGTTTGCGTGAGCAGCGTGGCGGTTGGCTCGCGAGCAGTGCCCGGCCGCCGATTGGAGGATTCGGGCGCGTGAGATATACTTGCCGGGGGTTGTGCAGCTAGCTGGGGGAATAGTTCGGCGGCTGGATGGATGGTTTTGAACGATGCTCGCAACTCGCTGCATCAATTAACGATCTTTCCTCTCAACATTAATTTTTGGCACAGGTCCGAGTGGCTTGGTTGCCCCTCCAGGTGGTGAGTTCGTTGGAAGTGTCGGAACACAAACTGCAACCTCAAAGTCAGCCCGCATCCCGTAAGCATCCCGTCGCTATTGTTGGAGGCTCGGCCGCCGGACTGTACACCGCGGCACTGCTGGCCCGCGACGGAGTCGCGGTGCAGGTGTATGAAGGATCGCAGACCCTCGATCCGGCCTCGCGAGCGCTGATTGTGACCCACCGGATGCGCGAGTTGCTGGGCGAGGCCGCGGAAGCATCCATCGTCAATGAGATTCGGCGCTTCGAGTTATTTACGGACGGCCGCGCCGCCAGCATCGAGTTGAACCAGCCCGACCTCATTATCCAACGCGCCACTCTGGTGAAGAGCCTGGCGGCCATGGCCCAGAGCGCCGGCGCGCAAATCAATTTCGGAAGAAAGTTTCAGGGCTTTCGGCCCGGTCCCGGCGGGATGTCCATGGAGTTTACCCGCGTGGCCGACAAAGCCCGCGAGGATATCGCCGCCGATACCGTGGTCGGTGGAGACGGCAGCACCAGCCGGGTGGCACATTCCGGCGGCTGGCCGCCGCAGGAAACCGTTCCACTCATTCAAGCCATCGTCCCGCTGCCCAAGGATATGTCTCCGGATACGGTGCGGGTGTGGTTCGTGCCGCAAGATACCCCTTATTTTTATTGGCTGATTCCGGAATCGAAGACCCACGGCGCGCTCGGGCTGATCGGCGTCTCGGGCGCGGAAA
>CAVRXT010000011.1:0-448549 GCA_963725285.1 uncultured Acidobacteriota bacterium | reverse complement strand
GGAGATCGCGCCGGCGTCCATCCGAGGGGCGAGTGTTCATCACGCAGGTGTCAAACGTCGTGGGCGCACTGATCTCATACGTTGTCACCTACACTCTGTCGTTCTCCGGCGACTGGCGATGAATGTTCGGGTCGACGAGCGATTCCCGCGATCGTATTCCTGATTGGATTGGCCTTCGTTCCCGAGAGTCCGCGATGGCTTGCGCTCAAAGGCCGCATCGATGAAGCGCTCCAGAAGGACTCCGTCGATCAGGCGGCGAAGAGATGCGCAGGCGGAATTGCGGCGATTCGCGAAACGTCTAGCCCGGGGTTGAGAGCGCATGTCGGCGACTCTGTCGAACCCGGAATCCGCATCGCACTTTTGATCGCTGTCGGGATTCAGCAATTCTGCAGGCAATTCGATGGCGTAACCGTTCTGCTGTTTTATGCCCCGACCATCATGCAGGAAGCGGGATTCCCGCAGGCTTCAAAGGCGATTTTCATCAGCCTGCTCATAGATCGAATAGAATTGATTGCACGATCGTCGCGTTTTCGCTCGTAGATTCGGCGAAACGCCGGCCTCTGCTGCTCTACGGCTCGATCGGAACGGCACTCGGCCTCATTGTCATGGAAGTTTTCTTCGATTTCCGCGTTACGGGTCTCGCCGTTCCGCTGACGATGATGCTCGCGGTCGCTGCG
Source organism: uncultured Acidobacteriota bacterium (assembly GCA_963725285.1). GTDB lineage: Bacteria > Acidobacteriota > Terriglobia > Acidiferrales > UBA7541 > CAVRXT01. Next base: position 447,872 of record CAVRXT010000011.1, on the reverse strand, counting down.
TACTCGATGACGCTCGCTCCGTGATGTGGCTCATCATCGCCGAAATTTTCCGAATCGAACGCGCGGCATGGGCATGGCCGTGGCGTCCACCGCGTTGTCGATCGCCGACTTCGGCGCGAATTTTTCCTTCCCAATCATGACCGGATCATTCGAACACCATTTCGGATCTGCTGCGGGCGCGTTCTGGGTTTTCGCGGTGATTTGTCTGCTCACTTTCTTTTTTGTTGACAATTGTCCCGGAAACAAAAGGCGAGACCCTGGAAGAAATCGCGAGCTACGTGAGAACCCCGCGCGTCCCCGCGGTAGTGAAAGAACTCGCCTAACTTCAGCGCAAGCGGCGTGCACACGCTGAAAGCACAACAGGAGCTGCTCGAGATATGAAACTGCTGCGGGGCGCCTTTCGGTTAATCGCTTGGACTCTGCTGATATATGCTTCCTGGAAGTCGGATTCCGCTTCTATCGCTACAAACAGCTTAAATCCGGCATCAATAAAAATATCCACTATTTCCATCTCCAGCTTCAAATCTACGATCTACGGAGGAAGACTGGACTTGAGAGTTGCGGGCTACGCCTATCAGTCGAACGCGAGCGATCGTCAGTGGCTGTATGACGCGGACGACGATCTTCAGTCCCATGAGAGTGAAATCATCCCGAACAACATGGCGATGTTCGGTCACCGACGGACGTGAAAACTCAGCGAAAGGGCCGGACGAGTTTCGATCGCGATTCTTGGAGATTCCTTCTGCGCGACCACGACATCGACGGTGCCGTGGCCGACGGCACTCGAGCGCCTCTTCGGTGCCGACGACGATTTCAGCAACGGTCGGCGAGTCGAACATTCGTGTCCTCAATTTCGGTCTCGACGGAACGGGACTCACTCAATGGCCTTTCGTCTCAACCGTTCTCGCGCCGCCAATTTTGATCCGGATCTTGTTGCTGTCAATTTCATCGGCGACGACATCCTGCGGAGGATCTTCATCTATCAGGGACACACTCCAATTTGGCGACAATGATTACGGGATGTTTGCCTGCACCGCGCTTCCCGTTGATATTGGAAATCCCGCCTGCCGCAACGGATATACATCATCATCGACCCGGCGCATGCGACTGCCGACAGCGAGCCAACGAGATCAAGCGGCAGGATATATATGGCTTCACTGCGGCAACTTTTCCGTGGTCTTCACTAAATGCCGGATTGCCTCTGCCACCATTTCGCAAGGGCGTCTCGGGTTCTATCCGAAACTTCGAGCTGACGAAGCGCGCGACCGCCAAGTCGGCCGGTGGCACGGGGTCGCCTTCCACTTTGCATTTTGACGCCGAAGATCAAGGTATCCGACCAAGTGCGGAAGCGATCACCGAGTTAGCGTCGGTGCCGCATCCAATTCTAATTCTGCATCACCCCATGGTGACCGAGTGCCTGGCGCACAAATCTGACGCGATCTTCCAGCATTTCATGCAGGCAGGCCGGCAACGTGCACATCGTCGATATGACGGTGGAGCTACCGCAGGGTGTCAGCGCCGACGAGATCAACAAATGGTACAACGTGCCATACGACATACATCCGAGCAGTTACGGCGCGCAAGTGTACGCCGAGAATGTTGCGAAGCAAGTCCGCGCGGTGTTAAGCGGCAAGACGCAAGCAAAGACGAAATCGAGCTGCGAATTCATTTGCTAAATTGAAGTGGTTCTGTTCGGGCGCGCGTCGCCTGCCCTGGCTGTGCTCGTCCGAACGGGCCTTCGAATAACTGATGCCGCAATGACTTAGATTAGTGATCGGCCGGCAGCACTCCGTATTTCTCCGAGAAACGCGAATACCGCGGCTTGCGTTTCCAGATTTTGTTCCCGCGTCCATGCAAAGGGCGTAGTCGATCCATGCCCGCCGCCGGTAATCGTCAGAAGCTGATTCGGAACGCCGGCGCGATCGAGCGCATCGCGAAGGCTCGTCGCTTGAGAGTAAGGAACTATTGGGTCTTTGTCACCCACGATGGCGAGGATGGGAGGTGCGCCTGGGCGGGCGTACGTGATTGGAGAAACGCGTTTCGCCATCTCCATCCGATCCGGCATACCCCCAAACCAGCGAACCACGAAATTTCTCGTCGTTGGGCCTTCGAGCAACTTCGGGAGGTCGGTTGGGCCAAAGAAATCCACGACCGCTGCCACTTTCACATCTTGAATCGTTCCCAACCGCCAATCGTTGGATTGTCACCGGCAGCTGTTATCGAACCCGTCTTTCGGATTGAGCAAGCCCATCATCAGCGCGAGATGGCCGCCGGCCGAATGTCCCGACACGACGATCCTCGACGTGTCGATTCCGTAGTCGCTCGCGTGATCGTAAGCCCAATGCAAAGCGCAGCGGCCATCTTCGACAGCGGCCGGTGCGAGAGACTCAGGCGCCATGCGGTATTCGACGTTAATAAAGTTCATCCCGCGCGTGAGATACGGCAACCCGTAGAGCAGTGTGCTCTCCTTCGTTCCCTCCAGCCAACCACCTCCGTGAAAATAGATGAGCGTTGGTCTGGAAACTGAGGTTGGTCCTGGCGTGATCACATCGAGTCGAAGGTCGACGTTATTCGCCTTGCCGTAGACAACATTAAATGAAACATGGGATTCGTAGAGGGCGATCGTGGCCCATTTTGACAGCGGATCGAGCTCTTGCTTTTCCGGTTGTCCGTGAAGCGCGCTCGCAATCAGCGTAACAAAGAACAGCGCAGCGATTTTTCGAAGCATTCAACCTCCTCGGTCCGTAGTCGAGCGGAGCAGGATGCCGTAAGACTCTTAGAATTCGCTTGACGCAGGAGCCAAACTGTATACAGTATTCTGCTCGCGTCGTCAACTATTAGGCTTCGTTTCGGCGCTTCGGCGTCTCGAGGGTCACCGATCGATGGACCTTGTCAGTCGCATCAGCGTAGTGATCACGGGCCTTCTGATTGCGGCAACATGTCCTATGACGAACTCTGCACCGACGATACGGATGGAGGCAGGCGGCGAATACTGGGTGTATGTCGGGACAGCCCGATATAACGATGACCACCCGACAAGGACCTTGTACCTATGTCGCTTTAGCTCGAAAACCGGAGCACTGAAAATCGTTGGCGTAGCCGCAAAGACGCTAAATCCGGGCTTCCTCGCCGTGCATCCGGGCGAGCATTTCCTATACGCGGTGAATGAAATTGGGGAATATCAGGGCCAGAAGAACGGGGCGATCAGCTCGTTTCGTATCGACCACAACTCGGGCAAACTGACATTGTTGAATCAGGTTCCAGCGCCGGGAGCGAATCCCGCCTACGTCACCGTCAGCAGAAACGGCAAATATGCAATCGTCGCGAGTTATTACGGTGGCGTGGCGAGCCGGCCGATCGGCGTGGACGGTTCGTTGGGAGACCCTAGCGCTTCCGTGCAAATGGGGGTCGCCGGGTACGCGCCGCATCAGGAAAATTCGCATCCACACTCGGTCGTTCTCTCTCCGGACCAGCGCTTCGCGATCATCCCCGATTTGGGGTTGAGTCGCGTCTTCGCCTATCGCTTCGATGAAGCCACAGGAGCTCTTCTGCCGAATGACCCAGGATTTTGGCAATCGTCGGAGGGCTCAGGGCCTCGTCACGTCGCGTTCACTCCCGACGGCAGATTCGCATACGCGATTAATGAAATGCAGTCGTCGCTTTCGGCGCTGTCTTACGATGCGCGCTCAGGAGCCTTTCAGCATCTCGAAACAGTCTCCACGTTACCCGCAGATTTTAAGGACAGAAACACCGGGGCCGAAGTCGAGGTCGCGGCATCGGGCAATTTTGTATACGCGTCGAATCGCGGGCGCAACAGCATTGCGGTATTTGCGATCGACCCGGCAAAGGGAACTCTCGCTTCTGTTCAGGAAGTTCCGACGGGGGCAAGACACCACGCAACTTTGCCATCGACCCGACGGGGAACTTTCTACTGGTCGGCAATCAGGATTCGGACGAGATCGTGGTATTTCACGTGGATCAACGCTCCGGCCACCTGGCCGGGACAGGCGAGAGGGTCGACGTCCCGTCACCGGTATGCCTTTCATTTGTCCGGGTCCAATAGAGGCTGTGGGGCGACTGGCCGACGAATTTGGTGGGACCGCGTGGCACGCCGGGTCTTTTGAGGTTTCGGGGCCTTCGGTCCGGCGAGAATCTAGTGTTCAGCGTATTGAAAAGCATTGACAAGCGAGACGGCGGCGAGTAATAGGAACTGTATACAGTAAATAGTTCGCGGTTTTCTGTTGCAAATTTTGGATCATCAGTCGATTTCACGTGTCCTAAGAAGCTCGCGCGGATGTCTGCGGTAGCGGGAAATGTTCTGTTAAACGGAGGATCGCGATGAACAGCGATTTGCTTCGAGCGAACAACAACATCGGTATTAGCAGCAGCGCCGATCGACTTTGTCCGCGGCGACGTCGAGCTCGAGCTCGTTGCCCCGAGAAGCGAATTCGTGTGCCGTGGCCCGTTTGCTTTCCCGAACAAGAAGATTCTTGCGATGAACCGCGTTGGCGTCTCAGCCTTGTGCTGGGCTGGATCATCGCGCTGTTCTTCGCTATTCCCCTTGCATGCTCAAACGCTGCAGAACGCCGGCGGCATCAGAGGGCACGGTAAAGGATGCGAGTGGCGCTGCAGTTGTCGGCGCGTCGCTGGCAGTGACCGAACGCACGACCGGCGTCGTGACCACCACGACTTCCAATGGCGCCGGCGCATACGCGTTCTTCAACCTTCCGATTGGCTACTACGATATGAAGGTCACAAATACGGGATTCAAGACGGAGTCCGTTGAGAATATACGGTTGGATGCCGGCGAGGATCTGACATACGACGTTCGGCTTACTGTCGGTGCTGTCGCCGAAAGCGTAACGGTCTCCGCCACGGCCGCGAAGCTCGACACGACCGACTCTGTCATGGGCACGACGACGACCAATGAAGAGATTCGCGATTTGCCCTTGCAAATGGGCGGTCAGCCGCGAAGCGCCCTCTCGTTTTTGACTACACTTTCCACTGTCATTTACAACCCCGCCGGCACCAACGGCGCGCAGAACGGCTCGTTTTCGGCAGCTTCGATCGAAGGGTCGAACGGTTACGGCAACACGAACGAAGCCGGGTACACGATTGATGGAATGGACGCCGGGTACAAGAAGTTCCAGACGGTCACTGAGTTTTCGTCGATTTTGCCCGAGGCCGTTGAGGAACTGCGCTTGGCGTCGAACTTCAATGCGGAACAGGGCTGGGATGATGGCGTGGAAGTTGCGCTCGTCACGAGGTCTGGCACGAACCACTTTCACGGTAGCGCATTTGAGTATGTTCAGAATACAGACTTGGACTGAAGAACTTTTTCGCAGCCAATCGTTCACCTGAGCACCAGAATGAGTTTGGCGGCGCGATCGGCGGACCTATTCGTAAGGACAAGACGTTTTTCTTCGGAGCGATCGATTTCTTCCGGTATCGCGTTGTTCCGGCTGGCGTGGTTGCCAGTCTCCCCACCGCTCAGCAGCAAGCCGGTGACTTCACTCAGTTACTTGGGCCGCAGGTTCTGGTAAGCACCGACGATCTGGGAAGGCCCGTCTACCAGGGAGAGATTTACGACCCCACGACGACGTGGCAGTCCCCGACGGCAACCTTCATCCGAGACCCAGAGCGCACGGCGTTCTGAACACGATTTGCCCGGCGTCCTTCATGCCCTCTCGCGATTCTTCCAGAAGGGATATCCTTCACCGACAATTCCTGGCGCAATCCAGAATAACTGGGTCGGATCGAAGGCACCTCGCCGTTCAACATCGACAAGTTTTCGGTAAAGTGGATCACCAGTTCAACGACAAATACCGCGCGACTGCCGGGATCGTGCACGCTCCAACCTATTATCAGGTCAGCGGCGCCACGAACTTTGGCCCGTTGCTGACGACCACTCAATTCCTGCCGCAATTCGAATATCGGGTGCGGCTCGGTACGACAGCAACGCTTAGGCCGAATTTGCTCTTACGTTAAACGTCTCGGCGGCCTATGTCGGAAGCGTACGGGACATGGGCACCGAACCGGCAGCGACGGCGGGCCAGGCGGCGGGACTGAAGGGAGTCATACACCCAACCTACCGGTCGTATCGATCGCCAACATGACCGGTTTTGGCACTCAATATCTGAATTACGGCAACCCGCAGTTCACGGTACCAACGATAAGTTCGTTTGTGGCTTGGGTGAAGGGAAGCCACTCGCTCAAATTTGGCGGTGACTGGACGCAGTCAGCGATTGCGGATATCAATCTCAATAGTTTTACTGCTGGCGAGTACAATTTCAAGGCGGTTGAGACAGGGCTTCCGAACTTCTCACAGACCGGCTGGGGTTACGCCAGCTACCTGATCGGCCAAGTCGATAATGGATTGATTTCCTCTCCCGAAACGCTGCGCCACCAAGGACGTGGATGGGAATCTCACGCCGAAGATCAATGGCGCGCCAGCTCTAAGCTGACGGTGAACTTCGGCTTGCGATGGGACGCGTCTCAAGGCCCGTGGGAACACAACAATTCGGTCGCGCGTTTGACCCTACCGTGGCAAACCCAGAGGCTGGGGGTCTTCCCGGGGCGCTCACATTTTGGGGCTCGGGTCCGGGTCATGATGGACGCCACTACCTCGTAAAACCAAACTATACGATGTTCGACCCGCGCATCGGCTTGGCTTATGCGCTGGACACCAAGACTGTGGCGCGAGTTTACTACGGATTGATTGACTATCCCGGTTACTCGATGCTTAACGAAGGCACCAACGCATCCTTCTACGGCTCCGTCGGAAGTGCAACTCCGACTACTACCAACGCGGGCATCACTCCCGGCGTTCCAATGGGACGGCGGATTTCCGACTGCGGCTCCCGTTCCAACCACTAATCCGTCCTATCTCAACGGCAACGCCGTAAACCAAATTGAGTACAACAACAATCAGTGGGGACGGACGCAAGCGTTCGGGTTCAGCGTGGAACGTTCGTTGCCTTGGGGATTGTTCGCTAAAGCCGAATACATGGGCAAACTCACGCATGGGATCAACGTCCCGGCGAATTCGATTTTCACGACCTCACCTGCCTTGGTACCGGTTCGTGGTTGGCCTGAAAATCAACTCGATCCCAAGTACCTGGCACTGGGAGCGCTGCTCCTGGACGACATTAATTCTCCTCAGGCTGTAGCGGCCGGGATAACGCCTCCATATCCGGGGTTTACCGGCAGCGTCGCACAGGCGTTGCTGCCGTTTCCTCAATACACTTATATCGGAGACCTGAACAACACGAGCGGGTTCAACGAATACAACGCAGGAACCCTCTCATTGCAGAAAAGGTTCGGCGCCGGGTTATCGTTCTTGTTCAGTTACACTGTGTCTAAGGACCTGCTTTCGGGATTCTTCCAGGCCAACGAGCAACAGTTTCGCAAACAGCTAGCAACTTTGGACACTCCGCAAGCCCTGGCGGTCAGCTAATGCGTACGAATTTCCTTTCGGAAAAGGAAAGTGGCTTCTCAGGGACGCTCACGGCTTCGTTGACCAGATCGTCGGAGGCTGGGAGGTCACCGGGATTCAGAATTACTTTTCGGGTCTCCCGGTCAGCGTCAGCACGAACACAACGATTCCCGGAATCACCTTGGTCGAAGCGGAGCGCAATCCCGGAGTTCCGGTTCGGACGGGCATCAGTTGCGGGTCATATACCCCGGGCGGGTCGCCGTATCTCAACCTCGCGGCATTTTCCGATCCTGCTCCCTTCACGCCGGGCAACACCTACATGCTTCCGAATGTGAGAGATGCCCATACCTAAACGAGAATATTTCCATTAACAAGTACTTCCCGATTCGCGAGGGAATCCGTCTCAAGTTCTCCGCCAATTTCTTCAACGCGTTTAACCGGCATCAATTCGGAGGCCTCGGCAGCAACATCGACAGCGCGTCGGCGTTCGGACAGTTCACCTCCGCCAGCACGCCGCGACAGATTCAGCTTGCTGGGAAATTGGAGTTCTAAGCGCCTCGATTCGTTCGATGCGGAAAGACTCTCGGATCCGGATCCAATGGACTGCGGCCCCGGACCCGAGAGTTTGTCTTTCTCCCGCACCCGCCCATCTCGATTTAACCTGCGTCGTACGCAGTTCATTCAAGCGACGCCCTTATTTGAATTAGTTTCTCAGCGAGCCCCACCGAAAGGAACCAGGATGCACCGCCGGAATTTCCTCATGACCATGAATCTCGCGGTCGCGGGACGCGCGTTTGCTGCGAACAGTTCGGAGTGTCGGGGCGCCGCCGCGACCGACGCTAACTCCCGGACTCGAACCATCGGAAGCGCACCCGTCAGCCACGGTCCCAGGCGTCGTGGGGCCTCGAGCCGCGAAACGCGACCGACATTCTTAGATTACGTGTCGGTCGAAGCTCAGAGTCTGGGTGAGCCGGTATACGGTCTCGATTATATGATGTACATCTACGGCGTAGGCCCCGACCTGATGCCGGATATTGTGATGCAAGAGGGGAAAAAACAAGAACCCTCGGATCAAGCTTCGACCGAAGAAGTCCTGGGAGATCAAGCACAACCTCTTGGGTTCGAATACCGCGCAGGTTCCGCGAACGCGATCGAACGACAGCCATCCTACGCTGCCGATCCATTTAATCGACGGAGATCCGAATACAGTTTGGTGCAGCTTCGGCTCACTCGCCCCCGATGTTCATCCGGAGTGGATCCGCATCGATTTGCCCATCGAAGCCAGTGTCGCTTCCGTGAGATTGGTGTGCAGCAATAGTTTCTATCCGAATTCGAATTTTGGCCGCGCGTTGCCGAAAGAACTGACGATAAAACTCAGTACAGACGCTTGGCATTGGGAAACCGTCTACATCAATGACAAAGTTGACGTCAATGCGGAGGACGGAATCGACGCCAAGTTCACGCCGCGCCGCGTGAAACAAATCTGGATTACGGCGAACAATTTCCAGACCCGAATTCATTCGCCGTCATCGGCTGGACCGATCACATTCTTCTCCATCGCCGGAGTGGAAGTGCGCGACACGGACGGAGAAAACCTCGCTCTTGTCTCCCGCGGTGCCGGTGTGACGGTGTCATCTACCTACTTCGGCCACGCCGACAACCGCCTTACGCAAGCCGAGCTTTGGGCTCCTCTGCATTACGACATGGGAATGACGTGGCTGCGCATCGCTGGAGCCGAGGCGGGAGCTTATGACTGGGGGTACTTCGAACACGAGCGCGGACGATGCCAATTTGATCCGGTTTTGGATGCATGGCTGACAGACCTGCAGCGATGTGGGGTCAAGCTAATCTGGGGCTTGGACATCTACGGGAATCCGCTTTATGGCAATCCCCCACAGACGGCAGATTGGTCCCAAGTCCGCTTGCAAAAATTCACCGATGGAACGCTCAGCCAGACGATGTCGCTCGACGCCGACTTCAGTCCGGAAATGTTCGCGGCGTATCTGCGCTCGGTCGAATTCATAGTGCGCCATCTGAAGGGGCGCGTTTACGTCTACGAAGTCGGAAACGAGTTCACCGGCTGTGGCTGGGACGACGAAATCGCAGAACGCTACATGACGATCTTCGAAAAATCGTACGAAACGGTGAAGCGGATTGATCCCGCGGCTCGAGTCATGCCCGCCAGCCCGGATCTGTTCGCGCCCGATTTTCTGCTTACTCTTCTAGGTCAGCCGCGAAGGGCAGGCGTGTACGGCGAGAAGCTCGTCGCGAACGGCGGCATCACGAAGGCGCTCGAGAGCTCGACTTTGGTGTTGGCGGAGAAAGTGAACGTGAAGAACGCCGACGTCAGCGTCCGGGCATTGAATCGTGGGCGCTTTGGAATCGTGCTCCGCTACACCAGTCCTGAAAGCTTCGTGGTCGCAGGCTACGGGAACATGTTGGCCGGGAGCCGGCGGTATCCGCTGGTGATAGTGGAGCGGGTCGGAAATTCATGGGAAAAATCTCGAATGTCGGCGAAGAACTTGGATGCCGACTTGAGCCAGAATCTCGAATTGAAGGCGAGGGTGCAAGACGGAAGAATCACGTTGGAGGTGTCAGACGGGACTCGAGTGGAGACTCTCTCGCACGACTTGGTGCACAAAAGCCTTGGTGACGAGGGAGCCATTGGGTCGCTCCAACTCACGGGCGTGCATCAGGCGTTTTCGAACTTTTCCGTGCGCGATCTAAATGGCTCAGATCTTTTTCATGAGGATTTCGCGGGAATGAGTAGCGGCGATCCTGTCGGATGGAAATACGTCCACGGTCCGCACACTCGCAATCCGATTAAGCCGGGCTGGGCGCGCAAGATCGATGGCCTAGGACGGCACCCCTACGGCCCTCCAGACCACTCGTACTTCGACGCTGTTCGCGAATTCCAGCGGCAGTGCAGCGAACTTGGATTTCGCGGCCAATACTATGCAAGCGAGCTGTATCACTTTTTCACCTACCCGCCAAGAACGCCGCTTTCCGAGCTGCAGCACGGAATTGCGTCGGCCATCTCAGTGGTTGGACATAGCGGTCTGGACACGCTAGCCAACACGCAGATCGTGCATTTCACCGGACATGCCACTGCTGATTCCAACTGCCGCATCGCGTGGCCCAGCGAAATTGCGACTCCGGTACAACCCTCGGTGATGTATTACGTTTGGCGGACACTGGCGACCGTACTCGACGATTTTCATTCCCGCCGAATTTCCTGTTGAGATTGACGCGTCGAAGGATCTGCTGCGCTTTACTTTTCGACGGGGCCGTAGCGAGCAAATGGTGGCCGCGTGGCTGTCCGACCCGTCCGCCAGCAAGCCAGTGAGATCACCGAGGAATTGTGCAAAGTGACGTTGAAAGGAAATCCTGTCCGACAGGGTTGGGTGATCGACATCCTCAACGGAACTGAGCAGGAGCTTGTGTTGTCCAAGCGCGGCGAGGACACCATCATCGACGGCGTACGTGTGAAAAACTACCCGACATTGTTTCGATTCACTGCATGAATCGGAATCGCGATTGCTTCCGCGAGGAACCAGCGATCTCTATTCACCACTCGATACTTTCAGTACTGACAAACCGCGTGACCTCTTTCCACGGCGTCGTGCCCGAACGATAACCTTCGCGGCCTTGATAGAGCGGCACGTTCGCGCCTTTCGGATCGATCGAAACGACGGTATTGCCGCGCAACACGAGCGTATACGTCACTGGTCCAATGCGTTCTTTTACCGTCCGCTCGCGGATCGGAAATGTTAGCACAACGTTGTCGCTCGGCTTCGCCGCACCGACGCTTACGAATCGTCCCTGCCAATTCAGTGGGCGATCTTGCCCGTTCACCTTGCACGCCAATTCCGGGCTTGAGGTGCCGATCCACTCGGGAGCGCGGAGTTTCACATTCCGGCATTCCCGCTTGATCTTAAGATCGACGCGTCCTTCGTACGGAATGTAGCTATAGATATCTGCCCATTGCGAAGCGCGGTTCATCAGCAAGTTGACGCGGAGCTCGTCGTCCTGGTGCCGAATCATGCGATTCCAGATGTAGTAGAGCGTGCGCGTGCAGGTGCCCGTACAACACTGCGCGATCCCCGTTGACGCGATTCCGGCTGCCCAGTCATTGCCGGTGACGCTGCTGCCATAAGCGCCCAACGACTTCTCCGCCACGTGATCGGAACTTTCGTTCCACGCGACGGGTTTGGAACTGGAACGAGCGGACAGAGCCTTCAGCGAAGTGAGATCGGTGAGTTGCTGTTCTGCGAATTGATTGCGGACCCAGCGATCGATATCGTCCCAATAATCGCCGAGCCCAGCATCCGAGAGCTTCAGCGCAATGCCGATCATGTCGCCCTGCGGATCGGCGTCCGCGCTGGGATATGCCGGCAAGTAAAATTCGGGGAACCAACCGACGCGCAATGACACGCCATATTCTTCGCCTGGATTCCGAGACCATTCGAAGCTGTTCTTGCAGAATTCGAGCAATTCACGGTTGGACGTCGCATCCGCGAAATCGACCAAAGCAATGAGCGCGATCAGATGCCCATGGCTGTGACCGCCCAAAGTCAGGCCGCCCTTGCCGAATTTATCGCGGACCGAGTCGGGCACGGCATAGTCAGGGAATCCTTGCGTGCTGGAAACTCGGGATCCGAAAGCCATCGCCCATTCGGATCGAACACATCCGAATGATAGCGCGCATAATTCGCTATTTTTTGCGCGAGCGCCAAAGCCGATTCGTCGTGACTAACGCGATAGTATTGCGCCAACCCTTGGATCAGCCGAGAATTCCACGAGACTCCCCAAAGACTGCCTGTGGGCATATGCGCATTTGGATCGACTTTGGCGTTTGGTTCGAAGGATCCCGGCGCGTAATAGCAGTAATCACCGCGCTGAATGGCAATCTCGTTCAAGCGCTGGATCATCGCGTGATTCGTTGCCGTCCAGATCGGATTCTTATCGCGCAGGTAATAGATCGTCATCGTGCCGATCATACGTTGGCACGTGGAGACATTTGCGAATTGCGTGACGGAGGGATCCTTGAAATTGGTCGTCGTACCATCCGGCCGCCAGACGGGATTGACGCCGTCGACGTTTGTTCGACCCCAAGGTCGGCCAACCAGCGGAATGTAGAGCAAACCGTCCGGGCCGATTGATTGCAGTGTCGATCGCATCCAGACGGGGTCGACATCGCTATTCATGTTTTCGCCCGTCGCGAGTCGCAAGAGGGGTAAAGCTTCCATGAACCCTTCCTGATTCTGCGTCCAGTCGTTAAAGTCGTGCACCATCGTGGCGGGATTGCGGAAAAAATTTGCAGCGCCATAGATTTCGTAGTCCGCGGCCGGATCGGCGATCGCCGTCAAGGCATTGATGCCGAGCCTCGACCGTTCAGCGATGTCGAGGGGTGTCAGGGACTCGCTCCTTGTACGTATCGCCGCTATATTTCGGAATTTCAAAGGGGGGGAATCGTCTCCCGAATGTAGCCGATGCGCGGTCTGGCGGAATCCGGAAGAGTCGTCTCGGGCTGGATCGAGAGCTTGGCGGCTGTTTTCCCCCGAATTCCGCGCGAGACCATCAGGCCGCCCGCGGTCAGGATTGCAGTCTTCAACAGGCTGCGTCGGCGCGTCGGTTTTGGCTCCAATTCCCCGCGAATGACACACTCAAAAAATTGCGATGCTGATGTCCCACTGTGACTCCAAAACTAATGATATCATACCAATAGAAGTCTGTACACTGTATACGATCTGTAACGCCGTAACTCTCCGGTGTCAACCCCAGAATCGAGCTTCGCAATGTGGCGCGGCGCGAATTTCTGGGCGAACCGAGCCTCCCTGGGAAGGCAAAAAGAGTTCGGGCACCACTGCGTTTCCAGGCGGGACCCAGTGGTTCCCGGGACGCTTGTCGGCGAGATAGACGACGCCGCGCGGAAGTTTCTGGAGGAATCGGTCGCGAATTTTGCCGCGGAAGAAAAGTTTGTCGGCATGACGGTCGAGAGAGAATCCAAACCCGCATAGAGCCACGGTCGGTGGAGAAGCTTGAGATTCCATGGCATGGGCAACTCCTGGTTGGATTAATCCCACCAGAAGTTGTAAACCATGTCTCCGGAACGTTTGGTAAAAGGAAGAGTCCGAACGCTCACCTCGGAAACCTTCCATACTTGCATCGCATGGTAGGGATTGAACTTGCGTCCCGCCCATGGGTCCCGGTAGGCCGCCGGCCAGTACCCCCGTTTGCCGCGGTCTTGCCGTGTCCTTCAGCGGTCTTTTCTGCTAACCTCGCTACCAGATTCCGGGAAACAAACGCCGCTTAACCGGCGTCTAAACTATATGTCAGATGTTGCGGTCCTGGGTTGCCCGGGTAGCGCCTGACGGAGGCAGCAAGCAATATGTCTGACCTCGCACAAAGTTTGGATTGGAGCGGCGACGAGTCCCATCTCGTCACCGAACTGCAGTCGGGCTCCGAATCCGCTTTCGATTGGCTGGTGACTTACAACCACGCCGCGGTGTTCAACCTCGCCTACGGAATTCTCAGCAATGCCGCCGATGCCGCCGATGTGACTCAAGAAGTGTTTCTGCGCGCCTTCCGTGGAATCCATGGATTCCGGCGCGGCAGTTCGCTGAAAACCTGGCTATACCGCATCGCGGTGCGAGAGGCGCTGAACCATCGGCGCTGGAGCTGGCGGCATCATCGCAATCAGGTTTCGCTCGAAGCGGACACGGAAAACGAAAAGGCGGCGATGGAGCTGGAGGACGATGACGCTACGCCGTTCGACCAGCTGGCCTCCAGCGAAATCAATCAGGCGGTGCGCACCGCTCTGGCCGCGGTTCCGGAAGTGTTTCGCAGCGCGGTGATCCTCCGGGACCTTGAAGGCCTTTCTTACGAAGAGGTGGCCGAGGTGCTGGAAGTTTCCGTGGGCACGGTGAAGTCACGGATTCTGAGGGGACGCCGCGCATTGCGCGAAGCCCTGGAGCCAGTGCTGCAATCGCCTTCCGCTGCTGCGGCTCCCTCGCACGCTGGCGGTCATTCGATATTCGGCCGCGGGATTGGAAGTCAGCAATTGGCGTATGCGCGTTCGAGTGAGTTGGGACCGCGTAAATTTCGGGGAGGCGCGTGATGACTTGCGGAGCGGTGCGAACGCGGCTTCCCGGTTGCATGGATGGGGCGATCAGCGAGCGTGAGAATACCCAGGTGCGGGCGCACTTGGAATCCTGTGCGGCGTGCCGCCGGGATTTGGAAAGCTACCGGCGAATGGCGGTGCAGCTCGCGCACTTGGAGCGTGTGGCGCCTCCAGCCGATCTGGCAGTGCGCATCCGGGTGCGTGCGGCGCGTGCGGCGTGTGATCCGGGTTGGGTTCGCCGGACGTGGCATCGTTCGGCACTGGTGTTCAAGAATATTCTCGAGCCCTTGGCCGTGCCTGCGACCGGCGGAATCCTCACCGCGGTGATGGTGTTTGTCACCATCGTACAAAGCATGTTGGGGGGTATGCCGTTTGGAGTGATCCACAACGATTTGCCCACCACGCTGATTCAGCCCGCGCGCCTGGAACGGCTGGCGCCATTCCCGGTGCCGGGTATCGGCGGGGACAACCAGCTCTCCGACTCGGACAATTTGGTTTTGGAAGCCACCCTGAATGCGCAGGGCCAGGTGGTGGCTTATCGAATTCTGGCAGGGCCGGGCACGGTGGAAGTCCGCAAGCAAATCGATCAGGTGCTGCTGTTCTCGCGGTTCCGTCCGATGCTCGATTTTGGCCGGCCGATGTCGGGCGGCCGCGTAGTTTTGAGTTTCAGCGAAATTCGCGTGAGGGGTTAGACCCGCGTCGCGTGTGTTCCTCTGTCCAACCTGCCTCGGCTCACCCATATAGTCGGGCCCGATCAAGTGCTTTAGTCGCCTTTCCGTTCCTTGACTCCGCGGTGGCTGGCCGATAGAGTTTGTGCTGGGCGAATTGGCGCATTGATATGCGCACTTGGGGCGGAATGCGGGCCGGCACGAAGCGTCTTCGAAACCTGATCTTCAGACCGGGGCTGCGACCTGCGCGCCGCGGCATGGCGATAACGGCATTGTGCCTGCTAGTGGGCGCGGCATCGTTGGTGAGCACTGGGGTGGGCATCGGCAAAGCCCAGGCGCCAACCGAATCCGAGTCCGGAATCATCGTGGACAACAGCCAGCAGCTGTTTGGCACGATGTGCGCGCTGCATGCCGCGGGCTTGGAGCTGGAAACTTCTTCCATCGAGGGGCACCCTGCGATCATCGCCGCAGTGCAGTCGTTGCCCAGCGTCAAAGGCCCGGTGGCTGACGCGTTGCGCCAGTTTTACAACGACCACAAGCTGGCCGATTCCGGGGAGACGCTGTCGCGATACATTTCCCTGGTGCTGGTGACCGGACCGCCTCCGAAATTTCCCTGGTTGATCGACCGCGATCTGTTTCCTCCGGACGTGTTGGCGGTGGAAAGCTTTCACGACATTCTGGCGAACTTCTATGATGAAGCTAAGCTTGACGCGCTGTGGTGGACGGTGGCGCCGGACTACGAGCGGGAGCGGCAACGCGCGGAATCGCCGGTGCGGCAAATCGTATTCATGACCTCAGCGTATCTGCGGGAGATCATTCGGCAAGATGCGGACCGCACCTTTTCGGTGTACGTCGAACCGATGGTGGGGAGCCGCACGAATTTTCGGAACTTTGGCGATCGCTACGCCATGGTGATTGGTGGCGGCAAGAATCTGCCGCTGGACGAGATCCGCCACGCCTATCTGCATTTCGTGATGGATCCACTGCCGCTGCGCTACCGCAAGCAAGTGGAAGCGAAGCGGCCGTTACTCGCGGTAGCGCAGCGCGCGCCGCGGTTCCCGCAGGAGTATGAGAACGATTTGACCGGGTTCGTCGATGAATGCGCGATCAAAGCAGTGGAGATACGTTTGAACCGCCTGGCGGGCGCCAAGCTGGACGTCGTATTGCTCGATAACGACCGCGAAGGCTACATTCTGGTCCGGCCGTTCGTCGCGCAGCTCAAGAAATTCGAGCACTCCGAGCCGGCCATGAATTTGTTCTTTCCCGAGATGCTTTCCGCGATCGATGTGGATGATGAGAAGAAAAGGTTCGAAAACTTCGCGTTTGCGCCGGTCGAGCCGCCGCCTGCCGCAGCGATAGCCGCGCCGGCCACACAGATCGATGCATGGATGGCCGAAGGCGACCGGCAGATCGCCAACCAGAATCCAGCAGGGGCGCAAGCGGAGTTTGAACGGGTGCTGGCCCAGGATCCAGGGCGGGCCCAAGCAATTTACGGTTTGGCGGTCTCTTCCGTTATGATGCGCCAGGTTGAAAAGGCGCAGGGCTTGTTCGAGCGTCTGACCGGCGAGGGCTCGCGCGGTTCGCTTGCTCCGGCGCCGCCCGCGGGAGCGACACCAGACCTGCTTTGCTGGTCGCACATTTATCTGGGACGAATTCACGATGTCCTGGACGAACGCGATCAGGCGGTAGCGGAATATCGCGCCGCGCTCAATGTGGAAGGCGCTCCGGAAGCGGCGCGTCATGCAGCGCAACGGGGTCTCGATGCGGGTTTCCAATCCCCGCCGGCGAGTCCTAAGAATTCGCAGCCGTAGGATCACATGCTGGAGCGGGTTTCTTCCGCCAATGGGGTCAACTCAAACAGAAGGGGAATCATATGAAACTGCGATCCGCAATCTGGACCGGGGCAATCGCCCTGGCTATCATGACCGCGCCGGGCCCCCGGGCCCTCGCGCAGCAAGCGCCGGCTCAAGGGGCAACCGGTTCCACCGGCTCGACGGGTTCCACGGGTTCGTCGGGTTCAATCGGTCAGATGGCGCCGCCCACCGGCGCGGTAGAAGCGCCCAAGACCGACCCGGCCGAGGAAGCGGCCTACAAGGCCTTTTTCAATATAAAGAATTCGGACGACAAAGCCACCATCAAGAGTGGCGAGGACTTCATTCAGAAGTACCCCAACAGCCGTTATCGTGAGGGTGTCTACAGCCGCCTCGCGCAAGCGTACTACATCGAGCAAAATATGGACAAAATGTATGCGAACGGCGACAAGGCCCTGGAAATAAACCCTGACAATGTCGACGTCCTGGTGCTGGAAGGCTGGGTGATTCCGCATTCCCACGACCCGAACGATCCCAACGCGGAACGCAGGCTGGAAAAGGCCGAGGAATATGAGAAGCACGCTCTGGAACTCATACCCAAGATTGCCAAACCCTCGCAAATGACCGATGCCGATTTCACCAAGTCGCGCGATGCCTTAACCTCGCAAGCGCACAGCGGCCTGGGGCTGGTCTACTTTCGCCAAGGGAAGGGGGAGGAGTCCGTCGCGGAATTTAAGAAATCCATCGAACTGAGCGGTGGCACGGATGCCACTGACTTCTTCGTGATGGGCGTTGAACAGCGGCAACTGAAGAAGTTCGACGATGCCATCGATTCATTCGATAAGTGCGCCAAGGTTCCCAACAGTCCGCTGGTCACTCGTTGTACGCAACAGAAGGACGAGACGAAGAAGTTGGCGACCGCGGCGCCGAAACCCTGATCCGCGCATGACCCCGGAAGCGACTACACAGGGCTCCGCGATGACCGAGGACGAGCGGCACGCGTTTGAATCCGTGCTCGGTCATCGTTTTCAGCACCTGGAGTTGCTGGAACGCGCACTGACCCATCGTTCTCGCCGCGAGGGCCTTCATGGTCCGGGCGCGCAGGACAACGAGAGCCTGGAATTTCTGGGCGATCGAGTCCTGGGCTTGGCAGTCAGTCAATGGCTGTGCGCATCTTTCCCGGATTGGGATTCCGGGCAGCTTTCCAAAGCTCTGGCCCAATTGGTCAGCACCACTTCGGTTTCCGCCGCCGCGATTCGGTTGGGTATCGGGAGCTACCTGCGGCTGGGCAAGGGTGAAGAGAAAACCGGGGGCCGGGAGAAGCGCCGTTTACTGGCCGATGCCTACGAAGCGGTGCTGGCCGCGATTTACAGCGATGCGGGTTTGGCGGTGGCCGCCCAGTTTGTCGAGCGCAGTTTGATCATCCCCTCGATGGAGACCAAAACCGAAACGCTTCACCGCGCCGACCACAAATCGGTACTGCAGGAGTGGCTCCAACAGCAGGGGTTGGGATTGGTGGAATACGTGGTGAGCCGAGAGAGTGGACCGGACCACAAAAAAATGTTTGAGATTGAGGCGCGCCTGAACGGGCGCACCCTGGCTACGTCGGAAGGCCGCTCGAAAAAAGTGGCGGAGCAGCACGCGGCGCATCTCGCCCTGGCGACGCTGCGGCGGGAGTTTGCCGATCCCAAGGAGCAGGCGTGAGCGCAGGTTCGGACGCGGGATTAGCCTCGGAGCATGGACTTCCGACCCAGATCGAACCGGGCGGCGTGGATTCGGCGGAAGGGTCCGCCACGCCAACCGGCGATCGATTGACGGAAGGCGGCACGGAGCGCGGAACCGAGCCGGGGGCTGCGGCGGGGGCCAAATCGGGATTGCTGGAGTACGCCCAGTCGTTGCTGGTGACACTGATTCTGGCGCTCTACGGCACCACCTTCATCGTGCAGGCGTTCAAGATTCCGTCGAAATCGATGGATCCGACGCTGAAGGTCGGCGACCATCTGCTGGTTAACAAATTCATCTTTGAGGGCCGCGGCGCGTGGTACGAGCATTTGCTGCCGTACCGCGAAATCCGCCGGGGCGACATAATCGTTTTCAAGTTCCCGTACGCCGATCACCCTCATTTTGTGAAGCGAGTGATCGGACTTCCTGGCGACCGTCTGCGGATTTTCAATCAGGAAGTGTACGTCAACGGTTTGCGGCTGAATGAACCGTACGTGGTGCACACGTCCTCTCCCGATCCGTTTGCCGACAATTTTCCTCCACGTCCCAATGATTATTTCTACAGCAGCCTGCAGCCGGAGTGGGCCGACGACATTCAAAGCCACATCCAGAATGGCGAGCTGGTGGTGCCGGCGCACAAATATTTTGCGATGGGCGACAACCGCGATCAGAGCCTGGACTCCCGCTATTGGGGATTCGTCGACCGCGACGCGATTATGGGGCGTCCAGTGATCATTTACTGGTCGGTGGAAGCGACCAGCCAGGACTACGAAAACAACGGCGAAGGCGGAAACGGAAACCTCACCGGCATCGGCCACAGCCTTATGCATCTGCCGAGCGAGACGCGCTGGCGCCGCATGTTCCGCGAGGTCCACTAGCCGCTCCATTGTTTTCCCAAATCCACTTCCGGCGCGGCCGGCCGGCGATCGGCGCGGATGGCCCTGCTCAAAAAATCGCGGCTAGGGTGCAACTCCGCCGGTGGACCGGTTTGCAGCCACTGATCCAGCGATGGCACTAACAACACCAACGATGGTGCTGACAACTGCAGCGCCCCCACCCATCCCGCGGCCCCGGGGCCCGTGGCGCTGGCTACGCTGGCTGCTCATACTTCTCGCACTGATTTGGTGCCTTGATTCCGCCCTTTCGTACCTCTTTGAGCATACCCGCATGCGCGACGTGGTCACCTCGCGCCTGGAAGCGGCGTTTGGCCGGCCGGTCCAGGCCGCGGGCTACTCGTTCAGTTTATGGCAAGGTCTAATGCTGGAAGCCGATTCGGTAACGGTGGGCGAGGACCCGCGCTTCGGCTACGAATACTTCCTGCGCGCGGATTCGCTGCAGGCGCGCTTCCGCTGGCTGCCGCTGCTGCGCGGCCGCATCGAGCTGGGTACCCTGTCTTTCACTCGTCCCAGCCTCAACTTGGTGCGAGCGGCCAACGGCGATTGGAATATCGAAGCCTGGCTGCCGCGTCCTGCCAGCGGCCAGATCGGAACGGCGCCGGCAGAGCCGACCGCGCCGGGTGCGTGGGCCAGGCCGCGTCTGCGGCGCATCGACGTGCAAGACGGGCGCATCAATTTCAAGCGCGGCGTCGAAAAACTTCCGTACGCGTTTAACAACGTGGAAGGATCGCTCGAGCAGGAATCCTCGGGGAGCTGGCGGGTGGACTTGGAAGCGGCGCCTTGGCGAGCCGCCACGATTCTCCAGGAAGCGGGCACCCTGCGAGTGCAGGGGCATCTCGGCGGCACGTCGTCGCGGCTGCGGCCGGCGGACCTCGAACTCAGTTGGCGCAACGGTTCGCTCTCCGATGTTCTGCGCCTGATACGCGGATACGACTACGGAATCCGCGCGACTTTCCTGCTGTCGATGCGCGCTCATTCCGATGCCGAGCCATGGGAATTGCAGGGACGATCGGAAATTCGCGGCATCCACCGATGGGATTTGTCTTCGCGGCAGGACAATCCGGCGCTGAACGTGGCGGCCTCCGGCCGCTGGTTGCCGCAGGAATCACGGCTGGAGTTGGCGGACGTGCTGCTCGAGGCGCCACAATCCAAGGTGACCGGGGAGGGAGTTCTCGATTGGAATGGCCCGTCGGCGCGCTTTCCGATGACCCCCGAAACGGAGTTGTCGGTGTCGTCCCAGTGGATCGCGGCGCGCGATCTATTGGGCTGGCTACGCGCGTTTCACGCGGGTGTGGCGGATGACGCAGCGGTCACCGGAGGCGTAGAAGCCACCGCGGACCTTTCCGGCTGGCCGCCGAAAATCGATCGGGGTTTGGTGCAGTCCGACGGAATCACTTGGACCAGCGCGCAAAGACTGGTCAACGCGCGCCTGCCGCGGGTTACCGCGGAGCTCACTCGAGACCGCGTGCGACTGGCTCCCGCGCAGATTTTGCTGAACTCCGGTGCAAGCTTGTTAAGAATCGGGGGGAGCATCGAGCCGGTGGTCGCTGCGGCCACTTCCTTGTCCGCTCTCGCGCCTAGAAGTCCAACCGTGGCCACCGACCCACCGCACCGCTTTCAAGTTTCCGCGCAGTTTGTTGGGCAGTTCGCCGATGCCCGCGAGGGTACTGATCTGGCCGGAACGCTGGGATGGGCGCTCCCGGCGGGATGGGGACTCACGGGCCCCGCACACTTCGATCTTCGCTGGCAGTCGAACCCAACTGCCACAGCTGTCGGAATCCCCGCACCAGCGGGATTTGCCGCGGCTGCCCGCGGGTTCATCGAAACCACGGGAATTACGCTGCGCGCGCCATTCCTGAACGAACCCGTCGGCCCGATTCGAGCGCGCATGGAATACACTGCACAGGGGCGGCACCTTCTGCTCACCTCGGCGCAAGCGTTCGGCACGCGCTGGACGGGCTCGTTCGATCGATCCAATTCCTCGAACGACTGGCAATACGCCCTTCGCGGCGACCGCCTCAGCTCGGCCAATCTCGATCGCGCGCTGAATCCGCAGAGCGGCGCTGGCCTGCTTCAGCGGGTATTTCCGTTTTTGGGGTCTTCCCCCGGTGCGGACGTTTTGCCCCTGGTTTTGCGCGGGAAGGGAATTCTTGAAATCGAGCAATTTAACCTCGGTTCGGTGGTGCTTCGAAGGTTGACGGCCAACTCTTCTATTGATGGCCGCCGGCTCGAACTTTCCGGCGCCCAAGCGGACTTTTATGGCGGCACGATGCACGGCTCGCTTCGTGCGCAGTTGGTTGCGTTGCCCTCCTACGAAGTGGAATCGAACTTCAGCCAAGTGAATCTCGCCTCGCTCAGTGGAGCGAACCCGGCATTGGCACACCAGTTCGAAGGTATGGCTTCGGGCAACGTTCTCATCCGCGCCCATGGGACTGACCGTTTGGCGCTACTCGATTCCCTGGAGTGCCGGGGGCAGGCGGAGGTTGAGCAAGCCGAGTTGCACGGCGTCGATTTGGGGGAATCCTTGCGCCGAGGCGAAGCGCAACCGGGAGCCACCTCGATGCCGCACCTCGACGCCGCGTTTACCTGCCAGGCGCAGAAAGTGCAGTTTTCGCGACTTCGGTTTTCACTGGGCGGACCCGAACGATATTCAGCGCGCGGCAGCGTCGATTTTAAGCGCTCCGCCGATTTGCAGATTCGAGGCGTGCCCGCGGATGGACCCGAATCCCCCGATTCCACCGGCGCGGCCCCGACCACCATCGCGACGGACGCTCCCGCGGCGAGATTCCAAGGGCTAATATTCGACCCGGAAATCACCCTCCTGAAGCTGGCACCGGCCGAAAAGTCCCGGCCGTAGTGACTCACACCGCGCGGAATAACACACCCCTTCCGGGCCGTTCGGCATCGTATGCTAGTGCCATCTAGGGTCGGGTTTTTGGATTGGGCCCGGCAGAAACCGGCATAGGACAGCAAACGTAGGCAGGGGATGGTTCGAGATGCGTTGGCGAATTTTGGTGATTTCGATATTCGTTGCGGCTTATGCGTTGGGAGCGGCCAGCGCCGCCGCTCCAGCGCCCACGACTCCCCGGGTTCGTCTGATCCCACATTACACGGTTGGTCAAAGCCTCTATTACCAATTCGAAACCCGCACCCACACCGCCGGGCACACTACCAGCGCGATCAAAGATCCCGAAGGCCCATCCCAGCTCGATCAGTCTTCCACCTTCTTGGTGCGTCTCGACGTCCTGGACGTCAAAGCCTCGCCGCCGGGAGTACCCGACAGCGTGCGCCTGCGCTTTACTTACCAGAAGATTAGCGTTTCGACGCAAAGTGACGCCTACGACCCCAAGGTAGATGCCAATGAGGCGCAGCTCCGCGCACTGGAAGGTAAGTCCGTAGAGTTCACGGTTGGCTCCGATGGCGAAGTGCGCGACGTCACTGGCATGGACGCCATTGTTCCCAACCCTGCGATCGCCGCCAGCATGCGCGGCTGGATGTCGGGATTCGCCTCCGCTTCATCGTTTCCGAAACATGGCATCATCGTGGGCGAAAAATGGTCGTCGGTGCACCCGCTCCCGGACATTCCGCTCGCTGGGGTCGTCTCTCGAAAAGTCTCCACTTACCTGCGGGACGAGCCCTGCGGCGCATCCGCCTCGTTGCAGAATGACGCCGCGTCACCGCAGCGGGCGACCGACGCTTCGCGCCCGGATACCACTACCGCCGCTCCGTCCGGCGCCGCTCCCGAGCCGGAAATGTGCGCGGTGATTCTTACGAAATTTGAAATCGCGCGGGACAGCAAAACGGCTAGCACTACGCCGGAGATGTATCGCAAAAACGGGCTGCAGACCAAGGGCAAGTGGACGGGGTCGGGAGAAGGTCTGGATTCGATCTCGCTGCGCACCGGCTTGGTGCACTCAGAGACCCAGAACAGCACCCAAGACATGGACTTCACTATATCCAGCGCCGGCGCCGCTCACCTCACCTATGCGGGGAACGTGAAATCGCAGACACAAATCACGTTGTTGCCCGAAGCACCACCGGCAACGCCGGCGCAGCAATAGGTAAGTGTAAGTAAGGACAGCGATAGTGAGGAGTTAGAAAAGACTTCCCCCTTTGGATATTTTATACATACAATGCCCCTCGTCCCGCGGAGGCATCGTGACCACATCCACTCGCCTTTTCGTCCAACTGCTTTTTATCTTCTCTGCCATTCTTGTAGCGCTCACCGCCTACGGCCAAGCATGGGAGGTTCAGGGCAAGCCTATCGGCAAAGTTTCCGTGGTTGGAAACCTAATCCTGATGGAGTTGGACGAAGGCGCGCTCGGGCAGCAGAAGCTCTTCGACCTTGGCCAGCACACCCTCCGCTTCACTCCCGGAACTGCGGGATATCGAGTCGAAAATCTTCCGCTGCGGTGGGACGCGGAGTTCGGCCAGCAGCTAGGTGGTCACGAAGTGGCCCTGCACAACTTCGCATTTCCTTTTTCCGGCAAAACCTGGAATTCATTTTCAGTCGGCATTACCGGATCGATCCGCTTCGGGCCTCCAGATAGTTCGGGCGCCGATGGCGAGCCGTGGGAACCCCGGCCACGCCATGACCAAGGCGGCGTTTCCATTGGGCGCTTCGACCCGTTGACCGACGGGGCCGCAACGTTGGTGAATGCCGATCCGGCGATTTGCGTTTTTTTCAAGCCGCGCATGTCGGGCAATAGCTTCGCAAAAGAACTCGCGGATCGGGTGGTGGTGACGTGGGATGTAACCGAGCCGTGGGGAAATGTCCAGGACTTCACTTGGACCAAGACGACGAACCGGTTCCAGGCGGTGCTCCACAAGGACGGAGCGATCGAGTTGTCCTACGACCAGGTTGCAGCGAAGGACGCCATCGTCGGCGTCTATCCGCTCATTTCCGGAGGAGTGGAGAAATCACTGGCCACGCTCACCGGCAAGCGAAACCCTTCCGTCGCCGCCAATATCGACATCCAGAATCTTAAGCTTTCGGTGGTGGACGGGATATTCCTGAAGGTCACCTTCGAGACCGCTGGACCGGTATTGCCAGAAGGGGATCCGGGAATCTCCGACGTCGCCTATCGCGTCTATTTTGACGCCCACAATATTTCGGCTCACCCCGGCGTTTCTTCGGCGGCCGACGCGGCGTGGATGATTCGCGGGTTTGCACCGCGCCGCCCATCCAGCGGTTCAAAGCCACGGTACTTCGCGTCCGGTGCAGGCATCCCGCCAGGCGTTAAAATCAATGGCAACACGATTTCGATCCAGGGAATCCTGCCGCCGGCCCTCCATGGTGTGGCGCAGATAGCCGTCTCCGCCGATGCCTCCGCTCCGGGCTCCGAAGATCCGGTGATGCAGATTGCCGCTCAACCAGTGACGCTGAAAGGAATTCACAGTCCGGAAGTGAATCTGTCGTCGTTGAAGCCTCAGGACGGTCCTTACCCGGTGCTCTATGAGGCGTTCCACTACTATGCTTTGCCGAATGCTCCCGACCTCACCTGCACGGTCATCAAGAGCCTCGGCGACAAGTTCGACTTTCTCGCCTACTACTCGGACTTTCGCATCGACAACCAGGAAGCGGGCACGCCGAGCGACGGTCCGTTGGGTGCGATAGGAGGTGCAGTGACCGGAATCGGCGCGCCGCAGCACGGGCTGGAATCCTATTGCACCGCGGGCCGGTTCCAGTGGCAATACATCCAACCGGTCTCGGTTAGCGCGATTCAAATGCAGGAGCGGCCTCCGGCGGACGCGCCGGTGGGCTCCGATCACGATGTTACCTTCTACCAGCAACAGCTCTCGGAGGCTTCGCAGGACGGCAAAATACCTCCCTATATGTACGGGATCTCGCAAATTGCGCACGAGATGGGACACCGCTGGTCGGCGTTCGTCAGCGCCAAGGTAGGTACCGAGACCATCGCGCTAGGCCCCACCCACTGGGCCCGAGGCTTGCAGGCAATCGTACCGTTCCCGTATGTGCGGCCTACCGAAGCGTCGATCATGGGCGGCGGCGTTTGGCTGGATAACTTTGACCAGACCTACACTCAACTCGACGACGACTATTACGTTCCCGCCACTGGATACTCGTACCTCGATCTCTACCTCATGGGATTGGTTTCTCCGGCGGAAGTGCCCGACTTTTTCATTCTTCGCAATTTGGTTCCTACGGGGAAAGACGCGAATGGGCACCCCATTTTCAAGGCGGATAGGACCAAGGTAGCGATTCAGAACGTTATTGACGCTGAAGGCCCGCGCTTGCCCAGCGTCGATAAGTCGCAGCGGAGGTTCAACACCGGAATGGTAATCGTGGTACAACATGGTGCCAAGCCGAGTAGCGAGCTGATCGAGCGCACGAACGGAATTCGGAAACAGTGGATTGACTACTTCTCGATCACCACGGGGCGGCGCGGGACCATGACTGCGAATCCGGACTGAGCGGTTGGCGGGATTCCAGCCGCTCCGCGCGCTAATCGGGACCTGACCGGCGCCCAAAACCCTCAGGCCGAATGAAAAAGCCGTATGGACAGCTCAGCATTCATGGCTTCACATTCGGAATTCAATGACGGAGAGAACCCACTTCGCTTCGCTCCGCTAAAACCGTCCATCCACGCGCATCGGATCGCCGCTTTGGATTACAATAGTAGCTTCCGGTTTGCGCGCTTACCGCGCCGGGACATTCCGATATGGACTTCAAACTAGCCAGCTCCTACGAACCGCGCGGTGACCAGCCGGAAGCTATCCGCCAGGTTACTCAAGGACTGCGCGACGGCTCCAAGCATCAGGTGCTCCTCGGGGTCACCGGCTCGGGCAAGACTTTCACCATGGCTAAGGTGATCGCGGAAGTGAACCGTCCCGCGCTGGTACTGGCGCACAACAAAACACTGGCGGCGCAACTGTTCCACGAGTTTCGTTCGTTCTTCCCGAGCAACGCGGTCGAATATTTCGTCAGCTATTACGACTACTACCAGCCTGAGGCATACGTACCCTCCAGCGATACCTACATCGAAAAAGAATCCACCATCAACGACGAGCTGGACAAACTGCGCATGAGCGCCACACGCTCGCTCTTTGAACGCCGCGACGTCATCATCGTCGCCTCGGTCTCTTGCATTTACGGCTTGGGTTCGCCGGAGGCCTACTACGGCATGATGCTGCTGCTCGAAAAAGGCCAGCAGATCGCCCGCGAATCCATTCTGCGTAAGCTGGTGGAAATTCAGTACGAACGCACGGAAGGCCTGCGCCGCGGCACCTTTCGCGTGCGCGGCGACATCATCGAGATTTTTCCACCCTACGACGATCTGGCCGTCCGCATTGAGCTGTGGGGCAGCCAAATCGAGGCGATTCGCAAGATCGATCCGTTGACCGGCGAAATTCGGTCCAAAGAAGGCGAAGTCACTCGTCAACCGATTTATCCCAAGACTCATTACGTTTTGCCGGCCGAGCAGAAAGAGCGCGCCATCCAATCGATCTATGCCGAACTCGACTGGTGGAAGCCCGAGCTGATCCGCCAGGGCAAAATCGTCGAGGCCCAGCGGATCGTCCAGCGCACCATGTTCGACATCGAAATGATGCGCACGATCGGCTACTGCCACGGGATCGAGAACTATTCGCGGCACATGTCCGGACGTCTGCCCGGCGAAGCGCCGCCCACCCTGTTGGATTATTTCCCAGAGGACTACCTGTTGATCGCCGACGAATCGCACCAATCGATTCCGCAGGTGCGGGCGATGTTTCACGGCGACCGGTCGCGCAAGCAGACCCTGGTGGACTATGGATTTCGGCTACCGTCGGCGCTCGATAACCGTCCACTCACATTCGAGGAGTTCGAGCATCGCACCGGGCAGGTGACTTATGTGTCGGCGACGCCGGGGCCGTACGAGCTAACCAAATCCGCGGGAGTGGTAGTGGAGCAGGTGATCCGGCCGACTGGGCTGGTCGATCCGGAAGTGGAAGTGCGGCCGGTGAAGGGCCAAGTGGATGATTTGCTAGAGGAAATTCGCGTCCGCGCGGAAAAGTCGGAGCGCGTGCTGGTCACCACGCTCACCAAGCGCATGTCTGAAGATCTGGCTGAATATTTCGGCGAGGTGGGCGTCCGCTGCCGGTATTTGCATTCGGAAATCGAGACCTTGGAACGAGTGAAGATTCTGCGCGATCTGCGGCGCGGCGAATACGACGTGCTGATCGGCATCAACCTCCTGCGCGAGGGCCTCGATTTGCCAGAGGTTTCCCTGGTGGCCATTCTCGATGCCGATAAGGAAGGATACCTGCGCAGCGCCACGTCGTTGATTCAAACCATCGGTCGTTGCGCCCGCCACGTGGAAGGCCGCGCCATCCTCTACGCCGACAACATGACCGATTCCATGCGGCAGGCGATCGGCGAAACCAATCGGCGGCGCGCCAAACAACAGGCCTACAACCTCGAGAACAATATCACCCCGCAATCGATTCGGACGCTGGTGGATATGGAGTTGGCGAAGATCGTGGACGCGGATTACCTGACGGTTCCGGTCGGGGAACTGGAGTTGGAGGAGATCAACAATCCACGCGATCTGAAACGGGTGATCGACGAAATGGAATTAGCGATGCGCGCAGCCGCCGGGAAATTCGAATTCGAGCGTGCCGCAGGCTTGCGGGACAGAATTCGCGCTCTGAAACTGCGCGACCCTCAGGCGCTGTATGCTCCGGCGCCGGAAAATCCGGAGACGAGCGGGGGTCCCGGGGCTGACCCGGCGATCGTTCCTGGGGCAACGCCTGGACCAGCTGCGGCAGCAAACGGCGAGCCCGGCGAGCGCAAGCAAGCGGCGAAGTAGCACTCCCCGAAAAGATAAGACGTAAATTCTCCCTTGAACATCACGCAAATTTATGGATGGGTGGTCGCTGAGCGAAGCGCAGTGGGCGCCCCAGGGGTTGGATTTCACACCGGGGTTCTCTACCCTTTTGAATTGGCTTTGTTTTGCGGGCCCTCGTCGAAGTTCCAGTCACATTGATCGATACTCGCACATTCCGACCCATACTACTCGTGACGTTGTACATCCTCGTCGCGACGGCCGCTCCACTCCGCGCCCAAGACCCGGTGCCCGGCAAAAATGAATTCGACGCGTACGCCGGCGGTTCGTGGGATTCGCCGCACGTAATCGGCGTCACTTCGCACCGGGAAATTATCGATATTGGCGGGCGCTACGGTCGCACTCTGGAGATCTGGCGCAACGTGACTTTCGGAATAACGATTGATGTAGTGCCGGTAGAACTGGTGGTTCAGCCCAGAGTCACCACCACCTACGTTCCTGCCGCAGGCGGGTCTAGCCAACCGACTTTTGTCTTGGGTCCCCGCCATGCGGTCTACGGTGGCGGCTTCAATCCTCTGGGAATCGAATGGACATTTTTCCGGCACCGCCGCATCCAGCCGATGGCGGCGTCCACTGCGGGGATGGTTTTTTCGGCGATCCCGGTGCCGCTGGATGTGCCTAACGCGACCCGTTCGAACTTCACCTTCGATTTCCAGGGCGGCGTGCGTATTTTCAATTCTTCGCGCACCCACGCCATTCTCCTGGGCTACAAGTACCAACACATTTCCAACGCCTACCGCACCAATGTAAATCCCGGAGTAGACGGCAACGTAATCTTTGCTGGATACTCGTTCTTCCGTTAATCTCAATTCGCCGGACGGCGAGCAGACGCACAGCGAGACCGCACACTCCCATCGATATGAACGGTAACCAAACCACGGTAGGAATCCGCGCATGACTCGGGAAGAAGAACGCCTGGCAGAGTCGCAGGTGCGCCGCGTCCACTGGCGGCGCTGGGGTCCGTTCTTGGCCGAGCGCCAGTGGGGTACGGTCCGCGAGGACTACAGCCCGGACGGCGACGTGTGGCGTTACTTCACCCACGACCAGTCCCGTTCGCGCGCCTACCGCTGGGGCGAGGACGGAATTGCCGGCATCTGCGATCGTCACCAGCGCATTTGCTTCGCTCTGGCGTTGTGGAATGAGCGCGATACGATCTTGAAGGAACGGCTCTACGGCCTGACCAATGAGGAAGGGAATCATGGCGAAGACGTAAAGGAATATTACTTTTATCTCGATGCCACGCCGACGGCCTCCTACCTCAAATACCTCTACAAATATCCTCACGCCAAATATCCCTACGATGAATTGGTACAAGAAAACATGCGTCGCACCCGCAATGACCCAGAATTCGAGCTGATCGATACCGGCATTTTCAGCGGGAGCCGCTATTTCGATGTGTTCATCGAATACGCCAAGGCCACCGCGGAAGATGTTCTGATTCGCATCACCGCTCTGAACCGCGGTCCCGAGCCGGCTCGCCTGCGGCTGCTGCCTACGCTGTGGTTCCGAAACAAATGGTCCTGGGGTGGTACCGCGTCTGGCGACGTTAAACCCAACGTTCGCCGCGTGGACGGCGGAAATGGAATGGAAGTAATGGAAATATCGCAGCCGGACTATGGAAAGCGCTGGTTGCTGGCGGAGGGCGCGCCGGAACTGCTCTTCACCGAAAACGAAACGAACACCGCGCGGCTGTTTCAGAAACCCAACGAAACTGCTTACGTCAAGGACGGCTTTCACTCTTACGTGGTGGACGGAGTGCGCGAGGCGGTGAATCCCGCGCGGAGCGGGACCAAAGCGGCCGCTCACTACGCTTTTGAAATCGCTGCGGGAGCGAGCGCGGCAGTCCACTTGCGGCTGACCAATCAGGATCCGCTGGACTATCCAGGCGGAATCGGGGAATCCGAATCCGCGGATTCAGTTTTCGGCAAGGGCTTCGATCTAGTATTTACGACGCGGATCAAGGAAGCGGACGAATTCTACGCGCTGCAAACGTCGAAAGGTATGACCGCGGACGCGGTGCGCATCCAACGGCAAGCCTTTGCCGGCCTGGTGTGGAACCGCCAGACCTACCACTACGACGTCAAGCGTTGGCTGGCCGGCGATCCCACCCAGCCCACCCCGGCGCCGGAACGCAGCCTGATTCGCAATCAAAGATGGCACCACATTTACAACGCCGACGTTATTTCCATGCCGGACAAGTGGGAATATCCGTGGTACGCGTCGTGGGATTTGGCGTTCCATTGCGTGGCCGGGGCGCTCACCGATCCGGACTTCGCGAAGGCTCAATTGGTTCTGCTCTTGCGGGAGTGGTACATGCATCCCAACGGACAAATTCCCGCGTACGAATGGAACTTCTCGAACGTGAATCCGCCGGTACATGCCTGGGCGGCGTGGCGCGTCTATCGTATTGAAGAGAGGGTTCGCGGCAAAGGCGATCGCAAATTTCTGGAGCGCGTGTTTCACAAACTGCTGCTGAATTTTACCTGGTGGGTGAACCGCAAGGATCCCGACGGAATGAACGTCTTTGAAGGTGGATTCCTCGGGCTGGATAATATCGGCGTTTTCGACCGCTCCGTGCCTTTGGTGGGCGGTTCTTACGTCGAGCAATCCGATGGGACCAGTTGGATGGCCATGTTCTCGCTGAATATGCTGGCGATGGCCATGGAACTGGCGCATGAAGATTCGTCGTATCAGGATATGGCCACCAAATTCTTCGAGCATTTCGTGTACATTGCCGAAGCTATGAACGCGATGGGCGAAGGTTCGTTCGGGCTATGGGACGAGGACGACGGTTTTTATTACGACGCGCTGCATGCCCGGGGCACCGGCCAAGTGCCTCTCAAGGTGCGTTCCATGGTGGGCCTGATTCCATTGTTCGCGGTGGAGACTTTCGAGCCCGAGGATCTCGCGTGCTTGCCTTCCTTCCAGCGCAAAACCAGTTGGTTTATCGATCATCACCCCGAGGTTCCCGAGCACATCGATCTCACCCAGAAGACCGCCAACGGCACGCGCATGCTCATTTCCATTGCCAGCCGCGCCAAGGTCGAGCGGGTGCTGAAATATGCGCTGGCGGAGAATGAATTTCTCTCGCCGGCGGGCATTCGCTCGCTTTCCAAATTTCACAAGGATCATCCCTTCATCATCAAGTTGGATGGCGACGAGCATCGTGTGGATTACGAGCCGGCGGAATCGGCCTCGGGATTGTTCGGCGGCAATTCCAATTGGCGGGGACCGGTATGGTTCCCCCTGAATTTTCTGCTGATCGAAGCGCTGCAGCGCTATCACCACTACTACGGGGACTCATTCCAGGTGGAATATCCTACCGGCAGCGGCCACAAGAAAAATCTGTGGGAGGTAGCCACGGACCTCTCGCACCGGCTGGTGCATCCATTCCTGCTGCAGGACGGCCGCCGCCCCCTCTATGGCGACACCGAAATCTTCGCCAAAGATCCCCACTGGCGCGACCTGCTGCTCTTCCACGAATATTTCAACGGGGATACGGGGAAAGGTCTGGGCGCCTGCAATCAGACCGGATGGACCGCGCTGGTCGCCAAGCTCCTGGAGCAAGTGGGCCAATAAGTGTACTGCCGCAGCCGTCGTGGCGCAGCCATTCTCGGCGGCGAGGGACTGCCCTCCGCCGCAAAACTTTCACGACTCACCAATATGTCCGCACAAGCTGGGCTCGAGATTCCCGGTTTACAGATCTCCCACCAAACCCAGTCCAAACGAAACGCGATTGATGTAATTGAAGTAAGCCACAGTAAGAACTGTCTCGCGGACCGCGTCATCGCCCCAACCCGCAGCGCGCAAGGTGTCCACATCCTCGACATCGATATCCAGCGGCTTCCGTGTCAGCTTGTCCGCGAAACGAAATAACGACTTGGTCTTCTCGTCCCCCGGGGCATTTTCGTAGTCCACCGCCAGCTTCTTGGCCACCGGTTTCGGCAAGCCAAATCCCTTGTCCAGCAATTCCATATGGAACGCGATGCAGTACGCCGACGAATTAATCCCGCTAACCACCAATCCAATCTGTTCTTTGATCGAAGTGCTCAGCGCACCCTCGGCCATGATCGCGCTATCCATAGCCAATTGTGCCTCGATCACCTCCGGTTTCGCGCCCAGCGACTGAAAATAGTGCGGCACGTACCCCAGCATCTTTTGCAGCCGGTCGTAGATCGCCCGCAGCCGTGGCTCGGCCTTGGATACGCCCACTTCATTCACGTAAGCCATCGGAGTGAAACCTCATTTCGTGAAAATCTGCAGGAGAAAATCGCTTCGCTAACTCTACAGGTTCCGGCCGGATCGCGCAATCACCCTGCTTTTTCCACCAGCTCGATCAGGATTTTCCGACCATCGCCGCCAGCCACCAGAAAAAAATTCACACGCGTACCGTTCGCCCCGGGTCGAGTTGCCGGATAGATTGCATCGAGCGCAAAGCTCCGCCGCAGGTTCGCGCTTGCGGCATCCACATCGCGCACATCGAACTCGACTTGCTGAATCCCTTCCCCGAATTTTTCTAAGTAACGCGCAATCGCTCCACCGCCGCCGGGGGCGCTCGTAGTGAGCACGTCGATGTGCACGTGTCCCGGGAACTCCAGCTCAAACTCGATCGCGTCCTGATCGGGTGGCACCTGAGCCAACACCGGCGCCCCATTCGCCTCGCGAATCTTCTCGAAGGCCGCCGGCTGCACCGCAATTCCCACCGTAGCGGCGCACGAACGAGCGGGCCCCCGTCGAGCTAGACCGCCGGCCGCGGTGCCCGCGCCAGCCATCTCACCCTTGACCCGCACGAGCAACCCCGCGAGTTCTGCGTCGGTCATCCATTTTTCCACGACCGGATCGCACAGCCGCGTGCCCCAATCGAAAATATAAGTGGCCGCGCGGAAACGCACCTGCGCATCGGCGTCAATAAGCTGCGCGATGTATTCAGGAATGTCCACGAGGATTCCATCCGGTCAAAGCCTGAGAACCAAAGCCCAAAACGAAACCCGATGTTGTTGCAGTTGGTTTTTAGCGCCCGGTGCAAACGGCTACGGTCCAGGCTTGGCTGATTCCAGCGCATTCGAGTTGGTTAGTGCGACCCGGGCCGTCTGGCCGCCTGCCACGGTCACTGGCAGATCCCACTTCAGGTACATATCGCCTACGGTTGCGGTCACGTCCAGAGTGCTCAACCAATAAGTCCCCGGCGGCACGTTCTCCAGACGAGCTTCTCCGTTCAGATTGGTTTCCGCGTGGGCCACCAGGTAACGGCCGTCGGCGGCGTCCAGGGTGTGCCGGTGGACATCGGCGGAGCGACGTTTAATCAGCTCGTTCCATGCGTGGGTGGGATCGACGTCCGCCAATTCGTTTTCCATTCCGTCCACGCTGCTGGGATTGGCGATGGCGAATTTCTTGATGGCGTCCAGATATTCCTGATTCAGCTTCTTGTATTTTTCCGGATCCTTAATCTTGTCTTTTTCCTTGGCCTTGGTAGTGGGGAAGGCGATGCCTTTGCTGGAAGCATTGATGCGCATGTAAGCATCGAAAAATTCGGGCACGCCCATGACGTCGTCCGGCTTCACGCTCTTGGTGAAATCGTTGGAGCTCAGGGATACGGCGTGGTTGCGCTTCATCCACGCCTTCAGTTCCGGGGATACCGTGAGTTTGTCGATGAACGGGCCCATATCCGGGGGCGGCTCGGCGGTCTCTGCCTCGTGCTGAATATCCTGAAAGCTCTTGTTCAGTAGAGCGAAGGGCATTCCCCGGGCTGGCTCGGCGACGCCGCTCGCTGGACGCACCCGCACCGCGAACTCGATCGCGCCGTTCTGTGCCGCCGCCGGGGGCACGCCGACACTGGCCAGCGTTGCGATGAAGCAAAAAAAGATAAATGAGACTCGAATCACAATGCGGATCATGCCGCCCATCGTAACAGAACGCAGAGAGAGGGGGCACGAAGGAACTCAGAAGGTGAACGCAGGAAATGAGGTGTGTGCAGAATCCGAAAGCTACATCAAGCGGAAGGTTACTTCGATCAGCGCGATCACGCCCGCGGCTTGCCCGGTGGGCGAACTGGCCGGCCGGAACCTCCAGCCGCGCACCGCTTCCACCGCCTTTTCGTCCAGCCCCAGGCCCAGGCCCTTCACTACGTGGATGTCTTTGGCGCGTCCATCGGGTTCAATCAGCGCTTGCACCAGCACCGTTCCCGAATATTTGGCCTTGATGGCCTCGTCGGAGAACTCCGGCAGCGGGCAGTACAGGCACTGGGGACTGCCATAGCCGTTTTCGCCAGCATGTGGCGAACCGCCGCCCGTTCCCCAATCATTGCCGGGACCCACACCGCCACCATTGCCGCTGCCAACGCCACCACCTTGACCGCTGCCGATACCGCCGCCACCGCCCGGCCCACTGGAATCGTTGGTGAGCTTCGCCAAAGGATCGCCCCAATTGGCAGCATTGGGGCTAGGCAGCTTCATATCCGGCGGGCCAAGCACCGTCGGCGTCATCGCCAGCCGGGGATTGTCCGGCGGCTTCACCGAGGGAGGGGTAAATTGAGTAAACGAAAATTTCGGCAATTTGCCCCGGCTCGCGGGAATCGGATTATGTTCCCCTCCTCCTCCGCCACCACCTGCCTTTTTCGGACCCGGCGGTAGCTTGGGAGCGTAAGGTGACAAATCCAGCGAAGTAACCACCACCTGGGTAGAAGCCTTAGTGGTGGGAGGCGACAGAATTTCCGGCAGCAGTGGCACAATTATCAGCACCAGGACCACCACATGGATCGCCAGAGAAAGGTACTGCACCCGCGTGAACTGGGTGTCCTTGGTCCAAATATCCTTCACCGCCACCGGCTGGCTGGTGGTATTCAGGGGTGGCAGCTTCCGCGGCGAAATCATGTCCCGCAAGTTGGTCCAGAACGAATCGAAGTCCTGCCCCGGCTTTTCCAGCAGTTCACTGCCGGGCGCGCCGGCCTGCAGTCGCGGGGCGGCATGGAAGAGTTCCTTTACGTTCTCGCCCATGCCCGCGCCAAACGAGGTGCTCTTAAAGAAATCGCCTTTGTTGGCGGTCACTTTGACGGGCCGCTCGGTGAGGAATTGCTTCAAATTGGAAGAAAAGGATGACCACCAGGATTCTTGGGGCACCGCCAGCCGTTGGATGCGCACCATCGCGCTCGGCTGTTGAGCTTCGGGGGATGTCGTATTGCTAGTGATTTCCGTCATATACGTCGTATGGTGTCCCCCGGCTCGGGGTCACCTCTGCTTAGACGCTGGACGTCGTAAAAGGATGTACGCCCGCAAGCGCCGCTGACACGTTCTGCAATTCATTGTAACATACGATGTTTACACGTCGCGGCGGGTTTCCTGCCGGGCAATGTCGGCGGCAACACCCGAAAATCTCTCGGCCAGAAGGGACAAACACCTGGACTTCAAAAGCACGCTTAATCTCCCCCGCACCGATTTTCCCATGAAAGCGAAGCTGCCGGAACGCGAACCCCAGCAGCTGGCCGAATGGGACCGTGAGGATATCTACCGCCGCATCCTTAATTCTCGGCAGAACGCGCCGGTATTCGTCCTGCACGATGGGCCCCCCTATCCGACGGGCGACATCCACCTAGGCACTGCGCTCAACAAAATTTTGAAAGACTTGGTGGTGAAGTCCAAGACCATGGCCGGTTTCTACTCCCCGTACATTCCGGGCTGGGATTGCCACGGCCTGCCTATCGAAAACAAAGTGGAGAAGGAACTGGGGGGTAAAAAGAACGTGGTATCGCCCGCCGCATTCCGGCAGATGTGCCGCGAATTCGCGGCGCGGTACGTCGCCCAGAACCGTGTGGACTTCAAACGCCTGGGAATTTTTGGGCAGTGGGAAGAGCCCTACCTGACCATGAATCCGGGGTACGAAGCGTGCATCGCCGACGCCTTCATAACCTTTTTCGAAAAGGGCTATGTCTATCGCGGGATGAAGCCGGTGTATTGGTGCCTTACGGATCGCACCGCGCTGGCCGAAGCCGAAGTCGAATATGAGGATCACACCAGCCACTCGGTGTGGGTGAAGTTCCCCCTGATCGATGGCCCCAAGTCCGATCGCTATGGGCCCGGCGTGAGCGCGGTGATTTGGACCACCACTCCCTGGACTTTGCCCGCGAACCAGGCTTTGGCGTTTCATCCCAACTACGACTACGTCATCGCGGAGACCTCCGCCGGGCGCCTGTTGATCGCCGCGGAACGGCTCAACGCCGCCGCCAAGGATTTGCACTTTGAAGTGAACAACGAGGGCAAGCGCTTGGAGGGAAGGGAATTCGAAGGCGCAATGTTCCAGCATCCATTCCTTGATCGCCGGGTGCCTGGGGTGCTGGCCGACTATGTCACTCTCGATCAAGGAAGCGGCATCGTTCACACCGCCCCAGGCCACGGAGCCGAGGACTTTGTCACCGGCCAAAAATATGGCCTGCCAGTCACCGCGCCGATCGACGATGATGGGCGGTTCGTGGAAGGGTTGCCTGACTACAACGGCAAGACCGTGTGGGAAGCCAACGTCCCGATCGTGAATCTGCTTCGGGAACGCGGCGCGCTGCTCGGCGACCACAAATTCCAGCACAGTTATCCGCATTGCTGGCGCTGCCACAATCCGGTGATCTTCCGCGCCACCGAACAATGGTTCATCAAGATGGATTTCCCGGAGCTCAACTCGCTTCGCCAAGAAGCCCTCGCGGAAATCGCCAAAGTGAAATGGACGCCGTCGTGGGGCGAGGAACGCCTTCGCGACATGGTCGGCACTCGTCCGGACTGGTGCATCTCGCGCCAGCGCTTCTGGGGCGTGCCGCTGATTATTTTCAATTGCGGGAATTGCAAGGCGCGGCTGGAAGATTTCGCGGCGTTGCGCAACGTCGTCAAGTGGTTCGAGAAGGAAGGCGCGGACGCATGGTATACCCACTCCGCCGAAGAATTGCTACCGCCCGGCTTCCAGTGCCCGAAGTGCGGCAACGCGAACTGGCAGAAAGAGCATGACATTCTGGACGTCTGGTTCGACTCCGGTTCCACCCACTTGGCGGTCCTCGATCCGGCCAAGGGCACCTGGCCGGCGGATGTTTACCTCGAGGGCCCCGACCAATTCCGCGGCTGGTTCCAGAGTTCGCTGCTGATCGCCGTGGGCATCCGCGGAAACGCGCCCTACAAGCAAGTGGTTACGCACGCCTGGACGCTGGATGCGCAGGGCCGTCCGATGTCCAAGTCGCTGGGTAACGTGGTGCTCCCCCGCGAAGTCTGCGAGAAGTGGGGCGCCGATCTGCTGCGGCTATGGGTTACCTCGCAGGATTATCGCGCTGATATCCGCATGTCCGACGGGGTAATGACCCAGCTTTCGGAAGCGTATCGCAAGCTGCGCAATACCTTCCGCTTCGCGCTATCCAATCTCGATGGCTTCGATCCGGCGCGTGACTCGGTACACGATTCCGAGCTGTGGGAACTGGATGCCTGGATGCTGCAGCGCACCGGCGATTTGGTTCGCGAGTGCCGCCAGTGGTACACCGACTTTGAATTCCACCGGGTCTTCCACGCGGTGCACGATTTCGCGGTGGTGGAACTCAGCGCGTTTTACTTCGACGTTCTGAAAGACCGTCTGTACACCTTTGCGCGCCGCAATTCGGGGCGGCGCTCGGCGCAGACCGCGGTCTACCGCATCGCCAGCGCGCTGCTGCGTCTGCTGGCCCCGGTGCTCGTCTTCACCGCGGAAGAAGTGTGGAAGCATCTGCCGCACTCGATCGCCGTCGCCGAAAGCGTGCACATGACCACCTTTCCCAACGAACAGGACTTGCACACCGGCTTCGATCCCGCGAAAGCCGCCAATTGGACCAAGCTCCTTGAGCTTCGCGCCGAAGTGCTCAAGGAACTCGAAGTGGCCCGGGTGGCCAAGACCATTTCCGCTTCGCTTGAAGCCAAAGTAACCCTTCGTGGTGGAGGCGATCTGGCCGCTGTGGCCGAACTCTACAAAGGGGTGCTGCCTTCGCTCTTCATCGTTTCCCAAGTGGACGTGATTCCCCCACATTCCCCGGCGGAACATTTGGCGCCCATCCGGGTTGAAGTGACTCGGGCGGACGGTCTCAAGTGCGAGCGTTGCTGGAATTATTCTACCCAGGTGGGGTCGAGCCGCGAGTACCCCACGGTGTGCGAGCGATGCCTGGCGGCGCTGGCGGAAATCGCTGCGGCCGGCGGGCCGGGCGCTGCTTCTTGATGGCGATCCCGCAGCGTACCTCGGCCTCATGGCTTTCCGTTCTTTCGCTGGGCGTGCTGGTGGCCGATCGGCTCAGCAAGTTCCTGGTGGACCGATTCATGCCGCTCGGCGCGTATAAAGTTCTAATTCCCGAATTACTGAATCTTATGCACACCACCAATTCCGGCGTCGCTTTTGGCTTTCTCGCGGATTCCCGATCGCCGTGGACCGCGCCGGTGCTGGTAATTTTCTCGGCCGCGGTGATCGGATTTCTGATCTGGTTGCTCATGTCCGGCAGGGCTGGCGGCTTTCTGGGCCAAGTGGGAATGGCCTTGATCCTGGGCGGGGCCTGCGGCAATGTGTTCGACCGCGTGCTGCGCCACAGCGTGACCGACTTCATCGATTTTCATCTGGGCCGCTATCACTGGTACACATTTAACTTCGCCGATTCCGCCATCGTGATCGGCGCGGCGCTGGTGGTCCTTGAACTCCTGCGCGACTGGTCGCATTCCAGCGGGGAGCGCAATGGCCAGCCCAGTAAGGAGAACAACTAGCGATGCATCCCATCCTGATCCACGCGGGGGTCTTCACCATCTACTCCTATGGAGTGCTGGTGGCTACCGGGGTGCTGCTCTCGCTCTGGTATGCGCGGGTGCAAGCGCCGCATGCCGGGCTCGATCCCGACCGGCTGTGGAATCTTGGCATTTATATGGTTCTATCGGCCATCGTAATCGCGAAAGTGTGGTACGTACTGAGTGATTTGGGCTACTACCGCGATCATCCGGGCGAGATTTTTGGCTGGTCCACGTTGCAATCCGGCGGCACTTTCTACGGCGGAGTGGTCGGCGCTGTGGGGTTCGCGCTGGTATACATGCGGGCGCAGAAAATTCCGGCGCTGCCGCTTTTCGATACATATGCATTCGCATTGCCGCTCGGTCATTCGATTGGCCGAGTGGGATGCTTCATGGCGGGATGCTGCTACGGCAAACCGACCACTTTGCCGTGGGGGGTTACCTTCACCAGTGAAGCCGCCGAACGTCTGGTCGGCACGCCCCTGGATATCCCATTGCATCCGACGCAGCTTTACGAAGCCACCGTCGAATTTCTGAATTTTCTGATTTTGATCTGGCTGGGCCGCCGCCAAACTTTTCGCGGACAAATTATAGGCACCTACTTGCTGCTATACGGTGTGGAACGCGGCACCATCGAATTTTTTCGCGGCGATCCCGGCCGCACTATGATGTTTCACAACTCGCTCTCGCTGATGCAGCTAGTCAGCGTAGCCCTGATCTGTACAGGAACCGCCTTGTGGTGGCGCGGGCTAAGCAATCGCGCCCCGCTCGCAGCGCCACAGCTGTCCCGCGCGCGCTGATTTACGGTTCTATGGTTTTATGTTTTTATCTTTTCCGGGTTCCAGTCTTCCCTGGTTTGGGGAAGGGATCTCCCCCGCGTGCCGCTCGGTTGAAACGGAACGTTCCATGGATCAGTCCACGCCCCAACTCGAATTCATCGTCCCCGACGATCAGCAAGGAACGCGTCTAGACCGCTACCTAGCCGACCAACTCCCGCAACTGAGCCGGGTCCGGGTCCAAGAACTAATGGATGAAGGCCGGGTGCACGTCGAAGGCACTCCCAGGAAGCCTTCCTACCGCGTAGTCGCCGGCGAATCGATCATCATCGACATTCCCGAAGCAATCGAGTCCGGCCTGGAACCTGAAGACCTCCCACTGACGGTGCTCTATCAAGACGATCAAATCGCGGTAATCGACAAGCCCGCCGGCATGATCGTGCACCCCGGAGCTGGGGAAACCACCGGCACACTGGCGGCCGCACTTCTCTACAAATTTGGCGGCCTCGCCAATCTTTCCGACATCGGCGGCCCGCTCCGCCCCGGCGTCGTCCATCGCCTG
Organism: uncultured Acidobacteriota bacterium; assembly: GCA_963725285.1. Classification (GTDB taxonomy): domain Bacteria; phylum Acidobacteriota; class Terriglobia; order Acidiferrales; family UBA7541; genus CAVRXT01. The sequence goes on along the minus strand of CAVRXT010000011.1, from coordinate 407,279 downwards.
GACAAAGGCACCTCCGGTGCGTTGATCGTAGCGCTTACCAACGAAGCGCACCTCGAACTCATCGAACAATTCGCCCGACGCGAGATCGAGAAAACCTACCTCGCGCTGCTACACGGAAATGTGAAAGGCGACGCCGGACGCATCGAACTCCCCGTCGCTCGCGACCTGCGTCACCGCGGACGCATGACTGCCCGCCGCCGCGACGGCCGCCCTGCACGCACCGACTGGACCGTCCAAATGCGCATGCCCGGCTTCACTCTGGTCTCCGCGCTCCTGCACACCGGGCGAACCCATCAGCTGCGCGTCCATTTCTCATCCCAGGGAAACCCGGTGGTGGGAGATACGCTGTACGGCGCGCCGCACCAGCCCCATGCCGGAGCCCAAAGCGTCGAGCCGCTCGGCCGCAATTTCCTACACGCTGCCCGCCTTCGGTTCATGCATCCCACCACGCAAGTTCCCATCGAGACGCGCGCGAAGTTGCCCGCCGAACTGGTCGCGTACGCCCGCGAACTGGCCCGGCTCGCCCCCGCGGCGCCCGGCGTGATTGACGCTGCCCTTCGCGAGTACCTATAATCAGGGCGTGCCCAAAGGCTTGCGGAACGCGCGGTGGGTTTGTTTAGCGGGCGCTCTGATATTTTTCGCTGGTATCCGTTCCGCATCGCCACAAGCCCCTGCCGCGCCACCGCCGGACGCGCCGCAGAATCCGACGGCGCCCTCGAATCCAAATCCTACCAAGCAAACGCCGATTATTTCGATCACCACCGGTGCCGTCCACCTGGTGGCCACGGTAGCCGATCGCCATCACAACCTGATTACCGACCTCGAGCAGAGCGACTTCAAGGTCTACGAAGACGACCAGCCACAGAAAATCAGTTTCTTCGGCCGGGAAACCAATCTGCCGTTGCGTATCGCCGTCCTTCTCGATACTTCCAACAGCATTCGCCCCCGCCTCAAGTTCGAGCAGGAAGCGGCCATCGATTTTCTGAGCAACGTGATTCGCCGCGGCACCGATCAGGCGTTCCTGATGACCTTCGACAATGAACCGGAAGTGATCCAGGACTACACTGACAACGTTGACGTTCTCAGCCGCGCCATCGAATCCCAGCGCGCCGGTGGGGGCACCGCGTTGCGCGACGCCATCTACACTGCCACCGCAAAATTGGGCAAGGCCCCCTTGCCTCCTCCCCCGGAAGTCCAAATTCGCCGGGTGATGGTGGTGATCAGCGATGGCGATGACAATCTGAGTGACCACTCCAAGAGCGAAACCCTGGAATCGGTCCAGCGCGGGGAAGTAGCCATCTACGCCATCAGCACCAGCACCGACTGGCTGGCCGTGGATACCGACCAGCCCAAGAAATACTTGAAAACGCCTGGTGATCAGGTTCTTGAGGAATTCTCGGAGCTATCCGGGGGGCGGGTGTTTTTCCCGTACAAATTGGATGACCTTGAGGAGTCGTTTCAGGATATCGGCGCGGAATTGCGCAGCCAGTATTTTGTGGCCTACGCGCCCACCAATCCCGATTTCAACGGCCGCTTCCGAAAGATTCGCGTCGAAGTGGACCGTAAGGGTCTGGTGGTACGCACTCGCAAGGGATATTTCGCGGTAGCGCCAGGTTCGGCGTCCGGCGGCCCCACCGGGCAATAGCTGCTCGCCGATTTTTCCGCCACTTGTTGGCCGTGCCGCGACCCCAGGCTTCGCCGCAGTTAGTGGCGCGGTGCGTAGTAGCCTTTGCGGGTCAAAACCTTAAACTCACTCTTAGTGGTTTCCAGCTTGATCTTCCGGAACGAACCGTCACGCTTGTCGTTGGTCGGGTAGTAGCCCAGCACGTACTGCTGGCGCAGCTCTTGGGAAATTTCGTCGAAAGCCTGTTCCAAATGGCTCTCGCTGTGGACTTCGATCACCCGCCCCCCGGTATCCTCGGTCATACGCTTGGCCACGCTCGCGCCGCTGTTGAAGCCCCCGCCAAATCCAAACCCATATCGCCGATCGGTGACCAGAATAATGTGAATCACCGCGTCCGACCGCTGCGCCGCCTCGATCGCGTCTCCCGGCCGCATCTTGCTGCCGTTGTCTTCGGCGTCGGTTAAAGCGATCACCGCCTTGCGTCCCGCCTGATCGCGCAACTGGTCGTGGCAGGCCAGGTAAACCGCGTCGTAGAATACTGTGCCGATGTTGCCGGGATCGATCGTTGGCGCCGTACCGCCTCCGCCCATGGATGCGTTGATCTGGGTTTTGCGCAGAGCACGCTCTAGAATGGAAGTGTCTTCGGTGAAATCCGCCAGTAGATTAGCGTCCAGGTCAAAGCTCATGACCATCGCCAGGTCCTTCTTGCGCATCACTTCGTGCACAAAGCGCGATCCTGCGTCTTGCTCCGCTCCCAGCATGTTCTGTTCGCTTCCGCTGGTATCGATAAGCAAGGCCAGCGTGATCGGCATATCCACTTCTTTGGTAAAATTTGCCACCTTCTGCTCGACGCCGTCCTCGTAAATCTTGAAGTCATCTTTGGTCAAATTGTTGACGAACGAATGATGGCTGTCGCGCACCGTCGCGAACAGTTGGACCAGGTTCACGTTCACGATGATCGGCTGCTGCCCGCCTGCGGCGGTCTGTGATCCGCTAGCCGCGCCCTGGGGGGATGCGGGTGCGGCATGCGCCCGATTGGCCGGCATCCAGGAAGAAGCGCAGAGCCCCGCGAAAAGGAAAAGGGACAACAGACCGGCGCGAAGATTCGTTGAACGCATTATATAATCCCCCTGAATAGTCTTTCGTTTGCTTCGATGCAGTTTTCGGGTCCGGCGATGTGTGCGATCCGCTGGCCTGGATCGAAACGCAACCGAGCGATGCCGTGCCGCGTCAAAGCTTCCAGCGGACCTCAGGAGCACCGATGGTTAAAGATAGCATGCAAACTTTACTGGCAGTGGTTCTCTCCGTGCTCATGATCGCTGCCCCGACTGCGTGGGCCCCGGCCGTTTGGGCGCAGGACCAGCAAGCCCCGCCGCCGGCCCAAGCTCCCGATTCCAAGAAAACGCCGCCCGACGCCAAGGTTGCGAATCCGCCGAATCCCAATGACCTGCCCGATCCGGACGAGCTAATGCCGCCGGACGCAAAGCAAAAGCCCGCCGATCAGCTTCCCGACCAGCCGGCTCCGCAGCCAGGCCAGTCGGCGCCCGCTCCCGGCCAACGGGGCGCTAACCCGACTCCAGGGAAGAAGCCTGGCCAAGCTCCCATTAGCGTGGTCACCACCAATGTGCTGGTTCCGGTGACCGTCAAAGATTCCGCCGGTAACATCGTCGGCGATCTTAGCCAGAACGATTTTCGCGTCTTTCAGGACGGTGTAGAGGTGCCCATCGGATTTTTCTCCTCCGATGCATATCCTCTCTCCGCGGTTATCCTGCTCGATAACGATCTCTCCACCAAGCCTGCCGAGCAAGTCCAGAAAAGTATCGAGAGCATCAGCGCCGCTTTCGGGCCCAACGATGAGGCCGCCATCATGGCCTACGACGAATATCCGGAGATGCTGCAGGACTTCACCTTCAACAACGACGCTCTTTTCGCCAAACTCAAACACACCACCATCGGTTCGAGCATGTCGGTGGATGACGAAGGCCCCATGACCTCCGGCCCGGTGATCAACGGCCAATCGCAGGATACCGGAGTGCATCCGCGGTGGCACGGGCGCGAAGCTACCAAGTGCCTGGACGACGCGGTATATGCCGCCGCCAAGGCGCTCGCCCCGCGGGGGCGCAACCGGCGCAAGATTGTTTTTCTGGTAGCGGACGGCACGAACTCGCGCCACAACAAGGTGGCGTTCGAAACCGTGGTGCAGTTTCTGCTGAAGTCCGACATCCTGGTCTACTCCATCTCGGTGGGCAACGCGCTGCTGAAACATGAGACCGGCCGCCTGGTCAAATATCCCAGCGAAACCGGGGGCGATTCCTACTTCGCGGGCAAAGAGCGCGATCTCGAACGTGTCTACAGCACCCTAACCGAAGAAGCCCGTAACGAATACACCATCGCCTTCGTTCCCAAGCCCAACAAAACCCCGGAAGGCTACCACCCCATAGAAGTAAGAGTAGAACGGCCCGGTCTGCACGTCCTGGCTCGTGAAGGCTTCTTTGACCAATCCCTTCAACCCTAATGGAGCCGGTTGTTTGGTGTGGTGACCCGCACGCCGGGTCTAGGTGTAGGGTTTTGATTCCTATTTGTTGCAGGTGGGTGCCCAACTCTGCCCGATTTTGGGGAAGGGTGGGCGTATAGTCCGCACAACTCTGTCCCACTCGCAGAATCCGTGTCCGCTAAGGTTACATCCGTGGATTCACCAGCGCCTGATAAACCGTAGGATGGGTCAGCGCGTGCAGGTTCGGCCGCTTGGGGTCCAGCATCCGCTGGGTCATGCCCACAAAAATCAGATCATTAGTCGGATCCACCCAAAACCAAGTATCCGCGGCCCCTTCCCAAAAGAAGGTGCCCTTGCCAACTACTTCATTCGCGAGCAACGGGTCCGAATACACCGCGCAGTCATAGCCCCAACCCGCGCCCGGGCGTGTCACGTCCCCGCCGGTAGAAAAGTCTCCCACCATCAGGCTGGGAGCCAGGTGGTTGGCAGTCATGAGCTGCACCGTGCCCGGCGCCAGGATGCGCACGCCGTCCAGCTCGCCGCCATTCAACAACATCTGTGCGAACCGCAAATAATCCTCGGCGGTGGAGACCATACCACCGCCGCCGGAAGGCTGGGTTGGCTCGGTCGCGTAGTCACTCAGCGCCTTATGGTCCTTCGGAAACAATTCTAGCTCCCCCGCATCGTTTCCCGCGTACAGCGTGGCAAACCGGTCGCGCTTCTCGGCGGGCACAAAAAAGCCGGTGTCCTTCATCCCCAGCGGCGCGAAAATGCGTTGCTGCTCGAAATCCGGCAGCGACTGCCCGGACAATTTCTCAATGATGTAGCCCTGAATATCCATGGCCACGCTGTAGACCCAGCGACTCCCCGGCTGGAACAGCAAGGGAATCTTCACCAACTTGTTGATCATGTCCTGCAGGGTCTCCCCTTGGGCGTGCAGAACCTTTGCGTCTCCGTACATTTTGTCCACCGTAGTCTTCCCGAAAATCCCGTAAGTAAATCCCGCGGTGTGGGTCATCAACTCCTGCATCGTCGGATGGTGGACCGGATCTTCCAAAATCATATTTCCGTTGGAATCGTTGCCCTTAAAGACTTTCAATTGCGAGAACTCCGGAATAAATTTCGAGACCGGATCCGCCGGGCGCCATTTGCCCTCCTCGTACAGCATCATCATGGCCACCCCGGTCACCGGCTTGGTCATCGAGTAGATTCGGAAGATGGTGTCCTTGGTCATCGGCGCGCCGCTAGCGAGGTCCTTCACCCCATATGTGCGCTCTTCGGCCACCTTGCCGTGCCGCGCCAGCAGCGTGACCACCCCAGCAAGCTGCTTCTGGTCCACCAACTGCTGGATCGCCACATGCAGCCGCCCCAGCCGTTCCGACGAAAAGCCCAGCGCCTCGGGCTTACTTTCAACGATCTCCGCGGTCTTCTTGACAGCCTGCTGCGCCGCGATCAAATTCTCGCCGGCCACCAACGCGAGCCCTGGAATCAGCAGTCCACCAACCAGCGACAACCCGAAACGCGAGCGCAGTGTCTTTCTCATTGTCCCAGTCCCAATCTAATTTGCACGCCCCAGCACCGCGCATCGTACCCGTGTCTCGCCCGGCTCGCCAAGAAATTTCCAGCGCCCAACTCCGCCTGATTGGTCGGCTTCGGTCGACTTCCCAGGAACTATCGCTTTAACGCACGCCTCATGGATCAGATGTGCATACAAGCGCCTCACAAAAGGAGCCTTTCGCAGGAGTCATGCGCAAGTTCACAGACACCGCTGTATGGGCCACGTTGAAAAGATTGGCTATGGGGCTCGGTCTGATCGTGTGGTTCTCGTCGATACTGCTGCTTTCCGATTTAGGCCATCGAAAATCAGCTTCCGCCGTGGCCCGCGCTCACTCAGGTGTCGATCCTCAAAGCATTTCATCCCGGCACCCTGAACGAGGTCCGTTCGCTCCGCGGGGCCAACCTCAATCTCGCCCCGGGTTCCTGGGTCATCCTCATTGGCACCAACGGTTCGGGCGCCCCGCCCATCTGCTAGCCCGCTTCGAGGACCTCCGCCGCGTCGAACAACTCGACGAAAGCACCGCCCAGATGCTAGCCGCGCAATAGGTCTGACTTTGGTTGTTTTTGACTTCAGTAGTTGAAGGTGGGTGCCTCACTCGTCGTTTTCACGTGCGTCGGTGTCGAGTTCGGTTTTACGCCGTTATCTTTTCCGGGAGCCCCACTCTTTCCCGGTTTCGGAAAGGGTGAGTGTGAGGGGTTCTGATGCCAACGAACTAAGAAACAGAACCGGAAGCCCGAGCTGGTTTAGCCGTTGCAGCGGACTTGGCACTCGAAGTAGCCGTAGAAATCGAAATCAACTGCTCGAACGCCGGGCAAATCGCCTTGAAATCGCAGCTTCGGCACTGATACCCGGTCCGCGCCCCAAACTCCCGTGCCCGAATCAAATCCGCGGTCTCCTGGATTTTTTCTTTCGCCTTGCTGAGGTCTTTCGCTTCCCGCGTAGCGCTCACCGCCTGGTTGCTAAACAGGCTGTACAGCGTCACCCGTTTCGCGGTCAGATCGAGAAAATCCCGAGCCGCCAGCGCGTAAATACTCAGTTGCAGACTCTTCTTGGCATCCTCAGGCTTCGGCGACCGCCCCGTCTTGTAATCCACAATCTCCACTTCATTCCGCCCCAGCTTATTGATCTGATCGATCCGCCCAGTAATCACCACATCGTTCTCCAGATGCAGCTCGAAAGTTTTTTCCTGGTGCAGTACGTTCGCCGGCTCCGCCATGTACTCTTTACAAAACGCCTCCAGCTCCGTCAGCCCCTCGCGGCGGTATTCCTCTTCCTGATAATCATCCAAGAATCCCGCGCTGCGCCATTCGCGGTTATACGAAATCGCCACTTCCTCGAACGGAATGTCCCGCCGCCGTCGGCAATTATCCACGAATTCCTTGATGGTCCGGTGCATCACCATCCCAAACGTCATCGCCGCGCGCTGCGCCCCACGAATCCCCCAGCCATACTGAAATAAATATTTCTGAGGACAGGCCTGGTAAGCCCCGATCGCCGAATCGCTAAGCTGCAATGGCTCCGGCCGCGGTGGGCGATACGCCTTAGCCCACAGTGCGATCCGCGAATACATTCGCGCGTCGTCCGCCGCCAGCCCGAAAAGTTGTGCTTGCGCCGGCCTGGAAGGCTCGGGGCCGGCGGCTTCCTCGACCGGTGGAAGGACCACGATCGGCGTCACCTGCAGCGCATCGCGCGCCTTAATTTTCGGGTTCATCAAAATGTCTTCCAGAAAGATCGAGGGTCTCTTCCTCTTGGCGTTGACAAACGTCAACGTGAGCTGCCGCCGCGCCCGGGTCAGGGCCACATAAAACAGCCGCCTCTCCTCCTGAATCCGGAAGTCACCCTCCGGCTGTTCCTCTTTCATCAATTCCTTCGGGAACTCAAAAACCGGCCGCTGCCCGCGCGCCGGAAAATCGCCATCGCTAAGCGCCATCACGAAAACATACGGAAATTCCAGACCCTTCGCCGCGTGTACTGTCATCAATTGCACACCATCGTCGGTAGGCTCACGTTCGAGGTTGATGTCGCCATTAGCTTCGGCAAAATAATCGAGGTACTGCACGAAATCGCGTAGATGTTTCGGGTTCGCCTTGTTTTCCCAATCGCGGACGAAATCTACGAATCGCTCGAGATACAGCCGGTCAGCATCCGAAGGCAACGGCGCGATCTGGACCTTCTGGATCAATTCGTCCAGCAGCGTAGTCGTGCTGGTCTGGTACCCACGCTTGCGCATCTGCTGATAAAACGCGACCAGCTCCGCGTAGCGCGGCGTTCCGGGCGCAGGGTTCGCCTCCGCGCCGGTTGCTTCGGTGGACGCGGACGCAGCCGCCTCCAGCGCGTCATAGATCGATCGCCCTCGTTCTTTGGCCGCGCGCTCGATCAGCCGATGCAGATCGCGCGGCCCTAAATCCCAGTAGGGAATTGCCAGCACCCGCGCGCAAGATACGTTGTGCGCTGGATACGCGAACCACCGCAAGTACGCCACCAGATCGCGCACCACGGTGCTCGACATGATCGAATAGTTCCGGATCACGAACGGAATTCGCCGCCGCCGCAGCACTTCAATCAACCGGTCGCGATGGTTGTGTTTGCGGTACAGCACCGCATACGATTTCCAAGCGCGTCCGGCGACGTGAGTGCGTTCGATTTCCGAAGCCACCCAGTGCGCTTCCTTATAGGCATCGTCGAATTCAACGATGCGGATCTTGTCGCCCGCGCCCTGATCGCTGGTAAGCTTCTTTCCGGAAAGCAGCGGCGATTGCGGGTTCAACTCGATCACTTGCCCTGCCACATTCAGAATCCGCTCGGTGGAACGATAGTTGCGGGTCAACGAAACCAGCGGCGCGGCAGTTTCCCCGGCAATCGCTCCGATCGCGCGTTCTGCCGCCTTTACGTTCGCAAACCGCTCCAGAAAAATCGTGAAGCTGCCGAACGACGCCCCGCGAAAACGATAAATCGCCTGGTGATGATCGCCCACCGCGACGATGTTGCGATGCCCGCCCGCCAGCAGCCACAGCAGTTCGATCTGGACGATGTTGGTGTCCTGAAACTCGTCCACCAGCACGTAGCGATACTGCGCTCGCAACTTTTCCAGCAATTCCGGATCGGACTGCAGCCGCTGCACCGCCTGCAGCAATTGCCCGCTAAACGTAATTTGGTTGGCTTCCCGCAGCAATCGCTCGCTTACCCGGTAGACCTGCGCCAATTCCTCCTGCCGCGCAAGCTCTTCCGCCTCGGCCGCGCGCTGCTCGTCGCTCATCCCTGCGTGCCGCTCCTGAAAGCTCGCCTGCAAACCCTCGACGTAATGCTGGTAATCCTCCGCCGTCACCATCTCGTCCTGGCAGCGCGCAAAGAATTGAATGAAGTCCCGCAAAAACTGCCCCGGCTCAGCGAGCCGCCGGAAATGGTTCAGGCCCAACGCGGCAATATTGCGGCGCAGCAAAATCCAGTAATCGACATCGTTCAGCACCTGCATGTTGGAATTTACTTCGCGCAGCACCAGCTCCATGCAGAACGCATGAAACGTCCCCAGCCAGACGCCCTTCGCGCGCTCGCCCAGCGCCGCTTTCAGCCGCGACTTCATCTCCCCGGCGGATTTATCCGTGAACGTAAGCCCCAGAATGCTTTCGCCAGAAAGCTCCGGATGCGCCTCCAGTAAGCAGCGTATCCGCTCGACGATGACGCGAGTCTTCCCAGTCCCAGCCCCCGCCACGACCAGCAATGGCCCATCGCCGTGCTGCACCGCAGCAAGCTGTTCCGGATTCAAATCGATTTCGGTATGTTGAGAAGTTTGCGAAGTCATGCAGTCAACATTTCCATCCTACCGCTTTTCCAACGCACCCAGCAATCCCACCGGACTGCGGCACGATCCCCGAAGGCGATTCCACCGAACTGTGGGAAACAGCTGCCCGCGGCGCCACCGCCCCATAGCCGCGCCCATTCACTTGTTTGTAGGTAAGACGCTTGGTACATTCTTGGGCCATGCGAATGCCTGTTTTCTGCCTCTCCGCCGCTGCTCTGGCCACAGCCTGTCTCTGTGCCGCCGCGAGTCCCTCTGAGTTCGCCAAGCAATTGGCCGACGCCTCCATGCTATCCAGCCTCACCTCCCCCGGATCCCAGCCTTTCCATCTCCAATTGGAATCGACTGACACCCGCCAACATGATCCGCAGTACAACGCAGAAATTGAAGTATGGTGGGCCGCCCCCGACAAATGGCGCCGCCAGGTCAAGTCCCCGGCATTTTCGCAAACGGCCATTCAGAACGGCCCGCATTACTCCGAGTCGAATTCCAGCGATTACCTCCCTTGGTGGCTGTCCGAACTGATTCAGGAATCAGTTGATCCCGTTCCGATTTTAGAACTCAAGAACGAACCGGCCGAACCTTCCGACCGGGGCTGTCAGCAATGGCAATCGGTGTATTCTAAGGAAACGGAAAAGATCGAAATCTACAACTCGGTATGCTTCAACCCTGATGGCACGGTCGGAAAGCTGTTCACGCGGACTGTTTCAGCAGAATTTGGCGACTTCGACCATTTCGGCCACAAACGAGTTGCGCGGAAGATTACGGTCTGGCCCGCCGGCCCAGCTGAGGTCGTCGCTGACGTGACCATCCTCGAACCGCTGAACCCGGAACGGAACGATGCTCTCTTCGCCGTCTCCAGCGATACAGGAATCGGTTCCCAAGTGCGGTTTCTTTCGGTTCCCGAAAGCGCGCTGGTCCCGGCGGACGGTTTGGCCACACCGAATTGGCCGGTATTGCACAATTTCCCGGTAACGGGCGCCATCACCATCAATGTAAAGCTCGACCGCAACGGCGATGTCCGCGAGGTGGGAGGCATCGTGTCGCGCAACGTGGTTATGACCGACGCGGCCCGGGAACAGGCCAAGACTTGGAAGTTCAAACCCTATTGGTCAGACGGCTCGCCCGTGCAGGTGAACGCCAACATCACTCTGCGTTTTCAGGCAAAATTCGAGTTGCTCGGCGCGAACGGGAAGTCGTACCCGGCGATATCGTTTGTCGAGCGGGTGAGTAAAGCCCGGGAACTGAGCGGCATCCGCGCCGAGGACGGCAAGCCTTTTCAACTCCGTGCAACGTTGCACAGCGAGTCAGGTACGGCGGGGACGTATGAGGAAACCTGGCTATCGCTGAAGAAATGGCGGCGCGGAGTCGACATCGGAGGCGTTACGGTAGTCGAAACGCGCAGCGGCGACACGCTCTATCGCCGCGTCATCGGTGCTGATTTTTCTCCCAGGGAGATTGACGGTTTTCTCGACGGAATGGACTCGCTCTCCCCGGGGAACAGGTTTGCATTGATTGAAGCCGACTGGGGCCAATCCGCCGTGCAGTTCGGTGGCGTCGACATGGTTCGGGTGGCGCGCGGCGAGGTCGACTCCAAGAATCAACCGATCAGCGGCGAAGCTTACTGGTTTGATTCGGATGGGTTCCTGCGCGGGGCTTTTGTAGAACCCTGGACCATTGCCTGCAGCAATTTCGTCTTATGGAACGGCAAGCAGGTTGCGCGCCAGATGGAAGTTAGGGACTATAACGCTCATAAACTGACCGCCTCCATTGACCAAATCGAATCTCCAGCTGACACCACTGACGCCCTGTTTACATTACAGGGTGTGACCCCGGAGCCAATCGGAATGTCCGCTGACTACCCAGGTCCTCCAGTAGTCTCAGCGCAGCCCATCTACAAGGTGCAACCTGCAAACCCTCCGGCGGGACACGGTAGGGTCATCCTCAACGTCAAATTGGACAAACACGGCCACGTCTTAAGCACTTCCGTGGCGCAAAGTGCCGGCGAATCTCTCGATGCCGCGGCGACACAAGCAGCGATGCAATGGGAATTCACTCCCACAATGATCAGAGGCATGCGGGTCGGCAGCGGCGCTAGAGTTCAATTCGATTTCTGAGAAATCCTCTCGGGTGTCGTGAATTAGCGAGTGAGAGGCGCGCCTGACACGTCGAGTTCGCGTATTGAGGTTTTGAGTTACGGTTCTACGCCGTTATCTTTTGCGGGCGACCCACTGTTCCCGATTTTGGGGAAGGGTGCACGTATTGGTCTGAGGCAGTTGAAAGTCGGTACGGCACACGTCGAGTTCACGGGCAGTCGTTTTTTGATTTCGTGTGTTGGCTCTTACCGCCGCCGCGGGCTTTCGTGAGGTCCCGAACTCCCGCGTCTGTCGGCGACGGCCGCTCGCCCACAAAACGCATGCGGTTACGCTCTTCTTGTGACCATCCAAACCGCAACATACTTCATGGACAACTTCCATCGCCCTCCTCCTTTCCGCCTAGCGGAGGACGTCAGCAAATTGCCGAAATTCCTTAGCGTGCTCCCCGTCTTGCGACCGAGGCAACAGTTCGTTGTGCCTATCGACGTCCAGGTCATATTCGTACTCGGGCTCCAGTCGCGCCAGAATAGCTCGGCCTTCGTCCACGAGGCGGTGCCCCAACATACCTCCTTCTCGAGATTATTTTCATGGTTCGTTGTGGTTCGCAGGACCATGATTTATTCGTAGCGCAACGCGATCATCGGATCGACGCGCATCACCCGGCGCGCGGGAATGAAGCATGACGCGACCGCCACGAAGCCTAGCAACAGCGCGACCGCGATAAACGTAATCGGATCGGTGGCACTCACGCCATATAGCAAGCTGGACATCAATCGCGTCAGCCCGAACGCCGCGACCGTGCCAATGCCCACCCCCGCCAATGCGAGTTTTGTCCCCAGTTTCAGCACCAACCGCATTACATCTTTGGGCTCCGCTCCCAGCGCCATACGAATTCCAATTTCGTGGGTTCGCTGCGCCGCGGTATACGCCATCACCCCGTAGATTCCCACTGCCGCCAGGACCAACGCGATGCCCGCAAAAATACTAAGCAGCAGCATGATAAAACGCGCCTGCGAAAGCGAACGCGCGCGCAACTGATCCATCGTCGCCAGTTCCGCGACCGGCTGGTCAGCCAGTAGCGCACGAACTTGTTCGCGCACCGCGCTGGCCGCTGTCAGCGGATCGCCAGTGGTCCGCACCACCAGCATCGGAACGGGGTCCCAACCTTCATTCTTATACTGTGCGTACGGTGCGAAAACGGTCGGGAACGCCGGCTGACTTATCGAGGTGTCCTTCATATCGGCGATCACCCCCACCACCGTCCGCAACGGAGCGAATTGGTCCGGCGGGCTGCCCGCCGGCAAAAGATTCAACGGAGGCAGCATGCGGATGGATTTTCCCACGGGATTTTCGTTGGGGAAGAACTGGCGTTGAAACGTTTCGTTGATGATGGCCACCGCAGCGCCTCGTTGATCGTCCGGGTCCGAGAAGAAGCGCCCCTTGCGCAGCCGCGCCCCGATTGCCGGCATATAGCCGGGCGAGCTCATCTGGAAGCGCACCACCGGAACCTGATCGATCGATGTCGGCGGTGTATGGCCCCGCACATCCACGTATTTGCCCCAGCCGTTGCCGAATCCCAGCGGCAAACTCGTAGTGATCCCCGCATCCTTCACGCCGGGCAGCGCTCTCACTCGCTCTTCCAGGTCGTGGAAGAATTGCAGCGATTGATTCTCATGTCCATCCGGAAAATCGGCGCCGGAAAGCGGGATTTGCATGGTGAGGACGTGCGCCGAAGCAAAACCTGGGTCCGCGCGTCGCAATGCGTTCAACGTTTCGATCAGTAATCCCGCGCCAACCAGTAGCAACAGCGCCAGCGCGACTTCGAACACTACCAGCAGATTGCGTGTTCGCCGCCGGCCACGATTCTCATTGCCGCCCCGAGCCCCTTCGCGCAACGAGTCCTGCACGTCGGTCTTCGACACATGAACCGCTGGTATCAACGAGAAAAGTGTTGCGGTTATCAAGCAAGCCGCGGCGGTAAACAGCAAAACGTGTCCGTTAATCCCCACCGGATTGAAGCGCGGCAGATTGCTGGGAATCAGCGCGGTGAGCAGCTTGACGGCCCAATCCGCGAGTAACACCCCTCCCAGACCGCTGAGCACCGTGATCGGAATACTCTCGGCGACCAGCAGGCGCAGCAAACGCCCTCGGCTCGCTCCCAGTGCCGAACGCACCGCGAATTCCTGCTCGCGCGATGTCGCCCGAGCCAACATTAAGTTGGCTACATTGAAGCAAGCGATCAACAGAACAAAACTGACCGCGCCTAGCAGGATGAGCAGCGCCGGTTGAACGTCTCCGACCAATTGTTCATGGACTGGCACTACCTTGCCTCCGAGTCCTTTGTTCTCGGGATATTCATTCTCCAACTGCTTGGCGATATTGGAAACGTCGGCCTGAGCTTGCCCTACGGTCACACCCGGTTTCAGGCGTGCCACCACCTGCAGGTAGTGGTTCCCACGGGTATTCATCTGGTCTTTCGGCGCGTATGCCAACGGCGCCCACACGTCTACCGGCGGCAGGTCGTCGAAGAAGGGCATGCCCCGCGGCATCACCCCGACAATGGTTTCATCCTCTCCATCCAAGTGAACGGTGCGTCCTAAGATCTTTGGATCTCCCGCGAATCGTGATTGCCACAACCCGTAACTCAGCAGCACCACATGGTTGTGTCCCCACTGCTCCTCTTCCGGCAGAAAGTTGCGACCAAGAGCTGGATTCACCCCCAATAGCGGAAACAAAGCGGCTGTGATGTTTGCGCCCTTGAGTCGCACCGGCTCTTGTCCGGCAACGGCGATATCGAAATCGCCGTAGGCGCCAGCCGCTACATCCGTGAACACTCGATTCCGGGCGCGCCATTCGCGAAAGTCCGGCGCCGAGCAACCGGATACGGGTATGCCTTGCGCGATCATGGTGGACCACAGGAATTCGAGCTTCCCGGAATCGCGATACGGCAGCGGCTCCAGCAACACCGCATTGACCACCGAGAACACCGCGGTGTTGGCCCCCATCCCCAGCACCAAGGTGAGGACCGCCACCGTGGTGAACCCCGGGGATTTGCGCAGCAGTCGCAGACCGTGGCGAAGGTCCTGGGAAAACGTCTCGACCACCCGCGCCACGCGCAGATCGTGGTGGTCCTCTCGCAGGCCCGCAGTTCCTCCCAGCCGAATCCGCGCCGCGCGCCGCGCTTCGCTAGGAGCCATACCGCGAAGAATATTTTCCTCGGTGAGCATGGCCAAGTGGATTTCCAACTCCCGCTCGAAGTCCTGGTCGTCGCGGCCCGCGGTGAACAGCCCGCGAATCCGGGAAACGAATACTTGCAAATAACTGAGCATGCCTTTACCTCCGCTCCGAGGAGTCGCAGCGCTCGGCCAATCACACCCGCCTGAGGTATGCCTCGCCCACCGCTTCTCCTGTGGCCTACGCACAGGAGTCTCCCAAAGCTTCCTGTGGGATGTCAACAGAAAAAATCAACGGCCCAGCGAGTCGGTGATTTCCAGCGCGGGGTGCAAAATTGACCCCGCGAAACCCCGCAGCCTATACTAAGAAAATGGACCAGCCCGTAATTCTAAGTGCCGTCCGCACGCCCGTAGGAAAATTCCTGGGAGCGCTCTCCTCGCTCTCCGCCACCGAACTCGGCGCTAAAGCCATCGCCGAAGCCGTCCGCCGCGCCGGCATCGATTCCGCGAGCGTCGACGAAGCTATCATGGGCAACGTCGTCCAAGCCGGACTGGGACAGAACCCCGCCCGCCAAGCGGCCCTCCGCGGCGGCCTGAATCCCCGCGTAGCCGCCATGACCATTAACAAAGTCTGCGGCTCCGGCCTAAAAGCCGTGGCCCTGGCCGCCCAAGCCGTAGCCCTGAACGAGTCCGAAATCGTAGCGGCAGGCGGTATGGAATCGATGTCCAATTGCCCCTACTTGCTCACCAAAGCCCGCGCCGGCTACCGCCTAGGCAACGGTGAACTAATCGATTCGATGATCCAGGACGGACTGTGGGACGTCTATGAGAACTACCACATGGGCCTTACCGGCGAAATCGTCGCCGAGAAATACAAGATATCCCGCGAAGAACAGGATAAGTTCGCAGTAGAAAGCCATCGCAAGGCGATCTACGCCACCCAATCCGGCTTTTTCACCGACCAAATTCTGCCCATCGAAATCCCGCAAAAAAAAGGCGCTCCGCTAATCATTAACACCGACGAATCCCCGCGCGCCGATACCTCCCTGGAGGCGCTGGCAAAGCTCAAGCCGGCCTTCAAGAAAGACGGCACGGTAACCGCCGGCAACGCCCCCGGAACCAACGACGGCGCCGCCGCGCTAATCGTCACCAGCGAACGCATCGCCAATCAGCTAGGCAAGATGCCTATGGCTCGCATAGTCGCGCAAGCCGTCAGCGGCGTAGAACCCAAATGGGTGATGATGGCCCCGGTAGCAGCCGTGGAAAAACTCCTGCAAAAAACTGGCTGGGACCGCGACAAAGACGTAGACCTGGTCGAACTAAACGAAGCCTTCTCCGTAGCTGCCATCGCGGTCACCCGCGAGCTACGCCTAAACCCCGAAAAAGTAAACGTAAACGGCGGCGCCGTAGCCATAGGCCACCCCATAGGCGCATCCGGCGCACGAGTGTTGGTAACGCTCCTGTACGAAATGCAGCGCCGCAACCTGAAGCGCGGAGTCGCCGCACTGTGTCTAGGCGGTGGCAACGCCGTAGCCCTAGCCGTCCAGCGCGACTAACGCCCGGACACCCCCTTTTCTCCGCCACGGGAAACCATCACGACGACGCATCGAAGCCGGTGGTAGAGTCATCCATGAAGCACGAGAGGATGATATGCGTCTCACAACGTTCGCCCCGATCATCCTGTTTTCCTCCTTGGTCTTGACCTCCGGCGCCCACGCGCAACAGTCTGAGAGGTCCGCGGCCCCGTCCCCTCCATGGAACGACAATTCTCTAATCACCATTCAGAAAAGCGGCGGAGACCCCACTCGTTCCGGCGATGTCAGGATTGAGTTCTATGGACATGACGCATTCAAGATCACGTCGCCAGTTGGTTTGACAGTTCTTACCGATCCTTGGGGCAATGATCCAACAGGCATTTACCCCAAGTGGTTCCGGAGGAAGTTTCCAGCCGTCCGGGTCGACATCGTTCTTTCCACTCACGCTCATTTCGACCACGATGCCGTCCACCGGCCGCGCGGGCTGGTGGTGCTTGAACGCCTGGTGGGACAGTTTAGGCTTGGCGATATCGAAGTAACCGGCCTTGCCGACAAGCACCAATGTCAATCGCCGCCCGGCGATACACCCGATCGCACTCCCTCCGATTTCCAGGCACAGACTTGTCCGCCTAACAACGTGATCGGGTTCGATAACGCGATTCAGATCATTCAGACCGGGGGATTGCGGATCGCTGTCTGGGGCGACAATCGCGGAGTGCCGGATCCGTCTCTCGATCATTTTTTGAGAAACCTCGACGTGCTTATTCTGCCGGTGGAGACCGTACTCTCGGCGGCGGAGGTCGAAGCCATCGTGCGGAAATATGATCCTAAGGCTGTAATTCCGGCCCACTACTTTGTTAGTGGCTTGACCACCGACGCCTCGGGTCTGGAGTCCGCCGATAGATGGGTCAAGGATCAAGAGAAGGTTCATCACGCGGATGTTCGTCGCCTCGATCGCGCGGATTTAACACTTAATGCGGCGGTGCTGACAGGATCCCATCACCAGGTCTATTACTTCGGGAACCACTTTGAGGTGAAATAGAGATCCGCGCCGCCGCGCAAGATCACCTGCGCTCTTTTAGGTCAATACTCCTGCTAACAATGCTCCGACCTGCTTCGTCCATATGGCCAAAGGGGCCATCGCGTCTGCCGCATAGCGGGACGCCGACCCGGGGAGGCATCCATGTTCTCGTTCCTCCAAGACCTGCGCTACGCACTCCGAATGTTGCTCAAGAGCCCCGGGTTTTCGATTGTCGCGGTGCTGACTCTGGCCTTGGGGATTGGCGCCAATGTCGCCACTTTCAGCGTGGTGTACGCCGTTTTGCTACGACCGTTGCCATTCGCGCATCCTGAGCAATTGGTCCGCGTCTTCGACGACCTTCGGGGCCCCAACCAACAAGATGTAGGCATGTCCGCGCCGGAGCTTTGGGACTTACAAGATCGCTCCAACGTGTTTCAGGACATCTCCGCAGTCGCGCCGGGCAATTCGGCGGTCGCCGGTGGAGAACGGACGGTTCGCGCCGAGTGTCTCATTACCAGTCCCGATTACTTCACTTTGCTGGCAGCGAAGCCGCAATTCGGCCGCGTCTATAGCCAGCAAGATTCCGTTCCGGGATTTATGGAGCCTGCGGTTATCAGCGACGGCTTTTGGCGCCGTAATTACGGCTCTGACCCGAACATAATCGGCCGGAAAATGCGTCTCGACAGGGACCCGTACACGATTGTAGGGGTGATGCCCCCGGGATTTCGACATCCCGGCCGGACCCTTGATACCGATGTCGAAGTGTGGATTGCGGCTGGCTTCAAAGGTCTGCCGTTTCCGGTTCCAGCGGTAAGGTCCCAGAGGATACTTCCGGGCGCCATTGGTCGCTTGAAGTCCGGCCTGTCTGTTGCGCAGGCCCAGGCGCGGCTCGATGCCTATGTCTCGCAGCTCAGCCGCCAGTATCCTGCTGACTATCCCGGTTCCTCCGCCTGGGCAATGCGGCTGGTTCCCGTGAAAGAGGACCTGGTGGGTCCGCAACGGACGGAATTGTTCCTCCTTTTCGGTGCCGTGGTATTTGTGCTGTTCATCGCGTGCGTGAATATCGCCAACCTTCTGCTGGCGCGCTCTTCCAGCAGGCGGCGCGAGATTGCGATTCGTTTGACGATGGGTGCCAGTCGCGCACGCCTGGTCGGTCAATTGTTGACGGAGAGCACGCTCTTGTCGCTCATCTCCGGGGCAGTCGCCTTGCTTATAGTTCTTCTCCTGAAGAATGTGATCGTCGGCCTCGCGCCCGCGGATATTCCACGGCTCAACGAGGTTGGCATCAGCGCAGGCATGTTCTTTTTCGCTTTCCTGATCTCCATAATCACCGGCGTCCTGTTCGGGCTGGCGCCCGCGGTGCAAGCCGCGAATCCAAACCACACTGACAATCTGCGGGAGGGCGGCCGTGGGTCCACCGCCGGCAGACGTCATACCCGGCTTTCGCGAGCGCTGGTGGTTTTGGAAGTGGCGCTCTCGATGATCTTGTTGGCGGGCACCGGACTTCTGCTTCGAAGCTTCTGGCGGGTGCTCGAGGTGCGTCCCGGCTTCAATCCCACTCACTTAACCACGCTGCAAATCTGGATTCCGCAACCCAACGATCCAGCCACTGATCCTTATGTCGTCGTGGAGAAGCGCGCCGATTTTCTGCTCGAGGTAGCTCGTCGTGTGGCGGCGCTTCCCGGCGTGGAACAGGCATCGTTGTCGGGGAACGACACCCTACCCATGAACTCGGGGAGGAATTACTCTCAATTTTCGATTGAAGGCCGTGCCGCGGAATCCGAGCGCGGCCCGATCGCGGACATCGCGATCGTCGATACCAACTACTTTCGCACCATGGAAGTTCCTTTGATCGCCGGACGCAATTTCACCGGCTTCGATACCTACCGGACCCAAGCGGTTGCGGTAATCGATCAAGCCCTCGCGCAGCAGTATTGGCCCGGTAAGGATCCGGTAGGGCAACAAGTGAAGTTTGGATTCGGACGCGGCGTAGAGGGGGTGACGATCGTCGGCGTGGTTGGCGATATCAAGTCGGACGGCTTTGAGGCTCCCAATGTCCCCCATATTTATGTTGCCTTGGGGCAATTCGCGCCGATCAACGCGGTGGTTTTTCTGCGCAGCCGCAACGGCGTGGAAAATCTTGGTGATGCGGTCCGGAGCGAGGTGGAAAAAATGGATCCCAACGTTCCGGTGCACAGCATCAGCTCCATGGACCAAATCATCGCCAGATCAATGGCCGACCGACGCTTTTCTCTTGATCTTCTGGGCGTTTTTGCCGCTGCAGCACTGCTTCTCGCCGCGATCGGTATCTACGGGGTGATGTCGTACTCCTTCAGCCAGCGCACTCACGAAGTGGGAATCCGCATCGCTCTCGGCGCCCAGCGCGTGGATATTCTGCGGATGGCATTAGTAGAAGGCATGCACATCGTTCTAATCGGCTTGGCGGCAGGTCTGATCGGAGCCGCGATAATGACGCGATTTTTCGAGGTCATGCTCTTCGATGTCAGACCCATCGATCCAACTACCTACCTCTGTGTATCAGCTATCCTCGCCGGCATCGCGCTCTTGGCTTGCTATATTCCGGCCCAGCGCGCAACCCGCGTCGATCCTCTCGTCGCTTTGCGCGAAGAATGAGCCGCCGGATCGCGGGCAACTCGCCCGCAACCGTCGAGGCGGTGGGGGTGCGCAGCGCAGCGAAGTGGGCCGTGTCGATTTCACACCCGGGTTCCCGGCGTTTGTGACTTGTCTCTGTGGTTTGATTTCCTCTGTCTTGGATAGGCTGGAATGCCGCATATTTCTTGCGGTACCACTGGGCCACTTTGCCCGAGGGCGCAAAGGCGGGAGGCAGCATGGATACGCTTCTTCAGGACTTGTGCTATGGACTGCGCATGCTGGCGAAGTCGCCGGGATTCACGGCGATTGCGATCTTGACCCTGGCGCTGGGCATTGGCGCCAACACCGCGCTATTCACCGTGGTCAACGGCGTCCTGCTCACTCCGCTCGCGTACCCGCACCCCAGCCAGCTCGTCCAGGTTTATGGCAAAACGCCCGGATTCGATCAAGCTCCGATTGGCTACCTAAATTTCCTCGATTGGCAGCGCGACAACCAAACGTTTTCATCCATGGCCATGTACCGCAACCAGGATTACAACTTCATCGGCAACGGCGAAGGGCAACGCCTCAGCGGCTACATGATTTCTACCGACTTTTTTTCAACGCTCGGCGTAAACCCGGTTCTTGGCCGCCCTTTCCGCCCCGACGACGATCGTCTGGGTGCCGCGCCGGTGGTGATTTTGGGCGGAGGCCTCTGGAAACGCAAATTCGGCTCGTCGCTCGAAATCATTGGAAAATCGATGGTCCTGAATGGCACCTCCTACACCATCGTGGGCGTGTTTGGGCAAAACTTCACCTTCTACGGCCAGGACCGCGATGTCTACACTCCCATCGGCCAGTACAATGACCCTTCTTTTCGGGACCGCAGCGTGGAGATGAGCGCGCACGCGTTCGGCCGCCTGAAGCCAGGCGTCACTCTCTCCCGGGCCCAAGCCGATATGGACGGCGTTGCCCAAAATCTGGCAGCCGCATACCCCGAGGCCGATAAGGCCGCAGGCATCACTGTGGTTTCGATGAAGGAAGACATGGTCGGCAACGTCCAGCCGTTCCTGATCGTGCTTCTCGCGGCGGTTGGTTTCTTGCTGCTGATTGCGTGCGCGAACGTCGCCAATCTTCTGCTGGCGCGGGCGATGAGCCGCTGGCGTGAGTTTGCGATTCGCGCGGCGCTAGGCGCGGACCAGGTGCGCGTGATCCGCCAGCTTCTCACCGAAAGCGTTCTGCTCTCCGGTTTGGGCGGAGCGCTGGGGCTCGGGCTAGCCTTTGGGGGCACCAAAGCGGTGCTCAGCACTTTGCCGGGCGCTTTGCCGCGCGCCAACGAGGTCTCCCTCGACTTCCGCGTCCTGCTCTTTACCCTGGCGCTGTCTCTCTTCGCCGGAATCGTTTTTGGCCTCGCGCCCGCCCTGAAAACTTCTCGCGTGGACTTGCAGGCAATCCTTCAGGAGAGTGGCCGCGGCTCGAGTGGCGCCCGCCACCGGCTGCAGGGAATTTTCGTCGCGGTCGAAGTAGCCATGGCCCTGGTATTGCTCGTCGGCGCCGGACTGATGGTCCGCAGTCTCGCCGCGCTTTGGCGCGTCGATCCGGGTTTCAATCCCAGCCACGCCATCACTTTCACTCTGTCCCTGCCGGAGGCGGACACCGCGACCTCCGCCGAAACCCGCGCCCGGCTGCGCTACTTCGACGCCAAAATGCGTAGCATCCCCGGCGTCCAAGCCGTTTCCGTCACCCTCGGCTCCCGCCCGATGATTCACAATTCCTCGCTGCCTTTCTGGATTGAGGGCCAGCCAAAGCCGGCCAACGTTCAGGAGATGCCCCAGGCTATGTTTTCTCTCGTGGAAAGCGGCTACCAACAGGCCATGGGAACCACTCTCGAGCGCGGCCGCTTCATCACCCCCCAGGACGACGAACACGCCCCGGTGGTGATTGTCATTGACGACGTTTTCGCCCGGACCTATTTCCCTCATGAAAATCCCGTCGGCAAGCACATCAATCTCGCGCTTTTCAACGTCCAGCCCGAGATCGTCGGAGTGGTCGGCCACGTGAAGCAGTGGGGAATCGACGTGGATGAGACATCCAAAATCCAACCGCAGTTCGATTATCCGTTCATGCAGCTTCCCGAAAAACTGATGTCTATGACGACCGACGCCGTAGCGGTGGTGCTGCGCACCGAAGGCGATCCCAACGCCGTGATGGTCTCGGTTCGCCGTGCGGTCGCGGATGTCGATCCTCGAGAGGTGGTCTACAACGTCCAAACCATGGACGACGTCATCGCCCATTCCTTCGCCGCGCGCAGGCTCTCCATGATTCTTCTGGGTGCTTTCGCCGCTCTAGCGCTGCTGCTGGCGTGCGTCGGAATCTACGGCGTAATTTCCTACCTGGTTGGCCAGCGCACCCACGAAATCGGATTGCGCATGGCCCTGGGCGCGCAACCCCGCGACGTGCTGCGCCTGGTGATCGGCCACGGCGCAAGGATGGCGCTGCTCGGAGTAGTCATCGGCATCGCGGCCGCACTAGCGCTAACACGCTTGATGGCCAACCAACTCTTCGGCGTCAGCGCGCACGACCCCCTCACTTTCGCCGGCGTAGCCACGCTGCTGCTCATCGTGGCCGTAGCAGGGTGTTACATCCCGGCACGCCGCGCCACGCGTGTCGATCCCATGATCGCCCTTCGCTGCGAATGATCCTTCCCGCAGAGTAGTCCGTTTTCCGCCATGGCCAGGACAACTGCTCCGCCGAACTCTGGATTGGACGCCCGGCCAACCTGCAAAGCCCAGCAACCCGCCCGAGGAATTTGGCCCCCGCCCGCCCGCTTGACGTCCCCGAGCCGCCTGTGTTTCCTTTACTTCCGCCACTTGAACTCATCTCTCCCGGAGGTTGCATGAGTGCTGACGCGGTGAAAACGGTTGGCGTGCTAGGCGCCGGCACCATGGGCAACGGTATCACCCACAGTTTCGCCAAGGCCGGTTTCAAAGTTCTGCTGCGCGACGTCAAACAGGAATTCCTCGATCGCGCCCACGAAACCATCGCCAAAAATCTCGACAGGGAAGTGAAGAAAGAGAAAATCGCGGCGTCCGAGAAGCCCATCATTCTCGCGCGCATCCACCTGGTCACCGACATCGCCTCGTTCGCCGATGTGGATTTCGCGGTCGAAGCCGTGCCCGAAATTCTCGACCTGAAAACCCGCGTGCTGAAAGAAGCCGATTCGGCGATGCACAGCAACGCCATTTTGGCAACCAACACATCCTCAATCTCCATCACCGCGCTCGCTGCGCAAACCTCCCGCCCCGACCGATTCATCGGCATGCACTTCATGAACCCAGTGCCGATGATGGTGTTGGTCGAAGTGATCCGTGGCCTGGCCACCAGCGACGCCACATTCGCGGTCACCATGGCGCTCTCCGAAAAACTCGGCAAGAAGCCCGTAGCGGTCAACGACGCACCGGGCTTCGTTTCCAATCGCGTGCTGATGCCCCTAATTAACGAAGCAGCCTTCTGCGTGATGGAGGGGGTAGCCACTCCCGAGGGGGTGGACGCGGTAATGAAGTTGGGGATGAACCACCCCATGGGCCCGCTCGAGCTCGCCGACTTCATTGGCCTGGACGTCTGCGTCCATATTCTCGAGGTTTTGCACCAGGGATTCGGTGACTCGAAGTACCGCGCCTGCCCCCTGCTGCGCAAATACGTCGGCCGCCGGCTGGCTAGGGCGGAAAAGTGGCCGCGGCTTCTACGTATACCCTTAGCCTCAAGCAAGCGCCCCGGGATGGGCCATAAATAAGGCGATAAATGGCCTTTGCTTTTTGTTCGCCTTATGTTAGCCTCCCGTACATGGTGGGACGACAGCCTCCGGCGAGCGCTCTCTGTTAGAATGGCCTTAACTGCGTCCTCAGTTTAAATCCGAATCTTTGAGGTGAAGAAAGATGTCCGACGAAAAAGCAAAGCTACTTGAGGCCGCGATTTCCCAGATCGAGAAGCAGCATGGCAAAGGTTCGATCATGCGTCTGGGAAACAGAGATGTCCTGGTTCCCGTCAGCGTTATTCCTTCCGGAGCAATTTCGATCGACGCCGCACTCGGCATCGGCGGTTTTCCCCGCGGCCGCGTGGTAGAAATCTACGGTCCGGAATCCGGCGGTAAGACTACCCTCACCCTGCACGTCATCGCCGAAGCCCAAAAGGGTGGCGGCCAGGCGGCCTTCATCGACGCCGAGCACGCCCTCGATCCCGCCTACGCCCGCAAGCTCGGCGTGAACGTCGACGACCTGCTGGTCTCCCAGCCCGACAACGGCGAACAGGCCCTGGAAATCGCCGAAGCGCTGATCCGCTCCGGCGGCGTCGATATCGTTGTCGTCGACTCGGTCGCCGCCTTGGTTCCCAAGGCTGAACTCGAAGGCGACATGGGCGATCCGCAGATGGGATTGCAAGCCCGGCTGATGTCCCAGGCGCTGCGCAAGCTGACCGGCATCGTCGCCAAATCCAATACCTGCCTGATCTTCATTAACCAGATCCGCGAAAAGATCGGAGTGATGTTCGGCAATCCGGAAACCACCACCGGCGGACGCGCGCTGAAGTTTTACGCCTCGGTGCGCGTCGATATTCGCCGCATCCAATCGATCAAAGAAGGCGACAAGGTGGTGGGCTCGCGAACCCGCGCCAAGGTCGTGAAGAACAAAGTGGCCGCACCGTTCCGCGAGGCCGAATTCGACATCATCTACGGCGAAGGAATTTCCCGCGAAGGCGACCTGATCGATCTCGGCGTCACCAACGGCGTCGTGGAAAAATCCGGCACCTGGATCTCCTACAAGGGCGAGCGCCTGGGACAAGGCCGCGAGAACGCTCGCGTCTTCCTGCGCGAGAATGCCGGCATTCGCGGCAAGCTCGAAACCGAAATGCGAAAGGCGCTCGGCCTGGTCGCCGTGCCGTCCAATGGCCACGTCAAGGAAGCAGCGAAGCCCGAAGCGTCCGACGACACAAGCCGATGGCCCAGCCGCGGCCGCCGGCGCCAAAAGCAAAGCCACAAAGTAGAACCCGAAAGGGCCGCCCGCCACCAAGCGGCGGCCCTTTCCTCTTCCTCCTCCTCCGCGAAATTCCAAGAACCTGTTAATCAGGACAGGTGTGCCGTTTCGTACCTGTCCTTGCTGTACAGGAAAGTGTGTACGTTTCCAGTTGCGCTCCGGCGCACGCTCCCATAAGATTTTGTTTCGGCTTGCTACAGGGATTTCCACCGATTGCCGATAGACTTACCGAGATGACTCTCTACCCAGCTGTGAGGATCGTGCGCTCTGTTTTGGCCGTCACCGTGTCGCTTCTAGGCGCGGCGGCGGTCTGCGTTGCAGCTCCGCGCGTCCTTGCTCCGGGGTCCCTGGTCCTGGCGCTCCACCCACCGCACCGCCAAGAAGCACACCGGTAAGAAATCTACTATCCATAAACGCGCGGCAGGAACCGCCGCGATGAGGACCGCCGCGCTCCGGACGCCAGCGACCGCGACTACCACCCATCATCGCCGCCGGTATACCGGTCCATCGAACTACGCCGATCCCACCAAAGAAGATGTGGTGGACTACGACGACCCCACCGTGCGCGCTATCGCCGTCGACGCTCTGGGCCGGTCGAATGGTTCGGTGCTGGCCATGGATCCCACTACCGGGCGCGTCCTAGCCATCGTCAATCAAAAAATGGCATTCTCCGCCGGCTTCGAGCCATGCTCGACCATCAAGCCAGTGATTGCCTTAGCGGGCCTGCAGCAAAACGTGATCACCCGTGACACCATGATCGAAGTCGGCCGCCGACGCTACATGGACCTCACCGAAGCGATGGCCCACTCCAACAACAATTTCTTTGAAGAGGTTGGCCGCCGCCTGGGATTCGAGAACGTGGAACGCTACGCGCGCATGCTCGGTTTGGGCGAGCGCGCCGGCTACGACATTAGTGAAGAACAGCCGGGCCTGGTGCCGACCTCCGCGCCCGCCTACGGCGGCGTGTCGCGCATGTCCAGTTTCGGCGAAGGCATCAAGATCACCCCGCTGCAGCTTGCCTCATTGGTTTCCACCCTGGCCAACGGCGGCACCATCTACTACCTGCAATATCCGCGCACCGCGCAAGCTCGTGCCGAATTCCAGCCGCGCATCAAGCGTGTTCTGGATATCGGTCAGTTGCTTCCCGATATCCGCGAAGGAATGCTGGCAGCCGTGCTGTATGGCACCGCCAAGCAAAGCTACGATCCCGACGGGGAGCAGGCGCTCGGCAAGACCGGAACCTGCAACGACGAAGGGCTGGGCGGGCGGTTGGGCTGGTTTGTTTCCTACGCCGATCAGGCCCATCCGCGAATCGTGATCGTGGTGCTTCTGCGTGGCGGCACTCGTATCGTCAGCGGCCCGCACGCGGCCGACGTGGCCGGGCGCATCTATCACGGCCTTCGCGAGCACAACTTCTTTGCCGAAAGTCCGGCCGGCAGCTATGCGCAGGTCGCCAGTCAAGCCGCAAAATAATCTACCCTGGAAGATTATGGTCTCAGCAGTAGCGCTCCCGCGCCCCCTGGTAGTCCGGAATTTGCCTTGGGTTCGCCGGACGGTTGCGGTATCCTGCGAAAAGTTTGGAGGGTTGGTGAGCCGCAACAAATTTTGGACCGCGGAAAGAATCGTAAGCTGGCCATTGTTGCTGGCTCTCGCGGCCGGGACCCTCGCGTACTCCTATCACCGGCGCTGGCTGGCGGAAAGCCAGGTTGCCGGACAAGTTTTGCAGGCGCAAGGCGAAGCACACCGCATCCAGTCCGAAGTAATTCTGTTCACCGAACACGTAATCCCCCCAGGTGTGCCCTTCGCCTCCATCATGAAGGGTCTGGGCATCGATTCGTCCATCGCCGGCCGCTTGGTCTCATCGGCGCAATCGGTTTTCAATCTGCGGCGCCTGCGCGCGGGCAATCGCGTAGCGGTGGGACGTTCGGTGATGGGCGAGCTACGGGCGATTCGCTATCGCATCGATACCGACCGGATGTTGTGGATTTCTCCCAAGGGCTCCGATTTTCAGGCGGAAATTCAGACCGTGCCATCGGTAATCGAAACCGCGGGCGTTGAGGGTCACATTCGCGGCTCGTTGTTTGAAGGCGTGACCGCCGCGGGAGAAAAGCCGGAATTGGCCATGCGCCTGGCGGATATCTTCGGCTGGGATCTGGACTTCTATACCGATACCCACCCCGGCGATACGTTCCGGGTGGTGGTGGAGAAAAAGAAATTCGCGAATGGCGATTCGGTGGTCTACGGCCGCATACTCGCCGCGGAATACAAAAATCAAGGACACGTCTATGGCGCCGTTCTGTTCCACGATCCTTCGGGGAATCCTGCGTACTACACTCCCGAAGGGAAAAATATGAAGCGCGCGTTTCTGCACTCGCCGCTGAAGTTCGCCGCGCCGATCACCTCGCATTTCAGCATGGCCCGCTTTCATCCCATCCTGAAGACCACGCGCGCGCATATGGGCATCGACTACGCCGCGCCTACGGGTACCCCGGTGCAATCGATCGGCGAGGGCCATGTGACTTTTGCGGGTCCGAAAGGCGGCGCCGGAAATCTGATTCAGATCGAGCACTCCAACGGCTATCAGACTTTCTACATGCATCTCTCGCGCATTCTGGTGCACAACGGCGAACACATCGCCCAAGGTCAGATCGTCGGACTGGTGGGAATGACCGGCCTGGCCACCGGGCCGCATCTCGATTTCCGCATCGAGCGTCACGGTCAATTTCTGAACTTTGAACATTTACCGCTGCCACCGTCCGATCCGGTGGCGCCGCGCGACTGGAATGAATTCGCCGCGGTTCGCGACCGCTCGACCAGCCTGCTACCAGGCGCCCACGAATCTCTTGCAAGCACCGGCACCACTGCCCCCGTACCAACCCATCCGCCTAACGCTTCGCCCGCCATGCAACCTTCCACTCCGTAAATAATCAATCTATCCAGGCCCCTGGGGCGCTCGCGAACCAGAGAACCAGTAAGATGCCTAGGAGCAACAAGGAGGCGGTTCCATGGCAAAGAAACGGGTGTGTGACCTGTTGGTCGAAACCCTCGCGGCAGCGGGCGTCGAGCGGATCTACGGAGTTTCAGGCGATTCCCTCAATGGCATGACCGACTCGATTCGCCAACAGAAGCAGATTCAATGGATTCACATGCGCCACGAAGAAGCCGCCGCCTTCGCCGCAGGTGCGGAGGCCCATCTCAACGGAAGATTAGCCGTATGCGCGGGAAGCTGTGGTCCCGGCAATCTGCATTTGATCAATGGTCTTTATGATTGCCACCGCACCCGCGTTCCGGTGCTGGCCATCGCCGCGCAGATTCCGAGCAATGAAATCGGAAGCGGCTATTTTCAGGAAACCCATCCGGAGCATCTCTTTGCGCAGTGTAGTGATTACTGCGAGCTGATCTCTCAGGCCGAGCAAATGCCTCGGGTCCTGGAGATCGCCATGCAGACCGCGATCTCGCGGCGTAGTGTTGCGGTGGTGGCCATCCCCGGAGACGTGGCCTTGCGCGATGCCTTGGAGGATGGTCCGCGGTTGCATTTTCCTCCGCCCCAGCCAAACCTGTGTCCCTCCGACGATGAAATCGCCACGTTGGCGAAGCTGCTCAACGACTCCAAGAAGATAACCATCTTGGGTGGCGCCGGCTGTGCCGGAGCTCACGCGGAATTAATTGAGCTCGCAGCCAAACTGAACGCCCCCATCGTGCATGCAATGCGCGGTAAAGAATTCATCGAGTACGACAACCCGTACGACGTGGGGATGACCGGCCTGCTGGGGTTCTCGTCCGGTTATCACGCGATGATGAGCTGCAACGTTTTGCTCATGATCGGCACTGACTTTCCCTATCAACAGTTCTATCCGAAGGATGCGACCATCGTGCAGCTCGACAGCCGTGGAGAACAACTCGGCCGGCGCACCAAGGTCGACTATGGCTTGGTAGGGGATACCAGGACGACGCTCCGGGCGCTCTTGCCAAAACTGCAGCAGAACAAAGACCAGCAGCACTGGAAGGTCGCGGTCGAAGCACTATCAGAAGGCGAGAAAGGGCCTGGATGAACTGGCGAAAGTGGAAGCGCGCAGCCAACAGATCCATCCGCAATATGTGGTTCGAGTGCTCGACGAACTGGCTGCCGCGGACGCGATTTTCTCGTGCGATGTTGGAACGCCAACGATTTGGGCGGCGCGCTACCTGACCATGAATGGCAAACGGCGCCTGCTCGGTTCGTTCAACCACGGCTCGATGGCCAACGCGTTACCCCAGGCCATCGGGGCACAGGTCAGTCATCCCGGGCGGCAAATCGTGTCCCTGTCGGGAGACGGCGGTCTGGCTATGATGATGGGGGATCTGCTCTCACTGCACCAATTGCGAGCGCCGGTGAAAATCATCGTTTTCAAGAACAACTCGCTGGCTTTCGTTGAGCTGGAAATGAAGGCGGCCGGCATTTTGGATTTTGGAACGGACCTGCAAAATCCGAATTTCGCGAAGATGGCCGATGCCGCAGGCCTGCTCGGGCTGACCGCCGAAACGCCCGATCAGGTGCGGCCAATGATAGCGCAAGCGCTGCAGCACGACGGACCCGCTTTGGTCGAAGTTTTGGTCAGCCGGCAGGAACTATCCATGCCGCCGACCATCACCTTTGAGCAGGCCAAGGGTTTTAGCCTTTTCGCGCTCAAAGCAGTTCTCAGCGGCCATGGAGACGAGGTTGTTGACCTCGCCAAGGTCAATCTGTTCCGCTAGGCGGGAGTCACGTAAAGCATCCGGACAGGGTCTACTTCAGGTGTTCAACGAGAAATAAGTCAGACAAGGAGCGGATGTACCCGAAAACGTAATGCTGCTCATCGGCGGAAATGAAGGGACATGCGACCGAAATGACACCGGCCACGTCGGAGGGGCTAAACGTCTTCCACGGTGTGCGAGTGCCAGCTTGCACATCCAAACGCGACACCGCACATGAAGTGTCGCTCGAGATTCCGACGAACAGCGCCTGTCCGTCTTTCGTCCAGCGCACTACCTGGTCGCCGGGTTGCGAACCGCGCAAAAGTTGCGGTTCGCCCCGATCGACGGAAACTAAGGCGATTCCATCGCCGGTTCCGAGAGCGGCGCGTTGGCCGTCGGCCGAGATCGGATGCCCCAGTAGGCCGAACCCTTCTGGGGTGATAGCGCGCGGCTGCCCGCCATCGACATTCATGACATAGACGCGCGAAGCATGGCCGGATTCGTGGCCCTCAAACAAGATGCTTTTGAAATCGGGCAAGAATTGACCATGGTTGGGGCTCACGCTGCCGGTGGGAAGAGCCCGTTGCTGCCCCACGCCGGTGGGGAGGAGTACGAAGTCTGGAGGCGACATGTTCTGCCGTAGGACTAAAGCCCACTGGCCGTCCGGGGAAAGTAAGCGCGAAGATCCCTGGCCCAAGCGGACGGCGGATCCGCCATTGGTATCGCGCATGAACACCGCATACTCGCCGCCACCTGCCTCACCTGCCTCGGTAAATAGCATGTGCCTTCCATCCTCGGTGATGTCGGAAGGGGTTGTCCAATCTTGCCAACTCAGGTCGCGTTCTTTGGTTTCCGTTGCCACCAGCCCGATCACGCCGGCGCGCATGGCGTCACGTGAAATCAGGGCCCGGCCGCCAGCGCCAACATCATGCAAGGTGAGGGTCCCAGGGGCACTGAGTAATTCGCGGAGCTTGCCCGACAAACTGACGCCGCGGAGCGAACGGCTGAAACCGGTAGCGGTAGCGGTGAACCAGATTTCGTCCGCGGAGGGCGTCCAGGCCAGACCATAGGCACTGGCCCAGCGCTCGGTGAGATCAGACTTCTTACCGGCGAGATCGACCACGCTTATCGCTCCGCCGTCGTCGCGCAGAAGTGGATGGTCGATGAACGCCAGGCGATCGCCTTTTGGAGAGAAGCGGAGGTTGCTGATCCAGCCCGCGGTTTCGTAAAGCACTTTGCCGATGGGGAACTCCACGCGGCTCTTGCCGCCGACTTCGTGGACCACTGCGAGCGAGCTGGCGTCCGGAATCCAATCCGCCTCCTCCACGCTGTCCAGCAGATCGCGTGGGGCGTCCGCGCCGATCGAAAGCTGAGCCAGTGTCCCGACATGGGTGAAGACATTGTCGCTGGTGCGAAAGTTACGCAAGACAGCCATTTGCCCGGCCGATGAAACCGCCAGCACTTCTGTCTGCACCAGCCCGAGATCACGGGATTCGGTTGAATTCGGCGAACTGATGAAGACTGCCTGCGGATCGCCCTCCCAATTCGCGCTGTAAATCGCTGAGCGCGGGTCTGGGGCAAAGCGGGCGGTCACCAGGGCACCGCGGCGGAAGGTGAGTTCGCGGAACGTGGGCACGGGCCGGGTGGCGGCGCGCTCGCCGAATTGGAAACCGGCAAAAGTAAACACCAGCAGCGCGAGCAAGGCAGCGGCGCCGATCCGTCGCAAGCGCTGGCTGCGGATGCGCGGCGAGGCGGCAGGCGGCTCGGCGCTTTCGACGTCAGCCGGCGCTGGCGCTACGGTGACTGCCCCTCCGGATTCCGGTGCTTCGACGAAGTGCTTCGAGGAGGGATGGTGGTCGCGGTGCAAGCGTTTCAGATCCGCGCGCAAATCGGCGGCGCTCTGATAACGCAGATCCCGATCCTTTTCCAGAGCCTTGTTTATGATCCGTTCGATTTCCGGCGGGAGTTCGGGATTCAGCCGCACCGGTGGGGTGGGCACTTTATTGAGGATCGCGTTGAAAATGGCCGCCGACGTGGGTCCCTCAAATGCCAGGTGGCCGGTACACATTTCATAAAGCACCACTCCGAAGGAGAAAAGATCGGTCCGCGCATCCAGTTCTTCACCCAGCGCTTGTTCCGGGCTCATGTATGCCACGGTGCCCAAGGCCGAGCCCGGCGAAGTGAGTTGCTCGGGCCTGACTCCGGCGGTTGGGCCGGCAGTGGCTTCCGCCGCTTCGTTGTCTTTGCCGTGTTCGGTTATCACTTTGGCCAGGCCAAAATCGAGAACCTTGGCGTGGTTGCGCGCGGTGACGAATATGTTGGCCGGCTTGATGTCGCGGTGAACGATGCCTTTCGAGTGCGCCGCGTCGAGCGCGTCAGCAATCTCCATCGCCAGACTCAAGCACAAACCGGTTTCGAGCGGACGCCCAGAGACTCGATGCTTCAGGGTTGAGCCGTCCAAAAACTCCATGGCGATGAAGGATTTGGTTTCGTGCTTGCCGATCTCGTAAATCGTGCAGATGTTGGGATGGTTCAGGGCCGAGGCGGCGCGGGCTTCGCGGCGAAAACGTTCGAGGGCCTGGGAATCCTGGGCGAGATCCTCGGGCAGAAACTTCAGTGCGACGAAGCGCCCGAGTTGAGTGTCCTCGGCTTTGTAGACCACTCCCATACCACCGCCGCCCAATTTTTCGACGATCCGGTAGTGCGAGATGTTCTGTTCAATCATGGGAGTTCAAATTTCCGATCGGTGTATGTTATGGGCTTGCCGGATCGAAGTCAAAAAAGTTTGCGGGTTGGTCAGCGCCGGGCTCAGCCGGCGCTTTTGGCGAGAAGCTGGCGCATCGCGACCGCGACCTCCTGGGAACACGGTCAAGCCATCGGCTTCGATGCGGTGAATGGAAGTGAGCGGCACGTTGGTCTGCTCCTTAAGTCCAGAAAGCGCGGAAGGTGCAGTCGCAGAAGGAACCGCGCCAGCAAGGGCGAGCAGACGGCCACTCTGGGTAATGAAATTTCGGCGATCCATTCAGGCCCCTGACTCTCCCGCGCAGCTCAACGCGCAGAACCCTTACCAGCAACGATGATAGATGATCGAAAGTCTTTTATAGGAGCGATTCATTGACACACAAAACTAAGCGGATGAGGGATTCGATGTACCATCGGGTGACCGGCAACTTAAAGAATGAAGGGTCAACGGCGAGAGTCAAATTCGCAACCCGAAACACCGCGACGAGATGAACAGGTCATGAGCTTGGCGAGTGCACGCCATGCGCCACGGTCGAAACGTGGCGTGTGGATTTTGACGGCTACGATTCTGGGCTCGAGCCTTGCCTTCATCGATGGAACGGCGGTGAACGTCGCGCTTCCAGCGCTGCAGACGGCAATGCATGCAACGGTCAGCGACGTGCAATGGGTGGTGGAAGCATACGCGCTTCTGTTGGCGGCATTGCTAATCGCCGGCGGATCGCTGGGAGATTTGTATGGAAGGCGGAGAATTTTCGTCACCGGCGTCGTTTTGTTCGCCGCGGCGTCTGCCGGGTGCGGACTTGCGCCGTCGATCGGATGGTTGGTGCTGGCGCGCGGTGCTCAAGGCGTGGGTGCGGCCTTGCTGGTGCCCGGCAGCCTGGCGCTGATCAGCGCTTCGTTCCCGGTCGATGAGCGGGGCCGGGCCATCGGAACCTGGTCGGGAGTTACGGCGATCACCGCGACGATTGGTCCGGTGCTGGGCGGCTGGCTGGTCGAACACGCCTCGTGGCGTTACGTGTTTTTCATCAACTTGCCGGTGGCGGCGATCGTTGTATTCATCGCCCAGTGGCAGGTTCCCGAGAGCCGCGATCCGCAAATCGGCCGGAGGCTCGATTGGCCCGGCGCTTTGCTGGCGACGATCGGATTGGGAGCGCTGACATTCGCACTCATTGAAGCTCCACGGCAGGGCCCAGATGCCGCGGCGGCTGGGGCGATCGGCATCTGCGCGATGGTGGCGTTTTTGGTCGTGGAAGCTCGGTCGTCGTCGCCGATGATTCCTTTAGCCCTGTTTCGCTCGCGAAACTTTAGCGGCGCCAATTTACTGACCTTTTTTCTATACGCGGCTCTTGGCGGATTTCTATTTTTCTTTCCGTTGAATCTGATTCAAGTACAGCATTACTCAGCCACGGAAGCGGGGGGCGCTCTGGTCCCGTTGATTCTAATAATATTTTTGCTGTCCCGCTGGTCGGGCGGTTTGATCGCGCGCTATGGAGCTCGACTGCCACTGACCCTTGGGCCATTGATCGCTGCGGCAGGCTTTATTCTGCTGCTTTTGCCCGGGACAGCGGCCGAATATTGGAAAACGATATTCCCGGGAGTGGTAGCCCTCGGCTTGGGCCTGGCGGTGACCGTGGCTCCGTTGACCACGGTGGTGATGAGCGCGATGAGTGAGGATGAGGCCGGGGTCGCCTCTGGAATCAATAATGCGCTGTCTCGAACCGCGGGATTGCTTGCGGTTGCCGTTTTTGGACTAATACTCTACGGAGTTTTCAACCATTCTCTCGACAGGGGTCTTCGAAGGCTTTCGCTCCCGCTGGCGGAACTGCAGCACGTCAACGAAGAACGCCCGAGACTCGCGGCGATCGAAACCGATGACGCGCAAGTGAAGGAAGCGGTCGCGGAGGCTTTTTTGTCGGGATACCGGACGATTCTATCAGTGGCCGCAGGACTATCGATCGCCAGCGCGATAACCGCCGCATTTGTGCTCGACCCTAGCTCAAACGAGCGCGGAGTGAATCGCCTCGAGCGGCCCAGTTGATTACGCGCGGACTTCCCAGGTGTCGCCGGTGCGCAGCAGTTTGGCCAGGTCGCCCTTGCCCTTCTTGGCGATTACGTCCTGAATCTGCGCGTTGATTACATCCTCGTAGCGGGGAACGTCTCCCCACGCGCGAAGCACGCCGATGGGAGTCGGGAATCCGGGGCGCTGTTCCATGTGCGCAAGCAGGAAAGCGTACGCCGGGCGCGGATGATGTTCGTCATGCACCAGCAGGTCCGCTTCGGTGATTCCGTTTCCGAGAGTTACCACTTCCAAGTCCAGACCGGTCAGGCGTATTCCCTTGTCGCGATTCTTGCCGAAGATCAAAGGCTTGCCATGCTCGAGCTGCACCACGTGCTCGCTGCGTGCTTCTTTCTCAGTGACATCGGTCCAAGCGCCGTCGTTGAAGATGTTGCAGTTCTGCAGGATTTCGATGTAAGCGGAGCCTTTGTGCGCCGCGGCTTTCTTCAAAGTGTCTTTCAGATGCCCCTGGAAGACGTCTACGGAGCGGGCTACGAACGTGGCTTCCGAGCCGATGGCCAGGGAAATAGGATTGAATGGGCGGTCGGTGGTGCCGAACGGGGTGGATTTGGTTTTCTTGCCGATTTCGGAGGTTGGCGAGTATTGCCCTTTGGTCAATCCATAGATCTTGTTGTTGAACATGAGCACCTTGATGCCCACGTTGCGGCGCAGCATGTGAATGGTGTGGTTGCCGCCGATGGAAAGGGAATCGCCGTCACCGGTGGCCACCCATACGTCAAGATCGGGCCGCGCAATCTTCACTCCGGTAGCCACTGCGGGCGCTCGCCCGTGAATGGTGTGGAAGCCGAAGGCATTCACGTAATACGGAAAGCGGCTAGAGCATCCGATTCCGGAGATCATCACGATGTTTTCGCGCCGGATGCCCAGCTCGGCGAAAACCATCTGCACCGCGGAAAGGATGGCATAGTCGCCGCAGCCCGGGCACCAACGGATTTCTTGGTCGGTCTGAAAATCCTTTTTAGTGTAGATCGGCAACTCGGCAGTGGTCATTCCCGTTCTCCTAGGGTCGTGGCAGGCATCAGCCCACCAATTCCTGAATCTTCTCTTCGATTTCGGATTGCTTGAACGGCCGGCCTTGAATCTTGTTGTAGCCTTGGATGTCCACCAAATACTTCGCGCGCAGAATCATCGAAAGCTGTCCCATATTCATTTCCGGGACCAGAACGGTCTTGAAGCGCGCCATCACCTCGCCGATATTTTTGGGCAGGGGGTTCAAGTGGCGCAAATGTACATGGCCGATGCGGTGCCCGGCGGCACGCTGGGTCTTCAACGCGGCGGTGATCGGACCGTAGGTCGATCCCCAAGCAATGATGAGCAGATCACCTTCCTGATCACCTACCGGAATGGCCGGTGGAATATCGTCGGCCACCCGTTCCACTTTTGCGGCGCGCATGCGCACCATGTTCTCGTGGTTCAGCGGCTCGTAGTTGACGTTGCCGGTTCCTTCCTGCTTTTCGATTCCGCCGATGCGATGTTCGAGGCCAGGCGTGCCGGGAATCGCCCAGGGACGTCCCAGCGTTTCCGGATTTCGTTTGTAGGGCTGGAATCCTTCCGGATTGGTTTCGAAATGCACCGGAATCTCCGGCAGATCGACCACTTCCGGAATGCGCCATGGTTCAGCGCCGTTGGCCAGATAGCCGTCGGAGAGAATGATTACCGGAACCATGTGCTTAATGGCGATGCGCGTGGCTTCGAGCGCCACCCAGAAACAATCTCCGGGGGTGGACGGCGCAAGCACCGGAATCGGCGCTTCGGAGTTGCGGCCGAAGAGCGCTTGCAGCAAGTCGGCTTGCTCGGTCTTGGTGGGCAGCCCGGTGGAAGGCCCGCCACGCTGAATGTCGCAAATCACCAGCGGCATCTCGGTCATCACCGCCAGGCCCAGCGCTTCGGTCTTCAGCGCCATTCCCGGTCCGGAAGTGGTGGTGAGTCCGATGCAGCCGGCGTAGGCCGCGCCGATCGCCGAAGTGATCGCCGCGATTTCGTCTTCCGCTTGAAAGGTGATTACCCCGAAGTCCTTGTACATCGATAACTCGTGCAGGATGTCGGAAGCGGGGGTGATGGGATACGAGCCGAGGAACAGGGGAATACCCGCCTGTTGCGAAGCGGCGACGAAGCCCAACGCCAGCGCGGTGTTCCCGCTGATATTGCGATAGAGGCCAGGAGTCAGTTTAGCCGGCGGAATTTCATAGCTGATTTGGAAGGCTTCGGTCGCTTCGCAATAACTGTAACCGGCCATCATGGCCAGGCGATTGGCTTCGATCAGCAGCGGTTTGTTCTTGAACTTGTCCTGCAGCCAGCGGTTGGTGGTGTCCAGCGGCCGGTTGTAGAGCCAATAGCACATTCCCAGGGCGAAGAAATTCTTGCAGCGGTCCATGCTCTTGGCGTCCAGACCCAGGGAGGCGAGTGCCGCCCGGGTGAGGCGCTCCAAGTCGACCGCGAACAGGCGGTAGCCATCGAGCGTGTGATCTTCCAGAGGGTTGGTGGTGCTCTGCGCTTTGCGCAGGTCGGTTTCTTTGAAACTTTCAGCGTTAACGATCAGGATTCCGTTGGCCTTTAGATCGGCGATATTCATCTTCAGCGCCGCGGGATTCATGGCAATCAGCGCATCGACCGCGTCGCCCGGGGTATACACGTCGGACGACGAGAATTGCACCTGGAAGCCGCTGACGCCGGGAAGGGTGCCGGCCGGGGCGCGAATTTCGGCGGGGAAGTCCGGAAAGGTGGAAAGATCGTTGCCAAACATCGCCGCAGTGTTGGTGAACTGACTGCCGGTGATCTGCATGCCGTCGCCGGAGTCCCCGCAGAAGCGGATGACAGCGCGGTCGATTACTTCACGCTTGCGATTGGGAAGTTCCAGTATCGTTGCCATGTTTCGGGCTGACCCCTAGTTCGTTGGACTAACGTCCAGTTAGATGTATTGCGCTTGCTACCGGGTGGCCCAGCGGACGGAATGAGCAGACTCGAACACACGTTGTTTCATAGGCCGTGTGCACAGCGGAGCGAACGCGGCTGGACCACCAAAAAGCCTAGCATAGCGGAAGGAATCCGAGTACTGAAAATCGAAAATACCAAATGCCGGTTATGACACAGCAAACGCGCCAGCTCGCCCGCCTGAGAATTGCGGCGAAGCGACAGCAATGACGGCGGTTAAATCACATTCCGAGTTGGCTGAGACCGTTCTTTTGCGATCCGGCACGATAGGCGCCGATAAACGGACTTTCCCGGATTTTCACTCGATAGATCGTCGGCGCAAACTCGGGAAAGCCTATGGCCGTGCGTGATCATGAACTTTGAGAAAGCGATTGTAATCATCTTAAAGGCGCTCGGAGTGATGATCGCGGCTTTGGCCATTATGATAGGTATCACGGCGATTTGGGGGTAGCGGGGGATTTCAGATTCTGCGACCGATGTGACTACAGTGACAGAAACCATGGGGTCGATTGATGAGCAGATACCCAACACCCGAGCAGCGGACCGCGATCGCAGCCCGAATTCAAACCACCACGGACCTAGCAAGTCTTTAGAAAACAGCTACTTATCCCCGTTGGGCCGAAAGAGTATTGAACCGGCATCTAACCAGACTGTGGAACTTCCGTCATATCTTGGGAGGACCCCAAAGATGTCTCCACACCTTCATTCGCATCTTTCGCCCATATCGCCCATAGTCTAGTATTGACGTTCGCTTTTGGTTCGCCTATTATGGGCCGGTAACGAAAGGCTTTGGGCAACTGGCGGTTAGTGGTTGCCTTGGGAGCTGCGCCGATGGCCCTGACTAAGCGACAGAAAGAAGTGCTCGACTACCTGGTCGGATTCCAGAACAAGAATGGCTACTCGCCTAGTTACCTGGAAATTGCCGGGGCGATGAAACTTAGCTCGCTGGCGACGGTACATAAGCATTTGTCCACACTGGAACGGAAAGGCTTCGTTCGCCGCGGCTACAATCAAAGCCGCTCGATCGAGATTACCCAGCTTCCCAAACCGATTCGCGAGCAAGTAATCGAACGGCATTCCACCAGCCTGCCCTTGATGGGGCGGATTGCTGCAGGACGTCCGTTGGAAGCCGTTGAAGAGCGCGAATCGATTTCCATGGCCGATTTTTCTCGCGGACCGAATACCTTTGTTTTGAAGGTGCGCGGCGATTCGATGCGCGATGACCATATCCTCGACGGCGATTTCATCGTGGTCGAGCAATCGCAGGTGGCGAACAACGGCGAGATCGTGGTGGCCCTGGTGGGAGGGGACGAAGCTACCGTGAAGCGCTTTCACCGTGAGCCTGGGGGGAAGATTCGGCTGCAGCCCGCGAATTCGCAGATGGCGCCGATGATCTTTCCGGGTGAAGAAGTGAAAGTGCAGGGGAAAGTCGTTGGTGTACTGCGGAAGTACTAACAAATCGCACTGGCCCTGCGGATCATCGCGATAGAGCCAGGTTGATACCCCCACCGTTCCCACAATCCGGAGTGGGGCACACCGAAAGGATAAAACCGTCGAATCGTAAAGTCGTAGAACCGGAAGTGAAAACCGCGGAAAGATAAACCGTAGAACCGAAGATCAACACCCCCACACCTAAAACCGACGAGTTGGGCACCGTCAACTGGTAAATTCAAAAACACCCGTGCAACCGTCGGGGTCTCCCTGCCCCCTCCCGGCTGAACCCCTTGGCCATCGGTTAATTGGGGGGCTGGCAGTAGGCTTGGCCTGCCTTTTTTATCGCAGACGACATTGGCGCCCCAGACACCTTTTGCCAATTTGCCTTTGCCATGATAGCCTCCGCGAGCTTAGATTATATTTCTGGTCCTAGTACGCGACTACTGTCTTTCTCTCGTTTTGAGGCCAAGGGGGAGTCATGTGGGGAGACAAGAAGCCGGGATTGCCGCCGAAGCCGGGGGCGAGTCCGGAAGTACCTCAACCATACCAACAACCAACAACAACCGTGGCGAGCAGTTCACCGGCGCCCGTGGAGGTTAAGACCATGAGTCCAATTGAACCAGCAGGTTATCCATCGACGTCGGGCACTGACCGCGCCACCGCGCGGCTCGGTCCCAGTTTGCATTTTAAGGGCGAAATCACGGGCAACGAAGATCTGCATCTCGACGGCAGCGTCGAGGGGCTGGTCCACTTGGAAGACCGCAAGCTCGTGGTCGGCGCCAGCGCGAAGGTCACCGCGGATGTGATCGCTCGCGAAGTGGTGGTGTACGGCAACGTGAAGGGGAATTTGCGAGCGCGCGACCGGATTGAAATCAAGAAGGATGGCTCGGTGGTAGGGGATTTGACCACCGCGCGCATTATGATTGAGGACGGCGCGTACTTTAAGGGCTCGATCGAAATCGACAAGTCCGGGGACGCCGGCGAAGACAGCAGCAAGGCCGCGTCGTACCGCACGGTCACTCGCAGCACTTCCTCGGCAAGCTCGTAGTTGTTCGCGATGTCACGGTGAGCAGGCGGCGCATCGGGCCGCCTGCGGATCCGCCTCATTCTTCGATGTTCCCACTTCGCGTACGGGTGTGTCTGCCACTTGATCGCATCATCGTCGGACCAGTCGCTTGAGGACAACGGCACACAGCCAGTTGGCTGTGCCACGTGCTGCGATGTGAAGCGGAGTTGGCGCGGCCCAATTAGCAAGCGACTCCGGCTGCGGTGTTGCCCGCTTGCGGAATAATCGCTTTGGAAAATGATTCCATTTCTTCTAGCTGCGGGCTGAACTGGAGGAGCAGCAAATCCACGCCCGCGGCTTCGAAGGCGGCGACGGTTTCCTGCACTTGCTCCCGCGTCCCAACCAGACCGGAGCGCAAACCTCGGTTGGATACGGAATAGTCTTCCAGCGAGACGCGCTGCTCGAGCTGCGTTCCTGCGATCCACTGTTGATAGTTCGCATAGCCCGCCTTGGATTGCCGGACATCGGTGATCCGACCCAACTCGTCTTGCGCTTCTCTTTCGGTTTCGCGAACGATGGCGTAGCCTGCGACGCCAAATTTCAGCGGCTCGGCTTTAAATTCTTTTCGGCGTTCCTGCATGTCCCGCACTCTTTCGCCCACTTTTGCGGGTGGATCACCGTGGGTCAGATAGGCATCCGCCTTTTCGGCGATCAGGTTCTTCGCGGCGGGCGATTCGCCCCCGGCATAGATGACCGGACGCGGACGGGAGAGCGGCTTAGGTTGCAGGACATTGTCCTCGACGCGGTAATACTTGCCAGAATAAGAGAAGTGATCGCTGGACCACACGCCGTCGACTACATCGAGCCACTCGCTGGTCCGCGCGTAACGATCGTCATGCTGCTCGAAGGAGACACCGTACTTGCGGGCTTCGTCCGCCCACCACGAGGAGACCACGTTTAAGGAGAGTCGGCCCCCGCTGATGTGGTCGATGTTGGCCGCTTGTTTGGCGAGCAGGGCCGGGAGATGGAAAGTGGGTCGCACCGCGACCATCAGCTCCAGTTTTTCGGTGACCGCAGCGAGTGCCGCGGCGGTCGACCAAGCGTCCAGGGAAGGGGCTTCGACGCCTTTAATGTCGTTCAGATTTAGTTCGGCGATGAGGGTAAGGTCAAAGCCAATCGCTTCGCTGCGCTGGGCCAGGTGTTTTACGTAAGCCCAGGTGGCTTGCATGCTTTCGTCGTCGACGTTGCGGAGCCATCCGCCGAATACCGGGAGCCAATAGCCGTATCTCATCGGGGGCCACCGGCGCGGGACAAGTGCGCCGCGGTGACCGATTCGTTTTGTCGCGCTTCGCGGATCAGGTAGTCGGCGGTTCGAGCGTAGGGGTTGAAACCAATCACGCGCTCCGGCTCGGCGACGAAATTGGATAGCGCGTTGATGTCGTAGTAGAGGAGCCGGCCATCGCGATCGTCGATCACGTATTCGACGCCACCGATGTCGATTCCCGCGGTCTGCATGATTCGCTCGACGTCGTTTCTTACTTGCGGAGGCGCGTCGTACGCTTCCACGCTCAGGCCGGTTTTGGGCGCGTCCACCGAGCATGCCGAACGGACCAGTTCTTCGCCCCGGGCGCTCTTGCAGATGTCCGCGGGGCACAGATCGAATGTCTCACCGGTGATGTGAATACGAATGGCATAGAGGTATTTGCCGCCGAGCACTTCCACGCGGGTGATGATGGCGTCGCGCGCGGTAAAATACTCCTGGACCAGCGCGGTGGAATCGATTCCGAAAAAGAGATTGTTGTCCGCGATGGCGCGGTCCAGTTCGTCAGAATTCGAGAAGCGTACGATGCCGGCGCCGCTGCCGCCAATATTGGGTTTCACGACCAGCGGGAAGCCAATTTCTTTTGCCGCGAGCGCGGCTTGTGATGGGCGATGAATGACCACGGCCTTGGGATAACTCAAACCCAGGCGCTCGAGCAAATTCAGTTGCAGCGCTTTGGAGGTTTCGTGGGTGAAGCCTTTGAAACCGTTGATGACCCGGACGCCTTTGGCTTCGAGGTGGGCGAGGTAGCCCAAGGTGTAGAAGATGCCGTCGGCGAGATCGCGCTTCCAGGCGGAAGGACTCATGCGATTGAAGACCAGCGAGTAGGGAACGTCTGCGGCGCTGGGATTGTAGGTGTGGTTGCGCGCGTCGATCTTGGTCCAATGGGCGCCACGCCCATCCAGTTGCGCAAATAGCGGGCGGAACCAGTCGGGATGCTCGTAGTAAATGGCGATCGGCTTACTTAGCGGATCGGGGCGATCGGGGAGCTCCTGGGTCATGCAGCCTCTCTTCGGTCTCTCGTTTGACAACAAAAGCCGCTCGAGGGGGCGGCTGGCCAGTCGTGCGGTATGAGCAAACCGTTGCGACCTAGCCAGGTCCGGTTGTTGAAGGACAACAACCGGCAGCGGGACATCGAGCGAGAGAGCCGTTGGTCTTCGGGGACGTTCGGCTAGAACGAAGAGCAGTCTCGAACTCAGGATTCATCCCCAGCAGTATATTACGCGAAGGGCGGTCATGTCAGTGTGTCGGCGACCGCGAGGCTATTCGGATCGCAGGGCCTGGGTGACGTCGATGCGAGCGGCGCGCGCCGCCGGCAGAACCGACGCGATCACCGCGGCGCCCAGCAGCACGGTCGCGGAGACGACCACCGGCACGACACTGGGCATGCGCATATCCACTACGTAGCTGGCCGCGACACGCGCCAGCGCGTACCCGAACACCGCGCCGGCGAAGATGCCAATAACGGCCATCACTGCGCCTTCGGCAATAACGTGGGTGAGCAGATTCCGCGGTTGGGCGCCGAGAGCCAGACGGATGCCGAACTCGCGAGTGCGCCCGCTCACCGAAAACACCAGCACGCCGGCAACCCCGATCACCGCAATCGCCAGCGCCACTGCCGCGAACCCACCGAATACCAGCGCGTTCAGGCGATCCGGAGTAAGCACTTCCGCGCGGACGTCTTCCAACGTGGCGGCATGCTCGACCGGCTGGTCCGCGGCTAGATCGCGAATGATGCGGGTGATCGGCGTCACCAACCCGTAGGGATTCGAGTGGGTGTGAACGAACAAGCGGCCTCCTCCGATCTCTTGGTCGAAGGGGTGATAGATATTCATCGCTGCGCCCGGCACTACGTTCTCATCGTCTAAATCCGCCACCACGCCGACGATGCGCCGGGGCTCGGGGCTGACGTCGATGAATTTCATCACCGGATCGGTCCACATGAAGTGATGGTTGACGGCATCCCCGCTCGGGAACATCCGCTGGGCCACGCTTTGGCTCACGATGACGACTCGCTCGCGTATTTTTCCGATCGTCATCGTTGAAATCACGTCCGGCGATTATCGGGACGCCGAGCGCGGCGAAAAATCCTGGTGATACTGTACGGAACTGCGCGCGGGGATCCTCTTCGCCCGCGGCACTTACGTGGCCGTCCGCGGAGAACTGGAAGCCCGGACCGAAGGCGCCCGCATCGCGCCACGGGACGACGGTGCCGACGGCGACGCGATCCACGCCCGGAAGCGCTGCGATTTGCCGCATCGCCTCTTTGTAGAAACCTTGGATCTGATCGGGGGTGCGGCCGTATTCAACCACCGGCACGTTTAACGCGAGGACGTTGTGCATGTCGAAGCCGGTGTGGACGTCTTGCAGAGCGAGAAGCGTCTTGAGCAGCATGCCCGCGCCTGCCAGCAGCATGAAACAGGCAGCGATCTGAGTCACTGCGAAGACGCGCAGGCGGCGGCCGGTACTGCCGGTGATCCGCACCCCGCTGCTGGCCACGCTCAGTCCATTCGAAGTCTCTGCCGAGGGGAGGCGGGGGACAAAGGCCAGGAGCACCGCGGCGAGGACCGCGAGGAGCGCGCCAACCCAGAGCAGGCTGGAATCGACGGTGAGATCGAGGGCGCG
Organism: uncultured Acidobacteriota bacterium; assembly: GCA_963725285.1. GTDB lineage: Bacteria > Acidobacteriota > Terriglobia > Acidiferrales > UBA7541 > CAVRXT01. The sequence continues at coordinate 363,514 of CAVRXT010000011.1, read as the reverse complement.
GACGGAAAACCGCGAGGCGTATCGCGCCAGGATCGCCACCATCGGCCGGGCACACAACACTCCAAGAGCCGCGCCAGCGCCACAAAGCAAGAGGCTATCGGCGAGTAAGACGCGTCGCAGCGAGCCAGCGCTTGCGCCGAGCGCCGCCCGAATTGCCAGCTCGCCTTCGCGCCGAACGGTGCGCGCGAGAATCAAGTTCGCGGCGTTGGAGCAGGCGATTACGAAGACCAGCACGGAAGCCGCGAGCAGTACCAGCAGAACGGTTCTCGCCCGGGAGGTGATTTGGTCGCGCAGCCGGACAGCGCTGATATGGAAATCCGCGCGCGGCGAATAGGCTTCGGGATGCGCTTTCACCATCGCGCCGTGCACCGCGTTTAGCTCGGCGCGCGCCTGCTCAATCGTTGCGCCGGGGGCAAGGCGCCCGAAGAGTTCGGTCATGCGATGGACCCTGCCTTGCACCATGGTTGCCGAGAGATGGTGAGGGCTGGTCACTACATTGGCGATTATTTCTGTTTCCGCGGGATAGGGCACCGACGGTTCGAGCACCCCGACGATGGTGGCCATGCGCGTATCAAGGCGGACGGTTTTGCCGATAACCGATGGATCGCGCTTCATCACCGTAGTCCAGAAGCGATACGTAAGGACTGCCGCACCGGCCGCGTTTGGACCATCGTCATGCGCGCCGAGCAATCGGCCGAGCACCGGGTGCAGACCCATCACTTCGAAATACGAACCGTCGACGACCCCGGCACGGACTTCGCGTGGCTCGCCTAGGCCGACCATCGAGAAGCCGATCGTGGAGAAATCGCCGAATTCGGTCAGGGTCTTTATGCGCGACTGTAGATCTTGGATTTCAGGTACGGAGAAGGCCGTATTTTCGATGCCCAGGCCGGGCGCGCTCTGGCGGATATAAATCAGCCTGTTCTCGTCGCGGTTGACGAGTGGCCGCAAAAGCACGCCTCGCACCACGCTGAAGATGGCGGCATTCGCTCCGATACCCAGAGCCAGGGTGAGCACCACGGTAATCGCCAGCCCTTTGGTGCGGGCCAGCGAGCGCACCGCAACTTTCAGATCGCGGACGAGCAATTCTGGTGTGAGCATCGTCGTTCTATCTCCTGGCGATGGGTGTTACAGCGGATCACGGACGCCCCTGTATAGAGAGCAGCTTCCGAGCCGGGTGCCGATTAAGAGATTCATTTTTAATGCTTACTGTAAGATAACGGGCGGCCGGGCGGGCCAGACTATCCGATCGTGGGACGCGTGCATCCTCGATTGGCACATCAGCCGCCCGAACTTTCCTGACCCAATCCACGCTTCCGATTCCCCAGTGGCCCAGACTGTATTTCGGGGCAAGAATAGCGAAAACGCGGCGAAACTCAACGGGAATCTTGGAATCGGGATCAAGGCGCGAGCGCCGACTGACGCTGCTGCAGGAAGCGGCGTACCGATTCGTCGCGCTCCAGGCCGATTGCGATTTCGTAGGCTTCGCGGGCGGCTCGATGTGCACCTGACTTGGCCAACAGCTCTGCGCGCGCGGCCCAGTAAGGCTGATATTCGGCGAGGCGCACGTCGGCGGATACCGCTGGCATGGCGTCGAGAGCGGCGCTGGGACCATGCAATTCACCGATTGCCAGGGCGCGATTGATGGCCACCACCGGTGAGCCAACCAGCGCGAATAGGGCGTCGTAGAGTTGCACCACTTCGGCCCAGTTCGGTTCGCCCGTGCGGCAGCGATGAACGTGTGCCGATTGCAACGCGCCCTCGAGCTGATAGCGGCCAATCACCCTCAGAGCGCTGCCACGCCGGAGGAGCGCCTCGGCTTCATCGATCATTTGCGCATCCCACAGCGCCGGATCTTGCTCGGCGAGTGGCACGTAGTCACCGTTGGCATGGCGCCGGGCACCACGCCTGGCTTCCGCGTGGAGCATCAGTGCAAGCAGGCCCAGCGCCTCGGGCTCGTCGGGCAGGAGTTCGGTAACCAGCCTGGCGAGAAATACGGCTTCCTCGGTGAGATCGCGGCGTACAACATCGCTGCTGCCAGGATCGGTCCAACCTTCCGCATAGGCGGCATAGATAGTGTCCAGCACGGTGTCCAGCCGGCCGGAAAGCTCCTCGTGCTCGGGGATCCTGAACGGAATGCCGGCTTGGCGGATCTTGTCCTTGGCACGGACGAGTCGCTTGCCCATGGCCGCCGGAGACATCAGGAAGGCTGATGCGATGGTGCTTGCATCCAGCCCTAGCACCACCTGCAGAATCAATGGCGCGCGGGTGCCTGGGTCGATCGCGGGGTGCGCGCAGGCAAACATGATCGCGAGGCGACGGTCTGGGATTTCCGCCTCGGCTGTCGCTGCCTCCAAACCCTCCGCAAGGAGTTGCAACTCTCCGGTGGCGGCCGCGCCGGTCGAGCGTCGACGCGAGGCATCAATCAGCTTTCGCCGGGCGACGGTCATCAGCCACGCCTCCGGGTTGGACGGGCAGCCTTTCAGCGGCCAATCTGCCAGCGCCGATGCGAACGCCTCCGACAGCGCGTCCTCGGCGGCGGCTAGGTCCCGGGTGCGTGCCGCGAGAAAGGCGACGAGCTTTCCGTAGCTGCGGCGCGCGACCGTGTCGGCGGTGCGCCGCGCTTGCTCGTCGCCTTGGGAGCCCTGGTGGAGGTCCATGAGTTCACGCTCGGCCATGGGGCCCGGCTACATGTTCCAGAGCGGACGCACCTCAACGACACCGTGACCTGCCGCCGGGCAGCGCGCGGCCCACGAGATCGCGGTATCGAGATCGGGGACGTCGATCATGAAGTAGCCGCCGAGCTGTTCTTTCGAGTCCGCATACGGACCATCCAGTACTTGCGACTTGCCGTTGGCGACGCGCACGGTGGTGGCTGCGGTACTCGGCTGGAGGCGATTGCTGCCAACGGCGACGCCGGCTTTCGCCAGTGCCTCGCCATACGCCATATACGCCGCCGCGCCTTGTTCTTGCTGCTCCTTGGTCATCGAGGCAAAGCCGCCCTCGTTCACATAGGCCATCAAAAGGTATTTCATTTGGATCCTCCGTTAAGTATGAGTTGCCGGCGGGCACCGTGCGCCGCCACTATGATGACGTTCGGGACTGGGCGATTTGGACGGCCGGCGACGGGCCGTGGGAATCCCCCCCGATACAATGAGCCGATATCGCCGAGGGAGCAAGGACGCTGGCAAGCCCAGACAATGATTGATCCAGACGTGTGATCTCACTCGTTCGATCCGCCGGCGTGCCCGGTGCTGGGCCAGGCCCGAATTTAGACTCGTATTGGGTGCTATAGTTAGCGCGTGACCGGCGAACCTAGTCCGAATGGAAAGTTGAAAAGGATATGGAGAGCGATGGTCGAGATCGGCTCCATCGTCTTCCTATTCTATTCCAACCTCTTGATGGGGGAGTTCACCCATGCGAATGGCCACGGCAAGAGCTTGGCTTTCGCGATCCAAGATATTTTCACGGCCACCAATATCGTGATTGCCGTCGTTTCGGGACTACTCGGCTATTTGATCTTCGAATATCTTCGAAAACAGCTATAGATTACGAGAAGAGCTACGTGTCGTTACTAGCGGATCTGTTTTGTAGTTTTGCAGCAGATTAACTAGACCTGCGGATGAGGACAAATCATCGAGCGGCCTATTGGCAACCACGCCAGTTGCGGCCTGCAATCGCCTTAAAATAATATATGATTCGAGCGTTGCGAGGAGAAAGCTCCATGCAGATGCTCCCACTTTGTTCGAGTGCTCGAAGAATGGCAATTCTGATCGGTTTAGTGGGCGCGATCGACGCTGCCGCCGCGTTTCTCACCGCCAAGCCCCAACTGTGGTGCGCGCTCATTCCAGCGCCCATCCCAATTTTCACCCCTCTCGCCTATATTCTCGCATCGGGTCCAGGCGAAAAGCTAAACGTTGCACGCTTCAGATCACCGCGACCTGCAAACCGGACGTGGCGACCCGAAGACTAAAGACGGGGTAGTGGGTCATCAGTTTGAATTTTCCACAGACTTGAAGCATACGGCTGGCATCCTGAAACCGCTAAGGCGTTTGGACTTCACACTGATGACCCACTACCAAAGACGGCTTTGCGTTGACAAAGAGGCATCTGAACTGTAAAGTTAGCGATTGTCTCTAACGGAAAGGTGTGACCAGAACGATGCGGACGTATGTTCCTAAGGGTCGGGCAGTCGAAGAGCTAACCATTGGTAAGGATTGGCACGTTTTGAATGCGGATGGCCAGGTGCTGGGACGCCTCGCCACACGGATCGCCAGTTTGCTGATGGGCAAGGACAAACCGGCTTTCACGCCGTACCTCGATTGCGGCGATCACGTGGTGATCATCAACGCCGAGAAGATCCGGCTCACCGGCAACAAGATCGACCAGAAGATTTATTACCATCACAGCGGTCACCCCGGCGGGCTGAAAGAGATTCCCATTCGCCGCCGGATGCAGACGCGCCCCACTGAAGTGCTGCGCGACGCGGTGCTGGGTATGCTGCCGAAAAACAAGCTGCGCGCCAAGAGGGCTCGCAAGCTACGCATTTACGCCGGGGAAAGTGGTCTCGCTCGTCACGCAGGGCAGAACCCCAAGCCGCTCGCGCTGTAATTCCGAGTGCCCGAACGACTCGCTCCAGGTGTGGTGCCGGTTTTCCGGTGCGCGGTAGAAATCTCGTCCCGATTTCTGTCTTTGAAATCGTGAACAAATTTGCAAGTCATCTGCAGGAGGAATTTTGAGCACTACACCGAACGCTTTGGAAGCCGCCGCCGCTAAGAAGCACTACGGCACGGGACGCCGCCGCGAAGCCGTGGCCCGCGTTTACATCAAGCCGGGTTCCGGCAAGTTCACCGTGAACGGCCGGCCAGTGGAGCAATATTTTCGCAACGTGGCCTGGCACACCACCGCAGTCGAGCCGCTGAAATTTACCCAGACTCTGGAGCAGCTCGACGTCACCTGCTACCGTCAAGGGCGGCGGGGTGGGCGGGCAGGCCGGAGCGGTGCGCATGGGAATTTCGCGCGCCCTGGTCCTGTTCAACCACGAGTTACACCACGGTTTGCGCACCAACGGTTTCCTGACCCGCGATTCGCGCATGAAGGAACGCAAGAAGTACGGACAGAAGGGCGCACGCCGCCGCTTCCAGTACAGCAAGCGCTAGATTTTTACCGGCCTCGCTTTATCGCGGGGCCGGAATTCACGGCCGGAAAAGGTCCGGCACAAAAGGATGCTGCCGCCGAAAGGCAGCCCGCCTGGCAGGACTGGCGTTACCCGCCGGTGAGGCCAAGCATCCATTCAAACAGGAGGAAACTTGGGAGTTGAAATAACGATGAAGGAACTGCTGGAGGCTGGAGTTCACTTTGGCCACCAGACCCGCCGCTGGAATCCGAAGATGAAGGAATATATCTTCGGCGAACGCAATGGAATTCACATCATCGATTTGCAGAAGACCCTGAAGCTGTTCCGCGAAGCCGCCCGCTACGTCGCCGACCTGATGGGCCAGGGCAAAGCCATTTTGTTCCTGGGCACCAAGCGCCAGGCACAAGGGGCAATCGCCGAAGAAGCGCAGCGCTGCGGAATGTTCTACGTGAACCACCGCTGGTTGGGCGGCACGCTGACCAATTGGGCAACGCTGCAGAAGTCGATCAAGCGGTACAAGCTATTGAAAGCGATGGTCGAGGACGGGCGCATGGCGGCGCTGCCGAAGAAAGAAGCGGCGCGACTTGAGCGTGAGCTGAAGCACCTGCAGCAGAATTTTGCGGGTGTGGAGAACATGACCCAGCTTCCCGACGCGATCTTCGTGATCGACCCCAACGCGGAATTGATCGCGGTACGCGAGGCGCGCCGCATGGGGGTTCCGGTGGTGGCGATCGTGGACACCAATTGCGATCCGGATCTGGTCAATTGGGTGATTCCGGGAAATGACGATGCGCTGCGGGCGATTCGCTTGTTCACTTCGAAAATTTCCGACGCGGTGCTTACCGGCCGTAACGTTTTCGAGCAGTCGCAGATCGCCGAACAGAAATTGGCGGAAGGCGAAACGCCCAGCCAGGATGTGGATTACGTCGACACCAGCGCCTACGAAGTGTACGAGAAGCAGGAAGGCGACTACGTCGAGCCCGAGGGCGCGGACGCTGCGGTGGCTGCCGCGGCTGGGGCGGTCGAACCGCCCGCGGTGCCGGAAGACGAACCAGCTTCGAAGTAACCCATAGCCCGGCCCGCTCCCTCGCTGCGGCGCCGGAATGAAACCAGCGAAAAATGCGAAGCCGGACGGGCCTGGATATCCAGACCGTCGGTGCGGCTCCGGAAGCGGAGCGAAGATTCTTCACAAAAGGAACCGGAAACGTACATGGCCACAAATTCATCAGCACCGTTCCAGCCGTCCGCTCAGCAGGTGAAGGAGTTGCGCGAACGCACCGGCGCCGGCTTTGCGGCGTGCCGCGAGGCGCTGGCCGAAGCCAAGGGCGACGCCGAGCAGGCCATCGACCTGCTGCGCAAGAAGGGCCAGGCCGCCGCGCAGAAGAAGGCGCAGCGAGCCACGTCCGAGGGACTCGTGGGCCACTACATCCACGCCGGCGGAAAGATCGGCGTGCTGGTGGAAATCAATTGTGAGAGCGACTTCGTGGCGCGTACCGACGATTTCCAGAAACTTTGCCACGACGTGGCCATGCACATCGCCGCGCTCGATCCGCGCTTTCTGCGTCGTGAGGAAGTCACCCAGGAAATTCTGGACCGCGAGCGGGACATTTACCGCGAGCAGGCGCGGGCCACCGGGAAGCCCGATCCGGTAATTCAAAAAATCGTCACCGGCAAGATGGAAAAGTTCTACGAAGAGAATTGCCTGTACGAACAGCACTTCATCAAGGACGAAGGCACCACGGTAGGGGAAATGGTGGCCCAGGCCATCGCCAAGTTGGGCGAGAACATCGCGGTGCGCCGGTTCTCCCGCTTCAAGGTGGGCGAATCCGACGGCGTCGCCTCGCCTGCTCCCGCTGCTGAAAACTAGGTGCGTGGTTCGCGCTGGCCTTTCGCTCCACGGCCGCGTCCAACCGCTTCCGATGGCCGGCGGCTTCGCCGCTCCCAATTCCGTTTTACCCCCAAACGTTAAGTGAGATAGCGTTTCAAACTCTGCTAGAATTCGTGCCGCAGCGATTGTGGCTGCGGTGTGCGCGCGGCTAAGCAGAGTTCCGGGTAACAAGGCCCGCGACGTCAATTGTTCAACCAGGTCTAACGAGCGAATCCCGAATGGCGAAATCGATAGCCGCAAACAAAGCCAAACCCGACGGCGTCACTCCCGTTTTCGAACGCGTGGTGCTGAAGCTCTCCGGCGAGTCCATGCAGGGCCCGCAGGGGTACGGCATCCACGCGAGACGGTGGCGGCGATGGCTCAAGAAGTGAAAGAAGTGCAGGACCTGGGCGTGCAAGTGGCGATCATGGTCGGCGGTGGAAATATTTTCCGCGGCACCCGCCAGAAACACCTGGCCATCGACCGTGCCACCGGCGACTACATGGGCATGCTGGCCACGGTGATCAACGGCCTGGCGCTGCAGGACGCGCTGGAAAAGGCCGGCGGGCACACCCGCCTGCTCAGCGCCATCGAAATGCATCAGGTGGCCGAGCCCTTCATCCGGCGGCGCGCCACGCGCCATCTGGAAAAGGGACGAGTAGTCATTTTCGCCGGCGGCACCGGCAATCCGTACTTTTCCACGGACACCGCGGCGGCGCTTGCGCGCCATGGAAATCAAAGCCGAAGTGATCCTGAAAGCAACGCGGGTGGACGGCGTGTACGATGCCGATCCCGAAAAAGTGCCGAGCGCCAAGCGTTTCGAAAAAATTTCCTACCTCGACGTTTTGCAGAAGGGTCTTACGGTGATGGATTCCACCGCCATCTCGCTGTGCATGGACAACAAAATGCCCATCATCGTGTTCGATATGGGCGTGCCCGGAAATCTGAAACGGGTGTTGCTGGGCGCACGCGTCGGTTCGATGGTCGGAGCGGCCTAACCAAACCGGGAAGCGGAGGCACCAAGCAATGACCACCATCGCCACGAGCAAAGACGCGCTGGCCCAGGCCAGGACGCGCATGGAAAAAGCGGTCGAAGATTTTCGCAAAGACCTCGCCTCGATTCGCACCGGTCGCGCCAACGTGGCGCTACTGGACAGCATTCGGGTGGATTATCACGGCACGCCCATGCCGCTGAATCAGATGGGTTCGCTGACCATTGCCGACGCCATGATGATTGTGGTCACGCCGTGGGATCCGAGCGCCGCGGCGCTGATCGATAAGGCGATTCGGACCTCCGATCTGGGGCTGAATCCGGCGACCGATGGCAAAGTGATTCGCGTTCCGATTCCTCCGCTGACCGAAGAGCGCCGCAAGGATTTGGTCAAGCAACTGCATAAAGTCCTGGAGAACCACCGCACTGCGGTCCGCAACATCCGCCGCGACATCAAAGAGGCCATCGAGAAGTTGGAGAAGGACAAAAAGATCGGCGAGGACGATCGCAAGCGCGCGATCGATGAGCTCGAAAAGGTCACCCAGGCCGAAACGAAGAAGATCGAAGAGCTATCCGCCGCGAAAGAACGCGAAGTGATGGAACTGAAGTAGCCGTTCGCATGCGGCGCGGAAAACCAACGCACACTCGGGGGCAGTATTTCGATGGTTTTTTTGGTGGTGCTGGACGTTACGCCCACCCTTTCCTGAACCAGGGAGGAGTGGGTACCCGGAAAAGATAAGAGTGCTTAGAACCATAGAAACATAGATTCCCGCACCAAGATCCGACGCCTAGGCACTCACCTTCCGCTGTTACCCGCAAATCCAAAGTACTGACTTCAAGTTGATCATGGGAATGGGGCTGGTTTTCTTGCCCACAAGTGTCGTGGATTCGGATGGAGTGAGAGCTCCGGGACTATTCGTGGCGCAGTGCCACCATCGGATCCACACGCATCGCGCGCCACCCAGGAACCAGCGCGGAAATTGCGGCGACACTGAGCAGCACGCCGGAAACGGCGAGCAGCGTGGCCGGGTCGTTCGGGGACACTTCAAATAGCAGGCTGCGCAGCGCGCGCGCACCCATCTGCGCGACAAGCCAACCAATCGCCACAGCGGCACCGGCCATCAGCAGCGCTTCTCCCAGTATCATGCAGCCGACGTCCCGACGCCGCGCCCCCAGCGCCAGGCGAATGCCGATTTCGTTGGTGCGCTGCGCGACGGTGCAGGAGAGTACCCCGTAGATTCCGATGGCAGCGAGAATCAGAGCGAGTGCGCCGAATCCCGACAGCAGCGACATGGTGAAGCGCCGCTGCGCGAGAGAATCCGACACGACTTGCGACATCAGAGACGGATTGAACACCAGGGTGTTGTTGTCGTGCGCCCAGATTTGCTCTTCGATGGCGCGAGTGAGCGCGGCGGGTGCCACACCGCTACGGACCAAGACAACCGTCGCATAGGTGAACGGCGTGTGCGTATACAGCACGTACGCCTGCGGTGTGACCGGAGCGTCGAGTCCGTATTGATGCACGTCGCCGACAACGCCGACAATTTCCGCCCAAGGTTGTGTTTCGTGGCGTCCTCCCAGTTGAATGTGCCTACCGAGTGGATTCTCGCCAGCGAACATCTTGCGCGCGGTTGTTTCACTGACGATCGCGACGGGGTTGGGTCCGGCTGCATCCTCCTCGGTAAACGCGCGCCCTCGGACCAGCGGAATGCGAGTCGTTCGAAAATAGTCGGCGCTGACGATGTAGCGATCGACTGACGGCACTTGGTTAGCCGGAATGTGGCGATCCTGAATCTGGAATCCAGCCTGATCAAAGCCACCGAAGCCTCCGACTCCGGGAGGTGTGCTGGCTAGACTTACCGATTCGATGCCCGAAATCTGCCGCAGACGCTCCAGAGTCTCGGTTTGCGCGCGCACCACGGCTTTCTCGTCGCCGTAGTTCGCACCGATTAACGTGAAATTGACTTCGTAGAGACTCTGCGCCGTGAAGCCGGGATCGACACTCCATGCGCGCACGAGACTCTTCAATAACAGCCCCGACACAACCGTGAGCACAAACGCGAGGCAAACTTCGGATGCCACCAACATGCTGCGGACCCGGCTGCGCGTACCGAGCACGCCGCGCCCCGAGTGCTGCATCGCCTGGCGGTGATCCACGCGCGAGGTCTGCAGCGCTGGCACGACGCCCATCAACAGCCCGGTGACGGTGCTGATCAGCAGAGCGAAAACCAAAACTCCCGGATCAACGTGCACTTGGTCGAGGCGCGGAATCTGTGGTGGCGCCCATTTTGAGAGCAGCGGCGTCCCACCGACCGCCAGGCCAATTCCAGCCGCGCCTCCCAATACACTCAGCAACGTGCTTTCGGTCAACAGCTGCCGCACGATACGCCATCGCGTGGCGCCCAGCGCAGCGCGCACCGCAACCTCACGACTTTTCTGTGCAGCGCGCGAGAGAAGAAGATTTGCGACGTTCGCGCACGCGATCAGCAGCACCAATCCGGTGGCGCCCAGCAGCAGCCACAGCGCCGTTTGCACCTTGCCGTACCACGCCTCGCGCAGCGGCCGAATCACGACATGGTCGCCTTCGGCGTAGTCCGTGGGAAATTCGCGAATGAGCTGTGCGGTAACCGAGTCCATCACCGCGCGAGCCTGGCCGAGGCTGAGACCATCGTGCAATCGCGCCACAGCCTGCAGGTGTTGCCACGAGCGGCCGGCTTCTGGAACCGATAAGTCGTAGCCCAACGGCGCCCAAACGTCTGGCGGACTGCCCGCATCGTTAAATGATAGTGGCTGGAAACTTTGCGGCAGCACGCCTACTACTTGAAACGGAATCTGATTCAGAAGGATGGTTTTGCCAACGGCATTCGGGTTTCCGCCGAAATGCCCCATCCAATAAGGATAGCTGAGCACGACCACGTGCCAGCGATCAGGGTGATCCTCCTCTGGGAGAAACAGCCGGCCCTGCGCGGCAGAAACGCCGAGAAGCTCGAAGAAATTCTGTGTCACGCGCAGCCCGTAAGTGATTTCCGAGTGACCGTCGGTGGAGGATCCTGGCGTCCAGCCCTGGCTAAGCGCAATTTGCTGGAACGGAGCGTTTCGCGCTTTCCAGTCTTCCACTTCGCCGTAGGAAACATTGGTTGGGTTGTTTTTATCAGCTCCGCCTTCGGCAAGCGTCACCAGGCGTTCGGGCTCACGGTAAGGAAGTGAGTTCAGCAGCACCGCCTTCACCACGCTGAACAATGCAGTGTTCGCGCCGATCGCCAACGCTAGAGTTCCAGCAGCAACAACGGTGAACCCGAGGTTCTTGCGCAGCGTGCGGATGCCAAAGTGCAAGTCCTGGCACACCGTCTCGACCATGCGTTCCCAGCCCGCGGCGCGTACCTCCTGCTTGGTAGCTTCAATGTTCCCGCGCTCCAAGCGCACCGCGCGAAGCGCCCTGGCGCGGGTCATGCCGTCTTTCATCTTTTCCGCCGCCGCCATCTCGACGAATCCGCGCAACTCTTCATCTAACTCCCGCTCCTCGCGTTTCCTTCCGAACAGCGACCGGAGGCCGCTCGCTATGACCTTAAGCAATGCCATGGACCTTACGATGTCTCCAAAATTCTGGCGATCGCCGACACTTGCCTTTCCGACCCTCGTGTTTCTGCGTGCAGGCGTTTGCTCCGCGTTTCGTTCCGCAAGTAGTACTTCGCTGGTCTGCTGTTTTCCGTCTCGTTCCATGCACCCTTGATCAGTCCTGCGCGCTGCAGCCGCTGCAAGGCCACAGGTAAAAAAACGCCCATGCTCATCTGCTCAATGCGAACAGAAATTCCATAGCCATGGGTGGGTTCCAGCGCTAGGGTCTTCAAAATCAGCATGTCCGACGTGCCTTGGACGAGATCACTCGGCTTGTCCGGCGTTACTTCACTCCCCTTGAGCCTCAGGAGGAGGATACTCTTCTCGTACTGAATGTCAAGAGGTGGCGGAAACTGAGAACCCAGAGCGCCGCCTTGCGCTCAAAGCTATTGCACGGAGCACATGGTTTATTGGTGTGCGTCGACGATGGGCTGCAAAACAAAGCTGCATTCGCTTTCATCTGAGCAGGTGACGGTGCCGCAGCGTAGGATCTTTTCGAGGTGGGCGTCCGGGAGCGATTCCTTGAAGTGGATCGATCGAAGGCGCTCGCCTAGCTGCCGAAGCTGCTGGTCTCCGTCGATGAATGCCGAAGATTCGACCGTCGTTCCGTTACCGCGACGGGCGACCAGGACCATGAAGTCGGCGTTTGCGCCGGGCACCGGAAATTTTCCCAACGGAAATGTGAACGTAGTCTTCAACCATGCGGCGGACTCTTGGATATGGCGGTCGGCAAGATCTGGGGATCCCGTTAAGGTCACTAGACGAGCGTGAATTTCCGGAGTGACGGGAACTGCCGCGGCGTAGATTTTCGCAGCCAGGTCGCCCTTCCCGCGCTTTTCGTAAAGTTGCCCGAGGTGCTCGCTTACCTCGCTGTTGGGATCAAGCTGCCATGCGGCGCGCAAATATCTTTCAGCGGCGTCCAGCTCGCCGCGCTGAAGATGGACCCAGCCCAAAGTTTGCCAGCAGTAGTCCAACACGGTCACCGCTGAAAAATCCTTGCGTCCGATATGATCGACCCTGATGCTACGCATGGCGGCTTCTGTAGTGGCCACCGCGGATTCCGCGTATTTCAGCGCGGGGTCCAGATCCTGGCTGGCGTCGGTCAGGATGCCGGCGATGTGGCTCTGGACCTCAGGCGTGGGAGAAACTTCCACCGCTTTCTCAAACGCGGCCAAGGCGTCGTGATTTTGGCCCGCGAGTAAATACGATTTGCCCAACTGGATGCGCGTCCACGGATCGGTGGGCAGCGAGGATCGCCGCCTTATCGAGTTCGGTGGCGGCCTGCGCGTACTTTTTTTCCTTAAGCAATAATTCGCCGAGCGACGCGCGGGAATTCTGATCGCCGGGGCTGCGTTCGATTTGGGAGCGAAGCGCGGTTTCCGCGTCGGCATCCTGACCGGCGCCCATGAGCGCCAAGCCGATATAGCGATTGGCTGTCGCGTCGTGGGGATCGAGTTCCAGTTGGTGGCCAAAGGAGGCGATGCTCTCGGTCCAATTTCGCTGGCGCAGCCGGGCGAGTCCTAGATCGCTCCAGACGTGCGGTTGTTTCGGATCGAGCGCAATCGCCCGCTCCAGCAGAGGAATCGCGTCGTCCGAACGGCTATGGTCGAGCGCGGCTTCGGCGGTCTCGACCAGTTCGCTTGCGCTAGCCGATGCGGGCGGCGCGGAAACGTCGGCGGAAGAATTCTGAACCGCAGATGGTTTGCGCTTCGTCAGACTCTATCGCGCGGGAAAACGCGAGTAAGTCGTCATGGCTGCTGGAAGGAAGCTCGGATGCGGTGAACCGCAGCGCGCGATGCGCGGTGACTGTGCCCGCTTCGGTGTGGTAGTTGGAGCTGTACTCCGCGTAACTGCGTTCGACGTGCAAGCCGACCGGCGCTTGCGCGGTGTCGTTGGCCGGGAGCGAGAGCTGCAGAGTGAGGAGAACCGCCAACGGATTGCCGAGCGCGATCGGGCCGGTGGCGTGCTCTTTCGGCTCCGGCGCGTCGGGCACTTCGGGCAGGCTGAGGACCGGTACCGGCAACACGAGTCTCGCACTCTTACCTTTCCAATCGAGGAACGCCACTTGCGAATATTCCAGATCGATTACAAACGGATCGTGGGTGGCCAGCGGGTCGCCCGGTTTCGCCGAGGTGACGTTTCCGCTTAGTCCGTCGAGTGCGGTCATGGTCTTGCCGAGCTCCGGCCATTGCCTGGACGGAGTCTGCTGAAAGAGTGTGCGCAACGCGAATTCGTTGTCGCCGCGAAGTGTGTAGCGGATATGCGCGGTTAGCTTTCCTACTGCGCTGATCTGGGCGTCCACATTCACGCGTTGTTCGGCGGGAAACGGGAGTCCGGCTGGGGTGGTGACGAGCTGGTTCGCCCCGACCACCAGCGCCTTACGGCCGCGCAGATTTGGTGTGAGGTATCGGAACGGACCCACCCCGGTGGTGGTATCCAGCCACGTCCAGCCATCGCTACTGCCGAGCACCCCGCTGTGCTGCCCGGTCTCGGCGATGCCCTGCGGTATGGCACTGATCAGGTGATCGAATTGGGAGGGCGACGGCACGTCCAGGTTGACGGCCGGTGCGATGGGAATCAACGCCGGCGAGGCGTGAACGCCGATCGCGCCGAGCAGCGCCGCCAGCAGCGCGTGCTTATCTTTGGCGTCGCCGTAGCGGTTGGCCAGCGTGTCTTTCGCGGCGGTTGGTTGGAAGCGCCCGCGGCCGAGTGGAACGCCGACGTAGCGAATCTGGGTGCCAACGAAATCGTAGAGCGCGGCAATCTTGTCGGATTGGTTGGCGACGCCGGAGGTCAACGCCTCGGCTTCGGCTCGAATTTCGGGCGTCAGTGTGGCCGCCGGCCGGGAGAGTTTTTCATACCAGGCCGTTACCTGGGCCCAGGTCTGAAACGTCGAGAACAGGATCGAAGCGGGCTTGGCCTGCGCTGATGCCTGGCTGCGGGCGCCCCGATCACTTGCATCCGTTGCGGCGAAGGGCAGATGCGTCAGATTCTTGTGCGACCAGGAATATATGCGGCGGTCGCCGTCGACGCGAATCTCGGGCGCCGCACCGGAAATCGTCTTTACGCGGACCGAGCGATCCTTGGGGAGGTTAGCGGTAAATTTTTCAGCGAGGCAGATCGCCGTGTCGTTGTAGGTGTACTCATACCAGAATTCTCCCGGAGCGGCGGACGCCATGATCCGAGTAACGATGCGGTACTCGATGATGTCACCCGCCTCAAGTCCCGCCAGGGTAACGCGCATCTCCCGAACGTCGCCGTAGGCGGGAGCTTCTCGGACGATGGATGGCGCGACATCGATCACCGCGGCCGGCCGGCTCCGGGCAAGGTTCCCGTCGGACTTGCGAATTCGCAGGTAATCCACCGAAATATTTTCGCGCGCGGAATCGTAGCCGAACACCAACTCGTTGAATTCACGCACGCCGGCGGGATTTTGCACCCGGACGCTGGCCTCGATGTCGCGTTCCCCAGTGCCATCGTTCTCCAGGTACACTTTGGTGAGCGAATGCAAGATAACGAAATCTTGCTGGGAGAAATGGTCCTCGCCCGATTTAGCAGCGGGACGGGAAGAGGTTTTGGCGGTTTGCGGCGCGGCCGGTTTTGCTTGAGCCGATCGATCCTCGGCAGCGTGTACGCCAGACGCACACAGGGTCAAGAGCATCGCGAGAGACCAGCGCAGAGTTGTCGGGATGTGGGTTCGGCAAGCCATTATTTGTCACAAGCGACGCTTGAGTCTAAGCAACGGGGCGGTTGCAGTAAAGACAAGCTGCAGAGATTGTTTCAGGGCTCCGCACGCCGGGAATCCCGGTCAAAGCCGAGCGGCGGGTGGGTCGACGTAAGTAATTGAAAAGAAGTCGCTAAGAGCATTCCTGCGGCGGGCGTGGCGCTTTCCCCAAAAAGACACAATCGTGCCAAACGCGACAGTGTGCCCAGGCTAGATATACCCTCTAAGACAAAGAACCATCAAGATATCCACAGAATTGGGTGTTGACATGCAGTGAAGGCTTCCCTATACTCACTCGGTTGTTCGGGGGAGTAGTTTGCCCCTTGTTGTGGTGAAGAGATAGTCTTCCTTACCCGGAACAGAGTTGGAAGGAACGGGTGGGAAGAGCGGCCGAAATGGGGCGCCAGCCCCGCAAAGCCGTCCTGACTTCTCCGCCTCGATTCAGATGGTTTTTCGCTCTGCGTCTAGAGTACGTCTGTGCGGGGTATCGTCGGTTCCTTCGGGGTAGAACTTAAGCCCTTTCTGTTCAACCATCACAAAAAAAGCGGCGGAGGAGTTTGCTCCGCAGCGCGCGCATTAGCGCGGTTTTTGGGAAATTGGAGGGTGTCGCGTGCCGACGTTTGCGCAATTAGTACGTCATGGTCGGGAAAAGATTCGTACCAAGACTAAGTCGCCGGCGCTCGAGGGTTGCCCTGAGAAGCGCGGCGTATGCATTCGTGTCTATACCCAAACGCCGAAGAAGCCGAACTCTGCGCTGCGCAAGGTGGCTCGCGCGCGCTTAACCAATTCCGCCGAAGTCACTACTTACATTCCCGGCATCGGCCACAATTTGCAGGAGCACTCGATCGTACTGATTCGTGGCGGCCGCGTAAAGGATCTGCCTGGCGTGCGCTATCACGTGGTTCGCGGCACGCTGGACGCCGCGGGCGTGGAAAACCGCAAGCAAGCGCGTTCGAAGTACGGCGCGAAGCGGCCCAAGGCCGCTGCAGCAAAGTAGTCGGAGGACTAGGGATGCCTCGTAAGGGATGGGTACAGCGGCGCAAGATACCAGGTGATGCGGTATACGGCAGCGATTTGGTGCAAAAATTTATCAGCAGCATGATGTACGACGGCAAGCGCTCGACCGCGCAGACGATCTTCTACGACGCCATGACCCAGATCGGCGAGAAGACCAGCGACGATCCGCTCAAGGTGTTCAAGAAGGCGGTCGAGAACTGCAAGCCGGTGCTGGAGGTGAAGTCCCGGCGCGTCGGCGGCGCGAACTATCAGGTTCCGGTGGAAGTGAATCCATTCCGGCGGCAGTCGCTGGCGATTCACTGGCTGGTGCTGCACGCACGAACCCGCGCCGGCAAGTCGATGACCGCAAAGCTCACGGAAGAGTTGATGGATGCATCGAACGGCCGCGGCGGAGCGGTGAAGAAGAAAGAAGACGTGCATCGAATGGCGGAAGCGAACAAAGCTTTCGCGCACTATCGCTGGTAGGTAAGTAACCACAGGGACGAGAAGACGAAATGCCACGGCAAGTCCAACTCGACCAGATTCGCAACATCGGGATCATGGCGCACATCGACGCCGGAAAGACTACGTCGACCGAGCGCATCCTGTTCTATACGGGTGTGACTTATAAAATCGGCGAAGTGCACGACGGCACCACGGTGATGGACTGGATGGAGCAGGAGCGCGAGCGCGGGATCACCATTACTTCCGCCGCGACCACCGCTTCCTGGAAGCGCTACGACAAGAAATACCGCATCAACATCATCGACACCCCCGGCCACGTGGATTTCACCGTGGAAGTGGAGCGTTCGCTGCGCGTGCTGGACGGCGCGGTGGCGATTTTCGACGCGGTGGCAGGGGTGCAGCCGCAATCCGAAACGGTATGGCGCCAGGCGGATAAGTACCGCGTTCCGCGCATTGCGTTTCATCAACAAGATGGACCGCGTCGGCGCCGATTTCGATCACTCGGTGCGCTCCATGCGCCAGCGTCTTTCCGCGCACCCGGTTCCCCTGCAGTTTCCGATCGGCAAAGAAGATAACTTTCATCGGGGTAATCGATTTCCTCGAAGAACGCGCCATTATCTGGAACGACGAAACCCTGGGCGCGGAATACGAGATTCTGCCGTTGGAAAAATTGTGGGATGCGGAATATCTGGCCGCTCATCCGAACGTGGAAATTGCGGTGCGCGCTTCCGCGCTCAGTCCTGAATTCTACCGAGAACACCGCGACAAGGTTGTGGAATACATCGCCGAGCATGACGACGTGATCCTCACCAAGTATTTGGCCGAGCACAAGCTCGAGCCTGCCGAGCTGCGCGCTTCGCTGCGGCGTTCGACGATCGCCCTGAAGCTGGTTCCGGTTCTGGCCGGTTCGGCGTTCAAGAACAAGGGCCTGCAGCCTCTGCTCGACGCGGTGATCGATTATCTCCCCTCGCCGGTGGATGTGCCGCCGGTGGAAGGTGAAAATCCCGATAACGGTGAAGCGGAGCTGCGCCGTCCGGCGGACGATCAGCCGTTTTCCGCTCTGGCTTTCAAGATCATGACCGACCCCTACGTCGGCCACCTGACCTACATCCGGGTGTACTCCGGGATGCTGCAGACCGGCGGATCGATTTACAACTCGACCAAGAAGACCCGCGAGCGTGTCGGTCGTTTGCTGCGAATGCACGCCAACAAGCGCGAAGAAATTGAGTCCATCGAAGCCGGCGACATCGCCGCGTGCGTGGGACTGAAGAATGTTTCCACCGGCGACACACTGTGCAGCGAGGAAAAGCCGATCGTTTTGGAATCGATTGATTTCCCGGCCCCAGTAATTTCAGTGGCGGTGGAACCCAGGACCAAGGCCGACCAAGAAAAAATGGGAGTGGCGCTCGGTCGCCTGGCTCAGGAAGACCCTACTTTCCACGTGGCTACCGATCATGATTCCGGTCAGACCCTGATTTCGGGCATGGGCGAATTGCACCTGGAAATTATCGTCGACCGCATGATGCGCGAATTCAACGTGCAGGCCACCGTGGGCCGTCCGCAGGTAGCGTACCGCGAAACGATTTTCAAGAACGCCCAAGCCGAAGGAAAGTACATCCGCCAAACCGGCGGCCGCGGTCAGTACGGCCACGTGAAGCTCACCGTGTATCCGCTGCCGCTTCCCGCGGGCCGCGAAGATCTGCGCGACCTGGGCACCGACGATCTGGAAGCGCTGGCCAAGCAAGTGGCGGGCAAGGGCGGCAAGTGGCGCTACGACAAGGAACATCGCCTGCTGTTCATCGACAAAACGATTGGTGGCTCGATTCCCCGCGAATTTATTTCGCCGATCGAAGACGGAATTAAAGAAGCGATGGGCAACGGAATTTTGGCCGGGTACGACATGGTGGACATTGCGGTTACCGTCGATGACGGCAGCTATCACGATGTAGACAGCTCGGAAATGGCTTTTAAAATCGCGGGCTCGATGGCCTTCAAGGAAGCTTGCCGCCGCGCCAGTCCCAAGCTGCTGGAACCGATTATGCGCGTCGAAGTAGTGGCGCCTGACGATCATGCACCGCCAGTCTTCGGCGATTTGAATTCACGTCGCGCTCAGATTCAGGGTAACGAGTCGCGCGCCGGCAGCCAGATCATCAAGGCGCTGGTGCCGCTGGCCGAGATGTTCGGGTACTCGACCGATTTGCGCAGCCGCACCCAGGGGCGCGCCAGTTTCACCATGCACTTTTCGCACTACGAACAGGCGCCCAATGCGGTGTCTGAGGAAATTATCGCCAAGTCTACCGGGCGTTCGTTAAGAGGGTAAGCAGTGCGACTACCGATTTTTTGAGCAGCAGGGTTTTAGGAATCCCCAAATAGGCTTCAGCAATACTAGATTGAGTTGAGGAGCGAACAGCAATGGCCAAGGAGAAATTCGAGCGCAATAAGCCGCACTTGAATATCGGGACGATTGGGCACATCGACCACGGCAAGACGACGTTGACCGCGGCGATCACGAAGGTGTTGTCGAAAGGCAATCCCAAGGTGCAGTTTCGGGCGTTCGATTCGATCGATAACGCGCCGGAAGAGCGGGAACGTGGCATCACGATTGCGGTGTCGCACGTGGAGTACGAGACGCCCAACCGGCACTATGCGCACATCGACTGCCCGGGACACGCGGACTACATCAAGAACATGATCACCGGAGCGGCGCAGATGGATGGGGCGATTCTGGTGGTGGCGGCGACGGACGGACCGATGCCGCAGACCCGGGAACACATTTTGCTGGCGCGGCAGGTAGGGGTGCCGTCGATCGTGGTGTTTCTGAACAAGTGCGACGTGGTGGAAGACCCCGAGTTGCTGGAGTTGGTGGAACTGGAAGTGCGGGACTTGCTGAAGAGCTACCAGTTTCCGGGCGACACCATTCCGATCGTGCGGGGATCGGCGCTGAAGGCGTTGGAAGGGGATGCGGAGTACGAGAAGTCGATTCTGAAGTTGATGGAAGCGGTGGATAGCACGGTGCCGCTGCCGCAGCGGGATGTGGATAAGCCGTTCGCGATGCCGATCGAAGATATATTCTCGATTTCCGGCCGGGGCACGGTGGTGACGGGAAGGATCGAGCGGGGCAAGGTGAAGGTCGGCGAGGAGATCGAAATCGTGGGATTCCGACCGACGGTGAAGCGGGTGGTGACTGGGGTGGAAATGTTCCGCAAGCTGTTGGATGAGGGGATGGCGGGAGACAACGTGGGCTTGCTGCTGCGCGGCACGGAAAAAGAAGACGTGGAGCGGGGGCAAGTGCTGGCCAAGCCCGGATCGATCACCCCGCACACCAAGTTCAAGGCGGAAGCGTACGTGTTGACCAAGGAAGAAGGCGGGCGGCACACCCCGTTTTTTACCGGATACCGGCCGCAGTTTTATTTTCGGACCACGGACGTAACCGGAGACGTGAAGTTGCCGGCGGGGATCGAGATGGTGATGCCGGGAGACAACGTGTCGGCGGAAGTGACGCTGATCACGCCGGTAGCGTTGGAGAAGGGGCTGCGGTTCGCGATTCGTGAAGGCGGCCACACCGTCGGCGCCGGCGCGGTGGTTGAGATCATCGAGTAAACATGTCAACTGGCGAAAAAATTCGGATTCGTTTGAAAGCGTACGATCACCGCATCCTTGATCAGTCCACCAAGGAAATTGTGGACACCGCCAAGCGCACCGGCGCGGATGTTGCCGGGCCGATTCCTCTGCCCACGGTCATCAACCGTTGGACCGTGCTGCGGTCGCCGCACGTTGACAAGAAGTCGCGGGAACAGTTTGAGATGCGCACCCACAAGCGTCTGATCGATATCCTCGAGCCGACACCGGACACCGTCGACGCGTTGATGAAGCTCGATTTGCCGCCGGGCGTGGACGTCGAGATCAAAGCGTTTGGCCACGCCAAGTAAATATTCGCACTGGCGGTAGAAGCGCAGCGCGCTGCAGCTGAGCTGTAACGGAGAAGGAAGAACGCAATGCCAGTCAACGGGATTTTGGGAATTAAACTGGGAATGACTCAAGTGTTCGCCGAGGACGGCACCGCGGTGCCGTGCACCGTGCTGCAAGCGGGCCCTTGCGTAGTGGTGCAGCGCCGCACTGCGCAAAAAGATGGCTACGACGCGGTGCAGCTTGGCCTGGTGGAATTCATCAAGCCACAACGCATTCGTAAGCCGATGACCGGGCATTTCAAGAAAGCAGGCGTGGCGCCCATGCGCGCGCTCGGTGAATTTCGGCTGGATGATTCCAAGGAAGAAACCAAGGCGGGCGACCGTGTATTGGTTGACGGCTTTACCGTCGGCGAGTACGTGGACGTCAGCGGAATCACCAAGGGCCGCGGCTTTGCCGGCGGCGTGAAGCGCTGGCACTATGCAGGCGGCGACGCTACCCACGGTTCTATGTTTCACCGGGCCCCCGGCGGTATCGGCGGCAGCTCGTTCCCTTCGCGGGTGTGGAAGGGCCAGCACTTTCCGGGACACATGGGAAATCATCGCGAGACGGTGAAGAATCTGCGCGTGGTTCGGATCGATAGTGACGACAATTTACTGCTGGTGCGGGGAGCGGTTCCTGGCCCGGCCGGCGCGT
The DNA here is from genome assembly GCA_963725285.1 of uncultured Acidobacteriota bacterium. Taxonomy (GTDB): domain Bacteria; phylum Acidobacteriota; class Terriglobia; order Acidiferrales; family UBA7541; genus CAVRXT01. The sequence continues at coordinate 342,117 of CAVRXT010000011.1, read as the reverse complement.
ACATCACGATTCGCAAGGTCAAGAAGGCCACAAAAGCCAAAGCTAACTAGTGAGACGCCGATGCCTGTAGTGGACGTTTTCAATCTGAGCGGTAAGACGGTGGGCCAGGTCGAACTGGCGGACGAAGTGTTTGGCGCCAAGGTCAATCGCGACTTGCTGCACGAAGCGGTGCGGCATTTCCTGAATAGCCAGCGCGCCGGCACCCACAAGACCAAAGACAAGAGCGAAGTGAGTGGAGCAGGACGCAAGTTGTGGCGACAGAAGGGTACCGGCCGCGCCCGCGTGGGATCGATCCGGTCTCCTCTTTGGCGCCATGGCGGCACGGTCCACGGACCTACGCCGCGCAGCTACGATTACCGCTTTCCGCGGCAGATGGTGGCGGGCGCGCTGCGCTCGGCGCTCTCGGCCAAGCTGGCGGAATCGAAGTTGACGGTGGTGGATGCCTGGAAGCTGGATACTCACAAGAGCAAAGCGTTTCGCGCCTCGCTCACCGGGTTGCACAAAGACTGCCGGACGATGTTGCTGGTCAGCAACGGCGAGAATTTGAATCTCGAGCGAGCCAGCCGGAACCTGGCGAACGTGATGTTGGTTCCCTCGACCAAGCTCGAACCGTACGATTTGTTGCGCCACGATCGTCTGGTGCTCTCGCGGGAAGCGGCGGAGCGGTTGAGCAACGCGCTGCGCATCAACAAGGTTGCGGCCGAAGACGGCGGACCGGTGCAGATTGCGCCGGCATCCAGCCAAGGCCTGGCGGCGGAAGCGGCTCCAGCCAAAGCGAAGTCGAAAACCAAGGCCGCGCCGGCAGCGGCAAAGAAGGCCGCTCCGAAGAAAGCGGCCAAAGAGAAGCCGAAGGCCAAGCCCAAGGCGAAAAAGGGATAAGCGATGACCACCCGCGCATTCCAAATTATTCGCCGGCCCATCATCACCGAAAAAGGGCTCGGCGTGAAAGAAACACAGCACACGGTTGTGTTTGAGGTTAGCCCGGACGCGACCAAAACCGAGATTCGTGAAGCGGTACAGCAGATTTTTAAGGTGAAGGTAGCCGCCGTCCGCACCGCGAATTTTCACGGCAAGTTTCGCCGGCGAGGACGAGCCGAAGGTCATCGCCGGGACTGGAAGAAGGCGTACGTGAAGCTGGCCGCGGGCGAGAAGATGATCGAGTACGGTGAAAATCTGTAGTTCCCGGAATTCGGGGTCGAGCATAAGCGTGAGGGTAAGATGGCACTAAAAAGTTTTAAACCATACACACCATCGCGGCGTTTTCTGACGGTGGTCGACCGCAGTGAGTTGACCAAAACAGAACCGGAGAAGTCCCTGACCGAGCCGCAGAAGCGCACCGGCGGCCGCAACAATCACGGCGAAGTGACCATCTGGCATCGTGGCGGCGGCCACGCCCGGAAGTATCGCAATATCGATTTTCGCCGCGACAAAATTGGCGTCCCGGCCAAGGTAGCCTCGATCGAATACGATCCGAACCGGTCGGCGCGCATCGCCTTGTTGCATTACGCGGATGGGGAGAAGCGCTACATCCTTCATCCCACGGGACTGGAAGTAGGAGCTACGATTCAGAGCGGCGCGGCCGCGGAAATTCTGCCGGGCAATGCGCTGCCGATTCGGAACATTCCTCCCGGAACGATGATGCACAATCTCGAGCTGAAGCCGGGCAAGGGTGGCCAGGTAGTGCGGTCGGCCGGCGGCGCGGCGCAGCTTTTGAGCAAGGAAGGCGATTTCGGCCTGGTGAAGCTACCGTCGGGCGAGACCCGGCGATTTCATGTGGACTGCATGGCAACGGTCGGTCAGATCGGAAACCTCGATCATGAGAACGTGACTTACGGTAAGGCTGGAAAATCGCGCTGGCTGGGAATACGTCCCACGGTGCGAGGTGTGGCGATGAATCCGGTGGACCATCCCCACGGCGGTGGAGAAGGCCGCGTGAAGGGCAACCATCCCCAGACGCCTTGGGGTTTCCCCACCCTGGGCGCCAAGACGCGCAAGAAACGTTCGCAGTCAAAGATGATTGTTGAGCGCCGTAAGCCGTAAGGAATCGCGGGAGAGGGCTTGGCGGTAGATTTCCCCGGTTCGGTTAGGAATCGGATTCATGACAGCGTCACGGACATCACGGCGGCAAGGCGGCGTCCCGCGAGGGCCCGAAAAGCGGCTCCGCGGATTGCAGCCGCGGCCAAGGAAGTGAAGGCGGTATCGAAGTTGGTTCCGGCGCCGCAAGTTTTTTTTAGGCTGTGTAAGGCGGGATGGGCGGTGATTGTGGACAAGATCCCGAATATGCAAGGGACCCGTTTTGTTTGCCCGTTCTGCCCGCTGTCGCATCGGGTGCCGGGCCCGGTCCGCGGATTTCGAAAGTTCCGCCGAGCGCAATGGATCAAGCTGCGGCGGGTAGAAGAGTAAGGAGATTCAAGAGATTTATGCCACGCTCGCTTAAGAAGGGACCTTTCATCGACGACCACCTGCGCATCAAGGTGGAAGCGTTGAACGTCCGCAACGAAAAAAAAGTCATTAAGACTTGGTCGCGCCGCTCCACGATTCTGCCGGAGATGGTGGGTCATACGATCGCGGTTCATAACGGCAGAAAATTCATTCCGGTGTACGTCACCGAGCAAATGGTGGGACACAAGCTGGGCGAATTCGCTCCCACGCGCACCTTCAAGGGCCACGCGGTAAAAGCCGCGCTCGAGAAGGCTGCCGCGGCCGCAGCTCCTCCACCCGCCGCCTCAGGTGGCGGAGCACCGGCGGCGAAGGCATAGGACATGGTCCCCGAGACGGCAACGGCACACGCGCAGATTGAAGGGTTGGCTAAGGCACGCTTCGTGCGCGTGTCGCCGCAGAAGGCGCGGCTGGTGATTGATTTGATTCGCGGGCATCGCGCCGAAGAGGCGCTGCAAACGCTGCGTTTCACCAAGAAGCGCATCGCCCACGATATCGAAAAGGTGTTGCGCAGCGCGATTGCCAACGCCGAACGCAAGGCGGAGGATGCCGGCGACACGCTGGACGTCGACGCACTGTTCGTCACCAACTGCTACGTGAACGAAGGTCCGCGCTGGAAGCGCATGCGTCCCGCGCCGATGGGCCGCGGTTTCCGCTACCAGAAGCGCACCAGCCATATCGTGGTCGCGGTGTCCGAGCATCAACGCGCCGCTGCTGGGCGCGCCGCTGCCGCTGCCGCCGAGCAAGCAGAATCCAAGGGCGTGCGCGGAACGGTGCGCAAAGTACGCAAGGCACTGACTGAGAGCGGGCAGAAGGGCCGCCGGCACGTGGTAAAGAAAGCCGAGCCGCGAGACAAGAGCAAGGAGTAGGAGGCAAGAGTGGGTCAGAAAACACATCCGTACGGGTTTCGCCTGGGCTACAACAAGCCTTGGAAGTCGCGTTGGTTTGCTACCCGCGAGTATGCCGACCTGTTGCACGAAGATGTGCTGCTGCGCAAGCAGCTCAAAGAGCGGCTGAAGTCCGCAGGCATCAGCAACGTGGATATCGAACGCGCCGCGAACAAGTTGGTGATCCGCATCTCCACCGCGCGCCCGGGAATCATCATCGGACGCAAGGGTTCGGAAATCGACAAACTGAAGCAGGAAGTGCAGAAGCGCACCAAGCGCGAAGTGCATATCGATATCGTGGAAGTGCATCGTCCGGAACTGGACGCGCACTTGGTGGCGGAATCGATTGCTTTGCAGCTCGAAAAGCGTGTGGCTTTCCGCCGCGCCATGCGCAAGTCGGTGGACTCGGCGCTGCGTTTCGGGTGTAAGGGAATCAAGGTCCGCGTGGCGGGCCGGCTGAACGGCGCGGAAATCGCGCGCAAGGAATGGTACCTGCAGGGGCGCTTGCCGCTGCAAACGCTGCGCGCGGACATCGATTTCGGAACCGCGCGGGCCAACACCACCTACGGGGTGATCGGCGTGAAGTGCTGGATCTACCAGGGTGAAAACATTCCCCACAAGGGAAAGCCGGGACCGGGCGCGGACGCCTAGCAACGGCCAGCAGTACATGGGACAACGAATATGTTGATGCCGAAGAAGGTGAAGTATAGGAAGCAGCAGCGCGGCCGCCGGAACGGCAAGGCTTGGCGCGGTGGTGCGCTGGCGTTTGGCGACTACGGACTAAAAGCGCTCGAACCGGCCTGGATCACCGATCGTCAGATCGAGGCGGCCCGCGTAGCGATTACCCGTTTCATCAAGCGCGGTGGGAAACTTTGGATTCGCGTTTTTCCGGACAAGCCGTTTACCAAGAAGCCGGCGGAAACCAGAATGGGCAAGGGCAAAGGCGCGCCGGAACGCTGGGTGGCGGTGGTCAAGCCGGGCCGCATCATGTTTGAGATGTCCGGCGTCGATCTGGCATCGGCCACCGAAGCCATGGCCCTGGCGGCACACAAGCTGCCAATCAAGACGCGCCTGGTCACGCGCGCGGGAGAGTTGTAATGCCTCGACCCATCGATGCACTGAAAGAGCTCGGCGACAACGAGCTGGACAACAAGCAGCGCGATTTGAGCGAACAGATTTTCCGGCTGCGTTTCCAGATGACTACCGGACAGTCCGAAGGCCTGAAGAAGCTTCGGGAAGCCCGCAAGGATCTGGCGCGCGTGAAAACGCTGTTGCGGCAACGCGAACCGAGGAAAGCATGATGACGGAAGCAACCGCGGCAACAGCCGCGCCCGAAGTGCGCGGCGCCAAGCGCCAGGAACTCACCGGCGTGGTCACCAGTTCCAAGATGCAGAAGACCATTGTGGTGAAGGTGGTCCGCACGGTGCAACACCGCATGTATCAGCGCGTGGTGCGAGTTGCCAAGAAATATTACGCCCATGATGAAAAGGGCGTTGCGAAGGTGGGCGACACGGTCCGAATCGTGGCTGCGCGTCCGCTATCCAAGCTGAAGCGCTGGCGCTTGGCCGAAGTGATAAGCCGTTCCACACGCGTCGCGTAGAGACTTCGCCGGGACGAGGAGAGAGCAACCGACATGGTTCAGATGCGGACATGGCTGACCGTAGCCGACAATTCGGGCGCGCGCCGGCTGACTTGTATTCTTCCGGTGGGCGGAGATGTGGGCCTGGTGGCTAGTATCGGCGACGTAATCACCGCGGCGGTAAAGGAAGCCGCGCCTGATAGCCCGGTAAAGAAGGGAAGCGTGGTGAAGGCAGTGGTAGTTCGGACGCGCAAAGAGCAGCGGCGCAAGGATGGCACCTACATCCGGTTCGACGACAACGCTGCGGTATTGATCAACGATGCGGGCGAGCCGGTGGGCACTCGCGTTTTCGGGCCGGTGGCCCGGGAACTGCGCGAGAAGAAGTACACCAAGATCATCTCGCTGGCCCCGGAAGTGTGGTAGCCATGAGAAAAGTGATCACAGCGAAAACCCGGTTGTTCATCCGTCACGGCGACCTGGTCAAGATTTTGACCGGCCGGGACAAGGGCAAGACCGGGAAAGTGCTGCACGTGGATCCGGCCAAGAGCAGGGTGAAAGTGGAGCACGTGGCGATCATGAAGCGCCACACCCGCGCCAACCCTTCAAAGAATATCAAGGGCGGAATTCTGGAAAAGGAAGCGGCCATCGCGGTCTCCAACGTGATGCTGATTTGCCCGGGATGCGGCAAGGCCTCGCGCGTCGGCCACACCAAGTTGCAGGATGGCAGCAGCGCCCGCAGTTGCAAGCGCTGCAACGCGACGTTTGAGAATTAGTCAAGATTGAGAATTAACAGCCGGCGTGGGCGATTTCACGCCATCGAAAAGTTTCTGGGAATTCGAAAAGAGGTCGGGAAGCGGAAATGAAGAGTCGACTGCACGAGAAGTACACAAAAGAAGTGATACCCGCGCTGGCCAAGCGCTTTGGGCATGAGAACACCATGGCGGTCCCGCGCTTGCGGAAGGTGACCATCAACATCGGCATGGGTGAAGCCAGCGCCAATCCCAAGCTGCTGGATACCGCCTCGGCCGAACTCGGGCAGATCGCCGGGCAGAAGCCGGTAATTACCCGGGCCAAGAAATCGATTGCGAACTTCAAAATTCGCAAGGGCATGGCCATCGGTTGCATGGTGACGCTGCGCGGCGAGAGGATGTATGAGTTTGTCGATCGTCTGGCCAACGTAGTGCTGCCCCGGGTACGAGATTTTCGCGGCTTGCCGCCGAACTCCTTCGACGGCCGCGGCAACTACACCATGGGCTTGAAAGACCAGTTGGTGTTTCCGGAAATCGATTACACCCGAGTGGACAAGATTAAGGGTATGAACATCACCTTTACCACCTCCGCCAAGAACGACGAAGAAGGCCGGGAATTGCTGAAGCAGCTCGGCGTCTCGTTTCGCGCGTAGGGTTGAGATCGCGAGGAGACCTATAGATGGCACGTACCGCACAGATGGCCAAGCAGTTGAAGAAGCTGAAGTTCAAAGTACGCCGCCGTAATCGCTGCCGTATCTGCGGCCGGCCGCGCGGCTACCTGCGCAAGTTCGCCATGTGCCGCATTTGTTTCCGAGGCCACGCACTGCTGGGCGAAATACCCGGTGTGGCCAAGGCTAGTTGGTAGGAATACAAGGAAGATTGAATGACCACTGATCCGATCGCCGACATGCTCACTAGAATTCGCAACGCCTCGCGGGCCAAGCACCCTCGCGTGGATGTGCCCAGCTCCAAGCTCAAAGTGGAACTGGCACGCATCCTGAAGGACGAAGGCTACCTGAATAATTTTAAAGTGGTGGACGAGAACAAGGTGAAGCGCACGCTGCGAATCGCGCTACGCTACACCAGCGACAAGCGCAGCGTGATCACCGATCTGAAGCGCATCTCCCGCCCTGGCTGCCGCCGCTACGTCGGCAAGACCGGCATTCGCCCGGTGGTTGGCGGAATGGGTATTTCGATATTGTCGACGCCCCGGGGGTTGATGACCGGGCAATCGGCGCGCCGTGAAGGTGTGGGCGGCGAACTTTTGTGCGAAGTCTGGTAAGGGAATCGACATGTCACGAATCGGAAACAAACCAATTCCGCTGCCGCAAGGCGTGAAGATCAATATTCAGGAACGCGCCGTCGATGTGCAGGGTCCCAAGGGAAAAATGTCGGTAGGTGTGCCCCGGGGAATCAAGTTTGTATCGAAAGATGGCGTGCTCTACGCGCAGCGCGATACCGAAAATCATCGCGCGTTGCATGGTCTGGCACGAGCGCTGGTGGCCAACGCCGTTTTCGGCGTTACCTCCGGCTTCAAGAAGGATCTCGACATCGTTGGGGTCGGCTATCGTGCGGAGGTGAAGGGCAAGAACGTGGTCTTCACCCTCGGATATTCTCATCCCATCCTGTTCCCGATTCCGGAGGGGATTCAGGTCGCGGTGGAAAAGCAGACCCACATGACCGTTACCGGCGCGGACAAAAATCAGGTGGGGCAAGTTGCCGCCAACATGCGGGCGCTGCGGCCACCCGACCCGTACAAGCAGAAGGGCGTGCGCATCACCGGCGAACGGCTCAAGAAGAAGGCCGGCAAGGCTGGCGCGGCCAAGGCTGCCGGATAGTCGTAACGATTTGTTTTTTCGCGCCGGCGGTTTAGCGGCGCAGCGGCATTCAGGATCGAGGGAGAAAAGTCGTGGGAACAGTTTCCGTCCGAAAGCTTTCGCGAAAAGCGCATCGCTCGCGCATCCATCTGCGCATGCGCAAGAAGTTGGCCGGCACCACCGAGCGTCCGCGCCTGTGCGTTTACCGTTCGCTCAAGCACATGCACGCGCAAATAATTGACGACGTCCTCGGCAAGACCTTGGTGGCCGCCAGTTCGCTGGATGAAGGCGTGCGCGCGCACATCAAGGGCGGCGGCAACGTCGCGGCATCCAAAGTGGTTGGCAAAGTTATCGCCGAGCGCGCACTGGCAGCGGGCATCGAACTGGTGGTCTTCGATCGTGGAGGCTATCAATATCATGGCCGCGTACAGGCACTCGCTGAGGCGGCCCGGGAGGCGGGTTTGAAGTTCTAACGTTTATGCCCAAACAAGAGCTCAAAGATATTCTGTCGGTGCGGCGCATAATCGACGCCAACCTGTCCAATTTGAAGGACCAGGTGGTGTCGATCAATCGCGTCACCAAGGTCGTCAAGGGCGGCAAGAACCTCAGCTTCTCAGCGCTCGTGGTGGTGGGCGATCAGAAGGGTCATGCCGGCTTCGGAATGGGCAAAGCTCGCGAAGTGCCCATGGCCATCCGCAAAGCGATCGAGCAAGCCAAGAAGAACATGGTCACCCTGAATCTTGAAGGGCACCACCATCCCGCACCAGATTTTGGGGCGCTATGGATCCGGCCAGGTGCTGTTGAAGCCCGCGTCGGAAGGCACGGGAATCATTGCCGGCGGTCCGGTGCGTGCGGTGATGGAAGTCGCGGGAATTCAGAATATCTTGACCAAGTCGCTGGGGACATCGAACCCGCACAACGTGATCAAGGCGACTTTTGATGCGTTGCTGCATTTGAAAGATGCCGCCAAGGTGGCGGAAGGCAGAGGCCGGGGCGTCGAAGACGTCGCCGCTTCCTCTTAGGATCGGGACAAGCGCATGACCACGACCAAAAAGAAAACGGGCACGCTGAAAATTCGCTGGGTGGTAAGTTTTATCGGTTGCCCGCGCGACATGCGTCAGACCATCCGGGGGCTGGGCTTTCGCCGGATGCAGCAACTAGTGGAGCGCGAGGATACCCCCTCCATTCGTGGGATGATCGCCCGCGTGCATCACCTGGTTCGAATCGAGGAATAAGAGGACACGATGGAAGCGAAGCTCTCCAATTTAAAGCCGCCGCGCGGGTCGCGTCACAAGAAAGTACGTGTCGGCCGCGGCATGGGATCGAAGCTCGGCAAGACCGCGGGCGCGGGAAATAAAGGGCAGCAATCGCGGCGCGGCTATTCGCGCCGGCCCGGATTTGAAGGCGGCCAGATGCCCCTGCACCGGCGAGTGCCCAAGCGCGGGTTTCGCAGCCCGTTTCCGACCGAGTATGCGGTGGTGAACGTCGAGACTTTGCAGGCGTATTCGGCGGGGGACACCATCACTCCGCAAACCTTGCTTAGCAACGGTATTGTCCGTTCCAAGAACAAGCGCGTGAAGATTCTAGGCGAAGGCGAATTGACGCTGGCGCTCACCGTGCATGCCCACGCCTTCAGCAAATCGGCGCAGCAAAAAATTACTAGCGCCGGAGGGAAATTCGAAATCCTGAAATGAAGAAGCTGCTCGAAGCATTTCGGAATATCTTCCAGACCCCGGACCTCCGGAACCGCGTGCTGTTCACGCTGGCGCTGCTCGGGATTTACCGGCTCGGTGCGTTCATTCCCACGCCGGGTATTAACACCGACCTTTTGCAGACCCTGTTCCAGCAAGGCCAGGGGTCGGTCCTGGGGATCATCGACCTGTTCAGCGGCGGCAACTTCCGCCGGCTGACGATTTTTGCTTTGGGGATCATGCCGTACATCACTTCCTCCATCATCTTGCAATTAATGGTGGTGGTGTGGCCGTACCTGGAACGGCTGCAAAAAGAGGGAGAACTGGGCCGCCGCAAAATCACCCAGTACACCCGCTATTTGACGATTATTTTGAGCTTGTTCCAATCATTCACGATTTCGTTGGCGCTGATGCGCCAGAATCTGAATGGCGCGTCGGTGGTTTACCATCCCGGCGTGCGCTTTATTCTAATGACTATGCTCACCCTCACTACCGGTTCGGCTTTTATCATGTGGCTGGGCGAGCAGATCAGTGACCGCGGCATCGGCAACGGAATGTCGTTGATCATCTTCGCCGGAATCGTGGTTGGACTGCCTCGCGGCGTGGCTGACTTGTGGGATAAGGCGCGCAACCAGCAGTGGGGACCGCTGACCACCGTAGCGATCATCGCGTTGATCGCTTTGATGGTGGCGGTAGTCGCTTTCATCGTGTTCGTCGAGGGCGGCCAGCGGCGCATCCCGGTGCAATACGCCAAGCGGGTGATGGGTCGCAAGGTGATGGGTGGGCAGATGACTTATCTGCCGCTGCGGGTGAATTCGGGTGGAGTGATTCCCCCGATTTTTGCCAGTTCGTTGCTCACGTTCCCGCAGACCTTGGGCTTGTTCTTCCAGCACAAATCACCATTTTTCGAGTCGCTTCGAAAATCGTTGATCTCGGGCGAGCCTCTATACACTTTCATTTACGTGCTGCTGATTTTGTTTTTTGCGTTCTTTTACGTGGGCATTATTTTCAATCCTACCGAGCTGGCGGACAACATGCGCAAGTACGGTGGGTTCATCCCGGGGATTCGCCCGGGACGCAACACCTCCGAGCATATCAATCGCATTTTGACGCGCTTGACGTTCGTCGGAGGCATCTACCTGGCCATCGTTTGCGTTTTGCCGGAGTGGATGATCAGCGGTATTCACCTGCAGCATTTGTGGTTGGTGGGGCCCTGGATTGACGCGCATTTCTGGCGGTTCATCCTCGAAGGCCTGAACGTGCAATTTTATTTCGGCGGCACTTCGCTGCTGATCGTTGTCGGTGTAGCCATGGACACGGTGCAACAGCTCGAAGCGCAGCTCGTGATGCGGAATTACGACGGATTCGTTAGGCGCGGTCGCGTGCGCAGCCGCCGGGGATAACGCCGCGCTGGGACGGCATGGATGGCTTCTAATTGCGCGGTTATTTTCATCGGCCCGCCGGGCGCGGGGAAAGGCACTCAGGCGAAGCGCTTGGCGCATCGCATGCAAGTGCCGCACCTTTCCACCGGAGAGATGCTTCGCGACCACGTCTCCCGGGGCACTAGCCTGGGAGTGCTGGCCAAGCCGCTGATTGAGGGCGGCCAGTTGGTGTCCGACGACATCGTTCTGCGCATGGTCGAAGAACGGCTGATGCGCCCGGATAGCCGCGAAGGGTTCGTGCTGGACGGCTTTCCGCGAACCATGCCGCAGGCGCAAGGACTGGACACGGTGCTGTACCGCCGGGGATTTGAACCGCCGCTGGTCTTGGACTTTCATGTCGATCGCGAAATGCTGTTCAAGCGGCTGGCGGGGCGGAGAACGTGCAGTTTGGGCGGCGAGACGTATAATATTTACTTCCAGCCCCCAATGCGCGAAGGAATTTGCGATTTTGACGGTGGCGCGCTGGTGACCCGTGCGGATGACCGGCCGGAAGTGGTGGCCGCCCGCCAGGAATCGTTCGCGCAGCAGACCGCGCCGCTGATCCAGTACTACACCGACCGTGGGCTGCTCGAGCGGGTGGACGGGCTGGGCACCATGAACGAAGTGAGCGGAAGAATACTCGAAGTTCTGAAGCAGCGGAAGATCGGACATGATCGTTTGTAAATCATCTTCGGAACTGGAAAAGATGCACCGCGCCGGGATGATTGTGTGGGAAGCGCTGCAAGGGCTGCGCGAGATGGTGAAGCCCGGAGTCACCACCCAGGATTTGGACGCTTTCGCCGAGAAATACAGCGCTGATCACCACGCGCGTCCAGCATTTAAAGGGTATCGCGGATATCCGAGTTCGCTGTGCACTTCGATTAACGAGCAGGTAGTGCACGGGATTCCGTCGGCGAGCCAGCCGATAGCGGCCGGCGACATACTGTCGATGGATTTTGGAGTGGAAATCGGCGGGTACTACGCGGACGCTGCGGTTACTGTGCCGGTGGGAAAAGTGACGCCGGAACGGGCCAAGTTGCTGGAAGTAACTCGGGAATCTCTGGACCGCGCGATCGAAAAGGTGCGCGTGGGAAACAGGCTGAGCGACGTTTCCGCCGCGGTGCAGACCTGGGTCGAGAGCAACGGATTTTCAGTGGTTCGCGAGTTTGTCGGCCACGGAATCGGAACCAAGATGCACGAGGATCCCCAGGTTCCGAATTACGGCGATCCGGGACGCGGCCCGCGCCTGCAACAGGGAATGGTGCTGGCCATCGAGCCGATGGTTACCACCGGCGGCCCCAACGTTCGGGTGCTCGATGATAAGTGGACCGCGGTAACCGAAGATGGCAGCGATGCGGCGCACTTCGAACATACCGTTGCGGTGACGTCCAACGGCCCCTGGGTCTTGACGCGGCCTCGCGATGCAAGTGGGCCCTGCTGGTAAGCCGTTAGTACGAGGATGGAATAGGAGAGCATGGCCAATACGAAAAGGGTTGAGCGGGAAAGGAAACCGAATAGCGACGGCAACACCAAGGAAGACGCCATCGAGGTGATGGCCACGGTGGTCGAGCCGCTGCCGAACGCGATGTTTCGCGTCGAGCTGGAAAACAAGCACCGCGTACTAGCGCACATTTCAGGAAAGATGCGCAAAAATTTTATTCGTATTCTGCCGGGTGATCGCGTGGCGGTCGAGCTTTCCCCCTACGATTTAACGCGTGGACGGATCGTTTACCGCTACAAGTAGAGCCAGGCGCCAGGGAAGAACGGAGCATCAAATGAAAGTTAGGGCATCGGTAAAGAAAATCTGCATGAAGTGCAAAGTGGTTCACCGCCGCGGGGTGGTTCGGGTGATCTGCACAAACCCCAAACATCGCCAGCGTCAGGGATAGGGAGAACTTATGGCACGTATCGCAGGCGTGGACTTGCCGCCGAACAAGAGATTGTGGATCGGGCTCACCGCCATCTACGGGATCGGGCAGGCTCGCGCCCGCTCGCTCGCGGAGAAGGCCAACGTCGATTACTTCAAGAAAATCAAAGACCTGACCGAAGAGGAAGTCACCCGCCTGCGCGCGGCCATCGAAGCCGAAGGCCGGGTAGAGGGCGATCTCCGCAAAGAAATTCAGATGAATATTCGTCGCCTGATCGAAGTGCAGTGCTATCGCGGCCTGCGTCATCGGCGCAACTTGCCGGTGCACGGCCAGCGCACTCACACCAACGCTCGTACCCGCAAGGGACCGCGCAAGGGCGCAGTGGCGACCAAGAAGAAAGTTGCGGCGCGGAAGTAAGTAGGCGTCGCCAAGGAGATACACGCAAGTGGCTAAGGAACCCCAGGATGCGGCAGGTGCAACAGCAGGAGCGCCGGCCAAAGCGCCGGCCAAGCGTAAGAAGGAATTTCGTAAGAAGAAAGAGAAGCGCGTGGTGCCCCACGGCGTGGTCTGCATTCAAGCGACGTTCAACAATACCATTGTCACCCTCACCGATCCCGATGGCCGCGCGGTGAGCTGGTCTTCGGCGGGTTCGGTGGGATTCAAGGGGTCCCGCAAGGGCACTCCCTACGCCGCACAGCAGGCCGCAGCAACGGCTGCTGGCGTGGCTCGCGATCAATACGGTATGAAGAGCGTGGAAGTGCGAGTGAAAGGTCCAGGCGCCGGACGTGAATCCGCGGTCCGCGCGCTAGCCTCGGCGGGACTGCACATCAACGCCATTAAGGACGTCACCCCGGTTCCACATAACGGTTGCCGTCCTCCCAAGCGCCGCCGCGTCTGAGCGCGCTGGGAAAGCCCCGCCGGATGAAAGTGTTTTCCGGTGGACGAAACGAGTTTGAGTGGGAGCGTTAGACCGGTTCGGAAATCGCAGTCGCTGTTCGTTGTAGACGAAAAGGAGAATCTGTCTTGGCAAGACATCGCGAAGCAGTCTGCCGCTTGTGCCGCCGGGAAGGCATGAAGCTCTTCCTGAAAGGCCTGCGGTGTTTCACTGAGAAGTGCGCCATCGAAAAGCGCAATTTTGTTCCCGGGCAGCACGGTCAGGCCCGCCGCGCAAAGATGCAGGGCTACGGCATCCAGTTGCGCGAGAAGCAAAAGGTGAAGCGCACCTACGGCCTGCTCGAAAAGCAGTTCCGTAATTATTTCGAGAAGGCCGAGCGCGCCAAAGGCCCTACCGGCTCGAACTTGATCGTCACCCTCGAGCGGAGGTTGGACAACGTTATCTACCGCACCGGATTCGCGGGCTCCCGCGCCCAGGCCCGTCAGTTCATCCTGCACGGGCACGTGCGGGTGAAAGATCGCAAAGTGAATATCCCCAGTTACCTGGTGAGCATCGGAGAAGACATCGCGTTGAAAGACAAGATGCATCAAAACGCGATGGTGCTCGAAGCCAAAAATCTGGCGCAGAACCAGGGCGCCACTTCCTGGCTGGAGGTGGACCGCGAGAATTGTAAAGCGCGGGTCATCGCCATGCCGCGCCGCGAAGACGTCCAAACGCCGCCGATGAACGAACAGCTCATCGTCGAACTTTATTCCAAGTAGTTCAGAAGAACACGCGAGTTTTGTTGGCTCGTGCGATCGGAAGCGCCTGCACTCCTGGGGTGCGCCAATCGCCAAGCGGGCCGGGAGGAATACAGAATATGTGGAAGGGATTTCAGAAACCGAAGCGGTTAGCGGCAGAGCTGGAAACACTTACCGACAAGTATGGAAAGTTTTCGGCGCAGCCGTTTGAGCGCGGATGGGGAACCACGGTAGGCAACGGAGTTCGCCGGGCGCTTTTGAGCTCGATTGAAGGCGCGGCCATTTCCGCGGTGAAGATCGAAGGCGTGCTGCACGAGTTTTCGCCGATTCCCGGCGTGGTCGAAGACGCCACCGACATCATCCTGAACTTGAAGCAGATTCCCCTGAAGCTGAATTCGGATCAGCCCAAGACCATCACCCTGGTGGTCGATACCCCGGGTCCGGTGACTTCCGCGCGCCTCGAAGAAGACGCGGACATCGCCGTCCTCGACAAAAACGTCTACATCGCCACGGTCAGCGAAGGTGGCAAGCTTGAGTTGGAAATGCGCGTCAAGACCGGCCGCGGCTACGTCGCTGCCGACCGCAACTTCGACGAAGACTTGCCCATCGGCTACATTCCCATCGACTCGGTACACTCTCCAGTGCGCAAGGTGAATTACTCGGTGGAAGCCGCCCGTCTCGGCCAAATGACCGATTACGAAAAGCTCACCTTGGAAGTGTGGACCAACGGCGCGATCACCCCGCAGGACGCCATCGGCCTGGCTTCCAAATTGGTGAAAGACCACATGAGCATCTTCATCAATTTCGAGGAACAGCCCGACCTGCCGGAAGAAGTGATCCAGGATTATGCCGATCCCCGCCTGGAATACCTCGATCGCTCGGTGGAAGAGCTCGAGCTTTCTGTACGCAGCTACAATTGCCTGAAGAACGCCAACATTCAGAGCTTGCGCGAACTGGTTCAGAAGACCGAATCCGAAATGCTCAAGACCAAAAATTTCGGCCGCAAGTCCTTGAACGAGATCAAAGATATACTTCAAAAAATGGGTCTGGGTTTGGGCATGAAGTTCGACGAGCACGGACGCATCATCTGGCCGCCACTTCCGAGCCAGACCGCGCCGCCGCCCGCGGAAGAGTCCACCTCGATTTAACCCCGCCTCCGGCGGGTGGCAGCGTAGTCCATCAACTTTGTCTTTGGCTTTGGGGTGCGCGAGCTCCCCGGGGACACGGGAAGCGAGAACATGAGACACCTGATTTCAGGATCAAAGCTTGGACGTAACCCGGCACACCGCCGGGCCACGCTCCGCAACTTGGTAACCAACTTGATCGAGAAGGAACGCATCACTACCACCATCCTGCGCGCTAAGGCAGCGCGTCCGCTGGCCGAGAAGATGATCACCCTCGGCAAGCGCGATACCCTGCACACTCGGCGCCAAGCGGCCGCGTTCCTGCAAACCCCCAACGCAACCAAGAAACTCTTCGCCGATCTGGCCCCGCGATTCGCGGATCGTCAGGGCGGCTACACCCGAATCACCCGGGTGGGATGGCGCGTCGGCGACGGCGCAGAACTAGCCGTCCTGGAATTCCTTGGCTCGGAGCTAAAGAAAAAAGAAAAGAACCCGCGCCGTGAAAACAAAGAAGAAGTAAACCCAGAAAAGGCCTCCACCAAGTAGCCAGCAGCGGTTGGTTGACTTCCAGGCCCGCAGGCCATCCGCCCCGCGGGCCTTTTTATTTGTGGCGAGGCCACTCCGGGCGGTGGCGGCCCCTGCTCCTAAGAGCTACTCAAGGGGTCCCCCATTCACCGGCCGCGCAGCGAGCCCGCGGCGTTCCTCTCTCCAAAAGGCCAGCAATCCCGCCAGCACCTGCGCCGCCGCTCCACCCACCACATCCAACAGCACATCCGTTACCGCCGGAGTTCGCCCCGGAACAAACGACTGATGGTATTCGTCGAGCGTAGCGTAGACAGCCAACACCGAGATGGCCACCAGCGTCCATCGCCATCGGCGGCCCGGGTGCCCCAAACGAAGTCCGCGCGTAATCAGTAGGCTGAAAACAAAGTATTCTGCGAGGTGCGCGCCCTTGCGAACCAGATGATGCCAAAGCAGTAGCTTGTCGAGCGGCCACGCCGGAAATAGCCAATGCAAAACAGGTACGATCACCCGCGAAGTGTGCGCGTCCCCGAAGACGCCAGTCGAGAGCGCCCAGATGATCGCCGCCCACAAAAGCGCAGGCCACCACCGGCCCAGCCAGGTCATAAATGGGCTTGCGGGCGCCATCCATGGATCCGCCGGGGCACTCATCGGCCGGATTCTCTCGGAGGGTGGCTTCGCAGGTAAACTCCGAAGACGTGCAGACTATTCCAAACGATAGTTCGGCGCTTCGCGGGTGATGATCACATCGTGCACATGGCTCTCGCGCAAGCCGGCAGACGAAATGCGCACGAAGCGTCCGCGTTCCTGGAGTTCTTTCAGAGTGGCAGCACCGCAGTAACCCATTCCACTGCGCAAGCCTCCCACCAGTTGCTCAACCAAGCCACCCAGCGGACCTTTGTACGGCACCTGCCCCTCGATTCCTTCCGGAACTGTCTTCCCGCGCCCGGCCGCCTCCTGGGCGTAACGGTCCGCCGATCCGGCTTCCATGGCGCCGATCGAGCCCATGCCTCGATACGATTTGAAAGTGCGGCCCTGGTACAAAATGGTTTCGCCGGGAGACTCTTCGGTTCCGGCAAAAAGCCCGCCGATCATAACCACGTTCGCGCCGGCCGCGATAGCTTTGGTGATGTCGCCGGAAAACTTGATTCCGCCGTCGGCGATGATGGGAACTCCCGAACCCTCCGCAGCCCTCGCCGCTTCCTGGATTGCGGTGATCTGCGGCACTCCCGCTCCGGTCACCACCCGGGTGGTGCAGATCGATCCCGGCCCGATCCCCACCTTCAAACCGTCGATGCCCAAAGCGATCAGATCGCGGGCCCCTTCGGCGGTAGCCACGTTGCCAGCGGCCAATTGAACGTCCGGCAGCCGCTTCCGGATGGTCACAATCGCGCTCATTACTCGCGTGGTGTGGCCGTGGGCGGTATCGATGGCCAGCACATCACAACCGGCGCGAGCTAGCTCCACCGCCCGCTCCACAAAATCCCCCACCGCGCCAATCGCCGCTCCCACGCGCAGCCGGCCGTGATCGTCCTTGGTGGCCGACGGGAATTCGATTTTCTTCTGGATGTCTTTAACGGTGATCAGCCCCTTCAGGTTGAAATCAGAATCCACCACCAGCAGTTTTTCGATGCGATGCTGCTGCAGAATTCTCTCTGCGGCGTCGAGGGTGGTGCCCACCGGCACGGTGACCAGGTTTTCCTTGGTCATTATGGCGCTCACCGGCTGGTCCAGATTGCGCTCAAAACGCAGGTCACGATTGGTGAGTATGCCCACCAGCTTTTGCCCGCGGGTCACGGGAAGCCCGGAGACGCGATACTTGGTCATGATTTCTAACGCCTGGCGCACCGAAAGCTCCGGCGAAATCGTCACCGGATCGACGATCATCCCGCTTTCCGAACGCTTTACCCGATCCACTTCTTCCGCTTGCCGGGCGATGGTCATATTGCGGTGAATGAATCCCAGGCCTCCTTGGCGCGCGATGGCAATCGCCAGGCGGGCGTCGGTGACCGTATCCATGGCTGCCGCCACGATGGGCACATTCAGGGTGATCTTGCGCGTCAATTGCGTGCTGGTGTTGGCCTGTGCCGGCAACACCGCCGACCGGCCGGGAAGCAGCAGCACATCGTCGAACGTCAAAGCTTCGGGAATGACCCCTTCGATCATCGTTTCTCCGCTACCTCGAAAATTCCCATAAATGCAGCCCCGAATACAACAAAGCCCGCCGAGGCGGGCCGGAGGTCGTTCTGATTGTCCTTGAACCAAATCATAGGCGAGAATTTCATTTTAGGCGGCCCAGCAAAGTAAATCAAGCGCTTGGCTCCGAGCGCCTTGTGCCACGGTCATTCGTGGGTTGCATCTTAAGCGCATGCCCATCGCCATCCGGGGCGGTTTGCGGCGGGGGTGTACAATCTCAGAATCATTCTTATTGACGACTTCACTCCCCCGAGCCTGCTTCGGAATCCGCATTTCATGACCCTTGCCGCGGCATACTGGCCGCGGACTTTCCCTCAACTGAGTGCGCCCACGCCGCGGAATTTCGAAGTGGAACCCGGTTCGAGCATCCGCGGGGACTGCCATTGGCAGCCCGAGCCAAAGAAATGCCCGGCGATGATCCTGGTTCACGGACTGGAAGGGTCGAGCGATTCGAATTACATGAGGGGCACAGCGGAGAAGGCCTTCACCGCCGGATTCAGTGTGGTGCGTTTGAATCAGCGCAATTGCGGTGGGACTGAAGAGCTCACCCCCGCACTCTACAATTCCGGCCTGAGCGGCGATTACGCTGCGGTAGTGACAGAACTGATTGAGCGCGACGGCCTTTCCGAGATTTTTGCGGTTGGCTTTTCCATGGGCGGAAATCTGGTTATGAAGATGGCCGGCGACATGGGGCCGCATGCGCCCGGGGAGTTGCGCGGGGTGATGGCGATTTGTCCCTCGCTCAATCTGGCGTCCTGCGCCGACGCGGTGGGCGCCCCTCGCAATTTCCTTTATCAGTGGCATTTCGTGAAGCGCCTGAAGGGCCGCATGCGCTACAAGGCCAGCCTGTATCCCGATCTCTACGTTGTGGATAGCATGCGGGGGATTCGCACCGTGCGCGCGTTCGACGACGCGATCACCGCCAAATACTGCGGGTTCGAGAGCGCCGACGACTATTACGCCAGGTCCAGCGCCAGCCGTGTCGCCGCCGAGGTTCGCGTCCCCACCCTGGTGCTGATTTCGCAGGATGATCCTATGATTCCGATCGAGCCTTTCCGCAATCCAGCGCTCTTGGGCAATCCGAACATCCGGGTGTTAGAGACGCGCTATGGAGGACACTGCGCTTACATTTCCAAGAGCGCCGGGCCCCAGCGCTTCTGGGCAGAAACCAAGATCGTGGAGTTTTGTTCGGCCCACGGCAAGAACGCGTAAAGCCGCAGCAGGCGCGGAAGGCAGATTACGATGCAGCCCTGGGCATCACCGTGACCGTCAGCGGAGACTCCAATTGAAAATCGAGCTTGGTTTCCGGAGCGATCTTCAGGCTCTTGCCGCCCTTTGCTCCCTGGTAGATCGCGCCGCCTCCGCCGCCAATCGTGGCCCCGATGGCCGCGCCCTTGCCGCCGCCGGCGATCGCGCCCAGAATCGCGCCGACCACCGCGCCGCCTCCGATTTTCTTCCCTGAATCCTTGCTGCGTGACGACCCACTTGCCTCGTAAGTGCCGCTCACCAGCGAGTACGATCTTCCTTCAAAATCCATTTTAATTAACTGCAGATGCAGTTCGTTCTTGCCTCTCAGCCGCCC
Source organism: uncultured Acidobacteriota bacterium (assembly GCA_963725285.1). Classification (GTDB taxonomy): domain Bacteria; phylum Acidobacteriota; class Terriglobia; order Acidiferrales; family UBA7541; genus CAVRXT01. Next base: position 322,607 of record CAVRXT010000011.1, on the reverse strand, counting down.
GGCCGAAGACACATCGGTCAATTGCACGTAGACGTCCGCGCCACGCGGTACTACCACGTTGTTATCCACCATCAATGGCCGGTCCAACGACGCGTGAAACACTTCGCCAGTATGATTCACCGCCGAGTCGATGCCGTCGATCATTTCAACCGTAATGGTCGTGCCCGCGGGGATGGCTACTTCGGTTGGTTGCGGCTGCGCGGCAGGTGCAGGCGCTGGCGCCTGTTGCGGTTCAGGCACCGCGGGTGCGGGCGGCGGGATCAGCGGGGGCGCTTGGTTGCTGTTGACGTTCGAAGAAACCGGTAGTTGGGGCGGTGCGGCATCCGGCGGAGGTGTTTGCTGATCGGCCATCGGCGGTGCGGGTGGCTTGGCTAGCGCTTTGTGTGCCGGTTCGCGCCCTGGTACAGGGGCGGTCGGGGGAGCAGCGGAGGGAGCCGCTACGACGTCCGCGGTTTCGACCGTCATTTGGTTGGTGACTTTTTTTACCCCGGCGGTCTGTGTCGCAATTTTGTAGGCCTCTCGTCGGGCTCCGTCGCTGGTCACCGCTCCTGCAAGGGTCACTTCACCACCCGAGACGCTGACCTGTAGAGCGGAATCCTTCAGCGCCGGGTCCGAAGACATCTGCGCCTTAATTTGCTCGGCCAGACCCGCATCGGTGGGGCGCGTCGAGCATCCGACAGCCACGGCCAGCGCCATCGCCGCAAACGCCGCCCCTGCCGTCACCGTTCTCGGTGCCACTCCTGGTCCCCCAAACCCTCAATTACGAGGGTGCAATCTGAGCCTGAATTTGCGCGATGGTCAGTTTACTACGATGCATAGCGCCGTTGGAAAGGTGTCTTCCCGAGGGGGTGCGCGGAGGAGTTCAGTTCGCCTTCACCGAATCCGCTGTCACTCCCTTCCGGAAATGAATAACTCCCCCATGTTCAATGCTTTACGGGTGAAGCCCGTCTGCGCCATAGACCCGTCGCGCCTCCGTCTGACCCTTTTTCGCGGAAGAACTCGAGCCGTGGATAAACTGCAACTTTCAAGCAGGCCGAGGGTTCTATACCTACAAGCGTTTAGAGCGATGAAATTGTTAGCAACGATCAATCGCAGGTTCCGACCAGCTCGAAGCAGAAACTCATCTTGGAGTGAATTTATTTTGGAGGAAGGAACTGCCATGGAGAGACTTAAAACAGTAGGGGCGTTGTTTTTCTTCCTGCCGCTCGCATTTGTCATCAGTTGCGGCGGGGGACCAAGTTCGATCGCTTCCGGAACGCCGGCGGAGGCCGCCACCGTATACACGCTAGGTACCGACGCATCACCAACGATGCCCAACATCGTCTCGTTTGTTGCCACCGTTTCCGGAGCGACGCTAAGCGACGGCAGCACCAGTGCCGACCTGACCACCACTCCGCAAACGCTGGATTTCGCCAAGCTCAGCGGCCTGCACACCTTGCTGGACCTCAATAGCGTTCCCCCGGGAACCTATACCACCGTGAACATCATGCTGGGTGCGGCCACCATTAGCTGGCTCGATACCTCGGCGGTGGCAACCGGTGGCGCGCCGGTGGTGAGCACCGCGACTCCCACCCTTACGTCATCAAACATTGCGGTCACGCTGGCTAAGCCGCTAACCCTGAACGCCGGGGACACCGTGGGCCTGTTCGTCGATTTTGATTTGGCTAAATCGATCACCATAGACGGGAGCGGCAACGTGACTGTGAATCCCACGTTTAACATCCGGGCGCTGGCGGCCAATGATGTACAACGGGAAATCGACTGTTTCTTCGCCAGCTTCGTCAGCGTGAGCGGCAACACCTTGGTCATCCAGGGGCCTCACGGACGGCAGTACACCGTGAGCACCGACAGCAACACGTTCTTTGGACCGAACGACGGCCTGTCCACATTTAACACCAACACGATTTTGTCGGTCTCCGGCACAATCGATCCGGCCACTCACGATATTGATGCCGACGAAGTATTGGTGGTGTCGACGGATGGATTTTTCGCTGATGGCTTGAACACCTTCGTTTCGCCCAGTCCGGGAGCGGCGACCTCGCTGCAAGTCTTTGTGCGTAGCGAGTTGCCCGACGGTGCTGGCCTTACCCTCGGCGACATTAGTACCTTCGGTTTGAACGGCAGCGAGATATACCGAATCGGATTCATCAATCTGCCAATCACCAGCCTGGTGTTCAACAACAGCAGCCTGACGCCAGGTCAACGCGTGGCCATCGGCGGAGTGCTGGACACCTCCACCACTCCTCCGGGGCTGACCGTTCACCGCGTCATTCTGCAGAGGCAGGGGCAGGAGGGTTCATGGGTAGCCGGAAGCACGCAAGTGTCCAGTGGCAACGCTGGCAGCTTCCAGCTCAACGACAACGGCCTGGCGGGCGTATTGCTGCCCAGCCCGCTGACGGTGATGACTACCAACTTCACACAGTTCATCAACATGAACGGACTATCGTCCTTGACCGGGAGCGGAGCGATTAACGTCCGCGTCGTCGGCCACGTGTTGATCGATCCAGCCACCAGCCAACCCGTCTTCGTGGCTCGCGCCGTCGAGGAGATCAACGACTAATCGGGACATACGGCCCAGCCCGTAATACGCCGAGACGCCGGCCATCGAGTTATTCGATGGCCGGTTTTTTTAGGGGCCAGGTTTTTCCATCGATCTGGGGCCGTCACAACCACCAGTGCTTGTGCAACGCTGAAACCTAGCACGGCAGCAGAAGTGGTGGAAGGGTGCACTTCGGTGGACAGCTTAGTAGAAAGGTTATTCGCTGCGGGTGGCAACTACTTTCGAGCCTTCGACCTTTACTTCGATGGCGATGGGCGGACGCGTCGCGGCGCCGGCGATCACCGCGCCGCGGACCAAACCGCCGGGAGCCGATGCATACTCCGCGAGATCGAAGACCGAGCGATTGCAGGGATTCGCGACCATGGGATGGCCGGCGTTCACCTGATATTCATCGCGCAATTCCTTTGTGTCGGTCACGTAGCGGAGCACGCAGGTACCGTAGGGTTCTTTCAGGGAGATGGCCCAAAAGCCGCCACCGGGCAAGTGCACCACTTCAGCGGGGGTCAGTTCGCCCGACAATTGATTGCGGAAAATGAAGCGCTTGGCTGCCCACGGTTTGTTCAGCTCCTGGGTGGTCGCGATGGGACCGGGACCTGTGGGGATTCCCGCATCGGGATCTGCTGGGCGGACGGTGGCGCTAGGCGTGGCCATCGGCACCGCGGCAGCCACGTGAGAGCGAGCGCGCTGGGCGGAAACCTCGACGCGCAAGACCACTGTGAAGATAACCACCGTGGCGATAAACAAGTAAACGGGCCAGAGGGGGGCAGAGAACTCGGAGCTTTTCGGCGTTGTGCTTGCGGTGTGTGCGGTGCTGGCGGCGCTTGCCGCGCGGCGGTCAAACGAAGCGCGAGGCGGCACGCCCGGAATGACGGGCTGTTGTGGCTTAAACGGATCCTTCGACGAATCGATGTTTGATGGCTTGGGTTCTTCAACGGGCATAGAAGTGTATCCGTGCTGAACTATCAGATTGGCTTCGATCCGGGGAAAAGGCAAGAAGCCGGTGGGGACGGTGTTACCGCGTCGTCAACGGTATTTTCGCGCATAAGCGACGCGCACTGAAGCACCTACCGTGGCACAACGCTATACCGAGGCACCGTGGCACTTCTTGTACTTCTTGCCCGATCCGCAGGGGCAGGGATCGTTTCGGCCAACCTTAGCGGCGGCGCGGACCGGCTTGGGTGCTTCGGCCTGTGCGGGTCCGGTCTGGTATTGCAGGTTTTGCTGCTGTTTGCGCTGGCGGCGCTCGATCTCGCTGGGAGAAAAGACGGCGGGCCGGGGCAAAGTGGTGGAGATATTGCCTGAGGGTGCGCCAGGAGGCGGTGGCGATGGATTTTCGGCCGGGCGCACCAGGAACAGGAAGCGGACCGATTCCTTATCGATGCGATCCATCAAATCGTCAAATAGAACGAACGCTTCCTTCTTGAACTCGACCAGCGGGTCTTTCTGCCCGTACCCGCGAAGACCGATGCCTTCTTTCAAGTGGTCGAGGGTGAGCAGATGATCCTTCCACTGTGCGTCGACGATATCCAGCAGAATGCGGCATTCCAGCCAACGCAGGGTCGCGGCGCTGAACGCTTTCTCTTTTTCCTCGTAGCGCGCGTTGATCGCTGTGGCGAGGGCCTCAGCGAGTTGATCGTGATTTAGCCCCGCCGGATCGATACCGACCGCCTTCAAATCGATTCCAAACTGATTGAGAACTTCGTTGGCGAATTGGGTGACGTTCCATTGTTCGGGATGCTGATCGCGCGGGCAGTAGGTGTCGACCAGCTCCAAGGCGATTTCCTCGGCGCGTTCGAGGACCATTTCTTTCTGGTCTTGCCCCTCCAGCACCGAGCGGCGCAGGGTGTAAATGGTTTCACGCTGCTTGTTCATCACATCGTCGTATTCCAGCAGGTGCTTGCGCGCTTCGAAGTTCTGCGCTTCGACGTTTTTCTGCGCGGTTTCGATGCGGTTGCTGATCAACTTGGACTCGATGGGAATCCCTTCCTTCATTCCCAGTGCGTACATCAGCGCCTTCACCCGTTCGCCGCCGAAAATGCGCATCAAATCGTCTTCGAGAGAGAGGAAAAAGCGGGACGAACCAGGATCGCCCTGACGGCCGGCGCGGCCGCGGAGCTGGTTATCGATGCGGCGGGCTTCGTGACGTTCCGTACCCAGAATATGCAGACCGCCCATGGCCACCACTTCGTCGTGTTCGGCGCGGCACTGCTCGGCGAACTCATCGTAGACCGGTTTCCATTGTTCGAGTGGGACCTGAAAGATGCGGCCCTCGATCTGGAACAGCACCATCGGCGCGATGGCCGGCGCAGAGGCCAGGGCCGTGGCGGTTCCGTCGCTTCCGCCGGCCGCTTGGGCGCTGCTGGCTGCGGCCGCTTCGGCGGTGTTTTCTCCTACGGCGCTGGTGGGAATTGCCGCAGTCGGGGTGATGTACGGCATGGCCAGCTTGTTTTTCAGAAAATGATCGCGGGTCATCGCCTCGGGGTTGCCGCCGAGCAGGATGTCCGTGCCGCGGCCGGCCATGTTGGTGGAGACGGTGACCGCGCCTTTTCTTCCTGCTTGGGCGATGATTTTTGCTTCGCGTTCGTGCTGCTTGGCGTTGAGCACCTGGTGTGGAATGCCGGCTTTCTTCAAGAGCTCGGCGATCTTTTCCGACTTTTCGATGGAGATGCTGCCCACCAGAACGGGCTGGCCACTCTCGTAATACTGGCGAATGCCGCCCGCTTTGGTGCCGTCTTCCTGCAGGATGCCGTCGACCGCGGCTTCGAATTTTTCACGTTCGGTGCGGTACACCACGTCGGAATTCTCAATGCGGATCAGGGTTCGGTTGGTGGGAATGGCCACCACGTCCAGCTTGTAGATCTTGTGGAATTCGGAAGCCTCGGTTTCCGCAGTTCCGGTCATGCCGGAGAGCTTTTTGTACATGCGGAAATAATTCTGGAAGGTGATGGTGGCAAGGGTCTGATTTTCGCGCTCGATCTTGACGTTTTCCTTGGCTTCGACCGCCTGATGGAGTCCGTCGGACCAGCGGCGTCCGGGCATTTGGCGGCCAGTGAATTCGTCCACGATGATCACCTCGCCGTCTTTCACCACGTAATCCACGTCGCGCTGGTACAAAGCGTGGGCGCGCAGGCCCTGGTAGACGTGATGGATCATGTCCATATTCTGAGGATCGAAAAGATTTCCGAGGCCGAGCAGTCGCTCGCACTTAGAGATGCCCTCTTCGGTGAGGGTGGAAGTGCGGTGCTTTTCGTCCAAGGTGTAATCGATATCGCGAATGAGTTTGGGGACGATTTTGTCGATGCGATAGTACTTGTCGGTGGATTCCTCGGCGGGTCCGGAAATGATGAGAGGAGTGCGTGCTTCGTCGATAAGGATGGAATCGACCTCGTCGACGATGGCGAACTGATGTCCGCGCTGGACGCAGTCTTCGAGATTATATTTCATGTTGTCGCGGAGGTAGTCGAAACCGAATTCGTTGTTGGTGCCGTAGGTGATGTCGGCGGCGTAGGAAGCCTTACGGGTAACTTCGTCGAGATCGTGCACGATTACGCCGACGCTGAGGCCCAGCATTTTGTAGATGGGGCTCATCCATTCGGCGTCGCGCCGGGCGAGGTAGTCGTTCACGGTGACGATGTGAACGCCGCGGCCGGCCAGTGCGTTCAAGTAGGCAGGGAGGGTGGCGACGAGGGTCTTGCCTTCGCCGGTCTTCATTTCCGCGATCCGTCCTTCGTGCAGGACGATGCCGCCGATCAACTGAACGTCGAAGTGGCGCATGGAAAGGGTCCGGCGGCCAGCTTCGCGGACCACCGCAAAGGCGGGCGCCAGGACGTCCTGGAGGGCGGCCTGCAGGCGGTCTTTGTATTGCGGGTCAGAGGGCTCGACCTCGCTGAGCGCGGCGGTGACCTGGGCCTTCATTTCGACGGTCTTAGCCATCATCTCGGCGTCGGAAAGCGCCTTCATTCGCGGTTCGAGGGCGTTGATCTCGACGACTAAAGGCGAGATGCGCTTGACGTCGCGCTCGTGCTTGGTGCCGATGAAACGAGCGATAAAGCTGTCTATGATGCGATCAAATTCCATAGTGGGTGCGGAGTATCCTCGTCGCCTTTGTGGTAACTATCTATTCTAACGTGCCGAGCCCGATTCGCGCAAAGCACTCTCGCGATGTGGGTTGCACGAGGGGCGTCGACCGCTTTTCTTGCGGTTCTATGCCGGCGGTAGTCAAGCCAATGCCGAGTCAAGGATGTAGAGAACCCAGGTGTGAAATCGACACCTGGGGCACCCGCTTTGTTCAGCCCCCCATTTGTGAAATTGCCAAATGACATTTCGCCTGGATTCGGGAGATTTCGGTGCTTGGGAATCACTGACTTGGAGACCCAATCCCGGCACTGGTGCGATTTAGAAATTCGGGCGTTCGCGCGGGATGGGTTGAGAACCCCAGTGGTGAGTGGTTCGCGCATATGATGATCCTCGCCTCGGGAATGAGCACTGCCAGTGTGGGCAGGGAAGGGTTTGTTTCGGTGGACGGTTGAGCTCGACAAGGGTGCGCATAATCTGGGCGGTCAGACCATTACAGCTTCAAGTGGACGGCGGGGGCTGGCATGGGCTGGGAGCTTGGGATAGCCCATATAGAAAACAAAAGTGGGCTGCCACGTGGGATCTCCGGTGATTTCGTTGAGCAGCGTGGCGCGAGAGGGAGGTCTGCCCAGCGCCAGTTCATGGTCCACCATCTCCACGGCCTCGTTGCAGGGGCGCGCGGCCAGTCCGCGGGCGGTCGCAAAGAGATGCGCGCGTTGCCAGATTCGGCCTGCCTGCAAGCACTGTTCCTGGGCGTATCGGTCGCGCACGGCAATGAATCCGATCAGCGGCGCGCTGAACATCAGCTTCGAATAACCATTCTGTGTGTTGTGGGAAGCGGCCCAGCGAAGCATACGCGCGGACATCATCTTAGAAATCGCCGTGGCTATAGGAGGCAGGCCGAAGGCATCAATGGTGAGGCCATCGCAGTATTCCTGGACGGAGCTCCATTGCGTACGGATCCAGCGTTCACTGCCATGCTGAACATCCGGATCGGAATAGATCTCTGTATTTGCGGTAGAACTAATTTCGACGATCTTTTTTCGGTCAGCGGCGGTCGTAAAGAGGAATAACCGTACATCTGGGTAGTCGCCCGAAAGATGGCTGAGGGCGTCAATGAAATCAGGCGAGATTGCTTTGCCAGGATCGTAAGGACCACGATTTGTGTGGCGCCGCGGAATGGCGTTGTAAAGCTCGCTTTCTTCCCGTTTCCCGGGTATGAGATCCACGCGGGCCAAGAACTTTGGTTTAGGTTCGGCGGAAATCGTGCCAAGTTTTCCCGAAAGAACCGCCGCCGTGGCTGCGTATGCGCTGGCAGGCGCGGCCAGCATCAGATTCTCGAGCGCGCAACCCATTCCGATATGCTCTTCGCGCAAATAGGGATCAAGCGCGCCCACATTCCTCTGGGTATCGATGTGCAGCTCGATCGAAGAATTGGCGACCTTGAAGAGCCAAGGCTGCGTGTTATGGGGGCTGGCAGCCAGAATCGCGGCGCCCACCAGCGCGAGCGGAGAATCGTTTCCGGCGTTGCGCCAGTCCTTCCAGGGCTGGTAGGCCGGCCCCTCACCGACGCTGAAGACTCCTTGATCCGAGGCGCGCCAGACGCCCCCGCCAACGACGGCGACAGTTACGATTCCTGCGCCTTTGAGGAACGATCTGCGCTGCATTAAGGCCTCCGTGAGGGTTCTAACCCTAGTAGTCCGGTGCCACGATGTGCCAGTGATTAATGTGATGCTCGCTTCAAACGGATCAACGGTGGAAAGCTTACACCATGCAGCATGAACAGTTGGCTAATCGGAAGCTATCCGGCCGCGACGGCCGGATTAGTCCTGTAACTCGGCTTCTATCCAGCGATCATCGGCGATCTTCAAGACTGATTGCCCTCGCCGTCGTATTGCGTTTTGGCGAACCACATAGGTAACATGAATGCCGCCGATTGCGGATGACGAGTTGGGATTCTTGACCTTGGCCGAGAGTTCAGGCGAAGTCTAGTGGCTCTGACGTGCCCCTCAGTGATTCCCGATGCCGGAATGATCTGGCTACTCGGCAATCTCAACTATGGAGGCTACGATGGCTAAGAACATCGTTCTAGTCCACGGTGGCTTTGTGGACGGCGCTGGCTGGGAGGGCGTCTACAAGATCCTGAAGAGTGACGGCTACAACGTCAGCATAGTCCAGAATCCGACGATATCGTTGGAAGACGACGTGGCAGTTACCAAGCGCACTCTTGCAACGCAGGACGGACCTGCAATTCTGGTCGGCCATTCCTATGGCGGAGCTGTGATCACCGAAGCCGGAAACCACTCAAAGGTTTCTGCCCTCGTATACATCGCCGCCTTCGCTCCTGACAAGGGCGAGTCGGTGGGAACGCTCATTAAGGACCCGCCGCCCGGCGCGCCCGTACCTCCGATACTGCCCCCGCAAGACGGTTTTTTGTTTCTCGACAAGGCGAAGTTCCCCGCCTCCTTCGCGGCCGATGTCGACGCGGAAAGAGCCGCATTTATGGCCGACTCCCAAGTTCCGTGGGGCATGGGGGCGATTAGCGGCGCGATCACCGAACCCGCGTGGAGGACCAAGGCGAGCTGGTACCTGGTTACCACCGAGGACAAGATGATCCCGCCGGAGGCTCAGCGTGCCATGTCCAAGCGGGCGGGTTCCACGGTGGTCGAGGTCAAGGGCAGCCACGCCATCTATATATCGCAGCCTGGGGCAGTCGCAAAGCTGATCGAAGAGGCTGCCAAGGGCGCGAAGGCGACAGCGAACTAAATGCCCAGGAACTCGCCCACCCTCCTCAGTTTTGCTTGGTGGGTGGCTCACGTCCCCGATCACGACAGGCGTGCCTCTGTGCGCGAGGCGGTGTGTTGGCCCGCATCGTTCACAGTCGCGTTACTGAGCTAGAGAAACGAGAACGAAAGTCAAAATCCGCACCATTGACGGCGAAAGGTGCGCCACCCAACTTCAACTTCTATGCCCGGTTCAACTGTCACACCTTCAGTCGACTTCTATCGCGACGTCAAAATGTCTGGCTGGGTCTTATTTCTTGTCATTTTTCTTGTCATTCTCTAGACGGAACAGGCGCAACTGTCCGGAGTGGTAGACATCGGCGCCGCAGCCAAGGATGAAGTGGTTGTAGTAATCGGTATGGTAGGCCCAGATGTAATCGTAGTTGCTACATGCTTCTTTCCAATCGGGAGGGAAGGTTTCGGGATCGTCGGGAATGTATGCTTCGGGATTAAAGCGCAGGGGTGTTTGTGCTTGGAGTTCGAGGCGGAAGGGAGCGAGAACGCCACGCTGAATGATGGCGTATTCCCAAAAATGTGCGTAAAACTGGTGCGGCAGGTCGTCATTTACGATGTCGACGTTGATGATCGGCAATACGCGAGCATTTCGCGGCAGCATCTGGATCGCTTGTTCCGTTTCCCGTAGCGTCGGCTGCTGCGATATGAAATTGCGGGCTACGTCCACGCTCCGCGTCCCGCACAGAAGCATGGCTACGACGCCCAGCGCCAGCTGCCTGCGCCCGATTTTTGCGACGCCCATAAGCAATAGGAACAGCGCTGGCACAAGACGGACGTCGACCATCCATATGCCCTCGAGCTCGTTGGGCAGCGCGAGATAGAGCCCCATCGTCGCCAGGAACACCATGAGCCATGCACGGTTCCAATGAAATTCGCGATTGGCAAGGCGGGCTCCGAATATGCAAATAACGATTACCCAAAATGCGACCAGTTCGAACCGAAGCGAATAGCTGTGCAGCAGCTCGGTACGAGCGGCGAAGAACTTTTGCGTAAGACTGCGAAACTGCAACTCCGCGCGGTCATACGAACTACGGTGCCAAAGGAAATAGATGATGACGCCGGGTACGAGCAATCCCCATGACCAGAGAATCTGGCGAAGGTTGAGCCGCTGCGCCAGTGAGTAGGCCAGCACCACGAAGCCAGTAATGGCGAACGAGATCAGGTGGGTGAAATATCCGCAAGTGGCCAGCGCGAGCAGCGCCACCCAGCGCAGACTGGATGGCTTTTCCAAGTACCGCAACCACGAACCCAAGGTGAAGAAACACAACGCCAGCCCCAGTTGAAAGTTAATGAATCCGTCCAGGAAAAACGGATCGTAGCAAAGCAACAGCGTCCACATCGCGAGCGCATCATGCCCGGGATTGGCCTGCCGCAGGAACCACCAGCCCGCCAACGGGACTGCAAGCACGCAGATCGAGAGAAGCACGCGCCCGGCAAGTTCGGCGGGCAGCAGGTGTTGCAATCCGATCAGCGAGAGATCCGTAGCCAGATATGGGTATGGGCCCCACTGGGTGGAGTAGAAGTTGCTGAATTGATACGCGGGGTCTTTCAGATGGGTAAGGATGAACGCGCGCGCCAGGTAGTCGGGGTAGTCGGTCAGCGGCGGGAACCGCACGATCCACAACGGCAGCAACAAGATCGCGAATAACGCGACGAGCAGCGCTTTAGCGAGCAGCGGATTGAAGCGAGTTCGCACCGAGAAGATACTAGGGCAGATCCCCGATCTTCTTCAGGTAGTTGTAGGAGTCGAGTTGGCCAGCGTTCTTGAGCATCGTTTGCACTTCAGCGGGCGAAAGGTGCGAAGCGAAAGCCGTTTTACTGTCCGCGATGGCATAAGACGTCACCGCGATCACCGCTGCGTCCTGGGTTAAGTCTTTGGCGATAACCGAATCGAAAGTGTCCGAGGCCTTATGGTGCAGGGCGGGGTACTTTTCCATATCGTTCCAGAGAACCAGCGTCGGCACTCCGAACACATCGAAGGGACCGTGGTCCGACGAAAAGATATGCTCGGTTTCTGGCATGGCGCCATCGGCGCCAAGCCCGGACAGCAGGGGTTTGAGCGCTGCAAGTGGTTCCTTCTCGTCATCGCGTCCCATTAGCATCCAGCCCATGGCTGCGCCTGAGCCGGTGTCAGTGATCAAAACCGCATCGATCTTCGGCAGATCAGCCAGATGCTGGCGAACGTAGGCAGCGGATCCGAGCAGGCCCTCCTCTTCTCCGCCAAAGAGAATGAAACGAATGGTGCGGCGGGGCGGGCGATTGAGCGTCTTAATCGCACGCGCTACTTCCAGAACGCTGGCCACTCCCGTCCCGTTATCCTGCGCGCCGGTGCCCGGCTGCCAGGAATCGAGGTGAGCGCCGATGATGACAACTTCATTAGGGAGTTCGCGGCCGGGGATTTCAGCGACGACGTTGGGGATCCTGACGTCCTTGCGGACGCGGTTGGTAAAGGAGAACTGCACGGATACCGGACCACGATCCAAGAGCCGCTTCATCAGCAAGAAATCTTCCAGGCCGATTTGCGCTTCAGGAATAGAGGAGATCTCTCCGGCCGCGGTGGGGGCGTTGAGGGACTCGGCTCCGTTGGCGATTCCGACCATGACAATGGCGGACGGCGATAAGGAGCGCAGGTGTTCAAACCCCGCCAGGATTTTGTCGATGGGAGGGTGCTCGCCGAAGCTGGAATAATCCACGAGCGCGATGGCCCCGGTGAGTTTGGCCTTCTGCCCGTCGAGGGCGTCGGGAAGAAAGCTCGGTATATAAACCACTTCGCCGGAGATTCCGCCCGGCGGAGTGGAGGGGCTCCAGCCGAGCGAATAGATGTGCAGTTGGTGCTCAACTGGCTTAACGATTTGGCCGCTGGCGGGCCCGTCAGGCTCCCAGGTCGCGGGGATGGTCCAATCTTCGACGTGAACGTTGGAAAGGCCGAGCGCTTTGAACTCCCCTACGAGCCATTCGGCGGCACGCATGTAGTTGGGTGAGCCGGTGAGGCGTGGGCCAATCATGTCCGCCAGGTGGCCGTCGTATTCGTAGGCCTTGCCGTTCATGATGCTGTCGCCAATGAGTTCGCGCGCGGCATCGCGTGTTTCCGGCGAAACGGCGGAAGGACCTTCAGTCGCGGAAGACTGGGCGGCCACAAAAATGTGGGCGGACAGAAGGACAATCACCAACAGAAAGGTTTTTTTGCGCATGGGCGGGAATTATAGCGCATTCCAGAAAAGTGGAAACGTGTGGGCAAGGAGAACAGACGGGAGAGCATCCGTATTTTCCCGGCGCAACGCGGGCCGGGCTAACGCGCCAGTCATCAAGCAAGCGCTGACCCAGTGCCACCGGCGCTCGCGGTGTTGCATCGGCGGGTCTCGTGCGATAATTGAGATTCCGAATGATTGTCGCATTTCCGAACTTGCCCACTTAGGAGAGGACTTCTATGGCACCGCTCAGTAACGCCGCTGTGGTGGAAGCGCTGCGCACGGTGATGGATCCGCAGCAGGGAAGGGATATTGTGAGCCTGCAGTTGGTTAGGGGTTTGCAGGTGAGTGAGGGGGCGGTGGCGCTGCTGATGGCTCCGATTGCCGAGCCGGCAGTGAAGGCGAACGTCGAGAAGGGGATCCGGGCGGCACTGGCCAAGGTGGGGATCCCGTCGGTGCAGTTCCACGTGGAGGAACCCGGGGGGCCTGCTGTGGCGGCGCATCACGAACATCCGCCTCACGTTGGGCATGCTCATGCGGCTGTCCCTGGCGGGGCTCCTGGAGGTCCGGGAGGCCCAGGAGCAGGCCCTGGGAAGAGGCTATCGGACAAAATGCCGATTACCGGGGTGAAGAACCTGATTGCGGTGGCTAGCGGCAAGGGTGGGGTGGGGAAGACGACCGTGGCGGTGAATTTGGCGATCGCGCTGGCACGCGGCGGTGCGGCGGTGGGGTTGATGGACGCGGACGTCTACGGGCCGAACGTGCCGGTGATGTTGGGAACTACCGAGCAGCCGCGGGCGGTGGACGAGAAGACGATTATTCCGGTGGAAGCTTACGGGATAAAGACTATTTCGATGGGATTGCTGAACCCTGGGGATAAGCCGCTGATCTGGCGCGGTCCGATGCTGCATTCGGTGATGCAACAGTTTTTGCGCAACGTGCAGTGGGGCGAGCTGGATTATCTGGTGGTGGATTTGCCGCCGGGCACGGGGGACGTGCAGTTGTCGCTGATCCAGAGCACCGCGGTGACTGGAGCCGTGTTGGTGACTACGCCTTCGATCGTGGCGCTGGCGGACGTGCGCAAGGCGATTGAGATGTTCCGGCAGGTGAATGTCGAGATTCTGGGCGTGGTGGAAAATATGAGTTACTTCAATTGTCCGCACTGCAACGGACGGATCGACGTGTTTGGGCACGGCGAAGGCGAGCGGATGGCGAAGACGTTTGGAGTGCCGTTTTTGGGGGAAGTGGAGATCGATCCGCAGATTCGGATCGGGGGGGATACCGGGAAGCCGGTTGTTTCGTTAGGGGAGGATGCGCCGGGGGCGGCTAGTCTTTTTGCGGTGGCGCGGAATGTGGCGGAACGGGTGGCGGCGGTGAATGCTGCGGCCGCGGCGCCGGTGGTGCACATACTGTAGTCCCCCGCGCAGGGCTTTCGGGCTCGCGGTTTGTTTTGTTAGCGCGGCGTGTGCTACTTTGCGTGTTTCTTGATGGGGCGCGGAACATAGCTGTGTGGAATCTTGTTGTGAATCTCGAGGGTTATCGATGATTCGGAGATATGGCGGGCGGACGCCGCAGATTGCAGGCAGCGCGTATATCGATGTGGCGGCGGTGGTGATTGGGGATGTTTCGATTGGAGCGGATTCCAGCGTTTGGCCGGGGGTGGTGATTCGCGGCGATGTGAATTGGATTCGCATTGGGGCGCGGACTAACATTCAGGATGGATCAGTGTTGCACGTTATGCGCGATACGCATCCGTTGATGCTTGGAGACAACGTTACGGTTGGGCATGGAGTGATCCTGCACGGATGCACCATCGAGTCGCACTGCTTGATTGGAATGGGATCGATCATTTTGAACGGAGCGAAAATCGGGGCGGGATCAATTATCGGGGCGGGGACGCTGGTGCCGGAGCGGACGGAGGTGCCGCCGGGGAGTCTTTTTCTGGGGCATCCGGGGAAATTCCGGCGGGCGCTGATACCGGAGGATCTGGAATCGATCGATCGGTATGCGGAGCGGTACGTGGAATATAAGGAATCGTATAAGAAAGAGACGAATCAAGACATGGGGTAGTTGAGTGGGTTGGGATGGGTGGTCGCGTTTGCGGGCTGGGGCTGCAGTATACATTTTTGGTCCCCGCCGCCAAGAGTGGTTGCGCCACAACGGCGGAACGACAGCGGAAATTTAGGGAAGGAACTTTCGGATCCGGCATGAAATTTCAATCGATTAAGGGTGTGCGCGACATTTTGCCGCCGGAAACGGCGCTGTGGAATCGCGTGGAGCAGACGGCCCGCGGCGTGTTCGGAACTTACGGATTCGGAGAAATTCGGCTGCCCATTTTTGAGTCGACGGAGTTGTTTGCGCGATCGATTGGCGCGGATACGGATGTGGTAGCCAAGGAGATGTACACCTTTGTGGACCGCGACTCGGAATCGATGACCTTGCGGCCGGAGGCCACGGCTTCGGCGGTGCGCGCTTACATCGAACATGG
This sequence comes from uncultured Acidobacteriota bacterium, assembly GCA_963725285.1. Lineage (GTDB taxonomy): Bacteria > Acidobacteriota > Terriglobia > Acidiferrales > UBA7541 > CAVRXT01. The sequence continues at coordinate 307,499 of CAVRXT010000011.1, read as the reverse complement.
GATGCAGACGCTGCCGGGGAACGTGAAGCTGTATTACATGGGGCCGATGTTTCGGCGGGAGAGGCCGCAGAAGGGGCGCTACCGGCAGTTCTATCAGATTGGCGCGGAGGTGCTGGGGCCGTCGGACGCGCCGGGAATCGATGCGGAAGTGATCGAGATGCTGCTGGCGTTTTTTGGGAAGCTGAGGCTACAGGGCGCGACGCTTTTCGTGAATTCGATTGGGTGCAAGGAATGCCGGCCGCGCTACGTGGCGTTGTTGCGCGATGAATTGCGCAAGGTGGTGGACAAGCTCGGGGTAGACAGCCAGCGGCGAGTGGAGACGAATCCGCTGCGGGTGCTGGATTCGAAATCGCCGCAGGAGCAGGCGATCATTGAGGGATTGCCCCGGATTGCCGATCATCTATGTGAGAGTTGCCGGGTGCATTTCGCCCGGCTGCAGGAAGAGTTGAAGCTGCGCGGGATTTCTTACGAGATCAACTGGCGGCTGGTGCGCGGGCTGGACTACTACATGCGCACGACGTTTGAAATCGTGGCGACAGGATTGGGGTCGCAGAACGCGGTGTGCGGCGGCGGGCGGTATGACGGGTTGGTGGAATTGCTGGGCGGGCCGGCGATGAAGGGGATTGGATTTGCGATCGGGACGGACCGGTTGATCTTGTCGCTGCAGGAAAATCTAGCCGCGCAGGTTGCTGCCGCTGCCGGAACGGAGGCAGTCGCGACTACGAATGGCCTGAGGCCGGTTGCGGAGGTCGACGTGTTCGTCGCCTGGATGGGGGAGGTTGCTTATGCGGTGTCGGTTCGACTGGCGCGGCGGTTGCGGGATGAGGGTTTTTCTGTGGAGATTCCGGCGGAAGAGATGAAGTTTGAGAAATCGCTGGGGATGGCGGATCGGCTGGGCACCCGATATGCGCTGATCGTCGGCGGGGACGAAGTGACGTCGGGGGAATTTACTTTGAAGCGGCTGGCCGATGGGGAGCAGAAGAAATTATCCGAGGCGGATTTGGTCGCGTATTTGACTACCGGAAGAGAGAAAAGCGTCGAGCCGTAGAACCGTTCGAAAAACAACACTGCACGTTAGAGGAAGGGACTAACCCATTGCTCGATCCACTGGGAAATTTGAAACGCACGAACTATGCCGGGAAGCTTCGGGCTGCCAACGCCGATACGGATGTGATCCTGACGGGGTGGGTGCACCGGCGGCGCGATCTGGGGCAGCTCATCTTTATTGATCTGCGCGACCGCGAGGGAATTGCGCAGATCGTTTTCAATAAGGAGCAGAACCCTGAGGCGCACGCCAAGGCGGAGGGGGTGCGGCCGGAGTTCGTGATTGCGGTGGAGGGGCGGGTGGTGCGGCGCGGGAAGGCCAATCCCGAATTGGCTAGCGGGGAAGTGGAAGTGATGGCGACGAAGCTGCATTTGCTCAATACCGCGAAGACGCCGCCATTTGTGGTGGAGGACGAAACCACGGCGAGTGAAGAAACGCGGCTGCGCTACCGCTATTTAGATATGCGGCGGCCGAAAACGCATAAGAACCTGGCGCTGCGGCATCGGGTGATCTTCGAGATTCGCAAGACGCTGGATGCGCTGGGCTTCTACGAAATCGAAACGCCGATGCTTACGCGGTCGACCCCGGAAGGCGCGCGGGACTATCTGGTTCCCAGCCGCATCCATCACGGACAGTTTTACGCGCTGCCGCAATCACCGCAAATTTTCAAGCAGATCCTGATGATCGGCGGGATGGATCGCTACTTTCAGATCGTGAAATGTTTCCGCGACGAGGATTTGCGCGCGGACCGCCAGCCGGAATTCACGCAGCTCGATTTGGAGATGTCGTTTCCGCGGCAGGAAGACATTTTCGAAACGATCGAGCAGGCGGTAGCGGCAGCGTGGCGAGTGATTGGGGTAGAGGTGAAGCGGCCGTTTCGTCACTTGGATTACAAGGATGCGCTGCGGCTGTATGGCAGCGACAAGCCTGACCTGCGATTCGAGATGACCTTGCAGGATGTGACCCGATTCTTCGATCCGGTGCGCGCGCAGATGCATTTTGAGGGCAACGTGCAAGCGGTGGTGGCGACCGGCGGAGCGGCACTATCGCGCAAGCAGATTGACGAATTGGTCGAGCATGCTAAGGGTGCGGGCGCGAAGGGCGTTTATACGATTAAGGTGACCGCGGAGGGCGCGAGCTCGTCGCTCGACCGTAACGTGGGGCCGGAGGGTGTGAAAGCGCTGGTCGAGGCGGTGGGCGCGAAGGCGGGCGACCTGGTGGTCTGCGTGTCCGCGAAGGATCAGATCCAGCACAACGATACATCGCTCGGTGTTGCGGGGCAGGTGCGGCTGTACTTGGGCGACAAACTGAACTTGATCGACCGCAGCAAGTGGGAATTTGCGTGGATCACCGGGTTCGCGCTATTTGAATGGAGCGAGAGCGATAAGCGCTGGGTGAGCGCGCAGCATCCCTTCACTGGAATATATGAAGAGGATATCGAGAAGCTGGAGACCTCGCCGTGGGAGTGCCGGTCCAAGGGCTACGATTTGGTGCTGAACGGCGTGGAGCTTGGTTCGGGGAGCATTCGGATTCATCGGCAGGATGTGCAGGCAAAAATGTTTAAGGCGCTGGGGCTTACCGACGAACAGGCGCGAACGCGGTTCGGATTTTTCCTGGATGCGCTGAGTTACGGCACGCCGCCGCACGGCGGAATTGCGCTGGGGATCGACCGGGTGGTGATGTTGATCGCTGGGGAGAAATCGATTCGCGAGGTGATCGCGTTTCCGAAGACTACCGCCGCGCAGGATCTCATGGCGGAGTCGCCTTCCGCTGTGGGGAACGATCAGTTGAGCGATTTGGGAATTCGGTTGAAGGAAACGCAGTAGGTAACAAGGAATCGAACAGAAAAATGTCGCAGATACGCATACTTCCGGATGCTATTGCCAATAAGATCGCCGCGGGCGAGGTGGTGGAGAGGCCGGCGTCGGTGGTGAAGGAGTTGGTGGAGAACGCGCTGGATGCCGGCGCGACGTCGATTCGGGTGGAGACGGAATCGGGCGGAAAGCGGCTGATTCGGGTGATCGACGACGGTTGCGGGATGAATCACGATGACGCGCTGCTGGCGTTCGAGCGCCACGCAACTTCCAAACTACGCGCGGCGGAGGATTTGCTTTCGATTGCTACGCTCGGTTTTCGCGGCGAAGCGCTGCCAACGATCACGGCGATCTCCCGGCTGGTGTTGGAAACGCGTACTCCCGATGAAGCAGAGGGAATGCGTGTGGAATTCGCCGGCGGCAAGCTGGTGAGTGTGAAGCCGGCGGGTTTGCCAGCGGGGACTTCGATCGCGGTGCACGATATTTTTTATTGCGTTCCGGCGCGGCGGAAATTCCTGAAGTCTGAGACGACCGAACTTGGGCACATCGCATCGCTGGTGACGCACTACGCTTTGGCGCATCCCGAGAAGCAATTTCTGCTGAAGACTCCCAGCCAGGAAATTGTGAATGTGGCGCCGGTGGAGCGTTTGGCGGACCGCGTGTATCAACTGTTCGGCCAACAGGCGTTGGCGGAATTGCTGGAAATTCCAGCAGCTGAAGGGCCGGTACGTGCGTCGATCACCGAGCCTCGGCTGGATGCGGACGAGGAGTCGGCCAAGATTCGCGTCACTGGATTTACTTCGCGTCCGGAAGTGCAGCGCGCCAATCGAAATGGCACCTACGTTTTTGTGAATCGGCGGCTGGTGCGGGACCGCTTGTTGCTGCACGCGATTACCGAGGCGTATCGAAATATTACGCCGGACGGCGTTTTTCCAGCGGTGCTGCTGTTCGTCGATTTGCCGTACCAGGAAGTGGACGTCAACGTGCACCCCTCGAAAGTGGAGGTGCGGTTTCGCCATCCGCAGTTGGTGCACGATTTTACGCGCGATGCGATTCGCAACGCGCTGAGTAAGGTGCGTCCGATTGCTGGATTTCAGCCGGGGATGCGGGCGGCGGCGCAAACCTCGCGACTGGGCATGCCCTTTGGCGCGAACGGAGGCGCTGGGACGGGGATCTCGGAGCGGCAAGGCGACGCCGCGGCACACACGGCGGGGCATGCGGAGTGGGGAGCGCAGGCGGCGGCCGCGGGCGTTGGTGCAGGTGTGGTTGCGGGACCACCGCACGCGGTGATCCCGACTTCGTTTTCACCTGGCGCGGCGCTGGAAGAAGGATTTGAATTGTCGGGCGCGCCGCTGCAGCCGCTGGAGCAGCGGTTACAGTTTGGTGCGGAGGGCGGCACGGAATTCGTGGCCCCGTTTCCGGGTACGGCGGCTGCGGCCTCTGCCGCGGCTTCGGCGATTTCATCCGCGGTCCCGAGCGGGATCGAGCGTGGTGGAGTGCTGCCGCGGCCGGAAGAGATTTCGGACTTGAAGCCGCTGGGACAGGTGAGCAACAGCTTCATCATCGCGGTGAATAGCGAAGGATTGTGGATCGTCGATCAGCATGTGGCGCACGAGCGGATACTGTTCGAACAGCACTTGCGGGCGCGCCGCGCGGGGGTCATGGGGGGCCAGCGGACGTTGGTCCCGCCGGTAGTGGAATTGAGCCCGCGGCAACTGGCTACGTTCGATCAGATTGCCGAGGAGTTGCGGGCCAACGGATTTGAAACCGAGTTGATGGGGCCGCGCAGCGTGGCCATACTGGCAGCGCCGGCGGGCATCACCGGCGGTGATGCCGAGCGGTTGCTGGCGGAAATCCTGGACGGCATCGCCAAGGAAGCGCAGGCGATTTCTATCGATTCGCTGCAGGCTAAGATCGCCGCTTCTACTTCTTGCCATGCGGCGATCAAGGTGAATACGCCGCTGGATACCCAGAAAATGGAGTGGCTGCTGGCAGAGCTTTCGAAGGCGGAGTATCCGATGAGTTGTCCGCACGGGAGGCCGGTGGTGCTGCGGTATACGGTGCGGGAGATCGAGCGGGCGTTTAAGAGAATTTGAGGTTGTTTCGGGCTACCAGGGCGCGCGGGTTTCTTTCCTCGTTTTGCAAACCTTTTCTAGATTCCTGGCTGGGGCGTGATCCGTTATGATTCGTGTGCGAAATCCGTGACTGCTTCTCGTGCGGGTATGGGCTCGAATCGGGGGATATGCGGAAACTGATTATTGCGATTGATGGGCCGGTGGGGTCCGGGAAGAGTACCGCCGCGCGGCGGGTAGCTGAGTTACTGGGGTACGTTTACATCGATACTGGGGCGATGTACCGGGCGCTGGCGCTGAAGGCGATTCGTCGCGGCGTGGGGCTGGACGCGAGCGAGGAATTGAGTGCGCTGGCGCGCGATACGCGAATCGACCTGAGCGCCGCCGCGGGCGGCGTTCAGAAAGTTACTTTGGATTCCGAGGATGTGACCGCGGCGATTCGCACGCCGGAGGTTTCGCAGGCGGCCTCCCGCATTGCGGTGATTCCGGACGTCCGGCACGTGCTGGTGGACGAGCAGCGGCGGGCTGGTGCGGCGGGCGGGGTGGTGATGGAGGGGCGCGACATCGGGAGCGTGGTGTTTCCGGACGCGGACTCTGAAAATTTATCTTAGCGCGTCGGCCAAAGTGCGGGCGCGTCGGCGGTGGTGCGAGCATCAGGCCAAGGGCGAGGATGTGGACTTAGCGCGGACACTGGAAGAGGTGCTGGAGCGCGACCGGCGGGACCGGGGACGCGCGGCTTCGCCGCTGATTCGGGCGGAAGATGCGGTGCTGGTGGATAGCTCGGCGATGGAGTCGGAGGAAGTTGCGCAGTTGGTGGCTTTGTTGGCGCGGGAGCGGAGCGCGTAGCGTCTGCCGATTTGTAGCGAGTGTTGTGGAAATCCCCTCGTAGGCACGACATGTGGGCCCGCACGTTCGGCGAGTGAGGGCTATACGCCCACCCTTCCTATCTACCTTCGCGCAACAGCGGCGCTACTGTAGATACGCGAGATTGGTACCCGAAAAGGATAAGAGCGTAGAACCGTAAGTCAAAAACCCCACACGTAAAATCGACGTAAGGGGGACCCACCAGCAACGGCACGAAGTCAAAACACCCATACCAAACGTCAAACCAAGGTCGAAACCTAAGCTGGCTCGGACTAGGTGGGACTCTGCATGGACGATAGGAATTCGGCGTTGGTTTTGGTCTTGGCTAGGCGGCCTAGGAGCAGCTCCATCGCTTCCACTGTGGATAGCGGGCTTAGCACCTTGCGCAGGACCCAGATGCGGTTGAGTTCGTCGGGCGGGAGGAGCAGTTCGTCTTTACGGGTGCCGGAACGGTTGATGTCGATGGTCGGGAAAACACGTTTGTCGACCAAACGGCGATCCAGGTTGATTTCCATGTTACCCGTACCCTTGAACTCTTCGAAAATTACGTCGTCCATGCGGCTGCCGGTATCAATCAGGGCGGTAGCCATGATGGTGAGCGACCCGCCTTCTTCGATGTTGCGAGCGGCGGCGAAGAAACGGCGCGGACGCTGCAGGGCATTGGCGTCGATACCGCCGGAGAGCACCTTGCCGGAGGGCGGGGTGATGGCGTTATAGGCGCGGCCGAGACGGGTAAGCGAATCGAGCAGGATAACCACGTCGCGCTTGTGTTCCACCAGACGCTTGGCCTTTTCGAGAACCATTTCGGCGACTTGAATGTGGCGCTGGGGCGGTTCGTCGAAGGTAGAGCTAATGACTTCGCCTTTTACGGTGCGCTGCATGTCGGTAACTTCTTCGGGGCGCTCGTCGATGAGCAGCACGATCAGAGCGACTTCGGGATGGTTGGTGGTGACCGAATTGGCGATGGACTGCAGCATCATGGTCTTGCCGGTGCGGGGCGGCGCGACGATTAGTCCGCGCTGGCCTTTGCCGACCGGGCAAAGCATGTCGAGCACGCGGCCGGTCAAATTTTCCTTGGTGGTCTCCAGGCGAATGCGGTCCGCGGGATACAGCGGGGTCAAGTTGTCAAAGAAAATCTTGTTGCGGGCCACTTCCGGGTCTTCAAAGTTGACCGCTTCCACTTTGATCAGGGCGAAGTAGCGCTCGCCGTCCTTAGGAGGGCGGACCTGGCCGGAGACGGTGTCGCCGGTGCGCAAATCGAATTTGCGGATCTGGGACGGGGAGACATAGATGTCGTCCGGGCCGGGAAGGTAGTTGTACTCAGGGGCGCGCAGGAAGCCGAATCCGTCGGGCAGGCATTCGAGAACGCCTTCCGAGAAGATCAGGCCGTTCTTTTCGGTTTGCGCGCGGAGAATCTGGAAGATCAGTTCCTGCTTGCGCATGCCGGACGAGCCAGGAATGTTGAGTTCCTTGGCGATTTTCGCCAAGTCGGTGATGTTCTTGTCTTTCAGTTCCGCCAAACTAATGCTCATCGGATGTTCTCTCTATTGGCCTGATGATCAGGCGAGGGTTACTTGGAATTGGACTCCGGGGCGAATCAGGGGATCTCTCTCCGGCTTTCCTCAATCAAGCTTACAAACTGCGTCTACCACGGGTTTTGACTGCATGTGACACGATTCTCCGGTGGCAGAGGGCCGGTGTGAGCCCGCCGCAGTAAGGAGTATCGGGGGAATTCAATTGGTCAATTCTTTGTCCTGCCCGACTTCAGCGGTAAATTTGGGCTCTACATCCGGAATGTCGGCAGGCGCAAGAACTGGCAGGGGCCGTTCGAGCGCGATTTGCAGGACTTCATCCATCATTTCCACGAAGTGAATCTTCATTTCCGCCTGAATTTCGGGTGGAATCTCGGCCAGGTCTTTCTCGTTGTCCTTCGGCAGGATGATGGTGCGAATGCCGAGGCGGTGCGCGGCCAGCAGCTTATCCTTCACGCCGCCGATAGGTAGCACTTTTCCGCGCAAGGTGATCTCGCCGGTCATCGCCAAGTCGCAGCGAACCGGAATGCCGGTGAGAGCGCTGACAATCGAAGTGCAGATGGTGATTCCGGCGGAAGGACCATCCTTGGGGATGGCGCCTTCCGGGACGTGAACGTGAATGTCGATATTGCGGTAGAAATCTTTGGGCAGACCGAACAGATGGCTGCGCGAGCGCACGTAGCTCATGCCGGCCTGGGCCGACTCCTGCATCACATCGCCGAGCTTGCCGGTAAGTGTGAGGCGTCCCTTGCCTTGCATCAACGTGGCTTCGCTGGTGAGCACCTGGCCGCCCACTTCGGTCCAAGCCAGGCCCACGGTCATGCCCACTTCATTTTTCTTTTGGTCCCACATCTCGCGGTATTTGACCACGCCGAGATAGTCGGAAACGTTGGGAGGAGTGATTTCGATGGCGAAATCCTTGCCATCCTCAACCACCTTGCGGGCCACCTTGCGGCAGATATTGGCGAGCTCACGGTTCAAGCTGCGCACCCCGGCCTCGCGAGTGTAATGGCGGATCACGTCGGTGACGCCCGCATCGGTGATGCGCATGTTGGCTTCGGTGATGCCGGTGGCTTCGCGCTGCCTGGGCACCAGGAAGCGCGTGGCGATCTGGTGTTTTTCCTGCTCGGTGTAACCGGCGATGCGCAGCACTTCCATGCGGTCCTGCAACGGCTGCGGAATGGTGTGCAGCACGTTAGCGGTGCAGACGAACATGACCTTCGAAAGATCGTACTCAACGTCGAGATAGTGGTCGGTGAAAGCGTGGTTCAGCTCAGGATCGAGCACTTCCATCAGCGCCGCGGAAGGATCGCCGCGGAAATCGGTGGACATCTTGTCGATTTCGTCGAGCACGAACACCGGATTGATGGTGCCGGCCTTGCGCATCATCTGAATGATTTGGCCCGGAAGCGCTCCGATATAGGTGCGCCGGTGGCCGCGAATCTCGGCTTCGTCGCGCACGCCACCCAGCGAGACGCGAACGAACTTGCGGCCGGTGGCGCGTCCGATGGACATCGCCAAGGAAGTTTTGCCCACGCCCGGAGGCCCGAGGAAGCAGAGGATCGATCCTTTGGGGTTCTTCACCAGTTGGCGGACCGCGAGGTATTCGAGGATACGTTCTTTGATCTTTTCGAGTCCGTAGTGATCTTCGGTGAGGATTTTTTCCGCAGATTTAATGTCGCGAATCTCGCGCGAGCGCTTTTTCCACGGTACCGCGAGCATCCAGTCGAGATAGTTGCGCGAAACGGTGGATTCCGCGGACATCGGCGGCATCATCTCCAGCCGCTTCAGCTCCTGCATGGCCTTTTCCTGCACTTCGCCGGGCATGCCGGAGGTTTCGATCTTCTTCTTGAGCTGCTCGATTTCGTTGGCTTCGCCCCGGCCCAGTTCCTTCTGAATGGCTTTGAGCTTTTCGTTGAGGTAGTACTCTTTCTGGGCGCGTTCCATCTGGCGCTTGACGCGGGTGTTGATGGAGCGGTCAACGTTCAGCTTTTCGATCTCGACATCGAGAATGTCGGCGATGCGGTTCAAGCGCTCCGAGAGCTCAAAGAGCTCCAGCAATTCCTGTTTTTCTTCGACCGGGATTTGCACGTTGGCGGCGATCGTGTCGGCCAGCTTGTTGGGGTCATCAACGCGAACCGCGGCGATCATGGTGTCGTAATTCAGGCTTTGCGAGAGCTTGACGTACTGTTCGAATAATCCGGTCACCCGGCTGGCGGCCTGTTCAATGGCCGGAGTCTGCTCGGTTTTCACCGGCAGCACGCGGACGGTAGCGCGGAAAAAACCTTCGTCGCTGGTTACCTGAACCACCTTGGCACGCTCGGTGCCTTCCACCAGTACGCGGATGTTGCCGTCGGGCAGCTTGACGCTCTGCACGATATTGGCCAGTGTGCCCACCTGATAAATCTCTTCGGGCTTGGGGTCATCAACCGAGGCATCATGCTGGGTAGCCAGGAAAATCTTTTTCTCGCCGGCTAGCGCTTCTTCGAGCGCACGTACCGACGCTTCACGCCCGACGATGAACGGCGTCATCATCTGCGGGAAGATGACCATATCGCGCACCGGCATCATCGGAACGCGTTTCACTTCGAGTTTTTCCCGGTTAAACATGGGCCCCCAAGGTTCCCTGGTGTCCTAGCCTGCCTTCTCAAGCAGGCTCCAGTTGATTTCGCGGCTCTTGACCATCTCCCCGGTGACCACGAAATCGCGTAGCTTGCGCTGTGCCGGGAGGTGGTACATCACTTCCAGCATCAGATCTTCCAAAATCATGCGCAGCCCGCGCGCGCCCACTTTCCGGGCCAAGGCCAGCTCGGCAACAGTTTCCAGCGCGTCGTCGGTAAATTTCAAACGGACGTTCTCGAATTCGAAGAGCCGCTGGTACTGGCGGATTAGCGCGTTCTTGGGTTCGGTCAGAATGCGGACCAGCGCCGGTTTGTCCAGATCGCCAAGCACTCCCATCACCGGCAAGCGTCCCACGAATTCCGGAATCAGACCGTAGCGGATCAAGTCGGTCGGCTGGGCCTGCTGGAGCACCTCGATATTGCGCCGCGAGGGCGTGGAGGGGGAAGTCTCCGAATTGAAGCCCATCGATTTCTGGCCGACCCGCCGCTCGATGATTTTCTCCAGGCCCACGAAAGCACCGCCGCAGATGAACAGAATATTGGTGGTGTCCACCGGAGTAAATTCCTGATGGGGATGCTTGCGGCCGCCCTGGGGAGGAACGTTGGCGACGGTTCCTTCCAGGATTTTGAGCAGGGCCTGCTGAACGCCCTCGCCGGAAACGTCGCGGGTAATCGAGGGGTTCTCGTCCTTCTTAGAAATTTTGTCGATTTCGTCGATGTAGATGATGCCTTGCTGGGCGCGCTGGACGTCGCCGTCGGCGGCCTGCAGCAGCTTCAAGATGATGTTCTCGACGTCTTCGCCGACATAGCCGGCTTCGGTCAGGGTGGTCGCGTCGACGATGGCGAAAGGCACTTCGAGCATCCGTGAAAGGGTCTGTGCCAACAGGGTTTTCCCGGTGCCTGTGGGCCCGATCAGCAGGATATTGGACTTGGTCAGCTCGACGTCGCCCGGCTGCCGGTTCAGGAAAATGCGCTTGTAGTGATTGTAGACTGCGACAGCCAGTTTCTTCTTGGTCTTGTCCTGCCCGATCACGTAGCTATCGAGGAAGGTCTTGATCTCCGGGGGGCGCGGCAGGCGGCGATTCGCCGGACTTGCCTGTTCGCGCTTCTCGTCTTCCAGAATCTGCTGGCAAACGCCGACACACTCGTTGCAGATGTAGGAACGTGGATACTCGCTGGGCGAGCTGATGAGCTTCTCGACTTGCTCCTGAGTTTTGTGGCAGAACGAGCAACGGAGCGACTCATCTGGACTGAAGCGTTTCACCAGTGTATACCCCTCCCCTGGGGGACCCCGATCGCACAGGCTATTGCAACCATTCTATGCCACAAGCGGCTGGAATGCGGAAGTTTTCGCCGGTGCTGTTGCCAACCCCGGTGAAGATCCCTTTAGTGGTGTTGGACGATAATTTCATCGACGATGCCGTAAGCTTTGCCCTGTTCGGCGGTCATGATGAAATCACGCTCGACATCTTTTTCGATTTTTTCGACCGACTGCCCGGTATGACGCGCGAGCATGGCATTCAGCGTCGTCCGAGTGCGGATAATTTCTTTGGCGTGAATATCGATATCGGTGGCCTGGCCGGAAAGTCCGGACATCCACGGCTGGTGGATCAGGATACGCGAGTTCGGGAGGGCAAAGCGCTTTTTGGGCGTGCCCGCGGCCAGCAAAATAGCTGCGATCGAGGCGCACTGGCCGATGCAATAAGTGACCACGTCCGGCCGGACGTACTGCATGGTGTCGTAAATCGCCATACCCGCGGTGATCGAGCCGCCGGGAGAGTTGATGTAGATGGCGATGTCCTTCTCCGGGTCTTCCGCTTCGAGGAAAATGAGCTGCGCGGTGATCAGGTTGGCAACGTTGTCGTCAATCGGCGTGCCGATGAAGACGATGTTGTCCTTGAGTAAGCGGGAGTAGATGTCATACGCCCGCTCGCCACGGTTCGTCTGCTCGACCACCATCGGAACAAGTGTGCCCACAGGAACTCCCGGACCATTTTTGTATATCATTGGGAAAATTAGTTGCGCTGAGGGGCCGGCTTCAGGAACTAGTCAGTTTTTGCTTTTGTCTGAATCCGAGCTTTGCGGTAGAGCCACTCGAGCGTCTTGTCGCTGCGCAACTTCGATTTCATCCTATCCAGCGCTCCCTGCTTTGTCAAGCGAGCACGGAGCGATGTTGCCGATTCGCCACTCGCGTTGGCGAGATTGTTAACCTCTTGATCCACTTCTTCGTCGCTGGCGTCGATATTTTCGGCGGTTGCGATGCGGTCGAGCAGCAGTTCGGCTTTGACGTCGGCCACGGAACGCTCGCGTTGACGCTCGCGCAGCGATGCCCAGTCCACGTTGACGCCACGGGGATCCACTCCCTGCGATGCCAATTGCCGCACGACTCGTTCCAGCCGGGAATCCATCTGGCTCTCGGCCAGGGCTTCGGGAATCGGGAAATCGTGCTTGTTGACCAAGGTCTCGAGTATCTTTTCGCGCGCTTCCGCGCCTAGCCGCTCGGTGCGCGCCGCTTCTAGGCGCTCGCGGACCTTGGACCGCAGCTCGGCCATGGTGGTGACGCCGTCGGCTTCTCCGGCCAAGTCCTTGGCGAATTCGTCGTTGAGCTCGGGCAGCTTCTTTTCCTTGATACCTAGTACTTCCGCGGTGAACGCGTAGGATTTTCCTGTCAATTTCGGATCAGGATAGTCAACCGGATAGGTGGTTTCGAACGAGCGCTTGTCGCCGACCGAAGCACCGCGAAGGTTTTCGTTGAAGCTGGCCAGGGTTTCCTCGGCGCCGATGTGGCAGATGACGTCGTCGGCGTTGATCAGGTCGCCGCCGTTGGAAGACGTACCGGTCAGTTTGAGCTGCGCGAAGTCGCCGTCGGCGATGGGGCGGCCTTCTACCGGAACCATGGTGGCGGAGCGGTCGCGCATCTCTTCGATGGCTTTATCGACTTGGGCGTCACCGACTTCGATAGCGGAAACTTCGATTTCGAGTTCTTGGTAATCCCCCAACTCGAATTCCGGAAGCACCTCGAAGATCGCCTTGAATTTCAGCGGGCTGTCACTTTTCGGCTGTCCTTCGGCGGCAGGACTTACCTCTTCCACCTGGGGCCGCGTCACCGGGATCATCTTCTTTTCGGTGAGCACCTGCTCGAGGAACTCCGGGACGAGATTCTGGATCACTTCGCCGTGGAGATCGGTGGCGAAGCGACGGCGGATCAGCGGGATGGGGGCTTTTCCGGGACGGAACCCGGGAATGCGCGCCATTTTCGCGTAGTCGCGCGCCAATTGGTCGGTGGCCTTTTCGATGTTTTCGGCCGGGATTTCAAATTCAAGCTCGCGCTTACAGGTGGCTTCGGTCATTTCGTTTGGTTAGGGTGAAGATCGTCCAGGGGATTTCGGTCGCATCGCGCCGGTGCTGGTATTCGCCTCAGGGAAGCACGTTGCCGAGCGAAGAAGGGCGGCCAACCGATTTCGTAGTGAAATCACAGTATAGGAAAAGCGCCAGCTGGCGTCAATGAATCATGCCGGTCGAGCCGGTGGATCTTGGTGCTCATGATTTCCACGAGATCAAGCGCAGCACCTTTGTGCCGGGAAACCAATCAAGGAATCCTGCATGCCGAGGCTGAGAGGTTACTGGTGCGGGGTAAGGGATTTGAACCCCTACGGCCTTTCGGCCAATGGCTCCTAAGGCCATCGCGTCTGCCAATTCCGCCAACCCCGCACTGCCCGATGCTGAATCTGTAATGAATTCTAGCATAGCGAATTTTGATGAGCTTCTCGGAAACGCTTTCCTGTAGATCAGCGCTAAGATCGGAGCGACCGAGCACAGCCTGGATGGAGGATTGCGAATGTACATTCATGTCTTTGCGTTCCGCTGGAAGGCGGGCACGTCAGAGACGCAGAAACAGCGCGTGGCGGCGGATATCGCTGGGTTCCAGGGGCGGATCGCGGGGCTGCTGGAAACCCATGTGGGGACCAACGACTCGCCACGGGGGCAGAGGGATACGCGTTTGGTGGGGTGATGAAGTTCGTGGATCGAGCGGCGTTTCGATGCGTACGGACCGCACCCGTCGCATCAGGCGCTCCTCAGTTGGCTCATCCCGCGGATCGATCCGCTCGAGTTGGACTTCGAGGCCTAGAGGATTTCTGCGCGGTCGGGATGGCTCGACCGAAAATTTCGTGGCGCTGCAAGTGTAAGTTATTGAATAGGTTACTTGGTATATCGCAGTCGACCATCGCGCCCATGGTTAGGCTTTGACTGCATCGCGAATCTTGATAAGATGCTTGAATTCTTAAGGCCCACCCTGAACGGGCAAGTCAACCAAGCGCAAAAATATAAGGGGGAGAACTTGAAGGCTCTCAAAGCTTTAGTTGTGGGCATGCTCTTATTCGCGACCGCATCGATCACCATGGCGGATACCGTGGTCTTGGGCAATGGAGATCGATTGACCGGCACCATCGTGAAATCAGACGGCAAAGTGCTGACGTTTAGCGGCGCTACCGCTGGAGACGTCACCATCAAGTGGACTGATATTAAGGAACTCAGCTCGGACAAGACCATCTACGTCGTCACCAAAGACAAGACGTCAGTAAGCGGCACGGTTACCACCGATGGCGTGGTCCTGGTAGTTCATTCCACCAGCGCAGGGGACGTTCGCGTGCCCGTTGCCGACGTCACGGCACTGCGGTGCGAGGACGAAGAGAAGACCTATCTGCGAACGATTCATCCAACGCTGCGACAGAACTGGGCCGGCGCCCTGGTGTTTGGTTTCAGCCTGGCGCGTGGCAACAGTCAGACCACCAACCTATCGCTGGGCTTCAACGCCGAGCGCAAGACGACTAACGATGATTTCAAGGGCTACATGTCAACGCTGTATACCAAGAACGATGCTCCCGGCGGCGGCGTGACTGCGGACTTGATCACCGGCGGCGCGGCCTACGATAGGAACTTCACTCCCAAAGCCTTTGTGGTAGTGAGCGCGGACTACTCGCACGACCAATTGCAGGACCTGCATTTGCAGTCGATCTACACGCTTGGCTTGGGATGGCACGCCATTGCCACCCCGAATACCACGCTCGATGCCATCGCCGGTATCAACTACACCAAGGCCAGTTACAATTCTGGCGCAGCGGGGGCGGTGGGAGTTGACCAAAACGTGGCAGGTGCGACGCTCGGCGAGATTTTCATGCACAAGTTCGGAGCTTCGACGGTCTTTAACGAGCAGTACTATTTCTATCCCAACATCACCCACGCGGGGCCGTATCGCATGGCGCTGGATGCGAGTTCGGTGACCAAGCTCAGAAAGTGGCTGGGGTTGCAGTTTACGGTCAGCGACCGCTACATCAGCGACCCTCCGATCGCCGGGACCAAGGCCAACGACATTATTTTTACTACCGGGCTGAACATCGCGTTTAGCGATTAGCGGTTTTAGGGCTAAGCGAAAGCCGAGAGAAGCATAACAACCGCTCCGTCAGGCGATCGATCGCTTGGCGGGGCGGTTTTTATTTCTGGCGATGATAGATCCGCGCGGATACATCGGGCCAGAATTCGGCTACGGCATTGCTTGAGAGTCGTCCGATGAAGCCGAATCCGGTGCGGATAAGCGCGTTGTGGGTGTCTGCTTCACTATCGGCGCGCCAAGTATTCGAAAGAAAATTGCTGCCGGGAATTGCCACGTAACGCGCGTAAGCCGGGGCGTAGTCACCGGAAGGGCGCCGCGCGAGAAAGGTGAGCTTGACCGTGTTGCGAACGCGTTCGCGGAATGGTCTATCCGGCACGCGAAAGTAGCGGGGATCCTCGTGCCAGACCGCCCCGAGGCCTGCTTCCATGGTGTTGCTGGTGGCAAGACCGGTCAGACGCATCCCGTAGCGCTTGAAGTAGCCGCTGAACGTGCCGTGGTATTCGTAAGGCTTGTTTTCCGCAGTTCCGATGGCGGCCGGGAAAAGCCCGATGGCCAGGGCTTGGTACCCCACGGTACTGTCCAGCACCCAGGAGATGCGATCGCCTTTGGTGGGCTGGTGGTATGCGGTTGCTTCTTCCTGCACGCGCGGGTTCGGATTTTCCGCGCCGGGTCCGATGTACGGCACGTCCGCCTGGCGCTGCTGCGCGGAAGTGGGCGCTGCCGGCAGGTCTCTAGGAGCGGATTGCGGAGGCTCCGGCGAGTCAGGAGTTTGCGCAGCGCAATGCAGCGCACGCCAACGCGAAAATGAGCGCTAGCGAAAATCCGATTCGAGATGCACGTCCACGATTCATGGCCAACGGAGAACCCTTTCTGGCTTTAAGTACGGATATGTCGAGCCCGAGACTCGATCATCCACGTTATGAGAGCGCCCCCTCCAGAACCATCCGTAGAAGGGTGTATTTATCGCGAGAGCTACGAGTAAAAGCACGGAGGAGCGTCGTACAGATGGTGTTTCAGAACGGCACAGGCGGGTAATTCGTAAGCGTGGTTCGGGCATTCATCCGCCATGCTGACGCGAAAAATTCAGGAGCAGACCGGGCCGCTAGCGAACAGCGCGCCGGCACCGGCGATGCCGGCTTCCTCGCCGTAGAACGCGGGAAGCAGAGGAATTTCCTGGCAGCGTTGGATGATCGAAAATTCGCAAAGGCGGCGATGGATATCGCCGAAGACCGGACGCAGCAAGAGCGAAGCGCCGCCGCCGATGACAAGCACGTCGGGTTCGAGCAGGTCGACGACGTTGCTGAGCCAGATGCCCAGAAGATCGACGGTTTCCATCAGAGTTTCGCGGGCGAGTGGGTCGCCCGTGGAAAACGCCTCGCCGACCATGGGTCCGCTGATGGCGTCGACGTTGCCGCCAGCGAGTTTCAGCAGCGCCGATCCCCGCACGGGATCGGCGGCAGCTTTTGCGCGCGCCCGGCGCGCGATCGCGTGGCCGGACGCCAATACTTCGATACAGCCCGGCTTTCCGCATCCGCACAACGGTCCGCGGTAATCGACACTCATGTGGCCGCCTTCGGCGGCCGCGCCAGTGCGCCCGTTGTAAATGCGTCCGCCCATGACGATGCCGGTGCCAATGCCGGTGCCGATGGTGGCGTAGAAAACATTCTGGAAGCCGCGCCCGGCGCCCCAAATGGCTTCGGCGAGCGCTGCGGCGTTGGCGTCGTTCTCCACTTTGACGGGCACGTTGTAGATGCGCGAAATTTCCGCGGCCAAGGGAAAATTGCGCCAGCACAGGACGTTGGGAGGATTGAGCACCACACCGTTGATCGGATCGAGCGGTCCTGGTGCGCAAATTCCGATGGCGGCCGGGGCGCTGGCGGCGTCCTCGGCTTTGGTTGACGCCGCGATCACTATGTCGATCGCAGATTTCACCGCTGCCAGACCGGCGGCGGCTCCGTCGTTGGAAAACATAGGAGTGCGAACCCGGTGGCGGATTTCGCCGGTCGGGCCAACCATCCCCGCAGCAATTTTGGTGCCTCCAATATCCACCCCTATCACCGAGCGATCTTCAGGCATTTGTCAGAGCCCCGAAATCAGGATTGTTTGAGAAAACACGTCCGGTCCGCCGCGCCAGCATTCTATGTGTTTGGCGTCGGGCGCGAAAGGACTCATCACCGCGCAAGGTGCATTGCAGGGGAATTGGGGTGAGCGACGGGGATTGAACCCGCGACCCTCGGTGCCACAGACCGATGCTCTACCAGCTGAGCTACGCTCACCAAAGATTGATGGGGACAGTTTACGACACGCGTACGATAACTTCAACGCGTGACCAACCTGCGATCGCGGGGCGCATCGCTAGGGCAGGCAGGGAATCGGCGCGGGTTACCAGACATGCGAATCTCCTGCCGAAGGCTATCCGCAGTTGCCCGGCCTATCGGAAACTGGATCTTACCGCCTGGTCGAGATGATTGGCCAGTAGCCGCAAAAGATCTACAATCGGCCCATGCGCATCGCTGTGGGGTGCTTGCTGGTTGCCGCCGCAAGCGGCGCCGTCGCGCCGGCTTCGCCCGGACTTCACGATCGATATGGCGAGCCAGACTTGGAGCGTTTCACGGTACGGCCCGGCATTGAGCTCACAGTGGAGTACGGTTCGGACCATTCCGCGTGCCGCGTCTTGATTGAAGCCGCCCATCCTCTTCTCAATTCTGAAGAGAGCATTCCCCTGATGGCTCCCGATACGGTGACGGAAATTCTGCAAGAGATTGCGCCAGTACAGCTGCGTGGCATGAGTATTGGAACGAGCGTTTCATCGATGGGATGCGCCGAAGCTCGAAGGACCGAGTATCAGGACTTGAGGATCGACCGCCAATGGAACAATTGTCTACCACTGAAGCCGGAGCGCGAGGTGCGGGCCACGATCGAATACAAGCGGGACGTCTGCCGGAAGTCCGAAAAGCCGCAATGAGATTCTCGTGCGCGCAGCAATGGACGGGTTTTGAACTCGGGCTATTTTGAAATAGCCAAGTCCTCACACTGTGACCTTCGACCTGTTCCAAACTAGGTCTATTTCAGAACAGATTCCGTGTGATAAATCCTGTGATCGACGGCGAAGGGGGGATGTAAGTAGTTGACAATAGATCGGTTGGAAGACGCCAGCGAAGCCACCGACCGATGCTCTACCAGCTGAGCTACGCTCACCAAAGTCTGACTTCGGCGCAAATCATACTACGGTTACTCGCTCGTCAACCATTGAACTAATTGAGCGGCGGGGGTCGGCCTTCCGTTAGCGAAGTTATAGTTTGCGCGCGGGGACTGCGTTTCCGAAGCGTGGAACATGTCGAAAAATGTGAAACGGGACACCGATCCGCGACGTCACCAAGGTGCGTGGAAGGTTCCCGGATTTGCCCCGGCACTTTGGACAACCTCAGCCCATTACACCGAGTCAAAGTAAGGGTGACGGCGGTAAGGTAATCGGGGTGAACTTTACGAGAAAAGAGGCATGGCAGAGATCCTTGGGCCGAAACCTAGCGAGGTCAGCTCTTGGCGTCGGGGGATTGGTCTGGCTTAGCATTGGTTTCCTGCTTTGGGGCTTTCCCACTCCTGTACACGCTCAGTCCCCGCCGCCCCCACCCGCAGCTGCATCACCAACTGCCCAGGAGCTCCCGGTCCCGCTACTGTCGGGAACCATCAGCGGAACAATTGTCGACCCGAGCGGAGCCTCCGTCGCCGGAGCCATGGTGAAATTTACCCGCGAAGGTGAATCCACAGGCCAACAGGTGCTCGCCGATGACGATGGGGAATTCTCCCTGGCCAACATCGCCCCCGGGGCTTTCCGGCTCACAATTACGGCACCCGGTTTCACGGCGCAAGTGGTCCCGGGAACCCTGCATCCGGGGGAAATCTACATCGCCCCGCAAGTCACGTTGGCGCTGGCTGTAGCAACCAGCGAGGTGCGGGTGGTGGTCCCACGGGCTGAGGTGGCCGAAGCAGAGATCAAGGACGAAGAGAAGCAGCGCGTGCTCGGGGTGATTCCAAATTTCTATGTCAGCTACACGCCTAATCCAGCTCCGCTGAGTTCGAAACAGAAGTTCGAGCTAGCCTGGAGGACGAGCGTGGATCCGGTCACCTTCGTAGTAACCGGGGGCATCGCGGGAGTTCAGCAGGCCGAAAACAATTTCAGTGGATACGGGCAAGGCGCACAAGGCTATGCAAAGCGGTTCGGTGCAAACTACGCGGACCTGGTTACCGGCACGTTCATCGGAAGCGCCATATTGCCATCGCTCTTGAAACAAGATCCGCGCTATTTCTACAAGGGAACCGGAGGCACAAGAGCGCGGATTCTGTATGCGATCGCCAATTCGGTTATCTGCAAGGGCGACAATCGACGCTGGCAGGTGAATTACTCGAACATCATCGGAAGCTTGGCCGCCGGCGGAATTTCCAATCTCTACTATCCTGCGAAGAATCGGGATGGAGCAGAATTAACGTTTGTCAGCGCGGGAATCGGAATTGGCGCAACCGCCGCCGCCAATGTTGTTCAAGAATTTTTCATCCGGAAGTTGACGCCGAACGTTCCTGCTCGCGCTCCGGCTAAGCCCTAAAGCAATTGGCGCAGTACCCAGTTCACATTTTTTCGATAAGAAATCCGTCAGCTCGAAACGAATATCTGCTTTTCGGAGGCGTTGGTTTCAAGCGTGCGCCTCCATGAGCACATGCGCCACAAAGCCCTCAAAATCTAACCTACTTTGCGGCCCTTCTTGGCGCCTTCGGCGGGCCGTTTGCCGACCACACTGAGCGGCGGACGTTTTTCGCCGCGCGCGGCAGGCTTTTCGGCCAGACTCTTTTTTAGCGCTTCCATCAAGTCGATCACCGGGGCCTTTGCGACGTGTGGTGCGGTGACCACCTGGCGGCCGGCAGCTTTGGCGTCGATTAATTCGCGTAGACCAACCTGATAGGCGTCTCGATATTTTTCAGGTTCCCACGGCGCGGCCAGGCTCTGAATCAACTGCAGAGCCAAGGCGCGTTCCGGCTCTTTGATTTCGCCTTTAGGCGGAACGCCTGTTTCGGCCTGGCGGATCTCGTTGGTATAGAACATGGTATGCAGGGTCATGCCAGTGCCGTGGGGTCGCACGATGACGATGTGCTCGCGGCTGTGCATGGTGGCTTTGGCGATGCCCGCGTAGCCGGACTTTTTCATGGCTTCGAGCAGCAGGTAATAGGCCTTCTCGCCGCTATCCTCCGGCGCTACGTAGTAGGACGAATCGAAATAGAGCGGATCGATGTCATCGATCTTTACGAACTCCAAAATTTCCATGTTGCGCACCGATTCCGGCTCAATCTTCTCGATCTCCTCTTCGGTGAAGAGCAGGTATTGATCCTTCTCGAATTCGTATCCCTTCTCTACTTCCGATCGCTCGACCATGCGGTTGCACTGCGGGCAGAACAGCGGCTGTTTGAGCCGGGTGTGACACACCGAGTGAATTTGATTGAAGCTGATGCGCTCGGTGCGCGCCGCCGGTGACAGACGAATCGGTATCGATACCAAACCGAACGAAAGAAAGCCCTTCCAGGACGATCCAGCCATAGCCCCCTCCATGAGGTTCGCCCATGCTACCCGCGTTGGAGACCCAGAGCAAGCGAGAGAAAGGCTGTATTACAAATTCGGCAACACCCTCGTTACTTCGCGCTGGACGCGAAATCTCACGCCTCGGAATCGATCAAACGCACTTTTTATTTCTTGGCCTCCGGTTCCATTACTGCTGAGAGCGTCATTACGATTTTTCCTGTGGAAAACTCCGCAAAAGAACTTTTCGGATGGTTACTTTAGGCGCATCGTAGTGCCAACGTGCCGGTATTAAATCGACACGTACAAAAAGCGACAAGGAGATCTCCATTGAAATACACAGTCACTACAGTTGTGCTTGCGGCGGCCCTGGCTGCTGCAGCGACGCCTTTGGTGCGAAACAACGTCGCACCGCAGGCGGGCAGTTGGCAGTCTAGCTCGCCCCACCGATGGCTGGCGGACGGATCGGAACCGCCACCGCCGTGGCCAGGTGGAGGTGGTGGGCACGATGAAGCTGGCGGACGGATCGGAACCGCCACCGCCGTGGCCAGGTGGAGGTGGTGGGAAGATCGAAGTCTGGCGGACGGATCGGAACCGCCACCGCCGTGGCCAGGTGGAGGCGGTGGGCACATGAAGCTGGCGGACGGATCGGAACCGCCACCGCCGTGGCCAGGTGGAGGCGGTGGGAAGATCGAAGCTGGCGGACGGATCGGAACCGCCACCGCCGTGGCCAGGTGGAGGCGGTGGGCACGATGAAGCTGGCGGACGGATCGGAACCGCCACCACCGTGGCCAGGTGGAGGTGGTGGGAAGACGAAGTCTGGCGGACGGATCGGAACCGCCACCGCCGTGGCCAGGTGGAGGCGGTGGGAAGATCGAAACTGGCGGACGGATCGGAACCGCCACCGCCGTGGCCAGGTGGAGGCGGTGGGCACATGAAGCTGGCGGACGGATCGGAACCGCCACCACCGTGGCCAGGTGGAGGTGGTGGGCACATGAAGCTGGCGGACGGATCGGAACCGCCACCGCCGTGGCCAGGTGGAGGTGGTGGGCACATGAAGTTGGCGGACGGATCGGAACCGCCACCGCCGTGGCCCGGTGGAGGTGGTGGGAAGACCAAGGTGGCAGAAGGGAAATCAGCGCCGCCGTGGGCACAGGTGGTGATCGAAGGCTGATGCCGGCTTCGTGACCAACTCGGCCTAGCGAAAGATGCTCAAAAGAGGAATATCACAACCCGAAGCCCACGGGTGTGTCATAGCAAGGGGGGGTTGTACATTTCGGTAAGTGTTGCTATGATACGCCCCGGGTTCGGACCTGGTCAAACGGTCTGGCTCAATTGTCGCAAGGGCGGCGGCAGATGGAATTAATATTTTATATAATGGTTCCGGCGGTACTGCTAGTGTTGGCGGCCAAGCTACTTTGGCCGAAATCCGAAGACCGGACTGCGCCGGCGCACCCCTCCAACATTTCCGAATTTCTGCCGATCCATCATCGGGAGTTTCCAGATGTCGCACGACGGCTCTCGGAGTATGGGGAAATCAGTCGCAAGGCGCACTCCGAACGCCGCGCTGCGGCTCTGGCTTACCTCGAATCTCTACGGGCAGATTTTTTGAGAGTCGAGCAGCTTCTGAATCGCGCGGCAAAATTCCTTCCTGAAGTAACCGTGCAGGGCGAGAGCCGGCGGGTGTGGGTTGGATTGAGGTTTCGCCTTGGATATTGGATCGCCCGCCAGCAGATTATTTTTGGGCTGGATGTGTCAGGGCGCTTGAGGGATCTCGCGCAAAAACTTCAAACGCTCTCCGACTGGGCGGACGCAACCCTGAGTGAGGTGGCGCGAGAGTACGGCCTGCCGGTATTACAGTCCGACCTGAACCGCTAGTTCTAGTATTCCTGAATCCGTTGGTCCCCATCCTGTCTTCATATCACCGCACCGGATTATCTTCGCGTTTTTTGACGGAAGGCGCTTTTGGCGGCCGGGCGTCGCATCGCCCGGGATGAACGCCGCCACAACAGTTTTGCAGAGTTCCGGTGATATAGTTCGCGGCACGAACGATGCATCTAACCCCGGCCCAGTCCATCGTATGGCTTCTTGGATTCGTCCTGGAATTGCTGGTGTGTGGTTTCGCGGTACGCCGAAAACTGTTCCGCGATTTCCCGGTCTTCACCGCATACGTTTTTGTGGTTCCTCTACGCGCCTTGCTTATGTTTGGGCTGTATTACACCGCCGGATACCGCTCTAGCACTGCGTTTTATTCTTACTGGCTTACCCAGGGGCTGGAGCTTTGCCTGCGGGGGGCGTCGATCGGTGAATTGGCATGGGTGGTATCACGCCCGTATGTTGGATTTCGGATGGTCCTGAAGTGGGTACTGCCCGGCATTGCACTGGCGCTATTGTTTCGTGCCGGCTTCACGGCGGCGCAGCGAGCCGCGTTCTTGCCGGGTTTTGTGTTGGTCCTGGAAAGGGAACTAGAGTTAACCGCTGCGCTGGTGCTGTGTGTGCTGCTCCTGCTCAGTCGGCGATACGACGTGGAGGTACAGACACGAGTCCGATATCTTGCCGCGGGACTGCTTTTCTATTCCTTGTTTCAGGTGGCCAACAATGCGATCTCGGAAATCCGATTCCATTCCGCGCTGCGCGTGTGGGCCGTGGTGCGAACTGTTTCCTTTTGTATCGCGGCGCTGATCTGGTTGATTGGACTGATCAAGACCGAGCAGATTCCACCGCGAACACCGCCGCCGGAGGATGTGGAGCGACACCGCGAGGTGATGACCGAAGGGACTAAAGCGATGAGTAAGATTATAGAGCGGCTGCGGCGGTTTCGCCGTTAGATCCGCGTTAGGATTTGCGCTTGGGGAAGGGAATTGGAGCTGGGATTTTTCGTTGTGGGTCGGGCGGGTTGAGCCGCGCACGAGCGGTGTCCACCCAGATTCCATTCGGGTCATACTTGAGATAGAAAGCCCAATGTTCCTTGGCTAGAGCGTCCTCGCCGATTTTCTCGTAGGCCAGCGCCAGGTTGAAATGCGCGTCGGCGTGGGCGGGCATGCCGCGAACGGCGCGTTTGAGCTGTACGATGGCGTCCGCGATTTCCCCCATTTCTTCCAGCACGCACCCCAGGTTGTAGCGCGCCATCGGATTGGAAGGGTCGATTTTGACGGCCGCCAGGAACGCTTGGCGCGCGTCTTCCCAATGGGCTAGCTGGTAATGCGCCACGCCCAGGTTAATGTGCGCCTCAATCCACTCGGGGGCCAGGCGGACCACCTGCTTGTAAGAATAGATCGCTTCGGGAAGCTGTTCGCCCTTTGCCTCGCAGGCCAAGGCCGTCTCGAACCACTCGGCAGGGGTGCGCGCCTCCATTTGGTGCAGAGTAGCGGTTGGCTGACCGAGTGGAAAGGGAAGTAGCCACTGGCCCGACAAGGGATTGAAAGGCTGATCGAACATGCCGGCGCCGAGCACGATCACTTGTCGGGCGTGCTCCATCAATTGCAGGCGGTCGAGGGGTATCTCCGCAATGCCTATTTCTTGTCCGATGGCCGCGAGAGCCTTCTGCACTCGAAGCGCGGGAACTTTTCTGTCGGTGAGTTGCTTGATAGTGCGCAGCGCAACCAAATCGCTAAAGCTGTAGAAGCGTTCGCCCCAGCGCGCACGCGGGTGGACCAGATGCAGGCGCTCCCAATAGCGAAGATGCTGCACATCCGACCCTACGATCCGACTGGCTTCTTTGCGCGTATATCGATCAGCTAAGGCGATTCTGGTCTCCCAGACAGGATGGATTACACATGCGAACGCCAAGACGGCATTTGCCGATGCAAGAATTATGCACCCACTGTCAACTACGCCGCACCCAGCTATGCGCCGCAACCCGCAGACTTCACCGCAAGGAGTCGGATTTCCGCATGATGCCGCGCTTTGTGCGCATTAGCAGACAGGGTACAGCGGTGCCGCGCGTGGCGCAGGCCGTGCTAGCCTGCCAGGGGGAATTCTCTAGCTACCATGCCGGTTGTTGACATCACCGAGAAAAATAGTTTGCAGCGCCAGATCAACCTGCTGCGGGTTGCATGGGTGTCCCTCGCGATGGTGTTGTCCCGGATTGGCACTGATCGGCCGGGGAGACAGGGGCTGGAGCTGCTGGCGTTTTACCTGGTGGTGGCGACGGCGGTAGTCGGGGTCGAGTTCGTCACCGGCCGCGCGTTGCTATTCCTTCCCCCGTGGCTTGATTTGTTCGTCGGGTTATCGTTGCTGGTGGCTCCGGCTTCCTATGGGGCGGCGTGCTGTCTGTTGTTTGTCTGCGTCTACGCGCTGGTGGCGACGGGCAAGTCCCGGCAGGCACTGGTGGCGATCCTGGTCGCGTTGGTGGCGGCTCCGTTGACGGCGTGGCTCACCGTGGTCGTTGACGCGCCCGTTCGCCGCGCCCTCGGCACTCGAGTGAGGATTTCCGATATGGCCCCGTGGTTCCTGAGCGGCTTGGGGCTGCCGCTTGCAGGCTGCGCGGCTTGGCTGCTAGGGGGGCGCGAACACGCGCACGTGGCGCGTCGGCGATTGGTGGACAAGATCATCAGCGGAATCAATTTCGAGCGAGGCCTTTCGGAAGCGGTGCATCAGACGCTGGCCGATTTGGCGGCGGCCTTTGGATGCGAGCGCGCCTGCTTGATGTTTCAGGACGAGGAATTGGAGCGCCTATACCTGTGGAAGGTAAGCCCTCCGGTGGCGGAGGTAAAGCCGCCGGAGACCTATCCGCAGGCGCGGGCCGACGCGCTGCTAGCCGATTGTTTGGAAGTGAACGGCTGTTGGAGCGGGTTGGAAGGCAAGATTGAAGGGTTTGGGTGGGACCGCAGAACTGGGGTGCGGGTAAAGAGCCTGCCCCAGCCACCAGCGTCAACGGCCACCGAGTTTTCAGCGAAATCGTTGATGGCGGCCTCGATCGAGGCCGCCGGGCGCCCCAGCGGCCGCTTAGTGGTGGTGAATCCGCGCCGCAAATTCCGTCCCGCGGACCTACGCGAGCTGGAAGCGGTCGCCGAACAAGTGCAAGCACCGCTCGAGAATATGTTCCTGGCGCGGCACATGCGCGCACGAGCCGTGGAATCGGAACGCGGCCGCATTTCGCGCGATTTGCACGACGGCACGCTGCAAACGCTGCTCAGCTTCCAGATCCAGCTCGACGTCCTGCGGCGAAAGCTGCCCCAAGCCCCCCTGGAAAAGGTCGGGGAGGAGCTGGATTCGCTGCGGGAGATCGTAAAAGCAGAGAATGACGACCTGCGGCGGTTCGTCACCGAAATGCGCCCGGTACGGGTCGAGAGCGCCGATTTGCGCGAAATGATGACCGGATTTGCCCAGCGCTATCGCATGGAATCGGGCGTGGCATTGGACCTTTTCATCGAAGAGGGCGGTTTGCGCGTTCCCGACCGGATTTGCCGCGAACTCTTCCAGATATATCGTGAGTCACTCAACAACATAAAAAAGCATGCGAATGCCAGCCACGTCGTGGTAAAACTAGGGCAGGATGAGGTAAAGGTTTCGCTGGTAGTAGACGATAACGGCCATGGCTTCAGTTTTACCGGTCGCTATTCGAGCGAAGAGCTTGATCGATTGCGCTTGGGACCCATTTCAATTAAAGAACGAACGCGCGGTATGGGCGGAGCGCTGACGGTGGAATCCAACCCGGGGCACGGGGCGCGTCTAACTGTTGAAATTCCATTGAGTTAAAATGACCAAGACCAAAGCAGTGGTGCGCATTCTTGTGGCTGACGACCATGCCATCTTTCGCGACGGACTGCGAAAGCTATTGGAAGGCGCCGAAGACGTGCAAATTATCGGCGAAGCGTCGAACGGCAATGAGTGCGTGAAGATGCTGGCGCGCCTCAAGCCGGACATTTTATTGCTGGACCTGCGCATGCCGGAAAAAGACGGCTTGGGCGTGCTCGAGGAGATCAACTTCGATACGGTGCAGACTCGCGTCATCGTGCTCACCGCCGCGGAAGATGACCGCGACGTGGTCCGTGCGATGCGCTTGGGCGCACGCGGAGTTGTATTGAAGCAGTCCGCCAGCGATCTATTGCTGAAGAGCATTCGCAAGGTCCACGACGGTGAAATCTGGCTGGACAACCGAATGACCGCGGAAGTGATCGACGCTTTCAAGAAATCCGCGGAAGCCGGGCAGCGCCGCGAGAAGCCGTTGTTGAGCGATCGTGAGAAAGAGATCGTGCAGTTGGTGGCGCAAGGCTTCCGCAACCGGGAAATCGGCGAGAAGCTTTTCATCAGCGAGCAGACGGTGAAGAACCACCTGCACAACATCTTCGACAAACTCGGCGTTTCGGATCGCTTGGAACTCGCGTTATATGCCATCCATCACCGGTTGATCGACCAGACCTAGTCTTCGCGCAGGACAATTGAAAGTCGAAAATCCACACCCAAGACCGGTGGGTGAGTGCCCACCTTTCAAAAAATTCTGACGTTCGTGGTTTTTGAAACTACCGAAGAAGAAAGAACGCGTAGCGCTTTGCCCCCGCGCTGTGCTGCGCTATTCTGATTTGGTCGAGATGAGTTTCACTAATTCAGTCCTTCGAGAAGTTCAACACGCCCGCCTTCGCTCAAATTCCACTTATCGACCCGCCTCAACCGGCAGGTTGCACCGACCACCTCGCTGGTCCGGGACCACTGGGCGATCGCGCGAAACGGTGATGTTCTCGAGTTTCTTGTTGCTCGCTGGGCTCTTCGCTGTGACCGGCTTCTTATCGAAGATGTTTCATGCCCAACAGGCGAGTTTGGCCCGCCATTGGGGCGCGCAAGGGGAAGCCCTCCTGCGCAGCGGGGACGCTGCGGCAGCCATCGAGGATTATCGAAGCGCGCTGGTCTACCAGCCAGACGACCGGCACAACGAATTTCGGCTGGCGCAGGCGCTGGCGGCGGCCGGGCGCACCGAGGAGGCTCAAGCGTATTTGGCGCGCTTGCTCGAGCTTTCTCCCGGCAATGGAGAAATCAATCGCGAGCTCGGGCGCCTGGCGGTTCGCGCAAGTTTGCAATCGGAAGCAATCGACTACTATCACGGCGCGATTAATGGGGCATGGCCCGACCACCCGCGTCAGCAGCGTATTGCATCGCGGGAGGAGTTGAGCTCGTTCTTGCTGGATGTCGGCGACACCACCCGCGCGGAAGATGAGCTTCTGGCCCTCGCAGCTACGGTGCCGGATGACGACACCACCGACGTCCTGCAAGCCGCGGGTCTATTTCTGCGCGCTGGGAAATTGGCCGGGGCGCTCCACGAATATCAGATCGCCCTCAAAAACGATCCTCACAATTCCGTGGCGCTCTCTGGCGCCGGAACCTCCGCCTATCAAATGGGGGACTACCGTGCCGCGGAAGACTATCTCTCCCGGGCGCAACGGGAAGGCAGCCAAAACGCCGCAGTGGCAGACATGCTAGAAAAGATACGAGTGTCCGGCGCGCCTCCCGAGCGAGGCGCGAAGAAATGAGCGACGCCTCGCTGGAAACTCCGGCAGTCGGAAACTCGGTTGCGGCCGAACCGCACGGCCTTCGCGGGGCCTTCCGAAAATTCTGGAGAGCGTGGCTCGGCGCATTCCGCACGATCCCCGAAACCCAGTTTTTTCTGTTGCTGGCCATCGTGATCGGATTGTTCTCCGGTTTGGTAGTGGTGTGCTTCCGAATCTGCATCGAGTGGACCGGCATTCTGCTGCTCGGTTCCGGCATACATCCTTCGATTTTGCGCACTCTGCTGGTTCCTTCGATCTGCGGGATTCTGGTGGCCTTCCTCGCGCTACGGGTTTTTCCGGCGGTGCGTGGCAGCGGTGTGAATCAGACCAAAGCGGCGGTGTACATCTACGACGGCTACGTCCCGTTCAGCACGGTAATCGGAAAATTCATTACCTGTGCGCTGGCGATTGGCAGTGGCCAGAGCCTGGGGCCGGAGGATCCCGCGCTGCAGATGGGCGCAGGCATCGCGTCGAAGCTAGGCCGGGGTCTGCATCTCTCCCAAGAAAAATTACGGTTAATCGCCCCGGTGGGCGCCGCGGCAGGTTTGGCGGCGGCGTTCAATGCGCCGGTTTCCGCGGTGCTCTTCGTCATCGAAGAGGTGATCGGGAATTGGAGTGGTGGCGTGTTGGGGGCGGTGGTGCTGGCCGCCGTTTCGAGTGTGGTGGTGATGCGGCGGTTCATGGGCAGCGAAGCGCTGTTCCGTATTCCGCCGTTCGAAATGCAGCATCCGGCGGAGTTGCTGGCGTTCGCGGTCCTGGGCGTCGTGGGCGGCGGAGCCTCACTGACCTTGCTGAAATTCATCGGGTGGGCGCGGCCGCGATTGATGGCCTTGCCCACGTGGTCGCGTTACTTGCAACCGGCTGGCGCGGGGCTGCTGATCGGAATCATTGGGATCTGGCTCCCCCAAGTGATGGGGGCCGGCTATCCGATCATCGATCAGGCGCTGCACGATCAATACACCTGGAGAATGCTGCTGTTGCTCGGCGCTTTTAAGATCCTCTCCACCGGCTTCTCGTTCACCAGCGGTACCCCTGGCGGGATGTTCGCGCCGACGCTGTTCATTGGAGCGATGATTGGCGGCGCGGTTGGCGGTATCGAGCACCGCTTCTTCCACGGCCTCACTGGCACGGTGGGCGCCTTTGCCCTGGTGGGGATGGGCACACTATTTGCCGGGTTCCTGCGCATACCGATCACTTCGGTGTTCATGGTGATCGAGGTATCCGGGAACTACTCGGCGATCCTGCCAGTCATGATCTCCAATGGCATCGCCTATCTGATTTCGCGGCACTACCAAAGCGTCCCGTTGTTCGATATGCTCTCCCGGCAGGATGGAGTGGTGCTGCCCTCGGTCGAAGAGCAGCGGGACCGGGTGAGCCTGCGGGTGGAAGACGCGATGCGGGTCCCAACCGAGGACGCCCAGCGCGAAGGCGAGTCCTTCGAGGATGCGGTCCGGAGGGCTATCGCCACAAAAAGGGACAATTTCCTGGTGCGGCTCAAGTCCGGGGAGTGGGCGTTAATCGAACCGGGCGCCCTGGAACAGCTAGCGGCCGCTCCAGTCAGTCCCATATCGCCGATATCTGAGGAGCATATAGATACCAGGCGACCTCCGACGCTGTATCCGGATCAAACTCTGGAGGAGGCGCTGCACTCCATTCAGGATTGGGCGATCCTGCCGGTCGTGAACCGGGCGAACCTGCATCGGACCGAGGGGGTGCTGGCGCTGGCAGATGTACTCGCAGCGTATCGTAAGAGGGGTTCGGCCTAGTCTTCAAGTAATTGTTAATGCAAGACTTATAAAAAACGTCCCCAAGAGGTGTCCAGTACTTAGGTACTGACTTTCGTTATGAGAATTGAGTCTATCGCACTATTGAGACAAAGGGCTGGAGAGTCTATTCTCAGATCGAATCTTGGGAGGATTCTATTCGTGGGCCACAAAGAGAGACGCTCTACTAGACGCTTTATGATGCGGCTACCGCTGATGGTGCGGTGGACCGATGAACGAGTGGTAGGCGAAGCCTCGACGGAGTCTCGGGAAGTCAGTTCCCGTGGCCTTTACTTCTATCTTCCGAAGGGCCTGCGAAGCGGGTCTCCTGTCGAAATCGTCATGACCCTACCACATGAACTAACCCAAGCGGGCCCGGTACGGGTCCGATGCCTGGGACGGGTATTGCGCACTGACACGCAAGATCAAGGCGAGTTCGGCGTAGCTGCCGCGATCGAGCGGTACGAGTTCATGCGCAACAGCGAGTCGGCAGCCTAACGGTTTTCTTGCCCAGCCACTGCGGAGATGGGCGAGAAATGGCCGGGAGGCTTTGCCCCCTCAGCGAAGCCCCCGGCTTCATTTTTGGGATAGCGGCAGCGCGCGTGGCTGATCGTGACACCCCGTTTTCGATGCCACTGGCATCGAATCGAGTGCGTGGGCGGACGAATTCACTCGCGCTGTTTTTTCGCCGAAATTCCTGGTATTTGGGCCGACCACTCGCGGGAGTAGCGCTGCAGGCTGGCTGAACTATTTCGCCAGTTTTTGAATCCAACTTTCCAGGATTTTCTGGCTTTCGGGGCTGACGCTAACGAAGGCGATCCCGTTTCCCATGGCATTCTGGTTGTAGACCGCCCGGCCGTCGGCGTCGAAGATCTGATCTTCTTTCCGGACGCGGATGTGAACGTCGGTGCCCATGGCAAGGGCCACTGGGAGGTCCACAAAACAGCCGCCCATGGCGAGCTCGGTCACCCGGGTTTCGTAGTGCGTGCCCGCAGTGCGGTCGGCGAGGTCGCAGTCCGCAAAGAAAATGTAGCGCGGATGAACGCGACGGTCCTCCGGGCGCGTGGCTTTGCGCCGATCAGGCTTCTTGAAATCACCCTTCTGATAGACTTCGACCAAGACCAACACCCCTTTGTTCAAGATAACCCCAAATATACGGGCCGTTCAAGCATCCCGGGCCGGACCGGTGCGAAATGACCACCCGCGGCAGCTTCACGGGCGCGCACTACTGGTGGCAGATACGCACCAAAAACCGTCGTTCCCAGCGAATTCGGCCGCTTCGGGCTCAAAATAGTACCGAATCCCGTCTCTAGCCTGGCGGGGGGTTCGTACCCATGCTCAAACAACGCACCCATAGTCTGGTAGTCGCCGCGATCGCGACAGCCGCGACGGCCGCGCTGCTGTGCCAAGCCTCGTCGTCTGGCCCGGGCGATCAACTCGCCCTGACTCAACAACCGAAGCTTGCCAGCCACCACGCGCCGATTCTTAGCCAGTTTGGGTTGCAGTTCAGGGATCTGAACCGCAATGGCCAGATTGACGGGTACGAGGATTGGCGGTTGCCGGTCGATCTGCGTGTAGCGGACCTGGTATCGCGCATGACCCTCGAGGAGCGAGTGGGGCTGATGCTGCACCCCACCGTCGAGGGGTTTATCGGCCCAGACGGCGCAGTACTTGACCGCGACCTCAGCGCCGGTCGAGGGGGGGATGGTCGGTCGGCCGAAGCCTTGCGGTTTCACCCCTCGCCGCGCGAACTAGTTCTCGAACGCAACATCCGTTGGATACAGACGCCCGTTTCCGACAAGCCGGAAACCGCCGCACGCTGGGCGAACAATTTGCAGGAGCTGGCGGAAGCGACGCGGTTGGGCATTCCGGTGGTGCTCAGCTCGCAGCGCAGGGATTTCCCGCGCCGATCCGATGACAGCCCGAGCACCTGGCCGCTCGCTACGGGTGGCTCTGCCGCGTCCACTGGCGCTCCCCGCTGGCCCGATCCGATCGCTTTTGGCGCGATCGGTGATCCGGAAGCGGTCCGCCAGTACGGCCAAATCACCAACCGTGAATACCGGGGCATGGGCATCCGCGTCACCTTGGGGCCGCAAGCCGACGTGGGAACCGAACCCCGCTGGAACGGTATCAGCGGAACGTTTGGGGAAGACGCCAAACTCGATGCCCAGTTGGTGAAAGCCTACATTGAAGGGTTTCAGGGTGCGCAACTTGGTCCCGACAGCGTAATGACCGTAACGAAATACTGGCCGGGGCAGGGCGCGATGAAGGAGGGTCTGGATCCACACTTCGAATATGGCAAGCTCGAAGTCTATCCCGGCCGAAATTTCGGTTATCAGGTGTTGCCGTTCCGGGCCGCGTTTGAGGCGCATACCGGAGGGGTGATGCCCGGGAGCGCGATCCCGGTGGGCATGGATTCGGTGGGGATGAACTTCTCGAAGAAAATTCTCGGTGATCTGCTGCGGGTGAAATACGAATACGACGGAATGGTGATGACGGAAAATTCGGGCGGCGCGCCGTGGGGCGTGGAGGACCTGTCGCCAGTCGAACGAACCCACCGGATGCTGGATGCTGGTGTGGATCAGATCGGCGGCGAGGCCGATCCGCGAGCGATTCTCGCGCTGGCGCAGGACGGCGTCATTTCGCAAGAGCGATTGAATGCATCAGTAGCCAGGATTCTGCGACCGATGTTTGAGATGGGATTGTTTGAGAATCCCTACGTCGATCCCGGGCAGGAGGCGCCCGCCGCGGGCAAGTCGGATGCGGTGGAAGCCAGCGAAGTGGCCCAGAGAAAGTCGATCGTGTTGCTGAAAAACGATAAGGCGCTGCTGCCGGTCTCCGGGCAACGCAAAATCTACGTCGAGGGAATGAGAAAGGACGCGGCCGGGAAGTACGGGATGGTGGTAGGCGATCCCAAGGACGCGGACATCGCCATCGTCGAGGTGAGTGCGCCGTACGCATTGCATCCCGGCGCCGAAGGCGCGGCGAGATTGGTCCACGAAGGCACCCTGGCGTATGCCGGGGCTGAAAATGCGTCATCGCTCGTAGCGATTCAGCGGGTGGCCGCCTTGGGCAAACCCACCATCGTGTGCATGTATATGGATCGGCCCGCGATCCTCTCGGAGTTCATAGACAACGTCGCGGTGGTGTTGGCGCACTTCGGCTCGAGCGACGAAGCGCTGCTGGACGTCATTTTTGGGCGCTACGCCGCCACCGGCAAATCTCCGTTTGATATTCCGCGGGACATGACCTCGGTGCGGCGGCACCGCGAAGATACGCCGCACGACATGGAAAATCCGCTGTTCCGGTTCGGATTTGGACTTTCGTTTGAAGCCGTTCAAGAGAAATCGCCGAAGGCGCCCCACGGAGATAAATAAGCGGCGCGTTTGGTCAGGGTTCTTGGATGACCCGGGTTCTTTTTGGCCCAGGCAGTTATTTCGCAACCGCCGCAATCACTCTGCGGCCAAAAGACGGCGCGATGGATAGCTCGCCTCGCATCATTGTTTCCAGCGCCTCCAACGTGCGATCCTCCCTGTCGGTATTTCACCAGGAGCCCGTGGCGCCCGCGGCCAGGCCGACGCGAACCAGTTCGCGATCTTGTGGATCGTCTGCACGATAATTCTCGCCTTGGGCAGCGCCGCGTGGATGGCCCGGGTGGCCTCGAAACGGCCCCTTCCAGGCATCGAAATGTCCATCACGATGACGTCGGGCTCGAGCTTTGGTGCAACGCGCAGGCAAGCTTTGCCGGTATGGCGATGGGCGCAAAACTCCCAACCTTGCGACGACTTGAGCAGTTGGCAAAGCGCACGCCGCACCATAGCGTGATCGTCAACCATGAATACCCGTCGCGGTTTATCTTTGCCAATCCATCTCCGCCCCGCTCTGCCGCGGCGGGATCTCGTGTCTTCGCACACCGTTAGGATGTCGCCGATTTGAGTAGTTAGCCATAGATTCAGTCCACTCGTCGTTGCAGGGAAATTATCTAGGAGGGTTCAACGGCCGCGATGGGATCGAAGTGGCGCCAGGGACAGGGCCCAATATTCCGCGGCTTCCTCGTGGACTTAAGATAGTATTCTCCCGGGATTGCTCAAGTCGCGGCCATTCGGCGTGTCGGTTCATCGGTGCGGCTCCGCGATAGGATTTTCATGTCCTTCTCGCCTACTTTGGTGTCAGCTCGCAGACGCATAATTAGGGGAATCGCTGTAGCTGCGTGCATCGTCTCTTATTCCTCGGCCCAATCACAGGCTCCCAGTTCGGCGAGCACTCCTACGGCATCCGAAGATCCCGCGGTAATTGACCTGATCTGGCAGAAAGCTACTTCGAAGTTTGACGTTCCGCGCACGGCCATTCTCCAAGAGGTGGATCGGGTCGGACACGAAGGCCCTTTCCGCCCGGACTGGGAATCTTTAGAGAAATACGAGCCGCCAGATTGGTACAAAGACGCGAAGTTCGGCATTTTTATCCATTGGGGCGTGTATTCGGTTCCCGCTTTCGGCGACGAGTGGTATCCGCGGAATATGTATCGCCAAGATTCGCCGGAGTACTCGCACCATTTGGACAGCTACGGGCCTCAGGATAAGTTCGGCTACAAGGATTTCATTCCTCTGTTCAAGGCGGAGCACTTTGATCCGGCGGCATGGGCGCGGCTGTTCAAACAGGCCGGCGCGAAATATGTGGTCCCGGTGGCCGAACACCACGATGGTTTCGCGATGTACGACAGCGGCCTAAGCGACTGGACCGCGGCCAAGATGGGGCCGCACCGCGACGTAATTGGGGAACTAGCGAAAGCGGTGCGGGCCGAGGGCCTGCATTTCGGAGCCTCCTCGCACCGAATCGAGCATAATTTCTTCCTGGGAGTTGGCCGCTCGATTTCTTCGGACATCAACGATCCGGCGTATGCCGCGTTCTACGGGCCCGCGCACACCTGGCTCGAAGCTAAGCAGGGTTTACCGCTCTCCAACGATTTTACCTTCGTCTCGACTGCGTGGACCGACGACTGGCTGGCGCGCTCGGCGGAGGTCATCGAGAAATATCATCCGGACATACTCTATTTCGATTGGTGGATCGGCCAGGCGTCGAACCGCGCAAACTTGACTCGGTTTGCGGCGTTTTACTACAACGCAGCGCTACAGAACAGCGGTTATGCAGGGGTAATCAACTACAAAGACTTCGCGATGGACGAGCACTCCGCGGTTCTGGATATCGAACGCGGGCAGCTCGGCGACATTCGCCCGTCCTTCTGGCAGACCGACACTTCGGTGAGCAACAAATCCTGGGGCTACATCCAGAACGACACTTTCAAGTCGCCGCAGTTCATCGTCCACCAACTCGTCGACATTGTCAGCAAGAACGGCTGTCTGCTACTGAATATCGGCCCTCGATCGGATGGCACCATTCCGGACGAAGTGCAGAATATACTACGCGACGTTGGCGCATGGCTCACTGTGAACGGTGATGCGATTTATGGGACGCGTCCCTGGGTAAAGTATGGCGAAGGCCCCACGCGAATTGCCGCGGGCTCATTTCATGACACCGACACCGCCGCATTCACTCCCGAGGATTTCCGGTTCACGACCCAGGGCAACGTGCTGTACGCCATAGAACTCGGTTGGCCCGCCGGTGGGGAAGCAGTGATTCACTCACTATCCACCAAGGCTGGGGCACACGGCAGCCACCCCAAGATTGGTTCGGTCACGTTGCGAGGGTACGAGCCGCCGTTGCAGTTCGAACAAAGAGCCGATGGCCTGCACATCCAACTCCCTGCCCAGGCTCCGGGAAAGTATGCGTATGCGTTCCGGATTATTCTCAGCGGCCCAAGTGCCGGGAACAAAACACCTCCGTAGGGTTCGGATCTCCGAGTCGTTGAGTTCCTTTCCCTTATTCCGGCTCGCCGCTGAACGACGGTCTACTCGAACCCTGGTTTCCCCTGCTGTTCAAACTGCCGCCGGCGGCTAATACGGAAGAACCTGGGCCATGGGGTAACCGGATAGCTTGTTTCCGTTGAGGTTGAGGTTCTCTGGCTTGTAATCCGAATTTGTGTCGTCGAGTCGCAATTGCACGCTGTTCGACATAACCGCGGTCGGTGGCACGTGCCGATGTTCCGGGATGCCCCATGGAACAATCTTCCATTCGTCGTGCGGCTGGCCAAGTGCATCGGCCAGCGGCGGAACGAGATACTGCGCCTCCGCTTCCGGCGTAAAGATCAGCCCGTTTTCCTTCGCCTTGTGCATCATCCAGCTCAGGGGGACGTCCGAGAGCTGGCATTGTAGGTAACCCCCTCCGACGTCTGAGTGGGCGCCCGGAAACCAGACTTGCTGAAGTTGGGCGTCGTTCGGCCGCACGCTTCCATCCGGATTCGTCCACAGCGTGGGTTTGAACTGTGCGCGGCGCTCATCGATGCTCAGCGCGTGACATGCTCGGGCTACGCAGGGATGGAGAGCGGTGTCCAGGAACCCATATTGCTTTTGGTTGAGGAGATTGAAGAAAATACCAGGAATGCCCAGCGATCCGACGGTATCCCAAACCCCGACCATATGGATGTTCACATCGATCATCGCGTATGCCGCATTTAGCGTCGCCTTGAGAGCCGCCTTGGCGGTCGGATCGGCTTCCCGATAGGCACTGAATATTCGCTTAACGGTCATGTTGTCGAGGTTTATGGTGGGCACGCCAAACCCGGCGATCATACCAGCGACGCTCCGCGCAGTGTAGGCGCCGCGGCTGAAGCCGAAAACATAGATTTGGTCCCCGGGGTCGTACACATCGGACAAAAACTGATAGCAGTCCTGCACCTTTTGGAAGAGACCTTCACCCATAGCCCCGCCCGATAAGTGATCGAGCGGAGTGCCGTCGGTCCCCACGCCGCTATCGTAGTACTTGAGCTGTGAGCGGTCGTTGCTGAGCGCGCAATAAAGCTTTCGGACATTGGTGTCTCCGGTCGACGGAGAATCGCCATGGGGTGTATTCCAGGTGCCGTCCGCGCAGAGGATGACGCTCTTCATGGGCATTCTCCCTACCATTTTGAAGCAAACGCATGGATTATCGCGGGATTATGTCGATTGGGGTAAGGCGAGTCAATCGCTTGATTCCTGTTCCATGTCGTGTTCGTAGACAGACGCCCGCGAGAAAATTACACGCCGCCGACAATTATTGAGGAAAAGAAGACTAGAGTATGAGTGGGGGTAAGCGAGCGGTGTGCGCTAGGTTACAGATAGGTGGGCCGCCGGTTTGCTTAAGAAAAATCACAGACGTATTCATCGTCGGCGGCGGACCCGCGGGGCTGGCGGCGGCTATCGCCGCCCGCCAGAAAGGCCTGCAGGTGATGGTCGCCGATGGTGCGGCGCCGCCCATCGAGAAGCCGTGCGGGGAAGGGATGATGCCGGAGACGCTGGGCGCCCTGCGAGACTTGGGTGTGGAAATTCCGGCGGGGGAAGGCCAGATATTCCGCGGAATATGTTTTGCTCAACAGCAAGGCGCGCGGGTCGCCGCCGATTTTCCTCAAGGGACGGGAATCGGGTTGCGTCGGCCACTGCTCCACGAACGATTGATTACCCGGGCTGAACAATGCGGCGTGAAAATGCTTTGGAATACCACCGTTTCCGGCCTGGACGCGCAGAGTGTGCAACTCACTCACGGAAAGATTCTTGCCCGGTGGATCGTCGGAACCGACGGACAAGGTTCGCGGGTGCGGCGGTGGAGCGGTTTGGAAGCGACCAGAAGTAACCAAGCGCGGCATACCCGCCGCCGGCATTACCGAGTGAGGCCATGGTCAAGCTACGTGGAAATCTATTGGTCGAGCAATGCCCAGGCGTACGTAACGCCGATTGGGGGCGAAGAAGTTTGCATTGTGGTGATGGCGGAACGGGCAGAACACGCGTCCTTCGATCGCGCTCTCCGGGAATTGCCGGAACTGCGAGATAAACTTGGCGATGCGGAACTGAGCGGCCGGGAGCGAGGTGCAGTCACCGCGATGCGCTCGCTCCGCAATGTACAGCGGGGGAATGTTGCGCTGGTTGGCGACGCCTCGGGTGGTGTAGACGCGATCACCGGCGATGGGTTGCGACTGGCGTTCCGGCAAGCGCTGCTGCTTGCCGACGCGATGGCCAGCGGCGATCTGAGACCATACCAACACGCGCACCGGCAACTCGAAAGACGGCCAATGCGCATGGGCAACCTGATGCTTTGGCTGGGCCGCAACCCGCGCATTCGCAGCCGGGTGGTTCGCGCGTTGCAGCGGAGACCGGATCTTTTCGCGCGGTTGCTGGCGAGCCATGTAGGCGAGGGAACTTCTGCGGAACTGCTGTCGACCGGAGCGCTACTAGGCTGGCAACTCCTGGCTGTTTGACCTGCGGTTCCCATCCTTCGATCGTTCGAGGGTTCAACCGTTCGACGGTTTAACGGTTCGACGGTTTTATCTTTTTCCGGGGGCCCCACTCGTCCCATGTTTTGGGAGGAGTGGCGTACGGGCCTGGCCAGCCGCCGGACGAGGTTACTTGATGTAGCGACGGAGGATTTCCACCAGATCTTCGGCAGCCTTGGTTTCGCGGGAGCCAGCCTTGGCGTCCTTGCTCAGCACGTGAAACTTGATTTCCCCTTCCACGATCTCCACCAATAAACCATTCACCGCGCCACGGCAGGCGGCAATTTGCTGGAGCACGTCGGCGCACTCCCGTTCTTCCTCGATGGCCTCGCGAATGCTTTGCAATTGCCCGTGAATACGATTGACGCGGACCAGCAGTTTTTTCTTTTCGTCAACGGTGTGGGCCATGGGTGGAACCTCCTTGACATACTATACCCAGTATAGTATCACAGGCTGTTGTTACCAGCCGTTCATGTTCCTGGGCTCTAATGTACCCTGGCAACCATCCGCGATGCGGGCCAATCAGAGCGTACCAGAGTCGCCGCGAAGTCATAGTTGGGCAAAGAACGTTGACGTATACGTCGGCAGGCTGGTCGGGAGCCGATTTGAATGCGGCCCGGCCAACTGCGTCTTGTCGTAGAACGCGAGGTCTTCCAATGAACGGGCGGATAATTGCAATTCCTTGCTTTCTTCCTGGCCTTGCTTACCACAGGCTGCGGTGAATCGAAGCCTGATCTCCGGGCGGAAGCGCCGCCGCTGCTGAACGTCCAAAAGGTCGAGGACCGCAATCTTTACAAAGTAGATTACCCTGACCAGTTCCCGCTCACCGAGGTAGTGGCTCACGTGGCAACCTCGCAGTTGCGAGCAACCGGCACCGTCAATCCAGACATTGCCCGCACCGTTCCGGTGATTTCGATTGCGACCGGGCGCATCGTGGAAATCGGGGCGCGCTTGGGTGACAGGGTCGAGAAGGGCCAACTGTTAATGCGGGTGCAGAGCGCGGACGTTGCCGGCGCATATTCCGATTACCAGAAAGCCGTTGCTGACGAACAACTCACCGCTACCCAATTGGAGCGGGCACAACTTCTTTACGCAAAGGGTGCTATCTCTCTGAACGAGCGGCAGGTCGCGCAGGACACCGACGCCAAGGCCAAGGTCGATGTGAAAACGACCGCAGAGAAGCTTCGCGTCTTGGGCAGCCCGAACTTGGACCAACCGACCGGGATCGTCGAAATTCGTGCTCCGCTGGCGGGGGTGATCACCGATCAGCAGGTGACCAACGCCGCCGGTGTCGCCGGCTTGGGTGCTCCGAATCCGTTTACGATCTCCGACCTCAGTACGGTCTGGATACTATGCGACGTGTATGAGAACGATCTTTCGAATGTGCACCTTGGAGAAAAGGCCGACGTAGTCTTGAAGGCATATCCGGACAAAGTATTCACCGGAGTAATCAGCAACATTGGAGCGGTCCTGGATCCGAACATGCGGACCGCCAAGGTGCGTATTGAGGTGCGCAATCCAGGGTTGATGCGTCCAGGCATGTTCGTCACCGCAACGTTTCATGGCGGCGCCAAACAGACCCGCGCAGCTCTCCCCGCCATTGCCATCTTGCATCTGCACGACCGCGATTGGGTCTACCTACCCGAGAAGGACAACCAGTTTCGCCGAGTGGGAGTTACCGCCGGGGATATGCTTCCCGGCGGTGCGCAGGAAATCATTTCGGGAGTGACGCCCGGTCAGCGTGTGGTGCTGAATGCGCTGCAATTCCAGAACACGGTGGAACAGTAATGATTCGTAAGGTCGTCGATTTATCCCTCAACAACCGTTTCATCGTGCTGAGCCTGGCGCTTCTTTTGTTCGTTTGGGGCGCCATCGCGTTCAAGAAGCTGCCGGTGGAGGCCTACCCCGACGTCGCCAACACCTGGGTTCAGGTAATCACCCAGTGGCCCGGCCGCGCCGCGGAGGAAGTGGAGCAACAAGTCACCGTTCCCATCGAAATCCAGATGAACGGCATGCCCCATCTTCAGCATGTGCGTTCCGCCTCCTTGTCTGGACTCTCCGTGGTCAATCTCATTTTCGATGATGATTCCGACAACGATTGGGACCGCCAGAAAGTGCTGGAGCATCTCGCGCAAGTCACCCTGCCGCCCAACGTCAACCCCAGTATTGGTCCCGATTTCAGTCCGATCGGCTCGATCTACTGGTACACGTTGCAAAGCAGCAATCCTGCTTACGATGTGATGGAATTGAAATCGATCCAGGATTGGGTGATCAGCAAGTACCTGAAATCGGTGCCGGATGTCGTGGACGATTCATCGTTCGGCGGCATCACCCGCGAATATCAGATTCGCATCGACCCCGACAAATTGATTTCCTATGGTTTGGGTTTGGCACAGGTGGAACAACAACTCACCAACGCTAACGCCAACGGCGGCGGGAGTTTTATCGAGCAAGGATCGCAACAGGTAAACGTGCGCGCGGTGGGATTGGTGCGCAATGTCGCGGATATCGAGAAGACCGTACTCAAAACGCAAAACGGAACGGCGCTGCGCGTCAAGGACATCGCAGTGGTTGCCCAAGGCCCCAAGATTCGTCTCGGTCAAATCGGGAAGGCTGTCCACCGCGCGGATGGCGTGGTGGTTGACGATGACGACGTAGTCGAAGGAATCGTGTTTCTCCGCAAGGGTGCGGACACCGCGACAA
Organism: uncultured Acidobacteriota bacterium; assembly: GCA_963725285.1. Classification (GTDB taxonomy): domain Bacteria; phylum Acidobacteriota; class Terriglobia; order Acidiferrales; family UBA7541; genus CAVRXT01. The sequence continues at coordinate 266,287 of CAVRXT010000011.1, read as the reverse complement.
CCCTGGATGCCATTCACGCCATGGTTCACCAGCTCAATGAACACATTCTTCCTTCGGGGGTGAAGATCGTTCCCTACCTGGATCGCGATGATTTGGTCCATTACACAACCCATACCGTACTGCACAACCTCACGGAGGGGATGCTCCTGGTCGTAATCATCCTATTCATATTCCTGGGAAATGTTCGGGGAGCGATCATTGTCGCCCTGACCATTCCTTTCGCGCTGCTATTTGCTTCGATCTGCCTGGACTTGCGGCATATTTCCGCGAACCTGCTCTCCCTGGGGGCGCTGGACTTCGGGATGGTGGTGGATGGCTCGGTGGTGATGGTCGAGAACATCGTGCGCCACCTGAATCGCCGAGAGGAAGGGACAGCCACACTCCTGGATAAGGTTCGCACGGCGGCGCACGAAGTACAGCGGCCAGTGTTTTACGCAATCGCCATCATCATCACCGCGTATCTCCCGATCTTCACCTTACAGAGAGTGGAAGGAAAGCTATTCCGGCCAATGGCATGGACGGTAGCGTTTGCATTGCTGGGAGCGCTGCTCTTTTCGATGCTTTTTGCGCCAGCGCTGGCAAGCTTTTTGTTTCGCAAGGACGCCAAGCAATGGGAAAACCCCGCCATGAAATATGTGACGGAACGTTATCGAAAGGACGTGGCGTGGGCGGTGCACAACCGCTGGCTGACGGTTGGGGTGGCTCTGGCCGCGTTTCTATGTGCCATCTATCTGGCCTTCGGCGGGGTGATTGGATCAGAATTCTTGCCGCACCTCGATGAGGGCGCGATCTGGGTACGCGGCACCCTGGCCCCCAGCACGGGACCCACCGAGAGCGCACGAATCGCTGAGCGAGCTCGCGAAGTCCTCGCTTCGTTTCCGGAGGTCCCGCAAGTTGTCGATCAGATCGGGCGCCCGGATGATGGAACCGATACCACCGGCTTTTTCAACACCGAGTATTTCGTCGACCTTCTGCCCAAGGAAAAATGGCGGCCGGTGTTCCACCAGGACAAAGAACGCCTCATCGCCGCCATGAACCGCGAACTAGTAAAGAATCCGGGAGTCATCTGGAACTTTTCCCAGCCGATTTCCGACAACCTGGAAGAAGCGGTGAGCGGCGTCAAAGGCGCGCTGGCAGTGAAGATCTATGGTGATGATCTGAAAGAGCTGGAATCCGAGGGAGACCAGATCGTCGACGTCATGAAAGACATTCGCGGCGTCGAGGATCTTGGCCTGTTCCGAGTCCTCGGACAACCAAACCTCGACTTCGCGGTGGACCGGGACGAAGCGGCACGCTACGGCATCAATGTTTCAGACGTCCAAGACGCTATTCAGACAGCGGTCGGTGGCAATGCGCTTACCCAAGTACTGGCCGGAGAACAAAGATACGACCTGGTTTTGCGGTACCTGCCGGAGTATCGCGATACCACCGAAGCGATCCGAAAGATTCGCTTGCTAGCGCCGACGGGCGAGCGGGTTTCGTTGGGCCAGCTAACCAAGGTGAGCGAGTCTGACGGAGGTTCGGAAATCTATCGTGAGGCTAACTCGCGATACATCGCCATTAAGTACAGCGTGCGAGGCAGGGATCTGGGGAGTACGGTAGAGGAAGCGATCAAGAAGGTCAACGCGGAGGTGAAATTGCCGCCCGGGCACATCATCGATTGGGCCGGCGAATACGAGAGCGAGAAACGGTCCGAGCGGCGCCTCCTGTTGGTTCTGCCCATAACCATCCTTCTGATTTTCATCATCCTGTACACCATGTTCCGATCGATGAAATGGGCTTTTCTGATTCTCACCAACGTGGCCATGGCTCGAATTGGCGGGTTGCTGGCGTTGCTGATTACCCACACCAACTTCAGCGTGTCCTCGGGGGTAGGCTTCCTCGCGCTCTTTGGCGTCTCTGTCCAAACCGGGGTCATCATGGTGGAATACATCAATCAGCTCCGAGCCAAAGGCTACTCCACCGAGGAAGCGGCAGTGGAAGGTGCGGTGCTGCGACTCCGGCCGATCATGATGACGATGTTGGTGGCGACGTTGGGGCTTCTTCCCGCGGCCCTGTCCCATGGGATCGGCTCCGATTCTCAGCGCCCTTTTGCAATCGTCATCGTCGGTGGATTGATCTCCGATTTGGTCATGAGCATCTTTCTATTGCCTACACTGTATGTGTGGTTTGCGCGGAGCGGCGATCAGCTTCCGGTGGCGGAAGGCGAGGAGGGATAATTACAAGGGGTCGGTGTGCAAGGTCGATTGCCTGGCACGGATTCGAGGATAGAATGGACACCGAACAGCTAGGATGGGCCTATCTGCCCGCAACAGGGAGGAATCCGGCGAATGAACAAAGCCGAAGTTTGCGCTCTCATCCGGGAAATAGGGATCATTCCCGCCATTCGAGTGTCTTCTGCCGAGCAAGCGCACTTTGCGGCTGAAGCGGTCACCCGCGGTGGAATTCCAATCGTCGAGATCACCATGACCGTGCCGGGCGCAGTCGACTTAATCTCCCACCTGGTTCAATACCACCCCAAAATGATGGTCGGCGCCGGCACCGTCTTGGACATCGGCACCGCGCGGCAATGCGTCGACGCTGGTGCGCACTTCCTAACCGCCCCCGGATTCGACCGGGAGATCGTAGAATTCGCGGGCAAACAAAACGTCAGCGTCTTGCCGGGTGCGTTGACGCCGACGGAGGTGCTTACCGCCTGGAGGGCCGGCGCCGACTTCGTCAAGGTGTTTCCCTGCGCACCCGTCGGAGGCCCCAAATACATCAAGGCGTTGCACGCTTCGTTGTCACAGATTCCTTTGATCGCAGGGGGCGGAGTCAACCAGCAGACCGCCTTGGATTTCGTACTTTCAGGGGCGACCGCCATTGGGGTGGGAACAGACTTGATTCCGATCGAGGCCATCGAGCGGCGGCAGGCCGACCGAATTCGAGAGTTGGCGCTGCGATTCGCTGGGTACGTCAAGGAAGGACGGGCTCGGTTGGAGTCAGCAAAGCCCAGCACTGGAGATCAGAAGTTTACGCCGACGGAGAGCTGCGACCGGAAGTGAAACCCAGCCCGCCAACCCATGCATCGCGTGGTTGGCGAGGAAACCAATTCGGAATCACCAAGTGCAAGTTGGACCTAAGCTGCCCTGATTTCAGAACCTAAGTTATTGGCCTGAACCAAGATAGCGGAACGCCTGTTTCGGGCTCGCGCTTGCAACTGTGAAGTTTCTAAGGCTGGTGATCAGCGCTCGGACACGAACTCGGACCTGCTTTAGAGCGCGAGAACGTCGCCGGTGATACAGCCCCAACGCAATATCATGCGTCCAACTCACTGATGACCGTCCTGCTTCGAGCGGCCCCGTGCTTTTTGGGCATGCCCACGACAACTCCCCGTTTTCGGGTACCCGTGGTCGATGGTATGTTTAATGTTGGGTGCTGTAATCGAAAAGCGCACCATGGCTGATGATGATGCATCGATCTAGAGTTCGAACCAAGCTCCCGGATAACCGTTGGGTCTTGCGCGGTTTGCTGCTGTTGATTCCCGTGTTCCTGCTATTCGGTCTGGCCGGCCGCAGCCCCGCGCGATCCGCCGAACTTCCGAATGTCCCGGCCGCTTCCGTTGGGCCAGGCGCGCAGTTCGCCATCGCCGATCTTGACGGTGACCTCCGCCCGGACTTAGCCAGCATCCAGGCCGAGCCGAACAGTTCCGGCACTACCAACTATTGGATTCAACTGCAGCTCTCCACCACCGGGTGGCAATCCATTCCCGTTGTCGCACCTGCCGGCGGTCTGCGCATCGAAACGCGCGATGTCAACGGAGACAACGCGATTGACCTGGTTCTGGCTGAGGCTTGGTTCGACCGGCCCGTGGCGGTCTTCCTCAACAATGGTCACGGCGGTTTTTCGCGCGCCGAACCCAACGCTTTCACGGGGGCATTTCGGGAAGGCGGAACGAACTGGTCTTCCGCCGTCGCCACCAACCTGGTGACAGACGCGTTGGGTGTGCCGCCGCAGTCTGGCGCCCGGATTCACCCGCAAGAAAATGATTTGCAACCCGGCCTTTCCCCGGCGCGATGGATTCCTGGTTCAACCGAGGGCTTTGCGGCCAGCCCTTTCGTAGTCTCCCAAGCAGGACGCGCACCACCCTCCGAAGTTCCTCACCACTAGCCATTCTTTTTCTCGATCGGTATACCTGTGCGGCAGAGCTTTCGCCACAGGTCTGCTGACCGAATCCGTATTTCGGATCTAGTTCCCAATTGAAAATATGTGGTTTTCTCCCCAGCGGATTTGATGCCGCGGCCCAGACCCAATCTTGCAGTCTGACGTGAGGTCGTCGATGAAACGCACGAAGTGTCGAATACTTGCTAGCGGATTTGCGGCAACGCTGTTTCTCGCCGGGTGCGGCAAGGTCCACGGAGATCCTGGGTCGGAGGCGCCGCCAACGGCTCAAGTCGAGCACGAGCAGGATCAGAACGTGATCCAGGTGGATCATCCCGAGCAGTTTCCGGTTAGCGCGGTGACGACCCACGCCGCTGCATCGCGCTTGGTTGTCACCGGGGCGGTGAACCCCGATATCGCCCGGACCGTGCCGGTAATTTCGCTGGCGTCCGGCCGGGTCGTCGATATTCGGGCGCGTCTGGGCGACACCGTGAAAAAAGGCCAGGTTCTGATGCGCGTTCAAAGCACCGACGTGTCCGGCGCTTTTTCCGATTATCGCAAGGCTCTGGCGGATGAAGTCCTGCTACGCACCCAGCTTGAACGCAGCAAGGAACTGTACGCGCACGGGGCCATCGCACTGAATGATCTGCAGGTGGCGCAGGACGCCGAAGACAAGGCCAAAGTAGACGTGGAAACCAGCGCAGAACATCTGCGAGTGTTCGGCAACGATCCCGATCATCCCAGCGCCATCGTCGATATCCTCGCTCCAGTTTCGGGCGTTATCACCGACCAACAGGTGACCAACGCCGCCGGAGTACAGGGCCTTTCTTCGCCGAACCCGTTCACCATCTCGGATTTGTCGTCTGTTTGGGTGGTCTGCGACGTATACGAAAACGATCTTCCCGGGGTGCGCCTCGGTGAGACCGCCGATATTCGCCTGAACGCTTATCCCGACCAGGTCCTGAAGGGTGCCATCAGTAACATTGGCGCGATCCTTGATCCGAGCATTCGGAGCGGAAAGGTCCGCATCGAGGTCCGCAATCCCGGATTCATGCGCCCGGGAATGTTTGCAACGGTGACATTCCATGGGTTGAAAAGGGAAATACACGGAGCAGTTCCGGCGTCCGCGATCTTACATTTACACGATCGCGACTGGGTATACACCCCGGTGGGCAACAACAAATTTCGCCGGTTGGAAGTAGTCGGTGGCGACACTCTCTCGGATCAAATGCAGGAAATCGTATCCGGGCTGCAGCCAGGCCAGAAAGTGGTCACCAATGCGCTCGGTCTACAGAACACAGTCGACAATCAGTGAGACCCTAAACGTCGACCGGAAATAAGGGACGGGGAAATGATTCGCTAAGCTGGTCGATTTTGCCGTGGAAAACCGGTTTCTGGTGCTCGCAGCGGCGGTCCTGCTGTTTGGCTGGGGCGCCATTTCGTTCCATAACCTGCCGGTAGAAGCCTATCCCGACGTGGCCGACAACTACGTCGAGATCATCACCCAATGGCCCGGAATTTCCGCGGAGCAAATCGAACAGCAGGTGACCATTCCGTTGGAAATCGGGATGAATGGCATCCCGCACATCACCCATTTGCGTTCGTTTTCGCTCTTCGGACTCTCCGACCTTAAGCTGATTTTCGACGACGAAGAGGCCAACGCCTGGGACCGGGAGAGGGTCCTGGAACGGCTTGTCCCAAGTCACTTTGCCCGCTGGGGTCAACCCACAAATGGGCACCGACTGGAGTCCCGTCGGACAGATCTACTTCTTCACGCTGCACAGCACCAATCCCGAGTACGACGTCATGGAGTTGAAGTCGCTCGAGGACTGGGTGGTCGAGAAAAACTTTAAGAGCGTGCCCGATGTCGTCGATGTTGCGAGCTTCGGTGGCCCCACCCGCGAGTATCAGGTTCGCGTCGATCCCAATAAACTCGATCGCCTACGGGCTCAGCCTGGCGCAGGTCGAGCAGCAGCTCACCAACAACAATACGAATGCCGGCGGCAGCTTCATCGAATCCGGCGTACAACAAGTAAATCTTCGGGAAGTGGGCCTGATCAAAGACGTGCAGGACATTGAAAAGACGGTGATTTCCACCAAGAGCGGCACTCCGCTGCTCGTCAGCGACATCGCTGTCGTTTCGCAGGGCCCGAAGATTCGGCTGGGCCAGTTTGCCCGGGCCATTCATCGCGAAGACGGCAAGATCATCGATAACGACGATGTCGTCTCGGGCATCGTTCTATTGCGCAAAGGCGCTAACGCTGACGAGGCGCTTCGCGGGAATCCACGCCAAGGTTAAAGAGTTGAACGAACACATTTTGCCCTCGGGCGTAAAGGTGATTCCGTTCGTCGATCGCAGCGATTTGGTGCACTACACCACCCACACCGTGCTGCACAACCTCGCCGAAGGCATCCTTCTGGTAGTGATCATTCTGCTTCTGTTTCTGGGCAATGCTCGCGGCGCGATTATCGTCGCCCTGACCGTGCCGTTCTCGTTGCTGTTCGCTGCGACGTGCCTTAGCCTGAAGCACATTCCCGCCAACCTGCTGTCGCTGGGCGCGCTGGATTTCGGGATGGTCGTCGACGGCGCGGTGGTGATGGTCGAGAACATTGTCCGGCATATGGGGCGGCCATCCGAGGAAAATGGTTCAAAGACCGCCCTCGAGGTGATTCGCGAGGCTGCCCACGAAGTCCAGCGCCCCGTCTTTTTCGCCATCGCCATCATCGTCACCGCATACCTGCCGATATTCACCCTGCAACGCGTCGAGGGGCGGCTGTTCAAGCCGATGGCCTGGACCGTAGCGTTCGCGCTGCTCGGCGCCTTGATATATTCCATGCTAATTGCGCCGGTACTTTCCAGCTTTCTGTTTTCCAGAAATATGCGGGAATGGCGCAACCCGGTGCTGATCTTTCTCACCACTCGTTACCGCCAAGCAGTTCGCTGGGCCATCGAGCATCGCCGGGTGATATTGGGCGTCGCCGGATTCAGTTTGTGCGTCGCTGCGTACCTTATGTTCGGCGGAGTGATCGGCTCCGAATTTCTACCGCATCTTGACGAAGGGGCACTTTGGGTGCGCGGCACTCTAGCACCGAGCACCGGACCCGCCGAAGGTATCCGCGTGGCCAATCAGGCACGCGTCATCCTTTGCTCTTTTCCCGAAGTGCCGCAGTGCACCAGCCAAGTGGGGCGGCCGGATGACGGCACCGACACCGCCGGGTTCTTCAACACCGAATATTTCGTGGATTTGAAACCGAAAGAGCATTGGCGGCCTGTTTTTCACGAAAACAAGGATGAACTGGTCGCTGCGATGAACCGGGAACTGAACAAGATCCCGGGCGTGGTGTGGGGTTTTTCCCAGCCCATCGAAGACAACATGGAAGAGGCGGTCAGCGGGGTGAAGGGTGAACTGGCCACCAAAGTGTACGGGGATGACCTGAAAGTTCTGGAGCAGAAAGCCGATCAAATCGTCTCCGCGATGCGCCAGGTGAGGGGAACTGAGGACATCGCCGTCTTTCACGCTCTGGGACAACCGAACATCAACTTTGAAGTGGATCGCGATCGCGCCGCTCGCTATCAAATCAACGTCGCGGATATCCAGGATGCGATCCAAACCGCAGTCGGAGGCAATGCGCTTACCCAAGTGCTCAAAGGCGAGGCCCGATACGATCTGGTGCTGCGCTACCTCCCGCAGTTCCGCAGCACCGAACAAGCGATCGAGAATATTCGTTTGTTGTCCCCGTCCGGCGAGCGCGTGTCTCTCGCCCAGCTCTGTAAGATCGAGGAGCGTGACGGTGGTTCTGAAATTTACCGCGAAGGCAACGAGCGCTACGTCGCCATCAAGTACAGCGTTCGCGGCCGCGACCTGGGGGGCGCGGTGGAAGAAGCGATGCGCAGAGTGAGCCGGCAGGTTCAGCTCCCCCGGGGGTATCACATCGAGTGGGAAGGCGAATACGAGAGTGAAAAGCGCGCCCAAGCGCGCCTGCTGATTATCGTGCCGTTGACGGTGCTGGTCATTTTCATCATTCTCTATACGATGTTTCGCTCTCCCAAGTGGGCCCTGCTTATCCTCGCCACGGTGGCCATGGCCAGCGTGGGAGGGCTCTTAGCCCTGCTATTTACCGGAACTCATTTCAGCGTTTCCTCTGGCGTCGGCTTCTTGGCACTTTTTGGGGTTTCGGTCCAAGCGGGCGTCATCATGCTCGAATACATCAATCAGCTCCGCGCCGCCGGTCACCCCATCGAGGTTGCCGCCATTGAAGGCGCGGTGCTCAGGCTGCGTCCGATCATGATGACTATGCTGGTAGCCACCCTGGGATTACTCCCCGCCGCGCTCTCCCGGGCCATCGGTTCCGATTCCCAGCGCCCGTTCGCGATTGTGATCGTCGGCGGCCTGACGGTGAATCTGGTGATGAGCATCTTCATCTTGCCGACTCTGTACGTGTGGTTCGCCCGCGAAGGCGACCAGCTCCCCGAGCCCGAGGAATCATTCGAAAGCGGATAGTCTCAGCAGCGCCATCCCCTCGCATCTCACTGAAAACAATTGCCGAATAGCAATAAAACGAACGTTTCACCTCATCCCCAAAGCTAAGGCTCTCGCCGGCCAAGTACTGAGCCAAGGGTGCAGCACGCATCCGTTCAGCATTGGTTTGGTATTGACCACGGGCGAGGTCGGGCGTATTGTCTTGCGCAATGATGGAGTCAAAATCGGCATAGCCGCCCGAGATCACATCATCAAGGAGCACACGATGCGCACCCACTCCCTGTTCTGCATCGCGGTAGTTTGTCTTTTCGCATCTCCTCTTTTCGCGCAGAACCACAAGATTGACTTCGAAGATCTTGCCGGGCCGAGCCGCTTCGACGCTGTGCAAGTTCCAGCGCGTTTGCTTTCCGCCACTATCTCCGGGGGCGAAGTCTTGCGCAATGCCACCGTTGGCGCAGCGACGAGAACGGCGGTATACGCCACGTCGCATGAATGCGCAGGATGCTCACCTGAAATTTCCATTCACTTCAATCAACGCGTCACCAACGTGCGGGTGTCGTATCACAGCGAGCAGAGCGTCGACGTCCGCTATGTGACCGAAGACGAGCAGGGCAGCGCGGAAGAAACCACCCTTCCGGAGAGCTTGAGCGCCGGGTCGGGCACCGTGGATCTGCCTTACGCAAATATCCGCGAGGTCACCCTCGCTAACCATGCCTCAGACTTTGTGCTAGCGATCAACGCGGTCACCTTTGCGGCCACCGCGAGTCCCGTGTTGATCGATCCGGTGGTGGCGGGGCTGCTCAGCGGCTCGGCGGTTACTACCAGCGTCAATTCCATAGCCGCGGCAACCACCGGGCTGGTGCAAGGAGCAGCCGCGGACGGCACGACCCAGGTGGTGCTGCGTATTCCGGCTACCAGCGTCGGGCAGGTATTCGCGGTGACCGTGATTAACGACCAGGGTGCCACCAGCACGTCCGTGCCGAATGACGGTGGGCTGATGGCCCTCGGAGCCAGCACCACGACCCTGGCCAGCTCGTTGAGCGCAACCGCAGTCACCACTTCTGCGGGGGCGGAAGCATTCGTGATTTATCGCGGGCCGGTAAATTTTTCGCGGGGCACCGCCGACAACACTTTGACCACTCGCAGTGTAACCTTGCGGGCCACCCCCACTGCGGGCACCGCAACGAACACCGCCGTGACCGTGGCGCGACCTCCGGTGGTGCTGGTGCACGGCTTGTGGGGAAATGCATCCAGCTTCAATAATTTCACTCCGCTGATCACCGATACGAACTTTAATGTGAGCCGTGCAGTCTATGCCACCACCATCACCGGAGTCACTAGCACTACACCCACCTTCTCGAGTAGCGTGGATTCCTCGATCGAGAGCAACTCGCTGGGGTTTGCGTACAACGCGCCCTCGGTGCTCACCCAAATCAACAATTTCATCGCCGCCTACCGGACCAGCGCGAACGTGGCCGCGGTGAAAGCCGACATCGTAGCGCACAGCATGGGCGGCGACATTTCGCGCACCGCTTTTCTACTGTCTACTTTTCTCAGCAGCAACACCTTCGGCGCAGGGCCCATCAACAAGCTGATTACCATCGCCACTCCCCATTTGGGCACGCCGGTTGCCGCGGATCTATTGGCCAGCAATAACCAGTGCGCCAGAAACGTTCTTGCTTCGGACGGCGACATCGCGCTCCAGTCGGTGACTTTCTCGGGAACCACCGCGGATGGCGCGGTGTATGACCTGGAAGGAAACGGTTACGGAAGCAGCTTGAGCACGGCCTTGACCAATTTGAAGGCGACCCAGCCTTTTCCCACTGCGTACATTGCCGGCATTGCGACCTCCGCCAATCTGAAGGGTCTGAGCTGCCTGTTCTGCAATGCGGAAGCGCTCCGACTCCTTTGCTCGGGCAATCCACTGGCGTCGGATCTCACGGCCTCGAAGTGGACCACGATTTACGGGCAGAACAACGACACCATCGTCCCGCTGGATAGCGCGCTGAACAACCTTACCGGACTGCAGTATTCTGGCGTGATTCACACCGCAGCACTGGAGACTCTGGACTTCGACGGGCCCTCGGTGCTCGATCCCGCCTCAACCATTTCAACCGAGGTCATCGCCTTATTGAATGAAGCGCCGACAGGGACCAACTTTCATTAGAAGGATTTCAGCACTTTGATTGCATCGCGTCCCCCAGACAAACAAACGTGCAGTGGACGTGGCAGCGGGAGGAACGAAAATGCGAATGAATAAATTGGCGGGGAAAATCGCAGGCATCGCGGTCCTGGCAATCGGAATCATCGCGGTTCCGATCGGCGCCCAACAAAGTCTGGTGCGCATCCTCTCGCCTTCGGGCGCCGTGGTGAGGCCGGGACAAACGATTACGATCGCCGTCGCCGCGGATGCTTCGGTAGAGAAGCTGGTGTTGATCGGACAACATCCGCTCGGGCCGGGCCGGGTACTCGCCGGAGGGGCGCCGGGAATCATGGCGCGCGGCCAAGGCGAATTACGGCCGATCCAATTTCAGGTCCGGATTCCAGCGGACGCCCGCCCGGGAACCTACCAGGTGACGGCGATGGGACGAATTGCGGGCGGCGATGTGGAATCGGAAGCGGTGACCATCGACGTGGAGAAATCCGAGGAGCCGGTGAGAATTTGGGCAGAGCCGGCGCTTATCGAGTTCGCACGCGTCGGGGATGAGATTCCATTGCGGGTGCTGGGCACCTTTGCGGACAGATCCAATGAGGAGCTCACTCGATCCAGCAAGACGACCTTCACTTCCGCCGATCCGCGCGTCGCTACCGTGAACGCCAGCGGCATGGTGACCGCTGTGGCGGCGGGAAGGACCACCATCCAGGCGCGCACGCCCTCATCCGATTACTCGATACCCGTTCGGGTACCGTGAGCCGGAGCGCGTGTTCGGCTGCGTGAAGCAGCGAGAGCCGCAAGAAAACTGCCGCTCAGGCGTAGCTGGCGGTAGCGCCGATATTTTTCTCAGCTCGCTCCCGCGTCACGCGCTCGAGGTAGCCACTCGAACGAAAAGCTTGCATCGGATCTTCGGGCAAGCGGCGGGCCTTGCGCCATTCGCGAATCGCCGGCCGAACGTCTTGCCAAAAAGCCCCGCGCAGAGTCTCCTCCGCATCCACCAGCGAGCAGTTCTGTTGCAGCTTCGCCAGCCGCTCGTGATCCACCAGAGCGGCCCGGGCGTAAAGTTCCTGAGCGATGCACACCGTCTGGATCATCGCCTCGATCTTTCCTTTAAGGTTGTGGCTCTGGTCGATCATGTAGGCGATGTCGGTAGTGCTTTCGGTTTCCCACTCGAACATCCTGATTTCATGAAAGATCCGGAAAATCTGATAGGGATCGATCGAACCCAGCGTTAAATCATCGTCGGCGTATCGTCGATCATTGAAATGGAATCCGCCAATCATGTCTTTGTGCAGGAGCCACGCCACGATCTGTTCGATATTTTGCGCCTGATAGTGATGTCCGGTATCTACCAACACCAACGCTTGCGGCCCGGCGTCCTTGGCCAGGAGATAGGCCATTCCCCAATCGGCTATGTCGGTGTGGTAGAAGGCGGGTTCGAACGGCTTATATTCGATCAGCAAGCGCTGACCGGGCTTCATCGCCGCGTGAATTTCTTTCAGGCCCTCTTCGAAATAGCCAATGCGCTTGCGCATATTTTGCGTGCCGGGGTAGTTGGAACCGTCCGCAAACCACGGAGAGATATCCCGGGTGCCCAGCGCGTCGGAGATCGCCACACATTCCACGATGTGGCGAACCGCGGTCCGGCGAATGTCTGGATCCGGATTGCCGAGCGAGCCGTATTTATATTCCTGATTTTGAAAGATGTTGGGGTTGATCGATCCAGGGTGAATGGAGAAGCGCTCCGCCAACTTCTCGACTTTGCCAACGTCCTTCACGCCGTGGGGCAGGTCCCACTGAACGTGCAGGGCCAAGGTCGGACAGGCTCCGGTGACCGCGTGAACCTGCGCGGCATCGCTGAACTTCTCTTCGATAGTTGTCGCCGCCGCAAGCTGAATGAACTTCCCGAAGCGCGTGCCGGTATTGGCAAAACCCCAAGAAGGGAGCTCGACGTTGAACTTGTTTAGCGCATTCCAGATAGCTTCGACCGACTTGTCCGTCATAGCGAAGTCTCCGTTCGACGTGTTGGATCCGTTGTTAGTGGTTGACATTAATTGGCCTCGCGATGAGTCGGCATCGCCAGGGAACTGACCGACATCCGCTCTGCCCAGTTTGCTACCGATTCGGCGTTAACCCCTCGGGAGGCTTTCCCATCGCGCTCGAGAGCCGCCATCTGCACGGCAAAATTGCCGATGGTAGCGCTTTCCGTGGAACCAAGAATAATCTCCATGCCAGTATGCTGTGCGGTCAGACGATTGAGCAAGGTATTCTGATTTCCTCCGCCGACGATGAACAGGCGCCTCACCGTTTTCCCAGTGAGCGTGCCGATCGAAGAAAGTACTTCCGCGTACCGCGCGGCCATGCTGTGCAAGACGGTATTGGCCAGAGACAGGAATCCCGCGTCATCGGCGCCAAAGTTCGGCTGCCCGAGTCCCGCCATCTGCGCGTTGATCTTGGCGATAGCATTTCCGGGCAACAGCAACTGTGGGTCATCCACGTTGATGAGAGCCGGCGGCGGCGGTAAAGATGCGCAACGCGAGAGCAGGTCCGGCAACGACCAACGGCTTGCTTGCAGATCCCATTCATCGATGCACTGCCGCAGCAGCCACATGCCGTTTACGTTTTTGAGGAAGCAAATCTTTCCGCCCACACCGCCGAGATTCGTGAAGTTCAAGGACTGCGCGTCGTGGTTTACACAAGGCGAATCCAAAACCGTCCCGACCAAGGACCACGTCCCGGAACTTATGAATGCCCAATCGTCGCCGGCCGCCGGAATCGCGGCGACCGCGGACGCGGTATCGTGACAGGCGGGTACGATGACTTGTGTTTCGCGGAACGCCGGGAGATGGGAGAGCTCACCGGATAACGGACCCAGGACGGAGCCACTGGCGACAATCTCCGGAGCAGCCGAGAGATCCAAGCCTAACTCGCGAAAGATTTCGTCGCACCAGCGATGAGTTCCCAACTCGACGAGTCCGGTGTGAGTTGCATTGGTGTATTCGCTCACCGGCTTTCCACAGAGGCGATAGGTAATGAATTCCGGCAAATTTAACCATGGCAAGCTAGGGTCATAACCCGCCAGGCTATCCGCGTACAACTGGTAGAGCGTATTGATGCGAAGGATCTGAATTCCCGTGAGCGAATAGAGGCGAGCAGGGGGCAAGATCAAGTGTACTTTGCGCTCCGCAGTTTCGGTTCGCGGGTCTCGATGGCAGAAGGGAAGTGCGGCCGGATTACCGGTGGCGTCCAGTCGTACGTAATCGACGGCCCAGCCGTCCACTGCGATGGAGGCGATGCCCTCGGGCGCGCGGGTGGCGCAGGAATGCAAGCCGGTTATGAGCCCGTCGAATATTGCCTCGATATCCCAGCGCAGGCCATCGTTGCTCGAAACCGGTGCGTTCGGGAAACGATGAATGACCTCGATTTCGGGCACGGTTCGGTTCCAACGGAGAAGGGATATCCGGCAACTCTGCGCGCCCAAATCGATCGCAACCAAAGCCTTCCGGTTTGCCGCTGACTCCATAGAATTTCGCTTACCTTCAACTCACCCAGACCCTCGGCCAAGAAACGCGGGGCTCAGCGAAGAAAAGCCTCCGTCAAACCACCATCGACGGGGATCAGATGGCCGGTGGTGCAACGCGACTGCGGTCCGGCAAGAAACAGGATGGCCGCCGCGCAATCCTGGGGATCAATGGGTTGGCGGGTCAGCGTGCGCTTCGCGTAGAACTCCGCCAGGGCGGACCGGAGCTGTTCGTCGGAAGCTCCGTGTTCAAAAGGAATCGAATACTTGGTGAGCGATGCGATCACTCGATCGCGGGGAAACAGGGTCGAACCTTTGACCACCGTCGCCGGACTGATTCCGTTCACTCGGACCTTCGGCGCCAGCGAGATCGCGAACTCACGAATGATATGGTTCACCGCGGCCTTACTTACGTCGTAGGCTTCGCTCCCGTGTTTCGGGACGACCGCGTTGGCCGAGCTGACCAGCACCACGCTCGCGGTTAGATCTTGTTCCCGCAATATTTGCGAGGCTTCCTCGATCAGCCGATGATTCGCAGTGACGTTGATATCCAGGGTCAACGCCCACTGGGCGTCGCTGATTTGGCCATCCGGCGATGAAGGGAAAATTGCGGCGGTGTTGACGATAATGTCAAGCCCCCCGTACGCGGCGACCACTTCGCGAAGGGCATGGCGGATCGATTCCCGGTCACGAACGTCAATGGCGGCCGCAATGGCCGCTTCCTTGCCGGCAACTTTTTGAGCCTGGGCGGCGACCGCCTTCGCCGCGTCCAGATCTTTATCGGCCACCACCACCTGCGCTCCACGATGCGCGGCGAGCAGCACGGTCTCCCGGCCTACGCCGTTAGCACCGCCAACCACCAGGCAAATTTGGCGGCTGAGTTCCTTCTCCGGCGGTTGCCGGCGGATCTTGGCCTCCTCTAGCCGCCAATATTCGATTCGGAATGCCTCGGACGGCGGCAGCGCGACGTAATTCGAGTAAACGCTGAATGCGTCGGTCTTCGCGGCCGGTCCGGCCTGCGGCAGCGCGGCTGGCAGTGAAGCGGAACCCAAAGCGCTCGCACCTTCCATGACGTGGATCGCGTTGGTATAGAACTCACCGGTGATGCGAGCCTCGGTCTTGTTCTTGCCAAAACTGAACATGCCGATACCGGGCACCAGCATGACGGTCGGGTTAACCTCGCGCATTTTGGGCGAGTCAGGCCGAGCGAAGGATGAATAGTAGGCGGCATACTCTTGGCGATACTGCTTCAGAGCCTCATCAATCGCCTCGCGCAATCCGTTGAGGTTGGCTTGAGGCTCCCACGGCACGAACAGCGGGCGAATCTTGGTGCGGATGAAATGGTCGGGGCAACTGGTTCCGAGATGCGCGAGCTTCTGGGCCTCTGCGGAGTTCACGAAACGGAGCACCTCAGGAAGATCGTTGAAGTTGCCGATGAGGCGCTGCTTGGCGGAAACGCGCCCGCGCACGAACGGAAAAATCTGATGCGCCAGTGCTAGATGATCCTTCAATGTGGTCGACTGCGGGCCACCAAACAGCTTGGTTCCGCGCCGTTCGAGGTGGTCCGAGACGAACTGTCCAAGCTGGTCGATGATCGTCAGGGTGTTGAGGTAGCATTCACGCTGGGTGTTCCCCCAGGTAAAGAGACCGTGGCCACCCAGAACGATTCCGTCGGCGTCCGGCGTTTGCTGGATGGCTTCGCGGAGCATCATGGCCAACTCAAATCCTGGCCGCTGCCACGGCAACCAGATCAGTTTATGGGAATAAATGCGGTTGAACTCTTCCATCTTCTCGCGGCCATTGGCCGCTGCGGCCACGGCAATGCCCCAGTCTGGATGCAGGTGGTCGACGTGCTGGAAGGGAAGGAAGGCATGCAGGGGAGTGTCGATGGAGGTCGCCACGGCGTTATTGCCGAAGGTGCACAGCGGGTACATGGCCACCATCTCATCTTCAAGATCGACGCCCCGGTAGCGCGTCGCAAGGGCATGCAGTTTGTCGAGATAAAGAGTGGCAAAGCCGGAGCGCTGAATGCTGCCCAGGTCGCCGCCACTGCCCTTGATCCATAAGACGTCCTTTTTAGAATCGTCGAGGGGGTCGCTGGCGGCGATCTTGGAGCTGGTGTTCCCCCCGCCAAAGTTGGTGATACGAAGATCGGAGCCCAGAAGGTTGGAGCGGTAACGCAGAAGTTCGGCATCGTCCATGGCGTCGGCAATACGATCGTCCCAGCGATCTTGCAAATAGCGGAGTGTTTCCTGGATCTTCATTAGGCCCCTGGAAATGACGTAGAAGACCAGCAGCCACGCAAATGGCGGCAGAAGGACGTCGCGACCCGCAAACCCGAAAACGATACTGCAACAGGCCGCTTGGTGCAATAGATTAATAATTTCAATAGGAATACGGGCCTACCGCCAAGGCTACTTGGCAGCGCGGGCCTTCTTTTGGTGCAGATTCGAAGCCACCAACTTGTGTTTTATGTAGTTGTACGGCGGCGCACTTTGGCCGTTGAGAATGGCCAGTCCCAATTGAACCAGTTGCGGGCCGTAGCTCGCGGCCTCGTGCGAAACGGAAGCGATGAAGCAGCTCCCGGGAACCGCCAATTCGTCGAGCGCCTCGGGAATGCAGTCTTGACCCACGATGGCCACATCAGTTTCCCGCTTCGCTTCGCGAACCGCCTGCAGTGCCCCGAGCGCACTGGTGTCAGTAGCCGCGGCGATGAGTACTCCACGGTTGTTGGAATGTTTGCGCAAGAAATCGCGTATCAGGCGATGGCTCTTTCCGCGGAGTCCCTCGGCGTTGAGAGATACATACTTCTCATCGCGCAACTCGGGAAGTTTCGAGCGAATACCCGCAAAGGCCCCGGCGATGCGGCTGTGAACGAGAGGCCCCGCTTCTTGAATATCCAAGCCCACCGCCCAGCTCACTTGGCCATGCCAGTTATGCTTAGCATGCTGCGCCAGGAAAACGCCGGCCTCATGACCCACGCGGTAGTTGTCCACGCCCAGGAAGGTAGCGTGGGGGTGGGGGATGTCCACGGCAATTAGGGGGATTCCCGCGCCATGTATTTTGTCGGCGATGGCCGGTGCGATGCGTTGATCGATCTGGAACTCGATGACCAGATCGACCGCTTGGCGGACAAACTCCTCGGCGTTTCGCAGGGCGGTCGCGGCGTCGTACTTATTGTCGAGCACTAGCAAGTCCACACCGGCGGAAGCGGTGGCGGCGGTGAGGCTTTCCCGAACGGCTTCGGAAAAAGGCATCTCCGAGGACTCTCCGCCAAAACCAAAGCGCACCTTGCGCGGCCTGGCCACCAGGCGGTACAAACCATTTTCGGACTGGGCCAGATAGCCACGATGAGTGAAAGTTTTGAGGATGCGGTAGACAGTGGTTTTGGAGATGTTGGTTCGCTGGAAAATCTCTTCGAGGGACTTGGCCTGATTGTCCGCTTGGAGCAGTTCGAGGATATCGAGGGCCTTTGAAAGCACCGGAATGAGATAAAGACGGGGCGGACCACTCCGTTGCTGGTTTCTCATATGAATTATTATAGCTTAGCGGGAAATGGTTTCGTTCTAATTTCAATAGATACATGCCTTTTGTATTGACGCTGCGGCGCAATGCGAACTAGAGTCGCCCGTTGTGCGTGGCCGGCTGCTGGGCGGCCGGCGGTCTTGCGTTCACAAGTTTCCTTTAACAGTCGAAAGGATATCCGGTGGGACCCAACCCGATGCTCGGGGTTTTCTTTCATTGGCTCGGCGGACTGGCGTCCGGGAGTTTTTATGTCCCCTATCGGAAGGTGCGGGTGTGGGCGTGGGAGACCTATTGGCTGGTAGGCGGCTTTTTCAGTTGGATTATCGCGCCATGGATCCTGGCTACGTTCATGACTAGCGATCTGATGGGTGTGCTGCACGAGGCGCCCGCGCAGAGCCGGTTCTGGGTTTACACCTTCGGGGTGCTGTGGGGACTGGGCGGTCTCACCTTTGGTTTGACCATGCGTTACCTGGGAATGTCGCTGGGCATGGCCGTAGCTCTGGGTTATACCGCGGCCTTCGGGACGCTGATGCCGCCCATTTTTCGCGGGCAGTTTGCCTCGGAAGTGCTGGGGACAACCTCGGGCTTGACGATTCTGGCGGGAGTGGGAATTTGTTTGCTAGGAATCGTATTCGCCGGCGCGGCGGGCATGTCCAAAGAGAAAGAGATGTCCGAGGAGCAAAAGCGCGCGTCGATCAAGGAATTCAATCTGAAGAAGGGCCTGGTGGTAGCCACATTTTCGGGGGTGATGAGCGCTTGTTTTGCCTACGGATTGGCCGCCGGCGATCCGATCAAAGCAATCACCCTGCGTCACGGCACTCCCCCACTGTGGCAGGGGCTTCCGGTATTGGTGGTGCTTCTGCTCGGAGGATTCACCACCAACTTTATTTGGTGCGTCATTCTGAATATCCGCAACCACACCGGTTCCCAGTATTTCAGTCCCAATATAAATGAAGCGGCGCCTGCCCGCCGAGACGAACCAATCCTGGAAAACGTAACGGACGCGCCCGCCGAGGAGATGGCTGAACTGGCCAGGCGGAATGAGCCGCGCCTTTCCACCGCGCCCATGCTCTCGAACTATTTCTTCTCCGCCCTCGCCGGAACTACGTGGTATTTCCAGTTTTTTTTCTACACCATGGGCGAAACGCAGATGGGCCGGTATAAATTCTCAAGCTGGACGCTGCACATGGCCAGTATCATGATTTTCAGCACGCTGTGGGGCATCGCGTTGAAGGAATGGAAAGGGGTCGGCGTTCGCACCAAGGTGCTGGTAGGATTAAGCCTTCTGGTGCTGGTGGCCTCGACGGTTGTGGTGGGCTACGGAAATTACTTGGGAACGGCAGGCTCGGCGGCGAAGGCCTCGGCAAGTCGATCGAGCGCGGCTTCCCCCATCAGCGCAATCCACAAGTAACAGGTGAACCGGACATAGTGAACTCTCGTCTATCTTCCCGCGTTATCAACATTGCTGACTTGCGTCGAATGGCGCAGCGCCGTTTGCCTCCGGTAGTCTTCGACTACATGGATGGCGGCGCCGATGGAGAAGTGACCCTCAGAGAAAATTGCCGCGTATTTGACGACGTTATTTTTCGACCGCGACAAGCGGTGAACATTGGCGAGTGCGATCTGCGCACCCGCGTTTTGGATTTCGATTTGTCATTCCCTGCGATTCTTGCGCCGGTAGGCTACAGCCGGATGATGCATCCGCGAGGGGAACTGGCAGCGGCGGCAGCGGCGGGAGCTGCGGGAACCGCATTTGTATTGTCGACCATCTCCGGCCATAAATTGGAAAAAGTGCGAGCGGCCTCGAGCGGGCCGGTGTGGTATCAACTTTATTTGGTGGGTGGCCGGGAAGTCGCTGAGCCGGCCTTGGAGCGCGCCAAACGATCTGGTTTTTCCGCGTTGGTCGTCACCATTGATACCGCGGTAGCCGGCAACCGAGAACGGGACTTGCGCCGCGGCCTGAGATCGCTCTTGAGCCGCTCGGTATTCGCCAAGCTGCCCTACCTGCCTCAATTTTTCGCGCATCCGCGCTGGCTCGCTGCGTTTCTGATGGATGGTGGAACTCCCCATTTAGAGAATATCGTGGTGCCGGGAAAAGGGCCCCTGCCGCTGGTGGACGTCGGGTCCGCCTTGGCGCGAGCGGTGGTGACTTGGGAGGACATGCGCTGGCTGCGGGATATCTGGAACGGCCCGATCATTGTGAAAGGCACGATGACCGGGGATGACGCCAGACGCGCGGTAGATGCCGGCGCCGCGGCGGTGGTGGTTTCAAACCACGGAGGGCGGCAGTTGGACGGGGTTTCGGCGGCACTTCGCGCGCTGCCGGAGGTGGTGGCTGCGGTGAACAAACAGGTTGAAGTGTTGATGGATGGCGGGGTGCGGCGCGGCGCGGATATCGTGAAGGCGGTCTGCATCGGAGCACGCGCCGTGCTGATTGGCCGCGCCTACGCCTACGGGCTCGCGGCCGCTGGCCAGGCGGGCGTGGCACGCTCACTGGAAATCCTGCGGGCTGACGTGGAGCGCACGCTGAAGTTACTCGGCTGCCCATCGATTTCCGCGCTGGACGGGTCTTATGTGGACGTGCCGGTGGCTTGGAACCTGGAGCGACCCCTCTAACCAGTCCTACGGCTCGCTGCTGTCGTCAACTTTTTGCGGGGTGACCGCTTCCGGCGAAAATATTGCGGTTGCCGCGGCGAGTTCCTTGGATTTCTGGCGCAATTGCTGAAATTCAGCGAGAGCTTCTTGCTCTCCGGGAGTATCTCCCAAGGCTCGCTCGGCCTGGAACAGCCGGTACCAAGCCACATCGTTTTGCGGGCTTGCCGCAATCGCCTTCTGCGCGTGGACCTTGGCTCCTGCCGCGTCGCCCTCCCGCAACAACACCGCCGCCAGGCCTAGGTTGGCTTGAACGAAATCCGGATAGTATTTCAGCGCCAGTTCAAAGTATTTCTTCGCCTCATCGGTCTCCCCATGGCCGCGATGGGCTTCACCCAATTCGTAGGCTGCGTTGGCATTGGTGGGGTCCAATTCAAGTTCCCTGGTGAACTCCTGAAGCGCCGCCTGTGAGTCCGTCTGCTGGGAAGAATTGGTTTTCGCGGCTCGAGCGAGAAGCGTTCGACCCAACCGATAGTGAATTCCGGGCCGGCGCGGGTCCAGCGTGAGTACGGCGCGATACTCATCAATGGCGAGTTCGTAGGAGCCTTGGCTTTCCCACTCCTCCGCCGCTGCCTGGTGCCGCCAGATCGAGTTGGGCGCGACCTCAGCTAGTTTTTGGGCGGTGAGGAATGCGAAATTCCCAAAGAGCTGACCGGTGTGATACAGCACCTCGGGATCGTCCGGGTATAGCCTGTTCAGTTCCAACGCAACCTCTACCGCTTTTTCATCGCGTCCCAAGCCGGTGTAGGCGCGTTCGAGTTGAAGTCCGCACATGCGCTTCACTGGCGGGTCGGTGGACTGCCGAAACCCTTTCTCCAGGCCGGGCAAGGCCTGATCGTATTGCCCTAACTCCGAGAGCGACATGGCCAAAAGCGTATCCAGCTTTGGCAGACTCGGCTTAAGCTTTAGAGCTTGGTGGAGGGACGAGGCCGCCTGTTCGAATTTTTTCTGCTGGAAATAGATCACCCCCAGCCGGGCGTGCGCTTCGGCGGCTCCGGGATCGAGTTGTACGACCTTTTGGTAGGATTTTTCGGCGTCTGCATACTGACCGGCCGCCAGGTCCTTCTCCCCTTCGTTCCAGTAGCGCTCGGCCTTAGAGTCGTTGGGCGATTGAGTCCGCGCGTAGGAAAAACATAAGCACAGTGAGAAGCATGCGAGAAGAGCGATTTTGGGGCGGAGATGGACCATCGGTGGATATTAGACCAAGAAATGCAGGCCCGCTAGGGTGGGTGGGAGCCTAGCGGGCCCGGGGGGGTTAACGCGCCTAGAAAATTAGCTTGCCGCCCAACTGAACGATGCGGCCCGGACGGGCGTAAACGACGTCCCCAAATCTCGCGTCGTTTACGTTGGTGTCGACCGCAGAGGTACCCGGCCCGACACCCGGCGAGTTCGGATCCACACCATATTGAGTGTGGTTGAAGGAGTTAAATGCTTCCATGCGTAATTGGAAGCGAACCCGCTCCGTGAATTGAAAGCTCTTCTCCAGCCCGAGGTCCCAATTGTTGATGCCAGGACCACGCAAGATATTGCGTCCACTAGTGCCGAACGCCCCCGCTAGCGGCTGAGAGAAGCAAGCGGTGTTAATCCACTCGTTTACGCTCTTGGTGAAACCGGCGTAGGGGTTGCAGCCAGAGACGAGATCGGCCCGCTGGGTAAAGGTAGTGAGTAGCGAGAGGTTGTCATTGGCAGTGGCCGAGAAGGGAAATCCCTTCTGGAAGGTGGTGACGCCGGTGACTTCCCACCCGCCAACCAGCAGGTCCTCGGCTCTGTTCATGGTGCTGCCGTAGCGTTTGCCCTTGCCGAAGGGAAGGTTGTAGATGTAACTGGCGACGAATCGCTGCGGCACATCGAAGTCGGACTGGCCGTAGTCGAGTCGGGCATCGTGTTCATCCATATGACCCGCGAAGGCGTTGGTGGAGCCGATACCGGCGGCTGCGGATTTGTCGTCCAAGCTCTTGGCCCAGGTGTACACCGCAACGAAGGCCATCTGGCTGGTGCGGCGCTCGAATTTCACGTTGGCTGCGTTGTAGTTCGAATAGCCATCCCACTCGCTGTCCAGAAAGCCGTTGGACGAGGTGATGTTGGCGTACGGCCTGCGATCGGCCACCGGGCAATCGCCCGCGGTTCCTCCACTGCTTTGGCACAGCGCGGGGGAAGTGGTGGGCGCGAAGGGCTGACCGATGTTGGTGCGGTCCAGCAAATGGACGCCGCGGTTACCGGTGTAGAAAACCTCTAGGGTAGTGTTCTTCGCCAGTTCCCGTTCGATCGACAATGACGCTTGCTCGGAGTACGGGTTGCGTGGGTGCTCGGAAATGATAACGGCGAAGAACTGACTGCCATCAGTGGCTGCACTGACGGTATGCAGAGTAACTGGAGGGAACATGTTGTCGGTGGTTTTGGGCAGAGTTGGGTCTTGGGTTGGATTGGGCGAAGCGCGGACGACAAAGGGATAGATATCGCCGGAGTCGTCAATCTCGCGGCTCTCGGAGGAATCGAAAAACAGGCCATAACCGGCGCGGACCACGGTCTTATTGTCGAACGGCCGATAGGCGATGCCAATGCGCGGCGCGAAGGGCTTTTTGGAGCCGTCGGCCGGATTATTCCGGCCGCAGTAATCATAGAAGCCGTTACCTGCGGGAGCGATATTGTCGGTCAACAGGGTCTTATCCGCGAAGCAGAGTCCGCCACCGGGCTGGTTTATATCGAACCAGAACATCTTGTTGTCTTGCTCGAAGGGCACACTGCGGTAATCCCAGCGAAGACCGAGGTTCAGGGTGAGGCGACTGTTCACCTTCCAATCGTCCTGCACCCATGGGGCAAGATACTTGAAGTGATATTGGTTCAAGTTGCCCGCTTGGCCAGGCTTGCTGAACGGTCCGGGCTGGTAGGTA
This sequence comes from uncultured Acidobacteriota bacterium, assembly GCA_963725285.1. Taxonomy (GTDB): domain Bacteria; phylum Acidobacteriota; class Terriglobia; order Acidiferrales; family UBA7541; genus CAVRXT01. The sequence goes on along the minus strand of CAVRXT010000011.1, from coordinate 242,923 downwards.
GAGGCGGTTGCGTAATAGCCGAGCAGGAAGTCGGCCACTTGATTTCCGGTGCCGCAGTCGACGGTTGGGCAACCGTTTCCGTTTTGCTGAATGGTGGTGCTGGCGTAGTTGAAGTCGCCGAGAAAGTCCGCGGAAAGATCGCGCTTCTCGACCCATTCGCGGTAATCGATGCCAACGCCGAGGGTATGCTTCCCGAAAGATTTGCTCACGGAATCCGCGAACTCCCAGGTGGGAATGTTGCTGGTGGTGGTGTCGTTACCTTGACTTCCGAAAACGGCGCCGCCTCCCGTGGGGAAATTGCCGTTAAAGCTAATGGTGGGCCACAGGCGCGCATAGGCCGGAAGATTCTGGAAAACTCCGGTTATACCCATGGCCGTAACGGCAGACACAGGGGCTGGTATACCGCCTTGGTTGGATATTGGATCAAGCCGCCCGAAGCGGAAGTTGTTGATCAGGCCGTGACCCAGATCGACGGTGTGCGAGATTTCCCAGCTTTGGGAGGTTTCATTGAATACGCTTACGCCAGCCGGGACGGAGAGCGATCCACTGAGGCCCTCGTTGGAGTAGTTCGAATTGGTGAAACGGAAAAACACACTCCCGAAACGTCCGAGATTTTGATCCAGCTTGTAGGTCTGCTGGTTGACCGAGTTGGGCAATACGGTGTTCAAGCGGTAGTTGCCCGGACACGATGCCGGAGTCAGGCAATTGGGCCCCGGGAAAAGGCCAGCAGCAAGTTCCGCGGTGGCGATGCGCGAGAAACTGCTGGTGGGGATGGTATCGCCCGGAAAAGGCGCACCGGTGGTGGGATCGACGGGCATGCACGCCAGTGACGCGGCTAGCGCCGTGGTGCAGGCTGGTGTTCCGTATGCGGGTAACCCCGATCCGGAGAAGTTACCCCCGAGTTGAGTGGGATCCGGAACGTTGGCGAACAGGTTGCTGCCGTTGCGAATTCGCCAGCCTTCGTAGTTCACCAGCCAAAAGGTTTTGTTACGGCCGTCGTAAGCCTTGGGCAGGTATACCGGGCCGCCAATCACAAAACCGAATTGATTCTGTCGCAGTTCGGGCAGGGTAGGCTGAAAAGTGCTGCGAGCGTCGAAGTCATCGTTGCGAAGGAACTCGAAGCCGGTGCCGTGAATTTCATTGGTGCCGCTCTTGCTGACGATGTTCACTTGGTTCGCGCTGAAGCCATATTCGGCACTGTAGGTGTCGCTCTGTACCTTGAACTCCTGAATAGCGTCCTGCGACAGGATTACCGCCGGGGTGTTCAATGCCGGATCGGTGTTGACCAGGCCGTCCAAGGTATAGTTTGTGGATTCTGGCCGGCCGCCATTGATGCTGATGGCGTTTCCTTCGCTCTGGCGCATTTGGCCTTGCTCACCAACGGTCTCTACCGCCCCGGCACCGATGAACAGCAGGTCCAGGAAGTTGCGTCCATTGAGGGGCAAATCTTCCACCTGCCGTTGGGTAACGGATTGCGACACCGCGGAGGTGTCGGTATCCAGGGCCACGGCACTGGCAGTAACTTCCACCGTTTCGGAAATGGCTCCGGGTTTCATAACCACATCCGCGCGGGCGTCTTGAGCGACCACGAGATTAATGTTGTTCACCACGGATTTCTCAAAGCCGGTAGCCTCCACGGTGACCTTGTAAAGGCCGGGCTTCAAATAGGGGGTGGTATAGTCCCCGGCGCTGCCGGTGCTCATATCCGTGGTGACCCCGGTGGCGACGTTGGTAACGTGAACCTTGGCATTGGCCACGGTGGCGCCGCTGGTATCGGTGACCGTGCCGAGAATGGTACCGGTGCCACCCGCTTGACCGTATGCCACGCCGGCCGAGACCAACAGGAGCAGCGCGACCAAGAAACCTTGTATTTTCATGTTCGAGTACCTTCCTGTATTTGTGATTCGTTCGGCAGCGATCATTGAGATCTCCCTCATTCAGCCGAGTGATTCGGCTGGGCGCAAAGCGGCTCCCGGGGTGTGGCGTGAAACGGGCGACATGGGGTCCTTATCTCGATAAATCTCGATAAAAAAAATCGATATTCGACACCCCTTTTTCGTTATGCAAGAACTTGCGAGGGACTGTATCGGGAATTCTTTACGCGTGTCAAGATATTTTTGAATATGTTTACCTATTGGAATTTGCGGCAGCGGGAACCGGCGGTGGCGCCAACATTCGGGCCGTTTCAACCTTCCATATCAAAATGAGAAAAACGATCTAGGCAGGAGCCTCTCTAAGTACGGTGAACGCCTACGCCGAGGCCACGTCGCCCACCCTTCCCCGAAGGCTGGGAAGAGTGGGGCGCCCGGAAAAGATAGAGTCATCCAACCGTAGAGGCTTAGTTCAAAAGCACTACGGCAGGGTCACTTCGAATTGGTAAGTGCCGGCAGGAATTTCATACACGGCATTGCTGTTGGTGGACGACCGGTGCACGATTTTGCTCTGGGACAACGGTTGGCCGTCGAGCTTGAAAGATTTTTCTTGTTCCGCGGAGAGCGGCAGATGGCCGTTTGCGTTCGCCGGGACGGTTAGGTCCCAAGTCGCTTTATTCCCAGCGATCGACCACGCGGAGTGAATTGTTCCGTAGGAAGATTCATACGAAAAGTCGAGATGGCCGAGGCGCCGGTCGAAATTGGGATGAAGAAAGATGGTGTGAAATCCGGGATCGGTCGGCAGCGTGTCGATTCCCGCCGCATAGCCATAAATCCAGTCGGCGACCGCGCCGTACGCGTAGTGGTTATAGGAATTCATACTGGGGTCGCTGCGCATAGCATCGCCATTCCAGCGTTCCCACATGGTGGTAGCGCCGTGCTCGACAAGGTAGCCCCACGACGGATTTTCGGTGCTCAATAGCAGGCGATAGGCGACGTCCGCATGTCCGGTATCGGTGAGCGCACCCAGCAAGTAAGGAGTGCCCAGAAATCCGGTGCCAAGACGCCAATGATTGGCTTCGATACGATCCACCAAGCGTTTCGCGGCCGCGTTCCGCAGCGATGCGGGCAGCAAATTCATGTGCAGAGCGAGGACGTAACCGGTCTGGGTTTCCACCGGGGTGGTGCTGAGGGTGGTGTCCACTCCGGAGGCAAAGACCGGCGGTGGCGGCACGCCGCCGACGAAACCGTCCGGATGGACGAAAGCCCGATTGAAGGCCGCTTTGATTTTTTCAAAGAGCTCGGCGTATTTCTGCTCGTCGGCGGTCTTTCCCGCAGCGTGGGCCATCTGACGCATGAGCGTGGCGTCGTAGGCCCAGTAGGCGGTGGCAATTAGATCCACCGGAGTGACGCCTTCGGGCGCCAGCCAGTCCGCGAAGGCGATGCCATAGCTCTTTTTGTTGAGGTAGTCTGGGTTCGCGGCTTGAATTGCGGCGAGATACTTCTCCATTCCTTCCCAGTTCTCTTCGATCACTTTGGTGTCGCCGTTCTGAATCCACGAGGTCCACGGGATAATGATGCCGGCGTCGCTCCAGCCCGTGCCGTAGCCCGGATTTTCACTGACCGTTCCGGGTGCGAAGATTCCATACATATCGGTACCCACTTGGGTGCCTCGCAGATCACCTCCGAATTTCCGGGTGAACGCTGCGAGATCCATGTTGTAGGTGGCAGTGCGCCAGAAAACCTGGGCATCGGCGGTCCATCCGAGGCGCTCGTCGCGTTGCGGGCAGTCGGTGGGGACGCCCACGAAGTTGGAGCGCTGGCCCCAAACGATATTGCTCCAGAGTTGATTGAGCATGGCGCTGCCGGTCGTGAGCGTGGCGGTGAACGGAGCATCGGTATGGAAGACCAGGGCTTGAAGGTCGTTCAGTTGGGGCTTGGTTTTCAATCCAGAAACTTCGGCATAACGGAATCCGTGGAAGGTGAAGGTGGGCTGATACTCCTCGGTGCCTTTGCCGGCCAGAATGAAATGGTCGGTGGCCTTAGCGGTCCGCAGGTTGTCGGTGTAGAGAGAGCCGTCGGGGTTTAATACCTCGGCAAACCTGATTTTCACATTGGTGCCTGCCGCGCCTTGGGCGTGAATACGTGCGACGCCGGAAAGATTCTGGCCGAAATCGTAGATATATACGCCGGGGGAGGGACTGGTTAGGGTCTTTGCGTCGAGCGACTTTTCCACACGAATCGGCTGGAAATATTGCCAATCGATTTGCGGCTCGTGAGCCGGAATCACCTCGGCGGATTTCCAGTGGCTGTCGTCGAACGTCGCGGTGTTCCATCTCGCCTGCAACTTGCGAGCGTCGTAGGTTTCGCCATCGTAAATTTCCGCGAACAGGATGGGCGAGATGTCCGCCTTCCAGGTTTCGTCGGTCAACACCCAATCCACCGATCCGTCCTGGTATTCAATCCTTAGTTGCGCGCGCAGTGCAGGCGGCGTTGTCCCGTAGTTATAGCCCTGGCGAAACCACTGCAGCGGCGTTGCATACCAACCTGGGGCGAGGAGCGCGCCGAGGGCGTTCTTGCCGGACTGCACATCCGCGGTGACGTCATACGCTTGATAGATCATGTGCTCGCGGAAGTCCGTCCATCCTGGCGAGAGAATGTCGTGGCCCACGGTGTGACCGTTAATGGAAAGCTGGTAGGCACCGAGCGCGGTGGCATAAATTCGCGCGGAAGCTACCGGTTTGGTGACTTCAAACGGGCGGCGAAGAGATTTCACTGCGCCGGTCGGCCACGGATTGCCGAGGGGATCGGGCCTGGTTTCGGAACGCGGAGCAACGTAAGGGATGGCTTCCTTCCATGAAACATCGCTGAATTCGGGAGCTTGCCAGTTTCCGCTGGCGTCCAAAGTAGCGCGCCAACCCGCCGGACCGCTCTTGAATATTTCTACCGTGCCGTCGGCCCCCTCAATGTACAGCACCGCATTCATGGGCGTCTGGCTCACGTTGCCGGCGCCACGGCGGCCCTCGGCGTAATGGACGACCGCAACCGCCAGAAGATTCTTTCCATTTTGCAAGACCTGCGTGACGTCCTGGATGGTGTACGTCTTCCATGGAAATTGCCGCCACGGCGGAAGGGATTGCGCCGCAAGCACTGGTTTTCCATTGATCCAAGCGCCAGCTGAGTCTTGTCCGGTAACGTACAGGGTGCCGCGGCGGACCGGCTTGGTCAGGTCGAAATGGAATCGGAAGTCATGTTCTGTTTTCTCTACTTCCTTCGGCACTTCCGTTTCGGAGTTGGTGATCCAGGTCGCGCCTGATTCTCTCACGGCACGCAGCTCAGGTTCTTCCAGGCCGATCCACTTGGCCTTCCAGTTTCCTTGATCGAGGAGTCCCGTCTCCCACCAGCTGGCGTCGCTGGCTGGATACTGCTTGCCGTCGCGGTCCCATGCGATCACCCGCCAGAAATAGCGCTTGCTGGGCACCAAAGCTGGTCCTTTATAACGCACCCCGATGGAGCTGTTTGACTCGGTGCGGCCGCTATCCCAAATATCTGGTTTCTCCGATTCGAGCGAAGAAGTGCTGGAGGCCACCTGGACTTGGTACGCCGTCTGCCGCGCGCCGGGGCGCGGGTCGTGAAGCTTCCATGACAATAAGGGCTCTTTGGCGTCCATTCCGATAGGAGTGGATAGCGATTCGCATTCGAGGCTCGCGGGCTTGTTGGATTGCGCCTCTGCGGTGACGGTGAATCGCATAAACATCAGCAGGCACGCGATGGTCACGGCCATGCCTCGTAGTGCCGTCATGCCGCTGTTCTGGTGGGTTCGCATGGTGGTTCTCCGTGTGGCGTTAGCTTCGAATTTAGGTCCGGCTCTTCCCGGGCTGGATGCTCGGGTGCAGTTGCCGGGGACGTGGCGAACTGTAGCGGCAGTTTGCCTCGGCTGTCAACGGAATGCGAAACAAGTTTCTCTATTGGATGAGGCCGGTCAACTTATTTGCACGCAATCCATTCCCAGGAGCGCCGCCAGCTTTTTCAGTCTGCTGGCTAGGTGCCCCACTCCTATGGCGCAATGATGCGCGGGGCCTTGGGCGTTCCACGCTTCGATGAAGCGCCGCGCTCCCATCGGAAAACGGTAGCGGCTGTTGGTGTTTCCAATCTCTAGAATTGGGCCCGGCACAGATTCCGCTTCCGCGGTGAGAAGCATTAGTTTGTCGGAGGTCTGCACTACGGACAGCAGCGTGACCGGGCCATGTTTGACCGACATTTCGACGGAAAGGCCGCGGCCCACCTTGCCGTGATAGACGTGCAACGGGCGAACCTTGATTCGTCCCTGGGCGATCGCCAAGTGGCCTGGCCCGTCATGGCCCATGAGCACGACGTCGTCGGTGTAGTCGGTCGCGTAATATTCGGTGAAGGAGCCGCCCGCCCCGAAGCAATCCATGATCTTCATGGCTTGGGCGTTCTTGATTTCGTATTCGCCGGCGACCGGCACGCCACCGGCGGTTAACCGGCTGGCGCCCAGAATGATGGAACTGATGGTGTCTTCGTTATCGGTGTTTGGTGCTCCCTGATAGTAGTAGGCCAACGAACCGAGGCGATGCTGCTGCACCAAGCGGTCCAGCGCGACGGAAGTGCGGGCGGCGCGCTCCAATTCCTGCGGCGAGCAATCGGCTTGAACGTCGAAGCAATTCCGGAACTCTTCCACTTTCTGGGCAATCGTCGCCGCTTGTACCTCGTGGCGCAAAGCGGCGAGTTCATCCACTTCGAGCATTTCGATGTGGCCGCCGAAGTAGGCGCACTGTTGGGTGAGGTCGGAGTAGATGTCCAACATTCCGCAGTAATCGTGGCCCATCACTCCGAGACGGTTGTGTTCCATAGTGTGGGCCACCCGGCCGGCGTCGAGCCATTCGGAAATCTGGTTCCATGCCAGCGGGTCGTCATCCAGAATTCCAGTCACTTGAAAAAATGGGATGTGGCAGCGATGAAATACATTGGCAATTTCCGGCACCGGACACGCTTGGCAATAGGCCAGCCACTCACCGGTCATTTTCATGCGATCGTCCATGGCATTGAAGGACGCGTAGTCGATGGCCGCGGCGGGCGAGAGATTGAGCAAAATTACCGGGACCTTCGCTCTGCGCACCACCGGAAGGACGGTGGATGAGAGCGCGTACGTGGTGACGTACAGGAAAATGAGATCGACATCGTGTTGCCGGAAGGAATGACCCGCGGCCTCCGCTTTTTCGGGAGAATCCACCAGGCCCAGATCGATCACCCGAACCCCCGGTTTCGCGAGCCGCTGGGCCACCCGCTGGAGATAGCCCTGCAGACGTTGCTGTAGTCCCTCGAACTGCGGCCAATAAGTGTCTAGCCCGATTCCGAACAGCCCAACGGTGAATTCGTGATTGGTGCTGTGCTCACTCATGGGTGCACTTCTCTCCACCGATTCAGCTCCGGCGCCGAATCCGGCCTGTTGCCGATCGGATTCTATAATGAAAAGCATTTATCTATTGAAAAGAGACTGCAACTCGCGTAACTTGCGCATCGCGAAGGTCCGCGCCCTTACCGTGCCCCCAACCGCGTGGGGCTTCGGAGGATTTCATGAAGCCTTTGAATTCGTTCCGATGGTTTCTGCTTTCAATTTCTATCGTTGCGGCTTCGATCGCCGCGCGCGCGCAAGACGCTCCGGTCCGGCTGGCGGTGCGCTGGGACAAAGTAATTATGGCATCGAAAACCACACCCACCTTGCAGGTGGTGGTGAATCCCCCGCTTCGCCGCGGAACCGCAGTGCATGATAACGCGTTCCTGGCGCTGCATGATCTTGGCGCCGACTACGTTCGTTACGTTCCTTGGCTGCCGTATCCGCGTTTGGGAGTGGCGGAGCTGGAGCCGCCCAAAGACGCTAAGACGTTTTGGGATTTCTCGGTGATCGATCCGATGACCATCGATTTTCTGGACGCAACCAAAGGCCACCCGGCCGTTCTCAACTTCAGCACTATTCCTCAATGGATGTACAAAACCGACAAGCCGGTCGCCTATCCGGACGACCCGAACCAGGTGGTGTGGGACTACGAGCAGGGAACCGAACTGCGCGATCCGACTGGCAAGGAGGTGGCAGAGTACTTCGCCCGGCTCCTATCGTGGTACACCAAGGGCGGATTGACTGACGAGTTGGGCAAACGCCATGAATCCGGCTATCACTATTCCATTCCGTACTGGGAAGTTCTGAATGAGGTGGATTTCGAGCATCACATGACGCCGCAGACTTATACCCGGCTGTACGACGCGATTGTGACCACCATGAAGCAAGTCCAGCCGGACACCAAATTCGTTGGCACCGCGCTCGCCATACCGGGATTAAACCCTGAGTTCTTCGAATACTTTCTGAATCACCAGAACCATCAGCCCGGTGTGCCTTTGGACTACATTTCCTACCATTTCTATGCGGTTCCTGCGCCAGACGAGACCCTCGACATTCAACAGCATACTGTTTTTTCGGGAGCCGATGGGTTCATCAACACCGCCCGATATGTCGAGTCGATACGGAAAAGACTGTCACCCGCGACCGCCACAATGATCAACGAAATCGGAATCATATCGGCCGACGACGTCGCACAAGACGATCCCCACCATGTGGCGCAACCTATTCCAGATGCTTATTGGAATCTGGCGGGAGCCGAGTACGCCTACATTTTTGCCGGACTCACTCGCTTGGGGATCGATGTGGCCGGGGAATCGCAATTGGTTGGCTATCCTACGCAGTTTCCCAGTGTGAGCATGGTGGACTGGAGCAACGGAAAGCCAAACGCGCGGGTCTGGGTGCTAAAGCTACTGCACGATGACTTTGGTCCCGGGGATAAGATCGTAGAAATTGCGGCGCCGAGTTCGGGTTCTCACGCAAGTCCCTACCTCGATGCGTTGGCGGTGGTTGCCAAAACCGGTCAGCACCGGTTGTTGCTGATCAACAAACGCGATCGCGATCTCGAAGTTTCCATCGCCGGCGCGAGGAATTCCAACATCGAAACTGTGGATACGACCACTGGGTTTCAGCCGCCGGCATCCGCCAAGCTCGATTCGGACCATCTGACGCTGCATCCGTTTTCCGTCGCGGTGCTGACCTCGCCGCAGTGAAGCGGCCGGGGAAGGCGCGCCGTCACCTTGCGGCTGCAGCCATCAAAATTCCCAGGAGCAGCGCATGGCCCGAGTGGCCTTTCGACTGAGAATTAAACCCGGCAAAGAAGCGGAGTACGAAGAATCCCACCGCAACGTGTGGCCCACTCTGCTCACCAAGCTAAAAGAAGTGGGAATATCGGACTACTCGATTTTCCGGCGAGATCAGGATTTGTTTCTGGTCATGCGGGTGGCTGACTTTGAATCGGCATGGCGCGCTCTGGACGTCGATCCCACCAACCTGCGCTGGCAGCAAGAAATGGCCAAGCTGTTTGAACCGATGCCCCTGAAGCCGGGCGAAAAGTTCGCGATGATGAAAGAAGTGTTCCACCTAGAGTAGTACTGCATACGGCTTAGCCGTCTCTGTCGCGCGTTGCCCGCCCGGGTGTAGTAGACTCTGGCCGTTATGTTCTGCCCTGAATGCAAAGGCGAATATCGTGCTGGCTTCACTCGCTGTGTCGACTGCGATATCGACCTGGTAGATGAGCTTAGAGAACCCGAAGCCGCGATCTCCAACGCCGGCGTTCGGGAAGTGTGGGCAGGCCAAGATCAAGGCCAGTGCGTCGCCGTTTGCCGGCAACTCCGAGCGGCGGAGATCCCCTTCCGGGTGTTTCAGCAGGACGAGCAGGTCTTCCCAAGCGCTTATGCAAGTCTTAAGGTTGGAGTGCCGCCAGACCTTTACGATCAGGCCAAAGAAATAATCGGCAGCGACCGGCCGGAGATTATTGACGGCGCCAATGAGCAGCAGGAAGTCGAGTTACCAGCGGAAGATGATGTGGCGACTGCCGACGACATCGATGATGACTGGGACCCGGGGAATTGGTTTCCAGAAGACGCCACCGTGGAGATTTGGTCCGAGAATATCGAAAAACATACCGGGATGATCGAATCGTGCCTGTGCGAGAATCACATTCACGCCCGCACCGACAAACTGCACGATCGTTCGTTGAAAATCTTCGTCATGCCAGCCGATCAACGCCGCGCATGTGAAATCGTACGTGAGGTGTACGAAGCTAGCCCGCTAAAGTGAACCGCTGCTCCCCAAGATTTGTGGCGGCCATCGGCAACCACGCCCGCCGCAGCGCTAAGCGGCTTACCACTTGGCCTAGATTTTGGAACTTTCCTCCCGCCAAACGCGAATCCCTATTAGCTACAGGTCTGCTTGGAGATGAAGCACATCGCTGAAGACCACATGTTTAGGATTGCGCCAGAATCTACGCGCACCATTTCGCTGATGGTATCGATACTCCTAACGTTGATGCCAGGCGCGCCCCTGTGCGGCCAAGAACCGCCCAAGATCGCGGTCGAAACGAATATGGTGACGGTGTTTGCCACGGTCCGCGACAAACACAGCCAAATCGTCTCGAACTTGACCCAGGACGACTTCACGGTCGACGAGGACGGCCGCCCCCAGACGATCAGCTACTTTGTCCGTGAAAACGATCTGCCCCTCACCGTCGGCTTGCTGGTGGACACCAGCATGAGCCAGAGGCGGGTGCTCGATAAAGAGCGCAGCGCCAGCTCGAGTTTCGTCGATCACACCCTGCGCGAAGACAAAAAGGATCAGGCGTTTCTGATTAACTTTGACCACGATGTCACCCTCCTACAGGACCTCACTTCTTCCCGCAAGAAATTAGAATCCGCGTTGGACTCGCTACAAACGCCGCAGATGGAAGACGCCAGCTCGAGTGGCGGGCATCGCCGCGGCGGAGGCACGCTGCTCTACGACGCGGTCTACCTCGCGTCCAACGAATTGATGAAAAAGCAGCAGGGCCGGAAGGCGCTGATTGTGCTCTCCGACGGAGACGACCGGGGCAGCAAAGAGACTCTCCCGACCGCCATCCAATCGGCTGAGCGGGCGAACACCATCGTGTATTCGATCCTCTTCAAGGATGACGAGGCTTTCGGCCCACGAGGCGGATACGGTGGTGGCGGACCCGGCTGGGGCGGTCGGGGTGGTGGGGGCGGGCGCAGATATCCGCAGGAAGAACGTCCGGACGGTAAGAAAGTTCTCGAGCGAATCTCCAAGGAAACCGGCGGCCGGCTGTTCGAGGTCTCCAAGAAGCAGCCCGTCGATCAGATTTACGATGAGATCGAGAAGGAACTGCGGGCCCAGTACATTCTGGGCTACATGCCGGACAAATCGCCGGTGAGCGGCGACTACCACCGCATTCAGGTGGTGACCAAGCAGAAAGAACTCATCGTGCAGGCCCGCGATGGCTACTACGTGGAACCGTCGGCTGCCGCACCCGCTAGCCAATAAGCCCCGGAACGAACTTCTACCTTCCGAGTACGAGCCTGGTAATCTGGATTTCTTACCGGGCAAATCAAAAACTTGGATTGGCATTTGGAAATCTGCCGCCTTAGAGTCCACCCAGGTGTGGGTCCGTTTTCCACAGGATATATCGGGGTGGATTCGAGGCTAGCCGTTCCGGGCGCGCTGCGATTCCGCTGGCGGGCTTTCGTTCCAGCATGATTTCGCTACCACGATGCGGTAAGCAGGATTACTCTATCGGCCTTAGCATCGCCGGTTTTTGCTGGAAGCGCACATGCACCGAAATCTTCTACATCAATATTGTGGCCGCAGAAGCCGGATGTCGACTTGCTACAGTTTCCTTTTGGCTCTGTTGTTTTTCGCACTAGCGCCGTTCGTAGTTGGGCAGGATGATGGGCTCAAATCGTTACGGGCAGGATTCAAGGATGCGCCGGCGGATTCCCGAATCATGGTGCGTTGGTGGTGGTTTGGTCCATCGGTCACGAAACCGGAATTGGAGCGGGAACTGCGCGCAATGAAGGAGGGCGGCATCGGGGGAGTGGAGATTCAGCCGGTGTATCCCCAGGCGCTGGACGATCCCGAGCACGGCCTTCACAATTTTGCGTATCTCTCGGATGAATTCATCGACGACCTACGCTTTGCGAACGATAAGGCGCGTGAACTGGGGATGCGGGTCGATCTTACTTTGGGCAGCGGCTGGCCATTCGGTGGCCCGCACATCCCAATCACCCAAGCTGCCGGGAAACTACGGGTGGTCTCCGTTTCCATTTCGCCGGACGTACGATCGACTCCGGTGCCCAGCGTTGAAGTAGGCGAGAAATTAGTGGCTGCCTTTCTCACCGGCAGCGGAACAAGAGACCGTGTCGAAACCACCTCGTTGGATTTATCGACAGTCCAAGATGGCCGATTGCCTTTGGCCGCGCAACGCGTGCCATCTGGCACCGTTCTTTGGTTCATCGCCAGCCGCACCGGCATGATGGTCAAGCGAGCCGCAATTGGCGCCGAAGGTTTTGTTCTCGATCACTTCGATGGAGCCGCTATCGGCAACCATCTGGTGACAGTTGGGAACCGCTTGATGGAGGCATTTGGGGACCATCCGCCGTACGCGGTGTTCAGCGACAGCCTGGAAGTCTATGATTCGGACTGGACCGGCGACCTGCTGGAACAATTTCGTCAACGGCGCGGATATGACTTGACGCCGTACCTACCTGCTTTGGTGCAGGACCTAGGACCGAGGACCTCGGATGTCCGTCACGACTGGGGCAAGACGCTCAGCGAACTGATTGATGAGCAATACCTCACACCGGTCCGCGAGTGGGCGGCGCAACACAACACTCGGTTTCGTTCTCAGACCTACGGTATTCCCGCGGTAACCCTCGCCAGCAATGCCCTGGTGGACCTGCCGGAGGGCGAAGGCGATCAATGGCGGAGTTTTTCGCCGACCCGTTGGGCTTCCTCTGCGAGCCACCTGCAGGGAAGGACGGTGACATCCTCGGAAACCTGGACCTGGCTTCATTCGCCCGCTTTTCGGGCAACACCGCTGGACATAAAAGCGGAAGCGGACCTATTTTTTCTGCAAGGAATTAATCAGTTAATTGGGCACGGCTGGCCGTACTCACCGAAAGAGGCGGGCGAGCCGGGCTGGGCGTTTTATGCCGCCATGGTGCTCAACGATCACAATCCGTGGTGGCTGGTGATGCCGGACGTCACGCGTTACTTGCAAAGGATCAGCTATGTGCTCCGCCAAGGTCAACCGGCGAACGACGTCGCTCTGCTGCTGCCAACCGATGATGCCTGGGCGCAATTCACTCCGGGAAAAGCCTCGGTCAGCGAATCCATGCCGGGACTGCTCGGGCCGGAGGTGATTCCGCAAGTGCTTGACGCGGGGTTCAACTTCGATTTCATCGATGCGGCGACGATTGCTAAAACCGGGATTTCCTATCGGGTGCTGATTCTGCCCGGCGTCGAGCGATTACCTTTAACCGTATATCGCCAGATCGAGGCGTATGCGCGCAATGGCGGCGTGGTAATTGCGACGCGGAGTCTGCCGTCCCGCGCGCCGGGCTTGCCGGAGGCGGGAAGCGATACGCCGAAGGTGCGCGAAACTTCAGAGAGCTTGTTCCAAGGTCCGGCCGCAAAGGGCGTCTTCGTTCCCGACGAAAAGTTGCTGGGCAAGACGCTGGCGCAGGAACTCAAACCGGACGTCAAGACTCTGCCTCCCGCTCCGGAAGTCGGTTTCGTGCATCGCAAATTGCCCTCGGCTGATATTTATTTCCTGGCGAATACCAGCAATCATCCCGTTTCGACTACCGCTACATTTCGCGCATCGGAACCGTACGCTGAATGGTGGGACCCTTCTTCCGGGAATATCTCTTTGGCTGGCTCGAACTCCAGCCTTCTCCTGAATTTGCAGCCCTACCAATCACGGGTGCTCGTGTTTACGGCCGGCAATCCGCCGGCACCAGCTCGATTCAACGCAACGGGCTCGGTGGCACACCATCGTCAGGAGGTGCTCGATCTCGGGACGGATTGGACGGTCGCGTTTTCCGGTCTCGGCCGAAGTTTCCACCTGGATACGCTGCACTCCTGGGCGGATGAAGAGGAAACGCGGTTTTATTCAGGCACCGCCGTTTACGAAAAGAATTTCAGCGTCACGGCAAAGATGGTGAGCCCAAAGATTAGCGTGTATCTCGATTTCGGGCCGGGAACTGCGGTCGAACCACCTAAATCGGGTGACCCACATATGCGTGCCTGGTGGGATGGTCCAGTGCGTGAAGCCGCGCAAGTATTCGTGAACGATCAGCCGACAGGCGCGATTTGGAAGCCTCCCTATGAATTGGAAATCTCGGGCGAGCTTCACCCTGGGCAAAATCACCTGAAAATCATCGTTGGAAATCTGGCCATCAATACACTGGCTGGCCAGTCGCTGCCCGATCGCAGATTACTGAACGGCAGATATGGAGTGCGCGCCGTTCCTCAAGACCTGGAGAGCCTGCAGCCATTGCCTTCTGGTTTACTCGGCCCGCTCCGATTGGTGTTCCAAGAAAGACCCTAGCATGGAGGCAACGGAAACATGATTGCCATTGGAATTGTCGTCACCTTCCTCGGATTTGTAATTAGCTTATTCAGCCTGACGCTGGCTGCTTCGGTAGGCGGGCGCCTGGCGGTGGTGCTCTGCGGGTTGGCGGTCAGCCTGTTCGGCATTCTCGGTTTGCTCAACCGGGCCTACATCAATAAGGCAATTTGGAAACAGGGGTGAGGCGAGAATGAAGCAAATGAGAAGCACTCTTCCGGTGCTCGCGATCGCGGTGATGTGCTGCGCGCCGATTGGCTGGGCGCAGGCGTCCGCGCCCGCTAGCAACCAGGCAGCTCCTGCGACAAGCACTCCGCCAGCGCCCGTGTCAAAGCCCATTGTGGAAACAGATTTGACCGGAATTCCCGTGCCATCCGCAGACGCGCGCGCCAAAGGTGATCCGGACGGGTCCCTCACCGGAAACGCCAGCGACGTTACCGTCTCGGATTCCAAGAAAGGCCTGACCATCGGCGATCTGGCCAATCAAGTGGGCCAAAATAAAATCGCCATCAATTTTGTTTGGACGCTCATCACCGGCTATCTGGTCATGTTCATGCAGCTCGGTTTTGCGCTGCTCGAAACCGGACTGGCCCGCGCCAAGAATGCCAACCATACAATGATGATGAACTTGGCGGTCTACGGCATCGGCATGTTCGCGTATTGGCTGATCGGTTTTGCCATTCAGATGGGTGGAGTTGGCGCGGTGGCCAATCTGGGCGGCACGGCCACGCTGAGCGCTGAGTTTACGGTCACGCTTTTTGGCAAACCCTTCGGCCTGTTTGGGCAACATGGATTCTTGCTGATGCATAAGGGAACTTACGACGTCGGCGTTATGGTGCTGTTTTTGTTCCAGATGGTGTTCATGGACACCGGAGCGACGATCCCAACCGGAGCCGCGATCGAGCGCTGGAAGTTCTCGGCCTTTGCGGTGACCTCGTTTTTCTTTGCGGCATTTACCTATCCGTTTTTTGCCAATTGGGCATGGGGAGGCGGTTGGCTGGCTGGTCTGGGCACGAACTTTGGACTCGGCAAGGGCTATTGTGACTTTGCCGGCTCCGGCGTGGTACATGCCGTGGGGGGCGTCAGTGCGTTGGCGATCGCCATGATTCTGGGTCCGCGCATCGGAAAGTTTACTCGGGATGGCCGGCCCCAAGTGATTTTGGCCCACGACATTGTGCTGGTGATCACCGGCTGCTTGATTTTGGCGTTCGGCTGGTTTGGCTTCAATCCTGGCTCCACGCTGGGGGCTTCCGGCAACGGCAACCTACGAATCAGCTCGATCGCGGTGAACACCATGTTGGCCAGCGCGACTGGACTCTTGAGCGCGATGTCCTATATGTGGATCGTTTACGGGAAACCAGACGCTTCGATGACTGGCAATGGTTTCCTGTCGGGCTTAGTGGCGATCACGGCGCCATCCGGTTTTGTGAACCCGGTGGGTTCGGCAATTATCGGGCTGATAGCCGGGGTCCTGGTGTGTGTATCGGTGGCCTTCATTGAACGCACTCTAAAGATCGACGACCCGGTGGGCGCGGTTTCGGTTCACGGCGTTTGCGGCCTGTGGGGAGTGATCGCTCTTGGCTTGTTCGCCGACGGCAAGAGTAACTACGGCGGCGCGTGGAACGGTGTGAACGGCTCGGTCACCGGTCTCTTTTACGGCGATGCGGGTCAACTGGTGGCGCAGTTGATCGGCGTAGCCACCATCGTCGGCTTCGTCTTCACTGTGAGTTTCGTCATCGCATGGGTGGTGGATCTGATCATCGGCCAGCGCGCTTCCGCAAAGGAAGAACTGGAAGGCCTGGACCTGCCGGAAATGGGTGCGATGGCTTATCCCGAGTTCGAATTGAAGTCCCCGTCGTGGAGAGCAAACGCAAATGGCTGATCCAACAATCGCAATGCTCAAGAGATCGGAAGCGCTCAGTCCCGCGCAGGGTCCCAACCGGTTGGCGGCGCTGCCTTGGCGTGATCCGCATTCCATACCACCGGAAAAGCTTGCCGAGTCCATCGAGTCGCTCACCCAAGCCTGCGCGCAGAATCCCGACAATGCAGACGTGCGCACCTGTTTGGGAATTGCCTACGCCATGAACTACGACCCACAACGCTCGATGGATGCGTTGGAGGAAGCGCGGCAGATCGAGCCGGAAAATTATTTCGCTCAATTGAAATATGCAGAGCTGCTTTACCGCCTGAGGGTGATCGATCGCGCGGAAACGGAAACCCTGCGCGCACTCGACTTAGCTGGCAACAACTGGGAGATGGCTAGTGCCCGGCGCCAACTTAACGAAATTCGCCAACTGCGTCGCAAGGGGCTGGTCCGGCCCGATTGGACGAAGTCGTTGAAGGGCTCGGCGATAGGATTTCTCTTGTTGCTATTGGGCGCATCTTGGATTTATATGGTCTGGAAATGAAATACCGATGGCTGTACTTTCTCGCCGCTTGCTTTTTCACCTCCTACCTCTTAATTTCGCGCGGCGTCCCGCTCGTTCCGGTCTTGGTGGGTTGTGCTTTCGCCGCACTGCTTACTTGGCGGCAGCTCTCACGGCGGTCAGCGCACCGTTGAGATGTGCTGCACTCCGAATTCCGGTCGGAAACAAAATGGCTCAATGGCTCTCTCTTTCGATTTTGACGTTGCTGGCGGCGGCAATTTTCGTTCATGCCGCGGCTCCAGCAAAGTACCTTGTCTACATTGGAACTTACACTGACCATGGCAGCAAAGGCATATACGTTTGCCGCTTCGATCCCTCCCATGGCCGCCTCACGGCACCCCAGCTCGCCACAGAGACTTCCGAACCCTCTTTCCTAGCCATAGCTCCCAGCCGGCGATTTCTTTACGCCGTCAACGAGGTCGATCATTTCGGTGACCAGCCGACTGGAGCGCTGACCGCGTTTTCCATCGATTCGGCGACCGGCAAGTTGACTCTGCTGAACCAAGTCTCTTCGCGTGACTCCGGCCCCGCTTTCATCACCCTGGATCGAAGTGGACGCTACGTTTTGGTGGCCAACTACACGTTAGGCAGCGTGGCAGTTTTCCCGGTGTTGCCCGATGGGAGTGTCGGAGAGGCCACCGCGTTTGTCCGCCACCAGGGCTCCAGCGTGAACCCGGAGCGGCAAGCGGGACCACACGCCCATGCCATTCTGATGTCTCCCGACAACCGGTTCGCAATCGTTGCGGACCTCGGACTCGATCAATTGCTCGTTTACCGGTTCGACGCTTCGCGAGGTACCCTGGGCCAGCCGCGCACGATCAAGACTGACCCCGGCGTCGGCCCGCGGCACCTCGTGTTTGCCGCCAGCGGCAAGATTGTCTACGTGATCAACGAAATGAGCTCCACGGTGACGGTTTATTCTTACCATGGGAGTGATGGAGCGATGGTTTTCATGCAAAAAGTCCCCTTGCTTCCCACTAAGTTCGCGGGCGAGAGTACCGCCGCCGAGGTGATGCTCAGTCCCTCGGGAAGATTTCTGTACGGATCAAATCGCGGGGACGACAGCATCGCTGTTTTCGGCGTCGATCCCGAGACCGGCACGCTCGCACCGATCGAACACGTTCCGACCGGAGGAAAGACGCCGCGCAGTTTTGCCATCGATCCTTCGGGCGAATGGTTGCTCGCTGCAAACCAGGATTCCCATAGCGTAGTCACGTTTCACATCAACAGGGAATCGGGCCGTCTGACTGCCACCGGTCAATCGATCGAGGTCAATTCTCCTGCGATGGTGGATTTTGTACCTCTGGATGACGGAAAATAGGCTGCGTCGATAGCGACGCCGCGGAGATCGCCCAGAGATCATGAAAGAAACCTGGCGTTGGTTTGGACCGCCCGATCCAATTTCGTTGGCGCAGGTGAAGCAGACCGGCGCGACGGGAATCGTTACTGCGCTTCATGAGATTTATCGAGGCGAAGCGTGGCCTCTCGGAGAAGTGCTCAAGCGCAAGGCGGAGATCGAAGCCGCGGGTTTGGTCTGGTCAGTCGTCGAAAGCATTCCGGTCCACAATTCCATCAAGTTGCGCTCGGGCAACTTTCGCGAATTCGTTGATGCGTGGAGACGCTCGCTGGCGGCGGTGGCGCGAGCGGGAGTCAAGGTCGTCTGCTACAACTTTATGCCTGTCGTGGATTGGACCCGCACTGACTTGAAATGGCCTTTGCATTCGACCGGCTACGCCCTGCGCTTTGACGCCGTCGACTTTGCCGCCTATGACCTCTTCATCCTCCAGCGAAAAAACGCGGAAATCGAGTATCACTCCGATCAAATTGCTGCGGCACGAGCGCGTTTCGATGCCATGCCGCAATCTCGCCGGATCGATATCGAGCAAACCATAATCGCGGGCCTGCCCGGCGCCGAGGCTTCCTATGACCGCGAAGCGCTTCGCCGCCAATTGTCCGAATACCACGGCGTCACTTCCGCCGATCTCCGCGCCAATCTGCTCGCTTTCCTTCGAGAAGTAGCTCCGGTTGCCCAGGACTTGGGGGTCCGCCTGGGCATTCATCCAGACGATCCGCCATGGCCGCTATTCGGGTTGCCTCGCGTGGTTTCGACGGCGGAAGACGTGCGCCAAATCTTTCATGGCGTCGACGTCCCAGCGAATGGCTTGACGTTCTGCGTGGGTTCTTTTGGCGCGCGGGCGGATAACGACCTGCTCGCGATGATCCGCGAATTCGCCCCGCGCATTCATTTCGCGCACCTGCGGCAAGTGGCGCGCGAAGCGGACGGATCATTTCATGAAGCCGAGCATCTCCATGGCAGTTCCGAGATGATCGGGGTGATTCGCGCGTTGCTCGAAGAAGAGGCTCGCCGCCGCCGCGCAGGACAGGCCGGTCACCAGATTCCGATGCGCCCTGATCATGGGCACTTACTAGCGGACGATATCCATAAAAAAGTGAATCCGGGTTACTCGCTGGTGGGAAGGCTGAAGGGCCTTGCTGAACTCCGCGGCGTGGTGCAAGGTTTGATGTACGCTAGCCCCGAATTGGCTGACTGAACTTTTCGCGCGTCGGTGTCGAGGTGTCGATCATTCGAAGGCTACACCGAATCCTAGGGAGTCCCTCATGAAGGAATTTGCAAACAAGGTTGCCATCGTCACCGGCACCACCGGGATTGCGCGGGCCATCGCCAAGCGGCTGGCGACGGGCGGCGCGAGCGTGGTGGCTTTGGGCATAGACGCTGCCAAGAACCGCGAACTGCAACAGCAATCCGATTCGAGTGGTCTGGCACTTCGCGTCGAGTTGTGCGACGTCAGCAAACCCAAAGAGGTGCAAGCTGGCGTTGCCAAAACCACCAAACAATTTGGCGGCCTCGACTTCATCGTCAATTGCGCCGCCTTTCATCCCTTCGGGACTGCCCTCGAAACAGATCCGGAAACGTGGAACCGTTGCATGGCGGTCAATTTGAGCAGCTCGTACCTCCTGGCGCACTTTGGTATTCCGGAAATGAAAAAGCGCGGCGGAGGATCCATCGTGATTGTCGCGTCGGTGCAAGGGCACGCTTGTCAGCACGGAGTTGCCGCCTATGCCGCTTCAAAGGGCGGTTTACACAGCTTGACGCGCGCTCTCGCGCTGGACCACGCAGCCGATGGCATCCGCGTCAATTCCGTCAGCCCGGGCGCCATTCGTACGCCCATGCTGGAAATTTCTGCTCAGCATTTTTCGCCGGACCTGCCGGTCGATCAGGTTGTCGAACGGTTCGGCTCCGCGCATCCACTCGGCCGCGTTGGGACCCCCGAAGAAGTAGCCGAGCTCGCGGCCTTTCTGTTGTCCGATCGAGCCTCATTCTGCACCGGCGCGGATTATCTAGTTGACGGCGGCTTACTCGCAGGAATCGGAGTGCAATGACTCGAATGGCCGCTATCTGGTCAGATTTCTGGATCGCCCACAGCCATTTCTAGTAATACTAGTAGTTCCTTACCACCGCACGCGTTTCCCAGCTATCTCGTCATTTCCTTGACAGTGGCGAAGGCGCGACTCACAATACTCCTACTTCGTTGCGCAATCGTTCAGTCTTGCTTTTGTTGGGCTACGGGCCAATCTCGCGTGCATCCAAGTTAAACAGAGGTTCTCAGTGCATCTAGTCACTGCAGTAGGGCTGACCACACCGCCAACGGTAGTCATACTTCGCTGGATTGCTGCGGTCGTACTTTTTCTGGAACTTCCGGTACCCTTCTATTGGTTCATCCTTCATCCGAATTCCACTTATCGGCGTACACGCCAAAAATTAGGATTTACGGTGGCGGTGTTGTCGTGGCCAATCGTCGCTATTTTGATGGCGGTATTCCGAAATCAGATTTTTGTCGCCGCCAGCCCCCACCGTTGGGAAATGTTTGCCGGCATGGCGGCGATCCTCCTGGAGTTCTGGCTACTCGTGCTGGCCAAACGCGCGCTCGGCTTCGCGCGGCTGGCTCGAAAAACCGGCATGGACGATGACGCCGAGATCGAAGCTGGAGGAATCTACGGCCGCATGCGGCATCCGCGGTACGCGGGAATGATCGGCGCAGTGGTGGGAGCTGGGTTGCTCAGCGCGACCACCACACTTTGGATCGTTCTAGCGGTTTGGACCTTGCTGGTCGTGGCCGCCGTGGCGCTCGAAGAGCGCGGCTTGCAGCGCCGCTTCGGTGCAGCGTATCTGGATTATTCTCGGCGGGTGCCGCGATTTGTGCCCAACCGGTTTCGCGCCCGACTCGAGCGGCCGCAGTAAAGCAGCCAGCTCTCCACTTATTCCCAGCCTCTGCCGAGGAAGTTGAAATCGAAGCGCGCAGCTTTCACCCCACACGCTGCCAATTCTTGCTTGGTGGCGGAAGTTACCCGAACAGCCATTCAATTCTTCCATCATCAACCCGATGGGAGGCGGCACAAAACTCCGCTCATGCGATTTTCGTCACGCGAGTTCCCGTCACCATCAGGGACCTTTTCTGCCGGTTCGCAAAAAGCTTGGCCTTCTCTGGGTCGATGTAGACACCAGCAAATTTCTCTCCATCTACATAAAACACCTTGGTCTGCCGGCGATGATGTTTGCGGCGGCGGTCCTTGGCAAACAGGGACCTCTTTCGTTGGTTTACGTTTCTGGTTATCCCGCTATCCCCCTAGAACTGCCTTGCCGGCCGACATGGCCGACTAGGGCCTAGGCCGGGAACACCAAACCAATCCGAAAATCCTGCCAATCTCATCGTAGTTGCTGCAAATGCTTCTCGTCCCATATATGCTTGCAGGGTTTGAGAGCCCAGCGGCCGGAACGCGGCGGCGCGGGAAGCTACGAGAGGAAGACAAAATGCATCCATTAACACGTCGGTCATTTATGCAGATCGGTGCAGGTTCTGTCGCTGCGGGAGCTGCGGCCAAGATCAATCTGTTGGAGCCGGCAGCGCTGTGGGGCGCCGGCCGCGCAGTCGCGCCGAGCGACCGGATTCGATTCGCCTCGATCGGGACGGGCACGCGCGGATGTGAGCTGCTGACCGCCACACTCGCCGTGCCAGGCATTGAATGCGTGGGGGTGTGCGATCTCTATGACAGCCGGCACGAGGCGGGTCAAGAGGCGGTGAAGAAGCAGGTGCCGGCCACCCGGAACTATCACGAGATTCTGGATCGGAAAGATGTGGATGCGGTAATTGTGGCGGTTACCGACCACCAGCATCGAAAAGTGGTGATCGATGCTTGCGCGGCGGGTAAGGACGTTTACTGCGAGAAGCCAATGTCGCACACGGTGGAGGATGGCTTCGCGATGGTGGACGCGGTGCGCAAGGGAAATCGCATGATGCAGGTGGGCAGCCAGCGAGTCAGCTCGATCGTCTATCAGAAGGCGCACGACTTATACGCCAGTGGCGCCGTCGGCGAAGTGTTCCACATCGAAGCGTCGTGGAACCGCAACTCGCCCAGCGGGGCCTGGGTCTATCCAATTCCGCCCGACGCTAGTGAGAAAACCATCGACTGGAATGGCTTCCTCGATGGCGCGCCGAAACGCCCGTTTGACGCCGCGCGTTTCTTTCGCTGGCGCTGCTTTAGCGACTACGGCGAGGGGTTGGCAGGCGATCTCTTCGTGCACCTGATCTCCGGCATTCACTTTATCACCGGAATAAATGAAGTGGCCCAACGGGCGCAGTCGAGCGGCGGACTCTTCGCTTTCAAAGACGGCCGCGACTTCCCGGACCTGATCGAGACGGTGTATGACTATCCGAAATTTCGGGTGGCGCTGGTCTGCAACCTGAACAATGATACCGGCGAATCGATCAAGTTCCACGGCACCAAAGCCACCATGGAAATCAGCGGGCAAACGCTGACTTTCACGCCGCAGGACATTAGCCCCCAGCCGGAGGGTTATTCATTGCTGGGTTGGCCGGAACGTTTGCGCAAGGAGTATCTGCTACAATGGGCTGCGGAACACCCGCCCACCGCCCCACTAAGCTACCAGACCGCCGAAGCCGAGACTTTCACGGCTCCGGTAGGGTACAGCGACATTTCGGACCACCAGGCAAACTTCTTCAACGCGGTTCGAACGCGCAAGCCAACCATAGAGAATGAAGTGTTTGGCAACCACGCCGCGATCGGCTGCCACCTGGCCAACTACGCCTACTTTGAAAAGAAGATTGCCACCTGGGACCCCAGTTCCAAGACGATCAAAGGATAAGCGGCACCTGACATTGGTTTTTCGGCCCAAGCCGCAATCGAGGGTAGTCACCATGGATCGCGTTTCGAGAAGAGCCGTTTTGAAGACTGCTGCAGCCTCGATTACCGGGGCGGCGTTGTGGAACAGTGCACCCTGGCTGATGGCCAATCCCTTGGGCCTGCCGATTGCCTTGCAGCTGTACTCGGTGCGAGATCAGCTCCCGAAGGACTACGAAGGAACTCTGCGACAGCTTTATGCCATCGGCTATCGCGAGGTGGAGGCTGCGGCATTTGTGGGCCGCAGTGCGAGCGACGTGAAGCATGCCATGGATCAAGCAGGTCTACGCTGCGTCAGCGCTCACTATTCCTTCTCGCAACTTGCGCCGCATCTGGACGAAGTCATCCAATTCGGCAATGATTTGGGCCTCGAATACATTATCTGTTCTTGGCCGGGGCAGTCGGATGCCTCACGCGCCAACCCAGGCAGGGGTGATGTCAACGTGGCGGCCATGACCCTCGACGACTGGCGATGGAACGCCGACCAATTCAATCACATTGGGGAACGAATGAATTCAGCCGGCATCCGGTTCGGATACCACAATCACACCGAAGAGTTCCGCGTGAAACAAGGTGTGGTGGTTTACGACGAGCTGTTGCGACTAACCGATCCGGCAAAGGTAACCATGGAGATGGATTGCGGCTGGGTAGTGGTGGGCGGTAAGGACCCCGCGGACTACCTCACCCGCTACCCCACGCGCATTTCCATGCTGCACGTAAAGGACTTCAAGCTCCACGCTGCGCAGGCCTCAGAATCTGACGCGCCGCCCTCCGCAGAGTTGGGCCGAGGCAGTATCGACTATCGTCGAATCTTCCACGCCGCCAAGAAAGGCAACATCCAACACGCCTTCGTCGAGCAAGAAGAGTTTGACATTCCTCCGATGGACGCGCTGAAAATCGACGCGGATTACATGAAAGCGTTGGCGGTATAATTATGGACATGCGGTTCGCTCACCGCGTTGAGCGAAGCACCACCCGCCACGCGGAGATTCAGGGGCATCCGGGGCAAGCAAGCCGCAAAGGAGGCGCACATGTTCAGGAAAGCGATCCTAGCCGGGCACGCGGTTTCGATTATCCTTTTCGGCGCTACTGTGCTGCTCAGTCAACTGCCGCCCGCGACGCCGGGTTCCCCGGCAGGGCGCGACTTTCCGGTGATCATGCGGCAAAACGTGGTGGCAGGCACCACTCCCGTCGGAACCAAGGTACAAGCTAAACTCGTGATCGCCACGCTGATGGAGAACATAGTGATCCCGCGCGACGCCATCTTGTCCGGAGAAGTGACCGAGTCGAGCGCGAAGTCTGCAGGCACACCTTCCCGTCTGGCCATTCGCATGGATTCCGCACAGTGGAAAAATGGATCGGCACCGATCAAGGCTTACCTGACTGCCTGGTATTATCCCGCGGAGCCAATGGCGGATCAGAGTCTCTCCTACCATCCAGACGACTCACAAAGCCCGAGAGCTTGGAATGGAGCCGGTACATATCCCGATCCGAACAACCCCGCGGCGCAGCCGTTTCCGGGGCGAGAACAGAATAAGGATCAGGGGCCCGGGTCGGTCTCGCCGTCGTCAAATATCTCGAAACACCGCCTGCTCATCAAAAATGTGGAGGCAACCCAGCAGGACGACGGAGCGGTGGCCCTGGCGTCCGCGCATTCCAACATCAAGCTGGATAAAGTAACCACCTATGTCCTGATCACCAGCACCCCGCCCCGGTCAATTAGCCAAACCAATTGACCCCCGGCATCGCGCAACCCTTTTGAATGCATGGGGTTGTCTGCCCTTGTAATCATGCGAACCCATGATAATATGGCTTGTCGTTAACGTACACGGTGCCCATCGGTATGCTCCGCTGCCAGGCCTAGCGGCGCGCCGGGGGCGCGCAAAGCGATCCATTGGAAGTCTTTCCCAGACATCGATATAGGTACGTGAGATGACCCAACTTGGGTCCACACCAGCGCGAAATATTTCGCGACGGACTCGGGTGAGGGTTGGCGTGGGCGTTGTCGACCCCCGAAATCTTGAGGAACATTGGCGTAAGTAAATCCGTTCTAGTGTGAAGACGGGCGCAACCGTGGAGGACGTGGTATGACACCCAGGAACGATTACCAGCCCCGCAGCGAGCACAAATTTTCTTTCGGCCTGTGGACTGTAGGCAATCGCGGACGTGATCCATTTGGGGATTTTGTGCGCCCGCCAATTTCCCCCATTGAGATTGTATCCATGCTGGCGGAAGTGGGGGCTTGGGGCGTCAATCTCCACGACAACGATCTGGTTCCTATCGATGCGACCCCGGCCGAACGGGACCGCATTGTCTGCTCGTTCAACAAGGCCTGCCAGGCCAATGGGTTGGTGGTGCCCATGGCCACCGTCTCGCTATTCTTCCATCCGATATTTCGCGACGGGGCTTTCACAGCGAACGATCCCGAAGTGCGTGCCTACGCGATTCAGAAAACCATGCGGGCCATGGATATCGGCGCGGAACTTGGCGCGAAGATTTTTGTCTTGTGGGGGGGCCGAGAAGGCGTGGAGACCGACGCCTGCCGCCGTGCCGATGAAGCGATCAAACACTTACGCGAGGCCATCAACTACCTCTGTGAGTACAGCATCGATCGCGGATATGGTTTCCAGTTTGCCTTAGAGGCCAAGCCCAACGAGCCGCGAGCGGACATCTACATGGCCACCACCGGCCAGTACCTGGGCTTTATTCCCACCCTCGATCACCCCGAGATCGTGGGCGTAAATCCCGAGGTCGCGCACGAGCAAATGTCCGGACTCAATTTCATGCATGCGGTAGCACAGGCGTGGGACGCGGGCAAACTCTTTCATATCGACCTAAACGATCAAATGCCCGGTCGCTACGACCAGGATCTCCGATTTGGGTCGTCCAACCTGAAATCGGCATTCTGGCTGGTGAAGTTCCTTGAGGACGTGGGCTACCAAGGACCGCGCCACTTTGACGCACATGCTTACCGAACTGAGGACTATGACGGGGTGAAAGACTTCGCCCGCGGCTGCATGCGAACCTACCTGATCCTCAGAGAAAAGGCTTTGCAGTGGCGCGCCGACGCGGAAATACAAGCGATACTTGGCGAAATTTCTGGCAATGGCAATGGCGCTCCCAGGGCGGGTCGTTATTCAAAGGAGGGAGCATCCCACCTACTAAACCACGTTTTTGACAAAGACCAGATCCTCAGAAAACGCTTACCGTACGAGCGCCTGGATCAATTGACGGTCGATATGCTGCTGGGCGTCAGATAGCGGCTGTCCGATGCCCGCCACGCGGGTTGGCCGTGGTCGGGTTGCCTTGCGGGGCCCAAACGCAAACGCTAACGCTAAGACCGGCTATTTCAAATTGACGGACTGTTTCAATGGCAGGCTCTGTGACGAGGCGCCCACCATGAGCGTGTAATCTCCAGGAATCAGCTCCCACCCATCTCGCTCGACGTTGAAAATCGACAGATACTCCCGGTCGACTGCAATGTTCACATCTTTGCTCTCTCCCGCTTCCAGCTTCACCTTACTCCAGCCCACCAATCGCTTTGGCGGCTCGCCGGTACTCGCGGGCATTGCGGCATAAACTTCGGCGACTTCAGAGCCGGCTCGATTGCCGGCGTTGGCCACCCTGAAACTGAGTTGAATGCTGGCACCCGGGGTCACTTTCAGATCGGAATATTTGTAGGTGGTGTACGACAGACCATAGCCGAAGGGGAACAGGACCTGCTTTTGCTCCGCGTCATACCACTTGTATCCGACTTTCAGCCCTTCGTCGTAGCTAATCTGGAACGCCGGCAAGCCCGCTGCAATCTTTTTCCACGCATCCGGGTCGCCATCGGCCGTGGTGGACGCAACAGGAGGCTTGACGACGCGGGGGTGCGGCAAATCCGCTTCGCTCCTGGGAAACGTAATCGGTAGTTTTGCACTTGGGTTCACCTCGCCGAAGATCAACCTGGCGATGGCTTCGGCACCCCGGCTGCCGCCGTACCACCCTTCCAGGATCCCACTCACTTGGTCGGCCCACGGCATGGTTACCGGGCCACCGGTCTCGAGCACCACGATAGTGTGCGGATTGGCGGCCGCGACCTTGGCGATTAAATCATCCTGGTGGTCTGGAAGCGAGAGAGTGTCGAGATCCATCCCCTCGCTCTCCCACTGGTAAGCGAAAACAATGGCTACGTCGGCGATCTTCGCCAGAGCGGCGGCGGAAGCGGGATCCGTGCCCTGGTCGAACTGAACATTCGCGCGGGGAGCCTTGGCCCGAATTGCTTTCAGCGGCGAGGTCGGAAACCAGATGTGGTCCTGCCATTTCGTTCGGCCCTGGCCCGGAGGCATGATCGCGTTTCCTCCCGGAGGATCCACCTGGGCTGACCCTCCACCGGAGATCATGCCAATGTCGGCGTGCGCACCGATCACTGCGATGGTGGCAACCTTGGAAGGATCAAGAGGGAGCTGCGAGTTTTCGTTTCGCAACAGCACCGCGCTTTGTTCCTCAATCTTCTGCGCCACTTCAAAACCGCCTTGCACGTCAACCACACTCTTTGCCGGTGGATCATCGATCACCCCACTCGCAAACATGGACCTTAGGATCCGGTGGACATGTTCATCGAGTTCAACGGTCGATACTTTCCCGGACTCCACCGCTTTCTTCATGGCTTCCCCGTAGAAGATTTCCCCGGGCTCCTCATGATCCAAGCCGGCGGCGGACGCCTTGGCGGTGCTATGGGTGCCCTGCCAGTCCGACACAACGAAGCCCTTGAAGGTCCAGTCTTTCTTCAATACGTTGTTCAGCAAGTACTCGTTTTCACAAGCAAAGTCACCATTCACTCGGTTGTACGAACACATCACCGCCGCAGCATTGGACTCGCGTAGTCCAATCTCGAAGGCCAGCAGGTCACTTTCTCGCATCGACCTCTTGTCGATGTTGACGTTAACCGCGTTCCGCCCGCTCTCCTGATCGTTTAGCGCGTAATGCTTAATATCGCCAATCACGTGTTGGGCCTGCTCTCCGGTCATCACCTGGCCCACCATCTTGCCCGCCAGAACCGGATCTTCGCCCATATATTCGAAAGTGCGTCCATCGCGAGGTTCGCGGGTCAGGTTTGCGCCGCCGCCTAAGGACATGTTGTAGCCCTGGGCTCGTAGCTCGCGAGCGATCAGCGCGCCGTATTCGTACGCCGCGCTCAGGTCCCAACTTGCGGCACCCGCAAGATCGTCCGGCAACGCCGTGGAGTATCGGCCATTCTCCCCGCTGTTACGCACACCATAAGCTGCGTCAGAAATCTGGATGGCAGGAATTCCCAAACGGGGAATACCCACGACGTATCCGGCGCCGCCATTGGACTTCACGGCCAGCGGGCTCATCGGGCTAAGCCCCACCATGCCGGTCCCATGTAGCAGGGACACCTTTTCATCGAGGGTCATTTCTTTCAATACCAGGGCCGCTCGATCATCGGGCGAAAGTGCGCGATTCATCCACGCGCGCGGCGCGGCGTTATGTTCTGAACCGACCTGCGCGGCAACCGGGAAGAGCGCAAGGCTCAGGAAAGCAATACCAAGTGCCAGCAAGTTCGTGCGCAGCGAGAATTTCATAGTTCTCCCATAGCATACTGAAGTCTGAAGCTGCTCGATTCGCCACTGTGTTGGCGCCTTAGGCGGCCAATGCGAAAACCGTCGCCTCCTCTATCATGCTGTTTACCTCAATCCGCCACTCCTATTGGGGAAGGGGAGAGGGCGCAGCCGGCATTTTGGACACCAGGGTTTCATCGGCCTTCTGGTGCAGTTCGCTGACCTTGGCGAACTCCTTTCGGGCGGCAGGCAAATTCCCCATGGCTTGGTACACCTGCGCGAGTCGGTAGTGCGCGTCGGGCTCGGTCGAATCCAGTTCCTCGGCACGTTGCAGCGCGGTGATTGCGTCCGGGTACTGTCTCCGTTGCGTCAGAACCACGCCCAAGTCAAGATAGGCGATGCGCGTGTCGTCTCTTAGCCCGGCAGCCTTTTTGAGCAGGGAAAGAGCCCGGTCTGGATTATTCGCCTTCATCTCAATGTCACCTAGATAAGCCAAGGATTGAGCGTGGTTGGGATCGAGCGTCAACTCGGTCTCGAACTCGCGCTTGGCTTGGTCGTAGTGCCGTGACTTCCAGTAGAGGTACCCGAGGCCAAAATGCAGGTTCGGATCTGGCGCCGATGCCTTGGCCGCCTGCTGAAACTCGGCGATGGCGTCGGAGGTCCTTCCCAGCCCGTCCAGAGCTTCCCCGAGCAGAATGTGCGCAGCCGGGGAATCGGGATTCTGCTCCAGAATTTTGCGGAACTCGTCTTGGGCACAAGCGTATTGCTTGGCCCACAGGCAGCTCTGCGCGAGGAGCTCATGTAGTCCGCTATTCAAGGGATCGGACTTGGCCACTGGCTCGAGATACGTAACCGCGTCTGCAAAATGCTTAGCCCCATAGTTGCTCAGGCCAAGCAGGGTTTGCGCTTGCACGTTATCGGGGTCGGCACTGAATACCGCGCTGAGTGGAGCAATTGCTTCCTGGAAATGGCCTTGCTTGAACTCCGCCAAACCTAAATTCAGTTGCACTCCGGGCAATTCCGGATCCAGGGCGATGGCCTTTCGGTAGGCGGAGGCGGCTTCCGCATACTTGTGTTCCGTCGAGAAGATCACCCCTAGGCTGGCAAACGCCCCAGCGTCGTTGGGATTCTGCCGGATGACCGCTTGCCAAGCCTGGGCGGCCTCGGTCAGTTTTCCCTGTTGTTGGAGGGCCAGCGCCTCCGAAGCACTGGACGCTTGCGCATGGGCACTGATGGGCCACAGCAGCACCACAGCAGCCACCTTGAGCCACCGCCTGTCTACACCGGAGTATTTGTCCATTCGGATAGGAGCCTAGTCGCGGACACCTAGAAAGGCAATGCCCCGCTCACGGGGGTGGCGTGAGCGGGGCACGAGCCTAGTTGCAACTGCAAAGCAATGCCTAGAAGAACAACTTCAAGGCAAACTGGAATTCCCTCGGGTCGAACGCGCCAGTTACAGCGCCGAAGTTGCTGGCACCGAAGTTGTTACTGATACCGCCGTTGTTAGTGTCACCCTTGAACTGCGTGTGGTTCCAGGTATTGAAGGTTTCCACCCGGAACTCAACACGGCTGCCGCGTTCCGCATTGATCACGAAGTTCTTAAAGATCGACAGGTTCCAGTTATCTCTGCCGGGGCCGCGGATGGCGTCGAACGGCGCATTTCCGTAGGTTCCGGGAGCTGGGGCCGAAAAGTCTGCCGGGTTGAACCATTCCTGGACGGTGTGGGGATAGGAGATCGCACCGTTGTAGTTCGGCCGGTTTGAGGAATTGGGAATTACGCTGGAGACGTTTTCACCGTTCACTGCCAGATTGATAGGAGCTCCCGATTCCGCGGTAACAATCCCCGACACTGCCCATCCACCAGCCACTGCTCTCAGAGCGTGGTTGTCACTGTTCTTCAAAAACGGGATCTGATAAACGAAGTTCCAGAATGCGACGTTGGTGCGGTCGAATAGCGACGGACCAACATCGTAGCGCCAACCCTCATAAGGATTGGTGACGTTGTTGAGGTCGCCGCCGCTGCCGTTACTGGTCGTGGCGTCGATGGCCTTCGAATAGGTGTAGCCGAATTGGAGTGTGAGGTCGCGGACGTTGGCATGCAAGTCAACCTGCAGTGAATTGTAGTGCGCGTTGACTTCGTCATTCGACAGCCGAATTGCCCCATACCCTTGATATTGGTACAACTGATTGATGCCAGCGCCGCCAGCAGCAACGAGAGCCGGCAAATCAGCCGCAGGCGGGAGGTTCAGTTCGGCATAGTCGTTCTCGTGTCGGTCCTGGCTTCCCACGTATGACACCCCCAATACGGTCTTCGCTCCCAGCGACTGTTGAATGCCAACACTAAACTGGTAGCTGGTCGGAGGCGGGTAATTGTTGGCGATGCCGGTGATACCGACAGGTAGAATCGGCAAATTCGCCGAGGTGATTGTGGTTCCGGTGGTCACGCCCGTCCCTGGGCTCGAGAGCAGCACGTTGTGAACCGTGGGGCTGGCGTCGAACGGAGTGTTCGTAGCTCCGTTGTACATGTCATTTCCCTGGATGCGGTCGTACATGATGCCGAAGCCGCCACGGACAACGGTCTTGCCCTGGCCGGTCAGGTCGTAGGCGAAACCGATGCGTGGGCCTAACGCGGGCCAGAAGGACTTCACCAGACCGGCGGGAATACCACCTTTTCCGCCGATGCCGATGCCGTTTTCATAGAACTGCAAACCCGCCAAAATCGGGTTGGGACTGGTTCCCAGGCCCGGACTGGCGGCACTGCAACCCGGGTCTCCCGGGCCACTGCAGATGAAACCGGCTGTATCGAACGTCGCCGCGTTGGCCGGGTTATACAAGTTCGGGTAAAAGTTCGATGACTCCTGGTTGGCCTCGTAGGTATGCGGAGCGATGTCCCAACGCAAGCCCAGGTTCAGGGTCAGCCGCCGGTTCACGCGCCAGTTGTCCTGAATGTAGGTAGCATAGGAAACGTTATTCCACTGGCCGCTCGTCTTAACCGCATCTTCTTCATACTGCTGGGCGTAGCCGAGCAGGAAGTCGGCGAAATCCAGGCCGGTGAAGGCGCCGTTGAAGTTGTATTGTCCTTCGGTGTCGGCGAAGTAGTCCTGGGCCTTCTTGTAAAGAGCCCAACTGAAGCCGAACTTAAGTTGGTGGGCCCCGTGGGTCCAGGAGAGGTCATCGCGCAGCTGGTAATCGTTGGCCGCGTTGTTCCACGGAGTCCAGTTCGATGTGTAATCCGTTCCCGTGCCGCCATTCAAGTTGATAGCCGGGATGCGCTCATCGACGTTGGGACCGGTAAACAACCGGTTGAAGTCAAACCCGGAGGGCGCTTTGTATACACCGGCGGGAATGATGTGGATGCGGTTCCCGTTGTAGTTGAAGGCCATTTCGTTGAGCAGCGTTGGGCTGATCGCGTAAGTGGCGTGGACTACCGCGCTGAACGACGGATTTCCGAAAACGTCGCTAACCGTCGGGACGTTATCGCCGCTCCATTGCGTCTCACCGTACGTCTGTGAGACCTGTTCAGAGACCCAGTGGCCGAAGATCGAGAACTTGTCGCTGAACTGATGATCGACGCGGCCAATTTCCTCGCGCACCGTGGTGGGTGAGTTGTTGCCGCCCTGGAATTCATCGCCCACGTTGGGAGCTGGGAAAATGTGGGCTCCTAGAAGCAACTGCGCGTTTGGATTCAGCAGCGAAGTGGGAA
Source organism: uncultured Acidobacteriota bacterium (assembly GCA_963725285.1). Classification (GTDB taxonomy): domain Bacteria; phylum Acidobacteriota; class Terriglobia; order Acidiferrales; family UBA7541; genus CAVRXT01. The sequence goes on along the minus strand of CAVRXT010000011.1, from coordinate 210,625 downwards.
TCGTGTTGTTCGGAAATGGCTGCAGAGTGGCATTGCCCGACTTGTCATCCGCGCAGGTGCCATCCGGAGCCGGAGTGCTGAAAGTGGTAATGCCCGCAGCGGCGAAATTCCCTTGCTGCGTGGCGGAGAGTTGACTGGCGCACGGCACGTGCAGTTGAGCCGAGGTCAGTGACGACGCGAAGGCGCCGCCGTAGGTGCTGGTAAGCGGAACAACCTGGTTGTACACGCCGCCCTGAACCAAGCTGCGCCATTCCATGTTGTAAAAGAAAAAAGTGGGGTGCGACTTCCACAGCGGGACCTGGTCGCCCACGTTGAAGCCATACGTGTTAAATCGCAGTTCGGCAACCTTCTGGGGTTTCGGGTTGAAGAAGTTGCGAGCATCGAAGGCGTTGTTGCGATCGAATTCCCACGCCGAGGCATGCAACTGATTGGTTCCGGACTTCACCACCGTGGTAATCGTTGCGGCCCCAGCCAGACCATACTCGGCGCTGTAGTTCGAAGTCAGGTTGCGGAATTCGGCGATCGCGTCCAAGGACGGCATGACGCTTCCGCTGCTTCCGCCGCGATCCAGGTTTTCGCCGCCATCGAGCAGTTGCAGGTTGTGACCCGCGCGCTGACCGTTCACGCTTACGTTGCTGTCGCCGCTCACCGGGGTTGGGGTTATGAAGTCCCCTTGGATGCTGGATGCACCCGGCGCCAGGGCGAACAGCGTGTAGACGCTTCGTCCGTTGGTGGCTAGCTCGGTAATCTGTTGACCGGTGATGACGCTGCTCACTTCGCCGGAATCGGTTTGCACCGCGACCACGTTGGCCTCGACGGTGACTTTCTCCTGCGACGTGCCCAACTTCACGACAAAGTCGACACGAGTTCGGTCGTTGACGTTCAATACGATTCCGTGCTTTTCTTCGACGCCGAATCCGGTGGCCGTGGCGGTCACGTCGTAGCGGCCGATCACCAGACCGGGGACCACGTACTGGCCGTCACCGTTGGTGCTACTAGTGCGGAGCACACCGGTGTCGGTGTTGGTGAGGCTGATCGCCGCATTCGGGACTACCGCGCCCGACGCATCGGTGACGGTTCCCACGATAGTGGCTTCCTGGCCGTAGGCATGGAACGGTAAACCAGCGAGCAGCACGCAGAGAATCAGGAGATGGCGGACCCCACAGCGTTTCACAGCCTGGACGAACCCCGCAGCCCACGCACAAGAATAATGATTCATTGGCAAACCTCCGGCGTTTTTGTTCAAAAAAAGAACCCCACCCTGTGCAGCTAGATAAACCTTATTGCAGGACACGTTAACGTACACGTTCCCATCGGTGACGCGGTTCTAACGCTATTGCATTAGGTTGTCAAGTAAATTCAAGTAAAATTTTGAATCAGGCTCATCAAAATAACCGTCGATACGGGTTCGGGGCGACACACCAGTGGGGGCGGCCGGTCCCGGAAGTTCGCGATTCGCCTGGACCGGAGGGCACCTAAGGACTTTCGTTTTGTTGGGCTTACGGACGTTTTTAGTGCTTGGCGGAAATTCGCGCGCCAAGCACCGTATCCGCGAACTTGGCGTCGGCGCGCCGTATTTCGCGAAACAGGTGTAGGTTTGAGGACATCACTACCACCGGGTTGATGTGCACGATCGGAGGGAGGGGCACTTTGGCGGTGAGGTGGTCGGTCATCAGCCGAACCGCAGTTTGGCCCTGGCGGTGGGGCTGTTGGTAAATAGACGCCGTAATGATCCCTTTTTCGAAGTACGGAGACATCTCCGCGAAAAGGTCGGTGGTAATCAGTTTTATCTTCCCGGCTAGACCCCGGGCCCCCAGGGCTCGGCACACCGGCAGACAGTTGACCGTGTTGACATAAATTCCAGCGAGTGTCGGGACGCGGCCCAGAAGGTCAAACGTCTTTTGGAAGCTCTCGTCTTCGTCTTCTCGCCCTTCCACAACTCTGACAATCCTCCCGCCAGGGCAATTCCGCGGAAATGTCTCCATAAACCCATCGGTCTTTCTGCGATGATCCTCGGCGCTCAACATGCCCGCTACCACCGCCACTTTGGAGCCCCGCGGGACGAACTTTCCCATCAACTCGCCAGCCAGCGAACCATTTAACCGCGGTTCCACACAGACGATGCTGGACCGCCGGCTTTCCGGCGCATCGGTGGACACACAAACGACCCGGATGCCATTTTCTTCGGCTTGGTCGATCAAAGGTTTGAGGCCTTCCGGATTTCCCGCGGTGAGAATGATTCCGTTAACGCCGGTCTTTACTAGTTCCTTGAAGGCTGCAAGGTCATCCACCCCCAGCGTTTTTACCGGACGGCATATCAATTGGACGCCCAGTTGCGCGACACGGCGACCTTCATCGAGGACCCCGCTCCAGAGCTGATCGTAGAAAAAATGGATTTCTCGCGGCACGCACACCCCGATGCTGGTGTTGGTGTTGGTGACCGAGAGAGCGCGAGCAGCCAGATTCGGCGTGTAAGATATTTGTTGTGCAATTTGCAGGATCCGCTGGCGAGTGTCTTCGTTGATACCCGGGCGGCCATGGAGGGCGCGGTCTACCGTCCCGATCGATACTTCCGCTAGTTCTGCGATCAGGTGGATTCCACTTCTTTTTTTCTTCATTCTCTGCCCACGCTCATGAGTGGTGCGCCGACGTGCTCGCCTCCCCTGGCAAATCGCCCGAGACGGCCAATCCCGGCCGGAAGCGAGGCCCAAGCATTTTACGCTATTCCACCATAACCCGACCGGCCGGCCGTAAAGAAATTCCATGAATAGGCAATATTCGGTGTACGTGTACGTTGACGGTGCTATACTCCACCCGCTTTTGGCGCCGGGCCGCCGGCTAGGAACCATGCGGTTGCCAAGGAGCTTGTTACTCATGCGCGGATATCATTTCCGGATGTTGGCATTGCTGATAGTTCTGGCGTTTGTGGTGGCATTCAATTCGGCTGCGCAAACCACCGCGCCTTCCAGCGCCGCCCCGTACTTGAATCCCTCCTTGCCGATCGAACAGCGCGTTGACGACCTGGTTTCGCGGATGACATTGGAAGAAAAGGCATCCCAACTCGTGAACCAGGCGCGAGCCATCCCCCGCCTGCAAGTGCCCGCGTACGACTGGTGGAGTGAAGCCTTGCATGGAGTAGCTAACGCCGGAACCGCCACCGTGTTCCCGGAGCCAATTGGACTCGCCGCAACATTTGATGTTCCCTTAATTCACAACATGGCGGTGGTTATCGGCACGGAAGCGCGCGCGAAACATAATCAGGCGGTAAGCGCGGGGCGTCGGGACATCATGGAAGGGCTGGACTTTTGGTCCCCGAATATCAACATATTCCGCGATCCTCGCTGGGGGCGCGGCCAGGAGACCTACGGCGAGGATCCTTTTCTCACCGGCCGGATGGGCGTGGCGTTCGTTACCGGCATGCAAGGCGACGACCCAAAATACTACCGGGTGATCTCGACGCCAAAACATTTTGCGGTCCACAGCGGACCTGAGCCCACGCGGCACACCGTCAACGTGGAGGTTTCCAAGCACGATATGGAGGATACCTACCTGCCTGCGTTCCGCGCCGCGGTTACCGAAGGAAAGGCAGGATCGGTGATGTGTGCTTATAACCGCGTGAATGCCGAGCCGGCCTGCGCAAACAGCTTCTTGCTGGAGGACGAACTGCGCACCGCATGGAAGTTTGGCGGCTACGTGGTGTCCGACTGCGACGCGGTTTACGACATTCAGCGTGGGCACCAGTTCACCCAGACCCAGGCGGAAGCAGGCGCGATTTCCTTGAAGCGCGGGATGGACAACGAATGCGCCGATTTTTTCACCAAGGCCAAAGATAATTCCGACTATGTGAAGTTTGTGGACGCCGTGAACCAGGGCTTACTGACGGAAAAGGACCTCGACGTTTCCCTCAAACGCTTGTTCAACGCACGCTTTCGGCTGGGACTCTTCGATCCTCCCGCGATGGTGCCGTACGCGCAAACTCCCGAATCGGAGATCGACAGCGCGCCGCACCGGACGCTTGCTCTACAGGCGGCGCGTGAATCCATCGTCCTGCTGAAAAACGATGGTGTGCTGCCGTTGAGTGACAGCATCAAGAGGATTGCTGTCGTTGGACCGCTCGCTGAGTCAGTGCGTGTGCTGCACGGTAATTACAGTGGCACGGCTTCCCACGCGACCAACGCCCTGGATGGCATTCGCAAGCAATTTGCTTCCGCGCAAGTAACCTACACGCCAGGGATGAACTTTCTGCGGCCGGAAGAGCTGATACCAAGCTCCGTTCTCTCCGCGCAGGACGGCAAGCCGGGTCTCACCGGAGAGTATTTTACCCATAAGGATTTCGAGGGCACACCACAGGTGGTCCGCGTGGACCAAGCCATCGATCTGCAACGATTTCACCCCGAGCGGTCCTCCATTGCTCCTCCTGCCGGCATCGTAGGAGATTTTTCCGTTCGCTGGACAGGATTCTTGACGCCAGCCGAATCGGGCGGCTATCAGATCGGAAACGTCGGCTCGATGAACCGTCTCTGGCTTGACGGCAAACTGATCGTCGATGACTTCATCCTGCACGATCCCAAGCCGACGAAATCTACCGTCCAACTAGAAAAAGGGCACCGCTACTCCATCAAGCTGGAGTATGGCCAAGGAGGCACCGGAATCAGACTGGTATGGCTGCGTCTGGTCGCCGATCCGATTCCTGAGGCGGTCGCCTTGACCAAGCAAGCCGACGCCGTTGTCGCCGTCGTCGGCATCACTTCCCAGCTCGAGGGCGAAGAGATGCAGGTCGACGTCCCGGGCTTCAAAGGGGGAGACCGCACCAGTCTCGACTTGCCAAAAGAGGAAGAGGACCTCCTCGAGGCCTTGAAAGGCACCGGCAAGCCGCTGGTTGTTGTTCTTATGAATGGAAGCGCTCTCTCGGTGAATTGGGCCAACGAGAACGCCAACGCGATTCTGGACGCGTGGTACTCCGGCGAGGAAGGCGGCGCGGCTATTGCCCAAACGTTGGCTGGAGCGAACAACCCGGCCGGCCGGTTGCCAGTCACCTTTTACAAAGGGGTGGAACAGCTGCCTCCCTTCGACGACTATTCGATGAAGAACCGGACGTACCGCTACTTTGATGGCCAGCCTCTGTATCCCTTTGGCTTCGGTCTGAGTTACTCGAAATTCATCTACAGCAACGTAACGCTCTCAACACCCATTGTTAAGGCAGGCGACTCTCTTAGCGTGGATGCCGACGTAAAAAATGTGAGCGGCCGCGAAGGTGACGAAGTGGTGCAGTTATATTTGAGTTTCCCGAAGGTTCCAGGGGCCCCGATTCACGCCCTCCGTGGAATCGACCGCGTTCATTTGAAAGGCGGCGAGATCCAGCACGTCCATTTCACTCTCGACCCCCGCGGCTTGAGCGCTTCCAACGAAAATGGCGACCGCATGGTGACCGCGGGGTCCTATCGCGTTGTCATCGGAGGCGGACAGCCGGGAACAAGTGCCGCGCAGGCGGATGCCGCCTTCACCATTACCGGCGACGAGAGACTACCCGAGTAGCCCGCCAGAGAGATTTTTCACTCAATGGGAGAGTACACTGTTGCTTATGAACCGGCGCGATTTTTCCAAACTCTCCGTCTTTGGATTAGCTTGGACGTCGCTGCCGTTGCTCGCGCAAAATGTTGCTTCCTCGCAGAAACCTGTGGCCTACGCCGCCATTGGTCTCGGTAGGATTTCAGATATCTTCATGCGCGCCTGCGCGCAGTCCCAGACCGCGAAGGTCACCGCCCTCGTGACTGGACATCCCGACACCAAGGGCGTGAAGTACGCCGGGATGTACGGAATTCCGAAATCCTCGATTTACACCTATGAGACATTCGACCGCATCCTCGAGAACAAGGACGTGGACGCGGTATACGTCGGTCTGCCCAACAGCATGCATTGCGAATACACCGTACGGGCCGCGCAGGCCGGTAAACACGTGCTTTGCGAGAAGCCTATGGCGATCTCCAGCGCCGAGTGCCGCAAAATGATTGACGCTTGCCGCCAAGCCAAGGTCAAGCTAATGATTGCCTATCGCGTGCAATATGATCCGACATGGGGGCAGACCTTTCAGATGATTAAATCCGGCGCGATTGGTGATTTGGAATCGTTCCAGGGTGGTTTCTATGCCCAAGAGCCTGTGGGGGAGTGGCGTTTAAACAGAAAGCTCGCTGGTGGTGGAGCGCTGATGGACTTGGGCATCTACCCGCTCAATGCCATCCGCCATATCACCGGTGAGGAACCAGCGGAATTCACCGCGGTAGTGGCGACTCGCGAACACAGCGACCGCTTCGCCGAGGTGGAGCAGTCGATGGAGTGGACGATGAAGTTCCCGTCCGGCATCATTGCCTCTTGCGGCTGCTCGTATGGCGCGCGCGGTCCCAGCTACCTGAGCATTCATGGCGAGAAAGGCGTCCTCGACATGGATCAAGCCTGGAACTACGACGGCATGCATCTGCGGGGGCAGAATGCCAGCGGTCAACAGATAGATTTACAAAGCACCGGCAAGCTTCCATTCGGCTTCGTGCTGGAGGCCGAGCATTTCGGCGATTGCATCCGCAACAACAACGAAGCGGAGTCGCCCGGCGAAGAGGGCCTGAAGGACATGGTCGCGATCGAAGCGATCTACAAGGCAGCCGGCGCACCCATCGCGTAACCGCGCAAGAAACATCAGCGTGCTGCCGGAACGGAGTCCCGATAGCTCTCTGGCGGACCGAGATAGCTGGGCTGCACTCCTCCGAGATCAACCACAATCTTCTGTAGCACGATGCCCGGATCAATCATCCAAAACTTTAGCGTGTGATAGCCCGGTTCCGCCAGCGTCAATCGGGTCTTAACCTGGCGGACGCTGTCCTCCACCGACTTCGACCAATCCGCCAGCGAGTATGCTGCCAGAGCATCGACAATCTGCGGCGGCTGATCGTCGAACGACAGTGCGTATCGCAGGCCCCGTCCGGGAACAAAATTCAGTGTTGGAGCCAGCACCGCCTGCACCTCAGCTGTCCCCGAGTGGAACAAATACATCTCGATACGCAAGGCAGGGAGAATTCTGCGGCGGTGATGCACTCTCGGCAGTCACCGGAAATACAGTCATCGAGGACAGTGTCCGGCCATAATCCGCGATCTTTTCCCAGTGAACGGGGCCAGCATCGGTTTTCTGGGTGTAATGCTCGGCCTCCATCGAGACGTAGCCGTTTGCCTCGACGAAACCACTCAACGACGCCCGCGCCGGGGTTTCGGGATTAACTGCTTCCACCTTCACCATTGCTTCGGCGCCCGCGCCTTTGATCTTCACCGAGCCAGCGCTTTGTCCTCGGGGTGCCTTGGTCCAATCCACATTCACCCAGACGCGCTGTTCTTTATTGATCGTGCCGTGCGTTGCGCTCAACGAGATCCACGGCGCTGCGGAGCTTGCTGTAAACGAATACGAAGTCCGTCCGCGGTTGAAGACGTCGATGTACCTCCGCTGCCTGTTGAATGCGTCGAATACGGGAAGGGCCGGCGCCTCAGATCGGCCGGGCCAAGCGCCGACGCTACCCTCAACCGCAATTGCGAGCGCCGCTGGAACGGGAACGTCAATCTCATCCACTTTGGGCATTACGTTGGTCGGTGGATCTCTCCAACCGGTGTACCCAATGTGCGTCTGGTCCATCATGTGGTCCCATTTGCCGTTCGCCAGGGTGTGATTGTAGTAGCTGGAAAGGTCGGCGTCGGCCTGAAACAGAGCGCGAGCCTGCGCAGCTAGCTCGTTGCTGATCGCGCGGCCCTGATTTACGTAGAGCAGGTTTCTGCCCACCGCGATGTATAACTCAGTAACTTGGGCCGAGGCCTTGACCGGGTAAAGAACGAGCTCGAAGAAGGCATCGCGCCGGTTCTCCGGCAGCGCTTGGTAAATTCGCTCCGCTTCGCTGGTGATCGACTTCCATTCCGATACCACCCGATCCGCTTCCTGATATTCCACCAAGCTGAATGTCCACGGTTCCAGCAGTTCCGGCTTCCGTCTCCCGTCGTACTTGGTGTACTTGGAAACGATGTCGGCGATTTCCAGCGCGTACCTCGGCCCAAACTCCCGTTCCGCCCAAAGCTCGGGTGAACTCTGGAATTTTCTTGGAGGGCCATCGTTGCGGGTCCCGCGCCAGATCTAGGAAAAATTCCATCGGGAACTCCATCGGTTTCAGATCGCCGACGTTTACGATCCAGATTTCATTCGCGCCGTACTGATGCGCCAGGTTCATTTGCTCCCACACCTTGGTGATCGGCACAGTGTTGAGCCATTTGTAGGAGCGCGGATCGCCCACGTAATCGAAGTGGTAGTAAATTCCCGCGCCGCCACCGCGCTTGCGTTCGTCCGCGGTGGGAAGTCTGCGCACGTTGCCCCAGTTGTCGTCGCACCACAGCAAAGTCACGTCGTCGGGAACCCGCATGCCCTTCTCGTAATATTCCTGCACCTCTTTGTAGAGAGCCCAGTCCTGGGGCACCGTTGCCGGATCGGTGTGCAGGCCATCGCCGATGATCTTCCGCTGGTCCGCAACGATTTTTTCTAACAGCGCGATGTTCGCGGCCGCATCACCGCCTTGCACCATCGGCTCATCGCCATTTCCCCGCATTCCAATGGTGACGATGCTTTCTCTGTCTTTGTCTCTCTCGATGCCTTCTTCCCAGAACTTTCGGAGTTCTTCGCCGTTGATGAGGTAATCCCACGGGCCTTTGCCGTGGTGTTCCCACTCCTTCCAGGCGCGCATCATCGGTTCGTGGTGTGAGGTGCCCATCACAATCCCGTACTCGTCGGCAAGCTGCGGATTTAGCGGATCGTCTTGGTTGAATGCGTTGTTCCACATGGCTGGCCACAGATAATTGGCCTTCAGCCGGAGCAAAAGTTCGAAGACTTTCTCGTAAAACTGATGGTTCAAGTTTCCGTACTTCTCGTGCGCCCACCCGCTCAGCGCCGGCGCTTCGTCATTTAGAAAAATCCCGCGATACTTCACCGCCGGAGCACCTTCGATGTATCTACCGGCCTTCACAAAGATAGCGTCTCGGTGCTGCACCGGAACATCAGCCCACCAGTACCACGGCGAGACGCCCATCTGTTCGGAAAGGTCGTAGATCCCGTAGATCGTTCCGCGTTTGTCGCTTCCGGCGATCACCAGCCCATTCGCCACACCAGGCAAAGGATTCGCCACCACCTGGATCAAGAACGATTCCCACTTGCCGGCGATCGGCGTTGCATCAATCTTGTCTTCGCGGATGAGTCGGTCAATGATTGCGCTCTTGCCCGCAGTTCCCACGATGATCGTGTCCCTAGCCAAGCCATTTTCCGTATTGACGACGATGGGCGTATCGCCAGTAACGCGGCCAACGTCCGTTTGTAGATCGCCCGCGGCACGTACCACACCACCATAGTCGTGAGCGTCAACATAGATTCCGGCGACAAGTTTGCGGTTCGCAATCGTGAAACTGCCGGCCTGCGGGGTCGTCTCCACATAATGCGTCTGGCCGAGCGCCAGACTCTCGGGGCTGAAGGCCAAATTACACGCAAGGAGAGCCAGCGCGAGTTGGATCATTCGCCTTGGCTGCTTGGGGCATCCCATCCGGACATTCTGGACTCAAACGCCATGCGTTGCGAGTTTTTTGGGCCGCATTTCGACGTCGGCGCAAGCCAGCATCATTTCAATTGTGAAGGCCGACGCAGCGCTCAGACCGGATGAACGCATCAGGATGTGCAGCGATCACAAGAAGGCAGAGGAAACAAAGCGATAACTGCGTTATGTTTCGCGTCACACAATTCCTCCGAACCTCGGGGCCTGGCTCGTAGTTTCCGATCACGTTACGCATCATTTCTTTCGTCTGGGTGAACACTATTCGCCCCTAACCCTTATGAAACGAGACGCACACGCTGTCGGGACGTCCTAGCCGCGCGCCAAGGCCTGGGCAGCGCCATCGATTAAACTACATATACAGAAACCGGAATCAGGGCAATGAAGGCGACCATGCGATACAGAGAATAAGCCCTTCCGAAGTTAACCATTATGTATTTACTCTTTTGGTTACTTATTCGGCTCCAGCAGCCCTACTATTTCGCCGGCACTAAACGTGATCGGTGGGCGTTGCGATGAGACGATTTCAGCCTGACTTCAGTATCGCAGGATCACGATCTCCCGAACCGATGTCGTACCCCGCGCTAGAATCCGCGATGAGATTCATGGCGCACCTCATACGCGTATGGGTCATCGCGATGTTGGCGGATTTCGTACGAGAAGGTTCTGGCGCATATTCCCGACTACCGTGCGACAGGACAGGTGATTCAGAGAGAAAGCATACCGCGCCGAGGGTTTCCCCAGGGGGACAACAGGATTACGAGTGTCCGGAGATGCTTCTAATCGAATCGTCGACCTGAATTTTGCCGTTACGGTAATGGACCAACCCCAGCCTCTTGAATTTATTCATGAACATGTTAATCCGTGGTCGTGTCGTCCCGACCATTTCGGCCAGCCTCGCCTGAGATATCTTCGGCAGCGTCTTTAGAAGCTGGTCTTCCGGCCTATGGCCGGTGAGCGACAACAGAACGCGGACGAGCCGTTTCTCAATAGGGTTCAAGAGCTGATCGACCAGACGGTCCTCGACTTGTAGTTTCTTAGCGAGCAGACGGTCGATGAATTGGTTAGCAAAGTCGTATTGTTCGTGAAGGAGACGAATCATCTCCTCCCTTTCGATCACGACTACGCCACAAGACGTAATCGCCGTCGCTTTCTGCGTCCGGAAAAGGATGCCTGCGAGACACCCTTCACCGAAGAAATCGCCAGGTCCCAAAAAACCCACGACTGCTTCCTGACCTGTTTCATTGACGACAGAGAGCTTGACGCCGCCTTGTTTAATGCAATAAACAGTCGAGGCAGTATCGCCTTGAGAATAAATGACCTGTCGCCTTCGATAGTCCACAACCGTCTTCGCTGCTTCAACGAAATCGACGAACCCTCGGGAGTTCAGAAAGCGCGCTCGATTGAGGTCAGCAACCGACCGCGCAATGGGCCGAGCAGAAACCATAGACGCGACGTTAAGTTGGCCAGACGCCATAGACTTGATCGTACGCGAAGCGATTGGAGGTGCGCCATACCGCGCATTACGTAGTACGACGCTGCGCTGAGCCGTTTAAGATCCCCTTTTGGCACGGTCCCACAATGCTACGCGACAATCCCAATGAGGGTTTCCAACAACCGGTGTTCGGCGAGTCGTTCTATATGTGGAAGCCCGATCCCTGCTTCTTTGGCTGGAAGCAGGCGCGTATCCCGTTCCACCCGGGCGGCGATCATTCAAGCCAACCCGATTGACTTGAAGTGGAAGTAGCGGTTCACCTAAGCGCCGGGCTAATTCGGGAGCAGGCTAACCTCCGGTTAGCCGACAAATCGACCAGAATCGCACGGTGCGGTTAGCGAATGCAGGCCTCATCGCAGTCCGTCAGGACGTCTGTTCAATTCTCAATCCGTGAAGCAGCTGATTAACTGTCATTCGGAAGCGACTAACCTGCAGCGCTGGCTGGTCAAACATTCGCTTGACTCCTCATCCACGGCGTCATTCAATATATTGCGATGCCACATATGGACCTGAAAGCCTCACAAGTGGAATGGAAAAAGGGTAGTGCCGAGTTGCTTATTCTTTCGCTCGTCGAAGCCCGTCCGCGCCACGGTTACGAAATCAGCAAACTTATCGAGCAACGCTCTGGGGGCACCGTTCGTTTTCACGTCGCCTCGCTCTACCCGTTGCTCTACCGTCTGGAACAGCGCGGCTGGCTGTCTGGACGCTGGGTCGAAAAAAGCGGGCAGCGCCGCCGCCGTTACTATCGTCTGACGCGCCAGGGCCGCAGAGTCCTCGCTTCACAGCTTCGCGGCTGGCACGAATTTGTGGTCGGTATCAATCGCATCACCGAGGCAGAAAATGCCTGAATGGAAGCCGGAAATTCTCCGCTGCCTCGCTCCGCTGAAACTCTCCCCGGTGCGCGAAGGGGAAATTGCCGAAGAGATCGCGCAACACCTTGAGGATCGCTACAACGAACTCCTGGTGGCCGGCCAGTCCGAAGACGCAGCTTTCCGAACCGCCATCGACGAACTGAAAGGCGAAGACCTACTCGCGCGCAGTCTCCGACCAGTCGAGAGTGATTGGTGTCGCGAGGCCATAGTGTTGGGAAAGGGTAGCAGCAACTTGTTCGCTGGCATTCTTCAAGACATCCACTATGCCTTCCGCATGATGCGCAAATCCCCCGGATTCACTGCGGTCGCTGTACTCACCCTCGCTCTCGGTATCGGCGCGAACACCGCCACCTTCTCCATCGTGAATGGCGTCCTTCTCAATCCCCTGCCTTTTCCTCATCCGCAGGAATTGACCGTCCTCTACGAGCACACCCCCAACTTCGAAAAGTCCTCGATCTCCTATCCCAATTTTCTCGATTGGCAACGCACCAATTCTACCTTTGCTTCCATGGCTGCCTATCGCCACGAGGATTTCAACATTACCGGCAGCGGAGAGCCGGAGCGCGTGCGCGGAGGAAGGGTCTCGGCCGAGTTTTTCCCAATCCTCGGCGTGAAGCCGTTGCTGGGTCGCCTCTTCGTCCGCGACGAGGATGGCCTGGGCGCTGCTCCAGTCGCGCTCCTGGCTGAAGGCTTCTGGCAACGACGGTTTGGTTCTGCCCGCGACATTATCGGGAAGCAAATCATTATGAACGGCGACGCTTACACCATCGTCGGCGTCATACCCGCCAGCTTCCACTTCCGCGCCTTCAACTTTGGAGGCATTAAGGATGTGTACGTTCCCGTCGGCCAAACCAAAGATCCCTTCTTCTATCACCGTGACGCCCACAAGGGCATGGATGCACTCGGGCGATTGAAGCCCGGCGTGTCGCTGGCGGCAGCGCAGGCCGATATGGGTCAGATCACCGGCAATCTGGCCGCGGCTTATCCCAACGCCGATAAGGACACTGGCGCCGCCGTCATGCCGCTGCGGGATGAACTGGTTGACGAAGTGCGGCCGTATCTCTGGCTTCTGCTGGGCGCGGTGGGATTTGTGCTGCTCATCGCGTGTGTCAACGTCGGCAATCTTCTGCTCGCACGCTCCACTGGCCGGGCTCACGAATTCGCGATTCGCTGCGCTCTGGGGGCAGACCGCTGGCGCGTGGTCCGCCAACTTCTCAGTGAAAGCGTTGCGCTGGGCCTGGCCGGCGGAGCGATCGGAGTCGGCGGGGCAGCTTGGGGAACACAAGCGGCCATTCGCCTGTTGCCTGAGACGCTGCCGCGAGCCGAAGACGTCGGCTTGGACGGTCACGTTCTTGTCTTCAGCTTCGCAATTTCGATTCTCGCCGGCGTTGTATTTGGACTCGTACCGGCGCTGAAGATGTCGCGCTTGGGTCTCCAGGAAACCCTAAAGGAAGGCGGTCGCGGAGCCAGCGCTGCGCGGCAGCGTGCCCAGAGCGTGTTTGTCGTCTGTGAGATGGCATTGGCGCTTGTCCTTCTCACAGGTGCGGGCCTGATGATTCGAACCCTGGCCCGGCTCTGGAGCGTCAATCCCGGATTTAATCCGCGGAACGTGCTCGTTTTCGATGTGACGCTCGCGCCGTCCCTGGGGGCAAACCCCGCAACGACTCGCTCGGCGATTCGTGAATTGAGCCAAACCTTGCGGGCCATTCCGGGAATACAGGCCACCTCGATGACCGGCGGTGCAATACCGATGTCCAGCGACGATGAATTCCCATTCTGGATTGACGGTCAGACCAAGCCCGCAAATGTAAGCGAGATGAATCAGACGCTCACCTATTTCGTCGAGGCGGGCTACCTGAATGCTATGCAAATCCCCCTGCTACGAGGCCGATTCGTTGCCGCTACTGACGACGAGCATTCTCCCCAAGTCATCGTGATCGACGAGAATTTTGCGCGTAAATACTTTCCCGGCCAGGACCCCATTGGAAGACGCATTCACGTCGAGATTTTCAACATGGACCCCGAAATCGTTGGCGTGGTGGGACACGTCAAGCACTGGGGCCTCGACTTGGAGGCGGATCGCCATCCGCTGCAAGAACAGATTTACTCTCCTTTCTTGCAAATTCCGGATGCGGTGTGGTCCGGCCCGCCTCAGGCCGGGGTAGTGCTGCGCGCGGCCAGCTCTCCCCTCGGGATGGTCGGCGCAGTCCGCGAGGCCATCGTGAAATTGAACAGCCAAAACGTGATGAACGAAGCGAGAACCATGGAGGCGATCATCGCGGAGTCGCTTGCGGCGCGTCGATTCTCGATGATTCTGCTCGGCGTATTCGCGACGCTCGCGCTGTTGCTCTCGAGCATCGGTATTTATGGCGTGATCTCCTACGTGGTGGGGCAGCGTACTCGCGAGATCGGCATTCGTATTGCCCTTGGCGCGCAGCGCAGCACCGTTTTGTCGCTCATTCTCGGAGAAGGCATGAAGATGGCGATGATCGGCGTTGTTGTCGGGATCGTGGCTGCGGCTGGACTGACGCGATTAATGTCTCAACTAATCTATGGCGTCAGCGCGGTGGATCCCGTCACGTTCGCTGGAGGGATTATCGTCCTCACCGCTGTTGCATTCGCGGCTTGCTATGTCCCGGCGCGCCGCGCCATGTGCGTCGATCCCATGGTCGCGCTGCGTTATGAATAGCTCTTTGCAGACCGCGCGCAACTCTTCCTCGGAACCAATCTTGGGCAAACATCTGGAGATTTGGCGGCATTCCTGGTCCCTCCCGAGCGACGGGCTAACCGGATGTTATTTCGGGCCAGAACGTCGGTTGTGGGAAGTTTCGAAGTTTGACTCCCGAGTCCCCCAGTAGTTCGGCGTTGATCGTACCGGCTTCCGTGGTGGGCATGCCGCGCTCTGCTAGGGATTTTGGCAACGCATAGTTTTTGGGCCAGGAGGACAGAACCGTGAAGCTCCAGAAGGGCTGCGACTATCGCGTCAGGTCTTGGAGCCACGCGTCCAGAATTTGCTGGTTTTCAGGGCTCACCCTGACGAAGGCAATCCCTATTCCCATTGATGGGTAGGTATAGGCCGCCACGCCTTCAGTCTCAAAAATATGGTCGTCTTTTCGAACGCGGATTTGGACTTCGGTTCCCTGGGGAATCGCCACGGTAAGATCGACGAAGCAGCCGCCCTGAGAGATGTCGGTTACGCGGTTTTCGTAGTACGAGCCGGTCGACTGGTCGGTAAGCTCGCAGTCTGCAAAGAAAATGTATCGAGGATGAACCCGGCGGTCGCGGTTGGCTTTGCGGCGATCGGGCTTCTGGAAGTCGCCCTTGCGATAGACTTCAACCATTTGCACCTCTTATGTGCCGGCGAGATCAGCCGCAATTGCGGTCACTTCTCCGGCGGACACGCTCGGAGCGCTGCCACGCGCACAAGGAGCCTCGAGACACCATCTAGCTCAACTTGTGCGTCGGGGCACCGCCAACAACAAAGGGTAAGAGGAAATTCTGTAGCCGCTTGGTTCCGTCGTTCCCGAACTTTTCAAGATGAATCCCCATCAGTGGGCCAACCAAGCGAACGACTGTTCCAGTTGCAGTGATCGGTTGCGTGCCGGGAGACAGGAACAGGCAGACGCTGACGCGGGAACCCTGCTCAAACGTTCGAGCGGCTCGAACTAGCAGGCCGTCGAAACTTACGTCGATAGTTTCACCCTCTACAGTGTCCCCGCCCAACGCGACTTGAACGTTGCGGCTCACCGGGACACGCTGAAAGCGGCGCCTCTCGCGCTGGGCCGCATTCTGCGCGACGCGCGATAGATTTAAGAGGCGGTCGTTGTTCACTGGTTTAAACAGAAGGAAATTGGCCCCGGCCTGAAATCCACGCCTAAGCACATATGGGTCGTCCGTCCCGGTCATCATGATGACCGTCGTCTTTTGGTTGCAGCCTGAAGCGCGCATGAGCCGTGTGAGCTCGATCCCATCAGGAGCAGGCATGTTCACGTCTAGAAACACAGCGTCGAATTTCCGGTTGCGCAGGAGTTCGGCAGCCTGGGCGGTGTCCTTTGGGATCAAGGCCTCCATACCCGTGGAGTACAAAATGGTCTCAATCAGTTGGCAGATCTCAAGATTATCGTCCACGATGAGGGCAGGTTGCGGCGCACGGTGCGACACTCTATTTCCTCCGCTGTTCTTCTTGCCGGCTGTCACTGACAACGAAGGAAGGGTACTGCCCCGGTCGGACCATCGGCCATAGCGCCAGCGTACCGTTTGACCAGTACAAAAGTCCCCCCCCTTTTTAAGCGGTTCAATTGGCGGGGGACGCATCACCGCTGTCCGGGGAAAGTTGGGTGAGGTTGGCGGAAGCGGTTTAGTGTCGTTAGGATACGCGGCGGTAACTTCGGCTAGCTCGTGCGAAACGCCCGAAACACAATTCCGCACTTCGCTGAATTCTGGCTGCTCCAGGTCGAACTGCAGTCGACTTATGTACTTGTGACTTCTATGCCTTGGGAGCGGTAGGGATTCAGGACATCTTCGTCTGAGGCATCGGTGATCAAACGTGTCAGTCGGGAAGCCGGACCGACGAGGTAAGGCAGGGACGTCCCCATTTTTCCAAGTGAAATCAGGCCAACCACCTCCGTTGAAGCCCCTATCATCGCTTTCTTCACGTACGCCTCTTCTCGGTCGCCGACGGTTATTCCGACCTCCGGGTGCAAACTGCACATTCCGAGAAGGCATAGATCAGCTCGCACGGATTCGATTCCCAGAATGGTCTCGATGCCTGTCGTGACCCGCGCCTCTTTATGAAGATTTCCTCCGAGCATCAGCACGCTCACCTTCGGATGATCCGCCAACGCAAGCGCAAGCGGCAGACTGTTGGTAACAATCGTTGTCGAACGCTCTCTTGAAAGGTAGGAAGCAATTCTTAGATTAGTCGTACCTCCATCAATCAGCACCACCTGACCGTCGCGGATCATGGCAGCCGCCGCTCGAGCAATTCCGGTCTTGCTCTCCATATCGATTTGTTGACGAGAAACGAAAGGAATAGCCTCCGCGCGGCGAGGCAGGGCGCCTCCGTGTACCCGTTGGATCTTTCCCGACCGCGCCAATTCGCGCAGATCTCGACGAACCGTGTCTTCCGAGACGCTATATCGACTGCTGAGGTCCGCGGCAAGGACTCGGCCCTCGCTGCCAAGAAGCTCCAGGATGTGTTGGTGGCGCTCCTCCTTCAGGGCGATTTGGTCTGCCTCAGCTTGCGGTTTCATTCTGCACCATATTGCACGAATGCAATTGAATATGCACGTTTATGCGTGTATTATTCGACTTGTGCATGTTACCGCCAAACGCAGCTCCATACAAGGCCTTAGGCGAAAGCGCTCGGTTCGAGCAGTCGTCTTCGACTGCGGGACTCGATAGCGAAAGTATGACGCGACCCAATCAAGGCGCTGTGCAATGGGCAGAGCGGTTACACCGCGCAGGCATCCCATTCGCACTTCTCTCAGACATGCCGTTCGAACTCAGTCGCTATGTGACGAAGTCCTTTCAGAGCCTCTCTACATTTGAATACTTGAATTATTCCTGCGACTACCGGTCAATAAAGCCGGAGCTGACAATTTATCGAAATTGTCTCGAACTACTCAAGGCGGCTCCGCAACACATCTCGTATCTGGATGATCGCGCCGAAAACATCGAGGCGGCGGCTTGCTTAGGAATTAACTCTGTACGGTTTGACACGGTCAAAAAGACTGCATCCAGAGTCGAAAGCCGATTCGACATCCATGTTCCGAGTTATGGCCGCTGTCGCCAATCAAATTCACAGTACAGGTCAACACGTCGGCGCTCGAATCGCACGGAACCCGATTGATGCGGCAACGCGGCCTCCAACAGGTACGCGTGAGCGTGTCCTTGGTCTTTCTGATCCACGGACTGATCATCGCTACCTGGGCTTCGAGGATTCCTGCCTTTCAGGCTAAGCTACATCTTCCTCCCGCCGTTTTGGGCAGGTCGCTGATGATGGCGGCAATCGGTTCCGTTTTCGCCATGCCTGTGGCTGGATGGCTCATTAACAAGGTCGGCAGTCTGAGCGTCGTGATTGGGTCGACGTTGGGGTTTGGCCTCGCACTGCCCTTGATTGCCGAATCCAATACGGTCCTAACGCTGTCGGTCGCTCTTCTTTTCTATGGGGCCATGGGTGGTTCGATGGACGTAGCGATGAATACTCACGCCGTGATGCTCGAGAAGCGATACCAAAGTCACATCATGTCCTCATTCCATGCCCTCTTCAGTTTGGGTGGAATGGCCGGATCAGCGTTAGGGGGATTGGTCGCTTCACGTGCGGTTCCGGCCGGCATTCACTTTTGGGTCAGCGGCATAGCGCTGGTCGCCATGTCCATGCTTGCGTTTAGGTGGCTTCCGCTTCCCTCAGCATCTTCGAATACAGAGAAAGTGGCATCCGGAGGCACGATTGCGTGGTCCGTTCCCTTAGGTGCTCTCGCTCTTCTTGCATTTTCGATTATGCTCATTGAAGGTGCAATCGCTGATTGGAGCGCAATTTATCTTCGTACTTCGGTTCTCACCGGGCCAGGACTGGCCGCTCTTGGATATGCGGTGTTCTCAGGCGCTATGGCTGGAGGTCGTCTGACAGGGGACTATCTCACTGGGAAGCTCGGCCGCGGGCACCTCGTATGTTACGGGGCACTTTTAGCCGCGGCGGGGCTCGTCTTCGTCTTATTGTTCGGCAATGCAGGCTCGGCGTTGGTGGGATTTACGTGCGCTGGAGCAGGTCTAGCTACGATTATTCCCAATACGTTTGCGGCTGCCGGGAACATTGAAGGCAGCGCACCCGGCCCCAGCCTGGCGGTAGTCACGACTGCTGGTTATGTTGGCTTCCTTGCCGGTCCGCCCCTGATCGGGTTTGTCGCGCAGCTTTCGACCATTCGCGCTGCGTTATGGATACTTGTGGTCTTGAGCGGGTTGAGCGCTTTCGCATCAACCTCAATGAAAGGAAATTCGCCTCTCAGAAGAATACCCTGAAATACTCCGTGGGACGAATTTTGCTCGAGAAGGAGTCGCAACTGTATCCGGGGTCAGGAAAATTATGGGCTAGAGGCCAGACGGTGACTTCGATCCCCACCACCCTCGTCGAGGTTTCTATTCTTTGCTGTCGAATCCGCTCTTGCAGGAATTGCCGCTCGGGTTCCCGTTGGGTCAGCGCCAGATCTTTCTCATAGGACGACCGAACCTCAGCGGTCCTGCCGAGCCTGCGGCACATATCTGCGCGGGCGGAATGTGCCAGATAATAATTGGGCAATTCGCCATGTTCCAACACCGCGTCGATCGGCGCCAGCCAGCCTCTGGACCATCGCGCATGGCAATGGCCACGGCGCGATTGAGTTGTACCACCGGCGAAGGTTGAATTCGTACCAATTGGTCGTCGATCACGACGATCTGCCTTGCCGCGCTGCTGGGCCACACGAGTGTTCAGATGACGTTGGGCTATGTTTCACCCGGCTGAGGAACACAAGCGGGAAGCGGTGGCAAAGATCGAAAAGTTCAAGGCGATCAGCGCCATCGACCTGGCCGCCAGAAGTCAGGGAGTCCCTACAGCCACAACCGAACTGAGTACGCTCGCCGAGGCGTTGGCAGCCAAACGGCTACCACTACATACGCCCACCCAAGATGCGGTCGATCTGCCGAAGATGGTTCAAGTCGTGTGCCGCTTCCAAGCGGACGAATTCCTCGACCGTTTGCCGTCCGCGTACCTCGTGGACCCCATAGCACTCCACCCACCGTGCGCGCGGGACCCACTCCAACAGTCGCAGGTTGCTCTCGCGCAGCGCCCGAAAGACCCCTGCCGAAAGGCTCGCATCTTGCTGCACGTAACCCAAGCGCTCCGCCCATACGGCCTGATCCCACCACGTTAAGGCCACGCCCGGACTTGCCAGCATGTTTCGCAATCGCCACCCCATCGCCAGCTCCGCGTCCGCCAAGTGCGCTACGATCTCGGCGATTGACCACTTTTCAGGTGCAGGACGCCGGATCAACTCCTCGAGCGCGACATCGCGCAGACGCCGATCGAGTTGCGATGGGGTGGCTTGTTGTACACCGATGGGCTCCTTATCGCCAAGATAGCTTAGGACTCGAGTTCGGTATGCTTCGAACGTCTCTGCCATTGGTCCTCCCGGTAGACTGCGTAAGAGTCACTTATGATCGCGCGCTGCACGGGGCTGCATCTCGCCCGGGGTGCTTGCCGTCCGGCATCACCAGTGTCCGGCGTCCACGTGCCATGCCTGACGGACAGCCCCGCGCTGGCCAGGTTTCGACGAGCGCCAATGCCAAGGCGCTCAAGCTGGTCGTCGAAGGCGCGTAGGCGCTTAGCCGGTTGTTTCATCGCAAACGTACCGAATCGAAGCACTAACTAAGCGCTGCCAGTGCCGCATCTTCTGCGCGTAGGATTCTTCGGCCACACCCGCAGCATTCACACGCACCAGGACTCCCCCGGATTGGGGCGGTCGAGGGTCAGGCATGTCTTCCAGTTTCAGGAGTTCGGGACCGCCGAATTCGCTTACGCAGATCGCCTTCATCGAGAAGTCACGCTTTCATCGCCAAACGTACACTTGTGAACCTCTGCGACCAATTCTATTTCCACGCAGGATCCAAACGGCACTTGAGCAACCCCGAAGGCGCTGCGAACGTGCTTCCCTATATCTCCAAAGACCTCTCCGAAAAGCTCCGAAGCCCCATTGGCCACCAGATGTTGTTCGGTGAATGCTGGAGTGCTGTTCACGAGCACCGTCAGCTTCACGATGCGCTTGATTTGGTTTAGGTCACCCACGGCGGCATGAAGTGTGCCCATTAAATCGATGGCCACGGCACGAGCGACCTCTTTACCCTGCGCGGTTGTGAGGTTCGCTCCAAGCTGGCCCACCCAAGGTTTGCCGTTCATCTTGGCGATATGGCCAGCCAAGAAGAGCAAATTGCCGCTGCGTAGAAAAGGTACAAAAGCTGCCACCGGCGGCGTCAGTTCAGGAAGCGTAATGTGGAGGGCGTCGAGCCTTTCGTATACCGACACGGCTTTTCCTCCATCACATTGACAGTTAGCTAACAGACGATATAATATGACACGGATTCGCTCGATTGTAAAGTTCGAAAGAAAACGAGGGCCAAAGAATGAAAACACAGCGATCGTATCGGTATTGTGTAGTGGACGTTTTTACCAACCAGCCTTTCGAGGGGAACTCCTTGGCGGTTTTCGCAGATGCATCCGGCCTAGACGACGACACGATGCAAAGAATTGCAAGGGAGCTCAATCTGTCTGAAACCACTTTTGTATTTTCAGCAACGCGATCGGACTGCGTGGCGAATGTCAGAATCTTCACCCCGGCCAAAGAGCTGATCTTTGCCGGACACCCGACGATAGGTACGAGCTTCGTGTTACTGGCGGAAGGAATGGTCTCCCGCCATGTGGACCATTTTGCCTTGGAGGAGAAAGTAGGTCCTATACCGATTCGAGTTGAGCTGGGACCGCGGCCCCTCATCTGGCTGCGTACTCCACCGATCGAATATGGCAAAACGTACGAGCCGTCAGGTTGCGCAGACATGCTAACTCTCAACGTGAATGATCTCCTCGATGTGGCTCCTCAGTTGGTCAGTGCAGGCAATCCGACAATCTTTGTGGCCGTAAAGAATAAGGAGATCGTCGACCGTGCGCTTCTGGATGCTAGGCGGCTAAAAATGCTCATCGGACCAGATTCCGAGCCCTTATGCGTTTTTGTGTTTACTCCAACCTTAGAAGGGGCATACTCGAGGATGTTTGCTCCCCTCTACGGAATATCGGAAGATCCAGCAACGGGAAGCTCCACGGGGCCACTGGCTTCTTTCATGATGCGGAATTGTCTGACATCCGGCACTGCGGGGAGACGCCTTATGAGCGAGCAAGGTACTCAGATGGGCCGGCGAAGCATACTGCATGTTTGCATTCAGGGTGAAAACGGAAAGGTTGGTATTGATGTCGGCGGATATGTGACGCCGCTGACGGAAGCTATGATGCGATTCTAAGTGGTCCGACAATTGGGGCATCACCTACGCGGTCGGACGTTGCGCGAGTGCGCAGTCGGCCAGTTCGAAGCTCTCATATCGGTGTTAGTATAATTAGGGAGGTTCCTAATCGTATATATGATATCGACTCTCGCAATACGGGCTCTTGCGAACGAGCGCAGACTGCAGATTCTCGAATGGCTTAAGAACCCGACCAAGCATTTCCCACCGCAGGTCGACGGCGACTTGGTGAAGGATGGGGTTTGCGGCTGCCTAATTGCGCGCAAGCTTCGTGTTAGTCAGCCGACCGCGAGCGAACACATGAAGATTCTGTGCCAGGCCGGGCTGACCCGCCCCAAGCGAATCAAGAAGTGGATCTTCTACAAGCGCGACGAGGCCAGAATCAGGCAAATCAAGAAAACCATTCTAGCGAAAGTGTAGGAGCCGAACAAGAAAGCGTGCTGCCAGCTGCCAGTGCCCATCAGCCGGCAAAATGCCTCCGCAATACGTTTGGGGAGACTACGGTAATGGATGGCATTTATTGCAGGAGTCGAACCTGAGCGTGATTGAGGAGCGCATGCCGCCCGGCGCCTCCGAGGTGCGTTCACTTCCACACGAACGCCCAGCAGTTTTTCTTCATTTTGTCCGGCCAAGCCGTGATGGAAACCAATAGTGAGCGGATTCTTTTGTTGGCCGGACAGGGCGTTGCTATTCCACCGCGTACGCGTCACCAATTTCGGAATCACTCCGAAGAACCTGTCCGCTTCCTGGTGATCTCGCAGCCGTTAAGTTACGGCGACCGGGTCACCGAGTAACGGAGAAAGAATCACACACTTGAGTCAACGTGAGGGCGCTCAAGACTTCGCCTCGAAGAACACTCCGACGTGGCGCGCCTTACACCAGACCATAGAATCTGCTGCATCAACCTGAGACACGAGCAGCGATCGAAGGTCAGGCCAGTGCAATCGGTCAGGCCCCGCAGCAGTAGGGTGGAGATTCCGGACCGGAAATCGCTCGGAGGCGGGCTCACTAGGCATCCCCAGGCGTTAATCTCGGCGGCTATCTATTAATCTAGACAGTTTGCTAAGTGACGATGTATGCTAGAGTGTCCTAATCGAGCACGCCTCAGTCCCACCGCCGGACATGCTTGCCCGTGGTGCCCCCTTGTCTCGCTGTAGATCCCAAAAAAATCTGTTAATTGGGACGCAGTATTGACCTATACAGTTTGCTAAGTGACGATGTGTAGAGTGTCCCAATCGAGGACGCCTCAGTCCCACCATCGGACATACTTGCCTGTGGTGCCCCCCTCATCTCGCTGTAAGTCCTTAGAAAAAAATCTGTTAATTGGCACGCAGTTCGGAAGCCGACTTGCTCTCTCTACTTACTGGTTTGGGTCAGGGTGATTAAGTGAGGACATATGGATTCGTTCCTTCAAGATGTGCGCTACGCCGCCCGCAATTTGCTTAAGACACCTGGCTTCACCCTCGTCGCGATTCTGACCCTAGCATTGGGCATCGGCGCAAATATTGCCGCCTTCAGCATTGTTGATGGCGTATTGCTCCGCCCGCTCCCCTTCTCACAACCAGGCCAGCTCGTGCGCGTGTTTGACGATCTGCGCTCGTCGAACACCCAGGACGTCGGCATGTCAGTCCCGCAATTTTGGGACTATCGCGATCGTGCCGGCATCTTTCAAGACATAAGCGTCGTCTGGTCAACTCCCGCAACCCTCACTGGGGTTGATCTCCCGCAGCGCATCGAAGCTCTGGCTACCAGCGGGAACTATTTCACCATGCTAGGGGTGCGGCCTCAAATCGGCCACGTCTTCACACAGAAGGATGAAGTCCCTGGCTTCATCAATGCTGTCGTCTTAAGCGACGGCTTCTGGCGCCGTCAGTATGGTGCCAATCCGAACGTCATCGGCAAGAGCCTTCGACTTGATGGCGATCTTTACCAGATCT
Organism: uncultured Acidobacteriota bacterium; assembly: GCA_963725285.1. Lineage (GTDB taxonomy): Bacteria > Acidobacteriota > Terriglobia > Acidiferrales > UBA7541 > CAVRXT01. The sequence continues at coordinate 186,666 of CAVRXT010000011.1, read as the reverse complement.
TCGGCGTCATGCCCGCCGGATTCCGCCACCCAGGAAAGACTATAGAAACCGTAGAGGATGTATACGTCGCTGCCGGCTATAACGCGCCGCCATTTCCTGTGCCACCGCTCCGTTCCGCCCGCATGCTTCCAGGCGCCATCGCGCGTCTCAAGCCCGGCTTGAGCCTTGCCGAAGCGCAAGCTCGCCTCGAAACGTTCGACGCTGGCCTGGCGCGGGATTACCCCACCGACTATCCCCCGACCGTAGGTTGGGCTCCGCGCCTCGTCTCTGTGCAGCAAGATCTTACCGGCAACGCCCGTTCCGAGCTTTTCGTTCTCTTCGCAGCAGTCGGTTTCGTGCTGCTGATTGCCTGCGTCAACCTCGCGAATCTTCTCTTAGCCCGCGGCTCTGGTCGCCAGCGTGAAATTGCGATGCGCCTGGCTCTCGGTGCTGGGCGCGTTCGCCTAATCGCCCAGTTGCTCACGGAAAGCGTCCTCCTCGCTTTCGTTTCCGGCTGCGTTGCCCTGCTTACCGTCGTGTGGTTGAAAAGCGCTCTGTTGAAATTCGCTCCCCCCGATCTTCCGCGGCTGAATGAAGTCACGATCGGCGCAGGCGTCCTCTTCTTCGCGTTCTTGGTTTCGATTTTGACCGGAATTATTTTCGGTCTCGCGCCCGCCCTGCAAGGCGCCAGCCCCAATCAAATCGCAAGCCTCAGAGAAGGCAGCCGCGGCTCGGGCTCGAGCAAGCGCCAGACGCGCGTCTCGAGCGCGCTGGTCGCGTCGGAAGTCGCCCTTTCCCTGATCCTTTTGGTCGGGGCCGGCCTCTTCCTCCGCAGCTTCTGGCAAATCCTCCAAGTCCGTTCCGGCTTCAACTCTCACAATGTAGTCACCGCACAGATCTGGCTGTCGTTCCCGAATGATCCCAGTCAAAATCGCTATTTGACCGTCCCGAAGCGCGCTGCCTTCATGCGCGAGGTTCTCCGGCGCGTCTCCGCTCTCCCGGGCGTCGAGGAGGCCTCCATCGGCGGTGGAGGCAGCCTGCCGCTCGCGCGCTCCCGCAACCAAATCAGCTTCACGATTGAAGGCCGTCCCGCAGATTCCGAACATTCACCAGTGGCGGAACTTGCCGCTGTCAGCCCGGGGCACTTCCGCGTCCTTGAGATCCCCATCCTATCGGGAAGAAACTTCACTGATTCCGATGACGACAAAGCCCTCCCCGTTGCGATCGTGGACCAGACCCTCGCTCGCCAGTATTGGCCGAATGAAAATCCGATTGGAAAACGCGTTAAGTCCGGTCCCATCCAGTCCACCAATCCTTGGTTGAATATCATCGGCGTCGTGGGTGACGTGAAGACCGATTCGCTCGAGCTCCAGGAGGCGCCACATATTTATCTCTCTGACTTCCAAGCCCCCTCCTACAATTCGGTCATCTACCTTCGCACAGCCGGCGATCCGGGCACTCTCGGTGACGCGATTCGGCCTGAAGTACAGGCCGTTGACCCGAACGTGCCGGTTTATGCGGTGCGTACAATGGAAGACGTGATAGCAAGATCCATGGCGGAACGCCGTTTCGCACTCCAAATCCTGGGCTTCTTCGCGGGCGTCGCCCTTCTGCTCGCCGCAATCGGAATCTACGGCGTCATGGCTTACACCTTCAGTCAGCGGAGGCACGAAATTGGCATCCGCATGGCTCTCGGCGCCCAGCCCCGCGACATCCTTCGCATGGCTCTAAGTGAAGGAATGACGCTCGTCGCTGTCGGCCTCGGCTCGGGCCTCGTCGGAGCGTTGATCCTCACGCGCTTCCTCCGCTCTATGCTTTATGCTGTCTCGCCCAATGATCCGCTCACGTTCGCGGCGCTCCCTGCGCTACTCGCCGCCGTTGCGTTGCTAGCGTGTTTCGTTCCAGCGCGCCGCGCCACGCAAGTGGACCCGCTCGTCGCCCTGCGTGATGGGTAGCATTCGCATCCTGAATTTCTAGATTTGCCGGATTGTAAAGCTGATGCCGAGAAGGAGACCTCATGGCCACAATTCAAACTGCAGCCGACTGGCCGAAGCAGTGGTTCGAGATTGCAGACGCAACCTATTTGAACACTGCAGCACACGCAGCGATGCCCCGTGTTTCTCTCCGCGCGGTGCAAGTCTCGCTCGAAGCGAAGCGGTTTCCCCATCACATAAACGACTCCGTTTGGTTCGAGGCGCCCAACCGAATTCGGGCTTCCCTATCGAAAATGATTGGGGTGAAACCCGAAGAAATCGCACTGACCACCGGCGCAAGCACTGGTGTCGCGGCCGTGGCACATGGCCTGACGTGGAAGCCGGGCGACGAGATCATCACCGCCAAGGGAGAGTTCCCACTGCAATACGCCACCTGGAAGCCAATGGAAGAACGCGAGGGCGTGAATCTGAAAATCGTAGCGCCGCGAGACCGCTTTATTACGGCGGACGACCTGATTGCCGCAATGACGCCGAGAACGCGCGTCATCTCCGTAAGTCATGTGCGCTTTGACGACGGCTCGCTGTTAGATGCGCCTCGCGTGGCTGCGGCCTGTCACGCGCAGGGAGCGCTGCTTGTGCTTGATGTGAGTCAGTCTTGCGGGGCGGTGCCGATGGATGTAAACGGACTTGGCGCCGATTTCTTGGTGTGCGCCGCGTACAAGTGGCTGCTGAGTCCGTACGGCACTGGATTTTTTTGGGCGAAGAGCGAACATCTGGACACTCTGCGCCCGGGACCGTTTTATTGGATGGGCCAAATCGCAGACACTTTTTCGACGTTGAATTTTGTCGATCCTAAACCATCCCGCAGTGCGAGGCGTTGGGACGCGGCGGAAGCGTCCACTTATTTCAATTTCAACCTGACGGCCATGGACGCCTCGGTGGATTTTGTGTTGCGTGTCGGGCCTGAGTTCGTGCTCGAACATAACCGGAAATTGATCGCGTTCTTGTTTGAACGCCTCCCCAAAGACTGCGTTCCGGCGAGTCCGCTGGACCCCGCACAGCGCGGGCCGTACGGCTGCTTCACCGCGCGGACCCCGGAAAAAACGGCCGAGCTTTATCAGAAGTTGCGAAAGGAAAATGTTGTCGTGAGCATGCGCGAGGGGAGGATTCGCGTCTCGCCCCATTTGTTCAATTCAGAGCGCGACATCGACCGCCTGATCAACGTGTTGCATGATGACGCGGAATTTTGTTCACCGGTGAAGGATGACCCCCTGAGGTGATCTCGAATCGCACCAACAAGACTCAAGATGTCGCGCAACTAGGGGACGATCCCGGGAGCGAATTAAATGACGTCGGTCTATGAACGATTGAAGAATCTGCAGATTACTTTGCCTGACGTTCCACCCCCTGTCGTGGATGGCTACGTTGCTGCTTTTGTTCCGTTTGTCCGGACCGGCAACCTGATTCATTTGTCGGGGCGGGTCGCAAAGAAGAATGGAAAGCTTTGGTGCGGCAAGCTAGGCGAGGAGATTACCACCGCTGAGGGGAAACAAGCGGCGCGCAGCGTCGCCATCGAATTACTTGCCACTCTTCAGGCCGCCATCGGCGATCTGAATGACCTTCGACGGATTGTGAAACTTTTGGTCTTCGTCAACAGTGGGCCGCATTTTACGGAGGTCCACATGGTCGCCAATGGCGCTTCCGAATTGTTCATCGAAGTCTTTGAAGAGCGAGGAGCCCATGCGCGCAGCGCCTTGGGCGTGTCGCAGATTCCGTTTGGTTGCTGCATTGAGATCGAGATGGTTGTGGAGACATTTGTATCGGAAAGTGAATGCGAACTGTGAAATGCACACGAAGAAGAAACAGAGTGGTTACCTGAGCTGTTCGGTTTGACGGGAGGATCATGGAAATACGGACGATCGGCCCATTCCTTCATTATTTTGGCAACGTGCGGGAGCGCACTATGCGCGTGGCGCGTTGTATTCCGCCGGACCAGATCGATTGGGCCTACGCACCGGCCAAGTTTACTTTGGGCGATCTGTTGCGGCATCTGGCGGTAGCGGAACGATATATGTGGGCGGAAAACGTGCAAGGGCGTCCGGCTCGTTACACGACGCACGGAAAAGAGCTGGCGGACGGTTACGACAATGTGATGGCGTTTGTCGAACGCTTGCACGCGGAATCAATGGAAATGTTCGGACGACTCACCGATGAAGATCTACAGAAGAAATGCAAAACACCCGATGATGCCCCCATCACTACGTGGAAGTGGCTGCGCTTGATGGTCGAACACGAGATACATCATCGCGGGCAAGTTTACATTTACTTGTCATTGCTCGGCGTCGCCACCCCGCCACTCTATGGCCTAACCTCCGAAGAAGTCCGCTCCCGCGCCGCTGTGGATTGATTTTCACGGCGCTGTGCTCGACTTGATTGTCGTTTCATTGAGCATTCGAGCGCTTCTAGAAGAGCCGCCTCCTTCTTTACTCTTCTCCGCGTCCTATGCGCCTCTGCGTTTCGCTCTTCCTTTTGGCTCGGGTGCACGAACGATCAGACGGGATTAGTGGCGGACTTTGCCTCGAGGGTGGAAGCGGTGATGGATTTTTCGGCAAAAGCGGGAGTGACGCCGTCCTGGGCGAGCAGGGCGAAGCGGCGGCGTGAGTTTTGGAAGTGCGATGTTGAGAGCCTCTAGCCTTTCGTAAACGGACATCTCCTTGGCAGTCGGTTACGTTTCTAGCCTCGCAGTTCTAGTTTTCATGTAAGGCAATGATTGGATCCACCATCGTCGCGCGACGAGCGGGAATGTAAGTCGCCAGAAAGGCGACAACCAACAAAATCAGCGGGACTGTGACGAAGACGAACACATCAATCGGATGAACGCCATACAGAAGACCTGCAATCATCGGTGCTGAGATTGCAGAAAGGATCAATCCAATCGCAATTCCAGTACCGGCGAGCAATAGCCCTTTGCCGAGAATGAGTTTGAGAATATCAGGCCGCTGGGCTCCCAAGGCGACTCGGATTCCAATCTCACGAGACCTCTGGCCAACCACGTAAGCCAGCAATCCATAGATGCCAATGGAGGATAAAAGCATCGCGACGGCCGCGAACACTCCAACCAATTCCGCCGAGAATCGGCGCGGAGCAATAGAAACATCCATCACATCGGTCATTGACCGGACATTGAATACTGGCAGACCGGGATCGACCGCCTGTACCCCACTCCGAATCTGCGATTCGAGGAGTGACGCGGGCAGAGGCGTCCTCGCCACCACGCTCATGTCCCGACTCCTCGGCCCCGATTGTTGATAGATTGGTCTGAAAATGTGGGGAACACCATCTGTGTCGAGTCCGTCTTGCTTCATATCCTTGACGATTCCGACCACGGTTACCCAAGGAAGGCTGGGATTTTCCCCCAACCGCAAGCGCCTGCCGACAGGATCAATGCCCGACCAATAGCGTCGCGCCGTAGTCTCATCAATAATGGCTACCTCCTGCTTTCCACTTTCATCGCTTTCAAGGAAAAAGCGCCCACGAATCAATGGGGATTGCATCAGCATGAAATAATCGGGGCTCACTCGAATTACTTCCGCTGTTAACCCCTGCGATGAATCGGCCGCGCGGTCCTCAATCACCAGTGCGGCGGTTATTGTTGGACGTGCGCCTGGCAAGTCCGAGGTCATGGCGGCCCGATCGATTCCTGGAATCGTGGCCACACGCCGAATGACGTCTCGGAAAAAAGATGTCCTTTTTGAGAAGTCTGCATACACATCCATCTTGGGATCGTTCGGTACCGGTAGGTAGAAGCTTGCAGTAACTACTCTCGAAGGATTAAAACCCGGATTCTCCTGAAGCAATCCCCAGAAGGTCCGCAGGAGCAAGCCGGCTCCAACCATCAACACAACAGCAAGCGCCAATTCAGACACAATCAGCAGGCTCCTCAACCGGAATGTCTTAGCGCTGTAACCGGAGCCTTGAGCACCTTCCCGAATTGCGGCAGTCATATCGGCTTTCATTGCCTGAAAAGCTGGAGCGAGCCCAAATATGATTCCGGTGAAGATGGAAATCAGAAGAGCAAAAAGCAGCACCGTCCGGTCAACACCCACTTCAGCAAGCCGGGGAACTGAAGCGGGAACAAAGCGAATGATGAAACTCAATGTCAATTTCGCTGCGAGCACGCCTGCTACACCCGAGATAAAGGAGAGCACGAGAGCCTCCGTCAGCATCTGGCGCACCATGCGAAAACGGCCAGCCCCAAGCGCCATGCGAAGTGCCATTTCTCTCTGTCTTCCTGAAGCGCGAGCCAGGAGAAGGTTGGCGATATTCACGGACGCAATTAGCACGACCAGAACGACCGCGGCCATTAATACCAGCAGTTGGGGACGCACATTGCCTACGAGTGCGTCCTGCAAAGGTTGGATCTCGATGGACCATTTGGCCTCAGGAGGATAATCATTCGGGAAGTCAGTTCGGAGTTCGCTGGCCATTGCGGTTAGCCTCGACTGAGCCTGCGCAACGCTGATTCCCGGTTTCAGGCGTCCGATTGCACCTGGTAGCCCCCGCAAGTTTCGCGCGGGTTTCGGATAGGGATCCCCGCTGAACCCGCAGGTGACCCACACTTCCACATCCCTCGCGATCGTCTTTCCGGGGTGGCGAAATCCGGCAGGAACCACTCCCACAATCGTGTACGGATCGTTGTCCATCCTCAAACGCTTTCCGAGAATATTCGGGTCGGCGCCGTAAGAGCGGCGCCATAAGCCATCGCTAATCACAGTTGCTTCCGCAAAACCAAGCGCAAAATCCTGCGGACCAAATAACCGCCCGATTTCTGGTGTTGTGCCAAGCATGGAAAAATAGTTGGGGCTCACCTCGAGCAATTCAAGACGCTCCGGCCGTGTGCCGCCGGTCAAGTTGGTACTACCAGCGAAGACGACGCTCACTTCATTGAAGATATCCGCTCTGGACTTCAAATCTTCCAACTCAGGAACTGAGAAGCGAACGTCATGCAAATCTATTCCAGGATTGTTGAAAGTGATCTTCACTAAACGACCGGGGTCGTAGTACGGCAGGGAACGCAATAGCACGGCGTTTACGATGCTGAAAATCGATGTGTTCGCCCCAATTCCCAATGCCAGCGTGAGAATGATTATGAGAGTGAAGCCCGGACTCTTCCGCATGATGCGGAAGGCGTACCGAACCTCATTGAATAATATTTCCATGATTCCCCCCAATGAATCAAGTTCTCAGATTGGTCACTCGTACGGGTCTCCGTTGTAAACGGGCCTGCATCCAACGTGGCCACCCGGGATAGCCGTGGCCTGGTTCAAACAGGTGGTTTTGAGTAGTTTGGATGGGCGATGGCGACCTTCCTCACACAATCTGAGCACACATGCTTCCCGCTCTTACTTCTTGGCGGTCGGCGGCAACACATCGTTCAGGCGTAGATACATTGCGGCTTCGGCGTAGTGGTCGGCCCAAGCACCGGCTAGGACCAGGCTGAGCCAGGCACGCGTCACTTGTTTTCCGCCGAATCCCTCCGTGGTCTCGGCTAGTTTTGAGTCGTCCATTTTCGCCAACGCGTCGGAGCAGAAATCGAAGGAGGCCTGGAGCGCGGCGACCAGATTGTCTTTCGAGTCCGTGTCTTTCACCTGCTTGACATTGGTAGCCGGGACGGCGGCGGCCTTGCTGCATAGCAGGTTATTCGTTTCGACCATGTGGGTGACGAGATGGCCGAATGTCATCTGGTCGGCGCTGGGTTTGTAGTTGAATTTGTCTGCAGGCATGGCTTCAACGGCCGCGACGGTGTTTTTTTGCCGGCCGGGTAGGATGTTTCTTAGGGCGGCGCCGACCGGGTCCTTCGTTTGTGCGAACGTTGTTTGTGCTGTCGCCGACGCGGCGAGTAAAAGCAACGCAGGGATCACGATAGTTCTCTTCATTTTGTCTTCTCCTCTTGTAGGCCTGCCGGCCACAGCGTCATCCCAACGCCAATACGTTCTTGGCGATGCTCCTGCTCACGGAACAATATGCCCCGAAGAACCAGTGTTTGCAGGAAAAGTGACATGCGGCGTCCGAAATGAGACAAGCGGTCAGAGTTGGCCGTCAAACACTGTTGCCACCGATCCGTTCACAGGGCAAAACCGGAATTCAAAGTGTGGCAGCGGTATCAAGCACAAACCTCGGGGCGGTTGGCGGCCAAAGACTTTGTACCTTCGGTTTCAAACGCTTCGTTACATTGGGATGGCAGCAGGTGGAGTCTTGAGCTCCTTACCTCTCTCCCCAATCAAACTGGACAAAGGCCCTTCTACAACTATGATGGAGTGGGGTTGGCGCGTTTGCCAGCAACTGCCGGATTGCCGGTTCGCAAACCTGGACCGGTGGACCGGTGAAATTGCTTTGCCGAGAGAACTTGGCGCTCTCGACGGCCCTGTCCTCAGTGATGTCTCCTTCGAAGGTTCAGCTATAATCCGTGCCGGAGGGTCGACACACCCATTGCCGCGGGCCACACCAGATATGGGACGGACGAGATGGATTTTGATCCTGTGTGCGTGGACGATTGTAGGATTGTTGTTTGCCGTGCGCAGGATCGTGCTGGTGAAGGTACAGGGTATCCACGTCAGCTGGGTGACCGTGGGTGCGCTCGAACTCGTCTACTGGTACGTATGGGCGGCGTACACACCGCTTGTGATTGGTCTGGCCAAACGGTTCTCGTTGACGGGGCCGAGGTTTGTACCTCATATAGCGATCCACACAATCACGTCGCTCATGATGGCTCCCCTGGCATCTGTCACCGAATACTTTCTGAGCCGTGGACTTCTGCGGCCGGTTTTTCGCATAACTGATTCTGGCGCGCTGCGCCTTCTCCCGCCGTTCGCAGTCAGTTTTCTATCTATGAGCTTCACTGGCATGCTTACGTACTGGTTAGTTGTGGGATTGTACCAGTCGATCCACTTTTACCAGGCCGCTATGGAGCGCCAGACTATAGCGGCGCAACTGGAGACGCAGCTCTCCCATGCCGAACTTGAGAACCTTAAGAGCCAGTTACATCCGCACTTTTTGTTCAACAGTCTTCACACCATTGGAATCCTGATGCAGGAAGACGTCGATGCTGCGAGCCATCTGCTAGTCTGCCTCGGCGACTTGCTGCGCATGGCCCTCGAACGGCGGGAGAACGAGATCACCTTGCAGAGCGAGCTCGAGTTCGTCGGCAAGTATCTGGAGATCGAACAGACACGCTTTCATGATCGCTTGAAAGTTCACATGGACGTGCCATCTGACCTTCTCGCAGTCTATGTACCGAGCCTGGCGCTTCAGCCACTGGTTGAGAATGCCATCAAGCACGGCATCAGCGTCGATTCCGCCGCAGGCCGGCTAGAGATCGCTGCCAAACGCCACAACGGCAGAGTTTGGCTCTGCGTCCGCGATGATGGCCCGGGTCCGGCACCGGGATCGCGCCTGCGATTCGGCGTCGGACTCACCAACGTCCAGTCACGCTTGAAACAGCTCTACGGGGACGAGTCGTCGCTGGAACTTACCGGGGGCAACGGTCGAGGCTGTGAGGCCATCATCACCATTCCACTGAGGAGTTCGCATGAAGACACGAGTCCTCATCGTCGATGACGAACCGATCGCCCGCCGCGGTATCCGTCGCTATCTGGCCGAACACAACGGCATTGAAGTTGTAGGCGAGGCGGCGAACGGAATAAGTGCGGTGGAGCAGATCAATGAACTTCATCCCGACATCGTTTTTCTCGATGTGCTGATGCCTGATCTGAATGGTTTTGGAGTCATCGAAAATGTGGAGCCATCGACCGGCCCCGCTCCCGTATATATCTTCGTCACGGCTCACGATGCGCACGCCATTCGTGCATTCGAAGTGCACGCTGTCGACTATCTCTTGAAACCGTATGATAAGGAGCGATTTGCCAAGGCCCTGGTTCACGCGCGCCAGCTCCTCGAACAGTCCAGGAAAGCAAATCGGGGTCTCGAACCACTGCTCCAATCCCTCCGTAGTCTCCGCCCGTTGGAACGCTTTGTGGTAAAGGACAAGAAGCGGATTTTCTTTGTTCCCGTTTCCCACGTTTTGTGGATCGAAGCCACGGGAAACTATGCCCGCATACACACCGCCAGCGACGGTCACCTGTTGCGGGAAACCCTGGCACACCTGGAAGAGAAGCTGGCGCCACACCACTTCATCCGAGTGCGGAAGTCGGCCATCGTGAACAGTGCCCGCATTAGCGAGATTCGTCCGATGTTCGATGGGGTATATGACATCATACTGGCGGAAGGAACGGTGGTCACGTCGAGTCGCAGATATGCTCACAAGCTACGAGCTCTGCTGGAATCCTAGTCTTGGCACCTGGGATGTAAAGTGGCGCGTCGGCGTGGAATGCCAGCGGCGGTAGTGACGTTCTTTGGCGGATAGGACATGACATGGGGACAGCAATCCCGCTCTGAAGCAGGGTGTGATGCACACCTTTGTCTCAGCGAGGGGTTCAGTCTCGGAGATTTCTACTGAGATCCACTGTGCAGCGATTGTGCACGAATCGATCGTTTCCTCAGATTGGAGTTAGCTTTGCGCCGCAATCGCTCGAGTCCTCGAGATTCGCCAATTAGATCTCCAAACTTCTTACAACCGGATTCCTGGCCTGGAATAACTTCCGGTTAGCCCGTAATTCAGGACCTGTCCTCGTCCCTCATAGGTTTATACTTCGCTCGTTCAATCACATGCCTCTCCAACCAAGCGAGAAACTCGGGTAGGAAATTGTGAGAATGCACAAGACCGCCATTCGTTTGGCCGCGTTCATGGCCCTCACCGGATCGCTGGTTTGCTCGGGGCTCGCCCAGACAAACTCACAGCGCTCTCGCCAGGCCGAACCGACAGAGGTAAAGAGATTCTCAGACTCGAACAAGGCCGCGCTATCGCGCCAAATTAGCAGTGCTGTCAGTCGCGGCGACGTGCCGGGCGTGGTCGCCCTCATCGTCGGCCGCGAGGGCGTGCTCTACGAAGGCGCAGCCGGTAAGCTCGACGTTGCGCACGATATAGCGATGCCCGTGAATGCCATTTTTTCGATTGCCTCCATGACCAAGCCGGTGACTTCAGTGGCCATCATGATGCTGTTCGAACAGGGCAAGCTCAAACTCGACGATCCGGTGTCGAATTACCTGACGGGCTTTGACAACCTGCAGGTCATTACGAAGTTCAATGAGAAGGACGCAACCTACGAAACGCGACCGACCAAGCGACCGATGACGATCCGCCATTTGCTGACGCATACCTCGGGCATCGCCTACGGGTCTTTTAACCCGATCGTGTACCGGCTGAAGGAGGCGACGAAAAAGCACGAGTGGGAGCTGCCACTCTTGAACGATCCTGGCGACAAATGGAACTACGGACCCAGCACTGCGGTACTCGGCATGATCGTCGAGAAAATCTCCGACGAGTCACTCGAAGCATACTTCCAACAGCACATCTTCGTACCGCTGGGCATGGTGGATACGTCCTACGCCGTGCCGCTCGCCAAACAGTCACGCGTGGCGACGGAACACAGCCGTATAAACGGTGTGTTGCAAGAACAGCCGCAGGAACCGATGCCGTCGACTCCCACGGCCCCGTTCCGAGGCGATTGCTGCCTGTACTCGACCGCCCAGGATTACGGCAAGTTCATGCAGATGCTGCTCAACGGCGGGCACCTGGGGCCCGCGAAAATTCTGAGCGAGAACTCTGTAAAGATGATGGGCGACAACAACATCGGGCCGATCTTCGTGGAGTTGCAGCAGGCCGCCGACCAATCGCTCAGCAAACCGTTTCCGCTGGGCGCCGGCCACGATAAGTTCGGCCTCGGTTTTCAGATCGCGTCCAGCGACCCGAAGTATGCAAAGTTCCGCAGCGTGGGCAGCATGAGCTGGGCTGGTATTTACAACACCGAGTTCTGGATCGATCCCGAGCGGCATATCGGCGTCGTTATGATGATGCAGGTGCTGCCGTTTTACGATGAGGGTGCCATCCGAACGCTGCGCGACTTCGAGGAGTTGGTGTACCAAAAAGTGCGATAGCCAAGGCCTGCGGCCCGCGCCCCAGAGAGAGCCCACGCATCCAGAGTCGATGCCAAGCGCGAAAATCACTTCCTGCAAGCCTCTTCCCAGTACCGATCCGCTCGGTGCCCATCCGGATTATTTCCGGATTGTCGGAAACCCGGAGGTAACAATGCGAATCGGGTCTGCCGGGGTTGGATGGAAGGCAAACCGGCACTCTCGCGCCCCGAAAAGCGTCTCCCCTTGCTCACCGAGGGCAGAGGTGCTAGTCTCGGTTACCGAGGACATAGGCATTGAGCAAACCTTCCGATCTCGTGCAGGGCACGTTGGACATGCTGCTGCTGAAAATTCTGGATCTAGAGCCGATGAACGGATTCGCGGTTAGCCAGCGGCTGAAACAAGTGTCAGGCGACGTGTTGCAAGTCAGTGACGGCTCGCTATATCCGGCGCTGCACAAGCTGGAGCAGGGGGGCTGGATAACAGCCGAATGGAAAACATCCGAGTATGGACGGCGGGCGAAATATTATTCGCTCACGCGGCTTGGCCGGCGAAAGCTCGAAAAAGAAGCAGATAACTGGGGCAGGCTTTCGAGCGCCATTTCGCGAGTTATTAAACTTAAAGAGGCGTGAGCGTCGCTTGGCCCGGAACGGAGGTTGAAGTATGCGACCTGAGCATTGGCTGTTCGCGATTCCACTGCGGCTGCGGTCCTTGTTTCGTCGCTCGCAAGCGGATCAGGAATTGGACGACGAACTGCGCGACCACCTCGAACGAAAGACCCAGGGATACGTCGCGCAAGGGATGATGCAGGAAGAGGCACACCGTCGCGCGCGGCTCGACTTGGGCGGAATCGAGCAGACCAAAGAGAAATGCCGCGACGCACGCCGCGTAAATTGGATTCAGGACTTCGTACAGGATTTGCGCTTCAGTTTGCGTGTGTTGCGCAAATCGCCCGGTTTCAGCGCTGTCGCCATTATCACGCTCGCCTTCGGCATCGGCGCCAACACCGCGATTTTCAGCATCGTGACGGCAGTTTTGCTGCGCCCTCTTCCGTTTCCCGAACCAGACCGTTTGGTAAGAATCTTCTTTAACGAGCCCGGCGTAGGATTGCGGGACGTTATGTTTTCCAAGCCCGAACTGGATGACCTGCAGACGCGAGCGGGTGTATTTGAAGATGTGACCCCGATCTTTGAGGGTAGCGAGAATTTGACCGGCGCCAAACAGCCCGAGCGCGTCGAGGGGGTCAATACCAGTTTTAGCTACTTTTCCATGCTGGGTGTGATCCCGCAAATGGGACGGTTGTTTGGTCCGCAGGACTTCGCGCTCGGTTTCGCTCCCGTGGCCGTGATCAGCGATGGCCTGTGGCGCCGTGCCTATGGCGCCGACCCGAATGTTCTCGGCCGTACCATCCGGATCGACAATGATCCTTTTACAATTATTGGGGTTCTGCCACGGGGATTTCGCCATCCTGGACCGGCGACTTCCGGCGACGCGGAAGTGTTTGGCGCCGGCGGATTCAGCGCAGATCCCTTTCCCCCGCCAATACGTGGTAACCGGGTTTTAATAAATGGAATCGGACGACTTAAGCCTGGCGTGACACGGGAGCAAGCTCAGGCGCGGCTCACTGCCATGGCTGCCCAATTACGCCACGACTTTTCCACCGATTACCCGCCGCAGGCGCGATGGACAATTGAGATTCAACCACTGCAAGAAACTTTGGTGGGCAATGTCCGGCCCATGCTGCTGGTGTTACTGGGCGCGGTAATCCTGATCGTTTTCATCGTATCGTTGAACATTGCCAATCTCCTCTTGGCGCGCGCTTCGGGGCGACAACAAGAGATGGCGGTGCGGTTAGCGCTGGGGGCGAGCCGCGGCCGCATGGTGCGCCAGATGCTGACCGAGTCCATGCTGCTGTCGCTCATCGGCGGTGCTGCGGGAATTGCAACCGCGGTTGGTACTTTAGGCTTCATCCTGCGCTTTGTGCCATCGAACGTTCCCCGGTTCAACGAAGTACGAATCGACTGGGTGGTGCTGGCCTTCGCTCTGCTGATTTCCATTCTTACCGGCTTAGCGTTTGGACTTGCTCCAGCGCTTCATTCGGCAAAAGGCGCTCTCTCCTCGGCCATTCGGGAAGGCGGTCGCGGTTCCGGCTACGGCACTACGACCGGCCGATTGCGGGATGTTCTAATCGTCTCGGAACTGGCATTTGCCGTCATACTGATGGTGGGAGCCGGCTTGCTGCTGCGTACGCTGCGGGATCTGTTGCAGGAAAATCCAGGCTTTAATCCAACTCAAGTTGTCACGGCAAACACGTGGCTAGGAGTTCCCAACAATCCGAAGATGGATCCGTATCTCGGTATTCCTGGTACGGCCACCTTTGATCGTGAGTTGCTGCGGCGCATGAAGGCAATTCCGGGAGTAGAGCTCGCCGCAATCACATCATCTCTACCGACCACCAATAGCAACCCCAACGCGGTCGATGGCTTAGCGATTGAAGGCTTAGCGATTGAAGATAGACCGGTCGAGTCCTCGCAGGATCTGCGCGCCGAAAGAATTCGGATCAGCCCCGATTATTTTAAGGTGTTGCAGGCGACGCTCCTACGCGGCCGCTCATTCACCGAGGGCGATGAAGACGGCAAACAGCTGGTGGCCATCATTGATGAAAGCACCGCTCGTAAGTATTGGCCGGATCGCGATCCGCTGGGCCGCCAAGTGCGATTCGGAAAAGACCCTACCAAGCCATGGACGACCGTCGTGGGTATTATTAAGGACATCAAAAGTGACGGTCTCGACATCGATGGCGTTCCCCACATCTACCTTTCGACCTATCAAGACCCCAGCAAGCAAGTGAGCGTGGTGTTGCGGACGTCTCTGCCCGCGACCCTGCTCGAACCACAGATTCGGCATGAAATCCAGAGCATCGATCCCGGCTTACCCGTATTCAATGTTGTCGCTATGAATGACATCCTTGATCGGTCACTGGCTTCACGCCGCTTTTCTGCCGATCTGGTGGGCGGATTTGCTGGATTAGCTCTTCTTCTTGCCTCCATCGGAATTTACGGCTTGTTGGCTTATATGGTCAGCCAACGATCGCGCGAGATCGCTATTCGCATGGCCTTGGGAGCCGGGCGAGGCGGCGTCCAGAAGCTGTTCTTGCAAAAGGGTATGGTGCTGGCGGGCCTCGGAGTTGTGGTCGGCACGGTCCTTTCCGCATCCACCGCGTCGTTGATGGGCAGTTTGCTTTACGGCGTGCGCCCGCATGATCCGGCTGTGTTTCTGATCGTGCCTTTGCTTTTGTTTGCCGTTGCCGTTGTAGCCAGCTACGTTCCAGCCCGGCGCGCAACCAAGATAGATCCGATGCTTGCCCTTCGCGAGGCATGAACTTGTGGGGCTCAGACCGGGCAAAGTGCCGGCACTTGAGTCGCAGTTTCGCGACATCACTTCCAAGCTGCTCACCAAACACGATCTGAAAGTCGTGGGTTACTGGGCCCCTGAGGGGACACCCGATTGGGACAACACATTCATCTTCCTGGTGGCTCATTCCGACCGCGAGGAGGCGAAAATGAACTAAGACTCGATGACGGCCGACCTAGAGTTTCAAGGGCTGATCAAATCCGAGCAAGCCACAAAGCTGGTGGAAAAGGTGGACCGAACGTACGTGCGACCGACGGATTTTTCGCCGATGAAGTAGTGCCAGATTGGCCAAAATTAGATTTCGCTCGACTGAAATCCCTAACTCCCGTTTGGTCGGCAAACGGGAAGTAATGGCGCGCTTGAGTTTTACGGGAATGACTTCCGCATAGGTCGTGAGAACGAAGCCGCCCGGCGGCGGACGCTACATGTGCTACGCTGCATCAGTCATACCTCAACGGGATGCCATGAATGACCCGATTCGCTTTCGCCTCATTTTGGCAACTGGTGTGAATTCTATCGATTACAAGCGAAAGTCGATTCAAATCCCATGACACCCCGTCCGCCGCGGATGCCAGCGTCTTCCTTCAAAACGGCTGTATCGAAATCGCGCCAGAGAATCCTGCCATCGCGGTCTTCTTCGCCGCAAGCACGCCTCCGATGCATCTCTAACGTCATCCGGGAGCAATCGATTTCTTCCTGTAAGCCGGTACCGATAATCTCCGTTCTGCGCGGCCGGAAGTCAGGCAGTCCCTACAATAGTCACTACAGTGGGGCGAGTGCAACGAAATCCAACGCCGCTAACTTATTGCGGGGGGATTGGTCGGGGCGTCCGGATTTGAACCGGAGGCCTCCTGCGCCCAAGGCAGGCGCGCTACCAGGCTGCGCTACGCCCCGACTGTGATTGCTTTATTCATTCTAAAGCACTTCCCAACTTTACTGCTAGTCCTCTCATCGTTTTCACGTCCGACTGTCCACGAATTGTGCACAAATGAGGTTATTGCACCATAACTGTGCACATTGGCGCCGCCATCAGAGCATCAGTAGCAACCGGTGCCATTTTGTTGGCTCGACGATTGAGCCAGTGCTTCGCGCTTCATCTGCATCTTCATTTGGGAATACCTCTTGAAGACTTGGGCGTCGTGCTGACGGAGGATCTAGGTCACCCATTCATCAGCTACGCCGCCGGCACTCAGCCGTGTGACATAAGTGGAACGAAGATCATAGATCCGAAAGTAGGGAACCCTTGCCCGTCGAAGAGTTTTTTGCCAAACAGGCTTGAGCGCCGTTTGGTGTCCGGCCGGATTCCGATTGCTCGGAAACAGAAACGGCCCTTCAGCCGAAATTGTCATCTGACACCTGAACGCTTCGATGGCAAGTACGGTGAGGGGAATCTCGGCGATACCGTTGGGTGTCTTTGAATCCGATATCCAGACGACGGCATTATGCAGGTCCGCTTGGTCCTTCCTCATGGGAGTCAGTTCTTTGTAGATGCGCGACCCGGTTTCCGTGACGATGCGAACGATGTTCCGCAAATGCCGCGGACCATGGGATTCGATCTTTTCTTGCCCTGACCACACCACGTAGTGGGGCCTGAACAACCATTTTTACGGCAACCGGGCGAAAGTCGTCGGTTTCGCTATCGATTCACCGATCCTTTCCTGCCAGCTTTGTCATCATGTAGGGGTTCGTTGACAAGAAGGTAACTACAAGCCATCTCATAAATGCCTCAGGAGGATGATGGCGCAGGCGAGTTGAACCATCCCGAGGAAATTGTCTGGGTAGTATTCCCAGCGAATGACCACGCGGCGGAAATTATGAAGCCATGCAAACAGACGTTCCACTTTCCAGCGACGCCGGTAGCGGCGCAGAGCACGCCCATCCTGCGTCGCCGCTGCGACGCGCACGAACTTGTGAGGTGCGATGAGTTGCACGCCATATTGTTCCAGGATGCGCTGATCCAAAGGATCGCTGTCGTAAGCCCGGTCACCGATCATGCGTTCCGGGAGGTCGGCAAGGAATCGCTGGTCGAGCGTGGGTTCGATGAGCTTTGTTTCATGAGGCGAAGCGCTGGCCACGTACACGGAGAGAGGAAAACCATGGCCGTCTGCGATTGCCATGATTTTGCTGCCTTTGCCGCGTTTTGTAGGGCCGACACGAGAGCCCCTTTTTTCGCCCCGCTGAAGCTGGCATCGATGAAGGATTCGCTCAGATCGAGCTTCCCCCGGTCTCGTAAATCTTCGGCCAGTTTTTCCAGCAAGCGAGTGAGCAGCCCACTGCGCTGCCAGTGTTGGAAGCGCCGATGACAGGTTTGATAGGACGGATAGCGAGACGGCAGATCGTGCCAAGGAGCACCCGTGCGTAGAACCCAAAAGACTCCGTTCAGCACCGCACGCGTGTCTTGCCACGGTCGCCCTCGCCCATCGGCTCGTCGTTTGGGACGAAACAACGGTTCGAGAACCGCCCACTGGGCGTCGGTAAGGTCCATGCTCTCGGTTTACGCCGTTTGTCATAAGTTTCAACTACTCAGCGGCTTCAATGTGTTTATGAGATAACTTGTAATGAAATCCTGAAATCAGCGGCAGATAGCCAGACTCTCTTTTGATGGCCTCAACTTGTCCGTATTGAGCCCGCTCTTGCGAATACTGGAGCGGCCCGGCGGCTCGCCGCGCGAAGTTGTCGAGTGTCAATGGATTCGAGCCATCCTGGGCGGCGCCCCGGTCGGCAGTTCTAGTCCACTTCGGTGACGCGAGTGGGACGAATTGCGGGCGATACCTTCTACCGCTCGGCAAACCAAGCAGCGGGAATTCTGACCGCCAGCGCGGAGCGATGGCTCCCTGCAACCCGGACGCTTCCGGCAAAAAACGCGCCTTCACTCCGAACTTACCATCGGAGTGAAGGCGCCAAAACCAGTTTTGTAGAAACTTCAGAAAATGCTCTCCGCCGGGGTATTCACAGTGATTCGAGTTCCGGTAATCGTTCCTTGGAGGTGAGCCAGGACGTTGCCGGATTCATCGTACTGGTCGATGTTGAAGGTGCCGGAAAACTTGTTTCCACCCGGGGCCAGCGTCACTTCTTCTTGAATATGGCCGGGACCGACTAGACTGGTTCCTGTCGGATCCCAGGCTGCGCCGAGGTGATTGAGCTTGTATTTGTTCTCGCCGACCCTCAACCACACACCCAAACAGTAATCGCCGGTGATGGGCGAGCGCCCTCCAGAGTTCATGATCTCTGTGCCGTCGCTGTGCCATTGGGAGTACCCGGCGTCGATTTCGGTGCCATCGGGGATTCCTGCACTGCCCACGGACACGAACTTCACGTGCCAGAAGCCCACGATTCCTGCTTCGTCGTTGAGGTACGCCGCCTGCAGAAAACGGGCCTGTCCAGGTTGATAGTTCCAACTGCTGTGAGACACCTTGGCTTGGGGATAACCACCGCATTGTGCCGCGGCACTGGGCGCAAACGAGAACGCTAACGCGAGTGCACCAAATGCGAGGGCCAACGTCCGATAAGTTGTCTTCATGGGAATTCTCCTTGTCCGCCAGCTTGCGGGTACCACCCAGCTAACTGCAACCGCCGCATTTAGCGCAATACAGAGGGAATAAAGCCGAGGTAAAGATGAGGTGAAGCGGCAAGCCGCTGAAGGGAAACAGGATCGCCTTGCCTGTAGTTAACAGGCTGGTATACTGCGTCCAACGAGGTGCTCCCCGGTGGTCGGAACGATCTTCGAATTCGGTGACTTCAGGCTGGATTGTGATCGCTTTGAACTGTACCGAGCCGGGCGCAGTCTGAAGCTGGAAAGAAAGCCAATGGAGTTGCTCATTCTATTGGCGAGCAGAAATGGCCACCTGGTCACCAGAGCTGAAATCGCCGAACGCCTCTGGGACCGTGAAGTCTTTGTCGACACCGAACACGGCATCAACACCGCGATCCGCAAGATCCGCCAGGTGCTGGGGGATGATCCTGAACGGCCCCGCTTCTTGCTGACAGTCACTGGTAAGGGCTATCGGTTCGTGGGAGTTACGGCAGTAGACCGCGAGTCAGTGGCCGAAGTGGCCGCCCGATCGGCGCTCGAGGCGAGCGACAGCGCGGGACTCGACGATGTCTTTGCGCCGGCTAACGCCCGCCGGGCCCAGGATTCTGCAGCCAACTATGCAGACCCGCCCGCTGAGACGCCTCCCTCCACCGCTCGCAGCCAGCGCCTCCTGATGTGGCTCGGCACCTGCGGCGTGGCGGCGGTTCTTACATTCTTCGTTGCCGTCAGTCTGGGTCCGCGGAGTTGGAAAGATCGATTTCTGACCCATGCTGCGAAACCCGACATCAAATCCCTGGCCGTGCTTCCGCTCGACAATCTTTCCGGTGACCCCGGGCAAGAGTACTTCGCGGATGGCATGACCGATGAACTGACGACCATGCTGGCGAAAAACTCCACGTTGCGCATCGTCTCTCGAACGTCGGTGATGCAATATAAGGGCGCGCACCGTCCTTTGCCGGAGATAGCCCGGGAACTTGGCGTCGACGGCATCCTGGAAGGATCCATCGCGCGCTCCGGCGATAAAGTGCATATGACCATTCAATTGATCCAGGCGCCCAATGACACTCACGTATGGGCGGAAAGCTACGATCGAAACGCGAATAACCTGAGCTCGCTGCCCGCGGAAGCCTCACAGACCATCGCCAGAAAATTAAATGGCGCCGTGCTTCCGCTGGCACACCCGCGTTTGGTAAACGCCGAGGCCCACGATGCCTACCTGCAAGGCAATTATCTCTGGTATCGGGGAAAGAACGAGGAGGCCGGAGCCTATTTTAGAAAAGCGACAGAACTGCAACCGGATTACGCCTTGGCTTGGACAGGTCTCGCAGGCTATTACGGTGTTGGCTCGGAGTACACTGCGAATCCAGAGGATTCACTGGCGAAGAGCGAGGCTGCAGCCGCGAAGGCCGTTGAACTCGATGATTCGCTCGCCGAGGCGCATCAAGCGTTGGGCGCGGCAATTTTTGCTTATCGCTGGGATTGGGATAGAGCACAGAAGGAAACCACTCGCGCGATCGAACTCGATCCCCGATTGGCGCAGGCTTATCACTTTCGTGCCAACATTTTTGCGGTTCTCAATCGCTACCAGGAAGCGATCGAAGCTCAGAAGAAAGCCACCGAGCTGGATCCGTTCGGCCGTCCATTGGCCTTGCCTCGCGTCTATGTGTGGGCACGACAATACGACGCGGCCCTCGATGCTACGCTCGAACAGCTTGAGGCAAATCCGCGCGATCCAGATTTTCACGAATTGTTGGCAAACATATACCGATGCAAAGGCCTATATAGCCAAGCCGCACTCGAATGGGAGAAGCAACTTCGGTTGTCCGGTGACGAGCAATCCGCTGCGAATGTGCGGCGTGCCTTCCAGCGGGACGGTTACAAGGGCGCGATAGAGTGGCAGCTGAGGCAACTGAATAAGAAATCCGCCACCCAATATGTCCCACCCTTCGAATTCGCCTATTGCTATGCCCAGCTCGGTGAAAGGGAACAAACCCTGGCTTCCCTGGAGGGAGCCTACCGCCAGCATTCTGTGGACCTGCTCTGGATGCAGAGCGAGCCGGCGTTCGATTTCCTGCACTCCGATGAGCGTTACCGTTCCATCATCAGGGGCATAGGACTTCCCCCCGCCTATTGAAGAATCTAGGTTAAACATGTGCAGTCCGCTAGCAGGCTGCGCTACGCCCCGACATGAAGTGCGTACAAATCATTCTAAAGCAGTTTCGAACGGTTGTCGCCACCCCGAAGTTCCGCTATTCCGGCCAACTCTGCCCAACCACCTCATCGGGCCATGCCTGCGAGCAGGCCACGCATGTAGGCGAGGCTGCTGGCAACTCCCGGCATTGGATCATCCGCATGCACTTCGTACTCCAAGTCCACGAAACCCTGGTACTTCGTTGTGCTAAGCGCCTCAAAAATCGCCTGCACCGGCATTTTTCCATCTCCAACAGCCACTTGGCTTTCCTTGCTCTGGAAATCGGTGAGGTCTTTCATGTGCATGTTGAAGAGCCGCGGTCCCACCGCATGGATGGCCTCCACCACGTCGGTGCCCGCGCGAACCGTATGCCCCACATCGATGCAGCATCCGATGCGCGGGTCCATGCTCTTAATGTCCTTCAGAATTTCCAGCGGGGAATGCCACAGCTTGTCCTCGGGGCCATGATTGTGGATTGCGACGCGAATGTCGTACTGCCTCACAAATCTCTCGATGCGCGGCAGAGTTTCCGGCGACGGGTCCCCGGCAACAATTACCGGAATAGCCGCCCGTTTGCAGTACTCGAACTTACCGCGAATGTCTTCGTCTTCATCCTTCTCGAAGTAAATGGCTCCGGCGGCATGAAGCGTGATCCCTGCGGCAGCATAGTCGGCCAACGCTGTCGCCTCATCCAGCGGGTCCACGGGCAGATGATCCTTAACATCCTTCGCGTTGAGCGCATTGACGTTCAACTGCTTCATGAAACCGATCATCTGCGACCGCGCAAAATTGCGAAACGTGTAGCTGGCGAGGCCGAGCCGCACTGGCGAAGCAGGACCGTTCGAGGACACCACCTGCATCAACGAGTGAGCGCCACCTAAGGGAACCAAGCGAGCAGCGACAGCGAAGACGCTGGAGCGTACAAAGCTACGCCGAGAGAATATGTTTTTCACCGCAGCACCTCACAATCCGCTGTGGTGGCTCGGCCACTGCTGTGGTGGCGCAGCCAATCCTGATCCTATAAACAGCGTCGGCTCCAGCGAGCGAGTAGACTGGGTAGCGCTTAACGACCAAGGCTCGAACCAAGGAGCCGAACATGTGGATTATAGGGGCTTTGCACAGGAACCCCCAAAACCAGGGCGGTTTTTATGCAAGCTGGGGGGTTTTTGTGCAGGCCCATTAGGGCTATCTAGTGTATCCCGAAATGGGGGTGTACGATGAAGCTCCCTCGGGAGGAATCAATGCCGACGCATATGGTCAATCTGGATGCTTTAATTCGGCGCGAAGACTTTGCTGTAAATATTGATCCGAAGAAAACAAATCAGTTAGACGAAGCCGATAAAATGAAAATAGTAGAACTGGAGCCTAGTAGCTTGATGTACAGATGGCTCCGAAAGCCGGATTTCCAAAGAACTACGGCTCACTGGCGGCCTGAGAAGGTGGCGGGTTTTATTGAGAGCTTTGTCTCCGGCGATTTAATTCCCGCCTTGATTTTTTGGCAATCGGACATTAGCGGAATTTTTGTCATTGATGGAGCACACCGCCTTAGCGCACTAATTGCTTGGGTTCATGATGATTACGGAGACGGAAATATGTCGTTGCCCTTTTTTGAAGGCGGAATTCCGCCGGAGCAAAAGGAAGCGGCGAAGCAAACAAGAGATAAAATTGCGCTCCGGGTCGGCACGTACACAGAACTAAAACACGCCCTTAGTCTCACGCCTGAGAAAGCACGCTTTGCTAGCAATTTGGCCGCTGGCGGAATAACGCTGCAATGGGTACGTGGAGACGCATCTCGGGCGGAGCGATCTTTCCATACCATAAATACCGAACAGACCCCAATCGGTGATCTTGAAGTGCGGTTGATACGTGATAGACGGTGCGCAAATCTGTGATTTCGATACGCGCCATCAGCAGGTGGCTGCGATCAACCAGGAGACCGGCGAGGTGGTCGAACTTCGGTTGGAGCACGCCGGCGATGCGGTGCGGCTAACTTACGCTGCGCGGCCGAAAGCAAGCGTGGTGGGCATCGAGTCCATTGGCCACACGCAGTGGTTCGAGAGATTGCTCACCGAGCTGGGTTACGAGTTGTGGATCGGGGACGCCGCGGAAATTCGTGCCGCCAGCGTTCGCCATCCGAAGACCGACATAGGCGGCGCGCGGTTGATTCTGCAGTTGCTCGATGAGCAGCGTTTCCCGAGGTTGTGGCTCCCTTCTGCGGAGGATCGCGAGGCTCGGCGCTGGCGGTGACGGTCCCGTCCTACAGATGCGGCGCCCAACCCCTTTCATACTCCCGGTCCCACATGCTCATCGCCGGCGGATCATTCAGGATGTGTCCGTCGCTCGTATCCAGTTGCAACTCCCGCTTCACTTCCCATGCAATGTTGGAAAGCTGCAGCATTGTAACCGCAACGTTGCCGGCCGAGACGGGAGCGTGCAGCTTTTCGCCGCTTCGGATACCCGCGATGAAGTTCGCAAAGTGCGCGTCGGTCATGGAATCGGCGCCGATCAGATCACCAGACGAACTCGTACTGCCTACTTTGCATTCGCTGGTCTTGTTTCCTTTCCGATCGTAAATCTCGTAGCCGTCTCGATCGACCAGCACCGCGCCGCTGGTTCCGACGATCGTCGAACCGCGATCGCGGTTGTAATACTGCATTCCCGAGCAGCTCTTGCCTTCCCATGAGAGCAGCTTGTCGTCGTAGGCAAAGCTGGTCACCAGCGTGTCGTAGAACTGCCAGTCGTCGTTAAATTGATATCTCCCTCCCGACGCGGTCACCGAATTGGGGTAATCAACGCCCAGCGCCCATCGGCAGACATCCACTTCGTGCGTTCCGTTGTTCAGCGCCTCGCCCGTTCCGTAAATACTGAACCAGTGCCAGTTATAAGGCTGGACGTTGTCCTTGTACGGTCTTCTCGGTGCGGGCCCTTGCCACAAATCCCAATCCAGCGTAGCCGGCACCGGCGCCTCCTTGCCAATGCAAATCGTCTTTCGAGTATTCACGTACCAGGCTTTCGCAAAATACGCCCGCCCGATGAGCCCGGAATGAATCCTCTCGACGATCTCGATGGTATGCGGCGAAGAGCGCTGTTGATTGCCCATCTGCACTAGCTTTCCGTATTTCTCCTGCCCCGCAATCAGCAGCGCACCCTCTGCCGGATTGTGGCTGCACGGCTTCTCGACGTAGACGTGTTTGCCCGCCTGCAAGCCAGCAATGGCCATCGGCGTATGCCAGTGATCGGGGGTGGCAATCGTGATGGCATCCACTTCCTTCCGCTCCAGAATCCTCCGGAAGTGCTTTTCCGCCTCCGGCGCATAACCCAGCTCATGCTGCGCAGTGTCCGCGAACTTTTTAAGGATGTTGCTCTCCACGTCGCACACATGCGAGACCCGGGCCGTGCTTTTATTAGCCTTGAGCGACGAAAGATGAGCGTAGCCCCGGCCATTCAGCCCAATGATGGCAAAGTTCAGCCGATCGTTGGATCCAACGATTTGGGCATAACTCTTTGCCGTCGATGCAATCGTCAGCCCTGCGGTTCCCACCGCAACCGTGTCGATAAATTCGCGTCGGGTAATCATGCAGCCTCCATCCTCGTCCAGCCCTTCCAACCATCGCTGGCAATCGGAACCGTTGGTTAGCTGGCGACCCAGATCTGCGTGAGCCATGCTTTGGAGCTCATGCTCAGCAGCGACGCCTAAGGTAGCGAGAGAGAGATGGAAGCGCAAGCCTGCGCCTGCGGAGCGCCGACGCCCGATCGGTGTGGCACCGAGGCGCTCGTCGGTGCGCGGCGGTGCGAACCGCCCCGAGTGCATTTCAGCACCTGGTCGCAGAACCCGGGCGACGATCAGCCCAGCAACACCGGTGGTCCCTGAATCATCGGGCTGTCCACTGGAAGTAGTTTCTTCCCGGAGCCCTCGCGAAATGCTAGCCACGCGCGGAGATGAGATCTTGCGCAAGCAGGGAAGGCACAAAAGAAAGGCAAATCAGGCGCACTAAGGGTGTGAGGATACCCTCAGCGATGTGCATGAAAAGAATCGACAGAAAAATCCCGAGCCACACCAATTTTTTTTTGCTGGGTGGGGAAAGCGGTCTTCTCACTTTTTATACGAAGGCACTAGTCCAAGTCACTTGGCAGATTCGTGGTACGGCCTACTTAGCAGGGGTGGTGACTGCGCTCAAATCTTTGAACCCGAACTTCTTGCTCACGTGAGCGAACGGCTTTCCGTCGACTTCGACGTACGGATAAATGAAATAGTTTAGCGGCGGACCGGTCTGCGGTGTCGCCAGCGTCAGGTCGCGGCCCACGCTAAATTGCACTCGGTTGGCATCTAGCGCCCCGAAGAAGAAATCTTTCTTCGCGGGATCCTTCCAGGCTTCCGAAGCGTCGATGGGAACCCAGCCGTAGCCCTCCAAATAAAATTCCGCCCAGCAATGATAGCCGCCAATGTCGCCGGCCGGTTTATCCGCCGCTACGGGCAGTCCGATTTCAAATTTCGCGGGAATTCCAGCCGCGCGCGCCAGCCCGATAAAAAGGGAGTGGAAGTCCGAGCAGTTTCCGCGCTTGGCTTCGCAGGCCCAGATGATGTCGCCGTTGCAGCAGCCGGTCGGAGTCTTGTCGTAGGTCATGTTCGCGATCACGTAATCGTAAATCGCCCGGGCCTTATCGAGATCGGTAGTCTTGCCGGCCACCACCGTGGTGGAGAGTTCTTGGATGCGCTTATCGAGCGGCACCAAGCGATCGGGTTGCAGCCAGCGATCCAGGTTTCCTTCCGAGGCAGCGGCGCCGTTCGTTGCTTCCGAGAAACGGTTGTGAACGTATTCGCTGCGGCGAACCGTAAACACCATGATGACGGGAATGTCGGTCACCTCTGGATTCTTTACGTCGATGTGCACGATCTTGTTTCCGTATTGCGGGTCAGTTAGGATTTTCGACGGCGCCGGCGAGCTCACCTTTCCCTTGAGGACCTTTTGATTGTCGTCGCTCTGCGGATAGGGGAGCCAGATTTCGATACGCTTGCTATTGGCGGGGATCCCACTCACGTGCGTCGAGTAGGTGATCTCCACGGTGCGCGCTTGCGGAGCAGTCTCCACCAAGGCGGGTGAGCCCGAGAACGCGGCCAGCACTGCGGTTCCAAGCACCGCCAACAAACTCGAAATATAGGAAATTTTCATGGTCCGTTATTCTACTCCGGTCAGCGCCATAGCCAAGCGAGAAAGAAGGGCCCGGATGGTCGCCCGTGCCTGGATGCGATCGCCGTTTACCGAGCGCATGTTTTCAAATGTCGCGCTATACTCCATCCCACTCGTACTTATGTCTACGCCGCCCAAATTGCGTATCCTCATCGCTGACGACTCCGCATTGGTTCGCCGCGGAATCATTTCCTTGTTGCTGACCAACGTGGGTTGGGAAATTTGCGGAGAAGCAGCCGATGGCGCCGAGGCGCTGCAGAAGACAGTCGAGCTTCGCCCCGATCTGGTTTTGCTGGACATCAGCATGCCTGGAATGAGCGGGCTCGACGCTGCTCGCGTCATTCGAGAAAGCGTTCCCGGAGCTCGCATTCTGATCATGAGCCAGCATGGCACCGCGGAGATGCTCCCGGGCGCTCTGGCAGCCGGAGCGCAAGGCTGCGTCGATAAAGGGCGCCTCGGCGCCGATCTGTTTCCTGCGATCGAATCCCTGCTCCATTAATCCGCTGTGAAGTGGCGCACTGAATTTGCGCATGCAGTGCCAGCCGATTCGCGATGACGTATCCTCGGCACCGGCGGATTCGCTTCCATCCGCGTCCAAACCGCTTGACAATTTTTTCGCGCCATCCTATAAGCAAGACAGCTTGGTGAATTAGGGAAGCCGGTGTAAATCCGGCACGGCCCCGCCACTGTAAGCGTGGAGGGCCGGAGCGAACGATGCCACTGAGGCGATACGGCCTTGGGAAGGCGGCTCCGGTCCGATGAAGCGCAAGTCAGGAGACCGACCAAGCCCACATCTACTCGCACCAGTGCCTACGGGGCATTGGCGTCGATTCTGTGGAGCCGCGCATCCGGCAGGCTAATGATCGAAGCGTGGTGGTGTCTCTCGGGACGTAGTCTTTCTCTTCCCAGGCGATCCCGGCCATCCAAACGTCGCGCATGGTGCGCTAGCAGCTCGTCCCATCGGTGTATCCCGGGAAGGGCTTCGCTCTTTCGAGGGCGAAGGAGAGATATTTGATGATCGGAACTTGCCGCAAGCGGCTCCTATTATGTCGTGTTCGCGGCGTGGCTTCTGTGCGCGGGCGTGTCGCTGTCCGCGACGCTGGCAACATTGCGCGGATCGATTTCGGATTCGCTGTCGCAGCCAATCGCCAACGCCAAGGTGACCTTGCTCCTCGATGGTGCGGAATCTCGCGCCACACAAACCGACTCGCAGGGCCAATTCGAATTTGCTTCGCTGAATCCCGGCCGCTACATCGTGCGCGTGGAAGCGCAGCGATTCACCGTTTTGAATAGCGATGTCACCAGTCTCGCGCGCGGGAGCGGTGAAGACCCTGAATCTTTCACTAACCATTGGTACGCTGCCGCAGCGCGTGGTGGTGTCCGCCACCGGCACGGAAACCCGTACCTCGCAGCTCGGCGCCTCCGTCGACGTAGTCGATCAGCAGCAGCTCGACGATCTTTCCGCGATAAGAATCGATCAGGGGCTGCGCGCGCTGCCAGGAGTGCAGTTCGTCCAATCCGGGCCGCCCGGCAGCACCACCGCTCTATTCGTTCGCGGGGGTAGTTCCGGTTTCAACAAAGTCTTGATCGACGGCATTCCGGCGAATGATATCGGCGGAGCCGTGGAATGGGCCAACCTGGAATCCAGCGGCGTCGAGCAGGTGGAAATCCTACGCGATCCCAACAGCGTTATCTACGGCACCGACGCGCTCAGCAGCGTGATCAACGTCACCAGCCCTCACGGCACTTCGGAGATTCCAGAGATTCGCTACTCCGGCGACGGTGGAAACTTCAATACCTACCGCAACGATGGTTCGATCGCTGGAGCCTACCGCTCCCTGGATTATTTTTCCGAGTTCACCGGCTTTGACGCTCGCAACGGCACCTCCAACAGTGCCTTCCACGACACCACTTACTCCGGCAACGCGGGTTGGAAGCTCAATAACACCACCACCCTTCGCTTCACCGTCCGACACACCACCGTGGCCCTGGGAGATCCCAACGCGCTCGACTTCTACGGAGGGGTCTTCGACCTGTCCTCACAGCGCAATCACAATTTGTATTGGGGCGTCACCCTGCAGAACCAGACCACCCGGCGTTGGCACAACTTGTTTCGATTTGCCTCCACTACGTTGAACTACGCTTTCATCGATCCAGCGCCCAACGGTACTCCCTTCGATCCTTTTGCCGGCACGCCGTATGATAGCGGTCCGAATTATCTCGGCAATCAAGTTACAATTCGCGGCGCGAACGGTTACAGCGTCACCGGCCAGGCTATTCTGGATTACGCGGGCGTCTACCCGGAAACCTACAATACCCAAACCACGCGGCGCTCGTTCTACGCGCAGTCCGACTATCAGATTCATCCCCAACTCAGCGTCACCGGCGGCTTTCGCTACGAATACGAGAACGGCATCGAGAACTCCGGCGGCTCGATCACTTCCACCGACCGCAACAACTACAACGCGTTTGCCGAAGCCAACGGCAATCTCGGCCATCGCTTGTTCGCCACCGCCGGAGTGGGCTTCGACCACAATGCCGTCTTCGGATTCGCCGCCACTCCTCGCGTTTCCGCGGCCTATTATTTGCGGCGGCCCCAATCCGGCTCGGCGTTCAACGAAACCAAGCTGAAATTTAATTTCGGGAAGGGAATCAAAGAACCCAGCATCAGCGATCAGAGCGAATCGCTCTACGCTCTGCTCTCGAAGCTCCCCAACGGCCCCGCGTTGATCCACCAGTACAACATCGCACCCATCGGCGCCGAACGCAGTCGCAACATCGATTTTGGAGTTGATCAGAGCTTGTTTGGCGATCGCGCGCGATTCGGGGTCTCGTTGTTCCAGGAAAAATTCTACGATCTCATCGAGTACGTCGACGCCGGGGTACTCCCGGAGTTGGGAGTGCCGCCCGCCATTGCGCAGGACAGCCAATTCGGCGCCACCATCAATTCCGATTCCTTCAAGGCCAAAGGCGCCGAATTCGAATTCAATTCCAATCTTGGCCACGGTCTGCACATTCAAGCCGCTTACACCTACCTCGACGCGGTGGTAACCAAGTCATTCACCGGAAGCGCAGTGTTGCCTGCCTACAACCCTGATTTTCCGACGATCCCGATTGGTGCGTACGCCCCGCTGGTCGGCGCGCGCCCATTCGATCGCGCTCCACATTCCGGAAGCTTGATCGTCGACTACACCCGAAAGCGCTTCGGCACCGCGCTCTCCGGCTACTTCGTTGGCCGCCGCGACGGCAGCACATTCCTGAGCGACGCCTATGAGGGATACTCGATGCTGCTGCCAAATCGAAATTTGCAGGCGGCCTCCCAGACTGTGGACTGGAGCGGACGCTACACCTGGAACCGCCGCCTGGAAAGCTATTTCGCGATCACCAATCTGCTAAGCCAGCACTATCAAGAGGAATTCGGCTACCCGTCCCTGCCGCTAGCCTTCCGCCTGGGCATCCGCGTAACAATCCTGGGACCGTCAGACCGTTAGCGACGAAGGAGCAAATTTACGGAAAGGCTGAGTGATTTGATTTTGAAGTTGCTTCACGCTTCTAGGGTTTTTGCAAGGGTGGGTGTTTTGAATTTTCCTTTGGTCTTGGCTTTCGGTTCGGCGCTTTTATCTTTTTCAGGTTCGACTCTTCCCAGTTCTTGCGAAGCGTGGGCGTTTTGAGAAAACCGTCGAACCGAAGCCCCGTTTATTTTCGGCGCACGTCTGAGCGTTTGCGGGCAGGCAGTTTCCAGCCGACGGTCTTGTCCACGGAGTAGCACAGTTTTTCGAGGTTGCACTCGGCGCAACGCGGGTTCCGCGCCACGCACACCCGACGGCCGTGCCAGATCAATTGGTGGGAGAAGAGAATCCACTTGTCCGGTGGGATGATCTTAATCAGGTCCTGCTCGATTTTCTTCGGATCCTCGTTGTCCGTGAGGTCCAGCCGCTGGGAGAGGCGCTGGACATGGGTATCCACCACCACTCCGGACGCGATTTTGTAGGCCGTACCGAGCACAACATTGGCGGTCTTGCGCGCCGCGCCCGGGACGGTCAGCAACTCCTCCATCGTTCTAGGCACTTCGCCGCCGAAGTCCTTCAATATTTTCTGCGCGGCCCCGATGATCGATTTCGTCTTATTCCGAAAAAATCCAGTGGAGCGAATTGCATTTTCCAGTTCCGCGGGACTCGCATGGGCAAAGTCTGAGGGCGAACGGTATTTCTCAAACAGCGTTTTCGTGACGATGTTGACGCGTACGTCGGTGCACTGTGCGGACAAAATGGTGGCGATCAGTAACTCGAACGGGTTGCGGTGCTCCAGCGCGCAAGTAACGTTCGGGTACGCTTCGTCCAGCTTCTCCAAAATTTGCCGGACGCGCTTGGGATTGGTGCCGCGCAAATTAGATGGCCGGCCCAGATTGGCGGTGCTGGTCGCCTTAGGCAGGGAAGCGGCGGCCTTTGCCGCGGCGGCACGGCGGGGCGCTTTCTTCGGGCGAACAGGTTTGGTCTTGGTTTTTTTGATAGGCATTGGTGCGCGAGCGGAAATATAACACACCGCCGTTCTAACTTTTCGGCGTACCATGCCACCCACCATTTGGGGAAAAATTGGATTGTGAAATAGGAAACGTGCCAGGCCGGAACGCCCACCCTTCCCAAAACTATGGGAAAGTGGGGCAGGGGGTGCCGAGCGAAGCTCGGTGGGTGCCCCAGGTGTCGATTTCACACCTGGGTTCTCTATGCTTTTGACTTGGCCTCATAATCTGTCGTAGAAGCGAGTCAAACTCGCTCGTAAGCCCGACGCGTAGGACACTCGAAATTCAAGGACTTCACTTCGCGATCAGCAGGCTCTGCGCGAACGGCCATTCCCGGTCGGCCCACTGCGCTTTGCAATCGAAGCCGGCTCGTTCGCCCATCTCCACCACTTCGTCGCGATTGTATTTGTGCGAACTCTCCGTCCAGATCGATTCACCTGCGGCAAACGAAACCGCCAGATTTGCCGCCGGGATACGCACCGTTTGGTTCATGGGGGATCGCAGATGCATTTCCACGCGACGCTCGCTTTCATCGAACCGCACGCAATGTTTGAATCGATCCAGATCGAAGTTCGCTCCCAGTTCGCGGTTGATTCGCGCCAGCAAGTTCTTATTGAACGCGGCGGTCACCCCGGTCGGGTCGTCGTACGCGCGAATCAGGTCCGGAATCGGCTTCTCCAGGTCGGTCGCCAGCAGCAGCGAATCGCCCGGGAAAAGGACCTGTCGCACCTGCCGCAGAAATTGAGCCCCGGCGGGCCGGTCGAAGTTCCCGATGGTGCTCCCCAAAAACAGGACCATCAAATGATCCTCAGGCTTTCGCCGCGCCGCCACTTCCACCAAGCCGTCCAGATATGCGCGCTCGAATCCGACGATGCTCACCGACTCAATTTGTCCCAAGTCCAGCTCGCAGTGATCCAGCGCCGCACGCGAGATATCAATGGGGTAGTAATCCACATCTTGTCGCCGCGAAAGCGCTTCCAGCACCCAGCGCGTCTTTCGGCCGGTGCCGCTGCCGAGTTCCGCCACTACCACCGGCTTGGGCAAGAGATCGATCATCTCTTCGGAGTACCGCTCCATCAGGCGTTCGCCGGCGCGGCTCAGTCCATATTCCGGCAGCAAGCAAATCACTTCGAATAGACCTGAGCCGATTTCATCATACAGATATTTCGAAGGAAGCTCTTTTTGTCCCGGCCGGTCCAGACCCTCACGCACCTCCTTCGCGAACTCCTCACGGTGGGTCGAGGAAAGACGTTCCGTCGCCATGCGTGCCGCGGTGCTCATAAATTATGCCTCGACGCAACGAAACGTTGCGTACATGTAGGGATAGTTCGGCTGAAACCAATTCCGGAACGGACGCCGAAGAAAGCACGCAGCGGTGCGTGCCGATCCGCCCTTCATCACCCAATGTCCGCCGTCAAAAAAATCCGCGGAGTATCCGCGATAAAACGGAAATGGCTCGAATCCGGGGAAAGGACCGAAAAGCGTTGAAGTCCACTCCCAGCCGTTGCCCAGTAAATCCTCTACTCCAAATGCGCTCGCGCCCGCGGGATGCGCGCCCACCGGCGATGGATCCCATCGGGCGCAATCGAAGTTGCCGCGTGAGGCTTCCGGAGCGCCGTCGCCCCACGGGTATAGCCGCTCAGAGGAACCATCCTCCACTCCATACGCCGCGCGATGCCACTGCGTTTCGGTCGGCAGTGATTTGCCGGTCCACTTACAGAACGCGGAGGCTTCCGCGTGGCTTACGTAGACCGGACAATCCAGGGCCAGCGGAGTCTCTTCGAACACTCCGCGATATTTCCACTCGTTGGCGCGGCGAGCCCAATACCAAGGATGCTCCAGGCCGCGCGATTCCTTCCACGCCCAGCTTTCCGCTTCCCAGAGTTCAGAATTGTGGTAGCCGCCGGCACGTACAAATCTCAGAAATTCGCCGTTGGTAATCGGGTACGCTCCGATTCGGAACTCTGGTACTTCCACCACCATGCTCTCGAATTCGTTGTCCCATCCAAATTCAAATCGGCGATCACCCTCACTCAGCGCACCTTTCGCGCCGGCGCGTGGCTGGCCCAAAGTCGCAATCCCAGCCGGTATATTGGCGGAGCGCGGAACAAACGGACCACCCTCTATAGCGGGATTCTCCGGGTGTCGTTTCCGGTCATACGGAAGCTGATGTAGTAGGTACGCCAGCGTTTCCGCGTGCATCAGGCGATGCTCCACGGCAACATGCAGCAGCGTGCCATTGGCAATCGAGGTAGGCAGCGCCTTGGCCGACCTCGGATTGGTCAGTCGCTTGTCCAGCGCCTCACGAAGCTCCTGCTTGTATTCCCTTACCCGCGCTTCCGCAGGCCAGTCATCGGCTTGATCGGTCGGAAGGTCACCGTGCGTCGGATCGATCCCAAACGAAAATAGTTTGTCGAGTTCGGCATGATGCGGATCCAGACCCAACGCGCCGCGCCCCAGCAAATTCCAATCGAACGCTTCCAGATGCCCCAAATAAAAAATCAGCCGGTGCCGTTCGGGAATGGGGCGCGAGTACAGCGCTTCGGGATCGATCAGATCGAAAATGGCGTCCGTCTGCTCTCGGGCAGACTCCAAGCGCGCGAACAGGATGTCCGCACTAGCAGCCGCGATCTTGGGCGAAGCCATGAAAGCCACCTCCGGGGGCTACCTTTCTACTCTTTCCAAACGCTTCTGACAACCATCACCTGTTATTAGAGCTATGACGCAGCTGGGGGTTTCACGAATGTTCGGTGAATCGTCAGGCGCAGCGTGTCTTCCACGTTTCAGCGCCATAAGGTATAACGGGAATGGTAAAGCGCTACGGATGTATGGCATGGGAGCGGAATTCTGTAACAATTTGTATTGATCGGAGGCGGCGGTGAGTCCAGCGACGTCGAGCGGCAATGTGGTACCAGGACTAGGCGTGCTAGAACAGACCCCGATCATCGTCGAAAAGCTGGTGCATTTGGCTAGCATCGATCAATTACGATGGAAGCCGGCACAGGACCGATGGTCGATCAGCGAAATTCTGGCCCATCTGGTGCACGTCGAAGGTGAATCGTTCCGCGACCGCATTGAGCTGATGATTAAGGAGAAAAATCCGCCCATCGCGGAATTCGATCAGAATGCCGCCTACCTAGCGGGGAAATATTCCGGCGGCGCGCCACTCGAGCATCTGAAAGTTTTCTGCCACGAGCGTGACCGTACTCTGTCGTTCCTGCGCTACATGTCCCCCAACGCGCTATCCAGGACCGGAGTGCACGCCATACACGGAACAATCACTGTGGGCCAGTTGATGAACGAGTGGGCATTTCACGACTTGGGGCACATCCGCCAGATCGCGGAGTTGTTCCGAGCGCGAGCTTTCTTTCCGGTGATGGGGCCGCTGCAAACCGGCTACGTGATTCGGCCCTAACCGGCTCTGCGTGGCGCTAATTTTTCAGGAGTCCCGCACCGCGCATCTCGCGTCCTGAAGCTGTCGCCGGAACTGCTGAACATCCACGGAATGCTCGGCTATTTTTCGCCCGCCCAGAAAAATCACCGGCACGTCATGGGTATACATCTCGCGAAGCTGACGATCGGTGTCGATATCCACTTCCCGCAATGGTGCTCGAAACTCCGCAAGCACTGGCGCCATCGCGGCCTTGGCCGCGTCGCACAAATGGCAGCCGGGTCGCGTATACAGAGTAACGTCCAGCGGACGAGCTAACCGCAACCGGCCCCGCTCCTTGCGGCGGTAAAAATCCCCGCCGGTTTCCTCGAGCGATCCGTCACCCACCAGCTCGGCCACCGCATCCAGAACCGCTGCGCGTTCGTCTGGCCCCGCGCCGGCGGCCAGCTCGAAAAAAGCATGGAGGTCCAGAGTGTCACGCTTGAGATCGTCGAATGTCGTTAGGATTCTTCGAGTGAGTTCTGGCATGGAGAAAGCTAAGCGAGAGCTAGGGGACAAGCCTTAGTGCAAAAAGCCCCGGGCTCTTCGGACCGCTCTAATCTTCGTCGTGGTGCGGCTCGACCACTCCGACGGTGTCATCTGGCACCGCGCCGGGCCGGCCTTTTACGCGGTCGTACACGCTGAAATGGCACGTCGAGCCCAGCGCTTCGTTGTAATACGTGGGCACGCCCAATCCAGTGCGCAATTCTTCGTTGAATTTTCTAAGGTTGGCAAGATGCCCCATGTGCGCCGGCACCTTGGTATCGTCGTGGGTGATCAGAAATTTCTGATAGCCCGCATCCCACAAACGCGTGAACTGCCCCTGATACATGATAGTGGGCAGTTCGGTCATCACGAAGCTTTCGTCCGGCGCGCGCCGCAATTCGGAGCCGCAGCCGTACTTCTCGATTCGCACCACGCCGCCGGTGCTGCGTAAGCTGAACCCCAGAGCCGGCAAAGTATCGATCTGCTTCAAGTCAAAGTGACGGTCGATGTACCACATGGAAATCCAGAATATGAAGTCGCGCGGAGATAGTCAAGGTAGGAGAACACATCGTGCGATCGGGCTGGCAGGGTAACTGCAAGGAGATCCCGGGGTCCCATCTGCGTTTTCGCTAACTCGCCGCGGAGAAATTGAATACAATCGGCCTCTCGCGCATCTAATCTGACCGGGGAACTGCCCCATCATGCCGGTCTCCCCGCGCACCATGGGACTGCTCAAAGAAATGTTGCTCGACGATCACTCCACCGTTGGCCCCGCCTCAGCCGCCGAAACTCGCGCGCGAGAAGTCTGTCGCCAAGGCCACAGCCTGGTGGATCAAATTGGCAATACGCCGCTGCTGCGCCTGAAGCGCATCGCCAAGGACTTCCCGGCCATCGAGATTTACGCCAAGGCCGAATGGTTCAATCCGGGTGGTTCCGTTAAAGATCGCGCGGCATGGTCGATGATTCGCGAGGGCGAACGTCAAGGCAAGCTCGGCTTTGGTAAGACTCTTCTCGATTCGACCAGCGGTAATACCGGCATCGCCTATGCCATGATCGGCGCGGCTCGCGGCTATCCGGTAAAGCTATGCTTGCCCACCAGCGCCTCCGCCGAACGCAAACGCATCTTGCGAGCCTATGGCGCAGAACTGATTTTGACTCCGGGCGATGAAGGTTCGGACGGCGCGATTCGCCGCGTTCGCCAGATTTACGCCGAGGATCCGCAAGGGTATTTTTATCCCGATCAGTATTCAAACCCAGCCAATCCCGGTGCGCATTGGGAAACCACCGCCGTGGAGATTTGGGAGCAGACCCGCGGGAAAATTACCCATTTTGTTGCCGGACTAGGCACTGGCGGCACTTTCGTCGGCACCGCCAGCCGCTTGAGGAAATTCAATCCCGCGATTCGCGCCATCAGCCTCCAGCCCGATTCATCGTTCCACGGCTTGGAAGGTATGAAGCACATGGCCACATCCATCGTGCCGGCGATTTACGATCCCAAACTGGCGGATGAGGATTTTTCAGTGCAAACGGAAGATGCTTACAAAATGGTGCGTCGCGCGGCCCGCGAGGAGGGATTACTGGTAGGCATCAGTTCCGGCGCCGCGCTGTGGGGATGCCTGGAGATCGCGCGACGGGTCCCGCAAAATACTCCCGCGGTGATCGTGACGGTGTTCCCCGATTCCGGAGACAAATACCTCAGCGAGCGTTTCTGGGAAGAATCCTGAACCGAACATGCTACGACTCAACGAAAAATTCGCTGCCGCCATTGGCGCCCACGGCGTGGAAACCTATCCCCACGAGTGTTGCGGCGCCATCCTGGGCCGCGAGGCGGGATCCGAACGCGACGTGGTGGCGCTGGTGCCGTTGGCCAACCGCCGCGACGATTCGCCGCGCAACCGCTTTGAAATTACTGCGGACGATGTGCGGATGGCCGAGAAAAAAGCTCGGGAGTTGGGCGCTGACCTCATGGGCTGGTATCATTCACATCCGGACGCGCCGGCGCGGCCCAGCGAGTTCGATCGCGAGCATGCCTGGCCGTGGTACAGCTACATCATCACCAGCATTGAAAAGACCGGGCCCCAGGCCATGAATTCCTGGCGCTTGGCGGATGACCGGTCGCACTACGACCCCGAACCAATCGAAATCACTGGATGAGAGGAGCGGTTTGATGCCGGTCAAGATCCTGATACCAACGCCGTTGCGCGCTTACACCAATAAACTCGACACTGTGGAGGTGAAGGCGACCACCGTAGGCGACGCCATCACCGCGCTCACCTCGCAATTCAGCGACCTGCGCAAACATCTGTATAATGATGAGGGTCGGCTGCGCAGCTTCGTGAACGTCTACCTGAACGACGAAGACATTCGTTTCTTGCACAAAGACCAAACCGAGGTAAACGACGGCGATACCATCAGCATCGTCCCGTCCATCGCCGGCGGCCGTTAATCGCCGAAAGGGAACCGCAATGGCTACGAAAATCGGAACGGCGCCGCAAACGCCAGCCGCCGTATCGCTTTCCAACGAAGAGATTCTTCGCTACAGCCGTCACCTGATCATGCCCGAGGTTGGCATGGAAGGGCAGCTCAAGCTCAAGGCCGCCAAGGTATTACTGATCGGCACCGGTGGCTTGGGTGCCCCGCTGGGCCTATATCTGGCCGCGGCCGGCATCGGGCGTCTGGGCCTGGTCGATTTCGATACGGTGGACTTCACCAATCTACAGCGCCAGGTCATGTTCGGCACTTCGGACGTGGGACGGCCCAAAAGCGTAGCTGCTACCGAACGCCTGAGATCGCTCAATCCGGATATCCAGATTCAATCCTACGACATCCATTTGACCAGCGAAAACGCGCTTGCATTATTCCGCGACTACGACGTGATCATCGACGGCACCGACAATTTTCCCACCCGCTATCTGGTGAACGACGCATCGGTCCTGTTAGGTAAGCCCAACGTCTACGGCTCCATCTTTCGCTTTGATGGCCAAGTAAGCGTCTTTGGCGCTCCCGGCGGCCCGTGCTACCGCTGCGTATATCCGGAACCGCCCCCGCCGGGTTTGGTTCCGTCTTGCGCCGAAGGTGGTGTGCTGGGCGTCCTCCCGGGGATTGTGGGCTGCATCCAGGCCATGGAGGCGATCAAGCTAATCCTCGGTATCGGCGAACCGCTGATCGGCCGGCTGTTGCTGTTCGACGCTCTCGGAATGAAGTTCCGCGAGCTGAAGCTGCGGAAGAACCCCGATTGCCCGGTCTGCGGAACGCATCCTACGGTCACCAAGCTCATCGACTACGTTCAATTCTGCGGCATCCGCGGCGAGGAAGCTCCGGCGCAGCAGACTTCGGTTCCCGACATTACCCCCCGGGAGCTAAAGGCCCGCCTCGATCACGGCGACGATCTCTACGTTCTCGATGTTCGCGAGCCGCATGAATTTCAAATTTGCAATATCGGCGGCCATCTGATTCCCTTAGGCGATCTACCCAAGCGAGTGAGCGAACTCGATAGCTCCAAAGAAATTGTCGCGCATTGCCGCAGCGGAAAGCGCTCCGCGGAAGCCGCGGAATTTCTGCGCAAGGCCGGATTTCGCAAGCTTCTAAATTTGAAAGGCGGGATTCTGGCTTGGGCGGACGAAGTCGATCCGTCGATGCCGAAGTATTGACCCTGCCGGCAGTGGCCGGGCAAAAGCCGTAGATCGAAAATCTGCACCCGAGGGCTGCGAATGGCGACGAAGATTACGGTAGGTACCAATGGACCGCTGCGCATCGAAGGTGACTTCGAAATCTGCGATCAGCAAGGCAACACATTTGGATTGGCCGGGCGCACCGCCCTGGGTTTGTGCCGTTGCGGCCATTCTGAAAACAAGCCGTTCTGCGACGGCAAGCACCGTGAGTTTAACTTCATCAGCGAAACCCCAGCGCGCGAGCTTCCCCCTCCCAAACCCAAGATCTAGCGCGATTTGCTCCTCCCATGCGGGTCGTCTCGAGCGGGTCACCGACTACCTAGTCGGTTACGTTTCTACCCGCCAAAGTGTGCCGCGACGATGTATCAGTACTGTTCCAAATTGGGAAGATAAATAACCATAATTATATCAACTAGATAGAGGTATGGGTTTAGGCCTCCTTTTGGGCCCAGCGGTTGCTATTAACCTTGGGGGTTCAGGCGTTCCCCCATGGGGGAGTAGTGCGGGTACGAGTTCGAACCGAGGGCTTCTTTCAGACGCTGCGGCTGTGGGTCGCGGGAGCGATCATTTTCGCGGCTTTCGTGGCGCTCGTCTGGGCGCTGCGCAGGTCGCCGTACATCGCCGACCCTTACCTTGACAATTATATCCAGATGGCTGGCGGCTTACTCGGGTTCACCTTCGCCGCCAACGCGCTGGTTCGCTTCAAGGGAAACCACGATCGCCTCTCGCTAATCCTCGCGTTTGGATTTCTATTGTCCGGGCTCATCGAAGCGGGCGCCAGTGTCTCGGTCTACCGCGACATCGGGTTGTCGATTTCTCCGCTGCAATACGTCTCGGTCGCCTGGATGTCGGGACGAACCCTGCTCGCGGTCCTGCTGATTGCGGGGCTCATCATCGAACGCCGAACCCCCAGTTCACGCGACTCGACGCGGGAGATCGGAGTCGCCACGCTGGTCGTGGGCGCCGCCGCATACCTCACCAGCGCATTTTATTTCGCTCTGCCAGTG
Source organism: uncultured Acidobacteriota bacterium (assembly GCA_963725285.1). Taxonomy (GTDB): domain Bacteria; phylum Acidobacteriota; class Terriglobia; order Acidiferrales; family UBA7541; genus CAVRXT01. The sequence goes on along the minus strand of CAVRXT010000011.1, from coordinate 147,285 downwards.
ACCCTGGGGATCTACCGTCACGCCATCTTTCCGCGGATCTGGGATCTGCTCCCTGCGGCGCTATATCTGGGCGCCACCATCGGTTACCAGAAGCGGCTGCGCAATACTTCCACCTCGTTGGATAAAGCCCTGGTGCTAGCCGCCGGGATGAACGTGGCCTGCCACCTGGCCATGTCCCAGTCCGAACGCCTGCTCGATGCCCCTTTTGTTTTCGCGCACGTGCTGATGGTTTCCAGCTATGCCATCGTTCTGGGCGGAACCCTGCTCGATAACGCCAAACTCTTTGACCAGGTAAGCCATCTGGCGATCAGCGATCCGCTCACCGGCCTGGCCAATCACCGCCGCTTGATCGAAGTGATTGAAGGCGAACTGCAACGTTCCCGGCGCACCGGACGCGAGTTCGCACTTCTGTTGCTCGATCTCGATGGGCTGAAAGCGATCAACGATAAGCACGGTCATTTGGTCGGTAGCCGCGCTATCAAGCGCTTGGGTGATGTGTTGCGCAGCCAGTGCCGTTCGATGGACACCGCCGCACGCTACGGTGGAGATGAATTCGCGGTGCTGCTGACCGAGGCGACCGAAGATCCTGCGCTGAAAGTTGCCGCGCGAATCTGCGAACGGCTGGCAAACGACGGCCAGGAGCCGCGGGTCACCGTCAGCGTGGGCGTCTCCGTTTATCCGCGCGACGGTGAAACCGTCGAAAAGCTTCTGGGGGCTGCCGACCGGGCGCTGTATGGTATGAAACGACACGAGACCCCCAAATTCCGCATCGAGAATGTGGCCGCATGCCTGTAAGCTTCGCGCAAGGAGCATCCATGTTCTTTCGCAAGAAGCCGGTTACGGCCGAAGGGCACGAACATCCTCGCCGAGAGAAGCGCGTGCCCATGGAAGTGGGAGTTCACATCGCCGGGCACGTCGAGCAGCCCGGAGTAGAAACCACGTTTACGGAAAACGTTAGCGAACGCGGGGCGCGGGTAATGAGCGCGCGGCGCTGGAAGATCGGCGACCAGATCACCGTCGCCACCCTTACCGGTTCCTTCCGCTCGGTCGCGCGGGTGGCCTACTGCGAGTTGGTTCGCGGCGCCGGCTTTGTGGTGGGAATTGAGTTTCAAGAAACGCAAGGACACTGGATCTTGGGCCACTCGGCTTACTAACCGAAGCCACACTGGCTCGCCCGCCGCGGCGGGGGGTAAGAACCCCAACGCCAGCACCCCAAAACTCGCGACGCAACCGACTATTGGATGAATCCCACGTTCGGTTCCGGCGTGGGCCCCGAACCCTCAGGAATCGTTCCGAACTGCGCTTCATATCGCGCAATATTTTCCTGCAGTGCGCGGGATAGCCGCTTGGCGTGTCCGGGGCTCAGGATCATGCTGCCAACCAGTTTCCCCTGGGCCACCGTCGGAAAAACGTAGATGAAGTTCAACGTAAATTCCTCGCCGTTGTGATGGATCACCGCAAGGTTCGCGTATTGTCCCAAAAGTTCCTTTTCATCCGCTTTGATCTGCACCTGTTGATTCGGCTGGTTCTGCTGTTGCGGCTTGCCGGTTGGTTCGCTCATTGAGCCTCCTCTGATTTCCAACGGTTACTATAACAAACTGCCCTTGCACAAACCATATTGACGCTTTTCGAAGTTAAGTGTAGTTTATATCTGTAGTTCATCATAGTTAACTATGCCTGCGCCATCCACCTCCGAGTTCGCCGGTTCTGTTTCCTTGCCCGCTGACGCATGCGCCGCCGCACTCGATCCAGCCGCCGCGCCCCGCCGCTTTCCGCGCGAAGCGTGGTTTTATCTGGGACCCGCGTTCGTCGCTTCGGTCGCTTACATGGATCCCGGAAATTTCGCCACCAACCTCGAAGGTGGCGCGCGTTTCGGCTACCAGTTGCTTTGGGTGCTGCTGTGGTCCAATGCCATGGCCATCCTGGTGCAGTACCTGGCGGCCAAGCTGGGAATCGCCACCGGCAAAACGCTTCCGGAAAATTGCCGCGAGGAATTTTCGCGCCCCACCACCCTGCTGTCTGTGGTTCGCTGCGGAAATTGCGCGCCATGGCCACCGATCTGGCCGAATTTCTGGGCGCCGCTCTCGGCTTTTATCTGCTCTTCGGCATTCCCATGCTTCCCGCGGCGATGCTCACCGGCGTTGGTGCGTGATGGTGATCCTGCTGATCGAGCATCTCGGCTTTCAGTGGCTCGAGCGCGTGATCATGGTGTTCGTGGCGTTCATCGGCATCTCCTACGCCATCGAGATGTTTCTCAGCAAACCGGCCTGGCGTCCGATCGTGTTTCACACTCTGGTTCCGGAAATTCATTCGTCGTCGATTTACCTGGCGGTTTCCATGCTGGGCGCCACGGTGATGCCGCACGTGATCTATCTGCACTCCGCGCTGGTGCTGCCGCGCCGCGACGCCCGAAGACCGCGACGAGCATCACCACCGCAAGATGGAGTTGCTCGACGTGCTGCTGGCCATGAACGGCGCGTGGCTGATCAATTCCGCCATGGTGGTGATGGCCGCCGCCGTCTTTTTCGGCGCGCGGCATGCACGTCTATTCGATCGAGGCCGCTCACGCATCGCTGGGGCCGCTGCTCGGCAAGTTCGCCGGCGTCGCCTTCGGCGTCGCGCTGCTGTGCTCGGGACTTTCTTCCGCCACCGTCGGCACCATGGCCGGACAGGTGATTCTTCAGGGCTTCATGAAAGTTCGCATCAGCATTTTTCTGCGCCGCCTGCTGACCATGATTCCCGCCATCGCCGTCATCGCCTACGGCTTCGATGCCGCTGAAGACTTTGGTTCTCAGCCAGGCTGTGCTTAGCTTCTGCCTGCCCTTCGCGATGATTCCGCTGCTGATTCTCACTCGCCGAAAGGGCCTTGATGGGCGCTCACGCGAATCGTCCGATTACCAATGGGCTGGCTTACGTCGACCACCGCGATCATTCTGGCCATGAATGCCTGGCTGCTGGTCGCCATCTTCCGCGGAGTTTCCTGATCTCCCGCGCATGACTCCAGTGTCCGCGAGTCCGGTGCCCCTCCGCCCGACAAAAGCAATTCCGCGATCAAATTTATTTTTTTCTTCCTGATCGCGCTCGCGCTCGGCGCTACGATCCTCGTGTTGCGGCAGGACCAGGGCGACTGGATTCCGCCGCCCGAGGCTCGCCTGCAGAAAAATCCGGTTCAGGTGAACGAGAGCACCGTGGCGGGAGGGGAAGCGCTATACAAAGCCCGATGCGCGAATTGCCACGGCGAAAACGGTGACGGAAAAGGCGAGGAGGCCAGCCAGATATTCGCCGGTGCCCGCCGACTTCACCAATCCCCGGCTCCGCAACCAGACCGACGGAGAACTCTTCTGGAAAATTACCAAAGGGCGCCGGCCGATGCCGTCGTTTCAGAACAAGCTCAACGATGAAGAGCGCTGGGAGGTGGTGATCTACGTCCGAACGCTTTCTCAAACTCCCGGCTCTACCCAGCCTCGCTGAATCGCTCCGAGTACGCCGCTTACTTCACTTTCGACAACGCTTCGGAAACTTCCTGGATGTCCGGCACCTGCGGTATGTCGTACTGCTTAGTCCAGGCCACATTTCCGTTGCGGTCGACGATGGTGATCGAACGCCCGGTGATGCCCTTATCCGCCAGGTACGCGCCGAACTTGTCTGCTACCGCCCCGCGCGGCTGAAAATCCGCCAGCAACGGATACTGAATCCCCATTTTTTCCGCGAACGCTTTGTGCGACCAGGTACTGTCGACCGAAAGCCCCAATACCTGAGCGTCCAACTGCTCGAACTGTTTGAAGGTATCGACCAGCGAGGCGTGCTCGTTGGTGCATACCGGGCTCCAATCCAAAGGATAAAACACCATCACCACGTTCTTCTTGCCCTTGAAATCGCTCAGCTTCACTTCCTTCTGATTTTGGTCCTTCAACGTAAAATCCGGCGCCGCCGATCCCACTACGATTGCCATAGCGCTTCCTCCCAAATGAGTTTTCGAAAAGCCGTCCCGCAAAACCTGCGGGCCAAGATTGCTGACATCGCGAACGATATCAATCTCACCAATCATACCCTAGACCGCCGCGATTTATTGGCAACCCGGGGAATGAAAGATGGTGGTAATCTGTGGCCGCTCGGGGTACTGATCGCTTGGGGTTCGAATTCTTGCCAGGGAACGCCTCCGGATGACGAAAGCACGCCCGAGGAAGCGATCCCAACCAACCGCAAGCGATTCGCAAAGTCCTTCTCATCCTAACCGGTCTTCCGACTCATCCAAGAATTCGTCGCTGAATACGCCCCCTGCAACCGAAAAGGCGGCTTTTTCTGGGCCGGCGCGATGGGTTTGTCTGGCCCTGATCGCGGCGAACCTGATCGTCTATGCCTCGGTCAGGCATCACCGCTTTGTCAATTACGATGACGACGACTACGTCACTACAAACGCAGTGGTCCAAAGTGGACTGACCTGGCACGGCGTTTCGTGGGCGTTCACGACTGGACATGCCGCCAACTGGCACCCGCTGACTTGGCTGTCCCACATGCTCGACGTTGAGCTCTACGGGTTTGATCCCGGCGCGCATCACCTCACCAACCTGTGGTTTCATATCGCCAATACTCTGCTCCTGTTCGGGTTGCTGCATCGCATGACCGGGGCGCTGGGCCGGAGTGCGTTTGTGGCGGGTTTGTTCGCGGTCCATCCGCTGCACGTTGAATCGGTGGCCTGGCTGGCGGAACGTAAAGATGTCCTGAGCACGCTGTTTGAGATGCTGACCATCTGGGCCTACGTCGACTATGGGGGGCGGCCAAGTCCGCGCCGATATGGGGCGGTGCTGCTGTTTTTTGCGCTGGGGTTGCTGGCCAAACCGATGTTGGTGACGCTCCCTTTTGTATTGCTGCTGCTGGATTTTTGGCCCTTGGGACGTGTGAGAATGGAATCCAACCCTGGGGGTGACTGGGCGTTCTCCCGCGACGGGTGCTCCACCATGGTGCGCTTGGTGTGGGAAAAAATCCCCCTGCTGGCCCTCGCCGCGGCGTCCAGCGTCGTGACTTTTGTAATCCATCGGCGAGGAGGGGCTGTAATTAGCCTTGGTGCAACTCCGCTTAACCTCCGCCTGGAAAACGCATGGATTTCCTACCTCGCCTACATAGGCAAAATGCTATGGCCCGCGCATTTGGCGGTGTTCTATCCCTACGCCCAATCGCAATCTGGGTGGTGGGCAACGGCGGCGTTTCTGGGTCTGGTGGGTATATCCGTTGCCGTAATACGAGCGGGCCCACGGCGCCCTTATCTGTTGGTTGGCTGGTTCTGGTATCTGGGGACACTGGTTCCGGTCATCGGGTTGGTTCAAGTGGGAGACCAGGCGATGGCGGATCGCTACACTTATGTTCCGCTCATCGGTTTGTTCATCGTTGTGGCGTGGGGAGTTCCAGAACTGCTGGCCCGCTGGCCGCTTGCTAGGCTCGCGCTTCCGGCCGCGGCGGGCCTGGTGATTTTGGCGTGCGCCATCACGGCATGGGGTCAGGTTCAGTTTTGGGAAGATAGTACGACGCTCTGGACCCACACCTTGGCAGTAACCACCGGAAACAATATCGCCCACAACAACTTGGGTGTTAGCTTGGCCGATCAAGGAAAACTCGACGAGGCTATCGCCCATTACTGTGAAGCTTTACGCATCAAACCTGACTACGCCAATGCGCATAACAATTTGGGAGTTGCTCTGGCCGACCGAGGAAAAACCGACCAAGCCATCGCCCATTACTTTGAAGCTTTACGTATCCAGCCCGACTACGCCGATGCCCATATCAATTTAGGTGTTAGTTTGGCCGAGCAAGGAAAAGTCGACCAGGCCATCGTCCATTTTACCGAGGCTTTGCGCATCCAGCCCGACTCCGCCAAGGCGCAGAACGATTTGGGAGTTGCTCTGGCCAGCCAAGGAAAAGTCGACCAGGCCATCGCCCATTTCACCGAGGCTTTGCGCATCCAGCCCGACTACGCCGACGCGCAAAAGAATTTGGGAATTGCTTTACGAGGGAAGAACGCGGATCCCAACACTCCGCCATCCACGAGTTTCCCTCGATAGCACCGACCGCTGGTGGCCCGTCTATGCCTTGGTGGTCCCGGCCTTCACTTCTGCTAACATCACCCCCGTGGCGCGCATACAAGTGGAGACTTCCTACCCGGGCATTCGCTTTCTTCCGCGGAGCCGCAGTTGGTATTGGCGCTTGCGAGGTTTCCCGCCCGAGTGTGAGCATCTGGAAGACGATCCGAATTGGATGGCGCTGCTGCAACCCGACGTAATCTACCTTCGCGGCAAAGCCGCCAAGCGCCGCGACCCCGCGCGCCCCGAAGCATCCCTGTGCCGTGATTGCCTGTTGCACATCCTGAGCAACGAAATTGCCACCCACGAAGGTAAAGTGGTCGCGTTCGAACCGGACCCGGCAAATTTCAGCCAATATTTCTATGTGGCCGCGGAAGACCAGGAAGCAGCAGGTGTGACCCCAGAACTAACGGCAGTTCTCGATCAGCGCCTCAAGAGGCTTCCCGCCACCTGCCATCGCTGTTCCGCATCCGCCGGGTGGCTGTGGTTTACGCGCGACGAAATTGTTTCGCTCGAAGAGACCGAAAAAATCCAGGCCGCGGCGGGCGAAGCGCTCTGCCCCAACCACGCCGCGCAGCAAATGCGCGCCATGCTCGAGGGAATTGCCGCCGCCAACCTTTTCTACATCAATCTGCCCTACGGCGCCGCTGGAGCTTATCTATGGTTCTAGTCGCAGCATGGCCGCTGCGCGAGGGAAGGGGGATGAACCGTGGCTAAACCGCAACGGCAGAAGAAACGGCCGGATGCTCTGCTACCATCACCATCAGCAGAACCGATCGATCTCGCCGCCAGGTGGGGAGGGATTATGACGCTGCAGGAAGCGGTGCAAAGATACCTCGCGCAGGCCGGTGAATACGGAAAAGTGGCGCCGCTATCGGTGTTTGGCCTGCCCAAGAAGGAAACCGAGCAGGTACTCGCGGCATTCGACGAGGATTACCACATTAGCCGCTACTTTCACTTGCGCAACGATTCCGGTGACCGTTACGACGTCAACGGCTTCCCGCAAACCCACGTCTCCATCGACGCCGAAATCGCTACCATCCTCTAGCTAGCTGCGCTCCCCTGTTCGCCAGGCTGCAGCGACGGCGCCGCTACTTCACGCTGTCGGGAAACGAAAACGTCGGGTCGAGGTCCACCGGAATCGATTTCGTTTTCAACAGCGCCTCTTTCAGCTCCGGAGGCATCGTACCGTAATGATCGAACCACTGCTCCGCGGCTTGCCGATCGCCCCTGGCCTCGATTTCCAAAAGTTTTTTCGCCAGCGTCGCGATCGCTTCCGGCATTTTTGAAAATTGCACCATGTACCGCTTCGACCCGGGGTCGTAGATGATCGCGCCGTGCTCCAACAGGAAATTGAACTCCATCATCTCGCCGCGGCTGTGCGCCTCGGCCACCCCGAAGCGGACCGAACGCAGGTTCCCCGCAATGTACGACGAGTAATACCCGTTCAATTTGGCTTCCGGCAGTGCGTGGTGATCCACCAGCCAGGCCAGGCACAGCATGCCCACCACGTCCGCCTTCGATTCTTCCAGCGCGCTGTACGCCGGTCCGATCGCTTCGCGGATGTCTTTGCGCCCCGTAGTGTTCTGCGCATACGCGGGCCCCAGCCCGTGCGAAATCTCATGCATGATGGTGGACGCCAGATAGCCGTCGCCGCTCACCACCACCGCCTGCTCCGGGAGCATCATCGCCTTAGCCACCGGCAGAATGACGTACTCCACCCGCGCATCCATGAAATTCTTGAAAAAGATTTTCTTCGATCCTTTCTGCTCGTGCACGCGCGGATCGTTCGGCAAATTGTCAGCTACCGCCTGGTATCCATGCTCCAGGTCGCCCGAACGGAACGGCGCGTCCATCACTTCCATCGGCGATTGTTTTCCGCGCTTGGACGGCAAGTCCTCCACCGGTAGCGGCAAGGACTCTTGCAGTTCCGGCACATACTTTTGAAACATTTCCAGTTTCTGGCTTTGCTCCTCGTTGCGGATCAGCAGCGAGCCCCCATAGCTCGCTTTCACCCCCAGCAATCCATCCAGATAAGTTTCGTAAGGGGCCAGGATCACGTCGAATTTCGGATTCTTCAAATCCAGCCACAGGATGTCGCTGGCGTAGTAGTCGTCGGTCAGCAAAGCCTTCGAGCGCAGCCGCAGAAACGTCGAGAACGCTGGGTCGTCGCTAAAAACCGCGGCATCCACCAAGTCCTGCGCCATCGGCTCCAGGAATTCCTTGTAGGCCACGTGGTACGGTATGGCCTCCAGGTCGCCATCCTTGGTCTCATGGATCACCGTCAGCGAATTGTAGATATCCTTCCGGCGATCCGGATGCTTGGCCACAAAATCCTCAATCCGTTGCTGGGTTAGCCCTGGGGAGTAGAAACCCCGGCCCGGCGGCGCCGGCGCAGTGCCTACGAATGGTTGATCCTCGCCGATTAAGTCGAAGCGGCTGCCGTTGATCTGCAGATAGCGGCGCAATATCAGGTCCCCCGGAATCTTGCTGTCGGCCAGGGAGAGATAGAGTTTCAGGCCCGCGGGATCCGATTGCCGCCAATAGATGTCGTCGACCAGCCGCAGGGCGTCTACCAGCTTCTGGATCATTTGCCGTTCGCGCTCGCTGTACGCGCTGTCATCAAACGGCATCTTCACGGTCTTAAACTTGGCGAGCCGTTCCGCTAGGTCGCTCGCCACCAGGCGTTTCTCGGTGCCCGGCGCCGCACTTTGCGCACCTGTGGCAGTGGGGGATTGCGCTCGGGTGAAAAGCAGTGGCCACAGGGCGATCGCCAGAAAGGCGGCCGAACTACACGCAACTCTAAATATTCTCGGTTTCATGCACCAAATTCTAGCAGATCGAATGGCTGTGGCTGTAGTTCCGAACGACGTTGATCGAGAGAAAATTGCTATTATTTTACGCTAACCGGCACACTCTGATGCAATCGATGCCCGAAACGCTCATGTTCCTCGCGCAGCGCCTCCGGCAAATGGCTTCCAAATCGCTCCAGAAACTCTCCGATCGCAGCATGTTCGGACACCCAGTCCGCCGCATCCACCCGCAGCAGCTCTTGCACATTTTTCGCGGAAAGCGGCAGACCTTCCAGGGGGAGCGATTCCGCGCTAGGCACCAGCCCGATCGCTGTCTCCACCGCGGACGCCCGGCCCTCGGTGCGATCCAGTATCCATTTTAATACCCGCACGTTTTCGCCGTACCCCGGCCACAAGAATTTCCCGTCGTCGCCGCGACGGAACCAGTTCACGTGAAAAATCTTCGGTGGACGCGCCGTGCGCCGTCCCATTTCCAGCCAATGCCCGAAATAATCCCCCATGTTGTACCCGCAGAAGGGAAGCATAGCCATCGGATCGCGCCGCGTCACCCCCACCTGCCCAGACATTGCCGCAGTCGTTTCCGACGCCATCGACGCTCCCACGTACACGCCGTGCTGCCAATGGTGCGATTCGTAGACCAACGGCGCCAGCCGCGCACGCCTCCCTCCGAACACAATCGCAGATATCGGCACTCCCTCCGGATCTTCCCAATGCTTGGAAATCGACGGCGCCTGGCTCGCCGCGATGGTGTACCGTGCGTTCGGATGCGCCGCCGTTCCCATCTCCGGATTCCACACCTGCCCGCGCCAGTTCAGCATTCCCGCAAGCGGCGGAATATTGATTCCTTCCCACCACGGTTCACCCTCGGGGGTGAGCGCCACGTTGGTGTAAATCGCATCGTGATGCATCGACGACATCACGTGCGGATTCGTTTTCGCGCTGGTTCCCGGCGCCACTCCGAAAAATCCCGCTTCCGGGTTGATGGCGCGAAGTCTTCCGTCCGCGCCGATTCGCAGCCAGGCAATGTCGTCGCCTACCGTCCACACCCGGTAGCCCTGTTCTTCCAGGCTCGATACCATCATCGCCAGATTCGTTTTCCCGCATGCGCTCGGGAAGGCCGCGCACATATAAGTCACCTTGCCCGTTGGATCCTCCAGGCCCAGGATCAGCATGTGTTCCGCCATCCAGCCCTGCTCTCGCGCCATCCAACTGGCGATCCTCAGCGCGAAACACTTCTTGCCCAGCAATGCGTTCCCGCCGTATCCGGAACCCACGCTCCAGATCAGCCGCTCTTCCGGGAAATGCATGATGAATCTTCGGTTCGGATCCAGGTCACCTAGCGAATGCAGCCCCGGCACAAATTCTTCCCCGCGCCGCAGGCGTTCCATCGCCTTTGGTCCCAACCGCGACAGTTTCCCCATGTTGGCCACCACGTAGGGGCTGTCGGTAATCTCCACCCCCACACGGCTCCCCGGCGAATCCGCCGGACCCAGAATATAGGGAACTACGAACATGGTGCGCCCGCGCATGGCGCCGTCGAACAGCGGACGCAACTTCGCCTTCGCGGCTTCCGGATCCATCCAATTATTGGTTGGTCCGGCATTTTCCTCTTTACGGGTGCAAATGAAGGTCAGGTTTTCCGTGCGGGCCACATCGTTGGGATCGCTGCGGTGCAGGTACGAGCGGGGAAAGGTCTTCTCATTCAGGCCTATGAAGGTGCCGTCCTGCAGCATACCCTTCACCAGTGTTTCGTATTCCTGCAACGATCCATCGCACCAGGCGATCTTGGCGGGTTTGGTTAGGCTCGCGCACTCTTCTACCCAGTGCTCAAACGATCGTGACAATGCTCGTCTCCTAGGCCGAAAAATCGCGCAACGACGCCGGCAGGCTCCTGTCCGAGACTGCTTACCCTTCCACCGCTATATCAGGTGTTTAATTCCCTGAAGTGTAGGACAGCGTTATGGGTTTTGCAACAAACCAGGCAAGCCGAGGTGCGCCGCCGGTATGCCCATGCTTCTGAGGTGGATGCGGCTTTCTCGGCCTCGGCCGGACCCCACAATCCACAGCAAAGATCCCTTCCCGTGGCCTCGGCAGAGTGCTAGCTTCGCACCGAGATGCGCTCCCAGACCCAAGACCGGGAAAGCAGCACAGCGGCAAAATGGGAGGAACAGCCAAATAGCTTCTCCGCCAGCATGCCCCCTTCGATGTGTATGAAAACAAACGCCGAACTTTCGCTGAATCGAGGCAAAACGCGAGGTCACATTGACCAAACCCTCGCTGCAGGGTGACCAGGGTTCGATAGTGCGTCCGGCCAAAAAAAAAGAAGGGCCTACCCAATCTCGCAATGACAGGGGCGTTGCAGCGTCACCGCCGAGGGGTTCGGCCCTTCTGTGTATTTCGACGCGACCAGTCGCGAACGGTGAGCAGGTGCGGTGGCCGACTTTTTGCAAGCCGCCGGCTCGGCGGTTTTCGGCAGCGCCAACAAGGGATGCAGCGCGGTTCTTGGTTGGCGTATGATGGCCGTTCGCCAAAATCTGAGTTACCGATCGCGGGGTCATGATACAGCGAATTCAGAGGGCTGCGGTACTGGGCGCGGGCACCATGGGGGCGCGCATCGCTGCGCACCTCGCCAACGCCGGAATCCCATGCCTGCTCCTCGACGTTGTGACCGCTGGCGATCCTCGCTCGCGAAACCGTGTGGTCCAGTCCGGTCTCGACGCTGCGCGCAAATCCCGTCCGGCATCCTTTTTCACCGCAGATACGAGTCGGCTGATTAGCATCGGCAATTTCGAAGATGACCTGGCAAAACTTGCCGACGCCGACTGGATCATCGAAGCCGTCTCTGAAAATCTGGAGATCAAACGCAATCTACTCACCCGCGTCGAGCAGTTTCGCCGTAGCGGCGCCATCATCACCACGAATACTTCCGGCTTGCCCATCCACACCATCGCCGAAGGTTTCTCTCCCGATTTTCAGCAGCACTGGGCAGGCACACACTTTTTCAACCCGCCACGCTACATGAAGCTGGTCGAGCTGATCCCCGGGCCGCAAGCTCTCCCGGCGGTGATCGACGCGCTCGAGGAGATATGCGACCACCGCCTCGGCAAAGGCGTAGTAATCGCCAAGGACACTCCCAACTTCATCGCCAATCGCATTGGAACTTTTTCCATGCTCACCGCGGTTCGCGCGATGGCTCAGTTCGGTATGACCATCGAGGAAGTGGACTCCTGTACCGGCCCCGCAGTGGGCTGGCCAAATTCCGCGACGTTTCGCACTGCCGACATTGTCGGCCTCGACGTGCTCGTCCACGTGGTGCGCAATCTATATGAGAACGCCCCGCACGATGAGTCGCGCGACGCCTACCAAGTCCCCGCGCTAATCGAAGAAATGCTCAAACGCGGCTGGCTCGGCGAAAAAACGGGAAAAGGTTTTTACCAGCGCGTTAAGAAGGTCGGCCAAAGCGACATCCTCACCCTCGATTGGCACACCATGGAGTATCGCGAGCGCCAGAAGCCGCATTTCGCTTCCATCGAAGCCGGCAAACTCATCGAAGACACCCGCGAACGCTTGCGCGCCTTAGTCGCACCCGCAATCGCTAACCAAAGCGCCGACCACGCGTCCAAATTCCTCTGGAACACTCTCGGAGAAACTTGTCTGTACGCCGCGCGCCGCATTCCTGAAATTGCCGATCGCATCGTGGACGTCGACCGCGCTATGCGCTGGGGATTTGCCTGGGAGCTCGGCCCGTTTGAGATTTGGGATGCCTTGGGAGTGGAATCGATGGCCCGGGCCCTCGAAGCTCAGGGCAAAGCGCTTCCGCCGCTGGTCACCGCGTTGCTTTCATCTGGCCAGAAATCTTTTTACCAGGCCGAGAGCGGCCAGCTCACCTATTTCGACCTCGCGGCAAAATCCCTTACGCCCGTCACCCGCGCCAAGGGTGTGATTTTCCTGCCGCCGCCTCAGGATCAGACCAAGGTCGTGCAGAAAAATTCCGGTGCGCGGCTAATCGATATCGGCGACGGCGTGCTGTGCTGCGAATTTCGTTCCAAGATGAACGCGATCGGCGGCGACATCGTCGCCATGATACACGCCGGTCTCACGCGCCTTGGCGAAGACTTCGAGGCCATGGTCATCGCCAACGGCGCGGTGAATTTTTCCGTCGGCGCGAACCTCATGTTGCTGCTGGTCAGCGCGCAGGAGCAGGAATGGGACGATGTCCACCTGGCGGTGCGCCAGTTCCAGCGCGTCAACATGGCCATCAAGTATGCTCGGCGTCCAGTGGTGGTCGCGCCGCAGGGCCTGGCGCTCGGCGGCGGCTGTGAAATCACCCTGCATGCGCCGCGAGTTCAAGCCGCAGCGGAATGCTACCTAGGATTGGTTGAGACCGGTGTGGGCCTGATCCCTGCGGGCGGCGGCTGTAAAGAAATGCTGATTCGCGCTAACGAGCACGCCGCGGGTGGCGCGCAGCCGCTGGCCGCCAGCTCCGAAGCGAACATGGACTTGTTCCACGCGGCGAAGCCCATATTCGAAAACGTCGCCATGGCCAAGGTTTCCACCAGCGCCGAAGACGCTCGCGCGCTAGGCTACCTCCGCCGCGAGGACCGCGTCTCCATGAACCGCGATCGTTTGCTCGCCGACGCCAAAGCCAGCGTGCTGGAGATGGCCCGTGCCGGCTACCAGGCGCCAGCCCCGCCCGAGATTCGCGTGCTGGGCGAACAATTTTTAGCCGGCGCAAAGCTAGTCATCCACATGCTCCTGCGCGGCGAGTTCATCACCGAATACGACGCGGTAGTTGCGCGAAAGCTAGCCACGATTCTTTCCGGTGGCGCACTCTCCGCCCCGCAAAATGTTAGCGAGCAATACTTGCTGGATCTCGAGCGAGAAGCCTTCGTCAGCCTGTGCGGCGAACGCAAGACCCAGGAGCGCATCGCCCACACCCTAAAGACCGGCAAGCCCCTCCGCAATTAGCAGAAGGGTTCCGGTGGGGCCTTGCGTTTGGGGGGTGGGGATTTGCCGTTTGCTTGGTGGTGGGCCCGTGCATTTGCTGTTGGTAGTGGGTGGCGCACCCTTCGCCGTTAAGGGTGCGGAGTCTGGCTACGGTTGAAAGGTCTTACGCCCTTGTCCTTTCTGATCCACTGTTCCCGTTTTTGGGAAGGGTGGGAGTTTAGATTGAATCAATTCCAATTTATTCCGAGGTCATCAGCATGCCATCTCGTCCCACGCGGTCCGCGCTACTCTCGACGATCCTGCTGGCCGCATATTTCGTCGCCAGCACTCTAGCCATCCACGCCGAGGGAGGCGAACCTCCCTACTTCGCGATCACCCACGCCCGAATCTTCCCCATCTCGGGCCCGGTGATTGAAAACGGCACGGTAGTCGTCGCCAAAGGCCTGATCCAAGCCGTCGGCGCCGACGCCAATATCCCTCCGGAAGCCTGGGTGATCGATGGCAAAGGCATGTCCGTCTACCCCGGTTTGATCGATGCGGGCACCGATCTCGGCTTGCCGAAATCCGAGGAAGGTCACGGATCCGCGCATTCTGATGCCGATCGCGCGCACCCCGCCATGGGGCCGGAAGATCGCCCCTACACCACTCCCTGGCGAATTGCCGCCGACGAACTGAAGCCTGACGACAAGCGCATCGCGATTTGGCGCAACGCCGGCTTTACTTCCACCCTGGCGCTTCCCGCCGGAGGAATTTTTCCAGGGCAGGGGAGCCTGATCGATCTGGGCGGCGCGCGCGCGGGAGACATGGTGGTCCGTTCGCACGATGCCGTGCCGCTTTCCTTTCAACTCAGCGGCAGCTTTTACGGTTACCCCGATTCGCTGATGGGCTCGCTCGCCTACATGCGCCAGGTGTTGGACGACACGCGATGGTACACCGCGGCGGAAGCCACCTATGAAGGGCATCGCAACGGCATCGCCAGAATCCCCTACGACCACACTGAGCATTTCCTCGACCAAGCTCTCGAGCGCCAGGAAATTTTCCTAATTCCCGCGAACAATCAAGTCCAGATCGTGCGCGCGCTGCTGCTGGCCAAAGAATGGAACGTTCCGGCAGCGATTTGGGGCGGCCAACAAGGCTACGCGGTGGCTTCCGCCATTGCCGCAGCGAAAATGCCGGTGCTGGTCAGCCTGAAATGGCCGGCCAGGGAGCAAAGATCCCGATCCCGAAAAGGAGCAGACCCTGCGCGATTTGCGTTTCCGTGACCGCGCTCCGGGTACCCCAGCGGAATTCGCCAAAGCCGGAGTGAAGTTCGCGTTTTATTCCGATGGTCTCGAAGGGCCGAAAGACATCCGCAAGAACCTGAAAAAAGCGATCGACGCGGGATTGTCCGCGGATGCCGCGTTGCGTGCGTTCACCCTCGACGCCGCGCAAATACTCGGTGCGGGCGATGTCCTCGGCAGCATCGAGCCCGGCAAGATCGCCAACCTGGTGGTTACCGACGGCGATTTGTTCGGCGAAAAAACCAAAATCAAGCATGTGTTCGTCGATGGCCAGTGGTATCCAGTACACGAGGAGACGCCTCCCGATAAGTCGGCGCCAGCCCAAGCCCTCGCGCGCTGCGATCGACGACTCGCCCGATGATTCCTCAAACGCGGGCGCCGCTCGCACCGCACAAGCGAAGGTGGCCCGATGAATCGCCCCATCCATCCAACAGCTACCGGCAATTGCTGCGCCGTCACCATCGCTGCGGCAACCGTCGCCATCGCGGCTTCTGCTCTCGGTCGTGCTGCCCACCGCGGCTCGCGCGCAATCTTCGGGCGTCACCGTAATTCGAGACGCCACGATTCTCACCGTAACCCACGGGACCATCGAGCACGGCTCGATTTTGATTCGCGACGGCAAGATCGCGGCGGTGGGCACGGACGTCGCAGTTCCCGCGGACGCGACGGTAATCGACGCCGCCGGGGAATTTGTGATGCCCGGAATCGTGGATTGTCACTCGCACATCGCGGTGGACGGCAGCGTCAACGAGGGCAGCGTGAGCGTCTCTTCGATGGTCAACATCCACGATGTCCTCAACCCCGACGACATCGTCATTTACGACGACCTGGCAGGCGGCGTCACCGTGGCCAACGTCCTACACGGCAGCGCCAACCCCATCGGCGGTCAGACCACAGTCATCAAGTTGCGTTGGGGCACGGCCCGCCAGCGAATTGCCTTTCGAGGGAGCGCTTGCCGGGCATCAAATTCGCGCTCGGCGAAAATCCCAAGCAATCGAATTTTCGTCCGCAGCCTCCCACCCCCATTCGTTACCCCGCGTCCAGGTTGGGCGTCGAGGAAGTGATTCGCCAGGCGTTTACCGAAGCCAAGGAGTACCAGAAAACCTGGGACGATTACGACCGCCGGAAAGCCGCCGGCGAAGCCAACCTGATCGCTCCGCGCCGCGATTTGAAACTCGATCCGCTGGTCGAAGTTTTGGAGGGCAAGCGTTACGTTCACGCGCACTCCTACCGACAGGATGAAATTCTGATGCTGATCCGGGTGGCCAATGAATTTGGTTTCAAGGTGCGCACGTTCCAGCACGTCCTTGAAGGCTACAAGATCGCCGACGAAATCGCCGCCAGCGGCGCCGGTGGTTCCACTTTTTCCGATTGGTGGGCCTATAAGATGGAAGCTTTCGACGCCATTCCCTACAACGCGGCGTTGATGGCCGAGCGCGGGGTAATCGTCTCGATCAATTCCGACGACGGCGAAGAAGCGCGGCACCTGAACCAGGAAGCCGCGAAGACCATCAAGTACGGCGGCGCCTCACCCGAGGAAGCTCTGAAGATGATCACCATCAATCCCGCCATCCAGTTGGGGATCGATAATCGCGTGGGCTCTATCGAAGTGGGCAAAGACGCTGACTTGGCGATCTATAACCACGATCCGTTGAGCGTCTACGCCGTCGCCCAAAAGGTTTTGATCGATGGGCACGTGTATTTCGATCGCAGTCAAGACCTCGCCCAGCGTGCTGCGCTCGAGAAAGAAAAGCAGGCCCTTGTCGATAAGGAAAAGAAAACCGCCGAGGACGAAAAGAAGGCCGACGAAAATTCCGCCAAAGCGCCGGATGAAGGTGCCGGCAAGAAAAAGAATCCTGGCAAAAAGAAACCCGACACAACCACCAAGCCTCCGCAAGCGGATGCCCCGAGCGAAGGAGCCGCCCGATGAGCCGCCTCATGAGCAGCCAGATGAACGGAACGCACCGAATGCCTAGCCGTCAGGCTCCGCAACGGAGGAGCTTTTTCGTTTCCTCAATCGTGTCGGCCATCGGCCTGTTGCTGGCGATTGTCGCGCCGTTTCTTGCGCCCGCGAACCTCGCCGCGCAAGCTCCTTCGCAAGCTCCCGCGGCAGCCAGGGGCAAGGCATTCGCGATCACCAACGCAAAGATTTACACCTTGGCCGGACCAGTGATCGAAAACGGCACGGTGGTGATTCGCGACGGAAAAATCGCCGCGGTAGGCGTTGGCCTAGCGGCGCCGCCCGACGCACAGGTCATCGATGCGAAAGGCCTCGAAGTTTACCCAGGCTTGTTCGATCCGATTACCGGGATGGGGCTGGGCGAGGTCGACGCCGTATTGTCCACCCAGGACACCACCGAAACGGGCGACTACAATCCCGATGTCGTCGCGGCCACCGCCGTCAATCCCGCGAGCGTACATATTCCGGTCACTCGCGCCGCGGGGATCACTCACGTGCTGTCGGTGGAGGGAATCGGCGGGCTCGACAACCAATCCGGCGGCGGCACCATCGCCGGGCAGGTTTCCGCAATCAACCTGGCAGGATGGACGATGGCCGATATGGCCATAGACAAGTCGGTAGCCATGGCGCTGTACTGGCCATCGATCACCACCAACGAATTCGACTTCACCACCTTCGCTTTCAAAACCAAGCCCTACTCCGAAGCGAAGGAAGCGTACGACAAGCAGGTGAACGAGCTGTCCGACTGGCTTGATCGCGCGCGCCACTACGCGCAGGCCGTCGCCAAGGGCGCTCGCGCAAACTACGAACGCGACTTGAAATTGGAAGCGTTGATTCCCGTGGTGCAAGGCAAAAAGCCGGTGCTGGTTTTTGCCGACACCGCGCGAGACATTCGTAACTCCGTGGAATTCTGCTCGAAACAGAATTTGAAGATGATCCTGGCGGGTGGCGCCGAAGCGTGGAAGGAAAAGGCGCTGCTCAAGGAGAAAAATATTCCGGTGATCCTCGATCCCACCATGCGTTTGCCGGAGGAAGAGGATTTTCCCTATGACAAGCCGATGACCCAGCCCGCCGAGTTGGTCGCCGCGGGTGTGCCCATCGCCTTCGCCAGCTTCAATACCGATTTCTCACGCCGCCTCACCCAGCAGGCCGGTAACGCCGTGGCCTATGGCCTGAGCCGCGACGAAGCGCTAAAAGCGGTCACCTTCAACGCCGCCAAGATGCTTGGCCTGGACGATCGCCTGGGCACCATCGAGCCAGGCAAAATGGCGAACCTAATCGTCACCGATGGCGACGTCCTGGAATTACGAACTCAGCTCCGTTATCTCTTCATTCAGGGCCAGCTAACCAGCCTGGACAACAAGAATCTCCAACTCTACGAAACGTATCGCAAGCGCCCCCAGCCCAGCGCTCCATAGGAATTTTGGCCGGCGTTGATTTTTTTGTGCATCGCGCCGTGCCGCTACCTAGTAAGCACGGTCATATTAGGATCGATCAGGATTTTCGACACCGGGGCGTGCGATCGGAATCGAAACGGGGTTTCCCGCCCCTGGGTATTCACAACCCCCAGCGGCACCGGTTTTGACTGCGCTCGCGCGGCGTACAACGGCACCGGCGCGGTGAATTCCTCGGAGGTGTCCTCCTGCTTCAGTTTGCCGGTAACTAGAAAATCCTTGCCTTGCGCTTTGGAACTGAATTCCACGACGTAGTGCGGGATCGACGTTCCCTGCACCCACTCTTCAAAAAACCAATCCATCTTGTGGCTGCCCTCCAGGTCCATCCCGGGGGTCATGAACTTCTCCACGGATCTCTGAAAATCCGCATTGCTGAGGGGTTTGAACCGATATTCCGCCAACACAAAATGCAGGAACTGCTGGAAACGCGCGTCCGCATCTGGCGCTTCGGGATCGCGCAGCATCATGTGCAGCATGTGAATTACCCACGAGCCTTTGCCATAAATGATGTGCCCGTAGTCCCCAGGGGTTCGCGAGGAATCCAGCCGTGATCCCAGGCTCAGCGGACCTGCGTCGGCCACCGTCTCGCCGCTCTTGGCGGGCTTGCCGGGTTTGGCGATCAGTTCGTCGCGATAGCGCGTCAGCCAGTGGGCCATGAAATGCCCCCCAGGATTTTTGGAGTCGGTGTACCACAGCGCCAGGTAATTGGCGACGGCTTCCTGAATCCACACGTCGCGATAGCTGCGCGGGACGGTAACGTTGCCCCACCATTGATGCGCCACTTCGTGAAACGGCATGACCTCATTCAATTCCTGCTGCGCCTGAATGTCCGCTCCCGCGCGCTGCTGCGCTCCGGAAGGCAGGAACACCAGGGTGGGGAGGTACAGCAGGCCGGGCCAACCCTGTCCGGTCATGCTGGGGACCTGCGAAACATCCAGGTGATCGAACGGGAACGGGCCGTTGGCCTTCTCGAAGAATCGAACCGAGTCCAGCAGCGAGCCTCCCAGATTCTTCAGCAAAGCGGCCGGACTGGGCGGCGGCTCGCTCGGCTCGTGCACTTCCCGGTGTCTCACGGAACCGCCGGTTGCCGTCCCCAGGTCTGTGGGGATGTCGCCGATCCGGGACATCAACGCCTCTTCCATTTCGTGGCTGGCGAACAAGCTAATTTTCGGACTCTCGCCCAGGCTCTCGCTCTGATAGTCCCCTAGATTGAAGCCGGCGAAGGCCATAGGCACGGCGGAGCGCCACCGACCGGAGTGCTGTCCGTGATCCTCATGGGTTTCCACGCTATTCCCGGTGGCCACCAATTTGAGTTTTCGCGGCCAGTGAAAAGTAAGGTCGTAGGAAGCGAACTGCGCCGCGGCGTTCAAGTGCGGATACCAGGTTCCTCGCGCGCCCACGTAATAAACTCCGTTTCCCGCGTCGCTGATCACGCTGCCGTGATAGCGAACTCCGATGCGGAATTCCTCCTGGGCGCGGGCCGCCGCCGGCAGCACCACCATAAGCTGATCGTTGCCCCGCCGCAGCATTTCGCGCCGGCTCACGTCTTCGTTCTGGAAGAACGTCAGTGCCTTCCCTTCGCCATTGGTGCATTCATCCACCACCAGATAGCGCGAGAGTTCGAGCACGATCACCCGGCCGCCGTCGTGCAGCGCCCGCAGGTGCAGCGCGGCGTGTCCGCGCAGTGAAAGGTCTTCTTCGATGGTGGTGTCCAGCTCGTATTCGATGGGTGCGAAACTGTCCTCGACGGGCGGAACTCCTGGCAGCGGGAATGACGCCCAGGTGTCGTAGAACGTGTCGCCGTTCACCGTCCGGGTTTGCCCGATGGACACTTGCTCATCGCGTTCGCGGTCCACGAACACATCAAACAATCCCTGATGCTCGTTGAAGAGTCCTGCGTAGAAGTAGGGTTGCAGGTCCGTGGACAGCCATTCCGCCAGGATCCGTTTGGATTGCCACGGGTTCGCAGTGCTGACGATCTGGTCCCAGGCGCGCGCGAACGAACTGTCGGAGCCGGCGGTCGCTGCGGATTCCTGCAAGCTTTTTTGAAGTTGGTCCCCGGTGTCGTCGGTGAAGCGCAAAATCGCACGGGAGAAAGGTTCATCCAGCAGCGGCACCTCCAGAAACCGGGCCATCGACAACCGTTCCGCCGGATCCCGGGGCGTGGCGATCACGTGTCCGTTGCCCATGAACACCGCGCCGGTGATTCGATCCTGCAGCGGCAAGAGAAAAGCCAGCTTCCCGCGGGACAGGGTGATCGAAACGGGGCCTCGCCGGAACTTGATGTCCTGAACGTCGTAGACCTGCTCGGGGTTCACCCGCAGATCGTTGAGCGCCTGGTACAGGGCGCGGGGCTCCAGCCCAAGGGCACCCGGCACCCGAGGATTCTGAAATCGGGAAGGTGCCTGCGCTGACCAGGCGATAGCTGCGATCAGCGAAAGGGCGGCTACCGGGACCAGGGCTCTGACTTGCATTTGCGATGGGGTACTATCGACTGTAGCAAGTTACGACAATCGGCGGCAAGCGCCTTACGAACTGCCCGGCCAGGCTTGCTAGAATCATAGTTATGCATCTCCCCTTCCTGCGCCTGGGTCCGCGTGTTTGCCGCGGCAAAATCCTTGCGTTAGCTCTCCGCCCCCGGGTATCCGGTCTCGAAGCCCGCTTGGTAACAGGTCTGGCCGCAGGTTTGGCCGCGATGGTGCTCGCCGCGCCGGCGTGGGCCGATACCATCGTCCTGAAAAACGGCCGCCGCATTATTGGGAGCAACGTTACCGAAGTGGGCGAGCACGTTCACTACGAAACCGCGGCCGGGGAGTTGAGCCTGCCTAAGGCCATCGTCGACCGCATCGAACGCAATGATTTGGCTCCCGGTGCGTATGCCGGACCGGCAAACGTCTCCGCCCCGCCGGTGGAGGCCCCGCAGGTCGACCCGTCGCAGGGCTACGAAGAGGTGGTACACGGCGCGGTGCACGATGGTTCGATCGACGTCACCTACCTGGCCAACATCGACGCCGAAGCCGGCAGCGGAAATTCGCTGGCGGTAGCGAAAGTGGCGGCCGCGCACTACGCCGCAGCGCAATTCTTGCTGGCCAAGGGCGACATGAATCACGCGGTCGACCAGTATCGCCACGCGCTAATTTTCGCCCCAGCCAACCCCGGCCTGCTGCTGAACCTCGCGGTCGTCTATTTACGCCAGAGCCAGTACACCGCCGCCATGGACCCGATCGACCTCGCCGAGCGCGCCGCACCCAATTCCGCGGACGCCGCCAAGTTGAAGGGTTGGGCCTATTACGGCCAAAACAAAATCGATCAAGCCGTTGCCGAATGGAAGCGTTCGCTGGCCCTCCGCCAGGATCCCGACGTCCAGCACGCTCTCGATAAAGCCGAGCGCGATCGCCAGGAAGAAGAAAGCTACCGCCAGGGCGAAACCGCCCACTTCGTTCTGAAATATTACGGTGGCGCTGCTCCGGACCTCTCCCGAGGGGTGCTCCGCTCGCTCGAAGAAAACTTTCGCCAGATTGAGTCCGAGCTCGATTACACGCCCACCGATCCGATTGGCGTAATTCTCTACACCGAGCAAAGTTTTTCGGATATCACCCGCGCCCCCGGTTGGGCCGGCGCACTGAACGACGGCCGCATCCGCGTGCCGGTGCAAGGACTCACCTCGGTGACGCCGGACCTGGATCGCGTCCTCCGCCACGAATTGACCCACAGTTTCATCACCCAGAAGACCCGCAGCCGCGCACCCACATGGTTGCAGGAAGGCGTAGCGCAATGGGTGGAAGGCCGCCGCTGCGGCGATTCGGCGTCGGTGCTGGTCGCAGCGTATGATGCGAAGTCCGCCCCGTCCTTCGCTACTCTCGAAGGGTCGTGGCTAGGTTTTTCAGGAAATGCCGCGGCGTTCGCCTACGCGTGGTCGCTGGCGGCTGTGGAATCGATCATCCAGTCCGGCGGCACCAGCGATATCAGCCGCCTCCTGGACGCCGTCGCCGGCAGCGCCTCTCCGGAAGTCGCGCTCCGGACCGCGCTGCGCTCCAACTACCCGGATCTGGAACAACAAACCGCCACCTACCTCCGCAAGCAGTACCTCCGCTAGGGGCACCAGCTGAACCGGGAAGCGATTGCCCATCGTCCGGGTATCCTAGAGCGTGCACATCAAGCTAGCCAGCAGCGCGGCCCTTTCGGGCAGCGCGCGATTCACAACGTGCTCGCTGGAGCCATGCGCTCCATCGCCCACTGCGCCCATACCATCGAGCGTAGGCACGCCCAGCGCCGCGGTAAAATTCCCGTCACTCCCGCCGCCGGTCGCCGCTTCTTCCAGCGCGAACCCCATCTGCCCGGCCAGCTCCCGCGCCTTCTCAAATAGCTCCCCAATCGCCGCGGTGCGTTCCAGCGGCGGACGATCCAGTCCTCCGCTCACCTCGATCCGGGTCCCTTGCAAAACCGGACGCAGCCCGAAAAGCTTCTTCTCGAGCGGGCGCGCATCGGCCGCGCGGGTAAATCGCACGTCAATCCGTGCCGACGCTTTCTCCGCCACCACGTTGGTAGCGCTCCCGCCTTCAATGACATTGGCTTGTACCGTAATTCCGTGGGCGGGATCGTTGAATTCCGCCAGTCGCGCAATCTGAAACGCGAGTTCGTGAACCGCATTCAATCCGTCCTGTGGATTGATCCCCGCGTGCGCCGCGCGCCCGGCGACCGAAATCTGAACTTCTCCCACCCCCTTGCGCTGGGTCTTCAGGCTGCCGCCTTTTCCCAGGGCAGGTTCCAGCACAAACACCGCCTCGCACTTTCGCGCCTCGCGCTCGATGATCCGCCGCGAAGACTGGCTTCCAATTTCCTCGTCCGACGTCCACAGGAAAATCAGGTTGCGGCGCAGCGGGAATTTCAACGCCCGCAGGGCATCCACGGCGAAGAGCGCGATCACCAGCCCGCCCTTCATATCGAACGTGCCCGGGCCAAACGCCCGCCCGCGGGTCACCCGCAGCGGCATCCGCCGCAGCGTGCCCTTGGGGTAGACCGTGTC
This sequence comes from uncultured Acidobacteriota bacterium, assembly GCA_963725285.1. Taxonomy (GTDB): domain Bacteria; phylum Acidobacteriota; class Terriglobia; order Acidiferrales; family UBA7541; genus CAVRXT01. The sequence goes on along the minus strand of CAVRXT010000011.1, from coordinate 123,731 downwards.
GAGATGCCCGAGCACCAGGATCGGCCGCAACCGATACCCCTTTTCCGCAATTAGCTCCGCGCGGACATGATTGCCGCGCACCTTCTGCGCCAAGGTGGTCACCCGTGCCCCGCGCTGTCGCCATTCCTCGGCTACGCGCTTGCCCATCGCGTCCACCGCAACTTTGTCGTGGCTCGGCGATTCAATCGAAACGAAATCGCCCAGCAAGTCCACCATCCCCGGCAGACGTAGTTTCAGGTCCTGCAACAATTCCCGTGCCACAGAGAGTCGTGAAGGCATAGCGCCCGCAATGCTACCAGCGCCAGGTTTGTCTGGCAAAGCGTCTGTCCGCTGGCCCGGCGGCCTTGCAATCCCCCCGCCAAGCTTTCGCCACTCATTAACGCGACGGTAATGTCCAACCCAGCGGCAATGGACTTTGGTTGCCTGTGCACTTGTCAATTTATCGGTTGAATGATGTCAATCCGCTCTACCACGAACGCGACTTTCATTTCACTTTCCGCTGACACCCTCCGCCGCCATCGCCGCTAAGTTGAATAGCGAAGTAGCAAAGTAACGAAGTAACTCAGCGATCTGGCATGCGGAACGTCGGCCCAGGGCAACGCAGTTCAATCGAATCTAGAAAACAAAGGAGAATCAAATGAAACACCCGGAAACACCGAACCAGAAGCTTTCGAATCGCCGGTCCTTTCTCAAGAACGGCATGATGGTAGCCGGCGCGGCCACGGTGGGCGCCGGCATGCTCAGCAAAGGCATCCGCTCCGCATTCGCCCAGGACCCAGGAGAGAACGGGTTTCCGCTGACGCTAGGAGACATCGCGATTCTTCGTTTCCTCGCCGCGGCGGAGATCCTCGAGAGCGATCTGTGGATACAGTATGAGGAACTAGGCGGTATCGGCAGTAATCCACCAATTGAGGTAGACCCGAACCAAACGCTGAACAATTATCAGCTGGCGTTGTCGAACCTTGATGGCGATGGCCCCCAATACATCACCAGCAACACCCTGGATGAACAGAGCCACGCGGCATTCTTGAATGCATATCTGGCCTCAAAAGGCGCTGAGCCGGTCGACTTGGACAGGTTCCGAACACTTCAAGGAAGCCGGGCGACCGGAGCGAAAAACATCGGCCGGCTCACCAACCTTATGCACCTCAACGTCGACACCAGCTGGTACGTCCGCTACCGCAGTACCACCAATCCAGATCTCGGCGCGACGTTCCCTCAGGCGATTACTCTGAATGGAGTTACCGCCATTCCCAGGAACAATGCCGATTTTGAGGGCGCTGCTTTCCCTGGCGGCAACCCGAACGGACTGGGCGGCAACGTCCACATTCAGGCGATTGCCAATGTGGCGGCCTTTCACTTTGGAACCATCGAACAAGGCGGCTCGAGTCTCTATCAGGCGCTTAGCCAGAAAGTCAGCAGTCTGGAAGTGCTGAAAATCACGCTGGGAATTGGGGCAGACGAGGTCGCTCACTTCCTGGAGTGGGTGGATTTTTCTGGCAACGGAGTGCAAGCCCCGGTGGCGCCGTTTACTGACCCCACATCCGGCCTGACCTTTCCGAATTTCTTCAGTCCGCTCAATCCGCTGATTCAGCCCAGCCTGATCTTTCCCGTCCCTTGCGAATTCATTAGCGCCGATCTGCCGCTTTGCGCTGCCATCCGGCCGAGCAGCGACAAATTCGCCGGTGCACAAGCGGCGGTTACCGCGTTAACGAACGACAATCTGTTCTTTGGGCAGTCACCGCTGTTCTTCCAGACCCTGAAGCAACTAGCGGAAGCAGCGGACGCGGCACAGCGACAGCTCTAAACGGCGGCCGCCGGTAGAGAGACCCGGCAGCAGCGATCCACCAGCAATGCCGGATGCGCCGGGGAAGTGGTGTTGCTTGGCGCCATTTCCCCTCGCCTTCCCGTGTCTCTACGCCCAATTTTCTCGACTGACAGAACTTGTCACCGGCACAACTCCGCGTTGTCAACGCTGGCAGTTACGATGACGACTTTCATTTCACCTCCCGCCGACACAAGTAGTCGCAAACCCCGGTAGTTTCCCTCCAGAAGTAACGAAGTGATCCCGCCTTGCGGGGCCACTTCGGCGGCCGCAACCCCGAGCGCCGTGGTCCCAATTCCAACTCGTTTCATCGCTCAAAAACTAAGGAGAATTCCATGAAACAATCGGAAACACCGAACCAGAAGCGCTCGAATCGGCGGTCCTTTCTAAAGAACGGAATGTTGGCAGCCGGTGTGGCTACGGTAGGCGGCGGGCTGATGAGCAGCCGCGTCCAGTCCGCTTTTGCCGACAGCAACAAGGGCCCCGGCATCACTCGCGGGGACGTTGCCATCCTGCGCTGGTTAGCCACGGCGGAACTGATTGAAACCGATTTGTGGATTCAATATACCGAACTCGGCGGAGTGACGTCCGGCGCGCAGAACACCTATCAGCAAGCGTTTCAGTTTCTGGACGGTGATGGCTCGCAGTACATCACCAGCAATACCCTCGACGAGAAAAGCCATGCAACGTTTATCGACGCGTATCTGAAATCCAAGGGCGCCGATCCGGTCAATCTCGACCGTTTCCGCGTTCTTCCCAGCAGCATGGCCAGCGGCGCCAAGCAAATCGGCCGCCTCACCAACATCATGAATCTCACCGTCGATACCAGTTGGTACACCAAGTACCGCAGCAACACGAACCCGGAGTTCGGCGCGACTTACCCGCAAGCGCTAACTATCGTCGACCGCCCGGGAATTCCACGCGACGACGCGGACTTCTCCGACGCCGATCACATCCAAGCCATCGCCAACACCGCGGCGTTCCACTTCGCCTTCATCGAAGGCGGCGGATCGAGCTTGTACGCGACCATGGCCCAGAAGGTCACCAACCTCGAAGTTTTGAAAATCGTGGCCAGCATCGGCGGCGATGAAGTGGCCCACTTTGTGGAATGGGTCGACTTCGCCGGAAACTCGGTCCAAGGACCTCCGTACAACTTCGCCGGCTCCAACGACCCCGTCACCGACGACGGTCTGACGTTCCCGAATTTCAATCTGCCTCCATTCGGGACACCGCTCTATCAGACCAATCTCATTTTCCCGATCCCCTGCGACTTCATCAGCAAATCGCTGCCGAGGTGCGCCGTGGTTCGTCCCGCTCTAGATTCACTTTCTGGAGCACTGGCCGCAGTGAAAGCGTTCACGGCCGATGGTCTTTTCATCGGCCAATCCAACGCCTTCCTGCAAACGATTCACGAAATCGCCGCCGAAGCCGACGCGGCCCAACGAGAGCTGTAAGCGACGGCCGCCGGCAGAGAGAACCGGCAGCAGCGATCCACCAGCGGTCCGGATCCGTTCGGGGGGAGTGGTGCCTCCTGGCCCCACTCCCTCCCAATCCGTTCCACCATTGCCGTCGTACCGCGCCCATTCCTCCCGCACTCGCGGTTACCCATCCGCGTCAGCCCTACCCCGTCGTTTCCCCGCTTCCGTGTTTCGTATAGAATTACGGGGTTTACGCCTTTGGGCAATTTCACACCGGCAGCCGGAGACAACTGATGATTCTGGACACGATCGCGATTCAAGCCATCCTGCCCCATCGCTATCCTTTTCTGATGGTTGACTCGATCATTGAGATGGAGGGCCTCAAGCGTATCGTCGGCATCAAGAACGTCACGATCACCGAATATTTCTTTCAGGGTCATTTCCCCGGCAAACCGATCATGCCCGGCGTGCTGATTCTCGAGTCCCTCGCCCAGGCCGGCGGCGTTTTGCTGCTGAGCCAGGTTCCCGACCGCGAAAGCAAGCTGCTTTATTTCGTAGCTATCGATGGCGCGCGCTTCCGCCGCCCGGTGGTGCCCGGCGACCAGCTTCGCCTGGAAGTCACCACCATTACTTGGCGCGGAGGCTTCTGCAAGATGCAAGGAAAGGCAACCGTGGATGGGGAGCTGGCGGCCGAAGCCACCCTGATGTGCAAAATGGTCGACCGCGAAATCGCCGCCACCGCCGCCGCGCCGGTGGAAGCGGTCAAATCTTGAGCGCCAGCCTGCCGCGCCGGATGCTGGAGAGGATTCATCAGTGAGTGCGCCACCCAGTTCGTCCACGAATCTAATTGACCCCCGCTCGGTGGTCTCTCCCAGCGCGCGGCTGGGGCCGGGAGTTCGCGTCGACGCCTTCGCTGTCGTCGGCGACGAAGTCGAGCTAGGCGAAGGCTGCCACCTCGAACCTCACGCCTCGATCAAAGGTCCGGCCACACTCGGTCCACGCAATCATCTGCATTCTTTCGCGGCATTGGGCGGTGATGCGCAAGACCTCACCTTTCACGGCGAGCGAGCCACCCTCGAAGTCGGTTCCGACAATCAATTTCGCGAATTCTGCACCATCAGCCGCGGCACCGCGAAAGGCGGCGGCGTCACCCGCGTCGGTAGCCACAACCTGATCATGGCCTACGCGCACATCGCCCACGATTGCGTGGTCGGCGACCACACCGTATTCGTGAATGGCGCGCAGTTGGCCGGCCACATTCATGTGGACGACTACGCCACCATCAGCGCCTACTGCGCGCTGCATCAATTCGTGCGCATCGGCCGTTACAGCTACATCGCCGCGAACACCGTCATCACCCAGGATGTGCCGCCATTTTCAAAAATCGCCGCACCCCGCGAAACTCGCTGCCTGGGAGTAAACGGAATTGGCTTGCAGCGGCAGGGTTTTGACGCCCAGCGCCTGGAAAATATCGAGCAGGCCTACCGTCTGTTGCTGCGCTCCAAGTTGAACACTTCGCAGGCCGTCGAAAAGATGAGAGAAACCTTAGGCGCCTCGCCGGACGTCTTAGAGTTGATAGCCTTCATCGAATCGACTTCCGACCGCGGTTTGACGAAATAAAGGAACAGCATGCCTTCCTCAACTGAATTAACTGCAACTACGGGCGGCTGGGGTTTGATAGCGGGCAATGGGGATTTCCCGTTTCTGGTTTTGGAGGGCGCACGCAGCCAGGGAATCGAGATGGCAGTCTTCGCTATTCGCGAGGAAGCTTCGCCAGAACTCGAAAAGCACGCGGCCCGTCTGCATTGGCTGGGCTTGGGCGAACTCAGCCGGGCCATCGAACTGCTGCACCAGGAAGGCGTGAAACACGCGGTGATGGCCGGACAAGTGAAGCACAATAAAATTTTCAGTGCGATTCGTCCCGATTGGAAGCTGGCGAAAGTAATTTTTTCGCTTTCCAAGCGCAACACCAATTCGCTAATTGGCGCGGTAGCCAAAGTGTTGGAAGAAGAGGGAATCGAGCTGGTCGATTCCACCTCCTTCCTGGCGCCGCTGATTCCTGGTCCGGGTGTTTTGACGCGTCGTGCACCAGACCCGGAGGAAACTGCCGACGTCGCCTACGGCCGCAGCATCGCCCGGCAAATCGCGGGGCTGGATTTGGGCCAAACGGTGGTAGTCCGCGACCGCGCATGCGTCGCCATCGAAGCCATGGAAGGCACCGACGAAACCATCGAGCGCGCCGCCCGCATTACCGGGGGTAAGCGCCTGGTGGTAGTCAAGGTCAGCAAGCCCAACCAGGACATGCGCTTCGACGTCCCGGTGGTTGGCCTGCGCACCATCGAGGTGATGCGGCGCAGCAATGCCACCGTGCTGGCGATCGACGCCGCGAAAACGCTGCTCTTCGATCGCGGAAAGCTAATTACAGTCGCGAACGAAGCGGCAATTGCCATCGAAGCAACGCCGGTAGACGTTCTGGAGCCAGCCGCCATCAAATCCGGCGACGGATGGTTAGCTTTATAGCTTTATTTTTGGGGGTTGCCGCGCTCTGGAGGCGCCTCACTGTTCCCCGGTTCTGGGAAAGGTGGGTGTTTGGACTTTGACTTGTCCTAGTGTTTGGCGCTCTTTTGTTTCCCGGCTGCCTCACTCTTCCGCGGTTCTGAGAAGGGTGGGCGTTAGACGGGTGCAAAGATTATTAGGCACGCAGCAGGGGATGATTTGACCGAAAAGAATATGAAGCTAGCGGTAGTAGGTGTCGGAGACTTCGGACGCAACCACGTCCGCGTGTGGAAAGAATTGGAAGGCGTTGAATTAGTCGGCGTCCTGGACGCCAACGCCGAGCGCGCGCAAAAAGTCGCGACGGAGTTCGCCACGGTAGTCCTGAAGGACTTCGACGACCTAGTCTCCCAGGCCCAAGCCGTTTCCTTAGCCGTGCCCACCGCCGAACACGCCAGAATCGGCTGCGCGCTGCTAGAACGCGGCTTGGACGTTCTGGTAGAAAAGCCAATGGCAGCTTCGCTCGAGGAAGCTGATGCCTTGCTCGCCGCAGCCAAGCGCAACAACCGCATTCTGCAAGTGGGCCACCTGGAGCGGTTCAATCCCGCGGTAATCGCCGCGGAGAAAATAATATCCCGCCCGCTATTCTTCGAAATTCATCGCATGGGTGTCTTTTCACCGCGCAGCCTGGACGTAGACGTGGTCTACGACGTCATGATTCACGACCTGGAAATCCTCCTGGCCTTCGTTCCCGGCGCAGTGACCGATCTTCGCGCTGTGGGCATCCCGGTTCTCACCGACAAAGTCGACATCGCCCACGCCAGAATCGAATTCGAAACCGGAGCCGTCGCCAATCTCACCGCCAGCCGCGTCTCCACCGAACGCGTCCGCAAGATGCGCTTTTTTCAGGCCCACGAATACGTTTCCATCGACTTCACCCGCCAGGATGTTTTGCGGGTTCAAGTCGATCCCCCAGCGGCACGCATCCCCGGCGCTCCGGTGGAGTTGCCGATGCCGCGGTTTGAAACTCTGGGCGCCGGACACGAAGAGCCGCTGCTCGCTGAGCTACGCGCCTTTGCGGATTCCGTACGCACCCGCCGAACTCCGCGGGTTGACGGCGTGGTCGGACGCCGGGCCCTCGAGCTCGCCGACCGCGTTATGACGGGCATCCTGGAACACGCTCGGCGCGTCCAACTCTCCACATTGACCCCTCAGGACACTCGATGATCTCGCGCACCCTCGTTCCGACCGACGTTAAACCCATCACCTTGGACGAAGCGCGCAAGCCGGGTCAGCGTTTGTCGTCGCCTCTCGACGGCCGCACCATCATCCCACTGGACATGCCCATCGTGCCGATGGATGCGCGCACCAATATTCCCTCGCACGTTCCGCTCGAATCGCTAACCAATCGCACTCTGGTGCCCCGCAGCATGCCGATTACTCCCATGGAATTTACTCCGGCGCTGCCCCGGCACCTGCCGCTGGCCGTGCTCGAAGCCCGCACGGTAATGCCGGTGCAGATCAACCCGGTAACCGAAGAAGACATCCGCCGCCTGGAGCAGCTTCCGGTGGTGACCTCCGAGCTGTTGGAGATGGTCGAACCCGACGTGATGACCACCGGGGAAGTAAACCTGTGGACCCGGCCGGTGGAAGAGAAGGACCAGAAAGAGAATAACGTTTCCCGCATCGTTTCGCTGGTGGTGCACATTGCGTTCATCCTGTTGCTGCTTTTTGCGCCGAGCTTATTTCAGTCGCGCATTCCCACCAACGCCGACTACGAATTGGCTCGCCGGCAATTGAGTTTTGTCCCCAATTTCCTGCCGCCAGCGCCCGGCGAGATTAGCCACAAGGCGCCTGGACCGGTGGGGCCTAAGCTGCACATTGCTCCGGGCACGCTGAATAAAGTCGCGCCGCCCCGTCCGGTGGAAGCGCCTCCGGCCCCGGTGCTGCCGCGCCCGCAGACCGAGCTACCGGCGGCGCCTGCTCCGCGGCCTTCGATCACTCAGCAAGCGGCGCCGGTGCAGACGGCTCCGCCTTCGCAGGTTCCGCCGCCGTCCTCGGACATCACGATCCCTGCACCTCAGCCTGGCAAACTGAATCTCGGCATTCCGAGCCTTTCGCCTAGTCGCGCTCTGGCGCAGTCGGAGCAGAATGCGCTGAAAGGTGGCGGAGGACCAAGAATGGCCGCGGAAGGCAACATGCCGGGCGGTGGTGGTGGAGGTGGTGGTGGCGGTGGTGGCGGAAAAGGCCAAATCGGCAACGGGATCCAGATGCTTACCGATACCCAGGGTGTCGATTTCCGAAGCTATTTGCAGCGCGTGCTGGAAAGCGTAAGGCGCAATTGGTACGCGATTATCCCGGAATCGGCGAGGCTAGGCGAGCAAGGGCGCGTCGTGGTGCAGTTCAAAATACAGAAAGACGGCAATGTGCCGTTTCCCGACCCGAGCCTCACCGGCACGTCCGGCAAGGACCCGCTCGACCGTGCCGCCATGTCCGCGATCCGGTCGTCGAATCCGTTTGAGCCCCTGCCGGCCGCCTTTCCGGGGCCCTATATCGAGCTACGTTTTTATTTCTTTTACAACTTGCCAACCGATTTCCAGTGAAGCTTTCGCGCAACCAGGTCGTGGGCGCCCTACGGCTAGCTCTGCTGGCTTTCCTGTTTCTCGCACTTCGCTATTGGATATTTCGCGGATGACCGTGCTGCAGCGGCTGGTGGTGGTGCTCGGGCCTACCGGCTCGGGCAAGTCGGCGTTGGGAATTCGCCTGGCGCACGGACTCAACGGCGAAGTCTTGGTGTGCGATTCCACCCAGATATATCGCGGTTTTGATATTGGCACCGCGAAAGTGTTGCCTGCCGAGCAGGAAGGCGTTCCGCACCATCTCGTAGATATCGCGGACGCCCAAGAAATTTTCACCGCGGGAGAATATCGGCGCGCCGCCTTGGAGGTTCTGACCGATGTGCGCCGCCGCCACAAGCTCCCTATATTGACCGCCGGCACCGGTCTGTATTTGCGGGCCCTGTTGGAGGGTCTGGCCGAAGCCCCCACCCGCTCCGAGGCTCTGCGCGAACGCTTGGCGCGACGGCAAGCCAGGAAATCCGCGGGCTATCTGCACCGGTTGCTGGCGCGTCTGGATCGCGACTCGGCCCAGCGAATCGCTCCCGCAGATATCCCCAAGTTGATTCGCGCGATTGAAGTTTGCTTGCTAACCGGCAAAACCCTAACCCAGATTCACGAGGATGGACGCGATAAACTGCAAGGATTCGAGGTGGTGAAGATTGGCCTTTCGCCCGCCCGCGCCGAGCTCTACGCCCGCCTGGATGCCCGGGTCATCGCGATGCTAAACGCCGGCTGGCTCGAGGAGGTCCGACGCCACGCCGAGCAGGGAATTCCCGCAGCCGCCAAACCCTTCCAGTTTATAGGCTACTCACAGCTACGCGCACACCAGCAAGGCCGTGCAACGCTGGACGACGCCGTCAAAGAAATTCAGCAGGCCACCAGAAGATATGCCAAGCGTCAGATGACCTGGTTCCGCCGTGAGAAGGATGTTCAGTGGTTCGACGGTTTCGGCGATGACCCAAAAATCGCTGCGCAAGCGCTACAAATGCTAAAGGCAGCGCGCGACTCCTAGCGAGTCGCCGCAGGCAAACATTAGCGGCGGGCATTTCTTGTGGCGCAGCTTTTGTCGGATGGCATTCGCGCGGTGTTTGGCGAATCGTGGGAACTATCCCGAGGAGGTACCGAGCCCCGGTCAAGGTTATCGTTCTATTTCTAACTCAAGTTCACTGGAAGCAGTCGACGGGTCAGCCTCTTCTGGTTTCTCGATGAAATCAGCCATCTCCAGCCCCAGGTTTCCCGGGTTCGTCGCATAATTCATCGCGGTTTCCACATCGATTACGCCTTCCCTAACCAGCCGCTCAATTTCGCCGTCGAAATGCTGCATGCCCTCGGTACTGCCGTCTCGCATTGCGTCCAACAGCGACTTACCCTCGCCGTCTCCCTTGATGATGTACTGCTGGGTTCGCAATGTGGATTTTAGGATTTCCAGAACCGCAATGCGGCCCGGCCGATCCTTTCGGGGGAGAAGACGCTGCGAGATAACGTAGCGGAAGGATTTTGCAAACCGGTCGCGGATGGCCTGCTGGTCGCCTAATGGAAAGACCCCAATGATCCGGCCGACGGTCGCGGCGGCGTCGATGGTATGCAACGTTGACAATACTAAGTGACCTGTCTCCGCCGCTTCCAATACGATCTCGATAGTTTCCTTATCGCGCATCTCGCCCACCAGGATCACGTCGGGAGATTGCCGCAGCGCGGCGCGCAGCGCGAGATCGAACCGGGGAGTGTCGCTATGCAGCTCTCGCTGATGGATTACCGATTTCTTGTGATTGTGGGCAAACTCGATGGGGTCTTCGACGGTGACAATGTGGTAGGCCTTCTTCTCGTTGATCAGGTTGATTAGCGCCGCCAAAGTAGAGGACTTACCCGACCCGGTGGAACCGGTGACCAACACCACTCCGGTCTTTAGCTCCGCGATCTGAGCAAATTGGGAAGGCAAATTCAGCGAGGCGATGTCCGGTATATTGGTGGGAATCGACCGCATCACGATCGCGTGCGTTCCCCGTTGCATGAAGATATTCACGCGCATTCGAGCCAACGACGGAACGCTGTAAGACACATCGCACGAACCTTCTTCTTTCAGCCTTCGATGCGCGAGGGGGTTGGAGCCGATTAAGTCAGAAGCGATCCGCGCGGTGTCTCCGGGGCTGAACTTCTCCATGCCGGAAATCTTGACTTGAACGAGTTGTCCGTTCACTCTGGCGAGGGGCGCTTGATGAGGCGACAAAATCAGGTCGCTGGCGTGCTTAGCGCCTTGCAGCATCTGGGTAATGATAGATGCAGTGGAAAGTTCTAGGGCGCTTGGTTCGGTGGCAGGTGCGTTCATACGCTCTCTATGTTTCAGATCAGTGGGTCGGGAACACCGGATGAACCGACTGCGTCGTAAATTAAAGATTGTCCTTGCCGAGCCGTGGGGTCAATCCAATTAGCGGAGCGGTGTAAGTAATAGGTTACTTGTTCCCAGGACGAAAAGTGGTCCTTTGTCACCTGGGAAGCGGAAACAGCCGCGCTGCGAGCTAATATCTTCGTGGCACTTTGGTCCGCCAGGCGCGCTACAATAGGGCCGTGCCACATCCCGCTTTCTCTATCCCAAAGCGTTTCTCTATACTTCCCGCATGATTACCGTCGAACGCCGTGGCAGCCGCGATCGCGTAGTTTTGGTGGGGGTCTCGCTAAAGAAGGCCGCCCGCCGCGGCAAATCCGCAGGCCTGCTCGCTGATGATTCCCTCGACGAGCTCGATGAGCTAGCCCGCAGCGCAGGCGCCACGATCGTCGGCAGCATCCTGCAGGTGCGCGATTTTATCGATCCCGCCACGCTGATCGGCCGCGGCAAACTGGAAGAGGTAAAAGCGCAGGTGTTGCAAGCAAACGCCACGCTCGTGATCGTGAATCAAAATCTTTCGCCGGTGCAGCTACGCAACTTCGAAGATGCCCTGGATTGCCGGGTAATCGACCGCACCCAATTAATTCTGGATATCTTCGCCCGCCACGCCCGAACCCGCGAGGGTCAGCTCCAGGTGGAGCTGGCCCAGCTAAATTATTTGTTGCCGCGCCTGACTGGAAAAGGCATCATGCTAACCCGCCAGGGCGCCGGAATCGGCACCCGCGGACCGGGCGAACAGAAACTCGAGGTGGACCGCCGCAGAATTCGCGACAAAGTGGCCAAGATCGAGCAGGCCATCGAAAAGGTGCGGCGCCAGCGCGCCACTCGCCGGCGCGCACGATTTGAAATGCCGTTGGGTACGGTCGCCCTGGTGGGCTACACCAACGCCGGCAAGTCCACGTTGTTCAACGCACTCACCCACGCCGCCGTGCTGACATCTTCCCGCATGTTCGCCACCCTCGATCCCACTATCCGCGCGGTGCGATTGCCGTCGCAACGCCGGGTGCTGCTTTCCGATACCGTCGGATTTCTGCGCGCCTTGCCTCCCGCACTGATCGCCGCGTTTCGCGCCACGCTCGAGGAAGTCCAGGAATCCGCGATGATCATGCAGGTCACCGACATTTCCAATCCCGATCACGCCGAGCAGGACGCCGAAGTGGAAAAAGTCTTGCAGGATCTAAAAGTGGCCGACCGGCCGCGCTTGCGCGTCTACAACAAAATCGACCTGCTCAGCGAAGACGAGTCGCGCATCCTGCTGGAATCAAAAGCCGCCGCACCCGGCGCTAAGCGCGCTTTCGTGTCCGCAACCACCGGCCAAGGCCTCGATGATTTGCTCAAAATGATGGACACGGCGATTCCAGTCGATCCGATGATCCACATGCATCTGGCGCTACCGCTCGACAAGGGCCGCGAGCTCGCTTTAGTGCACGCTTGCGGCCGCGTTTTGCACTCCGAACTCCAGGATAGGCACATGGCTCTGGATGTGGAATTACCCGAAGGAATTGCGCGTACCTTGCAGGAGTATGCGGAAAAACCGCAGCAATGAGCGGCGGTGCGCAAAGTTCAAAAAAAATGGACCTTCTGTGGAAATAGTTGTGGAAAAGCAAGGCCCTGAATTTCAATCTTTGGAGCAGAATCTTCCCGTGCTCGCCCACTCGTAGGACTACCATTACTCGGGTATTCGTCTGTAAGCACAGGCTTTGTAGCCCGACTCGACCCGCAAGGAATCTCCACCCCCTGGGGAACCGGCCGCGAATATCCACCTATCAATTTGCACAGGTTTGCAGCGTTTTGTTCCCTAACCGATACTACCGAGGGGGGTTACAAAGTCGTATTAATCGATCCAAGGCCCCACCCCACAAGACTACGGAATTGTTTCCAACTTCCTCTGCAAACGCGTTGCGAGGCAAATCAGTTTCGCCAACTCGAGCGTGTGCAACGATTCACACCCCGAATGCTCGCCGCGAGCGAGAAAATCCAAGTTACGCGCGGCAAATTTTTCGATGGTCCTCCCCGCCGTATCAAAAATAAGAAATTCTTCCTGCTGGAAAGGATTTGTCGCGCCGACAAGGGTGTTTAGAGTTCGTTTTCCGGGTTTCCTTTGCGTTTGGGGTCCCGTTGACTCCGACAATTCTCAGGACTATAGTGAAATTCTCCTGCCAAAGTTGCGAAGGGCGGCATCGAGACCGAAATGAATCTCCCGAACAGCCTGACGATCCTTCGTATCTTTTTTGTACCTCTCCTGGTGGTCGTCCTGCTGACCCAAGAGCCCAACTTTGATTTCTGGGGTCTTCCGATCCACTTCGAAGTGTGGGGCGTGCTGATATTGCTGGTCGCTGCCGCGACCGACGCCATGGATGGCTACATCGCGCGCAAATGGCGCGAAGTGACCACCTTAGGAATCCTGCTCGACCCCATCGCGGATAAGCTGCTGATCTCCGCCGCCTTCATCTCGCTGGTGGAAATGGGACTGGTCCAGGCGTGGATGGTGGTGATCATCATCGGACGCGAATTCATCGTCGTGGGATTGCGCAATATTGCTACCGCCGAAGGATTGATCATCCCCGCGTCGGCGCTGGGAAAAACTAAGATGGTGTTGCAGGTGCTCGCGGGCTGCGCCATCATTCTGGCTGCCCGGCACCCGGCGCTCAAGCCGCTGGGTAATGTCTTGCTGTGGCTGGTGGTGCTCAGCGCGGTGGCCTCCGCCGCGCACTATTTCCAGATGTTTTGGAGCCAGATCAATGTTCGGGTAGAGCAGCGGCAGCGCAGCACTCTGGTCATCGAATCGGACAAGAAGCCTCAAGATGTCCCCACTCGGTAGCCTCGAGCGCCTGGTTCTTCTCGAAATAGCTCGTACCGCCCTCCGCAACGCCGTCGAAGGGCGTCGCGCCCCGCTCGTCCCGCCTGCCCTGGGCCGTTTGAGCCAGCCGGCCGGAGCCTTCGTCACTTTGCGCCGCGATGGAGGACTGCGTGGCTGCGTGGGGCTAATCGAAGCGGCCGAACCGCTGGCCAGCGTGGTGGCGCACGCTGGGGTGTCGGCAGCCCTTCAGGATCCCCGGTTTCCGCCGGTCGCAGTGGGTGAAATCGGATCGCTCGAGATCGAGATTTCGGTGCTCTCGCCGCTCCAATCGATCCGTCCGGAAGAAATTGAGATCGGCAAACATGGCCTGGTGGTGTCGCAAGGGAGGTCTCGTGGTGTGCTGCTGCCGCAGGTGGCCATCGAGCACGGACTGAGTGTGGAACGCTTTCTCGAGGAAACCTGCCGCAAGGGTGGCCTGGAGCGGAACGCATGGAAGTTGCCGGAAACTCAAATCCAGGGGTTTACCGCGGAAATTTTCTCCACCGCGAGCGAAGCAGGGCAGCGCGATCTCGCGGCAGGTAGTGGACCGCGAGCCAAGGCGGAGAACTAGCCGAGCGAGCTCGAGCCACCCCCGGTTGCATGCCAGGAATCGGAAGTGCTATGAAGGGCAAGACAGTTCCTATTTTTCAACACCAATCCCACGAATGATTTGGAGGAAGCATGCCCAAGAAGATGACCCACGCGGATGCGCAACTGATTCTTCAACTGTACGATCTCCGCCGAGAAGCGGAGCTGCGGAAAGCCCGCAACTGGATTACCGGGCAATTCTTGCCACACAGCGCGGATGAGTACCTTAAGGTCGTATCCGCGTTCGGCACCCAGGAGAACGCCTGGCTGCGCCAGGTAACCACCTACTGGGATATGGTGGCCGCGATTGTGTTGAACGGCGGCCTGCACGAGGAATTGTTTTTCGCGCCGGGTGTAGGGAGTAACGAGATGCTATTCATCTTTGCCAAGGTGCACCCGTTCCTGAAGGAAATCCGCGAGAAAATGCAGAGTCCCATGGCGTTTGCGGTGGTGGAAAAGATCATTAACAAGAGCAAGAGCGGCCGAGCGCGATTTGCGATGACTTTAAAGCGGGTAGAGGCAATGCGGAAGGCACAAAAGCCGTAGGTTCTGGTTATCGAGGAGCTGGCCGCAAGGCTCATGACCCGGTCGGTCTGAACGAGGCCGACGCTACACGCTGCTGAGCCCGCAACACCTCAATAACATTTTCAGGAAGCCGTAGTGCGGTTATGAATTCGGGTGCGGGCTATTCCAGTTCGACGTAGTCGCCCGCGTAGATCTCGCTCAGCGTAAACGTCAGCATGACCGTGGAAGAGTTCGGCGCCGTGCGCAACACCACCCCCTCGCCCAGCACTTGTCGCGGCACAGTATCCCACTTGTACTTCGAAGGTGCCGCGCCGAAGCCATACACTTGGAACGAATTGCGCCTGACTTGATAGGCGAGTTCCGTTTCCGTGCCACTGTAACGGAACACCCGGAAGTAATCGCCCACCTTCACCCCTTGCGCCGCTCCCAAGTTCACGTAGGCGATGTCATCCGTGCCCATCGAAACGTGAAATTCCTTTCCGGTGACCACCATCGCCAGCGCTTTGCCGCTTGCTGGCGCGAAGCGGTCGAATGCTTCCTCCGGCTTCAGCACCGGGGCCGGACGGTCGGGGACCGGCAGGATGATGTCTCCGCGCTGCAGGTAGCTGCAGGATTGGACCACTTGCGCAGTGGAGGTGTTTTCTTGCGTGACCACTACCCGCACTCGCCCTTCGTCCTCCCACACTTTCCCAATCTTGTTCAGAATCGCGTCTTCCCAGGAAAACCACTGGGTCTTGTTTTCGTCTTTCAGGTGACGGACCGCGATGAACTCGTCGCCCACCTTCACGCCCTGGCTCGCTCCCTTGTTGATGTAGATATAAGCGCCCTGCCCAAAGGTGGTCAAGGTGTTGGCGAATTCTCCGGTAATCACGATCGTCTCGCTCGGTACCGCTTCATCGCTGACGATTCCCGAGCAATACACGTCCTTTTGCAAAGGCGTCCGAGCTTGACCCTGGGCAGACGCAACCATCGCCGCCAGCAAAATCACTCCACCCATGATCCCCAGTTTTGCACGCATCGAAATCGCTCCTTTTAGCGTCGCCACTTCATTCATTGCGCGATCGCGATGGAAGTTCCGCGTTTCGCGCGATCGATCCGCAATCCTCAAGGTCGGCTCGGAAACAAACGCTATCCGCAGCGACCAGACAAACCCGCCCATGGGCCACAGCTAGGCCCAGTACTGCTGTGCCCAACGTAGCAGGCGTCCCTAGCAGCGTCAATACGGTGTTTCTGCACGCTTTACACTTTGTGCACCGCATGGTAGAAGCCTCAATCCGGCTAATGCGTGGATTCACAGGAGAAAGCCCAAGATGGCGGCTCTGTTCGGTCGGGACCGAATTTGCGGTGTGGTGGCCGGCTCGACGCCTGGCGACATGTTTCGCCAGCTCGCCGCAGCCCTCCATTCCACCAGCACCGTGGAGTTGCGTCTCGATTACCTGCCCGGCCCTCGCGCAATTCGCGACTTTCTCGCGCAATTGAGCGAGTTTAGGTGGGTCGTGCCGCGCATCGCGCGCGCCACCCTCCTTGCCACTTGCCGCCGCAAAGAAGCCGGGGGTAAGTTTCGTGGCCGCCCAGCAATGCAAATGGAACTCCTGCGGCTAGCCGCCGCGAGTGGCTGCGCGTGGCTCGACCTGGAAATTGAGACGGCCCGAGGACTGAGCGCCAAGGAGTGGTCCGCGCGCGCCTCACCATGGATGTCGGCTGGAGCCTTCCGGCCAGGTTCCTCACTCCCGCAGCGCGCTCGGAGCTTCGCTGCGGTCCCGGCGCCGATAACAGCCCGGTGGCTGATTTCTCACCATGATTTTCGGGCCACCCCATCGCGCCTGAAACCGCTCTTGGCGCGAATGGAAGGCCTGCGGGCGGATGCCTACAAAATTGCCACCCAGACCAAGTCCCTGCGCGACGCCGTGCGTCTTTGCGATCTGGCGCGCGGGCGCAAGGACGTGGTCGCCATACCCATGGGCGATCTCAGCCTACCTGCCCGAATCCTGGCGCTGCGAGCCGGCAGCGCCCTGGCGTACGCGAGCGTTGAGACCTCCACCGCGCCTGGGCAAGCCTCGCTCGCGGACATGAAGACGTTGTATCGCGCTGACGCCATCGACGCGCAAACCAAAGTGTTCGGTGTGATCGGTGATCCGATCGGCCATTCACTTTCCCCGGTGATGCAGAACGCGGCGCTCCGCGCCCGCAAGTTCAATGGCGTGTTTCTGCCCTTCCGGGTCAGGGATCTGCGCGATTTTCTTCACGCCATCGAGCCGCTGGGGATTCGCGGATTTGGCGTCACTTTACCGCACAAGGCAGCCATCCTGCGCTACCTCGACGATTGCGATCCTTTGGCCGCCGCTATCGGCGCGGTAAATACCGTGGTCGTGCGCGGCGCAGGCAAGCTCTACGGGTACAATACGGATTATACGGGTGTGTTAACCGCGACTCAGAAGCGCATGAAGCTACGCGGCGCCCGGGTGCTGCTTTTCGGGGCGGGGGGAGCGGCGCGAGCGGCGGGGTTGGCCCTGGTTGCGGCCGGCGCCAGCGTCTTTGTCTGTGCCCGGCGCGCGGCGCGCGCCGATGAACTCGCCCGTGTGGTGGGCGGCGAGACCATCCGCCGGCGAGCGCTACGTAGCGCACGATTTGATTTGATCGTGAACGCGACGCCGGTGGGCATGCATCCCCACGCGGACTCGATCCCGCTGGTCGCCGGTGAGCTTAACTGCCGGTTCGTGTTCGATTTGATTTATCGTCCGCGAGAAACGCGCTTGCTACAACTCGCGGCGCAACGCGGCATCGAAACTATTTCCGGCCTGGAAATGTTTGTGGCCCAGGGCACTGCGCAGTTCGAGATTTTCACCGGCCTGGGCCCACCGGTGGCCGCGATGCGCGGTGCGGTCGAAGCGGTCCTCCAGCGCGAAGAGAAGGAACGCAGCCAGCGATGATTCAACCCGACTTCAAAACATTTTCGCGACTCGCGCGGCGCGGCAACCTGGTGCCGGTGTACGACAGCCTCACCGCCGACCTGCTCACCCCGGTGGGCGCGTACCAACGCATCGCTCGCGGCGCGCGCCACGCTTTTCTGTTGGAAAGCGTGGAGGGCGGCGAACGAATTGCGCGCTACACGTTTCTGGGAGCGAACCCGGCGGAAGTGGTCCGCACCCGCGGCAACTCGTGCTGCGTCGAATCCGGCGGGCGTAACCGGGAATCCCTGGACGATCCCATTCGGCTGCTGCGACGCATGATGGCGCGCTACCGTCCAGTACAGTTGCCGGGCCTGCCGCCGCTGGTGGGCGGCGCAATCGGGTATTTTGCGTATGACATGGTCCGGCTGATCGAAAGGATTCCGGCGTCCGGCCGCGACGATTTGGGATTGGACGACGCGGTGCTGATGTTCTATCTCGGATTAGTGGCCTTCGATCACGTCCGCCACCGGGTGTGGATCGTCCAGAACGTTTTTACCCAAAAGCCCGGCGGCCAGCGCCAGGGCCCCGCCGCGCTGCGCCAGAGCTACGATCGGGCGGTGCGTCAGATTCAAAGCACGCGGCGCGCGCTGGAGAGCCCGTCGCCGGAGGAAATTTCGCGCCCCACGAAGACCGCTCCCTTGCGGGTCACCGCGAACATGACTCGCCGGCGATTCATGCAAGCGGTGCGCCAGGCGAAGAAATACATTCGCGCCGGAGACGCCTTTCAGATCGTCATCAGTCTGCGCTTTGCCGCCCAAACCGAAGCGGACCCATTTGAGATTTATCGAGCGCTGCGGGTGATTAATCCCTCGCCGTATCTTTATTTCCTGAAACTCGACGGCGTGGCCGTGGTGGGCAGTTCGCCGGAAATGCTGGTGAAAGTTCAGGGGCGCGATGCGTATTACTCGCCGATTGCGGGTACCCTGCCGCGCGGGCGCGACGAGCGCGAGGACGCCGCGAACGAAGCCAAGCTCCTGGCCGATCCTAAGGAATGCGCCGAGCACATCATGCTGGTGGACCTGGGACGCAACGATTTGGGCCGGGTGTGCGAGTATGGCTCAGTGACCGTGGAGCGATTGATGTACGTCGAGCGCTATTCCCACGTGATGCACTTGGTGTCGCGCCTCAAGGGCCGCTTGCGTGTGGAAGTGGATTGCTTCGACGCGTTGATGGCCTGTTTCCCGGCCGGAACGCTTTCCGGCGCGCCCAAGGTGCGCGCGATGCAAATTATCGACGAGCTGGAGCCCACTCGACGCGGAATTTACGCCGGCGCGATCCTCTACCTCGATTTCTCCGGCAATCTCGATTCCTGCATCGCTTTGCGGACCCTGGTCGCTAAGGAAGGGCGCGGCTATGTGCAAGCGGGAGCGGGAATCGTTGCGGATTCGATCCCGGCGCGTGAGTATCAGGAAGCGGTGAACAAAGCCAAAGCGGTGGTAACCGCGCTGCAAACCGCGGACCATGAAAGCCGCGCCGCTGCCGGCACCCGTGGCCGGCGCACCGGGAAGGTCGCGACGAAACGAAAGTGACGCCACCGCGCGTTGGTTGCCGAACGGTGAGAGCTGAAAAATGATTTTGCTCCTCGACAACTACGATTCCTTTACCTACAACCTGGCGCAGTACCTCGGTCAGCTCGGTCAGCAGCTGCTGGTCCGCCGAAACGATCAGATCACCCTCGAGGAGATCGCGCAGCTCCAGCCCGAACGCATCGTAATTTCGCCCGGGCCGTGCCGTCCCGAGCAAGCGGGAATCAGTGTCGCGCTGATTCAGCGGTTTGCCGGGAAAATTCCGCTGCTGGGCGTATGCCTGGGGCATCAAGCCATGGGGTTAGCTTTTGGCGGCCGGGTGATCCGCGCGCCGAAAGTGATGCACGGCAAAACCAGCGAAGTGCACCACGACGGCAAAACGATTTATCGCCAGCTGCCGCAGAATTTTCTGGCGACCCGATACCACTCGTTGATCGTCGAAAGAAAATCGCTCCCGCGCGACCTGATTATCTCCGCGGAATCCCCCGACGGCACGATCATGGGCCTACGCCACCGCAAGCTCCGGGTGGAAGGCGTGCAGTTCCACCCCGAATCCGTGTTGACAGTGGAAGGACTGCACCTTCTCGAGAATTTCCTTAGCCTATAGGGTCCCCCGCGCCGCAGCAATGCACACAGGCCGTTCGGCCTAGTCCCGGCCTACACCTAATGCGTCGGCGACGCGATTGATGTAGTTGAACCACGAGGCGATCAGGGTGATCTGCAGGATCGCTTGGTCGTCGAAGCCTGCGGCGTGGAGTTTGTTGTGATCCTCGCGGCTGATCTTAGTGGCGTCTTTGGTTAGCTGGTATACAAAGTCCAGCATCACCCGATCCTGCTCGGAAATGGGCGCGGTCTGGTAGTCCTTGCGCAGCGCATCTACCAGATCGTCGTCCAACGTGACGCGACGCAGAAACTCTGCGTGGGACTCAATTCAATAGAAGCAGCGATTGGTGACCGACACCACCGTCGTGATCATTTCATGCTGGCGCCGCGAGAGCGGCAAGGCCGGAGACATCAGCGCGCCGAAGGTGGAAAAGGCATGGTGCAGCGCCTCGGGAATCAAGCTGTGCGAGGCGACTATGCCGGATGTGCTGCCATCCTGGGTAGGCCAGACGGGAGTGGCGTACTCGACGGGGTACAGCGCCTTCTGATCTTCCATGGCGCGAATTAGCTTTTCGTCAGCTTCAGACAGCGGAACGGTTTTGATCCAGGTCATCGTGTGTTGCTCCCGGCTTCAGATCTCCATTGCAAGGTAGCATCGAATTCTGGTGAGTTCAATTGAAGGGCAACCAGAGACACACTCGAAATGCATCCGAGATCCAGGCCGATTTGTAAAGCTTCAGCAATATACATGATGCGTTTTTGCTTAGGGATTTGTTTTCTGTGAGTGAAGGTTTTTCCGGGCTAGCTAAGCGACCGGGGGTTCATGGGCGAAGGCGACCAGCGCGGCCAACTTGGCACGGGCGGCGCCGGAATCTATCGATTCCGCGGCTTGGCGGACGCCATCGAGAAGACCAATTGCGTGGTCGGCGGCGACCAGCGCGGCCGCCGCGTTCGCCTCAACGATGGCGCGGTGGGGGCCGGTCTGGCCCTCCAGAATATTGCGGATGATCGCGGCGTTCTCTCTGGCGTCTCCGCCCTGGATTTCCGACAGCGGCGCGCGGAGCAGGCCAAAATCCTCAGGCGCCAGCTTATAGCTGCGCACTTCGCCATCGCGCAGCTCCGCGATAGCGGTTTCGCCCGACAACGAAATCTCATCCAGGCCGTCGTCACCGTGCACCACGAACGCACGGCGCGTTCCCAATTTACCCAGCACCCGCGCCAGGATTTCCGTGTAGCCGGGATCAAAGACCCCCGCCACCTGCGCGCTCGCGCCAGCCGGATTGGTCAGCGGGCCCAACAAATTGAAAGCGGTGCGCCCACGGATCTCGCGTCGCGCAGGCATCGCGTATTTCATGGCGGTGTGTGCGGCGGGCGCGAAGAGAAACGCAATTCCCACCTCCCGCAGCGCCCGCGCGGTGGCGCTCGCGGGCAAATCCACACGGCCGCCCAGCGCTTCGATCACGTCCGCCGAGCCGCAACGGGAATTCATCGAGCGGTTGCCATGCTTGGCAACGCGCACCCCCGCGCCGGCCACCACGAACGCCGCCGCGGTGGAAATGTTGAAGGTGCCGGCAGCATCGCCGCCGGTACCGCAGGTATCCACCAGCACCTCATCCGGAGCAAAGAAGCCGGGAGGTACGATGGGGGCCGCGTGGCGGCGCATCACGGCGGCGAAGCCGGTCAGCTCGTCCACGGTTTCGCGCTTGTCGCGCAGGGCGATCAGGAAACTACCGATCTGGGCGTTGGTAGCGCGGCCGGTAAGAATTTGCTCCATCACCGCTTCCGCTTCGGCGCGGTTCAGGTCGTTACCGGCAACGATTTTTTCCAGCGCAATCTCGATCACGGTAGAACCTAGGAGGAAAGTCTGCGGCGCGGGCGGGGAGCCAATTCGCCGCCGCAATTGGGGCAAGTGAGGTTCATACCTTCGGCGCATTCGTTGCAGAAGGTGCATTCATACGAGCAGATCCATGCCTCGGCGTCGGGCGCGATGGCTTGTTCGCATTTCTCGCATTTCGGTTTCATTTCCAGCGACACAGCGCCGCCTTGCCCGCTCTTTCGCTTCCGAGTAAACTCTCTAGTTTGAGCGTTGGGGAATATTAACACCATTCGCGGTTCGTATTGATGTGCGGCGCTGCGCTTCGGCGCCTGAAGGGTGGACGATGAAGATTCACGAATACCAGGCCAAAGCGATCCTCGCGAAATTCGGTGTGGCGGTGCCGCGCGGCGAGGTGGTGCTCGAGAAAGCCGAGGCCCTCGCGGTGGCCCAGCGACTGGGAACACCGGTAGTGGTAGTGAAAGCCCAGATCCATGCAGGCGGCCGGGGCAAAGGCGGCGGGGTGAAGTTGGCGCGTTCACCCGAGGAGGCCCAGAAACTGGCGTCGGAGATCCTAGCCATGACCCTGGTCACCCATCAGACCGGGCCGGAAGGTCGGGTGGTTCGGCGTCTGCTCATCGAAGAAGGCCTGGATATCAGGCGCGAGCTGTATCTAAGCATTCTGGTGGACCGCAGCTCCGGCAAGCCCGTGTTTCTGGCTAGCGCTGCCGGCGGCATGGAAATTGAAGAAGTGGCGAAAGACAATCCTGACGCGATTTTGAAAGAAACCATTCACCCGGCGGTCGGCCTCGAACCCTACCAAGTGCGAAAGCTCGGGTTCGGTGTGGGATTGGCGCCGGAGTTGATGTCCGCTGCCGTGCCGTTTTTCCAGGCGCTCTATCGCGCCTTTCTGGAAACCGACGCCACGCTGTTGGAAATCAACCCTTGCGTGGTAACCGGAGGCGGCAAGCTGGTGGCGCTCGATGCCAAGATGGCCATCGACGACAACGCCCTCGGACGTCACCCGGAATTTCGCGATCTGCGCGACCTCGAGGAAGAGACCCCGCTCGAAGTGGAAGCCTCGAAATACAAACTCAACTACATCAAGCTCGATGGCAGCATCGCCTGCATGGTGAACGGTGCAGGCTTGGCCATGGCCACTATGGACATCATCCACTTGAGTGGAGGAAGCGCGGCAAACTTTCTGGACGTCGGCGGCGGCGCTTCGGAAGAGCAAGTGAAGAACGCGTTTCGGATTCTGCTAAGCGATCCCAACGTGAAGGCGGTGTTCATCAATATTTTCGGCGGCATTTTGCGCTGCGACGTGCTGGCCACCGGAGTGGTGAAAGCCGCTCGGGAGCTGGATGTGAAAGTGCCGATCGTGGTCCGTATGGAAGGGACCAACGTCAACGAAGGCAAGGCCATCCTGAATGGGTCGGGTCTGAATTTCACCGTGGCCGACGGAATGAAGGACGGCGCGAAAAAAGCAGTCGCCTTGGCTGGAAAGTAAGTTCGTATTTGCATCGTCGCTTCATTTGCGACGTTCTAAATTGTTTTCTCTCGGGGAAGGAATGGCGTGAGCGTTCTCATCGATTCAAAGACGAGGGTGGTGGTGCAGGGTCTGACTGGGCGCGAAGGAAGCTTTCACGCCCAGCAGATGCTCGAGTACGGCACGCAAGTGGTCGCCGGGGTCACCCCGGGAAAGGGCGGCAGCAAGCACCTGGACGTGCCGGTGTTCAACACAGTGGCGGACGCGGTGAAGGCGACCCGCGCCAATGCTTCGGTGATTTTCGTTCCGCCGCCGTTCGCTGCCGACGCCATTCTGGAAGCGGCTGACGCCGGACTGCCCTTGGTGATTTGCATCACCGAGGGAATCCCCACGCTGGACATGGTGCGGGTGGCCGCGGCTTTGAACGATAGCCCGGCGACGCGGCTGGTGGGGCCGAATTGTCCCGGGGTGATTTCGCCGGGCCAATGCAAGATCGGAATCATGCCCGGGCGGATTCACAAACAAGGCCACGTGGGATTGGTGAGCCGCAGCGGAACGCTCACCTACGAAGCCGTGGATCAGCTCACCCGTCTGGGGATCGGGCAATCGACGTGTATCGGCATCGGCGGTGATCCGATCATTGGCACTACCTTTCTGGATTCCGTGCAGCTCTTCAACAACGATCCCGACACCCACGCTATCGTGATGATCGGCGAGATTGGCGGCGACGCGGAAGAAAAGGCCGCCGCATTCATCAAGGATAACGTGAAAAAGCCGGTGGTCGGATTCATTGCCGGACAAACCGCGCCGCCGGGCCGCCGCATGGGCCATGCCGGTGCGATTATCAGCGGCGGAGAAGGAACGGCGGAAGGGAAGTACGCGGCGATGCGTGCCGCAGGAATTCACACCGTGCAGAGCCCGGCGGACATCGGGGCGACGCTCGCAAAATACATCTAACGCGCTGAAGCGTTCGTAAGCGAATGAAGTCAAAAAAATTCCGATTCACAAAATAGGAGCCCAAGTGTCAATCGAACGTACTTTCGCAATGATCAAGCCGGATGCCGTAGGCCGCGGACTGGCGGGGGATATTCTCGGTCGCATCCACGCCGCCCATTTTCAGATCGTGGCCATCCGGTCCCTGCGGCTAACACTCGAAGAGGCAGGCGGTTTCTATGCGGTGCATCGAGAGCGTCCGTTCTTCAAGGATCTGACGGAATTCATGAGTTCCGGAAAAGTGATAGCGATGGTGCTGGAGGGCGAAAACGCGATCTCGCGGTGGCGCTACACCATGGGTGCGACCGATCCCGCCAAAGCCGGGGAAGGCACCATTCGTAAGGCGCTCGGCACCAACATCCAATTCAATTGCACCCACGGTTCCGACGCGCCGGAGACAGCGGCGTTCGAGATTGGCTATTTCTTCGCCGGAAGCGATCTGATCTAGATTTTAGTTCGCCGTTAGCGGCGGTCAGCGCATGCGATAGATCGTACCGTGGCGGGGGATGAGCGCCCCGATGACGCCGCCAATCACGAAGCCGCGTACAGCGAAAATACCGGCATTTTGGTCCTGCGTCGGTCCCCAACAAAACTGATCAGAATTACTGCCGGGAGGGTCTATCGCTGCTGCGAGGATGGCGGTCGGTCGGCCGCCATCTTTTTTGGATCACGTCTCGCCGCTCCGAATCCGGTAGAATGTGGGCAACGATCCGATGCCCATCCAAGAGCCAATGCGGGAACTCGGCAAGGGGCTGCTGCTGATCGGAGCATTGCTCGCAGCCGCCGGCGCCTTTTTCTTTTTTGGCGGACGCTTGCCGTTTCGTCTGGGACGCTTGCCGGGCGACATCGCCTATCCGGGGCGCAATGGCGGCGGTTTCTACTTTCCCATCGTTACCTGCATCATACTGAGCGTCCTGCTTTCTGTGGTGATGTGGCTGGTCGGGCACTTTCGCCGTTAGAGTAAAAAGCTGATGACTCAACTGCCGTTCCCTTTGCCTCCGGAAGACCTCATGCCGCGCCGCCGATTGTGGACGGTGAGCGAGCTCAACGAAAAAGTTCGCGTCGTGCTGGAAGGCGCGCTCCGGGAAGTGTGGGTGGAAGGGGAAATTTCGAATTTCCGGCCGGCGCAGTCCGGGCACCTGTATTTCACGTTGAAGGACGCGCGCGCGCAGATTCGCTGCGTGTGTTTTCGCGATCAAGCGCGCGGGCTGAAGTTTCGTCCGGAAGACGGCCTGCACGTTACGGTGCGCGGATCGCTGGGGGTGTACCCAGCGCGCGGCGAATATCAGATCTACGTCGAGAGTATCGAGCCGGTGGGGCTGGGCGCGCTGCAACTCGCGTTCGATCAACTCAAAGAACGGCTGAGCAAGGAAGGATTGTTTGACCCCGCGGGCAAGAAGCTGTTGCCTGCGGTCCCGCGAAGAATCGGAGTGATCACCTCGCCCACCGGCGCCGCCATTCGCGACATCCTGCAGGTGCTGGCCCGGCGGTTCGCCAGCGCCCACGTGCAACTGTATCCGGTGAAGGTGCAGGGCGACGGCGCGGCGCGGGAGATTGTGGAAGCGTTGCGGTGCTTCAATATTCGGGAATCGGTGGACGTTTTGATTGTGGCCCGCGGCGGCGGCTCGCTCGAGGATCTCTGGGCGTTCAACGAAGAAATCGTGGCCCGCGCGATTTTCGATTCGCGCATCCCAGTGATCACCGGCGTGGGTCACGAAACCGATTTCACCATCGCCGATTTTGTGGCCGACGTTCGCGCGCCCACCCCGTCAGCGGCTGCCGAGATGGTCATTCGCACCCGCCAGGAATTCGAACAGCAAATCGCCGAGGCGCATCGCGGCCTGGTGCGCCGCATGCAATACCTGCTGTCGGAATGGCGGCACCAGGTGCGCGATCTGGAGACCCATCGGGGATTCCGGCGGTCGGAAATCCTGATCCGCCAGCGGCGGCAACAAGTGGACGAATACGGCACCGCCCTCGCGCGGAATTTGCGCCGGCGCCTGGATGGTTCGCGGCACCGGCTGACTTCGGCGCGGTCATCGGTGGCGGCATTCGATCTACGCGGGCGGACCCGTGCGTGGCGAGCAAAGCTCGAACGCCAGTCCGCGGGCCTGTGGGTGGCTCTGGATCGCGCGGTGGTCGTGAAACGGCGGCGACTCAATACCGCGCAAATGCATTTTGCATCGCTCGATTTGCGGGGGCGCGTGGGGAAGTTGCGGCGGCAACTTGAGCGCGGAGCCGGGGAACTGGCGGCGCGCATGGACCGCCTGCTGGTGGCCAGACGCCGGCGGTGGGAGGGTGGCGATCTGAAATTACGGGAGCGCAGCCCGTACGAACTGCTGAAACGCGGGTACGCCATTGTTTACGACGCGGCGGGCAAGGCGGTGCGTTCGGTGGACGAGGTTGCCGTTGGCGACGCGATCGGCGTGCGTCTGGCGCAAGGGCAGATCGACGCTACCGTCCGCGGTAAGAAGATGATTCCGTAGAATATGGAAAGCGTAGCGCGGTTCACTTTCACGGCGGGCAGGAAACTACCGAGTCAGCGGCAGCGCGTGGGAGGAATAACGATGGCGAGCCCAGTGACTTCACAGCAATCGATTCGCGGTGGAGCGTTCTTGATCTCCCCGGTCCGAGCCGAGGATGTGTTTACGCCCGCGGATTTGACCGACGACCAGCGATTGATCGGTCAAACCGCAGAAGAATTCGTCGCCAACGAAGTGATCCCGAACATCCCCGATCTCGAGCTACACAAGCCGGGCTTGATGCCGCAGCTTTTGAAGAAGGCCGGGGAGATTGGGCTGCTGGGCGGCGGTATTCCAGAGGCCTACGGCGGCTCGGGCCTGGACAAAGTATCGGCCACGGTGCTCTCGGAGAAGATTGCCGCGTACGCATCATTTGCGGTTTCGCAGGGCGGGCACTCGGGAATCGGCACGGTGCCGATCGTTTTCTTCGGAACCGAAGCGCAGAAACAGAAATATCTGCCCAAGATCGCCAGCGGCGAATGGCTCTCCTGCTATTGCCTTTCCGAGCCGCAAGCAGGTTCCGATTCGCTGGCGGCGCGCACCCGCGCGGTGCTTTCTCCCGACGGCAAGAACTGGATTTTGAACGGGCAGAAGATGTGGATCACCAACGGCGGATTTGCGGACGTGTTCGTGGTCTTCGCCAAGGTGGATGGCGAGAAATTCTCGTGCTTTCTGGTGGAGCGCGGCTATCCCGGTTTTTCGGTGGGCGCCGAAGAAAAAAAGATGGGCATCAAGGGCAGCTCCACCGTGCCGATATTCTTCGAAAACTGTGTGGTGCCAAAGGAAAATCTGATCCACGAGGTGGGCCGCGGGCACATCGTTGCGTTCAACACCTTGAATGCGGGACGATTTTCGCTCGGCGCCTATTGCCTGGGCGGCGCAAAAAAAGTGCTGGAAGTATCGTCGAAATACGCCAAAGAGCGCACCGCGTTCGGCAAGCCGCTGGCCAGCTTCGGGCTGATTCGCGCCAAGCTCGGCGAGATGGCCATTCGCATCTATGCCATGGATTCGGTGCTCTTTCGTACCGCCGGTATGGTCGAATCGGCGGTTTCCGCGGCGAGTGCCGGCTCGTCTGCGGCGGATCAATCGAAGCAAGCCATGCAGGTGCTCGAGGAATATGCGATCGAGAGTTCGATCAGCAAGGTGATGGGCAGCGAAACGGCGGACTATTGCGTGGATGAGGCGGTGCAGATCTTTGGTGGCTACGGCTTTCACGAGGATTATCCCGTGGCGCGGGCCTATCGCGACAGCCGGGTCAACCGCATCTTTGAAGGCACCAACGAAATCAACCGCATGCTGATCGTGCAAATGCTTTTGAAACGGGCATTTGCGGGGACTTTGCGGTTGATACCCGCGGCCATGAAGCTCGCGGACGAAGTGGTGGCGGGACCATCCGGGAACGAGACCCCGGAAGGGTCGTTGCAGGCCGATGAGCGGGCCGTGACCCAGACGAAGAAGATTTTTCTGCTGGCCGCGGGGGGAGCGGTACAGCGTTTTCGCGATCAGCTCGGCGAACAGCAGGAAATTATCGCCGCGCTGGCGAATTGCACGATAGAAATTTACGCCATGGAGTCTTCATGGCGCCGGGCGCAGAAAGCGGCGGCGCGCGGGAACTCCGCTGCGGCGTTGATGGCCGACGCGACACGCGCATTTATTTACGACGCTTCCGATCGGCTGGAAAAAGAAGCGCGCACCGTGTTGACTGCGACGCTCGAAGGCGATGCGCTGCAAACTCAGCTCGCGATGCTGCGGCGCTTCGCGAAAAAAGAGGCGCTGGACACCATTGCGATCCGCCGGCGCATCGCGGACGCGGTGCTCGCGCAGGATCGCTATCCATTCGAAGGACGGTGACGCGAAACATCGCCATGCAGCGGCGAAACTGCGCACCGCCAAAAAGTGTCCCATTTTGTCACACGGGAAACTAGATTGCTGGCTGGAACAAATGTGCCACAATTGTCACGTTTCGTTTCCTCCTCCCACTGCATTTCGCTGTGAATCAACCACTTAGGGTTCGACCCTTTGGGCGCTGGTGTGCATCTAATCCTGTCTGGGAGCACACCAACGCCATGCGTGAACATCTGAATCGCTGGAGGAATTTCCTTCGCGAACCTTTGGGTAAGGCCCAACTGCGCCGATCTCTGTGGTGGGCGGCGGGCATTGCTTTTGTTTTGCAGATGTATTTCGTACGCGAACTCATCGCCGCGGAAATCATTTTCGGAATCTTCTTCGTGGGATTGTTTTTTTTGGCTGCTGCGATTTATCTGGTGGCTGCGATCGGTGAGCAGGGTTTGCGCTGGTCAGAGAGCGGGATGCGTTGGTTCGGAAACTCGGCGCGTCGCGGTGCCGGCGCCCTGGAGTATTTGGTTCGAAAGTCCCCAGCTCGCGCGAACTCGGAGTCCGCGTCGTAACGTTCTAACCAGGCAAGTTTTCCAGAAGCCATTTTTCTAGAAGAAAGCCATGCCGCCGTCCACGTTCAGCGCCTGTCCGGTTATCGCGCTGGATTGGTCGGAAGCCAGAAACACGGCGGCCGCCGCGATTTCACCGGCTGTTTGCGGGCGGCCTTGCAGGATGTCTTGATTTAGGCTTTCCAAGAGCGCTGCCGGATCCATCCGGAAATGCTTGGCTAGTGCCTTGCCGAGTTCCTCGGACATTTTCGTTTCCGGCACCGGGCCCGGGCTGATGGCATTTACGCGCACGCCTTTTCGCCCGCCCTCCGCGGCCAAGGTGCGGGTTAGTCCGATCAGGCCGGCTTTGGAGGCGGCGTAAGGCCCGTTCATA
The DNA here is from genome assembly GCA_963725285.1 of uncultured Acidobacteriota bacterium. Classification (GTDB taxonomy): domain Bacteria; phylum Acidobacteriota; class Terriglobia; order Acidiferrales; family UBA7541; genus CAVRXT01. The sequence goes on along the minus strand of CAVRXT010000011.1, from coordinate 94,367 downwards.
GCGAAAGCCGCCTTGGCGGCGATGCTCACCACGTTGATGATCGAGCCTGAACCCTGCTTATACATCTCTGGAAGAACCAGGCGTGCCAGCAGAAAAGGCCCGCGCAAGTTCACCCCGATCACCTCATCCCACTGCTCCGGAGTAATTTCTTCGGTCGGCAGCACGGGCCCATAAATGCCGGCATTGTTGACCAGAATGTGCACCGCCCCGAAAGCTTCGCGCGCGCCATCGACGATCTTCCGGCAGTCAGCAGCCCCGCTGACATCCGCGGTAACACACGCCGCCTGGCCCGCGGAAGCCTGAATCTCCCGCACCACCGCTTCCACCTCAGCACTGGTTCGCGCGGTGACGAATACCCGCGCACCTTCAGCGGCGAAGCGCAGAGCGATTGCCCGCCCGATTCCCCGGCCTCCGCCGGTAACGACGGCCACCCGATCCTGTAAAAGCATCTCCGTCTCCTTAAATCCCCGGAATCATAGCATTCGAGGAAGTCCGAAACGTGCTGAGAATGCTCCCGATGGAGCCCGATGAGCGTCTAATCATTTCAGTCAACCGCATCTAAATATGGGGCGACCCCTCGAGCAGGCACCCGCCCCGGCAAAAGCCGGTAGCGAGAAGCGGGCCGAATCGGTTAAGATAAATGCTTCAAGGAGTGCCAGTTGGCTCTTACGCAGATCAACAATTTGACCGCCGCCGCTGGGGTGAAGACCCTGGTGCGGGTACGCCCCCGTGGATTTTGTGCCGGAGTGGTGCGGGCCGTAGATATCGTTGAACTTGCGCTGGAATTGTATGGCCGCCCGGTGTACGTGCACCACGAAATTGTGCATAACCGGTACGTGGTGGAAGAGCTGCGGCGGGGAGGGGCCATCTTCGTCGAGTCCATCGAAGAGGTGCCGGAAGGCGCGGTGCTGGTCTTTAGCGCCCACGGAGTGCCTCCACGGGTCCGCGAAGAGGCGCAGCAACGCTGTTTGCGGGTGATCGACGCGACCTGCCCGCTGGTCACCAAGGTCCATCTCGAAGCCTTGAAGTTCGCCCGCGAGGGCCGCACGTTGATTCTCATTGGCCACAAGGACCACCAGGAGATCGTCGGGACATCGGGCGAGGCCCCCGAGCAGACGGTGGTGGTGGGCAGCGTCGAGGAGGCCGAGGCGCTCGAAGTGCAGCGTCCCGACCAACTGGCGTTCTTGACCCAGACCACCCTGTCGCTCTACGACACCCAGGAGATTGTCGCGAAGTTGCGCGAGCGCTTCCCGGCGATCGTCGGGCCAGCTTCCGATGACATTTGCTACGCCACCCAGAACCGCCAGGAAGCGGTGGAAGCACTGACCCGCGAAGTGGACATGATCTTCGTGGTGGGCAGCGCGAACAGTTCCAACTCGAACCGCTTGGTGGAAGTGGCTAAGCGAGCCGGGGTACCTGCGCGATTGATTGAAAACGCGGGCGATATCGATGCAGCCCAGCTGGGTAACGCCACCAGAATCGGGTTGACCGCCGGCGCTTCGGCACCCGAGATTCTGGTGCAGCAAGTGAGTGAGCGTCTGGCGAGTTTTGGTTATACCAACCAGCGCGATTTGGACTTGATTCGCGAAGACGTTCGCTTTACGCTGCCGCCGGAGTTGGCGCGGCGCGGTCCGGCTGCGGGCTAGGTGGCAAGCTCGCCGCGGCGAGCGAATTCCATTTTTTCCAACTTAAAGGAGTTCCCGTGGCGGCCAAGATTGCCCGCCAATTGAATCACCTCGTCGTTTTGGGTGCGCCCACCAGCGCAGCCGCCATGTCATTGGGACATGAAGGCGCCCCCAAGGCCTTGCGCTCGGCCGGGCTTGTGCCCGGGCTGGAGGCAGCCGGCTATCAGGTGACCGATCAGGGTGACGACACTCCTCAACTTTTTCAGCCCGATCAAGATTCCCCTCGGGCACGAAATGTTCGCTCGCATCCTGAAAGCACTCGAAACGCTAAAGCCCCGTGTCGAGTTGGCGGTGAAAAGCGCCGCCCTGCCGATTATTCTCACCGGTGATTGCAGCTCCGCGATTGCCTTGATCGCCGGAATGCGCCGCTACTACCGCACCGTCAGCATGATTTACATGGATTCCGACGCGGATCGCAACGTGCCGGCCACGACTCCTTCGGGCTGCGTGGATGGCATGGTAGTTTCGCATCTCACCGGACGGGGCGCGGCGGAGCTGGTACGGTTTTGGGGTGAGCCGCCCCTGGTTCGTGAACCGGACCTGGCGCTCTTTGGCGTGAGCCGCTTGGACCCGCCGGAACAGACCGCGCTGGAAGGGTCGCCGCTGCGGCGTTACATGGCTGCGGATGTGCGGCGCATGGGAGCGGCGGCAGCAGCGCGGGCGGCGGTCGAACGCGTCCACGGAAACATCAACGAGTTTGCACTGCATTTTGACGTCGATGTGATCGCCGGTTTTACGGCCACGAATTATCCCGCGCAGGATGGTCTCACGCCGGACGAAGTGCGCGAGGCGCTGGAAGTTTTCGTCCAGCAGAAACATTTGGCTGCCATCGAGATTGCAGCTTACAATCCCGCGCTCGATCCCGACGGTTCCGGAGCCCGAACCATCGTCGACCTGTTCGTTTCGGTTATGGAAGGGCGCCGGAAATTCCTGGAAGACCAAGCCCCGGTGGCGTCAGACTCGGCGAGGCCGGAAGCGGCGAAGCCCGCGCGGCCACTCCGACGCCGCCAACGGCTTCAGCGGATGCGCCAGAGCCAACAGCCGACGCGGCGGTAGCCGTGGCTGGCGACGAAGATGCGTTTGAGCAACATGCTCCGACGAGCGGCGAAGGCGCCACCGAAGATCCCTTTAGCGAGGCCGGGGACGAAATCCCTGACTCCGACGCGACGAAACCACGGCGTCGGCTATCCGATTCCGAAGACACCCACTCGTAAATGGAAATTCTCTCCCGGATTGGTTGTGCCCGGCAGGCAAAGTGCCCGTGAAACGCGGTTTCCCCGAAGTCGTCATTTTCGACATGGACGGAGTACTGGTCGACGTTCGCGGCTCGTTTCTCCGCACCACCCTGGATACGGTTCGCCATTTCACCGGCCAGCGCGTTACCCTCGCGCAACTCATCCAATGGAAAAATCGCTCCGGCTTCAACGACGACTGGATCACCTCGCACGCCTGGATACGCGAGCTGGGCGGGCAGCAGTCGTTCGAAGAGGTAAAACAGAAATTCCAGGAAATTTATTGGGGCAAGGATTTCGACGGAAACGTAAGCCGCGAGCGATGGTTGCTCCCGCCCGCGGCGCTGCGGCGCCTGGCGAAACGCGCCGAGGTTTCTCTCTTTACCGGACGCACCTACCAAGAGCTCGATCACACCCTGGATAAATTCAAGGTGCGGGATCTGTTTAACCGCATCGTCACGGTGGAAGATGTTAAAAAAGGGAAGCCCGATCCCGAAGGTCTGTTTAAGATACTGAACAAGCGCTCCCCGAAACGCGCGGTGTATATCGGCGACAACGTCGACGATGCCCGCGCCGCCCGCAGCGCCGCCATGCCGTTCCTGGGAATCCTCCCCAGCGGCAGCGAAGCCCGCAAACAGGGCCAAAGCCAACTCCTGGAATTGGGCGCCATCCGCGTCTTGGGGAATATCACCGACATCGAACGCTGGCTCGCGCGAGCCACTCTCTGGGATCCCTCATAAGGCGCATTCCGCGCCGCCATTGGTCCCCCAAACCACCGATTTCCCTCCACTTATCGCTATTCGCGGTACCTCAGTACCATTGCCGCTTAGGTTGCGTGGTTCCAGAATCCCGCTCGGTGCAAGCACCCTGGTTGCCTCAAAATAGATCGAAATGGAAACGAACACTCGAGTCGCTTCGGCGCGGGCCTTTGTCCGTAGCCTGAACATTCTGCTCAAATTCGCGAAGATGTACGATTTCGGTCATCCGCGCACGGTCTCCGCATACGACACGGCGTGGAGAGAACTTCGCGCAGCAATCGGCGACAACGAGACCGGCCTGCTGCTGGCTGCCTCCGGCGACAAACTTCTGCTCGATGGTGTGACCTTGGACACCGGCGCAGCGGAGAAAAGCTTCGCCCTCCTGCTATCGAATGCCGGTATCGCCAGCGTTCATTTTGCTTCCAACGTAAGCCAAGCCACCATGGGAAAATTCGTGAAGGCTTTCCCGACCGGTGGCGCTACGGCTCGCGCCGAGGTGCTAGCCGAGCAACTGAAAACCGCCTTAGCGGACGCTCCCGGAATCCATTTGAACGAAGTTTGCTATGTGCCTGCCGATTCCGCGGTGGCCAAAGGGCAGGTGGCCGAGCACATCTCGCGCGCCACGCTGGGACTGAATTCCGAGCAGTGCAACGAATTGTTCAAAGATCCGCGAATGCTGCTGCAGTTGATAGCCGCGGCGGAAGGCTCGCGCGGCTCGCAGGATGGCAGCGGTGGCGGCTTTCACGGTGGTGGTTACGGCCCCGGCGGTGGCAGCGGCTCTGGTGGTCCGGGCGGAGGTTGGGGGCCGGGACCAGGCTCGGGAGCGCCAGGAACGGGCGGTTCCGGAGACCGATCAGGATTCGCGGGCGGTAGTGGCGGCAGCGGGTCCGGAGGTTGGGGCCCGGGGCCAGGTTCGGGAGCGCCAGGAACGGGTGGTTCGGGAGACGGATCGGGATTCGGTGGCAACGGACCAGGCGGACCGGGAGTAGAGGGCGGTGGCGGTGGTGGTTTTGGCGGATATTACGGCGCGCCAAGCGGGTCCCTGGAAGTGATGTCTGGATCAGGTGGGGACTTCTTTTTGAGCACCACCAACGAGCCAGTCGAAGCCGGAGCGCCGAGCAGCGCACCGGGAATTCCGGTGAGTGTGCAAACTTTTCCGATTGGACAACTGGGCGGCCCTGGTGGAGCGACTGGTTCCGCCGGAGCACTGGCTGGCGATGGGAGGCCGGTCGACTCCCGGTGGTCGCCGGCGACACCGGTAGACGCGCAGGATCGGAGCCACGCTAACGACGGTCGCCAGATTGCCGCGGTGATCGATCCGAACGCCCTGACATTTGACGAGCAGGAAGTTTATGGGATCGTGCGCATGCTCGGGCAACTCGCCGCAGCGCAAACCCCGGATAAACCCGAGGTCGATAACGCCCAAGTGACCAGCCGGCTGGCGCAGTTGCCAACCCGCGCGCGATTCACCCTCGGTCAGGCCCTCTCGGCGATGGCCGCGCAGAGCACCACCGATTCTCCGGACCAGCCCATGCTGCTGCGGCTGGCCGAGCACGTGGCTATCCGCTTCGCCATGGCCAGCTACGAGCGCGGCGACATTCGCGTGAATTCGGTGCAGGACACTCTCGAGCGGATGAGCGGCGAGATCGATAATCTGAGCAAGATCCTGGGCATTCAGGAAGGAAAACTGGCGCGCGCCGGCCTGCGCGTGGGCTCGCATGCCGAAATCCTGGCGCAGCAATTCTGGAATGAAGTCGGCGACGACAAGAAACAGGCGGCGCTGCTTTCCTCCGATGGCTGGTGCGTCCCGGCGCACAATATTCGCGACCTACCTGGAAAAGCTGCTGAAGGAAGAGGACCAGGAGACGGTGCTCGAGATTCTACGGAATTATATGGGCGGCGTAAAGCACGCGGACGTTCGCGTGCGGCGCGCCACGGCCAGCGGCCTGATCGAATTGGCGCCGCTCTACGCCAGCCAGGATCCGCGCCTCTTCGTGGACGCCATTCGCGAGACCGGCGTGCAGCTCAGCCTGGAAGAAGAACCCGAAGTGCAAAGCCTGATGGGCGCGGCTTTCGTGAGCCTCTCGCAACAGGCCACCATTCAGCGGAATTATCCCGCAGTGCAGCGCACCATCGAAGTGATGGACTTCATCGGCGTCGAGCGTCCCGCGGTGGCTAAGAACATGCGCCCGCGCATTGCCATCGACGACCACCTCTCCGCCTTTATCGATGACGCGGTGAAGGCCGGCGCGGTGCCCGACGAATTGACGAACTTGATGCGCCGCGTCCCCAAAAACGCCGCCGAGCAGCTCGCCCACCGCTATAGCCGCTGCGGATTCCGCGATGAGTGCGAGTTGCTGCTGAACGTGGTGAAGAAATTGGGCCAGGAAGCCACCGACCATCTACGCGAAATCTTCTTCACCGCCACCGCCACCAAAGCCGCCGATGTCCTGGGCATGATGGCCCGGCTGGATTTCGAAGCGGTGGAAAGAATTCTGCCCAAGCGGCTCACGGAATGGAAGCGCTCCGCGCACGATCGCGTGGTGCGCCAACTGGAATCCAGTTGCGCCCCCGAACGAGGGCGCCTGCTGCTGAGCATTTTCGACAAAATCGATCCACTGATTCGCCCGCTAGCGCTGGACGAAATCGCCCTCGTCCGGCGAGCACTCCGGAGACGTTCGCCTGGTGCACATGGCCGGCGGCGACGCTGCCGCCAGGTTCCACCGAATATCTGCAATTGAAAGCGGTGGAAGCGCTGGGCCGGCTGCGCGTACGCGGATCCGAGGGCATATTGCGGCGAATTCTGGAGACGCGCCAGGTATGGCGCTGGCAGTATTCCACCGAATTTCGCGATTGTGGCCGCGCAGGCGCTCGACCAAGATCGATCCGGAATTTATGGAAGATTTCCTCCCGCGCAGCGGACTGAGCGAATCAGACCTTTTGCTCGAGCCGCTCGATCCCGATCCGGGCTTCTCCCGCCGCGCGGCAGCGCCGCTATTTGCGTTTGTCGCTGGATAGTCCGATCACCGGGGTCACCGCCGGCCTGAAGGAAAATTATCCGGTAGAAATTTCAGAGATGAACCTGGCCGGCGGCGTCGCCGTGAGCGAACGCGGCCTGCATCCAGGCTCGATCGTTGCTCTCAAGCTGAACACCCAAGGCAAGACGCTGAAGTTCCGGGTCGTCGTGCGCGACGCAAACACCCAGGCCCGCACCTTCGAGATCGTCGACGCGGAATCGGACGAACGCACCAAGTTGCGCCGCGTACTGATTCAGCTGGGACGTCCGCTTTCCAGCGCCCTGCTCGACGACCGCAGCCGCCGCAAGAGCCGCACCATCCTCACCGGCCCCGGCAGCTCCGAAGAAATCGCGTAGAAGTTGTGGCGCAGCCACCCTCAGTGGGGCCGACATGCCTGTCTGCGAGTCCTGCTGGTGTTGGGTCGCAGCCACTCCTGATTCTAAAGACAGCGTCGGCCCCAGCGAGCGAGTAGGCTGGGTAGCGCTTTGCGACCAAGCTTCGAACCAAGGACCCGAACATGCGGATTACAGGCAGTGATTTCGATGCGCGCTATAGCAGTGGCCGAGATCAACCAGGAGACCGGGGCGAGGTGGTCGAACTTCGGTTGGAGCACGCCGGTGATGCGGTGCGGCTAGTTGAACTCGTGATCGGGTTGTCGTGGAACGGACAAGAGTGTCTGCCCGGCGGCCAATTACGGGTGGGTCATATTTTCCGGGCGGACCAAGTCGTCAAATTCGTTCCCGGTGAGGTATCCCAGCTTTAGAGTAGCCTCGCGCAAACTAGAGCGATCGACGTAGGCGGTGTGCGCGATTTCCGCGGACTTGTCGTACCCAAGGCGCGGGCTAAGCGCAGTCACCAGCATCAGGCAGTTCTGCACGTACTCTTTGATCTTTCCTTCTTCCACTTCGATCCCCACCACGCAGTGGTCCACAAAACTGCGCGACGCGTCGGCCAGAATGCGCACCGAATTCAGAAAGTTGAAAATGATCACCGGCTTGAATACGTTCAACTCGAAATTTCCCTGCGAACCCGCGAAACCGATGGCCGCATCGTTGCCAAAGACCTGCACCGCCACCATAGTGATGGCCTCCGCCTGCGTGGGATTTACTTTTCCCGGCATGATCGAAGATCCCGGCTCGTTTTCCGGCAGCCGCAGTTCGCCCAGGCCGCAGCGCGGCCCCGAGGCCAGCCAGCGAACGTCGTTGGCGAGCTTCATGAGCGAGGCGGCCAGAGTTTTCAGGGCGCCGCTGGCGAAAACGACCTCGTCGTGCGCGGACAGCGCCGCGAATTTATTGGGGTGCGAGGCAAACGGTTGCCCGGTTAGCTCGGCGATTTTTCGCGCAGCACGCTCCCCGAATTCAGGAGGCGCATTCAGTCCGGTGCCCACGGCGGTGCCGCCGATAGCCAATTCGTACAGGCCGGGTAGCACTTCCCGCAGCCGAGTGACGTCCCGGTCGAGCAAGCTCACCCAGCCCGAAAATTCCTGTGCCAGCGTGAGCGGCGTGGCATCCATCAAATGGGTGCGCCCGATTTTTACGATCTGGGTGAATTCCTTGCCTTTGGCATCGAGGGCGTCGCGCAGGCGCTCGATGTTGGGTATCAGTTTGTGGGCCAGCTGGCCGGCCGCGGCGATGTGCATGGCGGTAGGGAAGGTGTCGTTCGAGGACTGCGACATGTTTACGTCGTCGTTGGGATGAATTGGTTTTTTGCTGCCCAGAACCCCTCCGGCCAGCTCGATGGCGCGGTTGGAGATCACCTCGTTGGCGTTCATGTTGGTCTGAGTGCCGCTGCCGGTTTGCCAGATGCGAAGAGGGAAGTGCTCATCGAGTTTGCCGGAAATCACTTCATCGGCGGCGCGAACGATCAAATCGGTCTTTTCCGCGGACAGCCTTCCCAAATCTTTATTGACGAGCGCGCATGCTTTTTTCAGGATTCCGAACGCGCGGATCAACTCGGGCGGCATGGTGTCTCGCCCGATATCGAAATGGATCAGCGAGCGCTGGGTCTGCGCGCCGTAATAACGATCCACCGGGACGTCGATGGTCCCCATGCTGTCAGACTCTTTGCGGGAAGGCTGCCCGGAACTGGGCGCGATGTGTGCCATGTCGTTGGTCCTTTTGCGAATTGCCAGAACGCACGGGGCAGCGCACTACAAATTTCTACGATTTCGCAGCCACTTGCAAGAACGCTTTCACTTCCCGAGCGGTGGGCATCGAAGGCTGGGCGCCCTTTCGGGTGACCGAAATGGCCGCAACGGCGGCGGCGTAGCGTGCCGCGTCGAGCGCGTTCTTGCCGTCCAGCAGGCTCACCGCAAAGCCGGCGTTGAACGCGTCACCCGCTGCGGTACTGTCCACGGCGGTCACCGGGAAGGCGCTGGCCATTTGACGCTCGCCTGCGGCGGTGGCCAGAAAAGCTCCCTGCGCCCCCATCTTGATAATTACATTCTGCGGGCCGCGCGCCAGCAGAAGCTCGGCGCAGCGGGCGGCCGTGCTCGGAGTGACTGGCTCCTTCGCGTCCAGGCCACACAGGATGCGGGTCTCGCTTTCGTTCGGGGTAATCCAGGTTACCGACGCCAGCAAGCTCGCAGGCAACGCGCGGGCCGGAGCCGGATCCAGCATAAAAGGAATTTTGTGCTTGTGCGCGAAAGCCCCCAGAGCTTCCAAAGCGTCCAGCGGGATTTCGAGCTGCGCCAGGATCATCCCGGCGCGCCCTAACAGTGGAGCGTTTTTGCGGATGTCGGCCGGGCGCATCTGTCCGTTGGCGCCGGGCACCACCACGATGCTGTTTTGGCCGTCCGCGCCGATATTGATGAGCGCCACGCCGGAGGAGCCTTTGCCGGTATCCACAGCACGCACATCCACGCCGGGCTCGTGTAAAGCGCGTTTCAGTTGCGCGCCGAAGGCGTCGTCGCCGACCTTACCGATCATGCTCACCGGATAGCCCAGGCGCGCAACGCCGACCGCCTGATTCGCGCCCTTACCGCCGTTAAACGTGGAAAATTCCTGCCCGGTGAGGGTCTCCCCCGGCGCGGGGACCCGCGGCGAGGTAGCGACCAGATCCAGGTTCACGCTGCCGACCACCACAATGCGCTTTCTCATCGAGTTACCAACCTCCATGCGCAGTCCGCAAGGCTATCATTTTTCGGTGCGCGGGTCATTGCGCCGTTCTACCTCTCAAACACCCGTAACTCAAAGAGGTCGCAGGATTTCTCAGTTTAGAGGACCGCCGAAGCAACGAACATTGACGTTTCGTCGTTCTCCGCAATCCTCCATAATGCTTTCGTTCAAGGCGAGCGGCATCAATCGCTGTCGCTTTGGGCGAATCCCATTTCCTTCGTCCCGCCCGGCGCTAGCGCAGAGGGTGACCGAAATCCAGGAATCAGCCAAACCAGCAACGACCGCGAACCAGGGAATCGCGCCGGCGACCGCGGCCACCGAACTTGCTTCGGTGCAACCGCCCCGCGACGCCTATCTCGACTCGCTGCGGGCCATCGCCATCCTCTTAGTCGTTGCTTACCACCTCGCCGCTTTGGCTCCGTTCTTCACCGCGCGCACCCTGCGTGCATTCGCTTGCGGACGCTATGGCGTCGACGTTTTTTTCGTCCTCAGCGGATGGCTGATTGGAGGGCTGTATTGGCGGGAACTCCGCCGATTCGGCAACGTAAAGCTTCGGTCCTTTCTTCCGCGGCGCTGGATTCGCACTCTACCGCCGTATTTCGCGGCATTGCCGCTGGCCTGGGTCGCCGCGTGGGTCGACCGCAGAGAACCGTTTCTGCCCGGCTACCTAATCTTCGTTCAAAATTACTACGCAATCATGCCGTTTTTTCTGGTGAGCTGGTCGCTGTGCGTGGAGGAGCATTTCTACGTCGTACTACCCTTGGGGCTGAAATTCTTCTCGCGAATTCGCGTCAGCCCGCACTGGTTTCTTGCATTCCTGGTGATCATTTCGCCCATTTGCCGCTGGATCACCTCGCGCCACGGAATTGATACCGAAAATTGGGATTATCACTTTACCGCGACACATCTGCGGTTTGACGGGTTGGCCCTTGGATTTTGGGCCTCCTATCTGCCCTTTATGGCCAGACGCTGGTGGTTGTGGCTGCGCCAATATTCCCGCTGGCTGTTCTGGGGCGGATGGTCGCTGTTGGTTCCCTTGCCGTTTTATTCGGACATGCTGTTCTACCGCCTGGGATTTACCGAGTTGGCGCTGGCCATCACCATGATTCTGGTTCATCTCACCGGCCGCAATCCGGGATGGATTGCCCGCAGCCGCGCGGTACACTGGATCGCGTTGACGTCCTACAGCGTGTACCTCACCCACACCCTGATGATTCACGTTGCATTGGAAGTGATCACCCGCGCCCCATCGCTTCCCGACGCGGTCTTCTTCCCCTTGTCGCTAGTGCTAGTCGCGTTGGGCGGCGCTCTGTTCTACCTGGTTTTTGAACGCAGCTCGCTGCTGCTGCGCGCCAGATTCGCACCCCGCCGCACCAACTAGCCTCGCCGCGCCAGCCGTCGCGGTTACCGTTGCGAGAGCATTGCGGGTTCGGGATGCTTGCCGTCAGGCGAGCCGACGCTACTGGACCGGGTTGCCATCGGCGTCGATCTTGTGGACCTCGCCGAAGTTTAATTCGCGTATACCGGCTTCGACCTTACTCATATCGCCGACGACCAGCCACACCAGATGGTCGGGATGAATCACTTCTTTGGCCGCCGCATCCAGATCCGTGGTTTTCAACGCGAGTATTTTGCCTGACATGGTGTCGTAGTAATCGTCCGGCCATCCGAATCGCAGCAGATCGCTAATGGAAATACCGACTTCGGTTATTGTTTCGCGCGAGCCGGGCAGGCTGAGGGTTTCACTCGCTTGGATGCGCGTCAATTCCTCCGCTGTAGCCGGGCGATCACTTAGAATACCGCGGATCTCCTTATTGACCTCGAACATCGACTCCTTGGTCTTGTCGGTCTGCACCGGCGCAAAGGCGCCGAAAATTCGCTGGGCGCGCGCGCCCAGCAGAAAACTTTGCGCCCCGTAGGCCCAATGTTTGTCCTCGCGCAGGTTCATGTTCAGCCGCGCACTGAATGTGCCGCCAAGATCATCATTCATGGCTTGGATGGCCAGTTCCTCGGGCGTGTTGGGCGGAATCGCGACACTTCCTACGATAATTACCGACTGTTCGGCGCCCGGTTTATCCATCAGGTAGACGCTTTCTTTCGCCGCTTCCGGAACGTTGGCAAGATTTTTCCGCGGTACCGCGCCAGGCTTCCAGCCGGCAAACCGTTTTTCGAGCGTAGCCATGATTTCGCCAAGTGAAGTGTCACCGACGATCACCAACGTGGCGTTGTTCGGATGAAACCAAGTCTGATGAAACTTGGCGAGGTCCTCGCGGGTGATTTTTTGTACGCTGGCGGGGGTTCCCGAACCGGTCAACGGATTACCGTAGGCATGACCCGCTCCATAGAGCAGGCCGGGCAATACGCGCAGGGCCATCTCTATCGGTTGGTCCTGCTCTTGTTTGATCTCGTCCAATTGCAGCTTCTGCTCGCGCGCAAAATCGGCCGCTGGAAACGACGGGTTGAGAATTACGTCGGCAAATAAATCGAGAGATGGATCGAGGTTGCTCTTGAGAGCGGAAAGCCGAATGAACGTCAAATCCAGGTTGGAAGAACTTTTCAGGGTGGCCCCCAACAACGCCGCTTGTTCGGTGATCTGCAGCGCGCTGCGAGTGCTGGTACCATCGATGGCCAGAGTGCCGGCGAGCTTCGCAGTGCCGGGCGATCCGAATTGGTCGGCAGCAAACCCAGCATCTACCGCCAGCGAGAGATCCACGATGGGAAGACTGTGCCGCTCAGCGACGATCACCTTCAGACCGTTCGAAAGCGTCGCCCGCTCCAACTTGGGCAGCTTCAGTTCTGGCGGGGTGCCGAGCGCGGGTGCCTTCGAGCGTTCCGCTGCCGCCGAATCGGCCTTGAAGTTCGGGAAGGGCATGACGTTCGCGATATAGACGCCGTCGGAGAGCCAGCGATTGGCCACCGAACGAAGGTCCTCGGTGCTGGCGTCGCGGACGCGATGGAAGCTCGTCTTGTACCCACCCGGATCGCCTGTAAATACCGCATACTCTGCGAGCCAGTCGGACTTTCCTCCGAACCCGCCGATGCGCTCTATGCCGCGCAGGGCTTCGGACAGATACTCGGACTGAACCCGCTGCAGCTCTTCCGGCGTCGGTCCGTCCTTCAGGAATCGCGCCAGCTCTTCATTGGTCTTCTTTTCTATTTCCGCAAGGGTGTGACCGGGCCGCGCGGTTACTTGGATCACAAACTGGCCCCCGATTTCCCGGTCGTCGTTGTAGACCGACACCTCCGTGGCGACCTGATCGGTATACACCAGGCGCTGGTACAGCCGCGAGGTCTTGCCAGTTCCAAGACACTGGCTTAGCAGATCCAGGTAATCGGCATCGGCGCTTCCGAATGGCGGAACGTTCCAGATCATGTACAGACGGGCCTGCGCCACCCGTTCCTGGGTAACTTCGCGGTGGGTGCCGGTCATTTTCGCCACCCACGCTTGCTGATGAGTCACTGGCGGGCCGGGAGGAATGTCGCCGAAGTATTTCTGAACTTTTTCTTTTGCGGTCTTGGCGTCGATGTCCCCGGCCAGCACCATCACTACGTTGGAGGGCGCGTAATAGGTCTTGAACCACTCCTGCACGTCGTTCAGTGACGCCGCATCCAGATCGGCCGTCTCGCCGATCACATCCCAGGAATAGGGATGTCCCGCGGGATAGGTGTTGTTCGGAAAATGTTCTTCGGTGAGGTCGTAAGGCTGGTTCTCGTCCTGGCGCTTTTCGTTCTGGACCACCCCGCGCTGCAGATCCAGAGTCTTCTGGCTCAAGTCCAAATATCCCATGCGGTCCGCTTCCATCCACAGCACGTAGTCCAGCGCGGAGGTGGGAACGTTCTCAAAATAGTTGGTGCGATCGAAGTTGGTGGTTCCGTTCAGATCGGTAGCCCCGATGGTTTGTAGAGCTTTGATGTAACTCCCCGGAGCGTGCTGGCTGCCGCCGAACATCAGGTGCTCGAACAGGTGCGCGAATCCGGTCTTTCCCGGCTTTTCATTTTTCGAGCCGACGTGATACCACATGTTCACCGCCACGATCGGCGCCTTGTGGTCCTCGTGGACCACCACGGTCAGCCCGTTGTCGAGCTCAAATTGGGTATACGGAATGTCCGGAATAGGGAAATTCACTTTGCTTGTAGCCGGCCCAGCAGCGGAGCCAGCGGGCGCATCCCCAACACCGGCTGCGGCCTCGGGCGCAGACGGGCCGCCAGTGGCAGCGACCGCAACCGTCCGAACTCGGGATTGCCGAACGGTATCGGCGTGAGCGCGCGCCGTGATGAAACTGACGAGAGCTAGCGCAGCGACAACCAGCAGACCTGCAAAGGTATTCTTATCTCTCAATGTTTTTCTCTCGAGTGAAGTGTGATGTCGCCAGATCATACACAAAAAACCCAACGAATCTCATGCGTAAATTGTAAATTGCAAGGCATCCCACAGCCCTCGGGCGTCCCCCGCTCGCCACAGACACACCGCCACACGTATGGACGTTGCAAAACGACGTTCGGTTCGCTGATTCTCAGTTTGCCAGTGGACTATCGGGAAGATTATTCGCAAGTGACGCAGGGTAGTGCGGGAGCAGGCGGTGGAGATGCTGCGACTGGCGCCGGTGGTAGAGGTAGTGACAGGTGCCGCAAGTTGTCGACTCCTTGGTTTTCGGTTCCACGGTTCTACGGTTCACCTTTCCGCGTCTTCGGGCCGCCTCACTCTTCCTAGGTTTTGGGAAGGGTGGGTGTTTTGACTCTGCTGTCGGTTTTCCGCGCACGGTCCCAACCGTGGGCCCGGGTGCGAACGGCGTGCTATCCTTTTCGCTGCGTACACCCTCGGTGCGGCTGTGGCGGAATCGGCATACGCAGCAGACTTAAAATCTGCGGGGCCGCAAGGCTCGTGGGAGTTCAAGTCTCCCCAGCCGCACCAACTCTTGCCCTTCGCATCCGAATTCGTGCAATGCCTCGCATGCGGGCGCGAACCCTTGCCGGATTCTCGCTCTGTGAGTCATCCAGTCAATCCATCAACTCACGGCCAAATGTGGTTGAGCACCGCCGCGAGGCGCGCCCCGCCCTTGGCGAGCTGCTGTTCGATTACCGGATAGGCGGCAGATTCATAAGTGGCATCCAGGTTCTCGTGAAGCTCCAGCATTCTGGCGGCGACGTGGTTGTCGTCAACGCAAGTGCCGCCGGGCGCGAGCGTTTCGACCGCCACGCGGCGCGGCAGCAAACCGTACGCGGTTTGCTCCGCGATCTGATGGCTCTCCCAGGCCCAATCGTCAATGACGATCGGGCGGTTCTGCCACGCGGCGATCTCCGAGCGGTACTTGCGGTTGAGCGCGGCCGCAAAATCGGCAACCGGCTGGTGGCCGATTTCGCGTTGGATGATTCCGTAATCCCACAGGCCGTGCAAGTTCGGCGAGTACTCGCCCTGGGCCGGGTCCTTGGTGGTGGGCCGCTCACCGAAAAAGTCCACCGGAAAACAGTGCCCGCCTTCGTCGTTATTATTCGTGCAATGCAGCGGCTGCTGCATTTCCCCCGCCAAATGGAGCACCCAGCGCAGCGCCTTGGCGCGTTCCGCCGGCGCGGCCGTGGGATCTTGCAGGATTTTAATTTGTGCGCTCAGCGCGCTCGTGATGCAGCCGCCCCCAGCGGGACAATAGCGCGAGATGTCTCCATGCGCCGCGTCGCGCGGAATATCGATGAAGTGCCAAGGCGCGGAGGATTTTCCTTCCGGCGTACGGCGGTAGTCGTCCGCCCAGGTGGAAGAATTGGCCATGGCGTCGAGCCCCTTTAATTGGCAGAACCGGCTGAGCGCGGGATCGATAGGACTCTCCGCCAGAATCTTGTTCACCGCGGCGAGTGCCCGAGGGTTCAAGTGTTTCTCGGCGACCAGCGCGATCGCTTCGTGCCCCTCGCAGCCCCAGGCCCAAACCGGCGGCGGCGCGCAGAGCGCGACGGCCGCGGTTGCCATGACTACAAGACTGCTGCAAATCCATTGGCGGCAGGCCATCGACACGAAGTCACCTCGGAAACCGACGAACGAATTCTATCTCGAGCACCCCGGTCTGAAAACGGCCGTCCAATGAGAAGAATGGGAAGAACGCAACTTGAGCCCACCCCGCTGCTAGCGTATGATTTTGCGACATGACCAAGGAAGCTACTGCCAGCACTGTGCGCAGGCCGCTGACCTATTGGATCGGCGAAGGCTCGGGCTGGTTGCTCAAGCACGTTGTCAGCGGACTGGCCGCCACCCATATCACCCCAAACATGTTCACGTTCTTCGGTCTGGCGGTGAACGGCTGGGCAGCAATACTTTTCGCCAACGGCCGATTCCGGATGGCGGCTGCCGCGCTTTTCTTCGCCGGATTTCTGGACATGGCGGACGGCCAAGTCGCACGACGCGTGGGGCGCGTCACCGCTTTTGGCGCCTTCCTGGACTCCACCCTCGACCGTTATTCCGACCTCGCCCTGTACATGGGGTTGGTGGTGTATTACACGCTAATCGGCCGGTCGTTCTACATGACCCTCGCTGCGGTCGCCATGGCCAGCTCGTTCATGGTCAGCTATTCCCGCGCCCGCGCCGAATCGATCATCCCCAGTTGCAAGGTAGGATTTCTGGAGCGCCCGGAGCGCCTGGTGCTGCTGATCATGGGCGGAGCGTTCCAGAGAATGGCGCCAGTGCTGTGGGTGATTGCAACGCTGTCAACGGTCACCGTAATTCACCGGGTGGTGTACACCTGGCAGGAACTGCGCGCCGGCCGCGGCTTGCCGGAACCTCAGACTACTTCTGGTTCCTAGGCTTCTGCCTGCGGCGTGCGTGCTTCTTTACGCTTTTCCTTCCCAGCGGCTTCGACCGGCGCGGAAACGATTCCTTGAATCCGCGTTCGTAGCTCGTCCGTATCCATGTGTTCGAACTCCATGAACTCGATGGTGTCATGCACGTGAACGGTAATCGTGCCTGGATGCAGCATCCAGTGGCCGGTGCGGAAAACTTCAAACGAGCCCACGATGCTCACCGGCACCAGTGGTACCCCAAAATGCTGCGCCATCCGGAAAATCCCCTTGCGAAACAGGCCTACGTGGCCATCTCGGGTCCGCCGGCCTTCCGCAAACGCGATTAAGCTCACCCCCGATTCCAGCGCAGCCGCGGCGCGCTGCTTCATAATCTCCACCCCGGTGCGGTTGATATCGTCCGGCACCGGAATATTTCCGAACCGCCCCATCAACCAACCATAGAAGGGAATTCGGAAATGAGAGGCCAGTTCGAAGCCCCGCAGGAACTGCGGAATCGCGGTGTACACCACGAACGGGTCGAAAATGTTCACGTGGTTGCAGATGAAAAGCGAGGTCCGATCGGGATCGAATCCGGGGGAGCGCCGCACCTGAAACCGTATTCCGAGCAGCCGCAGAATGTTGCGGAAGAAGAGTCGCTGCGGGTAGTCGTTCTTGCGCGGGTCAATAAAGATGGCCATCCCGATCAGAATCGGAATCACCACCACGAAGTGGATGCCGCTCACCGCCCATAGAATCGCCGAGCGCGCCGCCAGCCAGGCGTTCTTCATATCAGGACGTCTAACGCCGCGGGAATGATTTCGATGCGTTTGCAGCGCAGCCACAAACTTTCCCCATCCACGGAAACGTTGTCCGGGCCGTTCACGTCGAATTCGATCGCGGTTTGCGGAGACCGCGCCGCCAGCGGATGGCGGACGTGGGTGCCGTCGAAAAGGGTAGGGAAGTTGCGAATCAAGCCGAGCCGGCCGATTGGTCCCCAGCGGACGTATTCGATCAAGCCGTCTTCCGGCGACGCGTCGGGAGCGATCATCATTTTGCCGCCGGTAAACTTGCTGTTATTGAACGACAAAAACAGGCAGCGGCGGCGATCCCAATCCGGATTGGAATCCGTGCGCAGCGGAAAGGCACGGCGATTCAGACGCGCCAGCGAAACCATCACCGCGATGATGTAGCCGATCTCGCCCAGGCGTTTGAACCGCCGATTGGCCAGCGCCGCCACATCCGCCGCGAATCCAACCGTGACCAGATTCATCGAGTAGATCTCGCCGGTCTCGTGAACCAGCCGCAACAGATCGCTGTGCCGCCATTTCCCGTTCACCAGCGCGGCCGCCGCATCTTCCGCTGCGTTATTGGTGAAATCCTTCAGGAAGGAGTTGCCTGTCCCCAGCGGCAGAAACCCAAGCGCGGGCCGCTGCCCGCTAAGTTCGTTGGAGAAAATTCCGTTGACGATCTCATAGCTGGTGCCGTCGCCGCCGATCGCCACAAAATTCCGGTACCCAGCTCTATACGCCTGCGCGGCAAGTTCCATACCATGTCCACGATGCGTGGATGTCGCAACCTCCAGGGTGAGCCCCGGGCGGCGCAGCCGATCGATCGCCGCAGGCGCCAGCTTCCCGCACCGCCCGCCCCCAGCCGCAGGATTCACCACCGCGAAGAACTTCGATTTCAAGTGTGCCCCAAGCCCCACATGCATAGGTGTCGACGGTTCGACGCCATGTTCTTGTCCGGGCCCCACGCTTCCCTGTTTGGGGAAGGTGGGCGTCGCGTCCTCGACCACGGAGAGCCATCGGGAAATACCAGAACAAAACTACAGTGACACCACCGCCGACCGCGCCACCGCCCCCCGAATTTCCTCAGCCAGTACTCCACGCTTGATTTTCATCGCCGCCGTAAGCGGAAAGTCCCGTTCCCAAAGCAAGTACCCATGAAGCCGCTTGTAGTTCACCAACCGCCGATTGCGCTCCTCGAGGTTAGCGCGCACTTCAGCCGTGAACGGCTGCCCCGCCTCCGGATGCAGCACGATCACCAGTTTTTCGCCAACCAGCGTCCGCGCCGGCCACAAGTAGTTAGCCGCGAACACGCAAAATTCCTTCACCGGAAGACCCTCGAAAACCGTCTCCACATCCTCCGGATAAATATTCTTGCCCTCTTCGGTGACGATCATATTTTTCTTGCGCCCGAAGAGCTGCAAGTGCCCGGTGGAATCGAACCGTCCCAAATCCCCGGTCATCAACGATCCGGCGACGATAGTCTCGGCAGTCATTTCCGGTTCGTCGAGATAGTGGGACATCACCGTCTTCCCGCGCACTTTAATTTCCCCGATGCCGTCGGCATCCGCGTTGACCACCGACACTTCCACCCCCGGCAGCGGTTTCCCCACCGTGTCCGCGCGGAACGGATGAAAATCATTCAGGGTGATCACCGTCCCCGCTTCGGTGCAGCCGTAACCGTTGCCCACCGGAATTCCTAAATCGTAAAAAAATTGCAGCGTGGCCGGCTCGCTAAAAGCGCCGCCCACAAAAATGGCCTGCAACTCGCCTCCAAATGCCCGGTGGACGCTGCCCAGCAGCTTGCGGCTCAGCCCCAAGCGCGGCTTCTTGTGGGTAAGCCAGCGATTGACCTCGATCAGCCAATCCAGAATCCGGCGCTTGGTCTTGGGCAGGGTGGCGAAGCGTTCTCGCAGGCCACGCTCCAGATTCTTCAGTACCAACGGCACCAGGGTCACGTAGGTAATTTTGTACTTCGAAAATGCCTCGCGCACGTATTCCGGCCGCAGCGTCCGCAGATGAACCACGGTCGCGCCGCAGACGAACGGCCCGATAAATCCCACCATAAAATCGATGGCGTGGTTGGTGGGCAGAATGCTCAAGTAGCGCACCCCCGGCCAAAAAGGAAAGAGCGAGGTAAGCGCGATGCACTGCTCCAGATAATTTTCGTGGG
Source organism: uncultured Acidobacteriota bacterium (assembly GCA_963725285.1). GTDB lineage: Bacteria > Acidobacteriota > Terriglobia > Acidiferrales > UBA7541 > CAVRXT01. Next base: position 74,842 of record CAVRXT010000011.1, on the reverse strand, counting down.
TCAGCACGCACCCTTTGGGGCGTCCTCCGGTCCCAGACGAATAGACAATGCACGCGGGATCCTTCAGTCGCCGTGTCGCGAATACCGGCTTGGCCGGGCTTTGAAATTCTTCCCAGCGCTTCGCGCCCACCAGCGGTGCGTCCGCCGACGCTTCGGTCACCAGTGCGGTCACCACTTCCGATTGCGGCGCGTCCTTCACCTGCACCAGTGCCCGCCATATGTGATTTTCGACGATCAGCACTTCCGCTTTGCAGCGCGCCAGGATTTGCAGTTGTTCGGCGGGCGTCAATTTGTAATCGATCGGCACCAGAATTCCGCCGCAGAAAAGAATCGCGTAGGCGGAGATTAGCCATTTCGACTGGTTGGTCATCAGGATCGCCGCGCGGCTCCCGGCCTTAAACCCGGAGTCTTGCAGCGCGCGGGCCAGCGGCAGGGCCATGTCCCGGAACTGCGCGTAGGTGAGTTGGTGATTTTCGCGGTCGCGATCGGCTTCGATCAGGCAAATTTCATTGGGCCATTTGTCGAGGGCGGCCCGCAGCGCCTCGCCGAGCGATTGATATAGGCGCAGGTCCAGCATTACAGACGCGCTTGAATGCGTTGGGCGAGGGTGCGGAAATCAAAGACGCCCTGAAGTTCGTAATCGGGCAGCTCGATCCCGAAGTGGCTTTCCACCCGGGTGAGCAGGTCGAGCGCCTGCAAGCTGTTGATCCCAAGCTTCTTGAAGAAGTCATCGTCCGGCGAGATCTCCGCACGCGGAACCTTGAAGTGCGCGGAAGCCAGCGCCAGAACTTGTTCGGTAGTCTGCTCGATAGTAGGAGTAGTCGCCATGGAATTTCCAAGATTATAACTTCGCGCGGCTTCTCGCAACTTCTCCCCGGTGCGAGCGGTACGAGCCGGCGAGGCCAAGTCCCTTCGGTATGATTCCGCATAGACAGAAGCGATCGGCTTCCAACCGAATCACCGCCATGCTAAGGGTGCAGAAAAGGCCCCATGAGTGAGCGTAAGGGCCGAGCACGATGCGCCAGGAGCGTAGGGCTTGGTGTTGAGTGAGCAAACGCCGCACGCGCCATCAGCAGCTGGGTGGTTTTGGGTTCTGATGTTGCCGCAGGCGACCGCACTTGCAGCTGGGGTGCCCCAGGTTGTTTTTTTGCCGTGCGCCGTGAGGCCCAGTGCATTTTTAATCCAGGCATCTGTGGGGATTAGAAATACTAAGTGGCTGATCCTGAACTACAAGGAGCTTCCGAACCGCGGCAAATTGCAGATTGCACTGAGGAACGAAAACTCGCTAGGGAAGGTACGGCAGCGCGTCGTCACTTTCGACGAACTTGCGCAGTCCGGCTTCAACTGCGGGGCGGCTGAAGAGCTCGCAAAAGATTTCGATCTCCCGCCGCAGTTCTTCGCTAGGGATCTGCTTGATGAACTGCTTGGCAGTCGCAGAGGTTTGGCGATCGAACTTCCCGATTTGGGCGGCGGCGCCACGAGCCATGCGCAGGGCTTCGCCTTCGCCCGCGAGCTGGCTGACCAGCCCCACGTTTTGCGCTTTGGTGGCGTTGATGCTGCGACCGGTGAGCAGCAGGTCGCGGACGACCGCGTTGCCCAAGTCCCGTTTCAGGCGCGGAATTCCGCCGAAGCCGGGGATCAAGCCCAGGCGTAGCTCCGGGAAGCAAAAGCGGGCGGTCTTGTCGGCGATGATCAAATCGCAGGCCAGCGCCAGCTCGAAGCCTCCGCCGAATGTTACGCCGTGAACGGCGGCGATGGTGGTGAGCGGACAGGCATCCAGGCGGTTCATTACTTTGTGAATCCGTTCGATGAAATCGCGAACCGCGGCGACCCGCTCGTTCGCCGGCAGAGCTTGCGAGCGGCGATACAGTTCGCGCAAGTCCGCGCCGGCGCTGAAGCCTGCGGGGACGGTGCTATGCACGATGAGCGCGTGCGCGGTGAGCACGCTATCGAGAACGTCGACAAACTTTTCCAGCTCATCGAGAGTCTGCGAGCCGATTTCGTTGCAGGGAGTTTTGTGGAGCGCGAGCTCCACCACGCCGTCGGCGGCGCTCCAGGAAATTGTGGCACCATCGAAAGTTTTCATGGGCTTTTTCTCGCGTACATCTCGCGAATCGGTTGTTCCAGGCGCCGGGCGATGGCCTCGCGGCGCAATTTGCCGTTGGCGGTGAGCAATCCATTTTCGATGGTGAACGGCTCGCGGTGCAAATAGAACGCGCGAATCTGCTTGTAGTGAGGCTGATCGGCGTTCACCTGGGCGATAGCGGATTGAATTTTGCCGGACTCGATCCGGTCGAACCCGTCGGCGGTAACTACCGCCGCGAGGTAGCTGAGATTATTTCCAACCAGCAAGATCTGCCGCGCCGCGGGCAATGCGTGTTGCAACTTCTCCTCAATGGGTTCGGGCGCGATGTTGTGGCCGGAGTTGAGGATGATCAGATTCTTGAGCCGCCCGATGATCCGCCAATATCCGTTGGCGTCCACTTCACCTTGATCGCCGGTGTGGAACCATCCGCCGTTCAGAACGTTGGCGGTCGCTTCCGGGCGGCGCCAGTATCCGGCAAAAATGTGCGGGCCGCGAACCAGGATTTCGTGCTCTTCGCCGAGGATCATTTCGATTCCGGGAATGGCTGGGCCGACGCGCCCGGGAACCACTCTCCCCGGAACGTCGAGGGTACAGATGCCGGTGGTTTCGGTAAGTCCGTATCCTTGGAGCACTGGGACGCCGATCATGCCGAAGAAAAGTTGGGTATCGACCGCCAGCGGAGCGGAGCCGCAGATCAGGGCTTTGAGGTTAGGACCGAGAGTTTTGCGCATCGTCGGAAACATCAACCGGCCGGCCAGCCAAAGATAAAAGGCGTCGGACGTGTTCATTTCATTGCGAAAACGGCGTTGATCGGCGGCGCGCGCTTTGGCGAAGAGCCAGCTCGCGAACCCGCCGCGTGTCTGGATTTGCTCTTCCACTTTTCCGCGGACTCGCTCGAGCAGCGTGGGCACGTTCAGAAAATAATTCGCTGCGGCGATTTTCATTTCGTCCGCTAGGCGATTGAGGTCGGTGGAAAGAAAGAGCAGGCTGCCGCGGTTCAGGCTGGTGAGCATGATTATCCACGAAGCGGCGAAGTTCAGTGGCAGGTAATGGAATACCCGATCGGGTTCGGCGGCGGCTTCACTCTTTCCGGTGAGCAAGTCCAGCCGCGAACTGGTGCACGGCAGCATGTGTGAGAGATTCGCGACGGTGAAGATCGCCCCCTTGGGTTCGCCGGACGTGCCCGAGGTGTAGATGATGGCGACCGGATCGGAGTCGGAGAGCGAAAGGCCTTTCTTCACTGGCACGCTGCTGGAGGTAGCGGTGGCAGGCGTGGCAGCCGCGGGCGGCGCGCCGAAAATATCATCGAAGAGGGAAATGGGCGGAGCGTCAGGCCAGTTGTGCAGCACGGCATCGCGCAACGACGCGTCCGAGCAGCAAATTCGGCCCGGCGTGCAATCCTTCATCATGGCGACCAGCTCAACCGGCGACTGCCGGGCGTACAGCGGGACGACGATAACGCCCTCGGCCATCAGCGCAAGGTCCACCGCGGCCCAGCGAACACTGTTGGGCGCCAGCAGCGCGCAGCGATCGCCTTGGCGAAGCCCGGCCGCAGTGATGAATGCGCGGGCCTGCTCGACCAGCGCCAGAAATTCGCGCCCGGTCACCGCATAGACGCGCGATGTGTGAATCTCCTGCAGCAGGGAGCGGTCCGCATGACGCTGGATGGATTCGAAAATGTGTTCGAGAAAATTCATGTCAGCTGTAGGACGCGAAAAGATGGCGCAGGTTGGGGCTGAGCGGCGGTAAATAATCTTCCCAACTGAGCACCCCGGTGCGGATCGGGAATTCGGGATAGCGGCGAGCCAGGCGATCTTCGAAGTAGGTGCCCATGCGCGCCATGAGCTGGAGATTCTTGACCACTACGCGTCCGATCGCATCGCGAATCGCTTCGGCGTCGCGGTCCAGGGTGGCCATGACGGAAAACAGGCGCTCTTCGAGGTCCGGATCGTCGACCGCGAGAGCCAGATGATCGTGGCCGCGCTCGCGCATGGTGTTGCGGATGCGTTCGTCCATCGTAATTCCGGCGGAAACCACCCCTGCGGGCATGGAAGTAACGATGGCGTGAAAGCGGGAAGAGATCATGCGATGGCTGAGCCGAAGGATGCTTACGAGCTGATACATATCATAGGTGTCGGAAGAAAATACAGGCGGGCCACCCAACCTCGCGGAAAGGCGCTCGCAGGCGTTGCTGTCCAGCATTTCCATGCCAATCAGAATGGGGAAAACGGTCTTGGTCTCGCGATAGCGGCGCACCGCGCCGGCGATCGCGTTCAAATATTTGTCGTACGCGGCGTCCACATCCGCGCCGCAACGATGGAAGTAGGGACCGCGATAATGGCTGCTCTTGTATGCGCCAGTGGTAACTCGCGCCAGAGATTTCGCAAGCGACGGGGTGACCGGCCAGAAGTAGGGATTGATGGGGCAAATGCTGAGTATGGGAGTTGCGCCGTCCCACCCCGCCGCGCGCAAAGCTTTGTCGGCGTAGTCGGGTCCAAGCGGCTCGAATGTCCACGCGGTGTCGGTGCCGAGTTCGGTCTGCACCCCCAGCTTGCTGAGCACGACCTGCGATTCTGGGTTGCGGGTAATCACCAGCGATTCTTGGCAGTAGCGACGGACCATCTTTTGTAGCAGCGGGTCCATCGCGCCGGCTTCTGCGCCGTACGCGACGCTGAGCTTGTTCTGCGCTGAAGCGATGCCCAGCGCTCCGATCATCATCGCGCTCAGCGCGTTGGTGAACTTGCTCTTGAACATGGACCCTTCGCAGGCCACCACACCGTCGTGGCGGGGAACTTCCTGGCCCAGAAAAGGAGGGAAAACGTCGGGCAAATACACCTGGCGCGCGTCGCCGAAGTACCCGCGGGTTCGGTCGAAGTTAAAGCTCATCACCGACAGCGCGAGATTCTGATCGCCGAGGATTCGGCGGACTTGCCGGATGATCTCTTCCACCCGCACATCGGAGCCGGTGTTGCGCGTTCCGTTGTATCCGGCGAAGAGCAGCTTCAGCTTTTCGCCGGGCTTCCAGGCTTCGCCCGAGCCCAGCATCCAGCCTAACTTCTTGGCTTCGATGATGCTGCTGACCCATGCTTCCAGAACCGCGTCCATCATTCCGCAGACCCTCCTGCGGAGACGCGCGCCGCGGCCGATCCCGCCGGCGGAGCCCACGGCAAGTAGGGGTACAGGAAATGATGTTCGCGGGTGAAGCGCAGTAACGGAAAGCAGTATTCGGAGAAACGGGCGGGAGCGTGGCCCATCGCTTCCACCACGCGCGAGTTGTCGAAAACCGTATTCCACACCAAATACGGCAGAAACACTTTAAACAGCGTCGCCAGATTTCCGACTTTACCTTTGCGCCGGGAAAGCGCGCTGACCATGCGTTGCGAAACGTTTTCGAGGCCGGGCATGAAGGCCGGCGGGCGCTGGCCCTGGGCTTGGGCCAGAGCCTGGGTCAACTGCTGGAAAGTCTCCGCGCCGGTGCCGGACGACAGGTGATAGATCTCGTGCGCGGTGTGGTCCTGCAGATGAAGTTGCGCGACGGCGGCGGCCACGTAATCGACCGGCACGATATCCAGCTTGTCGTCAGGGCGAAAAGGCAGCACCCGCAGGCCCGCCAGAAAAACGAACGCCCGAACCATGTCGAACTGGTTGGTTTCGGGGCGGCGGCTATCGCCGAGAACGATACTAGGGCGAAAAATGGTGCGCGGCACGTCCGGGAGCAGCTCGCGCACCATGTGCTCACAGAACTTCTTGGTGCGCGCGTAGGGATCGTAGTCGGAGAGATTCCAGTCGATCGAGGTATCTTCCTGCACGATTTCGTTGTGGCGATGGCCGCAGACCGCGACCGTGCTGACGTGACTGAAGCGGCGCAAACCGTGATGCTCGCGGGCGCGCATGGCCACTTCGATTACTTGCAGGGTGCCGCGCAGGTTGGTGTTCAGGCAGCTCTTTTCTGACTTGCGGTTGAGCGATGCGGCGCAATGGATTAGCGAATCGGTGCGATGAACGAGCTCGGTGTAACGCTCATCAGCCAGGCCCAGTTTTGCCCCGGTCAAGTCCCCGACGAAGACTTCCACCCTCGAATTCATGTATTCGCGGAACTGTTCGAAGTCCATATGCAGCTGTAGGGAACGCCACAAACGTTCCTGCGCCTCTTGCGGGCTGCGGGCGCGAACCAGCAAATGCAACGGCTCCGAAGAGCCTTGCAGAAGATTGGCAGCGATGTGGGCGCCGATATATCCGGTGGAACCGGTCAGGAAAGTAGCCACAGTGTGTGAAGGGTACCTGGAGCCCGCGCGCTAATCGCCGGGGCGATTCGCCGCGGTGCTGCGCACTTCCAACGGCACATTCCGCGCCGGACGCTCTTCCAACGGGCGACCCTCGATCAGAGGATAACACCACTTGCGAAGCGCCGGAATGTGTACGTTGATCCAATAGTCCCACCAATCGATGGAGCGAGCGTCGTAGCCAAAATCGGTGCGTTCGCCGGGGACTAGTGCCGCGGACAGGCGTTCCACGCCGGCGGCCTCGAAAGTGTGATTGTTATGCAGGATAAAGGGCTCGAACAAGGAAACCAGCTTGATCACCCGATCCAGCTCGCGTTCGCGGCGCACCAGCGCCGATTTGCTGAAAGGGAGAGGTTCGAGAGACCGGCTGATGGCCTGAATGATTGCTTTCTGCGCGGGTGCCGATAGCTTTTGGTAGCGCGCTTTGGATACCGGGATAGCGTCGAATTTCAAGCGTAGGCGCTGGCGAAAATCGGTCTGGGCGCGGTAATGGCGGCGATGTCCCAGGCCGGTGAGCTCGATCGAGCGGCGCATGTCGCAGGGATTCGATACCGAAGTGGCCAGGTGATACACGCGGTCGTTGGTTCCGGTGAGCAGTGCCGCGGCGATCAGGGTCATGCCAGCGGTGACCAAGTCCACCGGGATCAGATCGAGGCATTTACGCGCGTTGGTGGGCAACTGTCGGAAATAGGTGCCTAGCAGGTAGGACAGCGACGCAGAGGTGTTGATCCCCTCGTTCCAGCCTAAGAAAGGCTTTTGCAGAGATGACTCGACGATCGACGGCCGAACCACCGCGATAGGCACCTGGGGGTGCGCTGCCGAAAACTTCTGGATCAGCGATTCCGACAGGCCTTTGGTGAGCGTGTAGGTGTTGGGCCAACCCAGTTCCTGCGCGCGGCGCGAACCCGTTTCGGTCAGTTCGCGGCGCAGCCAGCGCACCCGATTCTTGCGAATCTGGATTTCAAGTGCGGCGCCCTGCAAGTCTTTCGCGGCCCCAGTTTTGCCAATGGATTGCGCGCGAAGCTCGTCGGTAACGTCGGCCATCTCCGCATGGGCTTCGGTGGACTTGATCATCTCTGCGAGCGAGCGTAGTTCGGCTTCGGCGTCAAAGCCCGACACATTGGCGGGAACGTAGTTGGGTTCGAGGGTCTCCAGCATCCTGCCGTCGCGGTGGCCCACGATGTAAGAAGTAGAAAGATGCAGCAGGGCGGCGCGGCGGCAGGTGCCTAGGAAATCGAGAAGCGTGGTGATGGCGTACACATTCGCGGCCAGCGCATCGCGCAGGTCCGGATTGAAATCGGTGAGCCCGGAACTGTTGACGATCAAATCCACGGTGTCGGAGAGCTGCCGGCGGTCCTGCTCCGCCAGACCCATCCCGGGCTGCTCCATGTTGCCTTCCACCACGCGAACCCGGCTGCGCAGAAAATCCGCCAGGTGCGCGCCGTGGCGCAGCGCCAGCGCGTCGAACACCGGAGACTGCTCGACGATCCGCTGGAATCGTCCCCACCCGGTGGTGGAACGCGTGCGGCGGATCAGCAGGGTGACTCGCACATCATCGGGCAAATCCAAGAGCAAGTTCGCCAGCCACACCTTGCCGATAAAGCCGGTGGCCCCGATCAGCAAGATGTGCTTTCCCCGCATCGCTTCGCGCACCGACAACGCCCGGTGCTGTTCACCGGACTGGTAGTGCACGACCGGCAAGGGAGGGTTGAGGGCCAGGCGTCGCGCCGGACGAATGGCGGCATCGAGGCGTTCGGTATTCGAACCGAAACCCAACTGGCGAGCCAACCGCTCGGCGGAGATCCTGCCGTCGGGTTTAGTTCCGGTCAATTTGGCGAAGGCGCCGCGTGGTCGGATCACCGGTTCGAGCAGGCGGCCGGTAGCCAAGCCATCGCGGAATTCGAGGCGGTTGGATACAATATGGGAAATGCCGAGATGAGCGGCGAGCGGGCGCATGATATGGTCAAGGCCCTGGCTAACCAGGACGACCTGCTGTCCTGCGGCCATCACCTCTTTGAGTTTGGCAACCCCGCGTTGGTATAAGCGCGGTTTAAGAGCGTATTCGAAGTATTCTTCTCCGAGCAGGTCCAAGCGGTCCTGGCTGACGCCACGCAGCACGGTGTGCAGCACCCGGGTGGCGAAGACGCGGTGAACGGAATAAAGAAATGGGCGGGCCACCGCGAGGATTCCCATCGCGCCTCGGCGCGTCCACCGTTCGAGGAACGTTTGTGCGTTCCAGGCGAAAAAACCCGCGGGACGGACCGCCGTCAAATTGAGCAGGCTGCCCTCGGCCCGCCAAAAAATCGTATCGGGCGTCCGTAGTTCACCGGAAGTGCGGGGAGGTGGCACGGGAGCGGAGTTTGTGGGCTCGGTCATTGGCACAAAAGTCCAGCTACTAGACTGGGAGGATGGAAGTTAGCATCCCAGGGAGCGGCGCGCAAGCCGGTCGATCGGGCAGACAAGCAGGGTCGGTCGGCTGGGACCATGGGAACCGGTTGAATTAAGCGTTTTGACCCGGCGACACTCCCGACATATTATCTTCTCCGCGAATCCTTGAGCAGGGGGTAGTAGGCTTTGCAGGTGATGCCCACCGATTTGGTGCGGCATGCCGGTTGCTTGCGTGTGTGTGCAGCGGGGCGATTGGGATCGCGATCGCACATCGGAATCACCGATCGGGAAACGAATTGGCGGACGCCCCAGCGCGAATCGGGCGTCCGAGCCAGTCCGCGCGGCGCGGTTTGGCCGCCGGTAACACAAACTAAATCCTTGGAAGGCGAGACGCTGTCGTCAGCGCCCAAATCATGAACATTGCCGGAGTAGGAAGCGCATTCCCCAAACACTATTACCCTCAGGCCGTCATGCAGCAGGCGCTGAAGTTGTATTGGGGCCCGAAGCTGAAAAGCCCCGGGCTGTTCGACCAGATCTACCAGCATCTGGGTGTGGAGGGTCGGCACACCGTACTCCCGTTGGAGGGATATCCGGAACTGAAGACGTGGGGCGAAGCGAACAACAAATGGATTGAGGCAGCCGTAGATTTGGGGGAAGCGTCGATTTGCCGGGCGCTCCAGGTATCCGGCGTGAATCCGGAGGAATTGGGCGCGCTATTTTTTGTGACCGTCACTGGAGTGGCCAGTCCCTCGATCGATGCCAAGCTGGTGAACCGGATGAAGCTGAGCCGGAACATCAAGCGCATGCCGATATTCGGTCTGGGCTGCGTGGCGGGCGCAGCGGGTCTGGCACGTGCGGCCGATTACGTGAAAGCGTTTCCCGCGCAGGCGGTAGCGCTGCTGAGCGTGGAACTGTGTTCGCTGACTATTCAACTCGAAGATATGTCCGTCGCCAATTTGATTTCGACCGGGCTGTTTGGCGATGGCGCCGCCGCGGTGATTATCGGTGGATCGGAGCGCGGGCTGAAGGGGCCGGAAATCATCAACACCCGTTCGATTTTTTATCCGGAAACGGAAGGCGTGATGGGCTGGGACATTTCCGAGAAAGGTTTCCGAATCGTGCTCACCCGCGACGTGGCGGATATGGCGCGCCAGCATTTGGCCGGGGACGTCGATTGTTTTCTGGCCGATCAGGGAATGAAACGCTCGGATATAGGCAGCTGGATCATGCACACCGGAGGACCGCGGGTGCTCGAAGCGGTGGAGGAATCGCTGCAACTTACCAACGGCGCGCTGAAGCCTTCGTGGGAGTCGCTGCGCAAGGTAGGGAACTTGTCGTCCGCGTCGGTGCTGCTGGTGCTCGAGGACGTGATGAAGAATCATCGACCGGCGCCCGGAACCTACTCGATTTTGGCCGCGCTAGGGCCGGGGTTTTGCTCGGAGCTGGTCCTGCTGAAGTGGTAGAGCCAGTGGGTCGCCTTGGGGTGGGGCGATTGCTGGCGGTACCATCCCCAGTTTTTCGGTTGGTCCGCAACCAGCCGCAGGTGAGGCACGGACGCTTCATGGGCCACAGGTCTGCATCGAAGGCAATGGTTGCGGCGATGGCGCTTTTCCTCGCCGGCGCGGTTAATACCGCGCGGGCGCAGGAACGAGTGCTGGAACTCGATCCGGCACACACCCAGATTAGTTTCACCCTCGACGCTACCTTTCACACCGTACACGGTACCTTCCAGCTCAAGCGTGGCTCGGTGCGATTCAATTCCGATGGCGGTGTAGCCAGCGGCGTGGTGGTGATCGACGCGCGCAGCGGGAAGACCGGAAACGATTCCCGCGACGCCAAAATGAACGCGGAAATTCTGCAGAGCGACAAATACCCCGAGATTATTTTCGTTCCGGAGAGCGTTACCGGACGCATCGACCTGCGCGATCCGTTTCAGGTGGACGTGCGCGGGGTGATCAAGATGCATGGCACCGAGCATCCCATCACAATTACCACCCGACTGGTGCCCAAGGGCAACCAACTATTGTCAGACTCGCGCTTTGCGATTCCCTATGTGGCTTGGGGATTGAAAAATCCGAGCAGCATGCTGCTGCGCGTGGGCGATAAAATTTCTGTGGAGATGCACACCGAGGGTAGCTACGCACCGGTAGGGTCAATGGCAAGCGCCGCAGCAAGCGATAGGCGCACGCCGCGAACGGAAACTGCGTTGGCAGCATTCTGGCGGACGATGGAGCAATTCTTATTTGGGCGAGCGCGACAGGAGTCGGGCGCGGCCCGTTTCACTTCGGCACTGGCTGTGGATTGTTGTTTAAAGATTCACGCCGAAGTGCGGCGAATGACTTAGGCTGATCCGAATTCTTTGGGGCTGGACGAGCCGCCGGAATTCGCACGGCATGGCTGACCAGCGCATTGTGGAGCGACCGCATCGCGCGGTTCACCCGCTATGCTCATCCCGAATTTGCTTCCCTGGCGGGCTTTCTGCACTCGATGGGCGCCCATCTCGCGGCGGACATTCGACCCCCACCGTTCACTCGGTACGGCTGCTCGAGAATCCCACGCGGGAAGGGTTCGGGATCACGTTCGAGGCGCACCTCGCTTCATCCGCAGCGCAGGAAGAACCGGACGGCGCGTTGACCGCGATCGTCGGAATCGCCGGCCAGGCTACCGGCGTGGGGATCTATATCGATCACGCCGGAGATCGAATCGTTGAGAGCAAGTGCTGGGCCAGCTTCCAATCAGTCGCCTGGAAGTCTGCTGATCTTGCCGAAAACCTCCAGGGTTTACTGGGCTGCACGGCGATCGATAGAAATATTCTGCGGCCGGCCGAGGGCCTGTTAATTTGGGTCCAGCATTGTGGTGCTTGGACTGGCCGAAATGTCTCACCCCGGAAGGGTCTTTCTCACGGCCGAGTGGCGAGATCTGGTGATGTTGAACTACGAAGTGGATCCTCAGTTGTTGGGCAAATATGTCCCTGCTGGCACCCTTGTCGATTCGTTCGCTGGGAAAACATACATTAGCCTCGTAGCTTTTCGGTTCTGCCGCACCAAGCTTTTTGGATCGCTTGCGGTTCCGTTTCATTCCGATTTCGATGAGATCAACCTGCGCTTCTACGTCGGTCGCCGGGAGGGCGATGAAAACCGCAGAGGTGTAGTGTTCATCGCCGAAATTGTGCCTAGGCGGATGGTCGCGGCGACGGCTCGCCTTGTGTATGGCGAGAACTACATACGCCTGCGAACGCGGCACAACGTTTGCACTGAGGAATCGAAAAAGACAGTCAAATATGAATGGTACTGCAAGAATCAGTGGTGTCGGCTGGAAGCGCAAGCGACGGGCACTCCCGAACTACCGCCCAAGGGAAGTCTGGAACAATTTATTACCGAACACCATTGGGGCTATTCCGCTCGGCGAAGTGGGTCTCTGGAATATCATGTTGCTCACCTGCCTTGGAAAGTCTGGGTGAGCACCTCGGCAGAATTTGAAGGCGACGTGAGCAGATTATACGGTGTTGACCTGGGCCGCGCCCTGCAAGGTCGGCCGAGTTCCGCATTCATTGCCGAGGGATCGCCGGTCACTATTTTCCGGGGCGCCAAGCTGCCATGAGGGATCTGATGGATGGGTCAGGGAAGACTCATTCAACCCGAGCTGAGAAGGATTTTGTGTAGTCGGACCGCAGTCTGAAGCACTCTGGCATCCTGGTCGTGGTTCGCGGTGAGTTGTAGCCCCAGCGGCAACCCGCTCGGAATTGGCAGGGGAATCGAGATGGCGGGTGTTCCGAGCGCGGTCCACGGAGAGTTCATTCTCGAATCTCCAGTCGATGACAAGCCTAGCGGTGCCGGGCCTGTCGCGGCCGGCACCAAGATAACGGGTGTGGCCTGGTACATCTCGGCCACCCGTTCCCTGCACTCCGCGATATACCGCCGGGCTTCGTCATAGCGCGCTTCAGGGATTTGTAGGCCGTCCCGCACCAAGTCCGCGAGATCTGCGAGCTGGGATCCGTACTCCTTAAAACGCTGTTGGTGGAACCGAGCGCCCTCGTAGAACATCACCGTCTTGTTCGCGTCGGCTAGTTTTGCCAGCATTCCGGCAATATCCACGCATTGGATGGATACGCCAGCAGTTCGCAGCGCGGAGAGCGCATTCCTAAACGCTGTCTGCATGGCAGGGTCTACTTCCGGCATGGGTTCGGGGGCACCGAGGACAAAATCCTCCGCCCGTCCGATGGATGTCCCATTGATTCCCAGAGCAGGAGCATATCGGCCGGCGTATGCGTGAAGAAGCCGAGCGTGTCCAGGCTTTTCGATAAGGGCAGCACCCCGTCCATGGACAGCAAACCGTAGCTGGCCTTGAATCCAGTAACGCCGCAATAGGAGGCCGGCCGCAGCACCGACCCCTGGGTCTGTTCTCCGACAGTGAAGGGAACCATCCCCGCTGCGACTGCGGCTGCCGATCCGCTGGAGCTCCCGCCTGGGGTGTGTTCCAAATCCCTCGGGTTGCGCGTGGGGCCTGGCGTGCGATATGCGAAGGCGGTAGTTTCTGTCTTTCCCAGTAATATCGCACCGCGTTGGCGCATCTCGCGAATGATGGCGGCATCTTCGGTTCCAATTCGCCCTTTGTAAATTGGCGTGCCGTATTCGGTGGCCAAACCTCGTGTCTCGATGATGTCTTTTGCGCCGAATGGGATTTCCGCCAACTTTCCGTTCCCGGTCGGTTTCTCCGGCATCACTTGGACCCAGGCGTGAATGGAGGGATCCATTGCGTGAATGCGATCCAGGCATGGCTGCAACGCAAGTTTGCGCTGCTGTCGGGAGGCGTTTAACCACTGAGTTAGCGTTTCCAGACGATGCCTTCTGGTGGTGCCGGCCTGAGCGGCCATGGCAACTGCGAAGCCGCCAAAAAGCAAACTCCGCCGATCCATCTTGCGGCTTTCAAAACTGGTCACAGTGTGCGCACAGTAACAAACAGCCGGAACAATCCGCAACGCAAGAATCGCGCCAATGCGGCGTTGGTTATTCCTGGCGCAGCGCGGTCATGGGGTCCACGCGGCTGGCGCGGCGGGCCGGTACAAAACTGGCCAACAGCGCGGCGAGGGCCAGCACGGGGATCATGATTGCGAACGTGGATAGCTCAGGTGGGCGCACGCCTTCGACCAGGCGCGCCAGTAGACGTCCTGCTGCCCAGGCGCCCAATATGCCCATAGCAACGCCGGCGAAAATCATTTCGAGGCTTTGGCGAAGCACCAGCCACATGACATCGCCCGGGCGGGCGCCGAGCGCCATGCGTACGCCGATTTCCGGGACGCGTTGGCCGGTCAAACAATCCAGCACACCATAAATGCCGATGCACGCCAACAGTAGAGCCAGACTGGCGAATATTCCGAACAGCAGCAAAAGGAAACGCTGCCGGGCCAGCGAATCGCTGCGGAGCTGTTCCATGGTGCGTATTTCGTAAAGAGCTTGATCGCCCGTGGCGCCGCGTAGTTCCGTCCGCAGAGGCTCGACCAGATTCAACGGCGGAAAGTTGGTGCGCACAGCGATGGACATCAATTCGGACCAGCGGCGCAACAACGGGTCCGGAACCTGGGCGAACGGATAATAGAACTGCGCGCGCACTCGCGCTTTGTCGTCACTGGCCAGGCCCCAGTGCCGGACATGGCCCACGACGCCGACCACGCGGACGACGTCGGGGACATCCGCTCCTGAGGAGAAAGGGCTGCCGGAGGGCGGGATCCAGAGCCGCTGGCCGATGGGGTCGCGCTTGTCGAAAGCGTGTTGGGCCAACACGTCGTCAATCACCACGACGAGCTCATTTCCCAGGCGATCTTGGTCGTCGAAGAATCGCCCTTTGAGCAACGGAATGCCCATGACCTGCAGATAGCCGGGCGTCACGGTGGTCGCCAACGCGAGTGGTATCTGGGTTGGTTGAGGAATGGAGGAGGAAGTCGAGTAGGCGACTTGGTTGTTGCCATCGCGCATCGGGACGGTGTCGACGGTCGCGACCGCCTGCACCCCAGGGACGCGTCGCGCGCCGTCCAACACCGCCCGCCAGGCAACCCGAATCTTCGCGGCGTCCGCAAGGGTTGCCGGCGAAAGCGCCATTCGAGCTACCAGCACGTTTTCGGATTTTACTCCAGAGTCGAGCGAGGAGAGCCGCAGCATCGTTCTCCCCAGCACCCCGGCAGAAACTAACAGCACCACCGCCAGCGCGACTTCGGATATGACCAAAGCACTCTGCAAGCGGCGCGAGCTTCCCACGACTGTCCGCGCGCCGGCACGAAGGGTGTGTTCCAGTTCGCGCACCGAAGCGCGCAGGGCCGGAACCAGTCCGAAAAGAAGGCCGCTCAGCAGTGAGACCCCGACGGCAAACAGCATCACCCGCCAATCGAGATACACTTCCTCCGCGCGCGGCAAACTCCCTGGCCAAAACATTACAAACGGGCGGATCCCAAACGCTGCGAGCAAAACGCCGAGCACGCCGCCGGAAAGCGCCAACACCGCGCTCTCGGTTAGGCATTGACGCACCAATCGGCCTGGTCCGGCACCGAGCGCCACGCGCATGGCCAGTTCACGCTCGCGGGAAACCGCGCGCGCCAGTAACAGGCTGGCCACGTTTACGCACGCAATCAGCAGGACCAGGCTGACCGCACCCAGCAGCAGCCAAAGCGTTCCCCCGATATCTCCTACGTCCGGACGAAGCGGTTCGGCGATGAAGCCGCGCCCCGCATTGGATTCAGGATACTGACTAGCTAGACGGCGGCCGATCACCGAGAGTTCGGTCTGCACCTGCGGGAGCGTTGCGCCGGGCAGCGGGCGCGCAAAAACCCCAATGCCCGGATGGCGGCTGCGATTCTGCATGCTCGGTGAAGAGTCTTGACCCAGAGGAGTGAAGAGTTCGAATTCGTCTTCGTTCAACCGGAAACCGGAAGGCGTGATGCCAACAATTGTGTAGGGTTTTCCGTCAAAATCTAGTGACGTTCCGATGGCTGTTGGGTTTCCTGCGAAGCGGCGCTGCCACAAGCCATAGCTGATGATCATTACCGGTGCAGCGCCCAGGCGGTCTTCTTGGGGCAGGAAGACGCGCCCACGGATCGGCGTGACCCCCAGGACGGAAAATAGGGTGGAGGAAACCTCGGCGCCATTCACGTACTCGGCTTTCCCGGAGGCGCTCACGATGCCGCCGTTGTAGGTCCACGCCGCCATCGATAGCGAGCGGCTTTGCCGCTGGCAATCGAGGAAGTTCGGATATGCAAACGCCCAAATGTTGCCAAACTGGTTGGCCGTTTCCGTTTTTTCCTGCAGCGTGACCAGCTTGCCGGGCTCGGAATAGGGCAGCGGTTTCAGAAGCACACCGTTGACCACGGTGAACATGATCGTGGTCACGCCGCTGCCGAGGGCCAGCGTTAACAGCGCGACCGCCGAAAATCCCGGACTCTTGCGGAGCATCCGCAGCGCAAAATGGGTGTCTTGCAACAGCTCCTCCAGCCACCGTGTGCCCCGGGCATCGCGGCAGCCTTCTTTGACCTGCTCCGGACCACCGAGAGCGAGCCGGGCTCGGCGGCGCGCCTCTGCGGGATGATGGCCCTGCGCGACTAGCTCGCTCGCGTGTTGTTCGAGGTGGAAGCGAAGTTCCTTTTCGAGTTCCGCTTCCATTTGCCCACGGCGCCACAGACGCTGCCACCAGTTCATTCCGCACCTCCCTCCGACATTTTGAGAATCAGGCCCACCGCAGCCGTCAATCGCTCCCAACTGGCGGCTTCGGTTTCGAGCTGCGCGCGCCCTTGGCGCGTTAGGCGATAGAACTTGGCCTCGCGTCCGGTGTCGGTTTCTTGCCAGTCCGCAGCGAGAAGCCCGCGATTTTCGAGCCGGTGCAGCGCCGGATAGAGGGATCCTTGCGGAACTTGCACCACGTCGCGGGAAACCTGTTGCAGGCGTTGGGCGATGGCGTAGCCGTGCACCGGACCGAGCGCCACGACTTTTAGGATCAATAAGTCCAGGGTACCTTGGGGAAGATCGGATTTGACGTTCATTACCATACCTCGCTCTTCTACCTATCTACCACATGACATGTAGAAGCGCAAGGCATGGGCGCGGCGGCCGAACCGCTGAGCCGTTTCTCGCGGGCACCGGCGCGTTTGCGGGTTAGGCGCGCCTTGCTTCAACTTGACATCGTACACGAAGCGTTTTATCCTCACCTAGAATGTCTACTAAAGAACAGCAGAAGGGTATCGAACGGCTGCCAGGCACCCTGGGCTTGCTCATTCTGCGCACCCTGGTGTGGGGACCGGTCGATGGCCACGCCATCGCCAAGGCTATCGATTTCAACTCCGACGATGTGCGGCAGGTCGAACCAGGGTCGTTATTCCCGGCACTGCACCGGCGCATCAAGCGGCAATGGATTTCCGTCGAAGAGGGAACTTCCGCAGACCATCGCCGCGCGAAGTTCTATCGTCCGGCCGCTACGAGGCGGCGGCAACTGGCGGTGGAAACCAGCCAGGGGGACCAGCTGGCGGGATCGATCGCGCGGATTCTGCGGCCGGCGGCCCCGGAGGGCGAATCGTGAGCCGCCGCAAGCGCATGCTCAAAGAGCTCGAACAGGACATTCGCGACTACATCGACCGGGAAACCGAGGACAACATCGATCGCGGCATGTCGGCGGCGGAGGCGCGCTTTGCGGCTTTGCGGAAGTTCGGCAACGTAACGCGGGTGAAGGAAGATACGCGGGAAGTGTGGAGATGGGTGTGGTTCGAACATCTACTGCAAGACGTGCGCTATGGTCTGCGCATGCTCCGCAAAAGTCCGGGATTCACCGCCGTCGCCATATTCACGCTCGCGTTGGGCATCGGCGCGTCCACGGTGGTCTTCAGCGTCTTCTACAATTTGATGTTCAATGCTTTTGCCGCCAAGAATGCCAGCCGCCTGGTTGTTCCAGTTCTACAGAACGCCGATGACGCCGGAGCCGGGGACGGCAGCCTGCGACTTCTCTCCGTCGATTTGGAAGATCTGGATGCAATTCGCAGCCAGAATCAGGTTTTTGAAAACATTGCCGGTTATTCGAAAACTACGATGGTTTTGGCCAGCGATGGCGCTCAGACGTACCAGTTTTATGCTGGCCGGGTAACCTCCGACGCTTTTGATTTCTACGGAGTAGCGCCGCTGCTGGGACGCGGCATTATTCCGGCGGACGGAAAGCCCGAAGCCGCCGCCGTCTTGGTGATGAGCTACAAGACATGGAAGGGCGCGTTCAACAGCGACCCAACGATACTGGGTAAGAACTTCACTATTGATGGCGATTCCCGCACGCTCGTTGGCATTATGCCGCCGCGCTTTCAGGCTTTTGGCCCATTGCAAGAAATCTGGATTCCGATTACCTGCTCACTCGGCACGCCTCGGTTGACCCGGCCGGGGGGTGCGGCTGGAGGTTGGCGGGTTTACCTGTTGGCCCGCCTGAAATCTGGCGTGAAGTTGCAGGCGGCTTCCGCGGACCTCGGTGTCATCGTCAAGCGCCTTTCCGTTCTGCACCCTGATGATTATCCCAAGCACTTCACGGCGCGAGTGCAATCGACCACCGACGCTCTGCTTGGACCGATGGGCATCGGCGGCGTGATCGCTGTCGGATTCAATCCCGATATCAAGCATCTGCTCTATGACTTGCTAGCCGCGGTCGCCATGCTGCTGCTGATCGCCTGTAGCAATGTGGCGAACCTGCTGCTGGCCCGCGCGGCAGTGCGGGAAAGAGAGATCGCGGTTCGCTTCGTGCTGGGCGGAACTCGCGAGCGGATGGTTCGACAGTTACTGGTCGAAAGCTTGGTGCTGGCGATTCCTG
This sequence comes from uncultured Acidobacteriota bacterium, assembly GCA_963725285.1. Classification (GTDB taxonomy): domain Bacteria; phylum Acidobacteriota; class Terriglobia; order Acidiferrales; family UBA7541; genus CAVRXT01. Next base: position 56,266 of record CAVRXT010000011.1, on the reverse strand, counting down.
CTTGCGTGGTGGGTTGCGTGCTAGCTGTTCTCGGCATGAAAGTGGTTGCAGCGGCGATGCCCCAGAAATCGTTCCTCGGAGGTGCCACCTTCGGGGGTGAAACCGTAATCGGTCTCGACCCCGCGGTTTTGCTCTTCGCCGTGGGCGTGACCCTACTCACCACGCTGATCTGCGGCCTGGCGCCTGCGTTGCACGCGGTGCGCGGGGATTTGCAACCACGTTTGGCAGACGGCGGCAAAGGCACAGGCGCGAAGTTCCGCCGGGGAACGTTTCGCGCGGGGCTGGTGGTCGGCGAGGTGGCGCTTGCGGTGGTCCTCTTAACTGGCGCTGGCCTGATGACCCGCAGCTTCTTCGCGCTCACCCACGTAGAACTGGGTTTCAATCCCCGGAATGTCTTGGTCACCTACTTTGTACACAAGGGCCACAACGAAGCTGTAGATATGGCCAACCTTGCTTCGCAGCGGCGGGAAGTCATGGTCCGGCAAGTGGCGGAACGGGTGAAAAACCTGCCGGGCGTGAGCGACGCTTCGATCGAAGACGCGCTTCCTGGGTACAGTCCGTCGGCTGGGCCCGAAGTGACCGTGCCGGGCGCGACTCATGCGGAGAGCGCCGGCCTGGTGCGTTGCGACGAGAACCTTTCTCACGTGTTGGAACTGCGCTTGATCCAGGGGAATTGGCTGTCCCGCGGCGAAGTACAGAGAGCGCAGTACGTGGCGGTGATCAATCAGACTCTGGCTCACGACTTTTTCGGCGACGGAAATCCGCTTGGCCAACAATTGAAAGTGAAGAATTTCCAGACGGTTCTTCTACCCAACCAGCCGCCGCAAGATACCTATTTCCAAATCGTCGGCGTTGTCGCCGACATGAAGGACCGCGGGCTCCAGCAGCCCGCCTTGCCCATGGCTTTTATTCCCCACACGATTGCCGGATCCTACTTTCTGCTGCTGAAGACGACGGTGCCCCCGGCGTCGTTGATGCATTCTGTTCAGGAGCAAGTTTGGGCGGTGGATCACGACCAAGTTTTCTTTCTGCTCGACCCGCTGAAGGATTTTCTTCAAAAACTTACCTACGCCATACCGGAGTTTGCTCTGACCGCGTTCGCGCCGCTGGCCAGCATCGGCCTGCTGCTTGTGATGGCGGGCGTATTCAGCGTGATGGCCTACACGGTTTCGCTGCAGACTCGCGAAATCGGCATACGCGTGGCGTTGGGCGCGCAGCAATCGAGCATTCTGAAGATGGTTCTTGGAAGGGGCGCGCGCCTGATCGCCGCCGGAATCGTCATCGGTCTGGCGGTTAGCTACTGGCTCACCCGCTTTCTCGCCAGCCAGATTTGGGGCGTGTCGATCCGGGACCCATGGACCTTTGCCGTGGTGCTCGCTTTGATCGTGCTGGTCGGCTTGGCGGCTTGCCTGCTTCCTGCGCGTCGCGCGTCACGCGTCGATCCGATGATCGCCTTGCGGAGCGAGTAGTCCTTCCTTTCTTCTTCCGGAAGGTTGCTACGCAACCTTCCCACCAAATGAGGGAGAATGTATGGATGTCTACGACGGATGCTACTGGCGGTGGCGCGCCGCGATGGGACGCCAACCGGTATGACGCGCATTACTCGTTTGTTTGGGAGCGCGGGCGCGGAGTGTTGGAGTTGCTGGCTCCCCAGGCTGGCGAACGCATTCTCGACTTGGGGTGCGGGACGGGACACCTCGCCGCACAGATCGCCGAAATGGGCGCGCGGGTGGTGGGCATCGATAGTTCCGCAGAGATGATTGCCGAAGCGCGGCGGAAATATCCCCAGGTGGAATTTGATGCGGGGGACGCGCGTAGTTTTCGGTTCGAGCACCCTTTCGACGCAGTGTTTTCGAACGCGGTGCTGCATTGGGTCCGCGAGGCTGACCTGGTGATTGAGTCGGCGTGGAAGTCGCTGCGTCCTGGCGGCCGCTACGTGATCGAGATGGGAGGGAAGGGGAACGTCCGCCGGATCGTGGAGGCCATGACCGCGGCGTACCGACGATTTGCATCGCCACAAGGGGCGGGCCACGATCCGAATCCGTGGTATTACCCTTCGATCGGAGAATATTCCGGGCTGCTTGAAACGCAGGGGTTCGAGGTGAGTTTTGCGACGCTGTTCGACCGTCCAACGCCGCTCGAGAAAGGCGATGCGGGATTGCGGAACTGGATTCGGATGTTCGGCGGAACGTTTCTCGAGGATGTGCCGGAGAAAAAGCGCGAGGATTTTTTTCACTCCGTCGAGAGCGAAACGCGGCCAGCACTGTTTCGCGACGGTGGTTGGATGGCGGATTATCGGCGGCTGCGGGTGGTCGCGGTGAAGAAGTAGTCCGCCTTCTGGTCCACCCCGCCGGCACCATCGCCGTCATCATTCATATTTGCGTAACCTTTCGATATTCCACCCATCAAACATGCTTCGCGAGGGCTCACTCCTGGCGCCGCGGACCGATTCGGATTGTGCTTCTCGCTCACCCCCAGAACGGCGATAATATGACTGTAATGATGTTGATGACGTGGCTGTGCGAAGATGATCGCCGGCGGTGGTTAACAACGTTGCGCGTGAGGAGAGAACCATGGGATCGCAAACTGTGACTGAACAGAATTCTAGCGGGGGGCCGGGGGCCTCAGGGAATCCGCTGATTGCGCTCGAGAGGCAGGGGCAAGCGGTGTGGCTCGACTATATTCGCCGCGATTTGCTCCAGAATGGCGAACTGAAACGCATGGTGGATAACGACGGCCTGAGTGGGATGACCAGCAATCCTACGATCTTTGAGAAAGCCATTCGGATCCAGCACCGACTACGACGCCCAACTGGGCAGTTTGCTGGCGAAGGATCCCGCCAAACCGGCCGGCGAACTCTTCGAGGCGGTGGCGGTGGCAGACATTCGTGCGGCGACGGATATTTTGCGCACCGTGTACGACCGAACCGACGGCGCGGACGGGTTTGTGAGCCTGGAAGTCTCTCCCACCCTGGCGAACGACAGTCAGGGAACGATCGCCGAAGCCAAGCGGCTGTGGAAGGAAGTCGATCGTCCCAACGTGATGATCAAGGTGCCGGCCACTGCGGCCGGACTGCCGGCGATCGAGCGCCTGCTCGCGGCTGGAATTAACGTCAACATCACCCTAATGTTTTCGCAGCAGCACTACGAAGATGTAGCGCAAGCGTATATTCGTGGAGTGACCGCGGCGGCGCACCCGGAAAAGATCGGATCGGTGGCGTCGTTTTTCGTCAGCCGGCTGGATACCATGATCGATCCGCAACTGGAGAAGATCGGAACGCCGGAAGCGCTGGCGTTGCGCGGGAAAGCGGCGATCGCGAATTGCCGCGTGGTTTACCAACGTTTTCAGGAGTTGTTTTACGGCGATGCGTTTGCTGCATTGCGCAAGAAAGGCGCGCGCGTGCAGCGCGTATTGTGGGCCAGCACCAGCACGAAGAATCCCGCTTACCGCGATGTGTTGTACGTCGAAGAATTAATCGGGCCGGATACCGTCAATACCATGCCGCCGGCGACGGTGGACGCGTTCCGCGACCATGGCAAGATTCCCGGACCGACGGTGGCGCAGGGCCTGGAACAGGCGAAGACCGATCTCGCGAATCTCGAGAAAACGGGGGTTCGGCTCAAGGACGTCACCGCCAAGCTGCAGGTGGATGGAGTGGCGTCTTTTGCGAAGTCGTTTACCGACTTGATGAGCGCGATCGACGCCAAGCGGCAGAAAATTGGCGCGAAGGCATGAGTGCCGGCGTTGCCAGTAATCTAGGGCCCGCGGCCGGCAACCGACGGCATACCCGGCAGGCGGCAGACGGGCCCGGGCGATTGCTCGAGGTGGCACGTGGCTGAGGTCACCGCCTTGTTCTGGGACGTGGGCGGAGTACTGCTGACTAACGGCTGGGATCGCGGATCGCGACGAAAGGCCACCCAGAAATTCGCTTTAGATTGGGACGAGTTTGAGGACCGGCACGAGCTGGTCGTGAATGCATTCGAAACGGGCAAGGTGACGCTGCAGGAGTATTTGCAGCGCACCGTGTTTTATCGTCCCCGAGCTTTTTCCCCGGCTGACTTCCAGGCGTTTATGTTCAGCGAATCGCAAATTTGGGGGGAGACCATCGCGCTACTGGGACGTCTGGCCGCAAGCGGACGATACTTGATCGCGACGGTCAACAACGAATCGCTGGAACTCAATGAATACCGGATCCGCCAATTCGAGCTGCGGAAGTATTTCAGCGTGTTCTTCAGTTCGTGCTACTTGGGCGTACGCAAGCCGGATGCCGCCATTTACAAGCTGGCGCTCAGCATCACCCAGCGGGGGCCCGCGGAATGCGTGATGATCGACGATCGTCCGCTCAATCTGGAATGCGCCAAAGAATTGGGCATCTCCACCATCGCTTTTACAAGCACCAATCAACTGGAACAAGATTTGGCGCGGCTGGGTGTTGCGCCGGCTCTCAATTGAAGGGAGAAAATTGATGGATTTGGGAATGATTGGATTGGGGAAGATGGGCGCGTACATGACCGAGCGGCTGGTGAAGGGTGGCCATCGGGTGGTGGGTTACGACCGCGACGCATCGGTGGTGAAGGGATTGGTGGCCCAAGGTGCGGTTGGCGCAGACTCGCTGGAATCGGTGGTCAAGCAGTTGCCGGTGCCACGAGCGGTGTGGCTGATGGTGCCGCACGAGATTGTCGATGGACTGATCGAATCGCTGCTGAAAGTGCTCTCGCCGGGCGACACGATCGTCGATGGCGGCAATTCGTTTTATAAGGAGAGCATTCGCCGCGCGGCGTATTTGGCGCCGAAGAAAATCCATTTCGTGGACGTGGGCACCAGCGGCGGAGTATGGGGGTTGAAGGAAGGCTACAGCATGATGGTTGGCGGACCCGACGAAGCGGTGAATCGCCTGACGCCGATTTTTGAAACGCTGGCGCCGGCTCCCAACCTGGGCTGGGGGCACACCGGGCCGGCGGGTGCGGGGCACTACGTGAAGATGGTCCACAACGGAATCGAGTACGCGATGATGCAGGCTTATGCGGAGGGGCTGGACCTGCTGCGGCACAAGAAGGATTTCAGCACCGGGAAGGCTTTCAATATCGACCTGGAGCAGGTGTCGCAGATTTGGCGAACCGGCAGCGTGATTCGTTCCTGGCTGCTGGACTTGATCGCTGATGGTCTGAAGAGCAACCCCACTCTCGAGGGAATTTCGGCGGTGGTGGCAGACACCGGCGAAGGCCGGTGGACAGCGATCGAGGGCATCGAACTGGGGGTGCCGTTGGCGACGATTTCCGCGGCGCTCGATCGGCGCATGCTGTCGCAGGACCCGGATCCGTTTTCCAACAAACTGCTCTCCATGATGCGTCACCAGTTCGGTGGGCACGCCGCGGCCGCGGCGAAATCGAAATAAACTTGCGCGCCTGTCAAGCCTGGGGCGATACCCGGGCTTACCCGCGTGTTTCGTCTCGCATCGCGTGGCTCCAAAGGAGATTCTCTTGAGTCCTGCTGGACCGATTGAACCACTGGCGCAATCCACTCCGCTGGCCGCGCCGCCGGGAATGGCGGCCAACGAGCCGCACGTATTTGTGGTACTTGGCGCCACCGGCGACTTGATGGGACGTAAGCTGCTCCCGGCCATCCACCAGCTATTCGTGCGCCAGTTGCTGAACAAAAAAACGGTGCTGTTCGGCGCCGGAGTGGAAACGACCTTCGATGATGAGAGTTTCCGCAAGCACTGCGTGGAACAGTTGATCGCAGCGAAGGTTCCGGCGCAGGAAATATCGAGGGGCGTCGAGAAGCGGGTGTTTTACCAGCCGCTGCCCACCGGCAGCGCGGACGAATACAAGAAGCTCGCCGAGCGAATCGCCCAAGTCGAGAAGGACATTGGCCTGCCCGGCAACCGGATTTTTTACCTAGCGCTGCCGCCCTCTGCGTTTCCGCCGGTGATCAGCGCGCTGGGCGAAGCGGGGCTGAACAAAAGCGCGGGCTGGACGCGCCTGGTGATCGAAAAGCCATTCGGGCGCGACCTGCAATCGGCAGAGAAGCTGAACGAACTGGTGCACAAGTGGTTCGATGAGAAGCAGGTTTACCGCATCGATCATTACCTGGGAAAGGAAACGGTGCGCAACCTGTTGGTGTTCCGGTTTGCGAATTCTCTTTTTGAGCCGCTGTGGAACCGCGACCGGGTGCAAAGCGTAGAAATTACCGTAGCGGAAACGCTGGGCGTCGAACACCGAGGGAAGTACTACGAATCCGCAGGCGCACTGCGGGACATGATCCAGAATCACCTCACCCAACTGCTGACCATTGCTGCGATGGAAGTGCCGGCGGGCATCGACGCCAATGCGCTGCGCCAGGAAAAATCCAAGGTGCTGAATTCGATCATGCCCATTCGCGCCGATGACGTGGTGTTTGGGCAATACGGACGGGGGAAAATCGATGGCGCAGACGTTCCCGGCTATCGCCAGGAGCCGGATGTGGCTCCCGATTCGATGATAGAAACTTACGTGGCGGTTCGGCTGGAGATTAATAACTGGCGTTGGCACGGGGTTCCGTTTTTGATGCGCACCGGTAAGCGCCTGGCCAAACGGTGCAGCCAGATCGTGGTTACGTTCCGGCGTCCGCCGGTCTCGATGTTCCAAATCTTCGATTCCTCGCCGCATTACGCGAATAGCCTGGTAATCACCATTCAGCCGGATGAAGGTTTCGATTTGAATTTCCAGATCAAAGAGCCCGGCGATGAGATTCGACTGGATAATCGCCAGCTGCACTTCCGTTATTCCGAAGCGTTCGCCCAGTCGCCGGAAGCATACGAGACGCTGCTGCTCGATGTGATGAAAGGCGACCCCACCTTGTTCGTCCGCGACGACGAGGTGGAAGCATCGTGGAAACTGTACACGCCGCTGCTCGAGCATCGCCCGAAGGTGGTGTTGTACGCCGCGGGAACTACGGGTCCGCCGGAAGCCGATCGCTTGCTCACCGACCTGGATTGCAATTGGAGCCCGCTGTGATTCGCGATGCTCGCGTTTCCGTTACGCTGGAGCAACTATTTCGCGCGGTGGCGGAGGACTCCCTGGCGCTGGCGCAGCAAGCGGTGGCCGAGCGCGGACGCTTTTCCATTTCGCTGGCCGGCGGCAGCACCCCCGCCGCCCTGTACGCATTGTGGGCCCGCGATTATCGCGAACGGATGCCGTGGGATCGCACTTTTGTTTTTTTCGGGGACGAGCGCTACGTTCCCGCGGACGATGCGGCCAGCAATTACCACATGGCGCGAGAAACTCTTTTGGATCACGTGGCGATTCCGCCGGGACAGATATTTCCGATGCGCACCGATTATGCGAAGCCCGAGGATGCCGCGCGCGCGTACGAGCAGACGCTGCGAGGATTTTTCGCGTCGCAGCCTCCGGTGCTAGACCTGTTGCTCCTGGGGCTCGGACAGGAAGGGCACACCGCGTCTTTATTTCCAGACTCGCCGGTGCTGCAAGAAAAGGAGCGGTGGGTTGCCGCGCCAGTGGTGCCGCCAAGACCTTCGCAAAGATTGACGCTAACGCTGCCGATACTGAACCAAGTGCGGGCGGCGTTTTTTCTGGTAGTGGGCGCAGCGAAGCGCGAAATCGTGCGGGCGATCCGCAACGAAGCTGACTCCGGTTCGGAGTCAACGACCAGCCAATACCCGGCAGCGAGGATACGTCCTCGATCGGGGCGGGTGGTGTGGTATCTGGATCAGGCGGCCAGCGGTTCATGAGAAAAATCTAGAAAATATGGCTCCCGCGGCGCGGCAGATAGCGCGGCTGCGGTGCTTCTAGGGTGTTGACCTTCTAGCCTCCGTACCATTGACGGGTACTTTCCCCCCCGCTAACATTTTCTTGTGATCGCCGAGACACCGTTCCCGTTGCGGCCCCCTTCTTCGTAGTCCTGCAGTTCGAATTTTGCTTAAATTTGCGGTCCAAGGTCGAAAATGTCTCAGATGAATGCGCATTTCCTGGAAGAAAACGTCAGGCCGAAACGCCGCAGTGTGCGAACGGACAAATTTGTGGCCGTGCAGCTCGAATGGATCGATGACAACGGGTCCAACATTTCCGTGCCGGCACGCACCCGTTCGGTGAACGCTTACGGTTGCCTGGTGGTTTCGTCGCAAGATTTGATTTTTGGCCAGCGCTTGCGACTGGTCAATTTACGGACGCAGCGCAGCCTGGAAGGCCAGGTAGTTTGGAAAGGCAGTCATGGAAGAGATGGCTGGGAACTGGGCGTGGAGTTGGTGCGCCCGGAAATGAATAACTGGGGCCCAAGTGTATGAACGAAAAATCCATGGTGATAGAGGCAAACAAGCGTCCGGTAATTCAGGATGATGGCAAGAAACGCGCGCAACGGGTGATGTTGCGTTTCTCGATGAAGGCGCATGTGGATTTAGAGGGAAAGCCAAACACGTTCACGGTCACCACAGTGAGCGTGAACCCGAATGGCGCTCTGCTGGTGGCGCCGAAGCTCCTGCCGGAATCCATACAGATCGTGCTGGAGAATCCGAATACCAGGGAACGAGCCACCTGCCGGGTGGTCCGCGCGGGGAAGCAGATGTCCGGGGGCTATGAGGTGCCCATAGCGTTCGATCCGCCCGCGCCGAATTTCTGGAAGATCGATTTCCCGCCGGCCGATTGGCGCGCCGCCGGCGCCTAGCGCCCGGGGCCAAGCCGCTACGCTAAATTCCTCGCTGCCACTGCGTCCCCCCGTGTGGCGAAAACCCGCTCTATGCGTGGGCCGCGATCATCCCCTGTAGCATCGGCAAGAGCCTTAGGGGCCTTTCCGTTTGTCGGCGGGGCGATATACAGGTCATATAAGCTTGGCAAGTTGATCCAGAATTCCGCACTGGTGCCGAAGAAATGGGCCAGACGCAACGCCGTGTCCGCGGTGGTGTCGCGACTTCCGTTTAGAATCTGCGTATTGCGATTGGTGGGAACCTTGAGATCGCGCGCCAATGTGGCGGCGCTCATGCTGAGTTCTTTGAGTTCCTCGGCCAGATGTTAGCCGGGATGAATCGCCCGCGGTGCGTTGCTCCGGCGTCGCTAGGTTCCGTAGTTTTCGTGAAACTTATTGGTGAACAGGCCGATCGGATCGTATTTCTTCTTGGCTGCGAAGAATGCGTCTATCTCCGGGTATGATTTTTGCAGTTGGCCGCGCGAATAGAAGAGTTGGTACGGCAAATAATAGGTGCCATCGGCCTTCTGCGCCACATCGATCAGGTCCGAAGTGGTCCGCTCAAGGATCCGGTTATCTGTGTCGTTGAACCGCACGTTGAAATAGAGGACGAAGCCGAACATGTCTTGTTTGGCGTAGGGCAGCGCGCTGATGGTGTCTTGATGTACAGTGCGGATGGTCACGTTGAGCAGGTTGGCATGATTTCGCTGCACCACTTCCCGCAAACCGTCCACGAACTCGGGCATGCGGTGGTAAGGAACGAAGTACTCTTGCAGGATGTCGGTATCCGGCAGGCGGTTTTTGAGATAGGCCATGTCGTCGTACATTTCCTCGTTCCGAGTTACCAGGCACACCTCCTTCTGGTCCATCGCCTGGTTGCGGGCTACGCATGCATGAAGATGGGGCTCGGCATATTTTTCGAGGGTCCATCTGAGCCAGCGGCCCACGCTGCCGGTTTTTGAGCAGTTAATGATGAAGCGGTCGAGGGTGTTGTGCTCGGTTGGCGTCAGTGCTGGGAGCGAATCTGCAAAGGGCGTTTTCTCGTAGGTGTGAACGACCGTTTCGCGCAAGTACGACCGCGGTGCCACCGACAATCGGCCGAAGACCAGTCCGATGTTGGCATTGCGCTCGATGTGATCCCAGTAGTATTTCGGGAAATCCGTGTAATTCATATAGACCGCTTTGCGCGCATACATCTCGTTGTCGACCACGTCGAGGTCGGCGTCTAGAATCACACCGAATAATCCGTAGCCGCCTAAAACGTGGCGAAAAAGTTCGCCATTCTCGGTGGGGGTTGCTTTCACGACGTCACCGCTGCTGAGCATGATGCGCATGGAGCGAACGGTGGGAGCCACAGGTCCGGGCGCGGGGTCAATCCCGTGGGCGTTGACGCTGAGCGTGCCACCCACGCTGAAAATGTTGATGGACTGCATGGACTTCACCGACAGACCCTGGCGATCGAGAAACTGCTGTACCTGCCACCAGCGCGCACCGCTTTGCAGATTCACGGTCTTGGGTTCTTTGTCCAACTGGATGCGATTGAAATTTCGCAGGTCGAGCAGCACTCCGCCGTGCACGAAGGTTTGCCCGCCCATGCTGTGCTGCTGTCCTGCACATGTGATTTTCAAATTGTTGTCACGTGCAAATTGCAGTGCGTTGCGGATATCGTTCTCACTTGCGATCTTGACGACTCCATACACCGCGGTCTTATTCAGATGGCTGGCATCGTTAACGTAGCCTCCGCGCATTTCAAACGGGACGGGCGGCGCTGATGTTTGTTCGGGCAGGAGAACGACCGGTGCTTCCTGGGCGGCGTCGTTGGGAAAGAGAAAGTCGCTTTCCTTCTCTTTGTTTGGTGCAGCGGCGAAATCAAAGGCTTCCTTCGCGCCTAGGACGGAAACCGACGCGAGAACTCCGCCGATGGATTGCAATAAGCGCCTGCGGCGCAAGGAGATCTCCTCTGGACTCTCACGGGCGAAAGCTATTTAATCAACTTGCCAGGGGCCTAAGTTCCATCCGATCATTAGCCGCGAATATTAGCAGGACAGGCGGCGATGCCAAAGCAATTCAGCATCATTCAAAAGTGCGCGTTTGGATTTGCGGCGCTGTTCTAGGCGTCTACTTGCTGGACTTCGTCCCCGGCATCATGGACCAGAACCGGCTGATGTTCGGCCTCTTTCATATGACCCTGATCGTCGATATTGGCCATCTGGCGCTCGGCCTTTTGGCGCTACTGGCCGGGCTCAATGGCCCGCGGATCTCGCGGATCTATTTCTGGGTGCTGGGAATCTGGTACACCATTGACGTGGTAACATTTTTCTTCGGGCATGTGCATTCTCTTCGGCTGATCGTGAATGTTCTGACAAACCTGCCGCACTTCCTCATCGTACTCGCCGCCGTACTGGATCGCACTCGACGTCGATAATCCGAAAACCAAGGCCAGGGCGGTTTGAAGACGCGATCATCGCGCCGCTGGCTGGGCCGGGTTCTTGCCGTGTGTTTCGTCTTGCTGCTGCTTACTTTCGGCGCGGTGATCGCCAGCAGTTGGCATTGCGGCCTGGAGGGGCAGATATCCGCCGCCCGCACCGCAACCCGCCGAAAGAAAAGCCGCTACTGCCGGCGTCAGGGATTATTCGCGCCCGGAAGAAGATAGCTACTTGAGTTATCCGGAGTGGTACATCGTCTGGAGCTATCAGGAGAAGGCCGATTTCCAGGAGCAGCATCTGCCGAGCGGATTTCCCTACCTGGGTGCGGTGCGGCAATATTGGCAAAGCTGCTCCTGTACTTCCCATTTGCTCTCGAGGAAAATATCCGTGGAACGGCGGCGAGCAGCTGATGCTGATGGTGATCGGCACCAGCTTCTCCATGGAATACCTGCTGAAGGGAATTTACGAGAATGCGATCGGCCGGTTGAGTGAGTGGAGCAGCGGGTACCAGGCGGTCGATGAAGATCGGTACGCGGATGAAGTCGCGCGCGAGTATGCGGACTTTGTCCACATCCGGCCGTTTTATGAGTTTCGCTTTGCGCGGCACGTTGGCGGACTGTGGAGTAGGACTTCTTTTTGGGGCGCGCATCTGCCACGAAAGTGGGAGCGGAAAGCGTTTCTCACCGTGGATTACACGGCGGAGTCCTTCTACTGCTGGTTGATCGAAAAGGCCACCCATTGGACTTACGGTGAGGAGCCGGTGAGCACCTACGCCTGGATTTCCAACGCCGACAGCGCGCTGTGGCCAGAGCTGCCACGAATGAAAATGGTGAAGCAAACTGGGCCGCGAGAATTCATTGTGGATATACCCCGTTACCAGGAATTTACTGCGACCGCGTTGGTGTTGGCCGAACGCCGGGTGCGTTTTGTGGAAATTGCCGGAAACTCGCGGATCATTGTCTCGGTTCTGGCGCCGCAGTCATGGCATTACGGCGACTCCCAAGCGCCGGAACTCTTCTCGACTCCGGTACTCACACATCCGGGGATGAAGCGGGCGGTGATCGGATGCGAGGCGGGCTGGTTGAATGCGGTGGTCCAAGAACTGCGGGCCGAAGGCGTAAGCGTCGAACATGTCTACGATTACTGAGGATGTGACTGAGCCAATTCGAAATGTGCAGCGCCGCGACTGGTTAAACGGGACACCCGCACACCAAAGAGCTTTATAATTGGACTTCGCGCGCGCTCCGCTGGATCATTTTGTTACCCCTTCCCGGTAGTGCAATTCCCCAAACGCAATTTCGCCAGCAGACCCTCATGGAATATTTTTGCGATTGTCGGTGCTGCGACCGCGGTACACCAACAAGACCAGGCCGAACACCTGAGGCACCCACTTCGCTTCGCACACTCTGCCGCGCGCTACGGAGCGGTTACGGTGAATGTAATTTTAGAGACGGTTGCGTTGTCGAAGCGATCGGTGGCACGGACGGCTACGGTGTGTTCTCCCGCAGAAAGATCGGCGACCGGGAAATCGTAGGTCTCTTCCGGAGCGTCGGTTAGCAAACCGACCGGGAAGACCGGCAGCCAGGTTCCGGCATCCAGGTTGTACTCCAGCTTAGAAAGTTCGCTGTGGGGCGAGTGCGCTTCGAAGCGGATGCGCACGGTTCGGTGCGACTGGCCGGTGGTTTCTGCGCGCAGATTGCGAATTTCCGGCTGGGTGTTATTCACCTCAAAGCGGTCGCTTTCTTTTTCGGCGGTAAGTGCGTTGGCCGGGGGATTAGAGGGTGAATCGGAGGCGACCACCTTCAGGTAATACGGGCCATCGGGCATGGTGTTCGTGTCCCAGGCATAGAAGTGTTGGTCGATTTTGTCTTTCAGCAAGCGCCAGTTTTTCTCACCTTCCCCGCGATAGTAGACGCTGAAGAGCAAGTCGTCGTCGTTATCGTCATGGGCGATCCACACCACGCTTTGATAGCCCTTGTCGGCGAGGCCCTGCACGGGCTGCTCTGGACGTTGGATCTTTGGTGCGGAATCGCCTCCGCCGCCCGGCTGAGCGCTGGCTGCATCGCTTGGCTTCTGCGGCAGATGAACTTGCGGCGGTGGCGGTGTGGCGGCGCCTCCCGTACCGTAGCCCTGCACGCGCACTCCAGGCTCCTGGATCTGGATGGCGTCGATTTCCGGCGCGACATTGATGGGTTGGTAGGCCAAGCTCACCCAGGAGACTTCGGGAGGGCCACCTCCGTCGGTATCCAGGAATTCCACTTTGTACTGGATGAAGCGCGCGGGCGGGCAGGTGACCGTTTCGCCGGCGGCGTCCTTGTAGGGTCCGGTCCAAGCGCTCCAACTATCTTCGGGACGTGAGGTATTGCCGGAGCGAGCGTAAAACGCGACCTTGCCCGGCGCGATGGCGTGCTCTCCGAACCAACTCAGGCGTCCCCAGTGAGAGAAGATGTGCGCGTCGAAGGTGTCGGATTCAAAACTGCCTTTGGCGGTGAAGCCGGGACCGACCGAAAAGACTCTTCCTGGATTCGCGGTGGCCGCATAGATCAGGCCGCCCGGCACAGTGGCGAATCCGGTGATTTGCGCGGATGGCGCTTTGGCGATCCTAGCGAACAGGCCGTCGTCATCGACCTCGATGAGCGTGCCGGCGTTTCCGGTTCCCAGCCAAAGCTTGCCGGCCGGGGAGAGAGTCATCGAGTAAATCAAGTCTTCGCGGGAAGCCCAGATTTCCTCAGGTGATCCGTCGGGATTGATTCGAATCACCGAAGCTCCGCCATTGATTGTGGCAAAAAATACCGCGGGAGTGCCTGGGGCGGGCGGGGCAGGCTGTGGTGCGGGATTCGGTCCATTGGCGGCAGCCGGGTTCACCGGAGGCGGAGGAATCGGCGCAGGCGGCTGGCCGCCGGGTGTGGGCCGGGGTTTGTCACCGATGGCGGAAGCGTAGACCACTCCCTGGGGATCGACCAGCAGGGAAGTGACTTCCTTTTTGTCCGTCTCGTACAAAATGAAACCGGAAGTAGCGATCGGCGCGGTGTTTGGCTTGCGGCTGGTGTTGATGCGAATGATCTGGCCGGTAGGATCGGTGCCGATCAACAGATTGTCTTTGGAGTCGAAGGCGATCGACCGGGCATGGCGTTCGCCGGTCTTGTAGAACAGCTTTCCGGTACCGTCGGGCGCGACGGTGAAGACCTCGCCGCGATCGCCGGTGGCTACGAACAGGGTGCCGGTGGAATCAAAGGCCATGGCCCAGATGTATTTCGCCTTGGGATCGAAGAAGACGCTGCGCTTGCCGTCCGCGCCGACTTTGTAAACTTTGCCGTCCGGAGAAGTGCCCACGTAGAGATTGTCCTGGGCGTCGAAAGCGATGGCTTGCACGGCTAATTCCGGCGACTCAAATACGGTGACGGGTTTCCCCGCGGCGACCAAACGGACCACCTTGGCATCCGAACCGCCGGCGCCGTACAGCCGGCCCTTGGAATCGATCCGCAGCATGTAAAGATAGGCCATATTCGAATCGGCATAAGGCACGAAGCGCGGCGCGGGGGTGAGTTTGCCGTCGCTGCGCAGGGCCACGCCGTCGGGAGTGCCTTTCTGGAAATCGGAAAAGTCCGATTGCCGCCAGAAGCGCGTATGTTCCGCCCAGGCCGGCGCGACCAACGACAGCATCGCAGCTAGCAGGCACACCCAAGTGATTCGGCGATTCATGGAGTGAAAGCTCCTTGGCAAACGTTATTTCACGGTGATGGTCAGATAGTGCTGTCCGGTGATGACTTGGTTCATGTCGATCGCCCATTCCCCGGCGGAGGATTGTCCCAGCAACCGTCCGGCTCCGGTGCTCTGGCGCTGGTCGAGAATATTGAGTTCGGAGAGCGGGACGTTGGGCATTTCCTTGTCTTCGATCAGCAGGGTCGGAGTGGGCTGTAGCAGCGTCGCGTACAGCCGGTCGTTATGGCGTTCATGATTGAGCATGCCGATCAGCTCATCGAGCCCGGTAAGCTGCGGCTGCGCCATGGGGTACGCTTGCTCGACGCGATTGAGGGTGTCCGCATCGCTGATCAACAAGCCGATGCTCCCGCGCCCGGTTTGCGGCGGGATAGTGACGGGAATTTCCTGAATGAACGGCGAACCCCGGTACGGCTGCAAGAGCACCTTGATACCGATCGTTTCACCCGGCACCGCTTCAATCTTTTCGCTCCAGGCGCTATCGATGGTGGCGCGGCGTCGTTCAGGGACGCTGGTGACGTGGATGTGGATGCCCTCGATGTGCGGCAGCTCGAATGGATTTTGAAACAAGCGGGCGAAAGCGGCCTGCATGGTGAGGGCGACGTAAATTCCGCTGGGTACCGGCACATCGGTAGGCGCGAAAAGATCTTCGAGCTGCACCGAGGTGTGATCCTTCAAATCGATCTTACCGGTGAAGCGCAAGGTGGAACCTTCAGTGTAAGTGACGTTGGACGTCACGCCGTTGAAAGTGGCGATGGCCACCAGCAAGGGAGTGAGCTGAGGGTTGTCGATCACTTCAAAGTGATAGGCCTTCTGGGAATTCGGAGTGCGCAGATCGACGTCCATCGGAATCATTCGCGGGCCTGGGCCGAGCTCGCCCATCACCGCGCTGGTACGGTCCTGAGTGAGCGTGCCGATTACCCCGCCGCTGTTCATAATTTTCGTGGAGGCCATCGAAGACGCCAGGGTCAGCACCACATGGCCGCGGGAGAGCGGCAACGACACCTTGCCAAGGCCGAAGAGCGGGTGGCCGCATGCGAAAACGCGATTATCGCGGATGATGGTGACCGTGCAGCCCGCAGTCATCGACAGATCCCCACGCACCAGGTCCATGCCTACCATGTCGCCGGGCGCGATTTTCGATTCGTCGGCGGAGGGCTCGGTGGTGCCGCCGGCCATCGCCGTCAGCCCTAGGGCGAACAGTTGCCCGGCATATTGCGCCAAGGTCTGCGCCGAAAAGCCGGAAAAAATCAGCGGCGTTTCGATGGGCACCAGATAAGCACCATGGCCGAGGCCGGAGCGGTCGCTGAGATCGGCCGGAAGGGGCACGCGGGTGGGCGGCGCGGAAAGCGAGCTGTTTAGATCGTCGCCGGATCCGGCGGAAGAACTCCCCATGGCCGCCGCTAGCTCCGCGGAATGCAAAGCCTGGGCGGTGGACGAAGCAGGATTGGCGGGTGCGCCCAGCTGGTTTTCGATGTCCAGCATGTTTTCGATAGGGGTGACGCCAGCGATGGCTTCCTTATTGAATATGCCTAGCTTGAGGGAGAGCGCGCCGAGGAGTTTGCCGTCGATGTATACCGGGCTGCCGCTCATGCCGGCAACCACTCCAGTGTGTTCGGGTTTTTCGCCCAAGAGCTGGATGATTACGATATCGAGTTTGGGTCCAAAGGCGTTGTACAGGACTCCGACCACGTCCGCATCCATTTTCTCGATCTTGTCGCCGGAAAAAATGGTGTAGGCAACGCAGTGCATGCCGGGGCGCACGTCGCTGACCGGGAAAATTTCGGGCTGGTCGGTGGCCGAGGCGGGAGTGGAAATCAACAGGAGCAGTGCAATGGCCGCCGCGAACAACAGGGTTCTGTAGGGAGACGAGAGCATCAATTATTGAGTTTACCTGCAGCAGCAGCAGCGAAGCAAATCACCCCCGAAATGTCCGATGACGCAATGGGCACATTCAGCGGGCCAGACAGCGAGGCGCCGGGAAATTCCGACCGCCGCGCTCGAGAAGTCGGAGTCCGGGTATCGACTATCGAGTGTCGCTTGCCCTAAAATTGCGCGTGGCCAAAAAAATAGTCTCTCCCGGTAAGAAAATTGAAGGCGTGGTGGAATTCCCCGGCGACAAATCCATTTCCCACCGTTACGCGATTCTCGCCGCGATCGCGGAAGGGGTCAGCGAACTGCACAATTACGCGAGTGCCGCCGACTGCCAAAGCACGCTGGACGGACTGAAGCGTCTGGGCGTCAAAATCGAAAGGGACAAGAACGTGGTCCGCATTGTCGGTGCGGGGTTGGACGGATTGAAAGGCTCGCGCCGCGCGCTGGATGCCGGGAACTCGGGCACGACGATTCGCATGATGGCGGGCGTTCTGGCCGGCCAGAGGTTTGCGTCTGAATTGACCGGGGATAGTTCGCTGCGCCGCCGGCCGATGCGCCGGATTCTCACCCCGCTGGCGCAAATGGGAGCCACGATTCGGTCTACGGACGAGGGCCACGCGCCCTTGAAGATTAGTGGCGCGGAGCTTCGTGCGATCGACTACACCGTTCCGGTGCCGAGCGCGCAAGTAAAGTCCGCGGTACTGCTGGCCGGGCTGTACGCGGACGGGGTGACCACCGTTCGCGAATCGTATGCCACGCGCGATCACACCGAGATTGCCTTGCGCGAATTCGGAGCGGTGGTATCGGGCGGTCGCGGAAATCCGGCGGTGCAAGGCAGGCCGCATCTGATCGCCCGGTCGTTGCTGATCCCGGGGGACCTTTCCGCAGCGGTTTTCTTCTTGGGTGCGGCGCTAATCTTGCCTGAGTCCAACCTGCTGCTGCATAACGTGGGGCTTAATCCCACGCGGACGCGCATCCTGGATTTCTTGATTTCCATGGGCGCGTCGATCCATCTGGCCTCGGTGCAATTGCGAGACGGTGAACTTACTGGGGATGTGGCGGTCCGCCACGCGAAGTTGGAGGGTGGCACGATTGGCGGCGCCGAAGTGGCGGAGATGATCGACGAACTGCCCATGGTCGCCGCGCTGGGCCCGTTCACCGAAAATGGCGTCGAGATCCGCGACGCGCAGGAACTGCGGGTAAAGGAAAGCGACCGCATCGCCGCGCTCACCGAGGGTTTGCGGCGCATGGGTGCGCAGGTGGAAGAATTCCCGGACGGCATGCGGGTAGCGGGCCGGTCGGCTGGGCGGTTACATGGAGCGACGGTAGACCCGCAAGGCGATCACCGCATCGCGATGGCGCTGGCGGTGGCCGGGCTTGGCGCGGAAGGTGCGACTACGATTTTGGATTCGGAGTGCGCCGGAGTTTCGTTCCCGGAATTTTTTGAGACCCTGGATCGGGCGTTGGCGAGGTAAGCCGCCCTGCCGTCAAAAGCCGCCGCGGGTAAATCCGGCTAGTGGTCCGGCGCCACGCGGTGCGACTTCAAAAACGAAAGCTTGTCCCAGTATCCACGCTGGAAGGTGATCTGGTCGTGCTGCACGTGGAAAAAACCGCAACCGCGCAGACCCTTCGGATCGCGCCACTCGAGAATGGCCCATTCCCCGTCTTGGAAGAGGTTCTCGACGATGCAGGTCATCGTTGCCGCCGCAAAGCCGTTCTTAAACATCTCGCGGATTGCGCTGCGACCCTGCACCGGGCTTTCAGCGACTTGATGATTGATGGCGTCCGGTTGGTATAGTGATGCGAGAGTATCCACATCCGCCCGATTGAACGCTTCTACCCACACGCGGACCAACTCCCTCGGTTCCATTCGGGTACGCTAACCTATCTGGCCGGACAGTTCAAACTGAGCGGCGCAGCTTCGCCGCGGGGCTGTGGGGCTACGCGCCTTTGTGCAGGGAAATCGTGCCGTAGGTGGTGGTGATGTGGACTTTGGGGCCGTGCGTGCCGTGCTTGCCTGCGAGCGATTGATCTCCGTTCTGATCGGTTTCTTGCAGCGCAGCGTCCTCGAAGTCGTTGTCGATTTCGCCGGAGCGGGATGAGGCGGCAATTTCAAATCCGGAGTTTTCCGGGAGGGTCAGGTCCACACCTCCAGAATCGTTGGTCAGGTTGATTTCGTCGTGCGGCGGCTGTTCGTAATGCACCTGAACGTCGCCGTGTGAATCGACCACCCGCAGCCGGCCCACCACCTTTTCAATTTGAATGTCGCGATTGTGGGTGGTGATTTCCGCATCGCCGGTGACGTCGGAAAGGTCCAGGCTCCCCGAGTCCATCTCCATTTGCCCATTCAGATGAAGAAGATTCATTTTGGTGCGAGCCGAGGTGTAGGTAACCGACTGCTTCACGTCTTGCAGACGGATAGGACCGTAGAATTCGCCGTCGATATTCGCATCGCCGGTGATGCCGGTGGTTTCCACTTCATTGCCATGTCCGGTGATCTGAACGTTGCCCTTGATGTCGCTGACCCGCGCGGTTCCGCCCTGCAAATCCACGTTCACGTTTCCGGTGACACCGGATATCTCCACGCTTCCGGACGCCGCGGAGGCATGCAGGGTGCCGGAAATATCGGACACGGTAACGTCCCCATGGCCGGTCGTGGCGATGAGATTCACTTGTTTGGGCAAGTGCACTTCCAGATCGACGTCGGTCACGCCGTTGAAGGAGTCACTGGTGCTGGGCCGGATCTCATAGCCTCCGGTGATTTCCTTTACAGTGACGCGGATGTTTTGGGTGTGGCTGCGAGCTTGTTCCTCGGTTTTAGCGGAGGCGGTCTTGTTGGCCACCACCCGCATGCTATTGGCTTCATCGGCGTATACAGTGACGTTTCCCCGATCGGTAGCGACGTTTACCTGCGCGCCGGGCTTGATTGGGTGCACCGGTACTTCATCGGTCTCCGAATATTTCTGGGAGAACACGCTATCGCCCAAATCCCAGCGGAAGTGATCGTGAAATTTCTCGCTGGCCGCGATTCCGCCGATGGCCAGGGCGAAGAGCAAAATCAGCGCCAGTTCGCCGCCGGTAATAATGGGCGGCTTGGTTCGCCCCGATTGTTGCGCCGCGAAATTATCGAAGAGCTTGGAAACTCCCCAGACGATCAGGATCAACGGCCAATAGCGGCCGATGGTGTGAGCGATATGCATCTCGGGGAAGTGCTCGTGGAGCAGCAGCAGAACGCCGATCAGGACGAGCAGCAGGCCGCCGAAAATCGATCGCCGTTCTCGCGGGTCATTGGCCATTGGGTTGGGCGGCTCCGGGAGCGGGAGTAGCAATTTCGGTGCGGCTGATGTGGCCATCGGACGGGGCCACCGCGCGAAGAATTTTTACCGCACCAATCACGATCAGGATGATCGGGGAGAGCCGGACGAAGGTGAGGTAATCGTGGCTAAATTGCTGAATCAGGAAGAGCACTCCGATGGTGATCAGCACCACCGGACCCATGATCCCGCGCAAGCGGCAGCGCGCGCAGGTGCAGCGAATATGAACCGATTGTTCCATGAGTCGAGCCCTCCCTAGGACGGATGCTGGGTCCGCCGAAATAACATCCACACTCCCAGAGCGATCAACGCTACCGGCCATCCATGCTCAAACCAATCGCCGCGAAGCAAGCCGAAGTTCCCTAACAGAAAAAGCATTCCCAAGGCAATCAGGATGATCGCGCCGACCGGCTGGTTGGTGGGGGCGCCTTCAAACAAGGGCGCCGGGCCGGCGCCACCGGTCTGCCGCAGTTTCGCGACGCGATAAGCGTCGATGGGCATGTAGCAGATGAACGCGACCAACAACACGATGCAGATCGCCAGGTACGCGCCTCCGGAATCGGAGTTTCCGGCGGCAGTCACCGCGCCGACCAGCGCCGCGAACACAACCACATGAATCAGCGCCTTCATGTATTCGCCGTTGTAGACCGCGCCCAGGCCGGGGATTATTCCCAGTGCGAGCGCCGCTCCGGGGTGGCTGGTTCCCGACGGTGGGGCTGCGGGTGCGGTGGACACCAGCGCTCCCAGGCAGTCCTCGCAGTACAGTGCGCCCTTGACCTCGCGGGTACACGCTGCGCACATCGGTTTGCCGCAATTTCTACAGTAGCCACTCGCATCCACTTCGGTGTGAACGGCACACGTCATCGCATACTCCTGACCGGATCGGATACCAGCGCGAAAGCCATCACCTCGGTGACGCGATTGGCGCTATGCCCGGGATGCGGCGCGCCCTGAGATTTCTGTTGATCACTGGGGACCGGGGAAGGTGGTTTTTGTTCCTGCGCCGGCTCCGCTTCGGGGCGCAAGCGCGTCTGAATTTCGTATACCACCCGCAGATCGTTCACAAATCGCGCGCTGCGCGCATACGCCAGGTGCGCGTGGCGATTCGCCGAGCGCACCAGGCCCATCGGATTCAGGTCGGTATGTTTCAGCCGGGCCGGGGAAGCCCCCAGCGCGTGCAAGCTGATCACCAAGCTGAGCGCCGCTACCGCCGCGCCGATCGCAAACCGCGGTTGCAACATCGTCGGGAACCAAGCGGACCATCCGCGCCAGGATGTTTTCGCGAGTGCGCGGGCCCGACGTCGCGTCCAGAATATTGCGGACGAGCTGAGGCGGCGGTTCGAGCATCTCGAGGTTGTGCACCTGCGCGAGAGTCCCGCCGACCCGCTCGACCAAGTGGGTGCAGGCGGCAGCAGCTCGCCAGATGCGCGGAAAACTCCGCGCGTTCCTCGGACGAGAGTTGAGCGTCGAGGAAATCGCTCAACCGCTCTTCGACTTGTGTGCAATTCCAGTTCATCGCGTTTCGCTCAACTCATTTCCTTGAATGTTATACGTCATTGCCCATGCTGGGTGACCCTTGCTCATGCCGGCCGCAACCCCATCGATTCCAGAACCCGGGCCAGCTCAATGCGTCCCCGGTTGATTCTCGATTTTACCGTGCCTTCGGGAACTTCGAGAACCTGCCGAATCTCGCCGTATTCCAGACCCTGCAGGTCGCGCAAGATCACCGCTTCGCGAAGTTCCGGCGAGAGCTGCGCCAGCGCTTGCTGTACCTGTGCACTCAACTCGTTGTCCAGCGCCTGGCGGTCAGGAGTGCGAGTCCCCGAATGCTTTTCTTCCAGTTGTGGCTGCTTGTCCTCGATCGAATCGGTCAACCGTTCGCGCCGGGTTCGTCGGTAGTGGTCCACCAGCAAATTTCGTGTGACTCGCGTCAGCCAAGTAGGAAAACCTCCGTAGGCTGCCTGGTACGAGGCTAAGGTGCGATAGATCCGCAGAAAAACTTCCTGGCTGAGATCCTCGGCTTCGGACGCATTTCCCGTGAACCGATAGCAGAGGTTGTAAACCCGCCGGGTATGGCGCTTTACCAGCTCCTCCCAAGCAGGGCCTTCGCCCCGGAGGCACATTTGCACCAGTTGGCCGTCCGCCTCCAATCGTTGTCAGCCTCGCAACCGCCATTCCTTTCGACCTCACCCATAGAAACGCAATATGAGGTGGAAATGTTCCCCTGCCCAGACGCGCATGTTAGCTGGGCAGGTCCTTCTATTACAAGCAAAAGGCCACCGCCACAGAGATTCAGCCCCGCCGTAGAATGCCAATCGCGGGTTTGCGCCATAGGTCCGGGATTCTCGGCATTGTGTATAATGTCCCAGCCTCAGGAGGGCACCCATGTTGCGCATAAACGACGAAGCTCCCAATTTCACTGCCGAAACTTCGCAGGGCACGATCAACTTCCACGAATGGATCGGCGACGGCTGGGCCATCTTGTTCTCGCATCCCAAGGACTTTACTCCGGTGTGCACCACGGAACTGGGTTACATGGCCGGGCTGCAGCCGGAATTCGAGAAGCGCAATTGCAAGATCATCGGGCTGAGCGTGGACCCGGTGAGCAGTCACAGCAAGTGGGCCGTGGACATCGAAGAGACGCAGGGCCACAAGGTGAAATACCCGATGATCGGCGACCCGGAACTCAAGATCGCCAAGCTGTATGACATGCTGCCGGCCGACGCGGGCGATACTTCCGAAGGCCGCACTGCGGCCACCAACGCCACCGTGCGCACCGTGTTCGTGGTCGGGCCGGACAAGAAGATCAAGCTGATGCTCAGCTACCCGATGAGCACCGGCCGCAACTTCGACGAAGTGCTGCGCGTCGTCGATTCGATGCAACTCACGGCCAAGCACAAAGTGGCCACGCCGGTGAACTGGAAACAGGGCGACGATGTGATCATTCTGCCGGCGGTGTCGGAGGAAGAAGCCAAACAGAAGTATCCCGGCGGCTGGAAAGTCGCCCCGGCCTTATCTGCGGATCGTTCCCCAGCCGAAGTAGCAGTCCGCAAACGAGGGTGGTGGCGCAAGTGATCCTCAAGCAGTTCTATCTGCCGTGCCTGGCGCACGCTTCCTACGTCATTGGAGACGAGGAGACAGGCACGGCGGCCGTCGTTGACCCGCAACGCGACACCGACCAATACATTGCATTTGCCGCCGAGCACGCGCTCAAGATCAAGCACGTATTCCTGACGCATCTCCACGCCGATTTTGTCGCCGGGCATCTGGAGCTGCGCGATCGCGTGGGCGCAAGAATCTATCTGGGCGCTGCGGCTAAAGCGGGGTATGCATTTACTCCTGCTTCGCGATGGCGACATTCTCGAATTCGGACGCGTACGCCTGAAGGTGCTGGAAACGCCGGGCCACACGCCGGAGTCGATCTCCATTCTCGTTTACGATCTGAACAAAAGCGACGCACAGCCGCAGGCCGTACTTACCGGGGACACTTTGTTCATCGGCGACGTGGGCCGGCCCGATCTGCGCGCGGCGCTGGGCTGGTCCGCCACTGATCTCGGCGGGATGCTTTTCGATTCGCTGCACACCAAGCTGCTCGGGCTGCCGGACGAAAGCCTGGTCTATCCGGCGCACGGCGCGGGCTCGCTCTGCGGAAAATCGCTCAGCAAGGAGACGGTCTCCACCCTCGGCGAACAGCGCCGCACGAACTACGCGCTGCAGCCGATGAGCAAGGAAGCATTCATTTCCGTGGTGACCGCCGATCAGCCGGACGCTCCGGCCTACTTCACCTATGACGCAGTGTTGAACAGCCAAGAGCGGCCGACGCTGGACGAAACGCTGGCGCGCGTGAACGCCGATGACGCTCGACGACGTGCTGGCGTTGCAAGGCGTCGGCGCACAGATTCTCGATACTCGCGAGGCATCACGAATTCGCGGTCGGCGCACCTGGCGGGCAGTATCAACATTGGCCTAGGCGGCCAGTACGCAACGTGGGCGGGAACCGTGCTCGATCGCGAGCATCCGATCGTAATCATCGCGGACCCCGGCCGGGAGAACGAAGCGGCCACCCGGCTCGGGCGTATCGGGTTCGATCACATCGCCGGATATTTGCAGGATGGACTGCTCAGCCTGCACTCGCGTCCGGACTTGACCGCCACCACCGAGCGGCTCAGCGCGCCATTCGCCGCCGAGCTTTTGGCATCGCCTCAGCCGCCGCTGGCCATCGATGTTCGCACCCCGCGCGAGCGCGATCAGAAGCACATCGCCGGAAGCTTGGCCATGCCGCTCAATCACCTGACTGAAAATCTGGAAAAGCTGCCGAAGGATCGCCCCTTGCTGGTCTACTGCGCGGGCGGCTACCGCTCGTCCATCGCCGCGAGCTTGTTGCAGAGCCGCGGATTTGCCCGCGTCCGCGAAATTGCCGGCGGCATCGTCGGATGGGAAGTCCGCAAACCTGCCGGTCCAGGCTGGCCAAGCATCGTCGTAGGGTCTCCGCCTCCAAATCGTTGTCCGCCTCGCAACCGCCATTGCTTTCGACTTCGCCCCACGCAAAAGGCCCAGGCGCAGCAACCTCCGATCACCAGTACAATGCGAACAGCCATGGATAGCGCGCCTTCGGACGAACCTCGGACGAACTTTCTCCGGTCCTTTATTCGATGGTTTGTCATCGGCGTGGTGCTTCTTTGGTCGCTCGCCACGCTGATCCTGGTGGCCGCCCGGTGGATCGACCCGCCGACGACCGCGGTGCACATCCAGCGCCGCTTGCAGGCTTGGATTCACCGCCGGCCGTATCGCGAACGCTATCAATTCATTCCCCTCAGCCAAATCTCGGCCGATTTCCAGCACGCGGTAATCGCTGCAGAGGATGCGAACTTCTACCACCACCATGGGTTCGATTGGCACCAGATGCAAATCGCTGCTCAGGACGATTTGGACGGCGAACGCACTCGCGGAGCTTCCACCATTACCCAACAACTCGTAAAAAACCTGTTCTTCGGTACGGGTCGCTCGATCCTCCGCAAGGGTGCAGAGGCCACCCTCGTACCGGTGGCCGAGCTCGTCCTCGGCAAACAGCGCATTCTGGAGATATACCTCAACGTGGTCGAATGGGGCCCTGCTATTTATGGTGCCGAGTCGGCGTCTGCTTACTACGACCAAACCGCAGCCCGGAATATCGGCCGGGAACAGGCGGCGCGGCTCGCTGCAATTCTGCCGGCTCCCCTGAAGCGACGACCCGAGCGCATGAATAGCTACAGCGCTATTATCCTGGAGCGCATGGACCAAATGGGTTGGTAATTGTAGCGAACATTTTGCCAATGCCGCGTAGTCGGACACCGGTCAGTAATGCGCTCTACCGCCGCGCGGCCCTCTGGTGGCGATTCCTCCGCGGTTCCCTCGCCGCGTCTGGTTTCCGATCTTGGCCGGTCTGAAAGTTTGGCCAATTCCGTTCGCCCTGCATTCTGCGCACGGAACATGCTGAGCCGGGACCGCTTGACACTCCGCGACGCATACTGCTACGGTGCGCGTCAGATGCATCGTTCCTTGATCAAGTATTTTCTGGCCCTGATCGCGCTCATCGCCGTTGCCGGTCTGCTCTACCGTTTCCGCGGTTCCATTGCCCTCGAGGGGCTCACCTGGGCTTCGTTTTGGGACTCCATCCGGCATGCGCAGCTCTCGCTGCTGGCCCTCTCGATCGTGGCGATCTATGGTTGTTATGCGGTGCGAGCGTTGCGCTGGGCGCGATTTTCGCAGGCCATGGGGCCAGCCAAATTTCGCGGCGTCTATTTGGGGACCATTATCGGATTCACTTGCGTGGTGGTGCTGGGGCGGGTGGGAGAACCGATCCGCCCGATCCTGATCGCGCGCAAAGAAAAGCTGCCGGTGTCGGGAATGTTCGGAGTGTATATTTTGGAGCGGGTGATGGACGCGGCCGCGACCGCCGTTTTGGCCGGTGTCGCGCTGCTGGCTTTCTCGCGGCATCCCGCCGCCGGGCCTAACAACGATCGACTGATAGCCGCTGCGCGGACCGGCGGTGCGGTGCTGCTCGCCGGGCTGATTGTGATGGTCGGGTTTCTGGCTTACTTTCGCCTGCATGGTGCCCGGGCGCTGGATGCCCGGCTGATCGGCTGGAAAAGCCACGTGGGATGGCGGGCGAAATTCGTAGGCATCGCCAGTGGATTCGCCGAGGGCTTGCAGGGAATTCGCAACTTGGGGGATTTGGCAGCGGGCACTGGGTATACCGCGCTGCACTGGGTGATGGTGGCGTTGGTGTATGAGTGGATCGCCTGGAGTTTCGGGGGCAAGTTGGCGACACTGACGTTTCCGAGTGTGCTGCTGGTGATGGCGTTCACCATGGTTGGTTCCGCAGTCCAACTTCCCGGTGGGGCCGGCGGAGCGCAGGTAGCGACGTTCCTGGCTTACACCGCAGTCTTCGGAATTGAGAAGGGACCCGCGGCGGCGGCGGCCATTCTCACCTGGCTGATCACTTTTTGCGCGGTGAGTGTCATCGGATTGCCGCTGCTTTTCCGCGAGGGTTGGAGCGTGGGAGATTTGCGGCGGCTGGCGAAAGCGGAGGCTGCGGCGGAACAGGCCGGAGAACATATCTCCGCAAGCTCGGAAGCCGGGGCAGGACATGACTAAGCGAAGCGACGGGGAGAGCCAGGGATGAAGTGTCCTTTCTGCGGGCATTTGGACGACAAGGTGGTGGACTCGCGCGAGGGCCGCAGCGGTGATCTGATCCGGCGCCGGCGGGAATGCTTGAAGTGCGAGCGACGCTTCACCACCTACGAACGCATCGACGAAATTCCCTACATGGTGATCAAGAAAGATGGCCGTCGGGAGAAATTCGAGCGCCAGAAATTGCTGCAAGGATTATTGAAGGCCTGCGAGAAGCGTCCGGTACCCACGGTGAAGCTTGAGGCCATCGTCGATGAGGCCGAGCAATTCGTCAGCGATACTACCAAGCGCGAACGCACTACCGAGGAGGTGGGCGAAATGATTATGTCGCGGCTGAAGAAGCTGGACAAAGTCGCTTATGTCCGCTTCGCTTCGGTGTACCTGGATTTTAAGGATGTGAAAGAATTTATGGCCGAGCTGAAGGGCTTGCTGCGTGACCGCCCGCTGAAATAGCTGCGGAAAATTTTTTAGAAAATTCCTGGGCATCACTCGGATTGGGTCGGATTAGGGAGTCCAGACCCCGGCAGCGAAAGTTTTAATGGTGCGGAATCCCAGACTCTCGTAGAGCCGCACCGCAGGCGTGTTGGAAGACGTAACCGTGAGCGAAAGGGTGTGGAATTGGCGGGCGCGCAACGCGCGAATCGCCGATTCCATCAAGTAGCGTCCCAACCCGTGGCCATGATATCCGGGCATCACGCAAATTTGGGTGGTGTGACCCACCCCTTCCGAAACGCAGGACGTCAGCACCATTCCGATGGGACGATCGTTGGTCACCGGCCGCAGCAGGAAAGACGCTTCCGGCAGGAACTGGCCACAGCCCGGGAGAATTACAATATTCCGCAGGAATTTCATGCCTCCCGCTTCGCTGCAATACTGATCGTTGATTTCTCCATCCACATGGTTGGCGTAAGCGAGATGGATCAACCGGGCGCAGGATTCAAAGGCACGATCGCTCCACGGATCCACGCGCAAACCGGCGGAGAGCGCCGGAGTTTTGAGCGTGGTGCTGGCGAGGTCCAGCAGCATGAATTGGCGCGAGTGTAGCCGAAATTGACGAGACAGCTTGACGCATTCGAGCGAAGTGCCAAAGGGCATCAGCTGCGCTTCGACTCGCTCGATGCGCGGTGTGGACCACAGGGTCTCCAGCATTTCCTGCAGCAGGGCGCGAGTAATCTCGGGCTCGGAGGCATGCGGAGCAACGAAGAGCCCTCCGATCAGGCCTTTTCGTTCTTCCAAGACGTAGAAACCGTAGCCCGCCGGGCGCTCATCGTCGATGGCTACGGCGCCGCGAAGGGCCCGGGAATCAATGAACTTACGGATCAGTTCGAGGGATGGGCGGTAGTCCCAACGGAGTTCTTGCTTCCATTGGCGCGCTTCCTCTACGAACAGCGGCTCGAGGGAGCGTGACGACACCTGGCGCAGATCCAAGATTTGCATGGCACATTCCGGCGGCAAACCGCCTCAAATGAAAATGAAAGCGTTCCCGTGAAGCGCCTCGAGTTCGCACGGCTGGTCGCGCGGCCGGAGGTTTGCCCGGGGAACTTCCCCGCAGTGGAGTTCGACAGCCCGAATTATAGCGGTTCTGCTCTATTGTGCAGAAAGAAATCGGGATAGGTGAACGCGAAAGAGAAATTCGGCAATCATGCTAACATCGCGCGGGGAGGAAGCTCTCACGATCTAGGCGCGTTTCCTATCGAATGGCCCTATTTTCAAAATTGCCTGCGCCCTCACAGCGTGTGGCTAAGTGGGTTTCTGGCGTATTGGCCCTTATTCTATTGGTCATCGTGGCAGTGTCCACGATGGCGGGGGTACTGTTGTATCAAATCCTTCGCCTGCCAAAGAGCGCTACCGCGCTCGACCTGACGGTGATGATGGGCCACCCCAGCACGGTCACCTACAGCCTTGACGGTGGGGGCCAGCGCGACGGGTGGTTTTTCCCTGGCCAGCGTGGCGCGCCGACCATCATCCTTTGCCACGGCTACTTGTCGCAGCGATCCGATATCCTGACCCTGGCCTCTTCTCTCCAAGAGCAACAGTTTAACGTTTTTCTGGTCGATTACACCGCCACCGACGCCCCTTCGCCCACCACCACTTTGGGATACCGAGAGGCCGTCGAGCTCCGCTCGGCCATACAGGCCTTGGCCGGGCGCGATGACGTGGACCCCAATCGGTTTGGCGCGTGGGGCGTGGACATGGGAGCGTATGCGGCGCTCGAACTAGCTCTAAAAGACAAGCGTGTGAGGGCTCTGGTTCTGGATTCCGCCTATTCCACACCGCTCGACGTCATCAGCCAGGAAGTGAAGCGCTCGGGTCTCTCGGTACTGCCGCTGGTGAGTAGTTTTACCGAATGGGGATTCGAAATGCTCAACGCCAACTATCGTCACGAGCCTCCCGTCGCCGCGCGGATTTCCAATCTGCAGGGAACACCGAAGCTTTTTATCGAAACTGACGCCCGTCCGTCGCTGGCGCAAACTACCCTGGAGCTATACCGCAT
This sequence comes from uncultured Acidobacteriota bacterium, assembly GCA_963725285.1. Taxonomy (GTDB): domain Bacteria; phylum Acidobacteriota; class Terriglobia; order Acidiferrales; family UBA7541; genus CAVRXT01. The sequence continues at coordinate 27,089 of CAVRXT010000011.1, read as the reverse complement.
CGCACCGGCGCCCAAAGATCTGTGGGAAGGGAAGCAGCGATATTGGGAGATGGGCGACGACGATCGCAGGGTCTACGAGACCTTGGTACTTACTTTCTTCCTGAAAAACCTGCCGGCATCTTCCAACAAGCATTAATCGCGGGGTTCTGGGGGGCGCTACGGGCGATCCTGCGCGCCGGTTGACGCCTGGTCGTGAGGGACCGGAAGCACTACCACCGGCTGGACGGCGATGGGATAGTCCGCGCGCGGATAATCCACTACCGGAAATTCGCCGCTGGTGAAATCCGGAGCCAGCGCGATAAAGTCCCTGCCTCTACGGCGTATCTCTTCAATCCCTTTTTGATTGGTGAGCACCAGCGTCGCTTTCGGGCTGTCCGGATTCCACTCCACGATTTCACGCTGCGCGTAAAAATTCAGATCGAATTGCCACGAGCGATTCAACTCCAACGATTGCCAGGGAATATTTATCGCCGAGGTCTTCCGCGCGTTTCTGACCATGCCCCGGGCCGAAATCCAGGGATCGAGAGCGGGGATTACGCGGCGCCCAGCATCTTCCGCCAGAGCCGTGAACGCCAGGGCGATAACCATCATGGAGATAACCGTTCGCCGCGCCAGCGCCAGGCACACGCTCACCAGCCCAGCCAGCGCAATGAAAAGTACCAGGCGGTGAACGTGGGTGGTGAGCGATGCGGCAATGAGCGGCGGCGCAAAGGCGAGCTTCTTGCCGATCAGCGCGTAGAAATGGGGCAGACCTGCCGCCAGGCCTAACAACAGCCACAACAGACCTACCGTCGCGATCAGCAGCCGCGCCGAAAGCGAACTTTCCCTTATGGTTTCCATCCGCCGCTCGGCGCTCACCGCGAGCAGCAGGATCAGCGCGGGAATCGCCGGCAAAATGTATCCGGGTAGTTTCGACTTCGAAAAGCTGAAAAAGACCACCGGGAAAACGATCCAGCAGGCGAACAGAAATGCCGGCGACGATTGCCAGTCGCGGCGGCGATAAGAACTCCATGCGTCGTGGCCCAACAGGATCAGCAGCGGCGTCCAAGGAAATACCGCGATCAGGAGAATCGGCAGGAAAAACCAGAATGGCTGCTGGTGCTGAAAGACCGGGGTGAAATACCGATCGAAATTATGCACCAGCAGAAAATCGTGCAGGAAATCGGGGTTGCGGCGCGCGCACAAAATGTACCAGGGCAAGGCCACCACGCAGAACGACAGCAAGCTCGCGGGATGAAAGAAACGGCGCAGCACGCGCAATTGGCTGGTCGCCACCGCCCACAGCAAAAGACTGCCGCCGGCGAGCACGATCGCCGCGGGCCCTTTCGCTAGGGTGGCCGCGCCCAGCGATGCTCCGAACCACACCCGATCGATCGACGCCGTAGGGAAGGTCGGAGGGGCGTCCGCCGCAAGTCTTCCCAGCACGCCCGCGCGCCACAGAATTCCCGCAGCGGTGGCCATCGCGATGGTTAGGAAAGCGGAAAACAACATGTCCGGCGTCGCCGCCCGCGCGAACGCCACGGTGGCGATGGTGGGAGACATCAGCAGTGCGAACCACGCGGTTCGGCGTCCGTAGAATATCCAGCCGAGCATGGCGATCGCGAATGCCGCGGTGAGCGCGGCGAGCATCGAAGGAATACGCGCCGCGTACTCCGGCGAGTTCAGGATTTCAAAGCCAACCGCCGCTCCCCAGTAATACAGCACTGGCTTCTCAAACCACGGCCGGTCGTAAAGTTTGGGGGTGACCCAGTCGCCGGTGGAGGCCATGCTCCGGGCGATCCAGGCATAGCGCGCTTCGTCGGGACCGGTGAGCCCCAGCGCGCCCAAATGAGTGCACAAGCAAACTCCCAGAATCGCGATCGCCAGGATAGCCGCTACCAGCGCCCGATTTCTGGAAATTTCGCCCATGCCGGGCTGAGTCTACCACTCATTGCCTCATTCATTCTCAATCCGCAACACCGGAATCGCGAGCGTGGCGGCGCACCCCTCCGTCACCGACCCATGAAACCGCACCGCACTCGGGCTAGCTTCGAGGATTTAGCTCCCGCATAATGTCCCCCGCATGCGCGAACGGCTGGAATACTATCTCGCGTTCCTGGTCTTGAAAGGGCTGGGGGGGTTGCCTCGATGGGCGGCGCGCGCGCTGGGAGTCGCTGTGGCGCACTGGTTTTTCGCATTGCGGCCTCAGCTGCGGCGGGTAGCGGATTTCAACCTGCGGCTCGCCTTTCCGGAGTGGACCGACGCGCAACGCCAGCTAACCATGTCCAAAATGGTCCGTAACATCGGTCGGATGGCCGGCGAATTTTCGCAGTTCCCGAAGTATGCCCTCCAGAATGTGTACGATACCGTACAAATGGTTGGCGAGGAGAACTACCGGGCCGCCGAGCAGGCCGGGAAGGGCTTGCTCCTGCTGGGCGGGCATATCGGCGCCTGGGAACTCTCCTCGTTTGCGCTCGGTCTTTACGGGCACCCCTGCCACTTCCTGGTGCGGGCCATCACCAATCCCCGCGTGGACGCGCTGGTGAACCAATATCGCGGCCTTTCGGGCGGTAAACCCATCGAAAAGAACGAATCGGCGCGAGTCATGTTCAAAGTGCTGCGCTCCGGGGGTGCGGTAGGCATACTGGCCGACCACAATACCGCCCTGGAAGAGGGCGTATTCGTGGATTTCTTCGGGATTCCGGCATGTTCTACCAGCGGTTTGGCGCGGATAGCGCTGCGCACCGGCGCCGCGGTGGTTCCGGTATATGCGCTGTGGGATGAAACCGCCCGGAAATATCGTCTGCACATTGATCCCCCAGTGGAGCTGATTCGGACGGGGGATGCGGATGCCGACGTTCGCGCCAATACCGCGCGCTTCATCCAAATCGTTGAGGACATTGCCCGGGCATATCCCGATCAATGGCTTTGGGTGCACAAACGCTGGAAGACGCGACCGCCCGGCGAGAAGCCGCTCTACCCTTTTTGAAGAGCGTTTGAGGAGCTTTGGCCATCGGGCTTGCAAAGGAAAACACCATGAAAACTACAGCGCGGGAACTGGCGGATTATCTGCGAGCGCAACTTAGCGGAGATCCGGCGGCGGTAATCGCGGGCCTCGCCTCGCCCGAGTCCGCAGCGGCACAGGACCTGATCTATATCGATTCACCGCGCTTTGCGAAACGCGCGCTGGCTTCTGCCGCGCAATGCGTGCTATCGATCCCCGGGCTCGAATATCCGGGAAAAACCGTTCTGGCCATCGAACAACCCAAGTTTTGCTTCGCGAAAGCGGCCGCTTGGCTGTTCCCGACTGCCTCGACCCACCCTGGCGTTCATCCCTCCGCCGTGGTCGCCCCTTCTGCGAGTATTTCCGTCAACGCGGCGGTGGGACCGTGCGCGGTGATCGAGGAAGACGTCGAAATCGGTGAAGGGACCCAAGTTGGCGCGTTATGTTCCATTGGACGAGGCTCCAAGCTCGGACGCAACTGCTGTCTTTACCCGCGCGTGACTCTCTACCCAGGCACCAAGTTGGGAGACGGAGTGGTGGTTCATTCCGGCACCGTGATTGGCAGCGACGGTTTCGGATACGTCTTCGGGGAAGGCCGCCACTGGAAATTTCCACAGATTGGCACGGTGGAAATTGGCGACGATGTGGAAATCGGCGCCAACACCACTATCGACCGCGGCTCCCTCAGGGCCACCATCGTTGGAGCGGGCTCAAAAATCGATAACCTGGTTCAGATCGGCCACAACGTCCGATTGGGCGAGAACACCATCGTAGCCGGGCTATCCGGGATTTCGGGAAGCTGCACCATCGGCGCGGGCACAGTGATTGCCGCGCAGGTGGGGATTGGGGACCACTGCACGGTAGGGAAGGACGTGACGATGGGCGGGCGGACCGGTGTTCTGCCGGGCAAGATCGTCCGAGATGGCGCGGTAATCTCCGGATTTCCGTCCCGGCCGATGGCGCGCTTCAAGGAGCAGCACGGGTGGATGTGCCGGCTTCCGGAGCTGGCTAGACGTGTGAAAAAGCTTGAGCAGGAAAATGCCGAGCGAAAGTAGTGCGTGACCATCGGGCAAAAGTCCCAATAAAGCGCTTGGGCGGGAACTCCAGTCGCCGCGGGTCTCAGCTTGAGAGTGGGTACGGGGCCGTACCGTTGAAAGAGGGCTCGCTGGGGCGTCTGGCTGCCGCCACCCTACTCCTTCCGCCGTCCCTGTCTAACTCCAATTGGCGACGGCCGAGACCACAACGGCAAGACCCCAAGGCCCCACAAACGCGCCACTAGTGCAACTTCCAACGCACTGCCCAAAGGAAAAAAGCGTACCCCTAGATCTTTTAGATCTTTGGCAGGCAACGGCGCGCCGATTGCTTGCGTCTGATGGCAGGGGCGCCTCTTAAGGGTTGACCAAACCTCGAAAGTTTATGATAATATAAAGGTTAAGAGTTGGCTCGGAGCTTGGGGAACGGGGGTTCCCCGCGCGGGGTCGCAAGACCACTCTGGGCGGGGTGCTGTTTTTTATCTCAACGACGCGTCAACATTGCATTTTTTTTTATAATAATAGGTACTGTTCCGGCCTCGTACAAGCATTTATGCCACGTGACGGTGAACCGTAACCCCTGTAGCTGATACTAAAGAGGTTCAACCTGAAGCGGGTGGCTTGCATCCAATAGTCCTGCCCCACGTTAGAGGGGTAGAATTTGTATTTTGAGGCGCGATGACACCAGAAGCTAGACTCCAACGCGAGTTCCTCACTACCCACAGTACCGCGGTAGCTCCGCCAAGGTCAGGTCAGACCTTATTGGAGCGGACCATACAGCGCGGAGTTTCTTGGCTGCTTTCGGCCCAGGAGCCAGAAGGGTATTGGTGGGGGAAGCTCGAAGCTGACTCCACACTTGAGTCAGACCACATCATGTTTGAGTTGATCCAGGGTCACCCCGACCCGGAACGGATCATCAAGCTGGCAAACTTTATTCGCTCGTGCCAGCAGTTGGACGGCGGTTGGGCGATCTACCCCGGCGGTCCTTCGGAAATTAATGCCACGGTAAAAGCGTATGTCGCTCTGAAGCTTGCGGGAGATGGTGCAGATTCACCACACCTGACCCTGGCGCGCAGTTGCGTTCATCGCTTGGGCGGCCTGGAGCGAACCAATTCGTATTTGCGGTTTTACCTGGCACTGATGGGTGCGCTCGATTGGGATCTGGTTCCGGCGATTCCCCCCGAGCTAATGCTGCTGCCGAAGTGGTTCTTCGTGAATTTGTATGAAATGTCGTCATGGACGCGGGCGATTGTGGTGCCGCTCACGATTCTGTGGGCCCTCAAGCCATCCTGGAAGATTTCTCCGGAAGTGCGGGTGGATGAATTGTTTCGCGATCCCGCCGAACGCGCGGAGATATTTGAGTGGGATGCGCGCATCCTCTCATGGCGCACCTTCTTTTTGATCGTCGACCGGGTGATGAAACTCCACGAAGCGCTGCCGGTAAAGCCTTTCCGTCGCATCGCTTTGCGGAAGGCCAAGAAATGGGTGGAAGAGCACTTGGAACGCAGCGATGGGCTGGCCACGATTTATCCGGCGATGCTCAATTCGGTGCTAGCGATGAACGCCATGGGCCGCGGATGGGACGATCCGGTGATGGTTCGCGAAGCGGCTTTCATCAAGTCCTATGAAATCGAAAACGCGAATAGCTTACGGATGCAACCGTGCATCTCGCCGGTGTGGGATACGGCGATCGCCATGGTTTCGCTCGAGGAAGCAGGTCTGCCTGCGAATCATCCGGCCTTAGCCCGCGGGGCGGAATGGCTGATGAAAAACCAGATCACCAGCGGTGGAGACTGGCAGATCAAGAACCGCGACGCCGCACCGGGTGGCTGGGCGTTTGAATTCCGCAACGAATTTTTTCCGGACGTCGATGACACCGCTTTCGTGCTGATGGCGTTGGCGCGCGCGGAAGCGCCGGACGCTGCCGCCCAGCAGCAAGCGCTGCAGCGCGGGGTGGCCTGGATGTTGAGCATGCAGAACCGCGACGGAGGCTGGGGAGCGTTCGATCGCGATAACAATCTGAGCTTGCTCAACCACATACCTTTCGCCGATCACAATGCCATGCTTGATCCTTCCACCGCAGACGTCACCGCGCGGGCCATCGAATGCCTGGGGCAAATGGGTTGGACGCCTTCGGAACCGACGGTCCAGCGTGCCTGGAACTTTATTCGCAACGATCAATGCCCGGACGGTTCGTGGTACGGCCGCTGGGGAGTGAACTACGTCTACGGGTCCAGCGGTGTACTGCGGGCGATGGGCGCATTGCGGATGAACCATCAGCCGGAAGCGCTGCGATCGGGAGAGTGGCTGCGGCAAGTCCAGAATCTGGACGGCGGATTCGGAGAAACGCCCGCGTCATATGAAGATCCGTCGCTTAAGGGCAAGGGCGAGAGTACCGCTTCGCAAACCGCGTGGGGACTGATCGGCCTGCTGGCCGCCTTTGGTCCAGACGATCCGTCGGTAAAACGTGCGGTGAATTACCTCACCCAGCATCAACGAGCCGACGGCACGTGGGAAGAGCATTTGTTCACCGGCACCGGCTTTCCACAGGTCTTTTACTTGCAATACCACCTGTACCGCAATTCATTCCCGGTTTACGCCTTGGCGCGTTACCGGAACATGGTTCAAGGAACCGAACCGTGCAAGCCTAAGAAAGTCGCGCCGCGCGATGTCGCGCATTTATACCAGAGTCGAGGGGACTAATGAGATTTCCGTTGAGTCTGACCGCTAGCATGACCGGGTACCTCGCGGGCAAGAAAATTCGTGGTGCGGAGAAGTTTCCGCTGGTGATGATGCTTGAGCCGCTGCACGCCTGTAACCTCACTTGTACCGGATGTGGGCGTATCCGCGAATACAAATCCACCATCGATGAAATGCTCACCGTGGAGCAGTGCATGGCGGCGCTGGAGGATTGCGGCGCGCCGATCGTATCGATTTGCGGCGGCGAGCCGATGATCTATCCGGAGATCGGCCGGCTGACCCGCGAGATTCTGGCCAAAAAGAAACACATCTACCTGTGCACCAACGGCATGTTCATCCGCAAGAAGCTGGCGGAGTTCGAGCCCAGTTCGCGGCTATTTTTCAACGTTCACCTGGATGGTCTGGAGAAAACCCACGACCTGGCGGTGGAGCGGGACGGGGTGTTCCGCGAGGCCATCGAGGGCATCAAGGCGGCGAAAGCGGCCGGGTTCATGGTGTGTTCGAACACCACCGTCTACAAGGAAACCGACCTGGAAGAGATCGCTGAGCTTTTCGCGTATCTCAAGACTCTGGGTGTGGACGGCTACATGATTTCGCCGGCCTATTCCTACGCCGCCGTGCAGACCAAAGAGATTTTCATGTCGCGCGACGATATTCGCGAGAAATTCCAGCTAGCCAGCAGGCTGCTGGAAGATTTTAACGTGATGACCTCGCCCATTTATATGGAGTTCCTGCGCGGCGAGCGCGAGCTGATGTGCACCGCTTGGGGCAATCCCACCTACAATCCCCGCGGCTGGAAAGGCCCTTGCTACTTGATGACCGACGCACATCACGAGACCTTTAAGGAATTCATCGACAACACTCCGTGGGAAAAGTACGGCCACGGGCGCGATCCGCGTTGCGAGGACTGCATGGTGCATGCGGGTTACGAGCCGTCCGCGGTGCTCGGCGGCAATCAGAAATTCGGCGACACCTGGAAGATGCTGAAGTGGCAGCTATCCGGGCAAATGGGCGGGCGCATTGGCCCCAAGACCGAAACCAAACCGCCGAACGGAAATGGCAGTGGTCACAGCAATGGCAACGGGCATTCCAATGGCCATGCACGGCGGCCCTCGGGATCGCCGGCGCTGGTAAATATTTCCAACAGCGTTAGCCGAGGCGAGGCGAGCAGCTAGCGATGAGGAGTTTCGTCACCGGAGCAACGGGGTTCGTCGGCTGCCATGTGGTGCGGCATCTGTTGGCTGCGGGAGATTCGGTTCGCGTGTTGGTGCGCCCGGCGAGTAATTTGCGCGCTTTGGAAGGATTGCCAGTGGAATTTGCAGAAGGCGACCTGCGCGATTGCGGATCGCTCGATGCCGCGCTCCCCGGCATCGAGCGGGTGTTCCACGTGGCTGCGGATTATCGCTTGTGGTCGGCCCGGCCGGAAGAAATGTACGAAAGCAACGTGGGCGGCACGCGGAATATACTGCAAGCCGCGCAACGCGCCGGAGTGAGCCGGTTTATCTACACCAGCACGGTAGCCACCGTAGCGGTCCCCCGGGGCGATTCGCTGCCTAACGAAGCGACCAATGCGAAGGCCGATGAAATGATCGGCCACTACAAGCGTTCCAAGTTTCTGGCGGAAGAGGAGGCCATGAAAGCCGCATCCACCGGTTTTCCGGTGGTGATCGTCAACCCCACTACGCCGGTGGGAACGCTGGATTGGAAGCCGACGCCGACCGGTCGCATGGTGGTGGATTTTCTGAACGGGCGTATGCCGGCGTACGTCGATACAGGATTGAACGTGGTGGGAGTGGACGATGTGGCGGCCGGGCACTTGCTGGCTGCCGAGTGCGGACGTTCCGGCGAGCGCTACATTCTGGGTGCGCGGAACATGACCCTGAAAGAGATTCTGGGAGCTCTGGCGGTCATTACCGGCAGACCCGCGCCGTGGGTGCGTTTACCGCATTTCGTAGCTTTGGTGGCGGCGCATGTGGACGAGTGGATTTCGCGGGCGCGCGGACGCGATCCGCAGATTCCGGTGGAAGGCGTGAAAATCGCGCGGCACCGGATGTTTGTGGATGGATCGAAGGCTACCCGCGAGCTGGGGTATCGGCCTGGCCCGGTGGAAGCGGCGCTGGCGCAAGCGGTTGAATGGTACGAAGCGAACGGATATGTGAAGGCGCCGCACCGGCGTCTGGTGCACGCGACCGCTGCTTGAGTCTTGGGGAGTCGTAAAGAGTTGAAAGTTCTGGTCACCTTCGCGATGGAGGCAGAGTTTGCGCGCTGGCGCGACCGCAACGCCTTTCGCCGCCAGGAGAAGGGCGGGATCGCCGTCTATCACGCGCAAATTGGACATGCCGATGTGGAAGTGATCCTCACCGGCGTGGGATGGGACAGTGCGCGCCGGGCGATGGAAGCGGTGATGGATTCATCGTACTCCCTGTGCATCTCTTCCGGCTTCGCGGGCGGATTGAAACCTGGCTGTGCGGTGGGTGATTTATTGGCCGCGAAAAGCGTGCGAACTGCCGAGAACTCGGGCGCGCTGCAATGCAATGCTGAATTCGTCGCCGAGGCGGAAGAGTCCGGAGCCCGCCGCGTCGAGACGCTGCTGAGCGCGGAGGCCGTCGCCAGCACCGCAACGCAGAAGGCTGCGCTGGCGGATATTGCCGACGCAGTCGATATGGAGAGCTACGCAATCGTCGCGGCCGCGCAGCGCTGCAACGTGCCTGCGGTGGTGATTCGAGCCATCTCCGATTCCTTCGACCAAGATATGCCCATGGATTTCAGCGATGCGATTTCCAAAGATGGACGGGTGCTAATCAGAACTGTCCTGCGCGAAGTGGCCGCCCATCCGTCGATGCTCCCGGGACTGATTCGCCTGGGGCGCCAAAGCAACCGCGCCGCGGAACGCCTCGCGGATTTTCTTAGCAGGTACCTCGGGCGAATCAGCTCCTCAGCGAGCGCTTCAAATCGATTGGAGGCTGCGGCCGCACGATGAGTCTCTGCTCCACCCAAAACGGCGCACCGACCTACGGAGGGCACATGCGCGCCGGGGTGTACCGCGGCAAAGGGCAGATGTCCGTTGAAACAGTGCCCATACCGACGATTCAGCCGGGAGAAGTGCTGTTCCGTGTGGCTGCGTGCGGAATTTGCGGCACCGACATCAAAAAGATTCAGCATGGATTCGTGCGCGCGCCGCAGATTTTCGGGCACGAACTTTCTGGAACCGTTGTGGAAGTGGGCGCGGGGGTAACCCGCTTCCAGCCAGGTGACCGGGTAGTGAGTTTTCACCACGTCCCGTGCGGGAATTGCTTCTATTGCGAGAAGAAACTCTTCTCGCAGTGCGCCGGCTACAAGAAAGTGGGCCTGACCGCGGGTTTTGACCCGAACGGAGGCGGGTTCGCAGAATACGTGCGGGCCATGCCGTGGATCGTCGAACGCGGGATGCTGCGGGTGCCTGCGGACGTGACCTTTGAAGAAGCGACTTTCGTCGAGCCGGTGAATACCTGCCTGAAAGCGATCCACAAAGCACGGGTGGCGCCGAATGAAACGGTTTTGGTAATCGGACAAGGGCCTATTGGCTTGCTTTTAATGCTGTTGGCGCGTCTGGCGGGCGCGGACGTGGTGTCCAGCGATCCAATGCCCGGGAGGCGCAAAGCGAGCCTCCATTTTGGCGCATCCGCGGCATTCGACCCGGTATCCCAAAATGTAGATGCCGAAGTTCGGACGCGAACCGCAGGCCGTGGCGCCGACGTAGTACTCGTAGCGGTGCCACATCCCGAGCGAGTGGCCGAAGCGATAGCCTTGGCCCGGCCCGGCGGCCGAATACTACTGTTCGCCCAGAACGATCCGGTCACCCGAATCGAATTTCCGGCGGCGGCGGTGGGCGTGGAAGAAAAAGAGATTCTTGGAAGTTACAGCGCGTCGATCGACGATCAGCGAGAGTCGGCGGCGCTGGTTTTTAGTCGGTCATTGCCGGTGCGCGAGCTCATATCTCACCGGTTTCCACTGGAAAACATCGCCGAAGCGGTTTCCTTGGCGGCGCGTCCGGCGGATGATACCTTAAAAGTGGTGATCACGAATTCATGACAACCAGAACACAAGTCCAGGAATTCGCGCCGGCAACTCATTCCGCCGGGCACATGAACGCTGCGGTGTTGTACGGCGCGGAAGATCTGAAAATCGAACGCGTGGATATCCCCGAAGTGGGTGTGGACGACATTCTCGTTCGCGTTAAGGTCGCACTCACTTGCGGCACCGATCTAAAAGTTTGGAAGCAAGGTTCGCACGCGCGGATGATCAAGCCGCCGGCGGTCTTTGGGCACGAGCTCGCCGGAATCGTCGAGCTCAAGGGATCGGCGGTGAATGGCCGGGTACGAACCGGCATGCGGGTAGTGCCGTCGAATTCGGCGCCTTGCAACGTCTGCATCTTCTGCCGCAAAGGCCATCCCAATCTCTGCTCGGATTTGATGTTCAATAACGGCGCTTACGCGGAGTACATCCGCATCCCCGGACGAATTGTGCGCGAGAATTTACTGGAGATTCCCGACCACGTTTCGTTCACCGAAGCGGCCATGGTCGAGCCGCTGGCCTGCGTGCTGCGCGGCATCGACGAAATGAACCTACATGCCGGAGACACCGCGGTGGTGATCGGCTGCGGTCCGATCGGTTTGAAGTTCATTCGCGTCCTCTCTAAGCGGAAAATCAACGTCATCGCCATTGGCAAGCGCCAGGATCGCATCCGCGCGGCCGAGCGTCTGGGCGCCCGCACGGCCATCGATATCATGCAGGTGGAAAACCCGGTTAGCCTGGTGCGCGAGCTGAGCGACGGCGGCATCGGCGCGGACGCGGTGATCGAAGCGGTGGGGTCGCCTACCACCTGGCAATGGGCCGTTCAGATGGTGCGCAAGGGCGGGACGGTGAACCTTTTCGGCGGCTGCCCACACGGGTCGCAAGTGCACTTCGATCCCGCGGCGCTGCATTATTCCGAAGTCACCATCAAGTCCACCTTCCATCACACCCCCCGCTACATCCGCGAGGCGCTTGAAACCATCACCCGCGGGGACGTTCGCGCCGCTGATTTCATCAACGGGGAAATTCCGCTTAGTGATCTACCGCAAGCGTTTGAACATATGAAGCATCGCAATGGGGAACTGAAGACCGCGGTCATTCCATAAGAGTTTGCGCCACAAGGGTAGGGGGAGCTGCTCTGAATTCAATGGCCGCTATCGAGACGAATTTTTTACTTTCGCTGGCGCGGAATTCAGTGATAATCAAGTTCCCAGCTTGGAATTGCCATCATTCATGTTAAGGCCCCAGGAACTGGAAATCGCGCGGAATCTTCCGCCGGATAGTTGTTCGCTCGATGACGCCCAGCGCTACACCCAATGGCTGGCGACGCATCACTATGAGAATTTTGGCGTGGCGTCCTGGCTATTGCCGCGAAACCTGCGCCAACACTTTTACAACGCCTACGCCTATTGCCGCTGGGCCGACGACCTGGGCGACGAGATTAAAGATTCCCGCCACGCCCTGCAATTGCTGGACGCCTGGGAAAACGAGTTGCATCGCGCCTATGCCGGCACCGCTACCCATCCGGTGTTCATCGCGCTACAGGAAACAGCGCAGGTCTGCGATATTCCCATCCAGCCGTTTGCCGACCTACTGATTGCCTTCCGCCAGGACCAAACCGTCCGCCGTTACGCCACTTGGGAATCGCTGATGGGCTATTGCCGCTATTCGGCGAACCCGGTGGGCCGAATCGTTCTGTACATCTGCGATTATCGCGACGCGGAGCGGCAAAATCTTTCCGACGCCACTTGCACCGCGCTGCAACTGGCGAATTTCTGGCAGGATGTGGACCGCGATCTGGACAAGGGCCGCATTTACATTCCCATCGACGTCATGAAGAAATACGGATTGACCGACGCGGACCTGGTGAAACGCCAGTTCGATACCCGCTATGTCCACATGATGAAAGATATTGTGGCGCGCACCCGGTCGCTCTTCGCCGCAGGCGCGCCGCTGGCTCGGCGGTTGGCGCCGGACATCCGAATCGATATAGAGCTCTTCACCAGCGCCGGCGTAGCGGTGCTCGATGGCATCGAGGCAGTGAGCTACGACACCCTGCACCGCCGTCCCGTAGTCAGCCGCGCGGCCAAAGCGCGCATGCTGGTCCGCGCGCTGCTGTTGCGCCTGCGTTCTGGTTTTCCGGCCGGTCCCGGTGGACGATGCCCGCAAGACCACGCTCGCGAAACGGCATGCCTGAACCGGTTTTGCTTTCGGATTCTTTCGCCTATTGCCGGCGCACCGCCCGTACCGCTGCTCGAAATTTTTACTACGGTTTTCGCTTACTTCCCGCGGAGAAGCGCGACGCGTTGTGCGCGTTGTATACGTTCATGCGCGGCGTCGACGATATTTCCGACGAGCCGGGTGACATTGCCGCGAAGACTAGCGGGCCTGGCGCAATGCCGTGCGCAAATGGATCGCGTGCTCGCCGGTGAATTCGATAGCGATCCGGTGTGGCCAGCTTTCCGCGAAGTGATGACGCGGTATCAGATTCCCATCCGCTACTTGCACGACTTAATATCGGGCGCGGAGATGGATCTGACGGTATCGCGCTACGAAACGTTCGATCGGCTGCGCGAGTATTGTTATCGCGTCGCCGGCACAGTAGGGCTCTGTTGCCTGCACGTTTTTGGATTCAGCGATCCGCAGGCTCCAGAGCTGGCGGAAACGCTGGGCATCGCGTTCCAACTCACCAATATTCTTCGGGATTTGCGCAAAGATTATCAGATGGGCCGGATATACCTCCCGGAAGAGGACCTCGCGCGATTCCAGGTGCGCGGCGAGGATATGGGTCAGGATCTGGACCAGGCCTCGGAGAACGGCCGCCCGAGCGCCAACGTGGTCGATTTGGTGCGCTTTGAAAGCGAACGCGCCTGGCAGCTCTACGCCGATGGCTGGCCGCTAATTTCCCTGGTGGACCAAGATAGCCGCGCGGCGCTGTGGGCGCTGGCGCGGATTTATTCCGGCATACTCGAAAAAATCGAAATTCGAGACTATAACGTCCTGGCCGCCCCGGTGGCGCGGCTCTCCACAACGGAGAAAATTTGGATTCTAATGCAGGCAAAGCTCGGTTGGCGGGGTTCGGACAATGTCCCTCGAAAGCGTGACGGTGATCGGCGGCGGGCTGGCGGGTCTTTCCTCGGCCGTCGCGCTAGCTGACGCAGGGTTGCGCGTTCGATTGTTCGAGAAGCGGCCCCATCTCGGTGGGCGCGCCACTTCCTATTTTCTTCCCGACGGCAGTGAGATCGATAATTGCCAGCACGTCACCCTAGGATGTTGCACCAATCTCGCGGATTTCTACCGCCGCGTTGGCGCCCAGGACAAGATTCGATTCTACGAACGAATGTCGTTCGTCGACAAAAGTGGGCGGCGATTTGGTATAGGCCCCACGGCGTTTCTGCCGCCGCCGTTTCACATGGCTCCGTCGTTCCTGCGTTTCGCAGCACTGAGCTGGAACGACAAGAACGGAATTGCCCGGGCGCTGCTGCGCATCGCCCTTTCCGGCGGTAAACCGCCGGACGCCGCGGGAACTTCGATGCTGCACTGGCTGCATCGCATGAAGCAGACCCCGGCGGCGATTGAACGTTTCTGGAGAGTGGTGCTGGTGAGCGCGCTGGACGAAGAACTATCGCGTGCCGACGCCCAGTACGGCATCGACGTTTTCTGGAAAGCATTCCTGGCCAACCGCGAGGGTTTTCGCATGGGTATCCCCGTCGTGCCGCTCGGCGCGCTTTATGGCGACTGCCGGTCGGCGATCGAACGCCGGGGCGGGGAAGTGCGCTTGCGCGCGGTGGTCAAGCGAATCGAGGTTTCCGGCGACAAACCCCCTACCGTTATCCTTGACGACGAGTCGGAATGGCGCGATGATGCCTTACTCGTCGCTGTGCCGCAAGATGCGCTGCTGGGAATGCTGCCCCCGGCGCTTCGTGATCGCGACCCGGTGTTCGAGGCGCTTCGCCATCTGCATAATTCTCCGATCACTGGAATTCATTTTTGGTTCGATCGTGAAGTAATGCGGGAACCGTTTATCACCCTGCTGGACCACACCGTTCAGTGGGTGTTCAATCGCTCCGTTCTGGCCCGGCCGGAGGTGAGCGATAGTAACGGGCGCGGTATAACATCGAGCGGCGCATCGCCGCCTTCCGCACAACAAACGGGCCAGTATCTCCAACTGGTGATTAGCGCCTCATACGATTTGGTTTCGAGCTCGCGCCAGGAAATTATCGACCTGTGCCAGCGCGAGTTGCTCGACGTCTTGCCGGCGACGCGCGACGCCCAGCTGGTGAAAGCCACGGTGATTAAGGAAGTGGCGGCCACTTTTTCTCCAGAGCCTGGTTCGGATCAATGGCGCCCGGTCTCGCGAACACCATACCGCAATTTTTTTCTCGCGGGAGATTGGACCCGCACCGGATGGCCAGCCACCATGGAAGGCGCGGTGCGCAGCGGTTATCTGGCCGCTGAGGCCATTTTGGAGGCTGCCGGGCGGCCGCAAAAGTTGCTTGTACCCGACCTGCCGGTAGAAGGACTTTGCCGGCTGTGGACGACACGCACGGCGTGAGCGGTGCAACAGGTATCTTCTGGCCGATCGCTGGTCCTCGATATATTGCGGCGAAGCTTCTAAACGAGACTTGCGGCGGGATGGCCCGATGGCACCCGATAACGTGGATGGGTCGTTGGTAGCGCCTCGACGCCGGCAGGGGCGAGGAGCCGAAACCCGGGAACCCGATCAGAAATCTAGGGTTACTGGTTGGCTGGTGAGGCGATTTCAGACGTGTGAATTCAGTATTGGGGGTATCATCAGGTTTCCCCCCGGAGGTTTTTCATGGACCGGAAGTATAAGCAAAAGGGCTATCAGCAGGGTGGGGATCGCCCGGAAAAAAAACGCGACCGCCCGGATCGGCCGCCAGAGCCGCGCTCGCGGCAGGAGCAGATGGGGCCGCGAACTCCGCGTATGGTTGGCACCATCATGCGGGCGCGCTGCTCGAACTGCGGTGCGGTGCTCTCGCCGGGATTCGACGTCCTCGGGCAGTGCCCCAAGTGCCAGTTGGAGTTGCACTCCTGCAAGCAATGCGCGAATTTCGATACCGGCGCGCAATTCGAATGCACCCAGGATATTCCGGAACGGATTCCGAAAAAGGATGCGCGCAACGCGTGCCCGTTTTTTGAATTTCGTATGACTGTCGAGAAAGATACTTCCCCGGTGTCCTACTCGAATGTCGCTCCGGTTATGGCCGCGGCTAGCCCCTCACGGCCAGACAGCGCTCGCAAGGCCTTCGAAGACCTCTTCAAAAAGTAATTCCCACGTGCCTTCAGTTTTTCTGGGCCATCCATCCGCAATCAACCGGATATTTCTGCGCGTCGCGATTGGCTAGCCTAATTGCGAGGCCCGAAAACGAGTGGCTACGTTCCCCAATTCTCTGGCCGAACCGAAAATCGAATGGCGAGCCGCAAATTCAAGCTGGGCGAATTGAATTGTATCTCCCGATTAGAAATAGCATCTCCGAGAAAATAGACTCGCTAGCGAGTCCTAATCGAGGCACTCCGGCCTATTTTGCCGCGGGACGGGGTGCGGAGCGAAGCGAAGTGGGTGCCCTCAGGTGTCGATTGCACACCTGAATTCTCTACGTTTTTGACTTGGCCTGGCGTAACGCCGATGCCCGGTCGGCGTCGCACCGGGTCCGCGCGCAAGAGCGGAGCGATTTCCAGCGCGCCCATTTCCCGCGACGCTTTCCCCGGGCGCCCCGCAGCGCGGAATGCACTCGGCAGAACCATCGCTCGCCTCAACGCCCAGTAGTGACGCCGCCACTCCCGTGGTTCTCTACGTCTTTGAGTTGGCCTACTTTGGAGAAATCGGGAACAACATCGGCTCGCTCGCGGGCTGATCGGCGATCGATTCCAGTTCTGGATAATGATGCCGTAGCGGCTCCGGCACCTTCACTTTCTGGCCGCTCAACAACGCGACGAGCTGCAGCGCGTTGACCACGCCCTTCCCTTGGTAGTGATTGTTGGTGATGACGAATGTGTCGCGCGTTTGTTCCGCCACCGCCTCGACTCGCGCGCTCCACGGCTCGAGCTCCTCACGCGAGTAGAGATAGTTATAGCGCTCCGAAGGCGGCACGGCCGGATCGTCGCTGAACCAGGTATCGTAGCGCCTGCCGTGTAGGCGGAAATATCCCACCGCGGACGAGGTGCTTTCCTGCGACGGTTTTACCGACCGTCCGATCACCGGCTGATCGATGTTGCAGAATCCAGCGCCGCGCTGGTGCAGCAATTCGTAAAACCACTTGTTGGCCCAACTCGCGTGGCGCACCTCCACTGCCAGCGGGTATTCGTGGAACATCTTTAGGAGCGATTCGAGCCGCGCTAGATTTTCCGGGGTGTTGTGAAAAGAGAAAGGGAATTGCAGCAACACGGCGCCCAGCTTATTGGCGTCGCACAGAATGTCGAAACCTTGCCGCACGGTTTTCTCGTCTTCCGGACCGGTGCGATCTTCATGGGTAAATTTCTGCCAGAGTTTGGCGGTGAAAAGAAATCGCGGGTTCGCGGCGACGCGCTCGATCCACTGCTGCGCGTTTTCCGGCTTCATCGGATGATAGAAGGAAGTATTGATCTCGATAGTGTCGAAATATTCAGCGAGATAAGTCGCTTGATGAAAGCCTTTGGGACGCGGCGCGGGGTAGACGATCCCGGACCAATCCGTGTAGGCCCATCCAGCCGGCCCGACCAGCACGCGCCCGGGAGTGGTCTTCGTTTTTCGAGGTGTCTTGGCCATTCGGAGCGCCTCTCGCTGCGCAGACGCGCGCGCCCCACGCCCAGGGGAGGCTGAGCCGCCTCAGAAAGGCCGGGCCGCGCTGGGTCATGGTTTCGCGCCCCAAAGCCTATGACGGATTTTTAGAAGCTGTCAATGCGCGGGCCTTGCGGGCGTGATATGCAGCATAGAAAATCCGGCACGGTGATCGTTGCTACCCTGGTGCCACCTTGCTAGACTGTTGTTGGGTACCAAGCATGACCCTTCCACTGGCAACCCGTTCTCCAATCCCTTACTTCAGGTGCTACCATGAAAATAGCATTCAGCAACCTGCAGGAAGAATTCCGCAATGAATTCGACACAATAGCGACGCATCATATCGGCAAGCTGCAGAAATTGCTGGTCCACTACGAAGCAGACCTGGTTCAACTGCACGGATTATTCGAAAAACATTCAGGAAAAGCGGGCTTCCTTTTCTCGCTCAATCTCACCCTACCCACCGGCACCATTCACGCCAACGCCCACGGCTCCAAAGCCATCCTGTGCGTCCGACAGTCTTTCGCCGACATGGAGGTTCAGCTGAAGAAACATCAGGCGCTGTTGCGCAAAGACTACGAATGGAAGCGCAAGCGCACCCATCGCGCTCCATCTCTGAAGCAAGCGTCCGCGGCGGATTGAACCACGCCCGAGTCCACGTCCCCGCCGTAGCTATCGGAAGTCCGCGAGATTTGTGTCGCGCCGGCGAGCCGGCGTCGCCGGACGAGTTTCGGACACACGCGCGCGCCGAATGCTTGCGCAATTGGTGTGCGGAAGCAGGCCCCTGGTTTTCAACTGAGCTGGGAAATCGCGGATCAGGGTGCCGCCTGTGTTGCTGCTGAGCCGTTGCCGCTGCTCGCAGCGGCTTCTCGGGGCTCGCGTACGAATGACGGAAACTGGGCGCTCTGCAGCGCAACGGTCTTGGTTTTAACCGGCGCGGCGGGAGCGGTATCGCTAGCAACCTTCGGGCGTGCGGGAGCCAAGGCCAGCTGTTCCACCACCATGTCGTGGAGAACGGAGTAGCTGGTCGATCCGCTGAAGAGGTGTTTGTTTACGAAAATGGTCGGAGTGCCGGTGAGTCCCAAGTGGCTGCCTTCCTCGATATCCTGTTTGATGCCTTTCGCCTCCGCACCTGAGTCGATGCAGGCGTCAAAAGCCGCGCCATCTAGGCCAACCGTTCGCGCGTCCACTTTCAACACGCTGACGTCCAGCCCATTCTTCCCTTCAAATAGAGCGTCGTGATATTCCCAGAATTTCCCCTGACGTCCGGCGCAGCGTGCGGCTTCCGCGGCTTTTTCGGCGTGCTTGTGCATCGAGAGCGGATAGTCCTTAAAAGCGAACACCACTTGCCCGTGAAATTCCTGCTCAAGCTGCTTCAACTCGGGATGAATTTTTTGGCAATACGGGCATTCATAGTCCGCGAACTCGATGATGGTCACGCTGGCATCGCGAGGACCGCGCGCCGGCGCGTCTCCCAAGGCGACGTCCGCGGTGGGCGGCATCAGCATGAATTGAACGTTCGCTGTGCCGCGCAGCGATTTCACGTATTCCGCTCGCGCGCGGTCCGCTCGCAGCTTGTGGATAGTGTCCACAATCTTGGGGCGGGCATCCGCATACGGCGTCTCGGTTTGCAACCCTTCGTAGTAAACCTGTAGCTGATCCTCGGTGGGATCCTTCACCTGGCTGTTGACGTGGCGCTCCAGCAATTCCTCGACGCTCAGGTTCTCCTTGCGCGCCTGCGCTTCCAATAGGTTATCGTCGATCAGTTGGTTGAGCGCGTCGCGCTCCGCAACGAAATACTGATCCCGCGCTTTCAGAAGCTTCGCCGCCTGGTGCTGCTCGAGGTCGGTCTGGGTGATGGGAACGTTGTTAATGACCGCGACCACGTCTTTATCTTTGGCTTCCTGGCCCGCACAAACCGAACAGCCAGCGAACGCGGCGACACTCAGCAGCCCTACCAACACTCGTGACATTTTCACTTGATTCTCCGTAAGACGGTTGCTCCCGGGCAGCGGCTAAGTGCCCGCGCCCGGGAGGCAAACCGAGTTGTTTAAATGCAACGACCTACCGCTTTATCTCCGAGCCACAGCCCTCGCGCCATCACTCACTTCTTCGTCTTCGCAGCTGCAGATGCCGAATCCGCTGTCGTTGGCAAGAATCATCGAGCAAAGGGACACGAGCTCGGTTTCTTCGCCGCCACTCAGGGTGAGATCCTCCGCCCTCGTTTCCACCACCGCGGCATTCACCGCGCCTGATCGGTTAATGCCCGGAGCCAGATGGGTGCCCCAGACGGCGAGATCAGGAGCCGGGGTCGGGTTGGTGGGATCGCAGCCACCGGTTCCGGGTATTACCGCGATAGTGCCGGAGGTGATCGGAATACCGTTGTCCGGATTGCTGGTCAAGTCAGTGGTGACGGAGAGGGTCAAGCTTCCGTTGGCGGAAATGTCGCAGCTGCAGCACTCCTCGAGCTCTTGGGTCGCGTCAAATACATATATGTTGGCGCAAAGGTCAGGAGTTGAGGAAGGCGTGCTCTGGATTCCCGGATTCACGATGCGAATGGTTTCGTCCGGGACGGGGGTTGTGATCGTGGTATCGAAATAGGTGATCGAGAACACCGGATCGGTCGAAGTCTGCATGGTCACGTTCGCCGAGTGGGTGATCGAGTCGGCCGTTCCGGTGAAGGTCAACGTGGCCGAGCCGGCCGGGGCGTTGGCCGGAACGAAGAAGGTGATCGGCACGCTAGAACCGGCCGGGACCGTCAAGCTCGACGCTGAAGCGGTTACCCCTGGAGGAAGTCCGCTGAGGGCAACGCTTACGTCACTCGAGAATCCATTAATTCCGGTGACCGCAACGCTGACCGGGCGACTATCCTTGCCTTGCGTGACCGCCACCAAACCAGGCAAAACCGCCAGGCTGAAGTCTGGCGCAACCGCCGCCTGGACCTGAAGGGTCGCGGCGGCAGAGTGATTGAGCGAGCCGCTGGCGGCTTGCAGCATCACGCTCACCGTGCCGGGAGCGGCCGAACTGGCTGCGGTGAACGTTATGCTTCGCGATCCGCCAGCGGGAACGCTGAAACTGCTTCCCGTCGACGCAGCAACCCCTGGCGGGAGGCCGACAAGGGATACGGCCACATTGCCAGAGAACGCGTTCAGGGGCGTCACCGCTACGAAAATCGGCTGGCTGGTGCCGCCTTGAGTTAGACCCACCGAACCGGGCTGAATGGCGATGGAGAAATTCGGCATCGGCGACACCGTCAAGGCCTCTGTTGCCGCGTGACTCAACGACCCCTGTGATCCCTGTAGGTTCAACGTGACCGGGCCAAGAGACGCGGAGGTAGCTGCCGACAATGTAACGGAAACGCTAGACCCAACCCCCACGGAGAAGGGAGACTTGGGCGATACGCTGATTCCGGCTGGCAGCCCACTGATCGCCACACTGACGTTTCCGCTCAACCCGTTGACCGCCGCCACGCTGACGCTGAGTGGGGAACTACCACCCTGCGGCAACGAAATAGCCGCTGGGCTTGCTGCGAGAGTGAAGTCGCCGGCGGGAGTAGACTCGCTAGTTGCTGGGGAATGCATGTTCGTGCAGCTCGCTAGCGAGAGCTCCGCCACCATCAGAAACACTAAACAAGCGAGACGTTTTGGTGCTGTCATGAAGAAATTCCTCCTGCGCCACCGCGAAGATCGCGTGGTGATCGCCTTTCTTTTCGGGCCTGCGCCGAAGACACTCCGTCCGGCCGGCCACAGCCTGGTCGTGCGGAGATCGGGTCTACCACTTCATCGTGCTCGGCCCGGTTTTGAAGTTTCGGAGCCAGTCCATCCCTGGTTGTGCGGAACCGTACTGAGAATTGGTCCGCTTACTTCTTCACCACTTTCTTCACAGCTGGGGTGACGGTCGAGGCGCAAATAGCGTCGCACCGGCCGGTTCCACTGCTGTTGGTCTGCAGGAAAGTGCAACGGGAGGCAGCTTCGCTCAGTTCGCCCGCACTCAGCGGCGCATCCAAAAGCGGCGTCTCGGTGACGTCGAATGCGTTCTCGGTGGTGGGCCCAATGCTGTCGGTGTTCACATGGGTCGCCCATGCACGCAGATCGGGAGTTGGTGTGGGAGTTTCAGCGGCGGCGTCGGTGCAGCTAGCCGTGCTGTCCGCGATAATATCGATCGAGCCGGACACCGGAGTGATGCCACCATCGCCGGGGTTGGCAGTCGCGGCGGCCACGGTAAACGAAAACATTCCGTTGGGGGTAATCGGGCAAGCGCAACATTCAGTCAATTCCTGATCCGCGCGCCAAACGTATACGTCGGCACAAAGCGCACCATTCCCGGGATCGAGCACGTGGATATACGCCGTCGGAGCGCCGGCCGTCCCGTTGTTGTCGAAATAGGTCACCTTCAATACGTCGGTCGTCTGGGCCCAAGCTGATCCTGAACAAACGAGCAAAGCGACGGCGACCGCGGTGAAGACCATCGCCCGAAAGGCCATAGATCCAACCGTCATCCGTTTCTTCGTAACACTCATAGTGTTTAATCCTCCTGGGCCTCAAGCGTTCGCCGGCACAGCAGACTTGTCGCCGATACCTCGTCGGCCGGACACCGATTGAACCGGCATCCACACTTCCGCGAGCCACCTGATTCTGGCTAAACTACTTGGGCTTTCGTGGTTACGGTTATAAATGGTTTTCCGACGGAAGCAACTACCCAGATGGGTGTAGCCAACGGTGTTAGCGCGGAAGGTCTAATGCTTTTGGGCTAGTCATTTGATTCAGAGCAGGAATTGCAAACCGAGTCGAAAGCCGCTCTTATCAATGGCTTTCTCAAACCAGCGCACCCGCAGCAGCGTTGGAATTCCCACTGCCGATCCGGCCAACATGAGTTCGCAGCGCACCAGAGAATTGGCGGGAACGGGTTGGTCGCTCAAAATACAGATCCCACCACGCGCGATGTTTTCGATTTCTCCGCGCAGCGAGAGTTTCCGTTTCTGCCTCAGGTCCACTTGCGCGAGCAGACTTCCGTGCATTTCAAAATCGGCGGGGAAGCGCGGGGAATGTCTTCTCTCTTGAATGACGATCTCTCCGGCGGAGCATACTGCATGCCGCCCGGGGAGGCGTCAATTCTTCGAATGGGTTAATGCGTCCGGATGGTGCAGGAGGAGTAAAACGCCGCCGAAATCGCTAGTTGATGGTGACCGCTTTTCCAACGATACCAGAACGCGTGGAAACATCCATTTTGATCATGATCAGCCGCAAAAACGCCTTCACCGTGTTGGTGCTTATGCTCATCCGCTCGGCAATCTGTTTACTGGTGAGTCCTTCCAGCAGGTAGAGCAGCACCTGCTGTTCCCGAGTGGTGAGGTGATACTTTTCCGCTACGCGCGCTGCTGAAAATGAATCGGCCGCGCCGCGCTCGATGATTACCGCAATTGCGGTTGGCTGGTATCCGTTGGTGTGGGCGCCGTTGGCGTGGGTTTCCACACGAAACGTGCGGCAGGAATAGAGCCGTCTCCCCGACCGGAATTGCGAAACGAAAGATGAATCGTCGGTGCCGGTTCCTGCCAGCAAAGTGGTTCGGATCTTTCCCAGCACGAATTCGTTCATTCGCTTCGCGCCTGGTTTGTTAGGGTAGCTAAGGACCTCGGCGGCGACGCTGTTCACCACCATCGGATTCATGCGCGAATCCAACAGAATCAAACCCGCCGTGGTCGGGGGTGTCGGGAGGCCTACTTTGGGGATTGCGTCTTTCTTCATGCCGCACACACTCATTCACGAAACGATCGAGTTCGGGGGCCCAACTTATTGGAGTAAGAGCGCGTCAAATTTGGTTAAATACACGCGGTGTAGCTGACGCGGAGAGCGAGCTTGCGCTGGCGCCAGCGACAAGTCAAGAATAAAATACTGAGAGTACCAGAGCTGCTAGACACCACACCGTAACCTTAATCGAATCTGCAGTTTGGCGTGGCTACGAAGGTAGCAAGCACCGAAAGGAGCGACAAATCGATGCGCATCCGGTTGGCCCTATCGGCCCTATCCATTGCCCTCGCTTTTCAATCGTCCTCAGCGCAGCCGAAGGCGCTGCCCACTACCCCCAACGCACCCAATACCACCGCGCAAACCCAATCCACCGCGAGAGCGTGCCGCACCCGCGACCATCTTTCTCCCGACGAATTCACCTCGGTGATGCACACCATCCAGGATGCCTGGAGTGAAGGCAACGCTCGGACAGCAGCCGACTGCTTCACCGAAAACGCAATCTACTCATCTCCTCCGGCGCGTGGCCATCAAGGCCGAGAAAATCTCTATCAGCATTTCGGTGGAGCGAAAGGACTCGCGATGCCGATGAAAGTCGAATGGCATCACCTGGTCTTCGACCCCAGCCAGCAAGTGGGCATGGCTGAGTTCACCTATCAATATCATCTACAGACCAACGGAGTAGTCGTCCTCAAATTCTCGAACGGATTGATCAGCAACTGGCGAGAATACGATGTCCCATCCGATCTAATTTGGAGCAAATTCGTAGGGCCCAACGACTTTTGACGAAAGCATTTGACATGGCAGCCTTCTCCGCGCCCCACAAATCGGCGCAGATGTGGGCACACCCCCCATCCAATTTTCGCCACGTTTGTAGTGTAAGATAGCTGGACCAATTTAGGGGCGTAGCTCAGTGGTAGAGCAGTGGCCTTTTAAGCCAAAGGTCGTGGGTTCGATCCCCACCGCCCCTACCAACCATCTTCCTGATTGGTCGGGATTTAACAAATTCGCGAGGGGGCAAAAGGGGGCAGATAAGCCCATTGATCCGGTTCTGGTGCGTTAGTCTTCAGCGGCACGGGTGACAACCGGATTCGTGAGCCTTCATCGCCGATGAGGAAATATCATTGCGCCTTCGCAAAATGCGTGCTGACGTGCTTGGATTGATCGGAACGCCAGACCGTCTGCTTAGAAGCCGCTCAACCTAGCTTTGCCAAATCTTGCCAGAGGAGTGGCTAATCGAGTGAATTCAGCAAGTTGGGGCAACTCTATGCAAACCATTTTCTCCTTCGTTTTCCCTGATTGTCGTCATTTTTGCCGCTGTTTTCCGTAACTTGCGTTACGTTTTCGTGACAGTGCTTCATCTCGATCAATGGTCTTTGTGGGTTCCGGAAATTCTGGCACGCCAATTCCGGAAAGTCTGGCACGGTCTGTAGCTGCCGGCAAGACCTCTTCGAGGTTGAGATGACGCGTCCTCCCGGAGGGTCCGTCGAGGTGGATGAAGCGTCCGCGTTCGAGGACTCGATCCAGGATAGCTGCCGCCATATCTTCGTCGTGTAGTACCTTCCCCCATTCCGTCAGCGGCTTGTTCGTTGTGAAGATCATCGGTCGCTTTCTCAGATGCCGATCGTTCACCACGTGGAACAAGACGTTGGCGGCATCGGGTCCATACGTCAGATAGCCGACTTCGTCGATCACCAGGATATGTGGGTGGGTGTAGGTTTCCAGAGACTCCTGGAGGTGTCCCTTCCTGCTGGCATTGGAAAGATCTTCGATGAGCTCCGCGGCCGTCGTGAAGAGTGTCTCGAAGCCATTTTGAATGGCGCGGTATCCGATGGCCACTGCCAGATGAGTCTTGCCACGACCGGTCTTGCCGTGAAGGATCAGAGACCGCCCCTCGGTGACGAAATCCAGCCCGAGGTAGGAGCCGATCACCGATTCCCGGAGAGTGGGTTGCAAGGTGAAGTCGAACTCCTCAATGGTCTTGAAGAAAGGAAAATGAGCACTGCGAGTGCAGCGCTGCAGCCGCGTTTGCTTCCGTCGTGCCACTTCTTCGGCCAGCAGCAGAGCCAGGAAGTCCCGATACGACCAACTTTCCTTCTCCGCCCGAACGGCCACCTCCCGGTAGATCCGGCGCATGTGTGCCAGGTTGAGGCGCCGGAAGTGCGCCTCGAACTGACCCTCGGAGAGTTCCAGACTCTTCGGATTGTGGGAGTCATTCCTGGTGGCCATCGGTTGATCGGGCGGATCGAAAGTCCGTATTCTTTTCTTCATGAGATCACCTCCTGAAAGATGATTGAGTGCTGCAAGAAGCGCTCGACAGAAGCGGCGCTGAACACCTGTTCTTTAATTCCTTCCTCCATCGCTCGGCGGAGAGCTTCCGGACCGTGGCTCTGCAGAAGGTCGTGAAGTCGATCGACGTCGTCGTACCACTGCCGGGGGCGACGGTGGACGATCTCTGTGAGGTAAAGGAAAACAGGCTCTCCCATCCAACAGCTGCTGACGTTTCAGATAGCGCTTGCCTCGCTTGCCCGACAGGCGGCCACCATCGCGGCGCGATGGGCAGACAGTGTAGAACCCTCGTGGGGAGTGAATTTCCGCGGATGGATCGCTTCGTATCGTCCTGCTGCGATGCGCACCCGATCGGCGTACAGATACAACGTCGCTGGCATGCTGATCGCTTCCGGAGGCATCGATACGGATGTCCATCGTGCAAAACGGTTCCCGTAGGGCCGACATAGACAGGAATCCGCAGAGCCAGATCTTCCGGGTCGCACTTTCAGGGGACGAAGCCGCGACGTACGCTCCTCGATCAGACGTACTGCCGGAACACTCCCGTGGCTCGGCACGGACGCTCCTGATTCACTTCGCGATGCCAGGCGGTCAGTTGCTGCTGGAGATCTTCTTCATCTTGAAAGCGTCTTACTTTGAAAAAAGAAGATTTCACGAAGCCTACCAGGTTCTCGACGGTTCCTTTTTCCTGGGGCCGATACGGCCAGCACAACTCCACCCCGATGCCCATCTCAGCATGGCGTATGCGAAGACCGGATTCCATTCCGTCACCTCACCATTCCTCTGCCACTTCAAGGCTACGGGTCTGGGCCGGTCGAACACGCATAGCAGCGGAACGCCACCCCAGTGGTGCAGATGCTCCGCGAGATCACGGACCAAGCTCTCTACGGTCTGATCCTTCACCACACTGACGCAGATGTATCGGGAGTACTTCAGTCGAGAGGCAAAGAAGTGCATGCGACGAATCGCTCCGCCCAAGAACTCGACGTCGACTTGTCCAAAGTCATGCTGACTGAACTTCCCCCGGAAGGCCTTCGAAGCGGACCAGCGGTTTGATTCCTTTGGGGCGCAGGGAGCTCACCAAGGCATACAGCGCCGTTTTGCCTCCCGGGTAACCTGCCTCTCGAACCCGTCGCAGGATTTCCAGAGAGGGCAGATCCGGAGTTTCTTCCAGGATCTCGACGATGAATTTCCGGAAACTCTCTACCTTGCTGGGTCTGCCGATCTGCCGCTTCTCTCGTTCCGCAGCGTCATCGACATGAACGACGGGGGCTTCTTCCGCAATGCGGTTGACCGAGCGTAGGGAAACTCCCGCTAAACGGGCCACTTCGGCCTGGAATGACCCGCCTTCAACAGAATCTCGACTTCGTGTCGCTTTAGCATTCCTAACATCCTCCTCCCTCCGCCCGACCGGCCTACCGGCCGGGGGCACAGAGAGAGTTCTAGCGCTTCCGGCTATCGCCGGGCGTGCCAGAATTTCCGGAATGAGGAATGCCAGATTTTTCGGA
>CAVRXT010000010.1:0-200393 GCA_963725285.1 uncultured Acidobacteriota bacterium | reverse complement strand
GCCGCCTCCAAAGCAGCAGCAATCGAGCACTTCGCCCGAAGCGAACCGGCGGGCCGCACGATGGTTTTCGCGCTGGTCCAGGAACGATCCGGTCTTCTGTCCGTGAAACAGGTCGTACTGAAACTGAACGCCGTTCTGATGGGCGATGATTTTTTCAGGCACGGAGCCAGCCAGCACCGAAACCTTCTGTTCCAGGCCCTCCAACAAACGCACCCGCGGATCGTTGCGCTCGATGATCCCCTTGGGTGCGAAGAGTTCCTGCAGGATTTCCACCAGCAACGGCTTCTGGCGGTCGGCAGTCTGGCTCAGCGTTTGGATCGAGAGGTAGTCGCCGTAGCGGTCCACCACCAGCGCGGGGATTTGATCGGATTCGCCGTAGCACAGCCGGAAGCAATCCGTGTCGCTGACCACTTGCTGGCGATAGCCCGCCGCGGCGCGCAGCCGCTCGGTAAAGAAGGCGCGGTCGATGGGAACATCCTCGCGGGAGACAAAACGCAGCGTAATTTGGGAGCGGTCGCTATAAAATGCGCTGCCCAGAAATCGTCCGCGCTCATCGGTGACGCGAACGATCGCACCCGGATCGCTTTGCACCCGGATCACGTCGCTGCGATAAATCCAGGGATGGCCGAAGCGCTGCCGCTCGGCGCCGCGCTGATTGACTACCGCGTTGGGCACAGCAACTACGCCCATTTAGAGTACCTTTCCTAATCGCGTGACAATGACGCACGCCGACTCGGGATCTCGCCTGCAAGTTTCGATTCGGGTGCAAGTCGATTTTAGATCATTTCCGCTCCGCGAGCGCAGCCACCGCTTAGAATGATCGGGGTTAGAGCGAGGCATTCGGAAAGAGACCAACCGCTAAGCCATGAAGATCACAGATTTCGACTTCGATCTACCGCCCGCGCAAATCGCGCAGGCGCCTCTCGCGGAGCGCGAGGCATCGCGCATGCTGCTGCTGGACCGCTTCAGCGGCGCCTGGCAAGACCACCAATTCCGCGAGCTCCCGGCGTTGCTGCGCGGCGACGAGTTGATGGTGGTGAACAATGCCCGAGTGTTACCGGCGCGGCTCTTTGGGCGTCGCGCAGGTCTGCACGCCGAGCATTACACCGACGTCACCGCCGAACCGCGAGGCGAGTTCCTGAGTTCGCGGATCGAAGTGCTGCTGGTCCGGCCGCTCGAACCGGCATTCTGGGAAGCGCTGGTCCGTCCCGGACGCAAGGTGCCGGTGGGCGAGACGATTATTTTCGGCGACGGAGAGTTGCAAGCGAAAGTGGAATGGCGAGGCGAGTTCGGGTTGCGGCGGCTGCGATTTTCTCCGGCCGCGCAATTCGAAAGCGAGGTTCGCCGCCTGGGCCACGTGCCACTGCCTCCCTACATTCGGCGTCCCGATGAGCCGTCCGACCGCGAGCGCTATCAGACCGTCTACGCCCAGCAAGCGGAAGCGCGCGCGGTCGCTGCGCCCACCGCCGGACTCCATTTCAGTGTTCCGGTTCTCGACCAGATTCGCGCCCGCGGCATCAACATCGTAGCAATCACTCTCGAGGTCGGTTTGGGAACCTTCGAGCCGGTACGCACCGAGACCCTCGAGCAGCACCACATCCATCGTGAGGCGTACGAAATCAGCGAGCCCGCCGCACTGGCGATCGCTATGGCCCGCGAGAATAACCGTCCGATTCTGGCGGTGGGGACCACCGTGGTCCGGGCGCTCGAGGACGCCGCAAGCCGTGGCGGCGAAGTCCGCGCGGGGCGAGCGGACGCCGAAATATTCTTGTATCCCGGCAAACCGTTCCGCGTGGTGAGCCAACTCCTAACCAACTTCCATCTGCCCAAATCGTCGCTGTTGGCCCTGGTGTCCGGTTTTGCCGGCCGCGACCCGGTACTCGGTGCCTATCGCCACGCCGTCGAATCCGGCTATCGCTTCTATAGCTTTGGAGACTGCATGTGGATACGATAGCGGGTGTCCGCAGCCGGCAAAGGCCTAGCGGCGCAGGAAGTGGCGTCACCGAGGACGCACAGAAAGTTCAGGGCGTGCGTTTTAGAACGGATGCAATTGACGCTCGGGTCGTTTATAATTCGCCGCCTGCCGGGAGCGGCTTGCCATGCGGCTTTTGATCCTCAGTGACATTCACGCCAACCTCACCGCGCTGGAAGCGGTGCTCGCCTCCAGCTCCGGCGAGTGGAATAGCATGGCATGTTTGGGAGATGTAGTGGGCTATGGCCCCGATCCCAACGAAGTAATCGACTGCATTCGCGGCCTGAACGCGGTAACCATCCGCGGCAACCACGACAAGACGGGTTCGGGGCTTGAAAGCGCCGAAGATTTCAATCCGATGGCCCGCGAAGCGGCCATGTGGACGCGCGAGAAATTGTCTCCGGACAATCGCGAATATCTCGAGAAGTTGCCGGCGGGCCCGCTGCAGGTGGAAGGCGTGACCCTGGTGCACGGCGCGATGTTGGACGAGGACGAATACATTTTTGCGGCGCCGCAAGCGCTCGATAGCCTGATCGAGGCAACCACACCGTTGACCTTCTTCGGCCACACCCATAT
This sequence comes from uncultured Acidobacteriota bacterium, assembly GCA_963725285.1. Taxonomy (GTDB): domain Bacteria; phylum Acidobacteriota; class Terriglobia; order Acidiferrales; family UBA7541; genus CAVRXT01. The sequence continues at coordinate 197,845 of CAVRXT010000010.1, read as the reverse complement.
TCAAGGCGGATTTATTCTGCGCGAGAGCACCAATCAGGTGGAGGCGGTGGCCGTGCGTCCGGCGGTGGATCAGAAAATCGCTACCCTAACTATCGAGCCTGCCGCGACCTATCTGCTGAATCCCGGTTCCGTGGGCCAGCCGCGCGATGGAGATCCCCGCGCCGGTTTCGCTATCGCCGATCTCGGCGCGAAAACTGTCGAATTTTGGCGCGTGCCGTACGAAGTGCGCCCGGTGCAGAATCGCATGATCGATGCCGGCCTCCCGGGGCCGCTGGTGACCCGCCTGGGATTGGGCCGCTGAGAATTTCAGGGACCCCGGTAAGGATCGAAGATGGACAACACCGAACCGATGGGCAATGAATCCCCGAGCCGCATGTCGGCATTTCTGATCGGGCTGGTGCTAGTCGCGCTGCTCGGTGTTGCCTTGGTTTGGATGGTGCGTCATTCCTCTGCGGGCGGTGGCAAGGCGGTGGCCGACGTGCATTTGCCATTTGGTCCCGCGGAGCAGAAAGCCGCCGAGCACATTCACTTTCACGATATCGCCCTTTCGGAAGCCACCAACATGTTGAATCAGAATTTTACCTACGTGAACGGCGTCGTTTCCGACGACGGCGCGGACACTGTGAAAGAAGTGGAAGTAACAATTGAGTTCAGAAACTCGATGAGCCAGGTGGGCTTGCGTGAAACGCGCAAGCTGCTAGGCCCTGGCGCGGAGCCGCTGCTGGGTGGCGATCACCGCGATTTTTCGGTTACCCTGGAGGCGGTTCCATCCGACTGGAACCACGAATATCCCTCAATTCGCGTTACCGGCCTGCTGTTGCAATAGTCACCAGCCCTCGGTTTCATTCTCCGTTGGTCGAGCGCCGAATTTGGCGGCTATGGATCCGTGGAACAATCTCGAAGAGGACCTCGCCGAGGTGGCAGGCGCTGGCATCGCCGAACGGCACGAAGACGGCGTGTGGCCATCGTCGCCCGGCTAGCCGCCGAAATTTTCCTAACGCGAATCTCCCTGAACGTAAAATGGCGCCGGCGCATCCGCGTAGTCCACCGCGCCTCGTCCGCAACCACCACCCTGCTCATTGCCTCGCGGAATATTTTTTGAGAAGCTATCCGCTCCGAGGTATCAACAATGAACGACCAAACCACCCCGCGCAGCACAGTAATAATCGGGCAGGCATATCGCGACGCCCCCGCCGCGATCGAGTGGTTGTGCAGCGTCCTCGGCTTCACCAAGCACGCGGTCTATCCCGCACCAGATGGAACGATCATGCACGCCGAGCTAACCCTAGGCGGCGGCATGGTGATGCTCGGCTCAGTGAAACGAAATCCCCTGGTGAATCACCCGGATGAAATCGGAAGCGCCGAAACCCGCAGCGCATATCGGCTAATCCCCCACGCGGACGAAGTGCACGCCCGAGCAAAATCGGCCGGCACCGAGATCCTCCGAGAGATCAAAGACGAAGAGTACGGCGGCCGCGGCTTTACCTGCCGCGATCCCGAAGGACACATCTGGAGCGTTGGCACCTACGATCCGTGGCAAAAAAAGTAGGAGCGACCATGCTGAATCTTGCACGACATTCAATACCTGACGACTTTTCCGCCGGAGGCCTGCTGATTTCATGAAGCAACTGAAAAGAACCAGCCGTCCCCTGATGCTCAGGGGTGAACAGCAAAGCCGCGGCGATCGTGCAGGATGAGGAAGCGTGTCGACGCGCTGGCCTCCCTACTCGTCACAAAGCGCGGCCGCGATGGGAAGGTTCAAATATCAACGAGGAGGGAGAAATCGAATGAAATTGTCGCGCAGGGACTTTGGTTTTCCGCTGGCGGGAGTGGATGCCGGTAGCAGCCTACTAGCCGATGAAAGGGCGCGTGTACCGTCGGATGTGTTTGTCTTTGAAGACCTCCCCGTGCGCCACGCAGGCAGCCTCGACTTCCGAGAAGTACTGAAGGGGCGCACCGTGGACGATTGTGGCTTCGCGGTACATGAATCCTGGCTGCCCGGCCACAGCGCGCCGCATCCGCCCCACCGCCATCCGGGCGAGGAGATGTTTTTTATGATCGACGGCGCGCTGGAGGTCACCATCAACGGCACTCCTTCGCGGATTACGCGCGGATCGGTGGCGTTTATCGGTTCGGGCGATTTGCACGGCGTCCGCAACCCCGACGAAACTCCGGCCAAGTATTTCGTGGTCGAACTCGGACCGCAGAAGTAATTTGCGGCGCTGCGCCGGGTCGCCCATTTCCTTTTCGATGAATGCTTGGCATAAGGGCAAAAAATGAAAAGGACCCCTGATGACGAACTGGTCTCGACGCGAAATATTCGCAGCGTTGCCTCTGCTCTTGGCAGCTTCACGGCTAGCCGGCGCTGACCAACGCAAAACTTTACCCTCCCAAATTTACAATTTCGATGAGATGCCGGTGCGCGATGTTGGCAGCCTGATTTTCCGCGGGATTCTGGACGGGCCGATTTACGAGGGATGCCACATTTCCCTGCACGAATCGGACCTCGCGCCGCACGCTGAGCCGCATCCGCCGCACCACCATCGCCATGAGGAAATGGTTTTTATTCTCGAGGGAACGCTGGAATTCACGATCGAAGGAAAAACCACGCGGGCGGGCGCTGGTTCGGTGATGTTTGCCGGCTCCAACGACCTGCATGGCATTCGAAATCCCGCGGATACTCACGCCAAATATTTCGTCCTCGCGCTGGGACCGGAGAACGCCTAGCGGCCCGAATCGACGCAGCCCAGTGGCACCGCAATCCGCGTCACGGCGTCATCCATCGCAGGAAATGCGCTTGGGCGAAAGCCAACGCGCCCAAAAACGCCACAAATAGCAGGCTGTGCCAAAAGGTCTCCCGCAGTATTTCGCCTTCCTGACCCACCAGGCCAACGGTAGTGACGCCCACCGCGATGTTTTGCGGCGAAATCATCTTGCCAGTCACCGCGCCGGACGAATTGGTAGCCGCCAGCAAAATGGGATTTACGCCCAAGCGGTGCGCGGCAGCCACTTGCAGGTTGCCAAACAGCAGATTGGCGGAGGTGTCGCTGCCGCTTAGGAAGCAGGCAATCCATCCCAAGAACGCACTAGCCAGTGGGAAAAAAATGCCGAGCCCCGCCAGCGCCGCACCCAGCGTATAAGCCATTCCCGAATAGTTGTAGGAGTAGGCCAACGCAACGATCAGCATCACCGTCAGCCCGGGCAATCGAAGTTGCCGCAGCGTGGTCCAACCCGAACGCGCCAGCATCCTGGGTGTCGCGCGCAGGACCAGCGCCGTAATCAGCGTCGCCGTGAGCGCCGCAGTGCCAGCGGCCAGCGGCTGAAAATCGAAAATTGCGGCGTAAGGTTTTTGGTAGAGGGTAATGAAAACGGCGCGGTCCAGGTGCGGCACCGCAAACGCCACGTGAAATTTCTGAAATAGCTTGAAATACGACCACACCACCATGACCGCGGAGAGCAGCAGCCACGGCGTCCACGCGGCCATCGATTCGGCCATCGAAAGCTCTTTAGAGGCATAATCGCCGGGGAACACCGCCACATTGAGGACGACCTCATTCGGCTTCCAGAAGCGCAGAAAAATGGTGAGCGCGGCGATGGAACAGAGCGACGCCAGCACGTCTACCGCGTACGGCCCCCAGTAGTTCGCCACGCCGAATTGCACCGCGGCAAAACTTCCACCGGCCACCAGCCCGGCAGGCCAGGCGTCCCGCAAACCTTTCCGTCCGCCGAGAAAAACGATCAGGTAGCAGGGAAGACAGAACGACATCAACGGGAGTTGCCGCCCGACCATCGCCGATAATTTCATCTGGTCCAGGCCGGTAACCCCGGCCAGCGCGACGATCGGAATGCCCAGCGCGCCAAAAGCCACCGGAGCGGTATTGGCGATCAGCGAGAGCACCACCGCGCGCCGCGGTCGGAAGCCAAGAGCCATTAGCAAGAATGCCGCCACCGCGACTGGCGCTCCAAATCCCGCGGTGCCCTCCAAGAGCGCGCCGAAGCAAAACGCCACCATGACACCCTGAATTCGCATGTCGCGGGAGGCATGCTTTTCCATCCAACAGCGCAGCAAATCGAACTTCCCGGTATCGACCGAAAGGTTGTACAGCCACAGAGCTGCGAACACGATCCACATGATCGGCCACAAAGCGTAGGTGGCGCCGTACGCCGCGCTCCACAGCGCAAGATTCACCGGCATATGCCACACCCCGCAGGCCAGGAGCAGTGAACTCAACAAGCCTGCCGCTGCGGAGACGTAGCCCGGCTTGCGAAGCCAACCCATCAGGATCAACACCAGCGCGAGGGGGATCGCGGCGACGCTCGCCGAAAGCACCACACCATCCACAGGGTAGAGCGGCTGAGGCCAAGGATTCATAGGTGTCCCGTGCCGTGCTTAGAGTCGAGAAACAAGAGGCTTCGTCGACGCGCCTCCGAAGTTTTGAAGCACGCGAGTACTTTTCCGCCAGCCGGGAATTGTACTTGCGGAATCTCTCAGGAGATTCCCAATTCGCGCAACGCCTCGCCAGCGCCCGCCAAATTGGTGAGCTTCATTTCCGCATATTTTCGAGAGAGTACCACGCCCTGTGCGCCTGCTTGGTACGAAGCGATCACCGCGGCTTTTACGTCGGACGGCTGGGTGCGTTTTTCGTTCAGCGCGGTGGGAATATCGATATCGATTCCCGGATGGATGGGAATTTTCCCCTGCACGTCGGCGACGGCACGCCGGGTTTCCGCCGCCACGTATGCGGCTGAGAGGCCCGCGGTGGGCAGCGCGCTCAAGCGGGGCTCGCCTTCCAGACCCATGATCTCGTAATGCTGCGCGAGCACCTCTTCCGGCGTGGAATCGCGAAATACCGTGGATTGAATGTTGCGAATGTAGCGCGCCAGCCGGGGCCCGGCGCAATTGTTGTAGGGCGACGGTTTGAGGTAATCCGAGAACTGCATAAATCGCCCGTAGTCCTGCTCGGCGCGGTAAAAAGGACTCATGGTCACTAGGTGCATGATGTGCCATCCCACCTGGGCCTTCGGATTGATCTCTTTCACCGTGTGATATAGCAGCGCGTAAACCTCTTCCTGGCTGCGGCACCAGAATTTTTCCCACGCCATCAGTTCCGGATATTCCGTGAACAAGCGCCACCAGCCCATAAACGCCCCGTCGTTCGCCCGCGGTTGATGGAAGGTTTGGGTCACCCACCGTTGCAGCGCCGTATAGGCTTCGCGGGCACGCGTCGTGTTGATGCCCTGATCGGCCGCCTTGCGCAGGCAATACGGGCAGAAACAGTTGATGAACCCGTCGGCGTTGAAGCGCCCGAAGTGCGCGCCGATGGTGTTATTGAGCGGTCCCTGCCGCTCCGATTCCCACATCAAGCCGTCGAGATCGTTGGATTGGAACCAGTCGGTCACCAGCGCCGCCAGGAAATTCCGAGCGTTGGGATTGTTGAAGCAAGTTTGGTCCCCGGTCTTGCCGTTGATATCCACTTCCGCGATTTTTTCGAAATTGGGGATCAGCCGCGGATTGTAGGCCTCTTCGAACAGCACGTACGATTGCATCCCGCGCTTCTTCGCCGCCGGAATCACCGCGGCTAGAATATCGAAATCTCCCAGTTCCGGCGCACGGACATCCTTAATCACCGAGTTCGCGTAGAACTCCGGATGCACTTTGGTGTAACTGCCTCCGTGAATCTCGTCGTATTCCGGGACGCCGTGATCAGGCAGGGGTTGGCCGGGGATCTGACGGCCCGCCAATCCGCGTCCGTACGTGAAGACCGTAGGCATCAGCACGTTGACCCCGCCTTTTTCCTGCAGCGTATCCAGGCATTTCTCCACGCCCTCGTCCACAAACGAGCGGGCCCCGATCTGCAGCGCCACGAATTTCTTGCCGCTCGCCGACACCGGCACCGGCGCAGTCCGATTGGCTGCCGCCAGCACTGGACTTACGGTATCGAGTAAACCTTTACTTCCGGCCAAACTCGCGATGGGCGCGGCGGCCATGCCCTTGAGGAAATTGCGCCGCGTAGGGTCCTTCGTTCGGTCCGGTTTGTCCATTTCCGTTCTCTCCGGGCGTTGAGATGGCTGCCACGACTTCCTGTAGTGATTGGAAACTATCACAAAATGGGAGCTCCGCAATCGCCCGTAATCGAACAGCGATTGGGTCGCATAGGAATCCCTGTGGGTGTCCCGGCCGGCCACGCCGCAGATTGATTTTTGCCCAGCGCAAACGGATGTTGACTTCCCACCTCAGGGGCGGTTTGATCGACAGGTTCGAATGTTTGCCCTCCGCGATCACGGCGGCAGATTAAGTTGCAGGGGTGAATCCGATGATGCTCTCCCAGGGAGTGTGGAGAAAAGGTTTACCGCCAATAGTCGCCGCGGCCTTCTTCCTGGCCTCCGGCGCCAGGGCTCGGCCGCCGCAACAAAAGCCGCCGGCGAAGAGCCCAGCCTCGGGCGGTGGGCAGGAGCAGTTGATCCAGGCAGGTCAGCCCCTGTTCGTTCAAACTTGCGCCCACTGCCACGGATCGGGCGGTGAAGGTGGGCAAGGCGAAGGCCAGGGCCCAAACCTCATCACCAATAACGACGTGCGCAAGCTCTCCGATGCGGAGTTAGCTGGGGTCATCCGCAAAGGCGTCCCCGGCACGGCCATGCCTTCTTTTCCTTTGCCAGAACCGCAGATCCGCCAGCTAGTGGCCTTCGTCCGCAGCTTGAACTCCCCCGCGATCAATCTTCATGTCCCGGGCAATATAGCTGCCGGCCGCGCGCTTTTCTTTCGCAAGGCCGAGTGTTCCGGCTGCCACATGATTCACGGAGACGGTGGATTCCTCGGACCGGACCTCACTGACATCGGCGCCACGCGGCGGTTGGATCAACTGCGCCAGTCCTTATTAGGAACGCAGCAGCGCGCCAGCACCAATGGCGATCTATACGGCGATCCGCTGGCTGGATATCGTCCGGTAATTTTGAAAACCGCAGACGGAACCACCGTCGAGGGAATCGCCAAACACTCCTCCAATTATTCGGTGGAAGTTCTCGATAAGGACGGCAAGCTGCACTTGCTCCATGGCGATGCGATCAAACAGGCCGAGTTCGAGAAAAAATCCTGGATGCCGGACGACTACGCCCAGCGTTTGTCGCCCGAGGAAATCCGAGACCTGCTGGCCTTTCTGAGCCGCCAGTCGGTTCGCCCGCCCAGAGTATCGAAGCCGAAAGCCCCGGGGCAGCCCGAAGAGGACTGAACGGATGAGCGGCAGGGAAATGGCGGCGAGGTCCCGGAGGAAATACGTGAGGGCGAAGTTTTTCGTGGCAATTCTGCTTGCGGGAATGGGTGCGTTGATCGCCACCGCGCAAGTTCGTCCCGAAGACCTAGTCAAAGGCCCCGGCGAGAATTGGCTCACTTACCTGGGAGATTACACCGCGCATCGATTCAGTTCGTTGGACCAGATCAATCGCGACACCGTGTCGCATCTTGTGCCGGTGTGGGTGCGCCACGTGGAAGGCGATGCCGACCGCCCGGAGACGGTTCCGCTGGTTTACAACGGGGTGATGTATGCCACCAAGAGCAACGGAGTTTTTGCGCTCGATCCGGTTAGCGGACGCGAGATTTGGCACTACGAGGCTTCCGGCGTTCCGAATCTGCGGCGCAATCGGGGAGCTGCGATACTCGGCGACCGCGTGTATTTTGAAACCAGCGATTGCCATCTGGTGGCGCTGCAGCGGATGAACGGCGCGGTAATCTGGGATCGGGAAATCGCATCGTTCGATAAGGGCTATTTTTGCACCGTGGCGCCGCTCGCGGTGAAGGACAAAATCATCGTCGGCGTCGCTTCCTCCGGACTCCGCTGTTTCGTGGCCGCGCTTTCTGCGGAAACCGGCCAGGAAGATTGGCGCTTCTGGACTATTCCCGGGAAAAATGAGCCGCTCGGGAAGACCTGGGGAAATTTTCCTGCGGACTGGGGAGAGGTGCCAACCTGGACCACCGGCTCCTACGATCCCGGACTGAATACGCTGTACTGGTCCACTGGAAATCCGTGGCCGGATTTGTACGGAGGCGAGCGTCCGGGAGATAACCTGTATTCGGATTGCGTGCTGGCGCTGGACCTGGACACCGGAAAGCTGAAATGGTATTTCCAGTTCACCCCGCACGATGTCCACGATTGGGACGCCAACGAAACCAACGTCCTGCTCGACGCGGATTTTCAAGGTCACCCCCGAAAATTGCTGATCCAGGCCAATCGCAACGGCTTCTACTATGTTTTGGACCGCACCAACGGACAGTTCCTGCTGGCCAAGCAATTCATAAACGATCAAAACTGGGCGAAGGGAATCGACGCCCAGGGCCGGCCGATCGAGATTCCGAACATGGAGCCGTCGCCAACCGGGACCCGGGTGTGCCCTTCTCTGAAGGGCGCGACCAATTGGTGGGCGCCGTCCATCGATCCCAGTATCGGTCTGTTGTACGTGGTCACCTTGGAGCGTTGCGAAATATTCTTCAGTTCGCGCCAGAACGGAAAACCGCCCGGCGTGGGCTACTACGGAACCGCCAGCAAGGCCGAGAGTAACGCTCCCGGTGATTTCTCACTGCGCGCGATCGAGGCTCGAACCGGAGAGATTCGATGGCAATACCCATTGCCCGGGCCGGTTTACATGTGGGCCGGAACGTTGGCCACCGCCGGAGGTTTGGTGTTTACCGCGGACCCTGATGGAGATCTGGTAGCGCTCGATAACAAGACCGGGAAGGACCTGTGGCACTTTTTTATGGGCAGCACCCCGTACACCGCGCCGATGACCTTCGAGGTGGACGGAAAGCAGTACGTCTCGATGACCTCGGGCACCAATCTTTTTACCTTTGCTTTGTTCAACGCGAAGGCCAACTCACGGTAGGCAATTTTCAGGGCCAGCGAACGCGGCGCTGCGATTGCCGGGTAAGCCCTAAGTGAGAATTTGCAACGGCGGCGGCGCCGGCCGGGGTTGATGTCGGGCGTTTCCTCTCGCGCGGGCCTGCCCAATCTTAATGGACGCTTTGAAGATCAGGCCCACCGGAATTAGCCCTCCAAGTTTGTGTGCACCCACCGACGCTAATCCCATCGACGCCATGCATCCGCAGGACGAGCAATCGGGGTTGCCGCCAAATTGGCAGGGCGTGATTTCGGTCTTGAGGTCTGCCGACAACGTTTTGGTGGTCTGCGCAAAAATACAATCGACAGGCGTTCGTGGCGGCGACGAAAATTCCCGGATCAGCACCTCCGGCATGTCCAGCTTCGAGTATATCCGCCGCAACCGCAGCATCTCTGCGATTGCCGTTGCCCGTTCCTCCGGCACCAGCATTTCCGGCAGGTCATCGCCGATCTGCGGCGTAAACAGGCTGAACCACACTTTGTTGATCTCTGGACGCGGCGTCCAGAATTGCAGGAATTCCTCCAGGTAGCCGGGGCGCTTCATCATTTGACCCGTCACCGTGCAGTGCACGGTGATCCGTTGCCCCTCGATATTTTTCAGGATGCGCTCGTAGGTGGCCGGAGCACGCCGGATGTCGTGTTCCGGTTGCAATCCGTCGATCGATACCGAGACATGCAGCAGCGGCAAGCTTGCCCACGTCGGACCCATCGAACGAAACGCGCTGGTGACAATCTGCACGTGGATTTGCCGCGCCATTAGCTCGGGGATCAGCAGCTCCAGCTCGCGAAAACGAACCAGTGGATCGCCGCCGACGATGGACAAGTGCATTGGCTTGAGGCGGTCGACCACTTCCAAAACTCCGTCCACCAAGGATTGCCCGCGACGATCGTTGAGTTCTCGCAGGGTCACCCCTCCGCCCAGATGCGCGTCGTCGTACGCGTAGCAACCAGGACACCTCAGAGGACATTCACGTGTGATTTCTATGGAAAGGGCGGGATGTTCACCGCGAAGGATTTTGCCCCACGCGCGAATGATTTGCGAAGTCTCCACCGTTGACCATCCCTTTCCGAAACATCTTCCGACTGCGTTCGAAGAATCTAAGAACCTGATGAGCCGGGGCCTATCGTGGCAGCTGACTGAGTGCGAGCGTCACTTTGCGGCACGCCGCCCCGAAGGATCAAATTCGCTCCACTAGCCTGGAGGCTGCACCGCACTTCTCATCATAGCCGACTGCGCCTCATTTGCGACTTCGATGCATTCTTTTACGCGAGGGGTGCCCGGCAAATACCTGATCCGGCCGATTACCAACCCACGGTTGGCGGAGCGCGATTTTTCGCCGGGCGATTATTTTGCGTTTCGCGTAGTTCTACGAATATCTTCGCCGGCCGGAGAGATGTAGCGTTTTTGCGTGGCGCCTAGTTGTTGCGGCGCGCGTACCTGGCGTTCATGCCCAACGCACTAGCCTGTGTCCTTTTCGCCGCGCCCTGCCGGATTTGCGGTGGCCCGCTGGACGACCCACGGCTGCTTCCGACCGGTGCACACTGTTTCGACGCCTTCCAAGCCCTGGCTGGTCCGATGTGCGCGCGTTGTGGCCGCCCGCAAGTGGCTGCAGCGCCGGCTAAAGTTGTGTCCGGAGCCGCGATCGTGGCGGACGGGGCTCCGGCCGTGGCGCTGGATCCACAAGAATCGGGGAACTGCGCTGCCGGCTCTGCCGCCTGGGGATCTTCGCCAGCTACAATCTGTCGATGCGCCAGGCCATCATCCTGCTGAAATACATAGGGGGTGTCCCGCTGGGAAGCATGGTTCGCGGAGCTCTTGCTAGTGGACGACGTGTTTACCACCGAGGCGACCTCGGATGCCTGCTCCCGCGCGCTCTTCGCAGCGGGTGCCGCGAGCGTCTATGCCTTGACCGGGGCCCGCGCCATTCCGCTGCACGGCGATTTTGACCAGACCGCCCCGCCGCCTGACCAGGAATGCGTCACATGTTGCACGTGCCAGGGCGGTTGCGGTTGTAGCCTAAAATTAACACGCGCGCGCGACAGCCATAGTAAGATAGGAGGTATGAAGGTAGGCTTCAGCAGAGAGGGATATGGCTGAAGGCTTCGAGCACGGATTGCGTCCGCGCCCGAGCACCGGCCACAAGCTCGTTGGGAGTGGACTGCGTCCAGAGTCAGTCGCGAAACCGCTGAAGGCGCACCCGAATCGCCCTTCCTTGATGCAAGCTCCGGTACTGGTTCTAAACGCGACTTTCGAACCCATCAACGTGACTGCCGTTCGCCGCGCCCTGGTATTGATGCTCAAGGGTGTGGCCCAAGCTGAGGAAACTCACCCCAGCAACGAAGTTCACTCCACCTCAAAAGCGCTGCGCGTTCCGTCGGTGATTCGTCTGCTCAGTTACCGCCATATTCCCCAGCAGAGCCGGGCGCTCTCGCGCAAGAATATTTTGCTGCGCGACCGTAACACCTGCCAATTCTGCGGCAAACCTTTGCCCGCGTCGGAGTTAACGCTCGACCATGTGGTGCCTCGTTCGCGTGGCGGCAGCTCCACTTGGGAGAACCTGGTGGCCTGCTGCTATCGCTGCAACAACCGCAAAGGCGACCGCACCCCGGAGGAAGCTGGATTTCGCTTGGCGCGGCGGCCTCGTCCTTTTACCTTGCACACCTCGCGCCAACTGATGCGCCTGATCGGCCACAAGGATGAGAAGTGGCGTAAGTACCTATTCTATTAGTCTCCTAGTCGACCTTTCGCCGCTTCGATTCTGCCGCGGTTTTAGTTCCACGAATCCCGCGAATATTTTTCCGGATACGGTCTTTTTTACGCAGCCAACTTTTTTTGCTCCGTTCGCTTTTCGTGCAACCAAATCCCATCAGCCGCGTCTAACTTAGTAATTCACTTCTAGGACACACCCCGGGAAGCGGCTACGGTTGCACCAAGGCTGCTTCCCCCTCTTATTTCCAGGCACCGCGCCATCCAGCGCTCGCGGTAATGATGAACCTTCACTCCTAACGAAAAGAACCGCCACTATCGTTGGCAAGAAATCGAACCATAAATCTCCGCGCCCCCCCAAATCGAACCGGATCTCCGGTCAATCGTTTCGGAAGAACATCGCACCTCAAAAACCCCTACCGACCACACTCACAAACGGCATAGTCGCTTCCACTCACGATGCTTCCTGGCCCCGACAATCGCGCCGGAAAACTTCCAAACCCAAAGGTTCCCACACGCGCGAAAATGAGATCCTCGAAATTGGGTAAGCGGGAAGCCTGCGTCTTGCAATTTGGATTCGAACGGCTCGAACCCGGAAGCAGGACAGGTGCAGCGAGCACGCGTCCCGGAAAGTGGGGGAGGTACGGCGAGCTACTACAGCGAGCCCTGCTCCTGCTTTTCCTGGCAGCTCAAGCAATAGCGAGTCCAGGGCACCGCTTCCAGGCGTTTCTGCTGCAACTCTTCGTGGCACGACGTACACTCGCCGAAGGACGCATCGCGGATGCGAACCAGCGCGTCGTTCACCAGTTGCAGCATCGAGCGATCGTTGTGGGTCTGCCCAAAGAGAAATTCCTTGGTGTAAGAATTAGCGGCCTTGTCGGCGAGATCCACCGTCGGATCGTCGTCCGCCTCGCGACCTTCTTGCTCGGTGCGAGCGATAATGCGTAGCAGCTCGTCTTTGCGAGTCTGCAGTTTCTTTTTGTAGTATTCGAGACGTTTCTTATCCATCGTAGGTTCCCCATCGGGCTAAAAAAGCCCCAATGAAATCCAACCATATTGCGACGTGGCCATAAAAAAGTCAATCGGCTCCGTCGTCAAAGTGACCGAGACCATTGGATACTGTCACCAACAAAAAGGATGCAAGCGAATCGCGGGGGAGTGTTCGCGAACCCTCTGGGCGGTGCTTCACCAAGGACCGACGGTACGAAACGCCCGCAGCATCGTTGCGGTACACTTCCGCCAGGAGGCTCGATGCGAACCATTCTGCTACTCTGCGTTTCCAATACCTTCATGACCTTCGCCTGGTATGGCCATCTCAAGTATCCGAAACTCCCGATGAAGTGGGCCATTCTCCTCAGTTGGCTGATCGCCTTGGGCGAGTATTGCTTCCAGGTTCCGGCCAATCGCTGGGGCTACGGAGAATTTAGCGCCTACCAGCTCAAGATCATTCAAGAGGTGATCACCCTGGTGATTTTTTCGGTGTTCGCTTACTTCTACCTGGGAGCGCCGCCGCGCTGGAACTATGTCGCATCCTTCCTATGCGTCCTGGCGGCGGTGGCCTTCGCGTTTTACGGCCATTCTTGAACGGAAAGCGCGATGGCTTCAGCCCCGCTCGGGTAAAACATATTCGCGCTGGGGATAGCAGAAATGGAAGGCCACGACCGTCACTAGAAACAATACCGGGATCAATACGCTTCCCTCGGGCCCTACCGATCCGCCGGTCAGCCAATCCGGGCCGTGAAAACTGGGATTCATCAGGTGTTTGGTGGCCATCAAACCGCTGTCGGGAACCCCGTACAGATACGACTGGGAAAAGTCCCAAGCGGCATGATTCCCGATCGCCCACCATAAATTACCGGTCCGCCACAAAACAAAGCAATAGAAGAGCCCGTCGAGCGCAACCATGAGGATTCCCAGACGGGCTTCGCCAGGATTCCCTAGGTGGGCCGAGGCAAACAGCACCGAAGTTAGAATCGCCGCGGGCCAGAATCCGAGGCCCCGGCCGAGCGTGAACTGCACATAGCCGCGAAGCAAAAACTCCTCCGACAGGCCTACGAACAGGAAACCCACCGCGTCGAGCGCGGCGTACTTCAGAATTTCTGGCCCGTGCAGCGAGAGGGCGCCAAAGGAGTAGCCGCCGAGAAGGTGCATGCCTATCAGCAGCAAAGTCAGCTGCAGGAATCCCCACGCCGCGCCCTGCCAGAACCGTGAGCCGAAGGCGCCCTGCCGGGGCAGACCGTATCGTCCCATCGGCCGCCTTTCAATGAAGGTCATCGCCCATGCGGCCAGAAGGACGGTAAGAAACTGCGTCACTTCCTGAAACAGCAGCGTACCGGAGGACAATAATCCTGACCGAGCCTGGGCAGCGGCGGTATGCGCAACGGCGAGATTGTGGGTGGTCAACAAAAACAACCCGCCAATGGCCGACAGGATAGCGATGAAGATCAGCAGACCCCAGCCAGGGAGGATGCCTTGATGGTCAAGGAAGACAGTTTCGAAAGTGCCTGGGGGCTGGGGCGAGTAGGGCGGCGCCGGCAGCGGCGGCGCTGGAGACGGTGCCGCTTCTGTGTTGGCCGAGTCGGCCGGGCCGGTTTCGAAGTTCAAGGAGCGTCCTCCGTCCACATCAATGCAAGTTGATTTGACGTGGCCCGCACCGCCAGGGAAGCAAGCATTCCCAGTTCCCTCGGGGCGATGCATGGTACTGGAGAGTCTCCGGGTTCTCAAGTGTCCTTTGCGTTCGATTCTGAAACCGGCGGGCCAAGGCTCACATCCGAATAGCTCGAGGCGATTCGAACTTATATCTACCTCGGATGTGTACCTGCTACGGTTCACGGCGGTTGCGGGAGTTGGGTGCCACTGCTAGAATCACGTGTTTGCGTAGCGCGCCCAGCACCCATGGTGTGCGCAGCGCTTTGGTCTCGGGGAGGCCTCGTTGGCGAAATACGATTTGGTGATCATTGGAAGCGGCCCAGGGGGATACCAGGCCGCCATCCGCGCCGGGCAATACGGATTGAAGACCCTGGTGGTCGAAAAGGACCCGTACCTGGGCGGCACTTGCCTGCATGTGGGCTGCATCCCCACCAAGGTGCTGCTGCACCACGCCGAGATCTACGACAATTTCCAGCACGCCGCAGAGTTTGGCTTCGACGTCAAAGAAGTGAAAATCAATTGGAAGCAGATGTTGGCGCGCAAGCAGAAGATCGTCAACGGCCACGCCCAAGGCATCGCCTTCCTGTTCAAAAAGAACAAAGTGGAAACGATGACCGGCTGGGGCCGCATCGCCGGGCCGGGAAAAGTGTCGGTCGAGAAAGACGGAAAGATCACTGAAGTAGAAACGAAATACACCATGCTGGCCACCGGTTCGGCGGCGCGTTCGCTGCCGGGCGTGGAGTTCGACGGCAAGACCATTCTCTCCAACGTCGAAATCCTGCAAATGGCGGAAATCCCTAAGACCATGGTGGTGGTTGGCTGCGGCGCCGTAGGCGTCGAGTTCGCTTCGGTCTTCAAAACGTTTGGCACCGAGGTGACCTTGCTCGAAGCGCTCCCGCGCATCGTACCCCTCGAGGACGAAGATATTTCCGCCGAACTACTGAAGCAGCTCAAGAAGCGGGGCATGAAAATCGAGTTGGAGGCGAAAGTCGAGTCGGTGAAAAAGAACGCCAACGGCGCGACGGTCACCTTCAAGGACAAAGCCGGAAAATCCCAGACCATCTCCGCCGAGAAAGTGCTGATCGCCGTAGGCCGGCGTCCGCTGACCGAAAATCTGGGCCTGGAAAAGACCAAGATCAAGCTCGATCGCGGCTACATCGTAGCCAGCCCGTACCTGGAAACCGATGAGCCCAACGTTTACGCCATCGGCGACATCGTGGCAGGCCTGCCGCAACTCGCGCATGCCGCTTCGCAGGAAGGCCTGATTGCCGTCGCGCGCATGGCCGGTAAAGATACCCAGCCGTTCGACCGCCGGCGCTGCCCGAACGCCACCTACTGCGAGCCGCAGGTTGGCTCCATCGGCTTGACCGAGAAGCAGGCCCGCGATGCTGGGCTAAAAATCAAGACTGGAAAATTTCCGTTCGTGGGCAACAGCAAAGCGTCCATACTAGGACATCACGATGGGTTCATCAAAGTGGTAGCCGACGAGAAGTACGGCGAGATTCTAGGCGTGCACGCGATCGGCGTGCTGGCCACGGAAATCATCGCCGAGCCGGTCGCGGCGATGGGACTCGAGGCAACCCTCGACGACATGGCCGCAACCATCCACGCGCATCCCACGGTGTGGGAAGCGATGGGCGATGCGTTCAATTCTGTGCGCGGGCTGACCATTAACGCGTAAAAAGCCCGCGTTGCTGGCGATGGGCGGAATGCACCGGTGCAAGCCTGAACAACCGGGACCGCGCCGCTCCTTCAAACGAACGATTCTTTCCGGAATGCAAAGAGGAAATGACTTACCCTCAAGCAGCGTGCTGGGTAGTCGATCTGGGCGCAGTCCCCTATGCGCGGGCGCTAGAATTCCAGCGCCAGGCCGTGGCCGCGCGCAAGGCCGGCGAGGTGCCGGACCTGCTGCTGTTGTGCGAGCATTTCCCGGTGATCACCCTGGGCCGCAACGGCAAGCGCGAGCATCTGCGGGCCAGTCAGCGAGTACTGCGGCAGATGAACGTCGAGTTTCACGATACCGAGCGCGGCGGGGACATCACCTTTCACGGCCCGGGCCAAATCGTGGGATACCCAATTCTGGATCTCACCCACTTGCGGCGAGACGTGCGCTGGTACGTCGAACAACTCGAAGAGGTAATGATTGCGGCGACCGCGGAGTACGGCATTGCGGCGCACCGGGCCGAGGGGATGCACGGGGTGTGGGTCCCAACGGCGGACCGCGGCACGGCCGAAAAATTGGGCGCGCTGGGCGTGCATATCAGCCGCTGGGTCACTTCGCATGGATTCGCTTACAACGTGTCCACCGACCTGCGGAATTTCGATCTGATCGTTCCCTGCGGCTTGGCGCAGAAGAAAGCGACGTCGCTGGAAAAAATACTGGGCCGCGCGGTGGCTGTCGAAGATGTGAAGCCACGCCTGGCCGCAAATTTTGCTAAGATTTTTGGACGCGAGATGCGCCCGATAGCGCGCCCGGATCTGGAAGCGACGATGAACGATAGCGAAGCGTCAGCGGCGAATGCGCAGCAGCGCCCGCCCTTGGCCTGTGGGGTGACGGTGGATTCAGACCGGAGCGGAAGAATATGACCGAAGTTCTCAGCAACGAACAGCAGCTCAATCTCTACTACTTCATGAAATTGAATCGTGAAGTAGAAGCCACCATGGATCGGCTGTTCAAGCAGAACAAGATCGTCGGCGGCCTGTACGCCAGCCTGGGGCAAGAGGCCATCTCGGTGGGCACCGCGTCGGCGCTGGTTCCCGGCGACTGGATCGCGCCGATGATCCGTAATATCGGAGCGTTGCTCACGCGCGGTGTGCCGCCGCGGGATATTTTCACCCAACACATGGCCCGCTTCACTTCTCCCACCAAAGGCAAAGACGGCACCAGCCACTTCGGCGATTTGAAAGGCCGCCACATCGTGTCGCCGATTTCGATGCTCGGCGATCTGATTCCGGTGATGGCCGGGGTGGGCATCGGAGCGCGTTATCTAGGTCAGAAAGTGGTCACCATGACCTGGATTGGGGATGGCGGATCGTCCACCGGGGCGTTCCACGAGGGATTGATGTTTGCAGCGATGCATCGCGCGCCGATGGTATTGATCGTTGAGAACAACCAATGGGCGTACTCGACGCCGGTAAGCCGGCAGACTGGCATTCGCGATATCGCCGACCGCGCGCCGGGCTACGGCATTCACAGTGCGATTGTCGATGGCAACGACGTCCGCGAAGTCTATCGAGTGACCAAGGAAGCGGTCGACCGGGCGCGGTCGGGCGGCGGTCCGGTGCTGATCGAAGCCAAGACCATGCGCATGCGCGGCCACGCCCAGCACGATTCCGCCGAGTACGTTCCCAAGGAAATGTTCGCGTACTGGAAAGAGCGCGATCCGATTCCACGTTATGAGAAATATCTCTTCGAGAATGGGGTATTGGACGCCAAGAAAAAATCAGATATCGACGCGCGCATCGAGCGGCTGGTTCGCGAGGACCGCGAGTTCGCGGAAAATTCTCCGTTCCCGCCGCCGGAGCTGGCCGAAGAAGGCGTTTACTGCGACGGCTGCCACACCATCGAAGCGGAATGGAAACGCGAAAAGCCCACCGCCGCCGGCTATCCCGCGGTGCATCAAGTGAAAGATTACGGCGAGTTCCGGCCCAAGGCTGAAACCGGCGCGCCGGTGCCCGCGCGAGCAGCGGTGGTGGCCGCGGTGACCGGCAGAGCCGACGATTTGGAACTATCGGAAGAAATGATGGCTGCCAATCCCGACGGCAAAGTGCCGACGGCGGAAGAAACCGCGCTGCGCGTTCCGTTTGGACGCGGGCCCAAGGACAAGGCGTTTCGCGACGAGCAGGCCGCCAAAACCTACTCGCGCGGCGGCTCCGGCAAAAACTATCCGCACAACAAGCAGCAGCAACCGCATTCGCCGGGCAAGCTGCCAGGCAAAGTGTTCACCAAGCCTTTCACGAAACCGTTCACCAAGGAATTCACCAAGCCGGGCCAGGGCGCATCCTTTCAAAAGGGGCCGCACCAGAAACCGGGTAACGCGCCGCGCAAGAATTTCGTCAAGCATCCCGCGGGCAAGCCGGGGAGGGCCTGAACATGGCGTCAGTCACCATGCTCGAAGCGATCCGTCAGGCGATCTTTGAGGAGATGGAGCGCGACCCCGCGGTTGTCGCGGTGGGCGAAGATATCGGGGTGTATGGCGGTGCGTTCAAAGTGACCGAAGGGCTGCTGGCGAAGTTCGGCCCGGACCGGGTGATGGATGCGCCGATCGCCGAGACCGGAATTGTCGGCGCGGCGTGCGGCATGAGTTTTCTGGGCCTTCGGCCGATCGTCGAGATGCAATTCATCGATTTCATCGCCTGCTGTTTCAATCAGGTAACCAACTTCGTCGCGAAATCCCACTACCTGTGGGACGCGCCGGTGCCCATGGTGATTCGCGGGCCGTCCGGCGGCGGAGTGCACGGAGGGCCATTTCATTCCGCCAACCCGGAAATGTATTTCGTGCATACTCCGGGACTGAAGGTGGTATATCCCTCCACCGCCTACGACGCCAAGGGGCTGCTGAAATCCGCGATCCGCGACAACAATCCAGTCCTGTTCTTCGAACACAAATATCTGTATCGCCGGATCAAAGAGGAATTGCCGGTCGACGATTACGCCGTGCCGCTGGGCAAGGCGATCGTCCGGCGCGAAGGACGCGACCTCACCATCCTCAGCTACGCCGCGCTGATGCACACCTCCCTCGAGGCGGCCGAGGAACTGGCCAAAGAGGGAATCGAAGTGGAAGTGGTGGATTTGCGCACACTGCTGCCGCTGGACCGCGAAACCATCCTCGCTTCGGTAAAGAAGACCAACCGGCTCCTGGTGGTGCACGAAGACACCCGCACCGGCGGGATCGCCGGAGAAATTGCGGCGATCGTTTGCGAGGAAGCGTTCGACGATCTGGACGCCCCCATTGCGCGGGTCACCGCGCTGGATACTCCGGTTCCGTATTCACCGCCGCTCGAAGAGCGGTTTTTGCCGCAACGGAATGACATTGTGGCTGCGGCGCGAAAACTGGCAAAATATTGAAAGCGACAGGGGGATAAAAGCATGTCCGTAAACGTCATCATGCCGCAGATGGGCGAAAGCATTTTCGAAGGCACCGTCACGAAATGGCTGAAGAAGCCCGGTGAAAAAATCGAACGCGATGAACCGCTGTTCGAGATTTCTACCGACAAAGTGGACGCCGAAATTCCGTCGCCCGCTTCCGGGGTGCTGCAGGAAATTATCGTCGGTGAAGGGCAGACCGTGCCGATCCAGACGGTGGTCGGGGTGATCGCGTCGGAAGGCGCCGCGGTTGCCGCGCCGGCTCCGACGGCTTCCACCGCCCCTTCCGCACCGTCACCCGCTCCCGCTGCTGCCAAGCCGGCGGCAGGCGCGCCGGCGCCTCCGGCAGCTGCGCAGGAGGAAGTCCCGACCCAGCAATCCGAAAAGAAATCGCCGCCCGTTCCCGCGTCCACCGCAGCGCCGCAGCAGGCGCGTACCGGCGCATCATCGCAAGGCAACGGCGCCGAGAAAGTGCGCAGCTCTCCTTTAGTGCGGCGTCTGGCGAGAGAACACAACATCGATGTCTCTCAGCTTTCCGGCACCGGGCGCCGGCGGCCGGGTGAGCAAGCAGGATATTTTGGGCGCGATCGAGTCAGGTCCCGCAACGGCGTCAACGCCGGGCGCTGCCGCACCCGCGGCGCCGCGTGCAGCGGGAGTGATGCCTCCGCCCAGCGGCGGAACTGCGGCCGCCTTCCCTGGAAACCGCGGTGCCTCGCGAGAAGATGTACTTCGGGAATTTCCAGGTGCAGCCGATGACCGTGATGCGCCAGCGAATTGCCGAGCACATGGTGATGTCCAAGCGGGTATCGCCGCACGTTTATTCGGTGGACGAAGTGGACGTTACCGAAATCGCCAAGCTGCGCGGCAAAATGAAAGAGAACTTCGAACAGACCACCGGCACCAAACTCAGCTTCATGCCGTTCTTCGTGCGTGCGGCGGTCGAGGGTTTGCGCGCATTCCCCACCGTGAATGCCTCGGTGGACGGCACCAACATCGTGCTGCACAAGGAATGCAACATCGGCATCGCGGTAGCTCTCGATTGGGGCTTAATCGTCCCGGTGGTAAAAAACTCCGAAGAGAAAAATTTCCTGGGGATCGCACGTGCGATCAACGATTTGGCCGAGCGCGCCCGCGGCAAAAAACTGAAGCCGGAGGAGGTTGCCGAAAGCACGTTCACGATCACCAATCCGGGTACTTTCGGCGGATTGTTCGGTCTGCCCATCATCAGCCAGCCCAACGCGGCAATCCTGGGCCTGGGAGCCATCGAGAAGCGCCCAGTAGTGATCGACGACGCCATCGCCATTCGCTCCATGGTCTATCTGACGCTGAGCTACGACCATCGAGTGATCGACGGCGCCATCGCCCATCAGTTCATGGGCAAGGTCAAGCACACCCTGGAGAACTGGACCGAAAGCGTGCTGTAGGCTCGCGACGCGAAGCGCGGATAGAAAGCCAGAGACGTTTCTACAAGGGTATGGAACGGCCGGGGGCGGAGCGAGTTTTACAGAATTCACCCGGCCGTTTTGTTTTGGCCGGCTCCTCATCGAGTGTCGTAAGCAGTAGTTTAGATTTCCAATGTTCTCAGCGTCTCCACGGTTTGCCCTGGATGGTTTGTTCTTGTTTGTTTTTGCTTTTCGGTTTTGATTCACGCCTCCACGCACTTCCGGCGCCCCACTCTTCCCCGTTTCCGGGAAGGGTGGGTGTTTTGACTTCCGGTTCTGCGATGGTTGTATCGTTCGGCGGTTTATCGTGTCGACTCAAACTCCCTTTACCAATGGCTGGGGCGCTTCACCCTGGGTCATCGACTTCCGCCCGCGCAAATCCCCGGTGCCCGCCCGCGCCGATATCGCCATCGTCGGCGCTGGTTTCACCGGCTTGGCCGTGGCGGCGTGGTTGCGCCACCTGGATCCGACGAAATCCGTCGTGGTCCTGGAGTCAGAAACCATCGGTGCCGGAGCGAGTGGTAGGACCGGCGGAATGACTTTAAGCGAGACCGCCGCGGGCGCTCTCCCTGGTTTGGGCGATGTTTTGGAAGGTTTCGAGCGCAGCGTGCTGGCGCTAAAAATTGATTGCGCGCTGGCCATTACCGGAGCGTGGGAAATCGAACGGTCCGCTCGCCAAGCCAAAGAGCGCGCCAAAACTCGCGGCGCATCCCCGATCGAGTGGCAGGATTCTGGCACCCTGCGCGTTACCAACGACGTCCCCGGCGGCACGATCGACCCAGGAATGCTGGTCAACGGCTTGGCCCGCGCGGCGGAAAGCGGGGGCGCGATCATCTGCGAGAATTCTCCAGCTGCTGCTCCGGTCTGGTCGGAAGGGAAGGAAATAGGGCTCATCGCGGGCGGCCAGCATCTCCGCTGCCAGCGGCTCTTGCTGGCTACCAACGCCATGAACCTCGAAGTTGCGGGGCTGGCCGAGGACACCGAACCGAAGTTCACCATGGCGATCGCCACCGAGCCGCTGAGCGAGGTGCAACTCGAAGCGATCGGCCTGGCCGGCCGCCAGCCCTTCTATACCGTGGACTTCCCTTATTTGTGGGGCCGGGTAACCCGCACCAACGCGGTAGTGTTCGGCGGCGGCCTCGTGCACGTAGACGACTGGCGCGCGCTTTCCGAAATCAAGGTAGCGACCGGCGAAGCACGCATACGACTCGATTCGCTGGAAGCGCGGGTGCGCAAATTGCACTCTGCGCTGCACGCGGTAGCGATCACCCATCGGTGGGGCGGTCCGATCCTTTTTGCCGAATCGATGAAGCCAATTTTTCAGCGCCACCGCGCCAGCCACAACGCGCTGGTGCTAGCCGGCTACGCCGGACACGGCGTAGCCCTGTCGGTTTACTTGGGCTGCTGGGCCGCCGAAGTGCTGCTAGGTCGTCGTGAACTCCCCCAGTGGTGACCGGCCGTTGCGGCAGAACAGTCCCGCGATGCGGCTTCGAAAAATAGCCCGAGTGTCGCGATTAGAACCGAGTTTGGCCTTTGTTTTGCGGGAGATGCAATTTCTAATGGAGACAAGTAGCGTTGCCGGATTGGCCCGAGGGTAGCTGGCTGGCTCGAAGGCCGATTCGAACGTGATTGGGCGCAGAGTGATCGGAGGATCGAGCGCGTCTGGTTGCACCCGGCGAATTCGCGCGAACTCGGCGGACTCTTCTACCAGGCGAGGCTGCCGCAGCCCATGCCTCAAAGACGTTCTTGACGCCAGAACCGGCTCAGGGTAATCATGCCGTCATGTCACCCATAATGAAGAACGTGCTCTACGCCGTACTCTGGTTCGTCCTAGGCCACCTAAGCTGTGCGGTTATGCACCACTTCCATCACCACGCGTGGAAGTGACCGGCACGGGGTCCCAAGCCTACTGAGTTTCCCGTTCGGCGGGTCGGCTAAAATGCGACCCCGCGCCAATCTTGCGGGTCCTTGCCTCTAAGCGTTCAATGGGTGGCGCACCCTTCGTCACACAAGAGTGCCGGTCATCTCCCTCCGAACCCTCGGTCTTAAAGACTAGCTTCCGCATCGCAAGTTGCCCAGTCCGAAGAAGGTGTGGGCCGTCGACCTTCTGCGCCGCGTGCTAACCCTGCCCGCTCGTCCAAGCGCTTCGCCGGTGTTAAGTGTCCGTTCGCCGATTCACACTTCAACCAGCTCTCTACACGGGCTAGCATCGTTCCAGAAACGGAGGATCCAATGTCCGCTAACGCAGCCATCGGTTTTCCGCGCCCGGTGGCAACTGCTAAATGGTACGTCGCCCTAACCAACGAATCGCGGGACGACTTTCGGACCCTGGCTCGGCGCATTTCCGAAAAGATTCCGGCCCAAGCCAGCGTTCTGGAAGTGGGTCCCGGAGCGGGCCATTTCGCGATCGAATTAGCGAAGCGGGGTGACTATAAAATTGCAGGCCTGGACCAGAGCGAAACGTCGGTGGAGACCGCCCGCGCGAACGGCGCCGAAGCAGGGGTGTTGATCGATTTTCGCCAAGGGAGCGGATCGAACATGCCATTCGGCGACCAGAGCTTCGATTTTGTTCTGTGTCGAGCGGCGCTGAAGAATTTCGCCAACCCCCAGGGTGCCATCGAGGAAATGCAGCGCGTCCTGAAACCCGGCGGCCAAGCCTTGATTTTCGATCTGCGAAGATCTGCGTCCCATGCGGCACCCGGGCGTGCTGCCAACGGAAGCCTAAGCGTCGTCAGCGAGATCACCGCCAAACTGCCGTTCCGCTTCATGCAACTCAAACGCGCCTACACCAAAAGCGAACTGGAGGAGTTCATTGCCGTGAGGAAAGTCGAAGACCTCGAGCTCCTGGAGGATCTCACCGAACTGGCGGTGGCCTGAGAGGATCGGAGGCAACGCGTAAGGTTGGCTCCGGTCTTAGTAGGGCCCAGGGTGTACCCAGGCGGCTTCCCGTTCCGCGCGAGAAATCTCCACCGCGTCGCTCGATTGTGTGAACCCGATTAGCCGGGGAACCCAAATCCATTAGGCCTTTCGTTGTTGGTTTTCTGCGCCGCGTGCTAACGGCGTCCCGCGCGGAGGGGGACTTTGCGATGTTCCCCCGCTGATATATCGTTGCGGGGTGAGTTTTTCTGGGCTACAGGACCGGTTGCGGCAGGAGATTCGGCGGCGCATCGACCTTGGGGAATTCTCGGGGGGTGAGCTCGCGCGGCGCGCGGGCTTCGCGCAGGCGCACATTTCTAATTTCGTGAACGGCAAGCGCGGGCTAACGCTGGCGGGACTCGATCGGGTCGTGGCCGCGCTGGGAATGACCTTCTACGAGTTGCTGGATGCGCAGGAGCTGGCGCGCTATGCGCCAGTTCCGGTGGAGGCTGCCGGCGATGCGGGCACGTGGGACGTGCCTATGGTCAGCGCGGAAGTTGCCGCGCGGAAGGCGATCATCGCGCGCGACGATGTTCTGGAGATTTTTCGGTTTTCCCCCCAATTATTCGACGCGGCGTCGGATGAAACCCCTGCGGGCGCGCGGAAATTCTGGACGCGTTACGTGGTGGTGCAGTCCAGCGGGAGTGACGGAGCTAGCCTGGTCCCCGGTGCCCGCGCGGCGGTGGCGGTCGTCGACCGCCACGCGGTTACACCGCGCACAGCAGCTAAAGCGACGCGGCGGCTCTTCGCTGTGCACGGCGAAGGCAAGGTCCATCTGCGCTTTTTGCAATCGACCGGTGGATTGCTGTTGCTGCGAGGAATTTCTACCGAGATGCCGGTAGAGGTGTTATCCGGCGCGGAAGCCGCCCACAGCGCAACGCGAGTGATCGGACGTATCGTTTATCTGGGTGTGGTGATGTTGTGAGCGGAGCGCGCAAGTTTTTCAGGGGCGCGCGACGCGCCCCCGGAAAAAGTGCCGCAGGATCGAGCTAAACTTTCCGCCGCTCATATTCGCTGCGTGCAGCGAATATTGCGGCCATCGCCGGTTGGACCCGGGCCATGAGTCTCGCCGTTAGCGCGTCTCTCGCTTCGAGAGGGGCCGAGTGGCCTTACTTCTCAAAGCGCGACGCGCTCCTGGATTTCGCGGCTAGCGTTTGCCCTTTTTCTTGGGCTTGGCCTTGGCTTTGGCAGCTTTCTTTGCCGTCTTCGCGGGCTTCTTGGTGACCTTAGCCTTGGCTTTGGGCTTGGCCTTTGCCTTGGGTTTGGCTTTCGCTTTAGCCGCGGGCTTGGCTTTGGCCTTGGGCGCCGGCTTCTTAGCCGCGGGCGCGGGACGAGGCGAAGCGGCGGGCGGAGCGGGCTCAAGATCTTCGTCGTCTTCATCCACCACCGTCACTTCTTCCACTTCTTCCTCGACTAAGTCGTCGGGGGCGCCGCTCGGTTCTTCTTCCTCTTCGTAAGCGGGTACCTCGTCATCTTCTTCGTCGTTTGATTTTGCGTAGAACATTCGATCCTCCGTGCGGCGATGAGTACGGCAGACGATAGCTCAAATCCAACGAAGCGAATCTAATCGGAGTACCAGATTTTTGTCAAGGCGCAACGTCTGTGTAGTATCACTAGTTCAAAATCGCCGCCGTTGCCGCGCCGATTTGTTCCGATCAGCGCCCCAAGCGCCGCCGCCCAAAGTCCACACGAACGATCTCTACCCCTCTCCAAGTCCCAGGCTAGCGTTTATTGGGCAGAGTAGAGGGAGCCGAATCCCGGGGAGAATCGAATCGCGAAACGCGGTCTTACGAAGGGGGTAGTCCGTGACCGAGAAAAAACGCTCAGCGACATCCAATCCAGGCGTCGGCGGATGGCGATTCTTATGTTATTGATTCTAACTGATATAGCATTTGTCTAATCCCGGCAAAAATCCAATTGTACGCATGCCAAGCGAAGCTCGGGAAAAGGCGGTAACGGCGCAAACCGGCTGGCTTGGCGTGAGGGGACCTAGGGGCGAGGGGAGGCAGGAATCGCCAGGAGGTCGCCGGGCTGAATCCCGCGAGTGGACAGGAACTCATTATTCTCGCGAATGGCCGCCACTGAAGTGCGGTAGGTGCGCGCAATAGAATAAAGGGTCTCACCAGCAGCCACGCGATGCTGCTGCGGTGTGGCGGCCCCAGATGGCGTGGCCGCTGCTCGGAGTTGGGTGTTGCGGGCGACGGTCTGAATTCGCGGGTCCTCCGGAGTTGCGTCGGCGGATTTGGCGGTGTGATGACCGCGCGCCGGCTCCGCGGGAGGTCCGCCGCCGGCATAAATTTTCAGGCGGATGCCACGGGGTACGTGGTTCACATGAATTCCATTCCAGCGCTTCAGATCGTTGACGGTAACGTCGAATCGCTCGGCGATACCCTCGAGAGTGTCGCCCTTCTCGACGCGGTAGTGCAGCAGCTTGACCACCGGCGCCGGCGGCACCGGAACCACCAGCCGATCGCCGAGAGGCAAATCGCTCGCGGACGTAAGGTGGTTTACGCTCTCGAGTGACGCCACCGTGACGCGGAACTGTTTCGCGATGCCGGCTAGCGAGTCGCCGCTATCCACGCGGTGCAGCCGCCATTCGGTCCATTTATCCTGCGGAACATTGGCGACGCCTGCCTGAAAGCGCGCGGTGGTTCCTTTGGGAATCTTCAGTTGGAAGTCAGGATCGTTGGGGGTAACGAAACGCAGCAACTGCGGATTGAGCTCGTGCAAGGTGTCCACGTCGGTATCGATCGAGTCGGCCACCAGGCGCAGATCGATGGAATGGCCGGGCTTGACGATCTCGACCGCGGGTGCTTCCTCGGGATGAACTTCCACGCCGTACCGCCCGGGATCCTTGGCCACCAGGGCTATGGCGATAATAATTGGCACATAGTTTTGGGTCTGCTTGGGCAGCGCGTGCAGGCGCTGCAACTCCCAGAAATCAGCGTAGCCGGTGCGCTCGACGGCTTTGGCGACGTTGCCAGGGCCCGAATTGTAGGCGGCCATCACCAAGTACCAATCGCCGAACATTTGATAGAGGTCGCGGAAATGAGCGGCGGCGGCATGAGTGGCCTTTTCCGGGTCGCTGCGCTCGTCGATATACATGGTGCGGTTCAAATCGTATTCCTGGCCGCGGAAAGGCATGAACTGCCAGATCCCGCGGGCCCCGGCGCGCGAAACCGCTTCCGGCTTAAACGCGCTCTCCGCTTGCGCCAGATAGATCAAATCCTGTGGCAGGCCCTCCTCCTTGAGCACCCGGAGAATCATGTCGTGGTAGCGGCCGGCGCGGCGCAGGCCGGTTTCGACGATCAGGCGGCCATGGGTGGTCCGGAAAAAGCTCAGATACGACAGCACCGAATCGTTGACCGTGAGTGGCAAGTCGTGTGGGACCGAGATGAGTTCCCGTTGCGCCTGGATAATCAACCGCGGATCGCCGGCGGGCAGGTTAAGGTTGGCGATTTCTTCGATCGGCGCGGGCTCCTGCATGTCGTCTTCGGTGGCCGCGGCGCTGGAAGATTCGATGGCCTCGTTTTCGTAGGAATGAATCGTTTCGATGACCCGGTCGAAGAGCTTCGTCAGCTCCGGATCGGTGCGCGATTCGGCGCCAGCGGCCAGCAGCCAATCCATGGCCTGGTTGAAATCGTCGCGGGCGGAGTCCAGATCGCCGGAGCTGTACGCTTTCTTCCCCGCTTCGTAGCTGGCCTCGATTCGCGCCATCAAGTCCCCCATGTAAGGCGGAGGGGACGAGAGCTGCGGATAGCCACCCGGCGGATAGGAGGACAGGGGAAAAGCTTCGGCGAGTATCGAGGGCGCGGGCGCCCGATCAACTGGCGGGCGAACCACCACGTGCTGGGAGACGTTGTCTTCGCAGCTAGTGAGCACCACGGCGACGGCGGCCAGGGTGGCGGCGGCGAGAGCGAGCCTTGCAATATGTCGGTTTCTCATGGTTCTCCCCGTCCCGGTGGCGCGATGCTGTGCCGAAAACAGCCGGAGGGTGGCTTGGCCCACGCGATGTCGACTGGAAGCGTGCCGTTTAAAATCTTATGTCGCTGCGAGGAGGGGGTCAACGCTTTCCGTAAGCCGCGGGTGCTAAAAACCAACGTCAAAGACCCGTACAGCGGCAGTTGGTGCGACACTTCGGCGGCTCACGGTTCACTTCCATGCTTTTTTCTGCGGTGTGTCGGCGCCACGAGTGGCGTCGAGGTGCGCGATTGATCTGCCGAGACGAGCCGCGCTCTTGCGCAGCGACGGAAGCGTCGGTGCTAGGAGTGGGTGTCGAGATGCGGTTCTAAAGCCCGGTGCGAACGGCTACGCCAGGGCTTGGCGTAGATCTTCGATTAAGTCCCGGGGGTCTTCCATGCCGACGGATACCCGGATGCACCCCGGGTCCACGCCTGCTTTGCGAAGTTCTTCCGCGGACATCCGGTAGTGCGAGGAATAAGCCGGGAGAACTACCAGCGATTCGACGCCTCCGAGGCTTACCGCCAGTAAAAATACGCGGACGTGGTCGCAGACGCGCCGCGCGGCGGCTACCCCGCCTTTCATGTCGAATGCCAGCATGCCGCCGAAGCCGGACATCTGGCTCTTCGCGAGACGGTACTGCGGGTTCGAAGCGAGCCCCGGATAATGCACGGCCTTCACTTTAGGATGCTTTTCGAGAAAGCGGGCGACGACCATGGCGGACTTGGACTGTTGCAAGACGCGGGCCTCCAGGGTTTTCATGCCGCGGATCAGCAGGTAAGCGCCTTCGGGATCCATGGAGCCGCCGAAGTAAATGATGCCCTGGCGGATTTTTTCGATGAGCTCGCGGCTTCCGGCGGCCGCTCCGGCGATCAGGTCTGAGTGGCCGCCCAAATATTTGGTGGCACTGTGAATCACCAGATCGACGCCCATGGAGAGAGGTTTCTGGAGGACTGGGCTGGCGAAAGTATTGTCGACGATGGTGGGGATGTCCCACTCTTTGGCGAAGGCGACCGCTTTGCGGATGTCCACCAGACGCAGGGTTGGGTTGGTGGGCGACTCGAGATAAATCGCGCGAGTCCGCGGGTTGACCATCTGCTTGATCCCGGCCAGATCAGTTTCCACGAATCGGACCGCGATACCCAGGCGCGGCAAATAGTCGCGCATCAGGCGGTAGCTACCGCCGTAGGTTTGCCGCTGGGCGATGATTTCCTCGCCGGCCCGGACCATGGTGAGCAGCGCGGTGGAAATCGCCGCCGAGCCCGAGGCGGTGCACACCGCGGCTTCCGCGCCCTCCAGCCGGGCGATTTTTTCCTCGGCGATGGCTACTGTGGGATTCCCGTAGCGCGTGTAGATGTAGGCAGAGCTTTTCCCTTCGGCCCACCGCTTCAGCTCCTCGGTGTTGGCGAAGGTGAAATTCGAGCTGCGGGTGATCGTCGGTGCGACCGGCACGCTCACTCCGTGCTTTTCTTCACCCGCGTGGATGGCGATGGTAGCGTCGCGCCATTTCAGTTTTTGTTTTGTCATGGTGAGCGAGGATGCCGCAGGAAGAGGGGAACTCACAAGAGCCAAATTGGTGTGGGGCGGACATTCTTGTCGGCACGAAACGCAGTCGATCTGGTGTTTGTTTCTGCGTTTTGGGCGCCGAGAAACTGGTGAAAGCTGCGGTGCCCGCCACCAAAGAGTGGCTGCGCCACAACGGCTAGGCGGTAGCGGCCTGTTCATCGTCGCCGTGATGCATTCGGTTCGCTGCGATTATTTTGTCGGCGGCTTCTTGCGGCACCAAATCGTAATGCGAGAATTCCATCGAGTAGGTGCCGCGGCCCTGGGTCATGGAGGTGAGATCGTTGGCGTAGCCGAGCATTTCAGAGAACGGAACTTGGGCCTTGATCGCCACGTGATGGCCGCGGGCTTCGCTGCCGCTGATGCGACCGCGGCGGGAGCTCAAGTCTCCCAACAAATCGCCGGAATAGGCATCGGGGGCGTCGACTTCGACGTTCATCACCGGTTCGAGCAATGCGGGACGGGCCTGCTTCATGGCCTCTTTGAACGCCAGCGAGCCAGCGATCTTGAAGGCCATGTCGGAAGAATCGACGTCGTGATATTTGCCGTCGTACAGTATGATTCGAAAATCCACCACGGGAAAGCCGGCCAAGTATCCGCGCTCGGCGGCGTCGCGCACGCCTTTCTCTACGGAAGGAATCCAGTTGTGGGGGATCGCGCCGCCGAATATATCGTCGACGAATTCCACTCCCGAGCCGCGCGGCAGAGGTTCGAGTTTGATGCGGCAAACGCCGAACTGCCCGTGTCCTCCGGTCTGCTTCTTGTGCTTGCCTTCGGCGTCGGCTTTGGCGCGGATGGTTTCGCGGTAGGCCACCTTGGGAGGCTTGAGGGTGAGATCGACGTGGTAGCGGCGGCGGAGCCGGGCCACGATCACTTCGATGTGCTGCTGTCCGGCGCCAGCCAGCAAAAATTCTTTGGTCTGCGGATCGCGCGAAAAATGCAGCGCCGGTTCTTCTTCCAGAATGCGGTGAATGGCAGTGCCGATGCGGTCTTCGTCGGCGCGGGTCTTGGGCTCGACGGCGAAGGTGATCGAGGGTTCGGGCAGACGTGCGGGCATATAGTAAATCGGCGCCGCTTTGTCGCCGAGGGTGTCGCCGGTGAGAGTGTCTTTCAGTTTGGCGATTGCGCCCAAATCCCCAGCATGCATTTCCGGCACTTCGGTTCCCGTTTTCCCCTGCATCGCGTGAATGTGCTGGAAACGTTCCGATGTGTTGCGGCTGAAATTCAAGACGTTGGCATCGTTCTTGAGGATTCCGGAGACCACTTTGAAGTAGGAGACGCGGCCGGAAAAAGGGTCGGCCAGCGTTTTATACACGTACAGCGAAAGAGGATCGGAATCGGTGATGCTCTTCTCGATCGATTCGCCGTGGTGGTCGGCCTGCGTGTGCGCGGTGATTTTCCCGTTGACTCCCGGAGCAGGGAAGATGTCCACGATGAAATCCATAATCACGTCCGCGCCGATATTATGCAGCGCGGAAGTCAGCAGCACCGGAAACAGGCGATGGGCCAGGACCGCCTCGCGCAGCCCCTTCTTGAGATCGGCAACGGGAAGTGTGCCCTCGTCGAAAAACTCTTGCATCAGCGCGTCGTCGCCTTCCGCGACCATTTCCACCAAGGCTTCGTGGGCTTCCTTGGCGTCTTCGAGGAGCGCCGCAGGGATTTCCTCGATTTTCGGTTTGCCGTCGCCATCCGGCGCGTAGTTCAGCGCCTTCATGGTGACCAGGTCCACCACCCCGCGAAAACCCTTCTGCGAACCGATTGGTAGATGCAGGGGAACCACACCGCGGCCGAAGACGTTCTGCACCGACTCAAGGGCGCGGTCGAAACTGGCCAGTTCGCGGTCCATCCAGTTGAAGACGAACGCACGCGGCAAATTGTATTCGGTGGCGTAGTCCCAGACTTTTTCGGTGACCACCTGCACGCCCGCAGCGGCGTCCACCAGAATTAACGCGGCGTCGGCGGCGATCAACGAAGCCTTGCAGTCATTGATGAACGTGGAAAAGCCGGGGGTATCCAGGAAATTGATCTTTGTTTTTTCGGTGCCGTTGGGCGCCTGCCATTCGGCATAGGCCAGCCCGGTGTGAATGGTGATCTTGCGCGCGATTTCCTCTTCGTCCCAGTCAGTGACGGTGCTGCCGTCGGTGGGTTTGCCCAGCCGCGGCGTCATGCCCGCAGTAAACAGACAGGAAGATACCAACTGGGTCTTGCCGGTGTGACCGTGGCCGGCAATGCCAACGTTGCGGATCGCTTGTGTGGGATAGGCTTTCATTTGATTGCCTCCGTAAATGTTGGGTCGAAGTAACGAACGGCGCGCTGCGGAGAACGTGCCAAAACGGCTCGGTAACTGCATATTGCTACACGGTTAGAGTCGGCAGTCGAGGTGTGAAGGCTGCCACGAAATCGGCGGACGGGATGTCCAAGGGGCCGAATCATGGGAAAAGCGGGATGCTAGCACAGGGGTTTCCCGGGTGCCAGCAATAAGAAATTTGGGTGGTGTCCTAATTTGAATGAAGCGCGGACCTGAGTCCTATTTTGCGTGGGGCACGAATATCGACAGCCCCAAAAGGAATGCGCCGACCACAATGATGAGCGCCCCGGCCTGAGTGGTCTTTTCACTCCCATCGGTACGGACCCATGTGTTGATGCCTACGAAAGCAAGTCCGGCCACAATCAAAACTACTCCCATGATCGCCGGCAAATCGTTCATCGTCATTGGTTCCTCCTCGCTTCCGCCACGATTTCCGCCCTCACCGCGTCCACTGGCGACTTGATCGCGCCTAAGTTTAGCACGGCGAAGAACCGGCGCTTGTCGCTTCCCTCAATGGGCGATGACCAAGCATAGGCGCGGGAGGCGCACTTGGGCGTCATGACCGAGCCCGATTAGGCGCTTCAAATTAGGACACGACCGAAATTTGGTTGGTATTCCCGGGCTTTGCGGGGCACGACGATTCACATGCTGCTGGTGGTTGTGACGTTTATGGGGCTACGAAGAATGAGCCATCGGGGCGGACGTGGGCGTAGGCCATGTGCGGAGTATTGAACTGGGCTCCGGGGATGCCGGAGGAATCTAGCAGGATTACGCCGCCGGTGGTGTTGGCGCGGGCGCCTAGCAGTTCCACGGCTGCGTTTGCTGCGGCCTGGGGATTGGGGGAGTGGCGCAGGAAATCGACGGCGAACTTGGCCATTACGATTTTCATGATTCCTTCGCCATGACCGGTGCAGGAAACGCCGCCAGCCTGCGCGTCGGCGTAACAACCACAACCGATCAGTGGGGAATCGCCGACGCGGCCGGGAAGTTTGCAGCAGGTGCCGCCGGTGGAAGTGCCGGCGAACAGTCGGCCCGCAGAGTCCAGAGCTACCGCGCCGACGGTGCCGTCGGCGTGGCCGTGATGGTTCTGCGCGGCGTGTTGATCCGCGAGGCAGCGCCTCCATGCGTTGCGCTCGCTTTCGACAATCAGGTCCTCGGGCGCGCACAAGGCGATGCCGTGCTCGACGGCGAATTGTTCAGCGCCGGCGCCCACGAACATCATATGTTCGCTTTGTTCCATGATCTTGCGCGCGAGCCGGATGGGATTTCGAATCCTCTCGACCGCAGCGACAGCACCGGCCTTGAGAGTGGCGCCGTCCATAACGATGGCGTCGAGCTGGACGTTTCCGTCTCGGTTCAGGTGTGAACCCACACCGGCATCGAATACGGGATCTTCTTCCAAGACCACGATCGCCGCGTCCACCGCGTCGATCGCGGGGCCGCCGCTCGATAGAATTTTCCACCCGGCAGCGAGGGCGCGGCGGCATCCCTCGCGGGATGGAGCAATGGCGGCGTCCGGGATATTCCACGCGCCGCCGTGGACGATGAGCGATGGTTTCATAAGGTCGAAGGAGGCATAACGATCGGGAACGTGAGAATAAAAGGAGGTCCTAATACAGCATTAGTGTGAGGCCCAGGGCGATCAGCAACGGTCCGAGAAAGAACAGCAACCCCGCGCCGAGCAGCAGCCGCAAAGTGCCTTCGCGGCGTGCGGCGGGCGACTCGTGGGCGAGAAGGTCGGCGCGGCTTGGCGGCGCCTCGCGTAACTGGGTGCGGAACATGCGGAAGAAGGCAGCCATCCAGTACGCGACATCGGTGCGCGATTGCCACAACAGATGAACGCCGGCGCAGACCACCAGCAGTCCGATCATTCCAAGCAAGCGAGGCACCTGCTAAGCTCCTCGGCCCGCAGTGCGGGTCAAAACATGTGCTTCCGGCATCTGGCTCGGGGCCTGCAGGGGAGCGGAGACAACGTCGGGTGACTGGGCGCCCGTGGGCAGAACCGCACCGGTGCGTTTCCACGTATAGATGATACGGTGCACCACGGTGATATTCGGGCCGATCGCCAGAATCCAGAGCGCCAGTTCCATGCGGTTGGAAAGGGCACCGAGGATCATCAGCGCGATGCGTTCCGGGCGTTCCCAGAAACCCACGTCGCATTTTCCAATCAAGGATTCCGCGCGAGCCTTGGAGTAGCTCACCATTACCGAACCAGCCATGGCCGCGCCCACCACCACCGCGTAGATGAAGCGATTCACCTGGGCGTAGTAAACCAGCAAGCCCAGAAACAAAATCAGATCCGAATAGCGGTCCAAAATCGAATGCAGGAAGCCGCCGAAAAGGCTGACTCGGCCTTGGCGGCGCGCCACCGGGCCATCGAGCATGTCGCACAGCGCCGCGCAAATCATCAATCCGCCGCCCGCGGCAAACCGGCCGGCAGCAAAAAGCATGCCCGCCCACAAGTTGAGGACGAGGCTCAGCCAGGTAATCAGGTTGGGAGGAATGCCGGTAGCGGCCAGGCCCGCAGCCATGCCGCCGAGCACCCAGTTACCGGAACGTCCGATGGTTTCTTTCAGCATCGAGAGAGAACGGCTCCGCTACGCTTCTTCGTAAATAGTCGACAATTTCACAACCGAAAAATCTTTGGTGCCACCTGGAGTGACCACTTTCACTTCATCGCCAACCTTCTTGCCCAGCAGTGCGCGGCCGATCGGCGAAGTGGTGGAGATCAGCCCCTTGGTGGCGTCGGCTTCCTCGGTAGTGACCAGCTTATATTCGATTTCCTGGTTTTTGTTCAAGTCCACTACGGTCAGGCGAGAGCCATAAGCGGCACGGTCCTTGGGCAAGTTATCCAGATTGAGCATAGCCAAATCGGCCATGCGCTGATGAAGCTGTCCAATCCGTGCACTGACGTAGGATTGACGCTCCTTGGCGTACTTGAACTCGGCGTTTTCTTTCAGGTCACCGTGGGCGCGAGCCTTCTTGAGTTCCTTAGGAAGGTCGTCGTGGAGTTCAATCTCGAGAATGCGAATCTCGTCGGTGAGCTTCTTGCGAATTTTTTCGGTTAGGTCGACGGACATTGTTTTTTACCCGACGCGTGCCGGAGGGCTTTCCCGGCTGGGTTTCGACAAACTTCTACCTCAGGAGAATTATAGAGGATGTCAGCGCTTTGCGGCAAACAAACGATGGGGAGCCCGCTGGGGAGCGGGGCGGCCGCAGAACTAGACCGGGAGTGACCGTGTTTCATCGAGGAACTCCGGGAAGCCCTTAGCTCGCAACACGATGCGGCACGCGCCGGCGGCTGGACCCGGCAGGCTTGGCGCGCGTGGTTTCTTTGGCTCGGGAGTGGGTGGCCGCGAGGCTGTTTTTGAGTGCGGCCATCATATCGATCACCGGAGCGCGATGCCTCTCCGGCGCGCCGTGGATGGCTTGCTTTCCCCTCTGCTTGCCTTCGATCAGAGCCTTCAGGCGGACTTGAAATTCGTCGTGATATTTCTCCACGTGGAAATCCTCCGAAAGCGTGGCGACGAGCTGATTCGCGAGTCGCACTTCCTTAGGATTGAGTTTGATGTTTTCGTTCTTTCCATATCCGGGAGCCTCGCGGATTTCATTTTCGTAGTACATGGTGTGGACGGTCAGGCCGCGATCGTAGGGGCGAATGAATGCAGTGTGCTCGCGCTGATACATGGTGACCTTGGCGATGCCCACGCGCCCAGAATCTTCAAGAGTCTTGAGCAACAGTTGGTAGGCCTTGCGTCCCTGCTCCTCGGCAACTACGAAATAGGAAGAGTCAAAAAACAGCGGATCGATTTGCGCCGCTTCCACGAAGCTGAGGATCTCCATGTCGCGCGCCGATTCCGGCTCGATCGCTTTCACCTCCGCAGGATCGAGCAGGATGTACTTGCCGTCATCATCTTCGTAACCTTTCACCACTTCGGAGCGTTCGACGATGCGATTGCAGGTGGGGCAAAAAAGAGGTTGCTTGAGGCGCGTCTTGCAGACGCTGTGCACCTGATGCAGGCGAATCGTGGAACGGCGCGCCGCGGCGTACAGGCGAATCGGAATCGAAACTAAGCCGAAAGAGATGAATCCCTTCCACGCGGATGAGGCCATCGGATTGCCCTCCTGAAGATCAAGGTTACAACAATACACGCGGTCCGTGGAGCGCTGAAGGGGGACATAGCTGTAACGTTGGCGAAAAGATGCTGCAGAAAATTCCTTTTGCTAGGAACTTCGCCAGAAGTTTTTATAATGGCGCATGGCGTCGCTGAAGGAATACCAGGAAAAACGGCGATTTTCCGACACCCCCGAGCCGCGCGGGAAAGTGAAGGCGGGCAAGGGAAGCCATTTCGTGGTGCAGGAACATCACGCGCGGCGACTGCACTACGATTTCCGGCTGGAAATCGATGGAGTGCTGAAATCCTGGGCGGTGCCGAAAGGCCCTTCGCTTAATCCATCCGACAAACGTCTGGCGGTCCAAACCGAAGATCATCCTCTTGAGTACGGCAAGTTCCATGGCGAAATTCCCGCTGGGCACTATGGGGCGGGGCAGGTCTCCATCTGGGATAACGGCACGTTTGAAATGGAAGGAAATTTGAATGCGAGCGAGCAATTGGCACGCGGTGAAATGAAACTAGTTCTGCACGGGCGAAAGCTGGCGGGAAGTTTCGTGCTGGTAAAGATCCGCGGAAAAGAAGGGAAGGAATGGCTGCTGATCAAGCACTCCGACCCGTTCGCGGATCGCCATTGGACGATCGAGAACGCGAGAGAGATCGCGCCGGCCGCGCGCCCAAGCGCAAATGAAATAGGGTCCTCGAATCCGGCGGCTAATCGCGCGGCGTTTCCCGCGAAAGCGCACGGAGCCAAAAAGACGATCAAGTTGCCGCCGGGGGCGTGCCAGGCGCCGATGCCGTCTAAGATTCACCCGGCTCTGGCTAGCATCGCGGATGAGCCATTTTCCGGTCTGGATTGGATTTTCGAAATTAAATGGGACGGAGTCCGAACGTTGGCCGATGTTTCCGGCAATAAAGTGCGCCTGTGGGCGCGTTCTGGCCGCGAGATTAGCCGCGAGTATCCGGAGTTGCTCAGCATGGCTGACGCACTGAACGCCAAAGAGGCGTGGATGGACGGGGAGATCGTGTCACTGGACGCGGAGGGGCGCAGCGATTTTCAGCAACTGCAGGCGCGCATGGGGCAGCAAAAACCTTCCGCTCAACTGATCGAGCAGGTTCCGGTCTACTACTACGTTTTCGATTTGCTGTATCTGGACGGGCACGACCTTCGCGGGCTTCCGCTGATCGAGAGAAAGAAGCTGCTGCGCGAAGTTTTGCTTGACGATCCCCTGGTTCGCTATTCCGATCATGTGGTGGAGAAGGGGAAAGAGCTATACGAACTGGCGGCCAGCCGCGGCCTGGAAGGAATTCTTGCCAAGAAAAGCGCCAGCGTCTATCCGGAAAAGCGCACCTCGGCGTGGTTGAAAATCAAGTTGTACCAGGATCTCGATGCGGTGGTCGGCGGATGGACCGATCCGCGCGGTTCGCGTGAACATTTCGGCGCGTTGCTGGTTGGGCTGTACGAAGGCGAGGAGCTCGAGTTCATCGGCGGAGTTGGCAGCGGATTCGGCGGCGACGCGCAAAAACGTTTGTGGGACGCGCTGCGCCAGCGCAAAACGGCGAAATCCCCTTTCGCGAGTGCACCGGACACGCGCGAAGAACCTCATTGGGTGAAGCCGGAACTTGTGGCCCGGGTAAGATTTGGCGGATGGACCGATGGCCGGCATCTGCGGCAACCCACGTTTTTGGGATTGCAAGAGGATCGCGACGGAAAGGACTGTACGTTCGAAGGGCAGGCCCAGCCAGTGCCTGAAGCGGCGGAAGACTCACCGCCAGTAGAGCGCGCGAAACGCGCCACCAAAGCAAGGTGGCAGGCGCTGCGTGGTCCGAAAAAACAACTGAGGCCCGAGTTGACGTCCTCCAAGGTGGCGCTCACAACAGCG
Source organism: uncultured Acidobacteriota bacterium (assembly GCA_963725285.1). Lineage (GTDB taxonomy): Bacteria > Acidobacteriota > Terriglobia > Acidiferrales > UBA7541 > CAVRXT01. The sequence goes on along the minus strand of CAVRXT010000010.1, from coordinate 160,334 downwards.
GCGACCGCAGTTGCAGCGTCACCTTCGGCGGCCGCGGATCTCTCTAAGGATGCCGACATTGAGCGCGAATTGTTTGGCGGTTCGCGAGACTCGGTCCATGTCGACTTAGACGGCCAGCGGTTGCGATTTACAAACTTAAACAAGATTTATTTTCCTGGCGACAATCTGACCAAGCGGAATCTGATCGCCCACTACTGGCGCGTCGCGCCGCTGATCTTGCCTTTCTTACAGGATCGGCCTTTGGTGCTGCGGCGCTATCCCAACGGGATTGAGGGAAAGCCGTTTTTCCAAAAAGACGCGGGGGCCGGAACGCCGGAGTGGGTGAAAACGGTGGCGATCGATTCGGACCACCGCGGCGAGACCATCGACTACATCGTGGCTAACGATCGGGCGACTTTGCTGTACCTCGCCAATCTTGGGTGCATCGATGAGAATCCGTGGTCGAGTCGCTACACCGATATGGATCATCCCGATTACGTTTTCATCGATCTCGATCCCACCGAGGGTGCGTCGTTCGCTACGGTGATAAAGGTCGCGAAAATTGTGTTGTCGTTATTCGAGAAGGTGGGGATGAAAGTGTACGCGAAAACGTCCGGCGGCAGAGGCATTCACATTTTTCTGCCGCTGGAGCCGCGATACACCTACGAGCAAGCACGGATTTTCGTGGAAGCTATCGCTTCGTTGATATCGCAAAAATATCCGGGGCTGCTTACCTCCGAGCGAAGTGTTCGCAAGCGCGTGAAGGGCACGATCCATATCGATTCGCATCAGAATTCGCGCGGGCAGTCGCTTGCGTCGGTGTACTCGGTTCGGGCGTACTCCCATGGGCCGGTCTCGACGCCGGTGCGAATGAAGGATCTTGTGAGTGACAAATTGCAGCCCGATCATTGGAATCTGAAGAATATTGAGGCGCGGCTCGATCAGGTGGGCGACTTATGGGCGGATTTCTGGAAGAACCGGCAAAAGCTTGAGGCGCTGGTGCAGCATGGGCAAATTGAGCTGTGACTGAAGCGGAGAAAAACTCGAAAAGTAAGGCGGCCCCGAGGCGCTTCCAATCCGGTCAAACTGCGAAGGCCCGGAAAGGGCTCCTGTGCGCAGTCACTCCCGTTTTGCGGGACAGGACCGCCCAAGCTTCAATCGGTCTTAGATTACGAGCATTTTCTCGCCGTGGATATCCCTTGAATGCTGTAAAGGCATTCGGAAAAAATGAGCACCTCTATCGATTGGATTTTCGGCTCGCGGATTCTTGGTCGGCCAGGGCCGCGAGTGCTGCGAGATGGCCGCACATGCCGTGGACTCCGCCGCCGGGCGGTGTGGATGACGAGCAGATGTAGAGATTTCTTATGGGCGTGCGATAACGGCGCCAGTTGGGGCGGTTGATGAGCTGGCCCAGTTCTTGGGCGCCGCCGGTGATATCGCCGCCAACCAGGTTGGCGTTGTGGTCGCTCATGTGAGAGGCCACCACGGTGTGGCGCGCCAGGATGCAATCGCGAAATCCGGGGGCGAAACGTTCGACTTGATTCTCGATTCTCCCAGTCATGTCGAAATTCGATCCGTTGGGTACCCGGCCGTAGGCCCAGGCGATGTGTTTGCCCGCCGGGGCGCGGCTGGGATCGAACAGCGTGGGCTGGGTCAGCAGGACGAAAGGCTTTTCGGGGCATTCCCCCCGCCACGCCGCGCGCTCGGCCAGGGCGATTTCTTCGAGCGTCCCGCCGAGATGAAGCGTACCGGCGCGGCGGCACGCTTCGTTCTTCCAAGGGATCCGGGCGTTGAGCGCCCAATCGATTTTGCAAACTCCTGGGCCGTAGCGAAAATTTTCGAGGTCGCGGCGATACTGCGAGCGCAGCGCGGTGCCGGCAATTCCTAGCAACTGGCGCGGGGTAACGTCGCACAAAATCATCCGCGCGGGGGGAATTTGCTGGAGCGATTCGACGCCCATCCCGGTAACGATTTCGCCTCCAAGTGAACGTAGATAGGAGGCGAGGGCGTTAGCGATTGTTTGCGAGCCGCCGCGCGCGAATGGCCATCCGATCGCGTGGAGCGCAATTCCCAAGACCAACGCAAATGCGGCGCTGGGAACACGATCAAGCGGCAGTACCGAATGCGCGGCCAGACCCGCAAAAAAAGCGCGGGCGGGCGCGTCGCGGAAATGATTGGCGGCGAGTTTTTCCGCCGGTTGCATGGCCATCCAAGCAAAACGAGCGCCGGCGATGGGATGGCGGGCCAAAGATAGCGGAGCAGTCAAGACGGCGGGTTCAAGCGTGGGCCACGCGGCCACCAGAGGGGTCATCAGATGGCGATAGTTGTCTTCGTCCTCGCCGAGAGAGACCGAGGTTAAGCCGATCGAGCGCTCTCCGATGGCGGCGCCGCCGTCGTCCAGCGGGTGCGCCAGCGGTGCGTCTGGATGAATCCATTGCAGGCCGTGCTCGGCGAGCGGAAGGTCGCGGAAAAAGGGAGACGCAACGGCCATCGGGTGCGCAGTGGAACAAAGGTCATGAACGAAACCCGGCAGCGTGAGCTCGGCGGACCGGGTGCCACCACCGATTTCGTTTTGGGCTTCGAGCACCACCACCGAGCGGCCGGTGCGTGCCAGGGTGATCGCGGCGGCCAGGCCATTGGGGCCTGAACCAACTACTACGGCGTCGAATTCGGTGCGGGTGAACGGCATGTCAGTAGTAGTAGAGATACGCCGGTGCGGCGGAAAGGTCCATCGGGAACCTAATGAGTCTTGATTCGTCTTGGGTCGTGGGATTTGTCGGTGTGGAGCTGGCACAGCCAGATTGACGGTGCCGCGGTGCGGACCCACCGCGCGGTACAGCGGGGCGGTGCGGCGATTACTGGTTGCTGGCCATGGTGCGGGAGGTGAGGCGATCGACCTTTGGGCGTATGTCCTGGGCCCGAAATATCGGCGGCGAACAGCTGCGATCGGCGCAAACGAATGCGGCTGGGCGCGCGAGCCCAGGATAGCGGACATCCGGATTCGGGAGGCGGCCCTCGCGGGTGTCCCAGAATTCCAGGCGCTTGTAACTTGCGGGATAACGAAGTGCGGCTTGAAAAAGCGCCTGCGCGGCGGGATCGTCTTTGTGGCCGATGATGGTGAGGTGCAGCGGAAGGGAAGTAAGTTCGCGCTGCGCGAGCAAAATGCTGGAGGCCGGGAGGCGATTCACGACGGCGCCGGCGGCCAGGTAGCGCATGGCGTTTTCGGCCATCCCGCGGTCAGCTGCGTCGCCGGTGAAGTGTTCGAGTAAGTTGGCGAAGCGCAGAACCATCACATTTTCATCCCGCTGTGGACGCGGCGTGTACGAGCGGTCGGTGGGGGTGCGAGAAGTAATGTATCCGGCGCCCGCTGGATTGCGGAAATTCTGCTGAATGAATTTGGCGGACGATTCCGCGCGCCCAAGCCAGGCGCGGTCGCCGGTGACCGAGTAAAGTGCGAGAAACGCGCGAGCCATCGCGGCGTTGTCGCCGAGAAAAGGGCCAGCGACATCGTGGGCATCATGGCGGAAGCCGCCGCCGGGCAAAGCGCGATAGTGAAGCACCCACTGCGCGGAACGATTGGCGGCGTCGAGATACTGGTGATCGCCCGTAGCGGAATACAGGGTGGCGAGCGCGGCGATGACCCATCCATTTTCGCGGGCGTATTCGTGGCGATCGATTCGCGGCACGCCGAGCTTGCGGCGAGCGTCGTCGTCGAGCGCGAAGTAGCTGGCGCCGTGCTTACCTTCCACCAAGTCGGCGTCCTGGCTGGTGTAAAACGCGCCTTCCGGGCTAGTGAGAAACGTTTTGAGGTATCGCGCGATCTCGTTGGCCGCATGCAGATACTCAGGGTCGTCCCACTGCGCGTAGGCCAGGGCGTAGATGCGCATATTTTCGGCCTGCATCTGCATAATTTTTTCGAAGTGCGGCGCGTTCCAATCGCCGTCGGTGGAATATTGGTACACCCCGCCCCACGCCGGATCGAGCAGGCGGAGCTGGGCGTGCAGAGTTTGCCGGGCCATCCGCTCGGCGTTCTTGTCGCCGCCCGGCGCGAGGTCAATCGAATATTCAACGGAATCCCAGTCCAAATATTTCTGGTTGAAACCCCAGCTACCGTGGGCGCGATCGTAGCCGGCCAGAAAAGATTTCTGAAGTTCGACTTGCTGCTCGGGAGTGAGCGAGGCTTTGGAGGCGTAAACGATTGGCGGTTCGCGCTCAACCGACGGTCCGGGCGAAGGATCATCGATGATGGCCTGAAGCATGGACGACATTTCACCGGGCTGCAGATATCCTTGGCGTTTCACGATCTCGGAGCCGTCCGCTGCGAAAACTATGGTCGCGGGCCAGCCGTAGTCTTCATAGCGATTGGAAAGATCGGGACGGGAATCCTGGTCGACGCGCACCAGCACGTAGCGCGATTGCAGCAGGCGAATCACTTGGGGATCTTTGTAGGTGGTTTCGTCCATCACGTGGCACCAGTGGCACCACACCGCTTCCAGGTTCAGCAGGACAAAGCGATGTTCTTGCCGCGCTTGCTCGAAGGCGGCTTGCGACCACGGGTGCCAATGCAGTGGTGACGACTGGACGGGCGACTGGGCGGGCGAGGTTTGCGCGGCGAGCAGCGAGGCCAGGAGCAGAACGACCGGACGTACAGCGGATGGCACGATGTCCTCCTGCAAGTAGTACGCATTCCGGGGAGTTTTGGATGGCCGGTCTTCTGCGCGACGGCTACACGAATGGTATATCACAACGGATCTCTGCAGAGGCTGGTCGCGTTCGTGAGAGGCGCATCGAGAATGCGGAACTCACCCAGGCTTGGCGCGGGCTGCGAAATCTCCGGATGGTAGTCCGGAACTGGCGATTCGGGCTTATACTTGCCGTCGCCTTAAGGAGGGCTAGCCATGAATAAATATATGGCGGAAGCACTGGGCACATTCGTTTTGGTATTTGGTGGTGTAGGAAGCGCGGTGCTGGCGGGGAGCCACATCGGCTATTTGGGAGTTGCGTTTGCGTTTGGATTGTCGCTGCTGGCGATGGTCTACACGATCGGGCCGATCTCCGGGTGCCACATCAATCCGGCGGTAACGCTCGGAGTGTTGCTGGCGAAGAAGATTGAAGCGACCGAAGCGGTCATTTACATGGTCGCGCAGGTGGTGGGAGCGATTGTGGCCTCGGCGCTGATTCTGTTTATCGCGCGCGGTGGTGCTGGCGGGTACGACGTAGCGGTGGCAGGCCTGGGCGCGAACGGATACGGAGCGCATTCGCCCGGCGGATATTCGCTTGCTGCGGCTTTTGCGGGAGAGGCCATCCTCACCATGTTTTTGGTGCTGACCGTGCTCGGATCGACGGACGTCAAGGCTCCGGTGGGCTTCGCGGGCGTGGCGATCGGGCTGGTGCTGACCTTAATCCATTTGGTTGGCATTCCTCTGACGAACACTTCGGTAAATCCGGCGCGCAGCATCGGGCCGGCGATTTTCGTGGGAGGATGGGCACTACAGCAACTTTGGTTGTTTATCGTCGCCCCATTTGTGGGTGCGGCGATTGCCGCCATCGCTTACGGAGTGATTCGCGTGCCGGATGTTCGCATTGGCACGCCGCAAGCGGAACGAGCGCTAGCCAGCGAGCAAGCTGAGCGGCGCAGGTGAGACACGCATCGTATTGGTGAGATCGGAAGCGATACGAACGGCAATCGACTTGCAACGGCCGGTTGCCGTTTTGTCGTTTACGGAGGTTGACTTCCGGAGTTCTTCCGCAAACCTGCTCCATCCCGATACCCGCGTGAAATGTCGCTTCCAGCAGCGTGACCGGCCGAGCTGCGGTAGAATAAGGGTTCAGTGATCCGGCGCCTTCCGATTCGTGCGATGCGATGCTGTTGGTCCATAGTTATCGTCATCGGCATCGCTACGTTTTTCAGCAAAGTTCTCCACGTCAATCAAACCACCGCCGCGCTGACCTACCTGCTGGCGATCCTGGCGGTCGCCACCTTCTGGGGTTTTCTGGTTTCGGCGTTCATGTCGGTGGCCGCCATGTTGGCGTTCAACTACTACTTTCTGCCGCCGGTGGGGTCATTCAACGTCGCCGATCCACAGAATTGGACGGCGCTCTTCGCTTTCTTGGCAGTATCGCTGATCGCCAGCCGGCTGGCCGGAAGGGTGCGCCGCGAAGCGGACGAAGCGCAGCGGGGACGACGGGAGGTGGAACGGCTGTATACGTTCAGCCAACAACTAATGGTATCGGGAAATGTGATCACCCTGCTGAACGCGATTCCCAACCTGATCGTGGACACCTTCGAGGTGGGTGCAGCGGCGCTGTTCTTCGAAGACAAGCAAAAGTTCTATTACTCCGGCGGCGGACCGCACTTCGACGACGAGGAATTGAAGCGGGCCACCATGCGCGAAGAGCCGTTCCGCGACCCGAGCCGCAGCCTGTCATTTGCGCCGGTCCGCATGGGCACTCGGCCGCTGGGCAGTTTTGGCATCTCCGGACATATGCTTTCCCGGCCGACCCTGGAGGCGCTGGGATCGATGATTGCGATCGCCTTCGCCCGCGCGCGCGCCGTGGAAGAACTGGGAAAGACGGAAGCGACGCGGGTGGGCGAACGTCTGAAGTCCGCGCTGCTCGATTCGGTTACCCACGATTTCCGCACCCCGCTCACCTCAATCAAGGCCTCGGTGACCAGCCTGCTCTCCACCTCGAACGCGCCGGAATCCGAACAGCGCGAGCTGCTGACGATCATCAATGAAGAATGCGACCGCCTGAATCAATTGATTGGCGATGCCACCGAGATGGCGCGTCTTGACGCCGGGGAGTTTGAGCTGAATGTTCAGGCGCATTCGATGGCGGATATTGTTTCGGCGGCGCTGGCGCGTTGCAAGACGGTGTTGGGCAATCGCGTCGTCAATGTGAACGTGCCGCCAACGCTCCCGAAAGTACGGGCCGATTTCGATCGAATCGTGGACGTGCTGACTCGCCTGATCGAAAACGCGGATGCTTATTCACCGAAGGACCGGCCGATTACGATCACCGCGGAGCCCAACGTGGAATTCGTACTCACCAGCGTGGCCGACAACGGGCCGGGGATCGAAGATGTGGAGCTGGGACTGATTTTCGATAAGTTTTATCGCGGCAAGGATCAGCGCTATCTGGTGCAGGGAACGGGAATGGGATTGCCGATCGCCAAAGCGATCGTCGAGGCGCATGGCGGCACGCTCAGTGTGACCAGCCAGCGAGGCCGCGGTTCGGTATTTTCTTTCACCCTGCCTGCGGACCTGCCCAGGGGCGTGGCGAGATGAAGGCGACAACCATCCTGGTGGTGGATGACGAGCCGCAGATTCGCCGAGTGCTGCGCGCCACGCTTTCCGCGCAGGGTTATTCGGTGGTGGAAGCGCGCGAAGGCCAGGAGGCCTTGGAGCAACTTCGAACCCAGCGCCCCGATCTGGTTTTGCTGGATATGAATATGCCGGCGACCGACGGCCTGGAAGCGTGCCGTGAGATTCGCCGCAGCTCCGAAGTTCCGATCATCATGCTCACGGTGCGCAGCGCGGAAAGGGACAAAGTGCACGCGCTGGACGCCGGGGCCGACGACTACGTAGTAAAGCCCTTTGGCATTCAGGAACTTCTCGCTCGGGTCCGCGCGGTACTTCGCCGCAAATCCACTGACGAAAAGCAGGGAGTGCTGAGTTCGAAGGAATTGAGCTTCGATTTCGAGAAGCGCACCATCGTCGTCCGCGGAAAGCCGGTGCATCTCACGCCCAAGGAATTTGAAGTGCTCAAGGAATTGGTCGCCAGCGAAGGCTGCCCCATTTCGCATCGCAAATTGTTGCAATCGGTTTGGGGACCAGACTACGGTGAGGAAACCGAATCGTTGCGGGTGGTGATCAACCAGCTGCGCAAGAAAATCGAGTTGAACCCGGCCAAGCCGAAATACATTCAGACGGAACCGTGGGTGGGTTACCGCTTCTTTATGCCGGCCGACGCGCAAGCAAAAGATCAGAACTCTTAATGCCGGACGGGATGTCCGGCGTCCAGCTCGAGATTTAACTCCAGCACATTCACCCGCGATTCCCCCAAGAAACCGAGCTGCCGGCCCTCAGTGTGCCGCTCCACCATGCTGCGCAGCTCGGCCTCACTGGTGTGGCGCTCGCGAGCCACACGGGGAATCTGGAATTCCGCGGCAGCCGGAGAAATGTGAGGATCCAGACCCGAGCCGGAAGTCGTAATCAGGTCCACCGGAACGGCCGCCGCAGGATTTTCGGCATGCAAGCGCTGAATGTCGCCGTTCACCCGGTCGACCAGAGACTTGTTGGTGGGGCCGAGATTGGAGCCGCCGCTGTTACGCGCGTCGTAGCCCGTGCCTGCCCCGGAAGGCCGCGAATGAAAGTATTCCGGACCGGTGAATGCCTGTCCGATCAGGCGCGAGCCCACGGGTTGGCCATTTTGTTCGATGATCCCGCCATTGGCGCGATCGCGAAAGAACGCCTGCGAAAGAGCGGTGACCGCGAGCGGATAGATCACGCCAAAGATCGCGGTAGTGACCAGAGTGAACCAGATCGAAATGAGCAGATTCTTTTTCATGGGGTTCCCTAGGCCATTCCCAAACGAGTGAGCAGCATGTCGATCAGTTTGATCCCTACGAACGGAGCGATCACGCCTCCGAGGCCATAGATCAAGAGATTGCGGCGCAACAGGGTGACCGCGCCCACGGGACGGTATTTCACGCCGCGCAGCGCCAGCGGAATCAGCGCGATGATAATCAGTGCGTTGAAGACCACCGCGGAGAGGATCGCAGACTCCGGCGTTCGCAGCCGCATCAGGTTGAGAACCTCAAGCTGCGGAAATGCACCGGCAAACATGGCGGGAATAATGGCGAAATATTTCGCCACGTCGTTGGCCACGGAAAAGGTGGTGAGCGATCCGCGGGTGATCAGCAACTGTTTTCCGATCTCCACGATTTCGATCAATTTGGTCGGGTTCGAATCGAGGTCCACCATGTTCCCCGCTTCCTTGGCGGCTTGCGTTCCGGTATTCATGGCCACGCCGACGTCGGCTTGGGCGAGAGCCGGTGCGTCGTTGGTGCCGTCACCGGTCATGGCCACGAGCTTGCCCCTGGCTTGCTCGTCCTTGATCAGCTTCATCTTGTCTTCCGGCTTCGCTTCGGCGAGAAACGCATCCACTCCTGCTTGCCGGGCGATCGCGGCCGCGGTGAGTGGATTGTCTCCGGTGATCATCACGGTGCGAATTCCCATGGCGCGGAGCTGCTCGAATCTTTCGCGCATCCCACCCTTGACGATGTCTTCGAGCTGAATTGCGCCGAGCACCATGCGATTTCTGGCTACCAGCAGAGGCGTGCCGCCGGAACTGGCGATGCGCTCGGCCTCCTCGGTTACTTCCTTGGGGACGCGATTGCCGCGCTCGGCGACGTATTTGGCGATGGCGTCTCCCGCGCCTTTGCGGACTTCGTGGCCGTCCAGGTCCACGCCAGACATGCGGGTCTGCGCGGAGAAGGGAATGAAGATCGGATTGAGCTGAGCGAGCTCGCGTCCGCGCAGGCCGTATTTCTGTTTGGCCAGCACCACGATGGAGCGCCCTTCGGGGGTTTCGTCGGCGATGGAAGCGAGTTGCGCCGCGTCAGCCATTTCGGTTTCGCTGACCCCAGGCGCCGCGAAAAATCGCGTGGCTTGACGGTTGCCCAGGGTGATCGTCCCGGTCTTGTCCAGCAGCAAGACGTCCACATCGCCGGAAGCTTCCACCGCGCGGCCAGACATGGCGATCACGTTGTGCTGGATCATGCGATCCATGCCGGCAATTCCAATCGCCGAGAGCAGCCCTCCGATGGTGGTCGGAATCAGGCAGACCAGCAGGGAGACCAGAACGAAGATGTTTTGCGGTGCGCCGGAATAGAGGGCAAAGGGCTGCAAGGTGATCACGGCGAGGAGAAAGATGATCGTCAAGCCCGCCAGCAGAATATTCAGAGCAATTTCGTTCGGCGTTTTTTGCCGCGACGCGCCTTCTACCAGCCGGATCATCCGGTCCAGAAAGGTCTCACCGGGATTCGAAGTGATGCAAATTTTGATTTCATCCGAGAGCACCCGCGTGCCGCCGGTGACCGCCGACCGATCGCCGCCCGCTTCGCGAATCACCGGAGCGGATTCGCCGGTAATCGCGGATTCGTCCACCGACGCTACGCCTTCCACTACTTCGCCATCGCCGGGAACAAATTCGCCGGCGGCAACGAGCACCAGATCTCCGGAGCGCAACAAGGTGCTGGAGCATTTTTCGGTCGAGCCGTCGGCGCGTAGCCGTTGCGCGAACGTGTCGGTCCGAGCTTTGCGCAGCGCCTCGGCTTGGGCTTTGCCGCGGCCCTCGGCGATGGCCTCCGCAAAATTGGCGAACAGCACGGTGAACCACAGCCACAAGCAAATCTGCAAACCGAACCCAAAGTGTCCGGCGTGATGCACGCCGGTCGCTCACGCACTGAAAGGAAGTGAGCACCGCGCCGACTTCCACCACGAACATGACGGGGTTCTTGATCATCGTGCGCGGATCGAGTTTGCGGAAAGCATCGATCACCGCCACCCGCAAGATTGCGATGTCCATCAGAGATCTGGCTCGAGGTGATGTGTTTTCGGTCATAGAGTGCCTAAAAGACCTTTCCGGCGGACATGAGCAAGTGCTCGAGAATCGGCCCCAGGCTCAGAGCGGGGAAAAAAGTGAGTGCGCCAACCACGACAATGGTCGATACCAGCAGGCCGGTAAACAACCCGCCGGTCACCGGAAAGGTGCCCAGCGACGCAGGTGTAATTTTTTTCCTGGCCAGATTGCCGGCGATCGCCAGGATTGGGATCACCATGAAGAAGCGGCCCAGCAGCATGGCGCAAGCGAGGGTCGTGTTGTACCACATGGTGTTCGAGCTCAGTCCGGCAAAGGCCGATCCATTGTTGCCGGTGGCGGAAGTGTAAGCGTACAGAATTTGCGACAGACCGTGCGGACCGGCATTGGTGATTCCGGCGAGTCCCGACGGCTTTACCACCGAAATTGCAGAGAACCCGAGGATGCTGAATGAAAGCACGAGGATCGAGAGCATCGCCATTTTTACGTCGTACGATTCGATTTTCTTGCCAAGATATTCGGGGGTACGTCCGACCATCAGGCCGGCGATAAACACCGCCAAAATCACGAAGACGATCATGCCGTAGAGACCCGAGCCCACTCCTCCGAAGACCACCTCGCCGAGCATGATATTCACCAGCGGCACCAGTCCGCCGAGCGGCGTGAACGAATCGTGCACCCCGTTCACCGCGCCGCAACTCGCGTCAGTGGTCACTGTAGCGAATAATGCGCTATTGGTAATCCCGAATCGCACTTCCTTCCCCTCCATGTTGCCGCCGGCCCGCACTACACCAGCCGCCTGGCTTCTGCCCGCGAGCAGGGGATTTCCGCGCGCCTCCGCCCAATAGGCGGTAGTAACTCCGAGCAAAAACAGAAAAGCCATCGCGCCCCACACCGCCCAACCGTGCCGCGCCGATCCGGTCATTCGTCCCAACGTGTAGGTGAGCGCCGAGGGAATCGCAAATATCAGCACCATCTGCACGAAATTAGTGAACGGAGTGGGATTTTCAAACGGATGCGCGCTATTGGCGTTGAAAAAGCCGCCACCGTTGGTGCCGTACATCTTAATCACTTCCTGCGACGCTACCGGGCCTTGCGCAATCACTTGGTCGTGGTTCACCTGGCTGGTGGTCTTGCCGTCCGGGCCGGTGGTTTGCACCGATTGCGGTTCCACCAAGTGGACGGTGGTGTAGGGTTTGAAATTCTGCACCACGCCTTGCGATACGAAGAAGAGCGAAACTACCAGGCAAACCGGCAGCAACAGCCACAACAGGCAACGCGTGGTGTCCACCCAAAAATTGCCCAGAGTATCGGTTTCTTTGCGGGCGATTCCGCGGATCACCGCGATCGCCAGCACGATGCCGACCGCGGCGGACGTGAAATTGTGGTACGCCAGTCCAGCCATCTGGGTGAAATAACTCATGGTGGTTTCCGGGGTGTAGGCTTGCCAGTTGGTGTTGCTGGTGAAAGAGACGGCGGTGTTGAAGGCCAGATCCGGCGGCACGTTGGGCAATTTTTCCGGATTCAGCGGCAGCCAATGCTGGGTGCGCTCGATCAGATAGAGCAGCGCCAGGGAGACTCCGCTGAACAACAACATCGCGCCGGCATATTCGGTCCACTTCATTTCGTGGCTCTCATCCACCCCAATCATTCGATAGATGAGTTTTTCCACAGGGCGGAAAACGGGATCGAGAAAGGTCTTCTTACGGCTGAATACCTGAGTGATGAAGATCCCGAGAGGCTTGGTGATGGCGATCACCACCAGCAAGAAGAAACCGATTTGTAGCCATCCGTTGGAGGTCATCTTCAAAATTTCTCCGCCTTCAACAACGCGTAAAACAGGTAACCGAAAACCAGTGCACAGATGAAAAGCAAAACCGAATTGCTCAAGCTCATCAGCTCGCTCCTATTTCAGCAGTTCGCAGCCGCGAACATAAAGCACCGCCACCACCACAAACACCAGGGTTGCGGCTATGAAAACGATGTCCAGCACGATTTTCTTCTCCTGTAAAGCCGCTTAGATCTTGGAGGCCAAGCGAAAAATCAGCCCTTCGTATCGAGCGAACAAGAGCAAAGACCACAGCCTCGCTCCGCTCAAAACCTGTAAGCGATCTAGAACTTGACCAGGATCGACATATCGATGAACGATTCATCTTTTCGCAAATCTGGGAACCACACGCTGCTAGCCCCGCCGCCACAAGCTGCTTCCGCCGCTGCAAGGGTTCCTTGCCCGGATGAGTTGCCGCTCATGCAGGCATAGTCTTCGGGAGCACCGTTATTCCCGCCGGGCGGCGTGATCCCTCCCCGGCCAGTCCAATACGGCACGCTCGCGTGGCGATAATCGTACTCCCAGCGAAACGTGATGTATTGCTTGGGCATGTAGTCAAACGTGGCGGAAGAGTCCCAGGCCTTAAACGGATTTCCGGGATTCTCCGTAAAGTAAGGAGAATTAGTGGAAGCGGTGATGGCGCTCTCTCCATTAATCGGCGGCAGCAGCACCAGGTAGCGTCCCGGATTGTTGATCTGTCCGCCGCCTAGGGTCAGCGCGTACAAGTCCCGGTGGAACCAGAAGCGGTTATATCCCATGTAGCCGACGAAGCTTTGCTTTGGGCCGCCTTTGCCATCGCCGTGGCAACTCACTCCGCCCCCGTATTCACAACCTAGATCGCCGGTAAGCGAAAACGCCATCTTGGTCAGCGGCCGGTCCGGCCGATCATAATACTTGATCTCGATGCTGTTGTCGGTATGGATGCGCTTGCGCCCGGGTACAAACAGATCATCCTGCCCCAGGCCGTAGTTGTTGGAAATGATGTTGATCCAGCCCGTGGGGGTCCACTTGATTTGGCCTCCCACGCCCGGCCGGTGATTGGCGGAGGCGTACGATTGCCATCCATTGATGAACCAGGGTTCAATCTTCAAATGTTTGTTGGGGAAAATTTGCACGCGCACGCCGTTGAAAAACCACGGAGTGTTGGAGGACACGTAAGAAGGTTGATAAGCCCAATTGTCGAAATTGTAGTAACTGAAAAGGCCGATATACGACATGAAGATTCCCGCGTCGACGTTGATCCCGTCCAATGCGTTGAAGTGATATCCACCGTATGCTTCCGATACGTAGCGGTATGCATCGGCAAGATCCCATTGGCCGTGGCCCGGGCTGGGGTCATTTCGCGGGGTGGTCACTGAATACATCCCGAACTGGGTCATCAACCTGGCGCGCACGTTATCGTAGTGGAAGTCACCGCCGACCCCGATTTGTTCGAGCTGGACTTCCTGCGACCGAAACAGCTCGCTGGACCCACCGATCGAGTGGTCGGTGGGATGGTTGAAGTCGTAGACGTAGTCGGTGTCCGCTCGGATCTCCGGTGTAAAAAACTTCGAGTCCCAAAATATGTCTTTGGTGCGGGCGTTGCCGTTTAGCCAGCTCCAATCATAATCCGAAAATGGTGCTACCGGGCCGGGCGCTGCTGCTGCTTCGCTTGGTTGGGTCGGGGAACTCGCGGGCGCTGCTGCGGCCGTCGCGCTGGGGGCCGCTGCCGCGGGGCTCGGGGACACTGGCACCGAAGCCTTAGGTGAGAGGGGTGCGACGGTAGGCCGAGCTTTCAATTGCGCTTCGAGTTCCTCGATGCGCTTCTTCATCGCTTCGAGTTCCTTGGTCAGATCCTCGGTCGATTCGGCCGCCGGAGCGGTTGCCTGAGCGGCGGGCGAAGCGCTGTTGGTTTGGGCGAGGCTCACGCCGGGACAAAACGCTAAGGCAAGCGCGCCAATCGCGAGCTGCCACTTACCGTTTTTAATCGGGTTTAGCATCGGGTCGTTCTCCTGGCACGGTGCCGGTTCGGTCGTCTGTGGTTGATCTCAGGCCGGGGATTCTGGCCCCCAAGAACTCATCTCGATGAATCAGGCTAGCGTGGGGGAAATTAGGAAATGATAAGGAAGACATGAGGATTCCATAAGTGTGCGGGACGAGTTAACCCGTTATCGCCTATGGGTTTGCGGGTGGCCGGCTTGCCGCATTTGGAATCGGGGCGCATTTCGCGTTAGCGTGGGTCCGGTGAAACAAGCCTTTGATGTGGTGATCCTGGGCGCCGGCGCGGCCGGGCTCATGTGCGCGATCGAAGCGGGCAGGCGCGGAAAGCGCGTCGCGGTGGTGGAACGCGCCGAGCGGGCGGGAAAAAAAATCCTGATTTCGGGCGGCGGACGCTGCAACTTCACAAATCTGCATTGCACGCCCGAGAATTTCCTGTCTTCCAATCCCCACTTTTGCAAGTCGGCGCTGGCGCGCTACGGTCCCGCGGATTTTACGGTGCTGGTGGAAAAGCACAAAATCCCGTATCACGAAAAGACGCTGGGGCAGCTTTTTTGCGACCGCTCGGCACAAGACATTTCGAACCTGCTGGAAGAGGAGTGCCGCGTGGCAGGCGTACGCATTTTCCTGAACACTCGGGTGAAGCAAGTCCGGCACAACGCCGGCTTCGAGGTCGATGCCGGCGATACCACATTTTCAGCACCGGCGCTGGTGGTCGCCACGGGTGGACTTTCGATTCCCAAAATCGGCGCAACCGCGTTTGGGTATGAACTTGCCGAGCAATTCGGACTGAGCATCCGGAAATGCCGTCCTGGGTTGGTGCCGCTGACGTTCGATCCCGAAAATCAGCAGCGCCATTGCGACTTGGCGGGAGTTTCCGCGGAGGTGGTGGCTTCGTGTGGTACGCAGCGCTTTCGGGAAATGATGCTGATCACCCATCGCGGACTGAGCGGTCCGGCAATCCTGCAGATTTCTTCGTACTGGAAATGGAAGACGGACGATCCGGTCTCGATCGATCTGGCGCCCGAGCGGGCGTGGACGTCCCCACTGCGAGAGCCGCGAGCGCGCCGCGATTTGCAGGCGGCACGCAGCGCGCTCCGCAAAGTGCTGCCAGTGCGCTTGGCAGACCGCTGGATCGAGCAGCAAACTCCACGCGATTGGACCAATCGCTCCCTGGACGCCATAGAAGCGGAAATCCACGGTTGGGAAGTGAGCCCAGCGGGCACCGAGGGCTATCAGAAGGCGGAGGTGACCGCGGGCGGCGTGGATACCGCCGAGCTTTCCAGCAAGACCATGGAGAGCCGCAAGGTCCGCGGGTTATTTTTCATCGGAGAAGTGGTGGATGTAACCGGGCAGCTCGGCGGATTTAACTTCCAGTGGGCGTGGGCGTCGGGCGTCTGCGCGGGGCAAGCCGTGGCGGATACGCCGCCGATCGTGGTCAAAGGTGAATGAGCCGGTGGATGCGCGATGGGATAGCCGCTTGGGCGGGGTTTTTTCAGCTTCCGAATATCCCGCGCATGTAATATAGGAAGTCCGGATCCATCGTGGAGGCATTCGTTTTCCGATCCGGCGAGTCCGAGAACTCAACCTCAGGAGTCCGAATATTGAATGAACGGCTGGTAGTCTTCACCGAAAACGCAGCAGGTCCGGCCTACGGCCTCGACGAGAAAATCATTCATAGTGCAGGCGGAACGCTGCGCTGCGGAAGTGCCTCGAACCAGGTGGAGCGAGCCAAGATGGCCCGAGACGCTGAGGTTCTGGTCGTCGGCGCCGCACCGATCCCCCGCGATTTGCTTTCGGGATTGCCGCGGCTAAAGGGTTTGATACGCAGCGGAATCGGAGTGGACGCAGTCGACGTGCAGGCGGCTACCGACCTGGGCATCGTCCTCGGTAACGTTCCGGAGTTCTGCACCGAAGAGGTCGCGGAACATGCGCTCGCCCTGCTTTTCGCCGTCGCTCGCAAAATCGCTTTGGTTGACCGGCTGGTTCGCCAAGGCCAATGGAAGGGCCTTATCCCCACCACGATTCTGCCCATTTATCGGTTGAGCGGGAAAACGATGGGCGTGGCCGGGTTAGGCAAGATCGGTCGTAACACGGCGAAAAAGGCGCAGGCGCTGGGAATGAAGGTAATTGGTTACGATCCGTACCTCTCGCCCGACGCTGCAGCGGCCATCGGCGTGCCTCTGTTGAGCCTGGATGAATTGTTGCAGCAGTCGGATATCGTTTCGCTGCACGTGCCACTTACCCCGGAAACGAAGCATTTGATCAACGCGCGCACACTGGCGCTGATGAAGCCGCGCTCCATACTCATCAACGTGGCCCGCGGCAAGGTGGTTGACGAGGCCGCGCTTCAAGCGGCTCTCGAATCCGGCCATCTGGCTGGCGCTGGACTGGACGTTCTCGAGCAAGAGCCGCCGTTGCCCTCCAATGGGTTATTCCGGTTTGAAAATGTCGTCTTCACCAGCCACTATGCTTCCTGCGGTGTAGAGTCTTATGCGGAAATGCGGCGTCACGTATCCGAACAGGCCGCCGAGATCTTGCGGGGAGAGTTTCCGCACAACCTGGTAAATCCTGAGGTAGCGAACCTGCCGCAATGCCGGCTGGGGAAAAAGGAGAATTAAGCAGTGAAAGCGAATCGAGTGAAGCAAGCCATAAAAGCAGGTAAGCGGGTTGTGGGGACGATGGTCTCGGAGATGCGCAACGCCGAAGTGGCTTACGTACTGGCCGCGGCCGGAATGGATTTTTTGATGGTTGATACCGAGCACTCTTCGGTGGGCGTCGAGAGCCTGCAAAATATTATTCGTGCCACTCGCGCGGCCGGGCTGATTCCTCTCGCGCGCGTCACCGACAATCAGTACCCGTTCATCGCTCGCATTTTGGATATGGGCGCGATGGGCATTATGGTGCCACGAATTAACACTGCGGAAGAGGCTCGTAGCGTAGTGCAGCACGCCAAGTATCCTCCGTTGGGGCAACGCGGATTCGGCGCGCGCGGGGTAATGACCGACTATGAATCCGTCACGGTGCCTGAGGTGATCAACTGGGTGAACGAAAACACCTTGGTAATCGTTCAGGTCGAGTCTGCCCAGGCCCTGGCCGAGCTCGAGCAGACTTCCCGCGTCCCGGGCATCGATGTAGCCCTCATTGGTCCGAATGATCTTTCTATTTCATTGGGGGTTCCCGGCGATTTCGAACATCCAAAGTTCTTAAAGGCCGTCGAGCACACCTTTGAAATCTGTTTGAAAAATGGCATCGCGCCGGGCGTCCACACCAGCAACCTCCAAGCGGTGAAGCGCTACCGCGATATGGGCATGTGCTTCTTGATGTACTCCACTGAAGCGCGTATGTTGCTGGACGCGGCCACCAAAGCGGTTCATGAGCTGGTGGGCGAAACCGGGAAAGCGGGTAAGGCGGTCTACTGAAGTCTTGCAGCGTAATCCTGGCCGAAAGTGATTGAATCAAGTAAGCTGGCGCCCACCTGGGAGTGCACTAAGCCTTCCCCTAACCCCGATGCCCCAACAACGCTGGCTACGAATCATTCCGGTCGCGTTCGTGATGTACACGATCGCGTTTATCGACCGCACCAACATCTCGCTGGCGCTGCCGAGAATCAGCCACGATTTAGGCATGGACCCGGTTCAAGCCGGGAGCGCTGCAGGCGTCTTCTTTTGGGGCTATCTACTGCTGCAAGTTCCTGGCGGCTACATCGCCAACCGATGGAGCGCGAAACACTTCGTCAGCATCCTGCTCATGGCGTGGGGAATCTGCGCGTTGGGCACCGGTCTGGTGCATACCGGCCGAGAGTTCTGGGTCATGCGGTTCTTGTTGGGTGTGGCCGAAGGCGGAGTGTGGCCGGCGATTCTGGTCCTTCTTTCGCACTGGTTCCCGCGCGCGGAAAGAGCTCGCGCCAACGCTTTCTGGATGCTGTGCCTCCCGCTGTCTCTCATTATTTCTTCGCCGATATCGGGTTGGATTCTTGGACGTTGGGGCTGGCGGATCCTGCTGATTTCCGAGGGGGCTCTGCCGATCGTTTGGTTGATCATCTGGGTGCTGATGATCTATGACCTTCCCCACCACGCACCTTGGATTTCCCCCAGTGAGCGCGAATTCCTTCAGACCACTCTGCAACGCGAATCGGGCGAGGTTAGTCCGGAGCGCACCAAATTTTCGCTGAAAGCGACGCTGGGCTATCCGGTTCCGTTGATGGTGTGCGTATATTTCCTGCAAACGTGCGGCACCTATGGATTTCTATTTTGGTTTCCGACCGCCCTCGAGAACGCCAGAAAGCTCAGCCATCTCGCGGTCGGACTCCTCTTCATGCTGCCGTATATCCTCACTGCGATGGGGATGGCAGGGAACGCGTGGCACTCTGACCTGCGTCACGAGCGGCGCCGCCATGTCGCCGGGGCATATGGCGTGGGCGGGGTTTGTCTGCTCATCGGAGTATTGACCAACACCCAATGGCCGCTGCTGTCTTTTGGCCTCTTGTGCGTGGCGAACGCCGGACCATATTCGGCCCTCGGTCCGTTCTGGGCGATCCCAACGGAAACCATGCCGGCCAGTATTGCCGGCTCGGCGATGGGCGTGGTGAACGCCCTCGGAAATCTGGGAGGATTTTTCGGGCCCCTCATTGTTGGCTTTCTGTACAAACGCACCGGGAATTTTCAGTACGCGTTTAGCGCGCTGGCCTTGGGCCTGCTAGCTGCGTCTGGGCTGTCCCTTTTGCTGCCGAAAGTGAAGACCTTGGCATAGAATTGAATGGCGCGCGGAATGGTTGAAACTGGAAAAGATGTGGATTCGTTGTTTACTGGGATCCAGAGAAGATGAAAATAATCGACACCCATCAACATCTTTGGGATGTAGACGTTTTCAAATATTCTTGGCTTGAGTCCATTCCCGCGCTCCATCGTTCCTTCGGACTGAAAGACTATCGAGAAGCTACGCGCGATCTCGAAATCGAGAAATCGGTTTTTGTGGAGTGCGATGTCGCGGAGCCAAGCATTCCGGAAGAAACGCGGCACTTCCTGCGTCTCGCGGATCAGCCTGACAATCCGGTGCAAGGCGTGGTGGCGGCCGCGCGCCCGGAGAAAGAGGGTTTCAAAGTCTATATTGAGGCGATCGCTGGGCATCCCAAGCTCAAAGGCATCCGTCGAATCCTGCACACTCAGCCCGACGAATTGGGCCGGGGGAAGCTTTTCATCGAAAATGTGCAGAGCCTGGCCGGCTACGGTTTGTCGTTCGATATTTGCGTTTTGGCTCGCCAACTTCCCGTCGCCATCGATCTAGTTTCCAAGTGTCCGGGCGTGAATTTCATTCTCGACCATTGCGGCGTCCCCGAAGTGAAAGACAAAAGTCTGGATCCCTGGCGCCAGCATATCCTTAAGATTTCGAAAATGCCGAATGTGACCTGCAAGATCTCCGGGTTGGTCGCGTACGCAGACCCCGCGGCATGGACCGCCGAGGATTTGCGCCCGTACGTCGAGCACGTAGTGGAAAGTTTTGGTTGGGACCGCGTGATGTTTGGAAGCGACTGGCCGGTGTGCACGCTCGCTGCCAGCTACAAACAATGGGTGGAAGCTTTGCTCTCGCTCACCGCCAGCGCAGGAGAAGCCAATCAAAAAAAGCTTTTCCACGAAAACGCGACTCGTGTCTATCGCCTCAGTTGAGAGGCTCTCTGCCCGTGCGAATCGCTCGGGACAGATCTCCGCTACTGTATCGCTGGGGCCGAGCCTACGAATCGGCCACTTTCAGCATCAATTTTCCAATATTTTCGCCTTTGAATAGCTTCAGCAAAGTTTCCGGAAATGTTTCCAAGCCCTCAACAATGTCCTCGCGCGATTTCAGCGTACCAGCGGCAATCCACCCGGCCAACTCAATGGCGGCTTGCTGGTAGCGATCCGCGTAGTCGAACACCACCATGCCTTTCATGCTCGCGCGATTGACCAGAAGCGAGAGATAGTTCGACGGACCCTTGATCCCGGTGGTGCTGCAGTATTGCGAGATGGCGCCGCAGATGACGATGCGCGCGCTCCGAGCGATTTGAGTCAGCACGGCATCAAGAATGTCGCCGCCGACGTTGTCAAAGTAAACGTCAACGCCCTGGGGGCAATGTTGGTGCACAGCGGCACGAACGTTCTCCGATTTGTAGTCGATTGCGGCGTCGAAGCCCAGGTCTCTTACGACGTAGTTGCATTTCTCCGCGCCACCCGCGATTCCCACAACGCGGCAGCCCTTGATCTTGGCGATCTGACCCACCACCGTGCCGACCGCGCCGGCCGCGCCGGAGACGACCACAGTTTGTCCCGCTTGCGGCTGGCCGACTTTCAGCAGACCGAAATAGGCGGTCATGCCGGGCATGCCCAGCGCTCCCAGGTAAACAGGCAGGGGAGCAACCGCGGGATCGACCTTGGTGAGGCCATTTCCGTTCGTCACCGCGTATTCCTGCACGCCGAGCACGCCGTAAACATGGTCGCCAACAGCGAATTTCGAATTCTTTGAAGAAATAACGCGGCCGAGTGCCAGCGCACGCATCACTTCGCCGATGGCCACCGATGCAATGTATGACTTGCCTTCGTTCATCCAGCCGCGCATGGCCGGGTCCAGAGAAATGTAAAGTATCTTGACCACAAGCTCGCCTTCTCCCGGATCGCGCACCGGCTCTTCCTGGTAGTTCCAATCGCTCCGCTTCGGCAGACCGGAAGGGCGTGCAGCGAGTTCAAACTTGTGATTGAGCGTGCTCAAGATCGCTCCTCTGGGTTGCAGCAAATCGGAAAAGGGTGCTGCGAGATTGGGGTTGATAGTCACGCACAGATGAGAGTGACTATCACGTCCGACATTGTATATAATCGCGCCCACCATGCCAAGTCAAGAAACGCGCTACGACGTTGGCGGCCGAGTGGCCACGATCACCCTGAATCGTCCTGATAAATTGAACGCATGGACCGCGGTGATGGAACGCGAAGTGCGTGGCGCAGTCGAGGAGGCCGAGCGGGACGACCACGTTCGGGTGATCGTTCTGACCGGCGCAGGCCGAGGCTTTTGCGCCGGGGCGGATATGTCGCTCCTTAGAAGCGTCGCCGGGCAGGGACTCAACGAAAAGGATCGCGCCAACGCTTCGCGCGAGTCGGAAACCATACGCGACGGCGTGCCAGCGGACTTTCAGAAGAAGTACTCCTACTTTCCGGCAGTGACCAAGCCCGTGATTGCGGCGATCAATGGACCGGTGGTTGGACTCGGTCTGGTAATAGCGCTCTATTGCGATCTGCGTTTCGCCTCGGACGCTGCGCGATTTAGCACCGCGTTCGCGCGGCGCGGCCTGATCGCGGAATACGGCATGGCGTGGATGCTTCCGCGTCTGGTGGGCCTGCCACATGCACTCGATTTGCTGTTTTCCGCGCGGGCGATTGACGCTGCAGAGGCTCTGCGCATGAGGTTGGTCAATCAGGTATTTCCTCAGTTGACGTTCATGGACAACGTCCGGGAATATGCGCATGATCTGGCGTCGAGTGTTAGCCCTCGTTCGTTGCGGGTGATCAAGCGGCAGGTTTACGCCGCAATGTTTCAGAATCTGGGGGATGCGTTCGATCTCTCGCTGCGCGAGATGCTAGAAAGTCTGCGAAGCGATGACTTTAAAGAGGGCGTGGCGCACTTCCTCGAGAAACGCGCTCCCAACTTTCAGGATAATTAAGAGTACTCCTTGAATTTTGACTTCAGCGACCAAGTAATAAAGCTGCAGCGCGCCCTGCAAAGCTTTCTCGAGGAGCATATCTACCCCAACGAGCGGCGCTACGACCAGGAAATCGAGCGCAACCGATGGACCCCCACAAAAATCGTCGAAGAGCTGAAGTCCAAGGCGCGGGCCGCTGGTTTGTGGAATCTTTTCCTGCCGAATGACGGGCATGGTACCGGCCTAACCAATCTCGAGTACGCGCCGCTATGCGAAATGATGGGGCGCAGCTGGATGGCACCAGAAATTTTCAACTGCTCTGCGCCGGACACCGGCAACATGGAAGTTCTAGCTCGCTACGGCACCCCAGAGCAAAAAGAAAAATGGCTGAAGCCGCTTCTCGCCGGAGAAATCCGTTCTTGCTTCGCGATGACTGAGCCCGATGTGGCGTCGTCAGATGCAAAAAACATTCAAGCAAGCATCGCCCGGCAGGGCGATTCATACATCATCAATGGTCGAAAGTGGTGGACCTCCGGCGCAGGCGACCCGCGATGCAAGATTGCCATCTTCATGGGCAAGACGGATGGGTCAGCTCCCGCGCACAAACAGCAATCCATGATCCTGGTGCCGATGGACACTGCGGGAGTGAAAATCGAGCGGTTGCTTTCGGTTTTCGGCTACGACCACGCACCGCACGGCCACGGTGAAGTAACATTCACGAACGTGCGTGTGCCCGCGTCAAATCTGCTGCTCGGTGAAGGGCGCGGATTCGAAATTGCGCAAGGCAGGCTAGGTCCGGGACGCGTCCATCACTGCATGCGCTGTATTGGAGTGGCGGAGCGCGCGCTGGAAACGATGTGCAAGCGAGTGGAGTCGCGCGTGGCGTTCGACAAGCCGCTCGCGGAACAGGGCACCATCCGCGCCGACATAGCGAATTCGCGGATGGAGATCGAGCAGGCCAGGCTGCTGACGCTGAAAGCGGCGCATAGGATGGACACTGTCGGAAACAAAGGGGCGCGAGCCGAGATTGCCATGATCAAGGTGGTCGCGCCAAACGTGACGTTGCGCGTGCTCGATCGCGCGATTCAGGCCCACGGCGGCGCCGGCGTTTCGCAGGACACGTTTTTGGCCGCCGCTTGGGCCGCTGTCCGCACGCTAAGATTGGCGGATGGCCCGGACGAGGTGCACATCGAAGCGATTGCCAGGCAGGAACTTCGCAAATGGGAGGAGCCGCGCTCGCAATCGGAGTAGGCACTGCGTCTGTTAGGCAAATGTCCACCGAAATGATCCCTTCCAGCGCCCTGAGCGGAGTGGTAGCCTCGCGCCGACATGAGATTACTGGCGAGCAAGGAACGGACAACGCAAAGGGAAATCCAGCTCGCACCATATGGAAAGGTACCTATCTCTATGTATTTGAAAACAATGGACGAAAGAAGTCCGAGCCGATACCAACGTCGTTTCTATATCGTCTCGCGGTCCTTCAGCATTTGTAGGCTAGCAACCGGCAGTGCGGAGACAACCTGTTGAGTTGATCCGGTCTCCGGGAGTAGCGCGATGACCATGCGTGTAGTCGAGTCCGTTCACGCATTGAAAGATCTAGTGGGCCGGGAAGTCGGCGTGTCGGATTGGTTTGCGGTCACCCAGGAGCGCATAACCCAATTTGCGGAAACTATCGAAGATCGCCAATGGATTCACGTGGACCGCGAGCGCGCCGAACGAGAGTCCCCCTACCGCACCACAATCGCGCACGGGTTTTTAACCCTGTCGTTGCTCGGTCATCTGATGAATCAGGTGATCGACGTCCACGGATCGCGCATGATCGTGAACTACGGACTGAACCGGGTACGCTTTCCCGCCGCGGTTCGCTCCGGGTCCCGGATCCGTGCACGCGTCGAACTCGATTCCGTCAGAGATGTTACCGATGCCGTCGAGGCAGTGTTTTCGTTCACCGTCGAGTGCGAGGGCTCCGACAAACCGTGCTGCGTGGCGGAGTGGGTGCTGCGTTTCTATCCTGAATGAAATCGCTCGATTGAGTTCTCGACCGCGTGATTCTAGACTGTAAATGCGCATACAGTCCCGGGCGTAAATCGAATAGATACTGATCAGGTGGTAATAATAGCGTCAGACCGAGTTGCTTTCGGCGGAGTGCAGAGCGGCGCGCAAAAGTGTCTGCACCACCTCCGGCAACGCGGCGAAACGTGGATCCTTGGTCAGCCCCTGGTAATAGCGGAAATAAATCTGCTGGATGATGACGGCGACTTTGAAGCGCGCGAACACCAGATAGAACACCAGGCGCGAGACGTCGCGGCCCGTTCCCTTGGCATAGCGTTCGACGAGCTGCGCCCGGGTGAGGCTTCCCGGATACGTGGAAGGGCACCAGCGAATCTTCTGCAATTCCTCAGGGTCGTTTGGATCGATCCAGTATGCGAGCGTGGTGCCAAGATCGGTGAGCGGGTCTCCGATTGTGCTCATCTCCCAATCGAGCACGCCAACGATTTTGGTAACGTCGGCGGGATCCAGAACCACGTTGTCGTACTTGTAGTCGTTGTGAATCAGCGTTGCGGCGCTCGTGGCCGGAGTCGCTTCGTTCATCCACGTGGAGATGCGTTCGACCTCCCCGTACTCGTGCGTCTTGGAGCCATGATAGCGCTCCGTCCAGCCGCGCACCTGGCGTTCCAGATAGCCCCGCGGCTTCCCCAGATCGCCAAGGCCGATGGCTTGGTAGTCCAGCGAATGAAGCTGAGCGAGATTGTCGATGAATGATTCGCTGAGGCGGCGCGCTGTTTTCGCACGGAAGGGAAGATCGGCCGGCGGATCTCTTCGGATGATGATGCCGCGAACAGGCGCCATCACGTAGAAGGGCGTGCCGATGACGGAGTCGTCATCGCAAAAGAGCAGCACCTTGGGTGCTGGGGAATAGGCCGCGTGCAATCTCGATAGCACGCGATACTCGCGGCCCATGTCGTGCGCGGTTTTCACTTTACTGCCGAAGGGAGGCCGGCGCAAAACGAACTCGCGATCACCGAGGCGCACCAGGTAGGTCAAGTTGGAATGCCCGCTGGGGAATTGCTCAACGGCGATGGATCCGGAAGCTCCGGGAAAATGTTGCAAGAGGAAGGGCGCGAGCCGGGCGAGATCCAGTTCCTCGCCGGGCCGGACCGCTCGCGGATGATCGAGAAAATCGTGCATCCTGGTCCTATGCGAACTCCCCCTTTTTATCGATACGTCAGCAACGACGGATCGTCGAGATGAGGGATGGCGTTGAATGCGCTCAAGGTAAAACGGTCGCCCGAGAACAAGAACTCGGAGTGGGAGCCGTTCCGAGACATCCACAGGACTTTCACCGTATCGATCGGCGTGAGGTGCAGCGCGCGCGCGACCGCCACCGTGATCGGCCCGGCCGAACAGAAAATCGCGGCGTTCACACCGTGCCCGCATTGCGAGATGAACCGCGAGATTCCGCGGTTGACGCGAGCGCAGAACTCCGCCCAGGACTCGACGCCGGGAACGAGCAGGTCGCCGCGAACCCACTTGGTCACCGCGATTTCGAAGAATGCCTGAAAATATTTGATGCGATCGGAGGGCGCGGATGAATTCTCGAACAAACGATACGATTCCCGCACTTCGTGGCTGGTTTGCAGAAGCTCCGGCAGCGCCCCCCTCACCACGCCTTCGGCGTCATATTCGTCGAATTCCGGCATGACAATGGTTTCCGGGAAGTCCGCGCCGGCCTGGCGATAGGCTTCGGCAACCAAGCTCGCGGTGTTTTTCTGCCGCGCGCGGGGGCCAGTGGCGATGCGCTCAAACGGCATGCTCCGCTGCGCCCAGTAACTTCCGAGTAGCCTCGACTGAGTCTCCCCTAGCGGAGACAGTTGGTCGTAGTCCGCCGTGAGGAAAGAAGCCTGGCCGTGCCGCACGAGGAACAGGCGGCTCACGAAATTCTCACGCCGCTAGGCAATCGCGCCCTGCCCTCGAGTGGATTCCGCAAAGGTCTTGCCTTGCTCGGCCAAATGTTTGAGCAGCGGCGCAGGCTCCCAGATTTCGCCGTGCTGTTCTTGAAATTGGCGGACGCGATCGTAAACCCTCTGTAGCCCGACGGTGTCTGCATACCACATGGGACCGCCGCGATAAGCTGGAAATCCGTAACCGTTAATATAAATGATGTCGATATCCACCGCGCGCGAGGCGAATCCCTCTTCCAGGATGCGCGCGCCCTCGTTGACCAGCGCGTAGACGCAACGGTCGACGATCTCATCAGCCGAAACCTTTCGCTGCGGAATTTTTGCCTCAGCGGCCCAGCCGCGCACCAGCTGCTCCACCTCCGGATCCGGCAGCGCGCGGCGCTGCTCGTCATACTTGTACCAGCCAGCAGCGGTCTTCTGGCCGAACCGTCCGAGTTCGCAGAGGCGGTCCCCGACGAATGCTTGGCGGATGCCGGGCTTTTCCAGGTGGCGATACTCCTTTCGGATGCGCCAGCCCACGTCGAGACCGGCGAGATCCCCAACAGCTAGCGGGCCCATGGCCATGCCGAACTCATAAAGTGCGTTGTCCACTTCCTGCACGCTGGCGCCTTCTTCAACGAGAAACACCGATTCACGAACATACGGATGAAACATGCGGTTGCCGACAAAGCCGCGGCAATTGCCCACCAGCACGCCGATCTTGCCAACCTTTTTCGAAAGTTGCATGCAGGTGGCAATCACCTCCTTGCTGGTCGCTTCGCCGCGGACGATCTCGAGCAAGCGCATCACGTTTGCCGGGCTGAAGAAGTGTGTTCCGATCACAAATTCAGGCCGTAAGGTCACCGACGCGATTTCGTCAATATTCAGGGTCGAAGTGTTGCTCGCGAGAATCGCGCCCGGTTTGCAAACGGAATCGAGTTGGCCAAAGACTTCCTTCTTCAGCGCCATCCCCTCGAACACCGCTTCGATCACCAGGTCTACACCGGCAAAGCCGTCGAAGCTGAGGGTTGGCTGAATCAGCTTCAGGCGTTCGTCGGCAAATTGTTGTGTGAAGCGCCCGCGCTTCACTGAACCCGCGTAATTCTTTTGAATATTGGCGAGACCGCGATCCATCGCCGCCTGGTCGGCCTCTTTCAGAAGAACCGGAATGCCCGCGTTCGCCAACACCATGGCGATCCCGCCGCCCATCGTGCCGGCCCCCACCACCGCGGCCCTGCTCACCGGGATCAGCGGGGTGTCTTTGGGAATATTCGGAACCTTGGCCACTTCGCGCTCGCCGAAGAAAACGTGGATCAGCGCTTTCGATTGGTCAGCCAAGAGACACTTCGAGAACAATTCCTGTTCCTGCTGGCAACCTCGATCGAATGGCAGCGTGGTCGCCGCTTCCACGGCGTCAATTGCCGCTAACGGCGCGATCGTTCCGCGCTGTTTCTTGTGTGCGGCATCCCGTGCGGCAGCGAAGATCAGGGCGTTTTTTTCAGGAGTGCCCAGCTTCTCGTTGCGCTCGCGGGTTTTTCGCGCTCGCTTGCCAGCCACGTCCCGCGCGAACGCGATGGCCCCAGCAAGCAAGTCGGCGTCAATCACTCGATCGATGATGCCGAGTTTCAGCCCTTGCGCGGATGGGACCGGCTTGCCCTCCGCGCACATTTCTACAGCCGCAGCCACGCCCGCCAGCCGCGGCAGGCGCTGCGTGCCTCCCGCACCGGGGATGATGCCAAGCTTCACTTCGGGTTGACCGATCTGCGCGTCCGGTGTGGCAACGCGATAGTGGCCGGCCATGGCCAACTCAAGTCCGCCGCCGAATGCGGTACCGTGGATCGCCATCACCACGGGTTTCGAGCAGTCTTCGATTTTGAGGAGCAATGGCAGCAGGCCCGGCCCGCGCCGGCCCTGGCCCGAGGTCATCTTGCCGAATTCCTTGATGTCCGCGCCGGCGACGAAGGTGCGGCCGCCGCCGATCAGCACCGCCGCCACAACGCTGCCGTCTTTCTCGATCTGCTCGATCGCTTCGCCAATCCCTTCCGGCACACCCGGGCTCAGCGCGTTGACCGGCGGGTTGTTGATGGTAATGAGAGCGACATCGCCGCTCTTAGTGAGTTGAACCAATCCACTCATGAATGGTCTTCCCTTGTGGAGTCTTACATGAATTCCTACGCGCTCTTGGCGGCTTGCGCGCCGGCGTCGATGGTGAGGCGAGCAATGCGCTCGCGGTGAAAGGTCGCGTCGCCCAGCGCGCTCTCGGACGCCTTCGCGCGACGATAGTATAAATGGACATCATTCTCCCAGGTAAAGCCCATGCCGCCGTGCACTTGGATTCCCCGATTGCCGACGGTGCGCGCCGCATCGCTCGCGTACACCTTCGCAACCGAAACGGCCAGGGCAGCGTCGGGCGCGTTTTCCTCGAGTGCCCAAGCCGCATAATAAGTGGCCGAACGCGAGCTCTCCGTTTCCAGGTACATGTCCGCGCATTGATGTTGCACGGCCTGGAACATGCCGATCGGCTTGCCGAACTGCTTCCGCGTTTTCGCGTATTCGACAGTGATGTCGAGAGTGCGCTGCATCCCGCCCACCAGTTCTGCGGCGAGCGCTGCGGTGGCGATCTCGAGCGCGTTGGCGAGGCTCGCCGGGCTGCCGAGCTTTTCGGCCGGGGTGTTCTCGAAGCGCACCGCGTATAGCCTTCGCGTTAGGTCCATCCCCAACATCGGATCGATGCGAATTCCGGGTGCATTCGCGTCCACGATAAAGATACCATCGCGCGCGGCAACGATAATCGAATCCGCCACCGCCGCATCCGGCACAAACAATTTTTCGCCATGGAGTTTTCCGCTCGAAGCGATGAGCTTCGCGTCCCCCAGATTCCAGCTTGCCGCGGTTTCGAGTATCGCCACCGTCGAGCGCGCCCGACCTTCGCAGATGGGCGTCAAATACCTTTCCTTCTGCTCGGGCGTGCCGGCGGCATCCAACACCGAGCCGGCCAGCACCACCGTCGAAAAAAATGGCCCGGGCAGGAGCGCGCGGCCGGCCTCTTCCATGAGCAGAATGAGCTCGACTTTACCCAGGCCCACGCCGCTATATCGCTCGGGGAAAATGATGCCGGTGTAACCCTGTTCAGTCATCTTGGTCCACAACGAGTCTTCAAAGGCCGTTTCTGTTTCCATCAGACGCCTAACTTCGCTCATCGGACATTCGCCCGCGAAGAATTTCCGGGCGTTATCCTGCAGCATTCGCTGGCTTTCACTCAATCCAAATTCCATCGCGTATCCCCTTAGTAGCTTCTGGGCAGACCGAGCACAAAGTGTCCGATGATGTTGCGCTGCACCTCCGACGTCCCCGCTTCGATGGTGTTGCCGCGGGTGCGCAGGTAGGCGTAGGACCAAATACCTTTGTCAATCGCGCGCGGGTCCCCGGCCATCAGTTGGCCGTAAGGACCGAGCACCTCCTGTGCGATTTGCTGGAGCCGCTGGTTAAGTTCGCTCCAGAATATTTTCTGGATGGAGCCTTCCGGACCCGGGACCCCGGTGGCGGTGACGCGGCTGAACGCCCGCATCTGATTGAATCGCATGATCTCAATCTCCGCGCTGCATTGCGCGAGCTTCTGGCGAATGATGGGGTCCTCGGCAGCGGGCCGGCCATTTCGTTGGACATTTCGAGAGAGTTCAATCAGGCGGGATATGTAGCGCTTGAATATGAGGTGCAGGCGAGCCCCATAAGAACCGCGCTCGTACATCAGCGTGCTGACGGCTACGTTCCAACCGTCGTTCACCTTGCCGAGAACATTTTCAACCGGGACGCGCACGTCGCGAAAGAAAAGCTCGTTGAATTCACTTTCGCCGGTCATTTGCCGCAATGGGCGGACCTCGACGCCCGGCGATTTCATGTCGATGAGAATTACCGTGAGGCCTTTGTGCTTCGCCACGCTTGCGTCGGTGCGCACCACCAGCTCGCACCAATCGCCGATCCAGCCGTAGCTGGTCCACACCTTTTGACCGTTTACCACGTAGTGCTTTCCGTCCAGGCGCGCTTCGGTTTGCAGGCTCGCCAAATCCGAACCGGCGTTCGGTTCCGAAAAGCCCTGGCACCAGATTTCTTCGGCGCTCAGAATCGGAGGAATGAAGCGCTTCTTTTGCGCGTCGGTGCCGTAGGCGATGATCGTAGGCCCAATGAGTCCCAGGCCAAGTGAATTGGCCATCGGCGGCGCTTCCAGCCGGGCCATTTCCTCCCAGAAGATCGACTGCTGCATCAATGTCGCGCTGCGGCCGCCGTACTCTTTGGGCCAGGAAACCGCGGCCCAGCCGTGTTCATAAAGTTTGCGCTGCCAGCCGCGCAAGTACGGGAAAGATTCTTCGAGCGGTTTATCGCGCCATTCGGCCCAGTCTTTGGGAACGTTGGCTTCGAGCCACGCGCGGAATTCGTCGCGGAACTGCCGCTCGTCGGGGCTGAGGTTTAGATCCATGCAGCGCTCCTGGTCATCTGGCTATGCCGGCGTTCCTTTTTGCTTCCATTTAATTGATTCGGGCCGGATGCTGTCTTGACCTTGCCAATACTTTCTGCGGAGATCCTTCTTGAGAATTTTCCCGGTGCCAGTTTTTGGCAGAGCGTCTAAGAATTCGAACGAGCGCGGACATTTATAATGGGCGATGTGCGAACGGCAGAATTCGATAAGTTCGGGCTCAGTGGCGGCGGCATTCGGTTTCAAAACCACTAAAGCCTTGGGGACTTCACCCCACTGCGGGTCGGGAACGGGAATCACCGCCGCCTCCAGGATCGCCGGATGCGCGAGAATGGCCTTTTCGAGTTCGAGGGAAGAAATATTTTCCCCACCGCTGACGATGATGTCTTTCTTGCGGTCGACGATCAGTAAGTAGCCGTCTTCGTTTAGCGTGGCCATATCTCCGGTATGGAACCAGCCGCCGCGCAGAGCTTCCGCAGAAGCGTCGGGCTGGCGCCAATAACCCTCCATCACACCATCGGCGCGCGCGACGATTTCGCCGACGGCTTTTCCATCGGGCGGCACGTCGCGATCGTTGGCGTCCACCACACGCAGTTCCGCGCCGGGAATCGCGTATCCCGTCATCGCTTGGCCCACGTAGCGCTGCTCGCCTTTCCACTGCATTTCGGGCTTCATCGGAGAAAGCGAAAGCACCGGAGACGTTTCCGTCAGGCCGTAGCCCCCAAAGCACTCGCAACCGAGCGCTTGTTCCACCTCTCGAACCAGAGTTGGCGAGGCCGCTGCACCGCCGAGGGTAATGCGGCGCAGGCTGCTCAAATTGTAATTGTGGCGCTCCGAGCAATTCACCAGGGCGGTGGCCATGATGGGAACGAGACTGCAGGAATGGACGCCCTCCTTTTCGATAAGGCGGAAAACTTCTTTGGGATCGAAGCGCTGGATCATGACGTGTCTTCCGCCGAGCAAAGTGAGGAAATGAGCCACACCCCAACCATTGGCGTGGAAGAGCGGGATGGTGTGGAGTTCGATGGTTCCTTTGTCGATCTGGAATGCCATACAGACGTGCAGAGCGTGAAGGTACACATTTCTGTGGGTGAGCATCACGCCCTTGGGATTGGCGCTAGTGCCGCTGGTATAGAAAAGCTCGGCCAGAGCGTTTTCGTCGATGGAGGCGATGTCGGCGCGATGCGGCGTTGCCGCGCCGAGAAGTGCTTCGTAGTTGCGTGGGTCGAGCCAGGGTGCTTCGGGAGCGCCGTCCAATTGGCAAATCGTTTTTACCGTGGGGATATCTCGGCGAAAGGAATCGGCTACGCCGAGAAGCTGCTGCTCCACGAAAAGGATGGTCGCCCCGGAATCATTCAGAATGTAACCCAGCTCGCTCGCGGTGAGCCGGATGTTCAGCGGCAGCAGCACGGCGCCAGCTTCCAAAACGCCGTAATACGCTTCCAGCAAACGGTGACAGTTAGGACTGAGGAATGCCACTCGATCGCCGGCTTGGACGCCAGCCAGCCGCAAGGCGCCCGCCAGACGGCTGACCCGCTCGGCGAATTGTGCGTACGTGTATCGAAGGTCATTGCAGACCACCGCCGTCCGGTGCGGGAATTGCTGCTCGGCGTAGCGCAGGAAACGTAGAGGTGTGAGTGGAATATTCATAGTGTGCCTCGCCCTAGATTAGGCGGACTGGCCTCCATCGACCACCAGGATGTGTCCGGCCACAAAGTCTGACGCATTGGAAGCCAGAAAAATAGCGGCGCCCTGCAGATCGTGCGGGCCGCCAAATCGGCCCAAAGGTATGGATTCGAGCAGCGCCTCTTTGTTTCGTTCGATCACTTTTTCCGACATGTCGGTGGGGAACCAGCCCGGCGCAATCGCATTCACTTGAATGTTGTGCATGCCCCATTTGGACGCCAGGTCCTTCGTGAAACTGATTACCCCGCCTTTGCTGGCGCTGTAGCCGATGGCCGGCAATTTCGCAGACGAACCACGTAACCCGGCAACCGAGGCGATGTTAATGATCTTTCCGCGGCGCTGGGCGATCATCGTCTTGCCCACCGCTCGTGAAAACAGAAAAGTTCCGGTCAGGTTGGTATCGATCACTTTATTCCACTGATCGAGAGTCATCGCCTCGACCGGCGCGCCCCAGGACGTACCGGCATTGTTGATCAAGATGTCGATTCGCCCAAATTTCTTGACGGTGGTGTCCGCAACCTCTTGAATGCTAGCGAGACTTTTCACGTCGCAGCCGATCGCCAGGGTCTGCACGCCCACCGCCCTAAGTTCTTCAGCAGCTTGTTCGCAACGTTCTTTCTTTCGAGCGCATAGCACCAGGTTCGCGCCCATTTCCGCCAAGCCCTCGGCCATTTGGCGCCCGAGGCCCACCGATCCGCCGGTAACAATGGCGACGCGCCCGGTGAGATCGAAAAGCTGCTTGGCGCTCCTGGTGTGTCCGCTCTCGTTGCGCATTCAATTGCCTGCAATGCAAAGATACTCACCTGTCTTGAATCCTGACCGCCAGCCCAGACGGCCAAAGCCTGGAGCATAACCCAGGAAGCAGGAAGCTCGCGAACGTTCGAGCCTGCGCGAAGCCGAGGAGCCGGGATGCACGGTTCCTGGGCCCGGTGGCTGAAATTTACCTAACCTCAGAAAGTAAAGCGCGCGCCAAGCTGGATCTCACGCTTGGGCAGCGCCGACGTAAAGGTCAACGGGGTGCTGGGCCCGGTGACATCCCCGTTCGCGAGAATCGTGCCAGGTTCTATACCTTTCACATTGAAGGTGGTGAAACCCGGCGTTAACCCGAAGAAAGGCCCGACCTCATTGTTCACGCTGGCATAGTTGGTCCGGTTGGCGATGTTAAAAGCTTCAGCCGTCAATTGAAGTCCGAGCCTCTCGTTTAATTTGTGCTCCCAGCTCAAGCGCATGTCGAAATCGATCATGTTCGGGCCCAGGCCAGTGTCCCGCGGCGCACCAATCGGACGCTCGTTGGTGGTGTGGTTATCGCCATTCACCTCGCCGCCGGCCAGCAAGTTGAAGGGATGGCCGCTGTGATAGCTGAAAATGGGGGCGAGCTGGAAGCCGGACAAGAACGGATTTTTCCACGGGCTCTGGAACACCCCCGCGACCACGATTTTGTGCCGTTCATCGAATTCAGAAAGGGCCCGATCTGCGTTCAAGTCCGTCGGATCCTCCGGACCGTAGTCGGTGTTGAAGTCTGTGGAAGTATCGAAGGCCTTGCTGTAGGTGTAATTGCCAAACAGCGTGAAGTCATTTCCGAAGCGCTTCTTGATCTCCAGAATTCCGCCCTCATACAACGCCGACGCGGCTGAGGTGTACTGGTTGTTCTGCACGATCAGCGGATTCACGAAGCAAGGCGATACCGGCTGGCCGAAGCGGTTGGCGGTCACCGCGCAGGGATAGACACCTCCAGCTCCCGGCCCCGACGACTCCAAGCCTGCCACCGGATCGGTCAAGGCGCTTTCGTTCCAATTGCGATAGCTCGCGGTTTTGCCGTTGGCCAGAGTGATCGTGCTTAGCGGCGTCGAAGGCTCCAGATTTGTGTCGAGCGCAACCGGGATGCGCAGCGTGTGAGAGTAGATACCGCTCACTGAAATTGAGAATCCTGGAGCGATTGCTCGTTCGATGCCAACCGAAGCCTGTTGTGAGTACGGGGGTTTGTAGTTTGGCGGATTACTGAAAAGGACCGTCAGGGGAGCGAGCGGGCCGCTATTGGCCTGAATGATGCCCAGCGGCGCCACGGATGCAGGCGTTACGCAAGCCTCACTTCCGGGAGGAGGCGTAGTGCATCCGATCAATCCTCCGTTTGGTCCCTGCGCGAACAAAGTCTGAAACACGGTAGGCGCTGTGGCGATCGGGAGGCCGGAGGCATTGATCGGATCGACGTAAATTGAGATGTACCGGGTGCACGGGCTGCTGGTCCCACCGGGAAAGATCGGGAAGCCAGCAAACGCGATCCCGCATGTGTTCACCACATTGTTCACCTGATCCGGTGTCTGCGCGGTATTGTTCATATTTTCCACCGTGCTGTGGTTTTTGTTCAGCACGCCCAGGCTCAAATCGACCTGCGGAATCTGCGAGTCCACCGGCCCATAGAAAATTCCATAGCCGCCGCGAATCACCGTCTTGTGGTCTTTGAACGGATCCCATGCGAACGACACACGCGGGCCGATATCGCGGTAGTACGTATTTAACGGTTGAAATTGCGAGTCGATTTCATAGCGCACGCCAAAATTCACGGTGAAGTTTGACGCAACCGCCCAGGAGTCCTGCCAATAAAGCCCCGTCAGCGGGCGTGTATAGGCCGGATAATCAGGATCACCATACCCCTGCTGAAAGACCTGCGGCAACCCGAACGACGCGGACTCCATTGAAGTCAAGCTGGGCAGCAAGGGAGTCAGCAAGTCTCCCGGCAGAGTCCCAAATACAAATCGGCCCGAGAGAAACGTATGCGACTCGGCGTGGTTGCCGCGCAGCAGCTCGGACCCGCCGAATTTCATGGTGTGCCGGCCGCGGATCATCGTGAAATTGTCGGCGATCTCGGTACGCCGGAGAATTATTAGATCGGGGAGAAAAATGTTCGTTCCCAGGTTGCTTGCGTAGCCCGAAATTTGCAGCCCAACTTCGCCCGGTTCATTCGGAATCACATTGAAGCTGTCGTAGTCCCATTGCCCGCGCAACTCATTGGTCGTTCTGGACGTAAATTCGTGGAACCAGGCGCCCTGCACGTTGTGGTCGTAATTGTGAATCGAACTGCCCGCCGAGTACCCGGTCAGGGATTGGACATCCGGGTTCTCTTCCAGGTCATGCGCGAATCGGTACATGAGAGACACTTGATCGGTCTCGCTGACACGGTGATCCAGCCGCACCGAGGCTAGGTAATCCCGACTGTCGTAGGGAAACACGCCGCCGTTGTTTTCAAATTGATTCACGAGGAAGGCATTGATCGGACTCGTGGCCGGATTCACGGTCAAGGTGCCGGTGAGAACCGCCGCGCAAGCCGGTCCCGGCAACATGGTCACCGGGTTGGGCGTTGGCAGTCCAAGCTCACCAGCCACCGCGGTGCCTACCGGACCACTGAGGCAAGGAACCATGCCGGTGTTAGCGGCCACCGCGCCAATGGCAGTTTGCTGGTCCGTGGTCGGGCGGAAAATGCTGGTGCTGGTTAGCATCGGAACGGCGTTCTGTGCGTCCTGCCGAAGCCCCTCGAACGAGACGAACAAAAACGTTTTGTCCTTCTGGATCGGGAGTCCCACATTTCCGCCGAACTGGTAGCGTTGCAGAGTGTTCTTGATCGGCTCACCGCTGACATCCGGCGCAGCAGGATCGAACGTTGCGCCGGGAGCCAACGCCTGGCTGAATGCGAAAGGATCGCGCGCATCCATGGCGTCGTTGCGTACGTAATTGAACAGGCTGCCGTGAACGTCGTTGGTCCCGGACTTGGTAACGATGTTGATCGACGCGCCGCTGGCGCCGCCGAGCTCGGCGGTGTAATTGCTCCGGTTCACCTGGAATTCCTGCACCGCATCCTGGCTCACCGTCGGACGCACACCGCCGGAATCGTCTTGCGCTTCTCCGCCATCCACGGTGATGCTGTTTCCCCGCCCGTTGCTGCCGTAGAAGGAGAGTCCGCTCTGCGGGGTTTGCTTAACGCGAAAATCCTGGTCATCGGTCAATCGTGTTGAGTCCGAAACTCCGGGCAGCAGCAACGTAAACGTCAGATAATCGCGGCGGTCGATCGGCAGGTCTTTGATGTACTGCTGGGTGAGCGTATTGGCCTGGCTGCCTCGCTCCGTCTCGACCACCGGCGGCTCTGCGTTAACCTCCATAAGTGTTGCCGCGGTGGCGAGTCGAAGGCGAAAATCTGCGATGGTTACTTCGCCGACGTTGACTACCACGCCTTTCAGGATCTCGCTTTGAAAACCCGCCACGCGGACCGTCAAGTTGTAAGTCGCTGGAGGCAGGCCGGTCAGCCGGAATGCGCCACCGCTCTCGGTAGTTGCCGTGAATTTAATCCCCCGCGCGGATTCCTCGGCGGCCACGGTGGCGTTCGGGACCACTGCTCCTGAGGGATCGATCACCGTCCCGGTAATGCTACCGGAAGTTCCCACGCCCTGGGCGCGAACCGCACTCGGCGCCAACAGCAAACACGCAAGCGTACATACCAGTAAGCGGATAGGCTTCATATTCTCTCCTTCTGGATGTCTGATGTTTCGCGCCAGGCTGAAATACTTGGTCCGGATATGGATGGGGATTCTGCAGCGGGAAGTGAAACGTGGGCCGGTTCGATCGCTCACTGGAGATCATGAGATTCTCGATGAACGCGTTTGGTGGCGTTGTTGTGGACGAAGCCCGTTGCATTTTCTGTCGACGGCCGGAAGAATTCTGCCGGCAGCCCTCGATTGCGGCCGAGGGTTCCCAGCCCGAGCTTAGCTACGACATTTGAATCTTCCTTTGGTCAACCCCCTGTCAGAGCAACAATTGTGAGAGGCAATATCATATTAGAGTGACTAACGTCAAGCGTCCGTTAGAGCGATTTACGTTAAGTGTCTGGGGAAGGGGAATATTTCGGATTGCCCGTGCGGCACGGGCGAGAGATTTATTGAGGTGTCAGAACCACTCGTCCGGAGATTTCGCCGCGCCGCAATCGATCCAAAACGTCGTTGGCCTGTGCCAGCGGACGCTCCTCTGTTTGGCAGCGAACCTCACCTGCGGCGGCCATCGCGAGAATTTCGCGCACATCCTGGCGGGTGCCTACCGCGGATGCGCGAATCCGGATTTCGCCGGCGGCCATCAGAATCGGCGCAAAGCAGACGTTCTCAGCCGGCAGACCCACCGCCAGCAGCGTGCCGGTGGGCCGCACGCACGCAAAGGCCATGTCGTACGCTGCCCTCGCCGCGGACGTGACCAGCGCCAGGTGAAATCCACCCTTGCGTCGAAGTTCTTTCACCGCGCCGGGCGAGGCCGCATCCACGGTCTCCGACGCTCCCAGTGAGCGCGCCTGCGCGAGCCTTTCACTGACAACGTCAACCGCGGTGATTTCCGCGCCCCACTCGCGCGCGATTTGCACCGCGATGTGCCCCAGGCCTCCGACGCCGAATATGGCCAGGCGTTGGCCACCAACGATCCCTACCTGTTTGAGTGCGCGATACACGGTCACGCCCGCGCAAAAAAGCGGCGCCGCTTCAACCGGCGAGAGCTGGTCTGGAATTTTGATCGCGTGCGTGGCTGGCACCTTCACGAACTCCGCGTAACCGCCGTCCACCATCACGCCGGTGATCTTCTGCGTGCTGCAGAGATTCTCATTTCCCTCGCGGCAGAATTCGCACTCCCCGCACGTCCAGTAAATCCACGGGACTCCTACACGGTCACCGGCCTGCAGTTCACTCACTTCCGGCCCCACTTCAATCACGCGTCCTGCGATTTCGTGTCCGAGAACGAGCGGTCTCTTCACAATTCGCGCGAATTGCGCCCAGTCCCCATCGGCAACATGCAGGTCCGAGTGGCAAACCCCGCAGGCTTCTACCTGGATCAATACTTCACCGTGGCCCGCCTTCGGCCGGTCCACGTTTTCTATCGTCAGGGGTTTCTTAAATTCACGGAGCAGGGCGGCCTTCATTGCCAAGGCCCGATGGTCACGGTTGGACGCCGCGCAGGAAAAACTCGACCGCGTTGTTGACGCGTTCGCTCAAATCGAATTCTCCGGTCAGGTCGATCGCCCAGCGCCGGACCGCGGACGTATACATTCCTTCCATGAACTGAGCCAGATGAGCGACGGGAAATGCGCGGGTAACTTCTCCGCGCCTCTGCCCTTCGACGAGAATGTCACGCAGCAGACTCCGGGCAGTTTCTTCGGTCCGCCGTATTTCCGGCGACCGGACCGGATCCATCGCCCCGGAAAGCACCACGGCGCGCCAAAGCGGCCGGTCCGACTCTACTTCGCGTGCCATGGTCTGATACATTCGCCGCAAGTGCTCGGCAGTGGACGCAGAGGTCGAGAGCTCCGTCTCCAGATGTTCTTTGATGCAGGCGTACCCGCGCCTGCCCACTTCGCGGAGCACGGCGTCCTTGCTCGGGAAATAGCGAAAGAACGTCGGCTGGCTGATTTCGAGAATCTGTACGATGTCGTCCACCCGGGTCTTTTCGTAGCCTTTTTTCCGGAACAGTTTGATCGCCGTCTTGATAATTTCCGACCGCAGCCGCGCCTTCTTGCGCTCGCGCAGTCCGAGCGGCTCGTCGCTTCGGGGTGATCCAAATCTCGCCGGCCGTGCCGGCTTCATCTGGTCCGGAAGGCGGCGCGAGCCCGGCAATGCGATCGATGCCGCATCGATTTGAGCAGCTTTGGTCCGAGCCATGATTCAAAACTCTCCTAACTAATTCGGTTCCGTGTCCGATTTTTAGATAGTTAATCTAACATGATAGCTACCCACGTCAAGTTCGAGCTGTGCCACGCAAGAAGCGTACCCTCGGGAAATCCACTTCCGCCGCGGCTTCCACATTTCCAACGGGAAATTGCATGCTTTGCGAATCTGGTGGAGAGGGAGGAGACTGCCCCCGGCATTTCTTGGTCTCGGTCGTGACGCCCACCGAAGAATCGCGCGGAATATAAATCGCATCATGCTTCGCCAGTTCCACCTGCTAGCCATCCACGGTGACACTGGCCTCGCCGGAGAGGAAAATCGGTCCGGTCTCGCGATTCCCGGTGTGAAAGACTCTGCGGATTCCGATGGGTCCAGCAGTCTTTCCTCATCGGAATTCACTCCCTGTTTCCCGCGATTCACATTCTTGATTCAAGGGTATGGAAGACCCCGAACTATTACCTAGGAAAGCACATTGCCGCATTCCAGTAGTCACTTATTCCCTAAGTTGGACCCCTAATCTAAAGGGGTACCGTGCGGCGATCTGCCTCGCTGTGTTGGCAGGTCACCGGCGTCAGGGAACCCTAGAACTGGGATACAAGCGATTCCAACGACTTGCGAAAAGAACTTTCAGGCTTTGATAAAACTAGGGGGGCGAACAACGCGAAGGAGAACGAGCAATGAAGGCACTTGCAGCAGCGACACTAGCGGTTCTGGCCGTCGCTTTGCCCGCCGGAGCGCAGGAACACGCACCAACCGTGGAAACATGCCGAGCCGATCTTACCGCCTGGAACGGTGAAATGTCCGGTTATTGGGGCGCAGGTGAAGCCAAGCACGATTCGGGTCTACCGGATAAGAGTCTCGTAAGCAGCCATACTGCGGCGGAGTTGTTGGATCGAGCGACGGAAATGGGGCGATGTTTTACCGTGGATAGTCCCAACGGTTCCGCCTATGAGGGCTTGGAAGGGATATACCTGCAAATTGTAGGCGACCGCGCCCAGGCGTTCATTAATCGCCACCGGTTAAGCCGCAGTTTCTACAAGGAAGATCAGGCGGGTATGAGATAGAGAGTTTGCATAGTGCTAACCGGCATCCCGTGCGAGAGCGACGAGCAGCCGGGTACGTGGACGTGACCGGGTCAGCCCTGCGGACGTGGAAGGTCCGAACGGCAAACGCCAAGCCTCGTCGAAACATGTCGGCCGCTGGACGAGCCAGAATTGTAAGAGCCACGAAGGCGCGTTGGGCGAAGTGGCGAGCGGCGAAGGCAAAGAAGGCGGCCTGAAGCTATTAGCGCGAGCGGACGACACCGCTTACATCCACAGGCCTATGCCAAAATCCCCTTCCATCAAGAAACGAAACAAAACGGCGTTCGGCAAAGATCGCCGGCGGAAGCATCATCATTGGCTGGCCATTTTTTACGCCGACGGGGAAAAATTCGCTCGCGTCTATCTTAGCGAAGAGAAAGCGAGGACCTTCGTTGATCGACAAAAACGATCGCCTCTTGTAGAAAGAACCCGAGGTCAGCAAATCGCGTGAGAGTCTGTCGGCTTTTCGATTATCGCTTCCCGGACCGGCAATTTAAGGACTCCGAAATTCCCGCCACCATATCCACCCTAGATGGCTCAAAGTAAAGTAGGCCATGAACGCCGGAGTGACAAAACTTGCAACGCCGTGATCCGATGGGCGGCATTTGGCATGTGTCCCCCACCCGCCAGGTGCCGCCTTTCGGATGGAAAGTTTACTGCTTGCTTCGCATGATTCGATTATGAAAACCAACGGAAAGCCCAGAATGCGGACCTACACACTCATCTTGATCGACGGTTCTGAACCATGTATTGAAGGGACGCGACTAGGGGAAAGTGAAACAGGCATCAGGATTTGGCACGGCCGCAAGGCCGTAATCAGATTCGATTGGTCGGAATTGAAGAGCATCCTGTAGCCACTCGCACCTTCCATCTGCAATCAGCTCCTAAACACTCCCGCCAGATCGCCGCACAGAGTGAACAGACAACATCCATCCGCTTATGTTATAACGTCGGCGTTAGTCACCGGCGCCGAGGTGGCCTATGGAAGACCAGAAACGGTGGCAGGACCTGTGTCAGCAGGCGTCGACTGAACAGGACTCTAGGAAACTAGTCGTGCTCATCGAGGAGATCAATCGCCTGCTCGCCGAGAAAAACGATCGCCTACGAACAAAGAGTGCAGGCGCCGACTAGATTCATTGCGTCGCGGACGGGAGAGCCGACGCGAAACGTCCAAGATCAGCACGGAGAAGCAATGCTCCAGAGCGAAAGGTTATTCTGGCACAAGCTCAGTAAACAAGCAGTCCGCGATCAAGACCCCAAAAAACTGAAAGTCATCGCCGACGAAGTAAACCGCATCCTTGAAGAGAACGAGACCCACCTGAAGAATCTGGATTCCGAACGCGCCAGCGCTCAACGGGTCTTATCCATTGATCGGATCGCGCCCAGCGCTGGAGACATTTGTAGGTGTGCAGACTCAACGAAAGGAGAAGTCATGGAAAATTACATCCGCAACAATGCTAGACCCTGGACACGAATGGACGACATGCGAC
This sequence comes from uncultured Acidobacteriota bacterium, assembly GCA_963725285.1. Lineage (GTDB taxonomy): Bacteria > Acidobacteriota > Terriglobia > Acidiferrales > UBA7541 > CAVRXT01. Next base: position 118,926 of record CAVRXT010000010.1, on the reverse strand, counting down.
TGAAGGATCTGGCAGCACACTACACGCCCGCACGCGAGATTGCCTTTAGGCTAGGTCGCACAGTTGAGGCTGTGTACTTCAGGGCCTCCGAGAAAAACGTGCGTCTGTCACCAAGGACTTCAAGAGCCTGAAAAACAATCGTTGGTTCGATTCGTGGGAGCCACCATGAGAGCCCAAGTCTTGGAGCGCCGGCACGAGCTGAGTCAGCGGGTGTTAAACCAGCCGGACCCTCAGAAACTTACGATAGCGATCGAGGAGCTCAATAGCTTTCTTGAGGAGAATTTAATAGATCAGGAAGGACCGGACGCCCTTCGATCCATATTATTCCGTCAGCCGGCCGTTGAGTTTTAGCGGAGGAGACTATGCAAGGCGCAAGACGAGAACACTGGCGGGAGTTGTGCGAACAAGCCGCCAACGAACAGGATCCTCAGAAGCTCGCGCTGCTTATCGAGGAAATCAATCGCTTGCTACATGAGAAGGATTCTCGTTTGAAGGCCGGGGCGACCGAACGAGCTAAGGCAAAGATCGCCTGACGCAAACTGGCTTCCCCGCAACGCTCTCCGTTTATTCCCGCGCGTATGGAAGTTACCAGGTCTGGGGATTTCTGAGAACTCGCCCCCAGGACTGCTTCCTTGCCCGTTTCCTTGACGACGGAGAGCTTCGACGCTGTACCTTGGTCATACTCGCAACCATTAAGCCTGACAATACGTAACGTCTGTGTTATATATGGGATTGGTCCAGGCCCATGGGGGCGACCGTGTCGAGCAAGAAGGGCTGGCAAGAGCTTTGCGATCAGGCGTCGACAGAAAAAGATTCTAAAAAGCTAGAAGCTCTCATTGAAGAAATCCTCCAGATGCTGCAAGAAAATAGAGATCGCCTTCGAAAACCGACGGAACCCTCTAAAGAAAGCTAGCCGGCTGGCTCAAGGAGTGGGCTGCTTTGGGCGCTTTGAGTAGAACCGAGCGCCGCATTGGTTACAGTGGTAGGGATATCTGCCAAGAGCACGCAATATGATTCTCTCGTAGATGCCTCGCCCGCGCGAGCGGTACAAGTCTTCGCTGCGACACGACGGGCAGGTCATAAAGGATCCGTTGCCTACGGCGATACCCATCGGTTGATTCCCCGAGGTTGGTAAAAAGACTCTAGCGGCGAAAACCCATCTTGAAGGAACCCTATCGTAAAACTGCCCGACGGGCGAGTCAACACGGGGGTTGAGATGGATGTGTCGAGTACTTCTGTTCACGCGCTATGCGATCGAGGTCGGATACGTCGTATCCGATCCGAGTTTCGTGCTTTGAGTGTGGCGGAGAGGCGGGGATTCGAACCCCGGTCACCCTTTTGGGGTGAAACTGATTAGCAGTCAGCCCTGTTCGGCCACTCCAGCACCTCTCCGCGGTGAGAATACTTCCGACCGACTGGTGGGAATGATCCTGCCGCGCTCATTATAGCATCGGATAGTTGCCCGTGGGTGTGCCACTCGTCGGTCTCACGTGTGGGGTCATTGACTTAGGTTGCGCTCCAACCTTCCATGCCTCTGGGGTTTAATCGCGGCATCTTGCCACCGCCGCAAGAGGCATGGCACCAAGCCCTTGGCCGACCCTCGCCACCAGATCCCTCTTCGGCCGCAACTATTGGCGCAGAACCTTCTGGGTCCAAACGCTCACCGTTCTCGCTACTTCGTGCAGAACGTCGGCATCGGTCTTACCTGAACTTTTCAGCACGTGGAACGAATGATCGGCGGTTTCGATTATGTGCAAAGTGGCGCGCGCGCCCAGCTCGGCGCAGATCGGGCGCAAAAGATTGAGGTCGGCCAGCTTGTCGCGTGTTCCCTGCAAGAAAAGCATCGGCAATTTGACTTCACCTAGGCGCTCCGCACGTTTCGTTCCAGGCTGACCCGGCGGATGGAGCGGGAAACCGAAGAACACCAAGCCTCGAACATCGCCCAAGGTGCGCTGGGCAGCCGCGAGCGCGGTCATTCGCCCACCCAGCGATTTTCCTCCCGCAAACAGCGGCAAGTCCGGCGCACCCTTCGAGGCTGCCTGCACCGCCGCGAGGACGGCGGCGGCAAGCACCGTCGCGTGATCAGGAATTTTTCGCCGCTGCTCCATATAGAGGAATTGGAATCGCAATGTGGCCACTCTGACTGCCGCCAGCTCGCCGGCCATCGCCGTCATGAACGAATGATTCATCCCGGCCCCAGCGCCGTGCGCCATCACTAGCAGACATTCCGCGTTGTCGGGACGTAATAGAATCCCCGACACGTCACCCTTATCGGCAACTGCGAATCGAATGTTCCGTTCGCTCACTCCAGCACCTTTCCGCGGTCAGAATCTACCGGCCCCCAGTCCATCAAGCATGTTTCGGCCGTCCAATGCGAATCTTCCGCGCGCTACTTTATCGGCAGATCCTGAATGGTGGCGGGGCGGTCCTCACGGGTGGCACGGACCACCGCCGAATCGTCGCTGAAAAAATTGCGGAATCCATAATTACCGGCGCGCGCCGAGAGCGAATAGTTCGCGATGCGTCCGTTGGGCCCGGGATCTGCTGGCGTGTATTGCAAAGAGTAACCGCCGGACTGGGCCCACTGCGCCGCCGCGTGCGCAGGTTCGCCGATCGCTTCGAGCGAAGGCGGGTACGCCCCTTGCGCGGCCGCGTAGTCGTGCAGCGCGGCACGCAAATTGGCGATCGCTTCGAGGGCGCGAGTTTCCGACTGCTTGGCGGGATTCGAAAATCGCATCGGGACTGCCACCCACAAAATGCCCCACAGCGCGGCGATCATCATTCCCCACAAGGTGATCGTCCGCGGAAGATTGGCGCGCTTTTTCGTGGAAACAACCTCGCCGGGGGGCGACTGGGTGAGGTCAGCACCGCAATACGGGCATAGTTCGCTACCTTGGTTCAGTTCCTGTTCGCATTCCCGGCAAACGTACATGTCAAAAATCCTTCCATCCAGGTTTTGTTGCGTCCAGGTCGAGATCGCCACATACACATTGCTTCAGCCGGCTCCCGGAACGGCGCGTAGACGGCACTCACCGGTGCAGCAGATTTGCGGGAGACGAAAAACCACCCGTGACGCCCTCAGAATTCTGCAATCCCTCCGGTCGCTTCCCACCAGCGCCTAAGTTCAAATCGATGAATCTCTTCCAAGAAGAAGCACGCTATCATATTTAGAATCATGTGATTAGCTGAGCCTTGCCCTGCTCAGGCCGTGGACAGAATCGACCCTTTCAGCAGCGATTTTGGCCGCGTACTTCGGGCTCACTCTTGGCTCGGTCATATTGCTTCTTCGGTCGGCGCTCGGAAATTAGCATTACCCGGGGCGCTTGGGAAGGGATCACTTCGGTGGCCTTTTGGCCGGCACGGTGCGCTCCCAGATCCTACTCGCCAATTTTCTTGCAAGTTGGCGGTGGCGGCGCGTTCTAACTGAGCAGGGCAGCGAGTAGCCAGACGAATGGAGTACGATCGGGCGTAGAAGTGACGCAGTTGAGAGAAGCGGAGAGGCAAATCATGATCCTGGAAGATTGTTCGAGGCGGTTTCGGTGGCGCCGAATCCTGATTTTGGCTTCCGTACTGGCCGCGGGCGTGCTGCCTGGGGTTCGATTCGCGGCGGCGCAGACGCAGGCGCCGAAAAGTTCGGCCACCGATGCTGCGACCACCCTCAAGGATCAAACCGACCTGGCGGTGACGGTTTACAACTCCGATCTGGCCCTGGTGCGCGACCTCCGCAAGCTCGAGCTGCCCAGCGGAGCGTTTCGTCTGCGATTCGAGGACGTGGCGGCGACCATCAATCCGGTCACCGTACATCTGCGGTCGCTGACCGAGGCGGACCGTCTCTCGGTGGTCGAGCAAGACTACGAATACGACCTGCTGGACCCGGAAAAACTGCTGCACAAATATGTCGGCCGCGAACTCACCCTGGTTCGTCAGGAGGAGGAGAACAACTCCACAAAGTGGACCGGAACCAAAGCGTTGCTGCTCTCCGACAATAACAATCAGCCGGTCTGGAAAATCGGCAACGAGATCGTCACCGGAATGGGCGCCGATTCCTACCGCTTTCCGGATCTTCCCGAGAATCTCTATAGCCGTCCGACGCTGATCTGGTCGCTCGAAAATCGCGGTGCGAAAGCGCAGCAGGTGGAAGCTTCCTACCTGATGACTGGGATGAGTTGGTCGGCCGATTACGTTTTGACCGTGGGGCGCGACGAAAAGCAAGCCGACCTCGACGGCTGGGTGACCGTAGTGAACAACGCTGGAACGGCATTCCCGAACGCCAAACTGCAATTGGTTGCCGGGAACATACACCGTGCACCGGCGCCCCTGCCCGTTAACGGCAGAGCGATGGCGCAAATGAGCGTAGCTGTGACTGCGCCACAGTTCGTGCAAGAGAATTTCTCGGAATATCACCTATATACGCTGGGGCGGCGGACTTCACTCGAAAATGCGGAGTCCAAGCAGATCAGCTTGTTGAGCGGAACCAACGTGCCAGTGGAAAAAATACTGCGTGTACTTGGGGATGCTAACTACTACCGGAATTCACAGAACATTGGCGAGCCGGTCACCGAGCCGGTAATGGTCTACTACAAATTCAAAAACTCTGCCGCTGCCGGCCTGGGCATGCCCTTGCCGGCAGGCACGATCCGCGTTTACCAAGCGGATTCGAAAGGCGGGACGCAGTTCGCGGGGGAGGATTCGATTCGCCACACTCCCAAAGACGAAGACGTTTCCATTCACGTCGGCGATGCCTTCGACGTCGTGGCCGAGCGCAAGCAAATGGATTGGAAGAAGATTGCCGATCGCGTTTACGAAATGGAATACCAAATCGCGATTCGCAATCACAAAGACGCGCCGGTCACCGTCGAGATTCGCGAGCCGGTTGGCGGTGACTGGGAAATTCTGAATTCCAATTTCAAGGGAACGAAACTCGACTCTGGAACTATCGAATTCGAAATTCCCGTGGCGAAAAACGATGCGGCGACGCTGGACTACCGCGTTCGCGTGCATTGGTAGCTTGTGCGACACGCCGCGAGCGAGCGCGTGTGGAATTGTTGCCCTGACCGGAATCAGAGCTTCGAAGTCTGAGGAGCAGCCATGTTAATTCTCAACGTGCATTCGGACTTACGGCTACGCCTGACGCGGATCCTGGTGCTCGCCATGGTGCTGGCGGTTGCCGGCTTGCCCGCGATGGAATTCGCCAGAGGGCAGGCAAGCGGCGCGCGAGACCCGGCCACCGACGCCGCCACTACCCTCAAAGATCAAACCGAGCTGGCAGTGACCGTTTACAACTCCGACCTGGCCCTGGTGCGCGACGTCCGCAAGCTGGAGCTGCCCACCGGCGCGTTTCGTCTGCGATTCGAGGACGTGGCCGCGACCATTAATCCAGTCACCGTGCATCTGCGGTCGCTAAACGAGGCGGACCGCCTCTCGGTGGTCGAGCAGGACTACGAATACGATTTGCTGGATCCGCAAAAATTGATGCACAAATATGTCGGTCGGGAAGTCACTCTGGTCCGCCAGGAACAACAGAACAACTCCACCAAGTGGACGGAAACCAAAGCGCTACTGCTCTCCGACAATAACGAGGCACCGGTGTGGAAAATTGGAGACGAAATCGTCACCGGAATGGGAGCCAATTCCTACCGCTTCCCGGACCTACCCGAGAATCTCTACAGCCGTCCTACGCTAATCTGGTCGCTAGAAAATCGTGGCGCGAAAGCGCAGCAAGTGGAAGCGTCGTACCTGATGAGCGGGATGAGCTGGTCCGCCGACTATGTTTTGACGGTGGGGCGCGACGAAAAGCTGGCCGACCTTGACGGCTGGGTGACCGTGGTAAACAACGCCGGCACGGCCTTCCCGAACGCCAAGCTCCAGTTGGTGGCCGGTCAAATAAATCGGGCGATGCGAGGGGGGGTGCTCGGCGGTTTCGTGGCCGACACCATACGAGCGCCCAGAGCGGCGCCCCAGTTTGCACAGGAAAACTTCTCAGAATATCACCTATACACGCTGGCGCGGAGGACTTCGCTGGAAAACGCCGAGTCCAAGCAGATCAACTTGCTGAACGGAACCAACGTGCCGGTGGAAAAGATCCTGCGAGTTGCAGGGAATGTCGGGTATTTCCGGACTGCCCAGAGAATGGGCGAGCCGGTCGCCGAGCCGGTAATGGTCTACTACAAATTCAAGAACGCGGCGAGCGGAGGATTGGGGATGCCGCTGCCGGCCGGGGCGGTCCGCGTTTACCAGGCGGACTCCAAAGGCGGAACGCAGTTCGCCGGCGAGGATTCCATCACCCATACACCGAAAGACGAGGACATCTCGATCCACGTCGGCAACGCTTTCGACGTGCTGGCCGAGCGCAAGCAAACGGATTGGAAGGCGATATCGAAGCGAGTGAACGAAATGGAATATCAGATAGCGATTCGGAATCACAAGGATGTGCCGATAACCGTGGAGGTTCGCGAGCCGGTCGGCGGCGACTGGGAAATCCTAAATTCCAATTTCCCCGGAGAGAAACTCGATTCCGGCACCATCGGATTCGAAATTCCCTTAGCCAAGAACGACAGCGCGACATTGGATTACCGCGTCCGCGTCCACTGGTAGCCAATCGAAAGGTCGCCGTTATTGCTATTGACACGAATCAGAACGAACGCGAGCGCGCCGAAGACAATCAGCCCCACGATCCACAATCGGGCGAACCGGCTTCGCAAAATTTCGACCAAACCCATCGCGGCGATAACTGCAAGATATCCAATGGCCCGAACCGGATAGCGCCTTTGCGTTCCTATCGGCATGTTCCACCAGCGTTTCACAGGCAGATAGTACTCAACTTCTCGTTGCGGGTCGCGCCGAGACCTTATCGAGCGCTGGGCTACAGGTTGTCCAGAAGAAACTGGGTCATCCGGCGGAAGAGGGCTATGCGCGCGGCGGAATCGCTGATGCCGTGGCCACGGCCGGGAAAAACCATGATCTCGGGATATTTTTCGTCGGAGATAAAATAGTCGAGCACTTCGCCGGTGTTTGCGAAGTGCACGTTGTCATCGCCGGTGCTTGCGGCGATCAACAGCTTGCCGCGGATTTGCTTGGCGCGCGCGGCTACGACGGAATCCCGGTAGCCGTCTGGATTATCCTGGGGCCGACCCATGTAGCGCTCGGTGTAGGCGGTGTCGTACAGCCGCCAGTCGGTTACCGGCGAAACGGAGATTCCCGTCTTGAAAGCCGTCGGCGCGTTGAACATTGCGTTGAGGGTCATGTAACCACCGTAGCTCCAGCCCCAAATTCCGATGCGCGAAGAATCCACGTAAGGTAGCGATTTCAGGTAGCTCACTCCGGATAGCTGATCGGCCAATTCAAAACGACCCAGATGATGAAAGATGGGTGTCTCGAAATTGTGGCCGCGTCCCAGGGAGCCGCGATTATCAAGCGCGAAGATAATGTAGCCCTTCTGGGCCATCATTTGGTGCCATAGAAAAGCTTGGTCGTCCCATTTGTTCAGCACGTTTTGGACGCCTGGGCCGCCGTACACCTGGACCAGTACCGGATATTTTTTCGACGGATCAAACTTCGGAGGCTTGATGGTGTAAGCCTCGAGCTCCGCGCCGTCGCCCGCCTTCACCGTAAGAAATTCCACCGGCGACAGGCGATAGGTGGCTAGCTCGGGAATGCGATCTTCGTTGAGGGCGGCGACCCGCGTGGCGTCGATCCGCTCGAGATCCTGCCGCGGCGGGGTCATGGCGTTCGAAAAAGTGTCCAGGAAGGCGGCGCAATCGGGAGCGATCGAAACTTCGTGCGTGCCGGCTTCGCTGGTGACGCGGCGAATTGTCTTGTCGGCGAGCGACATTCGGAAAAGGTGAAGCTCGACCGGATTGTCTTTGTTCGATAGGAAATAAATGAAGCCGTGCTTTTCATCAAGCCGCAGAGCCGCGCCGGCGCCAGGACCGAATCCGGCGCTGGTCTCCACCGCCCAGTTTCCCTGGGTCAACTGCGTTTCCATCTTTCCGTCGGTGTCGTACATGTAGAGATGGCGAAAACCGGTGCGCTCGCTCGGCCACACAAATCGCCGGCTGTCGTTGAAAAATTCGATGTTCGCAGGGCCCAAATTCACCCAGTAGGGATCGGTTTCGGTCAGCAGGATCCGCGATTTTCCGGACCCAGCGTCGGCCAACAGCAATTCGAGCTTGTTCTGCGCGCGGTTCAGCCGCTGAATCGCGAGGCTTTTTCCATCGGGCAGCCATTGCACGCGGGGAAGATAAATGTCTTTGTCAGCGCCGGTGTCCATCCATTTGATCTCGCCGCCGCCGATGCCAATCACCCCGACGCGCACAACCGGATTCGCTTCGCCGGCCTGCGGGTAGCGCGTGTTTTGGATTCCCCCGGTCGATAGATCGGCGATGGGGTACTGCGTGACCGGCCGCTCGTCCATTTCCAGAAATGCGATCTGCTGGGAGTCGGGCGACCACCAATAGGCCGTGGCGCAGTCGAGTTCTTCCGGATACAGCCAATCGAGTTGGCCTTCGCGAAGAGCTTCGGAGCCGCCTTTCGTCAACGAGTGGGATTCGCCATTCATGACGTTGGCGATCGAGATATTGGAGTCGCGGAGGAAGCTGACAAATTTGCCGTCAGGCGAGAATTTGGGGTCTTCGATATCGCTGGTGTTGTTGTACGCGCCGCGACTGTTGCCGTCGACGAGCGCCTTGGTCTGCATGGTGCGCAAATCCAGCCAGGTAAGTTTGCCGGCGCTGCGAAACACCATTTCGCTGCTGTCCGCGGACCAATAGTACTTGTGCGCGGCGACCCGGCCGAGCCCGGTGGCCTGGCTCGCAGGCGCAGTGTCCGGCGGCAGAAGCTGCGAGATTCTTGCCGCGTCCACCAAAACGTGTTTCACTCCATCGGCCGCCGCCACGCTCCACAACTCCGTCTTCGGCCCAAATCCGGTTCCGCTGGCCTGCAAAAACGTCACTTGCTTGCCGTCCGGGCTCCATTGAATGTCTTCGAGGAGCGATCCATTGAGGTCGGGCTCGCTGTACATACGCTCGACGGTCAACTGCTTGGCCGCGATCGGCGCGCTCTGCACGCCCTGCGTGCTTTGCGCAGGGCTGACCGCGCTCCCGTCACCGCTGGCAGCAGCGCCAAAAACCAAAGCGAAAGCCAAAATGCGGGTGCGCGAAATGCGAGCCATGCACGGCCTCCGAAAAAACCTGCGCCATCTTACTCTGTAACCGGAACTGTCTGGAATTGGATAGCCAAGCGATGTGCTCTGAGGTAGACGGGGCGGACCCAGGAATAAGAGGAATGAATGGACTAGGCGAGCGCGCGCGAATCGGTTTCCGCGCCCGCGGCGCGCGCGCCTTTTGGCCTGCCCAGAAACGCGACGACCGTAACCGCCAGAGAGAACGCCAGCATGCTCCCGTCTCGCACCAGCGACCACGGGCCCAATCGCTCGCCCGGACCGAAGCACCCGCAATTGATCTCCAGCCCTTGCATATAGGCGCGCACCATCACCCCCAAAAAACCGACCAGCAGCACCGATGCCGTCCCGGCGGAAAACCGCAGCAGCCACCCGCTCAGCAACCACAACCCGAGAATCAATTCCGCAAACGGCAGGGTGTGCGCCACGAAGCTGACCTGGCGGTCCGACAGAAGCTGGAAGGAATTCACCGCCATCGCGAAAAACGAGAGCGAAGTCTTCACCGACGTGACCGACCACGGGGTGTCCGGGATTTGCGGCCTCAGTTTGCCGTAGGCCGCCGCCAGAAAAATTCCAGCCAGAATCAGCCGGCCGATCAACAGCGCGATCCGCCGGTTCTTGTCAGAAAATCCGAAAGGCATAATTATTGGCTCAAAAGTGCATCGATAAACTGCTTCAGCAGCGGCCAAGACACCAATCCGGAAGCCGGAGGATACGACTTGCCCTTGTAAATGAAAACGTAGGTCGGCGTTGCGTTCACCGGAACCTGCTTGGCCAGCGCGATGTCCTTCTCAATCAGCGGGTCCACCGCGCATCCTGGCGCGGCAGGAGGGCCGCCCATCTGCGGGCCGGCCAGCGCGGTGCAGCCCACCATTAACTGTTGGATGTGCTTGAATTCCGCCGGGCTAACTGCCGCTTGCACGAATTTTTCCATCTCGCCGTTGGCCTGCCAGGCATCCTGATTGTCATACAGCGCCGCTTCCACCTCGGGATACTTTCGCACCACCGCCGCCGCGTTTACCCACCGCGCCGCGATGCCCGAGTATTTGTGCATCACCAGCGGAGAATCATGGTGCACCAAATAGACTTTCCCAGACGCGACGTAATCGCCGATCATGGGGCGGAGGGCCTGCTCGTAAAGAACGCGGCACGATGGACACTGGTAGTCGCTGAAGACTTCCATGGTCACCGGAGCGTTCTTGTCACCAAGACCCTTGACGACATCGGCCGGCACCACCGGCTTGGCATCCGCAGATTTCGCCGCTGCGGATTTTGAGGTTGCGGGGTGCGTTTGAGCTAGCGTGGGCGCCGAATACAGCAAAGTGGCTAGCCCCAGCAGGCCTACGGCCGCCCATGCGGTCCAAGTGGTCCCACGTCCCGCGCGAACTGGCTTCATGCTCAAGCAATCCTCCCGGAGGTGCTATCGCTTTGGGTCATTCTATATTGATTTCCCGCATTGTTTCGCCAAAATCCGCTGCCAGCGTGGCGCGACCAGCACCCATCGGGAGGCCGAGGCGGGCCACGCCATAAACGGCTGAAAGTTAGGATGCTGGTCCCCGGTTTGGCGTCTGGCAAGCTCAAATTGCCTGTGACCAGAAGTGCATGGCGAACATCTCATAGGCATGTAAACCGGCGACGAAAGTGGCCGGAAATGTGGTTATCGTTATGAAAGAAATAAGCTTAGGCACTCTCAATAATCTTGACAACGCGACACTCAACGTGTATACTGTGCGAGCTTAAGGGAATGCCAAGAGCAGTGCCCTCGAAGGAGCCTTTGGAATGAGCAAAATTATTGGAATTGACTTGGGAACTACCAATTCGGTGGTCTCAGTGATGCAGGGTGGCGAGGCCGTGGTCATCCCCAACCAAGAGGGCGGGCGAACTACCCCCTCGGTGGTCGGGATTACCAAGAGCGGGGAGCGGTTGGTGGGGCAAGTGGCCAAGCGCCAGGCCATAACCAATCCCGACAATACGGTCTATTCGATCAAGCGGTTCATGGGTCGGCGCTTCGACGAAGTGACCGAAGAAGCCAAGCGCGTGCCATACAAAGTGGTCCGCGGCGCCGATGGCGATGCCCGCGTGGAGATTTTGGGCAAAGTGTATAGCCCGCCAGAAATTTCCGCGATGATTCTGCAGAAATTGAAGACCGCTGCGGAGAACTTTCTGGGAGAGAAGGTCACCAAGGCGGTGATCACCGTCCCAGCATATTTCAACGACAGCCAGCGGCAAGCCACCAAGCAGGCGGGTGAGATTGCTGGTCTGGAAGTACTGCGCATCATCAACGAGCCCACCGCGGCGGCGTTGGCCTACGGACTCGATAAGAAAAAAGAAGAAACCATCGCGGTTTACGACTTGGGCGGCGGCACTTTCGACATTTCGATCCTGGAAGTGGGCGAAGGCGTGGTGGAAGTGAAGTCCACCGCCGGCGACACCCACCTGGGCGGCGACGACATCGACCAGTTGGTCATAGACTGGATGGTGAAGCAGTTTAAGCAGGAGTCGGGAATCGATCTGAGCAAAGATCGCATGGCCATCCAGCGCCTGAAGGAAGCCGCGGAAAAGGCCAAGATCGAGCTGTCGCAGCTCAGCGAGACGGAGATCAATCTGCCGTTCGTTACTGCCGACGCGTCCGGACCGAAGCACCTGCAGATGAAAATGTCGCGGTCCACGCTGGAACAACTGATGGAAGAAACGCTGCAGCGCACCGTGGGGCCGGTAAAGCAGGCTCTGCACGACGCAGGTCTTCCGCCGGAAAAGATCGACGAAGTGGTGCTGGTCGGCGGTTCCACACGAATCCCCCGGGTTGTCGACATCGTCAAGAAGCTCTTCAACGGCAAAGAGCCGCACAAGGGCGTGAACCCGGACGAAGTGGTGGCGGTAGGAGCGGCGATTCAAGGTGGCGTGCTCGGCGGCGAAGTGAAAGACATCCTGCTGCTGGACGTAACTCCGCTGTCGCTCGGTGTGGAAACCCTGGGCGGGGTGATGACCGTTTTGATCCCGCGCAATACCACCATCCCTACGCGTAAGTCGGAGACCTTTTCGACCGCGGCGGACAATCAGACCGAAGTGGAAATCCATGTGTTGCAAGGCGAGCGGCCAGTGGCTAGCGGAAACCGCACCCTAGGCAAGTTCAAGTTGCTGGGGATTCCGCCCGCCCAGCGAGGGACGCCGCAAGTCGAGGTCACGTTTGACATCGACGCCAACGGCATCCTGAATGTGTCGGCGAAAGACATGGCGACGCAAAAGGAACAGAAAATCACCATCACCGCGTCCACCGGGCTGAGCAAGGACGAAGCCGAGCGGATGCGCAAGGAAGCCGAATCGCACGCAGATGAAGACAAGTCGCGGGTGGTGGAAGCGGAAGCGCGCAACCGTGCGGACAACCTAATGTACCAGGTGGAGAAGCTGCTCCGCGAAAATCGCGACAAGCTCGCGGAAGCGGACGTCAAAGCCGCGGAAGCCGCGGTGGAAGATGTGCGCAAAGCGATTGCCGACGGCGGCGCCGAGGGAATCAATAAGGCCGCCGAAAAGCTAACCCGTGCATCGCACACCATCGCCGAACAGCTCTACAAGGCGCAGGCGGCGGCCGGCGCGGCGGCCGGTGGCGGAGCCGGCGGACCGGGTGGGCCGGGCGCTGGACCGCACGATGGAAGCGGATCGGCGGGCGCGGAAGGGTCTGGCGACGCGAAACAAGGCGACGTGGTGGATGCCGAGTTCGTGGACGTCGACGACACCAAGCAGCCCAACTAACGGCGAGACGCAAACCGGGTGGCACGCATCCGGAACCGCAGGGGCAGGCACGCCGCTTGCCCCTGTTTTGATTTGGCGTTGATTCAGCGAGGCAGGAGCGAAATTGGCGACGGACGGAATTCACCGGGCAGGCACGCCGCAAGCAGTACAAAAGATTCGCGAGAATTATTATCTGGTCCAAGTGGCGCTGAGCGCGTCGCCGCGGGCGGATTGGCGGCGGCTGTTCTACGACATGCAGCAGGAAGTGCCGCCGGAATTTCCGCCGAGATCGGTGGAGATTACCGGGACGCTGTTGCGGTTTAAGTCCGACCCGGCCGAGGTCGAGTGGAAAATCGGACTGATCGACCGCTGGATCGCGCGAGCGACGGGGAAGGAAGCGACCATGGGCGCGCGTTCTGAGGAACAGAAGCGGCATCGCGAAGAGTTGGCGCGCGAGGCCGAGGAAATGAACCAGTGGAACGAGAATTGGATGAAGCTGGCGCCGCTCGAGGGTGAAACGAAGTAGCCCAGCGGCCAACGGGCGCGCGCCCCTCGGGGTGCGGCGCCTTTAAACTTATCGGACCAATCAAAAATGGCGAAACAAGATTATTACGAGTTGCTGGGAGTGCCGCGGAAGGCACCGCTGAAGGATATTCGCGCGGCGTACCGCAAACTCGCGCGCAAATACCACCCCGATCTAAACCCTGGCGACAAATCGGCGGAAGAGAAATTCAAGCAAATCCAGGAAGCCTACGACGTAGTTTCCGACACCAAGAAACGTCAGACCTACGATCAATTCGGTTTCAACACCCCGGGGCAAGGGCCGGGGCCATCTCGCGGACCGGGAGGTCCGGCGCCGGGGCAGGAAGTTCCATTCGATTTTGGCGGATTTGATTTTGGCGGCGCGGAAGGGGCAGGAGGCGGCGGAAGTTTCCGCGATCTCTTCAGCCAAATTTTCCGCGGCCAGAATGCGTCGCAGGAATCGCGCGGACCGGAGCCGGGCGACGACCTCGAGTACCAAGTAAATATCAGTTTTTCCGAAGCGATGCGCGGCACGGTGAAAAAAGTTTCTTACGCGCGTCTGGATAGTTGCCAGGTGTGCCACGGCACCGGCGGCATCGAAGACGCTAGCCAGCCCGCGACCTGTGCGTCGTGCGGCGGCACCGGCCGAGTGATGCAAACCAGCGGGAAGATGCGTTTCCAGGTGGCGTGCTCGCGCTGCGGTGGCACCGGCCGCAACCGAACCATTTGCCGTAATTGCGGTGGAGAAGGGCGGGTGCGACGCACCGAGACCTTGGACGTTCGCTTTCCACCCGGCGCGCAAACCGGTTCGCGCGTGCGCGTGGCCGGACGCGGCAATGCGGGCGTGATGGGCGGCCCTGCCGGCGACCTTTACATCATCACCCAGGTGGACCCGCACCCATTTTTTGAGCGCCGCGGCGATGATTTGTACACTCACGTGCCAATCACCGTGACCGAGGCGTCGCTGGGCGCGAAAGTGGAAGTGCCGACGATCGACGGCCGCGCCCAAGTGCGCATCCCTCCGGGCACCGACAGCGGCAAGAAGCTGCGCTTGCGAGAAAAAGGTGCACCCTCCGCGCGCCATCCCGGCAAGCGCGGCGACCAGATCGTGGAAGTCCAGGTAGTAGTGCCGCGCCCAGAAGATGAACGCGTGCGCAATTTGCTGAAAGAATTGGCGAAGGCCGCCCCAGAAGATCCGCGCCAAGAGATTTTTGCCCAAGCGGTACTGTAAGCCGCGGAGCGTGCGGGGCGTTTGCGGGTTCCCGACTCTTCCCGGTTTTCGGGAAGGGTGGGCGTCCAGACCAAGGCGCAGCCAAGCGCGGGCCGCCCGCGTAGGAAACAAGAATGAGCAATCGTCCAAGAAAGAGAGCGAAAGCCGGCTACATGATTTCCGCAGTAGCCGAGCTATACAAAATCCATCCGCAGACCCTGCGCCTCTACGAGCGCGTCGGCCTGCTCAAGCCGTCGCGCTCGCAAGGCAACACCCGCCTGTACACCGATGGCGATCTCGAGCGGCTGGAAGTGATCCTGAACCTCACCCGGGAGCTAGGCGTCAACCTCGCAGGCATCGAAATAATTCTGAACATGCGCGACAAAATGGGCGAGATGCAGAATCAGATGGAAGCGTTCATCGGCTTCGTCCGCGGCGAACTGTCCCAAGGTTTCCGCAGTGTAGACGACCGCAAGCTCAAAAACGCCATCGTTCGCGCCACCCCGCCCCGCGTCATCCGCGTAGAGAAGTAGGGAACTCTGGTTTGGACGTCGTTGTGCGCCGCCACTCCTGGCGGCGGCCTTGCGCAAGCCCTTCCCGAAAGCCCTTCCCACCCAATCGCCCGCCTCTGTTTGTTTCAAACGCTGGTCCCGCAGGCGTGGCGTGGTGCGCAAAGCCCAAAGCGTAGCCCGCGTGCTGTGCCGAAGCTTTCTTATGAAAATTCAACAACTCAGCGTTCACTTCCTCTGCGTGTGCCCAGCTTATGCCGTGTGGCCCGTCCTTTACCATCACAAGCCGCACTCCCTTGAGCAGCTTTGCAGTCCGCGGCCCGGCAGCAGTGATCGGGAGAATCCGGTCTGCGTCCCCGTGCATGACGAGCGCTGGAACATCAATTCCGCTCAGATCCTTTCGGAAATCTTCATGCCAGGTCGCCACGCAAGCCAGACTCGCGGCGGCGGAGCAGCCCACTGCCACGTTCCAACTTGCCTGCACGACCTGTTCGCAGACTCGCAGGTGGATAGTGGGCGCATGATGCAAACCAGCGGGTAGATGGGCTTTCAGGTAGCTTGCTTGCGGTGCCGCGCACCGAGACCCTGGACATTCGCTTTCCGCCCGGCGCGCAAAACGGTTTGCGCGCTCGCGAGGGCGGACGCGGCAACGCCGGGTGAGGGGCGGCCCTCCCGGCGACCTATACAGCCGTTTCTGGCGGCGGCTTTTACTACCTACCCAGAAACTCCAACCCCAACCGCCAAGAGTAGCCGTGCCACAGGACCGACGAAATTAAGATCGGTGATGTTTTTTTGCGTGCTTGGCTTGATGTTTCGTCTTTTTCGCCGGCGCTGGTGCAGCTGCGGGCGCCGACTCCGGGGCGTCGGAGTTGAAAATGTCGGCCACCACCTTCCACTTTCCGTCGCCTTGCTTTTTCCATACCTCTACGTATTTGCCGTGCTCCGTCACAGGCGATTTGTTCAGCGATACCTTGGTGCTCATCGTGTAGGTGCCGGTCATGTAGCCTAAATCGCTGGACCGCGCGGCTTCCACTTTGTCCGCTTGCCACGACAGAGAAACGCCCGGCGCGAGCAGTGCGGCCCACGCCGCGCGAATGGCCTGCTTGCCGGTGATTATCGGTGCGTTGGGAGGCAGCAGAGAAGCGTCATCACTGTAATACGCAACGGTTGCGTCTACGTCATTGGTCCCGGCGGTCTTTGACCATTGGGCGTCCAAATCTCGAAGAGCGGTGACATCCGCCGCGCGGTTATCCGGTGGCGTGGCCGGGCCGCAGGCGGCGGCGAGCAGAAGCAATGTGAGAGAGATGCCGTAAGCTAGTTTCGGTCCGAATGGTTTGTCGTTGCGCTGGAGCATGGGGGAAACCTCCTGGTTGACGCGTTTACGTTACCACATTCGCTCGTCGTTGGACCGCAGCGATCGCTCACAAATAGATAGCGCCTGATTTCGCCTTCGCCGTAGGCCTGCCGTCGTACCGCCGACGCTCGGTCGGCGCAGCACCGACGCTTCCGACGGTGCGCCGCAGCGCGACACGCCTCGGCGGCACAATCGCGCATCGCAACGCCCAGCAGTAGTGCCGCGACTGGTGGCGGAAAAACATCCAATCCCAAAGTGCTGCAAACCCAGAATCCGAGCACTACCGGCCATGTTCGTTCTCAACAGCCCGAATTCATTTTTCGAAACAGGAATTTCTTTCCACAGATTTCTCGCTTTGCACAGGCCGGGTGCGCTTGCGCGGCTAGCCGCACCCGCTTATGCTTCTTTCATGGCTCGATCCGATTGTCCTGTGTGTCACGGAGACGGATGGAAGTTGGTGGCGGCTGGTTCAGCGCCCACCGAATCCGGTTCTATCGCGGAAACCAAGCTGGTGGTCGGCAACGGAAACGGTGATGCACACGCCACCGCCGAAGGCGCCGCCACTGCGCGCGAGCCTTACCGCTACGCGGTGCTCTGCGATTGCACCGCCACCGATCGCACTGAACGCAGCCTCGACCGCGCGCGCATCCCGCAGCGCTACCGCCAGTGCACCTTCGAGAATTACGAAACGGACAACGAGCAAGAGGGCGCGTCGCCCGCGCAGATGGAAGCCTGGAACCGCAGCTTGGTCCAGGCGAAACTAAATATGCACGGTTTCGCGCGCGACTTTCCGGCAGGTACCCCCCACGGCTTGCTGCTGATGGGGCCGTGCGGCGTGGGCAAGACCCATTTGGCGGTGGCCGCGCTGCAGGAAGTGGTCCTGCGCGGGCACTCCGGGCTCTTCTACGATTACCGCGAGTTGCTCAAAGAAATTCAGGCCAGCTATAGCGCGGATAATCCGGTCACCGAGATGGGCATCCTCGAGCCAGTCCTCAGCGTTGAAGTGCTGATGCTGGACGACCTCGGGTCGAGCAAGCCCTCGCCATGGGCGCTGGAAACGGTGGGACACATCCTGAACACCCGGTACAATGCCAATCGCGCGACTCTGCTGACCACCAATTTCCTGGATGGTGACGTTCCGCGCGAGCAAAACAGCGCAGCGGGGATAAGGAATTCGCCCAATATCATGGAAGATAAGCTCGCCGATCGCATCGGCACCCGCATTCGTTCCCGGCTGTATGAAATGTGCCGCACCATCGAAATGTCCGCTCCGGACTACCGCAAGGAATTCCGCCGCGCCGGACCCCTCCGCAGCTAGCCCCCGTCGAATGGCCGAAGTCTTTCATCGCGCATTTTTTCTGGACGGGCCTGCCGGCGCACTCGAAGCCATGTTGTGGACTTCGCCGCTGATCCACCCCCCGCGCGCGGCGGTGGTCTGCCATCCTCATCCGCTTTTTGGCGGCACCATGCACAATAAAGTGGTGTTCCAGACCGCCAAGGCGCTCCATCAACTTGGAATTCCGGTGCTGCGATTTAATTTTCGCGGCACGGGGTTGAGTGCGGGCACCCACGACAACGGCATCGGCGAACAGGGGGACGTGCGCGCAGCCCTGGATTACCTCGCGCGGGAATTTCCCGACACACCCATTCTGGTCGCGGGTTTCAGTTTCGGATCGCGTGTGGGATTGAAGGTAGGATGCGAGAACCAACTGGTAACGGAATTAATCGGCGTAGGCGTCCCGACCGGTGGCGTGCTGGACGCATTGGACCGCCATTATCTGCAACGCTGCCAGAAGCCGAAACTTATCGTACAGGGCGGCCAGGATGAGTTTGGTCCGCTGAAGAGCGTCGAGGCGTTGTTCGCCGCCATGCCCGAACCGAAAAAATTGGTCATCGTCGATGGCGCCGACCATTTTCTGAAAGGCAAACTCGATCAACTCGGGTCGGCCATCGATTCATGGCTGGCACCCCGCTTGTTTCAGACCGGCGCTTAGCGCTTCTCCCTCTTCGCCACCGAAGTGATCCCTTCCACCCGTTCCCTGGTGGTGTTACATTCCAGCAGAAAGAGGGACGAATCCATGATCAACGATCGAGCCACCTACGCATCGCCCATAAGCCCGTAAATCTACCCGGGCGGCTCGATTTTTCAATCCAGGTTTCTGTGGCGATTAGAAATGGAAGGGACTGATTCTAAGTGGAATAAGAATTCCGAAAGGCTGCAAATTGCCGAAAATGAGTGCTCTGATTTTCAGAGGTCAGGCGACACCGCCACCCGTCGCATCCGAATAGTTCAAATTTCGAATCCAGGCATCTGTGGGGATTAGAAATGGAAGTAAATGATTCTAAACGGTATATCGATCTCGAAAAGTGGCAAATTACAGAAAATGAGTGCGGTGAGCGACGGCTAGCGGGTCTGCTGAAAAATCCGCAGGATCTGTTCCCGGTTGGCGGGTGGCACTGCGGCGAGCGGCAGGTTGGCGCGAACGTGCTCGCGCCGGCTCATGCCGATCAGCGCCGTGGTAATTCCGGGAGCGGAGCGGGCGAACTGCACGGCGCGCTCGAAGTCGGTGTTCAGGCCGAGCGATTCGGCCACGAATTTCGGCAGGTTATGCGCCAGCTGGCCTTGCATGGTGGGGGCGCTGGTGATCAGGGTGATGTTGAGCGGGCGCGCCGCCTGCACCATGGAAACGGATCGCTCGCCAAGCTTCTGCGTGGGACGCACCAGAGCTTCGGGCATCCCAAGATTGAACGGCATCTGCACGAAGCGCATGCGATGATTTTCGCCGCCCACTTCGGTGGCGATTCCGACCAGCGCTTCCAGCGATAGGTGGTCCTTGGCGCCCGGGTCCTGGCGAAAACCGTTCCAGGTGGCCACCCCGTAGAACTGAAGTTTTCCGTCCGCCGCGGCGGATTCGCAAAATTCAAAAGCGGCGCGGATGCGGCGCAGGAATTCGTCTTGGGAAATCTCGGCGAGCTGGGTTTCCGGATTGTGCAGGTAAAAAACGTCGACGCACTCGACGTCCAAATTGCGCCGGCTGCGATCGAGCTGGTCGGCCAGGTATTTCGGCGCCATACAGTGGCACCCGGCGGCGATGTCTTGCGGGCCAAAGATACCTCGCTCGGCGTACTCTTTAAAAAAATAATCGGCGGGATCGGCGGGCATGCTGCCGTCGGGGGTGAGGAAGCCGGCCTTGGTGCACAGAAGAATTTCCTCGCGGCTATAACCGGCGACCGCGAGTTTCTTGAGCGCGGCGCCGATGGAACGCTCGCTGCGCTGAAAGCGGTAGTTGATCGCGGTGTCGATAACGTTGATGCCGCCCTCGACCGCGGCCACCACCGACTCGGTGTAACCGCGGTCGGTGATTACGTCGGGCTCGCCGAGATAAGTGCCGATGCCGATCGAGGAAAAGTGCAAGCCATCGCGCTCGCGGAAGTGTCCACGGGCAGTCTTTTGCTCGGTAGGATCGGAATTAGCAGAATAGAAACGCGAAGCGTACTTGCGCGTTCCGTCCGGCGTGGCATAGCTGGGCATTCACTCGCTCCTGGCACAAAGGCATCGAATTATACCGTCCGCATGCGCGAAAGGCTAAGAGTGGAGAGGGGAATTCCAAATCAGCGGGGAGCGCCGACAGGCTGCCGGCGGGTTTCGCTGGCTTGCTGTTGCGCTTCGATCAGGCGTCTTGCTTCGGCGCGAATTCGCGGCACGTAGTGCCAGAAGATTCCTGCGCCGATCACGCTGCCGATCCCCCCGATAGCTACCGTCCAGGGAGCGCCGATCCGTTGCGCCAGCGCGCCGCTATACATCGCGCCCACCGGGGCCATGCCCATAAACATCATCGAGTACGAGGACATCACCCGGCCGCGCAGCCGATCGGGGGCCATCGATTGAATGAGCGTGTTGGAGCAAGCCATCTGCAACATCATCGAATAGCCGACGGGAACAAGCAGGATCAGCGAGAGATAGAACGAACGAGAAAATGAAAACAGAATCAGCGCGGCGCCGAAAGACGCGCAAGAAAGCGCCACCACCCGGCTCAATCCTTGCAGGCCGGTGCGCAGCGCCAAAGTAAACGCGCCGAGAAATGCGCCCACGCCCGTAGCGCCCATCAACGCGCCCAGAGTGCGGGCGTCGCCGTGCAGAATTTTGTCCGCAAAAATTGGCATCAGCACGGTGTAGGGCATCGCCACCAGGCTGTTCAGTCCGATGAGTAGAAGCAGGGCGAAGATCGGGGTGGTGTGGTAGACGAACCGGAAGCCCTCGACGATGCGCTCGAGCGGCGTGGCGGTGGATTCTTCATGCGGTGGCGGAGTCACCTTGATCAGCAGCAAGCCGACGATCACCGCGATGTAGCTGATGGCGTTGGCAAAAAAACACCAACCTTCGCCGATAGAAGCTACCAGAACGCCGGCGACCGCCGGACCGAGAACCCGCGCGCCGTTGAACATGGAAGAGTTGAGGGCGATGGCGTTCATCAGATCGGAACGGCCGACCATATCCATCAAGAACGTCTGGCGCGCGGGGATGTCAAATGCGTTTACCACGCCTAGCAGCGCGGCCAGCAACATTACTTCCCAAACGGTGACGCGATGAGTGAGGGTCAACGCGGCGAGGATGAACGCCAGGATCATCGAGGAGGTTTGGGTGGCGATGACCACCAGCCGGCGATTCCAGCGGTCGGCAACGATTCCGCCCAGCGGCGCGAACAGGAAAATCGGGAAGCGCCCGACGAATGCGACCGCACCGAGCAAAAATCCGGAATGGGTCAGGCGGTAGACTAGCCACGCTTCGCCGATGGTCTGCATCCAGGTGCCGATCAGCGAAATCATTTGGCCGCTGAAAAAGTATTGAAAGTTGCGATGTCCCAGCGCGCGGAACGCTATAGCCAGACGAGAGCGCTGGCCGACTTCTTCCGGGACCGGAACTTCGGGAGGTGCGGCGGTAGTGGCGCCACTAGCGGCCATCATTTCATTTTACGATGAGAAGCGGGCGAACGTGGAGGCCGCGCACGAGAATATTTTTGAACGTTGCGCACAATTTGGCAGCGGCAAGCCCTAGATCTCGGAGGCGGGTGGGGCGGGCGGTTTGGGAGGTAGCGGAGGCGTAGGACCGGCCAGCACCCGCGAGCAGGCGCGAACGATACGGCGGTACGGCCAAGTTTTATCGCGGAAGAAAATTTCCCCCTCGCGGGGCTTGGAATAAAACCAGCGTGCGATCAGGGTTATATATTCGGCGCGTTGGGACGCTGTCATCGGCCCAGCGCTTGGATTGTCCGCCTCGGCGGGTTCGAGGTTGGCGCGCAGGATCGCATCGAGCGAGCGGGGCTCGCTCGACAGCTCGCCGAAGCGCAATGGGAACACGCCGGCGATGGTGCCGGCTTGAATCCAGAAGACCATGACGCTGTTTTCCTCGCCGCCGCGCTGCAGAATTACGGCGTCGAGTTGCTCGATCGGGCGCGCCAACTCCGGGAGGCCGCGCAGCACCCCGTTGACCTTCTCTATTTTCTTGTGGACCGTGGCGGCGCGTTCGAAGTCCAGCGATGCGGAGGCGGCTTCGCGTTCTTGTTCGAGCGATTGTTCGAGCGATGCGCCGGCCGAGGTGAGCGCGGCCACCAGGCGCGCCACTTCCGCCGAATATTCTTCGTGGCTGCAGCCGGCGAAACATGGCGCGAGGCACATCTTCATCTCGGAATAAATGCATCCGGGAAACGCCGGGTCGCGGCGGATTTTGATCTGGCAGCGGCGCGTTTTGAAAAGATCGAGAAGGCTTTCGGAGAAAGACGCGGCGGAGCGGCGCGATGGGAACGGGCCGACGTAGAGTCCGCCATCGGAGAGCAGGCGGCGGGTAACGTAGCAGCGTGGATAGTCGTTGCGCAAATTCACTTTCAGCAGTGCTGGTGGGCGCAAGCGCATGAAGTCGCGATAGCGGCGGGGAAAATGGGAGCGCGCCTGATCGTACAGCGTGAGCGACTGTTCGAATTTGGATCCGGTGATGCGATAGCGGATGCCGCCAATCACATCGCGAAGATTCAGGCGGCGCGATTGCGGGTCGGGAGGGCCGAGCAGTTTTTGAGCAGCGCGGCGCAGATCGGCGCTGCGGGCGATGTAGGGCTGGGCGTTGGGCGCGGTGGGTTCGAGCAGGTAGACACCGGGCCGCGCGGGAATGTCGGCGAAGAAATCGGCGTCGTGGTCTGGGTCGAAGTGGCGAAAAGATTCGAGATCGAGCATGTTGTCTGTTAGTTGTGGCCCACGCGCGACCGGCTAGTAGCTTTTCAGGACCCAGGACGCGATGACCAGGCGCTGGATCTCGCTGGTGCCTTCGTAGATCTCGGTGATGCGCGCATCGCGATAGTTGCGTTCCACCGGGTATTCGCGGCTGTAGCCGTTGCCGCCGTGGATCTGGATCGCTTTGTGCGTGACCCGGGTAGACATTTCGCTGGCGAACAATTTCGCGATCGAGGCTTCCATGGTGAATCGCGCGCCAGCGTCTTGCTTCCAGGCGGCGCGGCGGACCAGCAGGCGCGCCGCGGAAATATCGGTGGACATATCGGCGAGCATGAATTGAATCGCCTGAAAGTCGGCGATGGGATGGCCGAAGGCCTGGCGCTCGCGTGCATAGAGGATCGACGCATCGAGTGCGCCCTGGGCAACTCCGGTAGCCTGCGCGGCGATGCCGATGCGTCCGCCATCGAGCGTGGAGAGCGCGACCTTGTAGCCTTCGCCTTCGTTGCCGATGCGATTGGCGGCCGGCACTTCACAATCCGTGAACGAAAGTTCGGTGCATGCGGTGGCGCTGATGCCCAATTTCTTTTCTTCCTTGCCCACGCGAAAGCCGGGCGTACCTTTTTCGATGACCAGCGCGGTGATGCCCTTTTCGCCTTTCTCGGGATGGGTATTCACGTAGACGATGGCTGCATCGGCCACGCCCCCGTTGGTGATCCACGCTTTCGTTCCGTTCACGATGTAGCGGTCGCCGCGCAGCACTGCTTTGGTGGTGAGAGCCGCGGCATTCGAGCCCGCTTGCGGTTCGGTGAGCGCGTAGCAGCCGATCTTTTCTCCGCGTGCGTAGGGTTCGAGAAATGCCTTCTTCTGCTGGTCCGTCCCGAAACGGTGGATCGGATCGCAGTAAAGCGAATTCTGCACCGAGAGGATGACGCTGGTGGAGGCGCAGACTCGCGCGATTTCTTCGATCACGATGGCGTAGGAAATGTGGTCCATGCCCGCGCCACCTTCGCTTTCGGGCATAGCGATTCCGCAAAGGCCGATTTCGGCGGCCTTGGCAAATAGATCGCGAGGAAAGTGGCCGGTTTCGTCCAGCTCTTTGGCGCGAGGCTTCACTTCGGAGAGCGCGAAATCGCGCACGGTCTGCTGCAGGAGTTTTTGTTCTTCGCTGAGTTCCAGGTTCAAGTTGGTTGCTCCACCTTACCGCAGGGCCGGGGCGCGAAACGGGACGCGCACCACCGCTTCGACGTCGACGGCTTCACCGTCCAGGGTGCCGGGACCGAATTGCCAGCGCGAGAGCGCGTCCATCGCGTTTCGATCGAGCTGCGGATCGAGGCCACGCATCACTTGAATGCTGTCGATCGATCCGTCTTTGCGAATGATGGCATAGAGGACCACTTCGCCCTCGATGCGTTCCTTCACCAGTTCCGGCGGATATCGGGGATCCACTTTACGCAGCGGCACCGGCGCAGTCACTTCGCGTTGGGGAGTGTACGCCACCTTGGGCGCGGTTCCATCATCCAGGCGCGCGAACTTCAAAGTCCAACTGCCGCTGGCGCTGGTGAGATTGGGCATGTTGACGTGGATCGTTCCGACGTGGGCGTCGCGCAGAATTCTTTCCGGCGGCACGCCGGGATCCCAATTGGCAGCGGAGCGAGGCGCCGCGCTGCGCGACGGCGCCGTCCGAGAGGCTGCGGCACGGAGTGGATCGGACGCAGCACTTCTGCTGGGGGCGGTCGGGAGCGCCGAGGAATTTGCGGCGTTTGCGCTGGTAATGCTGATTCCGGCAGGGCCGGAGCCGTTGGGAGCACCGGCGGCGCCGGCGTGAGCGGCGCTCGATCCGGAGTTGCTGCGCGGTGCGTCGGGCAATCCTCCGGGGACGCCGGGCTGCGAACCATCCGGCGAAATTGTCACCCGCGCGGAAAGATTTCCGTTGGGCGGTTCGCGGAGCGGAGCCGGCGGCGCTGGATCGGCGGAGATCGCGATGAGGCGTTGGAGGCCCGCGGATTCGCCGGATATTGTGGGAGCGATTTCCTGTTCGGGAGGCGCGTCATTCACCTGGGTTTTTCGTCGCGCGCTTGGCGCGATGTTGGCGTTCAGCGCTAATGCGGGCAGGGGAGTCGCGGCCGCGGAAGGTCCGAGGTTGAGATTCGTGGGCGCGCTGGCCTTCATGTCCGGCGCGACAATTTCCGGCGCGCTATTCACGTGACGCCTGGCCTTAACGGCGGCTGCAAACTGCAGCCTCGGCTCGGGAATCGAAGGCGTGCCGGCCCATTCCGCGATGTTCGGGAGCTGCGGACTGATCTTGGGCGGCGCCGGCGGAGCGTCCGGGCGGATGAGCGTCTGGCGGGGATGGGTCCAACGTTGCGGTACCGACGCAATTGTCTGGCGCGGGTGGAAAGCATCCGCGCCACGCGGTGC
Organism: uncultured Acidobacteriota bacterium; assembly: GCA_963725285.1. Taxonomy (GTDB): domain Bacteria; phylum Acidobacteriota; class Terriglobia; order Acidiferrales; family UBA7541; genus CAVRXT01. Next base: position 93,784 of record CAVRXT010000010.1, on the reverse strand, counting down.
GGGCGCCGGCGTGGCGGAATCAGAACGCGGCGGCGCAGCGACCGGCTGCGGGCTGCGGGCTGTGATGGCCTGCAAATCGCGGGGAGTATAAAGAACGGCGTGTTCGACCGAGGCGCGGGTGCGGGGCGCCTTCGCCTCGAGGGAGTGGCCGAGCGGGAGCAGAATGAGCCCAGCCATCACAATGTGCCATGCCGCTGAAGCGGCGATGGATGCGCGAGGTATGCGTCCTTCGATGAATGAAGAGCGCCAGGAGCTCGATGGAGCCGCCGCCGGATCGAAATCCGCAGGAGGCGGAGCGAGGACAGCGCGCAAGCTCTCGACAAAAGATTGTGCGCGAGGCTGCCAGTGGATACTCGAGAGCCGCAGATTTGTGCGCAGGTCCGAAGCTGGCCCCGTTTCGCCCTTGGTTTGCATGCGGCGCCATTATACTCCGCGCGGTTGGCGCGGTGTGCTCGACTCGGCAGTTCTTTTCACAAGGCCCGTAAAATAAAAGGCAGCGCCGGGGCAGTAGAGCCCCGGACGCTGCCGGAAAGAGCGAACGCCAGTGTGAATTAATACTTGAGACAGATTTCGAGCTGGTGGATGGCTTCGTCGACAGCATGAATGGCTTCGACGCGATGGCCACCGAAATCGTGCGAGGCATGCTCGAGGTGATCCTTGGCATGATGCAAGGAGCGGATCGCATCTTCAATTTCCGGGTGCGGGCCAGGCGCCGGAGCAGGCTTCGCGGCTGGAGCCGGTGCGGGGGCCGCGGCAGCCGCCGGGGAGGCATTATTCGGAGCGGCAGGAGCGGCCGCGGAGAAAGCGAATAGGAGCACAAGAGTTGCCATCAGAGCGAGACATACCACCTTGGATTTCATAAATCCTCCTCGTCAATTGGCGGATCCGAAAGGAACCGCGGTGCGGCTAGATGCAAATGGCGCTTGGGAAAAATCGAGCGACCTGCTCCGAAAGGGGGCACCAGAGCGGGGCCGAAGATCTCCCGAACCGCTTCTTTGTATAACACCCGGGGCGATATTTGTTGCTGAGGTTATGCCGTGGTATCGGAAGAATTACCGGTGGGAATACGCGGGTCGTTGTGGAACACTACGCCGCGGCGACTATCCGATAGAAGGTGAGTGTGGCGTCGCCTTGTTCTTTGATGCGCACGCATTCGAGTTTTTCCAGGCGGCCGGGCAATTCCAGTTTGTGAAAGTGCTCGACGATGATGGTGCTGGTGGGCGCGAGCAGATGGGAGGTATCCAGGAACTCCAAAGTTTTTGTGTACTCCACCGCTTCATCGTATGGCGGATCGACGAAAATAAAATCCGCGAGGATGTGCCGCGCCGCCAAGCGCTCCAGTCCCTGTTCGACGTCTCCCTCCAGAATCTCGGTAACATCGCCGATTCCTAGCGTTTCGATATTGCTGCGAATCAGGTTGGCGGTGGCGTGATGCTTTTCCAGGAAGAATGCACGTTCGGCGCCGCGGCTGATGGCTTCGATGCCGATGGCGCCGGTCCCGGCATAGGTGTCGACGAAATAACTGTGCTCGATGGCCGCGCCCAGGATGTTGAAGAGAGTTTCACGCAAACGGTCGCCGGTAGGGCGCAACGGAATCTTTCCCGGGCCAGCGAGCCGGCGGCGGCCGTATTTTCCGGCGATTACGCGCATATTCTGCGGGACTCCATTTACCCTGCCCCTACTGTCTTGTAGCGCTGTTGCCATTCCGATCCCAGCCAGCCAGTCATGCGGAGAACTTTGTCCGCCTGCGCGGGATCGGCCGCCAGCTCGAACGCTTCGCGGCGAGCGAGTTCGAGAAGCTCGGCATCGCGCAGCGGATGGGCCACGGAAAAAGCGACGTCGCCGTGCTGGCGGGTGCCGAAGAACTCGCCGGGGCCGCGGAGTCTCAGGTCGTGCTCGGCAATTTCAAAACCGTTGGCGGTGGCCACCATGGTATCGATGCGCTGCTGGCCTTCGGGGGTAACCGTCCGCGGCGCGACCAGAACGCAGGTAGATTTCTCGGAGCCGCGTCCGATGCGTCCGCGGAGTTGATGCAATTGGGCGAGGCCGAAGCGATCGGCGTGCTCGATCACCATAACGGTGGCGTTGGGAACGTCGACGCCCACTTCGATGACCGTGGTGGCGACCAGAATCTGCAACTCGCCGCGGCGAAAGCGGTCCATCACATCTTCCTTTTCAACGCTCTTGAGCCGGCCGTGCAGCAGGCCGAGTTTTGCTTTCGGAAATTCGTCGCGCCCGAGGCGTTCGAATTCGGCCATCGCCGCTTTCAATTCCAGTCTCGATTCCTCGATCACCGGATAGACGACGTAGGCCTGGCGCCCGCGAGCAACTTCGCGGCGCACGAACTCCCACACGCCGGGGAGCTTGTCTTCGGTGGTGGCGCGAGTGTGGATGGGAGTGCGGCCGGGCGGCAATTCGTCGATCACCGAAAGATCGAGATCGCCGTAAATGGTGAGGGCCAGGGTGCGGGGAATGGGCGTGGCGGTCATCACCAAAACATGGGGCGCCGCGCCCTTTTCGATGAGCCGTTTGCGTTGCATCACACCGAAGCGATGCTGTTCGTCGACGATCACCAGACCCAGCTTGTGGAACTCCACCTGGTCTTCGATCAATGCGTGGGTGCCGACCACGAGTTGAGCGGCGCCGGAGCGGACCCGGTCCAGCGCGTTTCTTTTTTCCGGAGCGGTCATCGCGCTGATCACCAACTCTACCTGGTAGCCGGCGGGTTCCAGGATGCGCCGCGCGGAAAGGAAATGTTGCACCGCCAGGATTTCGGTGGGAGCCATCAGCGCCACCTGGCAATCGTTTTCGATGGCGATCACCGCAGCTTCGAGCGCGACAATGGTTTTTCCGCTGCCTACGTCGCCTTCCAGCAGGCGGTACATGGGCGTCGGCTTTTCAAGATCGGCGGCGATATCGGCCAGCACGCGTTTTTGAGCGTTGGTGGGCTTGAACGGCAAGATGCGCTTGAGCGCCTCGCGCACGCGGGCTTCGCGAACGCGCAGCGCCATTCCGGTTTGGGCGCGTTGATCGCGGCGGCGCAGCGCGACGCCGAGCTGATAGAAAAAGAATTCCTCGAAGATCAATCGCCGATGCGCCGGGGTGCGGAAACTGTTGAGGGTTTCCAGTCTTTCTTCGCCGCGAGGGAAGTGCACGTTCAGCAGCGCGTCCCGCTTGGATATGAACCCGTGGCGCTTGATGGTCGCCGCCGGCAGGCTTTCGGGGATGTTCGGGTCGAGATTAATCAGCACCGAGTAGATGATCCGGCGCAGCATCCGCGAGCTGACCCCACCTGTTGATTCGTAGATCGGGACGATCCGGCCCACTTCGGTGGAATCGGCCGGCTGGCCCGCTCCGGAGACTCCCAGCGATTCGATTTGCGGATTCACCATGCTTTTGCGGCCGGGGCGGCGGGGATCCATTTCGATCTTGCCGTGCAACACCAGACGCTGCCCGGCTTTGTAGCGGCCTTCCATGTAACCGCCGTGAAAGAAGCGAGCGTACAGGTAGCGGCCGGAACCGTCCTGAACGGTGAGGTGGAACATGGCGTTACGCGCGCGTGCGAAGCGGACAGCGGAGCCTTCGACGACTTCGGCGAATATCGTAGCCACTTGGCCCGGGACGGCTTCGGAGATCTTGGTGAAGTGGATACGATCTTCGTAACGGAAGGGAAGGCAATGCAGCAGATCGCCGACAGTAACGATGCCGGCTTCGGCCAGCGCGGCCCCGCGTTCAGGGCCGATCCCTTTTATGTATTTCACCGAGTTGGCGAGGGGGATGGTCATTGGCGGCGCGGTGTCTGACCATTCTCTTTATATTCGGGACAAATAGGAAGCGCATTGCGGAGAAGGGTGACGGGCACTTTTCAGTTTGTCTAGCGTCTTACTTCGTACCGCGCTGCGACCGCCTCGGTGTTTTGGATGGGCGGTGATTGTGCTAGTTTGGCGGGGTGGGCTGAGCCAAAGACCCGCCTTTCCCAAAACCGGGGGCCGACGCGGGTGACCGGATATGAACAGTGTTCGGCGAAAAGTTGCTTACCTGGGGATTCGGGGCGCGTCTATATGATTTGCAAGGCGGCAACAGAGGATGCTTGCTAGCGGACTTCCGGGGATGGGATGGCCTAACCGGATGATTCAGACGCGGGCTAAATTCAACCAATCGAGCAAGGTATGGGGATGAGCGTTGCACTCGCGGGAGATGCGCGCCAGGCAGCAGTGAAACTTGCGGAGGAGCAGGCCCTGGTCCGGAATTCCCAGGCAGGAGACCGCCTGGCGTTCGAGGAGCTTGTACGCCGCTACGATCGCGAGGTCCTGCGGCTGGCGATGAACCTCGTGCACCGGAGCGAGGATGCACGGGACATTTATCAGGAAAGCTTTCTCCGGGTCTATCGCAACCTGCACCGGTTCCGCTTCGAATGCAGTTTTTACACTTGGCTGTACCGGATCGTGACCAACGTGGCGCTCGATCACTTGCGCAGAAAGACCAGCCGCCGCGAGGATCAGGCCCCCGGAACGGCCAGCGAGGGTGAGACGGAAGCAGGCACCCGCGACTTTTTCGACCGCCAGCCCGAGGTGCGGGCCTCGGCGAATCCGGAAAAACAACTGCTGGGGCAGGAGTTGGGCCAGCACATCGCGGTGGCGTTGGACCGGCTGTCGCCGCGAGAGAGAATGGTGTTCGAGCTGAAGCACTACCAAGGGCTGAAGTTGCGGGCGATCGGAGACATGCTGGGCACGTCGGAAGAAACGGTAAAGAATTCGTTGTTTCGCGCGACGAGGAAGCTGCGCGCGCGGCTGGAAGCGATTCGATAATTCGCTCACGAGGAAAAGGGATGCAGGAAGAAAATAATCCGATTTTGCCGCAGCGTTGCATGGAGTTTGCCGAGCGGCTCGAGCTGATGGCGGCCGATGAACTGGACCGCGAGGGTTGCGCTCAGGTAGAAGCCCATGCCGCCCGCTGCGCGGAGTGCGCGCTGATGCTCAATTCGTACCGGGAATTCGACCGGTTTCTTGCCGGCGCGCAACGTGAGGAGCCCGACGCGGCGTTTCTGGCCAGTTGCCGAGCGGGTTTGGAAGACGCGCTGGACCGCGAAGAAGAAAAAGGATTGTTGCGGCGCTGGGTGGACGCGGTGATGCCGGCGCAGTGGCTATCGCCGCATCCCGTTTTTGCCGCGGCGCTGCTGGTGGCCATTGGAATTTCCATCGGGACGATTGTTCCGCGAGTGATGCTGCACTACGATCACCCGAGCACCCCGGGAGCAAACCAGGCAACCACCGCAGGTCCAAGGGGGTCCGGTTCAGATAGTGGTCTGACCGTGGGCAATCCCGCAGGCGCGGCATCCGAGCCTGACTGGCGCACCGCCGACGTTACCGGGATCAACTGGGTGTCCACTGGGGACAATGCGCCGCCGCGAGTCGAAGTGCAGCTGAAAGCGTTGCGGCCGTTGGTGGTGGAAGGGACGGTGAGCAATGGAAACATCGAGCAGGTGCTTTTGAACATCCTGCGCAACAACCAGCGCTACGATCCGGATGTGCGTTTGGATGCGGTGGAGCTGCTGAAGCCGCGCAATAAAGAGGCGGATGTGCGGCAGGCGCTGTGCCAGACAGTGCGCACGGATCGCAACGCCGCGGTGCGGTTGAAGGCGCTCGAAGCGTTGAGTGGTTCGGACGCCCAAGACGATGTGCAGGGAACTCTGCTGGCGGCGCTGGTGAGTGATTCGAATCCCGGGGTACGCATTGAAGCGATCAACAGCTTGCGCTCGATGGCCGAAAACGGGCAGATGGAGTCCGATCCGGGAACCATGGCGATCTTGCGGGAGCGGATGCACAAAGATCCCAGTACATATATTCGGTTGCAGAGTGCCGCGGCGATTCGGGATTTGGGGCCGCGGGAGAAGTATTGACGGGAATTGGGGCGGGAACGGATTTGAAAATGATGACTTGGGAATTTTGTTGGCGGCCGCTGCGGCGGGCCGCGGCGAGCGCAGGGCTCGCTGCTCTGTTGCTGGCGTTTCCCTCCGCCGGGCAACAGAAAGGCAAGAAAGACGGAAGCAAGGCCCCGCGCATTTCCACACAGCTTACCGGAGAGGTTCCCACGCACGCGGGACTGCGCCTGAAGTTGGGCACTGACCTGGGTACGGTCCGCATTCACGTACACGACGCCGAGGTGGTGGACTACAAGGTCGAACTCAACACCGATGCGAGCCAACCGCACGCGCAGGACTTGCTGAAGCAATTCACGGTGTACTCGCGAGCCACCGGCGAAGGCGTATTGATGAAGGGCAGCACGTCGACGCAGGGCTCGAGCGGAAGGCTGTGGGTGACCTTCGATGTGAATATTCCGCGGAATTACAGCGTGGACATCGTCACCGGCGGCGGCAGCATCGAGACCGAGGACGTCAACGGGCGCGCCACATTGAGTACCGCCGGAGGCAACATCACCGCCGGCGCGGTCAGCGGTAACGCGCGATTCGATACCGGCGGCGGCCACGTCCGGGTGAAGGATGTTTCCGGCGACCTGGTGGCGTCGACCGGCGGCGGCCACATTTCCGGCGGCGTAATCGCGGGGAGCGCGATTCTGCACACCGGCGGCGGTCATATTCGGGTGACCTCGGTTGGTGGCACCGCCAAATTCGATACCGGCGGCGGAAATATTTCGGTTGAAAAGGCGGGCGCGGAATTGGTCGCGGGAACTTCGGGCGGGCAGATCGACGTCGGCGAAGCTTCCGGAAACGTCCGTGCGCGGACCACGGGCGGCGGAATCCGGGTGGTTCGCGTAACCGGCTCGACCAATCTGGAGACCGGCGGCGGCAGCATCTATTTGACCCAGGTGGATGGCGCGGTGCGCGCGACTACGGCTGCGGGGCAAATTACCGCTTGGCTGGGGCCCGAAGCGAAGCTTCCGGGCGGATGCGATTTGCAGTCCAGTGATGGAGATATCGTAGTGTACATCCCGCGCGAGTTGCCGGTGACGATCGATGCGCTGGTGCGGCTGGGAGACGAACATCGGCTGATCGTCGACCCGGCATTTCCGCTCAAGGTGAGCTACGACGGCCCGTCCGAGGGCGGACGAATGATCCGCGCCGAGGGACCATTGAACGGCGGAGGAGAAATTTTAAAGTTGCGAGCGGTGGCTGGAAACATCCGTTTGGCGCTGAGCGACACCGCGAAGCAGGTCGAAATTTATCACCAGCAAATGGATGAATTGCAGAAGCAGCTTAAGCTGCATCTGTATCCGGCCGATTCGCCCGGCGACGCTCCGCAGTAATCGTTCGTGCCATCGGCCAGGGCGAGAGCGCCCCGGGGGAAAGACATACCGACCAACCGATAAAGGAAGGCAGTAGAAGTCGGGGCAGCGGGCGCGAGACGCAGCACAACCCGCTTAGCAGCGCACCGGTGGAGAAAATCCGACGGAGGAGGAGCGAACGTGAAGAGCAGCGGGCGCGAGAAGCCGGTATTTCCGTTAGGTACCCTGGTTGGCACTAATCTTAGCAAAATCATTCTTATCCTCTTTGCGGCGACCTACCTCACTGCGCCGGCTTTTGCCCGCACGTCGCAGAACTTCCAGCAGACGTTTCCGTTGTCGTCCGGCGGCAGCTTCACGCTGGAGAATGTAAACGGCTCAGTGCATGTGGACGGCTGGCAGAAGCAAGAAGTGGAAGTGAAGGCGGTGAAAGTGGCCGCGCACAACGCCAAGGACGCGTATGACGTGAAAATCGACGTGCAAAGCGCCCCTCAGCGCGTGGATGTAAGGACCAAATATCCCCAGGGCCAGGGCGCGCAGGTTTCCGTCGAATACCACATTCGCGTGCCGTACCGGGTGCTTCTGGCGGGCATTGTGACGGTGAACGGGAGCGTAGTGGTGCGCGGGGTGAATGGTTCGGGGGAGTTGCGGTCGGTAAACGGCAACGTGGAAGTGGTCGATAGCTCCGGGCGCTTCAACGAGCACACCACCAATGGAGATTTGCGCATGGAGCTGCGGAAGTTGCCGGATGGCAAACCGATGGCCATGGAAACGGTGAACGGCTCGGTATCGCTCGGCCTTCCCGCCGACGCCCAGGCGGACCTGCGGATGCTGAGCATGAACGGAGATCTTTATTCAGACCTGCCGCTGCAATCCCTGGGAACGCTCTCCGCGCGGAGCTTCCAAGGGAAGATGGGAGCGGGCGGCGGGGAGGTATCCGTTCGCACGATTAACGGGGGAGTTCGAGTATTTGTGGAGCAGTGGATTCCCAGGGGCGAGTAATTTCTTGGAACAAGGAGGGAGTGAAATGCGTATGGAGAGATATGTCGGCAAGTCCCAAGCCGCAGTCGCGTTCCTGGCCATCATTCTATTTGCAGGCACCGGTCACGGGCAGACTGCACCCACGCTTGCGCCCATTGCTCCGCTCGCCCCAATGGCGCAGCTCGCCCCCATCGCGCCGGTCGCGCCGGTTGCCCCGATGGACCCGGCCATCAGCGCCGAGCCCTGCGTGGGCCTCGGAAAGCTGGGAGAGCTGGGACGTCTGGAAGACCTCGATGCCGGAAAGCTGGAAGCTGAAGTCGACGCTATGCGTGACCAAATCGAAAGCGCAACCGCGGCGATCGGGCCGGAGATCGCGGAGAAACTGGGCGCGGTCGAATCGGTGTTGGCCGGCAAGCAAGCCGCACTTGCTGCGGCGCAGTCCGCGGAGCAGGCTGCCGCGCAGAGCGTCAACCCGCTCCCGACTGACGATATGACGCAACGAATGAGCCTACTGGACGATTCATCGAATGGATGGCTCGGGCTGGACATCGCCGAAGTGACTCCGGAGTCCGCCCAGAATCTTAAACTGCCTGCGGTGCGCGGGGTAGTGGTGAAGCGGGTGGAAGGAAAATCGCCGGCGGATCAGGCGGGTCTGAAAGAGAACGATGTAATCACGGAATATGAAGGCCAGGTGGTGGAGGGAACAGCGCAGTTCCGCCGCCTGATTCGCGAGACGCCGCCGGGCCGCAGCGTCGCAGTAAAGTTGATTCGCGCCGGCGCCGAACAAACGGTGACGGTAACCGTGGCGGAGCGCCGTGCGGCATTCGAGAGATGGGAACCACGCATGTTTTCGGCGCTGCCGGACTCCCATCCCGAAACATTCACGTTCTCGGTTCCCGATGGAGATCTGGCGGACAGCTTTTCGGGGGTTTTCGGCGGGCACTCTCCGATGCTCGGTATCCAGGCCGAAGAACTGCGCGGACAGCTTGGTGAATATTTTGGAGCGCCGAACGGTGAAGGCGTCCTGGTGCGCGACGTTCGGGCGGGTAGCGCGGCGGAGAAGGCGGGCCTAAAGGCCGGCGACGTGATCAGCAAGGTGGACGGCCGCAGCGTAAAAACGTTAAGCGACCTGCGCGAGCAGATGCGCCAAGCGAGCGGCGACAAACCGGTACAGTTGACGATCGTTCGGCGCGGCGCGGAGATGACTTTGCCGGTGACCGTGGAGAAGGCTCGGCCGGAAACTGCTCCGGGCGTGATGCACCGCACCCAGATGTAGGATTTAGGCGAATCAGAAGTGCTGGCGCAGGTCGCGGAACTGCGACAGGATCACTAGCTTTCCGGTCCCGCTCTCTACCGCGGTCTTTTCGAGCTCCCAGGTGTTCGAGTGGGGGATGAAGACGGCGTTGAGCCCCACTTGCAGCGCGGGATTAATGTCGCTGCGCGGGCTGTTTCCCACCATCCATCCGTGCGATTTCACGATTTTGAATTGTTCGATGATTTGGCCGTAGACTTCGGAATTTTTCTCAACCACGATTTCGATGGCGTCGAAATAGGTTTGCAGGCCGGAGCGTTCCACTTTGGCCGCTTGCTCCGCGGGTTCGCCTTTGGTGAGCAGGATCAGGCGGTGACGGTCGGCGAGATAAGCCAGGGTTTCCGGAACGCCGTCGAGGATGTGCGGTGGGGTGCCTTCTAAGTCGGCCGCCATTTGTTCGATCCGCTGGACCATTTCGCGGCGGGCGGTATTGCCGGCGAGTTTGAGGTACGTGTCTTCCAGGGAGCGGCGGAAACTGCGGACGCCGTAGCCGTGCTGGCGAATGTTGCGGCGCTCGGTCTCATTCAGGATGTAGCGAATGTAGTCGCGGGTGTAACCGAGGGGCTCGAGCAAGTCGATGAACGTTTCGATGGCCTGCTCGAAAAATATGTTGTTCTCCCAAAGGGTATCGTCGGCATCGATGAGCAGGGTGTGGCGGGCCATGGTTGGTTATCGAGCGAAGCCTTGGGAATAGGGCTGGTGAAGCTGAGGATGAAGCCAGCGCGCCGGGCGGCGGGAAGGGCAATACCCGCAAGGCGATAAGATGCGAGAAGGTGCGGAAACGTTCCGGCGCAAGAGTGCAAGGAATGCCATGGCCGTTAGGCCGAAGCCGGCAGGAACTCGTAACGTTCGATCCGGGCGGCAACGCCTCGCCGGCCGGCCACGGAATCGACACGTAGAACGCGCGCGTAGCATCGAATGTGGACGTCACCCGCGAGGGTGATCTGCTGGGGCAAGGTCAGCACGAATTCGATCGAAGAATCGGCTTGAAGAGGCGCCGGGCTGGTGAAGTAGAGCCCTCGGAAGCTGACGTCTCGAGTTTCTCCGCTTTGTTCAACAAAGGTTTGGGCGCCTGCGTCGAAGCGCACTTTCATCGGCAGCGCCATGGAGAATCGGCGCGCGGTGCGGCGCTCCGGATTGGGTTTGGCGGTCTCTGGGGTTGCCATTGGACGCCAACGCTAGCACCGACGCGCCGGCAAAGGCAAGTTCTTTGGGCGTCCCTAGATGGATGAGCGCCCCGGGGCCGGATGGCGCAAGGTGCACCCTGGCAGGCCACTCCAGAGGCATTGGGCGCATCGGATGGAGAAGTCAGCGGCGAACCCTCGAAGCGGCGAGAACACCAGGATCATGAAAAACTTGGATGGGGACAGATCGCTGAGCACCCGCGCCAGCACGGGAAGGCGCGAGCGGTCCCAGGGGCGCGCGCGGTTGACAACCCGGAAGGCTGGCGGTTATCATTCGCACGATAAGAAACCCGGAGTCGCTTTTCTATCCCTTCTATTCTCTAGCCCCGCAGGTTGGAGTCCGAGGGAAATCCTTCGGTTTGCTGCAAGCCCGCTGGGAGACGCGTATGTCAGTTAACCAAGATCAACCCGATGCCGAAAACCCTCCGATTTCAACTTCGGGGCCTTCCGGCACACAAGCACTAGCGGTGCATTCTCCCGCTGAACCGCCGGCTCCGGCGGTTGCCACCGTTGCCAACGACGCGAGCGTTGCGTCCGCGATCGTTGAGCCTCCGCCGTCCACGGCAGTAACTGCGCCGGCGATCTCCGAGCCCGAAAACCACGAATTGCCAGCATCAAGCCAGGTGCCTGCGATAGTGGTGTCCGCGCCGGCGGCGATTGACCAACACGTGGATGCCAAGCCTGCCGAGCAACCCCACGCCGACGCGCGCGCCGAGCATGCGCACCGCGAGTCTGCGCAGGCCGAATCGGAATCTGCTGATGCTGCGAAATTGGAAGCGGACCGTGCGGCGGAGGAAGTAACCGCTGAGGGCATGAGCAAACTGCTCGACCAATATCCCACGCCACAAGCCGCGGCGGCCGAAGGCGAAATTTTCGAAGGCAAGGTCCTGAGCGTAACACCGGCGGGCGTAGTGGTGGACGTCGGCGGAAAGTTCGAAGGGCTGGTGCCGGCGTCGGAGTTTCTGGAATCCGGCGGGGCGATCCCGTTCGGGGCGGGGCAGACGATTGAAGTCGAGCGCACCCACGAATACAAAGACGGGTACGTATTGCTGTCGCACACCAAAGCGCACAAGCGGCGGGTGTGGGAAAAGATCGAGAAGTCCAATCGAGAGCACACCTCGATCACCGCGAAAGTAATCGACCGTATCAAGGGCGGCGTGGTGGTGGACATTGGCTTGCGGGCGTTCCTGCCTGCATCGCAAATCGAATTGCGGCCGGTGCACGATTTGGATGCATGGAAGGACCGCGAGCTCGAAGTGCGGGTGCTCAAGGTCAACCGCAAGCGCGGAAACATCGTGGTGAGCCGCCGCGTGATTCTGGAGGAAGAGCAGAAGACGCATCGCGACGCGTTGATGGCCAACCTGGTGGAAGGCGCGATCGTTACCGGAAAAGTGAAGAACGTCACCGACTATGGCGTGTTTGTGGATCTGGGCGGAGTGGACGGGCTTCTCCACGTGAGCGATCTGGTGTGGGGCCGGGTGCAGCACCCTTCGGCGCTGGTGAAGCCAGGCGACGATATTCAAGTGCAAGTGCTGCGGTTCGACAAAGATAAAATGCGCGTTTCGCTGGGTCGCAAACAGCTTCTGCCCGATCCTTGGGCCACCGTGCCGGAGCGGTTTCCAGCGGGCAGCCGGACCAAGGGCAAGGTGGTGGGAGTGACCGACTATGGCGCGTTCGTGCAGATGGAGCCGGGCGTGGAGGGACTGATCCACGTCAGCGAGATGAGTTGGTCGAAGCGGGTCAAGCACCCGTCGAAAATGGTGAAAGAGGGCGACGAAGTGGAAGTGGTGGTGCTGGAAGTGAAACCGGAGCAGCACCGCATCTCGTTGGGATTGAAGCAGACCCAAGCCGATCCATGGGACGCGGTGGCTGCGAAGTATTCGCCCGGGATGCTAGTCAGCGGGCGGGTCCGAAACCTGGCGGAGTTCGGCGCATTCGTGGAGCTCGAAGAAGGAGTGGAAGGACTCATCCATGTCAGCGATCTGACCTGGACCGGGCGGGTAAAGCATCCCAGCGAGAAATTGAAGAAGGGCGAAGTGGTGGAAGCGAAGATCCTGAAAGTGGACTCGGAGCACCGCCGGCTATCACTGGGATTGAAACAAGTGAACGATATTTGGGCGAACTGGTTTGGCGCCCATAAGGTGAATGAGCTGATCAAGGGGAAGGTAACGCGACTGGCGGAGTTCGGCGCGTTTGTGGAACTGGCGGAGGGAATCGAAGGACTGTGCCACGTTTCGGAAATTGAAGAACGCAAGTCCAAGGCAGACCGCGGCGAGCGTGAAAAATTGCCGCGAGGCCAGCGAACTGCGTCGGTGCTGGCGCAGGGACAAGAGTACGAATTTAAAATTATTCGCATCGAAACGGATCAGCACAAGATCAGCCTGAGCTATCGCGCCGCGCAAAAGCAGGTCGAACGGCAGGAGATGGAAGTCTTTCGTTCCGCGAAGTCGACTTCGAAAGCCACCATCGGCGACGCAATCATGGCCAAGCGGCAGTCGCCGTGATGGGGAAGCCTCGGGGAAAAATACGTTTACCTATGATGGCATTAGTGTTATTCAGGGAACGCCCTGCACCCCGCGCTTTGCACCCCGATCAGCATTTGTGACAGAATTGAGGAGGAGGCCGCCTTCCGATGACTAATGCTCCGACGGTGAACAGGGAAGACAAAGACCACACGATGACCAAGGCGGACCTGGTGGAAGAGGTCACGCGGGTAACCGAGCTGGCGCGTAAAGAGTCGGAAACCGTGGTGGAAACGATTTTCGAGAGTATCATTCAGGCCCTGCAGACCAACGACAAGATCGAGATCCGCGGCTTCGGCAGCTTTCGCACTCGCCAGCGCCGTGGACGCACCGGCCGCAATCCGAAGACCGGAGCGAAAGTGGAAGTCCCGCCGAAGAAGATCCCCTATTTCAAACCGAGCAAGGAATTGAAGGACTACGTCAATACGTCGGCGCGCCCGGAAGGTCGCCCCGCCGCCGAGCCTTCCGCGCAAAGCTGAGCGAGGCGCCAGGCATGGATTACCTCTGGACGCCGTGGCGCTACAAGTACATGGAAGACGCAAGCAAGAATCAGACCTGCGTCTTCTGCCACGCGCTGTCGCTGCAAGATGATCGCGCGGCGCAAATCGTACTCCGCGGTGAAAAAAACTTCGTTATTTTGAATCGCTACCCCTACACCACCGGACACGTGATGGTGGTGCCGTACGTCCATGTCGACAACCTGACAGGGGCCGACCTCGACACTTTGTCGGAGATGATGCTGTTGACGCAGCGGATACAGACCGCGCTGGACGGCATCTATCATCCGCAAGGCTTCAACATCGGCATGAATATCGGCCGGGCCGCCGGCGCCGGGGTGGTGGGGCATATCCACATGCACGTGCTGCCGCGATGGATGGGCGACTCGAACTTCATGACCACGGTGGGCGAGACGCGAGTGGAGCCGGAGGATCTGGCCACCACCTATGAAAAAATACACGGCGCGCTGCACGCCACGCCGGCCGCCGCGATTTAGCCAGCCCCGCCGTTAACGGCTCCTCCCGCCTCACTCCTCCTTAATTCTCGCGCACGATTTCGGCGTTGGCGCTAGGAACGGAGATGCGCTGCAACTTGCCGGCTTCGAGGAAAACATCCACTTCGAGATCTTCGGTTTTGACGCTGAGGGCTTGTGGCGAGGTATTTCCTGCTGGAACAGCGAGTGGCTCGATGGTGACGCTGCCGGGAGTCATCGATTGTGGCACCAGCACGGAGACCACTTGGGGTCCTTTCCTCTGCCAGTCGTAAAGATGCGCCAGGACCGCGTACTGGTGATACATATTGTTATCGAGCACCGCGATGCGCGGATTGGGAAATGTGAACTGTTGGGTGTAGGGCTTGGCGCCTTCCATGGTCAACTCGATGGTCGCGGTCAAATCATGAAATGCGATATTGGCGGACGCCTTTTTTTCACCCTGGGTCGACCATTCGTAGGAAATTGGCGCGCCGCCGGGGGTGAGGCGAAGCGCGCCCATAATGCGGGTGCTTGCTCCCTGGGTCGGCTTGGCATCGGTGGACCCGCGCGCGATCCATTCGCTTCCCGACGCCGCGATCTGAAAATCCTCTTTGCCGGCCACTTGCCCGTTGACCATGATGCGCAGTTTTCCCTTGTCGGCAACGAACACCGAAGCTGGGCTGGCCGTGGGCTTTGCGGCCAGCGCGTGGGCCAGCAAGTGCGGCCCGAGGGAAATCACCGCGGCAACTGCAACGGCGAAGAAAATTGCGGGCCTGGCGTTACGCGCGGTTCTAAGGTTCACGCTTGCACCCGGTCGAAGATGGCAATCGCCAGAATATGTTCCACCACACGCAACGGTTCGATATTGGTCTCCACGCGGTATTCGGAAAGCTCGTAGTAGGGAAGGCGCTGTTCGTAGAGTTGGCGGAAGCTGGCCTCATCGCGAAAGAGCGGCCGATCGTTCATGCGAGAAATACGCGAAAGCAGTTCTTCGATGGGGCAATGCAGCCAGATCAAGCGCGCTCCGTTGGCCCGTAGGAACTCGAGATTGCCCGGTTGCGCGCTCGTGCCGCCTCCCAACGAGACGATGGTGGGTGCGCCTTGCTCGCGGCACTCCCCTTCAATGCGCCGAAGCTGCTCGCGCTCGACCTCGCGAAACGCTAGTTCACCGAACTGGGCAAAGAAATCGGGGATGCTCACTCCGGTGTGCTGGACGATCCGCTGGTCCAGGTCTACGTGGCGCCACCCAATTTGGCGGGCGAGCAACCGCGCCACCGTGGATTTCCCGGTGCCCATAAATCCGGTTAGACATATCAAGGGGGCTGGCCGCGTCTGTCCGACTGGTGGCATCGCCGTCAGCAATACTTCCGTGCTGCGCTGGGTGGTTTAGTCACGCTTCAGGATGTTGATTGTACCATCGAACGACCTTACCTCGACCCTGGCGCGACCGAGATTTTGCGTGCCAAACACGGAGTTTCCGAAGCGTGGCTGAGGGCTATGCTCATGCGCGTAGGGTTTCAGGTCCGCCTGGTTATTCAATTTCCCATGCACCGATTGGGCATTTAGATCGAATGAATCGCCGGGGGAGAAGCGCACGCTGATGTTGCCACTGTAGTTCTTCAGGTGGTAGACCCCATTCGGCAGGAACTCGCCGTCGAGCACGATATCGCCGTTCGAGGTGGACGCGAAAATTTTGTAACTGCGCATCTGGATCAACTGGACATTTCCGCTGATCGACTGCACTTGAACCTGGCCGGCGCAGCGCGAGCATTGAAAGTCGCCGCCCACGGTTTTCACGGTAATGTAGCCCGCGGCATCGGCGAGGGTTACCGCCGCCCCGACGGTTTCGACCGCCATGTCGCCAAACACCTGATTGACTTCCACAAACCCGGAATCATCGTGAATCTGCAGCTCGGCATCCTGGGGCACGGAAATCTGATAATTGGCCTCGAATTCTTCGGGGGTAACGCTGTTGGCCAGGGTATGGGTAACCAGGTCGATGCGATTGCCTTCCTGGGTGGCGTCCACTTCCACCCGGTCACTGTTGTGATCGGCGGTAACCATCACTTCGGGCTTATTCCACGAGTGAATGGTGATCTTGCCGTTCGGATTGTGGATGGTGACTACGCTGTGACCGTCCACGGTGAAATGCTTTTCCAAATGATGCCCGAAGGCAGGCGCGGCGAAGAAACAGACCCCCGCAGCGATCCACGCGGTGGCCGGTGCGGATTTGGTTAGGTGCAACGAGAGTGCGACGTTCATCGTGGTTCTTCCCCCCGATCGGAAATCTGATCGAGCAAATCCGCCTTTTGGTGATAGGCGTCGTATAGATAATCGCGGGCTAATTCATTCTGGGGTTCTTCGCGTACGCTTTTTTCACATAGCTTGATGTAGTTGTCAACCAGCACCAGGTTTTTATGGAACGAAGCCGCTACTACAGGATTAGCCTCATCCAGGCCGGAGAGGGTGTTTTGCTCCGCGGTGTCTAGCACCGCATCGACTCGCGCTTCGCTCACGTGGGTATTGTTGTACCAGATCGTGTCGTTGCTCTGCAGAGGAATGCTATGGGAGCCGATCATAAAGCCGCCTGCCGCCATGAGCGCCAGATAGACAACCGCCAAGGCCGGGCGGGGCATGGCCGCCGGAATCCAACCAAACCATCGAGCCGTCCAGGAAACCGGCCGGGCCACCAAATCCGCGGCGTCGCGCGCAATCAATCCTTCTTCTTCCATGCGCGCACGAAGCGCCACCCACACGCGGGCGGGCGGGTCGGGATCCTGGTTGGCTACGGTACGGGCAGCAGAGGCCATCGCGGCAACGTCACTGGCTACGCTCTGGCAAGACGGGCAATCGCGGAAGTGCGCTTCGGCTTCCGCTGGGCGCACACCCTCGAGCCAGGATTCCAGGTGATCGGCCAAAAATTGAGAACAGTTAAGGGCTTCCATCTTATTCTTCACCCTCGCTGGCGGGATCCAATTTCTCCGCCTGACGGTCTTCGCGTGCCTTGGCTCGCAACGTTTCGTGCAGCAACTCGCGCAACCGCATACGGGCCTTGTGCAACTGCGATTTCGAGTTTCCGATCGAACAGCCCATGATCTCGGCGATCTCGTTGTGTTCGTAGCCCTGCATATCGTGGAGCACAAACACCGATTTATACCCAGCCGGCAGTTGTTCGATCGCCCGCTGCAAATTCATGCGATCGATCGAGCCGGTCAGCCGCAAGTCGGGGCCGCCGAAGTCCCTGCGCGGCCCGGAAGATTCTTCGTCCGGCTCGGTGATTTCGTCCAGGGAGCTGACGATCGCCGTTTTCTTGCGCAGGCGCATCAGCACCACGTTTACCGCCAGGCGATGCAGCCAAGTGGAGAAAGCCGACTCGCCGCGGAACGTTCCGATCTTCCGAAAAAGCTGCAGAAACGCTTCCTGGGTGAGATCCTCCGCCTCCGCGGTGTTGCTCACCATGCGCAGGCACAGGGAATAAACCCTGCGGCTGTGCAGTAGGTACAAGCGCTCGAAGGCTTCTGCATTGCCTTGCTGGGCGAGCCGGATAGCTTCCGCTTCCGGCATCTCTCCATCATTAACTCGTCGCAATCGGGTCACTATCCCGGTCGGGACGCATCTGTAAAGCTGGGATGCATCCCGTGTTCTGAGAGTTGTACTTCGTTCGCGATGGGGGTGTTGGCGATGCCGACACTTACGATCGACTGCAGATAGCACACTGGCCGCGGATGCGAACCCCTACAGCAAACCGGACCATTGTGAGGGGATTATTAAGGTTCGTCCAGTGAGTTCGGCAATCAGCCGCGGAGCCGGATTCAGGCGCGATTCGAGATCAGCCGCCGTTGCGGCGCCGCCACCACCGGCACCGAAATCAGCAGGGTCTGCTCGAATTGCACGAGTTGCGACGCCGGCAGAGTTCCCAGGAAGCACTTGAGAAGAATTTCGGACTCCCGCAGACAGGTGTTGAAATCGTAATGCAGGCATTCCAGCGCGGACCAGGAACGGTTTGGCCAGGCGCACCCTCCGTCCCCAATTTCATCCGCGGAGGTACAGAATTCCTGGGCAATTTTTTCCAGTATCTCGGAGAGGGTGCGGACCTTCAGAAAAAAACGCGCGCGGCTGCCAAAAAGAATGTGGAAGAAAAGCTGATTCCAGCTAGCCGCATCCTGCGCGGTGGGTCCGCGAAAAAACGAAGGATTGAGGGAGTCCACCACCGGCAAATCGGGCATGTGCCGGGCCTGGTCGTAAATTCGCGCTAAGGTGGTGGTTAGAGTGAGGGTCAACGGCGCCATCACCTGAGAGGTGATCGCCGCCTGCTGCCGGGCCAGTTCCAAACACCCATCGCCTCGCAGGGAAATGGCTTCGTCCAAAGCCACACTCAGAATATTGAAGGGCGGGGTCCAGAGTTGCAGGGCGCGATCGAAGGCCGCAACCTTATTGGCAGGGAGCCGCGCGGCCCATTGTTCTTCGACACTTCGGCCTGGAGCGAAAAGCTTTAAGAGGCCCGCAAAATCCATAACCGCCTCCGAGAGTGGGGGCAGTATATCAGGAATTCGCAAGAGGGAAGGGGTTTCCTTGACGCCCCTCAGACCGGCCCTTATACTGCCCAACGACTGAGCCGAAAGGACCTGCGTTTGGACTTCGAACCCCACGACCAATACCTGCAACGCGTCAAGAAATTGAGTGAAATCGTCGAAAAGGGCCATATCGCGTATCCCACGCGGTTCGCCTGGACCCACACCGCGGCGGAAATCCTCGAAAAGTACGGAACGCAGACGGCCGAGGAGCTTAACGCCCACCCGGTCGAGGTGCGCGTGGCCGGTCGTCTGGTACAGATGCGCGGCCACGGGAAAGCGGGATTCGCGCACCTGCTCAACCTCGGTCGTCGCCTGCAAATTTATGTGAAGTTGGACGTGGTCGGCGAGCGCGCCTACGAGTTGTACCGGCTGCTCGATCTGGGCGACAGCGTGGGCGTCGCGGGGCAGCTGTTTCGCACCAAGACCGACGAGCTGACCGTAAAGGTCGAGCGCATCGAGCTGCTCAGCAAGGCGCTGCTGCCTTTGCCGGAGAAGTGGCACGGCCTCTCGGACGTAGAATCGCGTTTCCGGCAGCGTTACCTGGACCTGATCTCGAACCAGCGGGTCCGCGAAACCTTTGAAAAAAGGGCCGCGGTATTGCGGGAGATCCGGCGATTCTTCGATGCGCGTGGCTACATGGAAGTGGAAACGCCAATGATGCATGCAATTGCGGGAGGCGCGACGGCGCGGCCATTCACCACCCACCACAACACCCTCGATCTGGACCTGTACCTGCGCATCGCCCCGGAACTGTATCTGAAGCGCCTGGTGGTCGGGGGCCTCGATCGGGTGTACGAGATCAACCGCAACTTTCGCAACGAAGGTATTTCCACCCAGCACAATCCGGAATTCACTATGCTGGAGTTTTACCAGGCCTACAGCGACGTTGAAGCGATGATGGCCTTGACCCAGGAATTGCTGGCGCTGCTGGCGCAGAAAATTTGCGGCAGCACCACGGTTCAGTATGGAGACCATGCACTCGATTTCAGCCGCATCGAGCGGATGTCGATGCGCGAAGCGATCGTGCGGCACTGGCCCGGGTACGCGGGGCCGAGTCCTTGCTTGGCGGATCTGGGCGCGCCCGGCGGGGCGTGGAAGCTTCTGCAGACCTGGAACGCCGCGGCGCGTGCTGCGGGGCGCGAAGGCGTGGCCATCGGCGCGGCAGATTCCGACGGCGAGTGCATCGGGGCGCTATTCGAAGCCGTGGCCGAGGAAAAATTGATTCAGCCGGTGATGATTCACGATTTTCCCACCGCAATTTCCCCGCTCTCCAAGCGGCGCCTGGACGATCCATCGATCGCCGAACGCTTCGAGCTATATGTCGCCGGGATGGAGATTGCCAACGGCTTTTCGGAGTTGAACGATCCCGCCGATCAGGAAGCGCGCTTCCGCGAACAGATCGAGCGCGGCGGCGATGAGGTTCCCAAACAGCTCGACGAAGACTACATCCGCGCCCTCGCTCACGGCCTGCCGCCCACGGGCGGGGAAGGCATCGGCATCGATCGGGTGGTAATGTTGCTTACCGATTCGCACTCCATTCGGGAAGTGATTCTCTTCCCATTGCTGCGCCCGGTCGCGCCGGATAGCCCGGCAAATGACGGACCAGCGGACGACGACCTGGGCAGCGAGAAACCAGCCCCTGGCAGGGGCCCCGAATCTAACGAGACTAAATGACACTTCAGTGGCTGGTTGCTCTGCGCTACCTTCGGTCGCCTTCCCGGCCGGCGGTGCTGCGGCTGGTGACGGTCCTATCGATCGTCGGCGTCGCCGCTGGGGTTGGTTCGCTGGTGGTCGCGCTGGCGATGAACACCGGCTTTCGCCAGGCCATCCGCGACCGGCTGCTGGGCGTCACCGCGCACGTCAACCTCAAACCCATCGACGCCGAAGGAATCCCGGACTACCGCGCGCTGATGCAGCACCTGGCGGAGACCCCCGGAGTGCGTACCATCACCCCAGCGATGTACGACACGGTGTTGCTGTCGGCCGGGGGCCGCGCTCGGGGCATCGTGCTGAAGGGCATCGATCCGCTGCTGGAGGTGCGCGCCAGCGAAGCGCTGCAGAAGATGGTAGCGGGATCGGCCGACTTCGCACCCGACCGCGATGGATTCGCTGCGCTGCTGGTGGGGGAGATTCTAGCCAGCGACCTTCACATCAGCGCCGGAGACTTTGTCACCTTGACCAGTCCGCAAGGGAACTTGACCCCGTTCGGGATGGTGCCGCGATCTAAGCGTTTCCGCGTTGCGGGTATCTTCGATTCCGGCTTTTACGATTACGACGCCAATTGGGGCTTCGTGACTTTGCCGTCCGCGCAGGGCCTGGCGGGCACCGGAGACGTCGCCAGCCTGCTGGAAGTACGCGCCAACCGCATCGACGACGCCGAGGCGGTGGCAGAGCGGCTGCGCCAGCGAGCCGGCCCCGGTTTTCTGACGACCACTTGGAGTGACGAAAACCAGGCCCTGTTTCGTGCCTTGAGCTTGGAAAAACTGGTCACCGCCCTGTTTATCGGTTTGATCACCTTCGTTGCCGGACTGAACATCCTGGTGGTGCTCACCATGACCGTCACCGACAAAGCCCGCGATATCGCCATACTGATCGCTATGGGAGCGCGCCGGCCCCAAATCCGCAATATCTTCATGCTGGAAGGGCTGGCGGTGGGCCTTGCCGGTACGATCGCCGGCCTGATCGGCGGATACGGTTTCGCCTGGGTTGCGGATCACTGGAGATTGATCCCGCTGAACCCAGAGGTCTACGCGATCCCCTACGTGCCGTTTCATTCCAACGGCTGGGACGCGCTATGGATTTCCGGCGCGTCGGTGGCTATCTGTATCGCCGCGACGCTGTACCCTGCGCGCGCGGCGGCGCGAATTTTGCCGGTGGACATTTTGCGATTTGAGTAAGCCGTGGCGAATCTGGGCACGAGATTGGGCGCCAGGTTGGGAGCAAGGCCGAAAGCCGAACAGGGCGACGTACCGGTGCGAACGGTCTGCCGGTATCTGGTACGAATTTACTAGCAACGCTCACCCCGATGAGTACCTTTGGACGTGCTAGAATTGAGCTACGTCACGCTGTACGCTTGGGCGGAAAATGGCAGCAGTGGTAGTTCCTCGGAACTATAGGAAAGTGTTTAGCACTGGCGCGATCGGACAGGGAATTTCGGCATTGGTTTTAAAGAACATAGCCGAGGAACTCTTCGGCATCTGACGTGAGTAGTGCATTGACGGAATGACACAAGCAACCGACTCCGGCGTACTGGACGTCTTGCAGCCGCAAGCGGCGACGTTCCAGACTGTGGAAAACGGCAGAGAGTTGCTGCGCATGGTCGGCGTGGGCAAAAAGTTCGGCTCGGGAACAGCGGCAATCGAGCCACTCCACAACGTGGACCTGAGCGTCGCTCGGGGAGAGATGATCGCAGTGTTAGGGCCGTCGGGCGCCGGGAAAAGCACCTTGCTGCACCTACTGGCCGCGCTGGACACCCCAACAACGGGTGCAGTATACTTCGCCGGAAATTCTCTGGAAGCGTTTACTGAAGAGACGCTGGCGGAGTACCGGAACCGCAAGATTGGTTTTGTGTGGCAGCGTCATCATCTGCTGCTCGATTTTACCGCCGCAGAGAACGTAGCAATGCCGCTGCTGATCCAGGGCGGACCGAGCGGCGTAGCGCTCGAACGTGCCCGGGACTGGCTGGCCGAAGTGGGTTTGGACGACCGAGCCAACCATCGAGCGGGGGAGTTGTCTGGTGGAGAACAACAGCGCCTGGCGATTGCGCGCGCTCTGGTGGGCCATCCGGAACTGCTCCTGGCGGATGAACCGACCGGCAATCTCGACGAGCGCAATGCTGAGGCGATCTTTGAATTGATGCAACGACTCCACCGGTCCAATCAACTCACTTCCATCCTGGCGACACATAACCTCTCTTTGGCTCGGCGCGCGGACCGTCTGCTGGTTTTAGAGCATGGCAGCTTGGGTCCAGCCGGGAAAACAGACGCAGAGCGCATTTATGGAGTGCCTGCGGAAGGTCCAGGGGCCCAGACCCCGGAAGGGCGGATGACCCGTGTTTGAACGCTACACTGAGAAAGCCCGTCGGGTGATCTTCTTCGCGCGATATGAGGCTAGCCAGTACGGCAGCCCGTATATCGAGACCGAGCATTTGCTGTTGGGTCTGCTGCGCGAAGACAAAGCGTTGGCCAACCGATTCCTGCGCACTCACGGCTCGATCGATTCGATCCGCAAGGAAATCGAGTCGCGGATCACCGTCCGCGAGCGCATCTCGACCTCGGTCGAGGTGCCGCTCAGCCAGGAGTGCAAACGCATCCTGAATTTCGCTGCCGAGGAAGCCGAGCGCCTGGGAAACAAGCACGTGGGCACGGAACATTTGCTGCTGGGAGTACTGCGCGAGGAGAAATCGTTCGGAGCGGAAATTCTTCAAGAGCGAGGTCTGCGGCTGGCCGCGGTCCGCGAGGAATTGCAGCGGAGCGCGGGAGAGAAGGTGCCCGTGAATCGACCCAAAGAAGCTTCGCTACTATCGGAATTCAGCCGCGATCTGACCCAGGCGGCCATGGAATCGCAGCTCGATCCGCTGGTGGGCCGGGATAAAGAACTCGAACGCGCGATCCAAATCCTCTGCCGGCGCACCAAAAATAATCCGGTGCTGATCGGCGAACCCGGAGTGGGCAAGACCGCCATCGTGGAAGGCCTGGCGCAAAGAATCGCGGACGGAGACGTGCCGCCGTTTCTGGCCGACAAGCGCATTCTGTCGCTCGATCTTTCGTTAATCGTCGCGGGAACCAAGTATCGCGGGCAGTTCGAAGAACGGCTGAAGACCATCATGAAGGAATTGATGGAGAGCCAGAACGCGATCGTGTTTATCGACGAGCTGCACACCCTGGTGGGCGCGGGTTCGGCGGAAGGTTCGCTGGACGCCGCGAATATCCTGAAGCCGGCATTGAGCCGCGGCGAAATTCAGTGCATTGGCGCGACCACCCCCGGTGAATACCGCAAGTCGGTGGAAAAAGACCGCTCTCTCGAACGCCGCTTCCAAGCCATCAAGGTGGGCGCGCCGAACGAAGAAGAAGCCATTCGCGTGCTGCAGGGCGTGCGCGACCGCTACGAAAAATTCCATGCGGTCAGCTACACCGAAGATTCTATCCAGAATGCGGTATATCTTTCCAACCGCTACATTCCCGATCGCTTTCTCCCGGACAAGGCGATCGACCTGATCGACGAAGCCGGCGCGCGGGTGAAATTGCGCCAGGCGATGCTGCCGGACGAAGTTTCCGAAGTGCAGAAACGTGTGAAATTCATCACCCACCGCATGGAAACGGCGATCGCCAACCATGAATTCGAAAAGGCCCGATTCTATTCGGAAGAAGAACGAAAGGAAAAAGAGCATCTGCGGATGCTCCGCGAAAAACTGAAGATCGACGATTCCGCCACCGGCGTGGTCACCCGCGAAGACATCGAAGAAGTGGTCGCGCGCTGGACCGGAATCATGGTTTCCTCGATTAAGGAAGACGAACAGCAGAAACTTCTGCGCATCGAAGAAGAGCTGCATCGCCGCATTATCAGCCAGGATCGCTCGATTACCGCTCTCGCGCGCGCCATCCGGCGCAGCCGAGCGGGTTTGAAAGCGCCCGGACGTCCTGTAGGATGCTTCTTGTTCCTGGGTCCGACCGGTGTAGGCAAGACCGAGGTCGCGCGGCAACTGGGACAATTTTTGTTCGGAAGCGAGAAGTCGCTGATTCGTTTCGATATGTCCGAATACATGGAAAAGCATTCGGTATCGAAATTGATCGGCGCGCCTCCGGGGTATGTGGGGTACGAAGAGGGCGGTCAGCTCACCGAACGGGTGAGACGCACGCCTTACTCGATCATCCTGCTGGACGAAATCGAGAAGGCCCATCCGGATGTTTTCAACATCCTCTTGCAGGTATTCGAAGACGGCCAGCTCACCGACGGTTTGGGAAATACGGTTGATTTCCGCAACACCATCATCATCCTGACCTCCAACCTCGGAGCGCGAGCGCTGCAGAAGCATGCGTCGCTGGGCTTCCAGAAGTCGGGCGAAGCAACGCACGTGAAAAATATGGATGACTTGGTGATGACGGAAGTTAAGAGAGTCTTCAATCCGGAGTTCTTGAACCGGCTCGACGAGATCATCTTGTTCGACTCGCTGGGCGATGAAGACTTGCTGAAAATCATCGATCTTCTGGTTGGCAAGATCAACGATACGCTGGTGCACCGGCAAGTGCAGATCGTGCTCACGCCGGAAGCGCGCCAATGGATCCTCGAGAAAACCTGCACGGATCGAAACTACGGCGCGCGGCCTCTCCGGCGCGCTCTTCAGAAGTTCGTCGAAGACCCACTGTCGGAAGCTTTGATCCAGGGGGGATTGCAGAAGCCCGCTACGCTGGAAATACATCTGTCCGGCGATGGTTTGGCCTTCCGCCCGCTGGTAGAAGCAACCCCGGTGGCCCACTAAGAATCCTACACGCGCAGCCGGGATAGAAAACTACTGGCGAGGGAGCAAGCAGACTTTGGGCGGGGGAGCGCGGCGTTGAGTATTGGCGCGGCCGCATGCGTGAGATTTTTCCAGAAGCATTTGACCTTCGGTCTTGGGGTGTGTTTGCTGGCACTCGCCGTCGCGGCGCCGATGCTCGCGCAAACGCAGCCGCGAACTGCTTCCAACACCTACATCATCACCAACATTCAGTTTCAGGGTAACCGCCGGGTCCATAACGACACCCTCCAGGCGCGCATTTTCTCCCGCAAAGGGGACGTTTACACCGAGGACGGAGCGCGGCGCGATTTTCAGGCGCTGTGGAATACCCAATTCTTCGAAGACATCCGTCTGGAAGTGGAAGACGATCCGGCCCAACCCAACGGAAAAATTCTGGTGTTCTATGTGCAAGAGCGGCCGGTGATTCGCAAAATCGAATACAAAGGCGCCAAATCGGTGAGCGAGTCCGACATTTTGGACCGCTTTAAAGACCGTAAAGTGGGGCTGTCGGTCGAAAACCGATTCGATCCCACGGTCATCAAGCGCGCCGAAGTGGTGCTGAAAGACCTGTTGGCCGAACACGGCCATCAATTTGCCAAGGTTAAGCCGACCTACGAAAAGCTGGCCGCGTCCAACGCGGTTAAATTGGTATTCAATATCGATGAAGGCCCCAAGGTCGCCGTCGGCGAGATCACTATCACCGGCAACCACGTCTTCTCCAGCCGCCGAATCATCCGCTCGATGCGCCACTCGCGGCCCATTAGCATCCCGCTGTACATCACCGACATCGACGTTTGGAGCAAGACCTTTGACCGCAACAAGCTCGATGAAGACATGGAAGTGGGGGTACGCGGCCTGTACCAGGATAACGGCTACTTCAAAGTGGGGATCCCGGACCCGGTCTTGAAAACGGTGGACCAGGACAAGGCCGGGATTCCAGGGCCGTGGCCTTGGGTGGGCTCCAAGCACGGCAAGCAGACCAACATCACCATTCACGTGGAGGAAGGCGCGCAATACCGCATGGGCACTCTGCGATTCCGGAGCTCCGATCCCGATCAGGGGTTGTTCTTCAAGTCCGAATTCCTGGCGAAAGTTTTCCCCGTGCACCAGGGAGACATATTCTCGGCGGCGAAGCTGCGCAAAGCATTTGAGAATTACAAGAAGCTATACGGACAGTACGGCTACATCGATTTCACCACCGAGCCGGAATTTGATGTGGACGACAAAAAGAAGCTGGTGAACCTGGTCCTGGTCTTCGACCAGCAAAAGCAATATATCGTCCGGCGCATCGAATTTTCCGGCAACACCACCACCCGCGACAAAGTCATCCGCCGCGAATTGTTGCTGGATGAAGGCAGCCTGTTTAACGACCGCTTGTGGGAGCTCAGCATACTGCGGCTGAACCAGCTCAACTATTTCGAAACCATTAAGCCGGAAAATGCGGACCTGAAGAAGAACGTCAAAAACGGCACCGTGGATATCCGCCTCAAGGTGAAAGAAAAAGGAAAGCAATCGATCAGCTTTTCCGGCGGCGTGAGCGGATTGGCCGGCAGCTTTATCGGGCTGTCGTATCAGACCAATAACTTCCTGGGGCTGGGAGAAACCCTCACCCTTTCCGGCCAGCTCGGCGATCGTTCCCGCAACGCCACCTTTGGGTTCACCGAGCCATATCTATTCGACCGTCCGATTTCCACTGGCTTCACCGTCTTCACTCAACGCTTTGACTACAACCAGGCCCGGGAGGAATCCATTTTGCTGGGCCAGCAGATCGCCATCAATCCGGCCATCGCCCAGAACTACGATACCGACAGCCATGGCTTCACCATGTTCGCCAGTTATCCGCTGCGCAAACTTTCGTTCACCCGGCTGGGCCTCACCTACGGATATTCCACCACCAACATCAGCGCATTCAGCCAGTCTTCCGAGTTGCTTTTCGAGTCGTTGCAGTTCACCAGCTTGGCCGGACCTTCCTCGCTGAAGGGAATCCGGGCCAGCAAGATCACCCCGACACTGACCCACAATACGGTCAACGCGCAATTCAATCCGACCGGAGGGAAGAGCTATTCGTATGCCGCGTCGTTCGAGGGTGGCCCGCTGCTGGGCAACGTCAACACCTTTTCCAACAGTTTCGAGTTCAAGTATTTCCACAGCACCTACCATCACCGCAACGTAATCGGCATTCGCGCGTTGAGCGCATTTACCACCGGCTACGGAGGAAAGGTAGTACCGCCGTTCGACCGCTTCTACACCGGCGGCGAGGATACCGTTCGCGGCTTTGATTACTACACCATCTCGCCGTACGTCTTTATCCCTTCTTCCACCTCCACCAGCATTTCCTTCAAAAATCCCACGGTGCTGGATGGCAACGGGAATCCCACCACCCAGGCGCTTTCGGTTCCGATCTTGCAGTATTACGCCACCCGCCCGGGCGGCGATAGCCAGACCGTGATCAACATGGAATACCGTATTCCCATCGCCGGGCCGGTGGTGTTTAAGTTGTTCAACGACATTGGCATGAACGGAATCATTCGCCAATCGGGGCTGCAACTGAGCGAGTCCGCGGTCGGGCTGCTGCAGCAGCAATATCCCAATCCTTATTTCCCAAACACCGTTATTCCCAGGAACTTACAGCTCGTTCCGGGTACCAACTTCCACCCGCGCGATTCCATAGGCGTCGAACTGGTGGTTCAGCTTCCGATCATCCAAGCGCCATTCCG
This sequence comes from uncultured Acidobacteriota bacterium, assembly GCA_963725285.1. Taxonomy (GTDB): domain Bacteria; phylum Acidobacteriota; class Terriglobia; order Acidiferrales; family UBA7541; genus CAVRXT01. The sequence goes on along the minus strand of CAVRXT010000010.1, from coordinate 65,789 downwards.
CGTCTACTATGCGTATAATCCGCTGCGCCTCACTAAGACAATCTCGGCGCCGCGTGGGGCCTTCGATCTTACGGATCAGACGCAGCGGTATCTGCAGAGCATAGGAGTTCTGAATACCCAAGTAATACCGGAATTGAATACACTACTGACGAACGACATTCAGAAATTCCCGGCCGGACTGGTGGAAGCCAAGACCACTTTCCGGTTCACGATTAACACTACGTTCTAAGATGGTCCGGCGCCGCGCCAAGCGGAAAGTCACGGAGACCGCGGACCTGAGCGGTCGAAATGGAAAAGGAGTTGGTGGTATGAGGTTTGGCCAAGTGGGAAAAGCGAGTTTGTGGTTGGTGGCAGTGGCATCGTTGGCGATCGCCGGGTGTGGATCGGCGACCAAGGCGCTGGTGACGATTACGCCTAACGCCCCGACGGTGCTGATAGGGGCGAGCCTACAATTTTCCGCATCGGTCACCGGAGTGTCCTCCACCGGCGTCACCTGGGGAGTGAGCCAGGGCAATGAAGCGACCATTATCGGCGGGAACAACACCATCGGAACGATCAACACAAATGGGCTGTACACCGCGCCGGTCACCGTTCCGAGCCCCACGACCGTTAAAATTACCGCCACCAGCACTGCCAACACCAACGACTTCGGAACCGCGACGGTCACCATCGATTCCGGCGTTCGGGTGCGGGTGATTCCGTCCACTTACACGTGCAACTCGACCGCGGCGATTCCCTCCACCGTCACCATGCAGGTATCGGAGACCTTCCAATTCATTGCCTGCGTCACCGGTACCCTAAACACCGGGGTCACTTGGTCGGTTAACAGCGTGGCCGGGGGCAACACCACGAGTGGCACCATCTCCGGATCGGGATTATTCACGGCTCCCAACACCGCGGAATCGGCAGTGACCATTACTGCAACGGCGGCGGCGGACTCGAACGAATCGGGCAATTACACGGTGGACGTGGGCGCCAACGCGGCTCCCACCGTAACTAGCGTGGTGCCATCTGCGGTGCCGCAGGGATCCATCCAGCAGGACGTCTATTTGATCGGCAAAGGTTTCTTTACCACCAGCACGGTGGTACTGAACGGTGCGCCGAGCACCTCCGTCGCCACCACATATTTGAGCAGCACTTTGCTGCGCGCGCGAATCGCTGCACCGGCGCTTTCCGCCGCGGCGATATTAACATTGGGCGTGGAAAGCCAAGACGGCGACCAATCCGCAGCCGCCAATCTAACCGTGTTTGCGGTGAAGCCGGCGCTGCTGGCGCTGACGCCGAATACTTTGGCCCGCGCCACCACCACCACGTCCACACCCACGGTTACCCTGACCGGCGGATTTTTCACGCCGTCCACGGTAGCTACGTTCGACGGTAACCCCATGGTTGCCACCCCGCAGACGGGAGACCCGCGGCATTTGAATGTCGGATTGACCGGACCAGAATTGAACCTTGCTGGGCTGTATTCGGTGGTGGTCCGCAATTTAGGTATCATCACCACCGCTTCGTCCCAAGCCGCAACCAACCTAGCGGTCTCCGATCTGACCGCGGATATTCCCACCGCCGCGACAGCCACCGTGCCCTTGGTAAGTGACGCTGCGGCAACCGCGGTGGCGATCAATGCGGCGACCGCGACAGCGGTGGTGGTTAATACCGGTGACAATTCCGTTTCGCTGGTCAATCTGGACGCTTTGCCGACGTCGGCGCCGGCGGCCATTCCCGTGGGAACGCATCCCACCGGGGTGGCGGTGGACGACATTCTGAATCTCGCGCTGGTAGTGAACAGCAGTGACAACACGGTGTCGGTTGTGAATATGGCTACCGCGAGCGTGCAATCCACGTTGTCGCTGACCGGGTTCACCCCGCTGAGTACCCAGGCGGGCGTGACCATCGCGCCCTATTCGATCGGCATCAATTCGCTCACCCATCGCGGCATTGTTGTGAATTCCACCACCGATACCGCCACCATCATCGACCTGATCAACACCAATCCCAATAGCACGCCCCCGTGTTCCACTCCGCCATGCGCGTTGACCACCGTTGGCGGCACCTTGCCTTCGGTGAGTACCGGCCTATATCCAGAAGTGGCGGTCGACCCCATTCTGAACTGGGCCATCGTCACCCCCGGAGGGGCAGGCACAATAACCATCGTCGACCTGGGGCGCCCGGCGACTCCCGGAGATGGCGGTAGGTCTCCCGCGGTGATTGGCACCATGGCAGTCTCGACTTCGGTGCAAGGCGTGGCGGTGAATTCGCAGTCCCATGCGGTCCTGGTCACCGACCCCAACAACACCGCGTCGACGATTTTCAGCGCGCTCGACTTTACGGCGCAAAGCTACACCCAGACCAAGACGGAAATCGCTGCCGCCATCAATCCGCTCACCAACACCGGGGTAACCGTGAATGCCTTTAGCGGCCTCGCGCATGTCGCCAACCTCTCTACCGGCATTGTCCTGCAGACGGTATCCGTGGGGGCCAATCCACAAGCCGTGGCGATCGACGCGGGAAGCAATCAGGCGGTAGTGGTGAACCAAGGCAATGGCGCAGGGACAAGCTCGTTGACCATTCTCTCGTTAGGGCCGGTGCGGCCGCTGCAGATTGTCGAGTCCAGCCCGGACCTTACATTTGCCACGGCATCGCCGGTGACCCTCACCGTGACCGGCCACGGATTCACCTCGGGCTCGGTGATTCGCCTGGACGGCACGGCGCTAACCACATCGACGGTCCCTTCGCCGTGCCCCGCCGATTGCCGGCAATTGACCGCCACCGTTCCGGTGAACATGCTCGGTACCCCGCGGCGATATGTAGTGGACGTGCAGAATGTGGATTTGACGCTCTCTGACGTGGGGCATCTAACTGCGATCGAACCAATCTCGGTGGCCACTGCGCCCACCTCGGTAGCGGTGGACACTACCCGCGAACTAGCCATAGTCGCTAGCCAGGGGGATTGCTCGGTTCCCGGTAGCGTTTCGATCATTAATCTCACCACCGGCATGACCAACGCCACGCTCTCGATAGGGACTTGCCCACAGTCGGTCGCGGTGCTCCCAACTCTGGGCTTGGCGGCAGTAACTACCAGCAACGACAACCAGATCTCCATCGTGGATTACGTGAATCTGGTGGTTTTGAGGTCGGTGCCGGCTTGTAGCGGTTGCACCCAGCCGATGGGCGTGGCCATGAACACCGATACCCAGACGGCGGTGGTCGCGAACTATGGGAGTAACAATGTCAGCTCGATCTCGATGGTCTTGGGAACGACTGGGGGCGGGGAAGCAGTGCTAGTCGATCAACAACCGATTGCGGTGGGCGTGGACTACGTGGACGACGTTGCGCTGGTGGCTACCACGTACCCCCCGGCTGCTTTCGACTTCATCGATCTCGCCTCGGTAGCGCTGCAAGGAAGGCTGTCCAGTGTTACCGGACCCGCCGCCTCGGTCTACGACCCGGTGTCGAGTCAATTCTTGGCCGCAGAGAGCGATTCGAATCGCATCGACGTCATCGATCCGCTGACCGAGGTGCTCACCACCATTCGCGCCGGAATCGGTCCGGCGTCGATTGATTACAACCCGCAAACCGGCACCGTGGTCACCGTCAATCCGGCCAGCAACACGGTTTCGGTGGTGGACTATCAAGGGCAGCAAGTGGTGTACGCACTGGGATTGGGCGGATCGCCGATGTTTTCCGTGGCGATTGATCCGTCGACGAACATTGGCGTGCTTGCCGATCTGAACAACAACCGCGTACTTTTGGTCCCGCTGCCGCAGTAAGCGTGGTGAGCATGGGCGCAAAGGAGGCGGCCCAACAGCTAGGCCGGCGGACTCCGGGCCAGGAAACAAAAGCGCGCTTTCCCGCATCTGCAAGAGCAGGTGGCGGAAATATCATTGACCCGCCGAGAAACCGGCGGCTATAATCCGTGGCTTGCAATTATGCGGCAATTTCCTAAGGAGTCAGAATGAAGATTAGGTCTCAGTTCGGTTGGGCGGCTGTTGCGGCACTCTTGATGATTCCCTCTGCGTGGGCGCAGGGCACTGCCGCCGCCCCAGAAAAAATTGGTATTTTGAATATGCAGATTGCCATCACCAGCACTGCCGAAGGCAAGCAGGCCTCGAGCGAACTGCAAGCGCAATTCGCGCCCCGGCAGGCGGAGTTGGAGACGACCCGCAAGCAGATTGAAGACATTCAAACCCGTCTGCGCAACGGCGCCTCGACTCTCAGCGACGACGAAAAGCAGCGCTTGGTGCGTGAAAACGACACCCTAACACGCAGCTATCAGCGCAAGCAGCAGGATTTCAACGACGACGGCAACGAAGCGCAGCGCGAGGTAATCGACCGCATCGGCCGGCGGCTAATGGAAGTGGTAGAAAAGTATGCCCGGGACAACGGCTACTCGATAATTCTCGATAATTCCTCGCAGAATACTCCGGTGATTTTCTCGGCCAATGGGGTCGACGTCTCCCAGGATATTATTCGGTTGTTCGACCAGGCCTATCCGGCCAAGGCGGGAGCGAGCGGCACCAAGCCCGCGGCCCAGCGTCCGGCTGCCAGCAAGCCGGCTACTACGGAACCTCCGAAGTAAGGATTAGGTGAAGGGTTCTCTTCCGTTTGGCGGATGAGGGCCCTTTATCCGTCGCTCGAAATACCCCATCCGGGGGTGCCCGCGGGGTTGTCTTCGCCTTGCGTTTCCGGCGCTTGCTGAGTATACTCAAGCCTTTCCAGCTAGGTCGAACGACCCAAGTGGGCGAGAGCCCACTTTTTTGTTGGGCGTGTGAAGACCGAGCGTGGCTGGATGATTCCGGGCCACGGGCGTGGACTACGGGTGTCCCGGAGCTGTTAGCGATGCATTTGGACAAGGTCCGAGGCGCGGCAGAGCGAGTGGCCCGGTCGCTTGGCATGGATGTAATGGATGTCGAGTGGCAGGTCGGGAAGTCGCGACTGCTGCGCGTATATCTGGATCGGCCTCCCACCGAGGAGAATCCAAAGGGTGGGTCGATCACGCACACCGACTGCGAGAACGTGAGTTCGCAGCTCAGCGTGCTGCTGGATGTGGAGGATCTGATCCCCGGCCCCCCGTACACGTTGGAAGTTAGCTCCCCGGGGATGGACCGGAAGCTGTTGAAAGCCGAGGACTACGCGAGGTTCTCGGGGCGGCTGGCGAAGATATGGCTGAAAGAGCCGGTAGATAGGGTGCAGTACCTGGAGGGCCGGCTGGCAGGGTACGCGGACGGAGTGGTGAAGGTGGAGTACCGGGATCGAGAGTTGGTGATACCCTTTACGGCCATCCGCAAAGCGAATTTGGTCGTCGAGATATAGATCGCATGGAGAGACGGGTATGGCAAGTCTCCTATTTCAAACCATCGAACAGATTAGCCGGGAGAAACATATTGAGCCGGCGGTGATCGTAGCGGCCATCGAAGACGCGATGGTGGTTGCCGCGCGGAAATACTACAAGACCGATGAAGACATGCGGTCGCGATTCAATCCAGATACCGGCCACGTGGATGTGTACACGGTGCGAACTGTGGTGGAAGAAGTAGCCGACCCGCTTCGCGAAATCTCGGTCGCCGATGCCCGCCGCCAGACCCCCGGAATCGACGTGGGCGGCGAGATCACTCAGCCCAAGCCCACCGAAGTGCTGGGACGAATCGCGGCGCAAACCGCGAAACAAGTAATTCTGCAGAAAGTGCGCGAAGCCGAGCGCGACACGATTTACAACGAGTACCACACCCGCGTCGGCGAACTCATCAACAGCATTGTGAAGCGCACCGAGGGCCCGGACCTGATCGTCGACTTGGGGCGGACCGAGGCGCGTCTTCCCAAGCGTGAGCAGTCCCGCCTGGAAGCGTATAACGTTGGCGACCGCCTGCGCGTAACCATTCGCGCGGTGGAGCGAGCGGCCAAAGGGCCGCAAGTTATCGTATCGCGCGCCGACCCCGCTCTGGTGCAGCGGTTGTTTGAAATGGAAGTCCCGGAAATTTACGACGGCACCGTGCAGATTCGCGCGGTGGCTCGCGAAGCCGGCGAGCGTGCGAAAATTGCGGTGGAGAGCCGCGACAAGGACGTCGATCCGGTAGGCGCGTGCGTAGGAATGAAGGGCATGCGCGTGCAGTCGATCATCCGGGAATTGCGCGGCGAGAAAATCGACATCATTCCGTGGAACGAAGAAACCCTGGCGTTCGCGCAAAAAGCGCTGAGCCCGGCAAAAGTCACTCGCGTGCAGGTGGTCGACGCGGAAGAGAAGCGGCTGGAGGTGATCGTCGAGGATACCCAGCTATCGTTGGCGATCGGCAAGAAGGGCCAGAACGTTCGTCTGGCCAGCAAGCTGATCGGCTGGAACATCGATATCAAGAGCGAGGAAGAAAAGCGCCGCGAGATTGAGGAGAAGATGAACGCCCTCACTGCTCCCACGACGCCGCTCTCCGCGCTGCTGGGCGTGGGGCCGAAAACAATCGATAAACTGGAGGCCCATGGAATCACCTCGGTGGAACGTTTGGCCGATATGACGCCTGAGCAGTTGCTGGAAATTCCAGGAATCGGCGACAAGATGGTGGAGAAGATCCGGCAGTCGGTAGCCGGACACTTCGAGGCGATCGAGGCCGGCCTTTCCGCGCCGCCTGCGGACGCGGCGGCGGTCGAAGGCGCGGAAGCTGTGGAAGCGCTCGACGCCATCGAACAACTGGCTGACGTGGTGGCGGAGAGCGAACAAGCTGAAGGCGAAGCTGGAGCAGAAACCGCCGGCGCCGAGGATTTGGAAGCGAGCGCCGCGGAAGCTCGGTCCGACCAAACAGGGTCACAAGAGGCTTCCATTGAATCGCAATCCGGCGAAGCCGCCAGCGATGCGGACCAGGTGGCCGAAACCCCAGGGGAAAGCTCGACGGAAGCAGACGCCGAGAGTGAGACCGCAAGCGAACAGCCAGCGTCGGATTCACCCGACCAGGAAAAGGAAAACAATAGTTAGCTAATGACAGAATCAGGTCAAATTCGAATTAACGAACTGGCGCGCGAGCTTGAAATTAAAGCCAGAGTGCTGATTGAGTATTTGCCGGAAATTGGCGTCACCGAGAAGAAGACGCATTCCAGCTCGCTCGAAAATTCCTACGCTGATCTCGCCCGAAAGCATTTCCGCCAGTTGGCCGACGCCGAAGCCGCCGAACAAGCCCAAACGCAAGCCAGCGCCGCCGCAAAAGCGAAACCGAAAACTGCCGCTCCGCCCGTGCCTCCGCCGGCGGCTAGCGCGAAGCCCGCTTCCGCACCCGTGCCGCCCAGCGTCGCCGCTCCAACGGTGGCCGCGCCCCCGACGCCCGCGGCGGCGCGTCCACCGGCTGTCTCGGTACCGCCTGCCGCTGGTGTGCCCGTAGCGCCCGTAGCCATGAAACCCGCACCGGCAGCGCCCGCGGGGGTTGCCGCCGCGCCTCCGGCGCCAGCAGCAGTCCCTGCGAGACCCGTTTCTGGCGGCGCGGCGACCCGGCATGTTTCGCCGCCGGCCGCGGCCGGCACGCCCAAGCAGCCCGCCCCGGTACAAGGGGCTGGCCGTCCGATGCCGGTGCAAGGTGCAGGCCGTCCCATGCCCGTCCAGGGCGCGGGCTAAGGCCAATGCCAGTGCAGGGAGCAGGTCGCCCATTGGCGGTGCAAGGTGCTGGCCGCCCCGTGCCGTCCGCGACGCCCCGGCCCGCAACCACACCCGCGAATACGCCTCTTCGCCCATCCAGGCCCGGTGGGTATCCATCCAGTTCACCCAGGCCTTCTGCCGGTGGACCGTCGTCCATGCGGTCGGCTCCGTCGGGCGCGCCTTCCAGCCGTCCCGGAGCGCCTCCTTCACGGTATCCGTCACGTCCCGGAGGAGGCACGGGTGGACGCCCGGGAATGCCCCCTCGCCCGGGTCAGCAAGGTCCCATCGGGACGCAGCGTCCAGGCGCGTCCGGCGCACCCGGCGCGAAAGCCGAACCGGGAAAACCGTTGTATGCGCGCAAACCTGCCGCAGCTCGAGGCGGCCGCCCACTCATTGAGAAAAGATTCGCGGAAGGAGAGCGCAAGCTCCATCCCGTTCGGTCGCGTCCGGGCGCTGGTCCGGGCCGATCGACGATGGCCGAGCCGGTCGCGCCTCCGGTTCAGCGCGAGCCTCGCGACGTTACCGTTACCGAGGGAATCACGGTTCGTGAACTGGCCGAGAAGCTGGACGTTCGCGCTAAGGATTTGTTGAAGACGCTGCTCGACCGCGGAGTATTCGCCAGCATCAACCAGGCTTTGGATGTGCCCACCGCCACTTCGCTGGCCGAAGCGTTCAACGGCGTGGTGCGTACCGTGAGCTTCGAAGAACAGCTCGTACAGGAAGAAGAGAAGAAAGAAGACACCACCGGAAACACCGTGGCGCGAGCCCCGGTGGTAACCGTGATGGGGCACGTCGATCACGGAAAGACCAGCCTGCTGGACGCGATCCGCACCACCGACGTAGCCGGCGGCGAGTCCGGAGGTATCACCCAGCATATCGGCGCGTACGAAGCGCACGCCGGCGCCAAGCGCATCGTGTTCATCGATACCCCGGGCCACGAAGCCTTTACCCGGATGCGCGCACGCGGCGCAAAAGTAACCGATATCGTGGTCCTGGTGGTGGGCGCGGATGACGGAGTGATGCCGCAGACCCAGGAAGCGATCGATCACGCGCGTGCCGCCAAGGTCCCGATCATCGTCGCGATCAACAAAATCGACAAACCGGACGCCGATCCCGAGCGCGTCAAGCGTCAACTCTCCGATCGTGGCCTGATGCCCGAAGAATGGGGCGGCGACACGGTAATGGTGGAAGTATCCGCCAAGGCCAAAAAGAATATCGACAAGCTCCTGGAAATGATTTTGCTGGTCGGCGACATGCGCGAGCTCAAAGCGAATCCCGACGCCCAGGCCAGCGGCACCGTTCTGGAATCCCGCGTGGACAAGGGACGCGGCCCGGTGGCCACTTTGTTGGTGCAGAACGGCACTCTGCACGTCGGTGATTTCTTCGTGGTCGGCTCGGTGTACGGCAAGGTCCGCGCCATGTTCAACGATCGCGGCCAGCCAGTGAAGGAAGCGGGGCCGGCGACCCCGGTGGAAGTGCTCGGCCTGCAGGGCTTGCCCGAAGCGGGAGATCAACTCTCGGTGGCGGACGAAGCCAAGGCGCGGCACATCGTCGAATACCGGCAGTCCAAGCAGCGTGAAGCGTCGCTGGCGAAATCGGCTACCGGGCGCCTAACCCTGGATCAATTGCACGAGCAATTGCTCGCCGGCGAAGTAAAAGAACTAGCCATCGTGGTGAAGGCCGACGTGCAAGGTTCAGTGGAAGTACTCAGCGAAATGATCCCCAAGCTCTCCACCGATCAGGTGAAGCTCAAGATTATCCACGCCAGTGCGGGAGCGGTGAACGAGCGCGACGTGTTGCTCGCGTCCACGTCCGGCGCGATCATCATCGCCTTCAACGTCCGTCCCGAACGCAAAGCCAGCGATCTGGCGGCATTGCAAAACGTCGACGTTCGCATCCACACCATCATCTACGAATTGCTCGACGAATTGAGAAAGGCGATGACCGGCTTGCTCTCGCCGGTGATCAAGGAATCCGTTCTGGGCCACGCCGAAGTTCGCAACACCTTCCGCGTCAAGGGCGTGGGGACGATTGCCGGCTGTTGGGTTCAGGATGGAATTGTCCGCCGGGACGCCGATGTGCGCGTGGTGCGCGACGGTGCGGTGATCTACACCGGGAAAATTCAGTCACTAAAGCGCTTCAAGGACGACGCCACCGAGGTGCGAACCGGTTTTGAGTGCGGCATCGGCGTATCGAATTTTAGCGACGTGAAAGTGGGCGATTCGCTCGAGTGCTTCGTAATCGAGCGTGTGGCGCCCATCGCCGCCACCGCCTAAAGTGATTCGGCGGCGCTTCTGGGGATTGCCAACATGCCCATCGGCCTGCTCACCCTGGAACTTTACATTCCCGACGCACAGTCTCTCAAAGACAAACGTCAGGTTCTCCGCAGCCTCAAGGATCGTCTGCGCGGCCACTTCAACGTGGCGGTCGCCGAACTCGATCATCAGGAATTGTGGCAGCGCTCGATCGTCGGGGTGGTGAGCATTTCCTCCGATCAGAAACACCTGGAGGAATCGATGTCCGCGGTGGCTCTGGAATCCGAGAAACTGCTGGGCCGCGATCTGCTGGGACAGGAAATCGAGTACTTCTGAGAGAAAAGAATGCCCCTCGAAGGACATCGTCCAACCCATCGTCCGGAACGCGTGGCCGAAGAAATCCGCAACGAAGTGTGCCTGATGTTGGCCGGCGATTTGAAAGACCCGCGCCTGGCGTTGGCTGGAATGGACGTTACCGAAGTGCGCGTTTCGCCCAATCTGAAGCAAGTCCGCGTTTTCGTGCGGGTGCTGGGCGACGCGCGGGAGAAAAAATTGGCGTTGGATGGCCTGAATCATTCCGCCGGCTACGTCCGCCACGAGTTGCTGATCCGCCTGCGTTTGCGGCGCGCGCCCGATGTTTTCTTTATGAACGATGAGTCCGAATCCTACGGCCAGCACATCGATGAGTTGCTGCGGAAATCGAAAAGCTGGGGCGGATAGTATCGCGGCGAACGCCGCGATGGAGTTTTTCGTCGCACCGCGACCGGGACGACCGAACGCGCTCCCACGGAAACTGGACCCCCAACTCAGCCAATGCCTCGACCTCCCCAACCCCCGCCGATCGACGGCGCGCTGGTCATCCATAAACCGCAGGGAAAGACGTCTCACGACGTCGTCGAAACGGTTCGGCGCATTGCCGGCTTTCGTCAAATTGGACACTTAGGAACGCTGGATCCGCTGGCCACCGGGGTGCTCGTGCTGGTGCTGGGCCGAGCCACCCGCCTGGCGCGATTCTACGCAAGCCGCCGCAAACGATATACCTGCGCCATACGTTTTGGCTTCGCCACCGACTCTTACGACGCCGACGGTGAGGCCCAAGGACCGGACACCGCGCCGGCCCTGGACTCGGCACAATTGATGCAGCTCGCGGCGCCGTTTGTGGGGCGCATCCAGCAAGTCCCTCCGGCATTTTCCGCGAAGAAAATTCACGGACGCCCGGCGCACGAACTGGCGCGAAAAAAGAAAGCGGTGGTGCTCGATCCGGCGGAAGTGGATGTCTACGAGTTTCGTTTGACTTCCGTGGATGGCTCGGTGGCGCGGTTCGACGTCGAGTGTGGTTCCGGAACCTACATTCGTTCCCTGGCCCATGATCTTGGCCAGAAACACGGCAGCGGCGCGCATCTGGCGGAAATCCTGCGCACCGCGGTAGGCGAATTCACTCTGGACCAGGCTCTTACCCTCGAGGAAGTGGTCGAAGCTTCGCAGGCAGGCCGCTTGGAGGATCGCGTGGTGCGACTGGAAGGGTTGCTCCCAGAGCTTCCGCGCGCCACGGTGCTGCCGATCGTGGAGCGCCGCATCGCCCATGGCGCGAAGTTCAACGTAACGCTCTCGCAAATTCAGCCTGGCCGGGCGACCCTTGCGCCGGGTGCGCCCGCGGAACTGGACTCGGGCGATTGGAAGCCGGCCCGGCTACGGGTCTTCAATCAACAGGATAAACTGGTAGCGATCGCCGAAGCCGTGGTCCCGCGCACCTATCGGCCGGTGGTCGTTCTGGAGGCGCTGCACTAGTCGCCCCGCCAGAAGAATTACAGCCGCATATGCACGGACTTTCGCGCTCGCACTACACGCTTCCGGGTATTGCCGCTCGCGTGAGCGCGCGGGTAGCATCGTCAATTACCCGACGTTGCTCGATTGCCAGAAATTCGTTCTCGAGGGAGTCTGTCCTGTCCAGGCGGCGCAAAGCACTCTACATTATCGGTGGGATCCTACTCGGTCTTTTCGCCCTGCTGTTCATCGCGTCGCTGATCATCCGCCCCCACATCAGCCCGATCGCCAAGAGCAAGATCGAAGCGGTGCTGAGTGCCAAGTTCGATAGCACCGTGACCATCGATACCTTCGACATCGCCTTGTTTCCGCGAATCACGGTGGAAGCGGGCGGGGTGGTGATGCGCCATTTTGGGCGTACCGATATCGCCCCGCTGATTCAAATCGACTCGCTTACCGCGCACGCGAATTGGGGCACCCTGCTAAGGGCGCCGCGGCACGTATCCAGCGTGCAAATTCAAGGATTGCATATCCACACCCCTCCACGGGAGCCGGGAAACAAGCCCCAGCGGGTCTGGCCTAATCAGAATCTAGCCGAGAAGTATCAGGTGTTGGTGGATGTTCTGTATTCTGATGGGGCAACTTTCGAAACCACTCCCAATAAGCCCGGTAAGAAGCCGCGCTTGTTCGAGCTTCACCACATCGAGATGCAGAATCTCTCTTTGGATCGCCCATCTCCGTTCCACGCCACCCTTACCAATCCCATTCCCAAAGGTGAAATCGACTGCAAGGGTGAGTTCGGCCCGTGGGTTCCCGCAGATCCCGCGCTGACCCCGGTCAAAGCGTCCTACACGTTCGCCAACGCGGACATGGGCACCATCAAAGCCCTTTCCGGGATCATGAATTCCAAAGGGGAGTTCGGCGGACCGCTGGATTATCTGGATGTGACCGGCTGGACCGACATACCTAAATTCAAAATCCGCACCAGCAAGATGTCTGTGCCGTTGCACACCGACTACAAGGCGGTGGTGGACGGCACCAATGGAGATACCATCCTGAAAGAGGTGGACGCGCGATTCTTGCACTCGCGCATCATCTCAACCGGTGAAGTGATCCGCGTCGAGGATCCGCACGGACACCGCATTTTGGTCAAGACCGTCTCCAAGGCGGCGCGGATTGAGGACATGCTGCAGCTCGCGGTAGGGAACGATCCGCCGGTCATGACTGGCCCGATGGATCTGAACGCCACGGTCGAAATTGATGCTGGCCCGGAAGACTATCTCGACCGCATGAAGCTCAACGGCGATTTCTCGGTCAACGGGCTGCACTTCTCGAATCAAGATATCGAGAAAAAAGTGGCTACGTTCAGCAACAAGGCGCAGGGCAAACCCGACTCGGGCGTCGAATCAACACCAGCCACGCTCAAGGGCACCTACAGCATGGACAATGGCACCGTCAATTTCTCGTCTTTGCATTTTGAAGTCGTCGGCGCCACTGTCGACCTCATCGGCACCTATGGAATGGACGATGGCGCGCTGAATTTTGAAGGTGCCCTGAAGATGGACGCCAAACTCTCTCAGACCATGACCGGAGTAAAATCCTTCTTCCTGAAAGCGGTCGATCCATTTTTCTCGAAAAAGGGCGCAGGAACCTACGTACCGATCAAGATCACCGGAACCAAGGACCATCCCGTCTACGGTCTGAATTTTCACCACAAAGACAAAACCGAAAAGAACTGAAGGATTACGCGCAGAAGCAAAGTTCTGCGTAGTAAACCCACCGCGCAGGCTACTGCGGCTGCGGCGGGTTCCCTTGTGGGGCCGGTGCTCCCGGTATGGTACCCGCCGGGAACCCTGGACGCCCGGGTTGCGGATTCTGCTGCTCAACAGGCTGGGCGGGTTCCGGCTGAGGCTCTGGCGCCGGCGCGGCAGCAGCACCACCTCCGCCCGGCGCTGCGGTCAGTCCGCGACCCGCGTATAGCGCTTTAGAGGCCTTCGGCGCCGGGCGGATGATTCGCGGCGTGACCAGGATTAATAGCTGGGTGCTTTGGTCGGTATTGTTGTTGCTCGATCCCAGGTATCCCACTCCCGGGAGTCCGGCAATACCCGGCAGGCCCGATAACGTGACCGTCTTCTGGCCCTGCAAGAACCCCGCGAGAATGCTGGTCCTGCCGTCGTGGAGGCGCACGCTCTGCTCAACCGTTTGGTTGGAGAGCACCGGTATGTCGTTCACCGATTGTCCGGCGAGCGCGCGCAGTTCGACACTCATTTTCAGCGAGACGTCACCGTCCGCGTGGATCCGCGGGGTAGCCTTGATCTTCGCCCCCAAGTCAATGTATTCGGCACCCGGGAACGGCGTCAGCCCGGAAGTGGCCGAGGTTTCGCCGGTGGTCGCGGCGGTCGAATCGAGTACCACCGTGACCGTGTCTCCACCTTTATCAGCGATCGCTGCGTCGGGCAGCCCGTCCCCGTTAAAATCCGCGGTGGTGATGCCCGCAGGCGTCTCTCCCACGCTCAGGTCCAGAGGTAAACTGAACTGGCCGGCGGAGGCGTTGATGAGCACCGAGATTGTGGAGTCGTTTTGGTTCACCGCTACTATGTCCGGGAGCCCATCCTGATTGACGTCTGCCACAGCAAGGGATACCGGGCTATTCCCGGTTGGAAACGTGCCCGCCGTTTGAAACGTGCCGTCGCCATTGCCGAGGAAGACCGCCACCGTGTCGTCGGTGTTGTTGACCACCGCCAGATCCTGAAAGCCGTCCACATTAAAGTCCGCAGTTGCCGCCGCGATCGGCCCGTTGCCTGGGGCGAGCACCACACCTCCCCTAAACGTGCCGTCGCCATTGCCAAGCAGGATGCTGACGCTATTGTCGTTCTGGTTGGTCACTGCCAAATCCGGATACCCATCTCCATTGAAGTCTGCCACCGCTATACCCGAGGGGAAATGTCCCACCCCGATCGGCGAGCCATTGGCTGGCGTAAACGTCCCGTCTCCATTCGCCAGCAGTATCGTAACGGTATTGTCCTGCTGGTTGACCACTGCCAGATCGGTGTGATCTGTTGAATTCTTCAGGTTGAACTGGCCCGTTGCCAGCGCGATCGGTCCATGTCCGGTTGCCGGTGGCGTGATTACCGGGGTGAACGTACCATCACCGTTGCCCAGCAGTATCGACACCGATCCGGGTCCGCATACCAGCGGCGTTCCGGTGCAGTTGTAATTGGTGACCGCCAGGTCGGCCGCGTCGGAGATATTGTTGGCGGCAAATGTTCCGGTGACGATCGCGGTAGGCACGGTGCCTACCGCCGGCGGGTTTCCCGTGGTAGGAGTGAAGGTCCCGGTGCCGCTGTTCAGCAGGATCGTTACGGTGTTGTCGCCTTGGTTGACCACCGCCAAGTCAAATCCGTCCGCGCTGTTGTTGAAGTCGAAATGTCCTGTGGCTACGGCCACCGGACTCGATCCGGTGGTGTAGGTGGCCGTCGGAAAGCTATTTGTGCTTACCGCTGGAATGGTCGTCGACGTACCCAGGCTCGAGGAGTATTGCCCGAGCGTTACCGGGTAGCGGTCGCCGACGAAAAACGTGGCTGGCAAGCCGTCCTCCGCGCGAATCAGGATGCGTTGGCCGGTGCGCACCAGGTTCAGTGCTTCGGAGAAATTGGCCACCGCGCCGGGTAGCGTGGCCAGAAAGGTGGTTTGTCCGCCGCCAAAGGCGATCAGCGGTGGAAGCAGGGAGGCCGCGCTCAGATTTCCTTCGCCCACCAGGCCCGCGAGTTGCGACGCGTTCAAACCCGACATCGATGAGTTCAGCCCAAAAATTTGACTGATCACCCCCACTAGACCCTCGGTCGAGCTTTCCGCTTCCTGAATGTCCTGCTTGGTGATGTCGTACGCGGTGATGCTACTCGGTGGAGTGACCCCCAAATCGGTCGCCAGGGAGCGGTTGACTTCCAAAATTTCAAACTCCAAATTCACTTCGGCGCGCGGCTGCTCCAGCTGCTGAATCAAGTGATAGGCTAGCGCCACCGCCGATGGCGAGCCACGCAGCGTGAGGGTGCGGCTACTTGCGGATAGCTGGGTGCGCGCGATGCCCCCTTCATCGCGAATCAGCCGGGTCAGGTCAGTCATCTCCGCAGTGGTAATGGACCCGGGCAGCAAGACCGTACGGACCACCGACGCATCGTAGTTCTTCCGCTTATCCGAGGTATTGGCGGCGACAAAAAATAACCGCTCGGTCAGCGGGCGATAAAACGTGCCGGTCTGCTCGCCCAGAATATCCATGGCTGTAGCGAAATCGAGGCCATCCGCCTTGAAATGAACTTGGCGCGTAGCGAGGTCCGGATCGAAAGCCACTTGCAATCCGAATTGCTCCGCAACCCGCGTGTACGCTTGCTTGGTGTCGCCTTTCAAATCCAGAGTTTGCTGTCCCGGCTTGGCCAGCAGGTGAACTTCTCCGTCGAGTTCTTCGAACGCCGGTTCTTCCATCCGCGGTATCGTAGGCAAATTCATCTGTGACAAGCGTTCGCGAACGACGGAGTTGAACGGATCCAGGATGATTGCGGTTTGCAGTTCACTGCGCGCGTCTTCCATCTTGTTGGAAGCGGCGTCGCGTTCGGCGCGATCGATGTGTTGGCGCACCAGCTTCCCCAGCGCGGTGGTCCACTGGGTCCGGTATTCCACCTTTTCCGGCTGCAGCTTCACCGCCTCAGCAAACGATTCCACCGCGGTTTGCCAGTCTTCCTGTTTGGCTGCATGCTCCCCGGCTACAAACGCCTGCTTCGCTTTCTTGGGATCCCGTTCGGGCATCGACGCATCCCGGGCCATCTCTTCGGCCAACGTCATGGGCGGTTTGGCGGCCCCTTGCGGAGCTTGCGCAGCGGGCTTAGCCGGAGAGGATTGCTGAGCCCCGGATATGGCCAGGCATGGAACCAGACCGAGAGCCAAGGCCACCAGAATCAGGGACCGGGTTGTGGGGCGGCGAGGCATAGGAACGGCACAACAGGCATGCGCGTCAAATATGATTGTACAGGGATTGGAAGTACGAAGAAGCACGGAAGGATGCCTGTAGCCTTGATCTTTGCGCAGCAGCTAGATAGACTGATCTAGTTGTAAACGAGTTTCAAGTAGAAAGGGCTGGGGTAGCCCATGCTTTCCGCCTTGCTTCTCGCCTTGCGCGAGGGCGTTGAAGCCGCTCTTGTGGTCGGCATCGTGCTAGTGTACCTCGACCGCACCGGCCGTCGCGGGCTTAAGAGTTATGTTTGGGCCGGGGTCATCCTAGCCTCCGCCACCAGTTTTGCCGCAGCCTACCTGCTTCAGCGATGGCAAATCAGCACCGACGGCTTTGAAGGTGTATTGATGTTGGCCGCCAGCGTCCTGGTGGTCAGCATGATTGTGTGGATGAACCGCATCGCGCGTACCCTGAAGAAGGAAATCGAAGGGCGCATCGAGGTTTATGCACAAAAATCGGGGGCCGCAGGTGGCTGGGGCGTCGGATTTTTCGTTTTCCTGATGGTCCTGCGCGAAGGCGCCGAGCTGGTTTTGATCCTGCGCGCGGTCGAGCTTTCCACCGAAGGCGTGGCCGTCTGGATCGGCACCGGCCTGGGGATCGCCATCGCCGTCGCGGTGGGAATATTTTTTTTCCAAGGCACTCTGCGAATTCCGCTGGGTAGGTTTTTCACGGTCACCAGCACCATCCTGATGGTAGTGGCTTTCCAGCTCGCGCTCACTGGAATTCACGAGCTAAGCGAATCGATGTGGCTGCCCTCGAGCAAGGCCGAAATGGCCACCATCGGACCGATCGTGCGTAACGAGGTTTTCTTTTTTGTGGTGATATTGGGCGTTGCTGGTCTGGCCGTGCTGCGGGAATGGCTTGGTCCGAGTGCGCCAGCCACACCGGACGCCGCCGGCAATCCGGCCGAACAGCGCCGCCGGGAATATGAACGGCGCAAGCAGCGCCGATGGAGCTTCGCTACCGCGGCCCTGTGTTTCGCGGTGGTGCTGGCCTTCGCCGCGGAATTCGTTTATGCCAGCGTTTCCGCCGCGCCGCCCGCTGCCACCGAAGCGGTGGCTCAGGGAAATTCCGTGCATATCCCGATCGCCAACCTGGTGGATTCCGACGTCCATTTCTACCGCGTCGATGTGGATGGCACCCATTTGCGATTCGTCGTGGTGCACAAGGCCAACGGCGAATATGCCACGGCGCTGGACGCCTGCATGATTTGCGGCGCGCGCGGCTACCGCAAAGAGGGTTCCGAATTGATTTGCCGGAATTGTGCGGCGGCGATCTACATTCCGTCGCTCGGGGAATCCGGCGGCTGTAACCCGATTCCGGTAAAATCACGCGTCGAGGGAGGCGAAGTGGTGGTGGACCTTTCCGCATTCTCCAACGCGGCTTCGCTGATTCATCCATAAAAAATGTTTGCCCGCCTGTTGGGAGAGTCCTTCGTCCGCAATCCGCACCGCAAACTGCTCACCGCGGCGGCGCTCGCTGCAGGTATGGCCGTCACCACCGCTTGCCTGATGATGGCTCTCGACGTGGGCGACCGCTTGGCGCGCGAGTTCCGCAGCCTGGGCGCTAACCTGCTGGTTACTTCGCAGTCTGACACCCTCGCCCTTCAGATCGGCGGAGTGGACTACCGCCCGGTCGATGAAGGCGCCTACTTGAATGAAGCCGATCTCGGAAAGCTGAAAACGATTTTTTGGCGCCACAATATCATCGGGTTTACTCCCTTCCTCGACGTGCCGGTGCAAGCCCATTTGGGATCAGGCTCACTCTTCACTTCGGCCTCCCGCGCTGCCCGCGATACAACTACGCTGGTCGGCACTTGGTACCAGCATCCGGTTCCGGTGCCGGACGGAACGAAGTTCGAGAGCGGCGTGCAGCTCACCCATCCGTGGTGGACCGTTCGCGGGCGCTGGTTTAATGACGGCGCACGCGAATGTGTGGTCGGCGCAGGCTTGGCGAAATCGTTCCCTGGCGGGATAGCGCCTGGCGCGACGCTATGGTTGCAACCGGCGAATGGCGAGGGCGCGGCGGCCGCTGCGCAAGCGATTCCGCTGCTGGTCACCGGGATCGTCACTACCGGCGACGTGGTCGACAATTCCATCGTCGCGCCGCTGGTTTTGGCCCAGAAATTGTCCAGGCGCCCCGGCCAATTCCGGCAGCTGTTCGTGAGCGCGCTCACCAAGCCGGAGGATGCCTTCTCGCAGCGCAACCCAGCCACCATGACTCCTACGGAATATGATCGCTGGTTCTGTTCGCCCTACATTTCCTCCATCGGCCATCAAATTCAGCAGGTGATGCCCGGTACCGAAGCGCGCCCGATCCGCCGCGTGGCGGAAACCGAAGGCCGGGTATTATCGCGCGTCTCCGCTTTGCTGTGGGTGGTCACTCTGGCCGCGCTAATCGGCGCGGCATTGGCGGTGGCTGCGACGGCGGCGACCACCGTTCTTGATCGCCGCTCCGAAGTGGGGCTGATGAAAGCGCTGGGTGCGCCCAATGCGCTGGTCGCCGGAATCTTTCTCGCGGAACAAGTGCTGCTGGCGTGCATTGGCGGCGCCATCGGGTTTCTGTTGGGGGCGGTGCTGGCGCGTCTGCTGGGTGAAAAAATATTCGGGACTGCCGCCGAAGTGCGTCCGCTGCTGTTTCCGGTGGTGCTGACCATTGCCGCGCTGGTGGCCGTGGTGGGTAGCCTGATTCCGTTGCGGCGCGCCTCGCATTTCGATCCCGCCACGATTCTGAGGGGCGAATAGTGTTCGGCAGACTGCTGTGGGGCCTGGTGCGAAACAGCCGCGGCCGGTTGTTGGTCGCGCTAGTGGCGCTTACCAGCGCCGCGGCAGTACTGTCCGCCCTGGCCAATGTCGACCTCGACGTCGAAAAAAAACTAACACAACAGTTTCGAACTCTGGGCGCGAACCTGGTAGTCGCGCCGCCTCGCGCAGACCAGACCCCAGCTCCCGCGGCGCCCAACGATTCCGGCGCGGTCAGCCCCGTATTAATGCCGGAAAGCGTGGCCGACGACCTGGAGAAAAATCGCGCGCCGGAAATCGCTGCCCTCTCGCCCTATCTCTACGTGGTGGCTCGCTCGCAGAATGACCACTCCGTGGTGGTGGTGGGCGCGTGGCTCGATCAAATGCCCAAGCTCAGTCCCTCGTGGACCGTGGAAGGGAATTGGGTACAACGGCGCGACGACATCGAGCGCTGCATAGTTGGCCGCAACGTAGCGCGAACTTTTCAAGTCCCCGCCGGCGGTGAGATCGCGCTTAGCTTGCCGGGGCACTCGGTGCGCCTGGCGGTCGCCGGAATCGTGGAGGCGGGCGGGGCCGAAGACAATCAGATCTTCGTGAATCTGCCGGTGGCCCAAAGCTTGATCGCGCAGCCCGGGAAAATCGAGCTGGTGCAATTGAGCGTCACCGGCACGGAAAAGCAGATGGCCGCGGTGACGAGCGGCCTGGCAGCCGCCAATCCCAATCTGGAAGTACGTCCCGTCCGTCAGATCGCCGCCGCCGAGGGCCAATTGTTGGGCCGCATCCGGCTGCTCATCCTCTTGATGGTGCTGTTGATTCTGATACTCACGGTGATGTGCCTGTTGGCAACCATGGCGGCGCTCGCCATCGAACGGCGTGCCGACGTCGGCCTGATGAAAGCGCTGGGCGGCCCGATTTCCCGGATCGTGGCGATATTTCTGGCCGAAGCCGGTTTGCTCGGAGCGGCCGGAGGCATCGCCGGTTATGTGCTCGGAATCGCCTTAACCTTCTGGATGGGGCGCCGAGTATTCCACGCGTCGGTGTCCCCGCGTTGGGAAGTGTTTCCGTTGACCGTAGCGATTATGGTAGTTGCCTCGCTGGCTGGCGCCTATCCGTTGCGGTGGCTGGGAAAAGTGAAGCCGGCAGAGATCCTGCGGGGAGAATGATGCCGTCAGCGGTCCACGTCGAAGGGGTGATCAAGCAGTTCGGGAACGTGCGCGCGCTCGACGGCGTTTCCTTCGAGGTCGCTGCCGGCGAATGGGTCGCGATTATGGGCCCCTCCGGCTCGGGTAAGACCACCTTGGTGAATATTCTCGGGGGATTGGACTCGCCGTCCGGCGGGAAGGTGTGGGTCGGCGGTACGGAGATGTCGCGCCTGGATGAATCGGGGTTAACCCGTTTCCGCGCCGAAAAAGTGGGATTCATTTTTCAGCAGTTTCACATGGTGCCGTATTTGACCGCGGTCGAAAATGTGATGCTGGCGCAATATTTCCATAGCATGACCGACGAAAAAGAGGCGCGCCGCGCGCTGCAACGGGTCGGACTCGGCGACCGCCTCGATCATCGGCCATCCCAGCTATCGGGCGGCGAGCAACAGCGCGTGGCCGTCGCTCGGGCGCTGATCAATCATCCCACCTTGATTTTGGCCGATGAACCTACGGGCAACCTGGACGAGACCAACGAAGAAATCGTGATCCAACTTTTCCACGAACTCCACAGCGAGGGCCACACCATCGTGATGGTCACCCACGACCCTTCGATGGGACGCCGCGCCGATCGCCGCATCCAGTTGGCGCACGGGCGCCTGGTGCAAATTACCGGCCCCAGCCGGGAAAAGGAAGAGAGCTTCGATCATTTGCTCGAGCGGATTTGGGTGTGTGAGGAAGGAAATTTGCCTGCGAACTTCGAAACGCTGCGCGCCGCCGGGATTGGCGATCCGCTGCGCTTAGCCACCCGCTTGGGCGCCCGCGGCGCGGTGATCGTCGAGGATTCCCAGGTTCTTCTGACGCCCGAGGGACGCACTCGCGCGCGTGACATCGTCCGCCGTCATCGCCTGGCCGAGAGATTATTCACCGACACATTCTCGATTACCACTTCCCAAGCCGATTCACATGCCTGCAAGTTCGAGCACATCATCAGCCCAGAGCTCGACCAGAAGATTTGCACCTTCCTGGGCCACCCTGCCACCTGCCCTCACGATCGCAAAATTCCGCCAGGTCCCTGCTGCCCGCCGCGCTAGACCGCCGAGATTAGTTCTAATGATCCTGGTTATCGTTCTTATCGTTGTTTTGGTCCTTAGAATCGTCGTTAGGAGCGCGGACCAAGTCTGTCATTAGGAGCTCCATGATCTTGGAGACGCGATCGTAGTTTTGCTCGAGAAACACCGCGTTTTCGTGCGAAACGTCGGGCGGATATTCTTGAATCATTCCTTGTTTCTTCAACATCACTACCATGATCGAATTCATCATCGTCGCGGTCATCACCACGTACTCGCGCACCGATAGTCCGGAATCTTTCACCGCGGTGGCAACCTCCGGAAACGCTTCGAGGTGTTCGACACTCTTATCGAGCTTGTGTTCGTCCTTGTCGGCTTGATCTTCTGGCGTTCCTCCCGCGTCCATTTTCTTCTTGATCTCCGGATGTTCGTGCAGCACCTTGGCGACCCCTCGGGTCGCAACTTCGTACCGATCCAGCTTCGCGGTGGTTAGATGAAAGTCGCGAATCTCCTTCACGTCCGGATTTTGTTCTGGTGCGGATTCCGATGGCGAGGTCTGCGCGGCGGCGAGGGTGTTGAACAACAGCACCGTCGCTGCCGCAACCGTCATAAGCCTGGTGAAATGTCCCATGGGAACGGATCTCCTTGTTCTGCGGTAGCGGACTGGTTGCCCTTATTTTAGCGAGTATTTTCGGTCCCGACCACCGGCCCCGCCGTTGGTGTTCCCTACGGTAACCGTCGCTCCAGGAATCCGGTCCCCGCAACACTGCTGCTAACCCCGCCGGGCTAGGGGCGCCGTGACGATGCTGCTAAAATGGATGCATATGCCACTCGAACTGGATATCCGGAAAAAGCCCACGGACGTTAAGGTCCGCGTTTCCAGCGGGGAAGGTGTCGACGTGGTTTGGTCCGACGGGCACGCCAGCCACTACGACTTTGCCTATCTGCGCGACCAATGTCCCTGCGCGCACTGCAACGACGAGCGCCAGAAGAAATCCAGCAAGGCGGGTTCCTCTGCGGCCTCCGTGTTACCCATGTATAAGCCCAAGGTGACCGCCAAGAACGCCACGCCCGTGGGCAACTACGCCATCCAGATTGAGTTTTCCGACGGCCATGCCAGCGGCATTTTCAGCTTTGGCGTTCTGCGCGAGATTTGCCCCTGCCCGGCGTGCCGGCGTGAATTTGGGGCGATCGCCGTTTCCGCAATTACGTAGATCAGCTTTCCTTTTGCACTCATTGTTTGTATAGTTTTCACGCCGCGCCTCGACAATTCATGGCAACTGATTCTCAGGTCCCACCTCGTAAAAGCGTTGTTCGTCCCGCCGCCCAAGTAATTGTGGCTACGACGGCTATGCTGGCCTTCGTTTCCTACTGGCGTGCCGCCGCGATTGTCCTGAACGACCTGGCTTCCTCGGCTTACTACGCGGGCGGCGAAGCAGAGAACTTCATCGGCAAGACCGCGCCTTGGTTCATCCTGGCCATCATGCTGTTCAGCTATGCGGTTCGCGCGATCTACGTCGAGAGTTGCAGCATGTTCGTGCGCGGCGGGCGTGTACCGCGTGGTGAAGGAAGCGCTGGGTGGCACGCTGGCTAAGTTCTCGGTTTCCGCGCTGATGTTCGACTACGTTCTCACCGGGCCGATCAGCGGCGTCGCCGCAGGACAGTACCTGGCCGGGGTTACCAACGAGTTGCTGCAGTATGCCCACTCCACCTGGTTCTTTCCGGTTAATCACACGGCCGCGGGCTTTGCGGTGCTTGTTACCGCATATTTTTGGTGGCAAAACATCAAAGGCATCCCCGAATCCAGCGACAAGGCCCTGAAGATCATGCAGTTGACCACCGTCATGGTGGTCATTCTTATCGTCTGGTGCGCTTACACGGTATGGACTCGCGGCCTGCACATGCCGCCAGCTCCGATTGCCCGCAACATGCATTTTGGGCAAAGAGGCCATGGGCTGGCTCTACGGCATCCATTTTCCGGTGCACCTGTTTGCGGTGATAGCGGTGTTCGTGGGGTTGGGCCATTCGGTGCTCGCGATGAGCGGCGAAGAATCCCTGGCGCAGGTGTACCGCGAAATCGAGCATCCCAAGCTGCCCAACCTAAAGAAGACCGGCCTGGTCATCTTCGTTTACAGCTTGGTCTTCACCTCCCTGGTTTCCTTCTTCGCGGTGATGATCATTCCCGACAACATGCGTCCGCAGTACCTCGAGAACCTGATCGGCGGACTGGCGATGAACCTCGCGGGTCCGCCCATGCTGCGTCTCACCTTCCACGTGTTCGTGGTGATCGTCGGCACGCTGATCTTGTCGGGCGCCGTGAATACTGCCATCGTTGGTTCCAACGGCGTGATTAACCGCGTCTCCGAGGACGGCGTGTTGCCGGACTGGTTCCGGCACCCGCACCGCAAATACGGCACTTCCAACCGGATCATCACGATCATCGCGTTGCTGCAGATCATTCCCATCGTGGCCAGCGGTGGCGATGTCACCTACCTGGGCAACCTCTACGCTTTCGGCGTGATCTGGAGTTTCACCCTTAAAGGCGTAGCGGTGCTGGTCCTGCGCTACACCCACAAGCAGGATCGCCAGTACCGGGTTCCATTGAACTTTACCGTCGGCGGCGTGGAAATTCCGGTGGGCCTCGGTTTGATCACCCTCACCCTGCTTGCGATTGCCATCGTCAATTTATTCACCAAGCCCAAAGCCACCATCGCCGGCAGCATATTTTCGGTGGTTCTGTTCGTGATTTTCGAGATATCCGAAAAAGTGATTCAGCGCCGAGCGGGCGGCGCGGCGCACGTCGAGCTGGACCAATTTAACCTGGAGACTGAAGCGGAGTTGACTCCCGCCAGCGTAGGCGCGCGGCCCGGCAACATTCTCGTCCCGGTCAGCACCTACTACGCCATGTATCACTTGGACGCGATCCTCAAACAGGTTCGCCGTGAACAAGACATCGTGGTCATCCACATCCGCATGCTTCGCCGCGCAGCCTCCGGCGAGTATGACCTCACCCCCGACCAGCTCTTCGGCACCATCGAGCAGTTGCTGCTGACCAAAGTTCTGAGTGAGGCGGAAAAACAAGGAAAGCCCGTGCGCCTGGTGGTAGCCTCTGCCAACGATCTGTGGGAAGGAATACTGCGCGCGGCTTCCAGCCTGCAATCGTCGGCCATTGCCGTCGGTAATTCCGCCAAGGTTCCTATCGTCGATCAGGCCAGGGAAATCGGAATCGCCTGGGAGAACATGCAGGAGCCACGGCCGCGCCTGACCCTGGAAATCTTTAACCCCAGTGGCGCCGAACAAATTTTCTACCTGGGACCTCACATGCCCAGGCTCACCCCGAAAGAAATCGACCTGCTCCACAAAGTGTGGCTGGATCTCGCCGAACGCCTGGGCACCGAGGAGCTGCACCACCACGACATCATCCACTTCGCGCTAGACGAACTGGAACGCGAGATGGGCGAGCACGAAAGTGACGTAGTCGAGCGCCTCCGCGCCCACGTACAAGAAATCAAGAATCGCCGCCTCGCCCCGCCCCCGTCCTGATTTCACCCATCGTTATTTCCAGTTCGCAGGGCAGACGATCGTTGAATTATCGGAAAAACTTGGCGCCGCAATTCGCTCGGCGAGCCTACGCCGTTCCTAGTTCCGACGTGCAGTTCGGGCACCGCGTAGCTTTTATCGGGATCGCCGTCTGGCAGTAAGTGCAATCTTTAGTGGTGGGAGCGGCCGCAGGCGCCGGCTTGTTCCAACGGTTCACTTGCTGCACCACCAGGAAAATCACGAACGCCACGATCAGAAAATCAATCACGCTGTTGAGAAACAATCCGTAGTTGATGGTCGCCGCGCCCGCTGCCTTGGCCGCTGCCAACGAGTCGTACGACTTGCCTGAGATATTCAAGAATAGGCTGGAAAAGTCCACATGACCCAAAATCAGCCCGACCGGCGGCATCATAATGTCGGTCACCAGCGATGTGATTATCTTCCCGAATGCCGCTCCGATAATGATACCGACCGCCATATCCAACACATTGCCCTTCATCGCGAATTTTTTAAATTCTGAAAACATTTTATTCCTCCGTCCGTACGTGAGCAGAATGAACTTCCACAATCTGTCGTGACTAGGCCGTAAGGAGCAGCAGGGCGGCCCCGCCAATTCCGCGCACCACCAGCAGCGCGCCTGCTACCCCGAGAAAGAGACCTGAATATTCCAGCGGCATCCAATTCATTAGCAGCATCGTCGCCCCTACCAGCGCCAGAGAGCCGCCGCGCAATCTGGCGTGCCACGGAGGCGTCTGCGGCGCTCGGCGCATCCACGCCCGCGCCCCCCAGTAAATCAGGAAGAAGCCCAAGGCGATCCACATCGATTCGCCGATGCGGCGTGGAATACCGGCCAGAGAACGCCAGCAGCAAGAGCAACGCTCCCAGCAGGGTGATTACAAATTCGTTCAGGAGATCGAACCAGTGCCCTGACAATGCGGCGCACCCCTTTTCGTCCGGGGCGGCATTATTGCTCGGGCCAGGGTGCCAGAGCAACCCCGATACGATCTAGATCATTGATGCTAAAATGACCTGCTTTGCCGATGGCGCCGTACCCGTCCCGTGGTCCTGCGGGCCGGCCGGCGCGCCAGTTGAATCCTTGGGATGAGCTCGGCAATCTAATCGGGAGGAACACTACGTGTCCAAGATCATCATAATCGGGAGCGGTTGCGCGGGCTTGACGGCTGCGATCTATGCAGCACGTGCCGACCTCAAGCCGCTGGTGATCGACGGCTATGAGCCCGGCGGACAGCTCTCGCTGACCACAATGGTCGAGAACTTCCCCGGTTTTCCCGATGGCATCCTCGGGCCCGAACTGATCGAGAACAGCCGCAAGCAGGCGCAACGCTTTGGCGCCGAGTTTCGCGCCGGTGCGGTCACCGAAGTGGATTTGAGTAAGCGCCCGTTTCGCATTACCGCCGGGAAAGAGAACTACCAGGCCGAAGCGGTGATCATCGCCGCGGGAGCCACCGCGAAGATGCTGGGCCTGGAGTCCGAGCGCCAGTTGCTGGGGCACGGTGTTTCCACCTGCGCCACCTGTGACGGCTTCTTCTATCGCGGGAAAGAAATTGCTGTTGTCGGCGGCGGCGATACCGCTATGGAGGAAGCCATCTTCCTCACGAAGTTCGCCTCGCGCGTGACCATCATTCACCGCCGCAACCAATTCCGTGCCACCAAGATCATGCTGGACCGCGCCCGCGCCAACGAAAAGATCAAATTTCTCACTCCATTCGCCGTCGATCGGGTCAGTGACGTCGACAAAAACAGCGTTGAAACCCTGCATTTGCGCCACCTCGAAACCGGCGCCACTTCCGAATTGCAGGTGGCCGGTCTATTCATCGCCATCGGCCACCAGCCCAACACCAAAATTTTTGAGGGCCTGCTGGACATGGACGAAAACGGATATCTGGTCACCACCACCAGTACCCACACCAAGATCCCGGGTGTTTTCGCCGCCGGCGACGTGAAAGATCACGTCTACCGTCAGGCAGTGACCGCGGCCGGCTCCGGCTGCATGGCTGCAATCGACGCACAAAAGTTCCTCGAAGAGGGCCACTAGACCCGATGCCCGTTCGATTTACACCGAACGTTATTCGCTCGCCCCGGCCGGTCGCGGCCTGATGCTTCGCTCCCTGCTCATTGGGATGTCCGAAAGCAAGAGGTTGGAGCGTTTCGTCACCTCCACCGGCCCCACCCGACGTATGGCCCAGCGATTCGTTCCCGGTGCAACCCTGGAAGACGGGCTGATCGCCGCCCACCAGCTGAATCGCATCGGCCATTTGGTGAGCTTGGACTTGCTTGGCGAAAACGTAGTGGATGCCGGCGGCGCCAAGCGCGCTGCGGCCGCCTACATGAGCATGTTCGATCGCATTGCCACGGAAAAGCTGGACGCCAACATCTCGCTGAAACTTACCCAGATCGGCCTCGATCTGGATTCGGCGCTCTGCGAACAGCTATTGAAGGAAATTGTCGACCGCGCCGCCAACTTTCAGAATTTCGTGCGCGTGGATATGGAAGGCTCACCCTATACCCAGCGAACCATCGACCTGGTCCAGCGGGTCCGTTCCCAAGGCGGCTCGGTGGGCACCGTGATGCAGGCATATCTCTACCGCACCGAACAGGACGTCCGGGACTTGATTGCCGCCGGATGCCGAATTCGTTTGTGCAAAGGCGCATACAAGGAACCGCCGGAAATCGCCTTCCCCAAGAAGGCGGACGTGGACGCCAATTACGTCAAGCTGATGAAAATCCTGCTGCCCAGCGGCGTGTACCACGGCATCGCCACTCACGATCCCGCTATGATTGCGGCCACCAAACAATTTGCCACCGAGCGGGGAATCGGCGCCGACCAGTTCGAGTTCCAGATGCTCTACGGCATTCGCACCGATTTGCAGCGGTCGCTCCTGAAGGAGGGCTACCGCGTAAGGGTCTACATTCCTTTTGGTTCGGACTGGTTTCCCTATTTCATGCGCCGGCTCGCCGAGCGCCCCGCCAACCTTATGTTCTTCCTGCGCAGCGTTATCGCCCGATCGTAATCGTCGCGCTGCCCGCCGTCCGTCCCCTAATTTCTTACACCACGTGATCGATTGATCCTCAATCGCGCGAGTGCTATAAGCGGTCCAGGAGACGAAAACTATGCCGTCCGACTTTAAGGAGTTTCGTGCCGATGCTCGACGACCTCGACGTCCACTACGTGATCGCCGGCGACGGCGATGACCGGCCCTTCCTCGAGTCCGCGGCGGCACGGCTGGGTGTCGCGCACCGGGTGCATTTTATCGGCACCGTCTGGGATCGACTTCATCAAGCTCTACGGGGCCTGTGAGGCTTTCGTCTTGCCCAGCGGGCAGGAGGGCTTCGGAATCGTCTTTCTCGAGGCCATGTACTTCGGCGCGCCGGTAATAGCGGCCGGCGAAAAGGGCGCCAGCGATGTCATTCAGAACGGCGACACCGGTGTGCTGGTTCCCTATGGAGACATCGTCAGCCTCCGGGTCGCGATCGACAGCGTGTTGAGGGATGGCGGCCTGAGGCAACTGCTGCGAAGCCGCGGCCGCGAGGCTGTCACGGAAAATGGCCCTTTTACCTTCCGCGCCTTCACCGAGCGCTGGCGCCAACTCGTTGCCGGCTAACACTGATCGTCTTCCAGGATCAGGCCATGGATAAAGCTGTCCGCCAGTTCGCGCCACCGCCGGAGCGCCACCTGACGCATGTCGGGGCCCGGCTCGTCCGTCGCCTGCGCAGGCTGCGCCGCGTGCGCCGGCTGGGGCCGCGTTGCCTATTGGTTGGTCCCGGATTCGCTGGACGGCGAGTTCTTGATCCGAAACGATAGGCTGCTGTTTGCCGGCACCTTCCGTTCATATATTGACCGCCAGACCTACCTGTTCGGCCAGTACGAAGATGAAGCGATCAGCCTGTTCCTACAGCTGTTGGCCGAGCGCGCCGGCAGCGGACGATTCTCGACATCGGCGCGAATGTCGGCACTCACAGTCTCGCGTTCGCACAGTGCTTCGAGCAGGTGCATGCGTTCGAACCGAACCCGGATCTGTGGCGCGCGTTTGAACGCAATATGACCCTGAACGGCTGCTCCAACGTCACTCTGCATCGCGTCGGACTCGGCGAGCGCTCCGCGGTCCTGCCGTTCTATGGGTCCGGTCAATGCAACCTCGGGCTTGGAACGTTTTCGACGATCCGACGATATCGCGTCCACTGGAGAGACTCGGCGAGGCCCGCATCGAGACCGGCAGTGACTATCTGTCGGCGCATGGCATTGGCGATGTCCACGCCATGAAAATAGACGTTCAGGGCTATGAACCCGCCGTGCTGCGCGGTCTACGGCCCACCCTCGAGCGATCGCGCCCGATAGTTTGGTGCGAAATCGGCGCCGGCACCCAGGAGATTATCCGCAACCGCGCGGCTCTGGAGTCTGTGTTTCCCTACCCGACCGAGGTATGGGCTATTCAGGAGAAACGCGGATTCGTCAGGTCGCGGACCGTGCTTGAAAAGGCGGACGATGTGCTGGCGGCAGGCAACTACATCGTCGCTCCAACGCTATGAGCGCCGCGGCGCGCTCGCGTCGAGGAACACGTGCGCTGTTCACAACTTGTGCCAGTCTGCTCTGCGCACACGCATGGTCTTTACCCGGTACTCTACGCACAGCCATCGCACGAAAGCCCGGTGCGTGCGGATCCCGATGATCTGTTGATGCTACCGGGTTACGGGCTCTCGCCGGGCGACAGCGTCGTTTACCAACTGCTGCAGGACACGACGGTGTCGCCGGTCCATCCCGCCGCGATACCGACTGAGTCGTCGGCCGACCTCGGTGTAGCCGCGGTCGTCAGCACCAACAATACACCCTATTCCCTCACGATCCGACTGCCGCCGGTCCTGCGGCAAGATCAATCATATGCCCTGTGGATAGGTACCTCAGATGGCGAATGGAGCAATCCAGTAAAGATCAACGACGCGCGGCCGCTTGGTTCAGCCCCGCCTACACGTATGCCACCGCTTCGATCGGCTCGTTGCCGCGCTATATCAAGGTGATTGGACGCAACTTGCAGCCTGCACCCGGATTCATCACTCAGATCAAGCTTACGGGCCCGGAGGCGTTCAGCGTTGCCGCCGCAGCGGATGGCGTCACCGGCGATTCCCCGAGCCACTACGCGGTTACGGCACGACTGCCGGCACTCATGAAGATAGGCACGTATCGGGTCGCGCTGACTCGCGATGGCCGCAGCTGGGTAAGCGTGCCGGATCAAACCTTCGTCGTACGTTCAGATCGCCCGCGAGGTCGACTCTTCTCCATCGATGCCGCTGAGTTTGGCGGCTGCATTCCTGACGGTCAGGCGGACGACACAGCCTGCATCACCAGGGCGATCAGCGCGGCCGCGGCTGCGGGAGGCGCCGCGGTGTTCTTCCCCAAAGGAACTTGGAATATGGCTCCGGACAGCTCACGCGCCGACGGCGTCATAGTCCCACAAGGGGTCAGTCTCATCGGCGCCGGGCGTACCTACACGCGCCTGGTTCAACAGCACGCCACGCCGCCCGGTGTGAACACGCTGTTTTCACTCCTGGGTGACAACACCGTGTCGGGGATAACCTTCGTCGGCACTTCGACACTACACGCCCCGCTTCTGGCCCGGCGGCGACAGATACTGCACCAGGCCCCGCGGCGCCAGGGCCTCGAGGATCGCCTGCAAGGCGGGCAGGTCCGCCAGCGGCTCCATCCGGCTCGCCCGGGCCCGCAGCTCGCCCTCGGTCTGCGGTCCCCGCAACAGCAGCTCGGCCATGACGGCCAGCTCGACCTTGCTCACCTTCATCCAGTCGTAAAGCGTGTGCTTCCACCGCGCGACCCGGCCGCTCCCCTCGATCAGGATGACCGCTCCCTTCTTGCGCAGACTGTGCAAGGTGTCTTCGACGTCGTCCTGGTCGTAATTCGTCACCGGGTCGCGGTTGGACTTCTGGTTGCAGCCCGTGACGATCGCCGCGACCGACAGCGGATAATACTCCGGAGTCGTCTTGGCCTTCTCGACCAGCACGCCCAGAACCCGTCGCTCTCGCGGCGCCAGAGGGACCCAGGAAGCTCCCGCAGCCAGCCCGCCGATGTCGCACTCGCTCATGCTCATGGCAGCTCCAGCCTCAACGTCTCGGTGACGCGATTGGTGAAATTGGCGATGCCGACGGTCATGGCCAGCTCGACGATCTCGCGGTCGCCCAGCTTTTGTTTGAGCCGGTTATAGACGGCATCGGTGACATTGATGTGCCGGGTCACCTCCTCGGCGAACCGCATCACCTCGCGCTCGAGGTCGTCGTAGGCGTCGCTGGTCTCGAACTGGGCGGTCTCGGCGACCTGCCGGTCGTTCAGCCCGGCCTTCTTGCCCAGTCCGCGATGGTGATGCAGGCAGTAGTCGCAGCCATTGAGCTCCGACGTCTTGATGTAGGCCAGCTCGCGCAGCTTGCCGTCGAGCTTGGTCTTGGGCAAGGTGGCGTTCAGCGCCAGAAACGCCTCGAGCATCTCGGGGTTGTGGGCCATGGCCCGGAAGACGTTGGGCACGACCCCGATTTTCTTTTCCATCCCCTCGAAGACCGGCTTGATCTTCTCGGGCGCATCCTGGTTTGACACATAGCTGACAAGCGCCATGGCGAGTTCTCCTGTTCGGCTCGATCCCTGGTTGCAAATCGTGACGGTTCATCGAGTCAAAGCGGATCATCGCGATCGCGCTCATCGTAGCCTCGCCCGCGCGGGGCCTTCAAGGTCTCACCCGTTGTCAGACGCCACGCTGCGGCCGTCGCTGACAGGCCACCAGAGGTGAGTTGTGCAGGATTGGATTCACCCGGCGTTCTTTCCCGAATCTCAAAGGGTCGTTCGGCGTTTTTCTCCGAGAAGGCCTCGCGGTTCATCGCATTTTCGACCGTCGCCGCCGACTCAGCGGTGGCTTCGCCTTCGCACGCTTCCCGGGTCGTCCGACACCGCGATGGCTTCGTTTCGCAAAAACGATTTCGCCGTCGCACATTGCTTTCGCACAATGACTTACGGCAGGCATCTCTACCGCCGGAATCCCGCGGAAGTCTTCGAGACGCTGTGCGCAGGTCTCCCGACCTCGCCCTTCGCGAGCGGCTCGATGACGGCGTCCGCTTCCAGCGCAAGGCCATATCGGACCAATCGACTCGAGCCAGCGCCTCGACCAGGTCTGGTCGGCCGGCTCTGCCGTCAATGTCGCCCTTTCCATCTGCTGCTCCCAATCCGGCACCTCCCAACATTGCGCCTCATCCCGTGCGAGCGGCTCAAGACGTGTAATCGGCTCGCCTGGATTCAGGTTCGCCGTATCGACCCGATCGAACGCGTCAGCGGACGACGGACCGCTGGCACCGGCCCAAGAAAGATCGGGCTGATCAAATGCACGCGCTCGCGGACAACGGACGACGGTCAACGGCCATGGCATCGCGCGCGGCGGCCTCGGACCTCTTGCGGGTCTCGAGAAACAAGGTCAGCCGTCGATTCAGCACCCGCTCGTTCGACAGCACGTACCGCCTGTGCCGATCTCCCTCCGCCCCGGTCTCGAACGCCAGGCGGGTGGGCGCCTCGGCCAGGTCGGCATCGGCGATCTCTTGCAGCATCGCCCGGATCTCGATCAGTCGTCCCATCTCCCGCTCGATCACCGAGGTCAACCACAGGCGCGCGTGCTCGTCGTCCTTGGGCGCCATCCTCGCCAGCGGCAACTCCGCCAGCCGCCGCGCGAACGGGTCGCAATGTTTCGTCACCGCCGCCGCGTCGCCGAGATCGCTCTCGGCCTCGAACGTCAGCATCATCCGGATCATCGCGTGCTTCCAGTCGAACGACTCGCGTTCGGGCCCGTTCTTGGGCGCGACCAGCAGCGTCACGCTCGCGAGGAACACACCGGCCACTTCGAAGTTGTCGGCCATGTTGATGGCATGGTGGCCCAGGAGCCGGACCATGTGGAACGCGTCCGACGACAGCCAAACGCCCATCGAATCAAGCCGCTGCCTCGATCGCGTCCCAGCGCTCGATCAGCCAGTCGCAGCCGGCGACGGTCTGCTCGAGCCGCAGGCACAGCCGGGCCGGGTGATGGGGATGGATCGCGTTCTCGGAGCACGGCGGCTCCGTCAGCTCGCCAACGTGGGACCGCCGGGTGAAGGGAAGCGGGAAAGCCGGCTGCCAAAACAGCCGATCGCCGAGCTCGATCGCCTCGTCCTTTTCCTTCTTGGCCTGTTCGAGCGGCCCGTGCCGGAGCCGTTCGGCGAGCCTCTTACCGGCCGCCTGCGCGGCCCGGTCGCTCAACCAGATGTCGCCCGCGATGCGCTCGACCACGGTGAGCTCGGCGTCGTTATAGGGCTTGAACCGGCCGATCATCATCTGCTTGAGGGCCTCGAACTCATCGGGATCCTCCCCGATGAGCAGTCCGGACCGCGCGGTCAGGCCATGCGTAACAGCGTTTTGACTCGAGTGCGATTTTCCCTGAGCAGAGCGCGGGCCGGTACTCCGACGTGAATTTTGGCGATTGATCTCAGCCCGTTCGGCTTTCGTCTTGGTCCTGGCCTTGGGCTTGACTTGGCTTGGGCTTGCCCTCGCCCTGGGCTTGCGGCCTTGGCCTTGGCCCTGGTCGCGGGCCTCGACGTCGTGGCGGTGGCGGACATGCGTGGTTCCTCCTCGTTGCTTCCTGCTGTGGGTGTCGTTGCGACGCGCGATCCGAGGGGGCTGCCGATCGCCGGCCTTACACAATCGTTTAATTTTTCTAAGAACGCCCACTCTACCCATCATGATCTGTCGTGGCCGGGAGAAAAGTTGAGGAAAAATGTGCTTACAAAATCTATTTTCTGTTGGCCGGGTCTTGCATCAATCGCAGTAACTCCCATAGCCATAGCGATTAACGGCCGTTTCTCAAACTTTTTTTTTTGCCACGTCGACGGGATTTTCCGTCCGAAATGGCGTCGCGTGCATTCCGGGAGGGCGAGGCTGGGCTGGTGAAAAGTTGGTCTTGACAAGCAAGTGGGATAATCCCGATTTCGTTGACGGTCGAGTCGTCTCGCTCGGAGCCGCAGAGCGGCGGAATCGTATAGCCCGGCGGCGTCAGCCCCGGGATCGGAACGGGATCGCATCAAAGGGGTTAGAGCCCCGAGAGGGGCGACATAAGGCACGCCGCTTTGGCACATGTACCCGGCGTTGACACGCCGGGCTATACGATGCCGCCGCATCCGCGGCTTAAAACCATCCGAGGCGTCACCGCATATACCCGGCGTTGACACGCCGGGCTGTACGATGCCGCCGCATCCGCGGCTGAAACGACACAGGCCCTCGCCGATTCTGCTGGCCATAGCGCGCAACAAAACAACGAACTCCTCGAATCGCGGAATAGGCCAGTCAAGCCCAACTTTTCACCACCCCAGGGCGAGGCTGGTGTGACCAGGACCTCGGACATCGGCGAGTCCCGGCACAGCCGGGATCGCGAGCTCAGCCGAGCCGAGGCTCGTCCTCTCAGGATCATTCAACGGAGATAGGCTTAATAAAACAATTTAATTCTTGAGATGACAGGAAATGATTGCCGATGAAGGAGACTGTCCAAGTTTATGCGGCGTTCTTTGGCACGATACGTCTTATATTATCTCGTCGATTCGTTCGAGCTCTTGTGGCGGCGTTCCGAGAACTTGTCGGTTGGAAACTTCGTGCCTGGCCAACGACGGAGGTGGATGATGGTGGAGTCACAGGCAGGGTCAGGGGAAGGCGAGGCGGGAAAGCGGACCGTTCGCCGGCTGATGGGGCGAACGGTCCGCGAGCGCTGGGACATCCCCGAGGCGCTGCGAGCGCCTTGATCCAGCGACTGGCCGCCATCGTCCAGGACCAAGAAGCCGGGAACCGGGAAGTGTTGGCGGCAGCCGGCGGCCTCCTGGCCGCCAGCAAGATCAACCTGGCCAACATCGCGACAACCATGAAGGTCCAGGAGCGCGAGGAACTGGAGCAACGCATGACCAGGATCGAACGAAAGCTTGAGGGGAAAGATCCGAAGAAGTCCCGTTAGGGTGCTACTCGAGCGCTGTGGCAAGGTCTCCGGACGTTGCCACCGGCCGGACCGACAGGTCTCCGTTCCCGAGCCCCCACGGGAGACCCGGTCCAGCGGACGGCGCCGAGCCGAGTGTACATGACGAACACCGAGTTCGCCGACGCGGGCCGGTCGATGGACCCGATCGGAAGCAGACCCCCGGCCCGGCCACGCGCTGTCGGCAAGGTCTCCCGACCGTGCCATCGGCCTGACCACGCGCTGTGGCAAGGTCTGCCGACCTTGCCACCGGCCCGACCGACAGGTCTCCTTTCCCGCGCACGGACGGGTGACAAGGCGCGGCCCGGAGATCAGCGCCGAGCCGAGCGTTCATGAATGAGGAACACCGCGTTCGCTGAGCCGAGTCTGTCTATGGACCCGATCCGAAGCAATTCCCCGGCCCGGCCTTCGTTCGCGTCGAAATCTCGCGGGGAGCAGTCCCCGCGGTCAGGTTTGATGACTTGCCAGGCGCGGCTGTGGCGGCCAACAATCTAGATGAGGTGTCTCGTGCATCTCGTAGCGAAGGTCCAAACCGCAATGAACGCTCTTGTCGAGGCAAAGCAGCCCGAGCTCAACAAGCTTAAAACTTCCGATCGCACTCGTCCCCCGCAGAGGGCCGTAGACCATGACCCGTCAACTCATTCTCGATCGTCTTAAGGCCGAAAGCGCCGGCCTTGCGCCTCAGGTACGGTCTGAAGAGCTTGGCCGTTTTCGGATCGGTGGCGAGGGGCGACGATCACGAGAAAAGTGACCTGGACATCCTGGTAACCTTCGAGGGGAAGGCCACTTTTGACCGGTTCATGGGCTTGAAGCTCTATCTCGAGGATACGTTCGGTCGGTCGGTCGATCTTGGCACTCCCGAGACCCTACGGCCTGAAATGAGGGCCGAGGTCGAGCGAGAACTCATCCATGTCCCGTGACTGGCAGGCGTATCTGGCCGACGTCTGGACGGCCTCCGAGAAAGTGAAGGTCCCTTGACTCTTTCAGAGATCGAGCAGGCGCGTAACCGATTCTTCGAGTTCAGACCATTCCACATCCCAAGACCGGAATGCGGCTCATTTGGCTCGGCTGCCCCGACCGTTTCAATCCCGAGACCAGTAATCCCGATTTTCTCGTCGACTTTGATTCGAACCCTCGCGCGGAATCGGCTCGCCGTTACCTCGGCTTGCTCTTCGGCCTCCAGGACCTTTTCAGTCGGGATGTCGACCTGGTGGAGACGGCGGCGATCCGTCCTTCGGACCCGACAAGGAGCATGAACACGGTAACCCTCCAACTTTCCGCCGACACGGAGCAGAAGCTTCGCGGAAAAGCCCGGAAACTCGGGCAGACCCTCGAAATCTATCTTCAACAGCTCATCGATACGGCCGTGACGAACGCAACAATTCCCGGCCCAGCCCACCGAGACGCGAACGAGAGGGCGCCGGTTGCGAACGAGTCGGAAGACTTCCCGAAGTTCATTTCACGACCGAAACTCATGGCTCACGAGTTGGAGCATCTGCTCGACCATTTTCGGCCAGTCCATCCGGCAAGGTACTACTGCCTGACTTTTCCCGAGCCGACATCTACGACGACCACACCTGATGCTCATTCTTGTCGATAGCGGCGTTCTCTTGCGGCTCACGCAGCGGGCGGACCCCCAGCACGGCACCAGCCGCAGTCCACAGTTTGCGCGGAGCAGTCTGGGCGATGCCTCCGCCATTGCCGACGCTGATATCAGTTCGGGGCAATCAAATTCTGAAGCCGTCGCGCCAGTTCAGCTTCATACTTTGTCGCGTGCGAATTTCGGGGGTCGAGTGACATCGCTTGGCGTGCCTCGCCCAAGGCCAGCTTCAGACTACGCTCGACGGCGGGC
Source organism: uncultured Acidobacteriota bacterium (assembly GCA_963725285.1). Taxonomy (GTDB): domain Bacteria; phylum Acidobacteriota; class Terriglobia; order Acidiferrales; family UBA7541; genus CAVRXT01. The sequence goes on along the minus strand of CAVRXT010000010.1, from coordinate 28,771 downwards.
CTGTCATTCTCGTGCCATGCGTTCTTGTAAATCTGCGAGTGAGCGTCGGCCATCGCTAAATGCGAAGCGGGATTGTCGGGATAGTGCGCTACGAAGTATTCCGCGTATGCATACACTCGCTGCGCGGTCTCCCTCGCTTCTTCGATATTGCCCGTTTTCCGCTGAGCCGCGGCCTGAACCAGAAACGGTTCCAAGACCTGCCGTCCCATCTCGGGGACGAACGATTTGCCGACTCCAAGAGCTTTACATCGCGATACAACCATGGAAACCAATTCCTCGGCCCAGACCTCCGGTTTCTTCTTAATTATCGCAGCAGAGGGAGATTTCATAGTGGCAAATATTTCGCTGAGATGATGGTTTAGTGCGACGTTAAATATTGTTTGGAATTCCGCTTGCAATCGTACTGCTTCCGGATTTGCCGATTTTTGGGATCGGTAGACTTCCCAGGCGGTCGTCCACTCGCCGAGCAAGGCCAGTGTTAGACCTCGGCGCAGAACAAGCTCCGGTACGCTGAGCTCGGATCTCCGTCAATGAAGTAAACATCCGTAAATCCGCATCCAAGAATCGTCGCCACGCAACGGTATCGCCGCTCTCGACGAGCCTGCTGGGCGAACACTCGAAGCGCATCCGAGAGGGACGCCAAGTGACCGATGCGAAGCTTCAGCGTCGGCATTTGTCGCGCGACTGCAATGCCGCGATCGAGGTACTCGAAGCCCTTATCCATGCTGCTTTGAAGAAAAGCCAGGTGCTCGGAGGCAACCGCGGAATGGTAGGCTTCGAAAAGGATTTCCAGTTCATTCGATTTCATCATGCCGATCGCTTCCCACCTTGCGCGGGACTCGAGCAGCAGTTTGCGTGCCTCGTCCAACCGACCCTCCCGGACCAGCAGCGACGTGCGCAGTCGATCGATGGTCGCAAGACGAATGCGATTGCTCACATTGATTGACGAGGACTCCGATCTTCCCATCACCTTTTCCGCTTCGGCGCGGGCCGCATCAAAGAGCTTGTTCAGGAGATCATCCGAGAACGCATTAGGCGCCGAAAATGCTGTGCCGAGCGTCGTGACAAAGTAGTTCGATAGTCGCGATGCGGATTCGAGATTTACCTCGGCTTCCTGAACGCGCAAAAACTGCTCGCGCTCGCTCCAGCTCGGCGTTCTGACGCTGCGACAAGTGCTTGCCCGCTCCGTCTGGGATCGGTGCAACAGATGGAGAGCCCGACGATACTCGCCGCGATCGTGGTGAACAAGGACACAAGAAGGGCCGCGAGAACGGGTTGACACCGACACCAGCGTCCTGCGTGTTCAAGTGTGGACACAGGCCGCGCACGTATATGGCGGCCGTCGAGCCACCGGCGAACATCATCCGCGAGTGCTTCCGCGGAGGCATAACGCCTGGCCGGGCTTTTCTCCAAGCACTTCAGGGCGATCGTTTCCAGGTCGCGGGGAATCTTGGGAACGAGCCTCCGGGGGGGCACCGGCTCCTGTCGCCGAACTTGATCGATTGTTTCAAGCTGCGAAACACCATGAAACGGCTTGCGACCTGTCAACAGCTCGTACAGGATCGCGCCGGCGCATGAATGTCGGCTGCCGGACCGACTGTGGTCTGACAGGCCGTCGTGTGCCTGCAGGCGCATGTACGATGGGGTTCCCCGTGGGCCCGCGAGGCTGGTATCCACATTACACGTATCGTCGTCGAGGCGCGCGAGCCCAAAATCCGATACTCTGGGAACCACTCTCTCCCAGGCGACATTGGCCTCATTATCCATGAGAACGTTCGAGGGTTTCAGATCGAGATGAAGCACACCGCGGCTATGGAGGAATCCTACGGCGACGAGCGTCTCAACCACGCCGGCAGCAGTACCGCGCACGGAAGCGGTTCGGTGAGCCGATCCTTGAGAGTGCCGCCGGGCACATACTCGAGCACCAGGAAGAAACAGTCGTCTATCTCGCCGTAATTGTACAGGGAGACGACGTTTGGATGCCGGCCAATTGAAACCGCCCTTGTCTCGCGCAACCAGCGACGACGCGTACCAGAACTAGCGTTCGACCCTACAGCTCTTTGAAGTACCTTCAGCGCGACGAGACGATTCAGGCGTTTCTCGATCGCCAGGTATACCACCCCCATCGAGCCACGGCCGAGCTCGGACCGAATCTCAAATTCCGGGATACAAGGGAGTCGTCCCGCATCGGCCTGTGGAGACCGTGGCATTACGGCGGGCCGGACGGCGAGCCGCTCGATGAATGCCGTGCATAGCGGACAACCCTCCACGTGCTCCTCGATCGCAGCGAAGGTCACTTCGCCGAGCGCCCCGGTGCCCAGCGAGCGTAAGACTTCCTCCCCAGTGCAGGGCGACATGATCACCACCCTCCCCGATCGAATCGTGATCAATAACCGACCATCGCTCGGAAACGAGCCGGCCTTCCTTGCAGAGCATCCGGGCCACGCGCGCCTTGGCGGCGTAGACCGCAGTGATGCTCATCCCGAGAGCATTCGCTGTCCTCCGCACGCTCCAGTCGCAGACCGCGACCAGCCAAAATGCATCCCATGTGTAGGGCTCAACCTTCGCTCTCACCGCCGCCTGGACTTTCTGGCCCTCACCAAGGAGGAAGAGAGGCAAAGGGTCGATAGTCTCTTCGCCCTTGTCTGCCACAGCGGAAAGATCCACGGCTCGGCCGCCAATATTTTCCAGGGCATTATCACGTTCGTCGAGGCTGACGAACGAAACAGCCCCGCTGCTCCCGCATGAAATTCAAGGCCCTCGATTTGCACAACAGCCTGAGCCAGCCCCGGAAAGTGCGGCTTGAGTCGTATTCGAAGGTCTTCATCCGGTTCGCCAGCTCGATCCAAATCCGTTGACATACCTCGTCGGTCGAATCTTCGTTCAGACCGAAGCCACGGCACCAGCGTCGCAGGGCCGGGTTATAGATTTCCCGAAAACTGACCCATGCCGGGTGGTTTTTCCAGTTGGCAACCTCTCGCAACAGTACGGGATCCGTCGACCCGTCACATTCCAGCCTCATTGCTGAATTCCTCGCTCACGGAGACCATTGGGGATAAAGGACTTCCGAGCAGATTGGCCATTATTATTCTCCGGACGTGTCCAAACGATTTGTAAACCAGATAGGGAGAATGCCGCGAGACCTATCGGAAACATTGATGCTACCGCATAGGTGAAAAGCAAACAAGAGAGTGCCACTCATTCGAGCAGTCGTTGCGTGACCCTCCCGATTGGAGTTTGCAACGACGGTGCCAATCGGACCGGCTGCTTTCGCGCCAGACCAGAGCCGGCTGCCCGCGGCGGTCGTGCCGGAAATGATTGGCTCGTGCGAGCGTATCGCGGTGTTGATAACAATCGAAACTCCATTCCAAGACCAACAAATCCGAAGAAAACGCCACTTAACCGAACGCCGATGCTTTCCCGTGACTGACCGCAAAGATGGTATGTCATCGTCCGTGTGGCTCTGACCGCGAAATAGGCAGGTGCCTCACTATCTTGCTGTTTGTCGACGCTCGGAGGAGATCCACAATGCAGGTCCGAGTTAGAACGTTTCACGCTAGCTTCAGGCCGCACTTAATCGCAGCCTTGGCGGCGTCGTTTGGAATCTGTTCGGCGAGCAATGCGATCGGCGGTAACTTGATTGTAAACGGTAGCTTTCCAATCCTACGGCGGTAGCGGGTTCCCGAGCAACACTGGCGCCGGACTCACCGGCTGGACCATCCAAGGCGGCCCGAATGGCACGGGCATTGACATCGCCGACTCAAGGAGTTCCGGCCCGGGAGGTGTCTGGCAAGCGCAGGATGGCTTTGTCTCGATTTCGCTGAATTGGGCCGAACCGTCGTCGATCACGCAGACCATCACGACGACGCCTGGCCAGCAATATTCACTCAGTTTTTGGATGGCGGCGGAGATTTTTGGAGGCCCTTCAGCGCGACACCATAAACGTCTTGTGGGACGGGGTCGTCATCGACCAGCCAACCTTTACCTCGCGGGCCAGGGGCCTGGCAACATGGGCTGGATGTTACACGTTGATGTTGTGACAGGGACCGGCAACGACATCCTGACTTTTCAGAGCACGACGCCGAATAACTACGGTCCGGCTCTCGACGATGTTTCACTCAACGCGGTTCCCGAGCCGACCGCACTTTGCCTTGCATTAATTGGCCTTTTCGGTGTCGGTGTGGCCAAGTACACGCAAGACCGGAAGGACGGACGTTGCGACGAGAAAGAAAAGCCGTTGCGTCATCTCTCGGGCAAGCATGACGGTTGCCGACTTTCGTTCATAAAATCCATTGCCCCGATCGAAAGAGAGCTCACAACCATGAAACCAATCCAACTGAACGTGATGTGCTTTACGATTTTGGCTGCCGGCTTGTCGGTTGGACGCCCACCGGACGGCGTTCACGCGGAACGTCACAGCCCCAATCGTACCTCCCTAGCCAAGGCTGAACACGCCGCTGCACCGAGTCAGCCGGTCAAGCCGAGCATCGACACCGAGTTCAGTGTCGCGACAAGGTCGTCTATTGACGAGCGACCGATTGGACTTCGGGCTGCTCAGTCGACAGCTGTGGCCGTAACGGAGACGACAGACGGTCTTGCGGACCCTTCGAGCTGGAATTTCACTCGCAAAAGCACAAGTCAGGCGCATCACAAAAGGGTGCATTTCGGGTCGAAGATGGCCTGATCTACCACCTCGACACAGCAACCGTGACGTCGGAATGGTATATCTAGACGACCAGGGCCGACTTCATCTCGAGTTTCGTGGACACCGCAAGATCGCAATGGGAGAAGCGTGCAGTCGTCAAGAAGTCAAAAATGGACATTGGAGGGGCGTCCTGTTCTTCGCAGACGAGGAATGGGAATTCGAGATGAAAAGACGGTAAGGGAGTGCACCTGACACAATCCAACCTTAAGCTTGGGGCACGGCAAAAGTCCTTCTGGGATTCGCGGCTGAATCGTCCGTTCTTCATTTAATGCTCGTGCACCGCTTTATAGGGTTCAACGCACGCCCGCTCCAGCGACGGCACGGATTCGACTTGGCTCCTTCCCGGCATTGGACGGAGACGCCTGCACTCCTTCGTTTCGCCGATTCAAATCGAGCGCCCGTCTTGTCGACGAAAAACGTGGCGATTGTTTGGATGACGCATGATCCGCAATGAATTCCAGCCAACATCGAGAGGCGCATCGATGAGCGTTCTCGAAGAACTCGTCTCCTCGTACCCAGAGGGTAACGCCCGTTGTGGGACCCGGCCGGCGAAACATAAAGCCGTGCCCGTGTTCGATTCCCTCGAGAGGCGGATTGTATGTTCGGCTGGTCAACTTGACCCTACGTTTGACGGGACCGGAAAGCAGTTCCTGCTTTTTCCAGACGGTGCAGGTGCGCATGCGGTCGCCGTGCAGAGTGATGAGAAGGTCGTCATGGTCGGATCGAGCTCAGCGAGTTTCGGGGGCGGGCCTGCGTTTGACATCGCTCGTGTAGACGCAGATGGGAGCCCTGACACCTCGTTCGGCTCTGACGGGGAAGTGATTCTCCCAATCACCAGCGGCCCAGCGGTGGTCGACGAAACTAACGCAGTTGTGATCCAGCCTGACGGCAAGATTATCGTCGTCGGAAGTTCGCCGGGGCCAGAGGCGGCCGCTTTCACAGTGCTGCGCCTAACGTCATCCGGGCAGCTTGACACCACTTTTGGCACCGGCGGCGTGCAGCTTATCTCGTTCCCGACACCCTCCTTCGCAAGCAGCGTCGCTATACAACCCGATGGCAAGATCCTCGTGGCCGGGCTAACAAACACGTCGAGCTCGACAGCCCCGGAATTCGCCATCGCGCGACTAAACACCAACGGGACGCTCGACACGACGTTCGGAACGGCAGGAGTGCAGATCCTCTCGGCCTTCGGCGCTTACGGAATCTCTGGGATCTCGCCAGCCATGACGCTTCAGTCAGACAGTAAAATCATCCTCGCTGGTAATGAGCCCGCCGGTCCAGGCGGTCCCCCTCCTATCGTCGCCGTCCGGCTAAATTCCAATGGCAGTCCCGACTCGACGTTCGGCAACGGGGGAATAAAGGTTCTGTCGCAGACCGCGACGTTCTTGATTTTCGCTGTCAATGCAGTAGGAATACAACCGGATGGGGCGATCGTCATTGCCGGGGGCCCGGACGACACTGGGGGGCCCGACGGTCTCGATGTCGCTCGCTTGACAGCTTCGGGAACTATCGATACGTCATTCAACCAAACCGGCGAGGTCTCGATAACAAGCTCGAATTCGGTCTTTGGGTTTAAGCCGCAGGCCAATTCGGTCGTAGTCCAACCCAACGGTCAGATCATTGCGGCAGGTTCTTTGGGCGACCCTGACACCGACTTCGAGTTGGCTCGCCTGAACCCGAACGGATCTGTCGACAAGACGTTCGGGACGTCAGGTATTCAAAGCATTACGTTCAATCCGCAGACCAACTCGTCGGGGAATGCGACCGCATTGGCCCTGACACCCGACGGCAAACTTATTGTAGCTGGAGTAGCCCAGCCAACAAACGGAAACGGCTTCAATTACGGGTTGTGATGCTCGACTCCTCCTGGGCGATCTGGTCCCGCCGCCACCACCTCCCCCACCGCCGCCTCCGCCTTCGCAGCCACCACCACCGCCTCCGCAGCCTCCTCCTCCGCAGCCTCCACCGCCGCCTGCTCCTCCCCCACCGCGGCCGCCTTCTACGCCGCATTCGGTTCACATCACGAAGACAGTAGTGAAAGCGACGCCAATATCATCTCATTCCGGGAGTCACGTTACGTTGACAGCCATCGTCAAGAACCAAGGTGCCGCCAGCGGAACGCCCATCGGCGACATGACCTTCTTCGACGGTTCGATTGCACTGGATACAGCCCAATTGAACGGTGGCAAGGCGTCTTTTCAAGCGTCAAGTTTGCATTCTGGAAGAAACAAGATCAGCGTGAAATACGCCGGGAGCCAGGGTTTCGCCTCCAGTCGGTCCGCGATCCTCATTGAGATCGTCAAATCACTTCGCTCGAAACGAAAGGTAACTCCTTAGACGGGCGGCGTCAGTCCCGTCAAACGAACTTCTTCTTCCGGTGTCAGATGGCGAATATGATCGTTGCGATGTGCAGGATCAGCGGGCAAGCGATTCCGTTGACTGTGATATTCGGAGTGGCAAGCACGGAAAGGCAGCGCACGCGCCGTGAGTGAGCGTGGCCGAGGTAATCGATGTTGAAATCGGCAAGCCCTGAGCAACTTCGCTGAGGCTGCCCAAAAAAGTCCCCTCAGAGAGCCTGATCACTTGATCAAGGTTCCCGGCGGGTGTACTCCATAGAGGGTCCAACCGCGGAGTACTCGAACATGTATCAAGGTGGTTTCGCGGTGTCAAGCTTTGTTCTCTGTTTCCAGGTGGCTTCGCAGATTCAAGCGTTGTTCTTTGTTTCCGGTCGCAACGCCCGCTCGGTCGACGCCGACAGTGGCCTAAGATAATAAGCAGCCGTTGCATGCAATCGGAACTTGCAGGGCGGCGGATGCCAGGCGATGTTGTTTCCCGGGGAAGCGATCGCACGGTCGGTCACGGCTCCAACTCGTCGCGGGCCGTGTGGCAGACTACAAAAGACGTAGACGATATCGTCGCGGATGCTGAATATGCCACGGTGCTTATGTTTCCGCTTGCCACGCTTGCCGTAGGACAGCTTGGATTTCCTCAGTGAACCTTTCGCTCTGGGCTGACAACGCGAAGTCGCGAAAGGCTTACAGCGCGAAGCCCTGATGTGAAGAAGCGGCTCAGACCGACCAGTCCTCGACGCTCAAGCCGGGGACGCGGCCGAAGTCACGCCGGTTGCGGGTGACGACCACAGCCCGATTCTCCAAGGCGACGGCGGCGATGCGCAGGTCCATGAGACGAACGTTGAGCCGGAGGGCCTTGAGTTGTGCGACCCGCGCGATGGCCGATTCCGTGTAGGGGAGGATGCGCCAATGGGCCAAACGCACGACGGCCTCGCCGAGACGTGCGTAGGCTCGGGCGATCTCTTCCGGTCGGCGGGCTTGCCGCGTCAGCGTGTACCAGCCCGTGAGTTGCTCATCGACGGTCAAGACCGAAATCGCTAACTCAGTGGGTGGGCGGGCGTCTACCCTCCGCACCACGATGGGGTCGCCGTGGTAGTAGAGGGTCAGGATGGTCCGTATCGAGGACGAAGAGGCTCATAGCGCCTCGGGGTCTTCGTCGAGCTGACGACGGTATTCCTCCATCGCCTCACGCCAAGGCTCATACAGGGGATCGTCGTGCAGGTATCCGGCATCTTGCTTCCAGGGGGCCGCGCTCGCGGCGACGCTCAGCTCGGCCAACTTCGCTCCGGCGTTCACGCGCATCCGAACCTGATCGGCCAGTCGGTCGATGGCTTCCGCGGCCGTCGCTCCTTCAGCGGTCAGGCCGACCGAAAGCCCGCCTGCCCCGGTCGCGCGATACCCGTTGCCGGTGACCGGCTCGATGATGACAGGAACTTCCACGGAAGATCTCCCCTTTCTCACGGTCCCAATCATCCATTCTACTCGGTGACAACCGGGCGGGAATAGGGCCTCCGGGGGACCGCTATCGGGAGAAAGCCGGGCGCAGGGACGCGGGCACTCAACGAGCCACTGTGTCTGGCGGCCGGGGCACGAACGGCCGGCGGCAGATCGACCCAGACGCGCAGCGTCGAGGGGGCCAGATCGAGGGGGCCAAATCCGGTAAACGGTTGTCGTCGAGGCGGTCAAATCCGGGCAGAAAGGCATCCCGCCCTGACCCGCCACACGTCGCCGAGTTGCCGGCCATCGGCGCCGGCGACGATCAGGCCGATGCCATCGGCGGCGATGATGACGTGCGTCATTCAAACTGATCGATGGCGTCGCGCACCAAGTCGCGGAGTTGCTCCCGATTGGTGATGACCTGCGACGGCTCGCCAGCACTCATGTGCGCGAGGACGGATTCCGTGTTCATACGCCGGTCGTGCTTCCTTCGTCGACGTCGATGATGATGATCGCTTGCCTGCGATTGCCGACCATGCCGACGCCCCCGGATGTCTGCACGATCACCTCTTGGGCCATGGTCCGGCGTACGCATTTTCCTGTCAGTCAGATCCCGGCCCGTGGTCTAAGTCAGGAAACTCGAGTTGTCGTTAAGTGCCAGGCTCATCGCATTCGAGGCCCTGGAGATTCTCCAGCCGCTACAACAGGACTCGGCCGCGATCGGGCCAGCGTTTGAAGTTGACTGCTCCTTTCGGTAGGCTAAACGGGAGCGCGTCTGGTTTCGGAAGTCGCCGTCGAGCGAACGGGCGAATGCAAGCACCAACAGCCGCGGATCTCATGTACGATCTGGGGGTGCAACAGGCGCTCGAACAGGCCTGGGATGACGAACCGGCAGCACGTGAGCATGTCGCGACCAATCAAGGCCAAAATACCGGGATCGGCAGGAGCGACGGCGGCCGCTTCAATTGTGACCCATGGGCCCATGCTTGGCGAAATTAAGGCCCCGCCAAAGGCGAGACGTTAATCGTGTAGATTAACGCGACGACCGGACATGCTGGAACCTGGTCGGCGGATCAAGATTGTCCCCGCCGGAGATGAAGAGACGGAGGCCAACCCCTTCGGATGGATCGCGGTTCGGTCAGCGCCGGTGTCAATGAGTGCGCGGATCGTCTGGGGAGGGGGTACCGCGGTGACCGCAAAGCATCTGCCGAAGCGTGAAAGTCCCAGGCTGGTCGATTTGACATCGCAGAGGTCGCGAACAGGCGCGGATCAAAGCCTTCCCAGAGTAGGCTTTTATTTTGGCCCTAGGATGAATCGTGAGGCGCCCGATCAGATCGTTTTCAGCCATGTCTGCTCTCGGAGACAGTTGATCTCGGCTCGTCCTCGTCTTGGTTGCCAGCCACTCATTATGGCCCCTATAACGCTGCCCGTGGGGCACGAGGTCGACCGTCAATGGATCCGTCGCGACTTTGAATATATTCGCAATGTCCACGCGGGGCGACGCCGCCTAACCACGCTGGACCGTTGCTCTTGACGAAGGTTTCCCACATGTCTCTTCATCCGCCCTCGTGGTTTATACGATTCTCCAGGTCAGCCAAGATCGTGAGAATGTCGTCGAAACTGGCGGGTTCGGTCAGGTACATATCCCTCATCGCTTGGTAATCACGGCGGAGCGCGGGCTGGCGCGAATCGGGAGGCACAAGACGAAAAGTACCGGGTTTGGCATCGTCATAGTTCGCCCACGAACTGCCGAAAAACCGAGTCTTCCATTCGACGACTCGGTCGCGAAGCTCATGTTGGCGGACGGCATTGCTCGCGGTTGGGTGCTTGGCCAGCGCCGCCGTATCCGCGTAATGGCGCGAGAACCGGTCCGGCGTCGCTTTGTGACCTTCACGAATCGTCCTCGGCCAGTTCGCGGAAGATCGGGTGCATCCAGGCCGGGGCCAGCTTGATGTCCTTGATGAGTTCCCGGCGTTTTTCGGCGGGGAGCGTCCGCTTCAGGTGTTCGCGCCGCTCCGGGGTCACGTGTTCCTTGCCCAACTCGCGAAGGGCTTGGATCAGAAGACCGCTCAGCCGCCCTGCCGCCGCCATGTTCTTCGCGGTGGTCTGCCGCAGTTGGATGGTCATTGGTCCGATTTTCACTGTCCGGCTCGGCCCGTCCGTTAGGAACACCGCCTTGGCCGGCACCTGCTCAGAGAGCCCCAGGACGTTCGCGGCGTAAGCCCCGGCGGGCTGTAGGCGTGTGCGGTCGCGGCCCGCGAGCGCCTTGGCCACGGCCTCGGCGGACGGTTGAAGCGGCCCCAGCGCTGGGTGTTCTTTGGGGAAGTCGTACACACCCGCGCGAGGCGGCGAATCGTGCCCTTGCGGGCGAGTCGATGCAGTGAAACATCGACCGCCTCGCGGCTGCCCAGGTCGAGGAAATCTGCCGGAACGAAGACAGAACCACGCCCTTTACCACGAATGGAATAAAGTATTTTGGAATCTACGCTTTGCGGCGATCTCAGGCGATGTATCATGTAAGGAAAAATAGCCTATTTTTCTTACAATGTCAACACCCGTGTGAGGGTGCATCCAGGCCGGGGCCAGCTTGATGGGGCCTACCGCGGGGACCGGAAACGCGGGCGATAGCAAAAGGCCGATGTGCGGCGGGAATTGCACCCGGGGCCCAGTTGACGCAAGTTTTTTTTTAATTTCACTTGCGACAAGTGCACCCAGCGGCTGTCGGAAGTGTGTCGGGACTGTCAAACAGGGTCGGGGGCTCAGATGCGGTAAACGGTTGTTGAGCAGTCAGATCGACGGGGGCCAAATCCGGTAAACGGTTTTCGTCGAGGCATCGAGGCGGTCAAATCCGGGCAGAAAGACTTCCCTCCCTGACGCGTCTCACGTCGCCGAGCTGCCGGCCATCGGCGCCGGCGACGACCAAGCCGATGGCATCAGCGGCGATGCTGACGTGCGTCATTCAAACTGATCGATGGGGTCACGCACCAAGTCGCGGAGCCGCTCCCGATCGGTGATGACCTGCGACGGCTCGCCAACGCTCATGTGGGCGAGGACGGATTGCGCATTCGTAATGCCTGTCGTGCTTCCTTCGTCGGCGTCGATGATGATCGCTTGCGGCTGCAGGGGCGTTCTTGCTTCCCTTCTCGTTGACGGACCTGGACCGCTACGTTCAATATGAAGTTAAAGATACCGTCGTGCACATTCGTGCTGTTGGAATCAAGGAGCACAATGTGGTTCGGATCGGCGGGAAGGAGATGAAACTGTGAAGACCATCGACATCGGCGAGGCCTCGGGCACTTTGGCCGAGTACTTGCAACAGGTGCGCACGGAGCCCTTGGTCGTCACCGAACATGGCGCTCCAACCGCCGTGATTCTGACGCTTGTCAACACCGACCTGGAGACGGCCGCCTTGAGCACTAATCCTGAGTTCCTCGCGCTGATCGAACGCTCCCGAGCGCGTGCCAAGACGGAGGGCGGGCTCTCCGCGGCAGAGATGCGCCGCCGCGTTCTTCCGGCGACATGAGATCAGTGCGCCGTTTTGTGCCGCCGGGCCCCGGATCATTCGGGACGGAAACTCGGACGCGATGGGATCGGCGGGGTCGGATATGGTAAACGGTTTTGGGAAGAAAGGACGTGCAGAGGTCGCGAACAGGCGCGGATCAAAGCCTCCCAGAGTAGGCTTTTAGATTAAGTCGTTAGACCCCGTCCTGGCCGCCCAGAGGCCCGGAAAATCGATGAGATCGTCAAGATACGCGCCGGGCCATTGGAGGCACTCTTCGCCGTCCCTGGACAATTTGCAAAGCTGCCCGCGCTGGCGAGGGCGCTGAAAAAGGATCCCGCTTGTCCGAGTCGGGACCTCTGGGACCACTGCCAGTGGCCCACGCAGCACGTGCGCGGGTGCTGGGTGGTTGACCTGGTGCTGGGAAAATCATGACCGGCGGCGTCGCATCGCGTCCGCGCGTACGTTAGCGACTTGGAGTCGGAAATGGGGTAATTGTAGCCCGGCGCCGTCCGGGGCCATGTAGCTGGGGCGAGGCTCGGAGTGGCGATCCGAGGCCTTCTTCGCATCCTCTTGCCATCGCAGGACGTGTTACAGTAGGCTGCAATTCTATGAGTGCTGAGGAACTTCAATCCGCCGTCGCCGGGCTCCCTGCCGAGGAGCTTGATCGCTTCTCGCAATGGTTTGAGGAGTTTCTCGCCGAGCAGTGGGACCGGCGAATTGAGGCCGACATCTGGCCGGCCGCCTGAACGCCGCCGGTCGTCGCGCCGACGTGGAGTTCGAAGCCGGGCGGTGCACGCCGCTCCCCCCGTGAACCATTTCGCCACCCCGGAGTTCTGGTTCCATTATCGGAGCTTGCCGCCAGAGGCCAGGGAGCTGGCCGACCGGTGCTTCGCCATGCCTGAGGCCGATCCGCGCCATCCGTCGTTACGACTCAAGCAGGTCGGGGAGGCAGCCGGATGAGCCTGAGTTCCGAACCCGGAAGCGGAGATGCCGCCGGCGCAATAGGGCGAACGGTGCGCGAGCGCTGGGACATCCCCGAAGCGCTGGCAGGCGCCCTTGATCCAGCGGCTGGGCGAGATTGTCCGACCCGCCCACGCCGGATGCCCGGGCTTAACGCCAGGATCGCCTCCGCTAGCGCCGAATTCTGGTGGCGTCCGGTTCAAGTCGAATGATGACGTTCGTCTGGTTCGCGTGTGCTTTCGTCCGGCCGAGACGGCGGGGCTCGCTGACGACGCTCGTGAGGCGAAATTCGCCCTGAGACAAGGGACCGAGACGAAACGTGCCGTCTTCGGCGGTGTCCGTCATCCGACCCAGCTCCAAGCTCGCGACTGCGTCCCCCTGCTCGTCGATCGGCCGAGCCCAGCCGACGGCGGCACGAGCGACCGGCTTCCCGTCAGGGCCGATCACCTTACCGCTGATATACGATGACGGTCCCGCGACGTATTGGTTCTCAACCGGGCGATCCTGGGCCGCAACCACCGGCCCGAACACCGGTGCATTCCGTTCGGGTTGAATCACCACCATCCAGCGGCCTGGCTTCACGCCGCCGAGCCGGAACCGGCCGTCGTCCGTGGTATGCGTCTCGAACTCATACCCGCTGCTACCGGGCTTGCGTAGCGTGACCGAGGCACTCGCGATCGGCCGTCCCTGTTCATCGACGACGCTGCCGGCGACCTTGCAACCCGGTTCCAATTTGAGCTTGCTCGGTTCTTCGCCCTTCAGGGGCGGCTGCCCGCCTTCGAACGTCTGAAACTCCGGATGGCGGACCTCGTACCAGTTGAGCGTGAGACCAGGCGGCAGGCCGCGGAAGGCGAATTGTCCGTCTGCGGCTGGTGCGCACTTCGAGCGGGAACCCGTAGGAGTCGCTCGTAGGCACCGGGTCGGGTCTCGGCACCTTAAACTCGAAGTGCTTGAACCAGGCACGCACGATCGCCCCCGAGATCGGCTTGTCGCCGGGCCGACCACGCGGCCGATGGCCGGCACGTCCTTGACCAGCTCGACGCGCACGTTGACCGGGTCGCCTGCGCCTTCGAGGGCCGGGTACTCGGCCATCGCATAGTCGGTCCGCCTCGACCCAGATCATCGCCTTGCGTGGCGGACTCAACGGCTTCAACCGGAACGCGCCTGTCGCGTCGGACCGAGCCAAGGCGTCGCCCGTATAGACGATCGCCCCGCCGATTGGCCGCCCGGAGCCGGCCTCGACGACTCTTCCCTGTACCGTGGCGACGGGCTTCGCGACGGCCTTGGTTCGTTCGGTCAAGAAATGCTTCATGGCTTCCACGTCGTAGCCGACGTGGTAAGACATTGCCCGATGCAGAAGGGTCAGGGTGTCGGCGGGGTGGCCGAGCACGACGCGGGCGGCCTCGTCGACGCGGCGCGTGAAGTCAGGGTCGGCGATCAGACGTCCTGACCTCGCCGAGGTTCACGGACCAAGCGAATTGGGGACGGGTCAGGAGCCAGGCCCGATCGACGAGGTCCGGGGTCACCGGGTCGCGGCCGATCGTGCGAACGAGTGCCTCCACCTCGGCCCGCGTCGGTGCGACCGGCCGCGACGCGATGGCGTCGAGCCCGGCTTGGGGCAAGCTCGCCGCCGGCCGATTCGCCCGCGCCGGCTCGCCGCCAGCCGCCGGCACGACGAGGTCCGGCACCTCGAGTGGGCCGGGGCTTCGCACGCCGATCTGGTCGACCTCGACTGGGCCGCCCGTCGCCCGCGGGTCCTCGTTATGCGAGACCATCACTTCGGCTTTCGCGCCGACGGCCACGCCGCGGAAGTCGTAGTGGCCTTTGGCGTCGGTCACGGCGTGGGCGAAGAAATGGCCGGATTCCCGGTAATCCGTGCTGGTATCCAACCGGAGCTGAACGCGTCGTCCAGCACAGGGCCGATGGTGGCTGTCGACGACCCGGCCGCGAATCCACGATGCGGGTCCCGCGACGGCCCGCACGTTGCTGGCGGTCGCATTGGTGACGGTGAATCCGGCGACCGTGCCCGCTTGGTTGCGCACGTAGAGCACCCAGTCTCGGCCTTGATTGATTGAGAGGCGAAAACGTCCCGTAGCGTCGGCGACCGCCCGGCTTTCGCGCCCGCCGCGGCCGACGGGCGATGCCTCCACAATCGCTCCCGCGATCGCCCGATCACCCGCCGGAGTCTCTTCGATGGCCAGTCCCCCGAGGGGCCGGCTCTGAGCCGAGGCGGCAAGCCGGAAATCGCGGACGAATTCGCCTTCGGCACCAATCGTCAGCTCCTCCCTACCGGTGTAGTCCGGCGCCAAAAGCTCGTAACGGCCCGGCCCGACGCGCAAGCGATAGCGACCCATTGCGTCGGTCGTCGCCGACCTGACCAGGTCTTCCGTCTGGCCTTCGCCCTGAAGGAAGTTGAAACTCTTGGGGAGCGTCTCACCGTGTTGGATCAAGGTGACCGTCTCGCCGGCCGCGGGCGTCGCGTCGGGTTCCTTCGTCACGAGGCCGTGGAGAAGAGTGCTCGTGCCGAGCGAAAAGTCGAGGCCCAGAATGGGCTGTCCCTCGCGCACGACGACGCCGCTATGGCTGCGGGCGGCGTGACGGTCGTCAAGGACGGCGACGATGTAGGACTGATTGGGATAGACCTCCAGGACGTAAGAACCGTCCTTGGCCGTGCGGGTTTGCACCCGGCAGAATCGGTTCGTCGCTCCGCGCCCCTCAGCCCGGAGCAGGATACCCGCGGCGGGCTGGCCGTCGGGCTGGCGGACGACGCCGCGGATCGGTGTATCGGTTAGGAGACGGGCTTCGAGATCCAGCGTGCCAGTACCCGAATGATACAGTGGCGCTTCAGGGCAGGAGTAATGACCGGGCCAGACCTCGAAGGGCACCTCCGGATCGACCGCGGTCGGGAGCCAATCGAAAGTGGCAATGCCGTGCTCGTCAGAGACGGCCCGCACAACTTCGGCGCCGCTGATGTTGGCCTGGTCGATCTTGCCCGGCTTCCCGATGTACCAGGGTGCGAACTCGACTTTGGGCACGGGCCGGCCCAATGAGTCAATGGCCTTGATCCGGGCGGTCCGGGCCCCGTCGAGTACGAGGATTACATCCGCCGGCAGCGCCCCGACGTCGATGGCGGGGCGAGCGTGATAGTTCTCGAAGTAGTCGAAGCCGACGCCAGACTTCAAGCCAATGATCCACTGCATCTTGGCGTCGGCTGGGATTCGGAGTGATGCGTCGCCGTTCGCGCCGGTCGTGGCGGCTACGCGGGCGTCGAAGCCGATCGCCTCAACGGCGGCACCGACGACGGGCTTGGCGGTTGTATCGCGGACATGGACGGTGATGGTCCGACTCGGCTTGAGCATGATCCGCACCGGCCCCGCCGGACCGGAACCCTGCGGCTCGACATGTTTCCCGATGCCAAGCAGTGAACCGTCACCGGCCGAGGCGATCAGGTCTTCCTCAATACGCATGAAGCCCGCGACAACGAGCGTGAAACTGCCATCCGCGGCCGTCTTCGCCGGCTCACGGGCGACCATGCGCGAGGCCGCGCGGACGGTCGCTCGTTGCACGGGCTGCCCCCGCTCGTCGATGACAACGCCCCTGATGACTCGCTCGGGTGATGTCGAGATTGCACCTGTCACCGCGGGCGAGGGCTGCGCCTCGGCCGCGCGCGGCCCTGCGGGACGCACCCCGGCTATGCCCAGGCACATGATCACCAACGTCAGAGCGGCCACGCCGGCCGCGCGCCGATTCGGACTGGTCATTTCGGTTCTCCTTGAGTCCAGGAGCCCGGCGATCCGGGCTCGCAATGTCCAGTGAGCGTTCATGAGGCCGACGCCGGCGTGCGCAGTGCCGCCCGACAGGCAGCGCTCGGTCAGCTTCAACAGCGTGCGTGCATAGCCGCAGGGATCACCGCAGCGGAGCACGTAGTCGTCGCAGGCTTCCTCGCGTGCACGCGCGAGCTGCGCATTCATATGATGGACCAGGGGGTGCGGCCAGTAGAACACCGCCGCGAGCCTCTGTAACAAGTCGACGAGCGTATCGCGACGCAGGACGTGGGCGCACTCGTGGACGAGAACGTCGCGGAGCTCGCGTGGGTCGAGGATAGCGGCCAACCCTTCGGGAAGAACCACTTTCGGCACGAGCGGCCCCATGGCGGCCGGGATGTCGACCACTGTTGACGTGGCGATTGGCGGCAACTCGATTTCTCCCAACGCGACGCGGACTTCGGCGAGTACCCTGCCATGAGCGCCCGCATCGAACGGCCGAAGGGACGTCCATAAACGGCGGAGACGATACCAGTCGACGATCAGCCGACAGAGGCCAATGAGGATGCCCGCCGCCCATGCGATCATCAGCGCCCCCACAAGTCCATTTCCCGTGGGAAGGCTCGCGCTCGGCGCGGGAGCTGGGATCGGAGACCGACGACGTCGTGTTGGCTCCGCGAGAGCAACCGGAGTCCCCGCGGGTTCTGGCCCGGGAGGGGTGGCCATGGGTTCTTCGTCCGATAAAACAGATGCAAAGCACGACCCGTCACCATTTACCGGCACTGGGCGGCCAGGCGAGGTCGTCGCGGGAGACGCCCAGTCGGCGTCAGCGACAGCGATCGCGTCCGGTTCGGCAGGGGAATCGGCCCGTACCACTGGCGCCTCGTCGGCGGTCGCTCTTGCCCACGGGACGATCGGGAGCGTTATTCCGGCGCACTCGGTGAAGAGGACGACGACAGGCCCGAAGAGCGCACAAGCGAGCGAGCACAGCCACACGCGATGACGCGCAGCCGGTCGCCACGGTAAGATGGTCCGGCCGACAATCGCCGCGGCAACGATGACCACGGTGGCCTGGATGATGATGGTGAGCGCCAGCCACAGCGCTCGCGAGCCGGGATCGAACCACTGGATGAAACTCATGACCGTCGCCTCCTTCCTTCGGCCTCGTCGATCAGCTCGCGTATGCTTGCGGCCTCCTCCTTGGACACACCTCGGCCCTGGAGCAGGGCCACCATGAGGCCCTTCGCCGAACCGCCGAACGCGCTCTCGACCAGGTCCTTGATCATCGCGCCCATCGTCGCCTCACGCGGCACTGCCGCCCGGTAGCGATGAGCGTGCCCCTGGACGTCGCGCCTCAACCACCCCTTCTCTTCCAGGCGGGTGAGCATCGTCAGAATGGTGTTGCGGGCCACCTTGCGGTGATCCAGGTGCGCCTTCCAAACGTCGGCGACAGTCACGTCACCGCGCTCCCAGACAACGTTCATAATCTCCAGTTGCGCCTGCGAAAGAGGCGGCAACGGGCCCGGCTTGCTCATCGTCTCGGTCCTCCTCTCGTGCGAATTACCTACCGCTGTCGGCAATATTACCGACTGTTGTAGGTATTTGCCAGAGGAATTTGGCGGAGGCCTTTCCCCCCCTTGCTAAGGGGGGGCCAGGGGGGGTGGTGACGCGTGCCCCGGCCACCGTTCCCTCCTGGAAAGAGCCGGAGCGTGCGGCATAACTTTCCCCTTGCGAAGGGGGGGTTAGGGGCAATACCGTTGAAATAGGCGCAAGTCCCAGCCTCTTGTTACATTTAGGTTTGTTGAGGACCGAAGTAACAAGGAGGCTGCGACTCGCATGCATCAAGGACGATGTACGTTGCCGGCTGACGAAGCAGGCCGGGTGTGTGACCGACTGGCGGGACTCGAAAAGCTTATCCCAAGCGAGGCCGTTTTCCAAGCCCTTCGCGTCACTGGTCGAATCAATCAAAGAGCCTGTATATTGACCCACGAAGTCATCCTCAGGGTGGTCCTGGCCATGGGGGTGTTGACTGACCTGCCAATCCGCCAGGTCTTCAAGCATTCGCAGCCGTCTCCGTGTCGGCGAGGAGACCCCCCATCGCTCGAGCCTTTGCGTGGCCCGGCGACGTCTGGGCATCGCACCAGTACGGCATCTGTTCGAGCAGATCGTTCGTCCCCTGGCCGAACCTGACACGCCAGGGGGATTCTACCGAGGATTCCGGCTGATGGGCATTGATGGCGTGGTCCTCGACGTCCCCGACTCCGAGGCCAACGACGCCGCTTTCGGCCGCCCGTCGGCCGGGGAACGGGGCGACGGGGCGTTTCCGCAGGTGATTAAACTGAGCTTGGTCGAACTGGGTACCCACATCGAGGTCGGCTTCGTGGTGCGGCCCTGTTCCCATGGTGAGCAGCCCATGGTCGCGGGCTTGCTCCGCCATCTGACTCCCGAGATGCTCCTGCTGTGGGACCGCAACTTTTTCAGCTATAAATTGTGGAAAGAACTGACGTCGCGCGACGTGAAGCTGCTGGCGCGGGTAGTCAGCCGGTTGATCCTCAAACCGATTCGGAACCTGGCTGATGGCTCCTATCTGGCCAAAATCTATCAGTCGCCCTACCACCGCCAGAAGGATCGCGACGGGATCGTGGTCCGGGTGATCCGCTACACGTTGGACGACCCCCAACGCGTCGGTCACGGTGAAGAGCATGTTCTGATCACAAATCTCTTTGATGAAGAACTCTATCCTGCGATGGAACTGATTCCTCTTTACCATGAGCGATGGGAGCAGGAGTTGGTGTTTGACGAGCACAAGACTCATCACGACCCACGGCGTGCGACCAAACCGGCACAACTGCGGAGCGAGACCCCCGCGGGTGTAATCCAGGAGATTTATGCGCTGTCGCTGGGTCATTTCGTGGTGCGGGCGCTCATGTTCGAGGCGGCCAAGACGGTAGGTCTCGACCCCGATCGACTCTCGTTCCTGGGGTGCTTCCAAATCCTCAAGTGCCGGTTGCCCGAGTGTAACAGCTCCACGCCCCAATCGTTCGACGAATGGTATCGCGGTCTGTTGTGGGAGATTCAACGAGAGAGAACCGATGACGAGGTACGACGCAACCGGATCAATCCAAGGGTGATCAAGAGAAAAATGTCGAAATGGAAGAAAAAGCGTCCCATCCATCGCCGTCCTCCCGCTCTGAAGAAAACCTTTATGGAGACGGTGGTTATGCTTCGTTAAACGGTATTGAGATTAAGCCGATAAGTGCTTCGATTATAGGCCGGGCACTTGGCTTCTTCCAGGGCTAACATTCCGCGGAGCAACTCGCGCTGTTTAGGTTGACCGTTGAGGACTTCCTCAATGGCGGTGCCGGCGCGACCTCGATGACGTGGACGCCGGCATCGCTTGAGCGGCCGCGACGAGCGACGCAACTGCCGACATGGCAGCTTGCCTCGCCGACCGTACCTGGTTTTCCCAGGAACCGAGGACGGCGGCACCGATAGGTACCGGCGGGGTGAGGCATATTCACGCCGATGCCAACCGGCGAACTCCGTGGTAAGTCGGAGCGCCCTGGTCTGATCGATCGATGCGTCGCACGGCACGCGAAGCTGAATCGTTCACGGTCATTTCGAAGTGGGCTCGTCGAGAACGGCAGGGCCTCTCTCAAATCCTGATCGCCTGATCTCGTCGAGGTCGAATTTGTCGCTGGTGCGGTCGTAGAGCTTGGTCGTTTTCGGTGACTCGTAGTTGGCGATCCGCTAAGCGTGCTCGACGGTACTGCCGTTCTTGCGGTAGGTGGTGACGGCTTGTGTGCGCCGAAACGTCGGCATACTCTTCGCGAACTCTTCACCCGCGCACCACCGGATTTTGAGTCCGGTACGTCTGCCATACTCGTGGTATTGGAAACACGTTGCGGTGATACTTAAAGGCTTTGATTGCAAGGCAGTTACGATACTGCCCTGACGCACGTACATTGTAGCCGCATTGGGCTGATATTGCCAATCCTGTTCCCATTTTGTTCCCAAATCGGCCAGCCGGTTGACACCTGACTATCTAGGTGGGGCGGCAGCGCATCATGGCCGCCGACGCGATGTCGGGGGGGCTCAAAGGTGCATTCAGCGGGGAGGGTCACCGCCAGTTAGGAGCTGGCGGTTCGCGTAAGAAGTCGAGGCGGCGGGAATTGCACCCGCGTCCCAATTTCCGCAACACATTTGTCCCACATGTGGTTACGACATGGCCTGGTGGCTGGCCGGAACATGGCCGGGAGGACGAGGCACTCCGCGAGCTGGTCGCAAGCTGGCACCGCCTGACGCCTTCCGTCAGGGACGCGATCATGACCTTGGTGCGGACTTCTCAACGGTGAAGAATGCATGTTGCCTTAATCCAGTTCGTAAGAAACGCACATGGTACTTTCTGCGGTATCGCAATATCCGCAGAGCCCCTCGCTACGCAACTCGACGCCAAGCGGCCAGTGCCCAACCATAGGCGTCCTTGATTCGCAGAAAGTCGCGAGGGTTCCCACCTTGGTCCGGATGATGTCGTTTCTTAGCACCAACCTGTTCCTACGGGGCTGCGGAGGAATCGTCAAAAATTCCAGCGCACCGATAGACAGCCGCACCCGGCTCTGAATTCGCGGCCCTGACTGAACGTGAATCAGATACTTTAAAACGCAGGACTGCGACGCAGGTCGGTGGTCTTTAAGAGATCGCGACAGCGGTTCCACTCATCAACCCCTAGGCTCCGGACCACATCACCGTCGTCAAGTGTCATCCCTGTGATGACCTGGACCCGAAAGTGTAACCGTACCTCGCCCATCTCCCTCGACGGGGCGCGGCAATTCCCAACACGAGCGGTCGTGTCGCTACTCCCCGTCAGGATAGAGCCGCCATCCGGACTGAAAGCCCCGGCGAGAACCCAGTGGTCATGCTGGACCGGTGGGCCAAACTGAAGTCCCGTGACTGCTTCGCCCGACGTGAGCTGCCATAACCTCGCTCGATTGTCCATTCCTCCCGTCAAAATGGCTTTGCCGTCGGGACTAAACGCCAAAGCCCTCACCCAGCCTTCGTGTTGGCGGACCTTCCCGCGTTGGGCACCGGTGGCCCGATCCCACAGGCGAGTCGTCCCGTCCATGCTTCCCGTCAGGACGGTCCGACCGTCCGGGCTGAAGGCTACGCCAAACACCTCCTTGTTGTTCTTCAAGTTGGTCCCAAGGGTTGCCCGGTTGAGACCTCCCAGAATCGTGTCGTGCAGTCAAAGCCTCCGGTCAGAACGGTCTTGCCATCCGGGCTAAACGCCACCGCCAAGACACCTCCTCGGGGATGCCTGATCACCTGAAGGCAACGGCCAGCGTCGACTGCCCAGAGTTTGGCGTCTCCCTCATGGCTTTTCGGATCGAAGCCCGCAGTCGCCACGGTCCGGCCGTCCCGGGCTGAACGCGACGGACCACACTGGATTATAATCATGTTTAAATTTAATAATTGAACTATCGCCGGGATCGAGGCTTCGCAGGTAGGCGCCCCCGATATTCCGGTATGGATAACCGCATCCCGTCAGCACCTTCGTACCGTCGGGATTGAAGGCCACAGCGAGGACGGGGTGGTCGTACGGGACCGGGTCTCCCAGAGCTTGGCCAGTGAACCTGTCCCACAACCGAACGAACCCCTGGAGCGCGCAATAGGGTTTGGGTTGCCGCCCGCGGTTAGAATTATTTTGCCGTCCGGGGTGAAGGCAACAGCCGCGACCCAGTCTGTTCCGTGCGTGAAGGTGCGGACGGCGGCGTGATTTTCCGGAGGCCCATACAGCCGGATCAGTCCATACTGGCCCGCGATGACAATTGCCCCATTCGTGTTGTAGCCGACGGCCCCAACCGTCGCCTGGAGTTCCAGAGGAGCTTCCAAGAGCTCGCCTGTCGACGCGTTCCAGAGCCGGGCCGTACGGTCGTCCGCCCCAGTTAGAACTTCGGCCGTCAGGACTGAAACCGACGGACCATATCGTACCGAGGTGCTTCATTCGGAAGCACGATTTGCTTAGAGCCGATAGCACCCCAAATCCGGGCTGTTCCAGAAAGGTCACCGGTTACCAACTTCCGCCCGTCCGGGCTGAAGCCGAGCGCGGTCACCTGGTATTCATGCCGGATGGACTCGCCGATTTGGCGGCCCGTCGCCACGCTCCAGACGCTGACTGCATTGTCCGAGTCGCTGGTGAGCAGAAACTCTGTATCCCCACCGAAAGCCGCTCTGTTCAATTCCAACCCTTTTCGAATTGGAATAATGCTCAGCAATTTGGCTGTTTCTGTATCCCAGCGCCGGATGTTGCGATCCGCCCCAACTGTCACAAAGCAAGTACCGTCGGAGGCGAAGGCCGCTGCCAGGACCGATGACGGTTGCGGGATCGGCGTACCGCGGGGTTCTGCCGTGGCTGCGTTCCAGAGGCGGGCCGCATCTTTGCTTCCAGTCACGGCAAGCCGGCCGACGCGGCTGAACGCAACGGCTTGAACCGAACCCGGATGCT
This sequence comes from uncultured Acidobacteriota bacterium, assembly GCA_963725285.1. GTDB lineage: Bacteria > Acidobacteriota > Terriglobia > Acidiferrales > UBA7541 > CAVRXT01. The sequence continues at coordinate 5,550 of CAVRXT010000010.1, read as the reverse complement.
CCAGGGGCCGTCCGATCGGTTTCCCGTCAACGGCATTCCAGAATTGGGCGGTCCCGTTGGTGCCGCCCGTAAGAATCGTCGCTCCGTCTGGGCTGAACGCCGCGGAGCAAACCACCCAATCAGGCTCCGCCGTCGTTGCCTCTGGATGAGCGAGGAAAGCCCTGAGCGGCCGGAGTTGCTGCGTAACGCCGGCCAGGTTTGCACGGATTGTGCTGCCCAGTGTTCCGCGGTCTTCAGGCGGCGTGACCTCGAGAGCTCGCGCCAGCCACAGCATCCCGCGGGTGATTTCGCCTGATTCGCAAGCAGCCACACTCTGAGTTAAGAGCACCTTGGCAGAGTTTAATTGCGCGGCGCGGCGCTGCTCGGCCTCGGCGATATAAGACACTCGAAGCACCCGATTCATCCCGGTTAAGACGATCATGAAGCCCACAATCGCGACCATCCCGAACACTAACACCGCCGCAGCGTCACAACCAGTGTCCGGCGCCTCCGAATCAACCGTCCCAGGCGGGACAAAAATGGTTCTTGCCAGGCCGTGACGGGCTCGTCGGCCATCCAATTTTCCAGGTCTTTTCCCAGATCGCGTGCCGAGTCGTATCGGTCCTCCGGGTTGACCGCCAGAGCTTTAAGGCAAATCGCGTCGAGCGCTTTGGGCAGCTCGGGGTCGCGTTCACGCGGCGGCCGGACGGTCGCGTCGCGTACCGCCTTCGGGGGTCGGGGCCTCTTAGACTCGCGGCCTCAAAGGCAGGCGTACCGCTCAGGACCGCGTACAGGATCAGACCGAGGTTGAATACGTCGCTGGCAGGCCCGGCGGGCAACCCGCGTGCCTGCTCCGGGCTCATGTACTGGGGCGTGCCCATCACGGCGCCGGTGGCCGTCAAGCCCTCCGACCAATCGCTCGGCGAGGGTGCTTCCACTTCGTGCTCGCCAGCAGGGTTCTCCGCCTCGAAATGTTTGGCCAGGCCCCAGTCCATCACTAACGTCTCACCGTAACGGCCCAGCATGATGTTCGATGGCTTGAGGTCGCGGTGTACTACCCCTTGGTCGTGCGCATAAGCAACGGTGTCGCAGACCGTTGTAAGCTTCCGGAGGAGCTCGCGGAACCGCAAGCTTCGCTGCCCCGAACCGCGAGTGAGCGATTGATCGCCGTGAAACGCGCCAATCGCCTGTTGGAGCGTCTGCCCCTCGATTAAGGGCATCGTGTAAAACGGCCCGGCGTCATCTTGCCCCAGCGCGTAAATCGGGACGACCCCGGGGTGTTGGAGCACCGCGGTAATCTCGGCCTCGCGCAGAAATCGCTTGCGTGCGGCATGGTGGAGTCGCTCCGGCCGGATCCGCTTGATCGCCACCATCCGGCCTAGCTCTTCTTGCCGGGCCGCCAGCACCTCTCCGACTCCGCCGCGCGCGTGACGTCGCTGAGGCCGGTAAGTGGCTGAAGCCCTCATGAATTCGGGGATCTCGCGATCCTCGTCACCTTCGGATCGAGGGTCCCCGTGGGTCGAGGGAGAGCGCCGCCTCCACGGCCTCTAGCACGGGTTCGATCGCGCACGAGCGCTTCGATCCTGGCCTCGAGCTCGCCGCGAAGCTCCGGACAGTCCGAGCAAAGCTCCTCCGCTGTCACCTCGGTGCCTTGGCAGCGAAGCAACTCCCATCGCACGAGTAGATCGAGCAACCGGTCCTCGATGTCCGATGTCGCCATGTCCACACCCGATTTCAGCGGCGGATTATTCAAAACGGGAGCTGGCCTCCCAGCGCCATACCAAGTCGCATCCGGCCGCCACCCAGCGACGGTTAACGGTCTTCTCCGACATCCCCAAGACCTCGGCCGCCTCGCATTGAGTGAGGCCCTGATACCAGAGTAGACCGAAGACTTCGCGGTCCTCTTCGTTCAACAATTCGACTCCACGATGAAACCGGGTCCATGCCTCGAAATGCGCGGGATCATTGGTGTCGGGGGCGGCCGCTTGCTCGATTGGCGATTCTGCGCAAGCCGTTCATCACCAACTGACTTTCCTGGTCGCGCAGCCATTCCGTTTGGCCCATAATAGTGCCTCGCCAAATCGATCAGTTCGCGACGGATTTGCACGGCCGCAAGATTGACGAAGCTCCTGACCGACTCCGGCGGATCGGTTTCGACGGCACGCCGTAGCCTCACGAGCGCATTCTGAACGACATCGTCTGTCTCTTCCCAACGGTGCACGTGGGGAAAGCCCCTCAGCATCTTTCGCGCGAGCCGCGTCAGACGCTCGCAGGCGCATTCGAGCAGCGCCAGTATGCCGAGTCATCCCCCTGGCGGAGCCGGTCTAGGCATGCCTGAATGTCGGTGGTTTGGTTGTCCTGCGCCACGGTGATTGACTCATCTGAGAAGGTCTCGCAGTTACTAACTACTCTGCCTGCAAAAGGTTAGGCACCGCCTTGCGATGAGATTAATTGTTGTTGGTCTCCAAAAGACAGTTAGCACCCGTCTTTTTTTGTCCGTCGTTCGCGACCAGTCTCGCTCATCACCATGGAGCCGACGATTTTCGCAGCGCACGTGAGACGTTGGGAAGCGCTCGGCGCCATGGCGCTCCATGCAGACTAGCACACTCATGATGGCCGAATCAAAGGTGCAATCGGCCGTGGTGGAGGAAAAGCGTGAACGGCTCACACACTGCGAGAATCCTGGACCGCCGTTCGGCGCGGTTTACGCCCGAGAAGGAATAGGGGGATGACACACGGCTCGTATCACGGGACTCGATTACCCAACACTTACTTAGAGGTGCATCATGTTCATGAAGCCCCATTGGATTTCCTTTGCATTCACCACGTCGCTTGCGATCGGCCTCACAACGCGGCCCGCGGTTGCACAGCAGACGTGGCGACAACACCAGCAGTACCTCCAGCACCAGCAGATGCTCGCGTGGCAACATCAGCAGCACCTCCGACACCAGCAGATCTGACCCCAAGCCCGTACTCGGAGCCACGACGGTCGAGAATCTCCAAAGGAGCAGCAAAGCCATGAATCGACTCTGGTTTCTCAAGATCGCCACGATTGGCGTCATTTTCATCTTGAACGCGCAAAGTTTCGGTCAACTGCCACAGCCGTCGCCTGAGGACTCTGGCTACAAGCCCTTCGTCGTCACACGCGGTACATTGGGCGATGTGCTTGGTCGCCGCGATACGATTATCGCGGACTTCAACGGCGAGTCCGAAGCCGATGCGTACGCCAGCCGATTGAATAAGCGCATGTTTCTTCTTGGATATAACTATTCAGTCCAACGTAGAGATGAACTCGAATCCGACGGAAAAACGAAACCTGCAGACGATACATTCCGCGACGTTGACGAAATCATGAAACGGTCCTTCGACCCGCGCCCGCTCGTGCACAGTCCATCAGCCCCCTGGATAACCAAGCCCGTTGCGCCGCCTATCGCGAAGCCTCCAGTGACACCGGCGCAACTTGCTCTGGATGCGAAACTTGCGGAACTGAAAGCAAGAGCCAAAAGCTTGAAAGCCAGTGAACGAGCGCTCGAAGCGGAAGGCGCCCGCCTCGCAAAGCGAAGATAGCGCTATCGCTTCTCGTGAAGCTGCGCTCGCGAGGCAACGTGCCGAACTCGATAGACGGACCAAGGCTATCTTGCAGTGGCCTCAGTATCTAGAGGGACGAAAAGCGTCGTTGGCGGCCATGAAGCGAAGAATTGATGGCCTCGTTTTCCGGTGCCCGGACGGAAATCCGATGTCGCAGTGCACCCACTATACAGAATTCAATCGTTTCCTGCGATATAGACAATCAGAAATTAATCGATATGATAATCTTCTAAATAGCTACAACAAACAGCGAAACTCGGCTTTGAGGGAACAAAGCGACTTGACGGCTGCGGAAGCGAACTACAAGGCTGAAGCAATGGAAGTATCCGACGAGAGACTGGTCAATAATATCGAAAAGTCCAATCTAGCGAGACGCGGAAAGACCCTCGAGGGCGAGATCTCGATAAATGATGCGGATATGTCGATGGCTATCCGGTCCTCATCGCCCGCGGGAAGCTCAAACTCTGAGGGCTCGCCGAGTCCGTGGGGGGATCTCAAAGGGTTCAGCTTCATCAGGCCGTGACCCTCTGAACAGCTCGGTGGTGGAACAAGCAGACACCCAGTTTTTGAACTTCGTCCTGCATGAATACCGACGGTCCGAATTCTGGGTGTCTGGAAGGTCCATGCCACCGAGTTTCCTGCCCCCCGAGCCGAGCGATCGCGTCCTCGAGTTGCTGGATACCCTCATGCTCGGTGCGAATGATCTCCAGCAGTTGTTGCACGAGAGTTGAGTCGTCTGCTTCGGGTATCATTGGCAAGTTCCATGTCATAGCCAGAATCTACCAACGGTTCATTCATTTCGCCGGGTTTTATTGAGAAGCTACCAGGAGAGGGCGTATTTATCATGGCCAATTGTCCCATTGGTAAATCCTTGTACAATGAGATACCTCGCGACATTCTATTTTTGACGAAGAAATCTCGTTGAGTGGCCGCCAGCCGAGCCAGTTCTTCGGGATAGATTTGGACCTCTCGCTCGTGGTTTCCGCTCATCGATATTTCATGCCAAAATTATTATGAACATAGATGATGCCATCAAATTTGCCACGGTCCGAGGCTTCAGAAGCCCCGCATACTCCCGGGAATCGTTGGTTGCAATCGCGGTAATCCAGGCCGAGATTATTCGCTTATTGAGCGAGGAGCATCCATCGGAAGACGCAACCCGACACAAGATCAAGGCGGATCGAATCGACGAATTGACGAGAATAATTCACTATTTAAATATTTGGGCGAATGTTTCTGCGACGAGTTCCCAGGCGCCCATGGATGTCCCTGTAAGTCCACCTGTCGTCGTCCAGGACCGACAGCCTCCAATGATTCTCCACCTGGATGCGAGCCGATGGACGGGGAACGCTGATCTCAAAGAGGGTCCTCCTGGGGCAGAGTTTAACGAAGCAAAGCCCGGTAACCCGGTGTCCGAGAATTCGCCCGAGTATAACCTCCGCCGCGAGATGAACCGACGCTTTCGCGCGAGGTGAGACGTTTAGTTTCGATGAGGTGCGAAGGATCGCGACGAACATCGTCACCTCGCTGCAAAAGCAATACGTTATTTTTGATCATTACGGATGCCTGTCGCCGGACACAATCCTGATCCCCGGAGATGGCTCGTTTAAACTCCTCGACCGGGACGCAGCCGCCCCCATTGACAAAGGCCAGCAGACCGCTTCGGCATATTTGGCTCCGGAGCAGAAACCGAAAGAGCGGGCCGATCTCGAACGTCAGCGGTTGATCCCAGAAAACCATCGGTTTGACCAGAGGACCGACCAATACTCACTCGCCTCGATCCTGTACTGTGCGTAGCCAAGGTACTCGATGTTGAAATCGGCGAGTCCTGAGCAACTTCGCTGAGGCTGGTGCCAAAAAATTCCCCTCGGAGAGCCTGATCACTTGATCAAGGTTCCCGAGGATGTCTGCCGTAGAGTGTCCCAACCGCGGAGTACTTGACTATGTATCACGATTTGCCTTTCACCGCCACGTTCTGGCGGT
>CAVRXT010000009.1:0-340315 GCA_963725285.1 uncultured Acidobacteriota bacterium | reverse complement strand
CACCCAGTTCTTCCCGCTCTCCGGAACCATCACCATTCGCCGCAACCAGAACATCCTGGGCAAAGGCCTGATCCTGGTGATCACCGCCGGGACCAGCGACATCCCGGTGGCGGAAGAAGCGCTGATCACCGCCGAAATGCTGGGTAATCGCGCCGAAGCCCTTTACGACGTGGGGGTTGCCGGCTCTGCACCGCTTGATTCACCACCGCCCGAAACTGACCGAGGCGCGGGTCGTGATTTGCGTCGCGGGCATGGAAGGCGCGCTGCCGAGCGTGGTGGCGGGACTGGTGGGCGTGCCGGTGATCGCCGTCCCCACCAGCATCGGCTACGGCGCCAGCTTCGGCGGCGTGGCCGCGCTGCTCTCCATGCTGAATAGCTGCGCCTCGAACGTCACCGTGGTGAACATCGACAACGGATTCGGCGCCGCCTACGTGGCCAGCGCCATCAATCGGCTTGTAAAACACTTCATCGCAGCGCCGCCGCTACGGCAGCGCCAAGCTGCGCCTCTTCCTCCGGAAACACCGTGCGCAAATCCAATAACAGCGCGCCGCGTTCCACCCGAGCGATCACCGGAGTTCCGCTCGCAGGACGCCGCAACCTCGCTTCCAGTTCCGCGGCAGAGCGCCTGCCGCTCCCGCTCCCGGCCTCACGGCGATCAATCGCGTCGGTAATTTTTGGTCGGGCGTTGAGCCGCCGCCGATCAGCGACACTCCATCGCGAACCCCGATCTGCGTTCCTGGCGCCAAACCGCCGCTGCGCAAGCGCTCGACGAACGCCGCCGCACGCGCGCCGATTTCCTCCGCACGCAATCGAATCATTCGCAGCGCCGGAATTTCGTCCCACTGCCCGCGCATGTAGGCGCGGAGCGTCACTTCCAGCACCCCGATGGTCAGTTTATCTACGCGCAGCGCGCGGAACATCGGATTGTCGCGCATCCGCTCGATCAACTTTTTCTTCCCGGCAATGATTCCCGCTTGCGGTCCACCCAGCAGCTTGTCTCCGCTGAACGCAACGATCGATGCTCCCGCTCGAGACTCGCGCGCACCACGGCTCGGCCACGCCGCTGGCGGTCAGGTCCACCAGACACCCCGAACCCAGATCGTCCAGCACTGGAATCCGGAATTTTCGTCCGAGAGCCGCCAAACTTTCGAGCGAAGCCTGTTCCGTGAACCCGCTGATCCGAAAATTCGAGCGGTGCACGCGCAGCAACAATCGCGTCCGCTCGTTGATCGCGCGTTGGTAATCGCCGATGCGGGTGCGGTTGGTGGTGCCCACTTCCCTCAGAATCGCGCCGCTCTCGGCCAGAATATCAGGAATCCGAAACCCGTCCCCGATTTCAATCAGCTCGCCCCGCGAGACGATCACTTCCGCGCCCTTGGCCAGCGTATTCAGAACCAGGAAAATCCCGGCGGCGTTATTGTTGACCACGATGGCGGCTTCGGCGCCGGCCAGCTTGGCCAGCATCGCCGAAGTGTGCACGTCGCGCTTCCCACGCTTGCCGCTCGGCAGGTCGTATTCGAGATTCGAATAGCGCGTCGCGGCTTCTCGCAGGTGCTCGACCGCCTGCATCGATAGCGGAGCCCGTCCCAAGTTCGTATGCAGCACCACGCCCGTCGCGTTGATCACCGGCGCCAGCGATGGTCATAGCCCTCGCTCGACTTCGAAGACAATTCTCTGCGCAATCTCCGGCACGCTTCACGGCGACCACTTCCCCGCCGGGGATGCCGCCAGTTTTTTTCGCAATTCCGCCAAGACGCGCGGGTAGTATCGGTGACCCAGGCGCGCCCCGCACGGTTGGCCATCTCTCGCAGCTCGGGACGCAAAAGCAGTTCGTCGACGGAGGGAATTTGACGCCGTGACAACGCGTTCGCCGCCGTCGGCAAGGCGGGTACAGTCTTGGGTCGACGCCTCGCGGCGCCCCCAGTGGGGCGGGGTCGCGCTTCGGAGCTTTTGTGGGGGTCGCACCGCCCGCTATTTCACCATACGGATGACCCGCGTTCAACGCGCGGTGTAGTTTTCCGCAACCTTCCAGCCCGCCGCGGTTGACTCGCCTTGCCGAACCAACCTACTCTGAGACTGGGAAACTTCGAAGAAACTATGGCGGTTAACACTGCGGTCGACAACGATCTGACGCAGCTCGAAGCGGACATTCGCCGCTTGCGCGCAGAATACGAGCAATACTATGCGGGCGGCCGCCGCCGCATCCCCGCCGAAACCCAGTGGTTAGTCGACGACAAGATCGAAAAATTCACCGCGCGGATCGCGCAATATAATGTGAGCCAGCGCTTTCGTCTGACCAACATCACTCAGACCTATGTAAAATACATGGAGGTCTGGAAAAAGCGCACGCAGCGCAAGGAATCCGGTGAGCAGCGCCGGCACTTCGGCGCCGCCGCTCGCGCGGTGGTCGAACAGCGGCTCGCCAGCCAAGAGCGGGTCCCGGCCACCGAGCCGGCGGCTGTCGCCGGCCGCACCGCCACTCACGTCTTTCTCGATATCCGTGGGCGACCCCGACCGCGAAGGCGAAAAAGTTCAGGCGCTGTATCAGCAACTCGTAGTTCTCCGCCAGGAGGTCGGCGATCAAGCCGGCCCACCAAGCTTCGCCGCATTCGAACGCTTGGTACGCCAGCGCACCGATGAACTGAAAAAGAACGGCGTCCGCGAGATCGAATATTCCGTCAGCCTCGACAACGGCCGGGTCAAGCTAAAAGCCCGCGTCGCCCCCTAACCCCGAGTTCGCATTTTTCGTCGCTCCCAGAAGCGCCCGCCGGCTCCGAATAACACCAGCAAGATCAGATTGAACTTTGTAAGCAGCTTCATTTCTCGGACCCCTTTTGCGAATCGGGAGTCTGCCGTATATGAACTGGCCGATTTTCTGGCCCTGCCGGAGGTGTTCCTACCACTCCGAGGGCCCGCTCGGATTTTCTGATGACGACACTGGATCGGTTTTCGGCGGCCGGTACCCCAGGGAACCCGCAGCCGGCGTCGATTTCCTTGGCGAATTCGTTGGCGTCTCCTCCCCCATATCCCCAGCCGGACGCCGGTGCGATTCCGCAGGGCAAACCTGCTGTACCTTTCCGGGCGGCGTCAATGAAATGGAAGAACGGTTGCGATCCGCGAGAAAGTTTGTCGAATCAATCCCCTCTTCCGAAATTTGTTGGCCCAGCTTAGACTTGTGGCCCACACCCAGGAGATCGAAGCTGTGCCTATTCAACGTGCGTTGATCAGTGTCTTCGATAAAACCGGCTTGCTCGACTTTGCAAGACGCCTAGCCGCTCTGCACATCGAAATTGTCTCCACCGGCGGCACCGCGCGTCTGCTGCGCGATGCGGGGCTCCCGGTGCGCGACGTTTCGGAGATGACCGGCTGGCCGGAAATGCTGGGGGGACGGGTGAAAACGCTGCATCCCAAAGTCCATGGGGGAATTTTGCATCGCCGCGGCTGGGCCGAGGATTTGAAGCAGGTCGCCGAGCACGGCATTGCCGCCATCGATATGGTGGTGGTAAATCTCTATCCATTCTCGGCTACCGCACGCAAGCCCGGCGTCACCCCCGAAGAACTGATTGAAAATATCGACATCGGCGGCCCCGCGATGGTGCGCTCCGCCGCCAAGAATTTCGAAAGCGTGGCGGTAATCACCGATCCCGCCGATTACGCCGGGGTCGCCGAAGAAATCGAAGGCAGCCGCGAGCTAAGCGCGAAGACGCGTCTCGATCTGGCGCGAAAGGCCTTCGCTCGCACCGCGCAATATGACGGTGAAATCGCCACGTCGCTGGAACGCCTCGCGATTGCGGACGACGATCGCAAAACTGTCCGCATGATCGACGCCCCGCTTCTTCCGCTGCGTCTGCATTTCCCGCTCGAACGCCGCCAGCAAATGCGTTACGGCGAAAATCCGCACCAGCAAGCCGCGCTCTACGTTTTCCCGGGGAAACCGGGCGAAGGCTTGGCCGGCGCCAAACAATTGCAGGGCAAAGAGCTTTCCTACAACAATCTGGTGGACCTCGACGCCGCCTGGGAATTGGTTCAGGAATTCCACGAGCCCGCCGTCGCGATCATTAAACACAACAATCCGGCCGGCGTCGCCGAAGACGGGAACCTCGCCACGGCTTACAAAAATGCGCTGGCCTGCGATCCCGTCTCCGCGTTCGGCGGCGTACTCGCCTTCAATCGTCCGCTCGACGCAGCCACCGGCCGAAGAAGTGGCCAAGCTTTTCGCGGAATGCATCGTAGCGCCGAGCTTACGACGCCGGCGCGCTGGAAAAATTGTCGTCGAAAAAGAATTTGCGGCTGCTGGAAATCGGTGCGCGCACGGAATCGGCCGATCTGGTGCTCAAGCCGATTTCCGGTGGGCGTGCTGGTCCAGCAAGCCGACCGTCGCAACGTGAACCGCAACGAATGCAAAGTGGTGACCGAGCGCGCGCCCAGCGAAGCCGAATGGCGCGGCCTGCTCTTTGGTTGGAAGGTATGCAAGCACGTGAAATCGAACGCCATCGTTTTCGCCCGGGATCGCCACACTCTCGGTGTCGGCGCCGGCCAGATGAGCCGCGTCGATTCCGTGAAACTCGCGGTCATGAAGGCGCAATCCTCGCTCCCAGGTAGCGTGGTCGCGTCCGACGCATTTTTCCCGTTCCCGGACGGTATCGAGGAGGCTGGCCGAGCCGGCGCTACGGCGATCATCCAACCCGGGGGCTCGATGCGCGATAACGACGCGATTGCGGCTGCAAATCAATTTAAAATGGCCATGGTATTCACCGGGATTCGCCACTTCCGTCATTAAATCCACAGGGGTTAGGCGCGACGCGAAACCTTTCCGGTGCGGCGCGCACCTAACCATTGGAGGGCGATGCCACCGAAATCGCCCGATTGTTTGGGGAACAACCCGCCGGGAAATTTTTGACGGTTTCCGACCCCTATAACATAATGGTGCAAGGTGCCCCGATGAAGATTATGGCAGGTACAGTTGTCCTCCTGTTGTTGGCCGGCTCGACCCCGGCTCAGACTCGGCCTGCCGCGCCAACCTCCGGGCAGGTTGGCGCGACCAGTCCCGCACCCTCGGCCGCAGCCACCACCAAGGCTCCGCCCGCCGACTCCTACTACTATTTTACTCTGGGACATCTCCAGGAGTTGGCGTACGAAACCACCGGCAAAGGCGAACTCGCGACCCAGGCGATCGAGTCCTACAAAAAGGCTTTAGCCCTCGATCCCAGCTCGCCGGTGATCATCGAGCGGCTCGCGGAAACCTACGCCAAATCGCAGCACATCCGCGATGCGGTCAGCCAGGCCGAACAAGCCTTGAAAGAAGATCCAGACAACCTCAACGCCCACCGGCTGCTGGCTCGAATTTACGTGCGCACCCTGGGAGATTTAAACGCCGGACAAGTGCAGCAGTCTTCTTTGAGTAAAGCCGTCGCGCAATTTGAAGAGATCCTGAAGATTGACCCCACCGATGACGACTCCGCGCTCTGGCTTTCCCGACTCTATCGCTTCCAGAACCAACACGGCAAAGCGGAGGAAGTTCTGCGCAGTGTGCTGCAGCGCGAGCCCGACAACGAGCCCGCGCTTGAACAACTTAGCCAATTGTTGCTCGACCAAGGCCAGCCGCAGCAAGCGGTGGACCTTCTGAGCGGCGCGGCGTCCGGTTCCGAATCCCCCGGCTTGTACGATCTGCTCGGTAACGCCTACGCGCAGACCCAGCAGAACGACAAGGCCGAAGCAACCTACCGCAAAGCCGTTGAGATCGATCCCGATGATCCCGGTCACCACCGCGGCCTGGCTCAGGCGCTCATCGCCCAAGACAAACTTCAAGAGGCCCTCGACCAATACCAGCGCCTCACCGAGCTCGAGCCGGAATCCCCCGAAAGCTACTTGCGGATGGCCCAGATTTACCGGCGCATGGGCAAAGTAGACGATGCCCAGAAAAGTTTGGCGCGCGCCAAGGAACTCGCTCCCGACAGTATCGAGGTTCTCTACAACCAAGCGCTTCTATATGAAACGCAGGGCAAGTTCAAAGAAGCGGTGCAAGTAATCACCGACGCCATCGCCAGCGTTCGCAGCAGCGGCTCAGGCGCAGGTGCGGCTGCAGGTGCGCCTGACGCGGAGCCCAGTCCCAACGCCCTGGGCATCCTGTACGAACAGCTTGGGCGTATCTATCGCGAGCAGAGCAACTACGACGCGGCGCTGAAGGCCTACGACGATATGTCTCACGTCGGTCCGGAAAACGCCAAGCGCGCCGAGCTTCTGCGCTTGGACACCTTGCGCGACAGCCGCGATATCGATCGCGCCATCCAGGAGGCCCAGAAAGACTGTGGCCGCCTCGCCCAAGGACCAAAGCCTGATCGTTTCCTACTCGATGCTGCTCGCCGAAAAGGGACGTATCGACGAAGCCCAGAACGATCTGCAAAAGCTGCTCCAGAACAATCCGGACGACCAGGAAATTTATCTCGACCTCTCGCAAATTCAAGAACGCGGGCGCCGTTACGCCGACGCCGAGATTTCCGCAGGTAAAGCCGAACAAGCCGCGCAGCGGCCGGACGACAAAGCCTCTGCCTGGTTTCAGCTCGGCGCGATCTACGAGCGCGAAAAGAAGTTCGACCAAGCCGAACAGCAGTTCAAGAAGGTCCTGAGCCAAAATCCCAACAATGCCGCGGCATTGAATTATTACGGTTACATGCTCGCCGATCGCGGCGTCCGCCTCGATGAAGCCGCCTCGCTCATCCAGCACGCCGTCGATCAGGATCCTATCAACGGCGCGTATCTCGACTCCCTGGGCTGGGTTTACTTCAAGCAAGGCAAACTCACCGAAGCGCAGCAATATCTTTCCAAGGCAGTCGATCGCATGGGGCACGATCCGACCATTCTCCAGCATCTGGCGGATGTGGACCTCAAACTCGGGCAAACCCGGCGCGCGGTGGAACTCTACGAGACCGCACTCACGGAGTGGACCCGCGTCCTACCGGATGACTACGAAGCCGATCGCGTGGCCGACGCCGAGCAGCAGTTGAAATCCCTCAAACGCCAACTTGCGGAGAAACATCAGCCGAACGAAGCCCACCCGCAGTAAACTCCGGGCATGAAGAACCGGGTCCGCCTGCCGGCGTTTGCCAAGATTAATCTCTGTCTCCACATCGTTGGCCGCCGTGCGGACGACTTATCACGAGTTGCGCACCGTCTTCCAGGCCATCTCGCTACACGACACGCTCGAACTCGAGCGCACCCGGGAGCCGGGGATCCGCCTCGAAACTACCGATCCCGCGCTGCCCACCGGCCGCGAAAATCTGGTGTGGCGCGCGATCGAGCTCGCCCGGCGAGAGCTGGGGCTGACGAGCGGCATTCGCGCCAAGCTCACCAAACGCATTCCGGTGGCCCGAGGTATGGGTGGCGGATCAAGTAACGCCGCTACCGCAATCCTCGCGGTGCTGCACCTGGCCGGGAAATCGCTCCCACTATCTCACGCTATCGAAATGGGTTCCAGCCTGGGCGCCGACGTGCCTTTCTTTCTTTTCGGCGGCACCGCGTTGGGAGTCGGGCGCGGCGATGAACTTTATCCTTTGCCCGATCAGCCGCCTGCTCACGTGGTGGTGGTATCGCCCGCAGGAATCGCGGTGAGCACCCGCGACGCCTATGGCTGGCTGCCTTCTCGATTGACAAATCCGCCGGGCCAGCCTAAACTTTCTGGTTTCTGTGCTCTGTGCTGGCGCCGGCAGGGATTCGAGGTCTCTAACGATTTTGAGGCCCCGGTTTTCCGCCGTCATCCTCGCCTCCGAACCATTCGGCGCGGATTGCTCCAGGGAGGAGCTACGGAAGCCGCGCTGGCGGGTAGCGGATCGGCGGTGTTTGGTTTATACCGAGACCCAGCGTGGGCGCGCCGAACCGCCCAGAATTTCCCGAAAGATCAAGTCTTTCTAGCAAAGACTCTTTCCCGGGTGGAATTCGGCCGGTCCCTGCGCGTGCGTCTAAACGACAAAGGCGACATTGTTGTCCGACGATAGATTCAAGATTTTTTCGGGTAGTGCGAACGCGCCTCTGGCTGAGGCCATTTGCCGCTATTTGGACGTGCCGCTGGGGCATGCCGAGCATGGGCGCTTCAGCGATGGCGAATCGCGTTTTCAGATTCTGGAAAATGTTCGCGGCGCCGACGTTTTCGTGGTGCAGCCCTGCTCCCAGCCGGTGGATTTCCACCTGATGCAGTTGCTGCTGATGATCGACGCGTTCAAGCGCGCGTCGGCGTGGCGGGTGACTGCGGTGATTCCGTATTACGCGTACGCTCGACAGGACCGCAAAGACCGCCCGCGCGTGCCGATCTCCGCGAAGCTGGTTGCCGACCTGCTGGAAACAGCGGGAGCGCATCGGGCGTTGACTCTGGATCTTCACGCGCCCCAGATCCAAGGCTACTTTAACGTTCCGGTGGATCACTTGTTCGGCTCGCCGGTGCTGGTGGAATATTTTAAGAAGAAGAACCTTGGGCCAATCACCGTGGTTTCGCCGGACGCTGGCGGCGTGGAGCGCTCCCGGTATTTCGCGAAGAAGATGGATGCGCCGCTGGCCATCGTCGACAAGCGGCGGATCGACGTCAACGTCAGCGAAGTAATGCACCTGATCGGCGAGGTGAGCGGGCGCCCCGCGCTGATCATTGACGACATTATCGACACTGCGGGCACCCTGGTGAAAACCGCCGAAGCGCTGCTCGCCAATGGCGCCACCAAAGTTTTTGCGGCCTGCACTCACCCGATTTTCTCGGGGCCGGCCGTCGAACGAATCGTGAATTCGCCGATCGAAGAAGTGATGGTCACCGATTCGGTGCCGCTGTGTGATGCGGCCAGGAACGTAAAAAAGATCAAGGTTCTCAGCGTCGCGGAATTGCTCGCTCGTGGTATCCGCTCGATTCACGAAGAAACCTCGATCAGTGAACTTTTTACCTAAGTAACCGGCGCCGCGGGCGTCGGAGGTTTCTCGCGCGGGTTTCTGCCGCGACGCATCCGGGGTTTGCGCCCCGCACGAAAGGAAGGACGTATGGAAACTTTTGTTCTGGAAGGTTCGATTCGCGAGCAACGGGGCAAGGGCCCGGCCCGGCGGCTTCGAGTCGCCGGAAACGTACCGGCCACGCTGTATGGCGGCGCCAAGAAGCCCCTATCGATTGTGGTCAACGCCAAGCAATGCGCGCGCATCCTGCGGTCGGAAACCGGCCACAACACGATCTTTTCGGTGGACATCGCCGGCAGCACGAAGGAAACCGCGATGTTCAAGGATTGGCAAGTGGATCCGCTGAAGGGCGCGCTGCTGCACGTCGATTTGCTGCGCATTGCCATGGACGTCAAGATGCGGGTGCGCGTGCCGGTACACACCTTCGGCGAGCCGGTCGGCGTGAAGATGCAGGGCGGCGTCTTCGAAATGGTCACTCGCGAAGTGGAAGTGGAATGCTTGCCCGGTGATATTCCCGAGGAATTCAAGGTCGACGTCAGCGACATGAATATCGGCAAACAGTTGCGCGCTTCGGACCTGCCTTTCGATCCCGAAAAGGTCAAGCTGGTCAGCGATCCGCTGCGGGTCATCGCCCACGTGGTCACGCTCAAGAAGGAAGAGGAGCCGACCGCCGAAGCAGTGGCGACAACCGCAGCCACGCCGGCAGAGCCCGAAGTCATCAAGAAGGGCAAGAAGGACGAAGAAGGCATCGAAGGTGCGGACGAAAAGCCCACCAAGGGCAAGAAAGAATAACCGTCCGAAGGTGCGGGCTCAGGTATGCGAATCATCGTGGGCCTCGGCAATCCGGGCAAGGAATATGCCGGAACGCCGCACAACCTGGGCTTTTTGGCGATCGATGCCCTGGCGGAAAAAGCGGGGATGCGGGTTACCCGGCCGGAATCGAAGTCTCTGGTGGGTTTGGGAAAGATCGAGGGACACGAAGTAGCGCTGGCCAAGCCGCAGACGATGATGAACCTGAGCGGCGCGGCGGTGGCGAGACTTCTGGATCGCTATGAATGCACACCGGCAGAGCTGATCGTGATTTCGGACGATGTGGCGATTCCCTGGGGCATGATCCGGGTTCGCGAGAACGGCAGCGCCGGCGGACACAACGGCTTGAAGTCGGTCATTGGCGCCGTTGGGACCACCGATTTTTTGCGGGTGCGCATGGGCGTCCAGCCGGAACAGCAGCTTGGCGATCTGGCCGACTACGTTCTGGGCCCGATGAATGCCAGTCAGCGCCAGGCGGCTGACGACATGATCGTTTCGACGTCCGAGGCGATCGAGATTATTTTGACGCAGGGCGCCGGCCCGGCGATGACGCGCTTTAACCGGCGCGCCACACCACCGGATGAAATTTCGGCTTAGGAAGAAAGAGGAGCTATGGAAGAAAGACTATACGACCTGATTTTTATCTGCCGCCCGGACACCCCGGAGGCGGACATCGACAAGTTGGTCACCACCATCGAGCACTCCATCGCCGAAAAGGGCGCGACCGTCGACAAATTGGAGAAGTGGGGCCGCAAGCGCATGGCCTATCGCGTCCACAAGCTGCGCGAGGGCTTCTATGTTTACTTCTCCCTGCGCTCCACCCAAGGCGAGCTGATCAAAGAGCTCGAGCGCCGCTTGAAGGTGAACGACTCGGTGATCAAGTACCTCACGGTGCGCCTCGATGAGGACATGAAGCGCAAGGAGAAGTTCAACAAACGCCGCGAACGTCGTACCGCGCGGCGCTTGCGCAAGAATCCTCCGGTAGCCGCTGCGCCTGTGCCGGTAGCTCCAACTGCACCGTCGGCCTCCAATCCGGCATTGCCTCCCGCGGCTGTCGCGGCCGCAAACGAAGCAGCGGCAGCCGCCGCTGTCGAAAAGGCGCAGGCCTCCGGCGGTAGGGCGCCAGAGCCAAGCAAGACTACGTAGTCCCGGAGCTGCGGCCGGGTATTCCGGCCCGGACTTTCGGGTATGGGTGAGCAACGATCATCCGGCCGATACCGGAAAAAAATTCTGAGACGAGTTGGAAGGAGAGGAAATGTCTGAATCAGGCGCACCACATTCAAGTGGCGGCGGTCCCGGCGGTGGTGGATTCGGTGGGGGACGATCCGGCGGTGGCCAGGGCGGTGGACGCCCAGGCGGCGGGGGTCCAGGTGGTGGCGGTCCCGGCGGTGGTGGTCCGGGCGGCCCCAAGCGCGGCAAGCGCCAGTACGTGCGCAAGAAGAAGGTCTGCCGCTTCTGCGTCGATCGCTGCGATTTCATCGACTATAAGAAGGCCGACGTTCTGATGTCCTTCATCCAGGAGCGGGGAAAGATTCTCCCGCGCCGTATGACCGGCACCTGCGCGCGTCATCAGCGCTGGCTGGGCGTAGCCATCAAGCGCGCCCAAAATATCGCGCTGCTGCCCTTCTCGGCCGAACTGTAGACCGGCGCGCAAGCCCTAGCGTCCAGAACGGCCGTTGCTTTGACTTTGTGCTCTGATTTCAGTGATGTGCTGCTGAAGGTGACTTTGATGTTGGGTGGCGTACCCTTCGGTGTGAATGGGTGCGGGTTTTGACTGTGGTTTTGTCGTTGACTTTGACTCTTTGGGCAGTTCGAGGACACAGCGATGCAGATCATCCTGCAAGAAGACGTAGAAAAACTAGGCAACCGCGGCGAAATAGTCGAAGTCGCCCCCGGTTACGCCCGCAATTTTTTGCTCCCGCGCAAATTGGCCATGGAAGCCACACCGGGTAACCTCAAACAGCTCGAGCGTATGCGCGTAGGCTTCGCCAAGAAAGAAGCCACCGAAAAGGATGCCGCCACCAAGCAAGCCGAGCTGCTCGCCGGCGTCACGCTGACCCTCTCGCGCAAAGCCGGCGAAACTGATCACCTCTTCGGATCGGTAACCACCGGTGACGTAGCCGAAGCGCTCGCGGCCCAAGGCTTCGAGATCGACAAGCGCAAGATCCAGCTTCCCGACTCGATCAAACTGCTGGGCGAATACCAAATCCCCATCAAGCTCTACCGCGACGTAGTAGCCACAGTAAAGCTAACCGTCCTGCGCGAAGCCTAGCGCATACCTCCGGCGTAGCGCCGCACAACCCGGCGCTACGCATATTCCTCTCGCATCTTTCCCGCCAGATCCTCGCTTCGGGTTCGCCGCCCTCGACGCGACGATCCTTTTCTGACCATCCGCGCCGCTGTGTTTCGCTAGTCCACTGTGAAATAATTCGCACCGCTTTCCACAAAGGCGTGTGAATTCCACATCCTCAAAACATCCGGTACGATTGACGCTTGATCAACCTGCGGCCACAATGCATCCACACTGAAAAAATAAATTTGGCTGCCCAGAAACAGATTGGCATGCCTCGGCGAAAAATGATTGCACCCAGAAATGTATTGGGCGAAAATAAGGCGAACCTCTAATCCATGGCCACGGCTCCCACTCTCGAACGCGCTCTGCCCCACAATTTCGAAGCGGAGCGCAGCATTCTTGGCGCGGTGCTGATCGATAATCATGCTCTTAACGCCGCGCTGGAGAAGCTTCGCCCCGTCGATTTTTTCCTCGATTCGCACCGCCGCATCTTCGAGCGCATGATCCTGCTCTCGGAATCGCAGCAGGCCATCGACATCATCACTCTGAGCGAGACACTCGGCCGCAGCGGTGAGCTCGACGCCTCCGGAGGCCCCGCGTACCTCGCGCAGCTGCTCGACGGCGTGCCGCGCATCTCCAACGTCGATCACTACGCCCGCATCGTCAAAGAAAAATCGGTCCTGCGCGGACTGATCCACGCCACCGAAGCCATCCAGCAACAAGCGCTCGAAGCCGGCGAAGACGCCGACGCCATTCTCGACCGCGCCGAGTCGATGATCTTCGAGCTAGCCGAGGAACGCGTTCGCACCGGCCTGATCGGGGTGCGCGAACTGGTCCGCGAAAGCTGGCCACGCCTCGAGAAAATTTTTAGCGAAGGACGACGCATCACCGGCCTATCCACCGGCTATCACCGCCTGGACACCGAAACCGCGGGTCTACAACCCTCCGAGCTGATCATCATCGCCGCCCGCCCTTCCATGGGAAAAACGGCGCTGGCGCTGAACCTCGCTGAAAACGTGGCGCTCAATAAGCACATCGAGGCCCGGGCGCCGGTGGCCGTCTTCAGCCTGGAAATGTCGAAAGAATCGCTGCTGATGCGCCTTCTTGCTTCCCGCGCGCGGGTGGATGCGCACAAGTTTCGCACCGGGCATCTCACCAACGCCGACTGGGGAGAAGTCACCCGAGGACTCACCGATCTGGCGGAGTCACCACTGTGGATCGACGACTCAGCTTCTTCTACGGTAATGGAGATGGGCGCCAAATCGCGGCGGCTGAAACGCGACAAAGGCCTGTCTCTCATCATCGTCGATTATCTGCAGCTGGTTTCCGCCCGCGGCCGCTTCGGCAACCGCAACGAAGAAGTTTCTAGCATTTCGCGCGCGTTGAAAGGCCTGGCCAAGGAACTCAAAGTTCCGGTGGTCGTCCTCAGCCAGTTGACCCGCGCTCCGGAACGCGACGACCGCAAGCCGGTGCTATCGGATTTGCGCGAATCGGGCGCCATTGAGCAGGACGCCGACGTGGTGATGTTCATTCACCGCCCGAACTTCTACAAGGTGGATGCTCCCGATGAGGAGCGCAACCAGGCCGAGTTGATGATCGCCAAACAGCGCAACGGGCCCACCGGAAAAATCGATATGACCTTCCTGAGCCGCCACACACGTTTTGAAGAGGCCGCGCCCGACGCGTTCTCGAATGATTATTAGAATCTGCCGATCGAATCGTCGCGGGACTGGGGCGGGGTTAGGGTCCCTGAAGCTTTAGCTGAGCGCAGCGAAGTTTGGTGCTCCCGGCGTCGGTTTCACACCGCGGTTCTCCCAGTCTTTGAATGGCTGCCACTCTCGCGCACCAGGCGTGTCTTGCCGAACCCACTGTGTGTATCCCACTACCTGCAGCAATGCTCCTATGGCCTGTCCCGATCCAGGTTCGACCTCAGACATCTACCCATAAATCCCATTGGTTGAGGCTATAGCGGGCGATGCCGTGATCCGCTCGAACTTCGGCACGCGGTCTGCTACTTCCGTTGGCAGCCATGTTTACTACACCGCCGAACAAGGGTTCGATGTCGCCATTTTTCACCCCGCGCGCCATGGGACTCTGGCATCCTGATAAGGACCACGGAATGAGTCGATCGATCCAATTGGAAGGGCGGCCGGTTTGGGCGGAGGTTTCCACCTCCGCGATCCTGCACAATCTGCGCATCATTCGCAGGCTGGTGAGCCGCAAACGGAAAGTTCTTGCCGTGGTCAAGGCCAACGCCTACGGCTTGGGCGCTATCCCCATCGCCAAAATCCTGGCTCAAGCGGGAACCGATTGGTTCGGCGTCACTTGTGCCAACGAAGGCGCCGATCTCCGCGCTTCCGGAATTCGCCAGCCGATTCTGGTGCTCACCGGTTTCTGGCAGGGCGAAGAAAAGCATCTGCTGCAAAATTCGCTTACCCCCACGGTCACCAATATCGAACAACTGAAGTGGCTAGAACGAGCCGCCGCGCGTCCCGCATTGCGCGGAAAGCGAGCTCGCGTCCCATTCCACGTGAAGATCAACACCGGGATGAACCGGCTGGGAATCGACGCCAGCGAGATCGAAACTTTTGCCGCGATGCTGGCCGCCTGTCCACATCTCGAATTGCAAGGCAGCTATACCCACTTCGCTTCCGCTGACGATTTTACCAGCGAGCAAACGGTCTGCCAGGAACGCCGCTTCCAGGAAGCGTTAGCCCGGCTGCGCAAAGCTGGAGTTTCTCCGGGCATGGTGCATCTCGCAAATTCCGGCGCGATCTGCGCCCGCCCATCCACGTGGAGCGATATGGTTCGCCCGGGCGCCATCCTGTACGGCTACCACCAGTCGTTCGTGCCGCCGGAGATGCGCGCGGAGATCAAAGCCAAGGTTCCCTTGCGCGCCAGCCTCACGTTCCGCACCCGTATCATCGGATTGCGCGATGTGCCGGTCGGCCAAGCGGTAGGTTATGGCGCTACATTCGTCACCCAGCGGCCATCGAAAATCGCAGTCCTCGCCGCAGGCTACGCCGATGGCATGGTCCGGGCATTCACCAACCGCGGCCACGTGCTGCTCCGCGGCCAGAAGGCCCCGGTAGTTGGCGTGGTTTCCATGGACCTTTCGATGGTCGACGTCACCAACATTCCCAACGCCGCCCTGGGCGACATAGTCACAATTTACGGGGCCGACCACGGGGCCGAATTACTCGTCTCCGACGCCGCCCGGCAAATCGGCACAGTGACCTCCGACCTGCTATGCGCCCTCGGCCGACGTGTCCCGCGCTTCTACCTCTAACCATCCGCGCCGTTGCGAATCTCGCCACACCATCGGTAGACTCGTATCTGTACCCACGCGCAGCAAATTAGGAGAACCCCCGTGCCTTCGACCCCAACCGCGATTTTCTGGGAAGTGGACCCGCAAGTAGATTTCATGTTGCCAGAAGGAAAGCTGTACGTTCCCGGCGCGGAAAAACTCCTGCCCCATATTCGCAAGCTAGTGACCGCGGTGCGCGAAAACCGGGTTTTCCTGGTTTCTCACGGCTGCAGCCACGTGCCTGACGATCCGGAATTCCGGCAATTCCCCGCGCATTGCGTTCGTGGCACCCCGGGCGCGAGGTTTGTCCCGGAAGCGCTGTCTGAAAAATACCTCACGATTCCCAACGACCCGAACTTCGCGCTTCCCGATGATTTTTCCGGCTATCAGCAGATCGTCATGGAAAAGCAGACCATCGACGTTTTTCAAAGTAATCACGTCGCGCAAGTCCTCGACCGCTTGCCCACCGCTCCGGAATTTTTCGTGTTCGGGGTGGCAACCGAGTATTGCGTTCGCGGCGCCGCCAAAGGCCTTCTGGAACGCGGCCGCCAGGTAAGTGTAATTACCGACGCAATTGCGGGGATCGATTCGGCTAACGGAGAGAGGGCATTGCGGGAATTAGAATCGCTCGGCGCGAAGATGGCCACCACCAGCGAAGCGCTGGCCCGGCTTGGCTAGCGCCCCGCTCTTCACAGGGTCTTCAGATAAGCAATCAAATCCCGGATCTGCACCTCGTTCACAATCTCGAGGAACGGCGGCATATCTTTCCCGCCGTTGGCAATCAGTTCGTGTATCCGCGCGTCGGTGATTTTCACGCCGTCGGAGAAAGTGCTGCGCGTTCCAAATCCTTTCAGCCCCGGCCCGACCTTTTTCTTGTCGCTGGTTTCGAAATGGCAAATCACACAGTTGCCCTTAAACAACGCCTTCCCCCGCGCCACCCATTCCGCCGCCTTGGAACTCTTCTTCTCTGTGTCGCTGCTCTGCCCCGGTGCCGGAACACCCTCCACCAGCAATGCCGCCGCACAAAGCACACCCGCAATCATCACCCTGGGAAGTTTCATCTGGCCTTTTTTCTCCGTGACTCGGCCTCTAACCTGAAGCGTGATGCCCACTGCCTAAGCCGCCGGCACTACCGATTTCGCCGCGTCCGGCTTCAAGAAAATGTCGTAGAGCCACAGCAGCAGCGTGGTCGCCACGCCCACGCCGGTGATAGCCCACCACATCTGCTCGGGATGGTGGGTCACTTCACCGAAATGATGCATCAGTCGCCCACCCATCCAGCCGCCGACCAGCGATCCGATGCCAATCGGCAAAAACGCGAATCCCATGTAAGTTCCCTGCTGCCCTGCGGGAGCCAGCCGCGAAATATATTCGTAGTACCGCGGCTGCTGCACCATCTCGCCGATAGCCACCACGAAAATCGAAAGCACCGCGGTCCACACCGCGGCATGGAACGAAACGATCATCCACCCCAGTCCCGAAATGAGCATGCCCAGGGTGATCGCTTTGAACGGCGCCAGGCCGCGCAACAAATAGCTGATCGCGATCTGCAGGCACATCACCGCGGCCGCGTCGGTGATCAGGATCATTTCCACATTCGCGTTGGGGTCGATATACGCGTGAATGTAGAGCGGCAGGGTAATAAACTCCTGCCAGAACACCACGTAAAATCCGGAAAAAATAATCAGGAACAGCATGAATCGCGGATTCGAAAGCACCGTAAGAAAATTGCGCCCGGCCTGGCCCAGCGTGGCGGTGCGCGCTTCGCCCGAACGCTCCGGCTCGCGAAAAAACAGCAACACCGCAACCAGCATCGCAAAAACGAACAATGCGGAAACTCGAAACACGCTGGCGACTCCGAGATGCGTGTGCACCACCGCTGCCATGTATGGTCCCGCCGCGCCACCCACATTTACCAGCGTGTAGTAGATCGAATATCCGATCGATCGAACATTTTCCTTCGACGCGCGCGCGGTGGTTCCCACCACGCTCGGCTTCACCAGCGCCACGCCCAGCGCCGGCAGCGCCAGAATAATCAGCACCAGCCACCACAGCGGCACCGCATTCCGCACCGGAGCGAGCCACCGGGCGCCGATCGAGCCCAGCAGGAAATACGACGCGGTCAGAATCAGGTAGGCGGTCGAGAGTGCGCGGCGAAATCCCAGCCGATCGGCCAGCGCCCCGCCCACGATTGCCAGGAACCACACCAGCCCTCCGAAAAATCCCGCCAGATTGCTGGTCTGCTCGGTAGAAAATCCCAGCGCTTCATGCAAATAGTTGGCCAGCGACGCAAATGCCGCGTAGTACGCCAGCCGCTCGAATAGCTCGCTGAGGTTGGCCACCCAGAACGCCCGCTCAAACCCGGTTCGAATCTCACTCAGCCGCTGCTGAAATCCCACTGAGAACCTCCCGTTGCCGCACCGCATCTTCTCCAGTGCGCGGGCATTGTAGCGGAAAAACGAAAAAAACGCCGCGATTTGCGCGTGCGTCCCGGGTGGCAGCGAACCGAGGACGCCATCCCGTTCCCGTGCTACCATTTTGAGCGCTGTCGCCGCTTGCGCAGCTCGCACAACCCATGCCAATGGCCACCATGAAAGCACTTCGCAAAGTACGCCCGGAACGAGGCGCGCAGCTTGAGACCGTGCCCATTCCCGTGCCGGGACCAACGGAAGTGTTGGTCCGCGTGCGCGCCGCGTCCATCTGCGGCACTGATCTGCACATTTATCACTGGGATCCCTGGTCGGCATCGCGGATTCGTCCGCCGATGACCTTTGGGCACGAGTTTTGCGGGGTGGTCGAAAAAGTGGGCTCGGAGGTGACTACCACCAAGCCCGGCGATTTCGTCAGCGCGGAAATGCACGTGAATTGCGGCCACTGTCGCCCCTGCAAGACCGGCGACCCGCATCTCTGCCAGAACCTGAAAATTATCGGCATCGATCTGGACGGTTGCTTCGCCGAGGTTGTGCGGATCCCCCAGGAAAACATCTGGAAAGTCGATCCGGCCATACCCGAACGCTACGCCGCAATTCTGGATCCTCTGGGCAACGCCGTTCATACCGTGCTCTCTGGCGAAATCGCCGGCCAAACGGTGGTGGTTACCGGCGCGGGACCGATCGGCCTGATGGCGGTAGCGGTAGCGCGTGCGTGCGGATGCTCCACGCTATTTTCGACCGAAGTAAATCCCCATCGCCGCGAAATGGCCGAGCAGATGGGCGCAGACGAAGCACTCGATCCCACCCAGGGCGACGTGGTAGCCCACGTTCGCGAGGCCACCGGCGGCGCGGGCGTCGACGTTTTCCTGGAAATGAGCGGCAACCCCACCGCGATTCACCAGGGCTTCCAAATGTTGCGCAACGGCGGACGGGCTGCCCTGCTGGCCATTCCCGCCGAGCCGGTAACCATGGACCTGGTCAACGACATCATATTCAAAGGGGCCATGGTCCACGGCATATTCGGCCGCAGAATGTTCGGCACCTGGGTGCAGATGACCGAACTATTGCGCTCCGGCCGGCTGAATCTCGATCCGCTGTTTCGGGAAGAGATGCCACTGGACCGCTTCGCCGAGGCCTTCGCTATGCTGGAAAAAGGACAGGCCGGCAAAGTGCTGCTATATCCCCACGGCTTGCCGCCGCGCTGACCCCGTTTGCGGGCTTATACTCAATTGGACATTCCGGCTGGGCAGGTTGACGTTACGACCTGACGACGTTGCTCTCGAGGATCGGTATGCGACCGTTCGTTTGCCTTACGTTGTTGCTGCTCTCTTGGTTGCCCGCGCTAGCAGCGACCGGATCGGCACACCGCGGCAATTCCCAAAGCGCCTCTCCGTCCATCAAGGCAACGGCTCCGCGAATCGAAGTGACCGCCTACGGCGCCACGGGTAACGGGGTGACCGATGACACCGCGGCGATTCAGGCGGCCACCAACGCGGCGGCAAGCGCTAAAGGCTCAACCGTCTTCTTCGCGCCGGGGAATTACGTAATCACTTCCTCCATCACCTATACGGGTGGCGGAGCGTTTGGCTGGGGATTGCGTTTCGAGGGCGCCGACTGGGACAGCACCAACATTCGTGATGGAAGCGCATCCGGATTACCTTACTTTTTCACCACCGCCGCGCCAGAAAACCAGCAGAACATATTTTTTGAGAATATTCATTTGCTGGGAGGAGCAAAATCACACGGGGGCCTAAACCTCAATGTCGATTTTGCAGTCGTAAAGAATATTTGGTTTTCCAATATAAATGGCTATTCCATAGTTGCCGGCCCGACCAATGGCAATATTGTCTCGATCGAGAATTGCCGGTTCGAAGACAACTACGAGCCTAATTCGGCGGGCATCGACGTTCTCGCCGACTGGGTGCATTTGTTCGATAACGTATTTGCCAAGTTAGCTCAGGACGCCGTCACCGTAGGAAGCAGCTCCGTCAAGCCGTACAACATCGTTGCGGTCAATACCCATTGCTTTCGGTGTCGTAGTTACGTTTTCGACTTGGTGCAGGTTCTGGAGTTCTCGGCCCTGAATACATCCGATGAACTCGATCCGAACCATCCGAAAACCCACGAATTTGGAATGTATATCGCCAATACCGTCGCAGATCCGCAGACCGTCTCGGTGTTTGATTGGCACGCGCAGACCGTAGCGGGCCCGAACGCCTCCTATCAAACGGTGAACGACCACGGGCGGAATGGCGCTCTGGGCATCCTATTCTCGAGCGGTCAAAGTCCCCGTTTTGCGCTGAGTTATCCTCTTGCGGTCCCAGGGTTGAACCAATACGCACCCAGTAGGTGGGCCGATGTCTCATCCTGCTCATCCGGGGAAAAGGCCATAAATTTTGCGGCGCCATTCCGGTCCGTTCCGGTGATTGTGGTCTTCGATGAGACCAAGGCCGGAGGAGCGAAGCTAGCCAGCAAGTCGGCAAAAGGATTCGTAGTTTCGTGTTCGGGAGCATCGGACACTTTTGACTGGATCGCGGTCGGAAATCCGAACTGAGCCGGACCTGGCTTTCAACGTTACGCCCCAATCGGAAGAGCAAGAGTTTATAATGGTCTTTGCGGCCCAATTTGCGCTCTCCGACGACCGCGAGCGCCTTAATTCCGCATGAAAAGGACTTATTGAATGACTACACCCGCACCGGTAGCCACGCCTCGGAAGCAATCGCCGCTGCACTATCTCTACGACGCACTCGAAGATCTAAAGGCCAAGCACCTCTATTTCCAGTTGCGCTTGCTCGAAGGCGAACAGAAACCCATCGCCACTTTCGACGGCCGCGAAGTCATCAACCTCAGCTCCAACAATTATCTCGGCCTCACCACCCATCCCAAGCTCCGCCGCTCGGCCATCGAGGCCACCCGCAAATTCGGCGTCGGTTCCGGCGCCGTCCGCACTATCGCCGGCACCATGAAAATGCACATGGACCTCGAAGCGCAAATCGCCCGCTTCAAGAACGTCGAGGCCTGCGTAGTTTTCCAATCCGGGTTCGCCGCCAACGCCGGCACCGTCTCCGCGATCCTCGGCAAAGAAGATCTGATCGTTTCCGACGAACTGAATCACGCCTCGATCATCGACGGCGCCAGGCTCTCCAAGGCCACCATCCGCGTTTTCAAACACAAAGATCTGGCCGATTGCGAACGGATCCTGCAGGAAAACGCCAATGGGCCGGGGAAAAAGCTGCTCATCACCGATGGCGTTTTCTCCATGGACGGTGATATCGCCCCGCTCCCGGGGCTGTGCGACCTCGCGGAAAAATACGACTGCATCATGATGGTTGATGACGCTCACGCCTCCGGTGTTCTTGGCCGCAACGGTCGCGGCTCCATCGACCATCTCGGCTGTCACGGCCGTGTCCATATCCAGGTGGGCACACTCAGCAAAGCCATCGGTTCGCTGGGCGGCTACGTCTGCGGCTCACATGAACTGATCGAATTCCTCTATCACCGCGCCCGGCCCTTCCTGTTCTCCACTTCGCATCCTCCATCCGTGGTGGGCACCTGCCAGGCGGCGTTCAGCCTGCTTGATTCCGATGCCGGCGCCCGGTTGGTGAAAAAACTGTGGTCCAACACAAAATTTTTCAAGCGCGGGCTGAAGAAGTTGGGATTTCAAACCGGCAAGAGCGAAACCCCGATCACCCCGGTGATGGTCGGAGAAGCCGCGAAGGCCTTCGAATTCTCGAAGCAGCTATTTGCCGAGGGCGTCTTCGCTTCGGCCATCGGCTACCCGACGGTCGCTGAAGGCAAAGCCCGGCTACGCACCATCGTTACGGCTACCCACAAGCGCGACGATCTGGTCCGCGCCCTGGAAACCATGGGGCGCGTGGGCAAGCAGCTCTCCGTAATTTAAGACCGGAAGGCGCCGCAGCGGTGGGAGCCTGCCCTACCCGCTGCATACCCGATTCCACCGTGTCGCTCTGGGCACGGATCAGCGCCCCCCGGGCCTGATACAGGGTAAACTCTATTAATCCTAGGATCGGCCCGGAGGGTCGCCGGAATGGTAAATATCGGCAGGTTGGCAGCGGTGTTACTTTTGGGCAGCGTGACTGTCCTCTCCGGCTGCACCGGCACACCCGGCAGCCCCCGAGGCACCAGCGGCGGAGGTGGCGGCGGGACGGTCTCTAGCGGGGGCGGCAGTGCTCCTCTTTCGATCCTCGTGACCGATCAACCCGCGTCGGCGGTGGACGTTTTGTCGTTCTCCATCACCATCACCGGCGCCACCCTGCAACCGGGAAGCGTAGCGCTGATCAGCAGTCCGCAGACTTTCGAGATCACTCAGCTGCAAACGAATTCCGCTCTGATGACTGCCCTGAACGTGCCGGCGGGCAACTACACCAGTCTCGATCTGACCTTTGCCAACCCCTCAATGACCATCCTCAACACCGGGACGGCGCTAGCGACCACTCCCATGTGCGCGACCGGAACATTTTGCAATTTCATTCCCACACTGAATGCGGCCTCGGTCTCGCTCTCGACTTCGCCTTTTCCCCTCACCGTTTCGGGCGGGACTCCGGTGGGCCTGCTTCTCGATCTCGACCTGAGCGACCTGCTCCAACCCGGCAATATTTCCGTGGACCCAACCGCCGCCGGGGCGGTCACGGTCGCCTCGATCGCGCAGGTTACTACCACCCAGGTTTTGGCCGGGATTAGTTCCTTGACGGGTCAAGTGACCAATGTGGCCACGAATCAGTTCACCCTGCTCAGCTACAACGGAGTTAGCTCGACCATTGCCGTCAACAACACCACCACCTACTTCTATCCGGCAACCGTCTGCCAGGCCAACAGCTTTTCCTGCTTGGTGGTAGATCAAATCGTCACTTTGCAGGCCGACGTCCTCGGCAGCGGAACGATTACCGCGTCCCAGGTGAACTACGAAAATCCGATCGGGACCCAAGGCGTCGAGGGTCCGGTGATCGCCGCGCTGTCCAGCGCGAGCACCACCACTCTGGCGGTGGTCGTAAACCAGGTAATTCCCAGCGTCAGCGGGATCGCCGTAGGCGATATCGCCACGGTCACCATCTCCAACATCGTGAACACCTCGACAACGCCCGACTCTACTTCCACCATCTTTTCCATCGACTCCGACGGCGCCACTTTGCCCGCCGGCGTTTCCTTCGCGAGTTCGGCCGATCTGCTGGTAGGCCAGGAAGTCTTGGTTGGGTTCACCGGCGCAATCACCACTAACGCGGCTGGCCCCGCGTTCAGCGCGAACCAAGTAACCCTGCGCTCCGGGAACGTGGACGGCGATGTTGGCTTGGTCGATCAAGGCACCTTGACGTTCTCGATGACCGATTTGCCAGTGCTGTTTACCACCCTCACTCCGACCAACATCACCCAGATCACCGCGCAAACCTCTTCGACCACTTTCTTCGAAACCTTAAACATAGATTCGCTAGCAGGGCTAGCCGCAGGCCAGAACGTAGCGGTCGGCGGACTGCTATTCAACACCATCGCATCCACCGGCTACCCAACCATCGACGCTCTAACCGTCCGCGGCCTGGTACCCACCCTGCAGCAACAACAAAAACGATCCAAGTCCGGCGTAAATCAGCGCCGCTACGTAGCATCCCTATAAGCCAGTCCCGGAAGTAGCGGCGGTGCGCAGCGCGACATCAGCACTGGTCGCGGTTCGATGGTCTTGCGTTCTTGTGTTTTTCGGTGTTTCAACGTAACGGTCTTAGTTTTTTTCTTTTTCGGGCGCGCCTACTCCACTCCGGTTCCGCGAAGGGTGGGTGTTTTGATTATCGAGATTCCGCGCCTCACGTAGGCCTTGTGCTTTCCGCGCACCGGTGCAACCGCCGGTCAGGCCACCGCTAGGTTCGAACGCGTCCGGCGATACATCGCCAGGCCGATCGCTCCCAAGCCCCACAGCATCGCGATCGACGCGATGAGCGGTCCGGCGTACGGCAATTGTTTCGCAATCCGCAATACCGCCAGCCCTAACGCCAACCGTCCCGCCGCCGCTCCGGTGCTCGCTGCATCTCCCAGTATCTTCGCTCCCACCCACGTGCCGACAAAAACTTGCGCCGCGTAGATCGAGACGATGTAGAGAAAAAACAGGGCGACGCTCACTCCCAAACCCACAATAGTAATGGCCATAATCAGCGCCAGCACTGGCGTCGCCACTAACACCAGAAATCCGACACCACCGGCCAACCCATAACGTCCGGTCCCGCGCATGGTCTCCGCAAAAAACTCCGGCATCAGCAGCAGGATGGCCAAGCCGAACAGGAAGGATGCTCCCCACTTCAGCACCTGGTGCCAGTAATATGCCGTCGAATTGTAGTCCTGCCCGTGCTTCACTTCCGTGAATTGCACTGGGCTCGCCAACTTCGCTCCGGGATCGACGCTCGGAGGATGATGGGACTCGATCGTCATGGTTCCCTTGGATTGCTCCTCCACTCCGATCACCACGCGGCCCGCCCGCGCGATCGTGTTTCCGCTGGCGATTCCGTTCAATTTCGCAAAACTGCTGTAGGTCCTGATGTCCTTGGCGACCGCTCCATCCAGATACACATCGCCGGCGCCCAGGATGAGGCTGCCCAAAACTACCGATTTCGGGTTCAACGAGAAGTGACCGCACCACACCGTTATGTTTCTCCCCACGGTTCCTTCGAGCTGAAACGTTTCGGACCCTCCGCGCACATTCCCGTCCACCGAACCCACTATGCGTATTTCTTTGGCCCACCCCAGCACGTCGCCCTTCACGTGGCCATTCACGATCAAGTCCTGAGTGAAGGCAATCAAGTCGCCGTCGACGTCGCCATCGATGGTGACGTAATCACCCGCCACGATCAGGTCGTTATGGATCACCTCGCCGGCCGGGAGCTCGTAGTTCGGATCGCCATGGCGCACTTCCGCCGCCGATGCGCCGGGCGCTGCCATCAGCGCCAGGACAATCGCACCGAGCACCACCGCGAACGCCCCGCCCCGCCGTGCCCTCCGGCGCAGCAGCGTTACGCACAGGATTCCCAACGTCACCAACGCCAGCGATTCCGCAATTCCTCTCATGGTGTCCCATCCTTTCCAAAAAGCCCCGGAAAACATCAGCATCGTCATGACGTTGTCCTGGTTGAATCCCGCTTGCACGAACTGAGCCTGGATCGGCTCGAAAACCGTGCTCCACAACGTGTAGGCCCCTGCCGCGGCGAATCCTAGTATCGCGATCCAGGGCCACGAACTTGTTTGTGCCTTGCGCGGGAACAGATGCGCCGGCACCGGCTCGTCCACCTCGATCAGCGCGCTTCGCAGGGTCCGCGCCTCGCCCTCCAGGGCGTGCAGCAGTGCGCCGCATTTCGCGCAGCTAGCTGCATGCTGGCGCAATTCCTCCGTCTGGGCCGGCTCGAGCTGCGCGTCCAGATACAGCAGGCAGGCCATCTCGTCAAAATGCGTGTCAAAAACTGTCATAAGGCTTCCCCCGCAACCGCCCCCGCCGCACGCGAGCCGCTACCACCGCGCTCGGTTTTTAACTTGCTGGCCCCTAGGACTTCCCGCAGCTCGTGTCGCGCCCGAAGCAGCAGCACGCCCACGAATGCCCGGCGCACGCCCAGCGCGTCGGCGATGTCGTTGTAGCTCATGTCGGAAAAGTAGCGCAGCACCAGCGCCATGCGCGCCCGCGCCGGCAACTTCGCCAGTCCCGCGCGTACCTGCTCGTTGGTGCTTTGCTCCAGCAATTGTTCCAGCTGGCTGGGATCGGGATGTTCGAGCGGCATAGTCTCCACGTCCGGTGTCTCCAGGTCTTGCCGTATCCGCCTGCGTCGCAACATGTCCCAGCAGTGGTTCGAAGCCACGGTGTACAGCCACGCGGTGAATGGCCGCGAACTGTCGAATTGGTCCAGGCGGTTGCGCACCTTCATAAATATCTCGGTGGTCGCGTCCTCAGCGTCTTCCTTCGTAGGCAGCACCCGTCGGCAGAACCGGAAGATCGCGCCCGCGTACTCCCGGTAAAGCTCGCCCCAGGCCTCGGAGCTGCCTCCGCGGACCCCCGCGAGAGTCTCCGTAAGCTCGGTAGAAGTCATCCTCGTTTCTGGCTTCCCTGGTTCCATAGACTTATACGCACTGCCACCCTAAAAACTATCACCCCTTCCCAGACCCAGAATCCTAACAGAACACGCGGCAAACCAAGGGGGTATAGGGCTGGGACAAGCGCAAACAGCCGCCAGCCATCTACCACCAGCAGAGCAACGCATCATCTCCGAGATCCTGGTCCGGAGAAACGCCCCTACCATTGACCAACTGATCGACTGGTCGCAGCAAATCCTGGTCCAATGGCTGGATGGCTTGCGGTTCACCCCGCATGTCTTCGGCGAGGAAGGTCCAGGATTCCCCGAATTGGAATGCCGCACGCATTGTCCACCGAAGCGATCCCTTCCCAAGCGGCTCGCGGGATGCTACGGTTCAGACGTAAAACGGAAAGGCGAATGATCGAACGGAACAGTGGCCTCAAGCCTCCCATTCGCCGCCTGAGCGGTTGGTCGTTGGCACCCCGTGCGGACGGCGGTCTCCTTCCTACCGCTGCAAACCTGATGGTTTTGGCGGTCTCGCGGCGAATCACGCGAAATTGGGCCATCCGCCCAAATCCGGTAGGAACCACCAAGCTCCGCAAGGCGGCACTGCGGGTTGCCTGCTGCAACGTCCCTGATCGTGGATCGCAACCAACATAAAAGGAGAGCAACGTGAAGTATCGAGATCTCGGCCGAACCGGTTGGAAAGTTTCAGACGTAAGTTTTGGCGCGTGGGCCATTGGCGGGGCCTGGGGAGAAATTTCTGACGACGAAGCTCTCGGTGCCTTGCACCAGACCGTGGACTCCGGGGTGAACTTCATCGATACCGCGGACGTCTACGGCGACGGCCGTAGCGAGCGGTTGATCGCACAATTCAAGAAGGGGCGCAAAGAAGAAATCATTGTCGCCACCAAAGCCGGACGCCGCCTGCCCCAGCAAACCGTGGAAGGCTACAACCGGGAAAACCTGACCAATTGGGTGCACGACAGCCTGCGCAATCTTTCGACTGACTCCTTGGACCTGCTGCAGCTTCACTGCCCGCCGACCGAGGTTTACTACCGGCCCGAAATTTTCGGAATCTTGGATGACTTGGTGCGCGCCGGAAAAATCCGCTACTACGGCGTCAGCGTCACTACCCCGGAAGAAGCCATGAAGGCGGTGGAGTTTCCCAACGTCCAGAGCGTGCAGATCATTTTCAATTGTTTCCGTCCACGCCCGGAGGAGGAGTTTTTTGCCAAGGCCCAGAAGAGAAAAGTCGGGATCCTGGCGCGGGTGCCGCTCGCCAGTGGATTGCTCACCGGAAAATTCAAAAAGGATTCGGGGTTCGCCAAGGACGACCATCGCAATTTCAACCGACATGGTGAAGCTTTCGACGTGGGCGAGACCTTTTCGGGCGTGGACTATGAAACTGGCCTGAAGGCGGTCGAGGAACTGCGGCCTCTGGTTCCCGCCGGGATGTCCATGACCCAATTCGCGCTGCGCTGGATCTTGATGTTCGACGCGGTTACCTGCGCTATCCCGGGCGGCAAACGTCCCGACCAGGTTGTGCACAATTGCCGCGCCTCGGACTTGCCTCCACTATCGCAGGCCGCCATGGACGGCGTGCAGAATATTTACGATCGGTACATCCGCGCGGAGGTCCACCAACGTTGGTAATCCAAAGACGGCGATCCCAACGCACCCGGCAGGTGCTCCAACCCGCATTCACTTTGCTGCTATAATTTCCAGTTCGCGGCGGCCGGCGATCCGCTGGCCGCTGGCAACTGTGAATACCTAGATGGCTTCCTCCACGCCAAAGCGGCTGTTTCTGTTCGACGCCATGGGCTTTATTTTCCGGGCGTTCTTCGCTCCCATGGACCGCTTGCAGACGGCCCAGGGCGTTCCCACCAAAGTTCCGTTCCTGTTTGCGACCATGACCCGGCGGATCATCCATAACCCTAAGCTACGCCCGGACTACATCGCGGTGGTGTTCGATGTGGCCGCGCCCACTTTCCGCGACAAACTGTTCGCGGAATATAAGGCTCAGCGGCCGCCGATGCCGGACGAACTTTCCATCCAGGTTCCGTTCGTGCGCCGCTACTGCGAGGCCATGCACTTTCCGATCCTGGAGATGGCGGGGTACGAAGCGGACGATGTGATCGCGTCGCTGGCGCGCCAGGCCACCGCGCAAAATCTAGAAACCTACATCGTCAGCAGCGACAAGGACATGATGCAGCTGGTCGGCGGTCCGGTGTGGATGCTCAACCCCGGCAAAGGCGATCTGCTGATCGACTCCGCCAAAGTGGAGGAGATCATGGGGGTGCCGCCCGGGAAAGTGCCCGACGTGATGGCGCTGATGGGCGATTCCATCGACAACATTCCCGGCGCGCGCGATCCTAGCGAAAAGCCCGCTCCCGGCGAGCGCCGAAAAGCGGGAATCGGGGAAGTGGGCGCGCGGCAATTGATTCAGGAATACGGCAGCGCGGAGGAAGCGGTGCGGCGCGCCCAGGACGTCAAGCGCGCCAACTATCGCGACGCCCTGGAAAAATACGCGGAGTTTGTTTTTCTCAGCAAGCAACTCGCCACCATTCCCACCGACGCTCCAGTCGCGCTGGACTTGGAGGCCTGGAAGTTGGTCGCCCCGGATACCGACGCGCTGCGCGCGCTCTATGGCGAGCTGGGCTTTTCGAGCTTGTTACGCGAACTGGCGGCAGCGCAAGTGGCGGCGGCGGTCGCAGCGACTGATGCGCCAACGGCCGCGGGTGAAGTTCCGCCGCCACCAGCCCCGAGCACCGAAAAAGGGGTCTACGAAGAATTCGCCTCGCCTGCCGCGCTCACCCAATTCTTTACCGATGCGCCCGCCGGACAGCCGGTGGCGGCGTGGCTGGAACTCGCTCTGGAAAAGGACGAAGACGAGGGCTACGGTTCTCGCGTCGCCGCCGCGGAATTCTCGACCGCACCACGGACCGGTCGCAGCATCGCGTTCGATGCCGAAGGGAAAGCTCTGGACGCGATCGTCTCATGGCGCAACGACGCGAAGCAGCCGAAGATCGTGCACGATCCAAAACTCTTCGACTTGCTCACCTGCCCGGAAAATCCCTCCCAGGAAGCGAAAGGCGATTTCAACGATGCGCCGCGTCTGGCGGGCGTCACCCACTCCACGAAGCTGTATTCCTATTTGCTGCGCCCCACCACCGCCAATCATGCGTTTGAAGAAGTGGTTTTGCGGTCGCTGAACCGCACTCTTTCCGGCGCGCGCGGCGAGCGTGCCGATTTGCTGCTGCGCCTCGCTCCTGTCCTGCGCGCGGAGGTGGAAAAGCAAGGGCTGGCGGAACTCTACGAAACAATCGATCTGCCGCTGGCGGCGGTGCTCGCGCGCATGGAACGCGCCGGGGTATACGTCGATCGGAAGGCTCTGGAAATCATTTCCGCCACGCTGGAGAAAGAACTGCGCCGGCTGGAAACGCAAATCTGCGAACTGGCCGGCTGCGCGTTCAATATCAACTCGCCGCAGCAATTGGCAGAAATTCTTTTCGACAAGCTTAATCTGCAGCCGCCGCGTCGTAGTCGCGCGAAATCCCGCTCCACCGCCGCCGAAGTACTGGAAGAGCTTTCGGCACTTCATCCACTCCCGCGAATGGTGATCGAATATCGCGAACTCTCGAAGCTAAAGTCGACGTACGCCGACGCACTGGCGAAACTGATCCATCACGGCACCGGGCGCCTGCATACCCGTTTCAGCCAGACCGGCGCGGCCACTGGCCGGCTGAGCTCTTCGACGCCCAATCTGCAAAATATTCCGGTGCGCAGCGAGATCGGACGGCAGATTCGCGCAGCGTTCACCGCGGCGCCGGCGCACCAATTGCTCTCGGCGGATTACTCGCAGATCGAATTGCGGTTGCTGGCACACGTCTCGCAGGACCCGGTGCTGTTGGAAGCGTTCCGCCGCGGAGAAGACATTCACTCGCGCACCGCGCAGGAAGTCTTCGGGGTGGCACCCTTTGCGCAGACTTCCGAACACCGCCGCGCCGCCAAGGTGATCAACTTCGGAATCGTGTATGGCCTTTCCGCCTTCGGCTTGGCCCAGCAGCTTGGCATCGAGCAGCGCGAAGCCGCCAAATTCATTGCTGCCTATTTCGAGCGCTATCGCGGCGTGCGCGATTATTTGGACCGGCATCTCGCGGAGGTGCGGCAAACCGGTTTTACGCGAACACTCTTCGGCAGAATTCGCCCTATGCCCGAAATCAATTCGCACATTCCAAATATTCGCAACTTCGCCGAGCGCACCGCGATGAACACCCCGCTGCAAGGCGCTGCCGCCGACCTGATCAAGTTGGCCATGATCGAAATCGACCGCCGGCTGCCCGCCGAAGGATTTCAAACCCGGATGATCCTGCAAGTGCACGATGAATTGCTGTTCGAGGGCCCGCAAAAGGAAATTGGACGGCTGAGCGAGATGGTCAAGCCGGTGATGGAAGAAGTTTACCAGCTGAGCGTTCCGTTGATCGTCGATGTGAAGGTAGGACAGAACTGGCGGGACATGGAACCGATTGCGCCGGTGCGCTAAAAACCAAGGACGGGAGCAGGCACCTTCCCTGAATGGCGCGTGGTGGCGGAGCTGTTAACATTTTTTTAAGATTCGCTCGGAGGAAAAGGGAAATGGATCATGCACCTGGATTTCTGAAAATTGTGAACGATGCAAAGACCCGCGTGAAGGAGAGCGATGTCCGCGAGATCAAGGCCCGTCTGGACCGCGGCGAAAAACTCATCTTAGTGGACACTCGCGAAGAGTCCGAATGGGCGCGCGGCCATCTGCCCAACGCCATTCACCTGGGCAAAGGTGTGATCGAGCGCGACATCGAGCAACGGGTTCCCGACCACGCGGCGCCGCTGGTGCTTTATTGTGGCGGTGGGTTCCGCTCGGCGCTGGCCGCGGATAACCTGCAGAAAATGGGCTATACCAACGTAATCTCGATGGACGGCGGCTGGCGCGGCTGGAACGAAGCGGGATTCCCTACCGCCAAGGACTGACTCACCCTGGGATTCCATCGCAGCGGAACCCTCTTTGAGATAGTGCTCGCATTCTTCGCCGGAGTGTCTGATGGCTTGGGTCCCCGTCGATCGAAGCTGATCGCCCTTGCTCGCGGCCGTGCCGACGCACTGAGCTCGGTAGTATCCGTCGCGCATTTGCAGGGACAACAAAAGGGCGCAAACGGACTTCGTTGAACAATGGAATCGTAGCGGCGTCCGCGCGTCTAACCTTTCGTTCCGTAGATCAGCAGTGCGCCCATTTCACGGAATGCGCGCAGTTCGCTGGCGTCGCGAAACCACCGGCCTTTATAGACTTGCGGCGTTGGTGTGGGATCGGGCACCAGACGATATTCGGCTTCGCTGAAGCCTGCATCCAGAAAAAGCTGCACCCACTCTTCGGCGGAGAGCAAATGCGTGGGTACTTCCAAAAGCTTGGCCCATTGATGGCTGTAAGGGTTATCGCGGTAATAGTTGATGAGGATCCATGCCGAGCCGCCGTCGCGCAGAACGCGATAAGTTTCTTTTAATCCGCGCGCGGGCTCCGGCCAGTAATACGACGACTCCACGGAAATCATCTTGTCGAAGAAGTGTGCTTCCCAGGGAATTTCATCGACGCTTCCCACTACGAACATCGCGTTATCCAGGTCGGTGTTCTTTTCGCGTGCGTGGCGCACCATCTCGTCGGATATGTCCATTCCTACTACGCGGCCTTCGGGCACCCGCTGCGCCAGAATTCGCGATAGCCAGCCACCGCCGCATCCTACGTCGATTACGTTGTCGATTTCGCTGAGGCGCATCAGCTCAAGAGTTGGGGCAGTGATGGGCCAGTGCTCGTGCTGCATCGATTCGCCCTTTCCCGATTCGGCCCAGCGGTTGAATTCGGTACGCAACTTTTCGGAGTGGTCTGGCTGAGTCACTTTTGATTTCCCCACGTTTCAGTGCTTGTAGTTCATTTCTCCCGCTTCGATCCTTATCTTTAGGCGATTCTCGGGAATGGGGAGCGGGCAGGTGGTGTAGGGGTTGAAGGCGCAGGGCGGGTTATAGGCTTCGTTGAAATCGAGAAGCACCTTGGAATCCTGGATGGGAGCGGTCACCAGGAAGCGCGCGGCGTGGTAGGTCTCTTTCCCTGCGGTTAGATCGCGAAAAACAAACTCCATCTGTTTCTCGTCGTTCTCCTCGGGCTCCAGGCGCAGGGCCTGACCGTGCAATGTGAATTCGACGTAGCCTGCTGCCTGGCCGTGAATGATGTCCCCGAGGATATTCTCGGATACCACGTCTCGCGGTTTGTCGTAAGGCATCCAGTGCCCAACAACGCGGTAGGATTCATCCACCGGGAACCAGTGCAGGCCCTGAAAATCCTTGCGCAGCTTGCTGTTCTTGTCGCGCAGGCGGATGGAGAAGCGATCACCGCTGCCATGGACCGCCAGGGAGATGTCGCCCATCTGAATTGGTTCGGCATCGCGGCGCAATTCCGCGGTTTGCACCGGCCTCCCTTCCATGGTGGCGGCCACGCCCGAATTCAGATGGACGATGGTCTTGCCGGAGTGGAATTCAAAAGTGCCGGCCTCGGCGGGATAGCCTTCCGGAAGTTGGATATCGTTCATTGGGCTGGAGCCAAATCGATTCTCGCCTTCGTGCAGCCAGAAGAGGCCAGAGACGGTGAGCCAGCCCTGATCGGATTTTAGCTCGGCCTCGCGGGCGTGGCGCCACTTCACGACGCTGGCGACGTAGGCCGAGTCCGCAGCCCAAGCCACTGCAGCGCAGGCCGCTGCCACGGCTACCAGTGCAAGAATCGCCACCGGGTGGGATGGAAATCGGGTGATCTTCATTGCTCCGCCTAAATCGGGTGCTCCACGTTCTCGACCTTGGCTAGTAGTTCCACAAATTTCTGCTGGCGGTCCTTCTGATCGAATCCCTGGTAGATCTCGGCGATCTGGGTGGTGTTCATCGAACAGAATTTGGGTCCGCACATTGAGCAGAACTTCGCTTCTTTGTAAAAATCATCGGGCAGAGTTTCGTCGTGCATGCTCCGTGCCATTTCTGGATCGAGGGAGAGCTGGAACTGCTTCTCCCAGTCGAACAAGAACCTGGCGTAGCTCAGGGCATCGTCGCGATCGCGGGCTCCCGGACGGTGCCGGGCGATGTCGGCCGCGTGCGCGGCGATCTTGTAAGCGATCACGCCCTGGCGCACATCGTCGGCGTTGGGCAATCCCAGGTGCTCTTTCGGGGTGACGTAGCACAGCATGGAGGCCCCGTGCCAGCCGATCATCGCCGCGCCGATCGCGCTGGAGATGTGGTCGTATCCCGGCGAAATATCGGTTACTAGCGGCCCCAAGGTATAGAACGGCGCTTCATAGCACAGCTCATTTTCTTTCTTCACCTGCATTTCGATCTGGTCCAGCGGGATGTGTCCGGGGCCTTCGATCATCACCTGCACATCGTACTCCCAGGCCTTTTTGGTGAGTTCCCCTAGGACGCGCAGCTCGGAAAATTGCGCTTCGTCGCTGGCATCCGCGAGGCAACCTGGACGCAAGCCGTCACCCAGTGAAAAGCTGACGTCGTGCTTCTGGAAAACTTTGCAGATGGCGGCGAAATTTTCGTAGAGGAAATTCTCGGCCTTGTGGAAACTCATCCATTGCGCTAACAGCGCGCCGCCGCGGCTGACGATTCCAGTGATGCGGTTGCGGACCAGCGGGAGGAACCCGCGCCGGACGCCGGCGTGGATGGTCATGTAATCGACGCCCTGTTCGGCCTGCTCTTCAATGACTTCGAGCATCAGCCCGATGGTCAGATCTTCAGGGCGGCGGACCCGGCTGAGGGCTTCGTATATGGGCACGGTGCCGATGGGAACCGGTGAATGCTCGATGATTTCCTTGCGAATGCCGGGTATGTCGCCGCCGGTGGAGAGGTCCATCACCGTGTCAGCGCCATAGTGCACCGAGCGATGAAGTTTTTCGAGTTCTTCGCCCACGTTGGAAGTGGTGGCGGAATTGCCGATGTTGGCGTTGATCTTGCACAGAAATGCTACGCCGATGCCCATCGGCTCGAGGTTGCGGTGATGAATGTTCGCGGGAATGATGGCGCGGCCCCGGGCGACTTCGCTGCGGACGAGTTCTGGGTCAAGTTTCTCGCGGCGGGCGACGTATTCCATTTCTTCGGTGATGACGCCCTTGCGGGCGAAGTGCATCTGCGAAAAATTGCGGGCGCCGCCGTTCATGCTTGCGGTGCGCTTGTCAATCCAGCCATCTCGAATTGCCATAAACTTTCCCCCCAAACGACGCGCGGAGAGCCTCGGTGAAAGGCTGGCGCCAAGTGGGAATTATCGCACCCTGTTCTCGCAGCTTCAACTAAGCGGGAAAAACAATCTTTCGGCGGCCAGTACGCGGGATGGGCGTACAATGGTGCGATTTTTGAAGCCAGAATCAATTCTCTTTTGGGGAGAAATATTTCATGGGTCTAAAACGCGGCATGGTCTTCGCCGCAGCGATTCTTCTCGTCGCCGGTCCGGTTGTATCCACCGCGACAGACAAGAAGCCCGCCAAGACGGCCGAGAAGCCGGAGGCGGGTTGGAACGACTCGCAGATGCAGCAGCCCACCCCGGAGTCGATCGACATCAATGAATACAACTTGATTCGCGAAGAGGGCCTGCACCATTCGCATGTGATGGATTTCGCGGGAGGCCTGGCCGACGGAATTGGTCCTCGCCTTACCGGCTCGCCGAATATGGCCAAGGCCAACGCGTGGACGCGGGATCAGCTAACTAAGATGGGTTGCGTCAACGCCCACTTGGAAGACTGGGGCGAGTTCGGCATGGGCTGGCAGCAGGTGAACACATGGGTTCGAATGACCGAACCGGATACCGCCATCTTCGTCGCCCAAGCGACGCCGTGGTCGCCATCCAGCAACGGGACCGTGGCCGCGCAGGCGATATCCGTGGTGATTAGCGACGAGAGTGACATCGCCAAGTACAAGGGCAAGCTTTCCGGCAAGATTGTCTTGCTCGGCGCGATGCGCGACGTGCCGGTGCCCGACAAACCTTTCTTTGAACGCTACACGGACAAGGATCTCCAAGATCTAGCGTCCTTTCCGCTAGAAGGCGGCGATGCCGATATGCAGGCGCGCATCGCACGCTACGTGAAGCGTAGAAAACTCAACACCCTGGTGCTGCCGTTCCTGACGGACGAGAAAGTGGCCGGTGTTGTGGTTCCCAGCCGCGATGGCGATGGCGGTGGAGGTACGGGCATCCTTTTTGATGACAATAGCGCCGCGCTTGGTCGCACACCCTATGTCCGAGATACAGCGGTGCCATTTCCGGTAGTGGTAACCCAGATTGAAAACTACGGCCGGGTCTTTCGACTCCTCGCGCATCACGTTCCGGTTTCGATCGAGATGAACGTGGAGACCAAGTTCACTGGCGATCACGAGCACGGCTTCGACACTGTTGCGGAAATTCCGGGAAGCGATCCAAAGCTAAAAGACGAAGTGGTGATGGTCGGCGGTCACTTGGACAGCTGGATCGCTGGTACCGGCGCGACCGATAACGGGGCAGGTTCGATAGTGGCCCTGGAGGTTATGCGGATTCTGAACACGCTGCACGTCAAGCCCCGCCGGACGATCCGAATTGCGTTATGGTCCGGCGAAGAGGAAGGGCTGCTTGGCAGCAAGGGATACGTCAAGGAACACTTTGGCAGCTTCCCGCTCTCGACCACCAAGGAGCAGATGGAAATGCCGGAATTCTTGAGGAAGGCGGCGGGGCCGCTCGAGTTAAAGTCCGAGCAGAAACTCGTCTCTGCATATTTCAACGTCGACAACGGAACGGGCAAGATCAGGGGCATCTACACGCAGGGCAATACGGCGGTGGATAGCATCTTCGAGCAATGGATCGCTCCGCTGAAGGACCTGGGGGTCACCACGATCACCAACCGCAACACCAGCGGGACAGATCACCTATCGTTTGATGCGGTGGGCATTCCGGGTTTTCAATTCATCCAGGATCCAATGGACTACGAAACCCGCACTCACCACTCCAATATGGATACGTATGAACGGCTGCAATCGGCGGACCTGAAGCAGATCGCGGTGGTGGAGGCCATCTTTGTCTACAACGCCGCGATGCGCCAACAGATGATCCCGCGGAAGCCTTTGCCGCACCCCGAACTTCGCGATCAAGAGAACAAGCCCCTGCCCGACCTCTATCCCTCGGCCGTTGTTCCGGACGCAGGGCAGGAACCGGAAAAAAAATAACCAGCGAGCCGAAATTCCCGAACGTTCTGAGTTGGCAGTGGCGGATTTTTAGCGCTACTCACCATGCCGCGTGAGAGCAACGCTACCCATGGGCCCGCTGCGGAAATAATTTCAAGACTCCGTCGAAGGAAAAGGATGTTATAGTCCCGCGCGAGTACCGCTCGTGTTACCCCCGGGGTATTTACCACCCGCGGCTTAAGCCGCTTAAGGAGATCATGCGAATGTTTTCTCGACGTTTGCACCGCTACGTTCTTGCTATTTCCGTGATTCTGGTTCTAGCCATCGCCGCGTTCGCACGCCCCGCGGCTCAACCGCCACAAGCAGCCCCGGCGAAAATGCCGACCGTGTACACGTACATCTCGTTTTTCGGAGTGCCACGCGCCAATTGGGCGGAATATGAGAAGGATCTCGAGAAGGACAACAAGGCGATGGCATCGCAGTTGGCCAACGGCAATCTGGTCAGTTGGGGTAACGGAGCGCTGGAAGTTCACGAGGGGCTGAACGCACCGACGCACGTGTCGTGGATGTCGTCGATGTCGATGAGCGGCCTGCTGAAGGCGGAAGCCGCGGAAATGGCGACTGCGCCGGTCACCTCGAGCATCAACTACACCGTGCACTTCGATGAAATATCGATGTCGTCGAACTACGGGGGTAAGGCGGACGGCGCTGCGCCGAAATATCTCTTGGCGCAGGATTGGAAGGTGAAACCTGGCCGAGGAGACGATTTCGGCGAAATGTTTAACAAGTACCGCAAGGCGGACTTCGATGCTGGGGTCGCCGACGGCTGGCTTTCCAGCTACAGCTTGGAAGAAGATGTGATCCACACTTCCGCTCCGGGCATGTACACGATGGTCATGACGTTCCCGAACGCGGACGCGGTGGATAAGTTCTACGCGTCGATTGAAACTCTGCACACCAAGCAGCCCCTGTTCGGAGAGGTGTT
This sequence comes from uncultured Acidobacteriota bacterium, assembly GCA_963725285.1. Lineage (GTDB taxonomy): Bacteria > Acidobacteriota > Terriglobia > Acidiferrales > UBA7541 > CAVRXT01. The sequence goes on along the minus strand of CAVRXT010000009.1, from coordinate 303,300 downwards.
TGGCGGGGTGACCGAGGGACCTGAGCACCGCGATCATTTGCTGCGAGTGCTGGTTTCGGGACACAAGTAGACTGCACTTTGTTGGGAATCTAAGTTCACGCGTGTGAATGGTTGGCGGGTGGCGCAGCTCTTATTTGAGGTGGGCCACCCAGCCACAAACCTCGAAGTCAGAACATCCACCCTCGGTCTTCGAAATCCGCAGTGCCCAATCCAAATCGCGAAGCACCTTGCGGCACAGAACCGTAGAAGCTCTTACAGACTCGCGGCTAGTTGCTGCGGGTCGGCGGTTGGGGGCAGGCAAGTGGTCTCGACGCAGACGATTGCTTGGGCCGCGCTGGCGTTGAGGTGTGGGATCGTTTGGGCCAGGGCGTGCGGCAGTGCGGCTGCGGATTGTCTTTCTGGGGTTACGCGCAGGACGGATTTTCCGTAGCGGTAGACGCTGTGGGCGGCTTTCTCCAGGGCTTGGGCTTGGGGATCGTTTGTGGCGCCGGTGATGACTACTTGGATGGTGTGGCGCTGGTGCAGGAGCGCACCCAGCGCGTAGCTGGCGCCGAACAAACCGAATTTCGGGGCGATGCCTCCGAAAGATTCCAGGGTGAGTTCTGCCCAGCGGTGATATAGCGCGTTTCCGGTCAGGTTGTGCATACGTTCGAGGAGAATCACCGCGACGGAATTGGCGCCGGGCGTGGGCGAGTCCTGCACCGGCTTGCGGCGAATATCGAGGCCGCGCATGGGTGCGGCGTCCTTGGCGCGGTCGAAGAATCCACCCGCGTCGGGATCTCCAAATCGTTCGATCGTAAGCTGGAGGGTGCGCTCGGCACGCTGGAAGTAGCGTGGGTCCAGAGTGGCCTCGTAGGCATCGAGCAGCGCCAGACCAGCGAATACCTGATCGTCGAGCGAGCCTTCCAGGCGAGGGGCGCTGGCGACCGCGGGTGATCCGGCGTCGCCACTGCCAACGCGATGGGCGAAACCTTGGTTCTCGTCCCAACCCTCGGCGAGCAGGCGGTCGAGCGTGCGCAGGGCGAACTCGACGCAGTCGGCACGGCCCAGGACGCGTCCGGCATCGAGATAGGCAGAGACGAACATGGCATTCCAGCCGACGTAAGTCGTAGTGTCGATCACCGGGGTGGGGCGCAGTCGTCGCGCCGCCAGCAGTTTTTCTTTGGCGTGCTGCAGCAGCTGGCAGGTTTCCGCTACACTCGCGCCCAGCTGGTGGGCGACCTGCTCGGCGGTGCGCTTGATCCACAAAACATTTTTCGCGGGGTTGTGGTGCATCTCGCCGCGCGGCTCGACGTCGTAATAAAGCTCGACCACTCGCGATTCTTCGGGCGAGAGGGTTTGGCGAACTTCCTCGACGCTCCAAGTGAAATAGTCGCCGTCATCGTCAAGGGTTTGGTCGGCATCCTGGCTGGCGTAAAAACCGCCCCGCGCTCGATCCGACAGCACCTCATCCACCCAGCCGATAATGCCGTTCGCGGTTTCGCGGAACAGCGGCTTGCCGGTCAGTTGGAATCCGTGAACGTAATTGCGGAGCAGTTCAGAATTGTCGTAGGTCATCTTTTCGAAATGCGGGACGCACCAGCGCTCATCAACGGAATAACGGTGAAAACCGCCGCCAATTTGATCGTAGACTCCGCCGAGCGCCATCTTTTCCAGGGTAGTTTCGGCCACTTCGAGCAGGTAATTGGCCTTGGTGGAGTGGTATCGCTCGAGCAGCAGGTCGACCGCGGCGGCGTGCGGGAATTTCGGGGAAGATCCAAAGCCACCGTTACGATCGTCGAATTGCTTGACGATCGAATTCACCATCGAGTCCACCACTCCGGCTTCGACGGCGCCCTTCGCGCCGTTAAATGCTTCGGCGTTGGCCACCGCGTCGGCCAGCGCTTGGGCGGAGGTATCCACTTCCGCGCGCCGGGTGCGAAACGCTTCCGCGATGCTCAGCAGGATGCGGCGGAATCCTGGCCGGCCCATGGCGTCTTCCGGCGGAAAATAGGTGCCCCCGAAAAATGGCTTCCCGTCGGGTGTGAGAAAGGCGGTGAGCGGCCAGCCGCCCTGTCCGGAAATGGCGCTGATGGCGGCTTGATAGCGGGCGTCGACGTCGGGCCGTTCGTCGCGATCCACTTTCACTGCGACGTAGAACTGACGAATGATCGCGGCCAGCTCGGGATTTTCGTAGCTCTCGCGATCGATCACATGGCACCAGTGGCACCACACCGCGCCGATATCCAGCAGGATCGGCTTGCCTTCCGCGCTGGCCTTTTCGAAGACTTCATCACCCCACTCGTGCCAATCGATGGGCTGATGGGCGGCGGAGCGCAGATACGGGCTGGCGGAAAATTGCAGGCGGTTGGGCGTGTTTTCGTTGTGTTCGTTCAATGAGATTTCCTGGCGCCGCTGGCGCTATTGTGTGGGTGTTTGGTAATTCTGATCCCGCGGATCGATGGGCTTGCGGCCGGAAAAGCCTTCATCCTGGCGGTGGTAGAAGCGGATGCGATCTTCGCCCAGACGCCAGCAGTAATAGATGTCTTCGTCACCGAGGCGCGCGGGAAAATCAAGCAAACCGGCGTCCAGATCTTTCACCACGCATCCAGTGGATTGAATGCGTTCCACCGCGGTGTGGATCGCTTGCCCTAGGTGATCGTGTTCGGCGCGCCACCGCGCGGCCTCTTCGTAGCGCACGTTCATGCCGCCGGCGCGCAGGATGCGTTCGGCCAGGGCGCGCAATTTCTCGTCGAAGCCTGCGAACTTTCTTCGCGATTCGATGGCTTCCAGCAAGATGGGCTCGAGTTCAACCCGAAGGTGCTCGGCTTCGCTCAGGGTGAAAAGCTTTTGTCCGTCTTCGCCCATGTCCCTCGAGAATTTCTCAGCCGCCGATATATACCATGGTTCGCGATGGCGGAACGAAATCCGGTTCGTTGATGCGGTGGCTCGGTTCTTTTTGATCCACGATCGCGCGGATGGCCTCGGCGATTTCGTCGTCGGAGGCGCCCCCGCGGAGCAGCGGTTTCAGGTCGTGATCGTCCTTGCTGAAAAGGCAGGTGCGTAATTTTCCGTCGGCAGTGAGCCGGAGCCGCGAGCAGAAGCCGCAAAAAGGCTCGGTGACCGGGGCGATCAGGCCGATTTCGCCACGGCCGTCGGCGAACCGATATTTGCGGGCGGTTTCGCTGCGTTCATTGGAGATCGGGATCAGCCGCCAGTGTTCGTTGATTCGCCGGTACACTTCGGCGGCAGGGACTACTTTGTCGCGGCTCCAACTGTGATCGGCGTCCAGCGGCATGAATTCGATGAAGCGCATGATGATGTGGCGGCTGCGGGCGAATTCCCCAAAGGCTTCCACCTCGTCGTCGTTGAAGCCGCGCACCAGCACCGCGTTTACTTTCACGGAATCAAACGGAGCGGCACAGGCGGCGTCGATGCCGGCAATGACATCGTCAAACACTTTGGTGCGGGTAATTTTTTCGAATTTTTCGCGATCGAGCGAATCGAGGCTGATGTTCACGCGCCGGACGCCCGCCGCCGCCAGTGCGTAGACTCGCTCCGCCAGTCCGAATCCGTTGGTGGTGAGCGAAAGGTCGCGCACTCCGAGGTTGCCGAGACCACGGATGAAATCCTCGACCCCGGGGCGCACCAGAGGCTCGCCGCCGGTGACGCGGACTTTTTTTATGCCGAGCCCGATGAGAATTTTCGAGAGGCGCTCGAGTTCTGGCCATTCGAGCAGATGGTTCTCGGGCATGTATTTATCGGGGTTAGCGGAGCGGCAATAGACGCAGCGGAAGTTGCAGCGGTCGGTGACCGAGATGCGGAGGTCAGTAATGTCACGTCCGAGTTTGTCCCGAAGCGTCATAGGTAGGTTGCGGAAGTCTCGCTCCATTCGATGCTCGTTACGGACGCGCGATTCCCTGGTGTAAAGAATAGGGCCCAGTACCGGCAAACGCAAGGAACCCATAGTACTGGTGGAAGGAGCTTTATTCCATTCAGCAGCGGAGGTCCCATTTTAGGATCGAAGCGACACGAAGGCCCCGAGACTTCGCGGTTTCGACGGAACTGAGTATGTGACCGGATGGACGCTATTCGGTAGCGAAACCATGATCGAATTCCATTCGGCTTCATCCCCGCGCAACCACCCAAGCGGTTGAGCTGACCCGGCCCTCCGAGGGGGGCCGGGGGTTTTTCCTCTCTTTCAATAATTTCTCTAACATCCTCGAACCATCGCCGCGTGCCCACCGTGCCCACCCGTGTGCATTGACCCCCCTTGTTGCGGGCCGGTATAATGGGGTGCTCGGTTGAGCGCGCAGTGCGCCCCGTGCGTTGGCGGCGTGACGGCTGCGTTTGGCGCGGTCGACTGTCCCTCGAAAACCCAAAGAATCGGAGTTCATCATGGTTAAAGCAACCCAACTGCGCCCTGGTATGGTCATTCGCCACGAAGGGGAGCTTTACTCGATTTTCAGCGTCGACCACCGCACCCCGGGCAACAAGCGCGGTTCGATGCAAACCCGCATGCGCATGCTGCGCACCGGCGCGATCATGGAGTATCGCTTCCGGGCGGAAGAATTTGTGGAACGCGCCACCCTGGACCAAATCGAGTACCAATATCTTTACAGCGACGGCGATGGCCACCACTTCATGCACCAAGAGAATTACGAACAAATCGCGCTGCAGAAGGACATTCTGGGCGACGCCGTCGATTATCTGATTCCCAACATGATGGTGCAGCTCGAATTCCACGACGCCAAACCGATCGGGATACTACTGCCGGATACCATGGACATGATGGTGGTGGATACCGAGCCGAGCATTCAAAAGGCGACGGCGAGCGCGGTGATGAAACCCGCGAAGCTCGAAACCGGGCTGGTAATCAACGTGCCTCCGTTCATCGGCAACGGCGACAAAGTGAAAGTGGATACCACCGAAGGGCGCTACATCCAGCGCGTACAGTAGCGCAGCGGGCTGAAGCACCTCGACCTGGTTGGGCTTGGTGATCGCGTTTTCGGCCTCGGCGCATCTGGAAATTAATCTGGCTACCGCCAAGAGTGGCTGTGGCACAACGGAACTGCTGGCTGCCCGCAAATTTCTCACCTCGCTATGAGCACCGTCTATTTATCGCTGGGATCGAACTTGGGAGAGCGCGACCGAAATATTTCCCGCGCGATCGGTGGGCTCGAAGAGCGAAACATTCGAGTAGCTCGCGAGAGCCCGTTGTACGAAACCGAGCCGGTCGATTTGCGCGAGCAGCCGTGGTTTTTGAATGGCGTGGTCGAGGCCGAGTGGGACGGCCAGCCGGACGAGCTGCTCGAAACGCTGCACGGCATCGAACGTGGGCTGGGCCGAACGCGGCGCGTCCGCAATGGCCCCCGCGTGATCGACATGGATATTTTGTTCTTTGGCGACCGGGTGGTTCACCTGCCGGCGCTGGAAATCCCTCACCCGCGTCTGGCCGACCGCCGCTTCGTTCTGGTCCCGCTCAATGATCTGTCTCCTACCCTCGAACATCCGGTGTCGCATGCCACCGTCGCCGAACTGCTCAGTCAAACTCGGGACCGGTCGGAAGTGCGTCAGTGGAGGCCTCGCAGCACGGGCACGCACACCGGCGCCTAGGGGCGGCGATGCCGCTCAACCATTTCTGGTAGGGGTTTTCAGGTGGGAGGGACTGCGGGCAGAGCGCTATAAAAGTTCGCGTTTCTTCAGCCTGGATGCCTTCCTTTGATCGGTTTCTTCCTTTTCGACGCGCTCATATTCGGCTAAGTCTTCCTCGGACATGTGATAGTCCGACCGCGAAGCGAACATGCTGGAATTGCGCGCGCCTGGCTTCGCAGCGGCTTTGCGATCGGCGAATGACGGCGTCAACCCACGGGTAGGGGTCGCAATGGCGCCCGATTCCACCAACAGCTCGTCGATCTTCTCCAGAAAATCGTGCATGTGGTACGGCAGCACGGTATACGCCAGATGGTCGCGCTCTAGCGCGGGAACGACCGTTGGAGCGTCAAGAGACGGAACCAGAAAGAGCACGCGAAGCTGGCGGTTAGGAACCGGCGTGGCCCCCGTGGCTGGCTCGGCAGCCGGCTTTAACGGCGCTTGGCTCAGTTCTTTCAGGGTCGAGAACAGGACCCCCTGCAATCCCACCAATGCCACATTGGCCAGCACCAGCGACCACGAGGTGCTGGCTAGCTCGGCCATGGCCTGGCTGATGTCCGGGACCACCCGCACCAGCCAACCCTCGGAATCGAGGACCAAGTGCAGCGTTCGCTGGCTTTCCGCGTCGTTATCGAAAATCAAGATGCCAACATCGCTCAAAGAAACGTCTCCTGTCCGGGGAGTTTCCAGTATATCGGCAGGTTGGCGGGGGCGAATTGGATTCGGCGTAGCCGTTTCCAGCACAGAACACAGTACTTAGAGGACGCCACTATAGGCGAACAATAAGCGAACAATTTCGATTGACAAAGCGAACAAAAGGCGAATATAGTCTTCCCCTGTGCGGCGAGGTGATCGATGGCCACTTGTCCTCATATCCGTCCTGATAACTTCCCCTTGGGGGAGCGCCCCATCCGGCCGGAACCAAGCAACCTCACTCTTTTTCCCACTGCCGCTCGCCACGGCTACGGTGAGTCCGATAGCGAAGCTTCTACGCCCACTCCTGGCCCTGACAGGAGAACGAAGCCCGCTTCGGAGCTGGTCGGCATCGCCCGTCTCGCCGCCTCCTCCCCTTTGTCCGATGCTCGCCGGGGGACGGAATATTTTGTCCTGCCCGTCCGCTCGATCCTGAACCGTTGCGATTCGGAGCGGGTTCCCTTCGAGTGGACGATCAATCCGTACCGAGGGTGCGAATTCGGATGCCACTACTGCTACGCGCGGTATACCCATGAATTCATGGAGTTGCCGGTGGACGAATTCGAAACAAAGATTTACGCCAAAGAAAATGCCGGGCCTCTGATCGAGCGGGATCTGGCCAAGCGCTACCGGGAGCCGTCGCCGATGGAGGGTCCCGATGCGGAGCCCGAGCACATCGCGATTGGCACGGCCACCGATCCGTACCAGCCAGCCGAGCGGGAGTTCGGCGCCACGCGCGCGATCCTCGAAAAGCTTGCCGACCGCGAAGGCATGAGCCTTTCGATCACCACCAAGTCCGATCAGGTGTTGCGCGATCTGGACCTGCTGAAGCGAATTTCAGAGCACTCCTCGATCATGGTGAATCTGAGCATCACCACAGTGCGCACTCACCTGGCACGCCTGCTCGAGCCTCGAGCGCCGCGTCCGGACCTGCGGCTGGGAGCGGTTCGCGCGTTGCGGGCGGCGGGAATTTCGGCGGGGGTGCTGGCCATGCCGGTTCTTCCGTGGCTCACCGACAGCGAGAACGATCTCGATGCGCTGGCACACGCTGCGGCGGACGCCGGGGCGCAGTGGTTCGCTGCGCGTGTGCTGCACCTGATGCCCTCCACACAGAAACACTTTATGCCGTTCGTCGCACAGAAATTTCCGCGCCTGGTGAGCCAGTACCAGAGCTGGTACGGGCGCGCCGCCAACGCGCCGGAGAAATACCGTCGGACGATCAGCACTCGGGTGGAGCGATTGCGGCAAAAATACAATTTGGGACAACGTCCGCCACGAGGCGGTCACGTTCGGAAGCCTGCGCAAATGCAATTCACTTTGGGAGGAGTTACCGAGCCATGCCACGCGTAAAACGAAACCAGGGAGTCGGTTCGGGCAGGGGACAGAAAAGGTTGTCGATGGCGGCGCCGGCGGTGGTAGTCGCGGCACCCTCTACATCGGCGACGAAACGCGGAGTGCGGCTGAGGACCGTTTCGGTGTGCACGATGGTGCTGGCGCTATCCTGCGTGTTCGCGTTTCCGTCGATGCGCGATCAGCTGACCGGCAAGAGCGCATCTCCGCGCAGCATCATGTATCGAAGGGCCCAGCACGTGAAGGGACCTGGGAGCAGTTCCTGGGTCGCGAACAGCAAAACGTAACCGACCTGGTTGAAGCGAGAAGGCGTTGGTTAGTGGACGTGCATTTCGCCGGCCTTGGAGCGCTTCATCACGAATACCAGAGGCATCATCACCAGGGAGCAGATACCCAGCAGCCAGAAGGTGTCAATGTAGGCCAGCATGGCGGCCTGGCGCTGCAGTCCTGCGATTAGCATGGCGTAGGCCTGTTTTGAGGCATAGGAGGCCTGCACTCCATGCGTGATCAGCTGTTGCATCAGACCGTTGTGCGCCTGCTGAAACTGCTGGTTGCCACCGGTGATGTTATCGACCAGGCGAGCCTGATGAAATTGCGAACGACGGTCGAGCATGGTGGTCACCACGGAAATACCGATGCTGCCGCCCATGTTCCGGGCAAGGTTGATCATCCCGGATGCGGCGTTATTTTTGTCCTTCGGTAGATAGGCGTATGCCGCGGTATTGATCGGCACGAACAAGAACGCCAAGCCGGTGGCCTGAATTACCCGGGCCCACATGGCCGTCGCGAAATTCACGTCGGTGCTGAAGCGGGTCATCATAAACAGCCCAGCGGCCACCACCCCGAAGCCGAAGACCAGCATGCGCCGCGCGTCATATTTCGAAAGCAAGAAACCAACGAACGGCAAACACAAAATGATGGCGACGCCTCCGGGGGTGAGCGCCATTCCGGCGCGTTCCGCGGTATATCCCATGATCGTTTGCAGGTAGAGCGGCAGCAGCACGGTGCTGCCAATCAGAATGAAACCGACCATGAACATCATTCCGGTCCCGGCCGAAAATGAGCGGTCCTTAAACAGGTGCAATTCGACGATGGGGTTCTTGTGGAACCACTCCCAGAAGACCGCAACAACCAAGGCGATACCGGCGAGAATACTGAGTCCCAGAATGAATCGGGAATCGAACCAGTCGTCGCGCTGGCCTTTATCGAGTACTACTTGCAGCGCGCCCAAGCCCACCGCGATCAGTCCCAAGCCGATGTAATCGATACTCAAGCCATCGCGTTTGGCCTGGGCCTGCTTTTCTCTCAAATACGGCGGATCCTCGATCACCCGGGAAGTGAGCAGCAGGGAGATGATGCCGACGGGAACGTTGATGTAGAAGATCCAGCGCCAACTGTAGTTGTCGGTGATCCAACCACCGAGCGTTGGGCCGATGGCCGGGCCCAGCACGACGGCCATGCCGTACACGGCGAAGGCCATGCCGCGCTTTTTCGGAGGAAAGGTGTCTGCCAGGATGGCCTGCTCGCTGGGCTGCAATCCTCCGCCGCCCACCCCCTGCATCACTCGGAAGAAAATCAGCCAACCCAGAGAACCGGCCAGACCGCAGAGAAACGAACTGATGGTAAAGAGCGCGACGCAAGTCATGTAGTAGCGCTTGCGTCCGATCAGGGTGGAAGCCCAGCCGCTCATCGGCAGCACGATCGCGTTGGAAACCAGGTAGGAAGTGAGCACCCAGGTGCTCTCGTCCTGGCCCGCGGACAGCCCTCCAGCAATGTGCGGAAGCGCCACGTTGGCGATGCTGGTGTCCAGCACCTCCATAAACGTCGCCAGCGTTACCGACAGCGCGATGATCCACGGATTGATCTTCGGCTGCCAGATCGCTTGTGTTTCCTGCGGAAGGGTGGCGGCGACCGCGCTCATTTCACCTGAACCTTGGGATCCACGGACATTCCCAATCGCAAACTGTGATCGCTATTTTCGCCTGGCTCGAGCACCAGCTTCACTGGGACACGTTGCACCACCTTCACGTAGTTACCAGTGGCGTTTTCGGGAGGGATCAAGCTCATGCGGGAACCGCTGGTGCCGGCAATGCTGTCGACGTGCGCGTTGTAGGTGCGCCCGTTGGCGTCCACCTTGATTTCCACCGGCTGCCCGGGGCGCATGTTCCGAAGCTGCGTCTCTTTAAAGTTCGCGGTAATCCAAACGTCATCCAGCGGAACCACGGTCACCAATTGCTGACCGGGAGAAACGTTCATTCCTACTTCCACGTTTTTGGTCACGATGCCGTTCACCGGCGCCGCAATTTTGGTGTATTGCAAATTCAGTTGAGCCTGCTCGAGCGCAGCTTGCTTCTGCTGCACCTGGGCCTCGGCGGCCAAGGCGCGGGCACGGGTGGAAGCGTTTTGCTGGGGCGCGGTTTCGGCGGCCCGCTGATTGGCTTGCGCCTCGGCCAAGCGGGTCTGCGCCTGATTCACTGCTTGATCGGCTGCGGCGGCATTGGCGCGCGCCGCGGCCACGCCCGCCGCGCTGGCTTTAGAAGCGGCAACGGACTGATCGTAAAGCTGCTGGGAAATTTCCTGTTTATCGACAAGCTGCTTGTAGCGGGCCAGATCGTCCTGATCGCGAACGTCGTTGGCTTCGGCTTCGTCGAGCTGCGCTTTAGCCGCCAAGAATTGCTTTTGTGCCACGGTGATGCCGGCATTCGCGTTTTCCACGCCGGATTGGGTGACGCGGAGCTGACTGCTGGTGTTGGCGGAGGTAATCGGAACGTTTTGGTTTACGGCTTCCGCCTGGGCGACGGCGTCGGCTAGGTCCGCTTTGGCTTTGTCGACCGCCACCTGATAATCCTTGGGGTCGATCTCCACCAGGGTGACGCCCTGGGTGACGTACTGGTTGTCGTCGACGTTTACTTTCTCTACGTACCCACCGACTCGGGCGCTCAGCGGCATCAGGTGGCCGTCGACCTGCGCATCGTCAGTAGTCTCGTAGCCGGCGACCTCGGTGACGTAGTAAAACACGCCGCCAATCACCAGCAGGACCAGGATCACCAACACCAGGCGGGCCTTGCGATTCGCAAAAATCGAGCCATTCGCCGGGGCCGGCGCACTGGCGCCAGGCAGCGATAGCGCAGCTCGCGTCGACTCATTCTGGTTTGGTGTTTCCGCTACCGGATCGGCAGTCATTTTTTCGGGCATGTTCAGAATCCTTTGAAAAATTCTTTGACGGTGGTTTCGACAAGGCCAATCGAGCGAGCGACGGAAATTTTGGCCAGGTTATAGGCGTACAAACTCTCGATATACGATTCGCTGGCACTAGCGACGGATTCTTGCGCCTGCACCACTTCGATGTTGTCGGTTACCCCGGCTTTGAAGCGATCCTGCGACTGATCGAGGGTTTGGCTGGCCAAGTCGACGTTGCTCTGGGCCACCGCTACCTGATCGGAAGCGGACTGCAAATCGAGCAGAGCGGAACGCACGTCCTGATCGATCTGGCCGCGGAGATTTTCGAGCTGCGAGCGGCTTTGCTGCAAGGAGGCTTCCGCCTGCAGTACATCGCCGTGGGTTCGACCACCCGCAAAAATGGGAATGCGCAGCTCACCGGTGACGTCGTAGGTGTTATGCGAGGAACCGACATTGATCGCCGCTGACGCCGTAGTCCGCGTTGACGTGGAAGGTCGGGTAATGTTCGGCGGTGGCCGCACGGCGGACGAGCTCGGCGACCCGCACCTGGGCTTCGGCGGCCCGGAAATCGGAACGATTGCCATAGGCACGCTGGAGAATATCGTCGACGCTGAGGGCGGCGACCTGCTCGAATTGGGCCTTCTCGCCGATTTCAAATTCCTGGCCGAGCGGCAGGCCGATAATGCGAGCCAGCACCAGTTTCTGTTTGGCCAGGTTGTTGCGTGCCGCGATCACTTGCTGCTGACGCGTTTGCAATTCGACGCGTGCGCGCAAATCATCGATCGAGGCAGCTACTCCAGCTTTCAACCGGTCGTTAGCCTGAGTGGAAAGCGCCCGGGCGGTGTGCGCCTGGGCTTCCGCAGTTTCCAGGCGCGCGGCTGCCGCGATGGTCTGAAAATAGTTGGTGCCTACCGCCATCACCACCAAATCGCGTGCGTTCTGATAGGAGTAGCCCGCGACGCGAACATTCTGGGTGGCCGCGCGGGTGCGCTGGATCTGCTCCCAACTAAAAACATTTTGTGAAAAATAACCACGCGCGTCGACGTAGCCGAAGGGGCCAATCACCTGCGGAATTCCAGGAAAATTGAAGCCCAGGGTGGCCAAATCGATCTGCTTAAAGTTTTCGCTGGCAGCGGCCGATACGTGAGGAAGCAGGTTGCTGAGTTGCGTCCACCGCTCGCCTCGCGCCGATCCTTCGGCTTCGCTGCTGAGCAGCGCGCCCATGTTTTGTTTCAGGCCACGGCGCACCGCGTCCGGAAAAGTGAGCTGCAACGTTCCCGATACTGGGGCCTTCTCTGGAACGCTCCCCGCGAACGGGTCCTGCGATTGGCCCGCCGAAACAGGATTTATGGGCGGACCGGCGTAGGGCGGCGCGTCGCCACCTTGCGGGATAGCCGCAGGGCCGTTTTGCGCCAAAGCCGCGGCCGGCACCATCACGATGAACGCTGCCAGAAGCAGAGTCTTCTTATTTGCCATGATGACGAGTCCCTTGGATCCGGGACGGAGGGTGCGCCTCGATGCCGGACCAGAATAGATCGAAGGAGGACTTAAAATATTTCTCGCGGTTGCCCACCTCTTTCAACGCGAAAAAGAAGACCGCTCCAAAAGCCATTTGCTGAAACAGAAAATAAAGCTCGGCGGCGTCGATATCGCTGCGGATCTCGCCGCGCTCCTGGCCGATGGCCATCAGTTGCGCGCCCAGGGCACGTCCCTCTTCCATGCGCGCGCAGGCGAGTTTGCGAACCGGGACGCTGTTGATCATCGTCATCAGCATGCTGCAGGCAAATTGCTGGGTGTGCGACGCCTCGGAAACCAGCGCTCGATGCAACTGCCGCAGCACCGACTCGATTGCCTCCGTGCCAGTGCGGGCCTTTTCGAGGGCCGCGCGTACTTTGTCCACCCGGCCGTCGGAATAGGCCATCATCAAATGTTCTTTGCTGGGGAAATAATTAAAAAACGTGCCTTTGCCGACGTCCGCCAACTCGGTGATGTCTTCCACGGTGGTGGCGGTGAAACCGCGCACGCCGAAAAGCTCGATGGCCGCGCGGAAAAGGCGGGAGCGAACATCCAGGCGATGGCGCTCGCGGCGGCCGATACCTGGAGTGCGGGTCGCCGCGGGAGCCGCAGCAGTTTTGCGCGGAAGGCGGGATTTGGAATTACGACTCATAGACAACTATGACCATAGGTCATAGTTGACGAAAAGTCAAGCGCGCCGGACGACGGCCCGGCGCGCTTTTGAAGTCAGACGTTTCGAGGGGGAAATTAAAACCCGAAGCGGCTAGCGATGCTTCGGAGTGTACTTGTTCAGCGTGGCGACCATTCGTTCCGCGGGTTGCGGCACCGCCGTCTTTCCCGAGAGCACGATTTCCCGCGCGGTCATGTGCGGGCCGTAGACTTTTTCGTTGGCGTCGTTGTCCGGGCGAACCGTGGAACCTTCCAAAGATACTCCGGCAAATAGTCCGCGCGCCCGCGAATAGCTCAGAATTTCGGCGCGCATGGTGGCGTCCGTTTCCGCGGAAGCGGTGCGGCCGGTCGGTCCCAAGGCAGCCGAAGCGTCGCCGCCCAGCTTCACCTTGCTATTCAAGATTCCGCGCGCGCCGCCTTCGTTCATTACCAGCAGAACGAAATCGGTAGCCTCGCCTCCCAACTGAAATCCGAAGCTGCCACCCTCCAGCGCCATCATGGTGGGAGCGCTCCACGGGCCGTCGAACGAATTTCCCGCGCGGCAGGACATCGCGCCGCGGCCGTAGCTGCCGCCAACCAGGAACGCCGCTTTGAGCACCGATGGGAAAACCACCACGCAGGCAGCCTTGTCGAGCAGGCTTTGCGGAATATCTTCAGGAACACCGAGAATTTCGTTGAGGACTTCGCCGCAATTCACCAAACGGTCGTCTTCTTTGCCGACGGTGCTTGCGGAGATGGCTGGAACAGCGATCATCAGGAAAGCCACGACGTAGACTACCAATCTCTTCATGTAACCTCCGTGAAGTTACGATGGATCATAGGCCAATCGTTTTGCGGGCGCAAACGTTTTGCGTACGCCGCCGCACTGTTCGCAAAAATCTTGAATGGTTTCGACGCGGCGCGCTGCGCATGGCGCCTTTACGGCGGACAAAGCGCGGAAGCGGCACGTCGTGGGGAGAGATGCAACAGCGTGGCATTACAGTTGCATGCCGCTTGATGCCAACCGACGTGGCATGCTCGCTACCGGCGTCGATGACGGCGAGGCGCGCCACGAGCACGGAGGAATATACTGGGAGGGATGAACGACATTCGCAGGAGACGACAGAAGAACAAACGCACCTCCGGGCTGTGGATCGCGCTGACCGCTGTTGCGGCGCTGTGCGCGGCAACGGTGGACTGCGCGAACTACACGCGTGCCGCAGGAATGCGGTTGGGCCCGATACCGGCGGTAGCGAACGCGGGTTTGGGCGCGGCCACACCGCCGCATCCGAACCTCGGGAAATTCAGCCGTCGCGCGGATGCGGCGTTGTCATCGGCAGGTGCGCAGAAAGCATCATGGGGAATCTGGATCGCCGACGCTTCGACCGGCGAAACATTGTACGAGCAGAACGCGGACCGTCTGTTCACCCCTGCTTCCAACCTGAAGCTGGTCACCACCGCGCTGGCCGCCGCTTCCCTTCCTCCCGATTTTCGCTTTCGCACCACATTGGAGGCCCGCGGAACGCTCTCCGCGGCCGGCACGCTGACCGGTGACCTGGTGCTGGTCGGCCGCGGCGATCCTAATCTATCGAACCGCAAATTCCCGTACGCGGGAAAGGTGGAACGCGACGGCCCTCCCGAAAAAGTGCTCGTGGAATTGGCGGACGCGGCGGTTGCGCATGGCTTAAGGGAAATTCGCGGCGACGTCGCGGGCGACGATTCGTACTTCCCTTTCGATCCGTATCCCGAGGGCTGGACGGTGGGCGATCTTTATTTCGGATTCGGCGCGCCGGTGAGTGCGATCGCGATCAACGATAATATTGTTTCGATCGAAGTGAGCCCGGGTCCGCAGGTGGGAGATCCTGCGGCGCTGGTGGTGAGCCCGTTTGCCGGGGATCCGCCGTTTGGGTATGAGGTGGTCACCGGCACCGCCGGTACCCCTGTGAAATTTGCGGTGCTGCGGCAAGCCGCTGCGAAGACGACTCTGCTGCGCGGCTCGATCCCGATTGGCGCACCGAGCGCCAAACTCGAACTGTCGATGGACGATCCCGCGGAGTATTCGGCGCGCGCGCTGAAACTACTGCTCGAAGCCCGCGGCGTTCACATTACCGGCGAGGCCCGCGCCATTCACGGCGCGCCGCCCAAACGCGGCGACGTTCCTGAATTGCCGAGTGTCCCAGCGCCGAAGCCCTCCGGCCCGGACGCTCGGGTGGTACCAATTGCTCCCGACGCGCCCACTGGCGCAGGCACCGTCGGCCAAATCCCAGTTCCATCGGTTATAGCGCCCGCGCCAGCAGCGAGCGCCGTGGACAATGGCACCGTCCTCGCCGAGCATCAATCCCCGCCGCTAATGGAAATGATCCGCGTAGTAAATAAGGTGAGCGAAAACCTGCACGCGGAAATTCTGCTGCGCACCGTGGCCAAAGAGAAAGCGGGAAGTGGGACGATAGACGATGGAATCAAGACCGCCGCAGATTTTCTAAAATCCGTGGGCATCGCCGACGGCGATGTAGTCCAGGAAGACGGCTCCGGGCTTTCGCCCGCGAACCTGGTGACGCCGCGAGCCCTCGGCACTTTACTTTTGTGGGTAAGCCGCCAGCCGTGGGCCGACGACTTCGCCGCCACGCTGCCCATCGCCGGCGTGGACGGAACCCTGGAAACCCGGATGAAGAATTCGCGAGCCGCCGGCCGTATTTTCGCGAAGACCGGTTCGTTGGAGCACATCCACACGATCTCCGGTTATGCGAACACGGTGCGCGGAGAGCGCCTGGTCTTCTCCGTAATGGACAGCAATGACGCCGAGAAAGCGCGCGACGCCGCCGCGGTGATTGATGCGCTATGCGTAGCGATGGTCGAAGAGATTGGTCCGGCCAAGGCAACGAAACCTGGAACAAGGCCTGCGCCACACCGCTAGAGCGGTGAAAACAAGCGGCAACAGTTGACGTGCTCTTCTAGACTTGATTGCGGGCGAATCGGCTCCGCGATCCGCCTCGCGCACAAAATGAGCGGTGAATCGATGGAATCGAAAGCGATTCGGAAATTCGTTGTGGCCAGTGAAAATCCAACGTCACTCACCCATGCAGCGCGCACGGCGGCAGGCGCGGTAGCTTCGTTGTTGATGGCGCGTTTATTTCGACTTCCTGAGGCGTACTGGGCGCCGATCACATCCATCGTAGTCATGCAATCGACGCTGGCGGTTGCGATGTCGATCTCCGCGCAGCGCTTTGCGGGCACGGCGGTAGGCGCGGCGGCCGGCGCACTGGCGGCCATCTACTTTCCTGGGAGCACGCTGGCCTTCGGGCTCATGGTGTTGGTGGTGGGAATGTTGTGTGCCGCGTTTCACGTCGATCGAAGCGCCTACCGCTACGCCGGCATTACCTTGGCGATCGTAGTGTTGATTCCGCGTGCGGAGAGCCCCTGGGTAATAGCGATCCACCGGTTCGAGGAGGTCTCGTTGGGAATCGCCGTGGGCCTCGCGTTCATCGCGGCATGGCCTGAATGGCAGACGACTGCTAAGGACGCTGATCATAAATGAGAAAACGGATCCGGAGCGCCAACGATTCGAGCCCATCGATCGCTTGGCACGTTGCCTCACGTTTCGGCCCGACCTGCCGATTTGGAAGTGGTGAGAGCCACCAAGCAGAGCCTAATGCAGGCATCAACCTGCATCGGAGCGTCCAAAGAGAGGAACTCACACTTTGGCGAAGTCCAAAAAAGCCGCCAATCCAACGGTCGTGGTCCGGACCTGGATCGAACCGAGCACCCTTGCGGCCTACAAGTCTGGTGGTCCCGATTACAAAGCGCGCATGGTTGCCGTGCTGAAGAAATACGCAAAAGAGATCCGGCTGCGATCACTTAAGTAAGTACCCTACAGCAATTTCCACAGCGGGCCGCCAGCGCCTGGCTTGACACCTACCGCCGCATCGCTCATTTTTGATGGCTTGAGACGCTCCGCCGAACGCCTATTGGAATTCGACCGCCTGCGGGAGATCGTCGCCGGCTTTGCTACCTGTGCGCCCGGGCAGCGGGCGGTGATGGCGCTCGCTCCACGCATGGAGCGGGGGTGGCTGAAGGCCGAGTTCGCCATGATCGGCGAGGCCATCGCTTACCTTCGCGGCGGCTCGGAGCTTGGATTTGCCTCGCTCGCCGATCCGGAAAGTTGGCTGGCGCGTCTAGCGGTTCTGGGATCGGTGCTTACGGTGGCGGAGTTGCTCGATGCCAGCACACTCCTGGGAACGGTGGACAGTGCACGAGCCACCATGCGCGGCGTCGCCAAGGAATATCCGCGGCTGGCGGAACGAGCGGCATCGCTGGGGGATTTTGGTCCGGCTGCTACGGCGATCCGGCGCGCGATTCTGCCCAACGGCGAAATCAGCGACGACGCTTCGAGTGATTTGCGCCGAATTCGCGTCGAGCTGGGACGGACGCGCGACCGCTTGCAGAAGTCGCTGGACACAATTTTGCGTGCACGCGGCGGCGAGCCGGGGCAGGACTACATCACGCTGCGTAACGACCGTTTCGTGATTCCGGTGCTGGCTGCGGATCGTCGCGCGGTGCCGGGCGTGGTGCACGGCGCGAGCGGGACGGGCCTGACCGTGTTCGTCGAACCGCTAGAGGCCATCGAATTTAATAATCGGCTGGTGCAGCTGGGCGAAGAAGAATTGGCGGAGATCGCGCGGATCCTGGCCGCGCTCACCGACCACTTGCGGATGCAGCGCGGTCCGCTGGAATACGCGGCAAAAACGATCGCCGAGCTTGATTCAGTTTTTGGGCGCGGGCGCTACGCGCGCGAGTTGGATTGCGCCGTCCCGCAGTTCACTACCGGGCGGCTGCGGTTGGACGCGGCGCGAAATCCGGTGCTGGAGTACGCGCTGCGGCCGCAAGGGCGCGCAGTGGTGCCGGTGACGCTGGCACTGGGAAGGGATCGGCGCGAAACGTATGCCGGCGAAGGCGACGACCACGCCGGCGACGGCACGGTGATGGTCATCAGCGGACCGAACACCGGCGGCAAGACTGTAGCGCTGAAAACCGTAGGCTTGGCCGCGCTCGCGGGCCAATCGGGGATTCCCGTCCCAGCGCAAGGGGCGGAGCTGCCCATTTTCGACCACGTCCTCGCCGACATCGGAGACGAGCAATCCATTACCGCCGACCTATCGACATTTTCGGCGCACATGCTCAACGTGAAGTCCATGTTGGAGACGGCTACCGCGCAATCTCTGGTGCTGGTGGACGAATTAGGCACCGGCACAGCGCCGGAAGAAGGCGCGGCGCTGGCGGTAGCGTTGCTGGAAGAATTTCGGATGCGCGGCGCGCTGACCATCGCTACTACCCATCACGACCGCCTGAAAACCTACGCCTCCACTACTCCGGGAATCGTCAACGCCGCAGTGGAATTCGATGAAGTGAACCTACGGCCCACCTACCGCCTGCTGGTGGGCGTGCCAGGTGTGTCGAGCGGAATCGAAATCGCGCGGCGCCTAGGATTGCCGGTGCGGGTGGTGGAAGCCGCAAAGTCCGGGCTCTCACCGGAAACCCGCGAGGCGCGCGAACTGATTTCCTACCTCCATCGCAGCCGCGATGAAGTGGAGGATCTGCATCGTCAGGTGCGCGAAGAACGGGAAAGCCTGGCCGGCGAGCGGCGAACGCTGCAGACCGAGTGGGTGGGTCGCCAGCGAAAACGGATCGCCGAGCTCGAGAGGCAGTTCGCCGACACACATAAGAAATTCGAAGCGGAGATCGCACAACTCACTGCGGAAATCAAAGACCGCAAAGAGCGCACCCAGCTTGAAAAGCTAACCGGCCGCCGGCTTTCGCGAATCGAAGCAGCCGCGCGGGACGAAAACGACGCCGCGGTGTTGGACACGCTGGCCTCATCGCAGCAGGATCTGGGAGTAACTTCCGAAGCGTCCGCCAAGCCCCCCGCGGCGGAAGAACTAACTCCCGGCGCCAGGATCTATGTTCGCAGCATGAAGCAGCCGGTGATTTTTCGCCGGCATGATGGGCGCAACGCCGAAATCGAAGCAGGCGCGCTGCGTATGCGCGTCCCGCTGGCAGACGTTACCGGGTTCGCGGAGCCGGCGGTAGCGGCGAAAGGCAAAGGGCCGGTGGCGCCCGCTCCCGGGTTCAGCGTAAAATCGCAACCTACTGATGAGCCCTCTACCGACGAAATTAACCTGATCGGCACCAACGTCGAGGAAGCCACCCGGCGCGTCGATAAATTCCTGAACGCCTCGGCGCTCGCTGGCAAAACTTCGGTCCGGGTGATACATGGACATGGCACGGGCGCGCTGCGCCGCGGCCTGGCTGATTTTTTTACCGGGCATCCGCTGGTGGCTGATTTCCATTTCGAAGCGGCGGACCGCGGCGGAGAAGCCATCACTATCGTGCAATTGAGCGACTAGAAGCCGCAACGCCGCCACATGCATCCAAGTGCGTGGCGCGTGAAATCCAGGTGAGCTGTTCGAGAGTTCCTGAAGGAAGTTATCGTGGCGGAAGCAGGATCCTTCGCAGACCGGGTGAAACAGCAAGCGGACATCGTCCGGGTGATCGGCGAATATGTCCGCCTGAAAAAGACTGGTCAAAATTTCACCGGCCTGTGCCCATTCCATTCCGAAAAGACTCCGTCATTTGCGGTCCATCCGGTGAAACAGATTTACCACTGCTTCGGCTGCGGCGTGGGCGGCGACGTATTCCAATTCGTGATGGAAATGGACAAGTGCCCGTTCCCGGAAGCGGTGCGGGTGGTCGCGGAGAAGTCCGGAATCGCGATTCCCAAGCCACGGGAGCGCTCCCCGGAGGAGCGCCAGGAAAATCAGCAGCGGTCCGCGCTGGTGGAGATGCACCGCGAAGCCACCGCATTTTTCCAGCGGCAACTAAGAGACACCGCGGAAGGCAAAGTGGCCCGCGCCTACCTCGAAGATCGCGGCCTGAATGCCGAGGCCCTGGCGCAGTTCGCGCTGGGCTACGCGCCTTCCGGGGGCGATGTGGCTTACCGCTTCCTGAAACAAAAGTATCCCGACAAACTGCTGGAGATTTCGGGCATCGTTTCACGCGATTCTAGCGGACGTTTCTACGACCGCTTCCGCCGCCGGATCATGTTTCCGATCTCCAACGATTCCGGCAAAGTGATCGCTTTCGGCGGACGCGCTATGGGCGACGACATGCCCAAGTATCTGAATTCGCCAGAGACACCGATTTACGTCAAGAGCAGCGTGCTGTATTACCTGGATCGCGCCAAAGAAGCGATCCGCCAGAGCGATTTCGCGATCCTGGTCGAAGGCTACATGGACACCATCGCCGTCGCGCGCGCCGGGATCGCCAACGTGGTGGCGAGCTGCGGCACCAGCCTCGCGGAAAATCAGATCAAGCTGATGGGCCGGTTCACCAAGCGCGTGGTGGTGAATTACGACCCGGACGCCGCCGGCCAGGCTGCCACCGAGCGTTCGCTCGCCCTGCTGCTCGAAAAAGAATTCGATGTCCGCGTCCTGGCGCTGCCTCCGGTCAACGGTAAGCCCGCCGACCCCGACAAGTTCCTGCAGGAGCAGGGCGCCGAGGCCTACAAAAAGTTGTTGGTGCACGCCCCGGCGTATTTCGATTATTTGATTTCCAAGGCCCGGCAAATGGATCGCAGCACCGCCAACGGAAAGCTCGCCGCGGTCAATTTCCTGATGCCCTACTTGCAGAAAATGCCGGACCGCCTGCTGCGCTCGGAGTGGGCCACCCGCATCGCTTCCGACCTGCGCGTGGACGAGCCGGTACTTCGGGAGTCGCTGCGCCGCGCCGCCGCCGAGCGCCGTAGCGAGGTGAAAACCAAGGCGGAGTTCATCGCCCCGGTGATCAAACCGGCCGAACGTCGGTTGCTGCAGCTCCTCTCCGACTCCGACGCCTTCCGCCGGCGCCTGGCCGAGACGATTAAGGCGGAATCACTGCATAAGGGATTGGAATCCGAGCTGGCCTTCGAAGTGCTGCTGGAATCGGCCATGAACGATAAGCGGCCCGAAGCCGCGTTTCTGGCAGAGAAATTGCAGGAGAAAGACCGCCGGCTGCTATTTGACGTCCTGTTCGAAGCGTCTAGCGAAGAGTCCTGGGAAGAGGCGGAAAGCTGTTTGAGCGCCTTGCGGCGCTGCAACGTGGAACTGGAACTGAGTTCGCTACAGCGCCAGCTCGAAACCAAGCCTTCCGCAGCCGATTTAGGGCGTCTGCTGAGCCGAAAACAGGAATTACGGAAGCGCCTGTCCCAGGAATAGGCCCAATCCAGTACCATTTCTGGTACTCCCCGCTGGCAACATTTGGCCAGTTTGAGCTTTTTTGCCTCCTGCCGATTATCACGCTGAAAGCTAAGGAATAATGCACACCACACACCATAGCACTGGCGGGTTGACGCTGTTTGACTTGGGCATGTATGCTGTCTTGGTTTTTGATGAAGCAAATTACCCTCCAACAGCATCTAACGTTAGTAAGCGCGGGCGAGGGCAAACCGGGCACGGGCGAGTGAGGCCGGCTATATTGAACCCGGCGAAAATTATCGCAGGTTCCAACCGACAGGTCATTGATCCGAGATTGGCGGGGCGCCTCTCACGTCCCCTCATCTTTCATTTGGCACAATCCGCGTCGCCGTGGAGCCCGGTGCTATGGGTATCACCGGAGGAATTGTGAGTTTGGCACTCGAAGAGAAGTACGACCAGGTACGACAACTTATCAACATGGGGAAGGAGCGGGGCTACCTTCTCTATGATGAAGTAAACGATATTCTGCCGGCGGAAGTGCATTCGTCGGAGGAAATCGACGATCTTCTTTCCACGTTCGAACGCTACGGTATCGACGTGTACGAAGATCTGGCCACCGCCAAGGCGGCTATCGCCGCAAATGACGCGGAAAGCGGCGCGGAAACCAAGGACGAACCGGCTCTAGCTTCGACCTCGGAAGATAGCGAGCTCGATCTCACCCCCGGTGCTCTCGAAAAAACCAACGATCCCGTTCGCATGTACTTGCGCGAAATGGGCACCGTGCCGCTGCTTACCCGCGAGGGTGAAGTAGCTATTGCCAAGCGCATCGAGCGCGGGCAGTTGCTGGTCTTCAAAACCATCTCGCGCGCTCCACTCGTATTGAAGGAAATCCTGGGCATCGGCGTGGATCTGCGCGAAGGCTCCCGCTCGATCAAAGAAATCGTTCAATTTGACGATGAAGAGCTTACGGAAGAAAAGATCGAAGCCAAGACCCGCGAAACTCTTAAGACCATCGACAAGATCGGCAAGCTCTATGCGCTTGCCTTGAAACAGGCCGAGAAACTCGAGAACACCCCGCGATCCAAGCGCAAGCCCTACCTTCGGGCGCGCTACGCCTTGGGACGCACCCGCATCGAGATGTCCAACCTGATGCGCGGATTCGAGTTCAACCTCTTTGAACGCAAACGCCTGATCGAGCAGATCCGCCAGACCGTCGAGCGCGTCCACACTCTCGAGCGCGAAATCACCAAACTCGAGCGGCGCGTTGAGGCTTCCAAGGCGGATGTGCTCGCGGAAGCCCGCCGCGATCTGAAATCGCGCAAGCAGGAATTGAACGACATCGAAGTGGCTGCCGAAATCAGCCCCACCGAATTGAAGCGGGCGCTGCAGGTGATCGTCCGCGGTGAAATCGAAGCGGAGCAGGCCAAGAAAGAACTGATCGAAGCCAACCTTCGTTTGGTGGTGTCGATCGCCAAGAAGTACACCAACCGCGGCCTGCAATTCCTGGATTTAATTCAGGAAGGCAACATTGGATTGATGAAAGCGGTGGACAAGTTCGAATGGCGCCGGGGCTACAAATTTTCCACCTATGCCACCTGGTGGATTCGCCAGGCGATCACCCGCGCCATCGCCGACCAGGCGCGCACCATCCGCATCCCGGTGCACATGATCGAAACGATCAACAAGCTGGTGCGCACCCAGCGCCAGTTGGTGCAAGAACTGGGGCGCGAACCCACCTCCGAGGAAATCGCGAAGAGGATGGATATCCCGGTCGCTAAGGTGCGCAAGATTCTGAAGATCGCGCAAGAGCCGATCTCCCTGGAAACACCGATCGGCGAGGAAGAAGATTCGCATCTGGGAGACTTCATCGAGGACAAGGCGGTCGTTTCGCCTTCGGACGCGGTGATCAACCTCAGCCTCAAGGAGCAGACGTCTTCGGTATTGAAGACCCTTACTCCGCGCGAGGAAAAAGTAATCAAGATGCGCTTCGGCCTGGACGACGGCAGCGAGCACACCCTCGAAGAAGTGGGCCAGTCGTTCGCGGTAACCCGCGAGCGCATCCGCCAAATCGAAGCCAAGGCGCTGCGCAAGCTGCGCCACCCGTCGCGCTCCCGCAAGCTCCGCGCCTTCCTGGAAGGTACCGCCAACGACTACTAGCTTTTGGCGGTTCTAGGGTTTAATGCTTCTATCTTTTCCGGGGAAGTCAAAGAAAAACGAAAGCCCGCTACGGCGCGCCCTTGGCGGGTTTTCATTTTTTGAAGGCGACTAACGACTCCCTCACCCGGTTCGATGAAGGTCGTAGATCCGGCGCAACTTGTACCATGGCCATGGTACAAGCCCCTCCGATGTAACTTTGTAGGTCGTACTTACGTCACTGGGATGTACGGCCCGAGGAGGTGGTGTGTGATCTCCCGGCGCAATCTGCTGTAATTCGTGTGAATGTCTAGGAGGGCTCTCATGAAGAAGTTCATGCTGGTTTTTGCAAGCTTGCTGATGGCGGCTTTGCCGGCTTTGGCGCAAGAGCGAGGTGGGACCGGACATGCGCCGCCTCCTCCGCGTCATGGTCCGCCCGCCTACAAAGGTCCCGATCACCCGGCCCCTGATCATCGCGTCGCAGACCAACCCGGACACCCCGTGGCGCCACACGTTCACGCGAACGGCAAATGGATAGGGCACGATACTGGCCGCAACGACCCCCACTATCACCTCGATCATCCCTGGGAGCATGGCCACTTCCCCGGCGCGATTGGCCGCGGGCATAACTATCGACTCGTTGGCGGCGGTCCAGGACGATTCTGGTTTGGCGGCTTCTATTTCGGCGTAGCGCCATACGACGTTGCCTTCTGCGATGGATGGCTCTGGGATTCCGACGAAATCGTGATTTATCCTGACCCGGATCACGACGGCTGGTACCTGGCCTACAACACGCGCCTGGGAACGTACGTCCACATCGATTATTTGGGCAACCAGTAAGAAGCACTGTTGCGCAAAATAATCACCAAGATGCCTAAGGCAAAAAAAGCGCGGCCGCCGGAGCGGGATTATTCGCAGCGGTCGCTACTGGATAAGCTCGGCGTCGCCGCCGAGACTATCGTCTCGATCGTAGGAATCCGCGACCCGGATTTCCTAAGGGACATAAGTGCCCGGACGAAAAATATCGTCCGCGGCCGCGCCGCCGCAGGCTCCGCGTTGGTCTTTCTAGGCGCGGAGGACTTGTCCGACCTGTTTGACTTGCGCGCGCTGCGCGACACCATCGCGAAGAATGGCGGTGTGTGGGTGGTGTATCCCAAGGGCCAAAAACACATCCGCGAAATCGACGTGATCAACGCCGGAAAATCCGCCGGCCTGGTCGACAACAAAGTGGCCAGCTTTTCCGCTACCCACACCGCCCTCCGCTTCGTAATTCCGGTCGCCAACCGTTAAGCTCGGGTTTCGCTCACTACTGATTCTCGTCCGACCCTTGATGAGCGGCTTGTGCAACTTCGTACTTTCCTTCTTGTGGATCGACAAGCGTTACGCCCCTGTGCCCTTTGAACCGGCCGACTTGGATGTCAACTCCGCACGTAATAGGTGTCCATCGCCTGTCTAGTCCAAGATTATTTCCACGGGGCCGGGGCTCAAACCCCGGCCCTTTTCATTTTGACCGGATATTCCCCGCTGATATCGCGAACATTCCCACGGATCACGTGCCACCGCAAGTTCGAGGTCCCGTTAGTAGTTTCGACGCTCGTTAAACAGTGCACACCCCTATGCTCAATCCCGAAAGCTTGCTACGCTGCAGCACAATCCTTGAACTAAATTTTCCCTAGCGCTCCCTTTCAAATCTATGATGGCTGCATGGCTGGATTGCTGGAGCTGCGCGACCTGACCGTGGAGTTGCCGACACCTACTGGCTGGGTGCGCCCAGTGAACGGAGTCTCGCTGGCCCTCGAAGAAGGCGAAACACTCGGAATCGTCGGTGAATCTGGGAGCGGTAAGACGATGCTCTCACTCGCGCTGATGGGGCTCACTCCTCCCGGAGCGCGCAGCAGCGGCCAGGCATGGCTGGCGACACGATCGAACAGCGATAACGATACTGAACAGGACTCAGCCAACGGTGCCGGGAACGGTGGAGGAATCCGGGGCCAGCACGGCGTCGCAGTGGCCATTGCCGCTCCAGGCCGTAATCTGTTAACGGCTAGCTCCACGGAAATGCGCTCGGTGCGCGGCGGCGAGATTGGCATGATATTTCAGGAGCCGATGACCGCGTTGAATCCGGTGATGCGCATCGGCGCGCAAATCGAAGAAGCGATTCGCGTGCACCAACCGAAGTCGGGACGCTCCGCCATCACAAAACGCGCCCTGGAAAGCATGCAGCGGGCGGCCATCCCCAACGCGCCCACCCGCGCACATCAATATCCGCACCAACTTTCCGGCGGCCTGCGCCAGCGCGCCATGATTGCCATGGCCCTCGCGCCGGGCCCGCGCTTGCTGATCGCCGACGAGCCCACCACCGCCCTGGACGTCACCGTGCAAAAGCAAATCTTAGACGTGCTGGTGGAGTTGCGCAGCGAACTGCGCCTGGGGATGCTTTTCATCACCCACGATCTGGGAGTGGTGGCGCAGGTAGCGGACCGCGTGGCGGTGATGTACGCCGGACGCGTGGTGGAAGAAGGATTCACCGCCGACGTGCTGCGCCGGCCGCAACATCCCTATACCCAAGGGCTATTGCGAGCGGCACCGCGTCTGGAACGCGGAAAACTTATCCCCATTCCCGGGACCGTGCCGCCGCTCGACCGTTTGCCGCCCGGCTGCGCGTTCGGCCCGCGCTGCGAGTACCATCGCGCTGAGTGCGACGCAGCGGTGCCGGAACTGCGCGCGTCGTCGGAAACACATCGCGCCCGCTGCCTGCTGGTCCCTAGAACATGAGCTCTATCAGTCAACCATTGCTGGAAGTGCGGGGATTGGGGAAATCCTACTCAGTGAGCGCCGACCCTTTTGCCCGAACCCTGCGCCGTGCGCCGCAGCCAAGCCCGAAGCCGGGCTCGGAGCCAGAGCTGGAATCCTCGCCGCGCATGGCCGCCGCCGTGGACGGAATCACGTTCGATTTGGCCGCCGGTGAAACTTTGGGAATCGTGGGCGAATCCGGTTGCGGCAAAACCACCCTGGCGCGCATGTTAATGCGCCTAATCGAGCCGGACCGCGGAGAAATCCGCTTCGAGGGTGGCGATTGGCTCACCGCGCACGGAGCCCAGCTGCGAGCGCTGCGCCGCCGCATGCAAATGATTTTTCAAGATCCGGTCGCGTCGCTCAACCCGCGCATGCGCATCGGAGCGATCGTCAGCGAACCGCTGGCCATTCATGAGCCCCGGCTCTCGCCTTCGGATCGCCGCGCGCGTGTAGTGGATGCGTTGCTCACCACAGGGTTAGCCGCGGATTCCTGCGATCGCTTCCCGCACGAATTTTCCGGTGGGCAGCGCCAGCGGATTGGAATTGCCCGCGCCCTGGTGCTGCGCCCGGCGCTGGTAGTGGCCGACGAGCCGGTCTCTGCCCTCGACGTCAGCGTGGGCGCGCAAATTCTCGAGCTGCTCGCCAAATTGCAAAAAGAGCTCGGGCTGACCTACATCTTCATCTCTCACAGCCTGCCGGTGGTGGCGCAACTGGCGACACGAATCGCGGTAATGCAAGCGGGACGTTTCGTAGAAATCGGCGATGCGGAGCGAGTCTTGCACGCCCCCGAACATCCCTACACCCAGGCCCTGGTGTCGGTCGTGCCCCAGATTCCAAGCTAGCTGCGCGAAGCGCGGGCGCGGTCCGTGACTCTCGGCAAACTACCTGATATAGCCCGGAGGAGTCTTTATGGGTTTCTCCGACGCGTCTTTGAGCCTCTCCATTTTGGCCACCAGCATCAGCGCGGGCGTGTCGCTGGCCTCCATAGCCCTCAGCGCCACGCCCCGCGCGTGATTGAGCACTTCGGCGGAGCTCAGGAAAGACGTGACCTCGCTGTACCACGATGAAACCAGTTCCACTGAGATATTGTTCAACTGAAGTAGTTGGACGTACTGAGCGATCACTCGATCGGTCGAGGGTCCTGGCGGTGCGGCCATGATTGCCGCGTGCATTAACGCGCATTTATGCTGCAATGAGTCAGTGTCGGATTCGCCGTCGGATGGTTTTAGGTCGGCGATATCGTCGAGATATTTGTCAAATTTGGCAATCCATTCCGGATCCGATTTCTGTTCGTTGCTTAGGCCCTCGTGCTGGCTGCCAAACTCGATCGCGAACCACCGGCTCTGCAGCTCGCGCTCGGCAGCGGAGAGTTGCACGGGAGAGTCGTCCGCCGAACCGGAAGCCACGCTTCCCGCGTGGACGTCGTCTTTGTCGATCGCCGCCACCGACTCACGCCCCGCTACTCGTGCATTGAACGCGTCGATTGCGTCACTAGCAGACCTGGAGTAATGCCACTTGTTGTCCACCGTCTCACGGCACCGGTCACCAGTCAGATTCTGGATCAGGTAATTGCGCCAAGCCTTCAACAACGCGGTGGACAGAGAATCGGGCAGCGAATCGGCCAGGCTCAGAACTGCTTTGCTGGTGCCGTCGAGATCGGCAAAAAACGAGCGGTCGTCGCCGCTAAGATTTTCCAGCCGGCTCGCGAAATCACTCACCACGGACACCGTGCCGTCGGCCGGAAGGCCTTGGCCCGTGAGCATCATCGCCGCGGGTTTTATTTCCACCGGGGACGTTACAGCCACCAGCAGCGTGCGCAGAAATTGGACGGGGTCGCCATTTTGTTTCTGCTCATCGTTGAAGCCACCCTTGGCGATCGCGGTGGCCGCTCCGTAGTAACTGGCCACGTCCGGCATCAGGCCATCCGAGCAAGTAAGCACCGGTAACCCGAGTGGTGCGATCTGGTCGAACATCGATACGGCTTCCGCGCGATCCACACTCAACATGGTTCCGACGATATCGGTTTGTAGCGTCAGTCGAAGGAGGCCCCGGTTGTCATCGTTAGAGGTCTCCAGTCTCTTGGCCATAACGGATAACTTGCCAGCAGCGGGCATAACGTAGGTCGTCGGCCACGGCATCGGATCCTGGCTCGCTGCCGAAAAAGCCTCAGTCAGCAATTCCCGTTTCCACGCCACGTCTTTCATCCCAGGGGCGGTAACGATCCGCAACAGCGCCAGCGCCCGCAGCGGCGCAGGAACACTTTCCGCCAAATCATAGATCCCGGTCAGCTCGGGATACTGCGCTCGGCGTTTTGCCCATATCGCGCCAGTATCGTCCGCGCCCGCGGCGCAAGCACAAATGGCCAGCACGCTAAGGCACAGAACCACCCGGCCGATTGTTTTCATTACATTCATCGCCAAAGGCTCCCAAAGGCCGCGCCACCCTGCACGTTGCTGTATAAACCGGGAATGACCTACTAGGCGAGCAATTTCTTTCGCCGACCGCCGCCCGGGGGCGCGCCCCCGCGAATCCCCATCGGCTGGCATGCGTTTGACTCGCACTCAGGGCGCGGATATACTCCGCATCTTGACGGCTTTCTGGGAGTTACAGAGCAATGGGCGTCCTCGATAACCGATTTGAACGCAGTTACGTTCTATCCACAGTCGACTACGTATTCAACTGGGCGCGCAAGAGCGCTATCTGGCCGCTCACTTTTGGCTTGGCCTGCTGCGCGATTGAGATGATCGCCTCCACAACTTCCCGCTTTGATATGGCCCGATTCGGCGCCGAGGTGTTCCGACCGTCGCCTCGCCAGGCGGACCTGATGATCGTCGCCGGCACGGTTACCCTGAAAATGTCGCCGGTGCTAAAGCGCGTCTGGGACCAGATGCCGGACCCGAAATGGTGCATTTCGATGGGCGCGTGCTCCAGCGTCGGCGGCCCCTTCAACGTTTATTCGGTGCTCCAAGGTGTGGATCGTATTGTGCCAGTAGACGTTTACGTCGTCGGTTGCCCGCCCCGCCCAGAGGGTCTTTTCTACGCTCTGCTCAAGCTGCAGGACAAAATCGACGAAATGTCGTTGGCCAAGCGCCCCACCGCGGTGCGGCTGAGGCCGGAAATGGTGTCGGACTTCAAACAGGGCGTAATGGTGGCGCAATCGCCTCAGCCGACTGGGCTTGTCGAACGGTAGGCCGTTTTTCGGGTGTTCGCTGAGGCGCGATTTAGCGCTTTTAGGCGCCGCTTAGCCCTCCAAACAGGAGATTTCGACGATGGCATTTTTGCGGACCACGAAGAAAGAAGAAGTGCCGCCAGGCTCGATTCAGGAGTTTCAACTCGAAGGGACAGTGATCGCGCTAGCCAACGTTGATGGCAAGTTCTTTGCTATCAACAATGTGTGCCTTCACCGCGGCGGGCCGCTGGGCCAGGGCGAGCTAGGGGGTAAAATCGTTACATGCCCTTGGCACGGCTGGCAGTACGATGTGACCACCGGGAAGCTTTTAACCAACCCGGCCCTAGGCGTCGAATGTTATCCTGTGGAAGTACGTGGGGATGATTTGTTCGTCGATATTGGGTAACCCGGTTCGTCTCCGGCACATGCCCCGATTTTTTTGACAATTCTTTTCCCAGTTTGCCCCTCAATACTGTATATTTCGCGCGGCACGAGCATCAAAAGAACATGACCCAGACCACCCCGCCCACCCCAAAGCCCCGGCGATGGCTATTGGCCGTTGACCCCCGTGTCTACCACTGGGACACCCTTTTTGTGAAAGGAAAGGAGATGTGGCGCCAATCCGGGAACCGGCCGGATGCCCAGCGGCAGCTCAAGCAAGTGCGCAAAGGCGACCGGGTGCTGTGTTACCACGGAAAGCCGGACCACTCTCTTTACGCCATGGCGGAAGTCACGCGCGATCCCTATCTTGATCCGCACGACCCTGAGTCGAAGAGGCTGGTGACCGATTTGCGCGCGGTGGAGCGCTTGCCGCGCCCGGTGACCCTGGCGGAGTTGCGGGAGAATAAGCCGCTGCGAAAAGTAAAGTTCCTGAAAAATACGCGGCTGACGATTTCGCCGCTCACCGAAGAAGAATACACCGAAGTACTGCGGATGGCTGGCTTGGTGGCGTCGCCTGGAATTCCGTTACCGTAGCTCGCCTGCGCCGGACGCGTTGAAATTTCATTGGTTGCCACCCTTACCGCGTTTTCCCGATAATTAATTACCGCGCCCGCACATTGCGCGGCGATTCCCGGTTCGCGCCAATATAAACGCGTCTTTCGGGGTATGTGTTAGCTTTGCCGAGGTCTTCTGCTTATGCCGGAACTTCCTGAAGTCGAAACCGTAGTGCGCGGCTTGCGCGAAACGCTGCCTGGGCGCCGGATTCTGGCCGCGCGCCTGGGCAAAACTGATTTCATCGACGATCCGGCGGCGCTCGAGCAGCACGTTCCCGGAAAACGCATTGAAGCGGTGCGGCGGATGGGGAAATTTTTGGTGTTCGATCTGGACTCCGGCGTGGGAAGCGCTGCCGAACAGCACCACTTGATCGTGCATCTGGGAATGACCGGCCAGCTCATGACCATGCCGCGGGAAGCGCCGGCGGCGGCGCATACCCACGTATATTTCGAACTCGATGATGGCCGCGACCTTCGCTACATCGACCCGCGGCGTTTTGGCCGCATGGCACTGGTTACCGCGGAGGGCCACCAGGAAGTGCTGGGGAACTTGGGAGTGGAACCGCTGGAAATCAGCGAGGGCGACTTACGCGCGAAACTCGCGGGCCGCCGGTCGCGGATTAAAGCGTTGCTGCTGGATCAAAGTGTTTTGCGCGGGATGGGGAATATTTATAGCGACGAGTGTCTGTGGTGGGCGCACATCCATCCGTCGCGCCTAGCCGCCAATCTGGACAGCGACGCGGTCCGCCGGTTACACAAAGCGGTTCGCAAGGTGCTGAACGAAGCGATCGCCAAGCGCGGGTCGTCCATCTCCAATTATCGCGATTCGAACGGAGACATGGGCGAGTTTCAGGCGCGCCATCGCGTGTATCAGCGCACCGGAAAGAAGTGCTTTCGCTGCGCCACGCTAATTCGCCACAACATTGTGGCCGGCCGCAGCACCCATTTCTGCCCGAAGTGCCAGCCCGCGCCCCGCACCCGCCCAACGGCAGGCAAGCGTGGAGTTACACGTAAAAGTAAATCAGCGCGGCGCCGATAGACATCAGCGCACCTGCATAGAAAAATCCGGCCGCGGCGCCAACGCTGGACCACAGCACGCCCACCATCACGCTGGAAACCAGGTCCCCAATTCCGTTTACCGCGGCCAGCACGCCAAATCCCGAGCCGCGCGATTCGGCAAGCAACAATTCCGCAGCCAGCGACTTTTCGATCGACTGCTGTATCGCTTCGTGGAGCCCCGCCAATGCAAAGAGCAATGCCAGCACTCTCGGGGTCGGCAGCGCGAACATGAATCCCGCGCACATCAGAGCTCCGATCGCATATCCCAGCACCAGAATCCCGCGTTTGCCGATCCGGTCGGCCAAGGCGCCGACCGGATACGAGACCGCGGCATTGATGAGGTTGTGGAAAGTGTAGAGCCCGATGGAGATGACCGCTGCGGCGCCGGCGCCTACCCGCGGCGCTAGAATTTGCGCGGTGCGGAGAATCAGCAGCGTCGGCGCGAAATCTCCCACGCCGTGCGCGAACACTCCCGCGAGAAAATGGCGAAAGCCCGTGGGCAATTTCTGTAAGCTCGCGGCAAAACCGCGCGGCGCTCGATTGGTAGGTTTTACTCCAGCCGGAACCAGAAAAAGAAAAGCGAGCGCGGCGAGCACGCCCGGCACAAAAGTCCATTTCAATGCGCCTCGCGTGCCCAGCGTGGCAATCAGCGCGGTGGCACACAGCGGACCGGCCACCGCGCCAACGGTATCCATGGCTCGCTCGAAGCCGAACGCGCGGCCGATTTGATCCGGCGCGACGGCATCGGTTAGCAGCGTGTCGCGTGAAGGACCGCGGATGCCACGGCCGGTCCAGCCCAGCGCTCGTAGAAACAACACTCCCGGCCAACCGTGAGCGAAGGCGTAAGCACCGGTAGAAATCGCCGTGGCAAAATATCCGGCGACGCCCACGGATTTCCTGAGCTGCGGCCGGTCGGCAATCCAGCCTCCGG
The DNA here is from genome assembly GCA_963725285.1 of uncultured Acidobacteriota bacterium. Taxonomy (GTDB): domain Bacteria; phylum Acidobacteriota; class Terriglobia; order Acidiferrales; family UBA7541; genus CAVRXT01. The sequence goes on along the minus strand of CAVRXT010000009.1, from coordinate 270,975 downwards.
CAAGTTTTGCGAAACTGGAGAGGCCGTCGGACACCCCTTCAATCACACCGAGCGCGTAGGCCGGTGCTCCCATGCTCGCAAGGAACGCGGGAAGAATGGCGGTGGCCGCTTCGTGCCCCCAATCCGAGAGCAAACTCGCGAGCCCAATCCCCAGAACGCCTGGAGTGAGCCATCGCCCTGGTGGTCGCGCTGCTCTTGCTTCACTCATGTATGGATCGAAGCCCGTCGGCTCTTCCTCGGATCAAAGCGGTGGCGCTTTATATTGCGGGCGTAGCTGCGGCGGGTCAATCGGTTCTGCTGAGATCTGGCGGATCTGGCGCTCGGACTGGCTCAGAACAAGGTATAAAGGGGCATTCACAAGTCCGGGCGTTACGGCGGAGAGGAATCGAAGATGCGGGCGGTGCTGCAACGAGTGACCCAGGCGCGAGTGAGCGTCGAAGGACAAATTGTGGGCCAGATCGGCGCGGGAATCACGGCGCTGGTCGCGGTCGGACGCAACGACACGGCGGCGACCGCGGCAACCATGGCCGAAAAAATCCTCAATCTGCGGATTTTTGACGACCAGCAGGGCAAAATGAATCTTTCGCTGCTGGACACCCGGGGAGAGCTGCTGGCCATTTCGCAGTTTACGTTGTACGGCGACGCCCGCGGGCAGCGCCGGCCGAGTTTCATTCAAGCGGCTCCGCCCGAGCAGGGTAAGGCGCTGTATGAGGAACTGGTCCGCGCGGCGCAGGCGTTGGGCGTCCGCGTGGCGACCGGAATCTTTCAGACGCATATGTCGGTGGAAATCACCAACCACGGGCCGGTGACCATCCTGCTCGATTCCGAGAAAGTGTTTTAGCGCTGTTCGCAGGAGGGCTTTGAAGTGGCCACACCATCGCCAACGGACGGCTTAATTCTACGGCACGCCCGGCTGGAGGATTCGGCGCGCATCGCTGAGTTGTGCCGGCAACTTGGCTACCCGTCCACCCGCGAGCAGCTCGATCAGCGTTTGCACCAGGTGGTCGCCCACGACGGCAACGCGGTCATGGTCGCCGAAATTCCCGGCGGTGAGGTAGCGGCGGTGCTGGATATTTTCGTGGTGTGGGGAATCACCTCCGACGTATATGCGGAGATCGCTGCGTTTGTGGTGGACGACCGGTTTCGTTCCCAAGGGATCGGCCGTCAGCTGCTCGCTTATGCTGAGGAGTGGGCGCGCGAGAAGGGCTGCAAGGAAATTGGCTTGCGCTCAAACGTAATCCGCGACCGCGCGCACGTTTTTTATCAGACCTTAGAGTACCGCCACATCAAAACGCAAAAAGCTTTCCGAAAACCGCTCTAGCCTGGATGCCGATAGGCCCACGTTGACTTGCCTCTGACCACAGCCTAAGATTCCTCGCCAAGGAGCCGTCCATCAAGAAATGATCGGCCAAACCATCTCGCACTATCGCATCGTGGAAAAACTAGGTGGCGGCGGCATGGGCGTCGTCTACAAGGCGGAGGACTTACGCCTACACCGGTTCGTGGCCCTCAAGTTCCTGCCGGACGACGTGGCGCGGGACCCGCAGGCACTGGCCCGATTTCAACGGGAAGGGCAAGCAGCGTCTGCGCTGAACCACCCCAATATTTGCACGATTCACGATATTGGCGAGCAGGACGGGCAGGCGTTTATCGCCATGGAGTTTCTCGACGGCCATACGCTGAAGCACCGCATTGCCGGCCGGCCGATGGAAACGGAGTCGATTCTGTCGCTGGGCATCGAAATTGCCGACGCCCTCGATGCGGCCCACACCGAAGGCATCGTTCATCGCGATATCAAGCCCGCCAATATTTTCATCACCAAGCGCGGTCACATCAAGATTCTGGATTTCGGATTGGCGAAGCTGAGCCCCACAGGCCGGGGAATCGATTCTGCCGAGGCTGCCTCCGAGGTCACCGCAGGGGTCAACGAGCATCTCACCAGTCCCGGAACCGCGATCGGCACCTTGGCTTACATGTCGCCAGAGCAAGTGCTGGGGAAAGAACTCGATTCCCGCACCGACCTCTTCTCTTTCGGGGTTGTACTGTATGAGATGGCCACTGGGGGACTGCCATTCCAGGGCGGAACTTCTGCAGCTATTTTTGACGGTATTCTCCGCAAGGTGCCCGCAGCGCCGGTGCGTCTGAATCATGAGATTCCCGCCGACCTCGAGCGAACCATCAACAAAGCATTAGAGAAAGATCGAAGCCTGCGCTATCAGCATGCCGCCGATATGAGGGCCGACTTACAGCGCCTGAAACGCGATACCGACTCCGGACATTCCGCGGTGTCCAGCGTGGTTTTGGAAGACCCTGCTTCCCTCACCGGGGTTGCGGGATCCCCTGCGGCGGCGCCGATCGCAGCGCCGCAGAGGACCAGCTCAGCGGCTACACCCGCCGCGCTGAGCAGCGCATTGGCCAGCGGGTCGGTCGGTGCGCCTGCCAACGTAGCAGTTTCTGCGCCGCGCTCGCGGGTGTTGCTCATCGTTGCGGGAGCGGCGTTGGTAGCGCTCGTTGCCGGCGCTGTGTATTGGCGGTCGTCCAAGAACCACGCGATCACCGAAAAAGACTCGATCTTGATCTCCGATTTCGTCAATACCACCAATGACCCGGTGTTCGACGGCACGCTCAAGAAGGCGCTGGCGGTGGACCTGGAGCAATCCCCTTACCTCAACCTTATTTCCGACGCCAAGGTCCGGCACACGCTGACGCTGATGGGCAAGCCAGCCGACGAGCGGCTGACGGTGGAAACGGCGCGTGAGATCTGCCAGCGCAACGGCGTGAAAGCCTTGGTCGCGGGATCGATCGCCAGCCTGGGAAGCCAGTACGTGGTCACCCTGGACGCCATCAACGCAGCCACCGGCGACACCCTATCCGAAGTGCAAGGTCAGGCCGACCGCAAAGAGCAAGTACTGAAGACGTTGGACACCGCCGCCACTCACTTGCGCGGGAAACTCGGTGAGTCCCTGGCTTCCATCCAGAAGTTCGACAAGCCGCTGGAAGAAGCCACCACCTCTTCCCTGGAGGCACTGAAGAGTTTCAGCATGGGAGATGTAAAGCATTCCGCCGCCGACGAATTCGAGGCCATTCCTTTTTATCAGCGCGCCATACAACTGGACCCGAATTTTGCCATGGCTTACGCGCGGCTGGGAGTCATTTACAGCAATTTCGGGCAAACCGACCTATCCGAACAATATCGGAAGAAGTCTTTTGAACTGAAAGACCGGGCAACTGAGCGGGAGATGTTGTACATCACCGCCCACTACTATGACGAAGGAACCGGTGAACTGGAAAAGGGGATTGCCGCCTACGAACTCTACAAGCAGACTTACCCCCGCGAGGTGAGTCCGTACGCGAACTTAGCGGTGACGTATGATCTGCTTTTGGGCGAGTTTGACAAGGCCCTGCCCAACGCGAAAGAGGCGATCCAGGTGGATCCCGATGAAGTTCGCGGTTACTTCACTGCGGCATGGGCCTACCTTGGACTAAACCGAGTGGATGAGGCCAAGGCCATTTTGAATGCCGGGCTGCAGCGGAATCCTAGTTTCACTTACCTCCACGATATCCTCGCCAACGTAGCCTGCGCACAGGGCGACATGGCCGCCATGGAAAAGGAAGAAGCTTTCCTCCGCGATCAGCCTGACTTAGAAATGAATGTGAACAACCGCCACGGCGACATCGCGGCCTCTCGCGGACAGCTTCAACAAGCACGGGATTTCTATGGCAAGACGCGACAGGTCGCTCATCGCTTGCAACTTAAGGACTCGGAGGCGGGATCGCTGAACAATCAGGGATGGATGCTGGCCCTGTACGGCTATCCCCAGCAATCCGTCGAAGCCGCCACCGCTGCTCTGGCACTTTCGCAGGGCTACGCGGTGAGACTTGCCGCAGCGAACGATATGGCCGTCGCGGGTGAGAACAAGAAGGCCCTCGATCTAGCCTCGGAAGTGGGCCAGCAACGCCCAGACGACACGATCGTCCAATCGGTTGGGATTCCGTACGTGCACGCGGTGGTGGCACTGAACGGTGGTGACGCCAACAATGCCATCGAGATTTTAAAGACCGCCGTGCCTTACGACAAGGGAACAACGCAAGACATGTACCTCCGCGGGCTGGCCTACGTGAAGATGGGACAAGGAGCGGAAGCGGCCCAAGAGTTTCAGAAAATATTAGCGCTGCGCAATTTTGCTCCTGCTGATCCTCTAATGTCGTTGGCCCACCTTGGCCTCGGCCGCGCCTACGCCGTGGCCGGCGATACGGCCAAGGCCCGCGGCTCGTATCAAGACTTCTTCGCGCTGTGGAAAGATGCCGACCCTGGAATCCCCATCCTGGCCTCCGCGAAAGCGGAATACGCCAAGCTGAAATAGCAATTAACCCGTTACTGCGGTCCAGGAACAGAGCTCTGTCATTTTATATCGTATTACGATATAATTGAACCGTGACCAGCTACAGCCCATCGCGATTGAATTACCCGGCCATCGCCGACTTCCGCTACGCCATTCGCCGCTTCCTGAATTTCAGCGCTGCTGCGGCTCGCGAGGCGGGCCTCGAGCCGCAGCAATATCAATTGCTGCTCGCTCTCAAGGGCCTGCCGCGCGGCGAAGCTCCTACCATCGGCGCGCTCGCCGGGCGAATGCTGATCCGGCATCACAGTGCGGTCGAGCTGGTCAACCGGCTCGAGACCCATGGCCTGATCCGCCGCTCGCACAATCCCAGCGACCACCGCGAAGTTTTCCTGCAACTCCGCACGCGAGGTGAACGCATGGTCCAGAAGATCGCCTCCGCGCATTGGGCGGAACTCCAGACCGCGGGGCGGGAACTGATCGTGACGCTGGAAAACATCCTGGCACCCTGGCCCCGGCCAAGGCCCCCACAAGGAAAATCCCGCGCCATTCAGAATCGGAGGAAGCGCTCATGAAGTTCCCCTTCTTCACTGCCGCGCCCGCAGCCGGAGCCGAACCAACCCCCGGCTATCGCATTGGGCTCATTTCCCTGCTCGCCGCAGGCATCGGAGTTCTTGCCGGACTGATCGCTTTCGTTCTGTACGACATGATTGGCCTGTTTACCAATCTCGCCTTTTATCACGAATTTTCTTTCCATTTCCGGAGCCCCGAGCATTCCCCCCTCGGCGCATGGATCATCGTGATTCCGGTAGTGGGCGGAATCATCGTCGGCCTGATGGCCAAGTACGGCTCGGAAAAAATCAAGGGCCACGGAATTCCGGAAGCGATGGAAGCGGTGCTGCAATCGCGCAGCAGGATTCAGGCCAAGGTAGCAATTCTGAAGCCGCTCTCTGCGGCCATCGCCATCGGCACCGGCGGCCCGTTCGGCGCGGAGGGTCCGATCATCCAGACCGGCGGAGCGTTTGGCTCGATCGTCGGGCAATTATTCGCTACCACCGCGGTGGAACGAAAAGTGCTGCTGGCCTGCGGCGCCGGTGCGGGCATGGCCGCCACTTTTAATACCCCCATCGCCGGCGTGATTCTGGCGATCGAGCTTCTGCTATTTGAATTTCGCGGTCGGTCGTTTATTCCTTTGGTGATTGCCAGCGTGCTGGCCACCAGTACGCGAGCAATCTTGCTCGGCCAGAAATCGATGTTCACGATGGCCAACGTCGATTTCGACGTTCTGCACGGCTTGCCGTTCTATCTCTTGCTGGGGGTATTGTGCGGGGTCGCGGCCATCGGATACACCAAGACCCTGTATTGGGTGGAAGACCAATTCGATCGCCTGCCCATCAGCGATTTGTGGCATCCCGCGATCGGCGCGGTGGGCCTGGGAATTATCGGCTATTTTGTTCCGCGCGTGCTCGGCGTCGGCTACGACACCATTTCCGACATCCTCAACGGCAATCTCGCTCTGCACTTGCTGATTGCCATCGCCGTTTTCAAATCAGTCGCGTTGATGATCTCGCTGGGCTCGGGAACTTCCGGCGGCCTGCTCGCTCCAATGTTCATGTCCAGCGCGGCGATGGGCGGAGCTTTCGCCATCGGGATCGACCGCCTGCTGCCGGGGGCGCATCTTTCGCCCGGCGCATTCGCACTGGTAGCCATGGCTGCGGTATTCGGCGCGGCTTCGCGAGCCACCTTTACGTTCATCGTCTTCGCCTTTGAAATCACCCGCGACTACAACGCGATTCTCCCGCTGATGCTGTGCTGCGTGATCGCCGACCTGATCGCCCTGAATTATCTTCCGCACTCGATCATGACCGAAAAGCTGGCGCGCCGCGGGCTGCACGTACCCGGTGAGTACGAAGCCAATGTGCTGAATTTCGTTCGCGTCGACGAAGTGATGCGTAAGGACGTGGTTCCCATCCCCGCCGACATGACCGTAGGCGATCTGACGGCGCGAATCGGACGAGGGGAACACCAGTTCACGTTGACCGAAGGCCTCCCGATCGCTGCTACTGACGGCAAACTGGTCGGAGTCGTCACCCAGGGAGACTTGCTGCGCGCGCTGGAAGACGATCCCTCGGGAAAAACCAAGGTTGCCAACGCCGGTGGACACAAGCCGATCGTCGCATTCAGTGACGAACAAGCCTTCGACGCTCTCTTTCGCATGTTGCAAAACAATATCGGGCGCCTTCCGGTAGTCACTCGCGCAGATCCGGACCACATGGTTGGATATCTGAACCGCTCGAGCATTCTCAGCGTTTGGACCCGGCAAATCGAAGAGGAAGGCGTACGCGAACATGGCTGGCTCGACCGAATGCTGAAAACCGAAAAATTCGCAGAAGCGGGAAGAAGGAAGGTGGCGGTGGGCCGAGTGGACTCACTGCGGAAGGATCTGCTGACGCTGGTTGGCCGGAACGATGGACCGGACGCCCCAAGCGAAACTCTCGAGTTCCGTCTAGCGAAGCCTTTGCCCGGTATCGCTCCCGGCGATCACGTGAAAGTCACCTATCGCAGTGACGCAGGAACGAACACCCTGCTATCGATCCATGAGTTGCGTGTGCACTAGCAACCGGCCGTTGCCGGGCTGCGGCCCGTATGACATCTTTGAGACATGCGGAATCTATTTCGGGTCTGACGAATGAGCCCGGCGTTTCGCCTGGATCAGCACGTCCGCCGAGTCCGGCCGCCCATTCCAGAAATCCAGGCGGATGCGACCGTCGGTCATCTGTGTGACCCTTGCCGGAATTGAGCTGGCGGTCACGTACCATCCCTCCGGCAATACCACCGCGTTGCGCGGACGCCCCAGGTTGCGGTCAAACACCAGGGTGTCTCCCTCCACACGGTAGCTCTCCGGCGCAGTGTAGGTCTCCGAAATTCGCAAGCGCATATTGTGCCCCGCCGTCACCGGCGAGAAAGGAATCACCACTACCCGCGCGGCTGGGTCAATCGGCTCACCTGCATCTATCTTGGCCGCCGCCAGTTCTGCGCCGGTCATAATTTTCGTGGCTAGCTTTTCGCCGGTGTCGAGCACGTAGGCCGACGAGTCGGATACCGTACTGCCGGTGCGAACCACGTTGAAATACTTGTCCACTCCCGGGCTCGACTCGGTGTATTCGTGATAAAGACGGAACGCATGCGTTTCCGGCTGCTGCAGGAAATAAACAATCTCGCGGTCCTGATGCGCGCGTTCCGAAAGACGCTCCTTCTCAGTTTCTCCATCGAACGGCGCTTCCCAGCTCTTCGCCGAACCCGGCGCCCGCGACGCGGCCAGAGTGCCAGTCTGCGCGCCTGGCTTGGCTTTCACGATTAGCGGCGCCTCCGCGCCGTTGCCATTCATGAAGCTGATCGCGATCCGTCCATCCGGCTCGGCCAGAACCTGCGATGGCACGTTGCACGCCACCAGCTCATATCCCGCCGGCAGCACCACGCTGTCCCGCGGAACGCCCAGCGGTCGATTGAAGACTATCGCGTCGCCTTCGCGGTAGTAGCTTTTGGCATCCTTGTACGTTTTGAGAATCAGCATGCGCGCCTGGCCTTCCGGCGGTACCGGACGGGCCAGATACACCTTGATGTAATCCACCGAGGTGTCTTCGCCCTTCATCAGCGGGTCCTTCACCGCCTCTGCGCCACGCACCACTTCAAACCGCAATGGTTGTCCGGTCATCGCATCAAGCACCGACTCGCCGCTGGCCACGCTGCCCTTGCGGATCGGATTGAAGAAATATTTCGCCCCGGCGGTGGTAGCCGTCACTTCGTAGCGGATCGCGAAACTTGCGCTTTCTGGCGACAACAGTTCGTAGCGGGTGTACTCGTCGGTCTCGGTTTGCGCTGCCGCGGCCGCGGGTGCAGCCGTCCCCTGCCCGCGCACCGTCCCTGCCGCACACAGCACCGCGAGCACCCACGCCACCGCCCTAGACTTGAATAGCCTGTGCTTCACCGTTAGAATCCACCTCCGCCGCCACCGCCAAAACCTCCGCCCGCGCCACCCCCACCGCCGAAGCCGGAGCCGCCGGAGCTTCGGGGCGCCGCGGCCATGGCCGAGGTGGCGTGCGATGACATCATGTTCAGGCTGTTCATCAGGAAAATCGTGTTGTATGCGCCGGGATACCCGCCTTGGTACCAATTCGGCGGGGTGGTGACGATCTTCGCAAATGCCTGCACCCATTTCGATTCCACGCGCAGGGCCATGGCGTAGGGCAAAAACTTTTCGAACATTTCGGGCGTCTTAATCACTCGCGCGAAGCGGTCGCTTTCGACGTGCGCTAGAAAATCCTCAAATCCCAGCACCTTCTCCAGGGTGCGCACGCCGGTAGCGGTCCGTGCCGGCATGGCAAAGGAAAACGCACAGATCACCACGCCGCTGACGATCCCGGAAATAATCCAAGGGGTCGGCGACATTCCGAAGTAGTTGGCGATGAATGCGCCACCCACCGCAACGATCAGGGCCGTGACCATGCCCGCCCCGATATAGGTTTGCCGCACGGTATCCGGGCGATGCAAATAATAGTTATCGAGGACCAGGGCATCGAAGATGCGGTCGCGAATCGCCGGCAAGTGCACGTAAAAGTGATTTTGGAGTTGGGCCAGGCTGATGGTGTCGACGTTCCCGTAGTCGAACAGGGCGTTCAGCATTTCCACTTCGTGCGGGCGCGCACCGGCCCATTCCGCGGCAGGCTTTTTCAGGTGAAAAACGTAATTCTTGGTGTGCGAGAGGCCCATCAGATGGCTCTCGTCCTTTTCTTCGATGGTGAGGTAGCCCTTCACCGCGAGGTCCACCAGGGTTGCGGTGATATCACGCATCGCCGCTTCGTTGTCGACCAGCGTGCCGCATTCCCCCGGGGTCAATTTGTCCGGAGGTTCGTACTGCACCGCGATGGCTTCGCGTTCGGGGTCACGGCCGCGCGTCCACCACATGTAAAACATCGTCGCAAGAACCAGGAACGGAATCACGAAAGGCCAATTGCTTTCGATAAACTGCCAGAATTTTTCGCTCCCGGATGGCGGGTGTACGAAGCCTTTGTCCCATCCGAGTACCAGAGTCAGCCCTTCGTGGAACATCAGCCCGCGGCGCATCACTACCTGAACTTCGCTGCCGGACGCGGTTACGTCGGCGTTTTCATCGCGCGACCCACGCGCGCCGGTAAAAGCCAGGGAGCGAACTCCAGTGACGCCGGCGGGCAGAATGATGTGCCCGGAAGCATGTTGGATCGGGACGTCCCACTCATCACCGGTAAGATTCCAGTAGAGTTCGTCGTGATCGTCAAAGAAGCGCAGGCCGTCGCGCACGCTGTAGTGCAGAACCACGGTGCGAGTGGCATTCACCGCGTCGGGAACGTAGATTTTGAATTTCTTGTAGCCGTTCTGGGTGGAAGTTTCGTACTTCAGGGAATTGCCGCTGTCGTCGGCAACGCTCAAAACTTTGAGGAACAGCGTGTAGTTCAGGCCCTGCGGCGTGCGGTATTCGACGGGAATGGTGCGGTAAAGGCCGTGCCACTCGCCGGAAAAATGCGCCGCGATCGTTTCGGTGACATCGAGCGTCGCATCGGGATGCACTTCCATTTCGACGTGGAAGCTATTGATGGTGAGCTCACGCGCCGCCGCCGGAAGCGCAATCAAGCCGACCAGCAGGCTGCCGACAAACACGAGCCGAAGGATATTCGCGGCGGCGCTTGGTTTACTGCGCGGCACTGGCGCCACCAAAACTCACCTTGGGCGCTTCCCTCTCCGCCGGAGCCGAGATCTCGAAAAACTCGCGGGGCTTGAAGCCGAACATTCCGGCAATGAGGTTCGAGGGGAAGACCGCGATCTTGGTATTCAGGTCGCGGACCACCGCGTTGTAATAGCGGCGGGCATTTTGGATGGTGTCTTCAATTTGGTTCAGGGTTCCTTGCAATTGGGTGAAGCTCTCCACCGCGCGAAGCTGCGGATAGGCTTCGGCCAGTGCGAACACCTGGCGCAGCGATTGGGTTAGCAAGCCCTCGGCTTCGGCTTTCGCGGCGGGTGTGGTGGTGCTCATGGCTTGGTTGCGGGCGGCCACGACGCCTTCGAGCGTTTCGCGCTCGTGCGAAGCGTAGCCTTTCACCGTCTCCACCAGATTGGGGATCAGATCGTAGCGACGCTTGAGCTGGACGTCGATATCCGCCCAGGCGTTGTCGCACTGCACCCGCAGACTGGCCAGACCGTTGTACATCACGATCAGGACCAGAGCGATCAAGGCGAAGATCATCACGAAAATGATTAGGCCAGCGAATACCATGGGCATCCTCCCAGAGGCAACGCGCGAAAGGCGGAACGCCGCAAGGATAAAGCCCCGCTGGTCACAAGTAAATGGGGGTGCGAAGAAAGAACGGGTGGAGCGGCTGGGGGTCAGAACTGCGGTGCTACTGCTGGTTCATGTCCGGAGACTCCGGCATGTTCGGATCGAGACGGTGAGCCTGCTCGAACTCCACCTTGGCAGCTTTGTGATTCTTCTGCCGGGCCAGCGCCATGCCCAGGTTGTAGTGGGCGCGCGCGAAATCCGGCTTGTCCTGAACGGCGATCCGATAACTATCGGTGGCGGCTGAAAAATTACGACTGGCGAAGTAGGCGTTGCCAAGGTTGAAGCGGGCGTTCGCGTCATTCGGGCGAAGCTCGATGGCTTTCTGGTAGGTGGCGATGGCCGCGCTCATATCTCCCTGGGAAAACTGCGCGGCGCCCAGACCCGCGAGCGCTTCGGGGAAATCGGATTTCTGGCTGAGCGCGAGCTGAAAGGTCTGGATGGCCTTGGGGTAGTCCTTTTCCGCGTAATAGGCGTTAGCCAGGCAATACAGGCCGCTGGGATCGTTCGGCCGCAGCTCCAGGCCCTTCTGAAATTCCAGGATGGCGTCGTCGAACTTCCGCTCGTCGGCCAGCGCCAGACCCAGATTGAAAACCACTTCGGGCTGCTCCGGCCTAGCCTGCAGGCTTTTCCGGAACGAGGAGGCGGCGTCGGGGTAGCGGCCCTGGCTGGCATACAGCCTCCCCAAGCGCGCCCATGCCTCGTAACCGTTGGGATTCTGAGTGGCCAAAATGGTGTAAGCGGCGATCGCGTCATCGCTGCGCCCGGATGCCTCCAGCGCGTGCGCGTAATTCTCCAGAATTTCCGGGGAATCCGGTTTGGCTTTCAGGGCGCGCTCGAACAGCGGAATCGCTTCCTTCGCGCGGCCCTGCGCATCGAGAGCGGCGGCCATGTTGTTCAGCGCGTCAAAATATCCAGGCCGCAGACCTACTGCTTGACCGTAGGCGTTGATCGCTTCCGGCACTTTCCCCATTTTGTAGAGCGAGGCGCCCAAGCCGTTGTAAGCCTCGGGAAAATCGGGCTGCAGCTCCAGGGCTTTGCGGTACTGCGCGCTGGACTCTTCGAATTTCCCCTGATGAAAAAGCGCCAAGCCGTAGTTACTGTACAAGATCGCGTCATTCGGGCGGATCGCGATGGCCTTCTGAAAGTAGGCGATGGCTTCATCGTCCTTCCCGGTAGCATCCAGCGCGAGGGCCAGGTTGCCCATGGCTTCGGCGAAATCCGGTTGGAGCGCGAGCGCCTGCTGAAACATGGCGATGGCTTGGTTGTATTGTTGCTTCTGATAGAGCTCGTGACCCTGGATATTGCGGTCGCGAGCTGCGGTGGAAGCCGCAGTTTGTGGTGGCGTGGTCTGGGCGTGCAGCTGCCCTAGTACCAATAGTCCGAGCATCGCGGCCAACACCACGGCCACGGCTCGCCTGCGCCGAAACCGGCCTGATTGCCGCATCAGAGGCACCTCAATCGCTGGCAACTTACGGAATAGATTAGCACATAGGAACACTGGCGAGTACCAGTGTCCCCTGGAAACTACGGACCCTGCTGATTTGGAGTTATCTCGAGGCAAAAACGATGCACCGCATCGAAGTCGCTGATAACAAGCATCTTAATATATGTCGACAGCAGGGGACCCACCCTCTGAACTCGGCGGTCAAACTCGAATGTGACGAGCGGGCTCGGTCTCGATATTGCTGAACGAGCCGATCAAACCGCTTTCTTGCGACCAACGGCTGGCTACATCGGAAGCGTAGGCTGTCCGCATCGTGCGTCTGGCGCCGCGGACAAATACTCCGTCTGGCCGATCCGTCTATGGCTTTTGGGGTCGCCTCAAACGCCTGTCAACAAAGCGCGGACGTCCGATGACTGCCTGAAACGTCGATCGCTCCGGAGGAGTTCGATATTCCCTCGAATAGTTTGCTGACTGGCCAGTCGCCCGCTGCATACACACGACGGTCGCACAAGCCCGTCACACCTTACTGTCTAGCAATAAGCACGCGCTTGGCAGTGTCCCTAAATCCTGAATGTTCCGCCATCCTTCCGCGCACGATAGGCACAATTTCCGAAACCGCATCACCGATGGATTCCCAGATGATCTCATGACAACGCCGGCTCCTTGGACCCGAGTAGACTGTGGTTTGTCGAGACCAAAGGCTCGGGAGAAAGGAGCCGACTAGGTTGATTATAGGCGTAGATTACCACCCGAGTGATCCGTACATCGCGTTTGTAGATACCGAAACCGGGGAATGCGGTGAACGGCGATTGAACCACAGTGATCCAGAGGCGGAGAAATTCTACCGGGAACTGGCGCAGCGAGGAGTGAGCGTCCGTGTGGGGATAGAAGCGACCGGCTACTCCCGCTCCCTGGCGTAGGCGCTCTGACGGCACTGGCTTTCGTGTTGATCATCGGAACTCCGGAGCGGTTCCAGTGCGGCAAGCCGATCGGCAGCTATGTAGGACTGATCCCATCGGAGGGCTCCCGTGCGGGCCATCAACGTCTGGGCCACATCACCAAGCAAGGTGGCTCTTTGCTGCGTTTCTTGCTAGGAGAAGCAGGCCACGCGGCGGCGCGTTGTGATTCGGACGGGAGACGACGGTATATGCACCTGGTGCTGCGTCGGCAAAGGAACATCGCCACGGTGGCCATGGCCCGAAGACTTGCGGTTCGGCTGTACTGGATGTGGCGAAATGGTTGGGAATATGTGAAGTGGGTAAAGTTCGGTCCGCACGCGGGAAAGCCCGAAAGCGGGACATGGCGTGAACTAGAACGCCGTCCAAATGAATGGGCATCCCGCTCCCTCGCCAGAGGGAGATTGAAGTAGTAATCATGGTCGAAGTTTTGATCGAAGAGATGTTTGGGTCGGACTGAAACCGACCGCAAGATTACGGGCGAGCCGTGGTCGTCGACGCTAGGGCCAAGGACACGATGAACAAAAACACTCTCCGGAGTGAACGTAGGAGTGTGCTTAAAGGATCTTGACAGAGCCGGCGTTGTCAGAGATGTCCGATTGCTCCCGAGGCGGACTGCCGAAGGTGTGGGCGATGAATTTCCCCAAAATTCTTGCCAGGTGTCCATGTCTTCTTGCCGAGGAAGGCGATCCCTGGCGGATTGTGTTGATCGCCAGCATAGACGCACGTGGTGAGGAAGTCGTATCCGGGGGACATGCGAGAATCGGCACGCGAGGTGTAGAGCAGGGCCAGATTCTTAGCCTGGCACTCCGCACTCGGCAAGGGATAGGTGAGCCTTCCTCCGAATTGCCGTGCCATGAGGACAATCTCATCGATTTCTGCCTGGGAACACTAGGCGCGGTCGCTTCGCGCTATTGCCTGATAATCCCGTAAAATGGGACGTCGCGAGAGAAGCTTTTTCCCGCGCCGGCGCGTCGAAACAGTGGGCGCTTTTGCCCGCCGCTGGAAGCCGGCCTGCAGGCGAACCGCGACCGCACGTTGACTTGGGTGGAGTCGCTGTGCTACGGATACAGGGCTCTTTTGCCAATTGACGAGGCTCGAACCGTTAAATATGCCATCCGAACCCAAACGAATCGAAGTAACGCTGGAGACCGTGCTCGACAGTGTGGACCTGGCCGAGAGCATCGTCATGCGCGTGGCCGGAGAGGCCGGCTTCGACGAGGAAGACCTTCACAAGATCGGCATGTCCGTGCGCGAAGGGGTGATCAACGCGTATAATTACGGGAATCAGCAGGACCGCGGCCGCAAGCTCTTTCTAAAGGTCGAGCTGGAAGAGAAAAGAATGGTCATCCGGATCATCGATCAAGGCGCCGGCTTCGATATGGGCGAAGTGCCCGATCCACTGGCCGAAGAAAACCTGATGCGCACTTCGGGCCGCGGACTTTTCTTGATGAAATCTTTTATGGATGAATTCAATGTTCAGCGCGGGCCAACGGGCGGAGCTGAACTGGTGATGGCCAAGAACTATCCCGCCAAAGTCGCGCCTAAGAATTAACGCCGGCCTGCGCCGGATCCAACCCGGGAGACTGCTGCGATGAACCTGCAAGGAACGCCACGCCAAGTGGGCGACGTCACGATCGTCGATCTGAGCGGCCGTATCACCCTGGGAGACGGAAGCGCGACGCTGCGGGAAATGCTGCGCGATCTCACCCGCACCGGCCAGCTAAAGGTGATCCTAAATCTCGAGGATGTCGATTATATCGACAGCTCCGGAATCGGCGAGTTGGTGAGCGCCTTTACGACTGCCCGCGCCTGCAACGGAGAACTCAAACTGCTGAATCTAACCCGCCGGGTCCACGACCTGCTGCAGATCACCAAGCTCTACACGGTGTTCGATATTTATTCCGACGAACGAACCGCCCTCGCCGGCTTCCGCTGAGGTAACCCTATTTCGCGCCCGGCCCGCCTGCAGGCGCGCCCCTCCGCCCAGGCGAACGGGCGCGTCGAGCGGTGAAAGCTCAAGATCTCCGGGAGCTTGGATTTGCTTTGTGTGCGCCGCGAGGCAGTGATTCGGGCGCGAGCGCGGTGGAATTTCGCAACACCAGCTCGGTGTGCAGCAGGTATTCGCTCCCGCTGGCCGAGGGCGTTTTGCGCCGGACTTCGGTGATCAGCGCGGTGAAGGCCAGGCGCGCGATTTCGCTCTGCGACATGCGCACGGTGGTCAGCGGCGGGGTGACGAACTGCGCCAGCTTGATGTCGTCAAAGCCCACCACCGAAAAGTCCCGGGGAATCTGAATACCCACTTCGAAACTTTTGCGCATGACCCCGATGCCGGTCATGTCGTTCGAGCAAATCACTGCGGTCGGCCGGCGGTGCAGCTCCAGCAGCTTTTCCATGGCCACCATTCCGCCTTCCAAACTGTGCGTTCCTTCCACCAGGCATTCCGGTTGCACTTCCAGGCCGATTTCTTCCATGGATTGCAGGAATGCGCGCTGGCGGGCCATCGCTGATTTCAGCACTAGCGGACCGGAAATGAACGCGATGCGTTCGTGGCGCAGCGCGGCGAGGTGCTGAACGGCCTGGCGCAAGCCCTGCAGGTAATCGATGCGGATGTTGCTGATGCGCGGCAGTTGCGGACCGACGTCGATAAACACCAGCGGAACATTGCGGAATATCAGATCGTCGAACAGCCCCTCTTCCATTCCAAAGGTCACCACCGCCACGCCTTCCACCCGGCGTTCGATCATGCGCCGCACCGAATGAGCCATACGCTTGGGATCCTTGCCGGTGGAGGTGATCAGTATTTCGTAGTTGTTTTCGACCGCAATTTCTTCGAAGACCTGCGCTATTTCCGGGAAAAACGGATTGGTGATCTCCGATACGATCAAACCAAAAATGCGGCTGCGGCCGGAAACCAGCGCTCGCGCCTGGGTGTTGGGGTAATAACCAATTTCCTCCACCACTCGAAGCACCCGCTTGGAGAGGTGCGGGGCCACCGTAGGCACGCCGTTGATGGTTCGCGAAACGGTGGCAATAGAAACTTTCGCGCGCTTGGCAATCTCACGAATGTCCATGTCAACTCCGCAAAGAGGTGGCTCGTTGCGACTCCATGGCACCGAATCCGTACCTGCGCTCACCCGGGAAACCGGGCTACGTATAGGGCAACGGAGGTTACAATGGCGAGAGATTACCACACCACTCGGCATCGGCGCTAACTCACCTCCCAGCCCGGCCGGGGCGGGTAAACGTCTACTGCGGTCGAGACCAAAGTTGCGCGCCCAGCGCGATGATCGCCGGATAACACTCCAGGACGTAGCGCGGTTCCGGCGTTTCGATTTGGGTGAAAAATGCGGTGCGCAGCACAACGAAGGCGACCAAAAGGAGCGCCGCCGGTCTGCGGCGCGCCAGCCAAAATCCCGCCAGCGCCACACCCACGTAACCAAGGTTAAGCGCGAACAGGCCGACGGTCCCCGAAAAATCCACGGGATCGTCTTGCCAGTGGGCGCGCACTGGCCACAGATTCCCGCTGAACGGCAGCAGTTCGATGCGCGGGGTGAACCACAAGGTGAGGCCGCGAAGCAAGGGCAGCACCACCCGTGTGCGTAGCGGATGGAGCGCCACGCGTTCGCGGGCAATTTGCGCGAACGCGTCATCCATCTCCGGCGTCAGGGCCAGGTCTTCGTTGTGCTCAGCAAGCAAATCTTCGACGCGGGAGCGCTGCTCCGGAGAGTCAAAGGCCTTGGGCGGAATATCTTCGACGTAAATGGGCTCGGTTTCCAGTTTCCAGGTAACCAGATACACGTCGCGGAAGCGCCAGAGCCATGTCTTGGTCCAAGCATAAAAGCCCTGGGGGAGGATTTCGCCATCCATCTGGCTGTAGCGAGGCGCGAGGAACTGCACTTCGTGAAGGGTGTTCCGATTGCGAGCCGCCCAAGGCAGCAGCGGCAGCAGCACGCCCAGCATCATCCACACGCCGGCCAAGATTAGCTTTCGCCATTGCTGCGGCCGCCACCAACGAATGCACAGCGCCAGTCCGACGGACGCGGCGATCAAGGGCGATTCGGGCCGCACCAGGGTCGCAAAACCCACCACGATTCCGCCAAGGAACCATCGGTCGGCAAGTACGCGACCGAAGGGAGCCGGGTTCGCGATCCCCGCAGACTCTGGGTCAGGTTCTCGAGGGTCGCGCGAATGCGGGGTGAGGGCTTCACTGAAGGCCGGGGCTTCGCAGAAAACGATGAGCGCAAGCGCGGCAAGAAAAATCGCCAGCGTCTCGGTGAGCACCGCTGCGGTATAATCCGAGGTAAAGGGACATAGCGCAGCCAGCCACAAGGCCGCCATGGCAACCCGGCGGCGAGACGCATCTGGTGCGAGGAGCGAGGCAATCCCCGCGATCAGAACGCAGGTCGCAACATCCACAAAGGCCTGCACGACAGCAATCGCGAGAAGCGACCGCCCGAACAGGGCGGCGACGCCTGCCAGAAAAGCAGGGTATCCCGGCGCCCGCATATCAAGCGGCGTGAGTTGGCCATTGACCCAGATGCCGTAGACGCCGTGGTCGACCCAATTACGGGCGAATTGGATGTAGAAATCGCTGTCGTCGGCGTGGGTCATGGGAAAGCGGAAAATGAAGAACAATCGCAACGCCAAGCCGCATAGAAGTGCGAGAGCGGCGGACAACCGAAATTTACGGAATCGAATGGGAGCGGCCATTGACACCACAACAGCGGATCGCTAGCTTGGAACGCTTCGATGGTTGAACGCAAGCCCATTTTTTACGACGCGCAGAGCCGCCGGTGGCGGCACACTCGCCGGGCTATGGAGCTTTCCGGCGCGGTGATGACCCTGCTGTTGATCGCCTTCGTGATCAACGTGGTGATTCTCCGCCCACAGCTCCCCAAGCTTTTGCCGGATTATCGCCCCCCGCTGCACGCTATTCGCACCCGGCTGGGGCTGAAAACCACTGGCGCGAAGCAGCAACGGCGCCTGCGCCGGGTCGCCGCGCTCGGCAAGGTTCCCGCCAACTACGATCCGCTGCGCGCCGCCTTCTACGTCGCTACGGATGCCACCAGCCTCGCTTCCCTGCAACAGCATTACCGCGATATCGACCTGCTGATCCCGGAGGGCCTGCAATGCATCTCCGCCGATGGCCGCCTGGATATCGCCCAGGATGCCAAACTCTTTGACTGGATGAAGTCCGTGGGCACGGAAATCCCGGTGATGACCCTGCTGCAAAACTCCGATGGCACGGTGTGGCACACCCCGGAGATGGCGTTGATGCTGGCGCATCCGGCGGCGCGTAAAAACCTGACGACGTCCATTTTCAATTTCGCCGTCGCGCAGCACCAGCCGGGCGTGGTGCTGGACTTCGAAGAAGTGCCGGAAAACAGCCAAGACGACTTTCGAACGTTCGTCGGGGAGTTGGCCGCGCAACTCCACACCCAGAACTTGAAGCTCATGGTCGCGCTGCCCGCCGCGGATTGGAGTTACGACTACAAGACCATCGCACAACACGCCGACGCGATTATTCTGATGAACTACGATCAGCACTGGGTAACTTCAGATCCCGGGCCGATCACCGCTCAGGACTGGTATCTTCACAACCTGAAAACGATTCTCACCCTGGTTCCGGCCGAAAAAATTGTGATGGGCATTGCCGCCTACGCTTACGATTGGCCGGTCAAATCCAAGGCGAATCGGCATCCGGTAGCACTGCCCAAGACGTTTCAAGAAGCGATGGTCACTTCCGTGGAGTCGGAAGCTCCCCCGGAATTCGATTCCGACACGTTGAATTTGCATTACTCCTACTCGGACGAAAACAACGTTGACCACGAAGTGTGGATGCTGGACGGCATCACCGCCTACAACGAAATGCGTGCCGCCGAACGGGCGGGCGTGCAAGGCACCGCGATGTGGCGCCTGGGCCAGGAAGATCAATCGATATGGAATATTTGGGACGCCACCCGGCCCACCGATGCCATTCGCGCGAAAATGGCCGACGTTCCTCCGGGCTACGACCTGATCCTGGAAGGCGCGGGCGACATCTGGAAGATCACCAACGGTCCGGAACCGGGCAAGCGCACCTTCGACTACGACGATCAGACCGATACTTTCACTGACGAAAACTTCGTGACCTATCCGCTTTCCTGGCGTATCGATCAAATGGGCGCTTCGCCCGATAAGATTGCGCTATCGTTCGATGACGGACCCGATCCCGAATATACCCCCCAAATCCTAAACATCCTCAAAGCAAAGCACGTCCCCGCCTCTTTCTTCGTAATCGGGGAAGAGGCCGACCGCTATCCGCAGATCCTGCACCGCGAGTTCAACGAAGGCAACGAAATCGGAAATCATACCTTCACCCATCCGGACATGGAGTTGATCTCGAAAACCCAGTTCGAGCTGGAATTGAACCTGACCGAACGACTCCTGGAAAGCAGTCTGGGCGTGAAGACCCTGCTCTTTCGCCCGCCGTACGGAATCGATCACCAGCCCGAAACAGCCAGCGAAATTGATAAGCTCCCGATTCCTCAGTCCATGGGCTACATCATCGTCGGCGCAATGATCGACCCGCACGATTGGGGCGAAGCGGGTGGCGGAGCGCCGCCGCCGACGGACACCATCGTCCAGCGCGTGGTGGAACAGACGCAACCGGGCAAAGGCAACATCGTTTTGATGCACGATGGCGGTGGCATCCGTGCCAACACCGTCGCTGCCCTGCCGCGGGTGATCGATGCGCTGCGCGCCAGGGGCTACCAATTCGTACAGGTTTCCGATCTCCTGGGGCAAACCCGCGCGCAGGTGATGCCCAGCCTCACCCATGAGGAATGGTTGTTTGCCCGTGCCGATGCGCTCATCTTCGAGTTGTTTCATTGGCTCCGGCTGGGGATCGCTTACATTTTCATCGCCGGAATTCTGTTGGTGAGCTGCCGGGCCCTGATTATCGGATTGCTGGCGCTCGCGGAGAAGATGCGCGCTGCGCCGCTGGATCATGCGGAGTACAAGCCGGCGGTGACCGTGCTGATTCCGGCGTTCAATGAAGAGTCGGTGATCGTTGACACCGTTACCTCCGCGCTGGCTTCCACCTATACGCCTCTGGAAATTCTGGTGATCGACGACGGCTCTTCCGATCGCACTTCCGAGCTGGTGATTTCTCGATTCGCAGGCGATCGGCGCGTCCGCCTCCTTTCCCAAACCAACCGCGGAAAGCCAGCCGCGCTGAATAACGGCATGGCCGCGGCTACCGGGGAAATCGTGGTATCGATCGATGCCGACACCCAGGTCGAGCCCAACGCGATTGCCCTGCTGGTGCGCCACTTCGCCAACCCGAAAGTGGGCGCGGTAGCCGGCAACGTGAAGGTGCGCAACCGCGACCGTTGGCTCACCCGTTGGCAAGCGCTCGAATACATCACCAGCCAGAACCTGGAAAAGCGCGCGTTCGATTTGCTCAATTGCATTCCGGTTGTTCCCGGAGCGGTAGGAGCGTGGCGCACCGACCTGATTCGTTCCTGCGGCGGATTTTCGGGCGACACCGTGGCGGAAGATACTGATTTGACTCTCACCATCCGCCGCCACGGCTGGAAAATTCTGTACGACGAAGATGCCATCGGCCGTACCGAAGTCCCGGACACCGCCGAGGCCCTGATCAAGCAGCGTTTCCGCTGGACCTTCGGCACCCTGCAGGCGGTTTGGAAACATCGCGACACTCTCGGCCGCAAGAAATACGGCTCGTTGGGACTGGTCGCCCTGCCCAATGTTTTCCTGTTTCAAATTATGCTGCCGCTGATCTCCCCGGTGATCGATCTGCTCTTTATTCTTTCGGTGGTTCTCTGGGGCCTCGCGCAACTGCGCATTACCCGGCTGCCGCAGCTCTGGACCGCGCAGGACGTCGAGCGTTCGTTGATCTTTTTCGCGGCCTTCATGCTGATCGACTTCTTTACCTGCGTGGTGGCCTTCGCACTGGAGCGCCACGAGGACTGGACGCTGCTGGCGCCGCTGCTGATTCAGCGGTTTTACTACCGGCAAATGATGTACGTGGTGCTTTTCCGCGCTTTGCGGGAAGCCGTGCGCGGGCGTCCGGTGGGTTGGCGCGGCGTGGAACCGCATTTGCCTGTCCCCGCCGGCGGCGTCTAAATCCGGACTTCGTCGCGATTGTGCAAGCGCGTCTTGCACAATTGATTTTGTCTTTCTGGTCTTCCGGTTTTTGGGAAGGGTGGGGGTAGGGTCCGCGGACGCTTTCGATTCGATGGAGGATGCCATGACTCTTCAAGAGCTACAGACGCTGTGCGATTACAACCACTGGGCCAATCTACGTATCGTCGACGCTTGCCGCGCGCTCACGCCCGAGCAGTTCACCCGCGACCTGGGCTCGAGCTTCCCCTCGGTGCGCGACACCATGGTGCATATCATGCTCGCGGAATGGGTCTGGCTGGAGCGCTGCCACGGAACATCACCCACCAAGTTTCAACCGGGCAGCGATTTCCCGACCTTGGAAGCGGTGTTGGCGCACTGGCAATCCATTAACCTAAGTGGATACGCGGCTTCCATTTCCGGCAACGACCTCGAGCGCATCGTCCACTTTCGCCGGCTGGACGCAAGCGCGCATACCTCGGTTCTTTGGCAGATTTTTCAGCATGTGGTAAACCACGGGAGCTACCACCGCGGCCAGGTCACCACCATGCTGCGCCAGCTCGGTGCCAAAGCGATCTCGACCGATCTGTTCGCCTTCTATCGCGAGCGCGCCACCAGCACCGCTGGGGCCTAGAAGCTTCGCAGCGCCAGCGCAGGCAACCCTGCGGATACGTAGTGCAATGGCAGCGCTTGTATTTCCATCGGCTTGTTCCTTCCCGTCAAGCGTTCCCGAAGGTAAAGCGGCTGAGCCGTTGACAAAAAACGAAATTCCCACTATCTGTCTGTGTGTCTTCCCAGTGGATGGCCATTCTTAAATGACGACCGAACCCATCACCGACAACCGACTCCCCAATCTCATTTTCTATGCGGTGGTCATACTCGTCGGCTATCTGGTGTTTCTGGTGTTTCGTCCCTTCCTGGGCCCGCTGGCGTGGGCCGCGGTGCTCGCCGTGGTTTTCTATCCGATGCATGAGCGGCTGGCCAACCGCTGGGGAAACACGGGCGCGGCGGCCACGAGCACTCTGATCATCACCCTGATTTTGATCGTGCCCGCGGGCTTGGTGGCGGCCTCGTTCGTGCGTCAAGCGGTTCAAGCGGCCCAAGCGGTGCACGGCGCGATCTCGGGTGGGCACATACCCGCTCTGTCGCGCGCATGGAGCTGGGCCCAGGGGCACTTTCCGGAGTTGAGCGCGGACGACGTTGCTCAGCGGGTACAAGCCACCGGCGAAAAGATCGCCGGGTCGGCCGCGGCGAGCATGGGTTTCATACTCAGCCACGTGGCGCGATTCGTGTTCGACTTGTTCGTAACGATTTTCTCGTTGTTTTATCTGCTGCGCGACGGCGACGGATTGGTGAAAACCCTGCGTGTGTTCCTCCCGTTTGAGGAATCGCACCGCGAGCGCATGATTCGCGAAGGACGGGACCTGATTTTTGCCAGTGTCACTTCCACTTTGGTGGCCGCCTGCATCCACGGGGTGATGGGCGGGCTCGCCTTTGCGATCGGGGGCATCACCGCACCGGTGTTTTGGGCAGTGATGATGGCATTCGCCTCGCTGATTCCCCTGGTGGGATCAGCGATCGTCTGGGTGCCCGGGGCCATCTGGCTAATGACCCATGGACACGTTGGCCGGGGACTTTTCGTGATTGCGGTGGGCGTAACCGTGGTGCTGGTGGTGGACTACGTGGTGCGCCCATGGCTGATCGGCGAACGCTCGGAACTGAGCGGGCTGATGATTTTTATCAGCGTGGTGGGCGGCATCGGTGTATTCGGGACGTTGGGGGTAATACTCGGCCCGATTGTACTGGCCACCGCGGTGACCATCTTCGATATATACTCCGAGCGCCAACCGGATGGGCGCAAGATCGCCAGACCTCGTCTCGGGAAACGCCGTCGGGTAACAGTGTAGAATTCTCCCAACAAAAAAATGAGCGACAACCAAATACCATTGCCGGAAGGATTAGCGCCCGCCCAGCTTCGCTGGCGCTGCGATCCCGCGGACATTCCCTTTGCCAGCACCGCCGAAGTAGAGCACTCCGACGGAGAGATGGGCCAGGATCGCGCTTTGCGCGCGTTGCGCATGGGCGTCGAACTCACCGCGTCGGGCTACAACGTTTTCGTTTGCGGGCTTTCGGGCTCCAGCCGCGGCGGGATGATCGTGCGGATGGTCGAGGAGATGCGCCCGCAGACCGAGCTTTCGCCGGACCGGTGCTACGTAAACAATTTCAAGAATCCGGACCGGCCGCGCTTGCTCACCTTGCCACGCGGGCAGGCCAACGCGTTCCGCAAGGAAGTGGAATCCGGGATTGAATTCCTGCGCCGGCGAATTCCGCAAGTCTTCGAAGGGGATCCGTTTCAGCGCCAGAAAGCTCGGATCGTCGAGCGGTTTACCCTGCGCGAGAAAGAGTTGATGGATGATTTCACCCGGCGGATCGCCCGCGATCAGTTCGCCCTGGGACGCATGCAGGTGGGCGCGGTGGCGCTGCCCGAGATTTTTCCGATGATTGAGGGCGCGATGGTGCCGATCGAAGAAATTCCGAAAATGGTGCAGGACGGAAAACTGGAAGCGCAGGCGGCCGAAGATATCGAGCGGAAATACGATCAGTTCCGCCAAGAGTTTACCGTGGTGTACCGCAAGACCCTGGCGCTTTCCCGCGAGCTGGCCAGCGAGATGAGCTATCTGGAGCAGGAAGCGGCCTCGGTGCTGGTGGACGGGGTGATCGAAGAGTTGAAGGAAAAATACCCGAACCCGCAGACCGACGAATACCTCGAGGAAGTGCGCCACCACGTGCTCGATAACCTCGAGCCGTTCAAGGAGCGCGAAGGCGAAGAAGACCAGCCGCCTCCTTCCGAAGGCGGAGGAGGAAGCCTGAAGCTGGATCGTGGCGACCGCGATCCGTTTCGCGTGTATGGAGTGAATGTGATACTGGCGCACGGCGAGCAAGAAACCTGCCCGGTGATCTTCGAAACGACTCCGACCTACGCCAACCTGTTCGGAACCATTCACCGCAGTTACGATGCGCGCGGCGGGTGGAGTTCGGATTTTATGGACCTGCGGGGAGGTTCGCTGTTGCGCGCAGACGGCGGATTCCTGGTGATGTACGCGCTCGACGTGCTCACCGAGGCCGGGGTGTGGCGAACCCTGAAGCGCACCTTGAACCACGGGCTGCTGGAAATCCAGCCGATCGATATGTTTTTTCCGTTCAGCGCTTCTTCGATGAAGCCCGAGCCCATCGCCACTAAAGTGAAAATCATCATGGTCGGCGACCGCGATCTCTACGAGATGCTGTACGAATTCGAGGACGACTTCAAAAAGATCTTCAAAATGCGCGTCGAATTCGACGAGGAAATGCGCTGGAGCGACGATGTGCTCCGGCATTTCGCCGGGCGCCTGCGTAAGCTCAGCGAGGATGAGAACCTCTGCGCGTTCGACCGCACCGCGGTGGCCGCGCTGATGGAGTATGGTGTTCGCAAAGCGGGGCGGCGAGGCAAAATTACCGCGCGTTTTTTTGAGATTGCCGACGTCGCGCGGGAAGCTTGCTATGTGGCCAGGAACGCCAAGGAAGATCTGGTCACCGTCGAGCATGTGCGCCGGTCCCTGGATGCAAAAATCGAGCGCCATAATCTCACCGAGACCAAGATTCGCGACCTGATCGATGAAGGCATGCTGTTCATCGACACCACCGGCGAACGCGCCGGCCAGGTGAATGGGCTGAGCGTGCTGGAAACCGGCGGATACGCTTTCGGCAAGCCGGTGCGCATTACCGCTTCGGTGGCCCTGGGCAAGACCGGGATCATCAACATCGAGCGCGAGTCGAACCTCAGCGGGCGATTTCACGACAAGGGCGTGCAGATCATCGCCGGGTATCTGCGGCAAACGTTCGCGCAGGACAAGCCCTTGTCGCTCGCGGCCAGCCTGTGCTTCGAGCAATCTTATTCCGGGATCGATGGTGACAGCGCCAGTTCGTCGGAAGTCTACGCGCTGCTTTCGGCGCTCTCCGCATTGCCGATTCGCCAGGAATTGGCAGTGACCGGCTCGGTGAATCAACAGGGCGACATCCAGCCGATCGGCGGGGTGAACCAAAAGATCGAAGGCTTCTTCGATGTATGCCGCCTGGGGGCGGGGCTAACTGGGGCGCAAGGCGTGCTGATCCCCGCCAAAAATGTCGAGGATCTGATGCTCCGCGACGACGTGGTCGAAGCGGTGGCCAAGAAACAGTTTCGCATCTTCACCGTGGCTAGCGTGGCGGAAGGCATCGAACTGCTCACCGGAGTTTCCGCCGGCAAACGGGATGCCCAAGGAAAGTACGACGCCGCGAGCGTATTCGGACGAGTGGACACCAAGTTGTGCCACATGGCCAAAACCATGCAGGACTTCGAATAGAGTTCGCCTACCGCACATCGGTAGGCCCAATTTAATCTAAATTCCACAGGAGACAACAATGACCCTGGAAGATGCACGCAGAGTGATTGCCGCGGCGGAAAAGAAATCCAAGGAAATCGGGCAACCGATGAACATTGCGGTGGCTGATGAGGGTGGAAACCTGGTGTCCCACGTGCGGATGGATAACGCTTGGATCGGGAGCATCGATATTTCGATCAAGAAAGCCTACACTTCGCGGGCGTTTGACATCTCCACTAAGGACTTGGCGACGCACTCCCAGTCCGGCCACCAGTTCTTTGGAATTCACGCATCGAACAACGGAAAGATCATGATTTTCGCCGGCGGCATCCCTTTGAAGAAGAACGGCAAAGTGGTCGGCGCGATCGGCGTCAGCGGCGGTTCGGGCGAACAGGACCACGCCGTAGCGGAAGCCGGCGCGGCAGCGTTCTAAAATGGTCTCTACACTTCCAGTCATGGAAGTGCTCATCTCAAATTGGAGGCACAATCGCATCTGAGCGGCAGCGCCTCGACGAGGGGCTGTCCGGTCGATGTTTTGCACAAGAACGCTATGGTCGCCTACTTAAACCAAGTGGCCGAAGTGCGCAATTTGCTCGACCGCCGCCACGACGACGTCAAGCGCGGACTCCTAGCCACGGTAGATGGGAAAGCTTTTTTCGAAAACTTGCGTCAACCCCAAAACCAGCTTTTCAAGCGGCGCCCTCCGAAATAAATTCCTCAGAGCAGGCGGCGGGTTAGGAATTTCACCTCGATGGTTTTGCCGTTGCGGTCCAGGGTGAGATGGCATTGCCGCACCGGTTGCTGCAGCAGGCTGCGCAATTCAGTCAGCCGCAATTCCACGGCGGGCTGTGCCTCCACGCCGACGATCGTATCTCCCTTCTGAATCCCTGCGGCCCTCGCCGGCGTCTTTTCCTGGACCGAAACTACGCGGATGGTGCGCTCGCTGGGCCCTTCTCCGATTAAACTCATTCCACTCATGTCGGTGTCCACCACTTGCCCCCACTGGCGGGCGGGCTCAAGAATCAGACGATGGTGGGGCATATCGAAAATCACCACAAAGCGGTGCAGAATTTCGTTGCCGATGACCCCGGCAATTTCCGGATGCGCAGGCACCCCGGAGTCGGTGAGCGAAAAATCGGCGATAGGCTTTTCAAACGGGTACGTTCCCATCTTGAGTATTTTGATGCGGCCCTGCAACGTGCTGGGACCGCTGCCGTCGGGGAGCGGTATAGCCGACGGACGCGTCCTAAGGTGGCGGTAGGGTTGCACGCTGCGGGGGCCCAGGCGCTTCCAGAAGAGAACGGCTCCGCTGAAACCGGTGTCGACCAAGAACTGCTGTTCATGATTTCTGCCGGAAATGGTTGCGGTGGCTTTAACCACTGGAAGATCGTCGATGTACGTGAGCGGGAGAGAGGCGCCTTTGCCCTGGTACTGATAACTAGCGGGGTCGTGCAGTTGGATGGTCGAACGGTCGTAATTTACTTCCACCACAAACGAATTCAGGATGTCGGTGCCCACTCGGCCTTGAATCGGGCGGCCTTGTTCGGCCGAAATATTGTGCAACGAGGTGATCTCCAGGCTTCGCGGAATCATTTGCAGGCCTGGCACGCGCAGAACCGGCTGGAGAATTGTGGCGTCGGCACTGTCCGCCGCTGGTGGCTTATCGACTAAATGGAGCTCGGTGGCGTGATCGGTGTCGATCGCAGAAAGCTTCTCGCGCGAGTCCACAATAAAAAGCGAGGGTTGCAAACGGTTGATATGTATCGGGATCAGAATTTCGTTTCCTGACAATTCGAATGGGATCTGGGCGACGTTGCCGCCCCCATCAAACTGAACGAAAGAAAGTGCCGATGGCATGACCGGACTCGCGGTGGGCGGTGGCGCGGCAGCCCCCTGCGCGGCGGGAGCCGAGCTGGCAGGAGCGGTGCTCGATTGTCCAAATCCGATTCCTGGAATGGCGGCTAGCACAGCTAAAAGTGAAATCCAAGCGGCGCAAGTCCAGCCGCGGTAACGATCGGTTCGCATTTATCCCCCACTACCGTTTCGCTGCTCGTCTCCAAACCACTATATATAGCGAGCCGCGGCGAGCCAACCGGAAACACACACTACCGCGATGGTGCCACATAGCCTTGCCGGGCGTACACCCGACCGCCCGGCCGCACGGGGGGAGGCGAGGACGGGCTGGTCGTATTCAGGATTTGAACTTCAATGGTGTGGAAGCGACCATCGTGGGCGGAAGGCTGAAACGCCAGCAAATACTGGTGTCGGAGGATGGCGGCGATCTGCTTATAAATTGAGATGAAATCATCGGAAGAGGAGGGCAGGTATGCCTGGCCGCCGGTGAGATTGGCGATGGCCTGAAGCGCTTGGGTGGCGCGGTGGAAACTTAATTCCGGCGCGGATTGGATGGGAGTTGAGCCATCGTTGGTCGCGGCGGGGCCCCAACGTTTCTTAGATTTCTTTTCGCCGGAACTTTTCTGGTGGGAGCCTGCATCGCGCAGCGAGCCGCCCAGCGCAACGGGGAAAAAGGTAACGTCGCTGGCCCGGAGCTTGGCTTCGAGCGCGTTCCAGTGTTCTTCCGAGGTGGAGTCCAGTCCAGTGGAGAGCACGACCATCGCTCGCTTGCCCGGCAAATCCGCCAGCACATCGAGCGAGGCCGCCACCGAATCGTAGAAATTCAGGTTGGCCATTCCGAGTGTGTATTCAAGTCCGCCCATAGCGCGGGCGAGCATAATCTTGTCGGTGGTGAAAGGCAGCAGCACCCGCGCGGACTGATCGTAGGTGGCCAGCGCTACCTGGTCGTTCGCCGCCAGGCCGCCCAGCAAGGAATACGCAGCGATGAGATGCTCGCGCTCGATCAAATAGACCGCAGGCCCAGTTTCCACCAGCACCAGCACTTGCGCCGGGGCATCCGCGGACGCAAAGAATTTCACCGCTACCGGATTGCCGTCTTCGAGGATACGGAAGTTCGATTCCTGTAGATCGCCGATTAGCGCGGAATCTTTTCCGGTGACGCTCACCGGGACCCGCACCAGTTCGGTGCGCACCTCGATGACCGATCGGTTGGGAGGGTGGGGTTCCTGGCGGTGCGAAGCGAGCGCCCCGCCGCTCGCGAGGGTCAACGCGATAACGGCGGCGAGGCGGCTCGAACAGCGAGGCGCAAAATCCATCCTGCCGCTGACTTACTGTTGGGTGCCTGCGGCCGGAGCCGGCGCCGCAGCATCCTTGGGCGTGCTCAGGTAGCCGCTGATCTTGTCTTTGCCGACGTCGAAGACCACCAGCTCGTAGGGAGCGCGCGCGCCGCGCACGTAGAACTGAACCGGTTCGCCGACGGTCTTGTCCTTCTTCTCGATATTTTTGTCGTCGGCATTCACGCCCACGGTGAACTTGTATTTCTTGACGTCCACCCTGCGCAAGGTGATCGAAACGGGTCCAACCTTGCTCGCTTCCTTGGCTTTAGTGATGCTGAATTCGTAGATATTGCGTTCGCCCAAGCGCTTTAGCGTTTCCACGTCTTCGTGGTTGCGCGCGATCAAGCCGCTCTGCACGCCCAGGTCGCCCACCGTGGACATCAATTTGGCCTTGGTATCGGCCAGGTCTTTCTTGGTGGCGTCGACGTCGCTCTTCGTGCCGTTCAGTTCGGTAGCCACTTCCCCGAATTTCGCGGAGGTATCCTGCTGCACCTGTCCGATCTGGGTGCGGAACTGTTCGTCACTCTTTTTCTGCTGGTTGCCAATTGCTTGCGCGATGCTGCGGGCGTGCGCGAGCTCGTCCTGAGTGAGTCCGAGCTTCTTGGAGGTTAGGTCCAGCTCGCCGCGGAGGCCGCTGATATTCGAATTGGCTTTATCCAGTTGCGCGGAGAGGGCCTGCATCTGCGCGTTAGACTTATCCGTTTGGGTTTGAGCAGATTGCCGCTGGTAGTATCCGGAGACAATAGAATAGCCAACCAGAATAAAAACAACGACGAACAAAATCGTGACCCAGCGCGGCAGCGCGCTCGGTTCGGCGGGCAGATCCGGGCTTGGTTTGGGGTCTGGTGCGGGCGTTAAGCTCATCGTGCCTCCTTCGGGTGACAACGGCGCTGCTATCGGTTCAGAAGGGATTATCCCCGAGGCGGGCGAGCTTTGTCTACGGTTAGCAGGGGCGATGTTTCTGATTGGAACTACGCTGCGCGGATGGCGTTTTATTCCCCAGCTGCCGGCTGGATAGCGGCGGCGCGGATTCGGTCTGTTATAATCCTGCGCCATGAGCGGCGTAGTGATCAAACCTCCGGGATACATTGTGGTGGAAGGACCGATTCGCGTTGGCAAATCGACGCTGGCGCGGGCGCTGGCGGAACGGCTGCACGCGCGGCGCATCTTCGATGCCGAGGATAATCCTTATCTGCGCGATTTCTACGAGGAAAAACCCGGCGCGGCATTCAAGGCGCAGATGTATTTCCTGCACGAACGCCACCGGCGGCTGGCGGAGCTGCGTTTGAGCGAAATCCCGGGACCGGTGATTAGTGATTTCCTATTCGAGAAGGACAAGATTTTTGCGTACGTCAATCTCGACAACGAAGAACTGAAGCTCTACGAGCGATACTTCGCGATGATGGCGGCGACGATTCCCGCTCCCGACCTGGTGATTTACCTGCAGGCCAAGCCAGAAGTGCTGCGCAAGCGGGTATCCAAGAAGGGCGAACCGTCGGAGAAGCAGCTCGCGCTCGAATACCTGGAAGAAGTGGCGCGGGCCTACGAACATTTTTTCTTCCGCTATTCTGCTTCTAACCTGCTGGTGGTAGATACCTCGGAAATCGATTTCGTGGAGCGCAACGAAGATCTGCAGGAATTGTTGCGCCGTTTGCAGCAACCGGTCAAAGGCACGCAATATTTTCTGCCGCTCGGCCCGGGGTAGAAACAGAATTCAACGCAAAATCAAAACCAACACCTTGCCCTCCAACCAGGCCATGCGCTAGTGCGCCGACGGCGCGAGCTTGGCGGCAGCGGCATTGATTAGCGCGGCTTCATCCGCCAGAATTTGCGCCACGGTTGCCACGTCCGCATCCACTTCGCTCCACTTTTTCTGTTCGATGGCCTCGCGCACCGCGGGCAACGTCTTCACCGCGTAACCGGTATAAAACCCCGGCGCGTAGATCTGGTGCTTGTACCACGGCCGGCCCGGCAAGCCCGATGCGGACAGCAGTTTCCTCTCGCTCTGGCGCAGCAAGCGATTCACTTCCGCGGAAACCTCCAGGCCGGGCAGCTCGCCGCGAGCGGCTCCTGACTGGTCCCAGGCTTTCGTGTAACGATCCGCGCTGTGGGTGAGTAACACCGTGGAATTCTCCAAGGGCGCGAAATTCAAATAAGGCGGCACCGTTTCGGCTGGGGGTGCGACGTATTTCTCCCGGGGATCGGAGTTGGCATGGAAGACGTCCTCTTCGATCTCGCGATTGCGCTCGACGATCTCCGCGCGTTCGGAGTTCGCCAGCGCCTCGATCTCATGTACGTATTTCTGAATGGTCTCGGCGAAGTCGCCAAATTCAAAGGGCAGCAGATCGGCATCCGCCAGCCGCATTACCGCGCTGCCAGCGGCTTGCGCCATAGCATGGCAGTACTGGAAGTTGGTATCTGAGAAATGGGTGAACCAATAAAAATCATCGTAAACCGAGTGATAGATTCCGCCGTCCTGCTCGCCGCGAAATCCGAGATCCAGCGAAGCGATTCCTGCGTGCTGTAAGAACGGGCTGTAATCGGAGCCTGAGCCAAGCGCGTTGATTCGCAGGTCCGACCGCTCGCGAGCCTCGGTGCGGTCCTCGGGTGAGGATGGCTCGGCGATGGAGTGCAATTGAGAGCGTTTCCATATGGAGATGTGTTTCTCAGGATCATCGATGCCGCGGGTGACCTCGTTGATGAATTTTTCCAGGGTGTGCGATCCACCCATGGCTAAGAATCCCCGCGCCACCACGTCGGAATTGATGTAGACCTCCGCCTTCTGGTCCAGCTCCGGAGCGTGCTCTTCCACCCACTCGGTCGAGCCCAGCAGGCCCGGCTCTTCGCCGTCCCACGCCGCATACACAATCGTGCGCTTGGGCCTCCACCCGGTCTTCACCAATTCGCCGAGAGCGCGCGCTTCCTCGAGCAGCGAGATTTGACCAGAGAGCGGATCCTGTGCGCCATTGACCCAGGCATCGTGATGGTTGCCGCGAATGATCCATTCATCCGGAAACTGCGCGCCGGGAATTTTGCCGATCACGTCGTAAATCGTTTTCATATCCCAATTCGATTTCACTTTCAGGTGAACTTTCGCCGGGCCCGGACCCAAGTGGTAAGTAAAGCCCAGCGCGCCGCGCCACGCTTCCGGCGCCACCGCACCGCCAATCGCGGTGAGTAGCGGCTCGGCATCGCCATAAGAAATGGGCAGCACCGGAATCTTGGTGATGGTGGGAGCGTCGGCAATGGCCAGGCGCTTCACCCCGGGCTTGGCGCCCACCCCAGGAGTGAGCGGATCGCCTGCATAGAGCGGCATGTCCGCGACGCTGCCGCGCTGCACACCGTCTTTCGGGCGCCACGCGCCGTTGGGAAACGTCTCGCCTGCGAAGTATCCATCCTCATGCGGATCAGAATAAATGAGGCACCCGACCGCGCCGTGTTCGGCGGCCACTTTCGGCTTGATGCCGCGCCAGGATCCGCCGTAGCGCGCGATCACGATGGCGCCTTCGCACCGTGACACCGTGACGCGCGAGTTCTTCATAGTCCTCCGGCACCCCGTGGTTGACGTAGACCAGCGGCGCGGTCACGTCACCGTCCATCGAGTAAGCGTTGTAGGTGGGGAGCTGCTCGGACTGCTGGTTCGAGGTCGGGTCTTCTTGGATCGCCGGTTCCTGCAGCTTAGCCTGGAACCTGGTCGGCGCTACCAGCTCCACCGCGCGCTCTTTCGGGGTGGGATACAGGACCTCGAAAGTTTCGATCTGCGTTTGGAACCCGTATTCGGTGAGGCGAGCAGCGATCCATTCGGCATTCTGCTTATCGTAAGCCGTGCCCACGTTATGGGGATGCGCGGAAAGCAGCTGCAAAGCGTCGCGCATGCGGTCGGGCGAAGGTATGGCGCGGAACTTCTCCTCCCACTGGCGCTCGGCTCGCGAGGACTCGATGGAGTAACCCGCGAGCGGCATATCTTGCGCGTGGAGCGGAAGCCACAGAACGCTGAAGATCAGAATGCAGACCAGAATGCGAGACCTTCCCATGAATCCCCCAGGCCCAAATGATTGTAATGAAGCAAAAAAAAGGCGAGCACGGATTATAGCCAGGAATGAGCTCCGTCACCGACGGAAGATTGAAAACGAAGGCTAGAATTGGTTGCGCACTCGGGCTTTCGCTTTTTGTTCACAACTCCGCCGAAAATGAATTTTCGTGCGCCTCGAAAATTTCCGGCCCTTTCGAATCAGCAGTTTGCGCGCCACTATGCTCGGGGTATTGCGATTAGAAAATTGATGCCCAGACCTGATGCGAGAGTGCCTTGGAACCAGCATTACCGCTTCCCATTGGTGCGGCCGTTGCGACATTCCCCTTTCCCAATGGAAAACGAGCACAGCGGGCAGACTGGCGGTAGGGATCACTTCGGTAGACAAAGAAAAAGCCCCACCCCTCGCATTCGCGTTCACGCAAGAGCAATGCTACGGCAAAACGCGACGAGTGGGGCTCCCCGCAAACTAAGTGTCGCCAGGGCGGGAATCAGCGGGCGCGGCCGGGGCCGGTTAGGGCGTGGCGGACGCGACCCAGAGTGCGGTTGACCGGGTGCTCCCGATGCAGGAAGCCGAGCACCGGATGACGGCGGCAGCCGAGCTTTTCCAGGGCGCGGCGAATGCGAAAATCGCGTCCCGAGGACAACATGCCTTTCTCCAGGATGCTGATGGCATCGCTGGTCCGCCCGCACTGGTAATACACCTCGGCGAGGTTCAGGTAGAGCTGGGCGTGGTTGGACTTAACCCCCAGCGCTTCCCGGCACAGCACCTCGCCATCGGCGAACCGCTTCTCCGCGGTGGCCGCCAGCAAGCCGGCATAAGAGAGATAAAAAGGGTTTTTGGGGGCAGCCCCCAAGGCGCGGCGAACGTGGGAAAGCGCTTCTCCGGGGTAGCCATCGCGTAAGCGTCGCATGCACTCCTTGAATTCGTTCATGCCTGCATCAGCTGGGGACATGGTTCCGATCCAGTGCGACATCCGAGAGCCTCCTTCACGATCAAGTTTAAGCAATAGGGATGGATAAGCTGTCGAATGGTATCGCCAGGAGAGGTGACCTGAAAGTGGTCTTTGGTCCAGATTGTGGCCATACGAGGGACCTGTACCTATCAAGCCAATGGATGGAACCATTGGCTGAACATCGAGGGTGCATCGGGGTGCTTCGTCCACCGGGAGCAATTGTCTCCGGGCATCGATCGGCCGAAACCGAGAAAAAGACGGGGCAAAAAGCGGCGGAATGATGGGCCAGAATTAATGCATGCCACTGATATTGTGCCGGTTATAGAAAACGCTGGAACCACGATATGGTCCGCTCGATCACGTCGCGGCTATGGGCGGGATCGACGAAATGATGCCCTTCGTTGGCGTACACCACCAGCTCGGTCGGCACGTGGTCTGTTTTTAGCGCGTGCCAGAATTCATACGATTGCGGTACCGGGCACTCGCCATCGCGCTCTCCAACCAGCACCAGGGTGGGGGTGCGGGCCTTTTGAATGAAGGTAATCGGGGAGCTGCGAGCGTACACTCCGGGATCGTCGTAAACGGAAGCGCCGAAATAAGGGATCATCCACTGATCGATGCCGTTCTCGCCGTAGTAGCTCTGATAATTGGCGATGCCGGCGCCGGAGACTGCGGCGCGGAAGCGATTGGTCTGGGTCACCGCCCACATCGTCATGTAACCGCCATAGCTCCAGCCGGTTATACCGATGCGGTTGGCGTCGATAGTGGCGGCTTTGGTGGCTGCGTCGATCCCCGCCAGGATGTCGCGAAAGTCTCCGTAGCCGAAATCCTTCACGTTGGCACGGGTGAACGGCTCTCCCTGGCCGTAACTGCCGCGGGGATTTGGTTCCAGGACGAAGTAGCCTGCGGCCGGCAGCGCACTGAAGTAGTGGGTGCGCCCCGGCCATGTGGGGGTAACCGCGGCAGCGGGCCCGCCGTGCGGGACGACCACCAAGGGATAGATTTTCGAGGAATCGTAGTCGTCCGGATAAATGAGCCAGCCCTGAATGGTGTAGGCGTCGCTGGTCCAGTTGAGGCTTTCCGCGGATCCCCAAGCGGATTCCAGCTTTTCATTGCGGTGGGTGATTTGCTTCCAGCCGCCGATATGACCCACCCAGACTTCCGGTGGATGTTGGAAGGATTGCCGGACGATCGCGGTGGACTCGCCGTCGGCGGCCAGCGAGAAGCCCAAGCCGAATTCGTCGGAGGAGATGGTTTCCGGGCCATCCCAGAGCGGATGGATCTCTCCGGTGGCGAGATCGAGTGAGCCGACGCCGGATTGGCCATTGGCGAAGGCGCTGAAGACAATCGTCTTGGAATCGGGCCTCCAATAAAAGGAACTGGGTGAGACGGTGGCGTTCGGGGAAATGTCTTTTGCTTCGCCTCCCGCGACAGGAACTGTATAGATATCGCCGCCGACCGAGCCTTCATCGCTCATCAGCCCGCCGATAAACGCGATGGTGGATCCGTCAGGCGACCAGCGCGGGTAGGCAATCTGCATGGGCGGTTCCAAAATGGTTTCCGTAGCGGCAGTCGCGATGTCAACGATGGCTAGGTGCGCGATATACCAATTGTCGTCGCCGGCGCCGTGCGCGGCGGTGACCACCAATTCCGTGCCGTTGGGCGACCAATCGTATTCGTAGACGTTAAGGTCCAAAGGAGAAAGCTGGCGGACCGCGCCGGTCTTTTCGTCGACCAGGGTGAGGCGCTGCTCGTGAATATCGTCCGCGATTACACCGACCGCGGGAGCTTCGGCGACGAGGGGGCTGGCGGCACGGGTGGCATTCTGAGTGAAGAGCAAGGCGATGGTTTTGCTGTCGGGCGACCATTTTGGTGACGCCAGAAAGCCTTTGAGTTTGCTCATGCGGCGAACCGCCGGGATCGTCAGGAGCGCAGTGGGAGCTGGCTGGGAGGGGCGGGCCGCCGGGACCGCCCGCATCGAATCTCGCGCAACGCGGCGAGGACCTCCGGGAGATTTGGCGGCAGCGATCGGCGCGGGTTGACGGGCGACCACCGCGACACACAGTTGCAGTTGTCCAGGCGAGCCGGAATCCGACAAGAACGCCAGGCGAGTGCTGTCAGGCGACCAAGCCACGTCGTGCTCGGCGGCGTCCCCCGTTCCGGCGGAGATGCGGCGCGGGCTCGTGGCGTTTTCGGTGTTCGCAACGTAGATCGCAAAATTGGGGGATAGCGCGCCGTTCTTTCCGGGGAGGGACTCGACCCACGCGACGTGCTTGGCGTCGGGAGAGATGGCGACCTGCTGGAACTGGCGGACATCGAACATCGCGTGCATCGCATTCTGCACCGAAGCGGAGACCTCGGGAGTGGGAGCTGGCGCGGGAACCGGTGCGGTCGCTTGCGGATTTGCGGCGGCGTCAGTGTCCTGAGAGACCAGCGGGACAGGCGGCTTGTCGCCGGTTTGGGTATGTCCGATCGAAGCGGCAACTAGCGCTGCGAGGGAAAATCCTACGGCGAAGGGTTTCGGGATTCGGATCATCTGATTGTTCCGCTCCATTGGGTCTCAGAAATGAAGCGCCATGTTGCGGCTTGGGGATGGTGAAAAGCAAGGCCGTCCTGAGACGAGTTATAGATTGCCCTGAAACGTCTTCATGCCCTAAGAAGTGATAATATTCCGCTCGCTAACCGCGCGCTACTGCGTCCAATCAGATTCTGACGGGTGGAATCTGGCTTTTCAGGGCGCGTAATCAGAGAGTCTGCACGCTGCACCTGCGGCCCGGAATCGGCGGCTACGCCGCAACACCTCCACAGCACCGAAACGGAAGGACGAAATGATGAAAACACAGTGGGGATTGGGTTTGGGCATCATAGCGTTGGCGATCGCGGGGCCGGTGGCATCGCAGCAAATCCAGGCGCCGACGACGATGAAGAAGCTAGTCAACGGGCTGCAGGTGGTAGTGTCGGAAGATCACTCGGCGCCCACCTTTGGAATCTGCGTGAGCTATGGAATCGGATTCCGGGTGGAACCGGAAGGGCGCACCGGCTTCGCACACCTTTTCGAACACATGATGTTCGAAGGTACGCCCACGGTGCCGAAAGGAGTGATGGACCGGGTGATCGAGGGCGGCGGCGGGGATCTAAACGGCGACACCCGATACGACTATACCGAGTACATCGAAGCCGCGCCGCAATCGGCGCTGGATCCGATTTTGTGGCTGGAAGCCAACCGCATGACCACCCTCGATTTCTCCCCGAAAAATCTGGAGAACCAGCGCAACGTGGTGGAAGAGGAAGTCCGGGTGAACGTAATGAACCAGCCGTACGGACTCTTCTACGCCATCGATT
Organism: uncultured Acidobacteriota bacterium; assembly: GCA_963725285.1. Lineage (GTDB taxonomy): Bacteria > Acidobacteriota > Terriglobia > Acidiferrales > UBA7541 > CAVRXT01. The sequence goes on along the minus strand of CAVRXT010000009.1, from coordinate 233,816 downwards.
TGCCCGGCAAGGCGTTTGACAGCTATCCCAACGCGCACAACTTTTACGGAGAATTCAGAGATCTGGACGCCGCGAAAATCGCCGATGTGCAAACATTTTACGAGCAGTATTACGCCCCGAACAATGCCGCGATCGCGGTAGTGGGTGACGTTCAGCCGGCAGAGATTTTCGCGCTGGTGGAAAAATATTTCGGCGGAATTCCTTCCCGGCCCACACCGGCGCGTCCGAATTTTGAAGAGCCGCCGCAGAAAGCGGAACGGCGCAGCACGGAAACCGACCGGCTGGCCAAAGTGCCGGCGATCGCCATCGGCTATCACGTGCCGCCACGTCGCTCGCGGGAGGCCCTGGCCGGCGCGGTGTTGGGCGACCTGCTGCACAACGGACCGGCGTCGGTGCTGTATCAGACGCTGGTCAAGCACGACCAGGTAGCCACCGACGTGAGCGGCGGTGTGAACTGGCCACTGGGCGCGCCGTTCGAATATAACGGACCCACGCTGCTGACTTCGTTCATTCTGTATCCTCCCAGCGTGAGCGAGGACAAATTGCTGGCGGCCTACGACGCCGCGGTGAAGGAACTTTCGGAAAAAGGGCCCAGCAAGGAGGATGTGCAGCGGGTAGTCACCAAGATGCGCTCGGACTGGTACGACCAACTGGAATCGCCCATCCGGCGGGCCTCGGCGCTATCCCACGCGGTTCTCTTCGACGGAGACTTCAAGAGCGTTTACGCCATTCCCGACGAGCTGGAGAAAGTGACGCCGGAAGAAATCCAGAGCTTTGCGTCAAAATATCTGGTCCCCGCCAACCGCACGATTATCAATCGGGTGGTCGCGCCCGGCGCCGCGGATGCGCCGAAAGGCGGACGCTGACATGGCTACGAAAACGAGATGGGTGCGCGCATGAACAAAATTGTGAAGAGGATGAAGGTGATGGTGGTGCTATCCGCGGCGGTCGCCGCATTTTGGATGCCCGCTTTTGCGCAAAAGGACGCGCCCCTGCCGAAGGGGTTGCCGCCCTACGGTCCGGAAAAACCTCTGCAAACCCCCGACGTAAAGATTTCCAAGCTGGCAAACGGCTTGACGCTGTGGCTGGTGCCCCGGCCGGGATTCCCAAAGACCGCGTTTTCCCTAGCCGTGCGCGGAGGGCTGGCGACAGATCCTGGAGCACTTCCCGGAATTTCCGAACTGCTGGTGAATGCCATCGATCAGGGAACCAAAACGCGAAGCGCGCGGCAAATCGCGGAGGAATTTCAGGGAACCGGCGGCGACCTGCAGGGGGTTGCCGGCAAGGATGCAACGGTGCTTTCGGTGGGCGTGCTTTCTTCGCGGATGGAGCCGGCGCTGGCGGTGCTTGCGGACGTGGTCGAGAACGCGTCGTTTCCGGAAGCCGAAGTAGCCGTGGCCAAGAAGCAATTGGCGGATAACCTGCGCCTGCGCGAAGGGAGCCCATCGTTTCTGGCAACCCGCGCCATGGCGCGGGTGTTGTTCGGCGACAACCCGTATCATGTGATAGGTGCGACCCAACAGGTGGTGGACGCTGCAACGCGCCAGGACCTGCAACGAATTTACGCGCAACGCTTCCGCCCGGATCAGGCGATCTTTTTGGCGGTCGGCGATTTCGACGAGGCCAGCATGCGGCGCCTGGTTGAGCAAAAATTCGGCGAATGGAAGGCGCCGGCGGAATCGCCAACGGTCGAGGCGGCGGTGCCCCAGAATCCTCCGGCGCATGGCGTCTACGTAGTGCAGCGGCCGGGCTCGGTTCAGACCACGCTGCAATTCGGTGCATTCGGTCCGCGCCGCTCGGACTCGGACTATGAGGCGGCGCAAGTGGCCGATGCGATTTACGGCGGGCAATTTACTTCGCGGCTGACCATGAATATTCGCGAAGATAAGGGCTACACCTATTCGCCATTTTCTTCGCTCAGCGCGTATCGTGCCGCGGGAACGATGGTGACCCACGCCGACGTACGCAACGCGGTGACGGGCGCCACCGTGAACGAGATCGCCTACGAATTGAATCGAATGGCCACCACCAGCCCCACCGAAACCGAACTGGCGAACGCCCAGCGCAACATCGTGGGCTCCGAAGCGCTGCGCCTGCAATATCGCGTCGCGGTGGCAAGAGAGCTGGCGAGCTTGTGGGTTCTGGGATTGCCGCCGGAGCAACTCGGCGCGGAGGGTCAGAAAGTGAAGGCAACGACCGCCGCTGATGTGGACGCCGCAGCTAGGAAATATTTCCCGGCGTCGCGCATGACCATCGTGGCGGTGGGCGAGGAGAGCGTGGTGAAGGAAGCGCTCGCGCCATTTAGTTTGACGGTTCAGCCGGCGCCCTAGCCTCCGCGGAGGCGATCTGGCTTGACTCGCGAGCGCGCTTCTGACAGAACGTTGCCTGCAATCTCCTGGATTCTTGCACCGACGTACCGGAGGAAGCGACATGAGAACGAACTACCCAGCAGTGGTTGTTTGCGCGGTTGTTTATTGGCTACTTGGAGGGCTGTGGTACGGCCTGTTGTTTAGCAGACCGTGGATGGCGCTCGAGCACGTGACCGTGGCGCAAGCCCAAGCCGCCAACGGGAGTTGGATCTGGCAGTACGCAATTACCTTTCTCCTGAATCTGGTGATTGCATTTGCTCTCGCGCAAGTGTGCATCTGGCGCAATGCCAATACCGCCGGGCGCGGCGCGGCCATCGGCATCCTATTGTGGATCGGAATCCTCGGCCCGATTGTCTACACCACGTACATGTACGAAATGCGGCCGGTGCAACTGTTCGCGATTAACGAATTCTATCCGCTGGTGGGGTTGTGCCTGATGGGCGCGATTCTCGGCGCCTGGACGAAAAAGGCCGCGTAGCGCAGCGCGCCGCGTGCGCCTTTTTGCGGATCGGTTCTATGCGCTATTTCGACTTGGCGCGGGTCTTCTTTTTCTTGAGGTAGCGATTGCGGCTGTCCAGAATGGCTTGGCGGGTTTCTCGCGGACCTAGCCAGCCCTTGATCTCGGTTTTTTTATCTTCCAGCTCTTTGTAGATGGTGAAGAAGTGCACGATCTCCTGCAGCACGTGCGGGAATACCTGGTCGATCGAGTGGATTTCGGTGAACCGCGGATCGCGATCCGGCACCGCTAGTATTTTGGTGTCCGGCTCATCTTGATCGACCATGCGCAGCAAGCCCACCGGTCGCACCTCCAACAAACAGCCAGTAAAGCTGGGATTCTCCACCCATACCAGGACGTCCATAGGATCGCCGTCTTCGGCCATCGTCCCGGGAACGAAACCGTAGTCGCCGGGATAATGCATCGGGGAATACAGCGCGCGGTCTAGGCGAAAGACGCCGAGTTCCCTATCGTATTCGTACTTGTGCCCTGAATTTTTCGGGATCTCCACGATCATCCGCACAATTTCAGGACACTGAGGCCCCGGATCGATGTCGAGCAATGAAGCGGTCATACGAGTACCGTAATGAAGAAAGCCCGGGTTTGCAAGGCTACCCCGCTCGTGAGTGGTGGGTCCTGTTCCGATCAACCGGCAGCTCCTCCAGAACTCGCGGATGAGTTGGAATGACAGATCTTTCTTGCGGTACCTTGGGCCCATCTTGCGCGGCGCGCCCCAACCGGCGTAGGCTTCGGCACAGTCGTTTTCGTTGGCGGAGGAATGGGAATCATGAATAGAGAAAATTCGCAACATCGCCGCGTGCTGGGCCGGCGCGTGCCCGTTGTTCTGATGTGCGCGGTCGTCGGGGGCATCGCAGCGTTGATTTCGGTTCCGCTTTCGGCGCAGCAGAATGCGCCGGCGCCGGTCATCTCTCCCGAGGTAAGTTCCGATAACCGCATTACTTTTCGGCTGCGCGATGCCAACGCCAAGGAAGTGACGGTGCGTGTGGAGGGAGTGAAAGATCCGCTGCCCATGGTGAAAGACGATCAGGGCGTATGGAGCGTCACGACCGGCGCGCTGGATCCGAATTTTTATGGCTACTCGTTCATCGCCGACGACGTGTTGGAAGCCGATCCATCCAATCCGGTGGCCAAAACAAACCTGCTAAACCCGGGAAGCATCGCGCACGTTCCCGGCCCGGCTTCGCTGCCGTGGGAAATGAACGACGTGCCGCACGGCGTGGTGCATCATCATTTTTATAGTTCCCACATCATCGGCGACCCGCGCGATTTCTACGTTTACACTCCGCCGGGCTACGACCCGCGGGACAAAAAAATTTATCCGGTGCTGTACTTACTGCACGGCTTTAGCGACAGCGCGGACGGCTGGACCACCGTCGGCCGGGCCAACGTGATTCTGGACAACCTGATCGCGCAAGGCAAAGCCAAGCCCATGCTGGTGGTGATGACCCTAGGATACGGCGCGCCGGAAATCGTGCAGCGCGGGAGGGCCGGCTTTCGCGATGCGGAGTTGCGGACGCGGAACATGACCAAATTCCGCGACGCGCTCTTCGCGGAAGTGATTCCGGCGGTGGAGCTCAACTACCACGTGGCGCAGGACCGGAATTTGCGGGCCATTGCCGGACTCTCGATGGGCGGAGCGGAGGCTTCCTTTGTCGGACTGAACGCCCTCGATCACTTCGCCTGGGTGGGTGCGTTCAGTGCAGGCGGCCTGGACGACAACATCCCGGCGAATTTCCCCAGCCTCGATCGGAAGGCCAGCGCATCGCTGCGGCTGTTGTGGATTTCGTGCGGTAAGGATGACGATCTATTCCCGAAGGACCAGCAACTGCGGGATTGGCTGCAGTCTCAGGGATTCTCGGTGCACTGGATCGAAACCGAAGGCGCGCACGAGTGGCCGGTGTGGCGGCGCAACCTGGCGGAATTCGCTCCGTTGCTGTTTCAAGGGCGTTGAAGATCCTGACCAACGCCGCGCCGAACCTCCACGGACTCAACGATTCGCTGCGTCAGTGCCGCAGCCAACTCACCCCGCCGTCCGGCGTGGTCCAGATTCCACCTTTCGTCGTGGTGACGTCGCCGTGCAACCGATCTTTGAAGTCGATGCGCGCGATGTCGGCGGATAGCTTGGCGTCGCCGTCGGTGGGACGAACGCGCGTCCAAGTCACGCCCGTGTCCGACGAGTGATAAAGAATCCCCGCGGGACCTCCCACCCAGATTTCTTGTTGGTCGGCGTATAGCGCGCGAAATTGGACGTTGGCGTCGACCGGAACTTTCTGCCAGGTGTGGCCGGAATCGTCGGAGCGTTGCGGAATCCCATCCTCGGACAGACTCCACTGCGGCTGAATCACTTTCGCAACGATGACGGTTTGCGCCGATGCTTGTGGGGCGTTAGCCACGACTGCGGGCGCGATTCCGCCGGGCCGTGCAGCACCGCTTACCACGCCGCCAATCACTCCGCCTGCCGCACCGCCTGCTACACCGCGTGCGGTTCTGGCCGGCGACTTCAACGCGCTGGTGACCCCGGCCGGCGGAGTAGCCGCCCGCGGCGCGAACTGCGGCTGCGGCGGCCGAGAAATGGCCGGGACCGGCGCCGGTAATTTATCGGCAAGGCTGGAATTGCCATACGATCGCGATCGCGTTGCGGGTAACGCTGCAGCGGGCGCGAGCGGGTTGACCCTCCGTCCCTGGGCAGCGGCGGGAGACCTCGTAATCGAGGCGCTTCCCGGATTTGCAGCTCCCGAGGCTTTCTGTTGAGCAGGGGGCGGCGCGGGCAACGCCGGTTCCACGGAATCGGACGCCGTGTCGCCTTGTCGATTATCAGCGATCTGATCCGAGTCCATAGTTTTCGACATGGGCTCCGCCAAGGGCTTGCCGCGCCACAGCGTGGGAAAGCGAATCACCGCGATCGCGCAGAGCACCGCACAAGCAGCCAGTGCAATCCAGCGCACCGGCGGGTGCCCGAGCCAGCGATTTCGAGCAGGCGACGGCAGATCGGCTCGCGCGGGGCTGAGTTGCGGCGATGGCGAAGCCGACGCGGCGGCGGAAGCGGCGGCCACCAACTCAAATTCCCGTTCACCCAGCGTTTCCTCTGCATCCTCAGGCTCGGCGCCGGCCAGCACGGCAATCTCACGGCATTGCGCGCAACGGGAAAGATGTTCGAGCACTTGCTGGCGTTCGCGCGGCGGCAGCGATTGCTCGGCAAACGCAGTAAGCAAATCCGCATCGAGATGATCGGAATTGGGTGGCCGCTGGAGATGCGCGCGCGCGATAGGAGGAAGGCGTTCCATTTCAGTTCGTTTTTCTCCGTGGTCGCGCATGGCCGCCTTCTTCTTCGTAGAACGCGCCGCCACCGGAATCTTGCGTCAGGTGGCGGCGAATATCCAGGGTCAGATCGCGTACGTCCACGTCCAGCGCCTCCTGCGCCTGGCGCGCGCTCATACCGCTACGCTCGAGGCGGGCCAGAATATCGCGGCGCAGTCCGCGGATCGCGTGTTCCAGGCGGCGGCTGATCGTCGATTCGTGCACTCCCAATAATTTGGCCGCGCGCGCAAGAGTTAGTCCATCGATGTAGTAACACCCGACGATGGTGCGATCTTCGGCCGGCATGGCCTCGAGCGCCGCGCCGGTGGCGGCGTCGAGCCGCGAATCGACCACCCGCACCGGCTCGGGATCCGGCGCGGTGAACTCTTTTCCGTCTTCGGTCTTTTCCTCGAGGCTCACCAGCTTACGACCGGCGCGGTATTGATTCACGTATTGCTGGGCGAGGATCGTGCGCAGCCATCCCGCCAGAGAGCCTCGTCCGTTGTAGGAGGAAAGCTTGGAGACGCGCAAACCATCGCGCAGTTGCGTGCCATATAGATCGGCGTACAGCGAACCAGTCAGCTCGCTCGCTTTGGATTCTTCCCGGGTGATACCCAGCGCCGCTCGCGAAAGAATTTCCTGGTAGCGCGTCAGCAGTTCCTGCCAGGCCTCATCGTTTCCTGCGGCGCAGGCTCGCGCCAAAGCCAGTTCCTCGATGTGCAAGCTGTTCAGCAGGGCATGGAGCGCGGCTTCGTCCGCTTCCGGCAGGTATTTGCCGGCGATCTCCCCAAGGATAGCGGCGAATTCCGCCGCTGGCAGGCCGAAGCGCGCGGCGCCGCTCTTGGCGTAGAGCTCGGACGCCAGCGGCTCGGTCGGGAAGGCTCGAGTTTTCGGGGGCCGGGCGTCGCCGCTCATTCGCGTGATCCTAACAATTTATTCGACCCCGGTTGCAAGAAAGATGTTCCCGCGCGTTCAGGAATAGAGAGGGTAAACGGGACCGCCGGGTTGTACCCGCATCCGGGAACACGATTTCAAATCGCCGGGCGGCAGCGCGTCCCCCTAAACACCCGCGGAGGCGAGCGATGAGATCTGACTGGATGGTACCAGCCCTGGTTAGTGCGATGGCGGTGGGCACGGTGATGTTGGCGCGAATGGGGGTTACCGAGGACGCAAATGCCGGGCAATCTTCTTCGGAGTACCAAGTGCTACCGGCGATCAAACACGGAAACCTGAGCGTCTATCCGCTGGTGGCCGGCAGCTCGCACGACACCAGGGAATTCATCACCCTGGACGAAGGTCTGAAGTCGGGCGAAGTGGTGGTGAGTGAATACGGAAACTTGAAGACCATGGTTCGCAGGCCGGGGCAGAGGCCGCGGACCAACTATTCCTCCGACGGCGCGCAGGTGAACACCCTGGTGCTGCTGAACGATTCCAAGCGTCCGCTGATTTTACTGGCCGGAGAAATTGTGATGGGCGGGAAGCAGGATCGCATCATCGCCCGAGATCGCCTGGTGGCTCCGGAGAGCGATCCGATCGACCTGAGTGTTTTCTGCGTGGAACCTACACGCTGGGTGCAGGAAAAAGTGAATTTTTCCGGAGGCGGCGGCATGGTGGCTCCCACCGTGCGCGCGCGTGCGATGAACGATAAGAGTCAGCAACAAGTGTGGGCGGCGGTGCGCTCGGCGCAGAGCAACGCGTATATGGCGGCCAGTCCCGGGGCGAGCCATTCCTCCGGCGCTGCTGCAGGCGTTGCCGGCGGTGTCATCGGTGGTGCGGGCAGCGCCGCCGCTCCCCCTCCCTCGGTCACTAGCTCCTACCCGCGCGCCATGGCCATGCCGGCGGTCGCCCAAAAAGTGGATTCCGTGGCCGCTCCCATCGAACAAGGTTATCGCAGCCTGATGGGCGAGCTGCGCGACAAGAATGCGGTGGGCGTGGTAGTGGCGGTGAACGGACAGATCGTCTGGGCCGACATCTTTGCCAGCACCGATTTGCTGCAGCGCTATTGGCCCAAGCTGGTCAGGTCGTACGCGGCGGAAGCGGTGGTCACCAACACGAAGTGGAGCGATTCAGGCGAGAAAACGGCACAGGCCTTCGTCGATAGTTTGGCAGGCGGCCATCAAACCGTGGAAAGCGAGCCCGGCCTATACCGCCAGACGGAACTGACCGGCGATGGTTTCCGGGTGTTCGAGCTGACGTCGTTGCTGCCCAAGACCGGATTCAACCTGCACGTCGCCAAGGCGGTGGAGTAAGCGCACTCACAGCCGGGGGCTGCGCTACAACTCCGCGGGAGCATCTAACTTAACCAATCTTGTTTGATGACGGTCTCGCGTCCGAGTGAATTGTAGAAACCCCAGGCGGAGATGGTCAGCAGACCGGCCAGAACCAGGTAGGTATCCACCGCGTACCACCGGCCGGGATCGAGGGGATACGGCAAGTTGAGCATCAAGTTGGCGGTGAAAGATCCGATCGCCAGAACCACAAAACCGAAGCGGACGACCGAGATCGCCGTGATCCCGTATATCGAGCCCCAAATCACAATTTGAATCAGCCAGCTCGAGCTTCCCAGCGCCCGCGGCGTGGTGAAAAGAAATACGAAAGCGGCCGCCGCGAGCCAACGATTTTTCAATAATACCCGCAGCAGCACCAGCGCGAAAAAGAAAATCATCGTTCCGAAAATCGAGTTAATGATATTCGCCAGGCAGGTGGAGATGGTCGGCGCGAAGCCCAGCAGATAATCGGTGGCGGGAAATTGGTTGAACGATCCCGCGCGGGTGCGCCCGAAATAGCCCAGCATGAAAATCGCCGACCATAGCACTCCCAGGATCACCCCGAAAAGCAGATCGCGGCCGACCAGCGGATCGCGCCATCGCCCATCGATCATTCGAGTCCAGGTAATGATGGTCTGCGGCCAGTGGCGGCGAACGTAAGGTTCGAGGGCCAGGTAGATCAGCCACAAAACGCCGGTAACAAATAGGCCGGTGCTGATGGTGAGAATAAAGATAAAAATCATGTAGGCGCTGGGCGTCAGATGGGTGTGAAACACCGCCAACAGAATTTCCAATCCGAAAACCGCGATAGCCAAGCGTGCCGCGCCGCGGCGGTCGCCCTTTCCGGTTCGCAGGTGGGTGCTCGCGCGCCAGGCTCCCAACAGAATCAGTGCGACGAATATCGATGCTTCCAGGATGTCTCCAGCCTTCGATAGTTTGCTTTGTTCGTGCGTACGCATCCGCTCGGGCACCGACCATGGGCCACTCAAAGAAAAGGACACTGGCCGGCCCTGAAAAGCGGCGGCCTCCACCCGTAGCGGAAGTCCGGAGCCGGGCCAAACGCCGGTCCAAGCGGCACGAGCATCGGAAGCAACCAGCGCAGTCCATTCGGGAACGGCCGGCTGCAACCGCGAAGCATCGAGCCCGGCGGCTTTGAACAATGCGTTCCAATCGGGAGCCGGCGGCGCCGATGCCGATGGCGGCGGATCCTGCTGCTGAGGAGGAATGGCCTGGAAATAGTTCAGCCGGCCTTCCATATCCACCTGGATGTCGATCGTTCCAGAAAGAGTCGAATGCGGATCGTCGGGCAAAACAACGCCTGGGGTGAGGGACATGTTCGAGAAGCCATCCGCTTCCAGGTAGCGTGGGCTCAGGCGATACCAATACCACAGCACGCTTGGACGCTGGGCGAAGACCGAATTCGATGGCCCGCCGGGTTGATGTTTCTCTTCGATGTAGCTCAGGTAATCGCCGTCATAGGTGAAGCCGCCGGCGTGGTCCACCGCCTGCGACGGGTAACCCAAGGCAGTGACAATTTCACGCGCTTTTTCCGCGAGCACCTCGGGCGGCTTATCGGCGGAAAAAAATTGCAAGCCATCCTCTTTCGAGCCCAGATAGAAACACAGCGCCATTCCTAGAATTACCGCCGCCAGGCACAGCACCGCTGCGCGCGGCTGCAGGCCGGTGACTTCACCGGCGGCGGCGACCATCTGCGGCGATGGCGTTTCACCGGCGGCGAGCGCCGCAGCCAGCGGATCGCCACCGGGCAAAGCGGCGGCCAGCGCAATCGCCGAAGAGGGGCGGGACGCGGGGTCGGGTTCGAGGCAGCGCATGATCGCGCGCTCGACCATCGGATCGATATCTTTCACCCGGCTGGACGGGCTGCTGGGCGGCCCCGCGCTGCGGGTGCGCACCAATTCAGCCAGGGTGGCCGCTTCGAAAGCGCGCTTACCGGTGAAAATTTCGTACAGCACCAGCCCCAGCGAGTAAATGTCGCTCTTCAGGGTGACGTCTTTTCCGGCAAGTTGTTCCGGCGCCATGTAGGTTGGCGTCCCGGTGCGAAAGTCGTTGGCGTCAATTTGTCCGGAGATACCCGCCAGGCCGAAATCGGTGATCACCGCGTGGCCGCGGCCGTCGAGCATAATGTTGGACGGCTTCAGGTCGCGGTGCAGAATTCCTTCGTGATGCGCGGCGCCCAGCCCGGCGCAGAGCTGGCGGGCGATTTCCAGCGCTTTATCGTGCGGCAAGCGACCGATGCGGCGAAGCAACGACGCGAGGTCCTCGCCATCGATATACTCCATCGAGAGAAACGTCTGGCCATCGATTTCGCCGACGTCGTACACCCGGCAAACATTGGGATTGGAAACGCGGCGGGCGGTGCGCACCTCGTTGCGGAAACGCGCTAGCGCTTCCTCGTCGCGCGACGCCGCTTCGGGCAAGAATTTCAGCGCTACAGCTTGGCCCAGGGTGAGGTCGTCCGCGCGGTAGACCTCGCCCATGCCGCCTTTGCCCAGCAACGCGATGATGCGATAGCGCCCAGCCAGCAAAGTTCCGGGCAGAAAGCGCCCTTCACTAGACAGGCTGCTGGAAGAAGAAGCGGGGCGCGAAGTGCTCGGCGAATGGGGCGCAGCCGAAGCGGGCGGCGAGGATTTCGGCGCGGATGCCGGTGCAGGTTTTGGCGGCGGCGGCGGCGCGGGACTGCGCGGCGGGTCGATGCTCGCGGTCACTAGAGGATCGTCCGCACTTGCGGCCATGCTGGCGCCGCAGGACAAGCAGAAGCGTCCGACGTCTGGAACGGTCGCCTTGCACGCGGGGCATTTCGCCACTGCTCTCTTCCCTTCCCTCGGTTTTCAACATACGCAAATGCGCCGGCGTCATCCCAGAGGGAAGCATAATGCCATAGGTGCGTGTTGGATGCTGCGTGGCACAAACATTCCTGTTTGTGTGAAGTCGGTTCAGCTATTTGCCCACCAGGTGTTGGAATTCCGGATCGTCGTAGAGGATTTGCAGGTCGGGGTCCTTGCTGATCCACTCCATATTGGCGTAACCGGCGGTGATCGCTTTTTTGAGCGTTTCGAGCGCCTGTGATTTCTCTTTCAAGAGGGCATAGCAGCAGGCCGCGTTGTACAGCGTGCTTGAATCGTTGGGGCGCAAGGTGATGGCCGTTTCGAGGTGCCGGCGCGCGTCGTCTCCGCGGCCCGTGGCTACCAGTTGCACCGCCAGCAGGATCCTGGCGCGGACGTCGTCGGTGGCAATCTCCAACTGCTGCTCCAGCACGCGGACGAAGCGGTTCAGCACACCTCGCGCGGACTCCTTCTGTCCCAGGCGTTCAAAGCTGAGCGCGAATGGTACGTAAACGTTGTAGTCGTCCCCGTTGGCTTCCAGCGCGCGTTCGGCGATGTCGGCGGCTTCCTGGAACCGTCCCGAGGCGAAATAAACACGTCCGAGGATGTTGTAAGCTCCATCACAATCCGGTTTCCGCTCAATGGCCAGCTTCGCGCAACGGATCGCTTCATCGAAGTTTTTCTGGCTATAAAACAGCCGTGCGCGCGCCGCGGCTGCCTCGGGGAGCTGGGGATCGAGGGCCGCCGCCCGTTCGCAAGCAACGATGCCCTTCTCAAGCCATTGCTGCTCCTGCCGCCGGAACTCGAAAATCATCCCACAGATGGTGGCGATTCCGGCGTGGGCCATCGCGAAATCCGGGTCAAGCTTCACCGCCTGCTCAAACATCTGCAGCGCGAAGTCCAAGTTCTCCCGATGGGTGTAATTGCGCCCGCGCAAGTAGCAGTCATACGCCTGCAAGTTTTCCGTCGGGCGACTGGCGATTTTTTTCTGTTCCTGGGTCGTCAACGTGACCCGCAATGCCTGCGCTATGTTCCGCGCAATCTCATCCTGGACTTCGAAAATGTCTGTGACCTCGCGGTCGTAGCGCTCCGCCCACAAGGGAAAATCGGTGCGCGTATCCACCAGTTGGGTGTTGATGCGCAGACGGCTCCCCGCGCGCCGCAGGCTGCCACTGAGCACATACGCCGCATGGAGTTGCTCGCGGACCTGCGCCGCCGTCGCCGGCTTATCTCGAAACGGCAGCACTGTCGCCCGCGGGAATATCTGCAAGCTGCGGATCTTCGAGAGCTCGGTGATCACGTCTTCGGTCATTCCGTCGCGGAAGTACTCGTCTTCTTTGGCCCCACTCAAGTTCTCGAAATACAGCACCGCCACCGACTTCTCTGCGGCCGCTGCTGCCACCGGAGCTCCCAACGGAGGCGTTGCGCCCGGGCTGCGCGCGCCCTCGGTACGGCCAGAGGTCTCCAGACTCCGCTTCAATCGCCGCAGATCGGTCTTCAGCTCCGACGCCGTCTGATAGCGAAAATCGGAATCTTTCTCCAGCGCCTTGAAGATCACGGAATCGAGCTGCGCTGGCAGCCGGGAATTCAGCTTCGATGGCGCCTCGGGTGTCACGTGCAGGATGCCGTCGAATACCGCCGCCGTCGCGGTGCCCACGAACGGCGGCGCGCCCGTAGCCATCTCATACAGCACCGCGCCAAACGAAAACAGGTCGCTGCGCGCATCCAGTTCGCGCCCCAGGGCTTGCTCCGGCGACATGTAGGCTACCGTACCCATCGAGCTGCCGGGACTGGTCAAATCTTCTGGCCGCACGCCGACGGTGGCCACGGTCGACGCACCTGCAGTGTTGTCGCCGCCGCGCAGCTTTTCCTGCACCAGCTTGGCCAACCCGAAATCCAGGATCTTCGCCTGGCCGCGGGAAACCACGAAGATGTTCGCCGGCTTGATATCGCGATGCACGATGCCCTTGGAGTGCGCCGCTTCCAGCCCCTCGCCGATCTGAATGCCCAATTCCAGCAGGCGGTCCACCGGCACTGGCCGGGCGTCGATCAGGTGTTTGAGGGTCTGCCCTTCCAGCAGCTCCATCACCAGAAATGGTTGGCCTTCGTGCTGGCCAATGTCGTGGATGGTGCAGATGTTCGGATGATTCAACGCCGAGGCAGCTCGCGCTTCCCGCCGGAAGCGCTCCACGGCCTGGGAATCCGCGGCAATGTCTTCGGGGAGGAATTTGAGCGCAACGCTGCGGCCCAGGCGGTCGTCGCTGGCTTTGTAAACTACGCCCATGCCCCCGCCGCCGAGTTTTTCAATGATCTTGTAGTGCGATACGGTTTGGCCGGGAGCGCGCGGTGAGACAGCCATAGAGCGGGATGCTATTACCGGCAATCTGTTAAGTCAATAAGCGAGCGTATTGTCAAAGCGAGCGTGCCATAAACATTCCTGGGTGAAGTTAGCGCGGGGTGCCGATAAGTCGCGAGTTCGGTTTAGGCGCCACTGGTCGGTCAACGTGGTAAAGTCGCGGCTGCGCGGGGGTGGACTCCGATGGAACAACGCATCAGCCTGGTTACTCTTGGCGTCGCGGATCTAGAGCGCAGTTCCCAATTCTATGAGCGCCTCGGATGGCGCCGCGCAGCCACCCAAGGAGAAGGCATCGTTTTCTTCCAAGCGGGAGGGATGGCCCTCGCCCTGTACCCTCGGCACGAACTTGCCAAGGACGCGAATGTTTCGCCCGACGGCCACGGGTTTACCGGAATATCGCTAGCCTACAACACCCGTAGCCACGCCGAAGTCGACTCGGTACTAAAAGACGCGGCAGCCGCAGGCGCAGCCGTGCTAAAGCCAGCCCAGGAAGCCTTGTGGGGCGGCTATTCGGGATATTTCTCCGATCCCGACGGGTTTCTCTGGGAAGCCGCCTGGAACCCATTCTTCCCGATCGCGGAAGACGGCAGTATCCGAATTCCCGACCAACCGTGAACCCGGCCCCTCAGCGATCTCCCTTTCCTATTTCAATACGTAAATAAGTTCGCATCGAGATTGACTTGCCATCCGCGCTTCATTACAGTTCGCTGGGCTCGCTGCGAATGCCGCCGCGAGCGGAAGGGACAATCGATCATGCGCATACGGATTGCTATCCTTTACCTGGCAACGTTGCTGTCACTGACGTTTGGTCTTACCGGCGGAGGCTTGGCCCAAGAGGCCAGCGACGCAGACCCGCTGGCAACGGGATTTGCGAACCCGCCGGATGCGGCCAAGCCTCGGGTGTGGTGGCACTGGATGAATGGAAATATCACCAAGGAAGGGATCCAGCTCGATCTGGAATGGATGAAGCGGGTGGGAATTGGCGGCTTTCAAAATTTCGATGCGGCGCTAAACACTCCCAAGTTGGTCGAACACCGCTTGGTCTACATGACTCCGGAATGGAAGGATGCCTTCCTCTTCGCCACCAAGCTCGCCGATCAGCTTGGCCTAGAAGAAGCCATCGCTGGCTCGCCCGGCTGGAGCGAGTCCGGCGGCCCGTGGGTAAAGCCGAGCCAGGCGATGAAGAAATTCGTCTGGAGTGAAACTCCGCTCCAAGGCGGCAAACCATTTTCCGGCGGGCTTCCCAAGCCCCCGGCGATCGCCGGACCCATTCAGAATATTCCTATCGTCGACCTCATCGCGCTATTTACCGGCCAAACGCCGATGGTGGTCCCCGAATACTATCAAGACTCTTCCGTCATCGCGTATCGCGTTCCTGA
Organism: uncultured Acidobacteriota bacterium; assembly: GCA_963725285.1. Lineage (GTDB taxonomy): Bacteria > Acidobacteriota > Terriglobia > Acidiferrales > UBA7541 > CAVRXT01. The sequence continues at coordinate 218,788 of CAVRXT010000009.1, read as the reverse complement.
AAGTGACATCCCCATGGCGGAGTTGCACCCTAAGGTGACTTCCAGCGGCGGGACGATTGATGTCTCACTTCTCTCCGACGGCGACTTAGTGAAAACTTCTGCTCTGCCCAAGGCTCCGGTGGGAAAGCAAGCTTGGATCCAGTTCGAGTTTGCGCGGCCCCAGGGAATTCGCGCGATTACTCTGGTCTTAGGCGGCGCCCGAAATCCGTTTGCGGAAGCCATGGGCAGGTCCCCTGCCGGCCCGGAATTGCAGGCCAGTGACAATGGAAAGAAATTCCGAAAAATCGTTACCGTTCCGGGCGATGGCGCGCCCGAAAACACCATCGCATTTCCAGAGGTGAAAGCGCGCTTCTTCCGGGTCCGCTTTACCACCCCGCCTCCCGCTCCGCGTGGGACCCTAGGCGATACGGATCTCCCGCTCCCGCCGGAACCCAAGGACTACCTGATCGCCGAGCTCGTCCTTCATACCGGCGCGCGTGTGAGCCGCTTCGAAGAAAAAGCAGCGTTTGCCACCCTTCCTGATTTGTACGCCTTCCCCACTCCGCCGGTGCCACCGTCCACCGCCATCAGCAAAGTGGACGTGGTGGACCTGACTTCCCAAATGCAGCCCGACGGCACGCTGAATTGGACTCCGCCACCAGGCCGTTGGGTGGTTCTGCGCATCGGGTATTCCTTGACCGGAGTCACCAATCACCCAGCGTCGCCTGAAGGTACCGGGCTGGAAGTCGACAAGCTGAACGCCGACGACGTCAAAACGTACATGAACACCTATCTCGACAACTATAAGAGCACCGTCGGGGACCTGATGGGCTCGCGCGGACTGCGCTATGTGGTCAACGACAGTTGGGAAGCGGGCACGGAAAATTGGACGGACGATTTGATCGCAGAATTTGTAAAGCGCCGCGGCTACGATCCGCATCCGTGGCTGCCGGTGCTCACCGGGCGGGTGGTGGAAAGTTCGCAAGCGAGCGATCGCTTTCTCTGGGATTTCCGCCGTACCCTCGCCGATCTGCTCACCGAATATCACTACGATCAGCTCGAAACGATTCTCAAAGCGCGCGGCTTGGGTCACTACGGCGAATCGCACGAAGAGGGTCGCGCGTTCATCGGTGACGGGATGGAGGTCAAGCGCAGTAATGACGTCCCGATGTCCGCCATGTGGACGCAAAAGCCCGGTGTGAATAAGGAACAGTTTGGATACGACGCCGATATTCGCGAATCCGCGTCGGTCGCGCACATTTACGGCCAGAATCTGGTCGCTGCGGAGTCACTAACTGCCGCTTCCGGCGCATGGGCTTGGTGCCCAGCCACCCTCAAGCCCACTGCCGACAAGGAATTGGCCATGGGGCTTAATCGCTTCGTCATTCATACCTCGGTGCATCAGCCGCTGATCGACAAAACACCTGGAATTGGCCTGGGGCCATTTGGCCAATGGTTCACGCGAAACGAAACGTGGGCCGAGCCCGCCAAAGCGTGGATCACCTATCTGGCTCGCAATTCGTACCTGCTGCAGCAGGGCCGCTTCGCCGCGGACATCGTCTATTTTTACGGCGAAGACTCCAACCTCACTTCATTGTTTTTGCACAAGGCCCCGGATATCCCCGCAGGCTACAACTTCGACTACATCAACGCGGATGCTTTATTTCACGCCCTTTCTGTGGAAGATGGCCAGCTCGTTACGTCGACCGGCATGAGATATCGGGTGCTGGCGCTCGATCCTCGTAGCCAGCAAATGTCTCTGCCGGTTTTGCGCAAGATTCGTGACTTGGTGAAAGCCGGCGCGGTGGTCGCTGGCGCGAAACCGGTCGCCACTCCCAGTTTGGGCGATGATGAAAAAGAGTTTCACACCATCGCCGATGAAGTCTGGGGGCCGGGCTCGGCATCGGGTGCGGGCTCCGGCGAACATAGTTACGGTCAGGGCAGAGTTTATGGCGATCGAAAACTCGGCGATGTGCTGGAGGCGATTCAAGTGCCTGCCGATTTCGACTACACCAAGCCGCAGCCCACAACCGAACTGCTCTACGTCCATCGCAAACTGGCCGATGGAGATTTGTATTTCGTGGACAATCGCAGCGACCGCTACCAGGATTTGGACGCGACGTTTCGAGTCGATGGCAAGGAAGCCGAACTCTGGCACGCGGACACCGGCAAAATCGAGCCCGCTTCGTATCGCATCGCGAACGGCCGCACCACCGTTCCGCTTCACCTGGAGCCATGGGGCGCCATCTTCGTCGTTTTTCGCCGGGCGGCGCAAGCACCTACCCGAGCGTTGCCCAAAATCGTCGAGTCGTCCGTCGCCAGCGTCGACGGCCCTTGGGACGTAACTTTCCAGCCGGACCGCGGCGCCCCCGCCAAAATCATCTTAGCCAAGCTCAGCTCGTGGAGCGATAACCCGGACACCGGAGTGAAATATTTTTCGGGCGCGGGCACCTACACAAAAACGATCCACGCCCCTGACGCTTGGTTCAAACCGGGCGCTCGGCTTTGGCTGGATCTCGGGGACGTCCAGAACCTGGCGGAAGTTTCCGTCAACGGCGAATCTTTGGGCATCGTCTGGAAGACGCCCTTCCGCGTGGACGCCAGCGCGGCCATCAAGCCCGGTGCCAACACCCTGGAAATCAAAGTGACCGATCTGTGGGTAAATCGAATGATCGGAGATCGCCAGCCGAACGCGACCAAGCAATACACGTTTACCTCGCCCGTCTTTTACAAAGCGGACACGCCGCTACTGCCTGCTGGGCTGCTCGGTCCGGTGCAGATCATCCAGGCCGTTGCTCAGCAGAGCACTAAGTAGCGCTCCGTAGTGCTTTTCCGGTGGGTAGCGCACCCTTCGAACTTAAGGTTGCGGTTCTCTGCATCTGTTCGTTTCTCAAGACCCTGTTAGCATCTCCCAGCTCGAGTGCCTTCCGCACAACCACTTATCGTCTTGCTAACATCCAACCGGATCGAAGAGCTGGCTCGCGCAGTTCTGTTGAGTTCGCCGGAGGTGGCCGTGACGCTCGTGCATCGCCTGCTTGGCGTCGGATATTTAGCCGCGACATTCGCGGCCAGCAGTTTCGCGCAAACGCCGCCCGTCGCCGCGTTGCCGTCGGAGAAAACCATCGAAAGCTGGTTGCTCAGCGGCCAACCGCGACTCGTCGCGTGGGGTGCGCACGACACTCTCCTTGCGGGCGACAAGAATCTGATACCCGACCTCCTCACTCTCGCCGGCCGGTGGCAGACTCTTTCTCGACAGCGCTTCGACCCGACGGTGCCCGACGCTTCTCTGCCTGACGGTTTGTTCCCGGAGCAGGCTGACCAGCGGGATGCGATGGCCGCGGTTCTAGACACGCTCATCCAGATGAGAGTGCCGGTTCCCGCCGATACTTTGCGTAGTTTGGCGCCAGATTTCGGGAACGACGTCGCGGTACTTCTCAGTCGTATGCCGGCTGTCGACGCCGGCCCAGTAAGTTTCAGCTTCTATCGAAGTGCCAGCGAGCATAGCTATGGCCTTCAGTACGTCAGCGCCGCTTTACTAGCTCGGCATCCCGTGCCGGGATTTGCGGCCGATTTGCTTGCTCGCATAAAAGTGGAGGCTACCGTGATTGCCACCACTCCAGGCTCGGAACAATATGGCGGCGGCCGGTCCGACGGCGCCTGTGGTCCTTCGTTCGAAATCCCGCGCAAGGGCTGGCCCGTCACCGGCCAGTACCGCTTATCCAGACGGCAGCGCGATGGAGCCGTCCTCCTCGTCGCTGGCGTTGATCCTATCTACACCACGCGCGAACAATCGACTTTCTACACCGGAGACGCTTGCGGCATGTCGATGTACATGTACCTGGATTCCGACGAACGTCTCCGATTGATCGCAGAAATGCTGAATATTCCTCCCGACCGGTTTCCCTGGAGCACCACTCCCCAGACGACCATTTCGTTTCAATCACTCCCGCAGTTTTACGATGAGCTCATGAGCTTCGTCGAGAAGCAGCAGCGGCAATATCTAGCCACGGTGGCCGCTCTCAGCGATCGCAGCCTTTTGACTCCCGCAGAGGCCGAGCAAGCTCTTCCAGAATTAAATCTTAAACTGAGTGATCGGCGAGGTGAAGGCTCCACTCCCATTCCGGCCCCTCCCAACCTTCCCCCTCACGTGGAGTGGAATTCCGAAGCCTTCTGAGAAGCCGGCACACAATAAGAACCCACGGAGGCGTTGTGAACAGCACTCGTTCCGTTCTAAGTCTCATCCTCGCGTTGGTCTTCGCCGCGACTGTTTCGGCGCAACGCTCCGGTCAAAATCTACCAGCTATGCAAGAGACGGCTGCCGGCAGACCTTCCGACTTCAAGGCAAGCGAGCCCAAGCCGCAGGACCCAACCGATGCCATTCTCCGCGCCTTTGATAAGTACGAGGTCGTCGCCATGGACGCGGCACACGGCAACAAGGACCTCGACGATCTCATTCTCCATCTTGTGCGCGATCCCATCTTTCCAACCAAAGTGAACGATATCGTTGTCGAGTGCGGCAACTCCTTATATCAATCCACGCTGGACCACTACATTGCAGGCGAAAATGTTTCACTTTCGGATGTGCGACCAGTTTGGCGCGATACCACCCTGCTGATGTGTAGCCTGTCCGGCTTTTACGAACAGCTGTTTCCGGTGATCCGCAGGATTAATCAGAAGCTTCCGTCGCAAAGGAAGCTCCGCGTTCTGGCGGGTGATTCTCCGCTTGATTGGAGTAAGGTCGTAGAAAGATCCGAAGTCCCGCTGGCCCGCGACGCCAGGGTCGCCTCGATAATGCAAAACGAGGTGCTCTCCAAGCATCGCAAAGCGCTCATGCTCTTTGGGACCTTTCATCTTTTCCACCGCAACAAAAACGCCCCCAGAGGATTGGAATCCGCGGTGCAGCGCTATGAGAAAAATTATCCGGGTGTGACCATGGTGATTGCGGACCAGCTGGTGTTTTTCGATTCAACTGACCTAGCGAAGTACAACGGTGACGCCTTGGAGTCTCGGATGGCTTCGTGGCCGGTTCCATCGCTCGTCCAAAATATTGAAAGTACCTGGCTAGCAGACGTGGACCCGGCTTACTTCTCACAAATGGTGGATGCCTATCTTTATCTTGGCCCTAGCGATTTGCTGCTGGCGGAACCAAGAGAAGCCGAAATTTTCTCTAACCAGGATTACATGGCAGAACTTCAGCGCAGATCGCGCATCATCGGGGACGAGCTAATCACCATGCCCAACGAGATCTCCGACCAGAATTTCAACCCATTCTTGTACAACTTCTACGGGCCCTAGAGACCTTCGTCGGTAAATATACTGGCGTATCGCTGGACTGGCGCCAAGCACGTGAAGGAAATTGCGATAGACTGGTGTGGGCCATGAACCGTCGCGATTTTCTCCGATCCGCTAGCGTTATATCCGCAGGGCTCGTGCTCCCGAATCCGCAAACGACGGATCCGGAACTGCTCGACGATCTCCGGCATAAGATCGTTGCTTATTATCGTAGCGAAGTGAGCCCTCACACTGGCCTGATCGCCGATAAAACGCAGCCTGGATCAGCGTCGAGCATCGCGGCGGTTGGGATGGGGCTTAGCGTATATATTGTGGCCGTCGAGCGCGGCATAATTTCGCGGGCCGAAGGCGCAAACAGAACGCTAAAGATTCTGCGGTTCCTTCATTCCAGCCACCAGGGTCCGGAACCGGACGCCGCCGGGTACAAAGGGTTTTACTACCACTTCCTGGACATGCAGACCGGCCGGCGAGCCTACCAATGCGAAGTGTCGACGATCGACACCGCAATCATGATGGCTGGGATCCTCACCGCGGCAAACTATTTCACCGCGAAGAATGCCGACGAAAGCGAACTACGGAAACTCGCCGAAATCCTCTACCGGCGCGTGGATTGGCAATGGGCCCTCGATAAAGGGACAACCATCACTCACGGTTGGACGTCCGAATCGGGATTTCTACCCTACCGGTGGGATAAGGGCTATAGCGAAGCGCTGATCCTCTATGCCCTGGCCTTGGGATCGCCGACGTTTCCGATTCATTCCGCAGGGCTACCAGGAATGGACCTCCACGTTTGAATGGAAGAAAGTCTACGACTTCGAGTACCTATATGCCGGACCGCTGTTCATTCATCAGATGTCCCACATATGGCTGGATTTTCGCGGAATACACGACGACTTCAACCGGAAGGTGGGAATCGATTATTTTGAGAACAGCCGGCGCGCCACCTATATTCACCGGCAATACGGAATCGAAAATCCGCTGAAGTTCGCGCACTATAACGAATTCGTGTGGGGACTAACCGCCAGCGACGGACCGGGACCATCCACGCTGGAGGTGAACGGCGTGCAGCGGAAGTTTTTGGGCTACGAGTCGCGAGGCGCCCCATTCGGTCCGGACGACGGGACCGTTTCACCCTGGGCGGTAGCTACGTCTCTGCCGTTCGCGCCCGAGATCGTGATCAAAACGATTCGCCACAACATCGAGGCTCTGGAATCGAAGGGACGGAGTCCATATGGATTCGTCGCCAGTTTTAATCCAACCTATCCACAGAGCAATAACACCCAAGGCTCCTGGGCGTCGCCGTGGATCTTCGGCTTGAATGAAGGTCCGATACTTCTGATGAATGAAAACTATCACACCCAACTGGTTTGGAAAGTTATCCAGCGATGCCGCTACATCGTGGACGGCCTTCGGCGCGCAGGCTTTCGCGACGGCTGGCTCGATCGTTGAAGACTCTTAACAGCTTCGAAGGTAGGAAAGGACGAACTAGCTTGAACAATGATGCCATTTTAGTTTGGCAGGGGTTGCGCGTAATAGGCTTGGCGAGTGCGCGCAGCTAAGCCGGGCTTGTCGAGTTTGATTTCTAGCTGGTGGTATTCGTCAGGCTTCTCGGCCCCGGGTTGGTCAAAAGAGATCTCGTAGTACGGCGTCGCGTCGTCGACGCACTGCCGCAGCACGGCGGCGAGATCGTTGCTGGAGTTGAGAGCGAGACCACCGCTCTGGACGGCGAGCACCTGAAGACCGAGATTCCCCAGGTTCACCTGGCTCGGCTTGCTAACGCCTTTCAGGAACTCCTTGTAGTAAACGGCGCGCGAAAGAGACTCGCCGGCGCCCAAAGAAGGATTGACGCTGTAGAGGGTGACGCGGGCCTGCAGAAGCTCAGTCGAGAACCTCACAATGTTCCCGAAAATCTGTTGCCGCTGCTTCGCGTCGAGTTCTACGTGTGGGCCAGACAACAGCGGCCAACCAGGCGAAAGCCAGACCATGATTTTGCGGCCCGGGCGCGGAGCCTCGCTCGGCAAGGAGTCGATCCAGCGCCTGGAGGGAAAGCTGCAGGCGTTCGGTCGCGCCGTAGACACCCGAACCGCGGCCGATAAAGCGGAGACCGGTGTTCGTCCCCATCCAGTAAGGCGCCGAGCGCGTTGCCGTCGCTCGAGAAGTCGCCCAGAACCTGAAGCCCTTATCTGTGAAGACCGCAATGGCGACAGGGTATGCGAGGTGACCTCCTTCGGCACGAAGAAAGCTATCGAGTTGTTCGCGTTCGTACGCAGACGTTGCGAAACGCGGTGTTGACCGCATCGATCACCACGATCACCTCAATCGGAGCCTCGCGTCCGCTAACCGCGTGGAACGAAGTGATGGCGCGTGGAGTCTTGTTATCCACGAGAGTGAAGTCTTGCTGCTGAAGTGCCACCGGCGGCACCGACTTCGGGGTGACCACCACGTCCAGGTAGCTCGTCCGATTGCCAGTCTGGGTTGGTGTAGTGTTCTGTTGGGCTGAAGCCGCGCCGCAGCATAACAAGGCCGCGAGAAGAATACAGCCGGAACGCGCGTGCATGAACATGAGCCACTCCTGTGTGTGAAGGCAACAGATTTTCGCTGGAACACTTCGCTAGGTTGTTTGCGCGAGTTCCCTATTTAATAGATGCCATTCTAGCTGGAAGCGTTTCGATCAGGTGCGGATTAGGCCGTCGTAGAGCGGTGTTGTGGCATAGCGACTCCTCGCGGTGCGTTTCCCGATCTTTAGTGCTGGCGTCTGGATTTCTACGTCCCGCTGCCGTCACGAGCCGCCTTTCCGCGACGCAGAACGATGGTGAAACAGCACCGGATAAATTCGTAAAACTGCTTTCAGAGCTTGTTCATGCCGTTGAGCGCGGCCACTTTGTAGGCTTCGGCCATGGTCGGATAGTTGAAAACCGTGTCGCGCAGATATTCCATGGTGCCGCCGAGCGCGATCACCGCTTGCCCGATGTGAATGATCTCCGCGGCGCGGTCGCCGATGGCATGCACTCCCAGAAGTTTCAGCGTGTTCGGATCGAAGAGCAGTTTCAACATTCCGGTCTCGTCGCCAATCATTTGGCCCTTGGCCAATTCAGCGTAGCGCGCCACGCCTGTTTCGTAGGGAATCTTCGCGGAGGTTAATTCTTCTTCCGTTTTTCCGACCATCGAAATTTCCGGAATGGTATAAATGCCGTACGGCAGAAATTCCGGCGAATACTTGAACGGCATGCCGAAGATGTGGCAGCTCGCCGCGCGGCCCTGCTCCGTGGAAGTACTGGCCAGCGCCGGGAAACCCGACGATGTCCCCGACCGCGTAAATGTGCGGAACCGCGGTCTGAAAAAATTCGTTCACTTCCAGCCGGCCGCGAATTCCCGAGGTGAGTCCGGCGGCCTCCAGGTTGAGCGTATCGGTGTTGCCTTCGCGCCCCACGCAATAGAGCAGCAGCGAACCGGAAACACTCTTGCCGCTCTCCAGCCGCGCCACCACCCGTTTGCGAATATCATCCACCGTAACCGACACCACTTTTTCGCCCAGCCGGAACGTGGTTCCCAGGTCGCGCAAGTGGTAGCACAGCGCTTCCACAATTTCCCGGTCCACAAAATCGAGCACCACCGGCCGCTGCTCGATCAGCGTCACCTTCACGCCCAGCGCCGCCAGCATCGACGTATATTCCAGGCCGATCACTCCGCCGCCAACGATGATCGCTTCCTTGGGAATTTCCCCGTAGCCCACCATCTGATCGGTATCCAGAACGTACTTTCCATCGAGCTGAATTTCCGGGTTGTGCGACGGCCGCGTGCCGCAGGCGATCACAATATGCTGCGCCGCGGACCGTGGTCGGCGCGCCGATCCCCTGAATTTCCAGGGTGTGCGAATCCACGAATCGTGCCGCGCCGTCAAGCACCACCACATCGTTGCGCATCAGCTGCGCGCGGATGATTTCAATTTCCTTGGCCACCACCGCGCGCACGCGAAAGCTCAGATCCTGCGCGGAGATTCGCTCCTTGAGCGAGTAGCTGCGGCCGTAAAAAGTTCGTTCGCGGAAACCGGTGAGATACAGCACGCCTTCGCGAAACGTTTTGCTGGGGATCGTCCCGTTGTGGACCGAGACTCCGCCCAAGGTGGTCTGACGGTCGATCACCGCCACACGTTTGCGGATTTTCGCGGCGGCGATCGCGGCCTTTTGTCCAGCGGGACCGCTGCCAATCACGACCAGATCGAAGGAAGTCAGTTTCAATCCCCTTGGGTGCCCTTCAGTGGACGTACCACGACGGAACGACAGCTCCCTACTAAAGTAACATATGGCGTTAGTTGCGGTTACAGGCCACTGCCCGCGTGGTGCGCACCGATAAACTCACCCTCTTGGCCCTAGATTCTCTCTTGAACACCAAGCAAACTTATCGACGATAGGGCGCTGAGCGAAGCGAAGTGGGTCCGATTTCGCACCTGGTTTCTATAGGTCTTTGATTTGGGTTGTAGCGCGTCGTAGCCGGGGGCCGTCCGCTGGCTGAACACCTGCCCAAAAGCACGGCCCGCCGAGAGCCGCCTCGCTCTTCCCGAACTCGGGCAGAAGCGCGGATACTTTCGTTGACACCGCCAATGGCCGGGCGGATACTTCCTGCATTCGCCGACGGCCCGGCCTTCTTGATTGCGTCTCTATGACGTCTCGTTCCACGTGTTCACGCCTTGCAAGCCGGTTGTCGACCGGCGCCCTGTGGCTTGCACTTATCGTTTTGGCTTCGAGGGCTTCGGTCACATTTGGACAGGACGCCACGCCGCCAAGTCACTCCGATTCCGGAGCGACCGGGGCCTCGGAGGCAACAGCGCCTGCGCCGCTACCCGCGGCACAAACCGGAAATGACACGCCGCCTGGATCCTCCGCGGCCGCGGGTGCGGGCAGCCAGGAGGAAATGACCTCGCACGAATCCACCCCGACCTTCCAAGTGCGGGCCAACATGGTTCTGGTGCGCGTGGTGGTCCGCGATTCCAAGAGCACCTCAATCGGGACGCTGAACCGCGACGATTTCGAAGTCTTCGATAACCACAGACAGCAGATCATTACCAACTTCAACGTGCTGAAGGCTAAGCATGACGCGGCGGTGGCCAGCGACGCGGCCAATCCTGCCGCTCCGGTGACGGCGGGGCTGTCCCCCTCCGCATCCGCGCCGCAAAGATTCCTGGGTCTTTACTTTGATGACGTGAACGCCGCCCTCGCCGACCTGATGCAGGGCCGCGACGCCGCGCAGAAATTTGCCGCCACTTCGCTACAGGCTTCCGATCGCGTCGGTGTGTTCACCGCGTCGGGCCAGGGGAATTTGGATTTCACCGACGACCGCGAAAAACTGGGCGTGGCGTTGGGCAACGTTAAGCCGCGCCCCATTACCGGAGGGTCTGGCCAAGCCTGCCCCAACATCGATGCCTATCAGGCCTACCAGATCGTAGATATGAACAATTCGGAAGCCATCAATGCCGCCACGCTGGACACCCTGCATTGTCTTTATGCCGACGATCCTAAATATCTTACGGTGGCCAAGTCTCAGGCCTTGGCGCAGGCGCAATCATCGCGAAGCAACGCCGAAACCAAAGTTACCTATACCACCCGCGGCCTCGATCAATTGATCCAGCGCATGAGTCGGCTTCCTGGCCAGCGTAGCGTGATCATGGCGTCTCCTGGATTTCTGACCCTGGAAAACCCACAATCGGAGTGGGAGCTGATCGAGCGAGCGGTGCGCGCAAACGTGGTGATCAATAGTCTGGACGTCCGCGGGCTTTGGGTTTCCCAACCTTTCGGGGACGTAAGCAATCCGGTGCCTACCACCCCCGCCACGGCCGGCCCGGAAGCCAGCATGCGGTTGGAGGGCTACTCGCGCCTGGCGGACGTCATGCGCGACCTCGCCAACGGCACCGGTGGACTTTTCTTCCAGAATAGTAACGACCTACGCCAAGGCTTTTCGGAATTGGGATCGGTGCCGGAATATTCCTATTTGCTGGGATTTGTGCCGCCCAGTGAAAAATTGGATGGCCGGTTTCATGCCATCGACGTCAAGCTCACCCATCGCGAGAAATACGCCATCCAGGCCCGCCGCGGCTACTACGCCCCGGCCCGTGGCGAAACCACCGCGGAGAACGCCCGCCACGATTTGGAGGAAGCCGTTTTTTCCGACGAGACTCTCGACGCGCTGCATACCGAAGTTCACGCGCAGTTCTTTAAAGTGGACGACAACAAAGCGCGAATCGCGGTGCTGGCCCGCGTGGATACCAAGTTTCTGCCCTTCCGCAAGGCGGATGGGCGTAATGTGGACGACTTGACCTTCGTCACCGCGCTTTTCGATAACGATGGAAAGTACGTGGAAGGCAAACAAAGGGTGCTGAGCATGAAATTGATGGATGCCACCCGCGAAAAACTGGCGCAATCCGGGATCCGCACGCGCACCACGTTCGACGTTGCCCCAGGCACCTACCAGGTTCGCCTGGTGGTGCGCGATTCGGAAGGCAAACTAATGTCTGCACAGAACCAAACGGTGGAAGTACAGTAGCGGGCCGAGCATCGACGGAATAGTCGGATTTCGAAAACGAGGTGGCACATGCGATCAAACAAGATGATGTGGACTCTGGCGTGGACCCTGACAACTTTCGGTGTGCTGGCCGCGGCCGGTTGGCAAGCGACGATCGCCGCGCCGCAATCGGCACCGGCGGCCAGCACGGCGCCGGCAGGCAATTCTCCCGCGGCGCAGAATCCCGCGCCTCCGCCCAATACCCCGGTGATTAGGACCGAGTCCCGCGTGGTGGCCGTGGATGCCGTGGTTACCGACAAGAAGGGCAACTACGTTCGCGATCTCACCCAGACTGCATTCAAAGTGTTTGAGGACAAGCAAGAACAACCCATCGTCAATTTTTCGAACGCCAGCGCCGACGGCGGGCCGGACGGATCCGGGGCCACTCGATACCTCGTTCTGTTTTTCGACGACTCCACAATGAGCATGGCCAACCAGATGTGGGCGCGCGAAGCGGCCGCGCACTTTATCGATTCCACCGCGTCCAGCCGGCGGCAGATGGCGGTGGTGGAATTTGGCGGCGTCCTATTCGTAGCCCAGAACTTTACTGCCAATACCGACCGGCTCAAACAAGTGGTGAAAAACATGACCCCGGGTGCGGTGCACACCAACTCCAGCGACCCAGTCGCGCCACCACAACTCGCTTCGGTTTCTGCAATGTCGCTGGGAGGTGAATCGAATTTCGCCGCGCGCACCATGCTGCTTGCGATTCGCAGCCTGTCAAAGAATCTCGGCTCGTTGCCGGGCCGCAAGACGCTGATCCTATTTTCCGAGGGTTTCCCGCTCACCCCTGAGACTCAGTCCGAACTCACTGCGACGATCGACGCGGCCAACAAGGCCAACGTCGCTATTTATCCGTTGGACGCTCGCGGCCTGCAAGCGGGGCCGGACGCCTTGGTCCCGGTCCCGCCGATGTCCCAACTACGAATTCCCGATTGGTCTCGCACTGGCGGCGAAGCGATACGAGACACCCGCGACACGCCGGCCGCCAATGCTTCAGCTGACGACTCGCCCCGCGCGGCGCACCTGGTTCTCGCTGCATTTTCGCCGGACCCAGCGCAGCACGGAGGAGGCGGAGGCGGTGGTGTGGGGGGCGGGGGCGGTGCGGGCGGCGGTGGAGGGCATGGCGGCGGCAGCGGTGGAGGTACGGGGACCGGCGGTGGCGCAGGATCCGGTGGTGGAGCCGGGAGCGGCGGTGGCAAGGGCGGAAGCGGCGGATCAGGAACCGGATCGTCGGGGGGCGGCAAGGGTGGAACGGGCGGCGGCGGCGGTGGTGGTAATAATCTTCCATCTAATTTGATCGGAACCAGCGCGACGCAGCGTCAAATCGTTCCTATGATTCCACAAACGATCGCTGACAACCAAGGAGTGCTCTTCGCGCTGGCGAATGGCACCGGCGGCCTGACCATCTTCAACACCAACGATCTGGCTGCGGGACTCGGGAAGATTGGGCGCGACCTGGACGAATACTACATCCTCGGTTACACGCCGCTCCACACGGTGGACGGCAGTTGCCACAGCATCGCCGTAAAGATGGTGCCCGCCGGTTTGACGGTGCGCGCGCGCAGCGGCTATTGCGACGTGAAAGGTCCAGATGTGCTGCTGAACCAGCCCGAAGGAAAGGCGCTGGAGGCGCGGGCGGCTAACGCCCAAGCCGGGAACATTCCGGTGAGTCTGGAGGCGCCGTATTTCTACACCGCGCCGAATGTGGCGCACGTAAATTTGGCGATGGCGATCCCATCGTCATCGGTGAATTTTGAAAAGGACCACAAGGATTTTCATTCCGAGGTGAACGTTCTGGGCATCGCTTACCGCCCCGACGGTTCGGTGGGCGCGCGGTTCAGCGACGTGGTTCATCTCAATAAAACCAAAGACGACATGAAGGACTTTTCAAAGGAACCTTTCGTCTACGTGAATGGTTTCGATGCCGCGCCGGGAAAATATAATTTGAAAATGGTGCTGACCGCCGGAGGCGAAAGTTTTGCCACCTACCAAACGCCGCTGGAGATCGAACCTTACGACGGCAAGCAATTCGCGCTCAGCGGCGTGGCCATGAGCAACGACGCGCGGCCACTGGCCGGACTTGCCACGGTGCTGGATAGCGAGTTGCTCGACGAGCGCTCCCCGCTCATCGTTAAGGGCGTGCAGATCATGGCCTCCCCCAACAATCATTTTAAGAAGACCGACCAGGTATCTCTATACACCGAAATCTACGAGCCGCTGGTGGGATCGGCGACCGCTTTTCGCGTGGGACTTGAGTACACCATTGTCGACGCCAAGACCAACCAACCGGCGTTCAAGTCGGGCCTGATGCTGGCCAACTCATTCATTATTTCGGGCAGCCCAGTGATGCCGATTGGTTTGTTCCTGCAAACAGCTTCGCTACCCGCTGGCGACTACCACCTGGTAGTGCAAGCGGTGGACGACAAAAATCACGAGTCCCCCACGCGCACCACCGACTTCCGCCTGGAATAACGGGCGGGTGGGCGGCGTGGTATCGAGATTCTGTGACCGCTAGAACTTGCTGTGTACGCCTTCGCCGATCGGCTGATTCTGTTTGAGGGTGCGATCGAAGAAGTCGGCGGTGGCGAGGTAGGCCCCGAGCCAACTTTTCCACATCAGGAATCCGTGGATCTCGTCGGGCAGCACTAGCTGCTCGAAGGACACGTGGTGATCGCGCAGGCGTTGCGCCAAGTCCACGGTCTGCTCGAACGGGACGTTACGGTCGTCATCGCCCTGGATCAGCAGCACCGGCGAGCGCCAAGTATCGACATAGGCGTCGGGCGACGATTCCCACGCCAGCTTGATCGCCGCGTCCTCGTCCGGCGGCTTCATCGCCAGCGTCCCAAAGTATGGGCGCTGGGTGAGAAACACCGACCAGTCGTGGACCCCGTGAAAATCCACGCCCGCCTTGAAAATATCGGAGTTTTTCGCCAACCCCATCGCGGTCAAGAATCCGCCGTACGATCCGCCCCATAAGCCGACCCGCTGCGCATCCACTTGCGGCAAGGCTTGCAAATATTTGCCCGCGGCGACTACGTCTTTATATTCGGCGGCTCCGCGCCACACCGAATGGGGCGCTTCGCGGAAGTCGCGGCCGTACATGATACCCAGTCGGTAGTTCACCGAGAGCACCGCGTATCCGCGGCTGGCGAGGTACTGATTCATGGCATAGGCGTTGTGGTAGTAGTCCATGTAATGAAAGCCGAGCATCATCTGCCGGATTGGCCCGCCGTGCATGAAAACCAGCGCCGGCAATTTCTTGCCTTCGCCATTCTTGGGAACGAAAAGCTGTCCGTGCAGCGTGAGTCCGTCTTCGCTCTTGAAGATTACCTGCTGCGGCGTGACCAACTGCGCGCTGGGGAAATCCTTGGGCAGCGCCTGCGCGGCAATCATTTCGCGGCCTGACGCGGTAAGCGCGTAGGGCATGGCCGGGGAAGTTGCAGTCGATCCCAGACACACCACGGTACTGGAATCGCTGGCGACCACCGGAGTGAACTCGATGGTCTCTCCGTGGGTGAGTGCGCCTTGCGATTGGCCGCCCGCCACTGGAACACGCCAAATGTGACGGCGGTCTATGTCGCCCTCGTTCGAGGAATAGATCACCGACTTCAGGTCGGGAGTGAGCACGACGTCTTCGATGTCGAATTCGCCAGGCGTAAGGAGCACCGGGGCACTACCAGGCACCGCGGATGTCGCTGACGCGATAATTGAATAGAGATGGTTGCGCCCGTCCTGCTCGGAGCCAAAGACGATGCGGTCCCCGGCGAAAGAAAACGAGACATCCTCAGTTTCGTCCGGGAAAGAATCGCGCGCCGCGGTCCCGCTATGCCACACCTCGTGGCCTTTCCCGGTGGTTTGATCGGCGATCCATATCGCCCACGGCGTAGGCGGATCCGGAATGAGCGGCCTTTTCTGTTCGGTACCCGCGGTCTTCACGTAGGCGATCGATTTGCCGTCGGCAGACCAGCGCGGCAGATCGTCTTTATCGACGCTGGGCGCAAGATAGCGCAGCGATTGGCCGCCCACATCGTAGACGCCGATTAATTTGTGGTCGCCGCGATCGACCACCATGGCGATGCTTTTCGAATCCGGAGACCATTTGGGTTCGCCGGCATCGCCACGAACGTAGCCCAGCTCTTTGGCTTGCTGCTTGCCGTCCACGCTCGCCAGCCAGATTTTTTTCTTGGCCGACCAGGCCGCCGAGTTTCCATCGGGCGAGATTTCGATGTCTTCGCAATCTTCTTCCGGGCAGCCCATTTCGCCCAGCAGGCGCGGCGCATCCACGGAATCCACATCTTTCGCCCAAACTTGCTGCTTGGGCTGCTGGACGCTGTGGCCGGGATCCGCGCTGTCGCCCCCTCCGTTGAGCTCGCTGCCGAGGGCATACACGACGGTCTGGCCGTTGGGCGTGAGTCGCAGGCTGGCAATGGGCTGACCGTCGTCGCTGGTGAAGTGGGTCACCTGGCGGGCGCTCTTCACGAAGTCGGGTCCGTCGGCCACCCACACGTTGCGTACGCCCTGGGCGTCGAAGACCCAAGCCACGCGGCTGCCCGCCTTGGCCGCGGTCAGCTCCGACGGAAACGGTGAGCTCAGCACCTGGTCGAGGGTGAATGTCTGTGACCACGCCAGCGTCGAGCAAAGGAGAACAGCAGCAACTACAAACAACAATTTTTGCGCGCGCATTTTTATCCATCCAAAAGTGATTGGCGCCAAGAATTCTCGCGGAGAGCTCGGTAGGGCGCTAGACATGGGGCGGAGTATATCAAAAGACGGAAAAGCTTTTGCAGTAGCCGCAGGCGCTCGTGCGATTCGTCTCAACAACGTTTGCGCCATCCGATCCGCACCAGGATCCTCTTCATCGGTTTTCGTCCGCAACACTTGCCACTGCGTCTACAATACTCACGCCATGAACCACCACACCGTCGCGGCGATCAGCATCGTGGGCACCTGCCTGGATGTACTCGGCAGCCTGTACCTTGCATACGATCTGCTGGGCGGCCAACACGGCCCGTTGCGGCTGCTCACCCGTGCGGTTACCTACTCGATCATCTTCGGAGTCGGCTACGGTCTTGGCCTTGGTATTTTTTTTGGCCTCGCTTCGGGCATCGCCACCGGCATCACCATCTCGATTGAACTGAATCGAGCCTCGCGCGGCCTGAAACATTATTCCTTGCCGTGGGAGGCGTCCTTCAGTGCCATGCGCGCGTTCGCTTTCGGTGCGGGTCTGTATCGGATTTTAGGACTTCGATTCGCGCTCGCATTTAGCATCGCCACCACCCTCGGCCAATCATTCGCGTATTCCCGCGGCATGCGTCCGTCGATCGATTACAGTCCGTCTCGCCGTCCGCGCATCACCCGCCGCCAGTTTTCAGGCACGGTGCTCCGCACCATAGGCTACATCACCACCGCGCTGGTCTGCAGCGCGCTTGTGCAGCATGTGGAACACGCTTGGTTATTTGCCATCCGCGTAGGGCTGGTGACCGGCCTGGTGACCGGCGTAGGAATCAGCCTGACTCCCTTCATCGAGTACTTCGCCGACCACCTCCCCGAGCGTCGCCTGGGCGCCTTCGGCATCGGACTAATCCTGTGCGGCTTCGCCCTGCAATCCCTTCAGTACTGGCTGGTGCTATTTGATGTGCACCTGACTTAGACCCCGATTTGCCACTCCTCTCGGCGACGTTGCTTGGCCCTTCGATTTTATTCCGATGAAGTTGATAAACTGCAATTTGCCGGTTCTCGAAAAATCTATGCCCCTTAGAATCAACCGCATCCGGTTTCTACGAGGATATAGGCGGGCGGCAAATCCCCGACGATCACTCACAAGCACCTATCAACCTCTTCGGAGCTAGGGGGTAATCGGGAACAAAAAGATGGCAACAACTCCGCCGACTCCAGGTGCAAAATATTGACGATCTACATGCTCACCACATTCGTGGGAGCCTATAAAACCGAGGGCCGCAGTCGCCCTTTCTTTGAGAAGACTTGTATCGTCAACAGAATCCCCCTCGATCGAATCGACGGGTTTCATCCTCTCGGTATGGGCCGAACACTCGTTTGTCATGCTGGTTCCCTTGAGGTTTCGGTCCGGCTGCGGCGGGTCAGGTTTCCAGAGGCTCTCGAGCCCTATTACTGCGTCGACGATAGCGTCGCACGGTTTCGATCCGTGGCCACTAGCGACCAAGCGTTGGCTTACCATTTCTAGTGTCGAATGGATGACTTACTATCGATCTGCGCCGACATTAATACATCGGACCGCCGCGAAAGTTGTCTCGAGATTATTGAAGCTTGGTTTTTACCTGCAGCGCCTCGGTCAACGACGGATTGATTTGCAGCGCTTTGTTGACGTTTACGAGCGCTTCGGACCTGTTGCCGAGAGCGGCCTGGGCTCGACCGACGCTGCTCAGAGTTCCTGGATTCAGTATCGGCTGCTGTGCAATGGTGGAAACGGTCTGCTGCAGTTGCGCCTTGGCGGCAGTGTCTGTGGGATTATTTTCCACTTTGCTCGTAAGCTTGGGCAAATTCGTCTCCGCGTCCACGCGTTGCCGCAAATCCAGGGCAGGCTGAAAGTTTGGATTCACTTTGAGGGCTTGATCGATCCTGTTGATCGCGGCGGTCTGGTCGCCGAGTGCCAACGCTGCGCGAGCGGTCAGAGTCAGCGTCTCCGGATCCGTCGAATGTTGGGATTTCGTCTTATTGTATGCCGACAGCAAGGTTGCACGGGCTTGGGCGTTCGCAGGGTCATTTTCCAAAGCCGTGACGGCAGGTTTGATCTGATTGGTTTTGATCTCCAAGCCGGCCATGGTAATCGACGCTATTGTCGGCCAAGCGATCAAAGCGGCACAGACAAGGAAAAGCGGCAGTAGCTTTAGCGGGTCGCGTCCCTTGATGAGCAAGATAATGAGCACGACAAACAAGATTACGCCGAGGATCAGCATCACAACGTCATAGATTGGAAGCCCGGCCATCAGCGTCATAGGTAATCTCCTGTCGTTTCAACTTTTCGGGTTGCCTCGACACGAATGGTTAGCCTGCCCATGTCGCGGCAAGACTGGGGCCTTTTACTCAGGGTAAGACGGGGATCAAAACTGGCGTGTACTGTATTTATCGATATTATATATGTCAAGTTAAATCAAAGGTATCGCAGTGGGGACGTTTGGGCCGCCAATCTTCCACTTCTTACAGTCAAGACAACGATCCGCACCCTTGAAGACGATGGGTGCGCGACCCAACGGCAGGAGCTATCCACAATCCCAAAGGCGGCTGTTAACCAAAAACCAAGGTACTAGCGATCCAGGAAGGCGCGTAGGCGGGCGTAGCCGGCGCGGCTTACTGGTAGGGTGGCGCCATTCGATAATACGGCTACGTGGCTTTCTTTGGCGTAGGGCTCGATTCTGGTTACTCGCTCCAGGTTGACTATGTAGGAGCGGTGGATGCGAAGGAATCTGGCTGGGTCCAGGGCGGCTTCCAGGCTCGATATGGTTTGTTGCTTTAGGTGCTTTTTGCCTTCGGCGGTTAGTTCTACGTAGTCGTCTTGGGCTTCGGCGTAGTCTAGTTTGGCTACTGGGATTATGAAGACGCGGACGCCGTCGCGGACGGGGATGCGGTCGAGATATTGCTGAGGAGGACGGGCCGCGGCGGCCAGGTCTGGACCGGGCGGCATCGCCGGGGTTTTGCTCGCGCCGCTTAGGCGCTCGGAGGCGCGGCCTAGGGCGGCTTCGAAGCGGTCGCGGCCGATGGGCTTTAGCAGGTAGTCAACGGCGTGGACATCGAAGGCGCGGATGGCGTAGTTGTCGTAGGCGGTGACGAAAATTACGGCGGCGGCGCCGACGCCCATTAGTTCCAAAACTTCGAAGCCATCGAGCTTGGGCATTTGGATGTCGAGGAAAACCAAGTCGGGCTTTTGTTCGGCTACCGTTTTTACCGCTTCGAAGCCGTTGGCGCATTCGGCGATCAGTTCGATGTTGGAATGATGGCCCAGATATTCGCGGAGGATCTGGCGAGCCAGCTCTTCGTCGTCAACGATTACCGCGCGGATTTTTCTCTCATGGCTCGGGGTCATGTCTGCTCTTCTTTTGAATTGGATACGGTTTTGGGCAGCCCTAGGGTGACGCGAAACCAGTTGGCGTCGGTGGTGACGGCGAAGCTAGCCTTGCGGGCGTAGCGCGCTTCCAAGCGCTGGCGCACGTTGGCGAGGCCTACACCGTTTCTGCGGCGCGGCGGCGCTTCGGGGTCGTAGGTGTTTTCGACCACGATGGTTACCCAGCCGCCCTCGCAGGAGGCGCGCAAACGAATGTCGCCGCCCTCCACCAGGTTGGCGATCCCGTGTACCACCGCGTTTTCGACCAAAGGCTGCAACAGCAGTGGCGGCACTTTCACCGCCAGCACTTCCGCGGAGATGTCTTCTTCCATGCGCACGCGATCGCCGAAACGAACTTTCTCGACCGCGAGGAATGCGTGGATCAACGACAATTCTTCTTCCAGAGGTATGGCGGACTTTTCACCCAAGCCGAGGGTGCGGCGGAGGAAATCCGCGAGTAGGATACACATTTCGCGGGCCTTCGATGCGTCTGAACCGGCCAGCGCGCTGATCGAATTCAGACTATTAAAGAGGAAGTGCGGATTTACCTGGGCCTTCAGCGCGCGAAGTTCCGCGTCACGAGCCAGCATATGCGCTTCCATCAAACGCGCCTCCGCCTGTTGCGACGCGTGCAGCGCCAGAACCACGTAATAGAAGGCTACCGAGAGAAGGTACAGCATCACGCCCATGGCCACGATCACCGGGACTTCGGCGGGAAACCGCGCGCGCAACGCGCTATTTGCGCCGCTGCCGAAAACCACCCGCGCCCAGACGCGCGCGCAGACCACCCATAGCTCAGTGGCGAAAATCGCGCCGATCAGATGGGTGAGCGCCAAGCGCACGAAGCCGGAACTCTCCAGCGGGGTGGCTCGGGTTGGATACCACGCCGCGAGGCAGACGAATGCGTAGATCAAGGTGAGTGGAAAAGCCAGCAGCGCGCTGTCGCGTCCGGAGATGCCGCCTGCAACGGTGAACAGATAGGTGAGCAGGCATGCGTCGGGGATCCATACCAAAAGGTACAGACCGAGACGGCGCGCGGGGGTGAAGACTGGGTGCATAGCGACGCTTAGTTCTTAACCTCGATCCCGGCAAGGATGGTAGCGCCGCGGATGATTAAGTGCTTGGGGATTACGCCCGGAGCCGGCGCGGGAGCGCGGCGCCGTTCGTCGGAAGAACCGGCCAGGAAGGCTACCGTTTCAATCGTTACGTTCCAAGTATCCGGGACGCGTATCTCGATGCCGCCCATCAAGCTGCTGACATCGAGAATGGCCTCGTCGCCTTCGATATCGGCGTCGATAAAATCCAGTTCGACGCCGCCCAAAATCGCGGTGACCCTGCCGCTTGTGAACTTCTTGGAAGTAACGTTGCGCTTCACGCCGCCAAGGATCGCGACGGCGTTCAAATCGGAGCTGTTCGAATCCATCTGGAATCTCCCTTGGAAGTAATCGAACCAGTTAGCGGTAGCTCCTGCATTGGGGTTGAGCGGGTTGGGCCTTGGCGTCATCGACTGCCAGACGATCAACAATCCGCCGGCGATGACGAAGATGGGCCAAATCGTATGCAGGTGAAAGGCGTAGATGTTGAATTCATTTAGCTCAAGCATTACGCCCATCAGGATCACGAACACCCCCCATATCGCCCGCTGGGGACAACGGCGAAACTCAAAAACCCGGCTCAGGCCGGCCCAAACCAGCAACAACGGCCATAAGCGGACGATCTTGTCGGCAGCGACGAGCCCCATCTGGCTGAGAAGCAAGCCGATGCCGAGCAGCACCACCAGAGTTCCCATCAGGAACCCCGCGTGGGAGCGTTTGGAGTTAGTTGGCGTTAGCATTGGTGGCTCCGGTTTTGGAGGCGGTGCTCTGGGAACCGCCCGCTATCAGCAAAATCCCTAGGCCCACGCCGACCAGCAACAAGGGCCAAAATACGACGAGCTGTTGCAGCCATGGGAGATTGCCATGCATGGAGATCACGTTCCAAGCGCTTTCAACGACCAGGAACAACATCCAGAGATAGTCCAAACCAACGTGCATGTAGCCCAGCCCACCCAATTGAAGCACGATTCCGCCGAGGATCAGCATGGTTGCCGCGGTGCCGGGGATCGCGAATGATTGAGTGAGGCTATTTTCGATCGAGGTGTGCTGGTTCGTTCGTTCCATTGCTATTCTCCCGCTGGAGGCCTTGTTGGATATGGCGTCCACGATGCGAGAGTACAGGTGGAGCCCGGGTCGGTCTCGTGCTGATCGGCGAATGGCGGCTTGGATACCGGCGAACGGCGGTTTCGGGGTGGCCGGGGCGTTCAGCGGGTGGATGATTTCATGTACAATCGTTGCGGAATAATGGGATTTTCAGCGGTAGGGAGCGAAAAACATGGATACTCAGAAGGCGACATTCGCGGCGGGATGCTTTTGGGGCGTTGAGGCGGCTTTTCGACAGGTCCCGGGCGTGAAGGCGACGGCGGTGGGGTACGAGGGTGGGACCACGCTGAACGCTACATATAAAGAGGTCTGCAGCGGCCGGACGGGCCATGCGGAGGCGGTGGAAGTGGAGTTCGACCCTTCGCAGGTTTCCTACGACGACCTGCTGAGCGTTTTTTGGACTGCACATGACCCCACTACGGTGAACCGGCAGGGGCCTGATGTGGGGACACAGTATCGGTCGGCGATCTTCTTTCATACGCCTGAACAGCAGGCGGCGGCAGTGGCTTCGAAGGAGAAGTTGGAGAAGTCTGGGAAGCTGCGGCGGCCGATTGCGACTGAGATCGTGCCGGCCACTACGTTTTGGCGCGCCGAGGACTACCACCAGCAATATCTGGAGAAACGCGGGGCGGCTTCCTGCCATATCTAAGGACTGCCGACGACTTTCACAACCCGGGTGGTCGTGCCACGATGGCGACTCCGTTGCCGTTGAAATTGTGCAGGCTATGTTGAGTGATCAGGCTTTGGAATTTCGGGACCCCGCCGCCATGAGTGGCGCGCCACAACCACGGTTAGACGCGAATCGTGACATCGAAATGCTGACCGCAGCGATTTAACAATGGGAACGGAAATTTTCCGGTTTGATCTTGCGTCTACTTCCTTCAGGTCTTATTCTGTTTGCCGAAATGTTTCCTTCCGCCGAACTGAAGGGATGCACTGAACCCTGCGGGGTGGGGAAACACTTTGCCAGCATTACTTACTTAAGCACTCGACTTCCGGATTCCCGCCGTGGAACCTGAGCCGCTTCCGACATCCGCGAACACCAACGAACTTCACGAAATTCTTGAGCCTGGACATACATTTGGAAGCGTAACGGACAAGATCGCCTCGATCGTGCTGCGCCGGCGCGTCAAAGGCGGGTGGATCGCGGGTTTCCTGATCGGCCTTTCCCTGCTGCTGCTGCTGAATGTGGCGGTTTGCTACTTATTCGCAGTGGGCGTGGGGATTTGGGGCGTCCGGATTCCGGTGGCGTGGGGATTCGCGATCGTCAATTTCGTTTGGTGGATCGGAATCGGGCACGCCGGAACGCTGATCTCGGCGATCCTACTTTTGCTACGGCAGAAATGGCGCACGTCGATCAATCGTTTCGCGGAAGCGATGACGCTTTTTGCAGTTTCCTGCGCGGGCCTATACCCGATTCTGCATTTGGGCCGGCCGTGGCTGGCGTTTTGGCTGTTTCCTTATTTTCCGAACTATATGGGCACGTGGCCGCAATTTCGCAGCCCGCTGGTGTGGGACGTTTTCGCGGTCTCGACGTATGCCACGGTGTCATTGCTATTCTGGTTCGTTGGGCTGATCCCGGATCTGGCGACGTTGCGCGACCGCGCCAAGACCCGGGTAAAGAAAGTGATCTACGGCATGTTCGCGATGGGCTGGCGGGGATCCGCGGTGCATTGGTCGCGTTACGAGACCGCGTCGCTGCTGCTGGCCGGGCTGGCCACTCCGCTGGTAGTTTCCGTGCACACGGTGGTGAGCTTTGACTTCGCGGTGGCCATGGTCCCGGGCTGGCACACCACGATCTTTCCGCCGTACTTTGTCGCGGGCGCGATCTACTCCGGATTCGCGATGGTGATGACCCTGGCCATCCCGATCCGAAAATATTACCAGCTGGAAGACTTCATCACCATGCGCCACCTGGACAATATGGCCAAGGTGATGCTGGCCACCGGTCTGATCGTGGCCTACGGGTACATGATCGAAACCTTCACGGCGTTCTACAGCGGAAACCAGTTCGACCGCTACGCGATCGTCAATCGCATGACCGGGCCGTACGCGATTTTGTACTGGTCGCTGATTGCCTGCAATATCGTGATTCCGCAATCGTTATGGTCGCGCCGGGTGCGCCGCAACATTCCCATGCTGTTCGTGCTCTCACTTATTATTAACGTGGGTATGTGGCTGGAGCGCTTTGTAATCGTGGTGATCAGTTTGAGCCGCGATTTCATTCCTTCGGCTTGGGGAATGTATTACCCCACGCGGTGGGACTGGGCGACATATCTAGGAACGATCGGGCTGTTTTTAACATTGCTGTTTCTGTTTATCCGCTACCTGCCGGTGATTTCGATTTCGGAAATGCGCAGTTTGGTGGAAGAGGTCGACACCGAGGGCGGGAAGTAGATAGCGCGGGAATTCTAGGAGAGCGCGCGGCACGATGTCGCAAATATTTCATCGCAGCACGAACACCATCTCTCGCGTGAGCATTTATGGGGGAGTGTTCATTCTCGCCGGGCTCAGCTTCGCGCTATATGCGATTGGGCGTTCGCCGTATTACACCGACGTGAACGTGGCCAAAACGCAGCCAGTGCCGTTTAGCCACCGGCACCACGCCGGCGAACTGGGCCTCGATTGCCGGTATTGCCATACGTCGGTAGAGAATTCCTCATTTGCAGGGCTGCCGCCGACGCAAACGTGCATGACCTGCCATTCGCAGATATGGGTGAACAGCGCGATGCTCGAACCGGTGCGGGCGAGCTACCGGGACGATAAATCGATCGCGTGGACGCGGGTGAACGCGCTGCCGGACTTCGTCTATTTCAATCACAGCATTCACGTGTCGAAGGGCGTCGGATGCACTACCTGCCATGGTCCGATCGCGGATATGGCGCTCACCTATCGGGCCAATACACTGCAAATGTCGTGGTGCCTGGAATGCCACCGCCAACCGGAGAAATACGTGCGGCCGCGCGAGAAAGTTTTTGACCCGTGGTATCAACCGCCATCGGACCAACTCGAGCTGGGCCGGCTGCTGGTGAAGGAATACAAAATTCAAAGCCTTACCAATTGCGATACGTGCCATCGATGAGCGACTTGAGAGACGCAGGCGAGATGATCGAACCGCAAAACAATAACGGGGTTTCGCGCGCTCCGGACGCGGCGCAGGCTCAGGGCCAGCTTCAGGTTCAGCCTCACGACGAGAGGCCGGAGATGGTGCCGCCGGGAGTGGGTCCGCGCCTGGATCTGGGCGCGATCCGCGCGACGCTCGCCGAATCGAGTGGCACGCGCATGTGGCAAGGGCTGGAAGAACTGGCGGAGACACCGCAGAGCCAGCAATTCTTGCACCACGAGTTTCCGCACGACCCTGGAAAAGATCCGGTGGGGCTGGATCGCCGCGATGTGCTGAAACTGATGGCCGCGTCCGCGGCGCTGGGCGGTTTGAGCGCTTGCACCAAGCTGCCGACGGAGAGGATCGTTCCGTACGTTCGTCCGCCGGAGGAAGTAATTCCAGGGAAACCGCTGTTTTATGCGACGTCGATGCCGTTGGGCGGAGCGGCGACCGGGTTGCTGGTCGAGAGCAACATGGGCCGGCCAACCAAGGTAGAGGGAAATCCGCAGCATCCGGGCAGCCTGGGCGCGACGGACGTGTTCGCGCAAGCTTCGGTGCTGGGCATGTACGACCCGGATCGCTCGCAAGTGGTGATGCGCGAAGGGCGAATCAGCGACTGGGCGGCGTTCGTGGCGTCGATTTCGAACGCGCTGAATGACTTCAAAGGCACGCAGGGCGCAGGACTGGCCTTGCTCACCGAGACGGTGTACTCACCGACCTTGGGGTCGCAGATTCGCGCGATGCTGGCACAATACCCGAACGCGAAGTGGCATCAGTACGAACCATGCAACCGCGATTCCGCGCGGGAAGGCGGGCGGCTGGCGTTTGGACACTACGTCAACACGGTGCACCGCTTCGATCAGGCCGACGTAATTTTCTCGCTGGATGCGGATTTCTTGAGCAATGGTCCAGGACACGTCCGCTACGCGCGGGAATTCACGGAGCGGCGCCGGGTGACCAATCCGACGTCGCAGATGAATCGACTATATGTAGTCGAGAGCGCGCTCTCGACCACTGGCGCGATGGCCGATCATCGCTTGCCGGTACGGGCGGGAGAAGTGGAAGTTCTGGCGCGGGCGATTTTGGCGACGGTGCAGAAATCGGGAAATTCCGCAGGCGGCTACTCGCTTCCCGATAAAGTCTTGCCGGCGTGGATTGAGGCGGCGGCGCGCGATTTGAATGCCCATCGCGGCGCGAGCCTGGTGATTGCCGGAGAACATCAACCCGCAATCGTACATTCGCTGGCGCACGCGCTGAATTTGGCGCTGGGCAACGTAGGTAAGACGGTGCTGTACACCGATCCCCTGGAAACCGAGCCAGTCAACGAAAACGAATCGCTAGCGCAACTGGTGAGCAACATCGGTGCGGGCTCGGTTCACCTGCTGCTGATTTTGAGCGGCAACCCGGTGTACAACGCGCCGGCGGAATTGGATTTCGCGAACCAATTGCTGCGCGTGCCGCAACGCGTTCACCTGGGCCTTTACAACGATGAGACCGCGGAGCTTTGCCACTGGCACATTCCCGAAGCGCATTTCCTGGAAGCGTGGAGCGATACCCGGGCGTACGACGGCACGGTGGGAATCGTACAGCCGCTGATCGCGCCGCTGTACGACGGAAAATCCGCGCATGAAATTCTGGGAGTATTGACCGGCCAGTCGGGCACGTCCGCGCACGATGTGGTGCGCGGGTATTGGAAAACGCAGCGGCCGGCCAAAGAAACCGATAAGGATTTTGAAAAGTTTTGGGAAGTAACGCTGCACAACGGCTGGATGCAAGGGAGCGCTTTGGCGATGAAGCCTCCGGCGGTTCACGTCGCGGTCCCGGGATCGGATTCGTCCGCTTCCGCTGCGGTGGCCGCTTTGGCTGCGGGCGCGGGCAAGTCTTCCGGGCTGGAGCTGGTTTTCCGGCCGGATCCGACGACCTTCGATGGACGCTTTGCCAATAACGGCTGGCTGCAGGAATTGCCGAAGCCGATCAACCATCTCACTTGGGACAATCCGGCCCACCTAAGCCCGGCCACGGCGCAAAAGCTGGGGCTGAGCAATGGCGACATGGTGAAGCTCACATCGGGCGGCCGCGAAATGTTGGTTGCGGCGTGGGTCGCGCCCGGACACGCAGACGATGCGGTGACGGTGTTCCTGGGATACGGGCGACGCCGCGCGGGGCGAGTGGGAAATAAGACCGGATTCAACGCCTACGCCTTGCGCAGCGCGGGAGGTGCGTGGATTTCAAACGATCTACGGCTGGAGCGCACCGGCGCGCGCTACGACCTCGCGGCTACGCAGATCCATCACCTCATCGATCGCGAAGGGCACAAGGTAGAAGAAGAAAGCGTGGAGGCGTTCAACCGCGACCTGGTGCGCATCGCTAATTTGGACGATTTCCGCAAGAATCCGATGTTCGCGAGGGACATCGGCGAAAAAGCGGAAGATATTTCGCTGTATCCCGGTTTTCCGAGCCCCGGCTACGCCTGGGGAATGTCGATCGATCTCAACAATTGCATCGGCTGCAACGCGTGCGTAGTGGCCTGCCAGGCGGAAAACAACATTCCGGTGGTGGGCAAAGATCAAGTGATCGCGGGCCGCGAAATGCACTGGATTCGCGTGGACACCTATTTCCGCGGCGACATGGACAATCCGGAAGCGTATTCCGAGCCGATGCCGTGCATGCAGTGCGAAAACGCGCCGTGCGAGGTGGTGTGCCCGGTGGGCGCGACGGTGCACAGTCCGGAAGGGCTGAACGTGATGGTCTACAATCGCTGTGTGGGCACGCGGTACTGCTCGAATAACTGCCCGTACAAAGTGCGGCGATTCAATTTCAAATTGTATTCGGACTGGACCACCCCGAGCATGTTTGGCCTACGCAATCCCAACGTGACGGTACGCAGCCGCGGAGTGATGGAGAAATGCACGTACTGCGTGCAGCGGATCAACGCGGCCAAAATCGAGTCGGAGAAAGCAGATCGTCCAGTGCGGGACGGCGAAATCGTCACCGCGTGCCAGGCGGTGTGTCCGGGCCAAGCCATCGTTTTCGGGAACGTGAACGATCCGAATAGCCGGGTTTCGAAGCTGAAAGCGCAATCGAGAAATTACGCTTTGCTGGCGGAATTGAATACACGTCCGCGCACCACGTACCTGGCGCGACTGCGCAATCCCAATCCGGAAATGCCCAAGACATGAAGCGACAACCTATTTACGGTTTGCTGGCGGAATTCGATAACCCCGAGACGCTGGTGGAGGCAGCGCACCAGACACACGCGGCTGGATACAAGAAAATCGATGCGTTCACCCCGATGCCGGTCGAAGGCTTGGCCGACGCGATCGGTTTCCACCGGACCCGGCTGCCGGCGCTGGTGTTCGTCGGAGGATTATGCGGGTGCTTGGCCGGGTTCGCGTTGCAGTACTACGCCAGCGTGATCAGTTATCCGATCATCGTGGGCGGTAAACCGTTCAATAGCTGGCCGGCGTTTGTGATTATTTGTTTCGAGATGACCATTTTAGGCGCGGCGCTTACCTGCGTTTTCGGAATGCTGGCGCTGAACGGATTACCGACGCCGTACCACCCGGTGTTCAATGTGCCGCGCTTTGCGCTGGCGTCGCGCGACCGCTTTTTCCTGTGCATCAAGGCCCGTGACCAAAAATTCGACCGGACCAAAACCAGGGAATTTCTGCAGGGGCTGCATTCCCAGGGCGTCTATGAAATCGAAACCTAAAGCCGCCGCCACACACTCGAGTCGTCTGCGCCGCGCTGGACTGCTGGCTGCGCCGCTCGCTATGGCTGCGTTTGCTTTCGGCTGCCGCCTGGACATGCACGAGCAACCGAAATATAAACCGCTGGCGGAAACGGGCTTTTTCGACGATCAGCGATCGGAACGCCCGGTGGTCGAGGGCACCGTAGCGCGCGGCGAGCTGCGCGTCGACGAACAGCTATATACCGGTAAAGTGAACGGCCAGGATGCGGAGACATTTCCCTTCCCCATCACCAAAGCGGATTTGGAGCGCGGGCGCGAGCGCTTTGAAATTTACTGCTCGCCGTGCCACGACTACGCGGGCACCGGCCATGGCATGATCGTCCAACGCGGATTCCCGCCTCCTCCATCGCTGCACATCGATCGTCTGCGCCAGGCTCCCCCGGGACATTTCTTCGACGTCATGACCAACGGCCTGGGAAACATGTATTCCTACGCCGCACGGGTTAGTCCGGAGGATCGCTGGAGGATCGCCGCATACATCCGGGTGCTGCAATTGAGCCAGAACACTACGATCCAGGACGTTCCGGAAAAGGATCGCCAGCAACTGCAGGCTCCGAGCACTCCGCCCAGTCCGGCTGGTGAACCGAAATGAAAACCTGGGAAACAATTCAACCTCTGGTGCAGCGCGCGCAACGGCAATCCGCGCTGGTGGGAGTGGTGGCCCTCGCGGTGAGCTTGGTGTTCTTAATCAGTAATCCGACGCAATTTTTCCGCTCTTATCTTTTCGGGTATGTTTTTTGGATCGGAATTCCGCTGGGGTCACTGGCCTTGCTGATGCTTCATAACCTGACCGGCGGCGGCTGGGGAAATCCGATTCGGAGAATCGCGGAGGCCGGCACCCGCACCTTTCCGGTGATGGCCGCGCTGTTCATTCCGTTGTTTTTCGGTCTGCCACGGTTGTTCCCGTGGGCGCGGCCGGAAGAGGTGGCCGCCGATCCGCTGCTTCAGTACAAGCGGCCGTATCTGAATGTTTCGTTTTTTACCGTGCGCGTGCTGATTTATTTCGCGGTGTGGCTGGCCCTGGCTTATTTTTTGAACCGGTGGTCGCGCAAGCAGGACGAAACCGGAGATCCGACAATCGAAGAACGAATGGAAGAAATCAGCGGCCCGGGTTTGATCCTGTACGGGCTCACCGTGACATTCGCTTCGATCGACTGGGTGATGTCGCTCGAGCCGCACTGGTACTCGACGATCTACGGAATGATTTTCATGATCGTGGAATGCATGACCGCGATGGCCTTCATGATTGTGGTGGGACGCCTGCTGGCGGAGGGCGAACCGCTGGCGTCGGCGGTTTCGCCCTCGAACTGGCAGGATCTGGGGAACCTGCTGCTGGCGTTCGTGATGCTGTGGGCTTATCTCTCGTTCGCGCAGTTCCTGCTGACTTGGGCCGCAAACTTGAAGGATGAGATTCCCTGGTACCTGTCGCGATGGCAAACGTCGTGGGGAGTGCTGGCGGCGCTGCTGATCGTGTTCCATTTTGTGACTCCCTTTTTGCTGCTGCTTTTCCGAGGCATCAAGACGCGCATGAAATTGCTGGCGCGAGTAGGGATGGGACTGTTGTTCATCAGTTTGCTCGACGTGTATTGGCTGATGATGCCGGCGTTTGAGCGTAGCGGGCCGCGCGTCCATCCTGCCGATTTGACCGCGCCGATCGGAATTGGCGGGATATGGCTGGCCGCGTTTCTGTGGCAATTGCAGGCGCGCCCGTTGGTGCCACGACAGTTGGCGGTAAGTTTGGAGCGGGCGGCGGAGCATGGAGATTAAGCATGACCAATAAGCCCGGCGAAGACCCGAACCAGGCGAGCATCTCGGTGGGTCACGAACTAAGTGACGCCGAAGCGCGGCCGTTGGCGTACGCCGGCTTACTTTTGGCGGTGATTCTGATTTTGATTGGAATCAGCATGGCTGGAACGTTTTATTTCTTTGCGAAAGAACAGAAGCTGGGGCCTCCTGCCACGCCGTTTGAGAACGCGCGAACGTTACCGCCGCTGCCGCGGTTGCAAGTGGATCCGAAGATGGAATTGAAGGAATACCGGGATTCGCAGCGGGACATTCTGAATTCCTATGGCTGGGTGGATCGGCCCGGCGGGGTGGTGCGCATTCCCGTCGATCGGGCGATCGAATTGGTGCTCGCACGCGGCCTGCCGATCCGGCCGAACAGCACCGCGCCAGTGGACGATAGAGCGGCCGGCTCCGGGGTGATGCCTGGCCCGGCGGAATCAAACGACGATGAGCCAGCGCCAAAGGGTGCGGGTCCGGCGTCGAGAGCCGCGAGTGCAGCGCCGAGCGAAGCGAGCCCAATGCCAGCGGACGCGACTCCAGCGCCACAGAACTGAGCGAGCATTGCAACAGATTGTGAAAGGCTGACTAATGTTGTTGGAAAAAGAAATTCGACTATGCCGGCGTGGCGCTTCGGTGGCGTTGCTGTTGGCGCTGGGTATTGCGGCTTGCCCACCGGCCCGTGGACAGATGCAGGCGGCAGGCGTGCGGCCGGAGCTTTTGAAAGATGTGGGGATCGACCAAAAGCTGGGCAATCAGGCGCCTTTGAACGACGAGTTCCGCGACGAAAAAGGCCAAACCGTTCAGCTCGGCCAATATTTTCACGGTAAGCCGGTGATTCTTTCGCTGGTGTATTACCAATGCCCGATGTTGTGCACCCAGGTGCTCGACGGAATGCTGCATACCTTCAAAGAGCTCAGTTGGGATGCCGGCAAACAATTTGAAGTGGTGACCATCAGCATCGATCCGCGAGATAACGTGGCCGAATCGGCAGCCAAACAGGTGATGTTCGCGGGTCTATACGGCCGGCCCAACGCGATCGACGGCTGGCATTTCTTGACCGGAAAAGATCCGGCGATCCACCAATTGGCCGATGCAGTGGGCTTCCGGTACGCGTTTGACGCTACGTCCGGGCAATACGCACATGCCAGCACCATCATGATCCTGACGCCCGAGGGAAAAGTGTCGCGCTACTTCTATGGAATCAGTTATCCCGCGCGCGACGTGCGGCTGGGATTGGTCGAGGCTTCTTCCGGAAAAATCGGAACGCCCATCGATCAAATTTTGCTGTATTGCTATCACTACGATTCCTCGACCGGCAAATACGGCCTAGTAGTTTCGGACATGCTGAAGGCCGGAGCGGCCATCACCGTGCTGGTGCTGGGACTTGGCATTTTCCTTCTCGCTCGAACCGAACACGACTCGATGCGCGGGAAGAGCGCATGAACGCCGCGACCTGCGTACTTAAGAGCAATCTGCTGGCGGCGTTTTCGCTGCCGATCCATCCGCCCACGGCGTCGACCATCGGGCAGGGCGTGGACTATCTGTACTTTTTTCTCACCGGCATCACCCTGTTCTTCACCATCCTGATTTTCAGCATCATCTTCTACTTCATGATCAAGTATCACCGGCGCTCGGACGACGAGGTCCCTGGCTTTGTCGGCACTTCGATGATGCTCGAAGCCACCTGGACCCTGATTCCGCTGGCGATCTGCGCGGTGATATTTATTTGGGCATCCTATTTGTACTTCGAAAATTCGCGCCCGCCGACCGCCTCCATGGAAATGTTTGTGGTCGGCAAGCAATGGATGTGGCACATCCAGCATCCGGAAGGGCCGCGGGAAATCAACGAGTTACACGTGCCGGTCGGGGTCCCAGTGAAGCTGACCATGACCTCGGAAGACGTGATTCACGATTTCTCGATTCCGGCGTTTCGCATCAAGAAGGACGTGCTGCCGGGGCGTTACTCGTCCATTTGGTTCCAGGCCACCAAGACCGGCATATACCATTTCTACTGCGCGCAGTACTGCGGCACCGACCATGCCCGGATGATTGGCTGGGTACACGTGATGACGCCCGACGATTACGCCGGATGGCTGAGCGGCGGGATTCGCGGCGAATCGATGGCGCAAAGCGGCCAACGGCTGTTCACCCAACTGGGCTGCATCACCTGCCACGTGGCGGATAACAGTGGCCGCTGCCCTACGCTGAACGGCTTGTTCGATCATCCGGTAAAACTGATGGATGGCCGGACGGTGGTGGCCGACGATGCGTACCTGCGTAACGCCATCGTGAATCCCAATTCGATGCCGCTGCCGGGCTACGCTCCGGTGATGCCGTCATTTCAGGGGCAGATCAATGAAGAGCAGCTATTGCAGTTAATCGCGTACATCAAGTCGCTGGGCCCGGAAGAAAGGAAGTCGGCAGGAAAATGAGCACGGCCGTGACGGAAATCCCGCAGGATTCGCGCGTTCACTACTTGAACGTGAGCTATGGAGTGAAGTCGTGGCTGCTCACCGTGGACCACAAGCGCATCGCGCTGCTGTATCTGGTCTCGATCACGTTCATGTTCCTAGTGGGCGGGGTGGCCGCGGTGTTGATGCGGATCCACTTGATCGAACCTGCCGGCGCGCTGGTGCAGCCAGAAACCTACAACAAGCTGTTCTCAGCCCACGGCATCATCATGGTGTTCTTTTTCCTGGTGCCATCGATTCCCGCCACGCTGGGGAATTTCCTGGTGCCGCTGATGATCGGCGCCAAGGATTTAGCATTCCCGAAACTGAATCTTTTGAGCTGGTACATCTACGTAGTGGGAGCGCTGTTCACCCTATACGCGGTGATCAGCGGAGGCGTAGATACCGGCTGGACCTTCTACACGCCCTATAGCAGCACCTACTCGCACAGCGCGGTGATTCCGGTGGCGATTGGAGTGTTCATTACCGGATTTTCGTCGATTCTCACCGGGCTGAATTTCATCGTCACCATTCACAAGATGCGCGCGCCGGGACTTACCTGGTTCCGGCTGCCGCTTTTTATATGGTCGATGTACGCCACCAGCGTGATCTTTATTCTGGGCACGCCGGTGCTGGCGATCACGATTTTCCTGCTGGGGGTGGAGCGCTTGTTCCATGTGGGAATTTTCGATCCCGCGCTGGGCGGCGACCCACTCCTGTTCCAGCATCTTTTCTGGTTCTATTCCCATCCCGCGGTGTACATCATGATTCTGCCGGGCATGGGAGTGGTGAGCGAACTGATCGCAGCGTTTTCGCGCAAGCGGATTTATGGATACACGATGGTGGCTTATTCCAGCTTTGCGATCGCGATCATCAGTTTCCTGGTGTGGGGACATCACATGTTCGTCACCGGGCAATCGATCTATGCCGGACTGATCTTTTCGGTCCTGAGTTTCCTGGTGGCGATTCCTTCGGCGATTAAAGTTTTCAATTGGACGGCCACGCTCTATAAGGGCTCAATCTCCTACGAAGCGCCGATGCTATATGCGTTGGGGTTCATCGGACTTTTTACCATGGGCGGCTTGACCGGATTGTTCCTGGCGTCGCTGGCCACCGACGTCCATTTGAGCGGCACTTATTTCATCGTCGCGCACTTCCACTACATCATGGTGGGTGGCGCAGTGATGGCCTACATGGGCGGGCTGCACTACTGGTGGCCGAAGATTTCCGGACGGATGTATCCGGACATGTGGGCGCGGGTGGCCGCGGTGATCATTTTCGTGGGATTCAATCTTACGTTCTTCCCGCAGTTCATGCTGGGATATCTGGGAATGCCGCGGAGGTACGCGGTGTATCCGCCGGAATTTCAGGTGTTCAATGTGATGTCGTCGGCCGGGGCGTCGATTTTAGGAATCGGGTACCTGATCCCGCTGGTGTATTTCATATGGTCGATGCGTTACGGGCCAATCGCGCCGGCCAATCCGTGGGGAGCGAAGGGGCTGGAGTGGACCGTGCCATCGCCGCCGCCGACCGAAAATTTCGAAGAGACGCCGATCGTGACCGAGGAAGCATACAACTACGCTCCGATCCCGGAGGGCCAACATGGCTGATCTAGTTGCCCATGGCGCGACCCACGGGGACGAGCACGGTTCGGCAGCGCATTCGCCGGATCTGCGCCATCATTTCGATAACATGACCCAGCAGTTCGAGGCCGGGAACCTGGGCATGTGGGTTTTCCTGGCGACCGAAGTTCTGTTCTTCGGCGGATTGTTTGCTTCCTACACCGTGTATCGCGCGTTGTACCTGCCGGGATTCGAGATCGGCAGCCACCTGCTGGATGTGCGCTTCGGTGCGGCCAACACCGCGGTGCTGATCGGCAGCAGCTTGAGCATGGCCTTGGCAATCCGCGCGGCGCAGACCGGCCAGCGCAAGGCGCAGGTGTTCCTGCTGGTGTTGACGATGATTTTGGGTGCGGCTTTCCTGGGCATCAAGTTTACCTTCGAGTGGAGCAACGATTGGGCTGAGCACTTGGTGCCGGGGCTGAACTTCGTCTACCGCCCAGAGTGGGGAGCGAACGCGCCGCACGTCCAGCTTTTCTTTTGTTTTTATTTCATCATGACTTCCCTGCACGCCATTCACATGATTATCGGCATTGGGCTGCTCTCGGTGCTCACCTGGATGGCCGCGCGCGGACGATTTTCGCCGGACTACTACACACCGCTCGAAGTAAGCGGGCTGTATTGGCACTTCGTCGATATCGTGTGGATATTTCTTTTCCCACTGCTGTATCTGATCGGCGGACGCTACAGCGTAGGAGGCGGACACTGATGTCATCGCACATTGTGCCGCTGAAGGTTTACGTCGGGGTGTTCCTCACCTTGCTCTTTCTTACCGGGCTGACTACGGCGGTGGCGTTTGTCGATCTCGGCCCTTTGAATACCGTGGCGGCGCTGGCAATCGCCACGGTGAAAATGCTTTTGGTGATTCTCTTCTTCATGCACGTGCGCTCGAGTTCGGGGCTTACCCGCGTGGTGGTCGCCGCTGGCTTCTTCTGGCTGGCGCTATTGATCGCTTTCACGTTGTCCGACGAGTTGACCCGCCAGTGGAGCCCGATCCCCTCGAGCTGGGGCCCGGGCACCAGCCAATCGCAGCCGCAGTAATTATTCACGGCGTCGCGCGAACTTCCCTCTTTCCATCACTTCCATTGAGTTCCTGGGGTTTCTTCGGTAACCTCCGTGGCGGGCTATGCGCATCGTTTGGCTTAGGGCCATGGGTGGCGCTCGTGTTTTTGCTTGTGGTGTACTTGAGTTTGGGTTCACAACCAGGAGTGATTGGGCCACGGTGAATCTGTGAACCAGCACATGCTGAATTTGTTGCCGCCGGAGGGAATCCGGATCGTCTTGACGCTTTTTCTTTCCTTTCTGATTGGGTTGGAACGGGAGGAACAGAAAGCGATCAAAGGATACCTCTCGTTTGGCGGGGTGCGCACGTTCCCGCTGATCGGGCTAATGGGCTACGCCCTGGCGATGATTTCCGGCGATTCGCGAGTGCCGGTGACCGCGGGCTTCGTGGTGGTGGCGGCGTTTCTGCTGCTTTCCTACCAACACAAACTCGAGAAGCTGGATGCTGCCGGGGTGACCACCGAAATGTCTGGACTGACGACGTATGTCATCGGCGCGCTGGTGGCCCGCAATGAGTTTTGGATCGCTACCACGCTAGCGGTGGCCAGTCTGCTGCTGTTGGAATTGAAGGGAGGACTGGAAAGCCTGTCGAAGCGCCTGCCCGCCGAGGAAATTTTCACCTTTACGAAGTTCCTGCTGCTGACCGCGGTGATCCTGCCGGTGGTACCCAACCGCGACTTTGGGCCGTTCCAGTTCAATCCCTTCAAAGCGTGGCTGGTGGTGGCCGCGGTAAGCGCGGTTTCCTATGCCAGCTACCTGCTGCAGATCCGGACGCAAGGCCAGTCCGGCATCCTGCTGATCGCGATCCTCGGCGGAATCTATTCCTCTACGGTAGCCACGGTAGTGCTGGCGAAGCGAGCGCGCACCCAGTGCCAACCTCATCTTTTCAGTGGGGGCATCGTAATTTCCAGCAGCGTGATGTACGTGCGAATTCTGGTCCTAGTGGGAATTTTCAATGTGACGCTGATGAAGTTACTTGCGCCGTCTTTTCTAGCGATCGCGGTAATCGGAACGCTCGGAGGATGGTGGTGGTCACGCCGGACGTTCAGCTCCCAAGAGCCACCTAAGAATGAGGTGCTCGCCGCGAATCCCCTGGAATTGAGCTCGGCGCTTCTCTTCGGCGGACTATTCGTGGTGATGCTGGCGTTGACCCATTACGCGGTGACCTATCTCGGGCGCGGCGGGGTGTATGCGCTGGCCGGCCTCACCGGCTTCACCGACGTCGCGCCATTCATCATGGGCATCACCCAAACCGCGGGGCAGTCGACGCCGCTGATGCTCGCGGCGGGCGGGATCATCGTCGCGGCGGCAAGCAACAACATCGTGAAGGGTGGGTATGCGGTGGGGTTCGCGGACCAGCAAACGGGACGGGAAAGCCTGCTGGGATTGGCATTGTTGGCTGCTGCGGGGTGCATTCCCCTGCTTTGGCTGTAGGCCGGAACGCGCTACAGGTTTACCCGGCGCGCGGGCTAGCGCGGATGAGTTCGAAATGCGAGCACGGCGTTCAGACCGCCGAACGCGAAGGAATTAGACAGGGCCCACTCGACTTGGGCGGGGCGCGCTTCATTGGGAACGTAGTCAAGATCGCATTCCGGATCGGGCTCCATGTAGTTCGCGGTAGGCGGCACATATCCCTCCCGTAAGGCCAGAAACGTAGCGATCGCTTCCAGCGCTCCGGCAGCTCCCAATCCATGGCCATGCATGGACTTGGTCGAACTCACCGGCAGGCGATCGGCGTTCGCGCCGAAGACGTCGCGAATCGCCCGAGTCTCGGTGGGATCATTCGCAGCGGTGCCCGTCCCGTGGGCGTTGATATAGCCGATTTGGTCCGGCGAAATCCCGGCGTCGCTCAATGCTCGGCGCATCGCGCTCGCTGCGCCCAGTGCGCTCGGTGCCGTCAAATGGTGGGCGTCCGCGGACATCCCGAATCCCACCACTTCCCCGTATATTTTGGCGCTGCGGCTGCGGGCCGCGTCCAGCGGTTCGAGCACCAGCATGCCGGCGCCCTCGCCTAAAATCATCCCCAGACGATTTTTCGAAAATGGGCGGCAGGTGTCTGGCGAAATTACGCGCATCGCTTCCCACGCTTTCAACAACCCCAAACTGAACGGAGCCTCGCCTCCGCCGGCGATCGCCGCTTCCGCCGCGCCGCTGCGGATCATGTGAAAGGCCTGGCCGATAGCATGGTTCGAGGAGGAGCATGCGGTGGAAACGTTGAACGCCGGACCAGTGATCCCAAACTCCATGGAAATGTGCCCCGCACCGGCGTTGCCCATCACCTTGGGAATGGTGAGCGGATGAACGCGTCCGCGCCCGCGCTGATACAAATCCACGAATCCGATGTCCTGGGTGGATTGTCCGCCCACGCACGACCCCGTGGCGATCACCGTCTTTTCGAGCAACTCACCGCTGAGCGGGATTCCGGAATCTTGCACCGCTTGGCGCGCGGCGACTACGGAAAACTGGGCGAAGCGATCCAGGTGATCCTGCAGGCTGCCGGGGAAATGTTCGCCGGGATCGAAGCCACGCACCTCGGCGCCGTTTTGAAAGCGTAACTTGGTGGGATCAACCAACTGCAGAGGGGAAACTCCGGAGCGGCCTGCGCGCAACGCGTTGCCCATCTCCGATGTATTTTTTCCTAACGCACAGATAACCCCAAGGCCGGTCACGGCCACGCGCCGTCCGGGCATCGTTCAGTCCGCCGACATCGAAGAATCCACCGGAGAAGAACCGCCGCCAGCGGCGATCAACTTCTTCACGCCCTCGACAACGTCGTTCACCGTGCGGATCGATTTCGCTTCTTCGTCGGGAATGGTGATGTGGAACTCATTTTCGAGGTCGAACAGCAGGGTAAACGTATCCAGGGAGTCGATTCCCATCTCCTGGAGCGAGGAGTCAAGGGTGATGCCCTCCGCTGGAACGTGCTTGATCGCGGCGAGCATCGAGATAATTTTGCCGGCAACTTCGTCAGGCATAGGTGCGGTCCTTATTCCGGGACGATCACTGCCACTGCGGAAACGGTTATTTCGTGAAACCAGTCGCAAAATTTGTGCAGGGGCAAACCTAGCTTAATGCGCCCCAAAAATCAAACCCTCTCGCGGCTTCAGACCTCGTTGACAGGCTGGCTGGAACGCGCGTAGCGGGAGGCATACGCAGGCTCCGGCAGCGCCTGATCGCATCGCGGATCACGCACCGGAGGGTCTGCCACCAGACGCATCGGAATCACCCCCGCCCAAACAGGTAGTGCGTAATCTTCGGCATCGTCCTCCACCGCACCTCGGCGCACTTTGGCCGATACTTCGTGCAGCGGCAGCTTCAAAATGGAGGTGGCCTTCATTTCCTTTTCGGTGGGGCGCCGCGCATCCTCCCACCGGCCGGCAATGATTTTTTCGGTAAACGCGTGCAGCGCTTCCATCTTTTCCGCTGGATCGCTTACCAAGGTGGCAGTGCCCAACGCCACCACCGAGCGGTAGTTCATGGAATGATTGAAAACCGACCGCGCCAGCACCATGCCATCGACCAGGGTCACCGTCAGGCAAACCAGCACGCCAGCGCTGACGTTGCGCAGCATGCGGCTGGCTGCCGAACCATGGAAATAAACGTCATCGCCGACCCGCGCGTACAAAGTGGGAATCACGAAGGGCTGCTGGTCCGCAGCGAAACCCACGTGGCAAACGAATCCTTCATCGAGGATGCGGTAAATCTCGGCGCGATCATAGACCCCGCGGTGGGACTCGCGCACGACACGAGTATTGTCGGTGGGAATAAATGGTTCCTGCACAACTCACCTCGTAGGGAAACGTGACGCAGAGTTAATAGCCAGCGTCACCGCGGCATGAGTGAGGATCGAAGAGCTAATTTAACACGCCGCGGCCCGTTTGAGCGAGGGCGCAAGAACGTGTTGCAGTTGAGTTTGAAGTCTAAGCATCTAGGGGCGGGCTCCCCAAAAGCTCCAAACGTGACTAATTAAGAAAAGGACCCACCGAAGCGGCCTGTCAGAGCTCAGTCAGGCAGGCAAAGTATGGGAAGCGTTATTAGGAGAGCAAACTTTCACTTATTTCGCGCCGTCGAGCTTGCGCAGGTAGTCGCCCCACTTCGGATCGTAGCCTTCCATGCGGTTTTCCAGCCGCGCGCCGTCATTCCACCAATGGGCCTTTCCTCGGCCCATGCTGGCGCCTCTACGAGTGTGCATATCGAGCATGAAATCCTGCACCTCCACCTTCCTTTCGCCGCGGGCGACCACTTCACGGGTCCAGCCGGCCAGCTCCATGGACATATTGTCTTTTTTCGCGGTGGCCAACAACCGCACCGCGTGGGCGCAATAAATCCAGCGGTCGCCGCGGTCAGGCATGCGCTGGCGCTGCAGATTCAGCGCTTCAATGACGGCTGGCGCAGTAATCAGGCCCAAACCCACATCCTCGGTGGCGATGATCTCCAAACGCCGCCAAAGGACCTCTTCCGTCTCGGGGCTGTGGGAGAACAGTTCGTAGGCCGCCAGCGCCGCGTCCTCCACCCATCCTCGGCGGATGGACTTCTGCAACACCGAACGCAATTCGTCCACACTGTAACCATTCGCGGTGGTGGTGCGGCTCCAGACGTCCTGGCTCTGATAGTTGGGTTCTTGTTCTTCTTCGCGTTTCATTGGAGTCATGCTCCTTCCTAGCAAACAGGAACTAGGTGTAGTGCCTTAACACGCGCCGCTCCAGTAATGAAGTGGCGAGGTAGAGGATGAGGGCGATAAAAACACTGATAAGTGACGCGGCCAGTGCCTGGTCCATGGCCAGGTCCGCGGTGGAGGTGGCGATCAGGGAGCCGAGGCCGCCCGTCTGCATCAGAAACTCGGCGATCAACGCCGCCAGCACGCTCTGCACCGAGAGAACGCGGAGCGCCACTGCCAGGCGCGGCATGGCCGCCGGCAGCGCCAGGCGCCACAGGCGGGTCCAGCGCCCCGCACCCTGCACGAAGAAGTATTCTTCGGCCATCGGCGGCAACGCCATGAGGCCAGCGCTGGCAAAAACAAAAGCGGGCAGGAAGCACAGAATAATCACGGTGACGAAGACGGTCCGATCGTCGTAACCGAAAAGGCGGGAGAGCACCGGGATCAAGCAAACCACCGGCACCGAAGTAAGCAGCAGAGCCAACGGAAGGCTCAGTGCGGCGAGGACTCTGGACAGCCAGGTGATGATCGCCAGTAGCAACCCGAACAGCAGTCCCGCGGCCATGCCAAACAATGCGACGGCAATGGTGTGCAGCGATGGCTGAACGTATTGCGAAAAGTTGTGGACCAGCTCGCGCAGCACTGCCAGTGGAGTGACGATCACAATTCCATTCAGTCCGCTGTGCTGGACCCAAAGACTCCAGCCCACTAGCAGCAGGATCACCGCCCACGTTTCCGAAATCAATCGCTTCATCGGGCGAACCTTCGCGCTACAACTCGTTCGAGACCGGCAGCGGCCAGAAAAGCTGTGAGCGACATTACCGCCGCAACCACCACCGCGGCCCACATCAGCGGGATCTGAAAGTTTTGCATCGCGTTCAAAATCACCAGACCCAAACCTTGCGGAGCTCCGAACCACTCGCCCAAAATGGCTCCGAGGAAGGAAGCGGCCACCGCCGCCTTGAGCCCGCTCGCGAGGTGCGGCAAGGCAGCGGGCAATTCCAGATGAATCAACTGCTTCCATGCGTTGGCGCCAAAACCGGCCATCACGCGCCGCAGCGCGGGAGAGGCTGCGGCAAGGCCTGAGGAGGCCGCGACGTAGAAAAGGAAGAAAACTTGAATGCCTGCCAGCGCCGCAGGAGTCTGATTGCGGCTGAAGACCACGATCAGAATCGGCCCAACTGCAATCGGCGGCGTGGCGTTCACCAGCACGGCCAGACGGTCCAGACCCGGCCGCAACGGAGGCAGCAAGATGCATCACCAGCGCCAGCAGCACCGCCAATGTACCGCCGAAGAACAATCCCTTGGCGGCCGAGGCCAGCGTGTAGGTAGCGGAACGCGCGAGCAAAGGCAGATTTGCTGGGTCAAATAGCGTGGCGACCACGTCACTCAGCGGCCGGCAACGCGGGCCCGGCCACCCCGGCTTTGCCGGCCCACTGCCATGCGGCGAAAAATGCCAGCAGACCCAAAGCCGCGTATGCGACATTGGCGGCTGGGCGGTTTACAGCTCGATCCATTCGCTGGCTCCTAAGAATTCCAGCTTAAGGCTCCAGCCAAAGCGTGATCTGGTCGGTCAGTTGATGGAAATCCTCGCGCCGCAAAAGTTCCGGAGTGCGCGGCCGGGGAAATGGAATCTGCACCACTTGAGCGATGGCGCCGGGTCGCTCCATCACGATGGTCCGGTCGGAGAGAAATAGCGCCTCTTCCACGGAATGGGTGACCAGCAGCGTGGTGATGGCGCGATCGCGCCAGATGCGTTCCAGTTCGATGTTCAGGCGGCGCCGGGTGACGGCGTCGAGCGCTCCGAAAGGCTCGTCGAGCAACAGGACGTCCGGCTCCAGGCAAAGCGATCGCGCAATCGCAGCGCGCTGCAGCATTCCGCCAGAGAGCTGGCTGGGACGGGCCAGCTCGAATCCCTTGAGCCCCACCAGATCGATCAGCCCCTGCACCCGTT
Organism: uncultured Acidobacteriota bacterium; assembly: GCA_963725285.1. GTDB lineage: Bacteria > Acidobacteriota > Terriglobia > Acidiferrales > UBA7541 > CAVRXT01. The sequence continues at coordinate 176,303 of CAVRXT010000009.1, read as the reverse complement.
CCTGGTTCACCGGCAGTCCGGCGAGCTTGAACGGCAAACCCAGATTGGCGCGCACCGAAAGCCATGGCAGCAGAGCAGGGTCCTGAAATGCGACGCCCAAGCGATGGCGGAGTGCCAATTCTTCCGGCGCCGCGCCGCCAATTCGAACCGTGCCGCTACTAGGTTTTTCAAGGCCAGCGACCAGATGCAGGAGGGTGCTCTTGCCACAGCCCGATGGTCCCACAATCGCCAGGAACTCTCCCGCAGGTACGGTAAGGTCGATGTGGCGAATGGCTTCGACGGTGACGCCGCGCCGGGGCGTGAAACTCTTATTCAGATCGTGGATTTCGATGGCCGCGCCGCTGCCGCTGCCGCTCATGCAATCGCCCTATCGAAGCGCTCCATGATATGCGCGTATTGCTTGCGGACGCGGTCGCGCATCGGTGCAAGGTCGACGGTAAGCAACTGACGGTCTTTCATCACGATTCGGCCGTCGATGATGACCGTCTGAACGTCGCGGCCCACGGTGTGCTCGGCTGCGGTAATCACCGGATCGTACATCGGATACTGATCGTAGTCGCCGGTGCCGATCAGGATAAGGTCGGCACGCTTGCCTGGTTCGAGGCTGCCGATCGTCGTTTCCAAATGCGCCGCCCGTGCGCCGCCGCGCACCACTTGACGCAGCATATCGGCGTAGCTCATGGGACTGGTGCCATGCATCGGCGTGCCGTCCAGAATCTGCTGGCCGAGCACTGCGTAATGAGCCACTTGGAAAAGGTCGAGAGTGCCGCGGGTGGCGGCGCCATCGGTACCCAAGCCAACGCGGACGTCTCGGCGTACCAGCTCAAATAAATGCGGCTGGCCAATGATGAAATTATTCATCGCACAGTGGCATGAGCTCACCTCGTTGGCGGCGTACAGATCGATTTCCTTATGGCTCATCAACACCGAATGGGCGCAGTGCAGGCGGTCGTTCAGCACGCCGATGGAATGGAGATATTCGGCGGGGCGCATTCCATAGTTGTCGATGGTGTATTCCACTTCGTAGGTGCCTTCGCACAAGTGAGTGTGGATGCGCGTTTTCAGTTGGCGGGCCAGGGCGTCCATCTCCAGCCGCAGCGTTTCGGAGTTCACGATGATCTGGCGCAGCGCCAGCCACGCATTCACGCGAGGATGTTGGGCCCAGCGCTTAACCAGAGCTTCGCTGCGCTGCAGAGCTTCTTCCGTGCTGAGAAGCGGAAAGCCTTGCGGCAGGCTGTCGTCGATGTCCATGGTGGACATGGCGATGCGGCCGCGGATGCCGATCTCATCGGCGGCTCGGCCCATTTCATCGGGGCACGGACCACCCGCTTCCAGAAAGCAAGTGGTGCCGCAAGCGATCATCGAGGAATACGCGGTCAGGCCGCTGCAGTAGACGTCTTCCGGTTCCAGGCCGCTTTCGAAAGGGATGAGATAGCGCTTCCAGATCGGTTCGCGCAGAGATCCCATGTTTCCTAGAGACGCTAGCTTGCCGCGCAAGAACTGCTGCGCAGTGTGTACGTGGCAATCCACCAGACCGGGCATGGCGATCATACCGTCGGCCTTCAGCGTGTCCTTGGCGCGAAAGAGGCTCGTCGCTTCGCTGCGGGCGCCCACCCACACGATCTCGTTGCCGGCAATGGCGATGGCGCCGTCACGCACCACTCTGGTGGCATCATCGAAAGTCAGCACTTCCGCGCCGGTAATGAGCAGGTCAATGCTGCGCGGTTCCATCACGTAACTTGGCTCCTGATTCGAAGATTTTTTTAATGCGATGGTGTGCCGGGCGTAGCGCGGCGCCAGCGCCATCGGGAATTACAACGGTAATCCCTTGTAAGCTTCCGCGAGAAGGCTCAAATCCATGATCCGCGCCGGATCCGGCAGGTTGGTGCGTCCCGTGGCCCGCGCCACATCGTACATCGAACCGCGGAGTTGTTCATCGTTCACCCAGTACGGGCCTCGCGTGCCGGGCATTTTCTCGAGTTCCAGTTGGAGCTGATTCAAGCGCGTCTGCTGATGAAGGGTGAATCCGAAATCGCGGCCGTACTTTGAGACCACCAGATTTGCGCCGTAGTCCGGATCTTTCTTGTTATCGATGTAGCCTTGCAATAGGGCGCGCAGAAATGCCACGAAGGTCGGGCGGTCCGCCGCGAGCCGCTTTCGGTCCATCACCAGCAATTGCGAAGGGACGCGGAAGCCGAACTGGTCCATTCGCGTAACCAGGAAATCCTTGCCTTGTTTGAGATTCATATCTTCGAAAATGACCGGCTGATTGGTGACATAGCAGAAGTAGGCGTCCCCCGCTCCGGCCAGAAGCGCGTCCGGCGAGAATCCGGTCGGAACATAGCGGTGTTCGGGCGGGAGATGATTGATCTTGAAGACCGCGTCGAGAACATTGCGCTCATCCGGTCCCTGCACCAGAAAGCGGGCGCCAGGGAGATCGGCCACTTTCAATACCGGCCGCTTCGGCAGGGAAATAAGCCCTTCCGGAGTGACCGGAATCATCGAACCGATGATGACGAAGTCGTTGCCATGGGCCTGCGCATCGAGCAACTGCAGCCAACTGGTGAGGGCGATATCCGCCTGGCCCGCCGCCAGCACAACGAGCGAGACCGGGGCGTTCGGGCCTCCTCCGATATATTTGATGGTCAGCCCAGCATTTGCGAAGTGCTGATTCTCCATACCGACGAAGATGTCGGCGTATTCGGCGTTGGGTATCCATCCAAACGACAGCGTCAGCAGTTTGCTTGCTGCGCCCGCGAAAAGCAGCGGCGTGGCACCGGCGACACCGCTCAGGCCGCACACTCCCGCGCTTACCTCCAGGAATCGCCGGCGGGTAAGCGAATTCCAGTTTTCGGTTGCTCTGTTGTTGCCGGCCCGGGGCCTTGTGTCCACGTCGCGGTCCATTTTGTTCTGCCACCTTTGAATATCGCTTAGTGCTTAGAGAATGTAATGCAGCAGGAGGATGCCAGCCAAGACGTACGCTAGCGGCTTTACTTGATTGGCGCGGCCCAAGGCCGCCAGCAATAAAATATTGGTAATGAACCCCAGCGCCAGGCCGTCGCTGGCCGAAGCCAGCAGCGTCAACATCACCGTCACCAGAGCCGTGGCAGCCACTATTCCGTCGCGCAAGTCCAGGTCGGCGAAACCTTCGATCATAAAGATGCCGATCATTACCAGCGCTGGAGCCGTGGCCACCGCTGGGACAATGGCAATCAGCGGGGTGAGGAATAACGCCGCCAGAAAACATAGAGCCACGGTGATGCTGGTCAATCCGGTGCGCGCGCCCTGTTCCACACCAGCAGCGGACTCGAGGTAAATCACGGTGGTGGTGGTTCCCAGGAGGGCGCCGCCGGAAGCGGCGGCAGCATCGGCAGAGAGCGCCTCGCGCAATTTCGGAAGATTGCCATTTTCATCGTTGAGGTGGGCGCGTCCGCCAACGGCCATTAATGTGGCCATCGCGGAAAAGAGGTCCATGAAGAGCAAAGCAAACACAATCGGAATGCTCTGGCTGAGATGGTGCAGCGGATACAGCAGATCGAGTTTCAGAAAGAGTGGCTGGATCGAATGAGGCCAGCCGAAAATCTGATGGGGAAGCGGCGTGAGCCTGGAACCGGCGTTCACGCCCGGCAAAAACAATCCGACTACGGTAATCAGCACAATCGAGAAAATCAGCGCTCCGCGAACCCCGCGGTTCACCAGGATGACCGTAAGTACAATTCCCGCAAATCCCAGCAGAACACGGGCCGACGCAAAATTCCCGAGCGCCGCAATGGAGTGCGGATCGGCCACAACCATGCCTGCGTTTTTGAGGCCGATGAAGGCAATGAAGAAGCCTATACCGGCACCCACTGTCTTTTTGAACGAACCCGGAAAGGAGTCGATGATTTTGCGGCGAATGCCGGTTGCTGAAATTAGCAGAAATAATACTCCGCTATAGAACACCATGCCGAGTGCGGCCTGCCAGGGAATGTGCATGCCCTGGCAGAGCTGCACCGCGACGTAGGCGTTCACGCCCATTCCCGGAGCCATCGCCAAGGGATAGTTGGTGCGCAATCCGATCACCACGCTGAAGATCGCAGCGGCCAGCGCGGTGACGGTGATCAGTGCGCCGCGGTCCATCCCGGATTCCGAAAGAATCAATGGGTGAACGATGAGCACGTACGCGAGGGTGCTGAAAGTCGTGAGGCCGCCCAGGATCTCGGTCCCAAACGTGGACCCGCGTTCGCGATAGTGGAAAACGCGGTCGAACGCGTCCGACAAGCGCTGGGCGCCAGTTCTTCGGACCTCCTGTGGATTCCCGGCCTGCAGGTTCATTGAATTGGAACCACCTCGGACGCTTCACCAAAGAACGGGCGTAAGGAATCGAGCGGAAGCACTACCAGACGACCGGATGAGTCTCACCCGTACGAACATTCACAAACCCTTCGGGCAGCGCGTCGCTGGGCGGCATGAAAGTCCAATTCCAGGGAGGGCAAGTGAGAAACGCGTAGCACAGGGCCTCGGTGACGTGATCCACACCCAGGAATTCCTGAATGCGCAGGACCGGCTTTTCCATCCACTCCAGTTTTTCCATCTCGGCACGCATCGCCAGCAGGTCGCTGGCGAGTTGTTCCGCCGGGCGCGCGGTCATCAGACCGCCCACTTCCAGGCGAACCTTGGCCACCACTTTGCCGTGGCTGACTAAAACAAACCCTCCGTCCATCTCCGCCATTGCATTGATTGCCACGGCCATGGCTTGATCGCTGCTGCCGATCACCCAAGCGTTGTGATTGTCATGAACGATCGAGCAGGCCATCGCGGAATCGGGCGTTTTCATCCCCACGTCTTTCCAGAACATTCGCGAAACGCGAGTGCGGCCCGAGTAGCGATCGAGCAACGCCACTTTGGTGATGGCCTGCGCCTCGTCGCGCTGCACCACGCCGTCCTTCACCGGCAGCTCTACGGTGAAGAAATCGCGCTCGAAATGGAAGGGAGGAACCACCGCGGCTTGCATGCTGATGCGTCCGGCGGGTGCGCCCACGGCAAAGTCCGCGGCCTCGATCTTCCGACCCAGATTGACGGTCTTGGTCGCCCATTCCGGCCACTCGATTTTCGGGACGGGAACCAGCATTTTGTAATCTTCGGAAACTTTTATGCCGTCGGCGTAGACCGCTTTGATCTTCACTTGCTCGGGGATCTGACAGCAGCACCACGTCGGCGTAGCGGCCGGGGGTGAGCGAGCCCACCAGGTGATCGATGCGGAAGTGGCGCGCGGTGTTGTAGCTGCCCAATGTGTAGGCGATTTCCAAAGGCACGCCAGCCTCGATGGCGCAGCGAATGTTGTGGTCCATCGCGCCGCGGCGCAAAGTGGTTTCGGCGTTGCGGTCGTCGGTGGTAACCGCAACGTTCGACCAATCGCGCAGACCTTTCTCCACCAGAATATTTGAGGATGTGCGTGGCATTGGGCCGCGCTTCGAGAAAAATCCCTCGCTCCAGCTTGTCCCAGGCTTCCTGCTCTTCGCGGATTTCGTGGTCCGAACTGATTCCCGCCGCAGCAAAGGCGCAAATTTCCCCGGGCGAAATCAGGCCGGTGCCGTGTCCCTCGACCACTCCGCGCGCCTCCAAGCGTGGCCTCGATGTTTTCCCAAAGACGCTGGTAGCCGGGATTTTCCCGGTTCACGACCGCCGACCAATCCATCACTTCATCGAGGCCGGTGACCCACAGGTTGCGGTCGATGAAGTCGCGAATCTCGCGGTAGCCGTAGTAGCCGCCCGATTCCTCCCAGCCGGTGGGCGGAGTGGCGGAGCCAAGCGAAGGGAAGATCTTGAAGGGACTTCCCTGCGCGCGCGCCATCAGCCAGAATTCCACGTTCCGTGCGCCGTTCACGTTCGAGAATTCATGGGAAGCCTCGACATTCCATGTGGTGCCGAAGCGCAGCACCAAATCGGCTTCATACTCGGGACTCAGCATGGTGCTTTCGATGTGCTTATGGGCTTCGCCAAATCCCGGCACCGCCCACAGGCCGCGCACCGAGGTCTTCTTCCGAGCAGAACCTTTCCACTCCCCATGGGGGCCGACCCACGCGATCCGCTGTCCCTTGATAACGATGTCCCAGTTCTCTTTCCAGGTGAGGGTATGCGAATTCAAGAGTGTCGCGCCTTCGAGCACCAAGTCTGCTTCGTGCCGCCCCAGCGCGACGCTGACGAGAAGCTGCCGGGTGAGGATCTCTTCGCTCGGGGTGTGAGTTGTTCGGGTGGCCTGCACCATGGCATTGCTCGAGTAATCGGGCTCTGCTGCGCCTAATTCTAAGATGGGACCCTGAAATCTTTCATACCGGCCAAAACCATGCAAGTGTAAACTTCTGATGGCCGCGATCATATTTTTGGCTTTTCGGGGCCGCCCTTTCAACAATGAGCGATCACCCATTCCCCGGAACAATCGACGCTGCTACCCGCTCGCGCGCGATACGGGCAGCACAGGGCGAAGCCCCCTTTGACGTGCTGATCGTGGGTGGGACCGTCGTGGATGTGGTCACTGGCGAATTGCGCGCAGCGGATATCGGGTTGACCGGCGCGATGATCGCCAGCGTGCATCCCGTCGGTTCTCGCACCGATGCGGCCACGACCTACAGTGCCTCGGGAAAGTGCATTTGCCCCGGCTTCATCGACACTCACGTGCATTTTGAGAGTTCCCACATGCTGCCGGTGCACTACGCGGAGCAAGTGGTGGCTCAAGGCACTACCACCATCTTTTGCGACCCGCACGAATTGGCCAATGTGCTCGGCCTCGCCGGAGTGCGCTACGCGGTGGAAGCCAGCCGCGGCCTGCCATTGCGGTTTCTCTTCGCGGCGCCATCGTGCGTACCCTCGGCCCCAGGGCTCGAACGCGGAGGCGCCGAATTTGGCGGGGCGGAAATGCGCGAGATGCTCTCCTGGGACGAAGTGGCCGGGGTGGCTGAAGTGATGGACATGAGCGGAGTGCTGCGGCAAACGGCGCGCATGGCCGAGATAGTCGCGGAAGGCCTCGCGTCCGGCAAGCTGATCGAGGGCCACGCGCGCGGGCTAAGTGGTGCGCAGCTCCAGGCCTATCTTTGCGCCGGCGTTACTTCCGATCATGAAATCACTTCGGGCGAAGACATTTTGGAGAAGCTGCGCGCTGGGCTGGCCATCGCCATTCGTGGCTCGCATGACTACGTTCTGCCGGGCGTGGTGAAGGCTCTCCGCAAGCTGCCACACCTTTCCTCTCAAGTGAGCATCTGTACCGACGACGTTCCGCCGGACCACCTGGTGGAACACGGCGGCATTCGCGATGTGCTGCGCCGCCTGGTCGGCTACGGAATGAATGCGGTGGACGCCATTCGATGCGCGACTTTGAACGCCGCAATGCGGTTGCGGCGTCTCGACCTGGGGGTGGTGTGCGCGGGACGGATCGCGGATCTAGTGGTGCTCGGCGATCTCGATGAGTTTCGCGTCGAGAGTGTCTTCGTTGCGGGAAGGAACGTTGTACAGGACGGCCGGTGGCTGATCGCGGCGGCGCTGCGGGAGCCACGCGCGCTGCCAGCGCCGCCGCTTAATTCCGTCAAGCTGGCGGAAGTTTCCGAAGACGAGTTCCGCGTGCGCGTGCCAAGTGCGCAAGCGGGATCCGCCACGGTGCGAGCGATCTTTGGGATGCGCTTCACGGAATGGCGCGAGATTGAAGTGAAGGTAAACGGCGGGATTGCGTCCGTGCCAGAGGATGCAAGCCTGATCTACGTGCGGAATCGCCACGGGCGGGAGGGCGCGGCCTGGCAGTGCGCCATTCAACTAGGCATCGGGCGAATTCGCGGCGCGATCGCCACCACTTACTCGCATGACGCGCACAATCTGGTAGTCCTTGGCGGAACGCCCAGCGATATGCAACTGGCGGCCAATACTTTGATCCGTTGCGGCGGTGGTATGACGGTTGTGCAGGACGGAGTTCTACTGGCGCTGGTGGAATTGCCGGTCGCGGGAATGCTGTCTGAGCTGCCGCCTGCTGCGCTTGCGAAGAAGTTCAAGGCCTTGCGTCACGCGGCCGACCAAGTAACGGAGTGGAAGCCTCCCTACTGGACGTTCAAAGCCATCGAAGGCACATGCCTGGCGTGCAATCCCGGGCCACACCTTACTGATCTGGGTCTGACGGATGGCACCACCCAGACGCTAGTCTCGACGCAGCCCTAGCCGCGTTCGCAATTACTGTTGCGTGAAGGTGACCGGCTTCTTGAACTCCTGCTTGATCTCCGGGCTGAGCTTGTCGAAGTGGCTGAGCAGGGTGACTAGCTGCCAGATCTGCACGTCGGTGAGCGTGCTCTTCCATGCCGGCATGCCGGTCCAGCGGACGCCGTGCTGGATGATGTAGTAGTTTTGGTTTTCGGGCATGTCTGGGGCGTCGTTGGCGAATTGCGGCGCGGGCGGATAGAAGCTCTGGCCAAAGGGGCGCTGCGGCGTCGCTGGATCGCCATGGCAGCCTGCGCAGTTGTCACGATACACGCCTGCCGCGGCGCGCAGGTTTTCATCAGTGGCCTGGACGGGATTCGATATCGTCGGGGCGTTGCGCTCGGTGGACGCATCCACGGCCTTCATCGCCAAGTGGGTTTCCATGGCGCCGGGCTGCTCGTCCGCACGAAAATTCATGTGGCCGGTCAACACCACGCACAAAACAACCACCGCCAGCAAGATCGCTACTACAATCCCTGAAAGAAACCCTCGCATCGACGTCTCTCCTTATTAATTATTATTGCGTCTGTTCCAGTTGGTGCCCTATGGCGCGCCTGCCAGCCGATTATACTTCTTCAGGACCGCGCGAAGCTGGTCGTGTGGCAGGGCCACGACGGTCCGATCGTCGATCCCGGTCATCGTCTCCGCGGCGACCATAGCATTGATCACCGCTTCCTCGGCCGCTTGCACGGTGCCCGCAAACAGCGCGTCGATCTTATCATTGGGGAGCATGGTTAGGTTGACCACCTTGCTCGGTTCTCCCGCGCCTGGGTTGGCGGTGGAGAAAGCGATGAAGATATCGCCGGAACCGTTCCCGGAGATGCTGCCGTTGCGACCCAGGCCCAGAGTGACGCGGCGGGCCATGCGCTTCAGTTGGTGCGGCAACAGCGGCGCATCGGTAGCCACCACCACAATGATCGAGCCGGTGTCTTCTTTCCACACTGGCACGCCGGTAATCTCGCTGCCCACCGGAACGCCCGCAATGCGCAGATTGCGGCGAACGCCGTAATTGCATTGCACCAGAACTCCTACCGTGTACCCACCGCGGTCGGCGCTTAATCGCCGCGATGCAGTGCCGATGCCGCCCTTAAATTCATTGCAGACCATGCCGGTGCCGCCGCCTACGTTGCCTTCGGCGACCCCTCCGCCGTGGGCATCGTTCATCGCCGCATCAGCATCCTCGGGCTTCACATGGAAGCCGTTAATGTCGTTCAGATAGCCGTCCCAGGTCTCCGCCACCACCGGCAGCGACCACCAATCATCCAGCGGGGCTGGCGGGCCGTGCTGCAGCTCCCATTTGATCACCGCGTCGCGGACCACGCCGACGCTGTGAGTATTGGTAATCATCACTGGCCCGTAGAGGAAGCCGGACTCCTCGACCCAGGTGGTTCCAGTCATCTCGCCGTTGCCATTTTCCGAGAACCACCCGGCGAACACGGGATCGCTCGAAGCTTTGCCGCGCGGGAAGATCGCGGTGACGCCGGTGCGCACCGGGCCGGTGCCGACCACCAACTTTCCGCTGCCTTGGATGATGGTGCGGTTCCCCACTTCCACACCGGCGACGTCGGTGATCGCGTTGAGCGGTCCGGGAGCGCCATCGAAGGGCACGCCGAGATCGCGTGCCCGAGGTTTGGGTTTCGGCTGGGTCTGCGTTTGGGCTTGGGTTTGCGCTTGAGCGGCCACGAAGGCCGGAGCGCAAAGCATGCTCACCGTCACGATAAGGAGGAGCAGCCGGTGATGCGGGACGACGGGTCGGGGTGCCATGGTGAGCAGGGCCTCAGGTCTCTTTTCCGATCGCGTAACGCCGACGACCGGTCGGCGTGGCACCGATACTTCTGCCGGAGCGCCGCAGTTGGATGGCCGCGCAACTTGGGAAGGCAGGCGGCAGCACGAAGTCCCGCGCTAAGACTGCGGCGGTTCGGGCAAACGGCAAGCTCGGCGGGCGCCCAAGAAGGCCCACGTCGCCGTGGCATGAACATCGTCCGCATCCGTCACACCCAGAACTTCAGCGCGGCGCCGGGCTCACTTTGCCACGTTCGAAACATGGCTGGCCACACATTGCCAATTTCCGCTGGGCATCTTAACCCAGGTGTCGGTCCAGCGATTGTTTATGTCCGAAGTCTTGCCGGATGCGTCGGTCTGCTTGCCTCTGCTGCCTCCGGTAGCTACGGCCGCGTTGCCGTAAACGGTCACCTTCAAATCGACATACGAAAAATCGACATATTTCGTTAATTTCGCGTCAGCGCTCGTCTCCGCCTTGTTTTCGACCTTGCCGGTCTCCGATGTGCCCACGAAACTGTCGGCCAGGAGCGTTTCGAGCGGCCCAGGGTCATTGGTCTGCTGCGACTTCATCCACTGATGCTCGAGCCCCTCGACCACCTTCGCAGTCGCGTCGCTCTTCTGAGCCTGCGACGCCGCAGCCCCCAGGAACAAAACCGAACCGAGCAAACACCCAATCAAAATTCGCTTCATCAAGCCTCTCCTTCAAACCTACGGGATGTAGTGAAAAACAGGCTATCTCCGCCGCGCTTGTATATCCAAGGCGTAATGAAGTCAAGCGTGTTTTTCGCGCGAGCGCCGTGGCCTTGTATGGACCGGGGCCGAATCGCCGCGATCTCACTCTGTCCAGTGGCGATAGGTTTGCTTGCGTGGACGCTTTGATTTATTTTGGGTTTCTGCCAGCGGGAATTCATTCGTAACCGATTCGCCTTGTCACGCATCTATGGTGTGTCGGCAATTGTTGCTCTTCACGTTGTGGCGGAAACTGATGCCAGTTCCCACTCCCCATCTTTTTATGCCGCCGGAGGTGTTCCCTTGGGCGATCTTGGGCCGGTACTTTGGCAAGAAGCGTTTATCCGAGCGGTGGACGAAACAGACCGGGAAACACTGGCTCGGCTGATCGAAGAGGCGGAGCGAGCGATAAGCATTCGCCGGCAGCAGCTCGGAAATCCTGCGGATTATCAGTACGAAGTACGCGCGATGGACCTCTCTAAACACGCTCTGGACGCTATCAAAGCACAGAAACTCGGCGGAACAATATCGCATTGAATCCCCCGGACAATCGTGTCGGCAAAAAGTGTTGATTGGAGCACCCTTCGAAGTTAAGGGTGCGGATTTTAGAGCTAGAAGCGGGGATCTAAAATTTTAATGTTGGGTGCTAGCTCAATGGCGGCGGTAGTTGGATTTTTGATTTGAGAGATTTGGGAATGGGGCTTTTTGCCGGCCCGATGGTCGGGCTACCAACCTTTATTTTTTGGCGGCTCAGTGGGGTTTTGCGGATTCCAGGTCTGAGCTGGCTTGCTGCAGGAGCGCGGTATTCTTTTTGAGTTCTGCGATCAGGATGGCTTTCTGGGACTCGGCGCGCTTCCAGTCTTTGGCTTCGGCGGCTTCGGTGACTCCAGGAAGTTCCAGATGTGCGTAAGTGTACCTGGCGGCGTATAGGGAATGCTTGAACCAGGGGCGGCCGGGGATGCCGTCGGGATTGCACCAGTTGCGTTCGACTTGCATCAGCTCGCGGTTGACGCGGTCTGCGGTGGCGGGATCTACCGAAGCGGCGGCTAGCGCTAGCTTGGCCGCTTCGTTGAAGGCGCGGCCGGCCTTTTCGAAATCGCCGATGGCCGCGAGCAACGGAGGCAGGTTCATGTGGTTGCTGGCGGCGGTACGTGAATCCAGCTCCTGCAGGAAGCGGCGAATATTGACTGCGTAGGAATCGAAATCATAGGGGAGGATATCGGCGTTGGCCAAGCGCAGGGCGATCGCGCCCCAGAGCTGGGTCATCAAGGAATGGTAGCGGTAGCCTGGGTCGCCGAAGTGATTGGTCCAGAAATAATCGTCGTACATGGAGTGGTAGACGCCGTAGGGGCCGTCGAATTCCAGTTCCATGGTGGGAACGCCCAGAAAATTCAGGAAGACGGTGTGGTCGGAACCGCTGCCGATGTGAGTATCGGGGAGTTCGAAATCGGTGACGGTGCGCGTGGCATCGAGTTCGTGCTGGCGGGAGACTTTCCACTCGTCGTAGAGAGTTTTTCCGGAGGGAGCGGGCAACGTGCGGCTGATCTCTACCAGGAGCGGGGCTAGCGATCCTACGGCGGTGCCGTGAAAATCCTTGCCGGAAGCGGAGGAATCTACGTTGAGGTAGGCGATCGCTTTTTGCTTTAGCTCGTCGGCGAAATTTTCGCCCCATTCAGTGGAACCGGTGAGCGCGTACTCTTCGCCATCCCAATTGCAAAATACCATCGTGCGCAGCGGGCGAATTCCCTGCTTGCAGGAGTTCGCCCATGTTGCGGGTCATCTCCAGCAGCGACGCGGTGCCGCTGGAGGGATCGACGCCGCCGAATACCCATGCGTCGCGATGGTTGCCGAGGATCACCCATTCGTCCGGATGTTCCGAGCCGCGAATGCGCGCTTCCGGGACGTAGTAGGGCTGGACGCTGGTGTCCATATCCACTTTCAGGTGCACGCGGACTCGTTTGCCGCCGAAGTGATAGCGGATCGGCAGACCGCCTTGCCAGCTTTCCGGGGCTTCGGGGCCGTCCATATTTTCGAGCAAGGGTTTGGCGTCATGCCAGGACAGCGGCAGGCCGATAATTTTGGGGAGGGTGAGCGCGTCCTGCTCGCGAATTCTTTTTGCGCCGGGCACCGAGGCCCAGCCCGGAGTGAGAGGATCGCCAGGCTCGATGAAATCGTAGGTGATCGCGCCGCGCTGGATGTGGGTTTCCGGTCCCCAGGGGCCCTGCGGAAACACTTCTCCCTGGGTGTAGCCGTCCTCCATCGGGTCGGAATAAATCAGGATGGCGGCGGCGCCGTGCTCTTGCGCGGTAAGGGCCTTAAATCCGCGGTAGCTGTAGGGATTCGAATAGCGGACCAGAACGATTTTGCCGCGGACGTCGATACCGTGGCGGCGCAGCAAATCGTAATCTTCGGGATTGCCGCTGTGCGCGTACACGACGGCGGCGGTTACTTCGCCGGAAGCGGAATAGCCCAAATAGGCGGGCGAAACATTTTTGTTGGAGGTATCCGGATCGGCGGGATCAGGGGCTTCACGTAAAGTAGCTTGGTAGTGCACCGGGGCAGTCATTTCGAGAGAAACTTCCCGGGGAGTCGAGTTCAGGACGTCATACTCGCGGATGGTGACGTCTTCCATTCCTTGCGCCCTCCATTGATCGGCCACCCATTTCGCGAGTTCGTTGTTGCGCGCCGATCCAGCGGGATGAGGTTCGAGGGTGAGGGTGTGGTGGAATTCCGCGATTTTCTGCGGTGACGCGAGTGCGCGGTATCGCTCTTCAATGCCGAACTCGGCTTGTGCCGAGGGAGAGGAAAAGCCGGTGGCCGAGGGAGCTTGCGGAAGAGCTCGCAGCGAAATTGCCGCCACTAGAGCCCACGGAGCCAAGAAAAAAATAAACGCCTTAGGGGTGGGCGTGAGAAACAGGTGTGCCTCCTCGCGCTGCTTGGTGACCTCGGTCCAATTCCGCTATTACTTCCAAAAGAGTATCCGCAAGACGTTTGATGATCGGCGAGGTGATTACGTACGGCGGCGCGAGTAGCAGATGATCGCCGCGGTCGCCGTCGGCGCAGCCTTGCACCGGATACGCCACGATGCCCTTCTCCAGCAGGTCCTGCGCTATGCGCGACGCGATGTTGGCGTCGGGCGGAAACGGCTCGCGGATCTCGCGGTCGTTGACAAATTCAATGGCCATCAACAGGCCCATGCCGCGCACATCTCCAACCACGGAAAATTGCGACAACGGAGAAAGCGCCTCGCGCAGCTCGCGTCCCAGAGGCTCAACGCGCTGGAAAAGCCGCTGCTTCGCCGCGTAATCCAGCACCGCCAGACCAGCAGCAGCGGACACTGGGTGAGCATTGTACGTGAAGCCGTGCAGAAATGCTCCCGATCCCTGGGCGATGGCGTCAGCGACGTGGCCGCCGACCAGTACCGCGCCGAGCGCCGCGTATCCGCTGGCAATTCCTTTGCCGCAAAGAATCATGTCTGGAGTGACGCCCCAATGCTGAACCGCGAAATTCCTGCCGGTGCGCCCGATGCCGGTCATCACTTCATCGGCAATCAAAAGAATGCCGTGCCTGCGGCAGGTTTCCCAGATGCGTTGGACGTAACCTTCCGGTGGAGCCACTGCGCCGAGGGTGGCACCGGAGAGCGGCTCAAAAATGAACCCGGCGATGGTGGAGGGATCTTCGCGCTGCAGGAAGCGCTCGAGGTCGTCCGCGCAATCCAGATTGCAAGCCGGATATTTCAAGCCCAGCGGGCACCGGTAGCAGTAGCACGGCACGATCTGGCCCCAGTTCGAGAGCATCGGAGCAAAGGGCTCGCGGCGCCGCGGATTTCCGGAAACCGACAGCGCGCCCAGGGTGGCTCCGTGATAGCTCTGCTGCCGGGAAATAATCCGGGTGCGCCGTGGCTGGCCAGCCTCGAGATGAAACTGGCGGCACAATTTGATCGCGGTTTCCGTGGCTTCCGAACCGCCGGAAGTAAAATAGACGCGGCCGGAAGCGGCGAAACTGGGCGGCGCCATGTCCAGCAGCTTCAAGGCAAGCTGTTCGGCCGGAGTGTTGGAAAATTGTGAAGAGTGAACGTAGGCGAGTTGCTGGGCTTGTGCGGCCATGGCCTGCCCGATCGCTTGCACTCCGTGGCCGATGGTGACCACCGCCGCGCCGCCCGCGGCATCGAGATACTGCTTGCCCTCGGAGGTAAACAGGAAGCATCCTTCGCCGCGCATCGCGCGGGGATATTCCTTGCGGAAACTACGTGGGAAAAGCGCTGGGTTCAAGCGATTGTCGATCATATTCGTCAGCCCTCAGGAGGGTAATCGGCTGAGTCTATTTCCACTTCAATTTCTTGATGTCCACGGTGGACTTGGGAAACTTCATGCCCAGGTCTCCCATGGTTTCGGCGATGATTCGCGAGACCGCGAGGTTGCGGAACCATTTCTTGTTCGACGGGATGATGAACCAGGGATTGGCCTTGGAGTTGCAGCGGGTTAATGTTTCCTGGTACGCCTCGACGTAATCGTCCCAATACTTCCGCTCGGCGAAATCCGCTTCGGATATCTTCCAGCGCTTGTCTGGGTCGTCGACCCGCTCCTGGAAGCGCCTCTTCTGCTCGTCCTTGCTGATGTGCAGAAAGAATTTCAGGATCTTAACGTTGCTCTGGGCCAGCAGATCTTCGAACGCGTTGATCTGCTGGTATCGCTCTTCCCACACTTGTTTGGGCACCAGGTTGTGCACCCGCACCACCAGCACGTCTTCATAGTGGGAGCGATTGAACATGCCAATTTCGCCCTTCTCCGGCACGGCCTTGTGAATCCGCCACAGAAAATCGTGGCTGGCCTCTTCGGGCGTGGGCACCTTGAACGAAGTTACCCGGCAGCCCTGGGGGCTCACTCCGGACATGACGTGTCGAATCGTGCCGTCCTTTCCCCCCGCGTCCAGAGCCTGTAAGACCACCAGCACGGCATACTTCTTCTGAGCATAGAGCAGGTACTGCAGGCTGTCGATCTGATGAAGAGTCTTCTCCAGCAGATGGGATACCTTGCCACCCTTTTCCAGCCCCAAGGTATTCTCGGGGTCGTACTTCGAAAGCTGGACATGCTCTTTGTGCGGCACCTGAAATTGCTCTCGGATGTTCATCGGGGGTCTCGTCCTTCGGTGTTCCAGCGCCGTCCGGTTAGTCTGTTCGGCTGAGTCGCTACGCGATTTCTGGGCTGTAACACAATTTTCATCTCGAACTCTGGACTGCGGGTTATTATAAGTGATTGCAAGCCCCGAAACCGATGGAAACAACTCCAGGAACCTCGGTGCCCGTACGGCCGCCGGAAAAGCCTCGAGGGCTTAAGCGTGACTATCCCGGCGCGCTGGTGGTCGTCGAGGGGATCGACGGTTCCGGCAAGAGCACCCAACTCTACCTGCTGAAGCGCTGGCTGGAGATTGGCGGCTATCGCATTCACTTCACCGAGTGGAATTCGTCGCCTTTGGTGAAGTCTGCCACGCGGCGCGGAAAGCAGCGCCGGCTGCTGACGCCCACTACCTTTTCGCTGCTGCATGCGGCCGATTTCGCGGACCGTTGCGAGCGGCAGATTCTTCCGCTGCTGCAGGGTGGGTATCTGGTGCTTGCCGATCGCTACATCTACACCGCGTTTGCGCGGGATGTGGCCCGCGGGTGCTCGGCACACTGGCTGCGCAACTTGTATCGCTTCGCGCCCATCCCGGATATCACGTTCTATTTTCGCGCGCCGCTGGACGTTGCGGTCAACCGAATCGTGGCCGGGCGGCCGAAACTGAAATATTACGAGGCGGGTATGGACCTGGGGCTTTCGCTGGACCGCGCCGAGAGTTTTCGCATTTTCCAGGAGCGGATACTGAGTTACTACGACCGCATGGTGGAGAGCGATAAGTTCGTTTTGATGGACGGCACCGTTCCGGTGAACCGACTGCAGAAACAAATGCGCGAGATTCTCGGCGATCGCATCCCACTGGCGCAATTCGCGCCCAAAAAACCGTGAAGCCCTCGGCCAAAAATCCGCTCGCACCGCTCGGCGCTCCACGGCCCGTCGAGAAAAAGACGCGCAAACCCAAGCGTGAGCCAGCCTCCCGTTTCTACGGCACCTCGCTGCCGGGCGTCAAAGAAGAGGAACTCAGCGGTTCTTTGATCGTTCTGGAAGGAACCGACGGCTCGGGACGCTCGACCCAGATCACCTTGCTGACTGAATGGCTCGAGTCTGAAGGCTTTGCGGTGCAAACCATGGGTCTGCGGCGCTCGTTCCTGGTGGCCGACGACATCGACGCATTGCTGGCGGAAAACGCGGTGACCCGCCTTACCTTGGCGTTGATGTACGGCACCGACTTCTTCGACCAACTGGAGCGGCGAATCCTTCCCGCGCTGCGCTCCGGGCTGGTGGTGCTGGCCGACCGCTATATCTACACACTGATCGCGCGGTCGGCGGTGCGCGGAATTGGGCGCGATTATCTCCACGGCATTTATGAGATGGCGCTGCGCCCCGATCTCACGTTTTGGCTCAACGTCAAACCGGAAGTGGCATTCGACCGCGAGTTTAAGAAATCCCACACCATCAACTATTGGGAATCCGGGCGGGACATGTCGCTCTCGAACGATTTGTTTCGATCGTTCATCCGTTATCAATCGTTGATTCGCAAGGAATTCGAATACCTTTCGCGACGCCACGGATTCATCGACGTCGACGGCGAAGCCAGCGTGGCCACCGTAAATAACCAGCTTCGCAAACGGATCGCCGCGCATTTGGGCATTCGTAGCACTCGCTACCACCCGTCGCACGCTCTGGCGCACGTCTGGCGCTGACTTGGCCGCCCCGATACATATCGCCGCGATTGACGCCGGATCGAATGCGATCCGGTTGCTCATCGCCCGCGCGACTTCCACCGACCGCTGGGAAGAGATCGAGAGCCAGCGCGCGACCGTGCGTCTAGGCCACAACGCATTTACCCGCCGGACGATTTCCAACCAGACCATCGCCCGCGCCGCGCGGACTTTCCGCGAATTCCGGCGCTTGATGGACCGCCATCACGTGAGCGTGTATCGCGCGGTGGCCACCAGCGCGGCGCGCGAAGCCCGCAACCGGCAAAGCCTGATCGATCGCATCCGGCGCAAATCCGGGATTGAATTGGAAGTGATTTCCGGAGAGGAAGAAGCGCGGCTGGTCTCCAGCTCGGTGCTGTGGTCGCTGCGCGGATTGTTCGCGCCTCGGGTGGTTTTCGATCTAGGCGGCGGCAGCCTGGAGCTGAATTTCTTTCGCGCAGGCAAACTCGAGCGGCGCATCCCGCTGCCGCTGGGCACGGTCCGGTTGATGGAGACGTACCGCCTGGATGGCGCGATCGATGAAGACACCGCGGAAAAACTGCGGATGCATACCCTGTCGCTTTTGCGCAGCGCGATGCCATCGCCGCCGGATCTATCGGGCGCGATCGCGGTAGCCTGCGGCGGAAACGCCGAATGCCTGGCCGGGCTGGCAGCCGGACCGCGCATGAAGGGCATACCGGCGATCAATCTTCGTTTGCTGCGGGAGCGCATCTGGCAGCTCTTGCCGCTGGATGTGCCGGGTCGGATGAGGACGTTCCGCTTGCGGCAAGATCGCGCCGAAGTGATTGGCATCGCGGCGGTGGTGCTGCATACCCTCGGCCGGTGGTTGAATCTTCGCACCATGCTCGCGCCTGCGGTGGGAGTTCGCGAGGGCCTGGTCCTCGATCAGGTGGCCGCGCAATATTTGCCGGTGTCGGTGATTACCCAGGAAGAGAAAAAGAAAGCGCAGGGCTTGATCGCGGCGGCGCGGTGGTTTGGGCGTCGGCTGGATTACGATGCCCAGCACGCCGACCAGGTGTGCGCGCTTTCGTTATCGCTGTTCGATCAGCTGCGGCCGCTGCACGGGATGAATCTGGAGTTGCGGCTGGTGCTCGAGCTCGGCGCGCTGCTCCATGATGTGGGTCATTTCGTGAGCAATAAAGCGCACCATCGCCATGGCGATTATCTGGTTCGCAACGCGGAGATTCCCGGGTTGCGCGGATGGCGGCGCGACATGGTCGCCATGCTGATCCGCTATCACAATGCCAAGTCGGAACCGCAACTCGATCATAAACCCTACGCGGGTCTGGACGGCACGCGGCGAAAAAGTCTTCGGCAGCTTTCCGCGCTGCTGCGGATCGCCGAAAAACTGGAATCCGATCACCATCAGGGCGTTTCCGGGGTGGATGTGAGCATCGAGGCGGGGGTGGCATGTTTCCGGGTGCACTCGAAAAACGGAGGGCGGCTGAATCTACTGGGGGTGGCCCGGAAAGCCGCGTTATTCGAGCGAGAATTTCATCTGGAGGCGGTGTTTAAACGCGCTCCAACTAAAATGAAAGTCGCTTAGGCGAGGGAACCATGATTCTCTATCTCGTTCGACACGGTATCGCTATCGATCGCACCGACCCGCACGCCCCGGCCGAAGCGGAACGGCCACTCACGCGAAAAGGCATTGAAAAGACGCGCCAGGCGATGCTCGGCCTGCGCGAGCTGGGCGTGAAGCCCGACGCAGTGATTACTTCGCCCTACCTGCGGGCCGCGCAGACCGCCGAAATTGCGTGCGAGGTTTTTGGGTTTTCGCGAGAGAAGGTGCGGCAGACGAATTCGCTTAAGCCGGGAAGCAATCCGACCGAATTTGTGAAGGAATTGGCGCACCTGAAGGCCAAGGAAGTGATGTGCTTCGGTCATGCGCCGAACCTCGACCAACTCATCAGCCACCTGGCTGGGGCCCACTCGGTATTTACTGCGCTTAAGAAAGCTGGGGTGGCCTGTATTGAAATGCACTCGGGGCCAGCGGGCCGATCTGAGCTGCAGTGGATTCTGCCGCCGAAGGTTTTGCGCGGACTGAGCTGAGATCGAACAATCAGTCCTTTCTTACAGGCGCTAGAACCCACCGACCTTCAAGATCCAACCGCCCACCCTTTGCGAAGGGCGCAAAGAGTGGGGCACCGAAAACCGGCTAGGCCGAGGCGGCGCGCGCCATCATTTCTGGCTGAATTTCCGCAGGACGAATGATTACTGGTCGGGCGCACAGCGATTCCAGTAGGTGTTTTTTCTCGGCCACTTCCGCGGTGAGGGCCATCTCTTCGCTGTAGCCTTGGGCGCGAATGTGAATGGCTTCGCGGGTGGTTTGCACCGAGACGTGGAGCACGCGCCCGTTGTGTTCCCCATCGAGACTATCGGCAAGGCGCAACACCGCTGCCAGCCACGAAATGCCCTGCTGCTCGACGGGCGATAGCGCTCCGTAACCGGGATGGGTTCCACGCGGCTCGGAACCGCGATGGTAGCGCGCTACCAGAGCGGTCCACAGCATGTCCTCCGGCGTCCATCCGCTGGGCGGAGGAAGATCGCGAACCATTCGATAGGTAACCTTGTGGTGGCCCGAATCTATTTTTGAGCGGCCGATGTCGTGCAGCAACGCCGCCGCTTCCACGATCCGGCGCTCGCGCACACCGCGAAATATTTCATTCAGGCCGGTCTCGCGCAAACCGTCGAAAAGCTCGAGCGCCAGATCGCGCACGTGATCGGAGTGCGCGAAATCGGAATCCATAAACGATCCCCACGCGGAGCACTTGGCGATGGCGGCGGCTTCGAGGCGCTTTTCTTGGGGCAGCTCGGCGCGCCATCGGTTCCACAACGATTGTGTACCAGTGGTCAGTTCGCGGTATTCGCTGAGCCGTTTCTTGCGCTCGGCCTCAATGCGGCTCTTCCACAGATCCCGGGCAGTGGCGTCCGCGGAGATTCCGGCCTTCCGCAATGGGGTCCACAACAGACCCAGATCGTGCACATCGCCCAGGAGCGTCTGTAGCTTCTTGAGGTCCGCGCCCCACGCCTCGTAGCGCTTGGGAAGAAAGTTTTCGACAGTGTAGCGGAACTTCTTAATGGCGATGCGCAGGTTGTGCCAGGAAAGGGCGCTGCGGCTGCTGATCGCCCGCCGCTGGAGATCGGCCACCTCCTCCCACCGCTCGATGGCCAAATGTTGGAAAGCCAGACCCTCGCGGGGCACTCGCCGGGCCCGTTCTGGGAGCGAGCGCGACCATTTTCGCCAGGCCTTG
Organism: uncultured Acidobacteriota bacterium; assembly: GCA_963725285.1. Lineage (GTDB taxonomy): Bacteria > Acidobacteriota > Terriglobia > Acidiferrales > UBA7541 > CAVRXT01. The sequence goes on along the minus strand of CAVRXT010000009.1, from coordinate 155,489 downwards.
CGATCGAACCGATCGATGGCGCGTTCCACGCCGGCTTTGGCCGCCTGCTCTTTGGCCGCCTGCATTTCCAGAAGTTTCAGCCGAAACGAATCATTCTCGGGGGCCAGATCGATGGCCCACTGGCGGGCCACTTGCAGGTCGCGCAGTTCTCCCAGGCTCTGGAATAGCTTACGCGAAGCCTGCATGGCTTTCTTCCAATCGGAATCAGGATCCAGTTGCCGGAAGGTTTGTGCCATGGTGCGGCAGCGGCGAAAAGCGGTGCGCAAGTCGTGAACGGCGTCCGGATCGAAATCGCGGCCCACTCGATCGACTTCCTCGAGGACTTTGCCCATCCAGTGGCCTAGGCCTGCGGGTTGGGCGTCACGTGTTACGCGATGAGCTGGCGATGCCATTCTATGAATCCGATGAACGATATGTATGGAGCGTTGGATTGTAGGGAAGCGCCTATGCTACACCCGCCGAGCAGCGCAAGGCAAAGCTGCGGACGACTGGGGGTGCCTGCTTTTCGCCCGGTATTCGACTACTTTTCGCGCCAATGCTCCCAATCCAATTTTACTGCTTTCTCCATCCGGCGCGCCGCTCGCCGCAACCAACCATCGGGACGACGCCGCAAATCGCGCAGCACTTCCGGGATCACCTGAGCAGAGCCCAGGTGAACGTTGGCCGTTTCGAAACCCATGGCGCGGAGTAAACGATACTCGTCGCGGTCCTTCGGCAGCGACGCCAGCTCAATACGCGAGCAGTCCGGCGCCAGACGGCGGAAAAGGAATCCCGGGTCGATCCGCAAAAACGGGTCTGGCACACGAACGGCGCGATCGATGATTTCGCGATAGCGAATCGGGCCGGTCTGCTGGCCTTTGGCCCATAGGTATGCGGACGGAGCGAGTGCTTTGGCTTCGCGCGCCACGCAGCCTCCACCCCAATGCGCTAAAAACACCACCCGCAGGTGACCGAGACTTCCCAGTCCGGCGACTCGACGCTTCTGCTTGTACGCGAGTCGTGGGTCCGGCAGCGTCGCCTCGAGCTGTCGCCGCACGTCCTTCGGAATCGGCGTGGTGAACGTCGGCAGCGCTGCGGCGCGACGCCAGAAGCGAACCGGATCGCGCAGGCGATTCAGAGCAATGATCCGTAGCCACTTGTTGTGCTCGGCGAGGATGAAAGGGCTGCCTCCGAATTTGAGTCCTTCGACGTAGCCTTCCAGAAGTGCGTCACAGGCCTCGCGCGATTTCAACTCGAGGTGTTCTGCTTCGGCAGCTAGGGACGCACTCGCGGCGAGGCGGACCAGATCGATGGTATAGGGCATGGGGTAAGCTTCGTCGAAATCGTTGACGCCCCAGATCAAGCGGCCTTCGAAATCCCGCCAGGTGCCGAAATTTTCGACGTGCAAATCGCCCACGGCGAGCAACTTGGGCGCCTTATTTTCGTTCGGACATTCCTTTTCCCAAAGCTGCAGCCAGCGGTAAAACGTGGCACGAAAAAAGGGAAAGAGCGAGGCAGCCATCAGCTCGTGTTTGATCGCGATATCCTTTTTGAGCAGCGGGATATGCGATGCCTTCCACTTTTCATAGTCTGCGGTGGAGGTGTGAACGTTCACGAGATTCCCAACTACGCAAGCTAACACCAGAACGGTGAGAGCGGAAGTACACGCTGTGGAAATGTAACTTGCGGTAGGCGTCAGTGTGCGATGGATCGCCGCAAATACGAGGGAGGCGTCAGGCGCGGCGGTGCTGCAACATGCGTCCGGGGAGAAAGATGATTCCTCGGATCAGATCGAGCACACCGCCTACGGCGATGCCCACTATGCGGAACGGGAGCATGATCAGCCACACCAAGGGATAGAGGATTAGGGCGAGGAGCGCCAGCGGCCAGCACAGGACAAACAAAATGCACCAGAGTATGAATGTCATCATGATGGCGGACGTCCTCCTGCACATAGATACGTAGGGGCCGGTTATTTTGTTTCACGGTACGTTATTCGAGACTGGGCAGAAGGTCAAGACGCCCACCCTTCGTGGGACACCTGGAAAAGAAAAAAGCGTAGAACTATAGAACCGTAAGTCAAGAACCCACGCCTAAATTCGAAGTGTGGGCACGTATCAGTTCGTGGAGTTCTTGAAATTCTCCTGCAGAAGGTCCCTGATTTTTTGTTGAGTGGCTGTTTTTTCCACTATTCCGTGGTGCACGTCGGCCATCCTGCCCTCGCGGTCAACCAGTGCCGTTAGTGGCATTCCGTCGAGTCCGTACTGCTTCCCCAATCCCTCGCTACCGATGACGACAGGGTAGTTCACTTTCTTCTCTTTAATCCAGGGCTTAATTGATTTCCAGCCGTCGTCGTCCATCGAAATTCCAACAACCACAAGCCCTCGGCTCGCATACTCCTTCTGAAACTCGACGAACCAGGGGATCTCCACTTGGCACCCTTCACACCAAGTCGCCCAGAAGTTTACTAGAACCACCTTGCCCTTGAGGCCAGAGAGTTTGACATCTTTGCCGCTCGCATCTTCCAAATCGAAATCCGGCGCCAGACTGCGCCCACTTGCAGGCTTCAGGCCCGATTGGGCGGGTGCCGACGGCAGTAGACTCTGCCAAACCGCGACGGAGCATGCCACACATCGATGCGCCAACACTTTTGGCGAGGGGAGGGCCATTAAGCAGATACAAACACCGAGGGTGCTCGCCGCTGCCAATAACCACCTTTCGCTAATCCCGCTTCCCCGGGCCCGCAACTCTCTAATCCGTAACCAACCGGCAGTTACATCTGGTTCCCATTCGCCAGGGTCGAGCACGGCCAACCGTTCATCCGCCCAATCTTCACTTCGAGGTGCGCTATTTGTGTCCATATCTCTTGATGTACTCCTTTCGGAACGATTCCTCTGCCCGGCTCACCAGAGTTCCGATTGACGCCGGATTCATGTTAAGAATCGAAGCCACTTCCAGGTAGGTAAAATCATGACTGCGCAGAAGTAGGAATTGTGCCTGGCGGGGCTCGAGGATGCTCAGCACCGAGTGGACTTTAGCCTGCTTTTGGGAAACAGAATGGATATCCTCCGGCGTTGCCGTAGGAGGCCGGAATTGGATGCGTGCCAGTATGCGTTCGTAGTGTCCCTGGCGCCTTTGCCGTCGTAGTTCGTCTAAACCGACACGGACTGCGACCCGGTACAGCCAGCCTTCCACGTTCTCACTCTGCGCCTTGTGATTACGCCATAACTTCAGAAACACTTCTACAGCGAGGTCCTCGGAGCGTGCGCGGTCTCGGACAGCCCGTGCAATGAGGCGGGCGACGCGCCCATAGTGGACGCGGAACAGCGCCTCAATATCTAAGTGCGTCTCATTGGCATTTGAATCAGCGACCCCTTCGCTTGATGTGTTCACAGTGTATATAACGCCGCTCGAAGCAAACTTGTGACAGATCCCTTGGCCGGTCGAATCCTCTCTATTTGTCATGGCTTTTTCAACAGTTTTGCAATCGCTTTGGCGATAGATATCGCTTTACCTGAGGCCATCAACAGCTACAGCACCGTCAACCGCTACCCCAAATACAAAAACACCCACCCTTCCCAAAACCAGGGAAGACTGGGGCACCCGAAAGCATGGACGCCTGAAGATGGAACCATCAGGACCACAAGCGCTGGGCGATCGCCGCGCCGGAAAAAAAAACGGCAGAGCGTCCCCGACGACTCTGCCGTGTCTTCCCAGTTCAGGCTGGGGTTGGGCGATGTTGAATTGTCCCCGGTCTGCTCTGTGGAACTTGAAGGAATTGCGAGAGCTGCGTATCGGTGGAGAGTGTACTGGACGACCGGTGGCGATTTGCCACAGCGGTGTGAGGAAGTTGTCACGAAATTGTCACCGGACTTCGTGCTTGGTCTTTTCCCTGGCACTTGACACGCCGCTCTGAACGCGCTTTCCTGAATCCCACCGCCGATGGCCGCATGGTGGTGACCGGAGCATCACCGTTGCCAGCGCCGCCCAGCCGCAGTGTGGATGTAACGCTCGTCTCGGAGTGGAACGACGGCCACCCACGTCCGTTTCAGGATTCGCTGGTAGGCGAGGAGCCGTTGGAGATTCGCGTGGGCGGTGAACCGCTGAGCGTCACCATGCGCACTCCGGGAAGCGATCTCGAGCTGGCCGCGGGTTTTCTATATACGGAAGGATTGATTCAGCGCCGCGAGCAGATTCTTTCGCTGGGGGCGGCAGAGACCGGCGTCGAATCAGGCGCCCGCGGCAACGTGGTGGAAGTCCAACTCGATCCGGAAATTTCGTTGGAGCTTGGACGCACCCGCCGCAACTTCTTTTCGAGTTCGAGCTGCGGCATCTGCGGGAAGGCTTCGATCGAGGCGGTGCGGCTACGATCGTTACAAGCCCCCAACGCGGATTTTCGGGTGAGCGCAGCGACACTGTATTCGCTGCCGGATTTACTTCGCGGGTCGCAGGCAATTTTTGGACGGACTGGCGGGCTGCACGCCGCCGCATTATTCGGCGCTAGCGGTGAGATGATGGTGGCGCGGGAAGACGTGGGCCGCCACAACGCGGTGGATAAGGCGATCGGTTGGGCGCTGCGGGAGAATCGCGTCCCTTTGCGCGATAGTATTTTGTTGGTCAGCGGACGCGGCGGATTTGAAATCATCCAGAAAGCGATTGTGGCGGGGGTACCGGTGGTCGCATCGGTCTCCGCTCCGTCGAGTCTGGCGGTGCGGTTGGCGCGGGAATTGCAGCTCACGCTGGTTGGATTTCTGCGCGACAAGCGGTTCGTGGTGTACGCGGGCGAGGAACGGATCTTGCAGGTGGGATAGAGGAGATCGATGAAGCGTTCTCTTTCAGAAGGTTTCGTGCGGGAAGTTGGCACGCAGCTTCAGCAGGCGCATCAGAAATTCGCGCGGCGATACCCCGGACCGTCGCGGCACCGCCAGCCGGTGCACACCGTATATGGCGGAGCGCATTTGTTTCGAGCGGACACCGCGCGCCGGTTAGGTGAACTCGCTTTGCAATCGCTCGACGAATTTGCTCCGAATTTCGTTACTTTTGCCAAGGCCATCGGCCTATCCGGCGCCGATTCCCTACCCGATTCGCCGCCGGAGGCTGAGCGCCTGGAAAAGTACATCGAATCCGATCCGGAAACTTTCCGCAAAGAGAGCTGGCCGGCGTGGCTGGCGCTGACCATTTACTTCCGCGTGCGCGACAAATTGCGCCGCGAGCCCACCGAAGATTTCCGCATCGATTTCGAGGACGGCTACGGCAATCGGTCCGACCCCGAAGAGGACGGCCACGCGATGCAGGCTGCCGAGCAAGTGGCCGACGGACTGAAAAACGGCACGCTGCCTCCCTTCATCGGTATCCGCATTAAGCCGTTGACCAACGACATGCGCGAGCGCAGCATCCGCACCTTGGATGTATTTTTGACCGAGCTCGCCAGGCGCACCGGCGGGCGAGCTCCCCGGCACTTCTTCGTCACTTTGCCCAAAGTGACTTTGCCGGAGGAATCGAGCGCGCTGGCCGACCTGCTGGTGCGTCTGGAATCCGAACTCAATTTTGAGCCGGGAAACCTGCGCATCGAGCTTATGATTGAAACGCCGCAAAGTATATTGAACGAGCGCGGCGAAGTGAACTTGCTGGCGCTGGTAGCCGCCGCGCGCGGGCGCTGCGCCGCCGCGCATTTTGGAACCTACGACTACACCGCAGGGCGAAACATCACTGCCGCCTACCAGACCATGGTCCATCCGGCGTGCGAGTTCGCCCGGGAGATGATGCAGGTTTCACTGGCCGGCACCGGAGTGTGGTTGAGCGATGGCGCAACCAATATTCTGCCGGTGGCGCCGCATCGCCGCGGAAAGGAGGATGGTCCGCTGTCGGCCGCGCACCTGGCGGAAAATCGGGCCGCGGTTCACCACGCCTGGCGGCTGCACTTCGCGCACGTTCGCCACTCGCTCATCAATGGCTACTACCAGGGGTGGGACTTGCATCCCGCACAACTGCCCACGCGCTACGCTGCGGTTTATTCATTTTTTCTGGAAAGCATCGATGCAGCGTCAGAGCGTTTGCGGAATTTCATTTCCAAGGCCGCTCAGGCCACCGTGGCTGGAGACGTCTTCGATGACGCCGCTACCGGCCAGGGCTTGTTGAATTTCTTTCTCGCGGCAATCAACTGCGGCGCGGTTTCCGCGGAAGAAGCGCTTCCTCTCACTGGCTTGACGTTGGCCGAGCTGCGGACCGGCTCGTTTCTCAAAATTCTATCCGGGCGTGGCGCGCAGGCGTGAACGTCGAACCGGTGATCCTGGAGGGCCAGGAAGTCCGGCTGGAGCCTCTCAGTCTCGGCCACCTGGAGGATCTCTGCGCCATCGGACTGGCCCCGGACCTCTGCTGGAAACTAATTCCCACCCGGGTGCAAAACGCCGCCGATATGCGCGCCTACATCGAACTCGCAGTGCGCGAACAGGCCGCGGGCCTCTCTTTACCCTTCACCACCATCGCGAAGTCGACTGGCCGGGCCATCGGTGGCACCCGCTTCATGAATATCGAACGTCAACACTTGCGCGCCGAGATCGGATGCACCTGGATCGGCGCGGAATGGCAAAGGACGCGGGTGAATACCGAAGCGAAGTACCTGATGTTGCGGCACGCATTCGAAACCTGGAAGTGCCATCGCGTGGAACTGAAAACCGATTCGCTCAACCAGCGTTCGCGCAACGCCATCCTGCGCATTGGCGCGAAAGAAGAGGGCACCTTGCGGAACCACATGGTGGTGCAGGGAGGCCGCGTGCGTCACACCGTCTATTTCAGCATCATTGATTCGGAGTGGCCCGGCGTTAAGAGCTCGCTCGAAGAAAAGTTGGCCGGCCCGTCCGGTCCCGCCGGCGCGCGCTAGCTTTTCGTGAGGGTGGCTTCAATCAGTCCGTGCGGCTCCTCGGTAGGCAGAAACACTTCGTTATCGTTGGTTAACCCAAACGGCGAGAGGTCGACCAGGTTGTAGTGCTGATTCGGCAACGACAGCCGGATTTCGCGAATCGGATCGAAGCTGTGCAGCACCGCTTCGCCCATGGCGTAGAGGGTATGCTGCAGCGACTGGCTATCGTGGGTGGCGAAATTCTCGAGCAGGGTTCGCCGCACGCCGTGCCAGGTGGGGCTGAACGGAATTTCGCCAGGCTCGTATAGCCAGCGTGCATGCAGGTTGGTGGAAAGAATCCGGTCGCGCGAATCCCGTAAAGTGGTGTAGGGATCGCGAAGGAATTTTTCGAACGCGGACTGGGAGGTTTTCAGGATTACCAGATCATCGATTCCGGCTCGAATCGTAAATCCTTCCCGGGTCCCTTCCACCTCCGCGATTCGCTGTTCATTGCCGGCGCGGGTAAATGCAAAACGGTGCGGCGTGGCGCCGATGGCGATGCGCGCCCATTGTTTTTCCACGGCGACAACTCGCACCAGAGAGACTTGCGGGTTGTAAGTCAGGAAGTGTTCGATCAGGTGCTTGGAAAACTCCTCGACCGGCTCGGCGGGATACTCCTTGGCCAAAACGTAGGCGGTATTCTTCATGGTATCGGTGGCGAGAATTTTGCTGTTGTCCCCGACGGTGTGCGCCAATTCAAAATCGCCCTCGAACTGGATCGCCAGGGCCAGATCCTTGATTTCGTGATTGTGTTCCTGGCGGTTGACGCGCAGCAGGCGGACTCGCGACTTGCCGTAATTGTTTTGCCCCAGCGAAATAGTCATCGAGTCAGCTCCCGCGATACGTTGAATAGCCGAACGGACTGAGCAGCAACGGTACGTGATAGTGCTGCTCGGTGTCCTCCACGTGAAACGTTATATTCACAAATGGATAGAAAGATGGCAGGCGCTGCAGCGCGAAGTAGCGGTCTACGTCGAACCGCAGCCGGTAATTCCCTTCTACCAGCGGGCCGGTGAACAGTTTCGCGATTCGCCCGTCTTTGTCGGTGATCCCGCGCGCAATATCGTTCCAGTAGCCAGGCGGGGACTCGATCTCCAACAACACGCCGATATCTTGCGCTGGACGGCCGACGGAAGTATCCAGAACGTGGGTGCTGATTCCGCTCATCCGTTTAATAGCCTTTCTAGCCGAAGCTGGGTGATTTTCTGTTGTTCGTCTGCCGCAATTTGCAATTCGTGCTGGGGGTCGTTGCTCAGGCGCTGCTCGATCGCCGCCAGCATTTCGCCGGTGGTTTTTCCGGAAGCACAAATAATGAAAATGTAGCCGAAGCGCTTGTGGTAATCGGCGTTTGCTTTGACCAGCTCAGCCAGCTCGGCGGCGGACGCTTCGTTTACACCGGATTGCTCGCCGGCCGACCAGGATTTGGCTTTGGTGGATTGCGCCTTGGCAGCCTTTTTGCCGCCGATCGGAGGATGATGGCGGAATGCCGCGAACCATTCCTTGCGATCGAGCGCTTTCCAAATTCGCTCGGATGCGTCCAGTGCATCTTTCGCGGTGGCAAATGGGCGCGCCGCCGACATTTTGTCCACCCACTTTCGCGCGCCGCAACAATCCAGCAAGGCCTTTCGCGCATCGCGCGGCGACAGGGCGTTCAACCGATCCAGGCCGGCTACGCCTACCGGCTGGCCAAAGATTTTCAGGCGGCTCACTCCGCCGTCGGGGTAAATGTGAAAGCGGATGAGCGAAATCGGCCCAACGTCTTGCAGCTCTTTTTTGAACATGTGCGCGGAGTTTGCTTTGAGCCTGGTGCGCGGGAGCGCTTCCTTCCATGCGGCGCCCTCGATTTCGCCGGCTTCCGCGCGAACACCGTCGAGGGAGCACGATTCCGGGAAGTTACCTTTGAAATGCGCGGTGTCTATGACCACCCGCTCGATGGTTCCGGGAACGCCGAGTTGCAGGATCACCCAATCGTGGCCTGGGCCGCGCCGCCGGCGAGTCTCCCATCCATCGCTCATGTTGAGCGCGCGATCGGGCATCAAGAGATTGAGTGGGGCGCCGAAAAACTCGTCGCTCGATTGAATCACTCGTGCACCTAAAGCGATGGCCGCCAGATTGAATTCTTTGCCGTTGGCCGCCGCTACCTGAGCGCCCGGCACCACTTCGCCAAGGATGCGCAGGCGCGCTACTCCGCCATCGGGAAAAATCTTAAATCGCAGGTGGGTGAACCGGCCGGGGTTGGCGATCGCAAATCGATTCTGAGAATCGCCCTGCAGCGCGGACGGAGGCAGCAACTCCACCCATTCCGCCGCTCCATCGGTGAGTAGCCGCCGCTCTTTGGCCGAGGAGAGCGACGGCGGCAGCGCGCAGGCTTCCAGCGAACAGCGCTCCGGAAAATTTCCTGTGAAGAAGCTGGTGTCGACGATCGCCCCTTGGACCATTCCCGGCAGCCCCAGCCGTACGATGCACCAATCGAAACCTGGGGTGCGCCGGCGGCGGGTTTCCCAGCCGTCCATCCACTTCCCGCGGTTGGTGTATTTGCCTTCGACAAATATGGCCGGCGCGGGCTTCAGCAAGTTTTCTTTGGGCGCGAAGAATTCGTCGTTGGCCCACACCACTCGGCCGCCCAGGCGCTGCGATGCCAAATCGATCCATTGCTGCGATTGTTTGGATTCGGTCACCGCGAACCTCGCTTCAGCACACGCCCGGTGGGTGCGGCGGAAAACTCGTTCGCCGCGACCGGGGTATCTTCGGTCGTCAGCGGGCGTTCGAAGATCCTTCGCCCGCGCAAGAACGTCACTTCCACCACGCCGCGCATTTCCATTCCCGCGTAGGGGATGAGTTTGTGGCGTTGATACAATTCGGATGGCTGCACTCGAAATTTCCCTTCGGGATTCCACACCACGAAATCGGCGTCGCATCCCACAGCGATGGTCCCTTTCTGTCCGGCCAGGCCCGCCAACTTTGCGGGTCGTCCGCACAGCCATTCCACTACGCGGTGCACCGAGTGCCCGCGCTGCTGAGCAAGAGTCCACACCGCGGGAAGTTCGAGTTGTAGCGAAGCGATTCCGCCCCAGGCCCTTAAAAAATCCCCAGTCTCCCGGCATTTCATTTCCGAGGGGCACGGCGAATGATCGGTGGCGATGAAATCGATGAGGCCGTCGCCGAGCGCCGCCCAAAGCTTTTCGCGATTGTCTTTATCGCGGATGGGCGGCGCGCATTTGAATTCCGTGGCGGCGTCCGGAATGTCTTCCGCCGCAAAGGTCAAGTAGTGCGGGCAAGTCTCTACACTAAAGTTCGTCCCTTTTTCCCGCGCCTCTACCAGCAGCGGCACGGCCGCTGCCGCCGAAAGATGAACGATGTGAACGTGTACGTTGAATTCTCGCGCCAGCGCCAGAACCAAAGCGATCGCTTCGGTTTCCGCCTCCGCAGGGCGTGAGGCCAGCCAAGTGGCATAGCGCGTCGCCGCTTCTTTGGATCCCGTTGAGGCCTTCTCGATTTTTTCGATCTTTTCGATCGGGCCGGGCAGCTCCGCGTGCACCAGCAACGGCGCGCCCAGCTCCGCCAGCACCGGCATCGCTTCGCGCAAATCCATTTCGGTAACGTGTGGGAATTCGTCCACGCCGCTGGGAACCAGGAAGCACTTAAAACCAAAAACGCCTGCTTCCCACAGCGGACGGAGCTCCGCCGTATTTCCTGGGACCACGCCGCCCCAAAAGCCGGCGTCCACATTGAGCTTCCCCGCTGTCGCCGCGAGCTTGGCGCGAAAACCTTCGGCCGAAGTGGTGGCGGGAATGCTGTTGAGCGGCATTTCGATCAGCGTGGTGACGCCGCCTGCGGCTGCCGCGCGGGTCGCGGTGGAAAATCCTTCCCAATCCGCACGCCCGGGGTCGTTGATGTGCACGTGCGGATCGACGATCCCGGGCATCACCACCCGATCTCCCGCATCGAAGACCGGTACGCCCGCCGGCGCGTCGTCCGATGGCGTGATCGTGGCGATTACCCCGTGCTGAACGTGGATCGAGGCGGGCGTCGCATCCGGAGCGTCCGGCAAAATCACTTTTCGTCCGCGCACGATCAGGTCGATCGGTTCCATGGTCCTCTACACACCGCCCAAAAAATCGATAACCAAGTTTTTCGCTACGCGCCGACGATACCGTGAGGTGGAACGAAAATCGTCGATCGGCGCAATTTCCCCGGCTAGGGTTTCTCCTGCCGCGCGAATCACATCGCTATTCAGCGTTTGTCCCCGCAGCAAATTTTCCGTTGCTACTGCTCGAAATGGAATGGGCGCCACGCTTCCCAACGCGATGCGCACATCCCGGACGGTGCGACCGTCCAAATCGATCGCCGCGGCAAAACACACTTTCGAAATTGCCTGGGCCCGGCGGGTGCCCACTTTATGGTAGCGCTGTTTCCATTTGCCAGGCCGGTGCGGAAGGCGAATATTGCGAATCAATTCGTCGGGACGCAGATCGATCTCCTTATAGCCCCGATGAAAGTTTGCGTACGGAATCCAGCGCGAGCCACTCGCCGAAACCAGCTCCAACTCCGCATCATAGACCACCAGCGCCGGCGGCGAATCCGCGGCGGGAGAGGCGTTGGCGATATTCCCGCCCAGCGTACCGCGATTCTGGGTGGCGATGCTCCCGGTTCCCGCCGCCGCGCTCCGCAGCAGAGGAAATTCGCGGGCGATCATGGGATGGCAGCGAATGTCGGCGTAGGTGCTGGCCGCGCCGATGGTCAGCGCTTCCGGCGATTCCGAAATTCTCCGCAGCTCGGGCAGATTCCAGATGCTCACGAACCGCTGGTGCGCGAGCTTTCCCGCTTCGAACAGCACCATCAAATCGGTGCCCCCGGCAAAAGGTCTCCAAGCATCCGCGCCGTTCCCGCTCGCCAGTATGGCCACCGCGGAAGACAGATCCCGGGCTTCGCGCAGTTCGTAAGCGGACAGATTCGATCTCATGTGCGCGCCCCGATTTCTTTGGCCGCGGACATCACCGCTTCGAATATTTTCACATATCCGGTGCAGCGGCACAGATTTCCGCCCAAGCCTTCGCGAATTTCCATTTCGGTGGGCGCGGAGTTTCGCGCCAGCAGATTCACCGCGGCCATCATCATGCCCGGAGTGCAGATTCCGCACTGCGCGCCGCCGGTGGAGAGGAAGGCTTGCTGAACCGCGTGCAGCCGCTCGCCCGCCGCTAATCCTTCCACCGTGCGAATCCTGGTGTTTCGCGCTTGCAGTGCGGGCACCAGGCAACTATTCACCAGCGCGCCATCGATTTCCACCGAGCAGGCGCCGCATTCACCTTCACCGCAGCCCTCTTTGGTCCCGGTCAAATGCAAATCTTCGCGCAGGACGTCGACTAGCCGCGCCATCGAGTGCGTGTGAATGGAAACTTTCTGGCCATTCACCTCGCACTCCAACAGAATTTTGCCGGGAGCGTCAGGCACTCTGCCGCTCCTCGCGCCCTTCCCACGCCTTGAAAAAGTCTTCGGGAGTGACCGGAACGTGGGTGAAACTGATTCCGGTGGCGTTCTCGATGGCGTTAACGATCGCCGGCGCTGCTCCATCCAGCGGCAATTCGCCGATTCCTTTCGCTCCGCCCGGCCCGCGCTCGTAGCGATTCTCCTCGAAGTAAACGCGGATCGGCGGCACATCCATGGACGTCGGAATTACGTAGTTGGTCATCTGGCTGTTCAGCATTCGTCCGTGGCGCCAAATCACATTTTCATATAGGGCGAATCCGATGCCCTGCGCCACTCCCCCCTCGATTTGCCCCGCGGCGAGCACTGGATGAAGTACTCGGCCTACTTCTTGCAGCGCCACAAAGTCTTCGACGCGCGTTTCGTAGGTCAGGGTGTCGACGCTGATTTCCGCCACATAAACCGCCCAGGCGTACGCTCCATAGGCATCGCCCTGGTATTTTGCGTCGTCCCAGCGCATGCCGGGGATCGGCGAGTACTGGCTGCTGGCCTTCAGCGGGCCGAATCGTTCGATGTACTTGCCGCAGGCCCGCGTGAAAGCATCGGCGTCGTAATCCTCGGTGAGTGCCCCGTCCTGCATCAGGGTCTGGCGAATTCCGATCGCCGCCGATTCCACCAGCTTACCCACGATCATGGCGGTGCGCGAGGCTACCGTCGGACCGCTGTTGGGCACGTTGGAGGTATCCGGCTGAACCACATCCACACGTTCGTACGGCAAGCCCAGCGCGTCCGCAGCGATCTGCGAAAAGATGGTATTCGTTCCCTGGCCGATCTCGGTGCTCGCGGCGTGCACCTGAATGCGGCCTTCGGTCGTCGCTTCCACACCCACCACCGATGCCAGATACTCCTCGCCCGAACCGGTAAATCCCGCGCCGTGCAGGAACGACGCAAACCCGACTCCTCGCCGCACGCGAGCACCGGGATTTTGCGCAGCGAATAATTCTCGTTTGGCGTGGTAATCGCTGAGGGCGAAGGCGCGGTCCAGCAAGTGCTCCATCTCCACTTTTTCCCTCACGATCTGCCCAACTGCCAGCCTTTGCCCCTGGTGAATGAAGTTACGTCGCCGGAACTCGTCCGGCGCCAGCCCCGCGGCCTGGGCCACATGATCGAGGTGACGTTCGAGCGCAAAAACGGATTGCGGCGCGCCGAACCCACGAAACGCTCCGTGCGGCGGGACGTTGGTCGCAACCGCGTGGCTCTGAATCCTGACATTCGGACAGAAATATGGGCCCGCGGAGTGAATCGTGCCACGGGAGAGCACCACCGGCGAGAGGGTCATGTACGCGCCGCCGTCGATGACGAACTCGATGTCCATGGCCAGCAATTTGCCGTCCGCATCGATCGCCGTGCGGTGCCGAGTCCGCGAAGGGTGCCGCTTGGTGGTCGCCACCATGTCCTCGGCGCGGTCGTAAATCATTTTCACCCGTTTCCCGGATTTCCACGCTAGCAGCGCGGCATGGCTCGCGATCATTGAGGGATATTCTTCCTTGCCGCCGAATCCGCCGCCGGTTTCCACCTGGATCACGCGAATTTTTTCTTTGGGAAGTCCAAACACGGGAATGAGCGCCTTGTGAACGTAGTACGGGCATTGCAGCGAGCCCCATACGGTCACGCCTTCGCTCGGGTTGGCTACCGCGATCACTCCTTGCGGCTCGATATAGAGCTGTTCCTGCGCTCCGGTGGTGTACTCCCTTTCGACTACTTGCGCGGCGCGAGCAAATGCCGCGTCCACGTCGCCGGTTTCCACGTGGTATGACTTAAAAATATTGTCGGCGCCCCAAATGATGTGGGTGCGCGCCAACGATTCTTCAATGCTGAAAACCGCAGGAAGAGGATCCATATCGAATCGGACCAACTGCCGGGCCCGCTCCAGCAAATATTTGTCTGGGTGCGCCAGCAGCACGATGGGTTCTTCGGGGTGATTGATTTGGCCGGCCGCCAGGCAGGGCTGATCGTCGGAGAGCAGTAACACGCTGTTTTTTCCGGGAATATCCGCGGCGGTAACCACGATGATGTCGTTCCACGGCACGCCGGGATCGAAATGAATTTTGCGAAGGATGCCGCGGGGCACGGAGCTGCGCACGGTGACGCCAAACAAGGTGTCGGGAGAGGCAAGATCATCGACGTATCGCGCGCGGCCGGTCACCTTCTCGCGTCCCTCTTTGCGGGGGACGGACCGGCCGATTTGGCGATGATCGATGGGGGGGCTCAATAAGGGATCTTGTCGGTCTTTTCTTTCCACGCGCGAAAGGGCGCGGCGCCTTGCTCGCGCATCAGGCTGTCCATCGGAATGCGTCGGGCGTTGGCCGGTTGGCGCAGTTCGTCATAAAAAAAAGCGTCGTCAAATCCCGCCGCTGCCGCATCCGCGGCCCAGGCGCCATAGTGAATTCGATCGAGTCTGGCCCAATAGCTGGCCACCAGGCACATGGGACACGGTTCGCAGGAGGTATAGATCTCGCAGCCGGTGAGATCGAAGCTTTGCAGATGCTGGCATGCGGCGCGGATGGCCATGATCTCGCCGTGCGCGGTCGGATCGTTCAGGTAGGTAACCCGATTGGCGCCCTGGCCGACAATCCGGCCGTCCTTCACCACCACCGCGCCGAACGGGCCGCCCTTCCCGGACTTCACATTTTCAACGGCGAGATCGATGGCCCTGGCCATGAAGGCATCTGTCATCTGCTCACTCCGACCGATCAATCCTGGTGGCGCTTCGTGGCGCAGTGTCCCCAATGCTGCCCGATGCGTCGATTCTAACCCGAGTAGCGCCGCAGAGGTGCGCTCAAGGTGTCGCCGGCGTTCGCGTCTTGAACCACCACGCGCTTAGCATGACAATCCCGATCAGGATCAGCGCCAAACATAGACCGCTCCAGATTCCCGCCGCTCCGTATCCCCGATTGAAGCACAGGTAATATCCCAGCGGCAGCCCCACCACCCAGTACCCGATCAAGTGGCAAAACATCGGCGTGCGTGTATCTCCGGTGCCGCGCAATGCGCCGGTGGTCACCGTTTGGATGCCGTCAAACAATTGAAAGAACGCCGCCACCACCAACAATTTCGATGCCGCGCGAATCACCACCGGGTCCGGCGTGTACACCCGGACGATCCACTGTGGAATGGTCCAGAAGGCCAGCGCCATAAACGACATGAACGTCGCGCCCAAGGCGATCGCGGTCCAGCCTGACCGGTTCGATGCAGGTATGTCGCCCCGGCCCCGGGCTTGGCCCACTCGCACCGCGGCAGCCGAGGAAATTCCCAGCGGAACCATGTAGGTAAGGCTGGCGGTATTGAGCGCAATTTCATGGCTAGCGAGCGGAATCGCGCCGAGCTTGGCTACCAGCGCCGTTGCTGCCGAAAACACCGCGACCTCCACGCCCAGTTGGGTAGCCGCGGGAAATCCCAGGCTCAGCAGATCGCGGATGCGTTCCATGCTCGGACGCGGCGAAGCATTCCGCAGCCCGGACTGATGACGATGATCGTAATAAAAGATCGCCACCGCCAGTAGGCCGGCCATGTAGGTGCGGGAAATCACCGTCGCCCAACTCGATCCCACCGTTCCCATGGGCGCCACGCCCCAGTGCCCATAAATCAGAACCCAGTTTCCGAAAATATTTACCAGGTTTGCGCTCAGCAGCGCGAACATCACCGGCCACACGTGGTTCATGGCCTGCAAATACCGGCGAAAAACAAAAAACAGAAGGAGCGGCACGATGCTCCAGGTAAGCGAACGCAGGTAAGGCACCGCGATGCCCAGCAAATCCGGGCTAATGTGCAAGAAACTCACCGCCGAAGGAATCAACAAGGCGACCGCGATCGAAATCGGCGACAGCACCAGCGTCAGATATACCCCGTTCACCAACGAGCGGTGGCAATCTTCGATTTCACCCGCGCCGTAGGATTGCGAAACCAGGGTATCGAGACCCAGCATGATCCCCGTGCCGAAAATCGCCACCACGTAAAACATCATGTGGCCCAGGCTGATCCCGCCGATGGCCTGCGCGCTGTTGGGCAGCCGGCCGACCATCATGGTGTCCACGATGCCCATGCTCATCCACCCGATCTCGCCCAGCACGATCGGGATGGCGAGCTTCAGCATCGGTCTGACTTCGTTGGCGGGTATTGCCATGCCTAACTCACCCGGAGAAAAAATGATTTGTGAATTGAAAGATCATAGCACGCGAGAAGAAACGGCTTTGTTGAGCGTACCGGGTTGGAAAGTGAAATCGTTGATGCGCGGGCGAGATTTTGCGGGTTGCGAATTCGAAAGTCGAAGGAAGTAAACGGTTAGTGCAGGCCTGACCAGTCGTCGGCCAGAAGAATAGAATTACTCGGGTTGGAAGGATCGTACTTCACGCTCGCGGATTGGCCGGCCACCACGCCCTCGAGAACTAGCCGCTGTTCGAGCCCGGTGACGTCCTGGGCGGTCTCATAGGTGACCCCCGAAATCGAGTACGTGTAATACACCAGCTGGGTATCACTGTGATGATTTCCGTTACCGTTGTGGCTAACGGCCCCGGCTTGCGCGGCTTCCGCTGCGTGTGCCGGATCATTAATTTCCAGCACCTGGCCCTCGACGATTCGCCCCACACGGTTCAGATATACCCGTCGCTGACGCTCCAGCTCCGACGGATCTTCGGGCCGCTTGCGCAACCACATAAACGCGGCAGCAAGAGCGACCACCCCGGCTCCCGCCGCCGGTACCAGCACGCGCCAATCTTTAATGAAGGTTAGATTTGCCACGAAGTCCCCATCTCCAAAGCACCGGCATTGTGCAATTTCACCGGCGGCCGATCGAAGGGATTATAGCACTCAGCGGATTATTAAATTGGGATGGGAGCGGGTGCGACTTGCTCAAGCTATCAACGTGTGCGGGAACGCCGGCGGGGTCTGCAGGACCGCTGGGGTTCCGATGCACGAAGCCCGATACAGTTGGTTCGCGATGGTACCACCGGGGCGGTCTGCACTGCTGCGCACCGACGAAGAGTCGGTGCCACGCCGGGCGGGTGTCGGCGCTACGGAGTGGGGGGTGAGAATAATGCTCGCAAAGGGTAGTGACGCTAAGATTTAGGGTCAGAAGACGCCGATCGCATGGGAAGGTTCACAATCACTTTCGTGCCGTCGCCGCCGGAAACGATCTGGAGGGTGCCGCCTAACTGCCGCACTCGCTCCTGCATGCCGCGCACGCCGACGCCCGATTTGGCAGCGGTCATGTCGCGCTGTTTTTCGGGAGAAATACCTCTTCCGCGGTCGCTTATTTCGAAGTCCACCGCGTGATCGGAATGCCGCAGGTAGATTTTGGCGGACCCACTGCCGGAATGGCGGTGGACGTTGGTCAGGCTTTCCTGCACCACTCGGAATACTACCAATTCAAGGTCCCTCGGCAATCTGGCGGCTTGGTCCGGCAAGTCGAGTTCCACCGCGATCTTGCTCCGTTGCGCAAAGCCGTCCACATACCATCGCAGCGCCGAGGTAAGCCCCACCTCGTCGAGAAGCGGCGGATGGAGTAAATAAGAGAGGGTTCGGATTTCTCGGTTCAGATCATCCGACAGCCGCTGGCTCTCGGCTGCCAATCTCGCTACTTCGCCGTCGCCGCCGGCAGCAATGGTTTGCAACACCGAAAGATTCATTCCTAAGGCCGCGAGGGTCTGTCCGGCACTGTCGTGCAGCTCTCGCGCCATGTGCCGCCGCTCTTCGTCTTGGGTGACCAGCAGACGTCCGGTCAGTTCCCGCAGGCTGAATTCCGCGCGCTTGCGCTCCGCGATTTCGGCTTCGAGCGCCTCGGTGCGTTCGGCTACCTTTCTCTCCAGTTCGTCGTTCGCTCTTCGCAGCGCTTCCTCCGCGACTTTGAGCGGAGTAAGGTCAGTGACGAAAGCGGCCACTTCGGGGGCGCCAGAACTCTCGATAACCGACGCCCCAATCAGAATGGGTATGCGCCGTCCGTCTTTCGAGAGATAGGCCTTCTCGTACACCTGGCAGCGCCCGTAGGTACGCAGTTGCTCCACGGCTTTGGCGTCGGCCTGCGCATATTCAGGAGGCGTGAGGCTATCCCAGCGCACCAGGCCGGAGCTAACCTCCGCTTCGGAATATCCCAATGTCTTTAAGAACGCAGGGTTGATGTATCGGAGTTGGCCGTCGAGACCGCCGATGACCATCCCGAATGGATCCGCCGCAGCCAAGCTACGAAATCGCCTGGCCGCTTGCGCCAGTTCCAGTTGGTGAATCTCGCTTTGCAGCAAGCCCGCAATACGTGCGCCCACAACCTCGAAAAATGTTCGATAGCCGCCATCGAAAGGGAGGCGAGGACTGATTCCGAAGAGAAGAACGGCCTGGATGGAAGATCCTGCCAGGAAAACCGGTAAGAGGTAGCTGCTGGTAATGGGCTCAGGCCAAGGGCGGCACACCAGACCATCGAAGCGACTTCCCAAATCGTTGAGCAGTAATGGAGTCTCTGAGCCCACCACATCCGCCAATGGCCAGTGGTGGGGATCACTCCAGCGGTCAGCGGAGGCAGTGCTTCCCACGCGGGACACATCCCCTGGAGTAACCAAATAGAGCGCAGCAAAAGGAATATCCTCGGGATTATCGTCGAGCTTCTGCACAATGCTCTGTGCAAAAGGAACCAACGACTGCGATTCGGGAGGTTGATCCTCGATCAACGAATCGACTTCAATTCCGAGTAAAGTGCGAAGTCGGCGCTCGCTTAGAACTTGTTCGGTGGTTTCGCTGCATACCACCAGGGTGCCTCGCACCGCCCCGGTTTCGTCTCGGACCGGACTGTAACTGTAGGTCCAATAGACTTCTTCGAGTTTTCCATTTCGATTGATGGGAACCAGCTGATTGGTATTCCAAGTGGATTCGCCGCGGGTCATCACCGCGTCGATTTGTGGAAAAATAAAGGACCAAATTTCCGGCCAGCACTCGACTCCACGCTGCCCAACGGCGCTCGGATGCTTGTCCGCGCGAATGCTTGGCCGGTAACCGTCGTTATAAAACTGGATGAGCTCGGGTCCCCACCACAGAAACATGGGATGGCGGGACTCGAGGAGAAGATTTACGCTGGTAACCAGAGTGTCGGACCAGCTTTCCATTGGACCGAGCGCGGTATGGCTCCAATCGAACTCCCGAATGAGCTCGGCCATTTCGCCCGCGCCAATAATTCGAGAGGGCGCAGCTCGGCGGCTGGACGAACCTGGTGGGCGTTTCGATTTTTGGGCGGACGCAGGCATTGTTCGGTTGGGTCCCGCTAGCTTGGCGGAAACTTCCGGATCTCCAGACCGTGAAAAACGACCACGCAGGACGATTGGCGATCGCTACAACCAATCGGACGCCACACCCTTGTACGGTGACCGCAAAACGGTAGCATATTGAAACGAATTCCGCCGTTCAAACTACGGGGCGCGGTGGATATCGTGGCGCACGCGGCGGCGGACGGGAATCGGATGGCGGAGCGCCGAGAACAGCATACTGGTAACCCAGGTCACCACCGACGCGACGCCATACATCACTACGCCCAGAATCAGCACTTCGAAGGGTGACTTCCCCAGGCGGCTCTCGAGATTCGCAAAGTGCATCCCGGCAATGGTATAGGCCAGCGAGAATATCGCCCACGCCAGCGCGCTCGATGCGAATAGGCAGATTGGATTGTTGTAAAAGCGCATGATCGGAATTAGCGCCACCACGATCACCAGGGTGCAGGCCACCGCGTTCCTGGCCAGCGCGAAGGGTTCCAGCGCCGGGACGCGGTTCGCCGCCAGCAGCGCCGCCACCAGCAATCCGGCCAAGAATATTCCGGTCCCGAAGCCGGTGCGTAGCGTGGGACTGTGAAGAACAGTCCGCTTCGCCGCGCCGGGATCCGGGGCCTGAAACACCTTTATTTTTCCTCGATGCTTACTTGCGGGACGTTCGCCGAAACCGCGGAACTGGGTGCGCTCTCGTTTCCGGCCTGATCGATTGCGGTGACGGTGTATCGATATCGATGACCAGTGACCGCTGACATATCACGAAACGCGGGGCTGAGCAAGGTTTCCGGGTTCAGGCGCACCGGCGCCGTCCCCGTCGCTTCGTCGCCACGATACACGTCGTACCCGATCAGGTCCGGCTCCCCGTTGATCGACCAAGATAGTTCAAGGTGCGCGGGCGTCTCTCCGTCCGCCGGCACGTACATCACCTGCAATCCCTGCGGCGCAGCCGGAGGGAAAGTGTCTTTCGGCGTCACGTGCAGCAGATTCGAGTCCGCCGATTCCAGACGCACCTGCGGATAGATCACCAGGCTGCGCACCGAGTAGACGTATTCCCGCTCAAAATCAAAGTGCGTGTCTCGAAATGGCGGCCCAGGCGTGTCCCCGATTACCGTGAGCCCGTGGGACTCATCACCCCCGCCGGCCGCTGCGCCAACTGGGACGCTGGTTCGCGGCTCACCCGCGAAGGGGGACGATTTCACGGCATTCGAGCTGCGGTACACCCGGTACACCCCCACCCCGGGCAGGGTTTCCCCGGCCGTGTTTTTCTGAACCGGGGTCCACTGCAGCACTACTGCTTGCTTGGTCAGCGTCGCCGCCAAATCGTGGATCGCTTCGGCAGGGGGATAAACCGGAATCGAGGCGAGATTGGAATCTCCAGAAGATTTTTTCCGCGACGCTCGGGTGCGCACCAGGTAAACCGCTTGCTGCCCCGCTTGCTGCGCAAGCGTCTCCGGTGGAATGGCGTCAACAAACCGCATTTTGCCATCCTGCAGATACGACGCGGTCATTGCCCCGGGAATGGTGGTCCGTAGTACGGTAGGCGCGGCCGGCTTCGCTGCGTTCGTCGCTGCAGAAAACTCACGATAAATCTCCACCGCCGGCGGGTGCTCTAAAGGTTCGTGCCACACCGTGTCTTTCGGCACCGTAAACGTAAGAATTACGTCGTTCCCTGCCTGGCGTAGGCTGAGGTCCGGGACCTTCTCGGGAACCGGCACGTGACGCAAAGCGGGTTCCGCGGGCGCGCCGCAACCCGCCACCATCAGCAGCATGATGAGCATCGCAATTAGTGCGCAATAGACTCGGCGGGATACGGCACCAGCGGCAAATCCGGAGAACAACGTATGACTTTCCAACTCCCGACCTCGAATCCCTAATCCTACAAAATGTACCGGCTCAAATCCTGGTCCTTAACGATCGTGGCCAACTGCTTGTGCACGTACGCTCCGTCGATTTTCACCGTTTTCTTCTTCAATTCCGGGGCGTCAAAGGAAATTTCCTCGAGCAGTTTTTCCAAAATAGTATGCAGCCGCCGCGCGCCGATGTTTTCGGTCTGCTCGTTCACGTGGGCCGCAAACCGCGCCACCGCGGCCACCGCATCGTCGGTAAAGGAAAGCTTCAGCGCCTCAGTATCCAGCAGCGCGATGTATTGCTTGATCAAAGCGTTTTTCGGCTCGGTGAGGATGCGGATGAAATCCGCTTCGGTCAGCGAGCTCAGCTCCACTCGGATTGGAAACCGCCCCTGCAATTCCGGAATCAAGTCCGAAGGCTTGGTGGTATGAAACGCGCCCGCGGCAATAAATAAAATGTGATCGGTGCGGACCATCCCGTAGCGGGTATTCACGGTGGTGCCTTCGACGATCGGCAGAATGTCGCGCTGCACGCCCTCGCGGGAGACGTCCGGACCATGGCCCGACTCGCGGCCGGCGATTTTGTCGATTTCGTCGATGAACAGGATGCCCATCTGTTCCACGCGATCGACCGCGATCCGGGTCACCTGATCCATGTCCACCAGGCGGTTCTCCTCTTCCTGAATCAGGTAATCGAAGGCCTCCGCCACGGTCATCTTGCGTTTCTTTTTCTGTTGCCCGAAAAATCCGGACAGCATGTCCTTCATGTTGATGTCCATCTCTTCCACGCCCTGGTTGGTGACGATTTCAAACGACGGCGCGGCTCGCTCTCGTACTTCCACTTCCACCATCCGCTGGTCCAGCTTTCCTTCCCGTAGCTGCGCGCGCAGTTTCTCGCGCGTCCGTTGCATCAATTCGCCGCGTTGCACGTCCGTTCCGGGATCGCTGGCCACGGTGTTTGGCGGGGTGGCTGGCAACAGCAGGTCCAGTAAGCGCTCTTCCGCGGATTGTTCGGCGCGCTCTGCCACTTCATCCAGCTTCTCTTCGCGGATCATGTCGATTCCGGTTTCCACCAAGTCGCGCACCATGGACTCGACGTCCCGCCCCACGTAACCCACTTCGGTATATTTCGAAGCTTCCACCTTCACAAATGGGCAGCCCGCCAGGCGCGCCAGCCGCCGCGCAATTTCGGTCTTGCCCACGCCGGTGGGCCCAATCATCAGAATATTCTTCGGCAAAATATCTTCAGCCAACTCAGGAGCAAGTTTCTGCCGCCGCACACGGTTGCGCAGCGCCACCGCGACCGCGCGTTTGGCCGGGGTCTGGCCGACGATGTATTTGTCCAACTCGAGAACGATCTCTCGAGGGGTCAGTTCATCGAACGACGGAAGCGGCTCGACTGGCGCTTCCTGCGATTCTCCGGATAAGTAGATCACCATGCGCTATTCCGCTCTTTCATTACAGTTCCTCGATGGTGAAGTTGGCGTTGGTATATATGCAGATCTCGCTGGAAATGCGCATCGCTTCCTGGGCAATTTCCTTGGCGCTCAACTTGGTATGCTTCGCCAGAGCGCGGGCCGAGGCCAAGGCGTACGAGCCGCCGGAGCCGATCGCGCAGATGCCGTCGTCCGGCTCGATCACGTCGCCGGTGCCGGACAGCAGGAAAGTCCCTTTGGCGTCCGCCACCACGAGCAGCGCTTCCAAATGCCGCAGCGAACGCTCGGTCCGCCATTCCTTGGCCAGTTCCACCGCCGCACGCGCCAGATTTCCGTGATATTCCTGTAGTTTGTTTTCAAAGCGGGTGAAAAGCGCCAGCGCGTCGGCGGTACTACCGGCAAATCCCGCCAGGATCTTGTCGTTGAATAGCCGCCGCACTTTCTTCGCGCTATGTTTGACGATCGCGTCTCCCAGGGTTACCTGCCCATCCGCCGCCACCACCACTTTATTATCCCGGCGCACGCACAACACTGTGGTCCCGTGCATCCGCTCGCTACTGTGCGCCGTTGCCATCTTTCGAGTATACCTCTCACTTGCCTCAATCAACCACTGCACGGACGCCTTTCCTATTCCGGCGACCAAGCCGCAAATCCGTGCTACCGAAATATTCTCGCAACTTTCTTGAGTGCGCGCGACGGCTCGGGCGCTAGAGCCACCGCACACGTTGTATGGGAATTACTACCGAGGTACAACCGGGCGGACTGCACCGCCCGGTTAGTTCTTTTCGTTGTCGCGGGCCTTTTGCCGTTCTTCCTTCTTGATTTCGCTCTTTCCCACCTTCTGCCAGCGTTCATCGAGCGACTGTTTCGTGAAGAGTTCCGGGGCCGGATGGGTATTGAAACTGATCTTGTCGAAAAACACCTGGTAAATCTTGATCCCATTTCTCTCGCGGGTGATTTGAAACGGGGTGGTAACTCCCTGGATCGGATGATAGTTCGAATAGTATTCGATTTCTTCGGTGCGCAGTCGGGTCCGTGGATCGCGCACCGTGACGATCTTGCGAACCGGCAAATGGGTGCCCTTGGCAAACGCGATGCGAATGGTGCGGTCATCGCTATCGGTTAATTCCACCCACTCCACTTCTTTCATGTCCACCACGTCGGGTCCCGCGTAATGAAAACTCATGTCCTTTTCGTGGATGCGGTTGCGAAGTACGTTGTCCAAATCCTTCTTCTGATCTTCGGCGAATCGCTCAATCGCATCTCCGCCCTCTTCCTGCACCCCGCCGCGATCCAGGAGCCATCCTTCCTTGCCGTTGAAAACTTCGATCAGATTACGCTTGGGCAAATTTTCCTGGCGGTCTTTGTCCGGGGGCACTGCGAAGTCCAGAAACTTTTCGAATCCGTTGAGTTCTCCGGAATGGCCGAACTGGCTCAGGCGTCCCTCATAGGTGGTGTCGTGCACGTTCACATAGGCGGGGCCACCCATCGCCGCGATCGATTGCGCGATCACTTCTTTGGCCTTCGCGGCGCTCTGCTCGGGCATCAGCACCACAGTATCCTGCGCCCCGGCCACGCTCACCCGCGCCGACGTCAACGCCAGCGCAAAACCCAGCGCCAAGCCCGCTTCGATTGCCAGCCGTTTCAGCCACACAGTACCGCACCTCCGTTAACGTTCAGCACTTCACCGGTAATGAACGTCGACAAATCCGAGGCCACAAAAAGCAGCGGCCCGGCAATTTCTTCGGCCGACGCCACCCGCCCCAGTGGGATTGTCTCCACCACATCCTTCATCCCGGATTTGGTGCTCAGCGTCTTTGCCGACATGTCGGTGTCCACCCAACCCGGCGCCACGCAATTCACCAATATGTTGTGCGGCGCGAGTTCCGTCGATAGGCCCTTCACAAAACTGATTACCGCGCCCTTGCTGGCCCCATAATGAGTGTGAAACGCTTCGCCGCGCTGCCCCGCGGTCGAGCTCACCACGATCACCCGGCCGGACTTTTGCGCGATCATGATCGGTGCGGTGTGATGCACCACGCCATAAACGCTTTTCAGGTTCACCCGCATCATTTGGTCCCAATCGCGCTCGCTCATTTTCTGAATGGGCTTTGCTTCTTCGTTCCAGATGCCGGCGTTGGCAATCAGGATGTCCAATCTCCCCAGTCGCTCCTGCGCGAATTCCACCAGCTTCTTCGCATCGGCCACTCGGCCCAGATCCGCTTTCAGCGACTCCACTCTCGTTCCATGGCGGCTCGCTTCGGCCTGCACCTGCGCCGCGGCGTCGCGATTCTGGCGATAGCTGAAAACCACGTCGGCACCCGCTCGAGCGAAGAGCCGCACCGCGGCCGCGCCGATTCCGCGCGAACCTCCCGTGATCAGCGCCGCCTTACCCGCCAGTGAAATCATGAGGCCCCCAAAACTATGAATACGAAATTGGAAGAAATCCGCACCCTTAACGGCGGAGGTTACACCACCCGGGTTCAACTTCTAAGTCAACCTCTTGAAAATACCGTTCGCCGCGTGCGAAATCGCCCACCTAGGCTCGCGCCGCTGCCCCGCGCGCCGCTGCCACCAACTCGCGAAACAGGCCCTTCGATAATCCCTCTTGGGCGATCCGCTCCGGATGCCACTGCACGCCCACCAACCAGGGGTGATCGCCGGTGTATTCTACCGCTTCCACCACTCCATCCGCCGAGCGTGCCGCCACCCGGAGATTGCGGCCGGGACGATCGATCGACTGGTGGTGCGAACTATTCACACGAGCCTCTCTCGCTCCGGCCAGCGCCGCAATCTTCGATCCAGGCTCAATAGCGATTTCGTGCATCGGCTCCGGCCCGCCTTCGGCGGATTTTTCCCAAGGGTGGGTGATCCCCGGGCCGATCTGGTCGGCAACGTCCTGAAAGAGCGAGCCTCCCAGAAACACGTTCATGGACTGTATCCCATAGCAGATTCCGAGCAGCGGTTTGTTCGTCCGCAGCGCATGCGCCAGAAGTGCGAAGTCGGTGCGCTCCCGATCGCGGTCCGCCGCCGCACCGAGCGGATGCAATTTCTGGCCATACAATTCCGGATTCACGTCCGCCGGACTGCCGGTCAAAACGACCGCATCCAGCGAGTCCGCCAACCTGTTCAGCTCCGTCTCGGGTAGCCGCAGCGAAACTTCTACCGGGACGCCGCCGGCCGCTTCGATCGCTCTCAAGTACCGATCGTACTTCTGGCGTTCACCACTAAGCTCTTCTTTTACAATGCGATAAGGGACACCCACACGCAGACCGCGTGCAGTCCCGTGGCCATCCATGCGTTTGGGATTTTCACCCATATGACCCCATCCTACCGCAACCAGAAGTGGAATTGGAATAATCGCGAAACCCGCGCCGGGGCTCACGACCAACACCGAATGGAAGCTTTAAACCGAGGATTATCAGGAGTTCATCAACATCACCACCCCGCTCGGAGTCGAGGGCACATCGCTCGACACTGACGCGCGCGACTGAGGCCGGGTGGCTGGCTTGCGAGGGGGGTGCAGCCGCAACCACGCCGCGTGGTTCCGCTTCATCTGTTTGATGTGGTGGGGAATATGCTGCTCTTGAATCTCCAGGAACTTTTCCAAGCTCACTCTTCCGTCGCGCGGATCTTCGACGGTATGAAACCACACCTGTTCCGGCAACCCTTTCAGCACGGAGTAGGTCATCCGCCGCAGCCGCCGGATAATTTCCAGCGCTTCCTTGGTGCTCTGGTGGAAGTAGCCGAGTGTGCCGGCCCAAAGCGCCGGATCGAAGTTGAGCACCGGCGAGCCAGGCTCCGCAATCAGCCGCCGGCAGCAAATGTACGCGGTAGCCTCGCTATCGGCGAGATGCAAAATCACATCGTGAATGCTCCATTTTTCCGGGCTGGGCTTGTAGAGCCACATCTTTTTGGGAAGCTGCTTGAGCGCGGCGGAGAGCAAAAGCGGGGCATTGCCGAACGACTCGAGTTTTTCACATCGTTCGTCGCGGGTCATCACACCCTCCCCATCTGCAACTGCCCTTGCGTAGATAGACGCGCAAGAACCAATCTGGATATCGTATATCTGGTTTTTTTTGGCGACTTTCGTTTCAAAAACGCTACTGTTCGCTAATGAGAATTCGTCGCGAAAAAGGACACCCGCACGCGCCGGACAACCACTGCCTACGCGGTGATGTCGTTCATCCGGAGATACGCAGCGAAGACAATTGAAGTTCGACTTATTTCTGAAGAATTCAGCTCGGGCCGCTCGCGTCCAGGCGCCGGCGGTCACGAGCTCCGCAGCTGCGAGGCGATGAATCGCGCCGCCCGCGCCAGTTGCATCGCTGCGGCACGAATGTCACCCACCAGATACAGCGAACCGCTGACAAATACCGCGTCCTGCGGCGTGGCCAAGTGCAGCGCGCGTTCCAGCGCTTGCACCGGATCGCGCACCATCTCCCGTCGCGGCGCGAGACCCGAGGTGATCTCCGCCAACAGCGCCACCGAAATGGCGCGTGGCTGCCGCGGCTCAGTCAAAATCACCGTGTGCGCGCGCGGGAAGAGCAGTCCGGCAATTTCGTCCACAGCCTTATCACGCACCGAGCCGTACACCAGGTAGATACGCTGGGCGGCAAAATTCTGTTCCCAGAACCGCAACAGCTCCCGCGCACCCGCTGGATTGTGGGTTCCATCCAGAAATATCGCCGGGCGCTCCCCCAAACGTTCCAGCCGTCCGGGCCACCGCACCGTGGCGATTCCGCGGGCCATCGATCCAGCGTCAATGGAAAATGTCGCGCCGAGAATTTTCGCCGCCGCCGCGGCCGCCATTCCATTGCGAACTTGGAAGCGCCCGGCGAGCGGTAACTGCAGCACCAGTTCATCGTGCGAATCGCTGGGATCCGCGGAGGAAATTACCGCGCGATAGAATCCGCGGTCGGAATCCAATTTCCGGATCTGCCACGCGGAGTCGATTTCCACCAGCCGCGCGCCCACCGCCGAGCATTTGGCGGCGATTACCCCACGGGCTTCCAGACGCTCGCAGGAACTCACCACCGTTTTACCGGCCTTGATGATCCCGGCCTTTTCGGATGCGATTTGTTCGAGCGAATGCCCTAGAAAAGTCTCATGATCGAAATCGATTTGGGTGATCAGGATCACTTCCGGATCGACGATATTGGTCGCATCCAGGCGCCCGCCCATGCCCGTTTCGTACACTGCGAAATCCACGCCCGCTTCCGCGAAGGCCACAAATGCCATCGCCGTCATCACTTCAAAAAAAGTGGGATGGGCGCGCAACTTTGCGCTCGCCAGGCCGGCTTCGATGGCCGTTTGCACCCGCCCAAACGCCGCGGCAAATTCCCCGTCGCCGATCGGCTCTCCCGCGATGCGTATCCGCTCGTTAATTCGTTCCAGATGCGGTGAGGTGTACAGCCCGGTACGGCGGCCGGAAGCGCGAAGAATCGATTCCAGCATGGCCGCGGTGGAACCCTTGCCATTGGTGCCGGCGACGTGCGCGCAAGGGCTTGCCAATTGAGGATTGCCCAAAGACTCGGAAAGTACCCGGATGTTTTCCAGATCGAATTTCTGGACCCGGCCCTGCTGCGGCGATGCCAGCTCTTTTCCTAGTTGGAATAAGCGCCGTACCGCTTCATCGTAGGTCATTTCAATTCTGGAAAAATGTGAGGGCCTTGGAAATGTAGCCTTTCAATTCGGTGCGAGGAACCACCGCATCCAGAAATCCATGTTCGAGGAGAAATTCCGAGGTCTGAAATCCTTCCGGCAATTTCTGGCGAATGGTCTGCTCGATCACTCGCGGCCCGGCAAATCCGATCAAAGCACCCGGCTCGGCGATATTCAGATCGCCGAGCATCGCGTAGCTCGCGGTCACCCCGCCGGTGGTGGGATCGGTGAGCAGCGAAATAAACGGCACCCGCGCATCGTCCAGGCGGGCCAGCGCCGCGGCCACCTTCGCGAGTTGCATCAGGCTGACCGTTCCCTCCATCATGCGCGCGCCGCCCGAAGCCGAAACGATAATGATGGGGCATTTTTTGGCCAACGCCAGCTCTACCGCGCGGGTCACCTTCTCGCCCACCACCGCTCCCATCGATCCGCCGATAAACTTGAATTCCATCGAACAACAAATTACCGGGCGGCCGTCCAGTTTACCTTCCGCGGTGAGGACGGCGTCGTTGACGCCCAACTTCTTGCGAGCGTCATGGATGCGTTGTTTGTAGGGCTTGGTGTCGGTGAAGCCCAACGGGTCGGTGGAAACCAGTTCCGCGTCGTGTTCCAGCCAATCGCCCTCGTCGAGCAGCAACTCCAGCCGGCGCTTAGCGCGCATCCGGAAATGGAAGTTACATTTCGGGCAGACCTCCCAGTTCGCATCCAGATCTTTTTTCCAGATAATCGAGCGGCAAGCTTCGCACTTGGTCCATAGACCTTCGGTGCGCACCCGCCGTTCATCCGTCGGCGTCGGGTTCTCTATCGGTTTTTTTTCGCGTTTAAACCAAGCCATAAATTTTAATGGGACGCAGCGGGTGATTCTGGGGCCACGGTGCTAGGGTTTGTCAGCCAGTCGCTCGGCTCGCGCTCACCCCTGTCTGCCGACGCGCTCCAACCGGCCTCTCGCCGGTCCGTACAGCATCCCCCAAAGAATGCCGAATCAAAAGCAATTTTTGCGGTTCTCGCTTACCACGATGATTTTACAAGGCTTAGCCGCAGCAACTTTACGACAAGCAGCGCGTCGCTCGGCCGGATTTCGCACCGGTCATCGAAACTGTCCGGTTTAGTCCGGGGAAGTTTCCGACGAGAAGAAGCTCAGCGGCAAATCCCGAGAAGTGACCAACCCGGCGTTGGCCGCGACGATCAGGGGTATTGCGTTGACCACCACCGCCGCGGTGGCGATGTCCCCGTGCGTTCCGCCCGGAATGACCATCGAAACGTGGGGCTCCCCGACCAACTCGATCGTGTCCGCCGGATCTTTCGCGCCCACGTACATCTTCAACTCCAGAATGATCTTTTCCCGGCCCAGCGAGAATCCTCGCGCGATTTGGTGGACGCCGGTCACCCGTCCCGCCGCCACTTCCAAAAATTCCGTGGTGATATTTTCCGGTGCGATCATCGGCTCGATCGTCTCGGTAATGGTGTCCACCGGAATTCCCAGTCCGTCCGCGACCATGGCCACCGATTCCGGCAAACCGTGATGCTTGATCACCCCCGCGGCAGTCTTCTCGGCAAATTCTTCTACAGTCATGCCCGCGCCGATCTTTCTTTGCAGCGGTTCACGCCGCCGCGAGGCGTCCACGATCCGCTGCACCCGCACCGAATCCACGCGTTGCGAAATCGCCGCCAGCGTCAGCACCAGCTTATCCATCACGAAACCCGGGTTTACGCCGATGCCCACCAGTGCCACGCCTTCGCGCTTGGCCGCTTTGTCCAGCTTATCGGCCAGCGGCGGAGACTTGCGAAACGGGTAGGCCAGTTCTTCACAAGTGGAGATCACGCAAGAGCCGGCGTTCACGCAGGCCAACAATTGCTCGACCACATCTTTTAGGTACGATGAAGTGGAATGCAACACCACGTCCACCGATCCTGCCAGGGTCTTCGCCGCGTCCGCGGACACCTTCACTCCCCACGGCGCGTCATGCGCACCCACCACTTCGCCTAGATCTTTACCCACCTTCGCGGGATCGCGGTCAATCGCGCCAACAATCTGCACGGACTTCTTCTTGCGCACCAGGCGCAGGATGGAGGCGCCGATGGGCCCAACGCCGTACTGCACGATGCGAATTTGTCTCGGCACAACTACTCCGTTTCTAAGACCTGGACTTAGTCTCAATGAATACCTTAAGACGTCGCTTTCCAGACTGCAACCGCTTTGAAAGTGCGTGTGCCGACTACAGATAACCCCGCCGGACCGGCCCCGATGAAACTTATTCCCTGGCTGCGCGTTATATCAGGTAGCAGTCAGAAATAACGCCGACAGATAGCATCGAGGAGCAATTGCCGATGATCGCCCGATTCCGCTTCCCGCTCGCCATCGCCGCCTTGCTCTGCTTCGGCACAATCAGCGCGTTCACGTTCGCGCGGCAGCAAAGCGCGGCCCCCAACAGCCCGCAACAGAGCCAGAAGCCGTCCGAGATGCCGGGTATGGACATGTCCGGTGCGCCAAACCCCTCCGATCCGTCCCCTGCGGCGGCTCAGGCCAATTCCGCCATGTCCGACATGCACATGGAAATGAACGGCCATATGTTCATGACCACGCCGCGCCCGCCCAATGCTGCGGACCAAAAGCGCGCTGACGAGATTTTGGCCGCGCTGCGCCCGGCCATCGAAAAGTTTAAGGACTACCACGTAGCGCTCCAGAACGGATTTCACATCTTCTTGCCCAATATCCCCCAGGAGCACTACCACTTTACGAATTACCACTACGCATTTGAAGCGGCGCTCAAATTCGATCCCGAGCATCCCACTTCGCTGCTCTACAAGAAGACCCCCGACGGTTACGAGCTGGAAGGCGCGATGTACACCGCGCCCAGGCGCTTCAGTGAAGCCCAGCTCGACGAACGGGTGCCGCTCAGCGTCACCGAGTGGCATCAACACGTGAACCTCTGCTTGCCGCCGAAAGGCGAAGGGTGGCGGGCCGATATGACCAAGTTCGGCCTCCGCGGCTCGATCACCACCGAAGAGGCCTGCAAACAAGCGGACGGACGCTGGCACGCCGTGGTTTTCGGCTGGATGGTCCATGTGTATCCCTACGAAACCGATCCCGACAAAATCTGGGCGCACTAGCCAAAAAAAACCCGTCCCGAAGGTTTCGGGACGGATTTTCAAACCCTATCGAACTGGTTTTCGCCGGCCTACTTTTGCGCGTGATGGAAATTTTCGGTGATCTGATCCCAGTTCACCACATTCCACCAAGCTTCCAAGTAGTCCGGGCGCCGATTCTGATACTTCAGGTAGTAGGCGTGTTCCCACACGTCCACTCCCAGCAAGGCCTTCCCGCCGTCACTGATCGGGTTGTCCTGATTGGCGGTAGACTCAATCACCAGCTTGCCGTTGCGAAACAGAACCCAGGCCCATCCGGATCCGAATCGCGTCGTGGCCGCCTGGTTCACCTTGGTCTTGAAATCGGCGAAGCTCCCGAAAGCCGCTTTGATCGCATCGGCCACTGCGCCTGTCGGTTCTCCCCCTCCGCCCTTCTTCATGATCTTCCAGAACATCGAGTGATTCAGGTGCCCGCCACCGTTGTTACGGACGGCGGTCCGAATGTTCTCCGGCACGCGGTCCAAATGAGCGACCAGTTCCTCGATGGAAAGCTTCTGCAAATCGGCGTGGCCATCCAGAGCCTTGTTCAAATTGGTGACGTATGCGCCGTGATGCTTGTCGTGATGGATTTCCATTGTCTTGGCGTCGATATATGGTTCCAGTGCGTCGAATGAATACGGTAACGCCGGTACTACGAAAGTCCCTTGCGGCGCTGCTCCTGCTGTCGGTGATGTCATAATGATTTTCTCCTTACCTAGGTCTTGCCCCATAATTATACTCGCGCGGCCGCCGGAGAGGAACCCGGTTTGATTTCCGGCAGGCCTTCGAGGGAAATGAAATGGTCACCGCCGATCATCACCACGATCATCACCATCACCAGGAAACCCACTTCACCGCCAGCGCCACCGTCCGCGATATCGTCATCGGGATGGCCGACGGTCTCACCGTTCCGTTTGCGCTGGCTGCCGGGCTCACCGGCGCGGTGGCCGCGAGCGGCGTCATCGTCACTGCCGGCCTCGCCGAAATCGCGGCCGGCTCGATCGCTATGGGATTGGGCGGTTACCTCGCGGCGCGCACCGATGCCGAACACTACGCCTCCGAAAAAATCCGCGAGCTCCGCGAGACCGAGGAAATTCCCCACATGGAGGAAGAGGAAGTAGCCAAAGTGTTTCGCGGCTACGGCCTATCCGAACAGCAACTCGCTCCGGTGGTGTCCGCGATCTGTTCGGACAAAAATCAATGGGTCGAGTTCATGATGCGCTTTGAACTGGGCCTGGAGGAACCGGACCCGGCGCGCGCCGGCCGCAGTGCCGCCACCATCGCCGGATCCTACGTCGTCGGCGGACTGATCCCCTTGGCGCCGTATATCTGCATGAACTCATACTCGCCCGGCCTTATTCGTCTCGGTGGCCGTGACCATCCTGGCGCTGTTTGTTTTTGGCTACATCAAAGGGCGCTATACTGGGGTGGCCCCCGGACGCGGAGGATTGCAGACCGTCCTGGTCGGCGGACTGGCCGCCGCCGCGGCCTTTTTCATCGCGCGATTAATCAGTTAGAAATCAGGATGTTGCCGGGTGTTCATTGTGAACCACGAATTTTCTTCTAGTATAAAAAATGTGGATTTTGGAATATGCTGCTCACCCAACTCAACTCGGTTCGTCTGCATCTTATGAGTGAGGCAAGTACAGCGCGGCAACAGTGGCAGCACACCTCGAAGATATTTGCACCTTACGCTGGTGAATTCAGCGTCTAAGGCTGCAGAGTAGCACCAGCCGAAGCGGCGTCAGCGCGATTCGGTTTTCACGCCGCAACATGTGAGGCGTAGTCCTGTCCGTGCGGGCCGACAGCCGTCGGGTAGCCCATCGAAAAAGGAGAGACAACAATGAGTAGTGTCGTTCAAGTCAATCGCCGGGTATTAGCGGTGGCCCTCGCGGTGGCTTTGGTTGGGGGTATGGCGTTCGGCCTGGGGGTTAAATCGTGGAGCGAACGGAGTGTCCTCGGAGCTGAAAAGGTCCCGGTAACCGTCGCGAAAGACATCGCTCCAGTCAATCTCGGTAGTTTTGCCAACGGATTCTCTTCGGTCATCAAGCCGGCATTGCCGGCGGTGGTCAACATCAAGTCGTCGAAACTGGTGAAGGCTTCGGACCAGGAAGGCGCGATGTCGCCTTTCATGCAGGATCCTATGTTCCGCCAGTTTTTCGGACAGAATCCACACATGCAGCAGCCCCAGGATCAGCACGAGCACAGCCTGGGCTCCGGCGTAATCGTGAACGGTGAAGGCTACATCCTCACCAACAACCACGTCATCGACGGCGCCACCGACGTCCGCGTCTATCTGAACGACAAGCGCGAATTTCCCGCCAAGATCGTCGGCGCCGATCCGCGAACCGATCTGGCGGTACTCAAGATCGATGCACACAATTTGCCCGCCATCACCTTGGGCGATTCTTCACGCCTGCAAGTGGGCGACGTGGTCTTCGCCATCGGCAATCCCTTTGACGTCGGCGAGACCGCTACCATGGGCATCGTGAGCGCCATGGGCCGTGGCAACCTGGCCATCGAGCGCGGCGGAATCGAAGATTTCATTCAGACCGACGCGGCGATTAATCCCGGCAATTCCGGCGGCGCGCTTCTGGACGTCCACGGAAATCTGGTCGGCATCAATACCGCTATTCTCACCAACGGTGGGGGCGGAAATCAGGGCGTAGGGTTTGCCATTCCGGTGGACCTCGCTCACTCGGTGATGGACCAGATCGTCACCCACGGCCACGTGGTGCGCGGCTATCTGGGTATCACGATCGGCGACCTCTCCCCTGAATTGGCTGCGCAGTTTGGCCTGAAACAGGGTGGCGGCGCGCTTATCGAGGACGTCACATCCGGCGGGCCTGCCGAAAAGGCCGGACTCAAGCGCGGAGACGTGGTCCAGGAAATCGATGGGCACTCAGTCGACGCGGTGAATGCTTTGCAGGTTAAAGTCGCATCGTTGGCTCCGGGCTCGCAGGTTAATCTCAAGATTTTCCGTGACGGCAAACCGCTCGACTTCAAGGCCACCCTCGGTGAAATGCCCGAAAAACTGGGCCAAGCCGAAGCCGCCGAAAAAGGCACTGCCGTGCTCGGAGGGCTCGAGGTGCAAACTCTCACTCCCGACCTGGCCGGCGAATTGAATGTTCCACCGTCCACCAAGGGGGTAGTGATTACTTCGGCGGATGGTTCGAGCGCGGCGGCAGCAGCCGGCTTGGATCGTGGTGACATCATTCAGGAAGTGAACCACAAGCAGGTAAACAACGTTGAAGAGTACCGCCGGGCGATGGAGTCCGCCGGTAAGCAATCCGTATTGCTGCTGATCAACCGCGGCGGGACGACGCGCTTCGTGGTGGTCGAACCGCAGGAGTAACCACCAAGCAGGATTGGTAGCCGGTCCAGGGCACGGCTGTAGTTCAGGCCGTGCCCTTTTTTGTGCCCCAGCGTGCCACTGGAATTGAGGGAAACTCGTGAGAACCCTGGGTGCTAAAATGTGCAATAAAGTGGCAAGAGTTTTCCACAGGGCCCTTGGCCCAAGCATCCCCCCTGCCCAACTGGCCACCGAAATCAGGGAATCTAGGGTCTCCGCGCCACCGGTTTCCAGACCCCCATCCTTATGCTTTTCGGCTCCCGAAGCCATGCAACTCCTAGGGGATTAGGTGCCTCGTATCTATGTGGTTCAGATAGACTCAGGGCCCGTTCAGATCGCACCAGAATCCACCCCCGGCCTGCGCGGCCTCACTCCTGGGATCGGTTGCTCGGCCCCCTGTTTCCCATAGCAGGCAGGCCGCAGCGAAGTGACGGGTAATGTCGGTAAGCCCGATTTCGACGCACTTGGTCCTGTACCTAGACCGTGAGTCATTGGCATACCACTTGCTCTTAGTATCTGCAGCTTTCCCTTTGGGGCTTCTGCCGGTAGTGTGTGTTCGATTGGGCACGCGGACATGTGCGCTGGGATCAAGGTATGGTACTATAGCCATCTCAACTTGATTGCGTTAACGGTTTCAACAACTTGGGGGTAGAATAGTACCTCGGGTCTATTCACTCCAACTTCACATTCGGGTACTTCTGGACGGTAGGCGATTGCCCGCGAATACGCCAGGAGGCCCGGAAAGATTTTGGGAGAAAACATGGATTCGCGAGTCAGCTCAACCCCGTTCTCACTTTTGAGACAAGATCCTCCGCGCCCGGCCGGAAACGGCGCCTCCTCGTTCCGCCCGTCGACGCCCACCCGTAGCAGTATGACCATGGGCAGCGATCCAGCTCCGTTCCACATGTTGCCAGAGGGGGAATCCCGGCTTGGACGCTTTGGCGCTGGCTTCCTGATCGAGATGGTAGTGCTGTTGCTGTTGATCGTAATTCCCCTTTTGATTCCCGACAAAATGACGCTGGTGACCAAGTATTGGAGCATGCCGATTGCGGCGCCCCCGGTCACACCGTTTAAACCGCAGCCTCCGAAGCCGGTAGAGCGCGCGAAAGTGGTTCCCAAGGAAGTGGTGAAGGAAATTCCCAAGCCCGAAATCGTAGTGCCGCCAAAGCCGCGCATTCAGACCCCGGTATTTACGTCTCCGGTCGCTAAGCCGGCTACGGCGAAAAAGAACACCGCAACTCCCGACGCGCCGGAAGTAGCTAAGGTGATGCCGCCGACGCTGACGCCCGGAAATGTGGGCACCGGCAGTTCCGCGATCCCCACTTTGAAGAAGCCGCGCGAGCTGGTGCAAACCGGTGGATTCGGCGATCCGAACGGCGTGCCGGTGTCGGCAAACGGCAATTCCGGCCACGCAGCGAACATCAACCATCTGGGTTCGTTTGATCTACCTCCCGGGCCCGGATATGGTAACGGCACCGGCGGAACGAAGGGAGCGCGTGGAGTTGTTTCCAGTGGCGGATTTGGAAACGGCGTAGGAACCGGCGCAGTGGGCGGCGGCGGTGGGGGCAAGAAAGTAGTGGAATCGAGCGGCTTCACGCAAGTGGCCGCCGCGCCGACACCCAAAGCCCAACAGACGATTGCTTCTCCGGTGGCGACCCAGGTGGAAATCACCTACAAGCCACGTCCCGCCTATACCGACGAGGCGAAAAACTTAAAGATTGAGGGTGACGTTCTAATTGCGGTAACGTTCACCGCATCGGGTCAAGTGCAGGTCGAGCGGGTCGTCAAGGGGCTGGGGCACGGCCTGGACGAATCCGCGATGGCGGCGGCACGCATGATCCGTTTCAAGCCAGCAAAGACAGCGGACGGACAGCCGGTGGATTCTCAGGCGGTCGTCCATATTCTATTTGAACTCGCCTTCTGAGGCCGCGTAATCGGTCCGGCAAGCGTGCGAAGGGGGATGTTATGGGGATAAGTAAGAGATTCGTATTGCTTGCGGCCGTGGCCGCGTCGATGCCAGGGCTCTTGCTGGCACAGGGCCAAGCGTCTGCGACGCCCCAAACTCAGGCTCCGGCTTCGATGACTGACGCGGTGAATCGGATCATTGCACGCGAACGTTTTGAAGTTACCACCATCCGCCGCTACACCCCTCTGATTGAAACCTACATTCAGGAGATGAGGCCGGACGATGTGGTCGGCACCACGCCTTTCCGCGACCACTACTTTATCGGCCAAGCCAATCTGGCCAAGGGCATCGTCGACAACTCGATGATCTCCAAGCGCCGCACCATGAAGGAAACCCTCAATCCCATCGGGCGGGTGGACGACCTGTTCAGCCCGGGATGGGTCCCGGAAGGCTTCCTGCAGATGATCTACATCGACACCAAGGGATTCAACCGCCAGGACTACCGCTTTGATTACATCCGCCGTGAATTCCTCGGCGAAGTGCGCTGCCTGGTTTTCGACGTGGTGCCCATCGGCAAAGACCGCAAAGTCCGTGGCCGCTTCAAGGGACGTATCTGGGCCGAAGATCAGGACTACACCATCGTCCGCTTCAATGGCATTTACGCTGACACCGCCGGGATGACCGATCGCGCCATCCATTTCGATAGCTGGAGAGTGAATTCACTGCCAAAAGTTTGGCTGCCGTCCTACATCTTCACCCAGCAAACCGATCCATACGGCGCCAACGGCACTCACACCAAATTCCGCGCGCAGACCCGCCTGTGGGGCTACAACATGAAGAACGCGGGCCGCGAGACCGACTTTACCGAGATGAAGGTGGAAAGCGCTGGCGTGCAGGACACCGCCACCGGTTCGTCGGATCCGGGTCCAATCGAAGCGGAACGCGAGTGGCAACAACAGGCTGAGAATAACGTCCTGGAGCGCCTGCAGCGCTCGGGCTTGGTGGCGCCGCATAACGACATGGATAAAGTGATGGAAGCGGTGGTGAACAACATTGAGGTAGGCAACAACCTCGATATCGAGCCCGAGGTTCATTGCCGTACCTTGCTGACCTCTACCCTTGAGTCTTTCACTATCGGCCACACCATCGTTCTGAGCCGCGGCCTGCTCGACACTCTGCCCGACGAAGCCAGCCTGGCGGTGATGCTGGCCCAGGACTTGGCTGACCTGATGAAGCTCAAGAATGACACCGATCGCTGGGGCTTCAACGACGAGACCATCGTTCCCACGGTCGAAGCGATGCGCCACTTTTCTTTCAACGAGAGCCAGGCGGACCTCGAGGACGCCAACAAACGAGCGGTGGTGTTCCTCAAGAATTCGATTTACAAGGACAAGCTGCAAAGCGCCGGGCTTTTCATGAAGCAGCTCGACGAATCGTCGAAGAGCCTGACCGCTTTGATCAGCCCGAGGTTGGGCCACAGCGTCCCACTGGGGATCAGCCCGATCCAGAGTTCTGCTCCTAAGATTCAACCGACCAAGCTGGATCAGATTGCCGCCCTCCCGCTCGGCGCTCGCCTGAAACTGGATCCCTACTCGGATCGAGTCGAATTGCTAAAGGCCAAGCCGGTTGCACTGCTGTCGGCGCGGGAAAAGATGCCGTTTGAGGTGACGCCGTTTATGCCTTACCTCACCCGTTACACTCCGCCCGATGCCGTGCCACCGCCAGCACCGACAACGCCCGCGGCAACCCCGCCAGCAGGCACGAATCCGACGTCGTCAGCGGCGCCTTCGACGCCCGCTGGAGACCCGCCCGCCGCCGCGCCGACCACCGCAACAGGTTCGACCGATCCGGCTCCGCAGGCGACTGCGCCAGCGAACGCGCCTCCGAAAGATAACGACGTGGCTAACCAGGCGCCACCGCAGCCGTCACCCCAGCAGTAACTGCACAAACTCTAAGTTTCCGGCGCCGCGCTTAATGCTCGGCGCTTTTTTTTTGCGCTGCATCATCGTCGGGTGTAGATTCCCTCAACCATGGGGCGCTGAGCGAGGCGAAGTGGATGCCCCAGGTGTCGATTTCACACCTGGGTTCTCTGCGTTTTTGACTTGGCCTGGTTTTGTCTATCGCGGGGCTGCGGCATTCTCGCCTGGTCACTCCCCCGCCGGTTACAAATATTTTAAATCCCGCGCCGGATGAGGGACACTCGAAGGCGATGCCGCGTCAATCAGTGCTCGAATACTTTCAGCCGGAGTCGCGTTCCGCCTCCGATATTGCGATCGCCTGGCGCCGCGGCTATCGCATGGAGCGCTGGACCTATACCCAGTTGATCGACACAGCGCGGAAATTTGCCGCCGAACTCGAACGCCGAAAGATCGAGCCCGGCAGCCGCGTGGTGCTGTGGGGAGAAAATTCGGGCCAATGGGTGGCTGCCTTTCTCGGTTGCATGGCACGCGGAGTGGCGGCGGTTCCCATGGATGCGATCGCCACACCGGAATTTGCGGCGCGAGTGGCCCAGAAAACCGATGCACGGCTGGTGCTTTCCTGCCAACCAACCGGTGAGGTCGTGCCCGGCGTGGCGTCGATGCGCTTTGAAGATTTGCCGGCGTTGCCCCCCATCCCCGGCGCGGGACTGCTTGGCGCCCGGGCGTTCCGGCGAACCGATGTGGTCGAAATCGTATTCACGTCGGGAACAACCGCGGAGCCGCGCGGCGTCGTTTTAACCCATGGAAACCTGCTCGCAAACCTGGAACCGATCGAAGCGGGATTTCAGAACTACCGGCGCTACGAGCGCTGGATCCATCCTTTACGCATTTTGAATTTGCTGCCGTTGAGCCACGTGTTCGGGCAGATGCTGGGCATTTTTATTGCGCAGATCCTGGGCGCTACCGCGGTGTTTCTCGATTCCCTGCGCCCGGGCGACGTGGTGCAAACCATTCGCCGGGAGAAGATCAACGTGCTGGCCACCGTCCCGCGGATCATCGAATCCCTGCGCGACAAAGTCGAGCGCGATCTGGAATCCGCGGGAAAGCTGGAAGCCTTCCGCCACCAATACGGCGCGTCCGAGCATAGCCGTTACTTAATGCGCTGGTGGATCTTCCGCTGGGTTCATCGCCAATTCGGTTGGAGGTTTTGGGCCATCGTTTCCGGCGGTGCGGCGTTGCCGCAGCGCGCTGAAGAATTCTGGAATCGTGTGGGTTACGCGGTGATTCAGGGCTACGGGCTGACTGAGACCACTTCCATGGTCAGCTTGAATCATCCATTTCATCCCGGCCGCGGCTCGATCGGAAAAACTCTGCCCGGACGCGAACTGAAACTTAGCGCCCACGGCGAAATCCTGGTCCGCGGGGAAAGCATCGCGTCGGGATATTCGCAGACCGATTCACTGGAGCGCGTGGCCGATGAGGACGGATGGTTTCGCACCGGCGATCGCGGCGAAATGGATGCCGAGGGCAATCTCTTCTTTAAGGGTCGCCGGAAGAACGTGATCGTGACGCCGGAGGGGATGAATATCTATCCCGAAGACTTGGAGGCGGCCTTGAAGCGCCAGCCGGAGGTACGCGATTGCGTTGTAATCGGCATCGACCGCGACGGCAACGCCGAGCCCTTCGCCGTGCTGCTGCTTCGCAATCCAATTGCTAACGCGGCTGCGGCAGTCGACAGGACGAATCAAACTCTCGCCTCATTCCAGCAAATCCGCCGCTGGCAGGTGTGGAACGGCGAAGATTTCCCGCGCACGCCGACGCAAAAGCCGCGGCTCCCCCAGATTCGCGCGGCGGTCGAAGCGCAAATCGCGCATAAGCCGGTAAGCGCCGCGGACCGCGGGCCGAGCGACGTGCTCGCCCAATGGATGGCCCGGCGGACCCACGCTGCTGGCGCGCCAATTTCCTCGCAGGCACATCTCGGTGCGGATTTGAATCTCTCTTCGCTCGACCGCGTCGAGCTGCTCAGCATTCTGGAGGATCGCTATCAGGTGGATCTGAACGAATCGAGCGTGGCCGAGGCGACCACCGTCGGCGAACTGGAAGCGCTGCTGCGCCAGCCGGCCACTGCCACGGTTGCATATCCCTTTCCACGCTGGCCGCGCCGCTGGCCGGTGCCATGGATCCGTGAAGCGGCCTACTATCTTCTGATGTGCCCCGCCGCGCTGATTTTGGGCTGGCCGCGCACCATCGGACCAGGAAATCTAAGCGACCTGGTCGGCCCTGCGCTTTTTATTTCCAACCACGTGACCCCGATCGACGCGGGAATCTTGCTACCCGCGCTTCCCGCACGCTTCCGGCGGCGCATGGCCATCGCCATGGGCGGAGAGCGATTGCGATCGATGCGTCATCCGGGCGCGGACGCGAATATTTTCCGGCGTCTTTACCAGCAAACTCAATACGTTCTGGTCGCCGCCCTAATGAACGTCTTCTCGTTGCCGCAGCGCACCGGCTTCCGGCAGAGTTTTGCGTTCGCCGGCGAGCTGGCCGACGCCGGCTCGAGCATTCTGCTGTTTCCCGAGGGTGCCACCACCCAGGACGGAAAGATCGCCCCGTTCCGCGTAGGCGTTGGCCTGCTAGTTTCGCGCCTGGGAATTCCGGTCGTACCGATGCGCATCGACGGCCTCTTCGAACTCCGCCAAGCCGGAAGAAAGACCGCCCTCCCTGGCCAGATCCGTGTAACCTTCGGCGCCCCAATCCGATTTGCGGCCGGGGATACTCCCGAAGCAATCACCAGCGTTTTGCAGCAGCGCGTCGCCGCCCTCTGATCGACTTGTGATACCCATATAAAGGCACATTCAACGGGATTCTTAGTGCCTGGGGGGTGGAATTACCGGAAGCCACACCCATCGGCCCATCGGATTGAAGAATGCTTCCCGGAACTTACGGCTCAATGTGAGCTCGATGCCATCCGGCTAGTTTCACGATGGAGTCCCCGTGAAATAGTGGATGCAGTGGGATCTAATGCAGCTTGGTAAGGCCATATGCCGAAGCCGGTGATCGGGTCGGCGCTTCAGAGAACATGAAGCAAGGACTTTCCATCTTGGGCCAGACGGCGGGGCGCGAAAATCCCCGTATTTCACGGCCGAACTGGCTTACCCCTCGATGCGTCAGGTGAACCCTCACCAGCTGCCGAGTTAAGAAAACAGGCGAGCAAAAGAACCGAATGATTTTTATCGCAGTCAATGTGTTTCGTGCCGAATTAAGGTGACCGCTGTTTCCCTGAAGTAATTTACGCCCTCAAACTGGCAGGCGCAGCTTAGCCTCAGACCCTTGCGGGCTATCCAAATTCTCGAGCGCCAGCGTGCCGCCGTGCGCCTCCGCGATTTGCCGGCACAGCACCAACCCAATCCCCGATCCCCCGGGCTTAGTCGTAAAAAACGGCACAAAGAGGTTCCCGGGGTTAGGAATTCCCGGACCTTCGTCGCGTACCCACACTTCGACGAAGCGATCGTCGCTGCGCCAGCCAACGTAGACGCCGCCGCCGGTTTCCAGCGCCGCATCCACCGCATTTCGCAGGACGTTGATTAAGAGCTGGTCGAGCTGGTCCGCGTCGGCCTGAATCTGAAGCTCCGGCCCCGCGACCAGATGAACCTCCGCACGCGCCTCCAGGGTCACCACCCGCCGGATCCATTCACTCACCACCACTGGCCCCATCACCGGCGGAGGAAGCTTGGCCAGCCGCGCGTACGCGTTCATGAAACGCGCCAGGCCATCGGTGCGTGCCGCGATGATCCCTAGTCCGCTGCGCATATCTTCTTCCCAATCTTGCGGGCGCTGCGGCCGGCGCAACATCGAACCCAGATTTTCGGCGATCGATTTCATCGGCGCGAGGGAGTTGTTCAGCTCGTGGCCCATCACCCGAATCAGCCGCTGCCAGGCCTTGCGCTCTTCTTCCCGCAGCGCATCGCTCAAGTCGGTGATCACCAGCAATTGGTGGGGCAGGCCGCCCTCACGAAAACTGCCGCGATGGATTTCCCAGCGGCCGGATTTTCCGGGGAAGGCCATCTGCGCAATGCGTGGACCTTCGGTTTCCAGGCACTCCTGCAAGCCAAGGTCGATCGCGGTGCGGCCCAGCAACGCGTCGTAGGATTGATTGAGCAGCCGCTCTCCGGCGCGGTCCACCAGCCGCAGCCGCCCCGACCCATCGAACGCAAACACCGCGACGTCGATTTCCTCCATCACCTTGCGCAACAGCGCGGTCGCTTCCATCGCTCCCAGACGCTGCTGCCGGAGCGTTTCGCCGA
Organism: uncultured Acidobacteriota bacterium; assembly: GCA_963725285.1. GTDB lineage: Bacteria > Acidobacteriota > Terriglobia > Acidiferrales > UBA7541 > CAVRXT01. The sequence goes on along the minus strand of CAVRXT010000009.1, from coordinate 112,336 downwards.
GCGCGTTCACCTCGCGCAGAACCTCGCCCAGCGCGTCATCGTAGTTCGCTCCGCGCGCGCGAATCGAGAAATCACCCTCCCGCAGCGCCGCCAGCAAATTCGATAGGGTGCGCAGCGGAAACACCACCCGGCCCTGGGCGCTGAACGCGAAGCTTAGCCATAGCGTCACGATCAGGATGGTCAGGGTCCAGTCCAGCCGGGCCGAGTAACCCCCAAACCACAACAGGATCAGCGCAACGGCGGTACCTGCGAAGCCCGCTGCGAGAGAAAACAAGAGGATGCGTCGCTCGTAGGGAAGATGTTTCAAAGGCTGTATTTTTGCAGACGGCGATAGAGCGCGCTGCGGCTTAAGCCCAGCGCGTTGCTCGCGTGGCTGACGTTTCCGGCATACCGCGAGAGAGCTTTCTGGATCAGGATCCGCTCCACATCTTCCAGGCCCATCTCTTCCAGGCGGTGGGCCGATTGCGGCACCTGACGCAAACCGAGGTCGCTGGCGCGCACTTGCTCGCCCTCCGCAAGCAGCACTGCGCGCTCCACCGCATGATCGAGCTCGCGGACGTTCCCGGGCCAGGGATGATCGAGGAGCAACTGCAAAGCCACCGGATCAAAACCCTGTAGCTGTTTGCGGTAGCGCTGTGCGGACTGGCGCAAGAAATGCAACGCTAGCAGAGGAATATCCTCTTTGCGCTGGCGCAGTGGCGGCAAGTGAATCTCAATGGTGTTCAAACGAAACAGAAGATCCTCGCGGAAGCGGCCGGCGGCTACTTCGGCTTGCACGTCGGCGTTGGTCGCGGAGAGGATGCGCACGTTCACCCGGCGCGTAGCGGAGGAACCCACCCGTTCGAGCTCGCCGATTTCCAAAACGCGCAGCAGCTTGGCCTGCAGGTTCAGGGGAACGTTGGCAATTTCATCCAGAAACAGCGTTCCGCCGTCCGCTAGCTCGAATCGCCCCACCCGATCGGTGCGGGCATCCGTGAATGCGCCCTTGACATGGCCGAATAGCTCGCTTTCGAAAACGCCCTCGGGCAGGCCGCCCGCATTGACGGTCACGAAGGGTCGGCCGACGCGTGGAGAGAGAGCCTGCAACGTTCGCGCCACCACTTCTTTGCCAGATCCGTGCTCGCCGGTGATCAAAACGTTGGCGTCCGACGGACCGACTCGCGCGATCATGTCCTTCACCGGCTGCATGGCCGGGGAATCGGCGATCATCGGCGGTCGACCGTCGGCGCGCAGTAGACGATTTTCGGCTTCCAGGCGCTGGCTGCGGCGCAACGCATGCGCCAGCTCGATTTGATTTTTTATGATCGACAGCAGCCGTGCGTTCTCCCAGGGCTTCTGGATGAAATCCTTGGCGCCGCGGCGCATCGCTTCGACCGCGAGTTCCAGGCTGCCCCACGCGGTCATCACCACGATCGGCAGGGTGCTGTCCTTCGCGCGGATATTCGAGAGTAGGTCCAGCCCTTCCTGGCCGGAAGTAGTGTCGCGCGCGTAATTCAAGTCGATGAGGGCGGCGTCGAATTCGCGCGTCTCCAAAGCCGAAAGCATGGCCGCGGGCGAGCCGACCGTCTCGGTTTCATAGCCCTCCGCTTTGAAAAGCAGGCGTAGCGCCTCGCGAATGTCGGACTGGTCGTCCGCGACGAGAATGCGCACTCGATTTTGAGGGTTCAACATGGCCGAACATCTCCTCGGGATTCACCCACGGGTGCTAACCACCCGCGAATTTCAGTGCTCGCTACGCATCGCCTGGATCGGATCCACTTTGGTGGCCCGCCGCGCTGGGAAATAACAAGACGCAAACGCCACCACCGCCAGAAAGGCCGCCACGCCAAAAAATGTGACCGGGTCGAGAGCGCTGATGCCGTACAGCAAGCTGCGGATCGTCCGCATGCTCAGCACCGAGGCAATGAACCCCAACAGCACGCCCACCATCGAGAGCAACATGCCCTCGCCGACGATCATGTTCACCACGTTGTGCGGCTGCGCCCCCAGCGCCAGGCGTATTCCAATTTCGTGGGTGCGTTGGCTCACCGCAAACGACATCACCCCGTAGATTCCGATCCCCGCCAGCAGGGTGGCGAAACCGGCAAAAATCGCGAGCAGAATCATGCTCAGGCGGCGCCGGGCCAAAGCGGAGTCCACCAGTTGATCCATCGTTTTGACTTCGGTGACTGGTTGATTCGGGTCAAGATCCACCAAGGTGAGCCGGACCGCGTTGGTCATATCACCAGGATCCGCGTTGGTGCGAACCACCAGCCGCATCAGCCGCGATGGATTCTGCGTATACGGAAGATACATTTCATCCGGAAGTTGCTGGTTCCACGACCAATCGCGGATATCGCCCACCACCCCGACCACCCGCAACCAGGTGTTGCGCGGTTGCGGCTTCCACGGCGCCCCGGACTGCGCCATATGGACGCGAATTTCCTGACCGATGGGGTCTTGCTGCGGCCAATACTGCCGCGCCAAGGATTCGTTGACGATCGCCACGCCTTCGGTATCGGGTCCGTCCGCCGACGAAAAATCCCGGCCCTCTTTCAGCGTCAACCCCATGGTCCGAATGTATTGCGAATCGACCACCGTGTAGTGGCTGGTAAATTCCTTGCCGGGCGGTGGCGCCGCACGTCCCTGAATATCGAAATCGCATAAATCAAACCACCCGCTCATCGGCAGAAAATTGGCAGCGGTGGCCGATTCCGCTCCCGGAACCGAACGAACCCGTTCCAGCGCCTCGCGGTAGAAATTAACCAGCGGCCTGCCATCGGGATAGTGCGCCGCCGGCAGCCAGACCTGCATGGTCAGTAGGTGCTCGGGACGAAAGCCGATTGGTTCGGTGATCAGCCGGGCAAAACTTCGAACCAGCAACCCGGCTCCGACCAGCAGCAGCAAAGAGAGTCCGATTTCCGAAACCACCAGCGCGGCGCTGACGAAGCGGCCGCGACGGGCGCTGGTGCTGCCGCGCGAACCCTCTTTCAGGGTTTCGCTCACGCTGGTGTTGGCAATCTGGAGGGCCGGCGCCAGGCCGAAGATCACCCCGGTAACGCAGCAGACCAGCAATGTGAAGCCCACCACCACCGGATGCAAACCGATTTCGTTCATCCGCGGAAGCTCGCCCAGCCCGCCCTGCGGCGGCAGAATCACATGCAGCAGGCGCAGCCCGCCCTCCGCCAGCAACAACCCCACCGCGCCGCCCGCGAACGACAGCAACAGGCTCTCGGTAAGCAACTGGCGGACGATGCGCCACTGCCGCGCGCCCAGCGCGGCGCGAATGGCAATCTCCCGGCTGCGCGAAGCCGATTTGGCGAGCAGCAGATTGGCAACGTTGACGCAGGCAATCAGCAGCACGAACCCCACCGCGCACACCAGCAGCATCAGCGCGGGACGAATGTCGCGCACCGGCTCGTCTTGCATGGCCGAAACACGGATCCCGCTGGTATCCGTATCCGGGTACTGGCTTTTCAGCCGTTGCATGATGGTTTGCATTTCGGCCTGGGCCTGCTCGATGGTGACGTGGGTTTTAAGCCGCCCAAAAACGAGAACCGAATGATCTCCGCGACTCATGTGCCCGGGATCAAACGCAAAAGGCATCCACAAATCGAATTGTCGGCTGGTGCCGAATAGAGAAAAGCCCTGCGGCAGAATCCCAATCACGGTGTACGGCTTCTCGTCGATTTGAATGCTCTGGCCCAGGATCGCGCGGTCGCCAGCAAAGCGACGCTGCCAAATGCCATAGCTGAGGATCACCACCTGATTGCGCCCCAGCGTTTCTTCTTCCGGAAGAAAGGCGCGCCCCGCGAGCGGTTTCACTCCGAGCAGGTGGAAGAAATTGGCCGAGGTGGCCATTCCCCAGAGTTGTTCGGGTTCGTTGCGGCCAGTGATGGTGTAGAACCAGGTGCGCAGGACCGACATTTCATCAAACGACTGGTCTTGCCGTTGCCAATCGAGGAATTGCGCGGGAGAGGCGGCCCCGCGGGTGATGCCGAGGTTCGCATCGGTCTCCCAAATCATCTGCAGCCGGTCGGCACGCGGGAACGGCAGCGGACGCAACAAGGTGCTGTAGACCACGCTGAAGATCGCTGAGTTCGCTCCGATGCCCAGCGCCAGAGTGAGCACCGCAACAGCGGTGAAGCCGGGCGCTTTGCCCAGCATCCGCCATCCATAGCGTAGGTCGTTCCAGAGCGTTTCCATCGTTGCGCTCGCCGCTTAGGCTTGAAGTCTCCGGCTCAATTCGTTTTCTGAATCGCTGCCGGGGTGAAACTCCGGGGTCACTGCTTGTCGTCCACTAGCCAGCCGTCTTTCAGGTTGATGATGCGATCGCCGTAGGCCGCCCAATTCTCGTTGTGGGTCACCTGGATGATGGTGGTGCCGGCGTCGTTGAGTCCCTTGAGCAGATCCATGATCATTTTTCCCTGGCTGGAATGCAGGCTTCCGGTCGGCTCGTCCGCCAGCAGCAATTTCGGATGGCCGATCACCGCCCGGGCTACCGCCACGAGCTGTTGCTGGCCTCCGGACAATTGGTTCGGGAACAGCGATTTCTTGCCGACGATCTGGAAACGGTCCAACGCGTCGGCCACCAGACCTTCGCGCTCTGCTTTCTTGATATCGCGATACGAGAGCGGCAGGTCGAGATTCTCGGCGACGGTCAAGCTGTCGAGCAGGTGATATTGCTGGAAAACGAATCCGATGTATTTTTTGTGCAGCTCGACGCGGCGCCGGTTATCCAGCTTGTGAACCGCGCTATCGAGCAGATAATATTCCCCATTCCACGCCCCGTCCAGCATTCCCAAAATGCCCATTAGCGTCGATTTTCCGGCGCCGGACGGGCCCATGATGGTGATGAATTGCCCTTCACGAATATCCAGATTAATTCGCCGCAACACCCAGGTTTTTCCCGCGCCTGAATCGTAGGATTTCTCGACGTCGACCATCTTAATCACAGTGTTCTCCCTGAACCCAATTCCCTGCAGCGCGTGGCACAACCATTGCTGGTCGTGCAGGCGCACGCGATCACCGATCGGCCGCGCACCGGCCTAGGCCGTGCATGCCAAGACCAGCAGCGTGGCATCGTCCTGCAACTCGCGCGCGCTGAATTCCTTCACCGCTCGCAGCACTTCCTGTTGAATCTCGCGGCCGCTTCGGCGGCGGTGCTGGCTCAAAATACCGAGCAGCCGCTCTTCGCCGAATTCCATTCCGTCACCATCCAGCGCTTCGGTGACCCCATCGGTGAAAAGCACCAAACGATCGCCCGGAGCAAATTGCACGTCGGCGGTAGCGTAGGTCTCATCGGGGAGAACGCCCAGGAGCGCGCCACCCTCGGTCAGACGCTCGCACCCGCCATCGGATCGCAGCAGCATCGGTGGATTATGACCTGCATTCGAGTATTGCGCGCGTTGGGAACGCGCATCGAAAATGCCGAAGAAAAACGTGATGAACGATTCGGCGGCCACATTGCGGCAGACAAACCCGTTCGCCCGCGTGCACAAATCGCCGGGGACCGATTCAGGCGCGACCAGCCCGCGCACGGTGGCCTGCAGGTTCGACATTAACAGCGCCGCCGCCACTCCCTTCCCGGCTACGTCCGCGATGCAAAACGCGAACCGGTGATCGTCGAGTTTCAGCACGTCGAAATAATCGCCGCTCATTTCGCGAGCGGGCTGCCACGCTCCCGAAATTTCAATGCCCGGGAACTGCGGAATCTCCCGCGGCAGCAAGCCCATTTGCACCGAGCGGGCCTGGTCGATTTCGCCGGCCTGGCGATTAACTACCTGGTCATGTTTTTCGCGCAACTGCGCCGCGAGGCGCTGCTCGCTCCGGGAAGTGCGCTCTTGCCGTCCGCGATCGACTTGAGTGCGCACGATCTCCAGCAGGCGGTCGTTAGCCCAGGGCTTCTCGACGAAATCGCGTACACCGTGCTGCATCGCTTCGACCGCCAGTCCCACCGTAGCCCAGCCGGTCATGGCCACCACCGGCGGAGCCGAGTCAATCCCCTGCAGCGCGCTCAGCAGATCCAGCCCTTCGCGGCCGGAGGTGGTGTCCCGCGCATAATTCAAGTCCATTAGCACCAAATCGTATTGATTCGATTCCAGCGCTCGGAGAACCGAAGCCGGCGAGTTGGCAGTCTCAATCACGTAGCCATGGGTCTTCAGAAACAGCCGCAGCGCCTCGAGGATGTCAGGCTGGTCGTCAGCGACCAGCACCCGCGCGGTGAAGGTGTCCTGGTCCTGCGGTTCGGTTTTGACGTCGTTAGCCAGAATAGCCATCCAAAGTATCTCGTCGTGGCGTCGCACCGTAGCGTCGGCGCCGTAGCGCAAGCGATACCACTCATAAGCAGGGCAGTTCGACTTCCAGCCCCCTATGCCCCTAAATCATTGTATCAATGTAGCTTAAGCACCGATCAGGCACAAGGCGAGCCGCGACATGCCCCAGTTGCGGGAATGGGACGTCCCAGTATCGGACACTCCTTCGAGGACGAGCAAGTGGCAACGATCCCGCGAATAGTTGATTCTTATTCGTTCCCCCAACCCGTGGGCGCGCCGCGGGCTAACTGGAAGTCATCCGGCTTGCGGCGAGATTACTCCTACTGAATACCGAGCCAGGGAGAATCAAAAATGCGCAGGCGGGGCGGCACGATTGTTCTGCCGAGGATGTTTCGCGCTGCGGCGCACCGCCAGGAGCGTCCCTGCTCCGCCGACCGGGCACCGGCGCTACGTCGCGCGATTTCCTGGATTCAGATAAAGTGTTCGAACAATGATGAGCGAAGGCATTCCTACTCTTACCTACGGATCGGACGAAGTTCAGCGCCAGAGAATCCCTACGGGGATTCTTGTGTTGTGGTCGGCGACCATTTTTCTGAGCGCGTTTCTACTTTTCCAGATTCAACCCATGCTCGCAAAGATGATCCTGCCATGGTTTGGCGGCGCGGCAGGAGTATGGGCAACCAGCCTGATGTTCTTCCAGGTGACCTACCTCCTGGGAAGCTACTACGCCCACGTGCTGGTGCAGCGGACGCGCCCGGCGCAACAGATGTGGACGCACGTGGTGCTGCTCGCGGCGAGCCTTTTTCTCTTGCCGGTGATCCCCCAGGATTTCTGGAAGCCCACCGGCGAAGGCCATCCGGCGTGGCGGATTCTAGGCCTGCTGACCGTCACTGTGGGTCTGCCTTTCCTGCTGCTCTCGGCGACCAGCCCGCTGCTGCAAGCGTGGTATGTCCGGCGGCGAACCGGCGGCCAGCCGTACCGGTTCTACGCGCTCTCGAACGCCGGGTCGCTCTTGGCGCTGCTCTCGTATCCTATCGTTTTCGAGCCGCACCTTTCCACCCGACATCAGGCGGTGGGATGGTCGGCGGGTTACCTCGTATTCGCGTTGCTGTGCGCGGCGATCGCCTATCGCCAGCAAGCAGAATCGGAAGCGCAGGCGTCAGCGCCTACCGTGCAAATGTCGCCGCCGCCCGGTTGGGGCGTACAACTGTTGTGGGTGGCGCTCGCCGCGGATGCTTCGGCATTTCTATTGGCGGTGACCAATCACCTGTCGCAAGACGTCGCTGCGGTTCCCCTGCTATGGATCCTGCCGCTGTCGCTGTATCTGCTGAGCCTGATTCTTTGTTTTGAAAGCCGGACCTGGTATCGCCGGTTTTTCTTTTTGCGGCTCCTGGCGGTGGCGCTGGGCGGGATGGCCTACGCGCTTTCGCCGGACTTTGCGAACGCCGGACCCATCCTGCAGGTCCCGCTTTTTTGCGGCGGGCTATTCATATGCTGCATGGTGTGCCACGGCGAGCTGGTGAATTTGAAGCCGTCGTCCGAACACCTGACGAAGTTTTATCTGATGATTTCGTTGGGAGGCGCGCTGGGCGGAATATTCGTCAGCGCGATCGCGCCGCACGTCTTTCGCGGATTTTACGAATTGCCGGTAGCCATTGCGGGCTGCGCCGTCCTTTTGCGCATCGTGCTGGACCGCGATCCGTCGACGGTCTTTCACCGCCAAGGTCTGCGATTGCCTTCCCTGATATTCAGCGGATTGGTCGGGCTGCTGATCGTTTCGCTGGCGGTGGTGACGGTGCGGCAAAGCAGCAAGGCGCGAGTGATGGAGCGCAATTTCTACGGCATCGTGAGGGTGAACGATCTGGCGGCCACCGAGCACGATCCGCCACGGCGCGAGCTCGCCAACGCAACAATTACCCACGGCATCGAGATTCTGGAAGCGGCCAAGCACGATCAGCCGACCACCTACTACGGTCCGGAATCCGGCGGTGCGCTGGCGCTGCAGTCCGCGCGGCAGCGTGGGCCGGTTCACGCAGGAATCATAGGGCTGGGCGCGGGGACGCTGGCGGCGTACGGCCGCGCCGGCGATCGCTACACGTTTTACGAAATCAACCCGTTGGTCATCGAAATCGCCGACACCCAATTCGATTTCCTGCACGATTCCCAGGCGCAAATCGATGTCATCTCCGGTGATGCGCGGCTATCGCTGGAACGCCAGCCGCCCCAGGACTTTGACGTTCTGGCGGTGGATGCATTTTCCGGCGACGCGATTCCGGTGCACTTGCTCACGCGCGAGGCTTTCGAGTTGTACTTTCGGCACCTGAACTCGAATGGAGTGCTGGCTATCCATGTTTCCAACAAATATTTGAACCTGAATCCAGTAGTGAAGGCGGTGGCGGAATCACTCGGCCACCATGCCACCACTGTGGTGAACCCGCCGGATTTGAAGAATGAAGTTTTCACTTCTACCTGGATGATTATCGGGAAGACCGATGCGGCGCTGGAAGGCAGCAGCTTTCCGACCGAGACGATGGTGGTGCAAAAGAGCAGCCGCGTTCGGCCGTGGACCGATGATTACAGCAATCTGATCGAAACGTTGAAGTAGCGATCCTGACCGAGCGCAGGGCGGGAAGTTATTATTGCGATTATTCCTGCGAGACGACGGTGACTTTCGCGGGGGCGGTGGGCGCGAGCGGCGCTACGGGAACGAGCGGTGCAAGGCGCGCAACCGGCGCCGGTGCAGCGATTCCAATGGGCCGCGATGCAGGAGCAGGAGCCGGGCTCGGCTTGGGAGCAGTACTTGAGCTGGGCGACGCTGCAGGCTCCGCAGCCAAAGTGAGTTGCTTAAGTCCGGCGGATTCCTGGTCCGCTTGCGATTCGCGAATGCGCGGATCCTGCGCCGCCGGCAACCAAATCTCGACGGGATCCGAAGCGTACGGGAAACGGAAAGTCGCAGGGAGAATCCCCACCACGCGATAGGCATGCGCGCTCAGTAGAATCGTTTTCCCCACGATGGTTCGATCCGCCGCGAACCGCCTCCGCCATAACACTTCGCCGATCATGATCACCGGCGTAGCTCTTCGGCAATTGTCGGAAACCCGCAACGTCCGGCCAACCAAAGGATGAACGCCGAGCCGCGCGAAATCGCGTGGCGCGACACTCGCGGCCACCACCAGTTCGGGCGCGCCGCCGCCGGTGAGGGCGAACGCCATTTCGTGAGGTCCGGCGTTCAAGATAGAAGCGAAATCTTTCTGGCGCAGCGCCACGGGATAGGGCCGCGGCTCGCGAAGACACTCGAAAGCGGAGACGTCCGGTGGCCCCGGAATCAAATCGCTAACCGCGCGGGGCGGAGCGACCGGCGCCCACAGATTCTCGATGCGATGCAGGACTGGGCTGCGTGTGCCGACGCCGAACACCAGGGAGAGCGCCGCGCTGGCGAGTATCCGCCGGGCCAGACTTCCCGGTTGCAGGCTATTGCCCAAGCCGCCAAGGTGATTGGCGATTCGCATTTTGGGAGCGGGGCTCACTGATACCTCAGCGCAACCATGGGATCCACGCGCATGGCCCGGCGAGCCGGCAGCGCACAGGCCAGCAGAGCTACCGCCGCAAGAATCAGCGCGGTAGCCGCAAATGTAATGGGATCGGCAGCCTTGACACCGTAAAGAAGGTTCGAGATCAGTTGCGCCGCGATGAGCGACGCGACAACGCCAACAACCATGCCGGTGAGTACCAAGCGCATTCCCTGCCCGACCACCAATCGAAGAATGTCCGCCGGCCGCGCGCCGAGGGCCATACGCACGCCAATTTCCTGGGTGCGTTGATTGACGGAATACGAGAGCACTCCAAAGATTCCGATGGACGCGAGCACCAGCCCGATCCCGCCGAGCAGCGCAGCGAGGGTCGCGGCGGCGCGATACGCAAACAAAGAACTGGAAAGCAGATTCGCCAGGTTGTCCGATTCAAGGATGGGAACGTTGGGGTCCAGCCCGTGGACCTGCGAGCGAAGCGCGCCGAGCAAAGTCTCGGGCTTGCCCCCGGTCCGCAGCAAAATGTTTGCGCTGGTATCCGGAACCTCTAGAAACGGGAAATAAACAAACGATTCCGGCTGCTCGTTCATGCTGTGGTAGTGGATGTCTTCCACCACGCCGGCAACCGTCCACCAATTATTCCGAGTTTGCAGCCGATGTCCGAGCGCGCTCTGGCTGGGCCAGTAGTGCTGGGCCATGGTGCGATTCACGATACAGACGCGGAGCGCAGAGTCGCGATCGGCCGTTGTGAAATCGCGCCCAGCCAACAGCGGGATTTCCACGGTGGAAAAGTAGTTGGGTCCGACCACGTTGTAATCGATGGCCCGGTCTTCATCCGGCTTGGGGGTATAGCCCTCGATATTCGGAACCGTGTAGCCCCGTCCGGTGAACCACAGCGGAACCCAGAGCTCGAGCGTGGCTGAGCGAACTCCGGGAATGGTCTTGGCCTGGTCCAGCAAGCGCGAATAAAAGGCGCCGGATTTCTCCTCGGAGTAGCCGTTTGCGCGCAAGTCCATCGCCGCCACCAGCACGCGATCGGTGTTAAACCCCGGACCGGTGGACTTCGCTACTTGCAAGGTGCGCACCATCAGCCCTGCGCCGACGAGCAAGACGACCGCCAGAACGGTTTCGCTGAGTACCAGTAAATTGCGAAGCCGGGGCTGCCCCGAACCGCCGGCTGCGGTGCGACCGCCGTCTTTCAATGAATCGTTGGCAAGAGTTCGCGAACTGCGCAGCGCCGGCACGATTCCAAAAACCACGCCGGTGCCGATAGACAGCAGCACCGTGAACGAGAGGACCCGCCAGTCCATGCTGGTGGTGACGCCGACGGGCAAATGCGATGGCGGCATCAACAGGGTCAACGCGCCGGACGTCCATGCGGCGAGTAGAGCGCCGAGCACTCCTCCGCCGAAAGCCAGCAGCAAGCTTTCCGCGAGCATCTGGCGGACTAGACGCGACCGGCTGGCTCCCAGGGCGGCGCGAATGGCGATTTCTTTTTCTCGAACTGTGGCACGTGCCAGCAACAGGTTGGCCACGTTGGCGCAGGCAATCAGCAAAACCAGCAGCACCACTCCGGAGAGGAACACCAGCACCGGCAGGAAAATGCTCTGCAATCCGTAGTGTGCTTTCCAAATGGGAAGGACGTCGATGCCAATGTTGCGGCTGGTGATCGGGTATTCCTCTGCCAGATGGCGCGCCATCGTTTTCAATTCGGCGCGTGCGGCATCCGGGGTGGCACCAGGTTTTAGACGGCCAACGATGTGAACGAAGGTGGGATTCCGAGTATTGATGTCTTCGCCGGGCAAGGCTTGCGACTGCATCATCATGGGAACCCAATAGTCGGAGATGATTCCGACAATGGTTCCGGTGAATCCCCGGGGCGCAACGCCGATTACGGTGAAAGGGTGCTGATTGATTTCCACCGATTTGCCGACGACGTTGGGATCGCTGCCGAATTGGCGTTTCCACATGCCATCGCTAAGCACGATGTAGGGATCGGAGGCCGGGCCATGGTCGTCGCTGGCGTGGAAAGTTCGGCCGCGGCTGGCCTTGACGCCCAAGACGTCAAAATAATTTTCGGTGGCGATCTCGCCCACATCGCGGTGGGGCAGGTCAGTGGCGTGAACCTTGAGGTTCTGTTCAATCAGCTCGAAGCCGATCAGGCCGGAAAATACGGTGTTGCGGTCGCGGTAATCGCGGTAATCGGGAAACGAACTGGTGTGATAGCTGCCGTTGGCCATAATGGTTTCAACGGCGAACAAGCGATCGGAATCCTGGATGCCTGCCAGCGGGTGCAGCAGCACCGCTTGCACCCAACTGTAGACCGTGGCGTTCCCGCCGATTCCCAGGGCCAGCGAAAGCAAGGCCACGATGGTGAAGCCGGGACTCTTCGCCAGCATACGGGCGCCGTAGCGAAGATCGTTTGAGAAAGTCCCCATCTGAAAAACACCCCATCCGTCAGATTTTCAGACTCCGCCAACGGTGTTTGCGCGGCCTCGCTTATGTCGCCTGGATTACGCGGCGTGGCCGGACGCGTTCGGCGATTAAACCGATTCGGTGCGTGCGCCGAGAGTCTCCTCGACGATACTGCCGTCGAACAGATGAATGGTACGGTCGGCGATGCTGGAGTAGCGCGGATCGTGGGTGACCATGCAGATGGTCGCGCCCTCGCGGTGAAGCTGGCGGAGCAGATCGATGACCGCTTCGCTGTTCTTGGAGTCGAGGTTGCCGGTGGGCTCGTCGGCCAGCAGGATGGAGGGGCTGCCAACCAACGCGCGAGCGACGGCGACGCGCTGTTGCTGACCTCCGGAAAGCTGCGACGGATAGTGCTTGGTGCGGTGGGCCATGCCCACGCGCTCGAGAACTTCCTGGACGCGCTTCTTGCGTTCGCTGGCGGCCATGCTGCGATAGGTGAGTGGCAACTCGACATTTTCGTAGACGGTGAGGTCGCCGATCAGATTGAAGGCCTGGAAAATGAAGCCGATCTCGCGATTGCGGATGCGGGTGCGGTCGGAAAGCGAGAGATTGGCCACCGCCTGCTGATTGATCCAGTAGCTGCCGTCGGTGGGCGAATCGAGCAGACCCAGGATCGAGAGCAAGGTCGATTTGCCGCAGCCCGACGGCCCGGCAATCGACAGGAACTCGCCGTTCTTAATTTCCAGGTGCACCCCGGCGAGGGCGTGGGTTTCCACTTCGTCGGTGTAGAACACCTTGGTCACGCCTTCGAGGTGAATCAACGATTTCGGTTCTGCTGTCATGCCGTCTCCTTGTGCGCTTCCCGCCTCGGCGAACCGAGCGGTGCTACTTCAATTGAATGCGATCGTAATTATCCATGGCCGACATATCCGAAAGAATGACTTCGTCGCCCACCTGCAAGCCCTTCACGATTTCAACGGTGTTGACCGAGGTGCGTCCCAGGGCGACTTGGACGCGCACCGCCTCATTGCTGCCGGGAACCAGCTTGAAGAGTCCGACGGTGCTATTGGCTTCGCCGTGGACCGGCCGCCCCACGAAGACCACGTCGGCCAAGCGTTCAAGTTCGATGGTGCCTTCGACGCTAAGGTCAGGCCGCGCTCCAGCCGGCGGAGCCGCGTCGAGCGCAACGTCGACGGTGACCGTTCCGTTGAGTACTGCGGGATCGATGCGCATGACGTGGCCGGCCACCACCCCGTTATGGGTATCCACGACGGCCTTCTGGCCGATTTGAACATCCTTGGCTTGGGTTTCCGCAATGCGCAACTGGGCTTTCAGATGGGTCGGTTGCGCGACGCGCGCCAGAAGAGTTCCGGCGGTCACGTTCTGACCTACTTCCACTTCGAGCTCCTGCAAAACGCCATCGATTCCTGGGCGCACCGTTAAACGGTCCAGTTGCGATTTTTGCAGATTCCAGAGCGCGCGCTGCTGTTCCACCTTGGATTGCTGGACCGCGAGCTGAGCCTCAACGGAATTGGCAAAGGTAGTGACTTCGTTCTGGGAAATTTCGTTTTGCTTGGACGTCTGTTCCGCTCGCACCTGGGAAATTTTGTAATCGATGTCCGGAGCGAGGCCCAGTTTGAAGAGCTGTTCCTTGCGGTCAGCGTCGAGCTTGGCGGAGCTAGAGTCAGCCTGACTCGTGGCAGCTTTTGCTTTCAGATCCATGAGCTGATTCTGGAGCTGAGCCTTGAGGCTGTTGTATTGTGCTTCCGCCCCCTTCATTTGGTATTCGGCGTCGAGGGTAATCTGCTGAAGGGTGGGATTGGTGAGCTGCAGAATGGGTGTGTCGGCCTTCACCGGCGTGCCGGGAAGGATGAAACGCTGGTCGACGCGTCCATCGGTGGCTGCGGGAATCAGGCGAATGGTCTCCGGGACCAGGGTGCCCAGCCCGCGAACCTCGCGGACCATCGGTCCGCGCTTGACGCTGTCGGTCCAAACACTGGATTTGTCCACGCCTGGGGCGGCGGGTTTCAAGCGGGAGAGAGCGAAGGTGACCAGCGGAATGGCTATTACCGCAGCAGCCCCCCAAGCGATGCGGCGGATGGTCTTTTTACGTTTTACGTCTGGCCTGGCGATATCCAATGGATGCTCCTCGACACAAAGCTAAGCGCACTTCACCTGCCGGGCGGCGTGCGGAGTTAACCTACGTATTTTGTTTTGATTATGGAGGATATAGGGGAGGTTGCCAAGGGATTTTGCCCGCAACTGGGAAATCTGCGTCCCACAAGCGGACATGCCCAAGGCGCTTCTGCTGCACTCGGGCCGGCCGGACGGGCGGGCGTACGATGTGGCGCTTGCAGGTTGAACCAGGGGTAAGGTGCAAACATGAAGACGCGAACGGTTGGTGTGGTTTGTTTTGTTGTGGTTTCGCTCGCGGCGTCCGCACCGCGTTGCTTGGCCCAGGCGGCTAGCCAGGCCGAGCGGGTGGTTCGCTATCGCGCCACGATGGATACAGTGAAGTATGTCTACGGACCGGCAACGCCGGTGGCGCGGTTGAACCCCGGGGACATCCTCGAGACGAACACGGTGGATGCCTTCGGCGACGCCCTGCAACATCGGGGGGATACCCTAAGCATGGTGAAAGGCGACCATCCATTGACGGGTCCGTTTTACGTACAAGGCGCAGAGCCGGGCGACACCGTCGCGATTCACATCCTTTCGCTGGAAGTGCCCAGCCATCAGGGGGTGGGCGCGCTGGTGCCGGGATTCGGTGCGCTAAACCCTACCGAATACACCGTGATGCTGAATCCGCCGCTGCCGGAAAGAATTTGGTTCTACCCGATCGACCCAGCCAACAACGTCGCTACGTTCGAAGCGCACGATTCGAGTTATTCGGTGAAGATCCCGCTGCATCCGTTCTTCGGATGTATCGGGGTGGCGCCGGCAGCAAGCGAGGTGCGCAGTTCGGTGGTTCCGGCGGAGTTCGGCGGGAATATGGATGCATCGGAAGCCAGCGCGGGCAATACCGTGTATCTGCCGGTGAACGTAGCGGGGGCGCTGCTGTATCTCGGAGACGGGCACGCGGCAATGGGCGACGGCGAGATTGCGGGAACCGCGATTGAGGTTCCGCTGGAAGGCCGGATGCAGGTAACGCTGCTGCGTGGGCGGCACATCGGGTGGCCGCGGTTCGAAAATGACAACGAAATTATGGCGGCGGGAATATACCGACCGCTGGATGATGCGCTGCGGATTGCGTTCCGGGAGTTGGTGGTGTGGATTCATGCAGACTACGGGATGTCGGAGTTGGACGCTTACGAGCTGCTCTCGAAGGTGGCGCACATCCATGTGGCGGAGATGGTGGAACCGAATTACGTGGTGGTGGCCAGCATCGAGAAGAAATATCTGCCGCCATCGAGCCATTAAGAGCGACGGCGGGCGGCGCTTTCGAAGAAGTGAAAATGTAATCTTGCCTGTATTCGACGAAAATCGCCGCTCTGAAATCATGTTATGCGCAGGAGTATGCCGGCGCCGTTGGGATTTAGAAACTGAGGCGGGTGCGGGAACAGAAATGCCCGCGGGGGTCGATCCCATTGGGCGCGACCGGCGGCGGCGTTTTCGAAGGTGTCACAACGTAATTTCGCCTGTATTCGGCGAAAATCGCTCGTTTGAAATCAACGACATCGGCGGGGGATATGCTGGAGCTGTTGCGATGTAGAAACTGCAATTCTGATGGGAGATTTTGGCTGCCCTGGGACGGCAGCGCGCGCGGACTTTGCTCCGGCATCGGTGCGCACCAGCAATTGGTTGGGGACGGCTCCAGAGCGGCTTGGGGGGACTTGCATGCTGCCTCTTCCTTGCTGACGGACGTTAGCATTTCCGATGGGAATTCGGGTGAACCTGTTGCGCCCAGGATCCATCGACACGCCGATGCATCATCGAGTTCGCGGGCTGTTCGGGGACGACATATACGACAAAGTTCTGATACCGCGGGCTCACACCAGGCGTGCGGGACGCCCGGATGAAATCGCCCCGACGATCGTTTTCCTTTGCTCGAACGAGGCTAGCTACATTGCCGGCAGCACGCTGACACCGGATCGAGGATTCACGTTGACGGTCTCTGCGGTGAGCGGAATGGCCATCGTCAAGTGCGCCGGGGATACCCCACCCACCGCAACACTAGACAAACGGAGTTGTAACGGAGGGCTAGAGTGAGTAGATTGTTCGTCTAGCGATGCCTTCAGGAGTTCCCAAACCTCGCATTGGAATCGTAGTGGCCGACGCTGTGGTTCGCGGCAAAATTGCCGCGGCGCTGCGCTCGGATAACGACGTCTTCGAAGGCGAAGACTACACCGCCGCGTTCGTCCTGCTGCAAGAAACCGACGTGGACATCCTGTTGCTGGGTTTGCCGCTGCCTTCGGGCGGGGTGAGCGAATGCGTGGAGCTGCTGCAGCGGCTGGACGGTAGCGAGATCGACACGCTGGTGATCGTGCTGAGCGAAGACACCAAACGAGCTTCGGCGTTGAAAGTGATCGAAGCCGGGTCCTACGACTACTTCATCCTGCCCATCGATATGGAAGTGCTGCGGATGCTGATCGCGCGGGCCATGGAGAAACTGCTGATCCAGCGGGAAAACCGGATTCTGCGGGAGGAGATCCGGCGCAAGGATTCGCTGGGCGATCTGATCGGATCGACGGACGCGATGCGGCATCTTTTCTCTTCGATCCAGCGCATGGCGCGTTCGAACGCGAACGTAGTGATTCGCGGCGAGAGCGGAACGGGGAAAGAGCTGGTGGCGCGAGCGCTGCACGACCAAGGGCCGCGGCGAAGCAAACCCTTCATCGGCGTGAATTGCGCGGCGCTTCCGGAAAGCCTGATGGAAGCGGAATTATTCGGGTACGAGCGCGGCGCGTTTACCGGCGCGGTGGCCGCCAAGGAAGGGCGCATCGAGCTGGCGGAGGAAGGGACGCTATTTCTGGATGAGATCGCCACGCTGACGCCACCGCTACAGAGCAAGCTGCTGCGGGTGCTGGAGGAGCGGGCACTGACGCGGTTGGGCGGGAAGAAGGCCATCAAACTGAATTTCCGGTTGGTGAGCGCGACCAACGAGAACCTGGAGGAAATGGCGAAGCAAGGGAGATTTCGCGAAGACCTCTATTATCGGATTCACGTAGTGCCGATATTCGTTCCGCCACTGCGCGAGCGCAGTGACGATGTGCCGTTGCTGGTGGACTATTTCATTCAAGTCTACTGCGCGGCGAACCAAGTGCCGAAACGGCGGGTGGCCAACGACGCGCTGGCGGCGCTGCAAAGCTATCGCTGGCCCGGGAACGTGCGGGAATTGAGCAACGTAGTGCAGCGGCTGGTATTGATGACCGACGGCAACAAGATCACCCTGAAAGATCTGCCGCCGAACATCGCGCAGAACCTCCCGAGTTCAGCGGCCGGAGCGGCGTGGCTCCCTGCGGACGGAATCGATTTGAATGAAGAGATCGAAGCCTACGAACGCAAATGGGTGAAAGCAGCGCTGGAGCAATCGAAAGAGAGCAAAGTGGAAGCGGCCCGGCTGCTGCGAATCGATAAGAACCGGATGAACTATTTGTGCCGCAAACACCGACTGTGATTTGTTGCGGCGCCGCACGACGCGAGGCGGCGGTAATTT
Organism: uncultured Acidobacteriota bacterium; assembly: GCA_963725285.1. Classification (GTDB taxonomy): domain Bacteria; phylum Acidobacteriota; class Terriglobia; order Acidiferrales; family UBA7541; genus CAVRXT01. The sequence continues at coordinate 94,484 of CAVRXT010000009.1, read as the reverse complement.
CGGGGTGCGAGCCCCGCGGCGGAGATTGGCAATTGTCGAAATTCCTGATTGATTGTCTGTTCTTCCGACTCGCTTTCTGTCACAGTGTGAAAGGCTGCTGCGATTCTTAGCCAGCTGCGGTGGCCGGTAGAGGGAGTAGAGAGTGCGGTGGCCATCGAGCCGAGCGGTGATGGAAAGCGCGAATGACGCGCGGAAGTTTTGTGGATCCGGGTTCGAGGTAAATTTTGAAGGCACAGCCGGTCGTTGTAAGAAGCGCTGCAACCCGGCGCTCGAAAGACCCGCTGGACGAGATTCCGCAACGCCGCCGGTGATCTTGTTTACGGCGCGGAGATGGTGCAGTAATTGGCGAACAAAGAGGCAGCGAACGGCCAGAAGAGAGCTGCCAAGATGGAAGAAGGCTCAACGGCAGCTCGGAGTTTGGTTCGCGGAACCGCGAATTGAAATTCGGGCCGCTCGGCAGCCAATGAAAGGAGAGGTAACCGACTATGGCAACCAAAAAGGCCGCTAAGAAAAAGAAAAAGAAGTAACTGGGAAGGGGTCTCAGACCGCCGAGAGCAAGATGCGCGCGGTTTGGACTTCCTGCAGGTTCAATGCGCTGCCGCTTCACGGCAGCTTGGAAATGGGAGAAGGGCCGCCGGGTAAAACTGCGCGGCCCTTTTTTCGTTGTGGCGCCCGGACGGGGTTGCTGCTGATACGGGAAGCTAAGAACCAACGACGCCCGAGAACGACGTTCCAGGGCTGCTTGTGCAAAACATAGAACCATAAATCAGAGCCCCGCAGGTAAGACCGACGAGTGGGTCACCTACCGTCAACCCAAGCATGGAAGCGTGAACCCAACCCCCGCGGCCGGTGAGCCGGGTTGATAAATTCAACCTATTGGCTGAGAAATTAAACGGAACGGCAGGAGGGTGGGGAAGGTCTCGGGCACAACTGGCACGTTGCGAAGGGGTTGACCCTGGTGGGCAAGGGAATCGGTTTGGCACGCGGATTGCAAGCAAGGAGATCGATGGCCGCGAGGAACGTTCCAGCTCGAAAGTGACGTACCGCTCAAGCACTCGGCTCGCAGTCACCGGTTAGATTAGGGCCGCCCGCGGCCATTCTAAGGAGACCAGCGATGGCAACCAAGAAGGCAGTGAAGGGCGCGAAGAAGAGCGCGACGTTGAGCAAGAAGGCTCAGCCTGCGGTGAAAAACCTTATGAATAGATTCTAAGGAATGTTGGACCACAGAATCGGGTGATACATCCGATGCCGCTTTGCGGCGGCGATGTAAGTAAGGAAAGGGCTGCCGGTCCCCCCGCGCGGCCCCTTTTCCTTTTGGGGGGATGGCGCGTTGAAAGGCCCCTTCCCCACCCTCCAGAAAGGACAAAGGCGCAGAAGCACGGAACGGGGAGTCAAGATCCGGACCCTTAAGCGGCGAAGGGTGGGCCACCCACCTTACAGTTCCAAGCCAACTGCTCAACTGAGTTAACTTCATACGCTCGGGCACCTCTCATTTGACCCGGAGCCTGGGGAACGTGGGGCGGGAAAGTTGAGAAATCCAACCCGGGGCTGAATAATTCAACGTGGCGGCGACGGGACGGGATTTCTGTTGGGAATGCGCACGGTAACGTCTGTGTTTCTGGTAGTTCTCGTGGCGGCGGCGTGGGCTTGGTTTGGCCTGCTAATTGCATGAGAGGAAAGATCCGTTCGAAGAACGGAGGCGTCACTTTTCTTCTGCGGCGTCGGCCGGAGGGCAACCCAGCACGGTCCTCCGGTGAACGCCCGGACAGCGCAAAACTTCGGACCGTAGGTCAAAACACCGAACCCTTCCCAAAACCGGGGAGCAGGGTGCACCCCAAATACATAGAAGCGTGAACCCACGGCAACCTCAAAACACACGAGGGCAAAGGAGTCGACGACCCGCGGGTGAAACCTGGGGCACCCAGCCGCAACACCAGCGGCCTAGGTCAAAACCTTTACCAGAGCTGGGTGCGCAGCCAGTGCCATCCGGATCTGGCGGCTTGCCAGGCGGCGGGGCGGTAGTTGCCCGAGATTTTTGCGGTGCCGGTCATGCCTTCGATCAGCGACCCCTCCTGGTTGGGGAAATCCAAAACAACGGCGAAGTAGTTGGTCAGCTCGCGGCCGTAACGGACGATCTTGGCGTCAGCGGCTACGGGCGTGTCTGCTGCCGCCGCGGGCATGATGCGTTCCACGCGACCGTCGAAGGTGCGGTACGGGTAGGCGGCGACTTTTAGTTGCGCGGTGGCCTGGGCGTGGACGTTCGCGAAATCCCAATCGCGCACCAGGATGCGTGCGCGCATCGCTTGGCGATTCACTATGGTGGTTAGGGTGGCGCCGGCGTCAACATACTCACCGGAGAGCTGGTCGATGTCCGGCGAGGCTACGCGGCCGTCGATTGGGGAGCGGACGGTCAGGCCCGCAGTGCGCTGGAGGTCAACGGCCAGATCTTTTTCAAGACGCTGGGCTTCACCGGTGGCTTTGGCGAGGTCCGCGGAATTTCCGCTTTGCGCGGCTAGTCTAATGGCCGCGTCGGCCAGCGCCAGGCGGCTCTGGGTGGATTGGGCCGCGGCTTCCAGTTCGGGATTTGCCAGGATTACCAGAACCTCCCCGGCATGCACCACGTCGCCTTGCTTCACGCGGACTTCGCGAATTTCACCCGCTACGGTGGCGCGCACCTCGGCCTGCTTGGCCGGTTCGAGAACGAAATCGGTGGATACGCGCGAGGGCAGCGGCGGTACGAACAGCAGAAAAACGGCCAGCCCAGCAACGAGCTGTTGGCCGCGCGTCATTTTCCAGGTCATAAATTCTTCCTTCGAATTGCGCAACCACAAGCGTGCCGCGGTGAGTTTCTCGCGTACTTTCTTGCGCAGCGCGAAATACACAATCACCGCGAAGATGGCATATCCCCACAGGGCGAAGTAGCCGACCAAGGTGTCCTTGAGCCAGGTGCCGACGAAATAGAGGAGCGCCACGCTATAGGCGAAGGTGGCCAAGCCGAAGGCGACGAAGATGCGGCGCTGGCGTTTGGTGACCGAAGGAGGCTCAACGTCGTGGCGCAAAACATGCTGCTCGAATAAAGTGCGGACGTAAGCCAGGGATTCTTCGCGCAGGCTGTCCATGCGGAGATACTGGCTGAGGGCGTAGTATCCGTCGGCTTTAATGAAAGGATTTAAGTTCATTACCAGGGCGGCGATGCTGCTGAACAGGAGCAAGCGGTAGGAAATGTAGGCAACCACCGTACCGGGGTTGGAAAAGTACCAGACCAGGGTGGATATGCTGCAAACCACGAACTCGATCCACAGGCCGGCGAAGATCACCCATTCGCGGCGGGAAGTGCGGTCAAACATGTAAACGTCGGTGGTATCGGTGTAAAACGCCGGGGTGAAATAGATGAGCATGAATCCCATCTGATGAACTTCACCGCCGAAGTGTTTGCAGGTGAGCCCATGGCCGAGCTCGTGAATCCCGCCGATGACGAAGAGCAGTACCCAGAAAAGCAGAAGATCGTTGGGGGTTTGCCGGCCGAAATCGTAAAACGCGGCAGCGTCCAGGCTGATGCGGGGCCAGTCGCTAATCCATATGGCCGCGGTGATGCTGAACAAAGCCAGTGAAAAAAGTACGAAGCCCGGAGTGAACATCCAACTGAAATACGGGTCCATGCGGGCGAGCATCTGGTTGGGGTCCCAGGCTTTGAAGGTGATTTGCAGGATATTGGCGCGGTTGACGCGAGTCTTGCGCTCGTCGCGAATCTTTTCGAGCATGGCCAGATTTTTCTCGCCAACGCTGCGCTCCCACATGCCCGGTTCCATGCCGTCGAAAAACTCGAGTACGGTGGTTTCAGCGACGGGCTGTTCGGGGTGGCGTTCGCTCATCTCCGCGGCAATTTCAGCGGGAGTGCGAGTGCCGTCGCAGAGCGAGAGAATTTCGTATTCGTAGACGCCGTAGCGGCTGTAGCTGGAAGTGTCCGGCACCTTGATGACGTAGCTTTTCTTGCCGCTGATGATTTGTTCGCTGATGCGGAGGTCGGCACGCAAGCGGGGGCGGCGGAGTCCCTTGGCCAGGACGGTGGTAACTTTCAGACTGGTAGGACCGAATCGCATCTTCGGTGAGCGCTACTCTTTGGGCCCGGCGGCAACGGCGGCTGCGCCGGACCATTCCACGCGCACGGCCATGCCGGGCCGCAGGTCACTAATATTGGCGCCAGTGAGTCGCGCGGTTACGTCGTAGCTGTCACTGGCCGGATCGACGATTGGGCTCATCTTCACAATGCGCGCTTGCAGCGTGCGCCCGGCATCTTCCACGGTGGCCAGACGAACCGCGTCGCCGATGCGCGGCTTGCGGCCGGAAGTTTCCGACACCTGAAATTGAACCTGGAGCGGGCTGAGCTGGCTGATGCGGAAGCACTTTTCGTCCTTAAGGACACTTTGGCCCTCGCGGATGTAGCGGTGCGCGATGACCCCGGAAAACGGGGCGCGAATGCGGGTCTGATCGAGCTCGGCTTGCAGCTCGCGGACGGTGGCCTGGTTGCCGACCACCGTGGCTTCCCACGCTTTCAAATCGTATTCGGCGCCCTTCTCGAGAAAATCGGAGTTGTCCAGATCGGCTTCGCTGCCCAGGCCGAGTTGGCGCAACTGTTGGGTGCGGCGCAAATTGGCTTGCTTGGCTTTCAGTTCAGCTTCGTTGTATTTGACGTTTTCTTCGGCGACGGTCAGATCGGCCTGGGCCTTATCGAGCTGGGCCACCAATTGGCGATCATCGAGGCGGGCCAGTTCCTCGCCGGCGTGGACCTGCTGGCTTTCTTCCAAGGGCGCTTGGACCACCACTCCACTGAGTTTGGCTAGGACATCGACTTCGTGCTCGACGCTCAGCACGCTGAGCATGCCCGGCTCGGCCGGTGCGGCGGCGGAGTGCGGAGCCATGGGCCCGGCGGGCGCCATCGGGCCGGAAGAAGGGGATGGCGCGGATGGTTTCGCAGCGGCGCCTGTGCCTGCACTCTGCGCCACAGAAGGACTGCCGCAGCCATTTACCCATAACAAAGGCATTAAGGCGGCCAGCACCAAAGCTGCGCCGCGAATACGCCGTGCGTGATTCATGGTGTCACCTTCTGTGCCAACTCTCCCACTGTAGCCATGCAGCCATGCACATCGATCGGAGTTGCTACGGCATCCAGGTCCAGGCTTTAGTCCACACCCAACGAGCGAGCGAACGAAACATCACAAAGCCAACCGGATACCATCCGCTATCGAACCAACCGCCGTCGGCGCGGACGCGCGCGCGTCCGGCCATGCCGTCGCGGGCCAAATCTTGGGGGTTAGCAAAAGTAGCGCGAAGGACGAAGAACTGTTCGTTCTCCTGGGTCACCGTCTTGCCACCAACGCGGTCTACATTCCCGGCAAAGGTTATGGTGGGATAGCTGTTCAATTTGATCGCGACTGGCGAACCGACGCGAAGGTATGGCAGATCAGTCTCGGAAATATTCATTTCGGCAGCCAGGGGGTTTTGTGCGACCACCTCGCACAGGGCCTCACCGGGTTTGAGCGCGGAGCCGATTTTGTCTTCGACTTTGGGAGTGACCACGATTCCAGCGATGGGCGCGCGAAGCTGCGCGGAGGCCACGCGTTGCTGTTCGAGTTTCCATTCGGTCTGGTAGAAATCGGAGTGCAAGCGCGCTTGGCCGGCGGCGGCGGGATCGCCGCGGTACTCCGCGTCAGAAAGTTCGCGGGCCGCGAGAGCCACGTCGGTTTGGGCACTGGCTAGCTTGACGCGATCGTCACCGTCGTCGAGTTGCGCGATGGGCTGGCCGGCGGAGACGCGGTCGCCCTCATGAACATAGACACGCTGCACCACCCCGCCGGTGAACGCGCTGACGGCGCGCCGTTCCGCGGGAACCACGCTGACCGCGGTGCCCAGGCGGATCGGCCATGGAATGATGGCCAGCACCACGGCCGCCACGGCTAGCCGCCACACCCACACCAGGCGCTCCCCTTGGGGAACGGTGGCCAGCAGCCTTTTTCTTCGTGCAGCGAGAGGGTTGAGCAAGCCGGCGAGCGGAACCTGCTGGTAGAGTTGAGCGTTTCGAATGGCCACAGAAATCTGGCTAGCTAGAATTCCCAGGGTTTCGCGGTGCGCAGAGGTGAGGAAATCGGCGTCGCTGCTGAACAGCGCGAAAACGCCGAGGGTCCCCTGCTCGTCGCGAAGAGGCAAGGAGTAGAAGCCGTTCTGCTGGTGTTCCTCGAGGTACGGAACGACCAAAGATTTGCCGTCGGCGGGGACCACTTCCCAGCCTTCCTGATACTGGTCGGCGGAAGAAGGTGTTTGCTGCTCGGCGGCCCATTCGAGGACGTCGCTCAGTTCGTCCATCTCGCGGGACTTGGGAACTTCCGATTCACCGGAGACGGCCCCCAGAACGAATTTTCCGCGGTCGTAGAAACCGATGACGCAGCGGTCGAAGGGAACGATGGTGGCGGCCTGGTGAACGACGGTGGTGAAGATGTGGTCAAGATCGAGGGTGGAGGTGATGCCCTGGCTGATCTTGAGCAGGGCGTCGAGGATGCCGACCTTGCGCTCGGACTCCAGGAGCTTGGCGTTGTGCAGTGCCACCGCGGCTTGTTCGGCGACGCTATCGAGGAAAAAGAGATCGTCTTCATCGAATACGCCGCCGGAAGTCTTGTTCACCAGCTCGATCGCGCCGAGCACTTCCTGCTCCTTGCGAAGAGGGGCGCAGGCGATCGAAGAGAACTCAAAAGCACCTTCGGTTTTTTCCTGGGCGACTTCCATACGCCGAGTGAGGACTTCGTCGTTGGCGGCGCTGCCGGCAGGATCTTCGATCAGTCGCGGACTTCCCTGCTGCACGGTTTCGCCCAAGTGGCCGGAATCCATCGCCGCGCGAGCGCCTGCTTCGAGGCTGGAGTCTTCTCCAGCGGTCTGGGCGAGCTGGAGGTTTCCCGCGGCGGAGTCGACCAACCAGATGTTGCAGGCCTGGGCGTAAAGCATGTCGCGAACTTTACTAGCGATGATGGGGAGCAGGTCGTGCAGTTCGAGGGTGGAATTAAAGATCCGACTCAGGTCGTAGAGCGAGGTCAGGCGCTCGAGTGCAGTGAATTGAGCCTGGCGCTCGGTATCGGCGGCGTCGAGGTTGGAGAGCGCTTGGCTGGCCAGGCGGCTGGCTTGTTCCAGAAAGGTGACATCTTGCTGGGTGAACTCGCCGGATTTCTTGTTGAGAACCTCGACCGCGCCGCTGATGCCATCGGCGCCGTGCAAGTTGACGTACAGAGCGGTCTTTACTTTGCCGCGCTGGCTTTCTTCCAGGTGCAGCAGTTGTTCGGGATCGATTTCGGCGGAGGAGTAGCGGCGGGCAGAGGCGCCGTCTTCGCTGAGTTCGGAGAGAAGACCTTCGTTGATGGTTTCAGGGACCGGCGCGAGGCGTTCGCCGGACTCGGCCCACCGGGCGCGGCAGGAGAAGCCGTTTTCGTCCTTGACGGCAAGCCAGATCAGCACCACGCGGGCTTGCAACTCCGAGCCCAGGCGCGCGGCGAACGTTTTCAGTAAAGTTTCACGATCCCGGCAGGCTAGAGAGACACCCGCCAGTTCGAGCAGAGCAGACGATGGTTCCATGACGCCCTCGACATGGCACCCAACGGAAAGTCCACGGTCCAAGTCAACTACGAGACAGCAGTATCATTCGGGATGAACTGAGAGAGAACCGCACGAAGGCTAACAAAAGGAAAGAGAAGCGTCAAGAAAAGGGCGCTCGGTTGTCGCTGCAAAGTGAGAATGTCCGGTTCGTGCAAAGTAGAAATGTCCGCTTTTCTAAGGGCCGGGGGGCCGATGGAAGAGGAGCGGATCGCTGCAGCAAGCGTCGAATCGGTCGCTCGCTCAGCCGCAACCGCGCCCCGGCTTCGCGACCGACTCCAGTGCAGGCCATCAACGGCTGGGCCACATCACCAAGCAAGGCAGCTCTTTGCTGCGTTTCTTGCTAGGAGAAGCAGCCCAAGCGGCGGCCCGTTGTGATTCGGACTGGAGACGTTTCTTGCGATGGGGCCTCTGCATAGTTGGACTGGGGTATAATCCGCGCGTCCATGGCTCTCGCCTCCGGAACAAAACTTGGTCCTTATGAGATTCAATCGCCGCTCGGTGCCGGGGGGATGGGCGAGGTATATCGCGCGCGGGACACCCGGCTGGACCGTACCGTGGCGATCAAGATCATGCCCGCGAATTTCTCCGCGGACGCGGAACGGCTGCACCGCTTCGAGCAGGAAGCGCGGGCCGCGGCTGCACTGAACCATCCCAACATTCTGGCGATTTTCGATATTGGCACGGCGAACGGATCGCCTTACATCGTCTCGGAGTTGCTCGAAGGAGAGACGCTGCGGGAGGCGATGCGCGACAAAGTTTTGCCGTTGCGCAAATCGATCGATTACGGTTGCCAGATTGCGCGGGGTCTGGCCGCCGCGCATGAGAAAGGCATCATCCATCGCGACCTGAAGCCCGAAAACGTATTTGTGAGCAAAGACGGGCACGTGAAAATTCTCGATTTTGGGCTGGCAAAGCTGGTGGCGCCAGCCAGCGCGCCGGAAGTCACCAGCGCTCCGACCATCGATCATCAGACCACGCCGGGAGTGGTGCTGGGCACAGTGGGGTATATGTCGCCCGAGCAAGTGCGCGGACTTTCTTCCGATCAGCGCTCCGATATTTTTTCACTGGGTGCGATTCTCTACGAGTCTCTTTCCGGCAAGCGCGCCTTCCAGGGCAAGACTTCCGCCGATACGATGAGCGCGATTCTCAAAGAGGAGCCGCTCGAGCTGTCCTCAATGAATCGTGCGGTGCCTCCGGCGATCGATAGGATCGTCCACCACTGCCTGGAAAAAAATCCGGAGGAACGATTTCAATCCGCGCGGGATGTGGCGTTTGGGCTGGAGGCTCTTTCCAGCGCGACGTCAATCACCGCGGCGGAGCCTGCGGCGGGACCGGGGCGTGCGGCGCCTGCTCGGATGCAGCGGTTGGTGGCGATCGCTGCGGTCGTTGTGGCCGGAGCCGGGGCATTCTGGATTGCGCGAATCACGGTGCCGGTTTCCACTCCGGTATTCACCCGGCTTACGTTCCGGGGCGGTTACGTGGGATCCGCGCGTTTTGCGTCCGACGGGCAGACCATTGTTTACAGCGCGGGATTCGGCGGGGATCCACTCGAGATTTACACCACGCGGCCCGGGGCCACGCAATCGCGCGAGATTGGATTCAAGAACAGCAGCGTGCTGGGAATTTCACGCAGCGACGAGATGGCCATCACCCTGGATCACAACTACTTCATGGCCAATGCATCGGGGGGAACGCTGGCACGCGTTCCGTTCACTGGCGGATCACCGCGGGAAGTAGCGGAGGCAGTGCTGTGTGCGGACTGGTCGCCCGACGGCGAAAGTCTGGCGCTGGTGCGAATCAACATGGACGGCCACGTACGGATTGAGTATCCACAGGGAAAACTGGTGTACGACGTCCTGCCCGGCTGGGCAAGCGATCTGCGAATATCGCCGGACGGAAATGTGTTGGCATTCGTGGAACATCCGGAACGATGGGATAGCTTCGGACACATCGCGATTGTGGATCGCGCCGGGAAGAAAACCATCCTCACTGGCGACTATTCGAGCGTGCTGGGGCTGGCCTGGGAGCCTTCCGGGAAGGAAATCTGGTACACCGCATCTAAGATCCATATTTCCAGCAACCTCTACGCGGTTTCTTTGTCTGGAAAGCAACGATTGGTATGGGCGGGCGCCGGGAGCATGACTCTAAAAGATATCTCGCGCGAAGGACGGGTGCTGTTCGTGCGCGAAAATCGCCGGCGGGGGATCGCCGGCCTGTTTCCAGGCCAGACCAAAGAGACCGATCTCTCGTGGCAGGACTGGTCTCTGCCGACCGACCTTTCGGCAGACGGCAAGTGGCTCTACTTTGCGGAGCAAGGCGATAGCGCGGGACCGAAGTATTCCGCGTACATGCGCGCCACCGACGGCTCGCCGGCCATTCGCCTGGGCGATGGCAGTCCGTGGGCCGCTTCGCCGGACGGAAAGTTGGTGGCATCGATCACCCCGGGAACTCGGCAACTGATGCTATTGCCGACGCGGGCCGGTGACGCGGTAAATCTTTCTCAACCGGGATTCGGCTTCGACAATCCCGAATGGCTGCCGGATGGCAAACGCTTGCTGGTCCTCGGGTTTGAAACGGGTAAGGCTCCGCGAGAATACATTCTGAACGTAGACGGCGGACAGATGAAGCCGGTCGTACCCGAGGGCCAGATCGGTTTGTTGTCGCCCGACGGGAAGTCGGTGATCGTCCACCGTGGCGACAAACTTATTTTTTATCCTGTGGACGGTGGGGAGCCCCGAGAACAAACAAACTCGGTGCCGGCGGACATTCGTCTCGTGGACACGCGTTTGCGTAGTTGGTACACCTACGGCTCGCTTCGGCAGGAGGTTCCGCTAAAGGTGTACCGCTGGGACCTGCGGACCGGACAGAAGGAACTTTGGAAAGAATTGGGGCCAGAGGAACGCGCGGGCGTATATAGCATTGGCGGCTTGAGCGTCACTGCCGATGGCAAGTGGTATTCCTATTCCTACGTACGGGACCTCTCCGATTTGTATATGGTGGAAGGGCTTAAGTAGTTCCCATCACTGGGCGCTTCGCCGCAGCTCCTCACCTCACGCACTTTAACGCCGGTTTTCGACGCCCCCGCTGGAGGAAAAAGACGATGCCTACGATTCACGCAATTTGTACCGGTCTGGTACAGGTGAAGCTTGCCCAGATCGAAGGGCGCGGCAAAGGACTGGCGCGGGCGGGGCACATACTTTTCGACGAAGGGTGGTCGGAGTGGCTTCCGATTTATGCTTGGGTGATCGATCATCCCGAAGGAATCATTGTGGTGGATACCGGGGAGACCGCTCGGGTACATGAGCGGGGCTATCACCCCAGATGGCATCCGTTCTTTCGGCGTGCGGCGCGGTTTTCGGTGCAGCCGGAGGAAGAAATCGGGCCGCAGCTTCGCGCGCTGGGAATTGGTAGCCGCGATGTGCGGCAGGTGGTGATCACCCATCTGCACACCGATCACGCGGGAGGACTGGTTCATCTTTCGGGGAGTAAGACTTGGGTGGCGCCGGGAGAATTGCGCCGAGCTGAGGGATTTGGCGGGAAAGTGCAGGGTTACTTGCCACACCGCTGGCCAAAGTGGTGGGAGCCCGAAGCGATTCGATTCGAAGATCGAGCGCTGGGGCCGTTTCCGCAGAGCATGTCGCTCACTAAGAGTGGCGACGTGCTGATTATACCTACGCCGGGGCATACCCCGGATCATGTGTCGGTGGTGGTGTGCGGTTCGCCGTCGGTCTTTCTTGCCGGCGACACGAGTTACAACCAGCGGCTGTTGATCGAGGGGAAGGTTGACGGCGTGAGTCCGGATGAGGGCCTTTCACGGCAGACGTTGGCTCGTATCGGGGCGTTCGCCGCAGAGCGGCCACTGGTGTATTTGCCTTCGCATGATCCTGAGGGTGCGGCCCGGCTGGCGGCGCAATCGGTGGTTAGCGCTGCGCCTCCAACGGCTGGGTGACCCCGGACCGCATGCATCCATGCTCGGGGTTTTCGTATCTTAGTGGCAGGGTGGAACTGCCTGGCTGCACGGCGGGTGGCCACCTGAGAATTGATGCTATTATCGCGCTGTGATTTGGAATCATTACTGGAGAAGCAATTTGCCAACTCGCGATTCGAACCCGGCTCGCATGCGCTCAGGCAGGGCTGTCGCCAAAATTGCGGTGCTGCTGCTGTTGATACTGCTGGCTGGATTTGCCGCGACGCTAAAGTTTGGGCAGTATTTTCCGCAAGGCGATCCAATCGCGCGTGCAGCGATGTCTAACAAGATGAACGTTGCGCATGCGCCGGCGACCTGCGATTGCGCACCGGTTGAAACCGCGACGGAAATCGTTCCGCCCGAACCACGGTGCGAGACGTTTCGACGCGAGCCACCGCCACCGCCGGTCATCCAGCTGCTTGGATTGACGCTGAGTCTGCAACATCGCTCTCCTCCTCCTTCCTTTCTCTCCTAGTCGTCCTGTGTTTGCATTAACCAAGACAAACCCCATCGCGAGCCGGACCGGTCTATGGGCCGCGGCTCACCGTTCTTCCGAATCGAGTGAACCTATGAGAGCAACTCAGACGTGGGCGACTTGGCCGCGGCCCTGGCGCGGTGGTGCGGCGGCGCTGTTTGTAGCGGCCATTTTATTGGGCGGGTGCGGCGGTGACCGCGATAAAGCGAACGCAGCGCCGAGCGCGGGAGTGGTGAAAGTGACCCGCGAAAACCTGGCCAGCACTCTGGAAATCGCGTCGGAGTTTCAGCCATTCCAGGAAATCGAAGTCTACGCGAAGGTTTCCGGGTACATCCGGAAACTTGAGGTCGACTGGGGTTCGCACGTGAAACAAGGACAGGTGCTGGCGGTGCTGGAGGTGCCTGAGCTGGGGCAGCAGATCCAAGAGGACGAAGCCGCAGTGCGCCACAGCGAACACGATCTGGAACGGGCGAAAGAGGAAAGGCAGCGCGCGCAATCGGCGTATAGCGTGGCGCACATTTCCTACACCCGGCTGGCGGATGTGCAGAAGTCGCGACCAGAGCTGGTGGCGCAGGAAGAGATCGACCAGGCCCAAGGGAAAGACCTCGAGGCGAATGCGGGCGTATCAGCAGCCAAGGATGCCGAGTCCGCAGCCCAGGAATCGATTCTCTCGGCAAAGGCCAACCTGGAAAAAGACAAAGCGCTATTCGATTACACGCGGATTACGGCACCGTTCGAAGGAGTGGTGACCAGCATCGACGCCTACACCGGGGCGCTGCTGCCGGCGGGGACGTCGTCGAATAAAGGGGATCAGGCGCTATGCCATCTTTCGCAGAACGATTTGCTGCGGCTGGTGATACCGCTGCCGGAGAGGGCGGTTCCGGACGTTCGGATGAATCAAACGGTGTCCGTGAAAGTGAGCGCGCTGAATCAGACGTTCAGCGGAAAAATCGTGCGGCTCTCGGATCTGATCGACACGCAAACGCGGACCATGCACGTCGAGGTTCACGTGCCGAACCCCCAGGGCGAACTGGTCCCGGGAATGTATGCCTCGGTGGAGATTCCGCTGGTGCAGGCGCAGAACGTTTTAACGCTGCCGGTCCAGGCGGTGCATATCAATGGGGGCGCGCCGGCGACTGCGTCCGGTGGACAGGTGCGCGGCACGGTGATGGTGGTGGGTGCGGACAACGTGGTGCAGCCGCGCGAGGTGGTGCTCGGCCAGCAGACCGCGACGAAAATCGAAATCGTGTCCGGACTGAATGAAGGCGACCGGGTGATATTTGGCGAGCAAGGCGAGTACAAAGCGGGCCAGCAAGTGACGCCGCGGTTGATTACAGCGTCGGAGATGGAACAATAATGCCAACTTTCTCGCTGCGTAATCCCTATCTCATCATCGTGGGGTGTCTGCTGATTATGGTGCTGGGACTGACCAGCATCGTGCAGATGCCGGTGGATATGTTTCCGCCCATCAATATTCCGGTGGTGCTGGTGGCTACCTTCTACAACGGCATGCCGCCCGAACAGATCGAAGCGGATATTACCGACACGTTCGAAAGATTTTTCACACTGGGCAGCGGCATCGATCACATGGAATCGCGTTCGATGAGCGGGGTAAGCCTAATCAAGATTTTTTTTCAGCCAGGCAGTGACGCCAACGCCGACGTGACGCAAATTTCGAATTTGGCGATGGCCGACCTGAGGCGCTTGCCGCAAGGCACGTTGCCGCCGGTGGTGCTGAAGGTGGACGCCTCGAGCTTGCCGGTTTGCCTGTTGACGGTGGAAGGCAACGGGCTGAATGAGACGCAGCTTCACGATTTTCTGCAATATCAAATCCGCAATCAAATTGCGGGCGTGCCGGGGGCTACTGTTCCACCGCCGTACGGAGGGCGCTACCGGCAAATCATGGTGTACGTCGATCCGTTGAAGTTGCAAGCGCACCAATTGAGTCCGATGGATGTGGTGCGTGCCACGGATGCATCGAACACGATCTTGCCGGCGGGCGATGTGCGCATCGGCCCGATGGACTACAACATTTACACCAACGCGGAAGTGCCGGACGTGGAGGCGCTGAACGGGGTGCCGCTCAAGACCGAAGGCGAGAAATCGGTATTCATTTCGGATGTGGGCAAAGCGGTGGATGGAGCCTACCCGCAGTACAACATCGTACGGGTGAACGGGCAGAAATCCGTTTACGTCCCAATTTTGAAGCAGGGCGGAGACACCAACACCATCGCGGTAGTGAACGGCATCCGCGCGGCGATCAAGACTTTGCGGGATATTCCGCCACAATTGAAGACCCATGTGGTGTTCGACCAGTCGCTGTTCGTCAAGCAAGCCATTTCCACGGTGATGCGGGAGGGCGGCACCGGACTGTTTCTCACCGCGATTCTGATTCTGATATTCCTGGGCAGCTTTCGCGCCACCCTGGCGGTGTTTCTTTCGATTCCGATTTCTGTGATGGTGGCGTTCTTCCTGCTGCACCTGGGAGGCAAATCGATCGACAGCATGGTGCTCAGCGGACTGGCGCTGGCATTTTCGCGGTTGATCGACGACTCGGTGGTGGTGCTCGAGAACATTTTCCGGCACATGGAGCTAGGCGAAGACGCCGACACCGCGGCAAAGAATGGAGCGAACGAAGTGTCGCTGGCGGTGCTGGCGATCATGCTCACCGCTTGCGTGGTCTTCTTCCCGGTCACCTTGCTGTTCGGGGTGAGCAAGTATCTGTTCGGAGCGCTGGCGCTGGCGGTGGTGCTCGCGCTGGGCGCTTCCTACTTCGTGGCGGTGACGGTGGTGCCGCTGTACTGCGCGCGAGTGTTTCGCGGGCATTCCGCCCACGAGCACGGCGGCGGCGATGAGGGAGGCGGGTGGGGCACGCGCTTCCACATCGGTTTCAATCGGAAGTTCGAACGAATGCTGGAAATTTACGACCGCTGGGTGGGCAAAGCGCTGGATCGCCCGCGCCTGGTGGTGGTGGGATTCCTGGCAATATTTGTTTTGAGCTTCGCGCTTTACCCCCTGGTAGGGGTGGCGTTCTTTCCGCGGGCGGATGCCGGCCAATTCATCATCAACTTGAAAGCGCCGACCGGCACGCGCATCGAATTGACCGAGGGGGATGTGGCGCGGGTGGAAGAGATCGTCCGCCAGGTGGTGGCGCCGGGCGATTTGAACACCATTGTGTCCAACGTTGGGGTGATGGCCGATCTTTCCGCGCTGTTCACGCCCAACTCGGGGATGCATACCGCGTTCGTGCAGGTGGGACTGAATCCGGAGCACCGGGTGGGAAGTTACGAGTACATGGGGCGGGTGCGCCAGCGGATCAGCAGCGAGCTGCCGCAATTGCGCACTTACTTCCAATCGGGAGGATTGGTGGATGCAGTATTGAACCAGGGGGCACCGGCGCCGATCGACATCCAGGTGAGCGGAATGGACATGCAGGCGGCGAACCGGGTGGCGCACGATCTAGCCGCCAAGATCAAGAACATGCGCGGGGTCGCCGACACTTATATTCCGCAGGATATGGATTACCCGGCGTTGCAAGTGGACGTCAACCGGGCGCGTGCGGCCGAAATGGGACTGAGCCCGCAAGAAGTGATCGACAACCTCATTACCGCGCTCACCTCGGACGCCATGATCGCGCCCAGCTATTGGGTGGATCCTAAGACCGGAAACAATTACTTCGTGACCGTGCAGTATCCGGAAAATCAGGTGAAGACACTGGAAGATCTGAAGATGATGCCGCTGCGTGCGGCCAACCATGCTACGCCCACGGTGCTGGAACAAGTCGCGGACATCGGATTCATTCAAACACCCACCGAAGTGGATCACTACCAGTTGCAGCGAACCATCGATTTGTACGTGGCGCCCACCGGCGAGGATCTGGGAAAACCGGCGGCGGAAATCGACAAGCTGATTAAGCACACCCCAATTCCGTCCAACCTGCGCATCAACGTTCGCGGATTGGTGGTGACCTTGCAGACTTCGTTTCGAAGTTTCGGCTACGGGCTGCTGCTGGCGGTGCTGCTGGTGTACTTGATCCAGGTGGCGCAGTTTGCTTCGTTCATCGATCCGCTGTTGATCGTGCTGGCAGTTCCCACCGGAATCGTCGGGGTAATCCTGACGCTGGCGTTTACCCATACCACCCTGAACGTGCAATCGCTGATGGGGGTGGTGATGCTCACCGGGATGGTGGTGTCCAACAGCATTCTGATCGTAGATTTCGCGAATCGATTGCGCGGGGAAGGTTTAAGCGTGCGCGAGGCGGTGGCCAATTCGTGCCGAATCCGGTTGCGGCCGATTCTGATGACTTCGCTGGCCACGGTGGTGGGGCTTTTGCCGATGGCGCTGAAACTGGAAACGGGCAGCGAAGCGTACGCGCCGTTGGCGCGGGTGATCATCGGAGGGCTGATGGTCTCCATTGCGTTGACGATCTTCGTGGTACCTGCGGCTTACCTAGTCGTGTATGGCCGTCTGCATCCCGCTCCCAGTTCATTGATGGTTCAGGAGAATTCATGATGCGGAAGAACATTTCCATCGCGGTTTTGGCGGCGCTCGGCGCGGGGACTTGTCTGGCGCAAACGCCGGCTCCGGTGGCGGCGCCCACCTTCGCACCGCTTGCGGCTTCTTCATCTGCATCTGCGCCTCCACCGCTCTCGCTGCAGGATGCCGAGAGGATGGCGGTGCAGAATCATCCTCGGATTCAGTCGTCGGAGAGCCTGGCCACCGCCGCATCGGCGCAAGTGCGCGAAGCACGGGCCGCGTATTATCCGACGGCGACCGCCAGCCTTACCGGAGTGGAAGCCGAAAGCAACAGCCGCATCGCCGCCGGCGGGCTGAACAATCCGATCATCTACGACCGCTATTCGAATGGACTCTATGCAAGCCAAATGATTACCGACTTCGGGCGCACCCATGAGCTGGTGAAAAGTTCGAATCTGCACGCGCAAGCGCAAAAGGAAAACGTGGCCACCACGCGCGCACAGGTCTTGCTGGGCGTCGACCAGGCCTATTTCAGCGTGCTGAAATCACAGGCGGTGCTGAAGGTGGCGCAGGAAACGGTGAAAGACCGTCAACTGGTGTCCGATCAAGTGGGCGCACTCGAGAAAAACAAATTGAAGTCGGGATTGGACCTCAGCTTTGCCAACGTCGATTTGTCGCAGTCGCAGTTGCTGTTGATCCAGGCGCAAAATGATCTGGACGCGGCGTACGCCGGGCTCGCGGACGCGCTGGGGCTCTCGGATCAGGGTGCGTTCACCCTGATCGAGCCGGTGGCCGGAGCGGACGCGCCTCCCGCGGATCTTACGGACCTGATTCAGCAGGCGTTGCACAATCGCCCGGAACTGATCGGGCTGCAACTGGATGTGAACGCGGCGCAGAGCTACGCAGCGGCGGAACGCGACCTATCGCTGCCCACGATCAGTGCAGCGGGCGTCGCGGGCCTGACGCCCTACCGGCAGGAGGAATTATCCAGCCGCTACGCCGCGGCGGGATTCAACGTGAACATTCCGATCTTCAATGGGCGCCTATATTCAGCGCGGCACGCCGAGGCCACCGCGCGGGCCCAAGCGCAACAGCAAGACCTGCACGATTTGCAGAACCGGGTAGTCCGAGATGTGCGCACTTCCTGGCTCAACGCGAATTCCTCCTTTCAACGGCTCGCGGTAACGGATCAACTGTTCACTCAGGCGTCGCGGGCTTTGGAACTCGCGGATTCGCGCTATCACCTGGGGCTGAGTTCGATCATCGAACTCAGCCAGGCGCAACTCAACAAAACCGAGGCGGAAATTCAGCAAGCCAGCGCGCGCTACGATTATCAATCGCAGTTGGCGGTGCTGAATTTTCAGGTCGGCGCGTTGCGATAGATCACCTACCCCAGGCCGGGGTATTGCGTCCGAGCGAGCTTCGTACGCATGATCAGTTAGAAGCGCCCTTGGCATTCTCGCCCCCTCGGAAAATGAGTTTTGGTGCGGCGCGGAATTTCGCGCCCCTTTGTTTTCATACACAGTCAAAAGAAAGAAGAGGGGAAATCCAAACGCCAGGGGTGCGGGGGAATCTCGTGGCTGCGCCAGGCTAGCATTCCACGAGGGCGGTGGGACAGAGATCACTTGCTGGAGTATGGACGGCTGCGCGACCGAAAGAGGCGACGCTAAATCCGAGCTAAGGCGGCGGCTTCGTCTTCGGCGATATCGAGGATAGTATCGAGGCGGACCATTTTCAGAATCATTTGGACCCGCTTGTTGGGCGCAAAGAAAGTACATTTACCGCCGGACTTTTTCAGCAGGGTGAAGGTCCTCACCAACGCACCGATGCCGGAACTATCCATTTCCGGGACACCCGCTAAATTGACGGCAATGTTCTTCGAACCGGAGTCCATCAACTCCTGGACTTTTTGGCGGAAAGCTTCTTCCGCTTCGCCCAGCTTGAGAGGGCCTTCGAGGTCCAAGATGGTCGCGGCGCCCGCCTTGCGCATGCGGATAATCACAGTTTCCTCATCTGGTGCCACGGTATCCGAATTGTGCGCGCCAATCAATGCCTATCAATGACGGACGAATCGGTGGCAAAACAGGGCGCACGCCGATGGGTCCGGCGAAGGGGCGCGGTGGAACTTGCGCACCCCTTCGAGACTGTATTAGGGCGCCGCACGTCTTGGCGCGCCGCACGGGTCGCGCCACGGGCTACTTGGGCGCCGACGCTGCCGCGGCGCGCTTGGCCATCTCTTCCGGCGCTACGTCCTCTTTGTGCGTGGCAATCCACCAGTGGTGGCCGAACGGATCTTCAAACTTTCCGCCGCGATCGCCATAAAACTGATCCTCAACGGGCCGCAAGACTCTCAGTCCTTCGGCGGTGGCTTGGGTCACCAGTTGATCCACATCCTGGACGTACATGTGGAGAGTGACGGGAGTGCCGCCCAACGATTTCGGGCTGCGTACGCCCATCTCTGGAAATTCGTCAGCCAGCATGATGGTAGCGCTGCCAATCTTAATCTCGGCGTGGGCGATGCGACCGTCGGGATGGGGCATGCGCATGGTCTCGGTGGCGCCGAGCGCGCGTTTGTAAAAATCGATCGCACTGGCCGCACCTTTGATGCACAGGTACGGGGTTACGCCTGGATAGCCTTCGGGAATGGGATTGGCCATGGCCTACCTCCTGTTGAGCGCGTGGTGTGTACTTCGCGGCTCTGTGAGGCCTATATTGTCAGAGGGGGCGCGATTCGTCTGCAAAAAAATGGGAACCAGCAACTGCGCGCGGCCGAACATCTTGGGTCCGGGGATTCAATGGGTTACATTCAGGGTGCATATTTTGGTGTCTCAGACGGAAAGGTAGACATAAGTAGATATAAAAGGAAGGGCCGCAGATGGGCCTCACCCAATCGCAGCAATACGCCCGATCGGAACGCAAGATCGAAAAGAACTCGAAAACAGAAGCCGAGCCAGTGGCCGGGTATGAAATTTTCGTAACGGGCGGAACTGGATATCTGGGAAGCCATCTAATTCCTCGTTTGCTGGAGCGAGGCCATCGGGTGCGGGCGTTGGTTCGTCCGAGCTCGAAGGGGAAAATCGCGCCGAAGGCGCAAACAGTAGCCGGCGATGCGCTGAATGCGTCGTATGCGGAAAAAATACCTCCCTGCGACACGTTTGTCCATTTGGTGGGTGTGTCCCATCCGACCTCCGCAAAGGCGAAGGAATTTCGCTTGGTGGATTTGGCGGCCACTCGAGTGGCGATCGCGGCGGCCCTCGCCGCGCGAGTGCGGCACTTCGTATACGTCAGCGTGGCGCAGCCCGCGCCGGTGATGAAGGAGTATCAGCAGGTGCGGGCAGAATGCGAGGCAGCCATCCGCGCGAGCGGATTGAATGCCACGATTCTACGGCCCTGGTACGTATTGGGTCCTGGGCACCGCTGGCCGTATCTGATTGTGCCGCTGTACTGGTTGATGTACGTACTGCCAGGGACGCGCGAACTGGCGCGGCGAATAGGGCTGGTGACGCTGGGCGAAATGATCGGAGCAATAGCGAACGCGATCGAAACGCCATGTTTTGGCGTGCGAACATTTCGGGTAATCGATATTCGTGATGCCGGCTCGGATACGGCCCGGGGACGTTAGCGCCATTGCACAGGTGCTAGCCGTTGGCACAAAGCACTCCGAGCCAACACCAAAATCTAGACCCAAGACTTCCCATCTTCCTCTCGGCAGGATCAGCTCGGACTTAGGTCTACACGCGCAACCGGAAACGACAAGAACGTAAAACCGTCGAACCTCCAGGCGTGGCTACTGTGGATCGGCCTAAGGGGGAGCGGTCGCCCGCTCGCCCTGCCACACCACCCTACATGCGGGTCCGCATCGGGCGGTGCAGCGGTCACGCAACGCCATCGAACAACCGAGGAAGACCGAGAGAGTCAAAGAGAGCGATGGGTAATGGGTATTGCAGCGCGGGGCTATGCGCCAGTCGCCAAGGGCCGTGAGGACTGCCCGCCGTTTGCGCGGCGAGATTCTTACCGACCCCCAGTTGACATAGCTTCGCCTATGGCTAGACATCTCCCATCAACTGCTCATGACTTGCTGGACGTTCGGTCTCGCATTGCGCGGTGCGCGATTCGGTCCCTTCCTGAGCAGTCTTCGCAGCTTCGTTCCTCCCCTCCTCATTCAGGGCCAGCACTAGCTGGTTCTTCGGCCGCTTGTCGCTCATCCTCCCAGCTGCTCGGCACACCACAAAACAAAAGGGGCGGATTACTCCGCCCCTTTGAGTTGCTATCAAGCTGCGCCGGCACTTATGGGAGGGTGTAGCGCAGATCGACGTATACCATGCTGTTGTGAGCGTCCCTCGGAGCGCCGGTGGTCACGAACCACGGGGCGCGCAGGACGTACGAGTACTGGGTAATTAGCTGCAGCTTGCCGTAGCTCGGGTTCGACCACAGCGTGGGAATAATTCCAAACGTTGCTTCCTGCAAAGAGCGGTTGGCGTTGGCTGACTCGGCCTGTCCGGGATATCCGAACCCGATGCAGGTGAACCCGGTCACGCCGTTGCAGGTGGCCCCAGTGGTGGTGGAAGGCGCATAGCCCCAATCGCGTCCGAAGTACGCGCCGCTGGCGTAGCCGTAAAACATCACGTGCTTGTCGGCTTGGTACTCAAAGCCGGCGAGCCCTGAATCCGCTTTCACTCCAGACAGATTCCCCGCGGCAGTCACGATCGCGTCCGGACCCAGCCCGTAGATATAGCGGCCACCACCGGAACTGAAGAACGAATTCGCGACCAAGTGGAAGCCCTTGAAGAGCTCGAGGTTGGCGTTGACCGAGCCACCTCCACCGAAGATGTGGTCGGTAAAGCCCGGGGCGGTAACCGTGACATTTGGCGGGGTGCCAGCGGTGACCGCCGGGGTGAAAATCTTAAAAGAGCGAAGCAAACCCGCGGCTTCGACGTGGAACGCGTGGTCGGATATTTTCCAGTCCCACGCGGACTTCACGATGATGTCGGGGTGGAGGTTGGGAGTGTTCGGATTGTTGACGGCAGTGGCGGAGCTAGTGTTTCCGCTGCCGGAATCAAACTGCGAACCGTAGGAAGTTCCGGGCAAGGTGACTGAGCTGGGAGCAAGTTGCTCGGGGTTCTCGAGAGCCGCCGCCAGAGTCCACCAGGGCGTTGCGTGGTACACCACGCGGAATCCCGGTTGCCGGGCCCAGATCACGCCGAGTTGGTAATTGGTGTCCATGTTCTGGGTGTAGAAGATGTCTGAAGGCATGGGCGAGATGCCGACACGGTTGGCGGTCATCAACGACCAGTCTTGTCCGGCCAAAAATTCCCACTGCCCGTGCTTGATGTTGACGAAGTAAACGCGCATGCGCAGGCTGTTGCTGTTGCTGGTCTGGTCGGCGTTGGGCGGCTGATAGCCGAGGAAGTCAGCTTCCGCGTACGCGGTCACGTTGGTGGAATCGGAAACGGGCGCTTCCACCTTCAAGCTGAGGCGCGAGTTCTGGGTGCTGAAGCGCGCTTCCGACAACGCTGCTTGCGGCAAAGTATTGTTGTAGGGGATCGAGCCGAAGCTGGTGCCGATGCCGCCCAGATTGGTGGTACGGAAAATGCCGGTCATATCCAAAAATCCGCCGGGAGTGAAATCAGCGGCGCCGATTTTAAACGACAGCGGCGCCTTCTCGTCCGCGGGGCGCGCCTTAGGCGGTGGGGTTGCTTCCGGCGGGGTGGACGCAGAAATCAAGGGATTCACCACCGCGCTGGTGGCCGGCACCGACGCCGGAACTGCGGCGGCGGGTGTAGCCTGTGCAGCCTTCAATTCCGCTTCCAGTTCCGCCATGCGCTTCTGCTGCTCAGCGATCGCGGCGCGTTGTTTATCAAGCTGCTCGGACTGCACCTGAATGGAGTCCTGAAGCTGTTGCAACTGCGATTCAATGGCGGCGGTCGACGGCGGCGTCGCGGGGGCGGCAGATGAACTCGATGAGCTCGGTGCCGGGGCGGCGTCAGTGCTTCCGGTTCCCGCTGCCATCGCGCCGGTGGCCCCGAATAAACTAAGGGCCAAGATTCCAGTAATTAAAACTCGCATTCACTCCTCCTTAAGATTTGTGGCATGTGGAAATTGAAGGCAGATGGGCCAATCGAGAGGGTCCTAACGACAGTTCTGCGGCCCGTGAACTACAGGACACTGTGGAAGTCATGCTTCGGCCACCGCGACTCCTCGGCGATGCTGTCGAAAAATAGGCGAAATACCGAACTGGCCATTTGGAAACACCAATAAACCCCACTGTGTTGATTAACCGATCGTTTTAATCACCAGGCCGAGCAAGCCGCTGTAGACGACAAGCTCTCTCCGTTGGGCAAATACCGGCCCAGTTGTGGTTTCCGCAAACCGAGCACCCACAAAACCGGGCACGAGCGGAACTTTGTTCAACATGGAGAGCCGACAGCCTAGAGGGAGCGGATGACGCTTGTGTAAGAGCAATGTGAATTATGTGTTACAGGCGCTGGGGGAAGAGGCGGGAAACACAGCCTGAGTAGCGCTCATGCCTAAGCGGTTGATGCCGATACTTTTAGAAAGCGGCCATTGCGAGTCGAGTGGAGTTCCAACGGCGGCGTGCTGGAATGCAAGGTGTATCGATGAGGGGATGCGTAAAACAGCATTTGGACTCTGATTTGAAGGGCGTGGAAACGCGCAATCTGCAGAACGGCTGCGCCGCAAAATTGTCGGGCAAGACCAAGCGCCACCATCTGGACGCGGCGGCAGCGAAGAATTCCTGATCGTGCTCCCGGCGCTGGAGGCCGGCGACGCCTTGAATCTTGCCGGCGGACACGACCCTGTATCGTGCCAAGGAGAAAGGAAGGAACCGCTCGGAAATCGCCACAGGTACGGACTACCCGAGCGTGAATTCCCTGGGGTCAGAACCCACTCACGGCCGCACGCATCCGTTACAGGTGCGCGATTCCCTCGACGTAAAATGAAATCACCGCGCCTCGTTGTCACTCATTCCAGTTGAAGCAAGAAGTCTGCCAGTTCATCGGGTGACATTTTCACCGGGCCAATCCGGGGTGGCAGAATTTTTGGCCAAGATATTTGCGTGTCTAAGAAATCCCGCCGGTGCAACTCCGCGCAATGGACAGGATGGCGCCCTGTAATATCTTTAGAATCTGCTGTGTAGAGCAACTTTGAGGCAAGGGCTCGAACATCGTGTTTCTCTGCGCGTTGATTCGCGGTATCGCGCCGGGGTTTTCGCTAAGGCGTCAGGGAGGCGCTAGATAGCGGCGTAAATGGTGTAAATTGGTCTATAATCGAATGCTTCGCCACTGCTTGGGGAATCGAAGCGATCAGGAGAACCGCAGGTGAATCCAGCCGAGCCCGTGACAGATATTGCGAACGGCCAAACCAGCGGAACGACGCGCGACACCCTCACCGTCACCGATAACCGCACCGGAAAGACTTACGAACTCCCGATCAAGCACGACACGATTCGCGCCCTGGATTTGCGCCAGGTAAAAGTACATCCCACCGATTTCGGGATGATGACTTACGATCCTGCGTTTACCAACACGGCCGCGTGCATCAGCCGAATCACCTACATCGATGGCGACAAGGGAATCCTGCGCTATCGCGGCTACGAAATCGACGAACTCGCCGAGAAAAGCACTTACCTCGAAACGGCGTACCTGTTGATGCACGGCGAGCTTCCGACCGCTCCCCAGCTTAAGGAGTGGACGGCCAATATCACCGGTCACTTTGCGGTTGACGACAGCATCAGGAAGCTGTTGGAGAGTTTTCATCGCGACGCTCATCCCATGGGCATGCTGGTTTCATCGGTGGCCGCGCTTTCCACTCTATATCCCGACGCTAAGAATATTTTTGACGCCAGCTCGCGCCGCGAGCAGACCTTTCGGTTGATTGGGCAGACGCCGATCCTGGCGGCTTTCGCTCACCGTCATAGCCTGGATGAGCCCTACGTCGCTCCCGATGGCAATCTCAGCTACGCCGGCAATTTTCTGAACATGCTTTTCAAGGGAACCGACAAACACCGCAGCGACCCGGCGCTGGAACGCGCGCTCGACATTCTGTTCATTCTGCACGCCGACCACGAGCAGAACTGCTCGACCAGCGCGATGCGTGGGGTGGGAAGTTCGGACGTGGATCCCTATTCCGCGATCGCCGCGGCCACCGCCGCACTCTACGGCCCGCTGCACGGCGGGGCCAACGAAGCGGTGCTACGCATGCTGGTGGAAATCGGCTCGGTGGATAAGGTGGGGGAATTCATCAAGCACGTAAAGAACGGCGAGAAGAAATTGATGGGCTTCGGACACCGGGTTTACAAGAACTACGATCCGCGGGCGCGCATCGTGAAAAAAATTGCCTACGAAGTGTTTGACATCATGGGGCGCAACCCAATGATCGACATCGCCCTGGAATGCGAGAAGATCGCGCTCAGCGACGATTACTTCGTCACCCGGCGCTTGTATCCCAATGTAGATTTCTACACCGGGCTCATCTATCAGTCGATGGGGTTCCCGGTCACCATGTTTCCGGTGCTGTTTGCGATCGCGCGCACCTCGGGCTGGCTCGCGCAATGGGTGGAAATGCTTGCCGACAGCGAGCAGAAGATTTCGCGTCCCCGCCAGATTTACCTCGGGGCGGACAAGCGCGGCTACGTTCCGACGGACAAGCGGAGCTAGGCTGTCCGGTCGTCCGGGGCTTCGAGGGTATTCTGTCCCCGAGACTGCGACCGTCCTGCCCGGTACCATCCCAGAAGCGTACGGAGTACCGTGGGGCACCCCCGGTTGGCGCGCCGGTCTTTTCCTGACTACTGGTTTCCTGACTCTTAGCTACCAGTTCTTCGCTCTTTGCTCCTGATGCGACTCCTTGTATCCTCGGGCGGAGCAGTTTCGACCTCAAACAGGCTACCCATGCAAATAACGACCAGAATGTCGGGGAGCGCCACCATCGTCGATGTGATCGGCGACATCACGCTGTACAGTTCCCCGGAATTTCGTAATGCGGTGATCACCACCCTGAAGGACGGTGAATCCACGCGGGTGGTGGTGAACCTACGCGGGGTGCGGTATATCGATTCGGCGGGCGTAGCGTCTCTGGTCGAAGGGCTAAAGGTTTCCAGAGAACTCAACAAGTCTCTGGCGCTATACGGTCTGAGCGTGGTGGCGCGCGAAGTGCTGGAGCTGACCCGCCTGATCAACGTGTTCGAAGTGCATGAAAGCGAAGAAGCGGCGCTAATCGGCAAGCCCGCGAACAGCTAGCGAGCAACGGCCCTATTCGGAGGGCCGCGTCTCTGTGACCATCATTTATGTCCATAACTGGAGCCGTCGGAACCGCAACTGTAAATGGACTCGCATACCTGGGCGACCTGGTGGTGCTCAGCGGGCGAGCCATCCACGCCGTGGCCATTTCCCCGCTGCAAGCGCGCAAGCTCGGTACCGCTCGCGCCATCCACTCAGCGATGGCTGTGGGCGTGGAAGCCCTGCCGATCGTCTCGTTGATCACATTTTTTATCGGCACGATTTTCGCGCTGCAAGCGGCCTACGAACTGCGGCGATTTGGCGCGCTCGAGCTCACCGCCACCGCGGTGGCTGTTTCGATGACTCGCGAGTTGGGTCCGCTGATGACCGCGATCGTAGTGATCGGGCGATCGGGCTCGGCGTTTGCCGCTGAAATCGGCACCATGAAGGTAAACGAGGAGATCGACGCCTTGCAAACCATGGCGCTCGATCCGGTGCGGTTCCTGGTCGCCCCCAAATTTCTAGCGATGGCCATCATGTTGCCGTGTCTTACCACCTGGGGCGATTTCATGGGTATTAGCGGCGGGGCTCTTTTTGGCGTGGCCTCGGCTGGGTTCACGATCAGCACGTACTTCCACGCCTCGCTCAACGCGCTGGTGCTGCGCGATGTGGTTACCGGCTTAATCAAGAGCATCATGTTCGGAATTACGATCGCGGCGGTGGGGTGCCGGGAAGGTCTAGCCACTGGATTGGGCGCGGAGGACGTGGGCCGATCCACCACGTCGGCGGTGGTGAATTCGATTTTCATGGTGATTGTGGTGGATTTGGTGTTTACCCTGCTTTTCTACTTTACAGCGCCACGCTGACAAAAATGATGCATCACGAACCAACGCCGGTTGTTGAACCCGTGCGCATGACCGATGGCGTCGCCATTCGGGTGCGCGACCTGCACGTGGGCTACGACGGCCGCGAGGTGCTCCACGGAATCAGCTTCGAAGTGAAAGCGGGCGAGACCATGGTGGTGCTGGGTGGATCGGGTTCGGGAAAAAGCACCTTGCTGCGGACTTTGATTGGTCTCGAGAAACCCACCAGCGGAGAAATCTGGCTGCACGGCCAGGAGTTCTGCTCGATGTCGAAACGTGATGCCAACGACCTGCGCAAGAAAGTCGGCGTGTCGTTTCAAAGCGGCGCTCTTTTCGGCTCGATGACCGTCGGCGAAAACGTCGCGCTCCCCCTTCAAGAACACACCGCCCTCGACGATTCCACCATCGAAATCATGGTCCGTTTGAAACTCGAAGAAGTGGGCCTAGCCGGGTATGAAAACTACATGCCCGCTCAACTCAGCGGCGGTATGAAAAAACGTGCTGCGATCGCGCGGGCGCTGGCCATGGATCCGGAAATTCTGTTTTTCGACGAGCCCTCCGCCGGGCTGGATCCCATCATTGCCGCCGGCATTGATGATTTGATCCTGAAACTCCACAAAGCTTTCAAAATGACCATCGTGGTCGTCACCCACGAACTCGCGAGCGCATACCTGATCGCCGACCGCATGATGCTGATCGACAAGGGAAACATCATCGCCGTCGGCACCAAGGAAGAATTGCAGGCGAGCACCCAGCCCCGAGTGCGCCAATTTCTCGATCGCATCCCCAATGACGAGACGGTCGAAGACGCCACTTATTTTGATCGTCTGACCGGCGGGATCGATATTTGAATTCCTAAGGTAGGAGCACGCTGCGTGCTTTTTGACGCGGTTCCGATGCCGGAGGCCATGATATACTGCGCGGCTTCAGGCTATCGGAAACTGGATTTCGCTTGGATTTGGGTTTAGGGCTCAAGGAAACACTTTGGACGCGAGACGCGAACGCGCGATGGTCGGGTTGTTCGTCCTGGTGGCGACTGGCCTCCTGATCTTTACACTCTTCTTTTTGACCGGCCTCTTCGATCATAGCCAACCGATTTATCGGACCTACTTGACCAATGCCGGTGGCTTGGCGCCGGGCTCGGACGTTCGCTACGCCGGCGGACCGCCGATCGGCCACGTGGCGGAAGTGCACGCCGATCCCAACGACGTCACGCGCCTCGAAGTGGTCTTTCGGGTTCACTCCGATATACCGGTGAAAACGGATAGCCGTGTGAAAATCGCATCGGTCGGCGCGTTGGGCGATAATTATCTCGGAATCATTCCGGGAACGCAGGCCGCACCGCGCGCCCCGTCCGGCTCCGTGCTCCGCGCCAATCCCTATTCGGGATTCGACGAGCTGAGCGACAAGATCAGCGCGCTGGCTCCGCAAGCCACGGCGCTGTTGCAAACTCTAAATGCGCGGGCGACCGAATTGCAGACCACCATCGCCCGCGTCAATGACTTGATTGGCGATCAGAACCGCGCTAACTTGGCCGCCAGCTTGGCCAACGTTAACGGCATGCTTGCCGAAGACCGCCCCCAGATTCATTCCGCTCTGGGGCATATCGATGAATCCAGCGCGAAGCTGCCGGCGCTACTCGACGATTTCAAGAAGACCGCCAATCAGGCCAACGACACCATCTCGCATCTGGATGCAACCATCGGCGAAAACCGTCCGGACATCCGGCAGGCGGTTATTGAGATGAAAGCAACGCTCACCTCCGCTGCCGCGGTCACCGATCAGCTCGATCGCACGCTCAGCACCAACGACGAAAACATCGATGAGCTGTTGGACAACATCCGCCACGTTACTGAGAATCTGAAGGCCTTCACCGACGAAATAAAATCGCATCCCGCGGTATTAATCCGGACGCCGTCATTGCGTCCGCATGTCCCAGGTGAAATGCCGAAACCTTGACGACTATGAATACTCCATCCCAATTCGCTCGCATCGGTCACACACTCGGCACGATACTTTCCGGCGCAGCGATGATCGTATGTGTGAGTTGCGTCGGGCCGATACGCCCGATGCGCTACTACACCCTGGAGCGTCCCGCCGCGCCGCCCCAGCCCAACAGCAATCCCATTCCGGTGACGATATTGGTCGGGCGGGTGACCGGCTCCCACCTCTATCGCGACGACCGGGTGGTTTTCGGCAACGGGTCCGGTGAACTGGGGTTGTATGAATCCCAGCGCTGGGTGGAAACGCCCATCGATATGATGGAAGCGGTAATTCTGCAAACGCTGCGCGCCAGCGGGCGTTTTCGCACCGTCCAACCGATGGGCAGTGACGCGGTCGGTGCATACATCGTGCGCGGCCACCTCATCTCGCTGGACGAAATCGATGCGACTCCGCTGGTGGCGCGCTTTTCGATCGAACTCGAGTTGTTCAATCGCAAGACCGGCACCACGGTCTGGAATGGTTCCTATACCCACGACGAGCCGGTGAACGAGAAGACGGTTTCCGCGATCGTCGAGGCCTTCAATCGCAACGTGCACGCGGGAATCGATCAGCTCACCGCCAACCTCACTGATTATTGCGCTGCGCATCCGCTTCCCGAGGCTGCCGCGAAACCGTAGCGCCGGATCACGACTCTTGGTTTCCGCTCATGGTTATCGCTCGCTTGGCGATCGCCCATCGAATCGCGCTGCTCGTCCCACCCGACAGGCTGATAAGGATTACGATCCCGCTCAGTTCTGGCGTTTCTACCAGCGCCTCTGGCGCCATGAACTGGAATCGATGAACCGAGACACCAAGATGCACGGGGCCGTCCAACAACCCGGTCTCAGGAATCGAATTGATGAGCGTCTGCGCAGGGAGACTTCGGGAGCAGGCGGCTGAAATCGAAATCTACCAGGAGGAACTGAAATCCTTCCGCTATTCGATGTCGCACGATCTAGGTGCGCCGATCCGCCATATCCGGGGATTTACCGGACGGGTGCTGCAAGACTAGGGAAACCAGGTTTCTGCCGAACTTTCGACCGATCTGGAGCGGATCGCCCAGGGCGCACGAGACTTGCACCGGCTGGTAGAAGGTCTTTTGGGAGTAGCGCATATAGCCCAGCAACCTATGGAGTTGCAGCATACCGATGGGGGACAGCGGTGCGGGCAGCGATCCGCCATTGCTCACCAAAATCAACCATCCCGCGGCGTCGTTCCTGCACAAACCGTACACGCCGCGCGACCTGGGCCGCAAGGTTTGGGAATCGCGGCAATTCGCCCGCCGGCGCGCCACCGCCAAATCCGGTTGACACGTCTGCACTTGGTGTGATATTTCCCCGTGTAACGTCTGACTCCAACCAAAAGGTTGGTGAACTGGCAAGCTAACAGAAATACACGTCTAAAATTCTTCACTCAAAATCCCCCCTCCACCCCGGGAGGTCGTGACCCCATCACGACCTCCTTAATATTTCGTTAATATTTAAGGACTTAGCGGTTCGCTGGCTCCTGCGGCCACCGACACTCGCTGCGCAATCACGGGCTATGCAGAAAATCGAACCGGAGTATAATGCCCGCGTTCCAAAATCTCAGCCGGTGCAACGTCTGGGTAGCTTACCGGTGCGGAGGGACGGATCGTGGGCCTGCAAATTACAGCCCGCCGAGCGGGTGATGTGGCGATATTGGATGTTTCGGGACGGGCAACGATTGGTGAAAGCGCGGACACGATGACCCGGGAGTTGCAGAAGCTGGTGACCGATGGCAGCCGCAAGGTTCTGGTGAACCTGGCGCTGGTATCGCAGATCGACAGCACCGGTCTCAGCGCACTGGTTCGTGCCTTTGTTTCCCTGGAGCGTTCTGGTGGCGCTATGAAACTATTGCGGCCCAGCGGCAACGTTCGGCACGTTCTCGAATTGACGCGGCTGATTCGGTCGATTCCAACTTTCGAAGATGAGACCGTTGCGCTGGAGGCATTCGTACAACCGGCGGCTGGGGCGCATTAAGACAACCGCTACCAGCAGGATTTTGCCGGGGAGTTAAATCAGAACGCGGTGTCAGGAATTTTTCTTCAGTTCAGCCAACACCAGTTTGGCTACTTCTTTTAACGTATCGAACACACCCTGCCCGGTGACGGCGACGGCTTCGGTCACCGGCTCGCCCTTCACCAGCAACTGCTTCTTCAGGTCATCCGGCGTCATGATGTTGGGCAGGTCGCGCTTGTTGAGTTGCAAAACGTAGGGGATGGTATCGAAATTAAGATTGTGGTCTTTCAGATGCTCGCGGAGGTTATCGAGCGTTTCGAGGTTGGCGTCAATTCGCTCCGCCTGTGAATCAGCGACGAACACCACTCCATCCGCACCCTTCAAAATCAGCCGGCGACTGGCTTCATAGAAGACCTGCCCGGGGACGGTGTAAAGGTGAAAGCGCGTCTTGAAGCCGCGGACGGTGCCCAGATCCAGGGGAAGGAAATCAAAGAAAAGGGTGCGGTCGGTCTCGGTGGCCAGGGACACCATCTTGCCTTTCTGGTTCGCACCAGTGTGCTCGTAGATCCACTGCAGATTGGCGGTCTTGCCACCAAGACCAGGGCCGTAGTAGACCAATTTACAGTTGATTTCTCTGGCAGGAAAGTTTATGAACGGCACAGATTCCTCAGTATTTATTCCCTTTTGTTTATAGCACAGGGCTGCGCCACAGGCCAACGCACCGACCAAGTTGTGGTGCAAAGTTGACAATGCCAACCAGGGCTCGCCGGGCAAGAATCCAACGAGCTGGACCCCTACCCTCCCTCCAATTCTGTGGCATTGGCAGGCACCCTGAGCGGCGCGCGTTGACGCCGCGTAAAAACTTTGTTATCTTGCGCATTGATGGCACCGCGCAACAAAGCAGCTAAGCGGCGAGTGCAGGCGGTATCTCCTTCCCGCTCGAGATCTAAAATTATGAAAGAGAAGACTTTAGCTTCGAAATCCGGGGTCGCAAAGACTCCCATCGAGAAACCCGACGTGGCCACTCAGCAACAATTGAAGCAGTATGAGGAAGCTCTGCACCTCTTCCAGCAACAGAAGTTTCACAAAGCAATGCTCTTGCTTGAGGCGGTAGTGAAAGGCCCGAGCAAAGAGCTGGCCGATCGCGCGGGAATGCACATCCGCGTGTGCGAGCAGCGCATTACTCGCCCGCCAGCTCCGGTGATTCGCACTGCCGAGGACCATTACACCCACGGCGTGGCGATGATGAATCTGGGGCGCTGGGATGAAGCTCGGGAGCATCTGGACCGTGCCCGCAAAGCGTCTCCAAAGGCCGACCATGTGGTCTACGCCATGGCGGTACTGGACTGCTTGACCGGTGAAGCGGAATCGGCGATTCAGAATCTACAACTGGCCATCCAGCTCCGCCCGGAAAATCGGTATCATGCGCGAAATGACGAAGATTTCTCGTTCCTGCAGGAAGATCCGCGCTTTACCGAACTTCTTTACCCGGAACGCGAAAGCTCTGCCAGTTCCTAACACCCACCCGTGACAAAGGTTAGCCAGAAGCACGCCCGCCTCATTCGCGTGGTGGCCTTAGGTGGCGGCACGGGCCTCTCCACGTTGCTGCGGGGACTTAAGGAATACGTCGCGCAGGGCTCCCAGAACCGTGCCAAGCGCCTTATCTCCGATTTGGCTGCGGTGGTCACGGTCACCGACGATGGGGGCAGCTCGGGACGTCTACGGCGCGAATACCGCATCCTTCCTCCCGGTGACATTCGCAACTGCATGGTTGCGCTTTCGGACGACGAATACCTGCTCAGCCGCCTCTTTCAGTATCGCTTTCCCGCTGGGCCCGGCCTGGGCGGCCACACCTTTGGAAATCTGTTTCTCACCGCGCTGACCAACGTTACCGGGGATTTTCCGGAGGCGGTGCGGCTGTCCTCGGGCGTGTTGGCCATTCGCGGTAGAATTTTCCCCTCCACCGCACAAAATGTAACGCTGCAAGCGGAATTGGACGGTGGAAAAGTGGTAGCGGGAGAAACCAAAATCTCCCGTTCCCGCCGGCGTATCGAGCGCGTGCAGCTGGTTCCGCGGCGGGTCCGCCCTCTGCCGGAGGTTTTGACCGCGATCCGCCGCGCTGACTTGATTCTGGTCGGGCCGGGCTCGCTGTACACCAGCCTGATTCCCAATTTTCTGGTGGACGAAGTGGTGGAGGTAATCGCGCATTCGCGAGCCACCCGCGTGTACATTGCCAATCTGATGACCCAGCCCGGCGAGACTCAGGGATATTCAGTTGCCGATCACGTGCGGGCCATCGACGCGCACTGCGAACGGAAACTCTTTGATGCGGTGGTGGTGAGCCGTGCGCCGGTGTCGCAGCGAATCATTCGCCGCTACAAGGCCGAAGGCGCAGAGCCGGTCCGTCCGTCGCTGAACGAACTGCGCGACATGGGGCTGAAGGCGATTACCGGCGATCTGCTGCACCAGCATGGGGTGGTGCGCCATGATCCGGAGCGCTTGGCCAGCCTGCTGATCAAGGAATTCGTAACTTCAAAGTCGTAGCGCTTTTGCGGGCGCTGGCTACCGGGCGCAGAACTTGTGGCTCCGTCACCACTCGCACTTCGACCGTTTCACGCGATTCCGGTCGCCACTTAGGATTCTCACCGCCTTGGGCGTTCCCAAACGCCCGGCGAGCAATTCCGCCAGAGCGGCATTGGCGCGATTTTCCAGGGCCGGCGCACCCAGCCTGACTTTCATCGCGCGGTCCATCACACCGGCTACCTCGTCGCGGATGGCGCGGGGTTGCGCACGCACCATACAGATCACCGTTCCATTGGCGCTCGTAATCTCGCTACCTGCCGGAGGGTTTGTCTCGCGCATCGGGTTCAAGAGCATGAAGGATTAACGCGCCCCGGAGTGTACTTTTCGTCACCGCACCGGGCAACCCTCGCCTTGCGCCGGTTATGCCTCCTTCGTATACTGACCGACGGCCTTTCGATGCCCATCGTGAGATCCGGTCGCCTATGGTCCGCTGCGCGCACCCAAACGACGCTCACCGATCCGCCAGACTGAGTCCGGATTGCGGAGGATTTGATGGCTCTCGTGTCACCAGACGAATTGAACGTATACGCGTCCGCCGAAGCGCGCTTCGAGATAGCGGCACAACGTCTCGGGCTGGACGAAGACATCTATCGCTTTCTGCAGTATCCGAGCAAAGAGATCACTGTCTACATTCCGGTGATGCTCGATAGCGGACATCTGAAAGTCTTTACCGGCTACCGAGTGCTGCACTCGGCGGTTCGCGGGCCGGGGAAAGGCGGCATTCGCTTTTCACCGGACGTCTCGCTCAACGAGGTGCGCGCGCTCGCGTCCTGGATGACCTGGAAGTGCGCGGTGGTGAACATCCCCTTCGGCGGCGCCAAGGGCGGAGTGATCTGCGACCCGAGCAAACTATCGATGCACGAACTCGAGCGCATTACCCGCCGTTACACGGCCGAGCTGAGCGACTGGCTGGGGCCGGAGCGCGATATTCCCGCTCCCGACATCGGCACCAACGAGCAGACCATGGCATGGGTGCTGGATACCTACGCTATGCACGTCCGCCAAGCCACCACTGCGGTGGTCACCGGCAAGCCTTTGGACATTGGCGGCTCGCAAGGACGGAAAGAGGCGACCGGCCGCGGCGTGCTGATCAATTGCGACAAAGCGCTAGCCAAGTTGGGAATGAAGCGCGAGAACTGCCGGGTGATCATTCAGGGATTCGGCAACGTGGGCTCGATGGCCGGCATGCTGATGCAGCAAGCCGGCTACAAAATTATCGGCGTGGCCGATATTCACGGCGCACTGCTGAATGAAAAGGGATTCGACGTCCCCCAGTTGATCGACTGGGTTTACACGCAGAAGAAGCCGTTACCGGAATTCCCCGGGGGCGGCACGAAAATGAGCTCGCACCAGATTCTCTTCAATCCCTGCGAGGTTCTAGTTCCTGCCGCAACCGAGAATCAGATCACCACCGAGAATGCAGACGGAATCGACTGCCGTATTCTGTGCGAAGGCGCCAATGGGCCCACCACTTCGCATGCCGATGCGATCATCGATCGAAAGGGAATTTTCGTGATTCCCGATATTCTGGGCAACGCCGGCGGCGTGACGGTGAGCTATTTCGAGTGGGTGCAGGATCGCCAGGGCTTTTTTTGGCGGGAAAGCGAAGTGAACGAGCGGCTGCAGGACGTCATCGAGCACGCTTTCGACGAAATCATTCACTACGCCGAGCTCCATAAGGTGAATAACCGCACTGCCGCGTACATGGTGGCCATCGATCGGGTCGCCCGGGTACTGAAGGTTCGCGGGATTTACGCCTGAAGAACTGTTAAGATTTCGGACTTACCGCTCCGCGGGCCGCTCGGATTGCCGGTTTTGGTCAAAACCGTGCTCTGGGCGCTGGCCATCGCTTTTGTGCCTGCCCTCGGGAGTGGTGGAGGCAAACCTGTTTCCGGAATCGATTTCTGCCGGAGCGCTGAAGTCCGAGGACGAACACCGCCGCGATATCTGCCTGGTGGGCCGGTGGATACTGGAACGCGGCTTCGCAGCCTCCACCGACGGCAACATCTCGCTCCGCCTGGATTCCCGCCGCATCCTCACCTCTCCCACGGCCATTAGCAAGGGAATGATGACGCCGGACGATCTGGTGATCACCGACATGACCGGGAAGAAACTGAACGGGCGGCGCAATCCGTCCTCCGAACTGGCCATGCATTTGCTGGTGTATCGCCGGCGTCCGGATATAAATGCAATTTGCCACGCGCATCCGCTGGTGGCGACGGGCTATGCCGCCGCGGGGGTGCCGCTGAACAAAGCGTTGCTCAGTGAGGCCGTGCTAGCGCTAGGCTGCGTGCCGGTGGCGCCATATGGGACGCCCGGTACCCCGGAGCTGACCGAAGCGATCGAACCGCTGGTGCAGCATTACGACGCGATTCTGATGGCCAACCATGGGGTGGTCACCTACGGCCAGGATCTAATCACGGCTTTCTTTCGCATGGATACCACCGAGCACTACGCCCGGGTTTCCCTGGTAACCGAGCTTCTCGGGAAACAAGTCTTGCTTTCCGGCGGGGATGTGGAAAAATTGCTCGCGGCGCGGGCGCGGTATGGCTTGCAAACAGCCGCGACCTACCGTCCGGATTGTCCGGTGACGGCCGAGCCTGGCCAGACCGATCAAGTAACAATCTCACGGCGTGAACTGGAAACATTGGTGGAAGAAGCGGTGCGCAGAGATCGCGCACAGCGTTAGAACGGTCGACACGGTGAGCCAGGATTTACAGCACTGCGCGCGGAGGATACAGCATGGGTGAAGCACTCGGAATGATCGAAACACGCGGATTGATCGCGATGATCGAAGCCTCGGACGCCATGGTGAAGGCAGCCAAGGTAACCCTGGTTGGCTGGGAAAAGATCGGCTCGGGATATGTGACCGCGATGGTGCGCGGCGACGTAGCCGCGGTGAAAGCGGCCACCGACGCGGGTGCAGCCGCGGCCCGCCGCGTGGGTGAATTGATCGCCGTCCACGTGATTCCACGGCCGCACCAATCGCTCGAAGACGTGCTGCCGATCGGCAAGTCCGCGATGGCCGGTTCGGCCAAGTAGGCCAGACGATTCGCGACGGTTGCGCACGCGACTTGCCAAACCGCCCGCGGGGCTGCCGCCGGCAGAGCCCGGAGCTGGCGGTGAATGATTGGCGATATTATTTTCCGGGTCGAATTGCCCGGATCGATATCCCCGGCGCCCTTTCTTTCTTTAGATTTCCGCCCCGCGGGGCTGATTCCGAACTTCGAACATGATACTTGCTCGCATCGTCGGCACCGTTGTTTCCACTCGCAAAGATCCGCGCCTCGACGGCAAAACGCTGCTTATCGTGAAACCGGTCACGCCGGAAGGCGTGGACGAAGCCGGCTACCTGGTGGCCATCGACACCGTTGCCGCGGGCTTTCGCGAAACTGTGCTGGTTGTTTCCGGCAGCTCCGCGCGCATGGCTGCCGAATGCAAGGACCGGCCGGTCGACGCTGCTATCGTCGGGATCGTGGACTCGGTGACGCTGGATGCGCTGCACGAAGCCGACTTGGCTGCCGCCCGCGGAAATAAGTAAGGGAATTTGAGGAAGGGCTGTAAAGGACATCCGCGCATGATTCTCGGACGGGTCATCGGCAACGTGGTCTGCACGATGAAAGACCCTTCCTTGCATGGGCAGAGACTACTTCTGGTTCAGCCGCTCGATCGCCACGGGCGAGAAAAAGGACGAGTAATCGTGGCGCTCGATTCGGTTGGCGCGGGCGCGGGTGAAACCGTCTACTGGTGCCGCGGCCGGGAAGCCTGTTTTCCCTTTGGCCAGGCGCAGGTATCCACGGAAACGACCATCGTCGGCATCGTGGATACTTTGAATATTCCTTCGCGAGCCAAACTCAACTAACGATCGATACGTTGCGAAACAAGGTGTTGGCCGAATGTTAATCGGGCGAGTGATCGGCGATGTGGTGGCCACGCAGAAAGCGCCTTCGCACGAGGGGTGCAAACTTCTGGTGGTTCAGCCGCTCAATCTCGATGGCTCCGACCGCGGCGAGGTGATGATTGCGGTGGACGCAGTGGACGCCGGGATCGGCGATCAGGTGCTGCTTTCGTCGGACGGATTTTCGGCCATGACCGCGGTAGGCCGTTCCAATTCCCCGATCGATGCCGCCGTCATCGGCGTGATTGACTCCATCGATCTAATTGACGGCACCCAGTAAGTTCCGCGGTTGGTCCGCACGGTGAACCGCAACGCGACACTCGTCGATCATGGACCGCTCCAACAAGCAAAACGGGCATTCTCCACCACCCAACGGAGAGAACGCCCGCTGCCTATTTTCCGAGTTGCCGTTCGTGACGGTGGTTCAGTTCTGAATGCTGAGGTAGCGCGTTTTGCCGCCGAAGCGAATTTCCTTGATCGCTCCTGCGTCGGTGACGATGGTGTCCGCGGACGCTTTGCCCTTGTCGTCCTTCCACTCCGCCGACGCTTCGGCAACCACTTTGCCATGCGAGCTGAGTGTGACTTTCGATTCATCCGCCTGCAGCGTGTAGGTTCCCTTGTTGATGGGCTTGCCGCCCAGGGAGCCGTCATGCATAACTTCGACGGTAGTTTTGAGAGTGGATTTCGCGTTTGCCGATTTCGGACGCGGTGCGGCGAACGCGGGAACACTGCTGATGGCTGGGATTCCGGCGAGCACTGCTGCAATTACCGCTATGCTGAATAGGTTACGACGAGACATCGGACTTCCTCCTTGTATCTCTATTTCGCGAAGTAAATTCCGTCCTCGCCCCTGGAGACGTTTACTGCTAATCGGAAATCACTTTCCTCGCAGTATCCATCCCGCATCATGATTGGACGTCTCTGCGTATAGTTGGAAAGCATCTTTTGTGATTTCCTATACGAGATACGCACGGTGCGTCGTGAATGTTCCAGCAGTTCGAATTTCTTGGTGCGATTGATTCGCACAGATGTAAAGTTTTCCCACCAACGGACAACAAATCCCAGATGCGGAATCGTGACGATTTGTGCTTGTTCGTTTTCGAGACAGATATCCGAATTTCGGACAGTACTAACGAAATTTCGAACCCTATGAACGAGGCACATTTACGCACCCCGACCGCCAGAGGGATCGCCGCGTTGACACTCCGGAAACGGTCAGGAATAATCGCTCGGGATGATTGCCCTTCTGCGCGGCAAGTTGATTGAGAAGAATCCAAACCAGGTGGTGCTGGACGTGAGCGGCGTCGGCTACCAGGTGAGTGTTCCACTATCTACATTCGGGGCGCTCGGACCGCTGCACGGCGAAGCGACGCTGCTGATTCACACCCACGTGCGCGAAGATCAACTCGCGCTCTACGGCTTCTTCACTTCGCGCGAAAAACAGTGCTTCGAAATGCTCATTTCCGTTTCCGGCGTGGGTCCGAACCTGGCGCTGAAAATACTGTCGGGAATGGGGGTGGAACAACTCGCGCCGGCGATTCGCACCGGAAACCTGGTTCAACTGGTAAGCATTCCGGGCATCGGACGAAAAATCGCCGAGCGCATCGTGCTCGAGCTGCGCGATAAGGTCACCGCGCTGGATGCTGGGGGAAGCGGAAGCGCCCGGCCGGTCACCAAGAGCGAGCTGGAATCCGACGTCGCGTCCGCGCTGGTGAATCTGGGGTACGATGCGCGGGTAGTGGAGAAAACTGTCGACCAAGCGCAAAAGTCGAGCGGCGCACGCGATTTCGAAACGCTGCTGCGCGCGGCTCTGCAAATTCTGGCCGGCGGAAAAATGGATAAGGCGCACGCGGCACGCGGAAATACTTAGCTGGGGCTTGGAGAGATCGGTAGATTCCATGGCCAACGAACGGCATCCTCGAATCGTTTCCGGTCGCGCGCTGGATGAAGACGCGCGGGTTGACGCCAGCGTACGTCCCCAGCGTCTGGATGACTACATCGGCCAGGATCGCGTCAAAGAGAATTTATACATAGCGGTGGAAGCGGCGCGGACTCGTGGCGAAGCTCTCGATCACGTCTTGCTGTACGGCCCGCCAGGATTGGGCAAAACCACACTGGCGCAAATCCTCGCCAATGAGATGGGATCCTCGATCAAGATCAGCTCGGGTCCGCTACTCGAGCGCAAAGGCGATCTGACCGCGGTGCTCACCTCCCTGGAGACCAGCGACTTTCTATTTCTCGACGAGATTCACCGCTTGCAGCCCGCCCTCGAGGAAATTCTCTATCCGGCAATGGAAGATTTTCGCGTGGATCTGGTGATCGGGCAGGGTCCGGGCGCGCGCATCCATCCCTACCAGCTCAATAAATTTACTTTGGTCGGAGCCACTACCCGCGCCGGATTGCTGATGGCGCCGCTACGCTCGCGGTTCGGCATCGTGCATCGCCTGGATTTCTATACCGCCGCGGACCTGCTCAAGATCGTCCTGCGTTCGGCGAAAATCCTGGGAATCTCGATCGAAGAAGAAGGCGCGGCTGAAATTGCACGCCGGAGCCGCGGTACGCCGCGGGTTGCCAATCGTCTATTGCGCCGCGCGCGCGATTACGCAGAAGTGCGCGCCGGCGGAAAAATCACCGTGCAGGCCGCGCGCGAAGCGCTGGCCATGCTGGGGGTGGACGAACACGGCCTGGATGAAGTGGACCGCAACCTGCTGCTCACCATCATTCAGAAATATTCCGGCGGGCCCGTGGGGCTGAACACCATTGCCGCGTCGATGAGTGAAGAAGAGGATGCGATCGAAGAAATCTACGAGCCGTACCTGATGCAGCTCGGACTGCTCGACCGCACCCAACGCGGGCGGGTGGCCACTGCGCTGGCCTACAAGCATTTCGGATTGGATGAACCGAAGAAGCAGCCGCAGCTCTTTTAGCCGTTAGCCCGGGACGCTAAAAACCAACGATAACCGAAGCGTGAACACCCCGCCTTACCATCGTTCGTACCCCGCTTTGGTTTTAAATGTTTAGGAAAGATGCAGACGGGAGCGCAGCGTCTCGGCGACGGCGGCCACGTTATTGCGCGCTGCGGCAGACAATGCTTCGCCTTTGGCGCCGGCGCTGTCTCGTAACACCAGCCAGATTCCGGGGCGATGAATTTGTCCATCGCGGCAGATGGCACCGGTAAGCTGCGCGATTTCCAGACCGCCGCCAGACAAAGCTCCCTCGAGAATTCCGCGAGTCTCATCCAGCAGGTCTCCAAAGCCTTGGGAAGCCAGCATGGGATCAACGTCACGCGGCACCGGCGCTTCCACTTCGATCAAGTCGTAATCGGGCAGGGGGTGGGTGATCATCAGCTCGATCGAGGCAGTGGGTGCACTGGAATCGTATTGAATTCGTGGTGGCATGGGGATGTTGGGGGCGTCCTCGATCAACTGATCCTAATCTACTTCGGGTACGGGTGACCGTGCAAGATCGCGAATGCGCGGTATAGCTGCTCGGCCAGAACTACGCGAGCGAATTCGTGCGGCATGGTGAGCGTGGAAAGCGAAATTTTGTGCCGCGCGGCCGCACGCAGCTCCGGGGGAAATCCTTCGGCATCGCCGCACAAAAACACCAATTCGCGCACCGCGCGGTCGCGAAGATCTCCAATCCAGTGGGCAAATTGCTGCGAGCTATAGAGCTTCCCGGCTGCGTCGAGCAACACCACCGTGGTTCCCGGCTCGAATTTTATTTTACGCTGCGCTGCGGCCTGCGCGTCGCGGACTTCGGTCACCTCCACGGTGGCGTAGCGGCCCAGCCGCTCGAGATAATCGTCGAGCAACACGCGAATTTCTCCACGCCGCGTCTTGCCCAGCATCCACAGACGGATTTTCATAAAACTAGATCAGGCCATACTTCTTGCGTTTGTCGAGCAGCGTCTTGCGGCTGATGCCCAGAATTTCGGCGCTGCGTGCGATCTTGAAGTGGGTAGCTTCCAGGGTGGCGCGGATGGCGTCCTTTTCCAGGTCTTGCAGGGAACGCAACCCCGCCAGCGAACCGGCCCCCTGAGGAGCAGCACCCAGAATCGCCGGAAAATTCTGCGGGGTGAGCGTCGGCGTGGGATCGCTGGCGAAAATCAGAGCATGCTCGATCGCGTTTTTCAATTCGCGCACGTTGCCTGGCCAGGAATAGTCTTCCAAAAGCTGCGCCGACGCGGAGTCGAGCCGCGCATCGGTCCGGCCATGCACCGGACCGAGCCGATGCAAGAAGCATGCCGCCAGCGGCAAAATATCGGAGCGGCGCTCGCGCAGTGGAGGCACCGCCAACACCAGCACGTTGAGGCGAAAAAAAAGATCTTCTCGAAAGCGGCCAGTCCGAACCGACTTTTCCAGATCGGCATTGGTCAGCGCCACCACTCGCGCGTTCAGATGCAGGCTCTCGGTGCCACCCAGCCGTTCGAAGGTTCGCTCTTCGAGCACCCGCAACAGCTTGGCTTGTACTTCCAGATCGAGCGCGGCCACTTCGTCCAGCACCATGGTGCCGTTTCCGGCGGTCTCAAACCGGCCCGGCTTGCGGGCCACGGCGCCGGTAAACGCTCCGCGCTCGTGCCCGAATAACTCGGATTCCACCAGGCCGCGGGGCAAACTCGCGCAATCAATTTTCAGATAAGGAGCATCGCGGCGCACACCCTGATCGTGAATCCAGCGCGCGAGCTGATCTTTCCCGGTGCCGCTTTCCCCGGTGATTAACAGAGAGGTGGGAGCGTCCACGACTTTCTGGGCAAATTCGAGTACCCGCCGCGAACCGGGGTCTTCGGCTACCCACACAACCTGCCAGTCGCTCATGACGGGCTCAGGTCGGAATGGCGGTTGGACGCCGATGACTGCGGGTGCTCGACGGAATCCGCGCCCGAGCCTGGCAAGCCATTTTCAGGAATATCCAGCCGCTCCGCGGAACGCCACAGACGTTCGAGATCGTAGTAAAGCCGCGCGCGTTCGGTAAAAATGTGGACCACAAACGCGCCGTAATCGAGCAGCATCCATTCGGCGCCGGGACGGCCCTCGCGATGTTCCAGGCGGACATCGTGGCGAGCGAGGCGCTCCTCGATTTCATCGCCGATCGCGCGCATTTGCGGATCGCTTTCGCCCGAGCACAGGAGGAAGCTTTCGGCGAACGCGCCAAGTCTGCCCAGTTTCAACACCACCAGATTGGCCGCTTTTTTTCCTTGAGCCGCTTCGATGGCCCAGCGAATTTCCGGACGCACGGAGTCGAGGGTCACTGGTAGAGACCTTGCCGC
This sequence comes from uncultured Acidobacteriota bacterium, assembly GCA_963725285.1. Classification (GTDB taxonomy): domain Bacteria; phylum Acidobacteriota; class Terriglobia; order Acidiferrales; family UBA7541; genus CAVRXT01. The sequence goes on along the minus strand of CAVRXT010000009.1, from coordinate 52,123 downwards.
CGAATGTATTCCTGCACGCTCGCGGGGACGAGCGCATCCACCGGCTTGCCGCTGTGCAGCCGCTGGCGCACTTCGGTCGACGATATGTGGCTGCGCACCGTGGAGAGCAGATAGACCGTGGACTTTCGCAGCGTGATTTTGTTGGCGTCCCGGGAAACCACGCGGCCCCGCATTTCGGGCGGAATCACCAGCCGCAGCGCGTCCATGCGAAAACCCGGCCGGTTGGCGATGATGAAATCGCAGGAGTCCAGCAGCGCTTCGTAATGCCGCCAGGTGGGAATCTCCAGAAACTGATCGGCGCCGAGAATGAAGTAAAGACGGTCGGTCGGGAATTCCTTTTTAAATTTTTTCACGGTATCCAACGAATAGAAAACATGAGTGCCGCTCGAATCCGGCGGCGCTTCCGCCAGTGACGGCAAGAAGCCTTCGTGATTCTCGCACGACAGCGCGGCCATCGCGTAGCGGTGGGCGAATGGGGTAAGGGTCAACTTACTCTTGTGCGGGGGACGGGAGGACGGGATGAAGTAAATGGCATCCAGATGGAATCGCCGGCGAGCCGCCTGGGCCACCGCGATGTGCCCGGAATGAATGGGATCGAAGGTGCCGCCAAAAAGCGCGATGGAGCGCGGCTGCCCTTGGGAGCGAGTGGTTAGCGAGGTATTCAACGATCCTCCGAGGAGTCGCGCCCGAGTCCACCCAAGTGCGGTTCTGAATCCTGCACTCCATGCGCCGCGGAAAAGTCCGGAGTTTCCTGCGCAGCTTTCCCCGGCAAATCCTCTGTTAAGTCATCGGGCGCCGCCACCGGTGCGGAACGCGGGATGCGATCCAGCGCATCGGCCATGGCGAGGACCAGTTGCGGAATTCCCTCGCCCGACGCGGATGAAATCGCGTAGAACGGCAGTCCGCGGCCTTCGCAATAAGCGCGAAGCTTTTCGAGGCGTTCACGGTCGGTGGTGGCATCCAGCTTGGTGGCCACTACGATCACCGGTTTGCGCGCCAGATCCTCGCTGAAAGCGCGCAACTCGTTTTCGATAATTTCCAGATCGTTCACCGGATCGCGATCGCTCGCATCGCTGGTGTCCACCAGGTGCGCGATTAGGCGGGTCCGCTCGATATGCCGCAAAAAGCGCGTTCCCAAGCCCACTCCTTCGTGGGCGCCTTCGATTAGACCGGGAACGTCGGCCACCACGAACGTGCGTCCGTTGCCGGGAGCGGCGCCGGGATCGGCCGAGACCACTCCGAGGTGCGGCTCCAACGTGGTGAATGGATAGGCTGCAATTTTGGGGCGGGCCGCGGAAATGCGTGAGATCAGCGTGGACTTTCCAGCGTTGGGAAAGCCGGCCAGGCCGACGTCCGCAAGCAGCTTCAGCTCCAGCCGCAGGTTGCGTTCTTCACCCGGTTCGCCCGGTTCATGCTCTTTGGGCGCCTGGTGCCAAGGCTTTGCGAAATGTTGGTTGCCGCGCCCACCGCGGCCACCCTTCGCAGCGCGATAGCGGAGGCCAGTCTCGGTGAAGTCGTAAAGTTTCTCACCGGTTTCCTGGTCGAAGACGATCGTTCCTACCGGAACTGCCAGGATGGTGTCGTCGCCAGATTTGCCGTGGCAATTCGAGCCTTCGCCGTGGCGGCCTCGTTCGCCGCGAAACTCGCGATTGTAGCGATAACGCAGCAGGGTATTGTCGTGGGGTGTGGACTCGAGGTAGATGTCGCCGCCATTGCCGCCGTCGCCGCCGGAAGGTCCGCCGCGGGGAACATATTTTTCGCGGCGAAACGCCATACAGCCGTTTCCGCCGTTCCCGCCCTGTACTTTGATTTTGGCTTCGTCAGCAAACACAGTCGATCACCAGCCTGATCTAAATGGAGCTTGGCCCGATAGCCCGCCGGCGGCGGACACTCCGGCCATCCGCAGAGATAAGTATGCTCGCGCATACTCGGCTGTGCGCTTCGGTTCGTGCGCGCCAACCGCGCACACCCTGAACATGGACATAGAAGTAGCCCGCGCGCCAGGAGTGAAGGAAAACTTTACGCGAGCTGTGTTCCTAGGAAAACTCAAAAGCTAGTCGGCGCTGGCTGCCGCGGTCTGTTTGTCCGACACCAAGTCCGCCACCAACGCGTCCATGGTCAGCACGCTGATGAATCGCCCGCGCTGTCCCTTGTCTTCGAAACGCACGTAGCCGTCGATCAACGAGAAAAGCGAATCGTCCTTGGCCAGAGCCACGTTGTGTCCGGGCTTATACCGCGTGCCACGCTGCCGAATCAGAATGCTTCCGCCGGTAACAAACTGGCCGCCAAAGCGCTTGATGCCCAGCCGCTGGCCGTGAGAATCGCGTCCGTTCGTAGATGAGCCGCCGCCCTTTTTGTGTGCCATCGCAAGCCCCTAGTTTAGAGAAGAATGTCGCTGACCTGGATGGCAGTGTAGTTCTGCCGATGGCCGCGCATGATTTTGTACTGACCGCCCGTCTTGAACTTCATCACCAGGCGCTTCGGATGGCGCCCCTGGCTAACGATTTTCCCGGTAACGGTGGCCTTCGAAGCGTCGCTCCCGGCCAACAGCTTGGGCTCGTCGGTACCTACTGCCAGAACATGGTTGAAGGTGACCTTGGCGCCGACGTGACCCTTGATGAATTCCACCTGCACGGTCTCGCCCGGTGCAACGCGATACTGCTTACCCCCGCTACGAATGACGGCGTACATGCTGCCCTCCCAGGCAAATGACAAACCCCCATTTTAGCGGGGGTAGTACCTAAGGTCAACGGAAACCGCAAAAGCCATAGGGAAGGGCCCGCGGGCCCTCCGGGGGAGAGCCCTTCGCCTCCCCCGTGGGTGTTAGGCCCGCAGAGGTTCTAATGGTGATGCTCTTCTTCGCGTTCACGCCCCTGACGCGCAGCCTCGCGCTCGTGGATGCTGCGTTCTACTAGGCGATGGTCCTCCGCGCGTTGGCCAGGCCCCCAGCGCTGCAGGTGATACGGATGGACATAAACACCTCGATTGACCCAGGTGCGGCCCCAGGGCGCGCTGTTGATGATCACCGCGTGGCCGTGCCAGTCAAACCGCGACGCGCCCCAACCCCATGGACTGAATGACGCGCCAATGGTGATACCGAAGCGGAAACTGATCGCTCCGCCTACAAAAAACCCCGGCCGCGGCGCCGCAAACACCACCAGCGGGTTGTAATACGGCACACAGATAAACGCCGGATTCACGGGCATGATCTCAATGTAGGGGCCGCCACTCACCACCACTTGCCCGTTGCTTTGCAGATAGCCGAAGTCCTTTGCTTTCTGGCGCATCCGCTGTACGGCGTCCATTACGTCCTGCCTCTGGACTAAGAACGAGTTGCCCAGGTCGGTGGTCCATGCCAGGTCGCCAGCCATCATCTCCAAGACCGAGGGAAACGGCAGCAGGGCCTGGACGCTGGGGTCCCACGCCAGATGATCCCCAGCGATCGCGGCCGCCAGCGCATCGCCGGTTAGATAGTGGTGCTCATCTGCCCATGCCGCCGCGGCCGGGATCTGATCCGGAAACGTTGCGGCAGCCAGAACTTGCGCCAACAGGGGATCAGGATACAGCGCGATGGAGGTCACCATGTTGTCCAACTGGTCCGGCGCATACGAGGGCGGGGGCGGCGCCTGATCCGGGGGCGCGGCGGGTTCGGGAGCAGGTGCTGGGGCCGGAGCCTGGGCCTGAGCCAGCGCCGAAACCGACGGCCATACCGCGAGAAGTGCCATGCTTAGAATCGCGCTAATGACTACCGATCTTCGATAAGCATAAGAATGTCGCACGTTTGATTTTCTCCCTTCCTTCGGATCTCCGCTGGATTGTGCTTGCACTTGAGTGCCGAGGCTAATTCCCTACCCAACTCCATTCGGTTCCAAGAGTTAGATGCGTTCCTGTCGCTCCTGGTAACTCGATTGGCTCGCCAATTTCCGGTAGTTTCGATGCCTACGATCGTGCTCTAAGTTGCAAGCTGGCTTGGCCGGGGCAAGGTCTTGGTGGATCGCGGTTCCCTTGCGTGGGCGGCTGGATTTGGCTAGTCTCCATCGCATGCAGCGGAGCAAAATTCACAGGGCTGAACACGAGGGATGGGTCGATGGATATTCATGACTTCCGGCGAATAGCCATGAGCCTGGAAGGCGCTGAAGAAAATTCACACATGGGCAGTCTCGACTTTCGCGTGGGCGGCCGAATTTTTGCGACGCTCGCTTCGGCAGACCAGGGTTACGGGAACCTGATGCTTACGCCGGAACAGCAGGCGGCGTTCGTGGAGGAACTGCCCGAAGTCTTCCTTCCCGTCGCCGGTCAATGGGGTCGCATGGGAGCGACCCACATCCGGCTAGCAGCGGCGAAAGAAGACGTGTTAGCCGGCGCCTTGGGTGTGGCGTGGAAACTGCGGCTGGAGAAGAACAAAAAGTCGGGCAAAAAGAGGCGGGCTCCGGTGGAGCGCGTCCGCACACCGAAGAATCGGCACAAGAAACCATGAACGACCGCCTCAGGGGTTGCTCTATCCCGCACGTCCCTACCTCTCCCGCATTCCTAGCTGCGGCTCGATAGTTGATACTCAAGGTAGGTGATTGGTTGGCAGCAAGCTAACCACCGCGAACGAAACAATCTAAAGGAACTGTCCGGCTGTGAAGGACGCTCTTCAAAAACAAACTTCGGTCACACTGCCCGGCGCGGTTGTGTCCACTCTCCTACCAAAAGGTTGGACGCTAGAATCCGGACCGAACCGTGTGCTGACCATCGTCGGCCCGGAAGGGGACCTTCGTGTTGGCTTCGGCACCGCCTCGATGCGTGGCGATGCCGAGGAGGTGGCATGGGCAGCATGGCAGCAATTCGAGTCCAGCTTCGATTTGCCGGTGCTACAGCGGGCTCAAGCGCCAGGCGAGAACGGATGGGATGCGATCTTTCAGATTGTTTACAACACCCCCGCTGTCGAGTCCCGAAGCGCCGTAGCGATTCTGCGAACATTGCGCGATAAGGCCTACTTCACTTTGCTCTCCGGAACCAAGGCTTCCCTGGACCGCCGGTTGGCGCAAATCAGCGAGGTGCTGGAAGCCTGGAAGCCCGAAGGCCTGATCGCCTATAGCCTGGACCGCGCCGAACAACGGTCTTGGGGCAAGGAACAAAGCTTTGAACTGAGCAGTTTCGTTCGCAATGCCATGGTCGAAACGCAGATTCCTGGGGTGGCCATCGCCGTGGTTCAAGGCGGGCGCATCATTTACGCGGACGGCTTCGGGGCCTGCCGGCTAGGCTCCAGCGAACCGGTGCGGCCGCAGACCCGGTTCATGATCGGCTCAGCGACCAAACCGCTGACGACCCTGATGATGGCGCGATTGGTGGCGAACGGAGACTTTAAGTGGTCCACCCCGGTCACCGAGCTCCTCCCCGATTTTGCACTAGCCGATCCAGAGGTTACCCGCGAGCTGGACATGCGCTACACGGTGTGTGCTTGTACCGGCATGCCGCGTCGGGATCTCGATCTGATCTTCAAATTTAAGGGGATTTCTCCCGAACGGCGCATCGCCGAGATGCGGACGATGAGTCCTACCACCGACTTCGGAGAGACGTTTCAATACTCGAACTATTTGGTGGCGGCGGGAGGATATGCCGCGGCACGAAGCCGCCAACCGGAAGGTTCATTGCAGTTTGCCTACGAAGAAGCGATGCAGGAATGGGTATTCGAACCGTTGGGGATGACCATGACCGGCCTGCCGGAAGAAATGGGCAAGGACCTGGCCGCACCTCACGCCATTAGCTTCGGGGGCAATTGCTCATTGGTCAATCCGGGAATGGAGCGATTCGTGAATGCGGTGGCGCCGGCCGGGGCACTGTGGTCGACGGTGCTCGATCTGGCGCAGTATCTCCTGCTCGAGCTCAACCGTGGAAAAGGTCCCAACGGGGACCAGTTGCTGCCGGAGGAGGACTTACAAGCACGGTGGCAGACCGGCATCAAGATCGATGGCAAAAACAGCTATGGGCTCGGGCTGCTTCGCAGCGAAGAGGAAGGCTTGGAAGTGATCAGCCATAGCGGAAATACTCTGGGATTCTCGTCCGACCTGTACTTTCTTCCTAAGAAAGGGCTCGGCGTGGTGGTGCTGACGAACCTTAGAATGGCCAATTCGTTTCTGGCGGCAGCGAGGCACAAAGTGTTCGAGCTGGTGTTTGGTGATGCGCCAAAAGCGGAGAAGATGATTGCGGCGGCGTCACTATCGGCAAACGACGTGATGGAGAAAATGCGCGCGCGGGTCAAGGTCGATCCGGTTTCTCTGGCATGGCTGGAAACACTGGGCGGCAAGTACCGCTGCGACGAACTGGGGACTCTCTTCATATCCAAGAAAAACGATCAATACTGGGGCCAGTTCGAGAGTTGGAATAGCCTCTTAGGTGTGGAAGAGCAATCGGTCGGAAATCCCCTGGTCGTGCTGATCAGTCCCCCGTGGAGCGGCACGCTGCGACTGCAGGTGGCCGACGATTGGCAAACTTTGACCCTGGATAGCGCGCAGTATACCTACAGATTCCACAGGCAATAGAACCTTTCTAATATTCCTTGCTCGGAAGAAAGCTCAAAACCGGGGGATAAAAAAGGAATCGCACCGCCATGGCTGCCAGCCGCCCATGATGGTGCGATTCTTGTTTGCCAAAAAAGTGTTCTTCAGGCTTTTTTCAGTAAGCGGGTAATCCAGACCAAAATCACGGCGCCCACAAAGGCCACAATGATGGAGCCGATCAGGCCACCGCCGGGCCAGATTCCCAACAACCCGAACACCCACCCACCGACAACGCCACCGACGATGCCGAGAAGGATGTCCACCAGCACACCGTAGCCACCGCCCTTCATAACTTGCCCTGCAAGCCAACCTGCAATCAGTCCAACCACGATCCATGCGAGGAATCCCATATATATTCTCCTTCCTGTTTGCCACTGCTTTGGCCGGTCTTTCCGCATTGACTCCCGGCGGGGCTGAGAATGTACACCCGGTCCCGTCAATCTGCAATGCCCAGTCACCGGGTTTGGGTCTTACGGCTTTGCGGTGGGTGGCTCAGGCCCAGGCTCCGGAATCGCTCGCAAGATCGGGGCATCCATCAATTGACAGCTTAGGTTGCCGGAGCTTAGCATCGCTACCGTTCGCTTCGTTTCCGGCGGTCAGTAGTACCCAGCGGGAGAATCCCAGCGTATCGTTATGCCGACCTCCAACCTCTTCACGCCACGGGAAGCAGCCCAGGTGCTGGGAGTCAGTTATCCCACGCTCAAGCAGTGGATCTATAAGAAGAAAATTCGCAGCGTGCAGACTGCGGGCGGGCACCACCGCATTCCCGAGCGGGAAGTGGACCGATTTCTGTATCGAGCCAGCGAGGGCGGAGACGTTTCCGACCGACGGCCTAACTTCCGGCGAATCAGCGGGCGCAACCAACTCGTCGGCCGGGTGACCGGCATAAAGATTGACGGCCTGATCGCCCAGGTCACCGTGTCGATCGGCGGCCAACGAATCACGTCGATCATAACCGCCGATGCGGTTCGCGAAATGCGCCTGAAAAATGGCCAGACCGTCGCCGCTTTGATCAAGTCCACAGAAGTCATGATTATTCGGCCATAAACCTCCTGGCTCGGCCCGTTTTTTTGCACGGCCGCCGCACCACCTTCTCCGATTTGTCCGCTGCCGCCACATCCCTTGGGATTTTCCCGGACTGCTGGAACGGATTTGCAGTCAAAAAATCGGACGGAGCGTTGCATGTCGATTTGATTTGGCGTACGTTGACCCCAGCTGAAACGAATGAAAGCGGTTTGATATCTCTAAATGAATCGCCTAAAATCGTCTGCGCCGAAATGGCCGCTCCAATGGGCGACTCGATCTGTCCGATAGAAGTATAGATAGATAGAAGGAGAAAGACTGGTGAAATACCGTCCTATTATCGTTGCCCTCGCTTCGATCGTCGCTTTTCTCTGCATGGGGGGCGCCGTGTGGGCTCAAGCGGGAGCGAGCGTTTCCAGCACGGTGCCGGACCAAACCGGCGCAAGCACCCCTGGACCGGCTCCGGCGGCTCGGCCCACCCGCGACGCCTGCACGGGCCTCCAAGACTTCGCTAACACCGATTGCACGCTGACCTGGCACGGCATCACGTTGTACGGTACGTATGACGTCGGGGTCGGCTGGGTCAGCCACGGCTTACCGGAGAACGCCTATAACTATGAAGGCGAATCCCTGATCAATCGAAACGGCTATCAATCTCGATTCGTCATCGCACCGAACAACCTGTCGCAGACGGGTTTGGGCATCAAGGGCAAGGAAGAGTTCCTGCCTGGCTGGTCGGTTGTGTTCAACGCTTCAACCGGCATCAATCCGCAGTCCGGCCGGCTCGCCAACATGGCAGAAACCAACATCGCCAACAACGGCCTCCCCAGGGCTAGCTACTCGGAAACCGGCGATGGCGCGCGCGCGGGCCAACCCTTTAATGACGAATTCTATGGCGGTATCTCGTCCACGCAGTTCGGCACGCTCACCTTCGGTCGGCAGCGTGCGCTCGGTACCGATACGATGCTCGCATACGATCCGGCTGGCGGCGGGTATGCCTTCTCCTACATCGGATATAACGGCACGATGGCCGGCGGGGGCGACACCGAGGACACCCGTTGGGACGACGCCTTGAAATATCGCCTCACCGTTGGGCCGGTCCATTTCGGCGCGATGTACAAATTCGTTGACGGTTCCGGCGGCTGCTACTCCGCTTCATCAACCTGGACTGCCGCCACCTGCACGCCCGAAAAGGCGCATAACTCGGCCTATGGATTCAATGGTGGCGGAAATTACGGCAAACTCTCCGGCGACGTGGTCTTCCAACACTACAACCAGGCGATCAGCGTACTCAACCCCTTGCTGGGGGCTCAGAGTCTGACGCAGCCATATCAGTCGACCACCGACAGCATCAATACAAACCCCATCAACGGGGCTAATGTGATCGGAACGGACAACACCGAATATGGCATCGTGACCGACAACAGCGCACTTATGGGCGCGCTCAAGTACACCTGGGACCAGTTCAAGTTCTTTGTCGGCTACGAATACATCTGGCAGGATAACCCGGCCAACCCGTTGGGCGTTGGCGCCTCGGCCCAGGGCGGTTATCTGCTAAGCGGGGTCGAAGACGATAATCTGGATGCTCCCAAGAGGGTACAGGTGTGGTGGACGGGCGCGAAATACGCAGTCGACAAAAAAACCGACATCACATTCGCCTGGTATCACCAACTGCAGCACGACTTCCGCGTCCCGTCGACCTGTTCGCCGACCGCCGGTTTCCGTGCTTCCTGCGCGGGCACCCTTAATGAGTGGTCGCTCTATACGGATCATCACTTCACCAAGCGTTTTGATGCTTTTGCTGGAATTGCGTATTCCAACGTGAGCGGCGGTCTGGGCATCGCCATTCCTCATGGTCCTGGCGTCCCTTATGACTACAACAGCAACCTTGCTCCGACAATCGGTAGTCGTTTCACCTTCTGATCGTTTTCGCGGCGGGATCGAGATCAAGTGAAGCGAGTCCTCACCCATGGCCTGCTCATGCTCTTTTTTTCGAGCGCCGTGGGCTGCCCAGGCGTGCTTGCGCAGTCTGCGGCGACACCGTCGGCGCCGACCCGCGCCCAACTGACTGTCGGTGGCGACGTCGAAAAGCGCTTGTCGCTTACCCGAGAAGACCTGCTGCACATGCCCCGCAGGACGCTCAAAGTGACGAACCCTCACGACCACCCAGAGGAGACCTACGCAGGTGTGTTGCTGGCGGAATTACTGAAGCGCGCCGGCGTGCCGCTGGGTGCACAACTTCGCGGTGCGGCTATGGCCACCTACGTTCAGGCGGACGCGGCAGACGGTTACCGAGTGGTCTTTTCGCTGGCCGAGCTGGATACCGACCTCCTAGATTCCGATGTGCTGGTCGCCGACACCATGAACGGGGCGGCCCTCGATGACCAGACTGGACCATTCCGGCTGGTCGTACCGCACGACAGGAGACCGGTGCGTTGGATCAAGATGCTGCGGTCGCTGACGGTAGTCAGAATACCGAAATAGCATCTCGCCATTTCCGGGCTTCCCTCGTGCGCGATAATTTTTCATTCGTATCGCAGCGCGACCATTGGATCCACTCGCGCAGCGCGGCGAGCCGGCACCCAGCACGCTAGAAGTCCGGTGGTGAAGAACACCACGGGGACACAGGTGAACGTCCAAGGATCGTAAGCCGAAATGCCCCAGACTTGGGTGGCGATGATCCGCCCCATCGCCAAGCTGGCGAGCAATCCAAGCCCCACCCCAGCCGCCACCAGCCCCAGGCCCATGCGGACCATCATTCCGAAAACATCGGAAGCCTGCGCACCGAGCGCCATGCGAATGCCGATCTCCTGGGTGCGCTGCGCCGCGGTGTAGGCGAGCACGCTGTAAACCCCGATCGTCACCAAAATCAACCCAATCGCAGCGAAGATGGTCATCAGTATGAAACCGAACCGCGGGCCGGCATACGAAAACTGGCTAATGTAGCCCTCCAGGGTACCGGTGAGGGTCAAGGCGACGTTGGAGTCGGTCGCCCAGACTTCGTGGCGCACCGCATTCATCATGCTCAAGGGCTCCTGGCTGGTGCGGACCAGAATGCCGCGGTTCGCCGAACCGGTCACGGTGTACGGCACCCAAACCTCCGGCTCGGGAGCATCTTGGAGGCCGCGATTCTTAGCATCGGCAACCAGCCCGATGATCTCAAACGTAGGGTCCGCCACCTGGTCTGCAAATTCGGCGAGTTGCGCGACGCGCACCTGCCGGCCGATGGGGTTTTCTCCGGGAAGAAACTTCTTCACAAATGTTTGGTTCACCACGGCCAGCTTGCGCGCTCCGGCCACCTCTCCTTCGTGGAAGGTTCTTCCGTCCAGAAAACGGATTTTGAGCACCGGGAAGTACCCTTCGCTACAGAGTTGGACGAAAGCGCTCCATTTTTCCGAATGGGTCTTCCCTGGCACGTCGATATCGCTGCCGATCCCGCCATAGGGAGGAAGCGCGCTGGTCTCCGCTGCGTCCACCACGCCGGGTAAAGCTTTCAGGCGCAGCAGCAGGGGCCGGAAAAAGCCGGTCAGTTGAGCCGACGTCTTGTAACGTTCGACCGGCAGCGGCAACCTCACAACCAGGATGTGATCGGGTGCGAGGCCGAGATGGACTTCGCGGAGGGCCACAAAACTTCGCATCAAAAGCCCTGCCGCTACCAGCAGCGTTAGAGAAAGAGCCACCTCCAGCACCACGACCGCATCGCGAAGCCTGCCATGACGAAAGCCGCCGCTCACCCCTTTGCCGCTGTCCCGCAGCGGATCGTTCCAGTCTTTCCGGGCTGCCCTTAAGGCCGGCACGAGTCCGAAGATGAGCGCGGTCAGAATCGCCACACCCAGGGTAAAGAGCAGCACCGGTGTATTGAGGCGGATCAGGGCTTCCTGCGGAATAACGTCGCGCGGCATCAACGCCACCAGAAATTTCAGACCGCCCCATGCGAGCGCGGTTCCTAGGGCTGCCCCGCCGAGCGCCAAGATCAAGCTCTCCACCAGGAGTTGGCGGATCAAACGCAGGCGGCTCGCGCCCAGAGCGGAGCGAAGGGCAAATTCTTTCTCGCGGGTCGTCGCTTTGGCCAACAGCAGGTTCGCCACGTTTCCGCAACCGATCAGCAGCAGCAAAGCAACGGCGCAAAGGACGACATAGAGAGTGGATCGGAACTGCCCGGCGATCGAGTCCGTCAAGGAAACAACCTTCACCGTAAAGTGTTTCGGGTAATCGTTAGGGTAGAGCCTGGCGAGCTCCTTGGCTACCACGTTTAAATCCGCCTCGGCCTGTTTCACCGAAACTCCCGGCTTCAAGCGTCCTAGAAAATACCAAAAATGCGGGAAAGATCCGGAGTAGGACAATCCTTCGCCGCCGCGGGTCGGCTGCAACGGAACCCACATGTCGGCGTCGCCCCAGGCGAAGCGCGGCGGCATGATGCCGATTAACGTTCGAGGCGTGTCGTTCAAAACGAAACTTTTGTTGAGGATATTCGGATCGGCGCCAAACTCTTTCACCCAGGTCTTGTAGCGCAACACAAAAACAGGAGCCGCACCCGGCTCGTAGTCCGCTGGCTCGAGCACCCGGCCCAGGAGCGCAGGCATGCCCAAAAACTCAAATGTTCCCGGCGTGACGTAATTTCCGAGAAGTTGTTGGGTACCCTCGCCGGATCGATACAGCACATCCACGCTATCTTTGCCGATCGCGCTATCGAATACTTGATTCTGCTCCGCGAAGTACAGAAACTCGGGTCCCTTGAAACCGCTACGCCCGCCCGGCTGATGGTCTTCCGTGTTGTGGATCTGTATAGCCATAAACCGCTGTGCGTCGGGGTAAGGAAAGGGCTCCAGCAATATGTTGTCCACCACGCTAAAAATCGCAGTGGACGCCCCAATCCCCAGAGCCAAAGTGAGGATCGCCACGGCCGCAAAGCCGGGAGTCTTCCTCAGCTTCCTAAGGGCATACCGGATGTCTTGTCCGAGTGTTTCCATAATGCGCTCGCGCGGCGTTTCAGTTTCTGAGCTGTCCTAACCGTAATTATTCTGGCCCGATTCCAGGGCAAACAACGAACTTCCCCCGAGGACCCCGCCCCTTACTGGCTTCTCGCCCGCGCATGGATAGGAATGGAAACATAGTTCGGTCGACCCTACCACGTCAAATAGGTTGTTCACGGTGGGTCCTGAAAAAGATCGCTGGCAGAGATTCAGAGAGTGACGTTGACGAGTGATTCGGTAGGCTTGACGGACGCGCTCGGCGTGCTCGACGGGCTGACGAGAAGCTTCTGCAGCGCCTCGCCATCGATGGGCGGTGAGTAGAAATAGCCTTGGCCGTATTCGCAGCCGAACTGCTCGAGGTAGGACTGCTGGCCGACTGTTTCGATGCCTTCGGCAATGACTTTCAGATTGAGATGGTGAGCCAGGGTAACGATAAGGCGCGCGATTTCACGGCTTTCGACATCCTGCTCGATCCCGCGAACAAAGGAGCGATCGATCTTGAGGACGTCGACCGGAAAGCTGCGGATGCGGCTCAAGGAAGAATGGCCGGTGCCAAAATCGTCGATGCTGAGCCGAACGCCGAGCTCCTTCAACTGGGTGAAAATGCGCATCGCAAATTTGGGATCGCCCATAGCCATCGATTCGGTGATTTCGAGCTGCAGGGTCCCCGGATCCATCTTGGTTTCCTCGAGGACGGCTTTCACGTCGGCCACCAGATTGCTTTGCGCGAGTTGGCACGGCGAAACGTTGATGGTGACGGTCAACGGCGGATCGGTGCCAAACAATTGATGCCAGGCATGGCCCTGCCGGCAAGCTTCTTTGAAGACCCACAGTCCCAGGGGAACGATCAAGCCGGTTTCCTCAGCGACTTCGATGAAGTGCGCGGGACCGATATATTCCGATCCATTGCGCCACCAGCGGACCAGAGCCTCGACACCGGCGATCTTGCCGGTAGCCAGCCGAACAATCGGTTGATAGAAAACCCGAAACTCTCCGCACTCGATGGCTTTGCGCAATTCCGTTTCCAAGGTCATGCGCCGGACCACCAACGCATGCATTTCGGTGTCGAACACCTCGCAGCCGGGCGTGCCGTGGGCTTTGGCGCGGCACATGGCAATGTCCGCATCGCGCAACATCTCCGCGGGCTTGTGGTACGACAACGAACTCAGCGCGATTCCAATGCTGGCGGATGTGAAAGCATTTGCGCCGTTGGCGTTAAACGGCGACGCCAAACCTTCTTGAACTCGCATGGCCACACGCATGGGATCGCTCGGCGTCTTGACGCCCTCCAGAAGAATCGAGAATCGATCGCCATCCATGCGCGCGAGCGTCTCGTCGCCGGTGTCCCGGCCTGAACTCCCCGTAGGCGTGGAACGGGATACGGTGTCGTCGTGCCGTAGACGCGACTTGAGCCGGTTGCTGATGTTGATGATGAGCTGGTCCACCACCGCGTAGCCCATGGTTTCGTTGAAGATTTTCAATCCGTGTAGTTCGACGAACAACACCGCGAACTGGAATTCCGGGTAACGCTTCGCGTGGTCCATGGCCCGCTGAACGCGGTCCAGGAAGAGTTTGCGATTCGGCAAGCCGGTGAGCGGGTCGTGGAAGGCTTCATGTTCCAGCCGCTCCTCCATTCGCTTGCGTTCGGTGATGTCCCGGTTGACGATTACCAGCTGCGTTACTTGGCCTCTGCGGTTGCGGATGGCGCTGGAAGTGGACTCCAGCACGCGCCAGTTCCCGTCCTTGTGACGCATGCGGTATTCCAGGGGCGTGCCGACGCCGCTCAGACGCGCTTGGTTCCCAGCTTCGATCACCCGCTGGCGGTCTTCCGGATGAACTTGGTCAAGGGATGCGGTAGCCGCCAACTCTTTGGCCGAGTAGCCCAGCACCTTTTCGTAGGCGGGACTGTTGTAGAGACGTTTGCCGGTGACTTCCACCAGCGCGATCATGTCCGCGGCGTTTTCGCTGACCACGCGGAACAGTTCGTTCCGGCGGCGATAACGGAGCCGCTGGTAGGCGATATACACGTAAGGCACCAGGGCCAGGCCGGCCAGTTCGAGCCAATGCCCGCGGAGAAACCAAGACGGGAAGGAGATGAGGCTAAGGCTCGTTGTCATTTCCGTGAGCAAGTAAACCTTTACCCGCCTTCTGCTTTTGGCCAACGTCCGGAATTCCCCGGCGATATCGAATGCCAGGAAATGCGCAAGGAATCGCTGATAAACTGACCTGGTTGGCGTCCTCTAAGTACTATATGTCCGTTATGCGTCCGTGTCGTCCAGGCGACCATCCTCGGTATCCCTATGAGTACACTGCTCGGTGGCATAGCTGCGGCTCGTTGATATATGGCTGAGATGATGCCGCAAGCGTCCGGTTTTGCTGGTCATGCCATGCCGACCACAAGGCGGCGGTCTGAGCGATCTTTTAATTGTGCGCGGCGGCCAGTGTCGATTAGAATCGCGGCCGGTCCCCTGGTTTTGCCAAATCCGAAGATTTGAGAGGTCTGCATGCGAACCACTACCCGGCTCTTTGGACCGTTCATCTTCTCGCTGCTGTGCACTCCGGTAATGTTCGGGCAGACCAATCCTCCTCCGCCCGACCCGCACGAGATGGTCACCCACGAGCCCCACACTCTTTCGAAAACAACCGATCGCAGCGCGGCACTCGATCTTCTGGGTCGCGCCCGGCAGAACTTCAATCTCGATGACCTTTCCACTCCCTACGCGCTCAAAGTTTCCTTCGACGCCGGCGGCGCAACGCAGAACGAGGGTCCCGGGACGATGGAGTGGTTATCCGATGGAGCATCGCACTGGCGTTGGACCGCGCAGTTCGAGAATTCGCAGGTCATTCGAGTCGGCACCGACGGCCATGTCTACGGCACGAATCCTTCCGAGCCGGTTCCCTTGCGCGTTCAATTGGTCCGCTCCGTTCTGCTCAGGCCGATCGTGCAAGCCCCGCAAAAGTTCGTGATTCGCTCGGCAAATGTCGAGCGCGATGGCAAGGCGGAGACGTGCCTGCTGCTCAGTTATTCGCTACCGCCGAATCCCGCGCCGCGCTCGTGGGTCGAGCGAGAGGACTGTATAGATCCAGCGACCGCCCTCTTGCAAACGTGGTCCGAAGCGCCGGGCATTTACGCGGTCTACGACTACACTGGCGCCGCGGATTTTCACGGGCATCTCTTCCCGCGGCAAATCTCCATATTCGAAGGCAGCCGGCTGGCGGTTCAGGTGCACGTCGAAACCCTGGAAGACGCGCCCAATATCGATGCGGATCTCTTCCAGCCGACCCCGGAAATGATTGGCGCGGGCGAGTCCTTCACCCTGGCAACACCCAGCCGCTTACCGATGCGGGTCGACCCTTCCGATGCGCCCACTTCACGCTTCTTCCAGCCCGTGATTGTTCACGCGACCCTAGACGCGCAAGATGGCAGCGTGCTGGATGCCGAGGCGCTGCAGACTTCCGATGCGGGCCTGGGCCAAACGGCTGTGGATTTGGTGAGGAGTACGTTATTTGAGCCGTCGGGCTTTCAGCAGGAAGTTTTCATCAGCGTGAATTTTCACTTGCCCGCGGTGAGGCTGGGTGGTGTGCCGATATACCATTCTTCCGTGCGCTGGGTCGTTCTGGATCACCGAACCAAACTTCCCCCAGTGAGAAAGCCGCCGCACGCCGGAAACTAAGGAACAGAAGGCTACGGCTCGCCATTCCTGGGCGCCTCCCGGGGAGAATTCTTTTTTGCACGCAATACCGCCAGCGGACGATCGGTTAGGTTTTCCGTCTTGAAATTTAGACGTTTGTAACCCGTCTTTCACAGACGCCCGTTATTTTGGGGGCTTTGTAAACTGATTTTTGAGTTGGGACTTCTTAGTACTCTCGGTACTATGGCCAGTCTCCGTAGCGTTGGCGTAAAAATGGAATAGACTGCTTGCTCTTAGACCGATCGGCATTATGGTGACGCGGCACTGCCGAAGGCCGCGCGATTCACGACGAGCACCTTAAGGCAACAACGTTACTCGGCCCGAACCGAGAGCACGTCACCCCCATTTTCTGGTGAGGATTGCGCATGAACTGCATCCAGGCCATGGTGCGGCGCGCCCATAAGAGGGCGCGCCGGTCTGCGTTCGTGCTGGCTACTATTTTCTTTGCAGCCTCTCCGCTGTTCGCCCAAGTGCCAACTATCAGTAGCGTCAAAATATCCTACGGAATACCGACCGCTTCGACCAATACCATTACGATTAGTGGAAACTTCTTCTATCCAAAAGCGGTCGCGCCAACCGCGGTTCTGGGGGTGACAACCTTAACCGTGAATCCGGACTTCACGAATACAAAAATTGTCGCAACGTTCCCCAGCAGCTTACCGCCCGGCGCTTATCTCCTCACCGTGATGAACCACCCGGATTCGAATCGTGGAGTGTTCGTGGTGAAGAACGGGGCAATGGGCCTGCAAGGACAAGCCCCCCTCAGCGTGGTCAGAGCGAAACACGCGACGAGACAGACCGCACTGAATCGAACGAAAGCAACCACTAGAATAAATGGAACCGGTGGGGCGAATGTAACCAATCGAACCAATGGAACCGGTGCGACGAACGGGGCGACAGACGCGACAGAATCAATGTCGATGAGTTCCCTTTGCAGCGTCTTGTTTCCCAATGCGTCCGCCGAGCAGTGCTCGGGAACAGCTCCGACGACCTCGCCGAAGATTGTGTTCGTGACCTCTGGCGCCTACACCGGCAACCTAGGCGGGACGGCGAACGGAAACGCGATATGCCAAAAAGAAGCGGAGCGCGCGGGGCTTCGCGGCACCTACAGGACTTGGCTGTCTACCGCGTCGGGCAGCGACCATTCAGGACAATCATTCACCCAGGGTCCCCGTCCCACGTTCCCCAGTGGATATATCCTAATCGACGGACCGACGGTCTCTAGTTTGGCCGAGCTAACGACGCCGGCACTCAATGCTGGCGGCGGCTTGGACGCTCCGGATGGATTGGCACCGTCGCAACCCGCGACAGGCGATCCGTCGGGTGCCATGATCAAGGCGACCGCCGCGACCGCCACTGAGTCCGCCTGCAACGGTTGGACAATCTCTACCTCCGCTCCGAATGGAACTGGCGGCGCCTTCACTGGCGCCGCCCCATCGACCCCCGACGCATTGCAGGAACACGAGATCGTGGAGTGCGGGCCCGCCCACTATCTTTACTGCATTCAGCAATAGGACGGTTCCCCGTTCCGATCGTAAAATGCCAGAGATCTGCACCCTGAGTGATTCCAGAAGCGTTGCTTGGTGGGAGCGAGTCAGCTGCTCGGCGTGTCCTGTGGCGTCGATCGGCAGGCTGCACGGGTCGCCCGTCTACGGCCCTCACGTCCTGATAGATCCGGTGCTCCCGCCAGAGCCGGTCATGGCCAAGACATGACTGGCTTGAGATCTGACGGCTTGATGGCTAGGTCGCCTGGTTTGATCCCGCTATTCAATCTCGTCAGTTCTACGGTGATCGCCGCCAGCTTCTTACCGTCATGGAAGTTTGAGATACATTGTGGGAACTTCACTCCTCCTGAGGTTTCCCATTGATCAAACCGTATTTCTTGGTGGACCGGGTGATCTGAGCCAGCATGCAAGGTACTCGTCTGTGTCACCGGGAGAAATGTGACCGGGTCTAGCGTGATCTCGGTTTTCCGAGCGGCGTCGTCCTTGGCTGAGACGACAATAATATTGGGCCCTGCCGATGTGATCATTTGCCTCGGGTCGCGGTCGGCCAGCCAAACGTTTAGATTCAGACCGGTCAGATAGCCTTGAGCGGACTTCAATTCACCGCCCGCTAGGCCGACAACGGTCCCATCAGGCAATATCTCCCAACCCGTCGTGCCATCGAAGTAGAGAACGTACGTATCGCCGGGCCCCACCTGGTCAATCCGAAGATAGTGCGGCCGAACGAACCGCACTCGCTTGCGAACTACGCCGCTACGAGCGGTCCCATCGTCGAACCAGCTATCCGCGCGCACTATCTGCTCAAAGTCGCGGACAGAAGCAATCTTTTCGGCACCGCCTAAAGCGGTCTGCATTTTGTGAAAGAACTTCAATCCATCGGGGCTCGACGATGAAAGCAAGAACGTCAACAGGACCACGGAAGCGGAGGAACGCGAGCGCGATAACGACACGGTCATAACGATTCCGGCCCGATCCTAGTACGCGATGTTTGGGATTTCAATAGGTGGGCAACCAGTCCGCCCGTGCCAACCGCGTCGATCGAGATCCGCCGGGTAGGGCCGCCAGTCGCCGCCTTTGCGTCTCGATAGGCCCGAGGCGCTTCCACCATGCCCGGCCGTCTCCACGTCGATCGGCTGATGTACCCGGGGCACGCCTCCGTGCCCGTACGAGCAGCGAGTCCGTACCACAGCAAGGGGAGCGTTTCCGCGCCCGGCCCGCGCAGATCCAATTACGGTTTACCTCGGAAGCCTACATGGTGTTCGAAGTGATACCGATGCTGTTACAGCAGGAGAGGCTGTTTGGCTCGACGCCGGACGAGTTCGCGAAATTCGACGATTTCTTGTTCGCTGCCAAAAGCATGTTTCGGTACGACACGAGCCGATCCCTTTAGTATGTAGAACAGGAAAAACTCCTTTGTTTCTCGCACCTCTATAAACGTTGACCACGAGCATTCGGAGCGCGCTGTGATTCCTTCCCAGGTTATGTCGTCATCCGAGAACGAGTATCTCGATGTGCCCCTAAAATCCGCGCTATTTTTGTACAGCGATCTCGCCACGAAATAGGGCTGTCCATAACAAAGGAACAAATAGAATAAGGGAACGTATATACCGCCCCACATCACTCCGAATTTAATGGTGTCGGCGCGGCTCATCCCGAGGCCGAGTAGCAAGGAAAAAAGTACTATGCCGATTACGGTGCCGACCAAAATTCTAGGCTTCAAAATATTGGCCTTGGAAATTGCAACCAGCGCCGAATATAGCTCGCGTCGAGTCAATTGAAAGCTGATCGTGAATGCAGAAGGAGTCGAAAGGCTCATGGTGATCGTTGCTCCTCTCCAACTGAGAGATTCGGCGTCCCGTCTGGGCCCGCTACTAGCTGAACAACGTTACCCCGCCGCGCCCCGCGAAAAAAATCATGCCAGGTCCGTCAGGATCAACTGTCTTCACCTGCGGCGCGATGGCAGCCCACGCGTTTGGCATTCGCGTTCCCGACGACATGTCATTTAGGAGTTGGCCAACAAACGTCGAGAACGCCGGGCCATTTCGATTCAGTGTCATCACTAAATTGATTGGTGTAGCTGATGCTTTAAAGCCCTTGATATATCCATCTGCCTTGTGGTCACTCGCTACCCAAAGTAACTTGACGTCAGTTTCGCAGCACCGTTGAATAAGCTCGGTTCCCGTGATTTCATTTCCGCTGCTGGCGGTAAATCTAGCAGTTCGGGGATGCTGGAGAAGACGTACGTTGTCGTCGCACGGTAAAACCGAGAATAGGTACTGCTGTCGGTTTTGAGAAGGTCGTCAAATTCCGGGCTGAGGCTACAGACGAGACTCCTCGTGCCATGGACCTCGTCCTTCGGACCTCGACGGAATAAATCCAGAAGTCCCATTGTACCTTCCGAACAAGCGTCGCGATTGTAGCAGCGGACACGTAGCTCAGACCACCTAGTCGACGCAATGGCGGCTGGGGCGCCCAGCCCAGCCGCGTCGATCAACACACCGGGTACGGCCTGCCCGCTGCCCCGCCCAAGTGTTTAACCCCACCTGGGTAGGCCCAAATCTAACTGCGGATAAATCAAAGACATCTGCGCCAACCACCCAAACAACCAATCAAACGCTCAGCGATAAGCCCATAGACCGGGCGGTCCTGGCTGCGCGGCATGCAGCCGCGTCGGCCAACAAACCGCAACCGACCGCCCTAAAAAGCTGGTTTTTGACGATACGAACCTTCGCAAGGCGCGGCGAAAGACCTGTATCGCGGCTAAATTAAGTGAGATGCAGACGGAAATGGTTGATGGCGCGGTCGTCACAACATACAATGGCTTGATTGTTCACGATCTTCGCCGGTCAGCGGTCCGAAATCTCATAAGGGCTGGCGTAAACGAGAAGGTTGCGATGTCGATTAGCGGCCACAAGACGCGTTCGGTGTTCGACCGGTACAACATCGAGGACGAAGGCGACACTGTCAGCGCGATGCGATTGCTGCAGAACATGCCAAAAAGTCTGACGTCCAACGGTGAAAGAACGGTGAAAAGAACCGAGCAGGCCTCATGAATTTCTAGCTAAACTACTTGCTATCAACGGCGGCGGTATCGTCTAGGGGTTAGGACATCAGATTCTCAATCTGGAAACCCGGGTTCGATTCCCGGTACCGCTACCATTCCATGAAAAACCCCTTCTGGTATTCTTAGGCCGACGGCGAAAGCGAGAACCAACATATAAATGCGACGCCTGGTGACATGTGGCCTAGCCTGTGTGCTGATCGCCGGATTCGCACCGATGGCGATCCACTCGTCATCCTCGGGCGCCGCTTCCGGCGCTGCATCCCGCACTGGTCCCGCTGATTTGATGACAGTGATGCTGCGCGAACTCAACCGCGCCACCGCGTCTTTGGCAAAGTCCGAACCCACCCCTTACTTTCTCAGCTATGCCGTTTCCGACGTCGACACCGTGGCCATTGTCGCTGCCAACGGCGGCTTGGTGCTTTCGACAGACGTGGGAGTGCGTCAAGGCGATGTGATGATGCGCGTGGGATCGCTGGCGCTCGACAACACGCACAGTCACAGCCGCGGATCGGGGATCACCTCGGGTTTTTTGCCGCTCGATAACGATCCGGACGCCGCCGCCCGCGTCCTGTGGGATCTCACCAACCGCGAATACCAGCAGGCCTCCGCGGCGTTTGCCAAAGTGAAAGCAAACAATGCGGTGGAAGCTGCGGAAGAAGATAAGTCGCCAGATTTTTCCCAGGAGTCGCCGCAAAAACGCGCGGACCTCGCGCAATTCGGTTCCTTTCAGGGACAGAAGTCCTGGGAGCAGCGCGTCCGCAAGATGTCCGCAAGCTTTCTCGACAATCCCCAGGTCTATTCCGCGATCGTTTCGTTCACGGTTTCCTCCGATCGGTCTTATCTCGCTAGCAGTGAAGGTACATCCTTGATCCGTCCCGCGGCGGTCGCGCGATTGGTGATCGAAGCTCAGACTCGCGCTGATGACGGAACCGAATTGATGCGCGTCGAATCCTTCCAGGCGCCCACGCCCGAGCAGCTTCCCTCGGATGCTGAGGTTGCTGCCAAATTGAAACAGATGTCCGTCGACTTAACGAACCTGCGCGCCGCTCCCGCGGCAGAACCATACGCCGGACCGGCACTGCTTTCCGGCCGCGCCGCAGCGGTATTTTTTCACGAAGTTCTGGGGCATCGGCTGGAAGGGCATCGCCAGCGAGGCGAAACGGAAGGCCAAACCTTCACGAAGAAGATCAACCAACTGGTGCTGCCGGCGTTTCTGAGCGTGACCGATGATCCCACGCTAAAAGAGCTCGACGGTGTACGGCTGGCCGGCTACTACGATTACGACGATGAGGGTGTGCCGGCGGCGCGGGTGGTCGCCGTCGAAAATGGGGTGCTGAAGAATTTTCTGATGTCGCGCATGCCCATCACCAATTTTAGCCAGTCCAACGGCCACGGCCGCCGCCAGCCCGGCCTGATGGCCACCGGGCGTCAGGGGAACCTGATCGTGACATCTACCCACACCGTGAAAGACGCCGAGCTGCGCAAACAATTCGTGGAAGAGATCAAGAAACAGGACAAGACCTACGGCCTGTATTTCGACGATATTCAGGGCGGCTTCACGCTTACTGGCCGCGCGAGTCCGCAAGCGTTTCAGGTGCTGCCGGTAATGGTGTATCGGGTGTACGCGGACGGGCGTCCGGACGAATTGGTGCGCGGCGTGGATATCGTAGGTACGCCGCTGCTTTCCCTGAACAACATTATGGTCACCGGCGACACCATGCACGTGTTCAACGGCGTTTGCGGCGCGGAATCAGGACAAGTTCCCGTATCGGCCACGGCGCCGGCGATGTTGTTTTCCGAAATCGAAGTGCAAAAGAAGAAGCGCGGCACGGATCGTCCGCCCATCCTGCCGCCACCGGGAACCAGCGCGGATTCCACGGTGAAACCGTGAGCGCGTCCCAGCCGTTCGAATTCCGCGCCGCGCGAATGCTCGCCGTACTCGCGACGTTGGTCGCGGTTGCTGCTCCCGCCGAACGGGCGCAGCAGACTCCATCCTCCCCCGCAGCGCCACTCTCGGCCACTGCAGCCTCGGATCCGATATTGAAAGCGATGCGCGAGGAACTCGATCGGTCGAAATCGCTGCTCCAGATGGAAAATCTGGCCGCGCCGTATTACATCGAATACCGCGTCGCGGACGTGCACGAGTACGACATCGAGGCGGCTTTCGGCGCGATTCGCGAGAAACAGACTGTCCACGCGCGCAGCCTTCGGGTGGTGGTGCGGGTCGGCGATTACAAACTGGATAGTTACTACGGCCAGGGTGACGGCGTGACCGACTTTGCGCCGCTCGACGACGACGATCCCATCGCCCTTCGCCGTAACTTGTGGCTGGCCACCGACTCGGCCTACAAGAGAGCCAACGAAGCGCTCGCTTCCAAGAAAGCGGCCCTCGCCCAGTATGCCGCCGGCCAGCCTTTCGATGATTTCGCGAAAACGCCGTCGATCGAATCGATCGCCCCAATCGTGAAGATGGATTTCTCGATGGATGCCTGGGCGGCCACCCTCGAAAAGGCCACCAACCTCTACCGTACCAACCTGAAGATTCAATCGCTGCAGGGCGTCTTGCATTTCCGCGTGGTGAATCAGTATTACCTGAACACGGAAGGCGCCACCACTCGCCAGGGATACCCGCTGTACGTTCTGCAGATCAATGCAGAAACGCAAGCCGGGGATGGAATGAAGCTCGGACGCACGCCGGCTTATGTGGAATCGTCGGAAAGCGAACTACCGTCGCCGGCAACTCTGCTCGCCAATATCTCCAAGGCCCTGGCCTCCCTGCAACAGCTGATGGATGCGCCGATCGTCGAAGAGGACTATCGCGGCCCAGTGCTTTTTTCCAACGATGCGGCGGCCGACATTTTCAATTCACTAGTCGGCCAAAACGTGCTCGGCATTCGCCCGCGAATCGGTGATTCTTCCCGCACCATCGGCGATTTCGCGTCGAGATACAAAAGCCGCGTACTGCCAACCTTTCTCACCGTGGTCGACGACCCCACCATGAAAACCTTCGGCGGCAAGCAACTTATCGGCAGCTACGAAATTGATCAAGAGGGCGTTAGGGCGCAAGCGGTCCCGGTGATTCAAGACGGAATGCTCACCAACTACCTGATGGGCCGGATGCCCATTCGCGACATTCCCGATTCCAATGGGCATGGGCGCGCCGGACCGGGGCAAGCCCCGCTTCCAACCATTGGCGTATTGCTGGTGAAAACCAAGGATCCGGCTTCCTCCGACGATTTGAAAAAGAAGCTGATCGAACTGTGCAAGCAGCAGGACAAGCCATACGGATATTACGTCGAAACGATGGCCGGCTCGAATCCGCGGCTGTTGTATCGCGTGTACGTAAGCGACGGCCACCAGGAACTGGTTCGCGGCGCGATCTTCAACGAACTCGATACCCGCGCGCTGCGCAATAACCTGATCGCCGCGGGAAACGATCCCCTGGTGAGCAATCGCGAAGGGTACATTCCCACCACGGTAATCAGCCCATCGATCCTGTTCGATGACCTCGAACTAAAGCGCACCGATCAAAAAGATGTAAAACTTCCCGAATATCCCGCGCCGGCTTTAGTCGCTCCCTAGCTCCCCTGGGTTTGCGCAGTGCGGAGCCGGCTGATAGTTTGTTGGTTCCGATGAGCGCGCCTCCAACAAAAAGCACCGCAATCGATGCCGGCGGAGCGCCCACGCTACGCCATAACTACCTCTCGTTTATCGAAGACCTCGGGCAAACCCTGGGCGTGATGGCGCCGGCCGGGACCATGGGAATTATCCTGCCGCTGCTGATAGCCCGCGGCGGAAATGCCACCTGGGTCAGTTTCCTGGTTATCTTCACCGCGTTTTCATTGATCCTTTACTGCATATACCGTTTCGCGGGATGTTCCGCATCGGCGGGAGCGCTGGCCAGTTATGTCGATGCCGGAATGGGACGCTGGGCGGGAGCGGTAACCGGATGGGCCTACCTCGCGGCGATGGGATTCGGAGTGGCCAGCATCGCGCCGTCCTGCGCGTACTATGCGGACGTAGTGGTCGCCCAGCTCACCGGCGTACCTGGCGGCATCGGGCGCGGCGCTGGGATCACCGCCGTGGTCTTAGTGGTGGCTTGGGCCATCGCCCATCACGACATTAAGCTTTCCACCAAAGTGATGATCGCCATCGAGTGCACTTCGCTGACGGTGATGATCGCCATCATCGGTTTGGCAATGGTTCGCAACCACACCTGGATCGACGCTCCGCAACTGCATCTGACCGGCGCGAATTTCATCGGCATTCAGTCTGCGATGGTTTTTGGTTTCATGACCCTGGCCGGATTCGAGAGCGTTACCGCGCTAGGGGAAGAGGCGTCCAAGCCCACACGAACGATTCCCCGGGCGATCCTGTGGTGCATGTTTCCCGTCGGACTGCTCTACCTGGTGATGATTTACTGCCTACTGGCGCTAGCGCGCAAAAACGGAATCGCGCTGGAACGAGTGGATGCGCCCTTTGATTCGATCGCCCGGTCGATGAATTTGCCAGGCCTGGGAATCATCAGTTCCGTCGGGATCGCGCTCAGTTATTTTGCCTGCGCGCTGGGATCGCTGAATGCGGGAGCGCGCGTGCTGTACTCGATGGCCCAGCGCAAATTGTTCGCCGCGCCTTTCGGCCAGGCGCACCCGGTGAACGCTACTCCGCATCGGGCCATCGCTTTGATTTCCGTGCTATCGTTCGCTTCGCCCCTGGCTATGCTGTTAGGAAAAGTAACGCTCACCGACTGCATCAATGTGGTTACCCAGTTGACATCGTTTGGATACCTCGGGGCATATTGCATGGTTGGCCTGGCATTACCGTTTTTCCTGCGGCGGCAGAAACTGTTGCGAGGGATGGACGCGGCGATTGCCACGGCGGCGATTGTGATTCTCGGCGCGGTGCTCGCTTTGAGCGTGTTTCCCGCGCCCCCGCCACCCTGGCGCTATCTTCCGTACTTGTTCTTGTTATTTGTCTCCGGCGGAACGGCAATCTCCTGGTTTTGTTACGAGCGGCGGCGGAACTAAACCACTGGGAACTATTTCGGGTCCCAGAACTTGGCTACCGCGGAATAATCTAGATCCTCTTTCGCGGCCTCTTTCACGCTGCTGTAGACGCGAAACGCGCCGGTTCCGCCCGGAAGCTGGATGCCGAGCTCGCGGGCCAAATCAAGCGCCAGGCCTACATCCTTGTGCATCAACCGCAGCGGAAAACTCGGTGGGTAATCCTTCTTCAAAATTAGCGGACCCTTGATATCCAGCAGCGGCGCGCGGCCCATGCTCGACTGCAAGACTTCGAAGAGTTTTTCGCCTGGCACTCCGCCGGCTGTCGCCAGCGCCATCGCTTCCGCCAGCGCGTCTACCTCCAGCGCCAGGATCAGATTCATCGAAAGCTTCATGGTTTGCCCGGCGCCGTTCGGTCCCACGTGGAAAAACTTTTTGCCCATCGCATCCAGCACCGGCTGAACCCGCTCGATCACCTTTGCGTCCCCGCCGATCATGAATACCAGTTCGCCCTTCTTGGCGCCCCAGTCTCCGCCGGTCACCGGCGCGTCGAGGAAATCGGCCCCCCGTTCGGCGCAAGCAGCCGCCACGCGATGCTCCAGCTTGGGCGAAACCGTGCTCGAATCGATCAGCACGCTTCCTTTGCGCAGGCCCTCCAGCGCGCCCTGGCCCCCGCCCGCCTGGCCCCACAACACTTCTTCGAGCGCGGGGGGATCGCTGACCATGGTCAGCAAGATATCCGCGTGTGTGGCGACGTCGAACGGGGTCTCTGCCCACGTCGCGCCCTGCTGCACCAATTCGTCGCCGCGACTCCGCGTCCGATTCCAAATCACCACCGGGAACCCAGCCTTCAACAGATTTGCCGCCATGGGCTTGCCCATCAATCCCAATCCGATTACACCGACCGTGGGTTTCATTCGATCCTCCGCGTCCCAGAATATCAGGTAACGGCACGCAAAGAAGCATCCGGATGGGCGCACCGGTGATGGCAAACCGTGCGGCAAACGGAGAACCACCAGCGGGACCAGGGGCGGACTATTTTTCTATGTTTTGTGGGCTGCTAAACTCTGGGTGGCTTCTCTTCCAGCGAGATCAAAAAGCCGTAGGGAATTTCCACGCGAATTATTTTTTCTTTACCGCTGTCCATGAAGCGATCTTCCACGTAGACGGATGCTCCGGAATCCGAAGCGAGCGCCCCGGTAGCGGAAAGTTGGACATCGCCGGCGCGATAAAGCACATGCACATGTTTCCCAAGCAAGGAGCGATAACGGGACATGACGCAATTCTGCCGGCATCCTCGCAGGGTTTCAATAGTACCCCGTTCGGTGTCTTTATCAGTAAATGGTGTATCAACGCATTAGTTAATGGTGGGCGCCAGGTGCGCTGGGCGCGGCTGCGGCGCTCGGCCCCACCGCCGAAACTTGCTTAATTCGCAAGTCCGCAAACAACATCAGCACGGCCGGCGTGACCGCTCCAAAAGTGAGAACCGCGTAAAGCACCGGAAGCGCCCAGCCCAGCGCTGACCCGCTCTGTGCGGAACTCGCACCCAACCACCAGCTAAACATTGCCGCCAAAAATCCCACGTACACCGCGATATCCCGGCTCCCCGCCGAAATTTCGAGCGGCTTCCCGCAGCCGTCGCAGACCAGGTCGCTGCTGTGGGCCACGACTTTCCCTGCGGGCACCACCGCCATGCAAATCGGGCAAGCCCGTATCGAAGACATCCGGTCCTCCTTAAAGCTCCCACACATTACACGTGTTTTGGCTTAGGCTTCTACAGTTCTATCTTTTCCGAGTGCCCGACCCTTCCCTGGTGCGGGAAGTTTAGACTCGACCGGCGGCAGCAGCGCGAACTCTACTCGATGGCGAAACGGATCGATCCGCTCCGCCCGCACGCGCACTCGATCCCCCAAATGAAAAGCAATTTTGCGCCGTTGGGAAACGATCACCCGATCCTGCTCCCGATAGAAGCACCGCTCGCCGGTGAACTCCTCGATCCGATCGATGCCCACCAGCCCCTCGACGAAAATATCCAGCAATTCCACAAAGAATCCAAATTTTTGCACCGAGATGATCAGCGCGTCGTATTCGTCTCCCAGCCGGCTTTCCATGAACTGCGCGGTCTTCCAATCCATCAGTTCGCGCTCGGCCCCGTCGGCGCGGCGCTCGGACTCCGACGATTCGGTGGCAATCTCGCTGAGTTCCGCTCGTGAATACGGCCCGAACGACGGCTGGTCGTCGGCTTGCTGCCGCGACGAACCCCCGCGCGATTTCCCGCCGGTCGCTCTCAGCTTCGGCGGCGGTGGGTGCGGCGGAAACGCATGGGGATTTTCGAGCACCCATTTTAGCGCCCGGTGCACGATCAGGTCCGGGTACCGCCGGATCGGCGAGGTGAAGTGGGTGTACTCCTGGGCCGCCAGCGCGAAATGGCCCAGAGGCTCGGCGAGGTAGCGTGCCTGGCGCAGCGAACGCAGCATTAAGTAGGAAAGAATGCGCTCCTCGGGCTTGCCGGCGATTTTCTTGGTCAACTCCTGATAGTGCTGCGGGCGGATATCGATCTCGTTGAGCGCGGGTATGGTCACTTCCATCGCGCGCATTCTTCCGTGGGTGGCCCGCCCGTCGCGTCCCTGGGGCTTTACCTGGCCATGACGCACCGGAATCCGGCGCTCCACAAGGTCGGCAACGCCCAGGGTGTAACCGAAAGCTTTGGCCAGCTCTTCGAATTCCAGAACTCGCTTGGGATCCGGCTTTTCGTGGACCCGGTGGAGGCTGGTGATCCCGCGCTTTTCCAAGTAACGCGCTACCGACTCGTTTGCCGCCAGCATGAACTCTTCGATCAGGCGATGCGCGATGTTCCGTTCGCTGCGAACGATCGAGAGCATTCGTCCACCCTCGTCGAATTCGATCACCGGTTCGGGCAGATCGAAATCGATCGATCCGCGCTCGTTGCGGCGCGCGTTCAGCAACAGCGCCAGTTCCTTCATTTTGCGGAACTCCGGCGCGAGGGCCGCGAACTGCTGCGACGCTTCGGGGTCGCCTTCGATCACTTTGTGGACGTTGGTGTAGGTCATCCGCTGCGCCGAACGGATCACCCCGGGCGTGAATTCGGCACTGAGTATGCCCCCGTGCGCCGAAAATTCCATCACCACGCTCATGACCAGGCGATCCACGTAGGGTTTCAGCGAACAGATGCCGTTCGATAACGCTTCCGGCAGCATGGGAACTGCGCGGTTGGGAAAATAGACAGAAGTGCCGCGCAAGCGCGCTTCGTGATCCAGCGGCGATCCACGGCGAATGTAATGGGCGACGTCGGCGATATGCACTTGGAGCTGATAACCGCCGTCCGCGCGGCGCTCGACGTAAACCGCGTCGTCGAAATCCCGCGCGGTTTCTCCGTCGATGGTCACAATGGGCAGATGGCGGAAATCGCGCCGCCCCTGCCATTCGCTTTCCTGCACTTCCTGGGGTATCGCCGCCGCTTGCGCCAGGACGTCTGCCGGAAACTCGTGCGGCAACAGATGCTTGCGAATCATGATTTCCACATCGACGCCGATGTCGCCAGGCCGGCCCAGAATTTCAATCACCCGGCCGCTCGGTGCCAGGCCGGCCTTGGGAAACCGCGTCACTTGCACGTTCACCACCGCGCCATCCAACTCCGGCGAGCGTGCCCCGGGCTTCGCGGGCACTCGGGAAGCGACCGCGCTGGGCTCGAGCTTCTCCCCGGAAAGCGCGACCCGCTCCTCCCCTGGAGGAATCACAATTTCGTGCTGGATGCGGGTGTCGTAAGGCAGCACTACGTTGCCCCGCGGCCCATAACGAAACAAGCCAACAATGGTTGGATGGGCGCGGCCAACGATTTGTACGATACGGCCCTCGGCGCGGCCGTCGGGGTGCCGGCGATCCAGGCGGGCCAGCACGCGGTCGCCATTCATGGCGTCGCCCAGGCGATCGCGCGGGATGAACAGGTCGCCATCCAGCTTCGGAACGGGTTGATCGGGAATCACGAACCCGTAACCGTCTCGGTGGGCGGACAAGCGCCCGGCGAGCAGGTTCGGATCGCGGCCCTGTTTGCGCAGCACGTCGATGGGATGTTGGGCGGAGGGGTTTTGGCTCGGGGGATTTTGGCCCGGCTGCTTGCTGCGCGGCCCTTTCGCTTTTTGCTGAGCGCGATGCTCCTCGGTCACTCGAAACCGCAATCCGTGGAGTTCGTCCACCTCACCGCGGCTCTTGAGTTTCGCCAGCATGCGGGGCAGCAGCCGGCGCCCGTGATGGCGCATGTTCAGCCCGTGGGCGATCTGGCGAGTGGTGGCGGGTTTGGTGAGGGTGTGGAGATACGCCAGCACTTCGGTCTCGGTGATGTCCGGCGGCGGTATTTTCTTATGGGGCTTCATTCCGTTGTTTTCTAACTCCGTTGTTGGCGATTAACACTGAAACTTTTTCCCGCGGCGAGTGTTGAAATGGTCAGACGCTCTATCCCAAAGCGTACTCCTCCCTGAGAGCTTTGGGAAATTGGTACTCAGAGATGCGGACGGAAAGCAGGACCGGTCGGGCCTCCTTCCGTCCGCAACAATTTGCTTTCCGTCTGGTGCGCGTTGGCGCGCACTCCTGCGGTCATCGCTGATCCGGCGCCGGCGCAACCGCTGAGCTGTCCACCGCGGTAATTTTCCCGTCTGCTTCCCGCTGCAATCCCGGAGCGTAGAGTCCCAATAACTGCCTGCGCCACCACATGCCGGTAGCGCGCTTGGTCGGAATATCCGTGAACCAATATTGCCAAATCACCGCGCGAATGCGCCGGGGCGGCGCGCCGGCAAACGGATTGCCGGCAAATAAGTGCAGCACCTCCGCGTCATTTTTCAGCAGCCGTTCTTCGGTGTAAACCACGAACGGATATTCGCGCCACGGTCCCAGCGACGCGAACCAAAGATTCCAGTCAAATCGCGGTTGGTACGGCGCGTAGATGCCCGGCGCCTTGGCCGGGTCTTGCGGTTTGTAGCGAAACGGATAGGGAGTCCAGGTGGTGCCGTCCTCGGTCCCCTGAAATTCAATTTCATACCGCTGGGGAGTCATCACCGCGAAAAGACCGTAGCGGTTGGCAATTCGAAACGGGTCCAGCGCGCGCACCGGAGCGGTAGGGAGCGGCAACCACGGAAGCATCATCGCCAACAACTGCGCAACGATGCTGTAAAAAACCAAAGCCAGGCTCAGCCCGCCCACGCTGGCTCGCACCTGCAGCCACAGCATCCGCGGCAAACTCCGAGGCTCCTCGGGTCTACTCGCGGCCGCACTTTTCGGCACAAACGCTCCGCCAACCGGGGTGGCCGGCTGAGGCAACGGTTCGCTGATCGCAGCGGCGGTATCACCACTGCCCGCCAGCGAACCGCGCCGGCACACTCTCCAAAACCAATCCACGAAGCGATCGTCCAAGAGCAGAATTCCCAGGGAGAGCACCAAATAATTGAGGAAGGTGTAATTCGCGGTGACAATGATCCCAATCTCAAATGGCGTGACGATCCAGAAACAAATGATGCGCAGGCGCCGCGGCAAAAATAACATCCACACGATCGCTAATTCCGCAGCCAGCGTGATCGCTACCGTTCCGGCGTGAAACCAGTGCGGGAGCTGCTGGGCGTACCACCCGATCCACGTAGGCAGCGGCCCGTTCTGATAGTAGTTGTCCATCGCCGTGAAGTTCCGCCAGGCCGGCTCGCCCGAAACCATTTTTGCCAAGCCTGATTCGAAGTAGATGGAGAACCACACCAGTTGCAGCAAAAACAGGCTGGCACGCGATGGCGCGTTGGCGCGGCCGAGGCGCGGCCGGAATCCCGGCGGGGCAAAAAACATACTGATGAAGCCGGCAGAAAGGAGCATGCCGTCGGATTGGTATCCCGCGAAATCCTGGCCGGCGCCGACAAAGGAAAGATAAGCCACGAAGCAAACCACCAGCATTCCGCGCGGCCACAGATTCAGGACCAGTAGAATTGAAGCGGCCAATCCCACTGCGCAAATCAGCATCAGGGTTTGGTTGCTGCTGGAAAACCACAGCAGCGTGGGCGCAAACCAGTAGCGGTAGCTACCGTAATATTTCGAGACGGCTTCGAGATAATCGCGAGCGGGAAGGATGCCGTCCGGACCGATCAGGCCCTTGATCTGAAACAGCAACGAATAAAATGCCGAGAAGTAAATCAGTCCGAGAGCACGCAGAAACAGCCAGCGCGGCCATAAGTGGCTAGAGCGTGTGCCCCACAAAAGCCATAGGCGGTGGAGCGGGCCTCGGGAAGCGGACAGTGCCCCGGGAAGCTGTGATTCTTCGAGACTCAGGGCGCGGGAGTCCGGACCTTGATCCAAGGGCTCCGGCCCCATCAGCCAGTCGGTAATCGAAGCGAGACCGCTCGGCATGTCGTTGGCGATTATAACCGCGTACCCAAGGCAGCAGAAGGATTGCGGCCTTTTTTCCGTGGCACCCATTTGCCGCTCACTGAGTTGAGTACCAACAAGGAGTACGGTCTTTCGGCCAGTACCTCGGTACCACTCATTTGAACCGGTTGCGCTATTCGCCCGGAACATTCCTTTCGGCAAAATGGGGATGCGTTCGGGGATCGGCGCTGTGGCCCGCTGTAGAGATTGGGACTCCCCCTCTCATGTCTCAGCAGCAGGCCGCGTCGCTCCCCTGCTGAGCGCGAAATAAATGTAAGGCCCCCTGAGCGGCCGGTCCCCCCACCGGCCGCTCTACCCCTTCCAGCAAACTTTCCCTTTCGCTGCCCTTTTCCTCACTCGGATGTGGATAACATCAGCGGCGAACGTGACTCTGGGTCAGTTTCCGGCTTCTTCAAAAACCCAAGTGGAGGCGCTTTACCTTGACATCTTCTCGCGCAGTTTTATAGATTGCTGGCAGCGAGTTTCTTGGGGGCGTGGTTCGTGTTGGGGGACTTCTTGTTCGAATTCATTTGAGCGGATTGGTGTATCCGCTCACACTTCTCGTTCTCCCCCACCATCTAAAGGAAACGTCGGAGGTGGGTCTTGAAGCAAACTCGGCATCTATTTCTCTCAGCAGTGGTTTTGGTGCTTGCCTTGGTGGGGGGCATCTCCATGTGGGCTCAGACCACCAGCTCCCTCCGCGGCACTGTGAAGGACCAATCCGGTGGGTTGGTTGTGGGCGCTAGAATTTCGCTCAAGAACACCGGCACCGGGATCACGCGCACCACCCAGAGCGGCGCCGACGGCTCCTACCTCTTCGATTTGCTCAGTGTGGGAACCTACAGCATCTCGGTAGCAAAAACGGGCTTCGTTACCGTCGAGCAAACCGGCATTGTCCTGGAGTTGAACCAAAACGGACGCCTCGACGTCTCGTTGAACCTGGGTCAAACCAGCCAGACGGTCGAGGTGAATGCCAACGTGGTGCAAATCGATACCGCCGGCTCGACCCTCGGAAAAGTGGAAGACGAACGCGCCATTCGCGACCTTCCGCTAGTTGATCGCGACACCCTGCAGCTCGGCCTGCTGCAAGCCGGGGTATTCACGCCCGACCCAGACGACACCTCTGGAAATCCGTTTTCGGTGAGCGGCCAACGATCCGAATCGCTGACCTTTTTGCTGGACGGGGGCAACAACACCGATTTTTTGGGTAACAACATTGTGGTGAGTCCCAACCCCGACGCGGTGGAAGAGTTCAAGATTCTAACGAATAACTACGACGCAGAGTACGGACGAACCTCCGGCGGAATCGTTAATCAGATTACTAAGTCCGGCACCAACGCAATCCACGGCGATGCTTTTGAGTTTCTACGCAACGATGACCTGAACGCCCGAGACGCCTTCGCTCCCGAGCGGTCGGCTTTCAAACGCAACGTGTTCGGCGGCACCTTGGGCGGACCCATCAAGAAGAACAAGGCTTTCTTATTCCTTGCGTACCAGGGCATACGACGCCTCGAAGGCCAAACCGCCACGCCTATCGCGGTGTTGGACCAGGCCGAACGCGGCGGAGACTTTTCGGAACTGCTTCCCTCACTTCAACTGGTGAACCCTGTCAGCGGAGCCAATTATGTCAACAACCAGGTGCCGGTGAATCCAGTAATTGCCAACTACATCGCAAAGTACTTGCCGCTGCCTAACGGCCCTGGCAACACATTTTCCGCGAGCCCTACTGCGAACATCGTCGACGATCAGGGCGTCATGCACTTTGACTATAATTTGTCAGCCAAAGACGCTTTCTCGCTTGTCTATGTCGTCGATAACGGCAGCGACTTCTTTCCGGAGGAGGGTGGTACCATCGCCTCGACCTCCGGGGCGCAGCCCATCGGCGGTGGTGGCAACGTCCCCGTCGGTTCCGGCGGCACCGACGGAGCGCGCACCCAGATCGGAACCTTCACTTGGACTCATACCTTTAATTCGGCAAAATTGAATCAATTCCGTTTTGCCACCAACCGTCTGGCGTCCATTCAGGCGGTTCCTTCGGTGAAAACCGATCCCACAGAATTCGGATTCACCAACGTCACCCCGGCGGATGCCTCCAATCCAGCGGTCCCGACGATATTCGCTCCCACTTTCAACTTGGGACCCTCCATTCAAGGCCCTACCCGGCTGCATCGGGCCACCTTTGAATGGTCGGACGATTACACTTGGACCAAGGCACGACACGAAATCAAATTCGGCGGCGACGCCACCCGGATACGTAACAATTTTTATTATGACTACTACAACAGCGGTGGATTTGATTTCACGTTCGGTGATTTCACCGGCAACGAGTATGCCGACTTCGTGGGCGGCTTCTGGGATAACTACTTCCAATTCTCTAACGCTACCTACGGAATTCGCACCGGGTCCTTTGCCGGATACCTACAGGACACCTGGAAGGTTCGTCCGCGTCTGACCATCAATTATGGCGTGCGCTACGAGTTCTACGTTCCGCAGCACGACATCCATAACAACATTAGTGGATACTATCCGGGGCAGCAATCTACGACCTTTCCCGATTCGCCACCCAACCTTTTGTATGCGGGCGATCCGGGCACGCCCAACAGGTCTCTGATGTATCCCAACTACCACAATTTCGCTCCGCGTTTGGGCTTCGCGTGGGACATGTTCGGAAATGCCAAACTGGTGATGCGGGGCGGAGCCGGCATTTTCTATGACCTGGAAGACGGCGCGCTCAACCTTCAGTTCGGAGCTCAGCCTCCGTTCGGCGAGGTGGCCAACAACACACCGAGCTCCTGGCAGGGCGTCGCTGGGGACCTCAGCAGTTCTGGCGCGGTAACTGGCGCTATGTCTGATCCATTTACGTCCCTGGGCTACGCCAACCCGTTTCCGTTTACGCCCAATGGCCAGTTCACCTATCCATATCCATTCTCCTTCGGCTACATCGTGTATCCGCATTTCAAGATTCCATATTCCGAGAACTTCAATTATGGGTTCCAGTGGCAGGCCACCAAGGACACCATGATTGAAGCCGTGTACGTAGGAAGTTTGGGGCGACGACTAATCAGCACCGGTGAAGTTAACTACCCGCGGACCAGCATCATGGAATATCAGTTGGCAACATACGGTCAGGACAACCCGGAGTGTGCGCGGCCGCTTGCGAACTGCCAGCAGGGTACGCTAAATCCGTCGGACCCTTACGATCCAACCGGAGCTCCCTTTGGTCCCCAGCAATTGCTGACCGACTTCAGCAATGGGCTATCGGATAGCGACCAGATGCAAATCACTGCGGACAAGCGACTGAGTCACGGCCTGCAATTCCGGGCAGCATACACGGTGGCCAAGACTATCGATCTAACATCCGGATTTCGGTCGCGCTCCGGCGAATACACCGATCCGACCGATTACCGTCTGGATCGCTCCGTGGCCGACTTCGATTCGCCACAGCGGGTGGTTATGAGCGGGTTGTGGGAATTGCCGATCAATCGTTGGCATACCGGCTTCATGAACAAATTGACGCAAGGCTGGCAGTTGGATGGGATCGTTACGTTCCAAAAGGGCAACCCGCTTACATTCTTCTCTAACAGCAACGCGAGCCAGCAAAACCAGGATCCGGATCTGACCCGTACCGAGGTTTCCGGCAAGATTCCTTACGTCAACCCTCGGGGAGCATCGACATTTTCAACCGATTGCAACGGCGGGATCGGTCCCACTGTTGGGCCCTACTGGATCAATCCTTCGGGTATGTCGTGTACCCCTTGCAGCAATACCACGTGTTCCGGCCCGAACGATCCCGCCAACGGGATCCCGCTATTTACTTATGGCAACTTGGGGCGGAACTCTCTTCGCGGCCCGGGAATCGATAACTTCGACACCTCGATCATCAAGAACACTCACCTCACTGAGAGTAAGGTCATCGAGTTCCGCGCGGAGTTTTTCAACACCTTCAACCACACGCAGTTTTTAAGGGTTGACGATGTAGGCGGTAGCCCGACCTTCGGACAAGTGACCGAAGACCGCGGACCGCGCATCATTCAGTTTGGGCTGAAGCTTTACTTCTAAGCGTTCGACCGGCTGACGCTGAACGGTAGCTACCAAGGTCGGTAGGCCGGCGACGCCGCTAGCAAATCGCAAAAAAAAGGAAAAGGCCCCGCGCCATTCGGGGTCTTTTCCTTTTTGTCCATCTTCTGCGGAGATGGGAACTTTAGCGCGGGCGCCCAAACGGGCGATACATGCTCAACGGGCGAGGGCGCATGCGGAAGCGTGGAGCGAGCGGCGGCGGCACGTAGTGCAAGGTGAGGCCGCAGTTACTGCAGGGTTGGTAGCGCCGGTCCTCGGCGCGCAACCAGTGTCCTCGCGCGGGACACTCGGGATTCAAACATTGCACCGTCCCACCCGGCAAATATTGCATAAGCCCCCTGGAACCTTGATGAAAACCCCGCGGAAGGCGAGAGCCGTTCGCGGGCGGAGAAAAATGGAAGCCGCTACAAGAAATCCGGGGCGATTGTGAGCGAGGGGAGCTAGTGTGTCAAGAAAAATCAATACTATTAGTAGTGGTAGGGTGGCTGGTCCCATGATCTGTGGAAATTCCTATTGCCGGCTGCCGTGCGAACTTCGCGGACGTCTTCGGTCTCAGGGTTTCGATTGCGCCTCGAGGTCCCGGATTTGCCGCTTGAGATCGCCCAACTGGTGCTCCTTGGCCTGTACTTCCGCGGATTCGGACCTCAGCTTGGCCTGACCTGCGTGATCATTTGCGTAATCGGGATTCTGCGAGATCTGATTCTGGTCCAACTCGAACTGATGCTGCGCCAATTCCGTATCTTTCTCTAAATCCGCGGCACGCTCCCGCACCCGCGTTAGTTCTTCTTTGGTGTCCTTGGTTGTCGCCTCCGGTGCTGGCTTCGCTGGTGGCACTGCTGCGCCGGTGGTCGCTTGCGCCGCCGCTGAACCATCCGCCGCTGCGGATTCAGATCCTGGATTCGTTTCCGTATGGCCGACCACGGTAATGTCGCGTGGAATCCGGGGAATATTGTCGTCGTTCCAAACCAAGCGCTTGGCCGCTTCTCTAGCTCGCTTAGCTTCTTTCGCTGCACGCGCTTCGCGCGCCGCCTCGACCACTGCGGCGTCCGATGGTGGCGGTGGCGGTATAACCGGTGGGTCGGGGTGGATCACCTGCCCGGGCGCAGCAACAGCCAGGGAACGCGCCGCCAAAGGGGTACGACTGTGGGCCATGACCGCCCCCGCGGCCAGGGCCGATCCCAGGATCACGACGGCAGTACTACGAAGTGTGTCCATTGCATTTTCTCCAGCGGGTCGCCTTGCCTGCTCCCGGGTATCATCCATGGTAGCCACCTTTCCCCGCAAAACGCAATCAGACCTTCGCCCACGCTACGAAATGTGCACCCCGCTCCAAGGCTTGGCGGGGGCTGCCTACGGCCTGGGAAAACCAGATATACTCGCCCGGCAGAGCAGAATAGCCAGTTACGGAGAGCCTTCGCTATGCAGCCCACTTCTCTGATTCGCTGGGGACACTTCGCGGCGCTCGCGGGACTGTTCCTGGTCCTGGGCGCGTCGCTCGCCCGCGGTTTGGCAGCGCAAGCTACCTCCGGTCCTACAGCACCAGCAGCTTCGACACCGGCCATGCCCAACGCTGCGCAAACGCCCGGGGCCGCGGTGCCGAGCCTTGCTCAAGCGACACCTGACAAGCGGGTCACCGCTTACACCCTTCCTCCGGAGATCTACGCCAAGGCTCGGAATTTTTCAAAAATTCGGTATCGGCTTTACCTCATCGATTTCGCGTGGGGCGTGGCCGCCCTGCTGTTCATTCTGCGCGCCAAACTCGCTTTGAGATTTCGTGACGTCGCCGAGCGTTGCACGCAAAACCGTTTCGCACAGGCGGCGATATTCGCCCCGGCGCTCTTGGTTACTCTGGACGTGCTGCAGTTGCCCCCGGCTGTTTACCGCCAATGGCGATCGCGGGCCTACGGATTGTCGGTGCAAGGATGG
The DNA here is from genome assembly GCA_963725285.1 of uncultured Acidobacteriota bacterium. Taxonomy (GTDB): domain Bacteria; phylum Acidobacteriota; class Terriglobia; order Acidiferrales; family UBA7541; genus CAVRXT01. The sequence goes on along the minus strand of CAVRXT010000009.1, from coordinate 13,901 downwards.
GCCTCCTGGGCACGGGATTGGGTGGTGGGCGAGCTGCTGGTTGCCGCTCTAGGCATAATTCTGGCGTGGATTCTGTACGCGCTGGTCCGCCGCAGCCCGCGGCGATGGTGGTTCTACTTCTGGCTGGCGACCTTGCCCATTCTGATACTTATTTTCTTCATTTCGCCCTGGGTGATCGATCCGTTGTTCTATAAATTCGAACCACTTCAGCTGGGCCACGCGGATTTGGCGGCGAAGCTCGAACAGGTGGTGCAGCGGGGAGGCATGAACATCCCGGTCGATCGCATGTATGCCATGAACGCCAGCACCAAGTTGAACGAGCTGAATGCCTACGTCACCGGATTCGGTGCGTCGAAGCGGGTGGTGGTGTGGGACACCACCATCCGCAAGATGAACACGCCACAAATTGCCGCGGTCTTCGGTCACGAGATGGGGCACTACGTTCTCGGCCATATTCCCAGGGGCATCGCGTTTTTCGCCTTGCTGCTTTTGGTGTGCTCTTACCTGGCTTGGCGGCTATCCGGCGGGATCGTGCAACGCCGAGGTGCTCGTCTCGGCATCCGTGGGGTTGACGACTGGGCGTCGTTGCCGATCCTGCTGCTGGTGCTAACCTCACTTTCGTTTCTCGCTTCACCCCTAATCAATGGCTTCACGCGGAATCAAGAGCACCAGGCCGATGTTTACGCACTGGAGATCACCCACGGCCTCACCCCCGATTCCGGCCAGGTCGCGGCGCAAATGTTCCAAATTTTAGGCGAGGTGGATCTTGGCGATCCAGAACCGCCGGCCTTGGCGCGTTTCTGGTTGTACAGTCACCCACCGATTGGGGAGCGCGTGGATTTCGCGGTACATTACGATCCGTGGGGAAATGGAGCATCGCCGCAGTTCGTGAAATAGACGCAGATGCAGATGGTGACGATCGGGTGCGACGCCGAACCCACCCGCGCATCGCATAAGTACAGTCGTTTTCCAGGGGAGAATTCGTGGCGGAAATTGAGAGGCCGGAATGGGTACTGCAGATGCAGGAGATTCTCGAAACCCTCAATGAGGGCGTGGTGATTCGAGACGACTGCAACCGTGTAATCTTCGCAAATACCTGCTTCACCGAAATGATTGGGTTCTCCCTGGAAGAATTGCTCGGCCGCCAGGCCGCCGATTTCTTTTCTCCCGAAGACGCCGAGAAATTAAACCAGCACGTTTTGCGAGCGCAAAAGACCGGCCACCATCGTTTTGAATTCTACCTTCCCAAACGCGACGGGGGACGTGTGCCGGTAGTGATCGCCGCGCGCATTTTGGAAGATCCGGAGGGCCGTTTTTTTGCGGTGGTTACATTCACGGATATCTCCGAACAGAAACGCGTCGAAAGCAGCTTGATCGAAGCGAACGAAAAACTCGAAGAGCGCTATCGCGAGATCGAGCAGGATCTGGTGCTGGCGGCTCGCGTTCAGCAGAGCTTGGCGCCCCATGGGCTCACCTGGGGTGCAGTGGAAGTCTCGGCGTTTTACCACCCGGTATGGAGGATCGGGGGCGATTTCGGTTTGGTGGTTCCTACCACCGACGATCACCTCAATCTGGTGGTGTGCGACGTCTCGGGCCACGGCATCGGTTCCGCGCTGGTGGCCAACCGCATCTACACCGAAACGATGTCGCAGCTCGACCGCTCGGTGCCCTTGCGGGAAATGCTGCGCCACCTGAACGGATTCGTGAAGCAAAGCCTGGGGAGTTCGGTTCTATATTTCACGATGGCCGCAGCGCGCGTGGACCGCAGTGGCCGAATGGTGTACGCGGCCGCGGGTCACCCCCCGGCGATGCTGGTTCGTCCCGGGGAGCAGCCGCAATTGCTTCCATCGCGCAGTCTGATTCTGGGTTTGCTGGACAACGCCGTGGATGTCGAAGCCGCCATTGAGATTCCGCTCGAACCCGGCGATCGACTGGTGATGTACACCGACGGGCTCCACGAGGCGTTCAGCGCCAAGGGAGAATTTCTCGGCGTGGAAGGTTTGCAAAAGATTGTGGGCGAAGCCGCCGCTGCGCCCTTCGGTGAGATGAAACAAATTATCCTCGACCGCGTGGCTGCCTATCGAGAAGGCCCGGCGGCGGATGACGTCTCGCTGGTGCTGCTCGAGATGCGCTGACCGCGAATGGCCGATCTCCGTTTTTACGTCGACATCGGCGCCCCGCCCAACCTGGTATTTGCCTTCTTCGTTCCCCAGCGCATGGCCCATTGGTACGGCGCGGAAATGAATTCGCACTTCGAGGTGCAGGGCGGCGCGTCGGAATTTCAGGCTGGGCAGAAAGTGCGGATCACCGGCAACGTCAGCGGGCGCGAAGTTTCTCTCACCGTGGTGATCGTGGAGTACGAGTGGCTGCGAGCGCTGGAGTGGCGATTCCAGGATTCTTACGGCGTTCGCGGCATGCAGCGCTGGGAGATCGCGCCCTGCGAAACAGGTACGCGACTTACGATGTTGGACCGCTACGACATGCCCGGGCGCTGGGGGCGAATCGTGGATTGGATGCTAACGCGGCACGCCGTCGGCCGCCGCAACCGCGATGCCCTGGCGCGGCTGCAACGTCTGGTGGAAAGGCCCTAGCCGCGTCCTATCCCGCCACGATTTCCAGAAACCTGCGCTTGCCTACACGCAGTTTCACCGAAGCAGCTGGCGATAACTCGACCGACGCTCGCACGTCGGTTACCGTCACGCCGTTCAATTCCACTGCGTTTTGTTTGATCAGCCGCTCCGCTTCCGCGCGTGAAGGCGCCAAGCCCGCTTCGGTGAGTAGTGCGGTCACCGCGCGTTTGCCAGCGGGCAATTTCTTCTGCGGAATTTCCGCCGGTGCTTGCCGGTCGCGGAAAACACGCTGGAATTCTTCGAGGGCCTTTTTGGCTTCCGCCTCGCCGTGGAACCCGGCAATGATGATGTGCGCGAGCTGCATCTTGGCGTCCATGGGATGCAAGACGCCGATGCGCACTTCTTCGCGCAAGCGGACGATCACCGTCGACGCAAAATCAGTGAGCAGCTCGTAGTAGCTCCACATCAATTCATCGGAAATCGACATCAGCTTGCCGAACATTTCCCGCGGCGATTCGCTGATGCCCACATAGTTGCCCAGGCTCTTGGACATCTTGCGCTCGCCATCGAGCCCCACCAGGATGGGCATGGTCAAGGCGACCTGCGAGGGCTGGCCGTACTCGCGCTGGATGTCGCGGCCAATCAGGAGATTGAATTTTTGCTCGGTGGCGCCCAATTCCACATCCGCTTCCAAGACTACCGAATCGTAAGCCACCAACAACGGATACAGCAACTCGTGAATCGAGAGCGGCTGATTGTTGGCTCATGCGCGACCGGAAGTCCTCGCGCTCCAGCATGCGCGCCAGGCGGTAGTGGGAACACAGCCGAATCATGTCCTCCCCGGTCATTTTGCCGAGCCATTCACTGTTGTAGCGAACTTCAGTTTTCTGGGGGTCGAGTATCTTGTAAACCTGGTCGAGATAGGTGGTCACGTTCGCTTGTACTTGTTCGCGGGTCAACGGAGGACGGGTCTCCGATTGGCCGCTGGGGTCGCCCACCATCGCGGTGAAGTCGCCTACCAGAAAGACGGCGGTGTGTCCCATATCCTGAAAGTGTTTCAGCTTGCGCAGCACCACGGTGTGGCCCAGGTGAATGTCCGGCGCGGTAGGATCCACGCCGAGCTTCGCCCGCAGCGGCTTTCCGGACTTCGCAGAGGCCTCGAGTTTCGCTTTCAGATCTTCTTCGCGGATAATTTCCGCGGCGCCCTTGCGCAGGTAGGCAAGCTGCTCATCCACCGGCAAAAACTTGCTATTTTGGTCCGCCACTATCTTTTCTCCGGAACCACAATCACTCGCCGGCCTTCCATGCGATAGCGGGACTCCAGCACGATGCGCACCGCTTCGGAATAGATGCGATGTTCTTCGCGCAGCACCCGCTCGGAAAGAGTTTCCGGCGTGTCGGCATCCTCGATCGGCACGATGGCCTGCAAAACGATCGGGCCGGCGTCGAGATTTTCATCTACAAAGTGTACCGTGCATCCCGAAAATTTTGCGCCGTGCTCGAGTGCCTGGCGCTGCGATTCGAGCCCCGGAAACGCGGGCAGCAGCGACGGGTGAATATTCAGTATTCGTCCCGGGAACGCGGCAACAAAAAACGGTGAGAGCAACCGCATATAACCGGCCAGGCAGACCAGGTCTACTTGCTTTTCCTGCAGCACGGCGGCTACCTGGCGATCGTAGGCCTCCCGTTCGAGGCCCTTCGAAGGAATCGTTCGCGCGTCCAGGCCCCTGGCTGCCGCCCGGTCGATTCCGGGCGCGCCTTCGCGATTGCTGACAACCACCGCAATCTCCGTGTTGGGAATGCGTCCGGCGGCAACACTGTCCGCTAGCGCCTCGAAATTCGACCCGCGTCCTGAGAGCAAAATGCCGATGCGTTTTTTCATTGCGGGAGAAAGTTAGCACAGTTCCGAGCGCAGTTCTTGGCGTCGCGGTCCTGGACGCTGCCTGGCCACCGGACGGCGCACCGCACCGGCTTAAATGGGCAGTTTGCCGGTGTAAACAATTCGAGGCTTTCCTGGGGCGGCCGGCTCGGTGCGGCCGATCACGTAGAACTTCTCGCGGCGGCGCACCAACTCGGCTTCCACCTTGCGCAGATTCTTGGAAGGGACAATCAGGATCATGCCGGCGCCGAGGTTGAACGTCCTGAGCAACTCGCTCGGCTCCATTTTTCCCAATCCAGCGAGGTATTTGAATATCGGCAACACCGGCCAGGAACCCAGCTCGACCACCGCCTGCACATTGCGCGAAAGCACCCGCGGAAGATTTCCGGTGATGCCGCCGCCGGTGATATGGGCCATCGACGTCACCCAGCCGCGCGCCACGATATTTTTCAGCAGTGGCCAGTAGCAGCGGTGCGGCTTCAGCAACTCCGCGCCGATCTTGTTGCGAACTTCCGCCACGTACGTGTTCGGCTTCAGCTTGGCGACGCCAAAAACCAGTTTGCGCGCCAGTGAGTATCCGTTGGTGTGCAAGCCGCTGGAAGGAAGAGCCACCAGCACATCTCCGGCGCGAACGTTCGCAGGATCGAGGCGCTTCGAGGCATCCACCGCGCCGACGATGAAACCCGCCAGATCGTATTCTCCAGGACCGTAAAAATCGGGCATCTCCGCGGTCTCGCCGCCGATCAGCGCGCATCCCGCCTGCTTGGCGGCCCGGCTCATTCCTTCGATCACTTGCTCGACCACCGCTGGATCGAGTTTGCCCATAGCCAGATAGTCGAGAAAAAACAGCGGCTCGGCGCCCTGGGTCAAAATGTCATTCACGCAATGGTTCAGGATGTCCGCGCCCACGGTCGAGTGGACCCCGGCGGCAAACGCCACTTTCAGCTTGGTGCCCACGCCGTCGGCGCTGGATACCAGAATGGGATCGCGCCACCGTTTGGCATTCAGGCGAAACAGCGCTCCGAACCCCCCGATGTGCGACAGCACGTCCCGATTGAAGGTCCGCCCCGCCGCGGTACGAATGAGCTGCTTGGCTTCCTCGGCTGCTTCCCTATCAACGCCGGCATCTGCGTAGCGCATCAACTTGAACTCGATTGGCTAGATTTTCAGAATCTCAGAAAGTCGAAAACAGGCGCTTCCAGCGCACGTCGCGCGGGTGGATGATGGCTTTGAGGTAGGTCGCAAAGCGATCCCCGATGTGCCCCGGTTCCCACACATCCTCCGGCGCGTCAATGGACATATAAATTATCAGCGGCGTACCGATGATATTTTCGCGCGGCGCGAATCCCCAGTAGCGGCTATCGTAGGAATTGTCGCGATTATCCCCCATCATGAAGTACTTTCCCGGCGGGATCTGAACCGGCGCGTAGTTGTCATTCGGATTGGGCGGCCCGTTGCGGTAGGGCTCGGGCAGTGCCACGCCGTTGATGTACACCACGCCCTGCCGGATCTCCAGGGTGTCTCCTGGCAGGCCGATCAACCTTTTAATGAAATCGGGCGAGCCGGCCAGCGGTGCGCGGAACACGATTACCTGCTGGCGCTTCGGCGCGCGCCACAGCGGCACGTGCCACCCGGTGAACGGCACTCCCGCGTCGTACCCGATCCGGCTGACGATCAGGTGATCGCCGATCAGCACGGTGTTTTCCATCGACCCGCTGGGAATCACCCGCGCTTGCACCATGGTGCCTTCGATCAACATAAAAGCGAGAATCACCCAGAACCACGAGATCAACTCGCGCTTCACTTTCTCGCCGGCGGTCACGTTCTGCTCGCGCTGGTCTCGTTCTTCCGCGGCCATAGCAGCACTTGAATCAGCTTTCACGATGGGCCTCCACCTCGAGCTGAACCAGCTCCGTAGGATAGACGCCCGTGTAACAGGCGGTGCAGAATTCGTCTCGGTCGTCGCCGACCGCGTTTCGCAAATTCTCCAGCGAAACGTAACCCAGCGAATCCGCTTCCAAATAGGATCGAATCTCGTCCACTGAATGATTCGATGCAATCAATTCCTCGCGCGTGGGAGTATCCACACCGTAGTAACAAGGCGAAATAGTGGGCGGGCAGCTAATGCGCACATGAACTTCGGTGGCGCCCGCTTCGCGCACCATGCGCACGATCTTGCGGCTGGTGGTCCCGCGCACCAGCGAATCATCGACCAGCACCACGCGCTGTCCTTCCAGCATTCTCCGCACCGGATTCAGTTTCAGCTTCACGCCAAAATCGCGAATGGCCTGCGACGGCTCGATGAAAGTCCGCCCGATGTAGTGATTGCGGATCAGCGCCATGCGAAAAGGTATCCCAGACTCGTTCGCATAGCCGACCGCCGCGGGCACGCCCGAATCCGGCACCGGCACGACCAAGTCGGCTGCTACTGGATGCTGCTTGGCCAGTAAACCGCCGAGCCGTTCGCGGCTCTCGTTTACCGGCCGCCCGAAAACGATGCTGTCTGGGCGCGAAAAATAGACATGCTCGAAGATACAAAAGCGGCTTTGCTTAGGGGGAGCGAAACGAATCGATTCGACTCCGCCGCGCGATATGCGCACCATCTCGCCCGGCTCGATTTCTCGAACGTATTCCGCATCGATCAAATCGAACGCGCAGGTTTCCGACGCCAATACCCACGCTCCATTCAACCGCCCCAGGCACAACGGACGAAAACCACGCGGATCGCGCACCGCGTAGAGCTCGTCGACCGTTAGAATCACCAGCGAGTACGCTCCCTCGACTTGGCTGAGCGCGTCGGCCATCGCCCCGGTCAGCGTGCGCGCATTGCTCCTTGCGATCAGGTGCACGATCACTTCGGTATCGCTGGTGGTTTGGAAAATCGAGCCACGGTGTTCCAGCTTGCGCCGTAGTTCCAGCGCGTTGGTCAAGTTGCCGTTGTGGCCCAGCGCCAGCTTGCCCTTGTTGCACTCGATCACTACCGGCTGGGCGTTGTTCAGGTTGGTGTCGCCGGCAGTCGAATAGCGAGTATGCCCAATCGCCGACGCGCCGGGTAGCCGGTCCAGCACTTCCGGCGTGAAAATATCCTGCACCAGGCCCATGTCCTTGTGGCAGGCAAGCTCGGTTCCGTCCGACGACGCCACGCCGGCCGATTCCTGGCCGCGGTGTTGCAGCGCGTAAAGCCCCAGGTAGGCGAGTTTCGCGGCCTCGGGATGGCCAAAAATACCGAAAACGCCGCACTCGTCGTGGAAGCGATCGTCGGAAACTGGGATGGCGCGGTTCATTCGGGTCGCAACGCCTGCTGAATTGCCTCTTTCCACACTTGGCGGAGCGATTCCGACGAACCGCGAATCGCCATCTGGCCATTTAGTTGGATGCGGAATTCGCCCTGGGTGACTCGGCCGATCCGCGGCGCGCGCACGCCGTATTGTGCCGCAATCTCAGCGATGCGGGAAACAAAATCGGGGCGTGCCGAAACCACCGCGCGAGCCCCGCGCTCGTTGAAGAGTTCCACCTCGAAAGGCGCGGCAGTTGGCAAATCTACTTGTGCCGCCAAACCCTCGCTCACAAAGCCTGATTCGGCCAGAGCTACCGCCAACCCTCCGTCGCTAATATCGTGCGCGGATGCAGCCAGTCCCTCGCTCGCCAGCGCCACCAGGCAATTCACCAGGCTTTTTTCCTCGGTTAGATCGATCCGCGGGGGCTCGCCGCTCTCCATTCCGTGGATCACTTTGGCGTATTCCGAAGACGACAGCTCGCGCCTCACTTGCTCCGTGGTGGGCGGATATTTGCCGGCGTCGAGCAGCACGATGGCGTCGCCATGTTGCTGAAAGCCCATGCCCAGCGCGCGTTCCGCATCCTCGAGTATCCCCAGCACCCCGAGTATCGGGGTAGGCGCGATCGGCCGCCCTAGGGTCTCGTTATAAAAGCTCACATTCCCGCCGGTGATCGGAACTTCCAGTTCGCGGCACGCTTCCGCGATTCCATCGATGGCTTCGCGGAACTGCCACATCACCTCGGGCTTTTCCGGATTGCCGAAGTTCAGACAGTTGGTGGCCGCTACCGGTTGCGCGCCGGAACAGGCTACATTGCGCGCCGCTTCCGCCACCGCGTGCATCGCGCCCAGACGAGGATTCAACTGGCACCAACGCCCGTTTCCGTCGGTCGAAAGCGCCAGCGCCCGTTGCGTGCCCTTGATGCGGACCACCGCGGCGTCGCCCCCGCCGGGTGGCACCCGGGTATTGGTGCGCACCTGGTAGTCGTACTGCCCAAAAATCCATTCCTTCGATGCGATCGTAGGCGACGCCAGTAACCGCCGGAAATTTTCCGTGAATATGCTGCGCGCGGAAAACTCGATCAGCGGCGATTCCGCGCCGCGATGGCCCTTCGGATCGGCCATGGGCCGCTCGTACACCGGCCCCTGTTCCGCGATAGCATCCGCGGAAATTTCCGCCTCGAGCACTCCGCGATTGAGCACCCGCAGTTTCTTGTCGTCAGTCACCCGGCCGATCTCCACTGCGTCAAGACCCCACTTCTCGAAGACCTCGAGCACTTCCGCTTCGCGGCCGCGCTCGGCGATCAGCAACATGCGTTCCTGTGATTCGCTGAGCATGATTTCGTACGGGGTGATTCCGGTTTCTCGCTGCGGCACCCGCGCCAAATCGATTTCAATGCCCATGCCGCCGCGCGACGCCATTTCCGAGCTCGAACTCGTGAGCCCCGCCGCGCCCATGTCCTGAATCGCCAGCACCGCGCCGGTGTGCATCGCTTCCAGGCACGCCTCGAGCAGCAGCTTTTCCATAAACGGATCGCCCACCTGCACGTTGGGCCGCTTTTCCTGCGATTGCTCGCTGAATTCAGCGGAGGCCAGCAGCGATGCTCCGTGAATCCCGTCGCGCCCGGTCTTGGCTCCCACATAAATCACCGGATTGCCCACGCCCCGCGCCTTGGCGAAAAACAACTCGTCGCGCCGCGCGATTCCGAGCGCCAGCACGTTCACCAAGGGATTGCGGGAATAGCTCGAATCGAACAACACCTCGCCGCCCACCGTCGGCACGCCGAAACAATTTCCGTAGTGGCTGATTCCGCGAATCACTCCGTCGAAGATTCGCCGGTTCTGCGCGATATCCTCGGCGCTCGCCGCCGTAGCTCCGCTTTCCGCCACGATCGGCCCGAACCGCAGCGAATCCAGCACCGCAACCGGCCGCGCTCCCATGGTGAAAATATCCCGCAGGATTCCGCCCACACCCGTCGCCGCCCCTTGAAACGGCTCGACGAAACTTGGATGGTTATGCGATTCCATTTTGAAAACCGCGCACAGCCCGTCGCCGATGTCCACCACTCCGGCGTTTTCTCCCGGACCTTGTACCACGTGCTTGCCTTGCGTCGGCAACCGCCGCAGGTGGACGCGGCTCGACTTATAAGAGCAGTGCTCACTCCACATCACGCTGAAAATTCCCAGCTCGGTAATGTTCGGATCGCGGCCCAGGATTTTCTGGATGCGCGCGTATTCTTCCGGGGTCAGCCCGTGGTCCGCCGCCACTTCAGGGGAGATTTGCGTGGTTTGAGTGACGCTCATCAGTCGTTATCTTGTCATCCGGGAAGGCTGTCCTGGACTGCGCTGCGATCGTGCCCGATTGCCCTCGTTGGAAAACTGTGTCGCTCGGTTACGCGTTGGCGGTGGAATGCTGCATCAGGCTCTGCACCATCGAATTCAGAATCACCAGGCCGTCCACTGACCCCAGCCCCGCCTCGATCGCCCGCTCCGGATGCGGCATCATTCCCAGTACGTTGCGCTCGCGATTGCAGATTCCCGCGATTCCCGCAATCGACCCGTTGGGATTGGCGTCCGGATCGGTGTAATCCACGGTGCCGCCATCCGCCGCGGTATAACGAAGAATAATCTGGTCGTTCTCTTCGAGCCCCGCCAAGGTCGGCGCATCGCAAAAATAATTTCCGGCCATGTGCGCGATCGGCAACTTCAGCACCTGGCCCTCGTTCGCATTGCCGGTAAACGGCGTGTCGGTCGTCTCCACTCGCAGGTGCACTTGGCGGCACAGAAATCGCAGGCCCTGGTTGCGCAACATGGCTCCGGGCAGCAATCCAGACTCGAGCAAGATCTGGAATCCGTTGCAGATGCCTAGCACCAGCCCGCCGCGCCGAGCAAAACGTTCCACCGCCTGCATCACGGGTGAAAAGCGTGCCAGCGCTCCGGTGCGCAGATAATCGCCAAACGCGAAACCACCGGGGAGGATGATCGCGTCGCACCCCGCAATCTGCTCGGACTTGTGCCACAGCAGCTCCACCGGCTGCCCCAGCACCGAGCCTACCGCGTGGTAGGCATCGTCGTCGCAATTGGAGCCAGGAAACACGACTACGCCAAATTTCATCGGTGGATTCTCCCCTGGGTGCGACTGCAATTCTAACACAATCGTGGCGAGGGTCCGGGCCGGGAGATCGGCGGAAGAAACCGGGGAGAAGCACGGAAAAGGGATGCAGAATGTCGGCGGGTTTTGAAGGTAATGCCGCGCACTTCGATGACGAAACGCCCACCCTTCCCAAACCAGGTAAAAGATAAAACCATTAAACCGTACGTCAAAAACTCCCGAATTAGACTTTGGCCTTTTCGGCTTCCGCCTTCGCTTCGGCGGATTTTTCGGCTGCGGCCTTAGCCTCGGTTGCTTTTTGGGCTTTCACCGCGGCCAATTTTTCCCGGCGCGCCTTGGCCCATCCCGGCTTGTTGGCCTGGGTGCCCCGGGCAATTCCCAGCGCATCGGCCGGCACGTTCTGGGTGATGGTCGAACCGGCGGCGACGTACGCGCCGTCGCCGACCTCCACTGGCGCCACCAGCGCGGTATCGCTGCCGATGAAAGCGCGCTCGCCGATGATGGTTTTGTTCTTGTTCACGCCGTCGTAGTTGCAGGTAATGGTTCCGGCGCCGATGTTGGCGTGGTGGCCAATCGACGCATCGCCCAGGTAGGTGAGGTGCATCGCTTTGGCGCCTTCGTGCAACGTCGAATTTTTCACTTCTACGAAATTTCCGACTCGCGCGCCCGCGCGGAGGTCCGCGCCGATGCGCAAACGAGCGAATGGGCCCACCACGGTGTTGTTGCCGAGTTGCGCGCCTTCGATCACGCTGTAGGGTTCCACCAGCACTCCGTCGCCCAGGGTGCTGTCCTTCAAGATCGATCCGCTGCGTATCGTGCAATTCGCACCGATGCGCGTTTTGCCCAGCAACTGCACGCCAGGTTCGATCACCGTGTCGTGGCCGGTTTCCACCGCGTCATCGATCACCACCGTCTCCGGAAGATAAATCGTGGTGTGCTTCATCACCGCCGTTGCCTTGCGCTGCCGGAAAAATCGATCCACGTCCGCCAGCTCCTTGCGCGAGTTGCATCCCAGAATTTCGCTGGAGTCCGCCGCGAGCTTGGAAATCACCGTGTCCCCGCGGCGGCTCATCAGCGCCGCCGTATCGGTGAGGTACAGTTCCTGGTGCGCGTTGTCTGGGCGGAGTTCGTCCAGGCACGGCCACAACTTCGCAAGGGTGAAGCAATAAACGCTGGAATTGATCTCTTGAATCGCGCGCTGTTCGGCGGTTGCGGACTTTTCTTCGACCACCGCGGCCACCTTGCCGTTGGCTTGATGCACGATTCGTCCGTAGCCGGCGGGATCGGTAAGCTTTGCGGTGAGCAGCGTGGCGGCGGCCTTGCCGGAGTGATGCGCTTCGAGCAACCCCGCCAATGTCTCGGCGCGAATCAGCGGCGCATCCCCCGGCAAAACCAGCGCGTATCGCGCGGTATGGCCGATGGCGTCGCGAGCCACCTGCATCGCGTGCCCGGTCCCATTTTGCGGCTCTTGCAGGATCGCTTTGGCGCCCAGCGGCAGCACCACTGCGCTCACATCCTCCGCTTGGTGCCCCACCACCACGAAAATTTCCGATATCCCCGCACCCTGGCAGGCGCGCACCACGTGCTCGACCAGCGGACGTCCACCCGCGCGGTGCAATACCTTCGCCAGGTGGGAGTGCAGCCGGGTGCCCTTGCCCGCGGCCAGAATTACCGCGACAGTGTCTTTAGTGGCCATATGCACGCCATTGTCCCCTTTCCCAATTCGCTTTGGCAATCGCAACCGTATCGTTGTTACGGAAAAGTGCCAAAACGAGTACTTACGACTCGCGGGTCGAAGCCCGAATTTCGTACCGGGGAAATGCGTTTAAGTAGTGGCGGGAATCGGCAGGCGGACCCCGGTAGGGGTGCCGGCGGACTGGGTGTCCGCCACTGCTTCTGTCCACAGCGATGGATCGGCCAGCAGCCGCGTTACCAGTTGGGTGTGCAGCGCGTGACCAGCTTTGTGCGCGATCACCAGCGCCTGGAGCGGCCGGCCCACCAGCGCTAAGTCGCCAATCAGGTCGAGCGCCTTGTGACGCCCAAACTCATCCGGAAATCGCACCGGCCCGTTTAGGATGCCGTCCGCGGTCAGCACGATCGCGTTATCCAGCGATCCGCCTCGAATCAGGCCCATCGCTTTTAGTCCCTCGAAATCGGACACAAAGCCGAAGGTGCGCGCCGAAGCGAGCTCCCGGCAAAATGTCTCCCGGTTCACTTCCAGTTCGATATTTTGCTGCCCGATCATCGGGTGGGGATAATCGACGTAACAGCAAACCCGAAAATCCTTACATGGGTAAATCCCGATTCGCCGGTCGCCTTCGGAGACTTCCAGCGGCTTGACCACCTTCAGGAATCTCCGCTTGCGCCGCTGCTTCTGGAACCCGGCGCGCATCAGCATTTCGATGAAGGGCTGCGCCGACCCGTCCAGAATGGGCACCTCGAGGTTATCGATCTCCAGGTACACGTTATCGACCCCGCAGGAATACAGCGCGGCCAGCAGGTGCTCGGTGGTGGAGAGCAACACCCCTTGCTTCATTAAGCTGGTGGCGTAGCTGACCCGCGCGACGTTGCGCACCTGCGCTTCAATTTGAAAATTCTCGAGGTCTACCCGGCGAAAGACGATTCCAGTGTCTGGCGGCGCCGGCAGCATACGCAGATTGGATTTTACGGCGGTGTGTAGACCCACCCCAGCGATCTGGACAGGCGTCCGAATAGTGAACTGATGCGGCATGGACTGAGCGAATAGGAGAAAGCACTTTGGTAGCCGAACCGATAGTCTTTTACCGTATTATAATCAGGCACTTACAGCGTCTCAGGAATGAGACAAATGCATCGGTGTTGTATTATTACAACACTTTCGCCTCTACCCTTGTGGCTATCCTGTTGCCCGGATTCAGACGCCTAGGCCTTGCTGCTGCATCAGCTTTGCGATACCCACAGCGGCCGAGTCGGCGCTCTGCCCCAAAGCACCGATTACCGCGGCTTGGTCCGTCTGGGTGCGGTTTTGGCTGATCTTGAACTTGCCTTCGATCCGCGTAGCGAGCATCTCAAAGCCGACAATGTGCT
>CAVRXT010000008.1:0-264625 GCA_963725285.1 uncultured Acidobacteriota bacterium | reverse complement strand
TTTGCCGCCGGGCCCGGGGATTGGCAACCCCAACGAGGAATCGAACAGGTACAGTTCTTCGCCTTGTGCAACAGCGCCGGCAGCCAGGGCCGGGGCTGATCCGCATGATCGGGATCTTTGACGCCAAGCAGCACCACGTCGAGACCTTGCTGCCGGGCGAGCAGGATGAACATCCAGGCCCGCTGCTTGGCGGTGCCGCAGCCGTACAACAGGACCTCGGCGGGGAGATGGCCGGAAAATCAGCGGCGGCTCCTTGTCGCCGGGCTTCGGCTTGACGTCGGCGATGAGCTGGATATTGCGGATCGTCCAATCGAACAAATGCTCCGCTTCGAAAAATCGTCGAGCTTGTCGCCGTGGGCCGAATTGGAAATATTGCGCAGCCAGGTGCATTCCTTCAAGAAATCGCCATCCATTTCGTGATTGAACAAGGGTCGCTCAGCTGTGCCAGCCAGGGGCCATCGACATACCCCTTGGGCAGCGTGCTGTCCATGAACGGATCGACTTTCCAATCGACGTCGACGGTTTTGCAGATGATCCCATTGATTCAAGCGATCGACCACCTGATCGAGGGCCAGTTGCTGATCGAATTGCTCCAGATTGGCCAGGATGTGGATCGCATTGCGCAGCACCGGCAGGCGCTACTCGGCCGGCTCCCCGATGCGGTGCCGGCCTTGCCGTCGAGGAATCCGCAGCCTTCGCGTTGCCGCCGGCCGGAGGCATCACCATCAGCCGGCGGGGAAGATTCTTGTTGGCCACCGCAACCGGCCAGTAGCAGGCAGGCGAGGGGCATCGCCAGGAAACAAATCGATCGGACAGCCAGATCGGGTCACGAAAATTGCTCCACGGCGGCGCGAATCCGCAGCACTCTGTCCAAGAATTGGCCAAATCGATCGAGCGGCACCATGTTCGGGCCGTCGCTCGGCGACGTGTCGGGATCGGGATGCGTTTCGCAAAACAGGCCGTCGATGCCGATGGCCGCCGCGGCGCGGGCCAGCGGTTCGACCATCGCCCGATTGCCGCCGGTGGCATTGCCCAAGCCGCCCGGCTCCTGCACGCTGTGCGTGGCGTCGAACACCACCGGCACGCCGAGAGCCTGCATCTGCGGGATGGCCCGCATGTCGTTCACCAGCCGGCCGTAGCCGAAGAACGTGCCGCGTTCGCAGAGAAGCATATTCTCGGCAGCCGGCGGCGGCGAGCTTGTCGACGACGTGCCGCATGTCGCCGGGGGCGAGGAATTGGGCTTTCTTCACATGCACCGCCCGGCCGGTTGCGGCCGCGGCCACCAGCAAATCGGTCTGCCGGCACAGGAAGGCGGGAATTTGCAACAGGTCGCAAACCTCGGCCACCGGCGCCGCCTGATGCGATTCGTGGATGTCGGTCGTCACCGGCAGACCGGTTTCCTCGTTTGACCGCGGCGCAGCACGGCCAGGCCGGCGTCCAGGCCGTGGCCGCGAAAGGCCGCGGTGCTCGTGCGATTGGCCTTGTCGAACGACGCCTTGAACACCAATCGGACCGGCATGCCGGCGGTGATCTCCTTCAGCCGCCGGGCGATCGACAGCGTCAGCTCTTCGGTTTCGATGACGCACGGTCCGGCGATCACCAGCAACGGCTCGCCGCGGCCGCAGCGATAGGGACCGACGATGGCAGGATTGTTGAGCACAGGGTGAGGAGTTAGGGTGACTAGTGGGTAATGGGATCGGTTGAGAAACAGAAAAACAAGTTGACGTGCTTCGGAACCGGCACTCTCGCTTGACACGGCCGCTAGCCCGGCTCGGCGGGCTGATCTCCGCACTGAATCTACGCGACATCCCTCATATCTGTACGCCGATGGTCTCGTCGGGCCACTTGGGGGAACGATCAAGGTCAGGCGGTTCGGCACGATCTGCACTCGAGCGGCAAGAAGCCGCTTGCGTCGCCGTCCAATTCATACGGCACCGGGCAATCCGATTCAATCCGCAGACGGCGCACCGGCCGAACCAGCAATCCGGCAACGCCGGTGCCGGTGGAGAACAGCTTGCCCAAATACCACAGTCCACTAAAAAACGAGCCCCGCCGAAACGTGCACAGATCCAACCAGCCATCATCACCCAGCGCGTGCGGCGCGAATTGCAGGCCAAATGCGTAGCGCGGCACGTTGGTCAAAAATGCGAATCGAGCGCGGATGAGACAATCGCTTGAGACGGAACCGATGGCGGCGACCGGCTTTGAACTAGAGCCAGCGGCCGACGCCGCTGGGCTCGATGCTTGTTCGCCACTAGCGCCGTCATCGCAATAAATCCGCAACTCAGGATATTGATATGTACGGATCGCCTCCCAAATTGGTTTGGCATAGCTCCAATGCGCAATGTGGCCGGTGCGCGAAACGTGCAGCCGCCTGACCACTTCGGCATCGAAGCCAAAGCTGGCCATTAAGGCGAACAGCCGGCCCGCGGCGGCACCGGCATCGTGCAAGGCCGTGGCGCCGGCGGCGATCACCGTGGCAACCGCTTCACCGTCGCGTGGCATTCCCAGGTACTTAGCCAACAGATTCTCGGTTCCTAGCGGCATCACCGTCAGGGGAACGCCTGGCGCCGTGCGATTGAGCACTTCGGCCACGGTGCCGTCGCCGCCAGCGGCTACGACGACTCTTAGCCGGCCTGCCGCATGCAGTTCGGCGGCAAGGCCGCTTATAGCCTGCAAGTCATATTCAATTTGCGGCCGCAGGCCATGGGCCCGTAGCGCGGCGACGAGCCCTTCGATTTTGATATGGGCCGGACCTGCGCCGGCCGCGGATTGGCCACGATCAGCACTTCGGTCAAGGCGTCGCTCAAGCGGGCAGAGGGGCTAACAGCGGCGCTAACATCCGAGCTAACTGCCATGTCGTGCATGCGGGAAAAGATCGGCGAATTGGAAGACACACCTCAGGCGGAAAGCGTGTGAAGGAATGGGGACTGGCTCCGAGCAAGTCGCGTGAAAGTGGCAATTGCCGGCGGGTCGCGAGGTGCCTGTCCCCATTCTTTCACATCCTCGGCTTGCGCATTTCGCAACGCAAAATTGAACATTGTGTTGCAAAGCAATCCGCCCGGGTCAGTCAGGTCCGAAAGTTGGACACGCCGCCATCGTATGCCATAACCTCTTTGCTATCAATCTGCTCGAAGGCCAGCCGCCGATTGTGCCGCATGTGCGGATGGAACGGGCACGCGCATTGCTCTGGCGAGGGATGCTTTGCTTTGTTGGGTTGCTAGAAGCCCCAGCAAGTAGCATTATCAAGCTGGCCCGCGGGGTCTCTGACGACGAATTTCGCTGGATGGTAGCCTTGCCCCTGGCCATCCCGCACAGCCAACGTGGAATTGGCACGTCAGGGACCCCGATTTTTTTTCGCCTCTCGGCATCTCTTGCCGGCTAAGCAGATCCCCATTTTGCAACCTATCCTTCACTCATCGCATTGGGTTGATTAGAGCGATGCGAGTCATGTGCCGTTTTTGACGTGGCCGGGGGAACCCCATGGCGGTGGGACCAAATGCGCCGAAGCCGAAAGGCCGGCCGGAACGGAGAGCAGCGGAATCCAGCGCGGCGCCGCGCGCCCTGCGATGGTTGTCCGCGCGGCTGATTATCACGGTGCTCGCCCTCTTGACGACGGCCGACGTCGCGGCCTGGTACTGGCTGCACGCTCGCGGCGCGGCCGAGTCGGCTCCAGACCACGACCAGGCGCTCGCGCTGGGGACGTTCGAGTTCAACCGCGTCAACCCGCGCGACCAGCGGCTCTATCACGGGCAGTTCGACGTCACGATCCATCTGTTCGATGAATTGGATGCCGCGCATGTTCGCGAAGTCAATCGGCAGCAGCGGGAGTCTGGAGCGCACAGTGAGCGCCACGCTGCTGCGCATGCGAGCGGCCGACATTATTGACCCGCGTTTGGTGCGTCTGAAAGACCGGCTGCAAGGGCGGCTGAACGATGCGCTGGGTTTCGAGGCGATCGACGACATCCAGATCGACAATCTCACGGTCGAACTCCTGGACCATTCCGCTGCGGACCCAATCGCACCGCAACAGCCGGTAAACTCTTCCGCCAGTCCCGATTGACGGCAATTGACGTTCAATCGGGCGGCTGTTACAAAGGCGGATTCGTTGGATTGGGTTTTCGCGACCTTACCGGAGCCGTGCATCGTGGGTGGAATCAGCGATCGGAAGCAGGAAATCAAACGCCGGCGGCATCGCCGGAAGAAGATCGTGCTCTTCAAGCGAAAATTGAAGAAGGCGACGATCTCGGAAAAAGCGGTGATCGTCGAGAAAATCCGCAGAATGACGCCCGGCTGCGAGGTGGTGATCGCGAATTTGGGGCTCGAAGAGAAGCGGTAGGCGCCCGATGCGCGGGGAACCGCGCCGGCGAGCGCGCCCCGCGAGCGGGGCGGCTAAATGGGTGCGCGGCGCTCCAGGCGACACTGGCACGGGGTTACGACGCCACCGGCTCTTCTTGTTCGGCGCGGACGAACGTGAATTCGTCCGTCGCGGAAGTCGATCTCGCACGCGGCTTCCTTCGGGGAACTCGCCTTTCAAGAATCTCGGTCGCCAGCGGGTTTTGCATCTGCTGCTGGATCACGCGCTTCAGCGGCCGGGCGCCGTACACGCGGGTCGTAGCCCTGCGGCGCGATCGCGTCGAGCGCCGCGTCGGTCACTTCCAGCGCCAGGCCGTTCTGCGCCAGCTGCTTGCGCAGCCGCTCGATCTGCAGGCCGACGATCTTGTGGATCTGCTTGCCGATCGAGCGGATGGAAAATGATCGTCTCGTCGATGCGGTTCAGGAACTCGGGCAGGAACTGCGGCCTGCAGCGCTTCGTGCACCGCCTCGCGAATTTCCTCCTCGGCTGCCGCCCTCGCGCGTGATTTCCTGGATCATCTGGCTGCCGATGTTCGACGTCATGACGATGATCGTGTTGGTGAAATCGACCGTGTGGCCGTGGCTGTCGCGTCAGGCGGCCGTCGTCGAGCACCTGCAGCAGGATGTTGAACACGTCGCGATGGGCCTTTTCGATTTCGTCCAGCAGCACGACGCGAATAGGGCCGGCGGCGGACGGCTTCGGTCAGCCGGCCACCTTCTTCGTAGCCGACGTAGCCCGGCGGGGCGCCGATCAACCGGCTCACGGTGTGCCGTTCCATGAACTCGCTCATGTCGAGCCGGACCATGGCGTTTTCGTCGTCGAACAGCACCTCGGCCAGCGCCTTGCAAAGCTCGGTCTTGCCGACGCCGGTCGGGCCCAAGAAAGATGAACGAGCCGATCGGCCGATTCGGATCTTGCAAGCCCGAGCGGCTGCGGCGGACGGCGTTCGCCACGGCCTCGACCGCTTCGTCCTGGCCGACGACGCGCTGGTGCAGCCGTTCTTCGAGCACCAGCAGCTTGGCCCGTTCGGTTTCGATCATGCCGCGTGACCGGGATGCCGGTCCAGGCGCTGACGACCTCGGCGATTTCCTCCGGCCCGACTTCCTGGCGCAGCAGCGCGGCGTGCCGGCGTGGCGGCCGGCGCGCGCGGTGCCGACTCGGCTTCGAGCTTGCTGCGACAGCTGCTTTGCGCTCGCACGTCGAGTTCGTAGAGCTTGTTGTAATCGTCTTCTCGGCGATCGGCTGGCCGGCGGCCTGCTTTTCCTTGATGGCGGCCCTGAGCTGGTCGAACTCGAGCTCGACCTGCTGCGAGCTGCTCGCGGGTTTCGGCTGCACGTCGCCCATGCCGAGCTTTTCGGCTTCCCATTGCTCGCGCAGGCTGGCCAGCTTGTGCCGCAGCTCTTGCATTTCCTCCTCGATTTCCGCCAGGCGCTCGACTGGCGTGCTCTTCGGTTTCTTCGGCCAATTGCCGGGCGGCCAGTTCCAGCTGCACCAGCCGCCGCTGCACCTCGTCGATTTCGGTCGGCACGCTTTCCAGTTCCATCGCCAGCCGGCTGGTGGCCTCGTCCATCAGGTCGATGGCCTTGTCGGGCAGGAAGCGGTCGGTGATGTAGCGATGCGACAGCTTGGCCGCGGCGACCAGGGCCGAGTCCTTGATCTTCACCCCCTTGTGATGGGCTTCGTAGCGCGGCTTCAGACCGCGCAGAATGGCGATCGTGTCTTCGACCGACGGCTCGCCGACATAGACCGGCTGGAACCGCCGCTCCAGGGCGGCGTCTTTTTCGATGTACTTGCGATATTCGTCGAGCGTCGTCGCGCCGATGCAGCGCAGCTCGCCGCGGGCCAGGGCCGGCTTGAGCAGATTGGCGGCGTCGTTGCCCCCTTCGGCCGCTGCCGGCGCCGACGACGGTGTGCAACTCGTCGATGAACAGAATCACGTTGCCGCCGGCGGCTTCGACTTCGCGGAGCACGGCCTTGAGCCGGTCTTCGAATTCGCCGCGATATTTGGTGCCGGCGATCAGCGCGCCCATGTCGAGCGCGATGACGCGTTTGTTCTTCAGGCTCTGCGGCACGTCGCCTTGCACGATGCGCAGGGCCAGCCCTTCGGCGATGGCCGTCTTGCCGACGCCCGGCTCGCCGATCAGCACCGGATTGTTCTTCGTGCGCCGCGAGAGGACCTGGATCACGCGGCGGATTTCCTGGTCGCGGCCGATCACCGGATCGAGCTTGCCTTGGCTGGCCCGTTCGACCAGGTCGATGCCGTACTTCTTCAGGGCCTGGAATTTGTCCTCGGGGTTCTGGTCGGTCACGCGGGCCGTGCCGCGAACGGCTTGCAGCGCCTTGAGCACTTCCGTTTCGGTCGATGGCGTTGAGCTTGAGAACGTTGCTTGGCCTTGGAATCGACCTTGGCCAGCGCCAGCAGCAGATGCTCGGTCGAGACGAACTCGTCCTTCATCGTCGTCGGCTTCGCGCTGGGCCGCTTCGAAGACTTGCGTCAAGCTCTGGCGACGGCTGCGGCGGCGAGCCGCCCGACGATCTTGGGAAAGTGGCTCAGTTCGGCCTCGACGATCTGTTCCAGCTGCCGGCGGTTGACGCCGATCTTGTCGAGCAGCGGCCGACGACGCCTTCGCTCTCGCCGAGCAGCGCGGCCAGCAAATGCAACGGATCGATCTGCGGATTGCCGCGATCGGCGGCGAGCTCTTGGGCCCGCTGAACGGCCTCTTGGGCCTTGATGGTGAATTTGTCGAATCGAAATGCCATTCGAATCAGCCTCCGTTTCGTTGGCCTGCTCCTACGATCCGTATGCGGCAGTTCCGTAGGGTGCGCATTGCCCACGATTGCTTTACCTGACGCGCGCGAGCCGTCGGTGGGCAGTGCCCACCGCACGCGTTGCAGATCGCATGCTAACGGGCGCAGTGCTCAGTCTTTCTTTCACCTCGAACTCGGCGTCGATCGCGTCGTCGTCGCCGCCTGGGCGCGGCGCGTCGGGCCGGCGCCGCCGTCGGAGCCGCGCCGGCCGCCGCCGGCTGCGGCCGCGCTCGTGCGTACAGCGTCTTGCTCAAGGCGTGCGAGGCCTGCTCGAGTTCGTCAATGGCCGACTTGATCGCGTCGACGTTCGTCGCTCTTGGCCAGCTTCGCGCATCTTCTTGATCGCCGCCTCCAACGGAGCCCGGTCGGCGTCGGTTGATCTTGTCGCCTGTGCTCCTTCATCAGCTTTTCGAGCTGGAAGCACATCGACTCGGCCTGGTTGCGCAGCCTCGGCCAGTTCGCCGTTTGTGCTTGTCCTCGGCGGCGTGGAGCTTCGGCGTCTTTGCGCATCCGCTCGATCTCGGCTTCGGTCAAGCCGCTCGATTGCTCGATCCGGACCGTTTGCTCCTTGCCGGTGCCCAGATCCTTGGCCGACACGTTCAGGATGCCGTTGGCGTCGATGTCGAACTTGACTTCGATCTGCGGCACGCCGCGCGGGGCCGGCGGAATGCCTTCCAGGTTGAACTGACCGAGCAAGCGGTTGTCGCGCGGCCATCTCGCCGTTCGCCCTGGAACACGCTGACGGTGACGGCCGTCTGGTTGTCGTCGGCCGTGCTGAAGACGTTGCTTGCGCTCGGTCGGAATGGTCGTGTTGCGTTCGACGAGCTTGGTCATGATGCCGCCCAGGGTCTCGATGCCCAGCGACAGCGGCGTCACGTCCAGCAGCAGCACGTTCTGCACTTCGCCGGCCAGCACGCCCCCTTGGATCGCGGCGCCGACGGCCACGACTTCGTCGGGATTCACGCCCTTGTGCGGCTCCTTGCCGAACATCTTGCTTGACCATCTCCTGCACCTTGGGAATGCGCGTCGAACCGCCGACGAGCACGACTTCGTCGATCTCGCTTGGCTTGAGCTTGGCGTCCTTCATCGCCTGCATCACCGGCCCGCGGCAGCGCTCGATCAGATGATCGACCAACTGCTCGAACTTCGAGCGGGTGATGTTCATCTGCAAATGCTTGGGGCCGCTGGCGTCGGCCGTGATGAACGGCAGATTGATGTCGGTCGAACTGGCCGGAGCTCAGCTCCTTCTTGGCCTTCTCGCAGGCCTCTTGCAGGCGCTGCAGGGCCATCGTGTCCTTGCGCAGATCGATGCCGTTGTTCTTTCTTGAATTCGTCGGCCACGTAATTGATCAGCACCTGGTCGAAATCGTCGCCGCCCAGGTGCGTGTCGCCGTTGGTGCTGATGACGCGGAACACGCCGTCGGCCACTTCGAGCACCGAGACGTCGAACGTGCCGCCGCCGAGATCGAACACGACGATCTTCTCGTGTTCCTTCCGGTCCAGGCCGTAGGCCAGGGCGGCCGCGGTCGGCTCGTTGATGATCCGCGCGACTTCCAAGCCGGCGATTTGGCCGGCGTCTTTGGTGGCCTGCCGCTGGGCGTCGTTGAAGTAGGCCGGCACGGTGATGACGGCCTTGTTCACCTTATGGCCCAGATAGGCTTCGGCCGCTTCCTTCAGCTTGCGCAGAATCTTGGCCGAGATTTCCGGCGGCGTGAGTTCCTTGTCGCCGACTGCGACCTTGCACGTAGTCCTCGGTGCCGCCGACGATCTCGTAGGGAACGATCTTCTCTTCGCTGGCGACCTCGCTGTGCCGCCGGCCCATGAAGCGCTTGATCGAATAGATCGTCCGCTTGGGATTGGTGATCGCCTGGCGGCGGGCCAAATCGCCGACCAGCACGTCTCCCTTATCGGTGAACGCCACGACGCTGGGCGTCAGCCGATTGCCTTCTTGGTTGGGAATCACCTTCGCTTCTTTGCCTTCCATGACGGCCACGACGGAGTTGGTGGTTCCCAAGTCGATCCCGATGATTTTTTCGCCTTGAGCCATGTTCCATGCTCCTTTTCGCCTGATGCGGCATCGGATCTCGACTGGCCGGTCAATCGCAGTCGATTCGTCGTTGAGTCAAGGTTTGTTTTTGCGGTTCGTCGCAACGGCCGTACGTGCCGCCGCGGCGCACGACTGCCGCGCAGGCCATTGTCAGTGGTCTGGCCCAGATAAAGCAAAGTCCGTGCCAGCCGTGCGAACGACCCGGGAAGCGTTGATGCGATAATCCATTGCGGCAATTGAACGATTGCGTCGCGATCGATGCGGCAATTGACCTGCGCGAGCCGTCGGTCGTCGTTCAGCCGACTGCCATATTGACAGCGGGCGGTCGACATCCGCGACGCCGAGCCGCCGGCGGTAGCAAGGCGAGTTTCGAGACGCACGTCCTTGCTAGCACTGCGCGGCTCGGAGATCAGCATCCGCCATCGCCGGCCGCATCCTTGACAAGCCGTATGCTCGCGAGTTTACAAGGGGATTCGCAGCTGCTGGCAGCGGCGACACGGCGATTGTCGCGCCACCGAGCGCTGCAGTTCACGGCGGCGCAGCCTCTCACTTTTCGCTCGGGGGTCGGAACGACGCAACATGGCCAAGGCCAAACCCGACGGATAATAAGTCGCCGAAGGACGCTCCGGCCAAAGCTCCGACACTGGCCGGCCTGCGCGGCAAGATCGACCATATCGATCGCGAACTGGTCGACGCTCATGAACCAGCGCGCCAAGCTGGCGCACAAGATCGGCCAGATCAAAGACACCGCCGGCCAGCGAACCTACGATCCCGGTGCGCGAAGAAGAAGTGCTGGCCCGCACGGGCCTGCTGAACAAAGGGCCGCTGTGCGACGCCAGCGTGCGGGCCGTGTTCCGCGAAATCATCAGCGGTTCGCGGGCGCTGGAAAAGAAAATGCGCGTGGCCTATCTTGGGCCCGGCCTATAGCTACAGCCATCTGGCGGCCATCCATCGCTTCGGGCAAGCGTCGAATTGGTGCCGGTCGGGACGCATCGCGGCGGTGTTCGAAGAGGTCAATCGCGGGCATGCCGATTTCGGCCTCGTGCCGATCGAAAACTCCACCGACGGCCGCGTCGCCGACACGCTCGACATGTTCACCCGCCTGCCGGTCAAAATCTGCGGCGAAGTGCAAATGCGGATCCATCACAATCTGCTGGGCCGCTGCGCCCGCGACGAGGTGCAGGAAGTCTACAGCAAGCCGCAAGCCCTGTCGCAGTGCCGCAATTGGCTGGCCAAGCATCTGCCGACGGCCCGAACGATCGAAGTGACCAGCACGTCGACGGCCGCCCAACTGGCGCAAGACAAGCCGGGCGCCGCGGCCATCGCCAGCGTTCAAGCCGGCGTCCACTACGGGCTTGAACAGTCTGGCCGAAAATATCGAAGACAATCCGGGCAATCTCACGCGGTTTGCCGTGATCGGCGACCAGACCGGCCCGCGGACCGGCCACGACAAAACGGCCCTGATGTTCGAAATCGAGCATCGCCCCGGCAGCTTGGCCGACGCGCTGACGCTGTTCAAGCGCAACCGGCTGAACCTGACCTGGATCGAGTCGTTTCCGATTCCGCAGACCCGAGGGGGGCTATTTGTTCTTCGTCGAGTTGGAAGGCCATCAGAACGACAAGCGCCTGGCCCGGGCGATCGAGATCGCTTGGCCGCCGCAGCGTGCGGCTGGTAGTGCTCGGCTCGTACGCCAAGACTGCGCCGGTCGATTAAGATCGTCGAGCCGCTCGGGTGACGAACCTAGCCCGCGATTGCCGAGCGTTTGCGCGTTTCGACACCATTCGAACCATTCCCGAGGCAACCGATCCACTCGTGATCATCATCCTCAAATCGCACGTGACGGACGCAACAGAGTCCAACACGTCATCGAGCGCGTCGAAGTCGCTCGGCCTGCAGACCCATCTCAGCCGCGGCGTTTACCGCACGATCATCGGCGTGATCGGCGACGAAGCGAAAGCTGCATGTCGCTCCGCTGCGGGCGATCCCCGGCGTGGTCGAAGTCATTCCCGTGCTGCCGCCGTACAAGCTGGCCAGCAACGAAGCCCAGCCCGAGCCGACGATCGTCGACGTCGGCGGCGTGAAGATCGGCGGCGGCAATCTGGCGATGATCGCCGGTCCCTGCGCCGTGGAGAATCCCGAGCGGATGGACGCGATCGCGGCGTCGGTGCGCGCAGCCGGGAGCCAATCTGCTTCGCGGCGGCGCCTTCAAGCCCCGCACCAGTCCCTACGCCTATCAAGGCATGGGCGAAGAGGGGCTGAAAATCCTCCGCGAAACCGGGCGAAAGCACGGCTTGCCGGTCGTCACCGAAGTGATGGACCCGCGGCGGGTCGAACTCGTCGCCGAGTATGCCGACATGATCCAGATCGGCGCGCGCAACATGCAGAATTTCGTCCTGCTGACCGAAGTCGGCCAGACGCGGCAAGCCGGTGCTGCTGAAGCGCGGCATGAGCGCGACGATCGAAGATCTGCTGATGAGCGCCGAATACATTCTGTCGCAGGGCAATCCGCAACGTGGTGCTGTGCGAACGGGGCGTGAAGGGATTCGACAACGTCGACGCGGAATTTGTTCGACGTGGCGGCCGTGCCCAGCCGTGCGGGCCCTGTCGCATCTGCCGATCATCGTCGATCCGAGCCACGCCACCGGCCGGCCCGATCTGATTCCGGCCTGTGCGCTGGCCGGCGTGGCGGCCGGGCGCCGATGGCGTGCACATCGAAGTCCACAACTGCCCGGAAGAAGCCATGTCCGACGGCCCGCAAGCCCTGCTTGCCCGACCAATACGCGGCCCTGGCCGAGCAAATTCGCAAACTGGCCGCACGTGCTCGGCAAAACGATTTCCGCTCCGCCGGCCTCGAACGCTAAGATTCAGCCGCTCCGGCTTGCCGAGGCGCTGCGTCCCACGGTCCTCAAGCTCAGCGTAATGAACCCAAGGAACGTCAACTCATGCGACGTCCGCTCATCGCCGGCAACTGGAAGATGAACACTGGATCGTGCCGCCGCCGTCGCCTTGGCCGCCGAGTGGTCGCCAAGGGCTCGGTCGATTTCCCAAGCGTCGATCTGGTGGTCTGTCCGCCGTTTGTCTATCTGGAGGCGGTGCGGCAGGCGATCGGCGAGGCAGCCGGTGGCGCTGGGCGCCCAGAACATGTATCACCAGGCGCAGGGCGCGTTCACCGGCGAAATCAGCCCGCGATGCTGTTGGACCTGGGCTGCCGCTACGTCATTCTCGGCCACAGCGAGCGGCGGCAATTGTTCGGGAAACCGACGCCGAGGTGAACCAAAAGCTGCTGGCCGCGCTGGCCGCCGGGCTGACGCCGATCGTCTGCGTCGGCGAGCTGTTGGCCGAGCGCGAAGCGGGCCGCACGCGCGGAGGTGATCCGCGCGGCAGTTCGACGGTTCGCTGGCCGGCATTTCCGCGGAGCAAGCCGGCCGGATCGTGATCGCCTACGAACCGGTTTGGGCGATCGGCACCGGCCGGGTCGCCACGCCGGCCCAGGCCCAGGAGGTGCATCGTGATCTTCGCAAAATGCTTGCCGAGCCGTTACAATGCGGAACTTGCGGCGGCGATCCGGATTCAATACGGTGGCAGCGTGAAGCCCGACAACGCCGCGGAGCTGCTGGCCCAGCCGGATATCGACGGAGCGTTGGTCGGCGGAGCCAGCCTGAAGGTGGCCGATTTCCTCGGGATCATCGCCGGCTGTCGTTAGCGGCTGTCATTAGCGACTGGCGATCGTGCCAAACGATGTTCGACGCCGGTGGTTTGCAATCCACGAAACTTAATCTCCAGTCAACACGGAAGAAGCCTGCGATGTATATCTTGTTCGGCGTTCTCCTGTCGCTCGTGGCCCTGTTCCTGATTCTGATCGTCCTGGTCCAGCGCGGCCGGGGGGGCGGATTGGCGGGAGCGTTCGGCGGTATGGGAGGCCGAAGGCGCCTTCGGCACGAAGGCCGGCGACACGTTCATGTGGGTCACCTTCGGCGTCGTGACGTTCTGGATCTTGTTGTGCGTCGCGGCCGTGAAGTTCATGTCGAGCACCGCTTCCAGTAGCATCTTCACCGGCGGCGGAGCGACAAAGGCTGCCCGCGACGCCTGGCAAGGAAGAACTCGTTCCCGCACCGGGTGGCAAGGGTTCGGCAGCCCCAACAGGAGGCCCGGCATCGACTCCCGCTGCGCCGAGTGGCGAGAATAAATCGAGCACGCCGTTGTCCACACCCGCTCCGGCCGCAACGACGCCCGCTCCGGCAACGTCAACCCCGAGTACTGCGTCCCCGTACTGCGTCCCCGAAAGCGCCCAGCTCAGCGGCACCCGCTCCGGCGACCGGGAAGTAACTGTTGAACGACACGAAGTGCCAATGGGCGACCAAAGTTGCTCGCGGCAATGCGGCGCCTGCCGGATTCTGCACAAGTGAGGAGCGACGCATGCTCTTGAGCATGACCGGCTTTGGCGAAGCGCGACGACAAGAAAATGGGGTGTCGATTGCGCTTGAGGTCCGGACGATCAACAGCCGGTACTTCAAAATTGCCTTGCGCACCAGCGATGGCTATGCCGCCCTGGAGCCGCGGATCGAAGGCTCGGTTCGCCAGCGGATCAAACGTGGCACGGTGCAAATCAATCTCAAGGTCGATCGTCCGGCGTCGGTGGACACGTGCCGCCTGAATGCCCCGCTGCTCTTGGCCTATTGGCGGCAATTGAACGATCTGGCCGTGAACTTCAATATTCCCAAGCCGGCCGGTTTGGAATCGCTGTTGGCACTGCCCGACGTGGTCGACGAGCAAAAGAGTGACACCGATGTCGCCGAGCGCGACTGGCCGTTGATAGACAATTCACTCGCCGCGGCAACAGAGTCGTCCCTAGTGTCAAAGTTGACGCGATTCCTAGGGCCACTTTCAGAAAGCTTTTGTGTGTGGTGTTCATTTCCATTTGCCTCGCCAAAAAAGATTTGGGGACCAAGTGTTCCGGGTCGGTACGGTTATACCGGAGTGCCCCAAGACGGCCCAATCTATTCGGATTTGGAATACGAAGTAGGGGACTAGACAGTACTTTGACCTTAATTCGCAAATTGAGAATCGTCTGTACATACATGAATACAGATGGGTTACTTTTCATTGATTTCCGGACCCATCGAGTTTGAGGGCATAAAACTTGGACTACCCAGGCGGCTCAGGTATCAGGACCTACAGACCGATCAGTACCCAGCAGACCCTCTCCCAGACCGGGCGCCGCGGCACAGGACTCCTCGCGGTGGGGCCGCAAAACCTTCCAAAATCCCCAGATCTAACGCCGCGAGCGCGATCCGTCGTCCGATGGCCTCCTGTTCATTGCTGGGGAGACTTAAGCCAAGACGGGGACAGGCTGTTTTTGAACTTGAGTGAATCTGGGTCTTGGAGCTTCACGAATGGCTGTGCCACGGCGCTGGCGTTCGCGAATTGCTATCGAGTTTTCTCGAGCGGGACGCCTGAGCGATTTTCGGAGGCGGCACCACGGTGTCACGACGGCGGCTGGTGAAGGAGAGATTGTGTTCGTGGTTTTGATCTAGGGAATTTTCTAATGCCGGGGCCGCACCGCAGGAGTCGCTGCGCCACAATCGTGGAGCGGAGATTCTGTTTTCTTGTCTATGGAAATTTCATTTTGTTTTGTTCGGATCTGCGGTGCGAGCGACGCGCTGCAGGCAAAATGAAGACGGGAAGGGCAGCGGTGACGGCGCCAAAAAAAGCGGACACCCACAACAGTCGCCACAGAAAAAAATTGAAGACACGGACACACGCGTAGCGCGCGCCTGTTCACATCTTCTACAGACTTTCTCACGCGGGTGTTGCTGCGGGCGGTGCGTTGCTTACGGAATGGGTCGAACCCTTAGGACGCCTTGCGATGAAATTGCAGGATGACTGTGTCGACTGAGCTTGCCGCAACGCAGTGCCATGGTTTCGAAGACACGCTCATGACGTACCGCGGGTTTGTGGTATGGTTTCTTCCCCTCCCGCTGCTGAGGGCTTGGCGGCGTTTGAAAAATTTGTGCTCAATGTGACCTCATTCCAACCGTGAGATGCATTCCCCGGACAAAGGTGGCATAAAAATCTCTGGCCAACCAGCCAGGGCCGCCTGCGGATACTTACCCCGTTAGTGTACCACCGCGCGCCGCGATTTTCACAGATCATTGTCACACAAATGTAAATATTCCAGAATTGCACCAGCCGATCCTCCAGAGATTCCTAAGGGTAGGCCCGTCTTCGGTTTATGCGGGGGTCTACACGCTTCCGACTACCAGACCCACCCGCCCACCCCTACGCCCTGGTGAGCCTCCCAGCGGCGACGCCAGGGCCTCGCAGTGCCCGGTTTGGCCCTCTGAGGCGTCTGGAGGCATCCCGGTGCCCTTGAGGCGACTCCGCGGCTCCTGCGGCCGCCGGCCACGGCCTGAAATCTCGCCACCCAAAAAAAGCAGCCTGGATGAGGTTCCATCCAGGCTGCCGATTTTTACTGCCAGCCGCCCCTCCGGGCGTTTGCGCTTACTGCAGGCCTGACTGCGTCAGCTTCACGGCGCAGTATTTTCCGGTGCCGCAAACTGGGTCGGTGCTGGTGCCTACCGCCTCGGTGGTGAAGTACATGCTCGAGGCCTGAGCGGCCGGGCTGATGTTGTCCACCACGATTCCGCTGATGCCGTCCTGCGCGGCCGGGTAGGTATTTACGGTGTGTTCGATGCCCTTGGTCATGCACGTACGAACTGGTGACGCTGTAGGCCTGACCCACCGCTGCTCCGAATGCTCCGGTCCCGCCGGCGATGCGTCCGACGCCGAGTAGCATGTAATCGGTGCCGTCGGGGCCGCCGTCGGTGGCCGGCTGGAAGATTTCGGTGATCGGTGCGCACTCGGCGTAAGCGGACGTGGCCAAGCTCGGAGAGGCTCAGTCCGAGGGTGGCATCGACCGCGTTGTTCATGACGCCGGCGTTGAAGGTGATGGCGTACATCGCCGGCGGAGCGGTGGTCGAGTTGTCGCAGATGAACAAGTGGCCGACGCCGGTGCCGTTGTAGTAGTTGTTGTCGAACGCCGGTGAATGCACGTTTACTACGCTGGTACCGCTCGAGGCTGGGCTACGATCCGCACATGTTGCCGGAGCCGGTGGTGATGTTGTTGACGCGGTTACCGAACAGCGTGGTCCCAGCTGCGCCGGTGCCTGCTTGGGTGACGACCGCACGGTTGGAAGAGCTGATCGAAGTTGCCGCGTTCTGGGTGTAGGCGTAGAGCGCGTAAATCGAACCGTCGACGATCACCGGATCGGTGATGCCGCCGGAGTTACAGTTCCGGAACCGCAGCTTCCGGTTCCTTCGCCGACGATCATCGATGCCGGCGACGCTGGAGAGCGAGGTACGGTACCGCGTACACCTTGCCGTCCGCCGCGCCTACGAACACGTTGCCGGAGTTGCTCGTCCAGGATTGGGCCGGTCAGCATGGTCTGCCCGGAGGTGGTGGCTACCTGCAGGCTGGTGACTACCGGTGCAGCGGTTCCGCCCGTGGTTGCGGTTCCGACGAACACCGGCGATACCGAGTACAGCACGCCGTTGTCGTCGCCGAAGTACAGCACGTCGTTGTCGTAATCGTAGTACGGTGAAGAGTTCGTGATGTTGTTGCTGCCGATCGCCACGTTGATCATGCACGATCCGGCACCTGAGCAACCCGCCGTTGGTGCATCCAGAGTAACCGTCGGCGCCGCGGTGTAGCCGGTGCCGTTGCTGGTCAGCGTGATCGAAGTCACCGCGCCGCCGCCGAGATGTTGGCTGTTGCGGTTGCGCCGGAAGCGCCTGCGCCGCCGCCGTTGATGTAAACGGTCGGGGACGGTGGTGTAGCCGCTGCCGCCGTAAAGCCAGGTTGATGGCCGAAGCTGGTCCAGAGTGGTTGCCGTCGCCGCTGCACCAGTTCCGCCGCCTCCGCTGCCGAAGGTGACCGTCGGGGTGCCGGTGTAGCCGCTGCCGCCATTGGTCAGATTAATCGAAGCCACCGAGCCGCTGATGGTTGCGGTTGCCGCTGCGCCCGAGCCGCCGGTGCCGCTGTTACCGAAGGTAACCGTCGGAGCCGACGTGTAGCCCGAGCCCGCGCTGGTGACGGTCACCGAGCTGACCACGCCGGTAAGGTTTGCGGTTGCTGCTGCGCCGGTGCCGCGCCGCCGGTGATGGTCACCGTCGGGACTGCTGCGTAGTTGTTGCCTGCGTTGGTGACGTTGATCGAGGAAACATAGCTACGATTGCGACCGCTGTTGCTGCTGCGCCCGATACCGCCGTGCCGCTGTTGTTGAAGGTGATGGTGGGCGTGGTGGAGTAGGTGCCGGGGTTGGTGACGGTGATGCTGCCCACGACTCCGGTCAGGTTCGCCGTGGCCGCTGCGCCGGTGCCGCTGGCGCTGTTGATGGTGACGGTTGCGGTGGTGTAGCCGGTGCCGACCGCGGTCACGTTGACGGCGGTAACCGAGCCAGCGATGGTCGATGATGCCGCTGCGCCGGTGCCGCTGCCGCCGGTGAACGAAACCGTCGGCGCCGAGTGGTGTAGGTGCCGCCGTTGGTCACGCTAACGCTCTGCACCGTGCCGTTGATTTTTGCAGTGGCCGGTTGCCTGGGTGGTTGCGCCGCCGCCGGTGATGGTCACCGTCGGGTTGGCGTTGTATCCGCTACCGCCGCTGGTCAGCGTGAGCGAACTCAACGAAGTGGTGGTAGTGGTGTTCACGGTGTATACCGCTGCCGTGATCTTGCGAGTAGTAACCGCCAACGGTCATCACGATGCTGCCGCCGGTCAAGGTATACGAGCCGGCATTGGTGATGGTCACGCTGACGATGCAAACGTCATAGCTGCCTTGAGCGGCTCCGCAAGTGGCTGTGGAGTTGCTGGTGACCACCGTTCCGGTGGCCTTGGTGTTCTGGACGCAACCCGTAGCGCTGCAGGAGAACGTAACGGTCGGTGGGTCAATGCCAAAGAACGTGTTGTAGCTGCCGTGGTTGGTAAAGGTCACGCTGCTAACCGACGTAAGTCGTGGACATGTTGGCGGTTGCGGTTGCGGTGGTGCCGGAAGCTGGGGCCGAAATCGTTACGGTCGGTGCGGAGGTATATCCCGCGCCGGCGGTAACGAGTGTCAACGAGCTGACCGGACCCGCGATCGCTGCAGTTGCTGCTGCGCCGCCAGTGCCGGAGAACACTACGGTCGGCGCGGTCTGATATGCGCTGCCGCCGTTGGTTACGTTCACGGTCTGCACCGAACCGCTAAAGGTTGCGCGTTGCCGTTGCGCCGGTGCCGTCACCGGTGATGGTAACGGTCGGGGTCGAAGCGTAGCCGGATCCGCCGTTGGTCAGAGTATAAGATCCAACGCCCTGGCTCAGATTGGCGGTAGCTGCTCCGCCGCCGCTGCCCGAATAAACCACGATCGGCGCGGTGTTGTAACCGGTGCCGCCGTTGGTCACGGTTAATCGAAGTGACGCCGGTGGTGAGCACTGCGGTGCCGGTGGCGGTGGTGCCGCCGTTACCCGGAGCCGCTACGGTTACCGTGGGGGTGGTGGTGTAGCCCGCGCCGCCTGCGGTCACGGTGTAAGAAGTGACGCCGTTGGTGACGTTGGCCGTGCCGGTGGCCGCTGTGCCGCCCGCGGTGGGGATTGCTGAAGGTGACCGTCGGGGCCGAAGCATAATTGCTGCCTTGTGCGCCCATGTTGACGGTAGCTACGCCTGCATTCAGGACCGAAGTAGCTGTGGCGCCTGTCCCGCCGCCACCGCTGATCGATACCGTCGGCGCCGAAGCGTATCCGCTGCCGCCGTTGGTTAGGGTGATGCTCGAGACCGTGTCGGAAACCGTCGCCGCTGCTGCCGCATTTCCCGAGATCGAGGACGGAACCGCGGCGTGTACCGCATCGCCGTTGGCCGCGCCGTCGCCGGCGTTCCAGCTCAAAATGTGCAAATAGGTGGCCGCCCCGCCGCTTTCCAGGAACGCTACCTGCGTGCCATCCTCAGACAGCACCGGAGAAGTGGTGATCTTCCCGCCGGTGGAGGTGGTCGTGTTATACGACCAGTAGACGATCGGCCCGGTTCCGGGGCAGACGCCGTTCGGTTGCCCGCTGCCGTTCACGCCGGTGTACAGGTTGTTCAGCGCTACCAGGTTCCCTTGTCCATTGTTCACGCCCGCCACATTCAGGCCGTACACGACGAAGTCGGGGAACGTGTATTCGGTGGTCCCGGTGCAGTTCGCCACGGTCACCGGCGCATTGATGTCGAAGCTGAATTTCGCCGGGTACATTCCCGGGGCCACGAAACCAGCGCCCAGCGAGAACGACCAGTCGATCTTGGCGGGACTGGACAGCTGCGCCGAGCGATTAACCCCCAAGTGGCCGACCTCGAAGCGGACGTCCCGGCCGATCCCCTTGGGTCCGCCGGCTTCCACTGAGGCCACCGCACGGGTGTTGCTGTGCAGCTTCCTCGAGTAAATATAGCGTTTGTCGTTGGGCTTGGCTGCCTCTTCGTCAGGCGAGCGGTCTTTCGAGTAGATTACGTGAGTGTAGCTCCAGTCCACGGGCAAAGAGACCCTAGCGTGCCCGGCATCCGGGGCAGTCTGTGCTATAGCCGATCCAGTACCCAGAAGGGCGGCGACTGCGAGGAGAAGTGCGCGACAGGAAGACTTGGCGTCCATTTGCTGAAACCTCCAAATTTGTTGATTCTTTGACACGTTTGTCGGAAGCACCCCTTCCGACGCCCCGAATCTGGAACAGCACCAGTTCGGGATCGGCACACTGTACCTAACCCCCCTGTACACAAGCAATTTTGAGCGGCACAGTTCCAGTACTGCCCCATCCGTGAGTACGGCTGAGAGATCTGTACCCAGGTCAAAATGGAACTAAGCCTAGTTTTTTCAGCGAAGGATGGAAACTAGCGGGTGTGTGTCAATGGATATACAGTGGTGGCTCAAACATTCCTGTTCGTGTTTTTCGGGGTGGCCGCTGGTAGTGGCAGAGGGACTCCTCGCGGTGTGGGCCCAAACAGCTGACGGGCATCGCACGAAGGTAAGTGACGGAGGGGGAGTGTGGGTCAGGGAGTTCTGGAGGCTTCTAAAGCACGCACCGCGAGGAGTCGCTATGCCACGACATCGGTGCCACAACGGCGGTGCTACCATGGCGGTGCCACAAAGCGAAGCGGCCGTGCGCCCGGTCCTGCCTGGTTGCCTAGAACAGATCGGACCGCACGACCGCCGAGTGAATCGTGATGGTTAGAGTTTAGTCCAAGCCGTTTTGCGTGGCCTTCACCGCGCAGCCGGAGAAAGTGCACGCCCCGGCGGAAGCTGTGCCGCTTGCCGTCCATCCAAGTGGCGTGAAGGAGATGCTGGATGCCTGGGGGTAGGCTCTCGTATTCGCGACGTTATCGACGACGATTCCGCTCGTGCCGCGATCTTCCGCGAGGAATGCCGTAAAAACTGGAAAACACCGGTGGTGACGTCGACAGACATGAGGCATCCGCCGGTCGGGGAAGCGACGGTAGAGCCGCACGCGATTCTGTTGTCGCGAACGCTGAAGAACATCAAGTCTACGGGGGTTCCGCCTACGCCACCAGTGGGATTGTGTACTTCGGTCAACTGTGAGCACTCGTCGATGTGGTTGTCGCCGACGGTCGGCGTAACCGTGAATGCAGTCAGCGTTCCGGTGCCACCCAGTCCTTCGCTCCAGTCGCGGTGCAGCGGATCAGCCTTCGAACGGCGGGTGCTGGGATCGAACCCGCGGTGCGAGAAGCGATTCAGCAAGCTGGAATCTCCGTCAACCTCCGCTGCCTTCCGGAACCTAGGGGCGTTGCGGCGCGCTACCTGCATCTGATAGCGGGTGTGGTGCTGCAGGCGCGCGGCGTCTGCTTTAGTCCTTGGCTTAGCGAACACCATGTGGCGGGTGCTCCAGTCGGTGACCACCGAGGCGCGCTGATGCGCGGGCGTGGCGCTGCTCGCCATTTCGGGGGGCGCGCGCACTTGGCGCGGTCCTGCGCCCAGCGCGTCGACCGCAGTCGACGCAACCACGAAGCCGGCCTCAGGCACGGCGGCGACCACGTCGAACGTGGCGTCGTCATCGAAGTCGTTGTGCCACCACAGCAAATGCACCAGCGACTGCGCCGTCAACTGCCACCTCACGCAACTACGAATGGTTGTGCCACACTGCAAGTTCGGTGCTGACGGGCTGGCAGGTGGTTGTGCCACCAGGGTCGTGCCACCACGAATGGTTGTGCCGCGGCCAACCAAAGTGGTTGGCCGCGCCGAAAGTTACTGCAAGCCGACTTGCGTGGCCTTCACCGCGCAGCCGGTAGTCGTGCATTCGCCCGCGCCATAGTACGGATCTCCCAGTGGCGTAAAGTAGATACTGGAAGCCTGAGGGTCGGGCGAGATGTTATCGATGATGATTCCACTCGTGCCACCATCCTCTGGAAGCGCCGCCGCGAAGCCCGCTGTGACGAGGTCTGAGAAGGGCTCGGTGGCGTCGTTGGTAACATCGAACGACATGAGGCATCCGCCGGCTGGAGCATCGGTGGACCAACCGCCCCCGCCCGTCAGCGGATCGGCCGCACACGCGTAGCTGTGGTTCTGAACGCTGAAGAACATCAGGTCGGTGTTGGTGTTGGCATTGTAGATTTCTGTCACCGGCGAGCATTCGTCGTAGTAATCGAGCGCGACCGGCAGGAACGCCGAACTGACCCCATTGATGACTCCGTTGGCGTCAAAAGAAATCTGCCGCAGCGCCGTGTTCCCGCCAGTACCGTCCCCCAGCGGATCGATCGCGCAGACGTACATGAAGCCGGTGACACTGCCCGCCGTGCCGTCGCTGTTGTAATAGGAGTTGTCGAAGTCTCCGTCGTGCATAGTCACGCCGCTTCCGCTCCAAATAGGTCCGAAGTCAACGTACACAAATTGCGAGGGGGCGCCCGTTTCTTCGCCGTCACCGCAAACGCATGGGCCCGTTGTCGGAGATTGAGCCACGAAGGCATCGCCGTTGTGGCTACCGTCGCCGGCGAGTTCGTCCGCACCGGCGAACACCATTACGGTTCCGAGCGAGGAATCCACCACCGGCGGATCGGGCGCGGGCGGGGGGAACGCGCTATACCCAGAATCGTAGTAGCCGGTAGCCAGACACGGGTAGCTATAATTCGGGCCGGATTGCCCGTTGCACGGACCGGCGATGCCCGGGACGGTGTTTGTCTCGATGGTAAGGAGGAAACCGTTCACGTCGGAAACGAAAATGCGTCCCGAGGCTTCATCCTCGATCGGGCCAGTGATAGCCGGGGTGTCCGTGTAATTCACGTACAGTGGCCAGCCGGTCAATCCGTAGCCGCTGATCATTTCCGTGGGGCCCGCAGTAGCGCCTCCGTTAAAAATGTCAACGAACTGGTGGACGTTCGCGGTGTCCGTGCCCACGTAAATGATGTCGGCGTCGTAATCGTAGTACGGCGCGGAGTAGGTGTCGCTCGGGGCTTGGGTTCCTTGGATTACAGCGTTGGGTGACGGCTTCCGAGAAATGGCGCCTGACCGTCTCGGGGAAACATCGCCGCCGCCGGCGGTGTAGTACCAATCAGGACTAAACGCCACGTTCCATATGCAGCCGGGGTTGGTTCCACCACACGTGGCCCATTGCGAAAGGTTGTTCGTAGCGTTTATCGGATTCACTGGGGCGATGATAGTGCCACCGTCTGAGGCGCTCCACTTCAGAACGTGCAACACAGCCCCCTGTGTGGCTGAGCTCTCGACGAAGGCTACTTGCGAGCCATCTTCGGACAAGATGACGGAAGTGGTGGTTACGCCGTCGCTATACTTATTGACGTTGTAAGCAAACATCACCGACGGGCCGCCGGTGCCACAGGGAGCTGCGTCGCCGCCGATAGCGGCCCCGCTGTACAGGTTGTTAAAGGCAACCAGCATGGATGTGTTGGTGTTGTAGACCACGAAATCGTTCTGGCAGTCCGGCGGCGCGGTAATGTCGAAACTGAACTTGGCGGGGAACTGGCCGTCGCCCACCGAAGGCGGAAACAAGGTCGCTCCGGTGCCACCCAGCGGAACGCTCCAGTCGCGCCGCGCAGCATCTGCCTTGCTGGGGGTGGAGTGCGGATCGCGCACCCGACTGCGGAACCGATTCAGCAGGTCGGAACTGTTCACGCGAGCGTCCGCCATCTTCCGAAACGTGGGGGCGTTGCGGCGGGCGACCTGCATCTTGTAGCGTGTGTTGTGTTCCAGGCGAGCCGCGTCTCTTGCTGTGCGCGGCTTGGCAAACACCACGTGCTTGGTGCTCCAGTCGGTGACCACCGGGACGCGGTGATGCGCGGGCGTGGCGTCGCTCGCTTTGTCGGACGTCGCGCGCGCTTCGCGCGGTGCTGCGCTCAGCCCGTCGACCGCCGTCGATGCAACCGTCAAGCCAGCTTCAGGCGCGGCGGCGAGGACGTCGAACGTCGCGTCGTCATCGGAGTCGCTGCGAAATCGGCCGGGGAGCTGCTGCGCTGCGGCAACAATGGCCGCGCTGGAAAGAGCCAAGAGAGCAACGGCGAGAGATACCATTTTGAAACTTCGGGACGCGAGTCGGGGGTCGCGATTCATTTTAAATCCTCACTTTGGGCTAGGCCGGTATGCGTGGCTGGACCGGCTGCAATGTCGGAGCGCGCCAGGCAGTCCTAGTACTACCGACTTTGCGATCTTAGAGGGGAAAGACTCCGCGGCATATTGTCAGTTTGGAACGGTGTAGGGAGGCATGTCTTACCAGTAACGCGCGGCGGCGCCGTTCTGGCCGCCGTTGTGGCACAGCGACTAAAGCGAAGCTAGCTTTCTTTCAGCAATAGCCGCAGCAAATTTCCATTGGCGTGCGCTCGATTTTCAAGCGTTACGTCCGCGCAGTTGTTGGCGACCCAGTCCGCGCCGCACTCCCGCAATTTTGCGTCGTCTGCCATGGTTCGAAAGGCGACCACCCGCGCGCCGGACGCGCTGCCCGACCGAATGCCCGCCGGCGCATCCTCAAATACCACGCAGTCGGCTGGCGCGAAGCCCAGCAGCGCCGCGCCCTTTAGAAAAGGCTCGGGATCGGGCTTGCCGCGCTGGATGTCCGACGAAGTGATCATCCGCGCGGGAATCGACATTCCCGCCGCGCGTAGCCGGGCTTCCGCCAGGGCCCGCGAGCAGGAGGTCACGATGGTCCACGCTGCCGGCGGCAGCGCGGCCAGCAGCGCGATGGAGCCGGGGAGCGGGATCACGCCTTCGGTGTCCTCGATCTCCCCGCGCTCGACGATGTCGTTCTCCGCGCGGTGATCGCCATGGGGCAGGTACTCCTTCACTGTCGTCATGCTCGGACGCCCATGCGCCCGCGCCACCACATCCGCTACGTCAAACCCGTGGACGCGCGCGAAGCGCGTCCACACGCGCTCCACCGCCGCGGTGGAATCCACTAAAGTCCCATCCAAATCGAACAGCAGGCCAAGGCACGAGATCGCGATCATATTTGGATGATAGCAGGCGTCCACTTTGGCCCCCAAACCGGCCTGGCCGTGGCACAGGAGCAGAGTTGTCATGCCCAGCCGTGCTCCAGCGGTTGAGGCACAGCCGTTGTGGCACTGCGACTCCTCGCGGTGTGGCCAAGCCAACTTAAATTAATTCAAGCTCGCGGATTCGAGCACAGTCTCTAGCCCAGGGGCACGGTGACGATGCTACTCGTGGCTAAAACTTGAACCAACCTTTCGCCACTTCGGTCGCGAATGCACTCGGTTCGTGCTCGCGTCTTTTGATACCGGAACGGCTTGAATCTTTGGGGCCGCACCGCGAGGAGTCGCTGTGCCACAACGGCTGGCCACAACGGTTGGCCACAACGCTGCTGCACCGCATCAACAACACATTTACCATGCGTTTGGCCGAGCGTGTATTTTGGACATGCCTTCATCCCGGCTGCCCACTGCAAAATTAGATTGCGGCGGCGGCCCTGCACAACTTAGATTGCCAAGGCTCACATGAAGCGCGTCGCTATCGGGTTGCTGTCTGCCGGGCATCTGGTCACTGATTTTGCGCAGGGCGCGGTTCCGGCGTTTGTTCCGTTCCTGGTGTTGGTGCGGCACTGGACGTTGCCTATGGCCGGCACATTTGTCTTCGCCATGACCATTGCTTCTTCGCTGCTGCAGCCGCTCTTTGGGCACTGGGCTGATCGGCGGGCGCTGCTCTGGATGATCCCTGGAGGCTTTCTGGGTGCGGCGGGCGGCGTCGCGCTGATCGGATGGCTGCCTGGATACTCGGCGACGATTGTGGTGCTCGGCGTGGCTGGCATTGGGGTGGCCGCGTTCCATCCGCCTGCGGCGCGGGCGATGCATCGCATCGAATCGAAGCGACGGGCCACCGCGATGAGCATCTTCGCGCTGGGAGGCAACGCCGGTTTTGCATTGGGGCCGCTGGCCGCCACCGGCGCGCTCGCGCTTTTGGGGCAGCGCGGGTCCGCGCTGCTGTGCGTTCCCGCGGTGCTGCTGGCGATTGCCTACATTGTTTTGTGGGGCTCGCTGAAGGATGCGGAACCGGCGCAGGCCGGCCGCGGGGCTGCGTCGACTGCATCCCCATCCCCGGCCGCAGTGAACGAGTGGGCGCGCTTCGGGATATTGTCGAGCGCGGTGTTTTGCCGCTCGGTGGCGTTCTTCGCGCTGGATTCGTTCCTTGCACTGTATTGGATTCAAAATTTGCATCAGCGCAACGGACTGGGCAGCGCCGCACTTTCGCTGTTTCTCGCGGCGGGGGCCTGCGGCACGCTGCTGGGCGGTTGGGCCGCGGATCGCTACGGACGGAAACGCGTGGTCAGCCTGGCGTTGCTGATGGCGGCGGCGCTGAATCTGGCGGTGCCGTTCGCGCCCACTGCGCTGATCGCCACGCTTTTGCTGATACCCATGGGAATCGCGTTGTTCGCGCCGTTCAGCGTGATGGTCACCATGGGCCAAGCGTATCTGCCGGGGCATGTCGGTCTAGCATCGGGCGTGACGTTTGGGCTCGCGGTCACCGTGGGCGGAGTGGCCGCGCCGCTGTACGGCTGGCTCGCCGAGAGGCATGGCCTGGTATCGATATTCTGGATGACCGGCGCGGTGCTGGCCCTGGGCTGGCTGTGTTCGCTGCTGCTCGAGGCCGATTCCGAGCAGCGGGCGCGACCCGCCGAGGACCAACTGGCCGCTGAACAACTTTCAGCGTAGCCGGGCCCCGCAGGCGGACGGCGTAGGTGAGCGGGCGCGCAG
This sequence comes from uncultured Acidobacteriota bacterium, assembly GCA_963725285.1. GTDB lineage: Bacteria > Acidobacteriota > Terriglobia > Acidiferrales > UBA7541 > CAVRXT01. Next base: position 238,194 of record CAVRXT010000008.1, on the reverse strand, counting down.
GCGGGCACGTCAATCGTCTGTGATAAAATGGGTTAGCGCGGAGATGGCGCCTCCTCACTTCTTTTTTCGTGTGCTTGGCGCTGGCTACCCAATTTTTAGGGCGCGGGGCAGGGAATTTTGTGCGGCATCGCCGGTTTCACCCACAAGAAAAACGTACCGAATCCTGACCGCATCCACAGCGCGGTGGATTGCCTGATCCACCGTGGACCGGACCAGCAAGGCGTCTTTGAGTCCGCGGTGATCTCGCTGGGCGCCGCCCGCCTGAAAATTATCGACCTGCACGGCGGCGATCAGCCGATCGTCAGCGAAGACGCCGCGCACGTGATCGCGTTCAACGGCGAAATCTACAATCACCTCGAACTGCGCAGCGAACTGGAATCGCGCGGGCATCGCTTCCGCAGCCACTCGGATACTGAGACGGTGCTGCGCGCATTCATCGAGTGGGACACGGAATGCTTTGCGCGGCTGCGCGGAATGTTTGCGGTAGCGCTGTGGAGCGAGAAAGCCAAGCGCCTGGTGCTGGCGCGCGACCGCACCGGAATCAAGCCGCTGTACATCGCGCGGCGCGGCGACGATCTCTATTTTGGATCGGAGCTGAAATCGATCTTCGTGCATCCGGAAATCGAGCGACGGCTTTCGCTCGCCGGACTGGATTGCTACCTTTCGCTCAATTACGTTCCGTATCCGTGGACGCTGGTCGAGGGCATCGAAAAACTTGAGCCGGGGCGATGGCTCGAATGGCGCGACGGCGCGGTGCGCAGTGAATCGTATTGGACCCTGCCGTATGGCCCGGTGCCAGGAATAACGCTCCCGGACGCCATGCGGGTGCTGGATACGCTGCTGCAGCAATCGGTGCAGCGAGCACTTGCTCTCGGACGTGCCGCTGGGCGTGTGGCTGAGCGGCGGAATCGATTCGTCGACGATTCTGCATTACGCGGCCGCCGCGAATCGCGGGCGGCTGAAAACGTTCTCGATTTCGTTTGGCGGCCACTCGTTCGATGAGACCGAATACATTCGCCTCGCGGCGGGACAGTACGGCACCGACCACCAGGAATTCGATCTGAATCCCGAGGCGGGCCTGCAGGATGCCATCGAGGAGTTTGCGTATTATTCGGACGAGCCCAGCGCCGATGCAGGTGCGCTGCCGGTCTGGTTTCTCTCGAAATTGACGAAGCAGCATGCCACCGTGGTGCTCAGCGGCGAAGGCGCCGATGAGCTCTTCGGCGGCTACCTGACGTATCGCGCGGACGTGCTGGCGGCGCGCGCGCGGCGCGTGCCGGCGGCGTTGCGTGACCTGACCCGCGGCGCGCTCGGCGCGTGGCCGGTCTCCGACGACAAGATCAGCTTCGAGTACAAGGCCAAGCGCTTCCTGGATGGCTGCGACATGAGCGCGGAACGCGCGCATGTCTACTGGAACGGAACTTTCAGCGACGCGGAAAAGCGGCGGCTGGTCCCGGGCTGCGCGCTCCTGCTGGGGCCGGAGGTGGGACGCTACGGCGAATCCGGCGCCTTACGCGAGCAGCTCGCGGAGCTGCGCGAAAAGCTCGACACGTCGAAGGATCCGATCGCGCCGTACCTGTGGTTCGACCAGAAATACTTTCTGCCCGACGATATTCTGGTCAAGTCCGACCGCATGAGCATGGCTCATGCGGTGGAAGTGCGGCCGGCGTTCCTCGATCACCGCATCGTGGAGTTTGCGGCCACGCTGCCCGCGCATCTGAAGATGCGCGGGGCGCGCCAGAAAGTTATTTTGAAAGAGCTGATGCGCGATAAGCTGCCCGCGCGAATCCTCACCCGCAGTAAAACGGGCTTCGATATTCCGGCGCATCAATGGTTCCGCGGACCGCTGCGCGCGCTGCTGCGGGAGACTCTGGCGGCGGGGGTGGCCGAGCACGGCGAATTATTTTCGCGGGCGGCGATCGACGATTTCGTTACCCAGCACATCGAGCGGCGCGCAAATCTCGGGTATCACCTGTGGGGCTTGATGATCCTATTCCTGTGGATGAAGAGATGGAGAATCCAAACGGCGACGGTTTCCGCTTCGACCCAGCAGGCCCGGGAAAGCGTTCCTACCTCTATCTAGCCATTGCACTGATCGTGGGCGCGATTTATCTGGGCTGCATCGTTTCGCCGCCATCGCTGATGGACGACGTGGACGCGGTGCAGGCGCAGATCGCGCGGAACATGCTGACCTCCGACGATTGGGTGACCGCGCGGCTCGATGGCGTTCCTTACCTCGAGAAAGCTCCGCTGATCTATTGGGCTGATCGCGATTTCCTACAAAATTTTCGGCGTGCACGACTGGGCCGCGCGCATTCCGGTGGCGCTCGCGGCGATCGCGCTGGGGTGGCTCACCGCGGCGTTTGGGGTGTGGGCGTTTGGCCGCCGCGCGGGATTCTACGCAGGCCTGTGTATTTCCACCTGCATCGGCCTGTTTCTATTTACGCGCATTCTGATTCCGGACGTGATGCTGATCGGCAGCGTCGCGCTGGCGATGTGGGCGTTCCTGCGTGCGCTCGATCCCGAGCGAGACGCACCGCGCATCTGTGGTGCGCGCTGCTGGGCGCGAGTCTGGGCGCGGGCCTGCTGCTGAAAAGCATGGTGGGCGTGCTGTTTCCGCTGGCGGCCGGGGTGATTTATCTCGCGATCACCCAGCAGCTATTTTCGTGGAGCACCTGGCGGCGGCTGCATCCCTTCACGCCGCGGCAGTGGCGCTGGTGATTGCGGCGCCGTGGCACATTCTGGCGACGCTGCGCAATCCGCCGTATTTCGCGTTCACCATGCACAGCGGCCCCGGCGAGTATCACGGCTTCCTGTGGTTTTTCTTCATCAACGAGCAGGTGCTGCGATTTCTGAACCTGCGCTATCCGCGCGATTACAACACCGTCCCGCGATTTTGGTTCTGGCTGCTCCACCTGGTGTGGCTGTTTCCCTGGAGCGTGTATTTGCCGGCGGTGGCCGAAGCTTTCCTATCGGCCGGTGGATCGCGCCGGCCGCACGCGCCTGCTGGCGCTGTGCTGGCTGGGATTCGTGCTGGTCTTCTTCACCTTTTCCACCACGCAGGAATATTATTCGATGCCGTGCTATCCCGCGCTGGCGCTGCTGCTGGGATCGGCCATGGCGGGGGAAAGTGCGTGGGTGCGGCGGGGAACTCGCGCCATTGCCGCGTTTGCCGGCGATCGCCGCGCTGGCCATCGCTATCATATATATCGCGGTGATGCATGTGCCCACGCCGGGCGACATTTCCACCGCGCTCAGCTCGCATCCGGGCCTACACGTTGTCGCTGGGGCACATGGAGGATCTGACGCTCAGTTCGTTCGCGTACCTGCGGGTGCCGCTGCTGGTGGCGGGGATCGCGTTTCTGATCGGGCATGCTGGGAACGATTCGCGCGACTGGCCAGCGCGCATTCCTTGCGGCCGCGCTGATGATGGTGCTGTTCTTCCACGCGGCGCGGATGGCGCTGGTGGAGTTCGATCCGTATATGTCGTCGCGGCCGCTGGCGGAGGCGCTGCTGCATTCGCCGGAAGGAAAGCTGCTGGTCGATCATCACTACTACACGTTTTCGTCGATCTTTTTTTACACAAATCGTGACGGCCTTCTTGGTGAATGGGCGAATCAAAAACATGGAGTACGGGTCGTACGCGCCGGGTGCACCCAACATCTTCATCGATGACTCTCAGTTGAAGGATATTTGGCTTTCGCCCGGCCGCTCGTACCTGGTGGCCAGCGATTCGGCCATGCCCAGGCTGGTATTACTAGTCGGGGCGGAACGGCTTATTACGCTCGCGGCGAGTGGCGGCAAGCGGATTTTGACCAATCAGCCTGTGCCGGCGGCGCCACCGGGGCCGCTCTCGAGGGTTTTACCGCAGGTGTCGCATGCACTGCCGTAAGTATGATAAAAAGTTAGATTGCGCTTAGCCCACTTGGCAGGCCTGGGTGCTTCCAGGCGCTCAAAGCGCGCGAAACGGGACGAGGAGGATTCATGAAGATTGCCGTGCTCGGAGGCGACGGCTATTGCGGTTGGGCCACAGCGCTGTATTTGTCGGCGAAGGGCCACACCGTCAGCATCGTCGACAATTTTGTTCGCCGCCAGTGGGACCACGAGCTCGGCGCGCAGACGCTGACCCCGATTCGTCCGCTGGCCGAGCGCTTGCGAGTGTGGCGCGAACTGACCGGCCGGACCATCGATTCCTACGTCGGAGACGTAACCGACTACGATTTTCTTTCCGCGATGATGAAGGCCACCGAGCCGGATGCGGTGGTGCATTTTGCCGAGCAGCGGTCGGCGCCGTACTCGATGATCGACCGCAAGCACGCGGTGGGAACGCAGGTGAACAATGTGGTGGGCACGCTGAACCTGCTGTTCGCGATTCGCGAGTTGCGCCCCGATTGCCATCTGGTGAAGCTCGGGACCATGGGCGAATACGGCACGCCGAACATCGATATCGAAGAGGGCTACATCGAGATCGAGCACAACGGGCGCAGGGACGTGCTGCCATTCCCCAAGCAGCCAGGCTCGTTCTACCATTTGTCGAAGGTGCACGACAGCCACAACATCATGTTTGCGTGCAAGATTTGGAAACTGCGCGCGACCGACCTGAATCAGGGCGTGGTGTACGGCACGGTGACCGATGAAGTTTCCATGGACGAAGCGCTGATTAACCGCTTCGACTATGACGAAGTGTTTGGCACGGTCTTGAATCGCTTTTGCGTGGAAGCGGCCATCGGGCATCCCTTGACGGTGTACGGCAAGGGCGGACAGACTCGCGGGTTTCTGGATATTCGCGACACGGTGCGCTGCGTCGAGATCGCCTGCCACAATCCAGCCGAGCCGGGCGAGTGCCGGGTGTACAACCAGTTCACCGAACAGTTTTCGGTGCTGGATATCGCGCACCTGGTGGCGGCGGCGGCGAAAAAATTGGGCGTGACCACGGAAGTCGAGCACCTGCCGGACCCGCGCGTCGAGCTCGAACAGCATTACTACAACGCCAAGCATTCCAAGTTGATCGATCTGGGCTTGGAGCCGCATCTGCTTTCGGATTCGCTGCTGGATTCGCTGATGAACATCGCGCTGAAATATCGCGATCGCGTCGATCCGGAATTGATTTTGCCGCAAGTGAATTGGCGATCGCCGCGCAACGAACGCCGCGGGCAGGGAAGTGCTGGGCCGGCGCGTTCGCTGACCCAAGCGCGGTAGTGGCGAGCTTCCGCCGACCTCCATGCCGGTAACGCTCGTGGATTCAGAGCCGTCCGCAAGGTCCCAGCGATTTGCCTGGCTCTCCGCACCCGCGGCGGGGCTCGCCGCGTTCACCTTTCTGGTCTGCTACTTCCGCGCATTTATTTTCCCCGCCGTTCCGCTCGTCCTGTGGGGCGACCAAATTGGTTTCTTCAGCGACGGCACCAGAATGGTGGCCGGGCAACTACCTTATCGGGACTTCTTTCAAATCGTCCCGGCTGGCACGGATTTGGTTTATGCGCTGCTGATCAAATGTTTTGGTGTGTCCGCGTGGATTCCCAACCTGGCGATGGCCATTTTAGCGGCGGTAATGGCGTGGCTGGTCACCTTGTGGCCCGGCGGTTCATGGTTGGCGCTATTTCGGCGCTGCCCGCGTTGCTATTCGCGAGTTTTATTATGCACGGGGGTTTCGATGCCACCCATCACTGGTTCAGCACGATCGCGGTGATGGCCGCCATGCTGGTGTTCTTTGACGGCACGAACTCGGCTCGCGCCGCCGCGGTGGGGGCGCTGTGCGGCCTCGCCGCCTTCTTCACCCAGACCAAGGGAGCAACGGCGGTGGTTGCCTTCGTGGCTTACCTGGTCTGGAAGACGTGGCAGGATGGCAACGGAGCCGGCGAATGCGCGCGCAAGTGCGTGCTGTTATGCGGCGCGGCGGCGGGCGTATTCTTCGCCGCGAATGCGTATTTCATCGGAGCCTCGGGTTTGCAGCCGTGGCTGTTTTCCACAATCGTTTTTCCACTTAAGTATTATTCCGCTCCCTCCATGAATAATTGGCAGGTGTTCCTGGATGAATTTCGGCGCGAGGGTGGTGCGGGAAGGTGGATCGCATTTCCATTCATGTATGCCACGGTACCTCTGGTGTACATCGTTTTTCTTGTGACCATGCGCCGGCGATGGAAAAAGGAGCCGAGCGTTGCATGGAACCAACTCCTGCTCGTCGCGCTGACTGGCCTGGGTATGTTTCTTGCGATCGCTGACTCGCCATCGATGAAAAGGCTCTGCACGGTGAGCGCCCCGGGAATGATTCTTCTAGCGTGGCTGCTGAGCCGCCCCGGAAAGGCCCAAGCCTGCGGTCGGGTAATCCTTGCCATGGCCGCGGTTATGCTTGCCGTTGGACAGCCGGTGCACTCGCAACTGCGTTGGAAGGCGTACTTGAATCTTCCCGCCGGGCGAATGGCATTCGTCGATCCTGCGCTCTACGACGAATACAGTTGGGTGCTGGCAAACACGAATCCCGGACAGTTCTTCTTCGGCTTGCCGCCGCTCTATACTCCCTTCCGCATGCGCAACCCTTCGGCGATTGAGGGTATCGAGGGCACCGAATATACCCGTCCGGAACAGGTCGCTGAGTTGATCCGAGCGCTCGAAACGCATCCGGTGCCGCTTTTGATCCTGAACAAATCGGGGAGGCTGCTGAACCCAACGCCGCGCTCTGCCGGGGACCATCTCGATCCTTTCCGCGCCTACCTGTTGAAGAACTACCGCCTGGCGCGGACCTTCTCGACCCAGGACGATGCGTGGCAGGCCCTCAGCACGCCAGCAATGCCCACGCCAATTCGCTGAACGTCCGCGCGCCGCAGCGAATTGCAGGTGGGCGATGGCTGATGTACCATGATCGGCCAGGCAAGCCTAGGAGGCGCGTATGTTCAGCCGTAAGTCTCTCACTTCGGCCATTGCCGTTCCTCTCATCATCGGATTGATCGGGCTCATGCATCTGATGCAACAGCCGCGATTCGCCACCTTTCGCAACGTGGACGTGGTGCAGCTCCTTGGTTCGGGGATGTGCTTCGGTGTGGCGCTGGTGGCCCTGTTTGCTTTGTTGCGCGGACCTCGCAACGCCTGATCGCTAACCGCACCAACCGACGAACGCCTTTGAAATCGCGGTAACCCGCGCTAGAATGCCGGCCATGCCGCCAGAGCCCTTCCAGGTTGCGGGACATGTGGGAGCGAACGCGAATATCCACATCCTCAGCTTGAAGGGCGCCATCACTAACGCCACGTCGGGTGCATTCCAGGAAGCGGTTCGCGCGGTCGCTGTGCCGGTCCTGATCGTCGACCTCAGCGAAGTTCCTTGGGTGGATTCCATGGCGGTCGGCGCGCTGGTGCGCGCCTTCGTTTTCTGCAACAAAGCCGGCCGCAAGCTCGCGCTAGTGGGGCTCAATCACCGCATCAAAAACGTGCTGCACATCGTCGGCGTCGACTCGCTTTTCAATACTTATGCCACCACCGCCGAAGCGGAATCCGCACTGAGCTGAAATGCTTTTCTTGGTAAGAACCACGCACGAAGAAATGCTCTACGAATTTGGCAATTCGAATTGTTCCGACATCCCCATCCTGAAGCAAGCCAAAGCAGAGTACGCCAAGCTGCAATAACGCCAATCTTTTCGCCGCAGTTCTTCCTGGGTGTGTGCCGATTTGCGTCGCCCGCAATCGATTGACTTGCCGTGCCTTGCCTCATAATATGACGCACACAAGCGAGGTTCTCTCAATTGATCGGCCAGACCATATCGCACTACCGCATCCTCGATAAGCTCGGTGGCGGGGGTATGGGTGTGGTGTACAAGGCGGTGGACACGCGCCTGGACCGCGCCGTCGCCCTGAAATTCCTGCCGCAAGATCTAGCGCATGACCCGCAGGCCCTCGAACGCTTCAAGCGTGAGGCCAAAGCCGCTTCCGCGCTCAACCACCCGAACATCTCCACGATTTATGACATCGGCGAGGAAAACGGTGTGGCCTATATCGTCATGGAATTCCTGGACGGCATGACCCTCAAGCACCGCATTGCCGGCCGGCCGCTGGAGACGGAAACGCTGCTATCGCTGGCCATCGAAATCGCCGACGCGCTTGAGGCGGCCCACTCCGAAGGCATCGTCCACCGCGACATCAAGCCCGCCAATATTTTTGTCACCAAACGCGGGCACGCCAAGATTCTCGATTTCGGGCTGGCCAAGGTGACCCGCCAGGAAGCTGCGCCGTCGGATGCGACCCAGGCGACCAACGCAACGGGAGAAGCCGCCGAGGAGCAACTGACCAGCCCGGGGACCGCGGTTGGCACGGTTGCCTACATGTCCCCCGAACAGATACGCGGGAAGGATCTTGATGCACGCACCGACCTATTCAGCTTTGGGGTGGTCATTTACGAGATGGCCACGGGCACGCAGCCATTTCGCGGCGAGACTTCTGGGGTGATCACCGAAGCGATTCTAAATCGAGTTCCGGTGGCGCCGGTGCGATTGAATCCGAGTCTACCGGCGGAGCTCGAGCACATCATCAACAAGGCGCTGGAGAAAGACCGTACTCTGCGCTGCCAGTCGGCGGCCGAGATGCGCGCGGATTTGCAGCGGCTGAAGCGAGACACCGACACCGGCCGAGCGTCAGTTGCGAGTTCTAGCCCAACCGCGGCGTCGGACACCAGCAGTCAGCCGGCCGCCCCAGTCGCCCAGCACCCCCTGCCGTCGTCCGGTTCCATTCCAGTTGTTGGTTCGTCGGCTGCCGTGAAAGCTGCTGAAGTTCCAGTCACCGGAGGGAAAAAGCCCTGGAAGATTGTGATTCCCGTTGCCGTCGTTGTGGTTGCCGCCGCGGTCGCGGGCGGTCTCTACTTCCGTCCCCATCCGGCAGCCCCGTTGACCGAGAAGGACACGATTGTCCTCGCCGATTTCAACAACAAGACCGGAGACGCGGTCTTTGACGACGCCTTGAAACAGGCACTCGCCGTCCAGCTTGGACAATCTCCCTTTCTCAACATTCTCTCCGACCGCAAGGTGGCAGAAACGATGCGCCTCATGGGCCGCCAATCCGGCGACCGAATTACTCAAGACCTAGCCGCAGAGCTCTGCGTCCGGACCGGCAGCAAGGCGATACTCTTGGGTTCCATTTCAAAATTGGGCGGTCAGTACGTGGTCGGTATAGATGCGGTCGGTTGTAGCACCGGGGACACGCTCGCGAAGGAACAAGAGGAGGCTGCCAACAAAGAGGACGTGCTGAAAGCATTGAGTCAGGCAGCATCCAGCCTGCGAGCCAAACTTGGCGAATCGTTGGCCTCCATCCAGAAGTTCGATGTTCCGGTGGAGGCGACGACGACATCGCTGGAGGCGCTGAAAGCCTTCAGCATGGGAATTACAACATCGCGCACCAAAGGAGACGCCGCGGCGATTCCGTTCATGAAACGCGCTCTCGAACTCGACCCGAATTTTGCGGTGGCCTACGCCAGCTTAGGGCTCGAGTACCACAATCTCGGACAAGCCAGCCTGGCTGCGGAGAATATCAAGAAGGCTTATGCGCTGCGCGACCGGGTCAGCGAGCATGAGAAATACCGGATCGCTGCTTTGTACTACGATGAGGTCACCGGAGAGTTAGATCAAGCGATCCAAGTCTACGAACTTTGGGCCAAGAGCTATCCGCAGGATTTGGTTCCCCCTAACAATTTGGGGGTTATTTATGCCGACCTTGGGCAGTTCGAAAAGGCATTGGCGGTAACCGAAGAGGCGTTGCGATTGGAACCAATGCAAGTAAATGGTTATGGCAATCTGGCGCAAAATTGTCTTGCACTCAACCGGCCCGACGACGCCAAAAGAGGAATTGAGCAGGCCCAAGAGCGCAAGCTTGACGGCGATTTCTTGCATTGGACAATCTATCAACTGGCCTTTTTTAAAGGCGACGCAGCGGAGATGGAGCGGCAGGTGGAATGGGCCGCAGGGAAGCCTGGAAGCGAAGATCTATTGCTCTCGTTCCAATCCGATACCGAGGCGTACTACGGACGGCTCGTGAAAGCACGGGACTTCTCCCGGCGCGCAGTGGATTCGGCGGTGCGCAACGACTCGAAAGAGACTGGCGCGATCTGGCAGGTAAACGCGGCTCTGCGGGAAGCGGAGTTCGGTAACACCGCAGCCGCGAGGCAGGACGTTGCCGCAGCACTGGCCCTGGCTCCAGGCCGGGACGTGAAAGTGCTTGCCGCCCTGACGCTGGCGCGAATTGGTGAAACCCTTCGTGCCAAGGCCATGTGGGAGGAGCTCGAAAAGAACTATGGGTCGGATACGATACTGAAGGTCTACTGGCTGCCGACCATTAAAGCGGCTATTGAACTCAATGGCAACAATTCCGCCCAAGCGGTGGTGTTTCTCGAAGCGGCGGCACCGTACGAACTAGGCGACCCGCCGCAATTACAATTGGGAACCATGTATCCGGTTTACATACGCGGCCAAGCCCAACTCATGGCCCACAGTGGGGCGGCGGCAGCGACCGAGTTTCAAAAGTTTCTTGACCACCGGGGAATCACCCTAAACTTCCCACTGGGCGCACTTGCCCATCTCGGCCTCGCCCGTGCTTACGCTCTCTCGGGCGACACCAGCAAAGCGAAGACCGCCTACAATGATTTCTTCGCGCTCTGGAAAGACGCCGACCCCGACATCCCCATCCTGGTCACGGCGAAAGCCGAGTACGCCAAGCTCCAATAACAGGTTTTTTTTACGAACTAGTTTCCCGCCTCTCCAGGCCTTTGCATCGCCGGTGATCCTCTGACTTTCCGTCGCGTGATCCGTAATCAAGCTAGCGCCGAATGGTCGGGTGGGAGAGTCCATTACGTCGCGGCCGAATACAGAAAACAGCGCGGGGTGTGCGGGGCGCGCGGGACATGAAAAATGATAATATTTTCTGCCAATGAACAAGACTCCCGCGGAACGGCAAGACTTGGGATTGATGCGCGAGATGTTTGGCACCATCGCACCGCGGTACGACTTTATGACTCGGGTGATGTCGTACGGGATGGACGGGCGATGGAAGCGGCTGGGTGTGGAGAACGCGTCGCTGCCGAATAACGCGGTGGTGTTGGACCTGGCGGCGGGGACTGGCGACTTTTCGGAGTTGTTGCTGCGGCGGCTGCCGCGAGCTCGGGCGGTGGTGGTGGACTTGACCGAGCCGATGCTACAGCAGGCGCGGGCGCGAGGATTGAAGGAGACGGCGTGCGCGGACGCGACCGCGCTGCCGTTTGCGGATCGGTCGTTTGATTGCGTTTTTGTCGGGTACGGTCTGCGGAATTTTCCTTGCCTGGCAACGGCGTTGCGCGAAGTCGAGCGGGTGACGCGCCCGGGCGGATTGCTAGTGGCGCTGGATTTCTTTCTCCCTCCGAACCGGGCCTTGCGCCGCGCGTATCTTGGGTATTTGTACGCGCAAGGAGCGTTCTGGGGAATGGCTGCTGCACGGGCGCCCGCGAACCTACACCTACATACCCGATTCACTGCGGAGCTTTGTCTCCCTGGAGGAGTTTTCCGCGCTGCTAGCACAGATGGGGTATGCGCGGGTGGACGCGCGGTCATTTATTTTTGGTGGCATTGGGCTGCACTGGGCAGTGAAGCGGTAGCGCGGAGCTGCGGTTTGTCGGTGGACGATTCGGGCGCAGGTCGCTGGCACAGCGTAGTACCGCTTTGTCTCAGTGGTCTCGCCGCATGTCTCACAGCGAGATGAAACGGCATGTTCTCGCCGGTAATAGAGACATCCCGGCGATCGACGTGTTCGCTGACTTCAGGTTATCTCCTCGTCAATCATCAACTTGGTACGGAGCCTCATGTACGCTACGCCCCGGGATATTTGTTTCGAGGTGGCAGCGATCTTGCCGCCTTTTCTATCCTAGGGTTCCCCCCAGCTAGAGGAAGGCTAGCGTGCAGGCGCGAACGGGACTGTTTAACTTGGCTCTCGGACTTCTGGTGCTGGGCGTGGTGTCCTCAGCACCGTCGGCCCTTCCCCAGGACTCCACCCAGCCAGCAATTACTCGCAAGATTAAAGCGAAGATTGATCCGAAATACCCCGGCCTGGCGAAGGATTACCAGCTCACCGGAAAAGTGAAGATCGAACTTACTGTCTCGCCGGATGGCAGCGTCAAAAAGACCCGGGTGGTCGGCGGCAGCCCTTTGCTGGCAGATGCCGCGGTTGAAGCGGTGAAGCAGTGGAGATACGAGTCTGGGTCAAAGGAAACCGTTGAAACCGTGGACTTCATCTTTGGCAGCGCCACGAGATAGCGGCGGTGGCGATGGACTTGGCTCCTCCGGACGGGCTGACAGATACTCTTCGCATTCCATCGCTGAACGAACACTCACTTTAAAACCTCAAAAATCTAGACGCAGAGCTAGCTGACCGGTTCGCGGTCCGGCGTTAGCTGATGTTTGATTGGATTGCAGCGCGCCAAAGGTCTGCGGGTTGCTGATGTCCACCGCCGGCGGGGCGTAGTTGGTGTGATTCAATACGTTGGTGAAAGTCGATTCGAAGCGCAACTTTAGCCGCTCATTCAAGACAAACGATTTTCCCAAGCCGGCGGAAACCGCGATCGTGCCTGGGCCCTCCAAAATACCCACTCCGCAATTTCCGATGCGGCCCGCGCCGGCGGGAGTTTGAGCGAAAGCGTCCAGGTTGAAATATTCCGAGGTGGTGCGGTGGGCGGGGATGGGGTCTCCGACGCAATCGGGGCGGAGCAAGGTGCCGCGGTTGGCGATATCGGTGTTGGACTGGTCCAATGTGGGACTGATGGTGGGCGTGAGCCACGGGCCGGTTTCGAGCAGCGTGACGGTGCTAGCTTCCCAGCCGCCGATCAGCAGATTCTGCCATCCGCTGTTGGTGAGGAACTTGCGGCCGGTGCCCACGGGAATTTGGTAGATTCCATTCAGTTGAAAGCGATGGCGGGGCGTTCCTTCCACGTTGCCGCGGTCCGCACGCATGTCGAAGCGATTGGAAACCGCGAGACCGTAGGCCACCTCACTGGTGAAACCGCTTGGAGCGTCGCCTTGCGCGTCACTGAGACTCTTGGCCGTGGTGTAATTCGCTTGAAAGAACAAACCGTGTCCCATACGGTGATTGGCCTCGACCTGCACCGCTTGATAGTTGGCGAAGCCGTCGTTCTCGGTGGAGAGCAGGGTAAACCAGTTGGGATATGGGGTATTCGCCGCGGAGTACGGCGTGGCGCTGGGGTGCACTTGATTGAGATCCTCGGTCATCGCCAGGCGGTAGGAATTCATCCCCACGTAGCTGACCCGCAGCAAAGTGCTGTCACTGATTTGGCGCTCGATGGTGAAATTCCATTGCGCGGCTTGAGGATCGCGGAACAGTGGGTTATTGGCCTGGTCCAAAGTGCCGCCGCCATACACCGCGGCTTGGTTCGGCGGCGCGGTGGCCGGGAATTCAAATTGCGGCTGGCCGGCAACGTTGTTGGTGTAGGTGTGAACCACCGAAAGGGGATTGCCGGCATTGTTGAATGACATGGGACCAAGCGTGGAAACGGTGAAGATGCCGAAGCCCGCGCGGAGAACGGTCTTATTGTCGCGAAACGGACGAAACGCCACGCTGATACGCGGATCGAGATCGCGCGAATAGATCTGCCGGAGGCCCTCCGGCAAGTGATCCTGGCTGGCGGTGAGCACGCTAGTGCACGGACCCCCTTGCCCCAGCGAGCACGCATTGAACGATCGCAAGAATCCGGTGTACACCTGCTGATACGCCGGAGCGTTGGCCAGGGTTTTCGCCAAGCCGTCCGGAACGAGGACGCTGTTGTTGCGAGGATCGAAGCTGCCCAAATCGCCGATATTTTCCGCGAAGGGCGGAAGCAGTTCCCAGCGCAGTCCCACGTTTACCGTGATTCGGTCATTCACCTGCCATTCGTCCTGCCCGTAAACGCCGTACTGGAAAGCGCGCGCATTGACTTGCGGGCTGGTGATGGCAAAGAACGAGGTGTTAGGCATGCCCAAAAGCGCGTCTCCGAACGAACTGCCGGTGAAGACGCCTTGGTTGAAGTTGAACAATCCATAGTCGTCCGATGGTTCAAAGAACATCAGGTCCTGATAATTCACTCGGCGGATGTCCGCGCCGAAGCGCAGGGTGTGCTTGCCCATTTGGCGGGTAAGGTTATCGGTGAATTCCAGCGTTTGAGATTGAGTGACGCCCGCTCGATCGCGTCCAATCGGAGTGAACCCGCTGCCGTCGCTAAGATTGAAGGATGGAAATGCGTGGCCGTCGGGATGCTGGCTGATGTCGATCCCTTGCAGGCCCAGGTCAGAGATGGCGGCGCTCCCGACAATCGGAAAGTTCACGCTGGTGAGCGCGTTGGTAAAGCCAAAGCGGAATTCGTTCACCCACTTGGGGCTGATCAAGTAGTTGTAGGAAACCAGCAGGCTGCGGTTGTGCTCAGTGTCTACGTCATTGGGGAGCAGCGGATTGGCTACGTCGGTAAGCAGATTTTTCCAGCTATAGCGGGCGAATATTTGTTGTTTGGAAGTGATGGTGCGATCGACTCGGACGTCCCAGCCATTGGTATCCGCGGGAGTGGGCATCAGAGTTTCGTAGTTGAACGATGGATTGGTCACGTTCAAGTTCGCGTTGGGCAGGGGATAGTAGTTCAGCAAAGTCTGGGTGACCGGGCTAAGCCGGTTGCCGGCCCCCGAGCTGCAAATCACGTTGAGCTGGTTGCCTTTGCAGCCCATGAATTGTTGATGAGTGGTGGGATCGATCAGAGTCGCAGTGGGCTGCCCGGTGGCTGGGCTGGTGAACGGTGTGGGACTGCTGGCGGTGATGAAGCCATTCAGATCGCCGTGGCGTTCCGCCTGGGTGGGCACCAGATACTGCTCGGTGGTGGAGATGCTTCTGCGATTGCCCTCGTAATCGAAGAAGAAAAATGTTTTGTTGCTGCCGTTGAATACTTTTGGAATCGACAACGGGCCGCCTAAGCTACCGCCGAAAGTGTTGAAGCGCCTGGGGTCTTTTACGTCGAAATTGAGGGGCTTGGCGTCGAAGGCGCTGTTTTGCAGGTATTCGAAACCGCTGCCGTGAAACTGGTTGGTGCCGCTCTTGGTGGTGAAGGTGACGTCGCCGACTTGCGCGAACTCGGCATTGTTGTTAAATGCAGTGACCTTGAGTTCCTGGATTCCTTCGGAGGAAGGATAGGCATCCTGCAGGGCGCCGTTCTGGCGGACGTTGGCGGTAGAGATGCCGTCGACGGAATAACCGACCATCGAGGACGTGGCTCCGCCTACGGAAATATTTCCCTGCGAGTCGTATTGCACCTCTGGAGACAGCGCCAGCGCGGCGAGTGGGCTGGTAGAAACCGCTCGGGCGTTGAGCGGGAGCTGAGTGAGCTCTAGATTCTGCAAACTGGCAGCGAGGGTGCCGTTCTCGGTGTTGATTTGTTCGGCGACCGCGCTTACTTCGACGGTCTGATCTTGACTGGCAACCGAGAAAGTGAGATTTACGCGAAGATCCTGGCGGGCTTCCAGAGTGAGTTGCGGGACAAGCGCATCGGCGAACCCTGTCTTGCGGCCGGTTATGCGGTAGCGCCCAGGTTTCAGATTCTGAATCTCGAAAACGCCATCGTCGCTGCTGGTTACTTGGTGCTCGCTGTTGTCGTCCAGACCCTGGATGGTGATCTCGGCTGCCGGCACCGCGGAGCCAGTGGCGTCCAGCGTCAGCCCGCGCAGGCTGGCGAAAGTGGATTGGGCGTTAAGCTCGATGGCCCACTGGGAAGAGCACAACAGAAAAGCGAGAACTGCGAATCCTGAAAGACGCCTGCATTTCTTCATCACCGCACCCCCTGTACTGACGCGACTCTACAGCAGCGTCCATAAGGGAGTCGTAACCCAAGCGTAAGAAGTTCATTAGTGCGGATGCGATGTTTCGATAGTGCCAATGGAATATTTCTATCGGATACGATTTCAGGGGAGTTCTCGCCTTCGCTCGGGTGGTGGTTGCGGCGGAGGCGCAGCGCGAAAACGGGGAAGCACAGAAAAATGAAACCGCATTTTGCCGGCATTCGGAGCCTTTCGATCATTTGTTTTCATGAACATCCATGAGGGTTGCTGGCGCTGTCGCGATTTAGATTCTGCTTACCCTGGAGAGTGATCTTGCTTCTGATGGTGGCGTGCGTTTTGTCCAAAGTTCGCATATCTGCGCGAAGCTAGCATTTTGCGCAGACCGGCAAAAAAGAGATCATGGCGGTGGTGTTTGAGTCGAGCGAGGCGCGGAGTTCACGGCCGATATAATCAGGAATGGTGGTGCCACAACGAGGCCGGACTTTTAAGTTTGGGGAACGGAGGCGGAGTGGATATTCTGTCGCGGACGGAAAACACGCACGACAAGGTGTGAGATTCGAAATCGTAGCCATGGGCGGGGGCGGCTAGCGGAATGACGGGCGCTAAAATTGCGGTGGCGGGGGCGGGGATCTACGGTTCGACGGCCGCGATTCGGCTGGCCGAATTGGGGCATACCGTTCATTTGTTCGATTCGCTGGGGGTTATCCGGGCGGCGTCGGCGATCAATCAGTATCGCGTACATTCCGGATATCACTACCCACGCAGCCCGGAAACGATCGAAGAAATTTTGGAGGCGCGGGCGGAGTTTGTCCGAGCGTTTTCGCCTGCTATTGTGCGCAACAGCCGGCATTACTATGCGATTCCGCGGGAGGGTTCGCGCACGCCGCCGGAGGTCTACGAAAAAGTGATGCGCGAGCACGGATTGCCCCTACGGGCGTGCCGGCCCGGGTGGATGAATTTCGATTTTATCGAGCGGTGCTACGAAGTGGACGAGCAGATTTACGATCCGGAAATCCTGCGCAGCTTGATCGAGGAGCGGATTCGCTCGGCGGGGGTGGCGATGCATCGCGCGGCGTTTTTGGCCGAGATGCGCGACGATTATGATTTTGTGGTGTGGGCCACTTACGGGCAGGGGGCCAGCCGGGGAATTTTTGCGCACGCGAAATTTCAAATTGCCGAGAAAATGTTAATCGAACTTCCGGCGGAATTGCGCGGGGTGGCGCTGGTAGTGGTGGATGGCCCGTTTACTGCGTTCGATCCGTACGGTAGCTCTCCGCAGTCGCTCTTTGGTTCGGCGAAGAACACCAATCACTGGTCGTCGACCGACCCCGGAGAAGCGATTCCGGAGCGCTACGCGCCGCTGATCAATGGGGCCGAGTTTGTGCCGGTGGCATTCACCAATTTTGAAGCGATGCGCGCGGATTGTTGCCTGAGCGTGCCGGCCGCGAAGAACGCGGTATACCGTGGATCGCGATTCACGATGCGGGTGGTGGAAGACAATCCCGCGCAGGACCGCCGGGTGTTGTATGTTCGCGAGCCCGCTCCGGGAGAGTTTCATATTTTTTCGGGGAAAGTGGTGAGCGCGGTGAAAGCGGCCCGTATTGTCTGCGAAAGGATTGCCCAGAATGGCTGAAGCGCTGACCTACGTGGTCGTGGGCCGCGGCCGATGGGCCGGGGTGATGCAACGAATTCTGACGGGCGCGGGGCGCGGGGTTTCAGTGGTCGCGGACTCAAGACAGCGCCAGGGCGAAAGCGACGTGGAACACGTGGCGCGGATCGCAGCGGACCTGAAGTTCAGCGGTGCGCAGGTGGCGTGGTTCTGCCTGCCCCCGGGCCCGCATATTCCCTTTTTGTTGCGGGCGGCGCTGGACGTTGGCTTGCATGTGGTGGTCGAAAAGCCGTGGTTGTGCCAGAGCGAAGCGACCGAGGCGCTGGCCGAGCGGGCGCGGTCGCGCGGCCTAGTGGTTGGAATGCATTACGAATTCTGTTTGCTGGATGGGGTGAGGGCATGGCGGCGCGATTTCGCGAGCACCGAGGGGTTGGAGTTCGGCGGCCGCTTTCTCACCAGTAAGGCCGCGCGGCGCGAAACTTCGGCTCTCGATGATCTGGGCTCGCACCTGTTTGCGATTCGGGAATACGCTGTGCCCCGGGCCAGGGTGGCGGAAATCGAATGCGCCTACGGCACGGTGGACGAGCGCAGGGTATGGTTGACGCGTGGCGGGGAGTCGGTCTCGGCGGTCGATTTCACGGCGAACACCGAGCCGATCGTTCAGCGGTTTATCGCGCAGTTCGAGCACGCGGTGACGACGGGGGGAGCTTTCCATTCGGTCTGGAATTTGCGATGCGGGTTGCCGACGCTTCGCGCGAATGGGTGGCCCGGCCGAGGTAAGAGGTGGGTGCTTCCCGGCGCGCACTTCCAAGTTAGAAACGTAGAGAACCCAGGTGTGAAAGCGACACCTCGGGCACCCACTTGGGCTGCGCTCGGCACGCACGCATGTTTTGGGCGGCTGGGGAGCTCTGGGGGGCGGGCTCACTTTACAGTGGAGAGAATCTACTCGCTTCTTGGGGCATATGCCACCCTTCCTAGAACTCGGGAAAAGTGGGTACCCTTCCTAGAACCCGGAAAAAATAAAGGCTCAAATCGTCAGTCAAAACCTCGAACTGTAGGTCAAAGTCCGGGCCCGCAGTCTTTCCATAGCTTTTCCCAATTCCAAATCCCGTATGCGATCTTGTGTGGAAACGGAAATCCGAGCTGATGCGCGAGCATGCACACCTGCCCGCGATGGTGGGCTTCGTGAGCAAGCATGTAGCAGAGCATTTCCGGGCCGACTGGCCAAGGCCGCGCCCAACCGTCTCTGAGAAACTTCTCGATGCTGCCCCCACCACCGCCGAGCGCTTCCGCGAGCATCTCCGCGCAGCGAGCGGCGCTCTCGGTTAATCCCCTGCGGGCTTGCCGCGGCGTGCAATGTGTGCGGTTGAGCAGCCGTGGAATCTTCAGGTGCGGAGCGCTGAGCCGGATCCACTTGGTGCGGACATTGTGCATGTGAGTGAAGATGGCCGCGATGGTGCGAGCCTTGTCGGGCGCTTTGGCTTTCCAGGCGGCAGGGTGAAGATGTTCGATAAGAAGCTGGTTGATGCGATCATTGACGGCAAATATCTGGACTGCGGCGGGGCCGAGTGGAGCTTGGGGCTTGAGTTTACGCGTGGTCACGGCGGCTCCCTACTCCGTAAAATTCATGGAGGCGTGCAGGTTGACCAAAGTCAAAGTTCAGAAACGAAGGCAAAACCCCCACCCTTCGCAAAAAAGGGGGAAGAATCGGGCACCCCGGAAGCATGAAAGCGTGAAGCAAAAACCAACCTCAAGGCCAAACACGAAACCAAAAGCTATGATACTTCCACGCCGCCAGCAATGCGGAAGTTTTCGGCGCGGCACAATCTCGGTTCTCGATCTTCGGGTGCAAGGTTAGCCGGAAAACATCAGCCACGGGGCACCAATTTGGCGCTTGGCGTCGCCGTCGATGGCTCCTATCATCACCGGCGATGAGCAAACGACCGAGCGGCGGTTCGCCACGAAGCGCGATGGTGTCCTGGTTGCAGGCGCAGAAGGAAGAAATGGCCGCGCTTTTGGCGGAACTTGTCGCGATTCCCACGGAAAATCCACCGGGGAAGAATTATGGGGCTTGCACCGAGCTGTTGGAGAGGCGCCTAGGTGAACTGGGTCTCGACTGCGAGCGGTCGGCGCCGTCCGATGCGCAAAGGGCGACCGGCGATTCTCCGGCCTGTCTGTTGGCTAGCTTCGGAAGTGGTAAGCGATGGCTTTACTTTCATGGGCACTACGATGTGGTTCCCGCACAATCCGCAGAGCAGTTCCAGCCATATCGCAAAGAGAATTTCTTGTTTGGGCGCGGCTCCTGCGACATGAAAGGTGGGATCGTGGCGATGCTCTACGCGATTCTCGCGATCAGAGAATGTGGCGGGAAGTTAAAGGGCAAGATCGTCTTGACCCTGGTTCCCGATGAAGAGACGGGAGGAAAGCGCGGGTCCGAGTGGTTGGCGCGCGAAGGATTGCTCGGGCGAAATGGCGTTGGAATGCTTTTGGCGGAACCGACTGGCGGAGTGGTGTGGAACGCGAATCGCGGGGCGATTTCACTGCGGGTTCGTATCCTCGGAAAGCCGGCGCATGTTGGTTTGCAGCATCAAGGAGTAAATGCGTTTGAAGGAATGCACCGCGTGGTCACCCAGCTGGAAAAATTGAAACGCGAAGTCGAGCAGCGCAGCACTCGATGCACAGTTGGTGCGGAACAAATGCGCAGTTCGATTCTGATGCTTGGTGGACAGAGTGGTGGCGGCTCAAACTTCAATGTGGTGCCCGAGGAATGCTGGTTCACGATTGACCGGCGAATCAATCCGGAGGAAAACCTCGATCAGGAAAAAGCAGAACTGTTAGGGGTGCTCGAGCAATGCAAACGGGAAGGGATTTCCCTGCAATGGGAGGTTCTGCAAGAGGGGAGCTCCGGCGCATGCCGGAAGGACGAAGCGTTGGGCGAATCGCTTTCCCGGAGTGTGGAAGCCGTAACCGGCGAGGCGGCTCGCTTTGAGATGTGTCCGGGGCTGCTGGAAACCCGCTTCTACCGAGCAACGGGAATACCGGCGTACGCATACGGTCCGGGACTGCTCTCGGTTGCACACGGACCCAACGAATACGTTGACCTGCGAAAGATGATTGACTCCGCGGCAATCTATGCACTCACGGGGTGCGATTTGTTGAAGGCGTAGCGTGGTTTCTCGCCCCACCCGCGGAAATATTCTGCGCAAGGGAACTGCAGCTAGAGCTAGTCTTTCGCCGGGGGTGCGGCTACCGGGACCAGCAGTCCGCCGGCGCGGATGTGATAGAGCTGATCGCGCCACTGCACTCGATTGCGCAGGAAGCTGGCGAGCCAGATGCCGCAGGCGAAGGCGTCCCACAAAGGAATCAGCGGCAGTCGTTTCGCGATGCCGGACTGTTTCATTCCCCGCACGCCAATCAACCAGGTGATGGCGATACGAAACGCCAGGTAAGTTCCCAAAAAACCAAAAATGACCGGGGCGGTGGGACGAACCGCGATCGCCAGTAAAGACCACGCCAGGCCCTGGGTGAAAATCAGGCCGAGGTGTCCCCACGGGCGCATGTGGCGCATTACCGTGATCCAGCGCAGGCGCTTGTCGAGCAGTTTGCCAAAGGACTCGTAGCCGGCGAGTTTCACCGGCGCATACGGCAGCAGGCGGACTTCGTAGCCACGCTCGGCGATCAGCCGGCCCACCAGCAAATCATCGGCGAGGCGATTTTCGAGTGCGGCGTAGCCGCCAAATTCCGCGAGGCGCGTTTTGGTAGTGACGATGGTCGCACCCAGCGCAAATTTTACGCCGTCGAGTTGCCATGCAGTGAGAATGCCCGCATAGAGATCGGAAATCATTCCGATGGTGTGGAAATACTCGATGAAGGAGTGGCGATCGGCGGCTGCATACAAGCAGGTGACCGCGCCCACGGCGGGATCGGCCAGCGGGGCAACTGTGGTGCGTAAATAGTCGGGTTGTACGTGGACGTCGCTGTCCGCAATGACCAGAATTTCGTGCTGGGCGGCGGCGGTAAGGTAGGCCAGCTTAGCGGCTTTGTCGCTGGCGCCGGCGGCGGTGGCACCGAAGATCACCCGAAGGCTGCGCTCCGGAAAATCGCGGGCGAGTTTTTCGATCACCGGCAGAACCGGATCGCGATCGTTTCCGACGCAGAAAACGAGTTCGTAGTCGGGATAGTCCTGGCGGCAGTTACTGGCGAAATTCTCGTATGCCTCGGGGTCGATGCCGCGCACCGGTTTCACGATGCTCACCGGCGGGGTGAAATCGGGGCGGGGAACGTTGAGAGCACGCGAGCGGCGGAAAAAATGCCAGGAACTATAAAGCGCGATGGAATAGAAGATGAAGGGAATGGCGGCGAAGGCGAGAAAGAGAGTGGAGGGGCGAATATTGCCGGGCAAGGCCAGCAGGAAAATCACGGTCAGCATTCGATTTTGGCCATGTTCGAGCGGCTTCCCGGCCATTGTCGGCCGGGCGGCAATCTCCGTTTACGGCTGAACGATGTTATTGCGAATGGCGTAGCGAACCAACTCGCTGACCGAGTGGCAATCGAGCCGGCGCATGATTTGCGCGCGGTGCGTTTCAACGGTTTTGGTGCTCAGGCCGAGAATGGTGGCGACTTCCTTGCTGGTCTTGCCTTCGGCGAGAAGTTGGACGATTTCGCGCTGGCGGGAAGTGAGTCGGTCACGAGTGGGCTTCATGTCCACTTTTCCGGTATTGATCTGCAGGAAGCGGTCCAGCACCATCTGGTCGACTTTGGAGGTGAAGTAGGTCTTGTTGCGGGAGAGAGCTTCGACGGCCACGACCAAATCCTGGCTAGTGTCGGATTTCGTCACGTAGCCGCGCGCGCCAGCGTCCAGGACTTCGCGAATCAATTCGTCGGAATCGTGCATGGTGACGATCAGAACCTTCGCCTGGGGATGGACCTTCATGATCCGGCGCACGGCTTCGAGGCCATTCAAGCGGGGCATGCCGTGATCGAGAATGATCACGTCGGGCTTGAGTTTCGCGGCCTTCTCGACGGCATCCCGGCCGTCGCGAGCTTCACCAATTACCTCCCAGCCTTTTTGCGCTTCCAAAAGCGAGCGAATGCCCTTGCGAACGAGATCGTGATCGTCGGCGATTAGAATTCGGAGCGGGAGCACTAGCACCTCGTAACCGAAAATTGTCGCGTTCCGCCGAAGCGAACACGCTAGGAGCGCCCGAGAATCCGGCACCCGAACTGCCGTCAATTGTGCGGCCTGCGTAGAGTGTACGGCGAACGGGGTGAAAACGCCAAGGCCAAACGGGAACTAACCATCCAGACAAGTCTAAGCAGTTTGATGGCCGCAACGCCGCGCTCCCCGGCAGTTTACTGGAGTGGAGGTGGGTAAGGATTATTTCGTAGGCATCTACAGACAATTACGCATATACCCGGAGCCTCCAATCCGCAACACTACCCAGCTATGAAAGGCTGTTTGGCGGCTCATGGAGGCCTAAATGAACGGATCGTTAGAGGTTTTGGTAGCTTCGAGTCAACTGGAGAGCCGCATGGCGCTGATCCATGTCCTCGAGGGGTTGTCCGCTGACGTCATCTCTGCCTCTACCGTTCAGCA
This sequence comes from uncultured Acidobacteriota bacterium, assembly GCA_963725285.1. Lineage (GTDB taxonomy): Bacteria > Acidobacteriota > Terriglobia > Acidiferrales > UBA7541 > CAVRXT01. Next base: position 215,189 of record CAVRXT010000008.1, on the reverse strand, counting down.
AGCGTCTGAGGTGCTTGCCAAGAGGCCGATCGAGTTGGTTTTCTGCGACGATGAGCTGCCCGACGGTTCCTACCGCGATTTACTTCCGGCTGCAAGGTACCGCCAGCAGGGGACGCGGGTGGTGGTGATCACCCGAGCCGGCGAGTGGGAAGAATACCTGGAGGCGATGCGCCTGGGGGCGTTTGACTTCATTCGCGGGCCGATGCACCCGACCGACGTTGAGCTGGTGGTCCTGCGGGCACAGCACGAACAGAATGAGCGCGCCGCCTAGCCTCCCGAGTGGCCGATGAATCTTGGCCGCCGGATGCACATCTGGCCGTCCGCGATGGCGCGAGTATCCCAGATTGGAGAGGCTGAAGCGTACTCGTGTCGCCGCGAGTGAAGTGTCCAGCGGCACGGTATTGTGGGATTGGGTCCGCGGCGGGGTAGAATGAACCGCGGTGCGAAGCGCGCCCTAGGGCTATCGTTGCTCTCCCGGCTCTTCTCTCGCGCAAATCTCAAGCGGACTGGCGGATGATGGCAAGACCAATTCAACACGCAAAGTCAGATTCCAAGGCTTTACCGAAACTTCCCACCGGAATTGCAGGTCTAGACGAAGTCAGCTTCGGCGGTTTGCCGCGAGGCCGAACCACGATTGTATGCGGTGGTCCCGGATGCGGAAAAACTATGCTGGGGCTGGAGTTCGTGGTGCGCGGCGCGATGGAATTCGGCGAGCCGGGGGTAGTGTTGGCGTTCGAAGAAACCGTGGCGGAGATGACCCGCAACGTGGCTTCGCTGGGATTCGATCTGGACGATCTGCTGCAGCGCAAGAAGTTGTTCATGGAATACATCCACATCGAGCCGCGGGAAATTCAGGAGACGGGAGAGTACGATCTGGAAGGCTTGTTCATCCGGTTACAGCACGCGGTAAAGAGTGTTGGCGCGAAGCGGGTGATGCTGGACACGTTGGAAGCGCTGTTTTCGGGATTTCCGAACCAAGGAATTCTACGGGCAGAGATCCGGCGGCTATTTCGCTGGCTGAAGGATCGGGGCCTGACCACGGTGGTCACCGCCGAAAAAGGCGATGGAACGCTAACGCGACACGGGCTGGAAGAGTACGTGTCCGATTGTGTGATCCTGCTGGATCACCGCATCACCGAGCAGGTATCGACGCGGCGGATGCGCATCGTCAAGTACCGCGGTACGAAGCATGGTGCGGACGAATATCCGTTCTTGATCGACGAAGACGGAATCTCGGTATTACCGATCACCTCGATCGAACTGAACCATGCCGTTTCCAACCAGCGGATTTCCTCAGGCGTGCCGGATCTGGACGCGATGTTGGGTGGTAAAGGATTCTACCGCGGTAGCAGCGTGATGGTGAGCGGGACCGCGGGGAGCGGGAAGACCACCCTGGCGTCCACGTTCGCGCAAGCCTCCGGTCGGCGCGGTGAGAAATGCCTGTATATCGGCTTGGAGGAATCCAACCTCCAGGTGGCCCGCAACATGAAGTCGGTGGGCATTAACCTGGAAACGTGGGTACGCAAGGGCCTGCTGGTTCATGAAGCGTGGCGGCCGACGCAGTACGGGATGGAGATGCATCTGCTGCGCATCCATAAATTAATCGCCAAGGTGAAGCCGCGCACGGTGGTAATCGATCCGGTGAGTAACCTGATCAACACCACTACGCAGCGGGAAGTGCAGTCGATGCTGACCCGGTTGATCGATTTTTTGAAGGACCATGGAATCACCTTTCTTTTCACCAGCCTGACCCACGGCGGCGCGGCCCTGGAGGCCACCGACGAAGGGATTTCGTCACTCATCGATACCTGGATATTGTTGCGCGACGTGGAGTTGAACGGAGAACGGAATCGGGTGCTGCACGTGTTGAAGTCGCGCGGCATGGCCCACTCCAACCAACTTCGTGAATTCGTGTTGTCGGCGAGCGGCATACATTTGCTCCCGCCGTATATCGGACCCGCAGGCGTGCTGACCGGAACTTCACGGCTGAGCCAGGAAGCTCTGGAAAAAGCGGAGGCGCTCCTCAGGCAGCAGGACATCGATCGTAAACGCGGGGAGATCGAGCGCAAGCGCCGCGCGCTGGAAGCGCAGATCGATGTTCTGCAGACGGAATTTTCCTCCGAAGAAAAGGGCCTCGAAAAGGATCTCCAGGAATTCCAGCACGCGCAAAAACAAGTGCATTTGAACCGGGCGCAGATGGCCCGCAGCCGAGGTGCGGATGGCCGGGCGGCGACGAACGGCAGTAAGGAAGTAGGATCCGTTTGACCTTGGGGGCTAACGCCTATGAAGGAAAAAAAGCGAAAGAACACGAGCAAAGGCTCAAAGACATCGGACGAAACGCTCAAGCTGCGGCTGTACATTGCGGGTCAAACACCGCGATCGCTGGCCGCGCTTGCCAACTTGAAACGCATTTGCACCGAACACTTCGACGGCAAGAAATACCGACTCGATGTGATCGATCTGGTGAAGCACCCGCATCTGGCACACGACGACGAGATCCTAGCGATACCCACGCTGGTGCGCAGCTTACCCGTACCGATCCGGAAAATTATCGGCGACCTATCGAATACGGATCGAGTGCTAGTGGGCCTGGACTCCAATGGCTCGTTGCAGCGATCCAAGTGATGGGGGTGTAAATTGAAGAAAAAAGTACAACGCCGGCCATCGCTTGCGGGAAAGAAGAAAGCCAAAGCCCGGCCTCGCCGGATGTACGCACTGAGGCTGTACATCACAGGTCAGACGCCGCTTTCGGAAACATCGCTGCGAAACCTAAATGAGGTGTGCACCGAACATCTCGCGGGCCACTTCGAACTGGAAGTGATCGACATTTATCAGCAGCCGCAACTGGCGCGCGACGCGCAAATCCTGGCCGCTCCGACGCTGATCAAGCGGCTTCCGCCTCCCTTTCGGAGGCTGGTGGGCGATTTGTCAAATCGCAAGCAGGTGCTGTTGGGTCTCGATATCCATCAGGAGCAGCCGAAAAATGGATAAAGGTAGTCGCCGGTCGCCGGAGTCGTCGCGATTGAAGAAATTGCGGGCGCGTGTGGAGGAACTGGAAGAGACGCTGACCGCCATTTCCAATGGCCGCGTCGATGCGCTGGTGTTAAGCGGCCCGCACGGCGATCAGGTTTTCACCCTGCAGGGCGCCGAACATCCTTACCGGGTGCTGGTGGAGACCATGAACGAGGGAGCGGCCACTCTCGACATTCAGGGTAACGTTCTGTATGCGAACGCCCACCTGGCGGAGATGTTTGAGGTCGCTCTGGAGAAATTCATCGGCACGCCGCTCGCCGATCAGGTACACCCTGGGGAACGCCCGAAGCTCCAGGCGCTGCTGGATGAAGCGGCGCAACGCGAAACCAAGGGCGAAATCAATCTGAAGTCCTTGGCCGGCCGTCCGCGGTTGATCCGGTTGTCGCTGAGCCCGATGCAGAGCACCGGACTGCAGGCGGTGGCGCTGGTAGCCACGGAATTGACCGAGCTCGCGGAGGCCAACGACGCGCTGCGGTCCAATGAAGAAGCCTTGCGGCAACTCTCAGGACGCTTGTTGCAATTGCAGGACGACGAGCGGCGGCACATCGCACGAGATTTGCACGACATTACCGGACAGAAACTGGCGGTATTGGGGATTTCGCTCTCCCAAGTGCGACGGGCCAAGGCCTTGCTGAAGGACGCGGACGCACAAAAGCTGGTTTCGGATTGCCTGGTGTACACCAAGCAAATTAGTGAAGAAATTCGAACCCTCTCCTACGTATTGCATCCTCCGCTGTTGGACGAACTGGGGCTGACCTCGGCGGTCCGTTGGTACACCAAGGGATTCGAGGCGCGCACCGGAATTCACGTGGAGATCGACATTCCGGCTAATTTTCAGCGCCTTCCTTCGGATGTGGAGGTCACCCTGTTCCGCATCATGCAGGAAAGCCTGACCAACGTGCATCGCTACTCGGGCAGCGCCACCGCCTTTGTGCGGGTGCTCTGTTCCGATTCCCAGGTCAGCCTGGCGGTAGGGGATCGCGGGAAGGGCATGCGATCGGACGCGGCCGGGGCGGTGGTCAGCGGCGATACGGCAGTGTTAGGTGTGGGCATTCAAGGCATGCGCGAACGCATGCGGCAACTTTCGGGGAACCTGGAGATTCATTCGCGTCCGAACGAAGGTACGGTGGTGACGGCCACGGTGACAATTCCGGAGCTGGACTCGAAATTGCGGGCGGAACTGGAAGGCAGCGCCGATCGGCCACACGCGGATGTCGATGTCGGGGAACTGACGGATGCGCCAAGCAGCGGACGCAAGCGAATTTTGATCGCTGACGATCACGAAGTGCTGCGGCGAGGGGTGCGTACGCTGCTGGGCACCGAGTCGGAATGGGAAATATGCGGCGAGGCAATAGACGGCAAGGATGCGGTGGACAAGAGTGCGGCGCTGTCTCCGGATCTGGTGATATTGGATGTGAACATGCCGGTGTTGAACGGGCTGGCAGCGGTGCGACAGATTTTGCGGTTGCGGCCACAACCGAAAGTGTTGGTATTTACGGTGCACGATTCCGATCAGACCATGATGGAGGTGCAAGCCACCGGGGCCCACGGATATTTGTCGAAAGCCAAGGCCCAGCAGGATTTGATTCATGCCGTGAAGGCCCTGCTGGCCGGCAAGGATTTTTACCGGCCGGTGCCCGCGCGACCGCGGTAACCCGCCGCCGGTAGGCTTTTCACACCGTTGCCAGTCGCCGCACGCCCCTGAGCCGAACCATGGAGTGACGCGGGTCCCCTCGAGCACATCTACGATTTTGCCTTCTTTTCCCTCCTACTGGACATGCGGCTGTTGACAATCCAGCGATAGACCGAGAAAGCGCTGGCCAGAACGGACACACCAATGACTACATACATCCAGTGCTCGAATTGAGTGGACTTCGCCGTGGAAATGATGAACCTGCCGCCATAGTGAATCGCCAGAGCTGCTTCGAGCGAGAAGCGGATCAGCCGCGAGGTCCCGATGATAATCAGCAGCCGTTTCCGGGGATGGTGGAGAGCCGCGGCGGTCGCCACCACCGCAGTAAACGGGAATGGTGGAGGCATCAAGGCGGCGAACGCCACTACCAGAATGGCGTGCTCCTCCATCTTATCTTGAAAATACTTGAGGCTCTTTCGGGGGACGTGCTTTTTTATTTGGCCTTCGCCCTTGCGTCCCAGCCAGATAGTGGTGGCGCAGCCGGCGACCGAGCCTATGGTGGCCGCCAGGATGTACAACGGGGCGTGAGAATGGTGCCGGGCGCTGAGGGCGATGACCAAAAGGTCGATGCCGAACGGGATGATCAAAAATGTGGAGTCGAGGAAAGCGAGCCCCAACACGCCGAACACACCGGCATGTAGCACGGCCATCAGAAAACCATGGATAGTCGACTTCACGCCGGGGAACCGCCGGAGGTAAGGCAGCCAAAGCTGACCTGAAGATTGGTGGATGTGGGGCGGGTCCTCCATCCGCCCAGCCCACTGCTATCGTGCCGCGCGTCGCGGAGCGAGGATGAACTGGAAGCAGGCATCAACGGGGCCCACAGAGGCGAAAGAAAATGAGAGCCACCCACCCACTATAAGTCACATCAGGCAGCCGCACTATCGCCGACGTGCCGCATGCGCATCGCGGAAACACCGTAGAAACCCTATACATAATCACTTACACATCTTCACTTAAGATAAGGACGGCCCGGAATCAGGGCCGGTTTCGCGCAGCGGGGCATCGTTCTGTGGAGTTGGTTTAACGAAGGAAGGTCCGGCGGGCCCGCTTCGGCGGGCCCGCCGGAGGAGTGGGTTACCGCTGCGGCTCGCCGAGAGTTGCGAGGCGATCTTGCAGTGCTGCGCGAAAATCGGAGGCCATTTCGTTCGCTTTCTGCTGTTGTGCTGGCGTGAGCACCTGAAAGATTTCGCTGCGGACTTTTTCTTTCTCGACGATAGCGTCCGTGAAATTCGCGGATTGTTGTTGAGCAACGGAGCGGACGAAAGCTTCGTCGAAGGTGCTCTTCGAGCGCAACTGTTCGTTCTGCTGCTCGAACCGCACCGCTAGCGCTTGGATCGCCGGGCGTTCGTTTTGCAGGATGGTCCGGATGCTTTGTTGCTGGGCGTCGGTGAGGTCGAGTTCACGCGCCAGGCGCCGCGCGACGAACCCCGAACGTTGGTGCTGCATCCAGGCGTGGCACGCGGGAACGCGTACGGCCGCCGCCGCTACCGCCGTCCCCAGGGCGGCTACTGCCAGCAGAGCTATGAGTCCCTTTTTCATGGCATTTCTCCTTGTCCTGAATCGGACTTGATTCTTTGCCCTTCACCTATTCAGACGTTTGAGCGCGGCGCGCAAGTGTAAGGAAGTGTCTGGCCGCAGCCCCCTCGCCCTCAACTACCGCCGCAAAACCAAGCGGCCACCCGATGTTCGAGTGGCCGCCGGCCTGCAATGGTAAGCGATTGCTGCGCTACTGCTTGGGGCAAGCGATGGTTTGGCCGCTGGAGTTGGAGCAGGTGCCAGTGTGGGTGATGCCTTCACCCTTGGTGTAGGAAGTGTCTCCGTTGTAGGTTGTGCCGGTTTTGCTGGTGGCGGTGGTGGTGTGATTGGTAGTGCCGTCCTGCGTGGTGGTATTGCCCTTGTAGCTGCCGCCGTTCACTCCTTGCGCGGTGGTGCTGCGCGAGCCGGTGACCTGGCCGGTGGAGGTGCGTGAGGAAGATCCGCTGCTCTGAATCGAGCCATTGGCGCCGGAGGCGGATGCGCTGCCCTGATGGCTGACGTTGCCGTTGCTCCACTGGGTGCTGCTCTTGCGCGCGCCCGCAGCGCCGTTAGCGTCCTTGAAAGCGCCGCCGCTGGCGGATCGTCCGGAGCCTTGCCCGTTGGTGGTGATGGCGCCGCCGCGGGCGGCTGTGCCGCGAGGTCCTGACGCTACGGCACCGCCTGCGGCGGTGACGCCGCCGGAGGAGTTCCTCCGCGCCACGCCTCCACGCGCGGCGATTTGCGCGCTCGCCGAGCTGGCCATCATCCCGAACGTGCCCATCGCTAGCAGCACTGCCCATTTGGAATTGATCTTCATGTCGAATCTCCTTGTGTGATTGTCAGCGCCGCGATTGTTGCGCGCTTGATAGAAGTAACACGCGCGGCGGGAGATAGTGTGTAAGGAAGTGTCTGGATCGCAGCCATAGGAGAGGCTTTTAGCACCTAGAGGCGCGACGAATAGCGAGGCCGAAATCAAAGCTAGAAGATAAGGGCATCAAACCGTAGAACCGCTCAGACGATGTTTGAAGCGAGATCGCGCTCGGCGGGGAGAACGATGCGGACCTCCAGGCCTCCGCCCGGGTGATTGAATGCCTCGATGGTCCCGCCCTGGAGCACAGCGACTCGTTGGGCGATCGCCAAGCCCAGTCCAGTGCCGCCGGTGCCGCGATCGCGAGATTCGGAAACACGGTAGAACGGCTCGAATATACGGGAGAGAGAATCGCCCGGCACGCCTGGTCCGTGATCGCGCACGCAAATCGTGGCGCGCGGCTGAACGGCAGCGTCGCAGGTGAGGCTGATCTCGACGGTACTGTCGGCAGGCGCGTGGTGCAGGGCGTTGCGCACCACATTTTCGATGCAACTGCGCAGCAGGTTCGGATCGCCGCGCAGCCAGCAGTCGGCCGCAAGGGAAACATTTACCGTTTTGTGCTGCGCGCTGCCTTCGAGTTGCGCGTCGGCCGCCACGCTCCCCAAGATCTTGCGCAAATTTACCGGGCTCGCGGGAGGCTGGTCCGCGGAAACGTTTAGGCGGGTAAGGGTGAGGATTTCTCCGATCATCGAATCCAGGCGATGGAGATCGGTTTCGATATGCTCGAAGGATTCGACATCGCCGCGGCGAGCCAGTTCGAGCGAAACGGCCAGGCGCGCCAGGGGCGAGCGCAGTTCGTGGGAAATGTCTCCCAGCATTTGCTGCTGTTTTTGCACCAAGGACTGGATACGCCCAGCCATGAGGTCGAAGTCGCGGGCCAGGTCTGCGAGTTCGTCCTGGCGCGGCTGGATGGCCGGCACGGCGCGGACGGAAAGATCGCCCTCGGCGATGCGGCCCGCGGCGGATTGCAGCGCGCGAATGGGCTGGGCGATGTGACGCGCCAGCCAAAGACTCAACAGCCCGGCACAGAGCAGCGCGATCACCACGCGCATCAGCGCCACGCGAAATTCGGGCTGTCCTCTCAAGCCGCGAAGTGGACGCACCAGTACAACGAAGAAGAACGTACCGTTGGGCGTGTGAACCACGGAAGCGCCAGTCCAGCGCAGTCCGACGCGAAATTTCGATTGGCCGGACATTCGCGCATCTTCGAGCACCGCCCACGCACCTTCGGGGGTATCGCGTGTGCTGATCGCTTTGCCCGAAGCATCCAATAGCGCGGCGTGGATGCCGGAAGAAGTTTCAATTTCGTCGAGATATTGATCCAGTTGGGAGGTCCCACCATGGAGGTAGAAGTCGGTAGCACTGCGCGCATAGAAATCCGTGGTATGCGAGAGCCAACGGCGGCCCATCGGTTCGGCGCCGCTGAGTACGCTGATCGCGAACACCGAAATGGTAACCAGAGCGGTGGACGCCCAGAACCATAGCAGAATTTTGGCGAAGATCCCGCGGATCATCTGGGCTCTCTCACTTTGGCGTCCGGACTTCACCCGGATCGGCATAGAGGTAACCGGTGCCGCGGATATTGCGAATGCGTTCGACTCCGGCGGCCGTGGCGCCAAGTTTCTTACGGAGGTTGCTGACGTGGTTGTCGATGCTGCGGTCGAGCATGCCGATAGGGCGGCCCAGAGCTTCTTCGGCGATTTCTTCGCGGGAGACGACTTTTCCGGCGGAACGGGCGAGCAAGAGCAAAATTTCGAATTCGGCGGCGGTGAGTTCGACGGATTTTCCTTTGCGCAGCACGATCCGGGTTTTGCGATCGAGGCGCAGATCGCCAATACTGAAAACGTCGGGCAATGGGGCTGGGCTCTTGCGCCGCAGCACGGCGCGGATGCGCGCGACGAGTTCGCGCGGGTGAAATGGTTTGGGCAAATAGTCGTCGGCGCCTGCCTCAAGCCCGGCGATGCGCTCGGTTTCGTCGCCGCGGGCGGTGAGCATCAGCACCGGTAGGGCGGAGGTTCGGCGAATGCGCTTGAGCACTTTGCGGCCGTCTCCGCCCGGCAGCATCACGTCCAAAATGATCAGCTGATGTTTTTCAGTGGCGGTTTCGCGAATTCCGGCGTCGGCGTCGTGCACGGCAGTCACCGCAAAGCCGTCCATACCCAGCAGCCGGCAGAGGGAAGAGCAGAGCTCAACGTCGTCGTCGATCAACAGCAGATTGATGGGTTCCGCGGGCACTCGTGAAGTTTCCGTCGATTTGACGGGGAAAGCCACTGGTTTAGTAGCGCCAGACACTTCCTTACAATTGTCCCGCCGCGTTGCGACTAGTATCTGGGGAGCGGAATCGTATTTCCTGTCGCGGAGGTCGTCGGGATGCAAAAGGCCCCATTTATTCTGGTTTTATCCTTGGGTTTGTTCATGGCCGCCTGCGCCGGGCACCTCGGTTCTAATACCTCAGGTAGCAACGGATCGACTGGCGCCACTGGAACGAGCGGCGCGACCGGGGATACCGGTTCGACCGGCGCGACGGGAAGCACCGGCGGTACGGGTAGCACTGGCTCAACAGGTTCTACGGGTTCGACCGGTTCAACGGGCAGCACCGGATCGACCGGAACTACCGGCGGCACCGGCCCCACGGCCGAGCAGCAAATCGGAGCCGCGACGGACACCGCTAACAACGACAGTGACTGCACGTCGATCGAGCCGTTCTACTGGGAAGTAGGCGACTCGGCTGCGTCCATCGTCACCGGCCAAGTCGGGACTCCGGCGGTCGACCCTGCCGCTCCGATCTTGATCGCTTCCTCCTCGAAATGGTTTTGGGGTTCCTACATCTTGCAAAAAACCGGCGGTAACTTGACCGCGGACCAAACCAACTCGCTGCGCATGCTCACCGGCTACAACACTTTCGATTCCGACCTGTGTGAGCTCACACCCACTCTTGAAGGTTGCTTGGCGCTTGGGCAAAACGACATCCAGGACGCAGGCGCGATCGGCGAATTTTATTACACCGGCGGGGATGACGAAGTGCAAGGCGTCACCGAAGGTCTAGGCCCCGACAACGACGCGGCGCTTGCGACCGAGCTTGAAAGCCAACTCGGCACGGATCTGCCCCTCGGCTACAATGGTCCGGATTTGGCCGGCGGAATGAAAATCGCTCCGAACACCGAAACGCAATTCCTGCGCAAAATTGTGAGCGATCAACTGGTAATCCACGACTACCTCGGCGCCAACCCGGTGTGCACGAATCCGGTTACTTGCGCGACGGCGCTCTATACTCCGGTTCCCAGCACCGAATCGTGGCACTACTCCTACAACCACTGGGTCGAAGACGATCCCAACGTCGGCGACGGCGCGTTCTCCAGCCCCGGCGCTTTCGGCATGTACCCGTGGATTGACTCGACGAAAACGTACTACGGCGTAGTCGCGCGAGTGTCGTTCGCCAACGGCGCCTACATCCAATCGGTTTACTGCGGAAGGAAGATTCGGAAGGCCTTCCTGACCGGCGTCGCGCAATAATCCCTGCGGCCTTACTGCCGGGTCCATGCGGTTCGAGCGGGACGCCTCAATCGTTGTTCTTGGATTTTGGGCCACGGTGAGCGAGGCGATTGACGGCGCTCCGGCGGTGGCGGTATTGGCCGTCCAGATCAAGGTGCTGGATCGGCGCGCAAGGAACGTCGCCAAGAAGGGAACTATTTCGGCGGCTGAGCTTGGCGAAGTCCGCGCAAAACTGCGGGCCTTGCTTGGTTTGTGATGGCCGAGCAATCGATGGGTTCTCTACATATTTGACTTGGCTTTATTTTGCGTACCGCGGTCTTGAACCCGCGACTAGTCGAGGACAAACGTCCAATCCCAACACCTCAGAGACTCATGGACCCATCCCAGCTCTGTAAGTTGCGAGCTGCGACGCTGAACGCCTAATCCAGCCCTGCTTGGGTGGCCTTCACGGCGCAGCCGTCGTCCACCGCGGCTTTCGTTTTCGTGGCGGCGCTAACCGTGCAGTTTCCGTTGGAAGTGGCCCCGACCAACAGCGGAGTGAAGTAAATGCTGGATGCTTGGGCGGCGCTGGAAACGTTGTCGATGATGATTCCGCTCGCTCCTCCGGGTTCGCCGATTGAAGAATTGACGGCCGACGGCATGGGCGTCGGAAACTGTACGGAACTGCCGTCGGTGACCACAACCGACATCACGCAGCCTCCCGAAGGATTGGACTCGGCCACCCCGCTCCCACCTAGCATCGTGCAATTTGACGGGGTGCCCCCACTCTGAACGCTGAAAAACATATAGTCGACACCGGCGTTATATACCTCGGTCACCGGCGAGCACTCTGCGGACTCCACGCTACTGACGTTGAGAAAGCTGCCGTCCGAACCCGCCAAAATACCACTGGAATTGAAGAAAACGCGCTCGATGGCCGGATTGTCCATGGAAGTGCCCGGATTCTTGCCGCAGAAGTAGAGATAACCGTATTGGTAGCTGTCACCGGAATAGTAGGTGTTGTCGAAATCGCCGTCATGGATTTGCACCCCAGCTGGTCCCACGGTGGCGGATGCCGGCGTCGCAAAACTGTTGATAGGATACTGGACGATTTGGGCGCTGCCGCCGCCGTTGTTGCTCACGAAGACGGTGACCGTCTCGGAGGTGGAGTCGACGATGGGTGGATCGGGAATGGGGTAGCCTGTGCCCGAGGTGCCGGAAGTGTAGGCCTGTGGTCCCAACGTGCCGCTAGACGCCACCACCGTACTCACCACCCCGTTGGCGTCAGCCACGTAAATGTTGCCGGATGCGTTATCGTAGACCGGCCCGGTGAGTGCGAAGCCGGGGTCGACGCCGAGTTGCCATCCCAGAGCTGGAGTGCCGATGAACACCCCGGTCACCTGGCGCAAATTGCCGCCATCGTCGCCGACGTAGATGGCGTCGTTGTAGTAGTCGATGAATGGTGCAGAGTTGGTGTCGGGCGACGTGCTCAGGGTGAGACTCACCATGCACGGCGCAATGCATCTCCGGTAGTTCTGAGGGATGACGTTTTCGGGGACCACTGGGCTAGCTAGGGTCCCGGTGGAATTGGCCCACTTCACCAAGTGCAGGACGGAGCCGACCGTGCATCCGGTCTGGCCGTGTTGGCAACTCGGGGTGCTTTCAACGATCGCTATCTGCGTGCCGTCTTCCGAAAGGCCGGTCGAAGTAGTGGTTTCGCCCTGCGCGGTGGAAACACCGTAGGCGAATTTCACCGTGGGTCCGGCGCCCGAGCAGATCCCCGCGGGGGTGCCCGAGTACAGGTTCATCAGGCCGATCAGGTTGGCCACCGAAGCGGTGGTGCCTCCGCCCCCGCCGACAAAGTTCCCGGAGAAAAAGGTGAATTCGCCTGCGCAGCTGCCAAAGAACGGGTAGCAATCAATCGGCGCCGCAGTCGTGTTGTCCCCGCCTGCTCCGGAGTCGGCTCCGCCGGTGGCAACGGCAGTAAGGAAAACGAAGTTACCGCCGACGGTGGTCGCGGTGTAAGGGAAAGTTCCGGTCACGCCGCCTTCCAAGGTCTCGTAGGCGTTGATCGCGGCTGCCAAATTTGCCGCCGCCGATCCGGTGTTCGTTCCTTGCTGAAAGGTGAGAGAAGTGACGGTGGTGGTGTTATCAATCGCGGTAAACACCACCGGCACACCCGTCGCGGGCGGAGTGATGCTGATCGTGGAACCGACCGGCGGCACACCCCAGAAAATCCCTAGGTTGGCAGCGTTCTCAATAAAGCCGGTGTGGGTGCCGGAGGCGTTGTTGTTGTTGTAAACCACAAAGTCGCTGGTGCAGTTGGCGGCGGTGACCGGAGCATTGATGTCGAACTCGTACTTGGCGGGATATTGCGCGTCGCCGACGGTGCCGAAGTTGGTCAGCGAAGAAGTCCAGTCCCTCGACAAGCTACCTTCGGTGACCGGGGCCGTGGGTTCGCCAGGGCCGGGCCGGTGGATGTGACGCCACTCCTCGGACACCGGCGCAGCGGTACGCGCGATGGCATTGCGGCGGGCCACCTGTTGCTGGAACCGGTGATCGCCCTGCAGCCGCAGGTCCTGGGGAGAATTGGAATGTGTGTGAGCATCGGTGCGGGAGAAGACCAGGCGGTGATGGCTCCAGTCGGTCACCATCGGAACAACAGCGCGGTTCGGGTTCTGGTCGGAAGACTGGGCGCGGAGAATCGTAGCGGCAGAGAGCAGGAAGAATAGAGCCAGAAGAGGAGGAGCCCACCAGACCAGAACTATTTTCATACACACCTCACAGACTCGAGACGTCCGTCCGAGCGACGGGTAACGGCGCTGCGATTCTACTGCAGAGTTTTGCCTGGTTACTAGTCAATCGGCTGAGTCGCCCCGCTTGGGGGCGGAAGCACGCGACGTTCGCGCGAAAATCGCGCTTGCTGGGAAAGCGTCCAACGAGTTTTGCAGAAGCAGTTTCCGGTAATGAAGCGGTGGTGAGCACCGCTTCGATTCCGGGGGTACAACCGGCCGGTAGCGGGGGCGCTACCGGCCGAGTGCCAGTCATGTGTTGAGCTAAGCGGCGCTGTAGGCCTAGTTCAGCCCCGCTTGCGTGGCCTTCACCGCGCAACCGATGCCCGAAGCGCAGTTTCCGTTAGCCGTAGAGGTCGGCATCGCTAACGGACTGAAGTAAACGCTCGAGGCTTGGCCCGCGGCGGAGACGTTGTCGATGATTATCCCGCTGGTTCCACCAGGTTCGCCGAGCGACGCTGAAACCACGGTCGGCATCGCTGACGGGCTGGTGGCCGCGGGGTTGGCGTCGTCATTCACGATGATCGACATTAAGCACCCGCCGGAGGGATTGCCACCCACGGTCGCACCCAAGTTGGTGCAACTTGATCCGATACCTCCGGCTTGGACGCTGAAGAACATGTAGTCCGAGCCGTTGTCTACCTCGGTCATTGGCGAGCATTCTGCACCTATGGTGCCGCCGACAGCTAGTGGCGTACTGACATAGTCCACGTTCAGCAAGAAACCGTTGCTATCGAAATAGGCACGCTGAATGGTGGGTATGTCGGTGCCTCCGGTGGCGTAGTCAGGCGCGGGACCGGGCCCAGGAGTCTTGCCGCAGAAGTAGAGATAACCATCGGCGTAGCTGCCGTTGTAGTAGCTATTGTCGAAATCGCCGTCATGCATTTGCACCCCGGCAGGGCCAACTACGGGTGCGGAGCCGGTTGCGTAAGCAGCGCCGCCGACGGTGCAAGAAGAACCCAATGCCGCTGCGTTGGCGGCATCGCAGATGACGAACTGGTCAAGGTCCGCGCCGGCTGGGCTGCCGTTGTCATTGCTGACGAAGACAGTGACCGTCTCCGCGCTGCCATCGACGATCGGCGGATCGGGAATCGGGTAGCCAGTGGTGCCAACCTCGGACGGGCCTTGTGCCCCGGTAGTCTGGACTTGGTAGGTCACCGAGCCGTTGGTTGCAAGGACGGTGCTCAGGATTCCGTTGGCATCGGCTACGTAGATGTTGCCGGACCCTGAATCGAAGACCGGACCGGTGAGTGCGAACCCGGCGTCGATGGACGAGGTCCATCCGGCCGACGGCGTCCCGACAAATACGCCATTAAACACGTGGAGCACGCCGGCATCATCGCCGACGTAGATTCGGTCGTCGGCATAGTCGACGAACGGTGCGGAGTTGCTGACGGGCGCGGTGCCGCTAATCGTGAGCGTAGTCATGCATGGATTGGCACAACCGACGTTGTTGCGGTAATTGGCGTTGCTGGCGATGTTCGGGACCTTCACCGTGCCGGTAATCGCGGCGTTAGTCCCAGCCGACCACTTCACCAAGTGAAGCACCGATCCGATCTTGCAGGTGCCGGTAATTCCCACGCAAGTAGGAGTGCTTTCGACAATGGCGAGTTGGGTGCCATCCTCAGAGAGTGCCGGCGAAACGGAAGTCAGGCCACCTTCGGTGGAGACTCCGTAGGCGAACATGACGTTCGGTCCGCTGCCAGTGCACATTCCCGCGGGACTGCCAGTGTACAGTTGGTTAAACCCGATCACGTTGGCCACCGCAGCCACCATGCCGCCGCGGCCACCAAAAAAGGTTCCTGAGAAGAAGCTGAAGTTTGCGACCGGCGTAGGTGCAGGGCAGCCAGAACCAAAGAAACGACCGAAGAACTCGAAGCAATTAGCCGGCGCCGCGGTAGTGGTGTTCCCGGCTGCCCCTCCCGTAGTGTCGGTTACGGTAACAACGCTACTGGCATTCCCTCTGCCGCCGCCGAAAAAGCCGAATCCGGTATTCGACGCGTGGTAAGTGAAAGTAGCAGGGTTGGCGGTCGCGTAAGCGTTGATTGCGGCTACTAAGTTCGTCGCCGCCTGGGTAGAGCTGGTGCCATAGTAGTAAGACGGAGTGCCAACGCCGTTGACGTCAGTTGTGGTGCTCACCGCTTTGAAGGCTATGCCGTCGATGCTGATCAGGGAATTGGCCGTTGGTATGCCGTAAAAAAAGCCAATGTCCTCAGCGTCTACAAGGAAACCGGAGCCGTGGGTGCCGGAAGCCTGGTCGTTGTTGAACACGGCAAAATCGGAAGTGCAATTGGGGGGAGCGTTAATGTTGAACGAAAACTTAGCGGGGTATTGTTCGTCGCCGACGGTACCGCCGGTAGTGAGCGAAGAAGTCCAATCCCTCTGCATTTCGCCTGCTTTAGATATGGAATCCACAGGCAGAAGAGCCCGAGCACCCAGTTCCGCCGCGCTGGGCGGAGTGGCGATACGCCCCATAGCATTGTGGCGAGCCAACGCTTGCTGGAACCGGCGATCGTTCCGTAGCGCTTTGGCCCTGGGGGAGTCGGAAGTGGCCATCTTTTTGGTATTGGAGTAAACCAAATAGCGATGGCTCCAGTCGGACACTAGGGGAACACGAGCGTTGCTCGAGTTCTCGTCCTTCACGCTGTCGTCCTTCACGCTCTCTTGCTTTAGACGCTCATCCGACGATTGCGCACGGACAATCGAGGCAGCGGAGAGCAGGGCCAACAGGGCCAGGACCGGAACGACAAACCAAAGGCGAAATGGCTTCATAGCATCCTCACAGAGTTAGAGATTTGGGGAGCCTAAATTTCTACGTACTATATATCGAAACATCACACCATTATCAACATTATTTTAAATTGGAACGCAGCGTGCTATACGTACTAGTTCTGAGTATATTTCTAACGCTATGAATTACATACGGTTATATCGCAATCTGAGATTTCTAAATTCTGCGGCAGATGGCTCAAAAGGGGAGTAAATTTTAAGACGAAATGGCTCCTGGCGCAAGGGGCGAATTTGGGGTCCAAAATCGGTGTGTTTTGAGGGTGCCGCGGCCCTGATTTCGGTGCGCTTTTCGGCTATCGAAATTCGGTCCGTGGTGGACCCTGTCCGGGGCGAAACTTGCTCCCGAAAAATTAATTGCCCAGCGCTCCGAAGGGATAAAATTGTTGCGCGCCCGTCATTGGTTCGATCGCCAGTGCGCGGCGCCGCCCGGAACTCTTAATTCATGACCACCACATTCACCCTGGATTTGGAAGACCATCACCCGCAGCCGAATCCCGCTCCGCGCTATCCGGAAATCACTTACAAGATTCTCGATTTTCTCGGCGATCGCCAGATCAAGGGCACCTTCTTCGTCCTGGGAGAGCTTGCCGAGCGGCATCCCGAACTGATCCGCAACATCCATCAACGAGGGCACGAAATCGGGTTTCACACCTACGCGCACGTTCCTCTCACTCGGGAAAATCCCGAACGTTTCCGCGAACAAACGCGGCGTTCGAAAGCGTTCCTGGAGGATTTGACCGGCGCGGAAGTGCTTGGGTTTCGCGCGCCCATTTTTTCGCTGACCCCTGGGACCCTGTGGGCTTTGCCGATTCTGCAGGAACTTGGGTTTCGCTACACCTCGAGCGTGCTGCCGCTGCGGCATCCGCTGTACGGCTTTCCCGGAGCGCCGCAACATCCATTTCGCTGGAAGGATTCGCTGATCGAACTTCCGGTTCCGGTCGCGCGGATCGGCCCTTTGTTTATGCCCTTTCTCGGTGGCGTTTATATGCGTTACTTGCCGGATTTTCTATTGGTCAGGCTCTTGCGGGACCGAAACACCGGCTCTGGCTTGTGGACCTATTGCCATCCCTACGATTTCGATCCGGACGAAAAATTCGTGGTGATACGCGAAGCCACCGCGCTGGTAAGCTTCGTGTTATGGCTTAACCGCCGCAATACGTTTCGGACCGTGACGAGAATTCTCGATCAGGGCGTGGGGCTTCCGTTTCGGGATTGCCTGAAGAATGGCGCCTACAATTCCGTCCCGATTTTTGATCCGTCTTCCAAACTTCGATCAGCAATTGCCGCGACATAACCGGCCATTGGCAGTCCCGCGCCGCTCTCGTGCATCTCGCCCGGTCTCATCGCGACAAAAACCTCCAGTATTTCGGCTGCAGTACTGCCAATCCCTGACAGACGATGCAAGCAAACGTGCCGGAAAGATCTTTAGCGTCCCACTCCTCGGCTTGGCGAGGCAACCCGCGAAGGAACTGGGTGAGAGGTTCTCGCACGGGCGGCTTCGCGGTAATCCAGCGCAAAATATCACCCGGTATCAGCCAGCGACAACGGACGGCATCGACAGGTTGGGAATATTCGGTCGGTTGCCCCGCAGCGGCTTGGGCATACAGCACCGGGAAGTTGACGCCAGAACGAATAGCTAATTCCAGACTGCCCCAGAAGCGCGGATTTACTTCCATAAGCTTGGCCGTCCCGTCCCGCGGGTCGACCTTCCACTCGACCATAGCGACGCCCTTCCACCGCAGCGCGCGCATGAGCGCGAGAGACTTTTCGACTATTTCAGGGTCGTTGATGCCGATTCGGTCGGTGCTCGGCCCGCCGGAATTAGGGTATTGCTGCAAGCGTTTGTGAGAAAAATGCGCGAGGCAGGCACCGTCCGCTCCAAACAATAACGAAACACCGATACCATCACCCTCCGGGGGAATGCGGTCCTGCACCAGCGCCGCGCCATAATTCTGAAAATACTCTTGCGCGCTCTTGCTATCGAAGCTCGGGTTGTAACGCACGCCGCTCGCGCCAACTCCTCGCAACGGCTTGACCACGAATTCGCGGCCCGAAAAATCGCCGGCAATCTTCAAAAGATCGGCCGCAGTTTCCGCGATCTCGGTGTGCGGATGCGGCAAGCCCAAACGTGCCGCGAGCGCCATGGTCGCTCCCTTGTTCAGGCAAGCCTCTAAAGCGTCCGGCTCTGGGGTCAGAAAGTCGGCGTACTCGCGCAGCGCCGCGCTCTCGCGAACCACGTAACGCAAGGTATCTTCTTCCATCGGAAGCAGCACCGGCCGGGCGCCGGGCGGCATTCTCGCGGCTACCGATCGGAGATGAGCGGTTAGAACCCTGCCGAATCCATCGGGGTCGTGCTTTGCCTCCGGGACCAGCACCCGATCCCGTGTGAAGTGTGACCAAAAGCCAACGGTTAGCCAACTGTCTCCCAAAACATCGACGCGGAAACCGTCTTTGCCCAACGCACGAATGGCCGACAGGCACTTGCGCATCATGCCATCGGTGAGAATCGCCACGCGGGCGCCCGCTACTTCGTTAGGAGTCGCAGCGATGGGCCGCGAATCCTGCGCAGCATCGGCACTGGATGGAGTCATATGGGTTCTCGCACGAGTATGGATTAGCTTACCTAGATTCGCGCGGGGCCTCCATGCAAAATCGTGCGCTTGTGTTGACCGGATGCACGCAGCGAGCAGGCAGGAGCATTGCGTACCAACAGGGAGCGGTGTACGTTACCGCTTTGGCAGGGAAGTCAAAACCGGAAATCCCGCTTTAAGGCGTAAACGGAAATCCATGACAATAAAATGCTGTTGCTGTGATGGAGAGATGCGCGCAGGGCTCGAGACTTGGCACCGGCAATGCCCTACCTGCGGCTATGAGGCCTCGCAATTCGATGTGACCATCAACGAAACATCCAGCCACGCGCTGATGGACGAAGCTAGCCGCGAACATGGGTTGAAGACATTGCGAGAAGGAAACTTCCGCGACTTGCTGGCGCTCATCCGCGAACATGTGCCGCCGGGCCGTTGCCAGCTGTTGGACGTCGGCGCCGCGCACGGTTGGTTTGTGAAAATGGCTTCGGAACGCATGGACGCGATAGGCATCGAACCGGACGGCGCGATGTGTGTGAAGGCGCGCACCGAAGGCATTTCCCTGATTGAGGGGTATTTTCCCGACGCGATTAGCGCCGATGCCAAATTTGACGTCATCACGTTTAACGATGTCTTTGAGCATATCCCCGATGTCCCGCGCACGCTGGCGGCCTGTAGAAAACATTTGAAGGACGGCGGCCTGCTGGTTCTCAATCTTCCTTCGAGCGACGGCTTTTTTTATAAGACCTCCAAACTACTAAAGCGGGCCGGGTCTGGAAGCCGCCTTCGAACGCATGTGGCAGAAAGATCTTCCGTCGCCGCACATCCACTATTTCAACCCGAGAAATCTGGCGAGGGCGGCTGAAAAAAATGGATTCGATAAGGTTCGCATCGCCAGCCTTCGTTCGGTTCGTCACGAAGGACTGTACGACCGCATTTCGCATATTAGTGGCCGAGGGAAATTGCACAACTATTTGGTGTTCGCCGCCACCAGCCTGGTCATTCCAATTACGGGATTTCTGAGCAGCGACATCGCTGTGGTCATCCTGAAAAAAGGGGCAGTTAAGGAGGCAAGAGCATGGGGGTTAGACGCAGTCTGCTCGGTTGGTTCACCAATCGCCGAAGCGCCATCGCGCCTTGTGCCTTAACGTGTATTAATGTGTATTCCCCGCAGCGCCGCACCGATTGAACCTGCCGCGCGGGACGTGGCAAAATATTTCCAGTGCGCTGCCCTGACATCTCCAAGTTGCGCGATGGAAGTGCGGGGAAGCAACGAAATTGGGTTTATCGAGCCGTCGCAGGGTGACGCGAATTTCTGGAGTCCGTTGGGAATAACTTGATGCGCCAAAAAAAATTTCTTATCTTCGCTGCCCTTGCGTTGGTGGCGGTGTGCGTCGCCTACGCCAACCATTTCCACAACAGCTTTCACTTCGACGATTCGCATGCGATCGTCACCAACGTTTACATTCGCGACCTGCACTATATCCCCCTCTTTTTCAAGGACGCCCGGACCGCCAGTTCCTTGCCGGCCAATCAAGCCTGGCGGCCGGTGCTGATGACTCAGCTGGCGATCGATTATCACCTCGGCCGCGGCCTCAGCGACACTCTGTGGTTTCATATTTCAACGTTCTTCTGGTTTTTGATCCAACTGATCTTGATGTTTATTCTTTTTCACCAACTGCTCGATGCTGCCGCGCCGGGACCGGCCAACCAATACGTAGCGCTCTTCGGAGTTGCCTGGTACGGGCTGCATCCGGCGATCGCTGAGACGGTGAACTACATTTGCCAGAGCGCTGACTTGTTATCTACGCTCGCGGTAGTCGCCGGCATGGTGATGTACATTCGCCTGCCCCAGCTCCGGAAATTCGGGTTGTACTTAGTTCCGGTAGCGATTGGGTCGATGGCCAAGGCGCCGGCGGTGGTTTTCTGCGGCATCTTGCTGGTGTACATCTTTCTCTTCGAAGAAGACGGCCGATGGAACCGGCTGTTCGCGGCGATTGTGAAATCCATTCCCGCCATTATCGTTTGCATGATCTTTGCGTATTTAAACGTAAAAATGGTGTCCAAGACTTTCGTTCCCACCTACATGTCTTCGCAGGTTTATTGGGCTACCCAACCGTACGTGATCCTGAGATATTTTCGGTCGTTCTTCATGCCGCTGTGGCTGAGCGCGGATACCGATCTCGCTCCCCTTTCTGGTTTCACAGACCCCCAGGCGATACTCGGCATCGGTTTTTGCATTGCTCTGTTGCTGGCCGGAGTCTGGGCGATGAAACGGCGGGAGCACCGCCCGATGGCGTTCGGCATATTCTGGTTTTTCGGGGCGCTGGCGCCGACTTCCGTCTTCGTGCTTTCCGAAGTGGAAAACGATCACCGCATGTTTTTCCCGTTTGTCGGGCTAACCATCAGCGTGGTGTGGGCGGCGTACCTGGTGATTTCGCGCTGGATGTCCGCACAGAGCCCAGAGCGCCGGAAGAATGCGATCGTGGGAATCCAGGCGATAACGGTGGGTCTGCTGCTCGCGTATGGCTTCGGCACTTGGGAACGGAACGAAGTGTGGCACACCGAAGCGTCTTTGTGGAAAGACGTGACCATCAAGAGCCCGCTGAATGGGCGCGGATGGATGAATTACGGCCTGACCAAAATGGAGCACGGCGATTATGCCGGTGCGCTCGCCGATTACACGCGCGCGGCGATCTACGCTCCCAATTACTTTTTTCTCGAAATCAATACGGGGATCGACCTCGCGGCGTTAGGCCGCAGTCAGGAAGCGGAGCCGCATTACCGCCGTGCCATTGAGCTCCAGCCCAACGAAGCGCAGACCTGGTATTTTTACGCACTATTCCTCTCCCAGCAGGGAAGAACTGCGGAGGCCGTTCAGAATGCGAAAACCGCCGTGTCCCTCAATCCCGCCTACATCGATGCCGGCCATCTGCTGATGAACCTGTATGCGCAGCAGGGGCAATGGGCGGCGCTGCGCGAGGTGGCGCAAAACACGCTGAAACTGGTGCCCGGAGATCCAGGCACGCTGGCCGCTCTGAACCGCAGCAGCAACGTGGCGGCGCAGCTGGCGGCGGCCGCGGTCGCAGGCCGATGCTCACCCCACCGCGGAAGGCTATTTGAATTTGTCGCTGCAATATCACCAGGCCGGAAAATATCAGGAGTGCATCGACGCCGCGCGCAAGGCGCTGCGCCTGAAGCCCGATTATCCCGAAGCGTACAACAACATAGCGGCGGCTTACGAAGCGATGTCGATGTGGGATCCGGCGATCGAAGCGGCGCAACAGGCGCTGCGCCTCAAGCCCGACTACCAACTGGCCAAGAACAATCTGGCGTGGTCGATGTCCCAGAAAAAACTACCGCGCCACTAGAGCGGTGAAGTCTCCGGTCGCGAAGCACGGCAGAGTCTTGCGGCGCGAGCGCAACTCGAGTGCTTCGCGACCCTAAGCGGGAGGACGGGCAACGTCTTGCTGGCTGGCGACGTGACGGTCCAAGGTGTCCCGCAGCAGAGCTACCTGCTGAGCCAAAAGCCTGCTGCGCTCGTTCAGCATGGATACCCAAGAGAAGAGCTCAATCACCAGCAGAGACAGCCCGAAAATGACGATCAGGAATAGCGCCGATGGCGGATAGGGAATTCCGAAAAGTCTGGCGATCAGGAATAAGTAGCGAAACGCCAGCGACGACGCCAGCAGCAGGAAAATCGAAATGCTCATCCATAGGATGGCAAATCGCTCGGTGATTTTGCGGGTAAGAACCAGCGCCATGACCAGCGCAAAGATCGACGCGGTAAACAGAAAAACGATTATTTGTCCGTGTTCCTGCATGTTCTCCGTTCCTAATCGTGGAATTTAATCTCGGGCTTGCGCAGCAAGTCCATGAAAATGGCTAGCGGTACCTTCAACATGTAGACCAAGGATTTGAACGAGCCGATGCTGGAAGTTCCGGCGGTGCGCTCGGCCATGTGCACCGAAGTTTCGGACACCCGCAGCCCGGCGCGGTGCGCGACCACCAGGGCCTCCACTTCCGGGTAATCCTCGGAGTAGCGATGCGACAGCACCCGGATGGCGCGCTGATTCATCACTCGAAATCCGGACGTGGGATCGGTAATCCGCGTCCGGCAAATCGCCGAGAGGATAAACGAAAAAAGACGGATGCCCATGCGCCGGGTGAGCGTGGACTTGTATCCTTCGCCGGCGACATGGAATCGCGAACCAACCACCAGGTCGGAGCCGGAGGCTCGTTGCGCGTCCAATAATTTGTATAGCTCCCGCGGAGGATGTTGGCCGTCGCCATCCACCTGAATAGCCCGGTCGTAGCCTTCGCGCAGGGCAATCTGCAAACCGGTCTGCACCGCGCCGCCGATTCCCAAGTTACAGGGCAACGAGACCACTCGAACCATGCCGGCAACCACCTCGCGGGTGCCGTCGCTCGAGCCGTCGTCGATCACCACCACATCGCACCCGGGGCATTCCTTTTTCAGTTCGTTCATCAGCGCCGGCAGCGATCCCGCCTCATTGAAAGCCGGGACGATGATCAGCACGCGCTCGCCCATGGTGATCGAGCCGGGATCCGGCTTGGTCGACAACGATATTCGTTCGGGCGTTTTGGAGGTAAGAGGCATGCTGTTGTGAGTTCGCTCGTTCTGTCCGCCGGGCGCACGCGTGCGGCCGGAAGAGAATTGCCGTTCGAGTTTAGATTAGCTGGGCCATGGCCCGGCCAACGATCGCTAGTTGTCGGATTTTAGAGAATGGTACTGCAACTATTGTAGCGCCAGGGCTGATGCGAGGGATGTCTATTTCCACCGGAGGGTTTGCAATCTGGAACCTCCCTTAAAATGCAAACGGCGGGCCTTTCGGCCCGCCGTTTGCGGCATTTGGTTTCGCCCTGCGTTATCCCCTTATTTAGTAAGGAGTAACAATCAGGCCTCGGTTGGAGAAGTGGCAGGTGCCGCCGCTGCTGCGGTATCTTGCCGTGAAGGTATAGCTTCCGGCTGACAGCCCGGTCACGACGTAGGTACCGCTCGCCTGTTGCGGTGCACCAGTCTCCACAACCGCTTGGTTGTCGGAGGCGGCCACTGATGTCGGTCCAGAGGTACTCGCGAAGCTCATGTAGCACGAGTCACCGCCGGCTGCCGCATCCTCGAATGCGGTCACTGTGATTACCGCGGTTCCTGCTGCGGACACATTGACCGTCACCGTCGGACCAGTGGTTCCCAGGTTGGTGTAGCTTCCTGACGCTGTGGTTTGCGATGTGGCCACCACTGCATGGCCAGGCAGGATCGCTCCGCCGGTTGCGCCAGTTGGGCCGGTTGCGCCAGTAAGTCCGACGCCGGTTGCACCAGTCGCTCCGGTTGCACCCTTCGCGCCCGCGGCTCCGGTTGCACCAGTTGCACCAGTGGTTCCGACGCCGGTTGCACCAGTCGCTCCGGTTGCACCCTTCGCGCCCGCGGCTCCGGTTGCACCAGTTGCACCAGTGGTTCCGACGCCGGTTGCACCAGTCGCTCCGGTTGCACCCTTCGCACCCGCGGCTCCGGTTGCACCAGTCGCGCCGGTGGTTCCGACGCCGGTTGCACCAGTCGCTCCAGTTGCTCCGGTTGAACCGGTTGCACCCTTCGCGCCCGCGGCTCCTGCGGCTCCGGTTGCACCAGTTGCACCGTTAGTCCCGTTCGTTCCGTTGGTTCCAGCAGCACCAGTTGCACCAGCGGTTCCGGTTGCACCAGCCGGACCTGTTGCGCCAGTCGCGCCGTTGGTTCCGTTGGTACCGTTGGTACCGTTGGTACCGTTGTTGCCGGTAGCTCCAGTTGCACCGTTGGCACCTGTCGCACCAGTTGCACCGTTAGTACCGTTCGTTCCGTTGGTTCCAGCAGCACCAGTTGCACCAGCCGGACCCGTTGCGCCGGTCGCGCCGTTGGTTCCGTTGCTACCGTTGTTGCCGGTAGCGCCGGTTGCGCCAGTGGCACCGTTGGTTCCGTTGGTACCGTTGTTGCCGGTAGCACCGGTTGCGCCAGCTGCACCAGTTGCGCCGGTGGCACCGTTGGTTCCGTTGGTACCGTTGTTGCCGGTAGCACCGGTTGCGCCAGCTGCACCAGTTGCGCCGGTGGCACCGTTGGTTCCGTTGGTACCGTTGTTGCCGGTAGCACCGGTTGCGCCAGCTGCACCAGTTGCGCCAGTCGCGCCGTTGGTTCCGTTGGTACCGTTGTTGCCGGTAGCACCGGTTGCGCCAGCTGCACCAGTTGCGCCGGTCGCACCGTTGGTTCCGTTGGTACCGTTGTTGCCGGTAGCACCGGTTGCGCCAGCTGCACCAGTTGCGCCAGTCGCGCCGTTGGTTCCGTTGGTACCGTTGTTGCCGGTAGCACCGGTTGCGCCAGCTGCACCAGTTGCGCCGGTGGCACCGTTGGTTCCGTTGGTACCGTTGTTGCCGGTAGCACCGGTTGCGCCAGCTGCACCAGTTGCGCCAGTCGCGCCGTTGGTTCCGTTGGTACCGTTGTTGCCGGTAGCACCGGTTGCGCCAGCTGCACCAGTTGCGCCAGTCGCGCCGTTGGTTCCGTTGGTACCGTTGTTGCCGGTAGCACCGGTTGCGCCAGCTGCACCAGTTGCGCCAGTCGCGCCGTTGGTTCCGTTGGTACCGTTGTTGCCGGTAGCACCGGTTGCGCCAGCTGCACCAGTTGCGCCAGTCGCGCCGTTGGTTCCGTTGGTACCGTTGTTGCCGGTAGCACCGGTTGCGCCAGCTGCACCAGTTGCGCCGGTCGCGCCGTTGGTTCCGTTGGTACCGTTGTTGCCGGTAGCACCGGTTGCGCCAGCTGCACCGGTTGCGCCAGTCGCGCCGTTGGTACCGTTGTTGCCGGTAGCACCGGTCGCGCCAGTGGCACCGTTAGCTCCAGTTGCACCACTAGCACCGTTGGTTCCGGTTGCACCGGTTGTGCCAGCGACACCTGATGGGCCAGTCGCTCCCTTGGCACCAGTTGCGCCGGTTGCACCAGTAGCACCGGTTGAACCAGTTGCGCCGGCCGTGCCTACTCCGGTCGCACCAGTTGCACCGGTGGCGCCGTTTGTTCCAGACTTCGCCAACAACTCCCAGTTGCCGCTTAGGTCAGGCTCGTTGCCGGTGTTGCTGGCGAAGAGCGAGATATACGACGAACCGTTGGGGATATATTCCACAGCCGCGTTCTTGGCATAGGTCGTAGAAGCTGACCACGTACCCTGCCAGACGATGCCAGGAGTACCGGTTGCGCCGGTTGCGCCTGTTGCTCCGTTCAATCCATTCGAACCAGTCGGCCCAGTTGCGCCGTTGGTTCCGTTGGTACCGTTGTTGCCGGTAGCACCGGTTGCGCCAGCTGCACCAGTTGCGCCAGTTGCGCCGTTGGTTCCGTTGGTACCGGTTGCACCAGCGGGCCCAGTTGCGCCGGTCGCGCCGTTAGTTCCGTTGTTGCCGGTTGCGCCGGTCGCACCAGCGGTTCCGGTTGCGCCAGTTGCGCCAGCGACACCGGTCGCACCAGTTGCACCCGCGGCTCCCGTCGCACCAGTCGCGCCAGCTGCGCCGGTCGCGCCGGTGGCACCCGCGGCTCCGTTCGAACCCGCGGCTCCGGTTGCGCCAGTGGCGCCTTGTTGCGCCAAGAGCGACCAGAAGGTGGCCGAGGTGTCCGGCTCGTTGCCGGTGTTGGAACCCTGCAGCGAGACGTAGGACGAACCGTTGTAGAACACGGCGTCGTTCAGGTTGTAGGTGTTGCCGGCGGCCCAAGGAGTGGACTGCCAGTTGAGGCCAGTGGCACCGGTGGCGCCAGTTGCACCCGTCGCGCCCGCGGTTCCGTTGACTCCGTCAGCACCGCTCGGTCCGGTCGCGCCAGTCGCCCCGTTAGCACCGGTCGCGCCGGTTGCACCCGCGGCTCCGTTCGAACCCGCCGGTCCGGTTGCGCCAGTGGCGCCTTGTTGCGCCAAGAGCGACCAGAAGGTGGCCGAGGTGTCCGGCTCGTTGCCGGTGTTAGAACCCTGCAGCGAGACGTAGGACGAACCGTTGTAGAACACGGCGTCGTTCAGGTTGTAGGTGTTGCCGGCAGACCAAGGAGCGGACTGCCAGTTGAGGCCAGTCGCGCCGGTGGCGCCAGTTGCACCCGCAGCTCCGTTGACTCCGTCAGCACCGCTCGGTCCGGTTGCACCGGTCGCGCCGGTGGCACCCGCGGCTCCGTTCGAACCCGCGGCTCCGGTTGCGCCAGTGGCGCCTTGTTGCGCCAAGAGCGACCAGAAGGTGGCCGAGGTGTCTGGCTCGTTGCCGGTGTTAGAACCCTGCAGCGAGACGTAGGACGAACCGTTGTAGAACACGGCGTCGTTCAGGTTGTAGGTGGCACCGGCGGACCAAGGAGCGGACTGCCAGTTGAGGCCAGTCGCGCCAGTGGCGCCAGTTGCACCCGCAGCTCCGTTGACTCCGTCAGCACCGCTCGGTCCAGTCGCACCGGTCGCGCCGGTTGCACCCGCGGCTCCGTTCGAACCCGCCGATCCGGTTGCGCCAGTGGCGCCTTGTTGCGCCAAGAGCGACCAGAAGGTGGCCGAGGTGTCTGGCTCGTTGCCGGTGTTGGAACCCTGCAGCGAGACGTAGGACGAACCGTTGTAGAACACGGCGTCGTTCAGGTTGTAGGTGGCACCGGCGGACCAAGGAGCGGACTGCCAGTTGAGGCCAGTCGCGCCGGTGGCACCAGTTGCACCCGCAGCTCCGTTGACTCCGTCAGCACCGCTCGGTCCAGTTGCACCGGTCGCGCCGGTTGCACCCGCGGCTCCGTTCGAACCCGCCGATCCGGTTGCGCCAGTGGCGCCTTGTTGCGCCAAGAGCGACCAGAAGGTGGCCGAGGTGTCCGGCTCGTTGCCGGTGTTAGAACCCTGCAGCGAGACGTAGGACGAACCGTTGTAGAACACGGCGTCGTTCAGGTTGTAGGTGGCACCGGCGGACCAAGGAGCGGACTGCCAGTTGAGGCCAGTCGCGCCGGTGGCGCCAGTTGCACCCGCAGCTCCGTTGACTCCGTCAGCACCGCTCGGTCCAGTTGCACCGGTCGCGCCGGTGGCACCCGCGGCTCCGTTCGAACCCGCCGATCCGGTTGCGCCAGTGGCGCCTTGTTGCGCCAAGAGCGACCAGAAGGTGGCCGAGGTGTCCGGCTCGTTGCCGGTGTTAGAACCCTGCAGCGAGACGTAGGACGAACCGTTGTAGAACACGGCGTCGTTCAGGTTGTAGGTGGCACCGGCGGACCAAGGAGCGGACTGCCAGTTGAGGCCAGTCGCGCCGGTGGCGCCAGTTGCACCCGCAGCTCCGTTGACTCCGTCAGCACCGCTCGGTCCAGTTGCACCGGTCGCGCCGGTGGCACCCGCGGCTCCGTTCGAACCCGCCGATCCGGTTGCGCCAGTGGCGCCTTGTTGCGCCAAGAGCGACCAGAAGGTGGCCGAGGTGTCCGGCTCGTTGCCGGTGTTGGAACCCTGCAGCGAGACGTAGGACGAACCGTTGTAGAACACGGCGTCGTTCAGGTTGTAGGTGGCACCGGCGGACCAAGGAGCGGACTGCCAGTTGAGGCCAGTCGCGCCAGTTGCACCGGTCGCACCCGCAGCTCCGTTGACTCCGTCAGCACCGCTCGGTCCAGTCGCACCGGTCGCGCCGGTTGCACCCGCGGCTCCGTTCGAACCCGCCGATCCGGTTGCGCCAGTGGCGCCTTGTTGCGCCAAGAGCGACCAGAAGGTGGCCGAGGTGTCCGGCTCGTTGCCGGTGTTGGAACCCTGCAGCGAGACGTAGGACGAGCCGTTGTAGAACACGGCGTCGTTCAGGTTGTAGGTGGCACCAGAGGACCAAGGAGCGGACTGCCAGTTGAGGCCAGTCGCGCCGGTGGCACCAGTTGCACCCGCAGCTCCGTTGACTCCGTCAGCACCGCTCGGTCCGGTGGCGCCCGTTGCACCAGCGACGCCAGTGGCTCCCGTTGCGCCAGTCACGCCATTTGCTCCAGCCACTCCGGTAGCCCCGGTCGACCCGGTAGCTCCGAGCTGGGCCATCAGGGCCCAGACCGTGCCAACGCCGTTCGTGCCGGCCGCCGAGTTGGTAGCCGGGTCGATTCCGGAGTTGGTGACCAACGCGGTGTAGGTCGATCCACCTTCGGTAACGACGTCGTTCATGTTGTAGGTTGTGGATCCGGAGTATGCGCCGCGGAAAGTGAAGCTCGTTCCGGTGGCGCCGGTTGCACCGGACGCAGAAACCAAGGCCCACTTGGTGCTGGACGGTGAAGGAGTATTGCCCTGGTTCAGATTGGCCAGGGAGATATACGACGATCCACCGAACTGGACAACCTGATTGATCGAATAAGAGGTCGAGCTATTCCACGTGCTGTCCCAGACCATGCCGGGCGCGCCCGTCGGACCCGCGGGGCCAGTGGGGCCAGAGGGACCCTGAACGCCTGCTGGACCAGTCGGCCCAACTGCGCCGGTGAATGGAACCTGGATCGACCATGAACCGGTGATGGTGGCCTGTGCCGACGTTCCCGCGTTGCGGGTCATCTGAATACCGATCGTGTCACCCGCGAGCACGGTAAAGCTGTGAGCCAAGTCTTGGCAACCACTCCCAGCCACGCTCACGCCGCAAGTGATCGTCGACGCAGTGTCAGGATTGCCGCCAGTTCCATGAGTGATGGTGAAAGTGAGTGTGTTCGCGGTAGTCTGACCCGAGAGCGAAACGCTCAAGCCCGATACCGTCCCGCCAGCCACCAAGGTCGTCTCGCAGGTGCTGGTGCTCGGTGTGCATGGCCCGGATACCGAGCTAAACCACGTAGTGGTGCTGTTCGGCGGGAATACTGGTTGCCCGTTGCTATTCCCTTGGTAGACGGTTCCAACCTGTCCGGTCGCTCCGGTGGGTCCAGCCGGCACGGTGAAGTTGAAAGTAGCAGCTGACGTGGTGCCAGAATTGGTGACGGATGCGGTGCTGCCAGGGGCTCCGGTCGTTGTCGTTCCGACGGTTACGGTCGCAGCCGCTCCATTGGTACCAGCTGCGCCAGTTGCTCCCTGTGGACCGGTTGGGCCCACTGGTCCGCCACTAGGTCCGATCGGACCGGTTGGCCCTTGTGGGATTACAAAGTTGAATGTAGCCGCCGAGGTCGAACCGGAATTGGTCACCGAAGCGGTGGATCCCGGTGCACCAGTGGTGGTTGTACCGACAGCAATCGTTGCAGCGGCTCCGCTCGAACCGGTTGCGCCGGCTGGGCCAGTTGCACCGACGGGGCCGGTGGGGCCTGCCGCGATTCCAACCGGGCCCTGCATTTCCCACGAACCGAATATCGTCGTGGTGCCAGTGCCTACGGTCTTTTGGATCGACATCGCAATGTACTGGCCCGCGTTGATCGTGGGTGTGTGCACGATGTCACTGCAAGTGGTGGCCGGACCGACTACGTTACAAGTCAAACCGGTCGACGATATTGTTCCGGTCGGCCCGGTTGCGCCGACGAGGGTGAACGTCAGTGTTGTTCCGGAAGCGACAGTCGTGCCGGTCAATTGCACGAAGAGATTTGTCGCGACACCCGTCTGGGGAGAAGCAACCGCCGCCGCGGTGAAGCCTGCAGCGCCGGTTGCCGGGATCAAAGGACCTACTACGCTGCTATATGCAGCGGTAGTGCTAGCTGCGTAGCCGGTGTAACTGCCGAATCCGACGGTTCCGCTGCTGTTGCCAGACAGCGTCCCAGACAGAATTCCTACCGCTCCTGATGTGCCGGTCGGGCCGGTAGCACCAGTAGCTCCGTTCGAGCCATTCGCTCCATTCGAGCCGTTCGTTCCGTTGGCACCCGTCGGCCCAGTTGCACCGTTCGCACCAGTTGCGCCGGTGGCGCCATTCGCACCGGTCGCGCCGTTTGCACCAGTCGCACCGGTCGCGCCAGCTGCTCCGGTTGCTCCGGTTGCACCAGTCGTGCCAGCCCCAGTGGGGCCTGCGGGCCCAGTCGCGCCAGTTGCGCCGACCATCGCCTGCAACTGCCATGCACCGTCGTTGGCCAGGACGGAAGCGGCCGGGTCTTCGCTGGTGGTGGTGGTCGCCACGTAGCTGGATCCGTTCTCGGTGACAACGTCAAACGCCTGGTAGGTGTTTCCGTTCTGATATGTGCCGCTAAAGATGTAGTTCGTGCCTGCACCAGTTGCACCGGTTGCGCCGGTCGCACCAGTCGCTCCAACCGAGCCATCAATACCATTGGCTCCGGTGGCACCTGCGGGTCCGGTTGCACCAGTCGCTCCAGTTGTGCCGGCCCCGGTTGGGCCTGCTGGACCGGTGGAACCGGCCGCGCCAGCCATAGCTTGAAGCTGCCACGCACCGTCGTTAGCCAGGACGGAGGCGGCCGGATCTTCGCTGGTGGTGGTGGTCGCCACGTAGCTGGATCCGTTCTCGGTGACAACGTCAAAGGCCTGGTAAGTGTTTCCGTTTTGATAGGTTCCGCTGAACACGTAGTTCGTGCCTGCACCCGTCGCGCCGGTTGCACCCGTCGCTCCGGTTGCTCCAGCTGCACCGTCGATACCATTAGCTCCGGTAGCACCTGCCGGTCCGGTTGCACCCGTCGCTCCAGCCGTGCCGGCTCCGGTTGGGCCCACAGGACCAGTCGGGCCGGTTCCACCTTGTTGCGCCAAAAGTGACCAATACAGGGGCGAGATGTCCGGTTGATTGCCGGTATTGCTGCCCTGCAAGGACACGTACGACGATCCGTTGTAGAACAATGCGTCGTCCTGATTGTAAGTCGTACCAGCGGACCATGCTGTGGATATCCAATTCAAGCCCGCACCAGTGGCACCGGTTGCGCCGGTCGCACCTGTTGCACCGGCCGAGCCATCGATGCCGTTAGCACCGGTTGCTCCGGTAGCACCAGCTGCTCCATTAGCACCGGTCGCTCCAGTTGCGCCGGTCGTACCCACTCCAGTCGCTCCGGTCGCGCCAGTCGCTCCGTTGGCACCGGTTGCGCCGGTCGCGCCAGTTGCACCAGCCGTACCGACACCAGTGGCACCGGTCGCGCCAGCCGCACCAGTTGCGCCGGTCACACCAGCCGCACCTTGCTGCGCCAGTAGTGACCAGTAAGCGGCCGAGATGTCCGGTTGATTGCCAGTGTTGCTGCCCTGCAATGAGACGTAGGACGATCCGTTGTAGAACAGCGCGTCGTCCTGGTTATAGGTGGTACCGCTGGACCATGGCGTAGAGATCCAATTCAAGCCCGCACCAGTGGCACCGGTTGCGCCGGTCGCACCCGTTGCACCGGCCGAGCCATCGATGCCGTTAGCACCGGTTGCTCCGGTAGCACCAGCTGCTCCGTTAGCACCGGTCGCTCCAGTTGCGCCGCTCGTACCCACTCCAGTCGCTCCGGTGGCGCCAGTCGCTCCGTTGGCACCGGTAGCACCAGCTGCACCTTGCTGCGCCAAGAGCGTCCAGTAAGTGGCGGAGGTGTCGGGTTCGTTGTTGGTGTTGCTGCCCTGCAGGGAGACGTAAGACGATCCGTTGTAGAAGACTGCATCGTCCAGGTTATAGGTGGTACCCGAGGACCATGGCGCGGAATTCCAATTGATGCCCGTGCCAGTCGCACCGGTGGCGCCAGTTGCGCCGGCCGCACCTGTTGCACCGGCCGAGCCGTCGATGCCGTTGGCACCGGTCGCGCCATTCGCACCAGTTGCGCCAGTCGCACCTGCCGTGCCGACTCCAGTTGCGCCGGCGGGGCCAGTCGCGCCAGTTGCGCCGACCATCGCCTGTAACTGCCATGCACCGTCGTTAGCCAGGACGGAAGCGGCCGGGTCTTCGCTGGTGGTGGTGGTTGCAACGTAGCTGGATCCGTTCTCGGTGACAACGTCAAATGCCTGGTAGGTGTTTCCGTTCTGATATGCTCCGCTGAAGATGTAGTTCGTGCCTGCACCGGTAGCACCAGTCGCGCCAGTCGCGCCTGTCGCACCGTTCAAGCCGTTTGAGCCAGTCGCGCCAGCTGGGCCGGTCGCTCCGGTTGTACCCACTCCAGTGGGGCCAGCCGGGCCAGTTGCTCCGGTTGCTCCGGCTGAACCTGTGGCTCCCGCAGTGCCGGTCGCGCCTGTAGCTCCTAGCTGAGCCATCAACGCCCAGGCAGTGCCAACGCCATTCGTGCCAGCGGCGGAGTTGGTGGCCGGGTCGATACCCGAGACGGCGATCAAAGCGACGTAGGTCGACCCACCTTCGGTAACGACGTCGTTCAGGTTGTACGTGTTGGATCCGGAATATGAGCCGCGGAAATTGAAGCCCGAACCAGTCGCGCCGGTTGCGCCGCTAGCGGAAACCAAAGCCCACTTGACGCTGGACGGTGAAGGGGTATTTCCCTGGTTCAGGTTGGCCAGCGAGATATACGACGATCCGCCGTACGATACAACCTGGTTAATCGAATAGGAGGTTCCACTGTTCCACGTGCTGTCCCAGACCATGCCGGGCGCGCCCGTCGGACCCGCCGGACCAGTGGGCCCAGACGGACCCTGAACGCCAGCGGGGCCGGTGGGCCCAAGCACACCGGTGAATGGAACGTTGATGGACCAGAATCCGGAAGTTGTCTGAGATGAAGTGCCAGCGTTGCGCGTAATTTGAACTCCCAACGTATCGCCGGCAGACACCGTGATCGAATCCGTGGTGTCTTGGCAGGCTCCCGTCAGAACGCCAATCGTGCAGCTGATTGCGGTCGCAGCGTCGTTGTGGGTGATGGTGAACGTTAGGGTATTCGCGGGAGCGTCACCTGACAAGGAGACGACAAATCCCTGCACTGTTCCACCGGACGGAACAGTTGAATCACACGTGGCCGTGCTTGGAGTGCAGGAGCTCGAAATCGAGCTAAACCAAGTCGTCGTACTATTCGGAGGATATACTGATCCTCCGTTGCTGCTGCCCTGGAGAGTGGTGCCCACGCTTCCGGTTGGACCGCGCGGAATGGTGAAGTTAAACACCGCCGCCGACGACGTGCCGGAATTCGTTACCGACGCGGTGGCGCCGACCAAGCCCGTCGTGGTAGTGCCCACCGCTACGGTGGCAGCGGTTCCAGTCGCTCCGACTGAGCCCGTCGCCCCGACCGAGCCAGTCGCGCCTTGCGGTCCGGTCGCTCCTGTAGCACCAGTCAAGCCGGTTGGGCCAGTCGGACCAGTCGCGCCCACTGCTCCGGTCGGACCTACTGGTCCACCGCTGGGTCCAGTCGCGCCGGTCGAGCCGGTCAATCCCGTCGGGCCGGTCGGGCCGGTTGCGCCCACGCCAGTCGGCCCGGTTGGGCCCGTAGCTCCGGTCGGGCCTACAGGAATTCCGAGTGGGCCTTGCATGGTCCAAGACGCGCCTACGCCATTCGCCGCTGTCACCGTCGCGGACGACTTGACCCCCATTTCGATTGTTGCGTTGGCAGGGACTGTAACTGTGTGGGTTAGGTCTTGGCATCCCGTGGTTCCTGCGGTAACGGTGCAGGTCAGGGCTTGGGCAACTCCGTTCATGTACAAAGTAAAGGTCAGAGTTGCAGTCGTGGTCAATGGAGCGGTGGTATCGTTAAAGAGGGTGTAGGCCGTTGGATTGAGAGATACATACAAGTTAGTGGCGGTGCCGGTTGTGGGTATGGTAACGGTCGCATTCGCAGCGGTGGTCGTGGGGGTCAGCGGCTGGATCACGCTGCTGTATTGCTGGGTGGTGCTGCCGTTAACGGCCGCATAATCGCTGCTTCCATTCAGTACGCCGGGCCAACTCGAGAGTCCAGTCGAACCGGTCGGGCCGGCCGTTCCTGTCGGTCCGGTCGCTCCAGCTGTTCCGGCGGTACCGTTCGAGCCGGTCGCACCGGTCGCGCCGGTCGATCCACTCGGTCCGGTCGAGCCAGTCGCGCCTTTGGCGGACCATAGAGTCCAGTTGCTGCCGTCGGCGGCGAAAGTCAACCCGGAAGTGAACGCAACGGCGGTTTCGTAGGTCTGACCACCGTTCGTTACCACGTCGTAGGGATTGTAGGCAGTACTTGCGGTCCAGGCTCCGCGAAAGTTGAAGCCCTGGCCGGTTGCGCCGGTGGCACCGTTCGATCCGTTCGAACCAGCCGGTCCAGTCGCGCCAGTAGCGCCGTTCGATCCGTTCGAACCAGCCGGTCCAGTCGCACCGTTCGATCCATTCGAACCAGCCGGGCCGGTTGCGCCGGTCGCCCCGGTGGTGCCGGCTCCTGTCGGGCCAGCAGGACCCGTCGCACCAGTTACACCAGCGGCGCCCTGTTGCGCCAATAGCGTCCAGTAAGAAGCGGAGGTGTCGGGTTCGTTGTTGGTGTTGCTGCCCTGCAAAGAGACGTAAGACGATCCGTTGTAGAACACTGCGTCATTCAGGTTGTAGGTGGTAGCGGAGGACCATGGCGCGGCATTCCAATTGATGCCGGTGCCAGTCGCACCCGTTGCGCCAGTCGCACCGGGCGCGCCATTCACACCGTTCGATCCAGAAGCGCCGGTTGCGCCGGTGGCCCCAGCCGCACCGGCCGGGCCGGTTGCACCCGTTGCGCCGGTCACGCCTTGGGTGAGCAGGATGTCTAACCGCGGATCGTGGCTGGTGCTGGGATTTTCCTTGGAGTCGAACGAAGCGGCCAAAGTGCCGTCAGAGACCAATCCAAATCCGTTGTTGGTGCCAGGATTGTTGATCCAGTATTGGACGATGGTGGTGACGTCGGCGACCACGTAAGTGCAAGCGGCGCCGCTGGTGCAGGCATCGGCCTGTTGCACGGCGATCGATACCGAGCCGACCGACAAGCTGCACGGGGGAGTCGTGGACGGCGTTCCCGTCAGGGTGCTCTCCGTCCATGAAACTGAGGTGTCCAGCGCGCAGATCTCGAGATTGCCGGCGGTGGGGGTGGTGTCCAGAAATAGTTTAAGAGTGGCCTGCTGGACTTGGGAGCCGGAAGAGAGCGTAGAGAATCCGCCCATGTTGAATTTGATGTACGCATCCGTCGTGGAATTGACGGTCAGGACCGTGGAAGCACCATTCGAAGCGGTGCCTCCCAGCGGTGCGAACGTGTCGTCACTAGCAGGCGCTTGCGCTCGGGCCAGACCCGGCGCCAGGAAACACGCGGCGACCAGGGCGAGCTGCAGTACACGCTTGATGGAAATCTTCATGGCTGGACTCTCCCAAATTCTTAGACTTTAGACACGTAGAGGGGCTCGGACACAAACCCGGTAGCTGTAGTGCGGCTCTACTTGGTGCGTGTACCCTCGCACATGAGGTGCCAACTGGGCGCACTCGGGGGCTATTGCTAAGCGGCTGTATTTTCAGGCGGACGCGAGGGCAAGGGAGTCGAACGGCGGGTTCGCAGGGTAAAACGTTTGCACAATTCGGGCACTTGACCGAATGCGTGAGAGTTTAGCTGCCGCTGGAAATCGCTTTACGCGAGGTGAACGACAATTTTTGACCATCGAAAACACCGCGAAATACTGCGATCGCAGTTGTGACGCAGCGGATTGATCGATGTCCGTCCATGTGCGCGAGCTGATCTATTACTCTATGGTTCGATTTTCGTCTTTTTGTTCTTCGTGGCGGAAAATTTTCATTGGCGTGAGCGCGATCGGTCGCGGCCCAGCGCTGCGAAGATGGCTGTGGCGGCGGCCGTTCACTGATCCTTTATTCTATGGTGCGATTTCCCTTTTCCGTGGCTTCGGCATCCTAATATGGAAACGCGTTTCACTCACTGTATTATATACTATCAATCGGTTACTTAACTGTAAAGTAATAACAGTAACGAAAGCTTGGCGCTGCGATCGTATAGTTTGAGGTCGTTGCGCCGACGAATTTTCGCGAGCTGGGCAAGAGGACTTGCCGAATTCAAGTGCGAGAAGCGGGGCAGAGGGCCGCTGCGGGGATCGCGATCGATCCGAGTTTTCCGAGGGGGCTGCGGTATTACGAGGCTAGTTAACCTGCGGCGAGCTGCTGGTTGCCGGCGGACCGTTTCCAGTTGGAAAGGCCCTCAAAATGGAAGCGGCGGGCCTTTCGGCCCGCCGCTCACGGCATTTTGGGTTCGTCCTGCGCTACCCCTCGGTTAGTAAGGAGTAACGATCAGGGCTCGGTTGGAGAAGTGGCAAGTGTTGGCAGAGCTGCTGCTGCGATACTCCGCGGTGAAGGTGTTGCTTCCCGCTTTCAGCCCAGTCACCACGGAGGTTGCGCTGCCCTGCTGCTGGGCACCGGTCTGCATTACGGCCTGCGTATCGGAGGCGGGAACAATAGTCGCTCCGGATACCGCGAAGCTCATGAAGCAAGAGGCGGTGCTGACCGATGCACTCTCCAGACCGGTGACAGTGACCACCGCCGTCCCGGTTGAAGAGACGGTTACCGTCACGCTCGGGCCGGTGGTTGCCAGGTTAGCGTAGGTGATTGAGGTTGTAGTTTGGGACGTCGCCAAGAACGCATGTGCGGGCAGGATCGCTCCGCCGGTTGGGCCTTGTATTCCCACGCCCGTGGCACCCGTTGCACCTGTGGCTCCGGTTGCACCGGTGGCGCCCTTCGCACCGGCCGGTCCGGTTGGACCCGTTGCTCCGGTGCCAGCACCCGTCGGACCGGTTGCACCGGTGGCACCCTTCGCACCAGCCGCTCCGGCTGGACCCGTGGCTCCAGTGGTACCCGCGCCCGTGGGACCGGTTGCTCCGGTAGCGCCCTTCGCACCGGCTGCACCAGCGGGTCCGGCTGGCCCGGTGGCTCCAGTCGTGCCGGCACCAGTGGTACCCGTTGCGCCGGCCGGCCCGGTTGCACCCGTTGCCCCTGTCGTACCGGCACCCGTGGCGCCGGTGGCTCCGGTTGAACCCTTCGCACCTGCTGTGCCAGCCGGTCCGGTTGGACCCGTGGCTCCAGTTGTACCCGCGCCGGTGGGACCCGTTGCGCCGGCCGGTCCGGTTGGACCCGTAGCACCGGTCGTACCTGTACCCGTGGCACCGGGCGCACCGGTAGCTCCGGTTGCGCCGTTCGCTCCGGTCGGACCCGTTGCGCCAGCGGTACCCGGTCCGGTTGGACCTGTTGCGCCAGTTGCCCCTGCTTGCGACAGTAGCGCCCAGTCAGTGCTCGAGTTGGGTTGGTTTCCCGTGTTGTTATTCACCTGCGATATGTATGACGAGCCTAGGTAGCCCACCGCGGCGTTGGCTTGGTAGGTGCTGCCAGCGGACCACGTGCCCTGCCAGATCAGCCCGGTGGGTCCCGTTGCTCCGCTGGGGCCCGCAGGGCCGGTTGCTCCGGTGGCACCATTCGCGCCGTTGGCGCCGTTGGCTCCGTTGGCACCGTTCGAACCATTCTGACCTGGCACGCCTTGCGGGCCGGTGACACCATTTGCTCCAGCTGGACCGGTTGCGCCTGTTGCACCCACTGCGCCAGCTGGACCTGTTGCGCCTGCTACACCGCTGGGACCAGCGGAACCTGTCGCGCCTGGTGTACCGCTAGGACCCGCTGGACCGGTTGCGCCTACTGCACCACTAGGACCGGTCGGACCAGTTGCACCCGCTGCACCGGTTGCGCCGTTGGTGCCGCTCGCTCCGGTTGCGCCCGTTGCGCCTACTGCACCGCTAGGACCGGTCGGACCAGTTGCGCCCGCTGCACCGGTTGCGCCGTTGGTGCCGCTCGCTCCGGTTGCACCGGCTGCGCCGGCCTGGGCCAACAAAGACCAGTCGGTCGGATCGGTTTCCGGGGACGACGTATTGGCGGTGGGGCTGCCGGTAATGTCGATGTAGGTGGAGCCATTGGTCTGATCGAAAACGGCGTCGTTCAGATTGTAGGAGGTGCCGCTGACCCACGTACCGCGCCAGTTGACGCCGGTGGCGCCCGTTGCGCCAGTAGCACCGGTCACGCCGTTGGTTCCGTCAGTGCCTGGTGCACCAGTCGCGCCGGTTGCACCCGGGGCTCCGGGTGCTCCCGGAGTTCCGGAGGCACCAGCCGCACCGGCCTGGGCCAACAGAGACCAGTCGGTCGGATCGGTCTCCGGGGACGACGTATTGGCGGTGGGGCTGCCGGTAATGTCGATGTAGGTGGAGCCGTTGGTTTGATCGAAAACGGCGTCGTTCAGATTGTAGGAGGTGCCGCTGACCCACGTACCGCGCCAGTTGACGCCGGTGGCGCCCGTTGCGCCAGTAGCACCGGTCACGCCGTTAGTTCCGTCAGTGCCTGGTGCGCCGGTCGCGCCGGTGGCACCTGGGGCTCCGGGTGCTCCCGGAGTTCCGGAGGCACCAGCCGCACCGGCCTGGGCCAACAGAGACCAGTCGGTCGGATCGGTCTCCGGGGACGAAGTATTGGCGGTGGGGCTACCGGTAATGTCGATGTAGGTGGAGCCGTTGGTTTGATCGAAAACGGCGTCGTTCAGATTGTAGGAGGTGCCGCTGACCCACGTACCGCGCCAGTTGACGCCGGTCGCGCCCGTTGCGCCAGTGGCTCCGGTCACGCCGTTAGTTCCGTCAGTGCCTGGTGCACCGGTCGCGCCGGTTGCACCCGGGGCTCCGGGTGCTCCCGGAGTTCCGGAGGCACCAGCCGCACCGGCCTGGGCCAACAGAGACCAGTCGGTCGGATCAGTTTCCGGGGACGACGTATTGGCGGTGGGGCTGCCGGTAATGTCGATGTAGGTGGAGCCGTTGGTCTGGTCGAAAACGGCGTCGTTCAGATTGTAGGAGGTGCCGCTGACCCACGTACCGCGCCAGTTCACGCCGGTCGCGCCCGTTGCGCCAGTAGCACCGGTCACGCCGTTGGTTCCGTCAGTGCCCGGCGTTCCGGTCGCGCCGGTTGCACCCGGGGCACCAGGAGTTCCGGTCGCGCCGGAGGCTCCGAGCTGGGCCATCAGGGCCCAGGTGGTGCCGACGCCATTAGTACCAGCGGCGGAGTTAGTGGCCGGGTCGATGCCGGAATTGGCAATTATCGCTACGTAGGTCGATCCAGCTTCGGTGACCACGTCATTTGCGTTGTAGGTTGTGGATCCGGAGTAAGCGCCGCGGAAATTGAAGCTCGTTCCGGTGGCACCGGTAGCACCGGAGGCAGAAACCAAAGCCCACTTGGTGCTGGACGGTGAAGGGGTATTGCCCTGGTTCAGATTGGCGAGAGAGATATACGACGATCCGCCGAATTGGACGACCTGATTGATCGAATAAGAGGTCGAGCTATTCCACGTGCTGTCCCAGACCATGCCGGGCGCGCCCGTTGGACCCGCCGGGCCAGTGGGGCCAGAGGGACCCTGAACGCCCTGCGCACCGGTCGGACCTTGCGAGCCGGCGTAGGGAACGATAATCGTCCACGAGCCGGTCATAGTTTGGGTGTGCGAGGCGCTGGGGGTCATCTGAATTCCGAGAGTGTCTCCCACCTGGAGCCCAGTGATGGTATGCAGGTTGTCCGCGCAAGTGCTACTTCCAGCGGCAACCGTGCAAGTGAGGCCCGTAGTGACGTCAGGGTTGCCGCCAGTGCCGTGAGTAATGGTGAAGGTTATCGTGCCGTCGGCAAAGCTGGTGGCGGCGGATAGCGTAACATTCAAAGTGGAAACCGTCCCCGCAGCGTTCACGGTTGTCTCGCAGGTGTTCACGCTCGGCGTGCATGGTCCCGAAACCGAACTGAACCAGGTCGCGGCTGGGTTCGAGAATACCGGTTGGCCGTTGCTGTTGCCTGCATAAGGCGTTCCGGCGGCTCCGGTCGCTCCGGTTGCTCCAGTTGATCCTGTCGCTCCAGTGGCGCCCGTGCCTCCGGTCGCTCCGACGGGGCCAGTAGGACCTATTGGTCCGCCGCTGGGCCCGGTGGGGCCGGTTACCCCTTGCGGGATTACGAAGTTAAATGTGGCCGCCGAGGTCGAACCGGAATTGGTCACCGAAGCAGTGGATCCCGCTGCGCCGGTTGTGGTGGTACCGACTGCGATGGTCGCGGCGGAGCCGCTTGGGCCGGCCGGACCAGTTGCACCGACGGGGCCGGTGGGTCCAGCCGCGATTCCAACCGGGCCCTGCATTTCCCACGAACCGAATATCGTCGTAGTGCCAGTGCCGACGGTCTTTTGGATGGACATCGCAATGTACTGGCCCGCATTGATCGTGGGTGTGTGCACGATGTCGCTGCAAGTGGTGGCCGGACCGACTACGTTACAAGTCAAACCGGTCGACGATATCGTTCCGGTCGGCCCGGTTGCGCCGACGAGGGTGAACGTCAGTGTTGTTCCGGAAGCGACAGTCGTGCCGGTCAATTGCACGAAGAGATTTGTCGCGACACCCGTCTGGGGAGCTGCAACCGCCGCCGCGGTGAAGCCTGCAGCGCCGGTTGCCGGGACCAAAGGACCGACTACGCTGCTATATGCAGCGGTAGTGCTAACTGCGTAGCCGGTGTAGGTGCCGAATCCGACGGTTCCGCTGCTGTTGCCGGAGAGCGTTCCAGAGAGAACTCCCACCGCGCCAGATGTGCCGGTCGGCCCCGTGGGGCCGGCGGGTCCGGTCGAACCATTCGAGCCATTCGAGCCGTTGGCGCCAGGAGCACCGGGTGTGCCCGCGGGGCCAGTCACGCCGGCGGCGCCTTGTTGCGCCAAAAGTGACCAATACAGGGGTGAGATATCCGGTTGATTGCCGGTATTGCTGCCCTGCAAGGAGACGTAAGACGATCCGTTGTAAAACAACGCGTCGTCGAGGTTATAAGTGGTACCGCTCGACCATGCCGTGGAGATCCAATTCAAGCCTGCACCGTTTGCGCCCGTGGGGCCAGTTGGACCCGCTGAACCTGCGCCTCCTGGACCGGTCGCGCCCGTCGCGCCAGTGGGTCCGGTTACACCTGCTGTGCCAGCGCCAGTTGGGCCGGCGACGCCGGTAGCGCCAGTTGCGCCGGTGGGGCCCGTCGGGCCGGTCACGCCTTGGGTGAGCAGGATGTCTAACCGCGGATCGTGGCTGGTGCTGGGATTTTCTTTGGAGTCGAAAGAAGCGGCCAAAGTGCCATCAGAGACCAATCCAAATCCGTTGTTGGTGCCAGGATTGTTGAACCAGTATTGAACGATGGTGGTGACGTCGGCGACTACGTAAGTGCAGGCCGCGCCGCTGGTGCAGGCATCGGCCTGTTGCACGGCGATCGATACCGAGCCGACCGACAAGCTGCACGGGGGGGTTGTGGACGGCGTTCCGGTCAGAGTGCTCTCGGTCCATGAAACTGAGGTGTCCAGCGCGCAGATCTCGAGATTGCCGGCGGTGGGGGTGGTGTCCAGAAATAGTTTTAGAGTGGCCTGCTGGACTTGGGAGCCGGAAGAGACCGAAGAGAATCCGCCCATGTTGAATCGGACGTACGCATCGGTGGTGGAATTGACGGTCAAAACCGTCGACGCACCGTTGGAAGCTGTGCCTCCGACCGGCGCAAAGGTGTCGTCAGTTGCAGGCGCTTGCGCTCGGGCCAGGCCCGGCGCCAGGAAACACACGGCGACCAGGGCGAGCTGCAATACACGGGCGATGGAGATCTTCATG
Source organism: uncultured Acidobacteriota bacterium (assembly GCA_963725285.1). Classification (GTDB taxonomy): domain Bacteria; phylum Acidobacteriota; class Terriglobia; order Acidiferrales; family UBA7541; genus CAVRXT01. The sequence continues at coordinate 173,037 of CAVRXT010000008.1, read as the reverse complement.
GCGGTGCTCCCCCGAAATTTTTAGTTTTCGATTCTCGAAACGTAGATAGACACGGACGCAGACCTGCTAGCTCGAACTATCCGTGAACGGCCCCCCGAAAGCTTTTACTTGATTGAAGTTTTCTTTCCGATGGGTAGAGCGGCTTCGTCAAGGAACTGCGAGCTGTGCAACCCGGCTCCACTTAAATCGAGACTTCGCACATTGGGTGCCAACTTGGTACATGTAGTGGCGAAATGCTAACAACTTGTGTTTTCAGTTGCGCGCGCGAGGAGTGAGTCCGGGCAGCTAATTTTCGAGAGCAAAACTTTGCACATTTCGGGCATCTCGATTCGCTAGCGAAGGATAATGTTTTCGCGAGCATGGCACCAAGATGCGGTTGCGTGTGCTGGGTGGCGAGAAGCGCCGTGGTGGACATATTCGAACTTACTTACGCGTGCCGCGAAATGCTGAGCCCGGACCGCGCGCACCCTCAATGGGGAACTGAGGCGAGCGCAAATCGCGAGGGGTCTGCTTTTCATGCTTTCGCGACGATGCGTGTGTGAGAATATGACGCCGATCGCGGGTGCGAGAAACCTAAGCGCCCCGCTATCAGTCCATTAGGGATTATGAAGTCGAGAATTCTGCTCACCGGAAAAAACGGGCAAGTCGGCGCCGAGCTTCGACGCTTGCTGCCACGATTGGGCGAAGTGGTGGGCTTCGATCGCCATGAGCTCGATCTGTCAAGCCCCGATCAGATCCGCCGGGCCATACGTGAGGTCCAACCGACGGCGATCGTCAACGCCGCGGCATACACTGCTGTCGATCTAGCGGAAACGGACGGACGGCAGGCTCGTATCATTAATGTAGATGCTCCCGCTTTGATGGCCGAAGAGGCCAAAAGGATCGGCGCGGTTCTGGTGCACTACTCCACCGACTACGTCTTCGATGGCTCGCGAGACCGCCCGTACCAGGAAACCGATCTGCCCAATCCAATCAATGTTTACGGGCAGACCAAACTGGCCGGGGAAGAAGCGATACGAGCTGTGGGGCTCCCGCACCTGATCTTTAGGACCGCGTGGGTGTATGGTACTCGGGGGCGGAACTTCCTGCTGACGATCTTGCGCCTGGCGACCGAGCGCGAGGAATTGAAGATTGTGCACGACCAGTTCGGTTCGCCCACATGGAGCCGCGAAATCGCGAAGGGCACGGTGAGCGTGCTGGAGCAACTTCCGCCAGACAGCCAGGAGGCTGGCCGCCGATGGGGAGGCACCTACCACATGACCGCCCGCGGCAAAACGACGTGGTTTGAATTTGCGGAGGAGATTGTGGCGAACGCCATTCGAACATCACAGCGCGTCGCCTGGTTTGCGGATGCCACCGGCGGTCGCCCGTTGGCGGTTCGCCGCATCACCCCGATTTCCACAGCGCAATATCCGACTCCGGCCCGGCGTCCGGTTTATTCGGTACTCGCGAATTCCCGTCTCCAAGAAACGTTTGGGTTGGAATTACCCGGCTGGAAGGCGCAACTGCAATCGGTGTTCGCGGACGGTTAGCTGTTTAAGGCACCGGCAGCGTGCGGTGAGCGTCAAGTCGCACCAGGCCCGGACACCGGATCCAGCCAGTCCGTTTCAAAGAGCGGAATTGAACCGCGACTCGAGCAGTGCCAGAATAGCCCGAATCACAGGGTTGGCCCCTGCGATTGGTGTGGTGGGCTTGGAACCCGGACACCCATAGGTTCAGCGAGCCAGGGCGAAGTGATTTGCAGTGGGCGGCGGAAGCGATTCCCATGCTGAATGGAAAGCGAGTGGCGGTGGTGATGCCCGCGTACAACGCGGCCCGAACGCTGGAGAATACCGTCCGGGAAATCCCGGAGATGGTGGACTACAAGATCCTGGTCGATGATTTCAGTTTGGATGAGACGGTGCATCTGGCCGGGAAATTAGGACTGATCGTGTTTCAGCACGGTCAAAATTACGGTTACGGCCGAAACCAGCAGACCTGCTATCGCGAAGCGCTGGCCGCCGGTGCGGATATCGTGGTGATGCTGCATCCGGACTATCAATACACACCGCTCCTGGTGTCGGCGATGGCCAGCATGATCGCCTACGATGTTTACGATGTGGTGTTGGGTTCCCGCATCCTCGGGGGCGGGGCGCTCAAGGGTGGTATGCCCGCCTACAAGTATGTTGCCAACCGAGCGCTGACCGCGTTCCAAAATCTTTTCAGCGGCGCCAAACTGTCCGAATATCACTCCGGCTTCCGAGCGTTTAGCAAAGAAGTGTTGACGAACCTGCCGCTTCTCGAAAATTCCGACGATTTCATTTTCGACAACCAGATGCTTGCGCAATGCATTTACTTTGGCTATCGCATCGGTGAAATTTCCTGTCCGACCAAATACTTTGACCAGGCTTCTTCGATCAATTTTTCGCGCAGCATCAAGTATGGTTGCGGCGTGCTGGCCACCACCTTGAAATGCAGCCTGCAAAAACTTGGTCTGGCCCACTACCGCTTGTTCAGCCCCACCGGGAGGAAGTTGATGCTTGACTACTATGGACCAACCTCACCCCGAAACATCGAGGGTGAAAAACCGGTGCGCGCCGTCTCATGAAAGGCGTGGTTTTGGCAGGGGGAACGGGAAGCCGGCTGAACCCGCTAACGCGGGTGACCAATAAACATCTGCTGCCGGTATTGAATAAGCCGATGATTTACTATCCCATCGAAACCCTGGTGAACGCCGGTATTGACGAAATTTTGCTGGTCACCGGAGGCAAGAACGCCGGGGATTTTCTGCGGCTGCTGGGAAACGGGCGGGAATTTGGGCTGGAGCATTTGAACTACACCTATCAGGAAGGAGAAGGAGGAATTGCCGCGGCCCTGGGCCTGGCCGAATATTTTGCGGGGGGCCAGCCGATCTGCGTCATTCTCGGCGACAATATCATCGAGACCAACATCTGCGATGCGGTCGAGAGCTTTCGCCATCAGAAGGACGGCGCCAAAATCCTGCTGAAGAAAGTGACCGACGCGCAGCGGTTCGGCGTGGCGGAACTGCGTGATGGGCATGTGCTGAGCATCGAAGAGAAGCCGAAATCCCCTAAGTCCAGTTATGCGGTGGTCGGAATCTATCTCTATGACAACACGGTCTTCCAGAAGATTCGCCGCCTGAAACCCTCGGGCCGAGGCGAGCTGGAGATCACCGACGTCAACAATTTTTACATCGAGGAAGGGAAGCTCACTTATTCCGCGCTGAACGGATGGTGGACCGACGCCGGGACTTTTGAATCTCTACTGCGGGCCAATAATCTGGTGGCCAAGACCGGGGCCAATAATATGACGCGAAAAGCCGGGCCGGGAAAATCACCGCGCGGGAAAGCAGCGCGATGAAAATTCTGGTCACCGGCGGAGCCGGCTTCATCGGTTCGAATTTCATTCGTCACGTGCTGGCCAACCGGCCCGAGATCGCGGTGGTTAATTACGACAAACTGACCTACGCGGGAAATTTGGCTAACCTCGAGTCGGTCGCCAATCATTCTCAATACCGCTTTATCAAAGGCGATATTTGCGACGCCCCGGCGGTCGAGGCGGCGATTCGCGGTTGCGATCGGGTGGTGCACTTCGCAGCCGAATCTCACGTCGACCGCAGCATTTACGAGCCTGCGGCGGTGGTGGAAACCAACATCACCGGAACCTTGGTGATGCTGCAGGTGGCGCGCAAAGCGGGGGTGGATCGTTTCGTGCACATCTCCACCGACGAGGTGTACGGCGACCTGACGCCCGGGACATTTTCGGACGAGAACCCGCTGTTGCGGCCGAGCAGTCCATACTCTGCCTCCAAGGCGGGGGCGGACCTGCTGGTGGGTTCCTTTGTCAGGACCTACGGGTTCCCGGCGGTAATCACTCGTTCATCCAACAATTACGGCCCGTTTCAATTTCCGGAGAAGTTTCTTCCGTTGATGATTTCCAATGCGCTGGACGACCAGCCGCTGCCGATATATGGCGACGGAAAACAACAAAGAGACTGGCTGCACGTCGAAGACAACTGCCGCGGGATTCTTGCGGTTCTCGATCGCGGCCGGATCGGTGAGGTCTACAACATCGGCGGAGACGACGTCGAAGAGAACCTGACCATCGCCCGCGAATTGCTTCGGGTGCTGGGCAAGCCCGAGACCCTTTTATCGTATGTGAGCGACCGCCCCGGCCACGATCGCCGCTACGCGCTGGACTCCCGAAAGATCGCCGATGAGCTCGGCTGGAAACCACGTATTTCTCTGGCGGATGGCCTGCGGCAGACGGTGGAGTGGTACAAAACAAATACCGCGTGGGTGGCCGCTGTTCGCGGCGGAGAGTACCGCTCCTACTACCAGAAGTATTATGAAGACCGCAACGCCGTCCTGCCGCAAGTCGGGCGAACGACGGACCGCCGGCCTTCCGGGGACTAAACACCTTTGCTAAAGCGGATGGAGACATCTCTGCCGGGAGTTTGCGAATTGGGTCCGCAAGTCTTTCCCGACGCCCGGGGATTTTTCCTGGAGTCCTTCCATCAGAAGAAGTATGCGGAAATTGGAATTACGGATTCCTTCGTCCAGGACAATCAGTCGTTTTCCACCAAGGGCACCCTGCGCGGCTTGCATTATCAGTTGGAACATCCCCAGGCGAAGCTCTGCCGGGTGGTGGAAGGACAAGCGCTCGATGTGGCCGTGGACATTCGATGGGGCTCCCCGACATTCGGGAAATGGACCAGCGTTTTGCTGTCGGCAGAGAAGCTAAACCAAATTTACGTTCCGGCGGGATTCGCGCACGGGTTTGTGGTGGTGTCCGATGTAGTGCAGTTCGTCTATAAGTGCAGCGATTTCTATGATCCGAAAGATGAACGCAGCATCATCTGGAACGACCCTGCTCTCAACATCTCTTGGGGCATCGACGATCCGGTTCTCTCTCCCCGCGATGCGGCGTCTCCGCGGCTAGCGGATGTTCCGAAAGCAATGCTCCCCCGATACTGAAATTCGTCGTCCCTTGCCGCATTAGACCCTCTGGATGGAACCGCCCGGAAAGGTGCGCCTGCGTGCTAGAATGCACTTGAATTCCAAAAAAAACTGGAGTCCAGCATGCGCCGATGGTTGGTGGTTTTGGTTGCACTGGTTTTGGCGGGAATCGGTTTGTCGTTCTCATCTGCGTCGGCACTCCGCGCGGGCGCACCCGAGTCCGAGTTGAAGGGCGCTTTCCGGCGGCCCGAGAGGAACGGGTGGACGTTCGTGCATCTGCAAGGCACACCGCACGAAATCGGATTTCAGAACGGCTATTTGCTGGCCCCGGAAATTGAAGACGGGCTCAAAGTCACCATCCTCGAACAGACCCACGCGAGTAGGAAAGATTGGCAGTTCTTCCGGGACGCCGCGCAAAACATGATGTGGCCGCACATCGAGCAGGAGTATCGCGAAGAGCTGCAGGGAATCGCCGACGGCGTGAACGCGCACGGCGTAAAGATGGATTTGTGGGATGTGGTGGCTTTAAATGCCGCAGAAGAATGGTCGTATTACGTCACCGAGTACGACCAGGTACACGGGGTCAAGTCCACGGCATCCCGAGCGGTTCCCGAGCATTGCAGCGCGTTTGTCGCCACCGGCAGCTATACCACCGACGGCCAGGCGGTGATCGCCCACAATAATTGGACGAACTATTTGGACGGCGAGCGGTGGACCATTATTTTCGATATCGTTCCTGCCAAGGGCAAACGCATGCTCATGGACGGTCTGCCGGGTGTGATCCACAGCGCCGATGATTTCGTAATGAACTCGGCGGGGATCGTCATTACCGAGACTACGATTGGCGGCTTCTACGGATACGACCCAGCGGCAATTCCGGAATTTGTGCGGGCGCGTAAAGCGGCGCAGTATTCCGTTTCCATCGACGATTTTGCGCGAATCATGGAGGAAGGCAATAACGGCGGTTATGCCAACGCCTGGCTGATCGCGGATACCCAGAAGAACGAAATCGGCCGCCTCGAATTAGGGTTAAAGAATGTGACCCTGGAGCGAAAGAAGGACGGTTATTTTGTGGGTTCGAATTTCCCGATTAACGAGAAGCTCATTCGCGAAGAGACTGACTTCCACCCCCAGGATATGAGCTTGAGCGCCAACGCCCGCCACGCCCGCTGGGACGAGCTCATGGCCGAGAATAAAGGCAAGATCGACGTGTCGGCCGCACAACGCTTTCTAGCCGACCACTTCGACACTTTCGAGAACAAAGAAGACCCGGACGAGCGCACCCTGGACGGACACATCGACCTTTCGCCGCGAGGCTCTGGCACCTGGCAGCCGCCTTTCGGGATTGCTGGCGCGGTCCAGAATAAGGCTGCCGACGCGAGCCTGGCCGCGGAAATGAGTTTTGTTGCCGCCGCGGGCCATGCTTGTGGATTGGATTTCAAGGCGGCCGATCATGTGCGCGCGCACCCCGAGTACTCCTGGCAGAAGCCGCTCCTGCGGGACATGAACGCCCATCCCTGGGCCACGTTCAGCGCGGCAAAGTAGTCAACCCAGACCGCATCACGCCCGACCCCAATTCGGCGGATCGCATATTCGCCCTGGCGAGAAAGTACGCCCCGCGCGCCGCGGGCGGCGTATTGACCGGATCCCGGCACGTCGCCATCCCACTCATTAACTAATAAAGCTAGACTTATTGATGTTGACATAGAGGGCACATCATCTGGCGTCGATTGCCCCCGTTTCCCGCCCCAGTACTCTAATTGGGTAATCGCCACCGCAGGCACCACTTCGCCTGCACGCAGAATCGGACGAAATCAGGGAGTGGCCGATGGGAAACCTGTCGGGCCGGATATCCCGCGACCCGCGAACGGCCTAATCATAAGGGTGGCGCAGGATCCTTCGACCAAGGGAGTCGGTCCTATCCGCATTCAACACGCGGCAGCCCATGCCATGCGGTCCGTTTCCGCCACGCTGATGGTGTTTTCTTTCGCGATAAGTGCATTTGCGCAACGACCCAACCCTCCGCACCAAGCCTTACCCACCCTGACCACGGCCCTCGCGGCGCACAGCTTGTCGACCGACCAAGCCAAGCTTGGCTATCCCGTTCGCCTGCACGGCGTGGTGACCTATTACGATCCCTATACGAGTCCCAAGGTTGGCGCCTACTTCATCTGTGACTCCACCGGCTGTATCGCGGTCCTGGTCCCACCGCAGCCGATTCTTCCCATCCGGGCAGGCACGGTCGTCGACATGCGCGGCGCCAGTGCGCCGGGGAATTACGCACCTATCCTCGAAGGATCGGAAGTCCACGTCGTTGGGCAGTCTGAGCTGCCAGCCCAAGCTCCGCGGAGAAGCCTGGGGGAGTTAATGACCGGGGTCTATGACTCGCGATGGACCGAGGTCGAGGCGGTGGTGCATTCGGTCGAGAACTCGGGCCACACCGTCACCCTCACGCTCGCCTTGGAAGACGGGGTGATCCGCGGAATCACGCCTGTTGAGGCGGGAGCCGATTACGCTCGCTTGATCGATGCACGAGTATTAATTCGTGGCAACGCGGCCCCGGTATGGACCAAGAACCGCCAAATGGTGGGGGCTCGCTTGCTCTTCCCGTCCCTCGCCCAGGTGACCATCGAAGAACCCGCTCCGGCCGACCCTTTCGCGTTGCCGGTACGCCCGGTTAACAGCTTGATGCGATTCTCTCCGGGCGCTAGGTTTGCTCATCGCGTTCGAGTTCGAGGGCAGGTCACCTTGCAGTGGCCTGGTCGGTGGTTCTACATCCAGGATGGCTCGCAGGGACTGTTCATTCCCACCGTTCAGAAAACGCCTTTGAAGCTGGGCGACGTGGTGGATGCGGTCGGTTTTCCCGCGATGGGTGAGTACTCCGCGATGCTGGAGGACGCGATATTCAAGCCCCAGGGCAGCGGCCAAACCATCGCTGCCCCGCCGGTCACCGCGCAAGATGCGATGAAAGGCGATCATGACGCAAAGCTGGTTCAAATCCAGGGCCGGCTGGTAAATCAGGATCTGAGCTCGGAGGATCCCACGCTGGTGATGTCGTCGGGAGGAATGCTTTTCTTTGCCGTCCTTCCGAAAGGAGTAAAAGCCGAAGAACTCGCGTCCTGGCGGGTCGGCAGCGACCTTCAACTCACCGGAGTCTGCTCGGTACAAGTGGACAAATTCTTATCCGCCGAGCGAGAAGGAGCCGCACAGCCGATGTCGTTTCGAGTCTTGTTGCGCTCGCCCCGGGATGTGGTGGTGGTGCAAGAACCCTCGGCGTGGACTGCAGGCCGAATTCTTGCGTTGCTGGCGATTAGCGTTCTGACAATTCTTGCCGGCACGCTGTGGGTGGTGGCGTTGAAGCGGCGGGTTCAGGAGCGCACGGAAACGATCCGCGCGACGCTCGAGTCAACTGCCGATGGAATTCTGGTAGTCGACTCGGCTGGCGGAATCGTGGCGCACAACCAGAAATTCGCAGCGATGTGGACGGTTCCGGATGCCATGCTGAAACGCCGCAATGAGCGGTCTCTGCTCGATTTTATCGAGCCTCAACTGCAGAACACCGAGGCATTCAGCAGTAAGGTGCGGGCGGCGCGCGCCGATTCCAAAGCGAAAACCGACGATGTGATTGAACTCAAGGATGGGCGAGTGTTCGAACGCCATTCGGAGCCCCAAAGTGTGAACGGAAAAAATGTGGGCCGGGTGTGGGGCTTTCGCGACGTCACCGAGCGCAAGGGGGCGGAAGAGGCGCTCTCGGCAGAGCGCCGGCTGCTACGCACGTTGATCGATAACATACCCGACTACATCTACGTGAAGGATACCGGGAGCCGTTTCGTTTTGGCTAACCGCGCCGTTGCCGAGCTGGCCGGAGTGCCGAATCCCCACGATTTGCTGGGGAAGACCGATTACGACTATTTTCCGCAAGAAGTTGCAGCGGCCTTCTTTTCCGACGAGCAAGCCATCATTCGATCGGGACAGCCAATCGTTAATCGCGAGGAAAAGGCGGTGGACGCCCAAGGAAATGTGAAGTGGCTTTTGACTTCGAAGGTTCCTTGGCGCGATCCGCATGGCCGGATGATCGGAATCATCGGCATCGGCCGCGACATCACCGAGCACAAACGAGCCGGAGACGTGCTGCGCGAAGCCAAGGAGGCGGCGGAAGCGGCGAACCGTGCGAAGAGCGAGTTCCTAGCCAACATGAGCCACGAGATCCGCACCCCGATGAACGGAATCATGGGCATGACCGAGCTAGTCCTGGACACCGAACTCGATCCTGAGCAACGCGAGTATTTGAATCTGGCGAAGATGTCGGCAGATTCGTTGCTGTCCCTGATTAACGACATCCTCGACTACTCGAAAATCGAGGCCGGAAAACTGGAAATCGACACGATCGATTTCAATTTGGCCGACAGCCTGGGCAACACCATGAAGACGCTGAGCGTTCGGGCGCACCAGAAAGGACTCGAACTGGCGTTTGAAATTGGGCCGGAAATTCCGGACGCGCTGGTCGGAGATCCCGGGCGGCTGCGCCAGATCATCGTCAATCTGGTCGGCAATGCCATCAAGTTCACCGAACACGGCGAGGTGGTGCTGCACGTGAATGTGGAATCGCGGAAGGAAGGACAGCTTTGGCTGCATTTCACGGTGGCGGACACCGGCATCGGCGTGCCGGTTGAAAAGCAAACGGCTATTTTCGAAGCTTTCAACCAAGCGGATGGGTCGATGACCCGCAAGTATGGCGGCACCGGGCTGGGGCTCACAATTTCTTCGCGACTCGTCAGATTAATGGGCGGGCGAATCTGGGTGGAAAGCGAGCCTGGCCAGGGTAGCCGGTTTCACTTTACCGCCCGGTTTGCGTTGCAGAAGGCGCCCGCGCGCGTGGTAGTACCGCGGGACCCTCTGACCCTGCGTGGCCTGCGGGTGCTGGTGGTGGACGATAACGCCACTAACCGCCAAATCCTGGTCAAGATGCTCGAAGGTTGGCACATGAATCCCCGGGCGGCGGACAGCGGGGCTAAAGCGATCGTTGCGCTGCGAGAAGACGAGAGCCTCGGAAGAAGTTTTCCGCTCATCCTTCTTGACGCGCAGATGCCGGAGATGGACGGATTCGCTTTGGCTCAATCCATCAAGGGCAACCCCGAGTGGGGCCCCGTCACGGTGATGATGTTGAGCTCCGCCGGCCTGCGGGGCGATGCGGTCCGCTGCCGCGAGCTCGGCGTGTCCGCCTATTTGACGAAACCCATTCGGCAGTCGGAACTGCTGGATGCCATGGTCACCGCTTTGGCCACGCGGCCTGAAACGGACCTTCCGTCTTCGCTGGTGACCCGCCATTCTCTCCGCGAAAATCGGCCGCAAGTGCGGATTCTGCTGGTAGAGGATAACGCGGTCAATCAATTGGTGGTGCTCCGCATTCTCGAGAAGCAGGGGCATGCGGTGACCATCGCTGCGGACGGCAAGAAAGCACTCGCGGCACTCCAGAAGGATTCCTACGATCTTGTGTTGATGGACATTCAGATGCCGGAGATGAACGGCTGGGAAGCCACCCGATCCATCCGCGAGTCTGAGAAAGCCACCGGCGAACACATCCCGATTGCTGCGATGACCGCCCACGCCATGAAGGGAGACCAGGAACGGTGCATCGCCGCCGGCATGGACGAATATCTGACCAAGCCTATCCACACTCCGGAACTACTGGCTTTGGTCGATAAAATCGGCAGCCGCAAAACCGCTGCTAGAAGAATCGAGCTGACTTCGGCGGGCGCGGGTCCGGGCCGCTCAATTGACTTAGGAGCCGCGCTCAGCCGGCTGGACGGTCATCGGGAATCGTTCGACGAAATGGCCCAACTGTTTCGAGAGGGATGCCCGAAAATTATGGACGATATCCGCGGCGCCGTTGAAGCCCGGGACGCGTGGGCGCTAGAGCACCATGCGCACAATCTGAAAGGCTCGTCGGCAAATTTGGGCGCCGCTGCTGTTTCCCGCGCGGCTGCCGCGCTCGAGGACTGTGCCCGGTCCGGCAAATTAGAGCGAGCCGACGCTCTGCTGAAATCCCTCGACGTGAATCTCGGCCAGCTTCTTCCCGAGCTGGAGAGCCTTTCGCGAACCATCGCCGGGGGAGGACGAGATGCCGCCGGATAACGGATCGCAATAGCGGCGGATTAAGTGGTTGTTCTAAACCTGAGGATTGCTAGATGTACGGCGTCCCCAGGAAGGGTCAGGCCATTACGATCGCTGAGGACGACCCCGTCTCGCGCCGATGCCCCTCCTAAGTAGTGGTGAGCCGCCCAGGACTCGAACCTGGACCCCTTTGTTAAATTTAGAAATGCGATGTTGCTGATTTCGTCTATCGTTAGCTCGCGCGCAATTCCACGTTCTTCCCGCCCCCCAAGAGCGGTGATTTACTGGCGCACTCTTTTGTCCTCCTCGGCGTTTATTTCATCCAACTGAAAGCTAGCTGAGTTAAGGCAAAACAGTGCTATTCAATTTCGGAATTCAGGCTTAAGCTGGGCGGTCTATGCCTTGCTGTTCTTCGGATGCGATCAACCCGACATCGATTCTCTGTACAAAGATGAGCTCGAAGCCTGGAGCTATGAAGGAATCCTAGACGTGCGTCCCGCATTCACGCTAGCCCCAGACATCGGAGGCGGTTTGTGCCGGACCGCCTTTGGCGGGACCGCGCGGACCTGGTCGAACTGGTGAAACCAGGAGCAATCGTCTTCGTATGCGGCGACGGTCGACCAATGGCTCCCGCAGCGCACGACGCATGCGTACGCATCTATCAGCAAGCGACCGGGGAACCGCGGAAGAGCGCGGAACAATGGACGACCGAGATGGAGCGCGCCCAAGGCCGCTAGGTCGCAGACGTCTTCGCGTCGAGCACGAATTTTGGGGGGGACACCCGGAACGCCGGATGCAAAACAGGAGAAGTTCAATCTTTCCCGAGGCTTGGTCGAAAACGCGCATTCCGCAATTCTACGCAATGATGACTGTCCGATAGTCTTCGGCATTTGTGGTACGGGCAATGTGGGCAGGCGAAAACAGAGGGAGGCCTTGTGGCAACGCCCAGCATGTCGACCTCACCGGTGCCAGGAACGAAGTCCGACCCTTCTGGTGCCATGGCACTCCAATTCACCGAAGAGATGAAAGGGTACGTTGCCCTCGGAGCGGCTGATTTTCAGGCCGGTGCCGAGTCGCAGGATGCGTATCGCCTGACGTTCCGATTAACCATTGCCACTCCCGACGTCGCCGCGTTCCTGTCCGATCCGGCGCATCCTGCCCGCGCCGACGGGTACATTCAATGCGACGGTTTGGGAGGGAAGCTCTTCGTCGAGCGCGGCTGGTTCAACCTTTTCGTCGATGCCTCGGCGGGGCAACGGCGCATGCTTTATTGTCTTCACTTTCAGGATGGGAGCGGGCGCCAGCTGACGCTGCTCGGTTTCAAGTCCGTCCGCGCGGGCGCCGCAGGAATGGAACTCGCTCGGGTCTGGTCGGACACATCGACTCTGTATACCAAGCTGCTCGAAGGGCACCTCGAAGCGGAGGACGACGCTTCTGCGCGGGTCCTAGCCATGGGAATACTTCACATTGAAAAGACGGATTTCATCCGTCAACTGACAACGCTCCGGGTTATCGGCTCGACCCTCCCCGCCCGCGCGCGGGCCGCTGCTGAGTTCGGAAAATTCTTTCTGGGCAATCTCTGGGATGTCTATGGCGTGCACACATTTCCGCCCCTCCGCCTCGAACGCACGTTTCGGCGCGAAATTCCGCTTTACACGCTGGAAGGTGTGCGCGACTGTGAGATCGGGACCCATCCCTTCACCACTCCCGATGGGCTCGGTCTCAGCATGTTGCGATTCCTGCGGAAGCCGGCGGACGACATCGTCCTTATCATCCACGGCCTAACTACTTCCTCGGACATGTTCATCATGCCCGAACACTACAATCTCGTTTCCTATCTTCTCGACCATTCATTTACCGATGTATGGACGCTTGACTTTCGGATGAGCAATCGCCATCCGTACAACCTGCTGCCCAACCGCTACAACATGGATGATATTGCGCTGTTCGATTTTCCGGCGGCGATTGCGGAAATGCGTCGCCACGTCGGCGATCGCGCGATCCATGTGATCTGCCACTGCCTGGGCGCGGTTTCATTTTCGATGAGCCTTTTTGGCGGAGCCACCACCGGCATTGCCAGCCTGATTGCCAACAGCATTAGCCTCACGCCACGCGTCCCGGCATGGTCGAAAGTGAAATTGGCCTTCGCTCCGTTCCTGATCGAGTACGCCTTCGGATTCCCGTATATCAATCCGCGATGGGCCGAGGATCCCGGGCTCACTCGCGGCAAGATGTTTTCGAAGTTGGTTTCCTTTTTCCATCGCGAATGCGATGTGCCGGCTTGCCACATGCTCAGCCTTATGTGGGGCGCGGGCTGGCCGGCCCTCTATAGCCACGAGAATCTTCACGACGTAACCCATCGTCGGGGCGGTGATCTCTATGGAGGCGTGGCGATGCACTACTACCGGCACGTGCGACGGATGGTGCGAGCGAATAACACCGCAGTGAAATTTGACCCGCGCGATGCGCGCTATTCGACCTTGCCCGACAATTATTTTGACCATGTGAAGGAGATCACGACCCCTGTTTTATTCATGACCGGACGGAACAATCGCGTCTTTGTCGACTCGAACGTTGTCTGCCACCAGCGCATGGAGCAACTCGTTCCAGGACGCCACGAGCTGCACATCTTTGAGGGCTACGGCCATCAGGATGTCTTCATGGGAAAGAACAATCATTTGGATGTTTTCCCTCGTTTGCTGCAATTTCTGGAAAAACACCGAGGCCGTAGAGCGTAACGCGAAGTTAGCTATGGTATGCCGCGCTGGAGTTGGGAGGCCGACCGTAGCTGGCCTTCGACGTTTTTGCCAATGGCGAACAATTTCGCCGCGGATACAAGCGTTCTCCAGAATTCCCTGCGCGCAAAGCCCCGGCACGACCGCGGCGTGCGCTTCTCCCGCGTGCGGCATGAGAAATTCGGCCGCGCCGCGTCAACCTAGACTTCCGCCTTCGGCGGCGCCCTAGATTCGGGCGGCGCTGCCCTCCAAGTGCGCTAGGATGTGGGGGTACACATCGTAGGCCGCGTTTTTCCCCAAAATGCCGTCGATATGCCCATATCCCGGGATGACCTGCCGGCTGTAGAAGTGGCCACCGTTGGTGGCGCAGAGCCTGTCAAACGTGAGGCGCGTACTCTCGGGGAGATAACACTCATTCGCGGCGCCATGGATGAAGCAGAGCGGGATGGCCAGGCGCGTCAGATGGGGCATGTATGTTTCCTGCCCCTTGGCATCGACCAGATGTCCCACCCGCGCCATCAACGCCAAATGGTCGAATGACTTCATGCAGGCGACCCCAAACATTTCACCCAGGGCCTCGTGAGTAGCGTCGTTGAGATTCTCATGCCGACAGATCGGCCCGTACAGGAAGTTGATTCTGCGGCACACCGGGCTGCGGCAGCCGTGGTCAAAGGACGTAAACTGCAGGGCCCGATCGTAGAGCTTCTGATACCAGCGCTCCTCGTTCGTCACATCGGCAGAGAGCGAGCGGATATCGAGCCGCTCCAACAGCTCGGGCACGTGTAAGCCCGCTTTGAGGCGCGCCGCCTTCGATGTGGCAATATCGGTCCCCATCTGGGAACAGACTGCCGAACGCACTCCTTGCAGGCCGGCCAGCATCGCCATGCAAAAGGCCATCGCTCCCAAGACCGTGGGCGACGACTTGAATCGAATCGGATCCGGTGATGGCGCGAATCTGATTCACTGCGGCAGGATAATCGTAAAGCGCGATTTCGTCGGCCGTGAATTGCGTCTTTGCCACCGGAAGATCGATGCTGGCGCGATGATCGAGAAGCCACACATCAAAACCGTTCGCGGCCAGAAATTCGAGCAAGTTCGGGTCAATCGTATCGATTGAGAAAATACGGCTGGAGCTGCCCAGACTATGGGAAAGCAGTACCGGGCCTTTGGCGCCGGCTTGGTAGCGGATCAGGCGCAGCTGAGCCCGATCCGCCGTTTCGAAAAAATGGACCTCCGGCGCCCCAACGCGCAGAGCTCTTTTCTGCCTCGGCGCCTCGAAGCTATCCGCGGAGCTGAGCGGCGCAAAAATACCACCGTAGGTGTTGAACAAAACGGACGCGAAAAAGGTGCCGAATCGGCTAAGCGCGCGCAGGCGCTCCTGGGCGCTGGCAGCGTTGGTCGCACGCATGGTGGAAAGTTGGCGCAAGAAATCGGTGCTGTGAATCGTCATCACCCCCTTCCCCAAAATCGGCTGCGGTGGGCCGCCTCCGCGAATCGTGACATACAGAGTTGTGGTGTCGCGCCACACATTCAAAATCCCGTCATCACGAACCGCTTTCCATCCCTCCAACCAGTACTCGTGCCCTTCCTCGCTGGCCAGCCGCATGCGATAGATCATGTTTCGAGTTTCGACCGCATCGACACTCTTCGCAAACAGGCGGAATGTGCCGTCAGCCACGGACAGAGGCTTTTTCGAAAGCGTCGGCGCCTCTACCATGCCGCTTATTCGTGCTTCGTGACTGGGATTGTCGATCAACGCCTGCACGTCTTCGGTGGCGATGGTGACGACGAACCGGATCGAGCACCCCTCCGCTTCTCCGACTTCGGCACCGTGCTGAAAATCATCCTGCACCTGCAGGCTGAAATGGCCGGTCATGCATTCGGTAAATTCAATGCCCACGGTAGGGCAAGCAGGCTCTTGCCGCGCGAGGGATGGAAGCGCGTAATCGATCGACCAGCCGTGGTCCGCGGCAATCAATGCAGACTCGCGCTCGGCGAGCCCGCAGATGGTCAGCAGCGGATTGACTCCGAGCGGGCAAGGAACGATCGAACCATCGCAAACATAGAGGCCGCGATGCACTGCGTCTTTTTGACCCGGATTGAAAACTTGGCCTTTGTGGTTCACGACACCGTGTTCTACATCATCGGCCATGACGCAGCCGCCCAGTGGGTGGACGGTGACCAGCTTGTGATGCAGAAATTGGCTCCAAACTGGATTGCGCAGATAGGTGCCGCCGACCGCCCGGGCGGCCTGTTCGAGCCTGCCGTTCACCTTTTCGAAAATGGGCTGCTCGCCGACTCGATCCCACCGAATGCGGAGCCGGTCATTTTCGAGATTCATCTCACCCGAGCCGTCGTCATGAGTCATAACTAGAAATGTCTGCGTATTGCGAACGGCTCCGTGATATGGGCCAAGAATCAGGCTTTCCAGTTCTCGGTGCGCGGGGCCGGCTGGCCCGCCAGCCGTTGCTGCGGAGCTCGCCTTTGGAAGATCGGGCTCCCCGAAGTCCAGCGGTTCGCGCCCCGCCGTTCGCTCTAACCGCAGGGCACTCGCGAGGGCCTGCGGGAGCCCGCCACTAATGGCTCCGGGAATCGAGCCGTCCTCGATTACCATCCCTTGCGAAACATCCGGTTGATCCCGAAGGTCTATAATTCCGGCGATACAGGGCCCGACAGGATCCCGATTTTCTTCCGAATGAGATCCAAAACCTACACCGTCGATCACCGAATCACAGTTGTAAGCAAATCCCAAGACATCGCCATTCCCGGTAAAGCGCTTGCCGAGAAGCGAAGAAACGCCAAGGCCATGTTGGGACGAGCGAAGCAGGATTTCGGTGGACCCCAGAGCTCCGGCGCCAAGGATCACGATATCGGCTGTCACGAAACGTTCCGCTGAACCGAATTTCTTGGATTCGCTGCCCAAGAGTTCGTAATGAACGATCCATCGTCCTCCCTTATGCTCCAAGTGCCGGACCCCAACTTGGGTGAAGATTTCGGCACCGTGGTTTTTGGCGTCTGGCAGATAGTTCATCAGCAAGGTGTTTTTGGCCCCATGATTGCACCCGGTCACGCAATCGCCGCACAATTTGCAGGGGTGTTGCTCCACTCCCACATGGTTGGTTTTTTCCTCGAAGGTCACATTGATAGGGGGACGATAGATCTTGGCCCCCAGTTCTTTGGCTGATCGTTCGAGCGCCGCAAGCTTGGGCAGCGCCGGAAATGTATCGGGATAGGGGGTTGGCTTCAGCATCTCCTCGGCACAGTGATAGCCTTTGGACAGCAGAACATCGGCTGCCATCGCCGCCGGCCATTTGAGTGGCTTCCGAACGGATGGCAAGCGGCCAGCGCTGGTCCTGAAAGACGCGAGGATCGGCTCGCAACGAAACATTGGCGTTCACCAGTGAAGTCCCGCCCAATCCGCAGCCCAGGAACACGGAAATGTCGCGGTTCACGCGAAAATCGTAAATAGCCCTGCGATCTCCGACGTGCTCTTCGGGAAAATCGACTTGCATTTCCTTGGCTGCCTGCAGCGGGGTGCGCGGATATTCCCCAGGAAGCCACTCCTTGCCCCGTTCCAGCACACATACTTTCTGCTGGGCCCGGGCCATTCTGGATGCGGCAATGCTGGCGCCGTAACCGGAGCCAACCACTACGACGGTGTAGTGGTTCTTGATTTCCGCGATATTGTTTGCCAGTCGTTGCACGGTGTTCTCCTGCCGGAAGTTGTAGTCGACCACGCCAATGCCCAACGATGGCTGCCCCTACCGCTCGCGATCACGAATGCGGGGGAATTGGGCCAACGATAGCACAAGATTTGCGCACGACTCGCGATTCGGATGACCTGAACTCCCGTTGGCCAATCGAGGAAGGGTAAGGTCTTTTTACCCGTTTGCCGCAAGCAAGCCTCGCGTAGGCCGTTCGCCATCCGATTCAGCGAATGGGCAGACCGAGCGCCATTGCTGGAAAGGTCGAGCCTAACGTGCAGGGATCTGTCTTAGGCGACGAATGCGACGGCAACAACTCGTGGGCCCCTCGGAAGAAAGCCAGAATTCAGCCATCGGCGGCGCTTCGACATTTCCGTGCGAACGGCCTGCTCGGATCGATGTATGATCCTCGCGCGGCCCGAATGACCTGGAAGGACGCACCAGAGCGCTGGCAGCCTCTGCCCGACCGTCGCGCGGAAAGGAAAACTGCCATATGGAAGCCAGCGTTCGGAACGCCATAGCACGCATCGAAGTCATCGAGAACCAGCGCATCCTCAGCCGGGGAACGGGTTTCCTGGTGGCCGATGGCTTGGCGCTGACGGCCCTACATGTCGTAGCCGATCGGACCAAGGAGCTGCTAACCCCTTATCCCGGTGAAATTGTCTTATCCTTTCCGAACCTCCGTACCAAAGCAGTTATAGATCAGAACCACTGGGATCGCGCAGGAGACTGGGCGCTATTGCATTGCGAGGTGCCCATATCTGCAGGGAACAGCCCGCGCCCGCTGGCCGTAGCCGAGTTGCGCGAGGAAGGCGTGGAATGGGAAACGTATGGGTTCCCGGAAGCTGAATCCGTCGACGGCATGGTCATGAGGGGGCGGATTGCAAACCGCCTGGGGACACTGGAAGGAAATCGGGCGATCCAACTATTCACCGAAGAAGCGGCAGCGGGACAAGGAGCTCGAGTCCGAGGTCTTTCCGGTGGGCCCGTGCTGGTGAGGAGCGGCCCTCGACAGGCGGTGGTGGGGTTGCTGCGCTTTTCTCTGATGGAGGAGCATTTCCAGACCGTGGCGGGGACGCTCTATGCGTGTCCGATCTCCTCGGTATTGGAGAAAACAGGGAAGCTCCTGCCGCTTCCGGACCCGTGCTTCGGTTTACCGGGTTTGGCGCACCAACCCCTCCCCGCGGAGCCCTTTCGGCACTTGGCCCGTTTTACCGCTAAAGAGGCCGAAATATTTTTTGGCCGCAACCGCGAAATCCGGCAAATGTACGACTGTCTGACCGAGGAAAGCGCGGCGACGGTGGTCCTGCTGTACGGTCAGGCGGGCGTTGGCAAGTCCTCCTTTCTCGATGCCGGCCTGCTTCCGCGACTAGAGTGGGAACACCAAACCTGCTACTTGCGCCGCGATCCGCGAAGCACGCTTCTAGACACTCTTCGAGACAACCTGAATCGGATCGGAAGCGAACGCGGCGAATCGGCCGGTTCGCTCAGCCAGGCATGGATTGAGGCAGAAAAGCGCGGCGGCAAGCCACTGATGGTTTTCTTCGACCAGCTCGAAGAAGTGTACACGCATCCGCGGGCGGAGCGTCCGAACGAATGGGAGCAGTTTGCCGAGGAAATCGCGACAATGTTCGCGCGAGCGTCTCCCCCTCGCGGCCGATTGGTGCTGTCGTTCCGCAAAGAGTGGTTCCCAGAGATCCAGAAACAGATCGAGGCAAACCGCCTCATGTACGGGAAGGTGTTTCTGGAAGGGCTGGACCGCGCGGCAATCATCGAGGCGATTACCGGCTTGACGCAAACCGAACGGTTGAGGCGATTTTACGGTCTGACCATCGAGCCGGAACTGGCAAACACCATCGCCAGCGATTTGCTCGCCGATCCGCATTCGCCGATTGCACCGACGCTGCAGATTTTACTGACCAAGCTGTGGCGGCAGGCAGTCAGTGAGTCCCGCAGCGCGCCCTCCATGACCTGGGACGGATACCTGGCGCTGAAAAAAAAAGGGTTGCTGCTCGCCGACTTTTTAGATCAGCAACTCGAAACGCTTCGAGTGACGAAAGCAGAATGGGTGGAGTCCGGGTTGGCGCTGGACGTGCTGGCGTTTCATACCACGCCGTTGCGAACGGCACAGGAGCGCAGCGCCCAAGAGTTGCTGACAACCTATCGGCACCGCGCTGGCGAGATTCCCGCCGGCGTCCAAGAGATGCAAAATTTGTTCCTGTTGAGCGACACCTCGCGTGATAACGAGCAGCACTCGACTCGACTCTGTCACGACACCATCGCGCCGATTGTACGGGACCGGCTGGAAGCTTCGGAAAATCCGGGGCAGCGGGCGCGCCGGATTTTGGAGAGCCGGATTGCCGACTGGAACGAGGGCAGCGAATCGGGGTTGCTGGATGAGGGTTTGCTCAAGGCGGTGGAGGCCGGCGCACCGGGCATGCGAGCGCTGACCGAGAAGGAAGAGAAATTCCTGGAAGCGAGCCGTAAACAGCAACGGAAACGAGAACGCCATCGCCGAGCGCTTTACAGCCTGAGCGCTGCGGCGGTTCTGATGATCATCGCCAGCGCCGTCATGGCCCGGCTGCAAGCAACAAAGGCCGTGCGCCAGAGAAACATCGCCTCGGCCAACCTGGAGTTGGCCAAAAGGGCTGTTGACGAGAGCTTGTCATCGGCCGGCCGCCAGCAGGCGCGCGACGCGCCGGATGCGCCGCAACTCGAGCAGTTCCGGCAAGAGCTTTTGCTCAAAGCCCAGGATTTCTATTCCAACTTTCTGGCCAAACCGAGCAAAAATGACGTCGAGTTCCGCGCGGAAAGCGCCCTCGTGCATTCGAAGCTCGGCGACATTGATCGTTTGTTGGGACAACGGGAAGCCGCGGTGGAACAATACCGAGCGGCGGTCAGAGGACTTGAGGAACTCTTGCGCGAGAATCCAGGCAATGCCGAGCATCGCCGGGCACTGGCTTATGCCCACAACTGGCTCGGCGAAACGTGGATGGCGGGGGCAGAAGAGACGCCGAACGCGCCGGGCCTGCGGACGCAGGCGGGCGCCGAGTATGACCAGGCTCTCCGCCTGCAGCAACAGCTGCACACCGAGGCGCCACGCAATGCGCAGTATCAACAGGAGCTGGCTCGCACGTATGACAACCGCGGCATCCTGCGCTCGGATGAAAACGATGCCAAAGAAGCCGAATCGGATTTCCGCGAGGCGATCCGCCTGCTCGAGCCGCTGGCCGATGTTACAGCCGGCGGAAAACGAGAACCCGGCGCTGCACGACTCAATCCTCGCCTACAACAATCTGAGCGCGCTGCTCAGCCGTGAAAACCAGTTGCGGGCGGCGCAGGAACTCGCCCAGCGCGCCATTCAGAATCAACGACAGCTGGTGAAGGTCTATCCCGACAATTGGGGATATCGGGAGGAACTCGAGGTGTTTCAAAACAACCTGTCCTTTCTGGCACTGCAAACGGGCGACGTGCCCAGGGCCAGGCAGGAGAACGATGCGGCACTCGACAGCATTGAGCAGCTGGCAACGCCACCTCCGTTTTTGGAGAGACAGCGCGCGGAAGCGCACATGCTTTATCTACACCTGGATCGATCGGATCATCCGGAATTTCACGTGCTGTACCAAGCGATGGGAGACGAGTACGCCAGCCTGGCACAGACATATCTTTCCGATAGCAATCGCGGCGCCGCAGTGTTGGCGATCAAGAGCCTGGGACACGTCCTGCCGGATCTGGTCGAGCCAGATCGAACGCGGCTTCTGAAAACCTATGAGTCCTTGCAACGAGCTCTGGCAAGCGAGGATTCGGGGAAATGAATCGTGGAGCGATTTTCTCGCGATGCTTGCTGGTGTTCTTGGCTCTGGCCCCTCGCAGTACGCCGGGGCAAGAAAAGCGGTCCGTTCCTGAAACCGAGCCGATTGACGTGGCCGTTGCCGGTCCCCTGGTCCCCGCCCCAATGACTGACGACCCCGAGCCGAGTTCCGGACCAAATGGGAATCCGCAGCCCCAAGGAACTGCCAAACCGCACAAATCTGCCAAGCCTCGAACCGAGCCCAGACCCAACATTCCCTTGAGCATGGTCGGCTACATCGATGACTCGACCGTTGCCACCCAGGTTCGGGTTCGCTTCGACGCCAGCTTCCAGGACAGCGTTCCGGATCGTGCGGAGTTTTTCTACCCGCAGTGCGGCTGCACGAACGTTCCCGGCGCGCCGGGGCCCAATTTCCCGGGCGCATCGAAGGATATCAACTTCCAACAAGCATACCTTCAAGCTGAATATGCTCCGGTGCGACGGTTTTCGATGTTCGCGGAACTCCCGGCCCGCTGGATCGAGCCGCAACCCGGGCACTTCCTGGCGGGTTCGTTCAACCCGAACACGACGCCGCCCGAAATTCCTAGCACGCGCACCCGGTGGGGACTGAGTGACGTCCAAGCCGGAGTGAAGTTGGCCCTCGCCGCCGACGCGAACCGGCGCTTGACGCTGCAGGTCCGAGGCTACTTTCCTTCGGGGAAGGGATCGGAGGCGCTAGGCACCGATCATTACAGCTTTGAGCCGTCGCTATTGTATTACCAGAAGCTTTCCGATCGTTGGACCCTCGAATCGCAAATTGGTGACTGGCATCCGATTGGCGGCTCGAAAGGGGAACAGCTGGGGACACAGACCCTCCGCAACTTCGCCGGGGACGTGTTTTTCTACGGCGTCGGCCCCAGTTATTTGCTGGTAAGAACCGAGCGCATCCAGCTCGCACCGGTGGTAGAGATGTTCGGCTGGCATGTGCTCGGCGGGCTTGAAACTCCGCCCCATCCTTTTCCCCCCCAAACGATTTGTACGTCTGGCGGAGGGGGGTGCTCCGTCAATGCGGGCGGCACCAATATTGTCAATCTTAAGTTCGGCGCAAGGGCAATATTGGGAAGGAGAAATTCCGTCTATGTCGGATACGGGCGAGCGCTCACCAACGCAACCTGGTACGAGGATATCGTGAGGCTCGAATACCGGCGCACGTTCTGAGGGAAGCTGCAACAGATGGATGGCGAGTTTCACCAGGCCGGGGGGGCGAATGGCGTGAATTTCCCGACGGCGCTGATCGATTCGCATAGACGAGGCCCGACGCAACATTCGCCTCCCGCTGCGAACAACATCCCCAACCTGGTCGGCGCGACAACGATCGGAGTGCGGTAAGTTAACTTCTCGTCCTTGCGACGGAAGTTTTCCGAGCCCTCGGAGGGCGCCCGCAGGGCTGCGAGATCGGGGCGGGAATCGCTCCAACTTTTGCCACCCGCATTCGGCGCCTTACCTCGGTTCAGTCCAGCCGAACAAGCGCAAAAAAAATAGCTGACCCAAGAAATCGGCGGCTCGCACAACTGGATGCCGTGAGTTCACCCCTGCTAGGTACGGTGATAAGATAGCGCCTCGCGTGTCGCAGAGCGGATGAAACAGGGACGGGAATCGTCATGGCCGGAATTGTCGATCACCGAGTATATGTGATTTCAGACCTCCACCTTGGCGGCGAGTACAGCAAAACCGAGGCAGACCGCGGATTCCGTATCAATACGCACGTGAATGAACTGACCGAATTCGTCGAATCGTTGACCCGCAGCGCGAATCGCCGTAGCGCAAAAGTAGAACTGGTGATCAACGGAGACATGGTTGATTTTCTGGCGGAGAAGAGGCTCGAAACGGAAGTGCAAGAAGGCGGTTTCGCGGGAGATTGGACGCCGTTCACTTATCGCCAAGAAGCCGCCTGCGCCAAACTCCAAGCAATCGCCGATCGTGACCTGCAATTCTTCAAAGCTCTCGGTGCGTTTCTTAGCGGAGGCCATCGCCTCACCATCCTTACTGGCAACCATGATATCGAGCTCTGCCTGCATCCGGTGCGGCAGAAACTCAGGGAGATCATCGGCGTCAAAGCGGGCCACGACTACGAACTCATCTCGAACGGCGAAGCCTATTCGGTGGGAGATGCGCTCATCGAGCATGGAAACCGCTATGACACCTGGAACGCTGTCGAATATGGCGGCCTTTTGCGCCTTTCGTCGTTTATGTCTCGCAAGCAATTTTTGCCCAAGGAATCCGCATTCGATCCGCCGGTAGGAAGCAAGCTGGTTTCCTGGGTGATTAACCCGATAAAACACGAGTACAAGTTCATTGATCTTCTAAAGCCGGAAACCGATGTGGCCGTGCCGTTTCTGTTGGCGCTGGAGCCGGGGTATCGGCGGATTTTGGCAACGGTTGCCCGCTTGGCCCTGAACTCCCGGCTCCAGCGCAGGCACGGATCTTTTCCCTCTCGGTTCGGAACGGACATTCATGCGATTCCGGCTTCGCCATCCACTGCTTTCGGCTCGCCCATGGGCGCCTTCCTGTCGGAAGAGAGGGAGGAAGCCTCGCGCGACGACGGAGAAGCGGCGCTTGAAGAAATCCTGCAGAATCGGCTGTCGGGCGATGCCCAGGGGTTTTTGGACGCGCTGCCGCCCGTCGCGAGCGGCCCCACAGCGGAGTTAGGCGGCGACATTTCGACCGCCCATTTTGTGGATCGCGCGGTCGGCTTGGCCAGACTATTTTTTAGCCAAGACAATGCGGATCTCGGGCGTCGCTTGCCGGCGCTCCTCAAATCCCTCCAGGCCTTGCAACCCGACCGGAATTTCGACCACGATTACGAGGCCGCCCCGGAGTACGCTGATGCCGCCAACGAGCTGTTCGATGGTGGCTTCCGATTCGTTCTCTTCGGCCACACCCATCTAGCGAAAAAAATCGAACTGCGGCCTGGGTGCTGGTACTTGAACTCCGGCGCGTGGACCGACATGATCCGGCTGCCCAGCGAGATTATTACCGCTCGTCCCGAGAAAGCCGGCGGGACGCTCAAAACGTTTGTCCAGGACCTCGCAACCGGCTTTTTGAAGAATTGGATCGTCTTCCGGCCAACCTATCTGCGGCTTGATTTGGACTCCAACAATCGGGTAATGAATGCGGACCTTCTCGAGTATGAGCCTGCGGCGGTCACCTTCTAACAGATGACCAGGATGAAGATTACCCATGCCGGCAGTGAGGCCGAGCGACGGGAGGAAATGGCAAAATTTGACGCTTTCTTCGGCAAGACCATCTTTACCGTCTACGGCGAAGTGCTGGCGGGCGACAGCGCGTTCAATCCCCATGCTCCGTCCCGGAAACAGAGGTCCCTGCGCGCGCCCGTCCCCCAGTTGCATACCTTCAAGGCACTCGATGATGTTCCCCTGGTGCTGACACGGTACCGAGGCGGCACGAAGGGCCCGGTCGTGCTTGCTCATGGCCTGGGTGTTTCCAGCAGGATATTTTCGACGGACACGATCGAAACGAACTTGGCGGAATATCTCGTGGGCCATGGATACGATGTGTGGCTGCTTGATTTTCGCGTGAGCACGGCCTTGCCGACATCCCTCATGAGATCCACTGCGGATGACGTTGCGAATTTCGATTATCCGGCGGCCATCGCCAAGGTGAAGAAAGAAACCGCCGCCGAGACGGTGCAGATGGTAGTGCACTGCTATGGATCGACGACCTTCTTCATGTCGATGCTGGCAGGTCTCCAAGGAGTGCGGTCGATCGTCTGCTCGCAGATTTCCAACAACGTGATTGCGGTTCCGGCAACGCAGGCTAAGTCAGCGCTGCATCTGCCCAATGTGCTGGAGAGATTGGGCTTTCCTTCACTGTCGGCTTATGTGGACAGGAATGCGGACTGGAAGGACAAGCTGTTCGACGCGGCACTGAAATGGTATCCCCTGGAGTTCAAGGAACACTGTAATAATCCGGTGTGCCACCGGATTACCTTCCTCTATTCGCTCTTGTATGAACATGCGCAGTTGAATGAGGCTACCCACGAGGCGCTGCACGAGATGTTCGGGATCGCCAATATTGGAGCCCTGGAACACCTCGCGCTTCTGGTGCGGAAGAAGCACCTGGTGGATGCCAAAGGTGACGAGGTCTACATGCCGCACCTGGAGCGGCTCAAGTTGCCGATATGCTTCATTCATGGCGCGGAGAACCAATGCTATCTTCCGGTGAGCACGGAGATTACCTACAATGCCCTGCGCGATGCCAACGGCAATGACCTGTACACCCGGCACGTGATCCCTGGCTACGGCCACATCGATTGCATCTTCGGCAAATCCGCCGCCCAGGATGTGTACCCTTACATGCTGGAGCATCTGGAAGCCACGCACTGACGTCGAGGGATGACCCCGCAGGCCCTGCGGTGAGCAGAACCAGACAGGACGGAGGCACGGGAATGACCGATCAGGAAAAAGCCGCAGCGCTCATGGGGTCTACCGATATGACTCCGGTCGAGGGAACGGTGGACGTCGATGTTCCCATTGGAACGCTGTGGTCCTCCTTTGTGCACGCGAACCTCTGGCCGCGATGGAATAAGTGCTTCTTCTGGGCGCGAAATCAGAGTCTGGTCAAAGGGCAGCATCTTATCTGGACTTTTCAGCCGATCAAACCATGGCTTCCGTACAAGATGTGGGCAATCGCCAACATCGTCGAGTTGGCACCGGAGCAAAAAGTAACGTGGGAGGTGACCGCGTTGCCGGGGATGTATGCCCGCCACACCTACCACATGGAGGACCTTGGCGACGGACGCACTCGCTTTGGCTCCTGGGAACAGGGCATGGGGTGGGGTTTTCGACCGATGCGCTGGTTCTGGCTGAAGCACTTCACGTTTGTGAAGGACGAGTCCTTGGCTGGGGCGCTGGCGCTCGAAGCCCAGTACCGGCGCACGGGTGCCCTCCATGCCAGCGATATGCCGAAGAAGAGCTATGTTCGATTCTGGCTTCTGATCCTGGTGCTGCTCGCGATTCTCGTCGCTCTGATCACCGCAGGGGTGATCTATGAAAAATACGTTCGTGTAACGTCAACTGAGCTCGCACCAGGGGTACATGCTTTTTTCGGTGGGGGTGGAAATTCCTTGCTGGTCGAGGACGGAGGCAAGTCGCTGCTCGTCGATACAAAATGTCCTCCCGGCTCGACGATGTTGCATCGATGGATCGAGCGACATGGCGCAGGGCCGGTAATCGAAGTGGTGAACACGCATTATCACTTCGACCACACGCAGGGAAACTCTCTTTATCACCGTGCGGACAAGATCGCCTATCGCCAGGTTCCCGTGTTGATGCGGAAGTATGACGATGACTGGTGGGGTTCTCACACCGAGGGCATTCCAACCGATCTTGTCGATGGTGAGCGCGTGCTGTATGTAGGGTCAGTTGAGGTGGTGTTGGAGCACCCCCCTCCCGCTCATACCAGCGGCGACTTATGGGTTTATTTACCTAAACAAAACATCATTGCGACTGGGGATCTTGTCTTCCAAGGGTATTACCCCTTTCTCGACCAACCGGAGGGGGGCACGTCGATTCCGGGGATGATCACTGCGGTGCGGGCATTGGCGCACGACCATCCGGATGCGGTGTTTTTACCCGGGCACGGGCCACTAGCGAGCGCGGCCGATCTGCTGCGATACGCCAACTTCCTTGAAGCCTTGCAGGTCGGAGCCGCGGCGGCCCATGCGGCTGGATGGACCGAGGAGCAAGCCGCGCGGCGCAACGACCTGGCGAGGTGGCATCTGTCGGTATTGCCTTCCTACCACCACAAGAAATTGAGTTGGTCAAGCAGTTCGAACGATGCCCGCTGGGCCTATGTTCTTACGAGCAGTGCCACTGCGACGACCGAGTAAGTCCCAATGAGCTGAGCCCGCCAATGAGCCAAAAGGGCTCGGCGAGACCCTCAATTACCCCTTGCTCAGCGCCATGTTCTATAATCGCCGAATCGCCTGCTCTGGTAACCTCTTGAAAAGAAGTGGTAAGCCGCCCAGGACTCGGACCTTTAACCTTTCCTAATCAGTGAGTCACCGCCGAATGCCAGGAACACACGCCGGAGGACAGCGCCCAGAAAAGTACGTCGCCGAGTTTGTGGAAACGGTCATGGAGCGCGCCAGGGATTACGCGATACAAATCGGTTCGATTTAACCCGAGCGTGCGACCGAAACCACGCCGCCCCGCCCGATGCCCGCGATCGGATTGGCCTGACCAATTCACCGGTCCGAAGGCCGCTGAAGCCTTTTGGGCCACCTCTAAACCCGATCTGAGAGCTGCATGGTGTTCTACACCTTGGGCTCGCGTTGGGGAGCTAATATGTTTGGGAGACCTACGACGCTGCGGGTTCGCTGATGGCGACGAGTTTCTGAAATTCCGGGTCGTCGTACAGACAAGCGAGATCGGGATCGTTGGCGGCCCAATGCTTGTAATGCTGGCTGTTCGAGGCGGAGGTGAGCGCCTTCTTATAGGTTTCGAACGCCTCAGCCTTCTTCCCAAGGATACCGTAGGTGCAGGCGGCGTTGTAGAGGGTGCTAGGGTCATTGGGGCGAAGGGCGAGGGCGGTCTGTAGGTGGCGGATGACCTCGTCAGCGTCCTGATTGAGGTGGGCAAGGCGGTTCGCCAGCAAGATACGGGCGCGCACGTCTTCCGGCACTAATTCAAGTTGTTGGCGCAGAACCTTGAGCATCCTCTCGCGTACGTGCTCCGCTTCCTTTTTACGTCCGGTCACCTCCAGGGCTTGGTCATAGGGAATGTAAGTATTGTAATCGTCGCCGTTGAATTCGATGGCTCGCTCGGCGAGCGCCGCGGCTTCTTCGAACCGGCCGGATTCGCAGTACGCCCGGCCGAGAAGGTTCCAGGCTCCCTCACAATCGGGCTTGCGCTCGATGGCGCGCTGGGCGAGCAGCCCGGCCTCGTGGTATTTGTGCTGCGCGTAAAAGATGCGGGCGTGCGCGACCAGCACTTCCGGCAGGTCGGGTGCCAGCGCCGTGGCGCGATCGCAAGCCGCTAGTCCGCGCTCGATCCATTTCGAGTTCTGTTCGCGAAGCTCGTAAATCAGCCCGCACAGGTGAGCAATCCCGGCGTGCGCCAGAGCGAAATTGGGGTCCAGCTGGATGGCCTGCTCGAACATTTGCAGCGCGTAGTCCATATTTTCACGGCGGGTGTAGCTCCTTCCGCGCAGATAAAAATCGTAGGCCTGCGGATTTTCCGTGGGCTTGCGCGCCATGGTTTTTTCTTCTTGCGGCGTAAGGGTGATGCGCAGAGCCTGTGCGATGCTTCGCGCGATTTCCTCCTGGATGGCGAAGACGTCTTCGAGTTGGCGATCGTAGCGCTCGGCCCACACGGAATGCCGGGTGGAAGTCTCCACCAGCTGAGCGGTGATGCGCACGCGGTTGCCGGCGCGGCGGATGGAACCTTCGAGCATGTACGCGGCGCCGAGCTGTTGGCCCACCTGTGCCGCGGTAACCGGTTTGTCGCGGAACGCGATTATCTCCGAGCGGGGAAAGATTTCCAGTTGTTTGATTTTGGAAAGCTCGGTGATGATGTCTTCGGTAATGCCGTCGCGGAAGTATTCGTCCTCTTTCGCGCCACTCTGGTTCTCGAAGTACAGCACCGCGACTGATTTTTGCTGGACCGCAACCGCTTTGGCTCCCGAGCCGGAACCCGAAACCGAAACGCTGTTCTCAGCGCTAGGCCTGCGGCTGGATTCGATATCGCGCTTCAGGCGCTTGAGGTCGGCGCGGAATTCGGCAGCGGTCTGGCAGCGCAGGTCGGGATCTTTCTCGAGTGCCTTGCCAAGAATTTGGTCCATCGCCATGGGCAGCCGCGCGTTTATCTCTTTCGGGGGCGTGGGGATGGTATTCAGGAGCGCGTTGAAAACGACCGCCGAGGTCGCCCCGGCGAACGGCACGGTCCCGGTGGCCATCTCGTAGAGCACTACCCCGAGCGAAAACAAATCCGAGCGAGCGTCCAGCTCTTCGCCGCGCGCCTGTTCCGGCGACATGTACGCGACCGTGCCCATCGAGCTGCCCGGGCTGGTCAGTTGATCGTCATTCAGCAAATGCGAATTCGTGCGCATCCCGGCGGCATCTGCCGATTGGTCGGATTGGCGCACCACCGCTGTTAACTTGGCCAAACCAAAATCCAGAATTTTTGCCTGCGCGCGATCCACCAGGAAAATATTCGCGGGCTTGACGTCGCGGTGCACGATGCCCTTGGAGTGGGCCGCATCGAGTCCGTTGGCGATCTGAATGCCGATCTCCAGGAGCGCCGATATTTCGATGGGCTTCGCGGCGATGCGATGCTTGAGTGTCTGGCCCTCGAGCAGTTCCATGGCGATAAACGGCCGGCCTTCGAATTCCCCGATATCATAAATCGTGCAAATGTTGGCATGGTTGAGCGCCGATGCGGACCGCGCTTCGCGCCGGAATCGCTCGATGGCCTGAGGATCGTGGGAAATATCGTCGGGGAGGAATTTCAGCGCCACGCTGCGGCCCAGGCGGGTGTCCTTGGCCTTGTACACCACGCCCATCCCCCCACCGCCTAGTTTTTCCTGGACGTCGTAGTGGAAGATCGAGCGGCCGACGATGGACGGAGTTTCTGGCACTGGCCGCGTATTCTACGACAGCGAGTCGTTGCAGGCAATCGGGGTTGCCCGAGACTCAAGTCGGACAAGACCCCCATCCCCAAATGCCCGAAAACCCAACCACCCATACAGTTGCGAGCGGTTTGTAGATTCTCTCTTGGAGAAACGATTTTTCGCCGAAGACTTCTAAACCTACTCTCATCAACCATTGGTAAGCTCTGCGCGCAACCTTTCCGATAGCGCTCGCTCGCGCTGATGAGCGTCGTTGGCCAGCACTCGTTCGTCAGCCGTTAAGTCCGCGAGAAACCGGAAGCCTCCAGCGCAAGCGGCGCAGATTCGCTCACGATCAATTTCGCCAGTCCGTCGCACCAGATCGCGCAAGTCGTCCCAGTCGAAGTCTCGGCCTTCCTCGAATTTCCTCATAAGGCGACCGAGATCAAATGTATCCCCTGCCTGCCAGAGCTTCAGCACGACCAGTCGGCGGAGCAGCGGCTGATCGAGCGGCCGCGTCGCGTACATGCCTAGGTCATAAATGTCGCGTGCCTTATTGCGCTGATAACAGGCGCGTATCTTTTCAGCGAGGATTTCGGGCAATGCGAGGCAAATGATTTCGGCCGGAGCGAATGGCAAAAACTTAAAATAACCTTGTTCGCATTGAGTCCGTCGCTCGGTCGGAAGCGTCGGTGTCTCGCGGCGGCTGATCTGCAGTTTTATTTCACTGTCCCCGGCGGCGTTCCATTCATGCGAATAGGTTGGGTTCACTCCCCATGACATTCCGTCCACGGTCTCGTAGTAACTGTTATCGGGGATGTGAAACCTCAGCCCGTGAAATTCCTGCTCGAAGGCTCCCATCATGGCTAGGATGACATCTTCATGGTCGTGCTCCTCCAGTGCAGTGAAGTCCAGATCCGTCGAAAATCGTCCCTGGCTTCCGATAAACATTTTCCGCAGACAGGTGCCGCCCTTGAAGGCCAGCCGGTTCAGAAGGCCGCGTTCCGAGAGAAGCTGAAGCAGAAAGGTCAGCACGATTTCTTTTTCCGCGATCATCATGTCACGAAGACCAGATTGAGTGGAGTAACGCCGCGCCTCGGGCAGTGTGAGCATGCTTATGGGTCCTTGAGGAGCGTTTTTCGCTGACCGAGCCCGGCACTCTCGCGCAGCTCTTCGCTCGACACATTCATGAGCAGGCGCCATGTCTTGTCGTAACCGATGGTATCCTGCACTTTGCGCGACGGATTTGGCCCCATCCATGTCCGAGGGCCGCGCGAAGCGAGTTGGAGCAGCTTTTCGCGGACATCGGTAGGCATGTCGGCCTTGACGTGATCCATCGCCCACCCGAACCTGCGCACCAGGGCCGTCGAATCAATCCGCGTGACATACTCCACCGCTTTCATCCAATCAAATCGGCGGCACGCATTCGCCAGAATCTGAACGGCCTCCCCCTCGCCTCCGGCTAATACGGGTCGGTCGATGCAGTCGATCGCCGTCTTCTCCCGGTCCGACATCATGATCTTGTAACCGAGTACATCGACGGGAGCGAATCCAAAGAATTTGGCAGGCTTGGGATTAACGATGCGCACCCGTCCCTCTCCCACCCGCCTGCCCCTCAGGTGCGCGGGCGTGACCACGACGATCACCCGACGATGTTGCGTCGTCAACCCATAATGCCCGGCCGCGCTGCCGTATCCGATGTAATAGGGATCGGCGATACGGCTCGCGAGTGCGAGCAGATTGGTTTCACCCGTCGCATCGGGTCCCTCGTCGGGCGGGATGACGAGATATTCTCCCCAGCTCGCTCGCTCCAGCCAGCCTTTCCGGCGCAGGGATTCAATCACGCTATCCGCCGCTTTGGGGGTAACGCCGAGTAGTTTGATAATCTCCGGTCGACCCACTCCCCGCCGTTTCTGCTCGGCGAGGGCGAGCACAATGCGGCTCTCTTGCGGCGATAGGGTACGAATGGCGGAACCCATGATATTCTCCCCCACAAAACCCCCTTCCCGATGGTGTTTTGACGACTAAAATACCATTATCCGGCTTAACTGTAAATATTTAGATGCACAAAACACTCCATATAAGGGGGTTTCGTTATACTAAATATATCCATCCACACCATATAAGATAATACTGTGTACATACAGTAGTATCTCACTGTATAATTTGTTCGTGGAGAAAGGGCACATGATCCGCGAACCATTTGAACTTCGGGGCGAACGATTCGAACTCAGCAGCACTGACGTTGAGGAAAAGCTGAAAGACGTCGAACCGAAGCCAGTGACGAAATACCAGGTGCGAATCAATGGAAAGGGCTACCCACCCAAGCAGGCATTGGCCACCGCAATCGGGAAACCCTTGGCGAACTTCACGACAATGGACGCGACGCGCATCCTTTCCAAACTTGGGTTTGAGGTCACCGGGCGGAACGATGAGACGCTGACGAACAAGACGATATCTGAGCAGCTCTTCGAGGCATACCTCAGCGCTTCGGGCTTGACGGACTTTCGATTCGAGCCGACGCAGGACGGAACATCGAGACGGCCCGATTACAGCTTGAAGGTGCTCGACACGGAAATTCTTTTTGAGCTTAAGCAATTCGATCAGACTACCGCTGACTTCAATCTCGTGGGCGGTGCCTATGATCCCTACAAACCTGTTCGGGAGAAAATCGAAGCGGCCCGGAAGAAATTCAAAGACCTAGATCGTTTCTGCTGTTGCCTCGTGCTGTACAACAACGACAAGCCCTTGGTCGAACTTGGCTGGCAGTACATCTACGGTGCGATGCTCGGGAATATGGGCTTCAGCATTCCGGTCAACACGAAAACCGGGATAGCGGACGAATCGAAAGTACAAAATAAATATATGGGAGGCGGAAAGATGTACCGCTATCTGGATGGCCAACCCATAGCCGCGCAAAATCGAACAATCAGCGCAATACTTGTCTTGCAACGCTACATGGTCGGCGCCAAGAGATTCGAGATAGCCATGAAGCGCAAAGAAAAGGAGCTTGGCCGTAAACTTGAACTGTTGGAATTTTGGGATGAGACCGAACGCGCGAGGGGAACGGCATTGGATCTTTCCCTTTCTCAGCTCCGCGTCGTAGTTCACGAAAATCCCTTTTCACGGGTTCAACTCCCGCGAGAGCTGTTTCGTGGTCCTTACGACGAGCGGTACGCCGGTCCTGAGGGCCGCATCGTAAGGTTGTTTTGTGGAAATCAGCGTTCGGCCCTCGAAGAAGAGGCACGAGAAGTCGAGAAGACGGTTGGAAATCTCCCGACGAAAGAAGAGCTTGAGCGGATGCATTTCGCGAAATTAGATAAATTGTGCCGGAAAGTTGTGGAAAATCCTTACTCAACTTCCCCCGAAGTCAATCAAGCTCGCAATTTCAGAGCGGAGATGCTGTCCGTTGTCTTTAAAAATGCTAACGACTCTGCTGCGCTTGACGGAAATTTGGCAAGTGATGCCCAAACGGACTCGCTGAAGCATCGAGTGGCCGATTTTCTCGGCGCAACATCCGCGCTGTGGTGGGAGGCAGGTTCCAGCGTTTAACCGCACGAAATTCGCGCGCAGCGCTTCGCAAATCAGTCTCAGACAGTGGTCGAGATTGAAAAACACGTCCTCGAAGACTGCCCGAATATGGGCGGAGACATTTCTTTATGTCCTCACAAGTGCGCCGAGACGCTGAAGAAGATGTATCCGCAGCCAATCGCACCCGCTGTTACTCCGGAGGGTGACGACATCGCAGTCGCAGCAGCCCATTGAACGATAGGCCTATCTTGAAAGCGGAACTGGAGGGCAAGGTCGGGGCGCCGGTAGACTCGCCGATTATCAAGCCCAGGCCGACAAGCCCTTCGACCATGAGGCGCGCATGAGGGAACTGCTCGTGCGTCAGGCGCAACTCAACGCCGCGCTCGATCCCGACAAGACGAGAAATAAATCGCGCCAGCGGCGGAGGATCACGAAATTACGGGGGAAGTTCTCCAGGCACCGTCAATCCCTCAGAGAAACCAACGGAATTCCGCACCGGGCATGAGTCCTTAAGCGAGCAAACGTTTCACAAGATTGCATTTGATGCAGCGATCTTATAGGAATATATTCCAAATCGTGCGCATGTTCCGTGCGACCAACACCTCGCCTCACTGACACGTCGCACTTGCGTAACAAGGAGATTCCCGATGACGTGGCCCCCCCTCAGAACATTCCCGATCCCCTGGTTCCGCCTGCACAAACAGGTCTCCGAGAGGTGTTCGGACACGTTCGACAAAGACTGGATTAATGAAAAAGGACATGAAGAGAAGTCGAAAACCCGTGTTAGAGAGTTTCAGGAAAGGCTGGACAATCTTAAGGAACCAAGCGCCAATACGGGCGACTTAGAGATTTTGAAGAATCAAGTGCAGATTCAGCTCAATATAGAAGATCTGATTCTTAAGAGCCGTATGTCCGAGCACGTAATATGGCAAGCTTACGGCCCGCTTGTAGTCCCTGTGCTTGCCGCGATCGCCGGCGCGATCGCTGGGTATGTCTTCAAGAGTTTGCACTAGCGGCTGATATCAGGTTCGCTGGTGCCGCTCTCTAAGCTCGTCAATCCCGGCAACAATCAAGCGGGCTTGTTCCTCCGCTGTGAGCTGCTAGCTCCGGAAAACTCACAAGATAGAGCGGATCGCGTCACGGTTTCCCTCCCCATCTGCGGATCTCGTGGCATAGTTTCCGCTACACCCACACAACGTGGTTGAGCGAAGCCGGCGTCTCGCGGCGCGTCGCCCAAGCCATCCTCGGACACTCCGACGTGTCCATGACGTTGAATGTCTACACGCAGATCGTGCCCGACTCGCAACGACACGCCATCGAGAAGATCGTCGCGATTTTGGACACTAATGGACACTAAGGGACACAAATTCGTACAACGCCTGATACGAGGAAAATGCAAAGCAATGAAACGAAGCAAATTAGAGGGTAGAAGTGGTGAGCCGCCCAGGACTCGAACCTGGAACCCTTTGATTAAGAGTCAAATGCTCTACCATTGAGCTAGCGGCCCACAAAACTCCGGAATTTTACCGTGAACCGGCACATTTGTCGAATCCACCGCGAAGTGTCCACCGCCGGATCGCCGCAGCGATGAATCCCGCGCGCGGAAAAATCATCATATAATCACCGGCGAGCACCAGGGAGACCACTCATGGCCGACAAACCGAAAATGACCGATAACGATTGGAAGAAGAAGCTCACCGACCAGCAATATCACGTCACCCGCCTCAAGGGGACCGAGCCCCCGTTCACCGGTGAGTACACCGACACCGAGGAAGAAGGCGTCTATAAGTGCGTTTGCTGCGGCGAACCGCTATTCAGTTCCGATGCCAAATTTCATTCCGGCTCTGGTTGGCCGAGCTTCTATCAGCCGCTGAGCGAGGAAAATGTGGCCGTGGAGCGCGACACTTCGCACGGTATGCTGCGCGAAGAAGTGGTGTGCAGCAAGTGCGACGCCCATCTGGGGCACGTATTCAACGACGGGCCAAATCCAACCGGGCTGCGCTATTGCATCAATTCGGTGGCGTTGAAGCTCGAGGAAAAAGACGAAAAAGGCAAAAAGTAGCCGCGTAAAATGCCTCGGGCGCGGACAGGAATTCAAGACCGCATGGTAACTACGCAGCAACCGGAGCCGCAATCTACCTGAGCAACCGTCCCATAGTTACGTGAGCAACCTATGGCTGCGTTGGTCTGCAGCGATCCGCCGTTCTGGGTGCGGTGTCCGTGAATCTCTAGTGGTCGAACGAATAGATCACCGGATCGGTGTCGGTAGTGTCGGATGACACCAGGCGGACCGTCGACGGCGAAACAACGTAAAGGATAAACGAAGTCGGCATTCCGGCCGGGGAACTTATGCTCGCCGCGCCGCGCCCGTTTGGCCCTGCCGTGTAGGTGCCGGTGAGCGTATCCACGGTGGTGGATGAGTCAGCCGGATTCACAATCGCAATCGTGTCCGGACCCGAAATATTTCCCGCGCCGTCTGCGGCGAAACTGCCTACCACGTTGGTCACTTTGGTCTCGGCCATAAATCCGGTGCTGATGACGTAGCTTCCCGATACCGAAGCGTTGCTGAAGCTGGTCAGTGGCGCAGTCTGCGGCTCGAGCCGGCCCAAAGAACCCGCGCTATCGGACCCGATGAAAAATCCATTGTTAGTGGCGCTCAGATAGGCGACACCCAAAAGACTTCCTTCGTTACTGATGCTGGCGCGACCATCGGCAGCGACGGCGTAGGTTCCCGCGACCGCCGCGCTGGCGGTGGAGGTAAGCGTGCCTCCATCGTTTTGATCGTAAAGAAACGAGACGTTGCCGCTGCCGTTGCCGGTGAGTAGACCCGCGAAGGTTGAACCTTTGCTGCCGTCCAGCCCGGTTCCGGTGACCACGCCGGTTCCGTTCAGCGCGCTGTCGTCGAAAGCTCCGCTGGTGCCGGTCGGTTGTTCGAGCAACGCTTCGCCAAAAGTGAGGAAGGTCGGCGCCGGAATCGCAGGCGGAGTCGTGGGCTTGAGGGTGTCCGACGAGATCAAGAACCAATCCGTCGGCGATGCCATCCACAATATGTAGTCCACGTAAAACTGCCCGCCGAGAAACAGACGCGCGGTGCCGCGGCCGTTCGCAGTCATGGTGTAGGTGCCGGTAATTCCTGGGTGCGAGCTGGCCGTTCCCGCATCGTTGGCGTCCAGATTGCCGGTGGAGACGGTGCCACTGCCATCCAAGGTCAACGACCCGACGGCGGCGGCGCGCTTGAGCGAGGCGTCATACCCCGCCATACCGAAGGCGTAATTGCCGGTGAGTGATCCCACCCCGAACGCGGTCGTCGACTGCGGCTTCAATATTCCCGAGCCGCGCAGGCCGGTCGCATCGGACTCGATAAATCGCGCCGTGCCATCCGTGGTCATCGAAAACAGATACGTTACCGTGGAGGTGAGGCCGCCCTCGGTTATCGTGAGAATCATGCTTCCGCGGCCATCCGGGTCGAGGGTATAGGTGCCGGTGAAAGTCACACCGGATGCGGTCTTCTGCGCCTGGGGGTAGTTGATGTCCTCGGTCCCGCCGGAAATTGTGCCGGTGCCACTGGCGGTGAATTCCCCGGCGATGATCGTAGGACCCACGGTGCTGAACCCTTCGAACAGAAACACGTAGGGGCCATCGAGTTGGATCTCATCCTGGGTGGTAGTGGTGTTCGACGCGATGGTGATGCTGAAAGTCTTTGACACCGATTGCTGCGGCGCTTCGGAATCCGTCGCGCGTACCGTAAAGGTGGAAGTTTCCAGGCGTACCGGTGAGCCAGTGATCGCGCCAGTGGCAGGATTCAGCGAGAGGCCGGAGGGAAGCTGGCCGGTGGTAATCGTCCAGGTAATGGGCGCAAGTCCCCCCGTGGTTTGCAGCGTGGTCCCGTAACCGGTCGCGGTAACCCCTGGTGGAAGGGAAGTGGTGGTGATGGCCAGCGGTGGCGGAGGCGAAATGGTTAGGCTCAACGTGACTACCGCCTTTTGCGGCGGAAGCGCCGAGTCGATCACCTGCACGGTAAAACCAGATGTGCCGGGGGTAGTGGGTATGCCGGAGATTTGGCCGCTGGTGCTGCTCAAAAGAAGGTTGAGAGGCAACACTCCGCTGCCGGCTACGAGCGACCAGTTATACGGCGGAATGCCTCCGTACGGCGTCACTGCGGCGTTGTACGGGCTTCCCACTTGGCCGGCAGCCAAGTGACCGGTGGAAATACCGAGCGGCGGGGGAGGCCCGATGCCAATGGTAAAGCCCTGGGTGGCGGTGATCGGCGGAGTACCACTGTCGGCGACCTGAACGGTGAAACTACTGGACGTGTTCGTGCCCGACGGCGTTCCCTGAACGATACCGGAATTGGCTAGCGCAAGGCCCGCCGGCACGCTGCCGGAAACCACGGTGTAATGGAGCGGCATGATGCCGCCGGTGACCGCGAGAGTTTGATTGTAGAAGGTGCCGTTGGTGCCGTTGGGCAGCGTGAGGGTAGTGAAGGTCGGCGGCAGAACAACATTGATCGTGGTCGTCGCAGTGGTGGTGTTGTTGACCCTGGCGGTGGCGGTGAGAGTGACCGTAATTTGGGTAAGCAAGCCGGTGGGAGCGGTATAGGTGACCCCGCCCGTGGTGGTGTTCGAGAATGTGCCGCAGCTATCGCCGCTGCAATTCGGCCCGGTAAGCTTCCAACTCACCCCTTGGTTCGAGGTGTCGTCGCTGACCGCGGCAGTGTAGCTGATGGATTGGCCCTGATCGACGTCTTGCGCCAAACCCGGAAGGAGCTTGATCGTCGGCGTGGAACCTGCGGAATTGCCGCCACATCCCCCTAATACCAAGAGCAGGCACAGCCCGCCGACCACCAACACCCACCGCTTCATGAAACCTCCGCGATTGATTGTGACACGACTCGCATTAAATCGAGCAGTTCAGAGAACAGGGTCACCTACCGGACATTCGAGCGAACCCTGGTGCGAATCTCCCGGCTGGAATGGGATGCAGGCTGCTTCGAAGCGCGCAAAGACCAACTGCTTGAATAACAAAATGCCCCTATTCGTGTCAACGCGCCTCCATTTATACCCTACTTCCGGTCTGAAGATCACTGTTGATGCGTCGGCGTCGGACATCGTTGCCCGTTCCGGCGATGGCCGGCGACGTGGCAGCCAGTAGGCAGACGCATTATTGGGAGGGCACGAACCGCCGATTTCTGCCCGGCGAAAAATTAGAACGCCGCGGCCCGCGAAATACGGCTACAACCTTTCGGTTTCTTCGTACATCTGCGATATGCGAAGATGCAGGCGGGGATTATGTCTGGCGCAGCGGGCGAGTGGGCCCTTCGCAAGGAAAACGAAGGGAACGGTTTAGGCCGCATTCTTGTTCCGCCCCTTTCCAGAGGGACCCATTTTTTAGTATAAATCTAAGCTCGCTCGCTGGACGGCGATCCGGCCTCGCGCCGCATTTTTTCCATCGGCATCGGATACGATGGTAGGTCGTGGAAACAAGCGCGTGAGGCGCGCAGCAGCAGCCATACTTTGTGGAGGTTACGTTGATTGAAGTCCAGGATTTGACCAAGTCGTTCGGTGACAACACCGCGGTGAACCATCTGACGTTCACGGTGAACAAGGGCGAGATTCTCGGATTTTTGGGTCCCAATGGCGCGGGCAAGACCACCACCATGCGCATCCTCACCGGATTCATGCCGGCCACCAGTGGCACCGCGCGGGTGGCGGGTTTCGATGTTTTCACCGATTCGATCGAAGTGCGCCGCCGCATCGGCTACTTGCCCGAAAATCCCCCGCTGTACACTGACATGACCGTCGCCGATTACCTTGACTTCGTCGCGCGCATCAAAGGCGTGGGTCCGGATAAACGCCGCCAACGCGTGGACGAAGCGATGGAAAAGACCAATATCGGCGACAAGCGGAATGAACTGATCAAGCGGCTCTCGCGCGGCTACAAACAGCGCGTGGGACTCTCGCAAGCCCTGGTGCACGACCCGGAAGTCATTATCCTGGACGAGCCCACCGTGGGACTCGATCCCAAACAGATCATCGAGGTGCGCCATCTGATCAAAGGCCTCGCCGGCAGCCATACCATTATTCTCTCCACCCACATCCTGCCGGAAGTAAGCATGACCTGCGACCGGGTGGTGATCATCAACCACGGCACGATCGCCGCGGTGGACACCCCGGCGAACCTGACCATGCAGCTCAAGGGCGGCCAGCACGTGCGCATCGAAGTGCAGGGCACGGAAGGCGCGGTGCGCGACGCGCTCGCGGCAGTGCCGGGGGTGCACAAAGTGAATGTCCAAGCGGGCACCGCCTCGGGGCGGATCTCGGTGAGCGTCGAAGCGGCCCCCGGAGAAGATATTCGCAGTCAGGTGGCCGCCGCGGTGGTCGCCAAAAGTCTGCCGCTGTATGAACTCACCGGCGTGAGCCTGAGCCTGGAAGACATATTTTTGCAACTCACCACGGAAGACGCCGAGCACGCCGCGGCTGCCGCTTAAGAGAAATCGAGGAACGGAGAAAGAATGCGAAGTCTATACGCGGTGTACCGCAAGGAAATGGGTCACTACTTTGTATCGCCCATCGCCTACATCATCATCGGGCTGTTTCTGATTCTGTCCGGTTATTTCTTCATGGCGTTTTTGTCCGAGATTATTCGCTCGGCCATGCAACAGGGTCTCGAGGAAATGCAGTATGGGGGCGGCGCGCAAGCCATCGACGTCCCGGGCTTGGTGATTCGTTACTATTTCGGGCTGCTGGGGACTTTGTTCCTGTTCCTATTGCCGATGCTGACCATGGGGGTGTACGCCGAGGAGCGCAAGCGCGGCACCATGGAGTTGCTGATGACTTCGCCGATCACCGATTTGGAGATCGTGCTCGGAAAATTTCTCGCGTCGATTTCCTTGATCGCCATCATGTTGCTGCCGACCGCCGCGTATCAAATTTTCATGCTGTCCAAGACTGAGCCCTCCCCGCCATGGCGGGTGCTGCTGGCCGCCTACATCGGCCTGATGCTGCTGGGATCGGCGGTGCTGGCGATCGGGTCATTCCTGTCCTCGCTCACCGAGAACCAGTTGATCGCAGCGGTGCTCACCTTCAGCGCCGTCCTGATGCTCTGGGTGATCGACATCGGCGGGCAGAACGCCTCCACCTTCGTCGGTTCCTTGCTCGGCTATCTTTCGATCATCCGCCACTACGATGACTTCACCCGCGGGGTGGTCGATACCTCCGGCCTGATTTATTACGGCAGCCTGATCTTTTTGGGCATTTTTCTTACCGTCCGCTCGCTGGAATCGATGAGGTGGCGCCGCGCATGAGCCCTGCCGACATCAAGAAAACCGACATGAACGAACCCAAGAACTCCACCAAGAAAGTGGCAGTCCAGGAAATTTACAGAACCGTGGCTTGGTTCGGGGCCGCCCTGCTGGCCGCAGGCTACGTTCGCTATTCGATTCAGGGCGAACTGCTGATCATGAGCAAGATTTTGCTGGGACTGGGCGCGGCGATGCTGATCTGCGGCTTGGCGCTGAACTACCGCATGGTCGTGGCGTTTTTTTCGAAGCGCTCGGCGAAAATGGGGACCAACGTGGGGGTCCTGGGCCTGGCGGTGTTCGCCATTTTGGCGCTGATCAATTTCGTCGGCTACCGCCATCACAAGAGTTTCGATTGGACCACGGAAAAGCTGTTCACGCTTTCCGATGAAACCCAGAAAATCGCGCTGGGCTTGCAGCAGGATGTAACCATCTACCGCTTCGACAAAATGCCAAACCCTGAACTGGCCGCTCAAATCGTCCAATACTCCAACGTGAACCATCGCATTCATTACATCTCGGTGGATCCCCAGGAAAAGCCGGAGCTCGCGAAACAGTACGGCATCACCCGCATGGGGCAAGTAGTGGCGGTGGCCGGAGAGAAGAACGAAAAACTCGAAGGCACCAGCGAACAGGACATCACCAACGCGCTGCTGAAGCTCACCCACAACAAGGTCGAAAGCGTGTGCTTTGTCACCGGGCACGGCGAGAAGTCCATTTCCGCGCAGGACGGCCACGGCCTGAGCCAGGCCAACGACGAACTGAAAAAAGAAAGTTACCAAACCCGCGAAGTGAACCTGGTGACCACCGGCAGTGTGCCCGCGGATTGCACCGTGTTAGTGGATGCCGGACCCACACAATCGCTGTTCCCGCCGGAAGCGGCCATGATTGCAAAATATCTGGACGGCGGCGGGCGGGCGATGCTTTTGATCGACCCGGCAACCGACCCCAAGCTCGATGACGTCTTTCAGGCGTGGAACATTAATGTTGGCGACAACTACGTGATCGACGCCAGCGGATACGGCCGGTTGATTGGAGCGGGGCCAGCGATTCCGCTGGTGGTCGATTTCCCGTCCAGCCCAATCACCAAGGGCTTCCAGGGCAGCATGACGTTTTTCCCGTTGGCGCGGACGGTTTCGATCGCCAACAAGTCCGCAGCCCAGCCCCAGGATATCGAGCTGCTGAAAACCTCCGAACGCAGCTTCACGGTGCCCAACCTCGACAAGAAAGAAGTCACCTTCGATCCCAAGACGGCCGGGCCCTTGTCGCTGGGCGTGTCCGGTGAAAAGCGCGGGGAAGGCGACGGCGGGCAGAAGACCGCGCGGCTGGTTGCGATCGGAGATTCTGATTTTGCCACCAATCAGGCGGTGGGCGCAGCCCGCAACGGCGATCTTTTCTACAACGCGATCAACTGGCTGGCGTCCGACGAGAGCTTGATCTCCATTCGTCCCAAGAATCCGGCGAACCGCCGAGTGAATTTTACCGAAGGGCAGCAGCGGGGTTTGTTCTGGGTGGCGCTGGTTTTCTTGCCGGGGCTGGTGATCCTTTCCGGAATTTATATCTGGATTAAGCGCCGCTAACTCGCCATGAAAAAAAGCACCCTCATCGTTTTGGTTTTGGCGGTCGCCCTGGGCGCGGTGGTCTATTACTACGACTGGAAACGCGCGCCCAAGGAAGACCGAGCCGAAGAATCCAAGCCCGCTTTCCAATTTATAGCTCCCAACGTGAGCGGCTTGGACATCACCCGTGCCGGCCAGAAGTTGGTCTTTGAAAAACAGAATGACGCTTGGCAAATGGTGCAGCCCATCAC
This sequence comes from uncultured Acidobacteriota bacterium, assembly GCA_963725285.1. Taxonomy (GTDB): domain Bacteria; phylum Acidobacteriota; class Terriglobia; order Acidiferrales; family UBA7541; genus CAVRXT01. The sequence continues at coordinate 130,470 of CAVRXT010000008.1, read as the reverse complement.
CACCGGCGCCGACGGGCCCACCATCGAAGGAATGGTCACCGAGATTGCCGGCGCGAACGTGAGCCGGACCATAACGCCTTCCGGCGATTTATCCCCCTACGGACTGAAGCAACCAGCGGTAACCGTCAGCGTGCGCCTGAAAGACGGCACCCATCACAGTCTGCAATTCGGGGACAAGGATTTTTCCGGCAGCTCGGTGTACGCGATCATCGATGACTCGAAACAGGTCTCGCTGATCCCGTCCGGAATTATGGAGACTGCCAACAAGCCGCTCGACGACCTGCGCGATCGGGCCGTATTGCACTTCAATATCGACGACGTGCAAGCGGTGGATGTGAAAAAGCCTTCGGGGGAGGTGGCCCTGCTCAAGCAAGGACCGAATTGGGTGCTGCAGAAGCCCCGGGAAACCCCGGCCAGCCTCAGCGCCGTAACGACCATGCTCGAAGGGATCTCGCTCGGAAAGTTCACCACCGTGGCCCGTGAAACAACGCCCGAGCCGCACGAACTGGCGGGGCTCTATGGCCTGGCCCGTCCCGCACTGACCGTGACATTGACCTTCAGGGACGGCAAGCAGGCCACGCTGCAGTTGGGGAAGAAAGAAGGGCAAGAGTACGACGCGCGAGACCTGTCCCGCCCCATGGTGTTTCACGTCGGCGATACCCTATACAAAAAAGTAGATGTGGGCCTGGCGGAACTGCGGGACAAGAAGATCTACGCTTTCGACGCCAACGCACTCTCCAGCGTCGAAATTCACAACCACACCACCAACGAAACCATCGTCTGCAGTCAGGGTGCGGACAAGACCTGGAAGATCGATCAGCCCGCCGACGGGAAAGGGAAGACCGCCGATATATACAAGATATCGGCACCGCTGGATTCCGCGGAGGCCAGCGAGGTGATCGATTCACCGTCCGCCGATATTCGCGCGCGTCTGGCCAAACCGGCCCTGGAGATTATTTTCACCGCAACCTCGGGAAAGAAAACCACGCTGCGATTCTCGGAAGAAACCGAGGGTTACGTCTACGTTGAATCCACCGCCGGTGCCGCGGTGTACAAAATCACCAAGCAAACGCTCGACGATCTGAGCTTTAAGGCCGATGCTCTGGGTTCGTAACCGGTGCGCCTCGCGCAACGTCGTGATGGTGATGAAGCATGGCATCGCCGGTAGGGTAGTTCTTCCACGCCGCCAGCAGCAGGATGTTCCCGGTCACCGGCGAAACGTGGATGAAGAAAGTTTCCGATCCGCTTTCGACGTCGAAGAATCCCGGACGGCGTTGGTCGGGCCGCACCGTCCCTTCGCCGGCCAGCAACTGACGTAAGCGATCGATGGTTTGCGGTGAGTGGCTGCCGAGATCCACGATTCTCGTTTGGTGCATTGTTGTCGTTACCATGGCGTTCTGTATCTCCCGTGTATGTCTCTCAAACCTAACTACGCTCGGGCCAGCGGAAAAGTTCCAGACGATGTCGGATTCGTTTCTTTTTTTTTCTGATACACTTACCGCGCTTATCCTTGGGAGGAGGATAACAACGCCGTCTGCAACCGGACATTTCACCCACTCAGTACCAATCAGGATTTCACTAAGAGCGACCTGACATCGACTGGGCGTGCCGGGCTTCCGCAGATCGAAACGCGGGTTCAGACCCATTTCGTAATTTCGGCGTTATGTCTCACGGAAACGCTTCGCGTGAGCGTGCCAGTGCGGTAAACGACTGGCAATTACCTACAGGGACCCTATGGCCAAAAAAACCAGTAAGCCCGCACCTCGAACCGGCAAAAACAGCCGGCTCAAAAAAGACCGGCGCCGCAAGCACCGCCACTGGCAGGTGACCGTCTATTATCAGGACGGTGAAAAGTTCGCGCGAGTCTACATCGACCGCGAGCGCGCCAATCGATTTGCGGAGAGGCAAAAGAAGTCTCCGGTTGTTCGTTCCACACGTATCCTCGAGGTTGATTGAAAGGCCCTCTGGCCGCCTGGCGGCCGCCGAGCAGGTCAAGAAACCGAGGGCCCGCTGGTTCCAAGGATGTGTGTGCCCGTTATTGTTTCGGAGCGGATGAGGTGGCCAAGGCCTTGTTCGGTCATCTTTGGCGTGCTATAAAAGAATGCGTTCTCGGTACGGAAATGCGGCCGTAGTATAGTGGTCGTACGACAGCTTGCCAAGCTGTAGGCGGGGGTTCGATTCCCCTCGGCCGCTCCATTTCCCGAAGACATTTCCCACACGATTCTCGTAGAACAACCGAAGGTCTGCGCCCGCGCGCTTACTCACGACGTGACCGCCCACTGGCATGTGGCCGGCGGCGAGATCCCACCCCAACCCATTGCACAGTTAAAATCTGAGTCATGGGGGGAGTGAGTGCGGTTTTCGGAGCGGAGTTTACAACACGCTTTGCGGCGTAGCCAAAGTGACCCGGTCCCGGCCGTCGGCCTTCGACTGGTAGAGCGATTGGTCTGCCGCACGCAGGATTTCTTCACCGCTCGACCCATTCTCCGGAAACGCGGCCACACCTACGGAAAAGGTTACGGCGTTCAGACGCCGGCCCTGGTGGCGTATCTCGATTTTTCTGGCTTCCGCCCGCAGCAGATCGGCGCGCCGAGCGGCGTCGGTTGCGTTGGACTCCGGCAAGATGACCGCGAACTCTTCCCCGCCGTAACGGCAGACCACATCGTCTCCGCGAAAGTGTTCGCGGAATACCTCGGCCATTCGACGCAGCACCGCGTCACCTGCGTCATGTCCAAAGGTGTCGTTGAACCGCTTGAAGTGATCCAGATCGAGAAACAGCACTGCCAGGGAGCGCTTTTTGCGCGAGGCGCGCTGCAGCTCGCGGTCCAGCGATTCCTCCATGAACCGCCGGTTGAACAGCCCGGTGAGCGAATCACGTATGGATTGATCGCGGAGCGTTTCCCGCAGACGCAAGCTGGCCAGGGAGAGCGCGATCTGCCCGGCCGCCGTGACCGCCAGGCGCTGCAAGGACTCCTCCGCGCTTTTCGGCGCCAGATCGGATTCGAGATCGGCGCCCACAGCGAACTCCAGGTGCAGCACGCCCAGTGTTTCGCCCTGTCCCACCATCGGTACGCAGAGGTATTTCCCAGGGACCGGTAGTTTCAGGTGCTGGCACATAAGTCCCGTGCCGGGATACTCGCTCCAGTGCGGCTGCCCTCGACGCAGGGCCCAGCACTCGGCCGGAGCGAAGCCGGGTTCCGAGACCCGCGATTGCCCCCATAAGGCTGCGGCATCGACCGCGTTCCGCGAGGGCTTGAAGACGTAGAGAACCCCGGTAGTGGCGGTGGGCAAGAGCTTTGGGACCGAGCCGCTAACCACCAAGTAGGCGTCCTCCACCGTCGCGCAACACTGCAGCAAATCGCCCATTTCATTCAGTAGGGTCATCTCCGTAGCGCGCAGCCGCAATTCGTCCACCAAGAGGGCCAGCGACTCCGCATGTTGTTTTGCTTGCCGCTGCGTCTGGATTTGCTCGAAGATATCGCGATAGATCGCAAAGCATCCGTTGATCTCGCCATCCACTTCGAGCGGAACCGCGTAAATGTCCACGTCCACCGATTGGCCGTCCTTGCGGACCCGTCGCGAGGTGTAATGCATCCGTTGGCCTGTGCCCAGCGCCTCTTTGACGCGGCGCAGCTCTGCGGCGCTATCGTCTCCCGGAACAAAAATCAGGTCGGTTAGTTCGTTGCCAATTAGCTGCTCGCGCGGGAAGAGGAACAGGTTCTCGAAGGCGTCGTTGCATAGTTTCACCCGCCCGCGGGGATCGAGTACCACCACTCCCAAGGGGGTGTTCTCGATGAGCGAGTTCAGGTTGACCGTTTGGTCCTGAAGTTCCTTGGCGATACGCTGCCGCTCGCTCACCGCGGAGCCCACGATCAGGCCGGTGCAAGAAACCGAAAACATCAGCATCACCAATTTCGGGAAGATCGAAAGATCCGGGTTATACACATGCAACGCGAGCACTACGCCAAAATTGAACGCGAGAATCGCGGTGGCGACGCGCTTGATGCCATGTCGCATGGCCACCCAAATCAACGGGATGAAGCTCAGGTAGAACAGTTGTGTGGATGCGAATGGCTTGGCGAACATCATCCATAAAACCACCAGAATGCTCGCCGCCTGGCCAATTGCCTCTCCCACGTGCCTCAACTGGACGCCTGGACTCTTCCGCGGTTTCGAAGCCGGCTCGACGGACTTTGCGGCCTCGACCCCGAGCCAGCGCCGAATCGGAGGCAAAACGTGAATGAGCAGGAAGGGGGCCACACCGACGAAAGCGATCACATCTCCACCGAACCAAATCAGCGCCGCGCTTGCCGCCCCGTTCCAGGCAATGGAGTGGTCGGCCACCAGGCAGCCGACGCCAACAAGGGTTGCCAACGCGGCCACAATCGAGGTCACCAAGACGTACCTCGTGACGTCACGGCGATGGTTCAAGCCCAGGTCAATCCGCAGCGGCCCGCGCAAAATGATCGCGGCACTCGCATAAATCACGGCGAGCCCGGGGGAACCGACTAGCGTGCCCCAGGAAACCCAAGGCTGATGATAAATGAGCACACTACTGAGCGCGTCGCCAAAGAAAATCAGCAGCGCATACCAGGGGTTGATTCCAAGGATCAGCGCCAGGCCTAAGCCGGCCGGCGGATACCACACGGTGTATCCCAGCTGCGTTTCCACGATCACATCGGAACGGTTGAGCAGGACATATAGGCCGAGGGAAACGACGGCGAGAAGCGCATGTTTCAGGAGGATTCGCTGGCGCTCGGCGGATAGCGGCGGCCACGCGCTAGGGGTGCGGCGTTCATCGCGTTTGGAGTCCATTCTGTTTTGGGCGGTGCGCCGAATGCCGCTACTTCTTCGAACAGCGGTGGCCTGCCAACTTCGTCCAGGGCGGGGACGCCGAACGGTTCCAGAGACCACTAGATGAAAAGCACTACTCATTCATTCTATTGGTGCTCGCAGCAAGGAGGGGCGTTTTAATCGAAATCGGGAACAATCAGTCAATATGGCGGTGGACTCGCGACGCTGGAATCGGTTGGTCCTGGATCGGAGTGGCGGCGGGGCAGTCCACATGGTCACGTTTGGCTGCCCAATTCGGCCGTGTTAGAGTCGTCAGTCGCGCCCCGATCCTGCCGATCGCATCGCATGGGCGGATTTCCAAGACCACTATGCTTGCCTATCTTTGTGGCCCAATTGAATTTGCGGATGGCGGCGGGCGACTATGGCGCCGCGAAATAGCCCAATTCTTGTCCGAGCGTCTCGGCCACCGCGCCTACGATCCCGCCGAGGATGAGACCAAGAATCTAACTCCCGAAGAGGTCGCAAACTTTCGCGGCTGGAAGTTGACCGATGCGGGCCGGCACCGCGTCGCGATTCGCAAAATTATTCACTTCGACTTGGATATCATCGCTGGCGCCGCCGATTACTTGATCTCCTATGGGAGCCATGCCGCGCCGCTCAGCGCCGGGACCACGGCGGAGATGACCGCGGCGTTCCGCAAGGGCATTCCGGTGTATTTGGTCACTCCGCTCCTGCCACAAGAGCTCAGCGGATGGATGCTGGGATGTGCGGACCAAGTTTTTGCGACCATCGATGGTCTTAAAGAATTTCTTCTCGCGCGATACTCCTCCACCGAATCGATAGGCGCCGTCATCTCGGGGCAACCCCTCGCGCCGGCGCTAACCGCAGCCACCGTGGCTGTAGGGAGCACTCGTAAACCAAAAATTTTGGCTGCCGAGCAAGCCTTTCGCTCTCACGGCAGCAGCAGCGGCCACCGTTTTCAAGTGGTAGGCTTCGAAGTGCCCAGTGGGGTAGCCGCCACCCCGCTCAGCGCTGCCGAGATGCGCCTCGGCGCCCGGCAACGTGCCGAGAGCCTGCGTGAAATTACACGCTCCTCCGCCGAGCCCTGGAAATTTTTCGTTGGTCTCGAGGGCGGGCTGGACGTGGCTGAGGACGTTGGCCAGCGGCTGGTTTTTCTGCAGAGCTGGGCCTACGTTTTGGATACCGCGGGGCGCGGGTATTACGGCCAGTCCGCCAGCATCGCGGTACCGGAGGCACTCGCGGCGCGTGTGATCGACGACCGGCTCGAACTGTCGGAGGCGGTGGATGTCTTCGCCGGGGGCCGGGGAATTCGGGACAATCAAGGCGTGTGGGGTGTGCTCACCGCAGGCGCGGTGACCCGCCAAGACGCCTTCCGCATGGCGCTCGCCAATGCGCTGTGGCCATTTCGGCATGGATCGCTTTACGCCGCCTCGAGCGCCGCTGCTTCGGGTGGTTCAGACTCGACTGCGTAAAATTATCCCGAAGTGGTGTATCGTTTCGATCTGCGATCACCGTTTTGCGGAATTCCGCCGGCGCGCTAAGCTGGACACAGGGAGATACGAGTGGACATCGTCAAGGGCAACATGGGCTGGATCGAAGTGATCGTTGGTCCGATGTTTTCGGGCAAGAGCGAGGAATTGATCCGACGTCTGCGGCGCGCGGAGATTGCCCGCCAGCGCGTGCAGATATTCAAGCCCGCGATCGACCAGCGGTATACCTCCACGGGGATCGTGTCCCACTCTGGCTTGGAGATTGCCTCCGAGCTGGTCTCCGAAGCCCACGAGATTTTGATTAAGGTGTCCCCGCGCACCGAAGTGGTTGGCATCGACGAAGGGCAATTCCTGGGAGACGGGTTGGTGGACGTGTGTACCCAACTCGCCGACTTGGGCAAGCGGGTAATGGTCACTGGCCTCGATACCGACTTCATGGGCCGCCCCTTTGAGCCGATTCCGCGCCTGCTGGCGGTGGCCGAAGAAATTACCAAGCTACTGGCGATCTGCGTGCGCTGCGGCAATCCCGCCGTGCACACTCAGCGCCTGGTGGCGTCCGAAGAGTTGATTGTAGTGGGGGCCTCCGGCACCTACGAAGCGCGCTGCCGCCGCTGCTTTGAGCCGATGCTCGCGCACCAAAAGGTCGAGCAGCAACACGCCGCCAAGCCGGTGACTCCGGAAGAAAATGCGTCGGGGATCAAGGCCCAGGCCGCGTCGCGATAGCGTTTTAAGCGCGAAGCCGGGGTACCCGCGGGAATGGGCGCTGCGCCCGCCGAGGCAAGATCACCTGGGTGATTCGCGCCGCCTCCCACGATCTCAGCCTGACAGCCGGTTATGAAACCGCCGCGTTCAACCATTGCACCGGATCGCTTGCCGTGATTCCCTCGGATTGCATTGACAGCTTGGAGCACACCGGCATAGAGTGCCCCGGGATCCAAGGCCACTGTACGGAGAATCACTCGTTCCATCCAAGGAGGAAGTATGCGCCAACTGTTTTTACTAGGGGCTGCACTTTGTTTAATGACCGCGACGGCGTTCGCACAGGATCCGGTCAAGGTAGATCCGAAGCATTATCAAGTGGTGCTTGAAAACGACCGGGTACGGGTGCTGAAGATTCATTACGGTCCGCACGAAAAGTCCGTCATGCACTCGCATCCGGATTCGGTCGTGACGTTTCTCGTGGATGAGCACGCCAAATTCACTTTCCCCGACGGAACTTCGCAGGAAACAAGCGCCAAGGCCGGAACCACTTTGTGGACCGCTGCGGCAACTCACTTGCCAGAAAACCTGAGCGATACGCCCTTGGACGCCGTTCAAGTCGAACTGAAAGGCCATCCCGTAGCGCACTCTGCGACGAAGGCTCCGCCCCCGGCGAAATAACAACGCTCCCAGCGAACACTGCGGGACGCGGCGCCTAGCTTAGAACCCCCTGCGACAAGGGTGGGAGCGTTCGAGACGGTCGATCGCGTCCCGCTGAACGCCTTAACCAATAGAAAGCTCGGAAGCTTCTTGCGTGCTATGCGCGTTCAATTCGCCGCTCCGGCTCTTCTCGAAGATCCGCTCGATCATCCCCGGAATCTCAAAAACGGCTTCATTGTTCAGCGTGGCCGCATTCGCCCGATACCGAGACAGGGTGGCCGGCTCGATCATCTGCGCGACTGCCTTTCTAATTCCGCGGAAATTGTGCAGCACGATTCCCACTTCCTTTTCGAGTACCCAGCGCGCGTTGTAACGTTCCTGCGGCAGCGTCCAGGCGTTGCATTCAACGATCACCGGCAACTTCATCTGGATCGCCTCGCTGATGCTTCCCGGCCCGGGCTTGCCAATGAAGAAATCGGCGAGATGCATGTACCGGTTCACATTCGCGGTAAAACCCTCGACGAACCGCGGCAAGCGTGACTTGTGCGCCCGCAGCGCTGCGGCCAGCTCTTCATTTCGTCCACCGATGAAGATGAGTTGCAAATTCAGATCGGACTGGTCGAGCGCCGCGGCTATATCCAGCATGGCCTTCGATCCGTATCCACCAAACAAAACCAGCGCGGTCGGCAGATCGGGCCGAAGTCCCAGGCGCAGCCGTCCGGCAGTGCGGTCCTCCACCGGCGGTTCGTAAAATCGTGGATGCAAGATCATTCCCGAGGCGCGAAAGACGCGGTCGTCCGTATGTCCGAGTGCGTGCGCCTGCTCCACCGCGCGCTCCGAGCCACAGACCAGGTATTGCTGCTGGCGTTCCATCCAGAAATGAGGAGGATAATCGGCGATGTCCGTCAGTACCGTGAGGAATGGGCGTGCTGGATAGGTATTCACAAAGCTCTCACAGAGCGCTCGGTTGAAATGCGGCACAAAAGAAACCACCAGGTCAGGATTGGTTTCCTTCCAATGATTTGCCAGGGCGCGGACGGTTGCGCCGTGGCGCATCCGAATCGCGAATTGAAGCACTTTCATTAGTTGCACGCTGCCCAGCGTCCAACCGCTTCGCAACATCCAGTTGTAGTGGTCTTCGATCCGTATCCCTGCGTATTTCTTGAGGATATCGAGATCGTCGAGCAGTTCCTGCAGGTTGGTTAGGCGCACTTTCCAGAGGCGTTTTTGCGCCTGGATCGCCATCTCGAGAGCCGTCGCAGCCGCGCGGTGGCCGCCGCCGGCGTCGAAGAAACAAAATTCGATTTTTTGCATGCGACGGGAGTCTGGCAGCGCCAGGGCCACCCTTCGCTACAGTTTTGTGAATTGAGTGTTACAGGTGCTGAATCGGTTAACTATCTGTTTTATCTAAACGTTAGCGCGTTTGTCATGGCCACGTAACACACCGAAGCTAAATTCGTCCTCGTGAAATGCGACCTGCATGTTCACTCGTACTTCTCCGGACCATGTACGACCCCTATTGTCGGAAAGTTTTGCCGCGAATGTTATAGCCCCCCCGATAAAATCTACGCCCGCCTGAAGCAGCGGGGGATGAATCTGTTCACCCTTACCGATCACGACTCCATCGAAGGCGCGGAAATGCTGCGAGGTCTTCCGAATTTCTTCGCGAGTGAAGAACTCACCTGCAAGATGCCCAGCGGCAGCGAGGTCCATATTGGCGTCTACGATGTCAATGAGCGCCAGCACATCCAACTGCTGCAGCGGCGTAACGATCTCGTGGCGCTCCTGATGTATCTCAGTGAACACCGCCTGTTCTTCAGCGTCAATCACGTTTTCTCGAGTCTCACCGGCCGGCGCCACCTGGAAGATTTCGAGTGGTTCGAACGGTACTTCCCAAGCTTGGAAACCAGGAACGGCCACCTGCTCGAGCGAGCCAACCAAGACGCTGCACAGCTCGTCAAGCAGTGGGGCAAGATCGGTATCGGTGGCAGCGATGCCCACGCCTTGCCCTCGGTGGGGGCCGCCTACACGGAAGTGCCTGGTGCGCGCGACAAACAAGAGTTCTTTGATGGCCTTCGCAACGGAATTGGCCGGGCAGCCGGGGAGTCAGGCTGCTTTACTAAGCTCACCCTCGATGTTTACGTGATCGCCGGCGAGATGATGCGCGAAAAGATGTGGACCTCGCTGTTGTCTCCGCTCGGCGTTCTGATTCCTGCCTTTACTTTCTGGAATTACTGCAACGAGCGCCTTTTTCGGAGCCGCTGGGCTCCCCAGGTTTTGAGCCAACCGCAAGCCAAGAACCGTTGCCATTGGATCTCTGGGCCACAAAACGTGGCTGAGGAGTCCCTATGATCGCGACACGCACTGTTTGGGGCCATATCGAGTCCGGCGACCATCGCCTGATGCGCAAGGTTCACCGTTGGCGCGCACCACGATGGTTTCGCATCTTGACGATCACCATGACCCGCCTGGGCGATGGATGGCTGTGGTATTCGCTCGGATTAATCTTGGCCATCTTTGGCGGGGAACACAGGTTTCTCGCGATCGGCGCCGGCACTGCGGCTTCGGCCGTCGGCATTCTGTTGTTCCGCACCTTGAAACGCGCCAGCCGCAGGAAGCGCCCCTACGAGATTGAGCCTCACTGTTGGTCGCTGATTTTGCCCCCGGATAAATACTCATTTCCGTCCGGGCATTCCATCACCGCGTTCGCGGTCGCAGTTTCGATCGGCCTTTTTTATCCCGACCTCCAAATCGTGCTACTCGCCGTTGCGGTGTGTATTGCCTCTTCGCGAATCATCCTGGGCATGCACTTTCTCAGCGACGTGCTCGCCGGTTCGGCCATCGGCATTCTGCTGGGGTATGGCGCCTTCCATCTCTTCGCAGCCCTATAGAATGCGGCACGAACGTCCCCGCCTGCGGCGTTGGTTCCCGTGGTTCCGCCAGAATCTGCCGACCACCAATTTGACGCGGCGATTCACACCAAACCAAATTCGCGCTAGAATAGCTTCACTGAGGTACCCGTGCTGCCAACGATTGCGATTCTCGCGATCTGTCTTTTGTCCCTGCCGGGCGTTCGGCACGCATGTGCCATTGGTTTCCACACCTTCGCTTTTTCTTTAGACGCCTCGGCCCCTGCGATTCCGGAAAACAGCGGCACCGTGGATCCCAAAGTGTCCACCACACCGGCGACCTCGGCCAACGCCGAGTTGCAGCCGGGCTCGCGACTGGCCATCGTGCGATATGTCTCCGGGGAATACGCGCGGGTGGTCACCGCGCTGCCGCGCACCAAGACCGGCTTCAAGATCGATGTTGGTCATCCCTTGGATGAAGGTACCCTGAAGCACGAGCTGGCCAATCGCGGAGTCGCAGCCAGCCCAGGAGACCGCGTGCAGATCACCAAGGTGGATTTTCGCTCCAAGGAAATATTGCTGGAGATCAACGGCGGGACGCGGGGGCGTTACCGCCTGCGAGATCATCTGCAAATCGGAATGGGTGGCTCTACCACTCCGATTTCCACTACGACCTCCGCGTCCAGGCGAGAGTTCCAGCGGCCTCGGCGCCCTGCTGGTTCTGGACTATGGGCGCCCGATTCCGGAAATGAGTCCAGAGGACGTTAAGCAGCAGCTCGCCGCGTTCCTGGATTTCTCGAAGGAGCAGTCGGCCACCGTCAATTGGGTTGAAACCCTCCCCACTGAGGTTCGCCAGGCCATCGCCGACAAAAAGGCTGTCGTGGGAATGAACCACGATATGGTTCTGGCCGCGCTAGGCCACCCCGACAAAAAAGTGCGCGAACGCAACGCCCAAGGCGATGACACCGAAGACTGGATCTACGGAGCCCCCCCGGCCAAGGTCACCTTCGTAACCTTCGTCGGCGACAAAGTAACGCGGGTCCACGAATTCAACTAGCCGCCCTCAGGAATAGCGATATTTCGGGCCTTCGTCGGAGTGACCCCCCTGCTGCCGAAACCTCCTGCACCCGTCTTGCTCTCGCGTGCTGGCCGCCTCCGCTAGGCTCTAACGCGCCGCACCAACCGCGGCGCAGGGCTTCGCTCCGGCGGACACCCCAGGGACAACAGCCATTCAAAAGAAAAGGGGACATTTCTAATGGGGTAAGAAAGGGGACATTTCTAACGAGGTTTGACACCGTTTTGTCCTTGCGTTGACATTTCCACAAGCACCCCCTAGCATCTATAATTCCACTGGGGCTAGATCATTCCCCGCACCAATGGATTCAACGCGGTAATTTTTCCGGAGGAAAAATGTCAATTAAGGTAGGGATCAACGGGTTTGGGCGTATCGGGCGGAACATCTTCCGCGCATCGATGAGCGATCCGTCGATCGAAATTGTGGCGGTCAACGACATTACCGACCCCAAGACCCTGGCGCACTTGCTCAAATACGATTCGATCCTGGGCAATTTGCCCAACCATGTCGGACACACCGCTGATTCGATTGTCGTCGACGGCAAGTCCTTCAAGGTCTTCAAAGTGAAATCTCCGGCGGAATTGGATTGGGCTTCGGTAGGCGCCACTCTGGTGGTCGAATCGACCGGGCTGTTCACCAAGGGCGAGGACGCCCGCAAGCACATTCGCGGCCCGGTGAAAAAAGTTATCATCTCGGCGCCGGCCACCGACCCCGATTTCACTGTGGTTCTCGGTGTCAACCAGAAGAACTACGACCCAGCCAAGCACAACGTGATTTCCAACGCTTCATGTACCACCAATTGCTTGGCGCCAGTGGCCAAGGTCCTGCATGAAACCTTTGGCATCAATTGCGGCACCATGACCACCATCCACTCCTACACCAACGACCAGAAATTGCTCGATCTGCCCCATTCCGATCTCCGCCGCGCGCGGGCCGCTGGCCTGTCGATGATTCCATCGAGCACCGGTGCGGCGAAAGCACTACATCTGGTGATTCCCGAACTGAAAGGCAAACTGGATGGTTACGCGATGCGAGTGCCCACCCCAAACGTGAGCGTGGTTGATCTCACCGTCTTCACCGAGAAGCCTGCGACCGCCGAAGCCGTCAACGGAGCCTTGCGTCAGGCGGCGGAAGGTCCGATGAAGGGAATTCTGGGGTACACCGAGGAGGAATTGGTTTCCGCCGATTTCAAGGGCGATCCCCGTTCTTCGATTGTGGACTCAGGCTACACCCGCGTGGTGGGAAGCAACTGTGTGAAAGTGCTGTCCTGGTATGACAACGAATGGGGCTATTCCTCGCGCTGCCGCGACCTGATCAAGTTTGTGTCCGAGCGCAATTAACCTGACTGGGAACCGGGTGGCATCCTGTAATCGTCACGCCGCCCTTCGTTCCACTCGATAGACAACGATCGGCCGGCGCTCGAAAGCGCCCGGAACTTATCGCCGTGACCTACACGACATGAAAAAACTCTCGATTCGTGATCTCGGCCTCCCGGGCAAGCGCGTCTTTATTCGCGTGGATTTCAACGTGCCGATAGCCGGCGGCCAGGTGAGCGAAGACACCCGCATCCGCGAAACCCTACCTACGCTGCGTTTCGCCATCGAGCGCGGGGCCCGGCTAGTGCTCGCCGCTCACTTGGGACGTCCGAAGGGGAAGCCGGATCCGAGGTACACCCTGAAGCCGGTAGCTGCGCGCCTGCAAGAAATGCTGGGCCGACCTGTGGCGTTTGCCGCGGACTGTGTCGGTGCGGAAGCTGAGGCGCAGAGCAAGGCATTAAGCAATGGCGGTGTGCTACTGCTCGAAAACGTCCGCTATCATGCCGAAGAAGAAGCCAACGACCCGGAATTTTCCCGCCAGCTTGCAGCACTGTGCGACCAGCTTTTCGTGTGCGACGCCTTTGGATCGGCGCATCGCGCCCACGCGTCGGTGGTAGGCATCACGAAATTCGTGCGACAATCGGCTGCCGGTCTGCTGATGGAGAAGGAACTGGAATATCTGGGCCGCGCGATTTCCAATCCCGACCACCCCTTCGTATCCGTGCTCGGCGGCGCGAAAGTTTCCGACAAAATCGAAGTGGTGCAGAATCTGATGAAGATTGCCGATTCCATGCTCATCGGCGGCGCGATGGCCTACACCTTCTTGAAGAGCCAGGGCTTGCCGATAGGGAAGTCCCTGGTGGAAGACGACAAGCTGGATCTCGCACGCGAGATTCTCGAGCAAGCCAAAGCCCGCCAGTTCCGCATCCTGCTGCCCGACGATCATTTGCTGGCTCGCTCGTTCGACGATACGTCCGCCCCGGTCCTCGCCGATATCAAAGACACTCCCGCCGACCGCATGGGTTTTGACGTCGGCCCCCAGACCATCGCCAAGTTTCGCGCGGAAATCGCCAAGGCCAAGACGATCGTTTGGAACGGCCCGCTGGGAATTTTCGAAAAGCCGGGGTACGCCCAAGGCACTCTGGAGATCGCCCGAGCGGTCGCCGCGGCTACCCAAGCCGGGGCCACTTCGATCATCGGTGGCGGAGATTCGGTGGCCGCCGTCGAACAGGCCGGCGTCGCCAGTCAGATTTCCCACATTTCTACGGGCGGCGGGGCATCGCTAGAGTTCCTGGCTGGAGAACAGCTCCCGGGCGTCGAAGCCCTGAACGACCAGCACGAATAATTACATGGAGAACGGAATGCGCCGTCCGGTGATCGCCGGTAATTGGAAGATGTACAAGACCCAAAAAGAAGCAGCGGATTTCGTGCGCAAGTTTGCGCCGCTGGTCGCCGCCTCCTCCCATTGTGAAATCATCCTGGCCCCGCCGTTCACGGCGATAGCTGCGGTCGTGAGTGAAGCCGCTGGATCGTCCATTACCATAGCCGGCCAGAATGGCTACTGGGCTGCCGAGGGCGCCTTCACCGGCGAAATCTCGATGAAGATGCTGGTGGAGGCTGGCTGTCGAGCGGTGATTCTCGGCCACTCCGAGCGCCGCCAGTTTTTCGGCGAAACCGACGAAACCGTCAACCGCAAGGCCAAGGCCGCCCTGGAGGCCGGTCTCACCCCGATCATCTGCGTGGGAGAGTCGCTGAGCGAACGGGAAGGGAGCCGCACCGAGGAAGTGCTGCGATGTCAATGCGAAGGCAGCCTGGCAGCGTTGACCGCTTCGGAATTCTCGCGTATTCTCGTTGCGTATGAACCGGTGTGGGCCATCGGTACCGGCCGCACCGCTACGCCGGAAATGGCCGCGGCCGCGCATAAGCACATTCGGGCGCGCGCGGCGGCGCAGTTCACACCCGAACGAGCCTCCGCACTTCGCATCCTCTACGGAGGCAGCGTCAAGCCCGACAACATCAAGGGATTGATGGCGCAGGTGGAAATTGACGGCGCACTTGTGGGTGGAGCGAGCCTTGATCCGCAGTCGTTTGCGTCCATCGTGAATTTTTAGGGGCTGAAGCAGCCTCGAAGCACCAAAATCTTGCGGTAGTGAAGCGCGTGGGAGAATGGAATGCCTTTAGAAGCGAAGTGGGCGATTTCGCTGGTGATTGGCGGGTTGCTGGTTGCGCTGGGCTGGCGGTACACGCCGGTCTTGGTGAGCGTGCACATCATCGTCTGCTTGGTGCTCATCCTGGTGATCATGCTGCAGAGTGGATCGGCTGCGGATTTGGCCGGTGCGTTCGGTGGCGCCGGCAGCCAAACGGCATTTGGGCCTCGTGGCGCGGCCACCCTGCTCTCCAAGGCCACCACTTGGTGCGCGATTATGTTCATGGTGACCTCGTTCACCCTTTCGGTGAAGCGTTCGCCGGAAGACGCTGACGTCAGCGGCGGCTCCAGCTCGGTGCTAGAACAAACCCAGAAATCGGCTCCGGCCAACGCGAAGCCCGCACCCGCCACGCCCGTAGTTCCGGTTCCGGGCCAGAATAGCGCGCCGGTAAGCGTGCCGGTGCAGCCTCCACCGCCCGCTCCCGCTCCGGCGCAGAAGCCTCCTCAGAAATAACGGCATCTGTTACAATTCAAATCGAAATCCTCCTCGCCCTAAATGCGGAAGTGGCGGAATTGGCAGACGCACCATCTTGAGGGGGTGGCGCCGCGAGGCGTGGGGGTTCGAGTCCCCCCTTCCGCACCAACCATTCGCCAATGTTTATAAGGTTAATCACTGGCACCCAAAAATGATGTGACCCGGACGTGCCCAGGGTGATATAAGTTTCGGGTGCTGATACTATGGCGGCGCCACGAAAAGGACTGTCCGCACACCGGCCGGAAGAAGGCGAAGTGTCAGTGCGGGATCTGGATCGACTGGAAAGTCGCCGGCAAGCGAATCAGAAAGCCCCTCCAGACCCGCGATTGGGCGATCGCACAGGGCCGGGCTCGGGTCCTGGAATCTGAAGGGATCTCCACTGATCTTGCTCCCCAGGCCGTAGACGAGGTCTGTAAGCGATTCGTCGAAGACGCGAAGTCGCGTGGCCTGCGTCCCCCGAGCATCTACAAGTACGAACTGCTCTTCAAGCAGCTTAAAGACTTCTGCAAAAATAACGGCATCGTATTCGTAGGCGGACTCGGGCTCGAAGAATTGCGTTCGTTCCGGGCGACGTGGACCAACAAGAATTTGTCGGCCCGAAAGAAACTGGAATACCTGAAGTCGTTCTTCCGGTTTGTGCATGACAGCGGTTGGATCAAGAGGAATCCTGCAAAAGCGATCAAAGCCCCGATTGTCACCGATCCTCCCGTTCTCCCGTTTACGGATGCCGAGCTGACCGAGATTTTATCGGCCTGTGAAACCCATCGGATACAGGAACGCGGCAGGGAACTACGCGCGTTGGTTCTGCTAATGAGACACTCGGGCTTAAGGATCGGCGACGCCTGTATGCTCGCCCGCGACAAAATCCAGGGCGATATTCTGGAATTGAGAACCGCGAAGTACGGCACGAAGGTTCGTCTGCCTCTGAACCCAGAGGCGGTCAAAGCCCTAAAGAGTCTGCCGGCCAGAGGCGATTATTACTTTTGGAACGGATCGGCGAACCGGCAGGCGTACATAAAGATCTGGGAGCGAACCTTCAACGGCATGTTCAAACGAGCTGGCATCGCCGGCCATAGCCACCAGCTACGGCATAAATTCGCGGTAGGCCTGCTGATGAAGGGTGTCTCGATGGAGAACGTCTCCACGCTTCTCGGCCACCGCAGCATAAAGGTCACCGAGCGTTACTATGCGAGCTGGGTGGCCGGGCGCCAGCAGCTCTTGGAAGATGTTGTGCGGCAGACTTGGTAACTATCCGTTTTGACCCCGGCGCTCTGAAAGCCGGCGGTGGACCCGCGCGGCCACTGATTCAGGAATCCGGAACGTTCGATATTGGCGTTTGTAGCGCGTCTGATTGCGACTGACGATCAGAACCCCGTCTTCATTCTCGAACAATTCTCGAATCAAATCCGGAGACAGGCCCCATGCTTCGGCCAACTCAACAGGAGTATAGTGCCGTTCCGCGACCTCTGGTCGGCCGAATTGTGACACTTCGGGATCTAAAAGTATGAGAACCGGATCCCAGGCTAGGAACTTGGGAGACCTCATAGCCTGCTCGACGGCGTCCGTGTAGCCTAGCGTCAACTGCGTCATTCTGAAAATTTACCATCGCTTTGACGGGGAACCGGGAAGGGAGCGGCCGCTCGTTGCTTTAGAAAGCAACAACCTCGGACAGCAGCGCGTTCGAGTATGTAGCGGAGGGATTTAAACGGCGGTTTTCGGAAGGGAACTGCCGGACCTACTTGGCTTCACGGTTAGAGGGATTTGATGGCTTGGCTTTCCGGGCGCGGAGGCATTAGTCGCTTTTCCGCTGCCATGCGAACCTGAGGCCTGTAAAAATGGTACATTCGCGCGGGCGGCGCGCCGATTTGGTGACAGAACGATAACGCAATGCACATACGACTAGTGCTTAAAAGGATGGCTGGACCAGCGGGGGTCTTAGTGATCCTGGTGTTCGCTGTCTTTCTACGTTTTTGGTGGGCGACACTGACGCCCAATATTCCGAAGAATTGGCCACAGGGATCCATCTGGATCGCGGGCCCACCTGCACCACTCGATTGGTCTCCAAGAGGAGACTTCGTTGGTTGCTGGTTGGATGGTCAACGAAATGTCGATAGATGCCAATTTGCGGACTACAAGGGCAACGTATCACATGTCGGTGACTACACGACCTGTGATGAGCGACCTCCTATTTCAAATCAGGAACTGAACATTCGCCCGGCTGATTACAGCAAGGGAACGTTTGACGAGAGTACCGTTTACGACGTTCGGTTGCAAAACGGGAAAATACTTATTCCCATTGGTGCCTGCGAAGCGCGGGGAAGTACCGCGAACCCGCCGGGAGCGAACTATCTTGCCAACGGATCTCAAACGGAGAAAAGATGGAGATTTCAGGGGAGTGAGGGTCTTGTTGAAATCCACTTTTCGCGGTACGTCCTTAAGGACGGTACAACGCCGACTTCGCTGTCCATCTATCCCGTAGATGGAGTATCCCCGAGGTCGGTGGCTGAGGAAGCCGATTTCCTTGGTAAGGTTTTGGACGATTTCCCAATAGCAGGGATCAGCGTCGAATCTTTAGGTTGGATTTCCTTCCGATTCAACGAACCGGAGGCCGTCAGGGAAGTAGCACCGTATGCCGCGGCGTCAGAACAATGGCGAGAATCGATGAAAAACAAGTACCCCCAGGTGTTCTATCCGCTGGTGACATCATTTCTAAACGAAAGCCATGTGTATGAGGCGTGGGATCGGGTTTTCAGAAGCCACGGTCTCACGCTCAAGATTGCCGGCGTTGAGAAAGTCATCCTGGAGCGATTCGTGAAAACCGGCGCTAAATGTCCCGACAGCATGAACTGTGAACATATTTGGGTTCCGGTTGATGCCTTGGTTCAAATGAACGTAATCCCGGCCGCGAAATAGTGGTCCGTACTTAGCTCCTACCGCGGCGACGAGCAGCGGCGTCCGCAGGGGATTTGTCATGGCTCAGTTGGTCTTTGAGTTCTGGTCTCTAGAGATCGAACCAGTTGTGGACGCCATAAATCGCATTCTCGATGGCTGCCCGACCAAGAACGGGTTCGATATCGCGTCCCCGAAATATCAGTCCACGCCGAAAGGTCTGGACTGGGGCGCGGAGCAGCTGCGTACAGGCGACATAGGGAATTTTCTGCTGGAGCCGCGAACCGGTTCTATTCGTTACGCGCTATTGTTCGGCCCGCAGGATGGCTGCCAACGTACCCCTTTGGATTATGTAAATATGTTCAGCTGGTACAAAAGCGCGGGTACTCGCCCCGGATACATGGGCACGATCGAATACACCCGTTATAACTATCTTCATATTTGGGATGGTCTACTGGACGTGGACGGAGTTCAAATCGCGTGTTTGGGATCTGAAGAAGGAATTGAGTTCTCCGTAAACCAGCTCACGGCGGAGACTTTTCCTTGGCAAGACCGCTGCTTAGTAATCGGAGCCGTACGTAGCCCGGCAGGCTGGGTTCTAAAGCGTGGTCCTAATTATTTTCCTGCAGAATACATCGACCGTGTTTTGCAAAGCGGTTTGAACGCACGGTTACGTGGGCCCGGTCGAATTTTTCCCCGTTCGCATAGAAAATGGTGCCAGGCAATGATGATGCTTCCGGCGCCGATCTTTGCTGAATGTCGGTTTGTTTCGTCTCTTGAGGCGATGAGATTTTCGCATTCTATCGCAGCGTCACTATCCTTATCAGTTTTTCAGGACCCCGGTGGCCACCCCAGCCCTTTCCAGTCGAATCGACTCGCAGTGGTGTCCAGTTCTGGCTTTCATAAAAGCCGACTCGGACTGGGTGCGTTGAGACCTCCCGCCGGTACTTGCCTAGGTTTCCCAATACACGATCTTGTGCGGTGCCGTTTGTTACTCCCCAAACGATTAGATCGTTGCAAAAAGAAAGGAACATCCCGTACCTCTCGACGGCACAGCCAAGACACAGGCCCGCCCGGTGTCGATACGGAGTCCGGTATGTCGCCTGAACTACTGGCTGCTTGGTCCAATCCGCTACACTCCCCGAGGACGTCAGCTCCAGTCTGCAGGAACTGCATGCCAAAATAGAAAGCTCCATACAGCGCGGCAAGCGGGATAGAAATCAAGAGCGCAAGCAAGAGATCCCGCAGGAGCTTTCCGTGAATCGAGCGGCGGACCAGCGCCACAAGAACCAGGATAATACCGGCCAACGCAAGAAAAAAGGCGCTTGTCGGCAGAACCACGACATCGAGCCAGCCGCCAAGATAGAGTCTTGGGCTTAACATGCCAAGCGGCAAAAAACTGTGGCGTTCTAGCACGTAGTTTAGCAGTAGGCCGGCGAAAACCAACAGGGCCGCACACAGCACTTTCGGACTGCCCAAAACAGTCTTAAATCGTAAAAAGTTCATCATCTCGGTCACTACTCGTCTTTTTGTAACATGCCCCATGCCAGATCGCGGGAGAGGGATTAATTGCCTTCTTGCTTTATGTACTTCCTTCCCCCGGGCCCGGCGTAAGGATAGAGAAAGATTCTGCCAGGCATACTTTAGCCCTTAGCCTTACGCCGCTGTTCGATCAGCGCCCACGTCCACATCACAGGGAACGCGATCAGCAGGCTTTCTAAAATCCCTGCCAACACAAGGTAGGCGACCGCGAAGTCTGAGTGTGGCCCTTGAGGGAACACGACCGCCGCAAGAAGAGCTCCAGGCAATAGAACGAACCCGAATGCCTGACAGTGGGGCAAGCTTGCTAGCACTGCCACAAGAGCAGTGACCACAACAGAGACCGCAAACGACCATATATATCGACGAAGTCCCATCATGAGCGGCACGTGGTCATTGAGGTGTCATTCCCCGAGTGCATACGGCTGCGTCGTACACCCGGTATACGCCGGAAGCTATGATCGGGTTAGGTGCACGTGTGAGTCAATCGACTTCAACTTAGAGCCGTGGTCGACTCGGAATGTCAACCCTAGCGACTCGTTCACAAGGCGGAAATCCGTCAATACCTGGGTTACGTCCTAGGCAGCCTTCTTGGCCTTCGCGGCTCGTACCTTCGCCCACCGTGCTTTTTGCGCCTTCGCAATTCTGGCTCGTCCGCTGCCGACATCGTGCGCTTGGGCGCCTTGGCTGCCGTAGCTTTCAACTCTCGGACCTTGGCCCACCGCGCTTTTGTCGCCTTGGAAATCGCCAGTCTGCCAGCAGCCGACATCCGGCGCTTCTTCCCGTAAACAAGTTTCGTGCCTGGCGTCGTGCCGCCAAAGAATTTCATAGTCGCTTTCAGCGCAGCCAATCTCTTGAACGCATGCTTGACGCTCTTTTCGAGCTTTGCTTCTTCTCGTTTCAGGGCCTTAATGATGTCCAATTTAAGATCCTCCGGTAGCATTGGAACATTCGGTAAACTGGTTGGCAAGGTTCCGAGATCGGTTTCTGAGCATTCGTTTGGCCTTTGGTCTCTGGCTTTGGCTGGCTAATCCCTTGACCAGCCGGAGAAGCCCGCCTTAGAGTCTGCTGTAGGAGCACTCGATGAACGCACTATGTCCTATATGCCAGAAACACGTGCCGATCTATCCGAAGGGATTCAACAAGCAGGTGGGCAACCAAGAATTATGGGAGAGCCTGAAGTCGCTCGCCGACATCGCTGTGTGGCACCCGGCGGAAAACGGCGACCATCACTTCACGTTGGACGAAAGGCAGAGAGACGCGCTGCTTGAGTATCTGGTGTCTCCGATGTCTCGCCCTGGTGACGACGCTACGCCAAGAAGCCTTGAGTTTGAATTTCGCTCTGCATCCATCAGGGCGATGTGGACCAGGGACGACCTCCATCCGTTGCTGGCCTTCTCTGAGGGCGCTCTTCGCCGGGCGGCCCCAGGTCAGGTTGGTCCTCGGACCCCAATTCTTGAAAGGCGTCTCCGAAGACCCGAGGGGATCGGGTCCTAGACCAAACAAAAGCAAAGGCTTAGAGGCTTTACTCGAATCGTGAAACACGTGACCCGGAATCGCGTATCGGAACCGCGCATTGGAACCGCGTGTAGGATCCGCGTCCCTTGACAACGAAATAGCAGACTGCTATTATGAGTTCTCAGATTAAGAGTATTAGCTTTCATGAGAGGAAACAAATGAGCCCGACTCTTAAAATGGCTAAGAGTTTCACGATCGAACCCGCAATCAACGACTACGTGACAACCACCAAGGGTAGCCACTCTGCCAGTGAACGCGTAAATGAGCTGCTCAAGCGAGCCATGCTGGAGGAACAGAATGAACGCCTGGAGGCTGAAGCCGCCGCTTTCTTCGCCGAGGCAAACAAGCATCGGACAGGGACGCTGGCTTTCCAGGAAGCAGCACTTAGCACTTTTGATCGGGATTAATGTCGCCGAACCCTCCAACACAGAATTGGTATCCGCAACGAGGAAAAGTTTATCTGGTCCAACTTGATAAGCTTCGCCCCGCGATTGTTCTATCCGTCGATTCTATAAACAGGCACGCACGGGATGTCTGTGTTGTAGGCACCACAACCATTGAGCATCAACGATTCAGTATGCGCGTCCCGATTCAAGCAGGAGATGGTGGATTAGATTCTGACTGTTGGGCGAAATGCGATCAGGTTACTACGCTGGAAAAATCCCGTCTCCAACAAAACCCGATCGGCACCCTGTCGCTAGAGAAATTCAAGATGATCGAAGAACAGGTTAGAATCTGTTTGGGATTGCGCTGACCTTCTCCGAGTACCCGCACAAAAATCAGGACCTCGCAGCCGTGTTTACGGGCGGCTAGCTAACCGCCCTCTTTTTTTTTGCCCAGGTGGCCCACCTAGCGCAACTCCGCGAACCGGCGAACATGGTAAAATGCGGCATGGCTGTCGAATATATAGTGTCCAAGAATCCAAGGACCAGGCATGGGTTGATGGCAGCGAATATCGGGTCGCCAAGACCTTCGAAGAACTTTTGACCGAAAGAGGGTGAGGCAACACCTGGAAGGAACGCGCGCATTGGTGAGACCTCAAATGCCTTCGGGAGCCACAATCATCGAGTATCGGGAGGTTTATGACCGCCCGGCCACCCTGGCGGAGCTGGTGGCTCTGATCCGGGAACTCGACATAATCGACACGACACGCTTGCTTCCACAGGATTAAGAGCGCGAAATACGGATCGGCTACATCGTATCCCTAGATTTCCCCGCCCCACGGTATTAAGCCTTGAGAGACATACCGTGAAAGCCGCGACCTAGACGCGCGAACCCAGTACCAGGAAGCTCAGCAGGGCAAAAGCAAGATTCTACGATGTCAGCACCGTGTCGTGCTCCGCGTCGGCAAGTCGTGGCCCACCGTCGAAGGCGGATAGCTTCCGGTTAGCCGACAACCAGAGAACTATCCGATCAAGCGCAACGACACAATTCAGAAGAGTTACTAGAAAAAGAGGTTACATTAACATGCGCGGAGTTCGTTGCCCAAGAATGTGCCACGTCGCGGAGGGCTAACCCAACGGGAGGGTCTGCATGATGTCGCGACGCGAACTGCTGATTGGACTCGCGGCGGCCGGAACGGCCGCATTGGTCGGGACCGCGACGCGGGCGCAAGCTAGCGCGTCGCAGCCACACACGCCAGTAAATTTCGATGTGCCGCCGGGCGCATGCGATTGCCACACGCATATCTTGGGAGATCCGGTCCGATTTCCACTTGCCCCCTCACGCATGTACACCCCGGAGCAAGCATCCATACCGGAAATGCGCTCGTTACACAGAGCGCTGCACACGGATCGCGTTGTGATCGTCAATCCCAGCATCTACGGCACCGAAAACTCCTGCAGCCTAGACGCAATCAAGCAGCTTGGTCCCGGCGCCCGTGGCGTGGCCGTGATCGACGAAAAGACGTCGGATGCGGCGCTCGATAAGATGTACCGGAGCGGAATGCGGGCTATTCGCATCAACCTCGAGACGGCCGGTCAATCGGACCCAGCCCTTGCTGGTCAGCGTTTCCAAATGGCCATTGGACGAGTCAAGAACCACAAATATCACGTGCAACTCTATACGCGTTTATCCGTGATTGAAGCCATTAAGGATCAAGTTGCGGCCGCGCCGGTGCCGGTCGTGTTCGATCATTTTGGCGGAGCCCAGGGGCCGCTCGGCGTGCGCCAAGCCGGCTTTGACGCGCTTTTGAATCTGGTGCGAACTGGCAAGGCGTACGTCAAGATTTCGGCGCCGTATCGCAGTTCTATGCAGGCTCCGGACTATCCCGATGTGGCGCCGCTGGCAAAGGCGCTGGTCGCCGCGAACCCCGAACGCATCTTATGGGGAAGTGACTGGCCGCACCCGGCGCAAATCCCTGGCCGCCCAATCACCGAAATCACACCACTATATCAGATTGATGACGGCCGGGTATTCAACCAGCTACTCGTGTGGGTTCCGAGCGCTGCCCAGCGCAAAACCATTCTGGTGGAAAATCCCGCAAGACTTTTCGGATACTAACCTCGGCGTGTGACAGTTGCGCTGCAGGGCCCCCCCACTTTTATGGGCGTCCAACTGACCACTACTCTCAGAAAAGAACGGCAGGGCGCTGGCATAGTTTCCGGTTAGCCGACGATACGCCCACGATCCGTCAGAAGGCGTCCTCACAGGGATCCAAGTGTCCGTCTCTTTTACTGATTTCGCCGAAGGGGTGGGTTTCTTGACCGCCTTCCAGAATTTAACAGTTACGTTGCGGCTCCTCTAGGGTGCGCAGTCCGGCGGCGGCGACGTTTGTTCCGCCACACGATCGCAAGAATGAAGCCAAATAAAATCGTGCCCAAAAAATAAGGAAGATTTGAAGCGATCCACAACGCTCTCTGTACGCGCACCCGGAGCCGCGTGGCTCTTCGAACTGCTTCCGCCGAGATCGTGACGGACTCGTTCCAATTCAGGTTTTTGAGGCGCGGCAGGAAACCTTCGCGAACGCAACCTTCCAAGTTATACACACCAATTACGCGCGAGAAATGGTTGGCGACCATTAAATCGCGTGAGAATTCTTCCCAATTGAGCCTGGCAAAATGAGGATCTGATGTAGGACCCGTTGTGCTTCCCACAGCAATGGCCTGTGCGTCCGGACCGTAGACCCTGATCAATGCGGAGTCGAGACTTTGATTAAAGCTCGTGTAAAGCATCAAAACTTCTAGATCGCCCCGAATATCCACTATCCCGGTAAGCCGCTCAAGGACAGATGATCGGACGGCGCGCTCGTCCGCGATAAAAGGAAACTGGTAGGTTTCGACCTGATACCCGTGCGACCGAATCTCTTGGATCAGCGCGCCATACGTGTATTTCGCCCCTCGTACCCGTCGCATATCGAAGTAACGTTCGAGCAGAGTCAAGAACAAATGCCATTTCCTGCCTTGCCTCAGTGTCGCGAAATCCCGGATATTAGGTTCAATGTCCAGGCCGATCCCCGCCCATCGCAGCTCGTTGGCAGTCGTCCACTTCTCAAAATCTTCGAAGCGAACCTCCGCCTCCCGGCCGTTGCTGGCATTCAGGTAATAACCTTGTTCCGTTGGGACCGCGAGCCCGGCAGTCACAGGGATGCCGTCTCGGTTCAGCTGGCGCACAAGGTTCGCGTCGTCAACGGTTAAGTTTGGAGCGAGGGCGATGCCGGCCTTCAGGTCTATCAAATCCGCGACGACACCGGGCTCGGCGAGCATCGACTCGAGTTCGCCCGTGGGCTGATCAGACGCGAATACGAGATGAGGAGGCCGTCCCCCCGGCACCCGAATGTCTTCTGGAGAACTCGTGCTCGGTAGCGGCGCTCCGTTCACCACTTCGGAGGGACTGGCTAGCAGTGCGAGGACCCAAAGCCACACGGCGATTAGATTCCTGTAGCAGGGTTTCCTGCCACTACTCGTCGTGGTTAGCGAGGGTTTTCGCGTTATTGACTCTCCTTCACGATGCGTCCGTTGAGTGGCTGAGGAGGCCGGGCATCGTGCGGGTAAAGCGCGGCGAACGCATTGATTTCCTCTGCCGAAATGTCTACCGGAGTTTTGAGCACAAACCAGGTGACGCCCTCAGTGCAGGGCGGAGCCGTCAGCGACCCCATGTAGGTGTAATAGGAGGTGTCGTGGGGCAGCAGGCCAGTGGGATTGACCTCGACCCCCGCGATCAACTCCTCTTTGCCCGGGATTTTCGGCATGTATTCCCAAAGCTGGTGAACGATGGCATTAGAGCGGCCGGCCTGGAGAAGAACTGCGACTCCAACAACCTTGCTGTCGCTGGATTCGTGCATCAAGTGGGCCACCATATCGTAGGGCTTTCCGTGAATGGACTCTTCGCTTGGATGGTGAAAGTGGAATTGCGTGAGTTCGTAGCGCTGATCTCCCACAAACAAAAAATTCCGGTTTCCCGGAGCGTAGTTCAGTCGGACCGCCGTGTACCCGTTGTTAGTGATTTTCAGCGGGCCGCTTTTGTATTCAAATCGTATGGCGGGGAGGCGGGCTTTCCTCGGATTTCGAATGTCGATCGGAGACTGTTCCTTGCCAATATTGCACGGGGTGTACTCCGGATCCAGGTCACCCCAATGTTTGGGTCCATTCGTCCCTTCGTAGCTCCATGGTGTTTTCCATTGCGCTCGTGGACCTGCGGGCACCGAAACTAGCGCGACAATCATCAATACGAACGCTATCCAACCTTTTCGCAAATTGGACCTCGCTTCGCGCTCAACAGCTTATCTCCCTGGTTAAGGGCTGCTGGACCTAGCCCCGTCAGTATGCCAGTTGCCAGAAATCCATAATTCGTTCGCGATCAAAGTATACGTGTTGGGCTCCACGCTGAGGCAGCGGTCTCCCGAATTGCCGCAGCCGGCAGAGGGTAGGAGAGCATATTCCGGGCGCCCCGGCTCGGGAATCGCTTTGTGAGGAAAACGAAAATGTTTGAAGCCAATCCGAAGTCCAGCTCACTCGGCGGAGTAAGCCGGACCGCGAGATCGTCGGCATCGTCGGAAACATCAGCCACAGAGCGCTAAGTGATCCGCAAGAGCCCGAGATGTATGTGGCGTATGCACAGTATGCTCCTCCCACGATGAATCTGGTGGTGCGCGCCGTCGCTGATCCCAGCACCCTAGCTGCCGCCTTGGATCAGCCTGTCAAGGCGATTGATAAGGACGAGACGCTCTCCGCGATCAAGCCATTAGACGACATTGTTGCGTCCTCTGTATCGCAGCCAAGGTTTTTGTCGCTCCTACTCAGCTTGTTCGCTGGCCTGGCGGTTATGCTAGCCGCGATAGGGATTTACGGCGTGATGGCATATTCGGTGTCTCAGCGGACGAACGAGATCGGCATTCGCATGGCGCTTGGGGCAAAGCCGAGCGATGTGCTGAAAATGGTAGTTTGGCAGGGAATGAAGCTAGCCGCGGCGGGTGCGCTCCTAGGCATTGCTGGCTCCCTTCTTTTCGGGCATTTCTTGGAAAGCATGCTCTACGGTGTGAAACCCAGAGATCCACTCACGTTTGTCTTGGTTTCAATTGGTCTCTTTGTTGTGTCCTTGGTCGCAAATTACATTCCCGCGCAGCGCGCGATGCGGGTGGATCCCATGGTGGCCTTGCGTTACGAGTAATTTGGCCGCGCCCAGCGCCTTCAGTACTCCGATTTTGCGCCGACGGTTGAGAATTGCCATCACCAGCGTATTGATGATTCCCAGGGATGAGACCACCAGCGCGGAGATTGGTACCGGGGTCGGCTTGTAGGAAGTGATCTCCGCACTTGGCGTCGATTTCGGACGAATTAGTCGCAACCCCGAAACGGTTCGGCATGTCAATCCCATCGTGACATCTAGGCCGGGAGTTAAGCGCGGCTTTCTCGAATACTTGCGATACAAATTCAGATCGTTGCAGAGATGCCCTTACTTCTTAGCGTTCGCACAAACTCGCGCGCGACCTCAAATCCTTCTGTCAGGCTCATTTCAAGATGGCACTCCTTCGCTAGCGCATCGAACACCGGTTCCCATTCTCGGGGAGGCGCCTCAAGGTCACTCGGGAGCCTATGGGTTGCGCGTCGTTCGAATGTCATTTGGATCGCGGCTCGAACCTTGTTTTTTTGGAGTTTCTCTTCGCGAATGAGCAATACCATATCGACAATGTGCTTAGTTCGCGTGTTGACGCGCTTTCCCCTCGACAGAGTGTACGCGTGCAGCTTTTCCGCAAATTGCTGTTCCGCAGAAATCACGGGAAACAAGGATGCTTTGACGCCTGCGAAGCCGAGCCAGTCTTCTCCCGTAATAATGTCTAGGGGTTCGAGCACTTCGTCGCCGATACCGACGTCCACATGAAAGCGCGCAAACTCGCGCCCATCCATTCTTGCCTGTACGGGATAACGACTGCCGCCTTCAGGCGCACCGTCTAGCTCTTCTCTTGCTTCCCCAATCAGAAATTCGAAGTGGTCATCCAGACGGATCGCCGCAGCTTCTTGCAGCATTGCCCGGAGCTGTTCACGTCTCTCTTCAGCTTTCTTTGAAATGCCTGTCCCATCGTACAAGGTCAGGTCGATGTCCTTGGTCGTGCGCGCGAAGCGGGTCCGCAGTTCCATCGCATAACCGCCCTTGAGGACCCACGGGTAGGTCGCCTTCGGTCCCTTCGAGAACGTACGCGCCAGGAAACGGTCAAACGCCACTTGGCGGCGCAGGCGCTGTAGATCCATGCCTGTTTCGCGCGCGCGTATCAGCAAGCGAGCGTCTAGCGCCGCGCGGAAGACTCCTGCCGTCTCATAGGATTTGGCTGTGTCCATCATGCTGGCTGCTCGGCGAGTTTGCGGAGCGAGCGTCTTAGATCGTCAGGTGACGCATGGTCGATTTCTCGTTTTGCGATAAGGCCACGCCGAAGGGCTTCGTGAACGGCCAGCTTGAGTTGACTGTCGTCGACCTGCTTACTTCGCAGCAGATCGAGGATCGTTCGCAGCGGACGCGTTACGCGCACACCGTACATTTCTTGAATGTCATTGCGATCGATGTTCGCTCTGTGAAGGATGAGGATTTCGGGGATCGCGCTATTGCGACGGAAGTCTTTCGGCACGGTCATGTGCAGCTTTGACGGCATGACGTCGAAGAGTTCATGAATGCTCAGGGCTGTTTCATGACTGTAGGTTCCTTCGGAAACTTCGTCGCGGTTTTGCGACCAGAGGTACCAGAGCAGCAGATCGGGTCGCTCAGAGTTGGGAAAGTCGGCGAGCCGGTAAATCCCGCGGCGTTCCCGAATCCAGTTTCCCGTCTTTACATGATAGGAATGCGTCTTCTCGTCGAAGCCCGCGCGCATGGCTTGCTTGGTAGTAAAGAAGCCCGCTTGCGATTGGGCTATTTGGTGGAGCCGCCTGGATGCCTCTTTATACGGACCTGGCATTGCACAATCCCCCAACTTTCTTAGGGGATTATGCTACAGAATCGCTAACTGCACAATCCCCTAACTTTCTTAGGGAATCGTGCATTCGTGACTGCAGTCGAAATGCGAAGCCGCGTGGTTGAGTCCCCCCTTTCCGCACCAAACTTACACAGCGCAACGCCTCCCATTTTGTCCGCGACCTTCCCTCACGCTTCGATTTTTCGTCGTGCTAAACTCCTGCCATGAGTCCCCGAAATCCGGTTGACCGGCGGCGCAAACGCATTTTGGTTTTCGTCCTCCTAGTTCTGTCCGCGACTGTCCTGGCTTACTCCATCGTCACCAAGCGACGCGCTGAAGCTGCCCTGCGAGCGAACAGCGATGTCGAGAAGCCCATCGCCGCACACATGCACACCTTGCGTAGTTTGGCTCCCGACGTGAGAGCCCGCACCACCAAACAATTAGCCTTGCAGATTCGACAGCTCCCGGTCAGCATGAACAAAGTACCACTCGCGAACAGCCTTGCGAGTCTTTCCACCGAGGGCGACCTGGGCCAGGACACCTTGCAGGAGGTTGCCGCCACTCTCGCCGAATCTCTCCTGCAGCAACCACAGCCCGCCACCTTCAGCGGGCCGGACTCGGCATATCTCGAATTGGCGCAGTTGGTCCGCTATGAACACGTGCATGTCACTTTGGACGATCCGCAGTTTTCGGCGGCGATGTCCCGCCTGGCCGCGGATGATGTGAGCCGTCAGGATGCGGATTTTTCGCTGAGCGATCTTCAGGGGAAGAGATGGACCCTTTCGGAACTGCATGGAAAAGTGGCTCTGGTGAACTTCTGGGCGACCTGGTGCCCGCCGTGCCGCAGCGAAATGCCGGACCTGGACGCGCTATACCAACGCTACAAGAGCCAGGGGCTGGTGGTCTTGGCGATCTCCGACGAAGATGCGCCCACGGTGAAACCATTCCTCGACCGATTCAAGATCACCTTCCCGGTTCTCCTCGATACCGGCGATAAAGTGAACGGACAATACAAGATCTCCGGTATACCCAAGACCTTCGTCTACGACCGCGACGGAAAACTGGTAGCACAGGCCATCGATATGCGCACCCCCACCCAGTTTCAAGCCATGCTGGCCCAAGCCGGACTTCCATAGAGAATTCTCCTCCGGTATGGTCGCGACTTATTGCCGAGCCGTAGGTTCCACGCCTTCCGTCTCGCACGCGCATTCGCTAGCCGGTTAGAAAGCGCTTCGATTCCAGCGGTGTGGGCGGAATGGGCCACCCAACCTGGTCATGCATTCGGACCACTCAGGCGCGCCGCTGCCGGCGCCGCTCCCAAACGGCCAGCCCGCAAAGCGCTTTGAAAATTCTTTAAAATCCAGACCCGCATTAGCGTAATCTACCAGCGAGCCGGAGACTCGGACATTCCGGCGAACGAATGTAGGCCACTGGGAGAAACACATGACCGGGAAAGATTTTATCGCCCCCTCGAAAAAACTAGCGCCAAACCAGTCCGGCGAACTCGTGCATCTCTCGCGCGAGGAAGCTTCCTGGCAGTGGATGAGTTTTTTTGTGCGGCGTCTGGCGCCCGGCGAAGTCTACCGCGTCTCTATCCCGGCCGAGGAGGCGGTATTCGTGGTCCTCGGAGGCCGTTGCCGGGCAAACTGGGGAGAGGGCGACCGCCAGCTCGGGCGGCGCGAAAACGTTTTCACGGGATTGCCTTACGCGCTCTACCTGCCCGCGGGAAACACCGTCACTTTCCAAGCCGAAACCGTATGCGAAATCGCCGAATGCCGCGTCCCTTCCACCGCCAAGCTGCTGCCCAAGCTAATCACTCCCTCCGACGTTGCCACCAACATCCGCGGCGGCGGCAACGCCTCCCGCCAGATTGTTGAGGTCATCGGCCCCGATTTTCCGGCCGACAAACTGGTGGTCTACGAGGTCTATACCCCGGGCGGGAACTGGTCGAGCTATCCCCCGCACAAACACGACGTCCACAATCCCCCCCAGGAAGTGGACCTGGATGAAATTTACTATTACCGGATTGCCCAGCCCGCTGGTTTCGCGCTACAACAGCTCTATACTCAGGATCGCTCGCGTGACCTCACGGTGCGCGCGCACGACGGAGATACCGTGTTGGTGCGTGACGGCTTTCATCCGGTGGTCGCCGGGCCTGGCTACGATGTGTATTATCTAAACTTCCTGGCGGGCACCGCGCGGACCATGTCGGTCACCGAGGATCCCAAGCACGTATGGCTGCGATCCACCTGGAAGGATACCGATCCGCGGTTGCCGCTGGTACGGGAATAGCCACCGTCGCCGGCGCGCCGCAGCGCCGCAATCGTCGCTGCGCATCCTTTTTGAATTTCGAAAATCGATACCAACACCCTCAGGGAAGGAGGGCAGCGCCATGATTCGACGTCTGACGATGGCCCAAGCCATTGTCGCTTTCTTGAAAAACCAATATTCCCTCCGTGACGGTAATCGTGCCCGAATCTTCGAGGGCTGCTTCGGAATTTTTGGCCACGGCAACGTCGCGGGCATGGGCCAAGCTCTCGAACAGGATTCGGGCCTGCGCTACTACCTCGCGCGCAACGAACAGGCCATGGTCCACACCGCCACTGCCTTTGCCAAAATGGCCAACCGCATGCGCGTGATGGCTTGCACCACTTCGGTCGGGCCGGGCGCCAGCAACATGATCACCGGCGCGGCCACCGCCACCATCAACCGCCTCCCGGTGTTGCTCCTTCCCGGTGATATTTTCGCGCGCCGCAACGTCGCGCCAGTGCTGCAGCAACTTGAAAGCGCTAACACCCAGGATATTTCGGTGAACGACTGCTTTCGCCCCGCCGCCCGCTACTGGGACCGCATCGACCGTCCCGAACAAATATTGACCTCGCTGCCGGAAGCGGTGCGGGTGCTGATGTCCCCAGCGGAAACCGGGGCGGCAGTTTTGGCTCTTCCCCAGGATGTGCAGGCCGAAGCCTTCGATTACCCGGCCGAATTTTTCAGGGAGCGCGAGTGGACCATTCCGCGCGCCCGCTGCGATCGCGACCAATTAACGCAAGCCGCGGAGTGGATTCGCGCGGCGCGGCGCCCAATCATTGTTGCCGGAGGCGGGGTCATTTTTTCCGACGCCACGGCAGCCCTCGCGCAATTCGCCGAGCAGACCGGAATACCCGTCGGCGAAACCCAAGCAGGGAAGGGCTCGCTCGGTTTCGACCATCCCCAAAACCTCGGCGCGATCGGCGTTACCGGCACACCCGGAGCCAACATCGTTGCCCGCGGCGCGGATCTGGTAATCGGCATCGGAACGCGCTACGCGGATTTCACCACCGCCTCCAACACCGCGTTTCAAAATCCGGAGGTGCGCTTCGTCAATATCAACGTGGCCGAGTTCGATGCTTACAAACGCGCCGCGCTGCCTCTCGTCGGAGACGCGCGAACCGTTCTCGCCGAATTGGCGGGTGCCGTAGGGAACTATCGGGTCGACAGCAGCTACGCCGCCGCCACCCAAACGCACCGCGAACGATGGGAAGCGGAAGTGGACCGTATTTATGCGCAGCGCATCGGCCCGCCACTCAGCCAAGGTGAAGTAATCGGCGTGGTGAATGAATTTTCACGCGATCGCGACGTCATGGTGTGTGCGGCCGGCAGTCTGCCCGGTGATCTCCACAAATTGTGGCGCACCCGCGATGCCAAGGGCTATCACATGGAGTACGGCAACTCCTGCATGGGCTACGAAATCGCCGGAGGCTTGGGAGTAAAAATGGCGGCCCCGGATCGTGACGTCTACGTAATGGTCGGCGACGGCTCGTACCTGATGATGGCCCAGGAAATTGTCACCGCGGTGCAGGAAGGAATCAAGATCAACATCGTCCTGATCGACAACCACGGATTCTCCAGCATCGGCGGCCTCAGCCGCTCCTTGGGAAATCGCGGCATGGGCACCGACTATAAATATCGCCGCGGCGCGGACCTCGCCGGGGACACCATCCGTCTCGACCTCGCCGCGAACGCCGCCAGCCTGGGCGCGCACGCGGTTCGCGCCCGCACCCACGACGAATTGCTCCAAGCTCTACAAGAATGCCGCGACAACCCGCGCACCTCGGTCGTCGTCGTCGAGACCGCCATCGACAGTCGCGTTCCCGGCTACGAATCCTGGTGGGATGTGCCGGTGGCAGAAGTTTCCGAAGTCGAAAGCGTGCAGAAGGCCCGCCAGGAATACGAGAAGTCCCGCCAAAAAGAGCGCAATTTCTTGTGACCAATTGCCGTTGTCTTTGCTTTTGCGCCTGCCTTTGCCGTTGGGCGACGCGCCCTGCGCCTTTTGCGCGCACCGGCTTCATAGAACTTCCCGGTGGGCATCCCCCCACGTCGTTTTCACGGGGGGGATCTTTGCCTCCCCAAAAAGAAAAAGGGGCACGGCGAAATTCGCCGGGCCCCGGCATTCCCAGTCATCCGATGTTGTGCAGTCGGTGACGCTGTTGGGTGCCGCGGGCTAACGCCTCCTAGTCATAATATTCCTGCCCCAGATGGGTAATCAGGGTCTCCCCCATCATCCAGCGCAGCGTGTTCTTCAGCTTCATCAACTGAATAAATAAATCGTGCTCCGGATAAAGCTTAGGCGCGCACATCGGTGACTTAAAATAAAAACTAAGCCACTCCTGAATCCCATGCATGCCAGCCCGATGCGCCAAATCCAAAAACAGCACCAGATCCAGCACGATCGGCGCTGCCAGTATCGAATCGCGGCAAAGAAAATCCACCTTGATCTGCATCTTATAGCCGAGCCATCCAAAAATATCGATATTGTCCCAGCCCTCTTTATTGTCGCCACGCGGCGGGTAGTAGTTGATGCGCACCTTGTGGTGAATCTTGCCGTACAAGTTCGGATACAAGTGTGGCTGCAAAATGTATTCCAGTGCACCCAGCTTCGATTCTTCTTTGGTCTTGAAAGATCCCGGATCCTCCAGCACCTCTCCGTCGCGGTTGCCCAGAATATTGGTCGAGAACCATCCTTCCAGTCCGAGCATCCGCGCTTTGAAGCCGGGTGCCAGGATCGTCTTCATCATCGTTTGCCCAGTCTTGAAGTCCTTCCCGCAGATGGGCACGCCGTGCTCGACCGCCAATTTCTGGATCGCCGGAATATCCACGGTCAGATTGGGCGCGCCGTTCCCGAACGGATACCCGCTGGTAATCGCCGCCCAGGCGTACAGCATCGAAGGCGCGATGGCCGGGTGATTCGCTTTCATGCCCTCCACGAATTTTTCCGGGGTGCTGTGCACATCTTCCGGCTGCAAAAATACTTCCGTGGACCCGCACCACAACACCACCACCCGCGACAACTTATGTTTCTTCTTAAACTTGGCGATGTCGTCCTTGATCTGCAGCGCCAGATCGTATTTTGTTTTGCCCTTTTTCACGTACCGGCTGTCCAGCAACCGCACGTACTCGCGGTCAAACGCCGCAGGCATCGGCCGAATCTTCGACAAGAAGCCCTTCACCATTTCCAGATGATGCGGCTCGAGCACCCCTGCGCGCTTGGCGGCTTCATAGGAATTCTCGGGGAACAGGTCCCATCCACCGAAAACCAAGTCGGGCAGCGCGGCGAGCTTCACGAAATCGCGGATCAGCGGTGACCGATTCTCGGTCCGCTGGCCCAAGCGGATCGTGCTGAGTTGGGTGAGCGATCCTACCGGCGCCGCCTTACCCGTGCGCACCAATTCCACTCCGGCCATGAAGGTCGTCGAGACCGCGCCCATTCCCGGCATCAGCACGCCCAGTTTGCCTTTTGACGGAGCGATCTTTGCAGGTCGTTGCATTCATTATCCTCGGTTGTTGGACTAGCACTTTCGGCAGGAACGCGCATTGAGGCGCACGGCTTGCCCGCTTACAGAGAAGCCATATTGCGCGATTCACTTTGGATTTGCAAACCGGAAGTCGGTAAGCGGGCGCTCGTCGCGGTTGACCGGGCGCTCGCTGGGGTTAAACGGCAAGTCCGCTAGCCCAATTTCGATCGGCGGTGTTGAGTCGGTGAGCGCGCCCGCGTGGCTTGATTCCCAAATTCCGCGCCATTCTCAGATCCAAAGTTTTTATGAATCCATCTTGAAATTCCCTTCGGCTTATATATGATGAGTTCGCTTGTCAGGGTTCACGGACCAATTGCCCGCGCCAAAAAAGTCCAGGATGGGAGCGCGAATGAACAGAGATGCAAAAGGGTCGGCGGTCACGCCGGCGATCCTGTCTCTTCTGCTGGTTCTCCTCGTGGTGATCACGGCTTACGTCTTCGCTTCTGGGAAGTTCAAGGCTCCCCCGCCGATCACCGAGGTCGGCAAGCTCGTGGATCACCAGTACGCTCTGACCTTAATCGTCACCAGCATCGTTTTCATTCTTTCCCAACTCGGCTTAGCCTGGGTCATTTTTCGCTATCGCGACCACGGACAGAAGGCTGAATACAACCACGGCAACACCAAATTTGAGGCCATCTGGACCACCGCAACCATCATCTTGTTTGTCGGCCTGGGCCTGATGGCCCACCACGCATGGGCGGTCACCCACTTAGAACCCGCGGGCTCCGATGCCCTGCAAATCGAAGTCACCGCCAACCAATTCGTCTTCAATTTCCGTT
The DNA here is from genome assembly GCA_963725285.1 of uncultured Acidobacteriota bacterium. Classification (GTDB taxonomy): domain Bacteria; phylum Acidobacteriota; class Terriglobia; order Acidiferrales; family UBA7541; genus CAVRXT01. Next base: position 94,951 of record CAVRXT010000008.1, on the reverse strand, counting down.
ATGCGGGCCCCGACGGCAAATTTGGACGCCTGGATCCCAAGCAAATCAGCGCGTCTTCCGGCAATCCAGTGGGCTTGGATTCCGCGGACCCCAACGGCAAGGACGACATCGTTGTCCCCACCCTCACCATTCCCGTGAACCGGGAAATCGAACTCTTGATTCGTTCGCAAGACGTCATCCACAATTTCTACGTTCGCGAGCTCCGCTTGCAGCAGGACGCCGTACCCGGCATGGTGATCCCGATTCACTTCACCGCCACCCAAACCGGTCGCTACGACATTTTATGCACCCAGCTCTGCGGTTTGGGGCACTACAAAATGCATAGCTTCCTGGATGTGGTTTCAGAACAGGATTACCAGGCTTTCCTTAAACAGCAGGCCTCTCAATAACGTGTCTCGGAACCTAGGAGCCCACGAATGAGTTCTCACGCGCACTCGGCGGTTCACGTACCGCCGGCGCCCACCGGTTTCTGGCGTAAATACATCTTCAGCGTCGATCACAAAGTGATCGGCATCCAGTATTACCTACTGGCTTTGCTCTCCGTCACCGTGGGCATCCTCCTCTCGGTTCTCATGCGCTTCCACTTGGTCTGGCCCTCCGCGCACATTCCGTTCATTCCCGGCGGCATGATGACCCCCGAGCAATATCTTTCGCTGCTCACCATGCACGGTACCATCATGGTTTTCTTCGTGCTCACTACCGCTCCACAGAGCGGCTTTGGCAACTATTTCCTGCCCATTCAAATCGGCGCGCCGGACATGGCCTTTCCGGTAATCAACATGATGTCCTTCTGGGTTACCTTCGTGGCCCTGTGCTTCATGCTGGCTGCTTTCTTTGTTCCTGGCGGCGCCCCGCTGAGCGGCTGGACCACCTACACTCCGTTGAGCGGTATGGGCGAAGTCACCGGACCCGGCGAAGGCTGGGGCCAGACCATGTGGCTCATCAGCATCGTCTTGTTCTGCTTCGCTTCGCTGATGGGCGCGCTCAACTTTATCGCCACCACCATCGACCTACGCGCTCCGGGCATGACCTTGATGCGCATGCCGCTCACCGTGTGGGCTTGGTTTGTCACCGCCGTTCTCGGTTTGCTCGCTTTCGGCGTGCTCCTCGCTGGGGGATTGCTTTTGATTCTTGACCGCTCCGCGGGCACCAGTTTTTTCCTCCCCGCCGGCCTGGTGGTCAACGACGCGCTGCAAAATCACTCCGGTGGCTCGCCGCTCCTCTGGCAGCACTTGTTCTGGTTCTTCGGCCACCCCGAGGTGTACATCGCGATTCTCCCGGGCATGGGCGTGGCTTCCCACGTGCTTTCGACCTTCTCGCGCAAGCCAGTGTTCGGCTATCGCGCGATGGCCTACGCCATGTGCGCCATCGGTTTCCTGGGCTTCATGGTCTGGGGCCATCACATGTTCGTCAGCGGCATGAACCCATTTTCCGGTTTCGCCTTTTCCGTCCTGACCATGTCCATCGGTGTGCCCTCGGCCATCAAGACTTTCAATTGGCTGGGCACTCTGTGGGGCGGCAAGATTCAATTTAAGTCGCCGATGCTTTTCGCCATCGGATTTGTCTCCCTCTTTGTTTCCGGCGGGCTTTCCGGGCTGTTCCTGGCCCAACCGGCCATCGATCAATATCTGCACGCCACCTACTACGTGGTCGCGCACTTCCACCTGGTCATGGGCGTGGCCGCCATCTTCGGAATCTTCGCGGCCACCTATTTCTGGTTCCCCAAGATGTTTGGCCGGATGATGAGCGAGAGCCTGGGGAAATGGCATTTCTGGTTCACTTTCGTCGGGACCTACTGCATTTTCATGCCCATGCATTTCGTCGGCATCGCTGGCGGTGTCCGCCGCTACTCGGAGGCCAGCGCCGCTCAGTACCTGATGAACTTGCAGGGAGTCCATTATTTTATGAGCATCGCCGCGTTTGTCACCGCCGCTGCGCAGCTCTTCTTTTTCGTCAATTTCTTCTGGAGCATGAAGAAAGGCCCCATCGCATCCAAGAATCCCTGGGATGCCACCACCCTGGAATGGATCACCGATTCGCCGCCCGCGCATGACAACTTCGGCGGCGCCTATCCCAGCGTGTATCGCGGGCCGTATGAGTTCAGCGTCCCGGGCGCGGCACGGGACTTCATCCCGCAGGACGTCAAGCCCGAAGCAGTGGAAAGGTAGTCACGGAGCGTTATGCCCGGAGCTGTCGCTACTCCCGAAACGATTGTGACCATCGAGGTTGGCGGACCCAACGGTCCGGCCAGCACTCCTCCGCGTCGCGGCGGCGGTTCCGGCGGCGGCGCTCACGAAGTTCCGCAGCGAACCTACGTCACGGGGATGACCATCGCCCTCGCTGGCATTTTGATGTTCTTCATGGCCTTGGCCAGCGCCCTGATCGTGCGCAAGGGCATGGCCAACGATTGGCAGAATTTCACCCCGCCTAAAATTCTGTATCTCAGTACGCTGATCCTGCTCCTCAGCAGCTTCACGCTGGTGCGTTCGCGCCGCCATCTAGCCCTCGGTAACTTAGAATCGTTCCGCTACTGGTGGAACATCACCACCGTGCTGGGCATTTTCTTCCTGCTCGGACAGTTGATCGCTTGGCGCGAGTTGGCCCACGCCGGTGTCTACCTCCGGACCAGTCCCAATAGCAGCTTCTTTTACGTCTTTACCGCTGCGCACGGCCTGCACTTGCTTTGCGGAGTGCTCGCACTGATCGGCGTGGCCCTGCGCCCCACGCAAAAATTGACCCGCGGCACAGTCACCGAAGTGATCTCGATGTATTGGCACTTCATGGACGCGCTGTGGGTTTTCATTTTTCTACTTCTATTCCTGGGACGGTGAACTTTGAGTCATATGGAAGCCGAAGGAATTATCGAATCCCGGTGGGCGGGCGGCACTTCTCCCTTCGCCATGAATTCCAAGAAGTTGGGGATGTGGCTGTTCATCGTTTCCGACTCCCTCACCTTCTCCGCTCTACTGATCGCCTACGCCTGGCTGCGCCTCGCTACTCCTAGCTGGCCGCGCCCCTTTGAAATCTATCCGGCGATTGCTTTTTCATCGTTGATGACCTTCGCCCTGCTCACCAGCAGCTTGACCATGGTTCTGGGCGTCGCCGCCGCCAACCGCGGCGACCGCAAGAAAACCGTCCGCTACATTTTGCTGACCATGCTCGGCGGGATCGCTTTCGTCGTCCTGCACGCTACCGAATGGTACAAGCTGATCGCGATCGAACACGTCACTCCGTGGTCCAACCCCTGGGGCACCCCGTTGTTTGGTGGCACCCTCTTCGGCCTCACCGGCCTGCATATGTTGCACGTCACCATTGGGGTGATCTACTTAGGGGTAGTCGCGATCGGATACCGCAAAGACAACTATCAAGCCGACGACGTCGAGGTCAGCGGTTTGTATTGGCACTTCGTTGACCTGGTTTGGATGTTCATTTTCCCGATGCTCTATCTGATGTCGGTCAATCCGAAGTAACACCCGGCGAGAGGAAAGCCAATCGCCACGAGCGCACCAGGAGAAAACGATGAGCGCACATGAGGGAGCGATCGAGCAGCACCACGGGGGCAGCACCAAGCTGTTTACCATGGTCTGGGTGTACTTGCTGCTGCTGACCGGGATCGAAATATTCTTGGCCTACGAGCGCCTGGCCCCAATCCTGATGCTGGTTATTTTGATCGGCCTGTCGCTCGTGAAGTCCGCGCTGATCGTCGCCTACTTCATGCACCTGCGTTTCGAACGCCTGGGGGTGTTTTTGCTGCTGGTCCCGGCCATGGTCTTCTGCATCTGCATGATGCTAATTTGGTTCTTCCCCGACAGCCTGCGCCTGATGGAATTGCGCCCTCACTAGGCATCTCGGGATCGCTCGAACGTGGGTATAATCCGCAAATGAGGGAAACGCAGCAAAGCCGCTTCAGGATGGCCACCCAGCTCGCCGCGTTGGCGTCAGCGCTGGCGGCCGGCGCCCGAACTGCGCGAGCCCAAGGCTGCGCGATGTGCTACCAAAGCGCCGCCGCCTCCGGCCCCCAAGGCATCACCGCCCTGCGCCACGGCGTCTATTTCCTAATCTTCCCAACCTTAGCCATCTTCATCGGTTTCTTCGCCCTGCTATACCGCCGCCGCAACGCCTCCCGCGCCGAATCCCGACCCGCCGCGTAACCGCCCCAATCGGCCGCTACTAAATTCACTTCGCAGGTTCTCTCGGCCAGAAATGAACCAAACGTATAGCCAAGCGAAGCGAGGTGGGTGTCGATTTCACGCCGGGGTTCGCTTAAGTTTTTGATTTGGTCTTGTCGTGGGTAGCCTGAACCCTGGAAAGCGAAATAGGACACCGAGGAATCGCATACATCACCGCGTGAGAATTACCGCAAGCGCCCCGGCGGGTCGGCATCTTCCGGCATCCCCGCCACGTGCTTAGAGGTTTCATGGGTAGGATATTTGCTAGGCACCGGCTGCGGAATCCCAATCCCGCGATTCAGCTCCAAATGCTCCTTCGAGCACTTAGGGCAATATCCTTTCCCGGTCTCGTCGTCACGAATGCTAGCCAGCTCGTAGCAAGTGCAAAGGCACTCGCAATACCCGATCGTAGTCGCCGTCTTGATAGGAACCAGGGCCATTAGAACAATCCTCCGCAGCGCATTATCTTACCTGCCCGCCGTAATATCTCCAACCCCGATCCTTGTGCGTACCCGTGCCACCGTATCACTCGTCGCGCAGTGCGACCATCGGATTGAGCCGCGCCGCTCGTCGCGCGGGAATGTAGCAAGCCACCAGTGAAACCGCCGCCAGCAGCGCCGGCGCCGCCAATAGGACCACTGCGTCGACGCTAGCCACTCGGTACAGAATGCTCGACAGTATTTTCCCGGCCGCCAGGGAAAGCGCCAGCCCAACCCCAGCACCAATTCCAAACAGTGCCATCCCTTCCCGGAGCATCATCCGCAGCGCGTCGGACGCGCCGGCGCCCAGCGCCATGCGGATCCCGATTTCACGCGTCCGCATCGCCACCGTGTAGGCTCTCACCCCGTACAGACCGATCGTCGCCAGCAGCAGCGCCACGCCTCCAAAGATCACGAACATGCGTGCACCGGTGCGGACCACCCAAAGGTCCAGACTGCTATCCATGTGGGCATGCATCGATTTGCAGCGCTAGCACCGGAAGGTGCGGGTCCACCGCGCGGATTTCGCTCCGAACCGTTTCTAGCAAGCGGCTCTCCGCCTGCGGGTCCTTTACCGACGTCCTCAAATGGATAGTCATATCCGACTGGTAAGCTTGCTCGGACGCCACGTATACGTGCGGCGGCCAACGCGTCCCCAGAACCCGCTCTTGTACGTTACCCACCACGCCCACCACTTCCGCATCCATCGCCGCTTGGTTGCCGCCGGATACCAACCGAACATTCTTACCAACCGCCTCTCCGGAAGGCCACAGTTGATCGGCCGCCGCCTTATCCAGGATGGCCACGGGGTGAGTGCCTGCGCCATCCTGCGCGGAGAACGCGCGGCCGCGCAGCAATGGAATCTCCATGGTCTGGAAATAATCGCCGGCCACCAAGTTGTACTGGCACGCCACTTCATGGTTGGCGCTTGCGGAACCGGACGCAGACCATGGCGCATCGCCCGAGCGTTGAACAGTCTTACCCTGGGTCACCATTCCGAACGGCACGGTCGCGGCGAAGCCTACCGAATCCACCCCGGGTATCGCTTGCAAGCGCTCGACCACCGCGCGATAGGTCTCGCGGCCGCGCGTCTCGTTGTACCCCGCCAGGCTTGGGTCCACTTCCGCCAGTAGTTCGCCCGAGACCCGAAACCCGGGTTCGACGTGCCCCGCCTCGACCGAACTCCGGATGAACAGTCCGGCGGCACTGAGCAGCATCAACGAGAGAGCCATCTGGCCCATCACCAATAAATTCCGCCGAGAAAAAATGCCGCGGCGCCGATTCGCCCGTAACTCTGCGCGATCGGCGATCTTCAGCCCGCCGCTGAGGTTCCATCCAGATAGGCTCCACGCGGGGCCCAAGCCAAACAGAATGGTGCTCAGCCCGCAGAAGCCGATCGTGGCGATAAGCACCCGCGTGTCCGGCCCGGCGGAATATACCAGGTCGAGCGGTGCCAACCGTGCCATCGAGCGCACCAGCGCCCCGGTGCTCCAGTAGGCCACCAGCAGGCCCGCCGCCCCACCCGCAAGCGCCAGCAACAGGCCTTCCACCAGTAGCTGGCGCAGGATGTCCGCGCGGCTCCCGCCCAACGCCAGCCGGATGGCGATCTCCTTCCCGCGCGTTGTGCCGCGCGCCAGCATCATGTTCGCTACGTTGAGGGAAGCGATGAGCAGCACCACACCCGCCACCGCCACCAGCAACACCGCCGGAATCATCACTCCGGAATCGCCCTCCGGTGCGGTAGAAATGCCCATTCGGGACAGACGGTGCACCAGGAACGCTTGGTCTTTATCCTCCGCTGGGTAAGCCCTGGCGAGTTGCGCGGCCGCCGTCGCGAGCAGGGCATCCGCTGACCGCTGAGATACCCCTGGCCGGAGCCGGCCCACCAGGATCAGCGCGTGATTGCTGCGCGCCGCCAGGGTTTGGCCGCCGGCTTCGAAATCGTTCATCACCATTTCGTAAACGCCGAGCGGTAGATACAGTTCGGGGCTGATCACCGCGGTGGTCCCGGTAAAGCCCTCCGGAGCGATGCCCACCACCGTGTAAAGCCGGCCATTGACGCGCACACCCTTTCCCAGCAACCGGGGATCGGCGCCGGTTTTGTGCCAGTACGAATAGCTCACGATAGCGACGGGAACCCCGGAGGCGGGGCGTTCCTCTTCGGGGGTGAACGGACGGCCTTGAAAAAGCGGCACCCCAAACGTGGCGAAATAATTGGCGGAGACGATGTCCGCGAATACCCGCCGCGTCGCGTCGCCTTCGGTGATTCCGACCATCGACAGATCGTGCGCCAGCAAACTCGAGAAGGCACTGCCGTTTTCGCGAAGCGCGGCGTAATCCGGATAGGAAAACCCGCGATAACGGCCTTGGCTAGTGTCGCGGCTGTAGCAGCCCACCAGTTCCGCAGGATTGTGAATCACCAAAGGTTTGAGCAGGAAGGCATTCACCAAGCTGAATATCGCGGTATTGCCCCCAATTCCCAGCGCGAGCACCGTCACCGCGGCGAAACTGAACCAGGGATTCTTGTGGAGCATCCGCCAGCCGAAGCGCACATCGCGAAGCACGTTGCTCATGCACATCCTCCCCCAACCGCCAATTTTGGACCGGCCGGCTCAACCCCGAACTGATTCAGTTGCTGACCGACGCGCTAACAGATACGTGCCACCAATTCAAAAGGTTCCATCGGAGGCAATCGGCGTGGTAGGACTTGGTGTGCTGAGCGCAGCGGGGTGCCCCAGATGATGTCGGTTTCACACCTGGGTTTTCCACCTTTTTGACTTAACCTGCCGTTTTGATGATGTTTTTCAGCCTCGCACCAGCCTATACTTCGGGCGACCGCGATCGAAGAATCTCGAAATTAACGGACCACCCATCCATGACCACCGCCAAAGCCGTGCCCGCAACAGCGCCCCATGCCGAAAAGCAGCTGCAGGGCTTCATCAATAAATTCGCGCCAGAACATCAAGCGGTGATTCGCGCGATGCGCAAAGCGTTACGAAAGCGAATTCCCAGCGCCAACGAACTGATCTGGGACAACTACAATTTTTTCGTTATTGGATACAGTCCCACCGAACACCCCTCCGATTCGGTCTTCTCGATTGCGGCGGCGGCGAATGGCGTGGGCCTCTCGTTTTATCGCGGAGCGACTCTCCCGGACCCCCAGAAGATATTGCTCGGTTCGGGTGTACAGAATCGTTTCCTGCGCTTCGAGTCGGCCAAGATGTTAGCCCTTCCCGCCGTCGCGGCGCTCATCGACGCAGCAATCGCGCAAGCGAGAGCCCCCTTTGCGGCGAAGGGGAAAGGGGAACTCTTCATCCGCTCGATTTCTGGCAAGCAGAAGCCCCGCCGAAAATCCACGAAGTGAATGCCTTGGTCTGGGGAATTGTCCGGAGAATTGCCTGGAGCACGGCGACAGGTGGGGGTTCTTACTTTTCCACTTTTTCAAGCTGAGCAAGCTGGAAGAATCCGGTCCTCGACTGGTGCAGTTCCAGCCACACGTCGTCGGGATAGGCGAGAAACACTTCCACCACCCGCGGATCGAATTGCGTCCCTGAATATTTCTTGATTTCCTCGCGCGCCGCACGTATCGGCAGCGCCTTGCGGTATGGGCGGTCCGAGATCATCGCATCCAGCGTATCCGCCACCGCGAATATTCTCGACCCCAAGCGGAATGTCCGCGCCCTTCAATCCTTGCGGATACCCGGTGCCGTTAAAGCATTCCTGGTGGGTGAGTACGATCTCCGCTGCTTCCTTAAGGAACGGTATGCGCTTGACCATCGCATAGCCCTTCGCACAGTGCGTGCGCATCACCGTGCGCTCGTCGTCGGTCAGCGGCCCCGGTTTGCGCAAGTATCGAATCGGGTATGGCCATCTTCCCGATATCGTGCAGGAACGCGCCACGGACGATTTGCTTCAACTTCGATTTGTCCAACCCCATCGCTTGCGCGATGAACATGGTAAACGCGGTCACTCGCTGGCAATGGCCCTCGGTTTCCGCGTCTTTGGCGTCCAGCGCGGACCCCAGCGCCTCGAGCGTGTAGTCGTAGGATTGCTCGAGGTCGCGCATCGCATCGGAAAGTTGCAGCGTGCGCTCTTCTACCAGTTCTTGCAGCCCGCTCTGATAGGTTCGATTTTCCAGCACCAGCCGCCGGTGTTCCAGCGCCCGGCCCACACTGAGGTACAACTGGTCCTTCTCGAATGGCTTCAAGATGTAGTCATAGGCTCCGGCACGGATCGCTTCCAGCGCGATCGAAATATCGTGCATCGCCGTCACCATGATCACCGGCGCATCCGGGTTGAGCACTCGCAGGTGCCCCAGCAGCTTCAGGCCGTCCATTTCCGGCATGACGATATCGCTCAGCACCAGATCGTAGGCGTCCGCCTGGAATTGCTCCAGCGCCAAGCGGCCGTTTTCGACGATGGTGCACTGATATCCGCGCGCTTCCAGGAGCGTAGACACCACCTCGCGGATGGCCTCTTCGTCGTCAACTACCAGGATTTTTTCATGGTTCATATGGGCTCGAATACCGGTGTAAAGACAAGGCTACAACGAGCAGGGAGCGGCTGGGCATCGCTATTTCAGGGGGTGTGCTAAATACCGCAACGTTGGCCTTGCTTTGGTGGGATATAACGGTCCGGAGTCGACTGGTGAGGATACTGCGGGATTACCTCAATCGACACTTACACTTGCGCCGCACTGTGCCGGAAAGAAAATCGAGAGTCGGTGGCTTCAGCGAATGCCTACCAACTCCGCTTCCGCGCTCCGTTCGAGATCGCACATGCTGCCTTCGAGCTGGTATGACAGCGCGCCCAGCACGCCTGTCAGCCTGGCGATTGGCTCCAGGGGCACCAGACCCTCGACTGCCAGCCGCATCGCTACCACCCGGTACAGTATCCGGAAGCGCAGCCCGAGCCAGATGCGCTGCAACTCATGTCGGCGCCGGATGTGTAAAGACAGCGCCGCGATTCGGCGGCTCAGGAAGTCCAGGTGCGCATAATCGTCGCCGAGCGCGGCCAGAAAGCGCTTCAGCACCTGCCGGCGCTCTTGGTTCCATTTCGCAATCTCGCCCGCGGAAAGGCGTCCGCGCAGAAAATGCCGGTCGCCTGGGTCCAGCACCCGCCGCATCTGCGCGAAGCAACGGCAATGCAGCAGGAACAAACTTTCCAATTCCGGTTTTGCCGCTTCCGAAAACGAAGCCTGCGACCCGAGCGGCCAAGCCAGCAGCCAGATAATGCCCGCAAGCATGAGTGACGAAAGGCCGCTATAGATCAGTAATGAAAGATTCATTACAGCAACTCCTCCAAACGAGCGTTGAGCTCCCGGAGTCGGCCGATAACTTCGAACGAAACGGCATCATATTGCGCCGCACCAAGCAGGGCAGGGGCCGATTGCTTCGCTGGTATGGGTTTCCACAATGCGCCAATCCACACCATCTGCATCATCGCGAAGGCAAAGAATCGAATCTCCTGCATCAGCGATTCTGCGACCAAAGCGTGGGTGAAATAAATATTATTTGCTATCAGTACCAAAGAATAAATGCAAAGGCCGGCAGCGATTTTTCCCGTAAATTTGTCCACCGGGATCCCATAGAAGCGGCAGAACAGCAAGGCACTCAAAAGCGACCCGCCGATCGCGAATTCCAGGCCCCGTTCCAGGGTCATCGCAAAAAAAGGTAAGTAATTAACCTCATGCCGGGACACCATGCAGGCCACCGCGACAAGAATGACCGCGAGAAGGAAAAGAAGATCCCGGCAGAACTTCCAGACCCCGCGGTAAGGTCCTAGGATGTACAGGCAGAGCTGAGCCACGAGTCCGGCTCGCAGCGCCATAAGCACCACCTGCGCGCCCCAGTAGATGTTGAAATAGGCAATTGAATGGAACCCGAATCGCAAACGCACCATGTGGCGCACAGCGTCCATGGCCAGCACCGCCACTGCGTAGGCGGCGATGAGCGGCAGCCGGCGGTGGACCCTCCTCTGGATCAAAATCACACAGAAGAGGATCTCGACCGCGAACGCCGAGACCATCCGGAAGTCAACCGGCCCGATAGTATGCATATGGTTACCGGGCGTATCTTAACATTGCTCCCATCATGGAAACCACAGCGGAATCCAGACACGCCCGGTGAAGGTGATTCGCGAACTAGGCCACCCGCCCGTGAGGAGGAGGTGGTGGCGTTGGTTTTTGCGGATTGGTGGGGACCGGCGCGGAGCCGTCCGCTAGCGTTGCGGGTGAGCGTACGAAATGTGAGTTGCTGTTCCCGAATACTGAGAGTAGCATCGCCGACGCGAGCGCTCCGCCGGCAATTAGTACAGCGAATTTTTTCATGGGTGCTGTACCTCCTGCGGAGGAGCCTATGGCAACAGGCGAGCCTCCGCTGAGGTCAAGCGTTAGGAACGTGTCGTAAAGGTCATAGCCCCTTTATGGAATCCCTGGAGACATTTCACCAAAATCGGCGGGTCATCGAGGCCTTTACCCGCTACAGCCTCGCCGCGATTCCCACCCAGCTGGGCCGCCTTTCCTACGTGGCTAGCCTGCGCGACCCGGCCACAGGCCTGTACCGCCATCCCGATCTCGAAGCCTGCTATCCTTTGGGATCGGTACAGGACGCAATCGCCTACTGCCATCGCGAGCTCTTCGATCGCGTTCTGGAATTACCGCTGGAAGAACAAGAGAAAGACCTACGCCGATTTCTCGAGGAAACGGGCGAGCTGTCCTCCCCCACCGCCAAGCGCTGGCAGGAGCAAGAAAGCTATCGGCGGCTGGCGCCACCGGGTGCGCCGACCTATCTCACCGATCTATTTGAGTCGAATATGCGCGTAGTTCTCCGCCTGATCGTGGGCCATCGGTCCAGCGCTTCGCCCACGCCGTAGCTGGTTCGAGCCAAGCGTTTGGGTGGAATGGTCGTCGCGAATCCTACCGCCGTTAACCCTCGCGTGCCGCACCTCGCGCATATATCGGTGGCCCTGCTGGAAACCTGTTAGCCTGAGTTCACATCCTAGTTAGCTGAGGAATTCACCGGTGACCAAACGCTTCTCCATCCTTCTCTCAGTTTTCTGTATGGTAGCACTAAGTGTCTTCGTTACTGCGGCTTGGCCGCAACAAGCCCCCAAGCCCGCCGCGCCCCTCGAGCCTCTCCCTCAGATCGTCGCGCACACCAGCCCGGAATTCATTCGCGCCGCCGACGAAGTGCTCGCCGAAATGAGCCGGCTGCTCGACCTGCCCATCAAGGAACCGCTCAAAAAGAGTCTGCGATCCAAGCAAGAAATCCGTGAATATCTGGTCCGCGAGGAAGAGGACGACAAAGACGCTCCGCAGCGCTACGCCGACGATAAAGCGCTGGAAGCCTTTGGCCTGATCCCCAAGGATTTTCCGCTGGATTCGTTTCTGCTCGACGTTCTCACCGATCAGGTGGCCGGCCTGTACGACGCCAAAACCAAGGAATTCTACATCGCCGACTGGATTCCCATCGACGAGCAAAAAGAAGTGATGGCCCATGAATTGACCCACGCTCTCGAAGATCAATCCTTTCACATCGATCCGTGGATCAAAGCCGCGCGCCCCAACGATGACGCTGAGCTGGCTCGCGATGCGGTCAGCGAAGGCTCGGCCCTGGCGGCCATGATGGATTACGGCCTGCGCGACCAGAAGGTGGGTGTCCGCGACATTCCCGACGTCACTCCGGTGCTCCGTAACGGCGCTCTCGGCGAGATGGACAAAGACGCCCATCTCAAAGATGCTCCGCGGATCATCCGCGATGAGCTGATTTTTCCGTATCTCGCGGGCACCACCTTTTCCCAACAATTTCTCAAAGCCAATTCCGGATGGCCGGACTTGAAAAAGGTCTTCGAGAATCCGCCGGTATCCACGCAGCAGATCATTCATCCCAATCTTTACTTGGCCGGCGTCAAGCCCTTCCCGGTCACCCTGCCGGTCTGGAAGGACGTAGTCCCGGCGAATTGGAAGCTGCTCGAAGAAAACGTGCTGGGGGAATTTTGCCTGAACGAAGTGCTTACCGCAATTCCTGGGACAAGACCGCGCCAACACCCTGTCTCCGCTTGGTCCGGTGACCGCTACGCGGTATTCGAGGAAGAGAAGACCAAGCGGATCGCCGCTGGTCCTGCGCCTGCACCTCGACAACGCCGATGACGCCGCGCGATTCTTCGGCCAGTACAGCGAATTGCTCGAGAAGAAATATTCCGAGCCGCACCGATCTTTTTCGCCGCCCCAACTTCTTCCAGTTCCAAACTCCCGACGGCGGCGTCTTCCTGCACTGTGTCGACATGAGCTGCCTGATCGTCGAACGAGCGAGCCGCGAAACCTACGACCACATCGAACACGCCGTAGGCTGGCCTGCCGCGCCGGCCCCGCAGCCCGAGCACAAGCAAGAGGTAGCCGCGATCCGCCCCTAGTTCGCTGCTTTTGCCGTTCTACGGTTCTACGCGTTTATCATTGCGCTTTTGTCTTTTCCAGGTGCCCACTCTTCCCCAGGTTTTAAAAGGGTGGGCGTTTGCTTCGAGGCCGATGTCGAGAAGGTGCGTCCCGCAGGTTTTGCCGGGAGAGGTTTTACGCGGTTCGCTCCAACATCATCAACGTCAAATCATCCGTCCGGCTCGCCGAGAGAAGAGAACGCCTTCCAATCTTCCAGACAAGCCGCCGTAAGCGCCTCGGCTCCGAGTGCCTTCTTCTCCTTCAAAAATTCCATCAACCGCGCTTCGCCATACTCGGTTCCCCCGCCGTCCTGCGCTTCGGAAAGCCCATCGGTGTAGAGCACCAGCGTCTGGCCCTCATCCAATTGCAGCTTGGTCGAACCGTACGTACTGCTGCAAAACATACCCAGAGGCAATCCATCCGCCGGAAAAAGTTTGACACATTCACCGCCGACGAGCAGCGCCGGCAGATGTCCCGCCCCAGTCAGCTCGACGCCGCCGGCCGGACACGCCCGCCCGGCGATCAAGCGTAGCGTATTGTCCCGCGAGCGCGCTCTCGTACACCACGCGATTTGCAGTTTCCATCATCCGCGAGACACTCGCGCCGGCACTAGCTAACGAACGAAACATCCCGTGCAGCTGGGTCATCATCATCGACGCCGCCACGCCCTTGCCGGACACATCGCCAATCAGAAAAAATATCTCGCCGTCGCCTTCTTCCGGCACGATCAAATCGCAATAGTCTCCGCTGACGATTCCCGCCGGTTGGTAGTGATGGTGCACATGCCAGCCGTTGGTGTAAACGCTCCGTGGCGGCAATAGCTTGCGCTGTAAGCGGGCCGCCAAGTGTAGATCGTCTTCCAGCGCGCGTGCCTGCGCCGGCGTGAAGTGATCGAGGCACACCTTGATCAAGGGATCGGCAATCAGCCGATCCGCTTCAATGCTGTCGTGGCAGACCTCGCAGATCCCGAATGATCCGTGCTTCAGCCGTTCCAGCGCCGAGTCGACTTGCTGCAGCAAGCCAGAGAGGGCCGCATCCTGACTGCGAATATTCAATCGCTTCGAGCAGCCGGGTGCGCCGTACCTGCAATTGTTCCTGAACAAAAGTCTCGCTAATCGGCGCCATAATCACGCTCCTGGCATGCACTGTAGCTAGCTGAACCGCGGCAGACTATCCGACTTTCGCTTCCAAACTTCACCGAGCGCCTCGATCCGTTACTTAGATTCGCCAGCAATCTCCGAAGATTCGGCCAACATTGGATTTCGCAGCGCCCGCTCAGCCTTCCGCCGCACCCGTTCCAACCGTCGCTGAAATCGCGCTTGCCAGTCGCGATACTCAGGCGTGGCGATCAGCCGCGTGCGATGGGCGATGCGCAAATCAGCCAGGGCTTGCTCCGCCACCGCCGCGGCCCGCTCCGGTTCTCGAGCCTGGTGCTCGAAATACATCGCCAACTCCTCATAAGCACAAAGACCCTCCGGCGACGGACCTCGCAGTTCATGCCACAGCGATTGCGCCGATGTGTAATCACGTCCCGCTTGGCCAGTCCAGCCAGGCGTTGCCGCGCGGAGCGGTCCAGCACCCGGGGCAGCCCTCCGTCCAGCGCCGCCGAATAAAGCGTCCGCGCCCGCGCCGCCTGCCCGCGCCGGTCGAACAACCGCGACACTCCAAATAGTTCCAGCGAATCGATCCGCGAAGTCTCCGGCTCCGCCAGCAGCGTAAACATCCGGCAAGCCAGCGCCGCGAGCCCGCAAAGGTCCATCTGATTGTGCCGAAAGACGTGGGCCAATAATTCCGGCGACTCCCCGCGCAGAAAATCGAAGTACGCTTGCGGGATCAGCTCGGAAGCCACATCGAATCCGCGCTCAAACCCCAGCACCTGCCGCTCCAATTCGCACAATCGCACCGAACCAAGGCGTGGTCGCCACAGATGCCGCGCCGGATGCAGCAAGTCGATGTGCGCGACGGGCAGCTGCGGCTGGATCGAGCGAGTCATGCGGAAGCGCGTCTCCAGCAGCGGCCAATCGAACGATTTGCCATTGAACGTAACCAGAACGCGCCGCTCCGCCATGCGCTCGGCTAGCGCCAGCAACACCGAGTGCTCCTCGCTGTGGTCGCGCATGAAGAATTGCTCCACTTCGAGGCCAGCCCCGCCCCACCACGCCACCCCTACCAGAAATGGATAGGTGCCAGTTCCACCGGCGAGCCCGGTGGTCTCGGTATCCAGGAACAACCAATGGAGCGGATCGGCAGCCTCGGCCGCGGCTCCCGGCGCCAATAGTTCCAGCCCCATCGCGTGCGGCACCGCGGTATCCGGTTCCGCGAACCACCGCCGCAATACCATATGTTCGCCGTAAAGATTGCTCTGCGAAGTAGCGCCAAGCACTTTCGCGAGATCGAGCGCGTTCTGCGGCACCGGCGGCACATACCCCAGCGGCCGCGTGCCACCCACGCGAGCCGCTGCAGTTGGCTTGGCCCGATCCGCAGCGTCGCGCCCAGCTGCGCCCGCCGATCGCGGCGCCGGCCGCAGCGCTTTCAATCTCGAAAATTTATCGGTCGCTTCCAATCCCACTCCCATTCAGCAAAGCAGCGTGAGGCCTCAATTCATCAACAACCCCAGAATCGCCAGGGCCGCTTCCTTGGTCTTCATGCTCTTCTCACCCGCCGGCCCGACGCACGAAGGACATCCCTTTTCGCACGCGCAGCGCACGATCAACTCGCGAGTCTGCTGCAGCAGCACCTTATGAATCCGAAACAGCGGCTCGCTAAACCCAATGCCCCCAGGATAAGCATCGTAAATATACAAATTCGGCTCAAAGAATTCCTTCAGCTCGCCAGTAGCCGCCAGGTCAGCCACCGACACTTCCGCCGGCTCCTGCCAATCTGGATCGATCCCCGCGGTCGGCGGCCTTTCTCCGATCGCTGTTCCCAGGTCCCGCCGGTCGCACATCAGCAGCAGGCAAGCCATCGACTCCAGCGCGTAGAGCAGCCCCAGCATTCCGGACTGGCGGTCGGAAAGCGCGAACGGCAGCGCCTCCACCAGCGCCCGCTCCAGGGTGATCCAGTACGAAGTGGTGTGCATCTCGTTCTCCGGCAGCTCAAGTTTCCCTGCGCCGATATTTTCGTTGGTGAAGAATTTTATTTTCTTCCAGCCGATCACTTGCGACCGCACCAGCACGTCGCCATGCACTTTCGCCGCGTGCGTGGCCACCCGTTCTTCCTCGGCTACCTCCAGCACGCGTACCTGGGTGTAACGGATCGCGTCGGTATAGTGGTCTACGTTCACGCGCTTGACGTACGCTTTGCGCTGCGTGAAATCCAGCCGCTCCACGTGGTATTGCTGCCCCTGATGGATGTAAATCGCTTTGGGATGAACCGTCGTCAGCGCGCTGGAGAAATCCACCTCGCCAATCACTTCCGGCTCCCCGCTTTCGCCGTCATCGCCGTTGCTGACGTCTCCACCACGCAGATCGATGATGATGAAATTGTCCGAGGTCACCGAGCGCAGGCTAACCGTGTCCGCCGGATAAGCCTCCTGCACCCAGTGCCAGTGATCGCCGCTGCGGTGCAGGAACCCGGCATCGGCCAGCCGGTCGCACATCGCCGGCAAATCGATACTCCCTAATTTTTCGTCGGGCGCGAGCGGCAACTCAAATGCCGCGCATTTCAAATGATTCACCAGAATTTCCAGATTGTCCGGCTGGATGTAAGCATGCTCGGGACTGCGGTCAAAGAAATAGTCGGGATGCTGCACGATGAATTGATCGAGCGGCGACGACGACGCGACCATCACCGCGCAAGACGTCCCGCTGCGCCGCCCGGCCCGCCCGGCGCGCTGCCAAGTGGAGGCAATCGACCCGGGATACCCGGCCATCACCGCCGCGTCCAGCGAGCCAATATCGATGCCCAGCTCCAGCGCGTTCGTCGAAACCACTCCGCGAATTCGGCCTTCCCGCAATCCGCGCTCGATTTCCCGACGTTCCCCCGGCAAGTAGCCGCCTCGATATCCGCGAATAGGTTCCGCGCCGCCGACCGGCGCAGGATGCGCCTGCCGCAAATAAGTAAGCAGCACTTCGGTATGCAGCCGGCTGTTGGCGAAAACGATGGTCTGCAGTTGGCGCGCCAGCAGCTCCTTGGCCACGCGGGTGGTCTCATTCAAATAGCTGCGGCGGATGCCAAGATTTTTGTTCACCACCGGAGGGTTGTAAAAAACGAAAAGCTTCTCCGCCGCGGGCGCGCCGTTTTCCTCAAGCACCTCGACGTCCTGTTCGATCAAGTGCGACGCGAGCTCACCCGGATTCGCAATGGTCGCCGAACAGCAAATAAACTGGGGATGCGAGCCGTAGAAACTGGCGATCCGCCGCAGCCGCCGCAGCACGTTCGCCAAATGGCTGCCGAAAACCCCGCGATACGTGTGCAGCTCGTCGATCACGATGTATTTCAGATTTTCAAATAGCCGGGTCCACTTGGTGTGGTGTGGAAGGATCCCGGTGTGCAGCATGTCCGGATTGGTCAGCACCAGATGGCCGCGCTCGCGAACTGCTTTGCGCGCATCGGCAGGCGTGTCTCCGTCGTAAGTGAAGACCCCGAAGACGTCTTCCAGCCGCGCCGCCAGATCCTGCAATTCGGCAAGTTGGTCCTGCGCCAGCGCCTTAGTAGGGAAGAGGTACAGCGCCCGCGCGTCGGGATTTTCGAGAATCGCGTTGAGGACCGGCAAGTTGTAGCAGAGTGTCTTGCCTGAAGCCGTCGGCGTAACGATTACGACATTCTTGCCGGCATGGACGCGTTCCGCCGCGGCAGCCTGGTGGGTGTAAAGCTGGTCGACGCCCTTGGCGCGATACACCGCCGCCAGTTCCGGGCGCACCCATTCCGGGGTCCGGGCAAACTGCGCAGCCCGCGCCGGAATCTGCTTGATGCAAGTCAGCACCTCGCCGGCAGGGTATTGCGCCGCCAGCCGCTCGACTGCGTCGCGCACCTCGACGCCAGCGTCCCGCCGCACGCGCGCTATCGCAGCGCCGCTCGCTCCACTGATACCTGCGGTGCCCGGGCCCCCACGAATAGACGTAGCCATGCTCACCTCTCCAGGTTCGCCTTTTGTTCGCTGAGACTAACACGGTGCCCAGAGTCCGCACAAGACGAGATTCGCGCTCTGCCCAGTGAGCGCTAAACGAGCTACCACAGCGGCCCTTTTTTCGATGGCTGTGAAATGTAGCTGGCCGCTATTCGGCGATTTTCTGCGTCTTGATTTCAGCGGGACGCAAGGGGGGTAGGCTGGCGGCAATGCGATTGAGAATTCGCTCGCCTTTCGAGTCGGACTCGACCGCCGGGGATAGAGTCGAAGCGATCGCTTTCTCGCGAGTATGAAATCGCAATTTGCCGCTATTCGGGAGATGAGCCACTCGTCACAGGCATTCGTCTGTGCGCGGCTCCCGCATCCAGCTCGGTGTAAACAATTCGGACCCTGAGTTCATCTCGCGATCGAGGAATGCGAGGTGCGCGGCCAGGCGCGGATGTCCGGCAGCCCTTGGGCCGGTGGGACGGGCGCTCTGGCCACATCGCCGGACACGCGATGTGGCCGGAGCGAAGGAAGGTGACGCGTCGTGCCGCTGGTTTTTTTGCACGGCGCACATCGCGCCGTGGTTGTGCCCCACCCCCGCGCGCGGGGCATGGCAACGTCGGACGGTAGATCAGGCAGGCTCGCGGGCCGTGGGTGATTCTCTAGATAGGGAGCAGCAAGCTGCGCCCGATCCCGCCCGTCAGTCGCCCCCCGAAAAGTCCACAGGAATGATTCCTTCCACCCGCCCCTGCACCATGCTAATTTCCGACAGAAAAGCGGGCGCTTTCACATGACCCAACAATGCTCGCCGTCGGCCCGTCAACTGCAGGTATTTCACGCCACCGAAACAACGAACGCATTTGGTCCCGGCGCGGGCCCTGCCGGCCAATCCTGGGGCTTTGGCTCCCTGTGCAAAAGGGATTGCTCGCTGGCGATCGAACGGCATATCCTCTCGTGGCTTTGAAAGTGAAATTTAATTCTGGTCGAACGGACGCACGCCAATCACGGAGGGTTTGATGGCCAGGTTCTTGTTTACGATGGTGCCGGCGAACGATCTGGGGTTGCCGACACGGATGGTGCCAATCGCGCGAGTGCTTGCCGATCGCGGGCACCAGGTGGCGGTATTTAATCCTGCTCCGGCGCCTGCGAAGCTGATCGAGGATGCGGGATTGAAAAACCTTCCGATGCCATCGCGGCCTATGCCCGCTTGGGGGATTAACCTCGCTCAACTCGGTTCGGCGTGGGACATCGAGCAGATGTTTGGCGCGATGTATGGGGATGAGGAATATACGAGGGCGGCGACGGCGTTGCATGTCGATGTGCTGCGCGACTACGGTCCCGATGTGGTCGTCGATTCATTTGGTCTGATGACCTGCCTTGCCGCGCGCATTCTGCATGTGCCACTCGCCAGCGTGCTGCAGGGCAATTTTCATCCGGCGAGCGATGGGTTTCTGTGGTGGGCAGGGGAGCGGCCGGACGGATTGCCGAACGCGGCGCCGGTGTTGAACCAGGTGGCGGCGGAATACGGCGTGGCGCCGGTGAAGCGCTGTGTGGATCACCTGGCGGGCGACCTTTCGTTGATCGTCGGCACGCCGGAAACCGATCCGCTGCCTGCGGCTGCGGGCGTTACTTATGTGGGGCCAATTGTGTGGCAGCGGGGTAACGCCACTCTGCCGGACTGGGTGATTGGGCTCGGTCGCGACCAGCCGGTGATATGGGTCTATTCCGGCAATCCGCGGTACGGCGGCAACACCGCAAAGACTCCGATCGACTCGATCGTGGTGATTCGTGCGGCTATCGCGGCTTTGGGTGATGCGCCGGTGCAAGTGGTGCTGACCACTGGCTATCAGGAGGTGCCGGAGGAGGTTGGCCCGCTGCCGTCGAACTTCTATCACGCCGCCTATCTACCCGGTTCCGCGATGGCCCAGCGCTGCGACCTGATGGTCCATCATGGAGGTCACAGCTCGGTGATGACTGGGTTGTCTGCGGGCACGCCGGCGGTGATCATCCCGACCATTACCGAGCGCGAGAGCAACGCTCGTCGTCTGACGGCATGTGGAGCTGGCGAGATTGTGATGCCGGTGGACGGGCTTGACGGTGAAAAGCAAATTGACGTGGCTGAGTTCAGCGCGAAGGTGCAACGCGTGTTGACCGAGCCCGGCTATCGCCGTTCGGCTCGCCGGGTGGCCGAATCGATGCGTCAATTTGGCGGCGCACAGCAGGCCGCCGACTGCATCGAGCAATTCACGGCTCGGTAAGACTCCGAAAGTGGGAAGCACAATTGAGCGGCGACTGGGGTCGCGACAACTTTGGGCAGACACACCCGTAAAAAGGAGGCTGGAAGGGCTTTAAGGGCATCCGCGATTAGGAAAAGGTTGGGCGCGCCAAGCTTTCCCAGATCCACAGTCCCGCGCTGGCTACCAGCAGCGCCACGGAAACCACCGCAAGGGCGATGATCGGCCGGCTCAGCTTCTCGATGCGCGCAACGATTTCTCGCTGCTCGGCGGCCATCATATCGCCCGAGGAATCGAGGAAGAGTTGATCTTCCTCGCGGGTCTCGAGGGTGCTGCGGTAGATCCAGACGAAAAGCAGGAGCGCAGTAACCAATGCCCACGCCGAGGCTAGCACCACCAGCGTTGTGTGAATCATCTCGATGGTCATGGTATAGACCTCCCAGACCCGTGGGGGCTAGGGTCAAGGAGCGGCCCAGCACGGGCCTTTGGATCAATCTCTTGGGCGGAGTATAGCTAAACCGAGGTCGGGAATCCAGTCGTTGGGTCCGTAAATTCTGGCCCCGAAATGAGCGACCCGTTTTCGCGATTCTGCCACGCCGAGGGGCTCGGCGAAGGGATTAACGCGTTGCAAGTTCACCGGGGGATACCATCGGTTCTGGTGCTCCTGCAGCCGAGCGGACTTGACATAGATGGCGTCACGCCGCTATAGAATGGGGATGGCCCAAACCTACATGATTTTTGATTTCGGTACGAATGAAGAGTTGGCGCAACAGGCGCGCCACAAAATCGAAGGCTGGAAGCAGGGATTCCGGCTAGGCGAAAAGATGTCTATGAAGTTCGAGCGTATCGGGGCGGAGATTTCCCTGGACGGCGGGAAGCCTGCGAAGAAAGGCAAAGAAGGAAAGGAAGCGGCAGATCACCTTACCGTGCTGGTGAGGCTGGCGTTCTCCGACCACGAGAAATTGTCGTATCAACGATGGATCGACCGGATCCCCGCCGAGGAGCCATTTCAAAGCGCGAAAGGCGAGGTGGTCCGCGCCGGCGACGGACCGGAGTTCGAAAAGGCGGCCGAACGCTTCGACTCCCTGGACTGACAATTCGTTTATACTGAAGCAGGCCATGCGGCCCGGGGGTTTGAGTACCTCTCCCGGCTGCGGAACGCTAAGGGTGGATGATGTCTTCCTCGACGCGGATCAAATCAGCCAGATTCGATGCGGCAAAATATGGCGGGCTCGACCGGGATGCGCTGATCCGCATGTTCCGGATGATGCAGCTATCGCGGCGGCTGGACGACCGGGAAATCCAACTCAAGCGCCAGAATAAGATTTACTTTCAGATCAGCGGCGCCGGGCACGAAGCAATCAGTGCTGCCGCGGCGATGGTCATCAAACCCCGGCACGATTGGATTTATCCCTACTATCGCGACCGAGCTCTGGTGCTGGGGCTCGGCGTCTCTCCCTTGGATATGTTGTTGCAGGGCGTTGGCGCAAAGGCCGATCCTGCTTCCGGCGGTCGACAGATGCCATCGCACTGGAGCGCGCCTAACCTGAACATCGTTACGCGTTCCTCACCCACTGGAACGCAATGGCTGCAGGCGGTCGGATCGGCGGAGGCCTCGCTATATTTTGAAAAGTTTCCGCGGGCGTTGCAAGCGGCGAAGGCCGCGCAGCTCGGCGAGCTCGCCAACGACCATGCGGATGCGGTGACTTACGTTTCTGGCGGCGACGGAGCGACCAGCGAGGGAGAATTTTTCGAGGCCGTAAACGCGGCGTCGATGCTGAAGCTGCCGGTGGTGTTCGTGGTGCAGGATAACGGCTACGCGATATCTGTTCCGGTGAAGGTGCAGACCCCGGGGGGGAATATTTCGCAGTTGCTGCGCAATTATCCCGACCTACTGGTCGAGGAATGCGACGGCACGGAAGTGCTGGAAAGCCATGCGGTGATGGAACGCGCGGTGGAGTATTGCCGGTCGCGCCGGGGGCCCGCGCTGGTCCACGCGCACGTCACGCGGCCCTATTCCCATTCGCTTTCCGACGATGAAAAACTGTACAAGCCAGCGGAATTTCGCGAAGCAGAGGCGCAGCGCGATCCTCTGCCGAAATTCGGGCTGTTCCTGGTGCGCGAAGGGATTTTGGACGAGGCGGAAGTGGAACAGCTCGAAGCGGATGTCGATCGGGAAATTTTGGAAGCCACCGATCGCGCGCTCGAAGCGGAGCTGCCCTCGACCGACTCGGTGTACCTTTCCGTTTATTCCAATGAGGTTGACCCCACCGACTCCGCTTTGGAATCCGAGCCGCAATTTATCGGTGCATCGAAGACTATGGTGGAGATGGTGTCCGCGACGCTGGCGGATGAAATGGCGCGCGACGAGCGAGTTCTGGTTTTCGGGGAAGACGTTGCGGACTGCAGCATCCCCGACCATGTGGACCAGGTGAAAGGGAAGGGTGGCGTCTTCAAAGCGACCGCGGGTTTGCAGCGCCGTTTCGGTTCCGAACGGGTGTTTAATACGCCTCTCGCGGAGGCCGCGATCATCGGGCGGGCCATTGGAATGGGTACGCGCGGATTGAAGCCCGTTCCGGAAATTCAGTTCTTCGATTACATCTGGCCGGCGATGATGCAGATGCGTTCGGAAATGGCCACGCTGCGGTGGAGGTCGGCCGGCGGATTCAAGTGCCCGATGGTCATTCGCAGCGCGATCGGCGGATATTTGACCGGCGGTGCGATCTATCACAGCCAGTGTGGAGAAGTGATCTTCACGCATCTGCCAGGGCTGCGGGTGGTCATGCCGTCCACCGCGCTCGATCTTTGCGGGCTATTGCGGACCGCGATTCGTTCCGACGATCCGGTGCTTTTCTTGGAGCACAAACATCTGTACCGCCAGCCCTACAACCGCTCGCAGTATCCCGGCGCGGACTTTACCATCCCGTTCGGCAAGGCGCGGGTAGTGCGCGAGGGCAGCGATGTGACCATCATCACCTATGGTGCAGTGGTTCATCGCGCGGAGGTCGCCGCGCAGGAGCTGGCGCGGGAAGGAATTTCTCCGGAGATTATCGATTTGCGGTGTTTGAGCCCTTACGATTGGGGCGCGATCGAGAGTTCGGTGCGCAAGACCAATCGCGCGATCGTGGCGTACGAAGATACGCGTTCCTGGGGCTACGGCGCGGAGCTCGCGGCGCGCATCGCCGATGAGCTGTTTGAAGAGCTGGATGCGCCGGTGCGACGGGTGGCGGCTACCGACACCTTCTGCGCGTATCAGCCGGCGCTCGAAGATGTGATTCTGCCGCAGTCGAAAGATATCGTACGGGTGGTTCGCGAACTTGGCGCGTTTTGAGTCAGGGCCAGGGCCACGGCAGCAACGACGTGGAACTTTAGGGGACCCGCTTCCGTACCATAAGCTAGGCTTGGGTGTGGTGCGGCCGAGCCGGTATCGGGAACGGCAAGCTGGGGAGGAAATGTTATGCAATGCACACATTGTCACAGGGAAATCGCGGCGGAATCGAATTTCTGCTATTTCTGCGGAGCGGCGCAGCCGGCGGCCGGGCGCGTGCCAAGGCCGGTAAAGAGGCTGATGCGCTCGGCTACCGACGTGAAGTTGGCCGGAGTCTGCGGCGGGATGGCGGAATATTTTGAGTGCGATCCGACGCTGGTGCGATTGGGATGGGTGGTGCTGACCCTGGCCAGCGCGGGATTCCCCGGAATTATCGGCTACATCGTATGTTGGATCGTGATGCCGGTAGCGCCGCACGCGCTTCCCGAATCGACCAGCGCGCCCACGACGAATACGGTTCGCGCTGTTTAGTGCCTTACTCTTCTCTTTGGGATCGGGAGCGGCGCGAGCTTTTGCCGCGCTTGCCGAAGATTGCGTAGTCCATCGAAAGCATGCCGGCGCCGGTGGTGGCTAGAGCGAACGACGCGGCGGCCAGCGCCAACGGCAGCTGGTATCGCGGCAACTGATAGAATCCTGCCGCCGGCAAATGAACCCGGCACAATGCGACCACCATCTCTCCGGCCAAAAGTAGGGCCGCCAGCCGGGTGAACAGGCCCACCAAGATCAGTCCGCCTCCAAAGGTCTCGAGCATCGCCGCCATGACGACGAAATAAGCCGGGAAGCCATACTGAGCGAAATCCTGTACGTATTGGTGGGTATGCGTGAGTTTGGGGAACCCGTGGTAAATAAATATCATTGCCAATGCTGCGCGCAGGCCCAGAAGCCCCAGCGGTTTGAGTTTGTCGAGAAGTTCCATCCGCTCTCCGGTATGAAGAGGGCATTCTACCGCCGTTGGCTCGTTCCGCGTATGATGTAAAATCAAAGGCACGAAAGCAATCGTGAACATTCCTGTGAACCGCAAAATGGTAGTCACCATGGTTGTACTGGTGGCCTTGGCTGGGGGGGCGTATTGGCTGTTTTGGCCGCGCCGTCCGGTGCTGGGTGTGTCGTACGTGAACGGCAGAAGCGCCACGCTTTGGAGCACGACCGCGCAGGTACGTGAGGCGACCGCGACGCTGGGGTTTGGCGACCGGCTCGAGATTTTGGATCGCGACGGTGGCTTCGCCGAAGTCCGCACGGCCAAGGGCCAAGAAGGCTGGGTGGATATGCGCTCGCTGGTGCGCTCGGAAGAGTGGGAGCAGGCCATGGCGTTGCTGGCCAAGGCCAAGAAAATGGCGGTCGAGGCGCGGGGGCACACCAAGGTGGTGGGCAATTTGCGCACCGAGCCCAAGAGGCAAGCAGACCGGGTGCTGCAGCTTTCCCGCGATGTTCCGGTGGAGATGCTGGAACGGCAGGTGGCCGACGTTCCGGTGGTCAAAAGCGACGATGCGGCCGAGAACGAAGACGTCGAACCGCGCAAAGAGGATTGGTGGCTGGTCCGCGCGACGCCCAGAGATCAGGGAGAGATCGCGGGGTGGGTGCTCGGGCGATTTTTGGCGGTGGACTTGCCGGAGCCGTTGCCGGATTACGTGAGCGGAGCGGGAATCCACCCGGTCGCATGGTTTGTTCTGGGGCAATTGCCGGACTCCCGCGGCGGGGACGCGCCGGAATATTTGGTCTTGGGCACGCACGGAACCGAGGGCTTGGATTGCGACTTCACCATTCTGCGGGTGTACAGTCCGCTCGCCAAACGCCCCGGATACGGGACCGCGTTTGTGGAGAGCCATCTGTGCGGACAACTTCCAGTGAATTTGACCGCGGCTAGTGTTCCCGGCGGCGAAACGCTTTTCCAATTTCGCGCGACCGACGGCGCGGGTCGCACTACCGACCGCAAATACGTGGCGCGCGAAACCAGCGTGCACCGGGTAAATGAAGAGTCAGCTCCCCGGGCCTTGAAGGCCCGCCGCCCAGCAAAGCCGCGATGAAGCCGCTGAGATGCACAAGCGGTGGTAGGATTCAGCGCACCCAATTCCAATCGTAGCCAAGCTTAATTCGGTGTCCCCGCGCCGAAGGAGATTCACGAGGTCCCGATGGCCATTCACTTGACCGAAGCGGACGTGAGGTCGGTGCTGACGATGCCGATGGCACTGGACTGCGTCGAAGCCGGCTTCCGCCATTTGGCTGCGGGGAATGCAACAGTGCAACCGCGCCGCCGGTTACATGTTCCGGGGAAATCCTACCTTCACTACATGGCAGCTGCGGATTCCACGGGCGGCTACATGGGATTAAAAACGTATACCAGCTCGCGCACCGGGATGCGCTTTCTGGTGACCCTGTTTTCAACCCAAAGCGGCGAGCTGCTGGCGCTGATCGAAGCGGATTATCTAGGGCAGATGCGAACGGGGGCAGCCAGCGGGATCGCGACGCGGCATTTGGCGCGCACCGAACCGCGGATGACCGCGGGGATCATCGGCAGCGGACTGCAGGCGGCGACCCAGGTGGAAGCGGTGACTTGCGTGCGGAATCTCGAACGGGTGCTCGTGTACGGCCGCGATGCGGAGCGGCGTGCGCGCTTCGCGAAAGAGACGGAAGCTCGGGTGCGGGTGAGCGTGGAAGCGGTGGATTCCGCCGAGAAGGCGGTGCGCGGCGTGGATATCGTGCTCACCGCCACCACGTCCAGCAAGCCGGTGTTCGACGGACGCTGGCTGCGCGCGGGGACTCACGTGAATGCGGCAGGCTCGAATTTCGCGGAGAAGCGGGAACTCGATGACGCCGCGGTAAATCGCGCGGCACCGGTGGTGGTGGATTCGCGCGAGCAATCGAAAATGGAGTCTGGCGATCTGATTCAGGCCTTCCGAGGGGACGACGCCCGCTGGGACAAGGTAGTGGAACTGGCGGACATCGCGAGCGGGAAAGCGCCGGGCCGAATCAACGACGAGCAAATCACGCTGTTCAAATCGAACGGCATTGCGCTGGAGGACATCGCCCTGGCGGGAAGAGTCTACGAGATCGCCTCGGCGCAAGGGATGGGGCGAGTTGTTCCGTTGTGGGATGATCCGGTCCGCGCCGCCTGGCGCAAGGTGTAAACACTACGGACGGGCGAGCCGCACGAGAGCGAATAATCGGTTGACGAAATATCAAGTGGGCGACGGTCTAAACGCCCGCCCTTCCCGTCTTCCTTCGCGAGAAAGCGGCGCTACGGCCGACTTGGGAAAAGTGGGACAGCCGGAAAACCCGTAGACCCGTAAGCCAAGAACCCCACCCGTAAGTCCGACGCGTGGGCCACCTTCCACACCTACCCCCAAGTCAGAAGCGGGAGATCCAGAGCCGCACCCTGGAGCACCAAGGGTGCTTGAAACGACGCACTTGTACTAGCTTGGTTGGCTTGGCCTCGGACTTGATTGCAGGCGCTTGCGGAGAGCTTCGTGGAGGCGCTGGCGGGTGGTGGCTGGGAGCGGGGCCGGAGTGGACTTGCAGTAGATTTCTATGGTGTGGCGCGTGGTGTCTACGATCAGGCGGCAATCTTCGCACTTGGAAAGGTGAATCTCGATGGAGGATTTCAGAATGGGATCTAGTGCGCCGTCTAGATACTCGCTCAGCGCGATGATAATCTTGCGGCAATTCAAATGCGTGCGTCCTTCCTGGCGATGTTACCGCTGCTCAATTGCTTTCTTCCTTTCGGAAATGCCTGCTCAGCTTCTGGCGCAATTTCAAACGCGCGCGCAGTAGCCGCGATTTGACCGCTGGAACCGACAGCCCAAGGGCTTCCGCGGTCTCTTCGGTCGATAGTTCTTCGATGTCGCGCAACTGGAAAACGATTCGGAACCCAGGCTCTAATTCGGCAATAGCCGTCGATAGGATATCGCCCAATTCGGTCTGTTCGTAGCGATCCTCGGGCGAAGGACCCCAATCCTCCACCTCCCGGGGCATCAGGTCGTCCCCGGTTTCAATCTCCTGATCGAGCGAAAACTCGTTGGGGCGGCGCTTCCGGAGCTTCATCAGCGCCTGGTTGACCGCTATTCGCACGAGCCAGGTATAAAAGCGCGAATTACCTTGGAACTCGCCCAGGTGCTGGAAGCTCTTCAGGAAGGCCTCCTGCATGACGTCCTCGGCATCTTCCTTGCTCTGGGTGATGTTTTGCGCCAGGCGGAAGATTTTGCGTTCGTAGCGGCCTACCAGCGTCTCAAAAGCGGGTATGTCGCCCTGTTTTGCGGCAGCAACCAGCGCGCCTTCATCATCCGCAACCACCGTCGAGGGGCGAGGGGGAACGGCGTCCGGAGGATCCAGTTTCGGGGTCTTCATCTTTACCAGAAGCCTAGAATACCATACGCGGAATGTGAAATACTTGAAGGTAAAGACAGCGGGACGATCCGGCGCGAATCACGAGAGGGAGCAAGACCAGGAGGAAGACGCATGGCCATCAGCGAGGCGGTGGAAACAAAGGAACTGGTGAGGTATCGGGTGGAGCAGGGCATCGCCATCCTGGAGATGAGCGACCCGCCGGCCAACACCTATTCCTACGAAATGATGCAGCAGCTCGATACGGCCATCTTGCTGGCGCGCATGGACGAAAGCGTCCACGTGATCTTGGTGCGTGGCGCGGGCGAAAAATTTTTCTCGGCGGGCGCGAGCATCTCGATGCTCACCACCGCCGACCCCACCTTCAAATATTATTTCTGCCTGCACGCCAACGAAACGCTGTCGCGCCTGGAACAGACCCCTAAGCTGGTGATCGCCGCGCTGAACGGGCACACCGTCGGCGGAGGTCTGGAGATCGCGCTGGCCTGCGACATTCGCATCGCCAAGAAGGAAGGCGGAAAGATCGGGCTGCCGGAAGTGAACTTGGGAGTGCTGCCGGGGACCGGCGGAACGCAACGGCTGGCGCGGTGCATCGGGCGGGCGCGGGCGCTGGAGCTGATGGTGACCGGACGAACGTTCAGTTTCGAGGAAGCGCTGGAATTCGGATTGATCCACTACATCTACGAAAAAGAATCGTTCTGGGAAGAAGTGATGGCGTACGCGCGGCAGTTCTGCCCGCCCAATAAGGCATCGCGCGCGGTGGGACGAATTAAGCGGGCGGTGGTCACCGGTTCCGAAATTGGGTTCGGAGAGGCGCTCGGTCTTGAACGCGAGCTGCAGCAACTCTTGTTTACCAGCGAGGATGCCAAGGAAGGACTGAAGGCGTACACCGAGAAGCGGCAGCCCGAATTCAAGGGAAAGTAGACTGGCGGGAAGTCGGGTGAGGGCGGTGAGCTGGCCCGGTAACATCGGAGTCAATTAGCCGGGAGTGCGATGGCGGCAAAGGGCCCGCTCCAGGGTATGCTGTCGAAGGGGCAATCCAGACGATGCGAACTCTTCCCGATTTTCTGCGGCACGGGATGAAACTGATTGTAGTGGGCTGTAACCCAGGGGACCGCTCGGCGCGGGTGGGGCACTATTATGCCGGCCGCGGGAATCAATTCTGGCCGCTGATGTACGACTCCGGGGTGATTCCGGAAGCGCTGACGCATAACGAAGACAAGCGCATCATCGAATTCGGGATCGGCATGACCGATTTGGTGAAGCGGCCAACGCGCGGAATCGATGAGATCGAACGCCAGGAATTCGCGGAGGGCCGGGTGCTGCTGGCGCAAAAGCTGGAAGAGCACCGTCCGCGGATCGTGGCTTTCAACGGCAAGATGACCTACGAAAAATTCACCGGCCGGCCGTGCAAGCTGGGATTGCAAAAAGACAAATTGTACGGGGCGGTGGTGTTTGTGCTGCCGTCGACCAGCGGGCTGAACGGTGGAGCGGAACTGGCCGTAAAGATGCGCTACATGAAGAAGCTGGCCGCATTGATGAAACAACTCAAAGATTAGCCAGCCATCGCGAGGCTCGCGATCCATCGCGGTCCGGGAGGCCCAACGAATATGACCGAAGCAGCCAAGCCCGCGCCGCAGGAACCAGGTGCGGCGAGTCCGTGCGTTCTGGAAGAGCGATCCGATGCGGTGTTTACCATTCGGCTGAACCGGCCGAACCGCTTGAACGCGCTCAGCGCCGACATGGGGCACGCCTTGGTGAAGGCACTCTTGAAGGCCAGCCGCGACGATTCGATTCGCGCGGTGATCATGACCGGCGAGGGTCGGGGGTTCTGCGCGGGGGGCGACCTGAAGATGCTGCAGGACGCGCGCAAGCGTAAAGCGACTTCGGAATTGAAGGCCCTGCTGGAAGCGGGCAAGGAAATCATTCTGGCGATCGCGATGATGACTAAGCCAGTGATCGCCAGCGTCAATGGGCCTGCTGCCGGCGGCGGGATGAATATGGCTCTGGCGTGCGACTTCCGAATCGCTTCGGAAGAAGCGGCTTTCGGGGAGAGTTTCGCGCAGGTGGGACTGTTCCCGGATTTCGGCGGGACATTTTTTCTGCCGCGCCTGGTGGGACAGTCGCGAGCCGCCGAGCTGTTTTTTACCGGTGAGATGGTGGACGTCAAGGAAGCGTACCGGATCGGCTTGGTCAACCGGGTGGTTGCGGCTGACAAGTTGAAGGAAGAAACGCAAAAATGGGCGCTAGAGCTGGCCTCGGCGCCGCCGCTGGCCTTGCGAGCGCTAAAACGCATCTTAGTTAGCGACCGACCGAAGCTGGAGGCCGCCTTGGACGAGGAGAATCGCCAGCAGGTGCACTGCTTTGAGTCCGAAGATGCCATGGAAGGATTCGCGGCATTCTTCGAGAAGCGCAAACCGAATTTTCGCGGCCGGTAAGCGCCAGGCAAAGTTGGCGCCCGCCGCGGGCCGCTGCGGGTGATTCGAGTTCCGTTGAGTTTCGCAGGAGGATTTTGCATGCTAGCTTCACGGATCAGCACCTTTGACGACTGGGTAGATCTGTTCCGGGTGTGGCGCAACGACATTGGCGTGAACTATCCGGAGATCGAAAACTTTCAGTTCGAAGCGAAATTCGGGCCCACGCGGTCGAACGAAATCGAGTTCGGATCGTTTAAGGGGCGGTCGAAATGGCGTCGGGTGCTGGACATTCCGGATCAGCGCATCCGCGACGGGCTGATGAATCTGATCGTCTACCAGGGCGATACGGAATTCGCGTCGGTGGAGCAGCAACGGAAATTATTTGAACACTGCCCCAGCGAACACGACCGCAAATCGCTGTGCCGGGTGGTGACCGAAGAGATGCGCCACGGCTGGCAGATGTGCCACCTGCTGATCCATCATTACGGCTACGGCGGGCGGGTCGAAGCGCAAAAAATGCTGGAGCGCCGGGCGTTCGAGCAGAAACGGTTGCTGGGCGCGTTCAATCAAATCGTGGATAACTGGCTGGACTTCTTCACCTACACCGATTTCGTCGATCGCGACGGCAAATTCCAGCTCACCATGCTGAGCTATTCGGGGTTCGAGCCGCTGGCGCAATCCATGAATCCGATGTTGCGCGAGGAATCGTTTCATCTGGGCACCGGTCACGACGGGCATCAAGCGCATCGTGCGAGCGGAGGTGGTGCCGCTCGACATCGTCCAGAAATACATCAACAAATGGATTCCGGTGAGCTATGACTTGTTTGGCGTGGACCAGTCAAGTTCCGCGCATTGGTTCTACGTGTGGGGACTCAAGGGCCGGTACGACGAGGCCCAGAACGAGCAAGCCGCCGACCTGGGCCACATGAACGAGCACAACCGCTCTCTCTACTATCAGGAATGCCTCAAGCTGATCGAGCAAATCAACCGGCACGTGCCGGCCGGCAAGACTCCGTTGTATTGCCCGGATTTGAAGTTCAACCGGCACATTGGAGAATTTTCAAGCGGGCATTTTAGCGTGACCGGCGAGCCGTTGAGCGACGAGCAGTGGGCAGAACACCAGCGAAAGGTGCTGCCGCAGCCGGAAGATATCAAGCTGCTCAACGAAATCCAGGATCTGGAGCCGGCGTGGGTCGCGCCGAAAGGGAATATGGATTAACTGTGGCCTTGCCTGCCGGAACTGCCGCTTCCAAAGAATATTCGCTGATGGAATTAATGGTGATCGCAGGTGCGCGAGAGATCGCCGACGGCGAGATGGTGTTGGTGGGGATGCGACTGCCGATGCTCGCGTATTTGGTGGCCAAGCGCACCCACGCACCGAACGCGATCGGGCTCTACGATAACGGCATCATCCGCATGGCGGCGAGCATCGAACCTCTGCATACCGTGGGAGATCCTTCGAACGTTGGCGGGGCGACGCAGTGCGGGCAAACCCTCGACGTGATGGGTTACTTGCAGCAAGGGCGGGTGCAGGTGGGATTTCTGGGCGGCGCAGAAGTGGATCGTTTCGGTAATGTGAATTCCATGTGGGGATCGCGCGGTGGGGAAACGCAGCGATTGCCTGGGTCGGGCGGCGGTTGCGATATTGCCTGCCTCGCGCAGCGCAGCGTGGTGATGATGGCGCACGATCGCGAGAGATTGCGCGAAAGCGTGGGACACATCACCTCGCCCGGCTACGGCTCGGGCAACGGATGGCGAGCGGCGCATCGCCTGCCGGCGCGCAGCGGACCTTCCGCGATTATCACCGACCTGGGGATCATGAGGTTTGGGTCGGACGGCGAAGCGTTTCTGGCGTCCATTCATCCCGGAGTGCAGGTGGAGCAGGTGCTCGCGGCTACGGGGTGGTCGTTGCGAGTCGCCGACGCATTGCTCGATACTTCTGCGCCGAGCGGGGCGGAACTCGAAGCGGTGCGCGCGGTGGATCCCGATCACTTGTGGACGCGATGAAGCGATGACCAATTCCAAACTCACGACCATGCAGGAAGCGATGGCGCGGCACGTGCCATCGGGTTCGATGATCGTGCTCGGAACGCAGCTCGCGCAGATGATTCCGTTCGCCGCGGGTCATGAACTGATCCGGCAAGGGAAGCGCGATTTGACGTTGGTGGGGCCGGCGTCGGATATTCTGTTCGATCAGATGATTGGCGCGGGCTGCGTCTCGCGAGTGATGGCGTCGTGGATCGGGAATTTGACGGCCGGTGTTGGTTATTGCTACCGGCGCGCGGTGGAGCGGCAAATTCCGCAGCGCTTGGATACCGTCGACTATACCAACTTTACGATGGCGTTGGCGTTGCACGCGGCGGCGCTGGGCGTTCCGTTCATGCCTACGTATTCCACGTTTGGCAGCGACTTGGGCGCCAAGAACGGTAACCTGCGCGAATTTCCTTCACCGGTGAACGAAGACAAACTGATCGCAGTGCGTGCGCTACGCCCGGATGTGGCGATCGTACACGTGCAGCGCGCCGATATTTTCGGGAACGCGCACCTCTGGGGGAGCCTGGGGGTGGCGGTGGATGCGGTGCGTGCGGCGCGTAGTGCGATCGTGATCACCGAAGAACTGGTGGCGCCGGAAGTGATCGCGTCGGATCCGAATCGCACCCTGATCCCGGAATTTCTGGTGGCCGCAGTGGTCCACCAACCGTTTGGGGCGCATCCTTCGCCGGTGCAGGGTTACTACGGACGGGATCACGCGTTCTTCACGCAGTACCACGAGCAAAGCCGGGAGCTCGATGATTTCGAGCAGTGGCTACAGCGCTGGGTGCTGCGGGTGCCCGATCGCGCGGAATACATGAAACAGCTCGGCGATTGCCGGGCGGCGGAACTTGCGGTGCGCGAGCATGCGTACTCGGCGCCCGCGGATTTTGGCTACTAAACCTCCGGGAGACCTGGTTCGATGACCGAAGACATTTACGCGCACCTCGAAACGACGCCTACGGAGGTGAAGGCGCGGATGGACCGCGGAGATACGTTTCTGCTGGTGGATGTGCGCGAACCGAATGAGTTCGCGATTTGCAAGATCGATGGGGCCAAGCTGATTCCGCTACGGGAAGTGCCGTCGAATTTGGCGCAGATCGAGGCCGCGGAAGATGTGGTGCTGTACTGCCATCATGGGATGAGGAGTCTGGATGCCGCGGCATGGCTGCGCTCGCAGGGGGTCAGCGGGGCCAAATCGATGACCGGTGGGATTGAGCGGTGGTCCACCGAGATCGATGCTGGCGTGCCGCGGTATTAGGGCGTGGAGGCTGGATGAAGGCGCAGAAGAAAGGCAAAAAGACTTTACAGTTTTTACAGAAGCCTTCGTGCACTACTTGCCGCAAGGCTAAGGCGTTGGTCGAGCAGTGTGGGTGGGAGATGGAGTCCCGCGATTTGGGGAAGGACCCGTTGTCGGCGGCGGAAATCGAGAGATTGATTGGCGACCGCGATTACCTTCCATTCCTTAATCCTCGCAATGAGCTTTATCGCGCCAAGAAAATGAAATGGAAGCCGCCTGCGCGAAGCGAGGCGATTCGCATGATGGCTAAGGAACCGAATTTGATCCGCCGGCCGGTGATCATTCATGGTGACCGGATTCTTCTGGGGTTCGACCAAGACGCGATTCGCGGGCTGTAAAACCTTCCGATGAAAATTGAATCGATTGTGGTCATCGGCGCGGGACCGCTGGGCCGGGGGATTGCCTACGCCGCGGCCTTGGGTGGATTTCGCACCCTGCTGGAAGATGTGTCGGCCTCGACGCTCGAGCAGGGGGTGAGCTACATTCGCGCGAGCCTGGATGATGGAGTGGCGGGGGGTACGGTGAGTGCCCAGGCGCGAGATCGGGCGCTCGCGCAGATCTCCACGTCGACCGTGGTCGAGCAAGCTTGCCGCCAAGGTGACTTGCTGATTGAAGCGGTGCCGGAAGATATTGAGACCAAGCTCGAAATCTTCACGATATTCGATAAATTTGCGAGGCCGGGGGCGATTTTTGCGAGCAATACTTCGTCGCTGTCGGTTAGCGAGATCGCTACGATTACGTTTTGCCCGGAGCGATGCGTCGGGATGCATTTCTTGGATCCCGTGCCGAAGATGAAGTTGCTCGAGATCGTGCGCGCGCTCAAGACGTCCGACGAAACGCTGCACGCCTGCGTGGCAGCCGGGCGGAGGATGGCCGAGGAAGTGGTGGTGATGAAGGACACCCGGGGGTCATTGCCGGCCGGATCAAGTCCGCGGAAGGGTAGCGAGGGCGTTTATGACTGATGCGGGCGGAGGTTCCGGCGCAGGCGCGGGGATGGGAGCAAAACCTTCGGGCCAGGTACCTTCTGCGGTGGCGACGCAGATTGAGATCGTGCAAGGCGATTTGACGGAGATGGGCGTGGAGGCAATCGTCAACGCGGCGAACAACGATCTGCAGCTGGGCGGAGGGGTGGCGGGGGCGATACGCCGCAAGGGCGGTCCGGCGATTCAGCAGGAATGCAACGAAATCGGAAGCATTCCGGTTGGTGGCGCGGCGATTACTTCCGGAGGTGCGCTGAAGGCGAAATTCGTGATTCATGCGGCCAGCATGCAGCTGGGCGGAACGACCAGTGCGCACGCGTTGCGGAGCTCGACCGCGCATAGTTTGCGAATCGCGGCGGAGCGCGGGCTGAAGACGATTGCGTTTCCCGCGGTGGGCACGGGGATTGCTGGGTTTGGGATGAAGGAGTGCGCGGAAATAATGTTGCGGGAGTGCGTGGAGCATTTGCGGCGCGGGTCGCCGGTGGAGAAGATTTCATTTGTGCTGTTTGATGCGAACGCTGCGCGGACGTTTGAGGCGGTTTGGAACGAGATGATGGGTGCGGGCTGAGGGCGGGATCGCGTTTGGAATATCCGATTGATGTGGGTTCGTCCGCCCACCCTTCCCCAAAACTCGAGCCAGAGTGAGACTGTCGGGAAAGATAACCGCGTCGAATTGTAGAACCGTGAAGCAAAAAAACACACCGAGGACCGAGGTGTGGGCACCCCCTTCAACCACTAAGGATTCTGCTAAGCTGGTTGGGTGAAACAAATCCCCATTGATGAGCTGCTGGAGAAGGTGCGTGGGGAGCTGGTGCGCTACGAGCATCCGCTTTTTGAATTTTCGGCGCTGACTGAAAATTCCGCTGGGGGGGCCGGCGAGGTGGTGGCGGTGGAGATTCGCTTTCGGCCGGCGCGCGACGACGTTCACAATTACCGGTTTCAACTGCACGCGCGAGATATCGAGCATCCGCAGTTTCCCTGGACGTTTCAGCGGCAGCTCTACGATTGCCTACACGACTACATCATCGAGATGTTTACTTCGAACCCACAGAGGGAGAATTGATGCCTGCTGCCGCACCGGGAAACCCGTTGGTGGAGATCCTCGCCGCGCGGATCGTTGCGCAGGGACCGCTGACATTTGCCGACTACATGGACACGTGTTTGTATCACCCGGAATTTGGGTACTACACGCGGGCCGATGTTTGGCCACGGCGGGACTACTACACCAGCGTGGATGTGCATCCGATGTTCGGAAGTTTGCTGGCGCGGCAGCTTCAGGAAATGTGGGTGGCGATGGGTCGGCCTGAGCCCTTTTATTTGGTGGAGGCGGGCGCGGGGACGGGCACGCTGGCGCGCTGCATCCTGGATTTTATCGCGGAGACCTTTGGCGATTTCTATGCCGCGCTGCAGTATCAGGCGGTGGAAATTTCCGCGGTGCGCCGAGGCGAGCATGCCTCGGCGCTGGCGCGGCACTGGGAGAAGGGGCGCGCAGAATCTCTGGGGGCGCTTCCGGGCTCGATTCCTTGCGGGTGCCTATTTTCGAACGAGTTGCTGGATGCGCTGCCAGTGCGGCGGGTGAGTTTTTCGGGCGGGACACTGCGCGAGATTCATGTGACGCACGAAGGCGGGCGATTTCAGGAAGTGGAGTTGCCGCTTTCGACCCCGGTGCTGGGAAGCTACTTTACGAAACAGGGAATTACGCTGCACGAGGAACAGCAGACTGAGGTCGGTTTGGGCGTCTGCCGATGGATCCGGGATGCCGGTCGCGCTCTGGCGAAGGGTTTCGTGTTGACCATCGATTATGGGCGCGAGGCTCGCGAGTTATATGACCAACGGCACATGCGCGGGACACTGCTCGCGTATCAGCGGCATCGGGCTAGCGAGGACTATTATCGCGCCCCGGGGCTGCAGGATTTGACGGCCCACGTCAATTTTACGGCGGTGGATTCGTGGGGCAGGAGGGCTGGGTTGACGCGCTGCGGGCTGGTTTCTCAAGGGAATTTTCTGATGGCGCTGGCGCGGAAGAGTGACTTTGCGGAGTTGGAGGGGAGCGGTGAAGCGCAGGCCGCGCGACGGCGGTTGATGTTTAAGACGCTTATTTATCCGCAAGGGATGGGGGAGATGTTTCAGGTTTTTGTGCAGCGGAAGGGGATCTCAGAGACCGGGCTGACTGGGTTGGAGCCGCTGTAGGCGTTGGGATGAGCAGAAAATCTACGCGCTGAACCGCAGAAACGTAAGTCAAAACACACCCACCCCTCCCAAACCCAGGGAAGAGTAGGGTGCGCCGAAGTCATGGAAACATGTACCAGAACCAAAAACCAGAATCGAAAGCCCGACGTTGGCGGGTGTACTGACGACGACTAAAGTCTTAACCCCCACCCTTCCCGTCTGCCTTCGCGCCAATGCGGCGCTGCGGTAGATTGGGAACAGGAAAAGGATAACGGCGCGAAACCGTAGACCCGCACGTCAAGAACCCCACACGTAAACCCGATAGGTGGGGTAAGCCGCGTGCAACGGCTTAAAGACAAAACACCCATTCCTCGGCAGGACCCGGAATCAAAACACCGACTGACCTGCAACCATTCAGAGTCAACACCGGGATCCATCTGCCGGGACTGAAAGTCAAAACAGACGAATGGCTACTGGGTGGGGCGCTTTAGTTTGGGGGCGTTGGGGGAATCGTCGGGTTGGGGTTGCGACGGCGTGGGGGCTGCCGGGGCGGCGGCTGGGGCTGCTCCGGCGGCGGTTGGGGCTTGGGGCTCTAGCGAGAATGGCCTTTGCATCAGGCTGGTTACTTCGGTTTGGGCGCCGGCGGTGTCGTCGCGCAGATTCTGGGCGCGCTGATATTCGTTGACGGCGCGGTCGCGCTGGCCGGTTAGGTCGAAAATTTTGCCCAGGTAGATGTGGCTCCAGACTTCGATCCACTTGGGGTCTAAGTCGCCATCGATCGCGCTGCGGAAAGCGTTGGCGGCGGCTTGATTGTTCTTCTGGTAGAACATGGCTTCGCCCTCGCGGAAATGAGCGAGTGAGTTGGTGGGCTGAACATCGAGCGCGCGCTGATATTCCTGAATAGCCTCGTAATATTTGCCATCCGCGGCCAGGCCTTCCCCACGCGCTACCGATGCGCGCACGCGGAGTTTGGGGTTCGATTTTAAAATATTGTTGTTGGGATCCAGGGTTACCCCGTTGGCTTTCGGCCTGCCGAAGGTCTCCAGATCGAACGCCGAGGTGGTCCCGGTAACTGCGACCGTCTTGAACTCCGGATTTCCCTCGGTATCGATTTTCACTTCTACCGGCATCTGGAAGGTTTCCAAATCTTGGCGGATTTTTCCGACGACGCGGAAACCCTTGCGCACGCGGTACACGATGTACTCGGTCTTGAACTCAGGAATGCCGGTGGAATCGAGCCACTGGCTGAAAAACGAATTCAGGTTTACGCGCGGCTTGCCGGCAACCGGGGCGGGCGCTTTGGCTATGGCCAACTGTTTGAACTCAGCGATGGTCGCGGGCTTGCCCTCATATTTTTCGTAGAACTCTTTCAGCAGGGCATGAAAGGCTTCGTCGCCCAATTGGGTCCGCAGCATGTGAAACACGATCGCGCCTTTATCGATCACCACCGAGCGATAGGCATCCGAATAGGACTGCAGCCGCTGCGATTGGGAGATGGGCGAGTCGCTCTCGTACATCAGCGCGCCCACTGCGAAATCTTCCAGGTCGTGATGCAGCCCGCTATTGCCGGCATCCTCTTCGACGTACATTCCCTGGGAATATCGCGCCAAACCATCGGTGACCCACACGTCCCCGGGTGATGCCGCGACCACCGAGTTGCCCCACCACTGTCCGGCGATCGTCTGAGCCAAAATGCCGGTATCCGGTTTCGCGGTCCAGCGCCCGGCGCTGATCAGCAATAAGCCGGGAGCGGAATAAGCGGCAACCGATCCGGCGGGCATTTCCGCGATGGTGAGTTCGGGGTCCTTCAAAGCGCCAAACTGATCGGCAAAATAACTGGAAATATGGACGGCCTCGCTGGCGTAGGCGCCCGCGGTGCTCGCTTGGGCCGCGGGGGTGAACACGCGGACATCTTCACCCTCCACCTTGGTGGGACTCAATTGCAGTGGGCCGGCGACAAAGGTTCCGAAGCGGCCGGGCTTATCGCAGCGAAACGTGTAGGAGACTTGCTTGCCACCGCCGGGCTCAGTGCCCGGCAGAGGGGTGGGTGCGTCGGACCTTGCCGGTGCCGACCACCGCAAAGGATTCCGGCACCACCAGCTTGAAGACCGCGGTGTAAGTATTCGAAGTGTAGCCGGTGAGCGGGAACCATCGCGCAGGTAGCAGCAAATAGGCCCAGGTCTTATCGACCGAAGCGAAGCGCAGGCCCTTGGTGGGGCTGTCTTCCTCGTTTCCGATCGGGCCGCTGTAGTCGAACGTCAAGGTCGACTTGCTTTCCGGTGGTCACCGCCTCCGGCAAGCTGACGTGTAGATAAAGAGGATTGATGGCATCGCGCTCGACGGGGATCGATTGCCCCTTTTCGTTCTTCACCGAGCTGACCTGCAAATCTTCGTGGAGCTCGACCACCAGATCGCGAGTGCCAGTGGTGGCGGTGAACTCGATCTTGGCTCGTGCGGAGAGCGACTGGTCCGCGGGATGCAGCGTCGCGTCCACATCGTAGTGGGTGGCGCGAAACGCCAGCACCGCCTTCGACGATTGGCCCGCAACGGGCGAACCGCTCGGTACCAACAGAGTGAGAGCGGTGAGAAGGAAGATCAACGAGCGGCGCACGAGGTCCTCTTTCCGACGAGCGGTCTTCTTCTAAGATACCAGACTAGCCTATCTAGTTGCCTGCGCGAGTCTTATCGGGCGCAGTCGGGCGAGAGCCGATGCGATGATGTCGGCGGCCCGTTCGATGGCCCCGCCGCCTCCCAGCTTTTGGCGGACTTCGGCGAGCCCGGCACGCATTTCGTCGCGTGCTGAGCTTTCGGTGAGCAGGCGGCGAGCCTCGGCTTCCAGATTCGATGCGGTGAAATCATCTTGAACCAATTCGGGCACCACGCGCTTGCCGGCGATCAGATTGGCCATGGCGATAAACGGGGTGCGGAGCATGAAGCGCATCACCAGAGCGGAGAGCCGCGAGACCCGGTAAAACACCACCATGGGGGCGCCCAGCAGCGCGCATTCGACGGTCGCGGTGCCGCTGGAAACCAGGGCGCAGTCTGCCGCGGCCAAGGCGTTGTAAGTTTCGCCGGTCACCACACGGATTTTCACACCGCTGGCTTCGCAGTCCTTGGCGGCCTGTGCGGCCAAGCCGGGCGTGGCGGCCAGCACGAATTCGGGGGACAGATCACGATCCAGGCGCCGGCACGCGTCCAGCAGGATGGGCATGTGGCGCTCGCATCTCGCCCGGCGGCTGCCAGGAAGGAGGACAACGATTTTGCGGCAGGGGTCAATCCCGTGGCGCGCGGCGAATTCATCGCGGGTGGCCGTGGCGGCGACCACGTCCGCCAGAGGGTGACCGACAAAGTCGGCCGGCACGCCTGCGTCGCGGTAGATTTTTTCCTCAAATGGCACGATCACCAGAATGCGTTGGACCAATCTGCTTGATGGTTTTGACGCGGCCGCGACGCCACGCCCAAACCTGCGGCCCGATGAAATAAATCACCGGAATACCTTGTTTGCGGAGCCGGCGGCCGAGCCCGAGATTGAAAGCCGGGGGAATCGACCAGGATCGCGAGTTGCGGTTTGCGTCGCGACGGCTTCCTTTTCCATGCGGCGCCAATTGCGCCACACCGCCGGAAGCTTGGCGATCACTTCGAAAATTCCGACCACCGCCATGGAATGGTAGTCGGCGACCACGTCGACGCCTGCGGCGCGCATCTTTTCGCTGCCCAGACCGAACAGTTGCGCGCCGGTTCGCGCGATGAGCGCGGATGCCAGCCGCGCGGCGTACATTTCGCCCGAAGTTTCACCGGCGGAGATTAGCACGACTGGAGCGGAGCTCGGGGCTTATGGCAGGAGGCACGAGGATATGTTTACCAGGAGAGCGGAAGCGTTAGCCATCCTAGCCCTCGGTGGGCAGAGGAGCGCAGACCGGCGGCGCCCAAAGTGGCGGCACCCAGTGGCGGGGCCAATTCCTGGTCCTTGTATTGAAGCTGATACAGCCGGAAATAAATCCCGCGTTGCGCCAGCAGTTCCTGGTGCGAGCCTTGTTCGCGCAGGCGGCCTTTGTGGAAAACGAGAATCTGATTGGCGTGCTGGATGGTGCTGAAGCGATGAGCGATCACCAGGGCGGTGCGGCCCTCGAGCAGGCGGTCGAGTGCCTCGCGGATGAGCATCTCGGTGGCGGAATCGACGCTGGAAGTAGCTTCGTCGAGAATCAGGAAGGTGGGGTTGTGCGCGAGCGCGCGGGCGAAGCTGACCAGTTGGCGCTGGCCGACCGAGAGAGTGGAGCCGCGCTCGGTGACTTCCTGCGCTACGCCTTCGGGCAGCCCGGCGATGTAAGGGTCCAGGCCCAACTTCGGTGAGCGCGCTCCACCGCGGCGCGATCGATCTTTTCGGTGCCCAGGCGGACGTTGGATTCCAGCGTGCCGGTAAAAAGAAACGGATCCTGGAGGACGATG
Organism: uncultured Acidobacteriota bacterium; assembly: GCA_963725285.1. GTDB lineage: Bacteria > Acidobacteriota > Terriglobia > Acidiferrales > UBA7541 > CAVRXT01. Next base: position 53,576 of record CAVRXT010000008.1, on the reverse strand, counting down.
CCGAACAGCCTGCGCAAGTTGTGGATCTCCAGCTCCCGAATATCGATGCCGTCGAGCAGGATCTGGCCCTTCTGAATGTCGTAAAAGCGCAGCAAGAGCTGGATCAGGGTGGTCTTGCCCGCGCCGGTGTGGCCGACGATGGCCAGGGTTTCGCCGGCGCCGATCCGGAAGCTTACGTCGCGCAGAACCCAGTCGTCTTCGGTGGGCGCGTTGCCGCCGCGATAGGCGAACCAAACATTTTTGAACTCGATTTCACCGCGCGGGTGGGCAATCACTTTCGTGCCGCTGAAAGCGACGGTGGGAACGGGTTCATCGAGCAGGCGGAAGATTCGCTCGGAAGCGGCGACCGCGGTCTGCAGGATATTGAATTTCTCGCTGAGATCCTGGATCGGACGGAAAAAGCGCTGGGCGAGCATCATGAACATAATCAGCATACCGATGGGAATCGCGCCCGAAGATCACCTTTCCGCCGCCCACCCAATAAAGCAGCGCGACGCCGGCGGTGCTGAGGAATTCAACGCCGGGATAAAAAACGGAGAAGGCGTCGATCGCGTCTTTGTAAGCGTCCATGTGCTGTTTGTTCAACGCGGCGAATTGTTCGCGGGCGCGCTTCTCGCGGTTGAATAGCTGAACGATGTGCATGCCGGTGATGTGTTCCTGCAGGAACGAATTGATGCTGGCGATGGCGGTGCGAATGCGGCGGTTGGCGTCGCGGACGCGGGCGCGGAAGAAATAAGTGAGCAGGAACATGAAGGGAAGCGGCGAAAGCGACGCCAGCGCGAGGCGCGGATTAATGATCAGCATGGCCACGATGAAGCCGACCAGAAGAAAGGCGTCATTGACCATGGCGACCAGGCCGGAAGCGAAAAGATCGTTGAGGGCGTCGACGTCGGTGGTGACCCGGGTGACCAGGCGGCCGACGGGGGTGCTGATCGTAGTAGCTCATCGGCAGGCGCTGCAGGTGGTCGAAAATTTCCTTGCGCATGTCGCACATGGTTTCCTGACCCACCTTCTGCATGACTCGTACTTGCAGATACTGGAATCCGAAACCGAGTATCAGCGACGACAAGAATATGATGCTGATCCACCCGAGCGCATGGAACCCCTGGTGGTACGGCATCTCGTGGTGCGCGACCGGCAAAATGTATTTGTCGGTGGCGATTTGAAATAGTTTAGGGCTGACGAACTCCAGCGGAGTGACCGCTAGAGTGAGCAAAATGGCGGCAGCCACCTGCCAGCGGTACGGGCGCATGTATCGGGCCAGCCGCCGCAGCAGAGTGAGTGTCGTATGCTTTACCGAGTTTTTCTTCTTCGCTCAAGCCTTTTCCAGTTCTTCCTCGAGAAGCTGGCGATGATAGAGTTCGGCATAGTAGCCGCCGCGCTGCGAGTAGTTGGTCATGGGTGCCGCGCTCGACGATGCTGGGCGTCGCGCAGGACCACGATCTGGTCGGCATGGCGCACCGTGGAACAGCGGTGCGACACCAGGATGGTGGTGCGTTCGCGCATGACCTCGCGCAGGCGGCTCAGAATCCGCTCTTCGGTTTCGGTGTCCACGCTGGAGAGGGCATCGTCCAGAATCAGAATGCGCGGATTGCGCAGCACCGCGCGGGCCAGGGCGGTGCGTTGTTTCTGCCCACCGGACAAGGTAATGCCGCGCTCGCCGACCAGCGTTTCGAATTTCAACGGGAACGAAGCGACGTCGCTCGAAAGGCTGGCGATTTCCGCGGAATCGAAGACCGCTTCGGGCAAGGCCTCGGGCGAGCCCAGGGCGATATTTTCACGCAGGGTCTCACTAAACAGGAAGGTGTCCTGCGGCACAAAACCGATTTGCCGGCGAAGCTGCTCCAGTGGCCATTCACGCAACGACCGCCCATCTAGGAAAATTGTGTTCGGCGGCGCGTCCCACAGGCGGGCCACCAACGCTGCCAGGGTGGATTTCCCGCTGCCGGTGGGGCCGACGATCGCCAGGATCGATCCGGCCGGAACAAACAGGTTGATATCGCGCAGGACCGGAATGGCGGGTGCTGCACTGCCCACGGTCGGGTAGGCGAAGGTGAGATTGCGCAGTTCGATTTCTCCGCGCACCTGCAGCACTGCGGATTCATGGGTCAGCGCTCGGTCGCCGTTGGGGTGCGCGGAAATAACATCGTCGAGCGCGGCGGCGCTGGCCGCTGCGGCAGCGATGGCCGGGAATTCCGTTTGGATGCGCGGTCGCGAGTCCAGAATGTAGATTCAGACGGCCCATGGAGGCCGCGCCGCGCTGAAAAATGTTGGTTACCCAGCCCAATGCGATCATCGGAAACACCAGCACGATCATGTAGGAGTAGTAGCTGCTGAACGCGCCGTAGGAAATGCGATTGCTCATCACCAGACGTCCGCCTTGCCACAACACGATCAAAAAGGCCACGCCGATGAGCGCCTGCAGCAACGGGAAGAACATCGCCCACGCGGTGATCAGCTTGACGTTCTCGGAAACGTAATCGCGATTGGCTACGTTGAAGCTGCGAGATTCGGCGTCTTCCTGGGCATAGGCGCGGACCACCCGCACGCCGGACAGATTTTCCTGGGCCTTGGCGGAGAGCGTAGCGAGTGCGGCCTGCACCTTTTCCGAGACGCGATGAATAATCTGGCCGAAGTAGCGGACAGCAATCGCGACCAGGGGGACCGGAATGAGCACCAGCAAGGTGAGCATCGGCGAGATTTCGATCATCACGGTCACCGCTAGGACCAGGGTGGCCAGGGTGGTGGCGGTGTACATGATCCCCGGCCCCAAAACCATCCGCACGTTGTTGAGGTCGTTGGTGGCGCGCGACATCAACTCACCGGTACGGTTGCGCACGTAAAACTCGGGCTCCAGGGTCACCAGCTTTTCAAGCAGGTCGTTGCGCAGGTCGTACTCGATGTTTCGCGAGACACCAATCAAAATCCAGCGAGTCCAGAACGAGAAGACGCCTTTCACCGCGATGATCCCTACCAACAGCAAACAGTACAGGGCCAGCGAATGCCGGCTGGCAGGTTGGTAGAAAGCGAATAGAAATTTGAGGCTGGCGCGGAAATGCGGCGATAGATTTTTGAACGGGATCGGGCTGCCCACCAGCACGTCGGTGAAAATCCCAATCACCAGCGGCACCAAGTTGCCGACCAGACCCATGAGCACCAGGGTCAGAATGCCCAAGGCGGACATCCCTTTGTAGCGCATGATATAGGGAATCAAGCGCTTCAGATGGTCCCAGCCGGAAGCCTGCGCTTCGGGGTTCACCGTGTGGGGAACTTGCGCTGCGGCACTCATTTAGTGTTGCAACTCCATTCGAGGCGTCTCCAGCTCGGGAGTCTCGCCGAGGAAAGTTTGAAAGGTGCGATCGAGCGACTGGTAGCGCTTGAACTTGGGGTTCCAGCGCACCCCGGTCGTTGTAATGTAGCCGGCCGCAGGTTTTTCGACCGGAGTGAAGTACATGACCAAGCCCGTGTCCGGATGTTGTTCGTATTGTAGCCGCCATCCGGTGACCGGCGCCACCGGAGCGCCCTCCAGGAATCCCTTGGGATTCTTCAAATGCTCGTCACACAGAAAAATCTGCTTCCAGCGGTTGTCGTCATTTTCGATGACGACGGCGCGCGACACCGAGGTACCCGGCATGTCGTGCGCCGCAGACTTCTTCAGGCGGTTGATGGCCAGCACCTGTTGCGTTCCGCTCAGCGCTAAGTCCCCGAATACCAAGACTTCGGTTTCCTCGCCCAGCGCGCCATTGGCCGCGTCCTGAATCGGTTGCGGAATCGGTGGCGGTTGGGGAGCGGCCGGCTGAGCGGCCGCTGGTTCCGCGGGTTTGGATTCGGTATTGGATGTGGGTGAGCCTGCGCAGGACGCAAGCAAAAGCAGCGCGGCCATTGCGGTAGCCGCCGCTGCGGCGCCTGCGGTGGTAGCGGACGCGGTCATTGACGCGCTACCGGGCCGCCAGAATGTCGTCCATGCGGGCTTCAAAATTCTCCTCTCCCTCTGACGCCAGATGCAAATTTTCGACCGGCAAGCGCGATCCGATCCGCTGCACCCAGTCCATCAAGGTGCGAATGTTTTGCTGCGTTTTGTCGAGATATTCGGCGCGTTTGGCCGGATCGGCCATCGCCACAAGAAAGGCGGCGTCGGCGGGATCTGCGGCCGCTTCCGGGGGGCCCGGGTGCATGCCCAGCAAGCCGAGTTGCCCGGTGAAAAAGTGTTCGAAGCCGATATCGGCGTGCAGGTGGCCGAATTCCTGGCCCACCCCACCATCGTACGCGGGCCCGTAGCAAAAGATTTCCAGAGGCTGAGGTTCGGAAATCCATTTCGAGCGGTCAGGGTGATACGTCCACAGGTCCCAATACCCCAAAGCTTCGAAGGCGGAATCGTCGTGCAGGCCTTCGCGCCCAAGCTCGACCACGCCCTCCGCATTCAACGGCACCGCGCGGAGGTCATGCTCGAAGAGCGGAGATTCGGTAGCGTCCACGGCACGCACGATTAGACGTTCGAAACCCGGCCTGGTCGCGGAAAAAGGCACGGTGGCCAGCAAGGCGCCGAAGCGCTCGAGCATCGTTGCTTCCGAATAGTCCTTGCACCACACACTGAGGTAAGCTCGATTCGACATCGGGACATTATAACGGCTTAGCGCCAGAAGCCGAACCCCGTTCGCATCGGCCGCTAGAAACCGCCGGTTGACCTGAAATTGACGTAAAAAGCCTTGATCGAGTCCGCCTGGCACCACTAACATCGCCTGGGCGAATTCCGGGGCGAGGTGAGAAATGAAGCGATGGACGGGAACGATGATTGTGGTGATGGGGATGTTGTTGGGTGCGCAGACGGTTGGTGCGCAGGAGTGGTCGCAGCCCTGGGCGCGGGAGCGGATCGCCAAATCCGCGCGTCACAGCGAGTGGGTCACGGTGAAGCACGATGGCCGAGGCGTCGAGACCCTGGTGGTCTACCCGGAATCGAAGGACAAGCGGCCAGTGGTGCTGGTGATTCACGAAATTTTCGGATTGAGCGACTGGGCGCAGGAACTTGCCGATGAGGTGGCCGCGGCGGGGTACATCGCCGTCGCGCCGGACCTGTTGAGCGGTATGGCTCCGAATGGCGGTCGCACCAAAGATTTTCCCTCGGGAGTGACCGAAGCGGTGAGCCAGTTGAATCCCGACCAGGTGACCGGGGACCTCAACGCCGCTGCGGACTACGGGCTGAAGCTGCCAGCCTCGAACGGCAAATTGTACGTCGTGGGATTCTGCTGGGGCGGCGGGCAGAGTTTCCGCTTCGCTACGAACCGCGGTGATTTGTCCGCGGCGTTCGTTTTTTACGGTCCGCCGCCCGCCAAGGACGCGATGGCGCACATCAAGGCGCCGGTCTACGGTTTCTACGCCGGGAACGACGCCCGGATTGGCGCTACAGTTCCGGACACAATTACCGCGATGAAAGCCGCCGGGAAAACGTTCGACCCGGTGACCTATGACGGCGCAGGACATGGCTTCATGCGCGCCGGCGAAGCGCCGGATGCCAGCGATGCCAACAAAAAAGCCCGCGACGACTCGTGGAAACGCTGGAAAAGCCTGCTCGCGCCGTAATTCTTTTCGACAAACGGTCCTCACTGCCTGGTCGGCACAATCTCCGCGTTTTCGACATTAAAATCATGGTTCGGACTTGGGCTCGGGTGCGATCGATCCGTCCCTTTGACACGACCAGTCCCGGTCGCGGCGAAAGTTCGAGGGGCGATCTTCGAGGTCGATCCGCAATTCATCCTCGGCAAGTGCAGGCTCGCGACATCCATCGCAATCCTAGCGAGTAAGGAGAAATTGTGAGCGCCAAGGTGATACCCGACGTTTTGGCCGAGTCCCAAGCCGGCGAGTTGGTATTCCCGGAGGTGTAAACAGGCTGGTCGAAGTGGGTGTTGAATCGTACTTTTGCGATTTGGCTAGAGGAGCAGCAACGTTCTACATGGGCGATGGCCAGACTCACCTGGAGAAAATGACTCTTCCTCGATCGCCCGTCGCCGAGAGATTCTCATCAGCGGAACTGGTCGCCGCGATTCGCAGAGCGCAGAGGGACACGATTCGCTATCCGGAATTTATGAAGCGCGCCAGTGCGGCAGGGGTAATCGCCTACGGGGCCTTCCTTACCGGTAGAAAGGTGATCTACTTCGGCCGCCAAGGTGAGTTCCGCGTTGAGGAATTTCCGCAAGCGAAGCCGTGAGGGTTCGGCGGTTGTTGACTGTCGCGTGTGTCTGGGAGGCGGTCTTCAGTCCAAACGGTATGGGAGCATTGACTGGTCGGGTGGACAGAACTACAGTGTCCGCGGGCCCCGCACGTCGAATGAAAATCCAGATAGAAGGTGCTCCTGTGAAAATGCGACCAGCGTTGTCTGCGGCTTTGCTAGTTCTTGCGCTCTGCTCCTGGGGTGGGGCTGCTGGGGGGCAGCAAGGGCCTGGCCCGGGCGCCATGCCCGCGACGGCGATGCCGTCGGTGCTCGAGGTTCCGCAGCAAGCGCAGCCCTCGGACCATTTCGACGCGGGGGCGGCGACCAACGCTTATCTCGCGCAGATTCCCGCCGACGCGCGCGCGCGTTCCGACGCTTATTTCGAAGGCGGGTATTGGCTGGTGCTATGGGATTTTCTGTACGGCGCGATCGTTGCGTTTCTCTTGTTGCAGCTTCGGTGGTCCGCGGGGATGCGCAACCTGGCTGAACGCATCACCCGATTGGGGCCACTGCAGACGCTGATCTATTGGACGGAATATCTGGTGGTTAGCACGATTCTCGGGTTTCCGCTGGCGGTATATGAAGGCTACAGCCGCGAGCACAAGTACGGGTTGGCCACCCAGACCTTTGGGCCGTGGCTCAACGATCAGTGTAAGGGCCTGCTGATCGGCATCATCTTGGGCGGAATCATCGTCACGTTGCTGTTTGGTGTGGTGCGCCGGCTGCCGAACACCTGGTGGATCTGGGGCTCCCTGGTCAGCATATTGTTCGTAATCCTCACGGTGATGATTACGCCGGTCTATATCACGCCGGTCTTTAATAAAAGCGTGCCGCTGGACGATCCGCGGGTTACCGGACCCATTCTCAGTATGGCCCACGCGAACGGAATTGACGCGGACAAGGTGTACGAAGTGGATGCTTCGCGCCAGACCACCCGGATGAGCGCGAACGTCAGCGGCATAGGCAGCACGATGCGCATCACCCTGAACGACAACCTCCTGAAACGCGGCTCGCGCGAGGAAATCCAGTTCGTAATGGGACATGAGATGGGTCATTACGTTCTGCATCACATTGCCAAGGACATGCTTTTCTTGTTGGTGGTGATTGTGGTGCTATTCGGGTTGCTGCGCTGGTCGCTCGAGTGGTCGCTGGCGCGGTGGGGCGAACGGTGGCAGATTCGCGGAATCACCGATACCGCGGTGCTTCCGCTGGTGGTGCTGCTTGGCTCGATCTTTTTCTTCGTGCTCACCCCAATTTTGAACACCGAGACCCGAACCAGCGAGTACGAGGCCGACATGTACGGCCTGAACACCAGCCGCCAGCCCGACGGTATGGCCCAGGCCGCGATTCACCTGGGGGAGTATCGCAAAATGAATCCGGGGCCGGTGGAGGAGTGGATCTTTTTCGATCATCCGAGCGGGCGCAACCGCATCTTCGCGGCGATGCGCTGGAAGGCTGAAAACTTGAAGCTGTTCACGCCGCCACCGGCGCAGTGATCTCTGCCGCGAGCTCAGATTCGCCGAAGACGACAAGTAGGGAAGGGCAGCCTCACGTGGCTGCCTTTCTTCTTTTGGGGCACTCGTAATTGAAGCGATACCGCCACTGCGCGAGCCGGTTGAGCGGATGTTACAATCTTGGCCGGTCTGAATATGACCACCTCATCGGTTCAGGATAAACGACCCGAACGAAACATCCCGCTGGAATCGATTCTGGCGGCTCGCGAGCGCGTCTACCAGGCGGCGGTGCGAACGCCGTTGGTGCGCTTGTACTACGATGACACGCCCGGCGAGATCTATCTGAAGCTCGAAGCATTTCAGCCGATTGGCTCGTTCAAATTGCGGGGAGCTTACAACGCCATCTCGTTGCTCAGTGCGCAAGACAAGGCACGGGGCGTGTGGACGGTCAGCGCCGGCAATGCCGCGCAGGGAGTGGCGCTGTCGGCGAAAATCCTGGGAATTCGTTGCGACGTTTTGGTGATGGATACCGCGCCGACTACCAAAATCGAGTCGATCAAGCGCTTGGGTGCGAGCATTACCCAGGCGCCGTACGATGAGTGTTGGACGGCGGTGCTGGAAGGGAAGCATCCAGCCTTTCAGGGCGTGTTTATTCATCCTTTCGACGACGACAACTTTATTGCCGGCAATGCCACCGTGGGGCTGGAAATCCTGGAGGACTTGCCGGATGTTACCGCAGTGGTGGCGGCGTTTGGTGGAGGCGGGCTGACCTGCGGGATCGCCTCGGTGATGGCGGCGATGAGGCCGGAGGTGAAAGTATATGCGGCCGAGCCGGAGACCGCGTGGCCGCTGAAACTGTCATTTGATAAGGGATCGGCGCAGAAGTTTCCCGATTGGAAGGCAAGTTGGGTGGATGGCAGCGGCGGGAAATCGGTGTTGCCGGGGATGTGGGAGCTTTCCCGTCGGGTGTTGGCCGGGTCGATTGTGGTGTCGTTGGAGGAGGCCCGCCAGGCGATGGTGCTGGTCGCCGCGCGGAATCACGTCATTTGCGAAGGTGCGGCGGCGAGCGCGGTGGCGGCGGGACTTTCGGGCCAAGCGGGAAACGGGAAGATTGTTTGCGTAGTCAGCGGCGGAAATATCGATCTGAGCCGATTTTCGGAACTGGTTGCCACTGGCAACGCGCGCTAAAGACCAAGCGGTACCAAGCCGCGGCACCCCGGTAAAACATCTTCGCGGAACTGATGAATCGATTTTCTATTCGTTCCGATAAGATTGAGGCGAGTGCCGCGGAGACCAAAACCATGGGCGATCGAGTAGTCGAGAGCCTGATCTTCGATCTCCTTTCGTGGGTGGCCAACGGCGAGAGGAGCTACGACCAAGTGATGGACGCCTGGCGCACATCCTGTCCCAAACTCCCGGTTTGGGAGGATGCGAGCGATCGCGGATTGGTCACCAGCGAGCAGGTGGGTGACCGCTGGGTGGTCAAGATCACATCTGCCGGGCTTGCCTTTCTCGATCAGCGCAAACCTGCTCGAACCTGAAGCATTCCGAGCGGGACGACAGCGATTAGGGATTGGTGTTACTGGCGGGAGTCTTTGGGCGGATCGTTCGCGGGAGAAGTGGGAGACGCGGGGACCGCGCCCGTGCCGGTGGACAAACGGTCGCGCAGGGTCTCGCCCACGCTGGACATGACGTTGGCGCAGATTTCGCGCAGGCGCTTTTCCGCAGCGAGACCTAGGGTTTCGATCACCGCTTGAGAGCGTTGCCCGAGGGTGGTGGCCGAAGCCAGCAGCCAGGAGTTCGATGCGTTTTCCAGGCGCGCGCGGAACTGGGAAATGGTTTCGTCCGAGGCTTTCTCGAATTGCGCCAGCGACTCGCGCTGGGCGGCCTGCTGTTTCTGTTGCCAGGAATCGATCAGCGGCGCTAGCTGTGCTTCGAGGTGAGTGTGGGCCTGCTGCACGCCGGCGGTGATGCGCTGTTCGATGCGACGGTCAAACTCTTCGAGCGAGGTAGCCTGGCGCCGAGCCATCTCCGCGACGATGAGCTGCAAGGATTCGTGCGCGCTTTGCTCGAAGCGTTGCAGGTTCTGGCTGGCCGTGCGGTGAAGTTCGTCTGCAAAGCCGGCCGCGACGGTCTCGGTGGATTGAGCGAGTTGCTCGCGGTTGCGCTCGGCGGCTTGTTTGGTGGCGTCGTCGATCTGGCTGCGGGCGAGGTCGACGTAGCTGCGGGTATAGTGTTCGAGCTCGGTGGTGAAGGCTTGGGAGGTTTCCGCGGCGCGGTCGCGCATGGAGGTGGCGGATTGCTCGACGGTGCGCTCGAGAGCGGCTTGCATCCCGGTCTGCGATTTTTTCTGATACCAGTCGGCGGCCTTGTATAGGGATTCGATGGTGCCGTGGGTGGCTTCGGCTTTCTTCGCTTCGACTTCTTCCTCCATGCGGGTGACCGCCGCCTTGCATGCTTGTTCTACCTGGGGGGGCAGGGTGGCGGTGTGACTCTCGATTTGCGCGATCGATCTTTCGACCGCCTGTGCCGCGGCCGCTTCGATTCGGGCATCGATCGATTTTGACGCGGCCTCCGCGCGATCCGCCGCCACCTTGAGCCGATCCAGAACTTCGTTGGCCTGCCTCATCTGCGGCGACATCTGCTGCTGGATCTCTTGCTGCATGTTTAGGGTGAGCGTCTCGAGGATCTTCCGGGCGGAAGTTTCCAGGGTCGGCTCGATCTTGCGAATCTGATAGGCTAGCAAGTTTTCCGCGCGGCGCTCGACCTCGGCGCCCTGGAAGGCAATCATCGCTTCCAGCCGCAGGCGAGTTTGCTCCAGAGTGTTCTTGGCGGTTTCTTCGATTCGCTCGCAGCTTTGCTCAGCGCGTTGGCGCTCGTAGGTGGCCGATTCGCTCAGGGTCTGCAATTGCTTTTGCGTTTCCGCGGCAAACTCTCCAAACGAAGAGCGCAGGCCGTCGCCTTGGCTGCGTAAATCCGCTTCGACCTGAGCGATGGTGGATCGCGAAACCTCGTTGAGATTGTCGCGAAGGGTAGCCGACGCGGATTCGAACGAGCTGGCCAGTTGCTCGTGCCATCGGCGGGTAGTCTCGGTGGTTTCCTGGTTGACCCCGGCCACCGCCAGCGCGCGAACCGAGGCCACCGCGTCTTCGAATTCCTTTTTCAAGCGCTGCGCCAACTCGCGCGCTTCGTCGCTTTGGCGCTGCGTATCGACAACGCGATCGGCAACGGTGCGGTGAACCGCGACGTCGACAGCCTGGCGCACTGCGGTCTGCAGCGCTTCTGCGGTGAGCTGTTCGGCAGCTTGTTGCATGGCGATTTCCGCCACCCGTGAGACCGACGCGTCCACCGCCGTTTCGATCGCTTGGCGGATGGTGTTATCGAGCTGGCTCGACGCGGATGAATTGGCGGCGGCGTTTTCCACCTCGCGCACCGCGCGATGGGCAGCGTCCTGCGCGACGACATCCATGGGCCGGTCGAGGGAGCGATTCCGGGAAGTGTGCAGGGCATTTTCCACCGCGTCATGTAGCGGAGCTTCGAAATTTGCGCGAACGTCGGATCGCTCTGGAGCGTTGGCGGCCAGGCGCGCCATCTGGCGCAGCATCCCCAGTGAGTCTTCCGGCGGACGGGGCATCACCGCCACTTTATTCTGCGGGGGGGCACCGGTTTCCGGGTTCGCGGTGCTCGCGGAGTCTGGGCGATGCTCGGCGGACATTGCTTCGGCAGCCCGGTTGCTCTCGCCGGGCACAGGAATCCAATCGTTGGGGGGAAAGGCGACGCCCCAGACGTTCCCGGGGATTTCGAATTCCAGCCCGATCTGAAATAGTTCACGAACCGAACGGGGGCGCTGGATCCAGGTAACGCGACCTTTGGCGCTGCGAGATTTCTGGCCGGGTTCCGGGCGGGGAATTTCGATGGTGACGACAGAATTCTTGGGAACGTAGTGCTTGGACTGATATTTGCAGCCGTGGCAGCTCACGATCACGGTGGCGGTGCGTTCGCGGAACGGCTGGCCGAGAGCGTCTACACCCGCTACGGTGATGGGAACGGCCTGCACAATGCGCGTGCTTCGACGCTTTTTGGTTCCCAGATCGTTAGCGGGCGCGAATTCCAACGGATGGGCCTCCCCCAGCGCTAGGAGATTAGAGTAGCACCGGGCTGGATGGGTGGGCGACCGGTCGGGGCACGGTGTGCGAAAAAGGTACTTTAATGGAGGGAAACTTACCGGTGCGGCTAGAGGTCGCGGCGGCCTTCCATGGCTTTCATCATGGTTACTTCGTCAGCGTATTCCAGATCGGTGCCCACCGGGATGCCCATGGCGATGCGGCTTACCCGGACCCCGAGGGGCTTGAGCAATTTAGAGAGATAAACCGCGGTGGCTTCGCCCTCGGCAGTGGGATTGGTCGCCAGGATGATTTCAACTACCAGGCCAGTCTTCAGGCGTTCGATGAGGCTGCGGATCTTCAGTTGTTCGGGACCTCGGCCATGGAGCGGGGAGAGCGAGCCGCCTAAGACGTGATATAGGCCGTCGAATTGGCGGGTGCGCTCGATGGCTACTATGTTGGTGGCTTCTTCCACCACGCAAATGATTTTCTGATCGCGGGCGGCGCCCACGCAGTATTGGCACGGGTCGCTATCGGTGATGTTGTTGCAGACCGAGCATTCGCGGATGTTGTCCTTGGCCTCGCGGATGGCTTCGGAAAGCGCGAGGGCGTGTTCGCGGTCTTCGCGGAGCAGGTAGAAGGCCAGACGCTGGGCGGTCTTCTGGCCGATTCCTGGCAGACGCTTGAGCTCGTCGATCAGGCGGGTAACGGTAGGGGCGTAGTCGGGCACGGAAATCCTGGATAGGAGATTAAAGTAAGACTAGTGCCAGAATGAATGATTGCTGCGAATGATTGTTGCGAACGCTTTGCGTCTTAGAACAGGCCGGGAATCTTAATACCGGCAAGTCCTGGAACGCCGCCGGTCATGTCGCGCACTTGTTTGGAGAGTTCCTCGTCCACCCGGCGCGACGCATCATTGACCGCGGCGCGAAACAGGTCCTGCAACATTTCCTGATCTTTGCCGGCGAACACTTCGGGTTCGATGCGCACCTCGGTGAGCTGCTTTTGGCCGTTCATGCGCACCGTAACCATGCCGCCGCCAGCCGAGGCTTCGATATTCAGCTCGTCGATTTGCTTTTCGAGCCGTTCTTGAACTTGTCGGAACTGCGCCAGCATTTGCTGCAAGGCTTTAACTTCCATGGTTATTCCTCGCCGCGACGCTTGATTCCCGAAATCTGGCCGCCGAACCGTTTCAGCATGGCCCTTACAATGGGGTCTTCTTCGAGTCGCGCCTTCACTTCCGCGATCCCGCCGCCCACCGCCGGGCGCAAGGTCTCCATTTTAACACAGACGCGGAGAGGCTGGCCGATAACCTGAGTGAGGACTGTGCGCAACTTCTCCATCGGGTCACGGGCCTGCAACATTTCGGCGAGGGCGCGATTTTCCATCGGGAAAAACAAACGCACTTCACCTCCATCGATTTCCCAGCGGCTGGCTTGTTCGACCATCGAAAGCAAAAATTTCTGTCCCTGGAGAGCGGCGCGAATGGCGTCGACTTGCGCGGCCGGTAAACTCTGGCCGCCCGATTCTTCCGCGGAGCGTCCCACGATTCGGGGCGGGGAAGACGGAACGGGTGTGGAGGACAACCGGGGAACGACCGTGGTCACCGTAGTTGCCGGCGGACGCTCTGCGGCACCGTTCGCGGTCGGGGCAGCGGGTGCCCCTTCAGGTGCCACCGCGACCATCGCTACGCGCGCGGGTGCCGCAGCGGTCGCCGCGGGAGCGAGCGAGAAGTACGCCGCCGCCGATGCGGGCGCAGATGAGACTGCGGAAGGCGCGAAATCTTGCGGTGAGGTTGGAACGCTCAAACTTCCGGTAGCCGCGCCCGAGGGTTTTATTCCGGCGCGAGCCGGCGGCGGAAGCGCCGGACGCGATCCAGCTTCCCCGCGCAATTCCGCGATGACTTCTTCGAGCGGCGCCAGTCGCTGCGCGGTGACCATTTTCAGCAGGCCCAATTCCAAATGCAGGCGGGGATCGGGCTGGTGGCGCAAGTCGTCGTCGGTGGCCAGCAAGATCTGGAAAAAACGAGTCAAATCTTCTTCCGAAAATTCCGCGGCTTGTTGGCCCAGGCGCTCGCGCTCATCGGGAGGGGCGGAAACCAGGTCGGAGTCCGCACCGCACACCCGAGCCATCAGCAGATTCCGGAAATGGCGAATCGCCTCGCGGCAGAAGTGCTGGAGGTTCTGGCCCTCGGCAATCAGCCGGTGGACCAGCTGGAGCGCGCGCTGGGAGGATTGGGCGCGAATGGCGGCGACCAGATCGTCGAGCACCTGTTCAGCAACCACGCCCAGCAATTCGCGCACCGATTGGTCGGTGACTTCGTCGCCGCAATAGGCCATGGCTTGCTCGAGCAGCGAAAGCGAATCGCGCAAACTTCCTTCCGCCGCGCGGGCCAGCACGGCCAGAGCGCCGGCGTCGATTTTCAGGTTTTCGGCCTTGGCGATATTTTTAAGAGCTTCCACGATCTCGCCGAAGGACAGCGCGCGGAACTGAAAGTGTTGCGCGCGGGAACGAATGGTGTCAGAAAGTTTTTCGGATGCGGTGGTGGCCAGGATAAAAATCACTTTGTCGGGCGGCTCTTCGAGCGTTTTCAGCAGAGCATTGGAAGCTTCGTCGGTGAGCTGATGAGCTTCGTCGAGGATGACCACTTTGTAGTGGCCGCCGGCCGCGGCGTAGCGGACCATTTCGCGCAGCTCGCGAATTTGGTCGATGCCACGGTTGGACGCGGCGTCGATTTCCAAAACGTCGAGCGAGTTTCCGGAGGTGATTTCCAGGCAGGACGCGCACTCGTTGCATGGCGCCTGTTGCGGTCCGTTCATGCAGTTGAGCGCTTTGGCGAGGATGCGCGCGGTGGTGGTTTTGCCCACGCCGCGTACGCCGGAAAAAATGTAGGCGTGCGCTACGCGCTCGGTGCGGATCGCATTTTCCAGGGTGCGCGTGATATGGCGCTGGCCGATTACGTCGCCGAAAGTCTGCGGCCGCCACTTCCGCGCGATTACTTGGTAACTCATTCGGTCCTTTGCGTTCCGGGTCGGGGGCGATCAGAGGAACTTCGGGTACTCCGCGGCACACGAGACCGGTCCGCTACCGTTGCTCCCTTCCGGGCCTGGCGGGGTTTGCGGGGAATCGTTGCACAGAGCCCGAAGTTCCACCGAGCAGCAAGCGTTCAACCGGATGCAAAAATTAAATTCGCTCGCTTGGCGAGTCTAGCATATGAAATTCTCTCACGAAAGTTGCGGAGCAGATTCAAATAGAAGGCGATTGGCCGGAGTCGAGCCGAAAGTTTTTCTGGGCGCCAGAACCAGCTAGCGGCTGGGAGGTCGATCACTCGATCGGTTACCCCCGGGCGCTCGAGAGAGCTCTCCCACGCAAATCGCCAAAATCCTAAGGCGTGTTTATGGGAAGTAAAGGCCGGCGACATGATGCCGCGAACAGTTCTCGGGACTGCGTTTGGCTAAGCGTAGTGGGACCCGGGGTACAGCAGATTTAGAGCGAGCAGAAAAATATAGGGGAATATTTTGTCGTACACGACCCAGGCCAGCAGCATTCCCACCATTCCAAATCCGCTCCGGCTCCAACTGAAGTATCGCGCGGCGACCGCGTTGCTCATCAACACGGCGATTCCGTTCGAGCCGTCCAGCGGAGGTACCGGCAGAAGGTTGAAGGTGCCGAGCAAGAGGTTCAAGACGTAGAAGATGCTTAGAAATGTCGCGGCGAAGCCGGCTACTCCTGGCACCGAGGCCTCGGTAATGTGCGTAAAACCCACGCGGACTGGCTCATGGAACACACCGAGGAGCATGCCCAGGCGGATCGCCAATCCCGACAGCAGGAACAGAACGAAGTTGGCGCCGGGTCCGGCCAGCGCCATCCACGCCGCGCGGCGCGGGTGAGCCGCTTGCCAATGGGGATCATACGGTGCGCTGGCCCAGCCGATCATCCAGTGCATCCAGAAATAAGAAACGATCGGCACGAGCACGAGCCCGATGGGTTCGCGGCGGATGTGCGGGAGGGGATTGAGGGAAACCTGTCCTCCGTGAGATGCGGTGGGATCGCCGCCCCACTTGGCGGCTAGGGCGTGCGCGCCTTCGTGGCACGTGGTGGAGAAAAGAAAGACGATGTACCAGATGACGCCGAGAATCAAGAATTGCGGATCCATGCCCGACGGCAAGACTAGTGTCTCCGGCCAGAATACGCAACTCCCGTTTGCGCGGGGCGCTAAGGCGCTACCGCAACCCTCGAATCGACTGCCCGGAGTGCCGGGCTGGCTGGATTTGTGAAATGTTGGTAAACATTGCGGGGTAGTGAATCCACGGTTCGCTGCGGCGCATCGAAACGGCTGGCAATCCGTTCGGACCGTCATTCGCGATGATCGAGTGATCCGGTTCGAGGGCCGACGCTGTAGGCAGTGACAATTCACTTCGAGGCACGACCGGAGGAAGATCATGAGGCGATGGGTTTTTGCGATAGGTGTGGCGGCGGCCCTTTTGGCATCGGCGTTGGCGATTCCGGGGTTGGCGGCCGGCGGGTCTACTTGGCAGATCGACCCGGCGCATTCGAACGCGCAGTTTGTGGTGCGGCATATGGCGATATCGAACGTGCAGGGTGATTTCACGAAGATCAGCGGGACGGTGGAATACGACGAGAAAGATGTGGCGCAGTCCAGGGTGAACGCGACGATTGACGTCCGTTCGATCGATACGCGGGTGCCGGACCGGGACAAGGATCTGAAGAGCGCAGAGTGGTTCGATGTGGACAAATATCCGACGATCACGTTTCATTCCAAGAAAGCTTGGAAGGATAGCGATGGCTTGAAGGTGCTGGGCGATCTGACGATTCATGGGGTGACGAAAGAGGTTACCCTGGTTGTCAGTGGACCATCGGCGGCGATCAAGGATCCTTGGGGCAATAGCCGCCGCGGGCTTTCGGCCAGCACTCAGATTGATCGAAAAGATTTTGGGTTGGTGTTTGCAGGCAAGACCCCGGGCGGTGACGCGGTGGTGGCGGACAGCGTGGCGATCACATTGGACATCGAGATCACCCAGAAGTAGCGTCGTTTGTTTTTTAGAGAAGCTAGCAAGCGGCAACTTGGGACCCGCCGCTGCTGGGGCGGGTCTTCTGGTTTGCCGAAGTGGCAGTAAGCTCCGCACCCTGGACCGCCAAGGGTCGGCCACCCACCGGCATTTTCAGAGTCAACCTCTTGACGATTCCAGTGACTGGTCAAGGTCACTCCGCTCACCCGTCCCAAAACTCGGGAACAGTAGGGCACCCGCAAGGGATAAGAGCGTCGAAGCTTCGAAGCGGAAGGCCTTTCGATCGGATGCGGAAAGTGGCGGGAACTCGGAACGCCCAATTGCTTTCGATGGATCAGTGTGTTTTATTACCTCGGTCATGCGCGGAGAGGGAAATTGACTCATAGGATTGGTTCGCTCGTGGTTGTACTTATTTTGGCTGTGGCAGGCTTTGCGCAGACGCCGGCTGGCCCGGCGGGTTGGATCGCGGTCAGCAACAACTATACCAACATGCTGCTCGCGGTAGAGATGAAGCACAGCCCGGAGGAAGGTTCGCGGCAAGGGCTAAGCGAATTTGACACCCGGATCTCGCAGCCTACCCTGGCGGACGAAGATCAACAGCGGCGGGAAAACGAGGCGGTGCTCGAGAAAATCAAGGCCGCAGCCACGGAGAA
This sequence comes from uncultured Acidobacteriota bacterium, assembly GCA_963725285.1. Taxonomy (GTDB): domain Bacteria; phylum Acidobacteriota; class Terriglobia; order Acidiferrales; family UBA7541; genus CAVRXT01. The sequence continues at coordinate 36,131 of CAVRXT010000008.1, read as the reverse complement.
GCAGCAGCCAGAAGTGCAACAGGATTTGCAGATCATCGTCCGCAAAGTGGAACTGGGATTCCAAGAAGAGGATTTTGCGCGGGCTCATAAGGTTCCCTTCCTGAATGCGAGCGGCAGAGTTTTCGGCGGGGTGCAAATGCTGTTGGATGAACAGACGCCGGCGGAACGCCGCCCGGCGGCGGTGGTCCGCTTGCGCGAATATGCGGGCATCGAACCGGGCTACCCGCCGATCACGCAAATCCTGAAGCAGCGTGTGACCGAACAAATGGCCAAGCCGGGTGCGGTGTATCCGGCGCGGACGGAGATTGAAACCGAGCTGGGCCGAAATTCCAATTACATGGAAGGCATTGCCACGCTTCTGAAAAAGTACCAGCTCAGCGGCTGGCAAGAACCGTTCGACAAGCTGAAGGGCCAGCTCATCGAGTACGATGCATGGATTCGCGCTACGGTGCTGCCCAAAGCGCGAACCGACTTTCGCCTGCCGCCGGAGGAATATGCGCTGAATCTAGAAGACTACGGCATCGACATTCCGCCGGCGCAACTGGCGTCCATGGCCCATCAGTCCTTCGCCGAGATTCAGGAGGAGATGAAGCCGGTCGCGGCGCAGATCGCGCAACAGCGGCACTGGCCATCGAGTGACTACCGCGAGGTGATCCGGGAACTGAAGAAGAGCCAGTTGGTCGGTGACGCGATCCTGCCGTTCTACCAGGACGTGCTGAAAGAGATCGAGCAGATCATCGTCGAACATCAGATGGTCACCCTACCCGACCGTCCGGCACGGATTCGCATAGCGACGGCGGCGGAGACCGCGCAGCAACCTGCACCGCACATGGTGCCTCCACCGTTTCTGCACAATACCGGGCAAAAGGGCGAGTTCGTTTTGCCGCTGAATATTCCGGCGGCCGCGGGAGAAAAAGCTGCGGAAAAATACGACGATTTCACCAACCGCTCTTCGGCTTGGACGATCACCGCGCACGAAGCGCGGCCTGGGCACGAGCTGCAATTCGACTCGATGCTGGAACACGGCGTTTCGCTGGCGCGGGTGCGGTATGCGTTCAACAGCACCAACGTGGAGGGCTGGGGACTGTATTCGGAATACCTGATGAAACCGTACATGCCGCTCGATGGCCAGCTGATGTCACTCCAATTGAGGTTGCTGCGGGCCGCGCGTGCGTTCCTTGATCCGGAGCTGCAGTCGGGCAAGATTCAGCCGGCAGAGGCGTACCGAGTATTGGAGCAAGAAGTAGTTCTTTCGCACGCGTTTGCGAAAGAGGAAGTGGAACGCTTCACGTATCGTGCCCCGGGGCAGGCCAATAGCTATTTCTACGGGTACACCAAGTTGCTCGCGCTGCGGAAGGAGACGGAAACGACCCTCGGCGCGAAGTTCAACCAGAAGAAGTTTCATGATTTTGTTCTGGCGCAGGGTCTGCTGCCTCCCGACCTTTTGCGTAAAGCGGTGTTCGATGAGTTCGTTCCCTCGCAGCAATAAGCATTCACGTGCGGGAGGGACGAGACTTGCGCGCCGTGGGAAGGCGAACGGTGCGCCAGGCACCCGGGCTGTGCGGTCGGTGATCCAGTTCGCCCGATCGTGGTAAATGCAGTAGTTGGTTGAGGAGGGGAATTGGCTTATCGGGATTTGCGGGAATTCATCAAGAAGCTCGAGAAGGAAGGCGAACTGGTGCGGGTCGACGCGGAGGTCGATCCGGTGCTGGAGATTACCGAGATCGCGGACCGGGTAGGCAAGGCCGGGGGGCCGGCGCTGCTCTTTGAGCGTCCCAAGGGATCGAAATTCCCGGTGGCGATCAATTTGTTGGGGAGCGAGCGCCGCGTGAATTTGGCGCTGGAGGTGGACCGCTTGGAAGATGTGGCGGCGCGGATCGAGAGCTTCTTGGATTTCCAGTCGCCCAAGGGGCTTTTCGACAAAATCAAGATGCTGCCAAAGCTGGGCGAGCTTAGCGCGGTGTTCCCTCGAACGGTGAAATCCGGGGCGTGCAAAGAAGTGATCCGCAAGGATACGTTTTCTTTGCTGGATTTTCCGATCTTGCAGTGCTGGCCGCAGGACGGCGGACGCTACATCACCTGGCCGATGGTGATTACCAAGAATCCAGAGACCGGCAAACGCAACGTGGGCTGCTATCGCATGCAAGTGTTTGATGAGCGCACCACCGGGATGCACTGGCAGACCCAGAAGCACGGCGCGGAGCATTTCCGGAGTTTGCGGGCGAGCGGCACCAAGCGGATGGAAGTAGCGGTGGCGATCGGCGGCGATCCGGCGACCTGCCTGGCGGGGATTTTGCCGGTGCCGCCGGATATGGACGAATTCATGTTCTCCGGATTCTTGAGGCGCGAACCGGTGGAAATGGTGGCCGGCGAGACGGTGGACTTGGAGGTGCCGGCCAACGCGGAAATTATCCTGGAAGGATACGTCGATACCGGGGAAATGCGCACCGAAGGCCCGTTTGGCGACCACACCGGATTTTATTCGCTGGAGGGCGAGTACCCCGTTTTTCACGTCACCTGCATCACCCACCGGGAAAAACCGGTGTACCTGACCACCATTGTGGGACCACCGCCGCAGGAGGATTTCTACATCGGTCACGCGATCGAGAGAATTTTCCTGCCAGTGATGAAGATGCAGTTTCCGGAAATTGTGGATGTGGCCATGCCGGCCGAGGGGATTTTTCAGAACTTGATGATCGTGGCGATCCGGAAATCCTATCCCGGCCATGCCCGAAAAGTGATGAACGGGATTTGGGGGCTGGGGCAGGCGATGTTCACCAAGGTCGTGATTGTGGTTGACCACGACGTCGACATTCAAAACTCGCGCGAAGTGGCATGGAAGGTTCTGTGCGCGATCGATCCGGAGCGCGACATCCAGTTCGTACTGGGACCAGTCGACACTCTGGACCACGCCGCCCGGCGGCAGGACTATGGCTCGAAGATGGGGATCGACGCGACCAAAAAGTGGGCGACCGAGGGATACGGGGGGCAATGGCCGGACGAGATTAAGATGGATGAGCGGACCAGGGTCCGGATCGATAAGATGTGGTCGAAGCTGGGAATAAAGAGTCCTGAAAAGTAGGAGAGGGTGTACTACCACCAAAGTGCCACAGGATGTGGTGTAGTACTAGGACAGCTACGACTTGTTGGGGTATGATCGGGCGTCCCCTCAGGAGACCAGGTCCTATGCCCTTGTTTATCAGCACATCACCGTAATCCGCTTCTTGACACTCCCACCGGGCAAAGTAATATACAGAAAAAGCAGAAGTACCGGACGACTCGGTAGTTCTGGGCCGGAGCAGAGATTTCCGATTAGGCCCTTGCGGTTAGAGGCAGAGGGTTTGGGGGTTTCCTGGGGGATCCCTCGCAGTCGCTTCATGGTCACAGTAGCGCGGCAACCAGAATCGCAATCGGGTCAAAGACACGAGAGGCGCGCAAGATGTTTAATCTCGGTAAAAGCAAGTCGTTGATCGGGCTCGACATCGGGTCGAGTTCGGTAAAAGCGGTGGAGCTCAAGCGCGGCCGCGGGGGCTATGAACTGGTGGCCTACGGGATCGAGCCACTGGCCCAGGATACCGTCGTAGACGGTGCGATTATGGATGCGCCGTCGGTAGCGGAAAAGATTAGTTTGATATTCGATGGGCAGAAAATCAAAACCAAAGAAGTGGCCACCGCAGTATCCGGGCATTCGGTGATCGTCAAGCCCGTGACCATGCCGCTGATGAGCGAAGACGAGCTGTACGACCAGATCCAAACCGAAGCCAGCCAGCACATTCCATTCGACATTGCCGACGTAAACCTAAGCCACCAACTGCTGGAAGCCAACGAAAACCAGATGAACGTGATCCTGGTGGCGGTGAAAAAGGACAAGATTCTAAACCATACCAACGTCCTGGCGCAGGCGGGCAAGACGCCGGTGGTGGTGGATATCGATGCGTTCGCGCTGCAGAACTGCTTTGAAGTGAATTATGAGCCGGACCCCAGCCAAGTAGTGGCGCTGCTGAATATCGGGGCCAGCGTGATGAACATCAATATCGTGCGCGGATGGACCCCCCTGTTTACCCGCGACGTTTCGGTAGGCGGGAACCAATACACCGACGCGCTGCAAAAAGAGCTCGACCTGAGTTTTGAGGACGCCGAGAAGCTGAAGATGGGGGGGACCCACACCGGAGTGAGCGAAGAACAGAAAACCGCCATTCTGCGCTCGGTGTCCGATATTTTGATCCTGGAAATTCAAAAGACATTCGATTTCTTCCGGGCCACGGCTAGCGGAGAAAACATTCGCCGGATCGTGGTGGCGGGAGGAACGGCGCGTGTTCCGGGCTTGCTGGACTTGCTGCGGGAAGAATTCGCGATGCCGGTGGAAGAGCTATACCCTTTCCGAAAGATTTCATTCCAAGCAAGCCAATTCGACGAAACCCAACTGCGGGAAAATGCTCCACGCCTGGCGATCGCGGTGGGATTGGCGCTGAGGAGTTTTGACACGCCATGATTCGGATCAACTTACTGGGTCAAACCCGTCCGAAAACGGCGGGGCCGGGTCTGCCGGTCGAGACCACCATCCGGTGGCTGTTGTTGCTGGCATCGGTGGCGCTGGCGGTGATCATTCTTGCGGTGGTGTATTTCAAGGAAGAGCGCCAGCTGGATGAAGTGAACCAGCAAATATCGAACCTGCAGGCGGAAAAGAGCCGGCTACAGCAAGTGAAGGCGGAAGTGGATCAGTTCGAGCACCAGAAAGCGGTTTTGCAACAGCGCATCAACGTGATCGAGACGCTGCAGAAAAACCGCACCGGCGGACAGGATTTGCTGGCCATGGTGGCGACCACGGTGGTGCGAACCGACACGCTGTGGCTGACCGAAGTGAACCGCAAGGGCAATGCGTTGGACCTGTCGGGAGAGGCTGGATCGATCAATGCGGTGGCCAATTTCCTGACGCAGATGCGGCGGTCGGGCTACTTCGACAAGATCGAGATCAAAGAAGCCAAAGAAAACGATATCCAAAAAGGCGTGCAGACCTATTCCTTCACCATGAGCGCGGAGGTCGCCGCGGCGCCCGGAGCGGGGGATGCAAGCGCAGCCCACACTGCCGCGCCCGGCCCGGCTACCTCGACGCCCACCGGCATCCCGGCGAAAGGAAGGAGCTAACCGATGGCAACTCCTTTCCGCGAATGGCCGCTGCCCGTTCAGGTACTGATGTTCGTCGGCTTGGGCGTGTTGATCGTTCTGTTCGGGCTGTTTTTCTGGCCGGTACAGTCGGTGCGGACGCAGTTAGAGGCCGCGCAAGCGAGATTAAAGCCGTTGCAGAGCGAAGTGACCCAGTTGCGGGTTTACCAGCAGCGGCGAATCGAGCTGCAAGGTGAGATGGACGCGTTGCAGAAACAGCTAACCACGCTGCAGACGATCGTCCCGGAAGACAAGCAAGCCGACCAATTCATTTTGATGTTGCAGGCCGGAGCGGCGTCTTCGGGAGTGTCGATCCGGCACCTGACCGCCAAGCCCGTGGGGGCGCAAGAGTTTTACTACACGATGCCCTTCGAAATTGAGGTGGACGGGCCGTACTACGCGGTGCTGGATTTCTTTACGCGGCTGAGCCGGCTCTCGCGAATCATCAACGTAGGGGACCTGGACCTCAAGACGTTTACCAACAGTTCGGACAAGTTCCATGTGACGCCGGGAACTTCGGTATCGGGGACGCTGATGGTGACTACCTTCTTTACCAATCCCGCGACTCCGGTTGCGCCGGCGCCGGTGGCCGCTAAAACGGTGACGCACTGATGATCGGGCAGGACGGAATGATGAGACTCGCAAAAGTTTCGGGCAAGCTGTTGGCGGCCGCGGCGTTGGCAGGGATGCTGATTTCGGCAGCGGGTGCGCAGATCCATTCGAAAAAGAAAGCGTCCAAGGAAACACCCGCTCAAGCGCCACCGGAAGGTGCGGGAACGAAACCAGCGCCTGGGGCGTTGCGGCGAGACCCGTTTGAACCGCTGGTAGGGATCACCAAAGAGGGCGGCGGGCCCAACTTGCCGCCGGGCAAGGCAGGGCTGGTAATCGGATCGACGCGGGTGGACGGCACGGTGAAGTCTCCTGAGGGAATGTTGGCGGTGGTATCGAATCCGGAACAGCGAGTTTACTTCGTGCGAGAAGGAGACCGGCTGTACGACGGTCAGGTCGAGAAGATCGGGCTGGACGGAGTGGTATTCCGCGAGTACTCGAAGGATGCATTCGGCAAGCCGGTGGAACGAGAAGTGACGAAACGCATCTACAACAGCGCAGGAGAGCAGCAATGAGGAAGAATTTTCGGCCGTGGGCGGTCGCCGGCATCATGGTGGCGGGCTTGCTACAAACGAGTGGAGTGTTGCTGGCAGAGACGGCGCCGGTGGTCCACGTGAACGCGGTGGTGAAGGATGGCACGGTACGCCTGGAAGCGGAGGGCACCGCGCCGTTCGAGTACACGACGTATCGTCCGAACAGCACCCTGTTCGTCGTGGACATCACCGGGGTGACCGTGGACGTTGCGGGAGCGGGAGACGCGCGAGTAGTGGACGCGGGCCCGGTACGCAGCTACCGGCTGATCCCCTATGAGAGCGGAGACAAGGCCTCGACCCGGTTGGAAGTGCTGCTGCGTACGGGCGTGGAGCCGCGGATCGAGCGCGAAAATTCTACCCATCTGACCCTGGTCATCGGGAACGCCGGGGCGAACCTGGGGGCCGGGGCAACCCGTTCTGAGGCGCGGACCGTGGATGCGCGGGCCGAGCTGGAAACGGCTGCGCCCGCGGAATCGATTTCGGACGTGCATCTTGCGCAAGCGGGACAACGCACGGTAGTGGATGTAACCGGAAGCGGGCATTTGAACTATCACGTAATGCGGCTAAGCCACCCCGACCGTCTGGTGTTGGATTTCACCGGGGCGCATTTGCGGACCGCGGAGAAGAGCATTCCCAGCAACCTCGATCCGGTGCGGGTGATTCGTCTGGCGCAGTTCCGGCCGGAAGTGGCCAGGGTGGTGATCGATCTGCGGCAGTCGGCGGCATTCAGCGTCAGCGCGGACGGCAACAGCGTAAAAGTGGAATTCATGCCGGCAAGCGACTCCCAGGCTCCCGTCCAGAGAACCACCGGAGCTACGACGGTAAAGACCAAGGCGCACCCACAGGGTTCGGGGGTGAGCGATGGATTGGCGCACAACGAAGCACCGCTAGCGCTGCCCGCTTCGCTGACCCAACCGAACGCGGCCATGGCTATGCCCACTCCGGGAGCGACCACCGTATTCCCGGTGCGGGCGGAAATCGGCGCTACCACTCCGGCGGCAGCAGCGGCGGCATCGCGCGCGGGAGCGGGAGTGCAGGCGGCGCAAGCCAACGCCGGCGGATATACGGGTGAACCGATTTCGGTGAACTTGAAGGACGTCGATCTGCGAGATTTCTTCCGGCTAATCCACGAGATCAGCGGTCTGAACGTAGTGTTGGATCCCGGAGTCAAGGGATCGTTGACGATCGTTCTCGATGATGTACCGTGGGACCAAGCGTTGGACATCGTGTTGCAAAACAACGACTTGGACAAGCAACTGGCGGGAAACGTACTGCGAATCGCGACCAAAGACACGATCAAGAAGGAAGCCGAGCAAGAGCGCGATCTAGCCAAGGCGCAAGCGGAAGCGGCCGACGTGGTGACCACGACGCGGGTATTGAGCTATGCGAAGTCCGATGACATGGTAACCACCCTGAAAAAGTTCCTCTCGGCGCGCGGCGATGTGCTGTCCGACTCGAGGTCGAACACGGTGATCATCCGCGACATTCCGGCGGTGATACCGGTGATGGACAACCTGATTCGGCAGTTGGATCGCCGAACGCAGCAAGTGGAAATCGAAGCGCGAGTGGTATCGGCCAGCCGGACGTTCGCGAGCGACATTGGATCGCAGTTGGCGTTTGCCGCGGGCCGGGGTAACACCACGGTGGGCGGCAACGGCAGCGTCGGGACCAGCACCATTAGCTCGATCCGCCGCACCGCCACTAACGGTGCCGGGCGGCAGCGCGACCTCCGGATACCAGATGCCATTGGCGACCGCATTGAGCGCGGCGGCGCCGACCAGCGGCCTCAGTTACCTGTTTACGTCGGCCAACTTCGCTTTGGATTATATAATCTCCGCAGCGGAGCAAAAGGGCGTAGGGAAGCTGCTCTCGAAGCCGAAGATCACCACGCAGAACAACCAAACGGCGATTATCAAACAGGGAACCAAGCTGCCGGTGCAGACCATCGTGAACAACACCGTATCGGTGCAGTTCATCGACGTGGTTTTGCAACTGCAGGTGACCCCGCAGATCACCGCCGACGGCAACGTATTCATGGACGTGAAGGTAACCAACGACCAGATCGACTCCGCGATCCCGCGTGTGCAAGGGATCCCGGCAATCGATACGCAATCGATCGAAAACCGAATTCTGATCAACGATGGTGGAACGGTGATGATGGGCGGGATTATCGTCTCCAACCAGCAGACCTCGATTCAGCAGGTGCCGATCATCGGCAGCCTGCCGCTGGTAGGCAACCTGTTCAAACGCACCACCGTCTCGGTTTCTTCTCAGGAGCTGATGTTCTTCCTGACCCCGCGGATCATGCCTGGATAGCCATTCGGGACGGGTACGTTCCGGGAACGGAGATCGAGGCCAGCGTTTTGCCGTCGGCACCCAATTCGCCAGCAGCAAACTTCCGGAGCCGCCAGGAGCGGCTCCGGAAGTTTCTTTTTACGCAGCCTGTGGAAGCCTTGCTGGTCACCCACCCACCAAACATTTTCTATCTAAGTGGTTTTACGGGCAGTTCGGGAGTGTTGCTGGTGGAGGCGGACCGGTCGACGCTGTTCACCGATAACCGGTATACCGTGCAGGCCCGCGATGAAGTTCACGGCGCGGGCGTAGAGATTACCGGCAAGGCAGCACTGGTGGCGGCAGGCGTGAGGCTGGCGGACTTGCGGGGCCGGGTAAGCGCTGGGTTCGCGCCAGAACAGTTGACGGTGAGGCAGCGGGCTATCGTGGCCAAAGCCGCCGGGAAGCGGGTACGGTGGAAGCCGGTCACCGGGGCGGTAGAAAGACTGCGCGGGGTGAAGGATCGAGGCGAGATCGCGGTGATGCGGGAAGCGGCGATTCTGGCGGGTAAGGTCTGGGAATCGGTGCTGAAGCTGGTGAAGCCAGGGGTAAGTGAAATCGAGCTGGCGGCGGAGATCGAGTACGGTATGCGAAGAGGTGGGGCGAGCGGGCCGGCCTTCGACACGATCGTCGCATCGGGTCCCCGGGCGGCGCTGCCACACGGGCGGGCCAGTGCTAAGCCGCTCGAAAAAAACGAATTGGTGGTGTTTGACCTGGGTGCTATACTCCGCGGTTATTGCAGCGATATCACGCGAACGGTGTATGTGGGACGAGCGCCGCGGAAGGTGAAAGACTGGTACGCGGCGGTGCTGGCAGCGCAAGAAGCGGCCCGCTCAGTGGTGACGCCCGGAGTCACGGCGGGCGAAGTCGACGCGGCCGCCAGGGGAGTGCTGGAGCGTCGGCGGCTTGAGGAAATCGGTTTACCCACAGTACCGGTCACGGACTGGGAATTGAAGTGCACGAGGCGCCTCGGCTGGGCCGCGGAGACGCAAAGCCGGTTAGCGGCCGGTAACGTAATAACGATCGAGCCCGGAGTGTATATCGAAGGAACGGGCGGCATCCGGATTGAGGACGACGTCTGGGTGCGAACTGGCGGGGCGGAAACCCTAAGCCAGGCACGACGCGAACTTCTCGAGCTTTAAATGGCCAAGCAAAAAGACACCTCTCAACAAACCGCGCCCGAAGTATCCGGTGTAAACCTATCCGAAATCGAGTCCTTGCTGCTGTTTATGGAGAAGCACGGGCTGGAAGAGTTCGAGTATCAGCGCGGGGACTTGCATATCCGCTTGCGCAAGGCGGCGGCCAGTGGCGGAGGCTATCGGACGGTAGCAGGGCCAGACATTGTGATTGCCGAGCGTCCCAGCAGCGCATCGAGCGCACCGCGGCCACCGGAAGGCGGCGCTTCGGAGGCTCTCAAGGCGAAAGACGCCGGGAGCGATGCGGCCGCGGCGACGACCTGCACGTAATCAAGTCTCCCATCGTAGGAACTTTCTACGCCTCACCGACTCCCGGGGCCCCACCGTTCGTGAAAGCGGGAGACCGTGTGGAGCAGGGCCAGGTGCTGTGCATCATCGAAGCGATGAAGTTGATGAACGAGATCGAAGCGGAAGTGGCCGGCGAAGTCATTCGCATCCTGGTGGAAAACGGGCAACCGGTCGAGTATGGCGAACCGCTCTTCGGCATTCATCCCCACCGCAAGAAGTAGGGCGAGAATCCAACGTCGAGGCCAATGTTTCGAAAGATTCTGATCGCGAATCGGGGCGAGATTGCGCTGCGCATCCTGGGAGCGTGCCGGGAGCTGGGCATCGAGACGGTGGCGGTATATTCGGAGGCGGACCGGAATTCGCTGCACGTGCGGTTTGCGGATGAAGCGGTATGCATCGGACCGCCGCGAACCACCGAAAGTTACCTGAACATCCCGCAAGTCATTAGCGCCGCCGAGATTACCAACGTCGACGCCATCCATCCGGGGTACGGCTTCCTTTCTGAAAACGCGAACTTCGCGGAAGTGTGCGAGTCCTCGCACATCACCTTTATCGGACCCACGCCCAACGTAATTCGGATGATGGGCGAGAAGGATCGCGCGCGCCAGGAAATGGCAGCGGCGGGGATGCCGGTGATTCCAGGTAGCAAGGGGCTGGTGGACGACGAAGCCGCGGCGCGCGCGACCGCTGCCGAAATTGGCTTTCCGATCCTGATCAAGGCCTCCGAAGGCGGCGGCGGGCGGGGAATGAAGATCGTGCGCTCGGCGGCCGAGCTGATCCCGGCGTTTCACGGCGACGCGCGCGGAGGCGGAACGAGTTTTCGGCTGCGGCAACGTGTACATGGAAAAGCTGATCGAACGGCCGCGGCACATCGAGTTCCAGGTGATGGGCGACCGTCACGGAAACGTGATGCATTTGGGAGAGCGGGAGTGTTCGATTCAGCGGCGGCACCAGAAGGTGCTGGAGGAATCGCCCTCGACAGCGGTGACGCCGCAGATGCGCGAGAAGATTGGCAAGCAGGTGGTGGATGCGCTGAAGAAGGTCGAATACTCGAGCGCGGGAACGGTCGAGCTGCTGCTGGACGAAAACGACAACCTCTATTTCATCGAGATGAACGCGCGCATTCAGGTAGAGCATCCGGTGACCGAGATGGTTTCCGGGGTGGACCTGGTGAAATCGCAGATCCGGGTGGCGGCGGGCGAGAAGTTGGCGGATGTGGTGGGGAATGTGGAATTCCGGGGGCACGCGATCGAGTGCCGCATTAATGCCGAGGATCCAGAAACGTTTATTCCGTCGGCCGGGCGGCTGTCGGTGTTCCGCGTGCCGGGCGGGCCGGGAATTCGGGTGGACACCGCCGCGTATACCGATGGGGTGATTCCGCCGTACTACGATTCCTTGGTGGCCAAGGTGATCGCGCACGGGCGAGACCGAACGGAATCGATCGCGCGGATGAAGCGCGCGTTGAACGAACTGGTAATCGAAGGGATTCACACTACGATTCCGATGCATCAGAGGATTTTGCAGGACGCCGATTTTGTGGCGGGAAACTTCGACACCCATTTTCTGGATCGGTACGCGACGGTCGCTGCGAGATAGCGGATGGCCGCCAGATTCTCGAGCGTCTACGTGATCTTGGACGCCGCATCGGTTGGGCCCGGGCGCCTGGTGGATATCGCGCAGGAAATACTGGAAGCGGGTGCGCGCCCGGTTCAGTACCGGGACAAGAACGCGACTTCCCGCGAGCTATTTGAACGCAGCCTAGAATTGGTGCATCGGGCCCGCGCCGCGGGTGCGGCCATGATCATTAATGATCGGGCGGACATCGCGATGATGTGCGGCGCCGCCGGAGTCCACGTCGGGCAAGACGATATCGGAGTGGAAGCGGCGCGAACGGTTTGTGGGGCGGGGCGGATGGTTGGAGTATCGACGCACTCGCTCGAGCAGGTGCGCGCCGCGGACCTCACCTCCGCCGACTACATTGCCCTCGGGCCGATTTTCCAAACCACTACCAAAGCCAATCCGGACCCGGTAGTGGGGCTGGACACTATTTCCAAGGCGCGGAAATTGACGTCTAAGCCGCTGGTGGCCATCGGCGGTATAACCCTCGACAATGCCGCGGAAGTCTGGCAGGCTGGCGCGGATTGTGTGGCGGTGGTGCGAGATATTCTCGGGGCCAAGTCCCCCGGGGCGCGGACGCTAGAGTATCTACAGCGCGCCAAGCAGGTGTCTCGTTCGGACAATTCGAGTTGGTGAGCTTCGGGGAGATCGCCAGAATGGCCAATCGTGCTGAGGCTCTCGCAACTTCCTCCGGTAGTCCTGAACTAATCAAAAGTCTGGGCCTTTTTGATTCGACGATGCTGGTGGCGGGGTCGATGATCGGCTCCGGGATCTACATTGTGTCGGCCGATATCGGACGGCAGGTCGAAAGCCCTGGTTTGTTGCTGATGGTGTGGGTGGCGGCCGGGGTCATGACCATGATCGGGGCGCTGAGCTACGGCGAGTTAGCGGCGGCGATGCCGAAAGCGGGCGGGCAATATGTCTACCTGCGGGAGTCGCTGGGGCCGTTGTGGGGATTTCTGTACGGATGGACGATGCTGCTGGTAATTCAGACCGCGACCATCGCCGCGGTGGTGATCGCGTTTGCGAAATTCACCGGGGTGATGTTTCCGTTTTTCTCGGCGGAGCACTGGATTTTGAAATTCGGCAGGTTCGGGCCGTGGACATTTTGGTTCGGCGCGCTCGGTCCGTACAACGTGGGACTGAACACTCAGAACCTGCTGGCGATCGCGGCGATCGCGGTGCTGACCTGGATCAACACGCAGGGGTTGCGCACCGGATCGATCGTGCAGAATATTTTTACGGTCGCGAAAACCCTATCCTTAACGGCAATGGCTGCTCTGGGAGTGTTCTTCGCTACCGATGCGGCCCGCCGCGGAAACTTCACCGGCTTTTGGCGCAATGCCGGGCTCGATACCATGCACGCATACCCACCCGGGCAAAACACGTGGATGATCGGAACGATCTCGGTGGTGGCAGTGGCTATGGTGGGGGCACTGTTTTCGGCGGATTCCTGGAACAACATCACTTTCACGGCGGCGGAAGTAAAAAATCCCAGCCGCAACTTGCCGTTATCGCTGGTGCTGGGTTCTGGCATGGTTACGGTGTTGTACCTGCTCGTGAATTTCACCTACCTCCGGATCTTGCCGCTGATGGGTGATCCGAACGGGCTGACACCCATGGCACGAGGAATTCAGTACGCGGCTCAGGACCGAGTGGGGACGGCGGCCGCGGAAGTGGTGTTCGGCCCGGTGGGCGCGGTGGTGGTGGCGGTAGCGATCCTCGTTTCGTGTTTCGGGTGTGTCAACGGGCTGATCCTCTCGGGCGCGCGGATTTATTACGCTATGGCCAAGGATGGGTTGTTCTTCAACGCGGTCGGGAAAGTGAACCGGCACCATGCCCCGGCGGCGGCGCTGATCGTTCAGGGAATCTGGGCGTCTCTGCTATGCCTCTCGGGGACTTACGGGCAACTGCTGGACTTCTTGATCTTCGCGGTGCTGATCTTCTATATACTCACGCTGGCCGGGATATTCGTGCTGCGGGCCAAGCGGCCGGATATGCCGCGGCCGTATCGGGCGTTGGGGTATCCGGTGCTGCCGCTGATTTATATCGCGATGGCAGTTTTCATTGAAGTGCAGTTGTTGAGGTATAAGCCGCAATATACCTGGCCAGGATTGATTATTGTGATTCTGGGGGTGCCGGTGTATTGGATTTGGAAGTGGCGAGCGGGCTCGGGCGACGGTCCGCTGGGCGAACCAGCGGCTTAAGAATTTGGTTCGCTGAGGGCGAGCGGAGGACAAATGAGAGCTTCGATATTCGCGAAGAAGCCGATGGAATGGATGATGGAGGAGTCTCGCAATACTGGCGAGAACAGCCTCAAGCGCACCCTGGGTCCGTGGTCGCTCACCGCGTTGGGCGTTGGCGCCATTATCGGCGCGGGAATCTTCGTGATGTCAGGATTGGGCGCGCATTACGCCGGCCCGGGGCTGATGCTATCGTTCGTGATATCCGGACTGGGCTGCGCGTTTGCCGGGCTGTGCTACGCGGAGTTCGCGGCGATGATACCGCTGGCGGGCAGCGCGTACACCTATGCGTATGCGGCGTTGGGGGAGATTTTTGCGTGGATCATCGGATGGGACCTGACCCTGGAATACGCCATGGGAGCGAGCACGGTTTCGTCGGGATGGTCGAATAACTTTATTGAATTCCTGAAGATCTTTCACCTGCGGATGCCGCTGTGGTTGGCCTACGACCATTGGACGGCCATACGCACCGCGGAAGGGATGGTAGCGCGGGAGATGGTGCACACCGCGAACCCATCGCTGGCGGCCACATCGCAGGAATTCTTGAGACAGGTAGGCGAGGTAATGGCTTCGAATTCCGCCGACCTGGTGCAGCGGGCGCACCTGCTGGTCGGAGCGCCGAAGTTATTCGGGGTGGAAGTAGGATTCAATTTGCCGGCGTTCTGCATCGCGCTGACCATCACGGCAATTTTGGTGGTCGGGATCCAGGAAAGCGCGCGGTTCAACGCGGGCATCGTGGCCATCAAAGTGAGCGTAGTGCTGTTCGTGATACTGCTGGGTAGCAAGTACGTGCATCCGGCGAACTGGGGGACCGACTGGGGAACGTTTGCGCCGATGGGCTTTGCGGGAATCAGCGCGGCGTCGGCGTACATATTCTTCGCCTACATCGGATTCGACGCGGTATCGACCACCGCACAGGAAGCGAAGAACCCGCAGCGGGATTTGCCGATCGGGATCATCGCGTCACTGCTGGTGTGCACGGTGCTGTATATAGCGATAGCGGCGGTGCTGACCGGAATGGTGCCCTGGAAGGAAATCAACATCGAAGCGCCACTGACCGTCGCATTTCTGGATATCGGTCTGCGGAAAGCGTCCTATCTGATTACCATGGGAGCGCTGGCCGGGCTCACCAGCGTGATGTTGGTGATGCTGCTGGGGCAGACGCGGGTGCTGTACTCGATGGCGAACGATGGTTTGTTACCTCGGAAATTCTTTGCCTCCGTGCATCCGAAGTATCGGACCCCATATAAGAACACCATTTTGGTGGGGCTGCTGGCGGCAATCGTTGGAAGCGTGACGCCGATCGACGACATCGGGAAGATGGTCAACATCGGAACGCTGTTCGCATTCGTGATCGTATGTATAGCGATCATCGTGCTGCGGCGTTCGAATCCGACCCAGCCGCGGCCGTTCCGAACGCCTTGGGTCCCGCTGGTTCCGATCCTGGGAATCTTGATGAATTGCTACATGATGTACCACTTGGGAATGTGGAATTGGATCCGGTTGTTCGGTTGGTTGGCGATCGGGCTGGTGATTTATTATTTCTACGGCAGGAAGCATAGCCGGGTGCAGCAAGCTCGGATGAACGGCGGTCAGTAAAGGGCGTAGCGGGTCACGACTGCTGAATTGTGAACGAACAAGCCTTCCGTTTTAATGCTACGCGCCCGCCACCTGCCCGGTGGCGGGCGCTACAAAACCTGCAGCGGTGGTCCTGCCTCGTGTATCCTCGAAATTCGGTGAATCGATCCGCCACCGTGGCTCCTTCGTTTAGGGCCGGGTGGGCGACGATCGTGGCTCTATGAAGATTTTCTCCTCCCTTCGCATACGCGCGCTTTGGCGCCGGTGGACGCTGACCGATCGCATCGCCTTCGGCGTGATCGCGGTGTTCGTCCTGCTGCGGGCTGGCGCGCTATTGGGCGTGCCATACCGGGGCGGTTTTGCGTTGAATCTGCTGTTTCTGCTGGCGATGATATATGCGTTTGTTGCGCTGCTGCCTTGGGTGCGGCGAAAACTGTTATGGAGCCTGCTCAACCGCCTGATCGTGGCCTACGTATTCATCGCCGTGGTGCCGGTGGTGCTGCTACTGACCATGGCCGGGGTGGCTTCCTACATGCTGTATCTGGACTTGGGAGCGCATCTGCTGACCGACGACATAACGAGCCGGCTGACCAGCGTGGAAGTCGCCGCGGAAACGGTGGCGGATGCGGTGGCGCGCGAAAACCCGAACGGGGTGCCCACCGACGCGGTGCTCTCGGATCCCAAGGTGGGCGACGTAGTCGCAGCGCTACGCGAGGACTTGCCGGGCCTGCAGGTCGAGTTGGGTAAAGGGGAAAAGCTGCTACGGATGGGCGGGCGCGAGCGATCGGTTTTCGCCGGAATGATCGAATCACGCGGCAGACTGCTGCTGGCGTGCGTGGTAGCGAGAAGAATGGCCCACGGTGAGACCCGGGTGTTTGCCTCGTTGCCAATCACCAGCGACATACTGGATGGCCTGGGCTCGGAGGTCGGACCGATCCAATTCAGCATGCTGCGGCCCGCCGCGCCGAACGATGACCGGCGGTTTGTGCTGCCGCTGGACGGCAAGGAATGGGTGGCCGAGCATATCTCGAGCCGTCATCGCACTTTGGCTCCCCGCACCAACTGGCTGGATATGGGGGTAAATGGGGTTTCGACGCTCGAGATGGTGACCGTCGAAGGGGAGTCGCCGACCGGGCGCGAAGGGCAGGTGATCGCGACGTTCCTGGTGCGGCCGTCACAAATGAACCATCGGCTATTCACCTCGTTGGGGACGTTCGGTGCGACCCTCTCGGTGGTCCTGGGAATCATCGCGATCGCGTTTTTGCTATTGGAGTTTGGCGCGTTGTGGACCGGCGTGGTGCTGACGCGGCGGATCACCGGAGCGGTGTCCGACCTATACGACGCGACCCGGATGGTGCGGCGAGGGGATTGGAGCCATCGGGTACACGTGGCACAGAAAGACCAGCTAGGGGCGCTGGGGGAGTCGTTCAACGACATGACCCGGTCGATTTCCGAGCTGATCGTGGAGCAGAAGCAGCGGCAGAAGCTCGAGAATGAAATTGCCATCGCGCAGCAGGTGCAGGCGCAGCTATTTCCGCAGCGCTTGCCGGAAATTTCGGGAGTGGAGATGTTTGGAATTTGCCGTCCGGCGCGCACCGTAAGCGGCGATTACTACGATTTCATCCGGCTAGCACCGACACGGCTGGCGCTGGTGCTGGCGGACATCAGCGGCAAGGGATTGTTTGCGTCACTGTTAATGGCCAGTTTGCAGGCGTCTTTGCGGAGCCAAGCGATGCTGGAACAGCGCTGCGATACCGCAAGACTCGTGGGTCGCTTGAACCAACAGCTATTTCAGAATACGACCGACGATCGATACGCGACGATGTTTTATGCGGAATACGATACGGTGGCGCGGGTCCTTTGCTATACCAACGCGGGGCACTTGGCGCCGCTGCTGATCGATGGTGGGCAGGTGAGGCGTCTCGATAAGGGCGGCACCGCCATTGGGCTGTTCGAGGAGTTTGACTGGGAACAGGGCCGAGTCGAAATTACGCCGGGCAGTGTATTGGTAATCTTCACCGATGGATTGACCGAGCCCGAGAACGTTTATGGGGAAGAGTTCGGGGATAAGCGACTGATCGATGTGGCCCAGCGCAACAAGGATGGCTCTTGTCAGCAGATGGCGAACCGGCTGATCGACGCAGCCGAGCAGTGGAGTGGGACGGCTGAGCAGGCCGACGATATGACCGTGGTGGTGGCGCGGATGGCATGAGCGCCTTCGAGGGCATTCATGCCCACGAACGGGGCGCTACCGCCAGGGGCCTCGGCCTGGTTGCAAGGTGTTAGCGGGGAAGGGTTTCCGTTATACTGGCGAGTCTGAAACTTAGGGGGTTCTGTGCCGCTGCGACAGCGAACCGCGTTGATCACGGGTGGTACCCGGGGAATCGGGAAGGGCATTGCGCAAGGGCTGGCCGCGGAAGGCGTGCGGATTGCGCTTTCCTACCGTTCGAACAAAACGGCGGCGCAGAATGCGCTGCGGCAGTTGCAGAGTCTCGGGGCGGAATGCTTTGCGGTGCAGGCCGACGCGGCCAATGCGGAGCAGGTGGAGATATTGCTGAACACGGTGATCGAACGCTACGGGCGCCTGGATATCCTGGTGAACAACGTCGGGGAGTTCAATTGGAAGCCGGTATCGGAAACAACCATCCAGGAGTGGCAGGACGTGGTGTCGTCGAATCTACTGAGCGTATTTCTAGCGTGCAAAGCGGCGCTCACCCCGATGCGCAAGCAGCGCTGGGGGCGAATCGTGAACCTCGGGGCGGTAGGGGCGGAGCGAGCGTTCGGGCAGGCGACGATTTCCGCGTATGCGGCGGCGAAGGCGGCGGTGGTGTCGTTTTCGAGGTCCTTGGCGGTGGAAGAGGCCAAGCACGGAATCACCGTGAATGTGATCAATCCGTCGAATATCGATGAACGAGAGCTGACCGTGGATGAGGCGCGGCGGATTCGTGACGCCCGGATTCCGATTGGACGGCCGCCGTCGGCCGAAGACATTTCGGCAGCGGTAAAGTTTTTTGTGTCCGACGAAGCCGATTACGTTACCGGTCAGGCGCTGACAGTGAGCGGCGGGTGGATGCTGTAACCGTGAGGGCGTGGCGACGTGGGGGCGAGGTCGGCACAGCGGGAACCGCCCTACCCGTGGCGGGCCCGTTGCAGGGCGTTGAACAGCAGATCGTTCTTGCGGAAAATATCTGGCAAGTCTACCGGTGCGATGCACACGCGACCTAACTCCATATCATGAAAATTCTCACTGCTCCCGAGATGCGCCGGGTGGACGCCCTGTCTGCCGAGCGCTACCACATCTCTCCCACGACCTTGATGGAGAATGCCGGTACCAGTGTTGCGGACTACCTGGACCGGCGCTACCCGGATTTGGCCCGGCGGCAGATTTTTGTGTTGTGTGGGAAAGGGAATAACGGCGGCGACGGCCTGGTGGCCGCGCGGTTGCTACACGAGCGCGGCGTACGTTCGACGGTGGTGATGATTTCATCGTTCGAGGGGATGCGCGGCGATACCGCGACGAACCTGAGCCGGTATCAGCGGTCGGTGGGGCAAGTGCGCTTGGCCAGGAATCCCGACGAGTGGGAGCGCGCGAAAAAAGGGCTGGAATGGGCCCACCTGATCGTGGATTCGCTGCTGGGAACGGGCTTGCGGGGGCCGGTTGATCCGCTGATGGCGGAAGTGATCGCCTTTGTGAACCAGCACCGCCGGGATACCGAAGTGATCTCGGTCGATATTCCCTCGGGGGTGAACGCGGATACCGGTGAAGTTTCCGGGGTAGCGATCAACGCGGACGCCACGGTGACCTTCACCGCACCGAAAGTGGGAATGATGTTGAGGCCGGGATCGGAGCACGTCGGTCGGTTGGTGGTTGTCGATATTGGCAGCCCGCACTCACTGGTGGAAGAAGCATCGGCTTCTCAACTCCGATGGATCGAGCCGCTGGAGTTCGAAGCGTTGCCGCTAAACCGCCGGCCGGATGCGAACAAGGGAACGTACGGGCACAGTCTGATCATCGCGGGATCACGGGGAAAATCGGGCGCGGCGACGATGGCCGGATGGGCGGCCTTACGGTGCGGCGCGGGATTGGTGACGGTGGCGACGCCGGAAAGCGAGGTGGCCGGTGTGGGCGCTCGCGTGCCGGAGTTGATGACCGAGCCGCTGCCCGCAACGGATAGGGTTCGATCGGCGTGCGATCGCTCGAGTCAGGGAAATTCGCGGCGCTGCAGAAGGCCAAGAGCGTGGTAGCGATTGGCCCCGGGTTGACCACCAACTCGGAAACGCAGCAGGTAATCCGCACGTTGGTGAAGGAAACCCGGCTGCCGGTGATCCTAGACGCGGACGGGCTGAACGCGTTCGCCGGCCGCGCCGGCGAGTTGAAGGATCACGCCGCGCCGGTGATGGTGCTGACGCCGCATCCCGGCGAGTTCGCGCGGCTGCTCGGGTGCGGAGTGGCGGCCGTGCAGAACGACCGCTTGAAACTGGCCCGGCAGGCCGCGGCAGAGTGGAATCTCCACGTGATCTTGAAAGGCAACCAAACGGTGATCGCGGCTCCCGACGGACATGCGTGGATCAATCTGACCGGCAATCCGGGAATGGCGACGGGCGGTACCGGGGATGTGCTGACCGGGATGTTGGCGGGGCTGGTAGCTCAGTTCGGTGAAAAGAATTGGGAAGGTGCGCTGTCCATGGGAGTGTATTTGCATGGGCTGGCCGGGGACATCGCCGCGGAAGCGAAAGGGGAAGCCTCGCTGATAGCAACCGATGTGATCGAAGCGATTGCGCAGGCTTATCGGCGCACCCTTTCGATCGCGAATCGGGTGGGATAGCCGGACCTCAAGCGATGCGAGAAATTCTGTCGCGATCGGCGGATGAAACCATGCAGCATGGACGCGAAATTGGCGCGATGGTGCGGCCGCCCGTTTTGATCCTGCTTTCCGGGGAGCTGGGGGCCGGCAAGACCACCATTACCAAGGGAATCGTCAGCGGCCTGGGTGCGGCCAGCGAGGAGGAAGTCACCAGCCCCACGTTTACCTTGGTTCACACCTACGGCAAGGATCGCCGTGCGTATCATGTGGACCTGTATCGGGTGGCGGACTTTCGGGATTTTGAGACCCTAGGGATCGAAGACATTTTCGCCGAGCCGGCTGTTTTGATCGTGGAGTGGGCCGAGAAGATGGAATTTCGGACGGATTGGCCGGTGCTACGAATCCAACTGGACCACGTAGACGAAGAGACCCGCCGGATTACGATTGACGATCCGGGCGCGATTCTGGAGTAAATTTTTGCCGGGCGTTGCCGCTGGAAGCGCCACACGACGGTGCCAGCAATGAGAGTTGAGACCAGGAGAGGCAAAGGATGACACTCGAGGTGGTGAAGCAGAAATCGCGCGGATTCATCTGTGTGAACGCGCATCCGGAGGGTTGCCGCGTAAGCGTCGAGCGACAGATCGACGTAGCGATGGCGCGGCCGCCGGCGGAACCGGCGCGTTCCGATGCGCCTCAGATTTCGAGCGTGCTGGTGGTCGGCGCTTCTACGGGATACGGTCTGGCCTCGAGAATTGCCGCAGGGTGGGGATTGGGTGCGCGCACGCTGGGGGTATTTCTTGAGCGTCCACCCGATCGCGGACGCACCGCAAGCGCGGGCTTCTACAACACGGTGGCGGTACACCAACGAGCGAAAAAAGATGGATTACACGCGGCCAGCTTGAACGGCGACGCGTTTTCGGACGAGGTCAAGCGCCAGGCCGCGGAGATGATTCGCAAAGAATTCGCGCCCATCGATCTGGTGGTTTACAGCCTGGCTTCGCCGCGGCGCATTGACCCGCGAAACGGCGCGACCTATCAATCCGCACTCAAGCCGGTCGGTCAGGCGTATTCCAGCCGGACCATCGACTTGGATTCGGAACGAGTGACGGAAGTCACCATCGAACCCGCGTCCGAACAAGAAGTTTCCGACACCATCGCGGTGATGGGCGGAGCGGACTGGAAGCTATGGATCGACATGCTGCTGGCCGAAAATCTATTGGCAGCCGGTGCGCGCACCCTGGCGTATTCCTACATCGGTCCACAAATGACTTGGCCGATTTATCGCGATGGCACGATCGGGCAGGCGAAACAGGATTTGGATCGCGTGGCAGGTGAGCTGAATGGAGGGCTGTCCGATCGCTTGGGCGGGCGAGCGTGGGTTTCGGTGAACAAGGCCATCGTGACGCAGGCCTCGGCGGCGATCCCGGTGGTGCCGTTGTACATGAGTATTTTGATGAAAGTGATGCAAGAAAAGGGCGTGGAGGAGGGGGCCATCGAGCAGATGGACCGGCTATTCCGCGAATTTTTGTCCGGCACCGGAAAAATAGGAATGGATGCGGGAGGGCGAATCCGCCTGGATGACCGGGAAATGCAGCAGGACATCCAGAGTCAGGTTTCGGCGGTATGGCCGACTGTTACCACCGAGAACTTGCACCAAGTATCTGATTTTGCAGGCTTTAAGAGGCAGTTTCGTAACCTCTTTGGTTTCGAGGTTCCGGGGGTCGACTACTTCCAACCCACCGAAATTGAACTAAGCTGGTAGCGTCGCCAGCCGCAAAACCGATTCGGCTGCCATGGCAAGCTAAGTTTTGCGCTGCTGCGTCCGGAGAACTGTTAACGAGTTAGATGCCTGCGCACCCCTCCTGTTTTGAATCCTGCTACATTGGTTATATCAAGAATTCTCGTGTCCCCTTCTGACTCCACGATCGCCTTGACCACCGCCCAACCGCCCCGCATGAGGCTGGAAGCGAGCGATGCCGAAATTCGCCTGACCTCGCTGACCCCGGGCATCGACAACATTCACTACGACGTTTATTTGAGCCCACGATTCGTGGAAGCCGCGCGGAAATACATACGTGCGCTGGTGCGGCAAATCGCCAACGTAAATGTCCTGAAGAACGTCAACAAGAAGTCCAGCGGCCCGCCGGAGCACTCGGCGTTCAAAAAAATTCTGACCGAACTGCTGGAAGCCTCGCTGACCCACGCGAAGTACACCCAGAATATCGAAGCGGATCTACTAAACCGGCTGGCGGTGCTGGGATTTCTGACCTCGGTGTTGGTCGACGAATTTTCGTCGCTGCTGGTGGAATGCAAGGATTGGATTCGTTCGCGCGGGGAACTCTTTGAGCATAGCGAGCAAGCGCACGTGATGAGGTCGAAGATCGCGGGCTTGCAGACCGATCGCAAAGGGATATTCCGGCAGATCGGCGAAATTCTGTACAACGTTGCGAAAGACATCGAAGAAAACGTGCTGTCGAAATCGCGGCGGGCGCTGTTCGGAGATGATTTTGGCTCGACGTATGCGCTGCTGACCAACCGGTTCTTGTTCGTGGAAAACGGCAACGACGATTACTTGTTTCTCGAGCAGTACGTGCTGTTGGGGAACTTCATTCATGACCCCGACCGGTTTGAGGTTTTCGAAGGTTTGTTCATCGATTTCGTGCGCGACTTCGTGATGGGCGATGAAAGCGCGTCGGAAGAATTGAACAAGGCCCGGAAGAATTACGAGCGGCTGGCCGAGCAGGCCAGGTCGATGCGCTTTGAAATGACCCAGGTGGATGACGAAGTGGACGAGCATCAGCGCAAAACTGCCAGCAGGGAGGAGAGCTTCCCGTGGCCATGGCGGCGCAAAGGCAATGCCAGCGCCGAACGCCGAGGCGGTTCCGGAAGTGACGGCGGCGCGCCAGCGGCAAGTGGCCCTGGAATCCAATCTGGAGGAATTCGGCGCGCAACTCGATGCCGCGAAACAGCGCATGGAATTCCTGGCCGCGGAATACCGCAGCCATCTGGGCGACTTTCTGAACGATCCGGAGAATGCGCGGCGATTGCTGGACGCGACCGCCAGCGGTAGCGAGGTGGAAGGGACCCCCGAGGCGCGGCGGCACCTGCTGCAGGAATGGCTGAATCGCCTGGAAGAGCACGATCTGCTGATTCATATCTTGGCCAGCTACGAAGTGAAGAACATCTACCGCGGTTACTGTCCGCCGGTGCATCTGCAGCAATTAAAGAAAGCGCTGGTGAACCGCGAAGAAGCCAAACGAGTAGAGCAGGTGCTGGAGCAGTTTCCAGCGCGAAAGCTCTCGATGAAGCGGCTGGAGGATTCGGCCAAGGCCATCCGCCGCATGCCGCCGGAAGAGACGCGGGCCACCGCGCTGCGGTTCGCGCAGGATTTTATGCGGCTACGGCGCGACCGGCGAAACTACCATCAGGTAACCACGTGGATCGAGCGGATCAACCTGGTCAAGTCCGAACAGACCCGGCAACTTTCGCGGGTGAACAACACCCTGTATGAGCTGCTGTTTGCCGACGAGGAAACGCGCAAAGAAGATCCGATCATCTCGCACGTGGTGATCAAGACCGACGTGCGCGGGTCTACCGGAATCACCAAGGAGCTGCTGGCACGAGGTCTGAACCCGGCGTCGCACTTCAGCCTGATTCTGCACGAGCCGGTGAAAAGGTTGATCGGGCGGTACGGCGCGGCGAAGGTGTTCATCGAAGGCGATGCGATCATCCTGGCGATTTACGAGACGGAGTCGACGCGCACGTCGCAACGCGCGGTGGCCAAAGCGTGTGTGCTAGCGCGGGAAATTCTGTCGGTGGTGCAGACCTACAACGACCGGGCTGCCGCGGGAGATTTGCCGCGGCTGGAGTTGGGCGTAGGCATCGCGTTCCAGGACTCGGCGCCGGCGGTATGGATGGACGGCGATTCGAAGGTAATGATCTCGCGGGCGTTGAATTTGTCGGACCGGTTGTCGAGCTGTTCGAAGATGGCGCGGCGAGTCATCGATGAAAATGCGTCGCCCTTCAATGTGTTTTTGCTACAGAGCTTGATGGAAGACGCCGGGGACGACGGCGAAGAGCTGATGGTGCGGTTCAATTTGAACGGCATCGAATTGAATGAAGAAGGTTTCCAGAAATTGACCAAGGAAATTTCGCTGGCTCCGATGTCTGGAAATTTCCCCCTGCCCTGGGGGAAACAGCGGGTGGAATTGTTTTTCGGAGAAGTACCGCTGGGCGGCAGTTTTGAGCCGCTGATCATCCGCAAGGGAATCGTGCGCCAACTGCTTCCCGGCGGCAAAATCGGCGAGCCAGGCAACCGCGCTTACTACGAAGTGTGCACCCACCCCAAGTTACTGGAACTCGCTCGCCGCAAGATCATCGAAACGGTCACCGCCACGCAGGACTAGCCGCCTGAATTCATTCATCCCGAGAATCCCCCTTTTGAACCAACGTGGTTCGGAATTGTGGTCTGCAAAGACGCGCGGCCGTCATCCGCGTCGGCCAACGACAGGGTTTCGTTGGTTCGCAAGTCACGGCGGTCAAAGATCGACGATCAGATTTCTTTCGAGTTCAGAACGTACCTTACTTCAGCTTCGCGTACTCGGCTTTCGCGGCGATGAGAATGGGAATGTCAGGGTCGGCATCTTTCCAGAGCGCGAAGAAATTTCGATATGCGGCTTGGGCTTCTGGGATCTTTCCGGACAGTGAATATGCGCGAGCCAGACCCAGATGCGCGAGCGCGCCCCACGGAAAATTCACTACCACTCCCCGGTGATCAATGAACTTCTGAAATTCCGCCGCCGCCGCACCGCCATCGTGCAGCATCCGATAAGCCTCCCCGCGCACGTAAACCGGGCATAGAACTACCGAGACTGAGGTAGGCTCGCCGAGTTCTATGTCGATTGGTGTCTTCAATAGCTCGATAGCGCGGTTCGGATCTTTGCGTTCGAGTGCGATTGCGGCCCGAATGGTGGGTAGCCAATACGTTTGGACCAACGTGTCGAGCGGGAAAGCCTTGTCCAGTTCCACCCCAAGCTTCTCCGCTCCTGGAATCGATCCGGCTCGCGCCAATGCCAGGCCGGCCATGGCTCGGACGTCGCGATTGGCACCCAGTTTGAGAGCTGCCTCGGCATCGTCTCGAGCCTGCTCCCGCTTCCCCGCTTCGACCTCTCGGAGAGCTGATTCGGCCTGATACGCAGCGGCAGTTTCTCTAGCGTCGTTACGCTCGGCCGAGTCCATGGCACGCCGAGTGAACTCCCGTGCCTTCACCATTTGCCCATGCCATGCCTGGGTATCCCCCTGCACCGCCAACAGTACGTCTTCGGTTCCCGACTTTCCCATGGCCACCGCGGCCGACTGGGCCATCTCATTTTCGTCGGCTTTCAGAAATGCCACCTCGTATCGATTGGCGAGGAGGTACTCGCCCTCCAGATGACGCTCCTGCGCCTGCTTGAAAACACTTTGCGCTTCGTCCAGCTGGTTGAGGGCGAGATAGTCACCGCTTAGGTTCGCGTAGTTGATTTCGTCGTTGGGCTCCAGAACCGTGGCTTGGAGCGTTACTTCGGCCGCTTTTCCGTAGTTTCCAAGGTTGACGTCGATGACTCCCAAACTCGCGTAGGGTGCGAAGTCCCTTGGATACGTCCGCTGCCACAGCTCGTATGCTTGTGCCGCCTTCTGCAGTTCGCCCGTCGCGTCCAGGTAATAGAGTGCCTCGATCGAGAACCGTTCCGGATCGCTTACTTTGTCCCGAAGCGCGTACGCCTTACGCACATTCTCCGCCGACCGTGCGGCCTCGTTAAGATTGTAATAACCAACCGACAGTGCCACGTAGGGGAGCGCAAAATTCGGGTCGAGTTCCGTCGCCCGCTGGTAGAAGGGAAGCGCGGCGGTATCTCCTTGGGCATGCCGCGTCTTCTGCCCCAGGGTGTAGGCCTTCAAGGCCTCCAGGGAAGGGGTGGTCGCTTGTGCTAGCGGGGTGTCATATTTCTGGACCGAGCTGAGTGACTCGCCCAATTCGCCGCGGATTGAAAACGCTGCGTGATCCAAGGCCCTTAGAATCGATTCCTTGCCTTCCGCCTGCTCTTGCGCCTCAGCCAGTAGGTCTCCGGTGCCGCAGTTCACCGCCTTCAGGCCAATCACGTACTGACTGCCCAAGCTGGCTATCGAGCCGGTCAGTGTGACTTTACTCCCGGTCCTCTGGCAGACCTCGCGCGCGAGATCCGCCGTCAACCGCTCGCCGGTCGAACGGCCCATCAATTTCAGTGTCTCGTTCACTTTCCGGTCGGAAATCAAGTCTAGAAACGGCGATTGTTCAAGCTGCACCGCGAGTCCCTGCTTCAACGTGTCGTCGAAGATGAGCTCGCCAGTTGTGTTGGTGAAGTCGGAAACAACGATGCTGTCTTTGTCGGTCAGAGGCGCGGGTTTTCGGTGAGAGTGCGAGCGGAGAAATGCCGCAACTGCAACAACGGCCAGAATCATTACCGGCACCAAAATCGTGGGGAGCGTCCACCTCGCTGCGGGGTGTGCCGCGGCAGCTTTTGGGGCGCCGGATGTCAAGCGCAACAACTCGGAGCGCATTTCCGAAGCATGCTGATAGCGGAGTTCAGGATCCTTCTCGAGCGCTCGGTCAATGATCCGCTCCAGATCGGCTGGCATGTCGGGGTTCAGCCGCAACGCGGGGAGCGGTGCGCGATTCAGGATCCCGTCGAAAATCACGCCGGTGGTGTCGCCCCGAAATGGCACCGCACCTGTCGCCATCTCGTACAAGATGACGCCGAAGGAAAACAAATCCGTGCGGGCATCCAGTTCCTCACCCCGCACCTGTTCCGGCGACATGTACAGGACTGTGCCCATCACCGCGCCTGGGCTAGTTGCGTACTCCTGACTTACGGTCTTCTCGTCGGTCAAAGTTTCAGTCGCTCTCCTGCCCACAACTGTCACTTTCGCTAAGCCGAAATCGAGGAGCTTGGCATGCCCGCGATTGGTAACGAATATATTGGCCGGCTTGATGTCGCGGTGAACGATTCCTCCCGCGTGCGCAGCGTCCAACGCGTCGGCAATCTCGATCGCCAACGCCAGCAAGGTGCCGGTTTCCATCGGCTGGCCCGCGATCCGATGCCTAAGGGTCATGCCGTCCAGGAATTCCATGGCGATGAACGCTCTACCGTGCTGGTCATCGATTTCGTAGATGGTGCAGATGTTGGGATGATTCAGGGCGGAAGCCGCCTTGGCTTCGCGCTCGAAGCGCCGGAGAGCTTGCGGGCTTCCGGCAATATCGTCCGGCAAAAACTTCAGAGCTACGAACCGCCCCAGTTTCACGTCCTCGGCCTTGTAAACCACGCCCATCCCGCCGCCACCTAGCTTTTCGAGGACACGGTAGTGCGAGATGGTCTGGCCGATCATCCAACTCAATGGCGCTGGCGGCCTGCAGTAGTTCGATGGCCTGCTGCGGGTTCTTGCGCTGCAAGGCCATCGCCGCACGTATAGTCGGGAGCCAGTTTCCCTGGATCAGGGTGTCCAGTGGGAAGGTCTTGTTGAGTTCGCGGGAGTGCCTCTGGGCGCTCACGGTGTCCCCAGCGCGCGCCAGGGCCAGTGCCACCATCACCTGAACGTCGCGGTTTGTAGCCAACTTCAACGCCGCATCCGCCTCGGCGCGCGCTTGTTTCAGATTCCCCGATTCCACTTCGCGCAGCGCCTCTTCCGCCTGATACGTAGCCGCCGTCTCGTTGGCGTCATTGCGTTCGGCTGACTCCATCGCGCGCCGAGTGAGATCGTGCGCGTTTTTTAATTGTCCGTGCCATCCTGCAGTGTCCGCTTGGGCCGCCAGCAGTATATCTTCGGTGCCCGGTTTACCCATCGCTGCGGCGGCCAGTTGGGCCATCTGCGCCGGGTCGTCTTTCAGAAAGGCTAACTGGTAGCGGCTGGCCAGCAATGACTCGCTTTCCAAATGGCGCTGCTCCGCTTGCCTGAAAACTGCCTCGGCCTCGTCCAGGCGGTTGAGATTTACATAGGCATTGGCAAGATTGAGGTAGTTGGTCTCGCTGTTCGGCGCCAGGCTCAGGGACTCCCGCGACTCCTCAAAGAAGTTCTGCCAGTTGCCCAAGCCGCCGGCAATGTATCCAAGATCAGCGTGAGGCGTAGCATCTCTCGGATAAATCTGTTCCCACAGTTGGTATGCCTGCGCCGCTTTCTCGAGTTCGCCGGTCGCCATGAGGTAGTAGAAACCCTCGATATCGACGCGTTCGCGCTCGCTCACATTTTCGCGCAGCGCGAAGGCCATCCGTGCGTATTCCGCCGCCCGCCCCACCTGGTTGAGGTTGCCGTAGACGGAGGCCAAAGCTTCGTCCGCTTCGGCAAAATTAGGGTCGAGTTCCAGCGCGCGCTGATAGAAGGGCAGCGATGCCGTCTGACCTGTTGCCAACCGAGGACACGGTAGTGCGAGATGGTCTGGCCTATCATTACTGGCGGTAGCTCCTGGCGAGGCATGTTAGGTGGTGCTCAAAGGCAAGTCAATCTGGAGGGGCGCAATCCGATCCGACCGGATTGTCGGGTAAGATAAACACCTGCGGTAGCGTTTGTAAATCCAGAGGGAGGCGCGCGCGAGGATGGCGGGAAGCCGAAACCGCGTGCCCCCGGGGCCGAAGGGATTGCCGATTATCGGCGTTGCGTTGGAACTACGCGCGCGATCCGCTGGAAGGGATGCGACGTTTCGCGCGCGAATATGGCGATATCGTTCGCTTCCATGTCCTGACGCGCGAGCGCATCCTGCTAAACCATCCGGATTTGATTTCACAGGTTCTCGTCGCCCAGCAGAGCAAATTCCATAAGAGCGAACTCACGCGGCGCATCACCGGACGGATGCTTGGGCAAGGATTGTTGATCAGCGAGGGCGACTTCTGGCGGCGGCAGAGACGGTTGGCGCAGCCAGCATTCCATCGCAGCCGCATTAACGAATACGCTTCGACGATGAGCGAGATCGCCCAGGCCCGTTTGCGCGATTGGAGTGACGGCCAGGAGCGTGACATCGCGCAGGAAATGATGGCTCTCACGCTGGATATCGCGGTGCGCACCCTCTTCGGCACGACGCTTCCCGCGGACGCCGGCCGCGTGGGCCCGGCGATGACTTTCCTGATGCGCTATTCGGTGTCTCGGCAGCGCGGGCCTTTGCGGATTCCGGAGAGCTGGCCCACCGCGAAAAACCGGCGCGCCAATCGCGAACTCGAATTCATGTC
This sequence comes from uncultured Acidobacteriota bacterium, assembly GCA_963725285.1. Classification (GTDB taxonomy): domain Bacteria; phylum Acidobacteriota; class Terriglobia; order Acidiferrales; family UBA7541; genus CAVRXT01. The sequence goes on along the minus strand of CAVRXT010000008.1, from coordinate 6,538 downwards.
TTCGCTGGTCTACCGGATCATCGCGGAACGGCAGGCCGAGGAAAACCCCAAGGATCACAATGACCTCCTGGCACTGCTCATGAATGCCATGGACGAAGACGGGAGCCAGATGACTCGGCAGCAGCTCCGCGATGAAGCGATGACGCTTTTTATCGCTGGACACGAGACCACCGCGCAGATGCTCGCTTGGACCTGGTTCGCGCTGAGCGAGAGTCCCGGCGTCGAGGCGCGGCTCCACGAGGAGTTGCACGGCGTCCTGGGCGGACGTCCACCGGAGGGCGCGGATTTTGCACGCTTACCGTACCTGCAGGCGATCATGAACGAGGTTCTGCGGCTCTATCCCCCGGCGTATATCACGGCTCGCGAGACCATCGAGTCGTGCGAACTCGGCGGCTACATCATTCCGGCGGGAAAGACGATTATTTTTTCACAATGGGTCGCCCATCGCGACCCGCGTTTCTACGATGATCCCGATGCCTTCCGTCCGGAGAGGTGGCTCGACGGTCTCGCGCAACGCCTGCCGCCTGGTGCCTATTTCCCGTTCGGAGACGGACCGCGTCGGTGCATCGGTCAGGGATTCGCGCTTCTCGAGGCGGCGATTGTGATCGGACTCGTGGCACAACGTTTCCGCCTCCGGCTGGTGCCAGGTCATCCGGTCGTGTCGGAGCCGCTCGTCACCCTCCGTCCGCGGAACGGGATTCGGATGACGCTTCACGCGCGAATTAGCGTATAAACTCGATGTTGCGCGCTGCTAACGGACGCCGAAGGCACACTGCATCACGCGGAAAATGGAACGATGAATGGGTCAACTCGCCCACCAATCACTCCGTGTGGTTCGGCTAATTTCGATCCTGACCCCCAAGAACACCACACGCTGCAAGCGCAGTCCACTGGAAAGGGCATCAGCCGAACGCTGCAAGCGCAGTTCACTGGAAAGGGCATCAGCCGAGGCGAAGCAGGCCTTGATGTCAAAGGCATTGCGCTGATGCCCTACTGGACGGGTACCGTGGTTTCAAATACCGTCGCGATCGGGCCAGAGTAGAGCGCATAGCCCCGACTGGCGGAAAATCCCCTTCACACCGACAGTCTTCAACGAGTTTTTCCGCAACCTGGAGCGCGCCAAGGATGGCATAGACGTTGATCTGATTTAGCTGCATCCATCACAGAGGCCAGGCGACCCGGTTGTTCAGCGCGGCGCGGTGACCGCGGTGAGCTTCGAGGGCGAAGCAGAGATACCGCCACGACGAAAAGGGGCATCCTTACTGGAACAGCTCGGCTGTCGCCAGAGTCCCTGTTGTGTTGGCGCCCCCCGTAACTAGCACGTTGCCGCTGCCCAACAACGTTGCCGTTTGACGATAGCGCGGAGATTGCAAACTGCCCGTGGGCGAGAATTGTCCGCTGCTTGGATCATACAGTTCCGCGGCGATGAGAGGAGCTCCATTTTCGTCGGTTCCTCCTTCGACGAGCACGGTTCCGTCGTCGAGCGAGGTCGCTCGATGGTTCGAGCGCGGGGTGCCCATGCTTCCCGTTGTCGCAAACGTCCCGCTCGACGGATCGAAGACTTCGGCCGACGCGACGGAGCTATTCGTCGCATCCGTTCCTCCAGTCAGCAGGACCGTGTCGTTGCCAAGGAGTGTGGCGGTGTGTGTGTAACGTTGGTCGTTCATGTTGCCTGCTGTCAGTGTGAAGGTCCCGCTAGCAGGATCATACAATTCCGCGGTCGCCAGAACGTTGCCGTTGTTATCAATTCCACCGGTAACAAGCACGGTTCCGTTGCTCAACAGCGTAGCCGTGTGAGCTGCGCGTGGAGTGCTCATGCTTCCAGTGGGAGAAAAACTGCCAGTCGCTGGGTCAAACACCTCCGCTGTGGCTTGGATTCCGTTCGGATTTCCTCCTCCCGCCAGCAGGACTTTTCCGTTGCCCAAGAGTGTAGCGGTACAAGAATCGCGAGCGCTCACCATATTGCTGACCGCGGTGAAATTCTTGTTGGTTGGATTGTATAACTCCGCTGATGCGATGGCGTTATCGGTTATGTCGTCTCCTCCAGCCACGAGGACTTGACCCGAGCCCAGCAACGTGGCGGTGTGTCCAAAGCGAGCCGATAGCAGTGCCCCCGACACTGCAAAAGTTCCGCTGGAAGGGTCGTAAAGTTCCGAGTTTGCAACCGGTGTGCCGGTGTTGTCTTGGCCGCCAACGATTAGGACTGTTCCATCATTCAGCAGCGTGGCCGTCTGAGAGATGCGCGCCGCCGTCATGCTTCCGGTCATCGCAAAACCGTGCAACGTCACCTGAACGGTGAAATTCTGTGGCGTAGCATTTTGACCAGCGGAGTCCTGGACCATTACGGTTATGGGGAATGACCCAGTAAGGCTCGGTGTGCCCGAAAGCAAGCCCTCGGAACTCAATAACAATCCCGGCGGCAACGCCCCCGTTTCGCTCCAGGTGAGCGGGAGCTGCCCGGTCGAGGCTGTGAAGATGAAGCTGTAGGGTAGGTTGACGACGGCGGATGGCGAATTCACAGTGTTGATTTGGGGCGGCGGCGGCGGAACGATCTTGATGGAGTAGTTCGCACTGACCTGCGTCGTCGGCGTTGACGAATCGGAGATCGTAACGACGACTCCGTAAGATCCGGCCATTGTAGGTGCGCCGTCGATTAAACCTGTGGATGACAGCACGAGACCTGGCGGCAATGCCGAGCCCGCAGCGGCCGCCCACTGCCAACTGTACGGCGCTGCGCCGCCGCTCACCGTGATTTGAAAACCGTGCTCCGCGATATGGCACGATGGGCGAATCGGCATAAAGATACACACGCAATTCTGCGTGCCGGGCGTACACGATTGGCCTAGGCGCCCATCATACCTCGCTCCAACCATGCCGCTCGGCGGAGCCGACGAAGTAATCGCGAGCGCAGCCGACGGACCGCTGATGACGATCGCGTAATTCGTGGTCCGTTGAGATGGACGCACCGCCGAATCCATTACTGTTACGGTGACACTGTAGTTTCCCGCGGAGGTCGGCGTGCCCGAGATCAAACCTGTAGAACCCAAACCAAGGCCTGGCGGCAACGAGGAACCCGCGGAGGGCAACCAGCTCCAGCTATAAGGAGCCTCGCCTCCGGAAGCAGAGAGGGAGAAACCACTTCCGCTCGCACCGTATGCGGTTTGGATGCTTCCGTTCGGCGGGGGACCAGAAGTGATCACTAGGGGCTGAACTTCACCACCGCCGCCACCGCCAGGACCGCCACAAGCGTTAGACAGGCATGCGCTTACAACAATTAGGGGGAGGAGCCGGGCTGCTCGCATGGGCCACTCCTTACATCGAAGCTTGCCGGGGAGCATACATCAGCAAAAGGATGCCGTCCACATTTGGATGGAGTTGGCCATACATACGTCTTTGAGGTGCTCACAGGTGGGAATCAGCCCAGCTATTGTGGGTGGTTGTGACGGTCGGTCGGGTAATCCGCAACGTGGAAAGGAAGCTGACAGTTTGCGATCACCGGTTCATCCTCAGGGTTCGGGAGGCTGGGATTCAGCGGCCTCGAGTGACACGACTTCCGCCACACTTTGCCAGCCGTCTCCTCGAAGTCGGAGTGCTAATCGAAACGATTGCCGAAGAACTCGGCCACAAGAGTCTCGCATCACGAAGCGTTATGCCCACCTCGTCGTCGAGCACTTGTACGACGTGGTGCACGTCTTTCATCGCAATCAATTGACACTGCAACTCGCACCGGGCCGTGGTGCGAGTTGGAAGCGGCTCCGCCAAGTGTGAATTAAGCCCTGTGATATTATGCCTATCCAGTCCAGTGGAGGCGAAATTGGTCCGGTGACCTTCCCGGCCTTCAAAGCCGGCGACCCGTTTCTTCGCGAGGCGGGTGGTGGGTTCGACTCCCACACGCTTCCGCCACTAAGTTATTGAATCCATTAGTCCGAGACCTTCGATTTGGGTCCAATCAGGTCCAAAACCTCAGCTACTTTGTCGACCGCCTTGCGCTGACTCTCGCCCACCACGTGAGAATAAACCGCGAGTGTGATGCGAGGGTCAGGGCCCCAAGTCTGAAGACCTGAGTCAAGGTGACGGTCGAGTGGCATACCTGGGCAGATGGAAGCTCCCTGGCAACATCCTTTACATTGAGTATCGACTGATACGCCGGACGGTTGCAAAGGAAGGCGAAACACTCCCCGGCCCAGTTCAGCGTGGAGATGTCAGGGCTAGAGGCAGCTTGCTTCTGCTCCAAAAGGCGCGCTTTGGGCGGGGTGAGAAACTAGACAACGAATTCAGAGCCATTCTTCAGGGTGAAAGCGCTCGTCAGGGAACATCGAATGGCCAATCCTAATTAGGAAATCGTGGCAGAAACGGTACGCACGGCTCCATTCACAGGAGTAATCCCTTCCCGCCCAAAGCAAACCAGCGGGGAACAATTTAGGATTCCTAAAATCCTCTTCCCGCGTAGCAGCAGAGTGAGAAATTCTCGGCGGCAAAAACAGGTGATTTTGGATAAGGACTCAGCCAGCGGATATGATCGCGTTCAGCGGGTTAGCTCTTATCCTTAAGCGCATCTGAACTGCTACCGCATTGAGTTCTTTGATCGCGATACCAGAGGTGGGTTTTAGCAGCTTGTTGAGTGCGCCGGGATAAACCGGCTTGGAGTCGTGGATGAAAGAGCCATACAGGAAAGGCGTAGCGAGCCATCCTGTCCCCGAGTCATGCGTGGCCAGTCGCAAGACTGGACGCGAAGCGTTGACAGGGGCACATGCAGGCTGGGTATCGAGCTGCGAAATAATCGCGACCAGAGTGCCGACGCAGTTCAACAGTGCGGAAGGCAACATCGGCGGACACGGAAGCGCGAGTGTCTGCAGGACTCTGCGCAGTCTGAGACCCCAGGCATGCATGGAAACTCCAAGCGCGAGAACCGGGAGGCCCTATCAACGCCCGACACGAAGCTGTGCTCGGGCCGGCTGGAGAAGGTCATGAGCCAGAAGTCCAGCATGCACGTTGGTAGGGAGTCGGACAGTCGCGCAGTACCTGCGAAATGCCCGAACAAAAGCGGGGAACCGCTGGCGGAGGGTATGGAGGGAAGGCGACTGACCAAAGAGAACACCGAACGGACGGCCGCGTCCCAGACACAGAGCTGGATCAACGCGTCGAACGGCCTGCTCGGTGTGCGGGAGGTAGCACGAAAGGAAAAGCGGATACGGTTCACAGCGCTTCTCCACCATGTGACTGTTCCTTTACTACAAGACAGCTTCTACGCTTTGAAGCGGAACGCTGCGCCGGGAGTAGATGGAATGACATGGAAAGAGTACGAGACGGATCTGGATAGGAGGCTGGAAGACTTACACAGCCGCATACACCGGGGAACGTATCGAGCGCAACCTTCCAAGAGAGCCTACATTCCCAAAGCGGATGGACGACAGCGGCCCTTGGGCATCGCTGCCCTTGAGGACAAAGTCATCCAGCAGGGGGTAGTGACAGTCCTGAACCAGATTTATGAAGAGGACTTCAAGGGGTTCTCGTATGGGTTCCGACCAAGGCGCGGCCCGCATCATGCGCTGGATGCGCTATGGGTTGGACTCATGAGGAAAGAGGTGAACTGGGTGCTTGACGCCGACGTTCGGGACTTTTTCGGGACAGTTGTTCACGAGCATCTGGCCAAGTTCGTTGAGCACCGGATCGCCGACCGAAGGATACTTCGCCTGATCCGAAAGTGGCTGAGGGTTGGAGTATCCGAGGAAGGCCATTGGTCAGAAACGGAAGTCGGTACCCCGCAAGGGGCGGTCATTTCACCGCTGCTCGCGAACATATACCTACACTACGTTTTTGATCTGTGGGCCCAGCACTGGCGAAAGCACCGAACAACGGGAGACATGATCGTTGTCCGATATGCTGACGACATAGTGCTAGGATTTCAGCATCGAGCCGATGCCGAGCGATTCCTACAGGAATGGAGGGAACGCATGCGCAAGTTCGGGTTGGATTTGCACCCGGACAAAACGCGCCTGATTGAGTTCGGGCGCTGCGCAGCCAATAACCGGAAGCAGCGAGGCGAGGGCAAACCGGAGACGTTCAATTTTCTGGGTTTTACCCATATGTGCGGAAAGACCCGGAAAACTGGCCGGTACATCGTCAAGCGCAAGACCGTCCCGAAGCGACTCTCCGCGAAGCTGAAAGAGCTCAAGGAGGAACTTCGGCGACGCTGGCACGAGCCAGTGGACCAACTCGGGAGGTGGTTGAGGTCCGTTGTCCGCGGCTACTTCAACTACTATGCCGTACCCGGAAACATGGACAGTCTGAATAGCTTTCGGTCCCAGGCGATCTGGCAATGGCACCGTGCGCTTCGGCGGCGGAGCCAAAAGAGTCGGATGACCTGGAAACGGTTTGAGCCTCTGGTGAAGTGCTGGATTCCAAGCGCGAAGATCCTTCATCCGCATCCCAACCTGCGCTTCGACGCCAGACATCTGCGGTAGGAGCCGTATGCAGTAATTCTGCAAGTACGGATCTGTGCGGGGGGCGTCAGGTAACTGACGTCCCTACCGCGACA
>CAVRXT010000007.1:0-189357 GCA_963725285.1 uncultured Acidobacteriota bacterium | reverse complement strand
TCAACATCCGCTGACGAAACTTATCGTTCAGGCTACTCCATTGAACGAAGTAGGGCGGATCGAACGTATGGATGATTTCGCGCATCTCGTCCAGAAGTTGTTCCGGCTCGGAAATCACCCGGGTGTGACCGTAAACATGCACCGTAGCGTAATTCCAGGTGGGGACGCTTTCCCGGCTCTCGTACAAGCTAGGCGAAATATACGCGTGAGGTCCGTGAAAGATCGACAGCGACTCCTTTTCATTTTCGAGCAGGGCGCAGTGCGGATTCGCCTTGGCCAGGTGTCCATGCAAAACCAGCTGATTGTCCGCTTCCCGCGCGAGAATCGGAATATGAGTGGCAAAGGGACCGCTTTCCGAGCTGGACACCAGAATGGCAAACGGATTCCCCCGAATGAAAGAGACGATCTCCGCGTGATCGCGAACTCGGTTGAACTCAGGGATATACATCTTTCGACCCTCCCGTGATCGGCAAGCTGCTGGTCGGTGCTTTGTCTTGGCTCATTTTTGCATAACTTGGTGCGAATCAGCGCCCTAAGTGGCCGATCGACGTACGTCCTACAAACCGCCGATCAACAGCTACTGAGGAGTGATCGGCTATTGGTCCGCGGGCGAACGGTTGTTTCGTCCTGGTTGTGCGCGTAAACTAAGAAATCCCGATGGCCGAGATGAGCTCACTGTTTCCCATACTCAGCAATTCCCCAGCGCCGCTCCCGTCGCCGGCCGGCCAGCATCCTCGTCCACCTTGGCTGAAAGTTAAGTTTTTTGGCGGACCCAACTACCAGGAATTGAAACGCATCATGCGGTCGCTCGATTTGCACACCGTATGCGAAAGCGCGCGCTGCCCCAACATGGGTGAATGCTGGGAGCATCGCACCGCCACCTTCATGATTCTGGGCAATATTTGCACCCGCGCCTGCGGGTTTTGCGCGGTGCCTTCCGGGGCGCCGGTAGGGCCGCCCGACCAAGACGAGCCGCTGCGAGTGGCCGAGGCCGTCGAGAAGATGGGCCTACGCTACGCCGTGGTTACGTCGGTGAATCGCGACGACCAGCCCGACGGTGGCGCGGAGATATTCGCGCGCACCATTACTGAAATTCGTAGCCGCGTTCCGGGTTGCCGGGTGGAAGTTTTAATTCCGGATTTTCGCGGGGATTGGAACGCGCTCGATAAAGTGCTCGACGCGCGCCCCGACGTGCTCAACCACAATATGGAAACCGTGCCGCGGCTCTACCGGCGGGTGCGCAAGGGCGCGGTGTACGAGCGTTCGCTCGAACTGCTGAATCGAGTGGCGCGCCGGGACCCGGAAATGCCGGTAAAAACAGGAATGATGCTAGGCCTGGGCGAGACGCGCGACGAAGTTATTTCCGCGATGGGCGAGATCGCTGCGCAAGGCGCGCATATCCTTACGCTCGGCCAGTATCTCCAACCGACCCCCGAGCACCTTCCGGTGGAGCGGTTCCTGGATCCAAACGAATTTGCGGAATTCAAGCAGCTGGGCGAAGAGATGGGGATAAAACACGTGGAGGCAGGTCCGCTGGTGCGTTCCTCGTATCACGCTTTCGAACAGGAAGAAGCAGCGCGCGCCTAAAATTTCAACGCACCCGGTTCAGCCAGCCCAACCCACCCGCAGCGAACACGTACGCGCAGTAGCACTCCACCGCAAACGGAAAGAAACCGAGATAGCCCGGCGCGGGCATCGCAAAAATCTTGAGATTCTGAAACATCGGCATCGTATATTCCCATTTGGTGCTGGCCCAATAGTTCCAGAATTCTCCCAGCCAACCGCATACCCAACCGGCCCATAGAAACGAATATAGCCGGCCCCGAATTCCCTCCGAAAAATCTTCGATGAACGATGGCAGGCCCGCGCGGCGATTGAGAGGATCGAGGAGAAGGACCAACCCGAGCCACACCAGCGCGAAGAGGTAAGTGCCCAAGCGTTGCGGCAGAACCAGCGGCAGCACCAGGAATAGCGCGCCGATGGCCATCACCCAATTTTCACCGCGGCGCGAAATGCGCCAGACTGGCGAGGGCCGCGCCGGCAGGATCACTCGAATCAATTCCGCGGTTTCAAAAACCGCGGGGGTGACCGTCGCAAAGGCCCACCCGTATCCCAGCAGCCTCACCGGCCACAACGTCGACAGGCCCAGGTAAACCCAGTTATGCAGCCGCAGATTGTAGAGTTCAAAAATCGTCCATAACGGAATGGATAGCAGCGCCATGCGCGCGAACACCAACGGTGCATCGCGCAAGCGCGAGCGCCCACCCACCGCAAAAACCGCGCCATCCACAATCAGGATGTAGGCCGACCATGCGATCGGCGAAAAACATGCCGCCACCGGAGGGTAGCCTCTAAACATCAGCCACTCCGCGCTCGCCAGCGCAACGATTCCCATCCAGCCATACGCAGGCAAAGGCCGCCGCCGCTTGCGAATAAATTCGGCGATAAGAATGGTCACTGTCGCCGCGGTAATCATTACTCCGAGTTCGAGCATGGGCTGGATGGTAGCCCAATCGGCGCCCCAGCCGACGCAAGATTTCGACGGGCCGTGTCTCCCGACTTTTGATACTCTTGAATCCCTTCATGGCGCCCTCGGTGTCCCGAAGAGCGGCAGGCCGGAACAGCACCGCGACCACCCAATGACCCAGCCCACGCAGCCCAAATCGCTGGTACGAGGCCTCGGATTGGTCCAAGCGACCTCGCTCAACATGATTTATATGGTGGGCATCGGTCCATTCGTGGTGATCCCGTTCGTGATTCAGTCCATGGGCGGCCCGCAATGCCTGCTGGCATGGTTGGCCGGCGCGCTGCTGGCGCTCTTCGACGGGTGCATCTGGGCAGAGCTGGGGGCGGCGATGCCCGAGGCAGGCGGCAGCTACGTTTTTCTGCGGGAGGGCTACGGCCGGGAGGGCTGGGGGCGGTTGATGTCGTTCATGTACATCTGGCAAACCCTGTTTCAGGCGCCGCTGGTGATTGCCTCGGGGGCGCTGGGCTTTGCTGGCTACTCGCGATATTTCATGGGCAAGTGGAGTGGGGTTGGCACCATGCCCCTGTGGTTGGACAAAACCTTTAACCCAGTGATTGCCTGCGTAATCGTGCTGTTGATCGTCGCGCTGCTGTACCGCCGCATCGAGGTAATTGGCAAAATGTCGGTAGCGATCTGGGTGGTGGTGATCGGCACGCTGCTGTGGTTGATTTGGGGCGGCGCCACGCACTTCAATTTCAAACTCCTCGCGGTTCCCGCGGGCGGCTGGACCCTTTCGTGGCTGTTCTTTGCGGGCCTGGGGCACGCCTCGGTGCAGACGGTGTACAGCTATCTGGGCTACTACAACGTTTGCCATCTGGGCGGCGAAATGAAGAATCCCGAGCGCAATATCCCGCGCGCGATTTTCATTTCGATCATTGGGATTGGCGCGCTGTATCTGGCGTTGCAGACCAGCATTCTGAGCGTGGTGCCCTGGCAGGAGGCGCAGAAATCGCAATTCGTTGCCAGCCTGTTCATCGAGCGCGCCTACGGTGCGCACTGGGGAGCGCTAATCACCTTTCTGATCCTGTTTATCGCATTTGGATCGCTCTTCGGTGCCACGGTGGGCTATTCGCGCATCCCGTACGCCGCGGCCATCGACGGTAATTTCTTTTCGGTATTCGGGCGTGTGCACCCCACCAAGCAATTCCCGTACGTTTCCTTGCTCGCGCTGGGTGCGGCGGCATTTGTGATTTGCCTGTTTTTCAAGCTGTTTGCGGTAATTCGCGCCATCCTGGCGATGCGTTGCCTCATCCAATTCATCGGCCAGGCCATCGCGCTGGTGCGCTTGCGGCGCAAAGGCACACTGGCCATGCCTTTCCAGATGTGGTTCTATCCTCTGCCGGTGGTAATCGCTATGATCGGGTGGGCAGGGATTTTCATTTCCACGGGCCTGATCCCCGTGCTGTCATCTTTGGGCGCGATGGCAGCGGGATTCCTGGTTTACATGGGTCGCGCGAAAGTGCAACACCTGTGGCCGTTTGAGGAGGTTTCGGCTTGAAGTTTTCCAACGTAAAGGTCCCCTACTTGAAGATCGCCGGCCGTTTGCTTGACCCTGGCAGCAAGTTCGATTTCGCGCGCCCGATATTCTCGACGCGAGCCGCGGTGATCGCTATGCTCGCGCTCGGCGCACTCGGCGCGCCGGCGCGACTCTCGGCCCAATCACTCTCCGAAAGTGTGGAGGCAATCGACAAAGCTCGAGTCACCACACGCATTCTGTTTATCACCGCGCATCCGGACGACGAGGCCTCCTCCCTGCTGGTCTACTTGTCTCGTGGACTGGACGCTGACGTTGCGCTGATGACTCTCACCCGTGGCCAGGGCGGCCAAAACGCGATCGGTCCAGAACAAGGCGCGCAACTGGGCATGCTGCGCACCGAGGAATTGCTCGGCGCCAGCCACCACAACGGGGTCACCCAATTTTTCTCCCGCGCTCCGGATTTTGGATTTTCGAAAAGCCCCGACCAAACCCTTACCATTTGGGGCGACGTTCCCCTGGAAGATATGGTGCGGGTGATTCGCACTTTCCGCCCGGACATCGTCATCAACGGCTGGGGCGGTGTGCATTGGGGGCACGGGCAGCATCAAGCCAGCGGAATATTGACTCCGCAAGCGGTAGTCGCCGCGGCCGACAAGAATAAGTTCCCGAATCAGATTCAGGAAGGGCTTTCGCCGTGGACCGTTTCCCTGGTTCTGGACAGTGAGCGCGATGAAACACCATCCGGATATCGGGTGCCGCTGAACGACGTTTCCCCGGTCTGGGGCAAAAGCTACAACGAGATGGGCCGCGAGAGCCTGGTCTACCATCGCTCGCAGGGCGTCACCATGTTCGCGGAATCTCCGTTCTTTCGCCGACCGCAATACCTGATCGTCGAGCCGAAAACTTCCGGGGGCGCGACCAACACATCGCTCCACCGCAACGTCCTGGCCACTACGCTGCCCGATCTTGCGCACCGCTACCCCACGCTGGAAGGCGCATTGCGGCCGGCGCTGCAATCCATCGACCAGCTATTGGGCGAGGCTCGCCAATTGGAACTCGCGCTCGATCGCGCCGCCGCTGCTGCCAAGCTCGCGCAGGCCGCCCTGCAAATCCAAGAACTGCGGAAGGGACTCACCGGACAATCCGGGGACCAGGCCAGCGCGGCAGCTTGGGAGCTCGCCCGGGTGCGCGACCGCATCGATCTCGCGCTCGAGCAAGTAATCGCGTTGCCGCTGCGGGTCCGCGCCGAACGCAACGAAGTGGTGGCTGGCGAGAGTTTTTCGCTCAACGTCGATGCCGCCGGTACTCCCGCGGTGCCGGTGAAATGGAGTGTGGCGCCATCCGGCCCGCTGATGCCCAAGGGTTGGAGTGCGACGCTGGATGGCGCGAAGAGCGCCGGCGAAAATTGCTGCAAGTACACGGTGAGCGTTCCCGGCGATGCCGTGCTGCCCGCTGCACCGGGTGACGTGATCTTGCCTTGGCCGCCTCCGCTGGTGCAGGTGCCGATACAAATCAGCGTCGATGGATACGAGCTGCAGACCCGCCAGCCGGCGGTGGCGGTAGTCGCCACGTCCACCAACGTCGATACTTATCCGCTCGAATTGGTCCCCGCCATTTCTCTTTCGGTGGAACCGCGCCATGTGATGCTCCCAGCGAGCGCCGCTGCCGGAAGCGAAGCGAAACACATCGAGCTGCTGGCGCGCGTCCGCAATCACGGCACCCACAGCGCTTCGGTTTCGGTGGGCATGGACGTTCCACAAGGATGGAGCTTAGCGAGGATTTCCGCGCTCGAAATTCCCCCGTCCAGCGATCAATTGGTCCGCTTCGATCTCGCGCTGCCGCCCCACCCCAAGCCGGGCTCGTATCCGTTGAAGCCTTTGGCGCGCGTGGGCGATCGAGATTTTCGCGTTTCTTGGGAGCCGTTGCCTTCGCGTCCCACGCTGCACTGGAGCGAACCGGTCGATGCCAGCGTCGACGTTCTCGATTTGGAGGTCCCCGACCACCTGCACATCGGCTACATCACCGCGGGAACTGACCCGATACCCGAAACGCTTCGCCAACTCGGAATTCGCGTGGATCTGCTCGACGAAGTGGCTTTGGCATTCGACGACTTGAGCCACTATGACGCGATCATCGTTGGCATCCGCGGATACGAATTGCGCCCCGACGCGGTTCGCTCGAATTCCCGGCTGATGGATTACGTCGAGCATGGCGGGACGCTGGTCGTGCAATACGAGCGCGATTTCGCGTGGCAAAAATCTTTCCCGCCTTTCCCGGCATCCATGGGCGAGCATGCCGTGCGGGTCACCGACCCGAACTCCCCGGTTCGTTTCCTGCTGCCGGAGAGCCCGCTGCTGAATTATCCCAACCAGATCACTTCACAGGATTTCAACAATTGGGTGCAGGAACGCGGCCTTTATTTCTGGAACGAATGGGATCCGCGTTATAAGGCGGTTCTCGGGTTGAAGGATTTCGGCGAGCCGGAAGTGACCGGCGGGCTGGTCAGCGCGGTTGACGGCAAGGGCGTCTACATTTATACCGGCCTCTCGTTTTTCCGGGAGTTGCCCGCGGGCATCCCGGGGGCGTATCGGCTGTTCGTCAACCTGATCAGCCAGGCGCGGCTGCACGCCGCCAAGAATTAGCTCGCGCAACCCAACGGAGAGTCTTACGGGGTCTGCTGAAACACATCGCGCGCTGCCGCAGCCGCAACCCGCTCGAGAAGATTCCGTCACCACGCCTGGGCGCGAGCCCGAACCTCAGCCGGCCATGGTGCGTATCCCGGAAGGATGGTTTCACATGGGATGTGAAACTGGGCGCGACGACGAAAAGCCCGTTCATCGGGTGTGGGTCGACGCCTTGGAGATGGCAGCACACCAGACCACGAACGCGGAGTACGCGCGATTTCTCGCGGCCACCGGCCATCCGAACCCTCTAAACTGGAACCAGCCGAATTTCGATCTCCCCGATCATCCGGTGATCGCCCCGTCGTGGTTTGACGCCGTGAAATACTGTGAATGGCTTTCGCAAACGACCAGCCATCATTACCGCCTACCCACCGAAGCGGAATGGGAACGCGCCGCGCGCGGCGGAATCGAAAACCAACTCTATCCCTGGGGAAATGCACCGCCGGAAACGGTTCCAGACTACGCACGGCGCTGGAAGAATGGCCCGGAGTCGGTAGGGCGTTACGCGCCCAATCCGTTTGGGCTTTTCGATATCGGCGACAACGTGCACGAATGGTGTGCGGATTGGTATGCCGCCGATTACTACCGATCTTCGCCGGAATCCAATCCGCAGGGGCCGGCGTCCAGTTCGCGACGCGCTTCCCGCGGCGGGTCGTGGCGCCACGCCATCAAAGTCTCCCGCTGCGCCGCACGTTCCAGCATCCCTCCCGAATTCCAATACGCCGATTACGGTTTTCGCGTAGCCCGAGACATAAACCCGGCCTAACCTCGAAATCCAGTTCGCCAAGCGGTGCAACGAACCGCACTTCCGGATGGGCGAGAGCTTCGGTCGTGGCCATTGCTTTTCTGCGCCCCGTGCGAACGGGCGTGCTATTCTCGCGAACGAAGCGCAGGGGGAGAAATGAATATCAGTCGAACGAGCGGCAGAGCGATCCGCTGGCTCGCCATTGGGATGATCTTGGGTCTGTTTTCAGCGCCCGCCTTCGCGCAGAAAAAAAATAAGAACGCCGGCAAGGAGGATGGTTCGAGCTTGCCGATGCCTCCGGTACCGGCGCCCGACGAAATCGATCACAACATCGGAGAGATGCTGGGCGCCTGGCAGGTGGGCGACGTCGATGCGATGCACAAGTATTACGATGACGGCGTCACCGTGGTGGCCGGAACCTACGAACCGCCGATCGTCGGCTGGGCAAATTACCTAGCGGCGTACCAGAAGATGCACGCGCGCATCCAGGAAATGCAGTTCGTTCGGCGGAATACGGTTATTCGCAGTCGCGGGGATATGGCCTGGGCGATGTATCAGTGGGAATTTTATGGCACCGTGGATCACCAGCGGACCAGCGTGGTGCATGGACAAACTACTTTGGTGTTTTCAAAAACCGGCGATCACTGGCTGATCGTCCACAATCACACATCGGAGATTTGCGATGAGGCCCCCGCGGCAGCCGCGCCCAGCGCAACGCCGGGAGCTCCGCCGGGACCCGCACCGAACACCGGCCCCAGCCAATAGCCGGGAGGGCGGAAAGCTCAGAAGCTCTGGAAGCCGAGGTACAGCCACAGCCCGCCCGCGGCAATCAGCAAAATGCCGGACAATACCCAAAGCGAGCGGATCGGTGTGGCCAGGTGGTCGATGCGGTCGACAACTTCCTTCTGTTCGTCGGCGATCGACTGCACCGCGCCGTCCAGAAACATCTGGTCATCCTCGTGGCCAACCAGTGTGCCGCGATAAATAATCAGGCAGACCAGGGTGGCGGTAATCACTCCCCACAGAGACGCCAGCAAAACGAATAGAGTGTGCAGCATCGAGACTTCTCCGTCCCCGCTAAGGCCGCAAAATATCGTTTGAGAGGGTCACGGCCGCGGGGTGCAATGCGCGCAAAAAGTATATAAGGGGTGCGGGCAGGGTCAAGTCCGCAAATAGACGTAAATTGCATGGGTGTCGTAAGATACAACCCTCCCGGCTCCGAATCTTTACTCACCGGTACGCTCATGGCCGAGTTTCCCCCACATTTGCTGGCACTTAGCCATTCACCGGCCGGGGGCCCCGGTTCGCACCCGAGCAAGAACGTCCGTACTGCCTTCAACACTGCCCGGCCGGCGCTTGACTCAAAGCTTGCCCTCGGATAGGCTGCCGCCGGATTGCCTGTTGCTTGATCCACTGGTTGCATCTCGATCCTTCTTCTATGTTGCGTTCCATTGCAAATCAGGAGGTTTGCACACATGCTCAAATTTACCCGGCCCGTATTGGCAGTGTTGCTCGCTGTTGGCTGTAGTGGCGTGACTTTGGCTCAGGACGCCCCGGCCTTGCCCAAGATACTGGAGATCATGCGCGAATATACCAAGCCCGGCAAATCGGGCGCGGCGCATGAAAAAACGGAAAGCCTATTCATTCAGGCCATGGCCCGTGCCAAGTGGCCGACCCACTACTTCGCCCTTTCGTCACTTTCGGGCAAATCACGCGCCCTATTCCTCACCCGCTACGATTCACTGGAAGCCTGGGAAAAGGACGGCCAGGCCACGGAGAAGAACGCCGCTTTCTCGGCCGCGTTGGACCACGCCAGCCAAGTCGACGGCGATTTGCTCGACGAGACCGACCAGAGTGTATGGATCCGCCGCGACGACCTAAGCCTGCGCCCCAAGTCCGACATGTCGCACATGCGTTTCATGGAAATCAGCTCTTACCATGTGCGCCCAGGTCACGGACACGAATGGAACGAGCTGGTCAAAGCGGTTAAGGCCGGCTATGAGAAGTCTGTGCCCGATGCGCATTGGGGCGCTTACGAGCTGTTATACGGCGGCGACGGTGACACGTATATTGTGCTCACCTCGCGTGCGTCACTTGCCGAAGTCGACCGGGGCTTCGAGAACGACAAGCAATTCGTCGCCGCCATGGGCGAAGACGGCATGAAAAAACTCCAAGAGGAAATCAGCATCGCAGTCGATTCCGTCCAGCATCAACTCTTCGCCTTCAGCCCGAGCATGAGCTACCCAGACGACGCATGGATCAAGGCCGACCCAGACTTCTGGAAGCCGAAAGTAGCCAAGACGCCCGCCGCCAAACCCGCCGCGGACGACAAGAAGGAAAAGCCGTAGCTTTCCGCGGCATCGCCACCTGCCGTAATTGGGGGAGTCGGCTCCGGCCTTCGCAGGCGGAGCCGATTTCTCTTCCCCTTGGCTTGCCCGAAAGCCTCCATCTGATTGGCCGAGCGCTCTTACATTGTCGGAGCAGCGACACCCAACCAGTCCGCGACATACGCTCCGGTACCCTCATTGACTTGCTTCCGGCCAAACGATAGCATTCGCGTTCACAGAGGAGTTCTCGTCTCATGATCGGCCAAACTTTCTCCCACTACCGTGTCCTCGAAAAGCTGGGCGGCGGTGGTATGGGCGTCGTCTACCAAGCCGAAGACACCCGGCTCGGCCGAAACGTAGCCCTGAAGTTCCTTCCGGACGACATTCCCACCGACCGCCAGACCCTGGAACGATTCCATCGGGAGGCCCGCGCGGCTTCGGCGCTCAACCACCCGAATATCTGCACGATTTACGACATCGGCGAACACGACGGCCGGCCATTTCATCGTGATGGAGTTGCTGGATGGCCAGACCCTGAAGCACCTGATCAGCGGGCGGTCCCTGGCCATCGATCAGATTCTCCAGCTGGGCATCGAAATCGCCGATGCCCTGGCCGCCGCGCACACTCACGGCATCGTCCATCGGGACATCAAGCCGGCCAACATCTTCGTCACCCAACGCGGCCAGCCCAAAATCCTCGATTTTGGACTCGCCAAGATCGCGCCCACAAGCCAGCCAAGGGGCTCCGACTCAGCGGTCTCGGCTCAGAAGACCGCGGCTCTCGGTCCGGAGCTTCTCGACCAGCCCGGGCACGGCCATGGGCACGGTGGCTTACATGTCGCCCGAGCAGGCGCTGGGCAAGGATCTTGACGCGCGCACCGACCTGTTCTCATTCGGCGCGGTGCTCTACGAGATGGCTACCGGCAAGCTTGCTTTTGGTGGCGACACTTCCGCTTCCATCTTTGATTCGATTCTCCACGGCGTGCCGAAGCCACTGGCTCGGCTCAATCCGGAAGTGCCTGGGGAGCTGGAAAGAGTAATCGGCAAGGCGCTCGAGAAGGACCCCGATATGCGCTATCAGGCTGGGTCGGACATCAGGACCGACCTGAAGCGGATCAAGCGCGACCGCGATTCTGCCGGCCGGATAACCGAATCAAAGGCCGAGGCGGCCGTCCCTGGGAAAGTGGCCTCGGTGCCAGCTGCCGAAAAATCGGTGGCGGTTCTGTACTTCGAGAACCTCAGCGCGTCGAAGGACGACGAATACTTCCGGGACGGAATGACCGAAGACATCATCACCGAGCTTTCCAAGATCACCGAGTTGCAGGTCTTCCCGCGTGCCGCCGTCTATGCGTACCGCGACAAACCGATCACTGGACCGCAGGTGGGGCGCGAACTGAATGCCGCCTGCGTGCTCACCGGAAGCTTGCGCCGTGCCGGTAACCGCCTGCGCATCACCGCCCAACTCGTCCAGACCCACTCGGGCCATTCCATCTGGGCAGAACGCTACGACCGCGAGTTGAAGGATGTCTTCGAGGTACAGGACGAGATCGCCCGCAACATCAGCCAGGCCCTGCGCATCAAGCTTTCGCCGCAGGAAGAAAAGGCGATTGCCCGCAGGCCCACCGAGAGCGCGCAGGCTTACGACTATTATCTGCGGGGGCGGCAGTATTTCTATCAATGGCGGCGCAAGAGTTTTGACTTTGCCAGGCAGATGTTCGCTCGCGCCATCGTGATTGATCCGGGATACGCCCGCGCCTACGCGGGAGTAGCGGATTGCTGTTCGATTATATACACCTACTATGAGAGCAGCGAAGACAACCTAAACGAGGCGGATGCAGCGGCGCGTAAGGCTCTGGAACTGGATCCGGAGTTGGCCGAGGCGCATGCCTCGCGTGGACTCGCTCTGGCTCTGAGTAAGAATTTCCAAGGGGCCCGCGCGGAATTCGAGACCGCCATCCGGCTCAATCCGAAGCTCTTCGAGGCTTATTACTTCTACGCGCGGGCCTGCTTCCAGGAAGGAATGTTAGTGGAGGCGGCGGAGCTTTACGAGCAGGCCTGTCGCGTAAATCCCGATGACTACCAAGCACCGAGCCTGCTTTCGACTGTTTACTATGGGTTGGGCAATCCCGAAAAGGCCGCGGCGGTACGGGAGCGTGCCTTGCATTTGTCGGAGCGGCACGCCGAACTGCACCCCGATGATCCGCGGGCGCTCTACTTGGGCGCGGTGGTGCTGGCGCGTATGGGGAAGCACGAACAAAGTTTCGATTGGGCCCGGCGGGCGCTCGCGATTGATCCCGAAGAGTCTTCGATTCTCTATAACGTGGCCTGCGCCTACGCCATTGCCGGACGGCTTGAAGAATCAATGGACTGCCTCGAAAAGGTGCTCACCCACGGGGCCTGGTACAAGAATTGGGCGGAGAATGATTCTGACCTCGATTCTTTACGCGGCCGCACCCGCTTCCAGGCGATGTTCAAGTAGCGTCGCCGAAGGGATTCCCGCAATCGGAGCCGCGTTTTCCCCGCCACATGGCGCGCGTGGTGTTCGCGCCGTCCGCGTTGACAAAGCGGGCAGCGAGCGGCAGAATCGAGATGCAATTTGTCCCACAGCGTGTTGTTTCACCTGCTGCGGGCTGCCGGTAGTGCCCGAATGGCGGAATTGGCAGACGCGCCAGCTTCAGGAGCTGGTTCTCGCAAGGGAGTGGAGGTTCGAGTCCTCTTTCGGGCACCAAAATCACCCAGGGTGTTCCCTTTTTTTACTCAATCTCGGATTCCGCAGGCCTCATAGCGCCGCCACTCTTAGCGGAAAATCCCCAGACCCCAAACAGACATCGCACAAGTGCATCTTGTTGGGAACCGAATCTTGGCGTGTGGTGTCCACTGTTCATATGGCGCGCCATCTCGACAATTCTCCGTTTCTGTTGCTCTGTTGCGCCTCGGCCATGTCTCAACCATAAAGGACGCACCCCGGCCTGACTGACCGCAAGAGGCGGCGTTCACCGGGGGAGGTCCAATGAAACCACCGCTAGCCGCCGCGTACATCGTCCTCGGGTTGGCCGTGTCGGTGATAACTGCGGCCGGTCAAGTAACTACCTCGCAATACGACAACCTGCGCACTGGCGCCACGCTGAAGGAGAGAACCCTAACTCCAAAGAACGTGAATGTCAGCCAGTTCGGCAAACTGGGGGCGTTCAAAGTGGATGGGGCGGTCTACGCGCAGCCATTGTTGGTCCCCGGGGTCGAGATTCCTGAAAAGGGGATCCATGATGTGCTCTTTGTCGCTACCGAGCACGACAGCGTCTTTGCGTTCGACGCGGACCGTCCCAACGACGCGCCGCTATGGCACGTCAGTTTCCTGGATCGCCAGCGCAAGGTCACTCCCGTTCCCGAGAGAGATGTGGCGTGCCCATTCATCCAGCCGGAGGTGGGAATCACTTCCACGCCAGTCATCGATCTGAAGACTGGCACGCCGTATGTGCTGGCACGAACGATGATCGAGCATTCGTCCGGGAGCAATGAATATTTTCAGCATTTGCACGCGCTGGCGATCACTACCGGTGTGGAGAAATTTGGCGGGCCCAAGCTAATCTCCGCGTCGGTGCCCGGCAGAGGAGATGGCAGTGCGAACGGGCAACTGCGTTTCGATGCCTTGCGCCAGAATCCGCGCGCCTCGCTGCTGCTCGTGAACAACGTTGTGTATCTCACCTGGGCTTCGTCGTGCGATGTGAATCCCTACCACGGATGGGTGATGGCCTACGACGCCGAAACGCTGGCGCAGAAGGCCGTTTTGAATGTGACCCCGGACGGCAGCGAAGGCGGCATCTGGGCGAGCGACACCGGTCCGGGTGCCGACCGTGGCGGCAATGTCTACGTGCCTACCGGGAACGGCACCTTCGACGCGGGCTCGGGCGGCCGGGATTATGGCGACTCGGTACTCCAGCTGGCCATGGAAGGCAATTCGCTGATAATCCGTGACTACTTTACCCCCTACGATCAGGCCCGATTGAATGACCGGGATGCCGACCTGGGCTCCAGCGGCCCGCTGCTGTTGCCGGACCAGCCGGGGCGTTATCGGCACATACTATTGCAGCCCGGCAAGGGCGCGATGATCTATGTGATCGACCGCGAGGCAATGGGAACATTTCATCCGGACGGCGATGCGGTCCTGCAACGGATTGAGATGTCCGGAGGCGGTTACGGTGCGATGGCCTACTGGAACCATCATGTGTTCTTCGCCTGCGACAACGATTACCTGCGCGACTACTCAATTTTAAATGGTCGGTTGAAACTGAATTCATCGTCCGCGACCAAGTTCGCGAATCCCGGCGCCACGCCATCGGTTTCCGCGAACGGCGGCAACGACGCCATCGTATGGGCAGTAGCGACCAAGACGTGGAACGGCCCGGACCAGCCCGCAGTGCTCTATGCCTTCGACGCAAACAAGCTCGGTCAACCAATCTACAGCTCGGAACAAAACAGTAAGCGAGACCGCGCGCAGATGGGGACGCGTTTTGTGATCCCGGTGGTCGTTAACGGGCGCGTCTACTTTGGCGTTAGAGGTGCGGTCGAACTGTACGGCTTGCTCGCCGGTGCGCCATAATCCGCGAAGACTCCGGAGAAAAAGCCAATGACTCGATTCTCATACTCATCCGGAGCACAGCCCAGAGCGGACGCGTGCTCCGCTCCCTCCACAATCCACAGTTCCTTGCGTCCGGTTGCAGCTTAATAGATCCGTTTGGCGTGGCGGCATGGGATGGTGCGATCGCGAGTGCCGCAAATTAACAGTATTGGAAAGGGCCGCGTGGTTACGGCTCGAACCGGAGAGACATCAGCAGCAGAAAATCCGCCCACATTTTCGATCGCATCGATGGCCAATATTGTGGCCGGACGAAAGAGCGTCTTCCCCAGCAGCGGACTGAAGCGCAATCCTGCGTAGTCGTACAACACTTCGTGCAAGTCCGCGAATGGATCTTCGGCTACCACCGCCTCGATTCGCGGATCAACCGCGGCGGATTGCAGCGCGATCGCTGCGCCCATCGACACCCCCATCGCTCCCAGGTGAGTCACCGTTTCCGTGGAATACAGTCCGTCGGTAGTTACAACGGTGTCGTAGCGTTCCTTCCAGCCATAGGTGGCCATATCGCCGGTGCTCTCCCCGTGAGCCCGCGAATCCATCATCACCACGTTGTAACCGTGCCGCAGCAGCAGTTCCGCATACCCCAGAACTCCGCTGCGATTATCCGAGACCCCGTGAAACAGAATTATCCAATTGCCATTTGGCGATCGCGCCCGCACCTTCCATCCGCGCAACTCGGCTCCATCGGCAGCGCGCACCGAGAAGTCCTCCCGGGCGGTCGCCCTACGCCCCAACATCTCCTCGACCTGTGCTGCGCGGTTGGGATTCAAGTTCATCGGATGCACAATGCTCGGGCCGATCGCGTAACCCACAAGCGCCGAGATCACCGCCGCCGTAAGGATCAACCCGCCAATACAATAAGCGGTGCGAAGGCAGACGCGGCACATTCTGTTTTGGCGTGTGGGCTTAATTTCGTAATCCATAACTAGTAGCCGTCACCAAAGAGAAGCATGCGTCCCAAATGCTTCTCGTGCCCTTTAGGGAATCCGCACTGTGGAGCGAATTCCTCGGCCTCTCGAAACGTGCCAAACAGCCGGTCCCACCAGGTGATATCTCCGTAGTTGAATCCGTGAAGTTCTAACTGATGGTGAATGGAATGATGTTCGGGCCGTTGAATGAAGTAGCCCATCCACCGCGGAGTGCGCAAGTTGCTGTGATAGAAATACTCGCCCATCACCGCAAAGACGTTGAACCACGCGCTCCCCGCCAGGGATGCGCCGAACAGGGAGAACAGCAGCGCGCTGGCAAGCAGGGAGTCGGCAGCTATTTCGACCGGGTGCTTGTAAAACGCCGTTAGTATCTCGATTCGGCTGGGACTGTGATGAATCTGGTGACAAACGCGCCACAGGAAGTTGGAATCGTGGCGTGCGCGATGCCACCAGTAAAATACGAAAGTGCCGATAAACCATCCCAACAAGCCCTGCGCCACAGGAGGCATCGCTTGCGAAATGTGGAACACCGACCAACGCTGCAGCCAGCGGTTCGACGCGACGCCGGCGAGCAGAACGATGCCCACTTGGCACGTATTCAGGAACGCTGCGCGGGCATACCACCCGGGAGCTTCCGGCAGTTCCCGCCCGGGCAGCACGCGTTCTGCAATGAAAAATACGAATGTCCCCACAACGATGATTGCCAACGGCGTCATCTCTTCACCTCCGCCTTTTCGATTAAGTGCGGTACCAAGATCCAACGCACTAGAGGTTATGCGGGCAAATCGATGCTAACAACGAAGTGGGTGACGGTTCCTCTCGCTGTCACAATCGACCATTTCTTGCGTCCAACGTTGCCCGCTTCCGCGAGGAGCTCTTGCCACCGGGTTTCGGACATCCGCGAAGGCCAAACGATGTAGAATTGCGCCGCCGCCGATGCAGATCTCACTGAGCAAGAACAGCGAAGTTCCGCTGTGGCAACAGCTCGCGGAGCAGCTCGTCTTCCTGATCACTACCGGAGAACTTCAGGCGGGGCAACGTCTACCCAGCGTGAGGGCTTTGGCCCGAACGGCGAAAGTCCACCACAACACGGTCAGCGAAGCCTATCAAGATCTGGTGCGCCGTGAGTGGTTGACGCGACGGCCCGGCAGCAGACTCGTTGTGGGCGCCCGTGCAGATTCTCGCCCGGCGTCACCCGCCAACATCGACGAGTTCATCAACGAAACTATTCAACGCGCCAAACAGATGGGCTATTCACTGCAAGCGCTCACCGAGCGAGTGCGCGACCGCCTCCTGGCGCAGCCGCCTGATCACGTTCTGATCGTTGAGGACGAGCCCGGCCTCCGCGCGATCATGTGCCAGGAGGTTCAAGAAAAACTGGCTGGTACCGTGGAGAGTTGCTCGCCCAAAGAGTTTGCGGCAGAGCCGGATTTGGCGGTCGGCTCGCAGGTGTTCGCCCCGAATCACATCATCGAAGTGTTGAGGCCTCTGGTTCCCCAGAGTCGGCCCTCCGTTCCGATTGCGTTCTCCGGCGCAGACGAGCACATCGAGCTAATCGGTAGCTTGAAGAAAGCGTCGGTCATCGCCACGGTGTCGGTAAGTGAGAGTCTGCTGAAGACGGCGCGAGGCCTGCTGGCCCCGGCAATCGGGAGGCGCCATACGTATAAGGAATTCTTGGTTCCTTCCAATGGACGCGTGGACCTGCGTGGAATCGACCTGGCGTTCTGTGACTCTCTCGCCATGCGTGCAGTCACTTGCCGGCGCAAGATCCACTACCAACTTGTTGCTACGAGTTGCCTCGAACATTTGGCAACCGCGGTAAGCCCGGCTTCCATCGAACGGGCCAAGACTCACTAGAGCAAAGGTTCATCGGCGTGGTTCGCGATGATCTCGCGGGTGGCGTCGCGGAGCCGCACGATTTTCTGCCAGTCGCTTTCGGCGCTCTTGGTGGCCGATGTTGCGCCGGGCTTTGTGGCTCCGGCCTTTGCGAGTGGTTCCGGCAGAACGAGTGGGCCAAACTCGATGGAGACGCGGCCGAAACGTGGCATGTAAGTCTGGTCGCGAAGAATTTCGCGCGCGCCGCGAACCGCCACCGGACAGACCGGGCGGCCGGTAGCCACCGCGGACTTAAATGCTCCAAGCTGGAACGGGCGAATGCCCGCGGCCTCGGTGAAAGTGCCCTCCGGAAATATCACCACGGATTCGCCGTGGTCCAGCGCATCTTCCACCACTACTGCTTGTTTCACCCGAGCCTTGGGATCGTGACGGTCGAACGCCAAATGGCCGCCGCGGACCAGGATCGGTCCGATGATCGGCCACTTAGCCACTTCGCTCTTGGCGACGAAGTGGGCGCCGGCCGGCACATGCGCCATGATCACCAGAATATCGAGGTAGCTGGAATGATTGGGCGCAAAGATCCACGGCCCGGAAGTATTTATTTCGCGCAGCAAGTCGCCGCCTTTTAGCGCAACTCGAATGCCCACCCACCGCAGCATCCACCGCGCGAAGGCGCGGGTAATCCGCGCGGCGGCCTGGCGAGAGGGCGCCACCAGCACACAGACCCACAGCACTAGGAATAGCGCTGCGATCGCCGAGAGTGCGTACGCGCCCCAGATAATTTCTGCCGCGCGGGCAAAGCCTTTTCGCAGCCAAGCAGACATTCGTGGCAGCGCTCCGCGTGCAACCAGTTTTCCCACCTGCATCCATACCGGCTGGGTCTTTTGGCCGAGCTTGCCGTCCATAAATAGCCGCCGGGTATCGGAGCGCCGCAACTTGCCACTGGACGTTTTAGGAATGGAATGCGGAGGCAAGAGCTCGATTCGGTCGGGAGGAACTTCGATGGCCTCGCTGACCACGCGGGTGATGTCGCTCGAAATGCGCGCGGAGTCCAACGCATTGCGAATTTCGGCGGCCACCACCAGTTTTTCGGTGCCGCTCGCGGCATCCGGCAAACCGAAGGCCACCACGCAGCCGGTGCGAACGCCGGGAACGTGTCCGGCGATTTCCTCCACCTCGTGCGGATAAATATTGCGGCCGCCTTTGATGATGACGTCCTTGGCGCGGCCGGTGATGTAGATTTCCGAAGCGGCCAGATAGGCGCGATCGCCCGAGTCGAGAAACGAATCCGGGCGCATCAGCGCAGCGGTCGCCTGCGGATTCTTATAGTAACCGCTGGTGGCCGATGCGCTGCGAAACCACAACCGGCCTTCGACGCGCTCGGGGACCGTAGCGCCGTGCCGGTCCACGATGCGCACTTCCACGCCGGAAAGCGGCGCGCCCGCCGAAACGAATTCGAGCCCGGGCGAATCGCTGGCGACCGGCACCGCGCGACCCTCGCTCTCGAACACCGAACGGTCGATCCGATCGATTTTGTAACCCGAGCCGATCCTCGGCGCGGAAATCGCCAGCGAATTTTCCGCCAGACCGTACACCGGCATCAGCATCTCGCGCCGCAGCCCGTAGGGGGCGAAGCGAGCGGTAAATCGTTCCAGCGTTTCCGGGCGAACCGGTTCGGCGCCGTTGAGCATGGCGCGCAAGGAACTTAGATCCAGGCCTTGGATATCGGCGTCGGCGATTCGCTTCACACAAAGCTCGTAAGCAAAATTGGGCGCGGGCGTAAGGGTGCCACGGTGACGCGCCACCGCCCACAGCCAGCGCTCCGGCCGACTGAGAAATGCCAGGGGCGACATGACTACCAGCGGAATTCCCACGTAGAGCGGAGTAAACCAGGCTCCGATGAGTCCCATATCGTGATACAGCGGCAGCCAACTCACCGCGACGTCCGCGGAGGTGAGTTCGACGCCGGCAACGATCGCGCGGATATTGGCCAGCAAATTTGCGTGGGTGAGCACCACGCCCTTGGGATCGCCGGTGGATCCCGAGGTGTATTGCAGGAAGGCGACCTCGGAGGAGGAGCGTTTGCCAAAGGTTGCCGCAGGACGGCGCTCGGATTCTGGCGGAAGATGAGGGCCGTGAGCGTCCACCAATTTCGCCGCAGGAACTACTTCCCGCAGCGAGGGAACCTGCGGCTCCATTAGCAGCGCGATCGAGTGGGCTTCGCGGAAAGTGACCAGAAATTGCGATTCGGCATTGCGCAAGATGCCCGCTTGGCGCGCGGCATACTCCGCGATGCGGTCGGAGCGCACCGGCGGATAAATCGGCACGGGAACTCCGCCGGCCAGTTGAATTCCGGCGAAGACGAAAAAGAATTCAGCGGAGGTCGGCAGCATCATCGCCACCGAGCGGCCGGGTTCGAGGCCGCGGCGGCGCAGCGAGGCGGCAACGCTTGAGGCGCGCGCGAAAAGTTCGTCGTAGGTGATCGGGCGGACTTTGTCCTCTTCATAGAGATGGATGTGCACGCGATCGGGCTCGGCACGGGCTCGCTCGCCAAGAATTTCGATGAGGGTTTCCGCGGTTGCCGGATCGAATGACGAGCGGGGCGGAGGGCCGGGCGCGGCGACGGCGGTCAAAGCCGGGTTGGTGGTTGCTGCGGAGCGGGTTTGCGAGGTTTCGCCCGGCAGAGGCGCGGGCGCGGATTGGGCATCGATGACTGCAGCGACTAATTCGCGCACCGTCTCGGATTCACCGACTACGGCATCCGGCAGGCGCACCGAAAACGCGGCGTCGAGACGGACCATCAGCTCTACCCGCTCGAGGCTCCCCAAGCCCAACTCGCGCTCAAGGTGCGCGCTGTGGCCATTGCGTTCGAGTTCTTGCAGCGCGGAAGCGCTCCCCAACTCAAGCAGCAATTTGCGAACGATAGAAATAGTCTGCGATTCGACGCTGCTGGAGGACTCCGGTGATTGTTGCGGCTGTGGCACGTCGGAATGGGGAAGGCGATGCGCCCTTTCGCGCGCGGAACTAGGAACGGTTTCGGCTGAGGCTATCACCGCTCGCGTGCGCGGTCCAACTCTATCCAAGCCGGATTGGGGTGGTGCCGGCCGTTACGTTGCGGTTGCTTGCTGGATTCCCGGGGCCGCTCAAAGGGTTGGGAGGATGTGGCCATAAACTCTGATTGTGCTGGGTTTGCCGTGTTTCCGCGCGACCAGCAGCCACCTCTAGCCGTTTGCACCGGACGCTAGACCCCGACAGAACTCGTCACGCCCGAGGGTAGAACCCGTCAGCGCCTCAGGCCAGCGTTACATGCGAAGGCAGTGATCCTCACACATTGAGAACAGATATTCCGGCGCGGGTAAAACATTTTCTGATATTCGCACCCTGAGATTTCCCATATTTTTCTAAGTACCCTCGCTTCAGCGTTTTCCGCGCACGCCTGGCTCAAGTCTTGCGCCGATGCGTGGCGACCTAAGTGCATTACACCTTCCGGGCCATGTTAAAAATCTTGCTACCCGGCAGACGAGGAGACTTCGGCATGTTGCAGAAAATAATGGCTCTTTTCATTATGGCGCTAGGAGTGTCAATTCTTATGGCTACTCCAGCGGTGATGCGCAGACTGAACCGCGTCAGGAAGTAACCTTCCACGCCTAGAAGGTAAATCTGCGAGAGTCCAACGCAGGGAGCTCGTTCGCCGAACGGCGAGGTTCAATTTCCCTCTCTGCGCCGCGCCGCGAGATGCTACGCACTGTGCTGCCAGGTCCCTACCGGACCCTCGCAGTGTAGTTTGTAAAAATGAAAAACGCCTGGGTTCAGCTGAATTCTGTGTCCTGTTTTCAGCAAGATACGGGCGGGTATACTGGCTCCCTGCCGTTTTTGAAATCCCTTTGAAATGCGTCGGTGCTCGCTCGTTCGCATCGTGAGCGTCATCTCTGCGCGAGGCGAGCAGGTGGTCCAACCAGATGGAAGGGATCGCTCCGGTGGAAACCCTTCCCCGTTCAACGCCCGACACCCAAAATCGAAATCCGCCATAACCCTCGGCGACAAGGCCCTTTCGGGGCCCTAGTCCCGGTTCAAATCTTCTACGAGGATATGGATTAGGCGGGATTGGCGGTCGGGGGTTAACTTGGCGCCGGCGGAGGTGAGGTAGAAGACGTCGATAGCCATTTGGCCTTCGGTGTCAATTAGCGCGATTTCGATATCGCACGAGGCGCTGGCGAAGCGGGAGGCGATGCGGTGGAGGAGGCCGGGGCGGTCCTGGGCGATGACTTCGATCAAGGTACTGTGGGTCGAGCAGGTATCGTCGAAGGAGATCTTGGTGTCCACGTGGACTTTCGCGGGGGTCTTTTTCTCGGCGCGGATGCGTTCAGCCAGCATCCGATCGAGATTGGAATTGCCGGTTAGGACGTCGCTGACGCTGCGCTTGAAGCGCTCCCATTCCGGAAGGTTGAGCTCGAGAGTGCGAAAGCGATCGGTGAAGTAGAACGTATCGACTACCGTTCCAGCCTGATTCGAGAACGCGCCAGCCTTGACGATGTTCATTCCCCAAGCGGCCAGCGCTCCGGCCATGGTGGCAAAGAGTAAGGGCCGGTCCGGAGTGACCACGGTAAGCTCGTACCAGTTTCGTCCGCGGCCCAGATTGAGCTGCACCGGATCCTGCTTCAGGTTCTCGGCCATGGCGACATGCGCGAGCACCTCTTCGGGGGAATGGGTGCGCAGGTAGCGCAGAGGCATCCCCTCCAGGAATCCCTTAAGTTTCATTCCGGCGCGTGGCGCGAGGTTGCGAAGTTGCGCCAGATTTTCGCCGCCGGCTTCCACGTGCACCCGCTCGTCGGCGGTGCGGTTGAGGTAATTCGCGGTGGCGATGTAGATCTGCCAGATATTCTCGGCCTTCCATGGAGTGAGCGCTTCGGGGTTCACCGCCTTGACGTCGGCGTGGGTGAGCAGGCACAGCATTTTCAGACGCTCCTGGGTTTCCACTTTTTCGGCAAATGCGCGAATGGTTTCCGGCTCGAAAATATCGCGGCGAAGCGCCGCGGACATCTCCAGATGGCGCCGAATGAGGAACAGCACGGTCTCGCGGTCGGGAGGGTCGAGATCGAGCCGCTCCAGGCATTCTTCGGCGATCACGACGCTGGCGGCAACGTGCTCCTGGCCGCGGGAGCCCTTGCCGGTGTCATGCAACAAAACGGCCAGATACAAAAGCTCCGGGCGTTCCAGCTCATCGAGCAAAGCGGCGTAGCGCTGGTCCCATTTCGACGGAGATTGATTGAGCAGGTGAAGATTCTCGATAGCGGTGAAAGTGTGCTCGTCCACCGTGAAGCGGTGGGAATAATCGCGGACCACCAGCGCCTCGATGCCGCGGAGTTCCGGGAGAAACAGATTGAGAACGCGCAGCGCCTGCATGGCGCGAAGTGCGTCGGCCGCGTGGGGTTCGAGGAACATTACTTGCAGAAAACGCCACAACTCGGCGCCGCGCGGAGGCAGCGCCGCCACCGAGGGCAACGCCTGCTCGATCTGGTATTCGGTGGCGGTGCTGAATTGCAGTCCGTGCTGGGCAAGAAAAAGAAACGCGCGGAGCAGCATTTCCGGATCGCGAATCCCGGAAGGCTGGCGCAGCGAGAGCAACCCATCGGCGGCAGAAAACTCGGCATTAGAGAGGCGCGCGCGAATTTTCTCAAACTGGCGAGGAAGCGACGGCCAGCTGGTGGGAATTTCCTCTAAAAGCTGGGCGCACACCCGGTGAATCAAGCGGGCGTGGTTGAAGTAAATGCGCATCCAGTCTTCCGGGTTTTCGATTTCGCCGTCGGGCGCGCCGATTTTGCGGACGGCGGCTTCCTCCTGCGCCAACCAGGTAAGGGTATTGTCGTCGCGTTGATGGCGGAGGTGCAGAAAGCAGCGAACCGACATCAGAAAATCGAGCGCGGCTTCCATGCGCTCACGGGCGGCCACCGGGAGCAACGCGTTGCGGTCGGGCCAGGCGCGCAGCTTGTCGATCACCGCGAGCAGCGAGAGCCAAACGGAGACGTTGTAATCGCGTAATCCTCCGGGGCCATCTTTGACGTTGGGCTCGAGATGAAATACGGTGCTGCCGAATTTGGCGTGGCGGCTGCGGGTGAGGTCGACCAGGTTCTTGACGATGTGCTGCGACTCGCGGGCCACCAGTTTGGGGATCAAGTTGTCGTGCAGGCGGGCGAAGAGTTTGGCGTCGCCGCAAACGCGCCGGCAATCGAGCAGAGAGATGGCAAATTCGACGTTATGAGGTTCGAAGCGATCGCATTCGGAAAGGCTGCGTGTAGTTGGGCTGATTTTCAGGCGCAGGTCCCAGAATTCCTGTGAGAAGCGCTGGATGGCGGGCTTCAGCTTTTCTTCGTCAGCGTCCTTGCCGTTGTGCAGGAAGAGCAGGTCGACGTCGGAATACGGGAAGAGCCATCGGCGTCCGTAGCCGCCTAACGCCACCAATGCAAAATTAATCGGGCCATCGACGTCCAGGGAGATTAACTCCTGCCAAAGTCGGATGGCGATGGAATCGATGAGTGCACTTCGAGAGTAGAGGGCGGCGCGGCCATCGCCGTTCGCCGTGAATTCATCATGGATACGCGCAGTTTCCGCCGCGTAGAGCTGGCGGAGATCCGGGCTCAGCGAGGCCTGAGAATCCATGTAGGATTATACCGTTAGCATCGGGCGCTAAACACCACCAGTCGCAAACGCAACGCCCGGCTATAAGGCAATGTCGCCGCGCTCGTCGTTGCGAATGCGGATGGCATCGTCCACTTTGGTTAAGAAAATCTTGCCGTCGCCGATTTTGCCGGTGCGCGCGGCGGAGACGATCGCTTGGACGGCGGCTTCCACGCGTTCATCGGGCAAAACCATCTCCAACTTGATCTTGGGGATGAGGTCGACGGTGTATTCGCGGCCTCGATAAAATTCGGTGTGGCCCTTTTGGCGGCCGTGGCCGCGCGCTTCGAGGACGGTCATGCCTTCGACGCCGATTTCGTGCAAGGCGTCCTTCACCGAGTCGAGTTTGGAGGTCTGGATAACTGCTTCGACTTTTGTCATCGCTTGCCCTTCCGAATGAGGTCAGCTTCCGCACGCCGCGGCTGCGTAGCGACTGTACAACTATCGGGGAGGAGTTTCCCAGAAATATCCTTCCGCGCGATGCTGCGAAAAACTATACGATGATTCCAAATTTTGGATGGGTCCATAGGATCAGAAGTGGTCGTGTTATATTGATTCACGTGGGCGCATGGCCCGGTTGCAATGGTTGGCGAGAGGGAGAAGACAACGATGAGCGCAGAAATTCCGAAGAAATACGAAGATCTTTTCAGCAAGAAGGCGTTTGGCAATTTCGGCACGCTGATGCCGGACGGCCAACCACAAGTGACGCCGGTATGGGTCGATTACGACGGCAAAAACGTGATCGTCAATTCGGCCAAGGGGCGGCAGAAGGACCGCAACGTGCGGCGCGACCCGCGCGTGGCCCTGGCGCTGTTCGATCCGGATAATCCCTACCGCTATCTCGAAATCCGCGGGCGCGTGGTCGAAATCACCGAGCAAGGCGCCGACGCACATATCGACAAGATGGCCAAGAAATATATGGGCGTGGACAAATATCCGTACCGGCAGCCGGGCGAAGTCCGGGTGATGTATAAGATCCAGCCGGACCATACCACCACCATGGGATAAGCATTTTTTCCCGGCTCGCCGCGCATTGAAAAACGCGCGCGCGCGCCTGGGTCGCTTATTTTCCGGGAAAGAAGACGCAACGTGGACACCCACGCCATGCAGGTGCTGGATGGCGTCCGCGTCGTCGAGTGGACGGAAGCAATGGCCGGGCCGTATGCGGCGATGCTGCTCGGCGATCTGGGCGCTGATGTGATCAAGGTGGAACGCCGCGGCACGGGCGATCAGTCGCGGACCTGGGGTCCGCCGTTTGCCGGAACCGAATCGACCTATTTCCTCTCTGCCAACCGCAACAAGCGTTCGCTTACTCTGGACATAAATTCTCCGCAGGGCCTGGAAATTTTGCACCGGCTGATCGGGCGCGCCGACATCTTTCTGCACAACCAGCCAGGGCAAGCATCGGTGACGAAACGCGGGCTGGACTACCCAAGCCTGGCGAAAGCGAACCCGCGCCTGATTTATTGCGCGATTAGTGGCTACGGAATAGATGGGCCGGATGCCGGGCGTCCGGGATACGACATTCTCGCGCAGGGCGAAGCGGGGGTAATGAGTTTTACCGGTGAGCCTGACGGTGAGCCGGTGCGCTATCCGGTGCCGATCGCGGATATCAGTTGCGGAATTTTTTCGGCGATGGGAATTCTGGCGGCGCTGTTGGCCCGCGCCCAAAGCGGGCGCGGACAGATGCTGGATATGTCGTTGCTGGATTCACAGGTGAGTTGGCTGACCAGCGTTGGAAGCAGCTTCCTGAATGCGGGCGTCGAACCGTCCCGACTGGGAAATGCGCATCCGAGCATCGTACCTTATCAATTGTTTGCTACCAGCGATGGGCGGTACATTATTGTGGCGGTGGGAACCGAGGCGTTGTGGGGGCGCTTTTGCGGGGTGTTGGGAATTGCGGAGACGATCGGCCGCGATGGGCGGTTCGTCAGCAATCGATTGCGAATCGCGAATCGGGAGGAATTGATTCCGTCGCTGGAATTAATCATGAAGCGCGGAACGGCGGAGGATTGGCTTCGGAGATTTCGTTCGGCCCAAATTCCGGCGGGACCGATTCGGTCGGTGCCCGAGGCATTGAACGATCCGCAGATGTCCGCGCGGCGGGTCGTGGTCGAGATCGAACATCCGGGAATTGGTTTGGCGCGGAGCATCGCGAATCCGATGAGGATGTCCGGAACGCCGGTTAGTTATCGGCTGCCGCCCCCTGTATTGGGGGAGCACACGGACGAGATTCTGGCGGAAGTGGGCCTCTCGGACGAGGAGATTTCCGCAGCGCGAGCGAGCGGAGTGGTCTAGGCTGGTCTAAGCTTTCGATAGTGCGGTAAACACGGTTTGTGCATCTAATTTTCTGCGTCAACTTCCCTGGTTTTTGCTGGACATTTACCGCGTATGGCCAAGAAGAAACCCATTTCCGAAGCAGTGTCGGCCGCAGCGTCCCATCCATCGCGCGGCAGCGCCGGCGTATGCATTGGCGCCTTTTCATCCGGCGGTACGCGAATGGTTTGACGCCGTTTTCGCGGGCGCGACTCGGGCCCAGGTGCTCGGCTGGGAAGCGATCGCACGCGGCGATTCCACGCTGATCCTCGCTCCTACCGGGAGCGGGAAGACTCTGGCGGCATTTTTGTGGTGCATCGATCGCCTGATGTTTGCGCCCCCGCCGGAAAAGGCGGAGCGCTGCCGGGTGATCTATATATCGCCGATCAAAGCGCTGGCGGTGGACGTCGATCGCAACCTTCGCGCGCCGCTGGTGGGAATCGCGCAGGCGGCGCAGCGGCTTGGGCGTGGACTATCGCGAGCCTTCGATTCACGTTCGCACCGGCGACACGCCGGCGCGAGAGCGTGGGCGATTCGCGCGTCACCCTGCCGACATTCTCATTACCACTCCCGAATCGCTGTATCTGATGCTGACCGCCAACGTGCGAGACGCGTTGTGTTCGGTAGAGACGGTGATCATCGATGAGATCCATGCGGTGGTGCCGACCAAGCGCGGCTCGCATCTCGCGCTTTCGATCGAGCGGCTCGAGCATTTGTGCGGGCGCCGGTTGCAGCGCATCGGTCTCTCCGCGACGCAGCGTCCCGCTGGAAGAGGTAGCACGCTTTTTAGGCGGTTCCGAGATATCGGTGCCGACCGCAAATTTGCAAACATCGGAGCAAGTCAGAGACCCCATACGTGAAGCCGACGAGTGGAACACCCCCCTTCAACAAACCGAGGCAAAACATCCATCCCTCCCAAAATCGGGGGACGATGAGTTGGAAACTGCGCCAGAAACGGACACCGAAGCGACTGATATTGCGCCTGCGTACCGGCGGGTGACCATCGTCGATGCCAGCGAGCCTAAGAAACTCGATCTGCGCGTGGAAGTTCCGGTAGAAGACATGGCGCGGCTGGACGAGTTGGACACCCTGCCGAGCGGGGCGGCGTCGCAAGGTCCAGCGAGGCATTCGATTTGGAGCGCCATCCATCCCAAGTTGCTGGGACTGATTCGAGCGCATCGCTCGACGCTGATTTTTGTGAATAACCGGCGGCTGGCGGAGCGCATTTCTGGCGCCATCAACGAGCTGGCGGGCGAGACCTTGGTTCGCGCGCATCACGGCAGCGTAGCGGTGGAGCAGCGCAAGGAAATCGAGGATCGGCTGAAGCTGGGGACGCTGCGCGGGCTGGTGGCGACTTCTTCCTTGGAGCTGGGAATCGATATGGGCGCGATCGATTTGGTGATTCAAATCGAGTCGCCGCCCTCGGTGGCCACGGGAATGCAGCGCGTCGGGCGCGCCAGCCATCACGTGGGCGCGGTGAGCAATGCGGTAATTTTTCCGAAATATCGCGCGGACCTGGTGGCCTGCGCGGCGATCACCCAGGCGATGAACGCTGGGCGAATCGAGTCGGTACGTTATCCGCGAAATCCGCTCGATGTGCTGGCGCAGCAAATTGTGGCCATGGTGGGGCTGGAGGATTGGGATGTGCAGTCGCTTTTCGACGTGGTGCGCCGGGCCGCGCCGTACGCCTCGCTTACGCGGACGATGTTTGAAGGCGTGCTGGACATGCTTTCAGGGCGATATCCATCGGATGAATTTGCGGAGCTGCGTCCACGGTTGACTTGGGATCGAATCGCGCATCGCTTGACCAGCCGCCAAGGCGCTCGGCGGGTGGCGGTGATCAATGGCGGGACGATTCCGGATCGCGGGCTG
Organism: uncultured Acidobacteriota bacterium; assembly: GCA_963725285.1. GTDB lineage: Bacteria > Acidobacteriota > Terriglobia > Acidiferrales > UBA7541 > CAVRXT01. The sequence goes on along the minus strand of CAVRXT010000007.1, from coordinate 161,336 downwards.
TATGGCGTGTTTTTGGCGGATGCCACTCGGGGCGCGCGAGTGGGCGAGCTGGATGAGGAGATGGTGTTTGAGAGCCGCAACGGCGACACCATCATTCTGGGCGCGAGCACCTGGCGGATTCAGGACATTACTCGCGATCGGGTGGTGGTGATTCCGGCGCCAGGCGAGCCCGGAAAAATGCCGTTCTGGCACGGAGACGCCCCCGGGCGGCCGTCGGAATTTGGCGAGCGGATCGGAGCGCTGGTCCGAGAACTGCTGCGCATGCCGCGGCCCGCAGCGTTTAACAAGCTGGTGCACGAACACAAGCTGGATTCGAACGCCGCTGAAAATCTGCTGCGATATCTCGAGGAACAAGCCGCGGCAACCGAGCGCGTGCCCAGTGATGAAGACATCGTGATCGAGGTTTGCCGCGACGAATTGGGCGACCGGCGGGTGTGCGTACTCACTCCGTTTGGCACGCGCGTGCACGTGCCGTGGTGCATGGCGGTCACCAGCAAGATGCGCACCGAGCGCGGGTGGGAAGTGGAATCGATGTGGACGGATGATGGCTTCGTGATTCGCCTGCCGGATAACGAAGAAACGGTGGATACCGACTTGTTGCTGCCGGCGCCGGGGGAATTCAAGGATCTGGTGATGCGGCAGTTGGGATCGAGTTCGCTTTTCGCGGCGAAATTCCGGGAAGCCGCGGCGCGAGCGCTGCTGCTGCCCAAAAAACGTCCGGGGCTGCGCACGCCGCTATGGCAGCAACGGAAGCGCTCCGCGGACTTGCTGGCGGTGGCGGCGCGGTTTCCCTCGTTCCCGATTCTGCTGGAGACATATCGCGAATGCATTCGCGATGTGTTCGATTTGCGCGCGGCGACCGCGCTGTTGGGGAAAATCCAGCGCGGGGCGATTCGGGTGACCCGGGTGGAATCCAGCAAGCCTTCGCCGTTTGCGGCGTCGCTGCTGTTCTCTTACATCGCGAACTACATCTACGAGGGCGATGCGCCGCTCGCGGAGCGGCGCGCGCAGGCGCTTTCGATCGACCAATCGCAATTGCAGGAGCTGCTGGGCGACACCGATCTTCGCGAATTGCTCGATCCGGCGGCATTGAATGATGTCGAGGCGAAGCTCCAGGCGCTCGATCCGGACTATCAGGCTCGGCATGCAGACGGGATTCACGATTTGTTGCTGAAACTCGGCGACCTGGCAGAAGCAGAGCTTGCGGCGCGGGTTGCGCTGGACGATAGCTCGTCAGGTTCGGCCTCGGACTCTCGCTTCGTGACGGTAGTCGAAGGGCTGGTCAATGCGCGGCGGCTGGTACGGGTGCGCATCGCTGGCGATCCGCGATACCTTCCCGTGGAATACGCGTCTCGCTATCGCGACGCGTTGGGGACTCCGCTGCCGCCAGGATTGGCAGAAATCTTTTTGGCCTCGGCAGAAGAACCTCTGGCCGAGATCGTCCGGCGGTATGCGCGGACGCATGGGCCGTTCACTACGGCCGATCTCGCGGCGCGATATCGCTTGCAGGCAGCGGCGGTCGAACCGATCCTGCGTGCGCTGCACGGGCGCGGGAAATTGCTGGAAGGGGAATTCCGTCCGGGCGGGCATCACCGAGAGTGGTGCGATCCGGAAGTATTGCAGCAGATCCGGCGGAAGAGCCTGGCGCGGCTGCGCCGGGAGATTGAGCCCGTCGAACAGCGCGTGTTCGCACGGTTCACCGCACGGTGGCAAGGCGTGACGGCGCCGCGGCGCGGCGTCGACGCGCTACTCGATGCGATCGAGGCGCTGCAGGGCGCCGCGATTCCGGCGTCGGAGCTGGAGCGCGAAGTGCTCCCCGCGCGCATTGCCGAATACCGGCCGGGCGATTTGGATACGCTGATGTCGGCGGGCCAAGTGATTTGGGCGGGATTGGAGCCGATTGGCGATCGCGATGGGCGGATCGCGCTGTATCTGGCGCAGTCGTTGCCGCTCCTGCTGCCGCCGAGCGGCGCAGGGTCTGGAGTGGTGGTTGCTGGTGGTCTGAGCGCAGCGGTTTCGGAGCGCGCGCAGAAGATTGTCGAGGTGCTGGAGCAGCAAGGCGCGTCCTTTTTTGCGGCCATTCACGCCGCGTGCGGCGGCGGGTTTCCCGGAGAAACTCGCGATGCGCTGTGGGAGTTGGTGTGGTCGGGGCGAGTAACCAACGACACCTTGCATCCAGTGCGGAATCTGCGAGCGTCTCGTGAGCCGCATGGCGCGCAAAGTCGCCGCGAGTTTGCCGACGAGCGGCCGGGATCGCCGGAATTCTTGCGGCGGATGCGTTTGCGCACGCCGAGTAGAGACTTGATGGATGGCAGATGGTCGCTGGTGACCCAGCGAATTGCGTTGCGCGCGGGAGAAACGGCGGTCACCCCAACGCAGTGGAGCGCGAACATCGCGCAGCAACTTTTGCTCCGGCATGGAATTATCATGCGCGAAACCGCGGTCGCCGAAAATGTGCCCGGCGGATTTCCTACGATTTATCCGGCGCTGAAGACCATGGAGGACAGCGGATGGATCCGGCGGGGAATGTTTGTGGCGGGCATGGGTGCAGCGCAGTTTGCCATGCCGGCGGCGGTGGATCTGCTGCGCAGCTTGCGGCTGGAACCGGCGAAGGCCGAGGTGGTCTATCTCGCGGCCACCGACCCTGCTAATCCGTATGGAGTGCTGCTGCCGTGGCCGCGTCCTGAGGCCGAGGGTATGGCCGGTGAAATGCCTCCGCCGATGATGGCTCGCGCGGCCAGCGCGGGCGTAATTCTGATCAACGGAGAAATTGCCGCGTTTATGCGGCGGCGTAATCCAGCGTTGCGCGTTTTTTTGCCGGAAGCGGAGCCGGAACGAGGCCGATTCGCGTACGAACTGGCGAAAAAGCTAGCGGAAATCGCGATTCGGCGGCAGACCCGGCGGCAGGGTCTGTTGATCGCCGCGATCGATGGCGCGCCGGCGCGCGAACATTTCCTGGCTCGGTTCCTGGAAGACGCGGGGTTCGTGAACACCACCCTAGGATTCCAGATGAGGCATGTGACGCCGATCGCGGCCCCATTCGACGCTGAAGCCCACGGCGAACCTGACGCCGACGAAGACGCTCGTCGCATTTCCGAGAGCGCCTGAGGTGCCCGAAGGCGATACCATTTTTCGGGCGGCCAGCACCTTGCATCGCGCGCTCGCGGGCCAACCGGTTACCGAATTCTCCAGCGTTTTTCCCAAGCTAACCCGCGTGGAAGAAGATTTCGGCGTGGTGGGACGCTGCGTCGAGAGCGTCGAGGCTCGCGGCAAATGGCTGCTCATGCGTTTTTCGGGTGACCTGATTCTGCTGACGCACATGTTGATGAATGGGAGCTGGCACATTTATCGCCCGGGTGAGCGGTGGAAGCGGCGGCGCGACGATATGCGCATTGTGATCGGGACGCCGAAAATGATTGCGGTGGCGTTCACCATTCAAGTGGCGGAATTCCATACCGGGGCGAGTTTGGCGCGGCGGCGGCGTGTTCAATCAGCTTGGGCCGTCGTTGTTGGAGGAGCGAATTCGATGTGGCCGGCGCGGCGGCGCGGCTTCGTCTGCAAGCGGATACGGAAGTGGGTGCCGCACTGCTGGCGCAATCGGTGGTGGCGGGAATCGGCAACGTGTACAAATCCGAAGTGTGCTTTGCCTGCGGCGTAAACCCGTTCCGGCGGGTCCACAGCTTGAGTGTGGCGGAAACGGTGTGCCTGATGGCCACGGCGAGGAAATTCCTGCAGATGAATGTCGCGCCTGAGTCCGGCGATCGCCTGGTGACCTATACCGGAATGCGGCGGACCACCCGGCGCGTCGGATCCGGCAGAAGCGCTGTGGGTATATGCGCGGAGAGGCGACCCGTGCCGGAAATGTGGGGCGGTGATTGAGTCACGCAAGCAAGGAATCGATGCGCGAACCACGTTTTGGTGTCCGGTGTGCCAGCCCACGACGGGTGAGGCGGAAGGCCAAGCTGTGGCGACGAGAGGTCGAACGTTGATGCGCCTATTCGTCAACGCGGCCGATGCGGTAGCTGCTACCACCAAGAAATTGGAGAAGGTGCGGATTCTGAGCGAATACTTTCGTTCTGTGCCGCTGGAGGATGCAGCGCGGGCCGCCATTTTTCTCACTGGAAAACCTTTTGCCGGGCGCGACGAGGGCGTTCTAGGTGTAGGCGGGTCGAGTCTGGCCAAGCTGGTGATCGAAGCGGCGGGCGCAGAGGCGGCGGACCTGCGTGCGGCTTATCGCCAGCACGGAGATTTGGGCAACGTGGCTGGAGATATTTTGAGCGGCCGCGCCGGGGAAAAGAAGCGAGGAGTGTCGCTGGCGGAAGTGGGGCAGACGTTTGAGGAGTTGCCCGAGCTTCGCACGCAAACGCAAAAGAGCGACTGTCTGCGGAAACTTTTCGATAAGGCCAGTGCGCGCGAAGTGAAGTACATCATCAAGATCATTACCGGGGATTTGCGGATCGGGCTGAAAGAGAGCCTGGTGGAAGAATCGATCGCCACGGCGTTCGCAGCGGCCAGCGGACGCGGTGCGGCGCGCCAATATGATGAACGGCGACGTAGGCGAAACGCTGAAGATGGCGGCCCAGAACACCTTGGCGTCGGCGCGGCTGCGGCTTTTCCATCCCGTCGGATTCATGCTGGCCACCCCGGTCGAGACAGCCGAGGATATTTTCGGCGACGAAACCAAAACCATGCAGGTCGAGGAAAAATACGACGGCATTCGGGCCCAGGTGCATAAGGGCGCCGCCGGCGTGAAGATGTTTTCGCGCACCCTCGATCCGATTACCGAGTTTCCGGAGCTGCAGAAACCCGTCGCGGCTTTGCCGGGCGAGCTGATTTTGGACGGCGAAATTCTGGCTTGGCATGGGTCCAGACCGCTGCCGTTTACCGAGCTGCAGCAGCGATTGGGCAGGAAGCAGATGGACCTGTGGCTGCAGCATGATATTCCGGTGAAGTTTTTGGCTTTCGATTTGCTGTACCAGGATGGCGAGTTGCTGCTGGATACTCCGCTGGCGGAACGGCGCAAACGGCTGGAGGAGATTTTCTCCGCGAGGGCCGCCGCGGAGACGGCGATTCGTCTTGCGCCGGTGACCCTGTGTGATTCTGCCGGCAGCATCGAGAAATCATTTCGGGAGACGCTAGCGGCGGGGCACGAAGGTGTGGTGGCGAAGGCGCCGGAATCGCTGTACAACCCGGGGCGGCGCGGTGGTTTCTGGTTCAAACTGAAAGAAGCTTACGCGAGGCTGGACGTGGTGGTGACCGCAGTGGAGTATGGACATGGGCGGCGCCATAGCGTGCTCTCGGATTACACCTTTGCGATTCGCGATGGGGAGCGGCTGCTGAATATCGGGAAGGCGTATTCGGGGCTGACCGACGCGGAGATTCGGGAGCACACCGCGATTTTTGCGGGGCTCACGATTGAGGATCAGGGATTTCGCCGGACGCGTGGAGCCAAAGATCGTGATGGAGGTGGCGTTCAATAATATTCAGAAATCGGCGCGGCATGAAAGCGGGTTTGCGCTGCGGTTTCCGCGGATCCTGCGGTTTCGGCCGGATAAGCCGGTAACGGAGATCGATACACTGGAAAGCGTGTGTCAGCTTTATGAGAAGCAGATTACTTTGCCTCGGAATGCGGGGCGGGCGAGTGACAAAAAATCGAAAGGCTGATTTTCTTCTATCGGAATTTTCTTCCCGGTTTTTTCGCGGGTTTCTTCCACTGAAAATTTATCCAGCGAACCAATCAGGGCGGATCTTTCTGATTTTTCTTGAAGTTACCGATGAGTGGCGCACCCTCCACCTTTAAGGGTGCGGCTCTTGATTCGTCGTCTGTTGTGGTCTGGGGAATATTGGGGAATGAGGATCTCACAGCCAGATTGGTTGTGCCACAAGCGCTTGAACTCACTGGGGTTGCTACTTCCACACACTGGCCATTGACAACCGCGGCCGGGCTTGCCAGAATCTCCTTAGAGGCGAACAAAAAGCGAATACACTAACCCGTGTTTTCGCTTCCCTGACCCCTTATGAGCTCGCGCGCCGCTACTTTGCGCAGGCATTGCGAAACCCTTCTCGCGGGGCGCGTTGCTGCGCCTTTTGATGTTCGCAATGCTCCGGCCACCGAGACGGTTTCCGCGGGGATTGCCCCCATCGACCGGCTGACCGGAGGGCTGCCGCGCGGGAGCTTGATCGAGATTTACGGGCCGCCCAGCTCGGGGATTACCAGCGTGCTGGTGTCCGCGCTGGCATCGCTCACCGCGGCATCGGAAGTTTGCGCGCTGGTGGATGCGCGGGATTCTTTCGATCCGCATTCGGCGCAGGCCGCTGGAGTGCGGTTGGAACAATTGCTGTGGATTCGCTGCCGCAACATGGACCAGGCGGTGCGCGCCACGGATTTGCTGATTCAGGCCGGCGGGTTCGGAATGATCGCGCTGGACCTCAGCGATATACCGCCGCAGGCAGTGCGCTACGTCCCGCTGAATGTGTGGTTCCGGTTTCGCCGCGCGGTGGAGCACACCCCGACAATTTTTGTGATTTGCGAGCAGGAATCCACGGCCAAGAGTTGCGCTTCGCTGGTGCTGCGGATGGAAACGCAGGAAGCGCGCTGGCGGCACACTTCCCCTGGCCGCCTGGAACATCATGGGGCGCATACGCCGGGCTGTTTGCTGGATGGGTGGAGCAACACCGCGGAAGTGATTCGTTCGCGGGCCCGGCGGGAGGGATCGATTTCGGAGAACCTGATGTCGGCGGAAGCGGACGGGAGCGGCGCCTCGATCGATTTCGAAACGCAAACACTTTGGAATTTGCATCATTCACCTTCCGGGAAAACTTTACCCGCAGGAGGACCTCCACACAGGTGAGGATTTTCCCCAACGGTTTTGCTTCCTCATCCTCCGGCCGCCATGGCGTTCGCTTCTATATTCGTCCCCGATTTCATCGTACAGGCGGTGGTGCGCGCCGAGCCGGGCTTGCGGGAGCAGGCCGTAGCGATCGTGGACGGCAACCCGCCGCTATGCCGGGTGGCGGCGGCCAACGAAAAAGCGCAGCGCGCTGGAATCGAATGCGGGATGAACAAGCTGAACGCGGGGCAATTTTCCGGGGTGGAGATCCGGACGCGTTCGCTGGCCCAGGAAAAATCCACCCATGCCGCGCTGCTGGATATTGGCTGGTCGGTTTCTCCGCGCATCGAAGATAGCGCGCCAGACGCGATCGTTCTGGATATTGCCGGGCTCACCTTTTTATTCCCTACCGAAGAAGAGATCGCCGCGCGCTTGATGGAGCTTTCCCGCGAATGCGGCTGGACCGCGCAGGTGGCCACCGCCGCCAATGTGGACACCGCCTGGATCGCAGCGCGCGGCTTCCGCGGAATCACCGTGATTCCGGCCGGAAAAGAAGCGGAAATGCTGGGGCGCCTGCCGGTAGGTGCGCTTTTCCTCTCACCGGAAATCAGCGAAACCCTGCATCGCTGGGGAATCCATACCTGCGCGGCGTTGGCCGCGTTGCCGATGGAGGAACTTTCGGAACGCCTGGGGCAAGAAGGAATCCGCTTGCATACTCTGGCCTGCGGGGCACGCTCGAGGTCGATGGCGATCGCGCAAGCCGAAAACCATTTCGAAGAAGAAATGCAGTTGGACGATGGGGTGGAGGACCTGGAGCCGCTGTCATTTCTTCTGGGACGGCTGCTGGACCAGCTTTGCGCGCGGTTAAAGGCGCGCGCGCTGGCGGCGGCTTCCATTCAGGTGCGGTTCGAGCTGGAAGCCACTTTTGAAGGCGGGCCGGTAGCCGGCGTGGGGCAAAAAAATCCGCGCGGGACGTACCAAAGAGACTTGCAGCTTCCGGTGCCGGTCAGCGATTCGAAAATGCTTTTGAAATTGCTGCGGCTGCGCTTGCAGGGTGATTCGCCAGGTGCGCCGATCGTGGGAATCGTGGTTGCGGCGGAAGCAGCCCGGCCGCGGGCCGCGCAGGGCGGGCTATTCCTTCCTATTTTTCCGGACCCGGAAAAACTGGAGTTGACCATCGCGCGGATCACTCACGTGGTGGGCGAGGAAAATGTGGGGACTCCTGCATTGCTCGATACCCACCGACCGGGAGAATTTCAGATGCGGCGCTTTGTGGTGCGTCCGGAAATTTCCGGACATTCAATCGCTGGCGCCGCTTCCGGGAATTCCGCCGGTACCGCCACGTCTAGCTTCCGACTTTTTCGTCCGGCACTTCCCGCCCAACTGGAATTGCGCGACCGGCGGCCGGCGCGGCTGATTTTCCAAGGCAAGCGGGGAGAAGTATTGGCGGCAGCGGGTCCATGGCGGACTTCCGGAGATTGGTGGCGGGAAGATCCGTGGGACCACGACGAATGGGACCTGGAGGTGCGCTTCCCGTCCTCCGCGGCGAAGAACTCGAAAGCCGGGTCCACCGGTTCCGGGAGGGCCGCTGAGGAGCGCGGGCGCTACCGGATTTATTACGACGCGCTGTGCAAAAGCTGGTTCGTGCGGGGGATCTACGACTGATGTACATCGAACTGCACGCGCGCTCGGCATTCAGCTTCCTGGAAGGGGCATCGATTCCGGAGGAGTTCGCCGCTTGGTGTGCCGAACACCAGATGCCGGCGATGGCTTTGCTGGACCGCGACGGAGTGTACGGTTCGCCGCGTTTTTATCTGGCCGGGAAAAAAGCGGGAATCACCGCGCACGTAGGAGGCGAGGTGACGTCTCCGGCGAACTGGCGCTACGCGGTGCTGGCCGAGTCGCGCACCGGCTACCAGAATTTGTGCCGGCTGGTGACGCGGATGAAGCTGCGCGCGAAAAAGGGAGAAGGCAGCGTACAAGCGGAGGAAGTTGCCGAGCACGCCAGCGGGCTGGTGTGCTTGAGCGGAGGCGAGGAAGGTCCGCTGGCATACGCCCTCACCCACGGCGGCATAGCCGCAGGCATTCAAGCGCTGCAGCAACTTACCGACATTTTCGGCCGGCAAAATGTATACGTCGAGCTGCAGCGGCATCTTTCGCGCGACGAAGAGGCGCGCAACCAGGCGGCGGTAGAGATCGCGCGGAAACTAAATTTACCGCTGCTGGCGACCAACGGAGCTTGCCACGCGCTGCCGGCGCAGCGAAGAGTGCTGGATGTATTTACGTGCATCCGCCACCACCGCGCGCTGGCCACCGCCGGGCGTTTGCTGAGCCGCAATGCCGAGCGGCATATGAAGACTGCGGCGGAGATGAAGGCGTTGTTTGCCGATCTGCCCGAAGCGATTGCCCAAACGATGGCGCTCTCCTCGCGACTGAAGTTTTCGCTGGAAGATCTAGGCTATCAATTTCCGGCGTATCCCGTGCCGGAAGGCGATTCGCAGATGAGTTTTCTACGGCGGCGAACCTGTGAAGGAATGATTTCGCGCTATGGAACGAATAACGAAAAAGCGCAAGAGCAAATCGACCGCGAACTGGCGCTGATCGAAAAACTGGATCTGCCGGGATATTTCCTGATCGTGTGGGACATCGTTCGTTTTTGCCAGGAGAAAAATATTCTGGTGCAGGGGCGCGGCTCGGCGGCCAACAGCGCGGTTTGCTATTCGCTGGGCATCACCGCGGTGGATCCAGTAGGTATGGACCTGCTGTTCGAGCGCTTTCTCTCCGAGGAACGCGGCGAGTGGCCGGACATCGATCTGGATTTGCCCAGTGGAGACCAGCGCGAGCGGGCCATTCAATACGTCTACGAGCGTTACGGCCAATTAGGAGCGGCGATGACCGCGAACGTGATTACCTATCGCGGCAAGTCGGCGGCGCGAGAGATCGGGAAAGCGCTGTCGTTCGATCCAGAAACGCTGAGCCGCCTCTCCAGCCTGGTGGAATCTTGGGAGTACCGAGATTCGAAGGACACCCTCGACCGCCAATTCCATGATGCCGGTCTAGACCTGCAACACCCCCGGGTAAGAAAATTTTTCGGACTGTGTCGTTCGGTACAGGATTTACCCCGCCACTTGGGACAACATTCCGGAGGAATGGTGGTATGCCAGGGCGCGCTGGATTCGGTGGTACCGCTGGAACCAGCGTCAATGCCCGGCCGGGTGGTGGTGCAATGGGACAAAGAAGACTGCGCGGACATGGGTATCGTGAAAGTGGATTTGCTGGGTCTGGGCATGATGGCCGTGCTGGAAGAATCGCTGGCCATCATTCACAAACACTACGGAGAAGAAGTAGATCTGAGTCATCTGCCCGCGGACGATCCGAAGGTGTACGCAGCGCTGCAGAAAGCCGACACCGTCGGAATGTTTCAAATTGAAAGCCGCGCGCAGATGTCGTGCTTGCCGCGGCTCCGGCCGGTGTGTTTCTACGACATCGTAGTGCAGGTAGCGATCATTCGCCCGGGACCGATCGTCGGGAAAATGGTCCATCCCTACTTGCGGCGCCGCCAAGGACGCGAAAAACCGGAATGTTTGCATCCATCGCTCGAGCCGGTGCTGGCGCGCACCCTGGGCGTTCCTCTTTTTCAGGAACAATTGTTGCGCATGGCCATGATCGCCGCGGGATTTACCGGCGGCCAAGCCGAAGAATTACGGCGGGCGTTCGGCTTCAAGCGTTCGGAAGCCCGAATGAAGGACGTCGAAATCAAACTGCGCGAAGGCATGAACGCCAAAGGAATCACCGGAGCGACGCAGGATCAGATCATCCAGTCGATCACTTCGTTTGCGTTATACGGATTTCCGGAATCGCATGCGGCGAGTTTTGCGCTGATCGCGTATGCCAGTGCGTATTTGAAATGCCACCACCTTCCCGCGTTTACGGCCGCGATGCTGAATAATCAGCCGATGGGTTTTTACCAGCCGGCCACCCTGGTGAAAGATGCGCAGCGCCACGGACTGAAGTGCCGGCCGATCGATGTGACCCGCTCGAATTGGGAGTGCACGCTGGAAGCGATGGACACCGGCGGATTCGCGATGCGCGTGGGCCTGCGCTACGTGCGCGGCTTGCGCGAAGAGACCGGACGCGAAATCGTGCGGCAGCACGCCATCGCTCCGCTGGAAACGATCGACGATCTGCCCCGGCGCATCCCCAAAATTCAAAAGGCGGAGTTGACCTCGCTGGCCGAAGTGGGCGCGCTTAACTTTATTTCCGGGCAGCGCGGATTTCACCGTCGCGACGCGCTCTGGCAGGTCGAGCGTGCGGCGCGGCGCGCAGGTCCGTTACTCGAAACGGTTTCAGCGCTAGGGAGCGCTAACGCGGACTCGCCAGAAACCGCTCCGCCAGTTCCCCCCTCCCGCTCGCCGCTGCTTCCGATGACCGACGACGAGCGAGTGGTGGCCGACTACCACGGAACCGGCATGACCGTGGGCCCACATCCAATGTCGTATCGCCGCGCGTACTTAAACCAGCGAGGCATTCGCATGGCCAAGGAACTGGCGAACCTGCCCCATGGCATGCCGGTGCGGGTAGCCGGGGCGGTAATCGCGCGGCAGCGTCCCGGAACGGCTAAAGGATTTGTTTTCCTGAGCCTGGAAGACGAAACGGGCATCGCAAATATCATCATTACCCCGCGGCTATTCGAGCAGGATCACACCGTAGTGATCCACCACCCGTTTTTGCTGATAGCCGGCAGATTGCAGCACCAGGACGACGTAATTTCGGTGAAAGCCGAAAAGGTGGAGCCATTGGTGATTTCGCAGGCGGAAGTCGAGTCTCATGACTTTCACTGAGAGGGACACCGCACACTCAGTAACATACTGTATAGACACGGGTTAAAGATTTGTGGAGGATTTGAAACGTGCTAAGGGCATCCCGCATCTAAGGCCGTGAGTGGAGCAGAACCACAAGGACGAGGTGACCGACCCCATGCATCGGACCATTGAAACTGTAGGAGTGAGACTTACCGGGCGCGCAGCAATCAACCGCGATCCCTTGGATGATCGGATTGAATTCTCGTGTCCACAGTGCGGAGCGCGCGGCGCCAAGCCGGCGCGACGCCCGCGGGCCGAGTACCACTTCACCGACGGATTCATCCAGGACCTCGAGGGCGAAACCGCGACTTGCCGGGCCTGCCGGAAAGCGTTGAGTGTGGTTCCGGTGGTTTTGCTGCACGATCAGGACGAGAAGCGGCGGTTTGTGGCTGTATTTGAGCCGAACCTGGATCTTTCCAAAAACTAAGCGCCGCGCGGCGGCGGTGCGATGTTGCGGCACGGTGTTGCGCGTGAATGATGGCGGCTTCGGGGCGAAGTCGTTAAACAATTCGACTACTTCGGGAGGAGCATTTGCTCCTCCTTTTTTTTGCGGTTGACCCGTCGCTGCCTCTAAATTCCTAGTTGGACCGCTCCGCTCGAATCTCCAACCTCTCGTTCCTCAGATGAACTTATCCAGAGGCAGATGGTAGCGCTCCAGGTCGGTGCGGATTTGGTCGAAGGCATCGTCGACGGTGTCGGCAAACTTTAGCAATTTAAATTCGCGTTCGCTGATCGTTCCGGAATCGACCATCGCTTCCCAGTTCAGCACTTTGTCCCAGTATTCCCGGCCGTAAATCAAAATCAAATGGTGCGATGACAGCTTGCCGGTCTGCATCAAGGTGAGGATTTCCCACATTTCATCCATGGTGCCAAAGCCGCCAGGAAAAACGATCAGGGCTTTGGCCATCTGCGCGAACCACAATTTGCGCATGAAGAAATAATGAAAACAAAAATTCAGCTCGGGCGAAATGTAGGAATTGGGGTACTGCTCGTGGGGGAGCTGGATGCTTAAGCCCATGGACGGCCCGCCGGCTTCCGCCGCTCCGCGGTTGGCTGCTTCCATGATGCCCGGACCGCCTCCGGAACAAACCACGAACCGGCGCGGTTCTTTGCCAAGAGTCATGGACCAGTGGGTAAGACGGTGCGCGAGTTCGCGGGCTTCTTCATAATAACGGGACATCGCCAAACGGGATTTAGCGGCGCGCAAGGCCAGACGAATCGCGTGGGTACTTTTTTTGCGCGCGAACCGGCGCTTCAATTTGTCGAGATGCGCCAGCGCCGTCTGCCGCGGCGCCAGCCGCGCAGAGCCGAAGATTACGATGGTGTCCGCCACTTTTTCGCGCCGCATGCAGGTGAGCGGATCGAGGTACTCGGCGAGGATCCGCAGCGGGCGCCCGGGAAGGCTTTCCATGAAATTAGGATTGCGGTAAGCCAGCTCGGGCATCGGCAAATGGCGTCTGGGTGACATTCCTGCTCCTGACAATCGTCGGTGCAAATCTACGGCGCAATTCTGCGCCAGCAAGCCATTGTAGGAGAACGCACGGGGCGAATGCCAGCGGTGCGGTTGAATGGCTGGCGGTGAGCAACGTCGTTTATTTGCTGCCGCCAATCGCGTGTAACCGATGCTCATGCTGCCGTGCCCTGTGCTTTCGGCGCTTGCACTCCATCCTTCTCGTTGGCAGATCTGCGATCGCAAGTGGCTACTATCGTGATTGGCTTGATTCTCTTTGGTGGTTGGGATCGGGCCGGTGGCGCTCTTTTTCTTCCGCACCGAGAGACGCGATCTCACCCTGATCCATTTCTTGATCTCGACGCAAAAATCATCCGCTATGCAGGCGCTGGCCACCCTCCGCTTCTGTTCAGCAGCCGATCGAGCGGGCCCACGGGTTCTATCGAAAAAAGCGGCTTGTTCCTGGGCATGTTCCCCCATGCTGCTTGCTCATCGCTCGAAATTCCGCCACAGGCGAAGAGTTTGGCTACCAGCAATTTCTCGTACTCCATTCTGGCCTCCTAGCGGCAGGCATTGCTGACCGAATACTCGGTGAAATCGCCCACTGGTCCGCTCGCCGTTCGCGCCGTTTACAGGAAGATGACTTAACTCTGGTCGTTATCGACTGCGCCGCGCAATGCCAGGTTCGCCGCCAGAAGAGCCTGCCGCTGGAATCGCGGGGTGCAACGCGGGATGGCCAGCGCGAATCAGATAGGATATCGACATGCGCCTACCTCTCCGAGCGGTGAAAGCGTGCGCGGCCTGGGGATGGCTACGCAGCGCGCTGCTGGGGGCGATCTTCGCGGCCACCGTTGCGATGCCCGCGCGCTGCCAGGCGCCTGCTGGTCCCATCGCGCCGAATCCCAATGCCAAGCCGGAAGTAGTTCCTGTGCCTGGTTCCACTTCCAGCGCGAAATCCTCCGGGACTGCTTCGGCGATGCCGAAAACCCGCGGCACCATCCGGGTGCGAACCAATGAAGTCTCTGCCCCGGTGACGGTGCTCGATCGCAAGGGCGAAATGGTAATGGACTTGTCGCAGAAGGATTTTCATGTATTCGACAACGGCGCCGAGCAGCCCATCGATCACTGGGATTTGGGCGGCGAGGCGCTGTCGGTGGTATTGGTGGTGGAAGCCAGCTCGCACATCGAGCCTCTGCTTCCCGCGGTGCATCAGACCGCGATCGTCTTCACCCAGACGGTGATGGCGCAAACCGGCCACGCCGCGGTGATCAGTTACGACGATACCGTGGACGTGCTCCAGCCGATGACCGAAGATCAAGACGCGGTGGAAAAAGCGATCCGTCACTTTAAGGTGGGAACCTTTGGCTTGCGGCTGTACGACGGGATGAGCCGGGGCGTGTCGATTCTCGAGAAAGAACCCGCCAATCGCCGCCGGGTAATGCTGGTGATGGGAGAAGCCCAGGATAAGGACAGCGAAAGCAAGCTGGGCGAGGTGCTCCGCGCGGCCCAACTCGCCAACATCACCATCTACACTATCGGACTGAGCACCACCGCGGCCGAATTGCGCACCCAAAATCAGTATCACCCGCCGCCGCTGGGGCCGGAAGGAACCTACCCGCTGCCGCTCCCGCCAGGCACTCCTATGACCCCTGACGCGGAACAGGAGATGCAGGGGAACATCAACTTGCTGGCGCTAGCGCAATGGATCGTGCAGCGCGGAACCAACGAAGTGAAAAATCATGCCCTGGAAGTGGCGGCCACCGCGACCGGAGGAAGGTTCCTGAAGACGTTCAAGGACCAAACCATGCAGAAGGCCATGGACAACATCGGCGGGGAACTTCACGCGCAATACACGTTGAGCTACAAAGCGCCGGGCGAAGAGCCTTCCGGATTTCACGACATTAAGGTGACCGTATCGCGGCCAGATGTGAACGTCCGAACGCGGCCTGGATATTACCTGGCGCCACCGCCGGCAAGCTGATTTCTTGGACCGAGCCGCAACGCGGTAACGTCGCTGAGCCGCGACGTCGTTACGGCGCAGCGGGCGTGATTTGAGATAGGTTCGCCGGGCCGGGCGAATTCGATTCGAGCAAAGCGAGCTGGCCACACGCGGCCATTACGTCTTGTCCGCGAGAGTAGCGCACGAAAGCCGGAAGACCTTTGCCGGTGAGAATGCGGCGAAACTCTTCGATCTGCGCAGCGCCAGCGGTGCGATAGGGCAGTTCGCCGGCATTCCACGGAATTAGATTTACCTTGGCGCGAACATTGGCCAGCAGCTTTACCACCCGCCGGGCGTCCTCCGGCGTGTCGTTGAATCCCCCCAGTAGCACGTATTCGAACGTCAGGTGCTCCCAGGTACGCAGCGGATATTCGCGGCACGCTTGTAGCAATTCGGCCAGCGGATATTTGCGATTGATGGGCATGATCGCGTCGCGCTGCTCGTCGTGCGAAGCGTTGAGCGAAATGGCCAGTTTGGGCCGGACCGCCTCGAGCGCCATGCGTTCGATGCCCGGAACAATTCCGGAAGTCGACAGGGTGACGTGCTTGGGTGAAATGGCCATGCCCGCGGGATCGAGCAGGATTCTGAGCGCGACGAAGACCGCGTCGTAATTGAGCAGAGGCTCGCCCTGGCCCATCAAGACGACGTTGGTCTGCGGGTGAAGCGCTTCGCGGTTATCGGCAAGCGCGGCAATGATTTGACCGAGCATCTCGCCCGCGGAAATATTGCGGATCAGGCCCAGCGTTGCGGTCAAACAAAAATGGCAATCCACCGCGCAGCCTGCCTGAGTGGAGATGCAGATGGTTTGGCGGCTTTTCTCCGGCATAAACACCGCTTCGACGGTCGCGGACCGCACCGCGAGCGTGGAGAGAGTCTGATTCGCCGCGGCCTGATTCTCTGCTTGCTGATTGCCGCCGAGGGACATCACGTATCGTACCGTGCCGTCTTCAGAATGGTAGCGGCGCAAGGTCTCCGGCAATCGGATGGCGGAATCGCGCGACAGCCGGGAGCGCAACTCCGCGGGCAGGTTGGACATTTCACGGAAATCGAAGCGGCGCTCAACGTACAGCGCGCGATATAGCTGGGCGCCGCGGTACTCTGGCTCGCCCAGCGCAACGCACAGTGCTCGCAGCTCCGCGGCAGACTTGCCCAAAATATTTTCGGGAGCAGGAGCGCCAGGGATGGAATCCGGAGTCATAAAGAATGAATAAGGATAGCACGCTCCGCCACGGACGCTTTTCGTGCCTGGGACCACTCGGCCCGCGCTATAATTTTGGGGTGGAGAATTTAGAGTGCGCACCTCCGGGAGACGTCCATGGCGAAAGTGCTGGCGATCGATGATTGGGTAAAGGGGCTGACCGAGATTCCGGGGCAGGAATTCGAGATCGATCGCGTCGAGAAGTTTGTCCGCGACAATTGGATTCGTCCGGAGACCCTCACTCCCTATCTTTTTTACGCCAAAAGCCACTACACCCGAAATCTGATTTACAAGTCGGATATCTTCGAAGTGCTTTCGATTTGCTGGGACATCGGGCAAGTGAGCCGCGTACACAACCATCGCGACCAAAACTGCTGGATGGTTACGCCGATCGGCCGGCTGAAGGTGCAGAATTTTAAAGTGCTGGAGCGCGACCCAGCCAGCGGGCAATGCCACATCGAGGAATCCGACGCTTATACCATGGATGAAGCCACTCCCGGAGTGGTGCGTCCGGAACAGCCGGTGCATCAAGTGCTGAACCTGGCGGAATTTGGCGAGCGCGCCACCAGCATCCATATTTATTCGCGGCCGTACTCGACGTGCGAAGTTTATCTGCCGGGGCGAGGAACGTATTCGGATGTGCCGCTGCATTATTCGAGCGAGTACGGAAAGCTATCGCCGGATGAAAAACTAACGTAGGTAAACGTAGTACCGGGACGCCCGTCATAGTACGAAAGGCCAGGTTGACTTTTACGAAACAGATGAATCGTATTGCTGAATAATTGCGTTTTACGCTTGACTCAGTTTTGCTGCGTGCCTACACTGCCCAACAGCCCGGTTTTTAGTTCCGGTATAATTTTTCCAGCGCAATAATCAGTTGCGGTCCCCAGCCGAACGATTTTGGCTCCCCAGCCAAAAGTAAGCCAAAACACTACAGAAAAGTTTTCCGCAGCCGAATCAAATCGAGAGGACAGGAGCGGGGCTGTGCTCCAAAACTGGACACACGGCCAGTAGACGCTTTCCTCCCTCGATTTGTATTGTTCCGCGTCACGTGGGTGCTGCTCTCTCAACTTGCTGGCACTGAATTGAATTTCCAGCCAGTTTGCAGCTCCTTATCGGATCTCGTTCGCGGATTTTGATCAGCACGCAACGCCGTCGCTATGGGTGTGCGTGAATCGCGGCCGCCATGTCGTTGCTACAGGTGTGCTCGCACGAATCACGGCTGCCCGGCCGCCACGCTGCTAAAAGTTTGCCCGGCTCAAAAGTAGGGGGGAAAACAATGAATCGAATCAATCGCTGTCGAAGTGTACTGTTTGAGTGGATTAACAATCCGCGGACTCGCCCAACCCGTTTCGGCCATCGCGGCAAGATTGCCGCATTGAGCATAGGTCTAATGATCTTGGCGTTCGCGACTGTGTCGCTCGGGCAGTTGCCGGCCCACGATCCGGGCGTTCGGGGCGGTGGACCAGGAGTGGGTGGTCCGTTGGCGGGGCTCCCGCAGGTCTATAACAATTACTTCGCGGCGTCGCTGGCGCGGTTTAAGGCCGTCGACACCGTTTCCAGCGGCCTCGGCCCGCGATTCAACATGAATAGTTGCGTCGGCTGCCACATCAACCCGGCGGTGGGCGGATCGAGTCCCGCGGTGAATCCGCAAATCGCGGTGGCTACATTGGCGGGAGCGCAGAATCAGATTCCGTCGTTTATTACCCTGAACGGACCGGTACGCGAGGCGCGCTTCATTTCCAATCCCGATGGCACACCCGACGGAGGGGTGCACGACTTGTTCGTGATCACCGGGCGCAACGATGCGGGGCAGTGCAACATCGCCCAACCGGACTTCGCCGACGCGGTGGCTAGTAACAATGTCATCTTCCGGATACCCACCGCGTTGTTTGGAGCAGGGCTGGTGGAAAGCATCACCGACGCGAACATATTGGCGAACGCGGCCAACCCGAACAAAGCGGCACTGGGAATTTCGGGCCATGCCAACCTCAGCGGAAACGACGGTACCGTCACTCGATTTGGCTGGAAAGCGCAGAACAAGTCGATGCTGATGTTTGCCGGCGAAGCCTACAACGTGGAAATAGGCGTGACCAACGAACTATTTAGCAACGAACGCGATGAGACTCCGGGATGTATGCTGAACGCGACGCCCGAGGACGAAACTAACATGACTCCCGAGTCGGCCATGCTTCCGTCGGGCTTTTCATCGGACATCGTGAATTTTGCGGCGTTCGCTCGGCTGCTCGCGCCACCGCAACCGGCGCAACCCACCGCGTCGACCATTCGCGGCCAGCAGGATTTTGTCACCGCCGGCTGCAATTTGTGCCACACGCCCTCGATCAATACCGGCAGCACGTCCCATTTCAGCGGGAAAACCAACCAGGCAGTGAACGCCTTTTCCGATTATCTGGTGCACGATATGGGCAGCGGTTTGGCCGACAACGTGTCCCAGGGAAACGCGAGTGGCAGCGAATTCCGCACTGCGCCGTTGTGGGGCGTGGGCAAGCGGATCTTTTTCCTGCATGACGGCCGGACCTCTGACCTGATGCAGGCGATCCAGGCACACTCCAGTTCCGGATCGGAAGCGAATGGAGTGATCTCCAACTTCAACGCGTTGACCCAACAGCAGCAGCAGGACCTGCTGAACTTCCTGCGGTCGCTATAGACGAGCAGCCGCTGCGGAATGGGCCTGGCCGGAACTTCAGGACGGCCAGGCCCATTCCGGCCTTGCACTGACCCATTGCTTTCTGATGCGCTTCGTAATTCCCGCAACACCCCGCCAGCGACGGCTGTGACAACACCCGCCCTACCTGTCACAATAGAAGTGTGAAGACCACCAAGCGCACAATTCAAATGGAAACGCTTCCGAACGGTTTGGTGCTGATCGCCGAACCGATGGCGGAAGTTCGATCGGTTTCCGCAGGGATCTGGCTGCGGCGAGGATCGCGGCGCGAGCCTGCTGAACTCAACGGCATTTCCCACTTCATCGAACATATGGTCTTCAAAGGCACCGCAACGCGCTCGGCGGAAGACATCGCCCGGGCGGTAGACGCGCTGGGCGGAATGCTGGATGCGTTTACTGCGCGGGAGATGGTTTGCTTCAACACTCGAGTGCTGGACGAGCATGCCGGGATCGCTTTCGACGTGGTGAGCGACATGGTGCTGCATCCGAAATTCGCAGAAGAAGATCTGGAGCGGGAAAAATCGGTGATCCTGGAAGAAATTAAAATGACCCAGGACAATCCGGAGGATCTGGTGCACGAGCAGTTCAGCCAGAATTTTTGGAACAATCATCCCATCGGCCGGCCAATTCTCGGCACCGAAGAAACCGTCTCGAGCTTCGACGCGCCGCTGGTGCACAAGACATTTCGTTCGTGGTATGCGCCCAACAATATGGTCATCACCGCGGCCGGACACATCACCCTGCCGGAATTGAAGGAACTTGCCGTTCCGCGGTTCGGGAGTCTCGCGCCGGTTGCCGACACCAGCGTGGACACCACTCCCGCCACCTCGCCGCGGATCAATCTGCGGTCCAAAAGCGAGCTCGAGCAGGTGCACATCTGCTTGGGAGTGCGCGCATTTCCGATGGCCGATCGCCGGCGGTTCGGGATTTCCCTGCTGAGCAATCTGCTGGGCGGGGGAATGTCGTCGCGGTTGTTCCAGAATATTCGCGAGAAGCAGGGGCTGGCATATGCGGTGTTCAGCGACTTGAACCCCTACACTGATACGGGGGTGCTTTCGGTCTACGCAGGAACCGCGCTGGCCACCGCGCGCAAAGTGGTGGATTCGGTGCTGATGGAATTTCGCGACATGAAAGAAAATCTGGTCAGCGAAGAAGAATTGCGGCGCGCCAAGGACCATCTAAAGGGAGCAATGCTGTTGTCGCTGGAATCTTCCGGGGCGCGGATGTCCAACCTGGCGCGGCACCACATTTATTTCAACCACTTTTATTCCATGGACGATTTGATCACCGGGCTCGAAGCGGTCACCCGGGAAGACCTGCGCTCGATTGCCCGCGAACTGTTCCGGACGGGAGAAATTGCGGCGTCGGTGGTAGGCAACTTGAACGGTTTCACCCTCACGCAAGAGGATCTGGCTTGCTGACGCTGCCCGGAGGGCGGCCGGCAGCAGCGGCCCGCGCGGAGTAGTTATCCGCCAGGCGCGGGTTTCGGTTGACGTGCGCGCAACAACTTGCGATCATCGCCACGTTAGAGCCCATATGTGGGGGCTCGATGGACGCCGAAAGGTTTAATCGCATCTCGTTCCGGATCACAGTTCTGGCCTCGGGTAGTTCCGGCAACTGCACCTTGCTGGAGACGGATAACACGTCTCTGCTGATCGACGCGGGGCTGGGCAAGAAAGAACTGCTGCGCCGCCTGGAAGCGCTGGGCCGGAGCATCAACCGCCTGGACGGCATCCTCATCTCCCACGAGCACTCCGATCATTGCGGCGGGATGGCGCATATCGCGCGCTCCTGGAAAACCACCGCGTACCTCACCGAATTGACCCATCGCGAAATCCTGAAAGGTCTGACCGAAGGAATCGTAAAAAAGATGGGCCGGGTGGAATTCATCCGTCCGGGACAGCGGTTTGCGATCGGGGACATTGAAATATCGCCATTCGCGATTCCCCATGATGCGGTGGATCCCATCGGATTCAGTTTCCGGTCCAACGGCTCGAAAGTAGCGATCGTCACCGATCTGGGGTATTTGCCGGAGCTGGTGAAACAGCATTTGCGCGACTGCGATTGCTTGATTCTGGAATCGAACCACGACCTGGAGATGCTGAAGGTGGGGCCGTATCCCTGGCACATCAAACAGCGAGTGATGAGCCGCACCGGACATCTTTCGAATTCGATCGTAAGCGAATATCTCGCCGATCCGGAGCACTTCGATGGGCGAGCGCGTTATTTGATCCTCGCGCACGTTTCGGAAACCAACAACAATTACGATGTGGTGCGCATCTGCGCCGAAGAAGCGCTCAACCGCCGCCCGGCGGAATCGACCTTCCGCGGCGAACTCATCATCGCCTCGCAGACGATTCCAGTCGGCCCTCTGCATATCTAGTTCGTTCGCGCGTACTCTTCTTTTGCTGGCCCTCTCGATTTTCCGGAAACTACTGTTTCGCGCCAGAGGAAAAGATTTCGGGATTGGCCGGGTGGGATTTTGTACCGGCAGCAGCGATTTCCACTTTGACAGCCACCGGAATCTTTACCGGAGGCAAGCAGGAAGTATCGCTGCAGGCTTGGTAGCGCAGAGTCATTGGGATCGACTGCGGCCCGAGAGCGGCATCTGCTGCCACCTGGACCCTTAGGCGGAGCGTTGCTTTTCCGGAGTAAACCGAGAGCGGCTTGTTGGGCGAGAAGGAAAAAGTGCGCGATTGCCCGGCGGGATAGACCACTTCGCCGGGCTTGAGTCCTGCGGGTGCTTGCGCGGTGAGGGTGGTAGGAATCAGGAATTCATCGAGCGGCTTGTGCGAATTCATGTGATAACCCGAAGCGATATCGACGACCACTGCAACTTCAAACGTGGAACCTTGGGGCGCCGGCGACGCGGACAGAAATACATGCGGCTTGACCAAAGACGCGGCGTTGGCCAGCGCTTGCGATGCTCCGCCATCCTGCGGATAAGGGAAACTACTGGTCAGACCCAGGACTGGCGCCCATGGGGTGATCCCGGCCGCGATCGTCATTACTGCCAACAACAGATAGCTCGACTGTTTCACGTGAAACACTCCGATTGTGCATTCCTCAATTGCTTCACGTGGAACGCTCCGACCGTGAATTTCTGCCCGGCCTTTAGACCTGCACCGGGGTCCCCAGTTGCTGCGACATGATGCGCGCCATAAGCACCGCGAGCGTCTCGCCGGTCTTTTCCAGCACGAATGCCTGTGCCGAGTCTGCCCAACTTAGTTTGAAACTGGTAGTTAGCGCGGAGATCCAAATCTGGCGCACCGGCGAATTCGGGCTGATGACAAAACGGGTGTTGTGCTCGTCTTCAAACTGGATTTCCAGTTTGCCGCTTCCGCCTTCCACTTCAAAAACGTGGTGATCGCTAAGATTCAGCAGGCGTTGGCGCAAATCTTCGAGTGCGGCGTCGGATTGCTTTTGAAATTCGCGTTCGTCCATGGTGAAAGCAGGTTACTCCTGAGGGTAGCGGCACGCAACTCGCGCCGCTCGGCTAGAGCAAAGCCTGAATTTCTTTTTCGAGCCCGTCCGCGCTGATGCCCCCGATGACGTGCTTCATCATTTTGCCGTCGCGGGAAATGAACCAGCTGGTGGGGTAGCCGAGCATCCCGCCGAATTTCGCGGCGATATCGTCATCGCCCAGGACGATGGGATAGTTCATGGTGAGTCTTTGTCCCTGTACGTCGAATTGCTCTTTCTGAACGAACGGCTCGACCACGCTCTTGCCTTCTTCGTCCATCGCAATGCCCAAAACCGTGAATCCCTTGGCCGAATATTTATTCTGGAATTCGATCAGGTCGGGAATTTCCGCACGGCACGGATCGCACCAAGTGGCCCAGAAATTCACCAGCACCACTTTGCCTTTCAGGCTGTCGAGGGTGACGTCTTTGCCCTGCAGGTCCTTAAACGTAACTACCGGCTCGGCGGGGTGGTTGCCGCTGTCGGCCGATTTGGCCGCAGGCTTGCTGTTACCCTTCACTGAATGGCAGCCGGGCAGTGCGGCGGCGGCGATCGCTATCGCCAGGATAAGAGGGAGAAATCTGTGAAAAACCTTCATCGGGAATGCTCCGATTACATAAACCGCTGAAGAGAGTTGAGAAACGTTAGTTTACCTGAAAGCCATGTCAGCCGGTTTACAAAAACCAGCCCGCCAATCAGCAGCAGCAGAACCCCACTGCAAACTTCCACCATGTGAATATGCTTGCGAAATCTCCCATAGAACTTAAGAAACTGGGCGATTCCCACGGCGGTAAGCAGAAACGGAATAGCGAGGCCTGCGGAGTAAACACTCAGCAGAAAAACGCCTTTACCGATGGAATCTTGAGTGGAAGCGACCAGCAAAACCGTGGTCAGGATGGGACCGATGCAAGGAGTCCAGCCAAAGGCGAAAGCAAATCCCAATAGGAATCCGCTCACCAGCCCGGGGCGGCCGCCGACGTTACGGAAATGCACGTCGCGGTTCATCCATTGCGAAAAGTACGGTCCGGCAATAGAGATGAACGCCGCAGCAAAAAAGTGGATGGGCTTGAGGATGCGCGGCAAAATCTCCGGCCGGTAGACGAAGAAGATTCCCGCCAGAACGAATACCGCGCCGGCGATCGCTCCGACGCGCGCCGAAAGCTTCATCAGCCATCCGACCAGATGCAGCCCAAAAAGAATGATCAAGGCGCCGGCCACTGGCGCGAGTAGGTTGCGGTTGCGAAGCAAGAAGCCGCCCACCGCGCTGGCGGACGCGCCGAACGAAACGAACACAATCGAGAAGCCCGCAACGAATGCCAGGGCGCTTCCGAAAAGCGTCCCGCGGGCGACCTGACCCTTCTTTGAGCTGTTCCAGCCCAATTCCCGAGAGCATCGAGATGTACCCGGGAACCAGGGGCAGAACGCACGGGGAGAGAAATGAAACCAGCCCCGCCAGGAAACACGCGAATACCGGAACGTCCATGAAACCTCTTTTTGGAGGCTTGGCGTCATCCGGCCAATTCGTTGCCGGCCAAGCGGCCAATCTCTAACGCAATTTTCCCATATATCGGATGCATACCCAAACCTTGATGTGCGAAGCGGGGCGGGCGATTTCTGTTCGAAATGGCCGTTGACAGAAGCTTCGCATTGAGGCTAGTTTGCTCTAGGCCTACAGAATACAGTCGCGGTGGGAGGCGAACGAACTGAAACCAATGAAGAACGAACAACAACGAGACCTGTTTCCCGGCGCGCTGGAGATGATGATTCTCCGGACGCTGAAGCGCCAGCCCCTGCATGGGTATGCGCTGGTGCAGCACATCAAGCGCAGGTCCAACGATTTGTTGCAGATTGAGGAGGGGTCACTGTATCCCGCGCTGCAGCGGCTGCGGAAGGAAGACTTGGTCAAGGCCGAGTGGGGTATCTCATCCACTAACCGTCGCGTCCGCACGTATCAGTTGACCGCAGCCGGAGCCAGGCACCTCGAGCGCGAGGTGTCGCGCTTCGAACAAATGCTGGAAGGCATCACCCGCGTATTGGCACCGGGTGAATCATGAACTGGGTGAGGCATTTATTCTCGCGGAGGCGTTTGTACGACGATCTTTCCGAAGAGATTCGGGAGCACCTCGAAGAACGAACCGAGGAGCTAGTTGCGGACCGAATGTCGCGCCCAGCCATTGACGTTCGTGGTGGTGGTCATGGTCGTTGTGGTGGTGGAACTGGCGGCATGTTTCATGGAGTTCAAGTTCCAAGCCGCGGCCACCGCGCTCAGACGGATTCTTCTGACAGCTGACATCGGAAGGCGGCACCTCCCGCCAGCCGTCCTAGCAACTGGTTCCTGCAAGTGCTGCAATCTCACTGCGTAAATTAATTTTGCAAATGGCATGCGCATTGCCATGGGTACTGGTGTGCGGGCCCGTGAGTCGCGCCGGGAGCAGCTGAGAGATCGGCTGCCGCGAATCGCGGGCCTGCCAGACTTGTTGGTGGTCACGGCCACAAGGGAGGTGGATATGACTCCGAATGGAATTACTGCGGCGCGGATATTGGGTGCGTTTGTGGCGGTGGGGCTATTTCGGTTTTCGAGTGCTGACATGCGCTTGGGACTGGGTGCAGTATTGGTGACCATTCTTACTATCGCGATGGATGGGCTGGATGGATATGTGGCGCGGCGCAAGGGGATGGCTACAGCGTTGGGCGCGCAGTTTGATATTTTGGGGGACCGGGCGGTGGAGAATCTTTATTTTACGTTTTTTGCCACAGCGGGGGCGATTTCGGTTTGGGTGCCAGTGTTTTTTTTCGCGCGCGGGACGCTTACTGATTTTGTGCGTGGTGCGGCCGCGCGCTATGGGCGCAGTGGGTTCGGCCAGGAGTCGATGCTGGAAAGCGGGTGGGGGCGCGCGCTGGTGGCGTCACGTGCGAGCCGGCTGGCGTACGCGAGCTTGAAGTGTTTGTGCTTTGTGGCGCTGGGTGTGGAGGTAAGTTGCGCGCACGTCGCCAATTCTGAAGCGGTGGCGGCGTGGCAAACGGCGCTGCATGCCTGGGCCAGCGGAATCGTGGCGGCTACGGTGATTTTTTGTTTGCTGCGGGCGATTCCGGTCTTGTGGGAAGGGCGGCGATTCTGGAGCATGGCGGCAACGAAGCGGGCGCGCGGGAAGCGCGACCGGTTTCGCGGCGGCGCGGGTGCCGGTGCCCGTCAGTGCGCCGATGGGAGCGGCGCGATGAGCGCCGCTCCTGATTTCGCACGCGCCTACGGACGCGGGCGGGTGGCGGCATTTTTCGATCTGGACGGCACGTTGTGCGCCGCGCCATCGATCGAACGGCGCTTCGTACGGTTTCTGATTCGTAGCAACAAGATTCGAATTGCCGCGGGATTCCGGTGGCTGGTGCATTTTGCGGGCGGGATTCTATCCGGCAGCGAGCATCCGGTGGAAACGTTAACAAAGCTGAGCTGGCGGGGATTTCGACTTCGGCGGTGGCGGAATGGGCGGACTCATTGGGCGGTACGAGCGAACCGCTGGAGTTTTTCGACGACGGGATCCGCGCGTTGGAAGAGCATCACGCGGCGGGGCATCCGATCTTCATCATTACCGGAACACTTGCGCCGCTGGCGCAAGTGATTGCCGCGCATCTGCCAGTGGCCGCGGGAATCGCGGCCACGGAATTGGAGATTGGTTGGCGAGGGCGGCGCCAGGCGGTGTGGACCGGATCGATCGCCGGCGAACACATGAGCGGCGAGCGCCAAAGTGAAGGCGATCGAGGACCTGGCGTTGCAATGCGGCCTGGACCTGGCGCGAAGCTACGCGTACGGCGATAGTGCTCGCGATATTCCCATGCTCGAACACGTGGGACACGCGGCGGCAGTGAATCCCACGGCGCGCTTGGCGCGTCGGGCTCGACTGCGCGGATGGCCCATCCACCACTGGGACGGCAGAGAACCATTCGCACTTGCCAAATGCAAAGGGGCGGGCTGCCGAGGCGCTACAAACCGACAGCGGACATGAAACAAATCAGGATCGTGCAGCGTTCTGGAGGCGCGATGACACCGCTCATGGATTTCCTGGGGTCCGAAAAGGCCGGCCCCGGCACGGCGACCCGACCTTCGCGCAGCGATCGCGCGGTTCGGAACGAAACTTCCCCGGTGGCGGGAAAGAATTGCAAGCGCGTGCGGCGCGTTCGAGTGGGTGACGCTTTCCTACCTGACGATTCTCAACGTGCTGATCATGGTTTTCTTCCGTTCGATTCCCCGCCCACAGAGGTACATCGCGGCGCACCAGTGCGTCGCGCTGGGAATTTTGCTGGTGGCGGGCTCGGCGCATCGAAGGCCGCGCGCACTGTGGCGATTCGTGCGGCACTGGTATCCGTTGCCGCTGTATATCGGATTTTTCGAGGAGCTGCGGGGTCTGGTGCATTTGGTTTTTCCCGGGTGGTTCGACGGAGGTTTGCTTGCGATTCGATTTTTGGATGTGCGGAGCGCAACCGGCGCTGTGGATGTCGCAGTTTGCGCGGCCGGCGCTGAACGACTTCATGCAATTTTCGTACATGACGTATTTTGTGTATCTGGTGCTTTTGCCGGCGCTGCTGTACGCACGTCGGGAAACGCGAGACGTTCTGGACGGTAATGACGTCGACCGCGTTGGCGCACTACACCGTATATCTGATTGCGATAGTATTTCCGATCGAGAGTCCTCATTTTTCACTGCCGCGCGCGTCCGGGCCGCTCGCACCGCTTACCGGAGGTTTTTCTACGGCGCTGATCGGGGTGATCGAAACTTATGGGCGAGTGCATGGTGCGGCGTTTCCGTCGGCGCACGTGGCGGGGTCGATGGTTGCGATTCTGTGTGCGTGGCGTTACCGGCGATGGCTGTTTTGGGCGACGCTGCCGTTTTTCGTATGCATGATGGTGGCGACGGTCTACGGGCGGTATCACTACGTGGCGGATGTACTGGCGGGAATGCTGGTGGGCGCAGCGGGATACGCGGCGGGGCTCAAGCTGATGCGCCACGTTGGTGCGATGCCTGTTGAGGTGTTTGCCGCGACGGCGGAAGGCTCGGTGAATCATTACCGTAATGCACTACAAGTGCCCCATCCCCAGATGATGCGGATTCGTTAATTTACGCGCCGGGACTTTTTGCGCATGGTGCTTTGAGCACAGTGGTGCGAGTGTCAGCCCGGCGGTCCGCTGTATCCCGCCTAGACTTGAATCCATGCCTGCTTCTATTGAAACTGCGCCGGCGGCCCGACTGGAGGGTGCCGTCCGTATTGCTGGTGCGGCCGTGAATAGCGACACGGGCACGGGCGGGACTCGCCCCTTACCGTTTGCTCTGGCGATCTTCGTCAGTGCATTTCTGCTCTTTCAGGTGCAATTGTTGCTGGGAAAAGAAATTTTGCCGCTTTTTGGCGGCGCGCCTGCGGTGTGGACGGTGTGCGTGCTGGTGTTCCAAATATTGTTTCTCGCGGGCTACGGGTACTCGCATGGAATCGTCACGTGGCTTCCGTTGCGCAGGCAGGTCAGGGTTCATGGAACGCTGCTGGGCGTTTCCGCGGTTTTTCTGGCGGTGCTTGGTTATTTTTGGCGCACACCCATCGGTCCCGGCGCGAATTGGCATCCGCTACCCGGGGCCAGCCCCACATGGACCATCGCGAAATTTTTGATCTGCGCGATTGGCTTGCCTTTCTTTTTGCTGTCGACCACCAGTCCGTTGATGCAGCACTGGTTTGCGAAGGCTGCGCCGAAGAGCTCGCCCTATCGCTTGTATGCGCTCTCGAATGTGGGATCGCTGCTGGGATTGCTGTCGTATCCGTTTCTGATCGAACCGCACATGCGGCTCGGCGCACAAGGCTGGACCTGGACCGCGGGCTACGGCCTGTTTTTGGTTTGCTTTTATTTCAGCGTGCGAAGCGCAGCGCGCTCGGCGGCTCCTGCGGCGGCGGTGGAAAGAATTTCTGTCCCGAATTCACGCCCGCGCGGAGCGCCAGCGGCGGCGGTGGGCTGGCCGCTTCGGCTGTTCTGGATTGGCTTGGCCGCGTGCGCGTCGGTGCTGTTGCTGGCGACGACGAACCTGATCTGCCAGGACATCGCGGTGATCCCATTTCTATGGGTTCTGCCACTGAGTTTGTATCTGCTGTCGTTCATCGTGTGCTTTGAGAACGACCGCTGGTATCGGCGGGAGATTTTTTATCCCCTATTCGCGATGGCGGTCGCGCTGGTCATTGTGGTGTCGCTGCCCAAAGCAGAATTTTCATTCCTGATGCAGCTCGCTGCTTTTTCCGCGGTGCTCTTCGCGGGGTGCATGGTGTGCCACGGCGAGGCGGCACGAACGCGCCCGAGCGCGGAATCGCTGACCGTATTTTATTTTTGCATCGCGATGGGCGGCGCCGTGGGGGGAATCGTGGTGAGCATGATCGCTCCACGGATTTTCCCCAATTACTGGGAATATCCGCTGGGTATTCTGGGTTGCATGGCGGTGGTATTGACGGTTTCCGACCGGGAACGATCGTCGTGGTGGTACACCGGGCGAGTTTCGCTGGCGCTGCTGATTCTCGCCGGCGGTGTATTGCTGGCGCCGAGCGTAGTTGCCGCGGTATGGAAAGAGGCCGGGCAGTTTCCGCCAGCGGTGGGCGGTTATGCGGCCGCAGCGCTGGCCGGCGCCGGCGTTTGGCGATATGTAACGGAGCGGCGCAATTCGAAGACCGTGCCGGCGCCCGGCTTGGTGCGCGGGGCATCCAGAATTGCGCTGGCATTGCTTACCGCCGGCTTGATCATTCCGCAGAAGGCGGAGCTCTACCACGTGATCGCGTCGTCGAGAAATTTCTACGGTGTGTTGTCGGTGGTCAGCGTGGAACAGGAGAATTATCTGGCGTTGCGGTACGGCAACATCATTCATGGATTCCAGTATCGCGACCCGGAGCGCGCGCATCTGCCGACTGGGTATTACGGTCCAACCAGCGGCGCCAACATAGTGATTCGCAACTGGCCGCAGCATCCGATGCGCGTGGGACTAGTGGGAATGGGCGTGGGCACGCTGGCGGCGCTGGCGCAACCCGGCGACGTTTTCCGGTTCTATGAGATCAACCCAGACGTCTACAAGATGTCGAGTGGGCCACATCCATACTTCACTTATTTGCAGGATTCACCCGGCCAAATAGAGGTGGTGCTAGGCGATGCGCGCCTCTCCCTGGAGCAGGAGGCCGAAGGCGGGGACCTGCAGAAGTTCGACGTTTTGGTTCTGGACGCGTTTTCGAGCGATGCGATCCCGATGCACTTGCTGACCCGCGAGGCATTCGCGGTCTACGAAGAGCATCTTCGCGGGCCGGCCTCGGTGATTGCGGTGCACATCAGCAACCAGACGCTTGACTTGCGGCCGGTGCTCGCAGGAATTGGCCGCGACTTCCGCTTTCACGCTCGGCGCGTGGATCCGTTGCTTCCGGCCGGCCCGTTCTCGCAATCCGATTGGATCTTGCTTTCGCGCGATTCCGCTTCGCTCGCCGGGAGTGAAATCGCAAGACACTCGGAACCATTTCCCGCGGAGATCCAGCCGATCTTCTGGACCGATGATTATTGCGGCCTGCTGCACGTCTTACGCTGGCGAGATTAGTTGAGCCGATGTACTTGGTGATCCGCCTGCCGTCTGGGCAATCGTTTCTTCTCGGTTCTTGAGATCAGAGCACCGCCGCCAGATGGTGTCCTCCGTTGTGGGCGGGCCGGGTAAGGTTCTAATTGCAAAAGCCAATCTTCGCCCGTCGTATGTTGTCGACCGAAAATGGGTAATGAACCTCCGGGCAGGACCAGTCCTGGATTATGTCGCCGACAACATCTTCGGCGTAGCAGACAAAGTTTTCCGAAGCCACAAGAGCGAATCCGATTGCGGAAAGCTCTTCAGCGGGGAGTTGACCCAAGAGCACCACATCGCACAACGATACGAACATCTCACAAGTAACGAAGAACTCTCCATCCATGTCTTCCAGTTCGACCACAAAAGAAGTTGGCCCGACCTTCTCTTTGGAACCACGAACGTCCTTAGCGAGATCTTCGGCTGTGGTGTGCCCAAGAAAACATCGCGCAACACGATCTCACGCATGATGGGGACACTCTCGCACAAATTCCATTTTGAGCACAGCCTACGCCGGCGAAATTAGGCAGGTTGTGGCGGAGCGATTGGGCCGGCATTTTTCGCGGAAGGCTGGCGATTAGCTCAGACGATTGAGACCATTGAACGCTGCAGTCTTGTAACACTCGGCCAGGGTGGGATAGTTGAAAACAGTGTTGATGAAATAGGTGATCTTGCCTTTGAGTTTGAAGACCGCCTGGCCGATGTGCAGAAGTTCGGCAGCATTTTCGCCGAAGATGTGGATACCGAGCAACTCCAGCGTTTCGCGGTGGAAGAGAATTTTGAGGCGCCCATCGGTGTGCCCAGAGATTTGGCCACGGGCAATTTCGCGGTAGTAGGCCACGCCAACTTCGTAGGGAACGTCGGCGTCGGTGAGTTGTTCTTCAGTTTTCCCAATGAAGGAAATCTGCGGGATGGTGTAAATACCGTAAGGGTAGCTCTCTGGATCGGTCTGCACGTGCAGACCGAAGGCCCGAGCGGCCGCGATGCGCCCTTGTTCCATGGAGACGGAAGCCAAGCTGGGAAAGCCGATAACGTCGCCCACCGCGAAGATGTGAGGCTGGGTGGTGCGGAAATCGGCGTCGACCTTAATACGGCCTCGGTCGTCGGACTCGATGCCGGCGGCAGGCAGGTCCAGCCGGTCAACGTTACCGTGGCGGCCGACGGCATAGAGCAAGGCATCGCCGTTGATGCGTTTTTTGCTGACGAGGTTAGCGGCCACCTTCCCGTCGGGTAATTCCTCCACACTTTCGACTTCCTCGCTGAGGCGCATGGTGGCGCGGTGATCGCGCATCTGGTAACTGAGCGCCTCGACCATCTCGGTATCGGCAAACTCGAGCAGGCGCGGGCGCTTTTCGACGATGATCACACGTACGCCGAGGGTGGCGAACATGCAGGCGTACTCGACACCGATCACGCCGCCGCCCACAACGATGAGGGTCCTGGGGACTTGCGGCATGCTGAGGATTTGGTCGCTGTCGATGATGGTTCGGCCGTTGATCGGCACCTTGGGGTTGACCGCGGGCTTGGTGCCGGTAGCGATAACGATGAATTGGGCTTCAAATTCGGCGGAGCTGTTGCCGTTCTCGACGCGGAGGTGGTGTGGGCCAATGAATTTTGCGAAGCCACGAATGACGTCAACGCCGTTGCGCTTGAGCTGGTCCTGGATGACCCCTACCTCGTTTTCGACGACGCGTTGGACGCGGAAATTGAGATCGGCCATGGTGATGTTTTCATTGGCCGCGCGGTTCGCGCCGAAGAAATTCTTAGAATAGAAGCCGGATAAGTGCAGGACAGCTTCACGCATGGTCTTGCTGGGGATGGTTCCGGAATTGGTGCAGACCCCACCGATGGCGGCCTGCTTTTCCACGATGGCGACGCGCTTGCCGGCTTTCACACCTTGGATGGCTGCGCGCTGACCTCCGGGTCCGGAGCCAATGACGATCAGATCATAGGGATGCATGGGAATCGTCCGGAGTCACGCCGTTGAGCGTGACGCCCATCATGTTGGATCTCATGGGATGAAGAGTGATAGCGCACGTGTGTTACAGGGAGATGAATGAGGGTATCCGGCAGGGCGTCTTGCGGAGCTAGAAGTTGAATTTCGTGGCGAGCTGGAACAGGCGAGGAGTGGCGGCGCTGACGATGTCGCCAAAATGCGGGTCGTCCACCTCGCCGTCCACCGATGCAGGGCCGTAGAACTGGGCGTGATTGAACACGTTGAAGGCTTCCAGGCGGAAATCGAGGGATTTCGTCTCGGTGATGCGCAGCGATTTGGCAATGGTCATATCGAAATTGTTGATTCCCGGGCCATAAAAGAATCTTCGGCTGGCGTTACCGAGTTGACCCAGCGCCTCGGGGCTAAACGCCGCGGTATTGAACTCGGGCCGACCGCTTCTGGGATTGGTGTTGATATTCAGCGGTGAGCCGTTGTAATTCGGAGTGTCCAACAGATAGTTGTTAACGCCATTTCCCAGGGTTCCCAGAAGCGAATTGTCGGAGTCGTCATACAGGGTGACCGGAAAGCCGGTGCTGAAGCGGGTGGCGCCGGCTACGCTCCATCCGGCGGTGAGCCCATTGCTTCGCCGGAAGAGCGAATCCACGGGCAAGCTCACTCGATAGCTGGCGACAAAATTATGACGCATATCGAAAGCAGAAATTGCGCGAGTCGCGCTGGTGTTCAACGGATTGAGTTGTTCGCCGAGATTCGATCCCTGATCGATCGACTTGCTGTAGGTGTATCCCAGCAGAAAATCGGATCTCTGCCCAACGTAGCGAAGATTGGTCTGCAACGCGTTGTAATTCGAATTCGCAATCGTCTTTTGAGCGGTATCCTCGCCGTAGTTCGGACCTAAGCCCGCTCGGGTCCCGTAAAATATCTGGCCGGTGTTGCTGGTAATCACGGCATCTTCGCCAAAAGGGCCGCAGGTGGGGCTTCCGGAGGCCACTTCGCTGGGTTGACTGAGACGGAGGCAGAGAGCTTGGTTGCTCGGGTTGGTTGGCAGGAGCGCGAGAAGGTGGTGCCCTTGATTTCCCACATAGCTCACAGTGAGTAGCGCGCCGGCGGCGATCTGCCGCTCGAACGAAAGCATGTAATCCTCGGTGTAGGGAACCTGGTTGCGGTAGTAGAAATAAGGGTCGGCGCTGACCGGGACCACGTTCGCAAAACTCAGCGATGCGTCAGGATTTTTTGTCGAAACGTTATGCGGAGGGAACGCTAGTGGAAACGGGTTGGTATTCTTTCCGCCGTTGGCGGCGTTGATAAAGGGGGTGGCAAACAGCGGCGGCTCGGGAGTGAGGTAGTTGTAGCCGAACGGAGGAACGGCATACATCACCCCAGCCGATAGGCCAGGAAAAGCAGTGTAGAAGATTCCGTAACTGGCCCGAACGCTGCTCTTTCCGTTGTCTCCGAAAATCGTTTTCAGAATTCCGCGATCGAATCGCGGGGCATAGGCGATACCTACGCGCGGAGCGAAGTTGTCTCCCTTCGATGGCGAGATGGTACTGGGGATCCCTGGATCGCCAGGAACCACCAACCCGCCCGGCGCCCGCGGATAAAGAACCGACTGCTTTCCCGGGATGATAGTCTGTATCTGGTTATATTTTTCCCAGAACGGCATGATGTAGTCCCAGCGCAGTCCGAAATTGAGGGTCCAGTCCGTTCGCGCCCGCCAGCTATCTTGAATGAACAGCCCTTCGTAGCGATTGCGTAAGTAGAACGGCTGGCCTGACGATTGGGTGAAGTTACTCGGCACGCCGATTAAAAAGTCAGCAAAGGCTGAGCCGGTCTCGGTTCCATCGATGTTGAAAGTTCCATTGAAGGTGGCGTTGGGATGCTCGTTCACTTGGTCCAAATGAAATTGGCCCCCAAATTTCAGAGTGTGAGAACCAATCACTTTCGAAACCGTGTCGCTCAAGTACAGCGTGTCGTTAACCTGAGTTTCGTTAGTGATCGGAACGCCCATCACGAACCCAGGGAAGGAAATATTCTCGATGCCCTCAAACTGCGGCGCCTGCACCACAATGCCGGTTGGCGGTGGCGCAAAACCTTGCGATGCCGAGCTGACGCCCAGACCGCCTTTCGGTTGGCCGATGACATTGGCATAGTGGAGAAACCCAGCGTGAAATTCGTTGACCGTACCGTTGCCGAAGGCCTTAGCGTCTCCCCAGCTGATGAGCTGGGCCCGTCCGAATGTGAGTGCGTCGAAGCCGGGGATGCTCGCTCCACCTTGCTGGCCTGGATACGGATTGTCGAGGCGGTAATCATCGAAGAAGTAGTACCCCGAAAGCTGGCCCATGTGGCTATTAGCGTCGACTCGCCCGGAAGCCTTATCATCGCGCACGGTCTGTAGATAAGCAGAACTGGAATATTGGTCGGCGCCCGTGTTGGGCGGTGGAATGAATTGCAGTAGGCCGAGAGCCGGCGACGACCACGCCGTCCTGGGAATCACTAAGCTCGGGAATACGCAGGAAGCATTCGATGCGCATCCCGCGGCGTAGTAGCGCTCCCCCGCGGAAACTCGGTATCCCAGCTCCTGCGAGAGCAAGCTTGCGAGATTGGTCCCGCTCACCTTGCCGGTCAACGAACTCGCAACGTCGGATAGGTTGCCGGCGCGATCTTGTGCCGACGGAACGGATATCAGCCCCGTCTCCACTCCTTGGTTGGTTCGTGTGCCTTGATAATCGCCGAAGAAATAGACTTTCTGATGCGGCACCGGGCCGCCAAGCGTGCCACCAAACTGATTTTGCCGGAAGTCCGCCCGGCTGGGATCGAAGTAGCCGCGAGAGTCCAAATCGGTGTTGCGGAAGAATTCAAGTCCATCGCCGTGAAACGAATCGCTGCCGGACTTGGTCACCACCGTCACCATGCCGCCGTTATAATTGCCGTATTCCGGATCGAAATTATTGGTTAGAACCCGGAATTGGTCGATGGAGTCCAAGTCCGGCACGATGGATGTCCCACCATTCATGTGCTCCTGCACGTCAATTCCATCGACCATGAAGCCATTGGACGATTCTCTCTGTCCGTCAATCGACAAATTCCCGGGATTCAAATCGCCAGATGGTGAAAGCCCTCCGGTAACTCCTGCCATGATCACGGAATTGGGAAGCAAGGTGGTGACTGGAGTCACTCCCGGCTGAATGGGAAGCAGATCGGTATAGCTGCGGCCGTTCAACGGCAGCGCAATCATCTGCGAGCCGGTTACGAGTTCACCGAGATGGGTGGCCACGGTGTCCACTTGGGCTTCGGCGACCGCTGCGCTAGCTTCCACCGTCACCGTGTCTGACTGAGCCCCCAAGGCGAGAACCACATCGACCTTGAGCGCCGCATCGGTATCCAACGTCAAGTGTGTTTTCTTTTGGGTTTTGAACCCAGCGGCCTGAATCGTCAGATCATAGCGACCCACGGGAAGAGCCGGAAACGAATAGAATCCCTGGCCGTTGGAAACTGCATTAAATTCCGACTGAAGTGCAGTGTGGACCAACCGAACTGTGGCGCCGGGGACCACCGAGCCGCTCGGGTCCCTGAGTGTTCCGGAGATGCTGCCATTGGCGGCCGCCCACGACACCAAAGCAAAAAGTGAAATGGCGACGCCCACGACCCAAACGCACCCTTTTTTCCTGGGGCGCTGATTCGCATGGCACCTTCCTGCGCGAGCCTGGAAAAAGGCGTTGGGGAGGCGAGCACAGGCTCGGCCAGGTTTGAACAGGAATCGTTTCTTCACGTCGCACTCCACATATTGTGTGGATTCCCCAAACGGCAATCACGAGTAGTAGCACTTTTATCGAATTAGTGCTATTGGCACTTTTCCGCATCCGTGCCGCCGCAACCCGACCGCGAAATCGAATCCCCGTTGACAGTACGAGCAGGGCGAACCGGACGGATGTGCGCCGGAAGCACAAATCCAAAGAATCATTCGCCAAGCCTTTTTGCCAAATGATCAGCTGCTTATCGATTACGATATGGCCAGATATCCGCAGCTCGGAGGCGTCGATGGGAGACTTGGCTCGAATCGGTGTTTCTCTGGAGCATGCCCTGCTCAGAAACTTTGACGGCCTGATCGGCAAAAAGGGATACGGCAACCGCTCGGAAGCGATTCGTGACTTGATCCGCGATCACTTGGTCACCGAAGAGATCGACAAAAACAAAGTAGTGGTTGGCACCCTGACCATCGTTTACGACCACCACCGCCCCAATCTCACCGAGAAATTGGTGGAGGCGCAACATGGCGCCGGCGGCAAAGTTCTAGCGGCCACCCACGTGCATTTGGATCATCACAATTGTCTGGAGGTGGTAATAATGAAGGGCCGGGGCGGAGAACTGAAAGACCTGGCCAATCGAATCCTGAGCCTCCGTGGGGTGAAGCACGGCCAATTGGTAGTGACCAGCACCGGTAAAGATTTGAAATAAGTCTTGCGGGAGCCTCGCGATGGAAACTCTTCTGCAAAATCTGCGCTACGGTCTGCGGGCCTTGGCTAAGAGCCCCGGATTTACGGCGATCGCTATTCTCACGCTGGCGCTAGGGATCGGCGCCAACACCGCGATCTTTTCGGTGGTAAACGCGGTTCTGCTGCAGCCCCTGTCCTACCCCAACCCCGACCGGCTGGTGGAACTGGAACTGAGTTCGCCGCAGGGAAACGGGGATATCACTTCGATTCCCAAGTTCATCGTGTGGCGCGAACAGACCCAGGCGTTTGATTCCGTCGCGGCCTATGATTTCGCTGGGCCGGGAATCAACCTGACCGGAGGAGATCGTCCTGAACAGGTGAGGGGGATTCACGTGTCGTCGGACTATTTCCGCGTTTTCGGCGCGCCCATGGCGCTCGGCCGGACCTTCACCGCCGAAGAGGATCGGCCCGGAGGGCCTGCCGTAGCGTTAATCAGCAACGGATTGTGGCGCAGCAGGTATGGCGGCGATCCCGGGATCATCAATCGGACCATCGATCTTGGTGGAGAACCTTACACGGTGATCGGAGTGCTGGGCCCGACGTTTGCGAGCGACGCCAAGAATGACGTCTGGGTACCCCTGAAGCCCGATCCGAACAGCACCAACCAAGGACACTACCTGCACGCAACTGCACGCCTGAAACCAGGGGTGACATTGGCGCAAGCGCAGGCGGCGATGAAGCTTGCCGCGGACCAGTTCAACCGAAAATTCCCCAACTCGCCGGTGATGGGGCCCGGAGCCAGCTTCACTGCGGTGCCGCTGCGAGACAGCGTTATCGGCAATGTCCGTTTCGATCTGCTGCTGCTTTTCGGCGCGGTGGGCTTTGTGCTGTTGATCGCTTGCGCCAACGTGGCTAATCTTTTGCTCGCCCGGGCGACCATCCGCAGGCGTGAAATCGCCATCCGCTCGGCGCTAGGCGCGGGCCGCGCGCGCATCATCTGGCAATTGCTCACCGAAAGTTTGGTGCTCTCCCTGGCCGGCGGGGTTCTCGGGCTTGCATTCGGCTATCTGGGCGTGCGCGCGCTGCTGGCCATGAATCCCGGCGACATTCCTCGAGTGGGAGAGCAAGGCGCCAACGTGAATCTTGACTGGCGCGTGCTGGCTTTCACCTTCGGCGCCGCGGTGCTCACCGGAATATTGTTTGGACTGGTTCCGGCGCTCAGCGCTTCCCGGTCGGATCTGAACATTACCCTGCGCGAAGCCGGTTCGCGATCCGGTGCCGGAGTGCGCCATAACAGAGCCCGCGCGGTGCTGGTGATCACCGAAATGGCGCTGGCGCTAGTGTTGTTGGTGGGCGCCGCTCTGTTGATTCGAACCTTCGCGGCTTTGCGGGGCGTGAATCCGGGCTTCGAAGCGCGGAACGTAATAACCATGCAAATGTCGCTAACCGGTGGCCGTTTCGAGAAGACCACGAGCGTGGAGCTGCTAGTGCGTAACAGCCGACAACGCGTCGAGAGTCTGCCGGGGGTGGCGGCTGCGGCCATGACTTGCTGCCTTCCGCTGGAAGGTGGCTTCGGTCTGCCATTCACCATCGTAGGGCGCCCGCTGAAGGATAGCCCGTATCACGGAGGAGCTGGCTATGCCACGGTATCGCCCGGCTATTTCGAGGTATTTCGGATCCCGGTGTTGAGTGGCCGCTCGTTCCAGGACCAAGACAATAGCGCCGGAGGACGCGTTGTGGTGATCACCGAGTCGATGGCCAAGGAATACTGGCCGAAAGGAGATGCGCTGGGAGCGCTCATCACCATCGGGAAAGGAATCGGACCGGAGTTCGAAGAGCCGCCCAGGCAGATTGTCGGCATCGTTGGCGATGTTCACCAAGGCGCGTTGAATCGCCCACCGGACCAAATCATGTACGTTCCGCTAGCGCAAGTGAATGACGCAATCATCGCGCTGAATAACCGGATCACTCCGATGATCTGGGTGGTCCGCACGAAATTACCACCGTTCTCGTTGAGTGCGGACATCCAACGCGAGTTGCGCGAGGCCAGCGGCGGACTGCCGGTGGCTCATATCCGCGGCATGCAACAGGTAGTGGGTGAATCCATCGCCCGCAATGATTTCTACATGACCCTGCTCACGATTTTCGCGGGAGTGGCGCTGGTGCTGGCGGCCATAGGCGTGTACGGGCTGATGGCTTATTCGGTGCAGCAGCGGACCCAGGAAATCGGCGTGCGCATGGCGCTCGGAGCCAGCCCACAGCAAGTCCGCCGGATGGTGGTGATCCAGGGGATGCATCTCGCGCTGGTGGGCGTAATTCTGGGGGTCGGCTCGGCGCTGGCGCTCACACGGTTGATGAGCAGCCTGCTCTTCGGAGTGAAACCCTGGGATCCCGCGATGATCGTGCTGGTGGCGGTATTGCTAAGCGCCGTTACACTGCTGGCGACCTATCTTCCCGCCAGGCGCGCCAGCCGCGTGGACCCGGTGATCGCATTGCGATACGAATAAATCATGGTTCTGCGAACCACAACGAACCATGAAAATAATCTCGAGATGGAGGTACGCTAGAGCAACCGCCAAGTGGATGACTATTCTGGCGCGATCCGAGGCCGAGTACGAATATGACCTGGACTTCGATTGGCACAACGAACTGTTGCCTCGGTCGCTGCGCTTCGAACGTCACCGTTACGGTGACGGTGTCGGCGTAGGAACCGGCCGCGGCATTCTGCCCGCCCGGAATCCAGCCGTAGGCCAGAATCGGCGCTGAGGTTGAGCCGGTGCCGGTAATCCCATGCCGATGGAGCCCACGGTCATCCGGCCTCGAATGCGAGCCCTGCGGTTGCAATCCATATTCTTTCGTGGTTTGAGGAACGGAACCTATCGATTTTGCTTGGGTGAGCTTTCGATGATTTTCTCAGCGGGATCACATCTGCCGTACTTAAGAGCCTAATCGCCACTTCGTGCGAGTATAGGCGATGCGGAAGCCCTTACGCTCGGCATTGCGCTGGGACTCGCTGCCCGGCACGGCCACCATCATTGCCAGATCGCATCCTTGTGCGGAGGCATAGCGCATACGCTCGTGCAGCAGCGCGGTCTGCAAGCCACGGCGCCGCAACTCGGGAATGGTGGCCGCGCCACCAAACAGCGCCACCCGGTCATGGATGCAGAGCACTCCCGCAGCGCCGGGCTTAGCATCGATCTCAGCGAGAAAGCACAGACTCTGCTCGCGCGCTGCGGAGATGGCACCGATTTCGAGCAAAAACTTCAGGAGTTCCGGATGCTGGTGCGACCAACCTCTCGCGCTTATGTCCGCCCAGAGTTGTGCCTCTTCAGGACCGATGAGACGCGCGCGGATATCGTCCGCATGGGCAGCCGTGGGCCGCTCAACCGAACGGTAAAGGACGTTGCTGAGTTCGGCCGGCCGGTAATTGCGCTGGCAGAGCAAATCCAGCGCAGCGACCCCTGCCAATGGGCTCACTTCGTGAAGAACCGGCGCCCCCCGGTCGAGAAAGAACCGCTCGATCACATCAAGAGATTCTGGGCGCAGCTCCTCAAATACGCCGAGCCCGAAAGTCTGAGTGAGAGGAGAGTCGACGCCATCGAAGACCGCGTAGGCCCCAGCGCATTGAATCCACCCGGCGCCGCTGTCCGGGAACAAGCGCCGCCGCGCGTCGGCGTACTGAGAGCACGCGACCGCTTCAGCGCGCTCCAAACGTCTCGAAAGTGCAAGGTCAGAAAACGCCATCGGGTTTGATTATGTCCGAAGCGGCTACCGCTGGCGGTCCAGCCGGAACGCAGCAGCCTGGAAATCTCCGCGCAGCTCCAGCTGTAGGCCGGCGCGCATCCACCACGCGCCGGAAGCACTTTCCGGGGTATTGGGCTGGGCTTTGCCTTCGATCCAGCTGAGCTTGTATTCCGCGTCCGGATCGAGCCCTTGCAATTGCAGCAAAGGAAATCCGCGCTCTTCCTGCGTGGAATTGGCGAACGCAAAAACGACCGTTTGATTCTTGTCGCTGGAAACCGTCTCGGTCGCCGAGAATTCGCTGCCATCGCGCGGACTGATCAGCCGGTAGAGATCGCCGCGCACAATGGTTCGCTGCACGGCATGGTACGCGATGATCAGCCTCTTGGCCGTGGCAAAATCCTCCGCGGTCCAATGGTTCAGATTCGCGCCAATTCCCAACGAGCCTTGCATCGAACTCAGCATGCGGTAGGTGAGTGACGTCGAGCGGAAATTGAGCCAGTGCGGCGAGTCGGTGACCCAGGCCATCATGATCTGCGGGGTATACGCATAACTGAAACCATTCTGCATGGACAGGCGATCGAAGGGATCGGTGTTGTCCGACGGCCACACCTCATCGGTATAGTGCAAAATGCCCAGATCGACGCGTCCGCCCCCGCCCGAACAGCTTTCAATCTCGATCTTCGGATGCTTCTGGCGCAGCTCCGCCAGTATCGAATAGAGATTGCCGATGAACTGGACGTACACCCGCTTCTGTTCATCGACTGGAACTTGATCCCAACCCGGCTCGGACCAGTTGCGGTTGTAATCCCATTTCAGAAACGCGATATCGTTTTCGCTCAGCAGTTTATCGAGAAATCCTTCGAGGTAGTCGCGCACATCCGGACGAGCCAGGTTGAGCACCAGCTGGTTGCGCGACTCAGAACGAGGCCGCCCCGGGAAATTCAAAACCCAGTCAGGATGTTTTCGGTAGAGGTCGGAATCGGGATTCACCATCTCGGGCTCGACCCACAAACCGAAATCCATGCCCAGCGAATGTACTTTGTCGATCAGTGGTTTCAGACCGTGAGGAAATTTCTGGGCATTGACGTACCAATCGCCCAACCCGGCGTGGTCATCCTTGCGCTGCCCAAACCAGCCGTCGTCCATCACAAATCGATCCACGCCGATCGAAGCAGCCTTCTCCGCCAACGCCATTTGTCCGGCTTCATCCACCCGAAATTCGGTTGCCTCCCACGAGTTGTAAATCACCGGACGCGGTTTGGGATCCGGCGCTTGCGGCAGGATGTGCGCGATTTCAAAACGATGCAGTAAGCGCGAGGCTCCGCCCAGGCCACGATCGGAATAACCGCCATAAAAAACCGGCGTCTCCAGATGTTCACCGGGTTTCAGTTGGTAGCCAAAATCAAAAGGGTTGAAGCCGCCGGTCACCCGCACCGCATCGAGTTGCGTCCTTTCCACGGTGATCCGCCAGGAACCCGACCACGCCAGCGCGCCAAACCACACTTCGCCATGCTCCTCGCCCGCCGCCGCCGGCCCCACACTCGCTTGGCTATCGTCGCGCGAAATCGCAAACCACGGATTAGCCTGATGCCCGGTGGTCCCGCGGTGGCTTTCTATGACGCGCTCTCCGCCGTGAATCGGCTCCTGGTTTAGCGTCCACTCTCCGCCCCAGCGGCCGGTCAGGTAGCTCAAGGTGTAGCGCGCGGCAGGCAGGGTCCACTGCGCGGCCGCTGCCTGCTCGATCACCACCGATTGCTTCTCCCGGTTTTCAATGTCCGCGGAACGCGCGAGGATTCCGCTCGCCGGGTCCATCGAGTAGCGCAGGGTCACATAAATCTCGCGAGAGATGTCCTTCAGCAGCAGCTCAACGGTGTGTGGGTTGTTCTGCGTGGCACGGACAAAATGGAGCACCAAATCGCGATTGCCATCGGTGAAAGTTACTTTGAGTGCAGGCTCGGTGAAAAGCCCCGCGCCCCACCCGGCATATTCCTCGGGCGTGGTGGTGTACGGCGAATCAAACGAAGCCAGCTCCGGAAGCGAATGCGCGGGAGGAACGCTATCATGCGCTCCGATGCGCCCACCCCAGTACAGAGGCTGCAGCTCGCCACGCTCGTTCACCCCGAACGCATAAGTGGAATTGCCACCGTCGAGGCGAAAGACCTGCGCGGTCGCAGTCTGGGCCGTTGCTGAGGCAGCAGCGAGAAATGTCAGTAAAAGGGACGTAGATAGAATGAAAGATAAACGCATTAGTGAGTTTTTCATTTCGCCGTATCCTAGCATTCGGTACCGTCGTTTGTCCCGCGCCGGGATGACCGCGAGGCGTACTTCCCATTTGGCGTCGACTAATTTTGCCGCTGCTGCCACGCGCTGTGTTCAGCTCATATTCACTGCGATGGGGCGTTCTCTCTCATGATGAGCAGGTCCCAAGGTGCAAGCGTGGTTTGCTGGCCCGGCGCGAGCGTTACACCGGTAAGGACGTCGGTGCCGGCAGTGTAGGAATAGGTCAACGTAGCGGGCGAACTGGAATAGTTGAGATAGTAGTGGAGATGCCGGCCATCATGGCTGATCCCGTGTTTGACGCGGACACGGGGAGGAAGCTGCTGATCGGGGCCAGTGAGCCCTGCGTCACCCAGGGCGTCCAATACGATTGCCTCCTGCAGCTTATCGGAGAGCGCGGTTCCCTCATAAATGAGAGTTCCGGAGCCAAAGGTGTTGGATGTGATCGCGGGCCAGCGGCCGAAGAAGGGATGGTCGTAGACGGCGAGCGGCTTGGCGGTCTCCACTTGCAGAAACTCGGCCCAGGTGCTGACCTTGTTCTCTTCCCCAAGGTGATAGGGGTCGCCTTTCAGCGCGAGGGGCTGCTCGAGATTCGAGAACTCTTGATAGGTGAACCCGGCCGCCTTTCGCAGCGGACCTGGAGCGAGTTCCCACCGAACGGCGGAGTTCTCATTGGTGAAGCCGCTCTTGAAAGTCATCAAGACGTGCCCGCCGCGGTGGACGTAGTCGGCGATTCTCTGCAAGAGCGCGTCGTCCGCAACGTACAGGCACGGGACGATGAGCAGCTTGTACTGCGAGAGCTCGGCCGCGGTAACGCTGGGAAAGACGAAATCGGCGCCGACGTTGGCAATGTACAGGGACCGGTGAAGTTGGTTTAGAACAGCGTTGTAACTTCCCGCCGCTTTGCCCGGTACCCACAAGGGGCTTGCCTGCCGTTCGTAGGGCATGAAACTGATGGCGTTGGAGGAGTCCACGCTGTAGAGAATAGCGACCCAATTCTGGACGCTCATGTTGGCTAATTCGGGGCCCACCTTCTGAAGTTCATGGGCGATGCGAGTAACCTCGGCGTAAGCGCGATTGGGTTCGAGATCGTGGCTGAGTACGCCCTTCCAATAGGCTTCCTGCCCGGCATGAATCGAGTGCCAATGCCAGTACTCCACCATGTTGGCGCCGCTGGAGACGTGGGTATAAACGTCCAGGCGCAACTGGCCGTCGTAGGGTGGAAACTGGCCCGCAGAGTCCCACCCGAGCGTTTGCGCATTTGTTTCGGTGACCAGGTAATTGGTGTGCTTGAGGGAACGCGAAAAGTCCCCTTGCAGCGCCTGCCAGGCGCCGTCGAGATGTTCCTGAGCGCCGTGGTACGGGTTGTTGGCGACCACGTCGAGAGCAGCGGCCACCGCGGGTTCATCGACGTCGGCCTTCATCATGCTGCCAAAATCCTGAGTGACGAATTGGCCGGGACCGCGAAATTTGCGAACCACCGCGGCTTGCCACACCAGGAAATTCGTAACGCGAAGCTGCTGCCAACGGCTCCACTCGAGTTTGTAACTGGTGCTGGTGGCATTGTCTCGAGTGGGCATGTCGGCCCAGTCGTTGACATCCTCGCCCCAGTAGTTGAGAAACCATGCTTTGTTGAGAGCGTCGGTAGTTCCGAATTTTTGTTTGAGATGATCGACGAACCCGGCGAAGACGTCGGGGTTTGAGGCG
Organism: uncultured Acidobacteriota bacterium; assembly: GCA_963725285.1. Lineage (GTDB taxonomy): Bacteria > Acidobacteriota > Terriglobia > Acidiferrales > UBA7541 > CAVRXT01. Next base: position 117,127 of record CAVRXT010000007.1, on the reverse strand, counting down.
CCGTAAGATCCCGTTTCATTGTCGATCTGCCAGCCGATCACTGCGGGATTATTTTTGTAGTGGTTCACTAGATTACTGATCACACGCACCGCGTAGAAGCGAAACTTCGGATTGTCGAAATCCATGTTCTGCCGCATGCCGTAGCCGACCGATGCGCCTCCGAGTGGCCGGGCCAGAATCTCAGGGTGCGCGTGCGCCATCCACGCGGGTATCGAGTACGTAGGCGTACCCATGATCACCTTGATCCCGGCCTTGCCCATGGCGTCGACCACACGATCCATCCAGGCGTACTCAAAGTGCCCGTCGGACGGCTCCCATAGACTCCAGGTGGATTCGCCCATACGAACGACGCTGATGCCAGCAGCCTTCATCAGTTCGACATCTTTTTCCAGGCGCCCGGGCTGCAGGTCCGCCGGCATGTATTCGTTATAGTAAGCGGCGCCGTAGAGGATGGTGGGCTGCGACGCTCCGGGTACTGCCGAAGACGCTTGAGCGTGCGCGGAAAAGGACCAGACCAAGGCTGACGCCGCGACTGCCAGGATGGAAATAATGCGGAGTGTCTTAGCTCGATGCGGTTGCATGAGTGGCTCCCGGAGGTCGTCCGTTAGCAGCTAGATGCGATCTGACGTGGATGCGAATCATGCTGCATCTCGAGGACTGTGTGATTCGGCCCGTCCGGTCGCCGTTCCGCCGTCGAAGTGGCCAGATTCTACCGCGAAGGGACGCCATGCCGCCACCCTGGCAGCGGAATTCGGCTTTGCGATTGAGTCTGATCGATGCGGCGCAAAACCGTTGCACGGCGCGGTTTGAAACAAAATACGAGCGGAGCGGGGTGCCTCACGGCAAGAGCCATCGGGTCGCGGCATTCCCCGGTGACCCGCAAGGTTTCCAAGTGGTATCTCCTCGGGCAATGGGCGGTACCATAGCCGAAAAGTCGGGTCCACGGGTATCCCCTCCGGCTTCAAATGTGGGAACTCGATATCGTCACATTTTAGGAACCAGGCCCGATAGCGTCCGCTGTCTGTAATATCTCGGGATTAGTGCCCAGCACCTTACAATCGAGTTTTATAGTTTGTCAATAGATTAATGGCGTGGAATGTAATAGAGCATCTGTGAGGCTCTCCCGGTTAAAAAACCCAAGCGGTTCATACCGCCTTCCGGGGCCACCATAATAGACGACGAAAATGTCTATCCGGGGTCGGCTTGTGCTTCCGGCGAAATCCCCAGCCATTCTGGTAGGACTGGCGGCTGCGCCGAAGCCAACTAAAAGACTTTTTCCTGGCGGCGCAGGTTGCCTACCGAACCTAGGTTGGCGATCAGGAAGACGAAACGGTATTGATTCTCCTCGCGGACCGTGCCTAGTGAAAGCCGGCGATATTCCAGGCCGATGCCGCAGCAGGAACCGTTGTAGGTGAGTTGCGCTACTTGGTTTTGAAATTCGTGCTGCTCGACGTCGTAGCTGAAACCCAAGGTCGCATTCCATCCGATCCGGGTCATGTCGCCATAGCCGCCCAGCATGCGGATCTGGTTGGAGCGCGGCTGGAAATCATCACTGGGCGTGGGGGGTATGGAAGGCAGATTGATGGCCGAGAAATGTGCCAGGGTCAAAAAGGATTCGCGATACGGCTTGAGCTTCAGCAGGGTGCCAATGGCGGTTAAACGCTGCCGCTGCGGATCGTAGTTCACTATGAACTGCGCGTCGTAGTGCCCGCCCGGAGTAATGCGCAGGTCGCTAACGATCGGCGACCAGCGCCGCGCGTTCACCGCAAAAGCAAACGGGGTAAGCGAATCGAGCGCTTGAAAAACATTGCGCTGCCCGGGAATCAGAGCGCCGCCGAAAGTGGGATCGAAGAAATATTTCTGCACCAGCCGCCAGGAAAGAAACTCCTCGGAATCGCCGTCGTCCTCGCGACGGTACAGGCGCTGGGTGACCCCGTACTCCACTTCATTGGTGTCGGTGAGGGTTTCATCCTCGTCGAAGCGGATGAACCTGGCGTAGTCGTGAACCCCGTCCACGTAACGGTAGACGATGTCGGGCTCGATGGTATGTTTCCACTTCACCCCGTCGCGGTAATAGATGCGGTCCAGGGTGGGCGGACGGATGTCCAAGGTGAATTCCTCGGTATTGCGCTCGAACGGATCATTGACCGGACTTCCGTTATCCAGTTGTGCGCCGTAGTGGGTGGCGCGAAAGGTGAAACTGGGCGTCACGTTCAACCACAGCCCCCAATGCAGCGGCATGGTGACGGAAGGAGCAAACTCCAGGCGCGGTATGAAACCGCTGCTGGAGAACGGCGTAACCGTGTCGCCGCGGTGCACCGCATCCACAAACGAATCGAAAGAAAAATACAGCGGGAGATTGCGGAAGGGCGCCTGATCCACCGAACCGAACCGCGCTTCCGGCGCGGTGCGCAGGTCGATCGAAGTTTCCGGCGTCGCGCTGAGAAAGTTTTTGTAGGAATTTGCAGCGAAATCGAGGCTGAAGCCGCTCCAGTCGCGGGTGAGGAAGGCCGTGTTGCGCACTTCCGAGTTGACCGCTTGGGTGAAGGTTTCCGCGAAGGCCAGGCGGTAGGTGAGCGACGACAGTTGATTGAGCTCAGCCACCGCCCGCCACCCGTCCGGCAGCAAAGCGTCAAAATCGAATTTGATTTCGTGGCCACCCTGCTTGAGGCGAGGGCCAGTGGGCTCTTCGAGTCCGCGATCGATGACTCCTGTATAGCTGGCATCGAGACGCGCGTTTTCCCAGGGGTGCGAGCGAAAGTCCGCATTCTGGGCCCATCCGCGCTTGCTCAAGTAGGTGCCACCCACGGTGCTATCCATCCAATCCGTGGGCGCCCAATAAAGATCCTCACCGAGAAAGAGGCCTTTTTGAGAGCTATTGCCGAAGTCTGGAATCAAGAATCCGGACTGACGCCGATGTCCGGCGGGAAAAGTCGCATACGGAAACAGAATTAAGGGCACCGAGAAGAGCCGAAAGTCGCCACGCTCCAGACGCACCGCGCGCTGCATCTCGACGCTCACATTCTCTGCGTGGAATTCCCAAGTGGGTTTGTCCGGCTCGCAGACGGTGAGCCAGGCATGGTGCAGCTTGTAGCTTTCGGGCCCAGTGCGGTCGGCTACCTGGGCCTCGAAATAGAGCGGATTCGGGGTAACCAGGAGGGTGGGAGAAGGCCGGCGTTGCATGGCGAAAGTCGCGCGGACGTGGTGGAAAGTGCCGGTGCCGTCGCGGACGTCGTAGGTACCGTCATCGGCTTCGATGTGCTGGGTGTTGTAGTCCAGCTTGACGTGGCCGCGGGCGAATAGCTTTTGGGTTTCCCGGTTAAATTCCACGTGGTCGCCGCGCAGCCGAGTATTGCCGAACAGAATGTCGACGTTGCCGTCGGCGTAGAACATCGTTCCCGCTTGACGCTGCTGATCGGCGGAGATGGTGAAGTCTTCGTCATGGGTTGGCATGGTGGCCGGCGGCGCGGCCGGAGTTTTCCCGCCAATGGCCTTGCGCTGTTGCGGGAACGCCGCGGCGGGTACGAGCACCGCAGCCCAAACCAAAAGCAGGCTGGCCAGGCGGAAACGGAGAGCGATTCGTGGGGAAAATGAAAGCGCCATCGCATCGGGTGATGCAAAAAACGAAAACTGAGCCTAACACGCCAGCAAGGAAAGTGACAACGAATCGCCCGCGCGGAGCCGCTTAGGGCCGGGGGGGCGTGGCGTATTCGTGACACGCCCTCATTTCTCTTACCGCAAACAAAGCTTCGCTCTGTGGTAATATCCTCCCGTCCTTTCGAACTCTCGAACGGAACGTCCGCAGCGCAAAACGGACACGTGATAAACAGTTGCTCGCAGTGTGGCTCCATTCTGTACGAGTACGGCAGGGCCTGCCCATTTTGCGCCACACCTTCGGTCGGATCGCATCACACTTCTGAAAATGAACCGGTAGCCGTCGGCTCGGCCGCATCACAATTCGCGGCGCCGAGCCCGGCGAAGCTCAGCGGGGCCGTCGCGCGCGTCTACGTCGATGACGATTGCGACTATGTTCCGCGTGAGATGGAATCGGAATCGTTCGAGCGCCCGCCATTGATCCGCGCGGCCGCGGCTGGTGCCGCGGTGAAACACGCGCCCGCTCCAGATGCACCGCTGGCAGTACGCGCTTCTGCCGCGGGCACTGCGGTAGTACGAGCACCCGCCTTGGCGCCCAAGGGCCCGCCCCAGCGCCGGCCCGAGCCGGAGCCCGAGTGGCGAAACGAAGTAGCTCGGCGGCTGGAAGCCTACCGGACGCGCCATCCCCGGCTCGAAGAAGAAGCCCAGGGGGGCTTGCCTTTCTCTTTGCACTTGGACCCGGCCCAAGAGTTCGAGCCGGAGACCGAACCGGAACCCGAACCGAAGAAAGAGGCGGCGCGCCCGGCTGCTCGGGGTACCCGGCCCCGACCCAGCGAGAGGGTCGAGATCTCGGTTCAGCCCGAATTGGACTTCAACGCCTCCCGCGACGACCGCTCCCGGCCTCAGACCGCCCTGGTACCGGTTGCCTCGATCGAAGATCGGCGCTGGGCGGGAATGCTGGACGCGACGTTCCTATTGGCCACTTTTGCCGGCTTTCTGGGTCTATTTCGCTCGTTAGGGGGCGATATTCTGCTGCACAAAGTGGACGCTCCAGTGTACTTAGGCGCGTTTTTCCTGCTTTATGCCCAGTATTTCGCGCTATTTACGACGTTTGCGGGCTCAACCCCGGGGATGCAGCTTCGCGGCCTCTACGTGGTTCGGTTGGACGGATATTTGCCGGATACCCGGCAATTGGCCTGGCGGAGCTTCGGATACTTGCTTTCGGCCGGCACTTTGATGTTGGGGTTCCTCTGGGCGCTGTGGGACGAGGAGCACTTCACCTGGCAGGACCGCATATCGCAAACCTATATGACCTCCGGAACGCCGCTCGGACTAAATGAGTCCGCGTTGGGGCAATCGCAGCAAACTCTGGGGCGCTAACAGCGTCTAAGTAAGAGCATCCGGTAGTTAAGAATGCCTGCAGCGCGCCGTAAAGGGGCGGTTCTGCCTCGGCCCGAGGAGTTCCCGAAGGAAACCCGTCTCGCGAGGTGGGTGGCGAGATCGCCGTGCCGGAATGGTATAATCGTTTTTTCAAGAGGGGGGGTTCTTGCGGTGTTTTGGCGAGGACGCCGAGACAAGTTTTACCGCCCTTTAGGGGATCACCCCGGTTCCGGCTGCGAAGTTTGGGAAAAGGAAAATTCATGAGCCGTTTGACCAAAAAAATTGCGTTGGTACTGTCGATATTGGTCCTGAGCTACGTAGGGATGGGGTTTGTCCTGGGGAAGTCGAATGACGACAAAACCTACCGCGCGCTGACGGTGTATAGCGAAGTGCTACAGCACATTCAACGGGATTACGTCGACGATCCGGATATGCGCGTGGTGGCTAACGGGGCGCTGCACGGCTTGCTGGACGCTCTGGATCCGCAGTCGAGCTACTTGAGCCCGCTCGAATATACCGACTACAAGCAAAAACTGGAATCCAAGGGCAAAGGCTCCGTGGGTATGACCGTCTCCAAGCGCTTTGGATACATCGCGGTGGTTTCGGTGATGCCGGACGGTCCTGCGCAGAAGGCCGGGCTGCACAACGGTGACGTGCTCGAATCCATTGCTGGGTTTACCAGCAGCCAGATGTCGGTAGGCCAGGCGCAAGCGCTGCTCGGGGGAGAGCCCGGAGCGAGCGTAAAGATATCGGTGATTCGCCGGTCCAAACCCGAACCGCAGGAAATCGACTTGACCCTGGCCAAGATCGCCCCGCCGCGAATTCTGGAAGACAGAATGCCGGACGACATCGCGTATCTCCGGGTGCAGGGATTCGATGCGGGCACAGCGAAGCAAATCCGCGAGAAACTTACGCAATTCGAGAAGCAAGGCGCGAAGAAGTTGATCCTTGATTTGCGTGACTGCTCCACCGGAGACATCGCCGAAGGAATTTCCACCGCGCAGATCTTTGTTCCTGCCGGCACCATCACCACCTTGAAAGGACAGACGGTGACCACCGACGCGGTGGCGGCGGACGCGGCGAAAGTTGCATGGAAGCTGCCGGTGAGCGTATTGATCTCCAACGGCACGGCGGGTCCGGCGGAAATCGTGGCCTCGGCGATTGCCGGCAACCATCGCGGGGAAACAGTAGGCGAGCGCACGTTTGGGACCGCGTCGGTTCAGAAGTTGATTCAATTGGACGACGGCGCGGCGCTGATCCTGACAGTTGCGAATTACTACACGCCGGACGGAAAGGCGATTGCCGCCGAGGGTGTGGCTCCAACGGTGGAAGTGAATCCGTATGGGGATGAAGCCACGAACGTAACCGACGAAGAACCCAACTACCCGGCGCCCGCGGGACACGCCGTTTCGCCAACCGATCCCACAGTGAAGAAGGCTATCGAGATTCTTAACGGTGCAGGCGCGCCTGCAGCGCGCAAAGCAGCGTAGGTGCGTCGCGCAGTTACGCTACGTTGTCGCGCCCGAAGTTGCGCCCGTAATGGTGATCGATTCGCGCCGGTGCTCGCGGCGGCGGGCTCGATCAAGTGAAGCGCATCTGTGAGATTTGCGCGGCGGCGAAATAGCCAATTGAGCGCAGTCCGTCCTCACCCTGGCATGAATCCGCGTATTCCTTTTCATTCCCCATCCCGTTGCCGCCCTCGATCTGTTTTAGTTCTGGGCGCGATTTTCGTCTTGTTTACGGCGGGCTGTCGCACCCCGGGTCCCAACGCGGAAGAATGGCGCGAAGCAACGCAGGAAATGGTAGCCGCTGCGCAGAACATCACCAGCCGGAAATCCGAAGTCACCGTGCGTCCGGAGATGGGGCAGGCGGCGGATGGATCGGGGCCGGTCCGGGTGGCGGATCATTTGGAGATCGTGCTCGACCGAGCCTCGGAAGCCCCATCGATGCAAAGAACTCTGGACGCGGTCGCTCGCCGCCATGGACTTACGCGGTTCGGCGGCAGCGCATCGGACGGCGCATTCAAGTTCGAGTATGGCGTCGGCGAGCGGCGCACTCATTTGATTCAGCTCGATGTGGCAACCGGAGCGGAGCCAACGAAATCCGAACCGGCAACCCGTGCGGGAGCCGGAAAGGCGTTGCTGGCGGTGATTATCGACGATCTCGGATACGACCGCGCAGCCGCCGACGCGGTCCTGGCCTTGCGATTTCCGCTGACCGTTGCAGTGCTGCCGAATCATCCCCTTTCTGCTGCCATCGCCGAACAAGCGCATCGCCGCGGCGACCAAGTGATGCTGCACCTGCCGATGGAAGCGGAGAGTGGTCACGGGGAAAAGGGCGCGCCGGTGGAGAGCGTAGAATTGCGGCCGGGTATGGATGCCGGCGAGGTGGACGCGATCGTCGGCAAAATGCTGGCCACGGTGCCGTACGCGGCAGGGGTGAACAATCACCAAGGCTCGCTGGCCACAACCAATGCGGGGCTGATGGATGGGGTGATGCGTGCGCTGGCCGCGCGGCATCTGTTTTTTGTCGACAGCCGAACCACCGCGGCGACGGTTGCCTACGATACCGCGGAGCGCGATGGCGTTCGCGCGGCGTGGCGCAAGGTGTTTTTGGATGACGTCGCAACGCGCTCGGCGGTTTTGAAACAGCTCCAGCTCGCGGTTCGCGACGCTCGGAAACAAGGCTGGGCGATCGCCATCGGGCATCCGCATCCGGCGACGATCGCGGCCTTGGCGGAATTTCTGCCGCTCTTGGAAGTGCGGGGGATTCGGCTGGTTCTGGCTTCCGATGTAACTCACTAATCGCTGGCCGGGGTATAGTAAGAACGTTATGGGATCGGTTGACCGGGAGATTTACCAATGGCGAGAAATTCGGCACTACGAATGGGATGCATGCTTGTATTGGTGGGCGGCGTAGCGCTGTTATGGGCACATCGCGCGCGTCCGCAAGACAGAATGGACATGGACCACCCCAGCGCAGAGCCCGGCGCGCGGGTTCCGGCTTACCACAAGACGGCGCCCCGCGGCGCGCTGCCGGACACTTTGCCGCCTGCGGAATTCGCGAACGATGCGGTGACCCACAACGCGTACGCGTTGGCCGAAAAGATCAAGGCGACGCTGTATCAAATGCCGTGCTACTGCAATTGCGACCGCGAAGCCGGACACACCAGTCTGCTGGATTGTTACCGCGGGACCCACGGTGCCATTTGCGCGATTTGTAAGAAGGAGCTCTTCTACTCCTATCAAGAACACAAGAAAGGCAAAACTGCCGCGCAAATTCGCGCCGGCATCGTGCGCGGAGACTGGAGCAAGATAGACTTGACGAAATGGACCGGTGAGACCGCGCCGATCGGCGGAGGGAAGTAAACTTCGCTGTGGGTTATCTCATTCAAAACGCCCACCCTTCCCCCCCAACCAGGAAGAGTTGGGGCCCGGAAAAGACAAGAGCGTCGAACCGTAGAATCTAATTCTCGCTGCGGAGTGTGATCACGGTAATCTCTGGCGGCACTCCGATTCGAACCGGCATTCCGATGGTTCCCAATCCTCGATTGACGTAAATCGACGAGAATTTTCCGGCGCCGGGCGCTACGGCCATCACCGGCAGACCGTCGGCAGCGGCGTCGCCACCTTGCTCAGCCGGCTTTTCGGCAGCGCCTAAAGGCAAGCGGTATAGTCCGGCCACAAAATCGGTCATGTAACTTGCCGGATTCCACGAGTGATCGAGAATCTCCACCTGGACTTGGCCGCCGTGGGTGTGCCCCGCCAAATTCAGCTCGATGCCCAGTTCGGCAGCTCGCCGAAACGAATTCGGATTGTGCGAAAGCAATATGTTAGGAATGTCTTTACGAACCAGCGATTCGATCGAAGTCAACATCGGACGCCTCTTCCCAAAAGGCGCACGTTCGCGCTGGTAGTCCACGCCGATCAGATTAAACTTAGCGCCGCGCCAGGCGATTTCGGCGCTTTCCTGACGTAGCAACCTCATACCGTACTGTGCAAACAGCCTCTGCGCTTTGGCCTCCACCTTGGCGTAGATTTCGTGGTTGCCATTGCATCCCCACACGCCCAGTGGAGCGCGTAACCGGCTTAGCTCGGCAATGCAATCCTCCAGCGGATCGTGGGCCGCAGTGATGAAATCGCCGGTGACTACGATCAGGTCGCCGGCCAGGGCGCTCACCATTTCCACCGCCCGTCGCAGTTCGCCTAGCGGAAGGAAATCGCTCATATGAATGTCGCTCAGTTGGACGATGCGGAGTCCATCCAAACCCGGAGGCAAGCCCGGAATAGGAATCTCGATGTTTCGAATCCGGTATTCCAAGCGCTCCCCGAAAAAGCCGTAGGTACCCACAACGATCGGCAGGCCACCCACCAGATAGCCGGCGTAGCGGAAGAATTCGCGGCGCGTCACATCAAATCGTTCACCGCGGCCAGGCTCGTTTTTGGCGAGCGCGCGGGCGGTGAGCAGGTCCACGGCCTTGAGGATCTTTATTCCCACAAATCCAACAAAGGAAACGGCCAGCCAGAGCTTTCCGCCAGCGAGGATCCACGTGAATATTCCGTGGCGGGGAAGAAATCGGGCGAACGTGGAATTGAGCACGGCGACAGTGACGAAAATCACGCCGAGAAACCATAGGCCCTGCAAAACTTGGCGGAGCCGCAACGACGATGCGCGCCAAATGATCTGTAAGGCGCCGCGGAACCAGAATCGCTGCACGAAGAACAGCACAACCAAGAAGATGACGTCGATCAGCACGCGGAACGCGGTGAATTCATAGAGAATTCGCAATTCGATCGGCCCCTTATTTAATCTCGCGTTTCAAGGCTTCACCGAGGCAGCAAACGGTGGATTCCGGTCACCTAGATAGGATGCCCGAGGATTGCGCGTTGTGGCGCTCTACTTTCGCAGCGTGTGTCTGAGTAACGGCGGAGCAAGACGGCAAGCCCATGGCGCGGTCGAGCAATTGCGATTCGTGCGGGGCGAGCGGGCGAACGCTTCCTTTGCGCAGGTCGCCGAGCGCCACGCCGCCAATGGAGATACGGATCAGGCGAAGGACTTCGATTCGCAAGTGTTCGAACATCCGGCGGATGTGCCGGTTTTTGCCGGAATCGAGAACGATTTCGAGCCAGGCATTGCGCTGCCCCTGGCGAAGGAGGCCGGCGCGTTTCACGCTCAGGAAATCGCCGGCGCGGTCTTCAAATCCCTCCGCCAGCCGATCGATAAGCTGGCGATCGAGCAATGCGGCGCCCGACGCTGCAATCTGCACGCGGTAGGTCTTATCCAGATGAGTTTCGGGGTCGAGAATGCGCGCGGCCCATTCCGAATCGTTAGTAAGAAGCAGCAGACCTTCGCTGGCTTTGTCGAGCCTGCCCACCGGCGCAAGCCATGGGGTGTGCGGCGGCAAGAACGCGTACACCGTGTCGCGGCCCTTTTCATCGGAAGCGGTGGTTACTATGCCGCGCGGCTTGTTGAGGATGAGATAAACCTTCTGTTGGGCGGCTACGCGTTGCGCAGCGACCTCGATACGATCCGACACCACATTCACGGCTGTTTCCGGATTGCGGCGGACCGCTCCGTTCAAAGTGACCTGCCCGGCGCGGATCAATTCCGAGGCGCGCGAACGCGAACAGTAGCCGAGTTTCGACAGCGCGCGGGCCAGTCCTACTTTTCGTGGCTGTTTCGATGCGGTCATCGCGTGGCGCATGAGGCCAATTTTCCCGTGGCTTCCGAACCGCCCGTGGCGTTCCTGGAGAAATACTCGCCGCGACAACTGTTACAAGGTCTAGCCGCCCACCCGTCCCAAAATCTGGGAGAGTGGGGTACCCGGAAAAAGGGGGGCGAATTCCTAGCACCAGTCGAATCGCGTCTGGCTAATCCTTATATTTTACCGAACAACCGTACGGGCGCGATGTGGCTATGCTAACTGGCTTGCCGGCCATCGCTTCTTGCAATGCCTGGGCCACATAGTTTTTGGCCCCGGCAATATCGGAGACGTCGGTGGTCGCCCGGTCATCAATGGCGCCGTCGTAGATCAGCAACCCCTGGGGGTTGATCACGAACATGTGCGGTGTGGTCTTGGCGTCGTAGAGATGGCCAAGCTGGCCGTTTGGATCGAGCAGTACCGCAGTGGGCGCCGCTTTCATCTGTTCCAGATAGGCATTCTCTTCGCCGCCGATTACGTAGCCTTGCTCGCCGGGAGCGGACGATACCACGGTCAGCCACACCACGCCGCGCTGGGTCCATTCATGCTGCAGGCGTTCCATATTGCCGCTCTGATAATGCTTTCGGGTGAACGGACAATCGCGGTTAGTCCACTCGAGCACCACGAACTTGCCTTTATACTCGGAAAGTTTGTGGGCGCGATTGTTGGTGTCAGTCGCAGTAAACTCCGGCGCGGGCTGACCTACGCTGGCAGCCCAAATTTCGGCGACAGCGCCTACTAGAATCAGAGCCAATATCGCCATCGAGTGTCGGCGGTTCATGAAAGTCTCCTGATCTACGAATTTATCTCATCAAATCTCAATTTCTAGCATTATCGCTGGCCGACCGGCTGCACCGGAACGGCGATCCGATAAGCCGAGCCGTTACTGCCGCCGCCCGCAGCAGAACCCTGTGGATCACCGAACACCAAGACGCCCTTCAGCATCGCCACCGGCTGCACCACCTGGTCCGATTTATGAAGCTTCAATTGTACGCCCTTGTTCAGGCGGGTAGCGGTCTGCGCAGCCGAGTTCTCGATGGGGTCCGGCAGGAACGGGTAAAACGCCGCTTGTTCTTCGGGCTTACCGGTCTCGACGCTCAAGATAATGTCGCCACCTTCGGAAACCGCTCGCACCTTCCAGTTGGATGGCGCTGCGGCGGGTACGAGTTTCCTGAACTGCGCGAATAACGCCTCCGCCGGGGACTGGGACATCGCTGCTGCTTCAGACGGTGGTTTTGACCCGGCATGCGATGGCCGCGCAACAATGTTCATCGTTAGCCTGAGCGCGGCCCGATCGGGAATGCATATTTCCCTGCACACCAGCCATTTCGCCGTGGCCCCCAGATTTTCCGCTGTGCCGGGCGTGGCGTTTGCCGGAACGGCCAAGGGAATCGGCAACAGAACTTCTCCGCTATAGCCGAAGTCAATGACGGTGCCGGAGCCCAATCGCTGGGGCGCGGGCCATTCGATTTGCCCGGCGTGAAAGCCCACCGGGAGTCTCCACTGGATGCGCGGAGGTTCGCCTGAATCTCCGGGATTCTGCCAGTAGATATGCCAACCGGGCTCTAAGACAAAGTGCAGGCCGACCCAGGCGGTTTCGCCCGGCCCGACGGCGTCTTTTGCGGCCACCAGCTCGACTTTCGCGTGTTGGCTATGCTCGTCGACTGGGGTCGCGCTGACCACCGCCAGTTCGGGCGAAACCAGGGCGAATATCATGAGGACAGAAAGGCGAGCCGCGCCGAGATGCTGACGATTCTTCCCCATGCAATTTAGACGCGGTCGCCGCCTTGCGGTTTCGCTCTCCGTATCCGGCTGGCTGGGAACCACTAGGAATCTGCTCCGTCCGCAACATTACAACCCATTCACAACGGCGCGCACGAAGCAGAGATTATCTCGGCATACCCAGAGATTCTAGCGTAGCTTTCCGGCGGCGGCTGTCTGAGAATAGGCGACATGGCCAAGACCCCCGAACAGCGGCTCGCCGAACTCTCGCCCGCTGAAAAGAGCAAGGGCATCTTCAAACTTTTCCTGGGATATGCGCCCGGAGTGGGCAAGAGCTACAGCATGCTGAGCGAGGCAATTCGGCGGCATAGCCGCGGCGAAGATGTCGTGATCGGCATCGTGGAAACACATGGCCGCAAAGGGGTGTCCGAGCTCGCCAGCCAACTCGAGGCGGTGCCGCGGCGCAAGATCGATTACAAGGGAACGCTGTTCGAAGAAATGGATATTGACGCAATCCTGGAGCGCCAACCGCTGGTAGCGGTGGTGGATGAGCTGGCGCACACCAATATCCCCGGCAGCAAGCACCGCAAACGTTACGAAGACGTACTCGAACTTCTGGACGCCAAAATCGATGTGCTCTCGGCGGTGAACATTCAGCACGTCGAAAGCCTCGCACCCACCGTCCGCGCCATCACCGGGGTGGCGATCCGTGAAACCGTTCCGGACTGGATTCTGCAGGTGGCCACCGAAACGGTGATGGTGGACCTCACCCCGGAAGCCCTGCAAAAGCGGATGCAGCGCGGCGATATCTACGGACAAGAGAAAGTGGAGCAGGCCCTGACGAATTTCTTTCGCCGGGGCAACCTGATCGCCCTGCGCGAATTGGCCCTGCGGCAAGTGGCGGAACAGGTGGACCGCAGCCTGGAAACGTACATGGACCAGAAGGAAATCCAGGGGACTTGGCCGGTGCGCGAACGCATCGCCGTGTGTATCGGCACCACCGCGCGGGCGCAGTATCTGATTGCCCGCGCGGCGCGGATGGCGCGACGGATGGACGCGGAGCTATACGCGGTGCACGTGGATGTGGACGGCGAAGACACCCCGGGGGAGCAGAAAACGCTGGAGGCTAACCTGGAATTTGCGGAGAGCTTGGGTGCAAAAGTGATCCGCCTGAAAGGAAGCAGCATCGCGCAAAGCACCGCGGCGTTTACCCGGGAAAAGCACGTGACCCAGGTTATTTTTGGCCGCACCGCGGTGGAAGGATGGCGCAGCTTGAACTACCTGCGCCAGATGTACAAATTCCTGCACGATGCGCCGGCCGTCGATGTTCATATCGTGACCCAAGAACCTGATTAGTTGGCCGGAGTACAAGCAGTGCCGGGCGCGAAAAATACTGGCTAGAACCAGTCGCTACGGTAGGCGATCCACCAGGAAAGATAGCCAATGGGAATGGTTGCCAGCAGCCCCCACCAAATCGGCAGAGCAAGGTCGGCTGCCAAACCCAAGATCGTAAATATTGTCCAGAAAATCTTGCGCTGCACACCTTCATTTTAGCTAAGATCGGGTCATCGATTGGAAACTCTTCCCATTTGTGTTCCGAAAGGATGGACCCCTCTGAGCGACGAACCGAAGGACGAGGCAAGCAAGGACACAGTCTCGCGGCGTGGATTCTTGGAAATCAGTTCGGGTGCCCTAGTGGCTGCCCAGATGTTATCGGGAGAAGTCGTAGCCCAGGATCAGAAACCGTACCCGAACAAGAACGATCGGAGCGCTAGCGCTCCCGGCCCGGGCAATGCCACTCTAGATGCGCAGAATCCGGACTCATTCTTACCACCGCCCTCCGACGCCGGTGCTGTGCCCACATTCAAATACCCTTTCGGAATCGCGCATAAAAGGATGCAGGAAGGCGGATGGTCGCGCGAGGTCACCGTGCGGGAGCTTCCGGTTTCCAAATCGATGGCCGGTGTGGACATGAGGTTGACCGCCGGCGGGGTCCGTGAGCTGCACTGGCACACCGCCGCGGAGTGGGCCTTCATGCTGTATGGGAATGCCCGGATCACCGGGATCGATGCGGACGGCAAGAGCTTCGTCGGCGATGTAAGGGAAGGCGATCTCTGGTACTTTCCCACGGGAATCCCACATTCCATTCAAGGCCTGAGTCCCGACGGCGCTGAATTTCTGCTGGTGTTTGACGATGGCAACTTCTCGGAATACGAGACGGTGCTGCTTACCGACTGGATGGCGCATACGCCCCACGATGTGCTCTCGAAAAACTTCGGCGTAAGTGAGCAAGCCCTGGAAAAAATGCCGACCAGGGAGAAGTTTATTTTTCAGGCTGCGGTTCCCGGTCCTCTGTCCGAAGACCAGAAAGCAGCGGCCGGTTCGCGAGGTCCATCGCCGCAGGATTTCGCTTTCCGTATCTCGCACCAAGCGGTTTCGAGGCGCACCAAGGGAGGCGAGGTGCGGATCGTCGATTCCAGCAAATTCAAAGTATCCACGACGATCGCGGCGGCGGTGGTTACGGTCCATCCGGGAGGGATACGCGAGTTGCATTGGCACCCCAACGCCGACGAATGGCAGTACTACATCAGCGGAACGGGAAGAATGACCGTGTTCGCTACCGGGGGCCGCGCGCGTACCATGGACTTTCAGGCCGGAGATGTCGGTTACGTCCTCAAGACTCTGCCCCACTACGTAGAGAATACCGGCGACACCGATCTCAAATTTCTGGAGATGTTCAAGAGCAGCTCCTATCAGGACCTCGCGCTCTCGGAATGGCTCACGCATACACCGCCGGAGCTGGTGATGGCTCACTTGGGGATCGATAAGGCGACCCTCGACGCTATGCCCAAAGACGAAATGGTAGTGATGCCAGACTAGCACCGTGGGGGCGCGATTCACAGCCAGGCGCAGACTCCGTTTCAGGCGCTTCGCCCGTCCTTTCGGCATTGTGGCCGGCATTTTGCTTGGGCCCCGTCTACCCCAGCCCAACGCGCCAATCGCAGACCAAAAGATTCTCCGCTAACCTCGACACCTGCGGTCGATCTAATGTATTTTGGCCTACGGCTTTTGGGGACCCTCCGCGTGTCCAGGCGGCGGCGCCATTCACTTCAACACTTGTTCGGGAGACTTAGATGAACTACGTGCGTCGTGGCTTGTTCCTGATTCTCTGCATTCTGGCCGTTGCTGCGTCCTCCAAGACGCAGCCCACGCCGGAAGGACGGCTGATGCGGTTTCCCGACATATATAAGGACAAGATTGTTTTCAGTTACGGTGGCGATTTGTGGCTGGTGGGCTCCGGCGGAGGGGTGGCGAGACGCATCACCACGCATCCGGGCCTAGAGATATTCCCGAAATTTTCGCCGGATGGAACCAAGATCGCCTTCACCGGCCAATACGATGGAAACTTCAACGTCTACACCATCCCGTCGGAAGGCGGCGAACCGAAACAGCTCACCTTCGCGCCGGATCCGTATCAAGAGCCCGAACGCATGGGACCCAACAACGAAGTGTTGAACTGGATGCCGGACGGCAAGAGCATCTTGTTCCTCTCCCGCCGCGATACTTTCAACTCCTGGTTCGGCCGCCAATTTACCGTGCCGGTGGACGGCGGGCTAGCGGTCCGGCTGCCGCTCGATAAGGGAGGCCTGGCATCGTTTTCCGCGGACGGGAACGAAATCGCCTATAACCGTATCTTCCGGAATTTCCGCACCTGGAAGCGATACACCGGGGGCATGGCGCAGAAAATTTCGATTTACGATTTCCAGACCAGCCACTACGAACAGATCGGCGATTACGAGGGAACCGATAGTTTTCCGATGTGGCATGGCGACACCATTTATTTCAATTCCGATCGCGGAACCGAACACCGCATGAACCTCTGCGCGTACGACATCAAGACCAAAGCGGTGCGCCAACTCACCCACTTTACCGATTTCGATGTGAATTGGCCCAGCCTGGGTCCGGATTCGATCGTCTTCGAAAATGGCGGCTATCTATATGTTTTCGATCTGGCCTCCGAACAGGCGCACCAGGTGAGCGTCTACTTGCCCGGCGACCGGGATCAAGCGCGGCCGCACTGGGGCAGTACCGCAAGCCTGGTGACCGCCCTCGACATCTCGCCGGAAGGAAAACGCGCGGTGCTGAGCGCCCGCGGCGACATCTACACCGTGCCTGCGAAGGAAGGAAGCATACGCAACCTGACCCAGACTCCTGGGATCCGTGAGAACTCCGGAACGTGGTCGCCCGACGGCAAGTGGATCGCATATATTTCGGATCGCACCGGAGAAGACGAAATCTACCTGAAGGCACAGGACGGCACGGGACCCGAGGTTCGCGTTACCTCGGACGGGGCGATGTTCCGGTTCAATCCGATGTGGTCGCCAGACAGTAAAAAGCTAATCTTCGCGGATAAGGCGGTGCGCCTCTTTTACGTCGATATCGACGTCAAGACACCAATCTTGATCGATCAAGGAAAGGTGCAGGACATCACCGACTATTCGTGGTCGCCGGACAGCCAGTGGATCACCTATGCGAAGGGCGTCGAGAATGGCAACCTGGTGATCGAACTCTATTCATTGGCCGACAAAAAAATTACCGCGGTAACCACCGACTTCACCAGCAGTTGGAATCCGGTGTTCGAGCCCGGCGGTGAGTACCTGGAATTCTTGTCCAACCGCGATTACAACGAGGTGCTGGGGGTCTACGATCTGGAGTTCGCCAACCCGAAAGCCACCCGCGTTTATCTGGCCACGCTGCGGGCGGATACGCCGTCACCCTTCGCGCCACAAAGCGACGAAGAAACTCCCCCGAAAAGCACGCCGGATGAATTGACCGAGGCCAGCGAGAAAGACGCCAAGAACAAAGAAGGCAAAGCGAAAGACACTAAAACTAAAGAAAAGAAAACCGAAGGCACCCCTGAAAAAGCGGACCTCAAAGCTGACGAGAAAAAACAACCGTTCCGCGTCGACCTCGAGGCGATTGGCAATCGCATCGTCGCCCTTCCCATACCTCCGAGCAACATCTCCGAACTTCGTGCGGCCAAAGGCTTCATTTATTACACCACCGTCCCGATCACCGGACTTTCGGGTCCGCTGGCCGGCGAAGACCCAGAGCTGCACGTATTCGATTTGAAAGAGCGCAAGGACGCGGTGCTGGTTGCCGGGGCGGAATCGTTCGAGGTTTCGCACGATGGCAAGAAATTGCTGTATTCAGCCCCGGGCGGAGGCGATGCCGGCCACGTCTACGGCATCATCGACGCGGCCCCTGCGCCCGCGCCGCATAAGGCGGGTGACGGCGCTCTGAACCTGGGTGGCTTGCGCACGGAAATCGATCCGCGGGCCGAGTGGAAGCAGATGTTTTATGAAACCTACCGGCAGGAACGCGACTATTTTTTCGAGAAAGAAATGAACGGAGTGGACTGGGCCAAACAGCGCGACAAATATGCTGAATTGTTGCCCCACGTCGCCAATCGCTACGACCTCACTTATATCCTGGGTGAAATGATCGGAGAGCTATCGAACTCCCATACCTACGTGGGCGGCGGTGACGCTCCGAACCTGCATCCGATTAACGTCGGCATGCTCGGCGTGGACTTCGACCTCGATTCGGCCAGCGGGGTGTATCGATTTAAGAAGATCTATCCGGGAGAAAATTGGGATGCGGCGCTGCGCTCTCCGCTGACCGAGCCGGGAGTGAACGTCAAGCAAGGCGAGTACTTGATTGCGGTGAACGATCGTGCTCTGCGGTCGTCCCAAGATCCCTATGCGCTGTTTTCCGGCACGGTGGGCGAGAACGTAACGTTGCGCGTAAATTCCAAACCATCGGAAGACGGCTCCCGCACCGTGACGGTGAAACCGATCGCCAGCGAAGCGCGGCTGCGCGAACTCGATTGGATTGTTACCAACCGCCATAAAGTGGATCAGGCCACTGGCGGACGCGTGGGCTACGTTTACATTCCCAACATGGGCGGACCTGGCCTGGACGAATTTGTGAAGCAATACTTCCCGCAGATTCGCAAAGAAGGGATGATCCTGGACGTGCGATACAACGGCGGCGGCTTCGTCGACCCGCTGATCTTCGATCGGCTGCGGCGGATCCTGATTGGGATGGACGCGGCACGCAATTTCGCCACTACCACCGAGCCCCAAGTGGTTTTCAACGGTTCGCAGGTTTGCATCACCAACGAATACGCCGCTTCCGATGGCGATATTTTTACCTACTTATTCAAGGCCTACAAGCTGGGGCCGGTAATCGGAATGCGTACGTGGGGCGGAGTGCGCGGCATTCGTGGGCAAATTCCGCTGCTCGACGGCGGATACATTACCCGGCCGGAATTTGCGGCGTATGGCTTGGACAGCCAGTGGGTGGTGGAGAATCACGGCGTGCAACCGGACATCGTCGTCGACAATACTCCGGATAAAGTGATGAGTGGCCACGACCCGCAACTGGAAAAAGCGATCGAAGTGGTGTTGCAGAATATGCAGGAGCATCCCAGGCCCCTGCCCGCCCGGCCGCCGGATCTGCCCGCCTATCCGAAAGGACCCGGGAAGTAGGTCCGCGCGACTCCAAGACCCCACCTCTTCTCCGAAAACTGGGGAGGGGTGGGGCAATCGGCGATAGGAGTTAATCTCTCCTAGGAAATAACGAAAACCCTTGGTGGTATTGCGGATTGATCCGCCTCGTCGTCCGCGCTGTCTCTAATCCGTAATTGAATACAGTAGTTTTTCTCCTCCCTTTCAAAAGAACCCCTGCGCCGAACTCCGCTTCGCTCTCGGCCTGCGTCCTACGGCTTTCTAGAAGCGGACCCATTCGATGAGAGTTCTTCGGTGCTTGGCGCTCGCATCTCTATCAGTGGTCTTGGTTGCGCCGGTGACCGCCGCCCAACAACTAATTTCGGATATCGCTGCCAGCGCTGATTCCATGGCGCCTAGGGCGCCTGCCTCGATAATCTCTTGCCTTCCACAGAAAATGATCCGAAGCCGCCGGCGAAACCGGCTTGGACGGAGGTAGGGGCACCGCCTGGCGAATCGACCGACCGACCGGTGGAAGGAATTGTACAAACAGCGATCCTGCTGAGGTCTTACCAGACCACTTCTTTTTTTCCCAGATTCAGAACAGCCAAGGTTGACTGTTCACTGGCTAAAAAAAGCCCCACCCTTCCCAAAATCAGGGAGGAGTGGGGCGTCTGAAAACAATCGAGGGACTACAGACTAGGAATCGCCGACGCTTGCTTTCGAAGCCTTAATTTCCTGCCAGCGCTTCGGCCTTTTTTTCGCATCCAGCACTTTCTTTCGCAACCGCAGGGACTTGGGCGTGATTTCCGCGAACTCGTCTTCGGCAATGAATTCGATCGCCTTTTCCAGAGTCATATCGCGCGGAGGCACCAGGCGAATAGCCTCGTCCGCCGATGACGAACGCATGTTGGTCTGCTTCTTTTCCTTGGTGATGTTGACGTCCATGTCCTGGTCGCGGGAATTTTCTCCCACGATCATTCCTTCATATACCTCAACACCCGGCCCGATCAGCATTTCCCCACGTTCCTGAATTCCCCAGATCGCGTAGGCGGTGGCCACCCCCGCGCGGTCGGCCACTAGTGCGCCGGTTGGGCGCATCGCCATTTCCCCCGCGTAGTCGGTCCAGCCTTCCAACATCGAATTCAAGATCACCGTGCCGCGAGTATCGGTGAGCAACTGCGTACGCAGACCGATCAACCCGCGCGAAGGAATTCGGAATTCCATGCGCACCCGGCCGGAATGGTGGTTCACCATCTTCACCATTTCGCCGCGCCGTGTGCCTAGCGCTTCCATGATGATTCCGATATATGTCTCTGGGCAGTCCACCACCAGCAATTCGAGCGGCTCAACGCGGCGGGTTCCTTCGGTACGCACCACGATCTCAGGCTTACCCACCATCAGCTCGTAGCCTTCCCGGCGCATGGTTTCGATCAAGATGGCGAGCTGCAATTCGCCGCGTCCCAACACCCGAAACGCGTCGGTAGTGCCCATGTCTTCCACGCGAATGGAGACGTTGGTCAGCAATTCTTTATCGAGGCGCGCGCGAAGGTCGCGGGACGTGACGAACTGTCCTTCGCGGCCGGCGAGCGGCGACGTGTTGATGGTAAACACCATGCCCAGGGTAGGCTCGTCGATGAACAAAGGCGGCAGCGGAGCGGGCCGGTCGATTTCGGTGATGCTTTCCCCGATTTGAATTCCCTCCACCCCGGCGATGGCTGCCAGGTCGCCAGCCAACACTTCTTCGGTTTCATCGCGTTCCAGGCCGCGGAAGGTGAATAGCTTGGTAATTCGGGTGGTCTGGGTGGACCCATCTAATTTCACGATGGCCACCAGGTCCCCACGACGCAGGCGGCCTTGGAACACGCGGGCGATCGCCACGCGGCCGAAATACTCGCTGTAATCCAGATTGAGAACCTGAATCTGGAGCGGCGCTTCGACTTCACTTTTGGCTGGAGGAATGGCCTTGACGATCGCTTCGAAGAGCGGCTTCAGGGTGACGGAGGAATCCCCGACGGTGATGTGTGCGGTGCCGGTTTTCGCATTGGTGTACACCACCGGAAAGCCTAGTTGATCTTCGGTGGCGTCCAGATCGATGAATAGATCGTAGATTTCATCGAGTACTTCCGCCGGCCGCGCGTCGGGACGATCGATCTTGTTGAGAACGATTACCGGAGAAAGCTTGGCCGCCAGCGCCTTTTGCAGCACGTAGCGCGTTTGCGGCAGCGGGCCTTCACTCGCGTCCACCAACAACACCACGCCATCCACCATACGCAGTGCGCGCTCTACTTCCCCGCCGAAATCGCTGTGACCGGGGGTGTCAACGATATTGATCTTCACGTCTTCGTAGATTACCGCGGTGTTCTTAGCCAGAATCGTGATGCCGCGCTCTTTTTCAAGATCGTTGGAATCCATCACCCGTTCGGTGACCGTCTGATTGGCGCGGTAGGTGCCGCTCTGCTGAAGCATAGCGTCGACCAGCGTGGTTTTTCCGTGGTCCACGTGGGCGATGATGGCGATATTTCGTATGGATTTCGTAGTCATAATGTCAACGCCTTCGAAAGGAGCCTCTCCCGGGCTCACGGCAAACGCCGGCTGTCCTGCAGGCAGGCTGTCTCCGGAAGCTGGGAGCGCCTGTATCGCCACGTCAACCTAAAAAAATAGGGCTGCAAGCGTCGACTCGCAGCCCTTCTCGATACCCAATATTCGAGAAAACCGAGCAACAAACCTGAATCCCCATTATAGCATTGGGGGTCATAGCCCTGCTACCGTTCGTTCCAGGACCCGGTTTCCGGAACCTGGTCCGGGAAATGATCGTGGTCAGTGAGCAGATCTGTTCCGCACAAGTGCGGGATTCGGAAGCCATCCCTGCGAGCGGGGCTAAAAAAAAACCTCTTCGCCGATCTACTGGCCAGCGACGTGGTTCAGGAGATTGAGACGCTTCTGGGTCGTCAGGCGGTGGAAGAGCTGGATCTGGAAGCGCTGGAGCTGGCCGTGCGGCAACAGGTCTTGCAACTGGCGGGAGCCGCGGTCGAGCAGCGTCTCAACGCCGACACCAACGATGAGCGAGGCTGGCGAACTTGTTGTGGATGTGGGCAGCCAGCGCGATTTGCCGGGCGCCGAATCAAACAGGTGCAGAGTGTCCTCGGTCTTTTACGACTGGAGCGCGCCTACTATCACTGCTCTTGTTGCGGCCACGGCTTCTGTCCTCGCGATCAGCACCTGGGCATAGAAAATACCTCGCTCTCTCCTGCGCTTACGCGCATGACCGGGACCGTGGGCGCTTTGCTAAGTTTCCAGGAAGGAAGTGAACTGCTGACCGAACTAGCCGGGGTGGCCGTGGACGCCAAGCAGGTGGAGAGAACCGCAGAAGCTCTGGGAAAAGAAATCGCCGCAGATGAACGCGTGCACACCGAGCCTCTCGATTCTCTTTCTCTACCGCAAACCTTGTATCTCGGTATGGACGGAACCGGGATTCCTTTGCGCGCCGAGGAACTGGTGGGCCACGCCGGCAAGCAAGTGGATGGATCGGCCAAGACCGGCGAGGTGAAACTTTGTACCATTTGGAGTGCGGAATCGCGGGATGAGCAAGGTACCCCGGTCCGCGATGAAGGGTCGGTCACTTATTCGGCCGCTCTAGAAAGTGCTTCGGCATTGGATACCGCCGCCGAACGCTCTCCCTTCGCCCAGCGCGTTTGGCGGGAGGCCACCCGCCGACGCTTCTGCCAAGCACCACGCCGGGTGGTGCTCGGGGACGGGGCCGTTTGGATTTGGAACATCGCCGGCGAGTTCTAGCCCATAATTCCGGTCCCTTGAACGGTCCGAGTAAAAATATCGGCCCGGCCGGGTTGCTGAGGCCCTGGTCGGAGACACTGTTGAAGGTCTGGCCGCCGGGGGGATTGGAAGGGCAAACGGTTCCCCGGGTCGTAAAGCAAACCGAGGACGTTGTCAAAGGAACGGTTCTCCAGCATTAGCACCACTACGTAGTCGATTGGCGCCAGCGGTCCGGCTGGGTCTTGTGGCATCACAGGCTCCTTTACGCATCCGGTGAAGGCGGTTCGGCGGCCCCGGTGGTTCAGAATCTCCCTTTTAGACTCCCCATAGGCCGGCACTACATACCGAGTGTCGGCGGTCTCGGTGCATTATTTGCTCTTTGGTAATATGGCCACCCATTCATAGCTCAAGCGAAATGCGGGCCGCACGATCCGCCCGACGTTCCGGCACGGTGTGGTAGGCTTTGGGCCGGGGGATTACATGAACACACGGCTAAGCATGAACATGATCACCACCTTGCTGGAAATGCCGGGATACCGGGTGGTGCGCAACTTGGGAATGGTGCGCGGGATTGTGGTGCGCTCGAGAAGTATTTTCGGAACGATTGGCGCTTCGCTGCAGACCATCGTCGGCGGCAATATCTCGCTCTACACCGACATGTGCGAAAAGACGCGCGAAGATGCGCTCGAATTGATGATGCAGCACGCCGCGGAACATGGCGCGAATGCGGTTCTCGGGGTGCGTTACGACGCCAACGAGGTGATGCAGGGCGTCACTGAAGTTCTGGCCTACGGTTCCGCAGTGCTCGTCGAACCGAATGCCTGATCGCTTTCACGCCGAATCGAATGGTGTGCCCCATCGCACAACACTCCACCGGCAAAACCATTTGACCCCGCTCGGCCGAGCGTGATATTCGGTAGTGGATGAAAGTCTACGGTCACACTCGAAATCGCGCGACACTCCCGTCGAATGGGAACCGTTTCGAGGTGTGCCCTGTTATTGCACCCTCCCTTCCGAGCCGCTTGGTAGCGCAGAAGGCCCTCCTTTTGTGCCTGCTCCTACTTCCACTGCTCCTGACCAGCGGATAATAGCCGAAGCCCGAACAATTTTTCAGGCCAGGCCGTTATCCCGAACCCGCGGATGACGGCATTTTTTTTGGTGTGGGGATGGCCCTTATAAAAAGGAGAAAGACGATGTGTTTCACCGATTGGGACAAGATTCAGGCCGAAGATGTTTCTTGGCGGTATCGCCGCAAAGTGGCGCGCGGGGAGAACTTGGCAGTGGCTATGGTCGAGGTGCTGAAGGGAGCCACCACCCGTCCGCATCGCCACGAAAACGAGGAAGTGATCCTAGTACTCAAGGGCTCTTGGAGATTCCACCTGCGGGGCGAAGCGGTGACTCTGGGACCGAATCAAATGTTGTCGATTCCGCCGGGCGTGGAGCATTCCTCGGTGGTTCTGGAAGATACTACCGCCGTCGATATTTGCACCACCGCACGACCCGATTGGAGCACCGGAGAAGACCGGGCGCTGCACTACGACCCGGAACAATATTTGTGGGCGGTTTAGCCGGCTGCAGCGCATCCTGCCGGTTCTAAAATTCGAGCCCCGGAAATGAATCGGCGGCCGCATCCCTTACACCATGGGAGGCAGCCGCCGATTTTTTCGCCGAAAAGCGTTATTTCTCCAGGCCATCAACGATAGCCCGCCCGTCCGCTAGAAATGAAATACCACCCCGATGGCAGGCGAGGCGATGTGCGTGAATTTGCCGGTATTCAGTCCGTCAAATCCGAAATCCGGAGCCTGAACGAAATATCCGCGGTATTCCCCCCGGATGCTGATGTGCGGAATCAACGCGAAATCCGCACCCGCTCCATATACCCCCACCGGTCTGCCTTGGGTCACTTCGCCGCCTACGGACG
Source organism: uncultured Acidobacteriota bacterium (assembly GCA_963725285.1). Classification (GTDB taxonomy): domain Bacteria; phylum Acidobacteriota; class Terriglobia; order Acidiferrales; family UBA7541; genus CAVRXT01. Next base: position 92,523 of record CAVRXT010000007.1, on the reverse strand, counting down.
CGTTTATATCGCCGGTGGGACGAAAGAAAATCCCGCCACCTCCGGCTAACGCGTAAGGACGAATACCCAGCACGTGAAACGGCGCGGTGATTACCGCCGCGCCGGTGAAGATATGTACGCCACTTTGGATCGATGCGGTAGTCGTGCCGGTCACATAGTTCTGAAAGTTTCGCGTGTAGCCATAGTTGATGTCCATTGCAAGCAAAGAATTGAAGTGATAGCGAAGGCCAAGAAGAACTCCTCCGGAATCGGTGGCCGACTGGCTAACCACGTTTCCTTGGCTTTCTCCGATACCCGAAACCGATTTGGTAATATCACCGTTAACGACCAGGCTGACGTCAGTTTTGGGCAGGATACCCCCGGACGGCTTGCTTAAGCCCAGGAAGCTTTCCTGAGCTTGTGCGACGCCGGAAGCCAGCAGCGCACCCAGCGCCAACGCAAGAATAACCACACCTCTGCGGAAACTCATGTTCAAGACCCCCTTGGGTTTGTGGCGATTTTCGATCGCTTTGGTTACGCATTTTCGCGCCGTTTCCACAGCAATGTTGGCGCGTTCGGGCCGCCGATCATGCACTTACGAAAAAGCGACTGCAGTACTTAGAATGGCTATAGGCTATTCGATCCGCCCCGCAAAATCATTCTGGGTGTAGGCCTGTCACTCTCCTTGCCCTGGAAGCCGCGTTTGCTAACTTAGAACTCGCCAGGTGACGAATAGTTGCTAGCACGTTCTGAATTTCTCCGGGCGGATGATCAGGTTTCAAGATTATCCACGTAGCCGGCAACCGGCACATTCCACGGATGTTCCACTAGCTTTGGACGTACGGTCTTGGCATTCGGTTACTCACCGGACACAAAACGGGCGCGACTTCGGCTAAGATGTCCGCAGCAATAGCGACTTCCGATTTCCGAGGGATTGCATGCTGAAATACACCCGTTGGCAAGACGTTGAACTCGAACAGTTGAACCCCCTCCTACAGCGCCAGCTCGTGGTGGGGGAATCGGTGATGGTGGCGCGGATCCTGCTGAAGAAGGGCTCGGTGGTCCCGCTTCATTCTCACCTGAACGAACAGATTACTTACGTTCTGGACGGCGCGTTGCAATTCCGGCTCGATGGCCGAGAAATCGTGGTGCGGTCCGGCGAGGTGCTGTGCATTCCGCCGCACCTGCCGCACGAAGCTTTGGCGCTGGAAGATACCGTCGATCTGGATATTTTCAATCCGCCGCGCGAGGACTGGCTCAACAAGACCGATTCCTACCTGCGCACCGCCAACCGCTAGCGCGGGGCGGAGAGGGCGGTCGAAACGAGCAGCACCTGCTTTGAGAACCGGCTGGACGAGAGAACCCTGGCCTGGAGACGATCCCGAGGAAAGTCTGTCGGATTCAGGGTTATGATGAAATCGGCCCTTCCGTCTTCGGCGCAAAGACAGAAGGAATCATCCCAGGGCACTGATCGCCGGCATCGCGGGCTTCCGGGAACCGTTCGTTCCGGGCAAGAACTCAAGTGCAGACCTTCTTCACCGTTGGCTGCGTCAGAGTGTTGAGGAAGTCTCTCTTCGATCCGCGGCACTTCCGGCAGGGGGCAACTCCTTACCCACGCCGGGGTGGCTGTGTCACAACGGCGGCCGCAGAGCTAGTGTTTGTGGGCGGTGGCCGCCTCCAAGTCTTGGGCGGCTTGGTTGATTCCGGCGGCTACGTTTTCAATTATGTGCGCTACTGGGGGAATTTGCGCATCTGCTTGCTTCCACTTTTTTTGGTCCATGTATTCGCGGACGGCGGCTACCGGCTTGGCGCTGTAACCGGTATACGCACCAGGCGCGTAGATCTGGTTTTTGAACCACGGACGCTCCGGGAGCCCCTTTTCGTTGAGGAATAGACGCGGGATCCGCAGCAGATCCACGTTGACGGATTCAAAGGCCGGGCTCGACAGCACGGGCGAATCTTCCGCTTGCAGGGTCGCCAGAGCTTTCGAATAACGCTGCGCGCTTTTCTTGAGAAGCTCAATGGCGTTTTTCATTGGCGTGAAATTCATGAATGGCGGCACCGCCTCCACCGGTGGAGGCACGAAAGTCTTGTGGGGGTCCGCGGTGGCGGTGAATACCCCTTCCTGCAGTTCCAGATTGCGCTCGGTGATTTCGTCCTGCTTCTCCTTGAGTAGCTGTTCGAGTTCGGATTCGTATTTGGCGATGGCGTCCGCTTGCGGGGCGTAGTCGACGGGGATCAGATCGGCGTCCGCCAAGCGCATCATGGTGGTGCCGGCCAACTGCGCTAGCGCACGCCCGTAGGAGAAATCGGTATCCGCGAAATGGGTGTACCAGTAGAAATCATCGTAGATGGAATGATACTGATCGCCATCGTCTTCACCGCCGAATCCAAAATCCAATGTAGAGATGCCGGCAAAATCCTGAAACGCGGTATAGTCCGACCCATCTCCCAAAGCTTCGATGTTCAGATCGCTCTGGCGGCGAATGGCGCCGCGCTCGTCGGCGTTTTTTGCGTGAGCGATGGCCGCCAGATGGGATCGTTGTAGAAGGGACAGGCGCGTTTCCGGATCCTGTACTTCGCGCGCTACGCTGCTTACCACGGCCTGCAAGTCCTGGGTCCCACCCGCGCCGAGTAGCCCTCTGCCGCTGTCGTCAGAATTGATATAGGCGACGGCGTGTTTCTGCAGTTCGCTGACGTGGGTCTCCACCCACTCCACGGAACCCAACAGTCCGGGCTCTTCGCCATCCCACGCGCAATAAATGATTGACCGCTTGGGAGTCCAGCCCTGCTGGTGCATCTCGCCGAGGACGCGCGCCTCTTCCAGCATGGCGGATTGGCCGGATATGGGATCGGACGCACCGTTCACCCACGCGTCATGATGGTTGCCGCGAATTACCCACTGGGCGTCGGGGTCCGATCCGTGGATGGTGGCGATCACGTCGTAAATTGGTTTGATGTCCCAATTGGCCGCGACCTTTAGGTGCACTTTGGCTGGGCCGGGTCCAAGGTGATAGGTGATTGGCATCGCGCCGCGCCAATTTTCCGGAGCCACCGTGCCGCTTATCGCTGAAAGCAACGGCAGCGCGTCGGCGTACGAAATCGGAAGCACCGGAATCTTGGTGATAGTGGCGGCGTCTTTGATGGCTAGGCGCTTGGCATCGGCGGTGGCTCCCACCCCGGGGGTAAGCGGGTCGCCGGGATAATCAGTATCCATCACGCTGCCGCGCTGCACTCCGTCGCGAGGCCGCCAGCCTCCGGCGGGATATTCCGTACCCTGGTAGAAGCCATCGCCCTGCGGGTCGGAATAAATGAGGCATCCAATCGCGCCGTGTTCGGCCGCCACTTTGGGCTTGGTGCCGCGCCACCCCGAGCCATACCGGGCAATGACAATTGCTCCGGCCACCGAAATTCCCAGGCGCTCGAGCTGCTCATAATCCTCGCGGATGCCGTAGTTCACATACACCAGCGGAGCAGTTACGTCGCCATCCGCGGAGTAGGCGTTGTAGGTAGGAAGCTGTTCCGAGCTTTGATTCGAGGTTGGATCGAGGTCAATGACCGGCTCCTGCAGCTTGGCTCGAAATTGCGTAGGCGCCAGGAGTTCGACGACGCGCTCCCTGGGCGTTGGGAACAGCACGTTGAAGGTTTCGATGTGCGCGTCGAATCCCCACTCCTTAAATCGCGCCAGAATCCATTCGGCGTTGTCTTGGTCATATGCCGACCCCACGTGGTGCGGGCGCGCGCTCAACCTCCGCATGTTTTCGCGAATGTTACCGGCCACGATCGCATCGCGGAATTGTTTCTCCCGGGCGCTCTCGGCCGCCGCCGACTGGGTCCCGTAGCCGGAGAAATGCGCGGGCCTCGGCCCGTCGGCGTTTTGGGCCTGCCCGGCCAAGGGCAAAAATAGTTGCGTGATCGCCAGCAGCCAACAACCCATCGAGCGCAGAGACATGAAGATCCTTTTGCTACAGAAAGACTCGAATAGAATTTCAATATTAGTGTTCGCGGCCACCAGGCGCGCGGGGAGCGGCAAATAGTAGACGAAAGCTTCGCCCGAAAGGTTAGCTCTTTATATCATCCGTCCGGTATTTCAGCACATTCGCCGCCGCGTGGTCCAGCGCTCGGTTGAGTGCGCTTTGGTGGCGGGGAGCGAAGCTGCATATCGCGCGCGCGGTTCAGTACAGCACGAACACCAGCGAAGTGAGTTTCGTGGCCTTGGTAGAGATCGATGGGAATGTTCGGGACACTGTGTCGAGACTGCGGATAACATGCATCGGGACAAAAGGAACGGAGGTGAAATACACGCTTTCGCTGACCGGAGGTTCCGGTTCGGTTGAATCACCACCGGGAACGCCAACCGCGAGGGCCGAGCGGGTCACCAGTGCGGCGCGCGACCCCAATCGAATGAAATGGGTCGCGCCGCGCGGTGAATCCATCTTGGTGCACCCCGATTGCTCAGGGTTCATTCCTGTCTTGAGCGGGCATCTCGCGGCCGAGCGGTCCAACGCCGCGCGGACCCTACTTACTTGCCCTTGATCGAGATCAATTCCACTTCAAAAATGAGGGTGGAGTTTGGTCCGATGGTTGGAGCCGAGCCGCGCGGGCCGTAAGCCAAATCCGACGGAATGAAAAGCTGCCACTTCGATCCGACCGGCATCAGTTGCAGCGCTTCGGTCCAGCCCTTGATCACTTGCCCGACCGGGAAAGTGGCCGGTTGGCCGCGCTTGTAGGAGCTGTCGAACTCGGTGTTGTCCAGCAGCGTGCCCTTGTAGTTGCAAACCACCGAATCCGTGACCACCGGCTTGGGGCCGGTCCCTGGGGTGAGAATTTTGTACTGCAGGCCGCTGGGCAGGGTGACCACACCGTCTTTGGCCTTGTTGGCCGCCAGAAATTCCTCGCCTGCTTTCTTGTTAGTCTCGGCCAGCATTTGGTTCTTTTCCTCCTGTTTTTTGCGTAGATCCGCTTGTAGCACCGTCAGCGCGCTCTTTACTTCTTCGTCCGTCATCAGCAGTTTGTTGCCGGCCAGCGCATCTCGAAAAGCCTGTAGAAAGATTTTGGTATCCAGATCCACGGGGCCGTTGCGGACGCTCTTCCCCATATTGACGCCAATGGCGTAGCTGGTCTTCTCTTTGTCGGTTTTGAGCACCAGTGGCGTGGTGGTTTTTGCCGCCGGTGGGTGAGTTTTAGCCGCGGTGGCAGTTTGCGTCTTTGCCGCCGGCGCAGCCGCTGGAGGATTCGACGCTGGAGGAGTGGCCGCAGGCGGCTGTTGTTGCGCCAGCGCGTTCCCCAGCATCATCGTCCCTGCTGCCAATAATATTCCCGCCATAGTAAGTGGTTTTTGCATGTAGCTATTCTCACATTGCTGAGGCCGAACCGCAAACCGGGAACCTGCATGGGAAGCCGCCTGGGATCACTCCGCTCGGAGACGGTGATATTCTTACTTAAATGCAAAACGGCCGGCAGTTTGCGCTGCCGGCCGTTCGCGTCTCTCCGTGGACCGCGATATTTACCTGTGCGCTCCATGGAAGCCGCCGCCGCCATGGAACCCGCCGCCACCATGGAACGCCGCGCCGCCATGACCCACTGCTCCACCGTGGAAACCGCCAACCGGTCCGTGTCCTACGAAAGCAGGTCCACGCACCCCAACTCCACCACGACCGTAGAAGCCGGGATGGCCATAGAATCCGCCGCGACCGTAGAAGCCCGGGCGTCCATAGAATCCGCCGTGGAACCATGGGCCGGCGCCGATGAAAATGCCTCCGGAGAAATAGCTAGGTCCGTAGTATCCGTAGGGCGCGCATGCGTACGGGTAATATCCATAGTAGCCGTAGGCACACGCGGGAGGCCCAGCCACGTAGCCCGGTCCAACTCCTACGCCGATCGCCACTCGCTGCGCGCTAGCGTAAGAGGCTGACGCCAAGCAAATGCCAAGTAATGCTAGAACTCGGAAGTATTTCATCTTAGGTCCCCTTCTGAGATCGTCCTGCGATCCCGATCTCAACTACCGATAGGTATATTGCAACGGGGTGGCCAAACCTGTCCCTGAGGCGAGGAAATCTTGGAAGTGGCTTATTTTCAGTATGCTACCTATAGCGTGCTCCCGGGGAGCCCGCCATGTGTTTACAGATGGTTGGTGTTTTTCAAGCAGCTATGGTGGTTTTCAGCCACCAGCCGGAGCTCTTTGCATCTTGGCTTTATCGGGGTATTGCAGCGCTCATTTAGGGTATAGGCGAGCCGCCATCCTCCGGGATTACGCGCCGATGAATGGTCGTGGGGCTTCCGTGTCGCTTCGCATTTGCCGGCGGAATCAGAAGACGCCAGGATCACGTTCTACCAAACACCTTGTTTCCCGCCGAACCACCACACCAATCCCACTCCCAGCGTGGTTTGCTGCCGGCTCAAGAGGTTTAGGCTATCGGTCAGGAAGAACGGCTGACTGGAAAAATCGCGACGCCATTCCTCTTCCATCAGGAAGTTGTCCTTAAGCTTGTATTGAAACGTAAGTGTGCCTTCCTTCAGTGCTTGCGCCTTCCCGCTGAAAAGACCTCCGTCCGATAGGTATTCCGAACGCGCGGCTATCGCGACTCTTGGCAGGAGCTGGTAACGAACATAGCCAGCGCCACCGTCGGCGTGAACCGGCGGCGAGTCGATTCGCAGACGCTCGATGACGTAATCACCCTCGAGCGCGAAACTTAGCTTCGGCGAAGCATTCCAGGTGACATACCCATCGAGGATGTGCAACTTGCCCTTCGCCGGATTCGGAATTGGCTCGAAGGGATTTCCCTGCTGGGATGGCAAACCGGGTGTCCCAATTGGTTCGTATTGAAAATCGGGGTGCTCCTGACCCCGATAATAATTCACGGTCCAGTTGATGCTCTTGGTTGGTGTGAGGTTCACCCCAACTAATTGATCTTTGTAGCCATTCACCGGCTCGGTTTGGTTGGTGCCGTTCACCATCCAGTAATTCACCGAGAGTTTGTCGTTCACTGGATAGTTGGCCCGCACCCCCATGTGGTAGAACGGCAAAAAGTCGAACCAGTAGGACCTGGAGTAGTTCATCTGATCCTTAGTGTAGTTTCCTTCCAGTCCGATCGAGCTGGCCCACTTGCCGAAGTCCACGGTCAACCCACGGCCGATCGGAACCACATAGGTGCCGTAGGCCTGGAAGACCGCACGATATACGTCGGGCCGTGGTTCGTTCGCCGGATTTCCTTGCAGCGTTTCCGTCGCTTGACCGTATTGCAAATCGAGACGCGCGCCAAACCGTTTTCCGTTGGAAGGGTCTGGCGCGTTTTCGAGAACCAGGTCTGCTTGGTTCAGGCTGAACGCATTGCTGCTGACATCGTAGGCGCGCAGAAGATTCGCGCGGCCAATGGGGGCATTGAAGTTGTATTCGTAATAACCATCCATCAAGAGATTGACGGTGGTGCCTCTCAGGAAATCGTATCCAGCGGCTTCGGCGGTGGCCGGCTTGGACCCAGGATCGCCGGCTTGGATCGGCTCTGCTTGCGGCCCTACTTGGGGTGGTGCTGGCGGCAGTGCTGGTGATTGCCCCAGGATCGCCGCGGAAGGCCGGCTGGCAACGTTTTCACTGACCTGCCCCGCGGGCACTCTGGTTTGTAAATCGCCCACCTGCCGTTGGAGTTGCTCCACCAGCATTCGCAGTTCTCGCACTTGCTCACTCAACTCGGCGTAGCCGGAAGGCGACGCAAGGGCCAGGGCATGGTTCTCCTGAGCCTTTGCCGCACCAGGGACTAAGGCAATCATCAGGAATAAACAGATCGGATTGGCCTTGGCGACACGGGTGAGAGATGAATTACGCAACAGAGTGGGCATGCTTTTTCTCCTGGCATTTTCATAGCGCAGAAACGGGTAGCAAGCGTTTGAGATCTACATGCAATTCCGAATCCTCGCGACGGATTCTCAGGACACGCCCAGCCGGCCGACCGAGTCTACGATCCGCTCGATAAGAAAGTCGTAAGCGCAAACCGCTCTTTGGGAGTCTGTTTCCAATGGCGAACCCCGATGGAACGCGTGGAAATAAGGTAGAACGTCGGCCCTGCCGAAACTACTTTAGCTTTGGCAGAGGCTGATCGGAATTCTCTTCGGGGGTCCTAACCGCGCCTTGTTGAATTGCCCATTCAACAAACTTTGGCGGCGCGTTCTTCACCCCTTCGATATTTGCATTCTTGATGCTGCGGATGGTGCTCCATACAATTCCGCTAAGATTGGCGCCGCCCAGGTCGGCGTCGTCCAGCTTCGCATCCGCCAGATTCCCTTCAGTCAGGTCCGCTCCATACAGATCGCAATTATCCAGATCCGCTCCGTGAAAATTCGCTTGGGTGAGGTTACTTTCGCGAAAATTCGCCGACTTGAGATCCGCATCGGTGAAATCAGCGAGGTGAAAGTTGCTGTTGCGCAGATCGGCTGCGCTGAAGGTCGCGCGCACCAAGTGAGCGTTTTCCAAGTTGACGCCCTGCAAGAATGAGCCGGAGACGTCTACTCCAACCAAGGGCACTCGGTCGGCGTTCAGTTCCTGCAGCGCCTCGATTCTGCCTCCACTGCCGCCTTTGCCTTGCGCGGTGTTGATCACCTGCCAGGCTTGGTAGTGCCTCTGCTTGGTTCGGTCGCCCGATTCTGAGAAATAGAAGAGGACTGCTACCAGAACGCTCAGGCTGCCCATATATTCGAGCACTTCGAGGAATTTCCAGTTGCTGAGAAAGTACGCCACCCATTCCCAGCCCCATTCCATGGCGAAAAACGGAACCATCCAGGAGCGCTGGATGCGCCGGCGTCCGGTGGCCCAGGATTCTGGGCGCTCTCTGGGGATGAACACTCTCACGGTTCGCTGACCGCATCAGGGTATCATCCGAAGCACGGACGAGAAAGCCGCGTAAACTCGCGACGTGCCGCCGGATCTTACGTTTGTCGTTGAACCAGTCTGGTTGATATTCGAGGATTCGATCGAGGAGAGCACCCTAGCGCCGGCTGCCGGTGAAACAGGCAACCGGCACTAGAGTTTTGTAAGGCGCTATTACGTTTCGCGGTTCTACTTTTAGTGACCAAAATCGAATAGCTCGAACAGGTCACTGATCGCCGGGCTATTGACCGGCGCATACGGATTGCCGGGTTCGGTGATGGGGTTCGGGAAATTATCGCGGCTGCGATGCGATATCGGACCGATCGACCAGTTCCTCTCGATGAACTTGTCGATCGAGACGTGGTCCGAATAGTTGTGCGCAATGTGCCCCGGCTTGGTGAAGCGCGATACCACGATGCAGGGAATGCGCGTACCGTCGCCGAAGAAATCGAGCGGTTGCACGTACCCTGAGTCGTAATAGCCGCCGCCCTCATCCTCGGTGATGATGATCGCAGTGTCCTTCCAATACGGACTGGCCTGCACCGCGTCCACGATCTTCTTGACGAAGCCCTCGAACAAATCGAGCTTCGAAGACGCGGGATGGCCGTCTACGAACCCGCTGGGCTTGGCGAATGAAACCGCCGGCAGCGTACCGTTGGTGATGTCGGCGTAGAGGTTGAGAGTGTCCTGCATATGAGCAGTGCGAACATCCGTATTAGCCATGGTGGATGTGTCGTACTGGAAAGGGTTGCAGATGTTGCAGTATTCATCGCTGCTGGCGCCATCGGCGTAGTAGTTCAGTTGGTATTTGTCGGTGAGATACTGATCCCACTGGTCGCCGTAAAACTTCCACGAAATATTGTGTTTGCTCAGGTCGTCGCCGAGGCTGGGCGTCGAAGAGGGAGGAAGTGTAAACGCCGTGTTGTTCGGGTTGTTGTCAGTGTATGCGTTACTGCCATCTCCGAAGTAGCCCGGGTTGTAGTTGTTCAGCAGGTAGTAGTGTCCCCACTCGCAATGCGGATCGATGGGGCGCGGGAGAGAGCGGAGATACCTGACGATCGGTGCCACTCCCGGCTGAGATGGGTCCGAGCAATTGGTGTAGGATCCGCCGCCGTACGACGCTCCAAAGCCGAACGAACCGCCGCCATAACCATCTTCGGTGTACCAGTTGTTGGTACCGGGGGCGGGATTGGGATTCTCGATCTCATCCACGATCCCCTGGTTAATAGTCCCTGGCGATACTTCGACGTTCTCAGGTGGTTTTTGCGGGTGGCCTGCGCCGTCACTGAACCAGAGGGCATCGCCGTGGCCTAACATCATGTGGTTTGCGCCAGTTCCACCATTCACCGACTGGTGAAAGTTGTCGCTCATCGCGTAATTGTCCGCGAGGCTCTTGAGATAGGGGCGTCGCCCGCCTGGACGTTGTAAAAACCCATTGCTGCCGAGCCTTCGCCAGTGGTTTCATAATTAAATCCCGCTGCTTGCGCCACGCCGTTCGTTCCTGCTCCCACGGTCACTTCCACCCAAGGGAACAATCGAGCGTTGCAACCGGAGGGGTTCTGCTGGCTGGCGTGATCCACGCTGCAATTCAGCTGTTGCCACATTTGGTAGAAGCGATGGACCGGACTGGCGGAATACGAGTCGTACGGAGCGCCCGGGCGTAATCTGAAACGGCCCTGCGGGCAGAGAACCGTCGTCGATGATTCGCGTGTCCGGCGAATACTTTGGCAGGCCAGTGCCGCCGGTCGCCAGATATTGGTAGTAGTCCGCCGCTAATCCATTTTCGACAACTTCCGCGTCAGCGGTGGTGGAAACGTATGGGTTTGTCGGAGCACCGGCGGTAAGCGGCGCCGGCAGGTGTTGCCGGGAAACTGGGACTTGGGCGGGTTCAGTAGGAACGGATCGGGAGCGGAATCCGTCGCCGCAAGCTGTTGCGCCTTGGAGAAGTTGGGGCCAGGCGTACCATCGGCGTTGACGATACCTTCGGAAAGAAGATTCCAAACCGACTCCCCTTGCTTCGGTCGGTAGGTGGCGAACACGTGGTCGAAGCTGCGGTTCTCCCCGATGATCACGATCACGTGTTTGATCGGCGTACGGGTCTCGGAGCTACGTCCGTCGCCCTGGCCCGCGTTCGCCAGAGAAGCACCTGCGACGAACTGGAAAAGTGCGATGGACGTGAGTCCGATGCGCAGACAAAGCAAGCTTTTTGAAGCGACATGCTTTAGGTACATTTTCCCTCCCTTTTTTAAGATAGGGATTGCACTTGCATCCAGCAATCCTTACGACATACAAAAGCGAAAATCAGTTCCCGCTGCCGGCATCACCGGACAAATTGCCGCTCGAAGGCTGGGAGGCGCTCGACACCGGAGCTTTCTTGGTGTCCGCTGGTTCCACGCGGATCAGCCCCATCATTCCTCCGTCTTCGTGCTCGAGTAGATGGCAATGATAAACAAAGGTGCCGATGGTGTTGGGATCCCGAAAATCCATCCGCAGCCTGACGCTGGGGTATTGCAGCATCTTGTTAACGTAAAAAGGCACGTTCACGGTGTCGCGAAGAAAAGGCTCATTGACCGGTACGCCGGACCAATCCACCAGCATGAAATGCAGCTGATGAATGTGGAAATCGTGCAGCTCGTTCGATCGATTCTCGATAATCCAATCTTCCACATCCCCCTGCTTCACGATAATGTTCGGCTCGGCGGAGTTTGGATCGAAGGCTGCTGGCGTTTGACCCTCCACCGTGAGGTAAAACGTGGTGGCGCTGAGCGGATTCTTGGGGTCCTCCAGCTTTTCGGAAAAGTATAACTTTCGCACCCGGACCGGAGTGACGTTTCCCAGCCACGGCAGCGTGGGAGGCGGGAGCGGCTCGGGCTTGGCGTTCAAGGTTGACCGCGGCTCGGGCGCATCGGCCGCCGCCACAATTGTGGAGATCGCGCGGTTCGGATCGTTTTCACCGCCGGACCCGGTATCTACGGTCCGGGTCACCAGCAGACCGGTCACACCCAGGGGTGGGCCGCTGACGATGAATTCTACGCGGGACCCTGGCGGCACTCCGATGCGATCGCGCCACTCAATACCGTTTTCGGCGTTCCCATTCTCGTTCAGCGGCACTCCATCGATGGCTACGATCCCAAGCTGCTGCGGCGCTTTCCTGAAGAGAACCGCTAAATTCAGGTAGGTGATCGCAGAGGCATTTAGGACCCGCCACAGTTGGCGTTCGGAGGGCTTCATCCTAATGACCGCGGTCGGATAGTCCGGATACGGCACCGGCACAAAATTGATCGAAAGGTCCTTCGCCGGGGTCCCAAAACCTGTGCCGGTGTTGGCCGAGTCTCCGTCACGATCGATCAGCATCTTTGGCACAACCGGCTCCGATTTCGAGGGCGGAGCCTGGGGGTTCAGCAAGTCCTGATCGCGAATCACAAAGACGCGTTCCGGCAGGCCGGCCACTTCGCGGTTGGCGCGCTCGATTCCTTCTACGATCAAAGCGCCCGACGCGCCGCCAAGAACCTGCGCTTTGCTGAATCCGTGGATGTGCGGGTGATACCAGTAGAGCCCCGGTGGCTCGTTTTCCGGAATGCGAAAGCGATATTCAAACGGCGGCTCCCCCGGCTGGATCGATGTCTTTAAAACTTCGTCTTGATGGCAGAGCGAAGGAACGGTGAGACCGTGAAAATGTAAATTGGTGGAGGTCAAGGTCATCGCAGCGGAGGTGCACGGGTCTGAATTCTTTGCAGGCTTGGTGTGCGAGTGAATGCGGTCCGCGTTCGCGGCGGGATTGCCGCCGCCAGTCAACTCGTTCTTTAAATGCAAAATAAGCAGGTCGCCGGGACTCAACCGCAGCGTAGGTGATTGGGTGCCGTCGCCATAAACGTAGCAGTAGCGAATCGTGCCGCTGGCCTCAGCATCGTCGCGAATCGTCAAATCAACTTTCAGGATGCCGTTCTGGCTGCGGAGATCCTCTGGTTCCGGAACGGCGCTCCCGATCGCCGGGCGAGGGCAAGGATGGTTCGGAAGGTTCTGGGCATAGAGAGTCGAGGGTGCGCTAGCGAAGCACCAGCTGGTGAACGCCAAGAAGATCAACTTTTGCAACATGGAAATGGATAAGCGGAACCTTCTACTCTCGGCGATAGAACAAAGCACAACCATGCAGTAATTCCCCAATGGAACACCCGATTTCAGCCGGCCGGATTCGTGCATCCTAACCCGCCCATCGTCGTCGATACAATGAATTCGGGATCGCCGGAAAAAATTCTGTGGAAAAATATTCGGAGGCACCGCGAGAGGATTTTCTGCGGGTCGTACTGGGCTTGCTATACCTCGGTACTAAAATTGCATGGATCGAGCGTTCTACGCGGGTGGCATGTCCTGAGCGTCAAAGGTGACGAATTCCTCTTCCCACGCGTAGCCGGGATTTTGCACCAAACGCACGCAGCGGTTCCAGCGCAGGATCGAATCGTCGTTGCCCGGCGGACGAATTTTCTCGGCCTCGCCGAAGCATTCCAGCGCGCGTCCGAACCAGGGCAGCACGCTGTGTGGCCGGTGACCGGTGTGCAGCTGGACCTTGGCGCGGCGTTCGTACAGGATTCCCGTGTAGTACAGCCGTTCGTAGCGGTCGGTGAGTTTTTGAAAGGTTTCTTCCGATTCGCGGTAGCGGTCGGTCGAGGCCCCGATAAACTGATCGCTGATCGCGAGGCCGAGTAAGCGCAGAGCGAGCTGGTGCTGCGCGTCGATCGCCAGAATATCGCGGCAGATCGACTCGGCATCTTCCGGCTCGTTCAGGTACCGGTAATGCTTCACCTTGGCAATGGCCCCAGCGATCCCAGCGGTCGAAATCGACTTCAGGCTGTATTCCATGGCGCCTCCATGAGTGCTTCTTGCGCCTTTGCGGCATACATTAATCAGTAAGCCGGGTTTTGCAACCAGTATTTTGTGAAATCTGGGCAGCGGACACAAATCGCGCCTACCTGCACGCCAAGCCTCCTCCGACGCTGTAAGCCCCACCTTACCTGGGTCGGCCGGTGTTTCCTGGAACGCGGATCAGCGGCCCGCTATGCGATCATTGTTGAAGCTCAAAATACGCCAAGGTCAACTGGGCGTTATCCGTTTCGATCGCGATTACCCGCGCGTCGTCCACCAGATAAAAGACGAAATTCCCTGCGCTCGCGTCGGACGCGATACCAAGGCCGGTGAGGGTACCCGTGAAGATTCCGTTAGCGTCGGCGGTGACGCTGCCGGTCAATGGGGAGTCTGGCGGCCCAGCGCCGAAATCCACGAATCCGGACAGAGTATCTGATCCACTGTTCGCAACGACGGTAACCGGGCCCACCGCCGAGGCTGGCACAGCGCTCAATCCATAGCTCCCATTAAACGAGGAAGCGCTGAAGGCGCCGGTCTGCTGCTGGAAGCCCTGGCCGGCGATCATCTCTGCGGGGTCACTGGAGAGCATCAGGCCTTGCGCGTCTCCGTTCAAATAGAATTGCAGTTGGTAGTTGAAGGTGGACCCATCCGAGATGTTCGACAACGTTGCCCGGCCGGTTGCATCGACCGTGTAAGAGCCGGTGAACGGGATCGGGCTCTGTAATTTCCCGGTGAGATCGTTCCAGTTGAGCGTGCCGGTCACGCTTCCGCTGGAGCCCGCGGTGAACACCCCGGCAACCTGGAGTGGACCAGTCGTGTCCTGGCCGGCCGTGCCAAATACATAGCTGGAACCTTCGATCGAACTGGCACTGAAAGTTCCTGTGCTAGCCCCTTGCCCTAGAGCCGTTCCGCCCACGACCCCCATGAAATTATCGCCGTTGGTTTCCACCAGCCGAATTTCGCCGGCATCGACGATATACCCCGCCAAATAGAGCGATGCGAAGATCGAGGAATTCCCGGGCATAAGTTGAAACACCACTCGGCCGAAGCTATCGGGGCTAGACACGGTGCTTGCTGCCAAAGACTGCGCCTTTGAGACGCTGCCCGCATCATTCATATCCACAACGGTGCCGGTTCCCGAGATTGCTCCCGGGCTGTCGACGTTAAGGATGCCCCCGATGCCGGCCGCCTGACCGTTGGCGTCAACGCCGAACGCGGAGAACGCATAGCCGCCCGAAGGCGCGGCGGTGCTGGTTTGCAGATCCAACGAGCCGTTCGCGATGAAGCCGTTGTAAGTTATCAGCAGAACTCGCGATGCGGAGACGATTACCCCGTTCAGTGTTTCCGCTGCGTCCGTACCGATGTTGTAATCATTTGTCTGAAGGGTGATCTGAAAATTTCCATCGGGTGTGGTGTCATAACTGCCCCCGGAAATTGTATCGAAGAGAGGCGTGTCCTGCGAATCCTGCAGGTTGACGTTGTAGCTGATGAAGTCTTGTTCACCGCCGGTGATTGTCCCGTTCAGCGCAGTGAACACTCCGGATACGCAGTAAGATCCGGACCCGACCGGACCAGCGATGTTAAACACATAGGTGCCGTTGGCCAACGTTGCGGTTGCCTTGGTGATGGTGACGTTGGCTGAGGTGGACTTCGTCGGATCGGTGGCTGAGGTTGCGGTGATTGTCACGGTATTACCGGAAGGAATCGCAGAGGGCGCGGTGTAATTGGTCGCGACCTCGCTGCCGGTGCTGGTCGGGTTGAACGAGCCGCATGCCGGGCTGGCGCAAGTCACCGTCCACTGCACTTGGGGATTGGTGGAGACATCGTTGGTGATCATCACACTGATTGGCACCGTGGCGCTCACTTGCAGCGACGCTGGTGGTACCCCCACGAAAGAAACAGCGATCGGGAGTGGAGGCGTGATCGTTATTTTAGCCGAGACCGAGATGCTACTGTCGGATGCCGAAGTGGCCGTCACAGTCACCGTAGTACCGGAAGGAACGGCCGGAGGCGCGGTGTAGGTGGTCGGGGCACTGCTCGGGGTTTG
Organism: uncultured Acidobacteriota bacterium; assembly: GCA_963725285.1. GTDB lineage: Bacteria > Acidobacteriota > Terriglobia > Acidiferrales > UBA7541 > CAVRXT01. The sequence continues at coordinate 76,777 of CAVRXT010000007.1, read as the reverse complement.
GCTGAAGCTAAGGGAGCCGCAAGCGCCCGCGGTGCCGCACGTCACCGACCAGTTTATCGGCGGGTTCGATGGATCGTTGAGGATCGCGGCCGCGACCCCCACTGACGCGCTGATTGCCAGAGAACTGGGCGGAGACTCAACAAACAAAATGGAAATTGGCGGTGATGGAGGGGTGATTGGCGGAAGGCTCCGCGGACCACCGCATCCGACGAATGCTCCAATCAACCCAATGCACATGAATAGAACAATCGCTGGGCGGCGGGTCATCACGTGTCTCCGATCGGCTCGGTCCTAGGCACCGAATTGAGTAGCGAAGATCGCCGGCCACATAGTGACCTGCAAGCGATCTAACCTACTATTGCAATTCCAAGATACTTCATGCGAATCACTCGTTGGAATTGCCGGTTTCCGGGTTAATACCTCGCGTAAGTTCCGAGTTAGGATCGCTGAAAGGCTTTGCGCTACGCAAGGTAAGACGGGGAACGCCGCCGGTAAGTTACATCAAACAATTATCTGTATCTCGATTGCAGCAATATGTTGCTGGTGGGCGCTGTATCTAAAGTTCCTTGTGTTTCGCCTCGGCTACTTCCGTGTCAGCCAACGATTTGCATTTCACCACGCTGAAATCCTTCACGTTGTTCAACACAAATACCGGCGTATCCGGCGCCCGATCCGGCTGGATATTCGAGAAATCGATGCGATCGGCGTCGTCCAGAACAAAACACGGCCGGGCGTCCGCGGCCCGAGCCACCACTTTGAAGTCGCTCACCTCGATCCCTGCGACGTGGCGGATGATCAGCCCGTGCGCGGGAGTAGTCCCAAACATGGTTGGCTCAGGATATTTCTCCGCCTTCTCTTCCCACTGAATGGCCGCATCCTTCTTCGTTCCGCCGCCCGGATGTTCCACCAGAATGTTGCTGATCTTCACATCCTCAATTTTGTGATCGGGAATTCCGGCGATGATCGAACAAATCTGCGACGTTGCGCCGGAAGAGACGATGTTGGAAATATTCACTCGCCGAATGGCGCCCACCGGACGCCCGCAGGCCCCCGCATTCGGGAACCTAGGCGCAGGAAAATGGGCGGACCTTCGGTTTCGCGCATGGTGATATTCGAAATAGAAAGGTCCTCGATCAACCCTCCATCCACACTTTCAATCGCCAAGCCAAAACATGCGTCAAACACGCAATTCGAAACCGTGATGTTCTTGTAGCCGCCGTTCGATTCCGTACCGAACTTGATGCGCCCGTTGCGCGAAACCTTGCTGCCCGCGGCGAACCGCTGGAACGTGGCGTCCAGCAGCGTCCCCTCCTCGAAACTTCCGCTTACCATGCAGTCGCTGATGGTGACCATTTCCGTGGCGCGCGCGTGTCCCAGGGCAAACGAACTCTTCAAGCATATCGCGTCATCCCACGGCGAATTAACGCTGCACTTCGAAATCCGGACGTTGCGGCAGCAATCGACGTCGATGCCGTCACGGTTGGTATCAATCTTGAGATTGTCGATGGTCAGGTTGTCGACGCCGGTGGCCAGCACTCCAAAATGTCCGCCATGAAGAATCGAAAAGTCGCGAAGCAGCACATCGCGGCAATTTTTCAGCGCTATGGCTTTGTTCGCCACGCCGGGAACCTCCGCCACCGGGCCTGGTCCCCAGCCTCGGCTGAGCCCCTTCCCCCAAATCAGGCCCGGGCCGCAAATGGCGACATTCTCCAAGCCTTCGCCCCAGATCAGGCTGTTGTGCCAGTGATTGTGCCCGAAGTCCTGATAGTCCTCCCACGGTTGGTTGGATTCCGCCAAGTCATATCCTTCTCGTCCTTTTTCTGTGGCGGGATCCGCTGCGAGGACGGTGGCGCCGCTGGCAAACTGCAGCCGAACTCTGCTCTTCAGGTGAATCGAGTAGCACAAATAAGTTCCGGCCGCGAAATATACCGTGCCTCCACCGGCACCGGCGGCAGCTTCAATCGCCTTGTTGATGGCCGCTGTATCGAGGTTCTTACCATCGCCCTTGGCGCCAAACGTGCGAACGTCAAAACCTACACCCGCCTCACCTTCCTCTGCTTTTTCCCCCGCCGCCGCACCAGCCCGCCCGCCGGCGGCAAGACCGATCGCCGCTACTCCGGTTACCTGCAAAAACACGCGCCTGGTCTTCTCGGTCACGTCCGTTCTCCCAATCGATTCTCACTTCTGCCTGCGCCCCAGACGCCCGACGCAAGGGGTATCTAGGGCAATGTGAACGCTACAATCGAGTCGTCCTGTGGCTCTTCGGTCACACCGCGATGTCCTCCCGCTGCAATCACCAGAAACTGCTTGCCGCCTTTCCGCGCCTGGTAGGTCATCGGAGTAGCGCCGCCGCTGCTCGGAAGTTGCGCCTTCCAAATTTCTTTGCCGGTCTCCACGTCGAACGCACGAATCGATCGATCGATCATCGTTCCGGCGATAAATACCAAGCCGCCGGCGGTGACGATCGGACCACCCAGGCTGAGCGCTCCTTGCGGGACCATCGGTATCCCGGGCGCGAGAGAACCCAGCGGAACCTGCCAGCGAATCGTACCGCTAGCCATGTCCACCGCGGTCAGCGTACCCCAAGGCGGCGGCATGCAAGGGAGATGATGCGCCTTCGCAAACACGAAACTGCGATACATCCCGAACGGTGCCCCCGCCTGCTGGGTGTAATCCAGGCCCGCCTCGGTGTTTTGCTCCACCGCGTCCCAGTATTTGTCCGCCGGAACCACTCCCATCTTGGCCGGCAGATTATTGGTGTTGACCACCAGCAAGCTATTTTGCGGGTCATACGCATAGCCGCTCCAGTTCATGCCCCCGACATTCCCGGGGACCGACAACGATCCATGCACGCTCGGCGGGGTGAACAGACCCTCGTTACGCAGGCTCTTGACCCGCTCCCGGCATACTTCCCGATCTTCCGGTGTGATGCCCCAGGCATCCTCCGCCAAAAGTTTTTGCGGCGCTACCGCCGGTGGCGCCACAGGAAACGGCTGGGTGGGAGAGGTCACTTCCCCCGGCACATCCGTCTGCGGTACCGGCCGCTCTTCCACCGGAAACACCGGCACTCCTGTGTCCCGATTCAAAACATAGAGGAAGCCCGTCTTATTGCCCTGTATGACCACCGGAACGTTTTTGCCATCGTGCTGCACAGTGGCCAGCAACGGCGGCGCGGCCGAATCGTAATCCCATAGATCGTGATGCACGAGCTGGAATCCCCACACGAATTCTCCGGTTTTCCCCCGGAGCGCCACCACCGAATCGGCCCACTTGTCGTCGCCAGGACGCAGCCCGCCGTAATAGTCGGGGCTCGCGCTGCCAGTAGGGACAAACACCAGATCGCGCTCCGCATCCACCGCCATGACCGACCACGCGTTCCCTGCGCCGGTGCGCCAATTCTTGGCCGGGTCATTGGGCGGGAGTGGTTCCCATTTCCAACGCAGCGCGCCGGTGCGCGCGTCAAAGCCACGAACCACGCCACTGGGCATATCGACGTGCGAGTTGTCGTCAATGGCCGAACCGACCACGACCACGTCGTCGATCACCGCCGGCGGAGAAGTCATGTGGTAGTTCCCAGGAATGTAACGCGCCACGTCGCGTAGGCTGATCTGTCCGCGATTGCCGAAATCCAGGCACGGGTCGCCCGTTGCGCCATCCAGCGCGATCAGCCGCGCATCGATGGTCGTTTCGAAAATTCGCCGCCGGCAGAGTTTCCCTTTCGCTGGCGCTGGATCGAGCCAGGTCGCAACCCCGCGATTGATCAGCCCATCGCCATAGTCTCCAGCGAGCTCAGTCATCGGATCGTAGACCCAGCGCTGCTTCCCCGTTTCCGGGTCGATCGCAAACACGCGATTGAACGCGGTCGTCAGGTACAGTGTTCCATCCACCAGGATCGGCGTTGTTTCCAGGCCGCTGCGCTTCTTGCCGCCGCTGCCGTCGGAAATATCGCCCACATGAAAAGTCCAGGCGACCTTGAGAGTGGCGACGTTGTCGCGATTGATCTGCGCCAGCGGCGAATACCGCATCCCGCCCGCGTCATGACCGTAGTACCGCCAATCATCGCCCGATCCGTCGGCAGGATGGGAGGACTGCGCGGTAGCCCCCGGCATGGCCGCGCACACCAAGGCCAAAACACCTGCCACGACGGTTCCAGTCATTTTCATGTCGGTCTCCGGTTCCGAACGGGTCCGGCGATTCGGCCAGCAGAATACACCAAATCCATGGTCAAGGAGCGTAGCGCATGGGAAGCTACCGAGGGAACAAGTGCTGGAAGGGGACCGATGGTCGTCCTCAATTCTCAGACCGGATTTGCGGTTCACTCGCCCCGGGGCGGTGGCGCCACAGAATTTCGCGGTCTGAGTTCTGCCGGCAATACGATATGTTGCGCACGTCCCTTCTTGCCCTTGATCCGTTCCAGAATCAGCCGCGCGGCTCGAGCCCCCATCTGGTAACCGGATTGATGGACGGAAGACAGCGCCGGATCCGTGAACATTCCGATGTCCAGATCATCGAACCCTATGATCGATACATCTTGGGGACAATTTAATCCCAGTTCTCTTGCAGCGAGCAGGGCTCCCAGCGCTACCAGGTCGTTCACCGCAAAAATGGCCGTAGGACGGGGCGAGATTTTGAACAAGCACATCGCGCTGCGATAACCACTCTCCCGATCGAACTTCGCTTCCTGAATATATTCTGGCGGGACCTGCAGTGCTTGTTTCGCCAGGGCTTTGCGAAATCCGGTCAGACGCTCCAGTGCGGTAGTCACCTGGGAAGGTCCGCAAATGGTCGCGACCCGGGTATGGCCCATGGTCAGCAGGTGTTCGGTTGCCTGGAAAGCGCCTTCCTCATTGGCGGTCAGAACCGCGTCGCCCTTCCAGCCCACCAAACCTCTGTCAATGCATACAACGGCCGGGTCGGAGGGCATGGGCAGTCCGAGCGCCGCAGCCAGGTTGCTTTCGTCCGCGGGAATGACTAACAAACCCGCGGGACGATAGGAGCGCAGTTCGTCGAGATAGGCCTGCTCTTTGGTGGGGTCATTGTCTGTATTGCAGAGCACCACTCGGTAGGATCCCTTGAAGGCAACATCTTCCGCGCCGCGAACCACCCCTGGGAAAGAACGGGTTAGTGATGTCTGGGATCAACATGCCCAACATGTTCGTCGAGTTTCGCCGCAGCCCGCGCGCCAATTGACTCGGTTGATATTCGAGACTTCGAATCGCCTCCAGGACGCGCTCGCGCAGATGTTCGCGCACCGGCCTGGTGCGGTTGACCACGTTCGAAACGGTGCCCAGCGACACTTGTGCCCGCTTGGCAATCTCCTTCATGGTGGTTATGTTACGCATTCGCCCTATATCTTATCCGTATGAAGCCGCTGTTCATCGCCTTCATCCTGGCCGTTCGTGCTTTCATGGATTCGTTGCCAGCCGTTTTTGTTGCCTGGGCCAGGGATCGTCGCATTCCGCAGGCCTGGAGCTCAGAACTCAGTATGGAAGCGGAGGCCGAGCACCGTGACCGGACCCCGGACCTGGTTATAGCCCGGATTGTTGATGTGCTGAAGGTCGAAGGAAGTGAAGAACCCGCGCCACAGATGCGCGGTATAGAAGCCCTCGAAGATTTTCTCCGGGCCGTAGGTGAGGCCATCGTCACCCAGTAGGAATCCGAGCCCGCCAAGCGCCAGGTATTGTTGGTGCGCAGCGGCGATCCCATTGGTGACGAAAGCCACTCCGGCGCGATCGTTGCGCCGGTGCCACCAGGCGCCTTTCGCGTAGCCGCCGAGTTCCACCGTGCGGTCATCTTCGGTATAGGCGAATGACTCATTGTGGCCATCGCTCCACCCCAGGCGGCCGAAGAGGCCCGCCTGTTTTGTGATTTCCTGCTCGAAATTCAGTCCAAAACCGTAGCGCTGCCGTCCCTGGCGCCGGGTGGCGATGATGTTGGGACTGGACGTTCGGCCATCGAGGAAATCAGCGATCGCCTCGCCATAATCTCCCATGTCCGCCTGATTCAGATAGCTCAGCAGACGCATCGTGCCCTGCCGATGCGCAAGTAAGCGTCCCTGCGCCTGCAGCTCCAGGTTCTCCGAGCGAGCGCGAGCGACGTCCGCGTCCAGTTGGATGCCGTTTGCCTGTTTCGGCATCAACGCTGCGCCGAATCGAGCGGAGAACCAATGATCGTCGTATTCAAGGATCACCCCATCGGTGTAGCCGCGGGTGTTCGCGGCGTAGTCCCAGGCTCCGTTGTTATCCACCGTCCAGTTCAAAAATTGCAGGTGGCTGTCTCCGCCCCTCGTGTTCAGATCGAAAAAATCGGCCAGATCGAACTTGCCGATGCGGATTTCGATTCGCCGAACGGGGAGAGACGTGGCGAGATGCAGCGGGTCGCGATCGGCTTCGACTCGTTCGTCGCTCAGCGGAATGATTTGCCGCAATATGAGCCGCGCCAGATAGGGGGCTTTGGAAAGTGCTATGCCTTGCACGGTCCGCACCGAATCCAAGTTGGTGTATCCGGCCAGGCCGAGCGCGGTTCCGATTCCGCCGCCGGTGGCATCCTCGACGTCGGCGAATACCTCGGTCGTATGCGAGAGTTCGTATCCGGTGTAAAGCGTCAGAATGTGCGTGGTGGCACTCTGGGCTCCTGGGCTTAGGCTGTTTGGTCCGCTGTATTTCGCCGGGAAAGTCGGATGCCACTGGAAAACGATGTTCGCCTGGCCCGAGATCCAATACCGGCTGGAGTCCGAATGCGGGAAAATAGTCAGCGCGTCACCCGAGTCGGAATCCGAACTCGAGTCGGACGGCGCAGGCGATCCGGTGTTAGTCGGATCGGATTTCGCGCCCTGCGGCAAAGCCTGAGGGGGGGCCGGGGCTGGCGGCGTATCTTGCGCGCGCGCGAAGGCTGGCACGGCCGTGCCCACCGCCAGCAGGCAGAGAATTCGAATCGCGAGTTGGGCAGCAAGACGCAGCATGATTTGGTAGTGTAACGCGGTCATCGGAAGTGAGTTTTGGCGGGCCCCAATCGATCTGAATTGCAACGCAAGTCATCGGTTCAGCGCCCGGTGATCGAACCTATGAATTCAACTTCGTCCTTACTATACGGCTGTCCGTCGGTCCGGAAGATTTCGTGAAACCAGATGGCCGGCTCGCGGTCGGTATACGGGTGCTTCCATGAATCCCACGGCAAATAGGTCTGGGTCTTGCCGGCAACCAGGCCCCAATTAATGGCCGCCACTTTATATTTCTTCGCGATGGGAAGCGTGCCTTGAAAGAAGCTTCCATTGCCTCGGGCCATATATTCGGTGCAAATAATCGGGCGGTGATACTGCTGTAACCAAATAATGCGCTTTTCGAACTCCTCCCGCTGGTCGTAATTGTGGAAGGAAATCACGTCCGACAGCTCGATTTGGATTTTCTCTGTCGGGCCCAGCTTGTTGGGGGACGACCAATCGCCCTTCCAGACCCCGCTGGTCAGCGGCTGCGTGGGATGCACTGCGCGCGCCCACTCGTAAACCTTTGGCAGCAGTGCCTGCACCAATTCCACTTTGTTCGTGGGCTCGAGTTTGCCGTAACTGCCGTCGTTTGTGTTGTCCGGTTCGTTCCAGACGTCCCAGCCCAGAACTCGGTCATCCTTCGCGAAAGCCCCCACCACGCCTTTAACGTAGCCCTTTAGCCGCGGATACTGCTGGGGATCCTGCAACGCTTTGGAGCCCGGGCTCTGCACCCAACCGGAATTGTGCACTCCGGGTGTTGGCGCATGCTGCTTGCCGAGTTGCGGATTCGGATCCCAGCAAGAATCGAACAGCACGAAGAGCGGCCTGATGTGGTGCTTCGCGGCGATACCCAGGAAAATATTGATGCGCTTCTTAAATCCCTCGGGGTCCTGTTGCCAGGGAAGATCGTGGAGGAAAACTCGCATCGTGTTAAGGCCGATCGATTGAGCCCAACCGAGCTCGGTATCGATGCGCTGCGGATCAAACGTGTCCGCTTGCCACATTTCCAGTTCGTTGATGGCGGTAGCCGGAATGTAGTTGCTGCCAACCAGCCACGGCTGTTTGGCATACCAGGCGTTAGCCGCGGTTTCCGTCCAGCGCGGCGACGGGGCTGGTGATTTTGGGTGCGCCCCGAGAGCGAAACCCAGAACCAGCGTCAAAACGAGTACCAGCTTCTTAGTTGTTGATGTTCCCATGGGCTGACTCTCCTCGCGGCTGCCAAGAACCTAGCACAGCAGTGGGAGCGGTGGAATAGGGTGGATGGGGAGATGACCAAGCGCGAGGTCAGCCTGGGCCAAATGGCCCGGCTCCTACGAATGGTGGTCAACATCCCGCCTTGGAACTGAACCTTGCCCCCGCAGGGGCGCTCAAGCCGGTGCCCGCCGCAAAGAAGCACTCCCATCGCGAGCATTTTCCCTGCTTATTTGTCCATTCACGCCACCGAAACCTCCCTGTAACACGCAGCGGCTATTACTTGCAGGCTCCACTCGGAGTCGATTGCAAACGAAAAGGGAGGAAGAATGTCATTCCAGAGTTTAAAATCCGATGCTTTGGCGTGCGCGCGCATCGCCCTGGCGGCCGTCGCGGTTTTCCAATTTACCGTCGGCGCTTCTTTGGTTAGTGCAGCTCCGCCACAAGAAGCAAGAAGCAACGAGACTCGCACCCCCATCAAGCACGTGATCGTGATCATCGGCGAAAACCGAAGCTTTGACCACGTTTTTGCCGCCTATGTGCCCAAGCACGGGCAGACAGTTCACAACCTGCTGTCAGAAGGGATCATCAAGGCCGACGGCACGCCTGGTCCCAATTTCTCCAAGGCGGCACAAAGCGCTGCGGTGGACCAAGCGCCCGATGCGTTCTTGTTGAACCCGGACAAGGTCTCCTTCCCGAGTAATACCCTGCCCGCTCCGCTCGTGGGCGGTCCGACCGACTCCTACGTCACCGGCGACAGCCTGACCCTGGCGCAGCAGTCTGAAAATGGGTTGGCTTCGAGCTACTATCCAGATTTGATCTCTGGCGGTACCGGGCAGACTTCGCACACTCCAGACGCCCGAATTTCCAATGTCAACGCACTGCCCGCAGGGCCGTTCCAGTTGACCAATGGCACCACGTTTACCTACGACGCGTATGCCGCAAGTCCGGTCCATCGCTTCTATCAGATGTGGCAGCAGTTGGATTGCAGCACCGAGCACGCCACCTCGGGGAATCCTTCCGGCTGCGACTCCAAATTGTTTCCCTGGGTAGAAGTCACTGAGGGTGCCGGAGCAAACGGCTTGGCCCAGCCAGCAACCTTTGGCACCGAATATTCGGCCACCGGGACAACCACCGGTGAAGGCTCCACCGCCATGGGTTTCTACAACGTCCAACAGGGCGATGCACCGTACTTCAAGAGCCTCGCCGATAATTTCTCGATGAGCGACAACTTCCACCAGTCCGTCAATGGCGGCACTGGAGCCAACCACATCATGTTGGGGCATGGCGACGCGATCTGGTTCAGCGATGGCAATGGTAACGCTGCGGTTCCGCCGCACAATGTCGAAGTGCAGGCAGGAGGAGCCAACGCAGGCATAGTGGACGAAGTGGAAAATCCGAATCCAGCCTCGGGCACCAACAACTGGTACACCGAGGATGGTTACGGCGGCGGCTCGTTCGGTTCACCTTCCTATGGTGGCGGATCTTACACCGACTGTTCAGACCCCACTCAACCCGGCGTCGCTCCCATCCGCAAGTACCTGCACCAGCTGCACATCGATCCCCGTTGCGAACCGGGCCACTACTACCTGCTGAACAACTACAACCCGGGCTACTTTGGCAACGGCAACAACGCGTTCACTGACACCAACGCGAACAATACCGTATTCACAATTCCACCTTCCTCGACGCGCAGCATCGCTGACACCCTGCTGGCCCGCAACATTTCCTGGAAATACTACGGCGATCAGTGGGACAACTATGTGCCGGACCCCTATCAGCTGAACTATGGAGCAATCGGGGCGGCCACCGACGAGTACTGCAACATCTGCAATCCGTTCCAGTACGACACTTCGATCATGGCCAACGCGGCGATCCGCACCGCCCACATTCAGGACACAGCGAATTTGTATGCCGACATCCAGAACGGGACGCTGCCCGCCGTTTCCTTCGTCAAGCCCAGTGGGCTCGTCGACGGCCATCCAGCATCCTCGAAACTTGATCTCTTCGAGGGCTTCACCAAGAAGATTGTGGATGCCGTCCAGGCCAATCCTTCTCTGTGGAAGGATACCGCGATCTTTATTACTTTCGACGAAGGCGGCGGTTACTACGATTCCGGCTACGTGCAGCCGCTGGACTACTTCGGCGACGGCACGCGCATCCCGATGATCGTGGTATCGCCCTACTCGCGCGGCGGACGCATCACCCACGAGTACTCGGATCACGTCTCGGTTCTGAAGTTCATCGAACGGAACTGGAATTTGCCCCCGGTCACACACCGTAGCCGGGACAATTTCCCCAACCCGCGTGCGGAATGGTTTAACCCATACGTCCCGGTGAATGGCCCAGCGATCAGTGACCTGTTTGAGCTGTTCGACTTCGGTCGCGAATAGGACAACCGCGCTTGGTCAGGTAGAAGACGTTTAAGATAACCAGAGGGGCCGAGGCCGGTTGACTGGCTTCGGCCCCTTTTCTATTGTGAGTCTCTCCACTTCATCCGTCCTGACGGCCTTCCGATTCAGGTGCCATTTGCTACCTCCCCGTCACTTGGTTGTCATGGGCTAGTAACACCGAGCCATTAACCTCGCTCGCAGTAGGATTTTGATTTGCCGTAAAGGAGAACAACGATGTCCAAGCAAGCGATTGAGCATCATCACAAGGCAGCCGAACATCACGAGCACGCCGCGCGGCATCATCGCGAAGCCGCCGAGCAGCACGCCTTGGGCGCCCACGAAACAGCCGCCCATCACGCCCATAGCGCACAAGGGCATCTCCACCACGCAACCCACCACAGCGCGGAAGCCGCCAAGGCACACCTCGAGCATCACGGCCACAAAACCAAGACTGCGGCTCAGTAGCAAGATGGTTTCAGAAACGTATGGCGAATCTGGAATAAGTTTGCCGGCCGGAATGCAGGTGCGTTGCGAATCATGGATCGCGCCTGCCGTTGATCGTGATTTCGCCCGATGAGGCGGCCGGCTCGGTCGGGAAGCTCTTCGGCTTCAAGCAGCAGCCCGGAGCAAAACTGCACTTGAATCCGTCGACCGATCAGGCGGAGATAAAACGATTTTCCCCGCAACTCCCCTCCGCAAACGCCCGCTGGCCTGTCCCGCTACCCCCGGGACAGGCCAGTTTTTAGTTGCGCAGGGAATAAGTTACGCGAGTTCGGGAGCCACCCCGGCGAGTTCCAATTGAATCTGTTGCTTGCCTAGTTGCGGGTGGGTAGCGGTGAGCGTCACCGTGCCCGGTTGCTCTTGGGCGCGAATCCAGATAGCGCCGGTGCCGCCAATCACGGCAAAGGGATTGTCTCCGATGATTTCCGCCGGGCCCTCAATCTCGAATTTAATGGCGTCGTTGGCGAAAGGCCGGATGGCGTCGAATTCGTCGGTCACTCGAAGGACCACTCGGGTGGTGTCGGCTCCATCGGCGTTCAGCTTGGTGTGGTCGGGAAGCAACGTGAATTTCTGATCCACTCCCCGCCCCGACATTGTTCGGGAGATCACTTGCTTGCCTTGGATGTAGCCATCGATGCGCAAGTCTCCCCACGCGTGGACCACCTGCGATAGATCCACGACGAACGGCGCATAGCCGAGGTGAGCGAACTCCTTTTTGTTGGGATCCACTTCCGCGACCAATTTATCGGCAACGTAAAACTTCAGGTGATCGCAGTTGGAACAGACCCAGGCCTTGGTGAATCCGATGGACTCATCTCCGCGCGCCCAATGGAAAGCGGGCTCGAGCACCACTTCGTCCGCCGGGTCGCACTGCGACTTGTAGAAACCGGCGGCGGGTTTGAACTCGCGGAACATGTCGGTGACCCCGTGATAGCAGATGCGGTCGCCGCTGCCGAAGTCGGCGTGAGTGTTGTAGTCGAACGCGCACCAGCCGATGCCGCCCGCGTATTGCGGATTGGAAGCAAGCTGGTCGTGGATGCGGGCGTGGCGGAGCATGTGTTCGGTGAGGCGCTCGACCTGGTCGATGGTTTTGGTGGGGTAAGTGTGACCGACGAATTCGGTATTCAGGTAACGCGGATGATTTGGCGGTTTCAGCGGAAAACCAAAATCGTTCATGGTGAAGACGTCCTCCAGAAACTCGGATTCCTGGAAGTAGCGAATGCCTCCGGTCTGGCGGGTGGGATCGAGGCGGTGGGCCACGGCGTTGGTGCGAACGTAGAAATCGTGATCGTCTTTCGACTCATTGATGCGCACGCCCCACAGCACGACGCTGGGGTGGTTCCAGTCCCGGCGAATCATGCGGCTGACGTTATCGATGGAAATCAATTTCCAAGGTTCATCGCCAATGTGCTGCCAGCCGGGAATTTCTTCGAGCACCAGCAGGCCTATCTGATCGCAGGCATCCAGAAAATGGCGGGACTGCGGGTAGTGCGACGTGCGAACGATGTTGCACTTAAGTTTGTGGCGCAGGATATGAGCATCGCTGGCCTGGACGCGGCCGGGCATGGCCTGGCCCACAAATGGAAAAGTTTGATGGCGGTCTAGGCCGCGCAGCTTGATGACTTTGCCGTTTAGTTCAAAACCGTGATCGGTGAATTGCGCTTCGCGAAATCCTACGGTGCGAGTGTCGCGGTCCACCACCTGAGCTCCGTGCAGAAGCTGGACATGCACAGAATAAAGATGGGGATTACTAAGATCCCAGAGTTTGATGGCCCCGAGATTTTCCAGGTGAATGGAGTAGGTAGCCGGCTCGGTGGCAGCGGCCGAGGGTGGAATCGACTGGGAGCCTTTGGCGATCACCCGGTCTCCGTCCCGAAGTTCAGCCTGCAGAGTGAGCGGCGCCTGGGAGGCTTCCAGACTCAGGAGCAAGCAGTCGACGTCCAGAGAGGGATGAGCAGTGAGTACGTCTTTGGGTTTGGCAAAAATATTCTCGATGAACACGCCGGGGACGATGCGCAGCAAAACCTCGCGATAGATGCCGCCGAAGGTGAGGTAATCGATTTGGTAGCCGAAGGGAGGAATGTCGGGCCGCTCGGTGGAGTCCACGTCCACCGCTAATACGTTCTCGCCGTCGAAGTCGAGATGAGGAGTGAGTTCAAACGAGAACGGCGTGTACCCACCCTTGTATTCGCCGAGGCGCACGCCATTGATCCACACCGTGGAAGCGGTCATCACCCCTTCGAAATCGACGAACACGTGATTGCCCTTCGCGGCCGCCGGCAATTTGAAGCGGCGGCGGTAGAGCGAGACGAACTCGTAGGAATGATCATCGAAGCTGTGCCATGGTTCGCGGGCGTTGGTGTGAGGAATCACCACCCGATCGAATCCGGAATCGTCGAACTCCCGGAGGTGGCCACCCTCGACGACCGATTTGCTGTACCGCCAATTGCGGTTGATGGGGATCACCAACCGCCCGTCGCTTGTCGCGCCGGCGGGGAGAGGATCGCCCACCAAGGGGCGAGGGGCGAGGATTGCTCCAGCGATCACGGCGCTGGTGGTCTTGATAAAGTCGCGTCGTTCCACGGTTGTCCCTTTCCAGTAACGAACCTCGTTCCACTTCTTCACCCGGTTCAAAGTTCAAAGAAACTCAGGTGCGCGAGTATTTCTACCGCGGTCAGCTCGTCCAAGCCAACAATTGGCGCAAGTCTCCGGCCGAACTGGATTTTGTGCCGCCTTGCACCGACGGACCGATCGCCACCGCTTCGTTGTGGCCTTCGTACCAGACCACGAACGAGGAACGGTCCGCGCCAGTGAGGCGCTGCTGATTCAACCAGTTGTAGTACGCCCCTAGATCGGCGTCGACCAAAGAGCCTACGAAATCGAGTTGGACTGCGCTCTGATTGCCGTACAGTAATTCGTTCATCGGCTTCTGGCGCTGGCGTGGAGCAAATCGGACCAGCAGGGTGAGCGGTTGCGCCCGGCGCAACGCTTCGCGTGCCGCCCATTGGGCAAAGGTAGTGCTGAAAATCTGCGTTCCCGAACCCTCGGTAAGCAGTTTGAGCTGGAAGCGGTCGAGAACCGGGTCACCCGCGTTGCTAAAACCCAGGTCGGCGGGACGCATCTGCGCCAAAAGTGTGCGGAGCGCTTCGGGCCCCATCCCCGGACGCGGGATTTCCACGCGCAGCTTGGAGGACAACGCAGCCCGTGCCGGCTCCAGAGCATTGTAGGAGACGCAGGTGAGCGATGGATCGTGCGGGGCGGCGTCTCCGCCATCCACGTACCAATGAGCGTAGGGTTCAGGATGGGCCTTGGCGCGGGCCGCAACGGCGTCCAGCAGCTGCTGCAGGCCATTTTCCGGTGAGAGTTGGCTGTAGTAAGCGCCGTGAGGGCGTAGCTTGCGGAAAAGAGGCTGGTCGTAAGAGGTGACGCCCCCCCCCACCACCGCAATACCAAGCCTGGGCATCGCCGGCGGTTCCGGGGGCACAACCGCCCGCAACTTGGTGGCATATTCGATCGCGGCGGCGCGGAAAGCATCGAGCTGATGGGTGGACCAGAGGTGAGCCGAGAACTGTTCCACGTACAGCCCCGGTGCGTTCACCCAATCCAGGCTCTCGAGTTCGGAGGAAATGTGAATTTGTTCGAACGGCCCGAACCATTCCTTTACTTGTTCCGGCGAGAGGGCGGCTAAATGGGCCAGTTCCCCCTCAAGAGCTTTGCGCTCGGCGGGAAACTTAAAATCGAAGTCGATTACTTCGCGCAACAGGCTAGGAACAAAGCTCAGCGGAAGGCGTTGTAGGGCTGCCACGTAGTGGGTGGCCAGCTTGCTCGCTTCCGGCGGGTAGCTGCGGAACTGCTGCGGTTTGAGGTCGCTGGGAATCATGAGCGTTACAAGAGCTCCGAAATCGGACGGCCTTCTGACAGGGATGCCGAAAATCCAAGCATAGAGCCGATCGTGGGAACGAGGTCGGTAGGCTGCAAGGGCCGGTCGAACACCATGCCCTGCCGAATGCCGGCGCCCAGAGCCAGCATCCAGGTGGTGCGAGAGAGCGCGTCGCCGGTGCGGTGATGCTGAAAGCCGTTGCCGCCGGAATCATCGTCAGAGTCGCGGCCAAAGTCGGGCAAGATGAAAAGGGTGGTGTTACCGGCGTATTCCGGCTCGGTCTGGATGGTCTTCCAGATGTCGGCGCAAAGCCGATCGGTGCGGCGAATGCCGTCAATGTAAAGGGAATAGGCGCCGGCGTGGGCGATGTCAATGTCATGCATGGTGATCCACAGCAGGCTGGGAGCGACCTGGCGCATCAATTGACGCACGATGTAAACGGACAGTTCGTCGGGGCTGGATAGGGTCCGGGCACGGGTTCTGAAATCGTCTACGGAGAGTTTGAGAATCGATTCCAGTTGTTGGAGTTCGAACTCGCTGCCACCGAGCTGAGGGGTGTACAGCGGCGTCTCATAATTGTCGCGCAGCAGATGATCGTAGTCGGTGCTGGGGGCCGTGGCGGCGGTGAGCAAATGCTTAGGGAGAATCACGTTGGCGCCGAGGGATGGCCCGAAAGAGGGATGGTTGCTGCCGCCGATGCGGTTGAAACCATTGCTAGGAGCAACTACCCAGGCATCCCAAGCGGGCCGCTTGAGGTCCTTGCGGAAATACTCGAAGACGGTCGGGTTTGCGGGAGGGACGGCGGCAAAGTTGTTAAACGTCTCATAGACGCCGGTCGCCAGGCTGGCGGTGGCAACATAATGACCCAGAATTCCCCGGTTAATGACCTGGGAGAAAAACGAGGATTGAGGAATTAGCTGGCCCATTAGGTAGGGGATGTTTTCCTGACCTTCGGGCGCAAAGGTTTCTTGATCGCGAGCTCCGCCACCGAAAGTGATCACCACCACTTTTCGTTTTCTGGGGGCGAGCGCGGCGCGGACCAGCGGGCTCGAACCAAGAAGGGTGCCACCGAGGGCGAGTCCTGCAGCGGTACGGAGAAAATCGCGGCGGTCGGAGGCGAGCTGGCGGGCTCGTTCCTGCAGCGTGGACGCGTCCCCGCTAGCCTGGGAAAAGTTCCTTGCCGCGAAAGAATACGATTTCATGGTTTTGCCCGTTCGTCATTGGTTAGAACCATTATCTGTTTCCCGATCCTAGGCATCCAGCTTCTCCAACTACAGATGCCTGGATTCAAAAAAAAGAGATTTCGTGGTTATGTGTTTCTGAAATTGGCATGGTTTCAGAATCGCCGTCTTTTACCTCGATATCCGTTCTATTTCTAATCCCCACAACCGCCTGGATTCAGATTTCTGTCTTTTTCGAACGCTACGTTGCCGTCCGTCCTTAATAATATAAAGGATCGAACTCCGCCGAGGCAGGTCGAGCGGGATTTCATGGCTCGGCATTGAAATTCGCACCGCTTCAGAATTGCTATCTCGTTTAGCTTCAGATACATCCGATTTCTCATCTCCGTAGATGCCTGGATTCGGATTTCTCCTTTTTTGGGAAATCTCCGATGCGTTAGGTATACCCGGTGCACGAGCTGTCTGGGTGATGCCTTGCCGCACTTGCGGCGCACCGACCGGAAGCGTCGGCGCTACGCGTGGTGCGTTAGAGATTCTGGACCCACGGAACCTAGCGATCAATAGATAATCCCGGTGGGACCGGCCGTCTTCCGGGCTGCGTTGCTGAACCATAGTTACTTCCCTGCCGTGCCGGAGTCATCCTTCCAGATCGGGTACGACCACATGCCGCGACCACCAAACCCCATTGGGTCAAGGCTTGGCGGAAGGAGAATCCTTCTCGGAAAAAACAAACTGTCGAATATCGGCGCGCTGCTTATCGATATCGGCGAGGTGCCGTTCGCGAAGCTTCTGATAAACGTCAAATTCCTTTTGGGCGAGTTCCTTTTGGCCGGTGCGCACGTAGGCCTGGCCCAGGCGGTAACGGACATCGGAGATCTCGGGGTCTAGCTCCCTGGCGCGGAGATACTCGGGAATGGCGTCGGTAAATCGGTTCTGCTCCGAATAGAGGTTGCCCAATTGAAGGTGCGATTCGGCGATGTGGGGATCGAGTGCGATCGATTTCTTGAGCAAGGATTCGATTTGATGAATATCCTGATCGGGATTTTTCGCCCGCTTTCCCTTCCAGAGACTCAGGGCGTAGTAATAGAGGGCGCGAGGGTTGTTGGGCTGAAGTTCGGCAAAGCGGCGGAACCGCTCGATCACATCATCGGCTTGCGCCGGAGAGCTATCGAAAGCCCTGGAGAGAAAAAGATAACAACTGGGATCAGAAGGGTTGAGGTCCGCACCGCGGAGCAGGGCCTTCACTGCGTCGTCGTAATTGCCGCGTGCGTAGAGAGACGTACCGAGACCAATCACCAGGCGCGGCGAATTGGGGTAACGCTCGGAGGCCTGCCGGAAGACCTCTACGGCAGGGTCCAGGGTGCGATGAAGGAGTAGCTCAGAGCCCCAATCGAACAGGTTGCTCTCGCTGGGATCGGCGTGCGCGGCCACTTCGAATTGATTGGCGGCAGCGACGAAGTTGCCGTCTTTTTCCTCGATCTGGCCGAGAAGGTTATGCAATTCCGCGGTGTCTTTTTGACGCAGGAGCGCGGTAACCGACTGGCGGGCTGGTTCGAGCTTACCGGTGACGAGATAGGCGAGAGATAGATCGTAGCTATTGTCATAGGAGCTGGGATTAACGCGCTGGGCTTGTTCGAGGTACGGAACCGCCTCCGCGATTTTCCCGGACTGGATGTATAACTCGCCCAAGTCGTGGCTTGCCTCATAGTCCCCCGGTTGCAGCGCTATCGCCTTCTTAAACTGGACCTCGGCCAAATCCAGCTTACCCGAGCGGGCCAGATTGGTGGCGTAGTTTGTTCGAGCCTCGGGGGAATCCGGCTTGATACCAACAGCTTTCTCGAAATGCAATGCGGCTTTGGCGTCTTGCAACTGCTCGGAATAAATCAAGCCAAGGAGTTCGTGGAGTTCAAAGGTATCTGGAGATTCAAGCACTAGCTTCTCCAATGCAGCGGCGGCTGGAGCCAAACGACCCGCGTCATAGTCAGCGACGGCGGCCTGAAACCTACGGTCTAAGTCCTGATCCTGTTTCGATTGAGCCTTAGTCAGAGGCGTACAGAGCAGAAGGGCCAGGAAAACAGAACATTGGAAGCAGTGTTTCGCAGTCACAATGCTTTCATGTTACCACCGCCGCACGCCGAGCCAGAGCGCTCTCCGAGGCCTGAAGATTTGCGGCGAAGGGCTTCTTTCGAAGCACCCTCGCCGCCGGGGTGGTGTGGTGTGAACTAGAAATAAACCTTTACAGCGAACTGGATCTGGCGCGGATCGTAGGGATCATCGCGAGTGGACCCGATTTCGCCGAAGTTTGAACTGCCGTAGTTAAGAGAGTTCGGAATAGCAACCACGCCGTTACCGCCAAAACCAGGAGCGTTGAAATTGGCATGATTGGCGATGTTAAATATTTCGGCCCGGAACTGTACGTAGCGGCTCTCGGTAATGGGGAAGTTTTTGAAGAATGAAAGGTCCGCTCTGCGGAAGACCGGCCCTTCCACTTGACTTACTTTGCCCAAGACGGCGTTACCGGATAACGGCACACATCCCGTCGGGGTGCCAGCCTCAGGCTGTCCGTCCGATCCGATCACACAAGGCTGATTAAAGGCCGCCGCGCCGTTTGAAAACAGGCTGAGCTTGCCGTTGGCGTCGGTATGGAGTCCAACGTGCAGGGGCTGACCGGTCTCGAGGGCGCCGCAGTTCAAACCTGCAGCGGTAGCTTGCAGGCAACCGATAGTGATGGGCTGGCCGCCTTCGAAGGTCATATTCCAGTAGATGACGTAACCACCAATCAGCTGGTTCTTAAAGCCAGTGGCATCCCCGGCGTATTTCTTGCCTTTGCCGAAAGGAAGTTCATAGCCGCCGCTCAAGTGGAAAACATTGCGTATGTCGGAAGGCGCAAGTGAGTAGTCCGCATGGATTCCAAACCCTGGAACAGCGGGTGCACGGTAGCTGACGATGGAACTCCCAGTGTTCAGGGGGTCACGCGCGTCGGTGAGAGTCTTCGAGTAGCTATAGTTGGCGAGGAAATTCAGACCATTCGCGAGCCGCTTTTCGACCTGGGTCTGCAAACCGTTGTAGTTGCTGTTTCCTTCGGTTGCAGCGTAGCTGGCGCCCGTTCCGAAATCGGGAAAGGGAACCAAGGCTGGCGAGGCCGGAGAGGTGGAGGTGGCTGCTGCGCCGAGAATGGGAGCGTTGTAGTAGTTGAGGGTGGAGACAACGTTAGAATTCGGAAAGACCTCGATATGGCGCCCGTTGGAAAGCACGTACCCAACCTGAATCGCAATGGTGGGGGTGATCTGATATTGGAAGGTCACGTTGGCGCCCAAGGTGTAGGGGGTCTGGTAGTGGAACTGAATACCGGGCAAAGACAACCCGCTGGCATTCACATCGATCGGATTCAGTGGAGTGCAGGAGAATCCAGTCTCAAATGTTCCGACATTGCCAGGACCCGCGGTGGTGCAACCTGGAAAAGTGAGTGGGGTGGAATCGTTAGCCGGAAAATAGTTGAAGCTGTACTGGAACGGATAGCTTTCGCCAAGATTCGGCGAATACCCGCGATTTTCAAAACCGTTAAAGAACATACCGAACCCGCCGCGTACGACCAGCTTTTGACTGGCTTGGTATGCAAAACCCACGCGCGGCGCAAAATTAGTCTTTTGGGAAGTTCCCAATCCGCCGCCGTACTTGTTGGTTTCATCCAAGGCGATGCCGTCTTTGGCGAGCAGCGCGAGGAAGCTCGGAGAAAGATTGGCCAGCTCCGGGTTCCCCAGAGGGAAGACTTCGGTCGGACCACCTATAGCATCTGGCACAAAGTTTGCCTGAGCGTGGTGGTGTTCGAAGACGAGACCGAAGAAGTCATAGCGCACCCCAAGGTTAATCGTGAGCTTGGGAGCGATCTTCCAGTCGTCATTGATGTAGCCACCATAATAGTTTTTGCCGTCGTCCGTTTCACCGATATTGGAGGCGCGGATGTCACTGGACCCTCCGACGTAATTCACGCCGCCAGCTACCGTGGTGGTGGTCGGAGTGAGAAGAAAATCGGCGCGGCCGGTGCTGCTGGAATCGGTGCCGCCGGCGATATCGGTGAAATCGCCGTTGTAATCAAACTCGCCGTGAGACCAAGAAGGCTGCAAGGTGGAGAACTTCACGTGCTGCCATTCAAAACCCATTTTGAAAGTGTGTTTGCCGTAAATCTTGGTGACATCTTCGGTGAGTTGGAAGGTGGAGCTGATCTCGTCCGAGGGCAAGAAGTTATTGCTGCCCAAGGTGGATAGACCGTTGATGCCGAAGGCAGGAAGACCACCGTTCAAATCTCCCTGCGGGATATCCTGGATGCCATATTGTGCCGGAAGACCGTTAACGGACGCCTCGGGAGCCGCGCGGGTGGTGTGCAGATAATTGAGACCGACGCGCAAGTTATTGATGAGCGTGGGCGAAAACTCGTGGGTGTAACCCAAGGCGCTCTGCTGTGCGACCGCGGTCTGGTTGCCTTGCTGGAAAGCACCACCGTCCGCTACGCCGCCGAAGATACCCGGAATGAATTCGGGATCATCCTTGAGGCTGAAGCGGAAAAACACTTGATTGGCCTCGTTGGCATCCAGATCCACGCGGGCATCAAAGGCATTGGTGTGTTCGAAGAGCCTTGGCGAACTGGCGAAGTTTGAGAACAGCGAGCCGTTGGATGGGCCGGGGTAAAGGCTCAATAATTTGATGGCGTTGGGATCCAAACGCCCAGCCGGGATCTGATTCAAAGAACCCGCTAGAGGAACGAACGAGGTTATTCCAGCAATGCTGCCGCCGGTGTAGAAGGGATCCCGGACATAACCGGTATTGGTCGCTGCCAAACCGGATACCGGGTCCACCGATCCCGCGGTCACCGGCCGGGTAGTGGCCGGATCCATGATGGTACCGACTGGGATCACCCGACCCAGATTGTCAGTTGCCGTCCCGGTTTGGCCGGCAAGGAGATCGGAAAAATTGGTGAAGCCGCTGGTGCGTTCGGCGGCTGTGGGAACCGTACCGGTAGAAACCTCACCCTGAACCCGGCGCAGTCCTTCGTAGTCCCCAAAGAAGAAGAGTTTTTTGCGGCCGTTGAACAGGTGGGGGATGGCCACCGGACCGCCAATCGCGACGCCAAACTGGTTCTGCTGCAAATCTCCCTTTTTGATGCCGTTGGCATTTTCAAAGAAGTCCGCCGCATCCAATACGTCGTTGCGGAAGAATTCCCAGCCATCGCCGTGAAATTCGTTGGTTCCGGTTTTGGTGGTGGCATTGAGAATAGCGGCGCCGGAACGTCCATACTCGGCGCTGAAGTCGGTGGTTTGCACCTTGAATTCCTGGATGGCATCGAGGGGGGGAAGAACCACGAAGTTTGTGCCGTTGAGGAAATCGACGGTGTCGGAGTTATTGTCGATGCCGTCGAGCAGGTAGTTATTCATCGAGGGGCGCTGACCATTGGCGGCAAAAGCGCCACTGCCGGCGTTACCACGGGTATCGGACTGAGGGGTATTCACCCCGACAGCGATTTGCGCGAGAAAAGTAAAATTGCGACCGTTCAGAGGAAGGCTGTTCACTTCCTGGGAGTTGATGACTTGTCCGACCGAGGCATCCTGCGATTGCAGCAGAGGGGCGGCGGCGGTAACTTCAACGGTCTGACTCACACTGCCCGGCTTGAGCGAAAGATTCTGCACCACATCCGCGCCGATATCGACGACTACGCCTTTGACGCTGGCCGACTGGAATCCCTGGAAGGAGACATCAATCCTGTAACTGCCAATCTTGATAGGCGTGAATTTGAAGACGCCGTCCGCGCCGGCGGTAGTCGACAGGCTAGCGCCGGTCCCCTCATTGGTCAGGGTGACCTTGGCGCCACTCAGTACGGCCCCACTTTGGTCGGAAACGGTCCCCAGGATGGAACCGGTGTCCATCTGAGCCTGGAGCGGACCGGCTGCAAGTAGCACAGCTAAGAGCACGATTACTCCCCAAGCAAAGGCCCGGTTGCGAGTAGAATTTGTCCTGGCGTTCATGCCCGTTCCTCCTCGAACGATCCGTGCAAAAAAGGTAGAGGTTGCCCCGAACCGGGCGATAGGCGGAGAAGCACGCCGCCAGCCCCGATGGGAGCCGTCAACCTGGGCCGCAAACGATGTCATGGCTTCAAAGAAGATTAAGCTCGAGAAGCAGACGGGCACGCAGAGGGGCGAAACCCCACAAGACTACCCCTAAGGCACTCAACTGCTTGCACAATAACCCCAAAAGATTAACCGCTTAACCTGAGCGGATAGGACCATATTCTTTCGTTTGTTGTCAAGAGTTTTTTTAATTTATACTCTCCGTTCGATTCATTCTTTGGATTGGACGTGGCCGCATCACTCGCGTTTCTTTATCGAAGGCAGGTTTCCGGACATGGGTTTGACGATTCGCGATGTGGCCAAGGCCGCTGGCGTGTCTACGGCGACGGTGTCCAATGTATTGAATAAAAGAGGCAAGGTTGGCCCCAGGACGCAAGGCCTGGTGCTCTCGACGGTCAAGCGCCTCGGTTATCTCCCCAACATTCATGCCCGCCGTCTGGCTTCCCGGGATACGCGCACCCTGGGAATTATTGTTTCCGACATCGAAAACCCGTTTTTCCCGGAAATTATCAAGGGCTTTCTGGCACGCACGCGGCAACTCGGCTACGAGGCCATTCTCAGCGACACCAACTACGATCCGCGGCGCACCCGGGAGGCCGCCAGCCGGATGATGGCGCACAACGTTGGCGGGGTGGCGATCATGACGTCGGAGATCAGCGCGCGATTGATCGACGAGCTGGCGCGGAGGAAGATCGCCGTCACATTTCTGGACCTCGCACCGGCCCGGGGATACGTGAGCACGCTGCGAATCGATTACGCCTCGGGGATCGCGAAAATCGTCCGCTACCTGCATCAAGAAGGACACCGCAAAATCGCATTCGTCGCCGGTAGACCCAAACTGAAATCCAATGTGGCGCGGCTGGAGGCCTACGAAAAGTCGATGCTGGCCCTGGGACTGAAACCGGGCCCGATACTGCACGGAGATTTGCGATTCGAAGGAGGACTGGCGGCCGGATTGGCCATCGCGCACATGTCCCCGAGGCCCACCGCCGTGATGGCGATTAACGATCTGACCGCCGTGGGGGTGATGAAAGGGCTGACCTCCGCAGGCTGCCGGATTCCCCAAGATATTTCGGTGACCGGCTTTGACCGGACACGACTGGCGGAATACAGCATCCCCTCGCTTACCACGGTGGACATCCATCGAGATCTACTTGGGGAAATGGCGGCGGATGCCTTGCATGAGCTTTGCAGCTCCCAGCTTCCGCAAGGCAGAGAATACGAGATTCTTGCGGAGTTGATTGTGGGACAATCTTCAGGAACTGTGAAGCCTTAGTAGTAATTTCCATTCTAGTTTATCGGTCTATCCAGCTCACGGTGGCCGGTGATTCGGTCCAAGGCCGCGAGGTTGGCTCCGTTTCGCTTGCGTGCTAGCATTTCAGCGCGACACCGAATTTCCGTGAGCACCGTGCATGGGGCAAAAAAAAGAGAAAAAAAATAAAGTTTCGCGCCGCGCCTTCCTGGGAGGAGTACGCTTTGCCCCGTTGTTATTCCTTCCGGCACCTCTGCATTCCGCGGAATTCGGTTCCCCTACCTCCCGGATGTTCGACCAACATGGACCTCCTTTTCCGTTGTCGGACCCCCGATTGACGCCCCACTATCCGACAAAATCTCCGCTGGATGACGTGCTGCGCTATGTACAACCGGGCAGCGATGAATATGTAACCGAGAAGTATGCCGCGGAAATCGCGCGCCGGCTCGAAGACTGGGGCCGCGAGCTGCGTTCGGGCCGATCTGGCGCGAACCTTCTGGCGGAATTGCTGAATCCTTCCTTCCAGGCCGGCTCACTCACTCCTGCCCACGAGAATACGCTTCGCTCGGAATATGGAATCGAAACGATCCGGCGAACGTTTTTGAGCGAGCCGTGCGGAGGCAGCGAGCGCTTTCTGAAGGAAATGCAAGGCTACCTAGCGCCGTTGGCTCGCGTGGATACCGCGGAATTTCAAATCGCGGGAATCGAGCAGACCGCTAATTCTCCGCCAAAAGTTCGCCTCAACATTCGATATGACCTGGTCGGACCGCACGGAGATGCCGGGCGCGAAGAGCGCATCGGGTATTGGCTGACGGAATGGACGCATGACGACGCCAGCGGTTGGCAAGTCAATCGCTGGACCGCAACTGAGGAGACTCTCAGCCGGGCAGCACAACCCATTTTTTTAGATGTTACTCGGCAAGCGCTTGGCCAAACTGAGTCATACAACAATCAGATGCTTCACGGAATGGACTACTGGCGCACGATGCTGGACGGGGCATCGGGAATCGATATTTACGGTAATACCGGCTTGGCCGCGGGAGACTACGACGGTGATGGATTGGAGGATCTCTACATCTGCCAACCCCCGGGACTTCCCAACCGCCTTTATCACAATCGCGGCGACGGAACATTTGAAGATGTGAGCGAGGCAGCCGGCGTCGACGTGCTCGATGGGACCGCTTGCGCGTTGTTCGCGGATTTCGAAAATAAAGGGCTACAGGACCTGCTGGTGGTGACCGGAAGCGGCCCGTTGCTATTCGTAAATCAGGGAAATGGGAAGTTTTCTCTCAATCGCGATGCCTTCCGATTTGCAAAAGCTCCGGCGGGGACGTTTACCCACGCCGCGGCGGCCGACTATGACCGCGACGGGCGCCTCGATGTTTATTTCGGCCTCTACAACTATTATCTCGGGCTAGACCAATACCATTATCCGGTTCCCTATTTTGACGCGCGCAATGGGCCGCCTAACTTCCTCTTTCACAACGAAGGAAACGGAGTATTTCAAGATCGGACCGAAGCTGCGGGCCTGAATGTGGAGAACGACCGCTACACCTTTGCTTGTTCCTGGGGCGACTCGAACGCGGATGGCTGGCCGGACCTATACGTTGTGAATGATTTTGGCCGTAACAATCTCTATCGTAACAACGGCGACGGGACATTCGCCGCTGTCTCTGGCAACGCTCAAGTAGATGAGCCAGGAGCCGGCATGAGTGCCTGCTGGCTGGATTTCGACAACGATGGAAAACAAGATATCTATGCCGCAGGCATGTGGGTAGCAGCGGGTATGCGCGTGTTTGGGCAATCATCCTTTCAAGGAGAGCAACCGGAGTCGATTCGCGCACTTTACCGGCGCCATATGACCGGAAATTCGCTATATCGGAACCTGGGAAACACCCGGTTCCAAAACGTGGCCACGCCAGCGGGGGTTGCGATGGGCCGATGGTCGTGGTCCACGGATGCATGGGACTTTGACCATGACGGTTACCCGGACCTGTACATCGCCAATGGATATATCTCGGGCCAGGGCGCTCGCGACGTCTCCAGCTTTTTCTGGCGGCAAGTGGTGGCAAAATCGCCGCCAAGCGCGACCCCTTCGGAAAGCTATGAACGCGGGTGGAACGCGATTAACGAGGCGATCCGTTCGGATGCAACGTGGAATGGATTTGAGAGAAACGTATTTTACCGGAACAACCAGGATGGCACCTTCTCCGAAGTCTCGGGCATCGTTGGTTTGGATTTTCTCGATGATAGCCGCACGTTTGCGCTGGCCGACCTCGATCACGACGGCCGATTGGAGATCATTCTCAAGAACCGGACTGCACCGCAGATTCGCATCCTGCACCATGCGATGGACAGCATTGGCTCCTCGATTGCGCTGCGCATGCAAGGGACTAAAAGCAATCGAGATGCGATCGGAGCTGCGGTGACGATGGAATCGGCCGGGCATCGCCAGACCAAGTATTTGCAAGCGGGTTCGGGCTTTTTGTCACAACACAGCAAGGAACTTTTCTTTGGAGTGGGAACCACAAAAGACACGGTGCGCGCCACCATTCGTTGGCCCAGTGGCCTAACCCAAGTGTGGGACAAATTACCGGTAAATCACCGCATCGAAGTCCAGGAAGGTGTGCAGGATTTTCGAGCGAAGCCGTTTGTGGCTTTAGCTCCGTCGTACCGGCACGGAAGCGAGCGGCAAGAAATCGAGCACCTCCCGCTTTCGGTAGAGACGTGGTTGATCCAGCCGCTGCACGCTCCCGACTTTTCTTTGGCGGACCTTCAAGGAGACAGAAAACAACTCCGATCGTTTCGGGGAAGCTTGGTTCTTCTGAATTTCTGGGCCACTACGGCGCCATCGTGCAGCAGCCAACTGCGCTTTCTGCAAGAGCGTCAGGCAAGCTGGGCGTCGTCCAATCTTCACATTCTCGCCATCAATGTCGATGATCCGCAGGACGCCGGAGCGGTGCGATCGTTTGCGGCCAAAGAGGGGATTACTCTGCCCATTTTTTTGGCGACGCAGGCCTTGGCCGGCGTCTACAACATCATTTATCGATACCTTTTCGACCGCCGGAGAGATTTGGCGCTCCCGAGTTCATTCCTAGTGAACGGGGACGGCATGATCGTAAAGGTCTATCAAGGAACGGTGGAACCTGAGCGCCTGCTGGAGGACGTCCGGTCGGTTCCCAACAGCGCCGCCGGTTTTCTGGAGAAAGCGCTGCCGCTGAAAGGCACGATGATTCAGGGAAATTTCCAGCGCAACGATCTCACCTTCGGAGTAGCGCTGTTTCAGCGCGGCTATTTGGAAGAGGCTGCGGAAGAATTCAAACAAGTGATTCTGGTAAAACCAGACGAACCAATTGCGTATTACAACCTGGGGACGCTCTATCTGCGAAGAAGTGCGCTCGCGGAGGCGCGCCAGAATCTGGAGCAGGCGGTGAAGTTGCGTCCCGGCTATGCCGAGGCCTGGAACAATCTGGGGATGGTGTCTGCGCAACAAGGTCAAGAAGACCAGGCCATCCAGAATTTTCAGCAGTCGATTCTGCTGAGACCCACCTACGTCACCGCGCTTCTGAACCTCGGAAACCTGTTCCGTCGAAAAGGCGCATTCACTGAAGCGCAGAAACTCTTGCAGCGGGCGTTTGACGCCGCTCCCGAAGATCCTGAGGCAAACTACAGCCTGGGAATGCTCTGTGCCGGGCAAAACCAACTTCAGGCCGCATCGGATTATCTGGAGCGGGCTGTGGCGCTGCGCCCGGACTATGCCGATGCGCTGAATAATCTCGGGGTTCTGTTGGTGCGGGCGGGCCAATATCCCGCGGCTCAGCAGAAATTCGAAACGTGCATCCAGGTCGCCCCCGCGTTCGATCAGGCCTATTTCAATCTGGCCAAGCTATATGTTGTTTTGAATGACAAGGAGAAAGCCAGAGAAGTATTAAAAGCCCTGCTGCGCCAGCAGCCGGAACACAAGTTGGCTCGGCAGACTCTGGAAATGCTAAATTAACTTTTGCCGCGGATTCGATTGCCGATCAGTGTGCACACAGGAACACCTTCCATGGACGTTTGCGGGTGGGTCCGGCACCGAGCCGGAACGTGGGGCTGGCGAGCGGGGCTGGGCACTGCCGTTGCCCTGACCGTGATTTTCTGCGCACCACTTGGCGCCGCCGGACAACAAGCAACTTCCGGCGAACAAGCTGCTCACTCGTCTTCCGATGGTCGATCTTCCCACGGGGCGTCCCCTTTCGCGGAAGCGGAGGCACTTCTTCAGCAGGGCCGGCTCGAAGAGGCGAAAAACAAGATTCACGAAGAACTCCTCGAGAATCCTTCCCGGGTTGAGGGGTATTCGCTGCTAGGGGTGGTGTGTACACAAGAAAAGAATTACCCGGAAGCTCTCGCTGCTTTCCAACAAGGCTTGAAACTCGATCTAAATTCGACAGGGATTCGCAACGATTTGGGGAACCTCTACGTCGTTCAGGGGAAAATCGATCTGGCCGAAAAAGAGTTCCGCGAGGTTCTGCGGCTGGATCCGACGAATCACGACGGCGATTACAATCTGGCCCTGGTCCTTTTGGTGAAAAAACAGCCAGCGCAGGCTATTACCTACCTCGAACGAATCCGCCCACCGACGATCGCCTCGCAATTCAGCCTAGTCAGAGCGTATCTCGAAGCGGGCCGGACCGCAGAAGGGTTGAAAACCGCCTCGGACCTTTCCGCCCAAAATAAAGAGGACGTGCCGGTGCACTTTACACTGGGCACGTTGCTGGCAAGCGAGAAGCAAGACCGCGCCGCGCAATTCGAGCTCGAGCACGCCAACTTGCTGCAGCCCCAGACCTTCGAGATTCTCTTCAACCTGGGAGAGGTTTGTTTGCGGGACGGCGATTATGCAAACGCGGAACTGGCACTGAATCGCGCGTTGAAACTCAAGCCCGATTCACCCGAGACGCTGCTGCTGCTGGCGCGGGTTGACTCCGATCAGAACAAGCCGGTCGACGCACTGGACTTGCTGGTGCGCGCCCACAAAATCGCCCCGCAGAATACCGACGTGATCTATGCGCTGGCGCGAGTGAGCATGTCCCAGAATTATTATGAGGACTCCATCCCCTTGCTGGAATCCGGTTTGAAGATTTCCCCACGGCGAACCGACTTGCATGCGGCACTCGGAGAAAGCTACTTCATGTCGGGAAAAGCGGAGAAAGCGATCGAAGAGTTCAAGCAGTTGATCGAGTTGGATCCTTCGGCGCGATCCTATGCGTTTCTGGGGCTTTCGTACCGTGAGCTGGGACGTTTCGACGAGGCACGAAAGTATTTCCAAGAAGGCCTGAAAAAAGATCCGCGGAACGTTTCGTGTCTGTTCAACTTGGGGTTTATGGAGGCGCGACAAGGAAACCACGACAGCGCCGAACATCTCTTCCAGCAAGCGCTTCGATTGAATCCCGAATACCCCGAAGCTCTGCTGGAGTTGGCCAATTTACGGATGGCCAGCAAGAGATACGCGGAGGCGGCCGAGCTACTGCGAAAATTCGTGGGGGTCGCCCGTGCTCCCGCGCCTGGATATTACAAGCTGGCCATGGTTGAAAGGAATCTCGGTCAGACCCAGGCCGCACAACAGGATTTGAGCGTGTTTCAAACCCTCTCCAAGAATGCTTCGACCGGACCCTATCCCTACCAGCATCTTTTTGATTACCTCAACAATCGTTCCAACCTTTCGAGTGGCGAGAAAGCGCAACTGGATCTCACCGAGCTTTCTGCGCAGATTGAGAAACAGCCTGACCAGCCGGAAGACCTCTACCTGCTGGCCGAAGGATATCTGAAACTCGGTAAAGTGGAAGATGCCAGCAGCGCGATCGCGCAACTGGACCAGCTAAGCGCGGGAGACTATCGAACGCAAACTGGGATCGGAGTTCTACTAGCGCGTCACCATCTGTACGACGATGCTATTCGGCATTTTCAGACCGCCTTGCGCGTGAATCCCGATTCCGACGATGTAAAATTCGACCTGGCTGATGCCTATTTCCGCAGACGCATGTACCAGCAGGCGCTGGAAGTTGCGCTGCAAGTTTCCAGCAGCGGCCAGCAGGACGATGCATTTCTTTCTCTGCTTGCGGATATCAAGGCTCATCTAGGTCAGCCGCCCGAAGCTTCGGAAATTTACAAGAGCGCGATTCGTCGAAACCCCGACAACGATCAATACTATCTCTCCCTGATGCTGCTCGAACTTCGGCAGAGCGATTTGGCCGGCGCGAAGAAAACACTGCACCAAGGCCTCGATCGCATCCCGGGATCGGGAAAACTCCTGTGGGGTGAAGGACTGGTGTCGGTGCTGGACGGCAAGACCGCGCTGGCCGCGGCGCAGCTAGCGCAAGCGGTCGATCTGATGCCGGAGTGGCTGGGCAGCTATTCCACGCTGGGCGTTTTTTATTATCAAACCGGCCAAATCGACAAAGCCAGGGAAGTGTTGAATCGCTTTAAGGGAAGCAACACGGGCGGCGGGTTGGATGTGAATCGGATCGAGGAGACTTTAGACAAAGCTCCGGCGATGCCACTGGTAGTAAACGAGCCAATGCCCATGGCGGCCCGACAGCAAGTGCTACAATTCGCGCTTTCGATTGCGGACCGCACTCTTTGACTGCGGAACGCTTGAACCGCGGAAGGAACATTGGATTATGGGGCCCGTGAGTAAATACAAATCGCCGCCCGACGAGAGCTCCCGCCTGAGTAACTTCGAGGCCGTCGCGGCGCTGTGCTTTTTCATGGCGATCGCCTTCACTCCCTGGGTGCTCGGCGGCCCGGATTCCAAAGGGCAGGACCAGCCGGTAAAAGTCCGCTTCACGGACGTGCGCAAAGCGGCGGGCATCAACTTTCTGCAGGACGGCACCGGAACCGAGGAAAAGTATTACTTGGAAACGATGGGAACGGGAGTGGCTTGGATCGACTACGATCAAGATGGGCTGATGGATCTTTATTTTGTCCAGTCGGCGGCCACCGACATCTACAAACCCGCCCATCCGCTGCGGTCCGCGCTATATCACAATAACGGCGACGGAACATTTACCGACGTCACCGAAAAAGCTGGGTTGGGTGGTGCAGGACATTACGGCCAAGGCGTGGCGGTGGCCGATTTCGATAACGATGGATATCCCGATATTTATGTTACCGGCTATGGCGGCGGTATTCTGTATCACAACAACGGCAACGGCACCTTTACCGATGTCACCGCCAAGGCCGGAGTGGGAGAAGCGGGGCTGTGGTCAACCAGTGCCGGATGGTTCGATTACGATAAGGACGGCTGGCTGGACCTGGTGGTCGCCAATTACATCGACTGGGACCCGAAACACAATATATGGTGCGGCGAACGCCGTCCGGGTCACCGCTCCTATTGCCATCCCGACAATTACAAAGGGCAACGGACTAAACTTTTCCATAACAATCATGACGGCACGTTCACCGACGTGAGCGACGCGTCGGGAGTCGGCAAGCCGGAAGCCAAGGGAATGGGAGTGGTGCTGGCGGATTTTAACAACGACGGATGGACGGACATCGCCATCGCCAACGATACTTGGCCGAATTTTCTGTTTATAAACAAGCACGACGGAACCTTTGATGACGTGTCGTTCGTATCCGGAATGGCCGCCAGCGAGGATGGGCGTTATGAGGCGGGCATGGGAATCGACGCCGCGGACGTGGACGGAGACGGTTGGCAGGACATTTACATCACTCACCTGGATTTCGAATTGAATCGCCT
Source organism: uncultured Acidobacteriota bacterium (assembly GCA_963725285.1). GTDB lineage: Bacteria > Acidobacteriota > Terriglobia > Acidiferrales > UBA7541 > CAVRXT01. Next base: position 45,543 of record CAVRXT010000007.1, on the reverse strand, counting down.
GTATCACAACAACCACGATTCAACTTTTACGGATTATACGTATCGCTCCGGAATCGGGAACAAAGCGATCCTGATGAGCGGGGTGTCGATGAAATTTCTGGACTACGACAACGACGGCTGGCCCGATATCGTGCAGATCAACGGCGCGATGGTAGACAACGTAAGCATGTATCACAGCGAGGTGACCTACAAAGAACCGCTATTGATGTTCCGGAATCTCGGCAAAGGCCAGTTCGATAAAGTTTCCGAATCGCTCGGTCCGGACTTCATGCGCCCGGTGGCGGGGCGTGGCATCGCCACCGCGGATTATGACAACGATGGGGACATCGATATCGTCACCAACAATCGCGACGACTACCCGGAACTGCTGCGCAACGACGGCGGAAACTCCAATCATTGGCTGGAGATTTTGTTGATGGGAACGCGCTCCAACCGCGACGGCGTGGGCGCTTCGTTGAAGTTGACCTCGGAAGGGATCACCCACGTGGAGCAGGCCAAAGGCGGAATGAGCTACATGTCGGCCAGCGATCCGCGCATATTTTTTGGTTTGGGAAAGCGGACCAAGATCGATTCTCTGGAGATTACCTGGCCCAGCGGTCAAGTCGACCGCTTGACGAATGTGCCCATCGATCAGATCATCGCGGTCAAAGAAGGCGCCGGAATTGTGCCGCGCAACTTTCCCAAAATACCGAGCCGATGAAACCAAACCGAGACGCACACCAGAACAACGAAATCCTTTGCGCCCAACTTTCCGCTGAGGCCGGGCCCAGCCTGGAGCGCGCCGGCCGATGAACCTACCGCGCCGGCGTTTCCTCGGCTCTTCTCTGATTCTGCTTGGCGGCGAACTTCTGGACGCACTGGCTACGCCATTGTGGAAATGGAAGCGGCCGATGGTGGTGGAGGCCGCCGGCGCTGTAAATCCGCCGGCGGTTTCTCCGGTAACGTTTGTCGATGTGGGCCGCGAAGCGGGACTGAACGCACCGAATGTGTGGGGCGGCACGGAACACAAACGCTCTATCATCGAAGCGAAGGGTAGCGGGCTGGCCTTTTTCGATTACGACAATGACGGCTGGCTGGATATTTATTTGACCAACGGAACTCAGTTGGATGCCCACTGGCCGCCGGGGCAAGCACCTAGCTCTCACCTCTACAAAAATAATCGAGACGGCACCTTTACCGACGTCACCGAGAAATCGGGACTGGCGCGGACCGGATGGCAGACCGGAGTGTGCGTGGGCGACTACGACAATGACGGGTGGGACGATTTGTTTTGCTGCTTCTGGGGGCATAACATTCTGTTCCACAACAACGGCGACGGCACGTTTACGGATGTGACCCAGAAAGCGGGTCTGCACGGTGAGCGAGTCCGCTGGGGTGCCGGCAGCACCTGGTTGGACTACGACCGGGATGGACGTCTGGATCTTTTCGTCTGCAACTACATTCAGCTAGATCCGGACAAAGTTGCGGCGGATACCAATGCGCCGCCCTGTCAGTGGAAGGGGATTCCGGTGATGTGCGGGCCAAGGGGTCTGCCGGGTGACACCAACATTTTGTATCACAACAACGGAGACGGAACCTTTACCGACGTTTCGGAGAAGTCCGGCATTCTAAAGCCCGGACCGCGCTATTCGATTACCGCGGCCTCTTATGATTTCGACAACGATGGATGGCCGGATATTTACGTCGCGGTGGATTCGGAACCGAGCATTCTATTTCACAACAACCACGACGGCACGTTTACCGACATGGCGGTCGTTGCCGGTTGCGCCTACAGTGAGAACGGCCACGAGCAGGCCGGGATGGGCGTGGCGGTGGCGGATTATGACTGCGACGGATGGTTCGACATTTTCAAGACTAACTTCGCGGATGACACTTGCGATCTGTATCACAACAACCAAGACGGAACTTTTACCGACGTGACGTTTTCCTCGGGTATTGGAGTGAACAACGGCTACGTGGCGTGGGGCTGCGCGTTCATCGATTACGATAACGACGGATGGGCGGATATTTTTCAGGTGAATGGACATGTGTATCCGGAAATCGGCGGGCACGACATCGGCCAGGAATTTAAGAATCCGCGGCTCGTCTATAAGAACCTGGGCGATGGGCGCTTTAAGGATGTCTCTTCCCAGCTAGGGCCGGGAATCAGCGAACGCTTCTCGAGCCGGGGCGCGGCGTTTGGCGATTACGACAACGACGGAGACATCGACGCGTTGATTCTGAACATGAGCGATTTGCCATCGCTTTTGCGCAACGACGGCGGGAACGCCAAGAACTGGATCAAGATCAAACTTCTGGGGACCCACTGCAACCGTACCGCGATAGGCGCACGGGTGCGGGTCGTGACGGGCACCCATGCCCAGATGGACGAGGTCCATAGCGGCACGAGTGTGATGTCGCAATCGGACCTGCGCCTTCATTTCGGGCTGGGAAAAGCGCAGAGCGTGGACCTGATCGAAGTGAAATGGCCCACTACCCAGAAGATCGAGCGCTTCACCCAGGTGAAAGCCAACCAAATTCTGACCATTCGCGAAGGAAGCGGGATCACCGCTCCGGGAAAACCAAAGAAACAATAGGCTGCGCGGCTTTGCTTGCCCGGCTGGGGGCTCTCGCCCAAGGAACACTTCTTAGTGTGGCCCGGAACCGACCGGCCGGTCCTTCAAGACGATTAGAAATTGTTGCACTTCGCGCCGCTGGCGCTCGACGGCGTCGGCTTCGGTCTTCTCCAATTGGGTATAGAGCTGAACTTCCTGCTCGGCCTTCTCTGTTTCGCCGGTGCGCCGGTAGAGCTGACTGAGCCGGTAGTGGGGTTCGCTAAGGCGGGGAGTGACTTCGGTTGCTTTCCGATAGACGGCAATGGCCCGATCGGTATGTCCCTGTGCCGCGTACAAAATTCCAAGTTGGAGATACGCTTCGCCCAGTTGGGGATCGATGACCAACGATTTCTTGAGCAACGTTTCGGCCTGCTGCGAGTCCGCTGGAGTCCTCGCGTCCCGATCCCGCTTCCACAGAGATACTGCGAAATAATAATTGGCCAGCGCGTTTCCCGGCTGATTCTTGAGAAAGCGAGCCAGCTTCGGTTCGCTGCACGGGAGAGCGGTGGGAGAAATCTCCTGCATCTTGCCGATGATTCGATAGGGGGTGAGATCATCGGGCTGCAGATCCGAGGCACGGCAAATCTGGCGAGCTGCTTCGTCGTAAGTACCGCGAGAGTAGAGAGCGGTAGAAAGTCCAACCAGCATGCGAACCGAAGTCGGGTGGGCCATCGAACCCTTCTTGAAGACCATCATCGCCGGCGAGACAGCGCGGTGCTCGAGAAGTTCCGTGCCCCACGCGAAATAATTCGCTTCGCTGGGATCCAGGGTGGCAGCGGCTTCGAATTCGCGGACCGCGGCGAGAGGGTCGCCGGTGCGTTCGTCGAGGTCGCCCAGCAGGCGATGCACGTCGGCTGGATGTTCCGCGCTGGCGAGAATTGTCGCGGCTAGATCGCGGGCCGGAACGAGGTCGCCATTGGCGCCGTAAGCCAGCGCGAGGTCATAGGAATTCGGAAAATCTTTGGGATTGATCTGGTACGCGGTTTTCAGGGAAGCGATGGCTTGGCCGGCCTTGCCCGCGTGGAGATAAAAGTCGCCGAGTTGATGATTCGCGGCGAAGCTGTCGGGAGTCTGTTCGACCCTAGCGCGGAGTTTGTTTTCGATTGCAACCGATTCAGCTTCGGCCGCTTTCTCTGCACCGGAGCCGCCGGGGCCGGCGGACTTGAGCGCCAGCGTCTGGCGCGCGAATGCCTCACTGGTCCGCAGGCTGGTATCGGAGCCATGCCCACCCGCACCAGACCAATCGGTAATTCCAGCAACGGTGAAATCGGGTTGGTCGTCGAAGTCCATGGCCGCCGGCGAACTCTGTAGGAGTAGATCGACTTGTTTCTTCTCACCGGGCGCCAACGGCAGTGGATCGGCCACGCACCGGTTGAATCCCGCCTTTTCCGCGATGACTGTGTAGGTGCCACGCAAGTGCGCGGTGAAGACGAATTTCCCTTGAACATCGGTCTTCGTTTGCTGCCGACGGTCCTGGCTTTTCTCCTGTAACGAGACGGAAGCGTCTTTCACCGGCTCACCGGCGGCGGTTCGGACGGTGCCCTCCAAGGTGATGGCGTCGGGCTCTTGGGAAGGAGGGTTTTGCGCCCGCGCGGCGGAAGAAATCACACCCTGCAGAGTGAGGACCACGCCGAACAGACACAGAACCATCCGACTCGCTCGATTCTTAAGGCAGGCCGGTGTGGTGTGGAGGTTATTCATTTCATCTCTGATGGCTACAGTTCGTTCACGAACGCAAATCGAACCGTCAGGAGTGGCAGCGTTACCCCGAGACATCTGCATTCTATTATGGATGCTCACAAGTTAGAGAGCGTCAGGTGGAGGGCGGCACAGTGCGATGGTCAAATCTGAGGACCAGCATTACACATCGCACAGATCGACGGCTTGCCGCAGGGAGGTAAGTGGATCGTGTGTGGGGACGAACTCATGCGCCACATAGCCCTGGAAGTTAGCCGCGACGATGCCGCGCATCACCCCATCCCACTGCACTTCTTGAGTGCCGTCCAGCTCATGCCTTCCCGGAACGCCTCCGGTGTGGAAATGCGCGAGCCACTGGATGTTCTGCTGGATGGTGCGTACCAGGTCGCCCTCCATGATCTGCATGTGATAGATGTCGTAGAGTAATTTCACCCGCGGTGAGTTCACCGCCTCGACCACGTGCACGCCCCACGCGGTGTGATCGCACATGTAGTCTTTGTGATCTACCTTGCTGTTGAGAAGTTCCATGCAGATAGTGACGCCGTGATCTTCGCCAATTTTCTTGATGCGGTTGAGTCCGATAATCGTATTTTTTGCGCCTTCGTCGTCGGACATTCCGGCGCGAAGTCCGGAGAACGTAATTACGTTGGGCACGCCGGCTTTGGCCGCCAAGGGGATGTATTTGCGAAAGCCTTCTTCGATTCTGGCGTGGTTTTCGACGCGGTTTAACGCGCTGGCAATCTCGCCGCCATCCGCGTAGGCCATGCTGCAAACCAGGCCATAGCGCGCCGGCACTTCGTACTCGTCCGGCTTAAGCAGGTCCACGGCTTTCAGTCCTATCTGCGCGGCGGCGGCGCAGAGATCGTCCAGCGGAATGTCCTTGTAGCACCAACGGGAGACCGATTGCTTCACGCGGCCCTTGCGCGGGACGGGGTCGGTATTGGCGGACCACAACGGAGAAGAGACCGAAGCGATAGCGCCGCCCGAAATGGCAGTCTTGATCACGTGGCGTCGCGATACGTTGGTCATAGAAATTTCCCAGAGTGTACCCGAGAAAGGCCGCGGCGGCGAGTTCATTCCACGAAGACACGCCAACCTACTCTCGACGCTTCGGGGGCGGGTCATTCGCTACGATGTTAATCATTTCGGCGGAAAAAGCTCGGGCGCCAGGCCTGCCAGTTGCAGAAAGCGATTCACTTTATCGACGTACTGCCTGGTGGCTGAGCGCACGAATTCATCGGACCAGCCCAACTCGCCGGCCAGAAATGAGGCGACCGCCGGTGCGGCGTGAATCGCCGACCGCCAACTGTAGAGTTGAACTCCGAGCCTGCGAAAGAGAATGTCTTCGATCGTTATCGCCATCTCGTTCCGGATGCAATGGACCACTTCCGCACGGAGCGGCGCCAAGCCCTCGACTAACGGCTTCGCGAGTTCCGGGTCCTCTCGCACGAGCTCGAGAACTTTCGGCGCAGCAGTTCCAAACTTCGTGGCAAGGTGACGCGCTGTTCGCTCGGATAGGCGATAGCCACTCGCTAGTGACTGCCAGTAGTCGGGCGTATAACCCGCTGAGCCGGAGATAGGATGGTTGCGAGTTAGGCACTGCGTCACGCCGCCGCCGAGTGATTTCTGGACGGCGTTGATGGCGTCCTCCGCCATGGCCCGATAAGTGGTCCACTTGCCGCCCATGATACTGATCAGGCCGGTGCGGCCATCGATTTCGCAAACATCGTCGCGGGAGATTTTCTTGGTCTCGCGAACGTCGCCCTCACTCACCAGCGGTCTGGCCCCGGCAACGCCGCTCACAATGGAATCCGGCGTAATGGGTCGCGCCAAGTAAGGATTGAGGCGACGCAGCAAAAGGTCGGCGTCTTGTTTGGAAAGGAACAAATCGTCGCCGGCGTTTACCTCTTGCTCGGTGGTTCCCACCAGCAGGCGTCCCATCCACGGGATGGCAAATAGCACCGTTCCTGCTTCGGTCTTGGGAATCAGCAACGCGTCGCTATTCGGTATCAACTCCAAAGGAAGCACGATATGGGCGCCCTTGCTGAGCCTCATTCGTGGCGCGGCGCCTGGCGTTGCGAGATACCGAACGGTGTCGGCGAGCGGTCCGGTGGCATTTACGAAGCACCGCGCTCGAACCGTGAATTTCCTTCTGGTGATGCGATCCTCCACCTCCGCGGAATCCAATTTCCCATCGGCGCCTTTTCCAAAGGCAGTGACTCGAGCGTAGTTGAGCGCCTCGCCTCCGGCCTCTGCGAATGCGAGAGCCAGCGCGATGTTGAACCGCGCGTCGTCGAACTGACCATCGGAATATCCTACCGAGCCCACCAGATGGTCCGACTTGAGACTTGGCATCCTACGCAGCGTTTCGTCCCGCGATAAAAAGCGACTGGGCGAAAGGCTGGCGCCGCCGGCCATCCAGTCGTAGATTTTCATTCCCCCGCTGTAGTAGACCACCTCCATCCAACTAAAGCAGGGAATCAGAAATTCAAGAGGCCGAGCCAAATGCGCCCCGTTTTTCAACATGACGGTGCGTTCGTGGAGCGCCCGGAAAACGACGTGGAATTGCTTGCGGTCTAATCCCTTGATCGCGGCTTGCAGGTACCGGACTCCGCCGTGAATGATTTTTGTGGAGGTGCTCGAAGTGGCACCGGCAAAATCCCCGGCGTCGAGCATCACCGTTTTCAGGCCGCGGAGCTGGGCGTCCAGCGCGGAGCCCGAACCGGTTGCGCCGCCCCCGATCACGCAAACATCGAAGGTTGCTCCTTCGACGCGCTGCAGTGCTTCATCGCGTGTCTTCATTGGCTCCGGCGAACCAGGTGCCGTGGCGGGCGCAGGATTCCGAGCTTCCGGCCGCAGCGGCTATCGAAGTGCGAAGAAAGTCTTCGTAAGTCATCACCCCGAGTCCATCCCCTTCCATGATCTGTGCCGCGATAAACTTCAAGCACAGTCGTGACGAGACTATTCTAAGGCATGTTCCAATAGGATTGGTTGCGATGCCGGTGCGATGGTCCGAGCTTACGTTGCGCTTTTGGCCCGCGATTTTCTGTTTGGTTCGATCTTACTCGTGCCGCAATGCATCTACCGGTTGGACTCTGGTCGCGAAACGAGCCGGGAGGGCGCAAGCCAAAAAAGCGGCTACCGCCAACACGCCGGAGACGCCCAGCAGCATAGCCGGGCTGGCAACGCCGATGCCCTCGAGCTTGCCGGCCAAACTGCGGGACGACGCCAGGCTCAATATCGCGCCGAGCGCGAAGCCAACGATCAGCACGCGCCCGGTGGAGCGGAGCACCAATTTCAAGACGTTGCCTGGAGTCGCGCCTAACGCCATGCGAATGCCAAATTCCCGAGTGCGCTGCGCGACGGAGTAAGACACCACACTGAAAATTCCGGTGCAGGCCAGGGTCAAGCCGATGGCCCCGAAAATTCCAAACAAAAACGTCGCAAAGCGCGGGTAGGCGATTTCGTTGCCCAGAATGTCGTCGAGAGTTTTGATGAGTGCGATGGGCTGGCCGGGGTCGACGGCCTGCACGGCCTGACGCACGGCGTTGGAAAGCGCGAGCGGATTCGACACGGTGGTGCGAATCGCAAAGAGCATGCGCGGCGGAGTGACCGTCGAGTAGGGCACGTAAACCGAAGGGGCTGTCGGCTCGCGGAGCCCCGAGTTGCGTGCGGCGCCGGAAATTCCGATGATCTGAAACTCATCCAAGTTTTGCGGCGCTTTCAGGAAATCCGGGGGGAGCTGGCCGGTCATTAAATCGAGGTGTATTTGCCTGCCGATAGGATCCTGGCCGGCCGGAAAATATTTCTTCACCATATCTTCGGTAACCACCGCGACGGGAGTGGCGCGGGTGAGGTCGGCTGCATCGAAGTAACGGCCTTTCAGCAGTGGAATGCCGATCGTGCTGAAATAACCGTCGCTGACCATCTGAACGCGAATTTGCGCGCCGGGCGCGGGCAAACCCTCGACGGAAAATTTCGAATCGGCGCCGCAGTACGGCGGAACCCAGGTGACCGTCGCGGCCGCCGATTGCACGCCGGGGATCGCCCGCAAGTGTTCGATGATGTTGTTAAAGAACGCTTGGCGCTGGCTCCATTGCGGATACCGTGCGGACGGGAACGGGACCGACATGGTCAGCACCCCGTGGGGTTGGTAGCCGAGGTTCTGCCGGGTGAGTTCGAGCATTCCTGCGGCGGCCAGCGATGCGCCGGTGAGCAGCACCAGCGAAAGAGTTACTTCCGCGACGATCAGAATATCGCGCAGACGGTGGCTCGTGGTGCCTGCGCCGGAGCCTCTCCCCGCCGATTGCAGATAGGCCGACTGGTCCTGACTGGAAAGCTGCAGAGCGGGTGCGAGGCCGAACAAAATCCCAGTGAGCACCGATACCGCCACCGCGAAACACAGCACGGGAATGTTGATGGCGATCACCGCCTCGTGCGGCACGGAGTATTCCGGCATCAGCGCGACCACTGCCTTCACACCCCCATACGCCAAGGCTACGCCCAGCGCGCCTCCGGTGACCGACAACATCACACTTTCGGTGAGCAGTTGCTGGATCAAGCGCTTTCGCCCCGCGCCTAATGCGATCCGCACCGCGATTTCACCGTGGCGGGCGCTGGCGCGCGCTAGCAGCAGGTTGGCCATATTGGAACAGGCGATCAGCAGGAGAAGTCCCACCGCCACCAGCAACGCCACCAGGGTGTTGGCGAACTTTCCGAGGATTCCTTCGTTCACCGACTCGAACTGGGTGCGAAACGGAGCTTCCGGATAGTAGAACGCGGGATTTTCTTTCGAGAATCGTTCGTGGAAGGACTGAAACTCGGCGTTGACCTGCTCTTTCGGGATGCCCTGCCTCACCTTCATCACCATCCCAACGCGCTCTTCGGTGCTGGGGTGCAGTTCCATCGGCACGTAAACGTCGGCATCCTGCCACGTGAAACGCACCGGAAGAACGCCGATCACGGTATAGAACTTGTCGTTGAGCCGCAGCTTCTGGCCAAGGACATCGCGGCTACCGGCGAAGTGACGTTGCCAGAACAAATAGCTCAGCACCGCCACTGGTTCCACGTTTGACTGGCCGCTGGCATTATCGGGTGACGAGGCGGTTGCGCCCGGTGGCGAGCCGGATGATGAAAACGTTCGTCCGAAGAGCGGTGCCACGCCGAAAAACGCAAAGGCATTGGAGGAGAAGTTGTCCTGCACCACAGCTTCCGGCAGTCCCTCCCCGGTCATCACCACGTTGCGGCGGTCTACGGCAATGATGCTTTCCACGCTCTTGGCGCGAGCGCTCATCTCCAGATATTCGCTCATGGTGTAATCGGTGCCGCTCTGGTCTCCCTTGGCATTCAGGAGGTGGGCAAAGCCGATGCGGTCCGCGCCCGCGTAGGGGTAGGGATCAACCAAAACCGCATAGACCACGCTAAAGATAGCGGTCGTTGCGCCAATGCCCAGAGCCAACGACAGCACTGCCACCGCCGTCGATATGCGGGCCTTCACCAATAAACGAAGGGCATACCGAGTATCCCGGAAGATCGACATTGGTTAGCCTCCGCACCCAGCAACTTACCTATGTAGACGCAATTACACAGCAAAATGTTCGATGCGATTGGACAAAATGATGGGTGGGCCGAGGAATTCACAAGCGGGAGGTTTCATGGGAAACATCCGGACATTGCTCTGATGCGCACCTTGGTTCACCCTACTAACGGTATGAAAGTTCGAGGCTTACTTGCGGAAGATCCCGCCGTTTTTCATTACGAAGGAAACTCTCTGCAGCGCGGTGATGTCGTTGAGGGGGTTGCCGGGGACGGCGACTACGTCGGCGGCGTAGCCGGGCTTTAGGGCGCCGATTTTATCCTGCCAACCGAGCAGCTTTGCGCCGTTCACGGTGCCGGCTTGGATTGCCTCCAGCGGGGACATTCCGTATTGGACCATCAAGACAAACTCGCGGGCTTGGGTGCCGTGCGGAAATGGACCGACGTCGGAGCCCATGGCGATCGGAACACCGGCAGCGAGTTGCTTTTTGAATTCACTGGCGTGGAGGTCGAGCAACTGGCGTTCGCGGGCGGCGGCCTCGGGTGTGGCGGCGTGGTCCGCGAAATATTCGGCGATGGTAAAGGTAGGAACTGCGAAGATTTGGTTTTCGCGCATGATGCGCATGGTTTCGTCGCTCAGTTGATAGGCATGGTCGACGGATTCGACGCCAGCGCGAGCGGCGTAGAGAGTTCCGGGTTCACCGGTGGCGTGGACCGCGACGCGATGGCCGGTGCGCGCAGCCTCGCGTACGGCGGCGACCATCTGCTCCTCGGTATATTGGAAAGGAGTGGACAGGCGACCGTTCACCAACGAGTCCTGACCGGTCTCATAGATTTTGATGAAGTCCGCGCCTTCCTTGAGTTGTTCGCGGATGACGGTGACCAGCTCGGCGGCGTTGTTGGCGTAAGTCGCATTGGGAAGCACGCGCTGCTCAGGGTTGTAGCCGATGGCGTCTTCGTGGCCGCCCAGAATGTTGACGGCATTGCCGCTAATGCGCAGCCGCGGACCGGGAATCTGACCCTGATTGATGGCGTCGCGGACGGCGGTGTCCGCGGAACCTGCGCCTTCGGTGCCCATGTCGCGCTCGGCAGTGAATCCAGCCATGAGATCGTCGCGAGCGGCGAGGGTGGCTACGATGGTGCGCTGGGGGACGGACTCCTGGATGGTTTGAAGATCTTCCGCGCCGGGGTGAAGAAAAAGGTGGACGTGCGCGTCGACCAGGCCAGGGAGAAGAGTGGAATCGCCCAGATCGATGATTTCGGCGCCGGACGGGCGGCTGACTTTCGGGCCGACTTCGGTAATGGCGTCGCCGTGGATAAGGATTTCGCCGGGCGTGGTGATATGCCCGGACTCGACGTCCAGCAGGCGCGCGGCGTGGAGGACGATTGGGTGGCCGCTTGGTGCGGGGCGGGGCTGACTTGATTGCGCGGCGAGCGGAGCGCAGCAGAGAAGCGCCAGAACAAAGGCCAGGAAGATGGGCGGCGTTTTCATCGATCCGCGGCGATAGTAGCATGCGGCGCGGAAAACGTGGGAGCTGGCGTGCGTAGTTTTCAAGACGAGATCCTGTGCGGCTTGATGTTTTGATTCAACCGGAAAAAGTTCGTTGGATCGTACTGCGTTTTGATCGCGACCAAGCGGTCCCATCGTTCGCGGTAAGCCTCTGGGACCCGATCTTCTTCGTCGCCGCTCATGAAATTCACGTATACCCCAGGTTTCATGTAGGGCCGCAGGTCGGCGAACAATTTGCGGACCCATGAAACATTGGCGTGGTCGTCCGCAGGATCCTTCCAATTTCCCAGGATATTCACAATAAAAGGCGCGCGGCGATCGCCAAAGGCGGTCTCGCCGGGGTCGACGCGCGCCATCGCGCCGCCCAAGTAGGTGAGCTCGATCTGGCTCAATGGCGAGGGGATGGTGAGCAGCGCGCTGAGCATTAAATCCACGACGCGTTCATCGAGCTGGGCGAAGTATCCGGATTTCGTGTAATAGCGGTTGCCGTGGGGGAATGCGCGGTCGGCCATGGTCTGCAGCGTGCCGAAGGGAATCTCTTCTTTCGCAACCGCCACCGGTTTGCCCACAGCGAGAGCGTCGTTTACGCAGGCGTAGCCTCGTTGGCCAGCGCCAATCCAAATGACCGACTCACTGGCTACCGGCTGCCCGCGAAGTTCTGCGGGAACGGCTTCGTCGTGCGGAGCGACGCGGAAATCAAACCCCCATTTCAGAGCGTCGGAAGCGTTGGGCATGAAATCACGCCAGTGGCGCAGAACGGGGTGGACATCATCGGTCCGGCACAGCGCGCTACCGAAAATAACTGATTTCAGCGGATGGAGCTTCACTTCAAACTCGGTGACCACACCGAAGTTGCCTCCGCCGCCGCGGAGAGCCCAGAACAAATCCGTATTTTCTTTCTGGTTGGCGCGCACCACTGAGCCGTCCGCGCAAACCATCGTGAATCCTTCGACGTTGTCGCACGAAAGACCATACCTACGGGTGAGCCAACCAGTACCGCCTCCTAGGACGAGTCCGGAAGCTCCGGTATGGGAAACCACGCCCGCGGGAAAGGCCAAGCCCACTTCCTGCGTCGCGACGTCAACCGTGCCGAGGAGGCACCCGCCGGCAAAGCGCGCGCGGCGCGCTTGGGCATCGACACTCACCTGTCGCAAGAGGGAGAGATCAATCACCATGCCGCCGTCGCAGGTGCCAAACCCCGCGAGACTGTGACCTCCACAGCGGATCGCGGTGATTATGCCGGTGGAGGCGGCGGCGCGGACGGCAGTTTGGACATCGAACTCATTGGCGCAACGGGCGATCAGGCCGGGCTTGCGAGCAACCATGCCATTCCAGATCGTGTGAGCCAAGGGGTAGGCGGAGTCGGTGGGGCGCAAGAGATCGCCCTGGAACTGGGAGCGCAGCGCCGAATGGAGGTCGTCGATGGGTGTGGTCATACCGCTTCCGGCGTCCATTAAAGCGCGTCCGCAATCTTCCGCAGCGAACCGGGCCTTGCCGGCCCGATCGCTATTTTTCGCGGATCGTCAAATCGAGATTCTTTCCGAGCACATCGAGGACCGCGCGGACGTCATCGAGATTGTTGTACACGTGAAACGAGACACGCAGACCGTCCATGCGGTTGGAGCAGACGATATTTTGCTCGGCCAGTTTCGCGACCACTCTTTCGATGTCCTTCATCTGCAATACCACCAGTGGCCCGCGCGTGTCGGTGGGTGTTTTGGCCTTGATTCCAAGTTTGCGCGCGCCTTCCATCAGCGCCCGGGCCAAACCGGCCACGTGCTGGGCGATAGTCTCAAATCCGATCTCGCTGAGCAATCCCAGCGCGGCGGTTGCCGCATAGACGTGCGGTACCGGCGGAGAACCCGCCTCAAACCGTGTGGCTGAGGTGGACGGAAGGAAATGGCGAACGTCGAAGGCGAACGGGTTCTGCTGTCCGAACCAGCCGGTGATGGTGGGGGTGAGTTTTTCTATCAATTCCGAGCGCACGTACAAAAACGCAATTCCAGAAGGAGACAACAAGTACTTCAACGCCCCGCAGACATAAAAATCCAGGCCGAGCGCCTTCACGTCCACCGGGCGCGTTCCGACGTCTTGATAGTCGTCGAGCATGATGAAAGCTCCACGTTCGCGAGCAAGCTTGGATATCGCCTGAACGTCGGAACGAAAGCCGTTCATGAAACAGACGTGGGTGAGTGGGACGATCAGGGTCTGGGCGTCAATCGCGTCTGCGTACTGAGCCGCCGGGATCTTTCCGTCCTTCGCTTCTAGAAATTGAATCTCGGCGCCACGACGCTGCTGAGCAAGCCAAATCTGGCCCATGGTTGGAAACTCGAACTCTCCCATGAGGATCTTGCGGCGCTTGCCGAACTCCAACGCGCTAGCGACAGCACTGATGCCTACTGAGGCGCTGGGAACGATGGCGATTTCTTCGGGGCTTGCGCCGATGAATCGCGCAAACGCGGTGCGAGCGGCTTCATACTGCTGGACCCAACGGTCCCAAGGAGAACCTTCTTCGTGCCAGGAACGAATATGCGCTTGCAGCGCGGCATCGACCGCATCGCTCAGAGCGCCTTGGGAACACGAATTCAAGTAGATCTTGCGCTGAAAGACCGGGAACCGGGACCGGACCGATTCGATATCGGACTGGGTGGGCAAGTGATTGACCTCCTCACGAAATAGAACGACTGCGGCACATCACGTATGAGCGCCGCGCAAAAACCGCTGAACCGCGTTACCCACCAACCTCGGTGTAATATGCAAGGGCGGCTCGCATTGCTCTCACCGGAGAAGACCATGAAGATTCGCAGCTCGAAAACGAAAAGGCGCGGGAATCGGCGGCAATCGAAAAGCGCGACTATCTCCGCGGTGATTCGGCTCGAGAAGCGGGTGTGGATCGCCGCTCAGGAAAGGAACGCGAAAGAATTTAGAGAGCTGGTGCCGGCCGATGCCATGATGATCTTTCAATCCGGAATCGTCCTTCAGCCCGAATATCTGGCCACCATGAGTGAACGTACCATCTCCCACTACGAAATACGCCGCATCGACGGCTTCATGCCCAACCCGACCACCGTGATCCTCTACTACGAAGCACTGCGCCACGGCGAGCAAGGCGGCGAGGCCTTTCCCACTGGCGCGGCGATCGAGACTACTACATGGATCAAGCGCGGCGGGCGGTGGGTGGCCATACTCAATCAGGAAACGCCGATCACCACCGGCAAAGCTTAAAGCCGAGCCCCTTGGATAACCGCGCCCCGGTCATTCACCGGTTCCGGGCGCTAGTGAGTGTCCGCCAGCGTCAATGGTTTGAGAATTTCGCCGAGATAGTCGGGAGCGCCTTCCGCTCGCTCGAGATGGGGAAAGCGGCTACCACCGTGGTAATCGATCTCGTGCTTTTCAAGCGTGCCGGTATTGTCCACCAGAATTTCGATGGGAGCGGAATTCGATTTTGAATCTCGAATGGCGCGTTTCAAATCGTCGATTGTGAATTGACGACCGTTGACGGCGACGATTTTCAGATAAGTGCTCAAGCCGCCCTCGAATGCAGGCATCCCCGGAATCGCGTCGACCACCATGCCATCATGCTTCACCCGCAGGCCGATCGAAGCGGTGAAATCCCCGCTCCCGGAAACGGTCTCGCCGGCCGAGAGTATTTCGTTGGGATCGTCGTTATATACCAACTTCCAGCCTCCGCCGGTGATGCCACCGAGCGGAGCACCGGCCTCGGTAGAATCCAAGCGGGTGCGAAAGAACGAGGTCCAATCGTAGGGAGCGATTCCATTCAGAGTGGCGACGAGATCCTCGAAGTTGTAAGGCTTAATTATCGGTTCGCCTTCTGACCCGGCATAGAAGACGTGGCAGAAGTCGTCCATCGATTTGCGATCGCTGGTGAGCTTCCGAATGGTCGCGTCCACTTCGAGCCAGATCAGCACGGCCTCGGGATAGAAATCAGTACCGCGGCGGTAGGAACCCCACTCGGGCGGCTGAAAGTAAACAATCTGCGCCGCGTTTGCGGTGTTCTGCAGCGAGCGCCAATGGCGGCCGGCACGGTGATCCAACTCCGAAGCGGTTTCCGCAAGATGCTCACGAGTCTGGGCCGGCGTGAGAAGCCCACTGCGCGCGGTTAAGATCGTACCCAGGTATTCGGTAAGACCCTCATAGACCCACAAGAGTTCGCCCTTCATAGGCTGCTGGAAATCCGGGGTGGCCAGACCCGCGGGGCGGCGGTACTGCCCGTTCCACGAATGGGTGAACTCGTGCGGGAAGAGGCCTGCTTCGCGCAAGCGGGCGTTCGGGTCGACCAAGGTGTGCTCGCCGACTCGGTCGTCGCTACTTTCATGATGCTCCTGACCGAGGCGCATCACGTTGTCGCTCAAGGTGAGGAGAAAGTGATAATCGCGGAAGTGATGCGACTGATAGAGGGCGGTGGCTTCCGCAACCAAGCGCTTGTAGTGATCGATCAACTCGGGCGAGACGTCGAGCGCCCAAGAATCGTCGGAAGCGACATCCAGCTCCTGCGGAGGCTTGGACCCAGGATTCAGAGGGAAAACGCGAATGAACTCGCCGGACTGAACCGGCGAATCGACCAATAGATCGAACGCGACGGGCGCGAAGGTGATGGTGCTGCCCGATTGGCCGCTGACCGGCAGGGAGGTGTTGAATTTCCAGCCAGCCGGTAGGGTCAAAATGGGATCGAAGGTCAAATCGGCGGCCGGCCAACCTTTCGGATAGAGGGCCACCTGGTTCCACATCAGGATAAAGAGATTCGCAGCACTGGAGGCGCTGAAGTCAATCGACGGCCCGGGAGCCGAGGTCAAAAAGTCCAACGATGCGTCGAGAGAAGTTATTCCTGCAGGGATCTCCAAGTTGAATGCATACATATCCACATCATCCTGCTGCCAGGGAATTTCCTTTCCGCCGGAGGAGAACTTGAGCCCCATCAAATTCCAGACGGGTCCGTCCGGGGAGTGGTCTGCAGGCATCCACTTCGGGTAGTAAAGCGTCAAAGGTCCCGGCCGGACGGGAAACACGAGTTTGGCGTGGAGAATTCGTCGCGAGATCTGGGTGGCATCCACCGAGATCTTGATTGGGCCCGGAGCCGAAGACTTGGCGGCGTGTGCGGGAAGCGCTAGAGGTGCGGTGAGAGCGACTGCCAGAATCAGAGTGCCCACGCACCTTCCACAGTGGCCTGTCATATGCTCTCCAGGGGCGGGATGCCGACCGATCATCGATACAAAAGCGAACTGCCCGGTCCTTGCGGGCATCCGCTCCCGAGCCGCTATTCCCTAGCGGCGCGGCGAGCGCTGCCTTGCGCGGCGGCTTGCAGGGTGCCGCACCGTTAGATTACCAACTGAACTTGCCCATGAATTGAATGTTGCGGGGACCGCCGACGCCAAAGTGAGAATCAAAGCTGCCGTCGTCCGCAGTGGCGCTGATGGTAGTGCTCAGATCCGGAGCCGGTTCGGCAAAGTTCGGATGATTGAACGCGTTGAAGAAGCTGGTCCGAAATTGAAATCCCAACCGCTCCGTGAGTTTGAACGTTCTCTGAATCGAGATGTCCCAGGCGTCTAATCCCGGCGCCACCAGGGGATCGCGTGGGCAATTACCCCACGTTCCCGGGGCCGGATCGGAGAACGAGCTGACCGAGGCATACGGCTCGTTGAAATTTTTCAACTGATAGGTGATCGGGCCCACGCAGTTGTAGCGTTCGTGGAAATTGCCGACACCACTTTCGTCGCCGAAAGTCAGCAGCGGCGCAGCCAGACCATCGCGCAGAGTAGTGGTTCCCGAGATTTGCCAGTCCTTGCCCACGTAGGCGAGCATGCCCTCGGACTTCGGCGACGGAATGGCATAGGTATAGGTGATGATCAGCGCCCGCCGCTGATCGAATTCCGAGTTCCCGTAACTACCCTTCAAGTTTGTTGAATCCTGCGGCACATAACCGCTGGTGCCAAAGAAATCTTCTACTTCCGACGCGGTGTCCAGATTGTGCGACCAGGTGAACGCAACCTGGGTGGTCAAGCCGTGGAAATCGTTCGACTTCAAAACCGCCTGCAACGAGTGGTAGGTGGCGAAACCGGGCGTTGAAATGGTGTTGATTTGCGACAGGTTCGGATACTGAGCATTGTAGGGCCGAGCGGCCTGTTCGGCGTTGGGGTCCGGCGTGCCGGCTAACAGGGCAGCCGGCGTCCAACCAGCGCCGAGCGGGGGCTGATTGATGTCCAGTAGCTGCAGCTGGTGAACGCTGTGATTTCCCACATAGCCAATTTGAAAGACAAATCGTGAGCTCAGCTCCTGCTGGATATTGAAGTTCCATTCCTGAGTGTTGGGGGTCTTTAGATTGTGCTGGATGCTTTCGATGTTAAACGGTGGTTGAGGAGCACCGGTGCCGAAGATGGGAACGCCCACGCCGAACGGAATCGGGGCCGACGGTACGATGGTATAGCCAGCGGTGGGACCAACCGGATTTTGCGCCAGCCCTTCCTCGAAATTGTTAAGAGGAATCGTATCGTAATAAATACCGAAGCCGGCGCGGATAACGGTCTGGCGTCCAGGGAGGATCGAGATCGGAGGGGCCCAAGCGATCGAAGCGCGCGGGCCGAGGTCGCCTTTCGGAGCGTTGTAGATGTGCCCACCCGGCAATTGCGATGCTTGGACGAGGCCCAGGCTTGGATCGAAAGCCGAAAAGCGCCCGCGGGATTCGTTAACGGTGGTAAAGAAATCGTATCGAAGACCGGCGGACACCGTGACTCGAGGCGTGAGTTTGAAGGTATCCATCCCGAAACCGCTGATAATGTTTTGATCGATATTCGCGCGTCCGCTGCCGACGCGAGTTATGTCGGTAAGGCCGGAACCGGGGGTGGGCAAACCGGCAATCAAATCGACCAAAGCCGCCAGCCCGCCGTCTGAGGTAAGCGAATCTCCCAGCTGCGATCCAGTGAAGGAAAAGATGCCGCGCGATCCGGCCAGGGTGTAGTCGGAATAATTGTGGAGAAAGTTGAACCCGAACTTCCAGGAGTTCGCGCCACGGGTCCAGCTCACGTCATTAGCGATTTGGTAGCTGGTCGCCACGCGGCCGCCGGCGCCATAGCTCAGCCCCAGGTTTGAAAAGCCATCGGAAGCGGTGTCGCCAAGATCGATCTCGGGGATGCCGTAGCTGGTCGGACCGACGCCAGTGTTGAAGCCGATGGTGGCGGGATTAACGTCCGCGTCCCGGCCCTTTTGGAATTGATAGAATCGGTTCCAGCCCAGGCGAAGGGTGTTGATCAAATTTGTGTTGAAGATGTGGACTTCGCTGATCGCGAAGTTGTCAGCCACCGTGGGGGTTACGCCAAACCACGGTTCCAACTGCGAGCCGCCCCCGGGGCCAGGTCCACCGCCAGGAAACTGATCTTGGCCCTCGCCGTGGAGATAACGCGCCGATAGCGAGTCCGACTCGGAAATCTTGTGATCGATCTTCAAAACGCCGCTGTTGGGCGCTTGACTCCCGTGATTGTCCACGACGAACGGGCCGGAAAGACCCAGCGACTTATACAGACCCAGAATGTTCAAACCCAACTGGTTCGGGGTGAGGCCCTGCGACTGGACCAACGCGGTGGCTTGAGAAATCTGGCCGGGAGTTGGGGAGTTGCCATTCAAGGTGGTGCCCAGACCCAGGCGGCTGCCGTCATAGCCCGCAAAAAAGAAGGTGCGATTGCGGCCGTCATAAAGGTGGGGAATCGAAATCGGTCCGCCTATCGTTGCTCCAAACTCATTCCAAATGAAGGGCGCTTTGGGCACGCCGCCAGCGTTCTCGAAGAAATTGGAAGCGTCCAGCGCGGCATCACGATGCATCTCGTAAGCCGAGCCGTGGATTTGGTTGGTTCCGCTGCGAATAATTACATTCATTACGCTGCCGGAGTTCTGTCCGCTATCGGCCCCTGCGTTCGCGCTGATGCTGACTTCCTCGATGGCATCCAGGGGAAGGCGCGTCGCAGCCGTCGCGGAATTGCCGCCTTCGTTGATCGAGGGCAGGTAAGTGGATGGGTCGGTGTCCGATGCGCCGTCAATATTGAAACCGTTGGATCGCGACCGCGAGCCATTGATGGTGTATTGGGCGAATGCGAAGTTGCTGTTCTGAGTGACGCCGGGGAGGACCAGAGCCAGCCGGGTGTAGTCGCTATTCCCGATGGGCAGCGACTCAACCTGCTGCTCGCTGAGTTGGCCGCCCGATGAATCCGTCTCGGTCTGAATGAGGGCCGGCGCGGAGGTGACCTCGATTTGCGAGCTCACCGTGCCCACCTGCAAGACCGGGTTGATGTTATCGACCTGCCCTTCAGCGGTGGCGATGTCGTTGACCACGGTGGTTTCGAAGCCTTGTTTGGTGACCGTCACGCGGAAAATGCCAAGCGGCAACTGCGGAAAATTGAATTGCCCGTTAGCGTCGCTAGTGTCGGTGCGTTCTTGTCCGGTGGAGGGATTCAAGAGCTTGACGGTAGCGCCGGGTACGGAGGCACCCTGGGCATCCTGAACCGTACCGGTGATTCGGCCCGGGAAAAGCTGGGCCGTGGAAGTGAACCCGCAAGCGAGAATCAAAAATACGATGGCGGAAACGAAGCGAGAAGCGAAGACACTTTTCAAGGCAGCCTCCAAAATGCGCCCCAGGGTTGAGCCGGAGAATACACGCCACGCTGGAGATATGTCAACAACATTTCGTTTGTATATCATTGGTACACGATAAACACGCTGGGGTGGCTGGCGGTGGGCACTGTTCGCCGGGCACCTTGGACAACTCTGGCTGTAAGTGAATAGAAACGGACGGGTTGTTCACGCAAGGAAACGGCGGCGGGCGCGACGTGAAGCATCGCCGGCGACGCAAGTCCGGTTCAAAATGACCCCGCTGTTCTTGCCAAGGTCCGGCCGAACGACGCGACTCTGCAAAAATCCTACTGCGCGCTTTGATAGATTTTGGCCGCGGTGTCGTGCAGATAGGCACGAGCCATTTCCAGGGCCTTGGCCTCGGTAATCTCGCGCTCGGAAACCATTTCGGCCAGCGCTGCGGCAAGAGCGGTTCGCGCGGATTCCAGAGCGAGCCAATAGCCCTCTTCCGCGCCAATGGCATCGCTGAAGGGAAACGTGTCTGAACCGAAGACGATCTTGTCTGGAAACGTCTCGAGCCACTGCCTGAGGATCCGGTGCAACCGGTCCGGATAGACGAAAATTCCCATCAGCGATGAATCGAGATAGACGTTCTTGCGCGCGGCCAGCCAGATCGCTTCGCGGTCGTACGGAAAACCTCCGTGGAGCAGGTCGAAGGTGACATTTTCGTAGCGCGGATCGCGTAGAACGTTTTCGAGGCCCATAATGTTGCCGTCGTGCATATTGAAATAATCGCCTCCACCCACTGCAGTGTGAATTTGAACGGGTAAATGCAGCCGGGCGGCTTCCCGCAATAGATAGCGGAAAACGAAATCCTGGAAGTCGCGATAATCGGCGTCGCTGGGCACGCCACCGGACCGGTAGTTCGCATAGATCGCCGCTGCATGTTCTTCCGGCGGATCCTCAAAATGCAGCGAGCGAAAATAGGCGATCTCGAATTTGACTCCCACGCACCCGGCAGTTTTCTTCTCTCCCACGACGGCAGAGATGAACTTCAGGAAGGCGGGAAGATCGGCGGGCATTTGGCCAGCGGTTTTTTGCGCCAGCTCTCCCGCCAGCAGTTTTCGTTCGAGCGGGACGTTCAGCCTCTGATCGGGATTTATGGATGCGAATCGCTGGGCATCGAATGGAAAGAGGAAATAGTCGACGAAGCACACCCAGCGAAACCGCGCCGGATCGAGATAGGCGGGCATGGAGACGCGATTGGCAATCGCGGTCTCGATCCCGAGCTGGTCGAGAATGTGGGAGAAATAGGCGTTGCCGAGTTTTTTGCGCTGTTCGGTTTTGCGATCGGTAAGCCACTTCAAGTGCTCTGCCGAGAAATCGGGGTAGGGATAATTGAAGAGCCGCCGCGCGGCGCCTAGCATCTCGTCGTTGTCTTCACGAAGACGGAATGGCGCAGAGCTATCGGCCGGAATTTGCATGGCGTCCACATCGGGATCGTTCGAAAAGCCCGGGTGCCCGTGATTGTCGAAAACCGAAATTTTGGCGATTTGCGGGAGCAGGCGTCGATATATGTCCGGAACATCAGGGCCCGCCAGCGGCAGGGCTTGCGCGTACGCGGACTGGACGGCAAAGGTGGGAGCGAGCGCGAGGAAAGCCGTGAATACGGCCAGGTAGAAGATCTGGTGCGGAGATCGTACGCGCTGCCTTACGCCAAGGTTCATTGCGGCGTCCCGTTTCCGGCGACCGAGGCGGCGACTGGGGGCAACTCTCCTTTGCGCCGGATGCTCCAGTAGGCCAGCGAGATGACGATTAGGAAGGGAATGAAACACGGGACCGTGTATTGCAATCCGTCGACGAAAAAGGTGCTCACCGTGATTCCCAGGAGCGCTAGGATACCGAGAATCGAAGAGTATGGATACCAACGCAGGCGCATGGGAAGGCGCGCGATTCGCTGCGGTCCAAGGGCGCGACGGAAGGCCATGTGGGTGAGCAGAATGACGATCCACACGAAAAACATTCCAGCCACCGCAACTCCGTAAAGAGCGAGGAAGGCTTTGCTGGGCGCGTAAATTGCCAGAAGAATTGCCGCCGCCATCCCGGCGGTGGAAACCCCCAGCGCCCGGTTAGGCACGCCGTTTTTGCTCAGTGTGCCGAACCACGGCGGAAGGAATCGCCCGCGTGCGAGGGAATAGAGCATGCGCGTGGTGAGGTATAAGTCGGTGTTGGAACTGGAAAGCGCCGCGGTGATCACCACGGCATTCATGATCCCGGCGGCGTAGGGAATCCCGGCGGCTGAAAATGCCTGCACGAACGGGCTGGCGTTGAGGCCATTGCCGCTCCCGGCTTGGTTCCACGGCGTCATCGCCAACATGATGGTGATGGCCAGCACATAGAAGATAATCAGGCGGTAGACGATCGTGCGCATGGCTCGGGGAATGGATTCTTCCGGCTTTTCGGCTTCACCGGCGGTAACCGCGATCGCTTCGACGCCCATGTAGCTGGTAACCACCAGGGTTAACGCGAGCCAAACGCCGGTCCAACCGTGGGGCAAGAACCCGCCATTGGCGGTCAGGTTCGATAGGCCCACCGCTTGCTTGGTCCCGATTCCGAAGATCAGCGCGCCACCCACTGCGATGAACGTAAGAATGGCGACCACTTTGATCAGCGCGAACCAATACTCGATCTCGCCGAATCTTCCCACCTGCAATGTGTTGATGGCCACGAGTCCGATCGATACCGCCAGTACCCACGTCCATTGCGGCACGCTGGGAAACCAGAACGTGAAATAGATGGCGACCGCGGTCACCTCCGCGCCGATCGCGATGATCTGCACCAAGCCGTAAGTGGTGCGTACCGCAAAACCCGCCCAGCGGCTCAAGTAAGTTTCGGCGTACACGCCAAACGATCCAGCCACGGGATGAACCACGGCCATCTCAGCGAGAGAGTAGGAAATGATGAGCGCGATGATCGCACCCAGCAAATACGTGACGATGACTCCCGGACCAGCGAGGCGAACGGTATAGCCGCTGCCGAGAAATAGGCCGACGCCGATGGCGCCGCCAATCGCCAACATGGTGAGTTGACGCTGGCTCAACCGCCTGCGGAGTTCATTGCTTGGCCCCGACGCGCCGGGCTCTTGGGCGTTCTCTGCCCGCGGGCCGTGCGGGTTTTGCGTTTCGGAGGCGTCAGCCATTTTTGCTCAAATCGCGCAGCACATTCGCAAAACGATGGACCTCTTCGATGGTGTTGTAGTGCACCAACGAAACGCGAACGGCGCCGCTTTCCTGGGTCAATTCCAGGCGGTGCATCAGGCGCGGCGAGTACATGTGCCCATCGCGCACCCCGATCCCCGCGCGAGCCAGCTCTTCGGTAACACGGGCAGGAGGAATTTTACCAAGATTGAAGCAAAACGTGGGAACACGCTGTTCGATTCGGTCCTTTTCGGCGATTCCGTAGATCGTGGCGCCGCATTCATCAAAGACCTTCAATAGCTCGAGCGAAAGGCCTTTCTCATATTCTCGAATGGCGTTCATGGCCCGCAGCAGGTTCGCGCGGCGCGGGCCGGAAGGATTCGTGCCGCCGAAGGGTTTCCCCAGGCTCTCCAGATATGTGATTGCCGCGTCCATTCCCGCCACATTTTCGTAAACGAACGTCCCCGCTTCGATTTTGAGGGGCGGTTCATTCGGAATGAAATCCTCGCGGAATGTCGGGAGCTTCTCGAGAAGTTCGAGGCGGCCCCAAAGAAATCCCATGTGCGGCGCGAAAATTTTATACCCGGAGCAAACCAGATAGTCGCAGTCCCAAGCTTGCACGTCCACCGGCCCATGCGGCGGGTAGTGCACGCAGTCGAGGAACAGCTCGGCGCCGACGGCGTGAACCAAATCGGCGATGGCGCGCACATCCACAATCGAACCGAGTGCGTTGGAAGTAGCGGTGCAAGCAATCAGGCGGGTGCGCGAAGAGAGCAGCGGGACGAGGTCGTCGGGGTGCAGATTTCCGTCGCTGCGCATCCGCCACCATTTGAATTTGGCGCCCTCGCGCTCCAGGGCGAGCCAAGTGGCCACGTTGGCTTCGTGGTCCATGTCGGTTATCACGATTTCATTGCGGTCGCCGAGAATCTGGGCGATCGCCAGGCTGACCAGGCGAATGAAAGACGTGGCGTTCATTCCGAAAGCCACTTCCCGGGGATCCCGAGCGTTCAGCAGGTCCGCCACGCTTTGCCGGGCGCGGGCGACAGTGGCATCCACTTCCTGACTCTTGGCATAACGCCCGCCGCGCTGGACATTACACTCGAGCAGGTGGCGGTTCACCGCGTCAAAGACAATTTGAGGAATCTGCGCGCCCGCGGCATTGTCGAAAAAAATGAAGGGAGGAGGTTGGCGGAGCGCAGGGAACGCGGCGCGCACCGCATCAATGGGAAAGGAAGATGGCATCTCGGTTGACTCGTTTCTGGCCCGCGGCTATCCGATCGGCGAGGTTCTCGGCGATTCCAGCGGGGGGCGCCGCATCCAGTACGCACAATTCTGCCGGTGCCGGGCAAACGGTACACTGGAGGAATCTGACATGTCAAGTGGATATATTTTGTATGTCCACGGTATACGACTTCACAGCGCTAGAAAATCTCTGGAAAAGTGCTAGACTGCGGTATCGCGCGGAGGGCAATTCCAAGATGGCCACTCGAAGCAGGCGGTCCTTGCAGGTGAAAGCATCGCCCTCGATCGCACCGTGGTCTCCGGGCCAAGGCTCGGTGGCGACGCTCAGCGAGAGAGTTTACCGGGCGTTCAAACGCGACATTATTCACGCTGTTTATCAGCCAGGCGAAGCGCTGAGTGAGAAGGATCTGGCCGAGCGGTACAAGGGCAGCCGCACCCCGGTGCGCGAGGCCGCGGTTCGCTTACAAAACGAGCGCCTGCTTCGAATTGTTCCGAACCGCGGCTATTTCGTAGCGCAGATCACCGTGCAGGTGCTCAACGACATTTACGAATTCCGCTCCGCGGTAGAGTGCGCTGCAGCGGAACTGGCTGCCCACAAGCCCGCCGATTCCGCTCTATTTCAGAAGCTCTCCGAGCTTTCAGAAATCACCTGCCGTCCCGACGACCGGGAAAGTTGTATCCGTTTCATCGAGGCCGACACTTTATTTCACACTTCCATCGCGCGCCTATCGCGAAACCAGATGCTCTTGCAGGCGGTAAGTGAAGCTCGCTCGCAGATGGAGCGGATCATGTTCGCCGCAATCGATATCAACTATTACGGCGAAGTGCCGGCGCGCGAACACCGTGAGATTCTCAAAGCGATTCAAGAGCGAGATCCCGAGCGCGCTCGACAGCGGATGTACGAGCACATCGTTCAATCGAAGGATAAGGTTCTCGGCCTCACCGGCTTCACTCTGTATGGCAGCTAGCCGGGTTCCCGCTTTTTGTATCCGCTTCCGAGGCGACGATTGGGCTCCCACAGCCAGGTTGGCTGGGCCACAACCGAGGCACTGAGCAGCCTGTTGTTACTTTCAGATGATGTGAAATTTAGTGGGCACTTTTGCACTGGGAGCATAGCCATGCCGGAAAACATTCTGACGGAATTTGCTCGAGCTCTTGCTAAAAAGGAAATCCGGGTAGTTGACCTAAGTCAGCCGCTGGACGCCAATACCGCGGTAATTCAACTTCCCCCGGACTTCGGAAAATCATGGCCCTTCCGCCTGGAGGAAATTTCCAAGTACGATAGCCGCGGGCCGGCATGGTACTGGAACAATTTTTCTTGCGGCGAGCACACCGGAACGCACTTTGACGCGCCGATCCACTGGGTGACCGGCAAAGACTTCCCACAAAACGCAACGGACACCATTCCCGTAGAAAACTTTTTCGCTCCCGCCTGCGTGATCGACGTTTCTCGCGAGGTTGCCGCTGACGCAGACTTCCTATTGACGCCGCAACACGTCGAAGCCTGGGAAGAAAAGCACGGGCGCATCGAGCCCGGCTCGTGGGTGCTGATGCGCACCGACTGGTCCAAGCGCAAGGATCCCGCCGCCTTCCTTAATATTAAAGAGGATGGCTCTCACGTGCCGGGACCGCATCCCGATCTAATTCCCTTCCTGGCGAAACAACGCGATGTGATCGGTTGGGGCTCGGAAGGGGTGGGAACGGATGCCGGACAAGCATTCAAATTTACTCCCCCATTCCCGTGCCACACGATCATGCATGGGAGCGGAAAGTTTGGCTTGGCCAGCTTGGTTAATTTGGACCAACTCCCGCCGAAAGGCTCGCTTTTAATCACCACCCCGCTGAAGATCGTCCAAGGCTCCGGCAGTCCTTGCCGGGTGTTGGCCCTGCTTACGGCGGGATAAGCCCAGATTCATTTGACACATAAATTGTTTAGGCCTAATCTTTGTTGGACCGGTCTTCGCCGCTCCATGGTGGTGGCGTGCGGTTGGCAGATTCCGACGCTCCATTCTATGGCCGCGGAAGGTGGCAAAGATGGCGGAACGATTCTTCCACAAAGAAGTTCAGAAACTTTATCTCGGTGAAGGCCAGGAATTTCGCGGCGAGGGAATCCTCGCCGTAACCAAAGCCCTTTTGCAGTCCGGCGTGTCCTACGTGGCGGGTTATCAAGGCGCGCCGATTTCGCACCTAATGGATGTGCTGACCGACGCCAACCCCATTTTGGAAGAGCTGGGCGTGCGTTTCGAGCACAGCGCCTCCGAAGCTACCGCGGCAGCTACCTTGGCTGCGTCCGTCAATTATCCCCTGCGCGGCGCGGTGACTTTCAAATCTACGGTTGGCACCAATGTAGCCTCCGATGCGCTGGCCAATCTTGCCTCGGGCGGAGTGCTTGGCGGGGCGCTGATTATCGTTGGCGAGGATTACGGCGAAGGCTCCAGCATCATGCAGGAACGCTCGCACGCGTTCGCCATGAAATCCCAGATGTGGCTCCTGGATCCGCGCCCCAATTTGCCTTCCATCGTAAATGCAGTGGAGCAGGGCTTCGCCCTCTCCGAGGCCAGCAACACCCCGGTGATGTTGGAACTGCGGATTCGCGCCTGCCACGTGCATGGAAGCTTCATCGCCAAGAATAATGTGCGCGCTCCGTTTACGCTGAAGCAAGCGATGGAAAATCCTTCGCGGGATGCCAGCCGCGTCGTGCTGCCGCCGGGCAGTTTCCTGCACGAACACGAAAAAATTCAGAAACGGTGGCCTGCGGCGCTGGAATTCATCCAGAAAAACGCCCTGAACGAATTTTTCTCCGACGGCACTCGGGATTTTGGCATCATCCTGCAAGGCGGAATGTACAACAGCACGGTGAGAGCCCTCGAACTTCTGGGTCTTTCCGACGCTTTCGGCGACAGCAAAATTCCGCTCTACGTCTTGAACGTCACCTACCCTCTCGTTGATGACGAAATTAAGCGCTTCTGCATCGGCAAACGCGCCGTGCTGCTGATTGAAGAGGGGCAACCCGACTTCATCGAGCAGAACCTGCACGCGATATTGCGTAAAGCCGACGTGCAGACCAATGTGCATGGCAAAGGCATGCTTCCGATGGCCGGCGAGTATACCGGCGCGGTGGTGGTCCGGGGCATCCTGAAATTCATCGAGCAGCATGCTCCCGAATTAATCGATCGGGAGAATTTGCCCGCGGTCGTCCGACCACCCGCAGCGACCAAGGTGCTGCCGGTGTTCGACGCCAATGGCCAGATTCATCCCCGGCCTCCATCCTTCTGTACTGGTTGTCCGGAGCGGCCGATTTTTACGGCGATGAAGTTGGTCGAACGGGAACTCGGCTCTCATCACGTTAGCTGCGACATCGGTTGTCACCTCTTCTCGACGCTGCCTCCCTTCAATATTGGAGCGACCACCATGGGATACGGTCTGGGGTGGGCCAGCGCTGCCGCTTTCAATACCAAGGAAACCAACCGGCGCACCATCAGTTTCATGGGGGACGGGGGATTTTGGCACAACGGTCTCACGAGCGGCGTCGGCAACGCGGTGTTCAACCAAAGCGATAGCGTATTGATTGTGGTGGATAACAGCTACACCGCGGCCACCGGCGGGCAAGACATCTTGTCTTCAGCGGCCAGCAATCCGATCCGCACCACCAAGCTTTCCATCGCGGACGCGGTGCGGGGCGTGGGGGTGAAGTGGGTAAGAACGATCACTCGCACCTATGACTTGGCCGCGATGTGCGGCGTTCTCAAGGAAGCGCTCACCACGAAGGAAAAAGGTCCCAAGGTGATCGTCGCACAGAGTGAGTGCACCTTGAACAAGCAGCGCCGTGTGAAACCGCTGATGAGCAAGATGCAGAAAGAGGGCCAGCGGGTGGTGCGCGAGAAATTCGGGGTCGACGCAGACACCTGCACCGGCGACCATTCCTGTATTCGCCTCTCCGGTTGCCCTTCCCTCTCGATCATGCCCAATCCCGATCCGCTGCGAAAAGATCCGGTAGCCACGGTGCTGGAGAGTTGTGTGGGATGCGGCCTGTGCGGTGAGGTGGCGCATGCGGCGAGATTATGTCCGTCCTTTTTCCGCGCGGAAGTAATTTCCAATCCAACTGGGTTCGATGCTTTTCGAGCGCGCATCCGAAGCAGCATCATAGGGTTGTTGCAGCGGAGATCCGATCGCCGCCTCGCGGGCATAACCGCCTGACTTAAATGAACACAGCTTCCACGGCACGATTGCCAAGTGCAAACAGCGATTTTCGCGCGGCTCGCGCGATCACCATCGCCGTCGTCGCAATGGGTGGCGAGGGCGGCGGTGTGCTGGCCGATTGGATTGTCGATCTGGCCGAACACGCCGGCTACCTTGCGCAAACCACGTCGGTGCCAGGGGTCGCTCAGCGAACGGGTACCACCATCTATTACATAGAGATCTTTCCCGAGGCTGCGGCCCGGGAAGCTGGCAGGCAACCGGTGCTGGCGTTGATGCCGGTTCCGGGAGAGCTCGACATCGTGCTGGCCTCCGAATTGATGGAAGCCGGCCGCGCCATCCAGCGCGGGCTGGTGACCCCGGATCGAACCACGTTGATCGCGTCCACGCACCGCGTCTATTCGATGATCGAAAAGACCGCCCTTGGCGATGGTCAGATTGACGCACCGAAATTAATCGAAGCAGGCCGCACCGCGGCGAAGGTGTTTGTGCACCACGATTTTGCGCGACTGGCCGCGGAAAACGGCAGCGTGATCAGTGCGGCTTTGTTTGGCGCACTGGCCCGCAGCGGCGCATTACCTTTCGACCGGAAAGAATTCGAGGATGCGATTCAGAGGGCGGGAGTGGGAGTCGAGTCAAGCCTCGCCGGTTTCGCCGCGGCCTTCAACGCCGCTTCCGGGCAGGCTGCAGCGACTATCGCGCACGCCGGAAAGGCGCCCGCCGTCGGACCTCGGCTGAGAGAACTTGCGGCGAGGATCGACGCCGATTTCCCGCCGGCCAGCCGCTCGATTCTATTGGCGGGCATCCAGCGCCTTGCTGATTATCAGGATGTCGACTACGCCACCGCCTATGTGAATGAGTTGCAAGCGATACGAGACTTGGACTCGCGGCACGGTAACGGTGACCTGGCTTTGTTGCGCGAAACCGGCCGTTACCTTGCGCTTTGGATGTCCTATGAAGATGCGGTCCGAGTCGCCGATCTGAAAACGCGCCGCGCACGATTCGAACGTGTGCGCGAAGAATCGCAAGCTAGCGCTGCGCAATTGGTGCAAATTAACGAGTTTCTTTATCCCGGAATCGAAGAGATTTCCGACATCCTCCCCGCAAGGCTCGGCCGCTGGCTGTTGAACTCCCGTTGGGCCCGCGACGTAGTCCAGCGTTTCACGCAGCATGGCCGAGTGGTGCAGACCACTTCTTTGCGGGGGTTTCTACAGCTATACGTGCTGGCGGCCATGCGGCCTTGGCGGCGCGCGTCGTTGCGCTTCCAGGAAGAATCCAAAGTGATCGCTCTTTGGTTAGCGCAGGTTGTGGCGATCGCGCGGCAGAATTATCCGCTGGCAGTGGAACTGGCGCAGTGTCCTACGATCGTGAAAGGCTACGGCGAGACGCACATCCGGGGACGGAAACACTTCGGCGAGATATTGACCGCGCTTCGGAAAGTCGGTCGCAGCGAGAATGCCGCCGAATCATTGAAGAGGCTCCGCGAAGCCGCATTGGCCGACGATACCGGGCAAAAATTAGCGGAAGCACTGCGCGAGCTGCCCGCATGACTCTGAACACGGCGAGCATCGCTGCGTTGAGACGTTTACCCACCAGGCTAGGAGAGGGGCAATGAAAATCGTTTGCCTGGGAGGCGGGCCGGCAGGACTTTATTTCTCGATCCTCGCAAAAAAGTCCAGCCCCTCGTGGGACATCACCGTCGTCGAGCGCAACCGCCCCGACAGCACTTTCGGCTGGGGGGTCGTATTTTCCGACAAAACCATGGGCGGCTTTCGAGATGCTGATCCAGAGACGCACGCCGAAATCACCGAATCTTTCCGACACTGGGACGATATCGACGTCTATTTCAAAGGGCGCAAGTTCACCTCAGGCGGTCACGGATTTTGCGGCATTGCGCGAATGAAGTTGTTACAAATTCTCCAGCAGCGCGCTGCCGGCCTGGGCGTAAAGCTGGTGTTTGAAACCGAGGTCACCGATCCAGAACAGTATTCCCGCGAGAACGACTTGGTGATCGCTTCCGACGGTGCCGCATCGATTACCCGAAGGAAGTTCGAAGAGTTCCTGAAGCCCAATATTCAGGTCCGGAAGAATCGTTTCATTTGGCTAGGCAGCAGAAAGAAACTAGATGCCTTCACGTTTGATTTCAAAGAAACCGAATGGGGCTGGTTCAACTTGCACGCCTACCGATTCGATGAGGATTGGTCGACCTTTATCGTCGAAACCCCTGAAGAAAATTGGCGCAAGGCCGGCATCGACAAAATGGACCAGGCGCAATCTGTCGCCTGGTGCGAGAAACTATTCGCGGAGCGGCTGGACGGCAACCCGCTGATTTCTAACGCCAAGCATCTCACCGGCTCCGCGGTGTGGCTCAAATTCAACCGGGTGTTGTGCGAGAGGTGGCATCACAAGAACATCGTTCTAATCGGTGATGCGGCTCACACCGCTCACTTCTCGATCGGCTCCGGCACCAAACTGGCGATGGAAGATTCCATGTCTCTGGCCCGGGTGTTGCTCGGTCATAGCGGACCGGTCTCCGATGCACTGCAACGCTATCAAGACGAACGAGAAACCGAAGCGCTCAAACTGCAAAGCGCGGCTCGCAATCGAATGGAATGGTTTGAGCAGGTGGAGCGTTACGTTCATCTCGAGCCGGAGCAATTCACTTACAGCCTGCTTACCGGCAGCCAGCGTATCGGCCACCAAAATCTCAAGCTGCGAGACTCCCAGTATGTGAACGGCGTGGAGAAATGGTTTGCCGCTCGCAGCGGCATCGATCGCGCCATTCCCCCGATGTTCACCACTTTTTCGGTACGTGGAGTTTCTCTAAAAAACCGGGTGATCGTATCGCCCATGGCCACCTACATGGCCGACGACGGCGTGCCCAACGATTTCCATCTGGTCCACTTCGGCGCAAGGGCCATGGGTGGCGCCGCCATGGTTTTTACCGAGATGACCTGCGTTTCGCCAGACGCGCGAATAACGCCGGCCTGCCTGGGTATGTGGAACGACGATCAGATGAGAGCATGGAAGCGCGTCGTGAATTACGTTCACACCTACGCCGACGCCAAGATGGCCTTGCAGCTCGGCCATTCCGGCCGCAAGGGATCGACGCGCCGCGGATGGGAAGGAATCGATCAACCGCTGGAATCTGGGAATTGGCCGCTGGTATCGGCGTCGCCGTTGCCTTACATCGACGAAGTCTCGCAGACGCCGCGCGAAGCCACCCGAGCGGACATGGATCGCATCCTGGCGGATTTTGTCGCCGCGACCAAGCGCGGCGCGGCCGCCGGATTTGACTGGTTGGAGGTTCATTGCGCTCACGGCTACTTGCTCTCGAGCTTCATCTCGCCGCTAACCAACATTCGCACCGACGAGTACGGTGGCTCGCTCGAAAATCGCTGCCGCTATCCGCTTGAGGTTTTCAAGGCCATGCGCCAGGCGTGGCCCTCCGACCAGCCGATGAGCGTGCGGATTTCCGCCAACGATTGGGTCCCCGGAGGCATTACGCCGGAGGACGCAACGGAAGTGGCGCGCCTTTTCTGCGCTGCCGGAGCGGACCTGATTGATTGCTCCTCCGGACAGGTGAGTAGGGCGGAAAAGCCGGTATACGGGCGCATGTTCCAAGTGCCGTTCTCCGATCGCATCCGCAACGAGGTGGGTATTCCGACTATCGCCGTCGGAAATATCTTCGAAGGCGATCATGTGAACACCATCATCGCCGCTGGCCGCGCGGACCTTTGCGCGATTGCCCGCCCTCATCTTGCGGATCCGGCGTGGACTTTTCATGAAGCGGCCAAGCAGGGATATACCGACGTTCGATGGCCCGATCAATACTTGTCGGGTAAAACGCAGTTGGAGCGAAACATGGCACGTGCATTGCTTCTGGTACAAGCATGAGCGGAGCCTCGGAAAACCCGCTGCCACAGCTTCTTGCGGGCAAGCATGCCCTGGTCACCGGCGGCGCTCGCGGAATCGGCGCGGCAATCACACATGTTTTGCTGGCCCATGGGGCGCGCGTTACGATGCTGGGCCGCAATGTTGCTGCTCCCACGGATGCCGATCTGGACATCGCGAAAATCCGCGAGCTCAATTACCTCCCGGCGGACGTCGGCGACGCTGCAGCCGTTGGCCAAGCTTTCGAAACGTCTCGTTCGCGCTTCGGCAAAATCGAAATCCTCGTCAACAACGCCGGGCAAGCGACTTCCGCGCCTTTCTTAAAAACGGATATCGCGCTGTGGCGCCGAATGATGTCGATTAATTTGGATGGTGCCTTCCACTGCAGTCAGGCCGCGTTGCCGGACATGTTAGCTGCGCGCTGGGGACGCGTCGTTAACATCGCAAGTACTGCTGGCCTGGCGGGCTACGCCTACGTCTCAGCGTATTGCGCCTCCAAACATGGAGTGATCGGCTTGACCCGCGCTCTGGCTATGGAAGTTGCGGCCAAAGGGGTGACGGTGAACGCGGTTTGCCCAGGCTACACCGAATCCGACATGGTCACGGAAAGTGTCGCCACCATCGTGGCGAAGACCGGCCGTACGCCGGAGCAAGCGTTGGCGGAATTAGTTTCGCGGAATCCACAGAAGCGCTTAATTAAACCAGAGGAAGTGGCGAATGCCGTTGCTTGGCTGTGTTTGCCGGGAAGCGCAGCCGTTACCGGGCAAGCCATCTCGGTGTCGGGCGGCGAATTGACGTGAGGGGAAAATGGAAACTTCATCAGCGCTAAGGAAAAACGGTTCCGATCTGGGCGCCGCGAGCGCGGTGTTTCTCGATCTGGAGACGCGCGCGACCAAGAATGATCATCAGGCATTGCGCCTGTGGCTTCGCCTGCTGTCTTGCACCATGCGCGTCGAGACCCATGTGCGCAGCAGGCTGCGCCAAGATTTTGCGACCACTTTGCCGCGGTTCGACTTGATGGCGCAGCTCGAGCGCCGCCCGGCTGGCCTGCGCATGAGCGAACTCTCTAAGCGGCTGATGGTTTCCGGGGGCAATGTCACTGGAATAACCGATCAGCTCGAACAAGAGGGCCTGGTGCTGCGAATCCTGGATCCCGACGACCGCCGCGCGATCACCGTGAAGCTGACCGAGGCTGGACTCAAGCGCTTCCGCAGAATGGCGGCTCATCACGAGCAATGGATTGTGGAACTCTTAGGGGGACTCAGCCAGGAAGACCAGCAAACCATGCTGGGAATGCTGCAGAAATTGAAACAACACTGTAGCACGCCTGCGGCGGCGACGGTGAAGCGCAGGCTCACTCCGATCGATAGGAAAAGCTGATGCGATATCGTCCCGGAGAACCCCACCAGTTACCGATCGCTAGCAATCCCCTTGCTGGCTACCGAGCGCGGCACTTCTTGTATGAGGTGAAAGGCAAGACCGCCTCAATCACTCTCAACCGGCCGGAACGCAAGAACCCTCTCACTTTCGATTCGTATGTTGAACTGCACGATCTCTTTCGCGCGATGTGCCAGGCGCCGGATATCAAGGCCGTCGTGCTCTCCGGGGCCGGAGAAAACTTCTGCTCGGGCGGCGACGTGCATGAAATCATCGGTCCGCTCACCCAGCTGGACATGCCGGGCCTGCTGGAATTCACGCGTTTGACCGGAAACCTCGTCAGGGCTATGCGCGCCTGTCCGCAGCCGATCGTCGCCGCGATCGATGGCATCTGCGCCGGCGCCGGCGCGATATTGGCGCTGGCGTCGGATATTCGTCTGGGAACGGCGCGCAGCAAAATCGCTTTTCTGTTTACTCGCGTGGGCCTGGCCGGCTGCGATATGGGCGCATGCGCGCTCCTGCCGCGGGTTATCGGTCAGGGTCGAGCGACGGAGCTGCTGCTCACCGGCCGTATGATGAGCGGCGAAGAAGCGGAGCGTTGGGGATTTCTGAACCGTCTTCTCGCGCCGGAAATGCTGCGGCCGGAAGCTTTGAACTTCGCGGCGGAGCTGGCCTCCGGCCCCACATTTGCTCATGGCATGACCAAGAAAATGTTGCAACAAGAGTGGAACATGGGCGTCGACGAGGCCATCGAAGCCGAGGCTCAGGCCCAGGCGATCTGCATGGCGACCAATGATTTTCACCGCGCTTATCATGCCTTCGTTGAGAAACAGAAACCTGAGTTCGAAGGAAATTGAGAATGGCTCACCACGATCACTTGGAGTGGCCGTTCCTTGAGCCACGCCACCGTGCGCTGGCGGTGGAACTAGAACGATGGGCTAGCGTTCATCTGCATGGGGAACACCCAAAGGACATGGACGCGGCATGCCGCACGTTGGTAGGGCAACTCGGTGAAGGCGGGTGGCTTAGGCATGCGGTTGGCGGCGTCACTTACGGTGCATTCGCTGAGGCCATCGACACCCGGGCAATTTGCCTGATTCGGGAAACCCTTGCGCGGCACTCTGGTCTTGCCGATTTTGCGTTTGCCATGCAGGGGCTTGGTTCCGGGGCAATCACGCTTTTCGGTACTCCTGCTCAGAAGCAGCAGTACTTGCCCAGTGTGGTGAAGGGCTCGGCCATCGCCGCGTTCGCTCTATCGGAGATGGACGCGGGCTCCGACGTCGCGGCTCTGCAATGCGCAGCGCACCGCGATGGCGACGCTTATATCTTGAATGGTGAAAAGACCTGGATCTCCAATGGCGGCATCGCCGACTTCTATGTTTTATTTGCGCGAACCGGGGAAGCGCAGGGATCTCGGGGGATCACCGCATTCATCGTCGATGCTGCTACACCTGGATTTGAAATCGCCGAACGGATCGAAGTGATCGCTCCTCACCCGCTCGCTCGTCTTACCCTCAAGGATTGCCGCATCCCTGATTTGCAAAGGCTGGGTGCGCCAGGCCAGGGTTTTCAAGTGGCGATGGCGACCCTCGACGTCTTTCGCACCTCGGTGGCCGCCGCAGCTCTTGGTTTCGCACGGCGCGCGATGGAAGAATCGTTGCGCCGCGCCATTTCGCGCAAGATGTTTGGACAGACGCTGGCGGACTTCCAGGTAACGCAGGGCAGTCTAGCTAGCATGGCCAATGATATCGACGCTGCCGCTCTCCTGACTTATCGTGCGGCGTGGCTGCGCGACCAAGGCCGGACCGTAACGGTGGAGGCGGCGATGGCCAAGATGACCGCGACCGAGACGGCTCAGCGGGTCATCGATCGGGCAGTGCAGATTTTCGGCGCGCTTGGAGTTGTGAGCGGTTCGACGGTTGAACGTCTTTACCGCGAAATTCGCCCGCTACGAATCTATGAGGGCGCCACCGAGGTCCAGCAACTCATCATTGCACGTGGCATCCTGAAGATGTTTAAAGAAAGCGAGCGCCCGCTTGACTGAACGCCGCCTCGCTAAAACCTCGCCGTATCGCGCACAAGTCCCGGTACGTTTCGCGGATTGCGATCCGGCGGGCATCGTTTTCTATCCCAGGTACCTGGAAATATTCAACAATCTGGTGGAAGACTGGTTCGCGGAAGAGTTGCACTTTTCTTTCCCAGAAATTATTAACACGTGCGGCTGGGGATTGCCGACGGTTCACCTGGAGGTGGATTTCATCGCCCCCAGCCGTTTCGGCGAAGTGCTCTCCGCCACGCTTTCCGTGCGCAAGGTCGGCACCACTTCGTTCCATCTAGACATTCTGCTGCAAGGACCAGCGCCGGGCGGCGCGGACCGGGTGCGCGGCAAGGTTGTTCTGGTCCTGGTCGATAGGAAAGTGAACCAGGCGATTGCTCTGCCGGATGATTTACGGGCGCGGATCGCGGTGTTTGAAACGGGCGAGTGATTCAGAATTGTTCCACGCGGAACAATGAAGAGAGAGGCCATGAAACATCTCCAGCCAGCGGATTGGAAGCGGCCGAGAGGGTATTCGAACGGCGTAGAGGCGAGCGGGCGTTTTGTCTTTGTGAGCGGCATGATCGGCTGGGATGCCCAAGAGAAATTCGTCGCACAGGATTTTGTCGGGCAGGTGCGCCAGGCATTGCAAAATGCGGTGTTGGTGCTTGCGGAAGCGGGGGCCAAGCCCGAACATATCGTGCGTATGACTTGGTTTGTGGTGGACAAGAACGAGTACATCCGTGCGTACGAGCAGGTTGGCGTCGTCTATCGCGAAATCATCGGACGGCATTATCCGGCGATGACCGCCGTGCAGGTGGTCGGTTTGATCGAGGATCAAGCGCGCGTGGAGATCGACGTCACCGCGGTGGTCCCCGACTAGGAACGCGCTTTTGTGTGCCGCCTTCAGCAATAGTAAGAGCAAGAGGAAGAAAAGGTTTGCGACGTTTTTGGAGGGAGGGCCGCAATGGATCGGGAATTCTTTTATTCGATCATGAATGGCGAGGGTACGCTCGATTACGAACTGTACTTGAACACCAAAGCGCTGCTCTCCTGCCAGAAGGATTTTAAGGAATTCTGCAACCCGGACGAACTGCAATTCCAAGTGGTCCACCAGGTGGAAGAGATGTGGATGAAACTAATCGGCTACACCCTCCTGGACATCGACGATTACATCCAACAGGAGAATACGAACCGAATCCTCACCCTCTTCCGCCGAGTTCACATCGCGCAGCGGCTGATGATCGACGAATTATCGCTGCTCGAAACCATGTCCCCGAAGGAGTATCAGGAAATCCGCGGGCGCCTCGGAAACGGCAGCGGCCAGGAATCGCCCGGATTCCGAACGCTACTGCGCATGCACACTCCACTCTGGCAATCGTTCCAAAACACCTACCTGGACAAGCATGGCTTGAGCGTCGAGAAAATCTACAACTCTGAATATACCCATTCCGACGCTTACGTCGTCGCCGAGGCTTTCGCCGAGTTCGATGAGCTCTTTCAGCGATTTCGGGCGGTGCATATGCAATTGATCATGCGCACCATCGGATTGGGCGCGAAATCCCTGAAAGGGCGCGCGGTCGAACTGCTGAATGAAGGCATGCGCATCCGCTTTTTTCCGGAGCTGTGGGAGATTCGCAGCCAGATGACCGATACCTGGGGCGGAAAATACGGCACGGTCCGCGATTCCATCGGCGGGCACTGATCGATCAACATTCTTGTCGCCGGCGGCTGGCGAGCCACAAGAAGTGATTCGCGGATCGGCCCGTGGACGGCCAGAGCGCAAGCACCTTCCGAAGCATCAATAGAACACGACATTCAACAGGATGAACACCGCGCCGACAATGAGCGCATAAAACGCGGGCCGCGAATACCACGGCTCGAGTGCTTGGTCTTCACTGCGCTGCCCACGCTCAAAGATGAGTCCTTTCAACTTCTCGGGATCGGGGGGAGTGGTGAAAAACGTGGCCACCACGATGAAGATAATGCCGGCGATCAGGCCCCACACCGCCATATAGATGTTAGCGGCCATGGGGGAAACAAACGAGATCACGTGGAGCCGGTAGAGCACGTACTCCAAGAGCGCGCCGGCAAGGCCCCCGAGCATACTCAAAAAACCCGCTAAGGGTGACGGGCGCTTCCATAACATGCCGACCAAGAAGGCGACGAAGAAGGGCGAGATGAAGAGGATACCGATCAGCTGCATATAGTCCATGAGGTTGTTGAAATTGAGCACGATGTAGGATGACGCGCAGGCGAACACGATGCCCAGAACAGTGGTGGTACGTCCCACCGTTAAGTAGTGACGGTCCGGCATGTTTTTCCGGATATAGGTCTGGTAGATGTCATAGGTGACCACGGTATTGAAAGCGGTGATGTTTCCAGCCATGCCGGACATGAAACTGGCGAGCAGCGCAGTGACTCCCAGGCCCAGCATTCCTTTGCCGTAGAACATGCTCATCATCACCGGCAGCGCCAGGTTGTAGTCGTGCTTCACAACGCTGGGGGCGATGGCCAATGCAAGCATGCCCTGCACGGTGACGATGATCGGGAAAAGCATCTTGGGTACGGCGGCGACCAACGGAGTCTTGCGGGACGAAGATAAGTTCTTGGCAGCCATGGCCCGTTGCACCAAAAGGAAATCGGTACACCAATAGGCAGGTGAGGAGCAGAGGCCCAGCCCCAAAACGATGACCCACCAGGGCGTACCTAAAGGGTCGGAAGGAGCGCCCATCCCTTTCCAGGTGTGAGTGAATCCCTCCGGCAGCTGAGAAATAAGACTGTGCCACCCGCCTACGTGGTGCAGCCCGAGAAAGGTAAGGGGAAGGAAACCCAGAACGATCAGGAAGAACTGGAGGAACTCGTTATAGATCGAAGAGGACAGGCCGCCCCAGAAGACAAATATAAGCACCACACTACTGGCCAGCAAGACGCTCTGGGTAAAGTGCCAGCCGATCATGGTCCTGAATATCAAGGCAAAGGCAAACATATCGATGCCTGCCATGAGTACGGTAACAATGGCAAAGCTGATGGCGTTGAGCAGGTGCGCGCGATGGTCGTAACGAAGGCGCAGGTATTCGGGGACGCTGCGAATGCCGTTCGAGTAGTAGTAGCGAATCATGAAAAGACCTAGAAAAATCATGGATGGAACGGCTCCCACCCAATACCAATGGTTGGTGCGCATGCCATATTTCGCCCCGTTCGCGGTATGGCCCAGGACTTCGAGTGCGCCGAGGTTGGCGGACATGAAGGCGATACCAGTGATCCAGTGGGAAAAGGACTTCTGGGACAAGAGGAAGTCAGAGGAGGTCTTCATCCGCCCCCTGAGTTTGAATCCGATGCCCAACACCGCGAGGAAGTAGGCCACAACGATAGCGATGTCCAGCGGGTGCAGTTTGATGAGCATATTGGCACATCTCCGATTGCTCGGTTCGCCGCATCATCGATCGCGCGGCCCGCACAGCGGGGGAAGCGCACCAGGGCGGACACACTTTCGCATTGTGCCCGATGTACTGTCAATCCTCTACGGAATGCGTTCCGGCATGCGGATTCTCAGCGCGTTTTCGACAACGGCTTGACACCTGTGCCATCCTGACCAAGAATAGTCGACGTTTATGGGCGAGTTTGCGGGTCGGGTCATCATTATCAGCGGTGCGGGCTCCGGAATCGGAAGAGCGACGGCGATCTTGTTTGGACAAGAGAAAGCCGCGGTGGTGGTACTGGATTGGAAGGGAGAGTCGGCGGAGGGCACGGTAAACGAGATAGAGCGGGCAGGTGGAGTCGGCCTTGCGCTCCAGGTGGACGTAAGCAACCCCCAACAAGTAAAGGCCGCCGTCGCCAAGACGGTTGAGAGATACGGCCGCATTGATATTTTGTTTGCGAACGCCGCAGTCCAGATCATCAAACCCGTGGACTTAACCAGCGATGAGGATTGGGAGAGCGTTATTTCCGCGAACCTGAAGGGAACCTTCCTGTGCTGCCGCGAAGTAATTCCGGTGATGCGCCGCCAACGATCGGGCTGCATCCTGATCGCTTCGTCGGGGCACGCATTCCACAGTTATCCGGGCTATTCCGCATACGCCGCGAGCAAAGGGGGCCAACTCGCGATGATGCGGGCGATGGCGATCGACTGTGCTCCGGACGGAATCCGAGTGAATTGCATCATTCCGGGAGCCACCGAAACGCAGTTGCTGAAGGCGCACTTCGAAAACAATCCGGAAGAGAAAGCGCGATTGGTGGCGAAGATTCCGATGGGACGTTTGGCGACACCTGAAGACATCGCGCGGGCCGTGCGTTTGCTGGCGTCCGACGATGGCGCCTATATTACCGGAACGTCTTTAGTGATTGACGGAGGCTTGCTGGCGATAAACTAGGCGGTCTCGGCGTCAATACCCCGTGCTGGTTGTAACTTACCTCCACCTCTGTGTGCCTTTGGCCGACGCACTTTACTTTTCGAAGTGAACATACCGTGAAACCCAAGAGGCCTGATGAAGAACGCTAAGAAGTCCAAGCTGCGAAGCGAACTCTGGTTCAACGATCCCCGCGAAATGGCCGTCTACATCGAGCGGTTCGGCAACTACGGCATTACCCGCGAAGAATTACAGTCGTCACGTCCAATCATTGGAATTGCACAGAGCGGCAGCGACGTCACTCCGTGCAATCGGATTCACCTGACCCTGGTGGAACGGGTGCGGGCGGGAATCCGCGATGCGGGTGGAGTTCCGATGGAATTTCCTACCCATCCGCTGCAAGAAACGGCCCGGCGCCCAACCGCGGCGTTGGATCGCAATCTTGCCTACCTCGGGCTGGTGGAAATGCTGGTCGGCTATCCGTTCGATGGAGTGGTGCTGATGACCGGATGCGATAAGACCACTCCATCGTGCCTGATGGCGGCGGCCACGGTGAACTTGCCGGCGATCGTGCTGTCTGGCGGGCCGATGATCGACGGTTACGTGAACGGCAAATTAGCGGGCACCGGCATGGTGCTGTGGGAGGCACGGAGGCAATTGGCGGAAGGCAAGATTACGAATGAGCAACTGGTGGACATGGTGGCGGAGGGGGTGCCGAGCGCCGGCCATTGCAACACAATGGGAACGGCGCTCTCGATGAATTCCCTAGCCGAGGCTTTGGGTATGTCGCTGCCAACCTGCGGAACGATTCCCGCGCCATACGCAGAACGAGCGCGAATGGCCTACCACACCGGGCTACGCATCGTGGGGATGGTGGAGGAAGATCTGACGCCTAGTAAGGTGCTGACTCGCCAGGCATTCGAAAACGCGATTGTGGTGAATTCCGCAATCGGCGGGTCTACCAACTGCCCACCTCACATCAACGCGATTGCGAGGCACATGGGAGTGGAACTCACCGTCAAGGACTGGGAAACCGTAGGGCACCACATTCATCTCTTGCTGAACGTGCAACCGGCTGGGGAGTATTTGAGCGAAGCATATCATCGCGCCGGGGGAGTGCCGGCAGTGGTCGGAGAATTGATGCAGGCAGGGAAAATCGCCGAGGATGCCATGACCGTCAGCGGTAAGTCGATCGGCGAGAATTGCAAGGCTGCCCGCAGCAAAGACCCGCGCACCATCCGCAGCTACGACCGGCCGTTGAAGGAAAACGCGGGTCTGCTGGTAGTGAGCGGGAATCTTTTCGATTCGGCTTTGGTAAAAACGTCGGTCATCGGGCAAGAGTTTCGAAAGCGCTATTTGTCGGAGCTCGGAAATGAGGGCACCTTCGTAGCTCGAGCGATCGTGTTCGAGGGACCTGAAGATTACCGTCAGCGAATCGAAGACCCATCTTTGCAGGTGGACGAGCACTCGATCCTGGTGATCCGCAACGTAGGTCCGATCGGCTATCCCGGCTCGGCCGAGGTTGTGAATATGACGCCGCCGGGATACCTGGTGCGACAGGGAGTGCGCATGCTGCCATGCATGGGAGACGGCCGGCAGAGTGGCACTTCCGACAGTCCGTCTATCCTGAATATCTCACCCGAGGCAGCGGTGGGTGGAAATCTTGGGATCCTCGAGACCGGCGACAAAATTCGTGTCTCGCTCAACGAGCGCAAGGTAGACGTTGTGCTTGCGCCCGAGGAAATTGAGCGGCGCCGCAACAGCCGGAAAGCTCCGGAGCTGAAGAATAACTCACCGTGGGAGCAGATCTATCGCGAGAATACCGGGCAGTTGGAGACCGGTGCGTGTTTGGAATTTGCCACCAGCTACCACGATTTGCGCCGCGTGGTGCCGCGGCATTCTCATTGATGCGATGGGATTGGGGAGAGAAATGAGTGCTGCTGGCCAGAAGGTGTTGCGGGGCATCATCCCGCCGATGGTGACGCCGCTTGCCGGAGACGATCAGCTCGATGCCGGCGGCCTGGAAAAGCTGATCGAACACATGATCTCCGGAGGAGTTCACGGCCTGTTCGTGCTCGGAACCACCGGCGAAGGACCGTCGCTGAGCTATAGGCTGCGTCGAGAGCTGATCCAAAGAACCTGCCGGCAAGTAAACCGCCGCGTTCCCGTGCTGGTTGCGGTGATGGACACGTCTTTAACCGAGACGTTGGCGATGGCGGGCGCTGCCGCCGATGCCGGCGCGGATGCGATCGTGGCCGCCCCGCCCTATTATTTCCCCCTTAGCCAGGATGACCTGGTGAGATGGATAACCGGCATCGCGGCGGCCAGCCCTCTTCCGATATATGTCTACAACGTGCCCAATCCGAAGCAGGTGCGCTTTACCCTGGCGAGCTTGAAGCGATGCGCGGATTTGCCGAAGGTGATCGGTTTCAAAGACAGCTCGGGTGATTTCCAATTTCTTGAAGCCACGCTGCAGCTTTTTCGCGATCGGCCGGACTTCGCGATTTTCGTTGGTCCTGAGGGTCTTCTGGCAAATGGCTTTGCCGCCGGCATGCACGGTGCGATCAGTGGAGGAGCGAACGCCTTCCCGCGGCTGTATGTTTCTCTGTACCACGCATTCGTCGATATGCGAATGAATGACGTGCGGGTGCTGCAGGCAGAAGTGGACAGGTTCAACCGGCAGGTGTACACGATCGGAGAGGCGGAGTCCAGTCTGCTCCGGGGCTTGAAGTGCTGCCTCTCGTTGATGGGCATTTGCGAGAGCAGGCTGTCCCCACCGGTGGTCCCAGCGAACTCCCAGGAACGGGATGAAGTAGAGCGCTGCATTTACGGACTAGACAAGGCGCATCTCTTGCGGGCTGGCGGCTGAGAGCGGTGTATTCCTTCCAAACCGTGGTCCCGATTAGCGAGTCACATCGAAGGAAACGATTTCACCGCAAGACAATTGGGAGACCTGGTGGAAACGGTGATGGCTGATTCCAAGTAGGGTTGCCGCCGCAATAGACGGCGATGCCGTCGTATACATCTGATACTGCTAGGCTAACTCGTCATCGCCCGCCCAGTTTTACTGGCCGGAATTGCTCGCGCGGGCCTGCACTAGGGTCGTTGTTCCCGCCCTTGCGGTTGTATTCATATACTACGGAAAGGCGCAATTCGGGCCTTTCCGCCCGCAAGACCTACTATTCGCTTGCGGTAGACGTTTTCTCGATGTTATACGTCCCAAGGTTCTCGATCGCTCGAGTCCCGATTCCGTTGGGTGGATGAAAGTCCCGTCTTGCGCTAAGCCAGAGCATCCGCCGACGGCATCGCCCGGCCTTTCGCCAGATTTGGCCTGCAGAATGGCTGAAATCAGAGAAGACGTATCGTTTGAGGCTCATCAGCAAGGCCGCCTAGGGTTTGAATTGTCGTTTCGAATGTCTGACCGTATAGCGTTGACCCGGTCTGAAGCTCAAAAAGAGATCGCGGTAAAGAACAGAGGAACGGACCGATGATGGATCTGAAGAAGTTGGAAGTATGGTTTGTTACCGGAAGCCAGCATCTCTACGGTGACGCGGCGCTCGCCAAGGTCGACGAACATTCCCGGAAAATCGTCAGCGGACTGGAACAGTCCGGCGCAAATCCCGGTCCGCGTAGTTTTTAAATCGGTGCTCACCTCAGCCGACGCCATCACCGATCTCTGCCTGGAAGCCAACAACGCCAAGAACTGCATCGGCCTAATCGCCTGGATGCATACGTTTTCTCCGGCGAAGATGTGGATCGCCGGTCTTCAGCGCCTTGCAGAAGCCGTTCGTCCATCTGCACACCCAGTACAACCGCAGCCTTCCGTGGTCGACCATCGATATGGATTTCATGAACCTCAATCAAGCGGCGCACGGGGATCGCGAGTTTGGCTATCATCGTCACCCGCATGGGCTTGTCTCGAAAAGTGGTCGTGGGCTTCTGGCAAGATGACGAGGTCCTCGCGGAGATCAGCAGGTGGACCCGCGCCGCCGCCGCATGGCAGGACGCGCAAGGACTGAAGATCGCTCGTTTCGGCGACAACATGCGCGACGTCGCAGTCACCGAGGGCGATAAGGTGGAAGCGCAGATTCGCTTCGGATACTCGGTGAAAGGTTACGGCGTGGGGGACTTAGCGGCGAGCGTAAACCAGGTCAGCGACGCGCAGATCGACAAACTGATCGCCGAATACGAGCAGAGCTATGACTTGAGCAAAGCGTTGCGCGCGGGCGGCGAAAAGCGCCAGTCGCTGCGGGACGCGGCCAAGATCGAGCTGGGACTGCGCGCGTTTCTAGAACCAGGCGACTTCCACGCATTTACCGACACGTTCGAAGATTTGCATGGCGTGGCGCAACTTCCGGGCATCGCGGTGCAACGGTTGATGGCCGAAGGTTACGGGTTTGGCGCGGAAGGAGATTGGAAGACCGCGGCGCTGGTGCGCGCGATGAAAGTCATGGGCAGCGGCCTCGCGGGAGGAACTTCCTTCATGGAAGCTTACACCTATGACTTTGGAGCCGCACAAGGCGCTGGGCGCGCACATGCTGGAGGTATGTCCATCGATTGCGGACGGAAAGCCGACGCTCGAGATTCACCCGCTATCGATCGGAGGGAAAGCCGATCCGGTGCGCGCGGTGTTCAACACACGGACCGGGCCCGCGATCGACGTCGCGTTGGTGGACCTGGGCCATCGGTTCCGCATGATCTTGAACGAAGTGGACGTGATTCCACCGGATCAACCCTTACCGGCATTGCCGGTAGCGCGTGCGGTGTGGATAC
Source organism: uncultured Acidobacteriota bacterium (assembly GCA_963725285.1). Lineage (GTDB taxonomy): Bacteria > Acidobacteriota > Terriglobia > Acidiferrales > UBA7541 > CAVRXT01. The sequence continues at coordinate 568 of CAVRXT010000007.1, read as the reverse complement.
CGAGACCCAACCTGAAGACCGCGGTGGCCGCATGGATTTACGCGGGAGGATCGCACCACACCGGATTCAGCCAGGCGTTAGGAGCGGGACACCTGCAGGACTTCGCCGAAATCGCCGGAATCGAATTTCTGCGGATCGGCAAGGAGACCAACCTGGACCAATTCAAAGACCAGCTTCGATGGAATAACGCGTCTTACCCGCGAACCAATTGAACTGAGCGCTCCCGCACTTTCGCGCCCTACTTGATCTCCAGGTGCACAGCGCTGCACCTAGCGCTCTACACCGCTGGACTGCGCCGGGAGCGAGTCAACCTGGCCGAGACTCGTGTTTGGAAAATAGTGTCGAAGGATCATCCGAAAGCCGGCGCCGTCCTCGGCCATGGCCCTTGCACCACGCTGGCAGAATCCCACGCCGTGTCCTTGGCCAATACCTTCCAGAACGACTTCCGTTGCGTTTTTATGCATCTCGAAATTGTTGCTGGGCACCGCGTTCCACCCCAGCCGCCGGTCAACCGCCAGCCGCGCCGCTTCATGATGATCGGAGAGAATCGCGGCATCCTCGGGCGACA
>CAVRXT010000006.1:0-221066 GCA_963725285.1 uncultured Acidobacteriota bacterium | reverse complement strand
CCTTCTCAATCTGTTAGGGAGCGTGTTGGCTGGTGGCTTGTGAAACTGTGCCCAGTTTTGTGCCCCATGGCCCTGAACCGCGACCCGGTCCAGCGTGTCCATTGCCTGGCGTTGGGCGATCTGTCCGATGTGTCCGTAGCGTCGGGACATGCGTATTGTAGTGCTCCGCGCTTGATCCCATAATCGTCTAATCGTCGCAACCACTGAAAAGCGCACACCCGCCTCCAGCATCCGAGTACAACTCACCTAAGGCTATGGCAACGCCACGTCCATCTTCAGCGGTATGTCAATCGCGGGATTGGTCGGATCCAAGGCTTGCGTCGGCTCCGCGATGGCGAACGGCCTGCCTCATGCGAGGTCACCAACTTGAGAGCCATGCCGAGCAAGTCCCGCTGGACAGCGGGTGTGACGCGGGAAGGGCGAACCAGCACGGCGGTGTAGTGGAGATAGTGGTCCGTCACGTGGTAGACGTCCCGGGTCTGCTGCGAGCAGTTCAGCGCGGTCGTCGAAGTCAACGCGAACGGCAAGTGGACCCGGCTCGGCCGAACGATGAGCAGGTACCCATGCCACGAGTTTTCCGTGAACCTTGAGCGCGGGTGACCCGTAAGCTGTGCCCTCTTCACGCCGGGCAACGCCAAGGTTGACGGCCATGCCGCGTCCGAGCCGTGGTTACGGGTGTGACGGCAGAAGGTCCCAGATGGCGGGATCTTCGGTGCCCAGAACCCAGGAGCAGAAGCCTTGCAGGCCGCGTTCTTTGGCGAGGTTGTACCGCTCGCGGAACGTGCGCGCGTCGGTGTAGAAAATCCATTCGCGTTCGTCGTCGCGGTAGAAATAGAAATACGCGGTGCGATCGGTGGCGTCCCATTCGATGTGGCCGCCATAGGCGCGGGCGAGGTCGAGCGCGTCGGCGGTGGAGATGTAGGCGGCGGAAGGATTCGTCCGGTCGGTGGGTTTCGCGTTGGGAGGCAGCGGCGCGGCGGCGAACCAGTGGTAGCCGTAAAGCGGGATGCCGAGCGAAATCTTCTCACGCGGGACGAATTTGAGGGCGTAGTCGAGATTGCTGACGGTCCAGGACCAACCGGCCACGGGGCCGGGCGGGGTGAGGCGGGTGTGCTGGTCATAGGTCATCAAGCAGACTAAATCGACAGATTTGGCGAGAGCGGCTAGATCGTAAGCGCCGCGCCAGTTTTCGTAAATCCAGGCGGAGTAGTTGGTTTCGCCGGCGACGCCGGGAGCGTTGGGAACCGTGGCGATGGTGAGTTGCAGATTATTTTGGTGAAAGAGCGTGGCGGCCTCGGCAACCATCGCCGAGAAAATGTCGCGGTCGGTCCAATTTACGTTTTCAAAGTCGAACTGGAAGCCGGTGTAGCCGTTGGCTTTGCAGGCTTGGATTAGTTGCGTGAACATTTGGCGGTACGCGGTGGGGTTCGTGAGCAACTTGTGAAAATCATCCTGCAGGAAATTGAAGTCCACCACGATGGGCATCACCGGGACGTGATTTTGGCGCGCGGTTGCGAGTACCTCCGGGTTGGGGCCACCCGAAACCAGGCCGTTGGAATCGACCAAGTACCAGGTGGGGACGAGCGTATCTATTTTATTGGCGTGGGCGAGGAAAGAGCGGACGGAATTGGGATCGCGCGTCATGTAGAAGAGAGATTTTGGTTGCTGCGCGCTCGTGGGGAGCGCTGCGCAGAATATAAGGACGAGAAGACATCGCAGAATTTTCACGGCATTCGTATGTTATGCGGTTCCCTGCTTGGAGACAATGTTTCCCACTCACAATCATCTCAGAGATGACTGCCACCACTTCCGGCCCTCGCAGAAAGCAGCTACTGCGTGTGTGTCGGACGCTCTGTATTGAGCCCCATCACAAACTTCTGAGACTTATGGTCAATCGGTTCGAGAATTTGCTGGGGCATCGGCCCGCTGAAAAGGTGGACGGCCATGAAGCCCGAGCTGTCCGAGTTCTGGCATAGGCCTGCCAGGTGGTGGTGGTCGAGAAGCTGATCGCCGTATTCAGAGCCAAGCCAGGAGAAAGTGGGGTGGTGAGGTATTGCGGAAAGAACCAGGGAAGAACTTGCTGCATTCTTAGAATGGCACGCAACAGGAGCGTGCCGGCGAGGCCAAAGAGCACAAAACACGTCGCATATTCCTTGCCGGCCATCTCCACATCGGGATCGACGAAAGTAATGCGATAGATGAGCCGCTCAACGGGAAGGCATAATCGATCGAGAGCGGTGCGCTGCAGGGAAACAACCCGTTCCATGTAGCCGCCCAAGGGCTTCACCAGGGCGGTGACGATCACGAGAAACAGCAAGTATTGAGCAGCGCTGTAGAAGTCTGGCATTCCTGTAACCGCTCAGCCCTTTGTCTCTTCGAATCGGAGCAGGTTCGCTACTTCCACATCAGTGATTCCATCACAGAAGTCTGTAAAGTGCACATAAAAGAAATCCCGCAATCGGATGAGAAAAATCGTTACGAAAACCTTATGGACTCTTCACACGAACTTTATGCAGTTTGGTTTCTTATGTTCCGAGTCCATTCGTAGACCCACGAGAGCCATTCCAGAATTCGGCAGTCCTCTACTCGGTAGAGAATTACCGGGGGCAGAAGGAGGTCAATCGTGTTGAGGCGAACGAAGATCATATCAACGATCATGGTCATCGCAGTTTTCATCGCAACCTGGGCCACGGTGGGGACCGTGGTCGCACAGAAGGCATCCGTTCCGAAACCGCAGGATAAACTGGCGCTCGGCGAGGAACAAGCCGAACAACTGTTGCTCCTAATAGATACCGACAAGAACGGCAAGATTTCTAAGCAAGAATGGATGAACTTCATGGAAGCGGAGTTCGACAGGCTCGACAAGGATAAGAAAGGGCAGTTGGACGCTGAGGAACTAGAGCAATCGAAATTGCTTGTAAGCCACCCCGTGCATGTGGGCAAGTAGCGTCGGCTCCGTCCCTGCTGCCTCGTCGAAGCGAAACCGTTGTTCCATTTCAAGGAGGGAGTATCATGCGGATAACCATATGGAGTTAATGAGGACGGTGTGGGGCAATGCCCGAATCAATTGACTGGCCGCCGAACCATCCGCGGACGTATCCGCCGCGGCGTCGCCGTCGCTTCCTGCTCATTCTCGCCGTCTTTGCGGGTATCTTCTTCGGCGGTCGGACCGCGTTGTCGTGTTACGTGGACGTGCTCTGGTTCAGGTCGCTCGGCTACGGGGACGTATTCTGGAAAACACTGAGAATTCAGGGCGGAGTCTTCGCCGCCTTTGCAGCGGCCACATTTCTCATTCTGTACGGTTGCTTCCTGGCTCTGAAGCGGGCACATCTCTCCGATTTGCCGAGCGGTCACACGATTCTCATCGGCGGACGACCGGTGAAGCTGCCGGTTGAGTCTGTCCTGCACCTCATTGCATTCGGCGTTTCGCTCGCCATTGCCGCCGCAAGCGGCGTCAGCATGATGGCTGAGTGGCCGGCGCTCGCGCTCTTTTGGTATGCACCCCGTGCAACCGGCAGCGACGTAGATCCGATTTTTGGCAAGCCGCTGAACTTCTTCCTGTTTGCCCTTCCCGCGTGGCAGCTCGTCGCCGGCTGGCTGCTTACGCTAGCCGTGATCGCCTGTCTATTAGCCGTCTTCTTCGTCCTCATCACGGGCGGAAGCCGTGTGCTCGCCGGACGTCTTAGCCGCACCGTCACGTTACCTTGGCGAGGAGTGTCGATCACGTTGGTGTTTCTGTTCCTGATCCTCGCGATGCGCGTCTATATCGGGCGGTTCGAGCAATTGTTCGACGATCACACCATCTTTGGGGGTGTGACTTACACGGACGCGCACGTCACCATCACCGGGATGCTCGTCATCTGCGCAGCGCTTGTTCTCGGCGCGATAATCGCAGCCGCCAACGCTATGCGGGTGCCGCGGGGTCGCTGGCTGATCGCAGCGATCCTTCCGGCCGCTGTCTGTTATGTCGTCGTTCAAGTAGTCGCCTGGTACGTCAGCAGCTTTATCGTCAAGCCGAATGAACTGGTTCGCGAGAAGCCCTACATCGTCTACAACACCGATTTGACGCGCCAGGCCTACGGATTGAACCGGGTCGCGCAGCGCGAGTTTCCGGCCGAGACGACCGTTGAGGCTGCCGAACCGGCTAACAATCAGGCTACCCTTCAAAACATCCGGCTGTGGGACTGGCATGCGTTGCAGGACACGCTGCGCCAGATTCAGGAAATTCGTACCTACTACGACTTTCCCGACATCGACATCGATCGCTATGAAATCGACGGCACGACTCGTGAGCTGATGCTCGCCGCGCGCGAGTTGAACGTCGATAAGCTTCCTGAGAGCAGCCGCAATTGGATTAACGAGAAACTGATCTACACGCATGGCTATGGCATCACGATGAACCCGGTCAATGGTTTCACGGCGGAAGGACTGCCCACGTTGATTCTGAGCAACATGCCGGTCCAGAGCACGGTGCGTAGTCTAGCGGTGACACGTCCAGAGATCTATTTCGGCGAGTTGACCAATACTGACGTCTATGTGAAGACGCGGCAGCAGGAATTCAACTACCCGCAAGGCGCGACTAACAACCTCACCTCGTACGAAGGCAACGGTGGCATCGCACTCGGTAGCTTCCTGCGCCGAATGATCATCGCACTCGATCAAAGCGATCTCGCGAAGCTGCCATTCAGCGATGACGTAAACAAGGATAGCCGCCTGCTAATGCGCCGCAACATACGCGATCGCGTCTCGACGTTAGTGCCGTTCCTGACCTACGATCCAGACGCGTACATCGTGCTCGGCGACGACGGTCGTCTGTCGTGGATCATGGACGCGTTCACAGTTTCAGACAGCTATCCGTACTCGACCCATTACCAGCTCGACAGCAATCTCATCAACTACATGCGCAACAGCGTCAAGGTGGTTGTCGACGCCTACGATGGTACGACCACGTTTTACGTGTTCGATCCGGATGATCCGATCATTGCTGCCTATTGCCGCATCTTTCCGAGCCTGTTCAAGGATGCTGCGATGATGCCGCCAGGACTGCGCAAACACGTGCGCTACCCCGAGTTGTTGCTCAAACTGCAGGCCGAAGTTTACGGTCTGTATCACATGACGGATCCCGAAGCGTTCTACAATCGTGAGGATCTGTGGACTGTCGCCACCGAAGTTGGCATGAGCGAGGGCGGTCAGCAAGTAACGCAGGCGATGGAACCGAACTTCGTGCTGATGAAACTGCCGGGCGAAGCCGGCGTCGAGTTCGTGGAGATTCTGCCGTTCACTCCGGCCAACCGAAATAATCTGATCGGCTGGATCGCCGGGCGTAGCGACGGCGCACAGTACGGTACGTCAATAGTCTACAACTTTCCGAAAACGAAGCTGGTCGACGGACCGCTGCAAATCGAAGCGCGAATTGATCAGAACGCGCAGCTTTCCGGACAACTGACGCTGTGGAATCAGCAAGGCTCGCACGTGCGGCGCGGAGCATTGCTGGTGATTCCAACCGGTCGCGCGCTGTTGTATGCGGAACCGATTTACCTGCAGGCGGAGCGGAGTCCGATGCCGGAGTTGCGTCTCGTCGTGCTCGCGCTGCAAGATCGCCTGGCGTACGGACCAACCTTCGAGTCGGCGATGTCGGCTCTTTTTGGCGGAGGAGTGTCGTCGCTGAGCGCCGCGCGCGGTCACCGCGGAGCCGTCGCGAAGCACATCGGCATCCGCCGCGTCGCCCCAGCCCGCAGAGGATCGCAGCGCGCTCATCGCTGAAGCCGCCAAAGACCTAGCCGACTACCAGCGCCTGACGGCGGAAGGCAAGCTCGGTGAAGCCGGACAGAAGCTGGAAGAATTGAAGCGCGCGCTCGACAAGCTGAACACACGCCAAAAATAGACTGGCTGCGGTGCTACGCTCTTGGCTCTCGCAGTCTTCAAGAACGACAAACCCGTGGTCGTCAGAGGAGCATTGCTTCTTCGTCGGGAACTCTTCCGACCGACGCTCTTGTGTTCGGGTGCTGCCCACGACCTGCTTGATAGCGATGGTGGCCCTGAGCTGTCTTCCGGCCTTGGCTCTCGGTCCGGTACTGGAACGGTTGCTCATGGGAAGGTGAGCGTCTGAATCGCTCGAAAGAGCTTACCAGCGGCTGGGCTCGTGATCCGAACGCGGAACCCCTCATTCGCGGCCGAACGCCTGAGATCGAAATGAGTAGCCGATCCCGATGAAATGATCCACTGCAGACGGGGTCAAGCCCACGCCGTAGTGGAAATCGAGCTGCTGCCGCTTGGCGAGCTTTGTTGCCGTTCCAACCTGCGGCAACTGACGGGATCCGCCGTTTTCTGGAAAGTCGCCAACGTATTCGACGAACGCATCCCAGGGAGCCTTCAATTGCCTATCCAAAAGGATGGTGGACTCGCCGGTCAGATTTCCTGTGTGGCAAGATCACTCGGGAGTCACACAGGGAACCACTTGGCGACTGTGGCGACGGTAAACTCGGAAATCTTGGTCGGTCGTGAGGATGATGGGATCGGCAAGCATCTCGGTCATGCGAACGAGGCAAGCATCGGCGAAGCCCATGGGAACGCTGGAATACTTCTCGATCAGCTTCACGACTGGCTCCACGTTCTCGGTAAGTGTGAACGCGACCAGCAGAGCGCCGCGGCGAAGTAGTACGCCAAGATTGGGGGTACCAAGCTCTCCGACAAGGTGGAAAGCCTCGGACAGAACGGCTTCGCACGTGGACCAAGGCGGAGGCAGTTCGGAGGCTTGCGTCACGGCCCATTGGTGGTGAGCGTCACGACTGCTAAGCAACGCTATAACAAATCCAGCGTCAACGAGGACGTTTCTGGCCATAACCAGTGGCTTGCAAATATTCCTTCTTCCGCGCGGTTAGGTCGATCGGTAGGCCATCCACCGATCCGATAAGGTCGGCGATCGCAGTGAGGGAGGCGGTGCGAGGCCGCTGGCGCGGCGCACGCTCGAGCCGTTCGCGAACTACATCCGACTTCGAGATCTTCCGTCCGCGCGATTCCGCCTCAATGTCCGCCAGCAGTGGCTCGGGCAATCGTACGGTGAGACTTTTCATGAGTAATTGTATTACAGCCCCGGCAAGTGTGCAAGACAGACGAAGGTAAAAGCAACCCAGGCGGCAAGTCAGTTCGAATAGGCTTCTCGCATAAGCCAACCTCCTGAATCAGAATCACTTACGTGACATGTGACAACAGCCCTTGTGGTGCAAGTTCGGGCTTTTCAATTGGAAGTTCAGACCCGATCCCTATCTGTTCGGCGACCTTTTTGCGAAACGTCTCGTCCTCCTTGAACTTGCTGTATAGGCCCGTGCGGACTGAGCCAGGTACCAGCCCGTTGGAGGAAACGCGCCCCCGCTCCGAAAGCATTACGCCGATGTTGCGCGTGATCATCGGTGGTAACCGGCCTTACGCGCCGTGTCGGATACCACTGGCCCTTCTCGCTTTTATCGCGGAATCGGCCTCATATATTCGCGGATCATCTCGAAGTCGCCGGTTTTCGCATCGCAGAAGTCAGCTCCGACAGCGAACATCTCGCAGGCGTAGCGGAGCGAGAAGTCCGTCTTATCCTTGAACCGGACAGTGAAGTACAACGTACCGTCCTCGAGGGAATGGCTGATGAAGTCCACGATCTTCCCGCGGACCTCGGGGTAACATCTGCGTAGCCGCTTGAGGTGTTTTGTTATGCTCTTGTCGATCTTCCTGCGTTCGTTCGCGCTGATTGAGGTTATTGGGCCGCCTCCTACGCAGACAACCTTATGCTTCTTAGACATGATCGTCCTCCCCTCGGCACACACTGTCGTTCGGTGATTTCGGACGTTGGCGCTCCCACTCGCGTTGTTCTTCTCCGCTAAGGAACCGTATCTTCGGAGCTTGTCCCTCCACTCGCCTGCGCTCCTCGACGGCCTGTACATCCTGATAAACCTGCACTTCATCCAAGGCTTGCTTTCGGTATTCACCATGTCTCTTATCAAAACGAGCTTCGTCTCGAACCTCACAACTCTCGACGTTGTTGCAGAAGGAAGCGTTGAGAAGCGCGCGATGAATTTCAAACAGCGTCAACTTTTCGTCGAAGTACGCGGGACTTAAGCCCGAGTCTTTGACACGTTTAAGTCGTTCCAAGCCGCGCACGGCTTCATCTATCCCTCGGTTCACCCAAAAGATTGCTTCATAGAGACTGGCTTTTTGCATTCGAGCCTTCCTTTCCTCCCGCGATACGCGGGGCATAACGGTTGGTAAGGCGCGAGCGCACACGTATCCCGCGAAATGGAAGAGCGATTCAAGCGGAACGCGCTATTGAGCGAGCTCGGCAGTCGGCGGAGAGTGCTCGAACAGGGAGGATGGTTTTAGAACGAGGGGTGAACGCACATCGCGCACCGCTTGCATGGAGAAACTGAACCGGATAACTTCTGTCGCAGCCATCGTTGCACCTCCAGTGCGACGCTGGTCAGGGGCGCGTTCGTGTTAGAAGCACGGACGCGTCCCGCTTGATCACGACTTGGTTTGTTTGACTGTCTTGCCTGTGCTCTTTCCCCTGCCATGGCCCCAGTAGCTAGTGCGCCTATACCGCTCGACCTTGGCGAAGTCAGTCTCTGTCCAGTATCTAAGCCGAGTACCAGCGATATTCTCTGCAATCGGCTCGGGAACCAGTCCTGCGTCAATCCATCTGTGTAACGTCGTTCGATGAACGCCTAGCCGACGCGCGGCTTCAGAAATCGAGTATTTGTTCATTTTTAAAATGCTACATACTGTCGTATTTGTCAAGGACAAAATGCTGGGGCCGGTGAGTGCTTCAAATGACTGACGGGCACCGTTCGTCAAAAAGAGTACCGCACTATGCGTACGAAAACCAAAGCTCTGTAGGAGAAATCTCTATCTGGGTCCGCGATTCACGCGTGAGAGAGGGGAGAGTTTTCAGACGGGTTTTGAAAGGGGGAAGGCGACACGACGCTGGCGTGACAGCCACCGTAGTCTGGTATGCGGTGAAGCGGTATACCTTTCAGGCCGGCATAGCCAACTTGGCACCCCACGATCTTCGTCGCACTTGCTCCCGGTGTCTGCCCTAGTTGTGGAGCCGAATTCGAATAGATTCAGTTTCTGCTTGGGCGAGCTTCTGTCCAAACAACGGAACGGTACATCGAAAGCCGACATCGCCGAAGTGTTGAATGGTTTGTTCAGGCCCCCTTCAGTGAAACCGCGACACCTTGCTCCCATTCATGGAGCATTCGGTTGCCGATTTCCTCGAACGCCTGGTGATCTCTGATGTAGGCGCGAAGTTCTTGGGAAGTGTCCGCAATCGCGGCGTCGATGCGTTCGAAGATCTCCCGGACGCGGGCGGGGGATGCTCCCATGCGTGTCTCGCCCAGGCGCCGCAGTTCCTTTGCGCGCGCCCATTTTGTCGTGCCGTTAAGGGTAAGGGCCATGCTGTCATTGGGCAGATAGACGGAAGTCGTCACGAGATCGTAGACCGGCGCGAGCCTCGCTTCGCCCTGAACGTCGTCATAAACAACGCCGAAATTCTTCAGATGTGCATCGCCGTTGCGGAGCGCGCAATTGAGGACAATTAGGGTGAACAGTTTTTCCATATCCTCGTTGACATGCGTCGAGTTTGCGAACTGCCCGAATCGTTTCACGACCGAGGTTTCATAGCTGCCGCGATATTTTTGATCGGTCCTGCGGCCATTCAGCACGCAGAAATCCTCAAATCCGCGATAGGTCCCGTCCATCCGCAGATCGAAGCGATCAATGACCAGCGCCATGCCGTCCTCGGCCAGGCGGTACGGGGGCACGTCGAGCCCGCAATTGCGCGCGACAGTAAGGCAGAAATACTCATTGGCCGCTAGCTGCTGATATTCGTTGGGCTCCCACAGCTTCACGATGTGGGTCGCGCCCTTGTGGCTTTGCGAGAGGCGGTGTCCCGGATGCTCCATCTCAATGAAAGCATTGTCGTCGCGCACGAGGATTTTGGGCTGTACGCCACTGATCCCGGAGAAGGACGCGAATTTTTCAAGCAGGTAGCGCAGCAAGTCGCCGCCGCGGCGGCGCTTCAAGATTTCGTCTACCGACTGGAAGGGCACGTCCTCGTGCAACACCTCCTTGTCGGCGGTATAGCGGATGCGGCCCACCTGCGAGCGGCCGACAATGGACAGCAGGTCGAACTCGTCAAAGGTGCCGGTGGCTTTCGCAAAGGCAAGGCGGAGGCGCTCGCGCAAGGCGCCTTCGGGCAGGTTCATCTCGAAGATCGGAATCAGGCCGAAGGGCACGCTCCAGGACTCAAGCCTGATGGGCATCGTGACGGAGGCCGCGCGCACGCGCGGCTCGCCCGGCAGGTAGGCGAACGTGCTGCCGCGCTCGCCATGGCGATCGAGCAGTCCCGCCTCAGCGGCGTCGGTCCAGACTTTGATCATCGCGATCCTCTTTGAGGAGTTCGTCCAGAGTGGGGCGGTGGGAGCTGGCCGCCTGCAGTGTCAGTTCAAGTCCGAGAGCGGAGAGCAGTTTGCTAAGTTTCGAGAAGCCCAGTTCGCCGGCGCGTCCGTTTTCAAGTGCCTCAAGCGTGGCACGGCTGATACCCGCCTTGCGCGCAAGCTCGGCCTGGCTGAGCTTGAGCTTCTTTCGGGTGTCGACGATCTGTTGCCCTATAGAGATCAGGTCCAACATCTGCCCAATATATTAGGCATTTGTTATTTTTGCAAGCCATTTGCCTAATATACTAGGCAAAATACACATTCCTAAGCACCGACCTTCCAAGCCACAGCGTCAGCATCCAGGGCCTCTCCTCAAGACACTTATTTTGCCCCGAGCCCTTTTACGCGAAAAGTCCGGGAACATATCAGGTCGGCCCGACATTGTGCGTGGGGAACCGATTCTAACCCACAATCCAACCCACGGTCTTTGATGTCTTACGGCTGGCATCGTCAAAACGTAGCAAGGACGTACGTAATTCCGCTAGGATGGTTCTAGAAAGCAGCTGAACCGGCGCGTGAGTACGTGGAGTCGAGGAGAAAACCGGTCATGTTAAAAGACGTCACTCGTCGCGAATTTGTCGCTTCGACGCTTTCCGCTGCCGCGATCGCTTCTTTAGGCGGCGGCACGCGGGCGATTGCCAGCAGCTCGCGCAGTGTGGGCGACGCAGCCACCGCCGCATCCGGGGCGGGCCAGGGGGCTGCGATACCGTTCATCGATCAACCCTCGTGGAAGGATCAAGGCGTCTTGAATCTCGCCAATTCGCCATACGCCAAGCTTCGCAATGTTCCGGTTGGCGCGGTGACGATTGAAAATGGCTTCTGGGGCGCGCGGCGCGAGGTGAACCTCACGCAAACCATCCCGACCGTGCGCGATCAGCTGGAATCCCATGGTCGCATGAACAACTTTCGCCGATTGACCGGCCAGAGCACGGCTCCCCAGATGGGCGGTCCCGGCTGCGATTCTCATCTGTACAAATGGATTGAGGCGGTGGCCTTTGCTCTCCAGTCTGGGGATCGCCCGGAGCTGCACAGAACCGCTGAAGACGTCATCGGACTGGTGGTTGCCGCGCAAAAGCCAAACGGTTACCTCAACGCTTACTTCGTCGGCGACCGCGCGCCGCTCAGCATGACCCCTGAAGCGCAGCAAACCGGACACGAGCTTTACTGCCTGGGACACCTGTTGCAAGCCACGATTGCGTATTACCGCGCCACCGGCGATCGCAAAGGTCTGGACGCCGGAATCCGAATGCTGAACGATTTCGTTATGCCGACCTACGGCCCTGCGCCGAGGTTGCCAATTATTTCCGGGCATCCGGAAATTGAAATGTCGCTGGTCGAGCTCTATCGGGTGAGCGGCGACAAACGCTACCTGGATCTGGCCGGATACATTCTGCACGGCGACGATCGAATTCACGTTCCGCCCCAGGCAAGCATTTATATGTTCTCCGGCACGCCTTTTACGGCGCGCACTCAGGTGGAGGGCCACGCCGTGCGCGCGCTATACGCCTGCTGTGGCGCGACGGACTACTATCTGGAAACCGGAGATCCGGCCTATTGGAAGACGCTGAACACACTGTGGGACGGCATGGTGGGCACGAAGATGTACGTTACGGGAGGCGTCGGCTCGCGCGCTCAGGGAGAGTCGTTTGGCCCCGCCTACGATCTACCGAACGTGAGCGCTTACGCAGAAACCTGCGGCGCGATCGCCAGCATGATGTGGAGTTGGCGCATGCTGGCCGCCACCGGCGACGCCAAATTCACCGATGTTCTTGAGCGTGCGCTCTACAATGGCATCAATGCCGGAACGTCGCTGACGGGCACGCTGTTTTGTTACACTAACCCCCTGGCGTTCGATCCTTCCGCCGGTATCGTAATTCGCAATGCCTGGTACAGCACCCCCTGCTGCCCACCGAACTTCGCGCGGGCCATTGCCTCGCTTCCCGGCTATTTCTACAGCACCAGCAAAGATGGCCTGTATGTCCATCTGTACGACAATTCCACCCTCCACTGGCATCTCGAAAATGGCACAGCCCTCCAGGTCACCCAAAAAACGAATATGCCTTGGGATGGCGACGTCGAAATCACCGTCGCCCCAGGCCAACCATCCGAGTTCACTTTTTACTTGCGCATTCCCAGCTGGGCCGCCGACCGCACCGTGGTGGCGGTCAACGGCAAGCCTGTCACGGGAGCAATAGCGGGTGCATATCTTGCCTATCCATCGCCGCTGGTCTCGAGGTGACGTAGTTCAAATGCGGCTGGCCATGATGCCGCAGACGCTCTCCGCCAATCGCCAGGTGGTCGATGATGCCGGGCGTGTCGCGGTGCAGCGCGGTCCGCTCGTTTATTGTCTCGAGCAGCTCGACCAACCGAGCGGCGTCGATCTGACCGATGCGTCGGTCGCGGTCAGCATGAAGCCGGGAGCGGAATTCACGACTGAATTCAAGAAGGATTTCCTGGGGGGGATTGTCGTGTTGCATCGAGACGGCGCGGTCGCTGGAGACGCCGCAAGACTCGCCGAACTCTCCAGGTGGTCGCGGCGCGCTCTACGGGCCTTATCGGGATCAGGTTGAACCACGATCGGGCCGGAGTGTCCGGCTGACGTTCATTCCGTACTATGTGTGGGCCAACCGAGAACCTAGCGTGATGGAAGTCTGGACCCCGGTCACCAAGGTTTAGAATTCCTCAAAGCCATGGGTGCGCTACCGTTTGGCGCGGGCTCGCCGTTTCAGAAGAGAAAGATGATACCGGCGCGGACGCGCAAATTGTTCGGATGGTTGTTGGCTTGCGTAGTATTTCTATCCCGAGGCGAAACCAAATCTCTTCGTATTTGCCCGCTCCCTGGCACCTATCCGAACGGGCCCCGGTGCGGGCGGTGGCCATCGCCTGAATGCGCAAAACGCATAGCAGTTTGGGATATTATGGGTGCGGCAGGGAGGGACAAATTCCATGATTGAACCCAAGTATTTTTCTCGCAGGGATTTCGTTTCCGCCGCAATTTCAGCGGCCGCTATCTCGTTTTTACCCGCGCACGGCGTGCTCGCCGCTCTCGCCGCCAAGCCAAGCCCAGCATCCGCAGCCAGACAAGCCCAAATAACGCTGGCGCCGAATCCCGATTGGAAAGACCAGGGTATTTTGAATCTCGCGCACTCCCCTTTCGCCAAGCTGAAAAATGTTCCGGTGCATGCGGTCACCATTCAAGACGGATTTTGGGGCAAGCGCCGCGAAATCAATGTGACCAAGAGCATTCCGTCGATGGAAAAGCTGCTGCTGGCCAACGGCCGGCTGGATAATTTTTTGCGGTTGGAGGGAAAGAGCACTGCCCCGCAGCACGGGCCGGTTTTCTCCGACTCTGATATTTACAAGTGGACCGAAGCGGTGGGTTTCGCTTTGCAATCCGGCGAGCAACCAGTCCTGCAAACGTCCATGGATCAAATTATTGACACCGTGCTGGCGGCCCAAGAGCCGACCGGCTACCTGGACACCTATTACCAGGACGACCGTAAGAATCTGCGCATGCAGCTGGCCACCCAGCAAACCGGACACGAGCTTTACTGTCTGGGCCATTTTCTGCAGGGCGCGATTGCCTACTACCGCGGCACCGGTGACCGTAGGTTGCTTGACGCCGGCATTCATTCCGTCGACGATTTTCTGATTCCGAATTTCGGCCCGGACCCCGGCAAAAAGCCGATCCTTTCCGGCCACCCGGAAATCGAAATGGGCCTGATCGAACTGTACCGCCTAACCGGCGACAAGCGCCAACTCGAGCTAGCAGGTTACATCCTGGGTGGCGATCCTCGCATTCAGACCGAGCTTCAGTTGCGGCCGCGAGACTACATCTACATGTTCAGCGGAACACCATTTACCGAACGCAAGCGCCTGGAAGGGCATGCGGTGCGCTCGATGTACGCCTGCTGCGGCGCCACGGATTATTACCTGGAGACCGGCGACCGAGCCTACTGGAGCACGCTCGAAACCCTGTGGCATGACCTGGTCAATGCGCAGATGTACGTTACGGGAGGAGTGGGCGCACGCGCCACCGGTGAAGCTTTCGGTGACGACTACGAATTGCCCAACCTGCGGGCCTACGGCGAAAGCTGCGCGGCGATCGGCAACATGATGTGGAACTGGCGCTTGCTGGCCGCCACCGGTGAAGCGCGGTTTGCCGACGTGATCGAGCGGGCTCTTTACAACGGCATCAATTCCGGAATGTCGCTCGACGGCACGCTCTACTGCTATCGCAATCCGCTGGAGTTCGAACCAGCCCTCGCCGACGACGACACCGTCGGTGGTCATAGCGAGCACGCGAGGAAGATCCGCAATCCATGGTACGACACCACCTGCTGCCCGCCCAATATCGAACGCACCTTGGCCGCGCTTCCCGGCTATTTCTACAGCACCAGCGCCGACGGGATTTACGTCCACCTCTACGACAACTCCGAACTCAACTGGCGCCTGGAAAACGGCACGGGACTGAAAGTCGCACAGAAGACAAACTACCCCTGGGATGGCAGCGTGGAGATCACCGTCACCCCTGACGCCGCGGCGGACTTCACATTTTTCCTGCGCATTCCTGGATGGACCGATCACCCGCAGGTCGAGGTAAACAAGCAGCCGTTGCTCGGAGCAAAGCCTGGCGAATACCTGGCCATCAAGCGCCGCTGGAATCCCGGCGATGTGATTCACTTGCAATTGGACATGACCTTGCAAGCCATTGCGGCCAACGAAAAAGTGG
This sequence comes from uncultured Acidobacteriota bacterium, assembly GCA_963725285.1. GTDB lineage: Bacteria > Acidobacteriota > Terriglobia > Acidiferrales > UBA7541 > CAVRXT01. The sequence continues at coordinate 205,856 of CAVRXT010000006.1, read as the reverse complement.
TGGACGACAACGGCCGCGTGGCGTTGCAGCGCGGCCCATTGGTTTATTGCATGGAACAAATCGATCAACCGCAGGGAGTGAAGCTGAGCGACGTGGTGCTGGATATCGGACCCCAGGGCCCCAGCGGTTTCCACGCGTCCTTCGAAAAGGATGTGCTGGGGGGTGTCAACGTCCTGCGCGGGAATGGAATAGCGCTAGAAGGCCAGCAGAGCAGCGCGCTCTATTACCGTTATGCTGGCGCCGATCACAAGTCGCACCGAGTAGCCCTCACCTTCATTCCCTACTTTGCATGGGCTAACCGCGAAGTGACTCCGATGCAAGTCTGGATGCCCTTGAAAACCTAAGCGCTAGGGAACCATGCCCGGTCACGCTTCCAAATGGGCTTCTAGCGGGCGGCCATCAAAATGAATCTCCCGATACTCTTTTGCCGGCCACACACGAACTGCGAATTTGCGGGGTGCAGGCTCGCGCAATTTTGAACCATCGGCCAGGCGCATCGCAAAGCGCCGCGCGTGGTCGTTCCACGACATCATCAAGCCGGTCCATTCGCCTTGCCGGTAGGCGAAAGAAGTCCCGTCGTCTTCATAGAGAGTGAATGCGGCATCAGCGCCCGGAAAGATGTTCAGGCTCACCGGCGCGTCGACGTGCTCGCCGGTGTGTTGCTTCACCGGGCCGAGCGGAATGATGGAACCCTCGCGAACGTATAGAGGCATGGTGGCCAGATCGACGTCGCGCGTGATTTCTCTTCCGCCCGCGAGACGCTCCTCGGTCCAGAAATCATACCAGTTGCCTCCCGGCAGATAGACCTTGCGGGTGGTCGCTCCCTTTTCGGTAACTGGCGCCACCAGAATGTCCCGTCCCCAAGTGAATTCGTCACCTCGCGTCACCGCGATCGAGTCGTTCGGATGGTGCAGCCAGAGCGCACGCATCACCGGGACACCGGTGGTACAGCACTCGCGCACCGCGCTGTAGAGATAGGGCATCAAGCGATAGCGCAATTCCAGGTACTTTTTGCAGATGGGCTCCACTTGCGCGTTGTGCAGTTCGCTGGGATCGGGATCGGCGACTTCGTTGTAGCCACGAATTTCTTCTGGAGCCATGTCGCCGGTGTTCCATCCCCACGGCAGACGCAATTTCCAGGTGCGTCCGTGGGAACGAAACAAAGTGCAAAACGCCCCAAACTGGAACCAGCGCACGTACAGCTCGCCGGTGAGTTCCTTGGTTGGCACGAAGCCTCCGATGTCCGTACCCCAGTACGGAATTCCCGTTAGCCCAGTATTGATCGCGATGGGAACGTGGGTGCGCAGAGTTTCCCAGGTGGAATACACATCCCCCGACCACAGGAAAGCGGCATAGCGCTGCATACCGGCGTAGCCATTGCGGTGCAGCGCGTAGGGCCGCTCGTTGGGTCGATCCATCTGCGCGCCGTCCCAATACATGCGGATGCGCGCGAGCCACGAAGGAACGTCCATAGGATCGCCTTCGTCTGGCCACCAGCCATCGACGCCGTCGGCGAACGCGGCGCGATGCATATCCCAGTAGCAACTGGCGGATTCCTCGTCGAATCGCGCCAGCTCGCAGGAATCCTTCACCGTGCCGTGCAGGCGATCGGCGAGGATCACCGCGTGCAACACCACCTTGAAGTGGCCGGCGTGTAGTTCGTCGATCATCACTTTCGGATCCGGGAACACGTGGCGGTTCCAAACAAAAGACCCGTTCTCGGTATTCCATCCCGACGGGCAAAATCCAGTGCCCAGGTAAATCAGCGCGTCGCACGGCAGTTGCTTTTCCCGGAACGTTTTCGCTTCTTGCAGCACTTCCTCGCGGCTCGCCAGGGTGCGGTGGGATTGCTGATAACCCAGACTCCACAGTGGCGGCAGCTCCGGATGACCGGTCAGTTCGGCGAACTCGCCCATGATCGTCTGCGGATCGCGGCTGCCGGTAACAAACAGGTCCAGCGGCAGCGCCGCTTCCTTACTCGGAGGCTGGAATTTGCCTTCGCTGCCGGTGAGATCGAACGTACCAAACGGCGCATGAAAGAACATCGCCCAGCCGCTGGTGCCGACCAGCCACGGAACCGGAACGCGGGCGCCGTGGGTGTGCAGTTGGTATCCTCCCTGGCCGGGGTGCATGTTATCGGTGTTGCCGCGGCGGTCGAATTGCACTCCGCCTTGCCCCATCCCGAGAATCGGACCGGAACTGAGTGCGAACGAGACGATCCCCATTTCCTGGTCGAAGTGCAGAGTTTGTACTGGCGCGCCATCGGCAGCGGTGATGACCACGGTGAGCGGGTCAGAGGTTACCCGAATACGGAGATTTCCGGCGGTAATGACATCGGGGCTGGGGGCCGATAGCCCGGACACCCGCGTGGTTTTCCCTGGCCAACTCTCCTGGACCAGCGAACCATCAGATGGAATGGCGATGCCTCCGGCGGCATCTCCGGTGCGTGGCGTCGCGATCAAAGTGAGCCGCACGGTGTTCGCCGTGACCTGCGCGATTTGCAGTTCCACTTCTTCATTGGCGATGCGGATTGGGAAACGATGCAAGAGCGACGACGAGAGGGGAACGATACCGAGCGCGCCGGCGACTGCCCCGAACTTCAGCAAATCCCGCCGCGGAACCATCTGTTTTTCGAAAAGGGACGATTTTTTCATAGCCATCTTAGTTAGCAGAGTGTCGCGCGGGAGTCAAAATAAAACCAAGCAAAAACACGATCCGCACCGCGGTTGCCCGGAGATTTGCGGTGCGCCACAGGAAACGGCGGCGCCGGACAATTGACGCCGTTAAAAGGACATAGGAGACTTCCTGGGACGGATCCGTACGTCGATAGGACGCTGACCAACCTGCCACCAAGGGTTGCGCGATGTTAAGGCCATCATGAAAATCTCCCGTCGGGCGTTGTTGCTTTCACTCGCCTCGGCCGCCGCCGCGCCGAACGCGTTGGCCCAAGGCGTCGCTTCGCGCGGCGTAAAGCCCCAGGCGCGTCCAGCCGCCTCCGGCCGGCCATTCAACGCACAATTCACTGACGTCGCACGCGCAGCGGGGCTCACCGCTCCCACCATCTACGGCCAGGCCGATCACGCCGACTACATTCTTGAATCGGTGGGGTGCGGCTGTGCATTTATCGATTTCGATAACGACGGATGGATGGACATCTTTATCTTGTGTGGGACGCGCATGGACGGCGCCCCGCCGGAGGCCACCAATCGACTGTATCGGAACAATCGCGACGGCACCTTTACCGACGTCACCCAGCAAGCCGGCCTCGAGAAAACCGGCTGGTCCTCCTCGGTCTGCATCGGCGACTACAATAATGACGGCTTTGAGGACTTGTTCTGCACCTACTTCGGCCAGAACGTTCTCTACCGCAACAACGGCGACGGCACCTTCACGGACGTAACCGAGGCCGCTGGGTTAGCGGGGGATCCCAAGCGCTGGAACTCCGGCTGCACCTTTTTTGATTACAACCGGGATGGGCATCTCGATCTCTTCGTTTCGAACTACCTGCAATTCGACGCTGCTCGAATCCCCAAGCCCGGGCAAAATTCCACCTGTAACTGGAAAGGGGTGCCCGTCGAGTGCGGCCCTCGCGGACTACCCTTTCCAACCCATGCTCTGTACCGCAACAACGGTGACGGCACCTTCAGCGACGTCAGCCGGGAAGCAGGCATTCTGGTAGCCCGCCAGAGCTACGGCATGACCGTGGTGGCCGCCGATTTCGATCGGGATGGCTGGCCGGATATCTACGTCGCCTGTGATTCCTCGCCCAGTTTGCTATTCATGAACAATCACGACGGCACTTTTCGCGAGGAAGGTGTGCTGCGCGGGGTGGCCCTGAATGAAGACGGTAACGAACAGGCGGGCATGGGCGTGGGTGTGGGCGACTACGCTCTCGATGGCCGCCTGGACATCTTCAAGACCCACTTCGCCGACGACACCAACGTGCTGTACCACAACGATGGCAAAGGCTATTTCGAAGACGTTACCAACGCCGCGCGCCTGGGCGTCGAGACTCGCTACATCTGCTGGGGCGCGGGAATTCAGGATCTCGACAACGATGGATACCCGGACATTTTTGCGGTCGCTGGGAGTGTGTACCCGGGCATGGAAAAAATGCTGCGGCAGTATCCCGACAAATGCCCGCGCCTTTTGTTTCGCAACCTCGGAAATGGAACCTTTGAAGAACTGGAACGAGCCGGGCCAGCGATCGCCGCAGTCCACTCCAGCCGTGGATGCGCATTCGGCGACTTCGACAATGATGGCGATCTGGACATTCTGGTTGTCAACCTCAACGAACCGCCGTCATTGCTGCGCAACGATATCCGGCCCGGAAATCATTGGCTGAAAGTGCGGCTGATCGGCTCCCCGTCGAATCGCAGCGCAATTGGAGCGAGAGTGCTGGCGAGATACGGCGGGAAAGTGCAGGCCCAGGAAGTGCTCAGCCAATCCAGTTTCTATTCTTGCAACGATCCGCGATTGCATTTCGGTCTAGGCACGGCGGTCGCCGCCGATTTAGAAATTTACTGGCCCAGCGGACAGACCGAGAAACTCAAGGCGGTTCGCGCCGGACACCTGGTCACCATTCGGGAAGGCTCCGGCATAGTTTCCAGCAAGAAATTATCCGCAGATCAGCGGCATTCAGAAAACGAGAGCACGTTTCGGTCTGGCGTAGTGAAAAAGTGAGCGACACGGTGTTCAGCGAATCGCCCCACCGCTTTCTGACTACCAGTTGGTAATCGATCCGTCCGGGCGAAAGTACGTCTGCGCTCGATTCGTTTCGTATTTCGTTACTTCCATAATCGGGCTCAGCTTGCTGATGTCCAGCTCGACGCCGAGCCCCGGCCGGTCGTTCGGATATAGTTTTCCGTCCTTAAAATCTAGGCAGACTGGCAAATACGAGAGATCCTTCCCCTCATATCCATACTCGATCAGTAGCGGACCCGAAAATGTACCCAGCGAATTCACCAGCGCCGCGGTAGCGATGGGTCCAGTGAAGTGCGGCACCATGCCGACGAAATGCGTTTCGCATATCGCCGCGATCTTCATCATTTCGGTGATTCCTCCCACGTTGGGTAGCGTCGCGCGGACGTAGTCGATATCGTGGTTCTCCACCAGAGTGTTGAAATCCCATCGATTTCCCCATTCTTCGCCCGCTGCAATGGGAACCTTAACCAGCTTTCGCAGTCGCGGAAGGTCTTCTCCGAACGCCTCCGCGCGCACCGGATCCTCGACAAAGAACGGCGCTAGGTTTTCGATCAGATCGCATCCACGGATCGCGTCGGAAAGATCAAAGCGCTGATGAAAATCGATGCAGAAATCGCCATCCTTCCCCACGCCTTCCCGCACCTGCACGCACTCTTCGTAAAGCTGATTCACCTTCTGGCTGGTATTAAACGTTGTATTCGAGGGCGTGTCGGCCGCGCCCATGCGGAAAGCCCGATAACCCGCCGCGACCGTAGCCGCCGCCCGTTCCTTCAAGGTCATGCCTGGCTTGATTCCCGGCAATATGCCCCCGGTGTTGTAGCATTCGCAGTAATTCCGGGTCATGCCGCCTAGGATTTCGTGGACCGGGAGCTTCAGCACCTGGCCCTTGATGTCCCAAAGCGCAAGATCGAGCGCGCCAAGGGCATGTTCCCTTTCCCGCCCTGGAGGATAAAAGAACGCTCGGGACATGTCTTGCCATAACCGTTCGATATGCTGCGGGTCCTGCCCGATAAGGCGCCCGGCGCACTGCTTCAGCGCATCGGGAAAACCTCCGTCGCCCACGCCGGTAATCCCGGCGTCGGTTTCGATGGTCACTACGGTATCGGCCTGATTGAACAGGGGGTTCGGTTTGGGTGGCGCATAAGCGCGTACCCGCGTGATTTTCATCTTTGGCAACGCTGCTTGCAGCAGCGGAAGATGCGTGAATCCGTACGCCACTGCTGCCATCGATTTCAAGAATAATCGCCTGTTCATCCGATCTCCTTCAGCATCCGGTGGACGGCGCGCCGTTCTCGCTTCGCAGGTTCGGCAAGTAACACGCACTTCGCGCCGCAAACGATCGGGGGCATGTTAGGTCTCACGCAAACGCAAGTCAACGTGGGTGTGTTGCTGTGTGTTGCTGGTGGGCGTGTTGCTGGCCGAGGCTACGCACATCGTATTCACCTAACAAAGTTGCAATAAATTAGTTCGCGGTGGCAGGAAGATTCGTTTGCAGTCCTGGCTTGCGAGGCCTCGTAACATCCCATCGCCGGCGTCATTTGTCCGCGCGACTTACCGAACGCAGGTATAATTTCGGACCGTGCTGAGTTCCATACTTAGATCACCCTCCCCATATCTCGTTGTCGCTGTCTTTCTTCTCACTCCATCGGCACGCTCCGCCCCAGCCAACAACTGGAGAGGCGTCCTGCGCGATCACGCAGGACACGTGGTGTCACACGCGACAGTCACCCTGCGCGCCCTAACCGGAGGTCTCGAATATTCCGTTGAGACCTCGCCCAGCGGCGAGTTCGTGCTCGCCTCGATCCAACCCGGGGGTTATGCGTTGACCGTTACCTTCGCCGGCAAGACTTGGAAGGCCGCCAATCCCGTCGCCGTTGCGGACGCGACCACGCCGCTAACTGCCGACCTCGACTTATTGGAGCAAGATCAGGATCGGATCGTGCTACCTAGAGAGAAAAGCGCTGCCGCGCAGGGCAGTGGCGGAGAAACTCTTTCCAGCGCCAAAGTTTCCAACCTGCCTCTAAACGAACGCGATTTCAGCAAACTGTTGCTGCTCGCCGCAGGAACCATGACCGACACCAATGGCGCCGCAAACTTCACCCAACAATTTGCGGTCAACGGGCAACGCGGTGTTGCCTCCGTTTTTGCCATGGACGGCGCGGACACCAGTGATCCCGAACAAGGCGGCGCCACCTTTTCGAACTTCAATGTCGATGCGATTCAGGAAGTGCAATCCAGCTCCGGAGTAATGCCTGCGGAAATCGGCCATGGCGCGTCGGGTTTTACCAACGTGGTCACCAAAGAGGGAACCGATCCAGTCCACGGCAGCGCCTTCGAATTTGTTCGCAATGCCGCGTTTGACGCACGGAACTTCTTCGATCACCAGAGCGCCGTCGATCCCCGGCGGATTCCGCCCTTTGAGCGTAATGAATTTGGTGCGACCAATGGCGGCCCGGTGGTGCTCCCGGGAATCTACGATGGCCGCGGCAAGACTTTTTATTTCGTCGAGTATCAGGGCTTCCGCCAGTTACTCGGCACCACGCAAGTGCTCGCTGTTCCTACCGCGGCAGAGCGGCAGGGCATCGATACCACCAGCTTTCCCGGAGATACTTTGATCGTTCCGGTGAGCCCGTCGATCGCCCCGCTGCTGGAGCGTTATCCTCTGCCGAACAATCCGCAAGGACCGTTCGGCGCGCGGACCTACTCGGTCTCTTCCAAAGTGGTAACCAATACGGACCAGTTTTCTGTCCGCGTGGATCACCGGCTTTCCGGCGAAGCCACCCTATTCACCCGATTTAGTCTGAACCAGGTCGACGGTCCCACCACCAATCCCGATCAAACCGCGGTGGACCCCAATTTCGGCGTGAATTTTTTCGATCATCAACGCAACGCCGCAATCCGTTATTCGCGCACCGTTTCTCCGCATTTCAGTTTCACCACCGCCTTCAGCTACATTCGCAGCACCCCGACATTTCCCGCGACCGACCACACCGACCCCGCACTCGCCTTTGGGGATGGCTCATTCGAAGGCTTCAATTCGGCGGACGGCTCCATCCTCAGCTCCTTCGGAAACCTCTTTCAGCTCCGCCACGACATGATTTACTCCCACACGACACATACCCTCAAGTGGGGCGTCGAAATTCGGTGGAACGTGGACACAACCGTATTCGGAACCAACCCTGACGGCGTTTATACATTCGGCGGGGGCACCGCCTACTCGCCCGTCTTGATTCCGTCGGCGAGCGGGGAACACGACATTCTCCCCGGTGCTCCTTTGCCAGACGCACTGACCGGGTTGCTTACCGCAACGCCGTACTCCTATACCGGTTCCGTTGCCGCTAGCTTCACACCTGCCGGTGATAAGTTTGACGAAGCCGCCGTTCGCCGCCAGGCCTACAACTTCTATTTTCAGGATTCCTGGAAAGCCACTGCGCGCCTTACTGTTAATTACGGCTTGCGCTATGAAATCAACAGCCGCATCCAGGAAGCTCAGGACCGGACTTCTGTTGCCCAGGCCATCGGCTCCGATGGCAGACCCACGTCATTCCTTACCCCCGGCGCCACAGAATCCTTCTTTTACAATCCCCAGCCCGTTTATCCGATGGATTGGAATGGCTGGGGCCCGCGCGTTTTTGTGGACTACGGACTCGGCCAACACACCGTGTTGCACGCTGGCGGGGCCATCACCACGATTCTTCCTAATTTGTGGCAGGACAATTCGGTGACCGGAGCATTTCCATTTGTGTTCCAACCTCTGATCACCGCGGAGACCGGCGTACCGGTCGAGTTCCACAACACCGTCGTACCGGAAACACTGCCCACGTTCTATACCACCCTGGGCCAGCCGCTGATTCCTCCGGGCGGCATTTCCAAAATCCCGGCGAACACCCCGATCGACTGGCAAAGATTTCAGCATGATCTCGACGCGCTCACTCCGGGCGATGAGGTCCAACTGATTGCCACCGGCGTGATCGCCCACAATTTCCGCAACGGTTACATCGGAACGTACACCGCCGGGCTCGATCACGATTTTGGGGCGGTAAAGCTGAATCTCTCCTACGTAGGCACCGCGGGAGTTCACCTTGCCAGCATGCTTTCTCCCAATGGCTATGCGGGCGCGGACCCAGCATTTGCGAGGTATACGCAGTTCGACCCTGCGGGGCATGTCACCGGAGGATTTGGGGCAGAGACGATCATGACTACAGGGGCCCATTCCAGCTACAACGCGTTGCAATCCAGCCTCACCAAAAATTCGGCCCGCCTGGGTCTAAGCTTTCAGGCCAGCTATACGTTTTCCAAGTCCATCGACGATACCAGCTACGCCCTCGGAGGCACCCCCGCAAATGCCGGCGTTATCAATCAGACCTTGCCGCAGAACCCGTTGGATTCCGCGGCCGACAAAGGCCCTTCCACTTTTGATGTCACCCACGCGTTTTCTCTGAACTTGATCCAGTCGCTGCCATTCGATCGCGTAAATTCTTTCCGCCGGCTGGGAGAAAAACTCACCAAAGGGTGGTTACTGCTCAATATCACCGCCATCAGCAGCGGCCTGCCCTTTTCGGTTTACTCCGGAATTCAACAAACCGGCGCCGGAGCCGGCGGAGCCGATCGCCCCGATCTGGCCGCGCAACCCAACTTCTCCACCCGCCGTACGGTTCGCGAGGATTACTTTGGCCGCGGCGCTGCCAACCCTTCCTTGTTCGATATCCCGATTAATATTCCGGGCGGCACCGGACCCAACCACGGCCGATTCGGCACACTGGGCCGCGACACGTTTCGCGGTCCCGGTTTTCAAGACTACGACTTCGCGCTTATAAAGGACACCTCGGTAGGTCATCGGGGAACGAACGAACTGGGAATTTTGGAGTTCCGCGCCGAATTTTTCAACATCTTCAACATCGTCGACTTCGGCTTGCCTACGAATACCCTGCTAGGCAGCGGCTTCGGAATAATCAACCACACCGCCGGCCCATCCCGCCAAATCCAATTCTCTCTGAAGCTGATCTATTGATTTAAGCGCAGCCACCAACCAAATTCGACGAAGCCAAATGGCTCCAGTCGCTACCGCGCCGTTTCCTTGCGGCTCCGGTATCGGCGAATCAGATTATTTGTGGAGCTGTCATGGCCAAGCGAGGGCTCAGCCTGGTTTTCCAGTTCCGGAATGATGCGCTGCGCCAGCACTTTGCCAAGCTCCACGCCCCATTGGTCGAACGAGTTTATCTGCCAGATCGCGCCCTGTGTGAACACGCTGTGCTCGTAGAGAGCCACTAGCTTGCCGAGAGTTTCCGGCGTCAGCTGCTGGGCGAGGATCGTATTCGACGGCCGGTTGCCCTCGAACACCCGGTGCGGGACGAGCCAATCCGGCGTGCCCTCAGCCTTCACTTGCTCCGGCGTCTTCCCGAAAGCCAGTGCCTCGGTCTGGGCGAAGACGTTGGCCATGAGCATGTCATGTTGGCGGCCCAGCGGATTCAGCGGCTGATGGAAGGCGATAAAGTCACAAGGAATGAGCCGGGTCCCTTGATGGATCAACTGATAGAAGGAGTGCTGGCCGTTGGTTCCCGGCTCGCCCCAATAAATCGGGCCGGTGGCGTAGGTAACGTCGGCGCCGTCGATGTTGACGTGCTTTCCGTTGCTCTCCATGGTCAGTTGCTGCAGGTAAGCCGGAAATCGCTTCAAGTACTGTTCATACGGCAGCACCGCAACCGTCTGAGCGCCGAAGAAATCGTTGTACCAAATCCCCAACAGACCCATGAGGACCGGCAAATTCTGCTCAAACGGCGCGGTACGGAAATGCTCATCGATCTGGTGGAAGCCGTTTAACATTGCCCTGAAATTGTCCGGGCCAATGGCCAGCATGGTGGAAAGGCCGATCGCTGAATCCATGGAATAGCGCCCACCGACCCAGTCCCAGAACCCAAACATATTGGCGGTATCGATCCCGAATTTGGCTACATCCGCTGCGTTCGTCGATACCGCGACGAAGTGCTTGGCCACTGATTTTTCGTCACCCCCCAGACCGGCCAGCGACCAGGCCCGAGCCGCGTGGGCGTTGGTCATCGTTTCCAGGGTCGTGAAGGTCTTCGACGAGACCACGAAGAGCGTGTCGGCCGCGTCGAGATCGCGAACCGCCTCCGCGAAGTCCGTGCCATCCACATTCGAGACAAAGCGAAAATTCATCCCGCGGTCGCTGTAGTGCTTCAGCGCCTCATAAGCCATCACCGGCCCCAGATCGGAGCCTCCGATGCCGATGTTGATTACGTTGCGAATGCGCTTGCCGGTGCTTCCCTTCCATTCGCCGCTGCGGACGCGATGGGAGAATTCGGTCATCTTATCGAGGACCGCGTGGACTTCCGGCACTACGTTCTGACCATCCACCAAGATGGATGTCCCTTTGGGAGCGCGAAGGGCTACGTGCAGGACCGCGCGCTTCTCGGTGAAGTTAATTTTGTCCCCTCGAAACATCGCGTCGATTCGCCCGCGCACGCCGGATTCCTCAGCCAGTTGGATCAGCAGCTTGACGGTTTCGTCGGTGACCCGATTCTTCGAGTAATCAAGGAAGATACCCGCCGCTTCGACGCTCATCCGCTCGCCGCGCTTGGAGTCCTCGGTGAAGAACTGTCGCAGATCGAGGCCGCGAACTTTTTGGTAGTGAGCTTCGAGCGCCTTCCAGGCCTTTCGGTCGGTCAGCGGTTCAAAAGCCTGAGACGTAGCATTGGGTGGAACGGGTGTGGCCATAATCGTGCTCCTTAATAGCAAACCAAATGATAGCTGCTGTGGCCGGTGCGTTCCAAGTAGAACTCACCGAGCTCGCGGTTCGATGTATGGGAACGAGCGCGTTCGACCGCCGGTTTGTGCTGTAGCGCAACGGGCGGACCGCCCCCTGCATCAGGATTACTTTCGCAATTGCTCGCCGGTAATGGCGAAAATCGCCAGGGAAGGTTGGCCCGGGTTGAGTTGGCAGTGCATGCTGACCAGCTCTTGGGGAAGGGTGGGAATCGACCACAGCAGGATCTGATATTGCTCGCGAGCGCTATCCTTTATGTACTGCAACGCCGGTTGCGCCGCAGTCGCTATCGGGTCGATGCGCGTAGCGGCATCAATGCAATTGGCTTGCGCGACTTCGATGCCGTTGCGAACCGGCAGGGTTTGGGTTTTTCCATCGGCGTACTGCAGTGTATACGCCGCCACCGTTTCCCCGGGTTGTCCAAGCAAGGGATAGCCGACGGGGAAAGACACCTGCCCCAGAATATGCAGTCGGGCACACGCCTGATGGATCGGAATCACCGTGTCCGGGACCGCCGCGGTCAGCACAACGGCCCGAATCCGGCCGTCCACTATCGGTGCGAGAAAAGAAACCTCGGCGATCTTGGTTTCCGGTGTCTGCCACAGGCCAAACTGCGATCCGCTGCGCCTCCACTGATCGTTCCAGGCGGTTCCGGCCCAATACTTCTCGAGGCTGGCCTCCAGCGCTTGCCAGGACTCGCGTCCACTCTGCGAGTCCACCAATGCCTGCAGATCCACAATGCGAAAGGCACTTCCCGCACCAAAGGGAATGCGGCGCAGCGGCAATACTGTCGGGCGGCCTGATTCGCGAGTCGGCTCGCGTCGAGAATGCGGGTGCCCGGCGAAGAGGCGTTTCAATTCTGCCCACACGCCTGGTCTCGGTTCGCGATCTTCAGTGACTACACCTGATTCTAGAATTCCGTCGCGCATCTCGCCGTCGATGCGCGAATATTGCCGAAGATCCTGCCAGCTCCAAAACGCGTGGCCAGACAATGCGCCTGACTCCACTAAATCGATCAACCGATCGACGGTTTGTCCCATGATCGGCTGGTCCTGCCCGATCTGTTTTCCGCCCCACTCGGAGAAGGTCAACGGTTTGCTTGGTCCATCGTATTGAGCCTCCTCATCCATCTCGTTCAGCGTGAAATCGTATTCATGCTGGTCAAAGAAATCCAAATTCGCGCCAACAAACAGAGGCTTCACCTTGTATGCGTCCCGATCGTTCGCGGCAGACACTAGCCGTGCAATAGGATCCAGCCGGTTGCATCGCAGTTTGCCTTCGTTCAAATAATCCTGGGTCAAGTTGCATTCATTGCAGAGGAACCACACCATCACCGACGGAGAGTTCCAGTCGCGCCGGATGATTGCCTCCAGGATGTTGTACCCCAATTCGATTCTGCTGCGCTCCATGGTCTGAAAATCCATTTGCCAATACCCTGGTTCCTCGCTCACCAACAATCCGAGCTCATCAGCCAGCTCGACGATGTGTCGGTCGTGCGGATAGTGCACCAGGCGAACAAAATTGCTACCGAGCGACTTAATCATGCGCATGTCTTGCTCTTGCTGCGGCCGGGAAAGGGTGAGGCCGTGCTCCTTCCACACGTCGTGCCGGCATATTCCGTTCAGCACCAGTCGTTTCCCGTTCAACCGGAACTCACGCCCCACGGCGCGAATCTCTCGAAAGCCGGTACGACAGGCCCAGGAATCCTCCGCGTCGGTCTTCAGGTGAGCGCTTAGGTCGTAGAGACTCGGTGTTTCCGGAGACCACGTGGATACCTCTTTGATCGGAAAGGCCAATTCGATATCGTTCGAGCCTGTTTTCAGTTGCACCACTGCGCTGCTTCGCGCCACTTCGGCTTGCTGGTAACGCAGCACCGTCTCCACCCGAGCGCTCTTTGCTTCGACGCTCGACACCATCACCCGGGGGCGAACGCTGGCAACGGAGTAGTTGTCGCTCAGCTGGTAAGCCAGGCGCACATTTTCAATGAACGATGCCGGGCGCAATTCCACCCACACATCGCGAATGATTCCCCCGTACGCTTCAAATCCGGGATGGACTCCCAACGCAATCTCCGATTTGGCGGTGCCGTCGGCGAACGCCACTAAGTCGGCGATCTCCACCTCGATCTCATTGGTGCCCTCCTTCGCGGCCCCGGTAAACTCAAATTCGTAGGGTACGTAAGGACCCATGGTGCCAAGCGTCTGGCCATTCAAAGAAACTCGCGCCCAATACGTCACCCCTTCAAAATGAATGAACCCGCGTTCGCCCCGGCCCAAGCGAGGCAACTCCAAACGTCGATGCAAACTATAGAAACCGCTGGGGCGGCGAGAGGAAGGCACGATGGCAGTGTCGTAGAGCTTTTGATCCACGATGTGGTCCCACTCGCCGTTCAACGAAATCCGTGAGCGCGAGGCGGGGACACGCTGGCCCGGCGTGGAGGGAAGGGTAGGAACCGCGGTCAGGAGTGCAGATGCACTCAGGGTATTGAGGAAACCACGTCGATCCATCATGTCACCTGCGAGTTTTCTTGCGCGCCCATGGTGTGGGAAAGGGCGGCGATTGCGCGAACACTGGTGTTTGAAAACCGTTGTTCTTCGGCGGAACGGAAATTCATTGTCTTTCAGGTCGCTGCACGTGCAATCGGAACGTCTTGATCTCAAAAGGATGCAGGTCGAATTGAAAAGAGTTTTGTTCGATCTTGAGCTCGTGACCCACATCTTCCATTAGATCGGATTCCTGTGCCGAGGAGAGCTGCGCGTGCACGTTTATGCGTACTCCCGCGCTGGGCCGGCCACTCGCTTCGTACACGCGCAAAATCACGCTTCCGCCGGGCCCCGGCTTCAACGCCGAAACAATCACATTGGGCTGAGAAACGTCCAGCCATCCCCAACGCATGGGCAAGCTTCCTTCATGGGAACTGACCTTGCGCACCAGGAGCGGATTATTGATTTCCCATCCTGCACGGTAGACGTTGGCCTGCCGCCAATCGCCGGCGTGGGGAACCAGCGAATAATCCAAGGTCAAGGTTCGCCCGAGCTCGAGCCCGGTATCCGACGATACGCCCGGCTCATAGCCACCACCGTATCCGTAAGCGGTGATCGCTGCGGATCGAAACAGCGAGAGAGCCAAGGTGTTTTCGACCACGTTGTTACCAGGCATGGCGCAATTCAAGAGTGCCAACCCGTGCGCGCCATCGCCATAGTCGATCCAATTCTGCGCTGGAAATTCTTGGGCTTGCGGACGTTCCATGGCTCCGAAGGGGATTTCGTCGGTGCGCTTGCCGCTTTGGACGGTCGTGGGAAACAAGACCCGATAGCGCACATAGGGATCGTTGTTCAGGATCTGAGTTTCGATGTCCACGCGGTGCAAGCCCGCGTACAGCCGCACGCGCGTCGAAAAATTCCCTTTCCCGAAAGGATGCGAAACACTGTATTCGGAAAAGACCACGCCGGCGGCGGTCTGCCCGCTGCCACCGACCCATTCGCTGCTGAACTTAGAGCGCGATGGGTCAGGCAGCACCACTTTGCGGGCCATGGCGATGCTCCGGCCACCGTTCAAAGTCCCATAGAGCTGCCAAAGATCTCCGCCGTCCTGTTCCTGAGCCACCACATTGCCTGGCCCGCGCAGAGCTTCCCAGCCACTGGCTTTATCAACCAGACTGGTCATCTCGCCGGTCCAGATGTTAAAAGTGGCGCGGTAAAACTCATTTTCAATCGAGCCCTGCTCTTGCTGCGCTGCCGATGCGTTTCCGGGGAGAGGCGACGACGCACCGGGACTGCGGGTCTTCGGGATCAGGTGGTAAGTGGCGAAACCCAAGGCCGGAATATCCCGAGCCACGAAGGCAAAGTGGGCGTGCTTGATGCCGCCATCGGCATAGCGGCTTACCTCCGTGAACTGCAGGGGAACCGGCTGCCCGGCGGAATTGACAAGCGCGAGATCAGCAAATCCTCCCTCGGTAAAATCCACATCGGATTCCGCTGCGTCGGTCCGCGGCCACCCGAGAGTGTTGAAGACAACCACCGGGAAGCCTTCGCCGCGGGTGTCGATCTGGGAGGTGATTTGATCCACCGACCTTTGCACAATTTCATCAATCGATTGCTGGGAGTTGCTATATCCACGCAAGACGTCTTCATACACTTTGTCGACCATCACGCCAGACGCCAAATCGTGAGTCTGATTGAACAGCACCGGCTCCCAAGCGCGAGTCAGGTCATCGGGGTTAACCGTTCCGCCCAAGGACCGAGCCAGCGCTCCCAGCCTCTCCGCGGAGCAAAGCAGCCCTTCCATTTTCCGCATCCACTGTTTCAATTCGATGCGGCTGCTGTATATCCCCTGAAAAATCGGATTCAACTCCCCGGTTACGACTTGCCGGTCCGGACGCGCAGCAATCGCCGCTTCAAAGTCGGTGGGCACCCCAAAGCGAAGCGAGAACGGTTGGTTTGATTTTTGGTCGAATTGGCTGACCATGCCGGGTAACTCGGCCTCCGGTTCGGAAACATCGGCGCCAGACAGCGCTACCCGATCATGCCCACGTGAAAAAGGTGTAAGTGCATCGAATGCGGCGCGACTAAAATTCTCGAACTCCGCAGGACTCCCCGGCGAGCCATAAAACAGGTCGTAGCCTTGGGCGAGCCAAAACGCGGGAATCTGGCTGCCATCGATGCCCTGCCACAAAAACTCCGCAGGGGTGTCCAGGCTCGGAACTCCACGGAAAAACCAATACGATTTGTAGCCGGCTAACTTCAGAATTTGGGGCATCTGGGCATGGTGTCCAAATGTGTCGAGGTTCCAACCGACGGTGACGTCCACGCCCAACTGATCTCGGTAGTAAGTTTTGCCGTAAAGGACTTGCCGCACGAAAGACTCCCCGCTCGGCATGTTCACGTCCGGCATGACGTCGGTGCCGCCAACCAATTGAAGTCGGCCCTCTCTTACGAACTTCCGGAACGTCGCGGCGTTTTCGGGGTAGCGCTCCAGATAGGGCCGGACATAGGCGACCTGATCGAGCACGAAACGATATTCGGGATGCTCCGCTAAAAGGTGCAGCGCCGTGGAAATGTTTATCAGGCCCATCTCCAGGTATTCCTCGCGGGTCTTAAAGACCGCACCTTCCCAGTGAGTGTGCGGAATGATCCAGAGCACGTCTTTTTTCGAAGCGGCATCCTGGCCACCTCCGGCCGCCGTTTGTCTCTGGGTTGCGTTGCCGCCGGCCTGCAAACACGCGCAGAGGCACCCGCCCATCAGCATCCGAATGAAAACTGTGAGAAGCCGGGGTGCGCTCATGGTGGCTACTGGGAGAAGGCTCGGGGGTTTTGGCAAGTCAGCATGCCTCTCTGGCTATCAGCGATTCGCTGCAGCGCATTTCATTCAAGCCGTCCATCGATATCACCGATTGCCGGGGCGCAATGGGAGTTCGAGCAGGGTAACAGTAAAAGGGGCAAACTCGTACCCAAACTCCCGCCCGCTGAAGGTGACCTTGCTGGTGCTCAGTGCAATCCGGTTAGGTTGGTCGTGGGAATTCATGGCCTCCGAATCGGAATTGGTGTCGCCTAGAACCAACGATTCTCCCGCCTGCACGGACCCCAATGACGCATTCAAATGGAACTCGACCGGGCGAGGCGCGGGGGTGGAATTCACCGCGTAAATCCGCAATGTGCCGCCATCCGAACTCACCGTCGCATCCAAGTCCGGTTCCTGCAGATAAAACGAAAGTGAATTACTACGCTCGATCTTCAATGGGAAAGAACCCGCGGCGCGTTGGTACAGTCCTTGCGAATAGTAGGCAGGCGTGAGGTAAAGCCATCCGGGGCCGGGCTGAATTGCCCCCGAGCCAAAGCTGTCGGAGAGATTCGAGCGGTTGGCGATCTCCACCAGATCGCTGTAGCGATGCATCATGTTCTGGTAGCGCGATAGAGTGAGGGCGTTGCCCAGGGTCAACAGCATCCCGCGCTTCAATCCAAACTCTCCGCCGGTGGCATTCCACTCGGTAACGGCCACGCGGACATGCTTTCCTTTTCCATCGCGCACGATTTCGTCGCGCAGCCGCTTGAAATCTTCCTCGGTACCAGTTAAATCCGCTACCGAGTAGTGATGCGGACTCAGAAAATCCAGCTCACCCTCGGCCAGGCGCAAGGTATTTGCGGTGGGCAAGGACGACAGGATTTGGATGGCGGGATCCACCCGCCGCATGGCTTCGCCGAACGCCTTCAGTGAGGCGTCGTACTCGGGCGCGCCAATTTCATTTCCAATTTGCCAGTACTTTACATGGTAGGGCGCTGGATGGCCGTTCTTCGCGCGCGTCCGTCCCCATGTGGTATCCGCATTGCCGTTGAAGTATTCGATCTCATTGGCCGCGTCCTCCGGAGTCTTGCCGGTCCAGCGAACGCAAATCAAAGGTTCGGCGCCGATGTACTGAACCATTTGAACGAACTCTTCAATCCCAACGAAATTCTCTTGCAGCCCGCCCCAGGGATCATCCGAAAACGGCGCGCGGGTGTCCCAGCTTCCGATCGTCTTCTGCCATTCAAAAGACTCGATGGTGCTGCCGCCGATACGGACGATGCCAGGATTCATCGCCTGGAGCGCCTTGATTACATCGGGACGCCAGAGACCCAGGACCGCTTTCGTATCGATCAAATACACACGATCCAGCCAAATCGCGCCGGGGCCTTCAAACTCGATGGTCAGCGTGGCATTTTGCGAGCTATGGGTCGCCGTGAGTAGCACTTCCGCGGCCCGCCAATCTGTCGTTGGGCGGCCGAGCGAAACCGGCCGGGCGATCATGCCGCCATCGCCATGTAAAGACGCCCGAACGCGAACCGCGGCATCACTGCGAAGGTGCAGCCTGAGACGATAGGAGTGTTGAGCCTCTAGATAGAAGCCGTCTTGCGAAATGCCAGCCCAGGAATTGGCCAGCGGCAATGCGATTTTTTGCGAGCGATTACCATTGAATGGATTCTGAGTATCAAAGGAATACTCGGCCAGATGCACGCTGCCGTCGGGATACCAAGGGCGATACGGTTTATCCACTTCCTGTTTATAAGCCGGATTCCACGGCGGTTCCTCTTCGAAGCTGGTCGAACGCACCTGCTGCGCGATCATCGAAGGCATCAAGTCGCACAGCGGTTCAATGAATTGGCCGCCTTGCTTCCGATCGATGGGCCGCTCGCCGAGACGTACATTGGAAATGGTGACGGATTCGGCTTGCGGGGATTCCTGCACGCGATCCAGGCGGATATCGTCGAACCAGACCTTGCCCCTCTGGCCATCGAAGGCGTCCAGAGCGACCAAGATTCTTCCCGGGGACGGAACGCGGAACAAAACGCTGGCCCGCTGCCATTCCGACCAGGAAGACTGGGCCAGGGGCTGGCTGAATCCTTGGTCGCCAGCCTGCGCTTCAATCCCAATCCGTGGTCCAGTATTGGAATCGCCAGAATCCGCGATCGCCGCTGATTTAACCCATCCGGTTAAGCGCCATAGCGTCCCGACCGGGAGAAACACTTCCTGGCGCAGAGTGAGGTTCACCGAATGATTCGCGGCGACCAATAGCGACTGCTTTCCCTCCTTGGCGTCCGCTGGGTCCACACGGAGAGAGAAATCTTGTTTGGCTTCGGATGGATCGACCCTCCACGATTCCGCCGGCGTAGCGGCTTCAAATCCTGCGTTCTTGAGCGGCTGGTTTCCTGCAGTCACAAACGCAAGCAGGGAAAGCACCGGAGCCAGCACCCAGAAGCTCGAGGTTGGAGGCGCCGGGGTCTGGGCGGGTCCGCCACAGAAATGGCAACTGCGAATTTTGCGAAATGCGAATTCGATCAGTCGCTTCATTTCGATTCTGCGACCGTGGATATGGCCTGCATTCTATTTAACCACGCCGCCGAGTTCTGGGGACTCAGCAAGTACAATTGCATGCGTCCACTCAATGCGTTATGCGCAATGCCTTCATTGGGGTCGTCCGGGCGTATGTCGCGCCCCTGACCATAGTTTTGCCACCATTCGCCCCAGGCGACCGCCCCAACCCCTCCGAACCAATCATTAATGTTGACTTCAATAAAATCGGAATCCACCGATGCCCGCAGGTGCTGCGCGCCAACCGCCTCGATGCCAATGCCATACCCATCTTTGTCGGTGAGTGAGCCGAAAACAAAGTTGCGCTTACTGCTGCGGAAATCGTTGGTCCCGATGGGAGTGTCGTCGAGGGCGAAAGGTTGCGTGGGAGGGACGGCTTGCGGGGCTGGGGCGTGAGCCATGGCCATGCCGTCGTTTCGCCCGATATGATCGTCGGGATAGACCGTCCATTCGCCGCGACGCCGCCATTGCAGCTTGTCGCACCACCGCGGCACGCCGAACTGCAACCCAACTTCACGGGCGCGCGTATCCAGTCCGGTGTAAGTGAAGTGATAGCTCACCGTGAGGCCCCCTTGCGGGGAGATCCGAAAGCGAAGTTCACCGGAAAAATCACGGTACGCGCCGGTTTCGATCACCTCATAGTCGTCGCCCGCGGGACGAATTTCCAGTGGCTGGGTGAGCCGCCAAGTTTCAAACACAGGAAGTTCATTGAGGGTGGATTCGATCGGCAAGATGTGCAGTTTGGGCGTTTCATACAATACCGAATGACGATCGACGAGCGCCCGCCGAATGCGCCCATTCGCTCCATCGAAGGCAATCTCAAAGTTGTCGCCAATGAACCGCTCCATCGGGCCGCCCAACCAAAACGGTTCGTGCCGATAGTGCAAACTACCTGGTTTACTGGCAGCTTCCGTGTTGGCTATGGCCGCAACTCCCAATTGCATCCGAACAGGAATCACCACCTGGTTCCTCGCGTCCACGAAACGGAGGGACAAAATATCGCCGGGCTTGGTCTGGGGACCGGCCGGAATGGAAATATTTCCGGAAGTGCGCGGAGCGACGTCCGGATGAATGGTTCCATGCTGCGAGCCGATGGCCCACTCCATGCTTAACTCCGAGAGATTTGTAAATTCGTAGCGGTTGTCCACGGTGAAGGTGACCGCCCCGCCTGGTTTCCACGCGGGCAAGTCACGCTGCTGCATATGCACCGGAGACATCAACATTTTGACGTGCCAAAACTCCGGCTTCTTGCGACGCCATCCATCCACGATCCCCCAGGGAGCATCGCCGACGATGCCCCGTCCGGGAATATGGTAAATGCGATCCAAGGCATGTTCCGGCTGTCCGATACTGCCACGCCCATATTCGGAGTCGCGGCCCGGAACCAGAAACACGTCGTCCACCCAAGCCCAAATCATGCCGCCCTGGACGTTTTTGCTCACTTGCACGGCATCCCATACCGGAATCAGTGGCTCAATGTAGTAATCGCGGTCTCCGGGATCGAGCCACATCTCTCGGGTATCGCCCCACAAATCACCCTGGAAAATACACAAAGCCTCATCCCAAAGGATCGGCACCTTTACGTCTTCGCGTTCTTTCATGCGTTCGATGGAGATGGGATTGTGCATGGTGTCCAATTCAAGGGTGGCGCTTTGCCCGGCGCTGGCCGGACGCGTAACATCGTGGTTCTTTACGAATTGATGAGCCGCCTCGAAACTCGGTCCCCAGGTGCTTTCGTTTCCGACTGACCAATAAACGACGCTGGGATGGGAGCGATCTCGCTCCAGCATCTCCGCAGTTCGCTGCACGAAGGTTGGCAAATAGCGGAGGTCGGAACTCTCGTCCACCCAGCAGAACGGGCCTTCTTCTTCGATGTAGAAACCCAATTCGTCGGCGTCGTCGTACAAGTCCCGCACCGCGGGAAACGCGGAGTTTCGAATCGCGTCGAGGTTGGCTTCCTTCATGGTTTCCAGATCACCGCGAGTGAGCTCGGGGGTAGCGCTGCGGCCGGTGAGCGGGTCGGATTCATAATGATCGGCTCCCCGCAGTTTCACTGGCACTCCGTTGATCAGGAACTCGGTCCCGCGAATTTCGATCTGACGGAAACCGACGCGCCGCGAAACAACTTCACCGGCCGCCGCTGCACAGCACAGCTTGGCGCTCAGGGTATAGAGCAGAGGATGCTCTGCCTCCCAATGCTTGGGGCTAGCCACGTGGAACTCCACCCGCTGTTCCCGCCGCGACCAGGGGGCCAGCTGGATGTCGACATGATCGTTGGCGAGCGCGACGAAATGGCCGTCCGGATCTTTCAGTGAGAAAGCCAGCACCGCCCCGTTCAACTCATGTCCGGACTCGTTCTCCACCGACAGATCCACTGCCAGAGTCGCGTCTTGGTACGCTCGGTCGAAAAGTGTCTGTACGTGGAAACGCCGCACGTGGATTTCAGGAACGCTGAGAAGCCGTACCTGGCGAAAGATTCCCGCTAATGGGAAGTTCGCGTAGTAACTCATTTTGTCCAGGTGGGAAGAGAGCGTCGCCTCACGGACCCGGACCGCCAGGAGATTGTCCCCTCCCATGTGCGCGGCGTCGGTGACGTCGATTTCAAAGGGAGAGAAGCCGCCCTCGTGCGAACCTACCCGCGTTCCGTTGAGCCAAACCTCGGCTCCGCTGTACACGGCGTCAAAAAGCAGCTTGATGCGGCGGCCGCCGAAACTGGCAGGGATTTGGAGTCGCCGCCGATATCCGCCGGTCCCGGTCTTACTGTCGAATCCCTCCATGATCCAGTGGGAAGGAACCTTGATTTCTTTCCAATCGGAATCGGAAAAGTTAGTCTGGAAAAAGTCACTCTCCGGGTCGGGTTTGAAACGCCAGGCGCCATCGAGGTCGAGCGCGGAAAGGGTGTCGTCCAGCATGCTCAAACCTGGCGTTAGATCACTGGCGTGGACGGTACACTGCGGCGAGGAACTTTCGTGAATGTCCGCGGTGACGGTTAAATCACCCTGTAGGCCCACCGGCATATCGACCTGAAACATTCCGTTGGCATCGGTTTGGGCGGAGGTACGCCATGGTTTTCCTCCCGCCGTTCCTTGCAATTGCACGGTGGCATTCCCGAACGGTTGGGTTCCGAAGCCGTCGGTAACGATTCCAAAAATATGATTTAGGAGGTCGGAACCAACTTCGATCACCGGTGGATCGGTTCGGTCGTAAGCCTCAATCTCCACCAGCGAGACGCTGCCAGCAAAATCGGAGAGCCGAATCGCGGTGGTACTCTGCGGACCGAACTGCGCGAGAATTAAACGGGGGAGTAAATGGAGTGAATCGCCTATGGATTTCACCACCCGCCACCCGCCACCGGCATCCCGTAGCTGCAAGTTGACGTGGGTGAGCTTTGGATCTCCGTCCTGCCGGATCAGGATTTCCTGAATCTGCAGCGCGCCTGGCCAGTTCAGTTCGACCCAAGTATTTGCGGGGGTGGTTCCTTCTTTAGCGGTCCACTCTGAGTTGGTGATGTCTCCATCGGTGAGATTTTCCGCCTTAGTGCCTTCGGACTCGCTGGACACTGTCGTCCGCGCGGTGCGAGCCAGATTCCCGCTCGGCTGCTCTTGTGCGTTGACGCCAATTGCCAGCGCCCCTATAGCGAGGACTACGGCCACGATTCGGCTTCGCAACATGGTTGGCGTGCTCCTAGTCTTTTTGCTGGCGGCGCGCCTCAACCGGGGTCGGCATCAGCGGCACATGCGCTGTTCCCAATCGTCGGAGAACATGTCCAACTTGGCATCACGATTTTCGGGGTGGGCGGCGATCACGTCCTCGTTCACTTCAATTCCCCACCCCGGCGCCGTGGGTACATCGTAGTAACCGTCTTTCACGCGCGGTGTGCCGGAGGTTAAATCCTCTCGCCAAGGCACGTCGTAA
This sequence comes from uncultured Acidobacteriota bacterium, assembly GCA_963725285.1. Lineage (GTDB taxonomy): Bacteria > Acidobacteriota > Terriglobia > Acidiferrales > UBA7541 > CAVRXT01. Next base: position 182,608 of record CAVRXT010000006.1, on the reverse strand, counting down.
TCTTGAAAGGTTTCCAAAATCAGGAAATTGGGAATGTTCGCGGCCAGGTGAATTCCGGCGATGGTCTTGAGCGGACCATCGCAGTTATGAGGCGCGACGCTGATGTAGTGGGTTTCCGCTAAGGCCGCAATCTTCTTGGTCTCCAGAAAGCCGCCCGAATAGGTAATGTCCGGTTGAATGACGTGCGCCGCTTTGCGCTGCAGAAGGTCCAGAAAACCAAATCGGCTATAGATGTGTTCTCCCGTCGCGACGCGAAGGGGAGAGCCCGCGACCACCTGCGCCATGGACTCGTTGTTATGCGCGGGAATCGGTTCTTCGCACCAGCCAGGGTTATAGGGCACCATCGCGCGAATCGCCTCCAGGGCCATGATCGGACTAAATCTTCCGTGAAACTCAAGGAGGATCTCGACCTGTTCGCCAACCGCGCCGCGAACCGCTTCCACTGCGGTGCACGCCTGGCGCAATTCGGGGCGCGAGATTTCACGCCCTCCCGGACCAAATGGGTCAAACTTGAGCGCTTGGTATCCGCGCGCCGCAACTGCCTTGGCTTTGTCCGCTACTTCGCGCAGATCTTTAATGTTGCTATACCACCCGTTCGCATAGGCCTTCACCTTGGTTCTCACCTTGCCGCCAACAAGGTTGTAGACCGGCTGGCCACACGCTTTACCCGCAATGTCCCATAGTGCCATTTCAATTCCAGCCATCGCGGAATACATCACCGGCCCGGTGTTATGTTCCACCTGGTATAGCTTGAACCATATGCTTTCAATGTCGAAGGGATCTTGTCCCACCACATAGCGCCGGCCGAAGTCCAGCGCGAGCTCGCGGACCGCCGTTTCCTTCCATCCCAAAGTGGCTTCGCCCCACCCCACCAAGCCCGAATCGGTTTCAATCCGTACAAAAGTAAAGTTGCGCCACGCTGCCGCGGTGAGCAGCACATCCACTTTTGTGACTTTCATTTTCAACGGACCGATCCTCCGCTTTCTATCTTGAAGGTCTGATGATTGCTTCTGGCAAAAACGCCTGCCGCCTCTGCCTCGGCCGCTCGGGGGGAAGCCTACCGGGCGATGTAACCACCGTCAATCACCCAGTTCGCGCCATTCACGTAGGTGGCCGCGGGACCGCACAAGTAAGCCACTAGTTCCGCGATTTCCTCACAGCTGGCAAACCGTTTGATCAGATAGTCGGCAAGCAATTTCGGAGGATCGATCACCCCCGACGCAATCAGGCCTTTGGTCACAAATGTCTCGACGGCTGCCGGACTGATGGTGTTCACCCGCACACCGAGCTCGGCCATTTCAACGGCCATCGCGCGGGTCATCGCCACCAATGCGCCCTTGGTCCCGGCGTACGCCGCCAGTCCGGGATTTCCCACCAGCGCGTTTACCGAGGCGATGTTCACAATCGCCGGATCGCGTGGCTTTTCCGGAGCGCGCGAAATCTGGCGCAAGAATTCCTGGGCTAGAAAATAGGGGGCGCGCTGATTGACGCCCACCACCCGATCGAATTCCGCGACGGTAACTTCTAGCATCGGCTTGTGGAAGCTCCAAGCCGCATTGTTAATTAAAATGTCGGCGACGCCGATGGTCCTGGCGGCGCGATCGAAGACCGCTCGCCCCGCGTCGGGTTCAAAGAGATCTTTCACCAGGGCGTAGGTACTTGCCGCAGGAAAATCTTTCTCTCCAATTCTCGAGAGAACCGTCGGGTCACTGTCAACCAGCAGAAGCCGGGCTTGGTCGGCGGCGAAGCGCCGCGCAATGGCCAGACCCAAGCCATTGGCCGCGCCGGTAATCACCGCGCTGCGCGGGCCCGATCGTGTTGCGAGAGCTTCGCTAATGTTGTTATCTCCTTGAAAGATTCGGCACTGCCGGCGATTACTGGCCACTACGTTTAACGCGGTTGTCCGGGCTTACGCAAGCGGTAAAGAAATGGCGAGCGGGAACAATCCACCTCGAACCGCCCCATATGAACCCCCCGATCCAGATGCCCCGATAAAGCATTGGATAACTCTAAATGGATCTCCTGCGGCCATGTCCCCAATCGGGGCGAAAGCTGTTCGCATAATTCCCGCATCGAAACTGCGGACCGATGTTCGCGAAGATATTCCGTGATCAGGCGGTCGGCAAGGGTTACAAAGTTCCGCGACTCGTAACAAAACTGTCGGATGGCCAGATTGCCGCGCAGCACAGGCCAGTGGCAGCCGACAATCATTTCAACCCCGGAGTTTTCGATCCTTTGAATCGTCTGGAGATAAGGATCGACGTAGAGGTAGGTGGGACACAGCGTCCAGCTTACTTGATCGAGGGCCTGGTATCCCGTCCCTTGGATAGCATCGCCGTAGTAAAGCGTGCCGTTCCTTCGATCGTAGATCCCCAAATGCCCGTGGCTGTGCCCTGGCAGGTGCCAGACCTCTAGAATGCGGCTTTCGCCCAGTCTTAGGATCTCGCCGCCAACGAAAGTAAAAGAAACAGACTGCGGCTGGGAACTGCAGGTCCGTATCGATTGGGCGGTGTCTGGATCAAAAAAAATACCGTGATCCCGCCGGTAGGCGTCGTAACGGAACGTAAACATGTAATCCGGCGATTCGACCAGCGCTCGATCCGCTTCCCCGCACACAATTCGAATCTTGGGGATGCTGGCGCTTGATTTCAGCGGTTCCACCGCAGTGATCCCCGTCCGGGTGGGTAACCACCAGCCAGCTTAGATCTCCCTGAACCAGTGCCGCGCGCTCCAGGAATGCGGGAACATCTTTCTGGGCGTGGCGGCGGGTGCCACAGTCCAAAAGCAATGCCTCGCTTCCCTCGCGCAGAAACGGCAGATAGAGAGGCCTTCCCCCAATCTCGCATTCAATTAGGTGCGCTCCTGGATAAAGCTCCACGGATTTCCCCACCTCGCGTGTGAGTGACTCTCAGCGAATCCCGATATTGCCAAACTGCCGGCAGGCGTTCTGCAGACCCTGCACCAACAAGAAGTGGTCATCGGCACAGGTGACCATCCGCGCTCCGCGATCGAGTTCCAGTTGTGCGGACTCCGGAGTAGGGGTCACCGTTCCCCACCATTTCCCAGCCTTGGCCGCGGCATTGGCCACCTTATCCATGGCCCGCTGCACCAGGGCGTGCTCCCGTTGCAGGGGAACGCCGTAACTAATGCTGAGATCGGCTGGTCCCACGAAAAGCAAATCCACGCCTTCCACCGCGGCGATCTTGTCGACACACTCGACGCTCTCCCGATCTTCGATCTGCAGCACCAGAAAGGTTTCTTCGTTTTGTTCCTTCAAAAATTGGAGAGGGTTCGCCAGGCCGTAATCACCATCCGCGCCGGCGCCGTCGAACCCTCTTTTTCCCAGGGGTGGGAACCGTGTCCACTCCACCCACTGCCGGGCTTCCTCCGCACTTCGGCAATGGGGCACCATCACTCCGTTTGCGCCGAATTCCAGCGCGCGCATCACGCTGGTGTATCCAGTCTTACGAACCCGGACCATCAAGTCGATTCCCGTGGCTCGGCAAGCCACCGAGACGCGGTCTACCATCTCGTAGCTGTGCGCGCGGTGTTCCATGTCAAACCAGATCACATCAAAGCCCAATTTGCCGGCGAGTTCGGCGAACCAGGGTTCGGTGACCCGGTTCATTCCCACCACCTTTACGAAACTCTTCTCGCGTAACGCTCTTCGCAAACGGCTCTTGGTCACGATCTTCCTCGGTTTGGGGAGTCTTCTCTACGCAGCGCCATCCACCAAAACCACGCCGCTGATTGCCTTGCTGGGCCGCCGCGTTGCTGTGCCGCTCAAAGGACGGGAGGCATCTTACGGGGGTTGGCGGTTCGAGTCAATACGGAATAGTGTCCCGTCTTACGGAATAGGGGAAACCCTTTCTCCGGATGGCCTGGCGAGACTTCCGCTTCGGCCGCCCTCATGAAACACCCGCATCTCTCCAAAGCTTGGGTTAAATAGGCTTTCGGTCAGAACCGTACCGCCGTCGATCTTGCAAAGGGCTCTTCGGCGTCCAGATTCGCTCCGTGTTCCGCATTCCGTATTACGGACAGCCCTGACGAAGAGGTTGACACTTCTCGATCCCGGTCTATACTCCTTCGGAACACGGAGGGTCGGCGGAGTGAATGAGACGGTTTCGGCCAAGGATGCCACAGATCCCCAGGTGCATCGGCAAAGATTTGTAATCCTCACTTCGGTCACCATCGCTCTCGGTGGATTTCTGTTTGGTTACGATACCGCGGTCATCTCTGGCGCGATTCTTTTTGTGCGCCAACAATTCCACTTAACCTCGATTGAAACCGAGGCCGCCGTCAGCATCGTTATCGCCGGGGCGTTGCTCGGAGCCGCCATTGGTGGATATCTGGGCGACCGGTTCGGGCGCCGCCCCACCATGTTGGTGATCGCCCTGATCTATGGTGTGTTTGGGGCCACCACCGGTCTGGCTAACGGGGTGACCGTGTTCGTTCTTTCTCGTTTCTTTGTGGGAGCTGCGGTGGGCGTGAGCTCGATGTTGACCCCGCTGTATATCGCCGAACTGGCCCCCGCCAGCAGCCGCGGAGCCCTGGTAACCCTGAACCAGATGGCCATTTCAACCGGCGTGGTGGTGGCCTATTACGTCGATTACTTATTTGCGGGTTCCGGCAGTTGGCGCTGGATGTTCATCAGCGCGGTGGTGCCGGCGATCCTGCTGCTGGTTGGGCTGGCCTATCTGCCAGAGACTCCCCGCTGGCTGGCTTCCCAGGGAAGATTCGAAGATGGCGCAAGGATTCTCGCCAAGATCGAAAGTCCCGAGGAAGTCGAGCGAGACATCGCAGGAATTGCGGCAAATCACTGCGACCGACAACCTGAAATTGCGCGATCTGTTTCAGCACCGATTTTCCAAACCGCTTATCGTCGGAATCGTGCTGGCGATCTTTCAGCAAATCACCGGCGTGAATACCATCGTCTATTACGCGCCGACCATCTTTCAGATGGTGGGATTCACCAATGCGTCCAACGCGATCCTGGCGACTTTTCTGATCGGATTCGTGGGGCTTGATTGCGGTGATCGTTTCCATGTTTCTGGTCGATCGACTCGGCCGGCGGCCGTTACTTCTGGTCAGCCTGACCGGGATGTGCGTCATTCTGTTCCATCTCGCGCACGTCCTCACCGAGCCCAGTCCCACCAAATGGATGGTGGTCGCGGACATCATTTTCTATCTCGCGTCATTTTGTATTGGCCTGGGACCGATCTTCTGGTTGCTTATTTCGGAGATCTATCCGACCACCGTTCGCGGCCAAGCGATGTCGGTGGCCACCGTGGTGATCTGGGCCAGCGATTTCCTGGTGACCGCCACCTTCCTGACGCTGGTAGAACATCTGGGAATGCCCGGCTGTTTTCGGCTGTTCGCGGTGCTCTCTCTGGCCGCATTTATTTTCTCATACACCATGGTCCCGGAGACCCGGGGGCGCACCCTCGAGGAAATCGAGAACTCCTGGGGCCGATGAGCGCCAACGCCGACGGGGCCGGCGGAACTGTTGCAACGGGCTTGACGTAACCCCGACGTTACCCTGTTCCGTATTACGGACACCCATCCGAAATTACTATTGACGCTATAAATCCAGTCTTGTAGGATGTGCCGTTTTTAGCCGCCGACGAGAACGTGGACTAACCGCTTTGACGCATAGCCAAAATACAAGATTCGCGATCCAATCGTCGGTTCGCCGGAGGAACTGTGAAAACCTATAGCCTCGTAACACGCCTGGTGATTTGTATCTTGGTCATCTTTCTGAGCGCCGCCACCCTGCAGGCGCAGATTGACCGTTCCAGTATTTCCGGCACCGTGACCGACCCGTCCGGCGCGGTGGTTCCCGGCGCGACCGTGGTGGTCACCAATACCGGTACCAGCGAGAGCGTAACCCTCGCCACCGGTAGCGATGGCAGCTACACCGCCAGCCTTCTCCACGTAGGTGCTTACTCGGTGGAGGCCACCGCCCGCGGATTTCAAAAGACCCGGGAAGCCGTCCAGCTCGATCTGAACCAAGTGGCCCGGGTCGATCTGCAGCTAAAGGTAGGCGGGGCGGGTGAAATAACCCAGGTCACCAGCGAGGCTCCCCTGGTTGCCACCGAAACATCGTCCCTGGGAACGCTCGAAACGGGAAATAGAATCGTTGATTTGCCCTTGAATGGGCGCCTGTTCACCCAACTGGCATGGCTCGGGCCGGGGGCCTCTCAGGGATCGAGTTCCGGTATCGGGCTCAGCGGTTCGACCGACGACAATCGTCCCGGCATCCAGTTGGCAGTCAACGGTCTATGGGCATTTGACAACAATTTCCTTCTGGATGGCGTGGATAACAACGGCATTGGGGACGGCACCATCGCCGTCAACCCCTCTCCCGACGCCATTGGAGAATTCAGCGTCGAAGAGAATTCCATGAAGGCGGAATTCGGCCGCGGCGGAGCGGCGGTGAATGCCGCCCTCAAGTCGGGAAGCAACCAAGTTCATGGCGGCGCTTTTGAATACATGCGCAACGACGCGCTCGATGCCAAGAATTTCTTCAACACCGGCAACAAGGCGGCACTGCACCGTAACCAATTCGGCGGCGATGTCGGTGGGCCGATCATAAGAGACAAAACCTTTATTTTCGGTGATTATCAGGGTTCGCGGCTCCATGAAGGCATCATCGATATCTCCACCGTGCCCACCGCAGCGGAGCGCGCAGGAGATTTCAGCGATCGCAGCTTGAACCTTTATGACCCAAATACCACCCAAGCCAATGGCAGCCGAGTGCTCTTGAATCCTTCCAACCCGTCGGTGATCCCCGCCAACCGCATCGACACCGTGGGTCAAAACTTGGTAAACCTGTTTCCACTTCCCAACATCCCTGGCGCCACTACTTCCAACAATTTTATCTATACCCCAGTTTCCGTTTCGGACGGTAACCAAGGTGACGTTCGTGTGGACCACAGAATCAGTGAGCACGACCAGTTATTTGGACACTCTTCGGTGGAGGATCATCCCCAGTTTAGTCCGACCCCGCTACCGGGAAAGGCGGAAGGGTGTTGCGGCGGCAACATGAACATGCGCGAGCAAAACCACGCCATTGGATACACCCACACCTTCGGCAGCAACATGATCAACGACCTGCGGTTTGCTTATATTCGCTATGCGGTGCATTCCACGCCGGTGGACTTTGGCCAAAACATCTCCGACCAAGTGGGCATCCCCAACGCCAATCGCGGCGATGTGGAGACTTCCGGGCTGGCCGCTATCAATATTTCGGGTTACTCCGGCCTGGGCAACTCTGGGTGGATACCGGAACTGTCTGCGGACAACACTTTTCAAGTCGCGGACTCCCTCACCTGGATTCGCGGCAAGCACACCATCAAACTGGGTGCCGATTTCCGGCGGTACCAGCGCAACTTCTTCCAATCACAAGCCGCTTTCGGTCAATTCTCGTTCTCCGGACAGTTTACCCAGGACTTGACCGGAGCCGACGCTAACGGCGGCGGAAGCGGTTTGGCTGATCTTTTGCTCGGATTGCCGGTTTACCGGGAGCAGGATGGCCTGGCCCACAAAGACTACACTCGGATGTTTGAAATGGGCCAGTACGTTCAGGACGATATTCGGCTGACCACCAAATTGACCGTCAATCTCGGCTTGCGTTACGACATTTTTTCTCCCGTCGGCGGCCACCAGATGGGCAACTTTAATCTGCTTACCGACGTCGTCGACCTGAACTATGGTCCCGGAGGAAAATCCAACGCAGGCGTAGGCTATGACCACGAAGATTTTGGACCCCGCGTTGGCTTCGCCTGGTCGCCGTTCGATGATCGCAAGACGGTATTTAGCGGTGCTTTCGGTATTTTCTACGCTCCGGAAGGCAATCAGTTCAACGACCTGGGCGAGAATCCTCCGAATCTTCTTTATTACACCCAAAATATTCCTGGTGACAGCATTCCCACGCCAGCCAATATGATCGATGCCGGGTTCCCGGCGCAGCTCCCGTACAGTAATCCGGCCTCGCCATCCGGCCAGGTAAAAACAACCGGCCCTGTGCGCCGTGCGCCCAAGGTCGAGGAATGGAACTTCTCTATCCAGCGTGAACTTGCGCGAACCTGGATTCTGCACCTAGCCTACGTGGGCACCAACGCCACCGGCATCTGGAACAACGAAGACAGCAACCTCGACCAGCCCAGGCAGCCGCTCGATTCCAACTTTAGCGATCCAACCGGCAACATGGGTCGTCCTTACTTCAGCGTCTTGCCGAACCTCTCGGTCATCAATCCAATTGACTATCCGAACTTTACGGTCAACTACAACGCTTTGGAGACCAAACTCGAAAAGCGATTCTCCGGCGGATTGACCTTGCTCGCCGCTTACACCTACGGCCACGACCTCGGAAGTTTCCAGGGAGCCCACACCGGTAATACCCAAATTGCGGATGACCCCAACGCTCAGCGAGGCAACGTAGACCCTGACTTTCGCCACCGCTTTACGGTCAGCTACACCTACGACATGCCGTTTGGCAAGGGCAAGCAATTTGGCTCAACCATGAACTCCGCTGAAAACGCAGTCGTCGGCGGCTGGAAAGTAGCGGGAATCACAACCATTCGGAGCGGCGAGCATTTCACTCCTTTCCTAGGATACGATCCCACCAACACCGGCACAGCTGCCCTGCCCGAAATGCTCCACAATCCTTACGATTTTTCATTCGACACCGCAGAACAGGCGGCATTGGGCTGCACCAACCCGGGCCATCAGTCGCTCTCCTGCTGGTATAACCCGGCAGCCTTTGGCATACCTCCGATTGCTCCGGGCCAGACCTTTGCACGTGACTTTGGTGATGCAACGGACGGCATGCTGGTGGGGCCACACCAAGTAGACTTTGATTTCTCGGCGTTTAAGGATTTCAAAATCACCGAGCGGCATCAGTTGGAATTCCGCGCCGAGCTGTTTAATATCTTCAACCACCCACAGTTCTCGTTGCCCAACCGTAACCCCAATAACGTCGGTGGCGCAACGATCGGCGGCACCTTGCCTGATAACCAGCGCGAAATCCAGTTTGCGCTGCGCTATTCATTCTAATAATCTCGGGGAGCGAGAGCCTGCGCCACGCCGGCTCCCGCTCCCTTTTCGATTTATGCCGTCGGTTACCTCCGCGCCTTTGCTTCCAGCTAAAACCCAGGTGGTTTAAGATGCCCAAGCCTGCAGATCTCCTCGCAGCAGCCCCGAGGGTAAGTTGCCCTATGGATAGAAGACAATTCATCGGCAAGACGGCTGCCGCCGCCGGACTCCTCTACCTGAAGCCCGAAAATATCTGGAGCTCGCAGGCGCCCCCGGGTTCAAGCGCTCCTGCTTCGGGAGCCGATTCGATTTGAAGAGATTGCGGAAAAAAGTGGTCTGCGTTTTGTGACCGCCAACAGTCCCACTCCTAATAAAAACCAGCCCGAGACCATGGTCGGTGGGTTAGCGTTGTTTGACTACGACCGCGACGGCTACCTGGACGTATTTCTGGTCAATGGCGCGGACATTCCGTCGCTGCAAAAGGATTCCCCGAAATATTGGAACCGCCTGTTTCACAACAACCACGACGGCACGTTCACCGATGTCACCGAGAAGGCCGGGGTTGCCGGGATCGGCTATGGCATGGGCGCAGCGGTGGGCGACTACGATAATGACGGATGGCCGGATTTGTTCGTCGCCAACGTTACCGGCAACCAGCTTCTTCACAACAACGGAGATGGGACGTTCACGGATGTCACCGCGAAGGCGGGATTGGCCGGAGCCCTGCTCGATGGCAAGAAGATGTGGTCGGCCAGCGCTGGCTGGTTTGACTACAATAACGACGGCCTGCTGGATCTCTTCGTCGTCAACTATTGCAAATGGGAAGTGAACAAAGACCCCACGTGTCTGCTCGATGGCCAGGTCCGCGGATATTGTCATCCCAAGTACTACCCACCGTTGCACAATACCCTGTACCGCAACAATGGCGATGGGACGTTCACCGATGTCTCCGAGGCCACCGGCATCGCGGCAAAAATGGGCAAGGGCATGAGCGTTTCCTTCGCGGATTACGACAACGATGGGTTCCTCGATGTTTTCGTCGCCAACGACACCACCCGAAACTTCCTATTCCATAATCTTGGTGGAGAGAAATTTGAAGAGGTCGGCGTGGAGATGGGCGTGGCCTACAGCGGATACGGTACTGCGCTCTCGGGGATGGGCTCGGATTTTCGCGACGTAAACAACGATGGCTTAGCAGACATCTGGCATACCGCCATCGAGCATGAAACCTTTCCGCTCTACGTAAACCGCGGCGGCCGTAATTTCTTCGACCAGACCGCCAGCAGCGGCTTAGCCCGCGCTACCGGAGGCATGTCCGGTTGGGGCAATGGGATCTTCGACCTCGATAATGATGGCTGGAAGGATCTGTTTGTCGCCCGCTCGAATGTCGTCGACAACATCAGTCTCGTCTATCCGAGCCGCCGGTATACCGAGCCAAATTCGGTTTTCCACAACCTGCGGAACGGCCAATTTCAAGATGTCAGCGCCACCGCAGGAGCTGATTTCCAGCTCGAGGCTGCTCATCGCGGCGTAGCTTTCGGCGATCTCGATAACGACGGGCGCATGGACATGGTGGTTTCGGTGCTCGGCGGACCGGTGAAGTTGTTTCACAACGTTTCGGCTCACGACCACCATTGGATCCTGCTGAATTTGGTGGGCACCAAGAGCAATCGCATGGCAATCGGCGCACAGATCCGCCTCACCACCGAAGACGGCAACGCCCAATCAAACCAGGTCACCACCGCGGTCGGATACGCTATGCTCCAGTGATAGCCGCGTGCACTTTGGACTGGGCGAGAACCGCCGCATCAAGGAAATTCAAATTCGCTGGCCAAGTGGAATCCGTCAGGAGGTCCGCAATGTCACTGTGGACCAGGTGATGACCATCGAGGAGCCACGGCAGTAGACTTTTCACGGGGAGCGCTTGCGGGACCTCATCCGTATCACGGGAGCACGGGACCGTACCATGATCCGTTCAGTGCCTTTTGCCTGTCATGGCCGCGGTATGAATCAGGGAGCGGCCGCGCGTGCGAGAGCCATGTTGCCGATTCTCTGGGCAACCGCCCTGGTGATGCTTGTCGCGGCCACGAGCGCCGTGCTTGCCGCACGCGCGGGACAAAATTCCACCACTTCGCCAACCGAGCGCGCCAGTCAGCTAGTTCGCGCGGGGCGAGCTGAAGCTGCAGTCCAGTTGTTGCAAACCACCCTGGCCACCCGGCCCACGGATCTGGATGCCAGGTTGGCCCTGGCCGATATCTATTCGAGAACTGGCAACAACCGCGGAGCGGAGGAGGAATTCCGCGAAGCCCTGCGGCGTCATCCGGATTCATCTTCAGCGGAACTAGCCCTTGGCGCGTTCTACGTCAGCTCTGGATCGTTGCACGCCGCCGAGCAAGTGCTCGATGACGCGGTGGCTCGCCATCCTACGATCACCGCGATTCGTATGCAGTTAGCTTTAGCTTTGGCGGGCGAACACAAGTATCAGGATGCCGACGCCAACCTCCGGTTGGTCCCGCCCCCTACCGATCCAAACGCTCGCGTCCGCTATTTTCGCGTTGCCGCCTCGATTCAATCGGGTCTAGGCGACTCCCATGCGGCGGCCGATGCTATCGAAGGAGGCCTTGCGTGCCACGCCGACCGATCCCCAACTGCAATCGCTTGCCTCGGTGGTGGAAGCCCAAGCCGGGGAATGGCCAGCATGTCTCCGGCACGTTGCGCCTCTATTTGCGAACCACCCGGCCCCCGACACCGGGCTGCTTTTATTACGAGCGCAACTAGCCACCCACAAGGATTTCAAATCCACGCTGCAAAGCCTCCGCGCGCTGAATTTGCCCGAGAACCAAAAGCAGGAACTGAGAACCCGCTCCGCTGAAATACTGGCCTTGGCCGAAAAGCCCGAAGACGCCGTCGCGGAGCTTCAAGAGGCGCTGAACATTGCCGGCCGGCCCGATGCCACACTGCTTTACAACCTCGCTGTCGAACAGTACGCCTCCGGGCAATTTGATAATGCGTTCTCGACTCTGGAGTCCCTCCGAGCACAAAACGATTCTGCCGAAATCGAAGATTTAGAGGGCGACGTAGCCGAGCAGAGAGGAGACTTTTCCACCGCCGTTCACAACTACCAAAATGCAATCGCCCTGGCCCCCGGCGAAGAACGCTATCGTCTGTCGCTGGGTGCGGAATTCTTGCAGTACCGCGCTTATCAGCGGGCAGGATCGGTGTTCCAACAGGCCGCGGAAGTCTTTCCGAATTCGGCTCGGATCTACGTGGGCCTGGGAACGGCCGACTATTTCTTGGAAAAATATGACGACAGCGTCGCGGCTTTCTTGCGCGCCGATAAGCTCGATGGCGGGACGGGGCGGGCAATCAGTTATCTCGGCGCTACCCAGGTAGATAGCGCGGCCGGACCAGCTCCGGCGGCGGTCGATGCGATTTGTAGCCGGGCAGATTCCCATGCCCCCGAATCCGCCGCGGTCACCTGGTGCGGCGCGGTCCTCTTCCGAAGAGCCTTTCTTGCCGGCGACCAGGCCGCCGCTCCAGTGGCAATTCAGAGGCTGCGCACCGCGGCCAAACTCGCTCCGGATGACCCGGTCGCGAGTTGCACTCTGGGATACGCCCTGGAATGGAACGAACAAATCAGGGAAGCGCGTCACTGGCTCGAGATTTGCGTCCGCTTGCGGCCCAACTCGGCCGAAGATCACTATCGACTCAGCCGCGTTTACCAAACCTTAGGACTCAAGCAAGCGGCTGCCAAACAAGCCAACCGCATCCCGAACTCAGTCGCCCAACCCGATCCGCAACAGGAAATCACAAAGAAGTTCGCTCATGAAATGCTCAGCCAGCCCCAAGAGCCGGCCCCGCCGAAATGAGGCGCGAAGGAACCCCAGAATGAAAAGGAGCCACGGATGCGCATGAGGTTTTGGATGATTCTGGTCTTGCCGGTGGCGGCGCTCTGCCCGATCCCATCCAGGGCTCAGCAGCAAAGTTCCGGCGCAGCTCAAGTCTATGTGGTGCCTTTCTCGCATCTCGACCTCTATTGGGCGTGCACCCAAGAGGAATGCCTCAGTCGCGGCAACTTGGTCATCAGCAAAGCGATTCAGCTGGCTCTGCATCATCCCCAGTATCGCTATCTCCTCGAGACGGAAGTCTTTGTTTCAAATTTTGTCGATAGCCATCGTGGCACCCAGGAACTGCAAGACTTTGAACGCTTAGTGAAGCAAGGCCAGATCGAGATTGCTCCGCTGTGGGCGGCGATCTATCAAAATCAGACCCCCGCCGAAGCCCTGGTCCGCAATATTGTCGAGGGCAAACGATACGCACGCGACGTCTTCGGGGTTGATCCAAAAGTTGCGCATCTCGCTGATATCCCGGGCTTTACACGGCAGTACCCGCAAATCCTGGCGAAAGCCGCGATCCCTTATATGGTGATGACCCGCATGGGCCCGCGCGACCTTTCTCTTTTCAACTGGAAGGCTCCCGACGGTTCATCAGTCCTGGTCTGGAACACCACCAACGGATACGGTTGGGGTGTCGGACTCGGCCTGCACCTGGACCTCGATAAAGATCGCCTGGAATCGATCGCCCACGATATCCACGGCGTTGAAGCTACCACCAGTGGTCCGATTTACCTCCCGTGGGGTATGGATCTTTTTGCGCCCTCCGATAAGCTCATCGAAAATATTGGCATCCTCAACCGGAAACTCTCTCCCGTTCATTTTCGATTGGCTACTCCCGAAGAGTTTTTTCGCGCCGCCGCCGTTACTCGGGGAAACCCCGATTTGTCGGGCGAGATTCCATCTTCGTGGGCTAATTTAACCACTTCACTCGTCCCGCTTTGGCTCCCCGCAATGTCTGCGAGCGACACTCTGGTGAGTGCCGAAAAGTTTGCCGCCATCAACTACGCGCTGGGATACGCCCCCTATCCGGACAAGGCACTCGAATCCTTGTGGAGAGACGCCCTGAAGTCCATGGATCACAACAATGACGGCCAGGGTGGCGAAATCGGAGACGAACGCAAGTTAGGCTTTGCCCAAAACGCCTCGTTGGGCGCCGGCCAAATCCTGCGCGATTCATTGCGCAACATCGCCGAGCGGGTGCAAACGCCGTTTCCGAGAAGCACTTCCATGGTGGTATTCAATCCCCTGAATTGGACTCGTGACGATGTCGTCCAAGCGCACGTGACGCTCTTTGGCGAATTGGGAATGGATGAAATCGACGACTACAAAAACGGAATGCGTTTGCTGGACGACCAGGGCACTTCCATACCATTTCAGATAGAGCAATACCGCGACGGGCCTTCGCGATCGCTCCAGGTGGTCTTCATCGCCCACGGAGTACCGTCGGTGGGTTATAAGACCTACTATCTCGTTCCCGCCCAGGGCCTCGACAAATCCTCGAATGCTTCCGAGGCAAAACTAGACACCGATGACACGGCCCGACAGGCGAACGATGCGGTCGGGTCCGACGTCGTCGAAAACGAGTACTACCGCGTCTCGGTTGAACGGGCCACCGGAAGAATCGACATATTCGACAAGGACCTGAAGCAAACCGTGAGCAAGGGCATCGAGATCGCCGCAGCCGAGGAGCGCGGCGGCGACGATCAGAACATCATCCTGCCAACTGGCCGAACCATCATCCATGTCATCAACTCAGTAGAACTCGAGGAGAATGGCCCCAGCCGGACGGTTCTGCGCATCGATGGCCAGGTCGGTGGAGTCCCCATCGTTCAGCGGCTCTCGCTTTACCGCGGGATAAAGAAGATCGATATAGAAGACACCATGGACTGGAAGCCCGGCCGATCCATGAACATCGAACAAATCTTCCCGGTACTGCAACGGGATGCAGAAGTGCGTAATGGAATTCCGTTCGGCACCGCCGCCGCCTCGGACATCATGGCCAAAGCCGGTCCGTCCAACGGGGACGAAGTATCGCCCGAAATTTGGAAAGGCTGGCGCCAGATTCAAGACTGGGTATTTGCCGGCACCAAGGACTGGGGCTTCACGGTGAGCGCCGATCACAATCTGATTGAGGTCGCGGACTCGGAAGTAAAGGCCGACATGATACGGGGCACCATTTTCAGTCCGGTGACCACCTTCGAGAACGGCCACCCGATTCAGGATGCGCGGCCGCCGGCGGACAAATATGTTTTCCGATACTCGTTCACTTCAGGTCAGGGCGACTGGTCAGCCGCAAGATCTTGGCGCGACGGCATGGCGTTCAGTGCGCCGTTGATTGCGGTGAGTTCGATGAACTCTGTTTCCGAGAAGCCGCTGCCGCCGGAAAAGTCGTTCCTATCGATCGATCGGGACAACCTGGTGCTCACCGCATTGAAGAAGGCCGATGGGGGACCAGCAATCGTTTTGCGAGCGTTCGAGATTCAGGGCGCTGCCGCGGAAAGCCGGATCCTCTTTTTGGGGCAGCAGGCTACCTTCCGCCAGGCCAATTTGCTGGAGGAGGATACTTCGGCGGGAGACCAGCAGACCCTCGACATGCAGCCATACGAAATTGGCACCTGGAAACTAACGATTCCTTCGATCAGGCCCTAGGCCGCACCGCCGCTATCCGCGGTTCGGCGGGTCATGGCAACATTTCGATCTCCAGCGAGCGTCGCTCGTCTCTCGTTCAGGAAGCGCGGGTTCGATTTCGCACCGCCACCGGGCGTTTTTCTCGATAGGAACGCTCCGCCGCTTCTGCCGCTGCGATCGCCTGCCGGCCTTCGAACCCATCAACTTTCGGTTCCTGGTCGGCCAGAATGGTCCGCACGAAGTCGCGCATCTCGTCCAGGTATCCATCACGGAAGCGAACCAGGAAGTGATCGACTACGTCGGTTCGTGCCCCGTGGGCCGTCAGCACCACCTCCGCGGTTTGCTGCAGATATCCGGTAATGATCGTGCCTTTCGAGCCCACGATCTCGGTCCGGATATCGTAGCCATACCCGGATTGCATATAGTTCTCCACCGCGCCGAGCGTTCCGCGTGAAAACTTCATGCTGACCAACGCGGTATCAATATCGTTGTACTTTGCCAGTTCGGGGCATACCAGCACTCCCCCATATGCGTGGATCTCAGAGATTTCGTCGTCCATCAGCCACCGACCCAGATCCAGATCGTGTACCGTCGAATCCTGGAAAAACATCCCATTGACGCCACTGGCCATGTAGCTGGGCGACGGGGGTTCCGGGTCTCGCGCCAGCGACTTGAAAATCACCGGGTCGCCGATTTCCCCCGCCTCGATTCTTTCTTTCGCTTTCACATTGGGAGGATCGTACCGGCGCACGTGCCCCACCTGCACCCGCACCTTCGCCTTACTGGTTACCTCCAGCATCTGGTCTGCTTCTTCCAGCGTCAACGTAAACGGCTTCTCGCAGAAGATATCCTTGCCCGCCTGCGCGCACGTTCGTATCGCGAGGCCATGAAATTTCGCGGGAGTCACAATCGCCACCGCCTGGATGTCCGGCCGCTCCACCAGCGCTTCCACGCTGTTGTAGTAATGCTCGATTTCCAGCTCCGACGCCGCCTGTTCAGCGCGTTTCAGGTCCGCGTCGGCTACCGCCACCAATCGCGCCTCGGGAATCAAACAGCGGATATTCTGGGCATGTTGCTTGCCCATGGTGCCGACCCCAATCACTCCAATGCCCAACTTCCGCATGAGGGATCCTCGATTCACCATCGGAACTCGATCTTTGCAGAGAAAGAAAACCAGCGCAGGGGATGCTCAAGAAATAAAATGCCCGTCCATGGATGACCGACGCCAAAGCTAAGTTGCTTTCTGACCTCACCCGCGTCACCGCAAACGCAAGTCCGTCGCCGTGGCATTCCAGGCAGAAAGTCGAATCGTTAAGTCCGATGGCGTTGCCACCGGCGGCTTCGCAACCGGGTCCAGACCAGCCATGTCCAGACGCACCGTTCCCTTCACCGTAATCTTCTCGCCGGGCGACAGCCAAAAATAATTGTCGCTCCACATCACCGAGTAGACGTCGGGCAAAAGATCGAGAGAGACCGGATAGGCCGGAATGTCGCCCGCATTCTCAATGCGAACGGTCAGCTCTCCTTCCTTTTTGGATGTCCGCTGGAATTGCGCACTGCCCTGGAGTTTTGTCGGATTCGCTTCAATTTGCGGCCGCAGCCACGGACCGGTCTGGGTCAGCGGTTCGGCGACCGGGGCAGCTTGCCACGCTCTTCGAGCTGTGGGATCGGCCAGCATCTCGAGCACCCGCAACCAGTACATTCGGCGTGAACGTTGGTCGCCATGGTCGTCGGTCAAGGTCAGCTCCAGAAAAAGATACCCTTCCGGCGTGTTGGCCGCGATCGGCCAACTTATATCGTGAGACTCGCTCGCGTAATTGTTAGCGGGCACGTCCAGGTCCCATTGGTCCTCATGGACCTTCCGCATTCCCTGATCGAAGATGCGGGCGCTAATGTGCGCATCCTTCAGAACATGGTCGTGCTCGTTGAGCGCGAAAACGGAAGCTCGGAAAGCGTCGCCCGGTCCCCACGAGAAAAATCCCGTGTCCGCCATTACGTGTACCGGTTCATTGGCACGCTGGGCGGCGTAGAACGGTATTTGCGGCTGCCCAAACCAATCGATGATGTGCCAGCTATTGGCCACCGGTCCCAGCGAATTGTAGGTCCACAAAGCCTCGCCGCCGGTGCAGGGAAATTGTGCGCGCCAATGCTCCAGCACGCAGCCCAGATTGTGCTCGTAGCACATCTGGCTGTAATTGATCAGGTGCTCCAGGTCCGCCTTTCCCAGATCTCCGTACCACGATGCGCGCTGCCAGCTCTTTACAAACGTGTAGCCCAGCTCGGCGCTGCGATCGCGGATCGTTCGAAATTTGTTTTTGAACGCCTCTACGTCGTATCCCACTGGCTTCAACTGCAGTTCTTCGGCGGGGATGATCCTTTTCAGCAGCGAAAGATTCGCAAAGCTGCTGAACGACCACTCGGAAATGAAATAATGTCCCCGCCCGAATAGCTTGTGGTACCAGTTCTCGTCGGCGGTATAAATCGATTGCGGCTCATAGGCGTGATAGTCGCCGCCGCACGGAGAATTCATCCGGAACGGCCGGCTGCCGTCGTACGCGGCAAAAACTTCTCGAATCAATCCCAGCAGCGGCTCGATCCCATCCGCGAATGGATCGAACTCGTTCCCTCCAACGTAAACGCCGATCGAAGGATGCTGTCGTATTCGCATCACTGTCTGGGCGAGTTGCTCGCGCCACACCGGTAGGGTGGTGGTTCCCGGAAAGTCTGCCCAATTCAGCGGCACTTCTTGCCACACCACCATTCCGTGCTCGTCGCACAGGTTATAAAATTGTTCGGTTTCAAAGATCGAAGTTCCACCATTCAGCCGCAGCAGATTCAGCCCGTTCGATTTGGCCGCGCGAATCATCCACTCTTCGCGCTCCGGAGACAACGCTAAGACATCGTCGCTGGTCATCCAGCAGGCGCCCTTGGCGTAAAACGGCCGTCCGTTGGCCACCCACAGGTACATGTAGGCTTCGTCTTCCAGGGTCTGATCGACGGTCGTCGTTCGCGGGAATTCGGGACTGGCAGGATTCCTTTTGAGTTCCAGCGTGCGCACCCCAAATCGGCTGGTGATCGAATCCAAAGCGGTGTTGTCCTTCGATAACTTCAATTCCAGCCGGTACAGCGGCTGATCGCCCATACCATTCGGCCACCACAACTTCGGTTTGCTTAGCTTGATTTCATGTTCCCAAAACGAAAATGCGACCGGAACCTTTTGCGTGAACTTCTGCTTCCACACCACCCTATCGCTGCCCACTTCAACGATCTGTGCGTCGAAAGCTCCATCGAACGGCTGCCCGCTGTTGGTCACCATGGCCTGGGCCCACAAGGTGGCGGAGTCCGATCCAATTGCATCGGTGCGCACCAACGGGGCCTCCAAATACGCTTGGCCGGTCACCAATATGCGGATCGGCTGTTCCAGGCCCATGCTTCGATAGCGATTTCCCCATTGGTAGCTCTCCGCGTCCTGGGCGTCGGGTTTCACCACTCTTGGTTTGCGGTTTTCGCTCGAACTGTCGAAGTTCGGAATCATGTCGTGCGGCTCGTGCACCAACCGCACCAGCAGTTCGTGCTCTTTACCGAACACCACTTTGTCGCTGATATCGAAGGTCGGGCCGCCGTAGGCGCCTTCGTGCGCCCCCAGAAACTCGCCGTCCAGCCAGACCATTCCGAAATAATCCATCGCGTCAAAACGAATTCGAACCACCGCACCGCGCCACTCCTCGGAAATCTTGAACCGTCGCCGCAGATGCCAATCTCTCTGCTGAATCCACTGCAGCTTTTTGAAATTGTCGCCGTACCATAAATTCGGCACTTGCCCGGCTTCCATCAGCGCGTACTGAATGGGCCGCGGCATCGGCACTTTCAGCCAATGGCTATCCGGGGAATAAAGGCCCGGCGGGCTCATGGCGTCGGCTTCCGCCAATTCCCAGCCGTCGCTCAGGGTCATCTGCCAACCCAGCGCGCCGCCGGCCCCCGCCGCTTCGAATTCGACTCGCGGCTGCGCCGGGCTACTGGCGAATACTCGGGCCGCACCGAGCTGCTGCAGCAGCTCCAAGTCGCCGCCAATCGCCCCTGCGCCGCTGGGTTTTATGGAAACTTGGCCACCCGATGGAGCTTGCGGCGCGCCGAGCAGTGCAGCGGGAGTAACCCCGGTGGTCACCGCGGTTGCCGCGCCCGCGCCCAGCAGTGCCAGCCAGTCGCGGCGGGAGATATCTAGAGGTTTCTGATTCACCGGTATCCACTCTTTCGGGGAAAAGCATGGTCGGGCATGCTCTCCCGCGCTCATCGGCCGCACACCGAGCCGGCCGTCGGTTTTGCATCGGAAATTTCCGGCGGTTTCCTGGTGATTCGGCGGTAGTGAAGGCGGCTCATCCTACAAAACTGGAATTGTAGCGTCAATAACAATTTCGGACAATTGTCCGTAATACGGAATGAGGGACAGAAGGCCTCACCGAAGCGGCGGCGGGATGGCCGGACCTCGCGGGCCGAATCAACTGCTGCTGGGGTTCCCCCGCGTCAACCGGGGTTTCCTGCAACGAAGTCCCGCGCTCAGTGGCCGGTCGGAGGCGACCCATCGGGCGCGAACACGCTCGGCGACAACATCCGCGAAGTCGCCGACGCCGCCTCCCGAATCCCTTCCTGCACCTGCGCCAGCTTGGGCTCCATCCGCGGCGCTGGCCCGGATATGCTGATGCTCGCGATCACCCGTCCGGACTGATCGAAAATCGGCGCGGCCACGCAGATCACTCCGCTCAGATTCTCCTCCATGTCCAGGGCCACCATTCTTTCGCGCACCGACGCCAGGTGCTCCACAAAATGCTTTTTCTGGGTAATCGTATTGGAGGTCATTTTCAGCATCGGATTCTTGTCGAGAATCGCTTCAATCTCTTTTTCCGGAAGAAACGCCAGAAGGCTTTTCCCCAATGACGTGCTGTGCACCGGATTGCGTTCCCCGGGAAGGGCGGCGATGCGCAACGCGCTGGAACTCTGCAGCACCTCGATGTAAGCCACTTGTCCGCCGTCCAGCACGCCCAGATTGACGGTTTCGCCGAAGCGCAGCAGCAGATTCTGCATCACGCTCTTGGCCACCGACTGCAACCGGCGGAAGTGCACCGCTGGTCCGGTCAGCTCAAAAAATTTTGACGCGAACTGGTAGTGTCCGGCCACCTCATCCTTTTCGACGTAACCCAGTTTTTCGAGCGAATACAGAATTCGATGCACCGTGGTTCGGGCGAACGGAACCGCGGCGGCAATTTCCGAGAATGGAACCGGCCGGTGCTTGCTGCCGGTCTCAATCAAGTATTCCAGTACCGAGAATATTTTCCCCATCACTTCAATATAGTTCTTGTCTTCCTGGCGTCGCTTCGGTTTGCTCGACCTTTTCTTAGCCATTCGCACCTCTCACGCCAGCGTTGGGAGACCGACTCGCCACGATGTCCAGCGGTCTTTGACCCACCCGCTGCCCGCGAAACCCCGTCTCCGGCAACCAAGAATACCTGTTTTTTCGCCTTTTGGATCCGCGACACATGGGAGCGTCGGCCACCCGTCGAGTCCCCGGGAAGCGTTTGGGCCCAACTCCGATTTGCCGACATTTCCAGCAGTTGGCCAGGCCGCCCAACAGAAGTGCATGGATCGGGCCCAATCCGACGGACGAAACCGGACTCGCCGTCCCGCACCCACAACCTCTAACTCCCGACGGACGATACATACCTTGCACTTCTATGGGTCGTCGTTTACTATATATAGAAGTCCGAGGTATAAGCGAAGATGCCGCCGAAAATGGATCTCCCGCAAGGTACGTTGGATCTCTTGATCTTGCGGGTTGTGGCGCTCGGACCTGTCCACGGATATGCAATTGCTCGGCGGTTGGAGCAGGTATCGCACGGCGTGGTCCAGGTTCCCGAGGGGTCGCTTTACCCCGCGTTGCACCGGTTTGAAAACCGCGGCCTGCTGGCGGCGGAGTGGAAGGAGACCGAAAGTGGACGCGAGGCAAAGTTCTATCGCCTGACCGGGAAAGGCCGGAAGCAGCTCGAAACCGAAGCGGCCAGTTGGCAACGGTTGATCGGCGCGATCTCGCTGATCCTGGGAATGGCCGACGGGGGTGCGCGGTGAACTGGTGGCAGCGTCTGTGGCGACGACAGGAAATGGAGGAACAACTCGAGAAGGAGCTGCGCTTCCACCTCGATGAACACACCAACGAACTGATCGCCCAGGGTAGTGCTCCCGACCTGGCCCAGCGAAATGCCCGGCTTGCTCTTGGCGGTCCAGAGCAAGTCAAAGAGAAGTGCCGCGATGCCCGTGGCACACGCTGGCTCGAGGACTTCTGGCAGGACTTCCGGTATGCACTTCGTACCCTGCGCCAGCGACCCGGCTTTGCGGCCGTTGCGATTTTGACGCTGGCGCTGGGCAGCGGAGCGACCACGGTCATGTTCACGGTCATCAATGGCGTGCTACTCAAGCCGCTGGCTTACCCGGAAGCCGACCGGCTGGTCACTCTGCACGGAAAGACCGAAAAGTACGGTGAGCAGTGGGGCTTTTCCTATCCTGAGTTTCACGACTATCAAAGCGCGAGCCGCACGCTGGGATCTGTGGCTGCATGGACATATGGAGGAGGCACACTAACCAGACCCGGGGCGGCCGAGTACATTGTGGGCCGCCAGATCTCGTCCGGATTGTTTTCTGTTCTCGGCGTCCGGCCAGTCGAAGGTCGCGCGTTTCTCGCGCAGGAAGACCAGCCAGGCGCAGCACCGGTCGCGATCATCAGCTACAGTCTGTGGCAACGCCGCTTCGGCCCAAGCCGAGAAACAATCGGGCAGCAGCTCGTTTTCGAGGGGAAATCCTACACCATTGTCGGCATCGCGCCCGCAAGCTTTCGAATGGAGGACGAGGCCGACATCTACACGCTGCTTGGCCAAAGCACGGATCCGAGGCTGCAGGATCGTGGTGCGTTTTTCATTCATGTTCTGGGGCGCCTTCAAGCAAACGTGACGCTAGCGCAGGCACAGACGGAGATGTCGGTAATTGCGCGGCAACTTGCGATGCAATACCCAGCGGACAATCAGGGACGCGGAATGCTGGCGCATCCACTGAGTCAAGACGTGGTCGGAGATGTCCGACCCACGCTATGGCTGCTGCTCGGGGCGGTCAGCCTGGTGCTCCTGATTGCGTGTGTCAATGTGGCCAGCTTGCTGCTGGCACGGGCCGTTTCGCGCGAGCGAGAATTGGCTATGCGGGTGGCACTGGGGGCGGGGCGCGGTCGCTTGGCGCGCCAATGCCTGACCGAGAGCGGCGTGCTGGGCATGTCTGGAGGCGCGCTGGGCATACTGCTCGCGCTCGTTGGTATTCATCCGTTCGTATCGCTGTGGCCGGGAAGTCTACCGCGCGCCGAGGACCTCCAGCTCGATTGGCGGGTACTGCTTTTTGCTCTCGGTGTGTCGCTGCTCAGCAGTCTTGTTTTCGGACTTGCACCGGCTTTGCGTGCTCCGGCGGGCAACCTGGAACGCGCGTTGCGCAGCGCGGGCCGGAGCCCGGGAGCAAGCACCCGCCGTTTGCATAGCGTTTTTGTGGTGGCTGAGGTCGCCCTTGCGGTGGTGCTGTTGGTCTCGGCGGGGATACTCGGGCGTACCATGCTGCGCTTGTCGTCCCTCGATCCCGGATTTAATACCCAAGACGTGTTGACCGCACACGTGGCGCTTTCTCCCGCTGCGCTTGAGAGTCCGGCGAAAACGCGTGCCGCTTGGGAAACCGTCCTGGAACGCGCCCGCCGCTTACCGCAAGTACAGTCGGTCGCACTGGCAGACGTAGTTCCCATGGGTGTAGGCGAAGACTCGGTGGGCTATTGGGCCACGCCGGTACCGCCCCCGCCGGACCAAATTGCTCTCGCGCTCACATCGATTGTGACGCCTGATTATCTGCACGTTATGGGCATGCGGCTGCGCCAAGGCCGCTTCTTAAATGAACAAGACCGTATTGGCCACGAAATGGTCACCGTGATTGACGACAATTTAGCGCAACATGCTTTTACCGGAACCGACCCGGTTGGCAAGGGCCTCTGGATTCAAGGGATGCCGTCCAACCCGGTCCGAATCGTAGGTGTGGTCGGTCATGTCCGGCATTGGGGCCTGGCCGGCGATGATCAATCGCGCGTACGCGATCAAATCTATCTCTCTTTCTATCAGTTGCCCGACCCCGTGCTGCATTTCATTTCTTCGGTGATGTCGATCACCGTCCGCACCACCGTCACCCCGTTAAATGTCGCCGAGCCGCTCAGGCGAGAATTGCATGGCACTGGCGGTGACCAGACGCTCTACGATGTTCGCACGATGGATGACCTCGCGAGAGCCTCACTCGACCGCCAACGCTTTCTCTTATGTTTGTTTGGAATATTCGCTGCCTTGGCTTTACTGCTGGCGTGCATTGGAATCTATGGTGTGCTGACCTATCTGACCAACCAACGGGTACCGGAAATTGGATTACGGATGGCGCTGGGAGCGACTGCCCGCGATGTCATGCGGCTAGTGCTCGGGCAGAGCTTTGGAATCATTGGCGTCGGCATTGGCATAGGTATTTTGGGCGCCTTAGCCGCGGCGCGTCTTTTGGAACATCTGGTTGACGGGGTGCGGCGCATCGATCCATCGACCTTTGCGATCATGATTCCCATTCTTCTGGCCGCGGCGTTTTTCGCGAGTTTCATACCCGCTCGTCGCGCCAGCCGGGTAGATCCAATGAGCGCATTGCGCCAGGAATAGCGCGGAAGTTGCTTTGCTCGCCGGGAGAAGTTGCCGCGTAGTGGCATCATCCAGATACACACCGTGTGAGGTGCCCGGAAGCATCGTTAACAGGGCCTGATGCCCTTGCTGCGCGAGTCGGCGCAATCCCCGCTCGAGCCCATCGAGCCGCGCAGTTGGGGCAGGGGCGTCAGCGGGATCGTTCCGACGGGCCCGCGGAGTCTCTACCTAAACCTGCGAGCAGGCCAGCGGCCGAAGCACCAGGCTCGTGATGTTCGAGACCAGCGGCGGATCCAGGTTAAACTTCGCATCACTCGACAGCTTCTTCCAGTCCGGATCGGCGACGAACTTCTCCCATCCAGCCTCCAGCGACGCCATATCCGGGAAGCTGAGCATATACGTCAGATTCGGCAGCCGCGGCCCAATCAGCGCATCCGCATAGAACACCGCATGCGCTCCCGCCTTCTCGAAGATCCCGAATTCGCCGGCGTGGAACATCTCGACCTTGCGCACATGATCTGCGTGGGTCGGTGACTGGTACTGCCGCAGATGGTAGATCCTCTTGCCCTTAGTCACCGCCGAAGCGGGAGGCGTCAGGTTTGGATACCCCTCAAAGGCCCGCAGCAGCGAACTTTCCATCTGAATAAAAGGCGGTGACCCGGCTGGCGCGTCCCAGAACGGCGCTGCTACCTTCACAAACACCGGATCCTTTGCGAGCGCCAGATCCGCCGTCACCAGCGTCTCCAGTTTGGAAGTAGGCATCAGTAGGTAGTACGCCGGGGTCTGCGGCCCAAAGTAAACTGAGAACGCTCCCACCGGCCCGATCCCTAGGCGGTTCAAGGCAGGAATCAGCGCGTCCCTAAAGTAGCTATCGGTAAGCTTTGTCCCTGGCCCGCTGGTTAGCTGGTAGCGCCGCAGATCGTAGTATTCCGCCATTGCGGAAGCGGCCCCACCCTGGCCGGCTCCTGGTGCTGAACCGGCGAACGAAAGTGCAGAAACAGCAAGCGAAGTAGAAACAAAGTTGCGGCGGTCCATATGGTCTCCGACAGCGGCGCAGAGAATTCTGTTCCGAACCCTGGCTGAGCCGATTGTCCCACGGAATTCTCGAGATGGCTCTGTCCAGCAACCATTTTAATTTCCGACTCTCGTGCTATTGTCTTGCCGATGACCCTCGCCATCATGCCGGCGCATCGCCATGAAAACTGAAACGCAGCCTCACCTGACGCGAGGCTTTGGTCTGCTGGATGCCACCGCCCTCAACATGTCCAACATGGTTGGGGTGGGACCCTTCATCACCATCCCGCTGTTGATGGCCTCGATGGGCGGTCCGCAATCCATGCTGGGCTGGCTTACCGGCGCGCTCATCGTCATCTCCGATGGACTGATATGGAGCGAACTAGGAGCGGCGCTGCCAGGCTCCGGCGGCAGTTACCATTTTCTGCGGGAGGCCTACGGCCGGCAAACTTGGGGCCGGCTGATGGCTTTTCTTTTCATCTGGCAATTCGTTCTGAGCGGACCTTTGGAAATTGCGTCCGGGATGATTGGATTCGCAAACTACTCTTCCTATCTGTGGCCGGGATTGACGCCGCGCGGCCTGCAGTACGTAGCGGTGGCCGTAGGGGTGGTGGCTTTGTTTCTGCTGTGCCGGCAGATCACCTTCTTAAGCAAGGTGACCCTTACCCTTTGGGTGGGCACCCTGCTGGCCATGCTCACCATCATGGTCGCCGGTTTTTCCCACTTCAACGCTCACCTGGCGTTCGACATCCCCCCGGGAGCGATGGCCTTCAATCGTGGGTTCGTGCTCGGGCTTGGCAGCGCGACGCTGATCGCGGTGTACAACTATCTCGGATATTACGATGTGTGTTACATCGGCGACGAAGTGAAGAATCCCTCGTTCGTGATTCCTCGTTCGATCCTGTATTCGCTGGCCATCTGCTGCGTAGGATATTTCGCGCTGCACCTGGCCTTGATTGGAGTGGTGCCGTGGCGGGAAGGGATTCATTCGAACTTCATCGTCTCCGATTTCATGGAACGCCTGTACGGCCGAGGTGCGGCCATCCTGCTGACCGTTCTGATTTTGTGGTCGGCATTTGGTTCGGTGTTCGCGTTGCTGCTCGGTTATTCGCGAATTCCTTATGCGGCGGCTATCGAAGGCTATTTCTTTCGCCCGTTCGCCCAACTCCATCCGACCAAAAAGTATCCGCGCGTTTCGCTTTTGGTGCTCGGCGCGGTATCGATTGGGGCCGCGTTCCTTAAGCTCGATCAGCTCATCAGCGCCTTGATCACCACCCGAATTCTGGTGCAGTTTCTCGGGCAGCTATTTGCGATTCCCTTGCTGCGGAAGAAGCTCCCGGATCGCGCGCGACCGTACAAGATGTGGTTGTATCCCCTGCCGATCGCGGTCGCTTTCTTTGGCTGGGCCTACGTTTTCCTGACCTCCGGCTGGCTGTATATCAAGATCGGATTGTTGACGCTGCTGACCGGGGTGCTGGTCTTCTTGGTGTGGGCGAAATGGAAGCATACCTGGCCCTTTGATTCCGGCCGCGATTCGGCCGGCGCAGCCCCTTGACAACCTCGCCGCCACCAAGTAAAACGAAGGTAAGCGAAATCAATCGAAAGTGACCGTATCCCTCTCGTCAGATGGCGTTTCAACGTTGTGATTTCGACATGGCGGGTCTCTTCGGTGGAGTGAGGGCGATGGATGTTGGTTTGCGTGAGTTTAAATCCGGCGATCGACAAACGACTGCGGCTTGACCGCCTCCAGCCGGGCCGGGCCAACCGGGTGTCCGAAGTTACCCGGGCCGCGGGTGGAAAAGCAGTTCACGTAGCGATGGTGCTGCAAACCCTGGGCGCGGATCCGCTGTGGCTGGGATTTGCGGGCGGAGCCGCGGGCCACGATTTGGTCGAAGGCCTCCGGCAATTATCGATTTCCACGGAGGTGGTGCCGACCACCAGTGGCACGCGAACGAATCTCGAAATCCTGGAAGATGGTGGAGGGGTGACGGAAATCCTGGAGCCGGGTGGAAATGTTGGGCCCGCTGAGCTGGAGCGAATGACCGGCGCGTTTCGACAAATTGTGAGTCAGCACGGAAAGGCCGCGACGGCGATGCTCTCTGGAAGTCTGCCGCCAGGGGTGCCGGAAGATTATTGCCGCAGGTTGGTGGAATTGGCCCACCATCACGGAAGCAAGGTGTTCGTCGACACCAGCGGCGGGGCGTTCCGTGCGGCCTTGGAAGGGCATCCCGATTTCGTAAAGCCAAACCGCGAAGAAGCGGAAACTTGGATCGGCAAGAAAATCGAAGGAATGCAGTCCGCTGAAAGCGTGCTCAGCGCAATATTGGATGCTGGTGCGGAGGCGGCGGCCATCACCCTGGGAGCGGGAGGTTTGATTTGGCGATCCGCGAATGAAAAAGCGCTGTTTGCTACCGGCCCGGAGTTGGTTGCGCGGTCCTGCGTTGGCAGTGGCGATGCGACCCTGGCTGGTTTTGCCTTTGCGGCCCAGAAGGGATTTACGGCCGCCGAATCGGTGCGGCTGGCTGCCGCTTGCGGCTCCGCCAACTGCCTCGCGGATGGTCCGGGACGTGCCCGTGCGGAAGACATCGCGCGCTTAAGAAACGAAATCGAAGTAACCATGGTGGAGTAGGCGGGAGGAATCGCGTTGTTATGCTGAGTGAAGAGCGCCGCCGTGAAATCATGGGGATGTTGCGGACCGAAGGACGCGTAGTGGTGCGGGAACTTTCCAAGCATTTCCGCACTTCGCAAATTACCATCCGCAAGGACCTGGAATACCTGCACCATCAGGGCCACCTCGAGAGGACCCATGGCGGCGCGCTGCCCAACTCCACGAGCGTGCTGCAAGACAGTCCATTGCGGGAGAAGGAGCGCCAGAACCGGCCGGAGAAAATTCGAATCGCCGGCGCAGCAGTAAAGAAAATACGTCCGGGACAGGTGATCATTCTCGATTCCGGCACCACCACCACCGCGGTGGCGCGCGCTTGCCGGAATATCCAAAACCTCACGATCATCACCAACGCCATGAATATCGCCGGCGAACTCGCCGGCTCTTCGGTTGAGGTAATCCTCACCGGAGGCGTTCTACGGCAAAACTCCTTCTCGCTGGTTGGACCGCTCGCCGAGGAAGCACTCCGGAAACTGAGCGCGGACCTTCTTTTCCTGGGAGTGGATGGGTTCGACGTTCAATACGGTTTGACCACGCCCAACCTGTTGGAAGCCCGAGTGAATCGGGCGATGACTGAATCGGCGCAGCGCACCATCGTGGTATGCGATTCGAGCAAGTTCGGCCGGCGCAGCTTGTCTCTGATCATACCGGCCTCTGCGGTGCACGAGACGATCACCGACAAGAACATTTCAAAGGGTGACCTGAAGACTCTGCGCGAGGCAGAGGTCGAAGTGACGCTGGTTTAGGCATTCAGGAAATTAAGGCCAGGAAGAACACTTATGACTATCGATGTTACCCAACACCCCGAATCACTGACATGGAATGAAATTGTGTCGCAGGGCACAGTTTGGAAGGCGGTGATCGGCGAATTAGGATCGAGCGCGAGCATGGAACGCATGCTGCGCAGCGGCCGGAAAGCACGATCCTGGCTGTTCGTCGGCTGCGGCACCAGTTTTTATCTGGCCGAATCTGCGGCGGCGTGCTGGACGATACTGACCGGGCAACCAGCGCGTGCGCTTCCTGCTTCGGAAGTGCTGCTGTACCCGGCTCTGACCTGTCGGCAGGATGACAACGTCCAGGCCGTGGTGATTTCGCGCTCGGGGCACACATCGGAAGCCATTCGCGCCGCGCGAGCGCTGAAGCGCGAACTCCATTTTCCCACCATCGGAGTCACCTGTGCGCAGAGTAGCGAATTGGAGGCAGAGTGCGATGTCACCCTGGTGCTCGCGGCGGCAGACGACAAGAGCACGGTGATGACCAGCTCCTTCACAACGATGCTGATCAGCCTGCAATACTTGGGCGCGCGGTACCGCGGGAATGCCGAATTTATCCGATCGCTGCAGGAAATGGCGAATCAAGCCGGACCCTTGATTCATTCACTCGCTGCCCAGATCGAATCGTTTGTCAAAACCCGTTCCTTTGCGGACTATGTATTTCTTGGCCAGGGACCGTTCTACGGAATTGCCCGGGAAGCAGCGCTGAAGGTGATGGAAATGTCGTGTTCCTATAGCCAAGCATTCCACTCCCTCGAATTTCGGCACGGCCCGAAAGCGATCGTCAGCCCGCAAACCTGTCTAACCTTCTATCTGAGTGAGACCGCGCAGCAAACCGAAACCGAAGTGCTCCAAGAAATGAAGGAGCTGGGTGCAGTAACGGTTGCCGTTTGCAATCTAGCCAGCAAGGAAGTACGAGATGCCAGCGATCTGGTGATGGAGGTGAATGGGTCCGGCAATGAACTCGCGCGGCTGGCTCCCTATGCCTTGCCTGCCCAGCTAATGGGTTTCTTTACCGGCATGGCCAAGGGATTGAACCCCGATCACCCCAAGAACCTGACTCGGGTTGTGGTTCTCGATTGACCCCCAGAGGGAATGCGCCGATGACATCTCTCGATGTGAGCGTGATTGGTGAGCTTAATCTCGACCTGATTTTGTACGGCCTTCCGCCCAGCCTGATTTTGGAGCGGGAACATCTGGCCGACGACTTGAGCATTACGTTAGGCAGTTCGTCGGCCATTTTTGCGCACAACCTGGCGATCCTCGGAAACAAAGTGGGCTTTAGCTCGTGCGTTGGCGACGATCCATTCGGCGAGATGTGCATGCAGCGACTTTCGGCCAGCGGCGTGGATGTTTCTCATGTGCGCAAGCTAGGGGGAAGAACCACGGGGTTGACGGTGATCCTGCCGCAGGTGAAAGAGCGCTACATCGTGACCTATCCCGGCACGATGTATGAGATGACCGCCAAGGATCTGGATAAGAGCTATCTGCTGGACGCAAAGCACCTGCACCTCTCGTCTTATTTCTTGCAGAAAGGCCTTCACCCGCACCTCGGCGATATTTTTAGCAAGGCCCAGGAAGCGGGCCTAACGACTTCGTTGGACACCAACGATGACCCCGAAGGCCGCTGGACCGGCGACATTCAGCTCTTACTTCGGCACCTCGATATTCTGCTGCTCAACGAGCGCGAGCTACGCCAATTGACGCGGGTTGAGGATGCCGACCGAGCGGTCGAAACTCTGTCCCAACAAGTACCGGTGGTAGTCGTCAAACGCGGATCGCAGGGCGCTATGGCTTGGGCGGGACCAACCACATACGTGGTGGCTCCTCTGCTGGTGGATGTGGTGGACTCGATCGGTGCGGGAGACTCCTTCGACGCGGGTTTCATCCACCAATTCACTCGCGGCAACAATATTCAGGAATGCTTGCGATTTGCTAATATCGCTGGCGCACTCTCGGTGACCCGCGCCGGTGGCACGGAAGCGTTTCGAGACGGCAAACATCGCGATCGATTCTTGCTAAAACACGCGCAGGCATAAATTGGTACGATCACCGCTAAGAAAACCTCCCCGCTGGACCGGAGGGCGCTGCGCGAGGCGAACCTTGAGGTGACACTGGCTTAGAGGTGAGTCAGTCCAGAGAGAGGATGACATCGATGCCTTTGCGCAAACCAGAACGCGAACAGTGTTCGCTACAATCCAGACGTCATTCGATCGTCGTCGCCGGACTGCTACTATTGTCGGGCGGCTGCGGAAAACCATCCCCGGTTGCTACTCCTGCGGCGAAACCTCAAGTATCGCAACTCGAGGTATCCCCGACTGCCGATGCTACCGTGATCTCTACCCCCGCGGCGGAGTTCGCACTCTCCCCGGCGGGCTATCTTGCTGCGAGGGTTCGGTTGGATAACCGGAAAGTGTCGCTCGACGACGCGCCCGGGGATTCCGGGATTCAAGTAACCGCCGGCGGAAACCAAATAGCGCCGGTCACTTTTGACGTCGGGCATCCCCAAATATCGGAACCTCATGGACGGCTGGGAACCAAAGGAAAGCGCGTCGAGGTCTCCGGTAAAACTTCCGTGGGCGAAGTGCAGGAAACATTGATTGTCGAAGTTTACGATGATTACCCAAATGTCGCGTTGCTGTCGGCATCCGTAAAGAATACCGGTACGAGCGCCCTGAGGCTCAATGCCATCGATCTGGATCGCCACCGCTTAAACGCCAGCCTGGCGGACTCCAAGGCCGCAGCTAACGACATGTGGTCGTTCCATGGATCAAGCATTGATTGGGGAAGGGACACTATATTTAGAGTGCCGGCGAAATTCTCGCAACAAAACCAGATGGGATCGATGGTAGAGGTAAAAGGCGACTTGGGCCGAGTGGGCGGTGGGATTCCGGTGGTGGCCTTCTGGACGAAAACGGTAGGGGAAGCGATCGGGCACGTGGAAACGATTCCTCTGGTGCTTTCCATTCCGGTGAAAACAGAGTCCGACGGACACGTAGATGCCAGCGTTCATCTGACGCCGGAAACCACGCTGCAGCCGGGCGAGGTCTACTCCACGCCGGAGACGTTCACTACGGTGTATTCGGGCGATTACTATGAGGCGCTGCGAGTCTATTCCGACCTGATCGATGGTGAGGGCTTGAAGAAATCAACCACCAACAGCGAGGACTACGCGGTGAGCTGGTGCGGATGGGGTTATCTCGCCAACGTAACCCCCGCACAAATGCTCGGCACCATTCCTAAACTCAAGGAATTTGGCATTCATTGGGCGACCCTGGATGACCGGTGGTTCAACAATTACGGTGACTGGCAGCCGCGCACCGATACCTTCCCCGGGGATGAAATCCGCAAGATGGTTCAGCAATTCCACCAACAGGGAATCAAAGTACAATTGTGGTGGTTGCCCCTTGCCGTAGAGGATGGTGGGCCGGGATACGAATCCCACCCGTACACCGTCTCTGCGGTGGTGAAGCAGCATCCCGACTGGCTGATCCTCGATAAGAATGGCAAACCAGCTCGCATGACGCGGAATCTGGCTTCGCTTTGCCCGGCCGTTCCGGAGGTTCGCGGGTATTACCAACAACTGACCGAAAAATTCATTCGCGATTGGGATTTTGACGGCCACAAGCTCGACAATATTTATACCGTGCCGGCCTGCTACAACCCAAAGCACCATCACAAATCGCCGTACGATTCGGTCTACGCGATGGGCGAGGTTTACAAAACCATTTTCGAGACCACCCGCGCGCTAAAGGCGGACAGTGTCACCCAGAGCTGTCCCTGCGGTACGCCGCCAAGCATCGCCTGGCTCCGCTATCTCGATCAGGCCGTGACCGCTGACCCGGTTGGGTCGGTGCAAGTCCGGCAACGCGTAAAAATGTACAAAGCGCTGATGGGTCCCAACTCCGCGGTGTACGGAGATCATGTGGAGCTCACCCAGATCACCAATCCCAACGGAGACGAGCGTGACAACGGATCGGACTTCGCTTCTACCGTGGGCACCGGTGGTGTGGTGGGAACCAAGTTCGCGTGGCCGGACTACGGTCCGAAATTGAGCGACGTTTATCTCACTCCGCAAAAGGAAGAACACTGGAAGAAGTGGATCGCTCTCTACAACGACAAGATGCTTTCCCGCGGCACGTTCCGGAATCTATACGTTTACGGCTACGACGTGCCCGAGGGATACGCGATCGAAAAGAATGGCGCGATGTACTACGCTTTCTACGCTCCCTCGCCTGCATCCACTTCCCAGCACGCCCAGGTGGCGGCATGGTCAGGAGAAATCGAATTACGGGGACTGGCGCCAGGAAAATACCACGTGGTCGACTACGTCGACGGCAAGGATTTGGGCGTAGTGAGTTCGCCGGACGCGAAATTACAGACCAGTTTCACCGATCATCTGCTGCTGGAAGTCACCTCCGTCCCGTAGTGGGGGCACGCTTCGGCCCCGGTGCTGTCCTTTACTGGAACCGCGTGGTTCGCCACAGCGCCACGCCGCAGACCAGCAGCAGCACCACGCTCGCGACGCTCAAAAGCGCCATAGCGCCCCAATGTAGCGACATTTGCGGCACCCGCGCCATCGCGCCTAGAAATACGAACACACTGCTAGCCACGCCCACCAGCAACCAATCTAGGCCGTTGCGGGCAGGTTTTCGTTCATCCGTAGCCTGTCGGCCTTCCATGTGGGCTTCGACGTACTCGGCGGCAATGCCGTAGCGCTGGCATTCGCGGCGCGCCGCCGCCCTCCACCGCGTTTGCTCCTCGCCGGTTGCCGAGGAGAAAGCGATTGCGCCCACTCCCAGCATCATCAACAGTGAGCCGCCGATCACTTGCGCGTACACCGAAGCGCTGCGGCCATGCAGTTCGCCAAAAACCAAAACGCCCCACAGCAAACCCCATAGCTGATTTGAGTTCGACAGCGGGATGCCCCGGCTGATGCCAACGTATTTCGCTGCGTATTGCTGAAACATATCGCCGATTACCCAGATGAAGCCGCCCAACATCAGCCAGAAAAGAACTTCTCTCGCACTCAGGAGTTGATGCCACAGCGGACCCACCCCCGTATAACCGACCGCCAGGGTGCCCATCATGCCCAGCTCACCGAACGTGAAGAACGTGACGAAGGAAAGCGGGTTCATCCCCGTCAGGTACGCCTTGCGGTAAGGAATATACATCGTTCCCCATAAAATCCCCGCACCCAGTGCCGCCCAAACACCGCGCATGGAATGCGCCGCCGGGCCCTGCCCCGCCGATGCGATCGCCAGTATTGCTGCGCCCACACACATCACCAGCGCGCCACCCAATACTCCCGCCCAGCGGCGCCATCCGGCCTGGCGCAACTCGTTGAAGAAAACGAAACCCCACAATATGCCGAGCAGGCTGTTTGAATTCCACAGCGGAAAGGCGATGCTCAGCCCAACGTCGCGGATCGCGAAAATCGTCAAGGTGTTTGCCACCGCCCAGATGCAACCGGCGAGTACCGCCCAGATAATCAAGTGGGGCGCGCGGCGTACGTCCGCATAAATCGAGGACGTGCCCAAGATCAAAGCGGGCAGGCTCCAACGCGCAAGAAAAACGCCGATCACCATGATCAGTGAAATCACCACTGGCGAGATGCCCACCGCGACCAGTTTCGTGGGCGCTTCGGCGGCGCCGAGCCAGGCTCCCGCGGTAAAACCGGAAAGGATACCCAAGGCTTGCAGCTTCCGCGCGCGCGATGTTTGCTGATCCAATGTTTGAACCTCGAGACTTGGCACGGATCCGATATTCCCAGCCTGCGCCTAGTGAATCCACCGCAGTAGAAGCAATCCACCGATCAGCACCACTACCGGAACCCAAAAGTGAATGTCGGTAAGAACGCTGATCAGCCAGCCTCGCGTGTTCCCGCTCTGATCGTCTCTGTTCATGCGGTGCCCATCCCGACGCCGACGCCCGAAGTCGCTAATCTTAGCTTTTCCCGGCCGGTCTGCCACAAACAATTGTTAGCCGATCAGACCTGTCGCTTCATCGTCTCTGGCGAAAACAAACAGCCGACGGTCGAAGACAATGTTACTGTCGGACCCATCCGGCTGCGCGCAGATTCGCGCACCATCAAAGAGGAGACCAGCAGATGCGGAACGAGAAGCGAAACCGGCGTTCCTTTCTGAAGACCATGGGAGCCGCGGGCATGATATCCGCGCTGCCTGAGGCAGCCTTGGGGTGGCCCTGCAGTGGCGAACCTATCGTGCATCAGGTCGCCGCCGCAGGGCCGGCCTCGGATATTGACGCAAAACCAAAATACTCTATCAAGTTTGGCGTGATCGGCCTGGACCACTATCACATCATGGGCATCACCGCAGCGGTGATTCGCGGTGGCGGAGAACTAGTCGCGTTTTACGCCACGCTCCCTTCAGCAATTGCCGATTTCCAGAAGATCTATCCGCGTGCCCGGATGGCCAGCAGTGAGGACGAGATCCTCAACGACCCATCTATCCAATTGGTGGCCGGCGCACCCATTCCCAATCTGCGGGCGCCGCTCGGTATTCGGGTGATGCGCCATGGCAAAGATTTCTTGAGCGACAAGCCGGCGGTAACCACGCTGGAGCAACTGGCGCAAGTACGCGCTGCTTTGGCAGACACCGGAAAAATGTTCGCCATCATGTACTCGGAACGGCTGGAGGTACGCGCCGCGGTGCAGGCTGGGTACTTAGTCAAGGCCGGGGCCATCGGTAAAGTGGTGCAAACCGTGAATATCGCACCACACAAAGTGAACGACATCACTCGTCCTGCCTGGTTCTGGGATCCGCTCGAGTTCGGCGGCATTCTTTGTGACATTGGATCACACCAGGCCGATCAGTTCGTCTACTACACCGATTCGACCTCAGCAGAGGTGACCGCTTCGCAGATCGCCAATGTGAATCATCCTACCCATCCCGGGTTTCAGGACTTCGGCGACATGATGATCCACGGCAACGGCGGCGCTGGATATGTCCGGGTGGACTGGTTCACCCCAAATGGTCTGAGTACCTGGGGCGATGGCCGGCTCTTTATCCTGGGGACGGAAGGATATATCGAGTTACGCAAATATATTGATATCGCCGGGCGGCCGGGCGGCAACCATCTGTTCATTGTGGATCAGAAGCAATCCAGATACATCGATTGCA
The DNA here is from genome assembly GCA_963725285.1 of uncultured Acidobacteriota bacterium. Classification (GTDB taxonomy): domain Bacteria; phylum Acidobacteriota; class Terriglobia; order Acidiferrales; family UBA7541; genus CAVRXT01. The sequence continues at coordinate 146,722 of CAVRXT010000006.1, read as the reverse complement.
GCCAGGTGGAACTGCCGTTCGGACCGCAGTTTGTCTCCGACATCGTAAACCGAACGCACACCGCACAAAACCAAGAGCAGGCGCTGCTAGCCACCGAGCTAGTCCTACAGGGACAGAAAAACGCGAAGGTTCTCACCTTCACCCGCTAAACGAATCAGACACGTCTCCGGTCACGAGCACCGGGGAACCGAAGTCACTCCTCGCCCGCAAGTATCGTCTCGGGCACGCCCTCCCGTGTGCGGCGCGCACCGTGCGCCTTCCCAACAATCCGTTGGCCCAGCCGCTTCATTTCGCGTTGCGAATCGCCGCCACTGCGCTTGATGACGGCTCAGCCGCCTTTGGACTTTGTTCCGCGAAGTAATTCTCCGCGTGAAGCCGGCGGTAAATGCGCCCGGCAACCCCGGCGGCCATCGGTCCTCGCACGATTTTGCTGTTCCCACGCATCAGAATGACCAGCACAATTTTCCGATTCTCCTGGCCCGCGAAAGACACAAACCATCCCAGACGCGAGCCTGCATAATCGGAACACGTTCCGGTCTTCCCCGCTTCGTCTTCACCATCCTCGAGGTAGCTGCGTCGCGCCGTGCCATGCACCACCGCGGCCAGCATGCCGTCGCGGACGTCGGGGATCAGCGCTTGGATTTCCAGGGCGCGCTTTACGCGCGGTTCGAAATTGTCCTGCTCCTCCGCAGTTCGCGGATACTGCAGGTAGTACAGCGTTCCTCCATTGGCGACGGTCGAAACGAGCGCTCCAAGTTGTAGGGGGGTCATCTGAATCCCTTCGCCGAAACTCGACATCCGGGCCACTCCGCCTCGTTTTGGCGGGGTGCCGGGCACGGCGCCGACTTGCTCCTCGGAGATGTCATAACCGGCAAGCTCGCCAAGCCCGAGCAGCCGCGCGTAGATCGAAATCACATCAAACCCCATGCGCGTCCCCAGCTCCTCGAAAAAATGATTGTTGGAATGCGCGAGGGCCTCGGACAGGTTCAAAGACTTACCCCGTGTAACCGGAATCCGCGTGTCTCGGGTAATGAGCCCTTCTTGTAGCGCCGCTACGGCAATCACCGGCTTGATTGTCGAGCAAGGTTTGAAACCGGCTGAGAAGACCAGCTTCTGATTAACGATCGACAGAATTCGCCCATTCGAGGGGTCAATGGCAACCACCGACCCGTTGTAGTGGCCCAGGGCGGTGACCGCAGCCTGGCGCACCACCGGGTCGTCGTAGGAAGCGTCGTCGTCCTTAGCAGAGTCGGCAAATGTGGGCACGCCGGAAGTGGCCGCAGGGGCACGCTTACGCGTCGTGGCGGGTGTGCGCTCTGCTGCTGCATGGGCGATCGCAGGCAGGCAAGCCGCAAGCATCATGTAAACCGACACAACGACGAATCTGGCTCCCCACATGTGTTTTCGCTGTTTTGGCATGGGTTAAACGCGACCTCGAATCGCGGATGCTACAAGTTCTTCTTGGATTTGGACTTGCGTGCCACTGCTCATTTCTCGCCCCACTTGACGCCCGTAGCGCTTCTCTCCGATTGCCATGGCCCTTTGAAGCCAGGGGGAACTCTTGGGCACACATAGGCTACGTGGCAGTGGAACAATGCTCGACTGGCCGTCAGGACCAATCGAGTACAGGAGTTCGAGGCGCAGAATACGGATTCAGAATGGCCTATGGGTCAGGCCAAGCCCCATTGGCCCAAGGGGTATGGGCTGGTATCATTTCTGAGGTTCATGCAGCGACAAAAGGAGCAAACAATAGCCCGGACCATCCCGTAAACATATATAAATGTGGTGGTTACGATCCGCTATCCGTCGCGCGGTTTTCGGCCGCAGCTACCCCAGAGGCAAGCCCGCGGCGGGGTCACTTTATCGGGCTGGGCAGCAGAAATGGGGAGCAGCACGGCTTCACGGCGGGCTGGAACTCCATCAGTTCGACGCGGGTGCCATCTGGAGCGTACAGGTTGAGCTGCCATTTGCCATCGCGGCCAATCTGCGGCGGTGAGTGCCGGGCGGTCAGACGGTCTCCTTCGTACAAAAGGTCCACGGATTTCTCCATGTTTTGCACGCCCAGGGCGAAGTGGTCGAGCACCCCCGCGGTCTCCTGCGACATGGTGGGAGGGATGCCGGTCTTCTCCGGTCCATTCACAGTCATGTATTCGATCCAGTCGGTGCCGTCTGGAACCTGCTGGGAGATCCAATCGGTCGCGCCTTCTTTCATGCCGCCGTGCCAGTACGGCCGGAAACCCAGCAGATCGCGGTAAAACGCGTCCTCCGCGGAAGGATCGTGCACGACGTATCCCACGTGGATCACGTGGTCGCTCAGCGGATTCAAGGGCACAGCACCGGGATGTTTCGGCGGCTGCACAAACTGAACCTTGTTTCCTTCCGGGTCCTTCACCTCAAAGTATTGGCTACCATCGCTACCAGAGGTTACCGCGGACGGCACGGCAACGGCATGCGCTCCCAGATAACGCCGCATCTCCTCCGCATTGGTGGTGTTGAACCCGGCATGATCGAGGCGATTGACCGAGGCCGCATCCGCCGCCGGCAGAGGCAGCACCTCCACGAACTGAATCGGGTTGAAGTAATAGCGAATCCCGGCGGGATTCTGCGGGTCTGGATTCTTCACTGCGCCCAGATCATGCACGAAAAATGATTCGGTCTTCGCTTGGTCCGTTGTGTAAATGCTGAGGTGCGAGACGCCGGTAATCTTTGGTCTCTGCTGGCCGCACACCGCGCCCGCCAGGACCATCATCATCATCCCGCATGCCATTGCTTTCATTTTCATGGTCCGTCCTTTTCTTCGCGTCCCTAAAGCGATGCCGTTCTGCGGCGCTGCAAACGGGTAAGTTGCGGCGATCTATTTCGGCGGTGTGTCCGGCCTCGGAGCAACCATGACGAACTCCGGTCCGTCAGCGGACGCAGGCAGCATTTCGTATCCGGTGAACGCAAGATGGTGATTATCCGGCGACCACGAGGGCGCATTGATCGTCCCTTCGCCTCCCAACAAATCCACCAACGCCCGGCTCTGTCCGCCGCGAAGATCCATCAGCCGAAGCGACACATCCGTATTTGCCGGTTGACCGAGGATCGCCCTGGCGCAAGTGAGGTACACCATTTGTTTTCCGTCTGAGGAGACGTGCGGGAACCAGTCATTTGTATCGTCGTGGGTCAATTGTTCCGCATGCGTGCCATCGGGATTCATGCGCCATATCTGCATCGCTCCGGATCGATCCGAATTGAAGTAGATCGCGCCGTCGGGCCCGAAGTCCGGTCCGTCGTTAGTACCCATGGTGGTCAACCGAGCCTCACCACCACCCGCGGCCGGCACGGTGTAGATATCCCTGTGTCCGTGGCGCGTGCTCGTAAATGCGATCTTTGTGCCGTCCGGCGACCAACCATGAAATTCGGCCGCTTCGCCACGAGCTACTCGCCGGTTGCCTTTCCCATCGAGTGAGACAACATAAATCGACGTCGCCGGTCCTCGGGTTGGCCCACAGCTCACCGCGAGTAGCTGGTTGTCGGGCGAGAGCCCATGATTGTCATCGCACCACAGATGTGGCCCGATGTTCACAAGTTCCGGAGTCGCGCCCAGGACGGCCATCTTCTCGATCTGGCCTTCACGATCGAAATAGAGCGTCTGGCCATCCCTGGTCCAGTTCGCCGAACCGATGCGTCCCATCTCGGTTCGCACCACCATCGATCGCCGGAAGTTGTCTTCGGTTTGAATCGTCTGCAATGCGCTGAACAGCACGAGCTTGTCAGCGGGCACTTTACCTTCAGGCTTCTTCAACTCCACGTTGGAGAACACCGCGGTCTCGGTCGTATCCTTATTATGAGAGCAAACTCCAATCCCGGCGTAAAAGGGATCGGCGAAGTGCAGTTTGATCGACGCGCCTGCCTGGTGCAACGGTTCGCCGTGCATACTCAGAAACATGGTGATCTCATCGCCGCGCTTTACCATGCGAACCCTTCGCGGCATATCGATGTTCAGCTCTATGTCCTGGGTTGTGGCGCCCTTGGCCCGCCGGTATTGCAGCGCGGTCAGGCCCGAGCCATGCAGCGCGGCGTCCGCATACACTCCGTCGGCATCCAAGTTTTGTTTTAGGACTAGCACAGCCTTGCGGTGCGCTCGTCCGCCTGCTTGAGGAAACGCAACATCCGCCGATAGCTCGACGTCGCCTGAAACTTTCTGCCACAGAAAATAGAAAGCGTCCTTGTTCGACCACATATTCTCGCCCGCGGCCCGGACCGTATAGCTTTTACTGGCCGCGTCGTATTCGGCTACGCCCGGATGCACCAGTTCACCGATATCTGTGCGTCCCTCAAAAATGCCGATCGCGTCCAAAGAAGTCTGCGCCGCTACGGGCGTTAGGTGACGACCAGCCAAAACCGTGCAGACTCCGCCCACCACACTTGCGGCGATTGTTAGCCAGATGACGGTCTTGCCCATGCCGGCTCGATTATGCCGGGCAACCCATCGGTTAGAACAGTAGTAATATTCGTTGGAGACCTTCGAATCCCTTAGGATTCTGCGAGGTGGTAGGAATTCCTGCAACCATTCCCCGCGCAATTCGATCAAGTGAGACAGCCAGGTAGAGCGAGCCCGATCTTCGGTTCTACACCCGGCTTTCGACGCCCGCTGCACCAGGAACTCACATGCCTCTCGTTCTCACCTGGGAACAAATCGCCATCCGGCTGCTGTTGGCCTCGATCGCCAGCTTCATCATCGGGCTAAACCGCGACGAACACGGGCACCCCGCCGGGATCCGCACCACCATGCTGGTCTCGCTCGCGGCCACACTGGCCATGTTGCAGGTGAACCTGCTCCTGCCTCTCGCGGGTAAGGATCCCTCGTCGTTCGTAGTTATGGACCTGATGCGCCTGCCGCTCGGCATTCTTTCGGGCATCGGTTTCATTGGCGCTGGGGTGATCCTCAAGCGCGGGGTCAATGTGAGTGGGGTCACCACCGCGGCGACTATGTGGTTCATCACCGTTGTGGGTCTGCTCTTCGGCGCCGGCAACCTTTATTTGGGTAGCGCGGCTTCGATTATCGCGTTCATCGTTCTTTGGGCCATCCGGCACATGGAGAACTACCTTCCCCGCGAACATCACGCTACGCTGCAGCTCGTACTTTCGCCGGACGCCCCCGGCGAAGCGGATTTTCGCCGGCGCCTACTCGCCGAAGATTGGACGGTGACGAATTGGGCGGTGCTATACGACCCGCCCACGACACTCTCCAGCCTCAACTGTGAACTAAAATGGAATGCGCGAATCATGCGCGTGCCCACAACGCCCCCAGCGATCGAACAGCTCCGCACCCTCCCAGGCGTTCGCAGCCTAAGTTGGACGGAATAGGTAGCAAGATCCGCGTGACACAGCTCCACCACCGGGCTCGTAACCTAGTTATGCCGATGTCGGACGGCTTCCAGATAAGCGCGGCCTTCCTCAAAGCCCCGGCGGAATGGCTCGCGCTCGTGCAATTCCGGATGCTGGCTCGCCAGATGCGTGCGGCACTGGTCGTAGGACTTGCCGCGATTCTGTAAATGCAGAGCCGATTCGAAGCCGCAGCGGAAAAAGCGTTCGTCATCATCAAAGTGTCCGCCCTTGGCGTCGTATTTTTCCTTTTGGACGCTACGTACGCCCACCCACCACATATCCCGGATGCGGTCGATGCTCTCGGCGCCGGCATTTTCCAGAACGCCCCGCGCCGCTTTGGCCTGGGTATCATCGTCAGCGTCCGCGATGACCACCGTGCGGCCCTGTCGCAGAGCATCTTCGTAGACGAACAGTTCATCTTCCGGGAGGCCATTGGTCATCGAACTTTCGATGGCTCCCCCAGCCTTAAATCCCAAGGTGCCCAACAGCGCCGCGCCCGCCGCTCCCACCGCGATCACCGGACCAATTCCCGGCAACATGAGGCTGGCGACAGCACCACCCAATCCAATTCCGCCGGCGAGTCCCACCGCCCCACCCACCGCCGCTCCGATGGCCTTGCCCATTCCGGGCTGTTCGGCAGCATCCACAGCCACCGCGCCCAATTCCTTTTCCGAAGCTTCCGGCGTCAGCAGATTGATTCGATCCTTAGAGATTCCAGTGGCCAGAAGCTGGGTAGAACCGCGCTGCGCATCCGATCGTGACGTAAACACTCCCGCAACCGATATCATGGCGTTCCTCCAAGTATCCCGGTGGGACTCTTGCGCATTGAGGTTACGCTCCACCGGAGGGCTCGAACATCAGGTAAACCATCTAGAATCGCATAAAGAACAGGGGAAAGGTTTAGGGTGCGGAATTCGTTCTAATTTCACTGGCCCGAAGCCGTGAAGACGAAAAGTGCTAGCTGCTCGACGCTCACGGCTTGGCCGGGTTAGGTTGGGCCTTGGCGATCTCGCTGAGCAGAAACAAATCGGTAAGCAGGGCGCGCAGGTGGATGGATGCGTTCAGGTTGTCGATCAACTGCGAGCTGATGCCCGGCTGGGCCAGGACCAGCTCGATAGCGGCGAGCGCGTCGGTCGGCGTCGCGGGCCAGCACCGCGAAGAATGACTGGTATCGTTGGGCCGGCTCGAGGCGCTCTTGTTTCACCGCGGCCGCACCGCTCTCCGCCAAGCCAGAGATTGCGCTCTGGGCGCGAGTCAAGAATTCGCGGATTTGTCCGCCGGAGTGGCTGCCCTCTTCGCTGGGAAGTCCTTGCGCGGCGTAGGCCAGCATGAACTCGTAGCATTCTTCGATGGTGTTGCAGCGTTCGGCGATATCAGCCAGCATCGGTTAGCCCTTCGGCCTTCACTCGTGGGGCTCCCGAGATCGAAGGGGACGCGGAATCCGCTTCCACCGGCCAGCGCGCCGGATCATGTTCCTCGAGATAAAAATCGCGGCTCATCCAGCCGTAAGATCATCGACTTGGTAATGGCGCGTTTCTCCGGCCGCAGCCCGAAGTAGACGTGCACCATGATCAACGCGATCAGGCCGACCCCGGCCAGCCCGTGCAGTACGTACATCAGTCCCCAGGTCATGTCGCTGAACAGATACGGATTGCGCGGGAAGAAAATGGTGCGCACGCGAAACATCATGAACACACCGGTGATGATCGAAGACATGCCTGCAGCGATGATCGCGCCGTGGTACAGCTTGTTCTCGAGTGGATACTTGGCGAATTTGTCCGGCGGTGGCGCGGCCTTGCCGATAAATCGGAGGATTCTTCTCCTTGCGTCGCGCAGGTCAATCCGGTCCGGCCAGATCGACCAGAAATCCAGAAAGAACGAAGCATGAATGATGTGAAAGAGGATGGAGATGGTCAGAACGGTGCCGGCGATCCAATGATAGGTGACCCAGTCGAACTGAATTCCCACCCTTCGGCAGGAACGCGGTAAAGAGCAGCGTGAACATCGCCGCGGCCATAATCCAGTGAAACATCCGAGCGGTCAGCGAGTGTCGAGGCACATGCTCTGGTATGCGCGTGGCGATGCGCGATGAATCGCTATTCGCGAACTCTTTGCGTTTGGCGAAATACCGCACGTAGGTGGCGTGCACCATCAGGAACAGCAATCCGGCAATCGCTGAAACCCATATCAAGAACCAAGCAATATGGATGGGGACCGTCTGTCCCCAAGGATCCTTCGCCCATTCTAAGAGGCCGCCCATGTCGCCTCCTGTACTCCTCCGATGGCGCGCTTAACCAGATTCCTCATCAGCGGAATCTTGTAAGCGTTGAACTGCAACGGCACGGCTCCTTGCACCGCCAGTTTCCCGGCCATTTCTCCGGTTGCGGCATTTGCGGGTTTACCGCGAACCGCGTCTTCCACGGCTTTTAGCCGCAGCGGACGGGCCGCCGCGCCGTTCACCGCGATGCGCATTCTCTCGATGTTGCCGCCGGAGATCACCATCGCTGACGCTACGTTCAGCAGCGGAAAGTCCCACACCTTGCGGTCTCGCACTTTCTCAAAATAGAATTGCGCACCGGCCCAGGCGGAAGGAATTCGAATGGCGGTGAGCAGATCTCCGGGCTTCAAGATGTGCAGGCGGGTGATGTCGATTTCCGGACCAATGAAATAGTCCTCGGCGTCCACCACGCGCTCACCCTTGGGGGTGCGCATGACGAATTTGGCGTCCAACGCGATCAGCGCCGGCGCGGAATCCGAGGGATTCACCGCCACGCAGCGGTCGGCGTAGAGGATGGCGTGCTCGCGATTGCGACCCTCCGGCGTATCGGCGTAGCAAATGTTGCCGCCGGCGCGGTAACACGGCCAACCTGCGCGATAATACCAGCAGCGCGCGTCCTGCGTTACGTTGCCTCCGATCGTGCCCTGGTTACGGATCTGCGGCGACGCCGCCAGTTCAGCGCCTTGTGCGAGCAGACCGTAATTCTTCTTGATGAGCGGATCGTTCACCACGTCGGTGAGCGTGGTCATCGCGCCGATCTCGATGCCGTCGCTGGTGGGACGAACTCCCCGGAGTTCCTCGATTCCGCTGAGATCCACCACCACTTTCGGTCTCTTGATGCGGTCCTTCAGCCAGTCGAAGCTATCGAGTCCTCCGGCCATCACCCAAGCGTCGGCGCCGTGTTGTTGCAAGAGCTTCTGTGCGTCCGCAACCGAGCTCGGCTGCAGCAGATCGAAAGCCGGCATGACGTCTCGTATTACAGCCATGGCTCTCTCCTTTATATCTCGATCAGATGTGCTGGGTCAGGGGAAGCTGCATCGGCCGGCCCGCTTCGAGTGACGTGAGAATGGTGTCTGCGTTGACCGGAGCGCGCTGGAAAACTTCATCGCCCAGCGCATCGGAAAGCGCATTCAAAATCGAAGCGCAACCACCGCCCACCGGAGGTTCGCCGATGCCCCGCGCTCCCACCGGCGTTTCGGGATCGGGAATGTCCAGCGCTTCCCATTGCATGTCGACCGGCACATCCATAATCGTGGGGGGCTTGGTGTGGTGGAAGCGCTTGGAAACCATGATGCCGTAGTGAGGATCCATCACCCATTTCTGGCCAATGGCATGACCGATCCCGAGGGTCGAACGGCCCAGCACCTGCCCTCCCAGCGCGTCAGGATGGATCACGCTGCCGACATCCGCGTAGGCAAGAAAATCAATGATTTGGTAATTTCCGGTTTCAACGTCCACTTCCACTTCAGCGAAGCTGGCGACGTAGGAGTGGGTTGCCCCATCGCGCGGGTAATTATCTTTCGCAGCAGCTAACAGTCCCTGGCCCGCCAGTGCGGCGATGGACGTCTTGGTGACCTTGTTAACGTCCGCGGGAACTTCATGGCCGTCGTAGATGCCGCCCAGTTTAATTGCGTGCTGGGCCGCTTGAGCCAAAGTCATCGCCCGCGCCGCCTTTGCGGAAAACGCGCTCGCCGCCCAGCTCGTAATTTTCGGGCTTGCCGCCGAGGGTTTTCGCGGCAATTTGCTGGAGCTTGCTCTTGGCATCCATCGCCACGGCGTACGCCGCGCGGGTCATGGCGTGGGTCGTCTGGCTGCCGCCGGAGGCGCAGGTGTAAGGAAAGTTTCTCGCGGTATTGCCCCAGACGATGTCGCATTTTTCCCAAGGCACGCCCAGAATCTCGGCGGCCACGCGGTGGACGTCCATCACCGATTCGGTCCCCAGGTTGCCGATTCCCGACTGGAATCGAATCCGGCCGTCGGGCAGGATGAGAAGAAGTCCATCGAAACCGATGGTGCCGCCGACGTAACAGCTAACCGCAACGCCCACGCCGCGCACCTTCGAACCAATCCGCTTGGGCGTGCGCGCCACCCGTTCCTGCCAGTGGAATTTTTCCGCGCCGCGATCGAGCGCGTCCTTGATAAATGCGCTGGTGGCATGAGCGCGCTTGCCGTTTATCGCCGGCCCCAACTCGGCCTTGCCCTCGGGACAGTTGATTCGGCGAATGGCGACCTGGTCGAGCTTCAACTGACGCGCGGCTTTGGAGAGGATCGGTTCCATGACGGTGATTCCCTGCATGCCGCCCGGGGCACTCTGCGCGCTGCGGGGTGGGGTGTTGGTGAGCACGGTGACGCCGCGCCAGCGCATGGCCTGCGGCTGATACAACAACGAGACGATTCGGCCGGATGAGCCTGCGTCGCCCTGCGCGTCGTATGGGCCGTTGTCGCAAATGACGAACATGTCGAGGGCCACGATGCGTCCCGCGCTGCTGAAGCCGACTTTCATGCGCCCCAGAAAACTGGGACGGGCTCGCCCGATGAACCCCTCTTCTTCCCGGCTGATCCGCATCATGACCGGCGCGTTGGCTTTCTTGGATAGTAGCGCGGGGATAATCATCGAGATCCCGCCGGTTATTTTGCTGCCGAAGCCGCCACCGGTGTATTCGCTAATGAAAACAACATTCTTCACATCCATGTTCAACCATCGGCCGATGGCCGGCAAAGTCTGCGCGGTGCTTTGCGCGCCGCTGTGCATGTACAACTTGCCGTTCTGCCAATAGGCCATGGCACTGCGGGTTTCCAGGGTCTGATGGCTGGTATTCGGGGTGACAAAGGTTTCGTCGAGCACCAGCGCGGCATTCTTGAATCCCCATGCAAGATCGCCGTAGGACCATTCATCCGGCGCCTTGCCCATCGGCAAACGTCCCTCTTGGTAATCGGCAAAGTCCGCGTGGGTCCACTTGAGCTCGGTCACCTGGGGCAACGCCTGACTCGGCGGCGCTGGACGCACCCAGACGTTGCCGTCGGTGCGAGGGTTCGGGCTTCCGGGCCGCAGGGTTTCCAGCGGATCGATGACGAAAGGAAGCCGATGGTAATCGATTTGGATTTTTTCGATGGCTTCCGCGGCGGTGAGTTCGTCGACCGCGGCCACCGCGAGGATTGGTTCACCTTGATAGACCGGCTCCATGGTGAGCCCGCGTTCGCCCCACTTGCTGGCTTTGATCACCGTGCCGTTATCGGTGAGCGAATCGGCCGGCGCCGGCAAATCGTCCGCCGTGAGAATCGCGCGCACCCCCGGCATCGCCAACGCCTTGCGCGCATCAATGTTTCTTACCCGTGCGTGCGGCAGGGGGCTGAGCAGCAGCTTGCAGAACAGCATGCCGTCGGCACGAAAGTCCTCCGCGTATTTCGACGCGCCGGTCACCTTGGCATAGAGATCGGGAGTGGCATAGTTCTTGCCGACCAACTTGTGACCCACACCGTACTCGCGTTCTTTACTCTTCCCGGGCTGGTCGATGTTAGACATGGCTCACGCCCCTTGAAAGCTCTGCCCCGCGCATCATCGCGGTGAGAATCTTGTTGTAGTCCTGGCACCGGCAGAGGTTTCCGGAGATGCCGTGGGCCAGCTGTTGCCGGGTGGGATTGGGGTTGGTCTTCAGGAATCCGACGGTGGCCATGATGAAACCGGACATGCAGAAAGCGCACTGGAAGCCCTGCTCGTCGATGACGCCTTGCTGCACCGGGTGGAGCGATCCGTCGGCGTTAGCGAGGCCTTCGATCGTGACCACTTTGCGGGCGCGCACGACGTGAGTCAGTATGGAACAAGAATAATGCGGAACATCGTCAATCAGGACAGTGCAGGCGCCGCATTCGGAGCGGTCGCAACCCAACTTGGTGCCGGTGAGGCCCAACTTGTAGCGCAGGGTCCATGCCAACGTTTCTTGCTGCAGGACGTCGACTCGACGCTGCTGGCCGTTGACGTTGAGGGTGATGAGCCGCTCGCCCGCACCCATGCCCGGCGCTTGGCCAAACAAACTGGAAGCGCGGAACAGATAGCTGGCTGAGGAAGCAGCGGCTCCGCTGGCGATCACCGCTTTGATGAAGGTGCGCCTGGAAAGTCTCTTTGTGGCATCGTCGATCATCTGGACGTCGACCAAATCTTCTGACACGGATGATCCTCCTTCCTAACTCGGCGTCGGCTCGGGTTACCCACTCCGCTTTATAAGGAGTGGAGGTCCCAGGCTTTATTTTAGGGCTTTCGCCTTTTGTTCATGCGCGTAGCAAATTGTAATTTGCCGGTTAGCGGATTTTTATTTCTATGGTTGCCTTATCGATACGAATTCTATTCCCACCACCACCTAGATTGCGATTTCCCTTTGTCTAGCGCTTTTTCCGCCGCCAGCCGATCCGCTACTCATTCGTGGTTGGCTGGCGGTCTGAGGACAGGCTAGCACCGCAGCGTTTTCTCCGAAATGAATCATTTCTGTGGACCTCGACGCGGCACGGCCGGGCTGGGTCGGGGCCGCGACAGCCGGTTGATTGCCATCGGCAACGCACCTCTTCCATAGAGACGCGATTTGGTTGGCCGACGTTGCATCTTTGAAGCGAATCGTCTGAAGACCATGGCGGGGTGCGCGGACGTAGGTTCGCGTCCATATTGTTCCCGAAGGATATTTACTTAGCGACAATACTCAGAATTCAATCCAGCGGATTAGCAGACCGGCTAGCGCGCCGCCGATCAGTGGCCCGGCGATTGGAATTCCTGCGTAGCCCCAGTCGGAAGTGCCTTTGCCGGCGATGGGCAAGACCGCGTGCGCCAATCGCGGCCCTAGATCGCGGGCCGGATTGATGGCGTAGCCGGTCGTGCCGCCGAGCGAAAGCCCAATTCCCCATACCAGGGAAGCAACGAGATACGGCCCGACCCCAGGAGCCGGTCCGACGGTGGTTTTTGAATAAATGGCCCCCACCACAAACACGAGCACAAACGTCGCGATAATCTCGCTGACCAGATTCGCGGCGGCGTTGCGAATCGCCGGGGTAGTGCAAAAGCAATGGCGCTTCGTTTCTGAATCGGGAGTTTCCTTCCAGTGCGGAAGAAAATGCAGCCACACTAAAGCAGCTCCGGCGAATGCGCCCAGCAACTGCGCGGCGAAGTATGGCAAGAACTTCGCGTAATTCCCGGATGACACCGCAAATCCCAGAGTTACTGCCGGATTCAAATGCGCGTCGGTGCTTCCGCAAGCGACGGAGGTGAATATGCCCGCCATCACTGCGAATGCCCAGCCCGCGGTGATGACCATCCATCCGGAGCCCTCGGCCTTGGAGCGCTTCAGCAAAACGCCGGCGACCACGCCATCTCCCAGCAATATCAGCACCAGTGTTCCGAGAAATTCGCCCAGTAAGGGAGATCGCATCGGCTTCCTTTCGCGCGGGAGATGTAGCGCTGGCCGGGGTAGCGCGTCACGAGTGCAGCGGGCTCACTATAGCCAATTTGTGGTCGACCCACCAGTTTTCGCGATGCTCTCTGTCGCTTGAGTAAGGCAACCTGCCGTATCGAACACTGGCGCGGTGAGCTGCCAATGGAGAAAACCCGCACCGGTTGACAGCGAAGGGTCAACCACCTAACCCCTACATCAAGGATTAGCCTGCCCCGCTGGCGGCTTTCCGCCAGCGCCGCAGCGCGACCACCGCCCAGATGGCTTCTACGACTCCGAAGGGCCACGCGCCCTGAAGGAAGCCGTAGGCCGATCCCAACGCGCACGATCCCGCGAAAGCCAAAATGAACCAGTGGCTGCGCTTTTCCATGGCGTAGGAAACCAACATGGCGGTCACCGCGATCAGCCCAAAGATGGTCAGCGGCTTCATTCCCTGAGCACCGGCGGCGAACTATAGTTCAACCATGCACTATTTTCAACACCCCGAAACGTTCGCCACTATACTCAAGGCTGCTAGCGGTTCATTCACACGGAAAGTGGGAACGGAAAATGAGAAAGTTGAAGACCGTAATTTTTGGAACCGGTTTTATGGGGCGGGTACACACCGAAGCGGTGCGGCGCCTGGGTAGGGTGGAAGTGGTTGGCGTTGCCGGAAGCACCGCGGAGCGCGCGCGAAAGTTTGCCGATGCCCAGGGCATCGAGCGGTCCACCGGCGACTATCGTGAACTGCTCGCCGATCCGGAGATCGACGCGGTGCATATCTGCACTCCCAACTCGCTGCACTTTCCGATGGGCATGGCGGCGATGGAAGCGGGCAAACACGTGATGTGCGAAAAGCCGCTGGCGTCCACGCTACGCGAGGCGGAAACGATGACGGCAATGGCGAGAGAGAAGCAACTCGCGAACTGCACGCTGTACAACCTTCGCTCGTATCCGCAGGTGCAGAACATGCGCGGCCTGCGGGAGTGCGGCGATCTGGGCGAAATCCGGGTGGTTCAAGGCACCTATTCGCAGGATTGGCTGCTCTACGATACCGACTGGAACTGGCGGGTGGAAGCGGAGCCATCGCGCACCTTCGCGGATATCGGGACGCACTGGTGCGATTTGATCGAACACATCACCGGGCAGCGAATCACTTCGCTGTGCGCGGATCTAAATACCTTTCACCACACGCGCAAGAAACCCAAGGGATCGGTGGAGACGTTTAGCGGCAAGACGCTGCAGCCGTCGGAGTATTCCGAGTTCAAGGTGACGACCGAAGATTACGGTGGAATGATTTTCCAGCTAGGCGAGTCGGCCAAGGGATCGATGACCGTCAGCCAGATCGCCGCGGGACGCAAGAACCGGCTATTCGTGGAAATCTTCGGCAGCAAAGCCTCGGTGGCCTGGAATGGGGAATGCCCCGATGAGCTGTGGATCGGTCATCGTAATTCACCGAACGAGATCGTGATCAAGGACCCGACGCTTTTTCCGGAGCCGGCGCGGAGCTACGCCGATCTGCCGGGCGGCCACAGCGAAGGCTACGACGACACATTCAAGCAGGTGTTCCGGCGGTTCTACCGGGTAGTCGCCGATCGCCACGCAGCCGTGGAATACCCCACATTCGAAGACGGCCTGCGCCAGTTGCGGGTACTCGACACGGTGTTGGCGAGCTCGCAGAACAGGGCCTGGGCGGATGTCAAGTAGATTTTCTAACGGGCGGGGATCGAAGCGCTTGGACCGAGCTACGCCAGCTCGCGGCAGGTTTCGGTTAGCACCAGGAGTTTCTTGCGGGTGATATCGAGTGGAACGTGGCCAAAGCCGCATTCGCTGGTGAGTAGAAGTCGGTCTGGCGAGAAATATTCGAGCGCGGGCTCGATGCGATCGCGGACGATTCGCGGCGTTTCGATGCTGTCGCTGCGCTGATCAACGACTCCAAGCGCGAGATCCCCCTTAAACCTCCACTCCTTCCACAAATCCATCAGGTCGTAGCCGAGGGTGCAGTGCTCGAGGACCACCTCGTCGATCTTGACGGTTCGAAATGCGGGCGCCAGATCGGTATATTTCGTGAAGTAGATGCGCTTGCGGCGCGGATTGCCTCCGCAGACGTGAAGGGCGACACGAACCGGCGGCAGGGAGGAGATCAACTCATTGAGGATCTCGGCAGACCACACGCTGTCTTCGGGCGACTCAGTCCACATCGGTTCGTCCAACTGAATATAGTCGCAGCCAGCAGCGATCACTTCGCGCAGTTCGCTGGCGAGAACCTTGGCGTAGGCGCGGCAGAGGGCCTGTGCGTCGGGATACAAGTCGGGGCGCTGGTTGAAGCTAAACCGAGTGAGAACGTGAGGGCCAGTGACGGTCTGCTTGACGCGGCAACTTGCGGGGGCAGCGTCGCGGGCGAGTTTCCAGTTGCGCGCAAGCTCGAAGCGGGGATTTTTGATTTCGTCGATGACGCGCGCGCATTCGATGGCAAAACCGGCGGTGCCGAAGCTTTGCTTGATCATGGCGTCAAAGGTCACACCGTCGAGGCGCTTTTGGTAGAAGTAGTACATGTTTTCGCGATAGCCCTCGCCGTCGGTGATGACGTCGAGGCCAAGATCGGCCTGATCGCGTGCGGCCCAGCGAATTAGATCGTCAATCTCGGGGCGCGAGAGCGTCGGTTTCTTCATGGTGTCTTCGACGCTGGCGTTGCGCGGGTAACTGCCGACTACCGTGCTGGTGAATGGTTTCATATTCTTCGAATATTCCTTGAACGTTCCTCGGATGCGCGGATCAGACTGCGGGCAGTCCCGCGGAAGATCGTGCCTCGTTAATGTGGGCCCGAACGCCTTCTTCGAGCGGGCGCGGGACGAAATCAATTTCTCGAATCAGGCGCGTGCCGTCCTGATTATCGATCAGCGGTGTCCCACTTCCGGCGGTGTCAAAATCGATTTGCGCGCCGGGAAGCCACTTCTGAACGATTGCGGCGAGTTTCGCGGCGCTAACGCAGCGACCGCCGCTATTGTAGGCAAAATGCGCGAGCTTGGGCTTGAGCGCCAGGCGGACGAGTTGCTGGGCGCAGTCATCCTTATATATCCAGGTGTCGCGCGTTTGCGGACCAAATGGAAGAGTGACCGGTTCGCCGACCGCGGGCTTGGACGCGAAGTGCTCGGCCCACATGACCGCGCTGCGCTTGCGCCCGTGACCAAAAACGACGGGAGGCCGGGTGCAGACGATGTTCGCGCCGAGCCGCTGGACGTAGCGCCGCCCCATTTGCTCGTTTAGAAGTTTCATGACCGCGTAGGTGAACACATGGGTGGCCGGATCGCAGAAGTCGTCTTCGGTGACCGGGCGGTCGCCATAGGGCTGCTGCGACGGACCGTAGACGGTTTCACTGCTGGTGAAAACCAGCCGCGCGAGTTTGCAGTGCACCGCGGCTTCGAACATGTGGGTCATGCCGAGGACGTTGACCCGGGTGGAGAGTGAAGTGTTTTGGTCGACCAGCGGCCCCATTACGTATGCCAGATGGATGGCGTGAGAGATGTCCGGATGTTTGTGGAAAACGCTCATCACGTCGCGAAAATCGCTGACGTCCATGGGTATCGCGTCGAATTCCGCGTTGGCCCGGCTCGCTGCCGCTCGCAGATCGGCGATTGCGCCGGTATCGGGCGAGTGATCGGCGGATACCGCGGGGATGCCGCGCTCGATGAGGTTACGTATGACGCACAGGCCGATGAACCCAAGGCCGCCAGTAACTAGAAATTTCACAATTCCCCTTGCTCGATCGGCGGATTTAGGACGCCGACGGATTCCGGTGCAGCAAACGAACGCAACATCTTATGAAGCGCCAAGGCCGTTCGCTCCGGCGCCAGTGACCAGCACCACCCGATTTTGAAATCTCTGCGTGGCCCATTACTTTTTTTCCACCAGGTGCTGGAATTTAGACGCGTCGCGATAGGTGACGGTTTGAAGATGCTCGCAATAGAGCACCAAGTCGCCGGGCATCTTGAACACTTCGTAAGAGACGCGCACCATGCCCATGGTGGGATACTTCGGCGACTTTTCCAGATTGGTGCGAATGGTGTAAATGGTGTCGCCAATGAAGACCGGCTTGATGAAGCGCAGCTTGTCGTAGCCGTAGCTGAAGGTGTGAATGCAATTGTGCGCCATCAGGCCCAGGCCGAGACTGAAGACCATCGCACCGGCGATCAGCCGCCGGCCGAATGCGCCTTCTTCACGCGCGAAGACTTCGTCGGCGACGTAGGGGTGCATGTCGAGGACCATGGCGTTGAAGGCCATGCTTTCGCCTTCGGAAATCGTGCGGCGAATGGAGCGGGCGCGCAGAC
The DNA here is from genome assembly GCA_963725285.1 of uncultured Acidobacteriota bacterium. GTDB lineage: Bacteria > Acidobacteriota > Terriglobia > Acidiferrales > UBA7541 > CAVRXT01. The sequence continues at coordinate 129,332 of CAVRXT010000006.1, read as the reverse complement.
CGATTTCGAAATCTTCGTACTTCCAGTCCTCGGCATTCCAGATTCGAATTTCTTTGTGCTTGGCGGGGTCGGGATTCGGATTCTGCATGATATTCCTCCCAGGGCGGCGATTCAGACTTTTTTGGCCACGGCGCGCCGCGAGGCAAACTGCGCGTTCAGAAAATCGATCAGCTTTGGGTCGCTTAAATCGCCACGCAGGCAGCGATTGATTTCGATTCCCGCCGATTCGAAAAAGCGAACGAAACCGTCAAAGCGCGGACGTACATAGGCGGACTCGAGTGTGTCCAGGGTTCCGGAGAAAAAGCCGCTGGCTTCGGTATCGATGGCAGGATCGGTCCATGCGGCGAGGCTTGCGGGCTGGCCACCTTCTCGGAAATAAGTGCCGCGCTGGTGCTCGATACTCACCAGCCACTTCGCGTAGTCCACCGCCGCGTCACGATGCGCGCAGGATAGAGTAACGGCTACGCCGGTGCCACCGATCATGGTTCCCGCGCAACCGATATTTCCCGCAGCGGGAGCGTCGGTAAATTTCAACGGCACTGGAATTCCACGCCGCGAGTAGTTGGAATAACCAAAGCCCCAGGGACAGTAGACCGCGTCGGACGACGAAACCATGAAATCGTAGACCTGGATCGGGTTGCAATCGACGCTTTTCGGATGGGCAGCGGCGATGAGCGCATGCAGCCGCTCCAGAACCTCGCGGGCAACCGCGGGGGTCGAGAAATGAATCGTCCATCTCGGTGATGGGATGGCCGAGATTGGCGCTGAGGGTGAAGACCAGGCTGATGGCGTCGATGGGGCAAGCGGGCACGATCACGAATTGGCCCTTGGTCCGCGCCCTTGCGGCCAATTGCAGAACATCGTCAAACGTTGCTGGCGGCGCGCTGGAAAGCGGTGGCAGCAAATCGGGGCGATAGCACGCCACTTGGGTAGCCGCATCGATCGGAAGAGCCCACAGACCCGCGCCGTACCAATACGAATTCCACGAGAGGCCGACGGAATCGCGAGCAAATACATCCCGCTCCGCGGTGGTGATGTATGGCGCTAGATCCACCAGAACGTCGTGCCCGGCGGCAAAGCCAGTGAAAGGATGATCGATGATGATCAGATCGTATCGATCGGCGTACTGTTCGATCGGCGCCTCACCGAATTCGCGAAGGGTGCGGCGATCCCATGAGATTTCTACGCCCGGATGCGATTGCCGATACTCGCGAGCGCCGGCAATCAGGGGCGCGTAGCCGCGCGGGTGGTCCCAGGTGAGACCCTTCAGTTTCAAATTCAAGGTAACCTCGTTGACATCGGGGCCGAAAGACATGAGCCATGCGTCCAGCACGCGCCTGGAATTTTAACCGAGCGAACTAAGCAGACGGTTTGCGCTGGGCCATAAGAATGTGCTCGCAATACATCACTACTTCGCCGCGCTGATTGATCACTTCGCAAGCTTCCACCACGCGACCGTGCCCGGGGCGCTTCGGTTCTTCCGCCTTTTCCTTGATAGTGACGCGGGTGTGAATCGTGTCGCCGATGAACACCGGCTTGGGAAATCGCAGGCGATCGTAACCGTAGCTGAACGCCACTGGATTGATCTGGGTAGCCGTCAGGCCGATGCCGATGGCAAAGGTCATGGTGCCATGGGCGATGCGGCGGCCGAACGGGGTGGAGCGAGCAAACTCCTCATCCATGTGATGCGGGAAGAAATCGCCGCTGTGGCCTGCATGGATCACTATGTCGGTCTCGGTAATGGTGCGGCCGGTAGTCACTCGGGTGGCGCCCACGACGTAATCTTCGAAATAATCGACCACGGTCATGGCTGGCGCCTCCGTCCGGCCGGCAACAGCAAGGCGCGTTTGCCGCCGATTCCGGCCGTCAATCGGGAACTCGCTGCTTGCAGGCTTTCCTTGATTTCCTCGATCCCCAGGCGGTCGCCCACTCGTTCGATGAACGGTACGGACATCGCCGCGATCGCTTCGCCATGCTGGTTGAAGATGGGATAGCTGATATTCACGATCCCATGAATCTTATAGCTGGCCATTTCCTCATAGCCGCGGGCGCGAATCGTGGCCAGATGTTTTTCCAGGGCCGCCGGAATCCGCCGGCGCGAGCGGTTCTTCCATGCGAAGAGCACGCGCTGCCGCGTGGCGTCCGACTGGAAGGCGAGAATGACGTGGCCCGAGGCGGTATCGAATAAGTCCAGGTGAGCGCCGAGGCGCAGCGAAAACCCCATGCTACCAGGGGCATCAACCTGCGCGACGACGATGACCACCCCGTCGCTCATCATCGCTAGGTGGCAGGATTGCCCGGTATGGTTCGCCACTTCCTGCAGCAGAGGGCGCGCATGGGCGACCAAACGGTCCAGCGGGTGATGACGATGCGCCAGTTCGAAGAGCTTTAGAGTCAATTCAAAGCGATCGTCGGCATCGGCCGAGCAGATGTAGCCGCGGCGTTGCAGGCAGACCATCATGCGGAAGATTTCGCTGACGCTGCGCCCGAGCCGGCGAGCCACTTCAGTGCCGGTAAGCCCGGCCGGTTCCGAAGCGAACACTTCCACGATGTCCAGGCCTTTTTCCAAGGCGGGTGCGGCGTAGCGGCTGGGCGCCGTCAGGGCGTGGGAGCGGACTCGTGCAAGCCTTCGGGGCATGGCGATTGAAATAGCATACCGCATACTTTTCCTAATGAAAAACATATTTCATTGATGCAATATACCATCTCGTTCGTTCCTGCGGCTGTGCCGCAGCACACCACCGAATTCGGGCCACGGCTCGGATTCCAGACAGGCGGTTTCCCATGACCCTCGATACCCACGACCGACCGCTCGGCGGCTTACTGGTCCTCGATTTCTGCCAATTTCTCTCCGGGCCGCTGGCCACACTGCGCTTGGCGGACATGGGGGCGCGGGTGGTAAAAATCGAACGGCCGGGAAGCGGCGACATCGGGCGGACCCTGTATCTGAGCGACACGGACGTTCACGGGGAGAACACCCTTTTTCACGCAATCAATCGGAATAAAGAGAGTTTCGCGGCGGACCTGAAGAACCCAAGAGATCTCGAAGCGCTGCACAAGCTGATCACCCGGGCCGACGTGATGGTGCAGAATTTTCGGCCGGGGGTGATCGAGCGCCTGAAGCTCGATTACGAATCCCTTTCGAAGATTAATCCGCGGCTGGTGTACGGCTCGATCACCGGTTACGGGGATGCGGCGGCGTGGCGCGAACGGCCCGGCCAGGATTTGCTGGCGCAAGCACGGTCCGGGCTGATGTGGTTGAGCGGCGATGCGCAAGATCCACCCACGCCAATGGCGCTGGCGGTCGCCGACATGTTCGCCGGCCACAATCTTTGTGAAGGAATTCTGGGGTGCCTGGTGCGCCGGGGCGCGACCGGACGCGGCGGACTGGTAGAGACGAGCCTGCTCGAATCGCTGATCGATTTCCAGTTCGAGGTGCTGACCACGTACATGAACGACGGGCGGCGCCCCCCGCGGCGCAGCGCGTATCGAAATGCGCATGCATATCTGGCAGCGCCTTACGGCGTTTACGATACGGCGAACGGGCACCTGGCGCTGGCGATGGGAAGTCTCCCGGTCTTAGGGAAACTCCTGGGCATTCCGGAACTGGAAAGGGTTTCGGATTCCACCGAGGGATTCCTCCGCCGCGACGAATTGAAGCGGCTCATCGCAGGCCGATTGCGCGAGCACACCACCGAGCACTGGCTCAGCATTCTTGATCCGGCGGACATATGGTGCTCGGAAGTGCTCGATTGGCCGAAGATGTTTGCCAGCGAAGGGTTCCAGCAACTACAAATGGTGCAAACGCTGGAGGACGCGCGGGGATTGCAAATTCTTACAACACGGCTGCCCATCCGGTTCGGCCATGAGATTTTGAAGAGCCCGAAACTCGCGCCGAGGGTGGGCGAGCACACCGCAGCCATCAAGCGGGAATTTGGGCTGGGATAAAATCCGGGTGTGAAGCGAGACGCGAAGCGGCTTTCGTGTGAACCGAAAGTCAAAACAGCGGGTAACGGCGATTAGTCCCAGTGAAAAACTTCCTCCATCTCGGCCCACCATTCACCTTCGCGGCGCGTGTCTAGAGGCTCTTGCATCGGCATCATGATGGCCCACCATTCCTGCGTCTTCGGGTCGGCAGCCATTTTGGCCATGTCCGCCTTAAAATCAGGGCCGTGGTATTCGAAGTAGGCGAAGAGCAGACTGTCCTTGAGGTAGATGGAATAGTTGCGGATGTTGCACTTCGAGATCATGTCCAGAATCTCGGGCCACACCGCAGCGTGGTACTTCTTGTAGGACTCCAGCGCTTCGGGTCTGACTCCGATTAGCGAACCGTATCGTTTCATGGGTTGCCTTCCTTTCGGATAGACTTTCGCCGCGCGCGACCGCTAGGCGGTAATTTCCTCGGGGCGCACCGCGCGCTTTTCGGCCATCGAGCGATATTCCGCAAAAACGACCTGGAGGGTGCGCAGATTGTCGCGGCCGCTGGTCTCGGGTTCGGAATTGTCTTCCATGGCGCGCATTAAGGAAGCCATCGGGCCCGCGAACGCATCCGGAATCCACATGCTGTCGAGCCGAGCGGAAAACCAGTAACCGGGGTTGCGCTTGGACATGAACTCGAGGGTGTCGGGGCGGCCGGTGGGATAGTTATACATCAAGCCGATCGTGCCTTTGATCACGCCTTCCGTTCCCTCGAGGCGGAAGATGGCATACGCGTCGTCCTGCCATGTGGAGTGACAAACATCGATCAGCACCTGCAGGCCGGAAGAATAATCCCACACGGTGAGTGTTTTCGTTTCGGCTGCGGTAGTCTCGGCGGGTCCGCGGCTGCCGCTGGTGAAAACAGAATTGGGCTGGCCGAGCAGAAAGCGCAGCGAGTCGATGTAATGAATGCTGTGGAACATGACCTCGAGGCGCTTGCCTTTGTAGATCCAGGGCCACAGGCTCCAGTCAGTATTGCAGTGAACCTGGATCGTGCCGTAGGTAGGAATGCCGAGCCAGCGATCGTCGATTAGGATCCGCGCGCAACGAATTCCGGCGTCCCAACGCATCTGCTGATTCACCGCGATCTTGACGTTGGCCGCTTCGGCGAGTTCGACGCTGCGCACCGCTTTGGCGTACTCATCGGCGAACGGTTTCTGGCACAGCAGGTGACGTTTGGCAGCGGTCACCTTTTCCACCACCGCAAGCTGGCCGGCGGGATAGACCGCCACATCGACGATTTCGACGTCGCCATCCGCGAGCAATTCCTCGACGCTGGCGTATACCTTGGGGATGCCGGCCTGCTTGGCGGTCTTCTCGGCCGCTTCGCGGTTGCGATCGGTGATGCCCACCACATGAAAGCCGGCCTTTTTGTACGCCGGCAAATGAGCGTAGTTGACGATCCCGCCAGCGCCCACAATCGCGATACCGCGGTCCAGCTTGCGCGGCATTTTTGGTTTGTAATCAAGATGCGGAAATACTTCGGACATGGTTAGCGCCTCTCTTCACGCGTTGGCGATAGCTGCATTTGCAATTGCGAAGCCCGGAGCTCTCTCACATTTCATTTCGCACCGGAGGAGCGAAGATTTTCGACGATCGATATGGCACTTTTCGCGTCGGCGTCGTTCGGATCGAGATCCAGCGCCTTTTTTAGTTCGGTTTCTGCCTCTTCGAATCTTCCGGTCTTGCAATAAAAGAGCCCAAGATTGCGGTGCAGATGCCCGCTTTCAGCGCAGTCACCGCACAACTGGATGGCCTGCTGCATTTGGTCGATGGCCTGCGGCCAGTTCTGCGCGTTGGAAGCCTCGATCGCGAAATTGCCGAGTTGTCCCACCTGGTCGGTCACCTGCTGCTGTTTCTGCAAGTCATCGAAGCGCTGCTGATACTGCTGGACCGCGGGATTGTGGGCCTTATCGAGCGCGCGGGCGAGAGCGTAGAGTGCCTGAGAATCATCGGGGTCGGCCTGCAGCGCGAGCTTCCAATGCTCGATCGCTTGGCTTGTTTTTCCGAGCTTCTCGAGGTCCTGACCTAGAAGGAACTGCGCGTCGGCTTGGCCCGGCTGGATCTGGACCACCTTTTGCAGCAGCTCCGCCGAGCGCGTCACGTTGCCGCTTTGGCGTTCCACCAGCGCCAGAAAATAGAGTGCGTTGGCAAAGCGCGACTGCAGCGTGCTGGCCGTTTCCAATTCCTTTCGCGCGTCGTTGTATTTGCTGGACTCGAAATAAAACCGGCCGAGATTGAAATGAGCGCTGGCGGACCTGGGATCGAGGCGCACCGCTTCGGAAAACTCCGCAAAGCCGCCGGCGCGATCGAAGCGGTCCACCAGCGCGATGCCCAGATTCAAGTGCGCTTCGGAAGACTGCGGTTCGAGCTGGACGGCTTTTCGAAAGCCGGCAATCGCATCGTCACTACGGCCGAGTTTGACTTCCACCATTCCCAGCGCGCCATACGCGGAGGCGTCGTTGGGATTGGCCTGCAACGCGGCGCGGATTTGCTTTTCAGCTTCGGCGAATTGTCCGTGCCGCGCGAGGGTGAGGCCCAAGTTAACGAACGCGCGCGAGTAGGAGGGATCGTATTCAGCGGCCTGTTGGAACAGCGTGGCGGCCTCAGAATCCTTGCCTTGCTGGGTGTTCAACACCCCGAGATTGTTCAGCGCCTCAGCGTACTTCGGATTGATCTCAATGGCGGCCTTTAGTTCGCGCTCGGCTTCGGCCTGGCGCCCGGCGGTGAGCGCGAGCAGGCCAAGCTGGTTGTGGGCAACCGCGAGCTGTGGGTCGAGCCGAACGGCGCGCTGGAGCTGCTGAATCTCGCCCGGCCCATCGCCTAAGCGATCGAGCGCCAGAGAGAGGTTGTAATGCATTTGCGCGTCGTTGGGCGCCAGGCGCAGCGCTTGGCGATAAGCTTCCGCGGCGCCGCGCGCGTTCCCGGAAGCGAGCAGCTTGTTAGCTCGGTCGTTCCGTTTGCCCGCTTCGGCGTTCTGCTGGTCCTGGGTGGCGAGCTGCGCGTACTTTTCGCGTTCGAGTTTCGCGGCAGCGATCGCGCCCGTCTTCTCATAGAGCGCGGCAAGCTGCTGATGAACCTCCGGTTCCTTGGGCGAAAGTTTTTCGGCGGCCTCGAATTCGTGGATGGCGTCGGCGCTGCGTCCGGCATGGACCAGCACCAATGCCAGATCCTTGCGAATTTCGTAGTCTCCTGGCTGCAGACGCGCCGCCTTCAGCAGCGCTTCTCCCGCTTTGTCCCATTGATCGAGCCCTTCGTAGATCCGACCTTCCAGGTGGTAACCCTCGGCCCTCTGGACCGCTTCGGCCCCTGGGACGTCTTCCGGGTGGCGCTCGAGATATTCCTGAAGAACGCCGAGAGCGTCGGAATATTTCTTCTGGTCCAGCAACGCGCCGCCGAGCGCGAGCCTTGCCGGAGCCGCGTCCGGATCGATCCGCACCGCCTCGCGGAATTCCGCAATGGCGTCGCCGGACGCCGCCTCGCCTTGTTGAGCCAGCACGGTGCCGAGCGCGAGGTGGGCGCTGGCAGAATCGGGATGATCGGCGATCAGCTGCCCGAGCGTCTCAGTCGCCTTCGGCAAAATTGCCGCTTTCGGCATAGGTGGCGCCAAGCGCCGCGCTCAGCGATATTGCTTCGTCGGCCGCAGGCGAAAGCTTTAGCGCTTCCTGCAGCACGGTGATGGCATCGTCAACTTTCTGCTGAGCTGCCAAGACCCGTGCGAGATCGATCGCCCCGGACGGGAAGTGCGGATCGGCATGCAGCACCGCTTGGTACTCGGCCGCAGCCTCAGGCAGTCTTTTATCGGCTTCGAAGAGCGCACCGAGAGCGTGGTGAGCGCTGGCGGACTCAGGCTTCTCGGCGATCGCGCGGCGTAATTCCTGTGTGGCTCGCTGGCGATCGCCGCGCTCGATCAAAGCGAGCGCGAGATTGTAGCGAGCTTCCCAATTCTTGGGGTCCAGCCGCAGCCCCGCCTCGAGGGAAGAGATCGCGCATGCATCGAGACCTTGTTGGGCGAATAGCGCGCCGAGCGTGTTGTAGGCGCCGGCGGTAGGGTGGTCGCGGACCGCCTCCAGAAGCTGCTGCAGCGGCTCGGAGGCCTTGATCGGATGCAAGCACTGCGCGGGCAGCCCAGTCGCCGTTGTTGGGGCGGCGGCCGGACCATGCTGAGCCGGAGCGGGGCGCCGCTGCGCTGCAGATGCCGCTGGTCCCGCGACAGAAGACAGCTCGAGAAGGGCAAGAGTGAATATTATGGTAGCGAAGGTTGACACCGAGAGTGATTCCGATCCTGGAGCGGCCCGGCGCACCGCAGAAGTATATTCTCTGGCTCCGGCCATCGCTAGGAGAATGGCCGCAAGGATCGGAAGGCGCGCACGAATTTCGATAGAAGTTTGGCCGCTCGCGTAGTTCAAAATGAAGCCGATCGGAAATCTTCTGGAGATGGCTCGTTCGCGCCTGATCCCGACTGCTATGGCCTACTTGGCTCTTTTTGGGGCGCGGAACTTCTCACGGCAAAGACATCCCACCCTTCCCAAAATCGGGAACAGTGGGGCAAACCATCGAGCCGTCCGTGCGTCAGAAATAGAACTTCAAGCCGAACTGAATCTGGCGCGCGGTGTTAGCCGTACTTGTTATCTGACCGAAATTCGGGCTGTCCAAGCTGGTTATCGGCGTAGACCACACCGGCGTATTAAAGGCGTTAAACATTTCCACCCGGAACTCGAGTCGCCTAGATTCTCGAATCGGAAGTTCCTTAAAGATCGAAAGATCGATGTTCCGGTACCAATCCGAGCGAAGTGTGTCGCGGCCCAAGTCGCCGAAAGTGTACTGTGCCGGCAGCGAGAAGGAAGAGGTGTCGAACCATTCTGCGGTGGTTTTATTGGCGGGATACAGCGGTCCGCTAACATCCGCGCGCTCGTAACCATAGCCATTGCCGTAGTTGTAGTTACCGGTGTTGGCGATATCTTTTCCGGTGCCCACATCAAATGGCGTGCCGGAGTTCATCGAGAGCACCCCGTTGAGATTCCAGCCGCCGATGATGTAGTCCGCAACGGAATTGCCGCTGGACCACCGCTGGCCCTTTCCAAACGGCAACTGATAGACGAACGCTGCCGAGAAAATCTGGGGAAGATCGGTGGCCGACGGACCCTTGTCGGCGCGGATGTCGTAAGGATTCTGAATCGAGCATCCCTCAACGCCGTACCATCCGGAACAACCAAGGTCCAAAGCCTTTGACCACGTGTACGACACTAGATAGGTCAATCCGTGCTCACTTCTTCCGTTGAGCGAAACCTGCAGAGCGTTGTAGGTGCTACTGCCAGTGCTGCGGTCAAAGGCGGTCACGCCGATATAAGGAAACGGAGCGCGCAGGCTTGGGGTCCCTGGACCCGGGCGTGGTCGCGACGTTGTAGGCGCCACCGATATCGAGTTTCGAGCCCTTGGATCCAACGTAATTTACGGTCAGCACGGTCTTCGAGGTCACCTGTTGCTCAGCGCCGAAGTTCCACTGGTCCGCATACGGCCGCTTGAGGTACGGGTCGGCAAACCACGTAGATTGTTGAAATGGTGAAACCGAAGGCAGCGGCTGTCCGCTGCCGAGATTGAACGGGTCGAGAACTCCTACCGTCGGAGCGCCAGTCAGCGGGTTTATATTGCTGGCGCCGAGTTGGCCGATGCCGGGCCAGGTGCCTTCGAAGTTTTGCGCGGTTTGGGTGATCGCCGCCCAGTTGTCGTAGAAGCGTCCGTAACCGCCGCGGATCACGGTTTTTCCGGTTAACGCATAGGCGACTCCTACGCGCGGCTGCCAGTTGGTGAAATCGTTGTGATATATCGCGCCGTTACTGAAAGGCGTGACCACCACGTTACAGGGCAGCAGAGCGGGATAACACGGGGAGGTGGTCGGCTGCGTGGGAATGCAAGGCGCGGCCATCGCCACGGAACAAGGAGGTGCGCTGTGGGCCAGGATGTAGGTGCCGTTGTTCAGATCCATGTCGCCCACTTCATTGTTCTTGTTCTTGTCGTCTCCATAGATCGGCATCAAGGTGAAGTCATAGCGCAAGCCGAAGTTGACGCTCAGTTTGTTGGTCACCTTCCACTGATCCATCACATAGAAGCCGTCCACCCAGCCGCCATGTTCGGTCTCGATCACATCACGGCGTCCGGCGTTATTGGGGTCTCCCAGTAGGAAGGAAGCCAGCGCATCGCCACCCGATAGATCGGCGGCACTGGCGGTGTTCGACGCGGTGAAAATGACGCTGGAATTGAGATAGAGAGCGCCGGCATTGTTGCTCGTGAAGGTGGAACCGGCCCGGATGGTGTGGCGGCCGTAGATTTTGGTATAGTCCCCGCCCCACTGCCAGATGTCCGAGACGTGAGTGTTGTCGACCTGCGCGGCGCCGTGGGCGCTGGGATTGGGGTTGCCGATGTAGCCGGAAACAACCACCTCCGGGTTCATCGAGACGCCGCCGATAAAGTTGCTGGCGAAGTTGGGCGACCAACCCACCGTCTGCCAGAAATTCGCAGGTGACTTGGGATAACTCGAGCCCTGGTCGATGTTGATGCTGACCCGCCCGAAATTCAGGACCACCAGAGCGCCGCTCCCGAACGAGTGGGTGTAGCCCACGCCAAGGTTATAGCCGTCGGTGATCTGATCGTGGACCAAACCGGTGAACCCACCCGAGCCGCTGACCGGTTGGCGGAACTGTGTGAAGCGCGCATAGACGTTGTCATTCACCGAAAACTGATGGTCCAAACGCGCGTTGTACACGTCTTGCCGGGTGTCGGTCTTGGTGCTGTCTAAGCCGTTGAAAGATGGGTTGCCGGTGTTTATCGGAGCGGGGAACAAGGTCGTGGCATACGCCACCATCGGTCCGCTCAGCATGCTAGTCGGAATTTTATTGCAGGGTGTGCCGGCCGGCTGAATGTTGTTCGTTGCGGGAAGCGGATTACCCGCGCCATCGCACATGAAAGGCGAACTACTGTAACCGGTGGCGGAAGTGGGATCGGCCACCACACTGTAGGGATTGTAAATCTGCGAAGCAACCGCACTCAGGTCACCTCCCAATTCGGCGGGGGTAGGAGTATTGAAGAAAGTCGCGGCGGTGGTGTGGTTGCGGAAACCCTCATAGGTCAGGAAGAAAAACGTCTTCGGCGTGTTCGAATTGTGCCAGGGAATCGCCACCGGCCCACCAACAGCAGCACCGAATTGATTCTGCTGGAACGGAGTCTTATTCGTAAGCAGCGCGTTACGGGCATCGAACGCTGTGTTTCGCAGGAATTCCCAGGCCGAACCATGGTAGCTGGGTGGTTCCGGATTTGGTCACCACGTTGACGATTCCGCCCATCACCCCGCCGAACGAAGCGTCGTCGTTGTGCGACTGCACCTTGAATTCCTGAATGTCATCGATGATCGGGGGTACCGCATAGGTGCTGCCGAACGACCCTTGGTTATTCACACCGTCGAGCAGAAACAGGTTGCTGCGATTCGACTGGCCATTGATGGACGGATAGGAGAACGATCCGATGGGATTGGACCACACCCCGCCGCTGGTCGCGGAGTTCTGCGATACGTTCACGCTGCTCACACCCGGGGTGAGGTTTAACAATTGCGTAAAATTCCGGCCGTTCAGAGGAAGATCATTCACCTGCGCTTTGACGATGGCCACGCCCAGTTCCGCGCTGGCGGTTTCCACCTCATTGGCGGTGGCCTGCACCTTCACCGTTTCCGATACCGCGCCGGTCTTCAGGGTGATGTCGTAGGTTCCGATCTGGTTCACCACCACGTTCACGCCCAACTCATCGGCGGAGCTGAAGCCTTGCTTGGAAACACTGATATCGTACGTGCCGGGCTGAACCGCCGGGAATACGTAGACGCCCGAGCTGTTGGTCGCCGTCACTAGATCCAGCTTGGTGTCCACGTTGTGCAGCACCACCTTCGCGGCGGGAATTACCGCGCCGGATGGGTCGCGAACCGTGCCGTTGATGGATGTGCCCACTTGAGCGCTCGCCGTTCCCGGGAATGCCATCACCACGCCGATTCCCAGAATCAGCAGCGAACTCAGCGCCCAAATTGCCAGCGAATTGCGCAACGCGCGGAATCTCATATTTGACGTCCTCCTAGCCTCGACGGTGCAACTTTGGCTCACTTCGTGCCGCCGCCGCTCACTCCCAAGCCCAGCTTTCGTGAAATGAAACCCTTGAAAAACGCTGCCGCAGGGGAACTCCAACACCCCGAATCTGGTTCCATGTAATACTTTTATTTTATGGTGTCAATAGAAAATTTCACATACTTGAATTTCGTTTCAATAGGTGGTACATTCCCGGCGGTCTGTTGGGATGCCGGGAAGCCAGTTCTTAATGATTTAGGCCGCTTTTCATTGAAGTCCGGCTCCAACAGTCTGACGTAAGTTTCAGGATGTGAAACCCGGCTTCTTGGGGTGCTGGACAAACGCCCCCCAGGATTTGTGGACTTAAACCTAAGGAGTTTTTCTCGGATTCGCATGCGTCGTTTGCAAACATCAAAGCCCGCAGGCGTAGGGGTGATCGGCAAGGTTTTTCAGATCCTCGAAGCGATTCAAGGCTCGCCTTCCGGACTCACCCTGAAACCGATCTGCGACATTACCGGCGTGCATAAAAGCACCGCGCACCGGTTTTTGAAGCACCTTGAACGGGACGGCTACGTCCTGCGCACCGAAGCCGGGGCCTACATGATCGGGCCCCGGCTCTCCAACCTCGGAGCGCGCTCCAATCACCGGGTAACCTTGCAGGCGGTGGCCCGGCCGATCCTTTGGGAGCTATGGAAGTCCACCGGGGAAACCGTGAATATGGCGGTGCTCGATCAGGGAACGGTGCTGTACGTCGAGGTGCTGGAGAGCCCGCACGAATTTCGGCTGGCTTCGCGGGTGGGTATCCGCCGTCCGTTGCACGCCACCGGATTGGGCAAAGCTCTGGCCGCATTCATGCCCGCGGAGCAACGGGAGCGGGTGCTCAGCACGGTGAATTTCCAGCCGCTCACATCGAAGACCATCACCAACATGGTCCAGTTTCGAGGTGAGCTCGAGCGCGTGCGAACGGAGGGCTACTCGCTCGACGACGAGGAAACCACCCAGGGTGCGCGTTGCGTAAGTGCGCCGATCTTCGACGCGGAACGTTTTGCGGTTGCCGCAGTGAGCGTTTCGGCGCCGGTTACTCGGGTCAGCCGGGAACAGGTGCCCGAACTTGCGGCTGCGGTGATGGCCGCGGCGCGAGCGGTGTCGGTTGCGATGGGTTTTCCGCAGCACGAGCCGCAAACCGCGGAGCTAGTCTCCCGTAAGCGATAAAATCGTCAACCGCCTAAGTGGAATCAACCGCCGGCGCGGCCCGGCCTGTATTTTTCCTTTCGCATACTTCCTTTGAACCCTACGGCTGGGGAATTGGTGCGCCTGGATTTTCCAGAAGCTTTTGAATCGCCGCATCCTGCGGAAAGATTTCGTTGGCCTGACCGAGGATGGCGGCTTCGTCGGAGGTGCGGCCGAGCGCCAGGTAGACGCCGGCCAGTTGACGGTAGAGCGTGGCGTCATAAGGCGCCAGGCGAATGCCCAGTTGCAGCGGCTTTACCGCTTCGCCGGCGCGGCCCGCACCGGCCAGAAGCGTTGCCAGCCGCTCGAAATCCGCGGGAGCATTCGCGCCATTCTGGATCGCGCGATTGAGATAGCGGAGAGCGGCGGCCTTGCCTTCCGCGGTTTCTTGCGCCAGCGCGCCATCGGCAAGAGCTTCGAGCACGATGATGTTATCCGGTTCAATTGCTTCGAGCTGCTTGCCCACTTCGCGGTAACGCGCGCGGTATTGCGGATACGGTTCGATCAACTGAGCGTAGGCCTCGAGGATGGTGAGCAAGGCGGGTGTGGAATCGTTGCGATCGGGTGCGGCGTTGAGATGAACGAGATCGGGTAGCTGTGCCGTGGCGAGGTGAAAAGTTTCGTCGGGGAATGGTTCTTCGGCGGTGGCGATGATGCGGTGGTTGGTAAGGCTCGAATGGGAGATCACCTTGATGTCGCGCTTCGGCATGTGGCAACCGGAGCAATCGTCCGGCGGATTTTTGTGCTGCCGGATCGCCAGCGGCACCGCGCAACTTTTTTCGGTATGGCAGGACAGACATTTGTGGCGGTAATAAGCGGGAGCTTCGTCGCCCGCCGGCTGGACGTGCGGATCGTGGCAGGTGATGCAGCTCAATCGGCCGCCACTGCCTCGATAGCATTTACTCAAGATCATCGAGAAATAGTGTTGCAGCAGATCGGCCTGCGGCGGCGCGTCGCGCTTGGGAGGAACCATCAAAATCGACATGGTGTCGTCAAGCGGAGTGCCGGGCCGGAAGTCGCGGTAATTCTTCCCGGCCTTCAGCACGCGCGCGTCGCCGGTCTGATGGCAGGACATGCAAATGTTGTCCGCGAGCCAAGGCTTGAGCTTCGCGGGATTCACGATCGAGTGATCCCCGCTTGCGGAAGCCGAATCGCCTTCCGCCATTTCGTGCACATGCGCCGCCCCGGGGCCGTGGCAATTTTCGCAGCCGATTGCTAGCTCTTGAAACGGAGGATCCAGGAACCGCCCATTGCCGTCGGGAATTGGCCGCGGCATCCCACTGTGGCAGTTGATGCAGGCGGGAAGAATGGGGCGATTGAATCCGTAGTCGCCGAATTCGTAGCCGGGCGAGAGCGCCCAACTATGGGTCTTTGAATAATAGGAAAGCGGCGCTTCGTACAGGAAACCGCCGCGGGTCACCAGCCCGCCCAGGCCGTTTGCGCCGGAGCCGATGATCCAGTCAATCTTTCGGGATTCGCGGAAAACGGTCTGGCCGCCCGGACCCGTCTCAAAATCGCTCTGGTACAAATTCCCGTCGTGAACGGAAACTTCGAAGTGCTGATGCAGGCGGGCGTCAAATATCGAGGCGGATTGGGGGATTTTTCCCAGGAATTCCGGGGTTGCCGCAGACATCGAGCGGCCCATGTCGGTCCGGGAGAAATTAGTAAAAATCGGACGGTGGCATCCCGCGCACACTTTGGAACCAACGTAACCGGCGGGCGACGGAGACGCGGCAGTAGTCACCGGTGGTTGCGGGCGCGTCGATTGCCGGGCGCGCGCAAGGCCCTCGCGATTGTTCGCGACGAGAACGCAAACGGCGATACTCAGGAACCCAGCGGCGAACAACGCCGATCGCACCATCGCAAAGGGGCTTTGCGGGCGCGGCTTCACGTGCGGCTTCACTGGGCACCGCTTCTTTCTCCAGCGCTCGCTTTCCACCGTTGCGTCGTTGCCTTCACCCATGGCGGGTCTTTTTGCGCATGACACAGCAAGCACGCATGGGGGCTCTCTTGTTGACCAAACCGCGCCGTCAAATCCGCGTTCGGAATGCTGTCAATCTTGTGGGTGCGCGCGCGCATCAGCACCGCGTCCATAATTTTCGGCATGTGGCACGCGACGCAGCGGCTTCCCTCCGACTCCGGCGAATGATGGGTATGCGCCGCGGCAGCGGATTTTTCCGCGAATTGGACGTGACAGCCGGTGCACATGCGATCGGGGTCGTCTGGGTATTTTAGCGACGTGAGGTTCGCGGATTCGTCATGGCTGTGCGGATTGTGGCAGGCGCCGCAGGTTACTTGTCCTTTCAAGAAGCATTGCGATCGTTCGAGCGATTCGACGATGAAAGTGGTCTGACGGAACCCACCATCTTTATAAAAGCCTTTTCGCGAAAACTCGCCGAGGGGAATGCTCTCGTAGTGCATGAAGAAATCACCGGCGCGGGAATAGTTGATTTCGCCGTGCGGTCCGGAAACGCGTAGCGCCGATTGCATGTGGCATTGCGAGCAGATGGCAACGAAATCGCGATTACCAATCTTCGCGAAATCCACCGGAGGATCGAGCGGCCCTTTGTCATATGTGTCTCCGTTGTCCATCGCGGCGATGTGGCGCTGGGATGGGCCGTGGCACATCTCGCAGTCGATGCCTGGCTCGCGGAATTCGCGATGGGCGGATGGCGGGCCGCCGGCATCGAGCTCGCGCAGCTGGCTGGTATGGCAGACCGCGCAATTGGTCTGGTAGGTGGTGGCGGGATCGGAATTTTCCCAGTGAAGGAGGTCAGCGCGTGGGCTTCCAGCATCGTCGATGATTTTCCAGAAATTCACCCACTGCTTGGCGGTCGCGTTGTACTGAATCGGAAGGACCTTGATTTCGCCATTTGGCAATTTCGTGGCATAGGCTTGCTGCCACTTCGAGCCGATCGTGTAGTCGACCGGATAGGAGTGCCACTGGCCGTCGGATTGTTTGATGGCAAAAAAATGCCGCCCATCGCGGATGGTCATCTTTGCGTACGGTTTTCGATCGGACCCGGGAACGATTTTTAGTTGGCCGCCGCGATAGATTTCGTCATCCCCCAGGAAGTATTCGTTGTTCTTTTCAAAATCACCGATTACGTTCTCCGCGGCATACCGACGGAACATTTTCGACATTCCGCTTTGCGACCACGCGCGATAGATTCCGCCGTGGCAGGATTTGCAAGCTGCGGAGCCAGCGTATTCCGACAACGCCGCTGGCGAAGAATTTGCCGGCGCCAGAGAGGGCGTCGCAGCCGCGATCGTAGCCGCTGGAGCGATCGCGGAAGTCCCATCGGTGGGCGGTTGGGCTTCGAGCTTGGCGAGAAACTCCTCAAACCCAGCCGGCTGTCCCGGCTTGAGCGTCTGGTAGATGGCCTTGAGGTTTTCGCGGGCCTTTAGTGCGAACGCACCGCCGCCTTTAGAGACCTCGGCAAAATCAGATGCGGCCAGATTGAGATTTCCCCCCGAGACGCGTGCGAGGCCTAAGAGATAGGCGATCTCCGGATCCGCGGGATTCAGAGATCGCGCCTGGATCAGTGCTTCGGCAGACTGGTTCAGCAATACGGCGCGCTTGTCTGGAGTTGCCGCGTCAAGAGCCAGGGCCAGCAGCGCGCGGCCCATCGCGAAGAGCGCCCCAGCCTTAAGTTTTCGTTTCAGGTCCGGCCAATCATGCTCCTCGACGGTCGCCGGCCGGCTGAAGCGATCCAGATATTCGATGCCTTGGCGTGCCGCGGAAATAGCATCTTCGTTTAACTCCTGTTGTGATTCAACATCCGCAACAGCAACCAGCAGCAACGGATTTTCGGGGAGAAATGCGAGCGACTGGCGCGCGTAATCGAGGCCCTCACGGTAGTGTCCGGAATCGAAGCTGCTTCGCGCGGCAACTTCGTAGGCCTGCGCGAGGAAAGCCGATTGGGGGAACCTCTCGAGAAAGGCCTGCGCATCGGCCAGCATCTCTGCTGGATCGTGGTGCTGATACAGAGCCAAAAAAGCGGCGCGCTCGGCTGGATCGTTGATTTGGTCGGCGATGGTGGCGGGACTGCGATTTCGCGGCGAAACAACCGTATCGATATCCTGCGCCCGCGTAACCACCGCCGCGACAACCAACGCGAGAATTCCAACGAGAAAGGTCCGGCGGCGCATCGGGGACATATTGGACCTAAAGTTCAGAAGCGCGCAACCTGCAGTTCGCTACGTCGATTTCGGGCGCGGCGAAAGCTTTCCGCTCACATCACTTTCAGCGTGCAACGGTCGATGAAATCCCAATCCCAGTCGACGCCGATTCCCGGTGAATTCGGCGGATGCGCGTAGCCTTCCGAGTCGATGTCCAGCTTGTTGTTCATTCCGAAAGCCATGTACTCGAGGGGATAGAGGAGTTCGAAGAATTCGCAGTTCGAGATCGCCGCACAGCAGTGCAGGTTGACGACCTCCAGAGGATGATAGATGGTAGTGTGCAGCTCGCAGCGCGTCCCAAAAGACTCGGCCAGGTGCGCGGTCTTCATCACCGGTGTTACCCCTCCCTTCCACGAAACGTCGGTCCGGACGATGTCCACGACGCCGCTGGAGATGCACTCGGCGGTGGAGTAGTGCGATCCGACCAGGACCTCCGTCCCGCAAATCGGAATATCCAATTTTGCGGTGAGTTTGCGGAGGCCGTGAAAATCAACGTCGAAGAGTGGTTCTTCGAGCCAGTAGTAATTCAGACGCTCGAGTTCGCGGCCGACGCGGAACGCTTCCTGATGAGAGTAGGCCGCCACCGGATCGGCCATCAGCTTGAAATCCGGCCCGACCGCTTCGCGGCACGCGCGGTACGCGGCGAGATCGAAATCCAATTTGCCGGGAGGATGCAGCTTGTAGGCGTGCCAGCCGCGGCCCTTCACTTCGAGGGCCTGCTTGGCGTAGGCCTCGGGTGTGCTTAAGACGAATGAGCTGGCGTATACCGGAACCTTGTCGCGGTAAGCGCCGAGCAGTTGGTAGAGCGGCTGACCGGCGAGCTGCGCGGCGATATCGTACAGGCAAATATCGAAAGGCCCGTAGGAATAGATCGGAACGTGCTGCCACCAGCGGTCGTAGGTTCGGAAATCCTGCCAGTGTTTCTCGCGGTATAGCGGGTCCTTGCCCAGGAAGAATGGTTTCAGCGCCGAGGCAGCGATTTCGCCCGCCATTTCCGCTCCTCGCCCCGCGAATCCCATGGAGTGCGCTGCGAGGCCCTCGTCGGTGTTCATGGTGATGACCAAAAAATCGAAGGTGGACTTCCCGCCGGCGCGCATTTCGGAATCGGACATGGCCGGCTGAGTGTTTCGGCAGACGCGGATTTCGATGGAGTTAATTCTCACGGCGGCTCCTGGCGGCGGTAAGAATCTACTGAACGCTTAGGAGCGCGTCAACCAAATGGTGGTTTCACGATATGAAATCTTTCCTGTCTCGCGCGAATCACATTGACGCGGCCACCCGCCATGCCTCATTTTCTGTCTGCTTCGCAGGCGCGCCGCTGTTGCGTTTTGCCTCGGCACGAACCAACGCGCGGGAAGCGAATGGCCAATTTCACGGAGACTCGGTGAACGCACAACTCGGCTGGGGCATAGCTGTAGTGATTATCGCGGGCGTCGTGAACGGCAGCTTCGCCGCTCCGATGAAGCGAATGCCATCGTGGCGTTGGGAGAATTCCTGGCTGATCTTCGCCGTCACCGGACTGGTGATTTTTCCTTGGCTCATCGCCTACGGCACCATCCCGCACCTCGCCGGCGTTTATTCCGCCGCATCGTGGCCCACTCTCGCGAAAGTGCTTCTGTTCGGATTCATGTGGGGCATCGGAGCAACGCTTTGCGGGCTTGGAATCAGCCGGGTTGGCCTGGCTTTGGCATTCGCGGTAATCCTGGGTATTACCGCGTCGTTCGGGTCGCTGATACCGCTCGCGGTTCTGCATCCCGAGGAGCTTCTCGCGAAGCGCGGCATCGCGCTGATGGTTGGAACCGCGGTGATGACCATCGGGCTGGTGTTTCTGGCAATCGCCGGCCGGCGTCGTGAACGCGCCGCGGGGCAAAGCGGTACGCCCGGCTCGGGATTCACGCTCGGGCTGATCATCTGCATTTTCTCGGGACTATTCTCTTCGATGTTGAATTTCAGCTTCGTCTTTGGCGACGAGCTGCGCCTGAAAGCCCTGGCGGCGGGCGCCCGCCCATCGATGGCGGCGAATCCGATATGGTCGCTGTGCACCACCGGCGGGTTCATCGCCAACGCGGTTTATTGCGTCTACCTCCTCCAGAAAGACAAAACTTGGAGCGTTTACAAGACTGGCGGCGCGCTCTATTGGATTCTCGGCAGCCTGATGGGCTTGCTTTGGTTTGGCGGAACGTTGATGTACGGCTCCGGAGCCGCGATCCTCGGCACCCTCGGCGGGATGATCGGCTGGCCGGTGTTTATGGTGATGGACATCATCGTCGGCCTGTTCTGGGGAATGATCACCGGAGAGTGGAAGGACGCCGGCAGGCCGGCGCTCACCTACTGCTGGATCGGAATTGGGGTTTTATGTCTGGCGATCGCGGTAATCGCGCTGGGCGGCGCGGCATGAGAGATTGGCTGGTTACCTGCTTTTTTTGCGCGGCGGCGGGCTCAAGGGCGGTCCGCCGCTGACCCCGTGGGTCTGCTTGGCGTCGACGCCGCTGCCCTCGCGCACGACGTAGTATTGGTTGGCTGCCAAGTCTTTCAGCGTTTCCACCAACCCGCTGGGCCAGTGGATCACTATTTTTTCCGCGCGCGTGGATTTGTCCAACCCGAAATGCAGCCGCAGGTCACTCTGCGAAATGAATCCTCCGCCGCTGCGAACTTCTTGTTCGCGCTGGTCGCTTCCTTGTTCGAGGGTGACCGCGGCTCCCAGCGCGGCGCGATTTGATTTCGTGCCGGTCAGTTGCAGGGTGATGAAATTGCCCACCGGCGCGGTATTGCGATAGAGCGATGGCGTCTCGTTCATGTTGTTGACCACCGCTTCCACCCGCCCGTCGTTGAAAAGATCGCCCAGTGCCAGACCACGGCCCGAATGCAGTTCGCCCAGCGCGGCGCCCGCCTGCGCGGTGATGTTGGCAAATTTTCCGTCGCGCAAATTGAAGTACAGAACCTTCGGCTGGCGATACTGGGTGCCAAGATTCTGTCCATCTACCTCCGGGTACACGTGACCGTTGGCGATCAGGATCCCGGGCCAGCCGGAATTATCGAAATCGAAGAACTGCACGCCCCAACCCAGCCAATTTCGGATCGTACCTAGGCCGGCGGCGAAGGTAACGTCATCGAAGATGTCCTGTCCGCGATTCCAATACAGGGTCGGGGAGTCGTCGCTGAAATTTGTCTTGATGATGTCTTGCCTGCCGGTGTGCGTATAGTCGTCGCCGGAAACACCCATGCCGGCTTGCGCCGTGCCATCGCCATTGAACGCGACGCCCGACAACCGACTCATGTCGGAGAAAGTCCCGTCGTGATTATTGTGATAGAGAATATTCGCCGTGGAATCGCACGCCACGTAGATATCGGGCCAGCCGTCCCGATCGAAATCACCGGTGAGCGAAGTGAGGCCGTAGCAGCCGGCTGTTTTCGTGATTCCGGATTTCTGCGACACATCCGAGAAAGTGCCGTCGCCGTTGTTGTGATAGAGCACGTTCACCGGCATTTTCAAGCCGCGCGGCCCGCACATCACGTTGATGCCCTTCCACTGGCACCACTGGCCTTGGCCGGGCCGCGGCACCGAATCGTAAGTGAAGTCGACGTAACGCGCGATGAAAAGGTCCGCGTTGCCGTCCCGATCGTAATCGACGAAGCTGCAGCCGGTGCTCCACTCATCCTTGCTAGTCTTCAGGCCGGATTTTTCGGTGACGTCGGTGAAGGTGCCGTCGCCGTTGTTGCGATACAGCACGTTCTGCCCCCAAAACGTCTCGAGCAGATCAAGCTTGCCGTCATTGTCGTAATCGCCCACGCACGCTCCCTGGCCCCAGCCGGATCGAGCCAGGCCAGCCTTCACCGTCACATCGGTAAACGTGCCGTCGTGATTGTTGTGATAGAGGTGGCCTGTCGGCGCGCTACCGCCGGCGAATCCTTCCACCGTCGAACCGTTGGGGAGAAATATGTCGGGCCAGCCGTCGTCGTCGTAATCGAAGATCGCAGCGCCATTGCCGGTGGTCTCGATAATGAATTCTTTGTGCTTTTCGCCGCCATACACGTCAAGCGCGGTGAGCCCGGCTTGCCGCGCGATATCTTGAAATTGAACGACGCCGGGTTTTGCGGCGGGTACGGCACTCGGCTGAGAATGCGGAGTCGGAGCGCTACCCGCCACCGCAATCGCGATCATTGCAGCGGAAACATCGAGAAGTGCGATGGCGGAAAAGCGTTTCATTCTTTCCACCGGCTTTCGATGGAACCGCCCGGCGCTGGATTTACGGCTTCCACGCGACCATCGCTTGCCGCGATTCTCCCAGGCCGTCGATTCCGAGTTGCACCACATCTCCCGGCTTCAGATACTGGGGAGGCTTCCTGCCCAGGCCAACCCCAGCAGGAGTTCCGGTGCTGACAATATCGCCGGGCAGAAGGGTCATGAACTCGCTCAAATAGCTGACCAGGGTGGGCACATCGAAAATCATGTCCGAGGTCGACTCCTTCTGGCACACCGAGCCATTCACCCGGAGCCACATGTTCAAGTGCCCCGGGTCGGCAATTTCGTCGCGGGTGGCCAGAAACGGTCCGAGCGGCGCGAACGTGTCGGCGCTCTTCCCCTTCACCCACTGCCCGCCGCGTTCCAGTTGGAAGCTCCGCTCGGAGTAGTCGTTGTGCAGGATGTACCCGGCGATATGTTCAAAGGCGCGCTCTTTCGGCACGTAGCTGGCTCTCTTGCCGATAACCACCGCCAATTCAACTTCCCAGTCCACCTTCTCTGCGTTGCGTGGAATGATTACGTTGTCGTCCGGACCCACCAGCGCCGTGGTCGATTTGAAAAACACGACCGGCTCCTTCGGAATCTCCATGCCGCTCTCAACGGCGTGCTTGCGGTAGTTGAGGCCGATGCAAACGATCTTGCTGGGCCGATCGATCGGTGGACCGAGTCGAAGGGAACGCTCGATGCGCGGCGCGGCCGAGCCGCTGGCATCGAACCATTTCCGCAGCGCCGCAATGCCGTCATTTTCGAAGAACGATTCGGTATAGTTCGAACCAAAGCCGGATGCATCCACGCGGGTCCCGTCGGGAAGAAGCAGGCCGGGTTTCTCCTTTCCTGGGTCGCCAAAGCGAATGAGCTTCATGTCGGGTGTTTCCTCCGCGTGTTTTTCTTGATTATCGAGGCGTAGCCGGCACTGACGCGCCGATCCCGATACAAAACGAATCGCGAGGCTCTAGCTAATCGTGGCGGCAGCAGCGAGTCAAGCGGATTCCGAGATTTACGCGGGAAAATTCTAAGCAGATCTTCGCATCAACACCAGCAGGGCACTCCTGGCGGTTAGCGGCCGCTACCCATGGGCGTCCGAAATTCAGATGTGCGCGGGCTACTCCTCACGCAGGGCGACCAGCGGGTCCACCCGCGTGGCGCGACGCGCAGGGACAAAGCACGCTAGCAGCGCGACGGCGGCGAGCAGCGCGAGGAGCGACGCGTAGGTGAGCGGATCATTGGGGGTTACCGCATAGAGCATCGAACGGAGGAAGCGCGTGAGGATCAACGCTCCGATGAGGCCCGAGCCGAGGCCTACGGCGACGAGCCTCATTCCTTCTCGCAGAGCGGTGCGAAGAATATCGCTGGGCTGCGCGCCGAGCGCCATGCGAATGCCAATTTCGTGAGTTCGTTGACTGAAGGTGTAAGCCATGACGCCGTAGATTCCGATTGCGGCGAGCAGCAAGGCCACCCCCGCGAAAAAGCCCAGGATTTCTAATGCGAAGCGGCGCTCCGCCACCGATCTCGCGACCACGCCTTCCATGGAACGCACCGCATAGACCGGCACGTCCGGGTCAACCGCCTCTACTTCGCGCCGGACCGCGTCACCGAGAGTGCCGGGATCGCCGGCGGTGCGAAGGAAAATTACCGAATCGAACGAGGGAGCCTGGAACACCGGGAGATAGATGTGCGGGACGCCCTGGGAATCGAGCGAATCGGTCCGCACATCGCCCACCACGCCGACGATCTTCAACCAAGGATTAGCGGACGGAGCGGGATTACCGGCCTTAACGCGTTTGCCGATGGGATCCTCGTTCGGCCAATACTGGCGAGCAAGGGTCTGATCCACAAGCGCGACGGGGAGGCCCTTATCGTCATCGGAATCTGTGAAGTTTCTTCCGAAGAGGACAGGAATCTCAAGAACGTGGAAGTGGCCCGGGGTGACCGCCGCAAATTCCGCCGCCGGAGAGCGTTCCGACTCGGTGGGGCGGCCTTCCATCGTGAAGGGGAATTGATTCCGCGAACCCGCCAGCGGCAGGCTGCCTGCACCGCCGATGGAAGCTTCCTCCACACCCGGAAGCGCGGAGACGCGGCGGAGAATTTCGCGCATGAAAGCGGCTCGCTGGGGAACCGTGAAATAGTGATTTTGATTGGGATCGTTCGGGTACGACAGCCAGATGTGTGCGGTGACTACATGATGTGGGTTGAAGCCCGGACGAACCTCAAGAAGTTGCCAGAAGCTCCGAATGAATAGGCCGGCGCCGACCAGGAGAATGAGCGAGAGGGCGACTTCTGACGCGACCAACACGCTGGAGACGCGCATCTGGCGCTTGCTCGAGCCCGATCCACGGCTGCCTTCTCGAAAACTTGAGATTTGATTGGGACTGGCGGCCTGGAGAGCCGGGACCAGTCCAAACAAGACACCCGTCAAAATCGAAATCAAGAACGCGAACAGCAAAACGCTGGTGCTGATGGTCACTTCATTCAGCCTCGGAAGATCGGCGGGAGCAAATTGCAGCAGACCGTCTTTGAGCCACACCACCGCAGCCAGGGCTGCGACGCCGGAAACAAGAGCGAGGAACACGCTTTCGGTGAGCAATTGGAAGATCAGACGCCAGCGCCCGGCGCCGAGAGCCAGGCGGATGGCAATTTCGCGTTGACGGCCAGAAGCGCGGGCTAAGAGAAGATTGGCGAGGTTGACGCAGGCGATCAGTAGCACAAACCCGACCGCGGCGAACAGCACGAAAAGCTCGGCGCGGACATTGCCTGTCAAATCTTCCTGTACGGAAACCAGGCGCGGAGTCCAGCCTACGGCCCCAGGATAGTCGGTGGGGTATTCCCGGGCCAGTGCGGCGTCAAATGTGTCCAGCCGAGCTTGCGCTTCGGCAACGCTCAAGCCGGGCTTGAGACGCGCGATCGCGCCCGGGAGCATGCGAACGGAACGGAGCGGCGGCGTGGGAAACGGCAACGCGTTATAGCCGGCGGCGATGTAGGCATCCTCGTCGGTCTCTAAGGTCTTTCCCGGGTGGCGGAACCCCGGAGGCATGACGCCTACAATCTGGTAAAGATCGCCATCCAGCCGCAAGCTCTTGCCAATGGTGTTTGGGTCGGCGCCATATTGGCGGCGCCAGAAACCGTCACTCAACACGGCAGCATTGATGAATCCAGGGACATCGTCCTTCTGCGTGAATACCCGGCCGATCTGCGGCGGCACACCCAGCATGGTGAAATAGTTCGCGCTGGTGGCTAGAGCTTCGATGCGCTGCGCGCGGCCGACCCCGGTGAGGTTTGCGGGAGTGGGCCAGATCACCGATATGTCTTGGAAGATGCCGGCACGATCGCGATAGTCCCAAAACTGAGGGACAGACATGCCGACGTCTTTGGCGTTCGTCGAGCGCAGATCGTCAAACACGCGGACGAGCTGGCCGGGTTGTGGGAATGGCAGCGGCCGGAGCAAGACGCCATCGACAATGCTAAAGGCGGCAATATTTGCGCCGATGCCCAGCGCCAGGGTCAGAATCGCAACCGAGGTGAAGCCGGGCGACTTCCGCAGCACGCGCGTTGCGAAGCGCACGTCTTGAAGGAAGGAGTTCATGCGTCCTCACTTCACCGCAGCACAGGAGTTCGGGCGCGGTAAAGGCTCGAGGCCCATCGAAAGAGCAAGTCCGCTTCCCAGCCGGGCCTGAATTAACTAATTCATTTCTAGTGGCTTACGTTGAGGTGTTGCCTGGCGCTGCGGGCAAGAATGTCCGATGGTGGGACGGGTGCGTCCTCGATTGGGACCGCACTACGCTCGAGGGTGTGGTGGATCAGATCATTGAAATACATTCCACCGAGACGCCAACCCCGGCGGCGGCAATCCGGTCACGCCTCAGAGGCCCCCAGCCGGATCGAAATGGCTCGCGCCGCGGCCACCACTTCGCCGGCGAACGCGGGAATCTTGTCTCGCGCGATTCTCGTCGTTGGGCCCGCCACGCTGATGGCCGCGGCCACTTTGCCGCCGTCGCGAAGGATCGCAGCGCTCACGCATCGAGCGCCCAGCGTGGCTTCCTCGTCGTCGAGCGCGTAGCCGCGTTGCCGAACCTTTTCCAGTTCTTTTCGAAATTGCGGCAACCGCGTGAAGGTGTGCGGGGTGCAGCGCTCGAAGCGGATCGAAGAGAGCACATGCTCTCTTTCATCGGCCGGCAAATACGCGGTGAGCGCCTTGCCCATCGCCGTGCAGTACACCGGGCGCCACGATCCTACCGGTGAAGCCATCCGAAACGGATGTGCGCTCTGCACCACATCCACGTAATACACGTCCTGGCCATCGAGGATTCCCAGGTTGACGGTTTCGCTGGTGACTTTCCACAAATGCTGCAGCACCGGCCGACTGATTTTTCGCAGGGTGGCTTGATAGGTGGCGCCTGAACCCAAGCGCACCAGTTTCGGGCCCACCAGATACGCACCCAGGTCATCGCGGAATAGATATCCTTCGAATTCCAGATGCGCGAGAAAACGATATGCGGTGCTTTTGTTAATCGTGGTCTGATCGGCAATGTCTTTGAGTTGCAGGCCGGCGGGTGATGCGCTCAGCGCCTCGAGAATCTTTAGAATTTTAGACACCACGCCCACCGGCGCGGATTTCGACTCTTTGGCTCGAAGCATCGGAATGTTCCTTTCACCGCGCCCGCCCTTCGGCGCTCGACTATCGTGGTTTTAGCATATGAAATATAAGTCTTTTCTCTTGAATTTCAAGTTTTAACTTGTTATATGCGATTGGGGAATTTGGAGACGAAAAAGGAAGACAACCGGCGACGGGCAACGGCCGGTCGCCAGTCAGGGTCCGCATGCCGACGAATGGAGAACTCGGCTGGACTCGGTTGGGTTTTCTTCCGCTTCTCGAACGTGTGAATATGTAATAGGCATATTGGACGACGAAGACGCCCGGCGGTTCGGGCGGCGAGGGCAGGAACACCTCTCGTCCAGCGAACGGGAACGAATATGCGAAGCGATTCGAGGCCGCGGACATGCAAAGCAAGGTCCTGAAAATCGATCCTCGGGATAACGTATTGATCGCCCTCACGGACTTGCGCAAGGGCGATGTGGTCGATTTTTCGGGGACCAATTACGAATTGGCCTCCGACGTTTCCGCCAAACATAAATTTGTTACCACCGATCTCGCACCAGGCGGCCAGGTGATCATGTATGGCGTGGTGGTCGGGAAAGCCAACGAGCCGCTGCGCCGCGGACAAGCGCTCACCACCCGCAACCTGCGTCATGAGACCTCGGCGGTCGAAGCAAAGGCATCCACCTTTCATTGGAATGCGCCGGACGTCTCGCAATGGCGGCAGCGCGCATTTTCCGGTTTCCTGCGCCCGGATGGCCAGGTAGGAACGCGAAATCATTGGCTCGTCGTTCCGCTGGTGTTCTGCGAGAACCGCAACATCGCCACATTGAAGCAGGCCTTTGAAGAGGAACTCGGTTTTGCGCCGCTTCCGATTTATCGCCAGCAAGTTTCGGAGCTGGCACGGCTGTATCGCGAGGGAAAAGTCGGCGAGATCGAAACGTATCGCGCCGCGGAGGCGCGCGCGCAGCGCCGGGCGTCATCCCTTTTTAAAAACGTGAATGGAATCAAGTTTCTGCTGCATGAAGGCGGATGCGGGGGGACCCGCGAGGATTCCAACAACTTGTGTGCGCTGATCGCCGGCTATATTCATCATCCCAACGTGGCTGGCGCGACGGTGTTGAGTCTGGGATGCCAGCACTCGCAGGTGGCGGTGCTTCGGGAAGAACTGAAAAAGCGCGATCCCCAATTCCACAAACCGCTGTTGGTCTTCGAACAGCAGACCAGCGGCACCGAATTTGCGATGCTCTCGCAGGCGATCCAGAAAACATTTTCCGGTTTGGTGGAAGCGAACAAGTGCGAGCGAACTCCGGCGCCGCTGGCGCGCCTTTGCGTTGGCCTGAAGTGCGGCGGCTCCGACGGATTTTCAGGAATCTCCGCGAATCCGGCGATCGGGCACACTTCGGATATGCTGGTCGCCTTGGGCGGGCGGACGATTCTCTCGGAGTTTCCGGAGCTGTGTGGCGTGGAGCAGGAACTCATGGACCGCAGCACCACTCCCGAAGTTGCCGAACGGTTCATCCGCCTGATGCGCGCGTACGACGCGAGGGCCAAGGCGGTCTTTTCTGGTTTTGAGATGAACCCGTCGCCGGGGAATATTCGCGACGGACTGATCACCGACGCAATGAAATCCGCAGGCGCGGCCAAGAAGGGCGGAACGTCGCCGGTGACCGCGGTGATTGATTATCCGGAATACTCGACCGAACCTGGATTGAACCTACAATGCACGCCCGGCAACGACGTCGAGTGCGTCACCGCACAGGTCGGCGCAGGCGCGAGCGTGGTGCTCTTCACTACCGGGCTCGGAACGCCCACCGGAAACCCAATTGCCCCGGTCGTCAAGCTCTCGACCAACTCGGCGCTGGCGCAACGCATGCCCGACATCATCGACATCGACACCGGCCCGATCGTCACCGGCGAATTGACCATCGAGCAAATGGCTGACAATATTCTCGATCGCGTCATTCAGGTGGCCAGCGGTAGAGTGTTGACCCAGGCCGAATTGCTCGGCCAGGACGATTTCATTCCCTGGAAGCGCGGCGTATCGCTCTAAAGAGGTTAGGACTACGAAATGAATCCGTTTCGGCTGGACGGAAAAAACGCGGTGGTCACCGGTGGTGGCAGCGGCATTGGCAAAAGTATCGCCGAGCGATTTGCCGAGGCCGGGGCATCCGTGTGCATTCTCGACGTCGACCCTGCGGCGGCCCAAGCGGTCGCTCAAAAGATCAAATCCGCCGGAGCGATCGCGCGATCTTACCGCTGCGATGTGGCCGACCATGCCGGTGTGAAGCTGGTTTTCGACGAAGTGGTTCGCGATGGCCACGTGGACATTCTCGTCAACAATGCCGGGGTATCGCACGTCGGCACCCTCGAATCGACATCCGAAGCCGATTTCGATCGCATCTTCCGCATCAACGTGAAAGGCATGTACAACTGCATGTCTGCGCTCATTCCACACATGAAAGCGCGCGGCGGGGTGATTCTCAACATGGCCTCTACCGCCGCGTCCACCGGCTTGAGTGACCGCTTCGCGTACTCGATGAGCAAGGGCGCGGTATTTTCGATGACTCTTTCGGTGGCGCGCGATTACTTGAAGCAAAACATCCGCTGCAATTGCATCTCTCCGGCGCGCGTGCACACTCCTTTCGTCGATGGATATCTTCGCCAGAACTATCCTGGCCAGGAAGCCGAAATGTTCAAGAAGCTTTCCGAAGCACAGCCGATTGGGAGGATGGCGCAACCGCGCGAGGTCGCCGATCTGGCCCTATTTTTGTGCAGTGACGAGGCCGCCTTTATCACCGGCACGGATTATCCGCTCGATGGCGGCTTTCTCAGGCTGCATGGCTGATCGCGCTTAACGCGGACTCCCCCAATCCCAATGGACTTACAACTCAAAGACAAAGTAGTGATCGTCACCGGCGGCGGCAAAGGCATCGGCGCAGCGATTTCGCGGGCGTGCGCGCAAGAAGGCGCGATCCCGGTGATTGTGGACCGCGACGCGCCCAGCGGCGAAAAAATGATGGAAGAGCTGCGTGGCCTGGGCGCAGCCAGCCATTCGATTGCCGCCGATCTCACTTCGCCGGCCAATTGCCGGACCGCCGTCGAGAAAGTGGCCGCGCGATTTGGCCGGATCGACGCGCTGGTGAATAACGCCGGCATCAACGACAAAATCGGCCTCGAGAGCGGCACCCCGGAAGAATTCGTCCGCTCGCTCGAACGCAATCTGCTGCACTACTACTGCATGGCGCACTATGCGCTGCCGCATCTCAAGCGCGGGCGCGCGCCGATCGTCAATATCAGCTCCAAGACGGCGGTCACCGGCCAGGGCGGCACCTCGGGATACGTCGCGGCGAAAGGCGGCGTTCTGGGCCTCACCCGCGAATGGGCCGCGGAGCTGCTGCCGTTTGGTATTCGCGTCAACGCAATTCTTCCCGCCGAAGTGATGACCCCGCTCTATCGCCAGTGGCTCGATACCTTTCCCGATCCCGCCTCGAAATTGCAGGCCGTCGTCGCCAAGATTCCCCTCGAGCGCCGCATGACCACCCCGGATGAAATCGCCGCGATGGTGGTTTTTCTGATTTCCGCCAAGGCCAGCCACATCACCGGCCAACACTTGTATGTGGATGGTGGCTACGTTCATCTCGATCGCGCCTTGACCTAAGGGAGCTACATGGCAACCTCATCAGTGCCGCTCACAGAACGCCGCTATCGGGTGCCGCTGATCCTGGTCACCAGCCTTTTTTTTCTGTGGGCCCTGGGCGTCAACCTGAATGACATTCTGATTCCCCATCTGAAAAAGGCCTTCGGCCTCACCGATTTTCAGTCCTCGCTCATTCAGTCGGCGTTTTTTGGCGGCTATTTCCTTGCCGCGCTTCCTGCTGGATGGTTGATGGAGCGGATCGGCTATAAGAAAGGAATTCTGATCGGCTTGATCATTTGCGCCAGCGGCGCGCTGCTTTTTATTCCCGCGTCGTACATCCGCGTATACGGATTTTTTCTCTTGGCGCTGTTCGTAATGGCCTGCGGCCAAAGCTTTCTGGAGGTCGCTGCCAATCCTTACGTCACCATCCTCGGGCCGCCGCAGAGTTCCGAGCGACGGCTGAATACCGCGCAATCGTTCAACGCCGTGGGCGCGGTGGTCACGCCATTCATCGGCGCCGCGTTCATACTTTCGGGCATCGAGAATACCAAGGCGCAGTATGCCGCGATGTCGCCTGAACAGTTGCAAGCCTATCGAGCCTTCGAGGCCGGCATGGTGCGGGTGCCTTACCTGGTGATCGCCGGCATTTTTCTTGCTGTCGCTGCGCTGATCTACTTCTCGCCCTTGCCGGAGGTTCCCGCCGCCGGTACCGCCAGTGGCGTTACGGAAACCGAAGTGAAACTGCGTGATCTGAGGGCCTATCCGCATCTGGTGAAAGGCGTTGTCGCGGAATTTGCGTACGTCGGAGCGCAGGTGGGCGTCGCCAGCTTCGTGATTCGCTTTGCCCAGCACATGATTTCAGGCAGCCCCGAGAAAACCGCCGCCCACTATCTTCAAATGCACTTGGTCGGCTTCATGATTGGGAGGTTCGCCGGCTCAGCCATAATGAAGACAATTCCTGCGCCGCGTCTTCTCGGGGTTTTCGCGGCCGGCTCGCTCGTTTGTTTATGCGTGGTGATGTTCGGGGTGGGATCGGTGCCGGTGTGGGCCATCGTGCTGGTTGGATTTTTCCATTCGATCATGTTCCCAACGATTTTCGCGCTCAGCGTGAAGAATCTCGGGCCGTACACCAAGCTGGGTTCGTCACTGTTGGTGATGGCCATCATTGGCGGCGCCATGGTCCCCGCCTTGATGGGCCTCATCTCCGACGCGTCCAACATCCAGCGCGCCTTCATCGTTCCGCTGCTGTGCCACGCCTACGTCCTGTATTTCGCGGTGAGCGGCTACAAACCCGCGCGATTACCGCAACGCGTCTAACCGGAGCAATTTCTTTTCTCTGGCGCGCACAGGACCACTGAAGCCACAACGAGTTCGCAGCGAACTCGCAATTTTCCGACTATTCTGTGGATCGGTCTGATCGCCGGCACGCTGGACATCACCGACAATCTCATCTTCCATCTGTTCCGGGGCATCACTTTGAAGATGGTGTTTCAATATATCGCCAGCGGCCTGATCGGCACGAGCTCTTTTCAACTGGGCGGAAAGTCGATCGCTCTGGGCGTGGTGTTGCATTATGCGATCGCCCTCACTTGGACGTTTGTCTTTTACGCTGCTAGCCGCAAGCTTTGGTCCTGAGCCGGCGCCCGGTCATTTCGGGCTTGCTTTACGGTGCGTTGGTGTACCTGTTCATGAACCTCATTGTGCTGCCGCTCACCCGCCTTCCCCACGCACCGAGAGCCGTGACCATAGCTTCACGGATCAACGGGGTGCTGGCCCTGCTGCTATTTATCGGATTAACGATCTCACTCATGGTGCGCAGATTCGTGCCGCCGGCATAGAACCGCACAGCGGCGCATCTGCACAAGAACTAGCACCAGTACTGCGAAAGCACATCATCGTGGGCGGCTTCAAATCCGCTAGCGCGTCGCGCTTCGGATTCTTCGCTACGCGATGAACCGGTATCCCACCCCGCGAACGGTCAGGAGGTGCCGCGGTTTCGCTGGGTCCTTCTCGATGTAGCGGCGCAGCCGCACGATGAAATTGTCGATGGCGCGGGTGTCGGTATCTTCGGCCAGGTCCCACACATCCTGCAGGATCGATTTCCGCGATATCGTGCGTCCATCGTTGCGCAAAAGGTGCCGCAGCAGCTTTGCTTCCATCAGCGTGAGCCGAATGGTATGGCCTCGCGCATGCAGCTCGAGCGAATCGAAGTCCATGGTCATGCCGTCGAAAGAATACACTTCTTGCTCGATTCCCTCGCTCGGCTCGGCCTCGCCGTCAGGTCCGTTGGTCGGTTTTTCCGGTACGCTGCGCTTGTGCCACTCGCTGCGCCGCAATAAGCCTTGCAGCCGCGCCAGAAAAATGCGCAATTCAAATGGCTTGGGCAGATAGTCGTCGGCCCCAGCCGCGAACCCCGCTAGTACATCCTCCGGCCGATCCCGCGCCGTTAACATGAGCACCGGCACGTAGTTTTTTGCCTGGCGTACCGCGGAAGCCACCGCAAACCCGTCCACGCCCGGCAACATCACATCCAGAACTACCGCGTCGAAATGTTCGCCCTTGGCCACCAATTGTTCGAGCGCCGCTTCACCGTCCGCCGCGACGTCCACTTGATATCCTTCCGCTTCCAGGTTGAAGCGCAATCCGTCGGCCAGATGCGCTTCATCCTCCACCACCAACACCCGGCTCACGCTTCGCTCCGCGGCAATTCCATGGTTACGGTCGTCCCGCGCCCTTCGCCTTCGCTCTGCGCAAACACTTTCCCTCCGTGCGCCCGGGCGATCGCGCGCACGATGAACAATCCCAGTCCGGTCCCTTTCATATTGCGCGCGGGCACCCGATAAAATCGTTTGAAGATACGCTTTAAATCGGGAGCGGGGATGCCCACGCCGCGATCGCGAACCCACAGCGCCACCGTTTCTTCGTCCGGGGTGTCGATGCCCACGGTAATGTCCACCGTCTTTCCCGAATACTTTACGGCATTGTCAAAAAGATTGTAGACCGCGGTGCGCAGCTCCTCCGGGTCGCCGGTCACTCGAATCGGTTTCTTGCGCGCGTTTTTTTCCGCCGCTTCGGCAGCCGCCCGGGGAAACCGCAAAGCCTCCGGGGGCAGGTGATGACGGGTCCGCGCCAGCTCCATCGATTGCGAGACCAACTCGGGAAAATCCACCTCCACCCGCTCCCGAACCACATGTTTGTATCCCACTTCGCCGGCCTTGAGCACTTGCTTCACCGTGCCCATCAACCGGTCGGTATCGAGCAGCATTAGCTCGTAAAATTCGCGGCGCTGTTTTTCGGTCACGTCCCGCCGTTGCAGCGTCTCGAGGTACAGGCGAATCGAAGCAATCGGAGTTTTCAGTTCGTGGGTGACTGCGTTGATGAAGCTATCGTGCTGTTCGTTGCGCCGGATTTCGCGGACCAGAAACAGGGTATTCAAGATCATGCCGGCGATGATCAGCCCGAAAAAGATCACCCCAAAGAGCAGCAGCACACCCTCCCGCCAGTTGAGAATCACCCAACTGATGTTCAGGGCGACCGCCAGAGCTACCAGGCATGAGCCCAGGACGACGAAGAACGCGACAGCTTTTTGGCGGCTGGCAACGCGCATGGCGGCTTACACGGATTGTACCGCAGACCTTAGTGGTTGTGGCGCAGCCACTCCCAGCGGCACCGACCGAAACACCAAGATCTCTCCCACTCGTAATGCGGTCGCGACTCCAAGGCTGGGCAGCAGTCAATTGGTTTTCAGTGGAGGGTAGTGAAGAGTCAGGGAAACTAAGGATTAGTTACAGGACTGGCACCAAATGAGGATGTGCGGGCACCTATCTTCAATAACAGCAAAGCAAAGTCCGAGTGTTTCACGTGAAACACTCGGACTGTGAGTTTCCGGAATTAGTCGGATTCGACGGACGCCAGGTTGCGCGCCTGGCCGATGGTCGACAACTTCAAACCATAAACCTGGCGAGCCAAGCCCAGCTTTTCCAGCAGCCAAATGCCGTACCAATTGAAATCGATCTCGTACCACGCGATACCGTGGCGCGCCGACGTGGGATGCGCGTGGTGGTTGTTATGCCAGCCCTCGCCCCAGGTCATGATGGCCACCCAAAAACTGTTGGTCGATAGGTCGCGGGTCGCGAAGCGGCGAGTGCCCCAGGAGTGGGTAGCTGAATTTACCAGCCAGGTGCAGTGCAGCCCCAGTACGGTGCGGAAGAAAACTCCCCAGAAAACCAGAGGCCAGCCGCCGATCGCCAGCAGGATCAACCCGGAGATGGTCAGCGGGACGTAATGAAACTTGGTGATCCAAACGTGGAACTTGTCTTTGGCCAGGTCTGGAACGTATCGCGCGAGGGTGGTGGTGTCGTGATGCATCGACTTGCCGGTAAGGATCCAACCCATGTGCGCCCACCATTTGCCGTCAACCGGGGAATGCGGGTCGCCGTCTACGTCGGAAAATTGGTGGTGGATGCGGTGGGTGGCCACCCAGAAAATTGGACCGCCTTCGAGCGCCATGGTGGCGCACACGGTCATGAAATATTCCACCCACTTGGGCGTCTTGTAGCCGCGGTGGGTGAGCAGGCGGTGGTAGCCCATGCCGATGCCCACGCTGGTGGAAAGCCACCAGAGAAACATCGCTACGAAGAACGACTTCCAAGTGAAGAAAAACAGCGCAGCAATCGCGCCAATATGGAAGATGGCCATGAAGGTGGCCGTTATCCACTGAATATCGCCAGTGTGTGGTGCTTGTCTATCTAGGTCGTCAAGTTTCATTCTCAAGGGAACCCTTTCCCGGTGATCGCTGCAATCTCGTGAAATTACTCGCGGCTACAGCGTGATTGGAGAGTAGCAGGGGGGAGAGGAAAGCATTGTAATACTTGTGTAATTCCGGAAGGCGAGTGCCGTAACGACAATTGGTGTCATTCACGACAGTTCAGATCATGCGTCTGGGCGGCCCTTTTGCGTCAATACAGGCAGTGCGGGACGCGTGTGGGACGGCCGATCAGCGGATGGCCTTGCGGGGGCGCGTTGGTACGACTGCGGCGGTGCAGCCGCGGCTCGGTACGGTACCGTGCACAAAGGTAGGCTTGGCAAATCCGGCGTGGAATCCGGTGGTTTCGCGCAAGCGAGTGCGCAACCCGTCGATGGTATTCGGCGTGGGACGGTGCGATTTTCCTTGGAGATAGTAAATCACCAGCGCCGCTTGGTCCGGATCGTCCGCGCTCACACCTACTCCCACCGCCCGAATGGTGGGGTCAGCCATCAGCGCGGGAGCGCGATTTTCCTTGATGGCAATCGCGGCTTGCACGGTGCTGGCCGGTAAAGAGACTGGAACCGCGCCGGCCGCGCGGGAAATCAGTTGGGCGCTCGGCCCGGGATCAAACAATCCGCCGGGAGCTGCACTCTCACCCTCGCCAAATTCCACGATACGCGTGCGCACTCCGTCTAGTTCGGCCGGAATGGAATCATGTGAAATGCCTTTTCGCACGAACACCACGACGGTCGCGTTGCCCGGCGCGTCCAGGCTGGCGGCCACTCCCACTGCGGCCACACCCGCCGTCGCCAGCAGCGCTCCGGCATGACGATTTCGCACCGCCGTGGCGGTGTCGATCGCTTCGGCCCCCACGGCTGGCTCCTGGGTCTTATTGGTTGCGCTTGCCGGGGACAAACTGCACGCCGCCACGGCATGCTCGGCGCCGCCCACGAACGTGGGCTGCACATTGTTGGAATCCACCAGTGCCGCCAAATCGTCCGAGATGGGATTCGCCACGGTGGACACCGCATCTCCAGCAAACAGCAGCGCCACCGGCTCGGCCGTGCCGGAATCCACAATCAACGATCCCGAATCGCCTTCGGCGCTGAAGTCCGCGCTGTCCACCATCACTTCGTCGTGGTAGGTCTCGGTAAAAGTGGTCGGGGAACAACCCGATGAATATTCCACCTGGATCGTGGTGTCGATCCCGGTGATTGCGTCACAGGTGAGGCCTGTCGATCGCCCGCTTTTCGCTACAGCTTCGCTCAGCGTCGGCGCCACTCCCGAACCCGCGGCCGGAGCGCCGGTACCCGGCTGAGTGCCGGCGGTTGCGGTCGCCGCGAGAGATTCGATCCCTCCGGTGGGATCCACGGCTCCGCTCACCACCTGCGCAATCGCCGCGTCTGCCGTCGCGGTCGGGCTGGCCTGCAGGTTAACGAACTGCGAGAGGTTCGCCACGGCGTTGGTTCCGGCGCTCTTGCAGGTGTTGGGTGCGGGATTGTCGCCCAGCCCCGGCTGGATGATCGCATCGCCGACGGTGGCGCCGTCACTGCGTGCTAAGACGTGATTGTTGCTGAGAATGTATTGGATTCCGCCGCGGGTGACCAACGACCCCAGGGTCCCGGTGTGACACTCGATCTCGGTGCTGGTGATCGGGCAGACATCGTTGGCATTCGATCCGCTGGCCCCTAACTCGATCGGGAGCGCTTGCTGTAAGCGATTCGGCGGGTACACGGTGGCGATTGTCGTACCCACAAACGCCGTGTTGGCCTGAGAGACCGCAGAAATAGTCACAGTATCGGTCACCGAAGCGGACGAAGCGTTGCCGGACTGCGCTTTGGTAGGCACGGAATTGGGCGCCTCGTACAATCCGGTGGAGGAAATCGCGCCGCACGCCGTTCCACCCAAGCTGCAAGCGATCTGCCAGGTAACCCCGGTATTGGAGGTTCCGGTAACCGTGGAGGTGAACTGCACACTCGCAAACGTAAGAATCGAAGGTAGATTGGGGGAGATCACCACATCCGGCCCAATCGTAGCGGTGGCGCTTCCACTGTCCGCGGGATTAGCGGCAGCGATCGCGGTGATGGTAACGCCGGTGGGGCTGGGAACCGTCGCAGGAGCGGTATAGGCACCCAATGAGGTGATCTTCCCGATCGACGAATTTCCGCCGGCCACGTTGTTCACCTGCCAAGTCACGCTGCTATTCGTGCTGCCGGTCACCGTGGCCTGGAAAGTTTGTGAGGTTCCTGCGGGCACCATCGCTGCCGCGGGGGTGACCGCTACGGTCACCGTCGGCAATCGGGTCGAACCGCCACCGGAGCCGCCGCAGGCTACTAGTAGACCCAAAAGTACGGCCGCCAATAGAGAGCAGCCCGGCACTTTCATTTAGGTATCCTCGCTAGGTAGGCACCCATTATTTAGATACTTTACACCCTCCGGAAGCCTCTCGGACTAAGGTGTTTATCTCCACGTTACATCTTTACTTTTTTGCTGTTTGGTACCATTGCTTCGATACGGGTTCGGCCTGACACTACATTCTCGTGGAGTTAGGGCACTCCTGTCCCCTGGCCGGAAATTGATTTCAGCCACGGCCAAACGGAAATTCTTCCTAGGCGAAACATTACTGGAACTCAGCATCATCCATGGTTGAATTAAGTGATGGGGGGAACGTTGATCCATCCTCAGGGCACGTCGCCGCATCTCACGGAGAACCTATGCAAATAAAACACGCGCTTCGCTACCTCCCAGTAGTTGCTTTTTTTTCGCTACTCGCCATCATGGCGCCTGCTCAGACCGGCACCGTCGCATCGCGCATCACCCAAGCCGTTGACGCGACCAAGCTAACCACGCTCCGCGGCAATACTCATCCGCTGGCGGTGGCGAAATTCGATCGCGGCGCGGCCCCGGCGAATCTCTCGATGGATCGCATGATGCTGGTCCTCAAGCGCAGTCCGGAGCAGGAGGCTGCTCTCGAAACTTTTATGCGCCAGCAGTTGACCAAGTCCTCCCCGAATTATCACAAGTGGCTTACTCCCGCCCAGTTTGGCGAGCAGTATGGTCCGAGTGACGAGGATATCCGCAAGGTCACTTCGTGGCTGCAATCCGGCGGCTTCACCGTTAACCACGTGTCGTCGGGTAAGACCATCGTCGAGTTTTCCGGAACTGCCGATGCAGTAGAGCGCGCTTTCCACACTTCGATCCACAAATACACAGTGAACGGCGAAGATCGCTGGGCCAATTCGAGCGATCCCAAAATTCCCACCGCGCTCGTTCCGGTGGTTGCCGGACCCGGCTCGCTCAACAGTTTTCCGAAGAAAGCGATGCATCATATCGCCGGTAATTTCACCCGCAATAACCGGACCGGAAAAGTCAGCCGTACCGGCGTCAGCCCGGCTTTCACATATACGTGCGGTTCGGACTGCGATAACTATGCCCTCGGCCCTTATGATTTCGCGGCCATCTACAACCTAACCCCGGTGTGGAACGCGGGCATCACCGGCGCGGGAGAGACAATAGCGATCGTCGCCGACAGCGATATCAACGTTTCGGACGTCACCGCTTTCCGTTCCTTGTTCGGCCTGCCGGTGAATAATCCCACCGTCTTCGATAACGGCACGCCTCCGGGAGTGCTGAACGGGTCTAACGGGACCGAAACCGAAGCGGTTTTGGACACCGAATGGTCCGGCGCCGTAGCTGAAAACGCGGCCGTCGTCCTGGTCGTCTCTGCCGACACTACCACCACTTTCGGCGGCGATCTTTCGGCTGAATACATCATCGACAATGCGGCGACCACCGGGTCACCCGTCGACGGCGCATCCATCTTGAGCTACAGCTACGGTGAATGCGAGTTGGGTGTGGGCACCGCGGGCAACACCATGTACAACACTCTTTGGCAGCAGGCTGCCTCCGAGGGCATCACCGTCTTGATTTCCACTGGTGACTCGGGATCGCCCGGTTGCGATGCTTCGAATCAAAATATCACCACCCCGCAAGCCGCACAGTTTGGCTTGGCGGTGAGCGGCGAAGCGTCTACTCCTTACAACGTCGCTGTCGGGGGCACGGATTTCAACCAGGACCCCATTATCCCCGGTGGCAACACTTCGAATTACTGGAACTCGACCAACAACGGCACTACTCAAGCTTCGGCGAAGGGCTACATCCCAGAGACCACCTGGAACGACTCTTGCACCAACGCCGTTTGGGGGACGTTGGGGGGGCTGTCTACCAACGCGAATACTAACTGCAACAACACGACCCTCTCTCCCTCAATTATCCTCTTGGACGGAGGCAATGGCGGCGTGAGTGCTTGCACCACCAGCGATGGACAAACCGTGGCAAGCTGCGCTGGCGGCTACGCAAAACCCGACTGGCAGGTGGGCCCGGGCGTCCCGAGTGACGGCAAGCGCGATCTTCCGGACGTTTCGATGTTTGCCAGTGACGGATTTCTGGGCAGCTTTTATCTTGTCTGCCAGGCGGACATGAATACCGACGGGAATCCCACCTGCAACCTCAACAGCCCCTACGAAGATTTTCTGGGAGTAGGTGGCACGTCGGTGTCGGTGCAGGTTTTCGCCGGGATCATGGCGCTGGTGAATCAGCAGGCTGGATCGGCGCAAGGGCTGGCCAATCCAGAACTCTACGAACTGGCGAACGCCCAGGTGGCCGCAAACTGCAATACCAGCGCCCCGGCCAGCGGTTGCGTCTTCAACGACGTCACCGTCGGCACCATCGCTCAGCCTTGCCTAGCCGGTAGCCCGGACTGCACGATTGTGGGCAACGACTCCTATGGGATCCTTACCGGGTATAACGCCGGCGTCGGCTTCGACCTGGCTACCGGCCTCGGTTCGGTCAACATCGCCAATCTGGTTAACGCTTGGAATGAAGGCGATTTCACGCTGTCCGCAGCTCCGACGGCGGTGACCATCGCTAGCGCAGGCGGCACAGGCACGACGGTATTGACCATCGCGGCCGCGCCGAGCCCCAATAACAACTACACCGGAACTATCGACTTCACCGGCGCTTCCTGCACCGGACTGCCTGCTCTCACTACATGTTCGTTCTCTCCGGCCACGGTAAGCGGGACCGGCACCACCACCATCACCATCACCACGACCGCGGCCACCAGCAAAATGGTTCCCGCCGCTGGTAAGCCCACCGGTTGGCACGGTCCGGTGAACAACAAACTCGTCTTGACCTTCGCCTTGAGCACGATGCTTCTGCTGCTCTTCTACCAGGCGCGGCGTCCGCGTTGGAGCGCCACAGCAGCGTTGCTGATGTGCTTCTCGCTGGCCGTACTGGCGGGATGCGGCGGTGGCGGTGGCGGCAACGGCGGAGGCGGAGGGGGCGGCGGCACGGGCACTCCTGGCACGCCATCCGTAACCAATCAAGTGGTAACGATAACCGGTGTCGCCACGACCGGCAGCCGAACGACGACCCACACGACCACGTTCGATTTGACCGTTCAGTAGCGGCGGCGTGTTTTTCCGATCATGAATAGCACTTGCCCGGCGGCTAGCAGGGCCGCCGTGAGCCCGAGAATTTTGATCACCGCGATTATCTTGTGGGGCTCATCCGCGGCAGGAACGACCGAAGCGATAATCCCCAGCAAAGTGGTTGTAAATCCCACCGCACTCAGGGCTGTCGCTACCGGCTTGCCACCTGGAATCCGGCGCACTTCCGGTCCTACCGGGACGCGCTGTAGCCGAATCAACGATGCGAAGGTGAAAAGATACGGGATGAAATTCGAAATGATGCACATGCTCACCATCACGTTGTAGGCTCCCCCAACGCTGGTTCCCGCCTGGCTCAGAAAAATAAACAGTACGCTCAGACCGGCCTGCATCAGGATCGCGACGTACGGGGTGCCCCAGCGCGGGTGCAAGCGCCCAAACACCGCGGGAATGTAACGGTCCATTCCCGCCACAAACGGAATGCGCGCGCTTACCGCGAGCCACGCGCCTACGGTACCGATGTTACTCACCGTTATTAAAATCGCAGCCAGCGGTGCGATGCCAATCCAGCCCACACGCCCGGCACTTCGGGTGATCGCTTGCATGATTCCTTCGAGCCCACTCACTTCGCTTTGCGGCAACGCCACCAGCACGCACACGGTGCCCAGAATGTACGCGGTGGTGACGATGATTCCGGCCAGCAACAACGCTCGGGGAATGTTGCGGCGCGGGTCTTTCACCTCGTCGCCTAGAAACGAAGCGGATTCCGATCCGCCCAACGCAAATACGATGGTCGACCAAAACAGCACATCCCGGAGATGCACGTTTGGACGCATGCTGTGCAATGTGAACGCGGTGGCCGAGCCAAACTTCATCCACGCCGTGACGCCGATCGCATACAGCATTCCTACCGGAAGCCATGTGCC
This sequence comes from uncultured Acidobacteriota bacterium, assembly GCA_963725285.1. GTDB lineage: Bacteria > Acidobacteriota > Terriglobia > Acidiferrales > UBA7541 > CAVRXT01. The sequence continues at coordinate 88,243 of CAVRXT010000006.1, read as the reverse complement.
TAGCGCGCCCAGGTTGTGCAGCCATTTGCCCACTTCTAACCCCACCACGTTCAGGACCGTGGCTACCGCCAATCCCGCCAGCGAGAAAATCAGAAAATATTGTTTGTCGCCGGAAAGATGCAGCCATCGGCTGGGCTGAATATAGAGTGCGCTGCCTGCAGCGAAGTATAAAATCGCGGGAAAGTAAGGCAGGTTGCTGGCCCAGTAGGTCCATCCGGTCGTGAAACCCGAAAATTCGCCGAAAGCGCGTTTGCTCCATACATACAGCCCGCCTTCCTCAGGATAGCGTGAGGAAAGCTCCATCACCGTGAGGGCCAGCGGAATATAGAAAGCAAACCACGCGAACAACCAGATCGCGATAGCGCTCGCGCCGAGCGTCGCCGCCGTGGCGATCCACCGCAGGCTGATTCCCGTGACCACGTAGAAGAGCAGCAGGTCGCGAAAGCCCATCACGCGGCGCGGCGCGTTGGAGATTTGGGAAGCCATTACCGGAGAATTTCTCCCTGGGGCGAGTGGTGGTGGAACGGCACATGATGCCCCGCGCAGAACTTAAAAGCGAGGGATTCCGAACGCAAAGACGAAGAGCGAGTGGTTCATTTGGCTTATCGGTTTGGCAGGCTGGATGTGGGCAAAGCAGTTCGCTGCGAGGGTGCGAAGTGGAGAGAACCCAGCTTAGCCGGACTGCACCCAAGCGCCCGCGACTGGTGCAGTGCGGCGGACGAGTCAGGAAATCAAACCCCGGCGGTCCATTTCGCTCTCGGGCTCCTGGCTCTTGTCGCTTTGATCTTTGCCGGTAGCCGACCATTCGACTACATCTTCGAGGCCGGAGGGAAACACCGAGCGCGGTTCGTATCCCAGGCGCTTTCGAATTTTCGAAATGTCTGCCCAGCAGTGGCGAACGTCTCCCGCGCGGCAACGGTTCGAGGCCTTCAGCTCGCCCTGGAAATTCTGAATTTTCGCGAGTGCCGCCGCCACTTCCATCACGGAGGCCGGGCGCCCGGTACCGACGTTGAAAACCTCGTGGTTTGCTTCACTCTTTTCGAGAGCCAGGAGGTTGGCCTGCACCACGTCCCGAACGTGGACGAAATCGCGGCTCTGCAAACCGTCCTCGTAAAGAATCGGGGCCTCGCCGCGAGCCAACGATGTGGCGAATATTTTGGCCACGCCGGTGTAGGGATTCGAAAGCGCCTGACGCGTTCCGAGCACGTTAAAATAGCGCAGCACCGCCACCGCCACGTTGTACGTTCGGCCAACCGTCAGAAACATTTGCTCCTGATTTTGCTTGGTGATGGCGTAGATGCTTTGCGGCGCGAGCGGCTTTTGCTCGTCGATCGGCAGCGCCTGGAGCTGCTGTCCGCATTTCCGGCTTCCCAGTTCCACCGCGCAGACCGGATCCCACTGGCGCGCTGCGATTTGTTCCGCGGATCGCAGCGCGGGAAAAACTATTCCGTGCTTCGCGCACTGGTATTTGCCCTCGCCGTAAACCGTGACCGAGGAAGAAAGCACCACTTTCTGTATCGAATGCGGGCCATTCGCCAGGATCTCTAGAAAATTCGCCGCCCCCATCAGGTTGGCTTCGACGTAGTGGCGGATGCGGTACATCGAATCGCCTACTCCCACCGCTCCGGCAAAAAAGAACACCGCGTCCATGCCCGCCAATGCTTTGCGCAGCGCTTCAATATCCCGGAGGTCCGTGCGGACAAATTCCGCCGAATGATTCAGATATTCGGGCAGCTCGCCTTTTGGATGTACCTGGGCGTCCAGGTTGTCGGCCACACGCACGGCGTGCCCTTTCTGGAGCAGAGCGTCCACCGTATGGGACCCCACAAATCCCGCGCCGCCGATCACCAGAACTCGCATCAATTCTCTAGTGCCCTTTGAATTTGCTCCGCGATCTTGTCGTACGAAAAATATTCCTGGTAGGCCCGGCGGCTGCGCGCCTGGAGTTCCGCTCGCCGCGCATCGTCGGTGAGAACCCGCACCAGCGCTTGGCCTAGCAATTGGGTATCGTACGCCGGGGCAGTTTCAAGCCCGGCCTCGGTGAGCGGAAATCCGGTTTCCGGGCCCGCAAATCCTACGATGGGCAGCCCGCATGCAATTCCCGCCACCGCCCCGGTGCGCCGGCTGGCCAACCCACCGCGTGCAAAAAGCACAGCGTCGGAAGCGCAGAGCTCGCGGATCACCTCAAGCGCCGGCAAGATCCCTCGCACGTTCACCGTCACGCCCGAACCCCGTAGGGCTTGGACGTACGCCGAACCGTAGACTTCCGTGCCGCGCCCCATCATTATCAACTCGATTTCTTCAAAGTGTTTTTTCGCTTCGCTCAGCGCGTGACGTACCTGTTCCACCTCCCACTCATTCCCTGCGGTCACCGCGTAGACCGCCACTCGCATACTCGTCTTTTGGCCAGATGGCGCCTGCGCTCGCAGGTCGCTCACTGGCAAGTTACCGCCAACGGGAATCACCGCGGCGCGCACCGGATTTCCCGGCAGCCAGCTCACATTATTGAGCGGCACTGGGAAAATGCATTTGTCCGCGATGCGGTAGATTTCCCGCATCACGTGTGTTTGCACCGCCCGACGCAGCCGGTCCACCGGACGTTCACCGTGATACGGATTTGCGTCGTGAAATATCACCCCGACGCGCGCGCCGTTACGCTTCAGTATTTTCAGGACCGATAAAAACCGCGTTGGAAACGATCGCCGGGACCACGCCAGCGCCGTGTACTGCACCAGCACCCATTGCCCGCGCCAGCCTCGGCTCAGAGCGTTGAGTCGCTGCAGTGCCGGCCCCCAGCCCACCTTCTCCCAGCCGACCTCCACCATCTCCCAGGTGGCGCCGCCGGCGGCGCATCGCGTCACCCACAAACCCGCAATAGTCCTTCACTCCATCGGTTAGCGGATCGCCTTTTCCCAGTAGCGCAATCATGGCGTAGCATCCAATTCAAATAGTTTCTTGGTTTGACGGGTGGTGTGAATCGCTATCCCGCTTTCGGAAACATTCCCGCCACCGCCGACCAGACAAACGCCACATCTTCGCGGTGGATCAATCCGGCCAATAGCGTTCCTGCGGTAAACGTCGCTACCCCCGCAAGCACTCGCAGGGCATCACCATAAGGCAGCAGCGCCGCAACCCCCACCGCACGCCCCCGCAATCAGCAAAGCTGGCAGCGCGGATTTCCAGCCATCGTATATCGTCGATCGGGTCTCGGGAGAAAAACAGCAGTATCACCATCCATCCGATGGTGTAGCTCGCCACGGTGGCGATCGCGGCGCCCACTGCCGCGTATCGGGGTATCAAGTAAAGATTCAGGAGCACGTTGGAAATGGCACCCGCGGCCGTCGGCGCCGTCAGATACCGTTGCAGGTTTCGTGCCACCAGGAGGGTCACCACCATCGCGCCAAAAAATACCGACATCTCCGACCAAATCAGAATCTGCAGCAACGGAGCCGCCGCAGCGAATTTCGGGCCGTAAAGCCACTTGACGATCAGTGGTGCTCCCACTGTCATCACCACGCACACGCCGGCAGCGCACACGTTCAGATAGCGGAAGGTCCGCGACTGGTAGTCCTGAAATTGATGCTGTATTCCGGCCGCAACCGACATGATCGGCGCCATCGAAAACAGCAGCGCCGACGGCGCAGCCTCCAATAGCTCGCTGACTTTCACCGCCGCCGCGTACTGACCCAGCACGCGGTCGGAAACCATATTGTGCAGCATCACCTGGTCGATGCGGAGATACACGCCGCCCAGCAGAGTGCTGATGGCGATCGGAAACGATTCCTTGACGTAGTGCGGCGCTTTGTGCCATAAAACCTGGCTGCTCGCCGAAAAAAATCGCCGGCTCGCGAACCAGATCAGCAAGGCTTCAACCGTCGCCACCAGCACCCGTGCGCCGACCACATAAGTGATCGGAGCGTGATATTCGCGCAGCGCGATGATCAGCCCCAGCCACAGGCCCTGCCGGATCACGTTGATTCCCACGCTGTACCACTGTTGTAAATCCACTTGAAAAACCAGACCGGGCAATCGCAGTGGGGCGACGAGCGTTTCGATCGTCGCGATGGCCACCAGCACCAGTAGCTTGTCACGGTAGCCGGCATGCGGGGCGATGAACAACGCCAGAATGGCCGTCGCGACGCACAATATGATCATCAGTGCCACACCGGTCTGCACGATACTGCCCGCCGCACGCCCGTTCGCGGGACGATTCCCGCACCAGGATGGATTCCATTCCAAAGGTCGCCAGCCATCCGAACAAGCTCAGGTAGGCGAAAACCGCGCTGAACTCTCCCAATTCTTCACTGCCTAGGTACCGTGCCAGCAGCGAAGTGGCTACCGCTGAGAATCCGATGGAGATCGCGCGTCCGCCGATTACAACGATGGTATTGGTCAGAACTCGGGCTCTGAGCTGTTGTTGGGGTGCCGGGGGAGAACTCAGCGACATTAGCGGAAACGCCTTCGAAGGGAGTTTGCTGAATCTCTAAGGAAGATAGGGGTGCTCCCGGCGTTCTTGTTCGCGGATTTGTTGCACATCGATACTCTCGATTTGATTCATCATGGCGTTTCGATGGGTCGGGTATTTCAGCAGGGCATCCTTCAAGCGCACCGGAGAGGTGCATTGCGCTCGCACCATGGTCTGGAATGAGCACAGACCCAGCCCTAGCCACTGCAGTCCGCTGCGTCTTTCCCTGGTCCGGCCCCAATAGAAAATGAACAGCGGCACGCTGAAAATCGATGCGGCGTGCGAATACGAGGGATTGAAATACATGTAAATCGGCAGCGGGCTTGCGAACCAGATTCCAGACGTCGCCAGAAACACCCAGCGCTCCCCAAAATGGTTCGGCGCCACCCGGTGCGCTAGAAACAGCCCCGCGAAAACACACGTTGCCGTCCCCAGCGCCATCGCGGTCAGATACGGGAGCGAAAAGCCATCGGCCGCGACGTGGCCGCCGGCTAGGTTGTACACCAGGCCCCCCAGGTGCGCCACGATCAAAAACGGCATCCACAAAATCGCTGATCCCATCGCGAAGTGATTGTTGAAGTATCCGGTGCGGGTGTATTCCTGCGACCCGCACATCAGCTTTTCAGGTCGTGTGAGTTTTGTCGCGAACGGCATATGTGGATCAAGGACGGCTGTCAAAAACGTTGTAGCGTATAACGCACACCAGCGCCCGGATTCCGTCCTTCCAGGTAATTTTTTTTCCCTGTTCGTAGGTCCGGCCGTCATAGGAAATCGGCACCTCAAATATCGGCCAGTTGCCTCGCGCTACTTTCGCCGTGATTTCGGGCTCAATTCCGAAGCGGTTTTCTCGAATCACGATCTGTTCCAGCACCTCTCGACGGAACGCTTTGTAGCAAGTCCACACGTCGGTGAGATTGAGGTTGGTGAACATATTCGATAGCAGCGTTAGAAACCGGTTTCCGACCGAATGCCAGAAAAACAGCACGCGGTGAGCTCCGCCGCTGAATCGGCTCCCGTACACCACCGATGCCAGCCCGCGCTCGAATGGATCGAGCAGTGCCCCATAGTCTTCGGGGTTATATTCGAGATCGGCGTCCTGAATCAGCACTATTTCTCCGTGCGCTTCCGCAAAGCCGCGCCGCAAAGCCGCGCCTTTCCCCTGATTTCGATCCTGATAGAACACCCGCAGGTTGGTGCCCGCATCCGAGGCCAGTGTCTCGCGGGAAGTCTGGCCTCCCCCCGCTTCCAGCTGCCGCAGGACATCCCTGGTGCCATCGGTGGAAAAGTCGTCGACCACCACGATCTCCTTATCAATCCGCACCGCGGCCACCCGGCGCAAAATCTCCTGGATCGTTTCCGCTTCGTTGTAGACGGGAATGACCACGGAAAGCTTCGGTCGGCGCTTCGGTTCGTTCATGGGTTCGGTCATGACGCCATCTTAACCCGCGCCGCCGCGCGGGCATAGCTTGCCTCTGGCGGGTTCAAGTAAATTTGAGATGGATTCCTCCGCGCGCGCCGCGGTGCGGGCCGCTGTCGCTCTGGGGTACGATGAAGCGCCCTCCACGCCCGGCGTGGTCGGCGGAGTAATCAGGCAAACGCTCCGGGTTGTTGGCGCGGCCCGGACATCTTGGCCGCGGCACGCACCCACTGCGCTGAACCGTTTCTCTTCATGTCCTCGATGACCCGATCAAGGATCTGCGGGCAGGGTCTTCGACGGCAGGAAGCTGGCGAGGCGCTCGACCTTACCCAGCGCCGACACACGCCGCGCATATCTTCGAAACCGGGCTCGTACGCTCGTTCGTAGGGCATAAACGTGATCGGCGATTCGCCTCTTATTTGCTAGCTTACCATCTTCGCCAGCCATTCGATCGAGATTTCCTGATCGGTTCCGAGTACGGAGGCCGCTTCTGCATCAACTTGTTGTGCAGTCTGCCGATTTGGTACCCGCCGGAGCCGGGGTAAGAACCCAAGCGGTCAAGGTTATCGGGAATCGGTGTGTTGAATCGCCGACTGAATCCATCAACGGTTCAACCGGACGGGGTCAGCAAAGATTAAGTCGCCTGACCTTCGGTGAAGGTGTGATTACAGTGCGACACCGAGAGGGCCGCTACGATCAACTAAACTGGACTCCGACGACAGCCGTGGAAGGCCTTCCTAAGAGCTCAAGAAGCGGTTACAGGTTGAGGCTAGGGAAGTTGTCTGCTTTAATCCTTACGTGCAGGACCCGTCATTGATCCCGGTCGACGAAGCAATTTCTCGCGCAGACACGATTATTAAAGGCGCGCCACATTCGGTTTACTGTGGTTTGCAAAACCCTGCGGCAAAGACCGTTGTGGATAATTCGGGATCTCGTGATGCACTCCAACAGGCCTCGATAGCCGTAAGCCGATCAAGCGAGGGCACCCCAGCGTGAGAGTTCTCGTCTTTGCTGCCGCCGGGTTCATCCGCGGCTATCGAGTAGAAGAACTTCTCGCGGCGAACTACGAAGTGATAGGCCCCGGAAGACTCAAAGGCGGTCCCCTACCAAAGCAGTTCCTGTCGCGGATGGCAGGTCTTAACCTGCATTGGTTCCGAGGTATTCCTGTGCACGACGCCACGAACGCATTTAAGATTTATGATCGCGACATGCTGCGATCATTCACCGTTCCATCCACGTGGAAGGACAGAACCGAAGGCACGTCGCGTTTTCGATTGTGGCAGTGGCTGCGGTCTTATCTGAGATGGTACTTTACGCGCTCCACCCCCGGCATCGTTCCAAAGCTCCCTGAGCGGCCACCAAAGCAGGCTTTGCGCTCCGACTATCGGTGGGCGACCGATCGTGCGGGCCGTTTTGTTGTGTATCGAATGGCCGCGCCTACCGGCTTGAAGCGGCTTCGATGTGGTATCCAAACATGATTGCGCGTTTCATGTTCACGGTCGCGTTTTTCAGCTTGGCGTGGGCGCCCTTCGCCGTTTTGGCACAGGATCCCGCCGTCCCTGGGAAGGCAATTCCCGCCTACTTGGACACGAGTTTGCCGATTGAGCGGCGCGCAGATGATCTGGTATCCCGAATGACTCTCCAAGAAAAAGCGTCCCAAGTGGTTAATGAAGCCGCTGCGATTCCACGTCTCAAGATCCCCGCCTATAGTTGGTCGACGGAAGCTCTTCATGGAGTTGCATATGGAACTGCCACCGTTTTTCCGGAGCCAATTGGATTGGCCGCCACGTTTGACGTGCCCTTGATTCACGAAATGGGAACCGTTATCGCGATTGAGGCGCGCGCCAAGCATCATGAAGACGTGCGGCAGGGAAACAACCTCAGGGTCGGGCTTGATTTTTGGGCGCCGAACATAAACATCTTTCGCGACCCACGGTGGGGCCGTGGCCAAGAGACCTACGGTGAGGACCCTTTTCTTACCGCCAAGATGGGCGTCGCCTACGTCTCGGGAATGCAGGGAGATCACCCAAATTACTTGCGCGTTATCGCCACGCCGAAACATTTTGCGGTCCACAGCGGGCCCGAGCCAGCACGGCACACTATGGATGTTCAAGTTTCCAAGCACGATGAGGAAGACACGTATTTGCCGGCATTTCGGGCTGCGGTGACTGAAGGCCAGGCAGGTTCGGTGATGTGCGCCTATACCAGTGTCAATGGTGAACCTGGGTGCGCGAACTCATTTCTCTTACAAGATCAGTTGCGTGACAAATGGAAATTCAATGGCTACGTGGTTTCGGATTGCGGTGCGGTCGCCGACATTCGACTAGGTCATCAGTATGTTAATACACTGCCAGAAGCTGCTGCGGTTTCGATGAAGCGTGGCACTGATTTAGAGTGCAACATTCCCGGAAACGACTATTCTCAATACGTCGAGGCCGTGAAGCAGGGCTTGCTGCCGGAAAAAGACTTAGATGAGGCGGTGAAGCGCCTCATGCGTGCTCGGCTGCAGTTGGGAATGTTTGATCCTCCCTCGATGGTCCCTTACGCACAGATTCCGTTCAGCGAAAACGATAGTGAGGCCCATCGACACCTGGCGCTCAAAATTGCACGCGAATCCATGGTGTTGCTGAAAAACGACGGTGTTTTGCCGCTGAGACCGGCGATGAAGCAAATCGCCGTCATCGGGCCGCTTGCGGATCAGATTGATGTGCTGGAAGGAAACTACAACCCCATTGCTTCGCGGGCGACCACGGTATTGGCGGGCATTCAAAAACAGTTCGCCGCGACCAAGGTTTTGTTTGTGCCAGCAACGGACTTGAACGTGTTGCTGGTCACTGGCGGCGTCGCATTGCTGACCGGACTGCTGTTCGGACTGGCTCCCGCAATCAGCACACTGAGGACTGCGCCGGCGCCTGCATTAAAGCAGGCCGGGAAGACCCGTAAGGCGAGCTTCCGGCGGCTCTTTAGGGAGAGCCTGGTGGTGACGCAAATGGCTCTGTCGCTAGTTCTGTTGAGCATCGGCGCTCTCTCTATCGGCTACTTTTCGAACTTGCGGGTGCCAGGCGTGCAGCCCATATCGGCGGCTGTGGCCGCCGCCGAACGAGCCGACGTGGTTGTCGCGGTCGTAGGAATCAGCTCCAAACAGGAAGGCGAGGAAAAGCATATCGATCTGCCGGGATTCAAAAACGGAGATCGGACTAGCCTCGATTTGCCCCAGCCCGAAGAGAAGTTGCTCAAAGCATTGAAAGCCACCGGCAAACCGCTGGTGGTTGTGCTCTTGAATGGCAGTGCGTTGGCCGTGAATTGGGCGAGCGAAAATGCCAACGCCATCCTCGATGCCTGGTATCCAGGTGAAGAAGGCGGCTCGGCGGTTGCGGAAACCCTTGCGGGCGTGAACAATCCTGCCGGACGGCTCCCCATTACGTTCTATAAGGGTGTGGAGCAATTGCCACCATTCGAAGATTACTCGATGAAGAATCGAACATATCGTTTCTTCACCGGCCAGCCCCTCTATCCTTTTGGCTACGGACTAAGCTATGCGAAATTCACGTACAGCAACTTGAAAATATCTGCAACGAAGCTGAAAGCCGGCGACACACTGCGGGTTGACGCAGATGTGCGCAACACCGGACATTCGGATGGAGACGAAGTTACGGAATTGTTTTTGGAATTTCCGGCCGTGCCAGGAGTTCCTGTCCGCGCTCTTCGCGGTTTTATGCGCGAGCATCTGAAAGCGAGCGAAACTCAGCATCTACAATTTCTGCTCGTGCCACGAGACTTGAGCATGGTGAACGAAGTGGGTGACCGGCTGGTGGCTCCAGGAGCCTATCAAATCACCCTCGGTGGAGGACAACCGGGAACAGATGCTGACGTGCAGACGACACCGTTCGTGATAGAAGGGGAATTGCAGCTGTCCGAATAGTGCCGTGCGCACGATTAAATAGAGTCTGTAGCGAGCGGCGAGCGATTTTTTGCTATAGCCTGGACTGATCGAGATTGCAGACTCGAAGGCCTGGCACTCAAGCAAACACGGCAGGCACTTCCAGGCGTTGGTTGTGTGAAGGCGACCACTTCATCCGGCGAATCAAGCATCCGGCGTTTCTCGGGTTTGTAGCCCGGATCGCTCTACGGGATTTTTGAGCTCGCCGTAACCGCGCTCAACTAGGGAGTCAAAAACGCTTGGATTCCGTTTTGAGCAGTGCCTTGCACAAAACCTCGTAAATAGCTTCCTCGTTCCCGTCGAAGACAGCGGGCAATTTCCGAAGAATCGTGATGCTTGGGTCCAGGGTTCCCGCTTGTCCAGGCTTCCACGGTCTGAGATTCTCGGCCCGCCCCGCTTCTTCGTTTCCATTGTTCTTCCACCGTTCTCAGTGGGCACTACAACTCGCATTATATGAGAAGGCTGCGGACTACTTGTACTTCTTTAGAACGTATGGTCCGAATCCATAAGTGCCCCGCGAAAAACGCAATCCGAAAAGGCTGGGTGGTTTCGATGGCAAATGATCGTCGGTATTCTGCCACTTTGCGTCGCCCAATGGGACTATAGGAGCTAGGGGCGTGCCGACCTGCCCCGATCCGTTTCCGGTCAATACAACGTAGTCGAATGCATCCGCCCCTGGATTACTAAACTTGGTGTCATACACGGAATTCCGCTCGGCCAGCGCCCACCAGTATTCATTCGTTAAAACGCCTGCATTCACCGGCACCTCGTCCCGCACCCTCTTTGTGTTGACTGTTAAGGACTGATCCGTGGGTAATGTCCACAAGATCTCCTTCAGGCGGAAATAAGGCGTCGAGACCAACAGCCAAACCAGAACAGCGAACGCCAACGGCGGGCGCCAGCGGGATGGAGGCACCGATCGAGATATCCGCCAGCCGAGAGCGACACACGCTATCAGCAACCACGATCCCAAAAACCACAAATAAGTGAACTTACCGGGCATCAAAACCAGCAACAAAAGCAGGGAAAATGCCGCCGCGACGAAACGGGAATATGCGATGCTTTCCGGGTCGTTGTCGAGCCGCCAGCACCAGAGGCCAAAGATCAGGCAACCGGCGACAAGAAGGATTTGAAGCCAGTCTACCCAACTCTGACTATGAAGGAAGCCTGAATTACGGGTACTATAGGAGGGGAAGCTGGCATTTCCGGCCACGGTCTGGCCGACACCAATCAGGATCACCTGCCGGTATGCCAATGGATGAGTCCTAAGAATTGGCGCTATACAAAGGGCTAGCACAGCGAGAGCAATGAGTGCCATGATCACCAGATTGCGCAATTTTCTGGGGTGACTGCGCTCTCGCAGAGTGGCCTCCCATGCAACCAGCGATCCGAGAAACAAGCCAGCGCCGGGACTGGTCGCGCAACATAAGCCTAATAGCGCGCCTCCGATCGGAACCGCGAATTTAAGAGGAACTTCCCTTCGCAGTGCGAGCGCGGCCCCTAAGGCGAATACAATTCCTAACTCGTCAGGTCGACCCACGTGTCCAAGCGGTAGCAGAAGCGCCCCGCAAAGAACGGCCACACTGATGGGCACACCGAATACCAGGCGGGCGACCGAAACACCCAACCAAACCAGCAAAAGATGAATAGCCAGGTCGTACAGAATGCAGGACCTTGGACCAAAACCAACTACCTTGGTGTAGACGCCGAAGAGAAACGAATAAAGAGGCGGATACGGAAAGAATACCTCGGTCAACGGAGGAACCACGGCGCTGCCGCCCTTCAATTCCGGAGCAGCAAACCGGCCGGTGGCCGCCCAGTTCCTTCCGGGTGCTTTGAAATACACTTCATCGGTCACGACGAAACGGCCAGGAACCAATTCCGCAATGCAATAAAACGCACTTAGGGCCAATAAGCATGTCAAAGCCGTTTTTCTGCTCAAGAGTTAATCCTCTCCTCTTCTTGCTCTGTTTCGCGAGGTCATCATCATAATCTCGCGCGGTTTGATTTTAGCAGCCGTCTTAAGTCGGGAGTTTCATCGTGGCATCCTGAATCGCAGCGTTAGACAATCCACCGGCTTGTTCGCTCGAGATAGCAGTCTTGTGCCACAAGAAATAGTGTTGCGCCCTGCATCGGCGCGTTTCTAGCAGTGGATCACTATATTACAGTCAGAGGCACGAAACCTCCACTCCAGATTCGCGTGTTGCCGGATCGCTTGAAAGCGATGGCTTATTATCGCCAGTACAACCCATTGCCAACCGCGGCCGGCGCGATTGTAAACGTGCTCTTGAGTCTTTACTTGGTACCCCGACACGCAGCCGTCGGAGCCGCGATCGGGACGGTGGCGAGTTATACGATCGGATGGATGGTGATACTGGTGTTGACGCGGTTGACGCCGCTCTAAAAGCGGAGCCGGCAAAAGAGCGGCCAGGGGACTAATCTCAGAACTATCACGATTATTCGCCAGGAGCGCGGGTAATAGCGGACCCCGAAATCACGGTTCAGATCGCGGACGACGCGATCCGCCAGGGCGCGGGGGGCGGCCCTGGGAAACAGGAGTTTTTTCCCGTAAGCCTGCTGTGTGTCCAAATACCCAAGCTGATAGAACTGGACGCGAATTTTCGCGGGTCTTGCCAGGTGGCGGATGCTTTCAAAATAACTGGCGAGAGCCCTCTTCGAGGCCGAATAGATGACATTGGCGGCGCGGCCGCGAGCCGCCGCCACGGAGCCGAAACCGACGAGATGCCCTTTTTCACGCCGCATCATCGCCGGCAGGAAACAGGACGTGATGAGCGTCAGCCCATAAAAGTTCGCTTCCATAATCTGGCGCGACCTTTCGTCGTCGAGCAGCCCGCGATCCTCTTCGTCGGACAATCCGATCGGATAGAACAGGCCGTCGATCGAACTCCATCCGGCGGCGGTCTGGATAATCGGTTTGAGCCAGTCCCGGCCGGGCAGGAGTTGGCAGGCGATTGTTTCCACACGAACGCCGAAGCGGAGATGCAGATCGGCCGCGATGACGTCCAGATCGCGCGCATCGGAAGCGACGAGAATCAGATCGTGTCCCGCCCGCGCCAGCGATTCCGCCAGTGCTCTGCCGAGGCCGGCCGAGGCGCCAATGACCAGCATGTTCATAATTCCAGCCTCCGCGACAGTTCCGAGCGATACAATCGCTGCGGATCGAAGGCGTGCAGTCGCCGGCGAAACAGTTCGTAATGCGGATAGGTGCGCGCGACCACCGCCTGCGGGAGTCGCGAATCCTTGATGATGTTGGGGATCGCACCCAGGCTCGGCAACAGGTCGTCCAGAAACGCCGCGAATTCCAGCGACCCGTTCATTCGCGGAATATTGATGGCCATGCAGACCCCGTCGCCGGTGAATCGCAGGAGATCCTGTTCGCCGCGAAACAGCTTGGCCGAGGCGAGCGTGACGGGCAACGGATGGTCTGCCAGACGGGTCTTCAACGCGGCAAGATATTCCGCCCAGCGCGGGATCGGCACCACATGCTGGAATTCGTGAAATCCCATGCGGCCGAAGAGTTTGAAATAGATTTGCTTGTCGTGCACCGGAAAGCAGAAATCGTAGAGGGGGATGAGCCGCGGCTCGGCATGCCGAATCGAGGCGCGTCGGTAGAGCTTGTTTAAGAGCGGCGTAGTCCACCGATTGAGAATCCGCGCGTGCCATTGACCTCGCGTTTCCGAGCGAAGCGTTCGGGTCGGCGGAATCCGCGTGGCCCCGGAGACGGCGGCCTCTTCGGCGAAGACGCCCGCCGTCAGCATGCCGCGACCGAAGCGGTCGTCTGTGCAGGTGAAATCGTGCCACGTGTAAACCAGGTCGGCGCTTTGGGCGACCTCGGCAAGCAACTCTGGAAGACACCTGATCTCCTCCAGGGGCGTGGTCGTCACCCGAACCAGAGGGGACCGGATCGCCTGCAAGCGGAGTGTGACTGCTTGAATGTTTCCGGTCAGCCCGTATCCGCCGCAAGTGAGGCGGAATAGATCAGGATTCTCATCGGGACCAAGCTGGAGAATTCCCGCCGAGGGGTGAAACAGTCGAATCGATTGCACCTGCGAGATAAAGGTTCCGTCGCGGAAGTGATTTTTCCCATGCACGTCGGCCGCCACGCATCCGCCGACGGTGATTCCGGGATGGCCTGGCTGAACGGCCAGATAAAGCCCGCGCGGGATGATCAGCCGCGCCAATTCGCCCAGCGTCATGCCCGCCTCGACGGTGACGGTTCGATCCGGCTGGGAAAACGATAGGAAGCGATTGAAGGCTGAATGCTCGAGGGTGATCGACGATTGATCGAACGATGCGGCCGCGTAGGACAGCCCCGCGCCGCGGGAAATGACGGGGGCGGGGAAGGGGCGAACGTCGAAAAAACGATATTGTTCCGGGCGAAGCGAGGCGCATCGCGCCTCGACTCCACCATCGAAACTGACGTAATGGCTAGAACCGGTCGGCAAAGTCATGACGCCGAATATTCCAAAGGAGATCGATCCGTAGTCTGGACGGGCATGAGGCGGAACTCGGCCATGTCCAGAATGAACGCATCGTCGGCGACCGAGCGGGTGAACCGGTAAAAGAACTTCCGTCCCTGCTTCATCAGAAACCATTCAGGCCGATCGGTGCGCTCGCCGTAAACGATGTCATGGCCTCCGGTCTGGTGATGTTCCAAAAAGGCCGCGATCATCTCCGCGGGTCTTCGCAATCGACGTCGATGACGACGATCAAATCGCCGGCGGCATGGCGCAGCCCGCACTCGACAGAGGATTGGTAGCCGAAATTTCTGCTCAGGGTAATGATCGAAACCTCCGGATCGCCGTCGCATAGATCGGAAATGATCTGTTTAGAGCGGTCGCTCGATGCATTGTCGGTAAAGATCAATTGGGTGAAATATCGTCCCGGGAGCGAATCGAAGACCGCCCGCAGCCGCTTATAAAACAGCGGAATTGTTATCTCTTCATTGTAAACGGGGCAAATGACCGTCAGCGTCCTGGTCGCCCTCGGGTCCGATGATAGCAGATTGACGCCTGGGTTTCGTCTGATGTGGAACCGAATCAAGGGCGGTTGTTATGGAATTATTTGAAACGAACATCGGACCAATACGAATGGTCGTAAATGAGCGATGTCGCCGGCAGCGTTTCAAATTGTATTTGGGTGATTCCGGAGGCCGGCAAAGGAATATCCTGATAGAACTCCCGCGATCTTCGCGCCGGGTCATGGGCAGAAGCAGCTTCTGCCAGAGCGGGTGGGATGAAAAAAGCCGCAAATGCTCGTTGGGATTATAATATCGTGAAGGATGCCCAATCACACGAATATTGAAAGGAGTCTCTGGCCTGCGGTTCAACGAGGTCTTTGGAAGTAGCCTCGACCCATATCCACGGATTTTGACTGGTACGGGGCCACAGGGGACGCCTCCCGCAGGTTCCCTATGACTTTTAGAGCATCTCTATTCTTTTCAGCCTAAAATTGGGAAGTAAGCCAAACTAAGCTGTTTGCATCGCGTTCAAGAGAACAGATTGACGGTCGGTCGGCACGTATTACGAATCAGCAACATGGGCGAGACCACCGTCGCAAACAAGGAGTGAAGAGTAAACCGTGAAGGCCGTAATTCTTGCCGGGGGCATGGGCACTCGAATCAGTGAGGAGAGCTATCTTTTGCCGAAGCCGATGATCGAAATCGGAGGCAAGCCCATTCTCTGGCACATCATGAAGATCTACTCTGCCAGCGGCGTGCATGATTTCGTGATCTGTTGTGGTTACCGGGGGTACATCATCAAGAGCTACTTCGCGAACTATTTTCTTCACGTCTGCGACGTTACGTTTGATATCGCGCAGAACCAGATGCAGGTTCATCAAAATGGGGCCGAGCCTTGGAAAGTGACACTGGTTGACACAGGAACGGAAACGATGACCGGCGGCCGCCTAAAGCGCGTAAAAAGGTACCTCAACGATGAGGACTTCCACTTTACTTATGGAGACGGCGTTGCCGATATTGACTTGAAAGCTCTGCTGGACCTGCACCGGCGACAGAAAGTGCTGGCGACGGTTACTTCGGTGCGCCCGCCGGGACGCTTCGGTGCGCTGGTCACGGAGGGAAATCGGGTCGTGAATTTCCAGGAGAAACCGGAGGGAAGCAGTTCGATTAACGGAGGGTTCTTCGTGTTATCGCCAGCGGTCCTGGATTATATCGCCGGCGACCAAACCGTATGGGAAAGTGAACCCCTCGAACGGCTTGCGCGAGAAGGCCAGCTTGCAGCTTACGCGCACGAAGGTTTTTGGCATCCGATGGACACGATGCGCGATAAGAATCAACTCGAGGCGCTGTGGAATTCGGGGAAGGCCCCATGGAAAGTGTGGCCATGAAGCCGGAGTTCTGGGGCAAACGAAAGGTTTTTCTCACCGGTCACACCGGCTTCAAAGGTAGCTGGCTTTCGCTGTGGCTCCAAAGCTTGGGCGCAGAAGTCACGGGGTACGCGCTTGAGCCGCCTACCCAGCCAAACCTTTACGATCTGGCCGGCGTCAAGAGCGGTATGGAATCCGTCGAGGGAGATGTCCTCGACCTGAAACACCTGCACCGCGCCGTGCAAGAACACAGGCCCGAGGTTATATTTCACTTGGCGGCTCAGTCACTTGTACGCCGTTCCTACGACGACCCTGTAGGCACATTTGCCACGAATGTCCAGGGAACCGTGCACATCCTCGAGGCAGTCCGCGATATTCCTTCGGTCCGGTCCGTCGTCATCGTCACGACTGACAAGTGCTACGAGAATCGCCAAGACCAGCGTGGACATCGCGAAACAGACCGCTTGGGAGGAGATGATCCTTACTCAAGCAGTAAGGCCGCCGCCGAACTCGCCACCGCCGCCTTCCGGAAATCATTCTTCCTTTCCGGGAGGCGTGAAACAAAGACAGGTGTGGCCTCCGCCCGCGCCGGAAATGTGATCGGCGGCGGAGACTGGGCGGCCGACCGGCTCATCCCGGATGTGATGCGTGCTGTCCTGGAAGGCAGAGAGCTTTTGATCCGACATCCACATGCCGTACGTCCCTGGCAACATGTACTCGATCCATTGTGCGGATACCTGCTGCTCGCAGAGAAACTCTGGCAAGACCCAGAGCGGTTTTCGGAAAGCTGGAATTTTGGCCCGGACGAATCGGAGACTTTGTCCGTTTCAAATGTCCTAGAACGTTTGCGCGAACTGTGGGGACCCGGCCTGTCATGGCAATTCGATAGCGGCGCCCATCCACATGAGGCGCGATATTTGAAACTTGACTGCACGAAGGCAAAGGCGGAATTGGGCTGGGAACCTCATTGGAATTTGGATTCCGCTCTGGAGGCGACGGTGCGGTGGTACAAAGCCTATCAATCTCATCAAGACGTGCGGTTGATGACTCTGGAGCAGATCCGCGCTTACCAGAGCACGCTAAGTGTGCCGGAAATTTCCCGGCGATGAGCACTCCCGTATGCCGCTTCTGCGGGTCGCCTCTCCAGCATACCTTTGCGGATTTGGGGATGTCCCCACTTTCGAACGCTTATCTCCGGCCCGAGCAACTTGGCCAGATGGAGCCCTTTTATCCGCTTCACGCTCGCGTTTGCGGCCAATGTTTCCTGGTGCAGGTCGAACAATTCGAGTGTCCGGAAAAGATCTTTGGAGATTACGCGTATTTCTCTTCGTATTCGGAAGCATGGCTCGATCATGCCCGCAATTTTGCCGAACGCATGAAGGAGCGCTTTCGATTGGGCAGTAATAGCCTTGTTGTGGAAGTCGCAAGCAACGACGGCTACCTTCTCCAGTATTTTCAAGCCGCTAGCATACCAGTGCTGGGAGTGGAACCGGCCCAGAACGTGGCGAAGGCCGCGCAGGAAAAGGGGATTCGAACACTCACGAAGTTCTTTGGAACTGCCACCGCGCGCGAATTGCAAGCGGACCGACAACAGGCAGATCTGATCGTGGGTAATAACGTGCTCGCGCACGTACCGGATTTAAGAGACTTTGTTGCCGGATTGAAATTGGCCCTGAAGCCGACTGGAGTTATTACGGTGGAGTTTCCGCACCTCCTTCGGCTGATGGAAGGCAACCAATTCGATACGATCTACCACGAGCATTTCTCCTACTTCTCGTTTTGCACGGCGGAGAATATCTTTGCCAAACACGGGCTTATTGTCTTTGATGTCGAAGAGATAGCCACGCATGGGGGCTCACTTCGCTTGTATGCCTGCCATGCTGACGGGGACTCAAGAAAACCTCACCCCCGGGTTTCTGAGCTGCGAGAGCGAGAGATGGCAGCTGGAGTCTATGAATTAGAAACCTATTCCTGTTTCGGGGAACGAGTGCGCGAAACGAAACGAGCCCTGCTCCAATTCTTGATCGGCGTGAAGCGAGCGGCGAAGTCGGTGGTTGGCTATGGGGCGCCTGCCAAGGGCAACACGCTGCTGAACTACTGCGGGATTGGCAGAGACTTTCTAGGTTACACGGTGGACATCAGTCCGCACAAGCAAGGCCACTTTCTTCCCGGCACGCACATCCCAATTCACCATCCTGATATGATCCGGCAAACCCGGCCGGATTTCGTCTTGATCTTGCCTTGGAATATCAAGGATGAAATCGTCGGACAACTGGCGGATATCCGCGAGTGGGGTGGTCGCTTCGTGATACCAATTCCACATCCGAGTGTAATCGAATGAATATAACCAGTGTTCCATTGCCCGGAGCTTACGTAATTGAACTTGAGCCGATCGCGGACGAGAGAGGTTTCTTCGCGCGCACCTGGTGCGGCGATGAGTCCAAGTCACACGGGCTGAATCCAAACGTGGCACAGTGCAGCATTTCTTTCAATAAACGCAAGGGCACCCTGCGCGGAATGCACTACCAGGACGAACCGCACCCGGAAGCAAAATTGATTCGTTGCTGCTCGGGGGCCATTTACGACGTATTACTTGATCTTCGTCGCACATCGCCAAGTTACTGTAAATGGTTTGCGGTGGAACTGACTGCTACAAACCGCAAAATGCTTTATGCGCCCGAAGGTGTCGCGCATGGTTTTCAGACGCTGACCGACGGTGCCGAGGTTTTCTACCAGATCTCCGAAAGTTACAGGCCGGAATGTGCTCGAGGAGTGCGCTGGGATGACTCGGTTTTTGGCATCGAATGGCCAAATCGCGATCCGATCATTTCGAAACGAGACCGGACATTTCCAGATTTCACACCATGAACAGAGTCCTGGTCACCGGAGCGAGCGGATTCATCGGCCGGCAATGCGTGCCCTTGCTGGTATCGAAGGGCTACGAAGTTCATGCGGTGTCCCGGAGGCGCCCCTCGGAGGCGGCGCTTCCGAACGTCTGTTGGCACGAGGCCGATTTGCTTGCGCCAGGCTGTGCCGCTAAACTCATCGGCCAAGTTCGGCCAGATACCATTCTTCACCTTGCTTGGTATGCTTTGCCCGGCAAATTTTGGGAAGCGCGAGAAAACCTGGACTGGGTCCGTGCTAGCCTGGAATTGCTATGCGCGTTTGCGGACAGCCGGGGAAGGCGGATCGTCGCCGCAGGCAGTTGCGCGGAGTACGGCTCCACCGCCGGTGAATGTTTGGAGAACGCGACGCCCCTGCTTCCTACGACACTGTACGGAGCATCCAAGCATGCTCTCGAACGAATCCTTCATTTCTCAAGCAAGCAAACGGGCTTGGTTTCTGCGTGGGGACGAATCTTCTTCTTGTACGGCCCGCATGAGCATCCCTCGCGACTCGTGGCATACGTGGTGCGCTCGCTATTGCAGGGGGAGCCTGCCCTATGCTCCGAAGGCAGCCAAATCGTGGATTTCATTCACGTCGAGGATGCCGCTTCGGCCTTCGTCGCGCTGCTTGAAAGCGAAGTCCAAGGGCCGGTAAACATTGGCTCGGGGAGTCCCATCGCCGTTCGAGATGTGCTTCAGGAAATTGGCAGGCAACTCGGGCGTGCGGAACTGATTCGCTTTGGGAGTCGTGCCGCAAGTCCGGAAACTGACCGGTTGTGGGCGAACACACAGAGACTCCAGAAAGAGGTAGGTTGGTTGCCACGCTACAGTCTCTCCAGCGGGATTACTCAGATGATCGAATGGTGCCGAAGTGCGGACAGGATTTCCGCGAGCGATCGGGTGCAACGAGCGGAGCCCTAAAACATCTGGAAATTACTGCAATTCCGCTTCCGGTTTGCGCTCCCACACGACAGCTGTCCATCCCCCCCGCATTAGAACCCGCATCTTCCCGCATCACGTAAATGCGTTAACGTACGACGGTGCCAGAGGACCGGTGGCGGCCAGAGCTTCGGCCACTTGCCTCTTCGCCGGCGGACGCGGGCTGCAAAATACTTTTCGTGCGGTCGATAAAGGCATTCGGGCGGTGCAGACTATTCTTATACGTCCGCGCAACATACAACGCCGTAAATGCGGCCGTTGCCCCAACGTAAGCCGCGAAGACGACAAACTCAGCGACGACGAACCAGAGCGAATGAGTCGACATGAAGCCGATCCCGAGAAGGAGCAAAGCCAAAAGCCAGAATGGCAGGAAATAAATGGGCAGCCGGAGAAACAGGGTCGAAGCCGACAGAATTCCGGCAACGGCAAAGATCGACATCCTCACCAGGTTGTAATGGGTGCTCCCGGCAATGCGTTTCTGCCGCTTAAAGGGAATGGCCGCCCGCCGGAATCCCACTCGAGCAATGGAAGCGCGCAGGAAGGGAAAAGACGTGTTTTCATCCAGAATGGCGTCACGAACTTCTCTTGTGAATAAGGAGAATTCCGCCATGTCGAGAAGAATCTCTTCGTCCGCCACCGCGTGCAGAAGCCTGTAGAAGAATTTCCGCGCGCCCTTCATCGCTTTCGATTCGTGTCGGTCGACCCGTTCTCCGTAGACGATGTCATATCCCTGCTCGTGTTTTTCCACGAACGCGGGGATCATTTCGGGCGGATCTTCGCAGTCGACATCGATGAATACAAAAAGGTCCCCGATCGCGTTGCGCAATCCGCATTCCAGCGAAGCGTGGTAACCGGCATTCCGGCTCATCGTAATGACGTAGGTAGCCGGCCAGGATTCCCTGATTTTCGCGATCTGTTGCGCGGATTGGTCGGTCGAGGCGTTGTTCAAAAACAGCAGGTGGACCGTATAGCGCTCCGCAAGCTTCTCCATCACCGGGCGAATTCGGTCGAAAAAAAGAGGGATAACGTGCTCCTCGTTGTACACGGGGCAAAGGATGCTCAGTTGTTGTGTCTCCATAGGCGCCTTGTGACTCACAGCCGTAGGTTCCGCCTCCAAATCAGCAGCTAAGAAAGTCACACTTGAAGGAAACAAAAACAGTACGTCATGACGTTTCGCGCACGGGTGAAGAATCGGGCAATCGGATTACAACCGCAAGATGCCGCAAAGTCAAGCCTGCCCATTGCTGGGTAGTGGGTCATCTCTAACGACGCCGACCGTGTCAAGAGATTTTTCTTCTGTTTTTTGCCCCCTCCGCGCACACCCGTATGCCGGCGCAGGTGAGCCCTGCTCCTTCGGCGATTGGTTCGCCGTCGATTCCTTTTCATCTGTGTTCACCCGGCTCGCTCAACCCGTGTCAGTTCATCAATCCGGATAATCGATTTGGTCGCGCAACATGATCCACAGCCGGATCGCGAGTTTGCGAGCTGCAGCGACTCTGGCTTTACCCAGTCCCGCGGGAGTTTCCCTACCCTCGGTCAACCGCATTGCGGAAGAAGCCCCTGTCGTCCAAGTCGATGACGCTGCGGAACGAGAGAGGCGGCCGCATTGGAACGGCCCTTGAGCTTCAGGTCGCATCGGAACCGATACCCCGAACCCACCCTGGATTGTCCAGAAGCCGCTCGTCGACGATTCTGGTGCGTGGCCGGTTAACCGAATCGAGAATCGTTCGCGAGAACCGATCCGTCGACGGCGCCCGATCGCGGTCTCGGTCACGTGGTGTTCTTGCACCCGCGCGCGGTACCATCCAAGTCGACGCGACTTCTCTCGACGATTTCAGCCGAACCGGGTCCGCTCCTGACTTTCTGAAGTGCGATTCCGAAGGCGCGGAGGTAGAAGTCTTTCACGGCGCGCAAAAAGTTGCTCGCGGAAAAGCGGCCGAAAGTGGCTGAAATCCGGAACCACTACTTTAATTCGCGCAGGGATATTTTTGTTCCTTAACAATAACAACGCACCATTTCCTATTCAATTCAAGCATGCCAGTCGAATTCCCCGCCGCGTTTTTCCACCCACTGGATCGGATTGACGGCAACGGAATGCTCGCTTGGCAAACAGCACGGTTCCCGCATTTACTGAGCGGAGAGCGGAGCGGATACGGAGTCACGGGCACTTTGGCCTTGGGCCAAAACTGGGAGCCGAAAAAATACCCCCAGAAGCAGCCAGAAATAGGCATTTATGACAAAGTTCTCATACACGTCCAGGCCACCCCAAGTCGCCGGAAATAATAGAAGAAAGGAGTAGTAGAGAATCGAAAAAGCGAGAGGAAAGTACGCTGTCTCCTTCAAACGTTTGGCGACTCCCCACATCGTCACCATCAGAGCGGAGGCCCAGCACAACCAAAGGACCAATCCCAAGATACCCATCTCAATTACCAGATTTCCCCACCCTGCTTCGACCATGTAGGTGGGGCGTACTTGGCCGAGGATGCGCCGGACGTACTGCGTTCCCAATGAAGTAGTGCCAGTGCCGTGACCACTCCAAAAACCGGGAAATGAAAACGCCTTCGCCGTTTCAGACCAGGTGTAACCGAAGGCGCGACTCCGAAGCTCATTTTTCGGACTGTATGGCGACATGGTTTCCTGGTAAAACGCGAAGCGCGCACCGATTTCCTTGGGGAAGATAACGACAACGAGTCCAAAGGCGAGAACGGAGGCGAGCAGCGCACGCCGAATGGACCGGACCAGCCGATGTGCCTGTTTCCAGCGCCACGGAGCCCCCCACAGGAACGCCACCGTCAGAATCCCGGAGCTTCCCAGTACGGAGACCGCTGCTCCGCGTCCCCCGCTCATGAATACCGCGATGGCCACCAAACCGCTGCCGAGAAACAAAATAGTCTGGCCCTTCGCTCGGCCGCGAAGGAACTGGTAGCCCGTGGCGCCCAGCGCCAAGCACCAAATCATGGCTAGGTAAGCCGCGAAACGCGCATCGCTGACGAAAACGGAGGTAGCGCGGTACACTACGATGCCTGAGATCGGCGCAACCCGATGGAGCGAAGCCAACTCCTTAATATCCGGTGCGAGAGTGGTTGGATTCAAAAATCTCACACCGATGATCGATTGCGCGATACCCAGACCTGCGATCACGATCGCCAACAACATATTGATGACTAGGAAACGGTAGAGAGCATCTTCGTTTTCGATCAGCGCGTATCCCACGAACATCATCGGGACGTAATAAAAGTACAGCTTGAGGCCTAACACCCCGTACCAAATGCTCGGTATTGCCGGATTGAGTACCTGCAATGCCGCGACCCAGAAAAACAGGAAGAAGAAAAACAGAAAGCGCGGCCGGAGCCGGTCCGCCCGCCGCTGGTTGATCGCGACCAGAATTGAGACATAAGTGATCAACGCTAGGTAGTCCTTAGCGAAGTAGATCCTCATGTCGTTGCCCATGTATTTTCGGATGAGATCTTCAAACAACAGCCAAACCAGAAACACATAAAAACCAGCGCGCCAATTTCTTAGAATAGTCGCGGTTAACGCGGCGACCGCGACCAACAGCACGGAGTAGATCAGCGAATTGTAGTCCGAATTGTAGACGTATCCAGACAGGATCCATGCCGCCCCCAGTCCGAGTATCCCGAGCCCTATGGACACCATCAGCTGGCCATTCAGCCCGGCGGTGCGCAGACTCTGACTTCGAGAACCGATCGGCATCATTACGTAGCCTTCCTGGAGGCCTAAACATTGATTCTAGTGCATATTCCCGTGACAAGATACGTGCAGCTTGGGCTGGGTGTAAGACACCATTGTGGTGTTTGACGAAGTGCGGGGATTGGAGGCCATCTGCTTGAGTGTCTTGTAGTTATATAACCACAAGAAGGAGGCTCCCTCATGTCGCCAACTTCACTGGAAGAGCTCGAAGTAAAAGGTGCCGATCTCAAAGCTGCCCTAGCCCGGATCGGCTTTCTTGGGGTGCACTCCTTGGGCTCCGGTGCTCAAGTATTGATGCGAAATAGTCGGTAGAGGGGAGCAAGTATCTTGAGTCTGTCTTCCATTCAGGGGGGCAACAGCGGACTTTCTGGCGCGGCGCCTGCGCCTTTGGCGCTTGCTCAGGAGACTGTTGGATCTCCTACTCAATTCCATCGGCGCGTGCAACCAAATGCCGGGGAAATTCGAGGCCTTTCCCCAGCCACTTCAATTGGTAGCCCATTCTCGCGAGCCAAGCCGCCACGCCCTCTGCGGCTCGTTCATTGTGAACTTCACAAATCAACGTCGGCTTTGATCTGCGAATCACCTCCTCGGCCCCTTTCAACACCTCTTCCTCGGCGCCCTCAACATCGATCTTCACAAGAGTCGGTGACCGGTGATCCACGGCAAAATGATCGAGCGTCACGGCTTCCACCACAATGACCCCATCAGCACCTTTGCCCCGTTCCAAAGTGGTTACTGCCCCGGTGTTCCGGCTGGATGTAGCCGCAGCCCGGTAGAATGGAAGTGTCTTGCATTCGGACCATACCGCGGCGCCAACCAGCTCCACCTGCGGCAGCGCATTCATCTCCGCGTGGCCAGTAATCCTGGTGGCGTTCTCTGGATCGGCCTCGAACGCAAAAACCTTGCCGCTGGCACCTACCAAGCGCGCGGCAACCAGGCTGATGTAACCGATATGCGCTCCAACGTCGTAGAGAACGTCACCCGGCTGGAGGTGCGCCGCCAGGCACGCTAGCAAAGCAGTCTCGTGGAATCCCGCTGCGTATTGCGCCTCGTAGCGCGGATCGAGGGAGAGGCGCAGGCCCGCGCCCGCGCCCGTGCCCTCGCGCACGCGAATGGCAAGTCGAGTGCCCACGGGCAGGAGTCGCAGCATCACCTGGTGAGTACACTCGCCAAGCACAGGAATGCCTCGGATCCTCGCGTAGAGTGATTGAAGTGCCGGCGAACTGGCGGCTCGCGACCACCAAGAGTCGGTTCTCATGCGTATGATTAGAACTCAAATCCTGCCCCGGGGGCCATTCCTTTTAGGCGGCGGGAGCCAATCACTGTTCACCCAGGCGTGAACATCACGAAGCTCACAAGCCTCGAGGGAGCCGCGGAACGTATCGCCACGGCCTACAGGCAAGGTATGGTTCGAGCGCAGGTCGATGGTTGGCAGTCCACTTGTGTAGGAGCTGGGCCGAGACAGAGACTCAACTGAAATCGCCCTCTGGCACCGTTCGTGTGAGACAATCTGCAAGCCTTGGCTTCGGTGCAGGATTTGTGATATTCAACCCTTGTGGATCAGGTCGCGTAAAATTCTGGTTTGGCTGCTTGTCGGGTCGCCGAGTGCTGGCGAAGCGGATTTATGAATGTTGCATTTCCTCGGCGAGATGGGTTCTTTCTGCGGCCACGAACGAAACTTCCGCATGATTCCACGGAAACAAGAACGGGCGGTCGTGGGGATTACTGATAGAGCGTTCGGATGGCATCGCGTGCGGCCTGCCTACCGGCTTCCGCTAGTCGTGGCCGCAGGCTTTTTCCTGATTTACATCGCCTTTCTGGCTCCGGGGATCTATTCCCTGGACGGCAATTCCATGCTGGCAGTGTCGGAGTCTTTGGTCACCCATCATAGCTTCACGGTCCCGGCGGGTCTGGGAATTCCGGGAGTGGGCGGGCGAATTTACTCCACTTGGTACTTGCTTCTGTCTGTTATCACTGTTCCATCCACGTACCTGGCCATTCATGTCAGCCGTTTGACTGGTTTGCCCTTTCACTATCTCGCCGCAGTGTTTGCCCTCCCTCTGAGCGGCGCATTGACAGCGGCCACAGCGGCCATGGTCGCGCTGCTCACCCTCCGCATGGGAGGAAGCAGGAAGGGTGCTTGGCTGGCTGCCGTGAGTTTCGGACTGGGGACAATTGCGCTGGTCTACGCACGCCTATTTTTTGCCGAGCCGTTGCTGGCCTTCCTAACTGTCTCGGCACTCTATTTCACTCTCGGCCGATCGCCGTCGGACATCGCCCTGGCGGCTTGTTTCGCTGGGCTAGCTATGCTTTCAAAGCCGACTGGCGTGGTCGTTGGGCCCGTGCTGGCCGCTTATCTGCTCGCGAAGCGCGTACCATTTCCCAGGAGCATTTTGCCGCTGGTTGGAACGGTAGTAGGATTTGCGATTTATTCACGCTATAACATTTTGCGTTTCGGCCAGCCCTTCAACTTTGGGCTCAGCTGGCCTTTTCGACTCCGCTTCTTGCTCCCGGGTCTTGCCGGGCTTCTTGCCAGTCCCGGCTGGGGGCTGCTCTGGTATTGCCCGGCGCTGGTTCTTGCGATTTTCGGCTTCCGCAAGGCGATCCAAGACCGGATGATCGAAGCCCTGGCGATTGTCGCAATGTTCGCGGCATTTGTGTCTCTTCACGCATTGGCATGGTATTGGTGGGGCGGCTGGTCGTGGGGACCAAGGTTTCTGCTGCCTGCGATTCCTGGACTTTGCTCGCTGCTGGGCCTCCTGGAGGGAAATTTAAGGAAGGCCGTCCTCGTTTTGACCATCTTGGGCCTTATCGTGAACGCGCCCACCTCGTTTTCCTACTATGAGGAATACTATGCGGAGTTGGCGGCGCGAGGCATTTCCGTCGATGATACGATTGCCTGGTCCTTTCGTTATGCTCCTTTTTGTAATGGCTGGCCCGCTGCATTACGCCAAGTACGCGATGCGAGGCACAGCGATGTTAGAGAAATCTTCGCGCAGAGAGGCGCTCCGAGCCATACCATCGAGAATTCCAGAGCTTTGCGGATCGTCGCTATCTGGTGGTGGGTGCTCCCGGTGGTGTATGTCTCGCGCTGGGCCGGATTTCTCTTCTCGGTGTTCATCGCCGCCCTCGGATCCTGGCTACTCGGTCGGGCCCTCCGACTGAGCTGGCAGAACGGCGCTGTGGATGACAACGTCCCGTCTGGATAACACCCCTCTCCGCCCCTCCCAGACCTCGCTCGAAAATATCGATCGCGGCTCAGCCGCGGCGCGATGGCCGATTACGCGTTGAGGTCCACGACATGGGAGTGACTCACATCGGAGCGTGCTGCGAAGCGGCGGCCGCACATCCGCTAAATGGCGCGCTCGCTCGGCAAATTACCTGCCGACGATCGTGTCTGGAAGCATGGCGGCTCGCGTGTGAGTGATCGACATTGCCCGGCGCTCGAATTATTTCCATTGGTTGCCTCGCCAAAGTTTTCAGCTATGCTGAACGCTTCGATTTGGAGGAGGGGTCGCCACAACGCTTGCTGCGCCAAGTGAGCCGCGGACACGCGGTCGTGAGAAAAAATATCGCTTGGGTTGATGGATCGGTCGGGTAATGCGTTCGGTCCTGGCATGCAACCATGACTGGTATTCAGAGTGGCGAGCGCTCGGCGGGGCGAGCAGGAATCAGTCTCACATTTATTCTGAACTTCCGAGGTAAACTGTGCTCGCACAGCAAGGCGGGTTAAGATAGCGCGGTGGGCGAACCCATAAACGAACCGAAGTGCTGGCCGAGGCTTTCTGTGGTAATTCCCGTGTACAACGAAGAAATTACCTGGAAGGACGGAATCCGGGCGCCGGTGTGCGTTCTTCGCTGCAACGCATTTGATAGCCGTCCTTGATCCACAATATGGTTCGCCACAAGCTCACGAGGCCAGAGAAGTGGTTAGGCTAGATTTATTCCTAATCCGCCGGTGGTTGATCAATCCGCGGGATCGCGAGGACGGCCGCACCATGAGAACGCGTCTTCTGTTCGTAATCACGCTCACTTCGTTTTTGTGTTTTGGTCAAAATCTTTCTGCTGCCCAATCTTCAGTCGGAAACATAACCCGCGGGGCAGCTGGAGGCTCGTCGTATTTTGACGTTAAGGCGTTCTGCGCTTCGGGATCGCAGGAGCAAACCACCGGCGCAGTGAGTGGGACGACGCTCACGCTTGCCAGGGCCATCGACTTTGCCAACTGCCCGCCAGACTCGGGACAGACCGGCCAAGGCATACGCATCTATCATGCCGGCGCAGCGCCAACGGTGGCCGCTCCAACGCGCGTGACCGTGACGCCGGTCGGAATAACGGGTTCTACAACGTACAGCTACGAGATCGTGACGAACGACTACTATGGCGGGGCTTCCGCCCCCACTACTGCGGCCACCACTACGACCGGGAACGCCACGCTATCGAGCACGAACTTCAACAACGTCTGCTTCACGCCGAGCACTGATGCGGCAAGTTACACCATCTATCGCACCGCCGGCCCTGCGTTCGTGCCGATCACGACGTTCGACTCAACTCCCGCCAGTTTGACTTATTGTTTCCACGACACCGGGATCAACACGAACGGCCAGAGCTGGGGCAATTCAACCACGACGCTTCCTGACTGGCTACCATCAAGCACTCCGTCGCGGGCGATCAACGACTGGTGCGTGAACACCATCGCGAGCGGAGCGGGAACCACGGCACTGACGCTCGCCGTATCTTGCCCGAATGCCGCCACCGCACAGATCGTCAAGCATGACGATACCGCAGCCGTGCAGGCTGCGACCAACGCCTGCAATACGGCATCCGGCGGCACGGTGCGGTTCCCTATCCCTGGAAACTACAATATTGGATTTATCAATTTTCCAGCTTTTCGCTACAACCGAGGATGGGTTATCTGGGACATTCAGAGCCAGATCACCATTACCTATCCCATTAGCTTCGGCAACTATAGAACTCCTATTCAGCATAGCAGAATCCGCATCACCGGAGGCTCGGGCGGCGCGGCCCTAAGCTCTCAATTCCCATCCTCGAATTCCGGGCACATTAACTCGCTCATGGTTTCGCCGGTCATCCACAGCATTTACAACGGAGGCCCAATCTACCCGCTGGTGTTTGACCATATCGGGATTTTCAATCGTGGCGGTGGCGGTGGCGATGGAATTGTTATAGATGGAGGAAACTCAGGCGGAACATATATCAATAATGTCGATGTCGCAGTCACCGGAACGTCGCTCAAAGTCGGCTACGGCGGGATCGTCAGCGACACAAACGGTCCATGCACTCTGGGCGCTGGTTTCGGTTTGTATGTGGATCACAGCACGTTCACCAGTTATTTCAACGGCGATCCGCTCACCAACTGCGACGGCTGGGGCATCGACAACGGATTTGGGATCTCCTACTTCGATACCATCACCCTGGTCGGCACCGGCGTCCATGTGATGGGACTGGGCACGACGGACTGGAATCACATCTATCAGGAATCCTCGACCGCTCCTGCTTTTCTGACCTGGGACACCAGCGTTCCCAGCAACTGTACGCCGGAATGCGGCGTGAACACGTTCCGGCATCTTGAGCTGGCTGACCCAGCAACCGGCGTGGCGGTAGGGATCACCAATACCGCGCTCACTTCAAATGTGGCCACCGTCACCACTGCGAACAGATTCACGGTTGGAGAAACTGTAGTCGTGGCGGGCACAACGAACGGCTCGGGAGTTTTCAACGGGAAGGTAATCACTACAGCAGTTAGTTCTACTTCGTTTAACTTTGCGCTCACCCACGCCAATGTCACGCGCGCTGCGGATACTGGGACCGCTACTCCCATAGCGCTGCAATACCTCATCCAGACCGTTAAAGGCGGATCGACTGCAATGGGGAAAGTGGACTTCGATGAAGTGGAAGCGGTGTCCACCTCACTGGTTGGCGGGACCACTCCGATGATCAGCTGCAACATAAATCAGAACGGGCCTAATATTTCGGATTTCACCCCGGGGCTTTGCAATCTTAGCGCTGGAAACATTCAAGGGCAGTTCGTCTCGGCTAGCTACGGCAATTCGATGGCCATCACGCCAAACATGTACACCGGCTTGCAGAACCTTAACGCCCTCAATATCGGAATCGCGGGTGCTCCCCCGGGCGGTGGCCTAGGAATGCAGGCGCCGGTTGGATTCACCGGGAATTATCTGAATCTCTACACCCCGTCGAGCGTGTACGGTTCCTCGGCCCTGGCCCTGTGGATCGACAGCAACTACAACATCCACGCTCCCGGTTTCATCAACACTCAATTTACCGGAACCACCAGCAGTATTGGCGGCAACTCGCTTAGCGCCGGAGTATGCACTACCGGAGCGGTATCGATTCCCGGCGCAGCGACAACGATGGCTGTAGCTGTTTCCCCCGCAGCCGATCCGGGAACTGGTTTTACGTGGGAAGGTTTTGTTTCCGCACCCAACACGGTTACGGTTCGCTTGTGCAATACCACTTCGAGCCAACTGACGCCTAAGTCCACAACGTACAACGTCCGGGTGATCCAGTGAACGATGAACTGCCTGGAAAACTTTAGTCGTCGCAGGCTGGCGCAGCATATGTGGGATCAGGGTGCTCGTCCACTTCCCGAAGTGCGGTGAGCCCTCACGTATACTCATCCGCCGCTTTCGGTGGCCGATTCACACCGTCACTGTTTTTCCCCACGTGTGGCTTGGAGCAAATTCCTGTCCTGCAAGCGATCACGGCATGAACAGAATGCCAAGGCCGGAGGTGTCCATAGACTCGCCGGTAATTGCAACGGGCATCGACCCGTGGTTCAGCCCCTCAATAATTTCACGATGTTGGTAGCGATCTTTAATCTCGGCCCAGAACCTAGCTACCTGGCATTTCGACTCTGGATTGTATGTTGCGATGTCGTGGAAAACTACCATTCCACCGCTCCGCACCAACCGTGAGTACATTTGGAAGTCGCGCTGCACCCCGTCATAGGTGTGATCTGCGTCGATAAATAGGTAATCAAGCTTCTCGCCCTCGAGAATCTGCAGCACACGTTCCTTTGTTTCCGGGGCATGCGAATCTGCCCGAATAAGATGTAGCTTCTGGTCGGCCGTCGGAAATCTGCGAAATAGCGGTATCTTACGCCGGGGATAGCCGCCTCCAAATGGTCCCGAAGGCAGGTCCAGACTGATGATCTTGGCGTCCGGCGGCGAAAGCGTGCAAAGCAGGAAGAGTGTGCCTCCATAGTTGGTTCCGATCTCCAAGCTGCGCTTGGGTGCGAACGCTTGCAGGGTTTTTCCCAGTTGTAAGATTTCAGACCGCGCCTGCGCCATCAGAACCGGGCGGTCCACACAGTAGTCGATGGTATCTTCGAGAGTTTTAGGTCGGCTGCCAAAGGCCAGCTGGCCGTAGCACTTGATATATCGACCGACTTTCAGCAGTAGTTTCGACATATCATCATCCCCTGTGGAATGACTTCGGAGCTGTGCCACCAGGACCACCTGGATTTCATAACCCTACTTGCATCACTCAGCCCGGGAGGTCATCGTCGGTTAGCCCAAGCAAGAACTCGAGCATCGTTTCAGGAGAACGATTCGTGCTCTTGAACAGCGCCTTCTTTTCTCGCAGAAATTGTGCAACAAGTCCAGCCGTGGAAAACAGCACTCCGACGCGGTCGGCTGCAAACTGCCATTTCAGTTGGCTAATATCCTTCGCCAGGCCTGTCGTCGAGATTAGCCAGGTGCGAAACGTATATCGTCCCGGAAGCAGCTTGGTTGCCAGCAGCAGTCGCCCCCTGAGTATACCGCGGAAATTGAAGCGGGCTGCGGCAAGCGATCGTGACGAACCTCCCACGTGATGCCAACAAATCGCGTTAGGAACGTACAACGTTTTCCACCCTTGCGCCCACGCTCGCCAACAAATCTCGACGTCCTCATACCCGAGCGGTAACCGGTCGTCAAATCCGCCCAATTTTTCAAAGAACGTCCTGCGCACCATCATGGAGGCGGCCGAGGCCATGAATACGGGTGAATTCTCAGCCCTTTCCCGCTGATAAAAGTGCAACCCGGGCACTAATTCCGTTGAAGATTCTTCTCCGGGCAGGACGTTCGTGAGGCCCGCCGCCAGATGCGCGCGCACAGTTCCATCCCAGTTGAACTGCATCCCGTCGGTAGCAAAAATCTCCTCGTCTTTGTCTAACGGTTCGACCAATGCAGCCACAAACCCCGGGTCGAATCGCATGTCATTGTTCACAAAAAGCAGTAGATCGCCCTGGGCAATCGCAGCGCCTCGGTTTAGCCCCGGCGCCAGGCCAAGATTCGTTTCCAGAGCCAGCCAGCGGGCTCCAAGATTTCTGGCAACCTCAGCTGAGCCGTCCGACGAACGATTATCAACAACGATGATTTCCAGCGACTTAAACGATTGCGATGCAAGACTCGGCAAGCAAAGACGAAGATGCTCTGCCCCATTCCAATTCACAATGATCACAGACACCCTGGGGTTTTCAGCCATCGTGCCGCACATCGAATCGTGTTCAGGGTGTCCCAGGATGCCGAGTTCGTTTGGGCCCGCGAAGCGCAAGGCATTCCCAGAACGCAAATCGTCACGCGGACGGCTTACCACTGCACGCCGGGATAGAGGCTGGGAAGACGAAAAGCGCGATAAGTGTTCGTACCCACAATGTTCATTTGCCAGACGGTTTGTGCCGGAGAGGTTGGCGTCACCTCATGCACGCTGGCCCCTACCGCCAAGGCGAATTCGACGTCCTTGTTTCCCAAAACTTCCTCGTTTCCGCCAAAGAAAGAATAACCAATCGAGATGTCGTGAAAAACGAATGTGGCCGTCTTGGCAGATTCATCAATGGTGAGGACTTGCGCGGTGCTGTAAGGACAAGTGGGCGCGCCGGTGTCCGCACAAGTTACTCCGGTGGGGTAGTTGCGAAAATCGCCATTATCCATGACCGCCAGTCCGAAAGTGCCAGCGGTGGTTTGTGTGGTGAACGAAGGACCGTGCTGGCCGCTGAACCAATCGGTGGGATCCGTGCCGCCCACTAGAGCAAAGTCGCCTTGGTATCCCAGGTGCCAGAGAATATCGCCGGCTCCTGCTCCGTTGTTGTAATCGATCTTGATAATCCAATTCTGATGGCGCATCGACAAGAGCAAATTACCGTCAGTGGGGGAGTACAGAATGGCGTTGGAATGGGTCCAGTCCGTAGCTGAGACGGGAGCGCGGTTCACGTCCAGGTGATCGAACGTATTCCAAAGCCAAACTGGATTCAGATTGGTGTCGAGGTCAATGAGGGCGTCTCCGAGGACGCTGACCGCGGTTCCGTTCTCGGTTTCTTGCTGCATTGAGTTGACGATCAGTATCCAATGTCCATTGGGCAAAATACAGATATCGTGGTGCATGAATTGTGCGGTGTAGTTGAATCCTGCGGCGGCCAAGCGGCTGTTGAGGGTGTCGATTGTGATTTCCCGAATGGTAGCTCCGCTGAGGTCGATTTCCCGCGCGACGTCGAGCGTTCCCGCCGGAAGCGTAGACGGGATAGCCGAAGAATTGGGTGAGTCCACCAGCAAAAAATGCCCATTGGGAAGCGGCTTCACCGGTTGGACGAGATCATACGCGTTTGCGTCCGGCGCCAGATAGGTCCATATAATGTTGCCCGACAGATCAGTCACTACCACGGGGGCCCCGGCAGCCTCGATGAAGTCCAGCATCTCCACCCCCGGTTGCGGGGTCATGCCATTTGGAATCGTCACGGTAGGCTGAGGCGTATTGCCGACGACCGCCCCAGTGGCAAAGGTCTGATCGAAGTCGTTGAGGGTGGAGCCGTCGGGCATCTTAAGCACCGCGCGCATATGGTAGACGGAATTGGCTTTCATTCCCGCGACAAGCGTGCCAAGTGGCACCGCGCCGCCTACGGCTGCTTGGTTCCAGGTCGTGAGGCCGTAAGTGATGTCCGGGCCGAACTGGATGGCTACCTGGGCCGGCACTGGTGGAGCGATGGTGTAGAGAGCCACCTGCGGATTGGCGGTGCCAGTGACCTGGCCCGGGGCGACAACCGTAACCGTGGCTACCGCTGCAATGGACGGTAGCGAGGGGCTGGAGACAGAAATCGTGAAGGGCAGAGTCGGCTGGGTAATGGGCGCAGTGTAATTACCTGTGGCGTCGATGGTTCCCACGGTCGCGTTGCCATGGGCAATGCCATTTACGTACCAGTTCACGGTCTTGGGATCCGTGGAAATATTCGCGATGAACTGGACGCTTGCCCCGGTGAAGATATCCGCGCTCGCGGGTGTGATTGAGGCACTCACGGAATGGGTCACAATTGAGCCACCGCAGCCGCCGAAAATACACGAAACCAACGTAACGAATACGACCGTAACCCATTTTATAGTCATAACGCCCACCGTCTGGAGCGAGGATTAAGAGCAGAAATACCGATGACGACTTTAACCCAAAGTAATCGGTTCCGTTTCGGCAATTGTAAGGAAAGTCGTTACGTTCAGTGCTCAGACGGCTCGCGGATCGTTCCCGTACTGACAGAACGAGTTGATTGAACCGGGCGGACGGGCCAGTCCTCTCAGCTAAGCCTCGATCGCGCCGTCGGTCGCAAACAAGAGCGGCAGAACGTCGCGGGCCATTCCCATAGGGCACCAGACCCGTAACGCCCACCGAACTGCCCGCCACCAACAAAGCCGGCAGCGCCATTTTCCAGCCGTCGTTTATCGTCGATCTGGTCTCGGTGAAAAACAACAGAACCACCATGCATCCGGCGGTGTAACTGGCCACGGGGGTGAAGAAATTGGTTTTAATTCGATTGATATCGTCGCCGATCCTGATGAGATTGACGTTAAGGAACGCCAATCCGCAGATACACACCGGCCAGCAGCGAGCTGATCGCCACCGGAAACGACTTCTTAAGCGATGGGAGCCGATTCAGATCCTGAAATGTAGTGCAGACTCGGCCATTGCCCGAACTGATTCTAAGAGACTTAGCTGCACTTTATCCCGTTTCGTGCCGAACTTGGGCTCGGAATGCAACGCTCGTGCCGAGGACTGTCCGTGAAATGTGAAGAAATCACCAAGGTGATCGCGAACCTTTCATCTTTTCGCTACGCCTGGTTATCGCTCCGTCTAAGAGAGTTTACGGCACAACAGGTGGTACTGCGCGCCTATGGGCAAGCGATAAAGGATTTCCTCCAAGGGGCGCAGCGCTCGCAGCGCCCGCGGAAAAATAAAACGAAAATCGGTGCGTAGAATCTCGAAGCCGCCCACACGCAACAACGCCGACGCCTCGGGCGGGCTGAGGGTGACCGCGTCACGATCGAAATCGCAATGGGCCATCACGTAGCGCGTGCCGGGATTCCACGGATTATTTTCCCAGAAAGAAAACAGGCCGCCGGCGCAAAGCGCGCGATTCACGCGCGCAACCGCCGCCGCGCGTTCACCCAGTGGAATATGATGGAAAACCCCATTGCAGTACGCCAGGTCCATGAGACCATCACTCGGAGTTTTTGAAATCTCCGTATATCTGATTCGAGCGCTCCGATGGCGCGCCCGGGCCAGATCGAGTGACCTGCCGGACACATCCACGCCCACCGCCGATTGTGCGCCGAGCGCTTCGAGCAGTAACGGCGTTGTCGAGCCATCGCCGCATCCATAATCCAGTACCGTGCCCGGCCTATAGCATAGGGTCGCAAGGGTTTGTGCCAACCACGCAACGCGTCCGTCGGCAAAGTATTCACGGTTCTCGCCGGTGGCGCTGAGAGCCTTGGATAGGGTTTCCTCGTAGGCCTCCACATGGCGGTCGAAAAGATCGTTGCTGCTCATTTTCGAGCTGCTCCGGAGGGCTCGTCCGAGGTTCAACAGCTCCCCAGCGCGCCGTACACAAAAAATCGAGTGTTTTAAAGTTACAGGGATGCTTGGTTCATTGCAATAGTGCCGGTTCCCGCTATGGAAGATCGGGGCGCTCCCGGCGTTGCTGTTCGCGGATCTGCTGGATGTCGATATTCTCGATTTGGTTCATCATGTCCCTTCGATGGGACAGGTACTTCAGCAGGGTGTTCCTCAACTGCACTGGGGCGGCGGTAAATTGCGCACGCGCCATGTCCTTGAATGAGATGTGACCGCGAACCGGGATCATGTGAGTACCCCACTGAAACATGAACAACAGGTTCCACAAGATTAACAAAGCGACCAGAGTTCGAGCAGAGGTCGGCAAAGGCGCGTTG
The DNA here is from genome assembly GCA_963725285.1 of uncultured Acidobacteriota bacterium. GTDB lineage: Bacteria > Acidobacteriota > Terriglobia > Acidiferrales > UBA7541 > CAVRXT01. Next base: position 52,308 of record CAVRXT010000006.1, on the reverse strand, counting down.
CGCCTTCCACACCGCCGCACATCCGCTGAAAAATGCGGTCAAGCCGAACACAAAAATAACAGTAACCGGAAGAAAATAGCGGGCTCCGAACGATGACAAGCCATCCCACGCCGGATACGATGCGATCAAATAGTAGTAGGCCAGCGCGCTGGCCAATAGACTTCCGGCCACCAACCGATCGGTCTTGCGCCACATCACCAAGCCGATGATCGCCAAGCACAGAATCGGAGTCCAGCTCAGCAGACCGTGATCCGAGGAAAACAGCACACTCCATCTCCACGGCGCGCTCCATCTCCACGGTTCTTCCTGGTAGTCCCCCAAACTAAAAACGCTGCCGAACAAGATCCGGTGCACGATCATCGAAGGCCAGAATCCGATGGCCACACCGGCGCAAAACTCCAGGTCGAACCGCAGAAGCCGGAAGAATGTAGCTCGGTTCCACGGTTTCTGCTCGCAACCAATCCCAGTACTTCACCAGCGATTCGATCAACGGGCACAGCATGAAAATGGCATTGGGGTAATACACGTCCATCATCAGCCCGCCGCAGAGACCGAGCACCGATCCACTGCAGTCCGCTGCGGTCTTCCCGCGTCCGGTCCCAATAGAAAATAAACAACGCCACGCTGAAAATGGATGCGGCATGCGAATACGACGGATTGAAATACATGTAGACCGGTAGCGGGCTCGCGAACCATATGCCCAAAGTGGCCAGCAACGCCCAACGCTCCCCGAAATGGTTACGCGCCAGCCGGTATGCCAAAAACAGCCCCGCGAACGCGCAGGTCGCCGTGCCCAGCGCCATCGCAGCGAGATAAGGTGACGAGAAGCCATCAGCCGCGACGTGCCCGCCGGCCAGGTTGTACAACACCACCCCCACGTGCGCCACGATCAAAAACGGCATCCACAAAAGCGCCGATCCCATAGCGAAGTGATTGTTGATATATCCCGTGCGCGTGTATTCCTGCGGCCTGACTTGTCCCTCGTCATCCAGCTTGACCATCCGAAACGACTGATTCGCGTGTTCCCAATCGCTCCGGAAATCCAGATTGTGCTGGATCAAAATCGCTCGCGCGTACGCGTAGTACCCCACCCCGTCCCCGCGCACCCACGGATTGATCAAGGGCAGTGTGACCAGAAACAGCAGGCACATCAGCTTTTCAGGTCTTGTGAGTTTTGTCGCGAACGGCATAAGTGGATCAAGGACGGCGGTCAAAAACGTTGTAGCGTACAACGCACACGAGCGCCCGGACCCCGTCCTTCCAGGTGATTTTTTTTGCCCTGGGCGTAGGTCCGGCCGTCATACGAAATCGGAACCTCAAATATCGGCCATCTGCCTCGCGCTACTTTGCGGTGATTTCCGGCTCAATTCCAAAGCGGTTTTCTCGAATCACGATCTGCTCCGAGCACCTCTCGCCGGAACGCTTTGTAGCAAGTCCACACGTCGGTGAGATTGAGGTCGGTGAACATATTCGATAGCAGCGTTAGAAAACGGTTTCCCACCGAATGCCAGAAAAACAACACGCGGTGAGCTCCGCCGCTGAATCGGCTCCCGTACACTACCGCTGCCAGCCCGCGCTCGAACGGATCGAGCAGCGCCCCATAGTCTTCGGGGTTATATTCGAGATCGGCGTCCTGAATCAGCACTATTTCTCCGCGCGCTTCCGCAAAGCCGCGCCGCCAGAGCCACGCCTTTTGCCCTGATTTCGATCCTGATAGAACACTCGCAGGTTGCTACCCGCAAGACCTGCATCCCCGCCCGGTGTTTCGCTGGAAGCCGGACCCTCGCCTATTTCGATCTGCCGCAGGACGTCCCGGGTGCCATCCGTGGAACAGTCGTCGACCACCACGATCTCCTTGTCGATCCGCACCGCGGCCACCCGGCGCAAAATCTCCTGGATCGTATTCGCTTCGTTGTACACGGGAATTGCCACGGAGAGCTTTGGCCGCCGCTGCGCTTCGCTTGTGGGTTCGGTCACCGGGTTATCCTAACCCGCAATACCCTGCAGGAAAAGTTTTCCTTCGGGGTTGCGGGGTTGGAGACAAGGTGAGATTGATCCCTGCGCGCACGGGTGCCGCGCCTGTCGCTTTGGAGTTCGATCAATCGCCCCCCACGGCCGGTGTGGACGGCGGAGCAATCAGGCGATCGCTCCGGGTTGTTCGCGCGGGCCGGACGTCTTGGCCGCGGTTCGCTCGCGCACCAACTGCGCTGAACCGTTCTTCTTCATATCTTCGATCACCCGATCCAGGATCTGCGGCAGGGTCTTCGACGGCAGGAAGCCGGTGAGGCGCTCGAGCTTTCCCAGCGCCGGCACACGCCGCGGCATGTCTTCGAAACCCGGCTCGTACGCTTGTTCGTAGGGCATAAAGGTGATCGGCGAATCGCTTCCGGTCGTGCTGCTTGACCATCTTCGCCAGTCCTTCGATCGAGATTTCCTGATCGGTTCCGATATTCACCACTTCCCCGATCGCCTTGTCCGTTCGCGCTCAGGCGCAAGATCGCTTCCACGCAGTCACTCACATCGCAGAAGCAGCGCGATTGCTGTCCGCTGCCGTAGACCGTAATGGCCGAGCCCGAGAGGGCCTGCCGCACGAAATTCGGTATCACCATTCCGTATCGCCCGGTCTGCCGCGGTCCGACGGTGTTGAACAGCCGCGCGATGATCACCGGCTGCCGCTTCTCCCGCCAATAGGCCAAGCGCCAGGAATTCGTCCAGCGCTTTTGACGCCGCATAGCTCCAGCGGCACTTGCTCGTCGGTCCCAGCACCAGGTCGGCGTCCTCGTGGAAGGGAACCTTCTCGCTCTTGCCGTAGACTTCGGAAGTGGATACGGTAAATACCAGTTTCTTCTTCTTGGTCGCCGCCTCGAGCACCAGTTGCGTGCCGTTCACGTTGGTCTCGATCGTTCGCACCGGGCTTTCCACGATCAGGCGTACGCCCACCGCTGCCGCGAGATGGTAGATGGTGTCCGATTCGTCCACCAATTCCGCCAAGAGCTGCCGGTTCTCGATACCATCGAAGTAGTAACGAAACCTCGGGTTGCCCTTTAAATGGCGGATATTTTCCACGCCGCCGGTGGAGAGGTCGTCCAGAATCGTCACCTCATCTCCGCGCGCCAATAGCGCTTCGGAAAGGTGCGACCCAATGAATCCTGCTCCGCCAGTGATTAGACAACGCAATGTGGGCTCCTAGGATGAAAGGTTCGACGGCACTTCGGTTCGGTCGCGGTCGCCGCCGGGTTGTTCCGGCATGCGATGGCTCTCTTCTCCGTAACCGTAGCCATAAGCGTATGGATAGTAGCGATACGAGTAGTAATAATCGGGAGCATTCGCGTCGACCGCATTGAGCACTACGCCCAACAGCCGGCATTTCACCCCCGCCAGCAAATCGCGGGTTCGCTTGAACGCTTCTTTGGGCGTCTCGCCGCTGCGCACCACCAGCAACACTCCGTCGGTCAGCGCCGAGATAATCACCGCGTCGGTCGCCGCCATCACCGGTGGGGAGTCGATCACGATGAACTTATAACGGTTGCGCAGGTCGGCAATCGCCTCGCGCATGCGCATCGACGACAGCAAATCGGCCGGACTCGGCGGAACCGGTCCGGTGGTCAACGCCACCAGGTTGGGAATCGCCGGATGCGTTACGGTAGCCTCATCCAGTGACGCCACACCCGCCAGATAGGAACTCAATCCCAATTCCCGCGGGATGGTCAGATTCAACGCCCGCCGGACGCCCGGTTTCCGCAAGTCCGAATCGATCAGCAGAGTGCGATCTCCCAATTGCGCCAGGGTTACCGCGAGGTTCACCGCTGCGGTGGTCTTCCCTTCGCGAGGCAGTGCGCTGGTCACCAATATCACCTGGGGCGGATGATCGGCCTGGGAGAGCAAGAGCGAGGTGCGCAACGCGCGGAAAGCTTCGGAAACCTGCGATTTCGGCTGGTTGTAAGACACCAACTCGATGCGCGCGTTCGTTCCGTCGTCGGTCACACCGGTCACCAGCCGCGGGTTGTTTCTGCGGTGCCCGTTCATGCTGGGCATGGCCGGCACTACCGCCAGCGAGGGCAGGCCGGCCAGATTCTCGATATCGTCCGGCGACTTTACGGTGTTATCCAGATACTCTCGGAAGAAGGCCAGTCCCACGCCTCCGATCAACCCGACCACGAACGCCATCAAAATATTCCGGCCCTTTTGCGGACGCGACGGACTCGATGGCGCCAGTGCCGGATCGACGATGCGTATATTGCTGGACCTCAGTCCGGCGCTGATGCTGGCTTCCTTCAGCTTCTGCAGCAAGCCGTCGTACAACTGCTTGTTGGACTCGGCCTCGTGCACCAGGATGTTGTATTGCACCAGTTTTTCGGCTAGATCGTTGGTGTCGCTCTTCTGCTGGTTCAGCGTATCGGTCAGCAAATCCACGCGGTCGCGCGCCGCCCGGTACTGTCCATCCACCACCGCCACGATCCCTTGCTTCGCACGGTTAAGCGCATCCTCCGCTTCTTTTTTTGTCCTCTCCAGCCGCTGCACCTTTGGATAGTTCGGTCCGAATTGACTCAGCGCGTCCTGCGTATTGGTTCGTCGGCATCGTTGACGTTTCATCTGCAGTTGCGAAACCAGGGGACTCTCCTGAACTTGGGGCATCGAATCCAGGTTTCCGGCGTGCGCCAGTTGATAGTAAGCCTGCCGCTGAACCAAGTCGGTCTGCGCGTCGGTCAGCGCCTTGCTCACGTCTCCGAGTTTCTGCGAGGTGATGTTTTGCTTTTCATCGATGGTCCAAATTTGGTTGGCTCGCTCGTAGGCGATACGCGCATCCTCGGACTTCTCCACCTTGATCCGCAACTCTTCCAATTCCGACGCCAGCCAGTTCGATGCCTGGGTGGTCGCGTCGTAGCGGCTGCGAAAGTTCTGTTCGATAAAATTCTGGAGATGCGTATTCACTATGGCCGCCGCCAGTTGCGGATCACCCGCGTCGAACTGAACTTCAATCAGGCGGGTATCCGGCACGCGCTTCACGCGTCAGGCTGCCCAGAAAAGCACCCAGAATCGCCGGACGCTTGACCGGTCCGGCTCGGCCAGCGTTCGGACCTGCCGATTCACCGCCGAATTCGGGATATCGCCCCAGATCCATGGAGCGAATGGTCTGCAGCGCCAGCGTCTCGCTCTGCAGGATGTGCACCTGAGTCTCGAGATAATTCTCGGTGTCCTCCAATTCTTCGTACGGATCCGACTGTTGGAACGGCAGGGTGTTCTGCGATTCCTTGTCCACCTCCACCCGAGCTGCCGCTTCAAACACCGGCTTCATCTTTAGCGATGCGATGGTCACGATGGTCACTACGGTGAGCAAGAACGTCACCACCAACCACTGATGCTTGCGCAGGATGATCAGGTAATCGAGCAGGTGCGGTTGCCGCGGCAGTTGGTCCCACGCCGTCCCTGTGGCGGATGGCGTGGGGATCACCGCCAGCGGCGCTTCCGGCCTTCGGTCTCGCACCGTCAATCGGTTTGCTTCTTCCATTCTCTCCTCGGAATTTCAGGTCTCGTCGGTACGATGGGAATTCTGGATCGGCAGCGTCTAGTGACGGTAAATCAGTAGCCCGGTTCCCACGGTGGTGGCGAGTTCGCCAGTCTTGTAAAGCGCCTTCAGGCCCATGCTGTCCGGCACGATCAATACGTCGTTCGGCATCAGGCGCACGTCTGCGATCTTACGCTTCATGAATCTCTTTCAACTTAACTGGTATTTCCTCGGTCTGTCCGGTGTCCGGATTCTTGCGAACGATCACTGCGTCGTTTGGTCTGGCGGTTCCCGTAAATCCGTGCGCCAGAGCCACCACTTTTAGCGCGGTCACTTGTTCTCCGCGGCTTTGCAGGATGTACCCGCCCGGATTTTGGATGGCCCCCGCGACGTACACAATTCCCGATCGCGGCACGCTGACGATGTCTCCCCCGTAAACGGGAATGTTGAAGGTCGGATCCCCGGAGTCCAGCAAGTCCTTTAACCGGATCGAGATGGTTTGCGAACCGGCTTCGTTCAGTTCAGCAATTTCCGCCGCCGCCGCATCATTGCCCTGCACATCCTTTAGATCGCTTGTCTCCGGCGCCCCGGGCGCTCCGGCCGGCTCCGTTTTCGTCGCTACCTCTCCGGGGGCACTCGCGGTAACCGCCGTCGCCAGCGGCGACCGCCGCACTACCAACACCACCGCGCCCGCGTCATCCGCCACTCCGCCGGAACCAGCTAGAATCTCTAGCAGACGTCGTCGGCTTGACCAGTTGCACCACCTGAACGTGCTGCCACCGCTCCAACTACCGTAACCGGCTGGCTGTTTTGCTCCTTCACACCCACCGAGACTTCCGGATGCGACACCAGTCCATTCTCCCGCAGCAGATCGGCAATCTTGTCTTGCACTTGGTAGATGGTCAGTCCGGCCACCTTTATTTTTCCCGGAATCAACGGCAGGCTGATCATTCCGGTTGGGTCCACGCGGACCTCACGGGTCAGTTCGGGAACGTCGAACACTTCGATATGCAGGACGTCGCCGCTGCCGATGAGGATCTCCACCGGTTTTTGACGCCGCAGCGCCGCGAGTTGCTGGATCTTTTCATTCGCCTGGGCGGTGGTGATTTCATCCGGTTGGGGAGGTGTTTTTTGCTGGCCGTACGCCGGCGCCATGCTGATCATGAGCAACGGAATCAGCCAGCAGGTTTGGGCTCTAAGAGATACGGCGCGCATGCGTATAGGTTCGTTCATTTGACAGCTTTAACCCCGAACCCAATATGACCTCCCCTACTCCGAGTGTCAATCTAGGAAATCCTCCGATGGCGAGGTACCAGAACTACGTGGTGGCCGTTACGCTCGGTTTCCACTAAGTCTATTATTCTAAGCTGACTACTTGGAGGATTTCACGCTGAAAATTGTACCCATTTCGGTCAAGACACTGGCCCAAAATGGAACCAGTTTCCGCTTCGCTTTTCGCCCTAATTTCGCTCGATTCCCACTCGTCTCGGACCCCTGCGATGCGGCGGATTCGAATACCGGTGACGTTGCCAGGCCGGCATTGACGAGAAAGAGCAGATAATTCGCCGTAATGTGCAGGTTAAAGTCCACAAAACTGTGCATCAGAATGCCGCTGCATGCGATCAGCGCTCCTACGTGGAAGGCGCGAGAGAAATGCCCTTGTTCGGACTCGATTCTCGCTACCGCTTGGCGAAAAAGCAGTATCAGGAAAGCCAGGGCGCACAGTCCGCCGAGGATCCCGGTGTCCGCCAGAATCTCAACATAATCGTTGTGCGCGTGGTCCACCACCCGCGCATCGTACATGTTTTCGTATTGGGGGAAGGCCAGCACCAGCGTGCTCAGGCCGCTCCCCACGATCGGGTGCGCCAGGAACACGTCGGTGGTGCCCTTCACCATCGACCACCTCCGGGCCAGCGTCACCTCCCCCGCCCGCAAGTGTGAGAATTTCTCGACCGCTTTTCCGCTTCCCAACCATGCCACCAGCGCGAGCGCAGCCAGCACCAAAAACCCAAAAGTGCCCAGGCGGGACTTTCGGGCGCGCAGGCTCCAGGCCACAAACAGCAACAGTGCAATCTCGAACAGGAATGACAGGATTCCGCCACGGGAGCCGCTCATAATCAGCGCTCCGATGGGCAGAACGGTAAACAGCCCGGCGAGCGGGATCAGGTCGCGTCGCACGCCGCGCATCGCCAGCAGCGTCATACCCATCGGTAGCAGCAGCTCGACGAAGCCCGCAAAGTGGTTTGGATTTACGTAGGGTCCAAAGAACATCCCGTCGTTCGGGGTCGATCTCGTCCAATACAGCTTGCTTGCGGTGAAGTATTCCGCGATCCCCAGCAGCGACACCCCGAAGCAAACCACCATCAGGAATCCCGCAAAATACTCGAAGTCCTTTCGCTCCCGGAATGCCTGGGTCATCACGAAGAAAATCAGAAAGCAGGCAAAGAGTTTCAGCAACTCCGCCCGGGTGAAAAAGGGAGATATCGTGGTTCGAAAAATCAGTTGGAGCAGGCCCACGCCCAAGAACGCAAGGAGCGGCCAATTCAGCGGACTCCAATGAACGGTCTTGACGCTTCCGCCCGCGACCAACAAAGCCCAGAGGACCAGCAGCGAGGCCGCCGATATTTCCAGCACCGAGACGGACCACACCTCGACGGTGCCGTACGCTAGCACCGAAAAAATGATTGCGGCGCAGACGCCCGTCCGAAGAAGGCTCATTGGCTGGACGCCTCCGACGATGATTCGACCGGGGACAGGGAAATATCATCCACCCAGGCGGTGCCACTCAGCCGATTTTCAAACAACCGGCTCGGACGGCGGCGCACGCATGTCTCCAGGAAGTGCGTCGATGGACCGGCAGTGATCGTTCCCGTCTGGGTCGTCCATTCATTCGTGCCGGTCACACTAGGGGTCAGCAGATCGGGAGCGGCGGGATGTTGGGGGTCAAAGACGGCGAAACGAATTCCGCTCTCGGTCGAGATCACATCGGTGCGTAAACTGCCCTGAAAGCGGTAGGTGTGGTTCGGTTCGACGGGAACAAACTGGCTGGGCGCGCACAAATCGAGGTTGGTAGCGCCTCCAAAATCAATCCGCAACGAACGCGGCGAGGAAACGAAAACTTTGGTATCGAACTCCCACGAAACTCCCACTAAATCCGGCACGCGCCAGCCTAATCCTCCGTTGGCGAACTCCTGATCGAAGGTGCCGTCCCACACCAGGGAGGACGCCCCACCCATACTCACGGGTCCGGACCTAGCCACCGCGTCGCGCCATACTTCCCGGGTTTCCGCGGTCCGGTCTTGCCGGATTAACTCCTCGAGAAATGGAAAAGACCTGGCCAACGGAAAGGTTGCTTGCAGCGCCAGAATTCGCCGCCACACCACCATTCCCGGGGTCACCTCATGAATCGACGCGAAAAAGTCGAGCGCCTGGAAATAAGCGTCGACGTCCACCGGCAGCATCTGGTCGAGTAATTGGTTGACGTTCCCATTGGCCCGCCAGGACCGCGAAATAGCCAGCGGCAGCAGGGAAGGGTCGATGCGGATGGCCTGGCGGATCTGCGCCAGTCCGGCATCGAACTCACCTTGACGCAGCAGGTAGTTCCCGTATTCCCACACCACTTCGGCCGACGCAGGATACACAGAACGTGCGGTATCCAGAGCCTGTCGCGCGCGCGCGGCGTCGCCCGCGGTTTCGTAGGCCGAGGAAAGATCGATCCAATAAGCGGAATTGCGCGGACTGATTTCGACCGCGCGGTGGAAATATTGGATTGCGGCGTTGACGTCTGGCTGCTCGAAATCCAGTTCCGTAAAGCGCCCCAGCAGGTCCCAGTAGTCCGCGTTGCCGGGCTCGAGCCTTACCGCTTTCTGCATCCTCTCAAAATTGGTCGATTCGCTGTCCCGCTGCGCCAGCGTTCGGCGAATGCCGTGCTGCAGCAACCCTCCCAGGATCAGGAGTGAAACCACCAGAATCACGCTTCGGTACGGCGACCCTTCTAGGGGAATTTCCACGGTGGGGTAATTTCCTATGACAGTGCTCCCGGAAGCAAGCGTAAAATGGCCTCAATAGCACATCGCAGGGCCTGACTGCGTACGGGTTTTCCCGGATGAGCCCTAGCTCCCGCTCGGACCGCGCAGGACGATGTTCATCGCCCCCGGCACTAGCTTTGCTTCTTCTTCTTTTTCGGCTTGGAAGGCGCCTTTAGCCGTGGGGGATGGTATACGAGCGATACAGAGGCCACCACGTTGTTCTGTCCCGGATTGCCACCAAAGAACCCGGTCTTGACATAATCTGCCTCGGCTCGGGCGGCGAATCGCGGCGAAAGCGCATAGTCAACTCCGAATCCCACTCCCCACGCCAACACCTTGTCTCTATCGGTTACTTGCGGCAGGGGCGGCAAATACGGCGGCCTCACCGCGATGTCGCCAAGTCCGACCAAACCGTCGAAGAAATACGATCGCTGGTGATGATGGCCGCGAAAATAAATGCGCGGCCCTACCATGAAACCGAACAGCGAGGTCTTGGTGCCGTTCAGACCGGGATCGCTCGAACTCTGGCGGTTGTAGTCCTCGGTAAGATTGGCGCCCACCTGTAACCATTTCAGCAGGTTGACGTCCGCTCCCAGGTTGAAGCCGTTCATGTTCAGCCGAGGCTCGTCCTGTTGGTCATAATTCGCGTAGGTGTAGCCGAGCGAAAGGTCCAATCGGCTTCTTCGTGCCTGAGGCGGTTCCTGAGCCGCTGCCGGTACCGGTTTTTTTGCCGGTGGCGGTGCTGGCGGCTGCGCTGATGTGCCAGGGGGTGTCTGTGCTGGGGTCTCAGCGGGTGTCTGTGCTGGTGCGTCCGCCGGCGTCTGCGCCATGGCCGGCGTCGCCAGCAGCAACGCCAAAGCTAGCAGGATCGATACTTGTCTCACCTGTGGTTAGCTCCTCAAAGTAACGGCCGATTCCCGGTTCGGCGATGCGATCGCGCGCGAGACGAAAAGCCGCAGGCGATCCCGAATCGGATTCCCGGACGGGTGAACCCGCGGCCGGGCCAATAGACCTGCCCGGCCTAGTTCACGGTCAGTGCGACGTCGATTGTATTGGTAACATTGCCCGAGGTTCCGGTCAGATCGAACGTGTACGACCCCTGCGGCGTTGTCGCTGCGGCTCCGCACCCGCCCACTCCCAAAACCAGCAGCAACAAGGCTACCGATGCGAAGCTCCAGCGCTGCCGGGGCATCCGCACACTGGCGCCGGCGAATAGCAGGGCTGACGCGAACAGCAGCACCACCACTATGCGCCTGATATTTCCACCGGGGGAACTACCCGGCGGAGGAACCTGGCTCTTGGCGGCCAGAGTGACGGTGGAGGTTTGCGCGGTGACCCCGTCGGTAAAGGTCAAGGTGGTGGTCGAAAGCGTGCAGGTTGCGCTCACCGGAACGTTGGTGCAGGAAACGATCACCGTGCCATCGAACCCGCCGAGCGGAGTGACCGTCAAGGTCAGCGTGCCAGTCGATCCTGCGGTCACGGTCAACGCTGTTGGCGCGGTCAGTTCGAAGTTCCAACCGGTTCCCGACAAGGGCACCACATGAGGGCTCTCATTGTCGCTGCTGACAATGGTCATCGATCCCACGCGTGCTCCGGTAGTGGTAGGAGCGAAGCTCACGCTGAAAGTGCAATTCGCGCCCGCCGCCACGGAAGTGCCGCAGGTATTCGTCTCGGTATAGTCGGTCGGGCTGATGTTCACCGAGTCGATCGTCAGCGGAATGTTTCCTTTGTTGGTCAGGGTGACGGTTTGTGCTGAGCCGGCCCCGGTCACAATTTGATTGCTGAACAACAGGGACGTTGGCGACAGCGACACAACCGCGGCATTGGCCACCACGGCGCCGGACAAGGTCATCTGTTGCGGGCTGGTCGGGTCGCTATCGGTTATGGTGAGCTGAGCGGTCTCGGTGGTAGGCGGCGCGGCAGTGGGTGTGAATACCACGTTGATATTGCACGAACCCGAAGGCGGCAATGACGCCCCGCACGCGGTGGTGCCTGCGGAAGTGGAGAAGTCGCCGGCATTGGCGCCGGTCACCCCAATCACGATTCCGTTGAGCGCCACGGTGCTGTTGTTGGTCAATGTCACCGTTTGCGCGTTCGATGCGACATTCACGAGTTGCCCCGGAAATACCAGAGCATCCGGAGAGAGCGATACGCTCGACACCAAAGGCATTTCCGCCACGAAAGCCGAAGCGGTCGCGGCCGAATCGAACTGCGTCAAGGTCTGCTGGAAAGCAAGCGCCACTACCGGAAAATTCACTGACGCTGTCGACCCGGTGATGTAGGCGTTGTTGGAAGGGTCGATGGCAACGGCCAGGCCTCGGTCCGCCACCGTCGGCCCGGATCCGCCGAAATAGCTCGAATACAGCAGGTCGGTGAGGCCGCCGCCAGCAGGGTTCAGTTTGGAAATAAACGCGCTGCCTTGCGGGTTTTTCAGGTTGGACTGAAACACGCCCGGCGTCACCGGGAAATTGGTGGACGCGGTGGTTCCGGTGACGTAGGCATTCCCGGCGGCATCCGCGGCGATTCCGTTTCCGCGATCCCCTCCGCTGCCCCCCAGATAGGTGGAATAGGCCAGTGAGCTTGTTCCCGATTTCAGGGTGTCGATCACCGTGACGAAGGCCACACCCGCCGCGTTGCCAGCTGTTTGGAAAGCGCCGGTGGTCACCGGGAAATCGGTTGACTCAGTCACCCCGGTCAGGTACGCGGCATAATTCGGTCCCAAGGCGATGCCCAGCCCGCGATCGCCGCCGGTCCCACCCAGATAGGAGGAATATCGCAGAGCCGCCGCACCGGACATGGTGGTATCTAACAAAGTGAAAAACGCAGTTCCTGCGGTCGCCGCGCTAGAAGAAGCGGATTGGAACGCTGTCGCGGTGATCGGAAAATTCGAGGAAGAAGTCACGCCAGTGATGTAGGCGCGCGAGGCAGAATCCACGCTCACGCTGGTACCTGCATCGCCGTAGGCGAAAGGATTCGCGCCGCTGCCCACACCGGTCCCGCTGCCGCCCAGATAGGTATAAAAAATTAAGGACGCCACACTGGTTTTGGTGGTGTCGATCCGTTCCAGGAACCCATTTCCGCTGCTGCTGGCGAGGGTCGACTGGTACGTATTGGTGGTCGCGAGCCCGCTCGTTTTCGCCAATCCGGTAACGTAGGCATTCTGGTTCTGGTCCACCGCTACGCCGTATCCAATGTCGCCTGCCGTTCCGCCCACATAGGTGGAGTAGGCTAGTTGCGCCACGCCTGTCAGCGTGGGGTCCAACGTCGTCAGAAACGCCGATCCGCTGGCATTCGTCCCCAGCGGTCCAGGAATCACGCCGCTGGCGGTGGTGGGAAAATTGGTGGAAAGAGTTTGGCCGGTGACGTAGATGCGAGGCGGATTCCGGGCGTCCAAAGCGATCGCCGTGCCGGTCTCGCTGACGTTGCCGCTCAGATACGTCGAATAGGCTTCCGCGGTACCGCTCGGATTCATTTCGGTGACAAACACCGCGCCACCGGCATTGGTGGTAAGCGGCCCCGGATTGTAGCTCTGGGGCACGGTCGGAAAAACTTTGGAGAACGTCACGCCGGTGATGTAGGCGTGCCCTTGCGGATCCACCGCGATGCCGTTCGCCGCGTCACCAGTCGCGCTTCCCCCCAAGTAGGTAGAGTAAGTGAGCACCGGATCGACGATCAGCGGCAGCCGCGAGTCATATTTCCCCAGGCTAAAGCTCACCCGGTTGCCTGCCGCCAGCGCGTATTCCGCGGTCACGGCTTCGCGCGTCCCGTTTCGCTCCTGGTAAGCGTACGGCTTGAGCAGCTCGACTTCGCCTCCGGCCACCGCCATCTGCAAATTTCCCTGCGCGTCCAAGCGCATGCCGCTGCTGCCGCCTACCCGAAGCGCGATCGACTTTGGATTGGCGCCCGGCGAGACTACGAAATCGTATTCCAGGCGCCGCTGGTTGCCATAAAACACTAGATCGACTCCGGGATAGATCGCCGCATATTTCACCCGCGCGTAGGAAGGTACATCGGTGTGCCAATTCCGCGGATCGTTGCCGATAAAATAGTTCACCCGGCCCCCGAGCTTTTCCACTCCGCCGACAGCCGCCGCAGTGTTCGCGCCTTCCAGGCCCAACCGAAGAATCGACGCCAGCGGCTGTCGCTTGGCCGGCTGCTTCAGCGCCAGCACCGCCTCGTTCTGCGCCAGCATCAACTCGTAGCCGTTTCCGTGCGAAACGTAGCGAACTCCCTGGTCCACCTGCCCCACGTTCTGTTCAAACCGCAACGGCAGATTTCCGTATTTCTCCTGAGCCTCGCGGACGCTCAGGCGCACATCACCAATGGCTGGTGCGCGCACCGGCTCGATTTTTCGCATCGTGCTTAGCGCACCCGCCGCGATCAGCGTCAGCGCCGCGATGCCACCCACCCATGCCTTGGCCAACGAATTCCTGGTCATTTATCCCGATCCTCCGAACTCTATTAATGGCAAGAAACTATGGATGCGCGACGTGATGCAGGGGTTGCGATGGTTTCATGCCGAAACCGTCGCCATCGTTTTTGTCCCGATACACCGTTGGAATTTGGCAGAAACCCTGTCACATCATGCAGGCTTTGCCGGCCATCGCGGATAATTCCGTAGGCTCATCGAACCGCACTCTGCGCATTCAGGCGAAATCGTATCATCCCCGGAACCCGCCCGACGAATGGTTTCTCGCACCCCCATCGTCGCTAGACCCGCCGGTAGCGCCCCTCTCGGGGGAGCGCCCTTAGGTTGAACCCGCCTTGTTCGATGAAGACACGTAGGTTACAGTGACCAAGCCCGGAGCGGCCAAGATCATGAACGACCCGCCCCATCCTAACGCCATGGCAATCGCCGTCCCTCACAACCATCTGCGCTTTGAGTACGACTTGCTCCGCGGCGAAATCCGCGAAGCCCTGGACCGGGTTTGCCTTTCTTCCGCCTTCGTTCTCGGCGCGGAAGTGGAGGCTTTTGAACGCGAGTTTGCTTCGTTCTGTGGCGTGAAACACTGCGTCGCCCTGAATTCCGGCACCAGCGCGCTGCATCTCGGCCTGCTCGCTCTCGGCGTGGGACCTGGCGATGAAGTGATCACCACGCCTAATTCCTTCATCGCCTCCGCGGAAGCCATTTCTTACACCGGCGCGGTTCTCGTCTTCGCGGATATCGATCCAAGCACCGCTAATCTCGACCCCGCGTGCGTCGAACGCGCCATTACCCCCAAAACCAAAGCCATCGTGCCGGTCCATCTTTACGGCCGCCCGGCGGACATGGACGCGCTCGGCTCGGTCGCCCAGTCCCATAACCTGAAGCTCTTCGAAGACTCCGCGCAGGCCCACGCCGCTCGCTACCGCGGACGACGCACCGGAGGGTTGGGCCACGCCGCCGCTTTCAGTTTTTATCCCACCAAGAATCTGGCGGCATCCGGTGAAGCCGGCGCACTCACCACCGACGACGATCGGATCGCTGAATTCGCCCGCTCCGCGCGCAACCACGGGCAAACCGGCCGCTACGCGCACGCCTTTGTAGGATTCAATTACCGCATGGAGGGTTTTCAGGGCGCCATCCTGAGAATCAAGCTCAGACGCTTAGACGAATGGACCGCCCGCCGCCAAGCCATCGCCGCTGAGTATCGCCGGGCGCTGGAAGGCGAGAACATCGAAATTCCGATCGATGACCCGCGGGACGAATGCGTCTATCATCTCTTTGTTATCTACGTTTCAGATCCCGGCGCCACCGCCAGCGCGTTGGCCCAACGGGGGATCGAGACCGCCGTCCACTATCCAACGCCTCTCCATCTGCAGCCCGCTTACGCCCACCTGGGGTACCGCTCTGGCTCGTTTCCCCACGCCGAACGGGCATGCCGGCGGGTCCTAAGCGTTCCCGTGTTTCCCGGCCTGACCGATGAGCAAGTTCTTCATGTAGCTACGTCCCTCCGCGAAATCGCTCGACGCTAACCCACCGATCGGCCCAATTCCGCCGCGATCGGGTTACTTTTGGCTCACCCGCTCGATTTGACATAACTGTATAATTATGATATACTTATATACAGGCGCGTTGCTGTACCCCGTCGAGATTCATCGCTAATAGGGGGCGCGCAGCGCGGACTAACTGAGGCACCCGAGGAGGGCCAATGGCCAACCACAAATCCAACTACCCGCTAGGGGCATCACAGCACGAATACACTCGCCTGAAGCGCCAGGCAAAATACCTTGAGCCGATGACCCGAAGAACCTTTGAAGACGCCGGGATTCGACCCGGGATGCGCGTCCTGGACCTCGGTTCGGGGGCTGGCGACGTCGGCGTGCTACTCGCCGAAATGGTTGGTCCTGCCGGAAGCGTGGTTGGGTGTGAGATCGATCCTGGCGCCATCGACTTCGCGCAAGATCGCATCACCGCCGCCGGCATTTCCAACGTTACTTTTCTTCGTGTGGACGGGTCCGAACCCTTTCCTGCCACGCTGCGAGACAAGCCGTTCGACGCCATTGTTGGCCGCGGGGTGCTGCTGTACCTGCCGGATCCCGCTCGGACACTCGCCGCCGCCGCAAAATTACTAACGCCCGAAGGCGGGATCGTCGCGTTTCTCGAGCCGTGGCTCTCGCTACCCCCCGGTGCGGAGAGCCCAGTGCGCAAAGTGGTTTTCTGCATTTTTGAATCAATGCGCCGCTCCGGAGCGCAACCGGACCTGGGCCCGCGCCTCCACAAAGTTTTCGCCGCTGCCGGCCTGCCGCAGCCCAACATGCGCTATGAAGCGGTGATGGACGCGGCCGAGGATTCGCTGCTCTACCAACTAATCGCCGACTCCTTCGTCAGCGCCCTGCCCCAAGCAATCGAATACGAACTGATCGCCCCGGGAGAAATCGATCCCGCAACCGTTCCTGCCATGCTCCGCGCCGTGATGAGCGCGACGGGCTATGCGTTGATGATGCTGCCGACGGTCGCCGCGTGGTGCAGAACGCATCCGGAATAGGGAAGGGACGAATAAGGACTGGGACATCAAGCAGATTTGTCGACGATGGGGGCACCGAGTGAAGCAAAGTCGGTTTCACACCTGGGTTCTCTACCTTTTTAACTTGGCCCGGTTTTGCGTACCGCGTGGGATACGAGGTCAACTGCCAGAGGCGCGATTCCTCAGGGAATCGCCGCAGGAGCGGCAAAGGCAGCCGCTGGATTCAGTTCTAGTTCGAGACGTGCTTTTCCGTTTCAACCGAGGATTGATCCGGCGGCGCTTGCCCCGCGCCGGCACCCGCCGCGGCGCCCGAAGCCGTTTCTGGCGCTGAGTCACGCAGGGTCCGGGCCATCCCTTCGAATATCATCTGAATGGAATTGCGCACCGCCATTTCGCTCGACTTGGCCAGCGCGTCCATCACCGTGCGCCCATGTTCGTTGAGCTGCCGCACCGATCGCAACATCCACGAATCAGATGCCGTTTCCAGGCGCTCGGCGTGCATGCCGATCGATTCGCCGCTCAGACGGTCGAAACTCAATCGCAATTCTTCCTGCAGCGACTCGCGGTGCTTGCGAAACATGTCCAGGGTGTCCGACACCTGGGACTGCAGCGTTCCCCGCAACTCCTGGGTGGTCTGGTTCACGCCTGCGGCCAAGTGTTCCCGAAAACGGTCCAGCGTCTCGTTGGCCTGCGCATCGACGTGCGCGTGGAATTGCTGTTTCGATTCTTCCAAATGCGCTCCCACCTCTTCGCCGGCCTTTTGCGCGGACTCGTGAAATTTCTCGAGTGCCTCGTCCGATACGCTGCTCAGCACTTGCCCGAACGACGCAGCCACGGTGTGCGCCGCCTGTTCGATCTCGGTCCGCGAGCGTTCGACTGCGGCGCTCGCGGCTTCATCGATTTGGGCACGCAACTCCACCGCATGCTCCGCCCGCCGCTGCTCCAGCACCACCGCGGCTTTCTGCGCCGCTTCTTCCGCTCGCTTCTGGAGCCGCTCTTCGGCTCCGGTCACGCTTTCCTCTACCAGTGAGTGCATCCGTCCCTGGGTCTGCTGCACGTACCAGTCCGAGGACTTACCCATGGCCTCGGCGGTCGAGTGGGTGGCGCGCACCCCGCTGGTGTCCAGCTCTTCCACCCAGCGACCCAGCGCATCGGCGCGGATCGCTTCAAACTTCTCTCGCAAATCGGCCAAGGTCGCTTCCCGATCCGATTCTACCTCGCGCTGAACGGAGGCCGCCGATTGGCGCAGCCGTTCCCGATGCAGCCGCAGGCCCTCTTCCGCTTGGAGTTCGCGCGCCGATAATTCCCGCAATAGTTCGGGTAAACGCTCGATATGCGGCGCCAAGCGCGCCTGCACGTCGGCCAGCGTTTGGGTAATGAACGATTGCCCCGCGGTTTCCAATGCCGGAGTGATTCTTTGTACCAAACCCGCCGCCAAGGTCTCCGCCCGTTGATTCAACTCGGCGGTCTGATTGGCCAGAATCCTTTCGAGCCGCCGCTCCAGGCGCTCGATCGTAGACTTCCCGCGCAATTCCCATTGCTCGGAGTTCTCTTTGAGCCGCGCGGTAGCCTGTTCGAGCTCCGCGAGCGATGCGCGTGCGCCCGATACTTGCGCGTCCAGCATTGATTCGACGTGGGTTAGCGCCTCTCGCGCCTCGGCCAACTTGGCCAGTGCCGGCCCGCTCAATTCCGCCGCCCGCGCTTCGATTTGCCGATCCCCGGCGTTCAACGCGTTCTGCGTTTCGTCCCCGAGCCTGGCTGCCAGACGCTGCATCGCCGAGTCCAGAGAGGAATCCAGCAACTCCATCCATTGCCCGCGCGCAGTGTCCGATTCCCGCTTCAAGCGCCGCCGCCAGTCGATCATCGCGGCTTCTTCGTCCGCCACCTTGGCCTCTTCGCCCGGCGGCCGCCCTTTCATCTGTTCTTCTACCCGGGCGTTCAACGTCTCCACCTGCAGACGCAACTGCGCCAGATGCGAAGTGGTCGTTTCCGCCGCGCTCAGCTCCGAGCGCAATGATTCGGTCCGGCGTTCCAACTCCTCCATCAACTCGCGTCCGCGAGTCATATCCACCCGGAACTCCGTTTCGCTGCCGCTGTGCCCATCATCCCGCGCCGCCAGGCGCTCCTCCATCTGCGCCGACAATTGTTCCCGCGCCGCGGTCCGGTCGCGTTCGTATTCATCCTTCCACCGTTGATAAAATTCTTCGGCGCCGGCGGAGTGCTGTTCCGCCAGTTTTTCGGAGTTGCGCTGCATTTCCGCGTTCGCTTTGGCCGCCGCATCCTCTACCGCGCGCGCCGCGTGCTGCTCCACCTGAGCGCGTAGCTCCCGTACCAGCGGGCTTTCCATTTTCCCCACCACCCCGAGCGGGGTTGCCAGCACGTCCGATTCCACCGCCGATTTCCGGCTCGCCGCCAGGAGCTTCTCCATGAACCCGGCGAGCGCCGGCGGGATCTCGATTGCGGCCAGGTCCCCGTCCTGCGCTTGTTCGGATTCCTCCGTCGATTTTTCCGAGCTCTCCGCCGCAGACCATTCGCTCTCGCTGGTTGCGTCGCCCGTGGCGCTGGGTTCTTGCCGCTGCGCCTGCTCGGGTGCCTCGGCCGCGCTGGCATGCTCCGGTTGGCTCGGAGTTTCTTCGGCCGGTGAGTGTCCAAAGGCCGCCGCAGGCGATACGCTATCGATTGCCGACTCAGCGCTGGATTGCTCGCGCGCGCCAGAAGTATCGCTATGGTCCGCGATGGTCTGCACATTCCGATCGTCGCTCATTTCGATTGGGTTCATTCCTTCCTCCGGCGCCGGGACACCCCAAATGTTGGACGGGAATTCGAATTCTGCGGCAATCTGAAAATATTCTCGCGGCGTGGGCGGCCGCTGGATGCCCACCACGCGGGCGCGAACCCGCGCCGCCTTCTCACTCGCCGAAGGCTCCAGCGTGATCCAGGAATTTTTTGGAACGTGATGCTTGGAGGAATATTTGCAGCCGTGAAGGTTTAAAACCAGCGCTGAGGTGCGCTCTTCAAAGGCCTGGCCTAGTAAGTCCACGCCCCGCACAACCACCGGCACGCTGTGCGTCACCCGTTCACTACGCCGCTTTTCCACGTTCGAAGGATGAAAATACGCGTTCGACACCGATCAGGATCCTCCGTTGCGCAAGAGAATAGCACTCTCGCGTTCACGGGTCGAGTGAACTTCGCATGCGTTACAAAGAATTTTTGTTTTTTTCGAATTTATTTTTTTGTTTTTCCACAACTAGGAGGGCTAGAACCCTGTGGAAATACTCCGCAAGGGCTGCAGGCAACCGACCGCAGCCCTCGCCAAGCAAAAATTTCGCGGCGATTGCGATGGGTCAGCTTTTTTTCTTTGCCGCGCGCTTTCCGATGGTGGTTTGGTCGCCGCCTTCGAGCGCGGTCAAGCCGTCGAGAGCGGACTTCGCCTGCGCCGCATACGGTCCATTGGGCGCCACGTCAATGCACTTCTGATAGGCTTCCAGGGTGCCCGGCGGAATAATGTAGATCAGCTTGTCGCCCTCTTGTTTGCTGTCAATCGTTCCGGCGTACGCCCCGCCCAGCAGGAACCAGGTCTGGGCGTCCTTGGGGTCGGCCTCAGAGGCCTTCTTCAGCGGTTCGACGGCTTCCTTCATCTTGCTGGCGTTCGACAGCACGATGCCGATATTCTTCCAGCAACCCGATGCAATCGTCGGATCGATGGTCACGCCTTTGTCGCATGCCGCCGTCGCTTCGGTAAACTTCGCAGCTTTCGCTAGTTGCGTGGCCATCGCCGAGTAATACTGCCCCAGCGGTTTCAGATCGATGGCCTTCTGCGATGAATCCGCGGCCTCCGGAAATTTCCCCAGGCACTCCTGTGCCTGGCCCAAATTCGCGAGGATGGTGGCGTGGTTGCTGACGTCTTTCGTCCCGGCCGCGGCGGACGCGGCCGTCAGTTCGGTTTCCGCCGTCTGGCAGTCCGCGGTCATCTTTTCCTGCAGCGCCGGCTTTTGATCCGCCGGTGCGGCGCTCAATTGCTGCCGCACCGTTCGGGAATCGTTGAAGGCGTCCATCCCGGCTTTGAAGTGCGCCTTCAAATTCTCGAACTTGCTGGCGTCCTCGGCGGCCTTCTTCGCCGCTTCGACGTTCGCTGGGTTTCCCGCTGCCTTCGCCGCGATATCCTTGAAATTGATCTTCACAATCGCGGCATCTTCCAAGCCCACGTGGGTCTGCGTCGAATAGTCCACTTTGGGGTTGTCGTTCTTTACCGTGATCGTGTGGACTCCCGACGCCAGCCCAATCTGGGTGAACTTACCCTTGCTGTCGGTTTTCACGTGATACGTCTGGCCGCTGCCGTCGTTCTTGATCTCCACCGACAATCCGGGCCATGGCTGACCCTGAAGATCGAGAATCTCTCCGTCGATCCGGCCGATGGACTGCGCTGCCGCGATGACCCCAAACACCAGCGCGATGCTCAGCGCTCCTGCTATCGCTATCATTTTCTTGGTCATATTTTTGCTCATGGCGCCTCCTACTGCTGCATAGAATTCCGGTCGCCTATTATGGCGCAGTTGGTACTCTTTACGCGATAGCCTTCCCGGTCACCGGAGGATGGCGGATTTTTCCCGTCGCCGGATGTATAACACCCCGCCGGCCACCGCGGCCAACTCGGTGCCGATCACGATGAGCGCCACCCGCACGCCCCAGCCGAACGTCAGCCAGAAGAAGGAAACCACAAATGCCGGGATGCCGATAATCAGGAATGACTTATTCACGGTTGTGTGCGCTCCGCCGCGGGCCGGGCCGCAAAATTCCTACCGACGATAGGTTGCGGCGCTGGTGTCCGTCTCCCACACCGTAACGCAGGCCAATCCGGCCCCTTGCGCGGTGTGCCGCATTTGTTTCGAAGTTTCATCGTAAATGTAATGCGCGATGTTTTCCGCCGAAGGGTTCACGGTGTCAAACGGTGCTACATCATTAAGATGCTGGTGATCGAGGGGGCGAATGACGTCTTGGATGATCTGCTTCAGATGGACGAAATCGTACAACAATCCGGTTCCGTCCAGCGCCGGGCCGGCCAGAGTGACGCGCACCTTGAAGTTGTGGCCGTGGACGTTCTCGCACTTGCCGTAGTAATCCCGCAGCGCGTGACCGGCCGCAAATGTTTCCTCGACGCTCACTTCATACATCGTCATGGACTCCGCCAGCCGTCCGGCCGATGGATCGGCCCGTTTGATCGGATTGCATGAAGCGCGCCACCTCCGCCAGATCCTGGGTCACCGCGTAGGGCGGCAACGATTCCAGAAAAATTTTACCATATTGCATTCGCTGAATTCGGTTATCGAGAATGCTCAGAATCCCCCGGTCGGTCTTCGACCGAATCAGCCGCCCGAACCCTTGCTTCAGTGCCAGCACCGCTTCCGGCACCTGGTATTCCGCGAAAGGATTACGTCCGTCTTCCTGCATAGCGCGGATGCGCGCCGCGACGATCGGATCGCTGGGCACCGCAAACGGCAATTTATCGATGATCACGCAGCTCAGTTGATCGCCGCGCACGTCCACGCCCTGCCAGAAACTGGAAGTAGCGAACAGTACCGCGTTGGGCGTGGTGCGGAACCGGTCCAGGAGCACGTTGCGGGGCGCCGTCCCTTGCAGCATCAGCGGAAAATTCACTTGCTGTCCTACGCGCTCGTAGATATCGCGCATCTGCGCGTAGCTGGTAAATAGACAGAACGCCCGCCCCTGCGATATTTCCAGGAGCTTGACGATTTCTTCCGCCGCGCGCGCCGCGAACGCCGGCTGGCGCACGTCCGGGAGGGCGGAAGGAATGTACAGCACCGCTTGCTCCAGAAAATCGAATTCCGGCGGCAACACCCGCTCGGTGGCCGCGGAAATCCCCAGGCGCTGCTTCAGAAACTCAAATCGTCCGGCGACCGCCAGGGTCGCCGAGGTCAGCAGTACCGTGTCGAATTGCTCGAACAGCTTTTCCCGGAGGATGGCGCTGACGTCAATGGGGGTTGCCGCCACATACACGCCTTTGCCGCGCCGCTCGTACCAGTAAACGAAATTCCGCTCGCCGCTCTCCAGCAGGAAAACCAGCTCCCGCCGCAGTTCCGCCGAGCGCCGCGCGATATTCAGCAGCTCTTCCGGCTTGGCGGTGAGCGCGCCAATCTCCGCTTCCAGGCGCTTCAAAGCCGCGCCCAATTGGTCGTAGCTTTCCCGGTGCTGATCGAGAAACGCGGCGCGCTCCGCTGGCTCGAACGGGAATTTCCCTTCCCGGGTGGGGAAGCGCTCGAAAAAATTGTGGCCGCGTTCGCGCATCCGCGCGGTCGCTTTGCGGATTTCCGTCGACGAAGTTTGCGTCAGCTTGAGAATGTTTTCCGCGTCGCGCCCCAACTCATCGAAGCGGTAGCTGGAAATTTGCCGCCCGAAGTATTCGCTGGCTACGTCCTCGATTTCATGGGCTTCGTCGAAGACCACCGCCGAATATTCCGGCAGGATCGATCCAAAATCGTCCTGCTTCAGCGCCAAGTCCGCAAAAAACAAATGATGGTTCACGATAATCAAGTCCGCTTCGGCGGCCCGCTGGTGCATCGTCGTCAGAAAGCAGCGCGAAAACTCCGCACATTTAGGACCGGTGCAGATCTCCCGCCGTGCGTCCAGTTGCCCCCACAGACCCGAATCATCCGGCAGGAAGTTCAATTCCGCGCGATCCCCGGTCTCGGTTAATTTTGACCAGTCCTTAATCTGGGCGAACCAATCGATCTCATCGATCCCTTTCAGTCCCGCTTGGCCGTGGTCCAGCTGGCTCACCCGCACCCGGCACAGGAAATTATTGCGGCCCTTCATCAATGCCACTTTCAGGTCGGGGGCGAAATGCCTGCGGATGAACGGAATGTCTTTCTGAAAGAGCTGCTCTTGCAGGGATTTGGTGGCCGTGGAAATCACCACGCGCCGCCCGCTGCGCAGCGCCGGGATCAGGTAAGCCAGCGTTTTCCCGGTTCCGGTGCCGGCTTCGATCAGTGCGTGGCTGTGCCGCTCAAAGGCCAGCTCGGCCAGCTCGGCCATCTCGAGTTGCGAAGCCCGCGGCTCGTAGCCGGGCAGGCGCGTAGCCAGCAGTCCCCCTGCGCCGAAGACATCGGCCATAGTGATAGTGGATTTTTTTTCGTTAGTTTTGGCCATCGCTGCCCGGTCCTAAGGAAGGTCTGGTTATCATAGCAGAAGTGCGAAGGCCCCCCGGGGCGTGCCGCGGAGAAGGCCTGCCACCGATTTGGGATTGACGCGGTCTAATGACTACGTATGAATAGGATGTACGCCCGAATACGATTTGACTGGAGGAGACCATGGCTAAGAAATCAACGTTGAAGGATGCAGCGGTGACCATCGGTGGAGCGCTGGGCACAGCCGACCGCGCGGCGCACAAAGCAGTGAACGCAGTTCACGTCACTAAAAAGGAACTCGCCGACCTCCAAAACCAGGTCTCTGACCTGGCCAAACAGCTACAAAAAGCCAGCGCGCGTATCCGCAAAGCCCTGAAGTAAACGCTCCGCCTACAGGGAGCCCCATTTCGGAACATATCTTATATGGTGTTCTATGTTAAGGAATTGTGTCCCGCTGGCGGCTCGCACCGCGGTGGGTGGATCGACCAGGAAAAACAGCGCACTGGCCAGAATCAAGAAAGGCGCAGGACTAAACCATCAACATTGAGCGCTGCTTACAAGTCTCTTGCGGAGAGGCCGAGCGGGGAGCGCCAGTGGCTGCGAGAATTGCTTCGAGGATAGGCGAAGCGAGGGTGCTATGCCCTTCGCTGCATCGTGTCAACTACGGAGATGGCCTAGGACTATGCGGAGATAAAACGGCCAACCCGCCTGCCAGCATATTCCCGTGTCAGCGACTGTCTTGGCTGTTTAGCCGCTAGTGGCCGCGCCAGCAAGCGCTTTTCTGACGATCGGCGCAACCTCTTGGCCGAGGATTTCGATGGCGCGGAGCATTTGCGGATGCGGGAGCGTGGAGACTCCCATTTGGAATGTCAGGCGGGAGATCCCGCCCAGCGCCTCGTTTACATAGAGGATCTTCTTGGCCACGGTTTTCGCATCGCCGATCAGCAATGCGCCTTTGGGTCCGCGGACGGCGTCGAATTGCGCGCGGGTGGTGGGTGGCCATCCGCGCTCCTTGCCGATTTCGGTGAAGGTGTGCGCGTACCCAGGGAAAAACACGTCCGCGGCTTCGGCGGTGGTGTCCGCGAGAAAACCGATCGAGTGCAGCCCTACAGTGAGGCGATCGGGGGAGTGGCCGGCGCGGCGGCCTGCTTCGCGATATAGCTCGATAAGTGGACGGAAACGTTCGGGCTCGCCGCCGATGATCGCGACCATCAAAGGAAGTCCGCGCATGCCGGCGCGCACAAACGATGTGGGAGTGCCGCCCACGCCAACCCAGATGGGCAGAGGATTTTGCAGCGGCCGCGGATAAATGGCTTGACCCGTGAGTGCGGCGCGGTGCTTGCCGGACCAGGTGACATGAGTGTTCTCGCGAATAGTCAGCAGCAGTTCGAGTTTTTCAGCAAACAGCGAATCGTAGTCTTCCAGATTCAATCCGAAGAGCGGAAACGACTCGATGAACGAACCGCGGCCGGCGACGATTTCCGCGCGGCCCTGCGAAATCAAATCCAGCGTAGCGAATTCCTGGAATACGCGAACCGGGTCGGCGGCGCTGAGCACGGTGACCGCGCTGGTCAGGCGGATATTTTTGGTTTGCGCGGCGGCCGCGGCGAGAATCACGACCGGCGCCGAATCCAAGAATTCCGCGCGATGATGTTCGCCGACACCGAAGACATCGAGGCCAACCCGGTCGGCGAGGGCGATCTCCTCGAGTAGATGCTGGATGCGCTCAACCGGTGTGAGGGTGAGACCGGTGGCGGGGTCGGAGATGGCTGCTGCGAAACTGTCTACGCCGATTTGCATGTGTCGCTGCTCCCGGAAATGCTTCTAGTGTAGCGGCTGAGCCGGGAGACGACACGATCTTCTTGCTTCGGATACGCAGTTCTTATTCCTTAGAAAATCCGATCTAGGCGACTTGAGCTAGGGGCTCTTAGGTCACTTGGAAGCCCAAGCCTTCGAGGCGCTTGCTTAGGCGACGGCGCAAGCCTTCGGGGTTCAGGCGATCGGCTCAATTCGCGCCAGAATAGTTCGGCCTTCATCCACGAGGCGGTACCCCAACATACCTCCTTCTCGAGATTATTTTCATGGTTCGTTGTGGTTCGCAGAATCATGATTTATTCGTAGCGCAGCGCGACCATGGGGTCCACGCTGGCGGCCTTGCGCGCGGGCAGCCAACCCGCCAGCATCGCCACTCCCGCGAGCAATGCGGCAGAAACCGCAAATACCAGTGGGTCGCTGGCCTTCACCCCAAAGAGCTGCGATTCGATCATCCGCCCCAGACCGAAAGCGGCGACCAATCCGATTGCGAGTCCGGTGGCGGCCATGCGTACTACCTCCTTCAACACCAGCCAAGTGACGTTTGTTTTCGTCGCGCCCAGGGCCATGCGAATCCCCAGTTCGTGGGTTCGTCGCGTCACCATATAGGTGAGCACGCCATATAGTCCGATGGCCGCCAGCAGCGCGGCCAGCAACCCGAGGCATAGGGAGAAAATCGTCAGCAACCGGTCGTTATAAACGGATTCGTTCGCTTGTTCCTCCAGCGTCCGAACGTCAAACACCGGCAAGTTTGAGTCGAATCCCTGAACGGTATTGCGCAGAGTCGCCGCCATCGCCGACGGATCCTGGTTCGTGCGCACGTAAAACGTCCCGCTCCCCAGCGCCGGTTCCTGGGAGTACGGGAGATACATGAACGGAGGAATATCGTCCCGGACATTGGTGTGCTTGGTGTTTTTCACCACTCCCACGATCTCGATGTCGGGATGAACGCCATCGCCGCCGCCGAGGGCTAGCCTCTGGCCGACGGGATTTCGCCCCGCGAAAAAACGCCGGGCCAGTTTTTCATTAACGATTACCACCTTCGGTCCGTCGGTGCGATCGCGCTCGCTGAATTCACGGCCGGCTAATAGAGGCGTCCCCATGGTTGCAAAGTAATGGGGGCCAATGGTGTTTCGGTTTACTTGCATGTCCTCATCCGGCGTGGCGGCATAGCCTTCCACGGTGATGTTGCTGCTCGAGTCGTCGCCGGCAAGCACCGGCGATGTTGCCACGCTCACGGACTGCACCCCAGGTAGGGCCGCGACAGCTTCCCGGATGCGATCGAACAGCGCAATGGTCCGCGGTGGTGAATAGCGGTTGAGCTCCGGAGCGATCGAGAATTGGATGACGTGATCGACGCGCAGACCCAGATCCTGTTTCTTCAAGTTCAGCAAGCTCTGCGCGAAAAAGCCAGCAGCCGTCAGCAAAACCCCGGTCAGCGCCACTTGTGAGACCATCAACCACTTGCGCAGACGCAAATTCGACCTGCCGTCCGAGGTACTCCGGCCCTGCTCTTTAAGCGTACTCTGCAGATCCGCCCGGCCCGCCCGCGCCGCCGGCACGAATCCAAAGAGCACGCCGGTGAACAGGGTCAGCCCGATCGCGAAGGTTAGAACTCGGTAGTCAATATGCTCGTTCAAACCCACGGCGTTAGCGTTTTGCACCAACGAGCCCACCAGCGCGCCCAGCGTCCACCACGCGAGCAAAAGCCCGGCGGCGCCTCCGGCCGCTGCTAACAACAGACTTTCCGTCAACAATTGCCGAATCAGTCGCCACCGGTTGGCACCCATCGCCAGGCGCACCGCCACCTCACGCTGCCGTGATTCCAGTCGCGCCACGGTCAGGCTCGCCAGATTCGCGCAAGTAATGAGCAAAATCAGCCCCACCATGGCCAGCAGCGATACCAAAGGCTTTCGTGCGTCCTGCTGAAATATTAGCCGGCCGTTGGCGCCCGGATCCAAGAACATCTGCTGCCCCACGTACTTCTCTTGCGTTTTCGCGGACACCTTCAAGCTCGGCGCCTCCGCTTCCAGAAGTGCACGGTACGCCGGAGCCAATGCCGTTTGCGCTTGCATTGCCGTGAATCCTGGCTTCAACCGGCCTAAAATCGCCACCCAATGGTCCTTGCGATCGGCGAGCCCGTCCCAGTTGGGAGTCATCGACGCTTTCATCGTGATCGGAATGAAAAGGTCGGGCACCTGCCCCACTTGCACCCCGGCAAAGCCCGCCCGCGACACCCCCACCACCGTCAGCGAGCATCCGTTCACCACCAGCGGCTTATTCAGGATTTCCGGATCGCCGCCGAAGCGCCGAGCCCAATAGCCATAGCTCAGCACGGCTACAGGATTGGCTCCGGGCGCCGCTTCATCTTCCGGGGTCAAGACGCGGCCCATTGCCGGCGTTACGCCCAGGACCTCAAAATAATTTCCAGAAACCAGTTCGCCGGTGGACTTTTCCGCGGCGTGCCCTTCTGCTGAAACGCTCAACGTATAAAGCGGAAACCGGGCCAACAAGCCGGAAAAGGCCGGAAAGTGTTCGCGCATGTCTTTGTACAAGGGGAAGGAAAATATGTTGTCGCTGCTGCTGTCGCTCCAGGTGCGCCCGGAACGCGGGCCCGGCGAGCGCAGGACCACCAATTCCTGGGGGCGCACCACCGGCAGCCGCCGCAGAAGAACCTGGTCAGTGAGGGAGAAGATGGCGGTGTTCGCGCCAATCCCCAGCGCCAAGGTAAGCACCGCAATGACCGTGAACACAGGGTTTTTCAGCAGCATACGGATCGCAAAACGAACGTCCTGCATCAGCGTCGCCATCGTGCATTCCCTCGATCAGGCGCAGAAGCGCCGCAAACCCATCCTCTACCTTGGAGCATTCGGTATTCCCACATTCAGAATATCCTATATTGCTGATTGTGAATGGCTTATCTGAATTCGAGGGGGAGAGCTCACGACCCTGACGTCCGCGCGTGGGACGCGTCGTCCCCGAATCGGACACTGCGCAGCCTGTCCGTGATCCGCTTTCCCTCTGGGAATGCGTCGATTGGAGGCCACGGCATTCGCCTTGCCGGGC
This sequence comes from uncultured Acidobacteriota bacterium, assembly GCA_963725285.1. Lineage (GTDB taxonomy): Bacteria > Acidobacteriota > Terriglobia > Acidiferrales > UBA7541 > CAVRXT01. The sequence goes on along the minus strand of CAVRXT010000006.1, from coordinate 23,807 downwards.
AAACTCAACTGGCGATTGTATTTCGTGCCGGGCGGGTGTAGGGTATGCGCCGGTCACACCCCGGGGAAAAAAGCTTCCTCTATTATTATTAAGTATTGTTCCTTTAAGGACTCGACATGACCCCGAAATCCATCTGGCGCATCCTCATGGTGATGGCTCTCGCTCTGGCTCTCTCGGCGGCTGCCGACGCTCAGATCGGCGCAATTTCAGGACGAATTGGCCCCAGCCCAGGCCCGATCATCGCCGGAGTGGTGGCGGCGATTGCGGTGGTGGTAATCGTAGCTGTGTTGGTCGTTCACAAGGGATCCGAAAAGCGAACCGTTACGGGATGCGTGAAATCAGGCGCGGACGGGATGAGCGTAATCGACGACGGTGACAAGCGCCTCTACGTGCTCTCCGGTAACACCGCAGGCATCAACCCGGGCGAACGATTGCGCCTGCAGGGACAAAAAACCAAGAACGGCAAAACGTTGGTATGGGAAACGAGAAAAGTGGGCGCGGACCTGGGCGTCTGCCCGCCTTAAATAGCGCTGGCACGGAGCGGGACGGCGTGGGGTGAGGCGCCGTCCCGCGGTATAGAGGGCCAGGTGATGCGTCAGAAATTAATTTTCAGACCGAACTGTATCTCTCGCCCGGGATCCTGAGATTGGACGAGCCCGAACTGGCCAGCGCCGGTGCTGCCGCCGGTAACCGGGTTGGTGTCGATTACTCCGTTGCACTGCGGTCCGCAGCTCGCGGTCGGCGCGCCGAAGATGGGTGTGTTGGTTAGGTTGAGGAATTGGGCCATGAACTGTAAGTTGACCCGTTCGGTGATGGGAAACGCCTTGATAATATTGAGGTCCGCAGTGGTGAGACCCGGACCGCGGAACGCTCCCACGCCACAATTGCCAAAGGTCAGCGGCGCCGGCAGAGAAACCGCGGCGGGATTCAGGAACTGGATTCCGATGTTTCCTCCCAGGTCCTCGGACGCACCGCTACCGTGCTGCGAAACACCGGATACGCAATTGGGCCGGTAAGCCGCGCCGACTCCTCCTCCGGTCATGGATTGGTCGGGGGCGGAAGGGCTGATGGCGAAGCCCGAGTGGATATTAAAATCAGCGGCGATCGACCATCCGCCGATAATTTGATTGACCACACCGTTGGCGCTGCTGGCGAAGTGGCGACTACGCCCAAACGGCAGATCGTAAACCATGAAACCATTAAACGCGCTGGCGACGTCGCTGATGCAGCGGCCATAATCGGCCTTTTGATTGTAAATATTCTGGAAGAAGAAATATCCGCCGTTGGTCTGGCTCTGGCCAATTCCTTCCTCATCGCCGTACTGCCCGAAGTACCCAAGAGAGTTCGATAGGCACTTGGACCAGGTATAGCTGACTTGTAAGTCGAGCCCGTGAAACGCGTGCTGGGTCGCGGTTAGCTCCATGGCGTTGTAGGTTTGGATGGCGCCGGAATCGTTGTATCGCACGTTCGCGCCGGCAGCGATTAAAGGCGCTGCAAACGGGCTCGGCGTGAGAACTCCGTCGTTGAGTTGTTCCTGATTGAGAAGGTAGATGGAACTCATGTGATCGATCTTGTTACCCACGTAAGCGGCCGAGACGGTGGTGCCACGGCCAAACTGATGCTGGATCGTGGCGTTCCACTGCTGGTCAACCGCCGGCCGCAAGTGTGGATTGGTGGCGTGAACCGTGACCCCTCCCGCAAGGCAGTCGGGCGAGAAGGCCTGTAGCGCCGCTGCGGTACAAGCGGCCGCCGGAAACGAGGAATAGCCCTCGTCCAAAGTCGTGAGCGGCAAAGTTGCCCCGATATTGTTCTCATCCCGAGTGATGATATAGGGAGGATTCACGACCGCCAGGTTATTGACGCCGTTGCCTTCCATATAAGTGGAAATGCCGTAGGCCGCGCGCAGAACTGTGTTGTGCAACCATTCCGGTTGCCAGGCCAGGCCAATGCGCGGCTGGAAGTTCGAGAGTCCGTTGTAGGTGTCATAGTTCGTGCCGATCTGTGGCGCGCCGGTCAGGGCGTCAAAATTCACGTTGTGACTTGCGTTCGAATCACCCCGCGGCGTGGTCAACTCGTAGCGCAGCCCGATGTTCAAGGTCAGATGGCTGGTGGCGCGGTAGTTGTCCTGCACAAATGCGCCAAACAGGCTGTTCCGCAGATGGAAATTCGAGGGGGTTCCTTCGGTCACGTCAGTGGGGAGGCCCAGCAGGAAATCGGCCACGCCGTTACCGCCGGTGGTGCCGCCGTTGCCGGTGAATTGGCCGGTGAAACTAAACGAGCCAGCCACGCCTTCGTTGCCCGGATAGACATCGTTCATGATGTAGTGGAAGTATTCGAAACCGGCGTGAACCACATGCTTTCCATGCGTCCAAGTCAGGGAGTCTTCCGCCTCGATGGTGGTGTCGTGAAAGATCTCCACGCTGTCGGTGCTCCCGATCAGGGTGTACGCACCTCCAAACTGGATTTCAGGAAGAATGGTGGCCTGAACTCCGGGAATCCCGAACGATTGGGGAAGGTTGATGCTGGTCGGATTCGAATATACCTGATCGTTCGCGGGGAAGATTTGCATGCCGAACCGCGCATCGTTCACCAGCGAAGGAGAAATGGTTCGGACGTAATCCACAACGTAGTTCTTCAGCGGGTATTCGCGGGTGAGATTGGGCAATAGCTCGATCGAGTTGGTCGTGTTGTTGATCACATACTGCTGCGAATAGCGGCCCATGATGTGGTCTTGGTCGGACAACTGCCAGTCGATTTTCGCGTCGCCCTGGTAGGAGTTGACGTAGTTGCGCTGCAGATAGCTGGTAATGCCAGCCGCGGGGAAAAGCGGAGAACTGAGAATCTTCTGCGCCGCCGAACTGGTAACCGGAACCTGGTTATTGGGATACGGCGATCGGGTTGTGGGGCTGGTGCCGGTAAAGGGATTGTAGAGCTGTTCGGTAATGTCGTTGCAAACGCCTGCACCGTTAAAACCTGTCGTGCACAGTGCGGAAAAATCACCGCCGCGGAATGCCGTAGGAATTGGCGCAAAAGGAGTGGTGGTCGCCGGGGTGTTGAAACGCGCTCCTTGAAAATCGGTGAAGAAGAACAGTTTGTTCTTGATGATCGGTCCGCCCAAGGTGGCGCCAAAATTGTTGTATTGCAGCGGACTGCGCGGCGCTCCCAGCGCGTTGTTTTGCCAACTATTGGCATCCAGCGCGGTATTGCGCAAGAAGTCGAATATGTCCCCGTGATACTGGTTGGTGCCGGACTTCAGGGTTTCCACGATCACCCCGCCGATGTAGTTGCCGAAATCCGCCGGCGCATTGCCGGCGATCAGATTGAAGTCCTGAATGGCGTCTGGGCTCGGAACATACGCCACTTCATTGTTGTCCGCCTGGTTGGTATCCATTCCATCCAGCGAGAAGTTGTTGTCCTGCTCGCGGGCGCCGTTGACGTACGGACGGCCGGTGCCAAAAGTGGTCTGCGCGGACTGGAACGAGAAAATGTTGGGACTAACCACCCCGGGCGACAGTAGCGTGAACTGGTTGATGTCGCGATTGGCTAGCGGCAAATCCACGCTGGCCTTACTGTCGATCACCGTACCCACGTCGGTGGCATCCGTCTGCAGTATAGGCGGAGCGGACGTAACTTCGACGGTCTGGGACACCGTACCGACCCTCAACTGAAAATCAACGCGTGCTACCTGGTTGGGAATCAGAACAAAAGAGCCGTGGGTCTCCAAAGCAAAGCCCGCGGCTTTCACATTGACTTCCAGATTGCCCACCGTCACTTGAGGAAACTCGTAGACCCCCGAACCATTGGTTTGGGTGGTCCAAGTGGTATGGCGATCGACATCGCGTGCGGTGACCTCGGCACCGGCGACCGCCGCCCCGGCGGCGTCGGTTACCGTGCCGGTGATCGAGCCCGCGGCTTGCTGGGCGTTCACGGCCGACGCGAGCGAGAGCAGCATCGCGATCAAACCGATCGAAAACGAAAGCGTCTTGCAAAGGCGTTCAAAAGTTGGCGTCACAGCGTTCTCCTCAACGTGCGAAAAAATAGTTCACAGCCACCCCGTTCGTGCTGCTATGGTAGGGAGCTATATAGCACACGATTATTGTTGTCAAGAAAAAAATGTGCGTGTATAAGGTTTCAACGCATTTATTGCGGGTAACGGTTGATGGGCACAGCATGAGCTCTATAGCGGTAAATGACAGCCCTATAGCAGTGGTAGAGCTCTATAGCACGTAAGTTGATAATAAATGGGCTCTTAGGGTTGGGCCCGGCCCCGAACCTGTGATAAGTCATAACTCATTTGCGCGGAGTGGTGATGGGACCTAAGAACGGAAATGGCGAACCAGCCTACCGGAGAATCCAAGGCGCGATCCGGCAGCGTATCGAACGTGGAAGTTTAAAACCCGGTGATGTGGTCGATTCCGAGCGCGAGCTCGCCAAGGTTCACGACGTGAGCCTGATGACTGCGCGCCACGCACTCGCCGATCTGGCGCGCGAGGGAATCGTAGAGCGCCGCCCCGGCGCAGGCACGTTCGTTGCGCCACCGAAAATTAATTTTAACAAACTGATGAGCTACACCGAACAGATGGCCGGGCGCGGGCTCTCGGCCCGCTCGAAGATCGTCGCTTCATCGGTGATTAACACCGAACATGAAATCGCCGCCCGCCTGGGTCTCTCCGCCTCGTCGCGGCTCATTAAGATCGAACGCGTGCGGCAGGCGGCGGACGAACCATTCGCCATCGAGACTTGCTACCTTTCATACGCGGAATTTTCAGGGCTGGTGGATACCCCGCTCGAACGAACGTCGCTGTTCATGACCTTGCAACACGATTACGGCGTGGAGATCGCCTATGCGGACGAAGAGATCGACGCTACCGCCGCCGATGTGCGAACCGCCGAACTCTTGGCTTTGCCTCGCGGGGCGCCGCTGCTGCGCATGCGCCAGCTCATTTATTCGACCAAAGGTAAGGCCACCGTGTACGTCCTCGGCCTCTACCGTTCCGGGCGGCACACTCTATTGATTCGCAGATTTCGCTGATTTTCGAGGATTCCAGATCTCGGAGCGGCGCATGCATAACGCGGCCGCGCCTACCAACGCTGACTCCGACCCGTAATGCGCCGCGACCATGGCAACCTGCTCGCGCCGCGGATTGATGGCCCAGGTTTCCAGTCCCCGACGGATCGCAACCTGGTGCGAAAGAATCCGCTGGCCCAGCCCTCCGCCGAAAACGATCACCTCCGGTTCCAGCAGATCGACGATATTCCCGAGCCACATCGCCAAACGTTCGATCGCTTCTTCTACCACCGAGTTTGCGATGGGGTCGCCAGCTAGCGCGGCCTTAAAGACAATTTCGCTGGTGACCCTCTCGGGGTTTCCACCCGCGATCGCGAGCAGCTTGGAATCCCGCGCTGGCCGGTTCGCCAAGCGCTCGCGCGCCCGATTGGCGATACCCGAGCCCGAAGCGTACAACTCGATGCAGCCCCGTTTCCCGCAGCCGCATGGCGGCCCGCGAAAGTCGATGGACACGTGCCCACCTTCTCCGGCGGCACCCGTAGAACCAGCGATAATTTCTTTGTGGAGCACGAAGCCGGTGCCGATCCCGGTGCCCAGGGTCAGGTAAAAGACGCTGTCGTAATTCGCGCCGCTGCCCCACGCCGCTTCGGCCAGGGAGGCGGCGTTGGCGTCGTTGCCCAGCCGCGCCGGCAAGCCGTAGCGCTTCTTGATTTCTGCGATCAGAGGGAAATCGCGCCAACAAGGGATGTTGGCGGCTTTCAACAGCTCGCCGCGCTTTGAATCCACCCAACCCGCCACACTGACCCCAATCGCACGCGCCCGTTGGGCGCGACGATCGCGCAACACACCATCGATCGCGTCGAATGCCGCCTGTAATCCTTCCGCGGCGGTACCGCGCGCGGGCATGCGCGTGCGCACTTTCATCAACACTTCGCCGCGGGAGTTCACCAAGCCCGCCGCAACCTTGGTCCCGCCAATATCCACGCCGATAATCCGATTGTCTTTCGCGCCAGGCATGTAGTTCCGATGACTTCCTAGTTGGTTTCGTTATCCGCCACACGATACAGCTCGCGCCACATCAACCAAGCGCACCCCAACGCCAGCAGCACCAGAAACGTGCCGAGTCCCGAATTGCGCAACAGCAATTTGCCCACGCCGAACAGTGCGCTGTAAGTCATCACGCACCCCAGAATCCAACACCACAAGTTGCGCCCCAAATCGTTCGTCGGCCGCACTTCCGGAGCTAACCCCGCAATCACCCGCCATCCCGTCACCTGCGGGCGAACCTTGCGATAGAAGGCCAACAAAATCGCCTCGGGCTCCGGCGAGGTGAACAGCGTCACCACCATCCACGCCAGCGTGGTTGCCAGGGTGGTGGTCAAGGTGGTCTTCGCAAAAATTACCGCGCTCGATCCCGAAAAAGGTTCCGGCCTTCCCACCAGCGAGAGCCACAAGCGATCCCAGTGCAGCGCCAATGTCATCGCCATCGCCGTGGCCATGCATGAAATTTCGCTCCACGCGTTGATCCGCCACCAGTACCACCGCAGCAGATAGACGCTCCCGGTTCCCGCTCCGAGCTCCAGCACCACTTGCCATCCGGATCGAATCGACGCCAGTTGCGCGGAAATGTAAGCGGTGACGATTACCAGCATCACCGTAACGATTTGCGATGTGTGCACGTAGTGCCGCTCGCTGGCCCGCTTATTCACGAACCGCCGGTAGAAATCCTCCACCAGGTACGAGGTGCCCCAATTGAGCTGCGTTGCAATGGTGGACATGAACGCCGCTAGAAATCCCGCTAAAATAATTCCGCGCAGAGCGTGTGGCACGTACTGATTCACAATCATCATGTAGCTGGATTCCGGCTTGGCCAAGCCCGGGTACAGCACGATCGCGGCCAGCGCGGTAAAAATCCATGGCCAAGGACGAAGCGCATAATGCGCGACGTTGAACCAAAGCACGGCGAGCAGCCCCTCACGTTCGCTGCGCGCGCTGAAGATGCGCTGGGCGATGTATCCGCCGCCGCCCGGCTCCGCTCCCGGATACCAGAATGCCCACCACTGAACTCCCAGGTACACCGCGAAGGTCAGCACCGGCAGGGTCCACAGAGCCTCGCTCGAAAAGCCCTTCGAAAAATCGGGCAGGAAGGCCAGCGGGTCGGAGCCGCCATTCGACGCGCGCATCGCGCTGATTTTTTCCATCATCGGCGCGATGCCGCCGGCAGCAGCCACCGCGTAATAAGCCACGGCAATCACAATTCCCATCTTCAGCACGAACTGAAACAGGTCGGTCCACAGCACGCCCCATAGCCCACCCAGCGACACGTACAGCCCGGTAAATGGAATCAGGAAGAAAATGCAGACAATCAGCGCCCTGCCGTCGGTCCCGGAAAACACTGGCCCCAAAATGCTGCTCAAGAAGTTTGAAGATCCGGTCACCAGGGGCCAAGTCTTGAGCGTGGCATCCATGGTGGTGCCGACGATGATCACCATGGACTTCGTCACCCATCCCAGAATCAAGCAATTCATCATCAGCCCGAGATACACGGCACGGAAACCGCGCAGAAATGCCGCCGGCTTTCCCGAGTAGCGCATTTCGGCGAACTGCACGTCGGTCATCAATCCCGAACGCCGCCACAAGCGCGCGTAGAGAAATACCGTCATCATTCCGGACAGCAGAAACGCCCACCACAGCCAATTCCCGGCGATTCCTTGGGTGTAAACCAGCCCTGCTACCAGCAGCGGGGTGTCCGCGGCGAAGGTGGTCGCCACCATCGACGTCCCCGCCAGCCACCACGACACGTTGCGCCCCGATACGAAGTAATCCTCGGTGCTCTGTCCGGACTTGCGCCGAAAATAGAGTCCCAGGCACAGGGTGATCAGCAGGTAGCCGACAATCGCGGACCAATCGAGAAATGTAAAATTCATCGCTGCATGGCCCTCCGCTTCCCGCTGCCGCCGCGCCGGCCCGCAATTCGGCAGAAAAAATCGCCCCGGCGTCGAGGTGTACGCCGGCGTTTATGGCACAGCTCTATAGCAGAGGTAATGCAAAATCGCAAATCTCGTTTGTAAATCTTGGTGCCGCATCGCGAAATCGCTCCCGGGCCGGGGCCGCATGCGCGGGAAGGATGAGCAGGGGCGTTTGCTTCATGGGGCAACCAACGCCGGATCGGCGCGCACGCAGTGCCCAGACGGAGTATCGTGGTATCAGCTTTATTTCGCCCATGCCCAAAGCCAATATACGTCTCCAATCGATAGCATTCTCCGCTTTGTGCGCGCTGTTGTTCACCACGCTTGGCGGGCCGCGTGGTGCGGGGCAGGAAACACCGCTGCCGGCCTATCAAGTGGTAGACGTCGAATCGGGCGGCTCGATTTCGGGCAGCGTCAAGTGGGGCGGGGCGATCCCGAAGATTCCGCGCCTGGCCATCACCAAGGATTCCAAGGTCTGCGATCCCGCTGGAGAAAAAACGCGCGACTTGCAGCGGCTGGTGATCGGACCCGACAGCGGTGTTGCCAATACTGTCGTCTATCTGAAAGACGTGACCCGCGGCAAAGACTGGGATTTGCCGGTGGGGCAACGGACCCTCGACCAGCGCACGTGCACCTACGTTCCACACATTCTGTTGGTTCCGGTGGGCGGCGAGATGCAGATTAAGAGTAGCGATCCGATCTTGCACACCGTGCATATGATGGGCGCGGCGTCTTACAACCTGCCGTTTCCTTTCCAAGATCAGTTCGTCAGCCGGACCATGCACATTCCCGGACGAGTGGACATGAAGTGCAATGCGGGACACGTGTGGATGAACGCGGAGGCGCTGATCGTAGCGCATCCCTACTACTCCATCACCGACGCGCACGGGAATTTCACGCTGACCAATGTCCCGCCCGGGAACTACGAAGTGGACGCGTGGCATGAAGGCTGGAAAGTGGTTTCCGAAGAGGCGGTCCTGGACGTAGGCGCACAGGTGACCGTGAGGAGGCCGATCTACAGCCAGCCGCGCACATGGCAGAAGCAGGTCACCGTGCGTCCGGTGCACAACACCGCAGTAGATTTTCAACTATCGGAGCAGTAACTCACGAAGTGGACCGCGGTTTACAGACTCTCAAAACAGAAGGCCATGTTCTGCGCTCCATAAAGCATCTGGAAAGAGGTAAGCGTGTAGTTGGAACGGTCGGGACCGATGCGTGTCTCAGCTTGCGGAACCTATCGTTTACGCGCGGCGGCCAGTGCCATCAGCGACGGGACCGAAACGGAGACGGTTACCGAGGTCTCCGGCGGTTGCACTCCGCTTTGAATCCCTTTGGCGAGCATTTCAATCGCCCGTCCCGCTAGCGGAGGAATAAGGATGGTTGCAGCCAACAGTCCGCTGCTTACCCAAGCTTGACCAACTTTCGGTACGCCATCGCAACCCGTGAATGGCAAGCTGAGCCACCTATCCCGTTCCCGCTTGTCGGAGATTTCCTCGAATGCCTTGCGCGCGCCCATGGCCATTGAGTCATCTTGCGCAGCAACAAGATCAAACTCCGCGCTCCGCGACGTGGCCAAACACAACCAGGAACGAACGGCGCGCTGTGCGCTTTCCTGGGTCCACTGCGCCTTCAGCGGCCTCACTCGGATGTTTGGTGGTTTCGTCTCAAGCATCCCGGAAGTACGTTTAGTTGCCGAGGAACTTTGGGAAGGCCCCTCGATGTGGAGTACGCTGCCACCGTCGGGAAGCAAGGTGGCAAGTTGTCGTCCTTGAATCCTACCAATTTCCAGGTGGTCTGATGTAAGCGTGAAGATGGGCGCCGTCGCGCCGTTACGCAATTCCGAGACATAGTCCGGAGCCCGGTTCAAGACCACCCAACCCACACCGGCGTCCCGAGCCGCTCGGCTCACCCGAGGCAGTGCGTCCCGACCAACCGGCTCAAAGACAATGCCGTCCGGCCGCGCCCCAGGACCACGTTGCAGCGCCTTCAAGATTTGGGTGCTCTGGTTTACCGCGTCGTTCTCCGCATAGGAAATCTCCAGAATGATCCCCAATTTCCGAGCCGCCTGTTCTGCGGATAAAGCCTGTTCGATTTGGAAATCGTTCTCGCGGGTAGGAAGCGAAACCAGTACGTCGAGTGCCTTGGTCATGCCGAGCCCAACCTTTGAGCGGCCTGTGACACAGGTAACAAATCGTACCCGATACCTAGGTTACACTTTTTCCCTTTTCTTAGGGAGGAGGTGATGCCATGGAAGGCGTGTTCGGTGATGACCGTATGGACTTGGGAACGAGCCTGGGTTGCGCGGAATCGGCAATCAGCTCCCACCCATTCCTTCTTCGCACGTTACTCCCCTGTTGCTTTCCCAGAGGAACCATGCGATCCTTCCTGTTGGAAACCAAAATGGCGGTGCGATGAATCAGAAAACGGATGTCCTGCAAGGCACTTTGGCGTTGATGGAACAAAGGACAGCGATTATAGGCCGCTTCTTCGCGGCCAAAGCGGAGGACTTGTCATGAAATCGCTGCGGCGGTTTTTTACCCGTATGTTCAACTCGGCGACCAGGCGGGAGCATGACGAGCGATTGAGGGAAGAGATTGAAGACCATATCGCTCTGCAAACCGCCGAAAATCTTCGCGCCGGTTTGTCGCCCGTTGAGGCACGCCGCCAGGCCATCCTGAAGTTTGGGGGCATAGAGGCCGTCCAGGAGGACTATCGCGCTGAACGAGGTCTCTTATTTATCGAGAATCTGCTGCGGGATGTGGGCTTCGCGTTCCGTGTGCTGCGAAAGTCTCCCGGCGTCACTGCTGTGGCCATCATGACCTTGGCGTTTGCCATCGGCGCAAACGCGGTGGTCTTTAGCGTCTTGAACGCGCTGATCCTGCACCCCCTGCATGTGCCTCAATCCGAGAGCCTCTACGGAATCCAGCATGGCAACGAGGCTTCCTCGTACCAATCGTATCCGGACTATCTGGACCTGCGCGATCGCAACCGCAGCTTCGATGACCTGGCCGCTTATGATGCCGCGCAAGTAGGGCTGGACACTGGCGAAAACACCGCCCGCGCCTGGATCGTGCTAGCCAGCGGAAACTACTTCGACGTATTACGTCTTCAGCCATTTCTTGGCCGTTTCTTTCACGCTTCCGATGAGCATGGCCCGAACAGCGCTCCCTACGTCGTTCTCAGCTACGACTATTGGCACACTCATTTTCAGGATGACTATGGCGTCGTGGGCCGTACGGTTCAGGTAAATAAGCATTCCTATACCATCATCGGCGTGGCTCCGCCCCGGTTCCGCGGGACTCTGGTGTTTTTCAGTCCTGGTTTCTTTGTTCCCCTCGTCAACCAGGAACAGGTGGAGGGGGTGAACGACCTGAACGCGCGCGGTAAGCGCTGGCTTTTTATGACCATGGGACATTTGAAGGCGGGAGTCACACCGGCACAAGCGGTTGCCGATCTGAACTCCATTGGCGCCTACCTGGAAAGAACTTATCCCAAAGACGATGACCGAAGAACCTTTACCTTGGCTCGTCCCAGTCTTTATGGCGACTATCTGGGGCGGCCGGTCCGCGCGTTCATGACCGGTTTGATGTTGCTGTCGGCCCTGATTCTACTGGCCGCCTGCGCGAACCTCGGCAGCCTGTTTGCCGCACGCGCCGCAGACCGTTCTCGTGAAATGGCGCTCCGACTCGCGCTGGGAGCCAGCCGCGGGCGCATTTTGCGGCAGCTATTTACGGAAGCTTTGCTGCTCTCCTTCGCCGGAGGCGCCCTCGGAATATGGGGCAGCGTGGCGCTGTTGCGCAGCTTGAGCGTGTGGCAGCCATTTTCTCGATGGCCTATCCAGTTGTCGGTGAACCCGGACGTGTATGTTTATGGCGTGGCTCTACTGACGACGTTAGCCAGCGGCCTGCTCTTTGGCGCTGTACCGGTAAGACAGGTCCTGCACACCGATCCGTATGAAATCGTCAAATCCGGATCGATCTCCAGGGTTGGGAGCCGCTTTACCATCCGCGACCTGGCCCTCGTTGTGCAAATTGCCATCTGCGCCGTACTGGTCACTTCATCGATGGTTGCCGTTCGCGGGTTGCTGCGCTCGCTGAAAACCGATTTCGGTTTTGAACCACGCAACGCCCTATTGGCCGACACCGATCTGACGATGACCGGTTACCGCGGCAATCGTGTGCCCGAAATGCAAAAGCGCATGATCGATGCAGTGGAATCCATTCCTGGCGTAAAGTCGGTAGGCTTAATCGACTGGGCGCCATTGGTCAGTGGGGGCGAAAGGGGCGCGCATGTCTTTACCGATGTAACCACTGACCTGAGGCCATCGAACGCCGCTGCTGACGCCTTCACGTTCAGCATCTCGCCCGAATACTTCGACGCCGCGGGCACCGTCTTGCTCTCTGGAAGAACCTTCACGTGGCATGACGACAAAAACGCACCCCCCGTGGCCGTGATCAACCAGGAATTTGCGCGCAGGGTCTTTGGCTCCCGAACCAACGGCACCGGCGGTTCTTCAAGCAGATGATGGAACGCGCATTCAAGTGGTGGGCGTCGTAGAAGACGGAAAATATGACCGGGTCACCGAAGATCCGCGACCGGCGATGTTTCTTCCCATTCTGCAATCTCCATCGACTCAGACCTATCTTGTCGTGCGTTCGGACCGCGAACCGGGGCAACTCGCCGCAGCTATCCGAACGTCGGTGCGTGGGCTCGATGCGGGGCTGCCTCTTTATATCGGACCGTGGAACAAAGAAATGGATACCGCCTTGTTTGCCTCACGCATGGCGGCGATGGCTCTCGGTGTGATGGGCGTGGTGGGAGCCATGCTGTCTGTAACGGGCATCTTTGGAATGGCCGCGTATTCGATTAGCAAGCGGCTAAAGGAATTAGGAATTCGTATGGCCCTCGGAGCTCAGCGTACGGAAGTGCTACGGGCGGCGCTCGGACGCGCATTCAAACTGCTCGCCGTTGGTTCCGCGGCAGGATTGCTTCTCGGAATTCTAGCCAGCCGTGTCCTGGCTTTGATCGTGTACTCGGCAACCCCCCGCGATCCGCTGATATTAGCCGGTGTTGTTCTGGCGATGTCATTGCTGGGGCTGCTGGCTACGTGGATTCCCGCGCAACGCGCGTTGTCGGTTGATCCTGTGAGGTTGCTCCGCGAAGATTGAGATACACTCGGCGCGGAAAGTCCCGTTGCATGATTCGACCAACGCCTTGACTCCCCAATGCTGAGGCCAGATGAGATCGCTTCCAAATTCGGTAGGCGGCTGAATGGTCTCCTACCCTCAGGCATTGGACCGAGACGCAGTGCTTATCGTGCAGCCGATGGTCGCCGCATTCGAGTTGGTGCGCGAAGTAAATGCAATAACAAATGACCAAATCTTCGACCACTCTCGTCGCTTCACGGACCCAGCAGCCAAACGCGATCGCTGATGACGCCTTGTCGATCTGCGCGATCAGCATTGTGGCGGGCATCCTGACGAATATCCTGCACGAGGGCGTGGGGCACGGGCTTGTCGCTTTGCTGACCGGGGCAAGGTCTGGTGTGCTAACGACGGTGGCATGGTCGAGCACCTTCGATTCCCGTCTGGTCGAAGCGGGCGGAACGTTGGTGAACCTTGCGGCTGCGCTCGTGTTCTGGCTCGCCTTGCGCAACGCCAAGAATGCCTCGATGCCGATGCGCTACTTCCTGCTCATCAGTGGTGCATACAATTTGTTTACTGGAACCGGATACTTTTTCTTTTCAGGCATTACGAATTTCGGAGATTGGGCGGCTGTGATTTCGGGGCTGCATCCACATTGGCTTTGGCGGGCACTGCTGGTGGGCGTGGGAGTATCTTCGTACTTTGCCGCCGCCCTGGTTGTTGGGATCGGACTAGTGCGGCACGTGGGAGTCCCGCGAGACCAGCAGGGTCGCTTGCGAAAGTTGACCATTGTTCCGTATTTCTCTGCCATTGTCGTATCGAGCGTGGCGGGAGTGCTGAATCCACTCGGAATTCAACTCCTGTGGCAATCCGCTCTGCCCGCGACCGCTGGCGGTCAGAGTGGTTTGCTGTGGCTGCAATACTACATTCCGCGAGGAACAGAGCGGAGAGGGAGGACCGAACAACTTCGCCGCAACTACGCATGGATCGTTGTCGCGGCTGTTTTGGCGCTCCTGTACGTTGTCTTCTTAGGGCGCGGGATAACCGTCCACGTTTAGCCAGTTCTAACGCCAATGAACTGACAGTCAGTCGCCCCGACCGGGGAAGGCTCGGCAGCCCTTGGCGGCCGGGATGGCATGATTTCCGGCGCACCTTTGCCCGCAACGCGCGCCGCGCGGGGATTGCCGACAATCAGATAATGGAACTTCCGGGCTGGAAATCACATCAAATGCCGTTGCGGTATCGCGGCAGCGTGAAGGAATCAGAGCAGCGCCGCGCTTTCCCGAGATATCCGTGCGCATCAACTCCGCGTAGTTTCGATAGTTCGCGCGTAAGAACCCCTTCCCCTTCAGTTACATAGATGGTTATCCAACGATATTCCTCTGAGCATTGACTACCAAACGACGTCACCCCATAGTCTGCTGCGACGCGGCCCACTTTTCGTCAACGAGTCCTCGGTTCATAGAGGCCAGCGCAGACAAGCGAGAACAAACATGAAGCTTCCGACACCTGCTCCCTATCGGCTTTCCGTTCTCTTCGCGGCCTTGGCGACAATGATCGCAGGAGTTGGATGCGGGGGTCGCGGCAGCGGATCGAGTATCCCTCCCCCGGTCACTCCGCTGACAATATCGGTGACGATCACCGCAGGCCCGCCTTCCGCCATCCAACCTGGCCAAAGTGTGGCGCTTACCGCAACAGTCGCCAACGATGTGCCGCACGGGGGAGTGGAGTGGAGCTGTACTCCCATCTCGCTATGCGGCTCTTTCAGTCCGGCGACCACCAACAGCGATGTCTCGACTACCTTCACGGCACCTGCTTCCTCGGCGACAGATGTGACTGTGACGATCACTGCTACGTCGGTCGCCGACAACACGAAGAGCGCCCAGGCGACCACGGTAATATCGCAACCGGCGTCGAACGCGGCACTTCGTGGCCAATATTCTTTCTTCCTCACGTCGCCAACAGGAAACCGAGGGCCCTCGTCGCTCCTGGGCAGCATCACCCTGCATGGAGACGGAACCGTCTCCGGCGGTGTTGCGGACATCGTTTCTCCCATGTTCCTCGACTTGGACGATGCCGTTCTTCCTACTAGCGGTGGTTCTTCAGCAGCCACTTCGTCCTATTCTGTCGACCCGAGCGCGCACGGCAGCATGACGTTGAGCACCGCCAACGGGCAGACTCTTCGGTTCAGCTTCGCACTCACATCCTCGGCGCACGGTTTGCTTACTGAGGTGGACGGAAATCCCGGCAGCGGCACACTGGATCTACAGCAACCCTTGCCGGGGGGCTTTGCGGCTTCGCAAGTCGCCGGCGGTTTTTCGTTCACAATGACCGGAACGGACCCTGCGAATTCGGCGACCAGGCTGTCTTTCGGGGGAACCTTCACACCCGATGGCGTCAATGCGATCAATCAGGGGAACCTGGATATCAACCGTGGAGGCGTTATGTCCTCCTCGACGTTTGCCGGGACTTTGAATGCCCCGGACTTGAACGGTCGCGGCAATCTATCATTGAGTGGAGGCCGAACTTTCACGTACTACGTGATTTCCGACAAAGCGCTGCGCATTTTCGAGGCGGACAACCTCGCGTTGACGGCTGGTAGCGCTTACGCCCAAGGCTTGAGCAGCGTGTTTCTAGCTAACAGCTCTTTCTATGAACACTCGGGTTGGGGTTCCTCCGGCCTGACAATTGCCGCGGGCCAATTCTTCAACCAGGAAATGGACGCGGTTATCTCATCGGGGATATCCGATTCGAATACTGGCGGGTCACCTGCCAATCCTCATATCGGAGTGAGCGTCTCGGGCCTCTGGGGACTGTCCTCATCCGACGCGATCGGCACTCTCAGCCTTGCCGATGCGGCGGGAAGCTCGACGTTCAATATTTACGTCGTCGACCGAAATGTGAATATCTTGGATCCTAACGATTCCCAAGCCGGTTTTTTCGATGGCGCAGGTAATGGCTTGCTCCTGCACACCGACGCAAACATCAATGGAACCGGCGTCCTGTTGAGCTTGTTGAAAACACCCTCCGCTTTTGTGGGTGCCCGCGCCATCCAGCTGACGAATTCGGTCACGACTTCGACGGGAACCACCGAACGAGACTTATCCGGAGTATTATCCAGTGACGGATCCACCCAGTTCACAAGCGGGTCAGCCGACTACGATCAAAACGCGATCGCCGGCCCCGTACTAGGTGCAGGTGTCACCGGCAATTTTTTTCCGGACGCCCACAATCCCGGGCGTTATACGGGGGAAATCACGATAGCCTCGACTGGAGACTATCCGTACTATCCCTTCATTTCGGCTACGGACACATTTGACGTAACGTACTATCAAATTACGGAGTCACAGGCGTTCGTGATGCAAACCGATTCTTCAGCGAATACCTTCGGCTATCTGCTACAGCAGATATTTCCCTAAGGAGCGCAGTTCGCTAAGCGCATCACCCCTTATCGAAAGTCACAACGGTGGTTAAATAGGAATCAAACGAACCAAAATTATCGATCCCATCGGTTTGGACGTGGGGAGTGGATTTCATTACGACTGATATTTCAAAATCCTACCGGAAGGTTGGAGGAGCTATTTGTGAGGTGAACGCCGGACCTGGTCTGAGATTGCACTGAGCTCCCATTGAAGGCATGCCAAGGGACGTGGCGTCACCGATGGTTGATATGCTCTTTTCCTGTGACCCATTTTTTCCGTAACACATTTGAAAGTTTGTTTTCTCTCTCGCCATGGGCTCCCCAACTATATTCCATCCCAAACAGGGAAACTGCAGTTTCGTTAGACGCCACCAGTGATGGCCTCAATCAAGCCATCCAGAAACTGAATGAATCGCTCAGAAAATTCAACCTCGGTATGTCGCCCGGTGCGTCGTTTTAGGCAGCGGCAGCGGTGAGTTGCGCTGTGACAGCGTTGGGTTGTCACCGTGAATCGTTGAGCGCTGGACGATTGTCTCACGACCGGCGGAACGTAGGAGTGGTTCGGGATTGCAGAATTGCGGATCGTTGTTACAATGCCGACGATCTCCGCGATCAGTTTCGATCTTAAAGCAAGCATTACATCTTTCGGCAACAGGCGCAGACAAGACCCTGTATGAACGCCCTCGATCAGCTTTGGCGCACACATCTCTCCGACAGGGAGGAACTTCGTTCGTACGCCGAAAAGGCCCGCGCCTACCGCAACGAGTGCGGGTGTTCGATGGGAGCCGCGTTTTTCTCCGCCTCGATTGTAATTCTTGTCATTCGCAGCGCCGTGCTTCACTTTGCGGTAAACGGCCGGTGGTTCATGGCGATTGTCCACGCCATCGTGCTGATGTTGGGCGCGGCGATATTGGGGAAGCTGGTGGGGATCGGCCTGGCGCGAATGCGGCTATTACTGCTGTACCGGGACCTTCGGAACCGATACCGCGTGCGAGGAGGATAACCGTGTCCGTCTGCGACACCGTTGTTGACACTGTAACCGTGTACTGCAAGGACGCCGGGTACGAGGTACAGAAGTGCACGGACTGGGCCGCGAACACGATCGTGAACTGCACAGACTGGGCCGACAACGGCTCGAACCACTGCACATCGTGGTCGAAGTGCCACTGGTACACTCCATGGGACTGCATCGCGGGATTTTTCTGCCGGGCGTGGTATTGGGTAGCGGACTGGGTATGCATCGCGGTGGCAATCTTGATCGCCTACGTGTGTCTCGCGTTTACGTGGGTCTGGGTGAACATCGTTTGTCCGGCCGTGTGGTATGTGCTGGACACGATTTGCCGGGCGTGGGAGTGGTTCTGGTGCTCGCTGCTGGCGATTGGCAAGGCGCTTGGAAGCCTCTTCGGGGCGAATGACCCGGGAATCGCACGATACGATCACGTGTTCGTACTGATGCTGGAGAACCGGGCGTTCGATCACATGTTCGGATTCAGCGGGATTACGGGCCTGGACCCGAAAGGGAATCCGACGACATTTAACCACGGCTTCAACACCGGGCTTTCGAACGTCGATCCGGTAACGAACATGAGTGTGGCTGTAAGCGAGCTGGCGGACTACAACCTAGCAAACGCCCCGAATGCGGACGGCACAAAGGGGGACGTGGACCCAGGGCACGAATTGCCGGACACGGTGGTGCAATTGTGCGGAGTGGGCGCGGTGTAC
This sequence comes from uncultured Acidobacteriota bacterium, assembly GCA_963725285.1. Taxonomy (GTDB): domain Bacteria; phylum Acidobacteriota; class Terriglobia; order Acidiferrales; family UBA7541; genus CAVRXT01. Next base: position 5,543 of record CAVRXT010000006.1, on the reverse strand, counting down.
CCGGATCCCAACACGCACGGCTACCCGCCCATCAATAATTCCGGCTTCATCGCAAGCTACTCGGAAAACCAGGCGAAGACCCCGGACCGGATCATGAAGTGCTTTACGCCCGCGCAACTTCCGGTGCTGAACCAGCTGGCACAGGAATTTGCGATCTGCGACCAGTGGTTCTCCTCGCTGCCTGGACCGACGTGGCCGAACCGCCTGTTCGTGATGGCCGCGACCTCCGGAGGCTTGGATAACAGCCCGTCGAGCATCGACAGCCTTCTGGAAGCTACGATCAATGGATTCGAGTTCCAGCACGGGAACTTCTTCGATCTGCTCGATTCGAACTGCATTCCGTGGACGGTGTATTCGGGGGATGATTTTCCATTCTGCACGCTGCTGCAGGGAATGAACCAGAACCGCCTTCGCGGAAGGGTGAAATTATTCGGCAATTTCGCGTCGGACGTGGCCAACGCAAATTTCAGCGACAACTTCACCTTTATCGAGCCGAGATACTCACAAAACACATTCGACCCCGATGGGCCGGGAAATTTCGAATGCGGCGACTCGATGCATCCGTTGGACGATGTGACGCGCGGCGAAGCGCTGGCGAAGAGCGTTTATGAAGCGGTTCGCAATTCACCGGTTTGGGACCGGAGCATTCTGATCATAACATTCGACGAGCACGGCGGATTCTACGATCACGTGCCGCCCGGCCCAGCGGTACCGCCCGGAGACACAGAAACTACGGGGTATTCGGAGTTCGGCTTCAAGTTCGACCGGCTGGGGGTGCGCGTGCCGGCCATCGTGATCTCCGCGCACACGCCAAAGGGAGTGATCGACCATACCGTGTACGATCACACGTCGATTCTGGCCACGGTCGAGCGGATGTACGGGATGGGGAATCTGACGAACCGCGACAAGGCTGCGAACGATTTACGGAATCTGTTGTCGCTCGAGACGGCGCGCACGGACGCTCCGACGGCGCTGAATTCGCCGGCCACGCCGGACTTTCCGCTGTCCTGCGACGGCGATCGAAAGACGTCGGAGGATTATCTGGCGCTGTCGGTGGAAGAACTGCGCATCGCGAAACGGACGGGTCGGTACAAGGACCGCGCCGCGAGGGATTACCGTATTCCGAAAAACCAGTTCGGATTTCTCGCGATCGCGCTCTCGCGCGTGTTGGAAACCGCGGAATATCCGGACAGACAGGCATGGATCGATGAATTCAAAAACATTAAGGATGGCGTGGACGCATCTCTTTTCATGGCGGAAGCGCGACTGAAGGTGAAATACGGAATCGACGTGAAGAAAAACGCGAGAGAAGCCACGATCGCGCTGCGGAACCGGAACCGCGTGCTGAGGCACTTGAATCTTCCCTAGAAGACCGAACCGCAAGCGTGCGCCAATATTGAGGGCAGAACTGATCGCTCAGGCCCAGATAAGAACGGCCGCGCGAGGTAACGTACCGGCCGCGCGCGAGCTTGCCGACCGCACGGAAGGCAAGGCTTCTCCGCACCCAGAGATCACGGGCAATGAAGGAGGTCCCGTTGAAGCGGGCAGTGCTGTCGCGAAGCTGCTCGAAAAGCTTGGAACCTAATGGGTCCCCGGTCTCCACTCTGCCCACAAACCCGGCATTCCCTTTACCCGCATGTCGTTGATTTAACAAACTTGAAATCGCTGAGTCCGAGGATGGGAGTCTCTCACCTGCAGGGAAAGCTAGGAGCTCCTGCAGTAGGCGGCGCGACGGTGAGCTTGATCTCCAGTTTAGCATTATCACAATGAAGGCCTACGGGACCGTGCGTGCTGAGAACTTCGGCTGGCAAAACTCCGCGCCAGACCAGGAACCCGTCGGCAAAGACCAGAAGCTTGCGGCCTTCGATTTCAGCCCGTAGAGCGTGAGACAGGCGTTCTCCAGCCCTAACCGGTGGTAGCGGGCGCGTGTGCTCAGGCGAGACGGTGCTGGTTCCGCGCCTGCCGCACTCGGCGTGAATATGCTGTTCGGGATTACTTTTCACGAAGACAGCGATGTTTGACTCGGGCTCCAGACGCCACATGACGTACACCAGGTTGCAGGCGTCCTGGGCGAGCATCTCAAACCCAAATTGATGGTGGCCATAGGAACCAGAGGATCGCTTTTCGTTCTGTGTTGCGGGTCCCAGGTACACAAATCGCGCCTCAATATCCTGCGGCGTCTCCTGGTTCATGGTTGCGTGGACGTTCGGATCGGTAACCAAGAGACGGTCGGCGGGCAAAGAGGTGATCGCTCCTTCGCTAACACAGAGATCGGCCAAGGAAACATGCTTGCGTTGACCGACCGAGCTTTGTGCAACGACGGCGACTTCGTGGCCGATGACCGAGGTGAGAATTAGAGCAGCCGACAGCGCCAATGTCCGCAAGAACGTACTCCCTCGAATAAACAGTGTCGCTTCTTCGAGGGTAGCAAGCCGACGCCACCCACCGAAGAGAGTAGTTAAGGGTAGTCTGTCGAGTCAAACTCAAAACATCGATGGGCGCTATTGCTTGAGGACATCGAGGCTGGCTCGATCAAGGTTGGCTGCGAACGCACCTGGAAGCCCTAGATGATGGTGCACTGAAGTCTGGAGAGTGGAAGAAGGTTGTCGGAGCGTACCTGGTTCGAGCTAAGTACATCATCATCAGTTTTCTTGAAGACAACTCGACGATCAATAACAAAAGCCAGATTGAGGCTCTTCAGGCAAACATCCTAAGCGCCACCGAGGAAACAAATGTTCTGGCGATTCCGACCTACCGCGCCGTTCCTGTTGAACGAATTGCTGATGCCATACGCATCATTGCTGAGGCGACCCGGCCTCTCAAGGCACCGGATTCCGCCAAGTACCGCAGCGATAACGGTGTTCCCTTCGCTTCCGCTCACGCTTTGTTCAACCTGAGCAAACTGGCGGTCTGGTGGCTCAGGCTCGGGATCGGCATCGAACGGATCCAGCCGGGCCATCCCCAGCAAAATGGCCGTCATGAGCGCATGCATCTGACTCTAAAAAAAGAAACCACCAAACCGGCCGGCTTGAACTTCCTTCAACGGCAGGCCAGGTTTGATGACCTTATTGAAATCTTCAATGAGGAACGTCCTCACGAAGCTCTGGACATGAAGTGCCCGGCCGAGGTCTATCAACCCTCCACCCTCCCCTACCAAGGATTGCCCGATATCGATTATCCTTTTCACGACAAAATCGTTGTCGTCACTCGTTGCGGCCGTATCTGCCTCGGCCGCAAAAAAATCAATTTCAGCACGGTCTTTGCCGGACAGGCTGTCGGCATCAAAGAAGTTCACGACGATATCTGGCTGGTCGTAAGCGTCTGGTTTGATTCTGGTTTGAACCGTCTGGACGGTTCAAACCAGACGCTTACATAGATCTCCTCATGCCTGAAAAAACTCATTGTTGCTCCAGCAGAGTCCACCCCGGTATTTGCCTCTCGCTCGAACTCTTCCGGCGGTCGATAGCCCAGCGCCGAATGTGGCACACTGGCTCACTCCAGTAAATTCGCTCCCTTCGCTGTCGGCCTCCGGCAAAGGTCATCTGCCCTCTAAGCCCGGCAATCGGCTTTTTCCTCTGGTTCCAGATTTCAAGCTTCGCTCTCAAGATCCGTGATCGAATATGCAGCGCTTGTCGTTGGCGTGGTGCAGCTTGGCGCAGTACGGGGGCTTGCCGTGACGAGCCCGAAGAAAAACCGTTGCGGCGACGAGCATTCCGATGGTCGGTGCGATGAAATAGATCCAGAGGGTGTGCCAATAACCTCCGTAAGCGGCGGAGCCAAAGGTTCGCGCGGGGTTCATGCTCATTCCGGAGAGAGGTGTTTCAAACGTGATGTTCACGGCATAGAGCGAACCCACAAAATACGGCGTGTACCGCGCCAACCTTTCGTGGTTCGTCAGAAGCAACACCGTGATCATCAGGATAAAAGAGATGGCTAGCTCGGCTGCAAACGCGACGGCGGCACCGTACTCGCCCGGGGCGGTGACTGCATAACGAACCGTGCCATCCCCTGGAGCGCCTCTTAGCAAAAATGTTGCGAGCGCAACGCCGCTCGTTGCCCCTGAGAACTGCCCGACTCCGTAAAGCAGCGCATCCCAAGGGGCGATTTTTCCCAGCCGGTAGAACGCGAACGTCATGGCGGGATTGATATGTCCGCCGGATTGCTTGCCCCAGGGACTCATGGTGAGCGCCATGACTGTAGCGCCGATGGCCAGCCCCATGAGCGAACGGCGGACGATGCCGCTGACGAAAATATGCCTGACTGGAGAAGCGGGGTGCTGCAGCAGTGTGGCAAACGAGCAAGTGCAAAACATAAACAGACTCATTTCGCCCGCTTCCATCAAGTACTCGGGCCAGTGCAGACGCAAGCTGGCCGCGACGCCTAAGGTGTCTCTTACGGATACCGCCCGCGGTGTGCCGAGTGGTCCGGTGTTGTTTACCGCCTCTTTCACCGAATTACCCCTCTGCAATGGTGTTAAACCTCACGAGTGCATCCTGGCTGGCGTATTAGTGAATTCACAAGTTTTGTCGTCGATTCTCTTGACGCTCAAGTCCCAGATCACCCCGATCTTTGTGCGGCCCGAAGGCGTGAAGATGTCTGAGTTAGAAACCAGTTTCAGATGATGGGGTTCACCGATCTTCTCGATGTAATGCTGCACTACCAGGCTTCCACCCAGTATTTCGAGGTTGATGGACATGCGCCTACCGTCAGGTGAGGTGGTTGCGCCAGCAGAGCAGTGTGCTGGAGAACAGGCCTGGTACTCGGACTCCGGCAAGTTGAAGCACCAGGAAGGAATATCTACTTTTTCAATTGGTGCGTTGATTGTCGCCGAAAAGCTTGACTGAACTAACGTGTTGTCTTCCATTTTTCTCTCTCCTGCATGAGTTTTACGGTGCATAGTGGGTGAAGACCAAGTCGCTGCCTTTGACCTGTGCATGGCAAGGGAAGCAGGTTTGGATCGTAGCCACTTCGGCAACCTTGCCGTCCTTGTCAAATTGAGCGAATCCCCATCCGCCAGTCGCGGCATATTTCCCCGAGTCTTTGACCATCACCTGCAAGTACCACTCCGGCGCTGGTCCGGCAACGAACGATTGGGAACGACCGAATACTTTGTTGTTTTGTTCCGACGGAACGTAAAACCAGGCGAGGCGCGAGATCATCGTGCCGTCGGGAAATGGGATCTGCGCATCCCGGTAAGCTTTGAGCGCAATGTCGTTGCCCAAAATCGCGCGAATATCGTTGAACTTGCCTTCTTCGTGGGCCACCGAGATTAATTTCCAATCCCGGTATCCAGGAGGGATTTTGACACCGTAGATGGGAGCGCCTCCTCCATCCGTTTGATCTAGCACTCTTTCTGTTGAGGCGAGCACGGCGCCAGCAACCAACGCAAGCAGCAATCCAATGGCGGCGCGTTTCATAAACCCTCCTCTTCTACTTTTGACTGGAGCGAAGCTCCTTGGTGAAGAACTCGGGCTGCTCCCAGGCTGCAAAATGACAGCCCTTAACGGTGTTGTCGCTCAATATCAGGACGGCACTTCCGCGTA
>CAVRXT010000005.1:0-1006768 GCA_963725285.1 uncultured Acidobacteriota bacterium | reverse complement strand
GGGTGATCCAGGCAGATATACCGGCGACATTTCTAGAGTGCAGGCGAGTTTAGATGCAGTTACAGCAGAAAGCGCACTCACAGTAGTCGATTCATGTCTCCCCGAGCCTCTAATTCCGAGATTCGGTCGGATTTTCCACACGTAGCTCAGATTTACAACGAAAAAGATACGAATTTTCGGATTAATCTCAAAATAAGACTTGACTCGCAGCCCGTCTTGATCTTCAATGGCGTCCGGCTCCAAAGTGACGCAAACCCCAAATTCGCATTTCGATCGTTAATCGCATGCTTTCAGCTTTTGAATGCGAGCCTATCCACAAATTAGAGCTCAAACATATGATATTCGCAGGGGGGAAAAAGTTGACGAAACTATTTAGCTATGTACGTGTGGGTGTGCGTCTTGCCGTCTGCCTTTTGCTGTTGTCCCCGCTGGCGACGTTTGCCAATGTTCATACCAATGCAGTCCCAGTGGCGCGCGTCACTGCAAGAGTCGACAATGCTCGAAACGGACTACGCTCTTTCGGCCACGTGTCTGGTGCGCTGCGCACCGCAAAAGATCTGGGCCGAATCAATCCCAACACTGCGTCTCCCGGCATGATCATGGTGTTGCGGTCGAGCGAGGAGCAAAAGCGCGAAATTCGCAAGGTCATCGACGAGCAGCAGGATAAGCGCACCGCGAACTACCATCAGTGGGTCACGCCGGAAGAATTCGGCGCACACTTCGGCGTGGACGATGCCGACATCGCGCAAGATTAAGTCCTGGCTTACCTCGCAGGGCTTCACCGTGGACGACGTCAGCAAGAGCAAGAGGGTGATCCAGTTCAGCGGCACCACCGGCCAAATCGAGCAGGCCTTCCAGACCGAGATGCACACCTACCAGCTGGGCAACGGCGAAACCCACGTCTCCAACAACAGCGAGATTACCGTTCCCGAGGCGTTCAGCAAGGTGATCGCCGGCGTCAGCTTTGCATAACTTCTTCCGCAAGGGCAGCTTCGATCGCAATAAGTATGATCAAGCTCGGCCCGAAATACACTTCCAGCAGCTCTGTCCATTACGTCGCGCCGGCGGACTTCGCCACCATCTACAACACCGCGCCTCTGCTCGCTGCGGGGATCAACGGAACGGGCGACCATCGCCATCGTGGGTCGTTCCGACATTCTGATGAGCGACGTGCAAGAGCTACCGCCAGCTGTTCAATCTTCCCGCCAACGATCCGATCTTCATTCATGCGGGCCAGGACAACGGCATCGAGCCGGGCGACGATGGCGAATCGGATCTTGACGTGGAGATTTCGGGCGGCATGGCGCCCAATGCGACATGTCGATTTCGTGATTGGCACGCCCACGTTCCTGGTGGACGGCATCACCAACTCGATCGAATACATCGTCGAAAACAATCTCGCCGACATCATGAGCATCAGCTACGGCGACTGCGAAGTGGAACGAAGGCGCCGGCGGAAATGAGTTCAACAATCAGGCGTTCGAGCAGGCGGCCGCGCAGGGCATCAGCGTCTTCATCGCCGCCGGCGACAACGGCCCCGCGGGTTGCGACGATCAAAACGATTCGCTGGAAGTCTTAGGCTACGCCGCGGCCGGCGGAAGCATCCACGCCTTACAGCATCGCCGTCGGCGGCACGGAGTTGACCGGCGAATGCCCGACGCCTGGGCCTGCTTGCAGCCAGTCCAACTTCGCCAAATACTGGAGTGCGACGACGAATGGTTATTATCTGAGTTCCGCGCTGGAATACATCCCAGAGATACCCTTGGAACGAAGCGAAAGGGTCCAACGTGAATGCAGATCCCACCAGCGACCTTAGCGGATTGTGGTCGGGCAGCGGCGGCGTCAGCGCCTACTACCTGAGGCCTTCGTGGCAACAGGGAGCGAATTCGCCGGTGCTGGTATCGCAAACCGATCCCGCCGGAATCGCTTATCTGGCAGGTTCGGGCGGCAGCATTACGAACGAGAACCCCGGCTATTGGGTCACAGGCGTGACCGTCACCAACCCCGGCAGCGGTTACACTGGCGCAACCACCACCGTAACCTTTACCGGCGGAACCTGCACCACGCTGCCCACGTCAGGAGCCACCGCTGCCATCAGCGGAGGTTCGGTGGCAACCACCGGCGGCCTGGCGCAGATTACCTTCAACTACGGGACGCAGGGCGGTACCGTGACTGCTGGACAGGGCCTCAACTGCACAGTAGCCCCTACCGTTGCATTCGGAGCTCCTACCTCGGGAACGACTGCGACTGGAACGGCAACCCTCGGGCCGATGGAGCATACAGCCGCCTCTGGTCACGGGAGTGCCACACCGTTTGACTCCCGATTTCGCGTTGAACGCCGACGACGGTCACGATGCCACCTTATTTTGTAGTGAAGGAGTCTGCGAATTCACCACCAACAGCACTGGCCAAAACACACTGGTGGATGTCGGACTCGTCGGCGGAACCTCCGTCGCCGCGCCCAGCATGGCTGGCATTCAGGCGCTGATTAACAATTACAACGCCGTGAACAACCCCGAACCCGGCAATCCCACTGGACGCCAGGGCATGCCCGGATACGTTTACTATGGGCTGGCGGCAGCGCAGAACGACTCCACCTGCGCCGCGTCCGCTCTGGTTCCACCCAACGACGCGAACGCGACGACTTGCGTCTTCCAGGATATTCAGGCCGGAAACACCTACATCTGCGGCACTTCAACCTGCACCAGCTCCTCCGGTACGAAGATCGGTTGGGCGACCGGTGTGGGCTTCGACTTGGCTACGTGGTTTGGGATCGGTGAACGCCTATAACTGGCGACGCAATGGAACACCGTCGTCTTTACCAGCACCACCACCACTTTGAATCTCTCCTGCGCACCGTGCACATCTGCCATTCCGCACGGTTCGCCAATCACGCTGAGCGGAACCGTCTCTTCGTCGGGATCACCGACGGGCGACGTGGCTTTCATTGTCAGCCAGGGAGAAATTGGCGTTCCGGTGAATTTGACTACCGACGCCTTTGTCGCGCCCGGTGCGTTTGCCACCCTGAGCGGCGGCAACTACAGCGACAGCCTCAGCAACTCTGCCTGCTGGCACGTACAATGTCTACGCGCGTTACGGCGGCGACGGCACTAATGCCTCCAGCCTTTCGGCGCCGGTGCAGGTAACCATTAGCCCGGAGCCCGTCACAATCACGATTACGCCGCGGCTCCTCAACGGATCAGCCTGCACGCTCAACACCCAAACCACGTTTACCTATGGCCAGAACTGGTCTGGTATCGCAGTTTACCGTAGCTGGCGCTTCGGGTATGGCGTGCCGACAGGGACGGTGACCATCACCGACTCGATCAACGGCGGTCCCACGACCACCATTGCAACGGAAACGCTGGATCCGAACGGCAACGGATATCTACTAGCAGGGTCGATCCCGAGTTCCTCATGCATCTACGACTATATGTTCTCTACTAGCCCGGTTCTGATTGGTGGCACGCACTCGATCAGCGCCACTTATTCCGGGGATTCAACCTTCCAGTCCCCCGGGACGGTCACGCCGGCGGCGATCACAGTCACACCGCTCACGATAACGCCAACCCTGGCTGCGGGTGCGACCCTGATTACCTCAGGGTTTGCCGATCAGCTCACGGCTACTCTTCCAGCGACCGCGCTTCGCATCTAATGAGCCGGTTCCAGGGGGCTCCGGGCCGACGGGAACGGTAACCTTCACAGACACCACGACCTCCACTACTTTGGGGACGGCCAGCGTTGTTCCCACCGTCACCTATACTGCCCCCTCGGGGACCTCCGGCCTCCCGGGTTATGCATATTCGGGAACGGCAGTGCTGCTCGCTTCCTCGACCACCGGCATCACGACGACCGGGCGCCAATTCCATTACCGCAACCTATAACGGTGATAGCAATTACAACTCGGCGACGACTGCGGCGGCGACTGTCACTGTGGGCACAAATACGGCGACCACCACCGCATTAACTGCCAGCGCCAACCCGACGACGATGGAGGGAGGCCGACCTTTACCGCTACGTGACGGGCAGCCCCACGGCACCTACGGTTGGCACCGTGACGTTCTACGACGCCACCTACGGTGTGGTGCTTGGAACCGGTACGGTGGGCACTGCCCATACGGCAACGTTCAAGCTTGCGAGCGAGCTATGCTTTTGTCGGCGGCGCGCATAGTCTGGTGGCCACCTATGGTGGTACCAGCACGACTGCGGCTGCCAGCACGAGCCCGACGCTGGTGGAGACAGTCACCAAAGGCGCGGGCACGGTTACACTCTCAGGCAAACAGGTGGCCGAAGCGGGAGCGAACTATACCTTCGCGGCGATCTTCACACCGAGCCCGAGCGCCGGCACCGCCTACGGTCCGGTTTCGGGAGTGATGACGTTCTTCGACGCTTACAACGGCGGATCTTCTACTGCCATTGGCACAGCGCCGATGACCATCGTTGGTGAGGGAGACGGTGGTTACGCCTTGTGGAACGCGCAGTTCTCGACCAGCTCACTGGCTGCCGGGACGCATGTCATCACAGCATCGTACACCGACGTCAACTACACTTCCGCTACCTCCAATGCGATGACGGTATATACGGGCAATACCGCCGGTACCAGCAACAATGTTGGGATCTACTTCCCACTCCCTGGCACCACGTTTCCGGCCACTGGGACCACGACGTTTAAGTGGTTCCCGGTGGATGGCGCTCAGTACTGGCTGGATATCGGTCCCACCCAGGGCAGCAACACTTACTACCAGTCGGGCAACCTGGGCACCGTTCTGACGTCCCCATCGTTCAACTACAACGCTTTGCCTACCAATGGTTCTGCGGTGTGGGCACGCTTGTGGTACCTAGTTAACGGCACCTGGTTATACGTGGACGCCACCTACACGTCGTATAACGCCGGCGCCGCTGCTGCGGTGATGTCGTCACCGACTAACAACTCGGCGTTGACGGGCACCACCCAAACGTTCACCTGGTCCGCCGGATCGAATTCCACCGCTTACTGGTTGGATCTCGGTAGCAGCGCCGGTGGTAATAACTACTACCAGTCCGGCAACTTGGGCACCGCTCTGACGACCACGGTGAGCGGTCTGCCGTCAAACGGCAGCACCATCTACGCAACCCTGTATTCGCTGGTCAACGGCAGTTGGGTGAATAATATGTACACCTACACCGCCTTCAGCGCGTCGTCCGCAGCGGCGGTACTCACCACTCCAACGCCCGAGACAACGCTAACGGCAACCAGCGTTACCTTTAGCTGGACGCCCGCTTCCCCGCCGACCAACTACTGGATCGACATGGGCAGCACCGCCGGCGGAAACAACTACGAACAGTCGGGCAGCCTGCCAAGTTCCCAGACCTCCGTCACCGTGTCCGGCCTGCCGTCAGATGGCAGCACCATCTACGTCACGCTGTACTCGTACATTGGCGGCAACTGGGTCAGCAACTCTTACACCTACACGGCGCTTAGCGGCGGATCGGCTGCAGCCGTGATGACCAACCCGGCGACAAACGGAGCAACCACCAGCGGAACCAGCATAACCTTTACCTGGACTGCGGGAGCGGGCACCGCGTGGTGGATTGACGTTGGCTCCTCGGCACCCGGAGGCAATGACCTCTACCAATCCGGCAGCCTCAATACACAGTCGGCTACCGTGACCGACCTGCCGGCGAATGGCTCGACCATATACGTCACGTTGTACACTTACGTGGGCGGCAGTTGGATTAACAACCAATACACCTACACTTCCGGGCCGTAGGATTTAACTCTACGGACGCGTAGTCGGCATCACCGCTTACTAGAGGGCACGGACGTCGTCCGTGCCCTCTCTTCGTTCCTGCACCTCGCTGGCCACGACCCCTCTCCGCCTGCTTCTGCGTGATATAATTTGGGTACTGGGCACATGAAAACATGCAAATCGCATCGACCGCGTAAGACCTCGTCACGACTCGGTGTCGTCCTCTGTGCTGCGTGCTTTTTTGCGCTCGTCTTGCCCGTCCGCTCCTTGGCGCAGACTCCGGAGCAACCCCCGGCCACCGTCGCGCCCGCCTCGCCGGACCGCGCTACAGCTGACGCCAAGCCGCTCCAATCCAACGACCCCACCCTCAAGCTCAGCGTCGGCGACTTGGTAGAAATGACGGTTTACAATGTCCCGGAACTGAGCACCAAGACCCGCGTGGCCACCAATGGCGACCTGTATCTTCCCCTGGTTTCTCACGTCCACGTCGCCGGTCTCACCATTGAAGAAGCTCAAGAATTAGTTGAAGCGCGGCTCACCGATGGCCACTACTTGAAGGATCCCCACGTGGCGCTGTTCGTTGACGAATATGCTGCGGCCGGCGCCAGCATTCTCGGCGAAGTCTCCAAGCCAGGCATCTACCCGGTCTTAGGCCAGCAGCACCTTTTCGATTTGATCTCCATTGCCGGTGGCCTCACCGAGAAAGCCGGACACGGAATCGTGATCACCCACCGGACCGACCCCACGAACTCGGTCACCATCCCGATGACCCGCAGTTTGGCCGACAACGCCAAAGACAACGTTCAGGTCTACCCCGGCGACACCATCATCGTTCAGAAGGCAGACATCGCCTATGTGATCGGAGACGTCGGCCGCCCCAGCGCTTTTCTGATGGACCGCGGTACGCTCACGGTTATGCAGGCAATTTCCCTGGCTGGCGGCACCAACCGCACCGCTAAGATGAATGGCACGCACATTCTCCGCAAAGCGCCTGCCGGCCTAACCGATGTGCCAGTCCCATTGAAAAAGATCCAGCAGGCCAAGTCCCCAGACATCGCCTTGCAGCCCGACGACATTTTGGTAGTTCCGTCCAGCGCCGGCAAAATCCTGGCGGGCCGAACCCTGGAAGCCGCCATACAAGCCGCCACGCTGGTAAGCGTCGCCGCCTTCTGACCCAGAATCGCCCCGAAATGCTGCTTATCGCTGCCGTTTTAACGATATCGATATATATAAGGATAAGGACAGTGAGGGTGGGTGCGGCGCGACCGCCGGACGGACACATCAGGGGCGGCCTTTCGGCCCAAAGTGCGCCGGAATCAGCCAAACTGGCACATTACACCCGCGTAACGCCCATGTTAAAGTCTCGGAATTAATAGGGCTGACCTCGCTGCCTCTTGGGCTGAACCCCTTTGCAAGTCCTTAGTTGACAGTGGAATGCCTTCATATATAATCACTTTCACCCAGTCGATCTGTCGTCTGATGGAGTGATTCGGATGCTTAGCGCACAGCCACTAATGGTGTATCGGCGTGTAGTTTCTCACTTTGCGACATGCCTCCGATTGGCACTTCCGTTATTGTGTCTAATTGGTTCCTTATCTGCGCGCGCCGACGAGCGCACCGCGATTCTCCATCCCACAGGTTCGGTTACCGTCAACGATGTTCCTGCTACGCGCCCAGTTCCGGTCCTGGTAGGTGATCAAATCGTTACGGGCCACGACGCGACTGCCACCATCATTTCGCAAGGCACGCAGGTAGCGATGGCCTCCGATTCGACCATCGTCTACACCACCCGCCAGGTAATGGTGCTGCGCAACAGCGCCGTAATCACCACCTTGAATGGAATGGCCGCGCGAACCGGTGCCTTGACGATTTCTCCAGTCTCCGGAAATTCGGCATCGCAATTTGAAATTACACGCGGAGATTTCGGCACCAAAGTAACCGCCGCGACCGGCTCGGTGGCCATCGCCGATGCGGCTGGTTCCGTTCAACTCGCAGCAGGCAATTCAGTAGTTCGTGACTCCGCGTCGCAGTTCGGGTCGTCGGGAATTTCCACCGGCAACAAGATCCCGGAGCCGAAGGACCCACTGAGTTTTTCAGTTTTGGGCAACAACAAGAATTGCCCGCCGCGCCGCTGCAAGCGTCCCCCAGAATCTCCCACGCACCACTGCCATCCTTCTGGTCCCCCTCCTCGTCACGGATGGGATGACCAGGCGCACGACGATATCAACAGTGACCATAGCGGCAACGGTGGCGGGAATAACGGCGGCAACGGTGGTGGGAACAACGGCTCTGGCAGTGGCTGGAACGGTGGCGGCAATGGCGGTGGCAACCATGGCGGCGATCCCGATCCTGACCGCGACTGCCGCTGCCGCGAACACGACGGCTTCGGCTTCCAACCGTAGAAGAAATATCCCTCGAAGTTTTGCGCTCGAGACTTGCCGGAATTTAATACTGCAAGATTCTACCTTCCACGCGATAACTTTCCCGCCGCATACTCGGAGCCCAATAATTTCCGTGCCTCGCCTTCAGCAGATTCCGATCTCTGCTGGCCGTTCTTAGCTGTGGCCGCCGCGCACAGCACAAAAAACAAAGCCGCATTCGCCGGGACGTGAAGGTTGAAGTCCAAAAAGCTGTGCACTAGGAGTCCCGTGCAGCCCGTGAGCGCCGCGGTGCTAATCAACGCCAGCTCGGACATTCGCGCGCGCCGCACGTTACGAAATCCCTCGCGATAGAGAACCACCACAAACCAAATCGCGATGCCCAATCCCACGATCCCAGTATCCAGGGCCAACTCAACGTAATCGTTATGCGCGTGGTTCACGAAAAATCCGTCGAAGAAAACGCGGTAGTGCGGGAACGCGTTCGCGAAAGTGCCAAAACCGCTGCCTACAATCGGGTGCGCCAAAAACATCCGCACGCTATCGCGCAAGATCAGTAATCGTGCTGGGTCGTGGGTATCGGTCAGACGGCTCACCACTTGCTCCGGCGCGATCCATGCCAACAGCATCGCGGTCACCGCAGCCAATGCCACGCCTCCCGCGGCCGCCTTTCGCAGCGAGAACTGCCGCACCCACACAATTGCCAGAAACAACAGCTCCGCTCCCAGCGCAAACATTCCTCCGCGCGACTGGCTCAGCACCACCGACGCCGCCATCAATACCGCCGCCAGCAGCCGCAGCAGCCAAACTCCCGCGCCGACCCGGCGAAATCCGCGCAGCGCCAGCACCAGCGGGAAGGGAATCAGCAGTTCGATCAAGCCCGCGTAGTGATTGTGATTGACGTAACTTCCGTAGCTATTCCAGTTGAGCGCCGCGCCGGTCCAGTACATCTTGCCGCCCGCGGTGAATTCCTGCAGCACCGCAAAGAGCGCGTAGGCCCCGCCAAATATCGCCATTATCCTGGCAAAGCGCACCAGCAGGGAGTTCCAAAGCAGTTGCACCGCCAGAAACGCGATGAAGCCATACGCGCCGTAGAGCCAGAGTTCTGACGCCGTGTCGCTCCGGTAGGCAGTATGCCCGCTGAGCAGTTGCGCTGCGCCCACTGCACCCAGCGCCAGCATCGGCGCGAACAGCGGATTCCATTCGACGTTCACTTCACCGCCGAAAGTCTCCGTCACCACCCAAATGCACAGCAAGATCGCCGCGCCAATCTCGATCAGCGCGATCGACCAATCCTCCACTCCGCCTAGCGCCAGCGGCCCGAAAATGAGCAGCGCGCACAGACCAACAAACACTACCGCGCGCGCTCCCGCGGGCTTCTCCCGGAGGTCGTTCTTGGTAGCCGGCAGTGCAACGGAGTCGATGATGTCGTCGCGGCGAGCGGTCACTGGGGCGCTTTCCGATCCAAGTCGGGATGTCCGGGTGCTGGGTCGTGCGCCGCATCACCGGATTCGTCGCGAACCAATCGAATATCGTCGATCATCACGTCGCCATGAATTTTGCTGTTCGCCGGTGCGCGAGTGATGCGTATCTCCGCCAGATCAGTTCCCGCGGGTATCTGAAAACGTCCTCGAATCTCCCGCCAGGGATGGGTATCGAGCACATCTTCGGAAAGAAACAGCGGAACGCCGGTGATGGCGTCCGCGATGCTGAAGCGCGGTCCGCTAGAGCTCAGAATGTTGTCGCTCTTGACCCAGGCGCTGAACTGGTACGCCGCGCCGGGCTCGACGATTACGTATTCGCGCCATCCCGCGTTGTATGAGGCATTTCCATCGTAGAACAAATGCAGCGCCCGCGTTCCGCTGTGCACGTCGTTTTCCTCGATGCTTGAGGTCACATGCTCCACCGCTTCGTATCTCCAGTCCAAGCCGGCATTCAGCACCGGCAGTTCGAAACCGCCGTTCACGATGCGGTTTTCTCCGGGCTGGTAATCCGCGATGCTGGCGGAATTGCGGCCGAGCTCTTTCCAGCCTCTCTCCAGCTCCGCAACGTCATGGTCATGGATCAGATAGTCAAAATAGAAAAAGCCGCGCTGCGGCGCGAACGGTTGCTTCGAAGCGAGCAGGCCCTCCCAGGCGGCCCGCGCGGCGTCCGGATCGTTCTGCGTGGTAGCGAGGTGCAAGAATGCCAATTGGTTATCGGCGTCCGGCGGAATCGCTTTCTCCAACAGCATTTTGGGATCGCCGATTGCTCGCCAAAAAACAGGAAGCAATGACTCGGCCGCGGACGGATCTTGTCGTAGGGTGCGCCGGAGCAGCGACAGGGACCGCGCGGTATCGCCGTCGGCCAGAAAATAATTCGCCGCTTCCGCGGCTACGTCCGGATTGTTGGGTTCGGCGGCGAGCGCCGATTCGAGCGCTGGGCGCTGCCGCTCCGGCTCACCGGCGAGCTGGTACACCGAAGCAAGGTCCAGCCAGTAGGCGCCATTTTGCGGATTCAACGCCACGGCTCGTTCTAAACTCGTGATGGCGCGGGGATAGTTTTCCGGCGACGTGGATAGTTGCAGTCCTAGCGCGTGCTCGTATTCCGCGTTTCCGGGCGCCAAACGAGCGGCGCGCTCCAGATCCGCTGCCCGGTAGGAATTCGCCGCGACCCCGGCGAGATACGTGCGCACCACCCGCGCGGCGTACAACCCCGTGAGCGCGAGGCAAACCAGGCTGACCAAAAGTTTTTGCAAGGGAGAGCGCAGTGAAGCCTGCACGTCTACTCCGATGAGGCTGCTGAACCGGAGCGATAATAATAACCCGAATCGCGGTAGCCGCCATAATACTCACGGCCAAATTGGGACAGATCCATGGCGTTGAGGACCACGCCGATGATTCGCGCGTCCACTTGATCCAGCACCTCGCGCACCCGCCGCAACGCGGCCTTGCTAGTGGTCCCCGCACGGGTTACCAGTAGCGTGGCGTCCACCAGCGCGGACAGCATCACCGCGTCAGTAACTGTAAGCACCGGAGGCGTGTCGATGATGATGTGATCGAATTCCCGGCGAAGATCGTCCAGCAATTCCTTCATGCGCGCCGATCCCAGCATCTCCGAGGGATAAAGCGCCACCGGCCCCGCCGGCAACACCCACAAATTCGGAATACCCGGCACGTGAATCACCGCCGGATCGACGTGCGTAGAGCCAGCCAGCACCTGGCTCAGGCCCGTCTCGGCCTTCAAGTTGAGTTTCAAGCAGACGCCGGCCCGCCGCATGTCGCCTTCGACCAGCAGCACCCGCGAGCCCTGCTGCGCCAGCACCGCTGCCAGATTCACGCTAGTGGTGGTCTTACCTTCCTGCGGCAGGGCGCTGGTGATCATCAATACCTTGGCGAGTTTCGCGTCGCGGGAGAGCAGGATCGCCGTGCGCAGGGCACGGTAGGACTCCGCAATTTCCGATTGCGGACGCGCCACCGTGGTGATGCGTTCGCTCACCCACGCCCGGTTCGGCTCCAGTGTGAAACGGTTTGAATTCATCGGCGGCTCCGACGGAATCACCGCCAACAACGGAAGCGTCGTGATCATCTGCACCTGTTCAATCGAGTGCACCCCGTTGTCCAGCGATTCCATCACGAATGCCAGCGACATTCCGCCCACCAACCCGGCCAGCAATGCGATCATCAGGTTATGCGGCATACTCGGTTTCACCGGGGCGGTCGGCAGGGAAGCCGGATCCACGATGCGAATGTTGCTCGAACGCAGCCCGGTCATTACTCCGGCCTCTTTCGATTTCTCCAGCAAATTTTCGTACAGCTGCCGCCCGCTCTCCACGTCTCTCTTGAGCGAGCTGTACTCGATGGCGCTCTCGTTCAGGTCGTTCGCTTGGCCCTTCTGTTTTTCGAGCGCCATTCGGATCAATTTCTCGTGGGAGAGCGCCTCAAGATATTCCTGTTGGTACTTCTTGGCCATCCGCGCCGTCTCCGATTTGATATCGGCCTGCACCGAGGCGATCTGACTGTTCAGTTCTTGCACCGCTGGGTAACTGGAGTCGAATCGCACGCTGAGCTGTGCGAGCTGCCGGTGGAGATCGGATTCCTGAGTGCGCAGACGGATAAGCGGATTGCTGGAGTCCAGATTGGAATTGGAAAGCAAGCCCGGATCGCCGGACTTGGCCATCTGGTATAGCGATTCTTTCTCCATGCGATCGGCTTCCGCGGCGGTTAATTCTTTGTTGAGCTCATCGAGTTTGGAAGTAATGATGTTCTGCTTGTCGTCGATTCCCAGAATGCCGTGTTCCTTCTCGTAGCGAACCAGCTTTTCCTGCGATTCCTCGACCTTCAATTCCAGGTCCGATAGTTGCTGGGTGAGCCAGACCGAAGTGCGCGTGGACGCATCCAGGTGAGTTTTGAAATTCTGCTCGATGTAGGTGTCGATCAGGGTGTTTACTACCTGCGGGGCCAGGGTTGGGTCGGGGCTGGTAAAGCGGATTTCCAAAAGGCGGGTGCGAGGAATCGAATCGATCTGCAGCGTGCCGCGAAACTTTCCAACGAGCGCCGCTTCGCGATGGGGCTCGATGTACCGGGTGTCTCCGGTGCTGGCGTTGGCTGCGGGCACCGCGATCTTGGCGTCCCGCCACGCAAACGCCGGATTCGAATCCAAATTCAGCTTGCGGATTACCAGCTTGGCGATCGCGTCGCTTTGCAGGATGCGCGTCTGCGTATCCATCATCACCATGTAGTCGTAATCGGAATCGCTGCCACTGTTCGCACTCTTCAGATTTGCGGTGTCCTCGCCTTCGCGATTGATCACGATGCGTCCCACCGCCTCATAAATCGGCGTGGTCGCGAAGGTGATCACCGCCCCCAGAATCAGCGCGACCACCGTCGCGGTCACCACCGTCCACCGGTGGCGCAACAAAATAAACCAATAATCCCAAAGGCTGGGAACTCGTAGGTGCGGTGCCCCGAGCGGATCGGGCCGGGTGGCGTAATTCGGAGGCAGGGTTGGCGTCACCCCTGGGCGCGGCACAAGCGCGCGAATATTGTGGTCAGAATCCATTCACAACTCCGTGTCGAAGTTTCGGATTCAAGTCTTTGGGCTCGCCGGCCGCTCCTGCGGGATTACTCGAGTGGATGGTGCCCAAGTAAGGGTTGAGGCGGGTATCTTATCACGATTGAGGTCTGAATTGTGACCAAAGCCGAAGCGCAACAGAGCAATCTCCGGTTGGTCAAACCATCGGTGTAGAAGGATTTAATCGTTTGTTTTTGGTGCTGACTTTGCGGGTCGGCGGCCCGAGTCCGATGTTTCACCACTGCTTAAGACAAGCGAGGGGTTCTGGATCTCTTCAGTTTGACTTGCCCTGGAGCACGGCCTAACATGCCCCACCAGGGGCGATCTGCCTGCTATGGTCGGCCAAACCAGCTCGCACTATGGCGTCATGGAGAACCTGGGTAATGGTGATATGGGGATGGTCTATAAAGCCGAAGATCTCACACTGTGCCGCCACGTCGCACTGAAGTTCCCCCCAGGGATCTGTCCGGCAATCCGTCCGCGCTCGCACGCTTCCAATGGGAAGTGCGAACCGCCTCCGCTCACAATCACTCCAACTTCTCCACGATTCACGAGACCGACCGGCACGATGGCCAGCCATTCCTAGCGATGGAGTTGATGAGGGGTGGGACGCTGAAGGAGCGCATCGCCACCGGC
The DNA here is from genome assembly GCA_963725285.1 of uncultured Acidobacteriota bacterium. Lineage (GTDB taxonomy): Bacteria > Acidobacteriota > Terriglobia > Acidiferrales > UBA7541 > CAVRXT01. The sequence continues at coordinate 992,973 of CAVRXT010000005.1, read as the reverse complement.
CCGCTGGAAGGAGGTTGTGGCGTAAAGGTTGTCACTTAGCTAATTTGCTGTGTATATGAAGGCGCCGGGATAAGGGAACGGATCCGAAACCGATATCAACTGTGGCGTGTACGGCACTTTTCACGACTTCAGTTTCTTGACAGGAGGATACCATGTGGCGAGAACGTGCACTGAAGGCTGTGTTGTTGGTCGTGGGCTTGATCTTTTCCGGGTTGGTTTATCCCTTGACGATGTTTGTGCGGCAAGAACCTGCGCTGGCGATGATGCTTAGCGTTTATGTCACCCTGGGCATTTTCTTGCTACTGGCGGCGCGTAACCCATCGCAGAATCGCAGCCTGATAGCCTTCACGGCATGGTCGAGCTTTGCCCACGCCGCGCTTATGGCCGGGCAGGCATTCCGCAATATGATTGCACGCGGAGAATTGTGGGGCGTGGCTGTGCTCGTCATCATCGGTATTGCCCTGATCGTTTTGGCGCCGGCGAAGCCAGTCGAGCAGGTATCGGCGGCCGTTGGGTAGGCTCCACTTGAGAGCGCATGCCCGCTTGATTCTACCGCTCGAATAGATTCTGAGAATTGGACGGTAAAGCGCTAACGGCACGGGCAGGTTGGTTTGAGACCAGATTCCAGGTCCCCAATGTTCTTCGCCTTCGGCCTTGGCCAAAGCGCGAAATCCCGCGCATAACAGAGTTAGAATAATCCCTGAATTACTCGGCGAGCATCGGAGGATACCGCCATGGACAAGTTTGAGGAAATCGGTCGGCGTCTGGATGAGGAGGTCACCCGGCTCCGGCACTACGTCGAGGAAGAAGTGGCGCCTGAAACGGAGCGGCGCACGGCGTCTTTTCTCAGGGATGTATCGGCCAAGCTCACGGAAGCAGCGGTGAAACTCGAGGCGCGTATCGCGGCGCGGAGACCCTCATCGGCACCGAATCCCAAGTCATGAGCGGGAACCTGTGCGAGCTATTTGGGGCCTGCCCTTCATTAAGCTGCCGTCAAGTGGATTGACGGCGGCACGCAAAGTTCTATCAAGCGTGGCACGACGAACTCGACCAAATCCTGCGACAACCCAACAAATGCGGCTCGACAGCCGGGCCCAACCGAATAGCGAGCCCTGCTCCAGGCACGCATGCTCTCGCGCATTCCGTCTACCGCACGCCTTCGCGCCGGCATTGTCAGTTCCTCGAAACCTGTTAACCAAGCTACCAGAAACAGCGACGCCCACTAGTTGGCCTAGATTCTTTGGCGGCGCCGGGGGCGAGTTTTCCCGCTGTTCATTTGCACCAGCAATATGGTAGGGTCGCCAACGTGATCTGGAAATAGTTCATATGAGAACTTCGCCGACCGCTGGAGGCTTTCCATGAACCCGAGATGCTGTTCGCTGCCTGCCGTATTCATGATGGCGGTATGTGTGGCGCCTTTATTCGCGCAACCCGCGCCCCAGGATCCGATAACCATCCGCGTAATTGGTGATCCGGTGTCGGTGGTCGATGGTCTTATTAGCCTCGCGCGGGACTTCTCCCACGAAACCGGAATCAACGTGGTGGTGGAGAAATACGGATTCAAGGACGCACTCGAGAAAGCAACCAAGGATCTCGGTGCAAAGAGCGGAAACTACGACATCGTGCTCCAGGAAGGCGCGGCGCTGGGGAAATTTGCGACCGACAAGTCCATATTCACGATCGATGAACTCGAGAAGGCCAGCGGCATGAAAGGCGACTTTGAATCCGATTTATATACCAAAGCCTGGCACGAGCTCTCGTGGTATCAGGGAACACCGTACGGCTATCCGGTGGTTGCCAACACCATGTACGTCATGTATCGCCGAGACATGATGGATGACGCCGCTGAGAAAACGGCATTTCGCAAGCGTTACGGGTACGAGATCGGGGCGCCCGACGATTGGAAGCAGTATCGCGACCTGGCAGAATTCTTTACCCGTCCTGAAAAGGGCTTCTACGGTACCTTGCTTCAGGGGAAACGCCACCCTGCAGTGTGGTTTGAATGGTTGAATTTCGCGTTCTCCTTTGGCGGGGGGGTAATGGAAAAGGAGAACGCGTGGCAGGATGGTCCGATAATCATCAATTCACCCGACACGGTCGAAGCCACGAACTACTACCATTCCTTGCAACAATTCGCTCCGCCGGGTGTAACTAATTTCACATGGGACGACGCCAGTGGGCAGATGCGCGACGGCCATATTTTCATGTGCATCATGTGGAGCGATGCGGCGCTGCATGTGGAAGATCCCGCAATTTCCAAGGTGGCCGGGAAAGTGGGATTCGCTCCGCTGCCGGCCGGAAAAGCGGGGCGCATCGCGCAGGTCGCTGGAGCGAGTTACCTGGTATCGCGCTACTCGAAGCATCCTAAGGAAGCGTTTCAATTTGAATTGTGGATGGAAAAGCTTGATAACCAGATTCGATTGGAGTTGGCCAAGGGAGCTTCGGCGAGGAAGTCGGTTTATAGGGACCCGAGTGTAAAGGAACTTCCCAACGCAGCGGCGCACGCCCGCTCATTAGGCGTTGCCAAGCGGATGGTTGACACGGCTCCCGATGCCGCTCCCGTTTCGCTGATTATTCAGACCGCCATCAATGATGTGCTCAGCGATCGCAAGACCTCCCAACAAGCGCTGGACTGGGCGGCCCACGAGATCCATACAATGTTGGGAGCTAAGGCTGCGCTCAAATATCCGTTATCAAATTGATAGCTGCGAGGGAGCCCCGGATCGACACGGTCCGCCAAGCAAACGATTGATCACGAGCGCGAGGCTCGATGAGATGCCTTGCCAATCGCAGATGCAGGGATTATAGTACCGGCTCAGTTGTTTTGGAAATAGTTCATTACAGAACTATGGCGGTTTGCACGGCCGCCGCTTCGCGTCCCTGGCACCCGGGGTGACCACGATCCCGTCGTTGCTGTCGCCGCGCGCAGAATATCGGAGGAATTGGGTTCAGCATGAAAGCTCTGGTCAAATACGCGGCGGGAGAAGGAAACGTCGACATTCTCGACGTCGCAGAACCGGTGTGTGGGGATAGTCAGGTCAAGATCGAAGTGGCCTTCTGCGGCGTCTGCGGAACCGATGTGCACGTTCTGCACGATACCTTCCGCAATTATCCGCCGGTGATTCTCGGCCACGAATTTGCGGGTACGGTGGTTGAGGTTGGACGCAACGTGAAAGGCGTTACCCTGGGCGAACGGATTGCGGGCCTAGGCGCCACCGCCATCACCTGTGGGCACTGCGATTACTGCCGCACCGGATATTTTCTTTTCTGCGCAAACCGCCGTGGCATGGGTCACGGAGTCGATGGTGGGTTCACGCGCTACGTTCTGCTGCGTCCCGATCAATTGTACCGGATACCCGCGAACATCACTTTGGAAGAGGCGGCTATCAGCGAGCCGTTCGCCGCGGCCATTCAAGCGGTGACCGAGATTGCCGATGTGCGCATTGGCGACGTCGCTCTGATCTCCGGACCCGGACCGATCGGGCTTCTATGCCTGAAGCTTTTGGTGGCGGAAGGTGTGAAGACGATCGTCGCAGGCGCGCCCGGTGATGATTCTCGACTCGAAGCGGCGCGGCGCTTTGGCGCGGCCGAAACGGTCAACATCGGCGAGCGCAGTCTGGCCGATGTGGTGCGCGAGCACACCGATGGCCGCGGGTTTGAGGCTGTCTTTGAGTGCGCCGGGCATCCGGATTCAGTACGCGGTTGCCTGGAGGCGGTTCGACCGTTGGGACAATACACCCAGGTGGGGATTTGCGGCCGGGAGATTCAGTTTCCGATCGATGAGATATTCTTTAAACAACTGCGGTTGGCAGGTTCGGTTTGCTACACAGCGAATACCTGGAGCCGCATGATGAAGATCTATGCGCAAGGTCGGATACGACTGGATGACTTGATTTCCGCCAAGCTTCCGATCTCGCAATGGCGCAGAGCATTCGATCTGATCAACGAGAAGAAAGTGCTGAAAGTCTTGATGTACCCTGAGTAGCCCTTCCCGCCGGCAAGCGATGGCCGGGGGCCCATTCACCCGTTGACGAGTTGAAATGGGATACATGCAGTGCCGGAGGAACTGAAGCAATGACTCCCACTTCCAGCCTTCGAGAAACCGCCTATAAAAGCCCCCTTCATCAGATGACCCAGACGACCCCTACATGTCTGTGGAACGATTCGGCGACGGAGTCCGAATTGAAATATTCGATCGAGCATGGCTGCGTCGGCGCCACCTGCAATCCGGTGATCGTACTCGACGTGCTGAAGAAGGAAGCGAAAGTTTGGAATGATCGCATTCGCGCGTTGGCGAGCGAGATGCCCACGGCTACCGAAGACCAGATCGCCTGGAGGTTGGTGGAGGAGATTTCTCGAACCCGTGCGAAATTGCTTAAACCGATATTCGATGAGCAACACGGCAAGAACGGCCGCCTCTCGATTCAGACGGATCCTCGCTATTACCGTGACCCGGAGGCGATGCTCGAGCAGGCGAAGCGGTTCAGCGCGCTCGCGCCGAACATGATTGTGAAGATCCCGGTTACGCAGGCGGGGTTGATGGCCCTCGAAGAAGCCACCTTTCACGGGATAAGCATCAACGCCACGGTGTGTTTCACCACGCCACAGTCGATCGCGGTGGCCGAAGCGGTGGAACGCGGCTTGAAACGGCGTGAAAAAGAAAGCAAAGAGATCGCCAGCATCAGTTCCGTATGCACCATTATGGTGGGTCGACTGGACGATTGGCTGAAAGCGGAAGCGGAAAAGAAGAATGTTATTGTCGATCCGGGCTATTTGGAATGGGCCGGCGTGGCGGTCTTCAAGCACACTTATAAGGTTTTCCGCGAGCGGGGATACCGAATACGCCTGCTGTCCGCGGCGTTTCGCAACCACATGCACTGGAGCGAATTGATTGGCGGCGACTTGGTGATCTCACCTCCGTGCAAGTGGCAGATGCGTTTTAATGATAGCGACGTGCTGGTGAGATCGCGAATCGACACGCCGGTAGACGCGCGAATTTTCGAGCAACTGATCAGCAAATTTCCCGACTTCGGGCGCTCCTACCGCGTGGACGGATTGTCACCGGCTGAATTCGACGCGTTTGGGCCCACGGTGCGAACCCTTCGCCAATTCATTGAAGCCTGCCACGAACTCGCGGGCTACGTGCGCGATGTTGTGCTGCCGAACCCCGATAAAGCCTAAGATCCTTAGGATGCCGCGCGGCGCAGAGCCAACGCCTCTTTCCCCAGGAATTCATGCGCAATGTAGCGGGTCGGCGTCGTGGTCCGTCCGCGCAGGGCGATGAGCGCAAAGCTTACCAGATCGGGCCCATAGAGTTCAGGATGGAAGGTGACCGTCCCAATGCAGGGGCTGTCGGGATTAGCGACAATGTCAGTCATGGCGGCGCTTCCCCCGAATCCCACGATCGCGATGTCCCGGCCTGCGCGGCTGCCCTCGGCTGCCTGGGCTGCTCCCATGGCGGCTTCGTCGTTGATTCCCGCAATCAGCAGTTTCTTTGCTGATTTTTTGCTCAGAAAGGCCTCGACGGCGGCTCGCGAGGTTGCTTTATCTCCGCCGCTGTCCAAATGTTGGACGGATTTCTGCGCCAACGTGCCGAGGCGGCTCTCGATTCCACGCACAACGCCGACCAGCCGGCTCTGAACCGTTCTCCCGGCGGGAGGACTTTCTAACAGCAGTAAGGCGTCCGGCAATCCGCGCCAGTGTTTGGCGGCATAGTCCGCCAGAGCCAGGCCTGCCGAATATCCGGCGCGATAGTTGTCAACCCCGAAATACAGCGATCCGTGGTGGGGATTTACAACCGAAATCAGCGGAATTCGCGCGTGAGAGAAAATGTCGGCGATCACCGGCGCTACTTGTTCGAACAACTGGAACTCGATGACCAAGTCCGGCCGGCTGTCAGCGATCTCTTCCGCGTTACTAATGGCCTTCTCCGCATTGCGATCGTTGTCCCATACCACCAGATCGATCCCGGCAGTAGCGGCCGCCTTCTCCAGACTTCGTTGAATGTCCACCGCCAGCGAGATTTGCGTGGAAAGGTTGGCGAACGCGAACTTGAGCCGTTTCCGCAGGCGGTTCACCCGATATTGGTGGCCGGATTGATTGAGATAGTCCCGCGCGACTAACGTGTGCAGGATTCGGTAGGCGGTCGTGTGGGGAAGGCCGGTCCTCTGGATGATCTCTTTGAGGCTGAGGGATTCTCCTTCTGCCCCAAAGCAATCCAGCAGATCTATGGTCTTCGCGACGATGGGAACCAGATATTTGTCAGTTTCGCGGCTAGCTTCGAGCGCCTTACCGCCACGTTTCACTTTCATTCCGCAAACACCTCAGATTGTTTCCGCAGGATTTTGTACCACGACATGCGTACGAAGTTTACACGCTTTGGAGCCCATTCGCTGCCGGGTTGTGATTCCAGAAAACGTGTTCAGTGACCGAGGTCAACCCACGCTCTTTTTTGCGAACTGGCAAGAACCGCATCCAAGATGTGCAACTGGCGGATACCATCCGCGAAAGTGGGATATTCCACAGGTCCGTTACGGTCAGTGATGGTTCGGTAGAAGCGCCGGAAAACCTGCTTGAATGTGTCGTCGTACCCTTCACTGTGGCCACCAGGCAAGTCAGCATAGCTCGAGGCCTGAGGCTGAAGCAACGAAGGGTCCTTGATGACAATCTGGTTGGGAGAGTTCCGCTGGCCGACCCAAAGTTCGTCGGGGCACTCCGCGTTCCAGGCCGCCGAGGCTTTGGTCCCAAAGATCTCGACGAAAAGGCGATTCTTGCGTCCCGCCGATATCTGGCTAACGGTCAGCGAACCCTTGCCTGCGCTTCCCAATTGAAAGATCATCGCGCCGAAATCTTCGGTTTTCACCCGGACCTCGGCGTAGTCAGAGGGCTTTAGCGTCTTGCCGGTGAAGGTCTCTATTGAACCCTTCGGCTTCTTGCGCATTTTCCGAAAGCTGGTTAGGTCGGCACAAAGTGAAGTGATGCGATGCCCGGTGACATGTTCCACCAGGTCACACCAATGGGTGCCAATGTCGGCGAACGCGCGGGATGGACCCGACTCGACCCTCCAGTTCCAGTCGGTATCATACAGTAGCCAATCCTGCGAATAGGTCCCTTGCACCACCGATATGTCGCCGAGTTCACCCGCTTCGCACATCCGCCGCATGTTTTGCACCTGCGGATAAGCGCGGATGTTGTACAGAGTACAGTTGGCGAGCTTTCGTTCGTTGGCCATGGCGATCATGTGTTCCGCCTGCTGGACGCTCGACGCGAGCGGCTTTTCGCACATTACGTGCTTGCCCGCGGTCATCGCGGCGATAGCCATGGGAAAGTGCAATTCGTTAGGAGTGCAAATATGCACCGCGCAAATCTCGGGATCACCGAGTAGTTCATGATAGTTGTCGGTGGCGCGCTCGACACCCAGATGGTCGGCGAATTTTCGCGCGCCCTCAGCCGTCCGGCCCGCAACGCCAACTACTTCCACGTTGCCGAGACGCCGAACCGCCTCGGTGTGCACCCGGCCCATGAATCCCAAGCCAAAAACCGCAACCTTTAGTTTGTTCACCGGTTGTCCCTTCATTGAACAGGATCACCAGACTTCCCGCGCGCGAGCCATATCCGGATCAAAGACGACCTGCGAGGTACCGCCGCCCGCCCGGCCTCGCGCAACTACAAGAACCGTAAGAACGGTCTTGACCTACGTTCGAAACTGAGTATAGTTGCGAACGTTCGCAATGTCCTGAAAATAGTTCAAGGGCGAACTGTGGGGCTCGTACGTTGGCCGGCTGGTCCTTAATTATCCGATGTTGGGAGGCCGTCTTCCTGCCAGCGGTCGATATTTCAGCGCGGCGGGATTCCTCCGTGCCACTCGAACCCAAACCGCAGGGTCTGTGGTCAACACCGTCCTCCATACCGGCGGCCGGGGTATGCTTGGGAGCGCTCAAATGAATAAAGTGCTTATTTTCTATTTCTTCACCGTTTTCCTCGGGGTGGTCCTGGACGTGCATCTGGCCATGAATAGCGTGGTGGGCAACGCCTTGCAGAACCCACGCGTCGCGAACGCGGTGTTCTGGTTGATTGGGGCAGCGGCGGCAGTCGCGATCGGGCTCACGAATTGGCATTCCGGTGCGCTGAACAACCTAAAAAATATCAGTCCTTTATTGCTCACCGCCGGCGCTTTGGGAGCATGCCTGGTGTTTGCCATTATTTGGCTGATTCCACAGGTTGGCGCGCGCGGCGTGTTCATCACTTTGCTGACCGGCCAAGTCCTCGGCGGGATGGTGCTATCCCATTTTGGATGGTTGGGCTCGCCGGTTCAGCGCGTCTCCGGGGTCCATATCGTGGGCGCCGTGGTGATGATTTTCGGAGCTTACCTAGCGACTTATAGTCGCTAAAGCGCACTCGATTCACCGAAACTACGGGAGCCAGGCACTTGAACAAGGTTCGGCTGGGTAAATCGGGGCTCGAAGTCAGTGCCCTCGCCATGGGTAGCGATTTGATCGGGAGCAAGATCGATCGCGCCCACTCGTTTAGATTATTTGATTTCTACCACGACAAGGGCGGTGGTTTTCTGGACACCGCAAATTTCTATTCCAGTTGGATGCCTGGTTGCAGCGGCGGGGAGAGTGAAACGACGATCGGAGCTTGGATGAGAGAGCGCAAGAATCGCGATGAGATAATCATTTCATCGAAGCTGGCGTTCGACTATCCAGGATGCGCGGGTGGTTTGAGCGCGGGCGAAATCGAGCGGGAGTGCGAAAAAAGCCTGCGCCGGTTGCAGACTGACCGCATCGATCTTTACTACGCACATCGCGACGACCGGGAGACGGCGCTCCATGAAACCTTGGAGGCATTTCATCGGTTGGTTCAGGCCGGAAAGGTGCGCGCGATCGGCGCCAGCAACCTGGCGGTTTGGCGCATTGCGGAAGCAAACGCCGCGGCCTGGGCCAATGGATGGACTCCATACTCGGTGGTCGAGCAGAGATACACGTACCTGCGTCCCCGGCACGGCGCCGATTTTGGTCCGCAGATTTTCATCAGCGAAGACCTAAAGGATTACGCCCGCACCACGGGCCTCGGGCTGATTGGCTATTCGGTACTTCTACAAGGGGCTTACTCCGCGCGCGGGGACCGGGGATTGCCCGCCCAGTTCGCCGGGCCGGATTCCGATGCGCGGCTGGCGGAGCTAAAAGCCGTATCCGGCGAGCTGGGACGCAGTCCCAATCAGGTGATCATCGCGTGGATGCGCCAGAGCAAACCGTCGATACTGCCGATCATCGCGGGAAGCAAGGTGGAACAGTTGGCCGAGAACATCGCGGCGCTGGATCTGGTGCTGAGTCACGATCAAATGGAGCGATTGGATTCCGCAGGAAACCCCGACGTCAAACGCGCGTGGCTGCAGCCATCGTGAGCCTGGGCAAGCTACAGCCGTTTCAGTAAAGGTTAGTTCCTCGTCTCGTAACCACGGCGTTTTGGTTCGCTGGAGCGAGACAGCCCGATCGGATTCGGAGACAAAATTTCTTGACATCCCCGGGGAACTGAGTATAGTCCGCACCAGTTAGCAACGGGAATTAAGTTCTATAGGGAATTTTGACTGGAACGTTTTGGGGCGTTCGAAATTCCCGGGGTGAATCGAAGGCATTCCGTGAGGCGTTTCCGTCCGTCAACGTACCGCTTCAAAAGCGAGTCGGCTCGCTAAAAAAAGAGGTGAGCAACCATGGGGAATAATGTGATGCGCGCTTCGCACTACTGCAAAGTATTCATTCTCTGGGCCTGCGGTCTCCTATTAGCGATCCCTCTGACGGGACAATCCTTCTACGGTTCCGTTCTCGGAACCGTGACCGATTCCTCGGGATCGTCCATGGGAGGCGCTGCAGTGACTCTGACCGGTACCGACAGCGGCTTCCGGCGTACCGTAACGACCTCGGACAACGGGGACTACGCCTTCTTAAATTTGGTTCCCGCGACCTACACGCTTTCCATTGAGAAGACGGGCTTTAAGACATACTCCCGCACCTCCATCACGGTGGAAGTGCAAGCCGAGGTGCGGGTGGATGCAGCGATGCAGGTTGGAGCCGTCGATCAGAAGGTGGAAGTCACCGGCGCGGCGCCGCTGATGCAAACGGAAAATGCGTCGCTCGGCCAGGTAGTTGGGGCGCAGACCGTGCAAGAGACTCCGCTCAACGGCCGCAACGTCCTCAACTTGACTTCGCTAGTTCCTGGGGTGGTGACCCAAGGCGGAGCGGCGGGGAATCTGACCAGTCAAAATATCTTCGCGAGCGGAAACTATCAAATTAACGGCGGAACCGCGAACCAAAACGCGATGTACTTGGATGGATCTCCCATTCAAGTGACTTACGGAAGCCTGACCGCGCTGATTCCGACCCAGGACGCGGTCGCCGAGTTCCGGGTTCAAACCAATGGGAATGATGCCGAGTATGGGCGCTACTCCGGCGGAGTGGTCAATCTCACCACCAAGTCCGGAGGTAATCAATTTCACGGCTCCGGATATGAATTCCTGCGCAACAAGGTTCTGAACGCCAACAGTTTTTTTTCCAACGCCACCGCTACGCCGCGCCCGCCTTTCACGCAGAACCAGTACGGTGTGAACGTAGGTGGACCCATCAAGAAAGATAAGCTTTTCTTTTTCTTTAACTACGAGGAGTTCGCGCTTCGGCAGGGGCAGACCTTCCTCGAAACGGTGCCAACCGCAGCGGAGTTGAGCGGGGATTTTTCCAACTACCGGGATGCGAGCGGAAACGTAATTCCAATTTACGATCCCTTGACCTCGTCCTGCGGTCAAATTGGCAACCCCTGCGCTGCTGGACAGCAGCCGACGCGACAGCAATTTCCCGGTAACATCATTCCTTCGAACCGCATCGACCCGGTCGCGAGTTACTTCAGCCAGGGTAACCGGATTTTCGCAGCGCCAAACACGCCGGGCACAGCCAATACGGACCAATTCAATTTCTTCACCAACGCCAGCGTCGGAGGTAACAACGACCAGCTGAATTTTCGCACCGATTGGAACGTGAGCGAAAAGCAGCGGGTATTCGCGCGGTACACGCGGTGGGGATTTGACGAATTGCCCCAAGACCCCTATCAGAACCAGACCTATTGGTTCGATCTGGATCCGCAGAATTTTGTCACCGACTCGGTCGTTTTGGGCGACACCTACACCATCAGTCCGACAACGATTCTTGACTTGCGGGTTTCCTACCTGCGGTTCAAATATTTTCAAGGGCCGCCGAAATCCATCACTGGCCTAGACCAGACCAGTTTTGGTTTCCCCTCGTATATGAATGCGCTGCCTGCTGAACTCAGGACTTATCCAGCATTCGCGTTTCCAGATTTTGGAACCGGCGGCACTCAGATCATCAGCAGCGTCAACAACAACTATGTGATCAGCCCCAGCCTCACCAAGATCTTTAGGCGGCATACCCTGAAGATCGGCGCGGAGCTGCGCCGTCAGGATTCGAACTACTATCAGGAAGCTTCGCCGTCGGGCGATTATTGGTTTGACAATACTTTTACGGCGCAAAATCCCTTCAACCCCGGAAACACAGGGAGCAGCATTGCCGACTTTTTGCTCGGCGCGGCGACGCCCGGCGGTGGGTTTACGCCTTCGGCGATCTTGACTCCGAATATAACCGCTGCGTCGATGCGCTACCAAGGTTACTACCTTCAGGACAACTTCCAAGCCAGCAACAAGCTGACCATTACCGCCGGACTGCGCTGGGAGATTCCCGGGGTCTGGACCGAACGCCATAATCAGCTTTCGGTGTTCAACCCGGAAGAAACCAATATCCTCGCGCAGCCGACAGGCCTGCCGTTAAAAGGTGGGTTCGATTTGGTCGATACGCCGGCGCACCCTTCGAGAGGTTTGAAGGCTGAGCAGTTTGATCTCGTCTCGCCTCGCATCGGACTCGCCTACCGGGCGCAGGCAAACACCGTGGTTCGCGCCGCGTTCGGCATGTTCTACGGGCCCTCGGATGCCATTTTCCAGGAATCTCCGTTCCAAAACGCGGTGAACCTTTACAATAACGCGATGGTCACCAGCGAGGATAATGGCGTCACACCGTCCGCGGTCCTGAGCAATCCCTATCCAGGAGGTCTGGTGTTCCCGCCGGGGCGCAATACCGACCTCAATACCGTTTTGATCGGGCAGAATTTCAGCTCGGTATCCGGAGCCGGCGGCTCGGCGGCCATCGCGAATTGGCATCCGGCGTACTACTTGAACTGGAATTTCACACTGCAGCACGAATTCGCCGGCGGGATCAACGTGGAGGCGGCTTACGCGGCATCGCGCGGCGTACACCTTCCGATCAATAGCGACAACGGAGTGAACCTCAACCAGCTTCCGGACTCCGATCTTGCCCTTGGTAACCAGTTGTTGCAGAACGTGACCAACCCCTTTTACGGGTTGATCTACGTCGGGCCCGCTCTCATCACCCAATGTGGCGTACTGGCAATTGCTGCGACCCTTCCCGACATATCAAAACGTAGTGGAAGCCGCCGCTTATCAGGGCTCGAGCAGCTATAACTCGTTGCAGGTGAAAGTGCAGAAGAAGTTTCATCAGGGCGGGTCGATTCTAGCATCCTACACATTTTCAAAGTTGATTACAGACACCGAGACCAGCACCGATTGGCTGGAAGGTACCGATTTCGGCGCGCTGCAGCAGATATATCAGGACTACGATAATTTTCGGGGTGAGCGTGCTCTGGGGATGTTCGATCAGCGACAAAGCCTGACGATCAGCTACGTGTATCCACTGCCGTTCGGCAAGGGACGGCGGTTCCTTGGTAACGTTGAAGGCGCGGCGGATCGTGTGGCGTCGGGCTGGAGTTTCGATGGAATCGCCACATTCCAGGAAGGATTCCCGCTGAACCTCGTAGCGGCCAATGATGCTAGCCATTCTTTCGGCGGGGGGTTGCGGCCGGACGTCACCGCTGGCTGCAATAGGAAGATCTCGGGCTCAACGCTTTCGAAGTTGAACGAGTACTTCAACACTGCCTGTTTCACCGAGCCAGCCCCGTTTACGTACGGCACGGAGAGCCGAACCGACGATGCCATCCGCACACCCGGAGCCAATAACTGGGACATCGCGCTGGTGAAGGACACCTCGATCACCGAACGAATAAGCGTGCAGTTCCGCGCGGAGGCATTCAACTTGTTCAACCGCGTGCAGTTTGGCCCTCCGGGACAGGTATTTACCGCGAATTCGAATTCGGCATTCGGAGTAATCACTTCCCAGGTGAATAATCCGAGGCTCATTCAGTTTGGGCTGCGCCTGAATTTCTAACGTATTGGATGTTAGGGTCAAATTGGATGGCCAGCGAGGTTCCCAGCCGGCGGATGTCCCGCCGGCTGGGGCATTAATAAAACATCGGTATGAGTGCGGAACGATCGGTGGGTTGAAAGTCGCAAGAATCACTCGTGAGATTCGGGATCTTGAGGGGAGCGGTAAAGTGATGCCAACTAGCAGACGCCAGTTCCTGGAAGTTTCATCTGCGCTGGGAGCGTTGTTGCCATTTTGGAGATTTCGGCCGAAAGCGGTGCCCGCGACATTGTCACACCCCTTGCCCAAGGTGCCCCAGGAAGCCGCCAGGTCCAGTTCGACGCCGGCGTACCAGTTCAATACCCCAGATTTGACCGGTTGGCACCCGCAAGGCGCTGGCAAATGGAACGTGAAAGACGCCGAGATTCTTGGATCGGGCGAGGGATGGCTGGTGCTAGATCGCGGCCTGCAGGATTTCGCCTGCAAATTTTCCTTCCGTGTGAATAGTGGAGAAGCAGGCTTACTGCTTCGCAATGCTCCTATGCATTGGTCGCGGTTCTCCCATCCCGAAGGGGCCAGCGACCGAACGGCGGGCATCTATGTGGAGCTATCGGGGAAACACCGAGGAGCGATGTCGCTGCTCACCCTAGATTCTCAAGGGAAGGAATTAGACCGCAGACCGGTACCACCCCCACCCCTCGACGTGGCGGGAGCGGAGCACCAGATGGCCGCAGGTGCCTGCGCGCCGATCGCTTGTGCCGGTATCAGCGATCCAGTTGGAGCGCTCAACGGCTATCCGCCCGAGCCACCGATTCGAATCAGCGACGGCGCGGAGGGCTGGAAGCAAGTCGAAGTCGTTTTGCGCGGCCCCGCCTTCCCTTGGGACACCACGGGCGTGGGTGACCTTGCCGAAAAAAGAAGCCATTTCGGACAAATTGCTTTGCGCGTTTCCGGTGGAGCGGACATCCGCTTCAAGGATTTGTCGATATACGACCTTACGCAGCGGGTAGCGGGGCTTGCGGAGAACGTGGGCAATCCCGAGTTCCGGCAGTTGACTGACTTGTTCTATTCCGAAGCGATTGCCGCAGGCGATCTTAACCGCGACGGCTTGGATGAAGTAGTCGCCGGTCCATTTTATTATGCCGGTCCGGATTACCAAGTCGCTCGGGAAATATTTCCGCCCACCACGGTCAATCCGGGCGGGCCCGCCGAGCACGGCAATTATACAAATTGCTTTCTGGCCCACGTTCACGATTTCACGGGAGATGGTTGGCCCGATGTGCTGATCATCATGGGTTTTGGTCCGATGCCCAGTTTTTCGGCCTATCTTTTTGTCAATCCTCGCGGCGAGCTTCGCCATTGGGACAATTACAAAGTGCTCGCCTCGGTCGATGCGGAAACGACAAATCTGGCCGATGTCGACGGCGATGGACGCCTTGAATTGATCACCGCGCAGGGTGGCCAGGTGGGATATGCCAAGCCGGATACCTCCGATGCAACCAAGCCCTGGACGTTTGTGCCGGTATCGGAGAAGGGCAGCTGGGGTCCTCATGGCTTTGGAGTGGGCGACGTGAACGGCGATGGCCGCATGGAAATCCTTCACGCGAGCGGCTGGTGGGAACAGTCAGCGTCGGGGCCGAAAGCCCTGTGGAAGTTTCATTCCGCGTCATTCGGTGCCACCCAGGGAGAATGGTTTCTGCGAGGTGGTGCCGGCATTTTCGTCTACGACGTGAACGGCGACGGCGTCCCCGATGTCATTTCCAGTCTTAATGCGCATGGCCCGGGCCTGGCCTGGTTCGAACAACAGAGAGATTCTCAGGGCAACAGCACTTGGAAACGTCACTTGATCATGGGAGATCCAGCCGTCCCGCTGGCGGAACGAAAGGATTGGGAGGAAACCGACAAATCCGTAGCATTCACCGAATTGCACGCTCTGGATCTAGCGGATCTGGATGGTGACGGCCTGCCATGCCTGGTGACCGGAAAGCGTTGGTGGTCTCACGGATACATCTACGATGAGAACCAAATAGACAACGCGGCCGTTCTGTACCGGTTCAAACTGGTTCGCAAGCCGGGAGGCGGAGTCGAGTGGACTCCCCGGCTGATCCACAATGCTTCAGGTGTCGGGACGCAAATTCTTGCCAAGGACATCAACAAGGACGGCAAGATCGAGATTCTAACCACGGCGCGTAAGGGAACTTTCGTTTTCTTCAATACCAAAGGCAAGGGTTAAAACGGGACCGTGGGCACTTCGGTCCCGCCTTTGGCAGATTCTTCGACCGAATTATCATTTTTCGCGGATCGCAACTCGTTGGCCGGCTCGCCACTGCCGATCCGCAGGAGCCCGCGAGCTTTCCTAGGCTCTCGGGAGGAACCGAAAGGGGCCTTTCTTTCTTTGTTCGATGCGGTGAGTGCAAAGCGGATAGGAAGCGTCGATGCATAGCCCGGGCCGTCGCGTTCGGATTGGGTGGCTGTGCATGATGGTGGCGGGCGCAGCGTTGGGATTGAGCATCGCCGCTCGGGTAAGTTCTCAAGGAGTTCCGCCTGCTCACACCACGTGGAGCACCTATCTCGGTAACCCGGACGGTTCGCACTATACCGCGCTGACCCAGATCAACCGCTCCAACGTAGACAAGATGGAACTCGCATGGTCCTACGACACCGGGAATGAACGCGCCTACGAATTCAATCCGATCGTTGTGGGCAAGACCATGTACGTCATTGCGCAGCACTCCGATATCGTGGCTCTCGACGCCGCCACCGGAAAACAGATTTGGGTTCATCACCCCCAAAGCATGGGTCAGCGGCTAGAAGTTCACCGCGGGATCAATTTTTGGCAGAGCCCGAACGGATCGGATCAGAGGCTACTCATCACTTTCAATAATCATCTCGAGGCGATTGATCCGAGCAGCGGTGAATTGATCAAGTCGTTCGGCGATGGCGGTTCGGTAGATCTGAAGCTTGGCCTCGGCCGCGATCCTGAAACCATGTATCAAATCCAGTCTGGCACACCGGGTCAAGTCTTCGAGAACCTCATCATCCTCGGCTCGGAGACGGGCGAGGATTACGGATCGCCTCCTGGCGATATCAGGGCTTACGACGTGCGAACAGGTCAGATGGTGTGGATATTCCACACCATTCCGCACCCCGGCGAGCTTGGCTACGACACTTGGCCGAAAGGCGCGTGGAAATATATCGGAGGCACCAATTGCTGGGGCGAGATGAGCCTCGATGAAAAAACCGGCATCGTCTATATTCCCACCGGTGCTCCGACCTACGATTTCTACGGCGCTGATCGCAAAGGAAATGGCCTTTTTGCCGATTGCCTGCTGGCGCTCGACGCCCGCAGCGGGAAATTGATCTGGTACTACCAACTCATCCACCACGATCTGTGGGATTACGACGCGACATCGGCGCCCCAACTACTCACCGTTCGGCATGACGGCAAAGATATTCCGATCATTGCGGAAGCCTCCAAGCAGGGATATCTCTACGTGTTCAACCGCGTGACCGGCAAACCGCTGTGGCCGATTGAAGAGCGCAGGGTGCCAAAGTCCCATATGCCGAATGAAGCCGCGTCGCCCACGCAACCGATTCCCACCGCTCCACCACCGTTTGCCCGGCAGAAATTTACGATAGCGGACCTCGATCCCTACATCTTGAACGCGCGCGATCGCGAGCGGTGGAAGAAGGTGGTGGAGGGAGCGGTTAATGAGGGAATTTTCACACCCCCGGAATTGACGGACACGATCGAGATGCCCGGAAATCGCGGTGGATCGAACTGGGGCATGACCGCGTCGAATCCGACGACCGGCGCGATGTTTGTCGTTTCGATGGATATTCCCGCTATTCTCAAGGATGAACGCCGGGCGCCCCCGTCCCTCTGGAATATTCCTACCAGCGGAACGTCCGCGCAAAAGGGTAAGGCTGTTTATCATTTTTATTGTGAAAGGTGCCACGGCACGGAAAGGGAGGGCGCGCCACCCGCGATTCCGTCGCTGGTTCGTGCTCCCGCCGTATTCGGCTCGGGGACCGTCAAGGACGTTGTGAAATACGGCTTGAAAGATATGCCGGGATTTCCCGATCTCACCGACGCTTTGCTGGACGATCTGATCACTTACCTCGGGGATCCAGATCGCGCGGCGGGCCCACTGCCACCGGGTGGAGAACCGCCAGCAGGCTCTGCGACTGCGGGCAGCAACGCCGTTCGATACTGGACAGGTTACGGCCTCCAGCCTTCGATCATCAGCCCTCCGTGGTCAAAGATCACGGCGTACGACCTGAATCAGGGAACGATCAAGTGGCAGGTCCCGCTGGGAGATGCTCCGCAAGCCGCAGCGGAACAACTAAAAGCCACCGGTGTGATGCTGCCCAGAGATGGTCCAGTGATAACGGCCACCGGCTTGCTTTTTATTGCAACGAAGGATGAAGGCAAGCTGCGGGCCTACGACCAGGACACCGGCAACGTGCTGTGGTCGGTGGACCTGCCGGCTGCGTCCGAGGGAGTTCCGGCCGTGTATGCGGTAGACGGCCGAGAGTACATCGTCGTGTGTGCAACCTCTGCAAAGCAAACTGAAATACCGAGGGATGGACCTGAGGCTCCGAGTGTGGGAACGGTGCACAGGTCCTACGTCACTTACGCTCTGCCGAAAAACCTACTGGGAATGAAGTAGGTGATCGGAACGATTCACTGCGGCGCCTCTGGACCGCCCGGAAGACGCCTGCGAACGGCGGTGCATCCAAGTGCGGCGTTGGGAGTGCGGGCGAAAGAACTCCAGAGGGCTCGCACTTTCCAACTGGACTTCGTTAGTGGCCGTGGATTTTAGTGAGCGCACCGGAAACCGGAGTTCGATGAATAGGGAGCCCGACATGTCGATCGAAGGACGTCGATTTAACAGAAAGAATTTTGGGGGGATCGCCGTTGCCGTGGCGCTGCTCGTAGCCGTCGCTGCGTGGGCCAGTCCGGGGGATGCGCCGGAGTCTCACACCACCTGGGCCACGTATCTAGGAAATGCGGATGCCTCGCATTATTCGGCGCTGAAGCAGATTAATAAGTCCAACGTCAATCAGCTACAAGTGGCGTGGTCGTACAACCCAGGCGACGAGCGGTCTTACGAATTCAGTCCGATCGTGGTCGGGAAAGTAATGTACGTCCTGGCCAAGAAGACGTCCATCGTGGCGCTCGACGCGGCCAGCGGAAAGGAATTGTGGACCTATCACTCGGAAGGCGTGCCGCTAATGGAAATGCATCGGGGCATCAATTTCTGGCAGAGCAAGGACGGATCGGAACAGCGCCTGTTAATTCCGTTCAACAGCCACCTGGAGGCGATCGACGCGAAAACGGGCGAACGGATTAAGTCTTTCGGCACCGACGGCCGCGTGAACTTGATGGATGGCCTAGGCCGCGATCACAAGACGATTTCACAGATCCAATCTGCCACGCCAGGCGAGGTTTACGGCGACCTGATCATTCTGGGTTCGGCGACCGGAGAGGATTACGGTTCACCTCCCGGGGATATTCGGGCATATGACGTGCGCACTGGCAAAATGGCGTGGATATTCCATACCGTGCCGCATCCCGGCGAAAAGGGTTACGAAACTTGGCCGAAAGACGCCTGGAAATACATCGGCGGGACGAACTGCTGGGGCGAGATGAGTCTAGATGAGACACGCGGAATCGTTTACATTCCGACGGGCGCACCGACCTACGATTTCTACGGGGCGGATCGCGTTGGAAATAATCTCTACGCCGATTCACTGGTGGCGCTCGATGCCGGCACCGGGAAATTGATTTGGTATTACCAGCTCATCCATCATGATTTGTGGGACTACGATGTGACCGCGGCGCCGCAACTGCTCGACGTGAATCACAATGGTCAGCTGGTACCGATTGTGGCTCAAGCGGGCAAGGACGGCTTTCTCTACGTCTTCAATCGCGTCACCGGCAAGCCCCTGTGGCCCATCGAAGAACGCCCGGTTCCGAAGTCGGAAATGCCTGGCGAGGTAGCGTCGCCAACCCAGCCGTTCCCAGTCAAACCTCCTCCGTTCGCGGTCCAGTCGTTCACCTCCGCGGACCTAGATCCCTATCTGCTTACTCCGGATGAACGCGCCAAGTGGAAAAAGACGGTCGACGCAGCAGTGAACAAAGGGCTGTTCACTCCGCCGGAGCTAACTGACACCATCGAGATGCCCGGAAATCACGGTGGGGCGAACTGGGGTGGCACCGCATCGGATCCCACGACCGGCACGATGTTTGTGCTGTCGATGAACATTCCGGCACTGCTCAAGAATGAGCATCTTCTTCCGCCGAACCTGTGGGACATCCCGATGGACGTGCCTCCAGCCCAGCAGGGCAAGGCCATCTACAACCTATATTGCCAGCGGTGTCACGGCGCCGAGCGGGCCGGCGCACCTCCCGCGATTCCTTCATTGGTGAATGCGCCCACCACGTTGGGAGAGGCTACAATCAAGAGCGTGGTGAGGAACGGGATTCAAGAGATGCCGGCCTTCCCCGATCTCAGCGATCTGCATATCAAGAACCTGATCCTGTATTTGGGAAATCCAGACGCCGCGCCCGGAGCGCTCGCCGAGCGCCAAGCGCCACCTCCACCACCCTCGGTCGATGGAAAGCCCGCCCCCACGCGATATTGGTCGGGGTACAACCTGCAGACGTCGATTATCAAACCACCATGGTCCACCATCACCGCCTACGATCTGAACCAGGGAACGATCAAGTGGCAGATTCCGCTAGGCGATGCACCCCCTGCAATCGCGCAAGGCGCGAAAAACACCGGGGTCATGATGCCGAGAAATGGACCGGTGGTGACCGCTGGCGGGTTGATCTTTGCGGCCACGAAGTATGAAGGTAAATTGCACGCCTACGATCAAGATACCGGCAAAGAAGTGTGGACCTATGATTTGCCGGCAGCCTCGGAAAGTGTTCCCGCAGTGTACGAAGTAGATGGCCAGGAATACATCGTGGTTTGCGCCACTACGGGAAAAGCAGCGGACATTCCCCGAGATGGACCCTCGCAGCCCACCGCGGAACCGCCGCATCGGGCCTACATTGCGTTCTCGCTGTCCAAGAGCGTTTCGGCGACGCGATAGGGTAGACGCAACAAGTCGGTCCAAGCTGCGTAAACGTCGTAAAACGGGGCGGCGAAAAATATGGGTCAACAGGGCATCTGGCCCACCATTTTTCACTACCCCATTTCGTGTTAAATCTGTTGACAGCCAATCGTGAGGTGATCAAATGAGCGACAGCCCTATTATTCTGAACGTGCACATGGAAGCAGTGGCCGGACGTGAGAAAGATCTCGAAAACCAATTGAGCGCGCTGGTGCCTCCGACGCGGGGCGAGCCGGGATGCATCGCGTATGAACTGCACCGCGATACTGAACAGCCTGGCAAATTTATGTTGTTCGAGAAGTTCAAAAGCCAGGCCGCTCTGGACGAGCACGTAGCTTCCGGCTATTTCAAAAAGTTTCTCGAGTACCGGGCCAAAAACGATCCTGTTGCGGTGGTGAACGTCACCAAATGGCAAGCCATCGCGTAGATAATCGCAGGCGCGTGCCGGCCGGGTAACGCGGAACGCAAAGGACCGACGTGTATGTCACCTGAGAACAAATATACGCCTCCGAACGAAATGCCCCCGGCGCCGATCCATGCGGTGCTAGTGGGGCAGAAGGCCTTAGTGACCGGAGCCAGTAAAGGTCTGGGCCAGGGGATGGCCATCGGCCTGGCGCAAGCGGGCGCGGAAGTATTGGTGAACTACAACAGTGACGAAGAAGGTGCGCGCTCTACGCTGGACCAAATTGCCAGGAATGGTGGAAAGGCGGTGATGTTCAAAGCGGACGTCGCAAAAGAAGATGAAGTGAAAGCGATGTTTGAATTCATGATTAGAACTTTTGGCCGGCTGGACATTTGCATTGCCAACTCCGCTTTGCAATTGAACGCACGGGTGGATGAAATGAGCCTGGCACAGTGGCAGCGGGTCATCGACGTAAATCTTACCGGCGTATTTCTGTGCTGCCGCGAGTCGATACGGCTCTTTAAGAAGCAGGGCATCGATCGGTCGATTTCTTATGCCTGCGGCAAATTGATTCTCATCAGCTCGGTGCACGACGTCATTCCCTGGGAGGGCCACGCGAATTACGCAGCGGCCAAGGGCGGTCTGATGCTGTTCATGAAGAGCCTCGCTCAAGAAGTGGCGCACCTCCGCATTCGGGTGAACGCTCTTTCTCCCGGAGCGATTCGCACTCCTATGAATGTCGAGAAACTCACTTCGCCGGAAATCTTCGAAAGCGTCTTGCTCAAGTTGATTCCGTATAAACGCATCGGCGAGCCCGAGGACGTCACCCGCGCCGCGGTGTGGCTGGCATCCGATCAAGCCGACTACGTTCAAGGGACCACGATCTACATCGACGGCGGAATGACTCTGTATCCCGGGTTCATCGGCGCGGGCTAAGCCAAACTACCGGCATCGGCGTAGGAATTTCGGGGAGGGTAAGCGCAATGGCCAATGAACAGCGACTGGAGCGAATGCGCGAGGCGATGGAAACCGATCGCCTGGACGCGGTGGTGCTCCAGTTGCCGGAAAACGTTCTTTTGCTTAGTGGTTACTGGCCCATGATCGGCGCCTGCACGCTGGTCTTCCCTCTGCAGGGACCTGTTATTTGCATCAATCCGGACTGCTACGAACCGGAGGCCAGCTCCTCACTGTGGGATGCTCAGTCGATCTACTACGGTCACGGAGTGCTAGGCGCGCCCGATCGGGCAACGGCGGTGCGAAATATTCTGGCGGGAATCGCCAAAGGCAGAGGTTGGAGGCGTATCGGGTACGAAGCCAGTTTTGAAGTGGTCGCGCCGTCATGGAACAGCGCTGAGCTTCTGGTGCCCGCGGCGCCTTCGCACGAATTACTTCGCGCGGCATTTGACGGAGGCGAGCTGGTTGATGTTTCCGCTCTCTTGCAGGCGCAGCGACGCAGAAAGACTCCGTATGAAAGTGCCAAATTGCGAACCGCTAGCGAGATTTCCGCGATAGGACTGAAGACATTTGAGCGAATTGTAGCTGTGGGTATTTCCGGAGTCGAGCTGGCGGCAGAAGTTGAGCGGGACATCATGGTCCAAGGCACTGGTTACAACGGTGCAACACGAGTGCGAGCTTTTGCGCAGGTCGCAGTGGGACCACAAGAGTCCGCATTCGGATACCGTCCCAATGAAATTTCCACGGTTCGCCGATTGGCGAACGGTGACGTTGCGCTGCTGGAACTCGGTGTTGTCGTCGATGGCTATTGGGCCGACAGAACTCGCGTCCGGGTGGCGGGGAAGCCGACCGACCAGCAGCGCGAAATCTTTGACGTGGTACGCGAAGCACAGGAGGCGGCAGTTGCCGCGATCCGGCCGGGAATTACCGGCGCGCAGGTGGACGCCGCCGCGCGGAGCGTGATCCGCGATGCGGGTTATGGCGAATTCTTTCCACACATCACCGGACACGGGTTGGGCTTCCGGTATCACGAATCGGCGCCGATGCTCGCTCCAGATTCGGTCGCGAAACTGCAGGAAGGCGAGCTGACATCGGTGGAACCGGGAATATATGTGAAGTCCTCGGGCGGATTCCGCATCGAAGACGACGTGCTGGTAACCCAGGATGGATCTGAGGTGCTGGGCCCATTCCCAAAAACACTGGCATAATCGCGTTGAAGACTTTAGCGATGCCGCTGTGCGTTTAGTCGCTTCTGAGTCCAGCCATGCTGAAGAAAATCCACGCGGTTTCCGGCTTCCCGAATGCGTTTGGAAGAGGTGGTAGCGTGAATGAAATAAAGTACCGAAATCGCCGAGCCGCGTACATCGAAACCGAAAGTGTGCGTCTCACAGTTACCGCGGAAGGCGGCCACGTTGCCGAGATACTGCACAAAGCCACCGGCGTGAATCCGCTGTGGACCCCGCCATGGCCCTCGATCGAGCCATCCGCCTACCGCCGCGCGACTCATCCCGAATATGGTCCGAGCGATGAAGCCCACGTACTCTCGGGCTTGATGGGCCATAATATTTGTCTGGACACATTTGGCGGCCCGAGCACCGAGGAATTCGCGGCGGGTATTCCGGTTCATGGAGAGGGATCGGTTGCGCCCTACGAACTCGGAGGCGATGAAAGATCGATTACGTTGAAAACCACGCTGCCTCTCGCCCAACTTCAATTCGATCGACAGATTCGCCTCTGTGGCGACGGATCGGTGATTCATTTTGCCGAGACCGTCGAAAATCTCTCTGCTTGCGACCGGCCGATCGCCTGGACCCAGCACGTAACGCTGGGCCCGCCGTTCATTGAACCAGGCAAGAGCCAGCTCCGTGCTCCGGCCACGCGATCCAAAGTGAATGACGTCGATTTTACCGGCGGACGCGGCCAGCAAAAGACCGGCGCCGAGTTTGCAGGATTCTTGTGTCCTCGAAAAGACGGTGGAGTCATTGACCTGCGCACTTACCCAGGAGACGCGGTGTCCGCGGGATTTACGATCCACTTGATGGACCCGGACAACGAACGGGCCTACTTCATCGCCTGGTCACCCTCCAGCAAACTGGTTTTCGGTTATGTATGGAACCGCGCCGATTTTCCTTGGTTGTGCCGATGGGAAGAAAATCATTTCCGCACCGATCCGCCGTGGAATGGGCAGACCATCACGTGTGGGATCGAATTCGGTGCGTCGCCCACCGTGGAATCACGCAGGGAAATGGTCACTCGCGGGAGCCTTTTCGCAACGCCCGCTTATCGCTGGGCACCCGCGAAGACAAAATTAAAGACGGAATACTGTGCGTTTATTGGCATTGCGGATTCGATTCCGGAAAGCGTCGAATGGGACGGCCGGGAATCTATCCGGCTGTCATAAAGTTTTGCAATCACGCCTCGAACCGTCGCGCCCCAAGAAGAGCCATGGTCGTTGGGCCGATTTCCCCCACTGATTTTCGCTGGCGTTCCGCTTCTATTCGCACCGAAAGCGCTTGACATGGTGCAAAGCTCTCATATACTTACAGTCGCTGCGGCTTGGTGAACTTAGTTCATAAGAGAACTAAGGCTCGGCCTATCCGGCAGCAACTTCCTACGATCCCGCACCACCAAGGAGTACAAACGCCATGTCCGTCGCCACAGCAACCGCCTTTCGCACCGCGGAACTTGTACCACTTTTCCGGCGAATGTTTGAACTCTGCAAACTGAAGCCCAGCGAATCGCTAGTCATCCTCACGGAGCCGGATACCAACCAGGAATACGCAGCAGCCATGTATGGCGCGGCGCGGGGAATCGGCGCCGACACCATGACGGTGATGATGCCGTCACCGCCGGCCGAGCAGGTACCGGTAATGCGCAGCGGTAATGTTTCGTCCGCCATTCTCTCCGGATCGAAGCTTGCCGTGGACACACTGAAGCGCGCCGACATGGTGATCGACCTTTCGAGTGGCGGGCTACTGCACTCCAAAGAACAACGAGAAATTCTCGGCGCCGGCACGCGGATACTGATGGTTCACGATCCGGTCGAAGCGCTCACCCGCTTATTCCCCACTCCGGAAGATCGCGCGCGCGTCGAGCGTGGTATGGCCCGCCTGAAAAAAACCAAAAAGATTCGCCTCGAATCTGACAACGGAACGAATGTGTGGTTTGACATGACTGGCCGCCCGGTAATCGGCCAGTACGGCTACACCGACGAACCCGGACGGTGGGATCACTGGCCCGGGGCCTTCCAATACACCATCCCCAACGAGGGCAAGGGCGATGGAGTTCTCGTGATGGACCCGGGAGACATTTGGTACCCAGCGAAGCGTTTCCTCACCACGCCGGTCACTCTGCATTTTGAAAAAGGCGCGGTGGTCAAGATGGAAGGCGGTTACGACGCCTTCATGATTAAGGATTACATCGAGGGCTGGAAGGATCCCGAGGGTTTTGCGATCTCGCACTTGGGCTGGGGCTCGCACCCCAACGCTTTGTGGAACTCACTCGCCTTCCAGGATCCGCTGGACGTGATCGGCCAGGACGGACGTACCATGTATGGAACCACGCTGATTGCTCTCGGCGAGAACGCCACGTTCGGAGGGAAACACACCACCGGATGCCACCAAGACTTCGCCTTGCGCCGTCACCGCTTCTATCTGGACGACGAGTTGATCGCGGACTGCGGGAAAATTCTGCCAGCCGACCTAAAGTAGATGAGCGCTGGAAAAAGCTTTCATCCCGCTGCGTGGGACGAGCTCGATCAAGCCGGAGCGATTTACCAGCGCAGCGGAATTGGCAGTAGGGTTGGTTTCGGAAGGTACCCTGCTTTACTAATCGTTGATTTTCAGCGTGGCTTTACAGATCCCCGATGTGCGGTGGGCGGCGACTTCTCCAAAGAGGTCGCCGCCACCAAGACTCTCCTCGACGCAGCCCGCGGCAAGCGACTTCCCGTTGCTTTTACCGCAGTTGGCTTTAGCGCGAGCGGTTGCGACGGCGCCACGTGGCTTCGCAAGATGCCGGGCTTGGCCGCGCTGGTGGAAAATAGTTCTTGGTGCGAAATCGATCAGCGGCTCAAACCACAAGTTGGCGAGCCAGTGTGGATCAAGCGGGCGTCCTCGGCCTTTTTTGGCACTCCGATACTCCCTTTCCTTACTGCCGCTCGCGTCGATACTTTGATCGTCGCTGGCTGCGTAACCAGCGGCTGCATCCGGGCCACCACCGTTGATGCTGTCTCGTACGGCTATCGCACCATCGTTCCATCCGAATGCGTCGGCGACCGCGCCGAAGGCCCCCATAAATGGAATCTCTTCGATATCGATGCAAAGTACGCCGATGTCGAGTCGCTATCCACTGTTCTGGCGTTCCTCGGGTCGATCGCGGATAAACCGGCGGAAGGACTCGTGCGCGCGGAGCTAGCCAACAAACGATAGTTCGCGAGAATTCCGCGTAGTTTGTTTCGCCCGGAGCCGAAAATCATGGCCAGCACTTTTCTATATGGCGCCCACCTTCAAGCCAACGGAATTCGCCAGCACTACTTGCGTTATGGGGGGGAAGGCACACCAATCATTCTCATCCCGGGAATCACCAGCCCCGCAATCACCTGGGGTTTTGTCGGCGAAAGGCTAGGACGCCACTTCGATGCTTATTTGCTGGATGTGCGCGGGCGCGGAATCTCCGAAGCGGGTCCACATCTAGATTACCGGATAGACGCGTGTGCTAGGGATGTCGTCGAATTGGCCAATGCGCTGGGCCTGAAGGACTACATTCTAATGGGGCACTCCATGGGAGGCCGCTTCGCGATTCGAGCGGCGCGTAATCCCAAGTCTTCGGTCCGCAAGATTGTCCTACTCGATCCTCCAGTGGGTGGGCCGGGCCGCCGCGAGTATCCGATTCCGTTTGTGTGGCTCGAGAATTCCATGCGCGCGGCGCAGAGGGGCGCAGGCGTTGAGGAAATGCGTACTTTCATGCCCACCTGGGAAGATCATCAGATCCGCCTGCGGACCGAGTGGCTGCCAAGCTGCGACATGCGAGCTATTGAGGTTGCCTACCGCGGATTTCACGAGGACGATATTCATTCCGACCTGCCACACTTGAAAATCCCCGTATTGCTGGTGGCGGCGGGGAAGGGTGGGGTGATACTGCCCGAGGACGAAATAGAGTTCAAGAAGCTGCTTCCTTTGATTCAGATCGAGCGGGTCGAAAAAGCTGGTCATCTGATGCCGTGGGACGATTTCGAAGGCTTTTTCCGTGCCATGAATGGATTCTTGGGCAAGAATCTTTCGGCTTAGGCTGTCGCGGACGCGAATACCAGTAACGAGCTACGGCGGACCTTGCGCCTACATAGCGCAGCAGTGCCGGTCATGGTAAGTGTTTTCCCACCGCGGCGATTGGGTCATAGGAATATACCCAGCCCGCCTGCAGTCCGCTCGAGTGTGGGTTCACCATTTGCTTCACCCGGTACGCGACATCCCGGTAGATCCTCTTTAGCGGCGATGCGATGTGATAGGTTTCTCCACGCTTGCGCGATTCCAATTGCACGCGGCTGGTGCGTGGGAGACGCAGCGCTTCATATTTCTTCAGCGCCTCTCCGATGCCGCCTTTTTCCGCCAGAACGTGCGCCAATACGTATCCATCTTCGATCGCCATCGCTGCGCCTTGTGATAGAAACGGTAGCATCGGATGCGCCGCGTCCCCCAGCAACGTGATCCGGCCGCTCGACCAGGTGCTCATCGGGTCGCGATCGAATAAACCCCATTTATAAATATTCTCCGCTTTCGAAAACAGGTTTAAAACGTTTGGATGCCAATCCGGATATCCCGCCAGCAGCTCTTCCCGATTGCTGGGCACGTTCCATGATTCTTCCACCCAGGATTCCGCCTCCCGGATGGCCACGACGTTTACAGCCCGGCCCGCACTCACGTAGTAGGTAACCACGTGCCCCTGGGGTCCTAGCCAAAATGAAGCATCTGGGCTGACCATGTCCAACGGCGGCTCTTCAAAAGGGATCAGGGCTCGCCAGCACATGTTTCCTGTGAAACGTGGCGCGTCGTTGCCGAAGAGGGCCTTACGCACCACCGATTGCAGCCCGTCCGCGCCAACGATCAGGCCCGCTTCAAATATCCGCCCGTCTGCAAAATACGCGATGGCGGATTCGGATGTTTGGCTCACCGAAACACATTGCGCGGAGAGAGTTGTGCGACTCGGGGGCAGCAGTGACAGCAAAATGCGGTGAAGGTCCGCACGATGGATGTGGAAGAATTCCGCATGGTAGAGCCGCGGGCACTCATCGATGAGTGGCGTGCGAAAAATCTCGTGGCCGGTCCGCCAGTTGCGGCCCACGATGCTCTGTGGCGGAAAGCTGACCCGGCGAATCTCGCTCCACAAACCGAGTTCGCGCAGCACCTTCACGGCGTTCGGGGTGATCTGCAGGCCCGCACCCACTTCGCCAAACGCCGGTGCGCGCTCAAATAGGTGTGTCTCGACTCCTAATTTTACGAGCGTACCGGCGAGCGTCAATCCGCCGATCCCGCCACCGATGATACCGACGCGTAATTCGCGGGCCATAGTCCTGCCTTCTCTCTCGAGTGGCTGATTAACTCGATGATCCCTAGCCGGTCGGCAACCCGGCAGGGTTGGGGCAGCACCAAACCGTGCGCTGTAAGCCCCTTCTCGAAGCCAAAGTTCCCAAATGAACTCTTTCCAGAAGTAACATCGGCTGCTAATATCATCCGGACGCGGCGCGATGGCAAGTACTGATCGTTGGTTTTCGGTAGTTTTTTCCTCGCCGGCGCCAGGTCTAGGTTGGTGAGATTGCCGGCTGTTCTACCGGCGAATCAGGGAGGTGCAGGTGATGGATGTCAGGCTTCTTATTGGGAATCGTGAACTCCCGGCTTCGAATGGCGCGGTATTCGAGCGGCGCAATCCAATGACTGGCGCGGTGGCGTCCGTGGCAGCGGCGGCGACCCCGGAAGATGCCGCGGCGGCTGCGGATGCCGCGAGCGCGGCATTTGGACCCTGGTCACAAATCGGCCCGACCACCCGCCGGTTACTGCTTCTACAAGCGGCGGACGCAATTGAGCGGCGCAGTCAGGAATTTTTGGATTCGATGATGGCCGAAACAGGGGCCACCCTAGCGTGGGGAGCGTTCAACGTGAAACTCGCCGCGGGAATGTTGCGTGAGGCTGCCGCAATGACTACCCAGGTGAGTGGGGAAGTGATTCCGTCGGACTTTCCGGGAAGCTTGGCCTTTTCGGTCCGCGAACCCGCGGGCGTGGTGCTGGGAATCGCGCCATGGAACGCGCCGCTTATACTCGGTGTGCGAGCGATCGCGCTGCCGCTGGCATGCGGAAATACCGTGGTGCTCAAGGCTTCCGAATTGTGTCCGGGAACGCAGTATCTTCTGGGCTCGGTTCTGCGCGATACGGGGTTTCCACCCGGGGTGATTAACGTGATCAGCAACGCACCCCAGGACGCCGCCCGAATCGTGGAAACTCTGATCGGACACTGTGCGGTTCGCCGAATCAGCTTTACCGGGTCGACGCGCGTGGGCCGTATCGTTGCGGAGATGGCTGGGCGTCACCTGAAGCCCGTTCTTCTGGAACTCGGGGGTAAGGCTCCACTCATTATTCTGGATGACGCGGACGTTCCGGAAGCGGTGCGGGCGGCGGCGTTCGGCGCGTTCGTGAATCAGGGCCAAGTGTGCATGTCCACCGAGCGGATCATAATCCATCAGACCGTGGCCGATGAGTTCTTAACACAGTTTGCCGAAAAAGTGGTCTCGCTGAAAGTCGGTGATCCGAGCGGCGACGCCGTAGCTATCGGATCGCTGGTTGGGCTCGAGACCGCCATGCGCATGGAAGAATTGGTAAGTGATGCGGTGGCGAAAGGTGCAAAGGTTGTGGTGGGGGGCAAGAGAGAAGGCACCATCATGCACCCAACGATACTGAATGGGGTCACGCCGAACATGCGGATTTACTACGAGGAATCGTTTGGTCCGTCGGTTTCGGTGATTGGGGTGGCCAACGACGAAGAAGCCATCCGGACAGCCAATGATACCGAGTACGGCCTCACCGCCTCCGTATTCAGCCGCAACATATCGCGCGCCCTGGGGATCGCCCGGCGCTTGCAGACTGGCATGTGTCATATCAACGGAGCCACGGTGCACGATGAAGCGCAGATGCCGTTTGGAGGCGTTAAAGCGAGCGGCTACGGGCGCTTCGGAGGGCGCGCCGGAATTGCCGAGTTTACGGAGCTGCGTTGGTTCACGATTAATAGTGCCCCAGCGCATTACCCTTTTTAATCGGTTTCGCCTTGAGATTTCTCGCGTCGCACGAAAATGGTAGTAGGAGCGCGCGATTATCGCAATGGTAAGACGTTCGACTTGCTCTACCGGGATGCGTCAAGTGCGCTGCGTGGAACCAGTCGTAATTACAACTTAGTCTCAGACCGCCGACGTTCGATCTCACATGAACCAGAGGACCGCAAGAGTTATCTCGTTAATGCCTCGCGAACCTTGCGGTTCAACTCTTGCCGGGAGAATGGCTTCGCTAAGTGCAGTCGGCCTTCGATCGGATTCCTCCCCCCAATCGTCAGACCTGAGTAACCCGAAATGAACAGGACCCGCAGTTCCGGACGCTCTTGTTCTAGTTTTTCCGCGAGGTCGATTCCGCTAATCCCCGGCATCACGATGTCGGTCAGCAGTAGGTCGATCATGCCGGTGTATCTCCGGCTGAGTTCCAGGGCTTCTCGGCCGTCTTTTGCTTCCAGAATGGTGTACCCAGCAGTTTCAAGCATGCTGCGGGCCAAAGTCCGCAGAGCTGACTCGTCTTCGACGAGCAGGATGGTTTGGTAGGCCTCACTGGAATCAACCTCCGCCGCGGGAGCGCTCTCCGGTGGCAAGATCCCTTCGATTCGCGGCAGGTATATGGTGACGGTGGCTCCTGCCCCGGGCGCGCTATCGATTTCGATGTACCCGCCAGTTTGCTTGACAACTCCATACACTGTCGACAATCCCAGGCCTGTACCTTTGCTTGCTTCTTTGGTTGTGAAAAACGGTTCAAAGGCCCTTGCTTTGGTTTCCGCACTCATGCCCACACCCGTGTCAGTTACTGTCAAAGCCACGTACGGCCCCGCTTGGACCGGGTAGGGATAGCGCTGTACGAACGCGTCGTCCATCACGCAGTTTTGCGTTGCCAGGGTGAGTTTTCCTCCATGGGGCATAGCTTCGCGTGCATTGACCGCCAAATTCACGAGCACCTGTTCGAGTTGGCTCGGATCGGCTCTCAAACGTCCGAGCCCTGGATCGAGAGCGACGGTCAGTTTGATATCTTCCCCGATCACGCGTTTGAGCAATCCTTCGATGTCCGAAACGATATGGTTTAGATCGACTACTCGGGGATCAAGGGTCTGCTGCCTGCTGAAAGCCAGGAGCTGCCCGGTTAGGGCCGCGGCCCGCTTCGCGGCTTTCAGAATTTCATCCGCGTTCTTGCGCGCGGAATGATTTTGTTCGATGCGGTCTTGGAGCAATTCTGCGTAACCCATGATCACGCACAAAAGATTGTTGAAGTCATGCGCGATTCCACCGGACAAGCGTCCGATCGCTTCCATCTTTTGCCACTGGCGAAGCTGCCTCTCCAGGCGGCGACGTTCGGTGATATCCTCCACCGCGACTTCGAAATAGGCGATGCGACCATCCGCGCCCTTCACTGCGTTCGCGCTGAATCGGACCGTGATCGGCGTTCCGTCCTTGCACATCCATTCCGTTTCCTCGTCTCGACAGACTTCCTCAACCAAATACCGATCGGTAAGCCGTGCGCGCGCGGCTGGATCTTTATAGACATCAGTCATGTTCACCGCCCACAGCTCATTTTCAGTGCTATAGCCAAGCATTTTTAGGATCGCCGGATTGGCTCGCAGAATCACACCGCCTGTAGTAGTTCGCAACAGCCCACAGGGCGAGTGCTCGAACGACGAACGAAAGTTGGCCTCCGAGCGAAAAAGCGCTTCCTCCATTTTCTTGCGCTCGGTAATGTTTCGTGCCACCGTCAAGACGCCCACAACTCTTGCTCTTCGATTGCGAATGGGGTAGGCCGCGAGGGAGACCATGATTCTTTTTCGTTCTTTGGTCAGGCGGGTGGTTTCCAGCTCGACGGCATCGCCTTCTTTTACCTTGTTGAGAACCTCGGCAATCTCCTCCACACAGTCGGCGGGCGATAAAACGGCGACTGATTTCCCACGCATCTCTTCCGCCGTGAATCCGTAAGTCTTCATAGCTCCCACACTCCAGCTCGTAATTGTTCCATCGAGTGTTTCCTCAATAATGGCATCCGGCGAGTTTTCGAGAATAGCAGCCAACCGCAGGAGGGCGTGTTCGCTTTCGTCACGCTCGGCCTTCGGCCGGGTAACCTTCCTGCTTTTTGGGTGCGTGTGTTTCGCTTCGGAATGTGTAGCTTCGTCGTTCACCACTAGAAGAGGGCCTCCATTTCCACTCGCAACTCTGTCACGGACGACCACAGCGTTCTGGTGCCGTCACTCGGCTTTTTCCACTTATAGAACTTTTCATCCCTCCGCGAATATCCCGTAGATTACGTACCGCAAGTCTGGTAGTACTCTGCGCCCTTGACTTCATCGGTCGTAAGTACCAGACTCTTGGGAAGGTTAGTTATGTATAGACTTAGCTAAGCATGAATGACGCGCTGCCTGACAGTACTGCGCTCTCCCAAGTGTTGGCCGCGCTTTCACTGCACGATCATCTCTGCTTGATTTACGAAACTCCGGAGCAGCAATCAGCTTCTGCAATTCCCTTTATTCAGATTGGGCTAGAGAGAGGAGAGAAGTGCCTGTACATCGCGGATGAAAATACGTCCGCCGGCCTGGCCGACGCGATGCGTTCCCGGGGCGTTGATGTCGACACTGCGCTCGAATCGGGGAACCTGGCTTTGGTCGATAAAGGTCAGGCGTATCTGCAACATGGCCATTTCGATCCCGACGAGATGCTCGGCTTTTTGGCCGATGCCATTCGCGAGACCAAAGCCACGGGATTCCCAGCTCTGCGTTTTGCCGGCGAAATGACCTGGGCTCTCGGGAAGGATCCTGGCACCGAGAGACTGATCGAATACGAGGTTCGACTCAATGACTTGCTCCGCAAATCCGACGCACTCTGCATCTGCCAGTACAATCGCCGCCGCTTCTCTGCCGAGATAATCCTACAGGTGCTCCGCAGCCACAACATCGTGATCTATGGTGGTCATGTTTGTACAAATCCGTACTTCGTTCCACCCGCTGAATTTCTCCGGCCCGATCAAAAGGAACTCGAGGTGGCCCGATTGCTCACAAATATCCAAAGCTACGAGCGGGTTGAACGTGAATTGCGGGAGGCTCGGGACGAATGGGAACAGTCGTTTAATGCCATCACCGATTACGTCTGTATCGTGAAGTTATCGGGCGCCATACTGCGTGCGAATCGAGCTATGCGCGAGAAATTCCAATCCGTTCATGCGGACCTGATTGGCCTCGATTATCGCCAGGTCTACTGGGCCACCGTGTCAACCGACGCGTCCGCGCCTTGGGATTCCGTGCTGAAAGGCGGTCCTGCCGTGGTGATCGAAGCCCAGCTGCCCGCGATCGACGGCTGGTACACGGTGGCGAGCTATCCCCTGTTTGACGAAACGCGCAATCAGTGGGGCGCGGTGTTCGTGGTTCGTAATATTACTGCGCGCAAGCGTGCCGAGCAGGCGCTGCAGTTTCTGTCCGGGCGTCTGCTGCGTTTGCAGGATGAGGAGCGGCGCCGTGTCGCCCGAGACCTACACGATTCGATGGGTCAGGATCTAGTGGCGCTCGCGGCTACTCTCGGACAACTGCGCACTTCTATTCCTGCGTCCAACAGAACGTTGCGCAAACTAGCTGCTGAGTCTGAATCGTTGGCTGATCACTGCATTCGCGAAGTCCGTACGCTTTCATATTTGCTGCATCCCGCAATGCTCGATGAGGCAGGCCTGGCCGATGCCATTCTCCACTTCGTGGAGGGCTTTACCAAGCGAACGCGAATTCAGGTCGATCTGGCATTGCCGCCGGACCTGGGGAGACTGGCCCGAGACACCGAGCTAACTCTATTCCGCGTGGTGCAGGAGAGCCTCACCAATATTCAGCGGCACGCCGAAACTCCTCGTGCTGAAATACGAATCCGGCGGGACCCGCGAAAAGTTACCCTTGAAGTCTCCGATCGGGGGCGCGGTTTTCCCTACAGCGTCCGTAGGGAAGGCCGGGGCGTGCCATCAGACATTGGCGTGGGTATCCCCAGCATGGATGAACGGGTGCGGTTGGCAGGAGGCCAGTTCGAAATTGAATCTGGAAACAATGGTACGACCGTGCGTGCAACCATCCCGACAAATGAGCTCACATTCGAAGCCGCTTCGCATTCTAGTCGCTGACGATCACGGCCTGGTTCGCAGCGGTATTCGCGGCCTGTTGCTCGCCCATCGCGGATGGAAGGTGGAGGGCGAGGCTGCGGACGGCTCCGATGCCGTGGCTAAGGCCAATAAACTCAAACCAGATCTTGCGATAATCGATATTGCGATGCCCAATTTGGATGGTCTAGAAGTCACCCGCCAGATACTCGAAGCGAATCCTGGCATCGCCGTCCTGATCCTCACCATGCACGAGTCGAGTCAAATGGTGCGGCGCGTGCTCGAAGCAGGGGCCCGCGGGTACGTTTTGAAATCCGATCTAGTTGGGCACTTAGTGAAGGCAGTAAAGGCCGTGTCGCGCGGTAAAATGTATCTCACCCCCAAGGTATCGAGCATCGTGCTCGAAGGGTTCCTGAAAGCAGGTAAGGAATCGACCGATCGGAATTCACAAGCGAAGACAACGCCACGCGAACAGGAAGTCATTCGCCTATTGGCGAAAGGGCAAGGGAACAAGCACATCGCGGCGACGCTAGGAATTACTGTAAGAACGGTAGAGACGCACCGGGCCAGAATCATGAACAAGCTGGGCATGCACTCCCTCACCGAACTCGTTCACTACGCGATCCGCAATCGATTGGTGTCGTCGGAAGTCCTCTAACAGCTTGTCGAAGAAGCTAGCTTTTCAGGTAGGCAATATTTAATTTCAGGTTATCGCAGCGCCGGGAAGGAGCCGTTCAGGCTGCTCTATGTACTCAGCCGGGCCGAATCGAAGCTCCTGTTCATGCTCTGGCCATCAGGTCGCGCAATCGACAGAGATGTAACCAGTCCCGGCGAAGGTGAACAACCACCCCACCTCGTCGATAAGGTTCAAAAGTTCGCCGTATTCCAACTGGTAATAGTGCCATCCAATCTTTTCTCTATGATGGCGTCTGGAGAGTGTTCGAGGAGGCCCGGATGGCCTTACTGGTTTCCGGAGGTGCGCGTTTCGCCCCGGATTATGCCGCGGAAATTCCATTCTGCCAGGGCGCCCAGAAACTGTCCTTTGTGAGGCGGTCGTCTTCCGCTTTGGGGCAAGCGATTTATTGCGATTTAGACCGGCGGTCTGGCAGGGATTTTGGGCAGCCTGGGGTTTTTGGGCAAAGGGAAGGTAAGAGTGCAACACCTACTCAGTGTCCAGCCCGATGGATCCCAGGCAATGGCCCAACACCGCTGAGACCGGAAGAATCATGACGCCGCGCCTGCGAAACTTACGCGGTACGAATCGGCGCTGGCGGCACGACGATCTCAACAAGTCCGGTCGCCACGTCATAGACGAGGCCGGAGATCAGCCACGCGCCGGGCAATGCGGGAATCGCCCGGAGCGAAGTAACGTCAATGGCAACCGCCGCGTGAGGATCGGTGACCGCTTTTGTCTTGAGATCCGCTTCCCGTATTTGAAAATACTGCGCCAGCATGGCAGGGTCTCCCGCAAGGCGAGTGATGCCGCAATCGGTATGTTGAAGAACGATGAGGTGAAACTCCCCGCCGCCTCCGGGAATCTCGCCGGCAACTGCCCCAATTCGTCCGAGTAGGCCCAACTGCTCCAGCAATCCCGGGGTGAATCGGCCGCCGATGTTCCGGATCACGACGGCCTCGCCCGGCTGGATCCCAAGAACATGAGCAGGATCCACGCGCATATCCGCGCAACCAATGACGACTGCCTTTACATTCGGTAGGGCGCTCGGAAGCGAGGGCATCAATGTGCCCGCAGCGGACTGCTGAGCTGCGAAATCTTTGTTGCGTCTCAACATGCTGTCGAGATTGTTCACGTCGATTCTCCTCGAGCGATGTTGCGCGATACTCTGTTAGCGGATTTGGTAACCGTATTGGAACTCTTCCTCCGTGGCGAACTCACCATCGTGGCCAGCATCGCCTAGTAACCGTTCCCGCGCAACCACAACGTTGGAAACGGCAAGAGTTTTTGCGCTCGCGTGTTGCCGTGGACCCCGAAGTCGCTGAGATCCGAAGTCTGCTAAGTGCTTGATATCTAAAATATTTACAAACGCACAGAAGTCCGCGGGGGTGGTTTGTCTCGTTGTGTCTCGGGTGGGAGAGGCGTAAGATGCACTGACCTGAGGTCTGATTCCCCGGTTCTGGCTCGGGTCGCGATATTCATGGCGGCTGGTGCTAAGTGCGTTTCGCGGTTCTTGCCGGTCCGGTGGAATTGGTTGTGAGTGTCGCGAGGGTTCGGGGAGGATGTCCGCGATGAAATGTCCCCTTCGCCTTTTGGTCCTGTTTGCGGCTTTGGCATGTGTTTGTGCCTGCTTTGGCCCCGTTGTGTGCAACCCGGTTTCCGCTCGTACTTCTAGCGGCTCCAGTGGCCGCGTAATCGAACAGCCGAGTACGCATTCACAGCCACCGCCAAGAGTGGCTGTGCCACAATCTCTGGCCAGAAATCTGGCTACAACTGCATCCAAAGAGCGCGCCGTGCAGTCCAGCGAAACGGCGACGGCCACGATCCCGGGGCCGCTGCGGTCTTTCTCGCGTATCGCTGCAATCAGCCAGAAAGCTGCGCCCGACGAAGTGATGTCGCTGCTCGCTCGTAACGTGTTCCTGCATGGCTATGGGGGGTCGGGCGCTAACCTTCAGACCACCGAGTTTCTGATTCTGCTGAGAAGATACGTGCAGCAGGCAAGAGAACTCTCCGCTTTGGCGGCGCCCGACGGCGTGATTCGTGTTACGGGCTGCGGCGACGCTAAGCAATTGCTGGAAATCCTGGGCTACCGGACGGCGGCGGACTGCGGAACACGCAGCACCTTCGTGGAAACGGCAGATGCGCGACGAGCATTTCTTACCATCGACTCCGGATTCCCGCTGCCCGAACTGGAGAAGACCCTGCAGAGCGGCGCGCCCTTTGCCTACCCGTTCCCCGATTCCCAGGTGCCGGTATCTCTCACGGAAAAAGAATGGGCGATGCTGAGCGCCGAGGGCGGCCAGGAACGTGGCAGCCGGCCGTTAGTGGATACGCTGCTGCACGATCAGGCGCTGGCGCGTCTTTATTACGCTTGGAGTCAAACCGATCCCGAAACCCAAGCGGCGCTGCTGCGATCGCCGGGGCTGAAAAAATTGATTCCGCTTGCGGCGCCCTTGGATTTTTACGGGAGCTACATTCGCGTTCGATCCGGACGGGTGGTGGTGCCCGGTGGGGCAGGGGCGGAGTCAGCATGGGCCGAGTTGGTGGGCGCCAGCCCGGATGCTCCTGGGGAATTTATCCCGCGGCTTCTCGCAAAAGACAGCGGATGGCTAGCAGTCTATTTTGACTCACTCTCACGAATTCCGTCGGAACAGCAGGCTCACTTCGTCGAGGGTGCCCGGCTAAAGCAATGCTACGAAGCACTGCGCGGGAAAAGAGTTCTTCCGAGCGCGATGGTGTCAGTGTTTCGGCCCGACCCAAATCTTCTGCTCTTGATGACTCGCCTGCAGTGGGAACCCAGCGGCGATCCACACGTGCCTGGAAACCTGAAAGCGTGGAACAACATTCTCAGGCAGAAATTTAATGCCGCGCTTGCTCACGGCCGGCAAGTGGGAACCAGAACCTGGAATAAGCCGGACGAACTTTTGCAAACCATGGTTGCGCTCTCGCGAGTGGACCAGGAAGGAGGGCCGACGGAAGCCTTCTTAGTGCTGAGCGAAATCGATGCCAAGCGACCGGCCGGGCGCCGCTTGAGCGCGGCAACAGTCGAGCTGATGGCCGGGAAGTTTCGTGAGTTCTGCAATCAGTATTCGATCTTTGCTGAGTTTCCGGAGTTGAGCGATGCATCCATCGCGGCGTTTTTAGCGACAGCCGGCGCCCTGGGGAAAATTCCCGACCACGCCCTGCGAGGGAATGCGATGGGAATTTTTGAAGCCAACGTCGGGCTTTGGCAAATCCTGGCTCGTCAGGGCGAGATTCCCGCAAGCGCCCAAGACGAATCCTGGAAGGGAACGATTAAGCCTTTCGCGCGTTTCTCCACCTCCGCGCAGCTCTTCGATGCGGGACGCAATTCACTCGAACACCTGCTGGGCGCGGCCAGCGGTGAACCGAAGCGATCCCAGGATGAAATCATCGATTTGATCGCCGGTCCTCGCCAAACAAATCCGGACGCTCAGCGCATCCATCGGGAAGTGGCGGACCGGATTCGCGCGGTGCTGGACGATCAGCGGCTGGTTTCCCTCGACACGCTGTTGGCGCTTGGCGACGGACTGAATTCATCGGAGCAGGGCACTGCGGCACGCGAAAAGCTGGTCGCGCTCGCGGAGCAACTTACCGAATTCCAGATGCCGCGCCCGATCTTTACCAGGAGCGAGAGAACCAGCTTTACGGCGGGGAGTTACAACAACCGGCATACCGACCTGGAGATGCGGACGGACGTGGAGCGGATTCTGAAGTCGCAGGCTCCCAGCGTGGAACTCGAACGGGCGCGCGGAGAACTTGTACCGTTTCTGAGGGACACGCTGGTCGGTTTGAGCTACGCCTATTACGAGCCGCCCGGGGCGCAGGCTATCCACCACAACCCGCTGCTCGTCCGATCGCACGACTTTTCGGGAGATACGATCATGGGCGTGGAGGATTCCCTCTGGCAAACTCCGCAGTTGGCCAACGCGGGATCGCCAGCGGGCGGCGGCGCGCATCTGGTCGGATCGCTGGCCGATTTACCGTACGTCCTCGCGAAAGTGGAGCAAGATTTTATTGCCCCGGAAAACGTGCAGGCGCTGATCTGGTCAGACCTGGTGCCGTCCGTTTTGACAAATTCCGTTTTGCCGCGTTGGTGGAACGTGAGCCGGAATGAGCTCCACGCAGTGGCGCTGTATCAGCGCGCGGGAGAGGAACTGCTGGCGGCATCGGTGGAAAATGAGGCGGTGCGGGGCAAAGTGACCAGTATTCTTTCCGATCGGATGATTCCGTGGAGATCGGCACAACTGGAGAGTGCGCTGCGAGCAGGAAAGCTGGCAGAGGTCTCTTCTCAAATCACACCGGCCGATACGTTCTATTTGACGGTTGAGTTTCGGCGAAGATTTCCCGAGGAAACCAGTTCCTGGGGGAACGCCGGGCGCGAATTGGATGATTTATCTCGCCAGGATCCGGCGGAACTTAGCTGGACGCGGCTGTCGCGTGATTTCGGCTTGCCTCATCCGGTGTTGGCGCGCAGTTACTCCCGCGAATTGCTGAACGTGGCGCCATTCCCGATGTTTCAGGGTTTTTCCAGCCGGCTGCTGGCGGAGACATGGGATTCCACGAATCTGTATTGGGCTCGCTTGGCCGACGAGATGAGCTATTCGCCGGTGGTGCTGAATCGTCTGGTCCCTGAGCTCACGCTTCGCATGATTGCGAAGATTTCTGCCACGGACATGAACGATTGGCCGGCCATACTTCGCGCCATGCGAGAAACAGGAGAAGAATTTCGGCAAGGCAAGGTCGCTTCGCTGCCGTCGAATTTTGGCGCCGCTCAGCCCTAGGCAACTCTCGCGGGGCCCGGGGCAATTGAAAAAGTTGCCTGGCCAGCCCGGCGAAAGCGGGGCAGCAGGTAACATCGAGGATCATCATGGTCAAGAAACTCTTCGTACTTCTCGTTTTCTTCGCGGGACTCCCGGTGTTGTTCGGAACTTCGTCGATCGCCCAACAGAGCGAGCCGACGCGCATCAACGTGACCGTAGATTTGGTGCAGATGAATGTGGCGGTGACCGACAACAAGGGGAAATATATTGCTGGCCTTCATCCGCAGGACTTCATCGTCAGCGAGGACGGGATTCCAGAAACTATCGCCACTTTTGGAGAAGGCGACCAATCCGTTCGCCCGCTGCTGAACAGCCCGCCGCCCGGCGCCAAGCCGCCAGATTTCTTGACCGGCGAAGAGAAGGATGCGAAGGAGCATGTGTCCGCGGCTGAACTGACCGCTCTGTTAGGGGGCGCCAACGTTTTCGTTCTTTTTGACACCAGCAACTACATGTACCGCGGCTTTGTGTTCGCGCAGGACGCCATCGCCGATTTCGTTCGCTCCCTGGAGAGCGCGGACAAGGTGGCGTTCTATTCTTACAGCCGGGACCTATCCCGAGCCGCGCTGCTCACCTCCGACCGGGAGCAGGTTTTGCGCGCTGCGCGCACCACCGTAGCCGGGGACGATGCGGCGCTCTACAATTCGCTGTTGATGACGGTGCAAGACGCGGCGCGCGTCACCGGACGAAAAGTGATCGTGGTTTTCTCCAATGGTCCGGATAACTACAGCATGGTGCCGCCGGAGGATGCCGCGGAGCTGGCGCAATCGACCGGGACGACGATATACATGGTGAGTACCCAGCAAGCGAACCTGGAGCCGATTTCCAACGCCGTGTTCCAACGCATGACGGCTGCTACCGGCGGCAAAGTTTATTTTGCCAAGAACTGGAAAGAGGAAAAGGACGCGTTTGCTTCGATTCGGGATGATTTAGCGCATCTCTATTCGCTGAGCTACTACCCAAAACCGAATCCCAACCGCGGCTGGCGCACGATCACCGTAAAACTGGCGAATGAGCAGCACAAGACCTATCGGATTCGAACCAGGAATGGCTATCGCCTGCAACGTTCTCAATTCACTTCGGAAAATGTAACGTCTGCATCGCCCGAAGCAAGTTCAAAATAGCTTTGCCGAGCGCGCGTCAGCACTCTCGCGTGAAAGCTCCCCAGTGTCGGGGTCGCCAGGAAGCCGTTTGAATTGGCGGCTCGTTCTCAGCATATCGCCTGAACTGCGTTGGACCGGCGGATCTCACGATCCGCTCTTAATCCAGACGGGCAAGCAAGAGTCCCAATCTCCCTCTAGCCATAGGGGAATAAATTTCCGATCGCTGATTTTCGGAACCACGCTTGGCCTTCAACAGCATCGAGGTCTTGCGCTATCGTTCTCATCTCGAATCGCGTCAGCTCGCCCCTGGTACGATTAATCTGCGTCTTGGCGCCGTGCGCAGGCTCGCCAACGAAGCTACCGACTACACCCCCAGCGAGGAATCCTGTGAAGGTGAGGAATTTGTGGCATGAAGGGTCAAGCTGCGGTGAAAATTCCCAAACCGCAAAATGCTGATTTGCCCTATCATCGAAGGCTACTGACTCGTGGCGACTGATACCTCTATCCCTGAAGTGGTTTCGGCCTGGGCTCCACTCCGCCGGCCGCTGTTTCGCAATCTTTGGATCGCCTCGCTGGTTTCCAACCTCGGCGGGTGGATGCAAGACACTGCGGGCACCTGGCTGATGGTTTCGCTCACCTCGTCGCCCTTGCTGATCGCGTTGATGCAAACCGCGGCCAGCTTCCCGGTTTTGATCTTGGGCCTTCCCGCCGGCGCGGTGGGCGATATCGTCGAGCGTCGTCGCCTGCTGATTTTTTGGCAGTCCTGGATGCTGGTGGCGGTGCTGATCCTCAGTGTCTTCACCTTCGCGGGAATGATCTCCCCCTGGGCGTTGTTGATCCTGACGTTCATGCTTAATATCGGCGTGGCTGTCAACGGCCCGGCCTGGCAAGCGATTATCCCCGAACTGGTTCCTCGTTCGATGGTGCCCAACGCGGTTGCAATCAACAGCGCGCAATTCAATTTGGCGCGCGCCTTGGGCCCGGCGTTTGGCGGACTGCTCGTGGCGATCTACGCGAGCACCTACAAGGGCGCCGGCAGCGTATTCTTCCTGAATTCATTGTCATTTCTCGCGGTGATCTGGGTACTCGCGCAATGGCAGCGCTCGCCCATTTTTAAGAGCGCGCTTCCCGCCGAACGTCTCTTCGGATCGATGCGCTCAGGGGTACGCTATCTGCGCCATTCGCCGCCCCTTCGCGCGGTGCTGATCCGCTGTTTTTCGTTTACCCTGGCGGTGAGCGCGGTGTGGGCGCTGCTCGCTGTGGTGGCCCAGCGCGAGCTGCATCAGGGCGCCATGGGCTACGGCATCCTCAACGGATGCTTGGGAGCGGGGGCCGTGGTCGGAGCGGTGA
Organism: uncultured Acidobacteriota bacterium; assembly: GCA_963725285.1. GTDB lineage: Bacteria > Acidobacteriota > Terriglobia > Acidiferrales > UBA7541 > CAVRXT01. The sequence continues at coordinate 950,849 of CAVRXT010000005.1, read as the reverse complement.
CCCTTCCCAAACTGCGCGCCAAATACTCCCCCGACCAAATCGTGTTCGCAGCATCCTTGATGCTGGCCGCGACGCTTGCGACCATGGCCTTCGCGCATTACGTGGCGCTGGTAGTTCTCTCACTCATTGCCGGTGGCTTCGCATGGACGAGCGCGAGTTCTACCTTCAACGTGGCCGTGCAACTCTCCGCTCCCGCTTGGGTGCAAGGGCGCGCCCAAGGCATCTATCAAATGACTTTTCAGGGCGGCATGGCCACCGGGAGCGCGCTTTTCGGTTACTTGGCCGAGCATCGCTCCACCCGCGCGGCGCTCGCCTGCGCTGCGGTCACCCTGCTCGCTGGAATTCTTTGGGGCGCTCGATACCGCCTGCCCTATGGAGTGCCGCCGGACCTCAATCCATCACCGCTCGACCGCAACGTCCTCAGTCTGGAACTCGACCCGAAACCTGACGATGGCCCCGTCCTGGTCACCATCGAATATCAGGTCAGCGCGGAAGAGTATGACGCCTTCACCCGCGCCATACACAAGTTACGCGACGTCCGCCTTCGTGACGGATCGATCCGCTGGGGCACTTATCAAGACGCCGCGCAGCCCGGACGCTTCGTTGAGAATTTCGTGGTCGAATCGTGGCTCGAATACCTCCGCCAACGCGAGCGCATGACCGCCAGCGATCTGCTCATCCGCGAGCACGTGCGCAGTTTCCATCAAGGGGAAGAACCGCCGCTGGTATCGCACATGATTTACGCGCGCCCCTTCGCGCGGCCGCGGTAGCGAGGTTTGCAAGAGGGAAGCGAAGCGCTAAGCGGCCGCCGGTTTGGACCAATGGAAGCGGAGCCAGGAAAATAAGCCGTTGCGACACATCGTCGCAACTAGGTCCGTTCCCCACGAAAGCAAACCGCGAAAATCACCGTTCAACTCCGCTACGCAACATTCCACCGCAAGAGAATGCGACTTCCACTGCTTCGTTGTTGACAGTTCGAGACAGATCGGGTCAAATGGCATTTCTCCAGATGCAACTGTGTTACAACTAGATTAGAGCCCTTTAATTACTCGGTCGTGTTTCTAGTTGAAACTCCGTTGCAATTAATGTCTGCACCCTCTAGTTGCAACTCAGTTGCATCTGGCGACGGAAAGCGAGGTCCCTTTGCCCGGCTCTGTACCGCACTCACACCGCTTGGCCCGCCGCTTTGCCCTTGCGACAATATTTCTTGCCACCTCCGCATTCCTGGCGTCGCTCGTGACCCACGCTCAGGAACCGCCCTACATGGTCACCTATTCCCACGCCCTCGAGGAGCCCGGCAACCTGGAAATCGCCATGAAGGGCCTCGCCGCCTCGCCCGCTTACGGAAATTCCTTTGGCAGTAGCACGCTCGAGCTCGAATACGGCGCCACCGCATGGTGGACCACCGAGGTTTACCTCAGCGGCCAGACCACCTCGCACGACAGCACCATTTACAATGGGTTCCGCTGGGAAAACAGGTTTCGCCCGCTGCTGCGCGAGCACTTCATCAATCCGGTTCTGTACTTCGAGTATGAAAATATCAATCAGGCCGATAAGAGCTTGCTCGAAGTAGTCGGCCACCAAAATGTTGCGGACCTTCGGGTGCCCAATGCTCTTCTGCGCCAGGGAACCGAGCGCTCCCTGGAAATGAAACTCATTCTCTCCAGCAACGTGAAGGGTTGGAACTTTTCCGAGAATTTCATCACCGAGAAGGATTTGAATGAGAGTGAAGGGTGGGAATTCGGATATGCGCTGGGCGTGGCCCGGCCCCTAGCGTTAGCCGCAAGCAGCCGTGCGTGCACCTTTTGCCGCGAGAATTTCTCCGCTGGCGCCGAGCTTTACGGCGGCTTAGGGACCACCGATGGTTTTGGGTGGAAAGCAACGTCGCAATACTTAGGTCCGACCATCGGCTTAGATATTCCCAAAGGGCCGACGATTATCCTTTCTCCCAGCTTCGGCTTGAATGCAAACAGCGTGGGGGTGCTCTATCGTTTCAAGGTGTCTTACGAAATTCAGCAATTATTCGGACGCTTCCACCGGAGCCCACAATGATCCCGCTGCCAGACCAAGGCACCTCCGTGCACCGCGCCATCGCCACTAGGGGAGGGTTCTTGCGTACTGGTGCGGGAATCCTGGCCATCGTCGCTTGTATCGCAGCAGACGGATCTTGGCTGACCCGGGTACCCGATGCGGACCGGGGAAAAGCGAATCCGTACGCCGGGCAGGCGAACGCGATGGCTGCCGGCTCGAAAATATTTTCAGACCGCTGTGCGCGCTGCCACGGCCAGGACGGCTTGGGCCGTGGAAAGAGGCCCTCCCTCCGCAGCCAGCGTGTGCAGAACGCGAAAGACGGCGAAATCTTTTGGTTGCTCCGGAACGGAAACCTGGGCAAAGGCATGCCTTCGTGGAGCGCGTTGCCGGAGCCGTCGCGGTGGCAAGTGATTACCTACGTCAAGAGCTTGGGTGTAACCCCGGCCGCAACCGCCGGGCAGCGAAACCCTAATTCCACAGCATCATCCAACGAAAATCATGGCCATGCCCCGTCAGGACCTCAGCGATGACCCGCGAAACCAACCGTAAAAGTCGCACCCGCATCATCAGCGCGATCCTGTATAGCTCGGTGCTTTTTCTGGCCGCTTGCTCTTCCGGCGTTGCCCCGCAACCGGTGGTCGAAGATGATGACGGCGGCAACGCCATCGCCGATCAGAATCTCGGCGAGCGGTTATTTAACGACACCCGCTTCTCGCAATATTTTGCCGCGCATATGACCGGCGTGAACGCCCCTCTGGCGGTCGGCGATCCGGTGGTCACCACCGTCGAGACCATTAACGGCCCGTTGCCCGGTCCGTTTGCCGGCCAGGCCATCAACTGCCGGTCGTGCCATTTCGTCACTGAGTTCCAAGGCGTCCCCAACGCAGGGAATCGCACTTACGCGGATTTCATTGACCACAGTCCTTTGCCACGTCCGCTTAACGGCTTCACCACTACCCCGCGCAACGCCATGCAAATGGTGGGTTCGCTGCAGCCGCACGCCGGCCCAAGCTTTTTGCATTTCGACGGCGAGTTCGCGACGCCCGAAGACTTGGTAAAAGCCACCTTCACCGGGCGAAACTTCGGCTGGGACCCCACCCAGTATCAACAAGCGGTGGCACAGATGGCTCTGGTGATCCGCCGGGACAACGGTCAGAACTATCCGGCTGCAACGTTTGGCGGTGGTGTGTCCTACCAGACGGCTTTCCTGGGTACCGATCCAAGCATTCCGGTTGGCTTCGTGATTCCTGGGTCCTACCGCATTGACGTGACCGCCGCGACCGACGAACAGATTTTCGATGATGTCGCCCGGCTGGTCGCCTCCTATATGGAGGGCCTGCTATTCAAACAAGACCAATACGGCCGTTACTACGCTTCGCCGTACGACGTCTTCCTGCGCATCAATCATCTTTCACAACAGCCGAATTCAGGCGAAACCGATCAGCAGTACAACCAGCGCTTGCTGCTGGCGGTGAACGGCCTTTCCAATCCCAAATGGGTTGACGGCGCCTACGGCGCTTTTCAGTATCACGATCAACCATTCGCATTTGGCGCCGCCGAGCTGGCCGGTCTGAAGATATTTTTGAACGCGGCGACGAACGCCGCCGATGGCTCACAGCATGCCGGAAACTGCGCAGCTTGCCACCTGGCGCCCAACTTCACCGATTTCCGCTTCCATAATACCGGTGCGTCGCAGGAAGAATATGACCGCGCGAACGGTGCGGGGGCCTTCGCCGCTCTGGCGGTTCCCACCCAATCGGATCGCATCAACGATTTCGACGCTTACCTGCCGGCCTCGGCAAACCATCCGAATGCCAGCGAACGATTTCGGCACCGCGCCGCGCCGGGCCATCCGGAGTTCGCTGACCTGGGTCTCTGGAATGTCTACCTGAATCCAGACCTGCCCAACCCGCAGCCAAATTTGACTGCGATCGTCTGCGCGAACATGCAAAACTGTGCGGTGGACCAGGGCTTGGCCACCACGATCGGCCAAGTGAAAACGCCCATGCTCCGCGATCTAGCCGATTCCACGCCCTATCTGCATAACGGAAGCAAGCTGACCCTGAACGATGTGGTGCACTTCTACGTTCAGAATTCGCAGCTCGCGCATCAGGGCCTGCTGCGCAATCCGCCGCCGGAATTTCAAGGAATGTCGCTCACCGATGCGGACATTGCCAACCTGGTGGCTTTCCTTAAGGCGCTCACCGAAGACTACGACGACGCCTAGCCCGACATCGCGTCTTGCCTCGAAGCCGTAGGAACTCACTTGCCAGTCCCTCCCCGTATAAAAAGGGTTCTACCGCACGCACCGTCGCAGCGTAGCGAATCGCGCTGCGCCGTAGCATCTTCTGCACCTTCTTTCCCGTCCCAACTGGTGCGTGCTCAAGCTGGATCTACTGAATTCACGGTATAGATTCGCTTCACCCGCGGCGCGTACTGTCGATACATGAGAGGGACACAACGCGGTTTTCGAAGGCTCCCTGGCCCGCGCACCGGAGCAGGCTCGCGTCACCGTCCCCCAATTCACCAAAGTTTCCCAGGGAGAACCACCAATGAACAGTAACGCTCTGAAAAACCTCTACATCGACGAACTGAAGGATCTTTACAGCGCCGAAAATCAACTGATCAAGGCGCTGCCCAAGATGGCTAAGGCCGCCACCTCACCCGATTTGCGAAAGGGGTTTGAAGAACACCTCGAGCAGACTCGCGAGCACGCCCGGCGTCTCGAGTTGATCTGCAAAGGCCTGAACGAAAGCCCCAAAGGCAAGAAGTGCAAAGGCATGGAAGGCCTGATCGAAGAAGGCAGCGAACTGATTGAGGAAGATCCCGGCGGCGAAGAGCTTGACGCCGGTCTAATCGCTGCCGCGCAACGCGTCGAGCATTACGAAATCGCTGGATACGGTTGCGTTCGCACCTATGCCGAATTGTTGGACGAGGGCGACGCCGCCAGTCTGCTCGAAGAGACTTTGGAAGAGGAAAAAGAAACCGACCAGAAACTCACCACCCTCGCCGAGGCGATCAACGTCACCGCGGCTGGCGTGACCGACGGAGAGACCCAGGAACGGCCTGGCGTCTTCTCGATCAATAAGAAAGCGAAAGCGGCGCGCGCCTCCTAACTCCGCTTTCAAAACCAAGAGACAGTCAGCGGCAATACATTTCTAGACAACAAAATAAGGAGCTACCAGATGGCAACTGAAGCGACCAAGAAGCAAACTGAACAACAAGACTCGAATACCGGTTCCAAGCCTCAGGGCACCCAGGGGAGTGAGGACACTCGCAACGCAGAACAGCACTACGGCGGGCACCGCGATCCGCACGTTCAGGGCGGTGCCGCTGGGACCCAGCAGAATCCGCAAGGCAAACAGGAGCCGCAAGCGCAACCGGGACAAACCCGCGAACGCACGGGCTCGACGGAGCGCAGCGGACAACCCAGCGGCGGCTCGAGTAGTCACCAAAATCCGCCGCCCGCGCAGCAGGGGCAGCACGGTCAAGCCGGTGGACCCAGCGACCGCGGCAGAACTAGCCAGGTTGGCGAGAGCGGACAGAAGAAAGAACACCACGACAACCAGAACAAAGACCAACGCCGCTGATTGTTTCTAGCGGCCTACTCGTGCGGGAGAAAGTGTGGAAGCTATCTCCCGCACGCCATTTCTTGGATTGGCGCATCACTTAAATTTCGCAGACGAGGTGAAACGTGAGATTCAACAGTCGCCGGATGTCGGACACCGCCTTGGCGTTTGCCGCAGGTTTGGGTATTGGCGCGCTGGTCGCCCTGGTCTTCGCTCCCAGTTCAGGTGAAGAGATGCGTGAGAACCTAATCGATGCAGCGCGCGAGCAAATCGATGACGTAACCTCGCGTGGTCGTCATTTTGTGAAGCACGCGAAGAAAGCCGTGCAATCGGTCGCGGACGACTTTGACGAGGCCAGGGCGGAAGGCACGCGCGCGTTCCGCGAAGCGAAGAACGCCGCCTCTTAACTGCTGAATGCGGACGCTCCAGTCCCGACTGCCGCGGGCATGTATCGCTCGGGGTGTGGGTGCTTGGGGGTTCTCCGAGCCGTGAGCGCCCAATGCAAACGGCTAGGTTTTCAGGGAAGTCCACACCTGCATGGGAGTTTCCTCGCGGTTGGCCCACGCGAAGTAGGGAATAAACGTGAGCTCGACCTTGCGTGACTTGCGGCCGGTCCCGGTATAGCGGTAGTACAACGCGTTGCTCTCTTGGTCGTCAACTTCCACGCCATTTCCGCGCAGCACGTTCACCCCGCCCAGCAATTCCTTCTCGAACGAAGCGTGGAATCCTGCCGTGCCCCTCGACCCAATATCCAACGCCACGTCGCTGAGCTTCACGCCCTGCGGTTGATCCATCTGCTCCATGCAATACACCAGCGGCCCGCGCTGCAGTGCCACCCGCCCGTCATCGTCCACTACTTTGTCGTTCGCGGCGATCGCTTGCGGGGTCATATCCAATTGCAAGTGAATCACGTCGCCGGGATTCCAGCGGCGCTTGAGGGCCATGTAGTCGCCGGGCTTCGCTCCCAGGATGGGCTGTTTGTTTACCTCTACCTGGGCGTGGTCGGTCCACAAAGGAATACGCAGGAAAAACGTAAAGTCCGTCGCGGTCTCGGGCGTGACCGTGATTTCCACGCTGCCATCCCACGGGTAGTTTGTTTTCTGCACCACCCTCAGTCCCGTGCCGTTTTCCAAGTGCCAGTGCAATTCGGAATTGTCGTACAGGTGCGCGTAGATTCCGTCCGAACTGGTGCTGTAGAAATAGCCGGGGAGGGAAGCGAACGTGCGTTCGAGGTTAGGCGGGCAGCAGTCCGTGTCGTACCACGGATTGCGAATCCTGTCGGTCTCCGACGGCTGGAACTGCAACGGATTGCGATAGCAGTACAGCGTGCCGTCGAGTGACATCCCCGAATTGATTCCGTTGTAGAGCGCGCGTTCGATCACGTCGGTATATCGCGCGTCGCCAGTAGCCGCCAGCATGCGCCAATTCCACATCATGTTGCCGATGGCCGCGCAGCTTTCGCCGTACGCGCGCAAGTTGGGCAGCTCGTAGTCATCACCGAACGCTTCGCCCGCCCCGAGCGCCCCGACCCCTCCGGTGACGTACATCTGCGCACTCACCAGGTCATGCCACAGCGTCTCTAGCGTTTTCCAATAGGTTGGATCGCCGGTCTCCAGGTAATAATCCGCAGCCCCACAACACGCGTACATCGCTCTCACCGCGTGGCCCTCCAAATGGGTGCGTTCCGTAAAGGGAGTTCCGCTGAACATATAAACGGACTCGCGATGCTGCAGAGGGATGCGCTCGTCGCCGTGAAGAATATAGCCCGCTAGATCGAGTTGGCGCTTGTCGCCAGTGAGGCGATACAGTTCGATCAGCGCCATTTCGATTTCCGGATGGCCGGAAAGGATCGGTTTTTTGTCGGGGCCTGGTCCGAAATTCGGAATCAGGAAATCGTCGACAAAGCGGATCCCGGCGTCGAGCAGCTTGCGGTCGCCGGTGCCACGATAGTAGGCAATCCCTGCCTGCAGCAAGTGGCCCATCATGTATACCTCGTGCCCGACCTGCTGGGTCTTGGGCAGCATGCGCAGGCTGACCCGATCATCCTGGTAATAGGTGTTCACGTAGCCGCTCGGCTCTTGCGTCCCGACCACCGCGTCGATGATTTGTTGTATCGGCGGCTGCAGGTCTAGATGTTCCCCGGACTGCAGTGCGAATCCGACCGCTTCGGCCCACTTGTAGACATGCGCATCTCCGTAGAGCGGCCCGCGCTGCGGGGCGCTGCTCTTTCCCTCCAGCCGCAGGAAGTTATCGAGCCGCCCGTTGACCAGCAGCAACTTTTCCATCGACGGTATGCTCTTGGTCACATTCGTCTCGCGGCGCCTGGTCCAGAACCCATCCTGAATCGTTACTGCGTCCACCGGAACGTTCCTCAGCTTGGCAAAAGGGGAGTGCGTCAGATTCAAAATGCCTTGGTCTCTCCAATCTGGATTTGACGCAAACTTTACTTCCGCTTGGCTGGCCGCCGCCACAGTAGGCTTGCCAGCAAGAGCGGCGAGAACACCCTGCGCCGGCAAAAACGAAACCGCCGCTACGGAAACCGCCGCAGAAACAAAATCCCTGCGAGAAACATACTTGGATTCGGTCATGGAAACAGTTCCCCTGTGGTTGACGATGATACCTCGGCATACGCTGTCGATGGGATGCAGGTGGCCAAGCCACTGCACCGGTCCGCGGCCAATTATTTCTCAGCCAAAGTTGCAATCCAAAAAACCGAACGCAGCGGTGCGAACGGCTATGTTTTCAGCGGCGTCCACACCTGCATGGGCGTTTCCTCGCGGTTGGCCCACGCGAAGTAGGGAATAAACGTGAGCTCGACCTTGCGTGACTTGCGGCCGGTCCCGGTATAGCGGTAGTACAACGCGTTGCTTTCTTGGTCGTCAACTTCCACGCCATTTCCGCGCAGCACGTTCACCCCGCCGAGCAACTCCTTCTCGAACGAAGCGTGGAACCCTGCCGTGCCCCTCGACCCAATATCCAACGCCACGTCGCTGAGCTTCACGCCCTGCGGTTGATCCATCTGCTCCATGCAATACACCAGCGGCCCGCGCTGCAGTGCCACCCGCCCGTCATCGTCCACTACTTTGTCGTTCGCGGCGATCGCTTGCGGGGTCATATCCAATTGCAAGTGAATCACGTCGCCGGGATTCCAGCGGCGCTTGAGGGCCATGTAGTCGCCGGGCTTCGCTCCCAGGATGGGCTGTTTGTTTACCTCTACCTGGGCGTGGTCGGTCCACAAAGGAATACGCAGGAAAAACGTAAAGTCCGTCGCGGTCTCGGGCGTGACCGTGATTTCCACGCTGCCATCCCACGGGTAGTTTGTTTTCTGCACCACCCTCAGTCCCGTGCCGTTTTCCAAGTGCCAGTGCAATTCGGAATTGTCGTACAGGTGCGTGTAGATTCCGTCCGAACTGGTGCTGTAGAAATAGCCGGGCAGGGAAGCGAACGTGCGTTCGAGGTTAGGCGGGCAGCAGTCCGTGTCGTACCAGGGATTGCGAATCTTGTCGGTCTCCGACGGCTGGAACTGCAACGGATTGCGATAGCAGTACAGCGTGCCGTCGAGTGACATCCCCGAATTAATTCCGTTGTAGAGCGCGCGCTCGATCACGTCGGTATATCGCGCGTCGCCAGTAGCCGCCAGCATGCGCCAATTCCACATCATGTTGCCGATGGCCGCGCAGCTTTCGCCGTACGCGCGCAAGTTGGGCAGCTCGTAGTCATCACCGAACGCCTCGCCTGCACCTCGCGCACCCACTCCTCCGGTAACGTACATTTGCGCACTCACCAGGTCGTGCCACAGCGTCTCTAGCGTTTTCCAATAGGTTGGATCGCCGGTCTCCAGGTAATAGTCGGTCGCGCCGCAGCACGCATACATCGCTCGAACGGCGTGGCCCTCCAGATGGGTGCGCCCGGTGAAAGGAATTCCGCTGAACATATAAACCGACTCGCGATGCTGCAGGGGGATGCGTTCGTCGCCGTGGAGAATATAGCCCGCTAGATCGAGTTGGCGCTTGTCGCCGGTGAGGCGATACAGTTCGATCAGCCCCATTTCGATTTCCGGATGGCCGGAAAGGATCGGCTTTTTGTCGGGGCCTGGTCCGAAATTCGGAATCAGGAAATCGTCGACGAAGCGAATGCCGGCGTCGAGCAGCTTACGGTCGCCGGTGCCCCGATAGTAAGCGATCGCCCCTTGCAAGAAGTGGCCCATATTGTAGAGTTCGTGCCCGGTCTGCTGGGTCTTAGGCTGCATGCGCAGGTCGGTGCGGTCGTTCTGGTAATAGGTGTTCAGGTAACCGCTCGGCTCTTGCGCCCCGACTACCGCGTCGATGATTTGTTGGATTGGCGTTTGTAGCACGGGACGTTCGCCCGACTGCAGCGCAAATCCTACCGCTTCGGCCCACTTGTAGATATCCGAGTCCGAGTAGACCGGGCCGCGCTGCGGGGCGCTGCTCTTTCCCTCCAGCCGGAGGAAGTTATCGAGCCGCCCGTTGACCAGCAGCAACTTTTCCATCGACGGTATGCTCTTGGTCACATTGGTTTCGCGGCGCTTGCCCCAAAACCCGTCTTGAATCGTTACCGCGTCTACCGGAACGTTCTTCAGCTTGGCAAAAGGGGAGTGCGTCAGGTTCAAAACGCCTTGGTCCTTCCAATCTGGATTTGCTGCGAGCTTAACTTGCGCTTGGCGGGCTGCGGCGGCTGCATTCGGCTTGGCGGCGAGGGCAGCGAGCACACTGTGCGCTGGCAAAAACGAAACCGCCGCCACGGAAATCGCGGCAGAAACAAAATCCCTGCGAGAAACATACTTGGATTCGGTCATTGGAAAAGATTCCTCCTGTGTTTGCCGATCATAACTCGGTATACGTTTTCTGTGGCTCAAATCTTGGGCGTCCAGCGCCGCGGCCCCACAACAAATACGATGCCAAAACCATTAATGCCGGATCGACGGGAAGGCGATAGCGCGGTTGGACCACAGTGAAATAGTAGGTGATCGGGAAAATCAGCGGGAAAGCTGCCACCGCTATCGCATATTCGTTCCGTCGCCTTAGCAAGACCATCAAACCCGCCAGTGCGGCGATCGGTATGCACAGATTCCACAGCAGCACACAGCCCGGCCAGAACTTGGGAGCGCGCAGGAAATCGCGGATGGGATGCGGCATCGCTCCGGTTGAAGTTTCGGCGGTCCACGTGGCCACCACGCGCCCGGCAATCGAGCGCGCGGTATGCAGTCGATGGGAGCGCATGAAATCCAGCCCTTCCTCCATTTTCTGGTGCATATATACGATCTCGCCCTCGCTTTCGTACAACGCTCGCTCGGTGGAATTATCGATTGGATGCAGCCGGCCAGGCCACTGAGCAGGTCCGCGATTGTTGTTTCCTAGCCAAAGTTGCAAACCGAAAACCGAACGCAGCGGCACGAACGCGTGCAATTCGCGGTAATTCCGAATGGTCCAGGGGATGCAGCAAAACAGCGCGATCGCCGCGATGGTCATCGCGTTCGCCGCTGGGACGCTCGTTGCGGACCTCGCCGTCTCAGCACTGCGGACCGTGCCGCGCCTCGCGACAGGCAGCGCCAGCCAGACCAGCAAGAATGGAAGCAGCGCGAGTAGCGTCGGGTTGGTCATCAGCGCAAAACCCCAAAGCAATCCGTAGGCACACGCGCCGCGAGTGCTGCTAGCCGAGGGTGAATCGGCGAGTTCGAGAGTCGCCCACAGAATTGTCGCGGCTAAGAGCGCGGACAGTGTCGCGTCTGAAATGCTTTGAAACGCCAGAATAATTGCGTTCGGAAACAACGCCCACAGCCACGCCGCGCCCACGCCGACGCCTAGGCCACCGAGTTTTCGGCCTATATAGAAGATGGGAATGCAGGTGAACGCCGAAAAGGTAGCGTTCAGCGTTACCGCGGCGACGAACGATGGGAACGTGTAAGCGCCGAATAACCGGAAGATTCCAGCCAGCAAGTAAGGATAGACCGGAGTGGTCCAAGCCGTCGGGCCGGTCGGGTCGCGCAGCGGGGAGCTAAACCCATGCCCGGTGACGATCGAATAAGCAATATTCCCCGGTTCAAACAGAAAGGGAATGGTGCTCAGCGCGCGGTGCGCGATGTGCAGTTGCTGCTGCCATGCAAATCCCAGTCGAAGCGCGAACGCCACCGCGACAATCAGCGCTGGCGCAGTGAGTACGATGATGAATTTCTGCTTCATCGGTGTCGCAAACGTCGTTTCCGCGGTTGGTGGCGGTGTTTTCGGTGGCTGGGGCATGGAGCTAGCCGGCGGGTGGGGCACCCTTCGCAGTGCAGGGTGCGGGGGTGGTCTATCCACAATCTCAAGTTAAGCCACAAATTTCCGAGTCCTTCCAAACGCCAAGCGCAGCGAACAGATGCGAAGGGGCGCAAGTTGTGGCAATCTGCTGGCAGCGGCGTTCCACGTCGCGTCGGGAGAACGAAAGTTGAGCCGCAGCACCATCGTCATTCGAGGAAAACTCCGCGTCGGCAAAGAAGCACGCCGCCGGGCACGCAACGCCGCGGGGGCGCCGCCGGTCGAGAAAATAATTCCCGACAAGCGTCGCAAGCCGCCCAAGCACAAGAAATCCCCGCTCCAAGAACAAGGCGAATAAAGCCCGCAGCCATCTCCCACGCGGAATCCCACGCTCACCAGCTTACGTCTTGATGTACCACGGCACGTTCAATACGATCGTGTGTTCGTTCCCCTTCAAAAGCAGCAGTGCCTTCAGCAACGAGCTCCGCTGGTTATGCAATATAAAGTGATACCAGTGGCGCTCCACCAGCTCCGGTACCACCACCAGAATATCCCGCCCCGGCTCCTGCGTTTCGAGATCCAGAATGTAGTGAATGATTGGCCCAACCACCTGGCGGTACGGCGAGCTCAGTACCTTCACCTGCGGCACCATCAACCCGGCGCGCTTCGAAGGCTCCTCGACAAACAGTTTCCAGTTTGCCAAGAGATCGTCCTGTTGGGCTTCTGAGTCGTCCGCGCTCACCACATGCACGCAGCGAACTTCCGGCGCCACGCTGATCGCCAGTTCCACCGCGCGCCTGGCCACTCGGTCCCACGATAATATCGGCACGATCGCCAACGGAGGTTTCCTGCCAGTGGTGACGATCGGTTCGCAAATCTTGATTTCGTCCGCCACCTTTTCGTAGTGGCGCTTCACCGCGTACATCAGCCCAACCAGCAGCGGAATCATCAGCGCGGTAACCCAGGCGCCCTCGATAAACTTCGCCACCAGCACCACCAGCAGCGTAGCGCCGGTGGCCAACGCTCCTAATCCGTTTACCAGCATGCTCCGTGTGGAGCCTTTGCCGCCGGTTTTTCTCCAGTGTGCCACCATCCCGGCCTGCGACAGTGTGAACGCCAGGAACGCGCCCACCGCGTATAGCGGAATCAAGCGATCGGTGACCCCGCCGAACAGCACCAGCAGAACCGCGCATAGGCCCGCCAGCGCGTTCACGCCCTGGGAGTACACCAGGCGCCGCCCGCGTGACTGAAACATGTGCGGCAGGTATCCGTTCTGCGCGATGGCCCGGCACAGCCGCGGAAAATCGGCGAACGCGGTATTAGCAGAAAGCGAGAGCACCGCTAAAATCGATCCGATCGCGACGTAGTAGAAGAGTCCGCGTCCAGCGACCGCCGCCAGTAGCATCGACAGCACGCTCTGGTATCCCGCCGTTGTAGGGTCGGTCGCCGATATGTGGTACGCGCGGACCAGATAGGCGATTCCCGCGAGCAACACGATCAACATACCGATAATAACGGTCAGCGTTCGCTGCGCGTTTTTCACCCGCGGTTCGCGAAACGCTCGCACCCCGTTGCTCACCGCTTCTACCCCGGTCATCGCGGTGCAGCCGTTGGAAAACGCCTGCATCAGCAGCCAGGCCCCGGCCACAGCCACGATGGGAGTTGCGGCGACCGGCGGAGCCACCACCGCCGGAGGATGGCCGCCGGCCATCACCGTCTTGAACAGTCCCATCACGATCGCCACCAGCAAGCTGCCCAGAAACAGCCATGTGGGCACCAAAAAAATGATTCCCGCCTCGCGCACCCCGCGCAGGTTGACGATCGTAAGGACCGCCAGAATCGCCAGGCAAATTCCCAGCCGGTGGCTCAGCAAGCTGGGAACCGCGGACACCAACGCGCCCACCCCCGCCGAAATGCCCACCGCCGCGGTCAGCACGTAGTCGATCAGCAATGCGGCAGCAGCCAGCAGGCCCGCAAATGCGCCGAGGTTTTCCGACGCCACCGTGTACGATCCGCCTCCACCCGGGTACGCAGCGATGGTCTGTCGGTAAGAGAAATAAACGATGGCCAGCAAGACAAGAATGGCCGAGGTGATCGGAACGATGTAGATGATGCCAGCCGCGCCCAGCGGCAGGAGCAGCGTAAGGGCAGCTTCCGGCCCGTATGCCGCCGAGCTAAGCGCATCCAGCCCAAAGACGGGAATGCCCGCACCCGTGCCGATCTGCTCGCTACGCTCGTCGGAAGTAGGAATCGGCTTGCCAAACAGAAAATCGATAAATGCCATTGCGCCTCAGCAGCCGCAGAACTGCGGCTGTTCAGAGTAATGCGATTGCCCCCGAAAGGGAACCGCAATAAAACCCTAGACCCGCCCCAGAATCTGCGGATGTCCCCCAGCGTTGGCTCTTCGGTCTTCGGGCCCCGGTTCCACGCCGTTATCCCGTCCGGGTCCGCGATTCTTCCCTGATTTTGGGAAGGGTGGGCGTTCACACCTTAGTAGGCCGTCGGGCTCGTCCAGACTCTTCCCCGGGAAGGATGGATGTTTTGAACTCAGCAGTCGAAGCTGGACAGTTTTGACGTTTGCAGTCGAAGGTGGACTTCCGGTTTGCCGCCTTGATCTTCTCGGGTCCTACACTGTTGTCTCTTCCGGGTCTGCCGCAGCGCGCTGTGGCGCGAGGTAGACCGGAAGGGTGGGTGCTTAAACCGGCACAACGAAAGTGCCCAGCGAACAGGCCGTCCCACTTAGAGGGAGTTTGGGGGCAAAGCCGCCAAAATTCCAACCGCGAAACCATCTTCCCGCGCTTGTTTGCTGCATGCTTTCCAATCTGCTACGCTTCTTAACGCCAATTACGGAGAGGTGTCCGAGCGGTTTAAGGAGCACGCTTGGAAAGCGTGTGTAGGAGAAATCCTACCGTGGGTTCGAATCCCACCCTCTCCGCCATCGCCACAAATCCCGACGCCGACGTATCCACTACTCCGTGCGCAGCGCCCACATCGGATCCAGTCGCGACGCCCTCCACGCCGGAACCACGCACGCCAACGCAGCCACCACTGAGAGCAGGATCGTCACCTGCGCGAACACCGTCCAATCCAGCCCTTGCATCCCATACAGCATCCCGCGGATCAACTGAACCGCGAACACTCCACCCAATAACCCCAGCGCTAACCCAGCCCATGCAGGCAGCAAGCCATCCAGCAGCATTCGCCGCATCACTGCGCTTGGCTGCGCGCCCAGTGCAATACGAATCCCGATCTCGCTGGTTCGCTGGGTTACCATGTAAGCGAGAACGCCGTAAAGCCCGGCAGCGGCCAACAACAATGCGATGATCGCGAACGCCAGCACCAGAACCGAATCGAACTGCGAATCGATGGTGGAATGGGCGATCACCTCGCGCAAGGTCATCACATCGGAAACCGGCAGATCCGGATCGAGCTCGGCGATGAGTTTTTGCACCGGCAGCGCCAGCTTCTCCACATCTCGCCTGGACCTGACGGTAATCGTGCTCACGCTATAGTCGTTGTTGTAGAGCGGCCGGTACATGGTCGGGTGAACAGGCTGCACTATGGCCCACCGGGTGTTCCCTACCACTCCTACCACCTCGTAGGTCTGGCGGGTGACCTCGTCGTACAGATGCTTGCCAATCGGGTCCTCGCCTCCCGGAAAGCAAAGTTTCGCGGCGGATTGATCGAGAATCACCACATTCGCGCGGTCCAGACGCTCGCTCTGCGTGAAAATCCGTCCGTGAACAAGCGGAATTTGTATTGCCGCGAAATATCCAGGCTCGGCCCCGCGCGTCATCAGGTCTAGCCCTTGATCTTTGGGTATTGGAGGATGCTCGACCACGGTGACTTCCTGGTCGCCTCCCCAGCCTTGTCCCGGAGCCGCAGTCACCAAGCCGGCTGCCTCCACCCCGGGCAGCGAGCGTACCCTCGCGATCAGACGCTCGAAGAAAGCAACTCGCTGGACCGGCTGGTTGTACCGCGCTTCCGGCAGGCTGAAATGCATAAGCAACACGTTGTCGGGCGGAACTCCCAAATCGGTGGACCGCAGCCGCTGGTAGCTTTTCAGCAGCGACCCAGCTCCGATCAGCAGCACCGCAGTCAGGCCGACTTCCACCACCAACAGAATCTTCCGCAGCCCAGCCCTCGCGTGGCCACCGCTGTGCGTTCGCGACGACTCCTGCAGCGCGACGAGAATCTGCTTACCTTCCCAGCTCAGCGCGGAGATCAGTCCGGAAAACAGCGCGCACAATATGACTGTTCCCAGCATGAAAATCACTACCGCGCCATCGATACGAATCGCCTCGACGCGGTTCATATCGTGACGCGTCCGCACCAGCCATTCGAGCGCCCACCACGTCAGCAACAGACCCGTTGCGCCGCCGGCCATCGAAAGTAGAAAGCTCTCCACCAGTCGCTCCCGCATCAGCTGCAGTCGCCCCGCGCCCAACGCCGCGCGGATCGCCAGTTCGCGGCTCCTGGCTGCTGTCCGCGCTACCAGGAGACTCGCCACGTTGAGGCACGCAATCAGCAGGACGCATCCGGTGGCGGCCAGCAGCGCGTAGAGCGAAGTCTTGTACTCATGAACCGCGTCGTCCAACATGGTGCGGCCGATCACCATGTCGTGGACCGCCGGCCTAGGATGGTCGGCTTTGATCCGCGCTTGCAACGTACTCAATTGGCTGGTGAAACCGGCCGCCGTAATTCCGGGCATCAACCGCGCGATCACCAGGAACTCGTGGTCTTCGTAGGTGCGCATCAGCCATGCGGGCGCCTCGTGGCCCGCGGGCGTCCAGACCTGTGCGGTGTTGCCGGAAAACGCCCCGGAATACACAAAAGACGAGGGCAGCACCCCAATCACCGTGTAGGTTTTCGCATCGAGCCAAATTCTTTTCCCGACGATCTGCGGGTCGGCGTCGTAGCGCCGCCTCCAAAAAGGCGCGGAGAGCACCACCGTAGCCTCGGCATCCGGCCTTTCATCGTCCGCTCGTCCGCCCGGAAAAGGCGCCCGAGCGCCGGCATGACCCCCAGCGTCTCGAAAAAATTCCACGAGCACCACCCCGCATCGACCTTTTCCGGCAGCTTTCCTCCATTGGCGGAGACGTTGTATTGCTGCCACGGTGAAACCAGAGCCATCTGCGCATGGCCTCGCGCCGATTTCTGCCATTCCGCGAAACTGCCGGCGTCGACCGGCATGTAGCCGAAGTTCTGGCTTACTCTCTCATGCTCGTAGATGGTGAACAGCTGTCCGGATTCGCGATAGGGAAGGGGTTTAAGCAGTACGCTGCGCACCACGGTGAACAGGGTCACGTTGGCGCCGATGCCCAGACCCATCACCAGAATCGCGACCAGCGCGAATCCCGGTGATCTGGCCAGCGCCCTGGCCGCACATTTCAAATCGCGCCAGATACCATCGATCATCGCCGGAGTGTTTTGTTGCCACAGGCTCTCCCGTACCTTCTGGGGATTGCCAAATTTCAAATGGGCGCGGCGACGGGCTTCGCCAGGCGGCATGCCGCGCGCGATGTTTTCCGCAACCTCCTCAGCCATGTGTAGCTCGATTTCCTCAAGCAGCTCCGCGTCGGCGCGGCTGCGCCGCAAGTATCGGCGCCAGCTCATTGGTCACCTCGTTCCAGCAGCGTCTTGTTGCCGATCACCAATCCGATCGCCCTCGCCATCTGCCGCCACCGGCTCACCTCCGAAACAAGCTGTTTTCGACCCGCCGCGGCCAGCCGGTAGAACTTGGCCTTGCGGTTGTTTTCACTCTTGCCCCAATAAGAAGAAACCCAACCGCGATCCTCCAACCGATGCAGCGCGGGATACAGAGAGCCCTGTTCCACCTCCAACACATCTTCGGAGGTCCGCTCAATCAGTTTGGCGATGGTATGACCGTGCGCATCACCGGTGCTGAGAATGCGCAACACCATCATGTCTAGGGTGCCCTTCAACATTTCGGTGTTCGTTTGCTTAGCGCGGGTCACGGACTCACACTCCACTCGAACTTCTATGGGAGAGTATCGTACACCACCAGGACTTCTATGGGAAGCAATACTATGGCCGTGCCATTCGAGCCCTAGCTGTTCAAGGGGAATCGCCTAGAAAGCAAATTTCGCGCGAGACTGCCTCGACGCCAGAAGCTGTGTTCTGTTTAGCGTTTCGTTATGCGCTTTGGACGAAAGCCGGACTAACATCCGCAAGCATCGTGTCGCTTCCTAAACTGCCACTCCACCACGAACCGTAGCGCCGCGACTCGGCGCGGAAAAACATCCCGTCCCAACACTTCCCGAAACTCAAGGACGCGTCCCCAAGCTCAAGAGTGCGCGTGGCGGTGGGGCGTTGCCCTAGACTCTCTCTCAAACATCCGGCAGATTTGTCGATGATAGGACACTGAGCGGGGAATGGGTGCCCCAGGTGTCGATTGCACACCTGGGTTCTCTACGTTTTTGACTTGGCTTTGTCCCCCGAGATTGGCAATGCATCGTTGAGTTTCGAGGGTATTGAGATGGGATGCGGCGTCCACTGGGCGCTGTTTCAGAGCTGTCCTAGTGGCGTGGGGCGTTGATCCGGGGCGAATCACTTCACCGAAGTAATTCCGCCACCGCCGCTTGCACGTGTATCTGGGTGGTATCCAGAAAAGGCACGCCTGCGACTGCAGTCACGTCCCCCAAGAGCAAAGGCAGTTCCGTCCCGGCAAGGATCGCACCTTGAATCCCGTGATCGTGGACCAGCCGCTCCACGATCTTGCATACCTTTTGCCGGGTTTCCGGCAAGAAGGTTCCCTTCAACAGCTCTCCCAGGTAAATCTCGTGGATGTAATCCTGTTCCTCGTCGCCCGGCACGATCAGTTCGATCCCTTCCCTCGAGAATACCCGCGGATAGAAATCCCCCTTCATCGTGAAGCGGGTCCCGATCAGCGCGAGTCGATGCAACTGGAGCGCCTGGGCCGCCTGGCAAGTCGCTTCGACGATGCTGAGCAGCGGGATCGGCGAAAGCGCCTGCAGCTCGTCGAAAACGATATGCGGCGTGTTTGCAGAGATGATCGCGAAATCCGCGCCTGCTGCCGCCAGATTTGCAATTGCTGCGCTCAGGTAGGTAACCACCTCAGGATATTGCGCGGCACTCATCAGCTTCACCAGCACATTTACGTCGACGCTGCGGATAACCAGCGCCGGGGACCTTCCGTCAGCCGCTTGGCGATACTGATGAACGATCGACCGGTAATAATCGATCGTCGAATCCGGCCCGATACCGCCGACTATCCCCAATACCTTCAACTGGAAAGCCTCCGGGCCGCTGGCGCCGGCCTTCAACGCACGGTACGCACGCTAGCGCTGAACCCTTCCCGATCCGTCGCCTTTGAGCAGGGCTTCGACCTCTTCTACGGTGCAGCGATGGAAGTCGCCGGGAATGGAATGTTTCAAGCAACTGGCGGCGACCGCGAATTCCAGCGCCGCTTCGTGGGTGGGAAGCTGCTGCAGGCCGTAGATTAGGCCGCCGGCAAAGCTGTCGCCGGAACCCACTCTGTCCACGATGTGGGTGATCTCGTACGCCCGGCTGACCATGAATTTGGTGCGGTCGTTCATGCACGCCGACCAGCCATTGTGCGAAGCGCTCTTGGATTCGCGCAGGGTGACCGCGATCGATCGTAGATTTGGGAATTCGGCGAGCACTTTGCCGGTCAGCTTTTCGTACTGGCTATGCTCCAGCCTTCCGGAATGGACATCCACATCCGCCTTAATGCCCAGCGCCATTTGCACGTCTTCCTCGTTGGCGATCGCCACATCCACGTGCTTGATCAATTCGCTCATCACTTCCGTAGCGGACTTTCCCCACTTCCAGAGATTCTTGCGATAGTTCAGGTCGCAGGACACGGTGATCCCGCGCTTCTGCGCCTCGCGCACGGACTCCAGCGCCAGATCGGCGGCGCTAGCGCTGATCGCAGGAGTAATTCCGGTGATGTGGAACCAACCTGCGCCTTCGAATGCGTTGTCCCAACGAATATCGCCGGGCTTGGCCATAGCGATCGCGCTGTTTTCGCGATCGTAAACCACTTTTGACGCTCGCTGATTTGCGCCCGCTTCCACGAAGTAGATTCCCAGCCGCCCTTTCCCGCGCACGATCCGCGACGTATCCACGCCGAACCGCCGCAATTCCCCAATCACCGCGTCCGCTAACGGGTTCTTCTCGGGGAGAACCGTAACAAACGCAGCCGGCAAACCAAATGCAGCGACGGATACCGCGGCATTTGCCTCGCCTCCGCCGAAGGTGGCCACCAAGCCGGAAGTTTGCAGAAAGCGCTCGAATCCCGGCGGCGCCAAGCGCAGCATAATTTCACCAAACGTTACGGTAGTCTTCGCCATTTCGATCGCTTCCCCCGAGAGGTCGACAGCCAGCCGCTATTATCGGCATCTCCGGCGCGTGTGTCGAGGGCCATGGGCGTGTCCGAGGACACGAATCCGCGGGGGCCTTTCCACCGGGATCATCCGTTGACCCGAACTTTCCGCAGGTTCAAAATCCGCAACGCGTCACGGCAAAGTCGCCGGAAAACTGGACAAATCTGGATCCAGGCATCCGTGGGGATGAGAAATTGGATCTGTATGAAGGTAAAAGAGATAGAAGCTCTGAACGCATGCGAAATTGCAGAAAATGAAACCGTTAACTCCCGGATCGTTGCCCGGGCGGGGTTCAAAATCGCCAACGCACCAGGGAAAAGTCGCCGTAAAAAGGACAAATCTGAATCCAGGCATCTGTGGGGATGAGAAATTGGATCTGTATGATGGCAAAAGAGATCGCGATTCTGAACCAAGACGAATTTCAAAACGTAAAACGCTGAATACTGCCGTCCATTCCTTGCAGCCGGGCAGCCTGAGACTCTATACTCGCCGGGCAAGCCAGCAAATCTAGAAGGGAAATTTCCTGCGCAAGGACCGAAAACCATGCCCATCGCGAAAATAGAAGTCCTCGGAAAAATTGCCGCCTCCGGCCTGGTTTGCGTAATCCGGGCGGAAAATCCTGACCAAGCCGAGCGCATGGCCGAAGCTTGCGCCATCGGCGGCGTTGCGGCACTGGAAGTCACTTACACCGTCCCCGGAGCCAGCGGGGCCATCGAATTCTTAGCGAAAAAATTTGCCGGACATATCGTGGTTGGCGCGGGCACCGTGCTCGATCCGGAAACTGCGCGGATCGCCATTCTTGCCGGGGCGCAATTTATCGTCAGCCCTTCGCTCAACCCGGAAACCGCGCGGCTCTGCAACCGCTATCAGGTGGCCTACATGCCTGGGGTCGGAACGGTCCGCGAAGTGGTCGAAGCGATGGAGTGCGGCGCGGAGATCATCAAGGCGTTTCCCGGCGAAATCCTGGGACCGGCGTTCGTCAAGGCGGTGAAGGCGCCGCTGCCGCAAGCGCAGTTGATGCCCACCGGAGGCGTCAGCATCGATAACGTCGCCGAGTGGATCAAGGCGGGATCGATTGCCGTGGGCGTCGGCGGCAATCTCACGGCCGGAGCAAAGACTGGGGATTACGGCTCGATCACCCATCTGGCCCGCCAGTTCGTGGAAAAGATTAAGGAAGCGCGGGCCCGATGAGCACCAACAAATTGTGGAAGTCCGACGACGAGCTCTTCACCATGGTCCAGCGTGAGCTGTTCACCTGTGTGGTTGGCGACGTGATGGACAAGTTGGATCTTCAGCACCAGTTCCTCCCGCCGCAGATCCAGCCTCTTCGCCGCGATATGGTGGTGATCGGCCGGGCTATGCCGGTCCTCGCGGTGGACGTGTTTGCCGACAGAATCGCCGGGAGCGCCAGCCCGTTAATGGACAAGCCGTTTGGCCTGATGTTAGAAGCGCTCGACGCCCTGCGCACCAACGAAGTTTATGTAAACACTGGTTCCTCGCCGCGCAACGCGTTGTGGGGAGAACTGATGAGCACCCGAGCCCGCAAGCTGGGCAGCCGGGGAGCGGTGGTGAACGGATACGTCCGAGATACCAAGGCCATTCTGGAGATGGGTTTTCCTACATTCGCCTTCGGTTCGTACGGACAAGACGCGGGCCCGCGCTACAAAGTGGTCGACTTCCGCATTCCCATTGAGATTGGGCAGGCGCGGGTGCGTCCCGGGGATATTCTATTCGGCGATATCGATGGTGTGCTGCTCGTTCCCGCCGAAGCCGAAACCGAAGTTTTCACTCGGGCGCTGGAAAAGGCTCGTGGCGAAAAGTTAGTGAGGAAAGCCATCGAAGAGGGAAGTAGCGCGGTCCAAGCGTTCCAGAAGTTCGGAATCATGTAACGTAGCGCCGATGCTTCGTCGGTGCGCAGCAGCGCGGGCCGCTTCACGCAGACAAATCGCCCTCCGGGTCCGTAGCGCAAAATGAGAACTTCTCCGATTGCCGCCAGCGAGCAGCCATGAAGATTGGCCTCGGACTCTACCGCCACATGCTGACCCGCGACTATTACGATTTCGCGCGCCAGGCGGGCTGCACCCACGTGGTGGTTCATCTGGTCGATTACTTCAACCAGGCTGCCGCCAACCCGCGCGACAATCAACCCACTGGCGGAAAGTACCAGCCTTGGGGAGTTGCCGGCGATCCGGAGCGGCTGTGGACGCTGGCGGAACTCAAAGCCCTACGGGAGGAGATTGAAGACGCCGGTCTGGTATGGGCAGCGATCGAGAACCTCGATCCCGCGCACTGGCACGATATTCTGCTCGATGGCCCGCAGCGTCGGCAACAAATCGAAAAGGTGAAGACCATAATTCGCCGCATGGGCGAAGTCGGCGTTCCGGTCCTCGGTTACAATTTCAGTTTGGCCGGTGTGTGCGGCCGGGTGACCGCGCCACTCGGGCGCGGCCATGCGATCACCGTGGGGATGGACGGGCCCGCGGAGGAAGTGCCGGTTCCGAATGGGACGATTTGGAATATGGTCTATGACCGCACCGCGCCGACCGGCACGCTCGGGCCGATTTCGCACGAAGAACTCTGGCGGCGCCTGCAAAGATTCTTGGAAGAAGTAATTCCCGTGGCGGAGCAAGCAGGAGTAAAACTCGCCGCGCATCCCGACGATCCGCCGATGCCGACCATGCGGCAGCAGCCTCGGCTGGTCTACCAGCCGCACATGTATCAACGGCTGATCGATCTGGCGCCCAGCCGCCATAACGCGCTCGAACTGTGCGTGGGCACTCTTGCCGAAATGACCGAAGGCAGTGTTTACGACGCGGTGGATCAATACAGCATGCAAGGCAAGATTGCCTACATTCACCTCCGCAACGTGGTCGGTAAAGTCCCGCACTATCGCGAAACTTTCATCGACGAAGGCGACGTGGACATGATCCGAATCCTCGCTATCCTTCACCGCAACCATTTCGACGGCGTGGTGGTTCCCGACCATACTCCGCAAATGTCGTGTTCCGCGCCTTGGCATGCAGGAATGGCGCACACCCTCGGTTTCATGTTGGCGGCGAAAGCGATGATCGAGTCTCCCGCGCGCTCCGGTGCGGATGCGCCGCCAGAGAAGAACTAAGCGGACGCGTCGCTCGATGGATAGATGATGTGGGTGCCGCGCACACGGGCAAAAGGCGTGACCGTGTGGGGCCGCGCACGGCCTCCACTCACAATGTCTTCTACGCGGATCTTGCGCACCGCCAGTGCATCGGCAATGAGGGAACGGTGGCAACGCCACGGAACGGCCTCCGCACACATCAATGCGCTCCTTTTCTTTTGCGCCAGGCCGATCAATCGCTCCAAGGCCGCGTCGAATACCGGGGTCTGCATGTAATCGGCAAAACCGCGAAACGAACGATTGCGCCAACCCCTATTCGGGGAATCGCGCCGCGCATGGCGCAGGCCGCCCAGCTTGGGCAGGTGAACGTAACTTATCCGCGCGGCGCGCAGCTTTTTCCGGAGGGTTTCCTGGTTGAATTGAGGATTATGGCGCGAGCGGGGAATCGAACGCACATCTACGACGCGGTTGACATGGTGCGTGCGCAAGAGCTTGAGAAATTCTGGCAACGTGCGGGTGGAATGTCCGATCGTCAGACACGACAGGCATTTCGGGTTTCAAGCGCTTCATCATGGGCGTTTCGCCGCGCCACTAATTTAGACCGTCCAGGCGTCGTTTTGTAGTAGAACTAAAGTTGATCCAGCGCCGCTCGCTGGCGGGCGAGCAGTGCTGCTAGAGATATCGGGAGGTGAAACATGACGGATAAGAACAAGTCGGCTCTCTCGGGGCATGCCAGTGAATCTTCCGCGACTGAGTTTACGTCTGCTGCTTCGGCGCCGCAGGAATCGCGCCCAGGCTCGCCGGTGACCCGGCGCGAGTTTCTTGAGCTAGCTGCGGCGACGACCGCCTTGCTGGCCGATTTCTCCACCCCCGCACGCGCTGCGGAAGGCGCATCCGAGATCCCACGGCGCACCCTGGGACGGACCGGCGAGAAGGTCTCCTGCATTGGGTTGGGCGGTTACCACATCGGGATGCAATCGACCGAAGAGGAAAGCATTCGCATCATCCGCTCCGCGCTCGACAACGGAATCAATTTCCTCGACAACTGCTGGGACTACAACGACGGGGCCAGCGAAGTACGCATGGGCAAAGCCCTACGGGACGGCTATCGGGCCAAGGCCTTTCTGATGACCAAAATTGATGGGCGGACCAAGGAGGCGGCCTCGCAGCAGCTCGAAGAGTCGCTCCGCCGCCTGCAAACCGACCACATCGACCTGCTGCAGTTCCACGAAGTGATTCGCATGACCGATCCCGACCGTATTTTCGCGCCCGGCGGTGGAATGGAGGCGGTGGTGGCGGCTCAGAAGGCGGGCAAGGTTCGCTATATCGGCTTTACCGGCCACAAGAGCCCGGACATGCATTTGAAGATGCTGGAGACGGCATCAGCGCACCATTTCCATTTCGATGCGGTGCAGATGCCGCTCAACGTGATGGACGCGCATCACGAAAGTTTTGAGAAGAAAGTGCTGCCGGTGCTGGTGAAGGAAGAGATCGGAGTGTTGGGAATGAAGCCGATCGCCAGCGGGCTGATTCTACGCAGCAAAACTGTTTCGCCCGTGGATTGCCTGCGCTACGCGCTGAATCTGCCCACCAGCGTGGTGATTAACGGATGCTCTTCGATGGAGCTTCTGGAACAAGCGCTGAGCGTCGCGCGGAGTTTCAAGCCACTAACGCAAACGGAAGTGGCGGCGATGCTTGCCAAAACGTATCAGGCCGCCCAGAACGGCGAGTTTGAACTCTACAAAAACACCAACAATTTCGACGGCACAATCCAACATCCGCAGTGGCTCGGATAGGGTCACGAGAAAATCACGCGGATTGCCCTACCGAACTCTGCCGCAGTCGGCGGCGTACCCAATTCCAGGCTCGCTGCAAATCGACCGCGTCGATAAATAGGACATATGCTGACAGCACGTCCCATTGAAACAGTGGGACGTTGATCGAGTACTCGAGAGATAGATGGAACAGCACGCCGAGTGCCAAGAGCGTGTAACGAAACTCCTTCACCCAGATCAGAACACCTAAAGAGAATTCCAAGGCTAGGGCATACCAACTTCCCAGCTTGAGTATGGTAGGGCCAAGGAGCCACTGGGGCACCGGGAGGCGCTGAAATTCGCTCAGGTGATAGACATAGTAAAGCGCGGTTCCTTGCACCCAGGGAAGGCCCTCGATTTTCCAGCAAAATGACGCGAAATACATGATCGCCAATTCGAACTGAATCATGCGTTGCGCCCAAGGTCTCTGCGGCTGCAACTGGGAGTCGCCCTTTCCGCGCCAAATACGAATCAGACGATCGATGGAAAGAGCGGCCCCGGCAGGCGCAAATATCAGAAAGAAGCCGGCGACTCGCAAGAACGTGTCGCCGCCATGGGTGATGTATAGATTCCGTTGCTGCATGGAGGCCAGGCATACAAATACGATCACGCTGTTGACGCGCGTGAACAGGCCAACGGCCAGGAGCAAGGCCGAGGCCAGAAACACCCAGAAAAACGCCTCGATCCAGGCGTTCGTTTGCGGAAGGACTGCCAACAGGTTTAGCCGGCTGCCTGGTTCGAGTTGGTGCATGGTAGACAGGCTGACCCACGCATGCGGACCATACCAAGCGAGCCAGTCCGGCCGCAGCAAGACCAGGGTGGCGACGACCAACGTCCCATAGATCGCGCGGAACAATGCGATGGGCACAGGCGATTGCGGCGCAAAGAAGAATCGATTCCACGCGTCGACGAGGGTCCGCAGCCTCACTGCAAATCCTCCGGCTGCACCACGTAGTTGTAAAAAACATCCACGTTCCAGGGGCCGTGATCGGATTGGCCGGCAGCAGGGGGAACTATGTCCGACCACCTTATGACCAACATGACCTTTTGCGCGGGATTGGAGGGATTGGTATTCAGGCGTGCGATATAGCGAGCCGCGTCGGGCCACAGCGCGGCGTCGTCGCGGTCTTGCAGGTTTTGCTCGTATTTACGGTAACGTTCCTTGAAGTAGCGGCCGGTCAAGCTGAGCATTTCCATCCGCGGGAACGGCCACAACTGACTTGAACCGTCTTTGTAAATGACGATCGCCTCGAAGTACGAGTTCGCCGACTCCGGCTTCGGTGAAAACATATCCCACGATTGAAACAATCCCGACCACACCATGAATGGCCGGATGCGCTCTCTCGACCGCAGAATCAACGCGCTGGTGCTAGGTATGCACCACGCAGAAATGGCGACAATGTTAAAAATCAAGAAAATGTTGATGGCGGTGCGTTTCGCGCCATGCAGCCAACCGGGTTGCTGCGGCGGGCTGAAGGCGGGTTCAGATGCGGGAGTCTCAGGGGCCATTTTTTGCGCGGCCAAGCGCGGCCAGGCAATTCAACATTATGCCAACTGCGATGGGAACAGAAACGAAAAAGACAGAGTTGCGGCGGGGCCGGAAAGGCCCAGCTCGATCGGGTTGCTAAGCACTGTAAGGCGCCGCCGAGCCAAGCGCTCTAGAAGAGGTTCCACAAGAACTGGTTGTAGACCTCATGGTGATACTGCACTTCAGGGGCCTTGACGAAGGTGCCTAACGAGCGTGGGCACCGGTCGGCGGCGGCCTGCTTCAGATCGGCGTAGCGCGCCTTCACATCTTCGCCCAGAAGCTTGGTGCTCCAGTCCCCGGACCGGAAAAGTTCCAGCGCGGTATAAACGTTGTCGGGCAGGTAACGCTGCGCCTGGCGGAGATTCTTGAGCTTGGAGGTGTCGCCATCGATCCCTGACTTGAAAATGGAATACAGCGCCAAGTAGGGGTTGGCATCGGGCGCCACCGAGCGGACTTCGACGCGCGAGCTCTTCTCGTTGCCGAGAGGAATGCGGATCATCGATCCGCGATCGACCGCCGAAGCTTTGATCTGGTTGGGCGCTTCGAAATGGGGGTCCAGCCGGCGGTAGGCGTTGACGCTGGCGTTCAGCAGCAGGCAAATATCATTGGCGTGGGTGAGAATCCTATCCACAAACGACCATCCTGCCTTGCTCAGTTTTTCCTCGCCCTTAGGATCCCAGAACGTGTTCTTGCCAGCTTTACTGATCGAAACGTTGGTGTGCATTCCATTGCCGTTCACACCCACCACCGGCTTGGGCAAGAAACTGGCGGTAAAACCCATACGCGTGGCCACCTGCCGGCAGATCAGCTTGTAGAGCTGGATTTGGTCGGCGGCGGCGACCACTTCGCCGTAACCGTAGTTGATCTCAAATTGCGAGGGAGCAACTTCTGGATGGTCCTTTTCGTTTTCAAAGCCCATGGCGCGCTGGACTTCCGCGGTGGTGTCGATAAAGGTGCGCAGCGGATCGCTGGGCAAAGAGTGGTAGTAGCCGCCGGTGTTGACGTAATCGAACTTGTGCGTCTCGTGATAGTGGCGCTCGGCGTCGCAGCCACTGAATAGGAAGCCTTCAATTTCATTGGCGGCGTGGAGGGTAAAGCCTTCCTTCTTGAACTTCTCCTCGGCGTAGCCCTTCAACACACCGCGAATGTCGGCGCGGTATGGCGAACCGTCCTTATCGATGACTTCGCCGAAGACCAGCACTTTGCCGGAACCGAAATAGTCGGCCGGGGCCCAATAAAAAGCGCTCCAGTCCATGCCCAGGCGCAGATCGCTTTCGCGCTGCGCGGTGAAACCGCGAATGGAAGAGCCATCGAAGGTGAGGTTGTCCCAGCTCTTCACCAGAAATTTCTTGTCGTAATCCAGCATGTGCAGGCGGCCTTCCAGGTCGCTGAACATCACCGTGACCGCCTTGATGCGCTTTTCGTCCGTCAGATACTTCAGGCGCTCCTCTTGCACCTTGTGCGCGGCAACGCGCTTCTGGCGCTGCTGCTTGGCGTGCAGGTTCAGTTCTTCGAGTTCGTCGTAAGAGAGGGACAGAAAATTACGCAGTTCGGTGGACATGTATCTCCTCGGATTTAAGGATGCGGCGCAGTGGCGTTGACGTTTTTGACGAACAGGAACTGTCCATGCAGCACTAGGTTAGCGCGGGCCAGCCCATGGCTCCAATCGAAAAAATACGTTGGCGTTATCGAATTAGATGATCCAACCAATTTGAAAAACGCAGAGGATCGGCCCGCCCTTTGACTGTCCCTCGCCCCGGGGCTCCCGCTAACTGCCTGTTCAACAATGAGATGCAGCGCGGCCCTTATGAATCTCTTATGGCTTCCTCGCCGGTTCCGAACGTCCCCGGTGTTAGCTTCGCTTTGCGCTCGAAGTTGCCGGGAGAGGAGAACAAGAACATGACTCTATACGGACAGCCGGAAGGTCCCAATTTTGATTATCTAAGCCGCAACGCGTCGCGCATGGTCAGGCTGGTGCTGATTCCGTTCGCGGTTCTGGTGCTGGTGATTATTTTTGTAACATTCGTCACCCGGGTTACCAGGATCGAAGCGGGGCAGGTGGGAGTGGAAATCAATCTGGCGGGCAGCCAGGGTGGCGCGTCGGAAATCCCGATTCGAACCGGCTGGGTGGTGTACAGCCCATTGCGCACCCAGATCATCGAGTTTCCCACCTACGTGCAAACCGTGAAGTGGACCAGGAGCTGGACGAAGGGCATCCGGTAAATGAAGAAATGGGATTCAACTCCAAGGAGGGTATAGAGATTTCTGTGGACGTCTCGCTTTCCTACCCCATTGAACCGCAGAAGGTGCCGGAGTTTTACGTGAAGTACCGGGTCAGCGATTTGGACGTCTTCACGCACGGCATGCTGCGCGATATCGTCCGCAATTCTCTCAACGAAGTGGCCTCCACGTTTGCGGTGGAGGATATTTACGGGGAGCATAAGGCGGAATTCCTGCGCAGAGTGGAGGCACTGATCCAGGAGAAAGTGGCCCCCGTGGGCGTGAGTGTTCAGCAGTTTGGTTTCATCGGCGCGCCGCGTGTGCCGGAAGTGATTGCCGCGGCCATTACCGCGAAAGCACAGGCGATTCAGCAGGCCGAGCGCGCGCGCAACGAGCTGGCCACCACGCAGGCCGAAGCGGCGAAGAAGATTGCGGAAGCGGACGGAGACGCCAAATCACTGGTTACCCGCGCGCAGGGAGAGGCGGACGCCAATCGAATCCGTCAGAGTTCACTGACCCCCGCAGCTTCTGGATCTGCGGCGCATCGAAAACAACCGAGCGATGATCGAAAAATGGGATGGACAACCGCCGCGGGTCGAAGCGGGGCAGGGCAATGGATTGCTGCTGCAGTTGCCCAAGCTGGACTGACCGCGGCCTGAGTGCGGTCACGAGCGGCACCAACATCGCTGGCGGAGTTTGCTAGAAGTCGTCGTGGAAGGCGACTTCGCCGGTGACCGCGACTTGATAGGCAGAGACGCGGCGCTCGAAGAAATTAGTAAGCTCTTGCACGTCCTGCAGTTCCATGAAGCCGAAGGGATTTTTCACCTGGAATAGCGTGGCCATCCCCAGCGCCTCGAGGCGGCGGTCGGCCACGTACTGTAGATACTGCAGCATTTCGTTGGGGGAGAGGCCGCTCACGCCCAGGCTGAGGGTGTCGTTGGCGAAGGCCATCTCGCAGTCCACCGCTTCCTTAATCATTTCCCTCACCCGCGCTTCCAGCTCCTCATCGAAAATGCCAGGCTCTTGCTTGCGGACGGTTTTGATGACCTCGAAAGCAAAATCGATGTGCGCGCTTTCGTCGCGGAACACCCAGTTGGTGCCGGTGGCCAAGCCTGGCAGCAAACCGCGCGAGCGCAGGAAATAGACGTAGGCGAACGCCGCGAAAAAGAACAGGCCTTCGATGCAGCAGGCGAAGCAGATCAGGTTCAGCAGAAAATTGCGGCGGTCTGCGATGGTGCGGATTTCGGCGAGCCCGTTAATGGAATCGATCCAGCGAAAGCAGAATTCCGCCTTTTTACGAATCGATGCGATGTTTTCCACGGCGTCGAATGCGCTCTTGCGTTCTTCCGGATCGGAAATGTAGGTGTCCAGCAGCGTCAGATAGAATTCCACGTGCTGGGCTTCCTCAAAAAGCTGGCGCGAGAGGTACATTCTGGCTTCGGGCGAATTGATGTGCTTGTAGAGGTTGAGAACCAGATTGTTTCCCACGATCGAGTCGCCGGTGGCGAAAAAGGCTACCAGCCGATTGATCAGGTGGCGCTCCGCTGGAGTCATGCGCTGCTGCAGATCGGCCAGGTCGCCGGCCAGGTCCACTTCCTCGACGGTCCAGGTATTTTTGATCGCGGCTTTGTATTGGTCATAGAAAGCCGGATATTTCATGGGCCGCAACGTCAAATCGAATCCTGGATCGAGAATCATGTGAATCTCCTTGGAGATGGAGTACTACTGGCATACCTCGCAGGACTCCGGATTTTCTAGCGAGCAAGCCCCGGCGGAAGGGTTAGGGGCTGACACCGGCACAGTGGTCTTCGAAATTTCGGTGGCTGGGCGCGAACGCAGGTAGTAGGTGGTCTTCAGACCTTTTTTCCACGCGTACATGTACATGGATGAAAGTTTTCCGATGTTGGGGCTCTGCACGAAAAGGTTCAGCGACTGGCTCTGGTCGATGAATGCGCCGCGGTCGGCGGCCATGTCGATCAGCGAACGCATCGGAATTTCCCAGGTCGTGCGGTAGATTGCGCGAACCTCGGGCGGAATTTCCGAAATATGCTGCACCGAGCCGTCCGCCATCTTGATGCGGGTGCGGACGTCGGCGGTCCACAGCCCGAGAGACTTGAGTTCGTTGACCAGGTAGCGATTGATCTGCAGGAAATCGCCGGAAAGCGTCTCGCGCTTGAAGAGATTGGAAAGCTGCGGCTCGATGCACTCGTAGGCGCCCACGATGGAAGCGATGGTCGCCGTGGGCGCTACCGCTACCAGCAGGGAATTTCGCAGGCCGGTTCGCCGGATCTGGTCGCGCAGTTGGTTCCAACGGGCGGGATCTTCCGGGGTGATGCCCCACAAATCGAATTGCAAAACGCCTTGCGCGGCGCGGGTTTCCGCAAATGAGGGATGCGAGCCGAACTCGGCGGCAAGAGCCGAGGACCGCGCCAGAGCGTGATAGTAAATCTCTTCCTGGATCTTTTTCGAAAGCTGGCGAGATTCGGGAGCGTCGAAAGGCCAGCGCAGGGCGAAGAACAAATCCTGCAAGCCCATCACCCCGAGCCCCACCGGACGCCAGCGGCGGTTGGCCGCCCGGGCCGCGGCGATGGGATAGAAATTGATGTCAATTACGCGATCCAGAAAGGTGACCGCCACGCGCACGGTGTTCTCAAGTTTCGCGAAATCAAATGCGCCATCGGTGATGTGCTTGGCCAGGTTGATCGAGCCCAAATTGCAGACCGCGGTTTCTTGCTTGGAGCTGACCTCGGTGATTTCGGTGCAAAGATTCGAAAGGTGGACGACGTTGGTTGCTTCGGCGGTTTGGTTCGATTTCAGGTTGCAGGCGTCCTTGAAAGTCATCCATCCGTTGCCGGTTTCCGCGAGTACCTTGATCATCCGGGCATACAGCTCACGCGCTTTCACCTGGCGCACGAACAGCTTTTTCGTTTCGGCCTCCCGGTAGGCCGATGCAAAGGCTTCGCCGGCCAGATCCGGAAGGTGCGGCACGATTTTAGGATCGAACAGCGACCAGGTGCCGTCCGCTTCCACGCGCTTCATAAACAAATCGGGAATCCAGTTGGCCAGGTTGATGTTGTAGGTGCGCTGGGCGTTGTCTCCAGCGTTGTCGCGCAACTCGAGAAATTCCTCGATGTCGGCGTGCCACGGTTCCAGATAAACGCAGCAGGCGCCTTTGCGCTTGCCGCCCTGGTTGACCGCCGCGACGGAAGAATCCAGAGTCTTCAGCCATGGTACGACGCCTTTGGAATGGCCGTTGGTGGCGCGAATCAAAGAACCGCGAGAGCGCACGCGGTGAAACGCCAGCCCGATTCCGCCAGCGAATTTCGAAAGCATGGCCACGTCTTTGTACTTGTCATAAATGGCTTCCAGGTTGTCGGCCGGCGAATCGAGCAAGTAGCAAGACGACATCTGCGCGTGGCGCGTTCCGGAATTGAAGAGGGTGGGCGAACTGGGCATGTACTCGTGTTCAGAGAGCAGCCGGTAAAATTCGATGGCTTCGGCTACGTTGCGCGAGAGCCCGCAAGCTACGCGCAGGAAGAAGTATGGCGGCGTTTCCAAGACGTCGCGCGTCTCCGGATTGCGCAGCAGGTAGCGGTCGTACACCGTGCGCACGCCAAAATATTCGAACAGGTCCGAGTTGCGCGGGGCGATCGCGTCGTTGAGCTTGCGGGAATTTTCGGTGACGAATTTGGCCAAATCCTCGGAAACCAGTCCGTGCTGTTTGCTGGATGTTACCGACTGGGAGAAGGAATAGATGTCCTGGTTGGCGACTTCTTTATCGATTACGCCGAGCAGCAGGCGCGCGGCGAGTCGCGAATACTCAGGCTCCTCGGAGATCAGCGAGGCGGCGGTCTGGATCGAAAGCAGGTCGAGTTCCTTAGTGCTGGCGCCGTTGAAAAGGCCGCCGATGGTTTTGCTGGCGACGCGCATCGGGTCGACGTTGTCCAGTCCCGCGCCGCAGCGCTCCACCGCCCGCACAATCTTGCTGACGTCCGCGTTTTCGAGAAAGCCATTGCGTTTGCGAACCTGCATCACCGAATTTTTCGAGGGCGAGGGGAATGAGGAAGCGGAATCCGCGAACGAGGTTTGTGCTGGAGCCGGAACCGTGGCCGAAGCCGTAGCTGGCGGCGTTACTGGAGCTGCCATATATCGATCCTTTGGAACCAAACGCGACAAGGTGGAAATGGTATGGGCGGAATTTACGACGCGCCAAGCCATCGCCAACCTCCCCTCGGAGGCTCGCAAATACTGTTCACGCCAGGGAATGGCGTGGCGCTGGCAGGTCTTCGGACTTGCAGGCGAGCTCGACGCTACCCCGGTCGAGTTCCTACTAACCCAAGCTTCCCGATCCGTGAGAGGAGCAGTGCTTGTGCGGGCGTTCGTTCCTGCTTACCGCTGCGGGGCAGTCCCGGAATTGCACCGGGTTCCCTTTAGGCGTTCCCTGCACGGGAACGCCACCAGCTAACCACCACAATATATGGTGTGGATCGACCTGCGTCAAGCCAAATGTAGTGGGTCGGTGCCGAAAATGTTTTTGCGTGACGCAGTCCAAAAATTCGGTGGGGCTCAACTGCGCGCGCGGGGGATTATTCCAGCATTCCTCTGTACATGGCCATTCCAACGGCCGCGTTCATCCCGATTTTTTCGAGGGCTTGTACTTCGCGATGGCTGCGGATTCCTCCGGCGGCGGTGATCGGAAGCCGAGTGACTCGGCGGAGTTTGCGGAACCACGACAGGCTGGTGCCTTGCAGGGTGCCTTCGTTGTCGACGTAGGTGGCCAAGAATTCCGCGCAATACGGTTCGAGCTGGGGAATTACATCTTCGGCGCGCAGTTTCTCGTGAGTTCTCCAGCCGTGGCTGACGATTTGGCCCTTCATGGTGTCGATTGCCACAATCAAATTCTTCTGCCCCACGCGGGAGGCGAGCTTCCCTAAAAACCGCGTCGCAACCTTGCCGTTTTCAAACGCAGCGCTGCCGACGATCACTTTCTCCGCGCCCCACGACAGAATTTTCTCTGCGCGCGCCGCGGTGCGAATGCCGCCACCCACGCGCACTCTCGTTTTCGATTTCGCGCAGAGCACTTTGATCCATCGGCCGTTGCTTCCCCGGCGTAAGGCGGCATCGAGGTCGATCACATGCATGGTGGGGTAGCGCTGGAATCGCTCGAGCAGGCCGAGAACGTCATCGACGCTCAGTGCCAGGCGTCGCCCGCGGACCAGCTGTACCGCGCGACCGCCCTGTAAATCGATGCACGGTACGATCATGCCGAAAGCTCCTGGCGAACCGGCACACCGTGCCCGGCCAAATATTTCTTCAACGCGGCGATGGATTCGGTTTCGCTGTGGAAGATTGAAGCGGCCAGCCCGGCGTCGGCGTTGCCTCGGGTGAAGACCTCCAGAAAATCCTGGAAAGTCCGCGCGCCGCCGGACGCGATCACCGGGACCCGCACCGACCGCGCGATTGCCGCGGTCAGTTCGCAATCGAATCCACTGCAAGTGCCGTCACGATCGATCGAGGTGAGCAGAATTTCTCCCGCTCCGCATTCGACGCCTTTCCGAGCCCACTCTAAAGCATCGAGCCCGGTCGATTGCTGACCTCCGCGAACAAATACCTGCCACGCTTGCCCTGAAAAACTGACATCCATCGCCAGTACCACCGCCTGCGACCCGAATTGGCCGGCTAGCTCCGAAATCAGCTCGGGGCGCTCGACCGCGGCGGTGTTGACGGTTACTTTGTCCGCGCCGGCGCGCAGCACCGCCTGTCCGTCTGCAAGTTCGCGAATGCCGCCGCCGGCGGTGAGCGGAATTTGCAGTTGGCGCGCCACGCGGCGAATGGTTTCCAGAAAAGTAGGGCGGCCATCGCGCGAGGCGCGAATATCCAACACCACCAACTCATCGGCGCCCTCGCGGTTGTAGCGGCCCGCCAATTCCTCGGGATCGCCCATATCGCGCAACCCCTTGAACTCGACGCCCTTCACCACGCGCCCGGAATCGACGTCCAGGCAGGGAATAATGCGCCGCGCCAGGGTCATCGCGTCGACTCCAGGAAATTCCGCAGGACCCGCGCGCCCGCTGCGCCGGATTTTTCGGGATGGAATTGAACTGCGGACAGGTTTTTATTTTCGACTACCGCAGCGAATGGCGTGCCGTGATCGCAGACCGCGACGGTTTGGCCAGGCTCGTTGGTGGCCGCATAGGAATGCGCGAAATAAAAATAGGTCTCGGCCGGAAGATCGCCCAGCAGGCGGCTCTCGCGGACGCGGCGAACCTGGTTCCAGCCGATATGAGGAAGCTTCACGGTGGCGGGTAACTCCTTTACCTCGCCCGGAAGCAGGCCGAGCCCCACGTCTCCGGGTGCTTCTTCGCTGGAAGCAAACAGCGCTTGCAGGCCCACGCAGATACCCAAAATCGGCACTCCTCTATTGTGCGCCT
Source organism: uncultured Acidobacteriota bacterium (assembly GCA_963725285.1). GTDB lineage: Bacteria > Acidobacteriota > Terriglobia > Acidiferrales > UBA7541 > CAVRXT01. The sequence goes on along the minus strand of CAVRXT010000005.1, from coordinate 915,515 downwards.
GGCGCAGCGGCGCAAAAAGGTTGGCGCTGTGCAGCCCGGTAATCGCCGCCGAAAAGTGGCCGACGCCGGGGAAAACGATTCGTTTAGCGTCGCGCAGGTGCTCAGGCGCAGTGGCGCGCTGCGTCTCCGCTCCGAGCGACTGCAGGGCGCGCTCGACGGAGGGAAGGTTTCCCGCGCCGTAATCCACCACCGTAATTTTCATAACATTCCCTTAGTGGAGGGCAGCAGCCGCTGGAGCTGGCGGTCACGTGTGATCGCGAAACGCAGCGCCCGAGCGAATGCCTTAAAAATCGATTCCACCTGGTGGTGCGAGGACCGCCCATAAATCAGTTTCACGTGGACGTTCGCTCGCGCGGCCTGCGCAAACGCCTGGAAAAAATCTTCCACCAGCTCGGTCTGAAAATCGCCGACCCGCCGCGTCGCTGGCTTCCACTGGCACACGCACGCGGAACGGCCCGAAAAATCGAGGGCCACCGCGGCGAGGCAATCGTCCATGGGCATCAGGTAATACCCAGCGCGCAAAATGCCGCGCTTCGATCCCAGCGCTTTGTTGATTGCTTCGCCCAAAACAATTCCAACGTCCTCGACGGTGTGATGCTGATCGACGTGCAAATCTCCTTTCGCGGTGAGGTCCAGATCGATGCCGCCGTGGCGCGCAATCTGTTCGAGCATGTGATCGAAAAAGTGGATCCCGGTGGTGATATGCGCGGCGCCGCGGCCGTCCAGATTTAGTCGCGCGCGAATGTCGGTTTCCTTGGTTTGGCGATGTATGGTGGCCTTTCTCATTCGTCGCCTCGCTCCCCTCATTGTGCTGGTCGTTCTCACGCCGCCCGGCTCACAACACTCGCTTCAATTCAGCTAATAGACGCCGCATCTGTGGCGGCGTTCCGAAGGTAATTCGGGCGTAGCCAGCGCCACCGAAATCACTCGAACGGTCGCGAATCAGAATCCCGCGCCGCGAAAGCTCCGCGACGATCGCTTTCATGCGCCCGCCGAAATTCACCAGCACAAAATTCGCGGCGGTCGGGAAGAAGGGAAGCCGCAACGCCGTGAGGCCTTTCTCAAGCAGCATCTGTCCGCGGCGAAGCTCTCTTAGCGAGCGTTGCAGGAATGCGGGATCGCGCACCGCCGCCACTGCGGCCACCAGAGCCGCCGCGCTCACCGGATAAGGAGACTGCGCTTTGCGCATGACCGCGGCCACATCCCGATGGACAAAAACGCATCCCAGCCGCATTCCGGCCAGTCCGAAGGCTTTTGAAAACGTGCGCGTGACCACCAGATTCTTGTAGCGGCGAACCCACGGAATGAGGGTAACGCCACAAAAATCAAAATAGGCCTCGTCCACCACCAGGATGGTCCGCGGAGCCGCTTGCAGAAAGTTTCGCAGCACCGCCGGTGGGACCAGCGTGCCAGTGGGATTATTGGGATTCGCGAGAAAAAATACCCGCGGCGACTTGAGCAGACCCGCGCGCACCTCTTCAGCGGGAAATCGCATCTCCGCGTCGTAGCGAACGGTTTCGATTCGCGCCCCGGCCAGCTCGGAATAAAAGCGATACATCGCGAAGGTGGGCTCGACGATCAAGACGGACTGGCGACGCTCGACGTAAGTACTGACGACCAGGTTGAGCCCCTCATCGGTGCCGTTCGTAAACAGCATCTCATCCGCCGACACCTGGAAATATTTCGCAATCTCGCGGCGGGCGGTTTCCTGCTCGGGATACGCGGATATCGCAGTCGAGCCCAGCCTGGCCAGCGCGCGGCGCACCGAGTGGGAACAGCCCATCGGATTCTCATTGAAGTCCAGGCGCAGCTTTTCCCATCGCCCCTCGAGCGGCGGTTTGTACGGACGCATGGCGGTTACCGCGCTGCGGGGCTCGAGAGCGACGGAATTAACGCCCAGTCGCTTCATTTCCGCACCTCGATCGAGATGCCATGCGCGAGCAACCCTTCCGCTCTCGCCAAATCCTGCGTCGCCGCGGCCATCGACGCGAAGCCCGGAGCGCTGACTTCCTGAACGCTGAAGCACTTCACGAAATCCGCCCCCGAAAGTCCGCCGCGGGTGCGTGCCACGCCGCCCGTGGGCAGGGTGTGGTTCGTTCCGCTCATGTAGTCGCCAAACGATTGCGCGCTGGCATCACCGACAAAAATGCTCGCCGCGGAGTGGATTCGATCGATAAATTTGCCAGCGCTGCCGGCTAGAGTGAGATGCTCGGGCGCAAAGTCGTTAACAAAGCCCAGACGCACTGGGAATATCACTCGCCACCAACACCGCGCCGCGGCTGCCGAGCGAGCGCCAGGCGGGATTCGAGCGGGGAAGCTGTGCCAGTTGGCGCTGGATCTCCGCGGAAACTGCTTTCCCGAGTTTGGCCGAGGTGGTCACCAACAGCACGGCCGCGTCGGGATCGTGTTCGGCTTGCGCCAGCAAGTCCGCGGCGATGAACCGCGGATCGCCATCATTCGAAAACACGATCGCTTCGGTGGGGCCGGCCAATAGGTCGATAGCGCAGTCGGCGCTCACCAATCGCTTGGCCGCGGCAACATAGCGATTGCCGGGGCCAAAGATTTTATCCACGCGCGCGATCGACCGAGTCCCGTACGCCAGAGCGGCAATGGCCTGCGCGCCTCCGATTCGGGCCACGTGGCGCACGCCCAGGTAGTCCGCGGCAGCGAGAAGGGAATCACCCGGTTGCGGGCTGGTGACCACAATTTCGCGCACCCCCGCTTCTTGGGCGGGGATCACCGTCATCAGCAACGTGGAAACCAGCGAGTGGCGTCCCGCCGGGAATGTAGCAACCGATCCTCTGAATCGGACGAACGATCTGACCCACGCGCACGCCCGGCTCGGTAACAATCGTCCATTCCTTAGGAATCTGGCGGCGCGCGACCGCGCGAATATTCCGCGCGGCATGCGCCAATGCTTCCAGAAAATCGGTATCCACCCGGTTAGTCGCCCGCTTCATCTCGGCGGAGGACACCCACACATTCCTCGGGCTGAGCGGAACACGATCCAAGCGCTGGGTCCACGCGAATAGCGCCGCATCGCCGCGTCGGCGTACGTCGCCCACAATGCGAGCCGCCACGCGCCCAGCGGCGCGGTCGGTAGCGCGTCGCGCGGCTAGAAGTTTTGCGGTTCTCGCTTTGGTGAGTGCGAGAGTTCGCATCACAGCACTATCTTGTTCAGCGGGTACTCCACAATGCCCTCGGCCCGCGCCGCTTTCAGCTTCGGAATGAGCTGGCGCACGATCTTCTCTTCCACGATCACGCTGATGGCCACCCACGCCGGATCGCTCAGCGGGGAAACGGTGGGACTATTCAGCGCGGGAAGCGCCGCCAAAACTGCAGGGAGGTCCGCTGTGCGCACGTTCAGCAACAACCCCACGCGGTTGTAAGCGGCTATGGCGCCCTGCAGCAGCAAGGTGAGGTTTTCCATCTTCTCGCGCTTCCACGGATCGCGGTATGCCGCGTGATTGGCGATAAACCACGGTGCGGACTCCAACAGCGTATCCACGATTCGCAGATGGTTCGCGCGCAGCGATGATCCCGTCTCGGTGACCTCGACGATGGCGTCGGCGAGCTGCGGCACCTTCACCTCGGTGGCTCCCCACGAAAATTCCACCTGCGCCTTCACCCCATGCTTCGCCAGGTATGTCTGAGTCATCCGCACCGCTTCGGTGGCGATGGTCTTGCCCTCCAGGTCGCGCACGCTTTGCGCCGTCGAGTTTTCCGCCACCGCCAGCACCCAGCGAACCCTGCCCAGCCCGGTCTTCGAATACACCAGCTCACTCAATTCAGCCACCTGGGCGCCGGTTTCGAGCACCCAGTCCTTGCCGGTAATCCCCGCGTCCAGCGCTCCGGTCTCGACATACCGCGGCATTTCCTGGGCGCGAACCAGCATGCATTCGATCTCCGGATCATCGGTGGTGGGAAAATAGCTGCGCGAATTCACGGCAATTCGCCAGCCCGCCCGCGCGAAAAGCTCGAGCGTGGAGTCCTGCAAACTCCCTTTGGGTATTCCCAGCTTGAGGGGATTCATTGGCTCTTTTTCTGTCCATAGATTTCTTCGGGCGCCACCACTCGCTCGGCGATCACCGTTTCGCCGCCGTCGGCGTTCAATCGCCGGAAAAAGCAGCTTCGGTAGCCTTGGTGGCAGACCGCCTTGCCCTCCAGGTCGACGCGGACCAGGATGGCGTCTCGATCGCAGTCAAAGCGCAATTCGCGCAGCACCAGCTTCTGGCCGCTGGTCTCTCCCTTGGTCCACAGCTTTTGCCGCGAACGGCTAAAAAACGTGACCAAGCCGGTGCGCATGGTGAGCTCCAGCGCCTCGCGATTCATGAATCCGAGCATCAGAACGTCGCCTGATGCGGCCTCCTGCACGATCGCCGGTATCAATCCCGCATCTTTCTGGAAATCGAGTTCCACGGTCGCTCCCAAAATGTTGCCCCTAAAAACAAAAAGCCCGCTGGCGCTTGCCGCGCCAGCGGGCGGATGAGTTCAGCTAACCTTCAGCCTAACCACACCGCCGCGGGCGAGGATCGGTATGATGATGGTGATGGTACAGATGGTTAGAAATGTGCGCCCGCAATTTCATGACTTTTTGAATTTAGGGGAGGGAGCAAAGATTGTCAAGCGCTATCGGCCGGTCCACGGGCGGCTCGCCTCTGAAAAAAAAGGGCTACGCGGCGTTAGCCGGCAGCCCTCTAATCCTCAAGATGCCGCGGCGCGGCGGCTTGTTGGCGTTAAACCACCTTGGTGCTGGGGCGCAGGTTCTTCACGGCCGGGGCCACTTGCTTGCTCAACGAAGCGCCCTTCTTGGTGCCCTTCACCGCAGTCTTAGCTGCCATACTCGTTCACCTCTCCGGTAAGATAGGCCGCTGTGCGGCCCTGTTTTTACCGCCTCGAACTCAACTCGGTGCTGACCCGAAAAACCATGTCCGGATGCAAATCCTTACCAGCGCGTTACCAGGTTACGCACCAGTGGCTGCTCTTTCTTCTCGAGCTTCTTGGCCTTCGAGGACTTCGCTGCCTTTACTGGAGTCTTTTTGGCTACCATCATTGTTCCCCTCTAGCTTTATCTCTATGGAAGCAGACCCTTTGTCTAGTGCAATCCCCCTGCCAAAGTCATGGACTGCGGGTCAATTTGTAAGTTATTGAAACTTAACCGGTTGTGATTCCCTGGGAGTCCGGCAGGCCGGCCCAGGGTAGTTGAACGCTGAATTAGTCAGCTGCCGGTTGAATTTTTCAATTGATAGTGGCTATCGATGGCAATGTTACCACCACAAAAAAAAGGGCTGCTCGGCTTTAGCCGGCAGCCCTTTGATTCTCAAGATGCCGCAGCGCGGCATCTTGCTGGCGCTAGATCGTTGGGGCCGGGCCCTTGCCTCGGCTCAGGTTCTTCACGGCCGGCGCAACTTTCTTTTCCAACGAAGCGCCCTTCTTGGTGCCTTTCACTGCAGTCTTAGTTGCCATTTTCGTTCACCTCTCCCGTAAGATGGGCCGCTGTGCGGCCTGGATTTTACTGCCTCGAACCCAACTTCGTGTGGCCCGAAAAACCTTGCCCGACTACCGAGCCCTAGTTCCAGTTTGATCTCAAGTTGCGAACCAAGGGCTGATCTTTCCTCTCGAGCTTTTTGGCCTTCGGGGTCTTCGCTGACTTTACCGGTATCTTTGTGGTTGCCATCGCTTTTCCCCTCTAGCTTTGTCCCTGTTCAAGCAGACGCTTTGTGTACTGCAATCGCCCTGCCAAACCCACGGATCGCAACGCGATAACGTAAGTGACTAAAAATAAGCTAGTTGCGTGTTCGTGGACGCGTCGGCGACCCGGGCCAGGGCTCGGGACCGTTGAATTAGTCAGTATGTGGGTTGAATTTCTCAACCTCGAGAGCTTGATCGCCCGCCGATTGGAATGTCCCTCGGCGGACGCGCGGGCGAGTTATAGACTCTGGGAATGGCCGTATCGACCGCCATCACCCAAACCATCCGGGATCGCCTGCTGGAAGAGGCGCGCAAAAATCCGGCCACCGAGTGTTGCGGACTGCTCGGCGGACGGGACGGTTCTATTACCTCGATTTATCCGGCGCCCAATCACCTGGACAGCCCCACCGCCTACGAGATCGCTCCCACGGACCTATTTCGGTTGATGCGCGAGATTCGAGCTGCCGGCGAAGAGCTTGCGGGAATTTATCATTCGCATCCGGCCAGCGAGAACCGACCGTCCGCCCGAGACTTGGAGTTGGCCTACTATCCAGACGTCACCTACGTCATCGTGTCGCTGCTGAGCCTGGCGCCCCATCCGGTGCGCGCATTTTCGATCCAGAAGGGAATTGCGGTCGAGCTGAAGTTGAATATTATCTGACGTTTAGCGACGGCGCGATTGCTGAGCGATGCGAAGTGAAGCGGGAGCCCCAGGTGTCCGTTTCACACCTGGGTTCTCGATGTTCTTAACCTGGCCTCGTGAGGCCACCGTAGCCTTGAGAGAAGCTACGCCTTCGACTCGCCCGCATGCACCTGTAGTGCCGCTTCCGCTTGCGCCAGCCGCCGGGGATAGAGCGGGAATCGCGCGGTGAGAGCTAACACTTCTTTACGCACGCGCTGTTCGGTCGCCGTGTCGTTCAGGTGGGTGAGCACCTCGGAGATCCACTCCGCGATCTGGTCCATCTCTGCTTCGCGCATGCCCCGGGTGGTAACCGCAGGGCTGCCGACGCGCATCCCTCCCGGCTTCATCGGGGGCAGGGGATCGAAAGGGATGGCGTTCTTATTTACGGTGATCGCGGCACGGTCGAGGGCCATCTCGGCGTCCCGGCCGGTGAGCCCGCGCGCTTGCAGGTCGACCAAAAACACGTGATTGTCGGTGCCGCCGCTGACGATTCGAAACCCGCGTGTGGCCAGGCCTTGAGCCAAAGCGTTGGCATTGGCGATCACCTGCTTCTGATATTCCCGGAAGTCCGGCTGGCTGGCCTCCCGGAAACACACCGCTTTGGCGGCGATAATGTGTTCGAGCGGCCCGCCCTGGGTGCCGGGGAAAGTGACCCGGTCGAGATCCTTGGCGTACTGCGCGCGGCAGAGCACCATGCCTCCGCGCGGTCCGCGCAAAGTCTTGTGGGTGGTGGTGGTAACGAAATCCGCGTGCGGCACGGGGTTGGGATGCAGGCCCGCGGCGATCAGCCCGGCGATGTGGGCCATATCGACGAACAGCATGGCCCCAATTCCGCGCGCGATTTCCCCCAGCCGCGCGAAATCGATGATCCGCGAATATGCGCTGGCGCCGCATACTACCAGCTTCGGGCGGTGCTCCTTTGCTAGGCGCTCCACCTCGTCGTAATCGATTCTCTCGGTTTCTTTGGTCACCCCGTAAGCCACGAACTTGTACATCTTCCCCGAAAAGTTGAGGGGATGCCCGTGGGTCAGGTGTCCACCGTGCGCCAAATTCATGCCCAGGACGGTGGCGCCGGGCTCGATCGCGGTCATATATACGGAGATATTGGCCTGCGTTCCGGAATGCGCCTGCACGTTGGCGTGCTCGGCGCCGAAAAGTTGCTTGGCGCGGTCGATCGCCAGTTGCTCCACCTTGTCGGCATTCTCGCAGCCGCCGTAGTAGCGCTTGCCCGGATAGCCTTCGGCATATTTATTGGTGAAGACCGATCCCATGGCCTCCAGCACCGCTTCCGACACGAAATTTTCCGACGCAATGAGCTCGATCCCGTTCGATTGGCGGACGACCTCCTCAAACACAGCCGCGGCCACCTCCGGGTCAGACTCGGACAGCGAGCGGCCCATTCGGCGGGACTGATCAGTTTCGATGGTCATCATTGGCTCCGTAAGCGATGGATGCGCCAGAGTGCGGAGGGAAAAATAAATTTTCGATCCGAGCGACAATCTTAGCGGAGGCGAATGTTCAATGCAATCGGTGCGACACAGCCTGCGCAGGCGAGTTGACATCATCCTACGCGTCTCATAACCTGATGTCCTCGCGACGCCCATCGCCCTGAACCTTAAACCGGACCTGAATCACGAATTCGAGAATGGTCACAGGCGCGTCGCAGATTGGAATCCTAGAACATGGCGGAACAGAAGCTTCCCACGCGCGCGGAAGATTTTTCGGAATGGTACAACCAGCTGGTCTTAAAAGCCGAACTGGCCGACTATGCGCCGGTACGCGGTTGCATGATCGTTCGGCCGTATGGCTGGGCGTTGTGGGAAAATATTCAGCAGACCTTGGACCATCGCTTCAAAGCCACCGGGCACGTCAACGCGGCTTTCCCGCTGCTGATCCCGCGCAGTTTTATCGATAAAGAGCAATCCCACGTGGCCGGGTTTTCTCCGGAGCTCGCGGTGGTGACTCACGGCGGCGGCGAAAAATTGGAAGAACCACTGGTGATTCGCCCCACCTCGGAAACGATCATTGGGCATTCCTACGCCAAGTGGATTCAGTCTTACCGCGATCTGCCGGTGCTGATCAATCAGTGGAACAGCGTGGTGCGCTGGGAATTGCGCACCAAACTTTTTCTGCGCACCCTGGAATTTTTCTGGCAAGAGGGGCACACCGCTCACGCCACCTTGGAAGAAGCAGAATTCGAAACCCGCCAGATGCTCGACATCTACGCGGATTTCGCCATCCGCGAAGCCGCGGTGCCGGTAATTTCCGGCCGCAAGTCGCCCTCCGAGCGTTTCGCGGGCGCGAACGAAACCCTTTCCATTGAAGCGATGATGGGCGACGGCAAGGCGCTGCAGTCGGGCACTTCCCACAATCTGGGGCAGAACTTCGCCAAGGCGTTCGAGATTCGCTATCTCGACAAAACCGGGAACTTGCAACATTGCTGGACTACTTCGTGGGGGCTTTCCACTCGTTTCATCGGCGCCATCATCATGGTTCACGGCGACGACCAGGGCCTGATTCTGCCGCCACGCCTCGCGCCGATTCAGGTGGTGATCGTGCCGATCTATAAGACCGACGACGAGCAGAAGTTGGTGATGGAGGCCGCGCGCAGAATCCGCACCGAGCTGGTGGCCGCGGATATTCGGGTGAAGGTCGACGAGCGCGAAGGCTCCAGCCCCGGATTCAAATTTAACGACTGGGAAATGCGCGGTGTTCCGCTGCGCATCGAGCTGGGGCCCAAAGACATCGCCAAGGGCACCGTGGTGCTGGCTCGTCGCGACCGCCCCGGCAAGGAAGGGAAGGCTTTTGTCCCGCAGGCGGGATTGACCGACGCGGTGAGCGCGCTGCTCGTCGAAATTCAACAGGCGCTATTCGACCGCGCTCTCGCTTTCCGCGAGGCCAATACGTTTGAGCCCAAGGAATACGGCGAGCTGAAGGAAATCGTGGAAAAGGGCTTTGCCTTCGCCTACTGGTGCGGCAGCGCGGCCTGCGAAGAAAAGGTCAAGGAAGACAGCAAAGCCACACTGCGCTGCATTCCACTCGAACAGAATATCGCCCCCGGCCGCTGCCTCATCTGCAATGAAGCCGCCACCGAGAAAGCTTACTTTGCGAAGGCCTACTAACCCCGCCTACAACCTTGTCGTGTGAGGTGACCCGCGGCTGCCGCTAAAAAACCTTCTCGTCCGCGCTCGATCCGTAGATCGACGGCACCGGTACATCCAGCAACCGCAGATATACCGACAACTGACCGCGATGATGATAAATGTGGTTCATCATGATCGTGCGAATGAATCCGACGCGGGGAATCGCCATAATCGTCTTCCCGTCTTTGGTCATGGTTATTACCGACGCCATTCTTCCGTCATCGAATGAGCCGACGACGTCCTTCACCTTCTGAGTGCTGCGGGCAAAGGTGTCCAGAATGGCCTGGCGGGTGGGCGGGGGCAATTTCGGCGAGGGACCGAACTCGTGCACGTCTTTCACCGCCACCTCCGAAAGTACCAGCGGGGAGTAAGCGATGTGCATTCCCAGTTCGCCGATCGACATCGACTTCGGATGCGGTTTCCAGTCCACCTTGTCTTCGGGTATGCGTTCCAACACGCGCTGGGTGGTCCTCGCTTCATGCTCCATCTCTGCTAAAAGGGCGTTGGCAATCGGCATCGCAGTTCCTCCCGTCGTTGCGAAAATAAACTTCTTGGGCCGAATGATACTACGCCAGCGGCGCAGCGAGCTGGCGAATCGGTTCGTGAAGTTTGCTCATCACCTGGGCAAAGGCCTGCAACGTTAAGGACTGTGGACCATCGGACAGCGCACGCTCCGGGCAGGGATGAACCTCGATGATCAGCCCGTCCGCGCCGATGGCCAGCGCCGCGACCGACGCGACGGGAACCAAACTCCGCCTTCCGGTAGCGTGCGAAGGGTCGACGATCACCGGAAGATGCGACAATTCCTTCGCCAGCGCCACCCCCGCGAGATCCAGCGTATTGCGCAGTTCGGATTCGAATGTCTTGATCCCGCGCTCACAGAGCACCACGTTCGCGTTTCCACCCGCCAGCAGGTACTCGGCGGCGAGCAACCACTCTTTCACCGTTGCGGACGGCCCGCGCTTTAGCAGAATGGGTCGCTTGCTGCCGGCCAATCGCCGCAGCAGCGGATAGTTCTGCATGTTGCGCGCGCCCACCTGCAGCATGTCTGCGTAATCACTAACCAGATCCACTTCCTCGGTGCCCATCACTTCGGTCACGATGGGCAGCCCGGTCTCCCGGCGCGCTTCGCGCAAAAGTTCCAGCGCCTCGATTCCCAAGCCCTGAAAATCGTAAGGCGAGGTGCGCGGTTTGTAAGCGCCGCCGCGCAACATGTGCGCGCCCGCTGCTTTCACCCCCCGCGCCGTTTCCAGAATTTGTTCGCGGGATTCCACCGAACACGGGCCGGCGATCACCACCGCGTCGCCGCCGCCGATCTTCGCTCCGCCGACGTCGACCACCGTTCGCACCGGATGGAATTGCAGGCTCACCAGCTTAAAAGGATGGGAGACCGCAATAATCTCGTCGACACTCGGCGCCACCGCCAAGGCTTCGAGCTGGTTGCGGTGCTGGTTGCTGTTGCCAACCACACCGATCACCGTGTTCTCCACCCCGCGAATCAGCCGCGCCTGGCAGCCGCACTCCTCGATTCGCTTGACGATATGTTGGATTTCTTCTTCGGTTGCTCCGGACGACATTTTGATGATCATGATCGGACCCCTTGGCCACTCTTGGAATTTTCTTGCCCCTGCGCATGCGCCGGATAACATCCCAGCACCCGCTGGTCCTCGGTGCATTGCTTCAGTTCTTGGAGCGCGGTGACCGTATCCGGGTCCCGCAACGATGCCTGCAAATCCACATAAAACCGGTACTGCCATGGGCTGCCCGGGATCGGCCGGCTTTCGATCTTCATCAGATTAATGGCGCGGCGCGCAAATATCTCGAGCGCCCGGCTGAGTGCTCCGGGAAGATGGCTCACCTGAAACGCCAGGGAGAGCTTGTTGGCTCCCTCCGGAACCGCACACGGTGGAACCAGTAGCAGAAACCGCGTGTAATTCTCACGGTGATCCTCGAGATGCTCGCGCAGAATTTGCCCGCCATAGATCGCAGCCGCGCGGCGTCCAGCGATCGCGCCACGGGCCGGGTCGCGCTGCTGCATAATTTCGCGGACACTTCCGGCGGTGTCGTCCTTGGCGATGCGTTTGATGCGCGGATGCACCCGGAAGAATTCTTCACACTGCGCCAGCGCCACCGGATGCGATTCCACCGTGGCCAGTGCTTCGATGCTGGATCCGGGAATGCCAATCAGGTTGTGCGCGATGGGCACCACCACCTCGCCGGTAATTTGCAGCTCGCTCTTGAGCAGTAAATCGTAGGATTGGTGGACCGAGCCCGCCAGGCTGTTTTCGATCGGCGCGAGCACCGCGTCGGCCGCGCCTCGATCGACCGCCGAAAATAAATCATCGAACGTCCGGCAGGGCACCAGGCCAACGCTTTCGCCCAGGAGTTTCACCGCAGCTTCTTCGCTGAAGGCCCCGCGCTCTCCTTGAAAAGCGACCCGCGCGATAATGTTCGTGTCCGTCGTGGTCATCGTCGTAAGCGCGTTGCTGCCGTGCCTCCCGCCAAATCAGGTTCCTACAACAAAAAAGCCGCGCCTCCCGGGAGAGGTTCGCGGCCATCGAAAGCCTGGAATTTCTTCAGGTGCTAGGTGGTGGCCATAGCGCCGGCAGGCTTTCTTTCGCCGCTCCCTCGATAGAGGAAGCGGAACGTAAAGAGGAAAGCCTCAAATCGCCAGTACCCCGCGCTATGTCGAATGTTCATTTCCCTTCCGAGACGTAAATGTAAGGGACGCCCGCAACGGTGTCAAGGAATTAGCCGCATCGGCGGTTTCCAGTTGGGCGCACATGCTCGGCCGCGTTAGGACGGCGCCGCTGCGCGGGCGATTTCACGCCGGCCGTTTCGTCGGTGCGCTGCAGGGCGGCCCGCCTCGGCAGATGAATCGCGCACCTCAATACTCAGTCGAAGGATTAGAAGTTTCATCCCCATCCAGGCCCGATTTCCCCAGTAACGAGATATAAGCAGCGGTTATGACTCCACCAAGAACTATAAATTGGACTCGCGCCCCAGAATGAAGTCCAATGGGAACCGGGCCGAGGTTTCCGGCGCGCGTGGGTAACCGCGCACCAATCGCCACGCAGTGCAAAGAACACAGGACCTAAGAACGAAATGACAGCCATGCGAAGTGACGCCATCAAAAAAGGCGTGTCGCGCGCCGGCGCCCGTGCCATGTTCAAAGCCGTCGGCCTCACCGACGCCGATATCGATAAGCCGCTGGTGGCTATCGCCAACACCTGGACCGAAATCACTCCCTGCAATCTGCACTTGCGCGATCTTTCCGCCAAGATCAAGGAGGGCGTCCGCGCCGCTGGCGGCACCCCGCTCGAATTCAACACCATCGTCGTTTCCGACGGAATCTCGATGGGCACCGAAGGAATGAAATCTTCGCTGGTTTCCCGCGAAGTGGTCGCCGATTCCATCGAGCTGGTGGTGCGCGGCCACCTCTTCGATGCGGTGATCGCCATTTCCGGATGCGACAAGACCATCCCCGGCACAGTGATGGCGCTAGCTCGCCTCAATCTCCCTTCGCTGATGCTTTACGGCGGTTCGATTGCCGCAGGCCGCTTTCAAGGCCACGATGTCACCCTGCAAGATGTCTACGAAGGTATCGGCGCCTGCGCTGCAGGAAAAATGTCGGTCGCGGAACTCAAAGACCTCGAAGACCACGCCTGTCCCGGAGCCGGCGCCTGCGGCGGCCAATTCACCGCCAACACCATGTCCACCGCCATCGCTTTTCTGGGAATGTCGCCGCTGGGATCGAACGACGTCCCCGCACTCGACCCGCGAAAAGCACAAGTCGCCTTTGACTGCGGGAAGCTGGTCATGCAGCTGCTCAAGAATGATGTGCGCCCCCAGCAGATCATCACTCGCGCCGCGCTGGAAAACGCGGTTGCTTCGATCGCCGCTACCGGCGGCTCGACCAACGGCGTTCTGCACCTGCTGGCCATTGCGCGCGAGATCGGCGTTCCGTTCAACCTCCAGGATTTCGATCGCGTCTCGGCCAAAACTCCCACCCTGGCGGACTTGAAGCCCGGCGGCCGATTCGTTGCCGTGGACATGGAGCGTGCCGGTGGCGAGCGTCTCGTCGCCAAACGGCTGATAGAAGCCGGCGTGCTGCAAGACGCGCCGACGGTTACCAGCCGGTCGCTATTTGAGGAAGCGCGCGAGGCTAAGGAAACGCCAGGCCAAGAAGTTTTGCGGCCATTGTCGAACCCGATGAAGGCCCGCGGCGGAATCGTGATTCTCCACGGCTCGCTCGCGCCCGACGGCTGCGTGGTGAAAGTGGCGGGCACCGAACGCGTGAAGCAGAGCGGCCCAGCGCGAGTCTTCGATTCCGAAGAAGCCGCGTTCGCCGCGGTGCAGGAAGGCAAAATCAAGGCTGGCGACGTGGTGGTAATTCGCTACGAAGGTCCCAAGGGCGGACCCGGTATGCGCGAAATGCTCGGCGTGACCGGCGCAATCATGGGTCAGGGCTTAGGCGATTCGGTAGCGCTGGTTACCGACGGCCGGTTTAGCGGCGCGACCCGCGGCCTGATGGTGGGCCACGTGGCGCCGGAAGCTGCGGCCGGCGGACCGATCGCGTTTATCCGCGACGGAGACATCGTGACCCTGGACGTCAAAGCGCAGCGGCTGGACGTCGACGCCGATCTCGCTTCACGCAGGCAAAATGGATGGAAGCCGCCGGAACGCCGCTATAAAACCGGCGCGCTCGCCAAGTACGCGTTTCTCGTTTCGTCCGCTTCCGAAGGGGCGGTCACCAGCAACTCGCTCCAAGATTAATTCCAAGGGGAGATAGAGATGGCAAAAATGTACTGGGAAGCGGACGCCAAGCCCGAAACACTGGAGGGCAAGCGCATCGCGGTTTTGGGTTACGGCAGCCAAGGGCGCGCGCACGCGCTAAACCTCCGCGATAGCGGCTGCGATGTGGTTCTTGGCCTGCGGCCCAATGGAAAAACTTGGGTGCAATCCACCCAGGACGGATTTAGCCCGGTGTCCCCAGCGGAAGCGGTGAAGGGCGCCGACGTCGTCATGATGCTCGCGCCGGATATGGCACAGCCCGCGCTTTATCGCGACGCCGTCGCTCCCAATCTGAAAAAGGGCGCGCTCTTGCTCTTCAGCCACGGCTTCAACATTCACTACGGCACCATCCAGCCACCCGCGGAAACCGACGTTGCCATGGTTGCGCCCAAGGGCCCCGGCAATCTGGTCCGTAGACAATACGAAGACGGCCGCGGCGTTCCGTGTCTCATCGCCATCCATCAAAACGCCTCGGGCACGGCGTTCGATAAAACTCTGGCCTACGCTCACGCCATTGGTGGCACCCGCCCCGGGGTGATTGAAACCACTTTCCCGGAAGAAACGGAAACCGATCTTTTCGGCGAGCAGGCCGTTCTGTGCGGCGGCATCACCGAGCTCATCACCGCCGGTTGGGAAACCTTGGTCGAGGCGGGATACCAACCCGAAGCCGCGTATTTCGAATGCCTGCACGAGGTGAAACTAATCGTCGACCTCATCTACGAAGGCGGAATCACGCAGATGCTGAAGTTCATCAGCGAAACCGCCAAGTACGGTGATTTCTCCCGCGGCCCCCGCATCGTCGATGCTCACGTCCGCAAGGAAATGAAGAAGATTCTTGACGAAATTCAGTCCGGAGCTTTCGCCCGCGAGTGGATCAAGGAATACCAGGACGGCTTGCCCCACTACAACGCCTCGTTGGAAACGGATTTAAAACATCCGATCGAACGGGTGGGCGAGACCTTGCGCGCCCAAATGTCGTGGTTGCAACCGAAAGCCAAGCCGGCTCAAGGAGTGCGATGAACGGAGCTCAATTTCTGGTGAAGGCCCTCGAAAAAGAGGGCGTGGACATTATTTTCGGCTACCCTGGCGGCGCGATCATGCCGGTCTACGACGCGCTGCTGGATTCCACCATCCGCCACGTCCTGGTCCGCCACGAACAGGCCGCTGCTCTGGCCGCGGACGGCTACGCGCGCGCTACCGGAAAGGTTGGCGTGTGCATGGCCACTTCCGGCCCCGGCGCCACCAACCTGGTCACCGGCATCGCCAATTCGTTCATGGATTCGATTCCTGTGGTGGTGATTACCGGGCAAGTGCCCACCCATCTGCTGGGAACCGACGCGTTCCAGGAAGTGGATATTTTTGGAATTACCCTGCCCATCGTAAAGCACAGTTTCTTGGCGGCCCAGGGCGATGATTTAGGAGCGATCGTTCACCAGGCATTTCACATTGCACGCTCCGGCCGGCCCGGCCCCGTTTTGATCGATCTACCCAAGGACATCGCCAACACCGTCGGCGACTTCCGTTTCGCGGATTCCAGCGGTTCCGACGATTTAGGCGAACCGCCGCAGGACGCGCTGGCCCGCGCCATCGAGATGATGCGCGAAAGCCGCCAGCCGGTGATCTATGCAGGCGGCGGGATTGGCATGGCCCAGGCCATCGACGAATTTCGCGACTTTGTCGCCGGCACCCGCATCCCGGTCGTTTCCACCCTCAAAGGTCTGGGTGCGCTGCCCACCGGCCACGAACTCTTCATGGGCATGATGGGCATGCACGGCAACAAAGCCGCCAACATCGCGGTGCAATCCTGCGACTTGCTGATCTGCACCGGCGCCCGCTTTGACGACCGCGCCACCGGAAAGCTTTCGGGGTTCGCTCCTCACGCGCGGGTGATTCACGTCGATGCCGATCCATCGGAAATCGGAAAATTGCGCCAAGCCGAGGCAGGCGTCACCGGCGACATGCGTCGCGCCCTGAAGCAGCTCACCATTCCGCTCAACGATATTCAGGAATGGCGCGAAGAATGTGCCGCCAACAAAGCCTCCCACGCGTGGACCTATCCACCGGACAGCCCGGAAGTTTCCGCCACTTGGTTTTTGAGCGAGCTTTCCAGGCAGGCTGGCCCCAATACCATCGTCGCCAGCGACGTAGGGCAGCACCAGATGTGGGTTGCCCAGCACTGCTCGTTTTCAACGCCCCGCAATCATCTTTCCAGCGGCGGCCTGGGCACCATGGGCTTCGGCTTACCCGCGGCAATCGGCGCGCAGATGGGGCGTCCCGACGCCACGGTAATCAACGTGACCGGCGATGGGTCGATCATGATGAACCTGCAAGAGCTCGCCACCCTTAAACGCTATGACCTGCCCATCAAGATTTTGCTCTTCGATAACCACATGCTGGGCATGGTCCGCCAATGGCAGGAACTTTTCCATAACCGGCGCTACAGCGAAGTGGACCTCTCCGATAATCCAGATTTTGCCGCGGTGGCTCGCGCCATGGGCATTCCCGCGCTTCGCGTGGAGGAGAGCAGCGAGGTGCAGCCGGCCATCGACCGCATCCTCTCCGAACCCGGCAACCTGCTGGTGCACGTGATCATTCACTCGGAGGCCAACGTTTGGCCCATCGTGGGTCCCGGAAAATCGAATTCAGAAATGATGGAGGAGAAACGGCGATGAGTGCGACCACCTACCAAATTCGCTTGAAGCACTCGGAAGGTTCGCTGGTACGCCTGCTGGGACTCGCTCGCCGGCGTCGCTTCGACGTCACCCACTTCGTCGCCCATCCCTCGCCCGATGGCGATTTTCTCGACGTGCAAATGACCGTGGAATCCGAACGCAGCGAGTCCGTGCTGGCGCGGCAAATCGAAAATCTCCTGGACGTCGCCTACGTCTCGATCACCAGCGATCCATCCCCGGCCTACTCCGAGGCGATCTCCGGCCGCAGCTAGCATCCGTGCTTCACTCTTCCGGTCGGCGGTGGGCGCCGCTTTTGCGCCACGGCCGAAGAGAAGGGTGGGGGGGTACCGCCCCGCTCCACGACCAGAGGTGTCCGAGTACCGGGTTCACCAGCCGTAAGATCCGACTCTCCCGATAACTTACCTGATAACTTACCTGTTGCTTTCCAAAAGGAAGTATGCGATCTTCCTGTTGGAATCCAAAACGACAAGGCCTATGAAACAAAAAACCGACGTCCTGCAAGGCACCTTAGCTTTGATGGTCCTCAAGACTCTCGATGTCCTGGGAACGCTGCACGGCTATGGCATCGCCCGGCGCATCGAGCAGATCAGCGGAGATCTGCTGGCCGTGAACCAAGGCACTCTCTACCCCGTGCTGTTGAAACTGGAGCAAGAAGGCGCCATCGCTTCCGAGTGGGGCACCTCCGAGAATAATCGCCGGGCGCGCTTCTATCGGCTCACCCGAGACGGACGCAAGCAATTGCAGGTCGAGACCCAGGATTGGCAACAAACCGCGGCGATTATCGGCCGCTTTTTCGAGGTCAAGACGGAGGATTTGTCATGAAATCTGTGAGGCGCTTCCTCAAGCGGATGGTCAATCTGGCAACCAGGCGCGCGCAGGACGATCGATTGCGAGAAGAGATCGACGAGCACATCGCTCTGCAAACCGCCGACAACATTCGCGCCGGTTTATCGCCGATCGAAGCGCGGCGCCAGGCCATGGTGAAGTTTGGCGGGGTGGAAGCGATCAAACAGGACTATCGCGCCGCGGGCGGACTCGAATTCATCGAAAAGTTGCTACAGGATGTGCGCTGCGCGATCCGCAGCCTGCGCCGCACCTCGGGATTTACCGCGTTCGTGGTAATCACCCTCGCGCTGGGGATCGGGATGAGTTCCGCTACCTTCAGCATGGTCGATGCGCTGATCTTCCGGCCTTACCCCGTGCCGCATCCCCGCCGTGTGGTCACGCTGGTGAGCACTACCCACGACACCTACTTCGACGATTTCTCCTATCGCGAATACCTGGACGTCCGCGCCAAAACCACCAGCTACGACGGGGTGATCGCCTACGCCGATATGCAAGCGGTAGGTTTCAGCGCCCAATCCGGAGTGACTCCGCGAGTCAGGGGCGGAATGATGGTTTCCGGTAACTACTTCCGGGTGCTCGGCGTTGAGCCCCGGCTGGGGCGCGGGTTTCGGGAAGATGAAGACCAGGTGCCTGGCCGCGATGCGGTGGTGGTGCTCGGGTCGGACTTTTGGAGGCGCGAATTCGCCAGCGATCCCTCCGTTCTAGGCCGGACCGTTCGCCTGAACGGCGCGCAGTTCACCGTGATTGGCGTAGCTCCGGAGACCTTTCCGGGGATGCAAACGTTTGTGCATCCCGACTTCTACATGCCCCTGGCGATGGCCCGGGTATTTTCCACTACTCCGCAGAAGAATTTTTTCGAGGATCGCGACGATCGCGAGTTGAACCTAACGGCGCGCTTGAAACCGGGTGCCAGCCTGCCACAGGCGCGGAATGAACTCGCGGTGCTCGCGAAAGACTTCGAGCGCGAGTACCCCCGCATCAGTCGCGGCCGGGGCGCGGCGGTTTACACTCAGTTCCAGGCGAAGACTCTGGGAGACGAGAATTGGAGATTCGGCGTGATCTTCGCGCTCCTAGCGCTGGCCGTGATGTTGGTGGCTTGTACCAACGTTGCCGGACTCCTGCTCAGCCGGGGGCGCGCCCGAGCCCGCGAAATGGCGGTGCGTATGGCGCTTGGCGCCGGGCGTTTGCGCCTAATCCGCCTGCTGTTGACCGAAAGCCTGATTCTGGCGTTACTGGGTGGATTAGCTGGGATAGCCATCGGCTACGGCGTCATCGAGTGGTTTCGCTCCAAAGACAGCATCGTTTTCATGACCGAGTTGCCGGCCTCGGTGCCTTTCCAGATGGATACCCGCGTCCTGCTGGCCAGCCTGGTGCTGGCCGTGTTGAGCGCGCTACTTTGCGGCCTGGCGCCGGCCCTGCAGAGCAGTCACGTCGATCTGGTGAACGGACTCAAAGCGGCCGATGTGGACATCCCCGGACGCAAACGAATGTGGGGCCGGAATGTGCTGGTGGTGGCACAGGTGGCCACGTCGCTGATGCTACTCACCGCATCGTTCCTAATGGCCCGCGGTTTCCAGCGCGGCCTGCTCGAGGGTACTGGCTTCGCGAAGGACCATCTCCTGATGGTCAGCTTCGATCCGCGTCTGGTGCAATACGACGCCGCTCAGACCAAGCAATTCTATGACCTGCTCGCCGAACGCGTCCGCCAAACGCCTGGAGTTCAGAGCGAGGCTCTCACCCAGAATGTTCCGCTGGGGCAGGACGACTTTGACGCCGTGACTTTCGTCCCGGACGGTGTCCAGATGCCGCCGGATCGAGACAATTTTACTTCGACACTGGATACCGTGGATGACGGTTACTTCGAGACGTTGGGAATTCCGGTCTTGCGGGGACGCGGCTTCCTGAGGTCCGACACTGCGGATGCACCGCGTGTAGCCGTGGTGAATGAGCAGTTCGCAAAACATTATTGGCCGGCAGGCGATGCGTTGGGCAAACACATTCGCCTCGATAACCGCAGCGGCGCCTCGATCGAGATTGTCGGGGTCGCGCAGACCATCAAGTACCAAGCGACCGTGGAAAAGCCGATGGATTTCGTCTATCTGCCGCTGGCCCAGCATCCCATCGCGCGAATGGTCTTGTTGGTGCGCTCCACCGGCGATCCGTTGCAATTGGTCCAGCCCGTGAAGGACATTGTCCGCACCCTCGATCCGAACCTGCCGATGTTGCAGACCCGAGCGTATCTGGATTGGTACCTGAACGCGGCGGTGAAGGGGCCAGGAATAGCGATCGACCTGGTGGGGACCATGGGCGCGGTAGGCCTATTGCTCGCCATCGCCGGCTTGTACGGACTAGTGGCATACAACGTGAGCCGCCGAACTCGCGAAATCGGCATTCGCATGGCCCTGGGGGCGGCGGGCTCGGATGTGCTCAGTCTGATGATGGGCAAGGCCGTCGTGCTAGTCGGAGTGGGAACCGTGCTAGGGCTGGGGATGGGTTTTGCCGTCGAGCAGTTCATTAATTTTCTGTTCAACGATGGCGGCGTGGACATCGTGGCCTATATTATCGTCGTGCCCGCGCTATTTCTGGTCACCATGCTGGCGGCCTACGTGCCCGCGCGACGAGCATCCCGAATTGCGCCGACCCAGGCCCTGCGGTACGAGTAGTACAGCTTGTTCGTGAATGCCCAGAGCCGCTGCTCACGCACGGCGAAAAGCACCCCCCGCAAGCGCCCAATAATCTGCCAGATACAGCGGTTGCGGCCTGTCGGCTAGGCGCAGCCATCTGCGAGCTAGCATCGCTAATCCAGCCCCAACCGAATCGGTTGCATCAATATTGTCGATTGTACTTACCGCGGCGGTGCAAGTACTAATGTATGGTGAGCAGTTTACTCTGGAGCGACCCGGTGGATCATGACGCGTGCGGCGTAGGCTTCGTCGCCAAGCTAGAGTCTGCTGCGTCCCGCGAGGTGGTCGAGCGCGCGCTCACCGCCTTACTCCGGCTCACCCATCGTGGCGGCGTCGACGCGGACGGCTCCAGTGGTGATGGCGCAGGCTTGCTCGTGCCGATTCCACACGTCTTCGTTCGCAAATGCGCCCGCGACGACACTATTGAGCTCCCCGAATCCTTTGGGCTTGGCATGGTGTTCCTGCCGCCGGGCAGCGAAACCCCCGCCCGCGCCGCGATCGAATCCCTTGCAGAAAAATCGGGCTTGCGCTGTCTGGGTTGGCGCATCGTTCCCACCAACCCCCTGATTCTCGGTCCGCGCGCCCTCGCCACGCTTCCCGTGATTCGCCAGTGTTATTTCGCGGCAACCGATCCCGCCGCCAATCTCGAACGCCTGCTGTACCTGATGCGCAAGCGTGCCGAGGTGGACGCCGTTCCCGGAACGTATTTTTCATCGCTGTCGTCGCGCACCGTGGTCTACAAAGGACTGCTCGCGCCCTGGCAGGTTCCCGCGTTTTATCGCGACCTGGCCCAGCCGTCCTTCACCGCGAATTCCGCCGTTTTTCATCAGCGCTACTCCACCAATACCAGCCCCACCTGGCGGCTTGCGCAACCTTTCCGATATGTCGGCCACAATGGTGAAATCAATACCATCGGCGCGAACCGCCGCTGGCAGCGCGCCCGCCAGGCCGATCTCCGACGCGAATTCGAAGCCGGCGACTGGCTGCGTCCGCTCGAAGAGGGCGTCAGCGATTCCGCGAGTTTTGACAACGCCCTGGAAATTCTGCTGCAACGCGGCTACAGCCTGGCCGCAGCGATTCTGCGCATGGTTCCCCCGGCGTGGGAATCGGACCCGAAGCTAAGCCCGCGCTTGCGGCGGTATCTGGAAATACAAGCCCGGGAACAGGAACCGTGGGACGGCCCCGCGGCCATGGTTTTTGGCGATGGCCGGATGGTTGGTGTAAAGCTCGATCGCAACGGCCTGCGGCCGATGCGCTACACGCTCACCGCGGACGGCTTGCTGATCGCCGGTTCCGAGGTTGGTCTCGCCGATTTCCAGGGTGTGGAAATTGCCGAGCGCGGACGCTTGGGCCCGGGCGACATGCTGTTGGTCGATCCCGCCGCGGGAAAAATCTATCGCAACGACGATCTCGCTGAACTTTTGAATTTTGGCGACCATCCACTTCCGGAAGCGCCGTTCATCCGTCTGGAGCCCGGACAAGCGGTCTCGTCCGATCACCGGCCAAGCCCGGGCTCTGGTTCGACTTCCGACCCGGTGCCCGATCCCGTAAACGAGCGGAGGCGTGTGGCCGCGGCACTCGGTTGGACGGATGACCAATTCCGCATGCTCTTCCAGCCCCTCGGCGCCGAAGGCAAAGAGGCGATGTGGAGCATGGGCGATGACGCGCCACTCGCTTTTCTTTCCACATTTCGCCGCCCGATTTGGGATTACTGCAAGCAGCGCTTTGCTCAGGTGACCAACCCTCCCATCGATCCGCTGCGTGAATCCTACGTCATGTCCCTTGACGCCTATATCGGCCGGTCTTCGTTCGCCACCTCGCCGGTGCTCGACGCCGGACAGATGCAAGAACTCGAGTCGCGCCATCCTGTGCGCCGCCTCGGCGTCACTTACGATGTGAACGAAGGCGCCGCCGGCGCCATTCGCGCGCTCGACCGTCTGCGCGCCGCCGCTGCGGAGTGCGCTTGGGACAAGAAAAGCATCATCGTCATCAGCGACCACAACATGAACGCCACTCACCCGGCCCTGCCCATCTTGCTGGCCACCGCTGCGACATGGAAAGCGTTGGTGCGCGCGGGCGGCTGCGAAATTCCGATCATCGTCGAGACCGGCCAGGTAATCGAGACCCATCACCTCGCGTTGCTGGTGGCTGTAGGCGCCAATGCCGTTTTCCCATACCTCGCGATGGAGCTTTCCGAGAGCATGAAGGCGGGTGGCGCAGCTAGCTATCGCTCCGCGGTGGGCGCTGGCCTGCGCAAAGTTATGGCGCGCATGGGCATTTCCACGCTGGCGAGCTATCGCAACAGCCACCTCTTCGAAACCATTGGGATCGATGAAGAAGTTCACGACGAATTTTTTGAGGGCGCTGCTGCTGGCTTAGGTGGCAAGCCGCTCATCGAGATTCTGGAGGATAGTCTCGCTCGTCACCTCGCCGCGTTCACGCCGGAATCGCCCGCGATGCACGATGCAGGCCTCTACCGTTTTCGTCAGCACGGCGAGCGTCACGCCACCTCACCCGAACTCGTCCGTCGCATGCACCGTTACATCAAGACGCCCACCGACGAAGCCTACAACTCGTTCGTGGAGCTAGCGGAGGGCCGGGAACCGGTCGCCATCCGCGATCTGTTCGAATTCTCCGCGCAAGCCGCTGCCGTGCCGCTCGACGAAGTCGAAGCCAATAGCGAAATTCTCAGCCGCTTTTCCGCGCAGGCCATGTCTCTGGGTGCTCTGTCTCCCGAGGCGCACAGCACCCTGGCGATTGCCATGAACCGTCTGGGCGCGCGGAGCAACACCGGCGAGGGCGGGGAAGATCCGGAAACCTATTACCGCCGCCCGGAAGCGAACAATCGCGTTAAGCAGGTTGCTTCGGCGCGCTTCGGCGTCACCGCGGAATATCTCGTGCGCGCCGATGAACTCGAAATCAAGATGGCCCAGGGCTCCAAGCCCGGCGAGGGTGGACAGCTCCCGGCCACGAAAGTGAGCGCGTTTATCGCGCGCCTGCGTCACGCCACACCGGGAATGTCCCTGATTTCGCCGCCGCCGCACCACGATATCTACAGCATCGAAGATCTGGCGCAATTGATCTTCGACCTGCGCGCCATCAATCCGATCGCGCGCATCGGCGTCAAGCTGGTTTCCGGAGCGGGCGTAGGAATCATCGCCGCAGGCGTCGCCAAGGCCGGCGCGGACGTAATCACCATCGCCGGGCACGACGGCGGCACCGGCGCATCGCCGCTCACCTCCATCAAAAATACCGGCCTGCCGTGGGAAATCGGCCTGCGCGAAGCGCACAACGCGCTGCTGCGGTCGGGATTCCGCAATCGCGTGCGCCTGCGCGCCGACGGCGGCTTCAAATTCGGCCGTGACGTGATCGTTGCTGCGCTGCTGGGCGCCGACGAATTTGGCTTCGCCACTGCGGCCTTACTGGCCATCGGCTGCGTGATGGCTCGCCAGTGCCACTTGAATACTTGCCCCGTCGGCATCGCCACCCAGGACGAAAAATTGCGCGCTCGTTTTGCCGGCGATCCGGAAATGGTCATGACTTATTTCCGCGGCGTCGCGGCCGAAGTGCGCGCTCGCCTGGCGGCCCTTGGCGCGCGGTCCCTGGACGAAATCACCGGAGACGCCAGCCGCTTGGCGGTGCGCCATCCGCAAGCAGCCCGCGCCCTCGCACCGCTGCTCAAGCCGGCGCCGGTTGCGCCTCTCGAGTTTCGCGGGCTGCCCGAGGACGTTACCGGAATTCACCTGGAGCTCGAACGCAGCATCGCCCGCCAGAAATCGAACAACACCTCGCCCCTGTTTTTCCCAATCTCCAATTCCGATCGTAGCGTGGGCGCGCACCTCAGCGGACAAATTCTTCGCCGCACCGTTTTCGCGGGCGTGGGCGCTCGTACCCTGGCCGTAGAATTTCGCGGCGCCGCCGGCCAAAGTTTCGGTGCGTTCTTGATCAGAGGAATTCGCTTCCGCCTGCGCGGCGAGGCCAACGACTACGTCGGCAAAAGCTTGAGCGGCGGAACGATCGCCGTCACCTCCGGCCCGGAGGCTTCGCGCAAGGGCCACGTACTCGCCGGCAACACCGTGTTGTACGGGGCCACCAGCGGAGAGTTGTACATCGCCGGACGCGCGGGCGAGCGCTTCGCGGTTCGCAACAGCGGCGCTCTCGCAGTGGTTGAAGGCGTCGGCCTGCACGGCTGCGAATACATGACCGCCGGGGTCGTCTTGATCCTGGGCCCCGCGGGTATCAACCTCTGCTCCGGAATGACCGGCGGGCTCACCTACATTTGGAACGATTCGCTGCTCACCACCGACTACCACCGCGAGTTCGTGCGGCCCGGCGAAATCGCCGCCCGCGAAGAGGAATGGCTGCGCGCCGTCCTGCGCGAACATCACAATCTGACCGAAAGCCCGATCGCCGAGCGCATGCTGAGTTCCCAGAAGCCGCTGCCGCTGGTGCGTCTCGAGCCCGTGAATTTGCCCTGTTCGATCGAACAGACTTGGGCCTCGATCCGTTTTCGCACGGACGATGCGCCCGCTCCGCCGCTCGCTTTTGCCGAGTCGCTGCCGATGAACGGTTCCCAGCCCTCCGGCCACGCTGTTCAATAAAAACGATTTGAATGGAGACGCGGCCATTCACCAGATGCGGGTGTCGATGTTTACAGAAATCACCACAAGGTTTGATATAATTCGCCTCTCAAGGATCCATGGACTTCGATCAACTCACTACTTTCTCTGAAATTGCCAAACAAGGCAGTTTCTCGCGGGCGGGTCAAAAACTCTTCCGTTCCCAGCCCGCGGTCAGCGCCCAGATTCGCCAGCTCGAGCTTGAATACGGCGCCAAGCTTTTCGACCGTGTCGGAAAGTCGGTGCGCCTCACCTCCGCCGGCGAAACCCTGTACGAGTACGTGCACAAAATGCTCACCGTCCGTGACGAATCCCGCCGCGCGGTGGCCGACCAGGCTTCTATACCTCGCGGGGTGCTCTCGGTGGGCGCCAACGAAGCCACTTGCCTCTACTTGCTGCCGGAAGTCTTCGCGGAATACCACGCCCAATTTCCCTCGGTGCAGATCAGCATCTACCGCAACTTCAGTCACAAGGTTTTGCAGAAGGTCGAGGACGGCTCAGTCGACGTCGGCATCGTTACTCTCCCGGTGAAGTCGCCCAGCCTAAAGACCTATCCCATTTTTCGAGACCGCGTGGTCTTGATGGTGGCTCCCAGCAGCCCGCTCGCCAACCACAAGACCGTCAAAACCAGTGAAATCGCTGAGCAGCCGCTGATTTTCCCCAAGACCGGATTTACTCGCCAGATGCTCGACAAATATTTTCGACCCTATCGCTCCCGCCTGCGCGTGGTGATGGAGCTGCCCAGCGTCGGCATGATCAAACTTTTCGTCGCGGCCGGTCTCGGAGTAACCCTGATCAGCGAGAGTTTCGCGAAAAAAGAGGCGAAGTCCGGCGAAGTGAAACTGATACCGCTGGCCGAAGGCGAAATTTGGCGCGAACTGGGCCTGGTCTATCGCCGCGACCGCTCCCTGCCTCGCTCCGCGGCCGCTTTCGTCAACATCGTGCGGCAAACGCCCGGCGCCCTCGAGGGCCGCGCGCACAAGAAGTAAAACGCCCAAGAATAAAACGGAGGTCCGCCAGCCGCTGCCATGACCGACGCCCCGGCAAAACGTGCATTTCGCGTGGGCATTGCGGGCCCGGTAGGCTCCGGGAAGACCATGCTGGTCGATCGCCTCAGCCAGCGCCTCTATCCGAAATATAACCTCGCGGTAGTCACCAACGATATCTACACCAAGGAAGACGCCGAATATTTGCTGCGGCAGGGAACATTGCCGGCCGAGCGCGTGCGCGGTGTGGAGACCGGCGCTTGCCCGCACTCCGCGATCCGCGAAGACGCTTCCATGAATCTGCAGGCCATTGCCGACCTGGAAGACACCCTTCCGGGCCTCGAGCTGGTTTTCGTCGAGAGTGGCGGCGACAATCTCGGCGCAGCGTTTAGTCCCGAGCTGGTCGACATTTGGATTTACGTCATCGATGTTGCCGAGGGCGACAAAATTCCCCGCAAGGGCGGACCGGGCATCATGCGCTCCGATCTCCTGGTCATCAACAAAATTGATCTGGCCCCCTACGTTGGCGCTTCGCTCGAAGTAATGGACCGCGATTCGCGCCAAATGCGCGGCGAGCGCCCATTTCTATTCACCAATTTGCGCGGCGAAGTTGGTCTCGATCAAGTGCTCGCGTGGATGCTGCCCAAGTTCAGCGCCCCCGCTTCCACGCGGAGCGCATTGATCGACGCGCACGCGCCCTACGTCGGCATCCCTCACTCGCATGGTGACGGCCACCGCCATACTCACGCTCATGATGCCGCCCCCACGCACAGCCATGGCCCCAGCAGCGCGGCCGCTGCTGGGGATCATGTGCGCGAGGCCAAGGCCAATGGCTGAGCAAGTGTAGAAAGTCTGGTGCGCGGCACCAATGGTGTAAAGGTGGGTTGGCCGCCGCCGTTACGGCGGGGTGTCCCACACGTCGCTCTCACGTGGGGGTTCTCCCGGTCTTTGATCTGGATGTTTTGACTTATGTATTTTGATCTTGTGCTTGGTCTTTTGCCCCACGGTTCCACGCTCTTGGGGCGCGCCCCACTCTTCCCAGGTTTTGGGAAGGGTGGGTGTTTTGATTGAGCAGTTGGGAAGTCCCGTGCAAAACTCCGGAGCGGCGCGCAGTTCTCGATGCTAATTGGACCTCCAACGGACCGCGAATCTCTCGCTCATCTTCAATTGCTGCATCTCGCCGACAGCGCCCTCCCGATCGGAGCGTTAGCCCACTCCTTCGGTCTAGAATCGCTCACCTCGGCTGAAGTCCTCACCACCGCCAACCTGGAATCCTTCCTCCGCGCCTACGTCGAAGAGGCAGGATTACTCGATGCAGTCTTCTGCCGCGAAGCGCATCGCCTAGCTAGAGAGCCACAAGAAGCATTCCCACGAGATCGCTGGGTCGATCTCAACCGCCAGCTAAGCGCCCGCAAACCGGCGCGCGAAGCGCGCACCGGCAGCGCCACCATCGGCCGCACTTTCCTGACGGCAATCAACAGCCTGGGTGATTTCCCGATCCTGGGAAAAGCCCTCGCCGCATGCAAAGAATCAGGCACGGGACCGCACCACAGTCTCGCCTTTGGTCTAGCCAGCGCCATTCTTCATCTCGACGAAAATCTTGCCACCCTCTCGTTCGCGCATCAAACCGTAGCCAGCCTGGTTTCCGCCTGCCAGCGCCTCCTGCCGCTGGGCCAAACCGAAGCAACCCGCATCCTCTGGAATCTCAAAACGGCGATCATCGCCTGTGCCGAAGCCAGCGCGTCTTCCAGCATCGACGCCGCGTTCTGTTTTTTGCCGATGCTCGATTGGGGAGCCATGGAGCACCCCGCACTCACTACTCGCTTGTTCATCAGCTAACATGAACATGACTCCACGCGCTCCCATTCCGTCGCCGGCAATCGAACCAGCCGAAGGCGTGGCCACCTCGCATTTGCCAGCCGCCGGTCCCCACCAACGGGCGCAAGTCCGCGCAGGGCTCCATCTGGAATTCGCCCATGACGGCGCATCTGGCCGCACCCGTCTTCAGTGCAGCCATCAGGATCCGCCGCTCAAAGTGGTGCGCGCATTCCCAGCCGCCGACGGCGCCGCGCTCCTCCATCTACACAATGTCTCCGGCGGACTGCTCGGCGGCGACGAGCTCTCACTGAACGCGAAACTCGGTCGGGGCGCGGCCGTGCAGCTCACCACCACCGGCGCTACCCGAATCTACCGCCCGCGAATGGAAGCAGCCCCGACCACCCAAATGAATCAAATGATCGTCGGCGAAAACGCTCTGCTCGAGTACGTCCCCGATCCCATCATCCCGTACGCGGGCGCGCGTTTTTCTCAGCGCACCTTGATTCATCTCGCGGCTGGCGCCGGATTATTCTGGTGGGAAATTCTGGCGCCGGGAAGGGAAGCACACGGCGAAGTATTCCGGTACGAAAGCCTGGAAATGCGCACCGACGTCAGCGCGCTCGGCCGCCCAATCTGTTCCGAACGTATACGCCTGGCGCCGTACGCAAGAGAGTTGTCATCGGTAGCCCGCATGGGAAATTATCGCTACTGGGCCACTTTCTATATTTGTCGCGTAGGCATCGAACTTGCGGCTTGGCGAACCTTAGAAGATCGAATCCGCGATACCGCGGCCACCCTTCCGCTCGTCGGCCCGGCGCGTTGGGGAGCGAGCACCCTTCCCAACGACGGCCTGGTGATTCGTGGCATGGCGCAGCACGGCCGCGACGCCTACGCCGGCCTGCTAGCCTTCTGGCGCGTGGCGAAACGAGCGCTCTACGACAAAGAGCCGGTGCTGCCGCGCAAAGTGAATTGATGCGGGCCAAACGAAAGTAAACGCAACGAAACTCGGTCGCTAGTTCAGATTCGGAGGAAGGCAACATGCATCTCACGCCCCGCGAACAAGAAAAACTCCTGATCGTAGTAGCCGCCGATCTGGCCCGCCGCCGCCAATCCCGCGGCCTGAAGCTCAACTACCCAGAAGCCGTGGCCATCCTTTCCGCGGAAGTCCTGGAAGCGGCCCGCGACGGCAAGACCGTCGCCGAAATAATGAGCGAGGGAGCCAAAATCCTAACCCGCGATCAGCTAATGGACGGCGTAGCCGAAATGATTCACGAAGTCCAAGTCGAGGCCACCTTCCCCGACGGCACCAAGCTAGTAACCATCCACGACCCGATCCAGTGACGGTAGTTGGTGCCGATTTTGATTTCCGCAGTAGCTGTTGATTTAGATTCTAGCCGCTGGTTTTGATTTTGAAGTTGGCAGTTGAAGGTGCCCCACTCTTCCAGGTTTCTTGGCAGCGTGGGCGTCCGGACCGAGCAGGTCGTAACGACCCGCGCACCGGCGCAGGGGAGCGTAACATGAAGCCAGGTGAATACCTCCTAGATGAAACCGCGGGGCCCGTAGTAGCCAATCAAGGCCGCGCCACCACACGCATCCTGGTTCGCAACACCGGAGACCGCCCCGTGCAAGTAGGCAGCCACTTCCATTTTTTCGAAGTAAATCGCGAACTAGCCTTCGACCGCGCCTCCGCCCTTGGCCTGCGCCTGAACATCGCCGCTGGCACCGCCGTCCGCTTCGAGCCCGGCGAAGAAAAGGAAATCGAACTGACCGCTTTCGCCGGCGCCCGCATGATCCACGGCGCTAACGGCCTGGTCGATGGCCCGCTAGAAGACTCTACCGCCCGCGCCGCCGCTCTCGAACGCGCCAGGCAAGCCGGTTTCAAGGAAGGCAACCAATGACCCTGAACATCCCGCGCCGCACCTACGCCGATCTGTACGGCCCCACCAAAGGCGATCGCATTCGTCTGGCCGACACCGATCTCATCATCGAAATCGAAAAAGATTTCGCCACCTATGGTGACGAAATCACTTTCGGCGGCGGCAAAGTAATTCGCGACGGTATGGGCCAGAGCAGCACCGCCACACGCGAAAGCGCGAAAGGTTTTCCAGCCTCAGCCGCCGGCGCCCTCGATTTAGTAATCACCAACGCGGTAATCCTGGATTTCTGGGGCATCGTCAAAGCCGACATCGGCGTAAAAAACGGCCGCATCGTCAAAATCGGTAAAGCTGGCAATCCCGACACCATGGCCGGAGTCGATCCTGAACTCACTGTGGGCGCTGGGACCGAAGTAATCGCCGGCGAAAATTTAATCGTCACCGCAGGCTGCATTGATAGCCACATCCACTTCATCTCTCCTCAACAAATTTATGAAGCCATCTCCAACGGCACCACCACCATGATTGGCGGCGGCACCGGCCCAGCGACGGGGACCGCAGCCACCACATGCACCCCCGGTGCATGGAATCTAGCGCGTATGCTCCAAGCCGCCGAAGCGTGGCCAATGAATTTCGGTTTCCTAGGCAAAGGCAACGCCTCCGCCCGCGCCCCGCTAGCGGAACAAATCGAAGCAGGCGCCTGCGGCCTAAAACTCCACGAGGACTGGGGCACCACCCCCGCCACCATCGACGCCTGCTTAAAAGTCGCCGACGAATTCGACGTCCAAGCCTCTATCCACACTGACACCATCAACGAAGCAGGCTTTCTGGAAGCCACCGTCGCCGCCATCGCCGGCCGCGCCATTCACACCTATCACACCGAAGGCGCGGGCGGCGGCCACGCCCCGGACATTATTAAAATCGCCTCCTACCCAAATATTTTGCCGTCGTCCACCAATCCCACCAGGCCCTACACCGTCAACACCATCGCCGAGCATCTGGACATGTTAATGGTCTGCCATCACCTCAATTCCCAGGTTCCGGAAGACGTCGCCTTCGCCGAAAGCCGCATTCGCCCCGAAACCATTGCCGCCGAAGATATCCTTCACGACCTCGGCGTCATCAGTATGATGTCCAGTGACTCCCAGGCCATGGGCCGCGTCGGCGAGGTGGTCACCCGCACCTGGCAGACCGCCCACAAAATGAAAACCCAGCGCGGACCGCTCTCCGAAGATTCCTCCCGCAACGACAACTTCCGCGCCAAGCGCTATGTCGCCAAGTACACCATCAATCCCGCGATCACCAATGGCATCGACGCCGAGATCGGCTCGATCGAACCCGGAAAGCTCGCCGACCTCATCCTTTGGAAACCGGCTTTCTTCGGCGTCAAACCGGAACTGGTCATCAAGGGCGGCTTCATCGCCTGGAGCCCGATGGGCGATCCCAACGCCTCGATCCCCACGCCTCAGCCGGTTTTGTACCGTCCGATGTTCGGCAGCTTCGGCAAAGCCATTGCCTCCACCAGCATCACGTTCATGTCCCAAGCGGCCATCGCCAAAGGCGTCCCCGCCAAGCTTGGCCTGGGGCGCCTAATCGCGCCGGCAAAAAATTGCCGCCGCATCGGCAAGAAAGACATGCGCCACAACGACGCCACTCCGAAAATCGAAGTCGATCCGGAGACCTACGAAGTGCGTGTAGACGGCGCCGCGATCACCTGCGAACCCGCCAAGATTCTTCCCCTAGCCCAGCGATATTTCCTGTTCTGATCCTCCAAAAACATCGTCGCACAAGTGTCCGAGTGGTCTTGCTCGGCCCTTTCTTTCCTGCAATTGAGCGGCACACCCTTCGGGTTTAAGAGTGCGGAATCTGCATTCGCTTTGTACCGCACTCATGGCGACGCGCCCACACCGCTCTTGACTCCCCTCGCGCGTGTGTTTTAATACCCGGGCTGCGCGTTATCCTGACTGCGGGCCGCGATTACCCCCGCAAACTCGGAGGCGCAATCTGAAGAAATTGCCTAGCGGACTGGTAGCAACCATAGCTCTCTGGGGCATTGCGGCAAACGCCGGGCAGCTCGCGTTCCATGAAATTGGCTGGGACCAAAAAAACATCCACCAACGCCTCCTGGAATCGCGTGGGCCGATGATTTTCCTAATTATTGGTTTCATCTTCGTCCTGCTCATCGCATTCCTCCCGTTCCTCCGCCGCTCCCGCCGGCCATCCTCCACTCAGGCCGCCGAAACGGGCGGCCCGCCGGAGGCCCCGGTAGCGCAACCGGGTTCCGTACCGCTGGTAACCTACGGCAAAATTCAGGCAAACGCGGGCGCGCTGTCCGGTCGCACCTTCAAAATCCCGAAAGAGGGCCTGCTGATTGGCAGCTCCGCAAAGTGCCAAGTGGTGATCCAAGATGATGCCGTCTCCGGCGAACACGCCTGGATCGCGCCAACGGAAAACCGTGTGGTAGTGATCGACCGCGGGTCGTCCGACGGAACCTACGTCAACTCCTTAGATTCTCCGCGAGTCACCAAGATTGGACTCTTCAACGGCGATCGCATTTATCTAGGCAAAAAGGGCACGGTGGTTTTCACCTATTTCGGTTCCTAACCCCACCTCGGCCGCGATTTGATTTCGATTTCTGATTCAAGGTCCACTGACTTAAGCTTCTACGGTTCGATGGTTTTGTCTTTTCCGGGTTCCACGCTTCCCAGCTTCTGGGAAGGGTGGGCGTTTAGAAATAGGCAAAAATCTTGAATGTAGCGATCCCAGGCTCTCGGCTTAGCTTTTGAATTGGCGGCGTGCCGAACCCTTCCTTTCCAGAGTGGTCTTCGGAGAAAATACTCGAGTTTCAAGCATCGGTAATCGACAGCACGGAGGCTGCGCACCCGTGAAGATTCGCTCCGGAATCGAGCTCGCCAACCTCACCGACATTGGCTGCCTTCGCCAAAACAACGAAGATAGCTTCGGCTATGCCGAGCCCGAAAGCGATTCCGAGTTTTCGCTTCGCGGACGGCTGATGGTCATCGCCGACGGCATGGGGGGGCACGAAGGAGGTCAAGTCGCCAGCGCCCTAGCCATCGATGTCGTTCGCCAGATTTTCCTCGAAGGTCCCCCCAGCGATCCCGTGAGCGTACTCGAGTCGGCATTCCTAGCGGCGCACATCGCGATTCAAGATCACGCCCTGCAGCATCCCGAACTGAAAGGTATGGGCACCACGTGCACCGCGGCTTTACTGCGCGACGGTGCCCTCACTTACGGAAACGTCGGCGACTCCCGCTTATATTTGCTGCGCGACGGCGCGATCCAGCGCCTAACCCGCGACCAAACCTACGTTCAGCAATTGATCGACGCCCGCGTGATCACTCCCGAACAGGCCAAAACCCATCCAGGCCGCAACATTCTCACTTCCGCTCTCGGCGCAGAATCGGCTGGCCCACCCGATATTGCACAAACTCCCATCGCCCTTCGATCCGCAGATATCTTGCTGCTGTGTACCGACGGCCTTTACGGCCCAGTCAGCGACGATGAGATGGCCGCGATCGGGTCCCAAAACAAACCGTCCAAGGCCTGCCAGCAGCTAGTCGATTTAGCAAAATCCCGCGGAGGACCCGACAACATCACCCTAGAGATCGCCCGCATCGATTTGTAGCGCTGCCACTCGCGCCCGGCTCCTTCCGGTTGCCAGCGCCAAAACTCGCGTCGAAAAATCTCCATCACCCTCAAAAATGGTCGGTAGCCCCGCCAATCGTGATCCTATAAACAGCGTCGGCTCCAGCGAGCGAGTAGACTGGGCAGCGCTTAGCGACCAAGGCTCGAACGAAGGAGCCGAACATTTGGTTATGCGCAGTGGTTCGAGAGATTGCTCACCGAAATGGGGCCAAACTACTTGGCGATCTTCCCGATATAAACCGAAAACGGATCGAGCGAAATCGACTTCAAGGCCCCGTCGACCGGATGCGCCGTGGTAGAAACGAGGGTAGTAATCTTAGCCCCAGCGATACCCACCGAACTCAAATCGATAGCAACGTCTTCGGGCGCCCCCGACATATTCAACGCCACCAGAATTGTCTCCCGGGCAGAGCGCCGCAGGTACACGAGCACATTCGGATCGCTTTCGTTCAACGCGAAATACTCCCCATCCGTCAGCGCATCTTCGCTGTGCCGAAGCGCCAGCACCCGCCTATAAAAATTAAGAATTGAATCAGGCTCCGCAGATTCACGAGTGACGTTATATTTCTCCGCGCTGGCAGGCGTCGGCAACCAAGATTTCCCCGCGGTAAAACCCGCATTCACCCCGGCGCTCCACTGCATCGGCGTGCGCTCGCCATCACGACCCTTCTCGACCGGCCATCCCAATCTCCCGATCGGATCCTTGACATCCTCCATGCGCGTGGGGTCCGTATTGGTCATTCCGATTTCTTCCCCGTAGTACAGGATCGGCGTGCCGCGCAGCGTCAAGTACAGCGCTGCCATCAATTTGGCGATCGGATCGTTATGCACCCCGTCGCCGTAACGCACGTACGAACGCACGATGTCGTGGTTGCTGATCACAAACACCGGCCAGCCTCCCGCCGAATTCACGGCCGCGATCTGCGCTCGAAATTCCGGCGCGGAAAGCTTGTTCACCGTGGTGAACATCAGGTCCATCGGCATCTGCAATTCATCGCCGTGCTGCCCGTAATACAGCGCCAACTCCTCCATGTGCTTGGTCCAGGTCTCTCCGATCAGTACCGCGTCGTGTTCATCGGCCACCGTTCTAAGTTGTCGGAGCACATCGTGTACCTCCGGCAGTTTATCGTTGTAGAGTTCCTCAGTATTGGGATCGCCGAAGGCGTTGCTGCCCGGCAGCGTCGGGTTGTCCCTCAGGTTCGGGTCCTCAAACAGGGTGCTCACCGCATCCAATCGGAAGCCGGCCACCCCGCGCTGGTACCAGAATCGCGTTACGTCAAACATCGCCCGCTTCACCGCGTGATTTCGCCAGTTCAGATCCGGCTGCTGGGGGTAGAAATAATGGTAGTACCACTGGTCGGTGCGGGGATCGTAGTTCCACGCCGGTCCGCCAAACGTCGACGTCCAGTTATTCGGCGGCTGCCCAGGTCCCTTGCCGTCCCGCCAGATGTACCAATCTCGATGCTCCGACGTTCGAGACGATTTCGAATCCAAAAACCATTGGTGCTGGTCCGAGGTGTGATTCATCACGAAATCCAGGATGATCCGGATGCCTCGCTTTTTCGCTTCGCTCGCCAGCCGGTCGAAATCCGCCAGCGTGCCGTACATCGGATCGATATTCTCGTAGTCCGAAACGTCGTAACCGAAATCCACCTGCGGAGAAGGGAAGCACGGGGTAATCCAGATGGCATCCACTCCCAGGCTCGTCAAGTAGTCGAGTTTCGATGTAATGCCGTTCAGATCCCCCACCCCATCATTGTTGCTGTCGGCAAAGCTGCGCGGATAGACTTCGTAAAATACCGCGTGCTTCCACCAGGTATGTGTGGAGGTATCTGTTTGTTTCTGGTTCACTTGGTCTCCCGTCGCCGCCAGGCTCGCGGCCGCTAATGCACAAATATAGGGCCCACCACGTCCATATCCATGCGCGTCCCATGCCTAATCCGTTCGGCGGGGTGTTGCCGGACATTTCCGTGCAGCCGATGCTACAATCGATTCGGCCCGTATATTATGCCGGTGGCCGCGGCACGAACCAGGCAAAAAGCAGCACGCGCAGGAATGCCCAATCGGTCCATGCGCTCGCTGTGGGGGATACCGTGGCTGCCAGGAAGTTTACCGTGGTCGGCTTGGGAGAAGTTCTCTGGGACATCTTTCCGGAGGGTAAGCAGCTCGGCGGCGCCCCCGCGAATTTTACCCACATCACCAATCTTCTGGGCGACCACGGCATCGTCGCCAGCCGCATTGGCAACGACACTCCAGGTAAGCGCGCGGTGGACAAGCTCTCCCGGATCGGTCTCGATATTACTTTCCTCCAGTTCGATTTCGCTCTTCCCACCGGCACGGTGCAAGTGAGCGTAAACAAAGGCGGCGAACCCAGTTACAAAATCGCCGATCCGGTCGCATGGGATCGCTTCGAATGGACCCGCGAATGGAAAGCCTTGGCCCGCCGTGCCGACGCAGTATGCTTTGGTTCTCTCGCCCAACGCGCCCCCGAGTCGCGTGCCACCATTCTCGAGTTCTTGAACGCCATGGACAAAGACGCCGCCCGCGTTTTCGACGTCAATTTGCGCCAGGCCTTCTTCACCCCGGAAATCATCGCCGAATCGTTAAAGATCGCTGATGTGGTCAAGCTGAACCAGGAAGAGCTCCGGGTGGTCGCTGAAATGGTAGGCATCCCGCACGCCGACGATCGAACCTCCGCCCGGCGCTTGCGCGAGAATTTTCAACTGGAACTGGTGTGCGTCACCCGGGGCGCGAACGGCAGCATCCTGTGTTCGGAAAAGGAATGTGACGTTCATCCCGGCTTTCACGTCAAGGTCACCGACATGGTCGGCGCCGGTGACGCCTTCACCGCCGGACTCGTCCGCCACTATCTCCGCAATTCGCCTCTCGCCAAAATGAACGACGCCGCCAACCGCCTCGGTGCGTGGGTAGCCAGCCAGAAAGGCGCCATGCCCACGCCCGGCAAGCGCCAACTGAAGAAAGTTCACGCCGCCATCGCGTAGTGACACCACCGTTCCTGGTGGTGCGAGCCGCCGAAACCAAGCGCGCCTACGCCTGGGTATTCACCGATTCGTGCGGGCTCGATTCGCTGGAAGTCTCTGCGGTAGCCGTTTGCGGCAATCCGGAAACTTCGCTGCCTGCTTGCGGTAGCTCCCCGCCGCCTTCGCCTTTTGGCTGCGTCAAGGCGAAAAATCTTCGGCCGCACTCGTGGCACCGATAGGGTCGCATCCTCAGCAGTCGCAGCAGGGTCTCTTCAACAAATCCACGCCGGGGAGACCGGCGAATTCTGTGTCCCGTGCACCCGGGACAAATTGTTTTCCCCATGGGCCCTTCTTCCGTTGCACAAAAATTCCGGTCGCCACCTGAACGGCGAACGGAAAAACACCCGCGCATCATTAATCCAGATGTCCATAGTACATTGTGGGTTGTGCGCGGCAAATTACAACCAGGTGAAAGATCGATGGCGCAAAGACTCGGGCCCAGCGGAAGTAAGGGAAAGGGGGGGAGGGTCTCGATTCGGTTATGACGTCGGCGTCGAAGAGTTATAAATCCGAATAAGAATTGAGCGACGCCGACGGCCAGGGTGACTTGCCCAAGGAACAAGTCGAATCGAGACCCCCGAAACCTATGAGTGCATCAACGTCTCCGAGCATAAGCCAGAGCGGCTCGACCCGCCATCCAGTCAATTCTGTAATCTCGCCGAGGGTTTTCTGGTATACCGTAACTAGCTCATTGTATGTGGCTTACCCTATTTCAGGGTGGCTCAAGACGTTCGGTGGCCGCAAAATAACCTAGGGCGCGCCGGTAACCGTGGGGCTTTCGATTGTCTGTACATGAATCGTCTTCGTGGCTGGGTCGTAGCTCCCCACCACCTTCACTTTCTTCCCGGCAAAGGCCGACGCCTTGTCTTGATCGTCCAGAAAAAACATGGTGCTCGCGGTAGGGTCATATAGCACGTACTTCTCGCCCAGCTTCACGCAGTAATCCGTACAAGACTTCGGTCCCTTGGTGCCTTCTTTCTTCATCATCGCGGTGTGCGATCCGCTCTTCCCGCATTGGCCGTCCATGATCGTCCCGATGTAGGCCAACGGGGTGGGGTCCTTCGGCAAATCCTGCCCCAACGTGGTGTACGTGCTCACCACCAGAATCAAAGCCAGCAAAACTCCCGTACTGGTTGTCGGCCTCAGCAACGCTCCGCTGTTTTCCATTTCCCGGCCTCCCAAACCCATTCTTACTTGGTTGCAGGTCTAGCGGTTCGTTCCTCGGGTCCGCAATTTGGAGCGGCTAAACCAGCGCAACCTCACGCTCGAAACTAGGCTTTTTCTGTGCGCGCAACTTCAGCGCCACGCCACAAGCGGCAGCGATGCGCTCCAGCATCGTCAGCGAGTGTCCCGTGTATTCAGGGTCTTCCAGCCGGGCGATTACCGACTGCGTCGTGCCCACTTTCTTAGCGATTTCCGCTTGTGTCAGGGCTGCATCCTCCCGCATCTCGCGCACCAGTAGAGCCAAGCCAATCTGCGGTACCGTACGCGCCAATGTCTTTCGGTAGGTGGCGCCCCTGCGAACGCCCGGCCTGCTATATTTGCTGTGTCGGTCACCGCTGGTCACTTGACACCGCCCGGTAGTCAACACCGCCCTGTAGGATATCGCAGTATTGCGATATTCAGTCAATGATGCAGAGCCCAAACCCCTCCCCAGGCCATCCTCACTTCTATCCCCAGCTCGCCATTTCGCCAATACCCACAATCATGTAGCCGCCCTCCCATCCCGGTTAGCCGCAACGGATTTTAGCCCTTCTGTCACCAAGTTATTCAAGTAACCATCCGGTATGCGGGACGCCAATGTACAGCAAACACCCGATGTCTTATCGACTCTCTCGATGTTCAACTAGTAGCGTGCCTCCAGATCTTAAAACTGAAAAAGAGGGGGCTAGAGAACGATGCAACGGCAATGAGGTCACGTTCAATAGGTTCAGGCCGGGGTTAACCCCATGAATATCCTATCCAGCACCAAGAGGCGGTTCCTTGTCGTCGACGATCAACCGTTCATGCGTAAGGCAGTTCGCAGACTTATCGAGTCTCATTTAGACTGGGAAGTTTGTGCGGAGGCCTCGGACGGCCAGGAAGCGGTGGAAAAGGTGAAGAACCTGGCGCCCGATTTTGTAGTGATGGACTTGGTCATGCCGGGGCTCAGCGGGATCGATGCCGCCAGGCAGATTTCCGAAGAATCTCCCGAGGTGCAAGTCTTGATTCTCACGCTGCACAGTTTGCCCGACTTGGTCGATGCCGCTCGCAACGCCGGCGCCAAGGCTTTTATCCTGAAGTCGGACTCGCCATGGCGGCTGCTTTCCACCATTGAGGGATTGGTCGCCTAGCCCAGTCGGTTCCCAGCCAAGACTCTGCGAAGCCCCCAGCATCGTCTAGCAGCGCCAGGCGTTCATTACCGGTGGCGTCGCCTCACACCGAAATCTGCCAATTGGGCCCCTCGGACGCTCCAGAGAATCCCCTGGGGGGCGTACAGCGTCCTCCGTATGGCACCCCACCCGCAAACGTCCTAAAGTTCTCCTCGCATTTGGTAATGACAAAGTGGACGCGACTCAGGCAGCCTGAGGAGGGACGGATGGCCAGTCCGCGACGAACGCCTACGGGAATCGAGCGCGAAACACCTACGAACGGAACGAACGAGCGACAGACGCCGGATCGAAATCCAGATCCACGCTCCTCCGCCGATCGACACGCTCAAGTTTTTCCGCCGCGGGAAGGCACTCCGAATCCTGATCTGCCAGGTGGCGTCGAAGACGTACCCAAACAGGAGCTATAAAGATGACCCGTTTTTCCGTAGTAATACTGCTGCTGGGTATTCTCGGTGTGGTCCCGGCAGCTCGGGCCCAAGGCGCTGGGGAAGTCGGAGTGTTCGCTCACTACTTTGATTGGCGCCAGGCCGATACTCAACTGGTAGGCATTGGCGGCCGGCTTTCGCTGAACACCTCGCCGAGCGTCCAAATCGAAGGAGAGGTGGGGTATGACTTCACTCGCACCTTCACCGAGAAATACTCCGATGGAACCACCGCCTACAATTTCGAGCGTACCAACGCGCGCATGCTCGATGGCTTGGTCGGTCCTAAATTCCAAACCACCGGCCGGATCCGCTTGTTCGTCACCGTTAAGGGAGGATTCACCCACTTCGATTTCAGCAATACCGCAGCCAGCATTCCTGGATTCAAGAGCGAACTAGAAAACCTTCGCTCCAGCAACGTCAATCCGGCAATTTATCCGGGCGGCGGCATCGAAGGCTATTTTGGCGCGCTCGGGCTCCGCGTCGATGTTGGCGACGAAATTTATTTTGCCAACGGCAGTCATCACAATTTTCGCGTCACCGCTGGACCAGTGATCCGGTTCTGAGCGCCTAGTATACGCGCTACAGGAGAAAGAAAGAGGAGGAACAAGAGAACACGACCATGACGACGAGACGCTTACCGCAATCGCAAAAATCAATCTGGCGCCGTTCGCTCGCCTCGGTATCGATACTCTTCGGCGGTCTCACCTTCCTTTACATTCAGCCACAGCCGGTCAGCTCCCGCCAAGCTGCCGACAACACTAAACTTAACCAATCTGCGGGGGTCACCGCGGATCAGCAGAAAAACGACGCCGCCGACATCGACCTCACCCGGCGCATCCGTAAGTCCATCGTTCAGGACAAAGCCCTTTCCGTCGACGCCCATAACGTGAAGGTGATCGCCCGCGATGGCCTGGTGACTCTGAAAGGAGCGGTCCATTCGGATACCGAGAGAACCATTATCGACGCCAAAGCCATCGCTATTGCCGGACAGGGAAAAGTGAACAACGAAATCCGAATTATTTCCAAGAAACCGGACTCCTAGCGGTAGCGGGACCGATTCACGGAGGCGAACCCAATGGCCGGCGAGCAAAGTGTAGTCCTGGGAATCTATCCACAGCGGCTCGCCGTTGAATCCGCGCTCGATGCACTCCGCGAAGCGGGTTTTCGCAATGCGGACGTATCGATCTTGCTGCCCGAACACGTGATGCCGAAAGATCACCTCCCGGAAGCCACCAAGGCTCCGGAAGGGCTGGCAACCGGCGCGACCTCTGGCGCCTTGATCGGCGGTGCATTCGGTTGGCTGACTGGCGTCGGCGCTCTGGCGATTCCTGGCCTCGGCCCATTCATCGCCGCTGGACCGATTCTCGCCACCCTTGCCGGTATCGGCGTCGGCGGCGCGGTTGGCGGTTTCTCCGGGGGCTTGATCGGTTTGGGAATTCCCGAGCACGAAGCCAAACATTACGCCGGGCGCATCGAGCAGGGCGAGATTTTGCTTTCGGTCCATTGCGGATCCGCGGAAGAGATCCGCAAAGCCGAAGAAATCATGCAGCGCACTGGAGCGGAAAGTATCGCATCGACCCTCGAATCGACGGCCGATGCGGAAAAGCGGCCGGGTCCCCAAATCGTCAAGGAAGCGTCGCGCTGAGCTTCACCGGCCATATCCATCGCACTAACTTTTAAATCAAGCCATGGAGGCAATAGATGTTTTCATCCAAGCTGCAGCTCAAAAAAGTGCCGTCGGCGTTCTTTGCCGCGACGGCGATCGCGGGGCTTTTGCTGCTCCCCGTGGCGCCGCGCAGCTATGCTGACGAGCATTCCAAGTGCCAGCACGCCATCGAAAAGGCCGAATCCAATCTGGACAAAGCGATCCATAAACACGGCGAGCACAGTCCCGAGGCGGATTCCCGTCGCCGCGAACTCAACGACGAGCGCCAGCACTGCTGGGACACTTATCACGGTTGGTGGGACGGCCATGCGCACGTGTGGCACACCGATCGCGACTGGGATCATCCCTAGATTTTAGTGAATGGCTGGG
Source organism: uncultured Acidobacteriota bacterium (assembly GCA_963725285.1). Taxonomy (GTDB): domain Bacteria; phylum Acidobacteriota; class Terriglobia; order Acidiferrales; family UBA7541; genus CAVRXT01. The sequence continues at coordinate 874,146 of CAVRXT010000005.1, read as the reverse complement.
GGCTGGGGCGCGAACACCTTCTCGCCCCAGCGTCATCCGCCAGATTTCCTGTAGCTCTTTGATCGACTCCTTCTTTCGGTCGACCTTAGTTTCACGCAGCATCTTCTCCAATTATTGCTATTCTCAATCGTGCCGCGATTACCCCAATCATGAATATCCGTCTACCCGCATCGCTCGCGCTTTTGGGTTGGTTGGGTTGGGTCGCGCTCGGTGCGGCAATCCCAATTCATGCCCAGGAGCCTCGCCCGGAACAGCCCGGAGCTCTCCGCCCGGCTACCCCTCCCACGCAAATCGTAATTGGTTTCGTCGGCGGTTACGTCAGCCACACCAACATGAACCATGCAGAGGTCCAACTCGCGGCGACTCTGCGCAACTCCTATTCCCCGGACGTCTACGTCGGTGCATTTGAGAATCACAAAGGCGCCGCAGCCTACCGGGAAATCATCCGCCTCCTGGACACCGATCACGACGGCAGGCTCTCGCCGCAAGAGAAGAAGAGCGCCCACATCATCATGTATGGCCACAGTTGGGGCGCGTCGGAGTGTCTCGAAATCGCCCGCATGCTCCAGAAAATCGAGGTCCCCGTTTTGCTGACCATCCAGGTCGATAGCGTCGCAAAGCCCCACCAGGACGACGGCCTGGTGCCGGCCAACGTGCTCGAGGCGGCCAACTTTTACCAATCCTACGGCCACCTTCACGGCCGCGCCGAGATCCGAGCGGTTGATCCATCGCACACCAAAATCTTGGGCAACTACGTCTTCGACTACAAAGCGAACCCAGTCAAATGCAAAGGCTATCCGTGGTGGGACTCGATCTTTGCCAAGTACCACACCGAAATCGAATGCGACACCGCAGTGTGGGACAAGATCGACGCGCTGATCCGCGCCAGCCTTCCCCCACGCGATCAACTAGGCCCCGCCCCCACTCCCGCCATCGCCCCCACCGCCGACCCCAAGCCATAGCTGTTGAATTCATGTCCTCGCGAAGGGTGGGCGCTTAGACCTCCTGCAATCAACAAGTACGAGCACGTTTTGCAAATCCACTGGAATAGCCGCGGCGATCCCGTCACAATATGCCCTCAGTGGTCGCACCCGTGCAGGGAGTAGTTTTGACTTCCACCGAAATCGGCAGCCAACCGCTGCCGGCCAACATCGTCGAGATCACCAGCCTCACCAAGACCTACTTTGGCCGGGTGCAGGTAGAAGCGGTCCGCGACATTACCCTCGCGGTCCGCCGCGGCGAACTTTTCGGCCTGCTCGGCCCCAACGGCGCCGGCAAAAGCACCACCATCGGTGTCTGCACCACCCGCACCCTGCCCACGTCTGGTGCGGTTCGCATCGCCGGAGTAGACGTAGTGGCCGCCCCGGCCCGCGCTCGCCGCCACATGGGCGTCGTGCCGCAATACAACACTCTCGACCGCCAGTGCACGGTCTGGGAAAATCTGTACTTCCACTGCCGCTACTTCGGCTACTCCTCGGCGGCCGCCACCGCACGCACCGCAAAACTTCTCGAGCAGTTCCGCCTCACCGAGCGCGCCCAATCGTTCGTCCGCGAACTTTCTGGCGGCCTGGCCCAACGCGTCCAGATCGCTCGCGCCACCGCCCACGAGCCCGAAATTTTGTTTCTCGACGAACCCAGCGCCGGCCTCGATCCGCAGTCCCGCCTGGCTCTCTGGGAAAGCATCCGCCAGCTCCAGACCCACGGAATCACCGTACTCCTCACCACCCACTACATGGAAGAAGCCGAAGCGCTCTGCGAACGCTTGGCCATAATCGACCACGGCAAGATCCTGGTCTGCGACACCCCGCAAAATCTAAAGAGCAGCATAGGCGCGCAAACCGTGATTCATCTCAAACTGACCGGCGATTCCGATCCCGACTTGCCGCAGTCTCTGCGCGCGCTCCCCGGCGTAAAAAATCTGGAATCCGCCGCGGATGGCATCCGCATCTTCGTAGATTCTCTCGACGGCATCCTCCCCAAAATTGTGGAGATCACCGGCGCGCGCCTGCACGACGTTTCGATCAATGAGGCCAGCTTGGAAAATGTTTTCATCCAACTCACCGGGAGAGACCTCCGTGAGTAGAGGGAAGGGAGCCAAGTGACCAACGCGATGGGCAATTTCTCTCTAGGTGCCCGCTCCTTCTGGGGCCTGATGGTCCGCGACGTCCGGGTCCTCCGCCGCGAAGTCGCCCCCTTCTGCGCCCGCACCCTGATGAACCCCTTCATGTTCGTCTTCGTTTTCACCTACCTTTTCCCCAAGATGGGCCAAGGCTTCCAAAATTCCCGCGGCATAAGCTTCGGCACCCTGATTTTGCCCGGCCTACTGGCCGTCGCCATCTTCGTCCAAGGGATTATGGCCGTAGCCCTTCCGCTCTCGGTAGAAATCAGCAGCACCCGCGAAATCGAAGACCGCGTAATGTCTCCGCTCCCGGTACCGTGGGTAGCCATTCAAAAGATAATCTTCAGCGCGGTGCAAAGCGTGATCGCCGCGCTCGTCGTTTTCCCGTTGATCTATTTCATTCCCACCTCGCCGGTGCACGTGCACGTGGAAAGCTGGCCGATCCTGATCGGTACCATCATTCTGGCCAGCCTGGCCTCCGGCGCCGTAGGGCTGACCATCGGCACTATCGTAAAGCCGCAAAACATCGGCCTGATGTTCGGCATCGTGGTCGTCCCCATAACTTTTTTCGGCTGCGTCTACTACCCCTGGGTTTTCTTGGAAAAGATAAGGTGGATCCAAATCGCCGTCCTAATTAATCCACTGGTGTACATGAGCGAAGGCCTGCGCACCGCACTAACCCCCGAAACCCCGCACATGCCTGCCTGGACCACCACCCTAGCTCTGCTGCTGTGCGTATTAATCTTGGGCTGGGTGGGCATCCGCGGCTTCATCCGCCGCGTAGTCAGCTAGGCCTGGAGCAAGCGCATGCCCACCGAACGCCGCATTGCGGTCATAACCGGCGCTGCCCAGGGGATCGGCCGCCAGACGGCCCTCACTCTCGCCAGCCTCGAATATTCGTTGGCCCTAGTCGACCTCCAGTCCTGCGCCGAAACCTCTCGCCTGGCAGCCGTCCTAGGCGCCCAGACTCACGAATTTCTTGGTGACATCACCGGCGACGCATTCGTCGCCCGCCTGGCCTCGGAAGTCGAAGCGCGCTTCGCGCACGTCGACGTGCTGGTGAACAATGCGGGGATCAGCCTCATCGCTTCTGCCGAATCCGTCTCCGCCCAGGATTTTCGCCGCGTTCTCGAGGTTAATCTGGTCGCGCCGTTTCTCCTCTCGCAAGCATTCGGCAAACAAATGCTGAAGCGCCGCCGCGGCAGCATCATAAACGTAGCGTCGATCGCCGGACTCGCAGCCGTCGCCGACCGCTCCGCCTACAACGCTTCCAAACACGGTCTGATCGGCCTCACCCGCACCTTAGCCGCGGAATGGGGCGGCCGCGGGGTGCGCGTCAATGCGGTCTGCCCCGGCTGGGTGAAAACCGAAATGGACCACCAAGATCAAGCCCGCGGCGCCTACTGCGACCAAGACATCATCGACCGCATCCCCATGGCCCGTTTCGCAACCCCCGAAGACATCGCCCGCGCGATAGCGTTCCTCGCCGACGAATCCCAGAGTGCGTTCATCAACGGCCACGCCCTCGCCGTAGACGGCGGGTGGACCACCGACGCGAGCTGGAACTCCCTCCGCCTCCAGCACCGCTAAGCCCCAGCCCGTTTCCCTCGATAGGCCGGGACGAAAACTTCGGCGACGAAAGTCTCGGGCGTGGTCGGAGTGGTGTTCTCTGCTGAGCGCGGTTCGAGCATCTTCATGTGACCAGAATTCAGGGCGTCCGCCATTTCCAGCAGTAGGTCCGCCATGCTGGAAGACATTCCCATTTGCATTAAAGCGGGCTTCAACACTAGCGCAGGCATTTGCTTATACGCCAAGTCGGGCTTTCCAATCGCAGCGCTTAGGGTACTGGCGAGTTGCACGTAGGTAACGTCGCGAGCCCCTTGCAGCTCGCGCGGGCGTTTCCCGTCGAAATCAAGTCGCAGCAAGGCTTCGGCTGCCGCAGCGCCGATGTCGCGAGTAGCGATCATCGGCAGAGGCAAATCCGGCCGGACTGGGCCCGCGATCAATCCGAGGGAGTGAATCACACCGACTTGTGGCAAAAGGTTTTCCATGAAGTAGCCCGCGCGGAGGTACAGAGCGTTTAATCCGGCAATTCCGTCGAGTTTTTTCTCAAGATTGTGTAGCCCAACTACGGGGCCAGTTTTGTCAGCTTTGTCCGCGCCGAAGCTACTTAGGACCACGGCGTGGCTTACGCCGCTCTTGGTGATCGCGGCGGCCAAGGCATCGGTCACACGGTCTTCGTAGGCACGAAAATCCGGAGCACTTATGTTGGGCGGAATCATCACGTACACGGCCTTTGCACCGGAAAATGCTTGAATGAGTGCGCCTGCGTTGGTCGCGTCAGCAACGAATGGTTCTGCCCCCTTCTGGGTGAATGGTTCTAGTCGCCTCGCGTCGCGGCCTACAACGCGCACTTTCTCTCCCTTTGCCAACAGTCTCTTGGCTACCACGCTTCCCGTATTTCCGGTCGCTCCCGTAATGACGTACATGTCGTTCTCCTCGCCGCGCTGTAAATCGCGGCCTTTTCTGGTCATACCGTTGTAGTCATTAGTGCGGTCGGAAGGTTTTCCCGGTCTCCAGCAATGTCTTCAAACGGGAGAGAATTCGCGGCCAGCCATCCGCATTCTGCGCGTACGCCGGGTCGTCCTCCGCCCAGTCATCGTTCGTTACCACGACCTTCACTGCCTCCGTCTCCGGAGTAAGCTCCACCGTCACTCTGGACATCACCGCCCCATCGCCCATGCCGAACTTGTACTCAAGCAGCTTCGGCGGCTCCGCCCGCAGCACCTTACCGGTCACATACCGCACCACCCTCCCGTCCTTGTTCGGCCCCGACCAGGTCATCGCCCCGCCAGGCTTCAGATCCAACTCAAATGCCGCGCCCACGAAGATCTTTTGATTCGCTTCCTTCGAAACGAACCCGTCCCAGACCTTCTCCACCGGGGCGGCGATGTAATACGTAAAAATCAAGGGAGCCTTCGGCATATCCATCCTCCAAGCACGGTTTGAAGATCATGTAGCACCTGCCTCAAACTCTAGCAAAATAGCTCTCTGGCGGGGGGCTTTTTGCGACAGTGAACATTTGAAATTCATCGCCTTCCAGGTTTTGTATCTTGCTGATTCGCGGGCCGATTCGTTTTCTAATCCCCACAGATGCCTGCATGGGAATTGGGTTCTTTTGAAGCCCGCCATCCAACACCCGATACCGGGGAGTGTTGCGAGGCACTACGCGCGGGCTGGCGGGCCCGGCGTGGGCGGAACGTTCCCAAGTCTGTGTAGCGACGATCAGGATCGGGTTGGACGCATTTCGTACTGGCGCTGTTTGCCGGTGGATGGTTATCAGCGATGAGCGGACGAAACTCAAAGAGGTGGGTAGCGTGTGCGTGGTGATGGATGGTGGCGCGGTCGTTGAGGCCGAATCGGCGGGCGATGAGGGCCGGCCTACACCAGCGGAGGAAGCTGAGTTCGAATCAAAGGGCGGAAGGGAGTGATGGCCAACGGTGCATTCTGCAGGAATGCCGGCGAGACCCAGTGATGAGCACGGTTTTTGTTTGAGCCGGCGCTGGCGGTGGTTGGGCGGACCGGCGGTGTGGCGGAAAGGCTGGTTCGGGGGCTTCGGGATTGGCGATTTGTTGTGGCATTTGTTTTTCCACCTGTTCGGGTCGAACGTGGCATTGAGGTGGTAGGGAGGGAAGGATGAATTCCTGCGGTGCGTACTGGCCCAGGTGAACCAAATTACCGACGGACTGCGGCACGACTCTAGGTTTAGGGTCTACGTTTTAGGCCCGCCGGGATTCGATCGCTCTTGGGTTCAGCGCAATGATCGCTACGGTGCCCGATGCTTTGGCGACGATCACGCGCCCTTCGGGCCGCTCGACCACTACTGCCGCTTCCACGAAGATGATGCTTTTTCCGCTGCGCAGGACCTCGGCGCGACAAATTAGCGCGGGGGCGGTGGCCGGACGCAGGAAGGAAACTTTGTTCTCTATGGCGATTACGTCCTTGCCGTCGGGTACGGTGGATGCGGCGGCACCGCCGCAGGTATGGTCTGCCAGGGTCATCCGCACGCCGCCGTGGACGAACCCATGCTGCTGTTGAAGGTCCGGCGACACTTTGAGCTTGGTCTCACACCAGCCCATGCCGAATGAGGTCAACTCAATGCCGAGCGAATGGACGAATGGTGCATGTTGAAAAATCCGCTCTACCAATGAGCGATTGCCGTCCGCCATGGCGAGCTAGGTGCGTTCCATGAGGGATATGAAGCGGGGATGAATGCGGAGCGCATCCAGATCGGAATCGTGTAGCGCCCACCGCTTGTACCACAGGGCGCGGGCCATGGCTTGTTCCAGACAATCGATGGCCTCCTCGACCTTGCCTTGCAGCGCGTACGTGCATGCAACGTTATAGAGAATTCCGCAGTCTTCCGGGTCGATGGCCAGAGCGCGCTCGGCCCATTCCAGGCTTCGCGAGCGTTCCCCAAGCCGTCCCAGAGCGCAGGCGCCCAAGTAGAGCGCTCGAGCGTCGTCGGGGTGCAACTCCAGATGCTTCTCAGCCAATTGCCAGCACCGGCGATACGCTTCCGCCGCTTGCTCGGTTTTGCCCAGCCCGCTGAAGGCCATCCCCATGAATGCCGGGGCTTGATAGTCATCCGGTTTCACCTGCAGAGCGTTTTCGAACAAACGCGCGGCGTTCTCGAGCTTGCCCTCCTGGACGCAAGCGCGTCCGTAGAAGTAGTAAGCCTCGAAAAGTCGCGGGTCCATCTTAATAGCAGTTTGGAATTCGATCTCGGCTTCGTCGTAGCGTTTGCTGAGGGAGATCGCCAGCCCTCGGGACACGTGGGCCTCGGCCAGGCCGGGGTCGAGCAGCAAGGCCTTGCGACTGGCGTCTTCCGCCGCGCGCAGGTTGGTCTGATTGTCGTCCCAATACATATACAGATAGGAGTAGCAATCGGCCACGCCAGCATAGGCGCGGGCATAGAAGGGATCGATCTCGATAGCCCGAGTAAACATCTGCCGAGCGAAGTCGTACCCACGGCGGCGAAACTGATAGAAGAATTGCCGTCCGCGGAGGTAGTAGTCGTAGGCCTTAACGTCCGCGGTGGGCGCTTTGGCGATCGCCTTCTTCTCGCTCTCGGTGAGCATCACCTTCAAAGCTCCGGCGATGCTTTGTGCGATCTCATCCTGGATGGCAAAAACATCTTCCATCTGACGGTCGTAGCGCTCCGCCCAAACCGAGGTGCGCGTCCGCGTTTCCACCAACTGCGCGGTGATCCGCAGACGGTTCCCGGCGCGGCGCAGGCTGCCGCTGAGCACATAGGCGGCGTTGAGTTCCTGCCCGACGTGAGGAGCGGTTACCGGCTTGTCGCGGTACGCCAGCATTTCGGCACGAGGGAACACGTGGAGCAGGTTGATCTTGGACAACTCGGTGATGATGTCTTCGGTCATTCCGTCGCGGAAATATTCATCCTCTTCGGACTTACTAAGATTCTCAAAGTACAACACGGCGACCGACTTTTCAGTGGGCTTTGCTGCCGCGGCGGTGATGCGTCCGGAATCCGAATCGCGCTGCAGTTGCTGCAGGCCGCTGCGCAGCTTAGCGGCGTCCGGATAGCGCATATTGGGATCTTTCTCGAGCAGCTTGTCGATGATTTCTTCCAGCCCTCCGGTCAACCGGGAATTCAGACGTCGCGCGGGCACCGGTGGGTGGTTGAGAATTGCATCGAAAATGACGGCGGAGGTGTCACCGGAAAAAGCCAGGCGTCCAGTGGCCATTTCGTACAGCACGGCGCCAAAGGAGAACAGGTCGCTTCGGGCGTCCACCTCTTTCCCACGAGCCTGTTCGGGCGACATGTAAACCACTGTGCCCAGCGTTGAACCCGGGCTGGTGAGATTCTCGGCGTCAGCGGCCGCGGTCAGTTGCGCGGAAACTCCAAAAGCATCGCCGGGTGCCCGGGGTTTAGCGGCCATCTTGGCGAGCCCGAAATCCAGGACCTTGGCGGCGCCGCTGCGGGTGATGAAAATGTTGGCGGGCTTGATGTCGCGGTGGATGATGCCCTTGGCGTGGGCCGCGACCAGGGCGTCGGCGATCTGAATACCGAGCGTTAGGATTTCCTCGGTCTCCATGGGGCGGCCGTCGATGCGGTGCTTGAGGGTCTGGCCCTCCATAAACTCCATGACGATGAAGGCCTTTCCGTTGTCCTCGCCAATATCGTGAATGGTGCAAATATTCGGGTGATTCAGAGCGGAGGCGCTGCGGGCCTCTCGCTGGAAACGTTCGAGGGCCTGACGGTCGCCGGCCACTTCTTCGGGCAGGAATTTCAGGGCGACGTGACGATGGAGGCGGGTGTCCTCGGCTTTGTAGACGATGCCCATACCCCCGCCGCCGAGCTTTTCTAGGACGCGGTAGTGGGAGAAGGTTTGGCCAACCATGGAGGCGAGGATCCTCTGGAAGCGGATGCTATCTTCTAGAAGCGAACAAGTCAAACGAGCTTGCACGGGTGGGGTCAAACCTCCTTCGAAATGTGCCCTTGGTTACCTCGTTAGCAGTGTCCCCTCACGGATTTTTCAGTATATAATCCCGGCACCTCCCGGTTTCCAAGGAGCTGTATGAGTGCCGACCAAGATTCCAAAGTTTGGGTGCCAACCTGTTGTAATCGAGTGATGCGCTACAATCTGTTCGGGCAACGGGACGGCGGCTCGTATGGCGCGTTCGTGTGCACGGTGTGCAACAAGAATATTACGCTGGAACAGGAATCGCTGGCGAAAGTAAATAATTATGGGTCAGGGACCAGCGTTTTGAACGTGGTGGCATCGCCCCGTCCACCCAAAGAAGAGCGGCGAAATAATCGAGCGGCGGATGACGACGCGACGACGGATGAACCAACGCTTTGAGTAGTTCCTCGGCTCCTTGGGGCCGTTTCCCGGCGATGATTGGCGAGACCATTTCGCACTATCGCATCCTCGAAAGACTTGGTGCCGGCGGAATGGGTGTGGTCTACAAGGCCCAGGACACCCGGCTGGACCGCCCGGTCGCACTGAAATTCCTTCCCAGTGATCTGGCGCAAGGCCCACAAGCGCTGGAACGCTTCCGGCGCGAAGCGCACGCCGCCTCCGCGCTGAACCACCCGAACATTTGCACCATTCACGACGTTGGCGAACAGGACGGCCAGCCGTTCATCGCCATGGAATATATCGATGGGGAGACCCTTAGCCGGCACGTCCACGGCCAGCCGCTGGCGCTTACCGAGATTCTTGATCTGGGAATCCAGATTGCCGATGCGCTGGACACCGCGCACGCGCAAGGAATCGTCCATCGCGACATCAAGCCGGCCAACATTTTCGTTACGAAACGCGGGCAGGCGAAGGTCCTGGATTTCGGTCTGGCGAAGCTGATAGCGAAACCTGCGGTGGAGGCTGGACCCAGCGGCACGGCGGAGGAGCCGGTCTCCATCGTCGGAATCATCAGCGGGACTCCATCGTACATGTCGCCCGAGCAAGTGCGCGGCGATGATCTGGACGCGCGCACCGATCTATTCTCTCTGGGCCTGCTGCTGTACGAAATGACTACCGGCAAGAAGGCTTTCGGCGGCAACACCGGCGGCGCGATCATCGAATCCATCTTGATGAAAACACCGGCTGCGGTTTCGAGCCTGAATGCCGAAGCGCCTCCGCAATTGGAAGCGATCATCAACAAGGCATTAGAGAAGGACCGGGACAAGCGCTACCACAGTGCCGCGGAGATTCGCGCCGATCTGCAGGGGCTGAAGCGCGAAGTGGAGACGGGACACACCGCAGCGACGGCGTTCAACTTGCCGCGACCCCGGCGTTCCCGTTGGAAAATGGTGGCCGGCGCGGCGGCGGTGGTGGTGGCGCTGGGTGTCGCGGGCTGGTTCTACCGGATGCATAACGCTCGCGCACTGAGTGAGACCGATACGATCGTTCTCGCGGACTTCGCCAACTCCACCGGCGATCCGGTATTCGACGACACCCTGCGGCAGGGCCTGGTGGTGCAGTTGGAACAATCTCCGTTCCTGAGCCTGATCTCCGAGGTGCGCATCCAGGAGACCCTGCAAATGATGGGTCGGCCGGCGGAGACGAAACTTTCCCCCAGCATCGCGCGAGATGTGTGCCAGCGCACGGGAAGCAAAGCGTACTTGAGCGGCTCGATCGCCAGTCTGGGCAATCAGTTCGTGATCGGCCTGCAGGCGGTGAACTGCACCACCGGCGACGTGCTGGTGCAGGAGCAGGTGCAAGCGGCGGGCAAAGAAAAAGTCCTCGAAGCCTTGGGACAAGCGGCTTCGAAAATGCGCGGGAAGTTAGGCGAATCGCTGAGCTCGGTGGCGAAGCTCGATACGCCGATCGAACAGGCCAGCACACCGTCCCTCGAAGCGCTGCAGGATTATAGCCAGGGGCGAAAGGCGCTGACCAGCAAAGGCGACTACACCGGGGCGATCGCGATGTTCCAACGCGCTATCCGGCTCGACCCGAAATTTGCGATGGCCTACGCCTCGATGGGGTCTAGCGAACACAATCTGGGGGAAACCAATGCGGCTGCGGACAGCACTCGGAAAGCTTACGAATTGCGCGAACGAGTGAGCGAGCGCGAGAAATTCTACATCGAGTCTCATTATCATAATTTCGTGACCGGCGACTTGGAAGCGACGCTTCAGTCCTATCAGCTGTGGGAGCAAAGTTATCCGCGGGATTCGGTGCCGCCAAACAACTCGGGCCAGGTATTCGAGAATCTCGGCCAGTACGAAAAGGCGCTGGAGGAATGCCAGATAGCGCTGCGCATGGCTCCCTCCGATGGGTTGAGCTACGCCAACCTGGTGACCGCTTACCTGAATCTCGATCGGTTTCAGGAATCGCGGAAAGTGGCCGAAGAGGCGCATCTGAAAAAGCTCAGCTCGCCCGAGCTGCATTTGGATTTGTACCTGCTTGGTTTCTTAGAGAACGATGCGGCCGTGATGCAGGAGCAAATCGACTGGGCGATGAGCAAGCCAGGCGAGGATAGCGTGATGCTGTACTTTGAATCCGAAAGTGCCGCTTGTTTGGGTCAGCTTAGCAAGTTTCACGAGCTCTCCCGCCGCGCACTGGATTCCGCCACCCGCGCCGATCAGAAGGAAACGGTTGCGGAGTACCAAGCCGCCGAGGCGCTGGCCGAAGCGCTGTTCGGGGATGCCGCCGAGGCTAAGCAACACGCCACTGCCTCGCTCGCCCTTTCGGATGGCCGCGACGAGGAATATGCCGCGGCGCTGGCTCTGGCCCTCACCAACGATGTGACGGCGGTGGCGCACGGCGAGAAATTGGCGGACGATCTAGAAAAGCAATTTCCGCAGGACACCATGGTGCAGTCCATCTGCCTGCCGGCAATTCGCGGGCAACTTGCGCTCGACCGGAACGAGGCGCCCAAAGCAATTGAACTTCTTCAGGCCGCCTCCACCTACGAACTCGGCTATCCGGGCACCAGGAGCTTTTCGCAGAACCTGTATCCGGTGTATGTGCGAGGTGGCGCATATCTGGCCACTCATCAGGGCGAGCAGGCCGCCGTCGAATTCCAAAAAATAATCGACCATCGCGGGGTGGTGGGCAACGAGCCGATCGCAACGCTGGCGCATCTCGGGCTGGCGCGCGCGTTGGCTTTAGAGGCTGCTGCAGCGCCTGCTGCCGAGTCCGCGACCGCCAAGGCCAAAGCCCTCGCCGCCTATGACGATTTCTTCACCCTTTGGAAGAACGCCGACTCCAACGTCCCGATCCTGCAGCAAGCCCGAAGCGAATCCGCCAAACTGAAATCGGAATAGCGAGCCAGCCAAGCGTTTCGCGCCGCCATCCAAATCGCCAGGGTGTGGGTATGGCCGGCGAGGCGATGAGACTATTCCGCGCGGAGGGACTCGACGGGATCGAGCAGCGCGGCGCGGCGAGCGGGGATGTAGCTGGCCAGCAGGGCGGAGATCGCCAGCGCTGCGGCGACCGTGGCCAGCGTCGATACGTCCCATGACGGGACACCAAACAGTAAGCCGCGCATTAGGCTGGCCGCCGCGACGGCACACACTAAACCGCTGAGGATGCCAACCGTGGCCAACCTTCCCGCCTCTTGCAAGACCATTTGATACACAGCGCTGCGTTGCGCTCCGAGGGTCACACGAATCGCGATCTCGCGGGTTCGCTGGCTCACCGAATACGCGACCACGCCGTAGAGTCCGACCACGCTCAGCACAAACGCCAATGCGGCGAAGCCGCCCACCAGCCATGCGGAGGAGCGGTGAAGATAGGCGGTGGGGGAGTCCTCGATGCGCGAGGCCATGGTGGATTCGTCGGTGGTGCCGAGGTTGGAGGCAGTTCGATGGACCGTGGCGACCAAGGTGGGCAGCACCGACTGCTCGGAGGATTCGGTGCGCGCGACAACAAAAAGAAAATTATCGGGGTCCTGGTCGAAGGGATAGTAGACCGCGGGCCACATAGGCGCGTCGAGCGCGCCTTCGCGAATATCGTCGACCACCCCGACAATTTCCTTGAGCGATTGCGGAGTGAGCGAAATGTCGCCGAACTTCTTGCCGATGGGATCTTCGCCGGGGAAATACTTTCTGGCGAGGGTTTGATTGATGATCACTACTTTGGGTTTGGAGGCATCGTCGACCTCGGTGAAGAATCGGCCGCGCAGCAGCTTGGCCTGCAGGGTGGCCAGATAATTGGGACTCACATCGCGCATGTTCACTTCGATGTGCTTGCCATCGTAGGGGCGCCCGACAAAACGGATCCAGTCGGTGTTGCCATTACCTTCGAAGGGCAGGCGGCTGGTGATGGCGGCGGATTTCACGCCGGGAACGCTAGAGATGTTGGTGAGCAGCTTGCGCGCCAGGGTGGTGACGTCTTCCTCCTTGGGGTAGCTGGCGTCGGGTATGTCGACCTCCAGGTTAGCCAGATGATCGGCGTGGAAGCCGGGATCGACGTTGAGGAGGCGATGGAGGCTCTTGCCGAGAAGTCCGGCACCGAATAACAGGACGATGGCGACGGCCAACTCGACTACCACCAGATTGGATCCGAAGCGGCGCCAGAGCGTTCCGGCAGAGGTGCGGCCACCTTCCGTCAGACCTTCGCGCAACTCCGAGAAAGGCAACCGCCACGTGGGAATCAGCGAAAACAGTGCGGAGGCCAACAGCGCAACGGAACACGCGAAGACCAGCACGTGGAGATTGAGATCGATTCCTTGCAGAAACGGCATGCCCTGGAGCATGTCCGCGGGAATCAGTTTGAGGAGCAGTTGCATGGTCCATCGGGCGGCGAGCAGACCGAACGCGCCTCCGATCGTCACCAACAATAGTCCTTCGGTGGCGAATTGACGGATCAGCCTGGCGGTAGATGCCCCCAGCGCGCCGCGGACGGAGATCTCGCGCTTGCGGCTCTCGGAGCGGACCAGCAGCAGGCTGGTGACGTTCACGCAGGAAATCAGCAGCAACAATCCGGCACCGCCCAGGGTCACCAGAAGGATCGGGCGGATGTCTCCAACGATTGCGTCGGATAAGGCCATTACGCTGGCACCTTGGCTGCGGTTCGAATCGGGATACTGGGTCTCGAGCTGCCCAGCGATCGATTGCATGTCCGCTAGCGCGGTCGAGACGGAGACGCCGTCCTTGAGGCGGGCGACGCCGGTGAGGTCATGGCAGGTTCGGCGGATGTGACATGGGCTGGTGGTGGGGAGAGTCGTCCAAAATTGCGCGCGTGGGCGGGGAGCGTAGCAAAAGTCGCGCGGCAGCACGCCGATGATGGTGTGCGAAATTCCGCTCAGTATGACTGGCTGTCCGATCACGTCGGGTCTTGATCCGAACCACTTCTGCCACGCCGCGTACGCCAGGATCACGGTCTGGGGCGCGCCCGATATGCCGTCGTCGGCGCGGAAGTCACGGCCCATAGCGGGGATAACACCGAGGGTGTGAAAAAATCCATCGCTCACCTGAGTGCCGGAGGCAGGTTCGGCGCCGGAGGGGGTGCTCACCAGAAAACCGGTGCCGGTGATGACATCCAGCGAAGTGAAAACGGTGTTGAGTTTCTTCCAATCGAGGTAGTCCAAATACGAAAGGTTGGCGCGCGGAATCATCGGAGCGCTCTCGGTTGCTTCTACCAGGCGGTTGGGAGCGGGGTAGGGCAGTGGTTTGATCAGCGCGGCGTCGGCAAATGCGAACATGGCCACGCTGGCGCACATTCCCAGGGCGAGCATGCCCACGGCGGTGCCGGTAAATCCGGGATTCTTGCGCAACTGGCGCAGGGCAAAACGGAAATCCTGGAGCACCGTTTCGAAGCGGAATTCCACAATTTCGCGGCTACGCTCTTTCAGCCGGGTGGCGTTGCCAAATTTCCGGCTGGCGGCGCGATGCGCCGATTCCGGAGCCATCCCGGCGGCTCTTAACTCGCGTTCCACCTGTTCGCGATGGAAGGCTATTTCTTCGTCCATCTCATTACTGAATTTCTCGCGGCGAATGAGGAGCGACAATTTGTGAAAGAAGCGAATGAGTGAGTTCATGGCAATCGAGTCCCCCTAGGCGTCCTGCAGCACGCGGCTGATCGCGGTAATCATCAGTTGGAATTGGGAGAGTTCGGATCCGAGTTGTTTGCGGCCGGCGGGCGTCAACGTATAGAAACGCGCGCGGCGGTTGGTTTCTGTCTTCTTCCATTCGCCTTTCACCCAACCTTGCAGCAGCAGGCGCTGCAACGCTGGGTACAGGGAGCCTTCTTCGACGGTAAGCACGTCGTTCGAAACGCGCTTGATGGCCAAGGCAATTCCGTATCCATGTTGCGGAGCGCGGGTAAGAGTCTTCAGAACGAGCATGTCCAGGGTACCTGGCAAGAGCTCTGGTTTGGTCGGCATCGGAGATACATAGTCTATCTATGGATAGGTTGTCAAGGGCACCGGCGATCGGCGCCGCGGGCGGGGTGGTTGATAATACTTAAGTATGCGCTTGACAAATGTCTCGGCGTGGAGGGATACTTAAGCGTGCACTAAAGTGAGTGGGGCGGAGAGTGCGACGGCCGGTCCCGGCAACCGGTCCATGTATCCGCCGGCCAGGAGAACAATCCATGAAAGAACGATCCGTGACTCATCGCACGTTTGTTATTGAACGCAGTTATCCGGTTGCGCCGCAGAAGGTGTTTGCGGCTTTCGCCGACCCGGCAAAGAAACGGCAATGGTTCGCTCCGGATCAGGGAGAGCGAATGGAAGAATTTCAGATGGATTTTCGAGTGGGTGGTAGCGAGCGGAGGCGATTCACCTTCAATGCTGGTACGGTGTGCGAAAACCGTACCATCTATCAGGACATACAAACGGATCGCCGCATTGTGTTTGCCTATACCATGAGCGTCGGAGATCACTGCTTTTCGGCGTCTCTGTCCACGGTAGAGCTTTTTCCGACGGAGCAGGGAACCGACATGATCTTTACCGAACAGGCGGCATTCTTTGAAAACTCGGACGGTCCCGAAGTCCGTGAAAAGGGATGGAGCTTGTTGCTCGACCGCATGGGCAGCGAGCTGGTGCGCTAGTTTGCGAGAGACTTCGAGAGGCGGGGCCGATGCTTAGCCAACGAGTTCACGTGGATCGCGTTTTCCACGCCCTGGGCGATTCCACCCGGCGCGCGATTGTCGAGAAGCTGAGTGCCGGCCCGATTTCCGTCTCGCGGTTGGCCAAGCCTCTCGCGATTACCCTGGCGGCAGTGGTTCAACACCTGCAGGTATTGGAAAAAAGCGGGCTGGTGCGCACCGAAAAGGTGGGGAGGGTGCGCACGTGCAGCATCGAACCTCAAGGGCTCACGGTGGCGGAGCGATGGATTGCGGATCGCCGCTCGCTGTGGGAAAAGCGGTTCGATCGCTTAGGCGATTTGCTGGCCGAGCCGCAGGAAAAGTGAACAGGGGAGATCCAATCGAGCGTGACACCAGGTACGAATTCTGTTCCACGCCCGCCGGTTTGTATCTTCGGTGCGCATTCGCTATCATAGGTTCGCGGGGTGGAGCAGCCTGGTAGCTCGTCGGGCTCATAACGCGCCAAACGCCAACCGGCTCTGCCGGATTCAAACGACTTAGCCCTTCTTCTCAGCCGCAAAAATCTCTCAAAACGGGATATTCTGGGCACTTAACGGGCACCTAAGAATTGGAGAAGGGCACCTGCCTTGTGAGCAGGTGCTCCTTAACCAAGCTACACATTCACACTCAGAGCTTCTCTTCATTCCAAGACCCCGCTCTTGCGCTTGTGACGGGGTCTTTTGTTTGAACCCTACGGCGCCCGGGCGATGATGTACCGGAAAACCGCGCTGAGGCGGACCGTCCCGTCGACCTTCACGTATGGTCGGAGGGCGGCTTCGTGGGCGCGGGTCACGGTGTCCTCGTTGGTCCGGTCGGCCGCTGACCTGGCTGAACCCGCAGAGTTCAAGCCCCGTACCGCCGTTGCGAGACTCGGGTAGCTCCACTCCGTATTGACATCCCCAACCTCAAAAGGAGCCACGAGACCGCCGTCCTCTACGAAGCGGCGCAGCCCTCCCTCCTGCGTAAGCGCATCGGCCTGCGGTGAGGTGGTCCGAGATCCTGCGAGAAGTGGCGCGAGTGCGGCAACGACGGCTGCAGCGTCACCCGCCTCGTGGCGTCCCCAGATGACAACGACGACCGGGGCGCCCCTCTTGGCAGCACGTCCGGCGGCCGAGAGCGCGGCAACGGGGTTCGTCGCAAACTGGTAGGCGTTGAAGCCCGTCACGGCGTCAAAGGATTCCCCCGGAAACGGAAGGTCTTCGAGATCGCCGACGCGGAAGTCTGCGCTCGGCGCTCTTTCCCGCGCGATAGCGAGCAGCGCGTCTGATGCGTCGATGCCAGACACGAGAAGCCCGCGCGCGCTTGCCATAGATGCGAACATTCCGGCCCCGCATCCCACATCGAGAAGAGACTGTCCCGGGTTGAGTGCGAGTTTGGCTAGGATGGTGCGATAGGCGGCCGACATCTGACATTCCTGGACGTCCGCCCAGTCGCGTGCCCGCCACCCCCAGAGCCGTCCATTTGCCAGCGCGGTCACCATGAGCCAGGGTAGACCGACGCGTGCGCCTGGCCTGCCAGGTGCGCGAATAGCGCGATCACGAATCCCGGCTGCGGATGCCCGGCCTTGCGAAACAGATTCGGGTAGCGCTTGGTCACGTCGACCTCGCCGCTCTCGCCATCAAAGCCGCGGATTTGTGTTGCGTTCATCGGGCTACTCCCTTTTGGGCGTGCACAAAGCTATCCACGCGGCCAGTGCGTCCCATCCTGAGTGCATCCTCACTCCCATCGCCACTATTTTTCATGCTTGCAAGTTTCTTAGTTCGTTCGAGAAGGTGGCGGGCACGCTAGTAAGGTGTTCAGACTCTTGCAACTAACTTGGCGAGCGCATCTCCGCTCCACTCAACAATCTCCGGCGGGCCCTCGTTATAATTGCTATAGCGAATCCACGTTGGCCGCACGCGCACATAAGTAATGTGCTCCCACTTCAAACGCTCGCGCCCATCAGGAAATTGTTTGAAGTAAATCTCCTCCTGCACGCGTTTGAGTTCTGCTCCACTCGGAATATCCGCAATTCCCTCATACTGAACCGTCCGCTCGTCATGACTGCCGCTCACGTACCCACCCGCCGCGCCAAACACCACCGCAACTCGCCCGTCGCGCTGCACATTCCGGAACTTCCGCGAATTATCTACCGTATCAAACACAAGCTCCAGCTGATCGCTGGCCGCCACGCCCAATATCGCCGCTTGCGGCGCGCCATCCGGCGAAATTGTCGCCGTCGTCACCAGCGGTACGCTTCTCATGAACGTCAACAACTCGTGTCGTCGAATCACTGGTTTTTACCTACGCCAGCGCCTCGAAATCAGCGTCCCGCCTTTGTGTTCGTGGAGCGCCATCCACGCGGCCAGCGCTGCTTTCTTCTGGTCCTGCGTCCATGGCGAACCGAGGCTCTTTCCTGCATTCGCGATTTGTTTCATTACCGCCGCAGCCGACCTTCCCAGCGAGGTGTTCGCCACGCTCTCGATCTCGCGCTCCCGCACTCGCAATACGCTCAACCTTAGCACTTCACACGCCGAGCAGATCGCGTTGCGAAAAAACTCCCCTTCCGCGGTGTGAATCAGCGGATGCGCCGCAAGTATCCTCACAAGCGGCGGCAGTTCGCGCCCCGACGCCGTCAGCACCGCGCAGTTCGCCAGCCGATAGCCGCGTTTCTGCAAGTCCTCCGTCAGCCCGCGAATCGATTGCGTCGCCAGGCGCTTCGACTCCGCTGCGCAGCGCGCAAGATATTTCTCCGCTTCGTTTAGCGCCAGATTTCTCGCGCGATGGTACGGCTGCCGCTTCCCGCCAGCCTTCTCGTCTATCACCTCGATCCGCTTCCGCGCCATCACGTTCACGCGCCCGTCCTCATTCGCCACAACCACCAATGCGCCCCATCCAGAATGCATCTGCACGCCCATCGCCGCCATTTTCATGTCCGAAGGATCCCCGCCAACCATCAAGAGTCTAGGAGTTTATCCGCAGCGCGTCTTGGAAAAATCGGCCACGCGCTCGGGGACAATTGCTCCAGGACTTGCTCCAGCAAGCTGGGCAACCTCGTTGCTCATGTGCGCCTGATCGAAATAACCCAGCTCCAGAGCCGTTTCCGTTGGCTTCTTCTCAGAAGATGTCTCGGCGCGTTGCAAGAACGCCTGAAGTCGAATCACACGCGCCAAGCGCTTCGGCGGCAGACCTACCCACTTCATCAACAGCCGGCGCAACTGCCGCGCGCTGACTCCGCATTTGCGAGCCAGTTCCTCAATACGTATTTGCCCGCCGCTTTCTTCGATCCGTTTGAGAAACAACGCAACGCGCGGCTCGATTCTCGCTCCTGCCAGCCGCTCGACGAGGAATCGCTCCAAAATGTCGATCCGCTCCCCTGCAGTGGCCGCCTCACCAAGGCTTTTTGCGAGTCTGCTGCCCTGCCCAGGCATTGCCATTTCCAGCGTGATGCGACGCCCAGCCATTTTGTGCATCGGGACTCCGACCAGCGCGAAAGCCACGCCGGGCCGCAAACGCACGCCAAAAAGTTCCTGTCCCGCTCTCGGTCGGCGCTCTCGTGGCGCTAAGAGCGGCCCAACAAGAAAACAACGCGCCGGTCCTCGCGTGAGCACCTGGCACGAAATCGTCACGCATGCGTCCGGCAAGCTTCGCAGACGCGTCGCAACAGAAGTCCTAATTGTCCAGAAACACCCAAGGTAGGAACGAAGACATTCAGCCGGCTGCCGCAGCCTTAGCTCTGCGCCCTCGACCATCGCGCTTGCAAAGCTCACGCTCCGACTCTCCACGAATCAGCAGCACTCTTCGCGCACAAGTTCACGCCAGCGCCTTCGGAATTAATTCTATCAAACAGTCTTGAGAACATCGAAATAATGGTTCTGGCCTCACCCTCGCACTCGCTCGTGACAGTCAGGCCAACTGCTGAAACCTGACGGCAGTACCCTCTACCACCAGGGGCCGTCGCTGTGCCGGGAGTGAAACCGGAAACGGGAGAGTTCTTCGTCGATAGCGGCTCTGGCGACGCAGTAGATGATCCCGCAATTCTAAGAACAACCGGTCCTGTACGCAAAGTGCAGACGGGAGTTGGATTGGAGCAGCCAGGTGAAGGCGTGATCGGCCACACACTAAATCTCCAACTGGGATCCTATCGGTTGGACGCTCCGACGGACGCATGTTGCTCGAGCGTCCCAGACCATAAGCGGATGATTGGCACGAAAGTTCTTAGAAGATTTACGGTGATCCTCGACTATGCCCACAGCCGTATGATTCTCGAGCCAAACATCCACGTCAAAGAGCCCTTTCCAGACGCATAGATCCAGCCCCGGCAAGTTAGAGTACTTGGGGACCAAGGCAGCGGCCTCCTAATTCGAAATTGAATGGAAACTTCCCAACAAATTCAGATGGTTGCCGACCCCGATCACCCCAGCCGAAGCATTGCTAGAATTCGAGCGAGCGGAAAAATATTCCCCACTACTGATTAACACCCGCCAGAAAAACCGAGGGAGTTTTGAGCGGGAGTTCTGGTGTTTGAAGCCAATTGAGTAATGCGATCAACTCCCGGATCTCGACGACCTTTTCGCGGCCACGGCTCCGATCTAACATTGTACCGTCGCGAGGAGAGACCACCTGTTCACCAGGCAGGCGCGCTGACCAATTTTGGGCACTAAGCGGGCACCTGGAAAAGCGCAGAAGAGCGCCAAGCCGTGGAATATCAGCCGCGCAGGACGGAGCAGCCAAATCCGCCCGTCGGGAAAGGATAACGACACGCCTGCGAGCGGGCATTTGCAGAAAAATCTAACTTGTGTGTTATGATGCTTCTGCGGGGTGGAGCAGCCTGGTAGCTCGTCGGGCTCATAACCCGGAGGTCGTTGGTTCAAATCCAACCCCCGCAACCACGTCATCATATTCAGTTCAAAAGGGCTTGCTGAAAAGCAGGCCCTTTTTTTGTGTGCCGAGCAGGGTCGATAGCTGGGAGGTGAAAGTCCTCTACCCATCCTGATGGAGGAGAAGGGTTAATGAAGCGCAAGGGCTGAGCCGCGAGGCGAGGTCTGAAAGCAGTGTTGGGGCGTATATTATTGAGCCTTCCAAGGCTACGAAATGACGCTCGCTGACACGTTCCCCCTGCTATCAGAAGAACTCCGAACCTCGCGGTGAAGGGCTACCTCACCATCGAAGAAAAGGACGAGAGCCATCTGATGGGCCTCTCGCACACCAAGAATTACGTTTTTCACCTGAAAAAGCCTGCCGCGGAATGGGCCGGTGCGCGCCCGCACGAAGTGGAAATGCTGAACGCCCTGTTCGACTACGGGAACGTCGACACCATCAGCCTGGCCCAACTCCAAAATCACTTTTACGTGCACTTGCCGGCGATTCGCGACCGCATCTTCGATGCCCTGGTCCTCGATAACTATTATTTGCATCGCCCGGATACCCTGCGGCAAACCTATATCGGGGCGGGCAAATCCGATCTGGCTGCGCAAGTGCCGGGTTTGGATATTTTGGACTGATGCTGTTGTGGTAATGATTTCTGCGCGATGTTCTATACGTTGCCCAAACCGAACAAAGGCTACGGCCCGGGCCACCGAAGCGTCGCACTAACTCCGAAGAACGGAATGCTGATACTTGACGTAGTCGAGGGTAGGATTGCCTGCGTCGAAGTTCTCTTTCGAAATGCTATTCGAAAGGAACTCCTAGCCGCATTTCCTTGATAGAGTCCTTGCCGCCTGCTGAATACGCTTCTACGGTGTGCAAAAAAAAAACCCCCCCAGTTCGTCGAGCGTCGCAAGTTCTTCTGGCTTTAGCCGCAGGCTGAGCGGTTTGCGGAGAGGCAAAAACAGGTGTTTTGGCACGAAAGAATAGGCACCGAGAGTAGGCCAAACGGCTCAGCTGATTTTACGATTCCGAAAATTTGACTCGCGTGCAGACTTCTTACCGTCTGCGGTCTTGCCGCTCTTTGGACCATCTAGACGAACACGCAACGTGGCAGCGGACTCTTCATATCGCTGTCGGGATTGAGTGCGAAGTGAAAAGTCAGCCAATACGTGCAGGTTGACGTGCCCTGGAGCCGTGGCCCTCCTCTTGACAATCAGTAGGAGAAGTGTATTCTTCCTCTTGAGGACTGCGTCTATGGCGGACAAGCCAAGTGATCTCGTTCAAGGCACTCTGGACATGCTCATTCTGAAAACGCTGGCGCTCGAACCCATGCACGGATACGGGATCGCCGTCCGGCTCGAACAGATGAGCAGGGGCGTTTTTCGCCTCAATGCAGGTTCGCTGTTTGTCGCCTTTCAGCGGCTGCAACGAGATGGACTGATCCGAAGCGAATGGAAAGCCACCGAGAATAGCAGGCGAGCCAAGTACTACGTCTTGACGGAGCAGGGACGAAAGAGACTTAACAGCGAAACTCGAGAATGGGGAAGGCAAGTGGCGGCGATCGCCAGAATCTTGGAGGCTTCGTAAGCGAACCATGTCACTGCTGCGAGGCATCGCGGGCGGGCTCCGATCAATGTTCCGAAAGGAGCAGGTCAGCAAGGAGTTGGATGAAGAACTCAACGGCTTCCTGGAGATGGCGGCCGAGGAAAAGATGAGGCAGGGGATGAGCCGCACGGATGCGCTTCGCGCTGTTCGGCTCGAGCGGGGGAGTCCCGAAGTCACAAAGGAAGTCGTCCGGGGTGCCGGTTGGGAATTTGTTGTGGAGGCGTTGTGGCAGGATTTGTGCTTTGGCGCGCGCATGCTGCGCAAGAATCCCGGATTTACGTCGATTGCGGTGCTTACCCTGGCGCTGGGAATTGGAGCGAACACAGCGGTATTCAGCGCGATCGATACGGTACTGCTTCAACCGTTGCCGTACGTGCATCCTGAGCAACTAATGCTCATCTCTGAATCGCTTCCCAAGTTGGGCAGTGACGATGTGGGTGTTGCTGCCGGCGAGTATCTCGACTATGGAGATCGCAACCGTTCTTTTGCGCAGGCGGCTGCTTACCAAAATGATGGATTGAACCTAACCGGCGCCGGCGAGCCTCTCCGCGTCACTGCCAATCGCGCCACAGCTTCATTGTTTCCTTTGCTTGGAGTGCGCCCGATTTTGGGTCGAACTTTCACCGATGAAGAGACCCGGCCCGGCGCCGATGCGGTAGTCGTCATCTCCTACGATCTCTGGTTACGACACTACGGCGGCGATTCTGGCGTTCTTGGCAAGACCATCAAACTGGACGAGAAACCCTACTCGATCATCGGGGTTATGCCGGCATCCTTCCGCTTTCCTTCCGACTCCGCTCCGGCGAGCGAGCGCGTGGAACTCTGGGTGCCTCTGAGTTTTTCACCGGACCAGATCCGAGACCGGCTGCGCGAGTTTGGTACTCACTTCATCGGGCGACTGAAACCGGGCGTCACTGACGCGCAAGCACAGCAGGATGTCCAAAGCGTGGCTGAGGAATTTATGCAGGAGCACCGCGATGTTTATTCCGGCACAATCCGCGTGGTACCGCGCAGCTTTGGCTATGCTGCCCATAGTGTTTCGAAAACCAGACCACTCTTGATGTTGTTGATGGTTGCCGTGGCATGTGTTTTGTTAATCGCTTGCGCGAACGTTGCCAACCTGCTGTTGGCACGGACCAGCCACCGCAGTCGCGAGATGGCGATACGTGCCGCAATGGGCGCCGCACGCCAGAGACTTATTGCTCAATCCCTGGTTGAAAGTTCGTTGCTGGCTGTGATGGGGGGAATCACTGGAGTTTTGCTCGCATGGATCTTGATCGTTGAATTGCGTCACTTCGGCCCTGCCAATCTCGGCCGTCTTCAGGACGTTACGCTCGATCCTGTCGCACTGGGATTCACAGTTTTGGTTTCGTTAGTCACGAGCCTCTTCTTTGGATTCATCCCTGCACAGTGGCTGTCCCAGACTTCGCCGCAAGCCTGTATGAAAGAATCCACCCAGGCTGGACCTTCCAGGGCAACTCATGCCCTACAGACACGCTTGGTGATCGGTGAGATCGCAATTGCTTTGGTGCTGCTAGTCGGCGGCAGTTTGTTGCTGAAGAGTTTTGTACGCGTTCTGAACGTTCCATTTGGATTCGATCCGAAGGGGACAGTCGTGGTGCGGACTCTATTTGATCGCCCGCGCTATCCGGATTCACTGAAGCGTGAAGCGGTCCAGAAGGATTTGCTGGATCGCCTCTCGCGCTTGCCTGGGGTGAGTACGGTCGCGGCTGCGAGCCACCTGCCGCTAAGCGATGAACGCCAGATCGGATTTCGTCTCGAGAACGCCGCCGCGAATGACTTCCAATGGGCAGAGAATTCGCTGGTGAGCCCCGGCTACTTTCGAGCGATGGGGATGTCGATCCTTCGCGGCCGCGACGTCAGCTATGAGGACACGCGAAGCGCTCCATCTGTAGCCGTGGTGAACGAAGCATTTGTGAGAAAGTTCTTAGATGGAACAAATCCTGTTGGTCGGCGTTTCAACTGGGGCGACCGGGCGCTGTTTTCCATCGTCGGCGTCGTCAATGATGTCCATATATCGGCGCTCGACGCAGATCCCCCGCCGATGATCTATCTTTCCATGTTTCAAGTTGAAAGTGGCGCAAGCGCCCGTACCGCTTTCATCATGCGTTTAGCTCGACCAGCAGAAAAGACGACTCAAGGGATGTTCAGTCTCGTCGAGCAAGAGATCTGGGCCGTGGACAAGGACCTTCCGGCATACGACACCACGACTTTGGCGGCGCTGGTCTCCGAGTCGGTCGCACAGCGCAGGTTCACGACACTACTGATGAGTGGTTTCGCGCTAGTCGCGTCGATGCTCGCCTCGATTGGACTCTTCGGCGTTATCTCTTACCTAGTTTCCGAGCGCACCCGTGAGCTGGCGGTGAGGATGGCTCTCGGCGCTGATCGCGCGTCGATCTACTGGATGATCATGCGCCGCGGCACGGTCATGGCCTTATTCGGGTGCCTCGCGGGCCTAGCTGCGTTCAGCGTGGGATCGCGCCTCCTTCGATCCACTCTGTACCAAGTTAACGCCTTTGACCCGCTAACATTGCTTTCAGCTTCGTTATTCTTGATCGCGATTGTGTTGCTGGCTTGCTGTTGGCCGGCGCGCCGGGCGACTCGCGTCGATCCCATGGTGGCCTTGAGGTACGAATAAATCATGGGTGCGCCGGGTTAAACCGGCATGAAGTAGAGAATGAAAGAGTCTCACAGGAAAGGAGAAAGCGATCCATCCTGGCCCCGAGTTTTGCGTTGCTGGTCGTGAGGCCTGAGGCGAAGCGTAAACAGGGGTATAGGCGGGCTGGGTATTGAGCTCCGAAAATATTCTTCAGAGCGCCGACGCTGTCCATGTATGCGGAAGGCACCACGGAGGGGAGCGCAAACGCAAGTTCCCATCCGGCTCTGCGTAGTCATAGACCCCAGACACGCTTAGAAACTTCATGCACGAGAACCGGGAGACCTCGGGGACGCCTGTAGCAGCAACAGCCGCAGGCCGGCGGGAGAAGGCCACAAGCCACAAGACCCGCACGCACGTCTCGGAGGAGTCGGACAGCGGTGTAGTACCAATGAACGGCTCGAACAAAGATGGGAGACTATCGGCGGAGAGCGGGGAGGGAAGACCGCTGACCAAGGAGAACACCAAGCAGACGCACACGCGCCCGACACAGCGCGGGAAGAGCGTGTCCCAGCGACTGAGTGGTGTGCGGAAAGCAGCAAAGGAAAGGAAGAAGGAGAAGTTTACCTCACTGCTTCACCATTTGACCGGCCAGCTACTGGCCGACAGCTTCTACTCGCTCAAGAGGCAAGCTGCGCCAGGTGTAGACGGTGTCAGGTGGGAAGAGTATGAAACCGGGTTGGAGGATCGACTTAAGGATCTTCACAGCCGGGTTCACCGCGGCGCCTACCAGGCGCAGCCATCCAGAAGGATCTATATCCCGAAAGCTGATGGGCGACAGCGTCCGTAGGGCATCGCGGCTGTGGAAGATAAGATCGTCCAGCAAGCCGTGGTCACCATCCTCAATCAGATATACGAGCAAGACTTTCTGGGATTTTCCTATGGATTCCGACCAGGGCGCAGCCAGCATCAAGCACTGGACGCGCTTTCGGTAGGATTGGTGCGGAAGAAGGTGAACTACGTGCTGGACGCCGACATTCGAGGTTTCTTTGACAATATAGACCACGAATGGATGATGCGATTTATCCAGCACCGCGTCGCTGACCGCCGGATACTGCGCTTGATCCAGAAATGGCTGAAAGCCGGTGTACTGGAGGAAGGCAACAGGTCGGAGACAAAGGTGGGAACGCCGCAAGGGGCAGTAATCTCGCCGTTGCTGGCAAACATCTACCTGCACTACGTCTACGATCAATGGGTGGAAGCATGGCGGAAGAAGCTAGCGAAAGGGGATGTAATCGTAGTCCGCTACGCTGACGACACCGTCACGGGATTCCAGTACAGGGCGGATGCGGAACGCTTTCTGGAACAGCTACGGGAGCGGATGCGGAAGTTCGGATTGGAACTCCACCCAGAGAAGACGCGCCGGATCGAGTTCGGGCGGTATGCCGAGCGAGACCGGAAAGAGAGAGGGGAAGGTAAGCCCGAGACGTTCGGCTTCCTGGGTTTCACACACATCTGTGGAACCAACGGGACACAAAGAGAGTTCGTGGTATGGCGCCAGTCGGCTAGTAAGCGTATGCGGGCAAAGCTGCAAGAGATCAAGCAGCAACTGCATCGTCGTAGGCATGAGCCGCCAGCGCAAACCGGGAAATGGCTCCAGTCGGTCGTGCAAGGTTACTTCAACTATCATGCCGTACCGGGGAACAGTTACCGCCTCGCGCGGTTTCGCGCGCGGGTGATCCGTCACTGGCGGTCGTCGTTACGCCGTCGGAGCGACAGGCACCGGCTGAGCTGGTCACGCTTCGGGCGACTCGCCGAGCGATGGATCCCGGTACAGCGCGTCCTTCATCCTTATCCCCAAGTGCGCTTTGACGCCAAACACATCCAAGGTAGGAGCCGTGTGCGCTAACAAGCGCACGCACGGATCTGCGCGGGGGGTGGCGGGCGACCGGCATCCCTACCGCAACTTCTGCGAACCACAACGAACCATGAAAATAATCTCGAGAAGGAGGTATGTTGGGACACCGCCCCGTGGACGAAGACCGAGCTAATCTGGCGCGACTGGAGCCCGAGTACGAATATGACCTGGACGTCGATAGGGAGGCCCTACCAGCACCCGCGGAGCTGTGAGCGGGTCGGTCGAGGAAGGTGATGAGTCGGGAGATAAGGTTCACACGATCAACACGACTTAGGATTGACCCATTGGGTTCATGGCCCGGAGGTCGTCGGTTCAAATTGTGTTGGTTCAGCCTGAAATGGAATGGGGGCGCTTTCCGTTCGTGAGTAATTCGCCCCTTGGGGCAAGGTCGTTGTAGCTCCACACGTCTATGGGTCTCAACTTCCGGATAGACCGTGACTCAGGACTCGGCCCCGTAGTTGTCTCGGACCCTCCCTGATACTGGCCAGAACGCGTTATACTCTGCCCACTTCCAGCTAGCGGGAAACTATGGCCATTGCGCACCAAACTCTAAGGAGACACCATATCGCATGAACACAATCACGCCCACACGTCTGAACATCATTGCCGCAGTTGGTCTTGCGGTCGGCGGAGTGTTTGGGTTGCTGGGGACCGTCGTCACCCAATCAAATGTCAGGGCCGCTTCCTGGGGGATTGACTCTGTTGGACTGATTGTGGCCACCGCCCTGCTCACGTTGAAATACTTCCGGTTGGGAAATGACACTGTTTCGGCCGGTTTTCTAGTCTTCGCCATCGGAGAGGCGGTCATGCTATCGGGGACTGCCGCGACGCTTGAAGGAAGTGTTCCTGCGTTTGCCGCAGGCACAGCGTTATGGTCCGCCGCCCTGCTGCTCACATGTATTCCCAAACAATTCGCGATTGGGGTTCGTCTGGTGGGCATCATTGGTTCGGTTCTCTTTGCGATTACTTCGGCAAGAATATTTTGGGGTGAACAGGTATTACCAACCTCCCGGCCCCTCCCCTTTTTCGCCTACCCTTTCCTCGTCCTTACGTTCGTCGGCTGGATTTGGACACTACTGAAAGGGGGTTGAAGAGCTTGGGTTGGATCACCCCTCGTCATGTAGCAGGCTGGCTCGTTCGTTACATATCCTAAATTTCGGACGGCGGGCATCGCGTGAACTTACTAACAGGGAGACTCTTCCGTCATGCGGGCCCAGTGGCGACACGGACGAGTATGCGATGAGATTCAACACCCAGCCCGAACCGCTGGAACGAGCCCTGCACGCGGCGCGTACCGCGGTCGATGCCGAGCCTTCGAATCACCGCGCTTTTCAAGGGTGGGCCGCCGTACAGTTTTACCGAAGAGAGTTCCAAGCGGCGCGCGCCGCGGCAGAGCGCGCCATCGCACTGAATCCCATGGATGGATGTTCGATCGCCCACATGGGTGCACTTATTGCCTACACGGGCGATTGGGATAAGGGTTGCGCTTTGGTGGAGGGAGCGCTCGAGCTCAATCCGCATCATCCCGGATGGTTCTGGTTTACTTTGGTCTACAACGCTTACCGCAAGGGCGATTACCGCGGCTCGCTGGACCTCGAGCTCAAGATCAATATGCCGGGCTTTTTCGGTACCCACATGGTGCTCGCCGCGGCCTATGGACAGCTCGGCGAACTCGACGCCGCGAACCAAGCGGTCCGGGAACTACTCGCTCTCCAGCCGAACGCAGCGGCGATTGCTTTCCCGGGATTGGCACTACGGCTCGATGCGGAACTCGTCGAGCACTATATGGATGGACTTCGCAAGGCAGGCCTGGAAATCCCTGAGGCGAGTAGCGTCACCGTCCAAACCCGGAGCAATGCCGCGGATCCAAAAACTTAGGCCTTTGATCGCGGCCCAGGAAGTGTTCCTTCAGAAGTTAGAGTTGACTACCGCGCATCGGCTCTCTCGCGGCGGCCTTCCATCAAAAACATGGCGAAGTCCGTGGCGAGCGGTTCGGAGGCAAGCTGCCGCATCATTAGCGCGACTTGGCCCCGATGGTAGGTGGAATGGTTCGTCAGATGTTGCATGAGGTGCGCCAGACTGATTTCTGTGGTGCCAACGGGAAGCATGCTTGCCAGGGATTCGTTTGTTACGCGGTTCACAAAATCCACTTGTTCTCGCTCGACTTCCGCCCACTTTACCTGCACCGCAGCGAGGTCGGGGAATGAATTCGGAACAAATAGGGCGTCGAGTCGCGACCACAGATCTGTCACGAAGGCGGAAGTAGGAGCGGGCTCGTTCCAAATGGTAAGCCAGCCCCACTCGCTGCCGACAATGTGCACCAGCGTGTCTCGCACCGAAGGGAAGCTCCCACCCAGATCACGTGTGAACTGCCCAGGGGTGAGAGTGGAGGCCGCTTGCAAAACCCTGTGGTTTGCCCAGCGGTCGTATTCGTAGAGTAGCTGAATCTCATCTTTGCTCATAGTGATGGTCGGCCTCTCCTGGGGGTGATCTTACCTGGTCACCAGGTCCGACATGCGGCGCATTTTAGGATTTCAAAAAATTAAGTGATATTCCCGGCTCACCAATTCAAGAATCGGCGTCTCTACGGGGTTTTGCCGGTAGGAGCGGGGTAGCAGTACAATTACGGAACGAGATGCCCGATCATCCAAGGGCCGAAATGCGCGCAACTGCCTGGGGCGACCGCTGTTTGGCGCTCGGCTGGTTGTTACCGATAGCGGGGTTGCTTTTGCTCTCTCCACCATGATCGAGTCGGTGCCTTCTCTATGCAGGCGGCCAGGGTGCACCCGGCATCGAAGAAAACGCAGGCACGGGTCGTTTCCGCCTGCTGGCAATGGGAAATGGGATAGAAAAAGTTGGCGCCCCTTGGTCCCCAAAAGCATGGCGAGCTCCCGACGGCCAAATAGGTGTCGCCAAAACCATTCACTATGATTCGGAAGTCGAGCGAAGGAGGCGTTTGAAGTACAGGCCAAGGAGTCCATGAAGACAATCGACCGAGGGCCGGTGTTGAATGATGAAGATCAGGTAGTCGGACCGAGGGTCGTCTTTGAGCTTACCGTCAAAGACCAAATGGCCGAATCGATGATCATGGTTAGGAATGGAAGTAAACTTCGCGAAATCCAATCTCCCTCTCTCGAAGACGCCCTTGAGTTGGAGAAAATGGCCAACAAAAAAACCGACTAGAAGAAACAGTAGCCTAGTGTGGAGAGGCATAGGATGCGCGAGTTAGGGGTCTTCATCGGAGATTCCGGTCTATGAACGTACCGCGCATCTTCTTGGGCACTTCGGCGTTTACTGCGGCGGGCTGGGTGGGGACGTTCTATCCCGCAGGGATGAAGCCCGGCGAGTACCTTTCATTTTATGCCGAGCATTTTGATACGGTGGAGATCGACAGCACGTATTACGGGACGCCGAAGGCGTCGACGGTGCAGGCTTGGGCCCAGAAAACTCCTGCCAATTTTATTTTCTCGGTGAAAGTACCGCAGATCATCACCCATGAAAAAGCGTTGCAGGGGTGCGAAGCCGAGTGGGGCGAATTCCTGGGTACCATGGATCGGCTCGGCGAGAAGCTTGGGCCGATCGTTTTGCAATTCCCATTCTTCGATCGAAGCGCCTTTTTCAGCGGGGAGGATTTTCTGGCGCGCTTGAGGCCGTTTCTGGAACGGCTGCCGGCCGATCACAAGTTCGCGGTGGAGATCCGCAATAAGGAGTGGCTGGACGCGCGGCTGACGGAGCTCTTGCGCGAACATCACGTGGCGCTGGTGCTGCAGGACCAATCCTGGATGCCGCATCCGAACGAGCTGGAATCGCAGTTCGATCCGATAACCGCGGATTGGACTTACATTCGCTGGCTGGGAGACCGGAAGGGAATTGAGAGGACGACCAAGATCTGGAATCGGACGGTGGTGGAACGGCGGCCGCAGCTTCGCAATTGGGTGGAATTCTGCCAGCGCGTCCGCCGTCGCGGGTGCACGATTTTCGCTTACGCCAACAATCATTACGCGGGGCATGCGCCGGCGACCATCGCGCTGTTCATCGAACTGTGGCGGGAGGCGGGATTGCCGGAGATTCCTCAACCCCGTCCGGAGCGGCCAACGTCTACGCTATTTGAACTTTGAGCCTTACCAAGCATACCTTGGGTAGCTTCGACAGTTTTCGGATCGCCATCATCGGGGCTGAGTTCTGGGGTCTATTTCGCTGGGCGTGAGCCGGTGATCAGGATATCCACCAGTCTTTTGGCGCTTTGCTGCCAGTCTGGACCGGACGCCACGTTGGCGACGCCGACTAAAGCCCGAAGGAGGTCGATTGGGTCGAGGTCCCTGCGTATGTCGCCGCTCTTGACCGCGCGCTTCACCAGGGCCCGAAGCGCCTCATGGATCTGAGCGTAGGAAGCTGCGAACACTTTCTTGGGATCTCCGATCAGAGTATTGAGCGCCGCGGCGATGATCTGCTTGGTCTCGATGGCATCAACGAACAACAAGAGCCAGGCCCGCAAAGCCTCAATCGGCGGCATGGACTGAGCAAGCTTCCCCTCTGCCGCGGCCAGCTTTTCCATCTCCGACCGGTAAACCGCCTGTAGAAGTTCCTGGCGTGTAGGAAAGTGGCGATACAAGGTCCCGGGTCCGACGCGGGCCTCTTGGGCGATGTCGTCCAGGCTGGTATTTGCGCCCCACCGGGTGAACGCCCTTTGGGCCACCTCCAAAATTCGCTGGCGATTCCGCTGGGCATCGGCCCGCGGTTTTCGACCCGCAGATGGGGAACGATTCATGGGCACCCTCAAAAAAGCTTGCAACCGGAGGCAGCCTCCGGTAATCTAAGTATTCGGAGGCAGTCTCCATTTTACTTCAGCGGAGCTGCATACGGGAGGAAAAAACAAAATGGCTACAAAACCAAAGCTCGGCGGCGAATTCAATCTTTCCGGAACCTCAATCAGCGTTTACCGCATGGGCTACGGCGCGATGCAACTGGCCGGCCCGCAGGTTTGGGGACCGCCGCGCGATATGAATGCTGCGATCGCTGTTCTCCGTGAGGCTATCGCCGCCGGCGTGAACCACATCGATACGAGCGACTATTACGGCCCGTACGTGACCAATCAGATCATCAAGAAAGCTCTTCATCCCTATACGGATGGCCTGGTGATTGTCACCAAGGTGGGTGGGCGCCGGGGTGACGACAAGTCGTGGCTTCACGCGCTCTCGCGTCAAGAGCTGATCGATGCCGTTCGTAGCAATCTTCGAAATCTCGGCCTGGAGGTGCTCGATGTCGTCAATCTCCGGGTGGGAGGAATGATGGCACCATCCGAGGAATCCATCGAAGCACCGCTGACCGTGCTGGCCGAACTCAAGCGTCAGGGGCTTATTCGCCATATCGGCCTCAGTAACGTCAGTCGCACCCAGTTGGCTGAGGCTCAGGGAATTACGGAGATCGTCTGCGTGCAGAACTTTTACAACGTGGCAAACCGCAAGCGACGATCGGCTGATCGACGACCTCGCGAAGGAAGGAATCGCGTATGTGCCGTTTTTTCCGCTGGGAGGGTTTACTCCGCTGCAGTCGTCGGTGCTGGACGCGGTGGCTGGCGTCGCTCGCAGGTTACCCCCATGCAAGTGGCGCTGGCGTGGCTGCTTCAGCGTTCTCCCAACATTCTGCTGATCCCCGGCACCTCTTCGGTAGACCATCTTCGAGAAAATCTCGCCGCTGCGGCTCTGGAACTTCCTTCGGATTCGATCGCCAAGCTCAACGCGATCGCCGAAAGCGTTCGGGCAGAGGCGCAGCCGGCACACTGATTTCGTGTCAGGAACGGTTGGGATGGCGATCGAACCAGCTCGGATGAATTGCCGATCTCGACCGCCCGAAGTATGTCGAAGTCCGAACAGGTGTCGCGCCGGCGGCGACAGAGAGGACAACGCCTTGATCGCGGGAAGCAGGTTGGACTCGCGCTCATGCGATGCCGTGGGTACTAACGCGAAGAGAGCAAATGAAGGAGGAAAGACTATGCGTGTTTTCGTCACAGGTGCTACAGGTTTTATCGGTTCCGCTATCGTCCAGGAACTCATTCATGCGGGCCATCAGGTGCTCGGTCTTACCCGCTCGGATGCGGGCGCGCAGTCGCTGATCGCCGCCGGCGCAGAGGTGCACCGCGGCGATCTCGAAAACCTGGAAAGCCTGCGCAGCGGCGCAGCCAATTCCGATGCGGTAATTCACACCGCCTTCAATCACGACTTCTCGAAGTACGTGGCGAACTGTGAAGCCGATCGGCAAGTCATCGAGGCGTTGGGCGACGCTCTTGCCGGCTCCGGCAAACTCCTGATCGTCACTTCCGGGACCGGGATGGCGAACTCAGGGCCAGGCGTTCTCGCCACCGAAAACGATCCGCCGGCCAGTTCGAAAGGCGGTTCCTCGCGCCGCTTCGGAAGAGGCGGCCGCTTCGGTCGCGGCTCGAGGGGTCCGCATCGCCATCGTGCGGCTTCCCCAGGTACATGACACGGTGAAGCAAGGCCTGGTTACCTATGCAATCCAGGTCGCACGCGAAAAGGGTGTTTCGGCGTACGTCGGCGATGGGCTCAACCGCTGGCCCGCGGCTCACCGCCTCGACACTGCCCAGCTGTACCGGCTGGCGCTGGAGAAGGCAGACGCAGGCGACAAGTTTCATGCGGTTGCGGAAGAGGGAGTGCCGGTCCGAGAAATCGCGGAGGCCATCGGTCGGGGCCTTAAGGTGCCGGTGGTCTCCCTCGCGCCCGAAGAGGCCGCCAAACATTTTGGCTGGCTCGCAGCGTTCGTTGGACGGGATGTACCGGCGTCCAGCGTGCAGACACGGGAAAAGCTGGGATGGAATCCCGCCGGGCCCGGTCTCATCTCCGATCTCGAGAAGATGCGCTACTTCCCAGCCTGAGACCTAGCGAAGAAGAGCCATTTCGGGCCGCAACACTCCAACAGACCAAATCGGGTCGCAGGGCGTCGTGAACCTTCTTGCCGCGAACGATGCAGTGGCGTGGTGACTTTTTCGTGGCTCGCCCTACTGCAGTGGCGAGCTGGCAACCGTCGGCGAGGTTCCGTTGGATGTGAAACGGATCACACCGCTATTGTCCGAGAAAAACAAGCGCTGACCAGTCTGACCCGCGACGCTGGGTGTAGCCACCACAGTGTAGCGTCGGGTTGCCAGTGCAGGCGCCGACGGTGACGGCAGTGCCGCCCGCGGTGTAGGTGAAGTAGTATCCGCTCTTGGCGCTAGCTGCGGAAACCGCAGTGGCCAAGCTGGAATCAATCAACTGCGCGCCAGCGCAAGAGACGGTGGTGCCGATGGTGCCGCCTTCGTTGGCCAGCGCGGGAGGATAGCCTGCGCCGTAGGTGGAAGAGTAGGTCACCGCGCCAGTGTTAATAGTGCGGACCGAGCCAACTGCGGAAGCCTCGTTTGCGGCCATCTTTGCGCGCAGCAGGTTCGGGATGGCAATCGCCGCGATAATCAAGATGATGGCGACGACGATCAGCAGCTCGATGAGTGAAAATCCCTTCTGTGTCTCGCTCACTTTGCATTCCCCTTTTAATTGACCCTAATCTCTGGTGCGTGGACGTTCCAAACTACCAGAGGCGGTTGGGTGGCCACTGCCTGTACCTGGGTACAGGTGTGCTCAAGCGATAAACTCAATGGGCTCAGTGTTTCATTTAGGTTTTCGCGAGGATGGAACGTTTCAAGTGGGGCAGGGAGACTGTAGCCAAAGTGACTTTCTAGCTCTCCGCCAATTGACGGCTCCCCTAGAATGGGCGATACTGAACCGCATGGTTCACTATCGCACGGTCACCGACATCAATCGCGTCACCGCCGCCATCGCCGATCCCACCCGCCGGGCCATTATCGAGCGGCTCGCGGCTGGCCCGGCGAATATTTCCGACCTTGCCGGGCCCTTTGCGATGTCGCTGACGGGATTTTGCAAGCACGTGCGAGTGCTGGAGCGAGCTGGACTGGTCCGACGCACTCGCCACGGCCGCGTCAGCACCATGGAGTTGGCCGGGGAGCCGCTGCGCGATGTGGCCGAGTGGATCCTGAAATACGAGCCGTTTTGGAATGCCCGGCTCGATCGACTGGAGAAATTCTTCGCCAGATACAGGGAGAAATTACCATGAAGCTTAGTGAGATTACGGTTGCGCGCACGATTCCCGCGACAGCCGAAAAGATCTTCGACGTTTGGATCGATCCGAAAAGCCCGGGCGGGCCCTGGTTCGGGGCGGAGCGGGTGATTCTGAACCCGGTGGTCGATGGTCTCTTTTACCTGGCAGTGAAACATGAAGGCCGGACCTGGCCTCATTACGGGCGTTTCCTGCAAGTCGACCGGCCGCGGCGGATCGAGCATACCTG
This sequence comes from uncultured Acidobacteriota bacterium, assembly GCA_963725285.1. GTDB lineage: Bacteria > Acidobacteriota > Terriglobia > Acidiferrales > UBA7541 > CAVRXT01. The sequence continues at coordinate 839,124 of CAVRXT010000005.1, read as the reverse complement.
GATGTCGGAGGGGACCAAGGGTGCCGAGTCCATCGTCACGGTAACGCTCGAACCGAGAGGAGAGCAGACCGGGGTCACTATCCGGCATTCGGGTGTACCGGACGACCCAATGGGGCGAAAGCACGAGCTGGGTTGGTCGTTCATCCTGTCGGCGATGGCTGAAGTCTTGGCCTCCAGGCGGGCGGCTGGCTCACCGGACTAGGCGGAATTCTGGTGGCGTCCAGGCTCCAGGCGTTCTACGGCATCGGGCGGTCGTGGATAATCATCCAGGAGGTGCCGAATCTGTCGCGCAACATGGCGAAGCGGAAGGCGAAGAAGGTCTCCTGGATGGGCATGAAGATCTCCGCGCCATCGCCGAGCAGGGCATAGATGCGTTCGGCCTCTCCGCTGCTGGCGACGCTCAGGGAAAGATAGACGCTGCGCATCGGATGGAAGCGCTCCGCCGGCACGTCGCTCCCCATGATATCCGTCTCTCCGATCGTCATGCGGGCATACAGGATCGCATTTTTCAATTCGGGTGGGACGTTGCTGGCGCCCGGCATTTGGCTGTGGGTCATCATCGTTGTTATTTTTCCGCCGAGATGCTTTTCGTAAAAGCGGAAGGCTTGCTCGCAGTTGCCGCCATAGTTGAGGTAGGGATTTAGCTTCATTTTCGTTTCCTTCCTTTGGATGACCTCGCTGAAGGGGGCAGCGCCGAATCAGTAGCATGGATCGCGCCTACCCTTTCGGATTTCGCTTACTCGCCGCCGCTGGCGTGCCGTGTTGCTGGCTGGTCGTATTCATCATGGCGGCGGACAAAGTCCATGGTCTTGGTTTCGTTGCGCCCTTTGGGAGCGCGGTCGAGGATCATCAAGGTGCCGATTAATTCCTCCGGACCGCGCCCATAGCTGGAGTAGGTATGGAAGATCTCGCCGACTTCATTCTTGTAGAACGCACTGAGGCCAGGCATCTCGCTGTCGGCTGGCTTCGCGGGCGCCGGCACCTCCGCGAAATTATAGACGGCCTCGCCGCTGGCCATCTGGTCCTTGGTAAATGAAACGTTGTAGTCGAAATTAAAGTCGCTGCCGAAGGCAGATACCCAGGGGAAGTGCCAACCCATGCGCGTTTTGTACTTCTCGATTTCGGCGAGCGGGGCGCGTGCGACCGCCGTCAGGGTGACGTCATGATGTTCGAGATGGGGCAAAGCACCGTCGATATGGTCGGAGAGGAACGAGCAACCGGGGCAGCCTGCAGCCCAGCCGGGGCCGAGCATAAAATGATAGACGATTAGCTGGCTGCGGCCGTCGAACAGATCGGCCAGAGCCTTCTTTCCGTTGGGCGTTTCGAAGGTGTAATCCTTTTCGACCTTGACCCAGGGCAAAGCCAAGCGTTCCGCGTTAATTTTGTCCCGCAGGTGGGTGGCTTCTTTTTCGCTGAGTAGTAGCGCTTTGCGCGCTTCCAGCCATTCTTGTTGGGATACCACCGGATGTTGCGGCATGAGCATCCTCCTCCGCCGGAAGGGTTGCTTGACAACTAAGGTTGATATCAACATTATTGGACGGTGTCAAGGGCCGCCAAGGTGCCGTACGCCACCACACTCCTGGTTCGCGACTGTTGTCTTTGCCTGCACGTCCAGCGGGCGGCGCGAGCATTGGCGCGGCGTTTTGACGATGCGTTGCGCCCGCTCGGGTTAACCAATGGGCAATTTTCGCTGTTGATGTCGCTGAATCGTCCGGCGCCGGCGGGCATGGGAGATGTGGCGTCGCTACTGGCAATGGACAGGACGACATTGACCGCGGCACTCAAGCCGTTGGAGCGCCGCGGCCTGTTGAAGGTGACGCCAGACCCTGCGGACCGCCGCGGCCGATTGCTGACGCTGACGTCGAAAGGGAAGACCTTGCTCGCCCGCGCGGTTCCGGTGTGGGAGACTACGCATAAGACGGTTGAGGCGCTTCTTCACGGTGGCGCCGCCGCCCGCTTCCGCAATGACCTGCGCGCACTTTCCTAATCGCAAGATACGCTGCCGCGCGATATCTCGTGGCGCACTTCCATTGCTGCCTGCCACGGAGTTTCCACTTCCGTTCGATTCGTCCCGGTTTGTGTAGGTGGGGCTTTTGGTTTCCGCTGACCTTCTAGAACCCCTACGGGGTATAGAGTTCGGCGCTAGTTGGCACCGAGGTACCGCCCGCAGCTAGCACTTGGCCGTTCGGCAGCAGCGTAGCAGTGTGTGCTGATCGTGCGTGGTTCAGGCTGCCGGTGCTCGACCACGCGTTGGTGGACGAAGTGTACAGATGACACAGCGACTGCGGCACATAACTTGTGCCCACGTGGGTCGTACCTCCCACCAACAAGACCTTGCCGCTCTGGAGCGTCGTTAGCGTGTTGCCGCCCGGAGGATTCAGGCCAAGATTGTGGGTGGCTGTCCAGTTGCCGTTGGACGGCGCGTAAACCTCGGCGACATAACTCGCGAGATTACCGCCGTAGATCAGCGCGTCGCCGTTCAGTAGCGCCGCGATCCGCGTGCTGGGATGGCTGAACACCATGGTATTGGTCAACGTCCAGACGCCATTGAGATAGCTCTCCGCGGTGTTTTCGTTCCCGGAGCCCACACCGCCCGCCATCAATACCGCGCCGTCTTGAAGCAGCGCCGCATTGGTCGAGCGCGCATCGTGCAGACTACCGGTCACGGTCCACTTTCCTGTGGCTGGGTTGTAAAGCTCAGCGCTGGCGAGGATGGAATCCTCAGCGCCGTAGCCGCCGGCAACCAGCACCGACCCGTCCGGGAGAAGCACGGCGCCATGTTCGTAACGACCCGTTGTCAGGTTCCCGGTTTTCGTCCAGGTTCCCGTCGACGGATTGTACAGTTCGGATTCCGCCAGGATCGTTCCGCCATTGGTGCTGGAGATCCCGCCGGCTACCAGGACATCGCCATTGGGGAGCAACTCCGCGGAGTGGCCGTAGCGAGCCTGCGCCATGCTGCCGGTTACGGTCCACTTTCCGGTCGCCGGGTTGTAGAGCTCGGCGCTAGCGAGGGTCGCATCCGCAGCACTGATGCCGCCCGCGATCAGAACCTCTCCGTTTTGCAGCGGCGTAGCGGTGTGCGCATCGCGGCCGACGTTCAAGTTGCCGGTATTCGCCCAGGTGCCCGAAGCTGCGGCAAGAGCGGGGAAGTATTCACCGGCGGCCAATCCAATCACCGTCAATGCTGCCAACACCAGCATCCAAAGGGTCGCCGCGCCATTCGAAGTTCTGCAATTCATCGGAGCCTCCAGTATTAGCAAAAATCCACACCTCATGCAGTCTTGGTAGTGATGGTGTGGTGATCGCCCCTGACCCCGATCGACGATTAAGTTATTTCGGGATTACTGCCACCCTACCGATATCAGCTTGGTCCGACGAACGTGTCATGAAGTTGTCGAAAGATTGTCAACCGCTGGTTGGCGATCGAGAGGGCTCTTCGGAGTGTTGGTGCGAGGCAATCCACCGAAACAGTGTAGTGATCTGAGCAAGTATCCGTTAGGGCCGCCGACGCTTCCCCCAACTCCATAGAATCGCTCGCCCTCGGTCCATTGAAACGTGTCCTTGCCCCTTTCCGGCGGCTCGGCTACGCTCGCTAAGCGACGAACATGAACGAAAAACCAACGGGTTGCCAACAAAATCATGCCAGCGGCTAACAGCGGCTTTTTGCTAGACCTCGGAATCAACCATCCAATTATTCAGGCGCCAATGTCTGGTGGCTCGACCACACCGGAATTAGTTGCGGCGGTGTCCAATGCGGGTGGTCTGGGCTCGTTCGGAGCTGCTTATCTCGCGCCCGATCAGATTGCCTCCGATATTCGCGCGATCCGAGCGCTCACCGATAAACCATTCAACATAAACTTATTCGCCGGCGGGTACACGCCGGAGGAGCCCATCGATGCGCGCCCCATGTTAGAAGTTCTCGCGGAAATTCACGAGTTTCTGGATTTGCCGGAACCCGCGCTGCCCGCGTGGCCGCCGAATTCGTTCGATCAGCAGTTGGAAGTGATTTTGCAAGCGCAGCCCGCGATTTTCAGTTTCACCTTTGGGATACCAGACGCGGACGCACTGGCGCGCCTCAAGGCGCGCGGTATTGCCATTGTTGGCACTGCCAGCACGGCGGAAGAAGGACGCCGACTGGAAGCCAGCGGCGTTACGGCGATCGCCGCACAGGGAAGCGAGGCTGGCGGTCATCGCGGATCGTTTGCCGGACCATTTGAAGCTTCCATGATCCCTACTCTCGAATTGGTGAGGACTCTCGGCGCAGCCGTCTCCACGCCGCTGCTTGCTTCCGGCGGCTTGATGGACGGGCGCGACATCGCCGTGTCACTGGCCAGCGGCGCAGTCGCGGCTCAACTCGGGACCGCGTTCTTGACCTGCCCCGAGGCCGGCACCCCCAAGTCCTACCAAGATGCAATGCTGGCGGCGCGCACGGACACCACCGTGATCACTCGCGCCTTCTCGGGCCGCCCTGCGCGCGGACTATTCAACACTTTCATTGCGCGACTCGGCGGAAGGGAAGAAATAATACTGCCGTTTCCGATGCAAAACGCGTTAACCCGTCCGATGCGCAATGCAGCCGCGAAGCAGGGCGCTGCTGGTTTTCTGTCGCTCTTTGCGGGACAAGGCGTGACGCGTGCGCGGGCCATGCCCGCCGCTCAATTGGTCGAGCGCCTGGTGGCGGAAATGAACGAGGCGAGCAGCGCCCGCGCCTGATGGGGGAAGCAATGCGGCTTCTGCGACGCCAGGATTGTTTGGCTCGCACGCCTCAAACTTCACCGTGGTGTCGGCGATCTCGAGGGGCGAAAGTTCCGATGGCTCAAAAAACAGCGAACGTTATCTCCGTTTTTGTTTCGGGACCATGATCGTTTCCGTTCAACCCGACTCAAACCGCGATCACACAGAGCATGCTGCGCGGAATCGTTTGCAGCGACGCTTCGTTCTCTGGCTGGGTCTTGATATACGTGACTCGCAGACTGGTTCCCGGCGCTACGCCGCGCCATCCAGGACCAGTTTCCAGCAACATGCCAACAAATGGTTCTTCATTCATGCGCACGGTGACCGCTTCCGCTTGCCCGAGAAAACCAACAACTAAGAAGTGGTGTTGATGGACATTTTCTTGGGTTCGATCGCGGCGCACTTGCATCGGCGAGCTGGTGGGCGGTGCCATATGTCCTGCTATGGTAGGTCTCCGTTCGACAACACAACTCCAAGGCTATGCGGATCGCGAGCGGGCATCTGTCCGCTTTGGTACAGGTTCTTATGAGTTAACTAACCACCAGGCCGCTTTCGCCTAAATCTCCACAAAAGGCCGCCGAGTACCAGAACCGCAAGCCGCTAGAAAGTACAAGCTGTTGACAATTTCCATACCGACCTTTGACACCCGCGGGACCCCCTTGGAGCTATTAAGTAACGACCATTTCACAGGTGTAACCCAGGTGCAACGAGAACCTCAATCTTCCGCGGGCCTCGCCGAGATGTTTTTCTCGGGCTCAGCCCCGATCAGGTATCAAAGGAGAGAAACAAAATGACTGGCCACACCATCGAGAAGTTGCCAATGCGGTCGGCCCCGGGCTCGGTTAGCGGAAAAAGTATTGGTCTGAGAAGCTTGATTATCACCGCAGGGATTCTTCTGTTGTTGCCCACAACCGCGATGATGGCGCAGGGTCCCGCCTTCCTTCCTTCGCCGGTTGAAACGGTAACCACGGTAGCGTCAAACGGCGACCTGAACCCGTATGGAGTTGCTTTCGTGCCGCCTCTATTTCCGAAGGGCGGGCTAATCAGTCCCGGCGACATTCTGGTTTCGAACTTCAACGCCTCCAGCAACCTTCAGGGGAGCGGAACGACGATCATCGACGTGGTCGGGCAAGTGGGAGCGCCGAGTCCGATTCTTTACTTCCAGAGCGCCGTTCCGGCGGGTTTGACCACCGCGTTAAACGTGTTGCGGGCAGGATTCGTCCTGGTCGGGAATTTTCCGTCGCCGGACGGCACCTGCGGTAGCGCCTCACCCGGTTCAATTATCGTGATCGATCGAAACGGCAACCAAGTGGGCAACATTACCGGTCCTTCGATTCAGGGGCCGTGGGATGCGACACTCTTCGACGAGGGAACCAAGGCCAAATATTTTGTGGCCAACGGTCTGACCGGCACGGTGGTCCGCCTCGATTTGAATGTGAGCGCGACGGGCGGAGTGACGGTAGCGAAGTCGACGCAAATCGCTTCCGGCTACATGCATGCATGCGACCCGGTAACGTTCGTGGATGCGCCAACCGGATTGGTCTACGATCCGTTCAAGAATCTGTTGTACGTCGCCTCGAGCGACGATAACGCGGTCTATGAGGTTTACGACGCGGGAGGATCACAAAGCGATCATGGCACCGGAACCATCATCTATCAGGACAACGTTCACTTGCACGGTCCGCTGGGGATGATCATGGCGCCGAATGGCCACCTGATAGCGGCGCAGAACGATTCGATCAATTCCAATCCAGACGAGCCGAGTGAGTTGGTCGAATTCACCGTTACCGGACACTTCGTCAAGCAGTTTTCGGTAAACCCGGCGTTTGGCGGCTCGTTCGGACTCGCGGTCGAGACTATCGGCGGTGTGTCGAAGTTCGCCGCAGTGGACGACAACGTGCCGGACATCCTGGTGTGGAGCAATTTGTTGCCATAGCCAGCAGGGGAACGGAATTGAAGACCACGGAGGCCGGGCGTCATGCCCGGCCTTTTTCTAAAACAAGGAACACCGCAAGGTGGACCAATTTCCCCGCTACTGTCGACCATCGTACTTGATGAACTCGATCGCGAGCTCGAATCGCGCAAGCACCGCTTCGTGCGGTATGCGGATGACTGTGCCGCGAGCACAAAGACAGCAGAACCCGCTGTTGGAGTGCGCAACTACTTAACGGATGAGGGTAGGCCCCTCGGAACCGGCTTACGGGAGCAGGTTCCAAAACACCTTCGGCGGTTTTGGTCAAAAGCCGAGGTCGTGAACGCAGAAGGAAAAGGCCTGGAGCCACTGTGAGACGGCGGTAAGAGGATAGGGTGTAACGAAGCTCATCACAAACTGGCGCGCTCATCTGAATGCACAGCTTCCTCGAGTCGAAGTGTGGGATAACACCCTCATGCTGACCCCAAGAGAACATTTCGTGAGGGTGGCGCAGGCGTTGGAAGAAGCCGAAAAACCTGTCGATCTAGTGTGTGGATTGATGCCGAACGGGGTTGAAGAAACAGAACTCCATTGGCGGATCGCTCAGCTCGCGGGTGTTCGACTGGTGCCGGCGAGGCTTGAGTGCAATGGGGAGGATGAATTGCCCAGGTTCTTTCGCTTGCTGTCGCGGACACGCAGTGTCTTTGGAGAGAATACGCAATACCGCGCATTTGCTGTCGTTAATGGTACCGAACCCCCTTTGAAGGCCAGGGAAAGGGTTGACCGGCTAAGAGCTGAGGGAGTGCAGGTGGACGTTGTGTGCTTCACTCCCCACAACTGGGAGCATCGACGGCCTTACGTCAATCATGCAGCGGGCTGGACGGCAGACGACCTCGCGGCGGTCCGACAGGACTGTTCTCTCCAGGTATAGGTAACCACCCATAACGTCCCAATCTTGATTCCTCAAGTCTCGAACTTTTTCTGGATGTCGCACCCAACGGACCGGACGCCGACGATCGTGAGCCCGATCCGCAGAACGGATCGAGAGGATGCCGCCCGGTTTGTAGGATGCGCGAACCAGAGGTTCTAAGGCCCTGCGGACCTGGTGCCAGAGTGCGGCGCTCTGAAGGGGCGACCGGAAATGATTGCGTGCAAGCGGGGCTGGCTGCTCAAGAGTTAGGCCACCCCTGCTGTGCCGTGAGTACGCCTAAGACAACCAATGTCGTGAGCGTGACTAGGTGAAGGATCACATGCAGCGTATTCGGCCGGATGCCGTTGCGTTCGGGCAGGAAAGCGTGCGTCGCCCCGAACATCACCTGATAGCGCGCCGCGCGCTCCGGCTCTGGGTGAAATAGGTATGGAATCCACCAGGCCGTCCACTCGCCGACGAATAAGAGGCCGTAGCTGATCCAGAGCCACCAGAACAACCACGCCGGATAGACTCTGCCAAAGTAGATGGCGCTGGCGGCGAGGCCGATTGCAAAAGGAGTGAGGCTGACGAGCGTCCCAGCAACCAGTTTGCGGCTTGGGTTCGCCTTGCGAACGGCCTTCACATCATTGAGCGTTCCCAGAGGAATCCAATCGTGCAAGGCCAGGAACAACAAGTGGAAACACTGGAGCGCCAACAATGTGCCCATGGCGATAGATTGCATGATGATCTCGAGTTTACAGCACTATTCCCATTTTCAGCCTCGCTAAGGTTGCTGTTTTCGGGTTAGGTCCTGATTAACGCGCTATCGGAGAAATGGAATCTGCGGCAAATGGCATCCTCCGTTCCGGGCAAAGCGCCGGTTATATCTGAGCCATGCCGCCGTCGACGAAGAGTTCGATGCCCGTGACGTAGCTGCTTTCGTCGGAAGCAAGGAAAGAGACCACTTTGGCAACTTCGTCCAAAGTTCCCGTGCGACCGAGGGGTATGTTGACCACGGCGCTGTCTGCGTATTGTTTGATTTGTTCGTCAGTCAGGCCCAGGGAATTGCGGTAGCCCGGAGAAGGAATCACGCCAGGACTCACAGCGTTCACGCGGATTTTGCGGTCCTTGAGATCCGAGGTGAAGGTGCGCGCGAAGGACCGCACCGCCGCTTTGGATGCGCTGTATACACTGAGCGCGGGCGACCCTGTGACGGAAACGATCGACGCATTCAGAATGATGGAGCTTCCATCCTTTAGCAGCGGAAGGGCCTTTTGTACGGTGAACAGTAGACCTTTGACGTTGGCGTTGAATGTCTTGTCGAAATGCTCTTCAGTGATTGTGCCGAGGGGGCCAAATTCCCCAGTGCCGGCATTGGCGAATAGAATGTCGATATGCCCCTTCTCCTGCTTTACGGTGTCGTATAACCGGTCAAGATCGGCGAGATTGGAAACGTCGCCCTGCACCGCGGTAACGTTTTTGCCGATCTGTTTCACTGCCGCGTCGAGTTCGTTTTGACGACGGCCCGTGATAAAGACGTACGCGCCCTCGGCAACGAAGCGTTGCGCCGTGGCGAGACCGATTCCGCTATTGCCTCCCGTGATGACGGCTACTTTTCCTTCCAGTTTGGTCATGATCTTTCTCCTCTTTGATTTCCTGTCGCGTGATACTTCTGTACCATACAGTATAGATGTCGCGGCGGGTGAATGGTTGCAACAATTGTGTATCGATCGGTACGGAAGGAGCATCAAAGGTGAGTATGAAACATAACAAATCCTCAGGACGGATGGGACGTCCCCGCTCCTTCGATATCGACAGAGCCCTGGACCGTGCGTTGCAGGTGTTCTGGCGGAAAGGATATGAGGGCGCGTCTCTGTCGGACCTGACCAAAGCTGTGGGCGTAAACCGTCCGAGCCTCTATGCCGCCTTCGGCGACAAGAAAGCGCTGTTCCGCAAGGCGCTCGATCGTTACTTGACTGGGCCGGCGGCCTATACCCAAGAAGCATTGAAGGAACCGACCGCCCGCGCGGTCATTGAACGATTGTTGCAGGGCGCCGCCGATTTGAACACGGCGCCGCGCAATCCGGGCGGATGCCTCATGGTGCAAGGTGCGCTTGCCTGCGGCGAGGCGGGCGATTCCATCCGGCAGGAACTGGTCGCGTGCCGCGCGGCGGGTGAGGCTGCATTACGCCGGCGCTTCCAGCGCGCGAAATCAGAAGGTGACCTTCCGGCCGATACAGATCCAGCTGATCTTGCGCGCTACTTGGCAACGATCATCTACGGAATGGCAGTCCAGGCAGCGGGCGGAGCTAGCCGCGATAAATTGCAACACGTAGTCGAGATGACGTTGCGAACTCTACCGCTGTGAGACAGCGCATGTTCACTTTTGCTGGAAGTAGCAATCACTTCGGCACTTGCTCGCTAATCGAGACGAATGGTGTACCAGAGGGGTTGAAACCCGACTGCTTTACAAGTGTCTCCCACACGACTTGAAGCGGATCCTGATCGTCCCGGAGCGCAACGAATACGGAATGGCGTAAATGATTTGCGGGCGTCCATTCGACATATTCGCTCGCCGCGACCAGTTCCGGCTGCAACCAGCTTCACTTTGCCATGCCGGGGGCCGTTAACCCCTCACCCCATCGGCCTTTCTTCAGCTCAGGCAGATTCGCGAATGGGCAAGGGCTCCTAGGGACTCGGTTGAGCAGACGGAACAGCTTATTTCGATTCGCTTGGTCTCCCTCGCCTATTCGCTGGCCAAGCCTAACCCCCTGAACCGCCGCATGCGGACCGCATGTACGGTGGTGTGGCAGGGGTGCACGGGTAACCGTCCCCCCTAAGCCGATCGACGCGATGGTCGGAACTACAGAGGAGCAACAGAGCGGCGAGGAAACCTGTGATCCCGACCGCTTGCGGTAGTCAAATCTACTCGTAGCGCAGGGCAACCATTGGATCCACGGTGGTGGCGCGGCGCGCGGGAATGTAGCAGGCCAACATGGCAACCGCGATCAGCAGCAAGGCCACTCCGGCAAACGTCAACGGATCGTTGGCGCTCACCGAAAAGAGCAGGCTGGACATCAATCGGGCCAGCCCGATCGATGCGGCAAGGCCGATGGCGGCGCCTACGAACGCAATCGTCGCGCCCTGCGCCAGGATGTTCCGCAACACGTCTTGGGGTGTTGCTCCCAGGGCCATGCGAATGCCGATTTCGTGGGTGCGTTGGGCCACCGAGTAGGAAATCACCCCGTAAATTCCAATTGCCGCGAGAGTCAGCGCCAGCATGCTGAACAATCCGAGCAACATGAGTGTGATTCGCTGTGTGGAGACCGAGTCACTGACCAGGGCGTTCATGCTGGAAATCGCAAAGACCGGTTGGTCGTGGTCGATCGATGCCACCGCGCCGCGAATCGCCGAGGTAAGCGCGGCTGGGTCAGTCCCCGACTTCACGATCAAGTCCATATCGCTCGACGGGCTCTGCCGGAACGGAACATAAACTTCAAGCCGCGCGGGATTGGCCAGCCCGTAGAGTTTGGTGTCCCCAACCACGCCGACAATCGTGATCCAATCCGCTTTTTCGCCGGGGTGGCCGAACATGAAGCGTTTCCCGATCAGATCGCCATTCGGAAAATAGCGCTGGGCCAGGAGCGCGTTGATCATTCCGACGCGTGGGGCATTTTCGTTGTCGGCAGGGGTAAAGGTGCGTCCGCTGAGCAGGGAAATTCCGAGTGCGCTGACGTAGCCCGAGCTCACGATGTGAATATCGGGGTGGGGATAGCTTCCTGGTTTGGGTTGGGACATGCCTTCAATGGTGATGTCCGCGCGCGCGTGGGTGCCGGTCAGAGGAGCGACGGTCCCGACGGCGGCGCTCTCGACGCCCGGCAGCGCGCTGACGCCATCCAGCACTTGCTGCCAGAAATTGATGATGGCCGGATCCTTGGAATATTGCTGGGTGCGCAAATCCATCTCCATGGTCAGGACGCGGTCCGGGCGGAAGCCCGGATTTACCTCCATCAGGCGATACAGACTTTTGGTCATCAGCCCCGCGCCGATCAGGAGAATCATCGCCAGAGACATCTCGGTGATGGCCAGCGCGCGTCGTACTTTGCTTTGCGCGGCGCTGGAGCTCGCCGTTCTTCCCCCCTCTTTCAATTCCGATTGCACGTCCGGATTGGTGGAATGCAGAGCCGGCGCCAATCCGAAAATAAACGCAGCGAGCACCACCACGCCCGCGGCAAACAGAAGCACCCTACTATTCATGGTGGCGCCGGAGAGCATGTCCATTGGAATCAATCGCGCGATTCCATGAATGCCGCCAATGGCCAGCGCCACCCCTAAGGCGCCGCCAAGAAACGCAAGAACGAAGCTCTCGGTGAGCATTTGGCGAACGATGCGACTGCGACTGGCGCCGAAAGCGATGCGCAGTGCAATTTCCTTGGTGCGCGCTTCGCCCCGCACCAAAAATAGATTGGCCACGTTGGCGCACGCGATCAGCAGCACGAACATCACCGCACCAAAGAGGACCAGAATCGCCGCGCGGGTGTCTCCAACGAATTCGTCATGAATCGGTGTAAGAGATACGCCAAATTGATCGTTGGTGGCGGGATACTCCTTGGCGAGCCGTGCCGCGACGCCCTGCATTTCGGCGCGGGCCTGAGCGAAGGTAATCCCCGGCGCGAGCCTGCCCACGACGTCCATGTCGCCGCGCTCGCCGCGCTCCTTGGCATCCGGATTGTTGGTGGCCCAGACGCCGATCGGAACAATCACGTCGGTTTTGTCGATCGCACGAAAATTTGACGGTAGCACGCCCACAATTGTGAAGCTGCGGCCATCGAGGGTGATGGTTTTACCCACGGCATTCATGTCGGCCCCGAGGTGGGATTGCCAAAGTTCATAGCTCAGCAGAAGCACCGGCGCGGTCCCGGGGTTTTCTTCCGCAGCATAGAAGTCGCGCCCCAAAAACGGGCGAACCCCTAGCATGGAAAGGAAAGCGGGAGAGACCGCGTCACCGCTAATGCGTTCCGGCTGGGAGACGCCGGCGAGGTTGATGCCCACTTGGCGAACCGCGGCCATCTGCGCAAATGTGCGGCTCGCGGCGCGCCAGTCGAGGAAGTTCGGATACGACACGGAGACCGTGCCAACTTTTGGCGTGGTTTCATTCAGCACAATCAGGCGTCCGGCGTCCCGGTAGGGCAGTGGACGCAGCAGAACGGCGTAGAGCACCGAAAAAATCGCGGTGGTCGCGCCGATGGCCAGCGCCAGAGTCAAAATGGCGACCACGGTGAAGCCGGGATTCTTGCGGAGCACGCGCAGGCCGTAGTGGACATCCTGGCCTAGAGTTTCGATGAAGTGTACGCCGCGCACTTCCCGGCAGTCTTCTTTGACGCCATCGATCGTGCCGAATTCAAGACGTGCGCGCCGCATCGCTTCTTCCGGCGGCAGACCAGACTGGACGTATCTATCGACTTGGCGCTCGAAATGGAAGCGCAGTTCGTGGTCGAGTTCACGCTCGACGGTAGCGCGGCGGAAGAGCGCTCGCCAACGAACCGCCAGGTCACTGAGCATCGCGCGCTCCTTATGCCGTACCTAACACTTGAGCGACGGCGGCGGTCAACTTCTTCCATTCGGTCTTTTCGGTCTCAAGTTGTTTGCGTCCACTTGGGGTAAGGTCATAAAATTTCGCGTGGCGGTTGTTTTCTGAAGCGCCCCAGTGGGCCTTGATCCAGCCGCGCCGTTCCAGACGATGAAGAGCGGGGTAAAGCGAGCCTTGCTGAACTTGGAGGACCTTGCTGGAAACTTGGTGAATGCGTTCGGAAATGGCCCAGCCGTGCTGAGGGCCAAGGGCCAAAGTACGGAGGATCAAAAGATCGAGCGTGCCTTGTGGAAGGTCGATACGTTGTCCCGGCATGTTCGTCCCCTGTTACTTCTACAGGAAGTATGCCACCGCTCTTGTCGAAGTGCAATAGGACGGAGGGGCCAGGCCGGGGCCAGCGGTAATTCGGTTGGGTCGAGTGATCGGAAGTGATTTCTGGAAGTTAAGAGGCCAGCGAAGCGGGTTGGAAAACCGACCGTGAGTCATGACCCAGTTGGGTCGAATGATTTCCGATTTCCGGCCACGAAGCGATCCAAGGTGTGGGCCATGAAACATCCTGCAAAGGCGAAGAAGGCCGGCGCAAACAGAGAGGTGATTGAGTTTCTGGCGGCGTTCACTCCCGAAGTCCGCAAGTTGGCTCTGGCGACGCGAGTGTATGTGCGGAGGATAATCCCCAAGGCCATTGAAATGGGTAGATGGGAAGGCGCGGATCATCGGGCACGGCTTGGGCCCTGAGTACTGATGCATGCCGCGCTCGCGCGCCGGGAAAAGACCGGACAGAAATCCGGAGAGTAACCAGTTTGCCGTCGCTCAGCGGAAGCTCGAAGGCAATTTCCAGAAGGATGTGTCCAATCCTAGTTCGCCGAAGATTTCGTTGGCGCGGTCGGGGGTTTTGCGCACCCAATCGGGAGAAGCGTAGTCTCCAAACCAAAGTTCTGCCAGGCGGATGGCCACGTCGATGGGCAGAAAGTTTCCGTGCGGGTGGCCGTGACGGGAGCGCCAGGAATTGACGCGCGCCGGCGACGAGAAAAAGAGAATGTTGACGCACGGAGCGAAAGGATTGTCCCACCACTGTTTCGGCGGATAGGGGAAATTCATCAATAGGTCGGGCTGACCTGTCCTGCCCCGCTCGATGGTGAGTTCCAAAGGGTCACCTTCTCCGGCGTCCGAGGTGGTGATGGTGACATCCTGTTGCAGTGCTGCGCCGATTCCTAGCGAGCACCAGGCGCAGTTTGCCCACCATCCGCCGGTTGCGTTGCTCACCCAGAACGTTGTTGGATTCAGGGCGAAGGGATGCACGCTCCAGATTCGTAGTGAGTTTGGCGCCAGAATAATCCCATGGATCTGTTCCAGCTTTCGCAACGCTAGTTCGGCACGCTCCGGTGTCAGCCCCGCGAGTTCCGCTAGGCCTGGTAACGCGGGCGCATGTCCGGTATCAATGATGTGACGCACGATTAGGTAGTGAATTCGTTCGGGCGAATCGGCGGCCGGCGGCATAATCCGATTCTACAAGAAGTGGAGGGACGGTTGGACCGAGGACATCCGTGCGTGCCGTCTCGGTGCGAGCGCTTGCCAAATAGAGGAGTATTCCTTGAACCGATGGATGAACCCGACGACGTGGTTGTTCTTCGCGGCCACGATGTATTTGATTCTGACGGAAGCGCTGTGGACATGGGTTCGACTTCCCGGTCTAGGCAACGTTGGATTCACGCTGGTATTCGTGCTCTTCGCCCTGTTGCACTGCATCGCCATGGAAGGTTTCCGCCGAACCTCGCAGTTCTTTGTGGTCTCCGCCGTGGTTGCCTATGTGATGGAGGAAACCGGCGTGCGGACCGGACTGATTTATGGTCCGTATCACTACAGCGATATGTTGGGAACGAAGCTGGGACATGTGCCGATTATCATTCCGCTGGCATGGTTCATGATGATCTACCCGTCGTGGAGGGTGGCGCAGGAATTGCTCCGCGAGTTGCGCACCACTTCGATTGGCGGCATCACCGTGCAGGCGGCAATTGCGGCGCTGGTTATGACCGGCTGGGACATGGTGATGGACCCGGGTATGGCTCGGACCGGCATCTGGGTGTGGGAGCGCGGTGGACCGTACTTTGGCGTGCCGCTCAGAAATTACCTGGGCTGGCTCCTCACTACGTTCCTGATCTACTGGGCGGTGGGCTGGCTGTGGCGACGCGCGGAATCGAAGCCCGCGGCTCGCGAAGTGTTTGCAGCGTTGCCGGTCATTGCGTACGCGTTCTTCGCGGTGCGCTACATGACCCCGAACGATATTCCCGGACTGCAAATAGTCGCGCTCTTTTCGATGGGGATGGCTGGATTTCTGGCCTTGGCGCGGGCGCTCATCACTGCGTCTTAGGTCGCGCTCGATCGCTCCGCTTTTTGTTTGTGGCCCGCCGGTTCGGACAGGGTGCGCCGAAATATGAACCATTGATTTACTACTGAGTGGTAAATCGGCGAAATAAGCCAAGAGACTTCTTCCTATGAGTACCAGGACCTGCGCTAGTTACTCTTCGTGACATTTACAAAATACAGGATTGTACTGACGCGCCGCTTCACGACGGTAGGTGTATCATGCGCTCGTTCCAGCCGCAGTCTAATGCGGTCGAAACGGAGGTGTAGATGAAAATAAGAACGGGTTCGATGATGTTTGTCGTCTGCGCATTTGCTGCTCTGATGTTCCCACTTCAGTTGTCCGCGCAGGGACGCTGGCCAACCCGCAGTTTTCCCGGCCCCCAACTCATCGAGTTCGACGCTCCGGAGGCGGGTACCGCTTCTGGGCTGGGCACCACGCCCTTTGCCAATAACTCCGAATGTGCGATCGTCGGAACTTACGTAGACGCCAACACGGTCTATCACGGCTTTCTGCGTACTCCTGACGGGAAATTCATTTCCTTCGACGCTCCGGGGGCGAGCGCGGTGGCCAACACCGGCACCTTGGCGTACAGCATCAATGACCTCGGTGTGATTGCCGGGTTGGTCGACGATTCGAACAACCTGACCCACGGCTTCATCCGCTACCCCGACGGCCACTTCACCACGTTCGACGCGCCTGGTGCGGGCACGGGTTCAGGGCAAGGCACCTTCGCCTATAACATCAACTTGCTCGGGACGATTTCAGGGCAGTACTTTGACGCGAACAGCATAAGCCACGGTTTCGTGCGTTGGATTGACGGTCACATCATTAGCTTCGATGCCCCGGACGCGAGCCCCACCGCCCTGGGAACGTACGTCTGCTTGGATACCTGTATCAACCTGGAAGGCGCGGTCACCGGTTATTACTACGACGCGGACAACGGCGTTCACGGCTTTGTGCGGTGGCCGGACGGCCATTTCACCGAGATCGACGCGCCGGGCGCCTCACCTGCTCCGTTCTTCGGTACCCTCGGTTCCAGCATCAATCAGGAAGGGACGGTGGCGGGCTACTTTGTTGACGCAAACAATGTCGCCCATGGCTTTGTGCGCACTCGCGACGGCGATTTCACCACGATCGACGACCCGGTTGCGAGCACCGCAACGGGGCAGGGCACTGGCGTCTTTTCGATTAACTTTTTCGGCGCGCTCACCGGACTGTACACGGATGCGAACAGTGTCATGCACGGCTTCTCGCGTTCACCGTTTGGTACTTTCACTTCATTCGACGCTCCGGACGCCGGAACCGCAAACGGCCAGGGCACCCAGCCCTCGACCAACAATGCCGAAGGCGATGTGGTCGGATGGTACATCGACGGCAACAACCTTTATCACGGCTTCTTGTGGAGGCCGTAACCTCGAACTGGAGCCTCGGCGGGCAGGGCCACAGTAGCGTCCCCCTGCCCGCAGGGGATACTCGAAGGTCCTGCCCCTAACGAATCCCGACCTGCCCACGCACGCTATCGATCAACTTCTTGGAGTCGTAACCGACGCCGGCCTTGAAGACCGTCTCGACGTTCTCGATGTCTTCAATATTCTTGGATGGGTCACCCTTAATCAAAACCAGGTCGGCTTGTTTGCCGGGCGCGAGAGTTCCAATTCGGTCTTGCTGGCCGAGGTATAGCGCCCCATTCTCGGTGCCGATCCGAATGGCATCCACTGGAGTGAATCCTGCTTCGACCAACAGCTCGATTTCGCGCTGATCGCCGAACCCGGGTAGCACGCCACCGTTTCCGGTCGGGTCCGGACCGCCGAGTAGCAAGCCTCCAGCCTTCATGAATGCCACCTCAAAATCCATTTCTTTGCGCATCAGCGCTGTGGATGGCGAATCGAAAGCCACTCGGGCACGCGCGGTGAGGTAGCTTAGCGCCGAATCTGCGGACATGGCATCTAGGGTGCGCTGTTGCAATTTCGGTCGTCCCGGGACGCCGGCCTCAAACACCGGCAGGGTCGAGGTCACCGCCACATGGTGTGACACCAAATTGTGGATCAGCTCCTGCACCTGCGCCCCGTTGACGTCCTGCTTCAACCAGGCGGCCGTGCCTCCGGTGGGGCATACGTCTGGCTTCTTATCTGCTACAAATTCGGTATCTGTAAACACCGGACCGTGCTCGAAGTCGTCGATCCCCAGCGCCACAGCTTCCGGCCAAGTTACCGAACACAGATGACCTGTCAGCTTCAGATGGTGCGCGTGCGCCTGCTGGATCGCCACGCCCAGCTCCTCGCGGGTGATGTTCATATATCCCTTGTAGGAGGTCATGCCTTCCGCCGCCCAGTAGTCCACCATGCGCTTGGCATCGTCCGGTCCGGTGAGTTCGTGCATTTGCGCGAAGATCGTGGGTGCGCCTTCCAAGTACGGCGCGGTCGCATCCATGCTTGGTCCGGGCATCAGGTTAGCGTCGATCCGGCTCTTGACCTTGAGGTCGGTGTAAGGCTCAAGACTTCCCGTCGTGCGCATGGTGGTTACGCCGGCGGCTAGATACAGTCGCGGCGCAGTGAACGGGATTTCCGCAACGATGAGCCCGGGCTCACTCAGTTTGTGGCTGGGACCGAATTGCACGGCGGCCGAATCGGTGTAGTAGAGATGGTTGTGCATTCCCACAATGCCAGGAATCACGGTGTAGCCGGAGCCGTCCACTGTTTGCGCGCCCTGAGGGATTTCGGCCGGAATACCCGCAGTAGCTGCCGCGATGGACTGGATCTTGCCATGAGCGATCACTACCGCTTGGTCTACCTTCGCCGCCGCACCGGTGCCGTCGATCACTCGGACGTGGTTCAGAACGACGACAGATGCATCGACGCTTACGAAGTCGGCGACCTCGCCCGCTTTCCGGTTCTGGGCAAACGCGATCGAGGCAATGAGCAACCACCCAAACAGAAATAAACGACGCATCCGCACACCTCGCACGACCCGCCACTGGACTCGGCAGGAGGGCGCAATTCTACCCCAACGTTTCTCCAGCGGGAACGGCGGGACCTCGGGGCAGCGGATCCGTAGAATTTTGCAATCTGCCAACCGGATTCTGAATTCTATTTCTTCCGGCTGATATCACAGAGCATATCCGAATGGATGTTCAGACCGATGTTGGCGATGTTGTAGAAGTGTTCGCTCGCCACCAGCCAGACGATCTCGCAAATCGCTCGTTCGGAATAGTGGTTGGCCATGCGAGCGAAGGTGTTCGGATTAACCTGCTTGTCTTTGGTCAGCTCGGTGACGTAGTCCAGTGCCGCGCGTTCGGCATCGCTGAACAGAGGGCTGGTGCGGTACTGCTCCAGAGCGTCGAATTTGGCTTGATTCATCGATGCTTTGATCGTGAACGATCGGCCGATATCGATGCAGAACAGGCAGACGTTGATACGCGCCACGAGTTCCCGGACAAGCATGGCCGTCTCCGGCGGTAGCCGCAGCTTCTTATCCAGCTTGCTGATCTTCGCGGTGAACAGACCAAATGCAACCGGCATTCGCGCGGAAAACACTTTTAGCGGCGTGAGCACTTTGCCGAATTGCCGGCGGGTCATGGCATACACCAGCTTCATCATCAGCCCCGGGGGGTTTTCGATAGGGGGAAGGAATGTTGTGTCGGTACTCGCAATGTTCATGAGCGAAGCCTCCATCATGGGTTCTATGCGGGAATTGTAGCCCGCTACTACGGTGACGTTCGAAACCGAGCGGTTTGGACATCCGGTTGAGGACCGTTGCGCGTTCATTTTCGACCACTTTTATGTGATTCCAGACAAACGGACCGGTTGCAACGCTTCCCAACCTATTCAAAACTACTAATTTACGTGCGTCTACATTTGGCGTACAACATGCTCTTAGCTGACACTAGGGGGACTACGCATGATCCTGCAGGATTTGCGGTTCGCGTTCCGGCAGATCAGCAAGAGCCGAGGCTATGCTCTGGCTGTCGTTCTGACGCTCACCCTGGGCGTCGGCATCAACACGGCGGTCTTCAGCATGGTAGACGGGTTCCTGATGCGTTCGCTTCCGTATCCCCAGCCCGACCGGGTGGCCGCGCTGGTACTGCATAAGCAGGGTATTAGTCCTCGGAGTGGCACCGTCGTCGCGGAAGACGACGATAGTCACACTGGGCAAACTTGGGAGCTGATGAAGGTCGGCGCGCCAGCGGTGACGGTGGCCTCTTGGGGTGGTTCAAACGGCGTAAATCTCCAGACCGGCGCCGACGCTGGAGGAGCGGCGCGTTACGTGCGCGACGCCCGGGTCTCTGCGGACTATTTCAAGGTTCTGGGAATACCCCTGTACCTCGGACGAGCCTTTATCCCCGACGAGGACCGCCCAAACGGACCGAAGGCTACGATCCTTGGTTACGGGCTTTGGCGATCCACATTTCGTGGGGATCCCCAGGTGGTGGGAAGGGCCGTCCAACTGAAAGGTGAGTCGTACACCGTCGTCGGCGTGCTGCCACGCAGCGCGGTGACCCCGAGCAACGCCGATCTGTTTACGCCGCTGCAGCCGGCCACCACCGGCGAGTGTGGCGGAAACAATTGCGGGATCATCATGCGCCTCAAGCCGGGCGCGACTTGGGGGCAGGTGGGGGCGCAGCTACGCAACGTACGGCTGCCGGAATTCACCGAACAGAAAAATGCCAACAACTTCTCGTACTGGTTTTACGCTCAGCCACTCTCGCGTCATCTGAGCGGCGATATGCGACCGAAGCTGGTGGTGCTGATGCTCGCCGTAAGTTTCGTTTTGTTGATTGCCTGTGCCAACCTTGCCGGCCTCGCGTTGGTGCGATTTGTGCGGCGCACCCACGAAGTTGCCACCCGGATGGCTCTCGGCGCCACCCGATTCGACATCCTTCGCCAATTCTGGATGGAAAATCTCTTACTGTCCGCCTGCGGCGCTGTGGCCAGCCTGGCGCTCGGGTCGGCGATCCTCGAAGCGCTCAGCGGATTTCTTCCGGAGTGGATGATCCCCATCGGTGGTTTCACCATCGACACGCGCGTGCTGGCCTTCACTCTAGGGGCTTCGCTGCTGACCAGCGTACTCTTCGGCGCACTCCCGGCACTGCGCGCCAGGCATGTCGATCTACGCTCTTTCATCGCTACCGGAAACCGCTCCGTGATCGGAGGCCCTGGCGGTGCACGGCAGTGGCTGATCGGCGGGGAAGTGTCTCTTACGGTGGTGCTGCTGGTTGCCGCTGGCCTGCTGGTGCGCACGCTCATTCATTTGGAAACCTTGCCGCCGGGCTTCGATGCCACCAACGTGATGACCGCAAAAGTCTCACTAGATGATGCGCGCTACCATGATGCCGCGACGTTCCATGTGCTGCTGGAAAAGAGCGTGGGTGCGATGCGCCAGATTCCCGGTGTGCAGGACGCCGCCGTGGGCCTGAGCGTTCCGTATGAGCGTGGTCTGAATGACGGTATTACCATTGTGGATGGGCAGCACGCGGGCGAGGGCAATGGTTCCAGCCTCGCGTATATCACCCCGGGGTATTTTTCCACGCTGCGCATTCCGATTCTGGCGGGACGCGCAATTGCGGACAACGATGGGCCCGGGTCGCAGCCGGTGGCGGTCGTCAACAGCGCATTTGCCAAAGCATTCTTTAACGAATCATCGCCGCTCGGCCGGCACTTCCAGATCGGTGAACCAGGCAGCGCGCCGCTTACGATCGTCGGCGTCGCCGCCAATGTCGCCAAGCGTCCGGGCATGAACGGCGACTCGCCACTTTCCAACGAACCGGTGTTCTATCTTCCTGCCACCCAGACTCCCCAAAGTCTAGTCAATATCGCGCATATTTGGCTTCAACCCAGTTGGATCGTGCGCACGAGCGGCCGAAATCAGGGTCTTGCTGAATCGATGCAACACGCGCTCGGCGAAGCCGACCCGAATCTTCCGTTCTCCGGGTTCTACTCCATGGATCAGATACTCGCTGAGCAACTGCAGCAGCAGCGTATTGAGGTGGTTCTGCTGACCACCCTTGCCGGTTTGGCGCTGTTGCTCTCCGCAATTGGAATCTACGCGCTGGTATCGAGTCTGGTGGTGCAGCGCACTCGCGAAATTGGAATTCGCGTGGTACTTGGCTCGACGGTCGAGCGGGCCATGGTAGCGATTGGCAGTACCGGAGTAATCGCGGCCGCCGGCGGACTGTTATCCGGGGTAGCGCTTTCATTCGCCGCGATGCGCGTCCTATCGAGCGAGATCTACGGCATCCGCATCTACGATCCCGTGACGTTCTTCGCGGCGCCACTGTTACTAGGCGTTGTAGCGTTGGCCGCCACCTTGGTGCCCACGCTGCGCATCCGCCGGATACAACCCGCGGACTGCCTGCGATCTGAATAGTATCGTGTGCCTGTATGAAGACGGATCGGGATACGGATTTGCTGTGGTCAGACGTGGTGGCGCATACTGCCCACGAGCACTCGCCGCCATGCGCCGCGTACAGTTCATCGAGCTCCACGAACAACCTTGGCTGCCCTCGTCTCTTCGGCATGGAATTACCGATGTCCTTCAGTTTGGACTGAATGCCTTCCGAGCCTACGCGCCAATCGCACCGCTACTGAAAGGCGCGTTGCGATCTTCGCTCAGCGAATCCATTGTGGATATGTGCTCCGGTGGTGGCGGGCCGTGGTTCGACCTGTATCCAAGACTTCAAAAGGGCGGGCACCATTCCTTTCAAGTTGTGCTCACCGATAAATACCCCAATCTCAGGGCATTTCAACATGCCGGCGTGGCTTCCGAGAATCACATTGGCTTCTATCCGGATTCGGTGGACGCGGCCAACGTGCCGCCTGAATTGAAGGGCTTTCGAACCATGTTCACCTCGCTTCACCATTTCCCGCCCGTCGAGGCTCGCGCGGTGCTCCAAAATGCGGTCGACGCCAGCCAAGGCATCGGCATATTTGAAGTGACCAGGCGCGCGCCTCGAACGATCGGGTTGATGTTTCTCTGGGCGCTCACGCCATTTGTGCTCACGCCGTGGGTTCGTCCGTTCCACTTTTCACGGATGCTGTGGACCTATGTGCTTCCGGTAATTCCGATGGTGCTGCTGTTCGATGGAGTGGTTTCCTGTTTGCGTACGTACCGTCCGGAGGAATTGCGGGAGATCGTTGACAAGCTGAACGCACCGGGATACCAGTGGGAGCTGGGCGAATATGGAGAAGGCCACGGGAGAGTTCCGATTACCTACTTGATTGGTTTTCCGCGCGCACCTGAATCATCCGGCTAGTTCTGCGTGTTTCGTTGCGATTTCGAGTGCCGCACCCAGCCCGCCGCCGGCAAGCTCTCGTGCAATCGCTGGTAAACGTGGTTTTTCGGTGCAGGGTCCCGCCCGCTCCTGATAGACTCCGCAGTCAGGCACGATCTCCAGGATATAGGGTTGCACTCGTCGATTTCACTTGTCTGCACTACCCGGAAAGTTAGCGCAGCAGGCAACCGTTCCAAGCCTCGCGCGAAGGCGCTGCAATGAATACCCATGCCGAGAATGCCGGGGCGGGCGCGGAAACATTTCGCAATAACCCGTTGTGGATCGTAGTCGTGTTTCTGGCCAGCATGGTCGGATTTGTGGTCGGGGCATGTCTGGGCGTGCTTGGACTGGCGACCTTTTACCCCCGGCATGGATATACGTTGGCTCGAGTGATTTGGGCGCTGTGCTATTCCATCGCCGCGTGGTTTTCCTGGAATGCGGGCACAAATCTGTGGCGCTTGGCGGTTGGAAAGGTTGGCCACGAAGCCACGTTGGATGCCGCGGGCGTGCGCATTCGGCTGGGCCCGGAAAAACACCTTGAAACCCTAGAGCAGTTTGTGGCCTGGGACCAGATCGTTGCTGTCCGGCACCAGCGGGTGGACAACAACCAGCTCTATTCAGTGGTGACCAAGGACCATCGCGCTATGACGTTCGACGCCTTCGCGTTCTTCCGTTCGAACCAGCTAGCCCAACGGATTTCTGCGCGCGCAGGACTCCCGATTCAGGAGCTCGAATAGAGGAAAACATCTCCGCCTATCTTCTCTTCATCCGGGAAGGCAAGAAGCGTCTCAGCGGAGCTGCCTACTGGCTGGCTTCTGCCTTACGGTTGGTGATCGACACCCGAAATACCGGCAGCACCTGCTCGGATTTCTCCATCTCGAACGCTTGAGTGGTCTTGCCGGGATCGTAGTCTCTCCACAGCCATAGCATCGATTCCGGAAATTCCGCGGACCCTTGTCCGGGATTGTGCGTGCCGGCACCGAAGCTGAAATGAAAATCGTAGCCCTTGAGTTTCAGGGCGTTGGCCATGCGGATGTTGGCCAGCGGCCAACTGCCGTAACGTTCCTGTTCCATGTCCTCGGAGCCGTCCTGCAGCCACACCCGAATGTTGCGTTTCGCTTCGCGCAAGACTTTCTCCGGATAATCCTGACCACCGTCGGGATCGCTGGGGTCTTCTTTCCACTGAATGCTGGCGTAGCTGCCAATCCACGATAACACTCGGGCAAATTGGTCGGGCATCTGCCACGCGGCGTTGAATGAGCAGATACCCCCGGACGAAAGCCCAGTAATCGCGCGGCTGTATGCGTCTTTGCGAAGATTGTATTGCGCGGCGACGTCGGCCAGAATTTCGTCGCGCAGAAAACGAACGTAGCGATCGCTCACCGTATCGTACAGCGTGCTGCGCATGGAATCTTTCAGGGTGCGGTGCCACTTCTCAGAGTAAGCCTTGACGAAATTGTAGGTGGGCGTGTCCGGTGAACCGCTAATGTCGCCGGGATTGATGAAAACACAAATCATCACCGGAATCTTCTTCCGCGCGATCAGGTTGTCGATCGCGTTGAGCACCAGAAATCTCTCGCTGCGGTCGGTGTAGGACTCACCGTCTTGAAACACCATCAGCGCCGCAGGGGTGTGCGGATCGTACTGTGCCGGAACGTAAATCCAATAATCGCTCTTCATGCCGTCGTAGATTTTGCTGCTGTGCGTGATTTTTGCGGAAAGCGTTCCCGAGGGAACTCCGGGTGCAAGGTAGGAATCCGGAGCGAAGGCTGGGAGGTCCAGTCGGCCGCCAAATTTCGCGCTGTCGATAACGTAGTGAAAACAGTGCAGCCTGCCCACCGGCTCGATATGGGCGCTGGCGTACCAGAGATTCGACCCGGCGCGGTGGTTCATGGCCGGCCCGGGAGCGCCGTCAATCATCAGCGCTGGTTTCGATGCGGCTTCGAGCGCAAAGAAAAATTCGGCGCCGCGGGACATGCTCGCCGTGCCGTCTTTCAATTCTTTGCTGTCGAAGCTGGCGGCGATCGCGTCCGCGCAGGGCGGGACTATTGGACTTGGCGAGTTCGATGAGTTGCGGCGCTGTAGATTTATCCGCGGCCGCCGCAAGCGCCGGCACACCCGCCGCCAGAGCGATCAGCATCAACAGCCAGAGTTGTTCGCGCATGGAAAACCTCCGCGCAGCACATTGCCACGAGGCTGCTCGCTGGTCAATGACCAGGAGCTGCGTTTTGGTCGAAATGCTGCGGCGAGACATGTCGGTCGGAGCTGAGCGATTTTACTCCCGGGGTGGTCTGCCCTGCTGTGCACCGAAGGAAGCGTCGGCCACGGCGCAGCACCTGGCCACGAGGCCGTGCGCTGGCCACTGACCAAGGAGATCTGTTCCGGGGATTACGAAACGAATTGGGGTGATCCCGCGCCACCGGGGAAGTGCCCCGGCGCCGAACGCATTGCTACCAGCTATTGTATGCGGTGTCGTCGAACGGGGAAGTATCGTTGGAAGCGGAGTGAACGTCGGAGAGTCCAATAGTGGTTTGATCGGGCGACAAGACCAGGTCGGAGTTCTCGGTCACCCAGTCTTTGGCGCGGGTCATGGGGTCGACCGGGACCGCGGAGATATATCCGCCGCTCACCAGGTCGTCGAGCGACGACGGAGCCGCTTGCTTATCGAGCGTGTAACTCTGAATGGCCTGGCGCAGCGTGAAGAGGTCCTGGCGCAGCGCGGCTTCGCGGGCGAATACTTCGGAGTTATGAAGCCGGGGAATCGCCATCGAAATCAAAATAATCATGATGACGATCACAAACATCAACTCGATCAGGGTGAAGCCTCGCGCGGACGCTTGCCCTCGGCGTTGGCGCACTCGCGCCAGGCGGGAAAGATCAGTTGGCAGGGCAATTCGCATCGCGAGCTTCTCCAGCTCACATCCAGATCAAACCGACTACCAGTCGGAATACTTAGTGCCGTCCAGCGCCGTGCCGGTGGACTTACTGTAGACCTGAAACACATCCTGCCCGCCCCACATATCAGCGTCCGGATCGTCCTGCACCGAACGCAAGCCCCAATCTTTATTGCCGGTCATGGGGTCGACGGGAATCTCCCGCAGGAATCGGATGTGGCGGTCGGCGGCGCCGGCGAGTTGCACTCCCTTAACCAGGGTGTCCAGGTCGGGTGGGTAGCCTTCCGTGCCAATCTTCACTTGAATCTGGTTGTGGTCGGCCGCGTCTTTGTAACGGTCGATCGCGTCGTCCATCTGGCGCAGATCGTAGTGGAGCTCGGCTTCTTTGCGCCGCTGCACACTGAGCCGAGCCACCGGAACGGCGGCGCCGGCCAGAATGGTGAGAATGGAGCAGGCAACGACGAGTTCGATCAACGTCATTCCCGCCATCGCCCGCCGCCGGCTGGCTGCTGCGCCGGTCCGCTGCTGCACGTTAGCGAAAATTGTTTTCATAACTATTGCACCTTTATGGTCGCCTCACCGCCCGTAAGCGGAATGGGTCTCTGCTGAGAATCTCGGGCGTTCACCTGGACGATTTGGAGCTGCGATGTGCCAGCGGCCACGCCATGAATAATCAAACCGAGAATGGTGCCGTTTCCGTCCACGCCTTGGGTATTGGGCTGGCGAGTAGCGGAAATAATGGCTTGCCCCTTCTGTTGGTCGACCCGTTGTACCACCGCAATCTCTTGGGTGCCGCCGGAGAGAAACCCGCCGTTGCGAGCTTCGTCGATCTGGATGACGGCTGGGTTGTACTGAATCATGAGCGGAATGGAGAAGAGGTCTTTGGCGTTGTCGATAGCGATCGAAATGGTGGACGTTTCGCCAGGCTTAATCGTCACGGAAGTCGGCTCGAAATGCAGTTGGCCTGCGCCAGTTGCCGGAGGCGGCGCTGTGGCCGTCATGGCCGTTCCTGCCGACGGTGCGACCACTGCACTGGACGCAGCGGTCACGCCCGCGCCATTTTGCGCGGCACCGGGACCCGGTGTAGTTGGCTGTTCGGAGGACGCGCCAGGCGCGGTGCGATACACGCGCACGTTGGTATCCGATCCCGCGGCGATCGCCCGCAGGTTCTCCGCAGTGATGCTCGGCAGACGCAATATGTGCGGCGTCAACACGATCAAAACTTCGGAGTCGGTGAATTCCTTCTTGTTGTCCGAAAACAGATATTTGACGAAGGGTATCTGCCCTAAGCCCGGCCATCCATTGTTGATGATCGATTCATCACGTTCGATCAAGCCGGCCAGCACGTTCACCTCGCCTTCTTTGAGGCGAATATCGTGTTCCACGGTGCGCTGGCTGATAACCGGCTGGCTGATGCCGCCGATGGTTGATGTGCCAGTGACCGAAGAAACCTCCACCTTGAGCTTCATGCTCACTTCGCCGCCCGGGTGAATGCGCGGGGTGACGTCGATGTTCACGCCGACGTCCAGATACGTGAATTGCGTGTTCACCAGGGGATTGACCACCCCGCTGGTGGTCGCGCTCACTCCCACTCCGGCCTGGAAGCTGCCCGTGGCTACCGGCACTTTGTTGCCGATCCGCAGCTTGGCCTGCTCGCCGTCGCTCACCCGAACTTCCGGATCCTGGATGATGCGCGTCTTGGTGTCGGTCATGATCGCGTTCAGGGCCGCGCCCGGTAGGGTCAAGCTGTAGTCCGCGGAAGTAAGATTTTTCAGATTGTCGAGGCTGACTAGATTGCCTCCGGTGCTGCTAGTCGAGGAAGTCGTGCTGGTAGTGCTGGTCGTGGTTGTCGACGTGGTACTCGTAGAACTGGTGCTCGAGGTATTTTGCGGCTGGATCGAAGTGCGCGGGTCAAACACCGCCGAAACCGATTGCCCCGGGAGAATTCCGATGTCCCGCAGTTTATCCAGGCTCACCTGCAACACCTGAACGTGCAGCAGCACTTCCGGCTTCGCCTTGTCGATGTCCCGAATAATCTTGGAAGCCAGCATCAACTTGTCCGGGGTATCACGAATCACGATAGCATTCTGCGAATTTACTTGCTGCACGCGGGTCAGATTCAAAAGCTGCCGCAGCCCGGTAACCACCTCGGTGAGGTCCTGCGGGGTCAGCGTGTTGTTCATGTAGAAGGTGCGCACTTCTTCGTCTTCGAGATCCTTGCGTTTCTGCGGCTGATCCGGCGCCACCAAAATGATGTTGGCGGTGAGCGGCTTCCAGAAACTCTTGCTTTCGAAGGACACTGCGTCGAGCGCCTGTTCCAGGGTCACGTTGGGCAAGTCTGCGGTGATCCGCTTGGACTGGTATTCGGGATCGAAGATCACGCTCAACCCGGCCAGTTTGCCAATGGTTTCAAACACCTGGCGGGAATCGTTGGTCACCCGCAAGTTGATCGGGTCGCGCGATAGCGGCTTCAGAACCGGCGGGCCGGAGAGCAGGTCCGCGTCGTCCTCGGGGTTCGGATTCAGCCCTTTCACCTCGGGGGTGGCTTGCTGGCCGAGCAGCGCACCCACCCTGCGAATTTGCTGTTCGGCGACGGCACTGGACGGGTCGATCGAGAGCGCCTTCTGAAATTCGGCGAGCGCCAACTGCAGGTCCCCGGTATGCACCGCGCGCATGCCCTGATCGACGTGCATCTGTGCCGCTTCAAAACGCATACGCGTAACCCGGGCCTTGAATTCCAGGTCGTTGGGCTGGGCAGCTAAAGCCTTTTGATAGTGTTGTAGAGCGGTATCGTAGTCTTGGGTCGCCTCAGCTTTCCGACCAGCGTCGTAATCGGAATTGGCTTTGGGACAACCGGAGAGCAGGATCGAGACAGAAAGGACCAAAAGGACGAACTTTGAACGAGGCAAACAGCCCCTCCAGTTTTTGACTCCGATGCTCCCAAAGTCTAGCATTCGAGTTCAGATGCAGCAAGGGAACTGCATGTTGCCGGTATCCCCTCAATAACATGTGAATCGGCCGTTACATGAGGTGGCCGTTTAGGCACCACCGCGCCCAGTAAATCGCTATATATTCCCGTTACCTTTCCCAGCCGCGCGTGCCGCCGGCAGCATTTTAGGCGCCGGTGCAGCAGCCGGATTGCGGAGCGCATTCCCGTCCGGCCGCAACCATGGTCCCCATCTCCTGGGCTTACCAGAACCGAGTTACGCTCGGGCACTCTAGCACGCCGTCGCGCTCGGAAGGGACACTTTTCGATCCGCGTAGGCGTATCGCCTGGCCGCTTCTCGATCCCAGCACGGTTTGGGTGAAGAGCCGAGTTTCCTGCCCGTTAGCCGCGAGCTTACTAGCAAAACCGCTAACGTCAGCGCGGTTGTCCAAGGCATAATGCGCAGGTCCTGGTGAGGCTTTGAATGAGCCGCCTTGTTGCTTTCGCCCGCTCGGTCATTCCCCGAGACCCGAATCAGCTCTTTTTTCTTGCTGGCTCGATTCTTCTCTTAATTTCTCTGCAACTTCGGTGTTACCCACTTTTGGACTTCCAACCTTTTGGAGATTTGTTCCGTCACGCCTTCCAGTCCTGGCGAATTTTCGCTGTGACCGCCTTGGGTCTGGTGTCTTTGGCAGGAGCCGCTGGTCTCTTTCTGTGCTTTTGGCCGGGAACGCACCCGGTGCGCCTCATTCTCGGGTTTGTCATGATTCCGGCGCTAACGGGAATCGGATTCATAGCAAAACGATATTTGCTTGTTTCACAGCAACCCTACTTTCAGCGGGGGAGCGTGCTTCAGCACGGTTCCCACAACGAAGCGTGGGGCTTCAACACCGTATGGAGCCTGGGACCCGCGGTACACATCACCGTTCTGGGCCTGGCATTGCTGCTCATTTTTGTAGCGAGGTTGGCCACCGGAAATTCGTCCCTGCCTGTTTCCGTTGCGTTCGTGAACGACGCCGGACCCGGGGGCGCTGAAATGTGGGAACGAATCCGTGTGTTCGTGTGGATTTCAACGGTCGGCAGCTTGCCGCTCGGCATCGTCGCATCTTTCTCTATTACTAGTCTTTACCGCCTGGCGGGCGGCTCGTCGGGTCATCCTTTATCGTCCCCGGCCCTGTATCTTTTGAGTGCAGCGCTCGCGACGGCCTGTCTCGCCGGCGCGGCGGCTTGGGCGGTGGGAAAAGACCGTTGGAATGAACTGCGGCAATTCATCCGTCCGGCCGAAAGTAAGTTTGTGGTGTTGGGAGTAATCTTTCCGATCGCAATTGAGTTCGTGCCAAATTTAGCTGGCTACTCGTTGGACCGGATGAATTGGGCGGCATCTCAGCTCAATTCAGCCGCGCCACCACTTTTCGGGTGGTACTTCCACATTCCGAGGGGCTACCACTTCTGGTACCTGCTTGGCGCTGCTTGGGAGGAGGTTATCTGGCGGGGTTATCTGCAGCCGCGGTTTGTGCGGCGGTACGGTCTCATCCGAGGAATATTTCTGCTCGGTTTAGTCTGGGCTGCGGTTCATTTCACGGGCGATTTTCGCGGTTCGATGAGGGACTCCGAGGTTCTCATAAAATTAGCTTCTCGCATCGCCCAATGCGTTGCCATGAGCTAGGTGCTGGGTTGGCTGACCTTGCGTTCCGGATCGATTTGGCCCGCGGTTCTCGCGCACGGATTCGCCAACATTTGGATCTACTCGGCGCCCGATTCCCTCGGCGTGCTCTTCCGCCCGATCCTGGTGGTCTGCTGGGGCCTGTTGGGTTTCGTGCTTTTCCGTTTCTGGCCTCCATCCACGGTGCCGGAGGCGACCGATCAGCTTCCAGAGGTTGGCATAGAACCGAGCCTTTCGAGGTGAACGTCTCAGCCCGGAGTCGTCGCAAGACCCGATCCCGCCGGCCGTGAACTACTGCCGTTTCGCGTACTCCGCCTTGGCTTCCTTCAGGATCAGGATGGCCAAGTCAATCCGCCCAAGCATGGGCCCGTCGCGCCGACGCCCGGTCGGTGCGGTACCAACGCTTGCTCGGCGCTTCGTCACGCGAGTGTGCCGCTGCCAACGGACTGACTAGAAGGTGGTGGTGAGACGCATGGCAAAGCTGCGCGACGGTCCAATGGCATTGCCGGAAAACAGCCCGCCAAAATCGATGATATCCAGGACGTTGGTGAGGTTCTGTCCGTCGATCTGAAATCGCATCTTCAATCGATCCGACTGGTAAATATCCGCACCCGCGGAAGCGTTCACCTGGAACGACGGATCGATCCGACCGCGGGGGAAGTTAATGCGGTTCACTACTTGCTGGCCATATTCCGCCAGTGCTTGGTCGTACGTTCCTTCGAAATCAAACGGCAGGCCGGTATCGTATTGAATGCCGCCGGCGAACCACCAGCGTGGTGTGACCTGATAGCGAAGGCGGCCACGCACGGTGTTGCGCTGATCTTGCGAATCCGGGAAATGGCCGGAGGTCGGTATCTCCGCGTCGTCGCCAAGAAACAGACCGCCAGTCACCGGGAACCATGCGTTGCCGACGGTATATGTGTAACTCACAAAACCGGAAAAGCGATGCCAATCGGGCAAATCGAGTTTGGCGTCCGCGCCGTAGATGATCGCCTTTCGGAAGGCGATCGGAAAGCTGATGGTGGTGTTGTCGATCTGATCGTCGTCGGCATAGTTGTTGACCAGCCGGCGAAAATAATTCGCGTCCAGCCTGAACTTCTGGAAGACCGTCTTGGTCAGCCCCGCTTCGTAGTAGTTTCCTACCGACGGTTCCACCGGCAATTGAACGGAGATGGTGTCAAGGCTGGTAGCTGCCGTTGAACTCGACAGTAGGATATTCTCGAACGAGGGCGTCTGAAACACTCGGTCGTAGGAGAAATGCAACACCAGGCCGGCGGAAGGGAAGTAGCGTGCCACCGAAAGACGCGGGTCGAATGCCTGGCGGTTCACCAAGAGCTGATAGTGGTCCCAACGAACCCCCGCGTTGATGGTCCAGTTTCCCAGACGGATCGAATCCTGCACAAACGCGGATTGTTCGAGATCCGGGCGATTGGCCGCGAAGGCGAAGTTAAGAGGCGTGCCGGGGTCGAATTGGGTGGTGTCCATCGGGATATTCGGGATGTTGTAGTGAAAGTTCTCATTCAAGAAAATGTTGTCCGATTCCACGCCCCCTTTCCACTCTTGGTGGCCGTGGTGGACGGTGAGGGCGGCCTTAAAATACCCCTCGCGAAACCAATTGTGCTGGTACACCAGTACCGGAGTTGACTGCGGATTCGAGTAGAAATCGTTGGCGTTGTCGCGCACCATGCCGTGAAAACTGGCCACCACGTCGGGCGAAAATATGTGTTGGTACGAGACGATCCCCATCGTTTCGAAGTTATCGGCATCTTGCCGTTGGCATGGCGGTCCGGCAGTCTCGCTCGGCCCCCAGCACCACGATTGTTGCACTTGCTCGTTGGGCAGGTCGTAGCGAGAGAGCTCGTGCCGGACGATCAGGCTAAGGCGATCGCTGGATGTGAGGTCGCGTTCGTAATGCACCGAGAAGTCGCCCACCGTGCCGGTATTCGTGTAGTTCTGCGGAACCACCGGGTTCAGATAGTGGCTGGTCGCGTCGCCGCTGGCACTGACGCCGAATATATTCTTGCCCCAAACATACTGTCCCTGGGCGAACGCG
Source organism: uncultured Acidobacteriota bacterium (assembly GCA_963725285.1). Classification (GTDB taxonomy): domain Bacteria; phylum Acidobacteriota; class Terriglobia; order Acidiferrales; family UBA7541; genus CAVRXT01. Next base: position 806,810 of record CAVRXT010000005.1, on the reverse strand, counting down.
CCGGCAGTATCAAAGCTGCCGCCGGAGAGCACCACTTGGCCGTGAAAACCGGGCTGCGAATCTTGCAGCGTATTGACCTCCACCACCCCGCCCATCTTGCGGCCGTACTCCGCAGGGAAGCCGGCGGTGTAAATGCTCACCGATTGCATATCGTCTGCTTCAATCTCCGGGCCGAAGCTGGGCGAGCGATTGTCGGTCAGCGGGACGCCGTCCACCACAACCTGGGTCTGATACTCCGAACCGCGCGGATGCAGTACCGCGTTGCCCTCATACAGCCAGCCGGGCTGCGAATTCACCAGATCTTGCAGAGAGCGGCCCGGCAGCGAGCTCAGCCTGCTTTGAATCTGGTCCGAGCCGATCTGGCTGACCGCGCCGGCTTGATCGGGATCAACCAGGGTGCGATCCGTACGGACGGTTACCGATTCGGTCACCGTAGGCACTTTGAGTTGGATGGCGTGTTCGGTGGGAACCGAGGAACGAATCTCGATCGATTCAGACACCGCGGCGAAGCCCGGCTGATTAATTTCGACCTGATAGATGCCATAAGGCAGGCGGTGGACGTCCAAGGCGCCCCGGTCGCTGGTCGCCAGAGTATTGCGATATTGATTGGCCTCGCTGACGATGCGAACGGTGGTCTTCACCCCCAGGCCGGACGAATCGATCACTTTAAGGCGCAGTTCACCGCTGTTGCTCTGGCAGAAGACCGGCAGGGCGCAGAGGAAAAAAAGAACTGCAAATCTCTTCATGGACAGGTGGCCTCTAAATTTCGATACTTCGTGGATGCCCGCAGTACCTGGACCCAGCCCGGCTTTGCACCGCCCCCGGATCATCTATTTTGATACAGACAGGCCCATCTCCGCCATTGCAAAACTGGATGTGATTTTAAAGCAGCGTTATCGCTTTGTTTCTAGTCCCGCTCGGCGGAAACTGGACTGCTGCCGCGCCTTGCACCGCTTCGCTTCCGGCGGCTATGATAGACCCGAGTGAAATCCGCATCGAAAAAACCGAAATCGGACGTCATCATTGTTGCCCAAAACCGCGCGGCTTCTTACCACTACACGATCTTGGACAAAGTGGAAGCGGGCCTGGTGCTGGTGGGCACCGAAGTGAAGTCTCTGCGCGGCGGCAAAGGCAGCTTGCGGGAGGCCTATGCCGACGCCAAGAAAGGGGAACTGTGGTTGCACAATTGCCACATCCCGGAATACCTGGCGGGTGGGCCGTGGAATCATGATCCGCTTCGTCCCCGCAAATTGCTATTGCATCGCCGCGAAATGGACAAGTTCGCAGGTAAAGTACAGGCCAAAGGGCTCACCCTAATTCCGTTGAAGATTTATTTCCGTGCGGGCCGGGCAAAATGTGAGTTGGCACTGGCGCAAGGTAAGCAACACCACGACCGACGCCAGGCCGAACGAGACAAAGAAGCGCGACGCGAAGCCAAAGACGAAATGTACAAGCATCGCCGGCGCTGAAAGGGAGACATGGAAATCCACTTGGACGCACAGCCGTTTCAATCGATCGGCGCCGACGCGGTGGTCACGTACGTATTTGACAAGCCCGAACGACTTGAAGGCGTTCTGGCCGAGATCAACACCGCCATGGGCGGCAAGCTCGAACCTTTGACCAAGGCGGGGGAACTGAGCGGTAAGTCCCTGGAGATGGTTCTGGTTCACTACCCCCCAGGCCTCCAATCCCCGCGGCTGCTGCTGGTCGGGGCGGGGAAGGCCGACAAATTCGTTACCGGCGACCTTCGCAAAATCGCCGGCTCGGCGCTGCGCTATCTGAAGTCGCGTGGCGTGAAGAAGTTCGCCTTGGTGCTGCGCGAGCAGGACCGCAACGCGGCTTCGGCGCAAGCCGTGGCGGAAGGATTGCTCGTCGCCAATTTTGAGTCGGACACCTATCGCAGCAAGAAGGACCACGTGAAGTCGATCGATTCGGTGATCTTGGCCGGTTTTGACCCCGCGACGCAGAAGGACCTCGAAGCGGCCGTCGCCAAAGGCCACGTGATCGCCGACGCGCAGAATTTCGCGCGCGAACTGATCAACGAGCCTTCCAACAAGCTCACCCCCTCAATCCTGGCGCATCGTGCCGAAGCCATGGCCAAAGCGGTCGGTCTTGAGGTAGAAATTCTTGACGAGAAGCGCATCGCTGAATTGAAGATGGGCGCGCTGCTCAGCGTTTCGCAGGGTGGCCCCGAACCGCCGCGGGTGATCGTAGTGAAATACACTCCGGCCAACGTCCGCAAAGACTCGCCGGTGCTCGGCCTGGTAGGAAAAGCCGTCACTTTCGATACCGGCGGCATTTCCATCAAGCCCGCCGACGGCATGGAGAAAATGAAGTACGACATGGGCGGCGGCGCCACCGTGCTGGGCGCGATGCGTGCTCTGGCATTCCTGAAGCCGTCGATTCCGGTAATCTGCGTTGTGCCTTCCACCGAAAACATGCCCGGCGGCACCGCGCAAAAGCCCGGAGACATTCAGACCGCGATGTCCGGAAAAACAATTGAAGTGATCAATACCGACGCCGAAGGCCGGCTGATTCTTGCCGACGGAATCACCTACGCCAAGCAACTCGGGTGCACCCATCTGGTCGACGCAGCGACGTTAACCGGCGCAATCGTGGTGGCCCTGGCGAATGTCCACGTGGGAGCCTTTGGCACCCCACGCGAATATCTCGATAAACTGCTCGACAGCGCCAAAGCCCAGAACGAAAAAATGTGGCCCATGCCGATCGACGATGACTACCAGGAATTCATCAAGAGTAACATCGCCGACATTCGCAACACCGGCAGCGGCAAAGGCGGCGGCGCGATCGCCGGCGCGTGGTTCATCAAAGAGTTCGCCGAAGACACTCCATGGATCCACCTCGATATCGCCGGCACCACCTGGATCGATGAAGGCCGCCCTTGGCTAGCCAAGGGGCCGACCGGGACTGGCGTCCGCACCCTAATCGATTTCGCTATGAAGATGTAATCGCTGCAGCAAGGGGTATGAACAGGTTCTACGGTTTTACCCGGTTATCTTTTCCGCTTGCCCCACTCTTCTCCAGGCTCTGGGAAGGGTGGGCGTCTTGGCCTAAAGCAATTTCACCTGGCTCTCAAAAACCTCAATTCTAAGGCTGGGGCGCGCGTTTACATTTTCTCCGGTGCGTCGATTCCCAGCAGCCCCAGCGCCGCCACCAATTGTTTCTCCGCGACGTCCGCAATTTGCAGCAGCAACGTCCGCTTCGCAGCGTCGGGCTCCGAAAGAATATGATGCTGGTGATAGAAAAGATTGAACGCCTGCGCCAGCTGAAACGCGTACCGCGCCACCCCAGCAGGCTCTTTCGCGTTCAACGCCCCCTGCACGCTATTCCCCAGTAACCCCGCCAACAGAATCAATTCCCACAGACTATTCCCGCCAGGAGGCGCGAGTGCCGTTCCAACGGCAGTATCGCCATCGCCCGACCTTTCCGACCCGGCCGCCCATTGCTCCCGCCGGAAATCCGGCTGTTGCTCCGCCATCTTCCGAAAAATATTCCGCGCCCGCACCGCCGCATACTGGACGTACGGCCCGGTCTCGCCCTCGAAGCTGAGGGCATCCTCGAAATCGAAATTGATGATCGAGGTGCGCGTAAATTTCAGCAAGAAATACCGCAGCGCCCCGATAGCGATCGAGTGAGCAATCGCCGCGCGTTCGTCGGCGGGAAAATCGGGATGCCGCGAATCCACTTCCGCGCGGGCGTGCGATTCCAGACGATCCAGCAAATCGTCAGCGATCACTCCCTGGCCCTTGCGCCCGCTCACTTCGACGGTGCCGCGCTTAGCGTCTTCCGCAGAAATCTGGTAGCCCAACTCGGTGGCGCAGCGGACCGTCAGCGCCACCACGTCGTAAGAGATATGGAAAAGGTTATCGGCAGCCTCCGGATGGCCCAGCGCGCGCAGCGCCAGCGCCACCACCTGTTGCGGATAAATTTGCCGCGAATCGATGACGTTGAAAACTTTCTGCGCATTCCCAAAAGCGGGCGCCCCAGGCTCGCTAGGTTCAGTAGTAGTGACCCATGCCACGTGGCCGTCCGGATGGGTGTGCGCTTTCTTGTAGTGAAAATCGCGGCCCAGCAGACCAAATTTCCAAAGATGGTAAGCAATGTCTTTGCCCACATACGTCACCGTACCCGACGATCGCACAATCACCTTGGCATCTGCGGCATCGTCAACGCCTTCTTCCGCAGCCGCACTCGGCGGGTCCGCGCCCGGCTCGGCGGCGACCGCAGCGCCAGCCTCCGTAGGCAGCCGCATCACCCAGCACCCGGCATTTTTTCCGGACGTAGCCAGATGCACGGTGCTTTTGGCCTTGAGCAGCTCGAACGCCGCCTGCCAAAAATTCAGCCGCAAAATCTCGCTTTCCTGCGAGAGCAAATCGAAATCGATTCCCAGACGATCCAGCGTCCGCAGATGGCATTGCACGATCGCGTCGGCCACGATCGCGCCGATCTCCGCAGCGCCTCCGACTCCCGCTTCAATGTCATGCAGCGTCTCGGCGCGAAACTTTGCTGCGGCGGGATTTCCCTCCAGGAATTGTCCGACCCGCGCGTACAAATCCCAGCACAGGTAGTCGAAACGCGGCCGCTGGGTCAGCTCCAGTACCTCCGCTGCGGATTTGCCCTCGAGATGAATGAACCCGATCACCACGTCGGCGACCTGCACCCCGGTGTTGTCGATATAATTTTGCACTTCGACGGTATGCCCAGCATGCCGCAGCAAGCGCGCGAAGGTATCGCCCATAACCGCGTTCCGCAGATGCCCGATGTGCGCGGCCTTGTTGGGATTTACCGAGGTGTGCTCGACCATCGCCTTCCCGGCCCGAGGCGTAGGCGCCAGCGCCTCGTTGCCGGCCTTCGCGGCCAGGTCCGCGAAGAAAGCCGCTCGATCGAGATACGCGTTCAGATACCCAGCACCGGCCACTTCAAAACGCGCCACCCCCTCAATCGGTCCCACCTTATTCGCGATTTCCTGCGCCAGAATTCGCGGCGATTTCTTCAGTTGCTTCGCCAGGTCGAAGCACACCGGCGTTGCAATTTCCCCCATGTCGATGCGTGGCGGCCGCTCGGTCGAAATCCTTACGTCGATGTTGTAAACCTTATGAATGTAGCGGCCGATCGCAGCGCGCACTCGCTTTTCGACGTCGTGGTACACCGGTCTCCTCAATAATTGCGGATTCGAGAGCGATTATAGGTAAACGCGGAAGAAGCGTCAAAGAACCGCAGACGCAAAGGCCCGGGCAGCGGCAGGTTGGGCGGGCCTATTCGTACAATTCTTTTTCCGAGAGTACCGGAGCGCCGGCCGCGCCGGTGCCGCAGCGGCTGGCCGCTCCGAACATCGGTCCGCGAGCCGGCACTACCGGCGCGAAAGCCGCGAATCCCAACGCTTGCGGCACGTCGTCGTAGATCGCTTCCATGCCGCCGCGCAAAGCGTAGCTTTCATGCCAGAACCCGGTGCCGCCCGAATCCTTAAGAAATTGCTGCCACCATTGACGGTGCGGCTCGGACCGCGTCCAGTTCAACAGCGACTCCATGTCCCGCCAGTATTGCCGCATGCCCACGTGCATCGGGAACAGCGAGAAGACGAAGTTCTCGTGGCGCAGCAGCCCCTCGGGCTGCGCACTAACCGAAGCGGAAATCCGTGGCCCGAACCCAAGCAGAGTCTTCATTCCAGTGATGCGATTCACTCTCATCCCGAGATAAATCACCACCAAGTCCGGAAACTTGGATAGATCCACGGTTTGCCGATTGACGCGTGTACTCATGGCTGGAAGCGTGCCTCTGGCGGACGGCAATAGTCAATACGATTTTGGGTCCGCCCGGGTCGCGACGACCGCCCCATTCAGCCGTGCACCCGGCCGGCCGCGAGGATTGCCTTGTCCCATGCGGCAAGCGCGATAAGAATGGTATTCTAAGTTTTACGAGTGCCAACGGAACGCATGAAGATTGCTCACTTCGATTGTTTCTCCGGGATCAGCGGCGACATGGTGCTAGGCGCGCTTGTCGATAGCGGCGCCGACCTGCGCCAAATCGAGCAATCCCTGCGCCAGCTCGACGTTAGGGGCTGGAAAATCTCCGCCGAAAAAGTGAAACGCGGAGCCCTGGCGGCCACCCACGTGACGGTGGAGACCGACGCCCACGATCATCATCATGAACATCATCACCACCACCATCACCACCGCGAACACGCGCGCGGCCTGACCGAAATTCTAGGAATCATCGACGCCGCTAAATTGCCGCCCCGCGTTACCGAACGCGCCTCGGCAATCTTCAAAAAGCTGGGCGATGCCGAAGCCAAGGTCCACCAAGTTTCCGTCGACGAAGTGCACTTCCACGAAGTGGGCGCAGTAGACGCGATCATCGATATCGTCGGCGCCGCGATCGGATTCGAGCTGCTGGGAATCGATTCATTTAGCTGTTCGGCCCTGGACGTAGGCGCCGGCCGCGTGAACACGCAGCACGGAATTCTTCCCGTGCCGGCCCCGGCCACCGCCGAACTCCTGGCAGCAGCAGACGCGCCCACATTCTCGAGCGGAGTCGAAACAGAATTGGTCACCCCCACTGGCGCCGCCATCGCCACCACGCTCTCGACACGCTACGGCTCGATCTCGCCGATGCGCTTGCAGTCGACCGGCTACGGCGCCGGCTCGGCAGATTTGAAAGAACAAGCCAACGTTCTGCGCATCCTCATAGGCGAAGCGCTCAGCAGCGAAGGGCAAGCGCACCCCGGTCGCTCCGACGAGTGCGTAGACGTAATCGAAGCCAACATCGACGACATGAATCCGCAGATCTACGGCTATGTCGTCGACCAAGCGTTAGCCGCAGGCGCATTGGACATTTTCTCCACCTCGGTGCAGATGAAAAAGAATCGCCCGGGCCAGCTCGTTACGCTGTTGTGCGAAGCCGCGCACACCCAAAAACTGATCGATCTGCTCTTCCGCGAGACCACCACCATCGGCGTGCGCACCCACACCGCGCACCGACGCACTCTGGCCCGCCAATTGATCACCGTCGCCACGCCGCTGGGCGACGTGCGCATGAAAGTAGCGCGCATGAACGGCACGGTCCTAAACGCCGCGCCCGAATTTGAAGATTGCCAGCGCATCGCCTCGGCCCAAGGCATCCCGCTGAAAGATGTCCTGGCGGCAGCGAACTATTATTTCCAGAAAACCAGGGAGCCGCAGAGCTAGCGAAGCGACCTCAACCCTATGCCGACCACCAGCAAGCCGAAATATTATCTGACCACGCCGATTTACTACGTCAACGCCCGACCGCACCTCGGCCACACCTACACCACCGTGGTCGCGGACACCATCGCCCGCTACAAGCGCATGTGCGGCTTCGACGTGGTGATGCTCACCGGCACCGACGAACACGGGCAAAAAGTTGAACGCGCCGCGAAAGAGGCAGGCGTGAAGCCGCAAGCCTACGCCGACCGCATTTCCAATGAGTACCGCAATCTTTGGAAAGAACTCGATATTCACCCCGACCGCTTCATTCGCACCACCGAGCCGCAGCACCTCACCGCAGTGCATCGTCTGATGCGCCAGGCCCAAGCGAATGGGTACATCTATAAAGGCGTGTACGAAGGGAATTACTGTATCTACGACGAGATGTACGTCGACGAGCCCCTGCCCGGAGCCCTTTGTCCGGAATGCAAGCGGGTCACCGAACACGTCCGCGAAGAGAATTACTATTTCAAACTCTCCGCGTTTCAGGAACGCCTGCTCAAGCTCTACGAAGAGCAGCCCGACTGGGTGCAGCCGGAATCGCGCCGTAACGAAGTTCTCGCGTTCGTCCGCGGTCCCCTCCGCGATCTTTCGGTGAGCCGCACCGCGGTCAAATGGGGCGTGCCCTGGCCCGACGACGATAAGCACGTTTTCTACGTGTGGTACGACGCGCTCACCAGTTACATGACCGGCGTTGGGTACGGCGATGACGAATTGCAGTGGGAAAAGTATTGGCCCGCGGACCTGCACCTGGTGGGCAAAGAAATTCTGCGCTTCCACGCGGTGTACTGGCCGGCCTTCTTGATGGCCGCCAACGAGCCGCTGCCCCAGAAAATATTTGCGCATGGCTGGTGGATGTTCGCGGACGAGAAAATGTCCAAGTCCCGCGGCAACATGCAGTACCCCCAGCCCATCGCCCGCAGCCTGGGAATCGATGCGCTGCGATATTTCCTGCTGCGCGAAATGGTTTTCGGCCAGGACGGCAATTTCAGCCGCGACGCGCTGCTCACTCGCTACAACGCCGACCTCGCCAACGGTCTGGGAAACCTAGCCAGCCGCACGGTAACCATGATCGCGAAATATTTCGAAGCCACCGTCCCTCCGCCGCCGGCCGCACCCGCAGCGCCGGAAGCTGAGCTGCAAGCTTCGTTCTCGAAGGAAAGGTTACAGGTAATTCTCGACCACTATGAAAAATTCCAGTTTTCCCAGGCACTCGAACGAATTTGGGATTTGATCAGCGTGCTGGATAAATATTTGGTGGTACAGAAGCCCTGGTCGCTGGCCGATGACCAGGCTCAACGCGCCCGCCTCGGCGAAATTTTGTACCACGCCGCGGAAGGCCTGCGCGTGATCGCCGTCTTGGCCAGTCCCGTCCTCCCGCACGCCTCGCAAACCATCTGGCAACAACTCGGGCAGCGGGGAAGCAGCAGCGATCAGTCGCTCGTAGCTTTAGCGTGGGGAGGCCTGCGAGCAGGCACGCCGATGGGCGAGCCCGCCGCGATTTTCCCGCGCATGGATAAGAAAGAAACCTCGGAGAGGATCGAAACTATGGAAGACGAAATACGCAATCCGAACGCCGCAACCGCAGCAGGAGCACCCAGCGCACCCGCACCGAGCGCCGCCGCCGCAGCCCCAGCCGCCGTGCCCGCCGCTGCAGCGTCCGCAGGCCCAGTAAAAATCGGCATCGAAGATTTTTCCAAAGTGGACATGCGTGTAGGCGTAGTAAAAGCCGCCGAAAAAGTCCAGGGCGCCGACAAACTTCTAAAAGTGATGGTAGATATCGGCGATGAAGTTCGCCAGATAGTTTCCGGCATCGCCGAATCCTTCGCGCCCGAAGACCTAATCGGCAAAACCGTAGTAATCATCACCAACCTGGCGCCCCGCAAGCTCCGCGGCGTCGAATCGAACGGTATGATCGTAGCCGCCACCGGCCCCGACGGCAAAGCCGTCCTAGTAACAGTCGCCGGCGAAGTCCCCAACGGCACGCGCCTAAAGTAGCGCGAAACGAGCGTTTTCTTGCGTTGGTGTTGCTTTCAACGGTGGGTCCCACTCGCCGGTTTTAGGTGTGGGGTTCTTGACTTGCTTTTGCCGTTGCCGTCGCCGGTCGTTATGAATTAGTCCCGAGGCCCATAAGTGCAATTAATCGATTCCCACGCCCACCTGGAATCCGACGACTTCGAAGTCGACCGCGACGAAATGCTCCAGCGTGCAAAAGAAGCGGGGGTAACCACCATCCTAACCATCGGCAGCGCCGCCGGCACCGACCGCCTCGATGTAGCCATCTCCATAGCTGAAAAATATCCCCGGGTGTACGCCACCATCGGAATCCACCCCCAAGAAGCCGCGCAAGCGGCAGAAGAACACTTCGACCAGCTAGCCAAACTGGCCCGCCACCCCAAAGTCATCGCCTGGGGCGAAATCGGCATCGATTATCACTACCCAGAGCCGCCCAAGCTCACCCAAATCAAAGTTTTCCGGCGCCAGCTCGAACTAGCCTGGATGGCCAAGCTCCCCATCATCCTTCACTGCCGCGACGCCTGGGACGACTGCCTCAAGATCCTCGAAGAGGGCTGGAAACATTCCGGTTTCGGCGGAATCCTGCACTGTTTCACCGGCGAGCTGGCCGACGCCCAGCGCGGACTCGACATGGACTTCATGGTTTCCTTCGCCGGCAACCTAACCTACAAGAAATCCAACGCCTTGCGCGAGGTGGCCAAAGCCCTGCCCCTGGACCGCCTGCTCATCGAGACCGACTCCCCGTTCCTGTCCCCGGAGGGCCGGCGCGGCAAACGCAATGAACCCGCCAATGTGGTGGAGGTAGCGCGGACCTTGGCGAGTGTGAGAAACTTAGCAGTCGAAGATGTAGCCACCGCAACGTCTCAGAATTTTCGGCGATTTTTCCGGCTCAACGGAGACTGAAAATCAGTAGCCCCGGCCTATCCGCACAACCTGAAAGCAATCGAACACCTGTCGCCATCTCCTCGCCCAAAGAAATCTTCGACCTGGTTCGCGGCGACCTGTGTCTGGTGGAAAAGGAAATTGCGTCGCGCGCGGGCAACGCGCTCGAGCCGGTGGCTGAGATTTCGAGTTATCTGTTGCAGGGCGGAGGCAAGCGGCTGCGCCCGGCGCTTTTGCTCCTCGCCGCGGGCGCTTCTGGCTATCGCGGCAGCAGCGCGATTCGCCTGGCCGCGGTGGTCGAGATGATCCACAGCGCCACGTTGATTCACGACGACGTAATCGATGGCGCCAATACCCGCCGCGGACGTCCGAGCGCGAATGCGCGCTGGGGCAATCACATGAGCGTCCTCGCTGGCGATTGGCTGTACATGGAATCATTCGAGATGGCGCTCCGCGAACGCAATTTCGCCATTCTCGATATTCTCATCGGCTTCACCCAAAACATGGTCGAGGGCGAACTGCTCCAACTCACCCGCCTGGGACGAATCGACCTTACCGAAGCCGAAGCCACCGATCTGGCCTATCGCAAGACCGCGCGCCTTTTTAGCGGCTGCACCCGATTGGGCGCGGTGCTCGGCGGACAAGAGAAAACGGTAGAAGACGCCCTCGCGGAATACGGCCGCAACGCCGGCTTGGCATTTCAATTGGTCGACGATCTGCTGGATTTCACCTCATCTCCAGAAAAAGTCGGCAAGCCGGTTCTCAGCGATTTGAAGGAAGGCAAAATAACCTTGCCTCTGATTTTCGCCTTGCAGAATGGCAGCGGCAAAGAAGCCCACGCCGCGCACCGCAAGCTGGTGGCCGCAGTCCTCGAAGAGCGTGGCTTTGAAAGCGTCCGCCCGGAAGAAATCACCCAACTCGTCCGCGAATCGGGCGCCCTAGACCGCGCCCGCAAGCTAGCCGAAGCCCACGCCCGTCAGGCGGTAGCGTGCCTGGAAGTCCTCCCCGACACCGACTACCGCCGCGCCCTAAGCTCGGTCCCGGCGTTCATCCTAGACCGCGAAAACTAAAGCCGTCCGCGCTTCCATCGTACGCCGCGAGAACTAAATCCGTCTGAGCGTCTCCCAGGTGGCGTTGTTGAGTTCGGGTTTGCTGCACGCCTCCATGCTTCTTGGGTGCCTTCCTTTTCCCAATTCTGGGAAGGATGGGTGTTCTGATTTTGAATTTTTGATTTGGTCGTTGGTTCTGCAAGCGGTCCTAGCGCCGACGCCCGGTCGGCGTGGCATCGACGCTCGGTCGGCTGTAACGCGGCTCGCCACGACTAATAATGAAATCGGTACCGCACCTCCGCATAGATAGCCCGCGGATCGTTGTAGTGAAACCCTCCAAACGTTAGGCTGTTGTCCAACTCCACCCGCCGGTTCGCCACGTTCAGCGCAGTTACCGAAACGCCAAATTTCTCCCCCAAGTTTTTCCCCAGCGAAATATCAAACGTGGTGTGCCCCGGCAGATACTCACCCGGATACTGCGCATCCTGAATTCCGTTGCTGAACCCCGAGCCGTAGTAAACATTCGTCGACGCAAAAGTTTCCCACGGAAGACTCGCATTGAACCCCACATTCAGCGTGTTTCTCTGATCGTGGTCCACCGGCGAATAACCAGGCGGGATATCGCAACGGGCACGCCGGCGTCACCGGACTGGGGCAGATCAACCCTCCGGTGATGGGCCCGGTGGCCTGTCGCGATTTGATTCGCATAGGCCAGGTGAAACTGCCCGCGATGCCACAGCCGCGGCGAGCGCAGGGTAAGCTCCCAACCTTGAATCAACGCTCCGGTCCAGGTGATCGGCCAAAAAAGATTCGATTCTCCGATATTGTTGTGATCGAGCCAATTCTTCGCCCGCGTTTCAAAATTATCAGCATCCAACGCCCACCCGCGATAGGGAATCGTCACTCCGAACTGGTGCTCTTCGTCCCGCTCGCCGTGCAACGGAGCGAAAGTAAGACTCTGGCTGGTCGCTAACCCGAGCAGTGGTCCGGTGGCCGTCACCAGTGGCGGGGCTTGGTAAAAGTCCCCGTAGAAGGCGCGCAACACCCAGTTCAGGTGCGGAACTTTCACCGCCACGCCAAAGCGCGGGTCGGTCGCGTTCTCCACAATGTCCGCGGTAAAGTGCGTTTGGCGAAGGCCGGCGATTAAGGTCAACCACGAGGTCACTTTGAACTTGTCGTCGACGAATACGCTCGCCAGTCCTCCCGTTTCGCCAATCGTAGACGCGGGAAAGTTTTCGCTGCCGTTCGTAAATTGATTATCGAACAGGTTGTACTGGTGTTGAACGAATCCGTACACGCCCGCCTGAATGTCGTTTCTCCAGATGTTTTTATCGAGTGACGCCTGCAAGCCCCCGTAATTGGCGGACTGATTCATGGTTGACGATCACCGGGTAATCGTTCGCGCCGCCTTGGTAGTCGGCGCTGTTGTAGTGATAAAAGGGAGAAACCGTCAGCAGCGTATTGGGATTGAATGTGTGCACCCATGAGAAGGCGACGTAGCCGTCGCGCTCATGCTCGCCATCACGGAGGCCGTAACTGGGCGGCGATCCCCCGTCCTCCAATTGTTGATTTCCAATGGAGTTGGGATTCGGGTCGTAGGGAATCTGGTAATAATCCTGCCGCAGCGAGGTCACCAATCGAAATTGGTTTTTGGAATCAGGATTGAAAATGAACGAAGCAAATCCTCCGTAGCCGTTCTCCGCATCGTGAAAAACTTGCCCGATCGGGGTCTGCAGTCCGTAGTCGCTTCGATTTCCGTTCATGCTGACGTAGTAGGCGAATCGCTGGGTGTGTCCGCCGCAGCTTGATTTGGTCGTTGGTCTGATAGAAATTGCCAAAACTGGTAGCCAGGTCGCATTCCCGGTCACGTTCAAAGCCGGTGCGCGGCACGATGTTGAAAATTCCGTAGGTGCGGTCGCCGTAGTCCGCGTCGTAGCTGCCTCGCTGTACTTCGAGATAGTCGATGTCCTTCGGATCGATCACCGGGCCCAGATTGGCGGCGATATTCGTGTTGGGTATGGGCACGCCGTCGATCAGCCAATCAACCTGATGGCCTCCGCGCATGTGCAGCATGTCGTGGGTCACGTAGGCAGCCGGCACGTAATCGGTGATCATTTGCAGCGCGTTGGTGCGGTCCGCGCCAGGAGTGTCCTGAATATCCTGGCGATTCATGAGCGAGGTGGGCGTGACCGAATCTGTGTTGACCAGCTCCTCCTGGCCGGTGACCACCGTAGTTTGGCTCACCGTCGTGATCGCCAGTTGAAAATGGAGAACCGGCGCCGAACCGGAGGCCACCGCAACGGTCTGCTCCGAAGTTTGGAATTTGGATTCGCTGACCGTGATCTTGTAATCGCCCACCGGCACGGCGGTGAATGAAAACTCACCGTTATCGTCGGTCTGGGTGGTCTCGCGACCAGTCCGACGTAATCGCTTGTATCTTCACCGATGCCTGCGACAACGGCCGGTGCTGCGGGTCGTGCACGATTCCGCGGACCGCCCCGAAAATACTCGCGAATGCAGGCGCGGACGCCAACACCACGCCACAAAATAAGAAAAGAAATGCAACACTTGCGCATGTTTCCTCACCCTGGAGAAATTTCAATTCTGTCGATTGGACCGTTGGGTGGAGCGGAAAGCTATGCGCGAGGAGGTTTTATAAGGTCGTCTGCGAAGCCGGAGAGAGTCGCGGACCGCCGTGCGGCGATGGCCGAAGAGGCAAAACGCGGAGCGCCGAGCTCCACCGTCGCCATAAGAATCGTAGGCGGAAGCGGTGAAGAAAGCCCCCAATCGATGTGTCCGCGAGGAGTTCCGCTGCAGCGAGCATCTCGCTGCTCGCCACGGTGATGGCACTGCGCTTCGGCAGCGTGTGGGCCAGTATTGTGCGCGTGCCGCGCACAACACATCCCGGTACACGCCGCAGGCGCGCAGTCGCTGGTCCCCGCCAAAATCGCAGTAGGAGCCGACAGCAATGCGAGCACCGCAACAAGCGCCAGAATCCGATGACTCATCAGCTGCAGAATAACACAACAGCTCGTTGTATCGTTCGCTAGATATGTCGCTCCCATTCAAATTGATCTACCACCATGGCTACGACCTGAACCTGGGCGCGCATGGAAATTCCGTGCGCCAACCAACTGATAGAGGCCTGCTGGCTGGTCGCCTGTGGTTCGATTGTGGTCAGCCAGTTGGCCCCGCTCAGCGCTCAAAAGTAGAGGATAAAGGAGCCATGCAATGGCACCTGTACCACCCAATCCCACTCTGCGAGTTTTTCAGGACTACCTCGCCCTCGTTTGTCAGGAGCGTGGCTGGACGAAGGACACGCGGTCTCAGAAATTCGTCCTTTTCATCGAAGAGCTGAGAGAACTCGCCAAGGCCATGAGAAAGCAGGCCGGGTTGTATCCGGAGCGGGCAAAGCGGCAGAACCCTTCCCTCGAGGAAGAATTTGCCGACGTCTCCAGCTATCTACTCGACCTCGCCAATTGTTTTGCCGTCGACCTGCAAGAGGCATTCCGCGCCAAAGAGAAGATCAACGCATCAAGAACCTGGGAATGATCAACAACACTGATTTCAAGAATACGATTCACGGCTGGCGGGCAAGGCGCGCTTGTACCTCCGCCACGCATGGCGGCTAAGATCTAAACACTAAAAATCATCTCCACCACCAACGCTCCCACTCTCCAGACCTCCGCCCGTTGTATAGTTCTCTAGGTATGCCCCTCCCATTCAAGCTGATCTACCACGACCGCTACGACCTAAACTTAGGCGCACATGTTTTCCCGTCACAGAAATATCGCCTGGTGTGCGACCGCCTGCTCGACACACATCTCGCCGCCCCAGCAGACTTCCTGGAGCCACCGCCGGCGAGCGACGAAGACATCCTCCGGGTCCACACCCCCGACTACATCCACAAACTCCAGCACAATCGCCTGACCAATCTCGAGCAAGCTCGCATGGAAATTCCGTACTCCAAGCAACTGATCGAAGCCTGCTGGCTCGCCGCCGGCGGTTCCATTCTCGCCGGCCAGTCCGCGCTCCGCGACGGCTGGTCCGCCAACATTGGTGGAGGCTTCCATCACGCCTACCCCGAGCACGGAGAAGGGTTCTGCGTAATTCACGATGTAGCGGTCGCCATCCGACGCCTGCAGCACGACGCACGAGTAGAACGCGCCATGGTCGTCGATACCGACGTGCACCAAGGTAACGGTACCGCCGCAATTTTCGCACACGACCCCAGGGTCTACACTTTCTCGATCCACCAGGAAAATAATTACCCGCAGCGCAAGCCCGCCTCCAACATGGACGTGAACTTAGAAGACGGCGTAGGCGACCAAGAATATCTCGCGACTCTGGATGGACATTTGAGGCGCGCTCTTCAAGAATTCGATCCGCAAATTATTTTCTACCTGGCCGGCGCCGATCCATACCGCGAAGATCAACTCGGAGGCTTGGCGCTAACGCTGGAAGGATTGCGCCAGCGCGACGCTCTAGTTTTTCAGCAAGCGCGCCGCCGCTCCATCCCCGTAGCCATTACCCTGGCCGGAGGCTACGCCCGTCGCGTAGAAGACACCGTTAGCATCCACACCGCAACGATCGTAGCGGCCCGCGACGCCGCGCAAGCATCCCGCTCCGCGCACAGTTCATAGCCTCTCTTTTGCACACCAAACCAATCGATCGACGATGGGGTTGCTGAGCGAAGCGAAGTGGGTGCCCCAGGTGTTGCGGTCACCCCTGGGTTCTCCACGTTTTTGACTTGGCTTTGTGTAGAAACCTACCCCAATCTGCTTCCCGGTCGCACCCGGTTCCCGCGTTGACTTGCCAACGAAGCGCATTCTAAGATTAGCCGCTCCCATGCCCGAATCCCAGCCGCTCATCGGCCGCACAGTCTCTCATTACCGCATCGTTGAAAAGCTCGGCGGTGGCGGCATGGGTGTGGTCTACAAAGCCGAGGACACTCGTCTCGATCGCGCCGTCGCTCTGAAATTTCTTCCCGACGATTTAGCCCACGACGCGCAGGCCCTCGAGCGTTTCAAGCGCGAAGCCAAGGCTAGCTCCGCACTCAATCATCCCAACATCTGCACGATTTACGACATTGGCGAAGAGAACGGCCGCGCTTTCATCGTCATGGAATTCCTGGACGGCACTACGTTGAAGCACTGCATCGGCGGCCGCCCGATGGAAACCGGCGCCGTTCTCGAATTGGCGATTCAGATAGTCGAAGGTCTCGAAGCAGCGCACAACGAAGGCATCGTCCATCGCGACATCAAGCCCGCCAATATTTTCGTCACCAAGCGCGGGCACGCCAAGATCCTCGATTTTGGCTTGGCGAAACTGACTCCCAAGGGCAAAGCGGTACCGTCGTCGCAAGACACGCTGGCCACAAATGCTATTGCACCGGTGACCCCGGAGTACCTGACGAGTCCCGGAACCGCCATCGGAACCGTCGCCTACATGTCTCCTGAGCAATTAACGGCCAAAGAGTTGGACCCGCGCACCGATTTATATTCCTTCGGCACAGTGTTGTACGAAATGTCCACTGGGGCGTTGCCCTTCCGGGGCGATACTTCCGCGCTCATCACGGACGCCATCCTCCACCGCGCTCCCGTTGCGCCGGTTCGCCTCAATCCCGATATCCCACCGAAACTCGAAGAGATCATCAGCACCGCTCTCGAAAAAGACCGCGACTTGCGCTACCAGAGTGCCGCCGAACTTCGCGCCGACTTAAAGCGCCTGAAGCGCGATCTGGAATCCGCTCGCCCCATCATCGCCAAGTTTGAACACGAGGAGGGGAGTGGTTCCCATTCCGGTATATTGCCCGGTTCGTTATCCGGTTCTTCTACCGTCCGCTCATCGGGAAGGTCCGGTCCAGCGCCCCTTTCATCACAACAACCCGCGTCGCAACAATCTTCGCGGAGCGTGACGCAGGCAGACGCGACTGCGGCTGGTCCTGTTGCCCCCTCGCGCGCGCGTAGATCGATCGCGGTAGGCGTGATGGCCGGGTTGCTCGGTGGGACTGCCATGGGACTCTTTTTCGGCAAGCGCACGTGGCAGGCCCATTTCCCGGTCTATACGCGCCTCACTTTCCGTCGCGGATTTCTTCGCACCGCGCGGTTTGCGCCCGACGGGCAAACCATCGTGTACAGCGCGTCTTGGGATGGGGATCGGTCTGACATTTTCGTGACTAACCAGACCAGCCCCGAGTCGCGCGCGCTGGGAATGCCGGGAGCCGAGCTCCTCGGAGTCTCTTCGACCGGAGAGCTGGCCGTCTTGCTCGACAGCCGCGTCACCGGGCCGTTCACTGTCAACGGCACCCTCGCTCGTGTGCCGCTGACCGGAGGCGCGCCGCGGGAAGTCCTCGAGAGCGTGGAGTGGGCCGACTGGTCTCCGGACGGAACCAAACTGGCGGTGGTGCGAAGTATTGGCGGACAGGACCGATTGGAATACCCCATCGGTACGCTGCTTTATGCGACCACCGGTTGGATTTCCCACATTCGCGTTTCTCCCAACGGCGATCGGATCGCCTTTCTCGATCACGCTCTTCGCGACGATGACGTGGGATCGGTCGCGGTGGTGGACCTCGCTGGTAACAAGAAGATCCTGACCGAAGTTTGGCCCAGTGTGCAGGGCTTATCGTGGTCGCCCGCCGGCGATGAAGTCAGGTTCACCCCCGCGGGCAAGGTTCAAGCGGTAAGCCTTTCAGGACGAATGCGGGAATTGGCGAGCCTCCCAGGTTTTTTCGATCTTCACGATATTCGCCGCGACGGAAGCGCTTTGATCGCCGCCGCCGACCGCCGGCGCGGCATGATTGACCTCGCCGACGGACAGACCAAGGAACGCGACCTCGCCTTATTCGACATTTCCGTTCCCTCCGACCTCTCCGTGGATGGCAAGACCCTGCTTTTTTATGAAGGTGGTTCAGCCGTGCGCGGCAACTATGCCGTGTACATCCGCAAGACCGACGGATCCCCTGCGGCCAATCTAGGACCCGGCCGTGCGTTCGCGTTATCGCCTGACGGAAAGTGGGCCCTTGCCTCCGACCCATTTAAGCTGACGCGAATGACTCTTCTGCCCACCAGAGCGGGTGAACCCAAACTGCTTCCGGAAGATGGGATCGTCCATCTGGACGCGAGGTGGTTTCCCGACGGAAAGCGATTTGTCTTGTCGGGCGATGAGTCCGGCCATAACGACCGACTCTACGTCGAGGACCTCGTTGGGACTAAGCCGCGCGCCATCACGCCCGAAGGGGTCGCGCCATTTGAGTTCGCGATCTCTCCCGATGGCAAGCTGGTTGCCGCGATCGGTCCGGATCGTAAGGGCTTTCTCTATCCCGCGGACAGCGGCGAGCCCCAACCAATTCAAGGCTGGGGAGACAACGATGCGCCGATCTCTTGGAGCGCGGACGGGCAATCGCTTTACACTTTTGAGCGTGGCAAAGTTCCTACCAACGTATATCGGCTAAATTTGAAAACTGGCCAAAAAACCCTTATGAGAGAGCTCGTCCCGTTCGACCCGGCAGGTGTGTATCTGATCGGCTTGGTCCTAATGACCCCCGACGGCCAGACCTGTATCTACAACTATCGCCGCATCCTCTCCACCCTAAGCCTGGTCGAAAATCTTAGGTAATCCGGCGCTTGGTGACCCTAGCGCATCTGCCCAGCCCGGAACACTTCAATTGAAGGATGGCTCTACCGAATCTACTTGCCCGCCGTCCCCGCTTGATCGATCGCCTTTTCCAGACGATCCTCGAAGTCGCTCGAGGAATATCCCGCGGCGCGGTAAACCACTTTGCCTGCGGGATCGATGACCATCACGGTAGGGAGATTGACGACATGCAGAAAGTTGTCCAAGCCATCTCCCAACGCGATCGGTTGGGTCCACTTCTCGCGCGCCAGGAACGGCTGCACGGTGGACTGATCCTCATCCACGTTCACCGCCAGAAACTCAATGCTATCGTTGCCCGCATAGCCCTGCGCCACTTTGGCGAAGAGCGGCTCGAGTTCCTGGCAAGGTCCGCACCAGGTGGCCCAGAAACTCAGCACGATGCGCTTGCCCTTCCACTGCGCGAGCGGCAGGTGCGACCCGTCGAGTTTCGGTAACGTAAAGTCGTACAAGTTCTTGGCGTCGGCGTTCGTCGATTTCGCGGCGCTCTTAGGTGTTGCCACGCTGGCGTCGTAAGCGGCCAATATGGCGTCGCCGAGGCCTTGTTCGCTGCCATGCACTTGCCGCCACACGTTGCCCAGATTTTGGCGGATGCCATGGCGATCCACGCTCATTTGCGCGCTGGTTTCCGGCAACACGAAGGCCTGCAGGTAGAAGGGAATCGCGCGCGCCGGATCGCCGCGCGCTTCGCAGATTTCGCCGCGCAGCAGCGCTGCGGCGGCGGTTGGCAAAAGCTGAAACGATTCGGCCAGATCTTTTTCCGCGCCGTCGTAATTTTTCTGCTGCCGTTCGATGGAGCCGCGAAGATTGTAGAAAGCCACGCGCAGGCGAAGCTGCCCTTGCTGCCAATCGGCGAGTGAGAGGCGGTCGGGCTTCTCGGCGACCGGCAATTTCTCCACGCGATCGAGGACCCGGGTCACGTATCCCACCGCGCGAGTCAGGCTGGCATCGTCGCCCTGCTTCTGCAGCAGATTCACCACCACCAGCATGATGTCGCTATCCTGCGGCTCGATGGCGATCAATTTCTCGGCATTCTCGATCGCGCACGGCGCGTCTTGCAGTTGCTGGCAGGCTTCCACCAGCGCGCGATACACTCCAGCTTTTCGCGGCGCATCCGGGAATCGAGCAATGTAGGCGTTCAGGTTGCGGACCAGCGCCACGCGGTCGTTGCCGGCGCTGTCGATGGCGTGTTGTAGCTCCAGCTCGGGATCGCCCTGTGGATTCGACGGCGATGGGTTGTGCTTCAATGGCGGGGTGGAGGATTGCGGAGCAGCGCTCGCCTGCGGTCCGGCGCAGAGCGCGCCTAGCGGGAACAGCATCGAGACACACACGACCACGGCCGCGCTCAATCTCATAACATTCATTCTACTCCGCCGGCCATCAGGGGACGATAGGTAGAATCACGCTGGAGGGATGCTGCGCGTCGTGCAGAACCGAGTTCGTGGCAGTGACCCATTTCGTGCCGTGGCCGGGATCCGCTGCTGTATTTAGATTGCGATTGAAGCGCGGGAAGTTACTGCTGGAAATTTCCACGCGGATGCGATGTCCGGCCAGGAAAACGTTGCTAGTGCCGGCCAGATCGAGACTCAGGCGATAAACCTCGCCGGGCTTCATCATCTCCGCTTTTTCAGCGTTAGGGTTGTTGCGGTAGCGCGCCCGCTGGATGCCATCGATCAGGTTTCGCGCGTAACCGTCGGGCCCGACGTCCACCAGCTTGGCGGTGAAGTCGGTATCCACCGCTGAAGATTTGATGTACAGCTCCACGCTTATGGGGCCGGTAACTTCAGTGTCCTTTTCCAGTGCCAGCGTGGAATACACCAGCACGTCCGAGCGATCTTCCACCGCGCGTTGATCGAACGCCCCAGACGCCAGCACATCGTTCGGGCAACACAGACCGCCGCCGTGCGTGGGCACGGGATTCGCCGGATCGTAGGTAAAGGAGTCTTGCGCTTCGCCGGCCGCCGGGGCGGTCGTGGTTAGCCCACCGTCGCCTTTTGTTGAATTCGCTTTCCCGCTAGAGTGAAAATAAAAATGGGTCGATTGCGCGCGCTCGAGCGGCCAACTCGATTCTTCGCGCCACACGTTTTTGCCCATCACGAAAATCTTCACCGGCTTCTGAGTGGCGTATTCGTTGTCCGCGTGCTTCAACAGGAAGTCGTACCAGCGCAGCGTCGCGGCCTGCGTATCCATTGCCGCTGACGGCCCGAAATCCACTTCCCCCGCCTTGGATTTAAACGGCCCGTGGTACCACGGACCGATCAGCAAATGCTGTCCAGCCCGCGCCTCAGGAGTGCCGCCATTTTTTTGCATGCCAACATAGTTGCGAAGCGTGCCGCGCAGGAAAATATCGTACCAGCCGCCGATATTGAACGCCGGAACCCGCACCCCTCGGTGATGATCTTCGATCGACCATTGCTTCCAGTAATCGTCGTATCCCGGATGATCGACCCAATCCTTGAAATAGGGCGCCAGCGTATTGGCAGGCACCGGATCGATCAACGCATAACTCGCCACCGGAAGCGTCTTGATCATCTCTTTCAGTCCGTCAGTGACTGTGGACTTTCGCTTCAAGGTGTCGGTGACCAAGCCGGAAGACCACGATTCATCGAACCATTGCTCCAGCGCTCCCCCCATGTACGCCCAGCCGTCGTGATAGTTCGATGCAGTCACCGTCGGCGCGATGGCCATCAGATGGGGCGGATTCAATATCGCCGGAAGCCACTGCGTCGCGCCCACGTAGGACGCGCCATACATCGCCACCCGCCCGTCGGAGTAGGGAAGTGCGGCGGCCCATTCGATCGTGTCGTAGCCGTCCACCCCTTCATTCTTAAAAGTGTAAAACTCACCCTCCGACGAAAAGCGCCCGCGTACGTCCTGGACAATCACCACGTAGCCTTGTTGCGCCGCCTGCACTGCGAATCCGTTTTCGGCGCCCTTGTCGTACGGGGTGCGCGTCAGCAGCACCGGATATTTGCCCGCGTCGGCGGGCCGGTAGACATCGGCGTTCAACACGACGCCGTCACGCATCTTAGCAACCTGGTTGCGCTCGACGATGATTCCGCCCGGCGGCCGCGCCGAACCGGAAAACACCGCCAAGATCGCAATCGCCACCGCCACCCCGCCCGGTGTAAATTTCATGAGTCCTCATGTGGAGATATTCGATTCAACGTTTTTCTGTCTCGACAGCAAAACCTCGATTATCAGGCGCCGACCTCATCGCCGCTGCGCCCGCGGATGGCATCCGCCAGGACCAATGCGGCCCCGCCGAAGGCTAAGGTATCCGCGATAAGGTTCAGTCCCTCGCCGACGTTGGTTCGGTTAGCCACTAAGATCGGGACAAAAACAAACGGCATCAGCGCCAGAATCATGATTCCCAGATAGGTGGAGGCCGAGCGGGCTTTCCAATTGGCCACCAGGCAAGCACCGCAGGCGACCAGAACCGCGCCGGTAAGATACGCCCAGAAAAGATGCCCAGGAATCCATGTCGGGGTGATGTTGTCGAGCGGAACGCCGGGTACCAGTGTGGGATGCAGAATGTCCTCCACTCCAAAGACAATCGCCGCGATCCCCAAGACAAGCCGCCCGAAAGTCACCAGCCACGGCGCGCCCCGCGAGGGCCCGTACAGTTTCCCGGCCAACGCAAAGGCACCGCCCCCGAAACAGAGATCCCGCAGGGCAATTGCCCAAAACAGACGAGCCCCGTGTGTCGCCACGATGCTGGGGATATGCAACATGGCCACAAACAGCACAAACATGATCCCCATCAGCGTAGCCGCCAACTTTGAATATCTTTCCAGAATGATGCTCAGCGCCGCCGCGATCAGGCAAATGCCCACCAGATACGTCCAAAACAAGTGCCACGGCATCCACGATGGAACGATCGCCGCGATGTCCGCGGTAAAGACCAGGTGGTCGGTGCCAAATATTCCCATCGGTATGGCAAAGAACAACCGCCCGAACGGCAGTATCTTGTCGAGCCCGCGCCTTTGCGGCAGCTCGTCCCTAAGAATCTTTACCAGCCCGATGACCAAAAGAACGCCGCCAGTAAAATAAGGCCAGAACACCTGGGCCTGGAATGAGAAGCCGCCCAGGGCGAGCGCAAAAGCAGGGTGATGAAAAAATTGGAAACCGCAATTCAGCATATTCATTCCAGGATCACCATTGGCCGCCGCTGAAGCCCAACAGCCTTAACGAGAATCACCGCTCTGCCTTCCAACGTGGCGCCGAGTTTACACCCACCCCGCCGGTTCGCGACATTGCGAAGAGTTTTCATGCGAAGCGCCCAAAGAGTCTTTGCCGACGCGATTGTCGGGGCCGCTTCGGAGCCACGCGCCACGTGTCGCGGGACTCGACAACTGGGTCGGTGTCCGAAATTGGACATGGGGCTGCCGAAAACGACCATTCCCTACGACGCAGTTCGTGGTAAGTGGTTTACAATGTGGTCGTTCTATTGGCACGCGTGATGCTGACCAATGTCGAGGGGGCGACAAACATGTCATTTTTCCGCGATCTAAGAGTTGCGTTCCACTCGCTGATGCGCAGCAAAGGGCTTGCGACCATTGTGATCCTGACGCTGGCGCTTGGCATCGGGGCCAACGCCGCCATCTTCACGCTGGTGCGCGGAGTACTGCTCAAGCCCCTTGTCAACCGCGACGAGAACCGGCTCATCTACATCCGCCAGAGCGCTCCGAGCCTCGGCTCCGACAACACCACGTTTTCGGTCCCCGAACTCAAGGATCTCGAAGCCAACATCCACTCGGTCGGCGAGTTCGGCGATTTTTCCGAGATGGGCTTCACGATGATCGGTCTGGGTGAACCTCGCGGAGTTCAAGGTGGCGTCGTCGGCGGCACCTACTTCGAAGTAATGGGTCTACGCCCCGTTGTCGGCCGCCTCATTGGACCTCAAGACGATGGTCCGAACGCTGCTGGCGTCATCGTGCTCACCTATCGTTTCTGGTCCACCGTCTACAAAAAAGATCCGAGCGTGATCGGCAAAACAGTTCGCCTCAGCAGCATCGGCGATCGTTCGGCCACGGTCATTGGGGTCCTCGAACCCTGTGTACCGTATCCCGCGGAGACAGAAATCATCGGCAACATCGTCACCAGCCCGCACCATCTCTCAGCCACCATGGTCACCGGCCGCCTCCATCGCATGACCGAACTCTTCGGTAAGCTCGCTCCCGGCGCCACTCTGGACCAAG
This sequence comes from uncultured Acidobacteriota bacterium, assembly GCA_963725285.1. Lineage (GTDB taxonomy): Bacteria > Acidobacteriota > Terriglobia > Acidiferrales > UBA7541 > CAVRXT01. The sequence goes on along the minus strand of CAVRXT010000005.1, from coordinate 782,762 downwards.
CTCGCTCTGAGTTACGCACCGCCTATGCCTCGATGCAGAAGGACCACCCGGAAGCGTATCCCGATAACGGTGGATTCCGCATAGATGCCAGGATGCTCCGGGAGCAAATCACTTCCGGCGCGCGTACCGTTCTCCTGGTCCTTCTCGCCGCCTCGGGCCTGGTCTTCATCATCGCCTGCTCGAACGTGGCCAACCTGATTCTTGCGCGTACGGTTCGCCGCGAGGGCGAACTCTCCATCCGCGCCGCGCTCGGCGCCAGCACTTGGTTGCTGCGCCGCATGCTGTTAGCCGAAAGCCTGCTGCTGTGCGGCGCGGGCGCAGCAATCGCGGTGTTGAGCGCGCAGCCATTGGTCACCATCCTGGCTCGCTACGCCTCGCGCTTCTCGGTCCGCGCGCTGGATTTGACGGTCGATTCCAGCCTGCTCTGGGTGGGAGTGGTGCTGGCGGTAGTGGCCGCGGTGATTTTGGCATTTGTGCCGCGCCTGCCCTCGGCTAACGCTGCGAATGGCATGAACCTCGCAAGCGGCAGCGTCCGCATCACCAGCGGCACCAGCCGCCGCCAGCGCATCTTCGCCGTCACGCAAATCGCCGCGTCTTTCGTGCTGCTCGCGGGCGCAAGCATGTTGATCACTACGCTGATCGCGTTGCAAATGACCCAGACCGGTGTCGATACGCGGCACGTCCTGGCCATCGACGTTCCCGCGATGTACTACGGGAAAACGCCTCAGCAAGTCCTCGATTTTTACAAGGAATCGATACGTCGCATCGATGCGCTGCCCAGCGTCACCGAGACGGCTTTCGCTATGATCGCGCCCTGGCGTGACGCCGAGAGCTTCGGTCCAGGTTTTCAATTCTCCGGTGATGGTCACGTCCATGGCAAAGACGATCCACGGGCGCTTTCGCGTACCATATCTCCGGGCTTTTTTACCGCGCTTGGCGTTCCCATTATTGCCGGCCGCGATTTCAACGCGCTCGATGACCAGAACCAAGAGCCGGTGGTGATCGTCAGCGCGACTCTCGCCCAGCGCATGTTCCCCGGTCAGGATCCGATCAATCGGCATGTCTATTGGACCGATCCCGTGCTCGAGTTCCTTCCCGGCAGTGAAAGCGAAAAGGCACGAGTTCTCTCGCCACACCGAATTATTGGAGTCGTGGCCGACGTGGACGACGAACATATCGTTCCTGCTCCGACCTCTACCGTTTATGACAGCTTCGCAGACGGGGTAATGTTTGGCGGTCACCTGTTCATCCACACCACCGCAAATCCTTATTCGCTGGTAGTGCCGGTAACGAAAATTATCCGGCAGATGTCCGCCGATGAACCCGTTGAGCACGCCGCCACTCTCGAAGACATCCGGGCAAAAGTGCTCGCGCCAGACCGCCTGAACTCCTTGGTCTTTGGCGTGTTCGCAGCGGTCGCGTTGCTGATTGCCGTGGTTGGCGTCGCGGGCGTCCTGGCGTTTTCTGTCAGCGCGCGGACCCGCGAATTCGGGATCCGCTTGGCGCTTGGGTCACAGCCGGAAAATCTACTCAGAAGTGTTGTCGCAGAAGGCGCGGTGATGGCTGGCGTTGGCGTTCTAGCGGGCGCGGCGTTCGGGCTGGTCGTTGCGCGAGTGGCAGGCAGCTATTTCGGCGACTTAAAAATGCCGGGCGCGTTGCCGGTGATCGTTTCTGCGTTGGTGCTGCTAGGCGCGGCGGTGGTTGCGTCGATGCTCCCGGCGGCACGCGCCGCCCGCGTTGACGTGATACAAGCGCTTCGCTCGGAATGATTTTCCCGGCGCGTCCAAGTTTCCGGTAGGCCGGCGAATCGCGGTCTGAGTCGAGACAGATGAAGGTACCGGCGCTATGCGCCAGCAGTGGATACTGGCGCCTGATTTGCGGGACTCCAGGCGATGAGAGCGAGACCGATGACCGCGACCATGGCGAAGCCGAGCAGATCGTTGCGTAGATCGTGGTATTGGATGCCCTGCAGAATCATGACGCTGTCATGAGCAAGCGTGGACCAGCCGGCGAAAAGGATGAGGCTGCGATGCTGACGCGGGTTGCGGGCGGCGATCAGCAGGAAGACGCCGAGCGAGATGTAAATGGCGAGGATCATCTGGTCCTGCCGGTTGATCGTTGACGCCGCACCGTCACGGAGTGCGCCAGTGAGCGGGTACAGGCCGGCCAAGCAAGCGAATCCCGATAAAAGCAAGAGAACCTGAAGGGCGCGCTCCCGGATCATCACCAATCCTCCGTTTCCGCAGATGCCTCCGAACTAACTTTTCATGCTTCGAAGGGTCAGTCGATTGTGGGTTTTTGTCACGCATCGGCCATTCTATCGCAAGTCGATGCACGATTTTACTGCTGAAGCGATCCGCACGGCTGCGCACCGACGGAGCGTCGGTGCCACGCCGACCCGGCGTCGGCGCTACGCGGGCTGGCGGGGACCGCGCTATTCAAGGTTGATATTTCCGGAGGAGGTTTGGATTTCTACGCGGGCTTTGCCGTCGCCTACTCTGGCGCGCATTTCGTGTTTGGAGGCTGAGCCGTCGAGGGTTAATGGCATCGTGGCTTCGATTTCGCCGGAACCGGTGCGCGCTTCCAGGCGGAAACTGGGATTGGAGGGCAGGTGCAGGACTACGTCGCCGGAACTGGTGTGCAAATCCCAGTAATCCGGTTCGCCGGGATTGCCGTCGACGGTGATGTTGCCGGACGAGGTGTGCACGCGCAGGTCATCGGAAACGTGAGTCATGGTCACATCGCCGCCCGAGGTGTCCACGATTACGGCGGCGCCGGGGGTGGAGATACTCAGATCGCCCGAGCCGGTGCGGGCGCGAATTTCGCCATGGACGTTTTCGAGGGCCATGTCGCCGGAGCCGGAGGTGAGGTGAACGGCGCCGGTGATGTTGGAGAGGGCCAAGTCGCCGCTGCCGGAGATCACCTGAATTTGCTCGATCACGTCGGCAAGCGCAACGTCGCCCGAACCCGTGGTGATATTCACCGGTCCTTTGATTCCACGCACCTCGACGTCGCCGGAGCCGGTGCTGCCGCGCAGCTCGGTTTCCGGGGGAACTTCGATTTCATATTTGAATTCGCTGCTGCCGACGGAAGAGGAGTTGCGGCCGATGCGAATCACGTTGCCGTGTTGTTCGATGGCCGGGTGTTCGCTGAGTTCGCGGACGCGTCGGTTGGCTTCGGCGGAGCTCCACGCTTTCACGCTGAACTCTGCCGAGATGTGCACCGCGCTCGAAGATCCGGTGGTCAACTTCAAATCCTCGGAGCCGGCAGCCAGTTCCAGGCTCACCGGCCCGGTGACGTTGAGGACGCGCTCGAATTTGCCTTCGTCGGAGGGCATCGAAACGCAGCCGGCCAGGGCCAGGGTCGCGAGGGCGGCTAGCGCTAGGACCGAACACCCACCCTTTCCGAAAACCGGGAAGAATGGGGCCCCCGGAAAAGATAACCGCGTAGAACCGTCCGGCAACGGGACCCGGGTTAGGTTGGAGGATGGCTGCACGATTGACGATTGCCTTTATGCCTTCAGCAAAATATTTAGCGAACCGGAGCGGTAGCCCTCCAGGTCCAGAGTGATGAAAGTGAACCCGGCTTCTTTCAGACCAGCGGAAATTTGCGCGGAGGTGGCTGGATCGAAGGCGCCAGGCAGTTCCTCGCGGGCGATTTCGATCCGCGCCAGGTTTCCGTGAGCGCGCACGCGGAACTGGCGGAAACCGCAGCGGCGCAAAACGGATTCGCTGCGATCGATCTGCGCCAGCAACTCCGGGGTCACCTCGGTGCCGTAGGGCACGCGCGAAGAAAGGCAGGCCGATGCTGGGCGGTCCCAGGTAGGCAGCGCGGCAGCGTGAGACAGCAAACGGATTTCGGCTTTGGTGAGCTGGGCGTCGAGCAGCGGCGCGAGGATGGCGTGCTCGCGCGCGGCGCGGTGTCCGGGGCGGAAATCGTGAGTGTCGTCGGCGTTGATGCCGTAGGCGATCGAGGCAAAACCGCGGGAGGTGCGCAGAGTCTCCATGCGCGCGAAGAGTTCGTCCTTGCAGTGGTAGCAGCGGTCGCCTTGATTCGCCAAGTACAGCGGATTATCGAATTCGCGGGTTTCGATGAACTCGTGACGGATGCCGGTGACTCCGACAAAGGCGAGGGCTTGTTCGCGATCGTGGCCGGAGTAGCTTGCGGAAAGGGCGGTCACTGCTAGCGCTTTGGGGCCGAGGACGGTGTGAGCAGCCCAGGCTAGGTAGGCGGAATCCGCGCCGCCGGAAAAAGCAATCAGCAGGGAATCGACCGAGCGGAGGCCATCGAACAGGCGGTCCTGTTTGGCGATGGCGGCGCCGGCGTCAGCAGGAGCCATCGCGTTCACGTCGGCACGAGCCAGATTGTTGGGAGTTAAGCTCATCGCGAAGACGAGTATAACTCAATGTTTCGATTGGGCGATGACCGTCCGAGTTATTGGAAGTCGAGCATGATGTCGACGGTGCCTTTGTCAGGGTCCTTTTGGAAGTAGTGGCCTAGCTTTTCGTAGTGGAAGGGGAGGTTGCCGAAGGCGAATCTCGCGCCGGTTTCTATGAATTCGTCCGAGTAGGCGCGGTCGAAGGGGTCTCCGGCTTTCAGGCGGAACGCGGCGCGGATGCGTTTCTCGCCTTCTACCGAGAGTCCGCTCAGGACCAAATTTCCCATGTGATACTGCGAGCCCTCGGTGATCGAGGCGCGGTAGGAAACTTTGGCGGCTTGGTCGTCGAGCTGGGGCGCGGGGTCTAACTTCTCGTCCAGATAACCCAGGCGGCCATACTCGGTATCCACGCTTTGCCAAAGTGCTTGGATCTTCAAACCGTTGGCCGGCGCTCCGGACTTTAGGCCGGCCTGGCTGACCAAAGAGTCGAGCGCGGCGCTAGGAATCTTGGTGTTACCAGCCCAAGTGACGCCATCCCACTTGAATACCGGTCCAGGAACGATGGGGAGCAGCACGTGGATCGAGTTGGCCGGGGCGCCCGACGCGGAGGCGTCCAGGCGCGCCTGCGGCTCTCCCATCTTTACCCTCAGCATCGCGGCAGCCAGATAAACGGGGCGCACCTGCTCGTAATCGAAGAGCTCAAGCGCCAGGCGCGAGTATGGTTTTCCCACGACATCATATTGACGATCGCGAATGGCCGCGCTTTCCCGTGCGATGGGATCGTCGAACTCCACAGCGCTTACGGTGACCGGAACGCCTGCGACGCGAAATCGCTGAACGTCTCGATCGGTGGTAATCGCCCGCACCACGCTGTGCTCGACGCTGGCGTCAATGTTTTTCGAGGCCAAAAGTTTGACGATGGCCTGAGATATGGAATCGAGCAGCGCGCCTTTGCTCGGCACCTCCATGTCGAACAGCGGCACCTCTTTGTGAACCGCGGCGGCAATCTCGTCGTCGGAAAACCAGGGAATATTGTCGTAGGAAATCGGAATCAACGGCCCGTCGGTTACCTGGAATTCGAGCACCGCGCCTTTGGGCAGCGTGGAGAAGCGGTACTGCACGTTGGAAAAAGTTCCCAACTCGGTGAGCCGGTTTGCCGCGGCCTGAAAATCGTCGCGGGTGACGGACTGGCCAAGCGTCAAGCCACAGCTCGCGGCGATTTGGTCGGAGGTCCAGCGCTGCGAACCGGTGGCGTGGATCGCGGCAAGATGAGCGGGACCGCTGGGCGGGGAAGGGGCTTGAAAACGGGTGTGCGGCCGGAGCGAGAGCGCAGGCCACAACCCGCACACCGCCGCCAAAGAAAACAGGATCGCCGTCTTGCGCACGGTTGGGAAAAACATTTCGATTACCCAAGCGCCAGACTATTCGACCGTCACCGATTTGGCAAGGTTCCGTGGCTGGTCCACGTCGCAGCCGCGGCGCACCGCGATGTGATAGGCCAGAAGCTGTAAGGGAATGATCTCCAGCAGGGGCGCCAGAATCTCCGGCACCGCGGGAACCACCACCACGCTTTGGGAGGCCCCGCGGGCGATGGTGTCGCCTTCGGTGACGATGGAGATGACGATGCCGTCGCGCGCTTTCACTTCCTGGATGTTGGAGCAGCTCTTTTCGTAACGGGTCATCGACGCTGGATCGTTTTCGTCACGGGTAGCCACGACCACTACCGGGAGGTTCTGATCGATCAAAGCATTGGGGCCGTGCTTCATCTCGCCGGCGGGATAGCCTTCGGCATGAATGTAGGAAATTTCCTTCAGCTTCAGAGCGCCCTCGAGAGCGATGGGATAGTGAATCCCGCGGCCGAGATACAGGAAATCAGTGAAGCTGGAAAACTGGCGAGCAAGATCTTCGCAAACGGAATCGTGCTGCAAAATCCATTCCATCTTGTGCGGGACCTTGGCCAGTTCCTGCATCAACGACTTGGCGTCTTCCTGCGGCAGCGTTCCGCGAACCTGCGCGAGATGCATCGCGATCAGGATCAATGCAACGATTTGGCCGGTGAAGGCTTTGGTGGATGCCACCCCGATCTCCGGGCCAGCGTGGGTGTAAATGGTGCCGTTGGCCTCGCGGGTAATCATCGCGCCGACCACGTTGCAGATGGCGAGAATCTTCGCGCCCTTTTGCTTGGATTCGCGGACCGCAGCGATGGTATCGGCGGTCTCGCCGGACTGGCTGATGGCGATGACCAGCGTCTGCGGAGCGATGATCGGATCGCGGTAGCGGAATTCGCTGCCGTAGTCGACTTCTACCGGGACCTGCGCGAGGCGCTCGATCAGGAATTTGCCCACCAGGCCGGCGTGCCAACTGGTGCCGCAGGCGATGATCTTGATTTGCCGGAATTCTCTAAATTCCATTTCGGTGATGTCCATCTCATCCAAAAAGACTTTGCCGGTATCGAAGGAAATGCGGTTGAGAAGGGTATCGCGGACGGCGCGAGGCTGCTCGAATATTTCCTTCTGCATGAAGTGCTTGTAGCCGCCCTTTTCGGCCATCACCGGATCCCAGGCGATATGCTGGGTGGGGCGGTCCACTTTTCGGCCGTCAAGACCCATCACTTTAACGCCCTGCGGGGTGAGCACGGCGATGTCGCCGTCCGCCAGAAAAAAAACGTCGCGGGTGTGCGCCAACAAGGCCGGCACGTCGCTAGCGACAAAGTATTCGTTTTTGCCGATGCCCACGACGACCGGCGGGCCCATGCGAGCCGCAACGATCTTGTTCTTGTCACGAGTGGAGAGCACCACCAGCGCGTATACGCCGGAGAGTTGAGCCAGAGTTTTGAAGACGGCGTTCTCCAGAGTCCCGCCATCGGAATATTTTTCGACGAGGTGGGCAATGACTTCGGTATCGGTTTCGGTCTTGAATTTATGGCCCTCGGCGATTAGCTGATGCTTCAGTTCCAGGTAGTTTTCGACAATGCCGTTATGCACCACGACGATATCGCCGGAGCAATCGCGGTGGGGGTGAGCGTTCTCTTCGGTTGGCCGGCCATGGGTGGCCCAGCGAGTGTGGCCAATCCCATAAACTCCGCCTTCCAAGGGAGCTTTGCGGAGGGCCTCTTCGAGGTTGCGGAGTTTGCCCGACGCGCGGCGAAGCTGGAGCGTGCCTGCGGTATCTACCACGGCGATGCCAGCGGAATCGTAACCCCTGTATTCGAGGTGCTTTAGGCCATCTACGATCAGCGGGACGACTGGTTTAGGACCGATATAGCCGACAATTCCACACACGGTGAAAGTCTCCTCGACGTCGAATCGCTCGGATTGCCCCGTTTCCCAATGCGCGAGAGCTACTGGCAGACTAGCACAGCGAAGGATTGCGCCAATTTTGAGATGCGAGGGGTGTGGCGAAAGATGCAGAGGGCGGGGACCAATCTATTCGACGATTTCGAAGCGAAATTCCTCGATTACCGGGTTGGTTAGGACTTCGCGGGCGATTTTCTCTACTTGGGTCTTGGCGCCGTCTGCGGCCAGGCCGTCCAGTGCCAAGACGAAGAATTTGCCCTGGCGCACCTCCTGCACCTGAGTGTAGCCCAGCGACTTTAGCGCCTGCTGAATGGTTTGGCCCTGGGGATCTAGCACGGTTTTCTTGGGCATCACCCATACGTGAGCTTTCATGACCTGATTATATCAGCCCGGAGGCTGGGAGCGCGGCGTGAAAAGTCTGCAGGAGGGAGTTTTTTTCGTGGTCGGGCAGGAACGCGGCGCGGAAGCTGGCTTCAGCAATGTGAGCGAGTTGTTTGGGCGCGAGGCCGAGCCCAGCGGCGTGGATGTATTCGGAGATTAAGTCGGCCTCAAACATGGCGGGATCGTCGGTCGAGATGGTGACGTTGACCCCGGCTGCAACGAGCGTAGCGACGGGGTGGTCAGACATTGCGGCGGCGGGCTTGCCGAGTTGCTTGGCGAGCGCGCCGGTGCGCAGGTTGCTGGTGGGGCAAACTTCCAGGGGGACGTCCGAGGCGGCGAGGCGGGCCATGAGTGCAGGGTCTTTCGCTGCGGCGATGCCGTGGCCGATGCGCTCGGCGCCCAAGACTTCGATGGCTTCGGTGACCGACTCGGGGCCGCCGATTTCTCCGGCGTGAACGACAATGTGCAGGCCAGCGTCGCGGGCGATGTCAAAGGCCGGGCAATAGTCCGAGGCGGGCAGGGCGAGCTCGTCACCGCCCATGCCGAAGGCAACTACGCCTTCGGACTGCAACCCTGCACAGCGGCGGGCCACTGCGACGGCGTCCTGGCCGCCGAACTGGCGGACTACGTCGGGAATCCAGCGCAGCTGCAGGCCGCGGCTCTGGTACTCGCGCGCGGCTTGGTTGATCGCGGTGATGTTCTTCTCGATGTCCTGCTTGCGCCAGAGCATCACGCCGGCGGAGATGGTGGCTTCCGCGTAGATCACGTTTTGGGCGAGCAATTGCTCGGCTAGGCCGCGGGCGATCAGGGCGTAGTCGTCCGGGGTGCGCAGGAAGGAGGTGGCCCACTTGAAAGCCTCGATAAAGCCTAAAAAATCTTCGTAGCGGTAACGCGCGGCGACCTCTTGCTCGGAGGCTTGTACGCCGTAGCGTGCCGCTAGCTGGCTGACGGTGGCTGGGGACATCGAGCCTTCGAGATGGACGTGAATCTCTGCCTTGGGCAGCGCGGCTAGGGCTTTTCGGAGGCGCGGGTGATCGGTCATTCGAATTGCTCGAACTTCAAACTGCGCCCACCCTTCCCAGAACCGGGCAAGAGCGGGGCACGCCAAAAGAACGGAAGCGTGAACCAGAACCAAAACCCAAGACTTAGAACCAAAAACCCCAAAACCCAAAAAACAGAAGCTCGGAAAGGGAAGCTTGGAGCAAAGTCAAAAACTTGCGATCAGCGCGCGGGTAATGCGGGTTTTCCGGCGTTGGTCCAGGACGTTAGCCAGTACGATCCTACGTCAGCGGCTGAGTCGGAGATCTGCTGGGCCAGGATGTTGCCCGCTTGCTGGTAGAAGCGGTCGTAATATTCGTCGGTGTAGTCGGCCAGGCCGGCGCGGGCACGGCGATCGGCGAGGAGAATGCTTTCGAGCATGGCGTGAGCATTCATGCAGGCTTCGAAGGCGTGGTCAGTGGGGTCCTGAATATAGGCGGCGGCGCTGGGATGGATGTAAAAAAATTGGGAGTAGCGGTCGACCAGGCTCTTATCGAAGCGAACGTTGACGCCGGGCTGCAGCGAAAGCTTGCCTTCTTCATTCATTGTCGTTTTGAAAGGATCGTGAGCTTCCCCGACATAAAAGGCCAGAAGCGCGGCGTTGGCGCGGACCTCGTCCCAGGTGTGGGCACGGAAAGCGTCGGTGAGCTTCTGGCTATAAACGCCGATCTGCCACGGCAACAGCCCCTGGACGGTGAGGGAATGCTTTCCAAAGGTGGACACAGCGGCTTTGTAATCGCGGGGCAGTGCGGTAAAGGGAAAGTTGCCGTAATGGTCGAGATGAATGAACTGGTTCTGGCGCTCGACCGGCGAGGTAAGCGCGGCCTGCGACGGCTCGGTGACGCGCAACATCAGGTACTGCTTATTGGCCTCGAAGTAGGGGCGCATCTCGTCGGGTAGGGTGTCTACGGCTTTGCTGACGATCACCCGGTGGCCACTATCGCCCCAGCTGAAGGCGACAGAAGCGATGCCGACTACCGCAGCCGCTAGCGCCAGGGTGGCGCACATTGACGAATAGCGGCGACTACCGCGACGAATCAAGCGGCTCCTCCCGGTGACGTTGGGCCTCCGGTGGAAGGATGCGCGAGCTGGCTGCGCTTTTGCCCGTAGCAGAAATAAAGCACCAGCCCGATCGCCAGCCAGACGAAGAACCGTATCCAATTTTCCACCGTCAGACTCGCCATCAGTATGAAGCAAAACAGCAACGAAAGCATCGGCACCCAGGGAGAAAAGGGAACGGTGAAGCCGCGCGCGCGGTTGGGCTGAGTCTTGCGGAGAATGAGCACGGCGACGGCGACCAACACGAAGGCAAAGAGCGTGCCGATATTGGAGAGATCGGCGAGGGTTCCGATATCGAAAATTCCGGCGGGGATTCCCACAAAAATGCCGGCCACCCAGGTGGCCACGTGCGGGGTGCGGTGGGTGGGATGCACCTTCGAGAAAGCTTTGGGCAGCAGTCCGTCGCGGGACATGGCGAACCACACCCGGGCTTGTCCGAGTTGGTAGACCAGCAGCGAGGAGATCATCCCCATCAGCGCGCCGATGGTGACCCAGAACTCGACGCGCACCAGGCCGATCGAGTGCAGCGCGTTGGCGACGGGGGCATCGTTATTCAGCAAACTCCAGTGCTGAATGCCGGTGAGCACCACGGCCACCGCTACGTAGAAAAACGCGCAGATTCCGAGAGAAAACAAAATGCCCAGGGGCAGATCCTTCTTGGGATTCTTGCATTCTTCGGCGGCTGTGGAGACGGAATCAAAGCCGATGTAGGAGAAGAAAACGATCGCGCCGCCGGTCAACACCCCTTGCCAGCCGTTGGGGAAATAGGGATGGTAATTGATGGGCTTGATGTGGTGGCTGGCGAAGATGATGAAGATCAGGATGGCGAGGAGCTTGATGCCGACCATGGCGTTATTGGCGCCGGCGGATTCGCGGATTCCGCGGACCAGAACCACGGTGAGCACCATCACGATGAGAAATCCAACGATATTGAAGTTGGCATGCCAGCCGATGCCAGGGGCGTATGCGGGAACGGCCAGGTGAGCGGGCAAATGGATGCCGACTGAGTCCATGAGGCTGTTGACGTAGCCCGAGAAGCCTACAGCTACGGCCATGTTCGAAACCGCGTACTCGAGAATCAGGTCCCAGCCGATGATCCAGGCGACCAGTTCGCCCATGGTGGCGTAGGTGTAAGTGTAGGCGCTGCCCGCGATAGGGATCATCGAGGCGAGTTCGGCGTAGCACAGACCGGCGAATCCGCAGACGATGGCCACCAACAGGAAGGAGAGAGCGATTCCGGGACCGGCGCCGGGGCGTCCGTGGACGCCGAGGGCATGGCTGCCGTGCAGGAGAACGTCCAACAGAGGAGCTTTTAGCAGCGATGGATTGCGAACGTCTTCGCCAGCGGCGGCGGTGCCGGTGAGGACAAAAATACCGGTGCCGATGATGGCGCCGACGCCCAGGGCGGTGAGGCTGATCCAGCCTAGGGTCTTTTTGAGGCGACGCTCCGGTTCGTCAGCGTCGCTGAGGAGTTGGTCGATGCTCTTGGTGCGGAAGAGCTGCGAGTCCACGGTCACCCCTGGTGGAAAGTAGGCCACTGTACCTTGCGCGGGTCGGACGTGCAACCTTTGATTCCGGTGGGCTCTCATAGCGTATCTGGGACTGACCAGGCGGGACGATTGGAATTGTGCTTCGAGCTTATTCGTCGCGGAGGGCCTGCATCGGATCGATCAACGTGGCTCGATGAGCCGGGATAAAACAGGCTAAGAGCGCGGCGAGAAACAGGGCCGCGGACACTGCGCTGAATGCGGCAAGGTCGATCGTACCGACGTTGTAGAAAAGACTATGCATCGCTTTTCCCACGCCGTAGGCGCCACCGAGGCCGAAGATGAACCCGGCGAGGGCCAGCAGAAGCCCTTCCTTCATGATCAAGGCAAGCACATGGCGGCGAGCGGCGCCGAGAGCAATGCGCAATCCGATCTCGTGGGTGCGTTGGGCAACAGCAAAGGACATCACACCGTAAATTCCCACCGCTGCGAGCAGCAGGGCCATGGCCGCGAAGCTTCCAAACAGAAGCCCTGTGAAGCGGTCCCCGGCCGACCATCGGTCGATGATCTGATCCATGGTCCTGGGGTTGCCCAAGGGCAGGTCTGGATCCATGGATTGGACGATGCCTGCGATGCTATTGCCCACAGACTCGGGGTCGATGGTGGTGCGCACGCCGATCTGCGCCTGCGGCCAGGGACTCTGCGCGAAGGGCACGTCAATTTCGGGAAATCCTTCGCCCTTCGGCCCCCCGTTGTGGAAATTCTTGTAGACCCCCACGATTTGCCATGCGATCGGAGTTCCCCGCTTGGTGACCCCGGGAACTAACTGCTCGGCCACAATGCGCTGGGATAACGGATCAACACCGGAGAGGAATTCTTTGGCGAAGGTCTGATTGACGATCGCGACGGGCACAGCGCCGGCGGAATCCTGATCGGTGAACGTTCGGCCCTGTTCCATGTGAATCCCAAATACCTCGAAGTATTGCGGAGTAATCATGTTGAAACCGGCCATCGGGCGCTGGGACATGTCCGAGACTTCCTTGCCTGCAATTTGAAAAGGCGCACCAAAGTTCACGCCCTGCAGGGGCATGCCCTCGGAGGCGGATGCGCTGACCACGCCCGGCAGCGCCTGGATCTTCTCGAGAAGTTGGCGGTAGAAATTCGTGATTTGTGGCGGGTCGCTCAGGCGGTTTGGTGCGACCGGCAGATTGAAAGTGAGCAAATGATCGCTGCGAAAGCCGAGGTCAACATGCGCGACATTCCACAGGCTGTGCAGTGCGAGTCCGCCTCCGGCCAGTAGGCTGAGCGCCAAGGCGAATTCGGCCACCACCAGGCTGCGCCGCAAGCCATGCCGTCCGGCGCCGAGCGCGGACCTTCCGCCTTCCTTTAATACCTCGTTCAAATTCATGCCTGCCGCTTGCCACGCGGGGGCGCAACCGAATAAGACGCCCGCGAGCACAGTTGCAGCCACGGTGAAAAGCAGAACCGGAACGCTCATGTGGACATCGGTTTCGGACAGGAGCATGTTCGGCGGCATGAAGGCGAGCATGGTTCTCACCAGGACCCACGCCAGGGCCATGCCCAATACGCCTCCTACCGATGCGAGAACCAGGCTCTCGGTGAGGAACTGACTAAAGAGCTGCCGGCGCGAGGCACCCACCGACGCTCGCACCGCTACTTCTTTTTGACGCGCAGTGCCGCGCGCGAGCAGCAGGTTGGCGACGTTGGCGCACGCAATCAGCAATACGAAGCCCACCGCTCCGAGCAGGAGCCACAGGCCGGATTTGACGTCGCGATTAAGGAAATCGTTCTTCAGCGGCTCGACGGTCGCCGTCCATCCTTTATCCGATTTTGGATAGGCCTCCGCGAGATGCTGGGCTACTACGCTCATGTCCGCGTTGGCCTGGGCAATGGTCACGCCCGGCTTCAACCGGCCCAGAACAACGATCCAACGAAAATCGTGGTTGAGCTGATCTGCTTTGAACACCAGCGGTACAACTAGCTGGCGGCCCAACCGGTCTGGCTGGCCCGGGGGTTCGACGCCGATTACGGTGTACAAATCGCTGTTGAGGTGAATCTGCTTGCCGATAATGTTGGGGTCGCTGCCGAAATGCTGTTGCCACAGTTTATGGGTGATGATCACCACGTGATCTTTGCCCGGGACCGCATCCTCCGGGAGGATATAGCGGCCCATGAAAGGCTTGTCACCAATTAACTGGTCCAGGAAACCTGGGGATAAGTAGCTGCCCTCAATTTGTTCCGGGCGCGCGCCGGCGGACAGGTTGAAAAAATCGCCAGCCACTCCTCCCAGAATCTGGAAGACTTTGCTTTCGCGCTGCCAATCCAGAAAGTCACCGGCGGAAACGGCGTCCTTGTCTCCGTGCACTTGGGACCACACCACTACTAATTGGTTGGGGTGCGGATACGGGAAGGGCGCGATCAAGGTTGCGTAGAAGATGCTGAAGATTGCGGTATTCGCGCCGATACCGAGCGCGAGGGCGAGGATGGCCACGGCTGCAAAGCCCGGTTTCTTGCGCAGTAGGCGGAAACCAAAACGAGTATCACGCAGGACGTTGGGCATCTCGTCCTCCCGTTTTACTTTTTGACCAAAAGCTTAACTAATTTGGGCTCTAACCCGGCCATGGTATGCCTTCTCGTGCTCGAGATACAATGAGTTTGCTAGGCGGAATCCAGCGAGGTCAACGGAAGCGCAAAAAACGTCGAACCGTACGTCAAGAACCCAGGCCCAAAACCCACGGGTGGGCCACGAGTCGGGCACCCACCTTCAACTACTAGTTCCACTGCCCAGAACATCGAACCGTCGAAGCACACAGGCGCAGAGGCGGAAGAGATTAGGCGAAGGCTAGGTTGGCGTAGGCTTCTTTTAGTTTTTTGGTGCCGTGATCTTGGAAGCTTACGGTGATGGTGCGATCTTCTTCGTCGCCGTCGATGGCTAGGATGGTGCCGATGCCTAGGGTGGGGTGGCGGACCCGGCGGCCGATCATCGGATTGCTGGTGCGACGCGAACCGGAGGAGCCGCGGGCGGGGGCGTAGGCTGCGCCGGAGCCGGAACCGTAGCTGGAGCCGCCACGACTGGGGGTGTTGCGGCGCTGGGGCATCGACCGATACTGCGAATAGCCTTCTACTGGTTCGTAGCGGCGGACTTCGCCTGGCTCGCCCAACGAGCCGGTGACGGTTTCCATTAATTCTAGAGGGATCTCGCGCAGGAATCGGGACGGCATGGAGGCGCGCAGGCGCTCCTCGCCGTAGGTGCGGCGATACTGGGCGCGGGAGATGGTAAGTAATTTTCGGGCGCGGGTCATGCCGACGTAGCAGAGGCGGCGCTCTTCCTCGATGTCTTCGGGTTGGTCTTGCGAGCGGGAATGCGGGAGCAGGCCTTCTTCGAGGCCTGCGAGGAACACGGCATCGAATTCCAGCCCCTTGGCGCTGTGGAGAGTCATCAGCGAGACGGTCACTTCTTCGTCGTAGTCGTCGCTCATGGCTACCAGCGCAGCGCGATCGAGGATGGTGTCCAAAGTTTCACCGCGTTCAGTGGCTTCGGCGATGGCGTTCACCAGTTCGCGGACGTTGTCGGCGTGGGTGGTGTGCTCCGTACGGTCCTGCTGCTCGATCCAGTCGATGTAATTGGTGCGATGGAGAATGCTGCGCATCAACTCCGCGGGGGGAACGCTGGCCGCGGTGGGCTGAACGGATTCGATGAGTTCGCGGAAGGCGCGCAGTGCGCCGCGGGATTTGAGGGTGGCTGCGTCTTCGCCGATGAGCGCGTCCCACAGCGTGGTGCCGCGGGCCTGAGCGGAGGCGCGCAGAGCGTCGATAGTGGTCTTGCCAATGCCGCGGGGCGGACTATTCAGAACCCGCAGCAGCGCGACATCGTCTTCGGGATGGAAGGCGAGGCGCAGGTACGAGAGCGCGGCCTTGATTTCGGCGCGCTTGTAAAAGCTGAAGCCCCCGACCACGCGATAGCGGATGGCCATCCGCCGCAGCACCTCTTCGAAAGAACGGGATTGAGCGGAGGTGCGGTAAAGCACGGCGATGTGCGCTTTGGGCTCGTCGTCCAACAACTTTCTGATTTCGCGGCACACGTATTCGGCTTCAAGGCTGGAATCGTTGGCCTCGAAAAACTTGATCAGCGATCCGGCTTCGCCTGCGGCGCGGAGATTTTTGCCCAGGCGCCCAGTGTTCTTGGCGACCAGGCCGCCCGAAGCGTCGAGAATGGTTTGGGTGGAGCGGTAGTTTTTTTCCAAGCGGAAGGTGCGAGCATCCGGGAAATCTTTCAGGAAGCGCTGGAAGCTGCCGCTCTTGGCGCCACGCCAGCTATAGATGGATTGATCTTCGTCGCCGACCACGCAGACGTTGCGGCGGGCGCCGGCGAGCAGTTTGACCAATTCTTCCTGCCAGCGATTGGTGTCTTGAAACTCATCCACCAGGATGTAGTGGAAGCGCTCGTTCCAACGGGCACGAACTTCCGGATGATGCTTGAGGAGTTCGACGCCGCGCAGTAGCAGATCGTCGAAGTCCAGGGCGTTGGCCTTGCGCAGCCGGGCGAGGTAATGCTCGTAGATCTTGGCCATGTCCTTGTCGGCTTTGCCGCGCGCTTCGAGTTTTAGATCCCGGGGATCGATTCCATGATTTTTGGCGTAGCTGATGCGCGAGAGGACCGCGCGTGGAGGGAAATCCTTGTCGTCGAGTTGCATCTCGGCCAGAGTGAGTTTCACCACGTCGGTCTGGTCGGAGTCGTCGTAGATGGCGAAATCGCGCGGAAGTCCGAGCGCCGCGGATTCGCGGCGGATCAGCCGGGCGCACAGCGAGTGAAAAGTGCAGAGCCAAATGCCGGAAGCATCGTTGCCGGTGGAGCGCAACAAGTCGGTGATGCGCTGCTGCATTTGTTCGGCGGCTTTATTGGTGAAGGTGACGCCGAGGATCGCGCTCCCCGGGACGCCTTGCGCCACCAGGTGGGCGATGCGATAGGTGATCACACGGGTCTTGCCGGTGCCTGCGCCGGCCAAGACCAGCAGCGGTCCTTCGGTGTGGCGAGCGGCGTTGGCTTGTTGCGAATTGAGTTCGTTGAGAAGGGTCATTGGGATCGAAGGGAAGCAGATGAATTTTAGCCGAGCCGGAAGGATTCGGCAAATTGCCGAAATTATTTGTTGGTGGGCTGGAGCGGAATATCGAAGAACATCAGCAGCTTGTTGCCGTTCATGATGCTGACGTCGGGGATATACAGCTCGGCGTAACGCATCATAGACATGTCGCGGCCAAGGTCGAAAAAGAAAAAGCCGTGCAGGGTGGAGTGTGGCGGCAGAACGTCGGAATCGAAGGCAAAGGCCTGCAAGGCCGCGGCAGCTTTCTCGACCGCCTTGTCGTGCTTGGGCATGGGGATCGGCACGGGGAGGCGGTTGCGTGTGACCGTAGGATCGGCCGGGCCGCGGGGATGGACGACCAGCACGGCCACTTCCTTCACCGAGAGTGCTGCGACTTTTTGATGATCTTCGTCCGGCGGATCGACTTCGAGACGGATGGTGCTTAGTTCGATGCGCAGGGCCTGATCGGTGTCGTTACGGAAATAGACGTCGATCGGAACAATGCCGCCCTTGGCGGGATCGTCTTTGCCGAAGGTTTGCTTGCTGCGTTCAACGTCGGTGTAGGGATCGGCGGCGATCAGCAGGCCTTCGTGTTTGTCATGGTTAGGCAGGGTAGCGGGATCCAGTGGGCCGGAAGGAGCAGGAGACTGGGCGTCGACCGTTGCGCTGGGGCCGAGCCAACGGGATGGCGCGGGAGTGACCAGCAGGACGGCGATACCGGCCGTGAATACGATGATGCGCTGAGTTTTCATGGGTGCGTTGGGGCTCCGTAGTGGACGCGGTTTCTGCTCCCCGCGATGTGATGCCGGCGCGCTCGTGTAAGTTGTGAGTGCATGGCGAGAGGGGCGTGCCGCTATAATACCGCGTTTGCTTCCCGCGGCGTGGCGATGATTGGGCGCGCGGCCGGAGCGGCGCAACCGAAATGTATTTCCTCTACAGCTTGTTGACCGCGGCGGCGATGGTGCTGCTATCACCGTATTTCCTCGTGCAGGGGCTGCGCAAGAAAAAATACCTGGCGAATTTGCGGGAGCGGTTTGGACGGCTGCCTGCGCAGCTGGTGTCGCGCGCCTCGGGCAAGCCAGGAGCGATTTGGATTCATGCCGTGTCGGTGGGGGAAGTGCTGGCGGCGGGTCCGCTGGCGTTGCGGCTGCGGGAGAAGTATCCCTTCCGGATGATATTCGTTTCTACCACCACGGCTACCGGGCAGGAGTTGGCGCGCGCGCGAATGAAGTTCACCGACGGCGTTTTCTATTTTCCATTCGATTGGACGTGGTGCGTGCGCCGGGTGTTGCGCGCGATCCAGCCATCTATCGTGCTGATTTTGGAAACCGAGATATGGCCGAATTTTCTGCGCGAGCTACGGCGGAGGAATGTTCCAGCGGTCTTCGTGAATGCGCGGATTTCCAAGAAATCGTTTGGGCGGTTCCGGCTGGCCAAGCCGGTGATTGGAGCGTTGTACGAATCAGCGTTGGGGAGTGCCTGTGCGTTCCTGGCGCAGAGCGACCAGGCGGCGCAACGTTTGCGGGAGATGGGCGCGCCGGAAGACTCGATCGAGGTGACGGGTAACCTTAAGTACGACAGCGATCCGCCGGAGTTGGGAGAATTCGGCGCTTGGCTGCGATTGCAGATTCAGCAGCAGGAGCGCTGGCCGGTGCTGGTCGCCGGAAGCGTGGTAGCGGACGAGGAGGAATCGGTGCTGGCCGCTTTTGACATCGTGCAGCGCCGGTGGCACTTCGCCCTGCTGGTGCTGGCGCCGCGCAAACCGGACCGCTTCGATGCCGCGACCGAGATCGCCACGCAAAACGGTTGGAAGGTGGTTCGGCGGAGCCAGACCGATTTGAGCGCGTCGCTCGATGAGGCGGCCGACGTGGTGCTGCTGGATTCCATCGGGGAACTGGCCGGGATTTATTCGCTGGCGAACGCGGTATTTATCGGCGGCTCGCTGGTGGCTAGCGGCGGGCACAATATTCTGGAGCCTGCGTGGTGGAAGCTGCCGCCGGTGTTTGGACGCTCGATGGAAAATTTCAGCGACATGGCTGGGCAATTTTTGCAGCAGAGCGCGGGAGTGCAGGTGTCTAGCGGGCGAGAGTTTGGGTAAGGCGTGGATGGGGCTGATCGAGGATCACGGGCTGAGCGAGCGGATGGGCGGGGCGGCGCGAAAGTTGGTCGAGAGCAATCGCGGGGCGACGGCGCGATCGCTGGAGCGGATTGTTGCGATTCTTGAAGAGCATGGCGGCCTGCAATGAATCGGGCGCGCATGCTGCTGTGGCCGGCGTCGTTGTTGTACGGGTTGGGCGCGCGAGTTCGCGGGTGGGCGTATCGCCGCGGGTGGTTTTCGCAGCGGCGGCTGCAGAAACCGGTGATCTGCGTGGGCAACTTGACCATCGGGGGCACCGGGAAGACTCCGATGGTGATTTGGATCGCGCAACGATTTGCGGAGCAGGGGCAGCGAGTGGGAATTCTGACGCGCGGATACAAGGGAGTGCGGGTGGGTGGGTTGGGCGAGAGAGGCGGGCTGAAGGTCGGCGAAATTCGTAGCGATGAGGCGCGGCTAATGGAATCCAGGCTGCCGCAGGAATTCGCGCGGATCGCCGTTGGCGCCGACCGCTTTGCGAGTGGGAGTAAACTCGAGCCCTGGGCCGATTATTTCGTTTTGGATGATGGTTTGCAGCACCTGCAACTCGCTCGCGACGTAAATATCGTGCTGATCGATGCGCTGGAGCCATTTGGTGGCGGTCAACTGTTGCCTGCGGGAAATTTGCGGGAGCCTAAGACGGCGCTGCGCCGCGCGGACGTGGTGGTGATCACGCGCAGTTCCGCACTCGCCGGCGATCGAAACGGTGGTGCGGCGATACAGCCAGTCGCCTATTTTTTATGCCACCGTGAAGATGGCGGCGCCCCAACCTTACCCCCGCGGTGCGCCAGGCGGCACCGGCTCGCCGACTGCGGGCGCCCGGAAATTCTTTGCGTTCTGCGGAATCGGGAATCCGCGGGGATTCATCGCCGATCTCCATCACGCGGAGATTCCGGTGGCGGGGCACTTCTTTTTTCGCGACCACCATCGATATTCCCCAGCGGACATGCGGCATTTGGAAAGGGCGGCGAGTGCCGCGGGAGCGGACGCTCTGCTGTGCACTGAGAAAGATCTGTTTAATTTGGATGACCTCCGGCTGCCTGCGATCCCGTTGTGCTTCTGCGCCATGGAGTTCGAGCTGAACGATCCGGCGGGCTATTGGGAGGCGATCCAATCGACACTCGCGGGGAGCCGCTACGGAAGCGGCCAGCTATGAAAATTCTGGTACGCGCGACCAACTGGGTGGGCGACGCGATTGTTTCGATCCCCGCGTTGCGTGCGATTCGGACCCGCTGGCCGGACGCTGAAATCACGGTGCTGGCGCGGCCGGGGGTGGCCGATTTGTACTCGCATGCGGGGCTCTGCGATTCCCGCATCGTTCTGCCAGCAGCGGGCTGCGAGCGCCGGGCATTCGCGGGCACTCGGCGAAATTCGCAGCAAACGGTTCGATCGCGCGATGCTTTTCCCCAATTCCTTTCACGCCGCCTGGATTGCGTGGCGCGCCGGAATTCCCGAGCGGATCGGATACGCGCGAGATGGGCGAAGTCGTTCTGCTGACGCGGGCCGTCGCTGTCCCGAAGGCGGGCGAAATTCCCGATCATGAGGTGAATTACTACCTCGAATTGCTGCGGCGCGTCGGGATGGATCGACGCCTTGCCGCAGATCGATGAAATTCTGTTGCCCATCGCGCCCGCGGCGATCGAGACAGCGCGCGAAAGATTGCAGGCGGCGGGTGCACGCAAAGGAAAGTTACGGATCGCCTTTGGTCCGGGCGCGGCATACGGCTCGGCAAAATGCTGGCCGCCGGAGCGTTTCGCGGAGCTCGGCGATCGCTTGATTGCTGACTGCGACGCCGATGTGATACTTTTCGGAACGGTTTCGGAACGCGAAACCACCGAACGCATCGCCGCCCGCATGCGACATAGCCCCGTCAATTTTTCCGGCCAGACGACCATCGGTGACCTTCCTTCTCTGTTTGCCGCGTGCAGCCTTTTCATCGGCAACGATTCCGGCGCGATGCACGTTGCCGCGGCGGCGGGCTCTGCCGGTGGTGGCGATTTTTGGGCCGACCGATCCGGACGGAACCGCGCCGCTCAGCCGCAATCGCGTGTCTGGTTCGGCCGGACGGTATCGTGCAGTCCGTGCTTTTTGCGGCACTGCCCGATCGACCATCGCTGCATGGAGCGAATCGAAGTGGACGCGGTGTACGCCGCGGCGCTGCTCGCTCTGGAGAATATGAATGGGGCCTGAGCCGACAGAGTGAAGCGCCAGAAGCGCCGCGCAGTATTTCTCGATCGCGACGGCACGATCTCCGAAGAATACGGCTATGCCAACCACATTTCCCGCTTTCAGATGTTTCCGTTCGCTGCGGCGGCGATACGCCGGTTGAACGAGGCGGAGATTCCGGTGATCGTGGTGACCAATCAGTCGGGAGTGGCGCGCGGATATTTTGGCGAGGAGTTGGTGGCGAGTATCCACGAAAGGATGCGCTACGAGCTGGCCGCGGCGGGAGCGCACGTCGACGGCGTTTACTATCTGTCCGCACGTGCGCGCCGATGGCTGCACCTGCCGCAAGCCGGAAGTAGGGAATGCTGGAGCAGGCGGCGCGGGAGCACAACCTGCAAATCGAGGGTTCCACGGTGGTAGGCGACCGTTACTCGGACGTCGCGCTGGGGCACGCCGGCGGTTGCCGGAGTATTTTTGTGCTGACCGGTTATGGCCGCGGCGACTACGAGTGGCATCATGCTAGCTGGCCGCGCCAGCCTGACAACTCGTTGAGAATCTGGCTGAGGCCGTCGATCTGATATTGAAGGATCGCCCGTGAGCGCCAAACGCAGCGAAAGAAATTGTGGTGCAAGCTCCTGTCTGCCGGATTCGAGCCCGGATCTGGCGCGGCTGATCGATTTGGTGAGTGCGTTCCCGCGCCAGACGATTGTGGTGGTGGGGGATTTTGTGGTGGACGAATTCGTCTCCGGGGAAATTTCGCGAGTATCGCGTGAAGCGCCGGTGCTGATCTTGCGGCATCGCCAGACCGAGGTGCGGCCCGGCGGCGGCGCGAACGCAGTGAATAATCTGGTGGATTTGGGGGCGCGCGTGCGGCCGGTGGGCGCGGTGGGCGACGATGCTAGGCGGCCGCAACCTGCTCGACTATTTTCGCGGCAAAGGCGTGGAAACGTCGGGGATCATGCGCGTGCCGGGGTGGACTACGCCGACCAAGTCGCGGTTTTTTGCCGGATGGACGCACACCACCGAGCAGCAGGTGTTGCGCGTGGACCGGGAACCGGCGTCGATGCTCTCCAAAAAGCGGCAGCGCTCGCTGGCGCAGAAAGGCGGGGCAGCGGGTGCGGGGCGCGAGCGCGTGCTTGATTTCGGACTACGGATTCGGCGCGGCCACGCCGGAACTGGCGGCGAAGTTGCGCTCGCCGATCGTCACGCTCGATTCGCGGTACTCGCTGGGAGACTATCGGAAAGCGGGAATCACCGCGGCGACACCGAACGAAGCGGAACTTGAATCGCTGTTTCACACGCGCATTGGCAACGACATTCAACGCCTCGACGCGCTAGGGAAGAAGGACGCTTACCCAGTTCGGGTTGGCTGCGCTGCTGGTGACCCGCGGCAAGGACGGCATGGCGCTCTTTGAGCGCGGGAATTCTTCACGGTACATTCCGATCCATGGCACCGACGAAACGGTGGACGTTACCGGCGCGGGCGATACGGTGATTGCGGTATTCACCCTGGCGCTGGCGGCCGGCGCGACTTACCTGGAGGCCGCGCACATCGCGAATTACGCCGGGGGAATAGTGGTGATGAAGCGGCGCACGGCGACGGTGACCCGCGCGGAACTAGAAGCGGCGTTGCGCGCCGACGTCACCGCAGCGGAAGTGCAATCCGGGATGAACACGCGGGAAAAAATTCTGAGCCGTGGAGCGCTGGTGGAGGAGCTGGCCGCCGAGCGGGGAAAAGGGCGGCGCATCGTTTTCGCCAACGGATGCTTCGATATTTTGCATGTCGGGCACGTCCGGTATCTGGCGGCGGCGAGAGCAAGAAGGCGATTTGCTGGTGGTGGGAGTTAATTCCGATTCCAGCACGCGGATGCTGAAGGGAACGTGGCCGGCCGATTCTGCCGGAGATGGCGCGTGCGGAGTTGGTTGCGGCGCTTGCCGCGGTGGACTACGTGACTATTTTCGACGAACTCAACGTGGAACCGCTGTTGACCGCGCTGCGCCCCGAGGTCCACGCCAAAGGAACCGACTACACGGCTGAAACGGTGCCGGAGCGCGAAGTAGCGGCACGGCTAGGGATTCGAGTAGCGATTACCGGCGATCCGAAAAATCACTCCACGCGCGATTTGATCGCCTCCGTGCGCGACCGCGCCGATGGCTGAAGACCGCTTCCTGGTGGTGCGAACCAGTTCGATGGGCGACATCATTCACACCCTGCCTGCAGCGGCGTGCCTTCGCGATTCCTTTCCCGGCGCGCAGATCGACTGGTTGGTCGACCGTAAGTGGCGCGAGCTATTGCACGGAAACGCGGACCTGAACAACGTAATCGAAATCGATCGCGGTGATTTGTCGCAGATGGCGGGATGCGTCCAGCAGCTTCGTGCCAGAGGATACACCACCGCGCTGGATTTTCAGGGGCTTTATCGGTCGGCAATTCTGGCATACGCCTCGGGCGCGCCGCGGAGGTTTGGTTTCGACCGCGATCATGCGCGCGAAGGACTCGCGGCGCTGCTCTACAACCATCCAGTCGCGCCCCAGGGAGTTCACAAAGTGAATCAAAATATTTCGCTGGCCTCGGCGGCGGGCGCCAAGGCAGGTGTGGTGCGGTTTGCGCTGACGATTGGTGAGCAAGCTGAGGATTGGGCCGCCACGGAATTGGCGAAAAATTCGCTCACGGATTTTCTTGCGTTCAGCCCGGGGGGCGGGTGGAAGTCGAAGTGCTGGCCGGCGGAGCGCTACGGCGAGTTGCATCGCGAGCTGAATCGGAAGTATGGATGGCGAGGTGTGGTGAGCTTTGGTCCGGGCGAGCGCGAACTGGCGGACCAGGTGGTTGGTGCGGCGGGAGATTCGAAGCCGGTGCTGCTGGAAATGAATATTCCGCAATTGATGGCGGTGCTGCGGCGCGCGAAATTGTTCGTGGCCGGGGACACGGGTCCGCTACATCTGGCCAGCGGGCTGGGCACGCCGGTGGTGGGATTGTTTGGCCCTACCGACCCCGCGCGAAATGGCCCGTACGGCGCGGAGAATATTGTGGTGCGGAATGCGCGGCCGGAGGAAACCACTTACGAGCGGGGTACGTCGCATTCAACGGCGATGTTATCGATTACGGTTGATCAGGTGGTCGAAGCGGTAAAGCGAAGATTGAGGCTGGCGTAGTGGCGGACCGCAACGGGTTTCTGGCACGCTGGCGGGTGCGCCTGGGATATCCCTTGGCGCCGTTGTATCTATGGCTGGCCCTGCCTACGGTGAAATCGCTGTTGTGGGGCATGGCGCTGGCGCTGCTGGGACTATTGCTGCGCGCGGCCGCTGCTGGGCACCTGCACAAGCAGGAAGAGCTGACGGTGTCCGGGCCGTACGCGTGGACCCGCAATCCGTTGTACTTCGGGAGTTTTTTGCTGGTGTGCGGGTTCGCCGTCGCCAGCCATTCTTGGTTTGCGGCTGCACTGATTGTGGGGTACTACGCGATTTTCTATCCGGCGGTGATGCGGCGCGAAGAAGGCGAACTGCGGCGGAAACATGGCGAGGCGTTCGACGAGTACGCGGCGCGGGTGCCACTGTTTTTTCCGCGGGCGCCGCGGAGCAGGGGTGGAGCTAGCGGGGCGGGCGAGGGGCGCCAACTTTTTTCCTGGGATCAGTATGGGCGGAACCGGGAGTATCAGGCGGCGCTTGGATTTATGGTGGGGGTGATGTTGTTGGTGGCGCGGATGTTGGTGGCCGGGGCGGGATAGGGGTCGCTGCGGAATCGAAGAGCTTCGTAGACGCTAAGCCAAAAACCCCACACGTAAAGACGAGGTGCAGGGCACCAGCAAAAGGCAGAAGCGAAATTCGACACCCCGCGTCAGAACCTGCGGCTGGAGTCAATCGGAACGCCCACCCTGCCCGGAACCCGGGAGTGGGGCTCCCGGTAAAGATGAGAGCGTCGAACCGTAGAGGCTAGGTCAAAATCCCCACCCTTGAAGCGACCCACCGGCAAAGGCAAAGAGCATGAGTCAGAACCCCCACGTAAACCCAACGAGTGGGGGGACCCACCGGCAACTGCAAAACCTACGGCAGACTGCAAGAGCTACTGCAGGCGATAGACGGCGTGCATGACGCGCTGAAACTTTGGGCGGTATAAGAGGTCGTAGGCCACTTCTTTGCCGGGGAACATTTCTAGGGCGATACGGCGGGTCGCTGCGGACATTCTCGCGGCTTCTTCTGCGGTCATGTCTCCTGCGGCTATGGATTCCAGCGCCAGATTCACGACGACTCGCAGGCGGCGCATCTTGCGGCTCTCGTCGTCGATTTCTTCTGGGGTCGGAACGTGCTTCGGAGCTTCCGGCATGAACCCTGGAGTATTCATGTGAAGATTATGGACCTGCGCAACGAGGCCGTGCAATAGTACGGTACATGACAAATGACCCTCACCAAGATCGCGTTGTCGTTGTGCATACTGCCGGAACGGCCACAGAAGCCGTAGTAATTCGAGGCCTTTTGGAGAGCGCGGGCATCTCTTCTCCCGGGTCTGTTTCTTCCGATCCATTTCCAATGCGCGAGGCGCCGGAAGGTCTGCATGGGCCGGAGATTCTGGTGTTGGAGTCGCACGCAGCGGAGGCGCGTCGGGTGATCGCTGAGTATGCGAAAGGGAACACACTCGGCGGGGCCGGCCGGCGATGACGACACCGGTAGCTAGTGTCGGGCAACGACGGCGGTACGCAAAACGAGATCAAGTCAAAACGTAGAGAACCCAGGTGTAAAAGCGGGACCCTGGGGCACCCGCTTCGCTTCACTCAGCGCCCCCGGTCGTCGATAAATTTTCTGAATGTTCAAAACCGAAGCGGGCTCGGGGTGTGTCTGCGCTCCGGGCGCAGCTTCTACGAATGATTGGAACTTCGGGAAGTTTCCATCGGTCCAGGCGCTGACTGCGCCATCGCGGTCGGTGCGGTAGGTCCGAAATGTTCCACTACTTGGTAAACCGTGTGCATCCCTAGCGACTGGCAACGCTCGATGACTTCGGGCGAGGGGTGAGTGAAGGAATTTGATCCGCCTACGGAGATTACCGCGAGTTTTGGTTGGACGGCTTCCAGGAACGGCTCGGTCGAGGATGTCTTGCTGCCGTGTTGGGGACTTTCAGAAAGTCGGCTTGGAGCGGAGCGCTTTCGGCGACCAGCGCGCCCTCTACTTTTTTTTGATCTCCCCGGAGCGCATAAAATTCCCGGGCCATCGGTGAGCCCCGACGGCGCGATCCCCAGTGCGGGAAGTTTCATTTGTCTCGAACTAACTTCACAATCGTTTCGATGTGAAAGGTTTGCGGGAACAGGTCGAAAAGATGGATTTCTTCGACCCTGAAACCTGACTGGACCAGAACGGCGAGATCGCGAGCCAGAGTGGAGGGCTCGCAGGAAACATAAGTGATGCGCTTGACGCGCATGTGGGTGAGACGGTTCACCGAGCCGGGCTCGAGGCCGGCGCGCGGGGGATCGAGCACCAGCAGGTCCGGATTTTCGCGGTACTTGTAGAGAAATTCCTCGACGTCGGCGGTGCGCGGTTCCACGGTGCCATTGACCAGGTCGATGTTCAACTCGAGGTCGCGCACCGATGCGGGGTTGGCCTCCACGGCCACGACGCGGTCGAAATGTTCGGCGAGTGGCACAGTGAACAGGCCCACTCCGGCGAAAAGATCGAGCGCGAGCTTCTGGCGTTTCCCGTTGGTGTCCAACGGGGGAGCGGTAACTACGCGGACCATTTCGTCGATCAGGAATCGATTCACCTGGAAGAACGACATGTGCCCGACGCGGTAGGAAGTTTTTTCGGTGTCGTAGCGGAGAAAACCGGGACCGAAGAGCTCCATGCGGTCGCGGGCCGGCTCGTGAAACAGAATGCTCTCGGCTTGGGGGATCATCTCGCGGATGCTGGCGGCCAGCGCTGGAATGTTGGAGGGGAATCCAACGAAGGAAGCGTTGAGAATCAGCTTTTGGTCTTTGCCGTCGGCGAACGCTTCCAGTTCGCGCAACGATTTGGGAATGGCACCCGCGCGCAGAGCGGTATCCAGAGTGCGCAGCGTGGATTCGAGCAAAGGTGACAGAATGGCGCACTGATCGACAGGCACCAGAGCCGTAGAGCCGGCGCGAAAATAACCGATGCCGCTGAGGCGACGCTGATCGCTGTGGTCAGACTTTTCCGGAGGGCGGACCTTCCATTGCGCGCGATTGCGATATCCCCACGGCGACGCGGCGTGGGTTTGGATCGGGCCGGGCCACTCGATGTGTCCCAGGCGGCGCAGGGTTTCGGTGAGGATGGCGGCTTTCGACGGCACTTGCGCATCGTAGGGCTGGTGCTGGTAATGGCAGCCGCCGCAGGCGCCAAAATATGGGCAACGCGGCGCGATCCGCGCGGGCGACGGAACGACGATCGTTTCTAATTTTCCGCGAATAAATTTCTTTTTGCGTTCGACCGGATCGATGGCTACCACTTCGTCCGGCAAGACGTACGGGACAAAGACAGTCGCGCCATCGGCGTGCCCCAGGCCTTCGCCACCGTAAATCAATTTCTCGATTTTAACTTCCATGAACAAGGTCCCCGCAGGCCGGATCAGGTCAGATAGAAAAGGCTCAGCCTTGGCAATCCGAAGGATTCAAACAGCCGCTTTTGAGTGTACTGCTTTTCAAGCTGGGCAAGTTGCACCGCCGTCATTTTACGCCTGTAGGGGGCTAGTTGGCGGTCCAATTCACGGCGGGCCTCGAGCATCACGTCCTCGCGGGCGTGGGAGGTCAATGTGGCGGTGAGCTTTTCTTCTAGGATGGAGAGGCGGCGCTCGAGATCTTCGAGGTCCAGATGGCCGGGCGTGTCGAGAAGAGTTCGCAGTTCTCCGATACGCGCGGCGAACTCTGCCAGGCGCGCAGCCAAGTCCGGATGCGCGGGTCTTTGCTTTTCAGCCGCAGCGGCCAGGCGCTGGGCGTTGCGTTCGAAAAAGCGCTGGATCTGCTGGCGAGTGAAGGGCTCTTCGGCTGATTTTGCGGCGCTGTCCGAAGCAGGTCCGCCCGATGGACCGGCGCCTGCGGCGGATTCGGCGGCCTCTTCAGCGGCATCGAGCACGGCATCGACGCAGTAGGCTAGCGATTTCAATTGCCGCCCGCCTGCGGCGCGCTTTGAACGGCCCCAGCTTTCAAACGCGCGATCGATCCCTTTGATCACTGCTTCTAAGGGGATCCCGGACTTCTGCCAGGTTTCGACGATCGCCCAATCCACGGGCGAAACCAGCAAGTGCGCGCCGCGCTTTCGCCAGAAGTGCTCTTCGATTTCCGTATAGTAATTGAAGTAGTTGAACGGATCCAACGTCTAGCGTCCTCGTTTGCGTCGCGGTGAACTCGCGGCCGGCGGCCGAGCGGAGTGGCGCGCGCGCCCCGGTGACGCCGCCCCAGGGGAATTGCGTTCCCAAATAATGCGCAGACCTTCCAGAGTGAGGAATTCGTCGATGGTTTCGATGTGCCGCGAGCCGGGACCGATCAGGGAAGCCTGGCCGCCGGTGGCCACCACTTTGGTATCAGGCCCCATAACCCTTTTCATGCGCTCGATGATTCCGTCGACCAGATCGATATAGCCGTAGTACAAACCGGATTGCATGGAAGCGATGGTGTTGGTGCCGATGACTTTTCCGGGATCTTCGATACTGACGCGAAATAGCCGGGCCGCGCGCGAGAAAAGCGCTTCGGCGGAAATCCCGATGCCTGGCGCGAGGACTCCGCCCATGTATTCGCCATTGGCGGAGATGGCGTCGAAATTGATCGCGGTGCCAAAATCCACGCTGATGCACGGGCCGCCCAGCGTCGCAAACGCGGCCACGCTGTTGACGATGCGGTCCGCGCCTACTTCGGTGGGGTTATCGTAGAGCACCGGCATTCCGGTATTTACCGAGGGTTCCACGAACAAGGCCTTCAGGTTGAAGTATTTTACGGTCATTTCCGCGAGACGGGTATTCAGCGGCGGCACCACCGAGCTGACGATCACGCCGGTAATTTCGCGGAACTCGAGGGACGCGACGGTGAACAGCTCGCGGGTAAGAATCCCGTATTCGTCGGCGGTTTGGTCGCGCGCGGTGGTCAAGCGCCAGTTGGCGACCAACTGCTTGCCACGAAAAACGCCCAGCACGGTATTGGTATTGCCGAGGTCGATCACCAACAACATCAGGGAGCCTCCATCACATCGCCGGAGATCACCGGCTCGATCCCGCGGCCATCATCGCGTTGCACGCGCAGCACGCCACTCGGTTCCAGCCCCACGGTAGTTCCGGTGAAAGTCTCGCGAAAGGTGGTGATTTGCACCCGCTTCCCCTGGTAGTAGCTGGAAACCCTGGCGAACTGTTCGAGGATGGGCGGAGCGCCTTGGGCCAGAAAAAGATTGTAGTAGCGATCGAAGCGCCGCAACAGGCGAACCAGCACCTCGATACGCGAATGGATTTCCCCGGTTTCCATGCGCAGGGAAGTGGCGATGGGCGCGAGCTCGCCGGGCATCTTGGTCTGGTTGACGTTGATACCGATTCCTACCACCGCATAGTGGATGCGGTCCGGTTCGGCGCGCATCTCGGTGAGAATCCCGCCGAACTTTCGCCCGTTGAGAAGCAGGTCGTTGGGCCAGCGGATGTCTGGACTCAGATTAGTTTCCTCGGCCACCGCGTCGTGCGCGGCCACGCCGGCCACCAGGGTGAGCAGGGGCGCCAGCGCGGGAGAAATCGGTGGACGCAGCAGGATGGTGCAGTTGATGCCTGCGGATTTCTCGGAGAGCCATTTGCGGCCAGCGCGCCCCCGGCCGGCGGATTGCTCTTCGGCGAGAAAGACGGCCCCGTGCGGCTCGCCTTCCTGGCCCATGTTCATCGCGACGTTGTTGGTGGAATCGATTTTGAAAAAGTGGAAAATATGCTTGGAGAAGGCGGTGCCGGCGAGGCGATGGCTGAGCAGCTTGGGAACAAGAATGTCGGGAATTTGCTCGATGTGGTAGCCGGTGCGCGGATGGCCCTTCACCTTGACGCCGAGGGACCGCAATTTCTGAACCCAGGTCCACACGGTGGCGCGGGTGACGCCAATTTCCTTGGCGATCTGGGGGCCGCTGACGACGATGGTGGAATTCTCTGCCAGTAAGGTCAGCAGGGCATCGATGCGTTGGTCGGTCGTCCCTCGGAGTTTCGTCAAGTGGGGTATACCCTAAGGAACCGCCAGCTTACTTGAGCGACACGTCGCGGACAAGCAGCGAGTTCCCCGGGAGTGGTGATTATGCGAAAATGAGGCGCACATAGTGTGCATACTCACTTCCCCCTCTCAGGAGAGCACATGCCGATCACTCAAAATCCGCGCGAAATCGCTGCCGCCATTATGGTCGGGACGCTGGTCAACAACCATCCCGGGCTGCAGGCAAAACTGCAAGCCGAGGCCGCTGAACCACGTCAATTGGCAAAAGTCCTGATCCCGTACTTCCGCGCGATTCTAAACAAGCTGGACTTCGAAGCGCAGGAGCACGGCGCTAACACCCTCTAACGCCGGCAACAGCAGCGTGGTTCGATCGGCAGCCTAGAGGTGGCAGACGGTAGGGCTTGCCCGCCGAATTAGTTTGCCTTGACAGGATTACCGTTGGGCTACCACACGCCGGTGACGGGTACCCCCTCTTTTGGTACCGATGTACACTGCGCTTCCGCGACTCCCCCGCTTAACCTCGCTTCAGCACGAACGATTGTCTCGTAGTCCAGATCGTGCAGCCCAAAGGTGAGGTTCCCAATGAATTCCGGACTGCTACACGCGTCCCGAAGCTTGAAAATGGCCGCTCTCGGCCTTTGTCTGTCACTCTCTTCCGCGGCGGGGACTGCGGAGGCGCAGCAGCGCCCTCAGGGAGTACGCGGCATCGCGAGTGATGTCGCCAGAGTCAACGAAAGCACGGCCACGCCGAAGCGCGTCTACACGGAAGGCGCCTCGGTAATCGCGGCGCGGATTGCTGGATCGCGTGAAGCGACCCCTACGTCTGAGAGCTTTACCGGCGCTGCCACACTCGAGCATCACCGCGTGCCGATGGTCAGCGATTGGAGCACCCGCCAGGTGGTGTTTGGCAAGGCCACGAAAAAAGAAGCGGCCCGCCTGGAGCACAACACCCGCTACCAGATGCAGCTTTACCGCCGCAACGCCCCGACATTCCGGAAGTTGGCCGATGCCGAGAGCAGCGACGAAGGCGCCAGCCTGATGGACCGGTTCCGGAATCGGGTGCAGGACACGCATGGCGTTCCGACCGAGGCCAGTGCACTGAACCGCGATTGGACGGTAACGCTGGGTGGCAACGGGACATCGACGCCGACCAAGTCGGTGGGGGCCAGCCAGTTCCCAGCCAAGTTCAGTTTTGACATCAACGCGGCGCCAAACTGCGCCGACGATTTCGTGGTCTACAACACCAATGCGTCGCTGCTGATTGCCTTTAACAATCTCTACAGCGGGAAAAACGCCCAGGGCGCGGCGAATGGATATTGCGCCGGAGCAACCGGCCCGTCAGTTATGTGGGCATACAACGTGGCTACCAACGGCGGGGTGACCAGCACCTCGGTTACTTTGTCTTTGGATGGCAGCCAAGTGGCGTTCGTCGAGAGTTCAGCATCCGGATCGATACTGCACATTCTGAAGTGGAGCACCCGAGATGGTGGCAGCGTGGCCGCACCTGTGACGCCCGGCAACGCGACTGGCAATTTGGCGATGTGGGCCACGTGCGGCGGGGCCAACCCCGGATGCATGTGGAACGTGCCATTCGTTAAGGACACCTACGAGGACTACAGCGCTCCTAAGCACACCTTCGCTACCGACAGCTATTCCGCGCCATATTACGACTACGATACCGACATCGTTTACGTAGGGACGGACGACGCGAACATCCACAAGTTCGTTAACGTATTTGACGGCCTGAGTGCCTTGCCGACGCGAGTGGGTCCATCGGAATCGGGCGGCCTATGGCCGGTGTACATGGATACCAACGCCAATCCGGAGCTTACGGGTCCGGTCGAGGACTCGTACTCCGGGCGAATTTTTGTGTCGACGTACGAGGGTTCTCTCAAATATATCGAAACTGCCAGCGGTCTTTGCATTTCCGGCGCTGCCGGCCCTTACCCGTGCGAAGGCAAGAACGAGTATTCTGCCGGGACCTATGCCTTCCCCGACGCGCCGGTGGTGGACTCTGCTATGGGAACGGTAATGGTGTTTCAAGGCATAGACGGTTATGCCGGAACCGCGGAAGGTGAAACGCCTAACCCCTATTACCTGCATGCGTACGCCGCGCAAGCTCGAACCACTTCATGCATTTGCGGCCCGGACGGAATCAGCGGCGGCGCATTTGTGTTCGCTGATTTCGGACTGGTGACGGAAGGCAGCCGGGTCATGCACAACGGCGATTTCGACAACAACTACTACAGCGGCACCGGCACGGGCTATATGTACATATGCGCCATCGCTCCCGATGGAAACAGAACTCTGGATACTGGCGGGAATATCGCGCTGCGGCGGATGTCTTTCGACTCCGAGGGATTGATCAGCGGGGTTGATCCGGAATACTTGCAGATCTCGACCACCAGCACGGACGAATGTTCGCCGGTAACCGAAGTGTATAACCCGAATGCCAACAGCGGGGCGGGGCAGGACCTGATGTTCTTCAGCGTGGAGACTAACAGCACGGCCTGCAAGCTGCCGCTGGGATCTGGAACCGTTTATAGCACCGTGGCTCCGGAAGGCGGATGCTTGATGTCGGTCGATGTGACCGCGGATGCCGACCTGGTGGTTGCGCCGGCAACGGCGCCTCCGTTCCCGACGAGCTATGCGGCATCGCTGGCGGAGTCTGGCGGCACCAGCGGAATCGTGGTCGACAACGTTTCGTCCGACGCGCAGGCTTCCAGCATTTACTTCACGGCGCTCGGGTGGACGATAGGCGGCACGGAGAATTACGGTGCGTGCACTGACATCGGCTGCGCGACGAAAGTCACGCAAGACGGGTTGAACTAGTGAGGAGGGCAAAGCCTTAAATCAAATCTGGGTGCTTTCTACGTCGCCATACTTCGACCGCGAGGGCCCGGGGCCAAAGAGAGTCAACCGCGCAAAATAAAAAGAGCGCCGAACACGTTTTCCGACCCTTTCCGTTTCTTCAAATCTTTGTGGTGAGACCGCGACCTACTTCTGGGCGACTCTTGTCGGCTCAAGCTTAGCCATAGCTTGCGTCTCGATCGTGGTACCGAGAGATAGCATCGCTACGCATTCGTTATACAGAAGGTCAGCCATGCGACCGCTGGCGTTAGCCAATTCAAATAGCAGCCAATCCCACACCCAAAATTAAACCGATTGGCTTTGGGCCCCGATGGATCGTTTCCAACGGAACCGAGACGAGAATCAATACGTCCAGTTCTCGCAGCGACTCTCCAATCCACTTCGCCTTTCCAGCCCCGCTCCTGTTCACGATGACAGGCGGCTAAGATAGCGACTAGGAAAGTAAGAGGTCTTATCGCCTGTGCCTTCGATGTGCAATGACGATATTCGAAATCTGGGTACGACTACGGAGCCGGTGTCAGAAAAGCGGGATTAGTACGTAAAAGGTACGAGATCGCGGGCACACCCAGATTTTGACCTCTGATATGGTGCCGGGGGAGGGGGTCGAACCCACACGGCCTTGCGGCCACCGGATTTTGAGTCCGGCGCGTCTGCCAATTCCGCCACTCCGGCGTTCAGTGCTAGGATGATTTTACCTGTAAGGCGGGACATTGCAAATACCGAAAGTTGTCTGGGCCTTGCCTTCTGCGGACGACGGACGGGCGCCGAGCCGCTGAGCGACGTCCGAAAACACTGCGTCGGCACCCGGCTCAGCGGTTGTCCAGCTCTGATAATTGCAGCGCGATGGCGTGTTGGGCGAACTCGAGGTGGCCAATGATATCGAAGACCGCGTTGCGCAGCAGCTTCACAGCGGGCGAATGGGCTGTGCCCAACTTGGTCATGCGATCGGTGAGGCTGACTACGCTACGGGCGATGTCTCGGCGTTTCTTTTGCCAAGCGTTCAGCGCGGCGTCATTGTTTTGCTGCAGAACCTCGCGCAGGGCTTCAGCCAGGGAGATCGCATCCTGAATCCCGATGTTCATTCCTTGTCCTCCGGCCGGGCTGTGGACGTGGGCGGCATCACCGGCCAACAGGATGTGGCCCTTGCGAAACGTCTTGGCGAGGCGGTGGTGGACGTGAAAGCGGGAGGACCATGAGAGGGCACAAATGCGTATGGTTGCGCTTTCCGGACCGCGTTGGTCCAGGATCTTCTGGAAGTCGGCGATGGCTGGCACGGGCGGAGGTTCCGGCATGGTAGCCACGATGCGGAAGTGATTTTCGGGGAGTGGCGCTACTAGAGTGAGGCCGGCGTCGCAGAAGAACAGGCTCACTTCGTCGCGCGCGATCGGCCAGTCCATCTGCACGTCGCCGAGCACGAAGCTTTCTTCGTAGGCGCTGCCTTCGAAGGGGATCTCTGCCTGCTGGCGAACCATGCTGTGCATGCCATCGCAGCCTACCACCCAGTTGGCGTGCAGCGTTTCCACGTGATCGCCACGGCGATACTTGACGGTTACGCCGTCCGCGGCATCGGTGATCGCCACCACTTCGCAGGACCGGTCCACGTGGCCTTCGAGCGCCTGCAGGCGGGCCAGCAAAACGGCTTCGGTGCGTTGCTGCGGGCAAAGTACGGTGAACGGGTATTTCGTAGGCAGTCCCGCGAAATGGATGGTCGCGAGCACCCGGCTACGCTCACGCACGCGAAACGTCTCGATTATCAAGCCTTGAGTGATGAGTTCCGGGGTGACGCCGAGGGGCTCGAGCACTTCCAGGGTGCGGGCGTGGATCACTGCCGCCCGCGAAGTGTTGTCTGCCGCCAGTAAGCGGTCTAGGATGACGGCAGACACTCCCAACCGCTGTAACTCGGCCGCGAGCGCGAGGCCGGTTGGGCCGGCTCCTACAATCGCTACCTCGGTGCGGCTGGCTTCCATAGGCGTTGCTCCTCGGTCCATTCTAGCGCGACTTCGCCGGCGATCAACACTCTCCTAAGGCTATGTAAATGCTGGCGTTGTCTTCTTGCGGGATATCTCCAACCACGGTCTGATCCTTCAACGCCTTATCGGCCACAATGCTTTGCGCAAGGATGGCAAGCCTGTTTGCAAGACCAGCAACAGCACCTGCCAAAGGTGTAGAAATTCAGCCCAACCGACATAACAATGGGCTTAGCCCTCTTTGTAAGGATACCCATGCAGATGTCGGAAACCAGGACCAAGCTTCCCGAATCCGCACACGCAGTCCGTATTCAGGACGGGTTGCGGCAAATCGAACGCAAACAATGGTGGATGTGGTCATCCGCCTTTGCGGTAAGCGTTCTGCTGGCATTAGGGGTTGCCTCATTCGCGCCCGCCACGCACTTTCGGGATGCTGAGACCTATGCCTTCTCGCTAAACCAATCGGTTTGGGCATTGATCGCACTGGTGTTGCTCTTCAACACCTACATGCTTTACCAGCAGATACAGATCGCGAGGCTGCGTGGTGAATTGACGGATCAGATTGAGTCGTTGGCTAAGGTCGAGCACCTGGCTACCGAGGTGTACAAGCTGGCCGCGCTCGATCCGCTCACCGGGCTGTACAACCGGCGCTCGGGAGAGCAACGGCTCTCCGAGGAAATTACCCGGACCCAGAGGCACGACCGTGCGCTGACCATTTTGATGATGGACCTCGATTCGCTCAAGCAGGTGAACGACAAATACGGACATGCCTCGGGCGATACCATGCTCAAGGCATTTTCGGGCCGCCTGACACGGGCGGTGCGCGGCTCCGATCATGCGGTGCGATTGGGCGGCGATGAATTCATGGTGATTCTGCCGGAGTGCCGGCCGGAGGAAGTGAAACACGTGCTGTCGCGGCTGGAGGGTCTTACCATCCAGTGCGAAGCAGAAATCGTTCCGGTGGGGTTCTCGTATGGATGGGCGGAGCACCAAGACGGCGAATCCGCCGACGATTTGATACGGCGTGCGGACCAGGCGCTGTACGAGAACAAGCGGGCTGGGAAAAGAGAAATGAAGCGAGAGTCAGCCGCGGTGCCGGTGTGAACCAGGTGCGCGAGCGGCGAAAAGCATTCAGGAGTAATGAAACTCTGAGCGAGACGTTGCCTCTTACGTCTCATGCGTCTCATTCGGAGACAGATAGTCCTTGCGCCGCTCTTTGCAGCGTGCGTAAATTACGCGCGACCCGTATCAGGAGCTAGTTTCGTGCCAAAAGAGAAACCAAAGGTTAACATCGGAGAAGTGATTCGGACCTATCGCAGCGATCGCGGTCTATCGCAGGGCGATATTGAACGCCGTACGGGTCTATTGCGCTGCTATCTCTCGCGGGTGGAGAACGGTCACACCGTTCCTTCGCTGGAGACGCTGGCCAAGATTGCCGAGGCCATGGAGATCAGCCTGGCTGATTTCTTTCCGGGCAGTGATTCGCCTCAGGATCGCGAAACACGGAAGATGCTGGGGGAACTATCCGAGGAAGAGATTCGCTTCCTCGCGGAAATCAAGAAGTACAGCACGACGCTCTCCGATGACGACAAGCGGCTGGTGCTGGCGATGATTCGGAAAATGGCTACGATTCCTCCACCGGTGATTCGCAGTAAGACCATTGCGCGCCGGGTGGAGTACTAAGCGGCGCGGTTCCTCAGGCGGTATCTATCCGATCGAGGGACTACCCAAAACAAGACCAAGTCAAAGACTTAGAAAACCCAGGTGTGAAATCGACACCTGGGTCACCCACTTCGCTTCGCTCAGCACGACCGCACCCTTAAAACCGAAGGGTGCGCCACCCACCTGCGACGCCGCAAAAAGCATCCACCGTGTCGGTTTGTTGTGCCGAGGGCCCGAGCGCTACATCACGCGTTCGTTGGCCTTGGTGGAAAACTGAATGCTCTCTACGATTGCGCGGAAGACCCGGCCTCGTCCGATCACGTGATCGCCCGAATTCGCCTCCACGTCAAATACCAGGAAACGGCCTTCGTGTTTTATCAGGCGTGCGGAGGCGCGCACCATGGCGCCTGCTGGCACCGGCTTCAGGTGATCCACTTCGATGCGGGTTCCTACGGTGATGGCATGCGGCGGCAAGTCCGGCGCTACCGCCTTGGCCGCGGCCATCTCCATCAGTGCGATCATCGCGGGAGTGGAAAGCACGGCGGGCAATGCGGGGTCGTAGGCGGCGATGGTCCACTGGTGCGGGACGGCCTGTTCTACTTCGGCGGCCAGACCCAAGCGCAGGGTCAGGCTCTTCTTGGGCATTTCCGGCGGGGTCATCGGGCCGCCTCGCGGTCGTTAACGGTATGCGGCGAAGCCAGCGCTCGCCGCGGGTCCAGAAAGCTTCTGCCGAACTCGGCCATGGTGATGCCGAACTGCTGCCAGAGGCGCCGTTTTAGGCCGCGATAATTTTGCGCACCGCTGAAGATGTCGCGGATCAGGTCGCGAAAGGTAGGGCTGTGGCGGACGAGCTGCACCACGCGGGTCGTGATCGCGGCTCCGAAAAAAGTGCCCTTAAACACTTTGCGGGCGATGCGCGCGGCGAATTCCAGGTCCGCGGAAAATTCCGCCTGTAGCTTCTCCGGATATGCTTCCGGTTGTTCGGCCATCAGCGCTTGCGCCAGCAGATCTCCCGAACGCAGCGCGTAGTACAGTCCTTCGCCGGTGATCGGATCGACGCAAGCCGCGGCATCCCCCGCCATGGCCCAGTTTCTTCCGGCGATTCGGCGCTGACGCAGGGTGTGTGGCTGCGGGGAAGGCAGCACATGGCTATAGAGTTCCGCACCGGCCATGGGAATCCCTTCGTCCTGGACAAAAGCATCCAGGTGCCGGCGGAGAACTTGGCTCGAGCCGTGCTTCAGCTTTCCGCAGATGCCCACGGAAAGATGGCGATCTCGTGGAAACGACCACAGATACCCTTCGAATCTCCTGAGAAATTTTACTTTCAGGATGTTTTCTTCGGTGGGAACGAAATAGCCGAGGGTCATTTCCAGGTCATCGGGCCCCAGGGCGGTGGTGCCCGGCAGCAATTGATTGCGCGCTCCGCCTGCCAGGACCACGAAATCCGCGCGGTGGCTCTCGCTGCCGGTATAGACGCCGACCGCGGCTCCGTCGGTATCGACGCGGGTGACACGGGAGTGAACGGCGCGGCAGCCCGCGGCGATAGCGCGGTCCAGCAGCAGGCCATTCAGAACTCTGCGCGAATAAATCACGATAGGATGATCCAGCTCGAAGCGGGCGCGGTGCCCACGGCTGGAAATCAACTCGGCGGTGCGGACGATTTTCTTGGGGTGAGGATTGTCGAGCAGAAAAGGGTAAGTCTCGACGGCTTTATGAGTGAGCCCGCCGCCGCAGGGTTTTTCCCACGCGAGACGCTCGTCGAAAATGCTGACCGCAAAACCCGCGGACGCCAGGCGTTCACCGCACATCGCCCCCGCAGGCCCGGCACCAACTATGGCTATCTCGTGCATTCCCGGGACGGTCACCTTGATGGAAAATTGGGGCCAAAACGACACTTTGAGTATAGCACCGAAACCACAGGCTTCCGGCGAACCCTAGCAGCGCTTTTGAGCGCTCCCTCCTTCATTTCGGCGCGCGTGGTAGTATTTTGGCAGGCGCACATTTCGAAAGAGCGGACGGGGGCAAGTTTGGGGCAGGTAGTCACGCGGGACAATCTGATTCTGGCGGTCCAGCAGCGCAAGCGAAACGGCGAACGGGTGGTGTTCACCAATGGGTGTTTCGATCTGCTGCACCCGGGGCATATCCGGCTGCTCGAAGAGTGCCGGTCGTTGGGCGACGTCCTGGTCGTGGCCATTAATACCGACGCCAGCGTCCGAGAAAATAAGGGTCCGAATCGTCCGCTGATTCCCGAGCAGGAAAGAGCCGAGATCCTGGCCGCGTTGGCCGCGGTGGACTACCTCACGGTTTTCGAGGAGCCCACACCGCGCGAAATCATTGCGGCGGTGCTTCCCGATATTTTGGTGAAGGGCAACGATTGGGGACCTACCGAGATCGTGGGACGTGAAGAAGTGGAGGCCGCCGGAGGCGAGGTGGTTTCCATCCCGCTGGAGCCCGGCTATTCCACCACTCGCCTGATCGAGCGCATCGTACAACTTCCGGTATGATCCTTCCCCTGGTTTCTGAGTTGCTGTCCCGCGTCGGCCGCCAGCCCGCAGCCGACAAAGCGATTGAGACTCTGCGTTACGGCGCGGGGGTATCGCGGCTAGCCGGGCTGACCGATCCCGCAAAGGCCATCATTACCGCGCTGACCGCGGCGCGCCTTCCGCGTCCCGTAGTTTTGGTGGTGGAATCAAACCAGCGCGCGGAATCGTGCCTGGAAACGGTGCGTTACTTCTTTCGCGCCATAACCGGAAAGCCGGATCGCCGGGTGGTGGTGCTGCCCGCGTACGATGTGCTGCCGTACGAAGGACGTTCACCCCATCCGCAAATCTCCGAGGTCCGCGGCGCCGCGTTGTGGCGATTTGCATCGGGCGAAGCGGACATTCTGATCGCGCCGATCGCCGCCGCGCAGATGCGCCTGTTCGATTCCACCTTCTACGGCAACCTGGCTCGGGTCATCGAGCGGGATCAGGACATCGCGCACAGCGAACTGCTGGGATACCTGCAGTCGGTGGGATACGAAACGCACGAAAGCGTGGAGATGCCGGGCCAACTCACGGTGCGGGGCGGAATCGTGGATCTATTTTCGCCGGAGGCGCGGCGTCCGGTGCGGCTGGAGTTTTTCGGCGATTCGCTGGAATCCATACGCGAGTTCGATGCGGATACCCAGCGGTCGACCCGCCCGCTGGAGCGCACCACTATCCTTCCGCTCACCGACACCCCGCGCCAGCTCGACTGGCTGCCGCAACTGGCCGAGGCGGAAGTGGTCGAGGAGGGTTCGGCCCGCCAGCACGATCCCATTCCCGCGTTTTATCCCGGCTGGGAATTTCATCGCAGAATCTTCGGCGAACGACGATCGAGCCTGCTCGAACTTCGTCCCGATGCATTGATGATCGAAGACGAGCCGCAATCTCTGCGCGAGGCGGACGCCCAAAATCGCGAGCGCCTCCGAGAAGAATTTGAAGAACTTGATGATGTGCCCAGCGCCGCGCCGCCCGACCACTACTTCCTTAACCCCGAAGAGTGGGGCATCGTGCGCGAGCTATACGCGCGCCTAGAGATCGAGCATCTGGCCATGGAGAGGGAAGGGCAGCTACCTTCGTCGATTGTGACCCAACCCACTAGCCGGTTCCACGGCAATGTAAGCGCGTTTATGGCAGAGGTTAGAACCCGCCTGCGATCCGGCGACAACGTGATCGCATCTGCTTCCACCATCGGCGAAATCGAGCGCCTCGCGGACATTTGCCATGAGTACGAGATGCCTTATCGCCTGGGTGAATTTGAAGACAGCCCGACGGGCAGCCGTTTAGCTGCGGACAGTACCGCGGGCGGCGTTCCCGCGCTGGTGTTGCTGAAAGCGCCGCTGGAAGAAGGCGTGGCGATACCGGGCGCCAAGCTCACCATTTTCGGAAACGCCGACTTATTTGAAACGCTGACGGCGGCTCCGCGCAGTCGTTCGCGGCCCAAGACTGCCAGTTTTTTACGGACATCTCCGACTTGCGGCCGGGCGACCACGTGGTGCACGTCGATCACGGCATCGGACGCTTCGACGGCCTGCGTCAAATCGCCGTCGACGGCACCAACGGCGAGTTCATGCTCTTGAGCTACGCGGACGAAGCCAAAATTTATCTGCCGCTCGCTCGCCTCGACCTCGTTCAGAAATATCAGTCCCTTGGTGGTCCGCCTCCGGTTCTCGACCGCCTCGGCAGCACCATTTGGGAGGCCCGCAAAGCCCGGGTTCGCAAATCGGTCGACGACATGGCGGAAAAGCTTCTTGCGCTCTACGCCGACCGCAAAGCCGCCGGCGGCCACGCTTTCCCTCCGGACTCCGACTGGCAACGCGAATTCGAAGACGCGTTTGAGTTCGAAGAGACCCCGGATCAGGCCAAGGCCATTGCCGACGTCAAGCGCGACCTGGAATCGGATTTGCCGATGGACCGGCTGCTGTGCGGCGACGTTGGCTACGGCAAGACGGAAGTGGCGATGCGCGCGGCATTCAAAGCTCTCGCTGACGGCAAACAGGTAGCCATGCTGGCTCCGACCACCGTTTTGGCCTTTCAGCACTACCAGACGTTCCGCTCACGCTTCGCGGCCTTTCCCATGCGGATTGATATGCTCAGCCGCTTTCGCAGCAACGCCGAGCAGCAGAAAACCATCGAGGCGCTCGCCAACGGACAGGTGGACGTGATCATCGGGACGCACCGGCTGCTTTCCAAAGACGTGGTGTTCCACGACCTAGGGCTGCTGGTGGTGGACGAGGAGCAGCGTTTTGGCGTCTCGCACAAGGAGCGCCTGAAGGAAATCCGCAAAAACGTGGATGTGCTAACCATGTCCGCGACACCCATCCCACGCACCTTGCATATGTCGCTGGTGGGCCTGCGGGATATGTCGGTGATCGAGACGCCTCCGAAGGATCGCATCGCGATTCAAACCAGTGTCGCTCCGTTTCAAGAGGGACTGATCCAGCGGGCGATCGAAGCGGAGCTGGCGCGCCAGGGCCAGGTCTTCTTCGTGCATAACCGTGTGGAATCGATCGTCTCGCTGGCGGCGCTGATCAATAAATTGGTGCCGAAGGCGCGGATCGTTATCGGGCACGGGCAAATGAAGGAGACCGAACTCGAGAAAGTGATGATGAAGTTTATCCGCCACGAAGCGGACGTCCTGGTTTCCACCACCATCATCGAAAACGGCCTGGACATTCCGCGCGCCAACACCATTCTGATCAATCGCGCCGACCGCATGGGCCTGGCGGAACTGTACCAGTTGCGCGGCCGGGTGGGCCGCTCCGACCTGCGCGCGTACGCCTACCTGCTGGTGCCCCCGGAAGGGAACCTAACCACAGTTGCCAAGCAGCGCCTGGCGGCGCTCAAGGAATTCAGTGAACTCGGCGCCGGATTTCGGATTGCCGCGCTCGATCTGGAGTTGCGCGGCGCGGGAAACATTCTGGGGCGCCAGCAGCACGGCCACATCGAAGCGGTCGGATTCGATCTTTATTGCCGGATGATGGAGCGCGCGGTGGCCGAGCGCAAAGGCGAGGCGGTGCGCCCGGAGCGCCGGACGACCCTCAATTTGGGGCAGGATGTGCGCATCCCCAAGGAATATATCGATAGCGAAAATCTGCGCCTGCGCATTTATAAGCGTATCGCCGACATTTCCAAGGATTCTGACTACGAAGAAGTGCGCAAGGAACTCGAGGATCGCTTCGGCCCACTACCCGCTTCGGTTGGGAATCTTCTCGATTACGCCCTCCTCAAGGCTGCTGCCGAAAGGCTCCTGGTAGCGTCGATTGACCGCCGGGGAGACCAATTGGCGATCAAATTCCACGAAGATACCCCGGTGAGGCCGGAACAGCTGGTCAGCGTCATCCACAGCCGGCCCAAATTGCGTTTGGATCCAAGTGGAGTGTTGTGGGTGAGCTGGAAGGGGGAAGCCGCTGGGGTGGCGATTGCGGCCCGAAACGTGTTGCTCGAGCTGGAAGCCTAGCGCTACAATTTCAATATGGCTCGAAACATAGCACTAAGACATCTGGCGGCCGCCGCGATTCTGGCTCCGGCGCTGATCGTACCCATGCTGGGGCGGGCCCAAACCTCCCAGACCAAGGGCAAGGTGGTTGAGGAAATCGTGGCCCGCGTGAATAACGAAATCGTGACGCTTACCGACCTGGATAAGGCGCGCGAATCCCTGCGCGAGGACGTCCAGCAGGATTGCCCAGGGTGCCCACAGGATAAGTTCGATGCACTTTATAAAGAGCGCGACAAGGACTTGCTCCGCGATCTGATCGATCAATCGCTATTGGCGCAGCGCGCAAAAGACGACGACATCAATGTGGAAGCCGACCTGATCAAGCGTCTGGACGAGATCCGCGAACAAAATAAACTGCCGGATATGGACGCATTCGAAAAGGCGGTGGAGTCCGAGGGCGGAGTTTCCTGGGACGACTACAAGAACCGGATACGTAAAGGGCTGCTGACCCAGGAAGTGATCCGCAAGGAAGTAGGGCAGCGCATCAATATCTCGCACGAAGATGTGCAGAAGTATTACGACGCCCACCAATCCGAATTCGTTCGTCCGGAGCAGGTGCTATTGGCGGAAATCGTATACAACACCGAAGGCAAGACTCCTGACGAAGTGGCTGCCGCGCAGAAAAAAGCCAACGATATGCACACCCGGTTGGTTAAGGGCGAGGCCGATTTCTTCGAGGCGGCCAAGCGATATTCCGAGGGGCCCACCGCCAAGCAGAGCGGGGAACTCGGCGCGTTTGAACGCGGCATGCTCGCCAAACAAATCGAAGACGTGGTCTTCGCCATGAACAAGAATGACATCACCGATGTGATCCAGACCAAGATCGGTTTTGGAATTTTCAAAGTGGTCGACCAC
This sequence comes from uncultured Acidobacteriota bacterium, assembly GCA_963725285.1. GTDB lineage: Bacteria > Acidobacteriota > Terriglobia > Acidiferrales > UBA7541 > CAVRXT01. Next base: position 739,187 of record CAVRXT010000005.1, on the reverse strand, counting down.
TATCCTCCCGGGCAGCAGCCGCTCGAAAAGGTCGAGCCCGAAATCATGAACAAACTGTACCTGGAGCGGATGCAGCCGGTGCTGCGTACCTTCCTTGGCGAATTGCGCGAAGAGAGCTACGTGGTGGTCAAGTCCGGTTACGTGGATACCGCCGGAGTCGCGGGGAACACCGTGATTCAGGAAGTTCCCGCGACGCCAGACACCAAGGATAAAAAGGCCAAGAAAAAGCCTAAAGTGTCGGGTTCATGAAACAAGGCTTCGTCGTTGATCTGAAAGACGGAGTGGTAGTCAGCTCCCTGTTTCTCGTTCGCGAAAAAGAAATTCGCAGCTCGCCCCGCACCGGGAAATCCTGGCTGCAACTAGGGTTGGTGGATCGCACCGGCAGCGTCAGCGCCAAAATGTGGGACAACTTCGCGGGCATTGTTTCGACGTTCGCTTGCGACGACGTGGTTCGCGTGCGCGGCCGGGCCAAGCTGTACAACGATCAAATCGAGATCACCCTCGAGCAGATCCTGCCGGCTACCGCAAACGAGTACGACCTGCAGGACTTCCTTCCGCACACCCGTGAAAATATCGATCTGCTGCTGGCCAAGCTGCGCGAGCACATCGTTGCGGTGCGCGACCCCTGGCTGCAGCGGCTGCTGACGTCGATCGTCGATGATCCCGTCATCCAGCCCAAGCTGCGCCTGGCTCCTGCCGCCATGACCATGCATCACGCCTACCTCGGCGGGCTGCTGGAACACGTGGTGAGTGTTTGCGGGCTGGCTCGCGGGGTGGCCGGGCATTATCCGGACGTCGATCTGGATTACTTGATTACCGGTGCCGTGCTGCACGACATTGGGAAGGTCGAAGAGCTGTCGTACGAGCGCTGCATTGGCTACACCACGCCAGGGCGCTTGTTGGGGCACATCTCCATCGGTTTTGCGATGGTGCGGAAAAAAATCGAAGCGATCGCCGGTTTCCCGCCCCAGTTGGCTACTTTGGTCGAACACCTTTTGCTTAGCCATCACGGGACGCATGAATTCGGCTCGCCCGCGCTGCCGCAATTTCGCGAGGCGGTGGTTCTGAATTTTATCGACGACCTGGATTCCAAGATGGGGGCGATGCGCGCCACTCTGGATGCCGCGGAAGTCAGTCGCGACGACGAGTGGACCGAACGCAATCCTTCGTTGCGTCGCTCGCTCCTGCGCACTGGCGAATTTTTGCACCCGACGGAAAAGGGAGGCGATGCGGGCGGGCGTCAAACCAATTCGGGCGCGACGCACCCTGCCGGCGCGCCGCCTCCGGCGCAGCGGAGCTTGCTCGATCCGGGCGGCGCAGCCAAGTCATGACCGGAGAGAACATCGAAACCCACTTGTCCGGGCCGGCGATTCCGGCCGCCGCGGCGGGATCGCCCGCATCATCTGGCGCCGGCGCGAAGCACCGGCGCTCGCTGCTCGAGTTGGCTCCGCTCGAACTCGATTGCATGCACGCACTCTGGATCTTAGGCCCGGCGACGGTTCGGGATGTGCGCAACCGGATCGCGCCGCATCGTCCGCGCGCCTATACCACGATCATGACCATCCTCGATCGCCTGGCGCGCAAGGGCGCGGTAGAACGCTCGAAAATGGGCCGTGCCTATCTGTACCGCGCGAACCTCAGCGCCGAGGAGGCCCGCACCCACGCGGTAGGACAAGTGATCGAGAATTTCTTCGGCGGCTCGCCGGAGGCATTGCTTTCGCAACTTCACAAGTCCGGTGTACGGATCGCGCGCACTGGGTCGCTGCGCTCGGCTGCGGCGGCAGTGCCCGGTGGTACATCCGCTGGGGAAACTCCTGCGGTGATGGCCGCCGCGGCGGGAGCGGCGTCCGCGTCATTGTCGTCGGAGGGTGGGACGGCGCGGGCGACAGAACCGAGCGCCGCCGAGCAGGCGCCACAGCCGAGCCGCGGGCGGCTGGACGAAACCCTACTCTAACGACCGAACATGTTTCCAACCGAGATTAAAATTCGCGATTTGACCATTCGTCCGGCTACCATCCTTGCGCCGATGGCCGGCGTCACCGACACCGTTTTCCGGCGGGTGATCCGTGAGCTGGGCGGGTGCGGCCTGATCATGACGGAGTTCACCAGCGCCGAGGGCCTCACTCGCAATTCCGCGCGCACCTTGCGCTATCTGTATTTCGCGGAGGACGAGCACCCCATCGCCGCGCAGATTTTCGGCGCGGTGCCGCAAGTAATGGCGGATGCCGCAAAGGTGTCGGAAGACCTGGGTTTCGACCACGTCGACATCAACCTGGGCTGCCCAGTGAAAAAAGTGGTGAAGTGCGGCGGGTCGGGGCTATTGCGCGATTTGCCGCTGCTCGACCGCATGTTCTCCACCGTTCGTAAGGCGATCCGGATTCCGCTGACCATTAAAATCCGTTCGGGCTGGGACGAGCACAACATCGTGGCCACGGAAGTCGCGCGCATGGCCGAAGCCAACGGCATCGAAGCCATCGCCGTGCATCCGCGGACGCGCATGCAAGGTTATGCGGGAAATGCCGACTGGAGCGTGATCCGCGCGGTGAAACAAGCCGTTAGAATTCCTGTGATCGGCAACGGCGACATCAAAATTCCGGAAGACGCAGTGCGCATGGCCGAGGAAACCGGTTGCGACGCAGTCATGATCGGGCGCGCCGCCCCCACCAATCCCTGGATTTTTCAGCAGCTCGCGCAATTCCTGGCCACCGGTGGTTACGATGAACCTACGGAGCTCGATCGCTACCAGCTGCTCTCCGGCTATTTCCGGAATCTGGCCAGCTCAGAAATTCCGGACGCGGTAGGGAAGATGAAACAGTTCGCTACTTCGTTCACCTACGGGGTGCGCAACGGTACGGCGCTGCGTCATGCCGTGCATCATTCCTACACCCCCGACGAAATTCTGGCGCGGGTCGACGAATTTTTCGCCGACCGCATCGGAACGCCCGCCGACGGTGCTGCCGCGGGTGCGACCAGCCCCGCCCCGATCGCGTAGTCTAACGGCCGATTCGGCTACCTTTCCTCGTCTATCTCTCTTCCTCTCGCGAAGCCAGCAACTGCTTATAGGCTTCCCGTTTGTTAATGCCGCGTTCGTGGGCGGCAATCTTTAGCGCGGCTTTGCGGTCGACGCCCTTCTCGCGTTCGATCTCCGCCACCCGCTGGGCCAGCGGAATTTTCGACCGATCGGCGGAATCCGCGGTGTCGAGCGAAGCAGGATCCCCCGGCGCGATGACCACGGTGATCTCGCCGCGCGGAGGTTTTTCCCGAATCTGCGCCAGCAGATTATCCAGCGTGCCGCGCAGAAACTCCTCATACACTTTGGTCAACTCCCGCGCCACGGCGGCGCGCCGATTGCCGAGTATTTCGCGCGCGTCGGCGAGCGACTCGATCAGCCGGTGCGGCGCTTCGTAGAAAACCACAGAACGCGGTTCGCTGGCGAGATCTCGAATGGCCTTGCGGCGCTCACCGCTGCGGCTAGGCAGGAATCCAACAAAGGTAAACCCATCCGCGGGCAGTCCTGAGCCGATCACCGCGGCGATCGCTGCGGAGGGCCCGGGCACCGGCACCACCGCCAGCCCCATCTCCAAACACGCGGTGACCAACCGATGGCCGGGGTCGGAAATCGAAGGTGTTCCCGCGTCGGTGACCAGGGCGATGGTCGCTCCGGCGGCGATCTCTGCGGCCAGCTTCGGTGCGAGCGCCATCTCGTTATGGTCGTGGTAGCTCACCAGCGTGCTGTGAATTTGGTAGTGTGCCAGCAGCTTGCGCGTGTGGCGAGTATCCTCGCAGGCAATTTTGCCGGCCTCGCGCAGGATACGCAGCGCACGCAAGGTGATGTCTTCGAGGTTGCCGATCGGCGTAGCGACCAAGTACAAGCAGCCGGCGTTTTGCTGGGTAGGGTCGGTCATATTCAGAAATCTGCGAGCAGGAACAATTTTCGCTGCGCCCAGGCTAGCATGCCAGCGGTCTTGAAAGAAAACGGGGAAGGCGAGGTGCGCAGCAGTTGCTGGTAGTCACCTTTGGTAGCCGGAACGGAGACGGCCAAGGCCGCCAGGGAGGGAGGGCGACCGCGTGGCCCTGACAACAGGGAATTGGTGAGGTGCGCCCCACCCACGCGCGTGATAGAATTTTTTTAGATAGCGCACCGATCAATCAGATTATGTGCAATGAGAGGAGTTTGAATTGCCCCTGTACGAATACAAGTGCAACAAGTGCGGCCATCGCTTCGAGAAAATCGAAAAGGTAGACGCGCCGGAACTAGCGAAATGCCCCAAATGCGGCGCCAAGGCCCCTCGGATGGCGTCGGCCCCGGCCATCCAATTCAAAGGTACCGGGTGGTACGTTTCCGATTACGGCGGCAAGTCCGGCCAACCGCCCTCCGGCGAAAAATCCGAATCCAAGGTGGACTCGAAATCCGAGGGCGGCTCCGACTCAAAGTCCTCCGACTCGAAGACCTCGGACACCAGCGGCACACCCGCGTCGGGATCGAAGGAATCGTCATCATCGAAAGAGTCGTCGTCGAAGGAGTCTAGTTCGTCCAAAGATTCGAAGGAATCGCGGAAAAAGGCGAAGTGATTTGCCTGGCAGGGAACTGCGCGGCCGATCGACCGCCGCGCGGTGAATGCGGCCAGCTTCACCATGTCAGGCTTTGATCGTCTCCATCATTAGGTTGCGCAAGTATTCCCGAAAGTCGCTGCCCAACGACGGATTTTGCAAGGCTAGCTCGACTGTAGCGATCAAAAATCCCAGCTTGTCGCCGGCGTCGTAGGAATGTCCTTGATGGATCGAGGCCCACAGCCCGGGATCGAGCGCGACTTGCCGCAGCGCATCGGTCAACTGTATCTCTCCGCCCGTGCCGGGCTTGGTCCCTTCCAGATAATCGAACACTTCCGGTGGCAGCACGTACCGCCCGGTCACCGCCAGCGTGGAAGGTGCGTCTTTTTCTTTGGGCTTCTCGACCAGGTCCCGAATCTTCAATAGCGTTCCGTCGCGACGCTGCTCGGCATCCGGTTCCGCGTCTACGATTCCGTAGAGATGCACGCGATTCCTGGGCACGTCCTGAACGATGATCGCGCCCTGCCCGGTATCCTCGTAGATATCGATCAGCGCGCGCGTCGCCGGTTGCTCACCGGTCATGATCACGTCGCCGAGCAGCACCGCAAACGGCTCGTCGCCCACCAGGTCGCGCGCGGTGAGCACCGCGTGGCCCAGACCCAGGGCCTCGCTCTGCCGCGTGTAGCTGAGTCGAATCCCGCCGCTAATTTGCCGGACCATTTCCGCGAGATCAGGTTTCCCGCGTTCTTCCAGGAAATGCTCCAGCTCCGGCGCGGAATCGAAATGATCTTCAATGGCATTCTTGCGCCTGCCGGTGACGAAAATGACGTGCTCGATCCCCGAAGCGATGCACTCCTCCACCGCGTATTGAATGAGCGGCTTGTCCACCACCGGGAGCATTTCTTTGGGCATGGCTTTGGTGGCGGGTAAGAAACGGGTGCCCAAGCCAGCTACAGGAAGTACCGCTTTACGAACGCGTCGCTTTCGTGCCATGTGCGATGATCTCCAATCGGTCCGCTGAAAAGGTTAGTCCCCAATCAGAAGAACGTCAAATCAATCGGCGCCAATTACTGAATTTCGGCGATGTGCTAACATGAATCTCCTGGAATACACTCTTCCGGCACACTTTTCGCCTTGACCCTTTCCTCTACCCACTCGCGCCCCTTCATCCTGGGCATCGAATCCTCATGTGACGAAACCGCCGCGGCGGTGGTTGCGTCCGGCCGAACAATTCTTTCCAGCGTGGTTTCGTCTCAAATTGACATTCATCGTAAGTTCGGCGGGGTGGTACCCGAGCTCGCTTCCCGCGAGCATTTGCGCCAGATCGTGCCGGTGGTCCGGGAAGCGCTAGAGCAGGCCAGCGTGGGGCTGGCAGATCTCGACGCGGTCGCGGTCACTCAGGGGCCCGGTCTGGTCGGCGCGCTGCTGGTGGGCATTACCTACGGTAAGGCGCTGGCCTCGGGTCTGGGCAAGCCGATCATTCCGGTAAACCACCTGGAGGGGCACATCCATGCCGTCTTTCTGGAGGCCCACTCCGAAGCGCGCCAACCCGAGCTTCCCGCAGTGTGTTTGATCGTCTCCGGCGGCCACACCATCCTGTATTCCGTCCACCGCGAAGCTGCGTCTCCTAATGACGCTCCGGAATCCGCCGCAGCGCGGCGCTTCACTTATTCGCGCATTGGCGGCACCCGCGACGATGCCGCCGGCGAAGCCTATGACAAAGTTGCCCGCATGCTTAGCCTCGGCTATCCCGGCGGACCGGTGGTCGACCAGCTCGCCGCACACGGCAACCCGGAAGCGATTCGATTCAACGATCCGAAAATGAGTGGCAATCGCTACGATTTTAGTTTCAGCGGCATCAAGACGGCGATGCTCTATCATCTGCGCCGCCATCCGGAATTTGAATCCGGGATTGCCGAACGCAAACAAGCGCTGGCGCGCGGAGAACGCCAGGCTGAGCAACTCCGGCCGCTGTGCTCGGACGCCACGCTGGACCTGATCGCCAGCTTCCAGAATTCGGTGGTCAACAATCTGGTGACCCGCTCGCTGTCTGCGGCAGAACAGCTCCGCGCGAAGTCGGTATTGGTTTCGGGAGGAGTAGCCGCGAACCGCGAGCTTCGCCGGACTTTCGAGGAAGAAGCGCAGAAACGCCGATTGGAAGTATTCTTTCCCAGCCGGCAGCTATCGACAGATAATGCCGCGATGATCGCAGCCGCGGCTTACCCCAAGTACGTAGCCAAGGATTTCGCGGACGGAAGCCTGAACGCTGAACCGAACCTTCCGCTGGCGTAGACTCGTCCTGCGAGCTGCCTCGGGCCGAGCCCTAAGAGAGCAGACCAACTCAGATCGAGACTTCGTAGGCGTACGCCAATCCGCCCTGGCTCACCGCGTACAGCTTGGTTCCATCGCCGCTCCAGCGAATATCCACCACGCCTTCGGCGGGGCACTCGTCGATTACCGTGCCATGGTCCAAGTTCGCCACGAATAACCGCCCCTTCGCGGAATTTTTCAGCCACGAAGCAAAACAACCCGCGATGGGCAGGGTGGGATGGCAGCGGAATAACTCCGCGGCAAACGGCAACGGGCTGGCCTCGCGCGATTCCAGGTGCAGTTGGAACGCTTGGCCTGACGCGCAATAAACAAGCTGCTGGGGGTCACGGTTCCAACTGAGGTCGGTGATGTGGCCCTGGCCGACGTGAATATCGGCCAGGCGGAGAGAAGGCACCCGCGCCAGCAACAAATAATCGTCGGCCCAATCGCCGTCGATCTCCGCCACCGCCGCCAGCCATTCATCGCCAGGGCTCAGCGCCAGCGTTCCATAGTTCTGAAACGAACCCGCATCTTCCGCAGAGTCACTTCCTGGGCCCGCCGCGATCCAGTCGGCCACCGCGATTTGCCCCTCGGGCCGGGCCAGGGAAAGCTGCTGATCGTTAGCTTTGCGCCACAAGCGGATCGCGGAAAAATCGCCGGCCGCAAAACTGGCGGCAAAATAATTGCCGCTGGGTGACCAGGCCAACGTTTCCGAGGCGTGCTCGAAGCTATTCAGCATACGCACGTGAGAGCGGGCTGGGACGTCCAACAAGTGCAGTTCCTGCGATCCATCGGGAGCGGCCGCCACCACGTATTTCCCATCGGGGGACCACGCGAACGACGCTCTCTGCGCGGGTCTTTCCGGCGGTTGGTCGTAGGGAACGTCCAGATTGAATGCGGGCGCGCTCAACTCGATATCGAAGATCGAAATTCGTGCCCGTCCGGCGCGCGCGTCGTAGGAAGTAGCGCACACCTGGCCGGTGGGCGAGATCTGCAACTCATTCATCCGGCGCGTGAAGAGCTTTTTGATCAGCCAATTCGAGTCGCGCGCCAGGTCGCGCAGGCCCCGCCGCACCAGCGCTGCGGATTGCGCAGCCAGCGCGCGGGAAGCCCGCTTGGAGATGGTGGTGGTGGTGGTGCTGGATTTCGACTCCGTTCGCGGATGCCTCATGAAACCACCTCCACCGGCTGGTCTTGCAGGCGTGCCTGCAAGTGCGCCACCTGCTCGTCCACTCGCCGGGCCATCTCTTGAAATAAGTCGCGACCGGCCCGCTCCGCTTCCTCGTAACGGACGCGTAACTGGAAGATATCGGAGCGAACGATCTGCTCGATCTCCGCTTCAATTTCGGAAATTCGATTCCGCGCCTGGCTGATTTGGCGGATCACTCGCACCAAGTCCGCTCCTGCCCCTGCGCCTTTCACCGCTTCCGGGCTCGCTTCGTATTCCGAAAGCAGGGTGTGCAGGCGGGCTACGTTGCCGGTTTTGTAGGCGGCATTGGCCGCCGCCATCAAAGTTTGCCGCTTGGCGCGGTCGGTGCGATCGGAAGTCAGGTCGGGATGAACCCGGCGGGCCACTTCGCGGTATACGCTCCTGATTTCCGCGGTCGGTGTAAACGCCGGCGGCGCTTCGAGCCCCTCGGTGCCAGCCGCGGCTTGCGATTCCTGGGCGCGCGAGCGAGCTTGCTCGGCGGCGCGGTGCAGACGCTCCTGGCCCGGGTCGTGCTCGACCATTCGCTCGGCCAGCAGTGCTTTCAGCTCATCGAGCTCGGCATAGCGCAGACCTACCTGCCGCAGGTATTGGCGTTCAAATGCGGAGAGTTCGGCGTGCAAGCTGGTGAGGCGCAACTCGCGGTCGGCCAAGTCGGACTCGAGTTGAGCCCGCTCCTTGCGCTTGTCGTCGAGCTCTTGCTCCTCAGGCTTCCGGCTCTGTGCTTTGTGTGTAGTCATGAATTTCGCAACCTCGGGGCGGGGACGGCTCACGGACGGGTAGTACTACCCGCCGCTACCCAACAACGATTGTATTCGGAGCGAAAATCAGGCGGGGCGAAACGTCAAATAAGTTTCCAAAACAGATAATGCTTTCCCTTTCGGGGACTGCTCGGCTTCACGGCGGAAGCGCTCCAGTGCCTGGGGGTCGCGCGCCAATTCCTCGGGAAGGAATTTCAGCCCGACCGGGCGATGCAGCCGGGTGTCTTCCGCCTTGTAAACCACACCCATCCCGCCGCCGCCCAGCTTCTCGATGATCCGGTAGTGCGAAATGGTTTGACCAATCATGATTGGCGAAAGGCTCCTGGCGCAGGAATCTTAGGCTGTGCCTCAGGCCAAGTCCGAGACGAGATTGATCCGTCGGGTCAAAAGCGCCGCAGAAGGCCCCGTCCAATTTGACTCCTCCTAGCGTGCCCGGTCGGTATGCCGCTCTTGGCGGCGACGCTACCGGCTAGTTAGAATCAAAGCCTCAGGGGCGGACTTACCGAGGAGTGAACGATGGCCAAAGAAACGGTCGAAGAGTACAAGAAGCGCATCAGCGGCCTGGCTGCCGGCAAGGACCCAGTGAAGATTCAATCCGCCACGATTGCGCACATCGAGCGGCTGATCCAGGGCGTGTCGAACGAGAAGCTTGCCAAACGTCCGGCCCCGGATAAATGGTCGATCGCCGAGATACTCGCACATCTTTCCGAAACCGAGCTCGTCGGCGGCTATCGCATGCGTTCCGTGCTTGGCGCGCCGGGATGCACGATCATCGGGTTCGATCAGGACAGCTGGGCCACGGCAGGGAAGTATTCGAAGCGCGACCCGCATAGGTCTCTCCAACTATTCCGTACTCTTCGCGAAGCCAATCTTGACTTGCTTGCGTCTCTCGATCCTCCGCAGTGGAAGCACTACGGCAACCACTCCGAACGCGGTGAGGAGAGCATCGAGCGAATCGCGCTGATGTATGCCGGTCACGACCTGAACCACATTTCCCAAATCGAAGCGATTCTGGGGAAGCCCGCGTCGGCTTGATCCCACGCGAATCTTGGAACTCGCGCGCTCCGGTTGAATCCGTGCCGGACGCGCGCGTTCTTGTGGCATGATTTGCGGCGAATGATTCGCATCGCCATCGACGCCGGCGGTACTTTTACCGACTGCGTTTTCCTCCGCGGCGGCAAGCCTTCAAATTCTGAAAATACCATCGACGCCCGCCGATCCGGCCGCGGCGATTCGCACCGCCATCGACCGGGCTTGGAGCCAGAGCGGTGACGAATCCGGCGCGACGCTCGCCGCGGAACTCATCTGTGGCACCACCGTCGGCACCAACGCCTTGCTCCAGAGGCGCGGTGGAAAAGTGGTGCTGGTCACTACCGCGGGCTTTGAGGACGTCCTCGAGATCGGACGGCAGGCGCGTCCCCAGCTCTACGATTTCTTCGCCAGTCCCCCACCGCCACTGGTTCCGCGCGAGCGGCGCTTGGGCCTGCGCGAACGCGTGGACGCCGACGGAAATGTAATTCTGCGGCCTACGTCCGCGGAGCTCGACCGCATCGTCCGGCGCGTAGCCGTGCCTGCCGCGGCGACTCTGTGGCCGTTTGTTTCCTCTTCTCCTTCGTGAATTCCGCGCACGAGCGAATGCTGGCACGCCGCCTGCGCGCGGCGGGCCATGCTGTCTCGGTCTCCCACGAAATTCTGCCGGAGATCCGGGAGTTCGAGCGCACCGCGACCACTGCGGCCAACGCGTACCTGGCGCCGGTGATGGCGAGCTATCTTCGGAATCTGCAATCCTTCGCGACCCGTGCCCCGGGGCAGCGCGCGAGCAAACAGAGTCGCAGCACGCGGCTCGATTCCGTTCGGGTGATGCAGTCCAATGGCGGGGTTTGTTCCGCTTCGATGGCTGCGCGCGAGCCGGTGCGGACGATTCTTTCCGGGCCCGCCGGCGGGGTGCTCGGTGCGCAGTACGTCGCTGCGCTCGCTGGCCTGTCGCGAATCATCAGCTTCGATATGGGAGGCACATCTACCGACGTCGCGCTGATCGAAACGGCTGGCGGCACGACCACTTCCAGCGGAGTGCGCACCACCACGGAATCGGTAGTGGCTGGCCTACCCGTCGCGGTTGCTATGCTGGACATCCACACCGTGGGCGCCGGTGGTGGTTCGATCGCCCGCTTTGACCGCGCCGGCGCGCTCCGCGTCGGACCCGAAAGCGCGGGCGCCGATCCCGGCCCCATCGCCTACGGGCGCGGCGAGAAAGCCCACCGTCACCGACGCGCACTTGATTCTCGGCCACCTTGGGTGCGGACGCGCTGCTTGGCGGAGAATTCCCACTGGATGAGGGCCGCACGCGGCACTGGATGGAGCGTGCCCGCGGGCGAATGGCATCGGTGGAAGCTTTCGCGCAGGGAATTCTCGATGTTGCCGATACCGCCATGGAGAAATCGATCCGGGTGATCTCGGTGGAACGCGGCTACGACCCGCGCGACTACGCGCTGGTCGCGTTCGGAGGCGCGGGGGGCCTGCACGCGTGCGGACTGGCGGCGGCGCTGCGCATGCGAAGCGTCTTAGTCCCTAAATTCCCGGGCGGGCTATCGGCGTTGGGCATTCTTCGCGCCGACGTGGTGAAGGATTTTTCGCGGACGGTGTTGATGAAGGTTCCGCTCGATGGGGAGGGGAAGTCACCCCGCCGCAAGTTGGGCGACCGGGCTCGATCGCGATCTGCAGCGCGCTTTCAGCGCGCTGGCTCGCCAAGCCGCGCATGAAATGCGCGGCGAAGGTTTTTCAGCCGGCCACCTTCGTCTCGAAAGAGTGCTCGACGTCCGATACGTGGGGCAGTCCTTCGATCTGATGGTTCCAGCAGCGATCGACTTCGTCGCTCGCTTTCACAGGAACACGCACAACGCTACGGCTACGCCGACCCGGCTCGCCCGGTGGAAGTGGTCAATGTCCGCATACGCGCCACCGGCATCGTGCCCTAAACCGGCGCTTGCCGCGCGCGCGCGAAGGCGTTCCTAACGGGGCGAAGGCCGTCGCCCAGGTGCGCCCCGTCCATTCAGCGGTGTTGTTCGCCGAACGCCGGTGTACGACCGCGAACTTCTCCGCGCCGGAAATCGCTTCGCGGGTCCCGCGGTGGTCACCGAATACAGCGGCACCACGTTGGTGCCGCCCGGTTGGCGCGCTCGTGTGGACGCACATGAAAATCTCCTGCTGACGGACGCGAGGCCATCCAAATGAAATGGAAATCACCTAGCTTCGATCCCGTCCAACTGGAAATTCTGAAAAACCTGTTCCACTCCATCGCCGAAGAGATGGGCGCGGTTCTGCGGCGATCCTCTTTCTCGCCGAACATCAAAGAGCGCCGCGACTACTCCTGCAGCATCTTCGACGCCGACGCCCAGGCGATCGCCATGGGCGATCACATGCCAGCGCACCTCGGATCGATGCCTGCCTCGGTGCAATGGGTGGTGCGGGAGCTTCCGTTGGGTCCGGGCGACGCCGCGCTGCTCAACGATCCCTACGCCGGCGGAACACATCTCCCTGACCTCACCTGGTGATGCCGGTGTACCCTCCAGGACGCTCCAGGTCGCCACCCCACTTTCTACGTGGCCAATCGCGCGCACCACGCCGACGTGGGCGGCGCATCCGCGGGCTCGATGGGCCTGGCTCGTGAAATTTTCCAGGAAGGATTGCGCATTCCTGCGGTAAGAATTTTGCAGGCTGGGCGTCTGAACCAGGACGTCCTCGCGCTGCTCTTCGCCAACACCCGCTCGCCGCGCGAGCGGGAAGGCGACCTCACCGCCCAAATCGCCGCTTGCCGTACCGGCGAGCGGCGGGTGCTCGAAAGCGTCGCCAAATACGGTCTCGCCAAAGTGCTCACCTATTGCCGTCATCTCTTGGAATATTCCGACCGCATGATGCGGGCGCTGCTCCGGGAAATTCCGGACGGTACCTATTGCGCGGTGGACTATCTGGACGACGATGGCATAAACCCCCAGCCTATACCCATACGCGTGGCGATTCGCATCGCGGGCGAGCGCGCTCGAGTGGATTTCACCGGTTCGGCCCCCCAATGCCAAGGCAGCGTGAACGCGGTGCGCGCTATCGCCGAATCCGCTGTTATGTACGTTTTTCGGTGTTTACTCGACGAGCTGGTGCCGGCAACATCCGGTTTGCTCCGGCCATTCGAAATTATCGCTCCCGAAGGCACGGTAGTGAACGCCCGGCCGCCGGCCGCCGTCGCCGGAGGTAACGTGGAAGCCTCGCAGCGCATCGTCGATACGCTTCTCCGCGCGCTCGCCAAGGCAATACCAGGGCGGATCCCCGCCGCCAGCCAGGGCACCATGAACAATTTCACCTTCGGCGGGACGGATACCCGTCCGGGCCACGGCGGCCAGCCTTTCGCCTACTACGAGACGATTGCCGGGGGGATGGGCGCCCGTCCCACTCGCGATGGCGTTAGCGCTGTTCACTCCCACATGACCAACTCGCTCAATACTCCGGTCGAGGTCCTCGAACACGAGTATCCCGTGCGGGTTCACCGCTATGCCATTCGCCGCGGTTCCGGAGGCGAAGGACGTTACAACGGAGGGGAAGGAATCATCCGGGAAGTCGAGCTCCTGGTGGATGCGCAGGTGGCGCTGCTCTCGGACCGGCGGAGAATCCGTCCGTATGGATTGCAGGGAGGTGGGGCGGGCCAAACTGGAGAAAACGCACTTTGCGCGTTTCAGGGTGCGAAACGAACAAAATTGGCCTCGAAATGCAGCTTTTATGCACCTTCTGGGTCAATCGTTTGCATCGAAACGCCGGGCGGAGGTGGGTCGGGCAAAAAGCGACGAAAAGGGCTAAAAGGATGGTTAGCGACCGGAAAGGATGCGTAAGCGAGTGGAAGGCAAAGGAACCTGCGGGGCGCAGCAACCGCAGCAGCGCCCCATCAGGTAAAATCACAGAACCGCTAAAGCTAATCGGCTAGCGGTTGTTCGAACGACTCCGGCATTTGTAGCCGGGCCTTGGCCAGCGCGCGAACCAGGTTGGTTTCGACGATCTGCTCGCTGGTGTTTCGAACGGTGGCCAATTCGCTGATCAACAGGTATTTGGCGCGTTCGAGCATCTTCTTTTCGCGGAATGATAGTGGTTTGGTACGGCTGAGGGCAACCAAACCTTTCAAGACGGCTGCCACTTCCATCAACGAACCGGTACGCATGCGCTCGGAATTTTCCTTGAAACGATGCTTCCAGTCGTGATGGGATGCGGAGCGGCCTTTTTCGAGGTAGGAAAAAACGGCGCCAGCCTGAGTGGAGCGAATCACCGCTCTTAGGCCGACACTGTCGATGTTTGTCTGCGGAACCATCACCTTTAAACCACTGGAGACGATGCGCAGCATGTAGTACTTTTCGGACTTTCCATTCATGTAACCGTAACTAATCTGTTCGATTACGCCCACGCCGTGATTAGGATAAACAACCTTATCACCTAGTTTAAAGTCCATAGGAGCGACTGCCCTCCCCTGAGAAACGCGTAGTTCTATATTAGGCACACGAGTGATTTGCGTCAAGCTAACTATTACAATTTCGGAATCTAAATAGGGCCTTTTAATGCGGTTTTTTGCATGTTTGGCCTAGTAATTGCCCTATACTCATTTCTCGATGATCACTCTCGCTCTCGACACCAGTACTCCCGCGGGTAGCCTCGCTATCCTTCGCAATTTGAGACTTGCTGGTGTGATTATGACCGATAGTCATGAGGCCTATTCCACACGAATGTTTCGTCATCTTGAATTGCTGATGACAGAATTGGGACTTACCGTTCGCGACTTTGAGTTGTTCTCCGTCGTTGCGGGGCCGGGGTCGTTTACCGGCTTACGTGTCGGCATCACCGCGGTGAAGGGTTGGTCGGAAGTGTTTGGGACCCCGGTCGCCGGGGTGAGCGGCTTGGAGGCGCTTGCGGCTCAGAGCCATAGTCCCGCTCCGTTGCTGGCCGCATACGTTGATGCGCGCCGTGGCGGGGTTTACGGTGCGGTGTATGAGCGTTCTGGAGACGAACTCTCGCTGGTCGGGAAGGAAGTCGCGATGAGCCCGGATGCGTTCCTGGCGTATGTCGAACAGACGATTTCCGACCATGAGATGACGCTAAGTGATCCCATTCGCGTCGGAGACGTGGTTAGCGCGCAACATGTAGCCTTGGTGAGCGCGACTCCTGACGTATTGGCGGGTGCGATGGAGCAGTCTGAAGTCTGGCGGGGGCATGCCTTGGAAACCATTTCCGCGCCGTTGGCTCCAGCGGTCGGACGAATCGGTATCGCGCGGCATCAGCGTGGATTGGCGGTGGATGCGTTGCGGCTCAACGCCAACTACATACGTCCGACGCAAGCCGAGTTACTTTGGAAGGGGCCGTGAGTCCCGCCGACGCGGCAAAGGTTCGTCCTATGGAAGCCCGCGACATCCCCCAGATTCTGGCTATACAGGGCGCTAGCCCGGCGGCTGCTCAATGGGAATCGATCGCTTACGAGAATCGGGGCGCTGGCCAGTTCCAGGTGTTCGTGGCGGAATGCGTTGCGAACGGCGTGTGCGGATTCGTGGTCGTGCGGAGCGCCGCACGGGAATTCGAAATTCTGAATATGGCTGTCGCGGGGGAGTGCCGCCGGAAGGGAATTGGGACCGCGCTGCTGGACGAAGCCTTACGCTGCGCGAGGGCGGTATCCGCGGGTACGGCGTTTCTCGAAGTGCGTGCATCGAATGTTGCGGCAGCCGATTTTTACGCGCGGCACGGCTTTCAAATCGCTGGACGACGCCGCAACTACTATCAGTCTCCTGCGGAAGACGCGCTGCTACTTTCTCGATGGCTCTAAGGATTCGTGCGCGTACCTTTGCCCGAAACAAATTGTGTGCGGGCCGCGCCGCCAAGATTGCTGGGGTCACCGTACGGGTACTTCGGAGGTACAAAATAATCGGAGTGCAAAATACATGGTTGTAGCCCTTGGCGGGAGGATGCGATTTGTGATAGTTTGCGCCAATGTAGTGCATCCGCACAAGACGAGGAGGGTACGAATGGCCATTACGTCGAATGACATTCGCAAGATGCTGATGAATTCCGACCCCGAAATTCAGCATCTGGCTCAAGAACACTCCCGCTGTGAAAAGCAATTGGCAGAAATTCTTCAAGAGCAGTACCGCAACCTGGACGACGATCTCACCCGCGAAATAAATCTGAAAAAGACAAAATTGCTGCTAAAGGATCAGATCGAAGAGCTGGTGAACCGGCGCCAGCACGAACGAAGCCAGCACGAAGCGCCAGTGCGCTGAAGGCCCCGCAGTCCGCCTCGATGTGTGGCACAATAGCGGTGTCTCCGGCGAGTGTGATAGCTCCTACATGGTGAAAGACGCTTATCGTTTTGCGGTGCCACTGCTGGCGCTGGGGCTCATTTTCCTCTGGGTAGGGTGGAAGTGGCCCACGGGTGTTTTTCTGATTTTGGGCGTCTTCGTTTGCTATTTTTTTCGCAATCCGGATCGCGCGATCCCCTCCGAACCCGACGCGGTAGTATCGCCGGCGGATGGCAAAGTAGTAGTGATCGTCGATGAGCCGATGGGAAGCCGGCCGGGCAAGCGGATCAGTATTTTCTTGTCGGTGTTTAACGTCCACGTCAACCGCGCTCCGGTAGCAGGACGAGTGACCAAGGTGGAGTATCGGCCGGGCAAGTTCTACGGAGCGTATCGCAGCCGCGCCTCGATCGAAAACGAGCAGAACGTCATCGCCATCGAGACTCCCGCAGGCGAAATGGTTTTCAAGCAGATTTCCGGGGCGATCGCGCGCCGGGTGATTAGCTGGAAGGCCGTGGGCGACGAAGTGAGCAAAGGCGAGCTCTTCGGGATCATCCGCTTCGGCTCGCGGGTAGACGTCTGGCTCCCTGCGGATGCGGAAATTGTTGTGGCGCTGGGTGACAAAGTGGCCGGCGGATCGAGTATTCTGGCGAGGTGGAAATCAATAACGAAGCAAACAGCGAGTTAGGATCGTTCGAAGAATTCGAATCCCGCGCTGAAACCGCCGGACCGCGGGTCCTTCGTCCGCGCAACCGCCATTTGCGCCGCGGCGTATATCTGCTCCCCACTCTGTTTACCGTCGGAAATCTGCTCTGTGGTTACTACGCGATCCTGGCCACGCTGGAGGGGCGCATCGGCGACCTCGACCACGCCGCCCGCGCGATCGGCTACGCCATTCTTTTTGACGCCCTGGACGGTCGGGTCGCCCGGCTCACCGGCACCAACAGCGAATTCGGCAAACAATTCGACTCGCTCGCCGACATCGTGAGTTTCGGAATCGCCCCAGCCTTCCTGACCTACGCCTGGGGGGTGCGCGATTTGCCGTCGCTCGCCATGGGACAGAGTCTGCACATCTACCAGGCGGGCTGGCTTTTCTGCTTTATCTTTGTGGCCTGTTGCGCGTGGCGGCTGGCTCGTTTCAATATCCAGGGCATGGCGCCCGCGGGCGGAGGCTCCCGGTATTTTGTCGGGTTACCCTGTCCCGCCGCTGCGGGAATGGTTGCGGCGATGGTGCATGCTTCTTACGGCCCGGTGCCGGGCGTGGTCTTCGCGATATTGTCGCTGATTCTGGTGTTGGCGCTGGGTATCTTGATGTCCAGCACCGTTCGCTACTATAGCTTCAAAGACATTCGGTGGCAGCAACGGCGCGCCTCCGGTCCTGTGATCGTTCTTGGGGCGTTGGCGCTGGGCGCGGTTGTTTTTTATTCGCGGCTCACCTTGGTGTTGATGGGCGGCCTCTACGTGATACATGGTCCCGTGCTCGAATTGATCCGAATCGTGCGCCGCCACCGACACGCGGCGCGTCCAGCCTAGGAAAATTATGACCAGACTCCCAGACGGCAGTTGTCGTGTCGCCATTGCCGGAGCGTCGTCGCTCCGCGGTAAAGAGCTAAAGCAGGTTCTCGAAGACCGCAATTTCCCCGCTACCGATTTTGTGCTGCTCGACGAAGTGGCGGTAGCCGGCACGCTTACCGAAGCAGGGGGCGAACCTTCTTTCATCCGCGCGTTTGCCGAAGACAGTTTCGAAGGTGTGCGGTTTGCGTTCTTCGCGGGCAGCCCCGATTCTGCCGCGCGAGATTGGCTCACCGCGCGCCGGGCCGGCGCCACGGTGATCGACCTCACCGGAGGATTGGCGCACGAAGCCGGGGCCTTCCCCTGGATCCCGGCGCTCTCGAAATTGCTTCCGCCTCCGCCACCGGCTTCGAAGAACGGAGCACCCGGCACCGCGCCGTATTCATCTCCGACGACCGCGGTGTTGATCGCTTGCAGTCTGTTGGCGGGCCTGCAGCAGTTTTCGCCGGTTCGCTTGGCGATTACCTTTTATCCGCCGGTTTCGGAACTGGATCAGGACGGGGTGGACGAACTCGAAGCGCAAGCCACCAGCCTGCTCTCTTTTCGCCCGATCACCCAGGCGGTCTTCGACGCCCAGGTGGCGTTCAATTTGTTGTCTGCGTTTGGTCCAGCGTCCCGCGCCAATCTGGCGAGCGTGCGTGGGGCCATCGCCAAGGGGATCGCGCAGTACGTCGATGGACGCGCCGCGGTTCCGGCGATTCAAATCGTGCAGGCGCCCACTTTTTACGGCTACGCCTTTACTTGTTATGCGGAGTTTCCCTCGCCGCCCGATCGCAGCAAGGTGCAAGCAGCGCTTGCTGCCGCCGGGATGCAAGTGGCCGCGGCCGGTTCCGGTCCTACCAATGTTTCCGCGGCCGGAGAAAATAGCATTCAGCTCGCGCGCGTCGATCACGATGCCAACGTGCCGTCGGCGCTGTGGTTGTGGGGCGTAGCGGATAATCTGCGGCTATCGGCGGCCAACGCGGTGCAAATCGCGGAGGAGTTGCTGGTGATTCCGGTCTAGTACCCGCTAGAGCGGCTTTGACATTTTCACGAAGTGGCATGGGATCAGTGGAGTGAAACCAGCAGCGAACGGTTCAGTGCCGGCGTCTTCATACCCGCGGTGGTGATAGAAGCCTGGCAGTTCCTTCCTCAGGTTGACCATCCGAATATCCATCACTCGGCTACCGGCCTTCCGGCAATGATCCTCTGCGGCGTTCATCAACTTCGATCCTAATCCTGACTTCTGTGCCTTGGGATCGACCGCCAGCAATCCGAGATACGAGCGCTCGCCCTGCATTCTCACGTACACGCACCCGGTGATTACTCCGTCTTCCTCGGAAACCAGGAACTCGCCGCTTTCCAAATTAGACTGCACCTCCTTGAGATCGATGCGATCTCCGGGAGCAAAGGCGCGTTCCGCTCCACCGAAGGCTGCATTGATCACACCAACGATGGCATTGGCTTCAAACTTTTCCGCACTTCGAATCAACACGAGGTTTCTCCTGATTCGAATTTAGCTTCTAGGGTGTGGTTGTTTCGCCCGACACGACGCTCCCATGGCGGTAGCCAACCAAGCCGCGTCAAAAACATGGAAAACTCAGGTGTGAAGCCGACACTGGGGCACTCATTTCCTTTACAATCCGGTTACTTCCCAGGTGCGGCCGGGTCCTGTAGCGTTACCTTTTTCAGGTTGTCGCTGGGAATGCGGTCGATCAGCAAGAGCAAGGGATCGATTCCGGCCTTGTCCGGCAGAGTGTCGGTGGCGAAGGTGTACGTCGCGCGGCCCGAATTCATGTGCAGGCGCTGGCGGTACAGCACTGCGCCATATTTTTTGCCTTTCGGCGGGGCGGATAGCGCGCCGATTTCAATCCAATCGTCCACCGGAACTTCCTTTTCGTTGCCCTGGTCGTCCGCCTTGAATTTGTGGGTGTCGACGTCGATGGTCACATCGTATTTGCCGTCACTACGTTTGCGCGCAGTGGCCTCGTAGGCGCGATTCGAAAACAGAGTGATGTCGTCGAATAGATCGGCGAGCAGATACTGCAGTTGCGGCGGGGTCTGCTCGCGCAACGCGTCTTCCAAGGCGTACGAGGTGGGGTAAGGGCCCGGAGCGTATCCGTATTGCGTCAGCACTTTGCGCAGCGCGCGATTGACGCCTTCCTCGCCAATCATTTCGCGCAGGTAGTACATAACCACGCTGCCCTTGCGATAATGGATGTATCCCTGGTTGGCCTCGACCCGCAGCAGCGGACGTTCCTTCAGCAACTCGCGTCCGCGCGAGCGCAAATAGTTGTCCATCTCGTATTCCATAAACTTGCGCATCGTGTCGCGGCCGTACTCTTTCTCCATCACCATCAGCGCGGAATATTGCGCCAGGGTTTCCGAGGTGGACGTCGCCCCCTCCATCTGCGCGCCGGCCACCTGGTGCGCCCACCATTGGTGCCCCATTTCGTGCGCCACCACGTAGGTGACCATGTCGATGTCGTCGGGATGCTCGAGGTTTGCGATGAACCCAATGGATTCCGAGTAGGGCATGGTTCCGGGAAAGGCCTGGGCAAATGCCGCGACGCGAGGGAACTCAATGATGCGCGCTTCTTGGTGCGGATACGGGCCGAAATTCGTGGTGTAGTACTCGAAGGCCTTTTGCACGGCACGGAGCATCTTCGGCACGTTCCACGGCTGCTCTTTCAGGTAGTAAACCTCAATTTTCACCCCATTCCATTCCCGACGCTCTACGACGTAGTTTGCGGACAAAAACGAATAGAAATTCAGCGAGAAATGATCCAGTTTGTACTGGAAGTAGCGGCGGCCGTTCGCAGTCCACTCCCGTTCCAGCGATCCCGGGGCAATGGCGATCTGATCGGGCGTGGTGCTGATCACCGTTTCGACGTTCACCCAATCGGCGTTGTTGGTGAGGTAGGTGTCCATGCAATCGGTTGTGCAGTTACGCTCCAACACCGGCATCAAGGCCTTTTCCTTTAAGCCATACTTTTTGCGTTTGTTGCGGTCCTCGAGCTCATTGTTGGGCTGGTAGGCGATCTGCGGGACCACCCCGCTGTTGAAGAAAGTGCCGTTCTGCATGATTTGCCGGTTGGTAACGGAATTCTCAAAGCCGCGGGTGTGAGTCTTTACCGTGAAGCGCATGGTCCGCGATTCGCCGGGCTGCATGGGCACAGCCAGTTCGTAGATTTGATAGTTCAGGCGCTGATCGTCGGTGCTTAGCTGGGCGGCGCCGAGATCGATCTGGGTATCGTAATTGTCGTCGAGGACGAAGTGGATGTTCGTTATCGGTCCGTTGGTTTCATTCTTGATGGTCTGCTCGCCGTGCATAACCATGGTGCGCGTTTCCGGATACAGATCGATCGTGTACTTCACATCGGTGACGCGCGGGTGCGGCAAATTCTCATATTTCTTATAGGTCTTTTCGTACTCGGCGGTGAGCCGTTCGCGATCGACGGTGGGAATCAGTTTGTTCAATACCTTGGTGTTGTAGTAGACCCATGCGCCAACCATAACGAAGCTGAGCAGTCCGAACGCCGCGATGAGCCGCAAGGCACCGTGAAACCGCAGCCCGGCGTCGTGCATGCGTTGTCGCCAACCGGTATCGCGACCGCGCCGCCACAGTACGATGCTGGCGACCGCTAGCAGCACGCAGAATAGGCTCCAGTACAGCGTGAACCACAGGAATCCGGCGATGAACGGCCGGTACCCGTAGAAATCCGAATAGACCATGTCCGGGGTGCCGCCAAACTGCACCAGGTTGGTAGCAACGTGCAGCGGACGCCATATGAAAGCATTGGCGATCACCACCGCAATAAACCCGAAATAACCGATGTATTTATTGGGCGAGATGACGTGGATGAAAAACGCCAACACCGCCAGCATAACGAACCCGCTGAAATCGATCCCCAGCATGGTGGAAACGTACAGTCCCAGTTGATAGCGGTGATAATGGTGGAAGAATTGAACTAGGACTCCGGCGGTCATTACCACGCAAAGAATGATGAAAACGCTGGAAATCAGCGCCACGAATTTGGCCAGGTAACTGGGCCACTCGGGATGAGGCAGGGCGTCATGGATGTCGTCCATCCGCGTATCGCGTTCTTGCCATACCAGCACGCCGGCGTAATAGGTGATGATGGCGATGAGCATGAAGTAAAGCGTGCCGGCGATGATCTCGAGCATGCGGTAGGTGACCGGAAACGAGTGGTTTCCGTATCCTTCCGAGGCATTGAAGATGAGCGTGGGGACGCAGTTGAGCAGCGCCGCTATGGTCAGGACGATGAATGAGGTGGTCTTCACCAGTCCTTTGAATTCGGTCTGGGTGGATCCCCAAAACTGAATCCACTGCGCGCGCAGGCCGAATTCGCGTTTCCCGGCAGGCAGGGCCGTGGCTGGCGCGCCCAGCACAGGCGCCTCTGGCTCGACCGTCCTTTTCTTCTTGCTCTCTTTCTCGCCAAATTGAAAACGGCTGCAGGCGAACGCGAAGATCGCCACCGCGACCGTGACCCAGATCAACCGATTCCATAGCAGCAAGCCGGTGAGTCCGATCGAGAGGTGATTCTTCTCCGCAACCGTCCAATACTTGGTCGCCAGCGTAAAGGTGCGGATGCCGAAGGGGTCGATCAACGCGGCCACGGTCTCGTTCTGCAAGTCGGTGGTAAGCGCCTGCGAGACGGCATAGGCAACCAGTAGCAGCAGACCACCGAGGAACGAGGTCACCGTGCTGCGGGTCCACACCGCGATGGCGAAGATGATCGCCGCGATGAGCAGGGTATTGGGAATCGCGAAAACCAAAATGCTTTTCAGGTGCGCCGACCAGATCACCGGGCCCCAGCGCTCGGCGTCTACCCAGGGCATATACTTGGCCACCAGAATTCCGATCGAGACTCCCCATAGTGGAATCACCGAGATCAAAGCGGAGCCCAGGTAGCGGCCGCCCAGATAATCGAATTTGCGTAGCGGGGTGGTGAAGAGGATTTGATGGGTGTTGTACTCGAATTCTCGCGACGCTGCAGCATTCACAAACGCGGTGGTCATCAATATCGCCAGCAGGCACATGATCGCGTAGTAGTTTTCGATCACCCACGGCGCATTGCGGTAGGTATTCTCGAGCGCGCCACCCACCTGAATATTATCGCTACTCACCGCGCCGAAGATCATCAGCGAGATGATCACCAGGAAGATCCACAGCATCCACGAGCGCAGCCAGTAGCGAATTTCAAACGACAGAAAATGTAAGAACACGGCTGCTCCTTATTGCAGGCCTGAGATTCGGGCGAAAAAGACGTCTTCCAGATCCGCGGGAACCGGTTCGAAGCCATCGCCCGGAGTTTGCTCGGAGAACACGTGGATCAGCGGATGCCCGGCGATCAATTTGCTCGAAATTACGCGGTGCTTTTCTTCGTAGGTCTTCATCTCCGGCTTGGAGATGAATTTTTTCCAGATGCGGCCGTCCAGGCTTCGTACCGCTTCGTCGGGAACGCCTGCGAACAGCACCCGGCCTTGATGGATGATAGCCATATTGGTGCACAGCTCCATCACGTCCTGCACGATGTGGGTGGAGAGGATCACGATCACGTTTTCGCCCACTTCCGAAATCAAGTTGTAAAACCGATTGCGCTCGCCGGGATCGAGGCCTGCGGTGGGCTCGTCCACGATCAACAGTTGCGGATTGCCCAGCAGCGCCTGGCCGATCCCGAATCGCTGGCGCATGCCGCCCGAAAAACTGGACAGCGCCTTCTTGCGTTCGGCGTAGAGATTGATCCGGTGCAGCATGGCATCCACAATTTCATGGCGCTCTTTGGCGTTGACGTAGCCCTTCAGCAGCGCCAGGTGGTCCAGCATCTCCTGCGCGCTGATCCGCGGGTACACCCCGAAATCCTGCGGCAAGTACCCGAGGACTTTGCGGAGCTCGTGCTTCTGTTGCAGCACGTCGAGATTGCCCATCCGCGCGGAGCCGGTGTCGGGCTCCTGCAACGTGGCTAGGGTGCGCATCAGCGTGGATTTGCCGGCCCCGTTGGGGCCAAGCAGCCCGAACATGCCGCTGGGGATGGTGAGGGAGACGTTGTCGAGCGCCTTCACCCCATTTGGATAAACCTTGCTTAGGCCTTCAATGCGCAGCTCCATGCGGAAGCTCCATGTGGAAATCGGCGGTGCGTGTGCGGACTAATATACGCGATTCAGGGCGTCAAAGTTTCGCAATTTGGTAAACAATCAAAGTTGGACTTGGACGCCTCCTTGCGAGCAAAATGTTCGCGTCGGCGCGTAGCCAGGCCTTGCTGCGCCAGCGGTACGGCTTCGGTGAATATCAATGAACGAGTTGAACCGCCGCTCATTTCTAAAGTCAGCTGCGCTTACCGGTGTGGGCGCGGCGATTGGCGTGCAGGCGCTGGACGAATTGTCGCCCCGGATTTGGCCTGAAGAAACGGTCATCCAGCCCAATCATAGCTACTGGGCGAAGAGCGCAGCATCTGTAAATTCAGCGCTTGCTGAAAATATGGACGTCGATGTCGCTATTATTGGCGGCGGGTTTACCGGCCTTTCGTCCGCGTATTACATCCGCAAAAATTCACCGGCCAAGCAGGTCGTGGTGCTTGAGGCCATCGCTTGTGGCAACGGAGCTTCGGGCCGCAACGGCGCCATGGTTCTGAACATGACCGCGGATCGCTACATGAATTTCAGTTCCGATCCGGCGATGGACAAACGAATCTACGACCTCACTTCGGCCAACATCCGCGCGCTGAGCGGCCTTGCTACGGATGCGCAGGTGGATTGCGAGCTGGAGGTAAACGGTTCGCTCCAAGTATTGAACACGACGTCTGACGTTGCCGACTGCCAAGCCTACGTCGAACGCGCGCGCCCCCTGGGGATTCCCGTTGAATATTGGAACCAAGACCAAACCGCCGCCGCGATTGGGACCGAGGTGTACCCAGGCGCGTTTCACGATCCAAACAGCGGCCAAGTGCACCCCATGAAACTGGTGCACGTGCTCAAAACCGTTGCCGAACGGGCCGGCGCTCGAATCTTCGAGAACACCGCGGTGACCCACATCGAAGAAGGCGAAACCCACCGGGTGCGAACCGCCAGCGGGCACATCGTCCGCGCGAAGTCGTTGGTTCTGGCGACGAATGCGTATTCATCCCAGATCGGATATTTCCGCAGTCGGGTGGTCCCGATCCACAACTACGTGGGAATCACGCCGCCGTTATCGGATGAAGTGCTATCGCGGATCGGCTGGCGCAAGCGCGTGCCATTCTCGGATAGCCGCACGCTGGTGCACTATCTCGGGCTCACTCGCGAGAATCGCATCCACATTGGTGGCGGAACCGCGGATTACTCATTTGATGATGGAGTCCGCGACCGGCTCGACCGCGAGCAGCGCTTCGCGGAACTCGAGAGAGAATTGGCGCGAATATTTCCAGGTCTTGCGGGAACAGGTTTTGAAACCACGTGGAGCGGAGTGGTCGATTGTTCGATCGATTTTTCGCCGTCCGTCGGCCGCATGGGGAAATTCAAAAATATCTACTATGGAATCGGGTATTCCGGACACGGCGTTAACCTCACTTCGCTATTTGGGCGAATCATCGCGGACATGGAACGCGGCGAGGATCAGGCGTGGAAGGATCTGCCGATGATAAATCACCGCCTCCCATTCATTCCCAACGAACCGTTTCGTTGGGCCGGCGTCCAGGCGGCGATGGCCTATTACCGCTCCGCCGGGTAGCGGTCACTGCTTCGCCAGATACACCGATAAGTTTTGCTGTTGCAGGTCGCGCAGCTCGATGCACGCGTTCACCTTATCCCTGCCGTTTTCGAGGAGCCGCTGGGCGCCCGGTAGGTGCTGCTGATCGAAACACGGGAACGCGCGCCGCGCATCGGTCGCTTCGAACTGGGTGACCGCATACCTGCGCCGCTTGGTCTGGCTCAAATAAAATCCGCGAACCTGATCGTTCAAGGTTCCGGTGAAGCGAATGTGGATTTCCGCCGGTCCCTTGCCCAATTGGTTCGCGACTGTCAGCGTGGCCTGCTCGCTTTTCGGATCGAAGATCGCCGTGGCGTTCTGCTGCACCCCGCCTGCGAAAATCGTCACCCGCTGAAACTCCAGTTCGGTCGAATTCAACGTGACCGCAGTGGTAGGCTTGCTCACGGTTACGTGGATAACCTCCTCGCCCGAAAACGTGGCCTTGGCCAGGTTCGGTTCCAGCGTAAGATCGTAACTTTCCGGCGCCACCGTATCCGGCAGGCGCTGGCCCCAGGTACACACGCATGCGGCCAGACTCATCATCGCCAGCGCAAGGATTCGCTTCATGGTTCCTCTCTTTGCTTAACTAGAAATGGCAGTTTGGTCTCGAGGGAGCCGGAGGCTGCGTTCGGTCGTATATCATACACTCGCTTCGCTGCGCGACCGTGTGGTTTGGCCGGCACGCAACATCTTTTCGTCCGGGGTATGACGCGGCGAGCTTGATTGACACCTCGCGCGGACTCTTGCTACCGTTCGTGACTGGAATCGGAATACCGCCACAGTTACAAAGCGAGCTTCCAGCATGGCACCAGGAACCACGGTTTTCGTTAACGTTTGGAATGCCACCCCGACCCATCTCCGCGCATTGGACTCAGATGCAGTGCCAGTTGCGGAGGCGATGCTTGTTCTTGCCCGGTAGGGGCCGGTCGATTCGTTCCGGGCGTATGGCGGCGCTGCTTGCGGTGTTGACACTCGCTGGCTGCGGATACCACGTCGCCGGCACGGAATCGAAATTTCCATCGGACTGGAAGACCGTCGAAATTCCCGCGTTCACCAATAAGACCGCGCGCTATCGCATTGAGCAGCGGATGACCGAGGCGGTGATTCGCGAATTCATATCCCGCACCAAGTATCGCGTGGTTTCCGCAGGGCCGGCCGACGCGGTGCTGCACGGGGAAGTTACTTCGATCGAGACCGTTCCGTTGTTGTTCGACGCCACTACCGGACAGGTGACCGCAATGCTGATCACCATACATTCCAAAGCCACGCTTACCGACGAGCACACCGATAAAGTGATTTACGAGAACAAGGACATGGTCTTTCGCGAGGAGTATCAAATCTCAACCGACATCCCCAGTTTCTTCGAGGAGTCGGCGCCCGCGCTGGCACGCATGTCCCACGACTATGCCGCACGCCTGGTGGCTGATGTGTTGGAGGGTTTCTAATGCCCGCGGTAAGCACCGCACAACTGCTGGAGAAAATCGGCACCGGGAAGCCCGTGCCCGCGATTGTGCTGATGGGCTCCGATCCTTACCTGCGCGATTTGATCCGCGCGAAATTGCGGGCGACTTACGTTCCAGACGGCGCACAGGACTGGGCCATCGCGCGCATGCCGGCGTCCGATGGGATGGAGGAAGTCGTGCAGCGGGCGCAGACCTTGCCAATGCTTTCGCCCCGGCAGTTGTTGTACGTCGACGAAGTGGAGCGCATCGAGCGCCTGGGAGAAAAGGCGCGCGACGCAGCCGTCGATGTGCTGGAACAATATCTGAGCGACCCCGCGCCGTTTACCATCCTTGTGCTGGAATCGGAAAAACTGGATAACCGCCAGCGCTTGGCGAAAATGCTGACCGCCAAGGCGCTCATGGTGAGTTTGGAAGTAAGCCGCGAGGACGCGCTGGCGCTCACCGAGTCGATGGCAAAGGAATTGGGGTCGGCGATCGATCGCGAGGCCGCGGCGCTACTGGTGGAGATTCTAAATGGCGAACCCACGCGTATCCGCACCGAGTTGGAAAAGCTCTCGCTGTACACCCTGGAAAAGCGGCGCATCACTACCGCCGACGTCGATCTGCTGGTGATTTCGGCGGAAAAGCAGACGGTGTGGCAGCTCGCGGACATGCTGGCCAGCCGGCAACGCGACGCGGCCATGCGGTTTCTGGATAGTCTATTGCGCGAGGGCGAGCAGCCCGCCGGTATCGTCGGGGCGCTGGCCTGGATGTACCGCAAGCTGATGGAAGCGCGCGAACTGCCCGCGGGAACCAACGGTTTCGCTGCCGCGCGTGCGCTGCAGATGCGCCCGCAATCCGCGGAAATGGCTCTCCGGCAATCCCGGCTGATGAAGGTTCCGGCGCTGCGGGTAGGCCTGCAAGCGCTGGCTGAAGCCGACAGCGACCTGAAGTCCGGAATCGCCAACCCACGCGCCGTAATGGAATTCCTGATCGCCCGCCTCACCGTTTAAAACGGCTTTGCAGCGCGACCGCCAGACCGCCCGAGCACCCGGGCAAGATCTGCCAACCTTCGCTGTTGAATGGGAATTAGAGCGAATGCCTACATTTAAAAATTGGAGAAATCACTGCAGGAGGGAAGCCCGCCAGGCGTTGCAGCGCGCACGCCGCAACGCCGGTTCCTAGGCTTTTTTCTTGGCGCGCAAGGAGTTGATCGCCAGGGTCAGACGCGACTTGTACCGATTGGCGGTGTTCTCTGACAGGATGGTCTTGCGAATCGACCGATCGAGTTCGGAAAATGTCGCTGGGATCAGCTTTTCCGCTGCGGCCACGTCGCCCGCAGTCAACGCCGCCCGCAGACGGCGCATCGCGGTACGAACCCGCGTCCGATTAATCCGGTTAATCGTGGAGCGGCGCACCGTTTGGCGCGCATTCTTCAATACCGATTTCGATTTCTTTTTCTTCTTGACCGTGGCGCCCTGAGCCATTCCGTACTCCTCCGTATAAGTTCACGAAACAAACCAGCGTAATCGACCCAGTCACCTTTGTCAATTTTTCCCATGATCTGGTAGTGACCTAATTTGACGGCATTTTCTTATCTGTTTCGGCGAGCCCGAACGAGTACCCGACAATCGGATTGCTTGGCCCAGCACCACCGACTCCTTCGATTCCACCCAGCGATCTGTAGAATGCCATCGCGGCGAGGTTGCTCCGATCCGTAAGCACCCAAGCCTCGGTACAATTGAGTGCTCGGCCCACTTCCAACAGAGCCCCCAATACAGCTTTGCCCAACCCCAGACGCCGATGTGTGGCCGCAATTGCGACTTCATTGATCCATAGCTCTGGTCCCTTGTCTGGGTGAACATAATGGACGGCAGACGCAAAACCGACAACCAAGCCTTCATCTATGGCAACAGCAATATGATGACGGTTGTCTGCAAGGAATTCCGCTGCAAGCTCGGGGATGATTGGATTATCGAATACTCCGGGGGCCACTCTGGTAAGGATGATTTCGTCGCCACGGCACAAGACCTTGATCTCCATTGTCCCTGCCTAACCCCGGCTAATATCGTCACGGGTAATCTTGTGTTGTCGCACGCCGCCTTCCGAAAATCAAATTACGGCACGACCCATGATCGCCGATGAGTTCGACCTTACGACAGCGACGCCATCTTCCAGCACGCCCAGGCCACCGGCCTCTTTGAACTACGCCGCCGCAATAATCTTTGCGTCTACGAAAGCCTTCGCTAACAGGTCCTTCGAACACAGACCACCAGCCGCGGCATCAGCCACGCCATCGACCGCCTGGAGCGCGCCGGCCGCGGCTTCCCAACCCCGCCGCCGCAAGCCACACCACCTTAACTCGGGACACCGAACTGGTCTTCGACCCCCAAACCGAAGAAGTTGACGAAGACGACGAATTCTACCAAAACCGTATACGAGAACAGGAACAGGAGTCTGAATCCGCCTCCAAGTCGGATTTGCCAGTGGCCAGCATACCCCCCGCGTATGTATCTGATTCTAGACAACTGGAATCGCCCAAATCGCGGCAATCTTTCAGGGCGAAGATGTGGGATCCCGTGACCACCGACGAAACCAAATTCCGCCCGGCGACTATCGGGTGATCACAAATCCGCCCGACAGGTCCAAACCGCCCCATGACGAGCCCAAAGGTAGCCTCAAAACGCACCATTCGGCCTCGGATCACACCTCTTCGGCGGGTGACTGCTGTCGTGCGCCTCAGCACCAGAGACGCTCCAGGTGGGCTGTTGCAGGTGGGTATCGCACTCTTCGGTCTTAAAGGTGCGGCTGTGGGTGGAGCGTTCGTCATGGAAATGTTTGCGGAATCGCTGGCGGAGTGGGAATGAAGCCAGCACGTCGAGGGCGTTGGCGTTCTGGCTGTGAATTACAACGACAAGTGCTTGCAAGGAGGATGAAGTCCGCGCTAGACTCCGGCCTTCCCCGCAGTGGAAGATTGGGTATCGATTGGGTGTTTCATGTCCCTTGGTAGGGAACCTTGTTGGCCGTGTGATGGAATTCAGCGTCGGTGGCAGTTATGCCAGTAGCGGGCCAATCGCGCATGATTCTGAGGGACGAGGGCTTCGCCAGCCAGGATCACGATCACGCCAGCGGCGAGGCCGATTACTTTCGGGAGATCTCTCCAATACTTCCAACGGGTGTTCTGCTCCTGCCGAAGACTCTCCGGAAAAAGCTGCTGTCGAGTATGGGTCAGGAAAACCTCGCGCGTGCCAGCGGTGCGTTGCGAGGAGTTGGGGACATCGAGTTCCGGGCAAAAAGGGCCAATTCGGTCCAGGTTTGTCGCGAGTTTGTATGGAATTCAGGTAGCGCAACCGTTCTTAGCAGCAGAGTCGTAAGAAAATTTCGAGATGCCAAGGAGACAACGTGAAGCCCACCCACATTTTTAAGTACCCGGCAACCATAGCGTTCTTCCTGTTCGCGCTACTGGTTCTGCCACTCTTCGTCTCGGCGCAGAAGAAGAGTGCCCCGAGCGCACCGGCCAAGCCCGCTGCGTCAGCGAAGCCCGCCCAAGCGGCTCGTCCCGCCCAGGCAGCCAGACCCGCCGGCGGAAATGCCGGAGCCGCCGGACACAGCAACACCAATACCGCCGGGCGCACCAACGCCGGTACCGCCGGGCGCACCAACACCGGTACCGCCGGGCGTCCGAACACGACGACTGGTGGTCGTCCGACTGGAGGGACTACCGCCGGCCACACAACGACCGGTGGCGCCGCCGGCCACACGAATACCGCGGCTGGCGGACATACGACCGCCGGCACTACCGCCGGGCATACGACTGCCGGGGGTGCCGCCGGTGCTCATACCAACACCACTGCGGGCGGGCACGCAACTCCAAGCTCGTCGGTTGGTGGACACACGAATACGGCAACCCATGCCGATGGCGGCAGAAGCGTTACCAATGCGCGGGGAGACACCCGAGAAGTGAGCAAGACCGGACGCACCACCGCGGTAACCACTCATGCCGGAAACAAGGCGACCTTCAATTCACGCGGGGGCGTAAGCACCATCCACACCGCCCACGGCGCGACGATCACCCACAGCGCGGGCGGCGAGCGTCGAGCGGTGTCTGAACACCGCGACGCCAATGGTCACGTGACCCGAGTGGTTTCCTACGGAGGCCACGGCGGCTATGTGGAGCACGGATATGCGCGTGGCGGACACGAATACATGCGGCGGACATACGTCGGATACGGCGGACATCCGTACGCGCATGTTTACCGCGGGTATTACTATCACGGTGGCTACTACTACGGCTACGTCCCGGCTTACTACTATGGTCCCCGGTTTTACGGATGGGCCTACAATCCGTGGCCCACTCCGTTCGCTTACGGCTGGGGATGGGGCGCGGCCGCGTGGTATAGCCCTTATGCATATTACTTTGCACCTTACCCGGTATACCCATCCGCGGCTTTCTGGCTGACGGACTACGTGATTTCGCAACAACTCCAAGCCGCCTATGCGGCAGGAGCGGCGAACGCGGCTGCGGCCAACGCCAACGCCGCTGCTAACTCTGCGCCTCCGGCAGGCTACAGCGGTGGGGACCAGGGCGGCAACTCGGGGAACGCCGACCAGGCGCCGGCGGCTTCCAATACCTCGGTTACGCTCACGCCTGAAGTGAAGCAAATGATTGCCGACGAAGTGAAGGCACAGCTCGCCGCGGAGCAGGCTTCCGCCGCGGCGCCTGCGGCTGCGGCACCTGCGGCAGCTCAACCGGCCGCCGCGACCACCGACGAGACTCCCGCCGCGCTGGATCCAAACCTGCGGGTCTTCATCGTTTCCGCACCGCTCGATGTCACCGCCAACGGTCAGAGTTGCTCGCTCAGTTCTGGGGACGTTCTGATGCGCACGGAGAACACTCCGGGCGACGACAAGGCGGTGGGTGTGAGCGTGGTGAGCAGCAAGAAGGAAGATTGTGCCTCCGGTTCCGCACCCCGGGTCCAGGTATCCGATCTGCAGGACATGCACAACAGCTTCCGCGAACAGATGGATAACGGCCTGAAAAGCATGGCTGACAACAAGACGAAGTTTCCCAATGCCCCCGATGCCGGTGGCAAGGCGAATCCAGACGGCCAAGCGGCGCCGGACCTAACCGCAGCGAGCGACGTGCAATCCCAGCAGCAGGATGCCGATCAGGCGGAGAAAGACGTTCAGCAGGCATCCAGCGCTGGCAGCGGCGGCAAGTAAGCACAGCAGTCGGGAGCGGTCGTTTTGTACGTAGAGCAGCATCGACTGGGGGCGCCGGGTCCGTCGAAAGGCGAACGGCGCGGCGTCCACAGCACCTGAATCAGGGTGCATGTCGCGGCCAGCACGTAAGGAGGATGCAACATGAACGGCAAGTACCGATCGACAATCGGAGTAGCGGTGGTGCTCTTGGGTGTACTCCTGTGCGGGAACTCAATCGCGGCGCAGGACGCCCCGGATGCGTCGTTGTCCGATCAACTGAAAAAGGAAATCAAACTTACGAAGATGGGCACGGACTCGACGGGAACTTCGGTGACCGACGCGGGTACCGTGCTGGTGCTGAAGAAGGGCGGGGTTTACGGTGTTCCGCAGTCCACCGCAGTAATCGTGGCGCCATCGACGTTTAAGGATGGCGAGCTCCACCAACCCGGGATGGTGCAGAGGTCGATGATCCTGAAGATCAGCAAATTGCTGACCGCCGACGAGAAAGTGTATGTGACCAAGATTGATGTTAAGGCGAAAGACGACAAAGTGGTGCTGACGATAACGGAATGCGATAAATGCAACAACGTCCAGGATCCTTCGTCCTACAAGGCCGCGATTCAGTTCCAATTTCCCAAAGGCTACCTGGAAAAGGCCGACCCAGGGCAGGTGGCGGACGTGATTCACCAAGTGCTGGCGGTGCCAACCGACGCAGACAACAACAGCAACAACAATAACAATAACCAGCAGCAAGCGCAGGGAGGTGACCAGCAGCAGCAAGGCCAAGAGCAGCAACAGCAGCAGGCCCCGGCGCAGGCGGCACCCCCGCCCGCGACAACCAACATAGTGCTGGGTATGGCCCTGAACGACGTAACCACCGCGCTGGGCCAACCGGAAAAGATGGTGAATCTGGGGAAGAAACAGATCTACGTCTACAAGGACTTGAAGATTACCTTTGTGGACGGCAAGGTCACCGACGTTCAGTAAAGACGAGCGTTCGAACGGTTGAAGATAAAGGTGGGGACGAACTCCGGTCGAGTTGCCGCTCCCCACCCGTTCCGTGGCGCAAATCCTCAATACATCAACGATCTAGCGCGCCAGTGGCGGACGAGTGTCGCCGTTGACGCCATCGGCGCCGCAGCCTAAGATAGCTGTCTTGCCGACCTTCAGCCGCATATTCCGCGGGATCCCTGCCCTGTCTAGCTTTAGCTGCCTGGGTGTTGTCTTGGCCTTGTTGTTGGCATGGGCCTGGCCGTCTGGTGCCGAAAAGCCGAAAGATCTCAGAACCCAAGGTTACGTCAGCGATTTCGCGGGGATTCTGAGCGATTTGACCAAGAATAAACTGGATGCGATTTGCGAGGAGGTCGATCACAAAGCCCAGGCGCAAATTGCCATCGTCACCGTCAAATCGCTCGAAGACGAGCCCATCGAACAGTATTCCGTCGAGTTGGCCGAGCAATGGGGAATTGGGCCCAAGGGAAAAGACCGCGGTGTTTTGATTTTGATCGCCCCGAACGAGCATCACTACCGCATCGAAGTTGGATACGGCCTGGAGCCAATTCTCCCCGACGGGAAAGTCGGCGGGTTCGGTAGGGAAGCGGTGCCGCTACTGCGCCAGAATGATTATGACGCAGCGGCAATACTATTCACCGCCCGCGTAGCCGCAGTGATCGCCCAAGACCGCGGCGTCAAGTTGGATTCACTCGCGGATACACCACCGCCTCCTGCGCAAGAAACCAGGGAACCGGCGCCGTCATCGGGATTGCCTATTGGAACGATTCTCTTTTTGATTTTTTTTGTCGGACTTCCACTGCTGCGCATGATGTCGGGCGGAGCGGGCCGGCGGCGCGGGATTTGGTGGATGGGCGGACCGTGGATCGGTGGCGGCGGGTGGGGTGGCGGAGGATTTGGCGGGGGTGGTGGGGGCAGTGGTGGCGGCGGTTTTGGCGGATTCGGCGGCGGATCGTTCGGTGGGGGCGGGGCTAGCGGCAGTTGGTAGGCGAGCCACGAGATTCAGGAGCGGGGATGGACGACAAACTGGATCGCTTTGTGGAACGAGTGAAGTCAGCGGCAAAGGAAAATTTGAAGGCGGTGCTGCTGTTCGGCTCCGCGGTCTCGGGAGAGTTCCACCCCAAGCACTCCGACCTGAACCTGCTATGCCTGCTCGGCACCGCCAATACCGGCGCGTTGGAGGCACTGCGGCCGGAGTTTTCGTGGTGGGTGAAACAGCAACAGCCGGTGCCGCTGGTATTCACTCTCGATGAGTTGCGACGCTCGGCGGACATCTTTGCCATCGAGCTGATCGACATCAACGCTCGCCATCGCATGTTGTACGGCGAGGATTTCTTGATTGGGCTGACCGTGCCGTTGCGTTTACATCGCCATCAAATCGAACGCGAGCTGCATACCAATTGGCTGCGGCTCCGCCAGCGAATTCTAACGATTCCCAGCGGTGAGCCCCGCCTCGAGTTGATGCTGGCGTCGATCTCGACGTTCATTACCTTGTTTCGCCACACCCTGATCGCTATGGGCGAACCCGCACCGGAACGCAATCGCGAAGCCATCGAACGCGTCGCCCATCTCGCGGGGGCCGACCCCGGTGCATTTCTGGACGTGCTCGACATTCGGGAAGAAACGAAAAATGGGAAAACGATCGATGCGGAGGCTACGCTCGAACGGTTCTTGGCTTTCGTCGAAGCGGTAACGAACGAAGTGGACCAAAGATTTGCGGATGCATAAGGGCAGAGGCCGGGAGAACAGCGGACGGACTTTTGAACGCTGCCGGCGCTGACAGTTTGATCAGTTCGGGAAACTATTCACGGAGGTTTGGGAGATGAACAAAGGGCTCGGAATATTCTTAGGCATAGTGGCCGTTGTGGTCATTGCAGTGGTCATCGCTGCTCTGGTCTTTGGGGGAATGTACGTTGGGCGGCGGAATGAGATGGTCACCAAGAACGAAGCAGTGAAGTCTGCGTGGTCGGAAGTGGATGTGAACTTGCAACGACGCTCGGACCTGATCCCCAATTTGGTGGCCACGGTGCAGGGCTTTGCGGCGCAGGAGCAGACCGTGTTTCACGACATCGCGTCGGCCCGCGCCGCTCTCGGTGGCGCGCAGACCCCCTCGCAAAAGATCGCGGCGAACGGGCAATTGGATAGCGCGCTGAGCCGCTTGCTGGTGGTGGTGGAAAATTATCCGCAACTGAAATCGAACGAGCAATTCCTCCGTTTGCAGGACGAACTGGCGGGCAGCGAGAATCGGATCGCGGTCGCGCGCAAGCGTTACAACGATGCGCTGCAGGACTACAACACTTACATCAACCTCTTCCCGAACAACATTTTCGCTGGTTGGGGCGGCTTCCAGCGCAACGACGCCTACTTCACCGCGTCGGAGCCCGCGCGGCAAGCCCCCAAAGTAGAATTCCCGGCGCCCAACCGCTAGACAACTTTCAAAGCCTCTGAGCGGGAACCGGTCCATCACCGGTTCCCGCTAAAAGCGAATCCCGATAGCTCAAACCGCGGAACCACCCCGCCGGTATGCACTACCGCATATGTTAGACTCCGATGACTCACCCGCATGCCACTCACTGCCGGCGACAAACTCGGTCCTTACGAAATCCTCGCGCCCCTCGGCAGGGGCGGCATGGGTGAAGTGTATCGGGCAAAGGATACGAAGCTCGAACGCGAAGTGGCAACCAAAGTTCTGCCCGTTGCCTTTGCGGGTGATCCGCAACGGCTCAACCGCTTCGAGAGGGAAGCGAAAGTTCTAGCATCAATGAACCATCCGAACATTGCCCAGATTTACGGCATGGAGGAATCGGCCAAGGGACCAGCGCTGGTGATGGAATTGGTCCCTGGCCAGAGGCTCCAAGTCCCGCTCCCGCTGGATGAAGTACTTCGCATTGCCGGCCAGGTGGCCGACGCACTGGAAGCCGCGCACGACAAAGGCATCATCCATCGCGATCTGAAACCAGCCAATATCATGATCACGCCGCAGGGCGCGGTAAAGGTGCTCGATTTCGGACTGGCCGCAGTGACCCAGCCATCCTCGGAAATCGCGAGTGATCCGAGCGATTCGCCAACCATCACCATAGGGGCGACCGAGCCCGGAGTGATTATGGGCACGGCCGCCTATATGAGTCCGGAGCAGGCCGCTGGAAAGCCCGTGGATAAACGCTCCGATATCTGGTCGTTCGGCGTGGTGCTGTACGAAACGCTCACGCGCAGGCGCCTGTTCGATGGGGAGACGGTTTCGCACACGCTGGCGGATGTCTTGCGCGCGCCGATCGATCTGGAAAAACTGCCCTCCGAAACGCCACGCGGAATTCGCGACCTGCTGCGGCGCTGTCTGAACCGGGATCCCCGGAGGCGCTTTCGCGTGGTTGGCTCGACCTAGAATGTTCTTCCTTGCGACGCCGATCAGGACGCCGCAATTTCGAAGTAATTGCTCAACTGTGGCACCTCGATCACTGGTTTTCTTCCATGCTTAAAGCTTGTGGTATCACGATGGTAGGACGCGCGGCGGTCGGTTGGGAAGGCCGGAGGCGTGCGAAGTAGCTACTGTGCTCGGTGGGCGCTTCTTGACCCGCCCCCCGGGCTGCGCTACGCTTTTAGATCGACCCGTAGTACAGGGAGAACCTCCGCAACTAGATGCGACATACCCTTCAAGTAGTCGGGGAGCTATCCGAGCTGTTTGGGACCCTCGACGAAAATCTGAAGCTGTTCGAGTCCTCTTTTCACGTTACCATTCACCCGTGGAACAATAACCTCGAGATTGAAGGGGAGGCCTCGCACGTCCGCCGGGCCGTCAACGTTTTGGAGGAATATAACCACCGGGTGCGCGAAGGGCGTCCGTTGGGCCGGGACGAAGTGAAATCGGTGCTGCACCTGGTTGCCTCCGATCCCGATAACCAGGTGCGCGAAGCGTTCTCGCCGCTGCGCAACCATCTCTCCGGCAAGAAGACGGTAATCCCCAAGGGGCCGAATCAGCGCCTGTACATGGAAGTGCTGGAAACCCACGACATGGTGTTTTCCACTGGCCCGGCAGGGACCGGAAAGACGTATCTCGCGGTCGCCAAAGCGGTCTCCGCGCTGCTCTCGAAGCAAGTGAGCCGAATCGTCCTGGCGCGGCCGGCGGTGGAAGCAGGCGAACGGCTGGGCTTTCTTCCAGGGACTTTGCAGGAAAAAGTTGATCCGTACATGCGTCCGCTATACGACGCGTTGCACGACATGCTGGAAGCCGACAAGCTGGCGCGATTTATGGAGAAAGGCATGATCGAGGTGGCCCCGCTGGCGTTCATGCGCGGGCGCACCCTCAACGATTCGTTCGTGATCCTGGACGAAGCGCAGAACACGACCAGCGAACAAATGAAGATGTTCCTCACCCGCCTGGGTTTTCATTCCAAAGCGGTGATTACCGGCGACATCACCCAGATCGATTTGCCCAACGATAAACGCTCGGGATTGATCGAAGCGCTGGAAGTGGTGGCGAAAGTGGAAGGCATCGCGATCGTGCAGTTCAACGACCGCGACGTGGTACGCCACACCTTAGTGCAGCGAATCATCAAAGCCTACGAAGAATATCACCGCGGCGATGGGCACGGCGAATCCCGGTCCGGCGGCTCAAACAACCACCACCGGGCGCCGAACCGCCACGGCTCCGCCGAGTAGCACCACCCGGATGATCGTCAACCACCAACGCGACGTCCGCATACGCACTGCCGCACTCGAAGCGTATTGCCAGCGTGTCGCCAAGCTGGTCAAGCTGCCCGCGGAGTCGGTCACGATTTGTTTTGTGGAGAATCGGGAGATGGCCCGTTGGAATCGAGCCTACCGTGGAAAAAAGGGGCCCACCGACGTGCTGTCCTTCCTCGTGGAAGCGCGGAACGGGCACCGGTCGGGCCCCACCTTGCCAGAATTTTTCTCTGCGGAAACCCGCGGCGCGGCGTACCTGGGTGATATCGCGATCGCACCGGCGATGGCCCGGCGCAACGCGGCGCGCTTCGGCCGCACCGTGGACGACGAACTGCGCATTTTGATTCTGCACGGCGTGCTGCACCTGCTGGGTTTCGACCACGAAACCGATCACGGCGAAATGGATCGTCGCGAAGCGTGGCTGCGGCGTCAACTAGGTCTGGCCTAAACGATGGCAATTTTCCTATATACGCTGGGTGTGTTGGGACTGAACGCTGGCCTCGTCCTGTTCTCCTATTTCGACCGTGTTTACCGCGAGATTGGCCGGGTAACCACCGGCCGCATTCACCAACACCTGGATCGATTCGAAGTGGACATCGAGCCGCGCC
Source organism: uncultured Acidobacteriota bacterium (assembly GCA_963725285.1). GTDB lineage: Bacteria > Acidobacteriota > Terriglobia > Acidiferrales > UBA7541 > CAVRXT01. Next base: position 700,807 of record CAVRXT010000005.1, on the reverse strand, counting down.
TTCATGTGGAACGGCGGCGAGGAAATCTAGCGTTCGGCTTGTTGGCCAATCTCTGGCTAGTGATCGTAGCGGTCGCCACCACGCGCGGGGTAGTGTTTTTTGTTCCCGGAACGTGGGAAGCCGCAGCCGAAATGGTGCTATTTCTGGGCTCCCAAGTGGTGCTGGCCATGTTCTTTCTCCCCAGCGTGTTGCTGGCTCGGGCGTCCGGACGCTGGAGTTCGCCGCTCGTCTGGATTGTGCGTATTTTTCTAGCGCTGGTCTGGCCGGTGCTGGCGGTGCTCGAGCTGGGCATTTCGCTGCTGCACCTCTCCGAAGAAAGTGAGACCGGATCGCAACGGCGTCGTCCAGCGGACCAGGAAGCGCTCGAAGCGCTGATGGAAACCGCTACCGAAGAGGGAATTCTCGAACAGGACGAAGCGCGGCTGATCGAGCAGGTGGCCGAATTCCACGACAAGCGGGTGCGCGAGCTGATGACCCCGCGCCCGGACATTGTCGGCATCCCTGCGACGGCTTCGATCGACCAGCTCCGGCGCCTACTGATCGACACCAAATTCTCGCGGGTGCCGGTTTACGAGAAGTCCCTCGACGAAGTGGTGGGCATCGTCACGGCTCGCGACGTTCTGGCGGTGTCCGAGAGCGATGCGGCCCGCCGCTCGGTACGCGAACTCACCCGGCCGGCGCTGTTTGTGCCGGAAACCAAGTCCGGTTCCGAGTTGCTCCAGGAAATGCGGCGAAAAAAACAGCAACTGGCGATTGCCATCAACGAATACGGCTTGGTTGCCGGCGTGGTGACGGTGGAAGATTTGATTGAAGAGATTGTCGGAGACCTCGGGGAAGACGATCGCGTGCCGGTTCCCGACGTGGTGCGCGAAAGCCAATCGAGCGTGCTGCTGCGCGGCAGCGCCAGCGTGCAAAAACTCCAGGAAGTGTTTGGGATCGAGCCGGTGGATGAAGTGGCCGGGCACTCATCGGCGACGTTGGCCGGCCTGCTCAGCAGCATCTCCGGGCACGTGCCGGTGACCGGCGAAACCATCGACTACGATGGTCTGCGTTTTGAAGTTCTCGAAGCCAACCAGCGCAAGGTGCTGCGTCTCCGCGCGCGGCGCGCCGAATCCGCGTAGCGCACCCCGCCCTGCAGTTAGAAGAATCTAGGACCAAACTGCGCAGTAAAATACCGCCGCAGAGTCTGGGGGCGGTGACTCGCTATTCCGGTTTGAAGGATACCGGAACGGTGACGCGCACCAGGGTGCCCTGGCTATCGGAAGATATTTCCAGGCGTCCGCCCATTTCGGATACTCGCTCGCGCATTCCGGAAAGACCCACGCCGGTTGCCCCGCCTGTCTTTTGGATGCGTTCCAGCATTTCGGACGATATGCCGCGACCGTGGTCTTTCACTTGGAGCGAGATTTCGACGTCACTGATTCCCAGCTGTATCTCCGCCTGGGGACTCTTGGAATGGCGATGAATGTTGGTCAGGGCTTCCTGTAAGACTCGGAATAGAACCACCTCGGCGGCGTCCGGGAGGCGTTCCAGGGCTGGCGGCAACTCCAGCGAGATATGAATCCCACTCCGTTTGGCAAAGCCCTCGACGTACCATTTCGCTGCCGCCGCGAATCCTAGTTCGTCCAACAGTGGCGGGTGCAGAAGGTGGGAAAGTGTACGCGTCTCCGAGATACAGCGATCGGTGATCTGCTCGATTTCGGAATAAATGGCGTCTGCCCCAGCTGCGTCCGACCGCCGGTACAAATCCAGATTCATCTTCAGCGCCGCCAAGTACTGACCCAGGCTGTCGTGCAGCTCCCGCGCAATCCGGCGGTGCTCGTCGTCCTGCATACGAAGCAAACGCGACGACAGATTCTGCAGCGCCAAAGTGCGTTCCTGGAGCGCCGCCTCCGTTTGCTTCAGCTCGCTGATGTCGAAGCCCACGCCGTGCAGAAACCACGGCCGCCCGTCCGGCCTTCGCACCATCTTCACTTCGCACTGAAACCACACCACCCGCCCGTCCCGCGCGATAACCCGATACGCGGATTTCAGCGATTTGCCGGTTAGAAACATCTCCGCGGCGTCTTCGCTCCAGCGTTGTTTGTCATCCGGGTGGACGCGCTCATACCACCGCGTCGGATCTTCCAACCACTCTTCCTGGGAATACCCCAGCGCCGATTCGATTTGCGGGCTGACGTAAGCTTCACTAATCCCTTGCTCCAGGTAGGCGATGAAAACCAGAGCTGGAATCTGTTCGACCAACACCCGATACATGTTCTCGGGCGGTGGTCTGGTCGCGTCCCCGTTGGTTCTCGATTGTGCGTCGCCGGAGGCCTGCAGGGAAGCTGCCCCGGTGGCCCGACTGGCTGCGTCGTTCAGAAATACCGCTGCCAAATCACTGAGAATTTCTTCGGCGTTCGCAGGGCTTAGGTGCTGATCCTCTGGGGGGCTCGGATGCGCGCCGTACCGCATTGCATTCGTATCGTTTCCACGCATCTCTGTTGGGTCTCGCTATCGCCGTTGCATCGATCGCTGCCACAGCGATCGGCCGCTGCGCACGATCGATTTCAGCAGCTCAGGTATTTGGATGCCCGCGCCGCCAACTCGGCTCTTTGTTGAGCGATGCCTGCGTAAAACGGCGCAACGCGTGAATGGCCCTTCCATAGGTCGCCACCGCACTGGCAGACAATAACGAACCGGGCGGCTGGTTCATGAACGGCATGAACTTGTCGGGAAAACCGGGCATAGTGCAGCCGATGCAGATCCCTCCCACATTGGCGCAGCCACCGGTGCCGCCCATCCATCCGCGCTTAGCTACGTTGCATTGCACGACCGGGCCCCAGCATCCCAGCTTCACGATGCACTTTGCCGAGCCATACTCTTCGCCGAACTGGGCCTGCTCGTAGTATCCGCCGCGATCACAGCCTTCGTGCACCGTCGCGCCAAAAAGCCACGTGGGGCGCAAGGCCTCGTCCAACGGAATCATCGGTGCGCGTCGCGCCGCCATGTGCAACAAATACAGAAGCACTTCCATGAAGTTGTCCGGTTGCACCGGACATCCCGGAACGCAAACGATGGGGATGCCGCTTTCCGACTTCCACTCCCAGCCGAGATAGTCCGGCAGGCCCATGCATCCGGTGGGATTACCTTCCATGGCGTGAATGCCACCGTAGGTCGAACAGGTGCCCGCAGCCAGCACCGCCCAGGCCTTAGGCGCGAGACGGTCGATCCACTCGCAGGTGGTAATGGGCTGCCCAGTTACTGGGTCAGTTCCAAAGGTCGCCCAATAACCTTCTTTCTTATTTTTTTCGTTGGGAATCGAGCCTTCGACGACCAGGATGAAAGGGCCGAGCCTTCCGTCCGCGGCATCGCGAAAAATCTGCACGAATTCGTCGCCGTTTTCATACGCGAGGAATTGATTATGGAAATGGACTTTGGGTATCCCGGGAAGAGCGCCGAGAACCAGATCTTCGAGACTCGGCTGGGTCGCCGCGGTCATCGCGATGGTGTCGCCGTCGCAGCTCAACCCGGCACTTAGCCAAACCACATGGATTTCGGTAATCGACTCAGAACTCTTGCCGAGGCCTTCGTTGGCAAAGCCCATCCATCCTCCTGCGAACGCATCACGGGAACGATTGCGTTCCCCGGAGAGGCGGTGAGAGATGCGCCCGGCTACTGCCATTTTGGGTCTAGATCTGATCGGAACGTTAAGAAACGGCAGCCCTGCGAATTCCAGCCCTCCGTTTCTAGCATTGATGGGTAGTCGTCAGCAAGCGCGCATCCGGGAGTGATAACAGAAGGGTTAGATCGCGCATCATGGTAATGCGCAGTTGGGAGTCATCGCACCCGTGCGGTGACCGCGTGAATAAGGACCTCGCCGACAATCGGCCGCGCCTGGCCTAGTTGACTTGCTTGCTACACTCAACCTAAGATGCCGCACGTGTCTGCTAGCGACTGGCGCATCGATCAAGTTATCTCCCACTACCGAATCGTCGAAAAACTCGGTGGAGGCGGCATGGGAGTGGTTTACAAAGCGGAGGATACCCGCCTCCGTCGCTTTGTTGCTTTGAAGTTCCTGCCGGACGCGGTTGCCAAGGACACCCAAGCGCTAGCGCGCTTTCAACGAGAGGCGCAAGCGGCCTCCGCCCTGAACCATCCCAACATCTGTACGATTTACGATATTGGCGATTTGGATGGCAAAGCGTTCATCGCCATGGAATTTCTCGACGGCCAGACGCTCAAGCACCTGATCGGCGGCAGCCAAATCGAGCTCGACAGTTTGTTGGATCTGGGCATTCAAATCGCCGACGGCTTGGATGCGGCGCACAGCGACGGCATCGTGCATCGTGACATCAAACCCGCCAATATTTTCGTTACCAGGCGCGGTCACGCCAAAATATTGGATTTCGGCCTGGCGAAGGTAGCGGCCACCCGAACCGGCGCGGGCGTCAACAAAAATGAAACTATGGCCACCCTGGGAGTGGACTCGGCGCAACTCACCAGTCCCGGGACAGCGATGGGCACCGTTTCCTACATGTCTCCGGAGCAAATTCTCGGTAAAGAACTGGACGCACGAACCGACCTGTTTTCCTTTGGTATCGTTCTCTACGAAATGGCCACGCGCACCCTCCCGTTTCAGGGGGAGAGCTCGGGCGCTATTTTCGACGCGATTCTTCACAAGTCTCCGACCGCGCCGGTGCGGCTGAACAGCGCGCTTCCCCCTGAATTCGAGCAAGTGGTTCACAAGGCCATGGAGAAAGACCGCGACCTGCGCTACCAGATCGCCGCGGAAATGCGCGCGGACTTGAAGCGAGTGAAACGCGATACCGGCTCGGGGCGCGTGAGCGCAGGCAGCGGGTCATTCACCACCGGCACCACGGGCACCATGGGCAGCACGGCCACCACGGCGCCGGAGTCTGGATCGAACGCCAGCGCGGCGGCCAGTGTCAGCGGGATCGCAGCGGCGCAATCCTCGGCGACCATTGTGCCGGTGCCTACCGCGAAGCGTGGAGGGTGGAAAATCGTTGCGCTGGCCGCGATGGTGCTGTTGGCCGCGGCCTTGGCGGGATACAAACTTCTCAACCGGCCCGCGTCGTTAAATCTGCAAAATATGCAGATCGCCAAACTCACCGATAGCGGTAAAGCCAACGACGTTGCGATCTCTCCCGATGGCCGTTATATCGTGTACGTGCTGGTGGATGGCGAGCAGCAAAGCCTGTGGGTCCGCAATGTGGCTACTAAGAGCGACGTGCAAGTGCTCGCTCCGGACGTGGTAACTTTCGCCGGCGTCACTTTTTCTCCGGACGGCAATTACATTTATCTTACCCACTCCGACAAGACCACCACTCTATACAACTTTCTCTACGTGATACCGGTGCTAGGAGGCGTCCCGCACCAGATACTTCGTGACATTGACTCGGCGGTCAGCTTTTCTCCCGACGGGAAGCAGTTCGCTTTCATGCGAGGCGTCCCGGACCGTAACGTGATCGAGATTCGCATCGCCAATGCCGACGGTAGCGGCGATCACCCGCTAGCTGAATTGCCATCATCCCTAAACTTTATCCGGGGAGTGGCGTGGTCGCCCGACGGCAAGACCCTTGCCGCATCGAACTTGCTACCTGGCGGCCGCAGCAACCAGTGGGCATTGGAAAGAATCGATGCAGCCGACGGAAGGATAAGGGAACTTTTTACTGGCTCGGAGTGGTTGGGGAGGCCTGCGTGGTTGCCGGATGGCAGCGCGGTGCTACTCCCGATCGCCTTGCTCGCAGAGAATCGCTCGCAGCTGGGGCTGGTATCGTTTCCGAGCGGCGAGCGGCGGCGCTTCACTAACGACCTTTCGGACTATTCCCCGGTCCTCGATCTCACCGCGGATGGAAAGATGCTAGTAGCGATCCAAGAACAGCAGAATTCGCACATCTTTATCGTGCCGGGTGGGCAAGCGGCTCAGGCGAAGCAAATTACGTCCGGAGAGGTGACCGACAATAACGTGGTGCCCGGCCCAGCCGGCAAGCTGCTGGTGCGCAGCCGGATAACCGATGTGGTGCTGATGAATGCGGACGGCAGCCAGCGCACCATACCCCAACCCGGCCTACGCGACTACTCCAGCATCTCCAGTTGCGGCGACCGCTATCTTCTGTTTCATTCGTTTGAGGAGAGCAAAACCTGGCTGGTGCGCAGCGATGCCGACGGCACCAATCCAGTGAAACTGATCGACGACGCCTCATACTCGGAATGTTCTCCAGATGGGACGTGGGCGATGTACATCTCCAGTTCCGCACAAAATATTTACCGGATCCCGATCGAGGGAGGTACCCCCACGCTGATAGCCACTTACCCGCTGGGCGTCTTCGCAGCGATTTCGCCGGATGGAAAATTTATAGCCTGCGGTTACCAGGAGCCGGGGCCAGTGCCGACACCGAAGATAGCGGTGATTCCTGCGACTGGCGGGCCACCGGTCCACATTTTCGGACCGCCCGCAGGTGCAGTAAATTTGCGGTGGTCACCGGACCAAAAAGGTCTTCAGTACCTTCTAACCAGAAAAGGCGCCTCCAACGTTTGGCAACAACCGTTGAGTGGAGGCGATCCTTACCCAGTCACCGATTTCGCCTCGGAACACATCTACAATTTTGCGTGGACCCGCGACGGCAAGCAGTTGTTGCTGGCGCGCGGCAATAACGTCAGAGACGTTGTGCTGATCAGCAACTTCCGTTAACTACCCAACATTTCCGACGGCGGCACATAACGCGAGAAGCGCGTGCTTCGCGCGGAGTGGGTGCGTTAGGGTACACTGGTCGGCCTATGAGTGAGGACCGTCCAGGATTCAAGTCAGGATTTGTGGCCATCGTTGGCCGCGCCAATGCGGGGAAGTCGACGCTGGTCAATGCCATGCTGGGCCGCAAGGTAACCATCGTTTCGGCCAAGCCGCAGACCACCCGGCTACGAGTGCATGGGATCATCAACAGCGACGACGCGCAAATCGTGATGATCGATACGCCGGGACTGCAAAAAGCCGAATCGGGCCTGGGCCGGCAAATGATGCACGAGACGCAGCAGGCCCTGGAGGGAATCGATTCGCTGGCGCTGATCGTGGATGCCACCGTGCCATTCGGCCGCGGAGACCAGTTCTCCTTGAAGTGGATCGAGAACTTTCAAGGGCCGGTGGATTTGCTGCTCAACAAGATTGACCGCATGCCCAAGGGCGAGCTGCTTCCCCTGATGGAACGGTACGCCGCAGCCTACAAGTTCGCCGAAATTATTCCCATCTCCGCGCTGAAGGGAGATGGGTTGGTGACTTTGCTCGATGTTTGGAAGTCCCGCCTGAAGCAATGTCCCCGATATTTCCCCGAGGACCAGTTCACCGACCAGCCCGAACGGTTCATGGCCGCTGAGTTCGTCCGCGAGAAAGTGATTCAGGAAACCAAGGCGGAGGTGCCGCACGCAGTCATGGTGATGGTCGACAACTTCGAGGAGGGAGAAACGCTGACCCGCATCGAAGCGACGATTTACGTCGAGCGGGAAGGCCAGAAGGGAATCGTCATCGGCAAGAGTGGGGCGATGCTGAAAAAAATCGGAACGGCCGCGCGCAAAGATATCGAGAAACTGGTCGGTTCGAAGGTCTTCCTCGGCTTACGCGTGAAGGTGCTGGAGAATTGGCGGCAACGAACGTCCATCCTCCAACAGATGGATTGGCGGCGTGAAACTCCTGAGGAATCCTAAGCTCTTCGCAGCACCGCCCGCACCCAGCCAAGCCAGGGCCACCCGCAGCAAAGGGCCCTCATCTGGGGTTGTTTTCGGTTTTGTTTCTGGCGCAGCGGGCAATCCGAAAAATGTCCCGCCAGCGGTAACGATCTCGATGGCTCGAATCAGGTCGCGGCCGGCTTGCGATTTCTGAACGCAGCCATGCACGCCGGTGCGGCGCACTTCATCGACGAAGTGTTCGGACTCATGCATCGAGAAAATTAAGATGGCGCTGCCGCTGCCATTTTTTAATATCTCCGCGGAAGCCTCCAGCCCATTCATCTCCGGCATGCTCACGTCCATCACTACCACGCTAGGCATCAAGCGGGCGACCACCGCGATGGCGTCTTTTCCGTTCGCCGCTTCGCCCACGATCTTCCACTCCGGACGAGCTTTCCCCACGATCGCGCGAACGCCCTGGCGAATCACCTCGTGGTCGTCGACGATAACAATGGTAGTCGCCACTGTGGCCCCTCTCTATATCTGCAGGTGGCGCATTGCCGCGGCACGAGCCGGATCCAGCCTTGCCCAGTTCCAATTCCCTAGGACGCGCCCGACACCGGACGGGCAGGTGCCGTCGCTGTATGCGGGGCCGCTGCAATCACTACCGTCCCCTCGGCGGAGGACGAGATTTCCAGCGTGCCTCCGAGTTGATTCATGCGCTCGTTCATCCCGCGCAAGCCCACACCCAGCGAACCCCATGAGTCGCGGATGGAGTCGGCGACCTCTGGCTGCATGCCCCTGCCGTGGTCGCGTACCTCCAGGCGAACGGTGGAGTGGTCTACGGTGATGCGCACATCCGCGGTGGTGCTCCCGGAATGGCGGTGAACGTTAGTCAAACTTTCCTGCAGCACCCGGAAGATGGCGATTTCGGTGTCGTGCGCCAGCCGGGCGGAATCACGGGGCATCTCAAACGTAGTCTGAATGCCGCTGCGCTTGGCAAAACCGTCCAGGAACCGTGGTATCGCGGATTTCAGACCCATTTCGTCGAGCATCGGAGGATACAGCAAATAGGACATGGTCCGCACTTCCTTGATCGACTGCTCGACCAGCCCCACGCATTCGTGGACCTGCGCTTCGTGTTCACCGCTGGGCGTGGCGCCCGGCAGCGACTCCAGGGTCATTTTTAGTACCGCCAGATATTGCCCGACGTTGTCGTGCAGGTCGCGCCCCAGGCGCCGGCGTTCGTCCTCCTGGGTCCGCAACAAGTGAGCGGAAAGCCTACGCAGCGATTCTTCCGAGGATTGCAGCCGGCGCTCCGCCGAAATGCGCGCGCCCACTTCGCGCCGCAGCTCTTCGTTGGCGCGCGCCAACGCCTGATCCCGCAGGGCGTGGGCGGTGGTATCGCGGGTGATCTTGGTGAATCCGGTGAGCTGTCCATCGGCATCGCGCGAAGGGGTGATCACCACGCTGGCCCAAAACCGGGTGCCGTCCTTGCGAACCCGCCAGCCTTCATCCTCGAACCGGCCCTGCTCTGCGGCAGCGGCCAGCGAGCGCTGGGGCTGTCCCGCTAGGCGAGTCTCCTCGGGGTAAAAACAGGAGAAGTGCTGCCCGATAATTTCCTCAGCCGTATATCCCTTGATGCGTTGCGCGCCACTGTTCCAGCTCATTACGTAGCCATTGATATCCAGCAGGTAGATGGCGTAGTCCTGGACGCTTTCGATGTCCCGGCAGAACTTTTCCTGGGTCACGCGCTTGGCAAATTCCGGTCCGAGTGCCTGGACCCGCTGCTGCAGACAGGCAATGTTGCGCGAGCGTTCTTCCTCCGTGTTCAGCGCCGAGTGGCTCTCGGTGGGAATCACGTGAGTGTGAGCCGCGCAAATCTGCCGAAAGGATTCGGCGTGCTCGGTGCGGTCAAACACCCCCATTGGATACGCGCAAAGCAAGGAAAAGTCGCGCGTTTGCAAGAGCGCATTCCACAATTCTTCCAGCCGAGCGGCGGCGGCCATCTTGCCTTGGGCGCACAAAACCGCCACCATCTCGCCAAACGCGGCCACCCGGGTATTACTGTCGCCGGCCTTGGTTTGCGCCTGTTCGATGTAATCTCCGATGGTCTTGGCGAACCGGGCAGGCTCTGGCCAGCCGTCCACCATGAATGCGCGAAGAGCCTCCTGGGCGTCGAAGGCATGGTAACGGCCGTTCGAAACGGCGGATGCCATATCCACTCCATCCGCGGTGATCCGTCGTTCCAGGGCGGCGAGGTGTTCCGGAGTAGCCAGGATCAGGGCAACGCCTCCGGCGCGAAGCGTGGTTTCAAGGAAGCTAGCCGAAGCGCTTAGAAGGAAAGACTCATCGGAATAAAACTGCACCGCGTGGGAGCTGTCTGGGTGGGCCAGCCATGGCGAGGCTGCGGGGTCAGAATCTTCGGGGCGGTCGGACGGTCTGGCAGTTCTCAAAACTAACTCCTCGGCAAGGGCCACAAAAGAGAGATAAAACCGACGAATGGAAACTTCCGACACATGCCGAACAATTCCCATCTGCCTGCAAAAACCAGTTCGCATCTAAGAAAGCGTTTCCCCAGCGTTCACGAGCTTCGATTTGAATATGCATGATGTTCGCATGGCGGAGAGACATCACCAATACAGTAATTGCTGTAGGAGCGGATTCGCCATCCGCGATGACCCGGATGAGCGGGTCGAAACTCAATCCAGTGGCCACTTGCCGTTTGGTGATAGGGAACTGGTTTCCGCCGCTGTCGAGCGCAAGGCAACCCCCACCTGAGCGGCTGGCATTCTGATAGAATTCCAGGGCTACCGCTGCTACCGGCGGGCGATATGTTGGTATGGAGGATGTAGGATGAATCTCAATAGGGTTACGTTAAGCGGTTCCATTCTTGGTGTGGTTCTACTCGCGGCGACCGCGGTCCAGGGTCAGTCGCTAACCTCTGCGGATCGCGATTCCGCTGTGACGTACCTGGAGAAGACGCGTGACGCGGTGGAAGCTTCCACCAAAGGACTGACCAACGCGCAGTGGACCTTCAAAGCGGCTCCTGAGAAGTGGTCAGTGGCCCAAGTGGTAGAACATCTGGCGCTGGCCGAAGACCTGTTTTTCGACACGGTGACCCAAAAAGTGATGAGCGCGCCGGCCGGGGCCCCCGACCGCGACTTCAAGAAAACTGACGCGGCGGTGCTGGCGAATGTGCCGGACCGCAGTCATAAACTGCAGGCGCCAGATGAGTTGGTGCCGACCGGCCGCTGGTCACCGCAGGAAGCGCTGAATCACTTTGTGAGAAGCCGCGCGCGGACCATTCAGTACCTGCAGAATACCCCGGATTTGCGCGAGCACGTTATGGCTGGGCCTACCGGCGCGCCGCTCGATGCCTACGAGTGGATTTTGCTGGCCGGAGCTCACAGCGAGCGCCATGAGAAACAGATCGAGGAAGTGAAAGCGGATCCGAAGTTCCCCAAGAATTAGCTCGGCAAGCACCAGCAGTCCGCCACGAGTGGATGGCGAGGCCATCGCGGCTCGCCAATTGCTCCGCGCGTTTCGATATCGCTCTCGCGATTCGTGCCCAGGGCGTATGGCCCTCTCCAGCCAGCTCTTTTAATCGCCGGAGTTTTCCGCTGCGATCCGAAACCGGGACACGTCCCGGCTATCGCGGTACCATGGGGCTTTAAACCGCATCAAGTTCGCAAACCCGCGACATGGATTGAGGAACTGGATCGAGAACAGGTAAAGGGGATTGGAACTCTTGGTCTCGATACGCCGAATGATGTGCTGGTCGATCACGTCTTCGCCCATCGACCACACCCAGCCCAGGGCCGGAGTCACGACCAGGCCCACCGAGCCGGTTCCGTTGGTCCAGCGGTTCGAAGATTTATCGAAATAGAGGTCCCGGCCGGTTGCGCCGAACGACGCTTCGCTCACCGGACCCACCTTCCATTCCGCGCTGTAAACACTAGCCCACAGCAGCGCCCGGAGGCGACTGTGCCAGTAGGCCCGCGAGTTCTCGAGTTCCAGCGACATCCCGCGTGGATCGTTCTGAATGAATATATCCATCGAGATGGCGCCCATCATGGGGTGGCCGATATAGTCGTCGTAGACCGGATTGTTGTCGCACCAACGGTTGAACCGGAAACCCTCCACGGAAAGCCAGTAATTGTGCCAGAAGTTTCCGTGAAACGTGTTGTAACGCACCCAATGATTCTGCGCGAGATTCCAGCCGGTCTCGACAGTCAGATCCTCCATTTGCTCGCCCATCGCTGACCACCAGTGAAATTTACAATCTTTCCCGCTCAAGACTCCCGCCGCACAGTCCTGGCTGATTTGGAAATGGTCCGGAAGGAGAGGAGGCGTCTCGGGCAGCCCCGGGAAAGGCCGCACCTGACCAATCGGGAGTGGCGTGGACGGACCAGGGGCGGAGTCGAAATTGGAATTCGCATCAGGATTCGCGCCGGATTTGGCATCGTCATCGGCTACCGCCTCGATCGAGGAATCCGCGAAAGTGGACGAAGAAACGAGAAATAGGTTGCGCAGGGTGTGGTCGGAGTTCTGCGCGGTGGCCGCTGCGGGAAGTTGGCCGGCAATAGAAGAAGACTGCGCAAAAACTGCCGGGGCGAACGCAATGAGCGTCCAAGTGCAGATTAGGAGCCGAATGATGCAGCGACGCCTAAACATAGACCGCCTCCGAGAGGCTTTGATTTTACCAAGAAACGATAGACCTGGACGTTCGTTTTTTTGCTGGCGATTTCGCGATTCAGTAAGCGCATTACCTGAGGTCCGCGAGCCGGCAGCAAGTTCTTGGATCGACGGATAGTTAGCGGTCTCCGGCGGGATGTCCAGGCGCAGCAGTCGAGCCGGGCGCGAACCCTAGGGCTCGACGGACTCGGACCGCGAAGAGGAAATGCCGAGCGACTTCATCTTGCGATACAGGTGGCTTCGCTCCAGCCCGAGCGCGGCCGCTGCCCGGGTCATATTCCATCGTGCTTCTTCGAGTTTACGGAGCACAAATTCCCGTTCGTAGGCCGAGCGCGCTTCCTGCAAGCTGCCGTACGGCTTGTTCGGCGAGTTCGATACGCCGCGGAAGACTTCGGGCGGCAAATGGTGCGGCTCGATGCGGCTGGCCGGGCAAATAATCACCAGGCGCTCGATCAAGTTCTTCAATTCCCGGACATTCCCGGGCCAGGGATAGCTCAGCAGGACGTCCAGCGCGGCCGCGGTGAGTTCCTTTTGTTTTTTTCCATACGCATTGCAAAATTCAGCGAGAAAGTGCGCCGCGAGTATGGGCAGATCGTCGATACGTTCGCGGAGCGCCGGCGCATAAAACGGGATGACGTTCAGGCGATAGAAGAGGTCCTCGCGGAACTGGTTGCGGCTGATTTCCTCTTCCAATTTTTTGTTGGTCGCGGCGATCACCCGCACGTCCACCTTGGCCGTTTCGTTCGAGCCCAGCGGCTCGAAGCGCTGTTGTTCCAGCACCCGTAGCACTTTGGACTGGGTCTTCAGACTCATATCCCCGATTTCATCGAGAAACAGCGTCCCGCCGTCCGCCTTGCGAAATTTTCCGGTTTTGTCTTCGGAAGCTCCGGTAAAGCTTCCTTTGGTGTGACCGAACAACTCCGACTCGATCAGTTCCTCCGGAATCGCGGCGCAGTTCACCTCTACAAAGGGCATCGAAGATCTCGGGCTTTGCGCATGCAGCGCCCGAGCGATCAACTCTTTGCCGGTGCCGCTCTCACCGTAAATCAGTACGCGTCCGTTGGTGGGTGCGGCCAAGCTGATCTGCTGCCGCAGCGCTTTCATCGGAATGCTGTTACCTAGAATCTGGTTGCGATGTTCGATCTGCGCGCGCAGGACCCGGTTTTCCTCTTCCAGACGCAAATATTCCAGGGCGTTCTTGACCACCAGAACGGTTTTGTCCAAGGAGAGCGGCTTCTCGATGAAATCGAACGCGCCCAGCTTGGTCGCACGCACCGCCGTTTCAATATTGGCGTGCCCGGAGATCACCACCACCATCGGCGGCGCCTCCTGCTCCTGGATACGTTCTAAGGTTTCCAGCCCGTCCAGCTTGGGCAGCCAGATGTCCAAGAGCACCAGGTCGTAATGGCGGGTCTCCACCACTTCCAGGCATTCTTCCCCCGAGCCCACCCCGTCCACGGTGTAACCCTCGTCGCGCAGCAACGCGCCGAGTGACTCGCGGATTCCTTTTTCGTCGTCGACAATCAAAATCGATGCTGGCATGAGTCTCTTTGGTTTCTTTAGGTAGACGGATTGGGTGCAACGTTCGCCGTGGCAACCGGCGTATTCCCGGGCGCCACTACTTCGAATGCCGGGAAGCGAATTCGAAAGCGCGCGCCCACTGGAGAATTGTCTTCCATCCGCAACGATCCATTATGTTCCGCGATAATCCGGCTGGAAATCGCCAGGCCCAAGCCGGTGCCGCGCTTCTTGGTGGAAAAGTGCGGCAAAAACAATTTGTCCTTGTCTTCGGGGGAAATCCCGTGACCGGTGTCGGCGACCTCGATTTCCACTGCTTCGCTATGGCGGTCCAGGCGAGTGGAAAGCGAGAGGCGGCGTACCGTGGCGCCTTCCATCGCCTCGGCCGCATTGTCGATCAAATTCACCAGCACCCGGCGCAGCAGTTCGCTATCGGCTTTGATCGGCGGCAAGCCCAGCGTCAGGCTTTTGGTCACGGCAATGCCGTCGAGCCGCCCCTGAAACAGCGCCAGCGCGCTCTCCACTATTAAATTCAGATCGGCCGGAGCCATCCGTGCGGAAGGGAAGCGCGCGAACTGCGAGAACTCATCGACCAGCGATTCGAGGACGTGCACTTCGCGCTCGATCAAACCCGCACACTCGGCCACCAGCGACTCCAGCTCGGTGCGCTCGGCGCGCCCACGCGATCCGGCGGTCTTATCCAGATGGCGCAGCAGACGTTGCGCGGAAAGTTGCACCGGCGTCAGTGGGTTTTTGATTTCATGAGCGATGCGCTGGGCTACTTCTTGCCATGCCGCGGCGCGCTGCGCGCGTAGAAGTTCGGTAATGTCATCAATTACCACGACGAACCCGGGATTCGCACTGCGCGGCCCCAGGGAACTTACCGTCACCGCGGCGCGAACCAGCCGCCCGGCCGCAGCCACTTCCATTTCCCGCGATGCGGCGCCCAAACGCAACGAGCGGCGCATCAACTGCAGAACCACCCGTGAAGCTTCCTCTCCCGAGTAGATCGGCTAGCGTCTTAGCGGCATGGACATGATCCCCAAAAATATTATGAACTGCCGAATTCGTTCGGGTGATCGCGCCACCGGGATCGAGCGAAACCACTCCGGTGGGAATATGTTCGAGAATCGCCTCCATCAGTTTCCGGCGGCTCTCCCGATCCTCCACTGCTTGCTGCAGGTTCCGCGTGAAGTCGTTGATCTGCCGCTGCCCCTCACCCAATTGCGCGGTCATCTGATTGAACGAAGTAATCAGCGTGCCCAATTCGTCGGTGGTCTGCATGGGCACCGCTACCGAATGGGTGAAATTGCCGCGAGCGATTTCCCGAGTGGCTTCCGCCAAAGCCTGAATCGGACCGGTAATCTGTTTGGAGAGATAGAGCGCCACCCAGGTGGTGGCGAAGAGCAGCAGCAAGGTAATCAGTAGCAACGCGAGCAAGATTTCCCGTTTGTAGGCCCGCAGGTTGCTTCGCTGCACTTGATAGCGTGCGCGCCTCGGTTTCAATTTCCGCGTAGCGCTGCAAATAGTCAGAACGCAGCGGCGGCCAACGTAGACGATGCCGCCGTTGTACGCCGCGCTCCCGGTGTTGTAGATATTGTGATCGTCCTGCCAGATTTCCGATCCGGTCGGCATCTTCCGCGCCAGTCGCAACGTCACACCCAGCTCGGTTCCGGCGTTGCGAGTCGAGGAGTCGGTCATTTGCTCCCGGCCATCCGTCGTCCATGCGGCGTCCCACCCCGAGCCGTGTGGCTGCTGCTGCGCCCATCCCTTCAGCGTGCGTCGGCCGGGTGATGCGGAAAGCCATTCCGCAGCCTGTTCCGCAGTTTGGTCCAGGCGGTTGCGCGCGTCGTGGCTCATGTCGGCAATCAACGCCAGGCTCTGCTCGTTGGCAATTTCGAGCGGCCGCGGGAACCAGGAATTTAATGTGCGGTTCACAAGCGCGTAGCTAAAGAAGAAGAGAAACGTCACCGGCAGCAGCGAAATCCCGATCGCTCCAAGCACCAATTTGGTCTTGAACCGCGACCCCAACTGACCAGCGCGGCGCTCCGCCCACAGACGAACCAGGCTGCGGGTCAATACCAGCGAAAACACCAGGAAAGCGATGCCGATCAGGGTGGAAAGCCCGAAAAGGACGACTAAGTCGTTCCCTTCGCCCGGCTCAAAAGGCGGCTTTAGCGACCCCAGCATGAACACTGCAGCCCCTAAGAGGGCTACTGCGGTGAGCGCGAACCCCACCCACACATGACGTTGCCAGGGGCGGGGACTCAAGTACCTTCTCGGCGCATCGGGTCACTGCGAAACACGATCGAGCTCACCTTCAGACAGGAATTGGCCGATTTCTTGGGAGCAGCGGCGGGCCAGCAAGCCGAGGCGGTGGAAGTGCACATCAATGGCATTCCCACCGACGATAACTACCGGCCGGACACAAGTCAAGGTGAAGGTGTGGTGGAAAGACCACAACGTGGCGTGTCTACCAGCTATTGCTTCATTCACAACCGGCCCTGTAACCGGGAGGTAATGCCAAGTGCCATGCATGCTACGGTTATACGTCCCGGGTACTATAACCGACGGAGTCGGAAAGAATAATGTCGTCTCGTCTGGGCGAAATTCTGGTCAAAGACAGCCTGATCTCCAGCGATCAGTTGAAACAGGCATTGGAACACCAGAAAAAGAACGGTGGGCGCCTGGGCACGGTCCTGGTCAAGCTCGGGATCGTCAGCGACGAAGATATTACCGCGGTTCTTTCGCGGCAGTACGGCGTGCCGTCGATCAATCTGAAATTTTACGAGGTGGACCCTTCGGTCATCAAGTTGGTTCCACAGGAAACGGCGGTCCGCTATCAAATTGTTCCGTTATCGCGGGTGGGCTCCACACTGACCATCGCGATGACCGACCCGACCAACGTCTTCGCCATGGACGATATCAAGTTCATGACCGGATTCAACGTCGAGCCGGTAGTAGCTTCGGAAACCGCGATCAGCGAAGCGATTTCCAAGTTCTACGGAGCCAGCGAAAACGCCGACGAACTCGACAAGGTGATGAAGGACCTGGCCGGCGATGAGACCGACCTGGAATTGGCCGCCGACGAAGCCGAGATGGACCTGGCCTCGCTCGAAAAGGCCGCCGAAGAAGCGCCGATCATCAAGCTGGTGAACCTGATTCTCACCGACGCGGTCAAGCGGGGAGCCAGCGACATTCACGTCGAGCCGTACGAAAAGGAATACCGGGTGCGCTTCCGCATCGACGGCGTGCTGCAAAACGTGATGGCTCCGCCCATGAAGTTGAAAGACGCAATCACCAGCCGCATGAAGATCATGTCCAAGCTGGACATCAGCGAGAAGCGGTTGCCGCAAGACGGCCGGATCATGATCAAGTACGTGCGCGACGGAAAGAAGAAAGAGCTCGATTTTCGTGTTTCCACGGTCCCCACTCTATGGGGCGAAAAGATCGTGCTGCGGTTGTTGGACAAAGAGAATCTCCGGCTGGATATGACCAAGCTGGGGTTCGAACCGGAATCGCTCAAGAAGTTCGAAAAGGCCATTTTGAAGCCGTACGGCATGGTCCTGGTTACCGGGCCTACCGGCTCGGGAAAGACCAATACCCTGTACTCGTCGGTGGCGCGCTTGAACCAGCCGGACACCAACATCATGACCGCGGAAGACCCGGTGGAGTTTCAGTTGCCTGGCATCAACCAGGTGCAAATGAAGGAACAGATCGGTCTGAATTTTGCTTCGGCGTTGCGAGCGTTTCTGCGGCAAGACCCGAACATCATTCTGGTGGGCGAAATTCGCGACTTCGAAACCGCGGAAATCGCGGTGAAGGCTGCGCTTACCGGCCACTTGGTGCTCTCAACATTGCATACCAACGACGCGCCGTCGACCATCAGTCGGCTAATGAACATGGGTATCGAGCCCTTCCTGGTAGCGACGTCGGTGAATTTGATTTGCGCCCAGCGGTTGGTCCGCCGGGTATGCGTCGGCTGCAAAGAGCAGCTGCCCATGCCGCCGGAAGCGCTGATCGACGCGGGATACAGCCCGGAAGAGGCGCGCACCGTGCAGGTGTTCCACGGCACCGGCTGCGCCACCTGCAACAACTCGGGATACAAGGGCCGCGTGGGTCTGTACGAGGTGATGGAAATTACCGACGAGCTGAAAGAACTGGTTCTGGTTGGGGCGTCGGCGATGGAATTGAAGAAGAAAGCGATCGAGCAGGGAATGATCACCCTGCGCCGCAGCGGTTTGACCAAGGTGAAAACCGGACAAGCGTCGATGGAAGAAGTCCTGCGCGAGACGGTTCTGTAGCTCTTGGATTCGAGGGAGGCCTTATGGCTGGCATCACATTAAGCGAACTTCTGAAACGCATGATCGAGCTGGGGGGCAGCGACTTGCACCTGTCCACCAATAGCGCGCCGCGGGTGCGCGTCCACGGCAGGCTAACGCCGCTCGATATGCCGCCCTTGACCGCAGCGGACACCAAGGCGCTGGCCTACAGCGTCCTGACCGACGCCCAGAAGCATCGCTTAGAAGAAAACCTGGAACTCGACTTTTCGTTCGGCTTGAAGAGCCTGGCGCGTTTTCGCGCCAATATTTTCCATCAGCGTGGCGCGGTGGCCGCGGTGTTCCGCACCATCCCGTGGGAAATCAAATCGTTCGATACCCTCGGACTGCCTCCGGTCGTGAAGACGTTGTGCGATAAACCGCGCGGACTGGTGCTGGTAACTGGCCCGACTGGCTCGGGAAAGTCCACCACCCTGGCCGCCATGCTCGACAAAATCAACAGCGAGCGCGACGAGCACATGATCACCATCGAAGATCCCATCGAATTCCTGCACAACCACAAGCGGTGTTTGGTCAACCAGCGGGAAATCCATTCGGACACCCACTCGTTCTCCAATTCGCTGCGCGCCGCACTGCGCGAAGATCCCGACGTGGTGCTGATCGGAGAAATGCGTGACCTGGAAACCATCGAGTCCGCCTTGCGCATCGCGGAAACCGGGCACTTGACGTTCGCCACCCTGCACACCAATTCCGCGAGCTCCACCATCAACCGTATCGTCGACGTTTTTCCCGCTTACCAGCAGCCCCAAGTTCGCGCCCAACTCTCCATGGTGCTCGAAGGCATTTTGTGCCAAGCGCTGCTGCCGCGCGCCGATAACCGGGGACGCGCCATGGTCATGGAAATCCTGGTGCCCACGCCGGCTATTCGCAACCTGATCCGCGAAGACAAAATTCACCAGATCTACTCTTCGATGCAGACCGGCACCTCCCAGTCCGGCATGCAAACCTTCAATCAGAGCCTGGTGAACGCCTACTTTGCCAAATCGATCAGCCTGGAAATGGCGCTGTCGCGATCGTCCAATCCAGACGAACTACAGGATCTTATCAACCGCGGGGTGACTTCGCCCGCCGCAGGTAGCGCTCGGCTCCCGGTTCGCCGGTAGCTTGGGCACAAGTTTTTCAGGAGGAAAGGGTCGATGCCGACATTTACATTTCGAGGAACCAATCGCACCGGAGCCACCGTATCCGGAGAGCGCGAGGCCAACACCAAGGCCGATCTGATCAATCAGCTCCGCCGCGAGCAGATCACAGTCAGCAAGGCCTCCGAGAAGGGAAAAGAATTCAATATCCCCAGCTTCGGCAGCGGCGTGGACAGCAAGGAACTGGCGATCTTTACGCGGCAGTTCTCCGTGATGATCGACGCCGGCCTGCCTCTGGTCCAGTGTCTGGAAATTCTCGCCGGGCAGCAGGAGAACAAGACCTTCCAGAAGGTGCTCACCAGCGTGCGCTCCTCGGTGGAAGGAGGCGCGACGCTCTCGGCTTCGATGAAGCAGCATGAAAAAATATTCGACCAGTTGTACTTCAACATGGTCGAAGCCGGAGAGACCGGCGGTATATTAGACACCATTCTGCAGCGGTTGTCGGGGTACATCGAAAAAAACGTTAAATTGAAACGTGCGGTGCGGTCGGCGATGGTCTATCCGGTGGCGGTTATCGGTATCGCCGCGATCGTGATTACCCTGTTGCTGTGGAAAGTGGTGCCGGTGTTTACCACCTTGTTCAACGGCCTGGGCGTCGAGCTGCCCCTGCCCACCCGCATCGTCATCGGGCTCAGCAGTTTCATCGGCAGCTACTGGGGTTTCTCGATCCTGGTGTTTTTTGTGCTTCTGGGTGTCGCTCTCAAAGTATGGTACGGCACGCCCCAGGGACGTTACTCCATCGATTACACTTTGCTGAAGGTTCCGCTGGTCGGACCGTTGCTGCGCAAAATTGCCGTGGCCCGCTTCACTCGAACCTTGGGTACGTTGATCTCCAGCGGTGTGCCCATTCTTGAAGGTCTGGACATCACTGCTCGGACTTCCGGCAACAAGGTCATCGAACGCGCCATCACCCATACCCGCAAAGCCGTCGAAGCGGGGCGATCTTTGGTTGAGCCGCTTCGCGAAACCGACGTGTTCCCAGGAATGGTCACACAAATGATCGGAGTCGGAGAGCAGACTGGCGCGATGGACGCGATGCTCCAGAAAATCGCCGACTTCTACGAAGACGAAGTGGACGCGGCGGTGAAGGACTTGCTGACCGCTCTGGAACCCGCAATGATTTGCTTCCTCGGCGTGGTTGTCGGAGGCATCGTCATTTCTTTGTACTTGCCGCTATTCTCGCTGATCGCCAAGCTGTCCGGCTAGTCCCGGCGAGAGCGCACGGTTTTCCCGGAGGCGAATCTACGCGGATCGCCTCCGGGCCGTTTTTCGCCTCACACACGGAATGGAAAACACACCCACCTCGAACGAATGGCTGTCATGGCTCGGACGAGCACGCTTCTATGTAATTACTTTCCTGCTGTGCATTATTCAGTTTCTGCACTACTGGCCACCGGTGCGCTTGCCGCTTGTACTGGTTTGCGCCGGTGATTACCGTGTGGTACGCGCTGGCGGTTGGCTATTTGTTCATCCTGCGGTGGAAGCCGAATTCCCGATGGAGCGGTTTGGTTCAGGGAACCGGAGACTTGGCGCTGATCACCGCGCTGGTCTATTCCACCGGAGGTCACGACAGCTCGTTCATCTTCTTGTACTTGCTGGCGATTTTGATGGGCAGCGCGCTGTACAGTCGCCGCGGCGTAATCATAGCCGCCGGTGGGGCGTTCGTGCTGCTGGGCGCGCTGGTGGAGTGTTCCTACTACGGCATTATTCCCACCACCGCTCGCACCCAGCCTGCGGCCCGCTCTCTCGAGTTTTGGCTGGCGACCAACCTGTTGGCATTCATCGGAGTGGCCTGCCTTGGCAGTCTGCTCTCGCAGACCTTGCGGCGCACCGGAGTCGAGCTGGAAGCCAAGAGCGAAGCTTTTGAGAATCTCCAGGCATTCAACGAAAACATCATTCATTCCATGCGCGGTGGTTTGTTGACCACCGATCTCGACGGGCAAATCCTGCTGATCAACCGCTCTGGCGCCGAAATGACCGGCCGGGAACTGGAAGAACTTCACGGCGCAAATGTTCGCGATTTGTTCCCGGGTTTCTGGGTGATGGGGTCCGGAGATCCGTCCGACCCGCTGCCGTTGCGCAGGGAACTGGAATTTCGTACCCCGGTCGGCGAGCTGCGCTACCTGGGCATTTCCATATCGCCGTTGCGCACCGGACAGAACGAGATCAGCGGCTACGTATTCAATTTTCAGGACCTCACCGACCTGCGCCGTCTGGAGCGCGAAATCGAGGTGAAGGAGCGGATGGCGGCGATCGGGCGGCTATCCTCGGCCATCGCCCATGAAATTCGCCAGCCGCTCACCGCGATGAGTGGGGCGTTGCAGGAGCTGGCGCGCCTCGCGCCGCTCGACGATGACGACCGCCGTTTGGTGAAGATCGTCCGCCGGGAATCGCAGCGGTTGAATCAGATCGTTACCGACTTTCTCGATTACTCGCGGGAAAAGACCTACGAACTTGCTGACGTCAACATTTCCGCGCTGCTGGACGAAACGCTGACCCTGCTCGAATGCCAGCCCGGCACTCCGGGAAAATATCATGTGGTGCGCCATCTGGGCACCCGGCCCGCGTGGGCCCTCGCTGACCGCGACCGCATTAAGCAAGTGTTCTGGAATCTGTTTAGCAATGCCCTGCGGGCTATGCCGGACGGCGGCACCCTGGAGGTGTCGCTGGAAACGTTGCCGCGCACGGTGCGCATTCGCGTCGGCGACACCGGGGTGGGAATCGACGCGCAGCACGCCACCAAGATTTTCGAGCCGTTCCAATCGAGCTTCCCCGAAGGCTTGGGGCTTGGCCTGGCCATCGTTTACCAGATCGTGCAGGCGCACCAAGGCGAGATTTACGTGTTGTCCGAAAGAGAGAAAGGCGCAGAATTCGTCGTCGAGCTTCCGGCGGCGGAACGATCGGCGCGGGCAGATTCGCGCCGTGAGGCGCAGGCGCGCGAAGAGTCTCGCGCCATGACCCACCAGGTGAGCTGACCCATGGCCAATTTGTTAGTGGTCGACGACGAAAAATCGATCTGCGAACTTCTCGAGATTGCTTTCCGCAAGGAAGGGCATCGCGTGGAAACGGCTGCCAACGGCGCGGCGGCCCGCAAGCGCCTGGCTTCGCAGGTCTTCGACATCGTGATTTCCGATATTCGTATGCCGGACATGTCCGGCGTCGAACTGTTGCGGTACTGCAAGGAACTCGCGCCCGCCACGGTGTTCATCTTGATTACCGGCGTGCCCACCATCGGAACCGCTATCGACGCCGTGAATTTTGGCGCCGACCGCTACGCCGTCAAAGGCGACCGGCTGCTCGACGATTTACGTCCAGCGGTCGAGCAAGTGGCCGAAAATCTGCTCCTGAGAGCCGAAGCCGGGGAACTGCGCAAAACCGTCCGCCGCCTCACCGGCCTGGACCACATTATTGGCACCAGTCCGCGCATGCGCGAGATATTCGAGCTGATTCAAACCATTGCCCCGCAGTCCAGCCGCGTCCTGATCACCGGAGAAAGCGGAACCGGAAAAGAACTGGTGGCTCGCGCTATCCATGAGAACGGCGCGCGGCCCAAAGCCCCCTTCGTGACCATCGATTGCGGCGCGTTTCCAGAAACCCTCCTTGAATCCGAGCTTTTCGGTTACATGAAAGGCGCCTTCACCGGTGCCAACGAGAACCGCCGCGGACTTTTTCAGGCTGCCGATCGCGGCACCCTGTTCCTCGACGAGATCGGAAACATGAGCCTGACCATGCAGGTCAAGCTTTACCGCGTCCTGCAGGAAGGGAAGGTGCGCCCGCTCGGGAGCACCGAGGAAATCGATGTGGACGTCCGCATTGTCACGGCCACCAACAAGGACCTCGAAAAAGAAATCATCGCCGGCAATTTTCGCGAAGACCTCTACTACCGCTTGAGCGTCATTCCCATTCACGTCCCGCCGCTGCGCAGCCGCCGCGAAGATATTCCGTTGCTGGTCCGCGCGTTTCTCAATCGTTTTCAGGAGTCCATGAAGAAGCCGCTGCAGGGAATTGAGCCCGAAGCCATGCGCCGGCTCGAAGCCTACGACTGGCCGGGGAACGTTCGCGAACTCGAAAACGCCATGGAGCGCGCCGTAGCTCTTGAAAGCAGCCCCCGCATCAGCGTGGAAACGCTTCCGGAACGGGTAACTCGTTTCTATCAAGAACACGATTCCAACCGGACCAAAGCAGAGCGCGGGATCTTGATTCCCGACGGTGGGATTGACCTGGAAAAGCAGATCGCCGAGATCGAGCGCGGATATCTTCTTGCCGCCCTCGAGTGTGGTGGCGGAGTCCGGGTGCGTGCTGCCGAACTGCTCAAAATGAGTTACCGGTCGTTCCGTCACTATGCCAAGAAACACGGTGTATAGCGCCGGGATGCCTTTCGCCGCGCTCGCCCCACGCGCAGTTTCGTCTCACTTTGCTCAACTCAAAATCTCAAGCACGCCTGCCGCGAGAATCGGGCGAAGCGCCAGGCACAACTCCCATCGGACATGGCCGCATCTTGTTAAGTGCGCATGGAGTCAAGCACATGCACGGGAAGCGGCGCTGCGGGCAGTCCGAATTGGTCAGAATGGAGTGACAAAGATCGTCACTTTCGGTAGCATTCAGTGCGCGGCCGGAGTCGTCGAAAATCGAATATTAGCCAATCGCTGCCAGCATGTTATTGAAACGAAGAGCGTTGCTGCGATAGTGTCGTAACGGTTACGGTGCGAGCTCGAGTGTGGTCCGATCCGTGCACTATCTAGCTGCGTGCTCCGCCAGGGAGTGCAAATAAATCCGAAACGAATTTGGATCGAGTCCAAGGAGACTTACAGAAAATGCGAAAGACACAGAAGGGCTTCTCACTCATCGAGCTTTTGATCGTCGTCGCCATCATTTTGATCATCGCGGCGATCGCCATTCCGAACCTGCTACGCGCAAAGATGGCCGCAAACGAGGCTTCCGCGGTTGGCTCGGTCCGCACCATTAACACTGGCGCGGTGACCTACTCTTCCACCTACGGCGCAGGCTATCCTCCCGCGCTGGCCAA
Source organism: uncultured Acidobacteriota bacterium (assembly GCA_963725285.1). GTDB lineage: Bacteria > Acidobacteriota > Terriglobia > Acidiferrales > UBA7541 > CAVRXT01. The sequence goes on along the minus strand of CAVRXT010000005.1, from coordinate 676,427 downwards.
CGAAGGCGGCACCATCGGCACCACCGTTTCTTGCGCTGGCGCGCAGTTGATTGATTCCAGCTTGGCCAGTGCGGTTTCGGCGGCTACCGCGAAGAGCGGATACTACTTCACCTACACCGCGGGCGGCACTGCCGTCACCGTCGGCGCTTGCACCGGCAACCCGACCTACACCCTGTTGGCCACCCCGAGCGTCGCTGGTCAGACCGGACAGCGCTTGTTCTTCTCGGACCAGAGCGGCGTGATCCGTTTCACCTCGGACGGAACCACCCCGACCGTTGCCAGCTCGCCACTGCAGTAGGCTGAGCCGGAAAAAGTTCACCACCAGAAGGGGAGGGGGCAGGTCGCTCCCTCCCCTTATTTTTTAACCGGTACCACGAACCACGAACTACGAATTACGAACTGCGAATTAGGAAGTGCGAACCGCAAAACACCATGAAGCCACTCCCGATCCATACCGGTAAAGGGTCTGACCGAGAGCGAGCCGGCTTCTCGCTTATCGAATTGCTCGTCGTTGTCGCCATCATCCTGATCATCGCCGCGATCGCCATCCCGAATTTGCTGCGCGCCAAAATGTCCGCCAACGAGGCCGCCGCGGTGTCCAGCTTGAGAACCATCAATACTGCCTCGGTTAACTACTCCACCACTTATGGCAACGGATATGCGCCGTCGTTAGGCGCTCTGGGCGGGCCGGACGGCGGCGTGGCCTCCTGCAACTCCGCCGAGATGCTCGACAGCGTTCTCTCGAACAATGGCAGCGGCAACACCAGCCAGAAAAGCGGCTACAACTTTACGTTTGTGCCGGGCGCGGTCAACGCCACTCCCGCTTCGGGTTGCGGCGCTGCGGGGGTTACCTCGTTTTCGGTAGTGGCCTTGCCCGTCCTCGTGTCCTACACGGGCCAACGTGGCTTCTACGTGGACCAGACCGGGCTCATCCGTTTCAGCATCGATGGCAGCGCTCCTACCACCAACAGTCCCGAAATCCAGTAGCGCGGATTCCTTTCTGCTAAACTCGGCCCATGTGGCCTTTGTTATGTTGGTTGGCGCTCGCTGCTGTTGCGCCTTCGTCGGATGTGCAGTCACTAGTGCACGCCGTGGAATCGCGCTACGGCCGCGCGCACACGCTATCCGCCAGTTTCCTCGAACGTTACTCACAAGGTGGGCGCCTGGCGCAGGCGGAATCCGGCAGTGTCTATTTTTCCCGGCCGGGGCGAATGCGCTGGGACTATGAGTCCCCGGAGACCAAGTTATTCCTCGTCGATGGCAAGAACGTCTGGTTGTATATCCCCGCCGATCGCACCGCCAGCCGCGCGCGAGTGCGCGATAGTGCCGATTGGCGAACTCCTTTCGCCCTGCTGACCGGGAAATTGACCCTGGCTCGCTTGTGCGGACATATCGAACTGGCAGCGGACGGCCCCGGAGCGTCGGCGGTGGCCGCCGGAAGCGCGGTGCAGACGCTGCGCTGCACGCCGCGTGCCGGGGATGCCGGGCAGGACGGCGCCCCATTCAAAGAGGCGTTACTCGGAGTCGATGCGCAGTATCGGATCGTGAGCGTGCTGATTCGCGAAGCCGGAGACAGCGAAACCGAGTTCGAATTCGGCAATTGGGAAGAGAATCCCGAACTGCCAGAATCCAAATTTCACTTCGAACCTCCCGCTGGCGTGGCCATTGTCGATCAGTCCGACCTCGCCGGCAGCATCCACTAGTTCCGGTAGTAAGGTAACCGCGGTGACCCGATCGCATGTTATCTTGATGGAAAAGTGCCGAACAAATGGATGGGCAACCCGCGGGCCCGGTTCACTCCTCCTATCGGGTTGACGCTTCCGGGACGCTTCCCGGGCGCTTCCGAATTGCCTTAGAACGTCTGTGTTAGAATTAACAAGGGTCTGAAACCCATACAATGGCTGAATTTATCTGCAAAGTCGGAGACGCCTCGGGACGAGTCTTCCAGGCCACCGAGGCCGCGCCGTCAGAGGCCGAAGCCCGGCAACGCTTGGCCGAAAAGGGCCTGCACGTCTACACGATCCGCAGCGACATGGGGCTGGTTGGCCAGCTCTCATCCCGCCGCCGGGACAAAGTCGTCCGTGGCGGCGACTTCCTGATTTTCAATCAGCAATTCAATACCCTCATCAAGGCCGGTCTACCCATACTGAAGGCGCTCTCGCTGCTCGCCGAGCGCGCCGCCGCGGTGCGTATGCGCCCGATGCTGATCGATGTTCGCGACCGCGTTCGTGAGGGCGCGATGCTTTCCGAAGCGCTCGAGGCGCAGGGCGTTTTCCCTGGTGTCTACACCACCGCCATCCTGGCCGGCGAGAAGAGCGGGAACCTCACCGGAGTTTTGGACAATTACATCGCCTACCAGCGCGTAAGCCAAGGCTTCCGCAATCGACTCAAGACCGTGATGATCTACCCGGCGATCCTGGTGGTGGCGGTGGTTTCGGTGCTGTCGTTCCTGGTTACGTATGCCGTGCCGCAGTTTGCCCTGCTGTATTCCGACCTCAACGTTAAATTGCCCGACATCACCCGCATCGTTCTGGGTATCGCACTGCCCATCCGGCACTACATTCTGATCATCATTCCCGGCGTTGCGGCCGCGGTATTCCTGCTCATCGTGTGGGGCCGCACCGAGCGCGGTGCTCATCTGATCGATCGCGTTAAGCCGAAGATCCCGATCATGGGTGAGATTTGGCTGAAAGCGCAGGTAGCTCAATTTGTGCGCACCCTTTCCACCCTGCTCGCCGGGGGCACCCCACTGGTGACCGCCGTGGAGACCTCCGCCAATTCTTTGGGCAGCCGGCTAATTGCCAGTTCCACCCGCCGTGCAGCGGCCAAGGTGAAAGAGGGCCAGACCCTCAGCTCGGCCCTGGCCGTCGAGGGTCTGATGCCGGACATGGCTCTGGAAATGATCGAAGTGGGCGAGAATTCCGGAGCGCTAACGGCCATGCTGGCCAGCGTCGCGGATTTCTACGAAGAAGAGGTCAATTTGAAGCTAACTGCTTTCTTAACATGGGTTGAACCGGCAATTTTGGTATTCATGGCCGGTGTGGTAGCCTTGATTTTGATCGCACTTTACTTGCCGATGTTCTCTCTCTCCGTAGGCGCAAACGGATAATCAAATGGAAACTGTGAATCGAACCCCAGCTCCGGAAGCTCAGCGCGACGACGTCGGAGAGATCGAGCGCACTCGCCGCCTGGCCGAGCGCTACCATTTCCCGTTCCTGGACCTGCGCGACCAGCGCATTGACCCCGAGCTTTTTCGGGTCATTCCGGCGGAACTGATGTTTCGCTTCAATTTCGTTCCCCTCGAGGCCCACGACAACAATTTGGTAGTTGCGGTATCCGATCCCAGCCAGTTCTTAATGACCGATGAGCTCTCCCTGCTGCTGGGCAAGAAGCTGTCCATTCGCGTGGCCATCGCCTCCCAGATTGGCGACCTGCTGAAGCGCACCGAGCAGTCCCAGCGGGTGCTGGACGAAGCCACCGAAGGCTTCACCCTGCAGGTGGTTCGCGAAGACGATAACGAAGAAAATATTTCGATGGCCGGTCTGACTGCCGATTCCGGGGTCAGCCCGGTCGTGCGCCTGGTTGATACGGTCATCTTTACCTCGCTCGAGCGCCGCGCCAGTGACATCCACATCGAGACCCGCAGCAACGAAGTCTGCGTGAAATACCGCATTGACGGCGTTTTGCAATTCGCCATGCAGCCCCTGGCCAAGGAGTGGCACTCCACCATCCTTTCCCGCATCAAGGTCATGAGCGAACTCGATATCGCCGAGCGCCGCGTGCCGCAGGACGGCCGTTTCCGGGTCCGGTACAAGGGCCGCTTCGTCGACTTCCGCGTTTCCATCATGCCTTCGGTGCACGGCGAAGACGCCGTGCTGCGCGTCCTGGATAAGGAAACCCTCAGCGAAAAGTTTCGCAATCTCACCCTCGACGTGGTGGGTTTTTCCGAAGAAGAGTTGCACCGCATCCGCCGCTACATCCGCGAGCCCTACGGCATGATTCTCGTCACCGGGCCCACCGGCTCGGGCAAGACCACCACCCTGTACGCGGCCATCAACGAAATCAAGAGCGACGAAGACAAAATCATTACCATCGAAGACCCCGTCGAGTACCAGGTTCGGGGCATTACCCAGATTCCGGTTAACGAGAAGAAAGGCCTCACCTTCGCCCGCGGGCTGCGCTCCATCCTGCGTCACGACCCCGACAAGATCATGGTCGGCGAAATCCGCGACCATGAGACCGCGCAGATCGCTATCCAGTCCGCGCTCACCGGCCACTTGGTTTTCACCACGGTGCACGCCAACAACGTGGTCGATGTCATCGGCCGCTTCGTGAACATGGACGTCGAGCCCTACAATTTCGTCTCTGCGCTCAACTGCATCCTGGCGCAGCGCCTGGTGCGCATGATTTGCGAAAGCTGCAAGCAGCCCATCCACTATCCGCCCGAAGTTTTGAAAGAGGCCGGGCTCGATCCGGAGGTGTGGTCCACCGTTCCGCTATATGAAGGGGCGGGATGCCTGGAGTGTTCCGGCAGCGGCTATCGCGGACGCACCGCGATCTGCGAGTTGCTGGATTTGACCGACCGCATTCGCGAAATGATCATCGACCGCCGCCCCACCTCGGAAATCAAGCGGGCCGCCAAGGAAGAAGGAATGTTCTTCCTGCGCGATTCGGGTCTGGCGAAGATTCGCGCCGGGGTCACCACCTTGCGCGAAATCAACAAGGTGACTTTCCAGTGAGTTCGCTGGGCGCCACCACCCCGAACGCCGCCGGCCGCGGGCCGCTCGGCAAAATCGCTGGTTGGATCAATGCCATGCCGCATCCCACCTGTGTGTGTGAAGTTGCGCCCACTTACGTGGCTGCGGCGCGTTGGAACAACGCGCAGGGAAGTTTGGGCGGCTACGCAGTGGAAGTACTGCCCGAGGGCACCCTCCGGCCGTCGCCGGTCGAGTCCAACGTCCTCAATGCCGAAAACTATCAAGCGACCGTCGGGCGGTTGCTCCGGCAAATTCCCAACCGGCCTCCGTCGATCGCGTTGCTGTTGCCCGACGAAGTGGTCCGCGTTTTCATTCTTTCCTTTGAAACCTTTCCGCGCAAAGCCGACGAAGCCGCCCCGCTGCTGCGCCTGCGCCTGAAAAAGAGCGTGCCGTTTGACGTCGAAGACACCACCCTCTCGTGGATGAAGCAGGTGGGCCGCACCGGAAATGTGGAAGTGATTGCCGCCCTTGCGCGCAAGGAAATCGTGCGCGAGTACGAGCAAACCTTCCAAGCCGAAGGAGCCGCACCGGGAGTGGTTCTAAGCTCTTCCCTGGCCAGTTTGCCGCTGCTGGAATCCCAGGGAGCCACCTTGATGGTGCGCATGAGCGGAACGAGCTTGGCGACGGTGATCGTTCGCGGTGACGCACTGTGCGTTTTCCGCACCACCAACATGTCCGCCGTATCGGGAACCCTTGATCCACAGGCCGTGTTGGAAGAAATTTTCCCGTCGGTCGCCTACTTTCAGGATACCTGGGGGGTGGGCATTGACCGCGTCCGGCTCGCCGGATTCGCTGACCGCACCGATGCCTTCCGCGCCGCGATTTCCCATGAAATGAACTGCCCGGCGGAACCGCTCGGCGAGGGCGCGCTGCACAGCCTGCCCGGCGACGCGCGCACCTTGATGAACCAAGGGCTCGAACCTCTGGTGGGATGGATGATGAATGCCACATCGTAGCGCGGGCATTGGGGGCCGTCTTGGCCGCAAATTTCTTGCATCGTGGAGCGGGCAATGAAACTTCGGCTCAATCTGGCCACCAACGCGCTCCAAAATAACCGCCCGTTCCTGGTGGGTGCGATACTCACCGGCACCGTGGGAGTTCTGGCTCTGGTGATGCTGTCGCACGCCGCGTATGTCAATTGGAATATGAACCGCGATCTGCGTCAGAAGATTTCCGCCGCCGAGGATCAAATCCGTGATGCGGAGCGCCAGCAGCGCGATCTGGCGGCGCTGTTTCAGACTCCCAACTCCCGCCAGATTCTGGATCGTTCCGCATTCCTCAACGGCTTGATTCAGCAGCGCAGTTTTCCCTGGACCAAAATATTTATGGATCTCGAGGAAACCCTTCCGGCCGGTGTTCGGGTGATCACCATCGCTCCGCGCCTGGAAAACGGGCGGGTGGCGGTGAAGCTGGTCATCGGCGCGGTAAATGACGACGGCAAGGTGAAGTTCCTGCGGGCTCTCGAGAATTCCAAACAGTTCTCCGGCGTCCGCGTGTACGGGGAGAAGCGCGTCGACGACCGCCAGGGACAGGCCGACCGGGTGATGCTCGAAATCGAAGCCTGGTACGAAACCATATGAAGTACTTTCGCAACCAACCCGCATGGAAGCTGTGGATCGCCGGCGTCCTCGCTCTGGTGCTGCTGATGGATGCCGCTCTGATTATCGTCAGCTGGCAATCGGGGATGGGCAACGCGGCAGCCATGCGCGAAAATCTTAGCAAGCTGCAGATCCAAGCCAAGCTCCTGAAAGCAGACGTCAACCGCGGCCAGGCCATCAAGGTCCATTTCCCCGACGTCGGCAAAGAGTGCGATGATTTTTATAAGCAACAGCTCCTGCCGGCGCCGGCTGGCTATTCCGGGGTGATCTCCGATCTCGGTCAGTTGGCCGAGAAAGCTGGGCTCAAGACCGGCGGCATGGGTTTTAGTCAAAAAGACGTGAAAGACCGGGGGGTCACCGAGGTTGACATTACCGCCGAGGTGGAGGGCTCGTACTCTGCGGTCATCCAGTTCATCAACGGACTCGAGCATTCCAAGAATTTTTATTTGCTGCACGCGCTCGAATTGGACACCTCATCCAGCGGCATCATTCGCTTGAAGCTGGGCGTGCGCACTTATTTCCGGACGTGAGAGCATGATCGCGAGTGAGCGTAAAAAGCTGAACTGGCTGATCGCCCTGTTGATTGTCGGGGGCCTCATGTATTGGTGGAATCGTAATTCCGTGTCGGGAATCCCTGGGGTCAGCAATGTTGCGGCCGGCTTTCTGCCGCTCAACGTGCAGGACCCAGAGTTGCGTCTGGACATGCTGGACAAAATTCGCAAGCTCGAATATTCGGGCGCCCATCGCAATATTTTCAGCGCCACTCCGCTGCCTCCTCCTGCGGCCGTCGCGGAGGCCGCAGCCGCCGCGGCCCACCGAAACCAAGGGCCGGTGCAGCCCCCCCCTCCGCCGCCCCCCAGCGTTCCGGCGACATTTTTCGGTTTCGAGTCGAATCCCACCGGGGCCAATCGCTTGGGCTTTTTCCAGGCCGGCGACGACGTCTACGTAGTGGGCGAGGGCAGCCTGCTGCTGACGAATTTTCGATTGCTGAAGATCGGTAACGATACGGCGGAATTCGAGGAAGTAAGCACCGGCCGGAAGGCTTCACTGGCCATCACCCAGCCGGCGGGTGCCGGCGGTGCGGGTGCTGGGAAGGATGCCGCCGGCCAAGGCGATCCCGAGCCCCCACCGCAGTAGTCGCCGCGTGCATTACCCCGGCGACACGTTCGAGGATCGAGTGCGTGACGCCTCCGCGGTTTCGCGCATCATAGAGTTAGACGATGAGAGTAATGAGCGAGTCGGGTGCTTCGGTGCCCTTAATTTCATGACCCCTGTCCAGCGCACTTACGAATCCGTTCCCGTTATACGGGGCCAAATGCGGCCCGTTGGCAATGTTCGCCGCCCAGCGCGCCGATCGGACCAGGGTGGTTATGCCTTTCTTTTGGTTTTGTTCATGGTGGTGGTGCTGCTGATCTCGCTCACCGCGGTGGTCCCTGGCGTTCTGGTCAACGGGCGGCGCGAACGCGAGCAAGACATGATTTGGCGCGGCGAGCAGTACAAGCGAGGCATTCGGCTTTACAGTCAGAAAATGGGGAAATATCCCACCTCCCTCGAAGATCTGGTTAAACACCAGAACGGAACTCTCCGCTTCATGCGCAAGCTCTATCCAGATCCCATGGCTCCTGACAAAGGCGAATGGCGCCTGATTTACGTCACCCAGGGCGGCATGCTCGTGGGCAGCCTGCGATATCAGACCCTTCAGCAGCTCGAATTGGCGGAAGCTATCCAGACTATGGGGCCGAATGGACAACCTCTCGGCGGCGCCATGGGGGCTGCCATGGGCGGTGCAGTCGGCGGCGGTTTGGGCGGTTTCGGGCGGTTTCGGCCAAGGAGGCCAATCCGGTTTTGGCAGCCAGGGTTTTGGCAGTTTTGGCAACCAGGGTTTGGGAAATCAGGGCTTCGGTAACCAGGGATTCAGCAACGGTGGATTCGGCAATAGTGGATTCGGCAGTGACCAGGGTTCGCAAAATGGTCAGCAGGGGACCGATCCCAATTCCAACGGTGGCAGCCAGCAGCAAGGCACTGCCGGGAATGGCGTGGGCCTTACCGGCCAAACTCAAGGTGCCGCCAGTTCTGGAAACGCGCCCGGCTCGGACCAATCCCAGGGAGGAAACGGATCGTCGTTCGCCCAAAGCGGCAGTGATTCTGGGAACGGAGGCTTCGGCGACAGCGGCTTTGGCGGTGGCAGCAGCTTTGGCGGTGGCAGCAGCTTTGGCGGTGGCAGCAGCTTTGGCGGCAGCAGTTTTGGTGGTGGTAGTAGCTTTGGTGGTGGTAGTAGCTTTGGTGGTGGTAGTAGCTTTGGTGGCGGCAGTAGCTTTGGCGGTGGAAGTAGTTTTGGTGGCGCCAGCAGCTTCGGCGGTGGCAGCAGCTTTGGCGGTGGCAGTGGAGGTTTTGGCAGCAACGGGACCGGCCTCGCGTCGTCCGGCCTATCGTCTGGCACCGTAATCGGTGGAAGCATCATCGGTGTCGCCAGCAAGATGGACAAGAAATCCCTCAAGGTTTACAAGAAGGGCAGAACCTACAAACAGTGGGAATTCATCTATAACCCGATGGCTCCAGTCCCCGGCAGCGCGCAGTCCTTTGGCATGAGCGGCACAACCCCAGCCGGCCAAGCAGGAATCGGCCAACCCGGCGCCAATGGAGCCCAGAGCGGTTTTGGCGGCGGCTCCAGCTTCGGCGGCGGTTCGAGCTTTGGCGGCGGTTCCAGTTTTGGCGGTGGCTCTAGCTTCGGCGGCGGCTTCTCATCCGGCCCCGGAACAAATCAACCGCAGAGCCCCTCCGGCAACAACAATCCCAATCCCCAGTAAACCCTAAATTCACTGCAAAATAAAATCCAGAAAACGCGGGGTAGGGAGGGAGTGAATCGGTTTTGCGGCTTAGCTACTTTCCGGGTGGCGGGGTTTTCTTGTTCTTTTCTTCAGCGAATTTCTGGGTGACGCGGCGGACGTAATCCACCGTTTCCGGGTACGGCGGAATGCCGTGATACTGGTCGACACGTTGCGGCCCGGCATTGTACGCGGCCAGAGCCCACTGCAAATTCCCGTGATATTGATCCAGCAGATCCTTCAAGTAGTGCGTCCCCGCGGAAATGTTCTGCGCGGGATCGAAAATGTTCGACACCGAATAGCGCGCCGCAGTCGAGGGTATCAATTGCATCAGCCCCTGCGCTTGCTTCCGCGAGACCGCCTTCGGATTGAAATTCGACTCCGCGAAAATCACGCTGGAGATCAATGCTTCATCCAGCCCATGCTGCCGCGCGGCATCCTGAATGAATTTGCCGAAAGGACCAACAGGCGCGGCCGCAGCCGGTGGCGGTGCGACAAACACCTCTTCCGGTTCGATGGCGATCACGGAATCGGACGGTACGTCCACGCTTCCGCCGCTCACCGAGAGCCGCGTCATGTTGCCTTGCCGTTCATATCCGGTGATGTGTAGGCGCAGCCCTGAGCGCAGCACCGCGTAATCCGCGCGCGCAGGCGACGCCGCAAGGCAAACCATTCCAAGCAATCCGATGGTGAGAGCGGAACGCATCAAGTCTCAGTCAAGGCATACCTACGGATGGCATCGGCAACACCGCCTTGATCGTTATCTAGTGTAACTGGCCAGCCGAGAGTCTTCAACTCCGGAATGCTATTGCCCATTACTACCGGAACCCCTGCGAATTCAAGCATTTCCCGGTCATTCCAGTTGTCCCCCATGGCCATTACCGCTTCCCGGGCAATGCCGCGCCGCTCCGCCCACTCGGCCAAAGCGACGCCCTTGGTAATACCCAGCGGCAGCACGTCCATAATCGAAAAGTCGCGATCTTTGTATTCGGTAAGCGCAATCGTGAATTCATTGGCCAGCGGATGCGCGCGGAGCACCGCAATCACCTCGCGAACCATCTCGACCGGTCCTGTAAATCCCACTTGAATCGGATCTTCGTTCAAACACGACTCCAGCGGCGAAGCCTCCGCCAGAAATCGGCGGTTCCGCTGATAGTATGTTTGTCGAGTGGGATCGTCCCAAGCGATATGCTCGAGCACGACCTGGTTTTCCTCGATCCGGTCGAACACCACTGCAGCACCGCTGCGATACGCCGCCGTCGCCACCAGCACTTCGTGGGCGATTCGCCGAGGCAGCAAGTGCTGCAAGTGCGTTTCACCCGACCGCGATTTGATGAGCGCGCCGTTGCTGACGATCAAATGCAACTCGCACGGAATTTGGTCGGCCACGTCTCGCGTGAAATCAAAGCGCCGCCCAGTAACCAGCACGATCTCGATGCCGAGGGCCGCCGCCTCCACGATTGCGTCAACATTGGCCTGCGGAATGTGCGACGTCCGCCCGTCCAATAGCGTGCCGTCAATATCGAGCGCGATCATTTTCACTCGCATCCAACTATTGTACCTTGCCAGTAAATTCAGCTAGCCGCGGGTTTCGTGGCACGAGTGGCGGACTGGCCGCCTGGCGGGTTCAGAACTCCTCGCCGGAGGGCATCGCTTGCGACGCTCTGGGCCCGTAAGCCATGGTTACTTTGGTTCCGGTTGGAGGCCGGATTCGCGAGGTACTTAATTGAGTGGCAGATATCGGTGTGCACGGCGAGTCGAGCACACGACAACTCGTGCGATCAGCTACGATTCATGAGAACGGAGACCTCGAACGTGAAGCCTAATGAACCCAGCCGCACCGCCCTGATGATCGCCCGGCAACGAGCTGCTCATCAGGTGCTCGATCATGGCGCAATCCTCGATGACCCATTGGCCACGAAGATTCTGGGTGAAGATGAAAAGGACGTGCTTCAATTCGCAAACCAACACCCCTTGGCCAGCATCGGACGTCTGTTGACCGCTGCGCGAAGCCGGATTGCGGAAGATGCTTTGTCGAGAGCGGTCGAAAGAGGGGTTCGGCAGATCGTTATCCTTGGCGCCGGACTCGACACTTTCGCTCTCCGAAACCCGCATGGCGCACGACAGATCCGTATCTATGAGGTGGACCACCTCGCGACCCAGGCATGGAAACGCCAGCGCTTGGCTGAAGCGCAAATCGGACTTCCGGCATGGCTTATTCTCGTGCCAGTCGATTTCGAGCGGGACGATGTGGGAGAGAAGCTCGTCGCCGCAGGCTTGCAGCAGAACTCGCCGGCGTTTTTCACTTGGCTCGGAGTTGTCCCATATCTGACACAGGACGCTATCGGCCGCGCTCTGGACTACATGTCGTCAATCCAGAACTCGGAGGTGGTGTTCGACTACCTGGAACCTCCCGAGGCATTCTCCGAAGAGCTAAGGCAATTGGAAACGGAGCGGACCGAACAGCTTAAGAAAATTGATGAGCGTTCGGTCAGCCGTTTCGAGCCGACTGGCATTGCAGCGATTCTTCGCTCACACGGATTTTGTGCCATCGAAGACATCAATTTCCAACAGATCGCGTCCAGGTTCGGCCGCGCCGTTCAAGGACTGGCGCCAGGACACGCTGGCGTTCATGTCGTCCACGCTAAGCACTAGTTGAACGCGGTGATTGTATTGCATTCAACTCGCGCCTCGCCGCCCGAAACCACAGTCGGATTGTATTTGCTCGCGGTTCCGGTCGTCACACCGCCCACCCGGCGGTTCCTAATGGAATCAATAGATTTGGCTGACCGTCTCTGCGACCAGGATTGGTACAAAACTATCTCCCATCCAACGTCTTCAATTCAGTAAGGCGACCTCACCGGTTTATAATGCCGCCATGCACACACCTCAGGCTGGCATTTTCGCTCTTGGAACTGCCTCTCACGCGTACTTGGAGTTTGACATTCTGGACGCGAAGAAATGGAAGGAGTTCGCCTCCACCATCTCCGCGATCCGTGAACCACGGACCACCACGGGGGGCGTGAATTTCGTCATTGGTTTTCGGCCCGAGTCCTGGCGCGATATCGTTCCCGACGATGCCCCTGCAGGCGTGACGGGCTTCAACGAGCAGATCCAGGGCGTGGAAGGTTTCGTTATGCCAAGTACCCAACATGATGCGCTGGTATGGCTGTCCGGCAGCGCTTATGACGTTATCTTCGATATGGCGCGCTCGGTGATCCATGACTTAACAGGGCAAGCCTCGCTCGGGGAAGAAACCTCGAGCTGGCCCTACCGGCACGATCGCGATCTTACCGGCTTCGTCGATGGCTCGGAGAATCCGACGCTGCTCGACGCTCCGGTCGCGGCACTCTTGCCCGAAGGAGTTCCCGGAGCCGCCGGCTCAGTCCTGTTGCTGCAAAAGTGGAAGCACCAGGTCGCTGCGTGGGAAGCTCTGCCCGTCGATCAGCAGGAGCGCATCATGGGACGCACCAAGCGCGACAGCATCGAACTCGAGAACAAGCCATCCGACTCGCATGTCGCTCGAACCGATCAGGACGAGTTTGGGAACATCTTCCGGCGTAACATGCCCTACGGAAATATTGATGACCATGGCACCATGTTCGTTGGATTCAGTGCAGACCAGAAGCGGCTTTCCCGGATGCTCGATAGCATGGCCGGCCTAACCACTGGCACGCGCGATGCGCTCACACGCTTCACTCAGCCGGCAACCGGCTCCTATTATTTCGTGCCTTCCGTTGAGAGTCTGCGTCGCTTACGGTGAGAGAGTGGCACAACCACTCTGCTTGTGGGTTTCGAAAACGTATCATCATCCCAGGTTTCAAAGAGAAAGGCATCGATGACCGACCGGCTGTACTACCAGGATTCATTCATCCGTGAATTTCAAGCCAACGTTCAGTCGTGCGAGCCCGCCGGCGATCTGTGGCACGTCGTGCTCGACCGCACCGCGTTCTACCCCACCTCCGGTGGCCAGCCGTATGACCTAGGCACGCTCGCCAGCGTCGCTGTCCGGGAAGTGGTCGAGAACCCAGTCGGCGACGTAATCCACATCACAGAGCAATCGATCCCCACCGGCCCCGTCGCCGGGGCCCTCGATTGGCCGCACCGTTTCGATCACATGCAGCAACACACCGCCCAGCACGTTCTCTCCGCCGCATTCATCGAAACCGCCAGATTCGATACGGTTTCGTTCCATCTGGGCCGCGAGGTTTCCACCATTGACCTCGCCGCCCCCAGCCTGGTTCCGCGTCACCTGCAAGAAGCGGAACGCCGGGCCAACGAAATCATCTTCGACGATCGGCCAGTGCAGATCCGCTACGGGACCGCCGCCGAACTCCAGGCGCAAGGCATCCGAAAGACTGTAGATCGCGAAGGCATTCTCCGCGCGATCGACATCGAGAATTTCGACTACCAGCCCTGCGGCGGCACCCACGTCGGGCGCACTGGCCAAATCGGTCTGCTGCTCTTGCGCAAAATCGAAAAGCAAAAACAAACCTGGCGCGTCGAGTTCGTAGCAGGCTACCGCGCCCTGGCGGCGGCCCGCTTCGATAGGCAACTGCTCGCGCAGGCCGCCGAACGCATTGGATGCGGCCTGCCGGAAGTTCCCGAAGTCGTAGCTAAGATTCTTGACGAGCGCCGCAGCTCGCAACGCCAAATCGAAAAGCAATTCGGCCAACTGGCCGGATTCGAAGCCCAGCGCCTGCATCAAACCGCGCTGAGCGGTGGCCGTGCCAGCGCCGCCGGCGGCGCCGATGCCGCACGTCGAGTGACCGTGCATATTTTCGACGACGCGGACCCCACATACCTCCGCCTGGTGGCGTCAGCCGTGGCGAAGTTCGAGCGCGCTGTAGCGCTGCTCGGATCGCGCGCGAATGGCGCGATAGTGATGGCCAGCGCCGCCGACGCCGGCGTGGACGTCTCGGAAGTTTTCCGTCAGACCGTATGCGCGCGAGGAGGGAAGGGCGGAGGCTCAAAATCCCAAGCCCAGGGAAGCGCGCCCAACGCCACTCTGTTGGACGAAATTCTCACTGCCGCCGCTGCCCAAATCGCCGCTGGCCAAAAGTGAAAATGCCCCACCCTCCCGGAACAGCCAAGGGTGGGGCACCGACAAGATCAAAAGCCCGGTCCGCCGCGGGCATTGCCAGCAGCTTACGGGCTAGATAGGAAGTTACTGTTTGTCGTACACCACAACATTGTGAATTTTTTCGCCCTTTGCATTTTTACCATTGTAAGTAACCGTGCGGCTCTTTCCATCCTCGGCGACAACCACATGCACGGTCTGCACCACTACGCCACCTTTCTTTATTTTGGCTTCCAAGTGGTTAGGCGAGATGCGTTTAATCGCGATCGTGTCGCCGTCGGGATTTCCGGTCACTGGAGAATCGGTGCCGTCCAGCTTGGCGGTAAACGATGCGTGGCTGGAGTTACCGCCAGCATCTACCGTGTCGGCGCCATAGGTTTCGGTGCTGTTCTCAATGTGGATGGTCACGGTAGCGCTTTGTGGCGGCGGTCCCGGATTGTACTTGGACTTTGCAAGGTTGATCTTCCATGTTCCGTTGGCCGGATCGTCGGCCGCCCGCGTCGCTGTTACCGCGATTCCGGTGAGCAAAAGCACAGCCGTCAAAAACAAGAAACCTCTGATTCGCATCGGTTGCCTCCATCAATAGAAACTATCGAGGTAGTCAAGAATGCCGTTGGGAACTTCTAGCCCTGCGCATGGTACTCGTGTGCGTGCGAGGATTCAACGAATTTACCGCCCGAACCACCGGTCCGCCCAAAGGTTCGTAGCTCATCAGGTTCAGTAATTCGCAGTATTCGTTCGTATCCTCGGCAGCGATAAAATTCTGTCGTGCCCTTAAGCAGGGCGCTTGCGATTTTGTTGCGGAGGAGCGAACCCATGATCAGAAAAGTAAATGGCGGATACAAAGTACTTTCCGAGAAAGGGAAGAATCTTGGAGGCCCGTACAAATCGAAAAAAGAAGCCGAGAAGCGCCTTCAGCAAGTTGAATACTTTAAGCGCAACAAAGGATGACCCAGAATCGCGCGAGCTGCGACCGATGCTCTCAGCACGGATCTCCGGCGGTGACGGTCGCAGCCGCGGCAGCCCGTTTGCGGTCCAGGACGTAGACCACCGCGGCCAACAGTAGCGGCGCCACGATCCAACCGGGAATCAAATGGGCGGTATCAGGAGCCTTAGTGCTGAAAAGCGTCGTCCACGTCAGCGCGGTGAGCACCACCATAAAGATGGTCACCCCGTAGCGGCTTACCGCGCTGGCTCGAATTCCAACCAAGGTCAGGTAGATGCATACGCCCGCCACGGCCATCATCGTTTCCAGCGTCAGCTCCAGCGGCATGTGCCTCCAGAGCCCCAGGCCAAGTTTCGGCGAATTCTCTCCCGCGATCGGAAGACCGGCCACGTGCACCAGGCCGTCCAGCAGGAAATGCGAAACGACCACTGCCGCCACTACCACAAAAACAATCGTGCGGTTGGAACGGGTCGTTCGGGATACCAGAAAACCAAGGATCACGCCCCACAAGATCAGCGGCACCAGTCCGTGCGAGTAAGGAAAGGTAAACGTGAGGTAGTGATTCGTCGCGAAGTTCTCCTGACCATGCGCGGATTCCAATCCTATCGACGCAAAGACTCCGAGCAGGAAATCTGCCAGAAGCGCCGCGAACACCAGCCAGCCGACATTCAACCGGGGAGTTGCCTTGGCCGCACCCAACGCCAACGCCGCATGTCCCACACCCATCGCGTGGCCCCCCTGGTGGCGCATATCTGCTCGGACTGGCCCACTATACTCTCCGGAGGTCTGCGAGCAAACCATCGCAGCAGATTTTCGATTGGCAACAGGCGGGGTTGTTTACAAAAAGCGGGAGTGCCGAAGTGCAAATTTCGCACTTCCATTCAGGCTTTGCTAGAATGGTTTCCCAGTGGGCGGTTAGCTCAGCTGGGAGAGCGCCTCGTTCGCAACGAGGAGGCCGGGGGTTCGAATCCCCTACCGTCCACCAACATCTCAAATGAAACTCACCCACTTCCAGTTGATGGTCCTGTTCGCGCTGCTGTCGTCGCTGGCCCTGGGCGCCCTGCATCGTGGCAATACCGAAGAACGCGCGCGTTCTGCCGCCTGGACCTTCCTGATGTTTGTCGGCATTGGCGTGGCCATCGCCTGGGTGATCTACCCGTTCTCGCATTAAGTTCCTCAGAAAATCCCCGCAGTCGAGCATCCTCTGTCACGAACAGCATACGGTTAGCTGCCCACCCACTTACCCACAAGAGTGTAGTCAAAAGTTGTCAATATTGAGGAGAGTCATCCTCCACGAAGTCGGTGGCAGTCTGTTTTGTCTGCGGTATCTCTCCAGTTAAGTAACGCTTACATATCAAAAACAGTCGACGGTCTATGGACCTGCGCGGTGCCTGCCGATACCTTCCGTGTACCACAGTT
The DNA here is from genome assembly GCA_963725285.1 of uncultured Acidobacteriota bacterium. Lineage (GTDB taxonomy): Bacteria > Acidobacteriota > Terriglobia > Acidiferrales > UBA7541 > CAVRXT01. The sequence continues at coordinate 659,802 of CAVRXT010000005.1, read as the reverse complement.
AAGCACTTCGACCTGCGACTCAGTTTAATTTCGGTTCACGAGGGCCTCTTCCATGACCACAAAGAACGGAATGCTGGATCGATGTCTGCATGCGGTTCGGACTCACCCTCCGGACAATGGCCAGTGGCACGGCCAGGCCGGGAGAGGAGTCCTCCGTCTCGGCGTTTTCACTGCAAAACGGGTGGCCACGGCAGCCTTAACCGCGCTCATTCTTGTGGCAACAATGGCCGGTATGGGTTCGCTCGCCTACGCCGGGGGTTGCGATACCACCACCACGACCACCCTCACGCTATCGTCGAACAGCCTCCTGGCGGGCACCCCGGTACTTCTTACTGCCGCCGTTGTTGGCGATCCGCCCCCCGTTACCAGAGGCACCGTGACCTTTTGCGACGCGACAGCGGCGCGCTGCGACGGCGCTGCGGTCCTGGGCACCGCGCAACTCACGAGCGCCGGAACGGCCACTCTTCACCTCACCTTGGGCGTGGGTACCTACAGCATCGATGCGATCTACCGCGGCTATCGCGCTTACGGAGTGCTACCCAGCACCTCCACCGCTCAAGCTCTCGCCGTCAACGGCAATTCCAGCGATCTCTATGCTTCCGCAACCGCAATCGGGGCGACCGGAAGTGTCGGCAACTACACCCTGGTTGGCACGGTGAATGCCTTCGGCAAGCCGCCCATGGCCGCAACCGTTTCCTTTATTGACACCACCAACAACAACGTAGTCGCAGCCACGGCGGCACTCGATCCGTCCACGTTGGGCCGAAATTTTCTCCCATCTTCCGGATCTCCAATCAATGAGCAGGACGCCCAGTTCGTAGCTACTGGTGATTTTAATAACGACGGCATTCCCGACTTGGTAGTCATCAACAACAGTTACACCGGCGTGATCAGCGTGTCTCTCGGCGTCGGCGACGGAACGTTTCTTCCCGCGGTGCCGTACAACGTTGGTGGGTATCCCGAAAGTGTCGCGGTGGGGGACTTCAATCACGATGGCAACGCGGACTTGGCGGTGACCAACGAGAACGACAGCACGGTCAGCGTTTTCCTGGGCACTGGCACCGGCACCTTGGGGGCCCAGACTACTTTTGCGACCGGAGGCCAACCCTATGGCGTCGCGGTGGCCGACGTCAACAATGATGGCTACCAAGATTTGGTGGTCGTCAACAATGGCGACAATACGGTCAGCGTACTTCTCGGCAATGGCGACGGCACCTTCCAGACTGAGGTGCCCTATGATGTCGGTAGCGATCCCATCGGCGTAACCGTTGGAGATTTTAACAACGACGGTCGCCCCGACCTGGCGGTAGGCAATCGCACCGACCAGACCGTCAGCATATTGCTCGGCGCCGGTGGTGGAACCTTTGGCGCCCAAACCGTGGTCGACCTGACCAAAGCCATTTCCCCGTTTTATCTCACCAGCGGAGATCTGCGGCAGAACGGCACTATCGACCTGGTGATTCCCGGCGGATACAACGCTGACGCAATTGTGTTGCTCGGCAACAATGACGGAACCTTTCAGGCCCCGGTTACATATACCGTCGGCGACGCACCGCAAGGGCTGGCTCTCGGCGACGTGAACAATGACGGCATCCTGGACATGGTGGTCGCGGACACCGGAGACGATGGTCTGGTCAGCGTGCTAATCGGAATTGGCGACGGCACTTTCGCCGCCAAGACCGATTACAGCGTTGGCAACGGGCCCATCAACATTGCTCTGGCTGACTACAACGGCGACGGTCTTCTCGATGTCGCAACCGCTGACCAAGCCGAAACCTCTTCGATTATTCTCCAGCAAATATCGGAAACCGCCACCGCCACAGGTGTTGCCGTATATGGTCCGGGAAGCGACTACGTATTGGCCAGCTATCCCGGTGATTCTGGCCGCGCCGCCAGCGTGTCGGCCACCGTGGCTCTGCTCGACACTCCGCAGACCGCTACCACCACCGTTCTATCCAGTACCCTCAATCCAGCTACCGCAGGCCAGTCGGTCACTTTCATGGCGACGGTGAGTCCGGCGCCAACCGGCAGCACCACCGGAACCGTGAGTTTTTATAGCGGCGAAACGTTGCTGGGGATAGGCACTGTCAATTTGTCAGGCGTGGCCACATTGACAACCAACGGCCTTCCCTCTGGAGCGGACACCATTACTGCGGTCTATTCTGGCAACGCCGCGTTCCTCACCTCCACTTCCACCGCGTTCAGCGAGAACGTAACGCAAGCGGCGACCACCACAACGCTCAGCGCTTCCCCGAGTCCTGCGACGGTCGGCCAACCGGTAACCCTCACCGCCACGGTTAGCCCGGCGCCGACCGGAAGCCCGAGCGGCAGCGTCAGCTTTTACAGTGGTTCGACGTTGCTCGGCGCCGGGACCGTAAACGCATCCGGCGTAGCCACCTTCACCACCAGCAATCTCCCGAGCGGCGCCGCCAACCTCACCGCGGTGTATTCGGGCAACGCGGGATTTGCAGGTTCCACTTCTGCCGTATTCGCTCTTACTGTATCGCCAGAGGGAGTCACTTATACCGTCACAGCGCCGCCCACCCCGTACGGGCTCACTCAAGGCGGTTCCGTAAGTATTCCGATCACCGTGCCACCGATTGGCGGGTCGTTCAACGCGGTGGTCACCATGTCGGTCACCGGATTGCCGCCGGGCGCCACCGCTACCTTCCATCCGCCCACGGTAGTCCCGGGATCCACCGGTGCGCAAACGGTGATGACGGTCACCCTCGCCGCCAAATCCGTCGCGGTTCCGGGGCGCTGGCCGAAGCTGCCGGGCAAACCTTGCGGGCCCCTCGCACCGATCGGTGTAGCTTTGGGTCTGTTTAGCGTGGCGTTTATGCTCACTCGCGTTCCGCGTAAGCTCCGCCTCGCCGGCGCTCTCGCTGGTTTTGCAGGCGTGGCGATGTTGATCTCCGGATGCAGCGGCGGTTTTGCCGGAGGCCCCAGCACGGCGCTGGGATCCTACGTGCTCACCGTCACCGGAACCAGCGGATCGCACCATCCCTCCACTGTCGTCACCATCGTGGTGAAGTGACGCGCGTAGTTAGCGCATGGATAAAAACTTCAGACCAATCAGGCCAAGGACAACGGACATGCGCAAACCTAACAAAGTACTCGCAGTGCTGGTTGGGATGGTCGGATTTTTCATGATCACAGCCGCGCCTGCCGGCGCGCAATCGCTAGACATCGGTGCCAACTACAACTACGTCCACACCAATGCGCCTCCCGGCGGTTGCGGCTGCTTTGGGTTGAACGGAGGCAGCGCGTGGGTGGGCGTGAATTTGACCCACTCGTTAGGCGTCGTCGGGGAAGTGGCCAGCCAGCACGGCTCCGATAGTTCCGGCGATTTGATGCTCACCTCGTACCTGGCGGGGCCTCGGTACACCGTGCATGGCTTCGACCGCTTTAAGCCGTTCGGTCAAGTGTTGTTCGGCGGTGCGCACGCCAGCGGAAGCCTGGCCCCGGGCAGCGCCAACATTTCCGGATCGCCCAACGCTTTCGCGATGACCGCCGGCGGCGGCCTGGACATCGGCCTCACCGAGCACGTCATGTTGCGCGCGATTCAGGCGGACTACTACCTCACCCACTTCGACAACGGCGTCAACACTCGCCAGAATAATTTCCGAATCGGCGTTGGCCTGGTAATCCGATTCGGACGGTAACAACTAGAGCTGCTCGCCCGCCCACCCGTAGTTCCGCACACGCCCAGAAGCGACCCCCTGGCCCGTCCAGGGCGGCGGGGTCGCTTCTATCCTAAAGTAAGGTGCGCTACGCCTTCCGGTCATGCCGCGGCCGCGCCCCAGTGACGCGGAAACTCCCGACCCGGTATACAATCCCTTCGGCTCGGCAGCCCGAACCTAACTGTGTCGGATTCGTCCATCGAATGAGCGCCCCTACTCCCGTGCAGCTTCCCGCCGCTCGCCCGCGCAAACCTAAGCGCACTCGCTTACGCGATTTCTGGCAGCGGGTCACCGAAGGCCGGCAAGTCGACGAGCTGTGGTCGCAATTCGCAGCCGACGCTCGCGCCACCTATGGTTTCTACAAGCGCGACGTCGACTGGGAAGAGGTCAACAAGCGCACCGGCTTCCGCCGCGGACTGCACATCGCCGGCCAGTTTTTCTGGGCGCTGCTGCTGAAGCTCGCTCCGGCACGGCGAGTGCTGTTGCTGCTGGCGCTGACACTGCTTATTTTTGCGGACGCCGGCGACCGCGACGCCCATGCGGGCGGCTGGAACCGATACGTGTTCGTCGGCGTTTTGATCCTGTTTCTGCTGTTGGCGCTCGAACTGGCCGATAAGGTGATCATGAAGCGCGATTTGGAAATCGCGCGCGAGATTCAAAGTTGGCTCGTGCCGTCAAACCCTCCGGAAGTTTTGAACGCCGATATTGCCTTTGCCACCCGCCCGCAGAATTCCGTAGCCGGTGATTATTACGACGCGTTCTACGCCAATCCGGAATCTCCCGGTGGCGGGAAGCTGATGCTGGTGATTGCCGACGTTGCCGGCAAGAGCGTTCCCGCGGCGCTGCTGATGGCTACATTCCAAGCCAGCTTGCGGACCATCGCCGGTGACGGCGCGCCGCTCGCGGCGTTAGTTGCGCGGCTGAATCGCTACTCCTGCGCCCATAGTCTCGATGGCCTGCGCTTCACCACCGCAGTGCTCGGCGAATACGATCCAGCGTCGCGCCGGTTCACCTATGTGAATGCGGGGCACAACGCGCCGATCCTGCACCGAGCGAGCGGAGCCATCGAACTGCTCGAAGCGGGCGGCCTACCCTTGGGCATCGATTCGTCAGCGATGTTCGAGACTGGGGCGACCGAACTCAACCCAGGCGACGTCTTGATCTTCTTCACCGATGGAGTGGTGGAAGCGGTCAACCAAGCTGGCGAGGAGTACGGCAACCAGCGCTGGCTGGGCGCGATCAGCACGCTGCCCATGGGCAACGCACAAACGGCGCTCCAATATTTGATGAAGGGCGTCGACGACTACGTTGGCAACACCCGCCAAACCGACGACATCACCTACCTAATATTCAAAAGCAGATAATCGGATCGAGGCCGAGGCCGGTCTTCTCAGTGCCCTGTGCAAGGGCACTGAGAAGCGATTCATTGCCGGCTCTACGGAGGCGCTAGGGGCAATCGTTGTGCAGCGGATTGGTTGGGTCGGCTGGACCCTCGACGCACGGAACCGCACTCAGATATTCGTAAATTGCCCGCAGGTCGCGATCAGTCATGTGTGAATAAGTCGGCCAGGGCATGACTTGCAGCAGGTTGCCGTCAAAGGGCGCCGGCAGGCAGTTGGTAGTGACCGTGGTCGAACACGGCGGGTGGAGGTGATCCATATCCACGCCGGTCCTCATGATTTGCACGAACTGCTCGAAGGTGTGGCCACCTTCGGGGAGCCCGGTTTTATCTGGCGTCAAATTGCGGGAAATAATATCGGGGGTACCGGGCACCAGCGCACCGAAATCCCTTCTGCCGCCCAGGTAAACCGCGGTATTCACCTGCTCTGGCTGGTTAAAGTACGGGTTGCCGCCAGGTGAGTATTGGGTCATGGGGCCGTCACTGTGGCAATCGTTACAAGAGGCTACTACGTTCACTATATAACTTCCCAATCCCACCAACGCGCGATCCTTGTGTTCCAGATTCAGTGGAACCGGAGCCACTTTGAATCCGATGAGAGTGCGACTGTCGTTTTCACTGATGTAAGTGCCAGCTTGCGCTGGGACGCTCTTCACGATCGTCGCAAACCACAACATCGCACCGAATATCCCGGCCATAAATACTGCGCGCTTAACCCAGTTCATTTCGTTCCTCCCATCGCGGTTGCGTGATCCCAATTGGAACTAAGGTTCGAGAGAACGACTCGGGGGATGTGTACGTTCAGTCCTGGTTGTTTTTCAATCTCGCATTGGTAACTTCTATTTAACCCCCCCGGTCGTAGCGCGCCGAGGGCGGATGAGCGCGAGAAGAAAGGCTCACCATTTCTCCCGAGAATACGTTTACAGTTTGCTGCATGTCTGCGGCTGGGTCTCCTCAGCGCAGGGTCCTGGCCGAAGGTCCATCGGTAAAACACCGTATGGATTCCTCCCCACGACTTCGCTTACCTTTAGACAAGCTAGTTTGTGCACGGGAGGAATCAGTGATTCGCGACCAAGCCTTAAGGCAATTCATTTTGGAGTTCGGTCTCGCCAACCTCCACCAGGGTCGTACCACCACCTTGCCGGCGCTTCTGACCGAAGCAGAAAAGAAATGCGGCCATTGCACCCGAAGAGAGCTCCTGGACGTGCTCTACAATCTCCGGCCGGAAGACATCGAATATCAACAAATGATCAGTGGGAACCGGGGCCTTTTGCGCCCGGTGCGGTTCGAACGCAACAGCGTCCATTGGGAAAAATTTTTCGAGTCCGAATTCAGCATCCGAGTGCTCCCCCAAGGCCGTGAGCTCGCGCTGCACCCCAATCAGCAGCCCCGCGAGTCGTCGACCACCGGTTCCAGCTTTGCTACCAAGCTAAAGGTTCACCACAACGCCGCGTAGAGAAAGAAGTCGCTTACGGGCAAACCGCCGGTGGCCAGAAATGGCCACCGGCTTTTTGCAACTTGCCGCTTTTCGATTTTTGTATGCTCTTTAGGCTCCGCTACTTCAAAACCCTAAACCCACAACCGCCTGGATTCGCAATTTCGCCCGATTTTCGGCACGGCCGCCGCACCAAGTTTTTTCACCTGCGTTGCTTGGCACCATTCGTTCCACTGGTCTGCCTGCCCTTCCAAGCGGGAACCTGGCGCGGTGGACCTGGCACCCGAAGGGAGCACCTTGAGTAATTTAGTACTGGGCGCGAACGCTTAGCGCCCGGTGCAAACGTGGTATTGTCAAAGAACGGCAAATGCCGTCGTTACTTCATCCCGGGGTGAACTGGATGATCATTGGAGTGCCGAAAGAGACCTTTCCGTTTGAACGCCGGGTGGCCCTGTCCGCATCCGCCGTTCCTAACCTCGTGAAAGCAGGCATGGAAGTGTTGATCGAGGCAGGAGCGGGGGTGTCCGCAGGATACCCAGATCCGGAGTACACCGCGAAGGGAGCCAAGATCGTCGCTACGCGTGCGGACGTTTTTGGTGCGGCGGACGTGGTGCTGCAAGTCCTATGCTATGGATCGAACGACCGTACCGGCAAGGACGACTTGCCGCTGCTGCGGTCCGGGCAAGTGCTGATCGGGTTCCTGCGTCCATTGGGTGCGCTAGAAACCGTCCAAGACATTGCCGCGCGGGGCGTTACATCATTTTCAGTAGAGCTGATTCCGCGAACCACGCGAGCTCAGGGCATGGACGCGCTGTCGTCGATGGGCACGATCTGCGGTTACAAGGCCGTGATTTTGGCGGCGGACACCCTGCCGCGAATTTTCCCGATGCTGACCACCGCCGCGGGGACCATTACCCCAGGAAGAGTCTTCGTCATCGGCGCGGGAGTTGCGGGACTCCAGGCGATTGCCACCGCGAGGCGCCTGGGCGCAGTCACCTCCGCCTATGACACGCGCCAAGCCACCAAGGAACAAGTTCAGAGCCTAGGCGGGCGATTTGTGGAGCTTCCGCTGGAGGCCAAAGACGCCCAGGACGCGCGCGGCTACGCTACCGATCAGGACGAGAGCTTCTACCGCCGGCAACGCGAGCTATTCACCAAGGTAGTGGCGGAAAACGACGTGGTAATTTCGGCGGCAGTGATTCCGGGAAAGAAGTCGCCCATCCTAATCACCAAGGAAATGGTGGCGGGGATGGCGCCGGGATCGGTGATCGTCGATCTGGCTGCCGAGCGGGGAGGGAATTGCGAGCTGACCCAGCCGGGCGGAATGGTGGTGGAGCACGGCGTGACCATCCTGGGGTGGTTGAACCTGGCCTCCACCGTACCGTATCACGCCAGCCAGATGTATGCGCGGAACATCAGTGCCTTCCTGCTGCATCTGGTGAAAGACGGCAGGCTGCAATTGGAACTGCAAGACGAAATTACTCGCGAGACTTTGTTGACCCACGGCGGAGAAGTGGTGAACGCGCGGGTGCGCGAATTCTTCAAATTGCCATCGCTGGCGCCTGTGCCAGCGCCGGTCCCCGAGGGGGCCTCCTAAACATGCAGATGGACCTGCTTACCAGCTTGTACGTGTTCATGCTGGCCGCGTTTATCGGATTTGAAGTGATTCGCCACGTTTCGCCGCTGCTGCATACCCCGTTAATGTCTCTGACCAACGCGCTCGATGCCATCGCGGTGGTCGGAGCGATCATTTTGGCTGGCGAATACCATGCCACCCATCCGCTGCTGGCAAAAATACTAGGCACGATCGCCATCGTCGCCGCTACGAGCAACATCGTGGGCGGATTTCTGATCACCGACCGGATGTTAAAGATGTTCAAACCCAGCGGACCCAAGAAGTCATGACCTACTTTCTGGTCTCCGACAACATCATCGAATTCACGTATCTAATAGCGACCGCGCTGTTCATTTTGTCGCTGAAGTGGCTGAGCTCGCCGGCCACCGCCCGGCGCGGCGTTTTCGCGGGCGAATTGGGGATGCTGCTGGCGATTGTGGGCACGTTGCTGCATCGCGGCATCGTCGAATACAAATGGATCGCCATCGCGCTGGTGCTGGGAACAATCATCGGCGTCCCGCTGGGCGAGGTGGCCATGACCGCGGTGCCGCAGCGGACCGCGCTGAGCCACGCGTTTGGCGCGCTGTGCGTCACGTTGGTGGGTACCGCGGAGTTTTATCTGCGCGCGCCGGCCGTTCCGCGATTCGTCATGGGAGTGCTAGCGCTGGAAGTAATTCTAGGCTCGCTCACGTTTACCGGCAGCTTGATGGCCGCGGGAAAACTTCAGGAAGTGCTGCCGCAGCGCCCGATCACTTTCAAAGGACAGAATTTCGTCAATCTGGGATTACTCGGCGTAGCGGTGGGGATTGCGGTTCTTCTGGTGGCGGATCCTTCGAAGATCTATTTGTTTCCAGCAATCGTGGCGATCCCGCTGATCTTCGGGGTGCTGATGATTATTCCCATCGGCGGCGCGGACATGCCCACGGTGATCTCGTTGCTGAATTCCTATGCCGGGCTGTCCGCTGCGGCCATGGGTTTCGTCTTGAACAGCAAGCTGCTGATCATTGCGGGAGCGCTGGACGGCGCGTCGGGTTTGATTCTCTCGGTGAATATGTCGAAGGCCATGAACCGGTCGTTCTCTAACGTTCTCTTCGGGGCTTTTGGTCAGGAACAGCCCACGTCGGCGGGAGCCGGCGCGCGGGAAACTAAGCCGGTGCGCAGCGCCACTCCCGAGGAAGCTGCCGCGATTCTGGCGCTGGCCAGCCGGGTGGTGATCATCCCGGGATATGGAATGGCGGTGGCTCAGGCGCAGCACAAAGTCCGCGAACTCTACGATGCTCTGACGAAGCGCGGGGTGGACGTGAAATTCGGCATACATCCGGTAGCCGGGCGCATGCCTGGACACATGAACGTTTTGCTCGCGGAAGCCGACATCCCCTATGACAAGCTGCTCGACATGGACGAGATTAATGGCGACCTGCCACAGACAGACGTCGCGTTGGTGATTGGGGCTAACGACGTGACCAATCCTGCGGCGCGAAATGATCCGAGCAGCCCGATCTACGGCATGCCGATCCTGGACGTCGACAAGGCGCGCACGGTGATGGTGATCAAGCGCAGCATGGCTGCGGGATTTGCGGGAATCGAGAATCCGCTCTATCACTTGGACAACACGCTGATGTTATTCGGAGACGCCAAGCAGTTTGTGGGATCGATCGTCAGGGAACTGGCTGGGGCCGACGGGCATTAGGGGTACAGCCACCCCGGTTGTGGGTTTCGAAATTCGAATCTCAAAACCCACAAGCTCGCGAAATGGTGGTGCCACAACGACGGTTCGATTGGTGCGGTGCGCGGCTGCTTACTTCTTTTGGGGTACGTCGGCACTGGCCACACACAGCCATTTGCCGCCGATGTTCACCCAGGTGTCGGTCCAGCGCTCATGATCGTCGAAGGCCTTTCCCTTATCGTCGGTGCCCTTGCCGTCGAACCCTCCGGTGGCGATGGCCGTGTTGCCGAATACCGTGACCTTCACGTCGGTGTAGTCGACGCTGTCATAGTTGGTCTTCTTTGCAGTTGCCAGTATCTCGGCCTTGTCGTGCACGGTCCCGTCGGCCAAGGTAACCACAATTTTGTCGGATAGCAGCGGGGCGACGAGATCCGGATTGTTAGTCTTTTGTGACTGAAGCCACACCTGCTCCTGCGCCGCGACAGCTTTTTCGGCGCCGCCGGTCTGCGACCATCCCACGCTGACCACTGAGACCAGAATGAGCAAGCATCCCATCCACATTTTCTTCATAGGTGTCTCCTAAACTTGAATTTGTCTAGAACCTAAGCAGGGAATTCGAGCGCCAGCGCGGGCATTAGATTCCCACGACCCGACGATGTCAAGGAAATAGCTGAGCGCTGCGGCAGGTGATCGTCTGCCTGGAATAGAGAATCGAGCTCCCGTGTGGTGATACCTCTGCGTTCATCGGAAAGTTGGTTGATCATCAACCAGCTCCATCGTTGAAACCGGACCGTCGGACATCAGAACGGGCGCCCTGCAGGAGCGTTGAGGATGCGCCAGGTTCTTTCTGACAGGGCTTCGCCTATAGATGCGGTTGCCCTTTCTCATCCCACGATATGGCCGTAGGATGCGCTTTTCTCCATTACCCCACGTAGCCGATCGGGTTCTTTCTGGAAGTCCGACAACATTTCGCTTTCGCATCAATCTCTGTTGCGAATCAAGACCGCGTTGTCGGCAATTTTCACTCGCGTCCGTACAGTGGATACAAGGCACTTTCGGAAGTCCGCGGTTCCACGAAGAATCGCCATGACGATTTCGGGGCATCTGACCGAGTCCACGTTTGAAACGTACCACATCGTGGACTCGACTGATCTGCACGAGGCAATGGCGAAGGTCGAGAAGTACTTTGATGGCAATTTGGTGGAAGTTGAGGAACACCAGCAGCAGGATCTTTCATAAACACTTTAGTTTCAACAAAGCCGAGGTAGCTCAGTTGGTAGAGCAGCCGACTCGTAAGCTTCTAATCATGTTTCGGGTCCGTTTGTTTTGTTCGTTTTATCGGATTTATCGGAGCATTAAACGGCATCAATCGGGCGCTTCCGGCAAGGTTTTGGGCAAGGAATTGGGCAACACTCAAATCAGACCAATTCCGGTTATAATGCCCCAAGGCCGAAGTAGCTCAATGGTAGAGCACTCGCTTCGTAAGCGAGGGGTTGACGGTTCAAGTCCGTCCTTCGGCTCCAATCCTCAATCCGCCACCGCGCCCGTGTTCTGTAAAGGACGCTGTGCGCCGGATGCCCGGCCACGGCTGAAAAACCCTGTTCCTTGACAGGCCGCTCGCGACGGCGCGGATCCCTAATATGTCGAGATAATGGATTATTTCGACGAACATCCCGGCCATGCCTTGGATCGACTATGACCCAAATCTCCACGGCGTCATCCATTCGCCTGACTGGAGATTCCACGGCCACCTCGGCGAAGTATCCATTCGAGCAGTTGAACGTCTCCCAACGAAAATACTCTTTTTCCGGACGTGTGTCGCGTCGATGATAAGTTTGACTTACATTTTGCTACAACCTATGAAGGCTCGATACCAGACGGTTTTGATATCGCCCCACGAGCACAAGAGGTTATGCGCTTTTTCTGCTTCCATTGGAGGACGACACCAGAGGCAGGAATCGACGGCGGCACCATTCCGACTGTCTAGGTGCGAGACAGGACAGTGCTTCGAGTAAACAGGGCGCGGGAGTTTTTGAACGCCCAGAAACCATGGAGGAAACGATGCGCAGTATCGAACAGCTATATATCAACGGCGGCTTTGTGAAGCCGCACGGCACTGAAGTTGCAGAGCTGATTAACCCGACCACAGAGGCCGTCATCGCGACGCTGATCCTTGCTGACGCCGAGGATACCCGGCGCGCAATTGCGGCGGCAAAAGCGGCTCTTCCTTCATTCGCGAAATCCACCAAAGAAGAACGTATCGCAATGCTGAAACGCCTAAACGAAGCTGTTTTGGCCCGGACCGATAAGCTGCGGGACATCACCGTCGAGGAATACGGTGGCCCGCTTTCGCGCGCAACTTGGATAGCCCAATATTCTTCACAGGCTTTTCTGGATGCAGCGCAGACGCTTGACTCGTACGATTTTGTGCGCCGTATGGGGCGCTCTTCGGTCGTGATGGAGCCGGTGGGAGTGTCCGCGTTGATCATTCCGTGGAATAGTGTTGCTGGCACGATTTGCAGCAAACTGTCGATGGCAATTGCGGCCGGCTGCACGGTGGTTATCAAGCCGAGCGAGCTAGGTGCTCTTCAAGCCCAAGTGGTGACAGAAGCTCTCCACGATGCGGGTCTGCCGCCCGGCGTTCTGAATGTGGTCAATGGCCGTGGCGACGTTGTCGGCGGCGAGTTGGCTGCGAATCCCGATGTTGCGAGGATTTCGTTTACCGGCTCTACGGCCATCGGCAAGGTCATCCTTCGCACGGCCACGGAGACAATGAAACGGGTCAGCCTGTCGCTGAGCGGCAAGTCCCCGACGATCATTCTCGACGATGCCAATTTTGCCGAGGCAGTTCCGATGGCGCTCAATGCTGCGTTTATGAACAACGGGCAAGCCTGCATTGCCGGTACTCGCCTTTTCGTTCCCGAGAAGCGTTTGCAGGAGGTGATTGAGCTGGTGAAAAAAGCCGTTGGAAAGATGAAGGTCGGTGACCCGCACGATAAGGAGACCACCATCGGCCCTATGGCCAACAGCAGGCACCTGGCCCGAGTAAAACGTTATATCTCCATCGGCCTTAAGGAAGGTGCAACGCTGGTCACCGGAGGCGAAGGGCGTCCAGAAGGACTGGATCGCGGATATTTCGTGAAGCCGACGGTGTTTGCGGACGTCCGCAATGACATGACTATCGCAAAGGAAGAAATCTTCGGTCCTGTGCTTTCAATCCTCACGTACCGTGATGATGAGGAGGCTATCAGACTGGCCAACGCTTCGGACTACGGACTGCACGCCTATGTGTTTTCGTCGAGTGTGCCCCGCGCCAACGCAGTTGCCGCACGCCTGGAGGCAGGTAGAGTGATGGTGAACACTCTCCAGAACGACGCGCTGGCGCCATTTGGGGGATACAAGCAGTCCGGCTTTGGCCGGGAATTCGGCCTGCTCGGCCTGGAGTCGTTTCTGGAGCCGAAGGCAATTATCGGCGACTAGGCTCCCAGAGGTACAAAAGGAAAAGAAACGCGATCGCTGTGTGGGTTCGACTTCCTCCGCCCGCAACAAAAACTGCGACCACACGGCACCGGGCAGCAGATTATCCTCAGCCCAATTCAGGCCACTGAAGCATTGCCGCCCTGGCCACCGCAAGCAGTTCCTTTTGCGTTGCCCCGTCCCTGGCCTGAATCGTCATGCCCTGCATCACCGTCATATAAAACTTGCCCAGCGCGGCTGCATTCGTGCGCGGAGGAAGTTCTCCGTCCCTGACACCACGCTTAATCTTGGCGGTGATGCGCGCCTCCGCCTCAACGCGGCAACCTCTGAGTGCAGCCTGCAAGTGGGCGGATTCAGGCGAACCGTTTATGGCGGACGCAACGACCATGCATCCGGGCGGATGGTCCTTGGTGTTCGTCAACTCGATGGCCGAAGCTTCGAGAAGCCGCTCGATGGCGCCGCGCGCGGTCGCCTCTCCGGCGAGAATGCGGCCTGAATTCCCCAGGCCGGACTTGTAACGCTCCACGGCCTCCAGATAAAGGCGCTCCTTGTCACCAAACGCAGCGTAGAGGCTGGGTGCGGTAATTCCCATCGCGGATGTCAGGTCGCTGATTGATGTCGACTCATACCCCTGACGCCAGAATAATTCCATAGCACGCCGAAGCGCCGCGTCCCGGTCGAATGCCCGAGGACGTCCGCGCGCCTTTGTTGACCGGATGGGGTGTGTTGTCATAGCTCTACCGAGGGAAGACGTGTTGGAAGGTCCAGGCGTGACTTCTTGTGTGTTGCTGCTATCTAACCAAGCAGCTGCCCCCTTTACTTCTCCCATATATTCTTGATTCGCCCCGGAATTGGTATATAGTCCCGGCGGTACGAGACTGGCCTGAGCACCCTTAGTGGTCGGGCCGGATCCTTCCCACAAAATCCACGTTCCTAAATCGGACACGAGAGGGGAGTTCAATGATTGTCAAGAAAATGATATTCGCGGTTGGGATTATGTTGATTGCAGCGGTCGCGGGGTTCGCGCAGACCAAGCCCGGCACGCTTGCCTCGTTGGAATTTCAGAAGCTCAAGCCCGGTACCGCCAAGCAATATGAGGACGGGCGGAAGGCTCAGGCGGATTGGCACAAACAGCAAAAGGACACGGTCCCCTTGATGGTATGGGAGACCATGAGCGGCGATGACAGTGGGACGTACATCGTTGGGAGACTGGGGCAGCATTGGGCGGATCTAGACGTTCCGCCGGCCCAGGACAAGGCCGAGTTGGAGGCGTATGAGAAGAACGTCGGCGTGTATGTCGGCTCTTTGATTACTCGCTACTATGAACTTATGCCCAAGGACAGCAAACCGACCGACTCGATGACGCCCTCGAGGTTCTCAGAAATAATCACCTACATTGTGAAGCCCGGAAAAGACGAAGAGTTTCATAGCGCCATCACCCGAGCCACCGAGGCGATCACCAAGACCAATTGGCCCGTTCATTATTACTGGTATGAGCTGGTTAACGGCGGCCGCGCGGGCACTTACGTCCTCGTCATCCCCCACGATAAGTGGGCGGATTTCGAAGACAATCCCAACCTGAAGCCGTTCGCCGAGATGCTCAACGAAGCGTTTGGGCACGCGGAGGCGGCCTCGATCCTTGGCAGGTTTGATGCCAGTACGGAAAGTGTGACCAGCGGCATTCTTGAGTATCGGCCTGACCTGAGCTACTTGCCGAGCAAGTAGTTACAGGTTACCTAGCTGTCCCAGTGCAGAATCGCCGTGGGGGTTCGCGCGGCGATTTGCTTTTGCGGTGGGGCGGCGGCGCAACAACTTCGGGTGGTGTTCGTGTGCCCGCGTCTGTGGCACGGTAAGCGCCCACCCTTTGCGAAAGACGCAAAGAGTGGGGCACCGCGTAGAACCGTAGAATCGCGGGAGCGTCGGGTCGGAAAATTCGGGCGGATGCCTACCGCATCCGCCCGTTGTGCGCGTCAGCCGGTTGGACTTTCGTGGGCTCCGCTGCGGCGCATGACGCAGCGGTGAAGCCAAACCGACCTCTCACCGCGTGGAGAGGACTGCGCGGCCCAGGGCCACGCAAGTGAAGCCTTGGCGATTTCCGGCGGTTCGCCGTCCTCCAAAATGTCGCTGAACATATGATGCTCTCGTCATGCGGTAGTGGAGCACCGGCCTTGCCTCGGGGTTCCAAACGGCCAATACACAATTTCCCGTAGAACGTCGCGCTGCGGAGAAGTGCGGTCGGTCCGACGGGAGGCGAAAACGGACTTAGGTGTAGCTGCCTGCTATCGCATAGATCGCACATGGCTTGGAAAAAGAGTCGGGTTCACTTGCCAGACCGGAATGTGTGCCCATAGCGGAAAAATACGTGCACGTTACTTTCCATCTACGTCCCTCGCGCGCCATAAGGTAAAACACTGGTGCTCTTACTGCAACGTCCCCCGTTCTCGCTCTTGAGCTTTGCTACGACGCGTTCTAGCATCGAGCGATATGACATCAACTCATCCGACCCCGGTGCGTATTCTGATTGCCGACGATCACGAACTGATGCGACGCGGACTTCGCTCGATTCTCGCCACCCGTTCCGACTGGGAGGTATGCGGCGAAGCGGTTGACGGCAGTGACGCGATCGAGAAGACCAAACTCCTGCGTCCGGACATTCTAGTTTTGGACATCAGCATGCCGCGGGTGAACGGCTTGGAAGTCACCCGGGCGATCCGCCGCGATTTCCCAGAGACCCAGGTGGTGATTCTCAGCCAGTACGAGGAATCGGAGATGCGGCCGTATGCGATCGAGGCGGGGGCGCGCGGGTACGTTTCCAAGGCCGAAGCGTCGCGGCAACTGCTGACGGCGATCGAGAGTCTGATCGGCGACAAGCCGCTGGTGGCGAACCGTCAGACCCGCTAATTTTCAGCGGGTAGGAAGCGGTGTCGGATTAACCCCCACGACAATCGATAGCGCATATGGAACGAAAATTCCGGTGCGGACGTCTGTATACTAGGGCGAACCGGAGCGAATTCTGGAGTAGCTTGTGGGCTTGGTGGCGGCTGCGAATGACCAATCGATAGTCCGCAAGCTAACGCGTGCCAGTCTGCTGGTGAGCACCGTCGCGCTGCTTTTGTCCTGTGCACTTTTCGTCGTTTACGATCAAATCACCTACCGCAGCGCGCTGACCAGTCACATGGCGATTCAGGGGCAGGTGATTAGCGCGAGCGCGGCAGGCGCTTTGAAGGACAACGATCGAACTTCGGCCGAGAATACCCTGGCCGGCCTGCGCGGTTCCCCCCATATCGTCCACGCGGAAATCTATACAGCGGATGGGCAGCCGTTCGCCGCTTACTGGCGGGATACGCCGCGAGCGGTATTGCCCGAGCCGGTTTTGCCCGGTGGACAAAGCACGTCGTATTGGTTTGGCACCGAAAGCTTCCACTTGGTGCAGGCCATCGTCGCGGACGGAAAGACGCTGGGCACGGTGTACATCCAGAACGATCTGGACTCGATGTACGCGCGGCTGAAAACCTACGCGCTGATGGTCGCCGGGCTGCTGCTGATCTGCCTGATGGTCACCTCGTTTCTCTCGCGCATGCTACAGCGAGCAGTGCTCCGACCGATACTGAGTCTGGCGGAAACCGCCAGCCGAGTGGCGGAAGAAAAAAATTATTCGCTCCGCGCCACGGCCACACCCAACGGCGACGAGGTCGCCGGCCTCGCCGGAACATTCAATCAAATGCTGGAGCATATTGAAGAGCGTGATGCGGCGCTGCAGCAGGCGCGCGACGCGCTGGAGCGCCGGGTAGTGGACCGCACCACCGACTTGGCCAACGCAGAGGTTAGCTTGCGGCGGCTGTCGGGGGAATTGATGAATTTGCAGGACGAAGAACGGCGGCGGATCGCGCGCGAGCTGCACGACAGCTCTGGGCAAATCATCGCCGCGCTGGGGCTGAATCTGGCCACCCTGCAGACCGAGGAAAGGAATTTGAGTTCGCACGCCGCGATGGCGCTGGCGGAGAGTCTGGAACTTACCCGTCAATTTTCGCGCGAGCTGCGCACCATTTCGCATTTACTTCATCCGCCGCTGCTGGACGAGTCTGGACTGGATTCGGCGCTACGGTGGTACGTCGAAGGATTCGCTCAGCGCAGCAACATCTCGGTGAACTTGCAAATTGCCGCGGGACTGGGACGCTTATCGAAAGAACTGGAGATTGCGGTATTCCGCATCGTGCAGGAATGCCTGACCAACGTCCATCGCCACTCCGGCAGCGATCGCGCCAGCATCCAGGTGAGCCGCGATGATCGCCATGTTACCGTCCAGGTACGCGACTATGGTCATGGTATGTCTGCCGGAAATGGAAAAGATTCCTCGTCCCGGCAAATGCGTCCGGGTGTAGGCATGATGGGAATGCAGGAGCGGGTTCGCCAGCTCGGCGGACGTCTGGACGTTCGCAGCGACAATCAGGGAACCTTGGTGGTCGCAGTGATGGAAGTCGAGCCGCTGAAGAGCCAGCAGAGCTCGGTACTGGTGAATTGAACTGCCGAATTTCCTTCGCCTCCTGGAAAAGAATACGCGTCGACCTCATCGAAGCGAGCCGGGTCGTTTCTCTGTTTCTTTGTTCTTGCGGCGCGATGGAAAATGCTAGTCTCGTTGGGGCGTCGCGTGCGCAACGCGCGCGGTGCGCTGACGTTGCGTAGGGTTGAGATCGGAATCGGTGAAAATGAAACGGCCCACAGCTTCCTTTTTTTACCGCCTCTTTGCCTGCCTGATTGTGGTCGCCATCTTGTCATTCCATTTACGGCGCACGCGAGCAGATGGGGCGGTGCGCGTAAACGTGGACTTGCGCGCTAGCGAGGGCCCATTCGTTCCGATCCAGACGTGGTTTGGCTACGACGAGCCGAATTACACCTACACCGCCAACGGCAAGAAGCTGCTAGCGGAGTTGCAGCAGATGAGTCCTGCGCCGGTGCGGGTGCGCACCCACAACCTGCTCACCACCGGCGACGGGCAGGCGGATTTAAAGTGGGGTTCGACCAACGCGTATACCGAGAAGGCGGACGGTAAGGCGGTGTACGAATGGAGCGTCATCGACAACATATTCGACGCCTACGCCGCCGCGGGCGTGCAGCCGATGGTGGAGATCGGGTTCATGCCGGAGGCGATGTCGATTCATCCGCAGCCGTATCACGTGCAATTCCCCGCGGACATATTTCAGGGCGGATGGAGCTATCCGCCGAAGGATTTTCAGCGCTGGGGTGAACTGGTGGAGCATTTGGCGCAGCATCTCGGTGAGCGCTACGGAAAACACCAGGCGGAACAGTGGTATTGGGAAGTGTGGAACGAGCCGGATATCGGTTACTGGCACGGTTTGACCGATGATTATCTGAAATTGTACGACGCCGCGGTGAGAGGTGTGCGGCGGGCATTGCCCGGGGCGCGGGTGGGCGGGCCGGCGATCACCAGCCCGCACCATGAGAGAGCCGCAAAATTCCTGGTTGATTTCCTCGACCACTGCGCGAAGGTGCGCGACCAAGCGACTGGCGGCGCGGTGCCGCTCGATTTCATTTCATTCCATGTGAAGGGCCGGCCTGAGTTGTCGGACGGCCACGTGCGCATGGGACTCGATAAGGAACTGGCAGGCGCCGACGACGGATTCGCGATCGTTCGCCGCTATCCGGAATTCGCGAAGCTTCCGATCATTCTTAGCGAGGCCGATCCGGAAGGTTGCGCGGCGTGTTCGGCCCAGGTGAATCCGCAAAATGCCTATCGCAACGGGCCTTTGTACGCGAGCTACACCGCAGCGGCGATGAAGGGGCTGCTCGAGCTGCAGGATCGCAGCGGTGTAAATCTCGCGGGGATGTTGACCTGGGCGTTTGAATTTGAGGGCCGCAATTACTTCGAAGGATTTCGCACCCTGGCCACCAACGGGGTGGATAAGCCGGTCCTGAATTTCTTTCGCATGGCCGGGATGATGTCCGGCGATCGTGTCTCTACCAAGAGCAGTGGTGCGGTGGCGCTCGACGACATTGAGAAATCCGGCGTGCGGCAGACCGATGACATCGACGCTTTGGCCACCCGCAATTCCCACCAAGCCGCGGTGATGGTCTGGAATTATTTTGACGATGACGCTCCCACCGCGCCGGCGTTGGTGGACGTCAATATATCCGGTTTGCCGGAGGGTGCGCATCGAGTGCGGCTTACCCATTACCGCATCGACGACACCCACAGTAATGCGTGGACGCAATGGAAGGCGCTGGGCAAACCAGAAACGCCGTCGCCGGAGCAATATGCGAAGTTACAAGCTGCGGGCCAGCTTTCGTTGCTCGCGCCTGCGAGTTGGGTGAAGGTAAAATCTGGAGAAGCGAAAATCTCGATCACTCTTCCGCGCCAGGCGATTTCGTTGCTGCGGTTGAGCTGGTGAGCCGCGAAAGGGAATGGACAGGATGCCGATGTTAAGACTGGTTCAATTGCGAAGTGCGGTTTCACGATGCGTCGCGGTGGTGGAAGAGCCGAAACTGCGATGCCTCGCGGGAGTGCGTTCGATATACGAGCTGGCGCAGCAAATCATCGCCAGCGGCGAAACGCTGCAAGCGTTCGTGGCTAAGGCCGCCAGTGGCGACCGGCTCGACTACGAAGCGGTTTACACCGGGTCGTCAATGTGGCATCTGCTGCCGCCGATCGATGTTCCGGAGAAGCCGGCACGGGTGCTTGTTTCCGGCACCGGGCTCACCCACCTGGGGAGCGCGCGCGAGCGCCAGGCGATGCACAAAAGCGCGGCTCCGGCGACGAGCGCCGCCACCGATGAGCCGGTGACCGATAGCATGCGCATGTTTTCCTGGGGCGTCGAGAATGGGCGGCCGGCGGCCGGAAAAATCGGCGTCGCTCCGGAATGGTTTTATAAGGGTAACGGACGGATTTTGCGGGCGCACGGCGAACCGTTGGTAATCCCAGAGCACGCGGACGACGGCGGGGAAGAGGCCGAGGTTGCGGCGGTGTACCTGATCGGGCCGGGCGGCAAGCCATATCGCGTGGGCCTGGCGATGGGAAACGAGTTTTCCGATCACGAGTACGAGAAGAAAAATTACTTGTACCTGGCCGGATCAAAACTTCGGCCGTGTTCGCTCGGGCCGGAGCTGGTAATCGGCGGCGAATTCCTGAATGTGAAGGGCCGGGTGCGGATTGAAAGAGCGGGGCGCGAGATATGGTCGAAGAATATCGCGACAGGCGAAGAAAACATGAGCCACAGTCTGGGCAATATCGAGCACCATCATTTCAAGTTTGAGGAGCATCACCACGCCGGCGACGTGCATGTGCATTACCTCGGAGCGGATGCGCTGAGCTTCGGAGCTGGCGTCCATCTGGAGAATGGCGACTGGATGGAGGTTGCGTTCGACGGATTTGGGCGGCCGTTGCGAAATCCGGTGGAAGTTGCCGCGAAGAAGGCCAACGTTCCGTTTCAAGTGCAACAGATGACTTAGCTCGGTCTGCGCTGGCCCGCTCAGGGCACACCTTCTGCACGCCGCAAACGGCATAGGACATGGCGGCGCAGAGGGTGTCCCTCCGGCAGCCGAGGATGATCGAAATCATCGACGGGATTGCGAGTCATGCCGAGTTTCTCCATTACGCGCCGTGAGCGCACATTGCCAGGAACAGTGAACGAAACCACCTCATCGAGACCCACGTTCTCAAAAGCGTAACGGATCATCGCCCGCGCGCCTTCGGTGGCCAAACCCTGCCCCCAACGATCGGCCGATAATCGCCAGCCAATCTCCACGCAGGGTGTGAACGGCGCCTGAAACGTCGGAACCGACAGCCCGACAAAACCGATGAAGGAATGATCCTGGCGCAGCTCCGCCGCGCACAAGCCGAAACCGTGTTCGCGGAAATGTTCTTCGATGCGATCCGCCAGGCGATCGCTTTGATCCCGCGAAAGTAGCGCGGGCATGAATTCCATCACGCGAGCATCCGCATTCAAACGAGAGAAAGGTTCGCGGTCGGACGGCTCCCAGTGCCGCAAGATCAGCCGGTTGGTCTCCACAACGGGCATACGCTTCAACTCCCCAGAATCATAAAATAGTAATACTGGAAGCGCGACTTTGTGCACGGAGGAGCCATGGCGCGAGTCGAACGTAGGCGATTGGTCACACCGCTCCGGGCGCGTCTCTCGGCCCGGCCAAAGTGGCGTAAACTGTAGACGACACCGCATAACCACAGGGCCCCAGTATGCAGGTTAGTAATCCCGATGGACCGCACGGAAAATAGCTCCGGATTGTACCCTCCGCAGGACTCCTGGCCGGAAATTCGCCTTTCCAACGTAATCTCCGCGCTTTCGTTCGCGCTCGATCTTACGGAAGGGCAGCCCATGGGGCACGCGGTGAATTGCTGCCTGCTGGGCACCCGGGTAGCCGAAATTATCGGCCTGCCGGAGTCCGCTCGCAACGATCTCTATTACGCGCTGCTTTTGAAGGACGCGGGATGCAGCAGCAACGCGGCGCGGATGTACGAGATATTTGGCGGCGACGAGATCCAAGCGAAGCGCGAAGTCAAGACGCAAGATTGGACGCGGGTCAATTTCGATGGCCTGAACTACCTGCTGCGCAACGTGAAACCGAACGGTTCGGCGATGGACCGCATCCGGTCGCTGACCAATATCGTGGCGCACCGCAAGGACCAAGCCGACGAACTCATGCAGTTGCGCTGCGACCGCGGCAGCCAGATCGCGCTCAAGCTTGGATTCAGCACGAGCGTAGCGCAAGCGATCCGCGCGCTGGACGAACATTGGAACGGCAAAGGCGGTCCGCAAGGTATTTCCGGCGAACAGATTCCGTTATTTTCGCGGGTCATGAGCATCTGCCAGACGTTGGAAGTTTTTGCGGCGCTGAACGGCAGGGAAGATGCGTTCGGAGTGATTGAGGAGCGCAGCGGAGCGTGGTTCGATCCGGCGCTGGTGCGGGTGGTGCAGCAGCTGCGCCACGACGAGGAATTCTGGGGGCATTTGCACGACGGTTCGGCGCAGCGTTTGGTGATCGAGCATGAGCCGGCAAGCAACGCGCTGATCACCAGCGACGAGCAACTCGATAATATTTGCGACGCATTCGGGGAAGTGGTCGACGCAAAATCTCCGTTCACCCACCAGCACTCGCAAGGCGTGACCCGGGTAGCCATAGCACTGGGAAACAAGCTAGGCTTAGCCGCCAAGACAATGACCATGCTGCGCCGCGCTGCCTTGCTGCACGACATCGGAAAGTTGAGCGTACCCAACAGCATTCTCGATAAGCCCGGTCCACTGACCGGGCCGGAGTGGGAAGTGGTCCGGCTGCATCCCTACTACACGCAGCGGATCTTGGAAAAGGTGCAAGGGTTCGAACACTTAGCGTACGTTGCCAGCACGCATCACGAAAGGCTGGACGGTAGCGGCTACTACCGAAATTTGCGGGCGAGCCAGTTACCGCTGCAGTCGCGGGTGCTGGTGATGGCCGATATGTGGGATGCGCTTACCGCCGACCGGCCGTACCGCGTGGGGATTCCGGTGGAAAAGGCGCTGGCCATTATTGCCAAAGAGGTGCCGCACGCGCTGGACGGGGATTGCCGTGACGCACTGCTGGAGATCGTACCGAGCTTACCGGCAAACAATCTTCCCCGCGCGCTCGACCATCCGGCGCCTGCCCGGTCTGCTCGGTGACCCCGCGATTGACTTGCCTATCGCTATGGAAATCCCGGAGAAATTCAAGTAATGCTTGAGGTATCTTCGCTGCTGGCAAAATAAGAAATTGGTGCGACTCGCAGAATTTCTGTCTTTTAGAATCAGCGATATAGCCTACCTCATGCCCACACCACCGGGTGGCTCGCTGATGTGGCTCTTACGGGGGAGCATCCGTCGCGTCATCATCTCTGTGGTTAGAACCAGGATCGGACACCCGCAATCCTCCGGTAACCTAGAGCGGCCGCCGGAGCGTTGGTAGAGATCGTTTCGCTGGGACATTTTACGCCGGGGCGGAGATGCGGATCTCGTTTTGCGTTCAGGAATCGTGGACGGAATGCGGCGGGTCAGGTATCTTTAACTCATTGGGATATTTTGATCATGGCGCGGGTGTCTCCGCGAATGGAACGCGAGTTGAAGATGCCAGTCCTGCAAGGCCAACCCGAAGGTCTTAATGCGATGCCAGAGCGGCGCGAACATACGCGCTTCACGGCATCCTCGCTTTCATACATCGATTTGGGCGAAGCCAACGGCGGCTTGATCTTGAACCTGAGCGAAGGTGGCGTTTCGGTGCAGGCAGCCGAAGTGCTGATCGGCGACGTCTATCCGCGGATTCGCTTTCATTTGCCGAAATCAGAGGACTGGATCGACACCGGCGGACGAATCGCGTGGCGGGGCAAGACCAAAAAAGAAGCGGGAATTCGCTTCGTCGATATGCCGCCTTATACGCGGAGGAAAATCCGGGAGTGGCTGGCGTTCGAGGCGCACCACGACGAATCGCAGATGACCTGGCAGACGGTGCAGCCAGCGCAGTTGGGAAGTTGGACTTCCGGTCCTCCGGTCGAGGCGCCTCCGGAACTACCTCCGGTGGTGGCGGTAATTCCAGAACCGGCGAAGACGGTAACCGTGGCGCCGAAATTCCCGGTGGCGGTGAAATGGCCGTCGGCAACCCTGGCAGCGGCCCCAGTCGCGGCGGATCCGGTAGCGGAGGAGCGCACCAGGGCACGGCGCTGGAGACACCTCCCTGAACCGTCGAGCACACCGCAACTCAGGCTTTTCAACTCCGGGGACAGTGGCTATGTAGCCGAGCGTGGGTCGGAGCCGCGCCGATGGATGTTGATGACCGCGGTCACGTGCGTAGTGGGTGCCTTGTGTTTCATTGCGGGAATGTCGGTGCGCACCCGCGGCGCGCTCACTCCCGCGGCACAGGATCTTAGTTCTGGCCAGAGCCGCCCGGGCGTCCCGCTCGCCCCCCCGAGCCCCGTCGCCTCGGCCGGAGGACAACTGCCGCCATCAGCAGACACTAATCGTCCGAGCTCTACGAGTGCCGCGCCAGGCCTCGCCGGCGTGGAGGCCAACGCCGCGGGAGCTGCTGCGGCCGGCCCGAGCGGTGCGACCAATACGCTGGCGGGAAATCCCGCGGCGCACCGAACCATCGAGCCGGTACCGCCGGGGGGAAATGGCAATGCGGCGGTGCTGCTGAATTTTGAGCCGACCGCGGTGGGCGCGTCGGCCTTCGTTGCGATTACCACTAAGTTGTCGGTGATGGCGCCCGCGGGCTTCCGCGTGGAACAAGCGCAGGAAAATAATTATTTGCACGTGGGCGACCTGGTTTATTTGGTTGAGCCAGCCTATCCTCCGGACGCGATTCGCGATCGGGTAGAAGGGACGGTGGAAGTTGTAGCGACATTTGCCGGAGACGGAACGATCCGGCGCGTGGATCCCTACAGCGGCCCGGACATCTTGTCCGCCGCGGCGATGTTCGCGGTTCGGCAATGGCGGTATGCCCCGACGTATCTCTATGGCCACGCCATCGAGACCCAGCAGCGCGTTAAGTTTGTTTTCCGCCTGCCGTCGTAAGGCCGAGCGGCACGCTGCAGCTCATGGAGGGTACCAGGTAGCGATTTTGGGACATCTGGTTCGCAAGATTGCGGCTAAGTTGTTGTGGTGCAGCCGCTCCTAGACAGTCCTCGTTGCGTGTGGCGCGGCCCCCCCAAACACCAGACGTAACTTCTGAGAACACCGGTCCGCTTCAATTATCGACACTCGTGGATAGCGGGTGCTAGCATCAGTTCCGGCTAGTTTTAGGAACCGGACTGGACTCCCTTGCTGGCGTGAGGGAATTTCTTCAGGGCCCGATCTCGAATCGGGGCGGAGCAACCGTGTTGAAGAATATTTTCTTTGTGGTGGTCATCGTGGGTTTGTTGATCGGCGTCTTCAAGATTGGGCCGCCGTATTACAAGAACTACGTGCTGCAGGACACCATCAACAGCGACGTGAAATTCGCCACCTCCTATCCATGGAAAACGCCGGACGGACTGCGCGACGATGTGTGGAAGGAAGTGCAGAGGCTGGGAGTCGACGAGATCAAGAAGGACGATATTCACGTGGAATGCCCACCGACGCATGACTATGCGAAGGTGGCGATAGCGTACACGGTAACGGTGGACCTGTACGTCTACTCGTTCCAAATCCAGTTCAATCCAATCGGCGAAAATCATTCCTAGGGGTCGCGCGCCACATCCGGAAAGCGCATCCAATTCGTATCCGGCAACCGCTTAGCGTCGCCTGGCCGGATGAGATTGTGTTTGTGCTGCATGGGGTTCGCACTAGAATCAGGGGCGAACATTCCACAGGCCCGGAGACCCATTGTTCCAACCACCCCAACCCACCTTTGCGCGCCGGTTCACCGAATGGCTGCGCCAGGTTCGGCAAAACGTAACGGAGAATCTTCTGCGCATCCGCATCGCACACGGTTTCTGGAGTTCGCGGGTAGGTTTGAGCATCCTGGGAGTAGCCTTCGCTCTTTTTATTACCGGCGTCAGCATCTACGGCTACTACTACATCAAGTTCGGGCGGCTCATTAACGATCGTCTCACCGGGCAAGTCTTTCAGAATACTTCACGCGTTTTCGGAGCGCCGGAAAAAATCTTCGCGGGAGAAACGATTCGTCCCGGCGACGTTACGAGCTATCTGGGGCGTGCGGGGTATATCGAGAAGGAACTGCCCGGGGATCTGGGCGTGTACCACGTGCACGGTTCATCGATTGACGTGCAGCCTTCGAACACGTCGTATTTTGGCGGAGGGAATGCGCTGCGGGTTGATTTCGCGGGAGCGAAGATTTCGCGGATCACCCGGTTGCCCAGCGGGGAATCGCTGGACACCGCGGAGCTGGAACCGGAGCTGTTGACCAACCTATTCGATAGTTCCAGGGAAAAACGGCGGGTGGTGCGGTTTGACGATCTGCCCAAGGTGATGGTGAACTCGGTGATTGCGGCCGAGGACAAAAGGTTTTTCGAGCACGGCGGCTTAGACATCATTCGGGTGCTGGGCGCGGGGATTGCCGATTTGCGGCGGGGAGTGCGCGCGCAGGGCGCCAGCACCATCGATATGCAGGTGGCGCGCAGTTTTTTCTTCACCACCAAGAGGGAATGGAGCCGCAAGCTTAAAGAAACAATTGTAGCCATCGAGTTGAACGAGCGATTCAGCAAGCAACAAATCTTCGAGTTGTATGCCAACGAGATTTATCTGGGCAACCGCGGCAGTTTCTCGATTCGCGGATTCGGCGAAGGCGCCGAGGCTTATTTCGGTAAGGATGTCCGCGATCTGAGTCTTGGCGAGGCCGCCTTCCTGGCGGGGATTATCCGTGCGCCCAATCGCTACTCGTCCGCCGAACGGCACGCCGACCGGGCCATCGAGGCGCGCGACCGGGTGCTAACGCAATTGCAGGAAGATGGCCTGGCGTCCGCCGCGGATGTGGAAGCGGCCCGCAAGCAGAAGCTGCGCTTTTCCGGCGGCGGGATGACCAGCAGCGACGCGCCGTATTTCGTGGATATGGTGAAGGATCACCTGCTCGAACAATATTCCGAAAACGACATCTCCACGCAGACCTACCGGATATACACCACCATCGATCCCGCGCTGCAACGCGCTGCCTCCGAGGCGGTCGAAGTGGGCATGGCCAACGTGGATAAGCAGCTCGCCAAGCGCTACGAGAAGTGGAAGAAGAAGGGCGAGGCCGTGCCGCAGGCGCAGGTGGCGCTGGTGGCGCTGGATCCGCACACCGGTGAAATTCGCGCGCTGGTGGGCGGACGTAACTACGGCGAAAGCCAGCTCAACCATGCGGTGGCGCGCCGGCAGCCGGGCTCGGTTTTCAAGCCATTCGTGTATGCCGCGGCATTCGATAACGCGGTGGAGGGGCTTCAGCCGGTGGTGACCCCGGCGACCACGGTGGTGGACGAGCCGACCACTTTCCAATTCGACGGCAATGACTATACGCCGAACAATTACGGCGAGGAGTTTTACGGCACGGTAACGCTGCGCGACGCATTAATCCATTCCTTGAACGTGGCTACGGTGAAGGTAGCGGAAATGATCGGGTATCAGCGGGTGGTGGAGATGGCGCGGCAGATGGGACTGGATCCGCACATTCGGGCGACACCGGCGGTGGCGCTTGGCGCCTACGAAATGACGCCGCTCGAAGTGGCCGCCGGCTATACCGCGTTTGCGACCAACGGGGTGCGTGCCGAACCGCTTTTTATGCGCTCGGTGATCGATAGTGAGGGCAAGGTGCTCGAACGGTCGCAACCCACCATCCGCGCGGTGCTCGACCCCCGGGTAGCCTATCTGGTTACCAGCTTGATGGAAGATGTAGTGGACCACGGTACCGGCGAAGTCGTCCGGGCGATGGGCTTTAGCGGGACGGCGGCGGGGAAGACCGGGACATCGCGCGACGGATGGTTTGCCGGGTTTACCCCGGATTTGCTGTGCGTCGTGTGGATCGGGTTTGACGATAATCGCGATCTGGGGCTTTCCGGGACCAATACTGCTGCGCCGGTGTGGACCGAGTTCATGAAACGGGCGGTCAAGGTCCCCGGATATGCGGATAGCAAGGAGTTTACCGAGCCCGCCGGGGACGTGGCGGTTTCGGTGGATCCCCAATCGGGTCAGCTAGCTACGCCGACGTGCCCCGCGCCGCGCGACGAAGTGTTCGTGGCCGGCACCGAGCCCACCGAATTCTGCGAACTACACGGCGGGAAATCGGCGAACGGCGGCTCGTGGATATCCCACTTGTTCGGCAAATCGGAAACGCCTCCTCCTCCCGACGCCAACCGACCCCCTCCGGCGCGGACTACGGTAGTGGCGCAAGGGGCAACCGGGGCCAAAGCCCCGCCACCGGGGGAACCTGAGGACCAGGATCAGGGAGCGAAGAAAAAGGGCCTATTGCAGAAGATTTTTGGTATCTTTGGTAGCAGCAAGAAGCCTACGGACGACCCTAAACCGCAGCCGTAGACTCCATGCGCGGAAGTAAGGAGTGTGCCGCCATGAGCCGTTTCCACCTGGCCGTTTTTGCGTTCTCTCTGGTAGTCGGTACTTCGATTCCTGCCCAGCAACGATCCGGTGCCTCCAATTCCGCGTCTGGCGGAGGCTCGCAGGAAATGACTGCCGCTCCGACCGTCGGACCGACTGAGCGGAGCGAACTGCAGGGCGACGTGCAGATGGCCCGGAAGATGTATTTTGAAGGAATTGCGTCGTATCGCGAGGCGTTGGCGCTAGATCCGAAGAGCGCGGAACTGCTGAACAAGTTGGGCATCGCCTACCAGCAGATAATGGATGTGCACACGGCGACCAAGTATTACAAGCTGTCGATCAAAGCGGACAAGAATTTCGTGAGTGCGATCAACAATTTGGGAACGATCGAATACACTAAGAAGCACTATGGCAGAGCCATCCGTTATTACCAGCAAACGTTGAAGCTGCAAGATCCCAAAGATGTGGAAGCGACGGTATACAGCAACCTGGGCTACGCTTACTTCGGCGCGAAACTGTACGACCAGGCCATGGGCGCGTTTGCCAAGGCCATGGCGCTCAACCCACACGTTTTCGAGCACCACGCCGGATTCGGCACGGTGATCCAGCAGCGCACCAGCGACGATCCCGGAATGCTCTACTTCCTGCTGGCGAAATCCTACGCGGTGGCCGGAGACGCGGAGCGTTGCGCCCACTACCTGGTGATGGCGCGCGACGAAGGCTACAAAAAGCTGGCGCCGGCGGTAGAAAACGATCCAGCATTCAGCCACGTGGTCCAAGACCATCGGGTCCACGATGCCTTGCACCCCCAAGAGCGGGTCGCTGCGGACCAAAAAGGCAGCGGATAGACAGCCGCTCACCCGTATCTGTTGCTATAATACCGGCGAGATGGACCCGCGATTTCTCTGCTGCGCTATGCGAAAAGCAATTCCTGCTTTGATCTTTGTGATTTTGATGTGTGCTCCAGGCGCGCCTGCGGCGGAAGCTGCGGCGAACGCGTCGGTGGTCGAGTTGCGCATCGATGGTGAGATTGAGCCGGTGATGGCCGAGTACGTCGTCGCAGGCATCGACCGCGCTGCCGAATCCCACGCACAACTCGTTTTGATCACCATCAACACTCCCGGCGGCCTGGATAGTTCAATGCGGTCGATTATCCAGAAAATTTTGGCGTCACCGGTGCCGGTGGTGACCTACGTGGCGCCGACTGGTTCGCGCGCGGCTTCGGCGGGTTTCTTTATTTTGCTTTCCGCGGACATCGCGGCAATGGCTCCTGGAACGGACACCGGAGCCGCTTCGCCGCTGCTGGAAGTGGGTGGCGCGCCGGTGCAGATGGACGAAACACTGCGCAAGAAAATCCTGAACGAAGCGACTGCGTACCTGCGCAGCTACGTGGCCCAGCGCGGACGGAACACCGATCTAGCGTCCACCGCAGTGACTGACGCGAAGGCGTTCAGCGAGAAGGAAGCCCTCGACGGCAAGTTGATCGATATGGCGGCGGCGTCAACCGATGCGCTGCTGGCCCAGCTCAACGGCCGCACGATCACCCGATTCGACGGCACCCGGACGGTGCTGGATCTGGCGCAGCCCCGTGTTGAGAATTTTGAGATGACCCCGCGGCAGCGTTTCCTTTCCCGCCTGGTACAGCCCGACTTGTTCTTTCATCCTGCTGATCATCGGGGTCTTGGGGTTGTATGCGGAATTTACTCATCCCGGGTTATTCGCGCCCGGAGTGATCGGCGGCATCGCGCTGGTTCTGGCTCTTTACGCGATGCATTTGTTACCGGTAAATCTCACTGGTCTGGTGCTGTTGGCGCTGGCGGTGGGGCTGTTCGTTCTCGAGGCGAAATTTCCGACCCACGGAATTCTGGGGGTGGGAGGCGCGGCGGCGATGGTTCTGGGCGCGCTGATGTTGATTCGTTCGCCGCTGACGGGTTGGGGAGTGAGTCTGGTTACCGCGCTGGGGGTGACTCTACCGTTTGCGCTGATCGTGATTTTCCTGATGCGCCTGGTGCTGCAGTCGCGCTCGTGGAAACAGACCACCGGGTTGGAGCAGCTGGTGGGAGAAATCGGAGAGGTGATTCAGCCTCTCGGCAGCGATCGTGTAGCCGGGATGGTGCGGATTCATGGCGAACTGTGGCGGGCGGTGGGGCCGCAGGGAATTCCGCTGGGCGTGCAGGTGCGAGTGCGAAAAGTGGAGGGTTTGACGCTGCAAGTGGAGCCGGTAGAGTTCCGGGCGTAAGTTCCGGAAGTTGTGGAGGAGATCGAGAAGTTGGCTTGGGGAGGCAGTACATGGAGTTATACGGCATCGCACTCGTCGGCGCGGTATTTATCGGTTTAATGTGGCTGTTCAATTCGATCTACGTGATCAAGGAATGGGAGCGGGGGGTGGTATTGCGGCTGGGCCGGATGCAGCCGGTTTCCAAGGGTCCGGGATTGCGGTTGGTGTTTTTCCCGATCGAACGGCTGACGCGGCTATCATTGCGCACGGAAACCCTGGACGTGCCACCGCAGGACGTGATCACCCGCGATAACATTTCGGTGAAGGTGAATGCGGTTTGTTATTTCCGGGTGGTGGATGCGAACCTGGCGCTTTCGCAAGTGGCCAACTACCTGTACGCCACTTCGCAGCTTGCGCAAACGAACTTGCGCAGCACCGTGGGGCAGTTCGAGCTGGACGAGATTTTGTCGGAGCGCGAAAAGGTAAACGCCAAGTTGCAGATCATCCTTGACCAGGATACCGAGCCTTGGGGTATTAAGGTAAGCAAAGTGGAGGTTAAACAAGTCGATATCGCTGAAAACATGCAGCGCGCCATCGCCAAGCAAGCGGAGGCCGAACGCGAGCGCCGCGCCAAAATCATTCATGCCGACGGCGAATTGCAAGCTTCCACCAAGCTGGCTGAGGCCGCACAGATTCTTCAGCGGCAGCCGGCATCCATTCAACTGCGGTATTTGCAAACGCTAACGGAGATCGGTGTGGAGAAGAACACTACGATTGTTTTTCCCTTGCCGGTGGACCTGATCACCGCGTGGATGAATAAGGGAGAGATTAAGTAGCCATGGCTGGAACGAACGGAAGGCAAGCTGGTGAACGGGTGCTGGAGAGCCGGCACTTGGTGGGATTATTTTTGGGCGTGGTCCTGCTGTGCGGAGTTTTCTTCACGCTGGGCTACGTGATGGGCAAAACACAATACGGCACCCCGCAGGTGGCCAACGCGGCGGCGCCTGGGTCACCGGCGCCCAAGCCGCAAACCACAAACCCCGCACCGGCCGACGCCAGCGCGCACGACGCGCAGACCCCGGAGTGGGATTTCGCCGATAAGGATAAGCAACCGCCCCATCTGGATTCTTCGAAGTCCGGCGCCGCGGGTTCCGCGAATCCTCCCAACAGCATCACGCCGCGGATCCCGTCCACGGCGCCGAAGCAAGTAGCGGTTTCCGCGCCGCCGAGGGAACCGGCACGCTTTCAGCCGCCGGCGATGGGCAAGGGAGCGATCGTGCTGCAACTGGCGGCGTTGAAGCGGGAGGGCGATGCCTTGGCGCTGGCGGACGCACTGCATCAGAAGAGTTTTCCGTCGTTTGTGGTGACCTCGACGGCGGACTCGCTGTATCGGGTGCAAGTGGGGCCCTACGCCGACCTGCAAGCCGCGAACCTTGCCAAGCAATCCCTGGCCCACGAGGGCTTCAATTCCATCATAAAACGCTGAATGAACCTCTCACCGCTTCACCGGCTCCTTCTGGCTCTGGCGTCTGGAGTAGTGCTGGGGCTTTCATTTCCGACCTTCGACCTCTCCTATTTGGCATGGGTGGGCCTCGCGTTGCTGATGCTCGCGACGCTCGGTGCGCGGCCGGGGATCGCGGCGGCGTGCGGTTTCTTGCACGGCGTGGCCTTCTATCCCACCTGCCTGACGTGGATCGCTACGGTAATCCATCAATACGGGGACGTCGATCCGCTAACCTCGGCCGCGGTCGTTGGCCTGATCGGCTTGGCCGGCGGGATTATTTTATCGGTATTCACGCTGTCGGTAACGGCGGTGGGGAGAAGGAGCCTGGCGCTGGCGTGTTGCCTGGCGCCGTTCTTGTGGGTGACCCTGGAGTTTTTTCGTACCCATCTGCCGTACATCGGCTTTCCGTGGAACTTGACAGGGTACGTGGCGAAAAACGAATTCGCGCTGCTGCAATTGGCTTGCTGGACGGGAATTTGGGGCCTCTCGTTCGTCATCGCCGCTTATAACTCGTTGTTTGTTTATTGTTTTCTGCGGAGAGAGTTGGTTCCGCGGCTGGTCTTGGTTGCCGTCACCGTGGGTTTGTTGATGTTGAGTTTCCTGGGCTCACGCTTGGTTCCGTTTCCCACGCCTCATCACATCGCGCACCTGGTGCAGACCGATTTCCCGCAGTCCGAACACTATCCGGCGGATTGGATGGATATTCACGCCAGAGAGATGGCCGAGCTTGAACGCATCAGCGTGGACGCGGCGCGGCGATCGCCGGGCTTGATCGTGTGGCCGGAAGTGCCGGCGCCGTTCAGTTTGACGGACCCGAAGTTCGCGCGAATCGCGAAGGCTATCGCCGCGGATTCGGGAAGCGATTTTCTGGTGGGCATCGTGGACTGGAAACGGCCGCCCGCCGGGCCGTGGGAAGCGACCAACAGCGCGACGTTGCTGGATCCCGCGGGCCAGCGACTTTTTACCTATGATAAGATTCACTTGGTTCCATTTGGCGAGTACGTCCCACTGCGGCGGTGGATCAAATTTGCGGGCCGCTTGACGGCGGATATTTCCGACTTTACCCCGGGCACCGAGTATCGCGTGGGCAAGCTGCCGGACGGCACGTTTGGCGTGTTCATTTGTTACGAAGCGATCTTCCCATCGGAAGTGCGGCGCTTTGAGGACAACGGCGCCGAATTGCTGATCACGATTTCGAACGATGGCTGGTTCGGGCGCTCCGCCGCACCCGAGCAACATTTGATGATGGCGCAAGTGCGGGCCGTCGAGAATCGGCGATGGCTGTTGCGGGACACCAACAACGGATTCACGGTGGCGGTGGATCCCTACGGCCGGCTCATCGACCGCCTGCCGACCGACATCCGAGGAGTGCTCGAGGCGCATTACGATTTCCGCAGCGACCGCACGCTGTATGCGCGCTGGGGCGATTGGTTCGCGTGGTTGTGCGTAGCGGCTTCCGGGCTATTGGGCGTTGCGGGATGGCGAAAGCGAGTGCCTGCGGTTTCTTAACGTCGTAACGTAAGACGAAAACTATGGCTGAACACCTCGAAGATCTACAGCAACGCCTCACCGAGCTCGAGAAACGCATCGAGTTGGTGCGGAGCTATCTTTGACCCGGCTACCCACCGCAAGACGCTGATCGATCTGGAAGCGCAGATTAGCCAACCCGACTTCTGGTCCAATCAAGAAAAGGCGCAGTCGCTGCTGCAACAGCGCAAGTACGCGGAAGCACAGGTGTCCGCGGACGAGAAGCTGGTGCGCAGCGCCGGGGACCTGGCGACGTTTCTGGAAATGGCGCGCGAGGAAACCAACGTGGCGCAGCGGGATTCTCTGCTGGGCGAGGTGACCAAAGAACTGCTGGCGACCGATAACTACGTCTCCGAGCTCGAGACGCGTACGCTGCTCGCGGGTGAGAGCGACCGGCTGAACGCGATCATGACCATCAAGCCGGGAGCGGGTGGCACCGAGTCCCAGGATTGGGCCGAGATGCTGCTGCGAATGTATCTAAAATGGGCGGAACGCAGCGGCTTGAAGACCACGGTTTTGGATTCGACGCCCGGGGAAGAAGCGGGGATCAAGTCCGCCACGGTTCAGGTGGAAGGCGAGCATGCCTACGGGCTGCTGGCCGGGGAGAGCGGGGTACACCGGTTGGTACGGATTTCGCCGTTCGACCAGGCTGCGCGGCGGCACACCTCATTCGCCTCGGTTTTTGTGATCCCGGAAATCGATGACAAGATTGAAATTGTGGTTAAGCCGGAGGATTTGCGGATTGATACGTTCCGTGCCGGCGGGCACGGCGGGCAAAACGTCAACAAGGTCGAGTCGGCGGTGCGGTTCACCCATTTACCGACGGGAATTGTGGTCACCTGCCAAAATGAGCGCAGTCAGCACAAAAACCGCGAAACGGCGATGAAGGTCCTGCGCTCCCATCTATATGAGCGGGAACTCGAAAAGCGCCGTGGAGAACTCCAGAAGCTGGACGCCTCGAAGCCGGAGATCTCTTTCGGGAGCCAGATTCGTTCTTACACCTTACAGCCCTACCAGCTTATTAAGGATCACCGGACCAAGGCCGAGCGCGGGGACGTGGAGCGGGTGTTGGACGGGGACATCGATTCGTTCATCCGGGCGTATTTGCTCTCAAGGCGCCTGGGAAACGGCAAGGGTCCGGCCGCCGAGGCGGACGAGGACTAGACGATTACCCCGCGAGCGCCACTGGCAGGGTGGCGTTCGACCCCCATTTCTCACACTTGGAAGCACCAATTTACCCTTTGGCGCCGTTTGATTGACAGCCCCATAAGCCTATGCTAGCGTTGGATTTTAGCCAATTCTGTGCTGCAATTGCGCAAATTTTCGGTAGTCCTTGGGCGCTAAGAGTTTGACCGGAGGAGTGACGTTTTGACATCCCCTTTACAGACGCATCTGTTTACCTCGGAGTCTGTTACCGAGGGCCATCCCGATAAAATCGCCGACCAGATTTCCGACGCGGTTCTGGACGCGGTGCTGAAGGATGATCCGCGCAGCCGGGTGGCGTGCGAGACTTTGGTTACCACCGGATTGGTGCTAGTTGCGGGCGAAATCACCACGAACACTTACGTCGATTTTAGCGACATCGCCCGGGAAGTGATCCGCGACGTCGGCTATACGCGCGCTAAGTTCGGCTTTGATGCCGAGACCTGCGCGGTTCTTTCCTCGATCCACAAACAGTCACCGGATATCTCGATGGGCGTTGACACCGGCGGCGCCGGCGATCAGGGCCTGATGTTTGGATTCGCTTGCGATGAGACTGAAGAGCTGATGCCCATGCCCATTCAATTGGCGCACCGGCTGGCGCAGCGGCTTTCGGAGACGCGGCGCAAGGGTGTGGTGGATTTCCTGCGGCCCGACGGCAAGTCCCAAGTAACCGTGGAATACGTGGATGGGCGGCCGAAGCGCGTGGATACTGTGGTTATCTCCACCCAACACAGCGAGTCGGTGAGCAACGAAAAGCTCCGCGAAGCGATCATGGAAGAAGTGATTAAGCCCGTTATTCCCGCCGCAATGACCGACAAAAACACCAAATTTCACATTAACCCTACGGGACGCTTCGTGGTTGGCGGACCGATGGGCGATGCGGGGTTGACCGGACGGAAGATTATTGTGGATACCTACGGTGGGTACGCCCGTCACGGCGGCGGCGCGTTTTCCGGCAAGGATCCGACCAAGGTGGACCGCTCGGCGTGCTACATGGCGCGCTACGTGGCTAAGAACATTGTAGCGGCCGGAATTGCCCGCAAAGTGGAAATCCAGTTGGCCTACGCAATCGGCGTCGCCCAGCCGGTTTCGGTGATGGCGGACACGTTTGGAACCGGAACGATTCCCGACGCGCTCATTACCGAACTGATTCGCGCGAATTTCAAGCTTACCCCTGCCGGCATCATCGAAACGCTGGACCTGCGCCGGCCGATTTACCGCGAGACCGCTGCCTTTGGGCATTTTGGCCGCACCGGGCCGGGCTTCACCTGGGAACGCACCGACAAAGCCGAGAGCATCCGCAAAGACGCGGCTGCCCGCGGCGCTGTGGCTGTCTAACCGAACTTAAAATTCTAAAATCCAGAACGATCTGAGAGGGAACTCGTGGAAACTTTGCCCAGATTGGGTGGGGATGTAAAAGATATCGCCCTGGCGGAGAAGGGAAAGCGCAAGATCGAATGGGCGAATCAGCAGATGCCGGTGCTGCAGCTGATCCGCAAGCGATTCATTAAGGAACAACCGCTGAAGGGCATTCGCATGTCCGCGTGCCTGCACGTGACCAGCGAGACTGCGAACCTGGCCATCACCCTGCGTGACGGCGGCGCCGACGTCGTGCTCTGCGGATCGAATCCGCTCTCGACGCAGGACGAAGTAGCGGCGTCGTTGGTGAAGGATTACGGCATACCGACCTTCGCGATTAAGGGCGAAGACAACGCCACCTACTATTCGCATATCAGTTCGGCGCTGGATCATCAGCCGCAAGTTACCTTGGATGATGGCGCGGACCTGGTATCGATCCTGCTGACCAAGCGCACCGATCTGGTGAAGCATGTGATCGCCGGAACCGAAGAGACCACCACCGGGGTGATTCGTTTGCGGGCGATGGCCAAGGACGGGACCCTGAAGTATCCGATCATCGCGGTGAACGACGCGCTGACCAAACATCTTTTTGACAACCGCTACGGCACCGGGCAGTCCACGATTGACGGTGTGATCCGCGCCACCAACCTGCTGATCGCCGGAATGAAGGTGGTGGTCGCTGGTTATGGGTGGTGCGGGCGCGGCGTGGCAATGCGCGCCAAGGGATTGGGCGCGGACGTGCTGGTAACCGAAATCAACCCGACCCGCGCGATCGAAGCGATTATGGACGGGTTCCGGGTGATGCCGATGTCCGATGCGGCAAAAATCGGAGACATATTCATCACCGTTACCGGCAACAAGTCGGTTCTCACCGGCGAACACTTCGAAAAAATGAAGGATGGCGCGGTGGTTTGCAACTCGGGCCACTTCAACGTCGAAATCGATATCCCGGCGCTCGAGAAATTGTCCAATTCCCACCGTCCGGCGCGGCCGTTTGTTGAGGAATACGTGATGAAGGCCGGAGGCCATCGAGTGTATCTGCTCGGCGAAGGCCGGCTGATCAACTTGGCGGCGGCGGAAGGGCATCCGGCGGTAGTGATGGACATGAGCTTTGCCAACCAGGCGCTTTCGGTGGAATACCTGCTGAAGAACGCCTCGACGCTTGAGCCGCAGGTGTATAGCGTTCCTGAGCCGATCGACCGCCAAATCGCGAAGTTGAAACTGGAATCCATGAACGTAAACATCGACAAGCTAACCCCCGAGCAGGAACATTACTTGGCTTCGTGGAACGAAGGTACGTAGACTTCTTCCGGTTTCCTTCCCGGCCGTGCTCAGCTTGATTGCAGGCAGCGCTGAGCGCGGCTGGCGACTCTTCCGAACCTAAACAACATGCAAGACTGGGCAAACTGGGCAATCGACACCGCGAAGCAGCGTGGCGCCACGTATGCGGACGCTCGCGTGATGGACCTCCGCCATCGCGACCTTTCCACCAAAAACGGTGAGGTCGGGATGCTCGCGGAGAGCGAATCGCTGGGCATTGGGATACGCGTGGTGGCCAGCGGCGCGTGGGGTTTTGCTTCGACTGACCGACTGACCCGTGAGGGAATCGAGACGTGCGCGGCGCAGGCGGTTTCGATCGCTCGGGCGTCGGCGCTGGCTAAGATCAAAAACGTGCAGATGGCGCCGGTGCAGGCCTACGTGGATACCTGGCAGAATCCCTACATCAAGGATCCGTTTCGCATTCCCATCGAGAGCCAGCTTGCGTTGCTGCTGGCCGCCGACAAGGAAATGCGCAAGGTCAAGGGTGTCACCGTAGCGGAAGGTTCGATGTCGTTCCGGCGCATCGAGCAGTTTTTTGCTTCGAGCATCGGCTCGGCCATCCACCAAGTGAAGGTGCAGTCCGGCGCGGGAATTGTGGCCACCAGTTTCAGGGGCAAGGAAATCCAAAAGCGCTCCTATCCCAATAGTTTTGGCGGGCAGCACATGCTCTCGGGTTACGAACTGGTGGAAGCGATGGATTTGCCCGGCAACGCTCCGCGGGTGGCGGAGGAAGCGGTGGCGCTGCACAGCGCGATCCAGTGCCCCGAGGGAATTCAGACCATCATCCTGGGGAGCGCGCAACTGGGCTTGCAGATCCATGAATCGGTTGGCCATCCCATCGAGCTGGACCGGGTACTGGGCATGGAAGCGAATTTCGCGGGGATGAGCTTTCTCACCGTGGACAAGCTGCGGAACCTGCGTTACGCGTCCGACATCGTCAACGTGGTGGCGGATGCACGGCTGGAGCACGGGCCTGGGCTGGGAACATTCGGATACGACGATGAAGGCGTGCGCGCGCAGTGTACGCCGGTGATTTCCGCCGGCCAGTTTACAGGGTATTTGAGCAATCGCGAGACGGCGCTGGATATCGGGGAAAATTTCTCGAACGGGACGATGCGCACCGAGAGCTGGAACCGCTTGCCGATGATTCGCATGACCAACATCAGCTTGTTGCCCGGTACGTGGACGTACGAAAACATGATCGCTGACACCGACGACGCCATCCTGATGGAAACGAACCGGTCGTGGTCGATCGACGACCGCCGCTACCATTTTCAGTTTTCGACGGAAATTGGATGGGAAATCAAGAATGGCAAGAAGGGCCGGATGATCAAGAATCCCAGTTATAGCGGGATCACGACCGAGTTTTGGCAAAGCTGCGACGCGATTTGCGGGCGCGAAGAGTGGACTCTGTGGGGCACCCCGAACTGCGGGAAGGGCCAGCCCATGCAGACGATGGGGACCGGTCATGGCGCGTCACCGTCGCGATTCCGCAACGTCAAAGTTGGAGTGGCTTTCTCCCACTAATGGCCGCGAAGAAATCCAAGTCGAAGCAAGCTGGTAAAGCGGCGGCGGGCGGCGGCGCGATCGCGTCAAGCGTGTCGGCGGCCAAGCAAAAAAGCTATCGTTCCGGAGTGGTGGACCACCGCCTCGGCGCTGCGGCGCTGCGGGAAATTGCCGAGAGAGTTTTGAAGTTGAGCCATGCGGATGAGACCGAAGTGGATATTTCGGTAGTCTCCGACGCGCTCACCCGTTTTGCCAACAACACCATTCATCAGAGTGTGGCCGAGCAATTGGTGCAGGTGTCAGTGCGTGCGGTGGCGGACGGCCGGACGGCGCGCGCTTCGACCAACAAGACCGACGAAGCATCGTTGCGGAGGGTGGTGCAGTCCGCGCTGGACCTAGCGCGCTGCCTGCCGCCTAATCCGGGGCTGCTGCCCATGGTGGGCAAGCAGAAGTATGCGAAGGTCGAGCGATTCTTCGAAGAGACTGCCGCAGCCACTCCGGAAATACGGGCGCGGGCGGTGGCCAAAGTATGCAAGTTCGCGGCCAAGCAAAAGCAGACCGCCGCAGGAATTTTCAGCAGTGGGATGGTGGAGACCGCGCTGGCGAATTCCAGCGGACTTTTCGCCCACTATCAGCAGACTCGCGCGGAATTTTCGGTAACCTTCCTCGAAAGCGACTCCTCGGGATGGGCCAAGGCCAATTCCCCGCGGATCAGTGAGATCGATCCGGAGGCGTTGGCGGCTCGGGCCAGCCAGAAATCGCAGCGATCGCGCGCACCGCGGGAAGTTAAGCCCGGCCACTACACCGCGATCCTCGAGCCTGCCGCGGTCCTCGATCTGGTGGGTTTCCTGTTTTACGATTTTGCTGGGACGGCGGTGGCCGATCAACGCTCGTGCCTCACCGGGCGCATGGGCAAGAAGCTCTTCGGCGAGAACATTTCGATGTGGGACGATGTGACCCATCCGATGCAGCTAGGCGCGCCATTTGACGGCGAAGGGCTGCCGCGGCAGAAGGTGGCGTTGGTCGAGTCGGGTGTGCCGCGCAACCTGGTGTATTCGCGCGCTACCGCGAAGAAGATGAAGGCCAAGCCTACCGGTCACGGGTTTGCGCTGCCGAATGAATATGGCGAGGCGCCGATGAACCTGGTTTTTGCGGGCGGTAACTCGTCGGTGGACGATATGGTGGCTTCGACCGAGCGCGGAATACTAGCTACTCGCGTTTGGTATATCCGCGAAGTGGACCCTTATGAAAAGGTTCTAACCGGGATGACTCGCGACGGCACGTTCCTGGTTGAGGATGGACGGATTGTCGGCGGCATACGCAATTTCCGGTTCAACCAGAGCATCATCGAGATGCTATCGAAGGTGGAGATGCTTGGGCCGGCGGTACGGGTGGCGGGTGAAGAGTCGTTCGAGATGGTAGTGCCCGCGATGAAGGTCCGGGACTTTCACTTTTCTGAAGTTACAAAATTCTAGCGCTTGAAGCACCGCGCTAAAAACGAACAGGGTAGAAGCGAAAGTCAGCACCCCCACACGTAAACCCGACGTGAAAGCCACCACCTGCAACGCCGACACCAAAGTCAAGAGCATCCAACAAAGCCAAAACACCCACCTTGCCCAACCTGGGGTCGAGCGTTCTTGATTTGTTTGGTGTTGGTCCTTAGTGGCTGGTGCTGACCGGGGTGAAGGCCAGGCTGTCGATGGCGCGGCGAATTACGTTTTCTTGGATTTGGCCGGAGAGCTCGGAATCGGCGTAGGTGATTCCGAAAACTGTG
Organism: uncultured Acidobacteriota bacterium; assembly: GCA_963725285.1. Classification (GTDB taxonomy): domain Bacteria; phylum Acidobacteriota; class Terriglobia; order Acidiferrales; family UBA7541; genus CAVRXT01. The sequence goes on along the minus strand of CAVRXT010000005.1, from coordinate 619,120 downwards.
AAGAGTTGGTTGGCGCGGGGAAGTACGGCTACGATTCCGCTCCAGTCTTTGCCGTCCACCGAACCTCGAAAGCGGCGCTCGGTGGCTGGCGCGCCCGATATAGTCACCTGGCGGTCACCGATCGGGCGGTAGTTCTCCATAATGCTCCGCAGGCGTTTGTCCGCCTCCGCTAAATTGTCGGCAAGAACTCCGTGTGCGGGCTCAAGTCCGATGAAGAAATACGTCTTCTCGTCGGCAGTTCCTAGAGCCGCGATGGCTCCAGGCATCAGCTTGCGGGCGGCGTCGTTTAGCTGCCAGTCGGGCGGCCGGTACATGCGAAAACCGTAGGTCTCATTGGTATATTCGCTGCCGGCGATGGTCTCGCGGATGGGCTCAGGAGCGGGCGGCGCTTTCGTTCGTTTGGGTGGCGTCGGTGCCGCTGTTTCATCCGCGCTGCCGGCAGCCACGATGGCGCTCTGGGCGCGCGGGGCGGGTGAAGCGAGCATTGCCGGTTTGACGGCGCTGGCTGGCGGCGCGGTGGCCGACGCCGATCCGTCGGTTCGATCTGCGGCAGGTTTGGGTGTTACGGGCTTGGCTGGGGCTGGCGCACGAGTGCTGACGGGCGCGCTGGCGGAAGCATGGGCCGAGGTGCTGGCGGAATTCTTGGCCGGCTTAGTCCCCGGGCTACTCGCCGAGTTATTTCCCGACTCGCTGGCTAAGTTAGTAGAGTTGACCAGGAGCTTGTCGGTGGGCGGCGCAGCCGCGTCCGCGCTCGCCGCGACCGATTTTGAACTCGCTTGGGAACGCGCGGGCGTCGCGGCGGCGAGTTTCGCGGCCGCGGAGTTTTCGGTGGCTACCGGAGTTGCGTTGGGAGACGACACGACCGCGCGGACGAGAAGCTGTCCGTTTACCGGTGGGGTTGCTCCGCCTGCAGGCGAAACTGGTGCCGGCGGCGTGGGTATCGACGGGCTAACGGAGGCCGGGGTCGCGGTGGGTTTTTTCGCGGCGGATGGTTTGCGCGCGGCGGGTGTCGCGGCTGCGGCCGAGGTCGCGGAACTCGATATGTCGGTGGCCTCGCCGCCGATGACAATCTGCGCCACCTGTTCTTTGCGAATCTCTGCGTAGCCCCAGCTTGTTTTTACGCGAAAGGAATCCTGCTGGTAGCCGACCACGGTTCCCGTAACGACCGAACCGTCTTTCAAGTGCAGTTCGTCGGCGTTTGCGGCGGTGGGGAGGAGCAGCGTAATTCCAGCAAGGATTGGCAGGAGCCAGCGCATGAGTTCACAATATAACTCTGTAAGCGGGGCGGGCAAGCCGGAATCGCGAGAAATTGCTTAGAAACGCAGGTCAGACTGGAATCGGGGTCGTATCTTTGGGGTCGGAGGATATTGCGTTTTGGTTGTGCAGCGCCAGCAGTGGCTGTGCCGCGAGGCGTTTAGGGAATCATGGTCATGCCGAGCCAGCCGAACGCCGCGACTACTCCCGAAATAATCAGAACGGTACGCAGCTTCTTGCGACGAACGGCGAAGACAATTGCTGCCATCCCGCAGAGCACCAACCCAATTTGTAGCAGCAACCACGGGCTCGAGCCGGTTCCGTCGCCGCTCATGCTTTCCTGAAACCAGTAAGAGGCGAACGAGGTGCCGGCGGTGAGGCAGATGGCGACCATGCAGGCCAGACCGACGCCCTTGGCCCATTCCGGCAGCGCCGAGCGGCGGCGGGTGTCTTTCCATTCCAGCCAGCTCTGGCCGACTACGAGTGCAATTGCCAACAGGATGAAAATTGCCATGTCCGACCCCCGAATCTCGCTTCGTAACTTAACTGTTCCGTTACTTGCGAATGATTGCTGTTCAGCTCTGTCGCGGATAGGAATGGCAATCTATCCACCAAAGGGAAGATGGGCGGCGCTTATGTCGAAAGCGCGTATCTGTTGTAAATAGTGGAGTTAGCGAGGCACTAGAATCGCATTTTGAGAAATGATTTGGTCCGAAGTGCCCAAAGACTCCCAGAGTTTTCCACATAGGAAATGAGTTTTCCTATGTACACCGTATCTTCCGCAAATGAGGACGAACTACCCGGAGCGCTGACGGCGGAAGGTTCTAGAACTTACGTTTAACCTAGTCCTACTGATCACCCGGGCCCACGGATGGGAATACTGGCTCGGTATTTGCTAGGATAGCCCGCGCATGGCCCACCCTCAGATCATCGCGCATCGCGGAGCGTCGGGACACGCGCCCGAAAACACCCTCGCCGCCTATCGGTTGGCGATTGAGCTTGGATCGCAATCTATCGAAGCGGATGTGCAGTCCTCCAGCGACGGTCATATTGTGGCCATTCACGATGCGGTGCTGCAGCGGACCACCAATGGGCGCGGAAGCGTGGCGGAATCGACGTTCGAGGAATTGCGGGCCGTCGATGCCGGCCGCTGGTTCGACCGCGACTTTGCCGGCCAGCGGATACCTATGATCGAGGAAGTCCTGGGGCTCAGCCGCGAGGCGGAAATCGGCTTCTATTTCCAACTTCGCTGCCCGTTTTCCGACGAATTCGGCCGATTGCTGATTCAGGAGGTGGGGAAGGCGGACGCACTCACTCGCGTGGTGATCGTCAGTTCCGAGCCCACCGCACTTGGCGCGCTACGCCAGCTGGATCGACGCGATCGTTACCGGTCTGCGGATCGACTCGCCGCACCCCGACGCCGTCGAGCAGGCGGCTGGAGCGGGAGCGCGACAACTGTATCTGCGTGAGGATTTGGTGACGGCTGAAGTGGTGAACCGCGTTCACGGAGCGGGACTGCTGGCGGTGGCAGGGTCGGTGAATCCACCGACGAGGATGCGGGCGCTGCTGGCGGCCCGGGTGGACGGCATCGTAACCGGTTTTCCGGACCGATTGCGCGCGATTATTGAGGATTCCGATGAGGCTGGGAGAGAGACCGGCCGGATGACGCAGCCGCATTAGCCATCGAGCGCGGCGTGCAGCCTGGCGAACGCCGCGATGGGCAGTTCCTCCGCGCGTGCGCCGGGATCGATCCGGGCGACCTCCAGTGCGGCCTCGATCGAGTCGGGATCAACGAAACGTGCGCAAATTGTTGCGCAGAGTCTTCCGCTTTTGACCGAAGCAGCGCTGAATGAACTCGAGAAATTCCGCGTCATCCGCGATTTCCAAATCCTTTCTCGCCCCGGGTACCTGCAATTCGACCAGCGCGGAAGACACTCGCGGCGGCGGCCGGAACGCGCCCGGCGGGATCGAAAAGACAATCTTCGGCCGTGAATAGAATTGGCACAAGGTTGACAGAAATCCGTAGGCGCGATGGCCGGGCGTGGCGACGATGCGTTCGGCGACTTCTTTCTGAATCACGATGTGAAGCGAGCGTACCGCGTCGGCGGCCTGGAAGACCCGGCGGATCAGCGGGGAAGTGATGTAGTACGGCAGATTGCCGTAGACTCGGAATTGCGTGCCGCCCAGACTTGCGAAATCCACTGCCAGCGCGTCGGACTCGAGCACCTCCACTCCGGCCCATTCGGCAGCGGCGCGTCTGCGCAGCCCCGAAGTCAGCGGAGGATCCATCTCGATCGCGATTACGCGACGGCCATCGCCTTGTAAGCCGGCTGGTCATTTCGCCGTGTCCGGCGCCGATCTCGATCCAGGTTTCCTGCGGGTGCAGCGGCAGAGTGCGCGCGATACGATCGAGCCAACTGGCGCTATGAAGAAAGTGTTGTCCCAGATCGCTGGCGGCTCATCGTCCGAGAAGTGTAGCAAAGTGGGCGGGAATACTCGCCCGTTCTCGCGCCAGCAACGGAGATCACGCCCCCGCGACTTGCTGGTCTTCTGGCGACCGCTGTTAACGGGCCTTGACGAATCTTGCTCGATTGATTACCGTCGAGGGTAGCGCGGATTCTGATGAAAATTCTGTTCGTGGCCTCCGAAGGACTTCCTTTCGCCAAGACCGGCGGACTTGCCGATGTCATCGGCGCATTGCCCAAAGCTTTGCAGGAGCTGGGGCACGAGGTGGCGGTTTTCATGCCGAAGTACCGCCGCGGCGAGCCCACCAAGGTGCTGATCCCCAGCCTGACCATTTCCCTCGGCGCCACCACCCGGTTTCCGTCGCTGGTGGAAGCTGACCCCATCGCTGGGGTGCGCCATTTTTTTCTGCAGGACCCTGCTTATTTCGAGCGTCCAGAACTCTACCAGGACAAGACGGGCGATTATCCCGACAATCCAGAGCGCTTTGCCGAGTTCAGCCACGCCGCTCTGGAATTGGCCAAACAGGTGTGGATGCCCGACGTGATTCACTGCCACGACTGGCAGTCCGCGCTGGTGCCGCTGATGCTGCGCAACCAATACGCCGCCGATCCACTGATGCGCAGGCTGCCGGTCGTGTTCACGGTGCATAACCTTGGATACCAGGGAGTGTTCCCGCGGGCGGCTCTGGCGCGAATCGGATTGCCGGAGAGTCTTTTCCGAATCGATGCGCTGGAATACTACGGCAAGCTCAATTTTATGAAAGGCGGGCTGATTTTTTCGGACTATCTGAGCACCGTAAGCAAGCGATACGCGCAGGAAATTCAGACCGCGGAATACGGTGTGGGTCTGGAAGGCGTGATTCAGGGCCGCGCCGACCGCTTGGTGGGCATATTGAACGGAGTGGACTATACGGTATGGAGTCCGGAGCTGGACCCCTTCATCGCGGCAAAATATTCGGCGCAGAATCTTGCTGGAAAGGTAGCGTGCAAGAAGGATTTGTTGGCCGCGTTCAAGCTGCCTGCGGAGAGTCTGAGCCGGCCGCTGCTGGGCATGGTTTCGCGGTTCGCGGATCAGAAAGGCTTCGATCTGATCGCTGAGATGGCCACCGATTTACTCAAGGAAAATCTGTCGATGGTGGTGCTGGGTTCGGGGGAGCCGAAGTACGAGAAGTTCTTTCAGGGGCTGGCGGCCCAATATCCGCAGCAGGTGGGAGTGAAAGTTGCCTACGACAACGCGCTGGCGCACCGGATCGAAGCCGGAGCGGATATGTTTCTGATGCCTTCGCGGTATGAGCCGTGCGGGTTGAACCAGATTTATAGCCTGCGCTATGGTACGGTTCCAGTGGTGCGTGCCACCGGCGGGCTGGACGATACGATCGTCGAGTTCGATCCCGCCAAGGGGCAAGGGACCGGCTTCCGATTTGAACCGTACACCGGTAAGGCGATGCTGCAGACGGTGCGGCAGGCTTTGCGGGTGTTTGGAGACAAGCGGGCATGGCAGACGCTGCAAGCGAACGGGATGGCCAAGGATTTCTCGTGGAAGACCAGCGCCACCGCGTATGTTGCTTTGTACGAAGCGGCTACGCGTTCTCGAATCCCTAGGGCGGCTGTTACATCTAATTAGTCGTAAATAATCGCGTGATGGTCACCGGGCAGCGGCCCCACCCCACGCAGACTAGGACCTAAATGTCAGACCATGTCTCCGCAGTGACCGATGCAAACTTCCAAACCGAAGTGCTGGACGCTAGCAATACCCAGCCGGTATTGGTGGATTTCTGGGCGGGATGGTGCCGCCCATGCCTGATGTTGGCGCCTACGGTCGACGAAATCGCCAAGGCCAATACCGGCAAACTGAAGGTGGTGAAGTTGAACGTGGACGAGAATATGAACTCGGCCAGCAAGTTCAATATCCGGGGCATCCCCACGCTGCTGGTTTTCAAGGGCGGCCAAGTCGCCGATCAGATCGTCGGCGCGGTGCCCAAGGAACAGATCGAAAAGATCGTGGGAAAACACATCGCGTAGTTTCGCAGGAGCGATGTGCGACTAGCGACCTTCCTCCCGGGACACCGATCCGCGCGTCCCGTCCCAGTGGTGATTGCCCAACGGTGATTAATCGATGAGCGCTCCAGCGTCCGCAGCGAAGGCCACAGAGGTTTCTGCCGCGGCACGCTCGAGGTGTGCTTGGGCGGTCAGCGACATAATGATTCGCTACCATGATCAGGAGTGGGGCGTGCCAAGCCACGACGATCGGCATCTTTTCGAAATGTTGATACTGGAGGGCGCGCAGGCGGGGCTGAGTTGGGAAACCGTTTTGCGGAAGCGCGAACGGTATCGGGAAGTATTCGATAATTTCGATGCGGCGAAGATCGCGCGCTACGACGCGAAGAAAGCGCGGCGGTTGCTCGCCGATCCTGGGATCATCCGCAACCGGCTGAAGGTTCGCGCGGCGGTGGGAAACGCGAAGGCATTTCTCGCGACGCGGCAGGAGTTTGGGAGCTTTGACAAATACATTTGGGGCTTCGCCAAGCCGCTGAGCGCGGGGAAGAAGGCCTCGCGCCGGCCGCGGCGCGTCACCCGCACCGCGGAATCGGACGCGATGGCCAAGGACTTAAAACGGCGCGGATTCCGATTCGTGGGCAGCACCATCTGCTACGCCTTCATGCAAGCCGTGGGCATGGTCAACGATCATTCGCCCGATTGCTTCCGCGCCTAGCAGCGTCGCTCGCGGCCGTAGAATCCCCCACCCTAATACCGGCGGGCCGAACCAGGCGTTATTGCGTTATGCCGTATGCGAGGGTACGATAGTTTTTCTTCCTAGGAATGTAAGGGCAGTTTGTAACGGCTTCGTAATGCAATCGCAGACTTTCGGTGATAAGTAAAAGAGCGCGGCGGTCGGCGTGTGAATCGGCAGGTGTGGCGCCACCGGGCAGAACTCCTGGTAGTGAGGGGCTAGAATATTTCATGAAGGCAAAGGCAATCGTCGTAGTGGGCGCGCAGTGGGGGGACGAAGGCAAGGGCAAGGTGGTCGATTACCTGGCCGCGTCGTTTGATAACGTGGCGCGGTACGCCGGCGGGCCACAATGCCGGCCACACCGTAATCTTCGACAACCTGAAATTTGTTTTGCAACTCATCCCCAGCGGTATTCTGCGCCCGGGCAAGAAGGCCATCATCGGTCCAGGCACGGTGGTGGATCCCGTGGCGCTGGTGGCTGAGCTCGACAATCTATTAAAAGCCGGGGTGGAGTATCGCGGCCGCTTGTTCCTCAGCAATCGCGCGCATCTGGTTTTCCCCTATCATCGCGAACTCGATAAGGCCGCCGAGGCTGCTCGCGGCGCGGGCAAGATCGGAACCACCTCGCGCGGAATCGGGCCGGCCTACGAAGACAAAATGGCGCGGCGCGGCATTCGCGCCTGCGATCTGCTCGATGCCGGACGGGTTTCGAGAGAAATTCGACCGCGTTATTCAGGAAAAGCGCGCGATCAGCCAAGGAACCTACGGGCGAACGCTGGATGACACCGGCGCTATGGAGCAATATCTGGCGCTGGGCGAGCGCCTGAAGGATTTGATCGTCGACACCAGCTATTTGATCGAACGGGCGATGGATAATGGCGAATCCGATTCTGTTCGAAGGCGCGCAGGGCACCATGCTCGACATCGACCACGGCACCTATCCGTACGTCACTTCTTCCAGCGCGATCTCCGGCGGGGTGTGCACCGGGCTGGGCGTGCCACCGACAAAAATTACTGGCGTGGTGTGTGTCTCGAAGGCCTACACTACGCGCGTCGGTAGCGGTCCTTTTCCTACCGAGATGCCAGACCTGGAAGCCAGCGAAGTCCGCGACCGCGGCAAGGAATTCGGCGCGGTTACCGGGCGCCCGCGGCGCTGCGGCTGGCTGGACCTGGAGAATCTGCGCTACGCGAAACTATTGAACGGCATGGATTCGCTGGTGATCACCAAGCTCGACGTTTTCGACGAACACTCCGAAATTCAGGTGTGCACCGGCTACCGCTACAAGGGCCAGCCGCTGACGGAAATGCCGGCGGACCTGGAAATTCTCTGCAACGTTACGCCGGAATACGAGACGCTTCCGGGATGGCAGACGCCCACTTCCGCGATTCGCGAGCGAAAGCATCTGCCGGAAAAGGCGCGAGACTATCTTGAAATTCATTTCCGATCAACTTCAGGTGGAGATCGGGATGATCTCAACGGGCCCGGAACGCGATGCCACCATCGTCGCCCCAGGCAGTAAGCTTGCGGGCTGGCTCTAGCGGAAAATGCTGTCATATCGAGCGGCGCGGCAGATTGTCACCGACGTCATGCTCAGACCTGCGCCACGAAATTCCCTCCGAAGAATTGGACCTCAACAGCCGTCTGCCGTCTGCAGTCGGACGCATTCTGCGGCAGGAGATATTCGCAGACCGCTCTTATCCGCCGTTTGACCGCGCGATGCGAGACGGCTACGCGGTGCGCTCCGTGGACCTGGGGGAAGTACCGCGCACGCTTCGGATGATTGGTGAATGCAGGGCCGGCACGGCCTTTGATGGCGAAGTCGCGATGGGCCTATGCGTACAGATCATGACCGGCGCGCCGATTCCCGCATGGCGCCGACGCTGTGGTGATGTTGGAATACACCGAGCCCGGACCAGCGTGCACGGTTGACCTGATCGTGTTCGAGAGGACCGCAAAGCCCGGGCAAAATATCGTTTTCGCGGGGAGCGAAGCGCCGCAGGGAAAGAGAGTGTTGCACCGGGGCCAGCGGCTCGGCTACGCGGAGTTAGCCTTGGCCGCGCAGGTCGGCTGCTACCCGCGTTCGTGTGGCGCGGCGTCCTCGGTTGCATTGCTTTCCACCGGAGACGAGGTGGTTCCGATCGATGCGGAGCCGGGCGCCTACCAGATTCGAAATAGCAATTGCGTCTCGCTTGCCGCGCAGGTGGTGCTTTCCGGCGCGCGCCCGGTGCAACTGGGAAACGCGGCCGACAGCTTGGAGGACCTGCGCGAACTGATCCCGGAGGGGCTCGCAAGAAGACATGCTGGTGCTGAGCGGCGGCGTGTCCAAAGGGAAGTACGATCTGGTGGAAGAAGTGCTGCGCGAGCGGGGAGCGGAATTCCTGTTTGATAGCGTCGACATTCGTCCGGGGCACCCCGCGGTATTTGCGACATGCGACGGGAAGCCGATCTTCGGACTGCCCGGGAATCCGGTGTCGACGATGGTTACGTTTGAACTTTTCGCGGCTCCCGCCATCGACATACTCAGCGGCGCAGAGCCGCGCTCGACGCCGTTGTTTCGGGCGCGGCTCGCGGCGGCGGTCGAACGCACCGCGCGCTGACCCACTTCATTCCCGCGCGGGTGAGTTGGGAGTCGGGCGAGCCGATGGTCACCGAGTTAACTGCACCAAGGTTCCGCGGACATCGTCGCGCTGACCGAGTCGAATTGCTTTTTGGTGATGCGTCCCGAACAGTTGCGCATCGGTGCGGGTGAGCTGGTGGACGTAATGCCGCGCCGGGGTTCGCTATGAGCGAGGCCCGCGAGCGGGGAAGACGGGGGACCGGCGCGCCACGAAACAGCTATCGCACTTCGACGATGCCGGGCGCGTCCGGATGGTGGACGTCTCCGAAAAGGCAGTGACGGAGCGAACCGCCGTCGCCGGAGTGTTCGTGCGCATGCGGCGTTTCACGGTGGCGACGCTGCGGCGGGTGAAGAATCCCAAGGGCGACCCGCTGGAAGTGGCCCGAATTGCCGGGATCAGCGCCGCCAAGCGCACCTCCGAACTGATTCCTCTTTGTCACCCCCTGATGCTGACGCACGTAGATGTGCGCGTCGTGCTATGCCAAAATGGAATGGAGATCACCTCTCAGGTGACCACTACCGGACCTACCGGTGTCGAGATGGAAGCACTGGTGGCGGCATCGGTCGCGGCGCTAACGATTTACGACATGTGCAAAGCAGTGGAGCGGGGCATGACCATTACGGACCTCCGCTTGCTGGAGAAGAAAGGTGGCCGCAGCGGCCATTACCTGCGATCGGAGTCGGGGCGCAAGCAGCGATGAAGCAAGTCAAAGCTCTGGTGGTCGACGATAACGCGCTAGTCCTCGATCTTTTGATGAAGGGATTGGCGCCGCATTGCGACGTGCACGCCGCGGCAGACGGCGCAGACGCGCTGCTCAGGATCGTCGAGGACCCGCCCGATCTGATCATCTGCGACTACAAGATGCCCGGGCTGGATGGCCGGCAGCTGTACGAAAAACTGAGAGCGCGCCCGCAGACCAGTCATATCCCTTTTATTTTTCTGGCGAACCGCGGAGACATCGAAGAAAAACTGCGCTCGCTGGTCGATGGCGTCGAGGAGTTTCTTCCCAAGCCGTTCTTTGTGAAGGACGTGGTGCGCCGCGCCAAGAAGGTAATCGACCGCCTGGCGCTCGAAAAGTTGCAGAGTCACGCCCATCGTCCCGGCATCGTACACGGCCGTCTGGAAGAGATGAGCATTCTCGACCTGATGCAATCTCTGGAAATGGGACAGAAATCCTGCGCGCTCAGCATCCGCCGGGCGGGCCACACCTGCCTGGCTGTACTTTCGCGGCCGGGACAATGCAAGGATGCGCGGTTGGATGAGCTGGTCGGGTGAACCGGCAGTGTACGAGGCCGTTCGCTGGAAAGATGGGGAGTTTGAAATCGATTTCAACGCGGCTCCCGAGCGCAACACCATCGCCCGTTCGACCACCAGCCTGCTGATGGAAGGCTTGCGCTTGATGGACGAAGGCGAGCGCGACGCGGAAGACCTGCAGCCGTCAACCTCCTAAGATCGGAACCAAAAATTTCATGCGCGTCAAAATCGTGATCGTCAGCGATACCGTTTCCGCCGGCACCCGGGAAGACCTCAGCGGCCCGGCGCTGCGTGAACGCTGTGAGAAATTGGGATGGACCGTCGGTGAGCTTTCCATCGTCGCCGACGACGAACACTGGTTGGCCCGGTTGCTAACCGATTTCGCCGATTCTGGCGACTTCGATCTGATCCTCACTTCCGGTGGGACCGGAATCGGCCCTCACGACGTGACTCCTGAGGGGACCATTGCAATGCTGGACAAGCAGTTGCCGGGGATCGGCGAGAAAATGCGCGCCGATGGAATCAAACATAACCCGAGGGCCATCCTTTCGAGGGGTGTGGCGGGAGTGCGCGGTGAAACACTGGTGGTGAATTTGCCGGGCAGTCCGGGCGGGGCGTCGGAGTCGCTCGATGCCATTGCAGATGTTCTGCAACACGCCGTAGATGTGCTGCACGGTGCGCGCCACGATTAGCTCAAGCCGGTAGGAAGTCGATCAGGAAGCAGAGGGTGCGGTGCCGCCGCGCCAGCCACTTGCGCCAGGCGTCAAGGTTGTTTCCGTAGTGCTCGCCGGTAATGTCCATCAGCGCCTGACAAATCCACAAGTGGGTAGGGACGTCCAACGACGGTCGCCGGCCAGGTTCACCAGCGCCGGCACCGCTTTCATCCTCTGTTCGTGCGAGAGCATGCCGGATTGAGCCAGATTGCTCGCGGCGCGCTCCTTCACTTTGCCGGACGGATCGCTACGCAGCACGTCCAGCAGAGCTTCGAATCGTCTCGTCCGAGCCCAGGTTTCCCAGTCCCTCCACCGCCCACATTCTCGACTTGCTCGTCGGGATCGTGCGCGTACACCGAGAGGGTAGCGAAGGCTTGTCGTTGCTCCACGCCCCGATTGCCCAATGCTCCCAGCGCCCAAAGGGCCCATGGCCGCGCGGCTGGTTCGGCGGCGATTCGCTTCTCGATCGAAGCGGCGCCGGCCGGGCTTTTCGGAATGTTATAAGCAGCGAGGTAAGTATCCAGAGCGGCGGCGCGAACGACCGTATCGTTCGAATTGACGTCCGATTGAAGCAGGCCAGAAAGCCGCGGGCTCAGCGCGATCTTGCCGTTCCACTGGCCGGCGCGCTGGCTCAGAATCGCCGCAGCCTGCGGACGGTTGCGCGCGGCTTGTTCGGCGAGAAGCTCGGCTTGCGCTTGTGGCGTCAGATGAGCGAGACGTTCGATCCAGCGATCGGAATTATCAAGCGGCGCGCTGGGATTGGCGGGCGGCACGGTCCCGGGCGCCACCATGTTCTGGATTTTGCGCCAAGCCCCGCCGACTGCGGAGGGGTTGGCGGCAGCCGTGGCGACGATTAGCCCAATCGCGGCACACCATAGGCCGGCGCGCCATATCCGCTCCAACGGAGTGGCGGCGGACGGACGGATCGGGCCTTGCTGCGACGAGTTGAATTCCTTCTCGTAGTCCATAAAAGCGTTACCGTTCGCAACCTAAGAAGGCTAGGCAATTACGAAGCACTGGGCAATGGTACGTACATCCAGTTTATAACTCCGGCCCCGCTTTGAGTACCGGAAATGATTTTGGCTAGTGGGTGAATTTCCAATTAGCCAGTCGTTCGCCAGCGAACTCGCCGGTCCCCGCCCATACCCCGTTTGTACGATGGTGCGGGGGCACGTCCGGTTGGCCGGTTGATCAGGATTCGGCCAGAGCGGAGCACGGACGCTCGCGATCACTACGGCAGCTCCAGCCGTAAGCGCTCCTGGCGGGTGCCTGGCTGAGGCGTTGCAAACTGACGCGGTCGCGTATAGATTATCGGTCGGTTGGGTAGCAAAAATGGGAATCCTGGGCTAGGCGATATTGCGCTGGGAACTAGGGCGTTGCGGTCGTCTGGGGCGAAAATGTCATTAATTTTGCAAAGCCACAACGTCGAACAGGTGGTCGTGATTCGCTGCCAGGGCCGCATCGTCTTGGGCGATGAGATCCACGCGCTGCAAGTTGAAGTTGGAAAACTAAGACACCTTAAGAAGAAAGTCGTTCTGCAGTTGGCGGAAGTGGATTATATCGACAGCGCCGGGTTGGGAGCGCTGGTTCGCCTCTTCGGCCAACTGCGGGTTGGCGGGGGCGGCCTCAAGCTTTGCCAGCTGTCCCCGTTTGTCCTCAAGGTTCTTCAAGCCACTCACTTACTCGGCACGATGCCCAACTACCCATCGGAGCAAGCTGCCGTGGAGGCATTCTCCGAGGGATCCGCGCCTCTCGAAAAGGCATCTTCAGCGCCTAGAACAAAAATCGTCTGCCTGGACGACTCGAGTGACGTATTGGCGTACCTCAAGGCCCTGCTGACGCGGGCCGGATATGAAGTCTTCACCGCCAAACAGATGTCCGATGCCAAGACCTTCCTGGTCGCCACGGGGACGCGCCTGGTAATTTATGGTCTCGGGTCGCAAACCGGGGAGTCGGTAATCGAGAAATTTCGCGAGAGCCATCCGAAGGTGCAGGTCCTGCTTCTTCCGCCGGATTTTTCCACCGCGGAAGCGAGTCGAGCCGGCGCTGAGTTGCTGGAACGTCTCCGGTCAGCCCTCGCCAATCCGGCATAGTTTCGGGAAGGGAACTCCTTCAGGATTCGCTATCCTCACGCTTGCCCACGCGCTGCACGCGCTTACTTCCTATTGACAGTCTATAGGTAGATGCGTATATTCCTATAGAGCCTCGATAGGAGACGTCTTTTGAATTCGGAACCCACCACACTCTTGCAAGGCACCTTGGATATGCTCATCTTGAAATCGCTGATCGCCGGCGAGATGCATGGCTTGGGAGTCTCGCGCAGAATCCAGCAGATCACCGGCGGTACTTTCGTGGTTAAACCCGGCTCGCTCTTTCCTGCCCTACACCGCATGGAAGAAGAGGGGTGGATCGCGTCGTTTTGGGGAGACTCCGAGAATAATCGCCGCGCGAAGTACTACCGCCTGACCAAGGCGGGAACCAAACAGCTCGAAGTGGAGACCAAGCGCTGGGGCCGCATTTCCTGGGCGATCGGACAAGCGTTAGAAACATCGTAGAGAGGTACTTAGCATGCCGCTGCTGGTGAAAGCCCGAAGTTTTCTGCGCAATTGTTTCTCTCCCCGCCGTGCGGATGTAGACCTGGACCAGGAAGTTCACTCTCACCTTGAATTGCTGACCGACGAAAACATACGCGCGGGTATGCCGCCCGCGGAAGCGCGGCGTGCCGCACGGATCGAGCTGGGAGGGGTGGAACAAGTGAAAGAACATGTTCGCGAAGTGCGGGTTGGAAATTGGATCCACTGCATGATCTCCGATTGCCGCTACGGCATTCGCCAACTGCGCAAGAACCCGCTCTTTACTACCGTCGCCATCCTCACCCTGGGGCTTGGGATTGGCGCGAATACTGCGCTGTTTTCGGTGGTGAACGGAGTACTGCTGAATCCGTTGCCCTACGACCATCCGGACCAGTTGGTGGCGGTGTACGCCCACGATGCGGATTTTGAGCACTTGAGCATTTCGTATCCGAATTTCCTGGACTGGCAGCACGATAGCCATTCTTTTTCCGCGCTGGCAGCGTTCCGTGAGGAGAATTTCAACCTTACCGGAATGGGCAACGCCGAACGCTTGAGGGCAGAGATGGTCTCGGCAACCTTCTTCCCTCTCCTGGGTGTCAATCCGGTGGCGGGCCGATTATTCACCGAGCCGGAAGACCAAGTGGGCGCCGCGCCGGTCGCGGTGATTAGCGAAGGGCTGTGGAAACGAAAGTTCGGTTCGGCGCCGGACGCAGTAGGAAAGTCTGTCGCTCTGAACGGTACGCTGTACACCATCGTCGGCGTGATTCCCGCGGGCTTTCATTATCAGTCCGGCAATTTCCACAACAACAGTGAAGTGTATACGCCCATCGGACAGTGGAACGATGCACTGTTCCGCAGCCGGTCCACCAGCTTGGGCATGGACGCGGTGGGCAGGCTGAATCCGGGAGTCACTCTGCAGCAGGCCAATTCGGACATGAGTGGCGTCGCGGCGCATTTGTCCGAGGTCTATCCCGATACCAATAAGGGTTCGGGGATCGCACTAGTGTCTCTGAAAGAAAATGTGGTTGGAGACATTCGGCCGTTTCTGCTGATGTTGCTTGCCGCGGTGGGCTTCGTGCTTCTGATTTCCTGCGCCAACGTCGCCAATCTGCTTTTGGTCCGAGCGACCGGAAGGAGCAGGGAATTCGCGGTTCGCACCGCGCTGGGTGCCAGCCCAGGGCGTTTGGTCCGGCAACTCCTTACCGAGAGTATTTTGCTCGCGATGGCGGGAGGTGCACTCGGCCTGCTGATTGCTGCGGAGTGCACCGAGGCAGCGATCAAGTTGCTGCCGGGAGCTCTGCCGCGCGCCCAGGAGATCCATCTGGACGGGCGCGTGCTGCTGTTCACTTTCGGCGTTTCCCTCGCGGCCGGAATTCTGTTCGGGTTGGTTCCGGCATTCAAGGCCTCCCGGTCGGGAATTCGCGAAACGTTGAAGGAAACGGGACGCGGTGGGAGCGGGGCGCGCAACCGCACCCAGACGATCTTTGTGGCCGTAGAGATGGCGCTGGCCTTGGTACTGCTCGTCGGAGCCGGGTTGATGGTTCGCAGCATGGCAAAACTATGGAAAACCGATCCGGGATTTGACCCACACAATGTGGCCAGCTTTAGCCTCGCGTCCTCTCAACCGCTGGGCGCTTCGCCGGTGGCCATCCGTGCCGCTTATCGGCAGCTTCATGAAGCCATCAGCGCTCTTCCAGAAGTCCGAGCTGTTTCCTTGACCGTCGGATCCATGCCGATGTCCGATGATTCCGAGCTGCCCTTTTGGATGGAAGGAGAGGCCAAACCAGCTTCGCAGTCGCAGATGAAACAGACGATTTTCTACGCGACCCAAGCCGATTATTTGAAGGTCATGAACACTCCGCTGAAGCGCGGCCGGTTCCTGACCGAATCCGACAACGAAAATTCCCCGTTCGTAATTGTGATCGACGATCAGTTTGCCAAGCTCACTTTCGGGGACAAAGACCCCGTCGGCAGGCACGTCAATTTCGACATCATCAATAAGACCGCCGAGATCGTCGGGGTAGTGGGGCACGTTAAGCAATGGGGATTGGATTCCGACGCCGCGCAGTCCATTCAGGCGCAGTGTTATTTTCCGATTTCGCAGGTTCCTGACTCCGCTCTGTCGTTGATCGCTCACAACACCGACGCGGTGGTGCGAACCGGTGCGGCGCCGCTTTCCGCGATGGATTCGATCGGCCATGCGGTGGCCGGGGTGAACAATCAGATCGTGGTCTACGGGGCGGAATCGATGAGCGGGGTGATCGCCGATTCGCTGGCGGCGAAGCGCTTTGCGATGGTTCTGCTGGGGGTGTTTGCGGTCCTTGCGATGGTGCTCTCTTCGATCGGGATCTACGGGGTAATTTCATACATTGTCGGCCAGCGCACCCACGAAATCGGAATTCGCATGGCCTTGGGAGCGGAGCGAGGAAACGTCTTGCGGTTGGTATTGGGCGATGCGGGCAAGATGGTCATGCTCGGCGTGGGGATCGGGTTGGCCGCGGTGTTCGGATTGACCCGATTGATGGCCAGCATGCTTTTCGGCATAAGCCCCACCGACGCGATAACCCTCGCCGGAGTGACGCTACTACTCGCGACTGTATCTTTGTTCGCCTGCTACATTCCGGCCCGCCGCGCCACCCGCGTCGATCCCAATATCGCCCTGCGCTACGAGTAGGTGCGCCGGGAAAAACCGGCGTGGAGGAGCGGATGAAAGAGCCGCACGTGAAGGCCTAGCGAGCCGCACCGACTCCGAGTCGTGGGTGGACAGTCGTAAGGCTGGGCACGAAGCGTTGACCGGGGCACAGGTAGGCGGGGTATCGAGCCGCGAAATAGCGGGAAATCAAGATGCCGGCGCTTTCTATCGACATGCATGGAACCTCCACGCGCGAGAACCGGGAGGCCCTACCAGCACCCCACACGAAGCGGTGAGCGGGTCGGTCGAGGAAGGTGATGAGCCACAATTTCGACATGAACGCTGGTAGGGAGTCGGACGGTCGTGTCGTAGCTGCGAAGTGCCCGAACCAAGGTGGAAGTTTTTCGCCGGCGGAGGGCATGGAGGGCAGACGAGCGACCAAGGAGAACCCGGGGCAGACGGCCGGGCCCCCGATACAAAGCTGGGAGAACGCGTTAGCTGGGCGGCGCCGTGTGCGCGAAGCAGTCAAGCGGGATCGCTTTACCCATAATTCCTTTGCGCTTCGACGCTAACTCTCTGCGCTAAGGGCCGGATGCGCTAATCCCCGCCCGTCCGGATACGTGCGGTGGGCGCAGAGTACCTCTGTCCCTACCACCACCGTCGCCAGTGCGAGCTCGCCGCTCGGTCGGACAGGCGGCGGAAAGAATTTAAGGCTTTGGGTGCGCGGCGAAGAAGGACCAAATCAGATCTGTGGCGGGAACGTCGTTGCCGCTGATCGCGAGGCCGGGCCACATGTGGTGTCCACCTGGAATGGCGTAGAGAGTGACTTCGTCTCCGTCCTGGCATCCGGAGTATTTATCGACGTGAACTTCCGCGGTTTCCTGATGCTCAGGAATGGCTGAGCATCCGTCGTGTTTCACCCAAAAATCGACGGCGTGGGCCACCGAGCTGAACGGTACCAGACGGTCGGAGGTACCGTGGAATATCAGCACCGAGACCGGCACCGACGGGCGACAATCAATGTTGAGCGCGCCTTCCACTGGAGCAATGGCTGCGACTTGATCGGACATTTCGCACGCGACGCGATAGGACATCGCCGCGCCGTTGGAGATACCGGTGAAGTAGATACGTTTGCGGTCGACGGTGTGGTCGCGCTCCAGTTTGTCGATCAGCGCGCGGAAGAAACCGATATCGTCGACCTGATTCGCGAGCGCGTAAGCGCAGCATCGTCCGGCATTCCAGAAGGGCACTCCGCTCAGACGGCCGGTTCCGCTGGGATAGATCGCAATGAAGTGGTTGTGGTCAGCCTTGTCGCTCATAGCGGACATTCTTTCGGCGCTTGAGGCACTCTGGGTGGCGCCGTGCAGGACAAAGACAACGGGCAGAGGTGTTTCGGCGTCGGCGGCGATCGGGGCATGAAGCAAATAGGTGCGAGTGCGTCCGCCGAACTCCAGCGAAGCGGATTGCGTGCCCGCGTGGTTCGAACTCGGGGATGCCAGAACGGGCCGGGCCGTCGACCGGCGCCAAACGACGCCGCATACCAGAAGGCCAATCGCGCCGAGCAGGAGAATTCTTCGGTTACGAAAATTCATGAAGCAGCCCCTCGCTTTCCTCAGTCCTAATTTAAACACGAGTTCTGAAACGGAGTTGCCAGAATGTCCAAACGGAGACTAGCTCGCTGACACGACGCACGGCTCGAAGCCACGACCGGGTGTGCGTTGGGCGCAGAGCTACTCCTCGATTGACCTCCGCGCCAAACTTATCCAGAATGCATTCACCATGAAAAACGCATTCGCGGGAAAAACTTTCGCAGTACTCGGCGCCGGCAAGATGGGCGGCACGCTGATCCGTGCTTATCGCGCGCAGCGTCTGGTTTCGGCGAGCCAAGTGGTGGGGACGGTCGCGCATGCCGATCGCGCCCGTGCACTGAGCGAATCCCTAGGCATTAAGGTCTCCACCGACAATCGTGCTGCGGCAGAGAAAGCCGACGTCATTCTGCTTTGCGTTAAGCCGCAGGTGATGCGCTCGGTTCTTGAAGAAATCCGCCCGGTAGTGAATGCGAAGAAACTTTTGATTTCCGTGGCTGCGTCGGTCCACACCCAAGCGATTGAGAGCGCGCTGCAGACCGAAACGGCAGTGGTGCGCGCGATGCCTAACACGCCTTGCTCGGTGGGTGCCGGGATGACCGGCATTTGCAAAGGAAAATTTGCGCGTCCGAGTGATTTGGAATTGGCGCGGGCCCTTTTTGACGCGGTCGGGCGCACCGTGGTGGTCGACGAGAGGCTGATGGACGCGGTCACCGGGCTCTCCGCGAGCGGACCAGCCTTCGCCTTCATCATTCTGGAATCGTTCGCGGAAGCCGGCGTGAAAGTGGGGCTGCCTCGCGACGTCGCGACGTTACTTGCCTCGCAAATGCTCCTGGGCGCCGCGAAACAGGTGCTGGACACCGGAGATCATCCCGCGCTGCTCAAGGACGCGGTGACCACCCCGGCCGGTTGCACCATCGACGGCATTCTGGAACTGGAAGAAGGCAAGCTGCGCGTGACGCTGATCAAAGCAGTAGTGAAGGCCACGCAGCGCGCTAAAGAACTAGTGGACGGCTAGCCTCGTGAGCGTGGCTTGGCGACGACGCGCGGTTGTCCGCCGAAGCCGATCTGCATGGTTGCGCACCGACGGCGCGTCGGTGCCACGCCGCCCGGACGTCGGCGCTACGAGCGTCACTTTCGTCGGTCTACGGTTTTTCGCTCGTGTCTTTTCTGATCCCGGTTTTGGGAAGAGCGGGCGTTTAGACCAAGCCGTCCACGGGTTAATTATTCTGCAGCAACGGCCTTCTGCAATTCGGTGTCCTCGGGAAACAATCGACGGCCTTCGTTCAGTGTGGCGCGAGCGGCGCGACGATCCCCGAGCATCAGGTCGATTCCTGCGAGCGAGCGAAAGATCGTCGGATCTAGCTCCGGAAAGAATCGCACCACCCACTCGAAGTTTTGACGCGCCGGGGCGAGTTGCTTTTCTTCTCGATACAGCTCGCCGAGCTCAAGATGGCAGGCGTAGCTATACGGGTCCTTCGAGAGCCCCTTCAACAACACCGGCTCCGCTTCGGCCAGGTTTGGAATCTTCTCCCAAATAGCGCCCAGGCGGCAGTATTCCGAAGCCGGCGGATCGCCCATGAGCACCATTCGATCGAGCTGCGTGTACAACGCGGTTTGGAAATCATTGCGATCGGCGGCAAATTCCAACCGATCCGTGAGCGCCTCGGGGTTGGTCGGATTGGCGGCCAAGATTTGGGCGAGGAGTAGATCGGCCGCGGCTTCCTGTCCCATACGGTGATCGGCAACCGCCAGCCAGTGCAGCGCGTCAGGCGAATGGGGTGCGAGCCCCACCGCGGCTTGCAGCGCGATATGCGCGTCCTTCAGAAAGTTCTGGCTCATCGAGAATCTTCCCAGCGCCATTTCGCGCTCCGGCGAGTCCGGAAACAAATCTAGTGCCGCGAGAAACTTCTGTGTGCCGAGGCTATCACTGAGGTCGAGGTCAACTGCCACGCCGGCATTCAGCGCCGCCACGGTTTCGCTGGGCGCGAGATTTGGCGGCAGCGGGCGGTTGCGGAAGCGTCCGATTAATTCTTGATTGGCCTCGCCCAGACCATGCGCCAGCAGCGTCCGCGGCGCATCGTATTCCAGTATCGTCCGATCGTCGGTATTCTAGAGTGCTTCCCGCTGACAGCTGGCGTAGCTCCGCATCGCTCAGCAAGTAATATGCCGTAAAGCCTTCCGGCTCGTGGATGTCCAGCGCCTCAAAGTCTTTGTGGAGCGCAGGATCGCGCCACAGCGCTCGCAGACGATCGAACCGGAAGGGAACTGGGGCGACGCGGGCGAGCAGCAGCAAGTCGGTCCCTTCGCCGTGCCACAACGTCACCTCGGGAAAGTGCGCGGCGAGGGTGCCAATCACCATGCGCAAATCGGCCGGGGCAATCTCGTATCCCTGCACCCATTGCACGAACATGCCTCCCGGCCCGAGATGGGTGCGCACCGAGGCGTAATATTCGGTGGTGAAAAGCGTAGCGACCCCGGCCATCCAGGGGTTGGACGGTTCGGAAATAATCAGGTCGTACTGCTCGCGCGAAGTCAGTAAGAAATTGCGCGCGTCTTCAAAAAATACGCGCATGCGCGGGTCGGCTAGCACCCCTTGATTCAGGTTTTCGAAATAGGGCGACGCCCGGATTACATCGGGTTCGATTTCCACGCAGTCGATTTTTTCCACGTCCTTGTATCGTGCGACGGCTGCGGCAGTCATGCCGCTGCCGAAACCCACGATCAAAACGCGCCGCGGCGCAGCATGAAACGCGGCGCCAAGATGCGCCAACATCAATTGGGTCCGCGCGTCGCCAGTCGATGCGTCCACTTTTCCGTCGACGCGCAACGAGAGATAGTTATCGGATTGAAATACTGCAACCGACGAATTGACGCCGTCGGCCATGAATAGCAACTCGTTGGTGGCCGCAATTTCCGGCAGGGTGAGGTGCCCCTGATACGAATTGCCGTAGAGCACTGCGGAAAGTGAGAGCAGCGCGCGATTGTAGAAAAAGGAAGACGAAGCCACCGCGATCGTCGCGCAGATCAGTACAAAATTGGCCGCCTGCAAGGCCATCCGCCGCGGGACTGCCCGGAATTCCAGCGCCACAGCGAGGAGTAGATTCAGGGTTGCGGTCACCGCGATCGCGCGGAAGCTCCCCAGCCACGGAACCAGCCAGAAACCTGCGGCGATCGAGCCAACGATCGCACCGGCGGTGTTTGCGGCGTAGGCTTTGCCGACCAGCGTTGAATGCGAGTCTCCGGGGGCGCGACTGCCGCCGAGCAGCACCACCACGGCGGGGAAATTATAGCCAAACACGATCGCAATGGGCAGCACCGTGAGCGCGCTGGTGGCGAACTGCGCCAAGATCAGCCCCGGAAAAGTATCGTGCGTCGCGCGCAGCATCCCCGGAACGATCCGCGGGATCCAGTGGAACAGAACGAGGGAAGAAGTGGCGGCCAACCCGGTGAACGTCTGGGTCCGCGAAAACGTGCTTAGGGTAATTTCTCCGCCGGCCCTGCCCGCTGCTCCGGGAGCGGCCGCAAAACGGGCAAAAGAGGCACTCCCAATCACCGTCCCGGCGAGGAACGTCGCGAGCATGATGGCGAAGCCGTAGGTTGAGCTGCCGATAGAAATGGCCAGCAGACGTGTCCAGGCAATTTCGTAAACAAATGCCGTCGCGCCGACCACCCCAAAGGCAACCAGCAGAAACCTAAAATTCCGCTCCGACCCAACCACGCCGGTATCGCCATTGGCGCCTCCGACTGTCAACGCCGGCGTCCCCGCCCGGCCAGCCGGTTTCGCAGCAGCACTAGCAACAGTAGAAGCGGGCCCGGCTCCGGGCCGGCCAATCCGCCAAGCGAGGCCAGCGGCCACCAGGTTCAGCGCAACCGCGCAAAGTACCGATTCACGCAATCCGAGCGCCGGCAGCAGAAAGAATCCGCAGGCGAGCGTTCCGGCCACCGCGCCCAGGGTATTCATCCAGTACAGGCCGCTCACGCGCTTCCCCAGTTCGTCAGAACTCCGCGTCAGGGCGCTGACCAGTATCGGCAGCGTGCCGCCCATCAGAAATGTGGGAACGAACAAAACCACCGAGGCCCCAACGAACCGCAACAGCACCAGCAAGGGCTGCCAGCCGCCCGCGAGCGGATACGCAGCAACAAAGAGCGCTCGAACCGCGACCAGGGCCGCCAGTGAGAGCGCGCCCGACACCGCGCAGATCAGTTCCATCTGCGAGTAGAGCCTAACCAGCCCCGCCGGCGGACGGCGCTCGCTCCAGCGCCCCAAGTATGCGCTGCCCACCGCTAGTCCCGCCATGAACGCCGCCAGCACCGTAGCAATGGCGTACGTTGCGTGCCCAAACACCAGGCCGAGAGCCTTAGTCCACGCCACCTGATAGATCAGCCCCGCCGCGCCGGAGAGAAGGACACATAGCATCAGCCCACGCGGCCGCGCATTTTGGCGGACCCCCAGGGTTTTTTTCATCGGCGAATGCGGCGGTAGCGAAGTGAAGTTTGGATGATCGCGATCATATCGCAGACGGAAGCAAAATCCCGATTCCGGCGCGGAGTCAACGGGCAACGACCGCCGGTCCCAGCCCTACCGGCCGGAACCTGCGAACTTTGCCGCCAACGCGCAACCCTATGGCCCATGGTTGACGCCTATGTTACGATTCGTGCGGAAATTAGGCCATGCCCGGCGAATACATCCCGGTCTTCATTTTTGCGCTGCTTGCCGCGGCGTTTCCAGCCGTTTCGCTCTTCGTTTTCAAGTTCATCCGCCCGGAGATGCAGAAAATCGGCGCCCGCCTGGAGCCTTACGAATGCGGCATTCCCGCGGAATCCGATGCCCGCGGCCGCTACTCGGTGCGCTACTACATCATCGCAATTCTATTTGTTATCTTCGACGTGGAGACGGTCTTTCTTTTTCCGTGGGCGGTGAAGTACGGCGCGCTGGGGGTCTACGGGCTGCTCACGATGTTTGTATTTCTCGGAATTTTGCTGGTGGGGTATGTTTGGCTCTTCAAGAAGGGCGCGCTGGACTGGGTGTGAAGCACCCCTTAGCCGGTCGTTCGCAGGGTCAGAACCGTTTCCGTTGTGGCTTCACTCGAATATGATGAGGGACTCGGAAAGTCTGCCCGCTGCAGGGTTGGGCGGAAAAGCATGCGAAGAGCACGGCCAGCGTAACGCAGATCGTTCAACGCCATGACAGACGACCCAACGGAAAAGGACGCCAAGAACAAGCCGGCCGAGGCGCCCTCAGGCGCCGCGCCGGATAAGCCGCAGGAGCCCGCGGCGGTCGCCGCGCCCCCTCCGCCGGTGGCTGCAGCTCCCCTGCCGACAGCCCGCCACCCCAGCGGCGCCGGCTGCTGCTCCACCGAAACCAGCCGCGCCCCCTGCCGGGGCCGCAGCCCCGGCCACCCCGCCCGCCAAACCCGCAGCCCCTGCTACAGCAGCGGCCAAGCCCGCCGTTCCAGCCGCGCCGAAAGAGCCGCCGCCGAAGCCGGTGCCGCTGGAAAACGAATTTGTGACCAAGTTGAAAGCAACGTTCGGCGATTCCATTCGCGAAGCATGGATCGATCGCAAGCAATCGATCCTGGTGGTCGACCCGAAAGAGCTGCTAACCCTCGCCCGCTATTTCCGCGACCAAGAAAAATACGATTTTCTCACCGACCTGACCGCCGTCGACTGGCCCAAGCGCGAAAAGCGCTTCGACGTGGTGTGGAATCTCTATTCCTTCGCCAAGAACGAGCGCCTGCGCCTCAAGGTGCACGCGGGAGAAAATGAAAGTGTTCCCAGCGTCACCGGAATCTGGCCGGTAGCGAACTGGATGGAGCGCGAGGCCTACGATATGTTCGGGATTCACTTCGATGGCCATCCCGATCTGCGCCGCATCCTGTTGCCCGACGAGTGGCAGGGCTTCCCGTTGCGCAAGGACTACGACATCTTGAAGCAAGATCAAGACTGGGTACGCGAAAATCTCGGAATCGAAAGCGGGCAATAGGGAACCAGCACTAGGAAATCTCTAGCGAGCCAAATGGCCGATACCTACATCGAACGAACGCCTGGCGTCAGCTCCACCGTCCTGGGAGCCGACGAAATTATTTTGAACATGGGTCCGCAGCACCCGTCGACTCACGGCGTGCTCCGCGTGAAACTCAAACTCGACGGCGAGCGCGTAGTTGACTCCGAATGCATCATCGGCTACCTGCACCGCGGCGTGGAGAAGATCGCCGAGCATCGCAGCTATCAGCAATTCGCGCCGTACGTCGACCGCATGGACTACGTCGCCGCGGTCTCCAATGGTCTGGGCTACTGCGAGGCGGTAGAAAAGCTCCTGGGCGCCGAAGCGCCCATCCGCGCGCGCGTGGTGCGCACCGTCCTCACCGAACTGCAGCGCATCGCCAGCCACCTGGTGTGGCTGGGCACTCACGCTCTGGACATTGGCGCGCTCACCCCGGTTTTTTATTGTTTCCGCGAACGTGAAGAAATCCTGAAGATTTTCGAAAAGTATTGCGGCGCGCGCCTCACCACCCACGCATTTCGTATTGGCGGCCTGCAATATGAGACCTACGACGGCTTCGAAGAGGAAGTGAAGCGCTTCTGCGTCGACTTCGAACACAAGATCGATGAATATTCGACGCTGCTCACCGAAAATCGAATCTGGGTGGGCCGCACCAAAGGTGTTGGCATATTGTCCGCGCAAGACGCCATCGCCCTCGGGGTCAGCGGCCCGGTCCTCCGCGCTAGCGGCGTGAACTGGGACATTCGCAAGGCCATGCCCTACGCGGCCTACGATCTGTACAAATTTGAAGTTCCCATCGCCCAATCGGGCGACACCTACGATCGCTACATCGTGCGCATGGAAGAGATGCGCCAGTCGCGCCTGATTTGCCTGCAAGCCATCGAAAATATTCCCGCCGGACCGATTATGGCGCGGATTGGCAAGGTACTAAAGCCGCCTCCCGGCGAGGTCTATCACTCGATCGAAGCGCCCAAGGGCGAACTGGGCTACTACATCGTGAGCGATGGCAGCACCCAGCCCTACCGGGTGCGGGTGCGGCCGCCCAGCTTCATCAATTTGCAGGCGTTCGATAGAATGGCGCGCGGCAGCCTGGTGGCAGACGTGGTAGCTATCATTGGCACCATCGATATCGTGCTCGGGGAAGTGGATCGGTAGCGCATCCGGGTGGCGCACCCTTCGTCTTTAAGGGTGCGGATTTTAGCGGTTGCATTATGTTTCGCGCATGCAGGATAGAAATAGAAAGAGAACTCTTGAACGGCAAAGGGAAATGAACCACGCCACTCTACATGCGATCATGCCGTACCTGTTGCCGGTGTTCTACGGCATGGTGATCGTGCTGGTCCTGCCGCTGTTGGCCGGATACATCGTGCTGCTCGAACGCAAAGTAATGGCCGACATGCAAGCGCGCTTAGGTCCGATGCGGGTGGGTCCGCACGGCCTGCTGCAGCCTATCGCCGACGCCCTAAAGCTTCTGATCAAAGAAGATATTGTCCCGGAGAAAGCCGACAAGATCATTTTCCTGTTGGCGCCGCTGATCAGCGTAACGATGGCGCTGCTGGCCTACGCCGCGCTGCCGTTTGGCCCGGTCTTCCAGATCGCCGACCTGGACATCGGCTTGCTCTTCATTCTGGCGATCAGCTCCCTGGGCGTTTACGGCATCGTGCTCGGCGGCTGGGCGTCCAACAGCCACTTCTCGCTCTTGGGCGCCATGCGCAGCGCAGCGCAATTGGTGAGCTACGAAACCGCAGCGGGCCTCGCTCTGGTTTCCGCGCTGTTGCTGGGCGGATCGCTCTCCATGAAATCTCTGGTCGAAGCGCAAGATCAAGCCGGCGCTTGGTTTATTTTCTTCGCGCCCTGCGGCTTCTTCATCTACTTGGTCGCTTCCATCGCCGAGACCAACCGCGCCCCATTCGACTTGCCGGAAGCGGAATCGGAACTGGTCGCCGGCTACATGACCGAATACAGCGGCTTCCGTTGGTCACTGTATTTCCTGGCGGAGTACGCCAACATGATCGTAGTCGCCGGAATCGCCACGACTCTATTTCTCGGCGGCTGGTTGCGTCCCTTGGCCAGCTTTCATGGTCGTGTCCTCGGCACTCCCATCGAGATTATAGATATCTTCCCGGCACTTCTCTTCCTAGGCATCGGCGGCTACTGTTTCTGGCGCGCGCCTCGCCAACCCGTGCCGATTCAGAAATTGGTGATGGTTTTGGTCGGCGGGCTGTTCCTGGTTCTCACCGCGGTAATGTTTGGGTCGCTCTTCGTTCCTGCCGCGATGCCCGGAATCCACGGTGCGTTTTGGTTCCTGGCCAAAGTGTTGACATACCTCTATGGCTTCCTGTGGTTCCGGTTTACCTTCCCGCGTTACCGCTTCGATCAATTGATGCGGCTGGGCTGGCAATTCCTAATCCCCCTGGCGCTGACCAACGTAATGGGCGTGGGAATCGCCCAGATCTTGCGCCAGCAATTGGGATGGAACGCTTTTGCGGCCTTTGGACTCACGCTGCTGGCAACCATCGGCGTGGCCGCGTGGCTGATCACGCTCAACGACCGGCGCGACCGGGACCAAGCCGCTGCTGCCGCCGCGGCCGCTGCAGTGGACCTCGTAGGTGGAGACTAAATGGCCACCTCCATGCCTCTCGAATATGGTCTCTTCTATTTTTTCGCCGGCCTGGCGATCGTCAGCGCGATTTTGATGGTAGTAGGCCGCAGCGTAGTGCACTCCGCCATTTTCCTGATCGGCGCGTTACTGGCGACCGCAGGAATTTATCTGCAGTTACGCGCGGAGTTCCTGTTCATCGTGCAGGTGATCCTGTACGTCGGCGGGATCATGGTCTTATTCGTCTTCGTCATCATGCTGGTGAACCTGGATGTAGCCGCTCGCCAGCGCCAGTTCAGCAAACAACTATGGCTGGCGGTGCTGCTGACGGTCGTATTGGGCGGGCAGTTGCTGCTGATGACCCACCTCGACGCGTCTATCTTCAACTCCACAGCGGTTCCTCAGTCTCTGCCTCCCAACACCGCCGAGGTAGCCACATCGCTGTTCCAAACCTATATGCTCCCGTTCGAAATCGCTTCGATCATGCTGCTGGTCGCCATGGTCGGAGCGGTACTGATGGCCAAGCGGAGGGACGCGTGATCCCGGTAAGCCACTACATCTTTCTGAGCCTGGCGCTGCTCATCATCGGCGTGATCGGAGTGCTCACCCGCCGCAACGTGATCGTGATTTTGATGTCCATCGAGCTAATTCTGAACGCCGTAAACATCAATCTGGTGGCCTTCTCCCGAATGTTTGGCAGCGTGCACGGCCAGGTGTTTGCGATCTTTATCATCACCGACGCAGCCGCGGAAGCGGCGGTAGGCTTGGGAATTATTATCGCGCTATTCCGCAACCGGGAAACGGTGCTGGCGGATGAGATGGACATCTTGAAATGGTAGATTCGCTGCCCACAACCCAAGAATTGCTGCCATTTTTCCTGGCGCATATTTGGACCATCCCGCTGTACCCGCTCGTCGGCGCGGCGCTAATGCTGTTCTTGGGACGCAAGCTGCCCCAGCCAGTGATCAACGCAATCTGCGTCGGCAGCGTCGCCATTTCGTTCTTCTTCGCCTGCGGTGCTTTCCTGGAGCTGGTCGCCCGGCCCGCCAACCAGCGCGTGGCCCAAGTGATCCTGTTCGAATGGGTGCCCGCGGGGACATATCACTTGCAGTCGGGTGCGCTGGGCAGTTTCGTCGCCGACTGGGGATTCCTGCTCGACCCACTGTCCGCGGTGATGATTCTGGTGGTCACCGGCGTCGGCCTGCTGATCCACATCTATTCCACCGGCTACATGGCGCATGAAGGCGGCTACTACCGCTTCTTCGGGTACTTGAACCTGTTTATGTTTTCCATGCTCATGCTGGTCCTGGGAAATAATCTGTTGCTGCTATTTGTGGGCTGGGAAGGCGTGGGCACGTGCAGCTATTTGCTGATTGGGTTTTATTTCCTTCGAAAATCGGCCTCGGACGCAGGAAAGAAGGCGTTCATTGTGAATCGCATCGGCGACGCTGGATTTCTGCTGGGAATTTTCCTCACCTCTGCTGTTTTGGGGACGATTCGCTTCACGGACATAACTCCCGCGCTCATCGCGTCCCATTTGCCAGTAGGCGCCCCAGTACTCACCGCGATTGCGCTGCTTTTCTTCGTCGGCGCCACCGGCAAGTCCGCGCAGATTCCGCTCTATGTATGGCTGCCGGACGCGATGGAAGGGCCGACCCCGGTCAGTGCGTTGATTCACGCGGCGACCATGGTGACTGCAGGCGTTTACATGGTTACCCGCACCAACGCCATCTTCCAGCACGCCCCGGTCGCGATGGAAATAGTCGCTGGAATCGGCGCGGCCACTGCGTTGTTTGCCGCCACCATCGGTGTGGTTCAGAACGACATTAAGAAAGTCCTGGCCTACTCCACCGTCTCGCAGCTTGGCTATATGTTCCTGGCCTGCGGCGTGGGCGCCTTCAGTGCGGGCATCTTCCACCTGATGACCCACGCGTTCTTCAAAGGCCTGCTCTTCCTGGGCGCGGGCAGCGTGATTCACGCCATGTCCGGCGAACAGGATATGCGCCGGATGGGCGGCCTGGCCAAGAAAATACCGATTACCTACTGGACCATGCTGATCGCCACGTTGGCCATTGCCGGAATCTTTCCGTTCGCCGGATTTTTGAGCAAAGACCTGATCCTCGGCAAAGTTTACGAGCACGGCTTGCTGCTGTGGCTGGTGGGATATTTCACCGCGGGCATGACCGCCTTTTACATGTTCCGGCTGATCTTTCTCACCTTCCATGGAAAGTCGCGGGTGCCTCACGACATCGAACACCATATCCACGAATCGCCAAAGTCGATGACCATTCCGCTGATCATTCTCGCGGGACTATCGATTTTCGGCGGCTGGATCGGCTGGCCCGAAATTCTTCGCGGCAGTAATCATTTCGTGCATTTTCTCGCGCCGATGATCACCTCGGCACAAGAGGCGCGGGTCACCGGCGGGGAGGCGGCCCAGGCGCATTTGGGTGAAATCGAGCTGATGCTGCTTTCCGAGGGCTTGGTCCTCCTGGGCATTCTGTTCGCATGGTATCTGTATTGCAAGCGCGTCGATTTGCCGGAAAAGATCACCTCGCATATCCACGGGCTGTACCGGCTGGTCTACCACAAGTATTACGTCGACGAAATTTACGACGCGATGTTTGTGAATCGCACCAAGGACCTGGCCAGCAGCTTGGGCAGTTTCGACAACGCGGTAATCAACGGACTGGGTGTCGACGGCGCGGGTTGGCTCACCCGCACCATTTCTCGCATATCGATGTGGTGGGACACCTGGATCGTTGACGGTTCGGTGAGCTTAGCATCACGGTTGATCTGGCTGGTCAGCCAGGTGGCGCGCATGTTCCAGACCGGCCTGGTGCAGACCTACATGCTGGTGATCGTCATCGGGCTGGTGGGCTTTTTGACCTATTATTTCTGGGTTTTGCATTTGCATTCGTAGATTTTCTGAGGCGTTTTTCAGAAGGCGAGGCACGGACGCATGCTTTTTTCCGACAACCATATCTTAAGCACCATCCTCTTCACGCCGCTGGTGGGCGCAGTCTTGCTGTGCTTCGTGCCGCGCGGCAACGCGAACGCCAGCCGCTGGATCGGCAACCTCTTCGGATTACTCGGACTGGTGGTGGCACTCCCGCTGTTGTGGAGATTCCAGTCGCAGAGCGCGGCGCCCTTCCAATTCGTGCAAGACCTGCCGTGGATCCCGTCGATTGGCGCGCACTACACCTTGGGCCTGGATGGTCTGAGCTTCCTGTTGGTCATGCTGACCGTCATCCTGGGCCCAATCGCCATCCTTTCGTCCTGGAGCGCCATCCGCAAGCGCGAAAAGGAATACTACATCCTGCTATTGATGTTGCAGACCGGTATGCTGGGCGTTTTCATGTCTCTCGATTTCGTGTTGTTCTACCTGTTCTGGGAAGTGATGCTGGTTCCCATGTATTTCCTGATCGGGGTGTGGGGCAGCGAACGCCGCTTGTATGCCGCGATTAAGTTCTTCCTCTACACTTTGGCCGGGTCGGTCTTGATGTTGTTGGCGATTCTGGCGATCTACACCAGCCGAGGAACCTTCGACATCCGCGAAATTCTGTTGCACCCGTTCACCGCGCAATTCGGCAGTTTGGAAAAGTGGCTGTTCTGGGGATTCTTCTTCGCGTTTGCCATCAAGGTTCCCATGTTCCCGTTCCACACCTGGCTCCCGGACGCGCACACCGAAGCACCCACCGCCGGATCGGTTATCCTCGCTGGCGTCCTGCTGAAAATGGGGACCTACGGTTTCCTGCGCTTTTCGGTGCCGATGTTTCCGGATGCGGTGATGAAGTATCGCGGCTTCCTGGTGGGCTTATCCCTGGTTGGCATCGTCTACGGCGCGCTGGTGTGCATGATGCAGAAGGACATGAAGAAGCTCATCGCCTATTCTTCGGTGAGCCACATGGGTTTCTGCACCCTGGGAATTTTCGCACTCACCCCGTTGGGACTTTCCGGAAGCATTATCCAGCAGATCAATCACGGTATTTCCACCGGCGCGCTGTTCTTAATCGTTGGCGTGTTGTACGAACGCCGCCACACTCGGCTGATTTCCGAATTTGGCGGGCTGTCCACGCCCATGCCGAATTTTGCCGCGGTGTACATGATCGTTACGCTCAGCTCCCTGGGCATGCCGCTGCTGAACGGGTTTATCGGCGAATTCACGATTTTGCGCGGCGCGTTCGAGGTGCGATGGCAGTGGGCGGCTTGGGGCGTTTTGGGAGTCGTGCTGGGCGCAGCCTACTTGCTGTGGCTTTATCAGCGAGTGATGTTCGGTCCCGTCACTCATCCTGCCAACGAAAATTTGCCGGATCTGAACGCCCGCGAGTACGCCACGCTTTTGCCGCTGGTCTTTCTAGCCTTCTGGATCGGGATTTATCCCGCGCCGCTCTTTCAGGTGCTCGATAAGCCGGTCCGACACCTGGTGGAAGGTGTGAATCCCTCCTACTACCCGCCAGCGTCAACGGCGCCGCCCACGGCGCCCTCCCAGGTGCCGGCCACGCCTCCCTTAATTTCACCGGCCGGCGGAACAAAACCATCGGCGAGTATCCTTCCCGCTCAGACGTATTCCAGCAAGGGAGGGAAGTAGATGGTCGCGAACTGGCCAGCGGCCCTCGCGAGCACCCAGCAGGATTTTCCATACATCCTGCCGGAGGTGATGCTGGCGTTTTTCGGTCTGGCGACACTGCTGACCGATTTCCTGCTCGAGGAAAAGCAAAAGTCCTGGAACGCCCTCACCGCCATGCTGGGCGTGCTGTTCAGCGGGGTTTCGCTGTGGTTGCTCCATCCGGTCGCCTCCGAATTGAATTTGCGCTTCGGCGGCTCGATCGTCATCGATCGATTCTTCATACTTTTCGGATTCATCTTTTTGGCCGCCACCGCTCTGGTGATCTTGCTTTCGGCGCGCTACATGGATATCGAAGGCGAGCACGGCGGCGAGTATTACGCCCTGATGCTTTTCGCGGTTGTGGGCATGATGTTCCTGGCTTGCGGCAACGATTTGGTGGTGCTGTTCATCGGGCTCGAGACCATGGCCCTCAGTTTCTACGTGCTCACCGGCTTTTTGCGTCGGAATCGCCGCTCCAACGAAGCCGCCATGAAGTATGTTCTTCTGGGCGCCTTCAGTTCGGGCATTCTGGCCTATGGTTTCTCGATCCTCTACGGCCTTTCCGGGCCGCCGGGCTCCACCAACCTGCAGGTGATTGCGATGAAGGTGGCCCAGCGGCCCTCCTACGACCTCTTCGTGTTACTAGCGCTGGTGACCGTTTCCACCGGCCTGTTTTTCAAGATTGCCGCGGTTCCCTTTCACCAGTGGGCCCCGGACGTCTACGAGGGCGCGCCGACCACGATCACGGCCTTCGTGAGCGTGGCCTCCAAGACCGCCAGTTTTGCGCTGCTGCTGCGGCTTTTCCTCACCGTTTTCTGGTCGGTGCGCCACGAGTGGGTGCCGTTGGTGGAAGCGGTGGCCATTCTGTCGCTGACCTACGGAAACATCGTGGCCATCACCCAGAACAACATTAAGCGCCTGATGGCCTATTCCTCGATCTCCCACGTCGGATACGTTTTGTTGGGCTTGGTGGCAGCGGTAAACCTCGACGGCTCGCTGAACTCGCGCGGGCTGCAGGCGGTAATGTTCTACCTGATGGTATATGCGTTTTTCAATACCGGCGCGTTTGCGGTGGTGATCCTGCTGCGCCGCAAAGGCATCATCGGTGACGACCTCGAAGACCTAAACGGGCTGATCGAGCGCAATCCGGGCGCCGCGGTGCTGATGTTGATCTTCCTGCTGTCCCTGGTTGGGATTCCGCCTACCGCCGGTTTCCTGGCAAAGCTGATGGTTCTGTGGGCGCTGATCGAGACCGGCCACACCACTCTGGCGATCATCGGCGTGGCCTACATCCTTCCGGCTCTGTACTACTATTTCCGCATGGTCGCCAACATGTGGGTGCGCGAACCTACCGATTCGGTGCGTCCGATCATCACCTTGGCGCAGGGTTTGGCCTTGGCCGTGGCTGTGGCGGTCACGCTGGCCGCTGGCATGTATCCCGAACCGTTTCTGCGGCTGGCGACGCATTCATTGCTTCTCCCCTTTATTCATTAACTTTTTTCGCTGAGTCGGTACGCTGAGCTCCATCTATGCCCGATCAAAAATCAAGCAACCGACCCGGCCAAATCGCGCGCCAGTTCGCGCTCGCCACAGAACTGCCATTCCTTTTGGTCGGCGGAGTTGTCGGCGGAGGCTTCCTGGGGTTCCTGCTGGACCGATGGCTGAAGACCAAGCCTTGGGGCATGCTGGTGCTCGGAGCGATTGGCTTCTACGCGGGAGTCCGCCAAGTGCTTCTCCAGGCAGGCAAAGCGGATCCTTCGGACTCAGATGGCAATCCCAAGTCGTGATGTAGAGTCTGCGGCCGCGATCCGCCTGGCCTGGCTTACCTTGGCGGTAGGCTTGGCTGCGGCCATCGTGGTAGCGTTTTGCGGACCGCCTCGCATGGGCGCAGGCGTGGCCATCGGCACACTGCTCGCTTGGCTGAACTATCGCTGGCTGAAGTTGGGCGTGGATGCCCTGGTGGTCTCGGCGACAGAAGGCGATGGACCTGCAAGCCCGCGCGTTCCCGCGGGTGTTTATCTGAAATTCGCAGGTCGCTATTTGTTGATCGGTCTGGCGGTATATGCTAGCGTTTCAGTGCTCCAGATACCGCTTCTGGGCATCATTTATGGCTTATTGGCCTTAGGCGCGGGCGCGTTTATTGAAGGCATTTACGAAGTTATCCGCGACTGGAACAGCTCGTAGCACTGCGACTCGTGGCGGTTGGTTCAAAATCACCAGGGAGTGACACCAGAGCATGCCTGAGCACCTGAATTGGTTCACGGTCCTCTTGAATAAGTGGTTCGGCGGCGTGGTCCTTGCCCTTCTTTCCGCCCTACACCTTCACGCCAACGATCCCGCCAATCCGATCCCGAATTTCGTGGCCATGTCTTTGGCAACCCTCATCGTTGCGGTGATCTTCTTTCTGTGGCTGCGCCCCCGGATTTCCGTCGATAATCCCGGAGCGGTGCAGCAAGTGATGGAAGGAATCATAACCAATTCACAAGGCTTGGGAATTCGCGACCTGCTTGACGACAACATCGAGCACGGCGCCCGCAGCTATCTCCCGGTGGTGGGTTCGATAAGCATTTTTATTCTGCTAGCCAACGCCATTAGCTTGTTTCCGGCGTTCGAATCTCCCACCGCACACCCCAGCGTGCCGCTGGCCTGTGCGATCATCACCTTTCTCTACTACAATTTCGCGGGACTTAAGAGCCATGGCCCGGTGAATTATGCCAAGCATTTTGCCGGCCCGGTGTGGTGGCTGGCCTGGCTGATTTTTCCGGTGGAAATTATCAGCCATACTGCCCGGCTGCTCTCGCTCACCGTTCGTCTTTGGGCCAACATTTTCTCGAGCGAGCTGATTTACACCATCTTCCTCGGCTTGTTGCTCGCGCCGTCGGCGAGCGTTGGACCGCACCACCCCATCCTTGGCTGGGGGCTCGACGTTTTTCCGGCAGTTCTTCCTGGCCTTTTTATTGGCCTGCACTTGTTCGTAGCCGTGGTGCAGGCGTTTGTCTTTACCATTCTTCCGGCAATTTATATCGGCATGGCGACCGCGCACGATCACTAATCGCCTTAGAGCCACCGGCATGATACGCCGCCAATGTGATCCCGGCTGCTTGAGGATGACGGGAGCCACCGCCTGGCGGCGACTTATAAAATGGAGAAAAAAGTGAAAAAACTGTCGAGCCTATTTATGATGTTATTCGTTACCGCGCTGGTTGCCGCTCCGGTGTTTGCGCAAGAAACCGCTGCCGGCAAACCGCCCGAGCACGTGGCCACCTGGATCGTAATTTCATCGGGTTTTTCGATGGCCATCGCCGCCGCATTCTGCGGAATCGCCCAGTCCCGCGTAGCCGCCGCTGCTTGCGAAGGAATGGCGCGCAACCCCGCGGCCTCCGGAGCGATCCGCCTGGCTATGATTCTTGGCTTGGTATTCATCGAGACCTTGGTGCTGTTCACCCTAGCCATCGTATTCGCCAAAGTCGGATACTAGCTACTCGACTCGGCACCCCAGGCCCGGAAAGCCGCAAGGCTTACGGGCCTTTTTTTTTGCCCTGGGGGGCCTGGGGAGTGTGCGACAACGCCAAGGATTAAGGCATCCTAAGACCATGACCCAGCACATCGGAATTGTCGCCTGCTCGGCGGAAGGCGCGGCGCTCTGTTACCGGACCATCTGCATGGAGGGCGCCCAACTTCTCGGCCGGCACGATCATCCCGAAGTCTCAATGCATTCGCACTCCCTCGCCGCCTATATGAAGTGCATCAATCGCGGCGACTGGCAGGGCGTAGGTGATCTGATGCTTTCCTCCGCCAACAAGCTGGCGAAAACCGGCGCTGATTTCCTAATCTGCCCCGACAACACCATCCACCAGGCGTTCGCCGACGTCGCGCCGCGCTCGCCGCTGCCCTGGCTGCACATCGCCGAAGTTGTCACCAAGCAAGCCGTCGAGCGCGGGTTCCATAGCCTGGGACTGACCGGAACTCGTTACCTGGTCGACAGCGAGGTGTACCCAGAAAGGCTGGCAGCCTGCGGGCTAAAGTACGTCCGCCCGAACGCCGTCGAACGCGAGGAAATAAATCGCATCATCTTCGAGGAACTGGTCTACGGCATCTTCCAGCCGGAAGCGATCACCTACTTTCAACGGGTGATTGGACGGATGAAGGACGACGGCTGCGATGCGGTCATACTGGGCTGTACCGAGATCCCGTTGATAGTGAACGACTCGAATTCTCCGCTGCCGACGCTAGATTCCACCCGCCTGCTAGCACGG
Organism: uncultured Acidobacteriota bacterium; assembly: GCA_963725285.1. Taxonomy (GTDB): domain Bacteria; phylum Acidobacteriota; class Terriglobia; order Acidiferrales; family UBA7541; genus CAVRXT01. Next base: position 583,822 of record CAVRXT010000005.1, on the reverse strand, counting down.
GCCGCCCTGCGCCGCGCCGTGCGGTCCAACGCTGCGCCAGCATAAGTAAGCGTAAGAGAAGCAGGAGAACCCGGAGGATGCTAGCGGGAGAGCAGGGCCTGAGCTGAAGTGTAGGCGAAATGCATCACGCGACTGGGGAAGACGCCAAGGTAGATCACCCCGGCGGCGCAAGCCAGGAGCGCAAGCTTTAGCGCGGTGTCAGTATTCCGCGGCGGAAATTCTGTCTGCGGATCGTTGAAATACATGACCACAATCACGTGCAAGTAGTAGTAAGCGCCAACCACACTGTTCAGCGCGGCAATAACGACCAACCACACCAACCGCGAATCCAACCCCGCCTGAAACGCGTAGAACTTCCCAACAAAGCCGCCCGTAAGCGGCAGCCCCAGCAACGACAACAGAAACAGCGAAAAACACGCCGCGAGCACCGGCTGCTGGGTGGCTAACCCCGCATAGTCTTTGATCTCCAACCGCTTCTCGCCGGTGCCGCCCAACTCAGTAACCACCAAAAACGCGCCCAGCTTCATGAGTGCATACGCCGCCAGATAAAACAGCACCGCCGCCATGCCCACGGCGGTAGATGCAGCGAAGGCGACCATGATGTATCCGGCGTGGGCGATCGAAGAGTATGCCAGCATGCGCTTCACGTTGGTCTGGGTCAGTGCCGCGAGGTTGCCGATGACCATCGAAAGGACTGCGGCGATCCATATCGCCCAAAACCACAACGGCACGACGGTGCTGAACGAGGTGTAGAAAACCCGCAGCATCAGCGCGAAGGTAGCAGCTTTCGGCGCCGATGCCAGCAGTCCGGTGACTGGAGTCGGTGCGCCCTCGTAAACGTCCGGCGCGTAAACTTGGAATGGCGCAACCACCACTTTGAAGCCCAAGCCCACAAATATCATGCCCACGCCCAGCACCAGCAGGGAACTGGGCGAAGCGGACCCCAGCACCGCGGCGATGGCGGGGATCCCGGTCTGCCCGGTGGCCCCATAGACCATCGCTATGCCGTACAGAAAGAACGCTGTGGCGAACGATCCCAGCAGAAAATATTTCAGCGACGCTTCGTTGGACTTCATCGACGCGCGCCGGAAACCCGCCAGGATGTAGGTGGCGATCGAACTCATTTCCAGTCCGAGAAACGCGGTCACTAGTTCATTGGCCCCGGACAAAATGCACATGCCGGTCACCGCGAAGAGCACCAACGCGTAGTACTCTCCGCGCTGCACGCGCTCGTCATCCAGGTAGCGGAACGAACCCAATATCACCAGCGCAGCCACCACAATCACGATCGCATGCATGAACAGGCTAAATCCGTCCACTACCACCAAACCGGAATATGCTGGGCCTGCATGACGTGCGGAAACACCTAGAGCCGCCAGCGCTCCCAGCGCGCCGACAAATCCCAGCCAGCCGATCAGCCGCTTGCGTGGGGCCGACGTAAATGGGTCGATCAGCATGATCAGAATGCCGGTGGCGCACAGCACGATCTCCGGCGCCAGCCGGTAGATGTTGTCGAGTTGTTCGTAGGGAATGTGCATTCGAGCGGTCACGGCGGCGCTAGGGGGCCCTTTCCAAAACCGTCGCCGGCAAATGCCTGGCCACCGCGCGCTGGGTGCCGGCCGCCGCTCGAACCACATGTTCCGAAGGCGCAGCAGGTGCGGCGGGCGCAGCCAGCGGCATGGCGATTGGATGTGCAGCCAGAACCGGACCCGAGGCATGCGGCCGGTCCATTTGGCGGAGCAGATTCTCGGCGGACGGTTGCATGCGGCGAGTAAAGATCGGCGAGGCGACGCCCATGAACAGAACCATCACCGAGACGACTGCCAGTATGGTCTTCTCTCGCGGCGTTGCGTCGGCCAGCTCATGATTACGCTCCACGGTCACTTCGCCGAGCGCCACCCGCTGATACATCCATAGCAAGTAGACTGCGGAAAGCACCGCGCCGGAGGTCGCCCACGCCGCCCAAGCCAGGTGTTGCTCGAATACCCCCACCAAGATCAGGAATTCGCCCACGAATCCGTTCAGCATCGGCAGCGCCAGCGACGATAAGCAGATGAAAAGGAAAAACGACATCAGGTTTGGTAGCGGTGTAGCCAGGCCGCCGTACTCTTTGATCTCGTAGGTGTGGCGGCGGTCGTAGAGCATGCCTGCTACCAGGAACAGCCCACCGGTCGATATGCCGTGGCTCACCATCTGGTAGATCGCGCCTTGAATCGAAATCGAGCTGAAAGCAAAAATCCCGAGCACCACAAATCCCAAGTGGCTTACCGAAGTGTAAGCGATCAGGCGCTTCATATTGGGCTGGACCATTGCCACCAGCGCGCCGTACACGATCCCGATGATCGCCAGGGTGGCAATGAACGGCGCAAAGCGATGGGCCGCCTCCGGAAACAGCGGCAGACAGAAGCGCAGCATGCCGTAGGTTCCCAGCTTCAGCATCACTCCTGCCAGGATCACCGAGCCGGCGGTGGGCGCTTCGGTGTGCGCGTCCGGCAGCCAGGTATGCAGCGGGAAGAGCGGCACCTTGATCGCGAAGGCCAGGAAGAACGCCCCGAACATGAGCATCTCGGTCTTCAACGGCACCTGCACCGCACCCGATTGCAGCGCCGCGAGAATATCCGGCAATTCGAACGAGTGGGTCAGGTTAAACAGCCAGATGATCGCGGTCAGCATCAGAATCGAGCCGAACATGGTGTACAGAATGAACTTCACCGCGGCGTAGACCTTCCGGCCATGACCCCAGATGCCGATCAGGAAGTACATGGGGATCAGCATCACTTCCCAGAAGAAGAAAAACAGGAAGAGGTCGAGCGACACGAACACGCCGATCAATCCGACCTCGAGCACCAGCATCATGATGAAGAATTCGCGGACCCGCACGGTGATGCTGGCCCACGAGCACAGAATCGCCAGCGGGGTCAGCAAGGTGGTCAGCAGAATCAGGAACAGGCTAATGCCGTCTACGCCGATGTTGTAAAAGATGGGTGGGACGGTAATCCACGAACCCATCTCCCGGAACTGATATCCCGATTCGGCGATACGAAACCCGGGCAACAACAGCAAAGAGAGGACCAGGTCGGCCAGAGAAGTGGCCAGGGCGATGCGGCGCATCCAGAGGTGATCTTCCGAGCGCAGACACAACAGCGCCACAACTCCCAGCAGCGGGAGAAAGGTGATTACCGAGAGCAAATGTCCGTGTGGCGGCATGCTAGCGAGTCCACTCCCATACTCCGAGCAATAGCGCGGTAACGCCAATCGCCCCCATCACCATCCATGAAGCGTAGCTGCGGGTGTTCCCGGATTGAATGCGCCGGAGCCTGCCGCCAACGCGTTGCGCGACCGTGGCAGAACCATTCACGGTGCCGTCGATCACCGTTTCATCCACGGCATGCCACAGCAGGTTAGTGGATATCCAGAAAAGCGGGCGGATGATCAGGAAGCCGTACAGCTCATCCACGTAGTATTTGTGCAACAGAACGCGGTGTGCGCCCTGGAAGCTCGCGGCTGCCTTGCCCGCCGATTGCGGACTGCGAATGTAAAATCCCCAGGCAATCAGCAGGCCGGTGAGAGCCACGATGGTGGCGATCAGCGTCAGGCCCAGCTCCAGCGAATGTTGCTGGCCCTCCGCCACCGGCGCCAGGGCGGCAGCCGACGCGAATACCGGCGCGAGGAAATTGGCAAAGTCATTCTCGCTGCCCCACATGGCCGGCAGGGCCCACCAGCCGCCGCCCACTGCCAAAATCGCCAGCAGAATCAGCGGTATGGTCATATTCTTCGGCGATTCGTGCACGTGAACTTGGTGCTCGTCGTAGCGCGGCGCGCCGAAGAAAGTCATGAAGAGAAGCCGGAACATGTAAAACGAAGTCATCAGCGCGGCGAGAAGGCCCACCGCCCACAGGGCGACGTTGCGGTACGGTCCCGCGAAGGTCTCAAACAGAATTTCATCCTTGCTGAAGAAACCGGAAAAACCGGGAATGCCCGCAATGGCTACGGTCCCCGCGAACATGGTCCAATAGGTGATCGGAATTTTGCGGCGCAAACCGCCCATCTTGCGCATGTCCTGCTCGCCGCCCATCGCATGAATCACGCTGCCGGCGCCGAGAAAGAGCAGGCCCTTGAAGAAGGCGTGGGTCATCAAGTGGAATACTCCTGCGCCGAACGCTCCCACCCCGCACGCCAGGAACATGTAGCCCAGTTGCGACACGGTGGAATAGGCCAGCACCTTCTTGATGTCGTTCTGCACCAATCCGATCGAGGCAGCAAACAGAGCGGTCGCCGCCCCGATTACCGCCACCGCCAGCATGGCGATCGGCGCGTGCGCGTAAAGGATATTCATGCGCGAGACCATGTACACGCCTGCGGTCACCATGGTCGCGGCGTGAATCAGCGCGCTCACTGGTGTGGGGCCTTCCATCGCGTCGGGCAGCCACACGTACAGGGGAAGCTGCGCGGACTTGCCCACCGCCCCGCCCAGCAGCAGCAGGCAGATCGCGGTGAGCACCCCACCCTGCCCGAAGCCCTCGACCGGCATCGATTTGGCCTGCGCGAATATCGTTTGATAGTCCAGCGATTTGAAGGTCCAGAACGCCAACAGCAGCCCCACGGTAAACGCCATGTCGCCAATCCGCGTGGTGATGAATGCCTTCTTGCCCGCATCGGCCGCGGACTTCTTACGGAACCAGAATCCGATCAGCAAGTAGCTGCAGAGTCCCACGCCCTCCCAGCCCACAAACAGCACCACCAGGTTTTCGGCCATCACCAGGGTCAGCATGAAGAACATGAACAAATTGATGTAGCTGAAGTAGCGGTAGTAGCCGCCTTCGTGTTCCATGTACCCGGCAGAGTAGATGTGAATCAGCAGTCCCACGCCAGTAACCACCAGCAGCATCACCACCGTGAGCTGGTCCACCTGTAGCGCGAAATCGATGTGGAAGTTTTCCGCGCTCATCCATGGAAAGTACGAGCGCACCCACGGGATGCTGGTGGGGTCGAGGCGGAAAAATTCGCGGACCAATTCCACCGCGGAGACGAACGCCAGAGCCGCGGCGCCGATGCCCACGGAATTGACGCTGCGCCGGGACCACTGCCGTCCCAGCAGGCCATTCACCGCGGCGCCGAGCAGCGGCAGGGCCAAAACAATCCACAAATGGGCAAGCATGGGCATCAGAATTTGAGCAGGTCCACTTGTTCGACGTTCAGCGTGCGGCGGTTGTGAGCGATGTTGATTACGATCGCCAGTCCCACCGCTGCTTCCGCTGCCGCCACCACAATCACGAAAAACACGAATACCTGGCCATCGAGCTTGCCCAGCGCCCGGCTGAATGCCACGAACGCCAAATTCACGGCGTTGAGCATCAGCTCGATGGACATAAAAATCGCAATGATGTTCCGTTTGAAAAGAAACGCCACCACGCCCAGCCCAAACAGCACGGCGCTCAAGATCAAGAAGTAGTAGATCGGCACTCCGTTCATGGCTCCCTCCGCGCCAGCACCACCGCTCCGATCATGGCGATCAGAATCAAGATGGAGGTAGCCTCGAACGGGAACAAAAACTGCTTAAAGAGCAGCTTGGATAGCTCCACGGTGGAGGATGCCTGCGCCGGCACCGCGCCGGCGGTCAATTCCGCCTGGCCGGACGTCGAGCGTGCGATCCACCAGGCCAGGTCCAAAAGCAAAAATCCCGCCAGTGGCAGGCCCAGATACCTCGCCATCAGGCTCTTGTTGGTGCGGTCTTCGACTCCGGCGTTCAGTAGCATAATCACGAAGACGAACAGCACCATGATCGCACCCGCGTACACGATCAACTGCACCGCGGCGATGAACTCGGCGCCCAGCAACAGGTACAACACCGCCAGCGCGGCCATCACCAAAATCAGCGCCAAAGCGCTATGGATAGGCTCCTTGGCCAGGATCAACAGAATTGCGCCAAACACCGCCAGCAGCGCGCACGCGAAAAACATGACGACCGGCACACTCATCGATGCATCCACACAATTAGGAACGCGGTGACCACCAGATTCGCCAGCGCCACCGGCAAGAGCAGCTTCCATCCGAACGACATCAGCTGGTCATAGCGAAAACGGGGAAGCGTGCCGCGAGCCCACGCATAGAAAAAGATCAGCAGGAAAACCTTGAGCAGGAACCAGAACACACCCTGAATCACCAGCATCACCCAGGGATTCAACGCCAGCACCCCCAGCCCTAGCGCCAACATCGAAATCACCACCAGTTGCACGCGGGCGATGCCATTCCATTTGAAGGCCGCATCCGCGATCAACGCCACACCGGTCAATAGCAACCCCACGGCGGGAATGTAGAGTTGCCAGTTCCAGCGGTCGGGAAAGGGCGAGAGCCAGCCGCCGAGAAATAAAATGGAGGCCAAGCAAGACACGGTGATCATGTTGGTGTATTCCGCCACGAAAAACATGGCGAACTTGAAGCTCGAGTATTCGGTATGGAATCCGGCCACCAATTCCGATTCCGCCTCCGGCAAATCGAAAGGAGCGCGATTGGTCTCGGCAATCGCGGAAATGAAATAGCACATAAATCCAACGATTTGGGGGAAGACCCGCCAGCGCGGCAAGAAGTGCCACCAGTAGCCACTTTGGCCTTCGACCAGAGTTCGAAAATCCAGCGATCCGGCCAGCAGCACTACCCCCACGATCGAGAGCGTCAGCGAAACTTCATAACTGATCATCTGCGCGGAGCTGCGCAAGCTGCCCAGCAGGGAATACTTGCTGTTGGACGACCATCCCGCCAGGGCCACCCCGTACACGCCGATCGAGGTGATGGCGAAAACCATGAGCAATCCGAGGGTAGTATTGGCGACCACCAGTTGAGTCGGCTGGCCAAAAATATTGATGGTGGCGGGCCCGAAGGGAATCAGCGCCAGGGTGGTGAGCGCCAAGGTGAGCGAAAGCAGCGGCGCCAGGCAGAAAACGAACCGGTCCGAGGTCGGAATCGTCAAGTCTTCCTTAAACAGGAATTTCAGTCCGTCGGCGGCGGGCTGCAGCAATCCGTGTGCCCCCACGAAGTAGGGGCCGATACGCGATTGAATGTGGCCGACGAGCTTGCGCTCGAACCACGTCAAGTAGGCGTTCACCGTCAGCACCGCAAACAACAAGACGGCAACCTTGACTATCGATACCACCAGGATTGGATGCTGGGTGATGAAGCCCACGGTTTCTCTTTTGCCTCAGTGCAAGATTCAAGTCTCGAGCAGTACCGCCCGATCGTGCCACTCGTGAATAGTGTGTCGTTGGATGAAAATACCGTGCCCGCCGGCACGCCGTATGCCCCATCGGCGGTCCTGCTGCTCGCGGTGGCCAGCTCCGCGGCGCCGGAAAGTAGCCCGGCGACCGAGAGATTGTAGCCGGGCACGTTTTGACGAATTTCGTCGAACGCAGCCTCGGCCGTACGCAGCGTAATGGTGGTGCCCAGGCCCAGATGGAAAAGCTGGTGAGACAGAATACGCAACAGGTCGTAATCACTGCGCGGGCCTTGCGGATCGATGCTGCGATGGGTGCGCTGGACTTCTCCTGCGGTGTTGGTGAGGGTGCCGTCTTTTTCGTACGAACTGGCGGCAGGCAGAACTACGTGAGCTTGCTGCGCCGTCTCGGTGAGGAATAGCTCGTGAACCGCCAGGAATTCCAGCTTGGCCAGAGAATTCGCTTTAGCGCCGAACGTTTTTACCGGGTTCGCCCCCACTACGTATAGCGCCTTCAGCTTGCCGCTGGCGGCCGAGTCCATCATCACCGCCGCGGTCATTCCCGGTTTCGGCGAAATCTCGCCGCCCCAGAGTTTCGCGAAGCGGTCACGCTCGGCGGCATCGCCCAGCGGCGCATAACCCGGCAGGCGATCCGGCAGCACGCCCATGTCCGCCGCGCCGCGCGAATTCGCGTAATCGCCGAGGGCCATATATTTGGATTTCCCGGGGAGCTGCGAGCCGAACTCGACCAAATCGCGGATGGCCGCGCCGGTCACCCCCGCGCCAAACAGGAACACCACGTCGGTTTCTTTCCCCAGCGCACCTTTCAGCGCCGCCAGTCCCTCCGGCGCCGATCCGTCGCCGGTCGCCAGCCAACGCATCATTGCCGGCAGATTGCCGACTGGCGCCTGCACTGTTTGCTGGGCCTGCCGCTCCAGTTTCACTGGCCCTTCATTGATTATGAAAAGGTGCTGCTGATGCTGGCGGACGCCGGTCCGAATCTGCCAGGCCACTAGCGGATTTTGCTGGGTGGGGTCATTGCCAATCAGGAGCACCGCATTCGCGTTGTAGATGTCGGCCATGGTCGCCAGCGCTTCGCTGGCCTTCGGACCGAGCGCCGCAGCGAGGCCGGCGTAATCGGCGGTGCGATGGTGATCGATGTTGTTGGTGCCCAGAGTGGTGCGGGCCAAGCGGGTCAGGAGGTAGTTTTCTTCGTTGGTGGTGTGATTGGAGCCGATCACGCCGATAGAATCCGCGCCGCTCTTATCGCGGACTTTTTTTAGTCCGCGGGCGATGGTTTCCAGCGCCTCTTCCCAACTGGCCGGCTCGAGTTTGCCATTCTTGCGTACCAGCGGTTGGCGGACGCGCTCGGCGTGGCGCGTGAAGTCAAACCCGAAGCGCCCCTTGGCGCAGAGGAACTCGCCATTGATTCCGGAATTGTCACGGTTGTTGACGCGCAGGATCTCGTTGTTGCGCACGCTCAAGGTCGCCTTGCAGCCGTTGGAGCAGTGCGCGCAGGGATTATTCACATAGGTCATTTCCCATGGCCGCGTCTGATAGCGATAAGTACCGCTGGTGAGCGCGCCTACCGGGCAAATATCGATGCACATGCCGCATTCTTCACAGGCCAGTTCGCCACTCTGGTTGGGGATGATCACCGAGTGCACGCCGCGCGCGCCCACCCCCAGGGCCTTGACGTCCATCCCTTCGTCGCACACCCGCACGCAGCGGAAACACAGAATGCAACGCGGAGCATCGTAATAGACCAGCGGCGACCACTTTTCTTCCGGGGTATGTAGCTTTTCTTCGATGAACCGGCTGTGGTCCAAGCCGTACTTGAAGGTCATGTCCTGCAGTTCGCACTCGCCGCCCTTGTCGCACACCGGGCAATCCAGAGGGTGATTCGAGAGCAGGAATTCCAGCATGTTTTTCCGCGCGCTGTGGACTTGCGGAGTATCGCTGCGGACCACCATGCCTTCGGCGGCCACCAGGGTGCACGCGGTTTGCAGCTTGGGCGCCTTCTCCACTTCCACCAGGCACATGCGGCAGGCGGCCTGGAGCGAGAGCCCCGGGTAGTAGCAGAACGAAGGCACCTCGATGCCTTGCTTCTTGGCGGCCTCGATCACCAGCGTCCCCGCCGGGCTGCTGAGCTTCTGGCCGTCGATCGTAAAATTCACTAGCTTTATTTCCGGCATGTTCCCTTGTTAGTTGAAAGCTGGCTAGACGCTGCTAACCGCCGGAAGAAAATCCGCCGGGCGGAGCGCACACTTGCCTTTCAGATGATCCTCAAATTCGTTCTTCCATTTCTTCACGATGCTGATGGTCGGCATCGCCGCGGCGTCGCCCAGCGGGCAAAACGACCGGCCGAGCAGGTTTTGTGCCAGTTCGCCGAGCAACGGGATATCTTCGGCCCGCCCGTCGCCGCCGTGAAAACGGTCCAGCATACTGCGCATCCAGGCAGTGCCTTCGCGGCAGGGAATGCACCAGCCGCATGATTCGTGGGCGTAGAAATGCATGATCCGGCGCGCCACGTCCACCATGCAGGTGTCTTCGTCCATGATCACCACGCCGCCGGAACCGAGCATCGAGCCGATCTTGGCGACCGAATCGTAGTCCATAGCCACGTCGGATTCCGCAGCGCTGAGCACCGGGCACGAACTGCCGCCGGGAATTACCGCCTTCAGTTTCTTGCCGTCGCGCACTCCGCCGCAGACTTCTTCGATCAGACGCTTCATCGGAAAGCCCATCGGCAGTTCGTAAATCCCGGGCTTATTGACGTGCCCGGACACCGCGAACATCCGGGTTCCTCCGTTCTTCGGAGTGCCCAGGCCCGCGTACCACTCGCCGCCCTTGAGGATAATTGCCGGCACCGAGCTAAAGGTTTCCACGTTGTTGATCACCGTCGGGCAGCCGTACAAGCCCGCAACCGCAGGGAAGGGCGGCCGAATGCGCGGATATCCGCGCTTGCCCTCGAGCGATTCCATCAGCGCCGATTCTTCGCCGCACTCGTAGGCGCCCGCGCCGGTGTGGGTGACCACATCGAAATCGAAACCGCTGCCGAGAATATTTTTGCCCACGTAGCCGCGCGCGTAAGCCTCTTCCAGCGCCGCATCGACGATATCCAGAACGTAGCGATATTCGCCGCGAATGTAGATGTAGCCTTTGGCGGCGCTCACCGCGCGCCCGGCGATCACGACGCCTTCGATCAATTGGTGCGGGTCGAGCTCCATCAGCGGACGGTCTTTGCAGGTGCCCGGCTCGCTTTCATCCGCGTTGCACAAAATATATTTCGGCTTGCCGCCGGTTTCTTTCGGGACGAAGCTCCATTTCATTCCGGTGGGGAAGCCGGCGCCGCCGCGTCCGCGCAGATTCGATTTCTTCACTTCGTCGATGATCTGATCGGGGGTCATTTCCTTCAGCGCTTTCTCGAGCGCGAGGTAGCCGTCGTTCTGGCGGTAGACGTCCAGCGTCCGCGAGTTCGGAATGCCCCATCGCCGGCTGATCACCGGGACTTCGGCCGGATCGCGCTCTTTTATCGCGCCGGTAATCTGCGGCACCGGCTTGGGTCTCTTGCCCACCTGGAGCTGTTCCAGAATGTCATCGACCTGATCGTTGTCGAGATTTTCGTAGAAATCGTAGTTCACCTGCATGGCCGGGGCGCCGGTGCAGGCGCCGATGCATTCCACTTCCTCCAGGGAAAATGTTCCGGTAGCGGTGGTTTCCTTATTTCCGATTTCCAGGCGCGTTTGCAGGTGCTTGTAGATGTCGTTGCCGCCGCGCAGCATGCAGGAAATGTTGGTGCATACCTGCACGTGGTATTTGCCGATGGGGCTTGCGATGCAGCATCGAATAGTACGCGAGCGTTTCGGTTACCTCGGTAATATTCAGGTCCAGGCGCCCGGCGATCTCCTCCAGAATGTCGTCGCCGAGATGACCGAACTGATCCTGCGCGTAGAGCATCATGGGAATCAGCGCCGAACGCTTAATTGGATAGCGGCCGAGCAGTTGGCTGAATTTCGCTTCCAGATTGTGGCGGCAGTTCCATTAGCGATCCACTTCTCCCAGGACGATATCCGTAGTTCCGATGCAGGCGATCAAATCGGAAAGCAGGCGGCCCTCGGCCAGCCGGGGCAGCGACTGCAAATTCACGAACGAAGGCGCACGCACCTTTACGCGGTACGGCTTAGCCGAACCGTCGCTGGCGACGAAAAAGCCCAGCTCGCCGCGCGGCGATTCGACGCACTGGTATACCTGGCCCGGCGGCGGCGCGAATCCTTCGGTAAAAATCTTGAAATGGTAGATCAGACCTTCGATCGAGGTTTTCATTTCTTCGCGCGACGGAGGAATGATTCCCGGCAAGCTGGCGCGGAAGGGGCCGTCTTTGGGCATGCGGTCGAGGGCCTGCTTCACAATTTTCAGGCTCTCGCGCATTTCGGCCACGCGCACTTGATAGCGCGCGTAGCAGTCTCCGGCCGTCTCGGTGCACACATCGAAATCGAATTCCTCGTAGCTCGAATAGGGAAACGTCTTGCGAATGTCGTAGTCCACGCCGCTGGCGCGCAGCAGCGGACCCGAAACGCCCAAGGCGATGGCGTCTTCGGCGGTCAGGTGCCCGACGCCCTGGGTACGCCCCAGCCAAATGCGGTTGCGCGTAAGCAGGTCTTCGTATTCCTTGATGTGAGAAGGGAAGGTTTCGAGAAACCTGGCCACCATGTCCAGCCAGCCGGTGGGAGGCTCGAGCGCCAGTCCGCCGATGCGGAAGTAGCTGGTCATCATGCGCTGGCCGGACACGAACTCGAAAATCTTCTGAATGTCCTCGCGTTCGCGGAATCCGTACAGGAAGACGGTCATCGCGCCGAGGTCGATCGCGTGGGTGCCGAGCCACACCAGGTGCGAACTGATCCGCGTCAGTTCGGTGAGCAGCACCCGGATGTACTGGGCGCGCTTGGGAACTTCGACTCCGAGCAATTTTTCCACGGCCAGGCAGTAGCACGAGGTTATTCGATAGCGGCGCGAGATAGTCCAGGCGGTCGGTGCAGGTGATGCGCCTGGCTATAGGTCTTCGCTTCGCAGGTTTTCTCGATTCCGGTGTGCAGGTAGCCGATCACCGGACGAGCTTTCAGGACGGTTTCGCCGTCCAGCTCCAGGACCACCCGCAGCACGCCGTGCGTCGAGGGGTGCTGCGGGCCCATGTTCAGGACCATGGCCTTGGACGGCCCGGCGACGGTATCGATGGTGGTAGCCATCAGCGGTAGCCCTCGGTGGGGTAGTCCTTGCGCAGGGGATGGCCTTCCCAATCATCGGGCATCAGAATTCGGGTTAGTTCCGGGTGGCCTTCGAAACGAATTCCAAACAAGTCCCAGGCCTCGCGCTCGTGCCAATTGGCGGTGGGCCACAACGTGGTGAGGGAGTGAATGACTGGGGTCGTTGCCCGGCAGCTTCACTTGAATGCGCAGCCGTTCCTTGCGTTCCAGCGAAAGCAGTTGGTAATTCATCTCGAATCGCGGCTCCAGCGGAAAGCGGTCCACCGGGGTGATGTCGGAGAGGAAACTAAAGTGATGCTTGGGGAGCACTGAAAGAGAAATTCGCAGACGCGACGCAGGTTTTCGCGGCTGACCACTAGCGTGGTTTCGCCCCGAAAATCGATCAGTTGTAAAATGGCCTGCGCATCCCACTTCCTAACCGATTCGACTGCGGATGTCACCTGCCCTCTATCCGGGTCCACCGCGCTCGCTTCCCTCGGCCGGGTCTCATCGTTAAATCGATCCGCGACGAGAATGAAAGATGCTGTGCTGCTTGACTTCCGTGCCCGCGATGACTCATTGCTGGACTAATTGCGACTCGCGTGCGGCCGCCTTCACGCCCAGATGGATCTCGCCGTCAGACTAGCGAGTCCACTCCAGAGCGCCCTTCTTCCAGAGGTAAATGTAACCAGACAACAGAATTATAATGTAAAGCAGCATCTCTACAAAACCGAACCATCCTAGCCCACGATACACCAACGCCCACGGATACAAGAAGATGGCCTCGATATCGAACAGGATGAACAGCAACGCCACCAGGTAGTAGTGCACCGAGAATGGGTCCCGCGCGTCTCCCGTGGGGGTGACCCCGCATTCATAGGCCATGTCCTTTTCCCGGGTGCGCTTATGGCGGCCCACCAGGGCCGAGGCGGTCAGGATGGCTCCGGAGAGCCCCAGGGCCCCTATAAACATAAGCAACAGCGGTCCATATCCGTCTAGGTAATTTCCGGTCATTTTTCGATCCACTGTTATAATAGCGGTGCGCATCCAACCGGTCAAATATACTCCGGGAATTTTGGAAAGTTTTTTTGCCCGGAATCGCGAAAGGGGGGTTTTCGTGGTTTTTGGCTTCAATACCAACGTTCGCGTAGCCGACCGCGTCTATCATGTCCAGACCGAAGATCTCGGTGAAACGCGCCGGCTTATAGAGACTTCCGTATATCTCGAGGGGCGCGTCGTGCACCACCACTCGTCGCGTTACGAACAACTTCCACCCGCCACCGACACCCCCGGTCTTCGTCGGCGGGTCGAGACCCACCACCGCGAGGTGATCGACTCGCTCCGCGCGGGCAAGCTGAAGCTGGATGCCACTGCGGCGCTGGCTCCGAAAGCCGCTGCACCGGCCCCTCCGGCGGGGGCCTTCGCGATAGAAATACGTTTCGCGGGTGTTCCTCCTACCATTGTTGCGGGAAAGGCGAAAATCGAAATCCAGGTGGTGAACCACGCGGACAAGCAGCCGGTGCCCGGCGCCAGCGTGGGGGTGATGCTCGAAGGCGCCAATCCGCCACTCAACGTTCAAGTGGAAACCAATGCCGGAGGCCGCGCGACGATTTTGTTCCCAATGCGAGGGCAAGCTCTCGACGGCGCTCACTTTGTGATCCGCGCGCGTGCGCAAGGCGCCGAAGACGCCATGCGCATCGCCATGCGCCCGAAAACTGCGGAACCCGCTCCCAAATCCCCAGTCAAAGTTAAAGTTTAAGGAATCGGAACGCAGGGTGCACATGACCGTCGTTATTAATGGGGAAAACCGTGAAGTTCCTGAAAACCTTACGGTAGCCGCTTTACTTCAGCACCTCGGAATTGCCGCACAGCGCATCGCCATCGAGCGCAACCGCGATATCCTCCCACGCGCTGCATGGCCTGCGACGGCAGTACAATCGAAAGATCAGTTTGAAATCGTGCACTTTGTCGGCGGCGGGTAATCGTCGGTGGTAGTCTGTCGAGCAAACTATTCCCCAACGAGTGTGTGCAGGGTGTCCGCCACGCCGTTCGGCTTAAAACCGAACGGGCCTGGCTTGGACTTGTAAGCCACTTTGCCGTCGCGGTCGATGACGTAGAGGCGGTCGGGCCATCCGGTGTAGGCCCGCTCGGTTCCGTTATCGAAGGTGTCGATCACCGCTGGGAACTTGATCCCCAGTTTCACCACGCAGAGCTGGCCCATCTCCACCCGTTCGTCGTAGGTCTTGGGCTTCGCGAAGATGATGTTGTCGTCCAGATTGTCGGGATCCTGCCACACGTCGCTGGTGTGCGCTTCACGAATGTACACCGCATAGAAGGCTACGCGGCCTTGGTATTTCGCGTAGAGGTCATTGAGAGCGGGAACCTCCCGCCGGAAGGGAGGTCAAGTATAGCTGCCGAAGACCAGCACGACCGGCATCTGGTTGCGCAGGGCGGAAAGTTGAACGCGCTCTTTATGGTCGGTCGTTTCTAATGCGAAGTCTGGGGCTAGCTCGCCGACGGCTAGGTGTCCGCGGCGGGCGAACGTCCAGAGCGGCTTGAACGGCAATGCTATGAACGCGGGCCACGGGACGTGACGCATCACGCCGGCAAAGGTGTCCGGCGTCTGCATCATTACGCCCAGAAAGCTGGCGCAGATCAGCACGTACACCAGCACCACCCCGGTCAGCACTTGTAGAATTTGCCGTTCCCTTCGCACTTGTCGTCTCCGAACTACTTATACATTGGCAGCGCCGCGGGGAGAAATGAAACCGCTTCAGAGGCCAATCGAACCAGCGTGCATAGCCAACACCCGCCCCCTGCCCAAACCCTGGGAAGAGGAGGGCCCGGAAAAGAAAAGAGCTTAGAACCGTGAGGCTAGAACCGCAAATTTTCAAACGCCCTGCAGCAGGTGTCCGAGTTTGTCTCGCTTGGTTTGCAAGTATTTTTCGGACTTGCGGCTGGTGGGCGGCTGGCAGGGAATTCGCTCGGCTACCCGCACCCCACCCTTCTCGAGTTGCTGCAGCTTGTCGGGATTGTTCGAGAGCAGGCGCACCGAGTGAACTCCCAGCAGCTTGAGCGCGCTGGCGCAGAACGCGTAATCGCGAGTGTCGGCGGCAAAGCCGAGCTTGCGGTTGGCTTCCACGGTGTCCATGCCGCCATCCTGCAGCTGATAGGCCATCAATTTGTTCATCAATCCGATTCCGCGACCTTCCTGCGGAAGATACAGCAGCACCCCGGTACGAGCGCGTCCAATCTTGCGCAGCGAATATTCAAGCTGCGCGCGGCAGTCGCATCGCTGCGACGCCAGAACATCGCCAGTCAAGCATTGCGAGTGAATCCGCACCAACGGAATTTCGCCGCGCTTCAGCGAACCTCGCACCACCGCCACGGCACTTTCGTGTGGCCCGTTGCCTTCGATCCCGTAGATGCGAAATGATCCAAACTCCGAAGGTAGTTTCGCTTCGGCCACCACCCGGGCCTTGCCCTTAGCCGCTCGCTTTTTCATGAATCTCCGATGATTGAATGTGCCACATATATAGCGTTTTCGTGGTGCCATCCTCGATGGTGACCGATTCCTGGAGGTCGGCAGGCCAGCCCGCGATGGCATGAGTGTAGGAAACGATGCGCGCGCCGGGGCGCAATTGACCCCGCAGGTGTTCCATCAACCGTAAGTTTCCCTCTGCCGAAAGGCACAGGACAATCACCGTGGCCTCACCCAGTGGAGGCGTCCTGGCATCCTCGGTGCGGAACTCCACCCGGTTCGCGATCCCGCTCCGCTGTGCGTTGGCCCGCGATTCGGATATGCGCTGCGGGTTGACGTCCACGCCTATCGCACGAATTCCGTACTCTTTAGCGGCGCGAATCACAATTCTGCCATCTCCGCAGCCCAAGTCATACAGCACGTCCCCGGGACCCACTTTCGCCAGGCGTAGCAGCCGATCGACAACCAGATCCGGCGTCGGCTGGTAGCCTGCCAAGTCCGGACCAGGCCGGTCGTGCATGCCGTATTCTCGCCACAATCGCCATGGCCGTTGGATGGCGTACACCGGTGAAAAGTTTCCGGATGCGTGGATCATTTCGCGGTCCATTTCGCTGGGACTGGCCAACAGCCGCACGGCGTGCACCATCCCTCGCCAATACGTATCGCGCGAGGTAACCCGAAACCGGGCCCGGGTTCGCGCGCCGCTTCCACTGACACCGGCACGCACCTCGCCGGGCACGAACTGCGCGATGATTGGCTCCGCCAAGCGGAGCACGTGCGGATCAGCTGCCACTTGGGCGAGAATCCCGACGCTGAGGTCTGCGCGCAGCACGCGATGCGCGACGCAAGCGCCGAGCAGCAGCAATCGAACGCACCGCCAATCCTGCGCGACGCGAATCGCACGATGCCAGTCGACGCCGGGTTCCTCGATCAGCTCAGTAACGTTGCCAATGGCCCGCAACTGGCTCCAGTAGCCCCGGGCGCCCAACACGCATAGATGCACCACCGCATCTTCGGCAGATATCGCGCGAATCCGCCGGCCGCTCACTTCTACTTCGATGGTGCCACTCGTCGCGCGTTCGATCGTCGATTCGACTGGAAATCCGCGCAACGTCCGTTCTGTCTGCAGGGCGAGAAACACCCCGGTATTTTCATCGGCGAATTGGTAGGCGCCGCCGCTTCCCGAGTCAGCGCGAGGAAGGTAACCTGCTGATTTCAAAATCGCGGCGGCACCTGCTGTGTGGCACTCCCGGATCAGAAATTCAAAATCAGCGTATTCGTTATGGCGAAGGCGGCACGACGCTAGCCAGCCCAGGATGGATATCTGGAAAGGAACAAATGGAATTCCCGCAGCGGCCAAGAGTTGTGAAATCCGTTCCACCTCATCGATCGACAGTTGGTCGGCTTCGTGAGCTTGCTGGGCGGATCGCCGCAGGACATCTTGCCATGCGCGGGGAATTCGATCCCCGATGACTTCGTTGAGATGCGCGTTGAGCCGCCACACGCAATCATGGCGCAGGCCATCGGCCATCAAATTGGGCCAATTCACCTCATCGGGGACCAATGACTTGATGCATTCGGTGTCGACCGCGGCAAGATGTTTTCGCGCGCAAGCAATTAGCAGGCGGATTTCCGGTGCGCAAGTGCCTCGATCGGCGACCAAATGTCCCTCGATGACCGGCGCGCTTCTCCGGAGTGAGTGCGGGCGAGGCAAGAGCCCAAATCACCCCGCTAAAGCGCTGGATAAAAGCGTGCAGAGACTGCGGAAGCGAATGCCACTAGGAACAAAGCTACCACGAAATTCTACCTTGAGCGTCAAGCGAAGACCCACCGTCCGGCGCTTTACTTCGCACCGGCCTTTGGCTACCTTTACTTCATCGTGTCTGCGTTGCCGGCCAACTGGCGCACCCCCTGATGATCGCTCCCGGACAAGTCGAGGCCGTCAGCCACAGCAAAGACATTCTGTTCACGCTGGTGCTGAAAGTGGGTTTTGCGGCTTCTCTGGCCGCTTTGCTGCTACGCTTCTCGACCTTTCGGCGCATTCTTTTCACCGAGCGCAGGGACTCCGACCAAAAAGTCCTGCTCTTGCTTTTCCTCACTCCGCCTCTGGCCATCGGCATCGTCCTCCGCCTGGTCGGCTACCCCTTCTTCGATCTCACCCTGGAAGGTTCGTTCTTGATGGGTTTGATCGGTGGAAACATGGTCGGGCTGCTGGGAGGGTCGCTGATCAGCCTGCCCGCCTTCGGCAACCACGAATGGTTGTCGGCGCCGATGGCGGCGCTGGTCGGCTTGCTGGCGGGGCTGGTGCGGCAGGTGATGCCCAATAAAGAAGTGGTCTGGGACTTTGGCCCGTTCCTATTTCTGAACCTTCCGCGCTCGATCGTGCGCTGGGTTCGTGACGGCGTTTTCAATTGGGCCATGCTGCCGCTGGCGGCTTGCGCCAGCTTCGAGCTAGGACGCATGGCGCTCGCTTCGGCTGTACCGCCGCACTGGCTGTTTGCTATCCATCCGTATTCCTGGCCGATGATGTTGCTGGTGGTGTTGTCGTCACTCATGGCCGTGGCCGTCCCCATTAAGATCTGGCACAGCACGCGTCTGGAGATGAACCTCGAGCTCAACCAACAATACCTGCTCAAAGCGCGCATGGACGCGCTGACCAGCCAGATTAACCCTCATTTTCTGTTCAATACGCTGAACACGGTTTCATCGCTGATTCGCTACGATCCGGACACCGCGCGCGAAGTGGTCATCAAACTTTCGAACATTCTTCGCCGCTTGCTGCGCCAGACCGAGACCTTCGTTCCGCTGCGCGACGAACTGGAATTCATCGACGACTACCTGGACATCGAAGTGGTCCGCTTCGGCCCCGACAAACTTCAGTTCTTTAAAGAAATCGCTCCGGACACTCTCGACAATTTTATCCCCAGCATGTTGCTGCAGCCGATGGTGGAAAACGCCATCAAGCATGGGTTAGCACCCAAGCTCGAAGGCGGAGAAATCCACCTGCGCACCCGGCGCGAAGGCAGCAACCTGATGATCGAAATCGAAGACAACGGCCTGGGCATGGGCGAAGAGCGTCTGTCGGTAATTTTTTTTCAGGGAATTGGAATCAGCAACGTCCACGAACGTCTGCGGCTGCTTTACGGCGATCAGTTCGCCATGGACATCCGCAGCCACGAAGGCCAAGGGACACTCATCCAGATTAAAATCCCCGAGCTAGTTTCCACCTTTGCCGCCGCGCCGTAGGGGTCCTTGCGCATCGGCCTGGGTGCTTCGACTTCCGCCGCGCAACTGGCGTACAATTTGGCTCACAACGTACAGCACCACCGGGGGAAAGGGCGAACCCAATGGCTAAGAGACGGGCGCAGGAGACCGAAGACGAATCGAGCGTCAGCGCGCTGGGCCTTTTGGTGCTGCTCATTCTCGCTGCGTGGTTTGCCCTGGGGTACGAACTGCAAACTCTGATCGCCTTCGAGGTCCATCACTGGGCCTCCGAAAATCCTCAATTGAATGTGACCCCGCACCTAGCTTCCGGCGCCTTGCCCACCGCGGCCACCGGACCACGCATCGAGCACTACAACTATCAGTTCAATTTAGCGTGGAAGGATCAGCCCGCTCACGATGACGCCACTCCGGATTATGCAGTGGTCGAAGCCAAGACCGGCCAGGTGGTGATCTTCTACAATCCCGACGAGCAGATCGACATCCTGGCCGGAATGAAGGCCGGAAACACCGCTCTCTCGCGTGGATACAATACAATTTTCGCGGACCATCTGTTTGGTTCGAACTACAGCTTGTATGCCGCGGTGTACTCCGCGGATCCCACGCAAGCGCATCCCTGGATGCCTCGTGCCGACGCCCTGCGCATCGATTCGCTCCTGATTGACAAGCTTTCCTTCGGCATTGAGGCTCCTGGACCCACCTATCTTTTCGACTGGGGCGGCCTGCGCGGCATTCGTTTCGGTGATGGGGCACACGGAGGCCCGGTGGCGTTCCACGCCTTCGACAATCACGACCGTCAATTCCGCTTCCTGTTCACCACCCGGGCGAACACACCTACACCCGCAAGCCTGAATGAAAGCGAGATCGAGCAGGTAGTCCAGTCCGTCCGAACAGCGTACTAGGGTTGCCGCCGTCGGACGCGCAGTAGTGGTGGGTGTTTCGAGTGGCGGGCTATCGCGACCTATGCGTTCTGTTTCTTGGCGATTTCGATCAGCGATGGCAACACGTTGCCGAAATTGGTGCCCTTGGGCTGGCCAAAATCGAAGTAGATCTTGCGGTACAACTCATACAGCGGGTGATAGACCTTCTGCGCCTCGGGCTGCGGCTGGTAAACGATGTACTCCGGGCAGACCTGCTGCTGCGCTTCTTCGATCGTTCTAAAGACGCCGGCGGCCATAAACGCAAAAATAGCCGATCCCAGGCTGGTCACGCTCTTGCTCGGAACCAGCACTGGCTTGCCCAAGACGTTCGCGTAGACCTGGTTGAGCACTTGATTGCTCTGGGGAATTCCGCCGCCGTTGATTACTCGCTCGATGCTCGTTTCGTGCTCGCCCATGCGGTCCAGGATGATGCGGGTGTGGAACGCGGTGCCTTCAATCGCGGCGAAAAGTTCGTCCTGCGCAGTGCTCTGCAAATTCCATCCCAGAGTGATTCCGCCGAGGCTCGCGTTCACTAGTACGGTGCGGTCGCCATTGTCCCAGGTCATGCGCAGCAATCCGGTTTGGCCGGCACGATACTTTTCGAGGCCTTTGCTCAACTCCGCCACCGAGCTATTCGCGCGCTGAGCGATGGCATGGAAAATGTCTCCGGTGGCCGAAAGTCCCGCTTCAATCCCGGTATAGCCAGGATGCACGCTGCCTTTCACCACTCCGCAGACCCCAGGGACCAGCTGCGATTGCCGCGAGATTCCGATAATGCAGGTCGATGTGCCCACCACGTTGACCACATCCTTTTCGTGGCCGCCGGCGCCGATCGCGTCCCAGTGCGCATCGAACGCGCCCACCGGAATCGGAATGCCCGCCCGCAGACCCAGCTTTTCCGCCCAAAACGGCGACAGAGTCCCCGCAATATGGTCCGAAGTTTCGTAATCGCCTTGCAGCTTGGCGCGCACACCCGCCAATAGGGGATCGACCTTCACCAGAAACTCTTCCGACGGCAGCCCGCCCAGCCCTGGATGCCATAGCCACTTATGCCCCATCGCGCAAACGCTGCGCTTGGCCTTGGCAGGATCACTCACCCCGCACAACGTTGCCGCCACCATGTCGCAATGCTCGAACGCGCTGGCGAACCGCGCTCGCTTGTCGGGGTTATGGCGCAGCCAATGCAAGAGTTTCGCGAATCCCCACTCCGACGAATAAACGCCGCCGCACCACTCGATCGCCGGCAGCTTTTCCTGGTGGGCCATGGCGGTAATTTCGGCGGCTTCGGATTTCGCGCGGTGGTCGCACCACAGGTAATAATCGTCGATCGGCGCCATTTGCGCATCCACCGGTACCACCGACGACCCGGTGGTATCCAGGGCGATCGCCGCGACTTCGTTTCCGGAAATTCCGGCCTGTGCGACCGCCAGGCGCATGGCCGCAGCCAGCGCACGCATGTGATCTTCGTGCGATTGAGTAGCGTATTCAGGATCTTCGCGTTTGCGATGCAGGGGGTATTCGCTGACCGCGGAAGCGAGGGTGCCTTTCCCGCTGTCCACGATCGAGACGCGAACGCTGAGTGTGCCGAAATCGACGCCTGCTACGATAGCCATGAACTAGGACCTCGAAGGTGTGCAGTTTTATTCGCTGCCAGCAAACACCCCATGATTTCCGGAGAGCGCTAGCTCTGGTGCCAATACGTCGGCCATCGGAAGTAGCGGGTGGCCGCTTCATAGACCGCCCCGGCAGTATTCGACATATTTGCGGCGACGTGATGCTCAAATCCGTTTTCACAGATGTAGCGCAACAATTGTTGCATCTGCGGAATCTCCACCACGCCCGCTCCGCCGAATGTTTCGAGCGAATCGTCGGTGAACCGCCCTTCGCCGACGTACCCGCGAATCACTCCGTGCAGGTCGTCCGTGGAGAATCGCGCAAAACTCATCGGCGCGGCTTTCACTTTGCCCACCACCGTACCGAATGTGTTATCGATGCCCACGGTGCCGGCGATGATGGCTTGATAGTCCATTTTCATCGAACTGAAAAAATGTTTCGGCAAATTGCTGCAGTGGAAGCACACCGCTTTGTCCGGATTGTCGCCGTAGTTGTTGTTCCAATCGAGCAACGCACTGGGAGTTTGCGACGCCAGCGCCAGCGCGTACATGCTCAGTGTGCCGCAGACGTCCACTTCGCAGGCGCTCGGCAGTAGCTCGTCGCTCATCATGCTCATCACGGTGCAGGGAACTACCCCGAGGTTTTCCTCGATCGAAGTCCAGCACTGCACCGCGCTGATGGTCACTTCAGTCGCTTTCATCCACTGGTCGATCACCGCGCCGAGCTTGGCCATCTTCATCAACGCCGCGGCCGGCACCCCATCGGTCCCCACGTATTTGTGAATCTTGGCCAGTTTGGCCTGCGCCGCGTCGTCCGAATCTTTCATCCTTTCAATTCGTCCGAGCACTTCGGAAAGGTCCAGTGTCTCCACGGAGATTCCCGCGGACTCCAGCAGCCGCTCGCTATAGCGTACGGTGTTGAATGCCGCCGGCCGCGCACCGATGCTGCCAACGCGCAAGTTGCGGAAGCCGCGCACCACCCGGCAAACCGCGGCGAACCACGCCAAGTCTTTCGCGAACTCCTCCGCACTAGGAGAAACGGTGTGCGAAGTGGTGAGCGAATAGGGAATGCGGTACTGCATCAGGTTGTTGCAGGCCGACATTTTCCCGCAAAAACTGTCGCGCCGGTGCGCAATGGTCATTTGGGCCGGAGTATCCGGCGTGGCTTGCACCAGCACCGGAACATTCAATCCCGCCAGGCGCAGGGTATCGGCAATAGCGCGCTCGTCACCAAAATTGGGTAGGGTGACGATCACGCCGTCGATGGCGTCGGCATGGGCGCGAAAATGCGCCGCGCAACGTTTGGCCTCTTCGTAAGACTCGACCGCGCCGTGGTTGCTCTGGCCGGCGGGCAGCACCACCGCTTCCATGCCGGCTTGTTTCATGGCCCGCAACATATCTTCCCGGCCACTCTCCGCCAAATGCCCCGGGAAAAAGCCCCGGTTCCCGACAATCAGTCCCATCGTGATCTTGCGGTCCGACATTACTGAGGTCCCCTGGAAGAACTGAGAAAGCCGAAATACGCCGACCACCGTGAACGCGGCGAATGGATGGCAGCTGTCGCGATTACTTGGTGGCGCGCGGCGCGAATTTTAAGCAGTACCCGGCACCAATCACCACCAGCACGGCGCCCCACCATATGTTTGCGTGCAGATTGAGCAGCACTACCAGGTGGTCTGGCGGGTGACTCAACTGGTACACCCCGGCGCCGAGGATCAGGATCCCGTTGAACAAAAGGGATAGCCCGATAAAAAACCAAATCGATATATCGCGACCTTCAGACATGGGCATCACCAGAAGAGAATATTCAGAACTATAAATACCAGTGCCACCACCACCGCCCAGAAAACCGGCTTCTGCAACAAGGAAAGATGGCCCTCGGACGGTATGTCGGTCTCGCCGTAGACCAGCCCCGCCAGCTCGCTCGCCGGTTTGGGCTTGGTCACCAAACTCACCGCAACGGTAACCGTCACGCAAATCACCCAGGACCATAACGCCCGATACATATTTTCGGCCATGTCCTTGGCATGTGGCGAGAGCGCTACGTAACGCAGCGCTGTGGGATCGACTTTTACCCACGCCCACATTCCGATGGAAGACAGCGTGCCCGCCAGCAATCCCCAGAATCCCCCGGCCGGGCTGGCACGTTTCCACAGCATTCCCAGGATCACCGTGCCGAACAACGGAGCGATGAAGAAGCTGAACAGCGCCTGCACGTAGTCCATGATGCTCAGGAACTGCATCACCAGATACGCCGTGCCCACGCTGATCAGCACGCCGAGGATGGTGCACCAGCGGCCCATGTTGACGTTCTGCCGGTCGGTGGCATCCTTGTTGATCAGCGCGCCATAGATGTCGTAGGTCCACACCGTGGAGAACGCGCTCACGTTGCCCGCCATCCCGGACATGAACCCGGCGATCAGCGCCGTAATTCCCAGGCCCAACAAGCCCGGTGCGCAGTAGCGCGCCAGCATTAGCGGCAGCACTTCGTTGTAGCTGTGGCCTCCGGTGGCCACGGCTACGGCCTCCCCGGTGAGCTTCATCGGCAGTACCGCCAAGCCCAGCAAGCCGGGCAGAATCACGATGAACGGGACGAACATCTTGAATGCCGCGCCGATGATCGGCGCCATTTTTGCCGAGCGCAAATCCTTAGCGGCAAGAACGCGCTGCACCACCAGAAAGTCGGTGGTCCAATATCCAAACGAGATTACGAAACCTAGCCCAAAGACGATCCCGGTCCAATGGATGCCCATGGGGTTATCGGTGAAGTTGCCCAGGTACTTCCAAGCGTGGGTATACTCGGCGGACGCCCGAGCCGCGATCTGGATCTGCAAATTGTGCCAGCCGCCGGCCTCGATCAACCCGAAAATCGGAATCACCAGAGCGCCAGCCCAGATCAGAATGAACTGCAGCACTTCGTTGAAGATCGCCGAGCGCAATCCACCCAGGGAAACATAGATCGCCACGGTCAGCGAAGAAACCCAGATGCTGAAGTGGATGTCCCAGCCCAGCACCACCTTCATCACCAACGCCATCGAGTACATGTTGATGCCGCTCATCAGCACGGTCATGAAGGCAAACGAAATCGCCGACAGCGCTCGGCTGGGCTCACCGAAGCGCATCTTCAGATAGCCCGGTACCGAGTGAGTGCTGGCTGATGTAGTAGAACGGCATCATCACCAGCGCCAGGAAAAGCATCGCCGGGATCGCGCCGATCCAATACCAGTGCACCGCCAGGATTCCGTACTGATACGACGCTGCCGCCCAGCCCATCAACTCGAGCGAACCGAGATTGGCGGACAGGAAACTCAAGCCGGCGATCCACGCGGTCATCTCGCGTCCGGCCATGAAGAAATCTTCGCCGGTATTGGATTTGCCCTTGAGGTAAAAGCCGATGGCCAGCACTAAAGCGAAATAAAACGCGATGATCGCGATGTCGACGCCCGCGAGCCGCACCAGGCGATCGGCGACCAGAAAAGCAAAAGCTGGGTTCATGGTTTTGTCACCGTCTGTCCGTAATAAGCCTTGCTGCCATGCTTACGCAGGAAATGCTTGTCGTGCAACGGTTGCGATATCGGTTTCACTTCGTCCATCAGTGATGCAGTGAAGTATGCCATTTTTGCCACTGCTTCCAGAATCACCGAATTGTGCGCGGCACCGGCTGGATCTACCCCCCAGCAGAATGGCGCGTGGCTGCGAACCAGTACCGCAGGCACGCGCAGCGGGTCGATCTTCTCAAAGACACGGCAAATTGCAACACCCGTGTTTTTCTCGTAGTCGATTGCAATCTCGCCGGGGGTCAGTTCATCCGTCACCGGCACCGGACCGTAGAAGTAGTCCGCATGGGTGGTTCCGAAGCAGGGGATTGACTGGCCCGACTGGGCCCATGCGGTAGCGAACTCGGAATGGGTATGCGCCACGCCGCCGATGCCGGCGAACTGCCTATACAGTAATAGATGAGTAGGGAGGTCGGAAGAAGGGCGATAGTTGCCGTCGACGATTTTGCCGTCGAGATCGGTGACCACCATGTGTTCGGGCCTGAGCTTGTCGTAAGGGACGCCGCTGGGCTTGATCGCGACGAGATTCTCTTCACGGGAGATGCCGCTGGCGTTGCCGAAGGTATAGAGGACCAGGCCGCGGCGGACCAGTTCGAGATTGGCGTCCAACACTTCTTCGCGCAAGTTCTTTAGTAGCATTTATCTACGCCCGGCGAGGTCGTCGCAGGTCCTTGCCACCGGCAAGGAAACGTTTTCACAAGGAAGGTGAAGCTACTGAATCTACCACCCGGTTGTCAATGCTAATCCAGACCGGTCATCGCATCGTCCTTGGCCGCCTTGGGGGTGATTCTGCATTTCAACTCGCGAGTTCACTTGGATTTGTGGACGAATTTATGCTTGATGTCGGGCCAGAACTCGCGAAGCTCGAACGAAAGAGCGTCGTACAACACCTGCGTCCCGAACGTGTCCAAGGTGTTCCCGAGGCTGCGTTCCTGTCTGGGCTGATAGATATTAGAAATGCCCGCGGTGGTCAGGCTGCCAAACATTTCAGAGTAATTGAATTGCGAATGGCCCGAATCGGTACGGGTGATCACAATCCGGCTGACAGAGTAGAAGAAACGATGGGAAAACGATCCTTTGGCCTTTTGAAAATAACGGGGATCCTGGTGCAACAAGGAAGGCCAAATCGCGCCGGTGTTTATGTTGCCGATGGCCTGATTGGCGAACGCGTTTCCGTAGCGTCTCGCGTAGCCTTTCAGCCCCTGGTGCCACTCCGGGTTGTCGTTCTCGGCCTGGTTCACCAGCGCTACCACGCCCACGAACACGAACTCCGCGGGATCGAAGATCCCTTCCGCTGAAAGTTTGAACTTTTCCTTGCTGGTGAGCGGCTTAATCGTTCCGCCGCCTTCCACCGTTACGTAGTTGGGAAGCACCCCGAACAGGCGGTCGTTCTGCGGCTTGGTGCTGTTGCCCTGGGCGTCCTTTTGTGGCGTCGGCTGCGCGGGAAGGGGCGGTTGAGAGGCTGGTGCCGGAGTCTGAGCCTGAGTGGGAGTCTGGTCCGCGACAGGCGCCTGTGCGGGCTGGTCCTTTGACGCATCCTGGGCCTGGGCCGCTGCTCCTTGACCTCTGCAGCTGTGTGGCACGAGCAAGAAGAGGCTCAGCGCGGCGTAGACGGCTAGCTTTGCCGTGTTCTTGCCAAGTATATTGACCAACGATTGTCTCCCACGGGGTAACCAACGTCTGATCGGCACACGCGCCGAAAAGCCCCACCTACTCTATCATGACCGTTGCAAGTAACTAGGATACTTCCGGAGCGGTGCGGGTTTCCCTAAAGGCTTTACGCGTACTGTTGTTAGCCAACTTCCTGACCCGCTTTTCGGCCCTGCCAGTTACGGTTGGATCCTATCGATTTAGCGTCGGGTTGCCCCGGTACGAGCCACGAGCCTAGCCGCCCGCAGCTTGGGCTTGGCTATTCCGGGATCGACCCGACGGCAGACGACAGAGGATCAGGCGCGGAACGGGACGACGGAGCCCGCTGCAGGCTGGGCCCATCCCGGTGCGGTTACCGGAGCGTGGCAGGGCCGTCGGCGTGGAAAAAGGGCCTTGCATTGAATTCTACTCAAAACTAATGGTTTCTACGCAGTACGAAACCAGTACCGTGCAGTACTGCTTCCGGACCTCACACTGAACCCGATTTGTACCTTGCTAGCCCTACCGGCTTGTCCGCCTACGCGAGACAATCCGGCTTCGTAGTATGGAGGACGCCATGAGGCTTATCCGGGTGCTAGTCGCCAACCAACCGCGCTTAATGCGGGAACTGGTCCTGGCGACCATTTCCGACCAGCCCGACATCGAGATTGTCGGGCAGGTGGATCACGACGCCGCGGTGCGCGCTGCGGTGGAATCGACCGCCCCCGATTTTCTGATCGTGGCGCTGGACTCTTCCGACCAGCTCTCTAAACCGTTTGTAGAGCTGCTGGTCGCCCATCCGCGTTTGAAGATTTTGGGCATAGCCCCCAACCGCGACGCCACCATTTGCTATTGGCTTTCCATGGAGATTCGCTCGAATCGCGTAGAGTCCTCTGAGGAGGGCATGCTGGGTGCACTGCGCGGGGGCGCACAGTTGGTATGAGCAACCCGGCTAAGGTCTTGCGTACTCCCAGGTTAGAGGCGAATTACGAGATGACGAAAAATGTGAAGACCGTATCGAGGGGTTGCCGAGTCCGTAGGTTATCCGGACTCCGCCCCTGGATGATAGCCATCGCTAGCTTGGCGCTACTGTGCGCCGCTGGCACGTGGCTCGGCGAACCGGCTGGCGCGCAAACCCAATCGCCGCAGAACGGCGCGGCCAAAGCAACCCGGCCCACGGACTTGGCGCGCGAAAACCTAGGGTTGGTCGCCGCTTCCGCTACCGAGATTTCTACCGTATTGCAACAGGACCCTGGCTTGATGGTCGATCTCAAAGAATGGATCGCGCGTGACGCTACTAACCAAGGCCAGGTGCTCGCCGACACCGACCTCACCGATCTGGCGGTGTTGGATCGCCTGCAGACGGATGTTCACCTGCGCGCCGTCGCTACCACTCTGCTGCGCAAGTATGGATATCTCCAGGCGCGCGTCAATCCGGAATCGCCCCTGGCCAAGCAACAAGACCTGGTGATCCAGGAGCGTGCCAAGTACTTGGCCCAGGACGAGGAGCAGGAGCGCCTGGCACAGGGAAAGAAGCAACGCGAAGATCTGGCGCGGGAACGCGGTTGCATTCCCTCATCGGATCCTGACTGCCCAGCGCAATCCAACTCCCAGCCCGGGCTGCAACAGACCCAGGGCGGTGCAATTCCTGGTGGCGGCCAACAGCAAATGCTTCCGATGCAGCCGCAATTCAATTTGCCGGCCACGCCGAATGACCAATTTCAACCGCAGAACCCGCTCAATCCATTTCAGTTCCAGCTAGGCAATCCATCGCAACCTTCGCTCATCCAGACCCGTCTGGGGTCCAGCGACGACGTCGGTGATTCATCGGGCAGCGGTATGGGAGGGGTGGGCAGCGGGTTCGCCGCCGGCCTTTCCGGCGAGAGTTCCGGAATGTCGGGCGGCCTCGGCGGGGCAGGACTGGGCATGGGCGCCGGCGCCGGAGGTCTGGGCGGCTCGGACCTTTCCGGCGGCCTCTCGGGCGTCCCCACCCCAGGGCTTGATGCCGAAGCGATTGCCTCGATGCTCTCGGGCTCAGGTCAAGGCGGGTTGGGTGGCGCCAGCGGCTACTCGCCATCGATGGGTGGCAGCTACAGTCCCTATTCGGCGGCTGGGGCGTACCAGGCGGGCGGCGGCAGTTTCGTCCAGCGCGGTCCCACCCTGCGGCCGTACTTCACGCAGAACTATAACGTCGGCTATCAGCTAGTGCGCAAGGCCAACCCATACCCCGATCTGCCCTCGCTCTACGATATGTACATCCAAGCCTCGCCGCGCCTGCCCACCTTGCGCCGCTTCGGTCTGGACGTTTTCGAAAATGGTACGCGCGACAGCCAATTGATTCCCATGGACATGCCGGCAGGGCCCGATTACGTGGTGGGTCCCGGCGACGGATTGTCGTTCGACATGTGGGGCGGAATGACCCAGCGGTTTAGCCGCACCGTCGACCGTGAAGGCCGGGTCAGCCTGCCGGAAGTCGGTCCGGTGATGGTGAGCGGCAAGAAGCTCTCGGAAGTCCAGGATTCGGTGCAACAGGTACTGCGCACCCAGTTCAAGGATGTGTCGGCATCGGTTTCGCTGACTCGCTTGCGCACTATTCGGGTGTACGTGGTGGGGGATGTCGAGCGTCCGGGAGCCTACGATATTTCCGCCTTATCGACTCCCCTGAACGCGCTGATCGAGGCAGGAGGGCCCACCGCGCGCGGTTCGCTGCGCACCCTACGGCACATCCGCGGATCCCAGGATGTGCAGGACGTCGACGTGTACGATATGTTGCTGCACGGCGTGCGCGACGGCGTCGCGCCCCTGGAAAACGGCGACAGCATCATGGTTCCACCGCTGGGGCCGGAAGTAACGGTGCAGGGAATGGTGCGGCGTCCGGCGATATACGAGTTGCACGGGGAAACCAATCTCGCGCAGACCCTGGACCTCGCCGGCGGCATTCTGCCGATCGCTACACTCCGCCACATCGAAGTGCAGCGGCTGATCGCGCACGAAAAGCGCACCATGCTCAGCGTCGATATTCCGGACTCGGCGGACCCCGGCGCGGTCCGCGCGAAGCTCGAGACGTTCGCGATTCAAGACGGCGACACCGTGCGCATCTTCCCGATCGCCGACTACAACGAAGACGTCGTCTATCTCGAAGGCCACGTGCTGCGCCCCGGCAAATACTCCTACCGCGCGGGAATGCACGTTACCGACGTGGTCGGCTCGTTCCAAGACACCTTGCCCGAACCCGACTCGCAATATGCCGAAATCATTCGCCTGGATGCGCCCGACTACCGTCCAGAGGTAACCAGTTTCGATCTGAGCGACGCGCTGAAGAATCCCGCGCAGTCTCCTATCCTGCAGCCGCTGGATACCGTGCGCATCTTCAGCCGCTTCGACTTTCGCCAACCCGCCGTCGGTTTCGGTGGTGGGCGAAGTGCGCCGGCCGGGAACCTATCCGACCACCGGACAGATTCATTTGAGCGATGCGGTGCATTTGGCCGGCGGGCTTTCCGACGAAGCCGAATCCGACGACGGGCAAGTGTTTCGCTACCTGCCCGACGGCAATTTGAAAATTTTCAGCGTGAGTTTGAAAGCAGCGATGGCCGGAGACCTGGCGGCGAATATCGACCTCGCGCCGCGCGATCGCTTGCTGGTGCATCGCAAGCCGGCGGCGATTGAAGGCGCAACGGTATACGTTGAGGGCGCAGTGGGCAGTCCCGGACGCTATCCGCTAACCACCAACATGAAAGTGGCGGACCTGATCCACGTTGGCGGCGGACTGAAAGCCAGTGCGGATATCCAACTGGCCGACTTGACCCAGTATTCCCAAGGCGAGCACACCCAGGTGGTCGCCGAGAACCGCGATGTGGTGATTACCTCGGCCTTGGCGGACGACCCCAGCGCGAACCTTCCGCTGCACAACGGCGACGTGCTGACCATTCGCGAGCTTCCTGGCTGGCAGGATTTGGGAGCCTCCATCGCGGTGCGCGGCGAAGTGGTCCACGCCGGAACCTACGGGATTCGTCCCGGCGAGCGGCTCAGCTCGGTGCTCGAGCGCGCCGGCGGATTCCAGCCCGATGCGTATCCGTATGGAGCGATTCTGCAGCGGGAGCAAGTCCGCGAACTCGAATCCAAGTCCCGCGACGAAATGGTGCGTCGCATCCGCGACGCAGAAGCCAGCACCCAGTTGATGCCGGACACCGACACCAGACAAAAAGAAGCCAAGGCCGCGGTCCTGCAACAATGGCAGAACACTCTCGATCAACTGGCGAACACCCCTCCGGTGGGACGCGTCAACATCCGCATTTCTTCGAAGATCGATCGTTGGAGGAATACCCAGGACGACATCGCGGTGCGCGCCGGCGACACGATTTTGATTCCCAAGCGGCCCAGCTACGTAATGGTCGAGGGACAGGTATTCAATCCCTCTGCGGTGGCCTATCGCCCGGGCAAGAGCGCCCGCTGGTATCTCAGCCAGTCCGGTGGACCCACGGCGATGGCCAACAAAAAAGAGATTTTCGTAATTCGTGCCGACGGATCAGTCGTCGGCTCGCACGGAACACTGTCGATGTGGAGCGGCCAGGACCTGAATGGGACCTTGGCGGCGGGAGATGCCGTGGTGGTCCCCGAGAGATCGCTGGCGATCAGTTTCCCATGGTCGAACGTGTTCCAATCGGCGCAGATCGCCGCCTCGGTGGCCAGCACCGTATTTATCGCGTTGCATTACTAGCGGATCGTGTTGATGGAGCGAGGATGGTTGGGGATGACAATCAGCGTGACGCTGGGGATCGCGGCGACGATGTTTGCCGCCGCTGATGCCGGCGCGCGACCGCAGGACGCCGGGGCACCCGCGCCTGCGGCTGCCCCGGCTGCCACTACGGTCGGGCCGGTGAAGAAAGACCCTGACCCACCGCAGAGGTCAGAGCAAACTGACAACAGTCTGGGGCTGCACTTGTTCAAACATTTGGCCGAAGATCAAAAGGCGATCTGGACCAGTCCAGCGCGGTGGCGCTGGGACGATGCGGATTGGCTTTTGCCGATGGGTGCGGTGCTGGGTGGATCCTTCGCCACCGACACCGAATTCAGCAAACACTTATCGAATTCCCCCAAGCGCTTGCACGACAGCGACAAACTATCAAACTACGGTGTGGGCGCGCTGGGCGCCGCCGGTGCTGGGCTTTTCCTTCTAGGCGAGCTGACCCACGAGGACCATAAGCGAGAAACCGGACTCCTCGCTGCGGAAGCCGCGCTCAACAGCTACGCTTTGGCCAAGGCGTTTGACTACGGCTTTGGACGCGAGCGGCCGCTCCAGGACAACTACCGCGGGCGCTTCGGTCAGGGCGGCCAATCGTTCCCGTCAACCCATGCGGCGGTAGCGTCGGCGATCGCCGGAGTGATAACCCACGAATATCCCGGCCCCCTCACTTCGCTGCTGGCCTATGGGGCTGCCGCGGCGGTGGGCAGTGCGCGAATTACCGGCAAACAGCATTTTCCCAGCGACGTATTGGTCGGCGAAGCGCTCGGCTATCTAGCCAGCCAGCAGGTTTATCGCAAACACCACGATCCCGATCTCGCCGGTGGCGATTGGAATACTTATGCCGAGACTCGCGAAGAGTCCTCCGGCGGACGGCGGCATTTCACCGGCAGCCCGTTCGTTCCGGTGGATAGCTGGGTTTACCCGGCGATCCTGCGGCTTACTTCGATGGGCTATGTGAAGGGAGATTTTCTAGGTATCCGCCCGTGGACCCGTACCGAATGCGCGCAGCTGGTTTCCGATGCGGGCGATCGCCTGCGCGGTGAAGAGAAGGAATCGCCGGAAGCGGAAAAAATCTATGACGCGCTGGCGGTGGAGTTCGAGCGTGAATTACGCGATGCCGGTCCGGGTTCGGACCAAGCCTATCGCGCCCAGCTCGAGTCGCTGTATACCCGCTCCATGGAAATTGTGGGAAGACCGGTCGAGGATAGTTACCATTTTGGTGAGACCATAACGAATGACTATGGCCGGCCATACAGTCAGGGCTATAACAACGATACGGGCTATTCAGGATGGGCTGGCGAGGGTCGATTCGTGTTGTATTCGCGCGGTGAGTTCGAACTCGCGCCCGGCATTCCTGCGCTTTCCAGCGCCGCCGAGCAGGCCATTGCCTCCGCCGACCGCAACCCGGTGCAGCCGGCCGTACCAGTTCCCGCAGTTGACCGTTTCGAGTTGCTGGACACCTACGTCAGCGGCATCGCCGGCAATTGGGATTTTTCGTTCGGGAAACAGAGTTTGTGGTGGGGCCCGGGAGAGGGCGGCGCGATGATGATCAGCGATAACGCCCTGCCGATCTACATGTTTCGAGTCAGCCGGGTGACGCCATTCCAACTGCCTTGGGTGCTTGGCTGGCTCGGTCCAATGAAGGTGGATGCATTCTTTGGCAAGCTATCCGGGAACGATTTTCCGCCGCGCCCGATGCTGCATGCCGAGAAGGTGAGTTTTAAGCCCACACAAAATCTGGAGCTGGGTTGGAGCCGCATGGCGGAAATGGGTGGAGTCGGCCGTCCGTTGACCTTGGCCGCGCTGTTTAATTCATATACCGGTTTTCAAAAGTCGTCGGTCTACTACGCCTCCAACGACAACCCCGGCAAACGCACCAGCGGATTTGATTTTTCCTATCGCCTGCCGTTCGTGCGCAACTGGCTGACGGTTTATCTCGATTCCATTGCTTCGGATGATCCCAGCCCGGTGGACGCCCCGCGGCGCGCCGCGCTCAACCCAGGATTGTATTTATCGCATGTGCCGTTCATTCCCAAACTCGAGTTGCGCGCCGAAGGGGTGTACACCGATGCGCACACCTCACGCAGCAATCACGGCGACTTTTTGTACTGGGATTTGTTCTATCACGACCTTTCCACCAACGAACGCAACCTGATTGGCAACTGGGTGGGCCGCGAAGGGCAAGGCGAGCAATTTTGGGCGCGCTACTCGTTTACCACCCGCACCTGGCTGGAAGCGGCCGGCCGCCACCAACGGGTCGCCAAGGACTTTATTCCTGGCGGCGGATCGATCGAGGACGTGTCGCTCCGCGGGCAGTACGCATTTCACCAGCACTGGCACTTCGAAGCCTTTGTGCAGCGCGAGAATTGGGTGTTTCCGATTCTAGCCGTAACACCGCAATCGAATTGGACGTCTTCGATTGCCATTACCTTTGAGCCGCGCTTGGGAAAGTAAGGCGCTGGGGCCTTAGGAGCGATACCCTGCGCGCGGCGGTCCAGGCGGATTATGACCGGGAAGTTGCGATCGACGACGGATAGCGAGCGCGAGCAGTTTGATTTCGCGCGGCGCAGCGGTAATGGTGGGGAAGGCCCCTTTCCGGAAAGTGGCGGCGGCCAGCGGGATCGTGCCGACAGCATCGCGAAACTCCGGCTGCTGTGGTCCCGACGTAGGTTTCTCGGGAAGTGCACGCTCTACGGGCTGCTGTTCTTTTTGGTGTTGTCGCTGCTGATTCCGGTTCGGTTTGAGTCGGTGGCCAGGTTGATGCCGCCCGATCAAACGGGCGCCGGACTGGGGATGATGATTTCGGCTTTGAGCGGCGGGTCAAGCAGCGGAGGATCGGGCAGCGGCGCGCTGACGTCGATCGGCAGCGACCTGCTGGGGCTCAAGACCACCGGCGACCTATTCGCGGGGGTGTTGCAGAGCCGGACGGTGGAGAACGATTTGGTCGCCAAGTTCGACTTGCGAAAGGTGTATGGCACCGGCACCTTGGAATCCACGCGCAAGCGGCTTGCCTCGCGAACCGAAATCAATATCGACAAGAAAACCGGAATCATCGAATTGCGAGTGGTCGATCACGACCGCGATCGCGCCGCCGCCATGGGCCGCGAATACATCGATCAACTGAATCATGTATTGGTGGATCTGAACACCGGGTCGGCACACCGCGAGCGCGTTTTCCTGGAAGATCGTTTGGCGCAGGTCAACCAGGATCTGGAATCGTCGGAACAGGCCTTTAGCCAGTTTTCCAGCAGGGAGGGCGCCCTGGATATCAAAGAACAAGGCAAGGCCATGTTGGAGGCGGCCGGGCAGTTGGAAGGCCAACTCATCGGCGCGGAAACCATGTTGCAGGGGTTGGAGCAGGTGTATACCGCGAATAACGTACGGGTACGCTCCACGCAAGCCCGCATCGATGAGTTGAAACGTCAGATTCTAAAGATGGGCGGAAAACCCGAAGAAGCCGCGCCCGTCCCGAGTGCCTCACCCAGCGGCCCGGGTGCGTCATCTTCCGGCGCTTCCACCGAGGCGCAAAACCTCGATTCGCTTTATCCCAGCATCCGCAAGTTGCCTTTGCTGGGGGTGAGTTACGCCGACCTGTTGCGCCGCACCAAGGTCGAGGAAGCGATTTTCGAGACGCTGACCCGCGAATACGAATTGGCAAAGGTCCAGGAAGCCAAGGAAATTCCCAGCGTGAAAGTACTCGACGCCCCGGACGTGCCGGAAAAGAAATCTTTTCCGCCGCGCTCGCTGTTGACCCTGCTGGGGGCGTTGCTGGGGCTGGGCACGGCCATCGCGTGGACTTTCGGCACCCAGCGGTGGGACGCGCGCGATGCCGGTGACCCGGCAAAAGCTTTGGCGCTCGAGGTGTTTACCACCGTCCGCGGCAGCGTTCAGGGCATGCTGCATAACGGTACGCGCAATGGACATTCGGACCGCACCGTGGTGCCGTCCGAAGAGCCGCGCCCTGGTACCGGCCGGGAAGGCCGGGGCTAGTTGGACGATGAGCGAAGAATTTCGAGCGGTGCGGGGCGGGGAGGTAGGAGCGATGCGCTGGGATCACACTAGAGTGCTGGTGACAGGAGGAGCGTCCTTCATCGGTTCGGCGCTGGTCGATGCGCTGGTCGAGCGGGGGGCACGAGTGCGGGTGATCGACAACTTGAGCAGCGGCAAGCTCGAGAATTTGCGGCAGCACCTGAAATTCTGCGATATCGAATTCCAGCAAAACGATCTTCTCGAGCCTTCCGTGGTTCGCCAAGCGGTGGCCGGAATGGACATCGTGTTCCACCTGGCCGCCGATCACGGCGGCCGCGGCTACGTGAGCCGCCACCAGGCGGATTGCGCCGGCAATTTAATTCTCGACGGCCAGGTATTCCGCGCCTGCGCGCGGGCCGGGGTTGGCAAAGTGGTCTACGCTTCCTCGGGCTGCGTTTATCCCACCTACCTGCAGTCTGATCCCCACCAGGTGGTGCGCCTGAGCGAAGACAAAGCCGGGCCGCCCTTCGATGCCGACAACATGTACGGTTGGGCTAACGTGATGGCCGAGCAAACGCTCCAGGCCTATCACCGCGAGTTCGGTCTGCGCTCGGTTTCTTGCCGATATTTCACTGTGTACGGCGAACGCGCCCGCGAACAGCACTCCATGATTGCCATGATTGCCCGGGCGTTCTTAAAGCGGGACCCTTTCGTGGTGTGGGGCAATGGCGAGCAAGTGCGCGACTGGACCTACGTCGCCGACATCGTGGACGGAACGATTCGCGCCGCGGAAGTGGTCGATGATGCCGCGTGCATCAACCTGGGCACTACCGAAGGCACCCGGGTGCTGGACGCCGCGGATGAAATCCTGCGCTACTCAGGTCATCGAGCGCGCATTGAGCTGCATCCCGAAATGCCCACCGGTCCAATGAATCGGGTGGCCGATACCCGGTTGGCCCGCGAGCGTTTAGGATGGGAACCACGAGTGAAGTTTATCGACGGCCTGCATCGCACCATGGATTGGTATTTCCGTACCAAGCGACGCGATCAAGTAGAAGCCATTCTGGGCCAAGTCTCTTCCGGCCGCGTTTCGCGGGCCGCTCCCGAAACCACTGACGTGGCCGCGACGGTGAATTGATGCAATCACGCTCCTCATCTTGGTGGAATGCGGCCTCCTTTGCCGTCGGCGTCGCTGGTGTGCATCCCACGCCGGTGGCTGAGCCGGACGTAGCACCCGCGGCACCTGCCGGCCCGGATTGGCCCAGTTCGAATGGTGCGGAGCCAGCCGAACAAAGAGTTGAGCCGCGAAGATATAAGGGGATGGGCCGCTGGATTCAAGCCGCCTATGCGCTGATCGATATTGCCTGCGTAGTCTTGAACGCGCTGGTGGCCTACTACCTGCGGTTTGCCCCTGCCGATCTGCGCAGCCTGATCATGACCGGCCGGCTGCGGGTGCCCGAACACCAAGTATTCTCGCAGTACTGGGGATTCCTGCTGCTTTACGTGGCATTGATCCTGCTTTTCTGCCAGGGGCAGGACCTCTATCGCACCCCGCCCACGCGGTCTTCTTCGCGCGAATCGCGCGCGGTCGTCAATGCGGTCTTTTTCGCCACCCTGCTGCTCACCGCCTTTATCTATCTTTCCGGCGTCAAAGTGGTTTCCCGGATGATCGTGGCCATCGCCTCGCTGCTCAATGTGCTCACCCTGGTGGCCTGGCGCTACGCCAAGCACCAGTTGGTGCTACGCCGCGTCGAGCAGGGCATCGGCGCGCGCAACGCCTTGATTGTCGGAGCTGGCCGGGTAGGCCAGGCGCTGGCCCGCGAACTGGAGTCCAACAAGCTGCTGGGGTACCACTTCAAAGGGTTTCTGGACGGCAACCATTGCGGTGACCCGCGCCTGCTGGGAAAAATCGAAGAGCTGTCGCGGGTGGCCCGCGCCGAATTCATCGACGAAGTGTTCATCACCATTCCGTCGGAACGCGAACTGGTCAAGCAGGTCTTCATGGAAGCGCGCTTCCATCGTCTGGACGTAAAAGTAGTCCCGGACCTCTATGACGGACTGGGCTGGCGCGCTCCGGTACGCCAGATTGGCGACTTCCCGGTGATGGAGCTGCACTGGGAGCCTATCCCGGCGCTGGGCCTGTTCGCCAAACGCTTGCTCGATCTTACCGTGTCATCGCTGGCGCTGATTCTTTCCGCGCCGATTCTAGGGGTGGCTGCCATCTGGATTCGCCTGGATTCGCCCGGACCGGCTCTGTACCGCTCCTGGCGGGTCGGAAAGAAAGGCCGCACCTTTGCCTGCCTCAAGCTACGCACCATGGTTTCCAATGCCGATGCGCTCAAGGACTCTCTGCGAGACCGCAACGAACGCGACGGCCCGTGTTTCAAGATCGAGGACGATCCTCGAATCACCCGGCTGGGAAAGTTTCTGCGCAAATACAGCGTGGACGAATTGCCCCAGCTATGGAACGTGCTGCGCGGGGAGATGAGCCTGGTCGGCCCGCGTCCGCATCCGCTGGACGATTACGAGCAGTACGACCTCGATCATTTGCGCCGCTTGGATGTTCGTCCCGGTATTACTGGCTTCTGGCAAGTGGCGGCTCGCCAGGATCCATCTTTTGAGACCAACATGCGTTGCGACATGGAATACATCGAACACTGGAATTTGAAGCTCGATATACAAATCTTGCTGCGTACCGCGCTAGTGGTGTTGAAAGGCACCGGGAGGTAAACGGCGGCGGGCACTCCAATGCCCGGCAGGCTGCGTGGGGCGACACCTCAAAAGATGGCATCCGCGAAGAAGTCCATGGCAATCGTGCGCGCTTCCCGGCCCAACCTGGCGGAGATCGCGGCCTACCGGGTGTTCGCCGATCGCTATGACCTCACTTTCTTTTTTGCTGGCACTTCCGAAGACGATTGCCGCGCGCAACTCCAAGCTTTGGGACTGAGCGCCATGTGCTTGCAACGATACCGCAGCGTCAGCGATCTGGCGCCATGGAATTGGATTCGCCGGGGACTCGATTATAAAGTCGGAATCGGATCGTACATGCTGAACCATCTCGACGCCGTCCTCGAACACGACATCATTAACGTTTGCGATCCCATCTTTGGTTTTACCCATCAGATTGAACACTCGATCCGTCCCCAG
The DNA here is from genome assembly GCA_963725285.1 of uncultured Acidobacteriota bacterium. GTDB lineage: Bacteria > Acidobacteriota > Terriglobia > Acidiferrales > UBA7541 > CAVRXT01. The sequence goes on along the minus strand of CAVRXT010000005.1, from coordinate 545,090 downwards.
CAAAAGCTGGTGGTGGTGTGCTGGGAAAATATTCCGGGCCGCTACAATCGGATCTGGACCGCGGCCCGCCGCGCGGCCGCGGTGATGAAGCGCGCCGACGCGATCATCTGTGTCACCCGCGCGGCCCGCGCCGCAATGGAATTGCCCCCGGGCTTCGCTGGAAAGCTAGCCCAGATTTATCCGGGCGTCGAGCAGTCATACCCGCCAGAGCCAGTGCCTACCGCGAGTGCTACCGCGCGCAGGGCGCTTTCCGACGCGGGCGCCACGCCACCGGTTATACTTTTTGTGGGACGCCTGCAACGCTCCAAAGGTCTCCATTTGTTGCTCGCGGCGGTGCAGGCATTGCGCGAGCGATTGAAGCAGGACGCCCTGCTTTGGGTGGTTGGCGGTGGATCGCCAGAGCCATTTCAAAAGCTCGCGAAGTCGTTGGGGCTCAGCGGCCGGGTGGAATTTTTCGGCGCGCTCCCGAATCACGAAGTGCGAAAAAGAATGGCCGCCGCTGATGTCTATTGCCAGCCCAGCTTGATCACCCCGAATTGGATGGAACAGTTTGGATTTGCCATGGTCGAAGCGATGGCCTGCGGTTTGCCGGTGGTAGCGTTTGATTCTGGTTCGATTCGCGAAGTCGCCGGAGAAGACGCAGCCTACGCCACGGTCGGTGATCCGGAAGCGCTGGCCGTGGAAATCGCCGGATTGTTGCAGCATCCGGCCGCTGCGCGAGCGCGTGGCGAGCGCCTCCGCCAGCGCGCCGCGCGGGAGTTCGACGCCGCCCGGCAAGGTGCGAAAATGCTGGAAGTGACCTCGGAAATAGCCGCGGGACAGAGGATTGTAGAGCGAAGCGAATGCGCATAGGCATCGACCTCACCGCCATTTGGCGCCCGCTAACCGGCATGGAGCGGGTGGCTATCGAGATGACTCGCGCCCTGCTGCGTCTGGACCAGGAAAATGAATACGTGCTGTTCTTTTCCGAAGACGTGCATCCCGCTTTTGCCGACGCTCGCGGCGACTTCCAACCAGTGATTTTTCCGGTGCGTGGTGAGCTGCTCTCCAAGAACGTTTTTTTTACCTTCAGCCCCGCGGTGTCGCATCTCGACTTCCTACACTTTCCGATTTTTCCGCCACCCTTATGGTGCCGCTGCGCGCATGGCTGGCTGGTCCCGGACGCGACCCCGTGGCTCTATCCAGAAACGATGAAGCGCACCTCGCGCATCTATTTTCAGACCCTCGGCGGCCACGCCATTCGCACCAGCCGATTGCTGGTGACCGACACGCAAGCCTCGCGCAGCGATTTGCAGCGGGTTTTCGGAGCCCTGGGCGACGATATCCGGGTGATCGAGCCGGGGGTGCGTTCCAGCCTCCGCCGGGTGGAAGACGCCGCTACGCTCAACCGCCTGCGTCTGCAATACAAATTGCCAGAGCAATTTCTGCTGTGCGTAGCCACCCTCGAGCCACGCAAAAACGTGTCGCGCCTACTGCGCGCGTTTCAATCGCTGCGGCAGAGCGGGCGCACCGCGGCGTCCCTGGTGATCGTGGGCCGCAAGGGATGGCTATATGACCGCATTTTCTCGGATATTCTCGCCGCCGGCCTGCAGGACGACGTAATCTTTACCGGCCATGTTGCCGACGAGGATTTGGCCGGGCTATACAGCCTGGCACAAGCCTTCATTTATCCGTCGCTCTACGAGGGTTTTGGGCTTCCGTGCATCGAGGCCATGGCCTGCGGTTGCCCGGTGGTCACTTCCAATCGCGGCGCGCTGCTGGAAGTAACCGCCCAGGCCGCCGTGCATGCCGATCCGGAAGACGTGGCCTCGATTGCCTCGGCCATCGAGACAGTTTTGCAGGATAACGCGCGGCGCCAAACGCTGATCGAGCGCGGGCTGGAGCGAGCCAAAGTATTCACCTGGGACCGCTACGCGTGCGCCATGATGAAAGCGTTTGCAGAGAGCGCGGAGCGGTCCGCAGCGTTCGCCGGTTGGTGACCCCGGGTACGGCGGTTTGGTTCGCGGCGATGTTCAATAAACGAGGACGGGAGTAACTTTGGTCCTTTATTCGGCAATGGTCGTGCTGGCTGCCCTTCTGGTGCTCTGGTACTGGAAGCAGAACTCCCTATATTTTGTCTTCGCGGCAGCCTATACCCAGAATTTTCTGCTGGCCTACTTGTACACCAATCGAATCGCCGGGCGGGATTTTTGCCGCAGCGCGATCCTATTTAAAGAAGTCCTGCTGCTGGGGCTTTTTGTCTATGCCCTGGTTTTGGTATCGCGTGAATATCAATGGCAATGGCCTCGACCGATGCTGGTATTGATTTTGTTTACTGGCTATTGCGTGTTCCGCTATGCGTTTGGCGCGGTGTTTCTTGACGATCTCAACGCTGACGGAATTCGCAAACTGCGCATGGTGTGTTATCCATTGCAAATCCTCACCGTGGCCATGGTGTTCACCTGGTTGCGCCCGGAATTCTCCAAGCGCTTTATTCGCCATATGACCATCTTCATCGCCGCGCTGGCCGTCATCGCCATCGGGATGTTCTTATTTGCTCGCGTCGACTTCTGGAAGCAGCACGCCAACATCGCCACCTATAACATGGAAGTTAAGGGTGATGATGCGGACAGCGTCATCGCCGATCAAGGCATTTCGGGCACCGCCGCTGGCCGCGAAGCGTTCCTGTTTTTGTCGTCGTTCCGCGCCATGGGTACGTTTGCCGATCCGCTGGCCTTGGGCTTTGCGTTGGCTATGCCACTGCTGCTGCTGGCCTACTTCTACCGCCGGAAGTGGTTCAATTATCTCCTGCTGGGGGTCTCCGGCGCCGCTTTGTTCTTTACCTTTAGCCGCTCCGCTTGGATCTTTGTCGCCCTTTCGGTCGGTTATATTTTAATCCGCAGGCGAAAATACGTGCTTATCGCCAGTTTGGCTTTTGTGGTGATCGTCGCCACCATCGCCATCGCTCCATTGGCCGAGTTCGCCAACTCTGAAACCGACGAGCTCACCAGTTACCGTCCCGGCAGCGGGCACGCCGAAGGCTTAATCTGGTTCTATCAACGCGGCTTCACCGACCCCGGCAACCTGTTGGGAAAAGGCACCAGTGATGACGTACAAAAAATCCCCGAGAACGGCTACGCATTTCTGCTCGAGCATTTTGGGTTCGCCGCCTACGCCACCTTCCTGTGGTTCTGTTTCTCGCTGTTCGCCTATTTCCGCAAGAAGGAAGTGAGCTTGAATCCGCTCCTGTTGATCGTCCAGGCGGTTCCGATATGCATTCTGATCGTGATGCATACCTCGCAGTATCCGTTCGCGTTCAGCGAGTATCTGATGATCTGGTTTGTGGTCGGGACGTGCTTGGGTCTCACGTTGACAGGGAGGCCAAGGTCGCATGAGCGCAGCGAACTTCCCGCCTGAAGCGGCCCGGGTGAACGGCGCGCGGCCCGCCGAACACGGTCACCGCCTGCGATGTGGACGAATGATTTTGGAATCGATACCGTTGCCGGATGTGTTCGCGCCGCGCCCGGGCGGTATCGTGCACGTGGCTACGGTAAACGCGGAGATCTTCGCGCTGGCCCACACAGACCGGCGCATGGCGGAAATCCTGACCCGTTCGCGCAATACCATCGACGGCCGGGTGTTGCAGGGGATTTGCAAACTCCTCTATCCCGCTTACCAGATTACTCGCCAGAATGGCTCGAATTTTGTGAGCGATCTGACTGCTCACTGCCAACGGAGTTCGCAGCGACTCTTTCTCTTGGGAGCGTGCGAGGAATCGAATACCCGCGCCGTCGCCGCGCTGCAGGATCGTTTTCCGGGACTCGAGATTACCGGCTACTCACCGTCCCTCGCACCGTATCCCTTCGATCGCCACGCCAACGAGCAGATTCTCGAACGCATTCAAGCGTTCCGCGCGCATCATGTGGTGGTGTGTTTTGGTCCGCCCAAGCAGGAGTATTGGATTGACGACAACGCCGCGCGCATGGCCGCCATGGGTGTGCACTGCGCCTACGGCCTGGGTGGTACCATCGATTTCGTTTCCGGGATTAAGCCTCGCGCTCCGAAGTGGGTGGAATTCATCGGTGCCGAATGGTTTTTCCGGTTTTCTGTGCGAGCCTCGCGCACGATTTTTTAGGACGCTAACAATGTTTAAAATGCCGTTTTATGCCGTGCGCACTCAGCGCTTCATCGCCCCGGCGGAAGTCCCACATGGACGTTAAAGCTCAGATCGTCAGCGAAATTGAAGCCAGCGTGGCCGTCAAGCGGCAACTCGCCGCCGATTGTGCCGGCCCCATTGCCGAAGCGGCGGCGATCATCCTTCGTCGTCTGCGGGAGGGAAGTAAGCTGATCGTCTTTGGTAACGGAGGCAGCGCTTCCGACGCCCAGCATATCGCCGCGGAGTTTGTCGGGCGCTACGAGGCCAATCGTAAAGCTCTCGCCGCGATCGCCCTCACCACCAATTCTTCCTCGCTCACCGCGATTAGCAACGATTATGGCTTCGCGGAAGTGTTTGCCCGCCAGATGCAAGCGTTAGGCAAATCCGGCGACGTAGCCCTGGCCATCTCCACCAGCGGCAACTCCGAAAATGTGCTGCGCGGCGCGGCCGCCGCGAGGCAACTGGGTGCATTCACGATCGGCTTGACCGGCCGCACCGGTGGAAAGCTCGCCGCCAGCGTCGACCTGTGCATCTGCGTGCCGTCCGATGTCACTTCGCGCATCCAGGAGTCCCACATATTGATCGGCCACATCGTCAGCAAGATCGTGGAAGGGTCGTTCCTTGCGTCCGAGGAAGTGGCTCCAGCAGTTCGCCCGCGGAGCCGTGGCGAATAACGTTCGCGCTCGCCCCTTCTGCCGTCTGGCTTCTTACTCCGCGGGTGGTTTGGCTGCGTCCGGCTTGGCGAGCCCGTAGAAATCTTGCACCTGAATGGGTTTGCTCCCCAAGCCAAGCTGGAGCACTTGCAATTGGCTGTCGCGATCGAACACTTTCCCCGGTAGCAGGCGCTTCACCAGCAATCGCACGCCCCCAAACGCCACCCCGGCAATCACCGCGAACATGCAGATAACCCCTGCTCCAACGATGATTCCGACGACGATGGGCCCGATCCCCGGTTCGGTGAGCGAAATGCTGGGCTCGTTCCAGGTGACGTGGATCGCCGAGTGCACCTGACCAAGCAGCTTATCGGCCTCTTCCTGGGTATGCGCGCCGGCCACCAGACCCACCAGCGTCAATTCCCGCCGTGCGAACACCGTTGGCCGCGCGTCGCCCGGATTCGCTGCGTTCAAATTGAAAAGCTGCGAGAATCGTTCCAGATGACTCGTCGCGATCTGGGGGGTAGGGAAGTCGATCACCAGAAGCGTCAATTCGTTTCCATTTATCCGGTAGCGCGCTACTTCCGCTTCCGCGCCGTTGGAAAAACCCAGCCAGTCGCCCTCCGCTAAAGGGAAGAATTGACTCAGTCCTTGCGGCCCCAGAACGTAATGGTCGGATTTCGACTCCATGCCGCCTTCCGGCAGGTGCTGCCACAGAATCGGATAGGCCCCCGGGTCGGCGTGAGGCGCAACGGCCGTCACCAGCCCGGTCAGGTCCGGTGCGAGGGCCGAGAAATCTTTCCCGGTGGCGTCCAACACCAAATTCCCTTGCAGGATCAACGCGCGACTGGAGGAGATGGACGAATGCTCGGTAATGTTCGTTCCATGCATCTCAGGAGCTCGCAGGAACGAATATAGACCGTAGCCGTCGCTTGGATCCTTCATCTGATAGAGGCGAACCGCTACCGAGCGCCCGTCCTTGGTGTAAGCGCGCTGCCACCCGGCGACGTAGCCGTATTCAATCAGAATGCCGGTGCTGGCCGCACCCGCCCCGGTACCCGCTTGCAAAGGCGTTTGCGGACCTCCCGTCCATCCGGAGAATGAATCGGGCAGTCCAGCGCTGGTCTGCGTCGAAGGGACCGCCGCAGCGGCTGGCAAGGCAGAAGCCGTGGCCACACTCAGCCATAGCACCGCCACAATTCGAAAACGAGCGATTATTCCCATATATGAGTTAGACGCCATAGATTTAAAACAGTTCCATCTTCTCTCCGTCGCCGGCCTCTCCGCGTTCTACATTGATCATAGTTGATCGACTGTAATAACATCAAATCATCGAATGAATAACGGCGCTGTACCCGATCCATACCAATCACAGAGGATGCCAGTCGCGGCGAGCCCAAATCCGGCGGTCTTTTGTAGCGTTCTGAACTGGAACGGGTGGCGCGATACGATCGAGTGTCTTGACTCGCTCAAGCAATGTACCTATGCGCACCTGACGGTCATCGTCGTCGATAATGGTTCGACCGATGATTCACTGGCCAGAATTCGGTCTGCTCATCCCCATATTTTGGTGCTGGAGAGCGGCAAAAATCTGGGCTTTGCCGCCGGCAACAACATCGCGATTCGCTACGCTCTCGCCCACAACGCCGACTGTGTCTGGTTGTTGAACAATGATACCAAGCCCGCTCCGGATGCGCTTTCTGCTCTGGTTGCAAAGCTCCTAACCGACCAACGCATCGGAGCAGTCGCCTCCATCTGCTACTACGCGGAAGCGCCTTCTACCGTAGAGGCGTGGGGCGGTGCGCGCGTTAATCTCTGGGTAGGGTACGGGCGCAACAGCACCCAGCCGCGAACCGATGACTGGTTCGACTCTCTGAATGGTACTAGCGTGCTGGTCACCCGCGCGGCCATAGAAGATGCTGGTTTGCTCGACGAGGGTTTTTTTTTGTACTGGGAGGATACCGAGTTCTCCCTGCGCCTCCGCAAAAATGGGTGGCGGCTGGCCGCCGCTGCGGATTCCCGCGTGCTGCATAAGGTGAACGCGAGTACCGGAGGAAACTCGGTACTCATCGACCGTTACGGAACCGCGTCGTGCTTGCGCATGTTGCGTCTTCATTCTCCGGCGCCTTTTTTGTCCCTGCTCCTTTACCCGGCGTTCCTTTTCGTGCGGCGTCTACTGCGCCTCCAGTTTTCGCGGTGCCGAGGTATATGGGCGGGGATTCAAGACTATCGTCGGATGCCCCCGGTGTGCCCTAGAATACGCTGATGCCTCCTCGCGGCCGGTTCGCCAAAAAACACCGGGTATGCCAAACTAGAACCCACGGTTAGAGGAACTGTCCAAGCGGAACCAGGACCGGCAGCATCTTCTTACGCATACTCCCAGTTCGCGCTCGTCGATCGGGAAAGGCAGTGTGAGATTCTCGCGATCCTACTCAAGCGGAAAGCCGTCATGAGTGGCCCGGAGGGCGCATGAGCGCCCTTTTCCTTTCTACCGTCCGTTATATTCGCCTGGCTCTTGGCCAGGGCGAGATCCGAGGCGATGCGCAGCGGCGCCATGTGGGAATTGTGCGCGGCATATTCTCCGGATTAGCGGGTCGCGGCGTGGCCATGATCGTCGGTTTCATATCGGTTCCGCTCACCGTCAGGTATTTGGGGGCTGAACGCTACGGCGCCTGGGTAACCATCAGCACCGCAATGGCGTGGATAGCGCTCGCCGACCTTGGTCTGAGTAACAGCCTTACCAACGCGGTTTCTGAAGGATATGCACATGACCGCCGCGATTTGGCCCAGGGCTATGTTGCTGCCGCTTTCTGGTCGCTCTCTGGGATTGCCGCTTTTCTGGTGATCGTGTTTTTTTCGCTGTGGCACGCGGTTCCGTGGGCTTCCGTTTTTAACGTCCAGTCGGCGACCGCGCGCGCAGAGGTGGCCCCCGCGGTGGGGACCGCATTCGCGATTTTTGCCTTGAGCCTTCCGCTTTCCTTAACTGCTAAGATTTATGGCGCCTACCAGCAAGTTGCGATTGCAAATGCCTGGGCTGCCGCGGGTAGTATTCTGGGCCTCGCTGCGCTGGTTGCGGTAACGCAACTGCAGGGAGGATTAGTTTCCCTGGTCATTGCGGTATCCGGCGCGGTCTTGCTCGTCAACGCGATCAGCGCGATTTGGACGTTCGGCTGGTCCAAACCTTGGCTGACTCCTCGCCCTGACCGCGTCACCTGGACCGCCCTCAAAAGACTCACCGGCTTGGGCGGGATGTTTTTTGTCATCCAAGTGGCCGGGCTGTTTCTCTTCCAAACCGATAATCTGATCATTGCTCACTACCTGGGTGCAGCGGCGGTAACGCCTTACAGCGTGACGTGGAGATTATTTACCTACACCATGGTTTTCCAAATGTTGGCCAGTCCCTCCTATTGGCCTGCTTACGCCGAAGCGTTTTCGCGGGGTGATCGAGCATGGGTCCGCCGCAGTTTTCGAGTGAATTTTGCAGTCACCGTTGCGTCGACGCTGGCACTCGCACTGCCGTTGGTTTTTTTTGGAAAGTGGATTATCCAGAAATGGGCTGGCCGTGCCGCGCTACCCCCATCCGATCTTTTGATTTGGATGGGAATCTGGAGTGTCATATACGCGGCGACCTGCTCGCAATCGTGCATCCTGTCGAGTTCCAGCAGGTTGCGGGGCCAGATGATATATTCCATTACCGCGGCCGCTGTAAACATCGCGCTCTCGATAATATTTGTGAAGAGAATGGGGATAACTGGCGCGATATTGGGGACGGTCGCCGCCTATGCTCTTTGCATTCTGGTTCCGCAGTGGATTGAAGTCGAGCGTGCTATCCAGGATCCTCAGAGTGTTTCGCCCAGGAAGCCAGAAGATGGTCTGCAGGTATCCGCACTTTGACATGACGAGGGTCGAATGAGGATAGCGGTTTGGCACAATTTGCCGAGCGGCGGCGGCAAGCGGGCTCTCCACGACCATGTTTGTGGGCTCGTTGCCCGGGGCCACCGAGTCGAAGTATGGTGCCCTCCGACCGCGGATCGTTCCTATCTACCGCTAAACACGATAGTGCCCGAGCACGTCGTACCTCTTAGGATCGGCCCTTACCTGGATTCTTCACGCACCCGGATGACGAAGCTGCATCCGTTTCGGTGGAGCGCCGCGGCCAGGCTGCGGGAGATGCATCGGCACTCGCGGGAGTGCGCACGGCAGATCGCTTCGAAGCGATTCGACATACTGTTCGCTGCCTGCTGTAGGTACTCTGGCACGCCACCGATTGCCCGGTTCGTCGACATTCCGAGCGTTATTTACCTGCAGGAGCCCAAGAGGCATTTCTATGAATCATTGCCTGAACTGCCTTGGCTAGCGATGTCCTGGACCGCGAAAGACCTGTTGCGCCCTCGCTTCTGGTGGCAAGCATCGATTCGCAGGGCGAGGCTTTCGGGAATCAGAGTTCTGGGCCGGGAAGAGCGAGAAAATGCGTTGGCATTCGGCGAGATCCTTGTGAATTCCTTTTTTTCTCGGGAAAGCGTCCTGCGGGCGTTTGGCATCGACTCGACGGTATGCTACTTGGGCGTAGATACCGGTAAATTCGTCAATCAAAACAAGCGCCGTGAACCGTTCGTTGTTTCCGTTGGAGCCTTGACCCCACCAAAGAATGCGGAGTTCCTGGTCCGCGCCGTAGGGAAGGTCGCTGCACGCCTGCGCCCGAAGCTAGTCTTGATCGCCAACAGCATCGATTCTCAATATCTCGATCATGTCCGCAAGCTGGCAGGCCGTCTCGAAGTGGTTGTGGAGCTGAAGCATCGGATAGAAGACGCAGAACTGATCGATATTCTCAATCGGGCGAGAATGATGCTCTACGCTCCCCGCTTGGAGCCGTTTGGTTATGCCCCGCTTGAGGCGAACGCCTGCGGGCTTCCGGTCATCGCCGTTGCGGAAGGCGGAGTTAGGGAAACCATTCAGGACGGAGTGAACGGTATCCTAGTCGAGCACCAACCCCAGATCATGGCGGAGGCAATGGAGCGATTACTTACCGACGATGTGCTTCACCAGCGCCTGAGCCAACAGGCCGCTGAAGTGGTTCGCGCAAAGTGGTCGTTGCCAGCGTCGATCGATAAGATCGAGCAAAGGCTAAGATCCAAAGTGGGGCCGGCGGCGTGATGCAGTCGACGCACCTGAAGTTCTACTTGGGGTTCCCGCCGGAGGCGAGGGAAGCAGGCCGCATCGAGACCACCTTCTGTGGCTTGAAGTTCAAGCTGTTGAGGCTTGCGAGGTAGCTACTCACTCCGCGGAAAAGTCCTTCGGCGACCACGTCTCGTTCTTCGGTCTTTTTCAGCAGCCTTTCGTCGGCCGGGTTGCTGATAAACGAAATCTCGGTGAGCACTGACGGCATCTCGGCCCCAATCAGCACCACAAACGGCGCGCGTTTCACGCCACGGCTCAATTCCACATGGTTGGTTTGCTGCAGCTTCTTGGAAAGGGAAGTCTGAATATCCCCGGCGAGCTCCTTGGATTCCTCGATTTTCTCGTTCCGCGCGATCTTCTGAATCATGTCCTGCAGGTCGTGGATGGGCGTCTGCGCCAAAGCATTTTCGCGCGCGGCCACTTCCATGGCGTCCTGCGACGTCGAGAAGTTCAGGTAGAACGTTTCGATTCCCCGTGCCTTGGGGTCGTGGCTCGAATTGGCATGGATAGAAATGAACAAGTCGGCGTGCGCTTGATTGGCGATCGCGGTGCGCTGCTCGAGCGAAACGAACGTGTCGTCCTTGCGGGTATACACCACCTCCGCGCCGGGGAGGCGCTCCTCGATCATATTTCCGAGTCGCAGCGCCACGTCCAGGCACAGATCCTTCTCCAGCAGCCCATGTGGGCCGATGGTCCCGGTGTCGTGTCCGCCGTGCCCAGCGTCGATGACGATGCGATTGATCTTCAACCCCAGCGCACGCGTGAGCGATCGCTGCCCATCGTGGGTTAGCTGAGAACCCGGCGTCGTCCCAGGGGTAATGTTGCTGTGGGCCACCGCGCGATGCATCGGCAATTCTTTGGGCTGGTGCATCGGCGTCACCGGCTGGGTGTTGTCGGGCAATTCCGGTGCCGGCGTGGCCGCAGCCAGCTTCGGTTCAGCCGTATCCGCAGGCGCCGTTGAATTCGCGAGCGCGTCGGTCGGGCTATCGGCGGGCGTAGCATTGGTCGATTTTGCGGCAGACTGCTTGGACCGATGCAGTGCTCGCTCCGCCGGCGCCGGCGCACCGTGGACGTCGATCACCAGGCGATAAGGATGCAGCAGCAGGAACGCTGAATATTCCTGCACGCTGTCCACATCCAGAACCAGCCGCACTACGCCCGCCTTGTTTTGCCCAGCACGAATCGATTTCAGGAAGCCGTTATTGACGTCAAACGTTTTGCCGGCCAGCCCCGGCGCCAGCTTTGCCCCGTACAGATCGAAATAGATACGGTCGGGCGAAAAGATTCGGCTGGACTGGAACTTCACGCTGTCATCCAGGTCCACCACAATGCGCGTGTAGTCGTCGCCATTCCACGAGCGAATGTTGGTCACCCGCGGTGGACGCGAACCTTTGGCTGGCCGGTGCGCCTACCGAGGTTCCCGCGTTAGCTGGTTGGTCGTTCGCTTGCGGACCAGCGCCCGCCGGAGCAGCCGGAGCCGTTGAATCTGCATCCGGCACGGTCGGCGCAGCCGCCGGGGCGCCGCTGACGTTCGGGGAGGCGCAGCGCGCGCTTCGGCGATCTGGTCCAGCGCCACTCGAGCATCGTTGGCATTCTCGTCGTGCGGGAATTGCTTCAAGAATTCCTGAAAAGTAGCCTTCGCGTCGTCCAGCCGCTCCATGTCCTGCTGCTGAATCTGGCCGATGCTGAAGAGCGCCTCGGCCCGGTAGTGGCTGTTGGTATAGGATCGCAGCAGGAAGCGATAGGTGACGATCGCGGTGTCAAAATATTCCGGTTCGAACTGGCGGCCCATCTGGCGGTACAGCCGCGCCGCGGCAAAGAGGGAATCCGGAGCTTCCGGGATTCGCGACGAGCTCATGAAGATTTTACGGAATGCGTTAGCGGCGGTCTTGTAGTCTGCGAGGGTGCGGTCCTTTTCGTTTTTGCTTTCCAGTTTGTCGCGGAGATTCACGGCCTGCTGATATTGCTGGTGCAACGGCACTCGTTTCTGGGCGTGAGCAGGGAAGGCCGAGCCCAGCAGCGCGAGAACTAGCAGCGCCGCAGGTGCGGTGGATTCAATTGGGCGAGAACGAAGGGTCTGGGTATGCGCCTTGGGCGTCATTCGTTCGTAAAAATCACCCGGCCATCGGGCGTCACGGTCTGCCGAACTGGGGGTCTCGGAGCTTCCCACAGTTTCGGATCACGGCCGCTGCCGGGTCGGAAGTATGAGTTCGTCACTTTCTTTACATAAGCGCGGGTCTCCGCATACGCTGGCACGCCGCCGAACCGCTCCACAGCGCCCTCGCCGGCGTTGTAAGCCGCTAAGGACATCTCCAGATTGCCGTGGTAGCGATCCAGCAGCGAACGGAGATACCGCGCCCCGCCATCCACATTTTGCGCAGGGTCAAACGCGTTATTCACGCCCATGCGTCCGGCAGTTGAAGGAATCAACTGCATCAGGCCCAGGGCGCCTTTATTTGACACTGCTTTCGGATTCCATCCCGACTCCGTCCCGATCACAGCCTTCACCAGCGCCGGGTCGAGGTTATGCCGCTCCGAAGCTTCGCGAACAATTCGGTCCAACTCGCCATCCATGTTGCTGGAAGAGACCAATCCCAGGCTAGCCACGGAAGCGGCCGTTGAATCATTCGGCTTCGCACTCAGAGCCGGCCCGTCGAAACGCACGCGGGACTTCACTGTGTTGCGCCGGGGCGACGGGGAGTCGTTGGTGTAGATAACTTTTCCATGTTCGTCTACATAAGATGCAATTTGCGCCCGGGTGGCTGTAGCCGAACTGAGCCACAGCCCTGCTAACGCAATTGCTACCGTGATGGACCGAGTTAACATCTTGGGGGAAGGGCAGAGACGAATCGACTTCCAGAACAAACCGGGATTCACGCGCACCTATACCGAACCGTGCGTAATCCTCTGGCGCTACAGCAATTATAACATTCGTTCGAGGAGGGGAATCAACTGCTCCAAAGCGGTTTCTATCGCGGATGTGTCTTTCCCGCCAGCCTCCGCCAGGTCGGGCCGCCCGCCCCCGGAACCCCCTACCAGGCGCGCCAGCTCTTGCACGATCTTGCCCGCATGCAGCCGGGGGATTAGGTCCTTGGTAACCCCCGCGATTAGCGACACTTTGCCATCATCGCCGGATAGCAGCACCACTGCCCCTGAACCCAATCGCTGGCGCAGAATATCCACCAGTTGCCGCATCCCGTCACGATCCACTCCAGTAACGCGCGCCGCCACCAGGCGGAGGTCCTTCACGGTGCGTACTTTGCCCAGCAGGTCGTCAACCAACGATCCCGCGGCTTTCCGTTTGAGCTCTTCCAGCTGCTTTTCCAGCGTTTTGATTTCTTGGTCCCGGCGATCGACGGCGGCCAGCAGTTCATCCTCACCCGCATTCAGGCGGCTGGCCAAGCTCCGCAGTGTGGCTAGGGCGCGCTGATATTCAGCCAGCGAGGTATCTCCAGAGATCGCTTCGATTCGGCGCACGCCCGCGGCCACCGATTGTTCGCTAAGAATCTTGAACATCCCGATTTCGCCGCTGCCTGCCACGTGGGTGCCGCCGCACAGTTCCTTGCTGTAGAAGCCGCGCGGGGCGTTGGCGTCCAAGATGGTCACCACGCGCACGTTCTCGGAGGGATACTTGTCGCCAAAAAACGCGATGGCCCCCGACGCTAACGCGTCATCGATATTCATCAGATCGGTGGTAATTCTTGTATTCCGCAGGATCTCTTCATTCACCGCTTCTTCGATCTCTTTCAGCTCGCCCGGATCGACTGCGGCGAAATGGGAGAAGTCGAAGCGCAGATGATTCGGCGCGACCAGTGACCCCGCTTGCCTGACGTGGGTTCCCAGGTTGTTGCGCAAAGCGGCGTGCAGTAGGTGTGTCGCGGTGTGATTTCGCTTGTTGCGCGCCCGCCGCTGGGCATCGGCCACCGTCGCTACCCGGTCGCCCACCTGCAAATCTTCCTTGGCCACTACGCGATGAGCGATCAATCCAGTGATCGGGTAATACGCGCCCTTCACCTGGGCCACTTCAAGCGATAGGTCGTTGTCATAGAAAAATCCGGTGTCCGCTTGCTGGCCACCCGATTCGGAATAGATCGCGGTGCGATCCAGCACAATCTCACCGGCCTCGCCGGCCTTCAGTTCGCTTACCTGGCCGTTCTTGGTTACGATCGCTTCAATGTGGCAGTCACGCGACGTGGTTCCGTAGTAAAAGTCGGTTCCGGTCTTGAACGTTTCCGCCAGTTTCCCGTAAATCGGACTCGCGGTTTCCTTGCTGGCGCCTTTCCAAGATGCTTTGGCCAACTCCCGGTCCTTGTGCATGGCGTCATCGAACTCGGCCCAAGCAACCGGCACGCGCTGGTCGTGGGTGACATCCTTGATGAAATCAGGAGGCAGGCCATGGGTGCTGTACAGCTGGAAGATCTTGAGGCCGGATAGCGCGTCGGGGGCGTCGCTGGTTCCCTGGGCCACCTTGAACTCGGTAATAAACTCATCGAGTTTCGCCAGTCCCACATCCACGGTGCGGGCGAAGCGAAGTTCTTCTTCGTCCAACACTTTGCTGACCCTCGCCGCGGTCTCCTCGAGTTCGGGATACGCTTCGCGCATCTCCGCCCGCACCGCCGCCGCCATTTTGGAGAGGAAAGGGAATTTGCCTTCGATCAATTTGGCGTGGCGCAATGCCCGCCGGATGATCTTTCGCAACACGTAACCGCGACCTTCGTTCGACGGCGCCACTCCGTCGGAGATCAGGAAGGTAGCCGCGCGGGAGTGATCCGCGATAATTCGCAGCGAAGCCTGAATTTCCTCCTGGTCGGCAGGCAGCCCGGCGAGCTTCGCGGCTTCCGTCATGAGCGGCTGAAACAGGTCGGTATCGAAGTTGCTGATTTTCCCCTGCAGCACCGCGGCGATTCGCTCCAGGCCCGCGCCGGTATCCACCGATGGGCGCGGCAGCGGCAGCAGCGCCCTGGCTGCGTCGCGATTGAACTGCATAAACACCAAATTCCAGATTTCCACGTAGCGGCCGCATTCGCATCCGAATTCGCAATTCGCGTGCCCTTTGTCGGAGGCGAGTGGGCCCATATCGTAATGAATCTCGCTGCACGGCCCGCAAGGGCCGGTATCGCCCATCGCCCAGAAGTTTTCGTGTGAGCCGAATTCGTAAATCCGCTCTTTCTTCACGCCCTGCGCGACCCAGTGCTCATAAGCTTCGGCATCGCGCTCGATGCCGTCCTCGCCCTTGAAAATGGTTACGTAGAGCTTTTCTACAGGGATTCCGAACCACTTCGGCGACGTTACCAACTCCCACGCGAAGCCGATCGCTTCCTTTTTGAAGTAGTCGCCGAAAGAGAAATTGCCCAGCATCTCGAAAAAAGTATGGTGGCGATTGGTGAACCCCACGTTTTCCAGGTCGTTGTGCTTGCCGCCGGCGCGCACGCATTTCTGGCAGGTGGTGGCGCGGCGGTAATCGCGCTGTTCGGCGCCCAGGAACACATCCTTGAACTGGTTCATTCCGGCGTTGGTGAAAAGCAGGCTGGGATCGTTCATGGGGACCAGCGACGAGCTGCGCACGATGCGGTGCCCGTTGCCTTCAAAGAACTTCAAGAATGTCCGTCGGATTTCGTTGCCGGTCATCGTGGGTGTGTGGTTATCCGTTTGGCGTTGGTTTCCGGTCGCACGAATCGACTCTCATTATCGCAGAGGGACCGAGAAGAAAGAAAGGGGACGGAGGACAGGGAGGGGAGGAAGGCGCCGATCTGGACCGATATGAAATGCAATCTGGCCCGGATTCGGGCTTTTTCTGTTCTTTAGAATCAGAGACAGCCGCGAAGCCCACTGGCCGTGTTGCGATTTAGGTTCTTGGATTCCTGGCGATGGCCGGGCGGCGGCCTGCACCAACCTGGCGGCACGGTTTTTGCGGTATATCGCCCGGACCCAGTTCTGGTTGGTGAAGGCCGGGCCGGATAGGTGTTGGCGGACCGCGAACTCGATCGGGTCTTCTGCGATTCTCACCGCGTCGCTGGTCGCTGGTCCGAGCTGGAATCGTTTCACGGCGGTCTTGTAGGCGGAACAGGCCCGGCGGTGACGGCGCTCGAAGAGGTTGGCGGCGTGGGCGCGGCGGTAGATGCTGGCGCGGTTCTTGATTCCGTGCTCGCGGGCGATGTGGCCGGGCTTGCCCCATTCCCTGAATCGGAGCTCAATCGCCAGATCATCGCGGAGGCGGATAGAGAAACTTGTTCTGGCAACGGAGTCCCTCGCGTTCGGTTTGACCGCAGCACTGCGCCGGAGGAGTTTGGAAGGATCGATTCCTGTGTAGCAAGGGAAATACACACCGTCACCGTTGGTGAGTTTTGGTACCAGCGCTACGCTGGCTCGGAACTCCCGCCCGGCTCTGGATCGGATTCCACATCGCCGGTGCCGAGCGCCCGAATTTCCGCCTGGATCACGTCGCCACCGAATCCTGCTCGCAACAGGCTGCGGTAGATCGACGCGGTTTTGCGGGCGTCCAGCGGTCCTCGGGCCTTCGCCATGCGCTGCAGCTTGGCGCGCACCAGCCCAGCTTCGTCGGTTTCCGCAAAGACTAAATCGAGCGCGGCTTCGATCGGCGCGTCCGGAACGCCGCGATTGCGCAACTCGCGGGCGATGCGGAAACGGCCCTGGCGCCGGGTGCGCACCCGGGTGCGCGCAAATTCCAGGGCATAGCGGGTGTCGTCCAGGTAGCGATGATCTTTGAGCTTATCGACCACGGCGCGGATCAACTTCTCGTCTTCGGTCCGGCGCGCGAGCATCGCCTTCATTTCGTGTACGGAATGCGCGCGCCGCGCCAGCGCATTCACTGCGGCAACATACAGCTCGTTCTCCGTAGACAGCTGGCGTCTGGCGGCAAACACCCAAGAAGCATAGAAGGAGCAGCCGTCCGAATCAAGGGCAAGGCGCAGCGGCACGTCGTAGCGCCGCCACGGGTTAGGCCTTGTGTCTCGAGGCGGTCGAATTCGTTGATGGCGCGCTCCATGTCTTCGCGGGCTGAATCCGCGGAGGAACGAACCCCTTGGACGCGCAGTCGGAATTCGTCGGGGTTGGAGGCTCGCGCTAGGGCTTCCTCAAAGGTGATCAGGCTGCGGCTGTAAAGCTCGTATAGCGATTGATCGAATGTTTGCATGCCGTATTGGCTGGTTCCAGCGGCGATGGCGTCGCGAATCAGGCGGGTCTTGTCGGCATTGATGATGCAATCGCGAATGTAGCCCGTCGCGATCATCACTTCGACCGCGGGCACGCGGCCCACACCGTCCGCCCGGCGAACCAAACGCTGGCTGACTACCGCCTTCAAAGTGGCGGCCATCTGCAAGCGGATCTGCTTTTGCTCCGGGGGAGGGAAGACGGCAATGATGCGCTGAATCGTTTCGGTGGCGTCGATGGTGTGCAAGGTCGACAGCACCAGGTGGCCCGTCTCGGCGGCTAGCAGCGCGGTCTGAATGGTTTCCAGGTCGCGCATTTCGCCTACTAGCACCACGTCGGGATCCTGGCGCAGCCCGGCACGCAGGGCGGTTGCAAAACTCGCGGTATCCACTTCCACTTCGCGCTGGTTGATGAAGCCTTTCTTGTCTCGGTGCAAATATTCGATCGGGTCTTCGATGGTAATGATGTGCTCGGCGCGGATCGAATTGATGCGGTCGATCATCGCCGCCAGGGTGGTGGACTTACCCGACCCGGTGGTGCCGGTAACCAAAATCATCCCGCGCTGCTCTTCGCAAACGTCGGAAATTACCTTGGGCAGCTCGAGCTCTTCGATGGTTCGAATCTTAGTGGGAATTACCCGCAGCACTAGGCCTACGTTGCCGCGCTGTTGGAAGACGTTTACCCGGAAGCGCCCCAATCCGGCGACGCCATAGGCCATATCCAATTCCGCAGACTCCTTGAATTTCTGCTTTTGGCGGTTGGTCATCATGCTAAACGCCATCGCCAGCATCTCTTCCGGAGTAATTCGGGGTACGTCACTTAGCGGATGGAGAAGTCCATCGACCCGCAAATAGGGATGATTTCCAACCTTGATGTGAAGATCGGACGCTTTGCACTGTACCGCGCGTCGCAGAAGATCATCAATGTTTACGGCCATCGAGTCAGGTTCCTAGGTTGGAATGGTGCTGAAGCCACCGTAGCACGCCCCTAAAATGGGCGCAAAACCTCCCAGCCGCAGGATTGTCTTGAGTGATACCCCCGGCGCATCCTCATTAGGTTTTTCAAGCAGGGAGGCGGGTTAAGCGGTTTTAAGGGTTCCTGGTTCGACGCGATTTTACAATAAATGGCCGGGCCTAGGCGTCCTTGAGGAGGATCGTTTCGTAGGCGAAGGCCGCACAGAGCCCACCCAGCATGGGTGCGACCCAGTAAACTCCGTGGTTGGTCCAATGGTGGGCGGCCAGCGCCGGTCCCAGCACCCGGGCGGGATTCAGGGCTGCGCCGGTGAATGGCGCGTCGAGTAACATGGCCGCGGTGATCGTCAATCCGGCGCCAAACCCAGCAATGGTGCGGAACGCGCCCCGGGGGTCGGCGCTAGAGGCAAAAATCACGAATACCAGTAGAAACGTTAGGGTGCCCTCGAGCCACATGCCAGGGCCGCGCATTAGGTCCCCCGCCAAGTCCGGGGTACCCATGGCGACTGGGCGCCAGATGGCTTCTGGCAGAGTCCATTTGAGCAAGAAGGCGGCCACGATACCGCCCAGCACCTGAACCGCCACGTAGGCCAGAGATGAGATCGATCCCTGTCTCTTGGTCGCCCAATATCCCAAGGTAACCGCAGGATTGAAGTGACCGCCGGAAATGTGGCCGAGCGCCGACGCCATAATGGCGTAGGTCAAGCCGTGAGCGAGGGCGATACCCAAGGGACCGATGGAGGGTTGCCCGGCGGCGCGGAGGAATTCGTCGGCGCACACCGAGCCGGCGCCGATCAGCACGAACGCAAAAGTGCCGATAAACTCCGCGGTCAGCTTCTGCGATATCGTGTACAACCAAGCCTCCCGATCGAACCGGTCACTGGCGGGCATGCGGGGCGGTCATCGGCCTCGTAACCAAAAGGCGCACCGGCACCTACCGGAGCATTGCTCGCTCGCGCGCGATTCTACTGAATCCGCATGGGTGAGTCAAAACAACCCAGTCTGGAAGCAACGATGTTTATCGTGCGGCTGCGTTGGCGGTTACCGGAACCGGGCTTAGCCACCCGTGAATGTCCGGTTTGCGGCCCTCGGTATAGGCGAAGAACTCATCCTGGAGCTGATGGGTAATGGGGCCGCGGGTACCGGAGCCGATCTTAATGCGATCGACTGAGCGGATCGGGGTGACTTCCGCCGCGGTTCCCACGAAGAAGACTTCCTGCGCGAGGTACAGCATTTCGCGGGGTATCTGTTGCTCGGAGACCGGGATACCCAAGTCGCGGCACAGGGTGACGATGGTGCTGCGGGTGATCCCCGGCAGCGCGGAATTGGAGAGCAGCGGGGTGATCACAGCTCCGTCCATGACCAGGAAGATATTTTCTCCCGATCCTTCGCTGACGTAACCGTGCACGTCCAACGCGATTCCTTCCACGTAGCCGTTCACGCGCGCTTCCATGCGGATCAACTGCGAGTTCATATAGTTCGCCGCCGCCTTGGCCATCTGCGGCAGGGTATTGGGCGCGGGGCGGGTCCAGGAACTGACGCATACGTCCACTCCGGTGCGCAGCGCCTCCTCGCCCAGATACTTGCCCCATTCCCAGCAAGCCATGTACACCTCGATCGGGCAGCCGTCGGGATCCACGCCCGCGGCGCCGTAGCCCCGCAAAACCACCGGGCGGATGTAACAGGAGTCCAGGCCATTCACGCGCACCAGCTCAACGGCCGCGCTGGCCAGATCGTCCACCGAGTATCCGGCGTCGATGCGATAAATGTGCCCGGAATTCAGCAGCCGCTGCATGTGCTCGCGGAGGCGGAAAACGGCCGGCCCTTGCTCGGTCTTGTAACACCGGATGCCCTCAAATACGGCGGAGCCGTAGCTGACGCAGTGCGACAGCACGTGAATCTGCGCGTCCTCCCAGTTCACATGTTTCCCGTTATGCCAGATTTTCTCGGTGGTTTTCCACGGCATGGTGTGTCTCCCTCGCGCGGTGCCAAACGATTCGAATTTGGGCCAGCGAAGCAAATTATAACATACGCATCAGAAACGAAAATCTCGGGCGTGCTCCGCATGAATGCCTCGCGAATACCAAAATGGACGGTCCACTCACTTGAGGGTTACGTCGGCGAGACGGCGGTCACCACCTGCCAGCGGCACTAATCCGAATGCGCGTCGGTCAGATCCGCGGCGGACGACCGGGTCCCCTGGCTGATTCGGGCCCACGCGCTGGTGCGCCAGTTCTCGCGTACCTCGTGGGGATGTACCCACGGCGGCAGCGGCGCGAAAAATTGGGTGGAAAGGGCGGTAAGGTACGGCTCGTACATCGCGCGCAGCTCGGCGATTTTGGCATCCGAGGCGGCGTCGGCGCGGAAATTCAACCCAACTTCCGCCAGCGATTTGCGCAGTTGCTCTAAGTCGGCGGGCGGCAAGCGATCCACGTTAGGCATACGAGGGGTCGCATGAAAAGTCTGGGTAAGGTCCACGACGGCGTGGCGGGCCATCGCAAAGGTAAGCTTGGCCTGCCGCGCGCATGCCCCATCCACGCCGGCGACCACCACCGCCGTGGAATCAAGGATCGCTGTGAGCGCCGCCAGCCACGATTGGTTATCGTGCTGTGAACGGAAATAGGCGACCACCGGATAAGAGATGTGGCTCTCCAGCAGATCGGCAGACCACCGCTCCCATTCGTGAAACAACAATTCCAAGGCGTCCAGCCCCCGCACCCCGGCGTGGCGGCGGAGCAGTTCGGTCGCCGTGGGCGGCGATCCGGCACGCGCGTCCAGCAGCACGATACTCACCTCGCGGCGTGCAAACGCGCCGTAGATTACCGGCAAATATCCGATCACCACGGCGAGAAAACCAAATCCGGTGCCGGACTCGAGCACCATCAGGATTCGCCCGAGCAAGGTATGCGCGACTACGTCGCCGGGGCCCAGGGTGAAGAAGGTGGTCCCACTCAGGTACAAATTCATCCACAGTCCGTGGGCCCCCTCGGCCGTCGGCCGGGCCCACGAAATAGCCAGATCGATCAGCGCAAATCCGAAAACCAGTCCGGCGGCCCACACCACCAGCAGGCCGAAAACCGAGAGCGGGCCGTAGATGCTTAGAAAATATTCGCGGCGCTTGCCACGCAGCTTGTGGGCGATGGCCCGCCAGGGCCGCCATGTGGTCACGAAATAAGCACGGCCCAGCCGGAAATTACGGGGAACGCGCCGGGGCAGCACCACCGTCTCGAACGCGTCCTGGAGAATAAACGCGATGAGCCCGACGCCGATGGCTGCTACCAGTACGATCATTAGTTCTCGAACTTCGTATCCAGCGTGATTTCGGCTTTCAACAACCGCGAAATCGGGCAGTTGGCCTTAGCACTGGCGGCCGCCGCTTCAAACGCGGCTTGGGTGCCGGTGGGGATTTTTCCAGTCACTTCGAGATGAATCTTGGTGACCGTCCATCCCGCTTCCAGCTTTTCCAGGCTGAGGGTGGCGGAAGTCGAAAGAGACTCCGCGGTAAGGTTCAGCGTGCCTAGTTGCGCGGAAAGCGCCATGGTGAAGCAACCGGCATGAGCCGCAGCGATCAGTTCCTCGGGATTGGTGCCCTTGGCATTCTCAAAACGCGTTGAGAAGGAATACGGAGTATTCGCCAGCACGCCGCTCTCCGTAGAAATGGTGCCCTTGCCTTCCTTCAAAGAACCCTTCCACACCGCTGATGCCTTCCGATTCATGGTTCCTCCCCGGTGATTTTAAACTTTCCCGCTCCCGCTGCGAACTTCGACAATTCCCATCAAGGCAGCAACACGATTCTGCCATAGGCCCCGGATTTCATCACCGCTTCATGCGCCTGAGCCGCATCGCTCAGCGGAAATTCGGGCCCCACCACAGGCCGCAACGATTTATTCTCGAGGCCCGCCACCAGCGCCGCTTGAATGCTGGCCATATCCTCGGGCGAAGTGGCCCACAAGGTCATCCCGTAAATTGTCCCCTCGCGTCCCATCGCGTCGCGCGGATTAATCTCCACCGTTCCGCGGTTGCCGACAATCACTGCGCGGCCGCCCATAGCGAGCAGCGGCAAATCTTTGCCGAGATTGACGTTGGCGAGCATCTCGATGATCACGTCCATGCCGCGACCGCCGGTGAGGGCCATGGCCTGCTCGAGATAATCGGGGGAATGATGGTCGAGGACGTGATGTGCGCCCTCTTTCTCAACCAATTTCGTTCCTTCGGCAGTGCCGGCCGTTCCAATCACTTGCAACCCAGCCGCGCGCGCTAACTGCACGGCCGCAATCCCGGCTCCCCCGCTGGCGCCATGAATGAATACCGTTTCACCGCCTCGCGCGTGCGCTTTGTGAAACAGCGCGCGGAAAGCCGTGGAGTACGGTACGCCGATCGCCGCGCCTTGCTTAAAGGAAACGTGCTCGGGGAGGGCATGCACCGAGGTTTGTTCGCACAAGACTTGCTGCGCGTAGGTTCCCGTGGCGGGCATGATTACGTACACGCGATCGCCAACTTTCACGCGATTCACATTCGCGCCCACCCGCTCGACCACTCCGGCAGCGTCCAGCCCGGGAGTGAAAGGCAAAGTAGGCTTGCGCGCGTAAGTTCCCGCCCGCATGTAGGTGTCCACCGGATTTACGCCCGCAGCGTGGTTACGGATCAGCACCTGCGTCGGGCCCGGCTGCAGGTCTGGCACGTCTTCTAATTTCATCACTTCTGGTCCGCCGAATGCGTGCGCGACAATCGCCTTCATAATCACCCTCCGCAATCTTCTGAAATCCGCCCAAGTCCGTCCGGGCTCCAACGATCGTAAGGTTAGATTTCCAAACCGGAAATTGGACTCAGACTGTTTGTGGGCTGGCTTAGTTATCTCGGGGCGTCAGGGGCATCCGGGGCTCCAGGCGCGTCACTCCTCTCACTGAGTGCACGGAAATTCTCGCGCAGATGCACTAGCCGGGTCCCGTAGGTATTCTCCCAAACGCCCAGCAGCACAAACGGAACCATAGCCGCCAGAATCCAGGCCTTCGACTTTCCGGAGATGCGCGATTCCGGCTCCCACCGAAATAGCGCCCGGGAAATTCCAAACGCCACGCCCAAACCCACTGCCAGCGCAAACACGTCGCCGCCAATCTCACCCCAACTCGCCCGGCGCATCATCGCTTGCTGCAAGCCACCCACCAGATAGGTAGCGGGCAGAAACAATGCCACCCGCTGCACCCATCCCGGCAGCACGAATAGAGGAATCGTCGCGCCCGAAAGAAACAGGAATATGGACCAAATCACGTTGTTGATGACCTGGGTTTCCTGCATGGTATTGGTGACGCTGGCCACGATCAGGCCGAACGAGGAGAAGGTGGCCGCTCCCACTGAAACCATCGCGAAAACCTGGAGAATATTCCCCCAATCGTGCATTCCGAAAATCCACCGCGAAATCAGGAATTCGAGAACCACCGTGGGCAGCACCAGAACGTAGTTCGAAAGTATGCTCGAGCCCAGGATTGCCCCGGCGTCCACCGGCGCGATTCGGAATCGCCGCAGGATTCCGGCCTCGCGATACTGCACCAGTTGCATACTCAGGCCCCAAAAGCTACCCATCACCGTAAGCGCCAGCACCGCGCCGAGCAGGAATGATACCGCTTCGGGATTTCCCCGTCCGAAAATAACGTTGTAGCCGAACAAGAAGCCGAGGGGCATCACCATACTGAAAAAAATGAACGCACGGCTGCGCATCGCCATGCGGACGCGAATCTTGGTTAGCGACCAGCTATGCTTCAAAGCAGGCTCCCTAAAATCTTGCTATTCCGGATGCGGCCGGCGCGGCGATTCAATCGCGCAGGCGACGGCCGGTCAACTCGATAAATACGTCTTCCAGCGACGGCGATGCTATTTCCAGGCTCTCCAGTTGATTGTTTTCCGCTTCCAGTTGTTTCACCAGCGCTACGATGGTACGCGGAGGCTGCGTGGAATGCAGCACGTACGCCCCGTCCATCTCGCGCACGTCGGCCACGCCCTCAAGCTGCCGCAGCGAACCGTTGCTCGCGGGATTCGCCAGGCGCACGCTCACTCGGGTGATTCCCGCGGAAGTCTGCTTGAGCTCCCGGGGAGTGCCCATGGCGATTACTTGGCCGGAATCGACGATGGCCACCCGATCGCACAGCCGTTCCGCTTCCTCGATGTAGTGGGTGGTCAGCAAAATAGTTTTCTTCTCGCGCCGCAGCTCTTCGATGATCGCGTAGATTTCGCGGCGCACCTGGGGGTCCAGCCCGGCGGTTGGCTCGTCCAGAAAAAGGACCATCGGGTCGTTCACCAGCGCCAGCGCCAAAGCTAGCCGCTGCTTCTGCCCGCCGGAGAGCGTGCTGTAGAACGCGTGGCGTTTTTCTTCCAATTGAAATCGTTTAAGCAGTACTTCTGGGTTGGTGCGCCGTCCGTAGAATTGCGAGAAGAGTTCTAGCGCTTCAATCACCTTCAGCTTGTCGGGCAACGCGGTGGACTGCAGCACCGCCCCAATCTTTTCTTTGAAGGCCATCCCGCTTTTTTCGGGATCGAGACCCGCGACGCGGGCGAATCCGCTGTCGGGCGAGCGCAGTCCCTCGAGAATCTCGACCGTAGTTGTCTTGCCGGCGCCATTGGGGCCCAGCAAGCCGAACACTTCGCCCTCGGCGACCTCAAAGCTCACGCCGCGCAAGGCGCGCACATCGTTGTAATTCTTGAACAGTTTCTCGGCTTGGATGATGGGTTGGGGCAATTTTTTCTCGCGTCGACTCTACTTCTATATCATACGCGGCATGTGGCGGGCGACTTGGCCGGCGGCTTTCTTGTGGACTGAGGCGGGTGCCGGTGGGTGTGGATTGGCGCGGGCAGGTTATTTAGGTGAGCGCTTGGACGCAGTTCGCGTCCTCGGCGAGGCTTTCTTGCTGCGTTTCGCCTTCACCGACGATGGCGTCCACAAGCAACTCGAAATATCTACCCGGCCATTGCGCATCGGCACGGCCTCGCTTTCGAGCAGCCTCCGTTGTTTCGAGGCGATGGGCTCGCGAATGATCAGTTTGCCTCCCGCCGCTACCACTCGATGCCATGGGATGCCTTGGCCCGAAGGGGTCGCGGCCATGGCGTGGCCCACGGTGCGCGCGCCGCCACGAATCTTCAGCGCCCGCGCCAAAAGGCCGTAGGTGGTTACGCGCCCGCGTGGGATTGTTTTTATCAGCTGGTAAACCGGGTCCCAGGACATCGCAATTCGCTCCGATTGGTCCGCGGGCGGTGTTTTCCGCGCCGCGGGAGGGAAGTATACCGCAGCGATGGGCCGCGTGCGTGGCTCACCGAACCTCCCGAAACCCGCGCCAGCTTTACGCTTTCTCGCACCGCAGCGCCGAAAAGCGTTCTGCCCACTAATAACCACTTCGCTGCAATTCCACGTTCACCACAGGAACGTACCATTGACGCTGTATTGGCCAGTTCATAAACTAAGCGCACTGACAGCCATCAGTTTTAATCGCTTTCAGGGAACAAACGGTCGGGATGCCCGGTTTCTTAGGAAACCGCGCCGCGCTAAAGCTCAGTAAATAGATGCTTTGCCGCGAAACCGGAATTGGACAGCCGCTTCGGGCCGAAAAGTTGTCACTGAGCGCCGCAGTTTTTGCTGGCGCCGGTGGGAGCCGGGCAAAAGGCGGAAAGGCCGATTCGAATATTTCAGTCCCATAATCTGCATCGTCGAGGTGAACCGTGCCGGCGAAAGCAAAGAAACTCGACCCATCCCAACGTAGCCTGGAATCTCGCGATTTTGAAGCGGGACTCAACCGCAAGATCGTTGGGCAGCACGAGGCCCTTCAGGCCGTCGTTGACCTCTACCAGGTTTTCCGCGCTGGTTTGAATTCGCCGGGACGCCCTGTGGGCAACTTGCTCTTTCTCGGCCCCACCGGGGCGGGGAAGACCCGCGTGGTCGAAGCCGCCGCCGAAATTCTGTTTGGCGACCCGCGCGCGGTGATCAAAGTGGATTGCGCAGAGTTTCAACACTCCCATGAAATCGCCAAGTTAATCGGCTCGCCTCCCGGCTATTTGGGCCATCGCGAAACTCATCCGCTGATCACCCAGGAAGCGCTAGCGCAGTTTCACACCGAAAAGATCAAGCTATCGATCCTGCTGTTTGACGAGATCGAAAAGGCCTCCGACGCGCTCTGGCAGTTGCTGCTCGGTATTCTGGACAAAGCCACGCTCACTCTCGGCGACAATCGCCGGGTGGATTTGTCGCAGACCCTGATCTTCATGACTTCCAACCTGGGCGGCGGCGAGATTTCCGAGTTGATGTCGGGCGGAATGGGTTTCGCACCGGCAACACGCGTCGATACCCAGCCCCGGCTCGATGAAAAGGTGGAAAAGACCGCTTCGGAAGCCGCCAAACGCAAATTTTCTCCTGAATTCATGAACCGTATCGACAAAGTGGTGGTCTTCCATCCGCTCCGCGAAGAACAGCTTGAGCAGATTTTGGAAATCGAACTGGGCATGGTCCAGCAGCGAGTGCTGGAAACTGCCCGCGGGCGATTTCTGTTCCGGGTCAGCCCGGCGGCCAGGGAATTTCTGCTGAAGGAAGGCACCGATCTAAAATACGGTGCGCGCCATCTGAAGCGATCGATCGAGCGGCATCTCGTCTACCCGTTGGCCAGCTTACTGGCGACCGAGCAGGTGAGCCTCGGCGACGTGTTGTCGATCGATTGGAACCGCACCGAGCCGCACCTTGGCTTCCTGAAGGAATCCGAAGGCGCGCTGTTGCCGGTCACCAATCCGTCGCAGGGAATTCACGCAGACTCGTCGTCGATGGGCGATGGGCGCGGCGTCGCCATTCCGGCGACCAGCACTGTGGTTGCCGAGCCGGTGACTGCCCAAGCCACCACCCGCGGCGGCAAAGCGATTCCGCTCGATAAGCTGCGTAACGATTCGGCCAAGTAATCACGCGACGTCCGGACCCGGCTCCTCCCGCCCCGGTCCGGACGGAACGCGTGGGTCACTCGTTCCGTAGCGCCTCCGCAGGATCCACTCTGCCCGCTCTTCGAGCGGGCAAATAGCTGGCCGCCAGCGCAATGCCGATCAATGCCAAAGGCGCGATGGCAAATGTAACTGCGTCGCGCGTTCCCACCTTGTAGAGCAGCCCCGAAACTATCCCCCCGAACGCGAAGCTCATCGTCAACGCAAGCCCCAGGCCAATGGCGATGCCGGTCACGGTAAGAGTGAGTCCTTGCCCCACCACCAACCGCAGGATATCCGACCTGTCCGCGCCCAACGCCAGACGAATGCCCAGCTCCCCGCGGCGTTGGGCCACCGAGTACGCCAGAACTCCGTAGATTCCCACCATGGCCAGAACCAGAGCGGTGGCCGAGAACATGCCCATCAAGAACATCATGAAGCGGGGTTGGGCCCGCGAGCCGTCCATGAGCTCCTCGACGGTTTTTATGTTGGTGATCGGCTGATCGGGATCGATCGCCGAAATCTGCTCGCGCACTGCGGAAACGTAACGGCGTGGGTCATTCGCGGTGCGGATCAGCAAGTTCATCTGGCCCCACGGCAACTGGGGGAACGGCAGATAGATTTGCGGCTCGGTCTTAACCGCCAGGCCACTGTTTTTCACATCAGCACTGATGCCCACGATCTCCGCAGCGGTAGCTTGCCGCCCAATCACGATGTGCTTGCCCACCGCATTTTCGTTTGGCCAATAACGCCGCGCCAGCGATTCGTTGACGACGATCACTTTGGACGACTGGGCGGTGTCGGCGTCGCTCAATGCGCGCCCGGCCAGTAGCGGGATGCGCATGGTCTCAAAAAAACGCGGGCTGGTCGCTTCCACAATCGTGAACGGCCGCTCGCCCAAGGGCACTTCCGGCTGACCCTCCGGCAGAACCGGCGTGACACGCTTCGGGGTGAGCGGCAAGGCCGCAGAGATGGCCGCGGCCCGCAATCCCGGCACGGCAGAGACTCGCCGCAGCAGGTCGTCAAAGAAGGCAATCTGCTTTTGCGAGTCACCATACTTCACCGTGGGCAGGGATACCGCCATAGTCAGCACGTTCCGCGGGTCAAAACCGGGGTTGACGTTCAGCAGCGCCCCGAAGCTGCGCACCAGCAGACTCGCGCCAATTAGCAGGACCAGGCAGAGGGCTACCTGCCCGACCACCAGAAGACGCTTGAGCCGCGCGCGGCGGCGATCGCCGGTGTAACTCCGGCCTTCGTCGCGCAGGGCGGCGTTCACATCGATCCGCGAAAGTTGCAGCGCCGGGAAGATGCCGAAGATAATCCCGGTCATCAAGGAAATGGTCAGGGTAAACAGCAACACCTGTCCGTCCATGCTGATCGGGAGGCCCTGGGGAATGTTGCTTTGCCCGAGGTTGGCCAGAAATCGCGTGGCTGCCCAGCTCAACCCCAGGCCCAACCCGCCGGCGATCACCGCGAGCAACACACTCTCGGTGAGTAATTGGCGAAGCACCACGCTCCGCGGCGCGCCCAATGCGCTGCGTACCGCGATTTCTTTTCGTCGGCCCAGGGCGCGCGAGAGTAGCAGGCTGGCCACGTTGGCGCCGGCGATCAGCAAGACCACCCCGACCGCGGCGGAAAGCAGCAGTAGGCCAGGACGGATATTTGCCACCAGCGACTCGGAGAGGCCGGTGACCGACGACGATAGGCCCGGGTCGGCGTCCGGGAACCCCGCATTTTCTTTGCGGTACTGCTCCTCGAGCACCTCCATCTCGGCCAATGCGTGCTGGCGGGAAACTTCCGGGCGCAGCCGTGCAACGACGGTGAGATAGCCCACGCCCATCCGTAACCGTTGCGGCGTGAACAGCGAATGTTCGAAGTATCGCGGCGACCAGACGTCCGCCGCGCCGATAAACGCAAATTGCACGCCGGCCGGCAGCACGCCGACGATGCTGTACGGCGCGGTGTCCAGAGTCAGGGTCTGGCCGATGGCATTGCGGTCGCCACCGAAACGGCTATGCCAAAGGCCATCGCTGATCATAACCACTGGTCTGCCGGCGGGCTGCCCTTCGTCGGCTAGAAAAGTACGCCCGAGTTGGGCTTTAACGCCGAGCAACTCGAACAATCCCGGCGACACTCGCGCCGACGGAACTTCCTCCGGTTCGCCGCGACCCGTCAGGTTGAAGCTGTCAGGAGCGCCGACGGCCACGCCGGAGAACGACTGGTTGCGGTCGCGAATCAGTTCGGACCAACCCAGAGTGCTGGGCCTGGTCACTCCGTCCTTTTGCCGCGTGCCCAGCAGCACCAGTTGCTGCGGGTTGCGGTACGGCAAAGGCCGCAACAGTGCCGCGCTGGTGATTGTGAAAATGGCGGTATTGCCACCAATACCCAACGCCAGGGTCAGGATCGCCGCGCAACTGAACCCGGGATTCTTTCGCATCATGCGCAGCCCGAATCGCAAGTCCTGCCCGAACCTCTCTATCCATCTCGCCGCCATAATTTGTTCTCCTGCTCGCAGTCGCGCCCCGCACACTTTACACCCACTCAGAGATGGCCATGGGTCCTCGGGTGGTTGCCAATCTCGGTCGCCTTTTCTGCGCCTCGAGCCGGCAGTCTGCGCTACACTTCCAGCATGAACCTAAACGGAATCTTCGCCCCGCTGACCACTCCGTTCGACTTCGACGGCGCGATTGACCTCGACAATTTCGCCCGAAACATCGCTCGCTATAATCAAACCGGGCTTCGCGGCTACGTGGTTAACGGTTCCACCGGTGAGTCGGTTCTGCTCCGCTGGAATGAAATCTTCAAACTATGCCAAACGGCCCGGCAAGCAGCCGGCCCCGGAAAATTAGTGATCGCCGGCACCGCGGCGGAATCCACCGCCGAAACCATCGAACACACTAACCGCGCCGCGGCACTCGGATGCGATGCTGCGCTGGTCCGCACTCCGCACTATTTCAAGCCCGCAATGACCGAGGATGCGCTAGCCGCATATTATTTTCGCGTGGCCGAAGCCTCCGGCATTCCGATTATCGTTTACTCGATCCCGATCTTCACTGGCATCACTGTGGAAGCTCCGCTGCTCAAGCGGCTTTCCACCCATCCCAAGATTGTAGGCATAAAAGACAGTTCTCGGAGCGTGGCCCGGGTGATCGAGTATCGCGCCGCGGCCCGAGAAGATTTTCAGATTCTGGTTGGCGCCCCCCCTACGTTGTATGACTCGCTGCAACAGGGTGCGGTAGGAGGGATATTGGGGATGGCCGACGTTTTGCCGAATGAATGTGTGGAAATTGTCGAGGCCCATGCCAAAGGCGACGCGTCCCGCGCGGCCGCGACGCAGCAAACGCTCGGGCACGCCTCCGACCAAATTGCCGGCAAATATGGCATCGCCGGCCTGAAATACGCGATGGACCTGCTGGGCTATTATGGCGGCCTGCCCCGCTCCCCCATCCTGCCGGTTAGCGACGCCGCGAAACGCGCGATCGAGGCCGCCCTGGCATCGTTTGTCCCGCAGGGAGCTTCGGCCGCCTCGCCGCAGCACGCCACCTAACTCGCCGCGCACCTGGAGAAATCTTTTCCGGGCTTTTGCTGCGTCCTTTACCCTCGTTGTATCATCCATTGGACGATGGAGTTTCTTTGTATTCCGCTCAGTCAACTTCCGCGCACGTCCAAACTCCATGCGCACTTCATTGAGCATTTCTCCCAAGTAAAGCAATGGTATGGCCACACCCCTGATGAACCAGGGGTAATCGCTGCGGCCCGCGAAGCTCGACTCGATCCCGCGGTGCGCGCCGAAGTGGTTGCCATCCTCCGAGAACAGAATACCGCACTGGGTTCGGACGCTTCGGTCAGCCAGTCCTTGGACCGCCTGGCCAACGGCGCGGTGGCGGTGGTCACCGGCCAGCAAGTGGGACTTTTTTCCGGCCCGTCCTACAGCTTTTACAAAGGGCTCGCGGCAATCGCCTGGGCCCGGCGCCTCACCTCCCAAGGCATCGATGCGGTCCCGGTTTTCTGGCTGGCCACTGAAGACCACGACCTCGCTGAGATCAATCACACTTGGTGGCAAACTCGCGACGGCATCACTCAATTCGAAATTCCCGCCGATCCGGAATTTGCCGGACGCCCGGTAGGAAATATTCCCCTGGGTAATGGCGCAAATTCGCTGGTGGATTCCGCCGGGTCTTATCTCGAGGGAGGGTACAGCGGGGAAGCGGAAGAAGCATTGAAGCAGTCCTACCGCGAGGGAGAGACTTTCGGTTCGGCATTCGGAAAGCTCTTCGCGCGAACTTTGGCCGGCCGCGGGCTGATCCTTCTCAATCCCATCGAGGCGCGCTTCCATCGCATCGCTTCGAAGGTCCTGCGGTTGGCCGGCGAACACGCTGAAGAGTTGCGCGCCGATCTAATGCGCCGGGACAAAGAACTCACCCTGGCCGGATATCACGCGCAGGTTCGGGTCACCTCGGAGACGACGCTACTATTTCAGGAAATCAACGGCCATCGCATCCCGTTGCGCAGCCGCGGTCCGCAGTTTATCGCCGACCGCACCGCCAACGACCACGCTAGCCTCGACGCGGCCATCGAAAAGGCGCCGGAAGCTTTCTCGCCGAACGTTTTGCTGCGTCCGATCATGCAAGACACACTGCTGCCGACCGCTGCTTACATAGCCGGACCTGCGGAAGTGGCGTACTACGCGCAGTGTTCGGTGGTCTACCAAAAAATTCTGGGCCGCATGCCGGCGATCCTGCCGCGGCCGAGCTTTACGTTGGTCGAGCCGGCGCACGCGAGACTGTTGAAAAAGTATCGAATCGATGCTGCGGAAGTATTACGAGGCCGCCAGCACCTGCGCGGCCAGCTCGCGCTGCGCTCGCTGCCGCGGGCATTGGCTCGCCGCTTTGAGAAAGACGAGAAACGGATGCGGCAGATACTGGCTGGTTACCACGATCCGCTGAAGAAATTGGATTCCACGCTGTCCGGCGCGGCCGAAAGTACGGAACGCAAAATCCTGTTCCAATTTCAGAAGCTCAGCGCTAAAGCCGGGCGCGCCGAGGCGTTTCGCACCGGGGTGATCGATCGTCACGAGCGGATACTGATCGATTCGCTGTTCCCGCATCGCACCTTGCAGGAACGCACTCTGGGCTTTCTGCCCTACCTGGCGCTGCATGGGCCGGAACTGCTCGACGCGCTAATCGAACGGTCGGCTCCGAATATTTGCGCGCATTCGGTGGCGATACTTTAGACTCGCGGTGGTCAGGTTCTTGGTTCGAGAACAGCGGCACGGGTACCACAGCACTGCAACCGCGGCGGTGGCCCGCTACGACGGCAGTAGGCAAAACAAAGGCAAGTCAAAAACGTGGAGAACCCCGGTGTGAAATCGACAGCTGGGGGCACCCACTTCGCTTCGCTCAGCCCCCTCGGCGATAAATTTGCTGGGTAGCCAAGCGAGGATCTACGAGCCTCTTAGAATCAGTTCAGGCTATGGCCGAGTCTGCACTACATTTCAGGATCTGAATGGGCTCCAATCGTTCCGGCAACTCTAGTCGGAGTTGGTTGAGCAGCCTTTCCTGATCCTCTTCTCGCTTGGTAATCCTGCGCAGCCAAATCTCTCGTCCTTCGACCGTCGGTAGCACGATGTCGACGCTGTACAGTTCGGAGAGTCGCTTCAAGGCTTGCACCGGTGAATACTCCGAACCACCGCGCTTGAGTAAATGCTTGAGTGTTACCTGCAGCGCATAACCAAGAAAGGCTACCAACACGTGGGCCTTTACTCGCTTTTCCAGTTGATGGAACAGCGGACGGATGGCCAGCTCGCTCTTGAGCGTACGAAAGGCAGCTTCCACTTCCGTCAACTGCATGTACATCTTCCAGAGATCTGCAGCACCATTCGCGGTCAGATTCGTGCGCAGCAGATAGGCTCCCTCTCGCGCTTCGAGCCATTGCTGTTGCTCCGGTTTCTGCCGCCAGACCAGACGAGGCCCTTGTTTGGTATCTTTCATGGCCATCTCGTAGAGATCCGCCACTTGTGGATGCAAAGCCTGAATGCGGCCCAAGCTCATAAACATTTTGCCGCGGTCCTTCAGCTTGCCTTCCACGATGCGTTTCTCAAGTCCCGCAAGTGCTTTTTCGATCTTGGTTACAAAGCGGCTGCGGATGGCTTTCTCCTTCTCCTTCCGCCCCGCCGTGCGGCACAGGATGTAAGTCTCTTCTCCACCGGGAATAGTGATCTGCTTGACCTCCACCTCCGGACGGATCTTCTCGAAATTATCCTTGAGCAGTTCCTGTTCGAATTGCTTCAGCTTGCTGCGTGGTGTGCCCACCAGATACTGTCCCCCACGCTTGCGGATGGCCACCAGGTTCTCCTCACTCACCACGCCGCGGTCGAAAATCCATACGCGGCGTGCTTTTCCATGCTTACGCTCCACCGTGCGCAGAATCGTTTCGACGGTGGAAACATCGGCGCGGTTTCCATCGAACAGTTCGTAGCTGAACGGAAAACCGTCCTGGTTGACGATCAATGCCAAAACCAGTTGCTCACAGTCGGGACGGTGATCCCGCGAATAGCCCCGCCGCATCATGGGGTTCGCCTCCGCCGTTCCTTCCACATACGTGCTGGTCAAGTCCTAGAGCAGCACATCAAACTCAACCTGGAATAACTCGCCGAAGCGTTGCTTCAGATGCTGCTCCAGCTTGGTCTTACAGGGCAGGAGACGATCCAGGCAGCGATACAGCCGCGTGTCGTTGATGCCTTCGCTTCGATTTGGCCGATGCGTTTTTGCGCTGCCGCGATCGCACCGTCCGCACCCGCGTCTAGCATCCGAATCAAGTCCTGATCTCCCTCGCGCAAATAATAGGCAATAAATTTCAGGGGTTCCGTGGGCGAAGCGTTGTCAAAGCGGGCGATCACTCGATTGGCCGGCTCGTAGACCGCCCCGCCCGCCGCGACGGTGTGGGCTGCCTCACCCTCGATTTGCACGATGGCCGCGCCCTGCACGATGTAGTCGATCACTGCGCAGGGGTGCAAGTGCCGGCCAGTCTCTTGCCCGCCCGAAAAACTAAGTTCGCGAACCTCTACATTATCGATGGCGCTCTTTCCGAGTTCCGCGCGAAGAAGCAGCTTCCGTTCGATTTTTTGTGGGCTCATATCTGGTGTGATAACGACCTCACGAATTCCGATTCACTTGTTTTTTGGAATTCGCATCGGAACTACCGTTTGGCTTGCCCTCGATCCGTTTGTGCTCACCCCGTCGCGTGCTAGAATTCCTAGGTTGAACTTGGAGGCATTTCGATGAACGTCACTGCAGGGAAACAGAAGGGCATGAAGGCCGTCTCCAACGAGCGCGGCGTAATCGCTGCGGCTGCAATGGACCAGCGCGGCTCGCTGATGAGCTCGATCGCCAAGGAAAAGGGCATCGATAAGAAAGCCGTCACTCCGGAAATGATGTCCGAATTCAAGCAAGCGGTGGTCCGCATTCTCACCCCTCACGCCAGCGCCATTCTCCTCGATCCCGAATACGGCTTGGAAGCCGCCAAAGTGCGCGCAAAAAATGCGGGGCTGCTCCTCGCTTACGAGAATTCCGGATACGACAATACTCGCCCCGGACGACTGCCGGACCTGTCTGGATATCTGGTCCGCGCACCGCATCGCCGCCGCTGGCGCGGATTGCGTGAAAATTTTGCTGTACTACACCCCTTTCGATCCGCCCCACGTCAACGACATCAAGCATGCCTGGGTCGAGCGCATTGGCGCCGAATGCACCGCCGTGGACATCCCTTTCTTTCTGGAGTTCGTCGGCTACGTGGAAGGCGGCGACGAGAAGGGAATTGAGTTTGCTCGCAAGAAACCGGAGGTTGTTCGCGGCAGCATGGAGGAATTTTCCAAGCCTCAGTATGCGGTGGACGTCCTCAAAGTGGAAGTTCCGGTGAACATGGCGTTCGTCGGTGGCACTGCTTCGTGCAAGGGCGAAGCGGCGTATTCCCGCGAAGAAGCCAAGGAACACTTCCGCCGCGCTGCGGCTGCCGCCCAGAAGCCTTTTATTTATCTCTCCGCAGGGGTCAGCAATGAGACCTTCACCGAGACTCTGGATCTAGCCTCGGAATCCGGGGTGAATTTTTCCGGCGTCCTGTGCGGCCGGGCCACATGGAAAGACGCTATCCCGGTTTACGCCAAGCAGGGTGTGAAGGCCCTGGAAGACTGGCTGTCGGATCAGGGCGTGAAGAACATCAAGAACGTCAACGGGCGCCTCTCCGCCGCCAAGCCATGGTTCAGCTTCTACGGCGCGAGCTCCGCGGCGGCTCTGGCCGACTAGATTTTTGTGGACGGTGCCGGGTCGCATCAGGCCGCCATGGCGAGCAGCAGCCCTCCAACCCGTTTCGGATCGCGTGGCACAAGCCACGTGATCGATGTGCGCACCAGCCGGCGCACCGAGCTGGTCCAGGTCACCGACGACGTCGCTCGCATCGTGGCCGCGTCGGGATGCAAGAGTGGTGTGTGCCACCTGTACGTTCCGCACACCACCGCCGCAGTAATCGTCAACGAAGGCTACGACCCCGATGTAGCCCGGCGACATGGAGGGCGCGTTCGATCGCCTGGTTCCGCGCGATCCAAAGTTTCGCCACGCCGAAGGCAATTCCGATTCGCACATCAAGACCGCGATGTGCGGCTCGTCGGAAACGATCTGGATCGAAGACCACCAGCTAATGCTGGGCCGCTGGCAAGTGATCTTCTTTTTCGAGTTCGACGGCCCACGTCGACGCGAACTTCACGTAAAAATTATCCCTGACGGTCCCGCCTAAGTCGTCCGGGTGGGTGGCGCGGAGGATTTGGCGCTGAACTTCCGTAACCGGGAAAAGTTGTGCCACCGTCACATTTCTGAAACTAACGCTGTTATACAATCGCCGGCGTCTCTCAGCCGAATGTAGGACCGTCAACGCCGCCGGAGCGGTTCCATGCGAGCATCCATCGCGCGAACATGTCTGTTCCTAGCCTTCTTGCTTGCGCCGCACGCGGTTCGCGCGCAGTCGTCGTCGGAAGCGTGTCCCCGCCCCCGGCCAGGCGCTGAAGTTCCCGAGCCTGAAGATCTTCGTAGCCGCGACGGCGTGCTCAGCGTCGATCTCACCTTCCGCAATTTCCGTGACGCCTCCGGACGCATGCGCTACTGCTACATCTCCGCCCTCGGCGCGATCTCCCCGAATCTGCGCGTGCATCCCGGCGACCTGCTAATCCTGCGGCTGAAAAACGACCTGCACCTTCCCGACGCCCCACCCCAATCAGCCGCGCCGCGCCACGCTCACGAATCGTCGAATGGTGTTGAGGATCCCTGCGACGGCGGTGAAATGACCGCGAGCGCCACCAACCTGCACTTTCACGGCCTGGCCATCCCATCCGCCTGCCACCAAGACGAAGTCCTAAGAACCACCATTGCCGCCGGGGCCAAGCCCTTCGAGTACAAAATTCGCATCCCCGCCGATCAGCCCCCGGGCCTGTACTGGTATCACCCACATCTCCACGGCTTCACCAAAAACCAAGTCGTGGGCGGCGCGTCCGGCGCGCTGATCGTTGAGGGCATCGAGTCCGCCGATCATCAAGTAGCCGGGCTTCCGGAACGCGTGCTGATGATTCGCGACGAGGATTTGCTCCATCCCAACGCCGCCCCCAATGCCGCCGGCGGCGGCGTGGTTCCGCCGGTAGTCCTCGATCGCGACGGCGACGCCCGGAATACCGGCACCGGCACCGGTAAGCCCGCCCGGGATCTCTCCCTGAATTTCATTTCCGCGCCGTATCCCGACTATCCAACCCCAACCATTAAAATGAAGCCCTCCGAAAAACAATTCTGGCGGGTGGTGAACGCGAGCTCGATCACCTACCTGAACCTCCAAATACTTTTCAAAGGCTTGCCACAGCAGGTCGGCATCGTCGGCGTCGACGGCGTTTCAATCAATCGTAATGGGCTCGGCGGCGGCGACATCATCTACCAAGATCACCTGGGAATCTCACCGGGCGGCCGAGTGGAATTCATCATCAACGGTCCACCGCTGGGATCTCCCGCCACTTTGGTAACCCGCAGCGTGAACACGGGCCCCGGCGGCGAAAACGATCCGGTGCGTCCGATCGCCACCCTCATTGCCGCCGCAGACGCGCCCGAACCGCGCTCCGCGCTGGCCGCATCACCTGCTCCAGCGCCGCCGGTGGATTTGCCGTGGATCGGCAAAGTGCCACCCATTCGCACCCGGAAACTCTACTTCTCCGAAAAGCTACAGGATCCGAAGGACCCGAATAGTCCCACCACTTTTTATCTAACCGTCGAGGGCCAAGAGCCCAAGCCGTTTGACCCGGCGTCCACCGTCCCCAACATCGTGGTGCATCAAGGCGACGTCGAAGACTGGATCGTAGAGAACCGCTCCACCGAGCTGCACGATTTTCACGTCCACCAAATTCATTTCCTTCTGCTCGAGTGGTTTGGAATTCCCATCAACGAGCCTTTCCTACGCGACACCATCAACGTCCCTTTCTGGGACGGAAGAAGCCCTCAATTTCCCACCGTCCGCCTGCGCATGGATTTCCGCGCCGCCAACGTCGTAGGGACCTTCCCTTACCACTGCCATCTGCTGGAACACGAGGACGGTGGCATGATGGGCCTGATCAAAGTGGAGCCTAAGCTGCCCTGAATCGCTTCCCCGACAGCCCTTGCATCGGAGCGCCCCGCGCGTTAAAACCTCTCCATGGCAAAGAAATCGAACCAGCCGATGCTCCGCGCCTTCCTGGCAGTGAACCTCACCCTTCAATTCACGCTCCCGACGCCATTCGCCGTTGCCGCCTCGCCCCAATCCCAATCGCAAGCCGATCCCGAAACCAAGACGCCGATCAAACATCTGATCGTGATCTTTCAGGAAAACGAGTCCTTCGATCATTACTTCGGCACTTATCCCCACGCCGCCAATCCAAAGGGTGAACCGCCCTTCAACGCCCGGCCCGGCACACCCGCGGTGAACGGACTTTCACCCGCCCTGCTGACCGCCAATCCCAACGGCTCCGCGAATCTGCCTTTTCGTCTCGACCGCAGCCAGAATTACACCTGCGACATGAATCACGGATACACTGCTGAGCAACAAGCCTTCGACACTGGTTTGATGGACATGTTCCCGCGGTTCACTGCCGCCGCTTGCTCCGCGCTCACGTTCCCGACCTTGGCCGCTTATGGCACGCGGATGGTCATGGGCTACTACGACGGCAACACCATCACAGCGCTGTGGAACTACGCCCAGCATTTCGCGATGAGCGACGCGTTCCACGGCACGAATTTTGGACCGTCGACGCCCGGCGCGATCAACCTCGTTTCCGGAATGACCGGAAACGTCGACAAGGCCCACACCGCGGAAGGCGCAAGTGGCGGCCTGGCTCGCGATGTGGTCGACGATGCTATGGTCGGCGATCCTGGCCCTTATTACGACGACTGCACCTACCCCGACCGAGCCGCTTTGCTGGGGAAAAACATCGGCGACCTGCTGAACGAAAAGAGGCATATTTCCTGGGGATGGTTCCAGGGCGGATACACACCCTCTGTCCCGTACTCGCCGGCGACCGCGACGGTTCCCGAAACGCCTACGAAATGCGAAGCTGCCACCACCCGCATCGACGGCAAGCCAATCGTGGCGTACGTTCCGCACCATGAGCCTTTTCAATACTACAAATCCACCGCCAACCCCCACCACCTGCCGCCCGCATTCGAGGGTGAAATCGGCCATGACGGCCCCGCCAACCACCAATACGATCTCAGCGATTTCTGGCGAGCGGTGGACCGTAGCGACCTTCCCGCGGTTAGTTTCCTGAAAGCCCCCGCTGCGCAGGACGGCCATCCCGGCAATTCCTCGCCGCTCGACGAGCAAGCGTTCCTCATCGCCACCATCAACAGACTCCAACTCCGGCCGGAATGGAAAGACACGCTGGTAATCATTGCCTGGGATGATTCCGACGGATGGTACGACCACGTCTCCGGCCCCATCGTGAATAACTCCGCTTCGCGTGTCGACGCACTCACCGGAAAGGACAAGTGCGGCACCGGCGCGGACTCCCTGGCCGGAATCCAAGCGAGGTGCGGCTACGGTCCTCGCCTGCCTTTGCTTTTGATTTCCGGTTACGCCAAAGAGAACTTTGTGGATAGCACGGTCACCGACCAGTCCAGCATTACTCGCTTCATCGAATACAATTGGGGGCTGGGACCGATTGGCCCAGGCTCATTTGACACGATCGCCGGCCCCCTAACCAACATGCTGGATTTTAGCCACTTTCGCGCGACCCTGTTGTTACTGGATCCGAACACTGGGGAACTAAAAGCCCGGCAGTGAGCTCCTGTCGAGGTCCCGAGTGTCGAGCACGTTTTCGAGTGGCGTGGGGCAGACGTTCTTGTCTGCGGGCACCAGCACGCGCCCATAATCTCGAAGCCACCAGCGGCAGCGCCGAGATGTTAAGCTGTCCGGTGACATGATTCAGCCTTCCCTCACCACCGGCATCTACGTCCAAGTCCCGTTCTGCCAAACCAAATGCACCTATTGCAACTTCCACACCGGCGTCTTCTCATCCAAGTTGTACTCGCCGTATGTAGACGCCGTAGTCACGGAAATCCAGCGATCTCCAGAAAACGCTCCCCTGGCGGTTGGCTTAGGGGCAGTGGACACGATCTACATCGGCGGGGGCACTCCCAGCCTGCTCGAGCCCTTCACTTTGGCGAAAATCATCACCGCAATCCGCGAACATTTTTCGGTCGCTCAGCATTTGGAAGCAACCCTGGAAGCCGATCCGGAAACCATCACCGCGGCGAACTCCGAAGCCTGGCGCCTAGCCGGAATCAATCGAATCAGCCTGGGCGTGCAATCGTTCAACGACGCCGAACTAAGAGCCTCCGGCCGTATGCACCGCGCGAAAGACGTCTCCGCTGCCGTGAGCGCGTTGCGCCAATCAGGTTTCGCCAATATCAGCGCCGACCTAATCGCCGGCATGCCCCACCAAACTCCATCCACCTGGCAGCAATCTCTGGAGGAGTTGCAGTCACTCCGCCCCGAGCACATTTCGATCTACCTCATGGAAATCGACGCGGAAAGCCATTTGGGCGCTGAAGTGCTGTCCGGCGGCGCGCACTACTCGGCCAAAGAAATTCCCAGTGATGATGCCATGGCCGATTCGTACGAGTCCGCCAGAGAATTTCTGGCCAGGGCCGGCTATCAGCACTACGAAATTTCCAACTGGTCTCTGCCCGGTCGACGATCTCGCCACAATCTCAAATACTGGCGCCGCGAACCCTATTTCGGTTTTGGCGCAGGAGCACACTCCTTCGACGGCACGCGCCGCTGGTCCAACGTCCACGACCCGAACGCCTACGTAGCCGCCATACAACAGCGCGGCCAGCTCCGCGATCAGGATGAGCTGGTGACCCCGCAACAGGCCCTCGATGAAGAAC
Source organism: uncultured Acidobacteriota bacterium (assembly GCA_963725285.1). Classification (GTDB taxonomy): domain Bacteria; phylum Acidobacteriota; class Terriglobia; order Acidiferrales; family UBA7541; genus CAVRXT01. The sequence continues at coordinate 504,598 of CAVRXT010000005.1, read as the reverse complement.
TCTTTCTAGGTCTCCGCCAATTGGAAGGGATCGACATCGCCAAGATCGAGTCCCGCTACAAAACCACGTTGCGCGACCGCCTAGCCCCTTTGGAAGCCCAAGGCCTGGTGGAATCCGCCAACGGCCGCACCAAACTCGCCCCCGCTCGCCTAACCATCTCCAACGAGGTTTTTACCGCACTGCTAAGCGATTAACTCCAGCACGAAAATTCCCAGAACAGTGAGAAGATAATCGTCGGACCCAAAGGACAAGAAACGTGACCAGCGCCGCCGTCGACCTCCGTAGCGACACCTTTACCCGCCCCACACCTGCCATGCGCCGGGCCATGGCGGAAGCCGAAGTAGGCGACGACGTGTACGGCGAAGACCCCACCGTAAATCGCCTGCAAGCCCGCGCCGCCGAACTCTTCGAGCGCGAAGCCGCGCTATTTGTTCCCACCGGCTGCATGGGCAACCTGATTTCGATCATGGCCTGGACGCAACGGACCAACGAAGTGATTTGCGAGGAGCGCAGCCACGTCAACCTCTACGAGCTAGGGTCGATGTGCACCATCGCCGGATGTTTTCCGCGTCCGCGCTTCGCCCCCGACGGCATTCTTACCTGGGAGCTGATCGAGCCGCTGATCCGGGAAAAGATTTACTACGATTCCCAGACCGCCCTGATCTGCCTGGAAAATTCCCACAACATGGCGGGCGGCACGCTTCTCCCCACTGCCCAAGCGGAAGACATCTGCGATCGCGCCCACGCCATCGGCCTGCGCGTTCACCTGGACGGCGCGCGCATTTTCAATGCCGCAGAGGCCCTGGGCGAAAGCGTCGCGCACATGACCCGTAAATTCGATTCCATAATGTTTTGTCTATCCAAGAGCCTGGGCGCGCCGGTGGGCTCGATCGTTCTGGGCTCTCGCGATTTCATCGAGAAAACGAGAGTCTCCCGCAAGCTGCTCGGTGGAGGCATGCGCCAAGCCGGAGTCCTGGCCGCGGCCGGTGTGGTAGCGCTGGAGGAATCTCCCAAAATTCTCCACCGCGACCACCAGCACGCCCGCCGGCTGGCTGAAGCCGTAGCAAAACTTCCGGGCATCGTCATCGATTCGAGAAAAGTAGTCACTAACATCGTGATATTCGACGTGACAGCCCGCAACAAAACCGGCGAGCAATTCGTCGCCGACCTGGAAGGCGCTGGGGTCCTCGCCCAGACCACCCCAGACAAGTACGAAGTCCGCCTGGTCACCCACTACGACATAGACTCAGCGGGTATCGACCGCGCCATAGAAATCCTGCAGGATATGACGAAATCCTGATTGCCCTCAGCTTTTGACTTTGCGGTTGCCAGTGGATGGCACACCCTTGGCCATTCCATTAAGGATGCGGGTTTTGACGCAAACGCCATTGCCAGTTCCAATTCTCCGACGTCAGGCCTATGCTTCTCCGGTTTGCTTAGTCAGGGAGCCTGCGCCGTGTCCAAGAGAATGCCGGGATCGTTCGCCGCCGCCATCGCCATCATTTTCGGAACGCTAATTCTGGCCGGCCCGAGCGCCGCGCAGGAATTGGCGAATGACTCGCTCTCGCTCAGCGTCAACGCCAAGGCCGGAACTTTTCGACTCGCCGCGCACGGTGGACAGAGCCTGTTCACCACCCTCGCCGGCGCACAGGTCGATCATCAATGGCTGCGCTCGACCGACTATCCGCGGCACGTCGCATCGGAATCTGCGTTTACCGATGATCTTGGCTCGGGCCGCGCAATCACCGTCACCAACTCGGGACTTCCGGGCAAACCAGACCTAGTCTTGGTGCTCCAGATGTATGACAAGAATCCCTACGCGGTTCTCCAGGTAACCCTCCGAAACACCACCGGGAAAGAAGTCACCCTGCAGGCGTTCCGCGGTCTCCAACTGCTTGGTGATGCGTTGCTCGAAAATCTCGGTGGCCACGTTTCGGCCGATCGCGTCCTCTCCGACAGCTACAGCGAAGATCGCCCGGATTTGCGGCTTTACGACCTGGGGAAGGCGCCCGGCGGGATGCATCGCGGGGTAGGCAGCCAGCTAATTTACAACCGCGAGAGCAAGCAAAGCCTATTCATCAGCGCGCTAACCGCCGATCGCCTACTCACCTATCTCCATCTGCAGAGCCAAGGGGAAGGCGCAGACACGAAAGTCGCGTCCTATTCCGTCGACTTCACCGGAACCACCGAGATTCAGAAAGAATACGATTTGCTAGATGGTCCCCCGGAAAATCAACTCGAGTTGAATATCCCCGTCGCAGCCGGCGCGGAACTCGCCTCCGAGCGCCTCATGTTGCAAGCCGGTCCGGACTACCACGGTCAGTTGCTGGCCTACGGCGATGCAATTCACAAGTTGCACCATGCCCGCGTCTCCGCACCGAATCCAATCGGCTGGTGGAGTTGGACCGCCTACTACGGGGACATCAACGAAGGAGAGACCCTCGCCAATGCCGATTGGCAGGCCGCTCATCTGAAGGCGCTCGGCTATAAGTTTTTTCAAGTAGACGAAGGCTATCAGTATGCCCGCGGCGAGTATCTAGCCACCAATGCCACTCAGTTTCCCGACGGCATGCGCGCGCTCGGACACCACGTCACCCAAGATGGCCTAATCTTCGGCGTCTGGACTGCTCCGTTTCAGGTGAGCGCACGCGCCTGGGTTTATGAGCACCACCAGGATTGGCTGGTGCATAACGCGGCGGGCGAACCCATCCACACCGAGCTGATCTGGCGCCAAAAATCCGACATGCTTTACGCGCTCGATACCACCAATCCCGCAGCCCAGGAATACTTACGCCAGACGTACACCACGCTGGTGCGCGAATGGGGTGTGCGTTTCATTAAGCTCGATTTCATGGACAGCAGCGCCATCGAAGGCTTCCGGTATCGCCCCAACGCCACCGCTCTGGAAGCGCTGCGCATCGGCTTGCAAGTAATTCGCGACGCCGTTGGCAACGATGTGATCCTGGACAAAGACGGCAGTCCCATGCTCACCCCGGTCGGATTGGTCGACACCGGCCGCATCTCCGCCGATACTTCCCATTCGTTTCAAGGGACCAAAACTTCCGCCTCGGGCATTGCTGCTCGCTTTTATATGCACCACAATTTTTTTCTGGCTGATCCCGACGCCTTCAACACCACCGACCAGCCCTTCCACGAATTTAAAGACCGTCCCGCCACGCATCCAATCGCCGCGGCACAAGCTTCCATCGCTCTCGCCGCGGTTGCCGGCGGCATGTACGAGATCGGTGACGACATGATGGTTATGGGTTCGCATCCGGAGCTTTTGGCCCTTATCGAGAACCAGGACCTGCTGAACATGGCCAAGGCTGGGCGCGCGTCCACTCCCATCGATCTGATGACCTACGAATCCGCAGACGAACAGCCCAGCATCTTTTTTCTGCGCGAGAGTCCGCACCAGTCGATCTTGACGATTTTTAACTGGACAAAATTGCCTTGCTCCCACTCGCTGAACCTCGCGGACCTCGGCCTTCCCGCGGGTCATGCCTTGGCCGCGTTCGACGTAATGAACCAGAGCGCGCCGGTCGCGCTGACTTCAGGCGCTGTCGCGATCGAAAATCAGCCCGCCGAATCGGTACGAGTCATCAAAATTGTGGATAACAGTGCCCCTGCCGCCGCACCCACAGTCGCCACGTCGGTTCCTGCGGACGCCAAGAGCGGTGATACCTTCGGCGTATCGGCACAAACCGACCCCACTGGTGTGCCGGCGACCGGCTATCTTTGGGATTTTGGCGATGGCATCACCGCAGACAGCGCCGCGGCGTCGCACACCTACACAACGGCCGGCACGTTTACCATCCATCTAACCGTGCAGGGAATCGATGGTCCACCAAGCGTGCAGACCTTCACCGTGAAGGTATCCGGCAATCTACGGGCGTTTCCAAACCTGTTAGATAATCGCCGCTTCAAGGATCCCACCGACCACTAGCGGCGGCTCCATCGTTCATGGTCGCGAAGATCTCGCGGGTCGGTCCACAGCAGAAACCCTCAGAGAAACCCGACCAGCGCCTCGGTAGTTTCCTTGGGCCGCTCTTCCATGATCCAATGCCCAGCATCCTTCAGAACCACTGAGTCCACATCGGTTGCCACCAATTTCATCTGCTGCCCCAGCGCATCCCCCATCGACTTCTGACCGGAAATCGACAGCACCGGCATGGTCAGCTTGGTTTGCGAGAGCTGCGCGAAATCCGTTGCGGCTTGCATGAACGACACGAAGTACGCCCAACCCGCGCTCATCCGTCCGGGGCGCGAATACGCTTCGAGGTACGCCTTTCGATCAGCTTCCGGAAGCGAGCGGTTCTTGTCCGCTGCCAGATCATTCCAGAAATAGGCGAAGTAGATACTCTCGCGCCCCTGCACCAGCGCCTCGGGTGTGGGCCCGTTAAACCGGAAATGCCACATACGTGGATCGTTGTAGATCGCTTCCCAGCCGCGCACTCCCGGGAGGAACGCATCCATCACCACCAGCTTCTCCACCTCGGCAGGGAACAGCGCCGCATAGGCGTACGCAACCATCAAACCAATGTCGTGTCCCACCACCCTGGCCTTCGTGACCCCCAGCGACCGCACCAGCGCGTGAATCCGGATCGCGGACGTCTTCATATCCAAGCCGTCCGCCGGAATCGAGGAATCCCCAATTCCCGGCAGGTCGGGCGCGATCACCGTGAATTTCGCCCCGAGCACCGGCAATATCGGCGTCCACATCCGCGAAGTCTCCGCATATCCGTGCAATAGAACCACCGCTGGTCCATTGCCGCCGGTGGTGTAGTGCAGCTTCACCCCGTCCACTTCCGCGTCGCGCGATACGAACTTTGGATCTGCCGCTTCCGCGCGCGCCGGGCCTGCAAGCCCCACAGCAAACGCCAGTAGCACAAGCCAGGAACCAATCCGAGCCACTCTAGGTCTGGGTATCATCGAAATCTCCTCGCGATGGATTTCCATTTGAGAACCGATTGATGCGCCGATCTTGGATACGAATCACTCCGGAATCATTCCGATCGTCCTCAGCCAAGTCTCCACCAACCCAGGCCATTCCGTCACTTGCAGCTTGGTGCGCCGCAGCCCAAAGGCGTGCCCGCCTTGCGCATACAAATGCATCTCCACCGGCACTCCAGCCTTCTTCAGCGCAATGTAGTAAGCCAGCGAATCGTACACGCTGTCTACCTGGTCATCCTCAGCCTGCAACAAAAACGTAGGCGGTGTTTGGCTGCTGACAGGAATATCGGGATTCAACCCAAGATCTTTGTCGGCAATCGCTGGATGCGGATGATGAACCACAAATTTTTTGTCGCCTTGATTCGCGTCCCATTCCGCCGCGGCATACGACAAATGCCCCGGATAAATCGCCACCGCGAAATCGGGCCGGCAGCTCTGTTGATCGACGGCGTCGACGATCGAATACAAACGCTTCGCAAAGTGCGTGCTCATCGCTGCCGACAGATGCCCGCCTGCCGAAAACCCAAGCACTCCGATCTTGTGCGGATCGATATGCCACTCCGCGGCGTGAAAGCGCACCAGCCCCAGCGTTCTCTGGGCATCCTCCAACGCCATCGGTGATTCGGGATATGGCCCTGATTTTGGGTACGGCGCGGATTTCGGGTACTGCCCGTCACCCGGCACGCGATACTTCAATAGTACACAGGTGATTCCTTTGGATGTCAGCCAGTCGCAGACCTCCGTGCCTTCCAGATCGATGGCCAAAATCTCATAGCCCCCGCCCGGAAACACCACCGCCGCAACGCCCGTATTTTTCTCCTTTGGCGCGTAGACGGTCATCGTAGGCCGCGAGACGTGGCCAACGGAAACCCACGGCCCGCCGGCGACCACCGGATCCGTGGTCACCTTGGTTTCATTCTCCGGCCCCACGTCGGGTTGCGCATCCGGCGCCGCCCCCGGCCATATCGGCACTTGCGTATGTCCTGGCGATGGTTGCCAGGTAGGCGTCTGCGCGCTCAACGCGCTCAACGCTAACACGACACCGAGAGGAAAAAACGAAGGTTTCATCACCACCTCCACAGCCTAATATAACCGGTCACTGCCGGAAGACCAGCTTCACCCCGTATGATATAAATAGAGTCGGCCGCATCCCCTGCGAGGTGCCGTGGAATTCTCTCTCACCGACGAACAGCAGCAGCTTCGCCGCACTGTCCGCGAATTCGCCGAAGCGGAAATCCTTCCGCACGTGATGGAGTGGGACGAAGCTTCCCACTTTCCGCAGGAGATTATTCCGGCGCTGGCCGATCTCGGTCTGCTCGGCGTAATCTTCCCGGAAAAATACGGCGGTTCAGGACTCGGCTATATCGAGTACGCCATCGCCATCGAAGAACTGGCCCGCGTCGACGGCTCGGTGGCCATCATCATCGCCGCGCACAATTCGCTTTGCTCTAACCACATCTACAAATTCGGCACCGAAGAGCAAAAGCAGAAATACCTGGTCCCGCTGGCACAGGGACAAAAGTTGGGCTGCTGGTCGCTCACCGAACCGGAAGCCGGCTCCGACGCCGGTGGCACCCGCAGCACCGCGGTCAGAGACGCCAACGGCTGGGTGCTCAACGGCGCCAAAACGTTCACCACCAACGGCCACTACGCCGACATCTGCGTGGCGATGGCCGTCACCGACAAATCCAAAGGCAGCCACGGAATCTCCGCGTTCATCCTCGAGAAGGGAACTCCCGGCTTTCGCCCCGGCAAAAAAGAAAACAAGCTCGGCCTGCGCGCCAGTGACACTTCCGAAGTAATTTTCAGCGATTGCCGGGTGCCCGCGGAAAACCTGCTGGGCGCGGAAGGCGAAGGCTTCGTCAACAGTCTCCAGATTCTCGACGGCGGACGCATCTCCATCGCCTCGCTCGGCCTGGGCATGGCTCAGGGAGCCTACGAAGCCGCACTGAAATATGCCAAGCAGCGCAAACAATTCGGCAAGGCCATCGGCGAATTTCAGGCCATCCAGTTCAAGCTCGCGGACATGGCCACGGAAATCGAAGCCGCGCGCCTGCTCACTTATCAGGCGGCATGGCTCGCGGATCGTTCGATCGCCTCTGGAGGCACGATCCGCTACACCAAGGAATCCAGCTTCGCCAAGCTGTACGCCGGCGAAGTGGCAGTGCGCGTGGCCAACGAAGCGGTGCAAATCTTCGGCGGCTACGGCTTCATCAAAGACTATCCGGCGGAGAAGTATTATCGCGACGTCAAACTCTGCACCATCGGCGAGGGCACCAGCGAGATTCAGCGGCTGGTGATCGCCCGCCAACTGCTCGGCAAACTCTGAAATTGCGAACGGCGCTCCAATCCGTGGAAGGGAAGTGCCGGGCCAAGCGCTTTCCAGGCGCGCCAATCATCGCACCCGAAAACGGTGGCGCCCGTGACGTCCTTTCGATAATTGGCGGAAATGAATGCCCGCGGTAATCGATCACTGGGCTGAAAAGGTGCGCGCCGGCGACGTTCGCGCTCTCTCGCGTGCCGTCACCGCGATCGAAAACCGCTCTCCCCAAGCCCGCGAAGTCCTTCGCCAGATCTTTCCGTTCACCGGCAACGCTTACCGGGTGGGAATCACCGGCGCGCCGGGAACTGGTAAGAGCACCATGGTCGATCGCCTGACCACTTACTATCGCGCCGCCAATCAAACCGTCGGCATTATCGCCGTTGATCCCTCGAGTCCGTTCACCGGTGGCGCGATTCTCGGTGACCGTATCCGCATGCAGGGCCACGCCACCGATTCCGGAATCTTTATTCGCTCCATGGCCACTCGCGGCACCCTTGGCGGCTTGGCGCAAGCTACCGGCGACGCCGCGCTGCTGCTCGACGCGGCCGGGAAACAGATGATCCTGATCGAAACGGTGGGCGTCGGCCAGGCCGAAATCGAAATCGTTCGCCTCGCTGATTGCACCATCGTCGTGCTAGTCCCGGGCATGGGCGACGACGTGCAAAGCCTGAAAGCCGGCCTGATGGAAATTGCCGATATCTTCGTCCTGAACAAGTCCGACCGCGAAGGCGCCGACCGTTTCGAGCAGCAACTTCGCGCGATTCTCGAACTGGTTCCCGAGCGCCACGCCTGGAAGCCGCCGATCGTGCGTACCACCGCCACCGAAAACAAAGGCATCGCCGATCTGGCCCAGGCCATCGACCTCTACCGCAAACACTTTGCCGGGGTCGACGACGCCCGCCAAAAGGCCATCGCCCACTGGAAAGATCGCTTGGTACAGTTGATTGAAGAGCGCGTTTTTGAAAAGATCGAGAGCAGCGGACTTTCCGGCGCGTCCCTCGACCATCTGGCCGCCGCAGTTGCCGACCGAAAAATCGATCCGTACGCTGCTGTCGAAGCGCTCATGGCCGGTGCGGGCTTGGGGGAATCGCGTTGAAGTGGGGAGACCTGGAATTTCACATCGTGAGCGACGGTTCCGTTCGCCTGGACGGCGGAGCGATGTTCGGCGTGGTGCCGAAGCCGATGTGGGAGAAAAAATTCCCGCCCGATTCACGCAATCGCATTCGGATGGGCATGAATTCGCTGCTGATTCGCGCCGCTGGTAAAACCATTCTAGTGGAAACCGGCGCCGGCGAAAAGTGGGACGCGCGCCGCTCGGACATGTACGGCTTCGATCCTCCTCCGCGTTTGGTGGATCGTCTCGCGCTCCGCGGCGTACGGCCCAAGGACGTCAACATCGTCCTCAATACGCACCTGCACTTCGACCATTGCGGCGGGAACACCCACCTCGAAGGCGATCGCGCCGTTCCCACCTATCCGAACGCCGTGTACATGGTGCAGAAAGGCGAATTCGAGCACGCCCAAAATCCCAACGAGCGCGACCGCGCCAGCTATCTTTCCCAGAACTTCATGCCCATGCAAGAATCCGATCAGTGGCAGTTCCTTGAAGGCGACCAGGAAATTGTTCCTGGACTGGAGGTGGTCCGCGCGCCGGGCCACAACGCCGACATGCAGTGCGTAATCCTTCGCGGAGGAGGAAAGTCCGCGCTATTCTTCGCCGACCTAGTCCCGACCAGCGCGCATCTTCCTCCGGCATGGATCATGGGATTCGATTTGTATCCGATGCTCACTCTCGAAAATAAAAAGAAATGGATTGGGCAGGTGGTGCGCGAGGGCTGGCTGGCTCTGTTCGTCCACGATCCGGCGGTCCCCGCGGCAATGCTTGTAGAAGATGAAGGCGTAGTGCACGCTGAACCCGTGCAGGTGGATTGAACATGGCCAAAAGCGCAAGCAAAGCTTCCGGTAAGAAGAAATTGCCCGGCGGGAAAGTTCCGGTGACCATCGGCATCATCGGCGGCAGCGGCCTCTACGGGATGCCCGGCCTTACCGCGACCAAGGAAATTCGCGTCCGCACGCCCTTCGGTGAGCCATCCGACGCCATCGTCGTTGGCTCGCTGGAGGGCCACCGTGTCGCGTTTCTCGCGCGGCACGCAAGAGGCCACCTGTTACTCCCGAGCGAGATCAATTATCGCGCCAATATCTGCGCCCTGAAGATGCTCGGCGTCGAACGCATATTGTCGGTGAGCGCCGTTGGCTCGCTTCGCGAAAATGTGCCGCCGCTGGATTTCATGGTGCCCGACCAGTTCTTCGATCGCACCCGCAACCGAATCGCCACATTCTTCGGTGGTGGCGTAGTGGCGCATATTGGCTTCGACAAGCCGGTATGCGCTCAACTTTCCTCGCTGCTGGGCGATGCCTGCGACCGCGCCGGAGTAAACGTCCACCGCCAGGGCACCTACGTGTGCATGGAAGGGCCGCAGTTCTCCACCCTCGCGGAATCCAATTCCTATCGCCAATCGGGATTCGACATCATTGGCATGACCAACCTCACCGAAGCCAAGCTTGCCCGCGAGGCGGAGATTTGCTACGCCACCGTCGCCATGATCACCGACTACGATTGCTGGCATCCCGATCACGACTCGGTAACCCTCAGCGAGATCATCGCCAACCTCACTAAGAACACCGAAAACGTGCGACAGGTGATTCGTGAGGCGGTGCGCGCGATTCCATCCGGTCGGAGTTGTAAGTGCGGATCGGCCTTGGCGCACGCCATCCTCACCGATCGGCAACGCATCTCGGCCGCGGCGAAGAAACGTTTGGCGCCGATCGCTGCAAACTATCTGTGAACTATAGCTCCGCGAACACCCGCCCTTCCCAAAACCGGGGAAGATCGGGGCACCCGGAGGAGATAAAGGCATCGAACCGTAGAAACCAAGAACCGTAGAACCTTTGCTTTCCGAACCGCAGTGAATTCAATCAAAGTTCGATCTTGGAGATCACATGTCCCTGCTCGTCGTAGGTTCCGTCGCATTCGACGCCATCGAAACCCCGTTCGGAAAGCGTGAGCGCATCCTCGGCGGCGCCGCTAGCTATTTCGCGCTGGCCGCCAGCCATTTCACCCACGTGCGGCTGGTCGGTGTGGTCGGCGACGATTTCTCCGCCAAGGACGCGTCGGCTTTCCAAGGGCGCAAAATCGATCTTGCCGGCCTGGAGCGCGCGCCCGGAAAGACCTTCTTTTGGTCTGGGCGCTACAGCAAGAACATGAATGAGCGCACCACTCTGGTTACCGACCTGAACGTCTTCGCGGACTTCAATCCAAAATTGCCGCCAAGCTACGTGGACTCGCCGTTCATTTTCCTCGCCAATATTCATCCCAGCTTGCAACGCTCGGTGCTGCAGCAGGTTCGCGTGAAGCCCAAGTTGGTGGCGCTGGACACCATGAACTACTGGATCGAGCGCACTCCGAAGGAATTGGCGGAAACGCTGAAGCATACCCACATCCTGATGATCAACGACGACGAGACCCGCCAGCTCACCGGCGAACACAATTTGCTGCGCGCCGCCAAACACATCTTCAAGCTCGGACCGAAGACGCTGGTCATCAAACGCGGCGAGCATGGCGCACTGATGGTCCACGACCGGTTTATTTTTTCCGTCCCCGCCTATCCGCTGGAGGAAGTCCACGACCCGACCGGAGCCGGAGACAGCTTTGCGGGCGGATTCATGGGATATTTGGCGGGAGCCGGGAAGGTAACGGACGCGACCTTGCGTGCGGCAATGGTCTACGGCTCGGTGATGGGGAGCTTTACCGTGGAAAAGTTTGGAGTGGACCGCCTGCAGACCGCCAAGCGCGGGGAAATCCACGCCCGCGCCAAGAAGTTTGCGCGCATGACCGCGTTCCAACTGTAGCGTCCATCTGCCGTCCATCGGCCCCGCGATCGCTTCTGCGGCAACCCTTTCCGCGATGCGTGAATCCGAGTTGATTCGTGATAACCTAAGCACGTTTAGTTGGCTGCGAAATTTTCTCTTCGGTGCGTTTCGGCTCGTGATGGAGGCCTGGGTTCTGCGATTTTTCGGTGAAAGTCTGCGCTCCAAGCGCGTCGATCCGGCCGCCGGTATCTATACCCGGATGGCTTTCCGCGCCGTACTGGGCGGGGTGCTGCTAGCCATCTGCGGCTGTGGAAGCGTCACTTTTAACGCTACTCCGATTATCACCGGTCTTTACCCAGGCTCGGTGGTCGCGGGCTCGCAAGGATTCAATCTGGTGGTTACTGGTCTGCAGTTTCTTACCACCTCGGTAGTCTACTGGAATGGGCACCCGCTCAAAACCACGTACAGCACTGACACCGAACAGCTCACCGCCGCGGTTCCAGCCAGCCTGCTCACCGTCTCGGGAAACGAAACCATATCCGTCGTAAATCCTGCGCCGGGCGGCGGCACTTCCAGTACGCTCACATTTTTTGTGGATCCGCCGGCCAATCCGGCACCGGTAATTTCATCCCTTTCTCCGGCTAACACTGCACCCGGCGGGCCTGCGTTTAATCTGACCATCGTCGGGACCGGATTCGTCAGCAACACGAGCGCAAACTGGAATGGGCAGGCGCTGGCGGTTGTTTCGCAGACGTCCACGCAGATCGTTGCCGGCGTTCCGGCCGCCGACATCGCCGCGGCGGGGACGGCGCAAGTTACTGTATCTACGCCGACGCCCGGCGGCGGCACTTCCAACAGCGAAACTTTCCAGATCACTACTATGCCGACCACTGCGTTTCCGATCTTGGTATCCGAGAGCGCGCAAGGCGGCGCTGCCGATGCGCGGAGCGATTTCCCGCGCGTCGATTCTGCTGCTGATTTCGTCGTATTTTTCTCGCAGGCCACCAACTTGATCGATTCCGGTGCGCACGGCAACGCTTTCGTGCGCTCTACCTGTGTAGGCGGGGCGCCAAATTGCCAAGCGCACACGATTGCGGTGGATATTGCTCCCGATGGCAGCGCCCCCGACGGCGCAGCATTCGCGGGCTTGGCGATTAGTGGTAACGGGCGATTCGTCGCGTTTCGCTCCGCTGCGCACAATCTGGTTTCTGGTGAAGTCGTGGGCAGCGAACATCTCTTCCTGCGTGATACCTGCCTCGGCGGCAGCGCTCCGGCGGGTTGTTCGCCGCGCACCGTGTTAGCGGGAATCGACGCCGCGGGCTCGCCGATTAGCCGCTTGGACGGCGGTCCCGCGCTCAGCTCGGATGGCCGCTTCGTGGTGTTTGCCGGCGCCTCGAGTGTTTCCTTGGTCAGGCCGATTCCCATGCTTCAAGTTTTCTGGCGCGATACCTGCCTCGGTGCTGCCGCCGCTTCCGGATGCGAACCGCGCACCGAGTTGGTGTCGGTCGATCCGGAAAATAATCCGGGAGATGCCTCCAGCATCCATCCGGGCATTTCGGCGGACGGACGCTTTGTGGTTTTCGAGTCAAACTCTCGGCTGACGCCCGACGTGAGTAGCTCCACGACCCAAATTTTCATGCGCGACATGTGCACTGGGTCCGCGGGATCCGCGCCGGCCTGCACGCCTGACACCGCGTTGGTGTCGGTTGGGCTACGCGGAGAACCAGGCGCCGCGCGCAGCGTCTCCCCATCGATCGACGACGATCCACGCTTCGTTTCCTTCTCTTCGCTGGCTGGCAATCTTGCCGGAGGCATGCGCTTGGGTGTTCTCGAGCGGCTGGTTCGCGACACCTGCTTGGGCCAGGAGTCCTGCACGGCCGCGACCAGCCTCGCGTCGGCGATGCCGGGCGTGTCTCCGGCGATTCTGCTGGGCCCCGACGAAGCCGAGAGCGTCACGGTAACGCCGGACGGCCGCTACGCCGCCATTGAGTCCACCAGCGCCAGCTTGGTCCCCGGAAAATCCAGTGGCAAGGGCGACGTCTACCTGCTGCGGAATACGCCCCGCTAAACTTGGCACGACCGTTACCCAGAACATCGCCAAGAATGGTTGTCCTGCGACGGCCGGTAGTGCGTTGAGCTTCCGGTGTCATTGGTCCTTCGTGGTTGTGGACGCCTCAGCCGCAATTGCATATTCTCGAATTGCATGCCTAAAGCGCTAAAACCTTATGCCCTACGGCCTGGCGATTCGATTCGACTGATTGCCCCGGCGAGTCCTGTCCGGGAAGACCGGCTGCGCAAGGGCTGCGAGGAAATTACGCGGCTCGGGTACGTACCGCTTTTCGAGCGCGCCCACGTCCTGGCGCAGGACGGATTCTTCGCCGGCCCTATGGATGACCGTCTGGCTGCGCTCACCGACGCGTTCTCGGAGCCGGATTCGAAAGCGGTTGTGTGCGTCCGCGGTGGTTACGGCTCGAATTACCTGCTCGAACATTTGCACCAATTTCCCTCGGTCCGCCCCAAGATCTTTCTGGGCTTCAGCGACATCACTTCGCTGCAGATTTATTTATGGCAGAAGCTTGGATGGGTGACGTTCTCCGCGCCGATGGTCGCCGCCGGCTTTGATATGGGACCCGGGCAGTCTGGCGGCTACGACAAAGCGAGCTTCGATCTGGCCGTCTCGCAGACGCGCAACGGCTGGACGATTGCGCTGAACGGCGAAACGCTTCGCCCCGGTTCCGCCGGCGGGATTGTTATGGGCGGCTGCTTGACTATGATCGTGGCCACCCTCGGCACTCCATGGGAAATCGATACCCGCGGCGCAATTCTTTTGCTGGAAGATCGCGCCATGAAACCCTTTCAAGTGGATCGCGCGCTGAAGCATTTGGAACACGCCGGCAAATTTCGCGAGCTGCGCGGACTGATTCTAGGCGAATTTCCGGAGTGCGCGCCTCCCGTCGGAACGGAAACGGTGCGCGACGTGGTTGGGCGGTTGGCTCCCGCGGTACCGGTGGCATGGAACGTTCCGTTCGGCCACACCACCCGGCCGATGCTGACCATCCCGCTGGGAATTTCCGCGCGGCTTTCCACCACCGGCGCGCCCGAGTTGGAATTTCTCGAGGCTGCTTGCATCGATTCCGCCTCGGCGGCGCCAGAAGGACAGCCATGATCGATCCGCACACCGCGGGGAAGCTAAATCATCTTCATCTGCTTGGCATCGGCGGTTCGGCGATGTCCCCGGTTGCGGGCATGTTGAAGGAGCGCGGCTTTCAGGTCACCGGCTCGGACGTGCGGGTGTACCCGCCGGCATCGACGCTGCTGCAATCGTTGGGTATCCCGTGGTCGGATGGATACAAGGAAGAAAATCTGAAGCCGGCACCGGACCTGGCGGTGATCGGAAATATCATCGCGCGCGGAAATCCGGAGCTGGAATACATCCTCGACACCAAGATTCCTTATTGCTCGATGACCCAAATCATCGAGCAGTTCTTCATTCCCGGGCACAATTCGATCGTAGTTTCCGGAACCCACGGCAAGACCACTACCACCGCGATGCTCGCGTGGATTTTTCAGTCCGCGGGCCGCCGCCCGGATTTTCTGGTGGGCGGAGTGCTGCCGAATTTCGGCGAGCGCAGCTACGGTCTGGGCGGCGGCAGCGACTTCATCATTGAAGGCGACGAATACGAAACCGCATTTTTCGATCGCGGCCCCAAATTCCTGCACTACCATCCCGACGATTTGGTGATCACCTCGCTGGAGTTCGATCATGCCGACATTTATGCGGACCTCCCGGCAATCTCGCTGCAGTTCCGGCGGCTGGTGAACCTGGTTCCGCGGGGCGGGCGGGTGGTGGCGTGGGGCGAAAGCGCGGAAGTGATGGCCTGCACGGCGAAGGCGTTTTGCCGCGTGGAGACTTTTGGTCTGACGCCGGAGATGGATTGGTTCGCGGGCGATATCGAGTGGTCGGACCAAGCCACGCAATTTCGGGTGGTGAACGCGAGAAGGGAAGTGGCGCGCATCCGCATGCCAATCGCGGGACGCCACAACGTTTTGAACGCGGTGGCGGCCACTGCGGTCGCCGTGGGACGAGGAATTGCGCCGAAGTCCATCGAGCAAGCGCTGCGCACGTTTCAAAGCGTGCGGCGCCGGATGGAAACCAAGGGCGAATCGGCCGGGGTGCTGGTGGTGGAGGATTTCGCGCATCATCCCACCGCGATTGGGGTCACCATAGACGCTGCGCGCACTCGCTGGCCGGGGCGCCGGATGTGGGCGGTTTTCGAGCCGCGATCGAACTCGATGCGCCGAAAAGTGTTTCAGGATATTCTTCCCGATGCGTTTCAGCGGGCCGATGCGGTGGTGATCGGCGGGGTCGACCGCGCGAAGCTCTTGAGCGATTCGGAGCGAATCGACCCGTCCAAAATTGCCGAGGATCTCCGCGCCCGGGGAAAGAATGCCCAGGCATTCAGTTCGGCCGCAGAGATCGCCGAATATTTGGGACGGGAAACGGCCAAGGGGGATTTGGTGCTGGTGATGTCCAACGGCAGCTTCGATGGTTTGTGCGGCAAGCTTCTCGGGCAGCTCGAAAAGCGCGCGCAATGAAAATGAGGTGGTCCCGCTGTGCGCGTGCGCTGCTTGCATCATCCGGGCTGGTCGCGTTCTCGGCATTATTGATCGGTGCGCCTTCGTCAGCGGCAACGGTTCGGTACCAAGTTTCGCTGGCGCATCCCGAACATCACCTCTTTAAGGTAGTTATGACCGTGCCGCAGGACCCCAACTCTGCGGCGAACCCCTTGCACGTGGCGATTGCCGCCTGGGACGCCCTTTACGAGATTAAGGATTTTGCCAGCCGGGTGCGCAGCGTCCGTGCCACCGGCATGGTGACGCTGCCGAATTCGTCGCTGAGTCAGATTTCGCTGGCGAGCCCCAAGCTCGACAAACAGACCTGGAGCATCACCCTTCCCAGTGGGTTACCGAACGGCGGCCGGATCAGCGAGGTGCGCATTGAGTATCAGATTTTCTGGGACGAAAACAGTCCGTTCTCTTCGCAACTGAATTCTCATCACGCTTTCATCAATCCAGCCGAAGTTTTGTTTTATCTTCCGGACCGCCGCGGCGAAGATGTCCGCGTGGAATACGACGACGTACCGGCCGCATGGAAAGTCGCGGAGGAACTGCCGTCCGCGCCCGGCGCTGGGGCGAGGGGCGAAGCGGCGTCCGGTACGCCGGCCTTCGCGGCACCGAGCTTCGACGCCTTGGCTGATGCACCGGCAGAACTTTCGCGGTTCGATGAATTCGGTTTTGGCGAGGGCGCCGCGCACATTCGCGTGGTGGTGGACGCCGAAAATTGGCAGCGCCAGCAACTCGAAGACGCCCTGCGGCGCATCGTTCGCAACGATACCGCGATGATGGGCGAAGCGCCGTTCCCCGAATACACTTTCTTCTTTCATTTCGGCGCGTTCCCGCTACAGGGCGGGATGGAGCACATGAATTGCACGGCGATCGCCGGGCCGTCGGTGGACGGGTCGATTGCCTACGCCGCGCACGAATTTTTTCACCTGTGGAACGTGAAGCGCATCCGTCCGCAAACTCTGGAACCGGTCGACCGCTCGAAAGAGCTGTTGACGCGGTCGCTGTGGTTCGCAGAGGGGGTGACCAGCACCTACGCGAGCTACGCCATGGTGCGGACCGGATTGTGGAGCCGCCACCAGTTCTACTACGACCTGGCTTCGCAATTCGCCGAGTTGGATTCCCGCCCGGCGCGGCACTTCCAAAGCGCGGAAGAATCGAGCCTGGACACCTGGTTCGGCGTGAACGAACTCTACACCGAGCCATCCTTCAGCATTTCGTACTACAACAAGGGCCAGCTCCTCGGAGTGATGCTGGATCTGGCGGTGCGCGAGGCGACCGGTAATTCCAAGTCGCTCGACGACGTACTGCGAACGATGAATGATCGGTTCGCGCATCGCGGACGTTTCTACAATGACAGCGCCGACATCGAAGCGGTCGTCGAGCAGGTCTCGGGAAAGGATTTTCACGATTTCTTTGCGCGCTACGTGGCCGGCACCGACGAAATTTCCGCGAATCAGTTTTTGAATCTTGCCGGGCTGCAACTTGCCGCTGGTGTCACGCCCCGAGCAGGCTTGGGCTTTTGGAATGTGCCATCCTCGGACGGCTCACCGAGGGCGACGGAGATCGAACCGGGCAGCCCCGCCGACGCGGGCGGAATCCGCGCGGACGATACGCTGCTCACTTTGAACGGCCAGCCGTTTCCGGAGAACCTGATGCACTGGTTGCGCGAACACTCGCCGGGAGAGACGGCGCGCGTCCGCGTGCGCCGCGCCGGCACAGAGATGGAGATAACCTTCCCGCTCGAAGAACAGTCGGATCGCAATTACAAGATTGATGAGCTGCCCGACGCGACCCGCCAGCAGATCAAGATTCGCGAAGGCATCTTGCATGGGAAAACCGATTAATTTTCCGCGGGCGAGGAAAATAGCGGGAGGGAATCGAGTTTGAATATCCTCTACAGTCTGCGCACGGCGGTGGTGGTTGCGTTCGCGACTGCGTACCTGGTGCTGGTAGCGCCGCTGTTTATTCTGCACGCCATAATCACCAAATCGCCGGACTTGCTGTACCGCGTGGCGCTGGTTGGAGTTCGCGCGTCGATGCGCTTGGCGGGAATTCGGCTGCGGGTGGAAGGCGCCGATAACATTCCCGCCGGAGTGTGTGTGTTTGTGGCCAATCACACCAGTAACGTTGATCCGCCAGTGATCGTCGCGGCGATTCCGCGGCGGGTTGCGGTGCTGACCAAGAAACAAGTTTTCCGCATCCCGATATTTGCTTCGGCGCTGCGCGCGGCGGATTTCATCCCGGTGGATCGAGCGGTCCCGGAAGCGGCGGCGGCGGCCGTGGATCAGGCCGTCGCGCGTATGCGTGCGGGACTTTCCTATTTGGTGTTTCCGGAAGGCTCGCGCAGCAGCGACGGCCGCTTGCGTGCGTTCAAGAAAGGTTCGTTCGTGATGGCAATCGAGGCGGGCGCGGCGGTGGTGCCGGTGTCGATTGCCGGCACGCAGATGATCATGACGAAAGGCGAACACTTCATGCGGCCGGGCGAAGTGGTGGTCCGGTTTGGCCCGGCGGTGAATGCTGCGGAATATTCAAAAGAACAGCGAACGGAATTGCTGGCGCGCGTTCGAGTCCTGGTGGCGGCGGGGCTGCCGGAGGACCAGCGGCCGGTGGACGCGAGCCCGAATCCGGTCGAGAACGAAACGCGGTGAAGATGCGTCGGAGATGCGCTGCTAGTGGGTGAGCGAAACAAGTTCCGGTCGGGAATTGCGGTTGTGGTTCTCGCCTCGATTTGCCTCGCACCAAATGTTTTTCTCCACCGGCGAGCTAGGGCGCTCGCTGCCCCATCCACCGCCTGGCCTACGTTTTATCGCGACGTATTGCCAATCCTTCAGAATCATTGCCAGAGTTGCCATCGGGCCGGCGAAATCGGGATGATGCCGCTGGTCAGCTACGAGCAAGTGCAGCCGTTCGCCCGCGCGATTGGCACTTCCGTCAGCCAAAAAAAGATGCCCCCGTGGTTCGCCGATTCGAGTATCGGACATTTCTCTAACGATCCTTCACTGACCCCGCAAGAAATCGCTACGCTCGTCTCGTGGGCGGATACCCATGCTGCGGCCGGTGATCCGCGCAACGCGCCGCCGCCGCGCCAGTGGGCGAAGGGTTGGGTGATCCCGCAACCGGACACGGTGCTGCAAATGTCGAAGGCGGTGACGCTCCCGGCGCATGGCGACGTTGAATACACCTATGAGATCGTGCCTACGCATTTCACGGTTGGCCAATGGGTGCAATTCTGTGAAGTGCGTCCGGGCAGCCGAAAGAGCGTGCATCACGCGGTGGTCTACGTTCGGCCGCCGGGCTCGCATTGGTTGCAGCACGCGCCCATCGGGGTGCCATTCACCGGCGCGGACATGACCGACGACGAGGACCTAAAGGACACTCATTTCACTACTGCCGACATTCTTCTGGTGTACGCTCCCGGCAGCTCGCCCGACAACTGGGGCGACGGGATGGCGAAATACATTCCTGCGGGTTCCGATCTCGTCTTCCAAATGCATTACATGGCGCACGGGCATCGAACTACCGATCGGACCAGCGTGGGCATGGTGTTCGCGACGCAGCGTCCCAAACAGCGGGTGCTGACTCTGCAATTGACAAACGACCAGTTCGTGATTCCGCCCGGCGCTCCCGATTTCCGGGTGGAGGTGCGCGGCTCGTTGCCAAACGATGCGGTGCTGCTGAGTTTCTTTCCCCATATGCATCTCAGGGGCCGGCGCTTTGAGTACAACATTTTGCCGGCGGGCAGCGGGGTGCCAGAGACGTTGCTGCGGGTGAACTACGATTTTTACTGGCAACTGAGCTATCGCTTGGCTGAGCCGCGAGAATTGAAGGCGGGAACGGTGCTGCAGGCGGTGGCTTGGTTCGATAATTCTAAGAACAATTCCCATAACCCGGATCCGGATGCGGCGGTGCGGTGGGGCGACCAGACCTACGACGAGATGATGGTTGGATTTTTCGATGTTGCGGTGCCTGCCGGGGTAGACAAGGAGCAGTATTTTATTCGGGCGCAGGATGGACCGTGAGGCTCGCCTACTTGGGTGGAGGTTGGAACGCGCACCCTTCCCAAAATCCGGGAGGCGTGAGGCACTGGTAAAAGATAACGGCGTAAAACCGTAAGTCAAAACCTCCACTTCCACTTCAACCGGCAGCACTGCTGGTTCATTTTTGCACGGACTTTTGCAGTTCGGCTACTTGAGATTGTAGTTCTCGGACGGTCTTGTTTACTTCGGCCAGGTGCGTGTAGACGGTGATCACTTTCAGCCACTTGCTCATTTCTTGCGCGGGCGTGCCGGAATAGACCGCGTTCCCAGGCATATCGTTGGGGATGCCGGACTGGGCGGCAAACACTGCGCCGTCGCCGACCGTCAAGTGCCCCCCGGCACCGACCTGACCGGCTAGGATGCAGCGGTTGCCGATGCGAGTAGAGCCAGCCAGACCCACTTGACCACAGAGCAGGGTGTCTTCGCCTACTTTCGAGGCGTGGCCGATGACCACCAGATCATCGATTTTGGTGCCGCGGCCGATGCGCGTTTCACCGATGGTGGCGCGATCGACGGCGCTATTGGATTGCACCTCGACGTCATTCTCGAGCACGGTAATTCCGGCCTGCTGGGTCTTGCGCCAACTGCCGTCCGCTTCGCGCGCGTAGCCGAATCCGTCCCCACCAATCACCGCGCCGTTTTGCAGGATTACCCGATCGCCGAGCTGGCAGTTTTCCCGGACGCAGGAATGGGAGTGCGCGAAAAATCGTTCACCGATGCGTGCACCGCGATAAATGGTGACAAAGCTATGCAAGACGGCGTGCGGTCCGATCACCACGTCATCGTCGATGAAACAATACGGCCCAATGTGCGCCCCCACTCCGATTTGGGCGGTGAACGACACCACCGCGGTGGGATGAACTTCAGGCTCGTAGCTCGGCGTTTGATGAAAGAGGTCGATGGCGCGCGAAAAATCGAGATAGGGATCGGCCGAACGCAGCGCGGCGACTGGCGCGGTGGCCACGCCGGCGGAAACGAGGACGGCCGAGGCGCGGGTGGTTTTAAGCGCGGCGGAATAACGAGTGTTGGAGAGGAACGTCAGATGGCCTGGAACGGCTTCTTCGATCCCCGCTACGCCGGTAATTTCCAGTTCGCCATCGCCCTCGAGTTTGCAATTCAGGCGGTCTGCCAATTCAAAGAGTTTCATCCAGGCCTCTTGGGGACAAATCGCGGGTTTGCTTTCGGCGCGATATGCCGTCGAATCACTCTACAACAAAGTTCCTGGGAATGAAGCAGCGGGGTTTGGTGTGGTTTGAGGTTGTAGACGTCTGTACCTCCACACTTTGCAAAGAGCGCAAAGAGTGGGACACCGTAGAATCAAAATCCGAAACCTCGAGGCCTACTCTTCGAAGAGTTTGGTTTGCCCGGCGGGGACGACGACACCGCGGCCGGTTTTGCGCGCTAGGCCCACCACCCCCATTACTTTCACTTCCGCGCAAGAGGTGCGCGGGACGAATATTCGCAGGGTGTTGCCGTGGAGGTCGGGCGGGGTGAGTTGCACGCCGTTTTCGAGCAGGTCTCGCAAATCGTTGGCGATGATGCCTTCGATGGCCTCGCCGTCGGGGAAGCGGACGCGCAGCCACAACCCCTCGAGCTTGGGCCGGCTCAGGAACGACTTCCGTTCGGGCTCATGCTTTTCGGAAAATTCGCGCACAAAATAGACGCAGCGGACCTTGTCGAGTTCCAGAGCGCGGTGCTCCCCGTCCGGAGTAAGCAGATCTACGGAGCTGGCCAATCCCAACCCTGAGGCCGGGAGGTAGCCGCGGATCGTGGAGCCGTCCAAAAGCGCTACGACCACCTTTTTGTGGGTGGATGCGGGGGCACGATTCTTCGAGTTTGAGGTCATTCCAAGGATGGCGCTTGCGAAGCTACAGGTGTTATGTTATTCTCTGGTTAAATCGGTGTCAAGTTGTTGTTGCTGAAAGGGTTAGCTCGGGGCAGGCGCGGATTGACCGAAAAACGGCAGATTCTCAGGTCCGCCTCCATAATTACCTTAGCTACCGTTATCAGCCGTATTTTCGGTTACTTACGGGACCAGCGCATCACCCTTCTGTTAGGAACTTCCTTCGCCGCGGACTGTTTTATCCTGGCGTTCCGTATACCCAATACCTTGCGGCGACTGGTTGGCGAGGGGTCCATGTCGGCATCCCTCATCCCCGTATTTGCCGGCTACTTGAAAAATGGCCCGAACCCAGAGGCGTGGAGATTCGCGGAACGGGTTTTCTGGATCGTGGCGATTGTGGCCGCAGCGATCACCGCTTTGGGTGCGATCTTTTCGCGGGAGGTGGTTGCGGCGCTGACGATTCTAGGCAGCCCTGCAGCGAATTGGGATTTGGCGGTGTACCTGAACCGGATCATTTTGCCGTACATTTTTATCGTCAGCCTGGTGGCGCTGGCTGGGGCGATTTTGAACAGCCTGCACGTTTTCGGACTTCCCGCCGCCAGCCCGATCCTGTTCAACCTGTCCATGATCGTATTTTCGCTGGGGGTGGTTTACCGCCCGATCATGAGCTGGGCGCCGGTGCAGTACCGCACTCCGGCGGTGGCCCTGGCGATCGGGGTCCTGGTCGGGGGCTCGGTGCAATTGGCAGTCTTGCTGCGGGCGGTATACGTCCGCGGGATGCGGTTTCGCCCGCAAATTTCCCTCCGCGATCCGGGAGTGCGATCGGTGGGCCGCCTGATGATTCCTGGCTTTCTGGGAATTGGCGTGTATCAAATCAATTTTTTCCTGAACACGGTTTTTGCCACGTCCAGGCATCTACCGGCGGGCAGCGTGACGTCGCTGTACGTGGCCGACCGGGTGATGGAGCTAACCCTGGGCTGTTTTGCGATCGCGGTGTCCACCGCGATTCTTCCGATGCTTTCGCGGCAAGCGGTGGCGGGGAAAATCGCGGACATGCGAAAAACGTTTGCCTTCGCACTGCGCATGGTTTTGTTCGTGACCATTCCGGCGGCGGCGGGACTGATCCTGCTGCGCGAGCCGATCGTGCAGGTCCTGTTCCAGCACGGAAAATTTTCGGCGCAATCGACGGCGCTCACTTCGCGAGCGCTGCTGTATTACTCGTTGGGCCTTCCCGGATTCGCGGGAATCAAGCTGGTGGCACCCTTGTTTTATTCGCTGAAGGATACAGCGACACCGGTGCGGGTAGGGGTTTACGCTCTGCTCCTCAACATTGCGCTGAACCTGCTCTTTATCGCTCTATTTTCCGAGTCGCTCTCAAACGGCGGACCGGCCCTGGCGACATCGATTTCCGCGTACATGAATTTTTCGGTTTTGCTGGCCATTTTCCGGGCGCGGTTTGGCAGCGTTGGCGGCCGCGCGATCACCAGGTCGACCGTCAAGATCGCGGTCTGCTCGGCGGTGATGGGCGGGGGCTGTGTGTTGGCGTTGCGCCACGTGCATTTCGAAGCGCTGGGGCCGGTGGTGGGGCAGGCCGGTGCGCTGGCAGCAATGATTGTGGGCTCGATCGGAGTGTACCTGGGATTGGCGTGGGCATTTCGTTGCGAGGAATTGAGTGAGGCGACCATTTTGTTGCGGCCGCCGGAAGCGGCGACCGCATTTTGAAATTGGGCCATGCTGGGCGGGCACGTGTTGATTGAAAATTTAATTCGTTCCTATTTGAACTACGCGCGCATTGAACGCAGCTTGTCGACGAATTCGATCGCGTCGTATCGCCGCGATTTGGTGCAGTTCGGCGAGTACGTGAAAAAGCGCAAGATCCCCATTGCCGAGATCGAGCGGAACGACATTGTGGAATTTCTGATTACCTTGTACGAGCGCAAGCTGGACGCGCGTTCGGTGGCCCGCTACCTGGTGAGTATTCGCCAGTTCTTCCGTTTCCTGATGATGGAAGCAATCGTGACCGAAGATCCAGCGTCGACCATCGAGGCCCCCAAGATTCGCCAGGCGCTGCCGGTATTTCTGAGTGTGAAGGATGTGGAGCGCCTGCTGGAAAGTCCCGACCAAACCACCAAAGAAGGAATTCGCGACCGGGCGCTGATCGACCTGATGTATTCGACGGGAATTCGCGTCTCGGAGCTGTGCGGACTGTGCGTCGGCGATATTCAAATGCAATCGGGGCGCTTGCGTTGCGTTGGCAAGGGAAATAAGGAACGTCTGGTGCCGGTGGGTCGTTCGGCACTGGCGGCGGTACAACGATATATGGACGAAGCGCGGCCGCGATTTTTGAAAGATCGCATCTGCAATCACATTTTTCTGAACCAGCGAGCCAAGCCGCTGAACCGGGTGACGGTGTGGCAATTGCTCTCGGGTTACGGGCGCCGCGCGGGACTGCGCCGGCCACTGAAGCCGCATACCCTGCGGCATAGTTTTGCCACCCATTTGCTGGACCGCGGCGCGGATTTGCGTTCGGTGCAGATGATGCTGGGCCATGCCGATATTTCCACCACTCAGATTTACACCCATGTGGTGGAAGAACGGCTGAGACAAGTTCACCGAGCGCATCATCCTCGAGCTTGAGGGCCCAGGGCTGAATGGCCCGGGCCGGGAGCCGCTGCGGCGCGATATTCGATTTCCGGTTTTCGCAGATTTAGGAGGATTTAACTTTTATGCCTGATTACATGTACCTGCTGGAAAGCCGGCTTTCTCCCGAACAGCGGGCCGTTCTTGAGCGCGTCCAGGAACTGGCGCGGGCGCAGTCGGCGAATGTGTACCTCACCGGTGGCGCGATCCGCGACCTGATTTCCGGAATGCCCATCCGCGACCTGGATTTCACGGTGGAAGGCAACCCCTTCAAGATCGTGCGCGAGTTGGAGAAGGGCGGGGCGCGCGCGATATACGAAGATGAGCGGCTGCGGCACGTCGAGCTCATTTTTGCGGGAGACGTGGATGGATCGATTTCCGCGGCGCGCGATGATTTCTATGACCGGCCGGGAGCGAAGCCGGAAATCCGGTGGTCCACGGTAATGGAGGACCTGCGGCGGCGCGATTTTTCGGTGAACGCCATCGCCATCTCGCTGAATCCGAATTCCCGGGGCCTGCTGCTTGATCCCACCAATGGACTGGCGGATCTGGAGAGGCGCGAGGTGCGGGCGCTATCGATTCACGCTTTTACCAACCAGCCGGTCCGCCTGATGCGTATCTTGCGTTACGCCGCGCGGATGGGATTCAAGATGGAATCGCGAACCACCGAATGGTTCGAGCTGGCCGTCGCGCGCAACCTGCACGAAAATCTGGACGGCGTGCAAGTGGGTTGGGAAGTCCATCATTTGGGCCGGGAAGATAATCCGGTGGCGACGCTGCGGCTGTGGGAACAGCACAACTTGCTGGCGGGAATTCATCCGCAACTCGCCAAGCGCCGGCCGGACTACGAAAGGCTGAGCAAACTGGCGCACGTCCGCGAAGCGATGCTGGCTTCCGGGGTGCGCGCGCGATTGTTCGCTCCAGTCACCCATTTTTTGCTGGGACGGCTGAAGGCGCGGGAGGCGGCCGCGGCGCTGCGGCACTTGGAATTGCGCGCGAACGAATCGGAGGAAATCGCGCACCTGATTCTGGAGTCCGAAAAGGCCGTCAAGATTTTGAAATCGCCGAAGATGAAGGCTCCCAAAGACGCCTACGTATATCTATCGCAACTGCGTCCGGACTTGCTGGCTTTCATTCAGGTGGAATATCCCAATCCCAAGGCGTTAAACCAGATTCGCAACTATCTGCAGCGCTGGCGGCCGTTGCGGCAGACTCTGCCGGTGGCCGAGCTGGACGCCCTGGGCATCGCGCGCGGGCCGAAGTTCGACAAAATTCTGGAGAATCTTTTCGAAGCGCAGTTGCGCGGACGCGGGCGGCTGCCGCTCGATCGCACCAAGCTGCTGCGGCAGTTGGCGGGCATCAAGGAAGAGGTAAAGGTGGAAAAGAAGGGCAAAGCCAAAACGGTGGGAGCCACTGCGGCGGATTTGAAAGAACACGCCAAGCAACGGCCCGCACCGGGCGGCTCGTTTGGTGCTGGCGGAGGACATCGGCCGCCGGGCAAGCCGAGCCGGTCGTCGACCAGTCCGTTTGGAAAGAGCCAGGCGCAGCACAAACCTATGCCGGCACCGGCCAAAACGGGTAAGGCCGCACGTAAAGGGCGCTAGCGCGGGAATGTTGCCCAGCGTCATGCTGATTTTTTTGCGCGGCTTTGGCGCGCAATTCCTGGTGAATGAACCGCGGAAGGGTTCCCGGTAAAAACTTTTCCGTGGTGGTGTTATAGAATAAGAGCGAATGGCTTCCGAAAACTTCGTACATCTGCATTTGCACACGGACTACTCGCTTCTCGACGGAGCTTGCGAAGTCAGCGAGCTTGCCACTGAAGCGGCGCGGCGGGGCATGCCCGCCGTGGCGGTCACCGACCACGGCAATCTGTTCGCCGCAGCCAATTTCTTCCATGAAGCCACCACCCGCGGGGTGAAGCCCATCATCGGCTGTGAGATGTACGTCGCTCCCGGCAACCACAAGACCAGAGGCGCGGACGCGGAACGTTCGAACCACCTGGTGCTATTATGTGAAAACGCCGAGGGCTACCACAACCTAATCAAGCTGGTGTCCGCGGGCTTCCTGGACGGGTTCTATTACAAGCCGCGAGTGGACCACGAGCTGCTTGCCAAGCACAGCAAGGGGCTGATCGCGCTTTCCGCGTGCCTGCGCGGGGAAGTGGCGGAAGGGATCATGAACGACAGCATCGATAAGGCCCGTGCGTCGGCCTATCGGTTGCAGGATATTTTCGGGAAGGGGAATTTTTTCCTGGAAGTGCAGGATCAGGGGTTAGAACAGGACATCAAAGTGAACCGGGGGATGGTCACCCTGTCCCGGGAAACCGGGATTCCTCTGGTGGCCACCAACGACGCGCATTACCTCACCAAGTCCGATGCGCACGCGCAAGAAGTGCTGATGTGCATTCAGACCGGCAAGACCATGAGCGACGAGCAGCGCATGCGTTTCGCCACCGATCAGTTTTATTTCAAGACCGCCGAAGAGATGGCCGTGGTTTTCAAGGAACTGCCGGAATCGCTGCGGCGCACGCTGGCCATTGCCGAGCGCTGCAACGTCAAGATCGAGCGGGTCAGCGATCCATTTCCCGAATTTCACGTTCCCGACGGCCATTCCGCCGACAGCTATTTCGAGAAAGTGGCGCGCGAAGGGTTCGAATGGCGGCGGCCGCACCTCGAGCGGCTGGCCAAGGAAGGGAAGCTGCGGTATTCGATCGCGACTTACGAGCAACGGCTGACCGACGAAATCGCGATGATCCAGAAGATGCGCTTTCCGGGCTACTTCCTGATCGTCTGGGATTTCATCCATTACGCGCGGGCGCAAGGCGTTCCGGTGGGGCCGGGCAGGGGATCGGCGGCGGGAAGCTTGGTGAGCTTCGCGCTGCGGATTACCGACGTGGATCCGTTGCAGTACGATCTGCTGTTCGAGCGTTTCCTGAACCCGGAACGAATTTCACTGCCCGATATCGATATCGACTTCTGCATGCGCCGTCGCGGCGAAGTGATCGAATACGTCCGCCAGAAATACGGCGAGGGCAGCGTCGCGCAGATCATCACCTTTGGAACCATGGCCGCGAAAGCAGCGTTGAAGGACTCCGGTCGGGCGCTGGACATGCCCTACGGGGACGTGGACAAGCTGGCCAAGATGATTCCCGCGACCCTCAACATCACCCTGGCAGAGGCCCTGGAGCAAACTCCGCAGCTTGCTGAGCTGCGCGAGAAGGATCCCGCGGTAAAGGGGCTGATCGACGTGGCCCTGCGTCTGGAGGGCCTGGCGAGGCACGCTTCGACCCACGCCGCCGGGGTCGTGATTTCGCCCCGTCCGCTCACCGACATCGTCCCTCTGTATAAGACCAGCCGGGATGAAATCACCACGCAGTACGACATGAACGCGCTCGAGCGTATCGGCCTGCTCAAGATGGATTTTCTGGGCCTGACCACGCTCACCGTGCTGGATGACGCGGTCCACATGATTCGCGCGAACCGGCCGGAGGATTCGGGTTTTGATATTGACGCGATTGCATTGGACGACGCGCCGACGTTCGCGCTGTTTAGCCGCGGCGATACCACCGGAATATTCCAGTTTGAATCGCATGGGATGCGCGACATCCTGCGCCGTTACCAGCCCACTCGCCTCGAAGATCTGACCGCGCTCAATGCTCTGTATCGTCCCGGCCCGATTCAGGGGGGAATGATCGACGATTTTATCGCCCGCAAGCACGGCAAGAAAAAAGTGGCCTACGATCTGCCGGAGCTCGAGGAACTGCTCTCGGAAACCTACGGGGTAATCCTCTACCAGGAACAGGTCATGCAAATCGCCAACCGCCTGGCGGGGTTCTCGCTAGGCGATGCGGACATCCTGCGCCGCGCCATGGGAAAGAAAAAGCACGAGGAAATGGCGGCGCAGCGCGAAAAATTCCTGGCGGGATGCTCCGGTCGAAAAGTGCCGGCCAAGAAAGCCGAGAAAATTTTCGACCTAATGGCCGAATTCGCGGGCTACGGTTTCAATAAATCGCACTCCTGCGCGTACGCTTGGCTGGCCTATCAGACCGCCTACCTGAAGACCCATTTTCCGGTGGAATTTATCGCCGCCATGCTCACGGCGGAAACCGGAAATTCGGAAAAAGTAGTGAAGTACATCAACGAAGCGCGCGGGATGTCGATTCGGGTGCTGCCGCCCGACGTCCACCAGAGCGGGCTATACTTCACCCCGGTAGGCTCGGACGTAAGATTTGGTCTGGCGGCGATCAAGAACGTCGGCGAAAACACCGCCAAGGCGATTTGCGACGCCCGCGAGTCCCGCGGCGCCTTCAAAAGCTTTTACGATTTCTGCGAATCGATCGATACTCGCTCGTTGAATAAGCGCGTTCTGGAAAGCCTGATTAAGGCTGGCGCGCTGGATTGCTGTGGTGGTTCTCGCGCCCGGCATTTTGCCGCCATCGACGACGCCATGGCCTTCGGGCAGCGTGCTGCGCATCGCAAGGCGGTGGGCCAGACCGGCTTGTTTCTCGAGGGATCGAACCCGTCGTCCGCAGACTGGGAAGGCCGTGCTCTGCCGGAAGCCAACGATTGGACCGAGGAAGAACAACTCGCAGGGGAGTATGCCACCCTGGGCTTCTACATTTCCGGGCACCCGCTGGACAAATTCGCGGGCCGGCTCAAGGAACTCAACGCCGTGGATATCGGCTCGTTCGAGGGGTGGAGGAATAGTCAGGAGATCGTGGTGGGCGGGATCATCGTGCAATCGCGGGCGATGCGCTCGAGGCGCGGCGCGAAGTGGGCCATCGTCACGCTGCAGGACCGCACCGGCGCGATCGAAGCCTTGGTGTTCCCGGAGGCCTACGGGCGGCTGGAGCAGGTGCTGAAGCCGGCCACGGCGTTGTTGGTGAAGGGCAAGGTGGCGGTGGAGGAAGCGGGCATTCGTCTGATGGTGGCGGAAGCGCGAGCCTTACACCAAGTAGCGGAACAGCGGCCGCAACAGCTGCGGGTGCGGGTCGATCTCGGCGCGGTGGATAGCGGCACGCTTGATCGTTTGCACACTTTATTTTCCAATCGTCCGGGGCGTTGCCGGGTGACCTTCGATCTAATCACCCAGGACGGTACCGAAGCGGTGCTGGAATCGCAGAGCGGAGTGAACGCCGACCGGGAATTGCTAGCGCAAGTGCGGGAGATCTGTGGGGCCGAAGCGGTAGCTCTGCAATAGTGGGGGACGGGGCCAAGATCGAGCGGGGCATCGAGAAGTAAAGGGAATCGAGTGGACGCGAAGGAAAAGAAACGGCAGAAGGAAATCGAAGCGCTGGAGCGTGAGGTGGAAGAGTTGCGCAGCCTGGGTCCGGAAACGGACTCGACGCTGGCGGACATCGCGCGCATTCGCCGCGAAGTGGCCGAGCTAAAGCAGGAATTCTACTCGCATCTGGGAGCATGGCAGCGGTTAATGCTGGCCCGCCATCCGCAGCGGCCGTACACCCTCGATTATGTGCGCATGCTGTTTGAAGACTTCTCTGAAATCCACGGCGACCGTTTATTCGCGGACGATCCCGCGATCGTCTGTGGCATGGCGCGGTTTGGCGGGCGGTCGGCAATGATCGTCGGCCAGCAAAAGGGAAGAGACACCAAAGCGCGGGTGGCACGCAATTTTGGCCAAGCCAAGCCGGAGGGCTATCGAAAGGCGCTGCGGGCCATGCGCATGGCTGCGAAATTCAAGTGCCCCATTTTCTGCTTCATCGATACGCCCGGAGCGTATCCCGGGGTGGGCGCCGAGGAGCGCGGGCAGGCCGAAGCGATCGCGCTCAACTTGCGGGAGATGGCGCGCCTGCCGGTGCCGGTGGTGGTGACCATCACCGGCGAAGGCGGTTCCGGCGGAGCGCTGGGCATCGCCGTGGGCGACCGCGTATTCATGCTCGAGAATTCGGTTTATTCGGTGATATCGCCGGAAGGCTGCGCTTCGATCATGTGGCGCGACCCGACCAAAGCCGAACTGGCATGCGAGGCCTTGAAGATTACCGCCAACGATTTGCTGGGGATGAAAATCATAGACGCCATCGTGCCCGAGCCCGAGGGCGGCGCGCACAACGATCACGAGGATGCCGCACGATTGCTGCGCCCCGTGTTGGAGCAAGCTTTGCAGGAGCTCACCCCGCTGGCCCCCGCGCAGCTCATCGATCTCCGCTACGAAAAGTATCGTCACATGGCTCAGTTCTACGGCACCGCCCCGCTTCCTTAGCCGTTCACTCGGGACTTCTCGATCCCGCCTCAAAAAGTACTCGGTCCTACGCCATCGATTAACGTCTCCGCGCCTGAAACACCGCATTTCTTAGCACTCCTGCGTTGCTCGCCAGTACCCCAGTACTAAATGTTTGTGTGTATGCGCGAGCGCCTAGTTGTGCTTGCATTGCTAATACACAACTACGGGAACCATAGCCAAACTCCTCGCAGCACATGTGGCGCTCGATCCCCTGCACACTGCAAGATTACATCAGGTATTGCGACGGAAAATTCGTCAGCGCTGTACCTCCTGATTACAGTTTGAGCTAGTGACTTGGGCTCACTAGAGCCAAATGAGGTAGGGCCATGAATACTCGCCACGTCAGTATATTGTCTCGCTGGGCGGTTGCTGCGGCGCTGCTCGGAAACCTGCTGCTGCCAGGCGCTCTCCCCGCACAGACCGTGACCGCGGCCATTCCGGTGACCGGCCGCCGACGTTGCCGTGAACCCGGTAACCAATACCATCTATGCGCTCAGCAACGCAACCACAGTCGCGGTGATCGATGGCGCGACCAATAGCGTGGTGGCGACGATCACCTTGGCTTCCGGCACAGCCGACACCAGTGCGATCAACCCCATCACCAATTCGCTTTATGTCGGGCTCGAAGGGTACACCCCGGGCTACGTCTCCGTGATTAACGGCGCCGCGAACACTGAAACGGCCGAGGTAGAGAGTGGCGCGGCCACCGGCTTGATTGCCACCAACGTGCTGACCAATATGGTTTACGCGGTGAACGCAAACAGCGGCAATGTGACCGTAATTAACGGAGCGAACAACACGGTAGCTGCCACCGTTGTCGTGGGCGCCCCCGCGACGCCCTATTCCGAGGGCGCCGCCCCTTACGGGATCGCCGTGAATCCGGTAACCAACATGATTTATGTGTCAAACCCCGGCGCCAACAACGTGGCGGTGATTGATGGCGCCACCAATGCGCTGGTGAGCTCGGTTGTGGTGGGCAACACTCCACTGGCGTTAGTCGTGAATGAAGTGACCAACACGGTGTACGTGACCAACTACATCGACAACACCATCAGCGTGATCGATGGTGGAACCAATGCAGTGACCGCTACGATCCCCACCGGGAACACTCCCACCGGCATCGCGGTCAATACCGTGACCAACACCGTTTACGTCACCAACGTGCTGAGCGACAACGTGACTGTGATCAATGGGACCAACAACACCCTAACCGCCACGGTGGCGGCACAGAGCGAGCCCACCGCGGTGGCCGTCGACCCGGTAACCAATACCGTGTACGTGGCCAACTTGAACAACAGTTGCGACGGCAGCGGCGCCTGCGGAAACTCCGTAACGGTAATCAACGGCGCCACCAATGCTGTGACCGCTACGTTGCCTACTGACACCGAGCCTTACTCGGTGGCCATCAACCCAGTCACCGGCAAGGTTTATGTTGCGAACATCATGGGCTCGACCGTCACCGTACTGGATGAGGCGACCAATGGAACGGCGACTCTGGCGGCGGATTCGGCGCCTACGGCAGTCGCCGTTAACCCGGCAACCAACACGGTGTACCTCGCCAACAACGCGAGTGACGATTTGAGCGTGGTCAACGGGGCGAGCAATACTCTGATTGCCACGGTACCAGTGGGAAGCGCGCCCGATGCGGCCGCCGTCAACCCGGTAACGAATACGGCGTACGTGGCCAATTCGGCGAGCAACAACCTGAGCGTGATCGATGGGACCTCCAACGCGGTGACCGCCACTGTCTCCACCGGCACGACGCCCAACGCTGTAGCCGTGAATCCCGCCAGCAACACCGTTTTCGTGACCAACGGCGGCAGCAACAGCGTCAGCGTGGTCGACGGCGCAAACAACACGGTAAAAGCCACCGTAACGGTGGGCACCGACCCGGTTGCGATTGCCGTGAATCCCGTAACCGACCGGGTTTACAGCGCCAATGCCAGCAGCAACGGCGTTTCGGTGATCAATGGCGAGACTGACGCGGTGACCGCTACGGTGGCTACCGGCACCGATCCAGTCGCAGTGGCGGTAAATCCAGCGACGAACACCATCTATGTGGCCAATCAGGGTAGCGCCAGCCTTACCGTAATCAATGGGGCCAGCGACGCGGTGGCGGCGACCGTCGCGGTGGGCTCCACTCCGGTTTCGGTGGCGGCCAACGCCATCACCAACACGGTGTACGTGGCAAGCCAAGGAAGCGGCGGCACCGTCGCAGTGATCAACGGCGTGACCAACACGGTGACCGCGACCCTGGCCACCGGCGCCACTCCCTCCGCGGTAGAGGTCGATCCGGCAAACAACAAGATTTACGTCACCAACAGCGGCAGCGCCAATGTCACCGTGATCGACGGCGCGACCAATACCATCGAGACGCCCGCGTCGGCGGGTACCAATCCTACCGCTTTGGCGGTCAATCTGGCGACTGACTCGGTGTTTGTCGCCAACAATGGCAGCAACAACGCGACCGTATTGAGCCCGAGCGCCGTCAACGCTGTTCCTCTCGCAACCACCGTTCACGGCATGAATGATTCGGAGACGGTAACCGACTCCGCCGTCTTTGCCACCACCAACCCGCACCCTTCGTTCACCGCCAGCACCTCCAGCGCGTCCACACCGGTGGCACCGGCGCCGCAATCGCTCTACTATCAGTTGGACACGGTGCAGGGCGAATGGCATGTGGCGTCGGCATCGGGCACCGCAGGCGCCAATCCCGCGAGCTTTTGCTTTAAGCTGAGCGGCGTAACCCCGGGCGTGCACATCGTTTACACCGTCTCCGATTACGGAAATGGAGCGGCTCCCCAGTCTAACTCGGGCACCGGGACTCCGTCCGAACTCGGGAATGTAAGCGCCTTCGTATTTGCAGAGCTGGAACCGGCTTCGCGGCGGTGCCACCCACGTAAGTGGGCTTGGTTCCGCTGGTAGGCATCGCCCAGAAGTCCTCTCTGATCTTTGCAACGGTGGCTCGTTGAGCTTAGCCAGTGGGTTGCCCGCTCCAGACTCTTGAGCGAGCAACGAACCAGCGGGCTCGACGAGCTGATCCTTTTTTCGAGACCCCAGCGTCACAACGCCCCACCTTCTCGATTTGCCTTCGCTAAATAAACCGCGCTAGCGCCGGTCGGGTAGAGTAAGGCAAAGCGCAGAGGTCAAAGCGAGCACGCTTTTTGCTCTCTGTTTCCGCCGCGATATCCGCGAAATTACCGAGTCCTATACCCGTGTGTAGTTGGGCACTCAGGTACGTCCTGGCGGTTGCTCGGGTGCGCGGAGTCCAGTAGCTTTCATGCAGCGGCGAGCGAATCCGCAAAAGGCGGGCAACTCTTCCATGTCAGAAATTTTCCGGCCATTCGAACGGCTAGTCGAGATCACCATCCTGGGGAAGAATTTTCTGGTGCCGGAGCGCAACTCTCTCTTGCGCTGCTTCCAGTTCATCAGCCCAGAGACCATTCCCTACGGGCGATTCTGCTGGAATCAAGACTGCCAATATTGCCGGGTGAACTGCCAATTGCAGGATGACGATCGCGCGCGTCCGATCCTGAGCTGTAAATTCATGGTATCGGAAGGTATGGATATTACCGAGCTGGCACCCGAGTTGGTGGGGTGCCTGCGAGCGAAGTTGGGTCAACCGGCGCACAAAATTTCCTCCCCCGAGCCCGAGCCGGCTGGCACCAAGCCCTAGCCCTCCGCAAAGCGTTTCGGGCGGCCGCCGCACCATGGCGGGCCGCTCGGAATCCGATTGCGCCCTCACAATTTCTGTCGCACACGCCAGCTCTGTGCCATCCTAGGAGCATGCAACGGCAAAACTACGTCCCCCGATGCGACGGTTGCGGCGTGAATACCCCTGATGCGCACATCCGGCGGCGCATCGAACGGCTTGAATTGGCTACGCGCTACCGGCCCATCCACATCCAGACGCTGTTTCTGGCGCTGGCGCCTCCCGAACCGATGGAGGATTTCTTTTATAGTGTGGCGCCACCGGCGGCGGAGCGATCTCCCGCCGCCAAGCAATGGCTGGGCGAAGTGCTGACGCAGACGGGAATCGCCGAGGTGTTCTCCAGCGACGCGGCGGCGCTGGCGGAATTTCAGCGGCGGAATTTCTACTTGGCTTACGTATTGGAGTGCCCGGTGTCGGAGGCTTACCCTGGGCGCGAGGCCGGGACGGATCCCGGGATTGCCGCGGCGATCGTCCGCGATCATGGCCCAGCGTTGCTGAGGCGAATTCGATTTTCGTATCGGCCCAAGCAAATTGCTCTGATCGAACCCGGCATAACCAAATTGGCAGAGACGCTGCGGCAGACCGGGCTGGACGTCTTGGGGAACGCAGCCGGTGGTGCGCGGTCGGTGCCGGCTTAATTCTTGTGGGAGTGGGAGTTGGATTTCGCACAGCCAGGTTGGCTGCGCCACCACACCGCTGTGGTAGAATTTCGTTGTCCCGCCCTAACTTGGTCTGTCTGCGAGGTTTGCTATGCCGGCGCGCAATAAATTTATCGTTGGTTCGGTGATCATCGTGGCCGCTCTGTCCGCGCTGGCCTACACCGGATTCACCCAGAGCAAGACTTACTACCACACCATTTCCGAGTTGCCGGGCTTGCAGGGCGCGGCGGCGCACCAGCGCATCCGGGTAGCAGGGAACGTGCGCACTGGCTCGATCGCTCGTCTGCCCGGGCGCGTGGATTTCGTCCTGGAAGAGCAGGGGCGCGCGCTGGACGTGAGCTACGCAGGACGCGATCCGCTGCCCGATACTTTCAAAGATAACGCGCAAGCGCTGGTCGAAGGCAAGCTGATGCCTGACGGCCGGTTCGTGGCCGAACAAGTGCAGGCCAAGTGCGCGTCGAAATACCAAGCCACTCCCCAGCTAACCAACCCCGGCGCTGCGCCGCCAGCATCCGAGCCGAGTCCAATGACCGGCGCCAGCGCGGCTACCACACCCATGTCCGGCAGTTGAAAACGTAAGGAGAAATCGGTGGACGTTTTCGGATCTTTTGCCCTCATGCTCGCTTTGGTCGCGGCTGTGTACGCCGCGTCGGCGGGAATCGCCGGCATCATTACCCGCAAGACGCTGCTGCTGAAAAGCGCCAGCAACGCGGGGATGGCCATCTTCATCCTGGTGACGCTCGGCGTGGCCAGCCTCGAATACCTTTTCTTCACTGATAACTTTTCGATGCTCTACGTAGTCGAGCACAGCAATCGCGCACTTCCCGCGGCTTACAAATTCGCTTCGCTATGGGCGGGACAAGAAGGTTCGCTGCTGTTCTGGAGCTGGCTCCTGTCGATCTACGCTTTCTTTGTGCTGTTCCTGAATCGCCGCAAGCACCCCGAACTGATGCCATACGTTGGCGTAGTGCTGGCCTGCGTGCAAATATTTTTCCTGATCCTGAATAATTTCGTGGCCAGCCCCTTCGGAGTGATTGGCACGGTGGCCGCCGCAGGCGGCGCACACTTGGTCGCGCAGCCCGATGGCCGCGGACTGAATCCTTTGCTGCAGTACCCCGAAATGGTGATCCACCCGCCGATTTTGTATCTCGGCTACACCGGATTCACCGTGCCATTTGCGTTTGCGATGGCCGCGCTGCTGGGCCGCTATCCGGGGGAGAAGTGGATTCACATCACTCGGCGCTGGACGATGATCGCGTGGACCTTTCAAAGCGCGGGAATTCTGCTGGGCGCGCACTGGGCCTATGCGGTGTTGGGTTGGGGCGGCTACTGGGGATGGGATCCGGTGGAAAACGCGTCGCTGCTGCCGTGGATTACCGGCACCGCGTTTCTGCATTCGGTGAT
The DNA here is from genome assembly GCA_963725285.1 of uncultured Acidobacteriota bacterium. Classification (GTDB taxonomy): domain Bacteria; phylum Acidobacteriota; class Terriglobia; order Acidiferrales; family UBA7541; genus CAVRXT01. Next base: position 468,291 of record CAVRXT010000005.1, on the reverse strand, counting down.
GATGCAGGAAAAGCGCGGGATGATGAAGGTGTGGAATATCTGGCTGGTGTTTACCACGTTCATGTTGTGCATTTTGGGAACGCTGCTGACCCGCTCCGGTGTGGTGGCGTCGGTGCATGCGTTCGCGCAGTCTTCAATCGGGACATGGTTCACCACGTTTCTGTGCATCGTTTTCGCGGTGTGCCTCTTCGTTTACATTCGCAACCGGGATTATTTGCGCAGCGATAATCAGCTCGATTCGCTGGTGTCGCGCGAGTCCAGCTTTCTATTCAACAATCTGGTGCTGCTGGCAGCGTGTTTCGCGGTTTTCTGGGGCACCTTGTTCCCGGTTTTCTCCGAATGGTTCACCAGTAACCGCATCAGCGTGGGGCCGCCATTTTTCAACAAAGTAAATATTCCGATCGCGCTGTTCCTGCTGCTGCTGACCGGCGTGGGGCCGCTGCTGGCATGGCGGCGAACCTCGATGGATAGCCTGTGGCGCAATTTTGCGTGGCCGCTGGCTGGCGGACTTTTGGCGGGAATTGCGGCATTCGTTGGCGGGGCGCGCAGTCCGTATGCGGTGATCTGCTGGATTTTGTCGGTATTCGTGGGACTCACGATTACTTCGGAATTTTACCGCGGAGCGCGAGTGATCGCCGGACGGGGCAGCACGAATTTGGTGGATGGCGCGGTGCAGTTGACGCTGCGCAATACCCGGCGCTACGGCGGGTACATCATTCACCTGGGAATGGTGTTGGTGTTCGTGGGCATCTCCGGGCAGGCCTTCAATCAAGACGTGCAGTCAGACATGGGCGTGGGATCGAAGATTGTGATTGGCCCGTACACTCTGGTGTGCCAGAACTTCGATCAGGTGGCCAACCAGAATTTCCAGTCTGATCGCGCCACGCTGGAAGTGTTTCGCAACGGCAAGTCGGAAATGATGCTGTACCCCGAGCGGCGATTTTTCCTGGCCAGCCAGGTGACCGAGACCATGGTAGCGATCCGCAGCAGCGCGCTGCGCGATTTGTATGTGGTGTACGCCGGGCGAAGCCCTGATACCGGCCGGCCGGTGATTCACGCGTACATCAATCCGCTGGTGAAATGGATTTGGTTTGGCGGGCTGATCGTAGTATTGGGGACGTTGCTGGCAATGGTTCCCAATCGCCAGCCGGTGATCGCCTTGCGTGCGGTGCCGGAACTTTCGCGGGCCACCCTGGCCGGCGCGCCGGTTTCGGTGCTCGCCAAGGGACCGAACCAGCATGATTGAGCGCCGCACCATCCCGAAACTACGTTGGTCACGCTGGATTCGAGTGGCCGCGGTTTCCTTTTGGCTGCTGGCGGGTTTGGCCGGCGTGGCTCGCGGGCAATCAAGCGACCGCGCCAAGCGCGTGGGCGGAAAATTGCTGTGCGTGTGCGGCTGCAACCAGATTTTAACGATGTGCAACCATGTCGGCTGCACCTATTCGCATGGCATGCTGCAGGAAGTGGACGATCGCGTGGCGCGCAACGAGCCGGACGATCTGACGATTCAAGCGTTCGTGCAGGAGTACGGCGCGACGGTGCTGGCCGAGCCCGAGAACACCGGCTTCAACCGCGCGGCGTGGATTATGCCGGTGGTTTTGCCGCTCTTAGGGATCGCATTAGTGTGGATCTTGGTGCGGCGTTGGCGGGAGAGGGCTCTACTGGTTCCGGCAGCAGGCGTCTCGCCCGAAACGCTGGCGCGCGCGCGGCGCGAAGCGGATGGGAATAACGATGAATGAATACGCGATACTGGCGGCGTGCGGCCTGCTCACCATCGGCACGCTTCTATTCGTTTTTCAGGTGTCGCCGGAGCCGTCCGATTCCATGCCGCACCGTTCGCGGCTGGACCCGCTTCTGGATCGCCGCGACGCGATTTACGATAACCTGCGCGATTTGCGCTTCGAGCATCGCGCTGGAAAATTTTCCGAGCAGGATTTCGAACAGATGAAGCAGGCCCTCGAACTCGAAGCCGCGCAAGTGCTCGCGGAGATGGATCGCACCACCGGCGGCGCTCCCACGCCCGCCACGCTGCAGTCGATAACGGAGAAAACCCGATCGTGAGAATTTTCCCTGGCGGTTTGCGGCACATTCTGAGCGGCGCGGTGGGTCTAGCGCTGTGGGTCGTGCTGTTTGCGTCGAGTGCAGCGCAAGCAGGAACGATCGAAGGAACGGTGCTCAACGGCACTACCGGGAAAGCGGCCGGGGGCGTGGACGTCATTTTGATTCAGCTGCAAGGCGAGATGCAGCCGGTGGCGACCGCCAAGGCGGATGGGTCGGGCCATTTTAAATTTGACCGCCCGGAAATCGGGCAGGGGCCGATACTGCTGCGCGTGGTCTACCAGGGAATCAACTACAACGAGATGGCGCCTCCGGGGCGGCCCACCGCCGAGGTGAAGATCTACGAATCCACCGATAAGCCATCGACGGTTTCGATTTCCACACACGCTATCGTCTTGCGGCCTAACGGCGATCAGTTGCTGGTCGGCGAAGAGTACGGCGTTGAAAATCAGACCCAGCCGCCGGTTTCGTTTTTCAAAGCCGATGGCACATTTCAATTCAACCTGCCGTCAAACGGGCAGATTCACGATGTTTCGGCGTGGTCCTCGGCGGGCATGCCGGTAACGCAGGGAACTATCGACAAAGGCAAAAATCGCGAAGCCATCGCCTTTGCATTCAAGCCGGGCGAGAACGGCGTGCGCGTTTCCTATAATATGCCGTACGGAGGCAATCAGGCGGTGCTGCATTCGCAATCGCCCTACGCCGCGCAACGTGTTTTGATCGCCGCGCCGCCAACGTTGCAGATTTCGGCGCCAGGATTTACTCCCGCCGGGAACGAGCAGGGATTTGCCTTGTACACCCGCGATACCGTAGCCGCGGATCAAGGTCTGGATATTTCCGTCTCGGGCACCGCGCCCCCCCCGGAGAGCAGCCGGACGGTTAGCGGTCCGCCAGCGGCTGGTGCGGGCGGCGCCAGCGGGCCGGGTGATGGCCAGGATCAGACGGGCAGCGATGCTCCGGCGGCAACGGTCACCTCACTTCCAGCGCGCCTGGACAACATGAAATGGATTCTGGTGGGCGGCTTCGCGCTGCTGTTTGTGATGGGCGGGGCTCTTCTGTGGCGGCGGCCGCAAGTCGCTATGCCGCACGGGGAGGGCACCTACGCCGGAGGCCAAAGTATCCCCGTAGCGCCGGCTTGGCCTCCCGTAACAGCAGTCCCAGCCAACGCGCCAACCGCAGGCGTCCGCGATGCGAGTTCTGAAATCATGGCCACGGTGGCCCAGCAGGCGCGGCTGAGCTTGGACGAACTGAAGGATCAAATGTTCCGGCTGGAGCTGCGTCGTCAGGCCGGAACAATATCGGAGTCCGATTACACCCGTCAGCGCGGCCAGTTTGAAACCACGCTGCGCGAATTAGTGCGGGGATAAGCGAACCGCCTTGGCAAGCGATCCCACCACACCGCGCCTCGGCGTCGCTTTTCATAGTGTCGAAAAGAGATACGGCTCGCTGGTGGCCCTCCGCGGGGTCACCTTGGAATTCGGCGCGGGCGAATTTGCGGCGCTGCTCGGCCCGAATGGCGCTGGAAAAACCACACTCTTGAGAACGGCCGCCTTGCTGGTCCAGCCGAGTTCCGGAAAAGTTGAATTTCCGGAGCGTGCCGGTGCGGCGCGCGAATCCATCAAGCGTTCCATCGGAATGGTGGCGCACTCGACGATGCTTTACGACGAAATGTCCGCGGCTGAAAATCTTCTATTCTTTGCGCGCCTCTACGACCTCGATCAGCCCCAACGTCGCACCGCGGCTGCACTGGAATCGTGCGGGCTGGCGGACCGCGCCGGCGACTTGGTGCGCACGTTATCTCGCGGGATGCGTCAGCGCTTGGCTATCGCTCGCGCACTGATTCACTCGCCTTCGCTGCTGCTGCTCGATGAGCCGGCCGCCGGACTCGACCGGCAGGGAATTGCGTGGCTTGGCGATACTCTGGCCGAGCGCCATCGCGGGGGATGCACGATTTTGATGAGCACCCACGGTCGCAACGATTCTATCGCCAGCGTTACTCGCGCGGTCCTGCTTTCCGGCGGGCGGCTGCAAGCGGATTCCGGGCCGGGCGGCGATCCCCGATCGTTGCTATCGGTAGTTCCGGTGGAAGGCTGATGCGAACCGACCGCGCTGTCGCCATTCTGCTGGGCAAGGAACTGCGCGCGGAGTTGCGTTCGCGGGAATTGCTGCAGACCACTTTGATCTTCGCGCTGATCGTGGTGGTGCTGTTCAGCTTCGCCTTCGATCCCACCGCGGCGGAATCGCGGAGATTCGGGCCCGGCTTGTTGTGGATCGCGTTCTTGTTCGCCGGCACGCTGATGCTGAATCCGTCGTTCGCCCGCGAGCAGCCCAACGACACCCTGCAAGCGCTGCGCATGGCCCCGATTTCCGCCTTTGCGCTGCTACTCGGCAAAATCCTGGCCAACTTTGTGTTCTTGCTCACCGCGGAACTGGTGCTGCTGCCGGTATTTGCGGTGCTCTACAACGTAACAATAATGCCGGTGATCGGGCGCCTGCTACTGGTGATCGTTCTGGGAACGTTGGGGATAGTTGTCACCGGCACAGCATTTGCGGCGCTGGCCTCGCAAGCGCGTATGCGGGAATTACTGCTGCCGTTACTGCTCCTGCCGGTGCTCGCTCCGTTGCTGATCGCCAGCGTCGAGGCGACGGCTTCCTTGCTGAACGACGACCCGGCTGTCGATCCCACCTGGACCGTTTTTCTGGCGGCCTTCGACGTGGTTTTTCTCACTGCATCGTGGCTGTTGTGCGAACATCTGATCGAGGAGTGAGCACGCGATGGAGTTTCAAATCGAGAGCGCCATTTTCACCGCGATCCTGATCGGTTGCGCGGGTTATGCCGCGCTGTTCATCGCCCCCGACGAGTCCACCATGCACGCCATTCAGCGGATTTTTTACTTTCATGCGCCCACGGCGTGGGCAGGGATGGACGCGTTCGCGATCACCTTCCTCGCGAACATCGCCTACCTGGTCACCAAGCGCCCGCAGTGGGATTGGATCGGCGTCGCGGCGGCGGAAGTAGGTCTCGTTTGCACCACCGTGGTTCTGCTCACCGGCCCCATTTGGGCGCACCCGGTGTGGGGCATCTGGTGGACCTGGGATGCCCGGCTGACCTCCACACTGTTGATGTGGCTTCTGTACGTCGCGTATTTGATGTTGCGCAAAATGATGGATACGCCCGAACGAGCGGCTTCGTATGCTGCGATTTTTGGAATTTTCGCCTTCCTCGATGTTCCGCTGGTTTATTTCTCGATCTGGTTCTGGAGGACCCAGCATCCCGCTCCGGTGGTATTTAGCGGGCATCTCGATCCGGAGATGTCCAAGGTATTTTTCTTTTGCGTATTGGTGATGCATTGCCTGATGGTGGTTTTGCTGCGGCAGCGCTATCAACTCGAGAGGCTGCGTTACGAAACCCACGAAGCCCGACTGGCGGCGGAGGATTACGCCGCACAAGCCGCGGCATTTCCAGTCGTAAAGGAGAGCGTCTAATGGAACATTTCCAAAGCTTGTTCGTGGCCTGGATGGTGGTGTGGGCTGCTTTCTTCGGCTACGAAATTACCATAGCGGTCCGGCTGTCCCGGGCTCGCGCCGAACTGGACCGCGTCCGCACCTACCTGCGCCTGAGCTAATGCCGGCGGCGAAACCCAAAACCGGTGTCGTATTGTTCCAGCTGGGCGGCCCGGACGCTCCCGATGCAATTGAGCCATTCCTTTACAATTTATTTTGCGATCCGGAGATCATAAATTTCCCCCTCGCCTGGATCGCCCGCAAAGCGCTCGCCAAATTTATTTCGCGAACCCGGGCGAAAACAGTTGGCGAGCATTACCGCGAAATCGGTGGTTTTTCTCCGATCCGTCGCTTGACCGAAGCTCAGGCGAGCGCGCTGCAAACCGCGCTGGCGCCGGTGGTGGACTCGGTCGTCGTAGTTGCGATGCGCTACTGGCGGCCGTTCACCCAGGACGCCATCGCCGCGTTGCAAAGCGAAAACGTTGGCCAAATCGTTCTGCTGCCCCTTTATCCCCAGTATTCCTACGCCACCACTCGCAGCAGCCTGAACGAATGGAACCGGGTGTATAGCGCGCGCCCGCTGGGCGTCTCGGTGAAAACGGTCGAAAGCTACTACGATCATCCCGACTACGTTGCCGCCCTGGTCGAACGAATCGAGACCGCCATGTCGCCGCTCGCACGACGCACCAACGTACATCTGGTTTTCAGCGCGCATGGCTTGCCGCTAAAACTAGTCCAGGCCGGCGACCCGTACCCCAAGCAAATCAAGGAAACGGTGCGCCGCGTCCTCGCGCTGGGCGAATACAAAAACCCGCACACATTGTGCTTCCAGAGCCGCGTTGGCCCTCAGAAATGGCTGGAACCATCACTGAGCCATTCGATCGAGCGATTGGCGCGCGAAGGCGTGAAGCGAATGATGGTGGTGCCGGTCGCTTTCGTTACCGAGCACATCGAAACGCTCCACGAGATCAACGTAGAGGCCCGCCAAGAGGCCGAAAAGTTGGGCGTCGAGGAGTTCACGATGATGCCTGCGCTGAACGATTCACCGCTATTCATCCGCGCCCTGGCGGATCTGGTTGTTCGCGCCGCGAAGTAATTCAAAATTGGAATCATCCGCATTCGCATATCCTCGAGAATGTCTTGACACAACACCGTCAGGGGCATATAAAAACTGCGTTACATTTTGTCTGTTAGCGCGCTTCCGATAGAGGTGAGCCGCGGTTTGACGCGGGCGTATGCCTGATCAAGGGGACCAGAAGATGGCCGAAGCAACCACTCCCGCTTCGGTACCAGCCGCACCGGGAGTGCCGTCCGCAGCCGATACCAAGAAGAAAACCGAGCAAATCAACAAGGGCCGTCGACGCATTGCGTGGGCTTTTATTTGGGGTTATCTGGGCGTTAACCTGCTGATGTTCCTGCGCTTCTTTTTCCCGCGCGCCCTCTACGAGCCCAATACCGTCTTCAACATCGGCTACCCCGCCGATTTTGCTCTGGGGATCGACCAGCGCTATCTGATGACGAACCGGGTGTGGGTGGTGCGCGAGCCCGACCGCCTATTCGTCATTTTCGCCCGCTGTACCCATCTGGGCTGCACTCCCGAGTGGAAAGCCACCGAAAACAAATTCAAGTGCCCGTGTCACGGCAGTGGATACGACAGTGAGGGTGTAAACTTTGAAGGCCCAGCGCCGCGTCCAATGGACCGGGCGTTTGTGGTGCTGGACCCCACCGGCAAAGTAACCGTAGATACCAGCCGGCTGTTCGTCGATGACCCACGTGCGGGCGTGAACCACTTCAATGATGTGGGAGCTTTCTTGAACGTTTAGTCGAATCGGTGTCAGCGGCGTTCAGCCGCATCTGGGCCTAAGGAGTAGGGATGGCGGACGAGAACACAGGAAATGGGCGCAAGCCCGGGGTTCTGGACCAGGTCCAGGAACTCAAAGAAACCATCCAAGCCAAGGCCAAGGAACAGGTCGAGGAACTCAAGCAGCCTGAGAAAACCCAGCTCTATCGCTCCATTTTTCGCGTTAAGCACGACGCCGAACCCCGCAATCGCGCCCTGAGCGTCCTCAGCAACGTTTTCTTTCACCTGCACCCCGCCAAAGTGAATCGCGATGCGGTGCGTTACAACTTCACCTGGGGCATGGGCGGCATCACCTTCTACTTGTTCGTAGTGCTCACCTTTACCGGTGTGCTGCTGATGTTTTATTACCATCCCACAAAAATCCAGGCCTTCCGCGACATTCTATATCTGGAAAACGATGTGCCGTTCGGCAAGCTGCTGCGTAACATGCACCGCTGGGCCGCGCACTTGATGATCGTGGCGGTCTGGCTGCACATGTTCCGCGTCTTTCTCACCGGTTCCTACAAGCGCCCGCGCGAATTCAATTGGTGCGTAGGCGTGCTGCTGTTGGTGCTCACTTTGTTGCTTTCCTTCACCGGATATTTGCTGCCGGACGATCAGCTCGGTTTCTGGGCGGTGACCGTGGGAACCAACATGGCCCGCGCCACTCCGCTGCTCGGAAATGAAGGTCCGTTCGGTTCGATGATGGGCATGACGCCGTATAACGACGTCCGCTTCGCTTTGCTGGGCGGCTCGATCGTGGATGCTAACGCGTTGCTGCGCGCGTACATCTGGCACTGCATTGCCATCCCGCTGATCGCCGCCGTTTTCATGATCCTGCACTTCTGGCGGGTGCGTAAGGACGGTGGCATCTCCGGCCCGTCACCGGTAATGCTGGAATCGGAGATTAAAGAAGAGAAGGGGCCGCGTCCCGTAGTCTTACGGCCCAGCGGCATGGACATGCACAACCGTTGACGTCGCTCTCCGAGGATACTCATGTTTGGCCATGACTGGCATCAGCTCTGGGAAATCGCTTCGTCGCCGGACAACGTCCCGATCGTGGCGTTGCTCTTTCTCGTGCCGTTTTATATTTGGTACGCGTTTCGCCAGGCGCTCGCCAACGATCGCTTGATCGACACCCTGTCCGCCGATCCGGTCGCCGCAAAGACCGCACATCGCAAGACCCAGCCATGGAATCCCAAGTGGGAACGCGAAGTGCACACCTGGCCGTACCTGATGCGCATGGAATTCCTGGTGGCGCTGATCATCACCATCCTTTTGATGGTGTGGTCGCTCACCCTCAACGCGCCGCTGGAAGAACCTTCCAATCCCAACGTCACCATGAACCCGGCCAAGGCCCCGTGGTATTTCCTGGGCCTGCAGGAAATGCTGGTGTACTTCGATCCATGGATCGCCGGGGTGGTGATGCCCACGTTAATCATCGTGGGCTTGATGGTGGTGCCGTATATCGATGCCAACCCGCTGGGCAACGGTTACTACACCTATAAGCAGCGGCGCTACGCGATCTGGACCTTCCTGGTGGGATTCATCGGCCTGTGGGTGAGCATGATCACCATCGGCACTTTCATCCGCGGTCCCGGGTGGATGTGGTTCTGGCCATCCATGACGTGGGACGCCGAGCGCATCGAGTACACCGTGAACCGCAATCTCGATCAGGTATTCGGGATCAACGGTTCGTGGTTCCACTCGCTATTCCACATCCCGCAGGACCAGGCGGCCATCTGGGCCCGCGCGGTGTTCGGAATTTTCCCGCTGATTATTTTCTTCATCATCGGCGCATGGCTGGTGCACAAGATCTGCATGAGTACCGAATTTAGCCGCCGGATTTACAAGCGCATGAGCCTGATTCAACTGGTGACCATGTACGCCCTGCTGATTCTGATGCTTTCGCTTCCTGTAAAAATGCTGGCGCGGCTGGTTTTCGATATCAAGTACGTGTGGGTGACCCCTTGGTTCAGCGTCTAATCGCGCAAGCTGGGTCCACCCGAGACGAAATGAGCGCGCTGGTTTGCGCGCACGGTGCTTCGTGTCGATCGTATTCATGTCGGTCGACGCGAACGCCCCGGTTCCAGGAGGCTTTGGGTGCCTGAAATTCCACCACAAGCGCCGCAAGCAACACAGGCTCCGCCAGACGATCCCATCACCAGCCAGTCGTTCAGCTTTTACATTTTGCTGACCGCATTCCTGCTGATGATCACCGTCTCATGGTCGCTTTACGACGAAGTGTATGGGCTCCGGCCGTGGCGCTCGTATCAGACCCGCTTCGCCGAATCCTATGCGAAATATCTGAACAAGCGCGTCGCTGACCAAAAGAAGGCGGAAGCCGCGCTCTATACCTCGCCGGATTATAAGAAACTTGCCGCCGACGCCGACTCCCTGGAGGCCGCCGCGCGCCCCAAGGACGATGAGCTGGGCAGGCAGATCGCGCTGCTGGACGACCAGCGTGCCGCGATTGGCGACGCCTTCAAAGACGCCCGCGGAAAAGTGGGCGCCCTCGTCTACCAATACGAGATTGTGCCGGCCGACGACAAAAGCGAAAAGGCCAGCCGCCTCAAGACTCTGAACGAAGCCCGCCAGAAAACTTGGGAAGTGGATTGGCCGGTCGCGCCTGGCCAGGTGGAAAAGAACAAGAAAATGTCGGCCGATCAGCTCAACGACACATTTACCGGGCTGATCACCCAGCGCGCCGCATTGGTTGCCGAGCGCGGCGAAAATGACAAAGCCGCAAAAGCAGCTCGGGCCAAAGTCAATGTGTATCTCGCCGAACATCTGCCCGGCCTAAATTCCGCCGCCCTCGAGGGCTTGCAGCACAGCGCCAGGGATTGGGACGATCATTTGATCCAGGTGAACGTGAATCCCCCCGGTGCCGCCATCAATAATCTGGGCGGCGCGGGTCTGGTGGATCGCTGCCAATCCTGTCATGTCGGCACCGATCCGAAATTGGTCCCGACCCAAATCACCCTCACCAAAGCCGATCTGGGCATGGCCAAGAGCACCGACGCTCCGTTCACCAGCCATCCCGATCCCGATTTGATCAAGTGGCATCCCAACGAGAAATTTGGCTGCTCACCGTGCCACGGCGGCAACGGACGTGCCCTCGATTCGGTGACCAAAGGGCACGGACGCTACGAGCACTGGCTCTGGCCGCTGTATTATCCGGAAAATTACAATGCCGGTTGCCAGCAGTGCCACGCTTCCGACATGGTCACCGAGCACGCCCCGGTTTTGAACGAAGGCAAGCAACTCTATCGGGCCAAGGGCTGCATCGGCTGCCACCGCTTCCAGGGATTTGACGACGAGGACGAAAAGCTGGTCAGCACTCGCCAGCAACTCACCCAACTCGCCTCCGAGAAAGCGCAGAACGAGCTCGACATCCCGCGCCTGAAAAAACTCGGCGATTTGGCTTCTGATAACGCCGCGGCGGAAGCCTATTACCGGCGGGCCAACGAACTCACCGTCGTCGACAGCAAGATGGACGCGCAGATGCTGGTGATGGAGGCGCGTACCCATAACCTGATGCAGGAAGTAAAGAAGGTTGGGCCGGACTTGAAAGAAGTCCGCATGAAGCTGCACAAAGAATGGATTCCGTATTGGCTCGGCAACACCCACACTTTCCGTCCCACAACCAAGATGCCGCAGTTCCGTTTGTCGCAGGACGAAATTCACGCCATCGCAGCCTTTATCTGGCAGCAGGGAATTACCGGACCTGCGCTGGAAGTGCAGAAGCCGGGTAACGCTGAGCACGGCAAGGTGCTGCTCGAATCCCGCGGGTGCCTGGCCTGCCATTCGATCGGGGAAAACGATCTCCGCGTCGGAGGAACTTTCTCCGCGAATCTCAGCCGGGTCGGCGAGAAGGATAATTACGATTACCTGGTTCGCTGGGTTCACAATCCGCGCCAGCGCACCCGTCCCTACAGCCCGTCCGAGAAGCGCGATCTAGGTCCCGAAGACTACGCGAAACACAATCTACCGTTCGTGTTCGACCTCGAACATTCCCGCGACCCCAACGACGGTCATGAGATGGTCGTCATGCAGGCCACGGTGATGCCCAGCCTACGGTTGAGCGAAGACGACGCCCGCGACGTTGCCAGCTACCTAATGACCCAAAAACACGCCGACGCAAAATATCCCGCCGCCGATTACATGGACGATCCCGCCCTGGCCACCCAAGGGAAGGATCTGGTCAGGCATTACGGTTGCACTGGCTGCCACGAAATCAGCGGAATGGAAGACGAAGGCCGCATCGGCACCGAGCTGACCAACGAAGGCAGCAAGCCGATCGAGCGTCTCGATTTCGCGCTGTACACTGAAGATGCCAAGCGCGGCATTCTGCCCGACGGAAAGAAATCGCCTCGCGGAATGTGGTTCGATTCCAAAGGCTTCTTCGAACAGAAGCTCCTGAATCCCGCCGTGTACGACCAGGGCAAATATCATGCCAACCCGAATGACGCCCTGCGCATGCCCAAGCCCAACCTCAACGATCCGGCCACCGGTACCCCGGACAAGGGCCAGCTCGAGGCGCTGGTCACATTCCTGCTCGGCAGCACCGATCCCACTCTGCCGCCGGAATACATGTACAAGCCGGTGGACCGCCGCCGCGCCGTTCAAGAGGGCTGGTGGATCGCCACCAAGTACAACTGCATCGGCTGCCATCAAATTGATATCGGGCAGAGTTCCGTTCTAATGGGCTTGCCGATGTATCAAGGCGAGAACAAAGCCAATTTGCCGCCGAACCTCACCAGCGAAGGCGCGCGCGTGAATCCGGAATGGTTGAAGCGCTTCCTGGCCAATCCTTCGCTCACCACCGGCGACACCAATCGCAACGGCGTCCGCTCGTACCTGCAAGTGCGCATGCCCACGTTCTCGCTCTCCGATGACGAGATCAGCAAGCTCATCCTATTTTTCGAAGCGGCGTCCGCACAGCCCGAGCAATTCATTCAGACCCGTCTCGATCCTCTGTCAGGAGCCGAGAAGGATATGGCTCGCAGTCTGTTCAACAGCCCAGCCGCGCCGTGTTTGAAGTGCCACATGACCGGTAACGAAGCGCACGACAAAAATTCGTCCGCGCCGAATTTCCTGCTGGCTCACGAACGCTTGCGCCCCGAATGGACCGAGCGCTGGATCACCGATCCAGCCAAAATCATCCCGGGTACCGCCATGCCGTCGGGCTTGTTCCGCAGGGAAGGGGATCACTGGGTTTTCAACGGTCCCGAGCCTCCTGCGCTGCAGCACTACACTGGCGACCAAGCGGACATGCTGGTTCGATATTTGTTTGAGCTCACTCCGCAAGAGCAGGGCGCGCTGGCCGGCAAGACCCCGGCGGCATCGAAAGCTCCGGGCGGCGGGAAGTAATTCCCCAGAGGTCGCAACGTCGGCAAGCCTGCAGTAGTATGATTGAGTACAGGCCTGTCTATGAATTTAGCCAGCCTAGCCAGCTCTGATTTGTGTTGGCAACGAAACGAACGAGGAGGATTTTTTTGATCATGACAACCAAGTGGTCATTCGCAATTGGTACGGCAGCGCTAGCGATCGCACTCGCCGGTTGTGGCAACAAGCAAGCAACGGAAACTTCTGAGACGCCTGCCGCCGCTCCAGCGGGAGCCGCAGCGGCGGTAGACCCCGCCACCGCCGGTTCCGTTACCGGCAGCGTTACGCTCGACGGCACCGCGCCAACCCCCAAGCCGATCAATATGAGCGCCGAGCCGTATTGCCAGAAGGCCCACTCTTCGCCGGTAGTGCCTCAGGATGTAGTCGTCGGGGATAAAGGCGCGCTCGCCAACGTGGTGGTTTACGTCAAGGACGGCCTGGGGAACTTCACCTACGATACACCGTCGACCGCGGTACCCCTCGATCAGAAGGGTTGCATGTACGAGCCGCACGTGGTGGCCTTGATGGCCGGCCAGACCCTCGAAGTGAAGAACGACGACCAGACCACCCACAACATTCACCCCATGCCCAAGTCCAACCAGGAATGGAATACATCGCAACCTCCTGGCGCCGCGGCCATCGATAATTCCTTTGCCCGCGCGGAGCTAGGCATTCCAGTGAAGTGCAACGTGCACCCCTGGATGAAGAGTTACATCGCCGTCTTCAAGCACCCGTACTTCTTCGTCACCGACAAGAGCGGATCGTTCGACCTGAAAAACCTGCCCCCAGGCACCTACACCCTGGAAGCCTGGCAAGAGAAGTACGGCACCGTAGATCAGACCGTAACGATCGGCCCCAAGGAATCAAAGACGGTAAACTTCGTCTTTAAATCAGCTCCGTCCGGAGACTAGTCCGTGGCAGCGTTGATTTGTCTCAGTGTTTTCGAAGTGTCTTTGCAGTCGGTTTTGTCTCTGACCAAGCGTGACGCTTTCCGGTCATCTTAACCAGGTTGCGGGGCGATCGAAGCCGTTCGGTCCCCCCGCCGCCTCTGATACAATCTCTGCGTCGAGCCGACTAGAATGCGTTCGTCACACAACCCGCGCGTGCATTCCTTGGCGATTTTTACCGCCTGCTCGACGCTGGTCCTGTTGATGGCCGGCGCCCTGGTCACCAGCAACGACGCGGGCCTCTCGGTTCCCGACTGGCCGCTCTCCTACGGCTCGTGGATGCCCCCCATGATCGGCGGGATCTTTTACGAACACGGCCATCGCATGATCGCCGCCTTCGTCGGCTGCCTTTCGATCGTCTTGGCGGCATGGCTCTGGAAGGCCGACGATCGCCGCGGGGTTCGCTGGCTAGGCGTTACCGCCCTCGGTTTGGTGATCGCCCAGGGAATTCTCGGCGGCATTACCGTCCGCTATTTCCTGCCGCCCGCGGTTTCCTCCGCCCACGCCACCCTGGCCCAGCTTTTCTTCATCACCGTAATTTCCATTGCCATGTTTACCAGCAAGTGGTGGCGCAGTGACTTGACCGAACTCGAAGATCCCGGCTCGCCTGGGTTGCGTTCGCTGGCCGTGAGCACCACCGCAGTAATCATCGTCCAGCTTTTCCTCGGCGCAGCATTCCGCCACAACGCCTTTGGCATCCAGCCGCACTTAGTCGGCGCGGTGGTCGTCGCGCTAATGGTCGTACTGACCAGTCGAGCCGTGCGCAAACGATTCCCGCGAGTGAAGGACCTGCGCCGCTGCGGCAAATGGCTCAACATTTTCTTCGGGATCCAGATTCTTCTGGGCATCGCCGCGTATTGGGTTACCATCGCCTATCATGACGCACCGCAGCCCATGCCTGTATTCGTCGCCGTAACCGTAGCTCACGTTCTAGGCGGTGCGCTTACTCTGGCGGCTAGTTTCGTCCTCACCCTCACCACCTTCCGTTTGGTCCGCCCCCGAGGCACCGCGGTAGAATCGCACCCGGAGGGCGCCCGCATATGAGCGCCAGTTCCGTTCAGGTGGTCCCTTTCGCCAGCCGCCCGTCGATCTATTACACGCTCTCAAAGCCCGACGTCACTTTCCTCGTCGTGCTAACCACGTTCGCCGGATACTGTCTCGGCTCCGCGTCACCTTTAAATTGGCTGCGCATGATCAACACCATCTTGGGCACCACCTTGGTCGGCGTGGGAACCGCCGCGCTGAATCAGTATTTCGAACGCGATGCCGACGCCCGCATGCGGCGCACCGCAAATCGTCCGCTGCCCATGGGCCGGATTACTCCGGCGCAGGTGCTGCGCTTTGGTGTGGTCACCATTGTGGTGGGGGGGATCTACCTGGCCGTATTTGCCAACTTGCTGGCGTCCGCGCTCGCGCTGGCCACCACCGCGCTCTACCTTGGCATCTACACCCCACTCAAGCAGCGCACCAGCCTGGCCACCGCAATAGGCGCGATCCCCGGAGCCATTCCTCCGCTGATCGGCTGGGCCGCGGCCACCGGAAAACTTTCCGCCGGCGCTTGGATTCTTTTCGGGGTATTGTTCCTATGGCAGTTTCCGCACTTTTTCGCGATCGCCTGGATGTATCGCGAAGATTATTCGCGCGCCGGAATTCAGATGCTGCCGGTGGTCGACCCGACCGGCGACCGCACCTTCCGCCAAATCATTGTCGCTGCGGCGTTGCTGATTCCGGTTAGTCTGCTGCCGGTCGCCCTGGGCCTCGCCAGCCCTGGGTACTTCTTCGCAGCGGTGGTGATTGGCATGCTCTTGCTGCAGGTTTGCTGGTGGGCCAATCGGCTGCGAACCAATACTCGCGCCCGCTGGCTAATGCACGCGACGGTAATTCACATCCCGCTTTTAGTGGGATGGATGGTTTTCGACAAGTTTACGCGATGACCACAACCACGGCGGAAACGCGACCCGGCACTGGAGGCTCATCTTCCATGTTCGACCGACAAAATAATTTGCTACTGCTCGCGATTTGCGTGATCTTCACTCTGATCGCGCTCGCGGGCATTGTTTGGGATATCACCAGCGGCCTGCTGACCTCCGGCCTCGACGGCATCATGCTGATCATGATCTGCCTGATGATCGGCGGCGTCTTTTCGCTGGAGATCCTGGTGGTGGCGGACGACGCGGGCTGGATCAAGCTTCCAAATTTGATTCCGCCGCCGGCTCCGGCGAAGCCTAAGCCCGCTGCTGCTCCTGCCGCGCCGAAGCCGGCAGCGGTTCCTGCTGCCGCGGTCGCCGTACCCAAGCCAGCCGCCGCCGCTCCTACTGCGCCCGCCGCTGCGCCGAAACCAGCCGCTGCGCCGCCATCCAAACAGGGAACGGAATAGTGCAGGCCACTCGACGGAATCCCAAAGCGCGTTGATGACCTCTATCCCGATTACCTCGCTGCCTGCCATCAACGCATTTCTCAATGGATTGAGCGCGGTCCTGCTTTTCACCGGCTACATGTTCATCCGTCGCGGCAAAGTGCCGTACCACCGCGCGTGCATGTTGTCCGCGTTTATCTCGTCATCCATTTTTCTGGCGAGCTACTTGTATTTTCACTTCCATGCCGGCATGGTCCGCTTCAGCGGCCAGGGCCTAGTGCGTCCGGTCTATTTCACGTTGCTCACCACCCACACGATTCTAGCCATCGTGATCGTTCCCATGGTCCTGATCGCCCTATACCGTGCGCTCACCTGCCAATTTGTCCGTCACCGCGCGATCGCGCGATGGACCTACCCCTTGTGGATGTATGTCTCGGTCACCGGCGTTATCATCTACTGGATGCTCTATCGCCTTTACACCCCGATCTACATGCCCGGGGTCGCTTCGCTACCACGATGAGCGACTGCCACATCACCCGCTCCGGTCGAAAGTTCCGCGCCCGCAATTGCCCCCAAGCCCCCCCTGGCCGCAAAGTACACCTACGGCATTCTGATTCTCGCGTTTTCCTTCGTCCTGATGCCGTACCTCCTTTGGAACGCCACCTGGTTCGGCAAGCCGATGACCGATGAACAGCTAACCAAGGCTCTCAACGACCACGAGCACGCCCGCAATATTCAGCACGCTTTCGCTCAAATCGAAATCCGCATGGAAAAAGGCGATCCCACCGTCCGTCAGTGGTATCCGCAGTTGGTCACCTTGTCGCGCGACCCGCTAGCCGAAATTCGCTTAACCGACGCCTGGGTAATGGGCCAGGATCCCAGCAACCGCGACTTCCGCCAAGCCTTGCTAGGCCTGCTGACCGATTCCAATCCCATGGTGCAGCGCAACGCAGCTCTCTCGTTGGTCCGCTTCCGCGACGCCACCGGCCGCCCCCAAATTCTCTCCATGCTGCGCCCCTACGAACTGGACGCCCCTGCCGACGGTGTCCTCAAGGTCCGCCTGAAGCCAGGCGACGCCCTCAATCCCGGAACCATGGTAGGCAAGATTGTAGGCGCCGGGCAGAGCAGGGAATTGCGCTGCGAAGTTCCGGGAAGCCTGCACAATTGGACCGTCACCGACGGCGCAAAAGTAGCCAAGGGCGACGTCCTGCTCTACATCTCGCCCAGCCCAGAGATGGTCTGGGAAGCCCTTCGCGCCCTGTACATAGTAGGCGCCTCCGAAGACGGCTCCTCGGTAGCCCCCTACGCCAGAGGAATCGAAGGCATGCCACCGCAAATCCAGCAACAAGCCACCCTAACCCTAACCGCCATCCGCGAACGCAATCCCGCCCCGACCAGCCCCTGCCTCAAATTAACCGCCAGAACTCTGGGGGCTTGTGACTCACGCCTCCACGGTTTAATGCCGTTGTCTCTTCCGGTGTTATTTCCCAGGTGTCCAACTCTTTCCATGCATTTTTGATTCACGCTTTCACGCTTCCGCGCCGCTGAGGTGCCCCACTCTTCCCAGGTTTTGGGAAGGGTGGGCGTTTTGACTTCGGTGTTGTGGGTTGGTGTTGGTGTTGCTGGTGGGTCCCCACTCGTCGCCTTCACGTGTGGGGTTTTTACGCCTTTGATTACTTTTTTGAAGTTGTCGTTCCGAGGATTCGATCTAGTAGGGAAGTGTCCCGAATTCCGCCTCAAACTCCGCAATCGGCACCATATCGATCGCGTCCCAAGGACACCCTTCCAGAAACGCCCCGTCCGGCCCCTTGCTTGTGCAAAGTTTGCACCCAATACACAGCAGGGGATCGACCAAAATCTTCCCGAACGGCGGATGCTCCTGGTCTTCCACCCAGAACATACATTCCGCGACAGGGCAGTACTCCACGCAGGCTGGCGATCCCGAGCACCCCGTGCACATATTGTTGATCACCGCCATGATGTGCGGCTTCCGTTTGCGCTTGTCCGATTTTCCCTCGGACATCGGCAACGCCTTCTCAACCTCGCCGTTCACAAACTTCGCGACAATCGGGGGTACACTCAATTCCTCGGACATCAATTACCTCGCCAAACCGGGTTTTAACAACCTCATTCTCTTATCTCGCTCCATTCGTGTCAACGCCAAGCGTCGTCACGCGACCGCTGCGCGCCCCCTACGTCAACGCCCGAATCACCGCATCCGTAAATTCCGCAGTCGTCGCCTTCCCACCCACGTCCCCCGTCAGCCAACGCCCTTCGCGGTAAACCAGGTGCAGCGCATTCTCCACCCGCCGCGCGATCTCATGCTCCTCCAAATAATCGAGCATCATGATCGCACTCATCAGCAGCGCCGTAGGATTGGCGATCCCTTTGCCCGCGATATCTGGAGCGGTCCCGTGAACCGCCTCGAACAGCGCCACGCCATCCCCGATGTTCCCACTCGGCACCACCCCCAGCCCTCCCACCAACCCCGCGGCGAGGTCGCTCATGATGTCTCCGTACAGGTTGGTGAGCAGCAGCATGTCGAATTGCCTTGGGTTCAGCACCATCTGCATGCAAGCGTTGTCGACGATCATTTCCTTGTATTCGATCTCCGGAAAACCCTCTGCCACTTTTCGAACCGACGTCAGGAACAGGCCATCCGACAACTTCATGATATTGGCTTTGTGCACCGCGTGCATCTTCTTGCGCTTGAATTTTCGCGCATACTCGAACGCAAACTTCGCCACCCGCGTCGACGCTTTCTCGGTGATGATCTTCAGGCTCTCCACCACCCCAGGCACCACCGTATGCTCGAGCCCGGCGTACAGATCCTCAGTATTCTCCCGCACCAGTACCAGATCCACATTCTGTTGCACCGACTTCACGCCCTCCAGATTCTTCACCGGACGCAGATTCGCATACAGCTCCAGCGCCTGCCGCAGCCCCACGTTGATGCTCGGTGCGCCTCCGGCAATCGCCGTCTCCAGGGGTCCCTTCAGCGCCACTCGATTGCGCCGGATCGAGTCCAATACTCCCGATTTGCTCAAATTCAGCGATTTGCGCTCGGATTCCGCCAGCGCCGGAACCTCCTCCCACTCGAATTCTGCGCCTGCCGCCGCCACGATCTTCTTCACCGCGACCGAGACTTCAGGGCCAATCCCATCGCCCGGTATTAACGTGACTGTATGTTTCATATAGCAATGATTCTAAGCTGGATGCTGACCCTTGTACACCCACCGCGCCGGAGCCAACCGACGCCTGGTTCCCACCGCGCAACACACGCCACGCGATCTCGCATCGAATCTGATACAATTAGCATCTGATTAGCTGTGAGCCAGTTGGCTCGCTCGTCACAGACATATGGAGGGTTCCCTAATGGTTGGATTAACACCAGGCGCAATCACCAAGGTAAAGGAAATTCTGTCCCAGCAGACCCCACTGCCCACTGGCTTGCGCATCGCCGTGGTTGGTGGCGGTTGCTCCGGTTTCAGCTACCACATGGCCTTTGAGAATCAGATCAACGAGAATAGCGACAACGTCTATGAGTTCGAGGGTTTGAAAGTGCTCGTCGATCAGATGAGCGAGATGTACCTCGATGGCGTTCAGGTCGATTACATCGAGTCGATTGATGGTTCGGGTTTTAAGTTCAATAATCCGAACGTCAAGAGCACCTGCGGCTGCGGCAGTTCTTTCAGCGCCTAGGTTTCGGTCGCCCGAGCCTCGGGCGCCAAAGTCAGGGTCGTTCGTGTGGCTCTTCGTGCGCTCCCGGAGTACCATCCCTCCGGGAGCTTTTCTTTTGCCCGTTTTGTTTCTGGGACCGCGGCTGAACAGCGTCCCTTGATATTCCGAGATTCGTACGCCATGACGCACATCCCTTTTATCTCGCAATGTTTGGCTGTGCCACAATGAAACTGGCCCTGGCCCAGTTCAATCCCACCGTAGGCGATTTCGACGGCAACTCCGCCCGCATTCTAGAGATGGCGGGCGAAGCTAAAGCTCACGGCGCCGATCTCGCCGTTTTTACCGAGCTCTGCCTGTGCGGTTACCCTCCACAGGACTTGGTCGAACGGCCCGCTTTCCTCCAACGCAATCGCAAGGAAATCCTCAAGCTGGCGAAGAAAATAAGCCTCCCGTCGGTGGTCGGCTACGTTGGGAAGGCTCAGGACGACACCGGAAAACCCGGCGCCAACTCCGCGGCACTCATCGCTGACGGCAAGCTGCTCTTCGAGCAGCGCAAGATGCTCTTGCCCACCTACGACGTCTTCGACGAATCGCGCTACTTCCAGCCCGCTCACTCCCAATTCGTATTTCCATTTTCCGGCCAACAGCTTGGGGTCACCATCTGCGAAGATTGTTGGAACGACAAACACTTTTGGCCCCAGCGCCTCTATGATCGCGACCCAGTCGCCGAGCTGGTCGGGCAGGGAAGTAGCATCCTCTTGAATGTCTCGGCTTCTCCCTACACCATCGACAAACGCTATCTGCGCATTGACATGCTTCGCGCTCTCGCCAAGGAACACAATGTTCCCGTCGTCTATGTCAATCAGGTAGGCGGCAACGACAGCCTCATCTTCGACGGCGCCAGCGTCGCCATCACTCCAGAAGGCCGTATCGCCGCTCAAGCCCACTCCTTCGCAGAGGACATGGTGTACTTCGACACCGTCACTGGCGAGGGAGATCTTCGGCCGCAGCCCGATGACGAGCTCGACGCCGCCTTTCAAGCCTTGGTTCTCGGCACCCGTGATTATGTTCGCAAATGCGGTTTCCGGAAGGTGGTAGTCGGACTAAGCGGCGGAGTCGATTCCGCGCTGGTGGCGGTCATTGCCGTCGCCGCCGTAGGTTCAGCGAACGTTTTGGGTGTTGCCATGCCGGGCCCGTACTCGTCGGAGGGAAGTCTCCGCGACGCCCAAGCCCTAGCGCAAAATCTACAGATCCAGTTCGATATCTTGCCGATTTCCGGTGTGTGGAATAATTATCGAGAAGTTTTGTCCCACGAATTCAAGGGCCTTCCAGAAGACGTCGCCGAGGAAAACCTGCAAGCCCGCATCCGCGGCAATCTGCTGATGGCTCTCTCTAACAAGTTTGGCTCGCTAGTCTTAAGCACCGGCAATAAATCCGAACTAGCCGTTGGCTACTGCACCCTCTACGGTGACATGGCCGGCGGCTTGGCAGTCATCTCCGATGTGCCGAAAACCATGATCTATGAACTAGCGAAATTCGTAAATCGCAGCAGGGAAGTGATCCCCATCGCTACGCTTAGCAAGCCGCCGTCCGCGGAGCTGCGCCCCAATCAAACCGATCAGGATTCCCTCCCGCCCTACGATTTACTCGATCGCATCCTCAAGGCCTACGTCGAGGAGCTGCGTTCGCCGTCCCAGATCGCCGCCCAATATAAGATCCCGCTCGACACCGTCCGCGCCATCGCCAGGCGCGTCGATCAAAACGAATACAAACGCAAGCAGGCCGCCCCCGGCCTAAAAATCTCCTCCAAAGCTTTCAGCGTTGGCCGCCGCTTTCCTTTAGCGTATAAATCAATAGACTAATGTCGACCAGAAGGAATTGAAAGTTGTCCCGGGCGGTTGGGTCGTGCCGGGTGGCAGTCTCCATGGAAGCGGTACTTGGCCCGCCGCCTTCTGGGCGGTCGCTATGCGGTTGCTTTGGTGGCGCCGCGACTCCTGGCGGCGCAAACTCTAGGCTCCAATACGAAGGATGGACGAAGATATGCCGCTAAGACAACCGCTGACCGCATCCTTAATTCTATTCAGCCTGCTGGTTTCCGCGGGTCGTGCCACCGCCCAGGCCTCAGCACCGGTTCCCGTACCACCGCGAGCATCCGGCGCGCCTCAGTCGAGTCTCCTGGCGCCCGACGACCTCAAGAGAATAGACAAATACCTGCGCAACCTGTTCGCCTGGGGTCCAGACTTCCAGCTAAAACTAGGCACGATAGTCCCCTCTCCGTCGCCCGAAATTTACGAAATTCCCATCGAAGTCACCGCCAACGGCCAGACCGATGGAGGCTCAGTCTACGTAACCAAGGACGCCAAGTTCCTAATCCGCGGCGAAATTAAGCCCCTCAGCGTCGATCCCTTCGCCGAAAACCGCTTGAAAATCCACTTGGACGGAGTCCCATTCAGGGGCCCGGCTAACGCCACCGTAACCGTAGTGGACTACAGCGACTTCGAATGCCCCCACTGCCAGCAGCTATACCGCGCACTAAAGAGCCTGGGAACCAAGTATCCTCAAGTAAAGTTCGTCTCCAAGAGCTTCCCGCTGGTCCAGATCCACCCCTGGGCCCTAAACGCCGCCATCGGAGCCCAATGCGCCCTAAACCAGTCCCCCCAAGCCTACTGGCAGCTCCACGATGCCCTATTCGACAACCAAGACGTCCTATCCGCCGAGAACATCTGGGACAAGCTAATCAGCTTCGCCACCAAAGCCAACATCCCCGCAGAAACCTTCCGCGCCTGCATGGCCAGCCCCGAAGCAAAAGCGGCGGTGCAGGCGCAAATCGAAGAAGCCCAATCCCTAAAAGTGCAAAGCACCCCCACAGTCTACGTAAACGGCCGAGAATCAATTGGCGGCGACCCGACCACCTTAGAGCAATACATAAGATTCGAACTTCCCACCTCCAAATAACCAACATAATATTTATTAGCGAAAGTCAGCTGTTTCCTTCTTTCTGTGGGATCCGGGGTAGTTATGGTGATCCGACTTAGACGCGTGATTATTGGGGGGGCCACCTTTTGCGGCGCGGAATGCTTGGTCGCCTCCGTGAATCCCAGGTGCCGATCGGTTCTGGGTAACAGATGTCTTCAAGCCGTTCACCGCGTTGGAGCCGGCCAGGGCCGAGTATTGGGATACGAGCCCGGATCGAGTTCGGACTCCGCCTGAAAAGAATTCGACATCGCTGAGGTTCGGCGACATCCCTGGCGGCTGGTCAGAAGGATCGAGCAGGGTGAGCCAGAGCGAAACGCCTCCGGAGGAATGAACGGAAAGTCTCAATCGACATTGTTTTTCTTGCAAGGGGCCGCCTAATTCGCGGCTTGCCGAGTTGGTGCTGGGTGCGCGCTGGTTTCGGCTAGGCCGCGAAACCTGATATCATGACGTGTTTTCGTAACACAACCCTCATCGCGCCTGTCGAATCATAGCGATGGGTGAAATGTAGCCGCTGGGTGTTTTAGGAGACCCTCTTGTACCGTAAGCTTGCCGCTGCTCTGCTGAGCAGCGTAGTTCTGGTGTTTGCCACGTTGTCAGGCACCGCTCAAACCAATCCCAAGCAGGCCTCTGACGCTGCTGGCAGTGTGCGTGGCACGGTCCGAACGATCCAGAGTCAAATCGCCGCGGCAAGTGCCTCGCCGTTCAGCCTGGCCGCTGGGCCCGACAACCGAATCTATTTCGCCGTTAGCCGGGCGGCATCCGACGAGGGCACCGCTGCGATTTCGCCCGCTATGTCGAACCGGATTTTCTCCATCGTGCCCGGCCAAAAGGCAATCCATTTCGCTGGTACCGGCTCGTTCGGGTTCCTTGGTGACGGTGGTCTGGCGGCGGATGCTGAGTTCGAGCTGTCCAGCATTGCCCTAGAAAATACGGACACGGCCATGGCATCGGCACCGCCCCATAGCGGAATTGTGGTAAGGGCTGACGGCACACTATTCGTCGCCGATACCCAGAACTCCACCATCCGAACCATCGCTGGCGCGGAGACCAGCGAACCCATGATCACCCGCAGCCTCGTGGGCAAGTGGGCGGGCGCCTCCGAGGTCGAACTAATTGCGCCGACCGCCTTGACCATGGACGCTTCCGGGAATCTGTATATTGCGGACGTCCGGTCGAATTCGATACTCGCTTATCGCAATAACACCGTCTCTGTGCTCGCGCATGTGATTTCGCCGGGAGCGATCGCGGTGAACGCGGCCGGCACAAAGCTCTACGTGGCATCGCTCGTCGCGGGGAAAGTATTTGAGATCGATTCGTCGCTGATTGGAAGGTCAAACGGGAGCTCCATTCTTACGCTGCTGCCCACTTCCGCACCCTCCGGCCTCGCCGTGGATGCTGGGGGAAACATCTTCGTCGCGGACTCGTCCGCGAACACCATCCGGCGGTTTGACATCCAGTCGGGCGTTCTAACCTTGGTTGCCGGGACCGGCGTTCCCGGTTATGCGGGCGATGGCGGAGCCGCCTTGCGGGCTGAGTTCCACTCCCCGGCGGATCTGGCGTTCGATCGAGACGGCGATCTCTTTGTGTCCGACGCCGGCAATCGCGCGATACGCGAACTTGTCGAGATTGGCGAACCCAACCAATCGACCACTGTGGTTCTGGGCCCAGCCTCAGCCGGGCAGTTTGGCAATGTGGCCACCGGGGGATCGAGTTCCGCTCAGGCTTTCACGCTCACAAACAGTTCTGGGGTGTCGCTCACCGGCCTGGCCGTCACGATCACCGGCGCAGACCCACTTGATTTCTCGCAATCCAATACCTGCGGATCATCGTTGGCGGCGAGCGCGACTTGTAACATTAACGTGATCTTCAATCCGACCAACGTGGGAGCGCGCTCGGCGACGCTTCAGGTGACCGATTCCGATTCGTCGAGCCCGCAGACTGCCGCCCTGACCGGCTTTGGCGACGATTTCGAGATTTCGGCGCAAACCGGAGCGCTGACGACGATGACCATCCGGCAGGGTACGACCGCTACCTTCAAACTGGCGGCCGCGCCCGATCAGACCTTTACCGGCACCGTAACTCTAATATGTCCGGCCAATCTTCCCACGAGCACTACCTGTACGCTAAGCCCCACTACTGTGACGTGGCCGAGTGCGCCTGGCGCATCTCAAAATTTCACTGCGGCGTTCACCACTACCAAGAAGACCATTGTGTACAGTGCGCTTCCCGGCCGATTCCCTTCCCGGCCCGCCGGACTCGTGGCTTTCGCTTTCCTGGCACTTATTTGGTCGGTGTCCCGGATTGTCGAAACCCGAACTCCACTCGCTCGCAATTTCGGCCGCACCAAGATGCGTCATCTCGGCTTCACGTTGGGCGCTCTCGCGCTGCTAATCGCTGGCTGTGGCAACAGTACCCCTGCGATTGACATCGCCCCCGATCCAACGCCTACAGGGACCTACACTTTGACGGTTTCCGGCGAGGCGCAGAATGCCAGCCGCGGCGTTACCCTTACATTGGTCGTCGAAGCCGCGCCGTAACCCGTCTGCTTGCAAATACGCGACTCCTCGCTAAAGACCGTACCACCTGCGCCGGCGCGCTTTGTATTGGCCCGCCCATCTTTGCGTGGACTGTGAGTACTGCGCCGTTTGGTTCGCTACCGGCGCGGTCGACGCTACGGTAACTGGCGCGGTCCCGGTGGACAGCGTTGATGCGATCGGTTGGCTGGTATTGAACACGCCCGGGGCGGTGAAGTATTGCACCACCGATCCACCGGTATTCTCGATGAATAGCGCTCATTCGGAGGCCCTCTCTTTTCTGTTTTTCCATGAGCCGGTTTGTCGGACATAGCTCCGCCGGCCTCGGCGCTCTCTCGGAAATAAAAAACGCCGGCGACAGGCCGGCCGCGAGGTTCGGTTTGAATTTAGTGCGAAGAGGACCTCAGCGCGTCGCGCCAATCGAGGTTACAATTGGAACTTCTAGGCGATGTCGCGAAATAATGTAAGTAATTATTTGTGTATTTCTGTAAATAAAATGCACGGTGAACCGACCACAGCCAGCGTTTTCAGTCCGACGATACGTCGTCAAGTCCGTTGGGCGTCAAAAGAATTAGGCCGGACATCTTGACTCGACTCAATTACGGCTGCGGTGCTTCCGCAGGTGGCGGCACCGGTGCCTGCGACGGCGCGGGTGCTTGTGCCGGCTCGGTCGCGGGTGCTTGGGCCGGTTGCGCCGCGTCCCGGGCGCGTAGGGTGAAGGTCACGCCGCGCTCTGAGTTCCGCTCGGCAGTGTGTTGCAGATCCACTTGGTCAATCGCGATGGTGTTCTCGCCGTTCTCCGCGGTGACATAGTGCAACTTCCCATCGGCCATCCAGTAGTCGGTCATGGTGTAGACCGTGCCATCGTTCAGCACCAGCGTGGTTTCTGCCGATGGATCCGGAAGCGTGCCGGGTTGCTTGCTCTTGGCGTCCAGCGTCGCGTACGGCCCGTAATCACCCGACGGAGGGATGTTCGGGTAGGAATCTCCATACCCTAGCCCGTTACCGTAATATCCCAGACCGAACCCAGATCCGAATCCATATCCCAATCCAAAGCCGGAACCCCATCCGAAACCCCAAGAGGAAAACGGATCCAATCCGTATCCGAAGCCGTATCCGAAGCCGTATCCGAAACCATAACCGAGACCATAACCTCCGTAGTATCCCCCCGGATAGTACGGGTTATACAGCAGACACCCGGGACATCCGGTCCTGATCGGATAGCGCCCCGGAACTGACAAGGAATGAACCGATCCGATGCTCGTCCCGGTGGCAGCGGAAAAGTATTCATGGTTGGTCACCGGCGATGCCACACCGTGCGCTGGGCTTTGCAGCACCGATCCAGGGGCGGCAGGCACAAGATGCATCCCGGAGGACGCCGGCGCGTACCGCGTTGAACTTGTGCTAACTGGCGCAGCGACCTTCGGCGACGACGCCCCGCGCGGCGCGGGCCGATTGTTCGGAGTATTTGCCGCGGCGTGGCCTGCCGGACGACTCGCCGCAGAAGGGCCTGCGCTGCCGCCAGCGTGGCCTCCCATTCCTCCGCCACCACTGAAGCCGCCACCTCCGCCCGCGTGCCCAGCGTGTTGCGCGAGCGCGGGAGTTGCCAGCCAAAGGACCAGCGATGCGGAAGCTGCGAATCGAATCCAAATACGGTAGGCGGTCATGATAGGGGCCTCCAAGTTAGAGCGGCTGCCCAAGCTTACATAGTAACCTGAGTATACTCCTTTCGGCGCGACAGTGGCGATAGCAAATTCTTCCTGGCGCTCTACTCTTTTCGGGCAACAATTCCGCAACAGATCGCATACAATAGAAATATGCTTGGCCAGCGAAAGCGCAAGAAAAACTCTGGACTGATCCGTCGCGCAGTGATGGCCGGTCTGGGCCGCACCTATTCTGGCTTCGGCGTGAAGCCCGAGAAATTTCTGGCCCACCTTCAAGCCGCCCACCGTTTACCGATTCAGTCCTTCGATGAAATGTTTCTGCAGCGTATGGACATCGTCGACTCGATCGCCGATAAGACCATCAGCAGTTCCAAAAGATTGGCGCTGCTGGAAGGCGCGGGTGTCGGCCTGGGCGGTTTCATGACCCTGGTGCCTGACGTCAGCCTGCTCGCCGCTATCGCCATGCGCATGCTGCAAAAACTGAGTTTAATCTACGGATTTGAATACATCACGCCCGCTGAATCCGCCGAGCTGTGGGTCGCCGCTGCCAGCGCCGCTGGCGTAGATCTCGGACGGGATTTCGTCCAGAAAGAAGTTGTCGAGCGTTTCGTTCCTCGGGTGATGGAGCGCATTGCCATGCGGGTCGGTACCGAAACCGCTGAAAAATGGGCCGCTCGAGCCATCCCCTTGGCCAGCGGCGCGATTGGTGGTGGGCTCAATTACCTTTTCATTCGCGAATGGGGACGCCGCGCAAAGAAGCATTTTCGCGACCAGCATTTGCTCCGCCGGCAGTCGTATTATCAGGTGCCGCCCGTCGTTGGCACGGCCGCAACTGCTACCCTCCGCCATCGATACAGCGATTAGACACTTCCACCTCTCGTTCAGGCGAATTGCGATCTGCTACCATGACTAGGCCATCGTGCTTCCATTTCTCCACCTAGGGCCGCTAGCGGTTCCCACGTTCGGGTTGATGGTCGCAACTGCGATGGTGGTGGCCTTTTTCGTTCTGCGGGTGGACGTGCGACGCTGGGGACTCCCCATCGAGCCCGAAACTCTGGTAGGTCTTCCGGCCATAGTAGGCATCGTTGGCGCCAAGCTCTATCACGTCCTCGAAAGTCCGCGCGAGCTCCTGGCACACCCAGGCGGCGAACTTTTCAACCAGTTCGGCTTCGCTTGGTTTGGCGGCTTGATCGCTGGGATCGCCACATTTGTCTTTCTCGCGCACCGCTACCGGATCCCATTCCTGAAGCTGTGTGACGTGGCTTCCCCCGCCGCCGCGCTCGGCTACGGAATTGGCAGGATTGGCTGCCTGTTATCCGGTGACGGGGACTACGGCATCCCGACCTCCCTGCCTTGGGGCATGAGCTTCCCTAAGGGCTTGGTCCCGACGACCGAGCCGGTTCACCCGACACCCTTGTACGAACTCGCTGCCGCCATCATTATCTTCCTGATACTAAGGCGCTTAGGGTCCAAATGGTTCGCGGCCCGGATCGATCCGCAAACCGCATCTACAGAAGCGCCGTCGAGCCTGGGAACGACCCCGAAGTCGGGCTCGCTTTTTGCGCTGTTCCTTATCCTGAGCGGCGCCTCGCGATTCATGGTCGAATTTATCCGCATCAATCCAAAGGTCTTCCTCGGCTTTACCAACGCCCAAATCGCCAGCCTTGCCTGCATCCTTCTAGGAACCGCCCTGTTTTTCGCCAGGCGGTTCGCCTGAGGGCTCACGCCGGGTTGCGCGCCCAGGTCGGTCCTCTTTTCTGAGCCCGCGGGCCGGCCAAGCTAGGGGTTGGAAATTGATCCGATTTGTGCTACTATCTATCCGCGTTTGTTGCTCTTGTGATTCCTTTTGACACGGTCCAGAGGCTGCAGGGCAACGCCCTGTGGCCTTTTTTTGTATAACCCCGGCACGCCTCCAGCGTGGCGGGATTTACCAGCTCTCGGACGATCAGAGGCAGACTCGAGACACAAATAGCTTCAATCTACGAGGTAACCTGAAGTGAAAGAACAAGGCACAGTCAAGTGGTTCAACGCCAGCAAGGGTTATGGGTTCATCCAACGCCAGAGTGGTGAAGATGTCTTCGTTCACTTTTCTGCTATCCAGTCCGACGGATACAAAACTCTGAACGAAGGCCAAGCGGTGGAGTTCGAAGTCAAGAAGGGCCCAAAAGGCTTGCAGGCCGAGAACGTGGTTAGCCTCTAACGTCGTCCGGGCGGGAATTCCGTGTGTTCCGCATAGGGTTTCCGCCCTTTTTTATTCTCCCGGCCGGGAAGTGGCCATTGTGGCTCCCGATACTCCTCGCGAATGCTTATCCGTCTCGATAAGCGCACAGCTTTCGCCGGGCGAACTCATAAAATTTCCAAGGAGGACATAGTGCAGGTCCTAATCGAAGGCCAAGCCATCAAGCATGAATTGTACGGAATGGGAGTCGTCATGGAGTCGAATTCCGAGCGCACTACCATCGACTTCGAAGACTACGGCTCCAAGAAATTCGTCACCAGTATTTGGGTGGCAGAACTGATCGGTGAAGCCCCGGAACATCCCGTCAAGCCGCGCCGGGGAGGCCGTCGCAAGAAGGCCGTTGCAAAAGCCGCAAAAGCATAGCCACAGACGCGTGACAGGTTGTTTGAGAGGTGTTTATCTTTCAACCTGTCACTTACATTCTGGCTTCCTTTCCCTTACCTTCTCCCCTCAAGCCTCCACGATGTTGTTGCGCAGTGCGCAATGTACCAATTCCCGGAATGAATTCAGCCGCAATTTGTGCATCACGTGATTACGATGGGTCTCAACGGTACGGGGACGAACTCCTAGCCGCGCAGCGACTTCCTTATTGCTAGACCCTGCGGCCAGCAACTGCATCACCTGCCTCTCGCGCCGGCTGAGCGGACCGCAGGGAAAATCTGCCGCCACCGCCCGCTGGATCGCGTCGGCCACGTCCCCTTCCCTTCCGTGAACCGGGTCAGCACCACATCCGCGATTGGCCCAGTCGCCGATATCCGCGTGGCGGAAACAAGCCCATCCTCAGAAATTCCTTTCCCGCGGCTTTCTTCACTTCCTGCGCCCACCAATCAAATGTCCCGCTGAAGATCCTTAGCACGGTCTTTGGCTAGCGCTGCGCGAGTGCACCACGTGCGGCGAGGCGTTTGCGGGAGTTTTTTGTCGCGTTCTGAGGGGTGTCGTGCTCGGGCGTCCAGTGATTTGGGGACCACCGGCCGCAGCGGGGGCTATTGCTTCGAAGGGGCGTTACTGCGTTGTCGGGGGCTTCAGCGGGGGCCAGGTTTCCAAGAGTTGTTCTTTCCTGTATATCAGGGCGTTGATGTCGTAGGGGGCTAGTTCAAAGTTGTGGCCATGGGTGATGGCGTCGGTGGGGCAGGCTTCCACGCAGTAGCCGCAGAAAATGCATCTTGAATAGTCGATGTTGTAGGCGGAGGCGTAGCGCTCGCCCGCTGAGATTCGCTTGGCGTCGGTATTTTCGGCGGCTTCGATGTAAATGCAGTTGGCGGGACAGGCCGCGGCGCACAGGAAACAACCCACGCATTTTTCCAGGCCATTTTCGTCCCGCTGCAGGACGTGAATTCCTCGGTATCTGGGGTGGAACTGCACGGGGGCCATGGGATATTTTTCGGTCACTGGCTTGCGCAGCATGGCGCGGAAAGTCACGCTAAAGCCCTTTACCAGGGTGGTGAATGTTTCCCCGATTTCGCGGACAATCGATGGCATAGATAAAAATGTTAACAGAGACAGATGTTCGGAGCAATGCGGCGTTGCGCGAGGCGGCGTCGCGCTGACCGTCGAGATCGACATCGGCGCTGCCTCCGAGCGCCTTCGTGAAACCAAGCCGACTTCGCGATCTTAAGAAACGCCTAACGTTCTAGTGGCGCACCATCCTAGCTCGCGCCGGCCATTGCGGCGAAGCCTAGGAGGGTTCCTCCCAAACGCGCCGCGCCGTTTCGGCGACCAGCCGCAGCTTGGCCCATTGCTCGTCTTCGGTGAGTAGATTCCCTTCCATGGTCGATGCAAATCCGCACTGCGGGCTGAGCCCGAGATTTTCGAGTGGGAAATATTTCGCCGCCTCTTTGATACGCTGTATGAGTTCGTCGCGCGTTTCGAGCTGCGGCCGCTTGGAGCTGACCAGCCCCAGCACCACCGTTTTTGTCTTCGGAACGAAGCGGAGCGGCTCAAAGGTACCGGAGCGTTCATCGTCATACTCAAGAAGGAAGCGATCGGCGGCCATGGTGGTGAACAACTTCTCAGCGATGGCATCGTAGCCGCCCTGGGCGTACCAGTGGCTGCGATTGTTGCCCCGGCAGAGGTGTATCGCCAGAATCACGCCGGGCCGGCGCGCCGCTTCGAAGCATGCATTGTCTGCGCGAATGGATTCCTCAAGCAACGCGTCCGGCTCGACCCTCATTTCTGCGCAAATCCAGTCGCGCCACTTTGGGTCCAGGTAGTAGCTGTATCGAGGTGCGTCGATCTGAAGGTATTTCACGCCTTCGGCTGACAACCGGCTAAGCTCGCTTTTCATAATCGCAACGATCTCCCACATCAGCGCAGAATGATTTTCGTACACTCTGTCGGTCACTCCTCGCTTGAACGCAATCGCCGGAAACTGGGTGGCGCTGGGCAGAGTCATTTTGATGACGCCCGGCGCGTGCTTCTTCAGGTACGGCAGCTCGTGTCCGGTGAGCGGACGCACCGGCCGCAGCTTGGAAGCGACCACGCCCATCACGCTGCTCTCGCGCGCGGCTCTTTCCTCGCCCGCTTTCCATGTGCGCGCCACCGAATCGCCCATGTCGAACCCATCGACCGCGTCGGTAAAATCGCTCATAAAATTCCGGCGGCGCAACTCGCCGTCAGTAAAAACCTCAAATCCCAATTCCCTCTGTCTCGCCAGAACGCGCAGGATGTGGCTATCCTCGAGAGCCCCCACGCGCTGCGAGTCTCCAGCGCGCCTCGCCTCCAGCAACTCGGGTGGTCGCAGGAAACTCCCTACATGATCGGCTCGGTACGATGCGGCCATCTAATCCCTCCGGTAAGGACCCTACACTGGTGCGAAATCGCGGTCCACAAACAATCCCGCCTGCCCGGCGGCGCGGCGGAAAGGCGGCGGGGAGCAGCACCCCCTTCCCTGCTCTCTGATGCGCGATTTCTTGCGAAGAATTAAAATTGCAATTTTGTGGCTTTTCGAATTTGGTAACCTGCCGGGTTGTCAGGCTAATTCACTTTCGAATCCCCACAGGCGCCAGGATTGAACGGCGCCCGCCGGCGCAGCCAAGGGGCGCCTTCGGGCGCTCGGAACCAGCGATTTCTGGGGCTAGTTGATCCTCCTCGGTCCGAACCTAGCATTACGGTGTCCGCGATAGAAGGATGAATCCCTGTGGACATATCCGTACCGACGCGGATGCGCGAAGTTACTGACGCGGAGGCCGCTTGAATGCTCGGCTGGATCCGAGACTGGCCAAGGAATTAAAGTCGTAGAGACCCCGCAGGCAAGACCGACGTGTAACGGTTTTACTTCCGGTGATCGGCGGTACACTGTTGCTGTCTACCAAGGAGGAATTATGGATTCGAAGCAAGTAGTTCTCATCACCGGTGCGAGCACCGGGTTCGGCAGACTATTCGCCGAGACTCTGGCGCGCCACGGCCATACCGTATTTGCGACGATGCGCGATCCTGCGGGACGCAACGCCGCAAACTCTTCGGAAATTCGAAAACTTGCCGAAAAGGAATCGCTGCCTCTGCATGTTTTGGAATTGGATGTCACCAGTGACGTTTCCGTCGAGCAAGCGGTACGCGCGGCAGTGGAGAAAGCGGGGCGGATCGACGTGGCCATCAACAACGCCGGCTACGCTCTCACCGGTTTGGCGGAAGCGATTACCACCGAACAGGCTCAGCGAATTATGGACACGAATTTCTTCGGGATGGTTCGCGTCAACCGCGCGGTATTGCCGTACATGCGACGCCAACGGAGTGGGCTGCTATTGCACATCAGCAGTGGCGCCGGACGGCTGGTGCTTCCGTCGATGGGGCTCTACTGCGCCAGCAAATTCGCGATGGAGTCACTCGCGGAGGCTTACCACTACGAATTGGCGGCGCAAGGAATTGATTCGACGATTGTTGAGCCGGGGGCGTATCAGACCGCCGTTTTCGGCAACCTAGTGATGGCAGCGGACCAAGCTCGCACGGATACCTACGGCGTCGCCAACCAAGTTCCACAGAAGATCGGTAGCGTGCTCACGGCCGCGGCCGGGAATGCTCAGGAGGTCGCCGATGCGGTGCTGCGAATTGTGGAAACTCCCGCCGGGCAGCGCAACTTGCGGTATCACGTCAGCGCCGCAAACCTCGGCGTGGATGAAATCAACGCCGTCTGCGAGAAGGTGCAAGCCGGCGTGCTGGAAGCGTTCGGGATAGCAGCGGAGACCAAATTCGTCCAGCGAAGCGCGGCCACTTCGAACTAGGCCGTCGCGGCCGGCTGCAGAAAACCGACAGCTACGGCCGCGGCGACCGCCGCTCCCTGCGACTGCAGGTAGGTTGATGTTCGTGGCCGCGACAATCGCGGCGGACAAAACTCACATAAGACCTTGGCGCCCCCTGATCCGGGACGGGGCCCGGGGTGCTGACCAAAGCGAAGTGGGTGCCCCAGTTGTCGCTTCCGCACCTGGATTTTCAACGTTTTTTGAGGTGGCCTGGTTTGTTTCGCGCCGTCCGGCGCCAATATTCTCCTGGACAAAACTCCAACCAACGATTTTCCATCGCCCGCAAATAGGTTCACCAGGCACGAATGCAATTCAAAATCTGGGGGACATAACCGTTCTAAGATCGCAGCCCAATTGATCCGGGATGTTCGGTGAAGATAGGCTATGGTCTTTGCCGGGCGAGCGCCCAGGCATTCTGTGCGCGGAGGCGCGTTTTCAGGGTTTAGGAGGAGTGTACAAATGTTTGCGATCACTGGAATCACGGGCAACGTTGGTGGTGAGGTGGCGCGCAACCTTATGGCCGCGCATCAGACGGTCCGTGGCGTGACGCGCGACGTGCGCAAATGCGAAGCGTGGGCGCAGCGTGGGTGCAGCCTCGCCCGTGCGGATATCAATGACCCGGCGGCGCTCACGGCGGCGTTTCAGGGGAGCGACGGGGTTTTCGTGCTGGTGCCGCCGAACTTCGATCCGTCGCCTGGTTTTCGCGAGGCATGTGCGATTGCGGAGGCGTTGCGGTCGGCGCTCGACGCCGCGCGCCCGGGACGAGTGGTGTACCTCTCGACGATCGGCGCGCAGGCGACCCAACCGAACCTGCTCACGCAGCACAGCATCATCGAGAAAGTGCTTGGAGGATTGCCGACGCCGATTACTTTTCTGCGCCCAGCCTGGTTCATGGAGAACTCCAGCTGGGACGTGGCGCCGGCTCGCAACAACGGCGTGATTCCGAGCTTTCTGCAGCCGCTCGACAAGCCGGTACCGATGGTTGCTACTGCCGACATCGGGCGCGTGGCGGCTGAGCTGCTCCAGGAAACGTGGAACGGCCGGAGAGTCGTCGAGTTGGAAGGGCCGCATCGGGTGACCCCTAACGAGGTCGCCGCCACCTTCGCGGATCTGCTCGGCCGTCCAGTGAGAATGGAAGCGGTGCCTCGCGAGACTTGGGAGGCGCTGTTCAAATCGCAGGGTATCAAGGACCCTATGCCCCGAATTCGGATGCTCGACGGTTTCAACGAAGGATGGATTGAACTTGAGAGCGGCGAGACTGGCTCACGAAAAGGACAAGTGTCGCTGAAAATCGTGCTGCAGAAACTCATCGAAGGCGAGCGCAAGTCGTGAACGTTTTCCGAAAAAGAGGGCTGTAGGTAGCCGCGAAATACAGGAAAGGAACTAGAGAACCCTGGTGTGAAACCGGCCCGTGAGGGCACCCCGCAGCAACGGTGGCGGCTCACGTGCAGCACCACGGCACTCTCGTTGCGGCGTCGAGCTGGTTTTCTGCCGCGCCGCTGGGCGGCCGCTGCAAAAACTACTCGCCGGGGGGGCTGACCGGCGCGGGACCCAGCGGGTCGTGCTTGCCGGTTAGGTGCGAGAGGATTTGCTTGCCATGGAAGCGGCCGTTTTCTATGAAAATCTCGCCGGTGAAGAGCCCGCCTACCACCACTCCCGCTACGTAGAGGCCGGGGACGTTGCTCTCCAAGGATTTCGGATCGGCTTCGGGGCGCCGAGTGACTGGATCTAAATGGACGCCCAATTTTTCCAGGAAGGAGAAATCGGGGTGGTAGCCGGTCATCGCGAACACTTTTGCCGCCGGCAGCGATTGCTCGCCGCCGTTGCCGTTAGCGTCGCGGATGTGGACCAGCCCTGGCTCAAAACCCTGCACCTGAGTGTTGAACATCGCGCGAATCTCGCCGGCGCTAATGCGGTTCTCGATGTCGGGCTTTACCCAGTATTTCAGGGACTTCCCCACTGTCGGACCGCGATGGACTAGGGTTACGTTCGCGCCGCCTCGGAAAAGATCCAGGGCTGCTTCGGCGGCGGAATTTTTTGCGCCGATTACGACCACCTCCAAGCGCCAGAAAGGATGAGGGTCGGTGAAGTAGTGAGAGACGAAAGGCAAATCTTCGCCGGGGACGTTCAGCGTATTCGGGCGGTCGTAGTAGCCGGTGGCCACCACCAGCTTGCGGGCGTGCATCGTTTTTTCTCCGGAGGCGGAGTGGGTAAACACGCGGAACGCGCCGTCACTGCCGTCGATGCCGCTTACGTGGGAGTACAGGAGGAGCTCGATATCGAAATGTTCTACGGTTTTGCGGTAGTACTTCAGGGCTTCCGTGCGGGTGGGCTTATCGCCGCCGACGGTCATCGGGATGTCGCCGATTTCCATGCGTTCGGCGGTGGTGAAAAAGTTCATGTTGAGGGGATAGTGGTAGAGCGAATTGCAAAGGCAGCCTTTGTCGACTACCACCGGGCGCAAGCCGGCTCGTTTCGCTTCGATCGCGCAGGCTAGGCCGGTGGGTCCGGCGCCGATGCACAGCAAATCGTAAATTGGTTCCATGGTTTAGTTTGCGTCGAAAGGGTTGTGAAAATCAAACTGCGCCGCGAAACTGGCGATTTTTATCGGTGCTATGCGAGGCTGGCTAGAATGCGGAGGACCTCAGCGCGGAACTGAGCGAGCGCTTCGAGGCGCTCGGGCGTGGCTGCGGTCTGGCTCTTTTTCCAGACGAAAAGCTGCTTTCCATCGCGCTGGATGCGGACGGAAATATTTTCGCCTAGCAGGAGTGAGGGGTCGCCGAATATTTGGAAGTGCGAGTCGTCCGCGGTGGCTAGCAGTAGCGCGTACTCGCCTCTGCGGATGCCCACATGGTTTGCGTACATCGGGAAGGCTACGATTTCGAAGTGGTTCTCGCGGAGGCGGTGCAGGGCGGCTAGGTGTTTTTCGGTGAGTTCTAGCATGACGCTAACTCAGCGGGCGTGGGTTCGCTGGTGAAGGTCTAGACGCCCACCCCTTCGCGGACAGCACGAAGCGTGGGGCAAGCGGAAAAGACAAAACCGTCGGACCGGAAATCAAAACGCCCACCCTTGCCAAAGACAGGGAAGAGTGCGGCACCCAGAAGGAGCGGAAGCTTGGATCAATACCCAAGGCGACACACAACGTCAAACCCAACGCTAGGCAACGTCCCCGGGATCACGCGGCGGAGGATACCGATCCACTTTCCAGTTCGTGCAGGATTTCGCGCAGGATGCTCGCTAACTCTTCGCGCGAGACTTGCGACTTGCGGAACTGAATGCGCAGGCGGAAGGCGTCGTCTTGCGGCCGGAAATCGAACAGGAACGGCTTGGGACGATCGGTGGTGGCAGGGCTTTCGTCCTTACGGACCTGGCGCGCTTCGTCGCGGGTGAGGCCGCCCTGAATGATGCGGTCGACCATCTCCTGCATCCTTTTCTCGCTGGGCTGGCGGGCGATCTGCAGCAGCAGGGATTTCGAGACGATTCCGTGCTCGACGCACACATTGCGGATGCTGGACGGAATGATTCGCAGCGACAGCACTTCGGTGACCGACGAACGGGCGCGGCCAATCTTCTTGGCGATTTCGTCGTGAGTGTAATCGAAATGATCGGCCAGGCGCTGCAAGCCGTCCGCTTCTTCAAACGGGGTCAGGTCTTTGCGCTGAATGTTTTCAATCAGGCCGAGTTCGAGGGTTTCCGCGTCGTCGGCGATCTTTTCGATGCATGGGACTTCGTGCAAACCCGCGGCGCGCGATGCGTGGTAGCGGCGCTCGCCGGAAATAATGTGATAGGAATCTTCGCGGGGATTGAAACGCACCAGCAAAGGCTCGAGCACGCCCTTTTCACGAATCGAGTCGGTAAGCTCGCGGAGATCGCCGAGCATTTTCCGGGGTTGATCGGGGTTGGGACGAACTTTATCGATGGGGATCATGCGCCCGATGGATGCGCCGCTATAGCTGGCGAGAGTCTCTACGTAATGGGCGTCATGCCGCATCTTGAGAGTGACGGGTAACCCGATCCTCTTCGACACGTTGTATAACCTCCAGTGCGAGTTTGCGGTAGTCTTCGGCGCCGGGCGACTTGGGCGCGAAACTGAAGATGGTTTCTTTGTAGGCTGGGCTTTCTTCCAGGCGCACGTTCTTGCCGATACGCGTTTTGAAAAGCGCCGAACCGAATACCGCGCGAATCTGCTCGTGGGTGTCGCGTGAAATATTGGTTCGCTTGTCGTACAAAGTGATCACCACGCCCAGAATCTTGAGGGCGGGGTTAGGGCGAGATCGAATTCGGCCGTAGGTTTCGAGCAAGTCGTCAGTGCCTTCGATGGCGAAATACGCGGCTTGAATCGGAACCAGCAGATGGGTGGAGGCCACCAGGGCGTTGACCGTCAGAATCCCCAGCGCCGGCGGAGTATCAATGACCACGTAATCGAACTCCTTGAGGACTGGGGAAAGCGCGTCCTTCAGCTTGAAGGGAGCGTCGAACTGTCCGGCCAACTGCTGCTCGAGGCGCGCCAATGCCAAACGCGCGCAAGCCACCCACAAGCAAGGATCCTTGGTGGGGCGAATGACGCCGGCCAGCGGGACTGGCGGATCGCCGAAAACCTCGTACATGGTCTGCTGCGAATCGGAGGGCTCGAAAAACGACATCGTGGCGTTGGCTTGCGGATCGAGGTCGATCAGCAAGGTTCGTTTTTTGCGAAGGGCAATAGCGGCGGCGAGATTGATGGAGGTAGTGGTCTTTCCAACTCCACCCTTCTGGTTCGCGACGGCGAGGACGCAGGTCAAGCGCGCTCCAGCTCCTTCCCTATGTAGCAAGTCCAGGCCAATACGTAGTTGCGGCCCGGCGAATGCATACTACAGGTAGGCAAACTGTACCGACATCAGGGGGCACTCTGCAAGGAGAAAATGCGCCCAGGGCGGGCGAAAGGGCTCAGAACGGGTCTGAGGAAGGGCTGAACGCACCCGCCCCTCTACATCTTATAGCGGCCGAGGTCCTCGTCGTTGAGGCCCTCGAGCCACTTGCGCAACTCTTCGTTGGAGCTCTTTTCGGAGATGGCCGAGGCCTGGTGCGAATTCCTGAGCACTTCGTCGTCAACGAAAATGGGACAATCCAAACGAAGCGCGAGCGCCAGCGCATCGCTGGGCCGCGAATCGACCGACATCATCTGACCGTCGCGCTCCATCCAGATCAGTGCGTAAAAGGTGTCTTCCTTTAAATCGCAGACCACCACTTTGTGCACCCGAACTTGCAGACCGAGCAAAACATTTTTCAGCAGGTCGTGGGTCATCGGCCGCGGGGTCTGGACTTTCTCGATTTCCAGGGCGATGGCGTTGGCTTCGTAGATTCCCACCCAAATCGGCAATACCGCAGTGCCTTGCGTTTCCTTCAACACCACCACCGGCATGTTGGTGACCGGGTCCATCATCAAGCCGCGAATTTTGACTTCGAGTTCCATCATAGCCTCCACGAACTCAAAGGACGTGTTCGCCTACGAAGCTGTTCGGCCCGGCCCGAGTAACCTTCACCTGCAAGTATTGTCCCAAAAGGGCCGCTTGCGGCGAAGAAAAAACTATCAAGCGGTTGCTGGTAGTCTTCCCCGCCCACTGATTCTTGGACTCGTGGCGGCCATCGACGAAGACCTCGTGGGTCTGGCTGACGATAGCCTCATTCTGGCGAATCTGCAATTCGCGCTGATGCTGCATCAAGACGGCGAGGCGCCGTTCCTTTTCTTCTTCGGGGATGGGATCGGCCATATGCGCCGCCGGGGTATTCGGGCGCGGGGAATATTTGAAAGAATAGACGCCATCGTATTGCGCCTCGTCCAACAGGCTGAGGGTCTGCTCGAAATCGGATTCACTCTCGCCGGGAAATCCTACGATGATGTCCGAGGTGACGCTGATGGGCCGGCGCGCAGCGCGAATCCAGGCAATCTTTTCGAGATATTGGGCGCGAGTGTAGGTGCGGCCCATCGATCGCAGGATGGAATCGGAACCGGCCTGAACCGGAAGATGGATATGGTCGCAGATCGCCGGAACTTCATCGATGGCCTCGATGATCTCGCGATGAAAATCATTGGGGTGCGAAGTGGTGAAGCGGACGCGGCGAATGCCCGGAACGGCGGCGACCTCGCGCAAGAGGGCGGTAAAGTCCCAGCCGCGCGGTCCGGGATCGCGATAGGAGTTCACGGTCTGGCCGAGCAGCTGGATTTCGGAGTAGCCGCAATCGGCGAGTTGGCGGACTTCGCGCAGCACCGCCTCGCTAGAACGGCTGCGTTCCGGGCCGCGGGTGCGCGGCACCACGCAGTAGGCGCAGGCGTAGTCGCAGCCTTCGATGATGGTGAGATAAGCGCGGTAAGGATTGTCGCGGCGGGTCAAATCGGTTTCGAAGGTTTCGTCGGTATCCAAGCTCAGGCCAGTGACGCGGCGCCCGCCGGTTTCCACTTGGCCCAGCAGTTCGGGAAGTTGGGAGTAGCTAGCCGAGCCGCATACCAGACGCACCCACGGCGCGCGTTCGAAAATCTTTTCGCCTTCCTGCTGGGCTACACAGCCGAGCACGGCGATCACTTTGCTTTCCGAGCCGAAACGAAATTCGCCCAGGCGCGAGAAGACTTTGTGGGCGGCTTTTTCGCGGATGCTGCAGGTATTGTAGAAAACCATGTCGGCTTCGGCGGTGGTCGGCACGCGGTGGTAGCCGCGGCCGAGGAGAACCCCGATTACCTTTTCGGAGTCGTGATCATTCATTTGGCAGCCGAATGTTTCAATGAAGAAAGACTTGCCGCTTCCGGGAGCCGCGGAAGGGGCCTCCGATGAAGTCCTGGCGCCAGGCTCGCCGGCGAAAATCGCGGGAAAAGCGGGAGAAACTGGCCGCTGAAGAGACAGCAGAGGAACATCGATTCGCTCGCTCATTGGAAATTGTATTCTAACACAGCGAGCAGCGCGCCCGTCGGGCGCCGCGCCGGCGGTATCGCGGGATGCACCGATGCACCCGGCAGCGGCAGCATTTTCATCGGCCGACGTCGCGGCGAAGGCTCGAGTTCACAACAATCCGAACACCGCCACTCCGTTGGGCGTGCCTACAAAGACCTTCCCGTTGGCAACCGTCGGTACAACGTATGTGACGGTCGAAAACTGGTCTCGCGTGCCCGCCTGGCTGCTGTCGTAGATTTCTGGACCCAGACCGCTAGGCGTAACTGGAAAGGCATATAACACTGCGAGGGACGTCCTATTCTGACCGCCGCCGATGAACAATACGGCCCAAAGAATTCCGTTGGTACTTCCGTTCGCCGAAATAGAAGGCGTAGTTCCCGGGGCATTGAATGACACGTTGCTGGTTGAAGAAACCGGCGCTAATTTCGCGTTCATCACCGGGAACGCCTCCAGTGGTTGCCCGACCCCACCGAGGTAGACCACCCCGTTGTAGTAGGCCGGCGCGCCGTATAAGCCGCCCTGCGGCGCTACATCCGGTAGCTCCTCGTAGATATCGTCGTAAAGAGCATTGAATTTCCCCATGGAGTCGCGGTCGACCACGTAAAAGATCCCGTCTTTGCCCATCCCCACCGCCAGATGCCGGAGGTTGCCGTACTTATCCTCTACATCCGGGAGCACCATCGCTCCGCCTGAACCAAAATCCTCGTCGGCCGCTGATTCCAAGAGCGTGTTGTGCATGGTGAAGTAGTCCACCACGCTCATCGTTGAGCCGTTGAGTTGCAGTTTGAGGAATGCGTTCCCGAAATCCCCTTTCGACGGAAAGTTGTCTTCATTGGTGTCCGTCTCGAACGTTCCATTCGCCGAGAGGAAATAGATGTTGCCAAATCGGTCCGCTGCGGGCCCCGCGCCCGACGCCCAGTTCGATCCCTGCGCCCCGTTGGGCATATAGTCAAACGCCACCGCCTGCGCCAAGGTGTTCTCGTTGTATCCGATCACCCACCCGGTGTAGGGCTCGGTATCGCAATGCGACGCCCACGTGGTGTAGACAACCCCGTTGAGCAACAACAACGCCGCCCGTTCCTTATATTGGGCTGGATCGAAGGAGACGTAGCCGCCCGAACTACCCGAGCCTTGTCCGGGATATTTTGCGGTGATGGCTTTCGGACTTCCCAAGCTGGTCAGTTCCGCACCGGTGGTTATATCCAGGGCGTGGATCCTTTGGTAGTAGGTGTTGGTCGAGACATTCTTAGTCATGGCCACCAGATATATGGCACCGTTAGGCCCCGCCCCGCGATCGATTACCGGCGTCTCCATGATTCCGATTTGCGCGGTGCAAGTGCCCGGGCTGCTGCCGTACGTTTCGCCCGTTCCGATCACGGATGTTTGCCACAATTGCGTGCCCGAATCGGGATCGAACGCATACGCTGAATCATTTTCGGTTACCACGTACACCACGTTGTGCGCGACTCCGCCAATGGTCACATTGCTGAGATACAGCGGTTGCGCGTCTACCCGTCCATCGACGGGCAGCGTACGCAGCAATCCAAAGGTGTTGGAGTTCACATTGGTCGGGGTCAGCGTTGTTTCGCTCAAATATTGCCCGGTCCGTGCTAGATCGTTGTGATAAGTGGTGACATCCAGTGATGCCGCGGTGACTGTGAGCTTCGCGACGGAACTCGTTACGCTTCCGAGGGAATTGCTCACCGTCACCGTAAACGTGTCGCCGCTATCGGTCAGGGCCGTCGGGGGAGTGATGTAGTCCGGCGAGGTAGCTGAGCTGATGGTCGTGGTTCCCAATGACCATTGATAGGTAAGCGGTTCTTTGCCCGTGGCTACCACCGAGAACGTCGCGGTCGTTGACACTGTCACAGACACGTTCGACGGTTGGCCGGTGATCTGTGGCGGTCCTGCGGGGACCGGAGCAGC
Organism: uncultured Acidobacteriota bacterium; assembly: GCA_963725285.1. Lineage (GTDB taxonomy): Bacteria > Acidobacteriota > Terriglobia > Acidiferrales > UBA7541 > CAVRXT01. The sequence continues at coordinate 426,020 of CAVRXT010000005.1, read as the reverse complement.
GTCACCACCGCCACCACCGCTATTCGTCGGGCTGCCGGTGCACCCTCCGACAACCGCAGCCACGCTGAGCAAGAGTGATATTAACGGCAGGAGCCGCTTGGGTGCGCGCATGACACAGTCCTCCTAGGCCTTCGGGACCTGTGTTAGCCGCGGCCCGTTCGCGGCTGAATCGCCCGACCGCAGTTGCAGGAGAGAGGTAGCAGTCGCCCAGCTGAAGACCACGAGGCTACATTCTATCAGCATCGGGGTATGTGTTTCCAGTGTTGCTGGTGGCGTTCCAAGTTGAGGTAGACCATCGCGAGGGGACTCGCGCACCGGGCAGGTAGCGCTTCTCGAACCAACGAAATGCTTTTACGGTGCGGGGTCGTTAGCCGGCCAGCAAGATCATGGTGCTTGTGGTCCGCGGCGGCCGCTTCGAACTATTTCGCCGCTGGCGCGAGTAACCTACGTGGATTATCACCTCGCGGATCAGTTGTCGCTGATTCGGTTCGTTGAGGACAATGGCAATCTGGGTCGAGTCGGAAACGGACCGCTCGCCGTGGTTGCCGGTTCACTGACCGATAGTCTGGACTTCGCGCATGCTGACGCCAACCCTCGCCGGCTCATCCTGGATCCCGCCGGCGGTGAGCCCCAATCATTGATCGGTGGACGGATCGCAGCAGGCACAAGTGCTGGGCCTTAGCCAGAAGCGCTCGGTAGTTCGTGCGTGCGGATCGGTTGCGAGTGCATTCTTTGCGCGTCGCAACGCTATGGCCATGTGTCTTGATCGACATACACTACATTACCGATGTTGTTCGATTGGTTTGAACCCTCCTATAGAGTGTGCTAGGTTGGATTTGTCCAGCTACGAACCGTATGAAGGGGGAAACGATTTTAATTTTTGCTTCGGTCTTCATTTCCGGCCATCTGAACACATTAATCGATCAGACCGGCCTGGTGGCACGCAGCGTACTGGGCATCCTGCTCTTTCTCTCCTTCGTTTCCTGGATGATCATTTTTCAAAAGAGTGGTTCGTTCAGCAGACTGGAGAGCCAAACCAAAAGACTTCTGGAAGTTTTTCGGTCGAGCCGTTCCCTTCCCGATCCACAAACGCTTCGGCTGGCGGCCGGGTCGTCGCCGTTGGTGCGGGTGTATGAAGCGGGATACCGGGAATTCAACGCGCAACTGGCACAAGCGCAGACCCAGGGCACTGCTTCCCCGGCGGGAACGCACAAACTTAAGAATCCGCAAGCGATCTTCGTTAACATGCGGGTGGCATCCAGCGATGAGATCCGCGGATTGGAAAGATATATGTCGTGGTTGGCAACCACCGGCTCGGTTTCGCCGTTCATCGGACTTTTCGGTACGGTGTGGGGCGTGATGGATTCGTTCGCAGGCCTGGGAGATGCCGGCGCGGCTAGTTTGCGCGCGGTGGCTCCGGGCATCGCTGAAGCGTTGATTACCACTGCTGCCGGGCTGGCCGCGGCGATTCCCGCGGTGATCGCCTACAACCACTACCTCTCAAAGATCCGGGGCATATCCACGCGCCTGGATAACTTCGCCATGGAATTCGTGTCCAAGGTCGAGACGTTTTATAACTAACCGAAGGTTTTTCCGATGCCACAAATCCAACAAGATTCGGGTTCGACGCTTTCTGAAATCAATATGGTGCCGTTCATCGACGTGGTGCTGGTGTTGCTGATCATTTTCATGATCACCGCACCGATCCTGCAATCGGGGATCGAAGTAGACCTGCCCAAAACGAAAACGGTGAAGGAAATTTCGGAGCCGCGAATGGTGGTGACCATCGACCGCGCCCAGCGGGTGTACCTGGACGATGCCCCGGTGAATATTCACGATCTCGGCGATCAGGTGAAGTCCAAATCGACCGATATCCAGCATCAATCGGTGTACGTCCGTTGCGACGAAACCGTGCCGTTTGGCAGCTTCACCACGGTGGTTGACGCTCTTCGCCAATCGGGCATCGTAAATGTGAATGTGGTTACCCAGCCGCTCTCGGAGAGCGCGCAGACGCCTTAACTATGGAATCCTTCGCGGAAGATCAGCCAGCGCCAAGCCTCACCGCACCGTTCAGTGCGTCTCTGGTGCTGCACGCGGCGATTGGCGCGCTGTTGCTGATTCCCTTCTTTCACGGAAAGCAAGGTGAATCCTGGGGCGGCGCTGGAGGCTCTATCTCTGTAGGGCTGGTGGGCAATGTACCAGCAGTGCCGCTGCCAAAGCCGGAGGTCGAGTCACAGAATCGCGTGGTGGATAATTCCAAGGGTCTCTACAAATCCGAACCGATACCGCCGCCGGAGATTAAAAATGACGCGATACCGATTCCGAAATTTGAAAAGCTCAAACCACCGCCGAAATACGTGACCAAGCCGTCGAAAGTTCTGGAGAATCCGCATCCGCCACCGCCGAACGCAGTGCCTTACGGCGGCGGGGGCACGCCAACGGTGCCGACCACCTCCTTCGCGGTAGGCGCGGGAAAAGCCACCCAAGCGGGGATGGGATTCACGGGCCCGGGCGGGGGCGGCGATTTCGCATCAAAGTACGATTGGTACGTGAGAGCGGTGCAAGGCAGGGTGAGTTCGAACTGGCTGCAATCGAGCGTGGATCCGAGCATATCTTTTGCCCCGCGCGCGGTGGTCACCTTTCAGATAATGCGCGACGGCTCGATTGCGAATATTCAGGTGACGCAATCGAGCGGAAACGCTTCGGTGGACAACACCGCTAAGCGTGCGGTGCTGGGAGCTAGTCCGGTGCAGCGGCTGCCCAATGATTATTCGGGAAGTTACGTAAATGTGGAATTCTATTTTGATTTCAAACGGTAGGACGCACCAGCAATCTCAAAGAGGCGGAACATTGAATAAATTTAGAAATAGCCGAATCATTTTCGTCGTCATCATAGCCATTTGCGCCGCGATCGCCCCCCGCCCAGCGGCTGCTCAAGATTGGTTCAAGACCGGCACCGGGCTTGGGGTGGACAAGGCGCGCCTGGCGGTTCCGGAATTTGCGGCACGTTCGGCGCAGGCCGAGCCCCTCGAGAAGGTTTTCCACGACGTGCTGTGGAAGGATCTGGACTTCTGCGGGATCCTCGAGATGGTGAGCCCCAGTTTCTATCCGACCCAAGTCCCCAGCCAGCCTAGCGAATTAAGGGCCACGGACTGGAGCCAGGCCCCGGCCAACGCGTACATGGTTGCGTTCGGCAACTTGGCGGTGGATGCCAGCGGACTTGCCGCCTCGGGCAATCTTTTCGACGTTCACAATCCCACCGCGCCTCCGGTACTGCAAAGAATTTATCGCGGGGCGCCTACCGACGCGGATGCTCGCAGGCTGGCACATCAATTCGCCGACGACATCGTCGCGCGATTGAGCGGCGGCCTCCCGGGGATCGCCAACACGCAGATCGCCTTCGTGAGCGCGCGCGGCGGGAACAAGGAAATCTGGGTGATGGACTACGATGGGGGCAACCAGCATCAGTTGACCCACCTGAGGTCGATCGCACTCACCCCACGGTGGTCGCCGGACTCGACGCGAATCGCATTTACCTGCTACGTGCCGTATCGTTCGGTGACCTCGGCGCAAATATGCCTGTACTCGCTGGACTCCAATCGGCTGATTTCGTTTCCGCGTTTCCGCGGCACCAACAGCTCGCCCGCATTTTCTCCCGACGGCACGCATCTGGCGTTCATGTCCAGTTCGGCCGGCTCGCCGGCGATTTTTCTCTCCGACGCGGACGGTGGAAGGGCGCACGGAATCACGTATTCCAACGGAGTGGATACTTCTCCGGCGTGGAATCCCAAGACCGGGAACCAAATTGTATTCGTCAGCGATCGAGCGGGCGATCCGGTGCTGTACACCATGAATTCGGACGGAACCAACGTGCAGAGAATCCCGATGGCGGACAAAGGTTACGTGGTGGATCCCTCGTGGGCGCCGAACGGGCAACTACTAGCGTTCTGCTGGCGGCGTCCCTCGGGAAATTTCGACATCTATATCATGGATATCGCCAGCGGCCAATTGGTGGAGCTGACCAGAGACGAGGGGCGCAACGAGCGGCCCAGTTGGGCTCCGGATGGGCGTCACCTGGTATTCGAATCGACGCGCACCGGGAAAAGAGAAATATGGTCGATGCTGGCGGATGGCAGCCAGCCGCGGCAGCTGACAACTTCGGGCGAGAATGAATCGCCGAACTGGTCCACCAAGTAGCTGCTTTATGGGACCGGATTGCAACAGAGCAGATCGTTGTGGCGGTAGTTCTGGTTATACTAGTATTTCGTGAGACGCATCACCACGCTGCGCTGCCTGGCCGCTCGAAGGGCGAGGTCGCATCGAAGGAGACTTGTTAATGCGCAATCTTAGTCCACGCAGGTATGCTGTTGTTGCTTGTGCGCTTGGAATCATCGCGCTGGTTGGCGGATGCAAGAAGAACGTTCCGTCATCCCGGCATGGCGAGGAGGCTCCTCCCCCTTCGGCGGCGCAGCCTACCGTCACCCTGAAGGCGTCCACCGTTCAGATTAAGCCCGGCGACAGCGTAACGCTGAGCTGGACTTCGACAGATGCCACCGACTTGAGCTTGGCTCCCGGTATCGGCAAAGTGGCGGCGGAAGGATCGGTACCGGTTACGCCTACGCAATCGACCACCTACACCATCACCGCCAGTGGACCCGGCGGCACCGCGTCGGCTTCCGCCAATATCACCGTGAGCGGACCCGAAGAAGCGCCTGGCCCCGCAGCCAGCGCTGGGCTGGATCAACTATTCCAGGCCAACGTGAAGGACGCTTTCTTCGACTTCAACAAATCGGACATTCGCGGTGACGCTCGCGATGCGCTGCTGAAGACCGCGGAATTTCTGCGCTCCTATCCGCAAATTCGGGTCAGCATCGAGGGCCACTGCGACGAACGCGGATCCACCGAATACAATCTGGGTCTCGGCCAGCGTCGCGCGCAAGCCGCTCGCGATTATCTAGTCTCGCTGGGCATCCCGGCGGAACGGATGGAGACGGTAAGCTGGGGCAAAGAGCGCCCCTTCTGCCAGCAGTCCAACGAAGAGTGCTGGCAGCAGAACCGCCGCGCGCACTTCGTGATGATCCACTAGAATGGAACCGCCCGGCCGCTCGACGCGGCGATTCCATGCGCGTCGAGCGTTCGACGGCTCAAGTATTCGAACGGCCCACGACAAGGTTGTTGCAGGGATGGTTTGCAGTTCCCGGTTCGGAGGAGGAGCACTTTGCGCACACGCGTGGTGGTAACTGGATTGGCGACGATGTTTCTGGGGTCGATGGTCGGCGGCGCGCTGTTCAGTCCTGCGCCGGCCGGTGCAGTGTCTCGGGAAATCGTGCAATTGCAAGACCAAGTGGATCAGGTGCTGCACGGCCAGCAGGACCTGCGCAGCGCCATGGATCAAAACAACGCCATGCTGAAGGTCATGATTCAGCAGACGTCTGACGCGGTAAACGGCTTAAGCGCGAACATGAAGGAACTGCAGAAGAACGTGCAGGAAGTGCAGGCCAATTCCGGCTCGCGCATCGAGGCGCTGGCCACCCAGTCGCAGGGCAACGCCGATAATCTGCAGGACGTACAGTCCCGGGTGGGGAAACTTTCCCAGCAATTGACCGACATTCAGAACTTGCTACAGAGCATCGACGGCAAGATTTCCGGCGGCGTGCCATCCGCCGCGCCAGGCGGGGCACCGCAGGCAGGCGGCCCGGGCACCACTCCGCCGATGTCGGGAGGAGCGCCGCCGAGCGCGGTTTCCTCGCAGACCCTGTACCAGAACGCGCTGCGCGATTTCAACGGCGGCAAGAACGACCTGGCGCGCCAGGAATTCGCCGACTACATCAAGAATTTCCCCAGCGATGATCTGGCGTCCAACGCGCAGTTTTACCTGGGCGAAATTTCCTACGGCCAAGGTGACTATCAGGGTGCGATCACCGAATACGACAAGGTCATCAACAATTATCCCAAGAGCTACAAGCTTGCCGGGGCCATGCTGAAAAAGGCTCAGGCGTATCAGGAGCTCGGGCAGAAGGCCACCGCGGCTCGTCAGTATCATGAGGTGATCCGGCGCTTCCCCGGCACCGACGAAGCGCATCGCGCGGATGCCAAGCTGCGGCAAGTCGCTCCGGCCACTACCCAGCGACCGGGATAGTTGGGGCGCGACCGCCCGATCCACCGCGCCGCTCGGGCACGGCAAAATTCCGTTGGCCTTGGACATTTCTTGGCGGCATTCCCCCGGTTGCCGCAACAAACTTTGCATCACCCGCTTTCCTCCTCGCTTTTCCGAGCCTCGCCTTTCAACTTCGGATATACTCGCTTTTACGAAAACTCTGCGTACAGGCTTGGAGGATAGCTATGTCTGTGAATAAGGTCATTCTAGTGGGACGGTTGGGCCGCGATCCGGAGACGCGCTACACCTCGGGCGGGCAAGCGGTATGCAATTTCTCTCTGGCTACCGATGAATCGTACAAGGACAAGGCCGGGGAGCGGCAGAAGCACACCGAGTGGCACAAGCTGGTGCTGTGGGGAAAGTTGGGCGAGCTCGCTCAACAGTATCTGAAGAAGGGTTCTCTGGTTTATCTCGAGGGGCGCATTCAGTCGCGCGAATGGCAAGACAAGGAAGGACAGAAGCGTACCAGCTTTGAGATCGTCGGGACGGCCATGAAATTCCTAGGCGGCCGCGGAGATAATGCTCCGCCCCGTGCGGCCGGTGCGTCGGCCGGCGGTGGCGGCAGCCATGACAGCGTAGGTTTCGATTCTCCGGTGTCGGAAGATCCCGGCGGTTCCGGCGGCGGAGAAATTTCCGACGAAGATATCCCCTTCTAAGCCGTTCGTCATCCTGCCTGCCGCCGCGTGTCAAGCTCGCGGCGGCGGCAGATTCACCGCGCGCCAGGAACGCCCTCGGACCTATTCTTCCGGCACGTCCGACTTCGCATCCGTGGCGCTTCGCCCGGTAATTAACCGCGCCCCGCGGTTGTAGGTGAGATACAGAAATCCCCATTGCACGAATACCATTACCCTGCTTTGAAAATCCACGATATACAGCAAGTGGATAAATAGCCAGATGAACCACGCCGGAAACCCGGAGATGTGCAGGCCGAAAATATTCGCGACCGCGGCGGCGCGCCCGATTACCGCCATATCGCCTTTGTCGAAATAGTGGAACGGGGGCACGGCCTTGGCGCCCTTGAGCCGCGCGCGAATCGCTCGCCCCGCGTAGCTCCCTCCTTGCATCGCCACCTGCGCCACGCCCGGCAGTTGACGCCCATCCGCGCGGAACCCGAGAGCGAGGTCGCCGATGATGTAGATTTCAGGATGCCCCAGCACGGTGCGGTCGGGGAGTACCCGGATGCGGCCAGCGCGATCGGTTTCCGCATGGAGTTGCGTGCCGAGGCGCTTGCCAAATTCCGAAGCCACAATCCCGCCGGCCCACAGCACCGTTCGAGCCGGGATGTGTTCGTGCGCGGCGTCGCCCTGCACGGTGACACCGGTGCCGTCGATGCGCACCACCTTCACGTTGGTGCGCACGTCCACACCCAGCTTGCGCAGCGACTTTTCCGCTTTGGCTGAGAGGTCCGCGGGATACGGCGGCAACACTCGTGGCGCGCCTTCGATCAGAATGATTTGCGCCTCTTGCGGGCGGATCGCGCGAAAGTCATGGCGCAGTGTTTCGCGGGCGATTTCCGCCAGTGCACCGGCAAGCTCCAATCCAGTAGCGCCAGCGCCGACGATGATAAACGTCAGCCAGGCTTTGATCTCTTGGGGATCAAAGGCCCGCTCGGCGGCCTCGAAAGCATAGAGTATCTTGTGGCGCACGGCAGTGGCTTCTTCGATGGTCTTGATGCTCGGCGCCCATTCCTTCCAGTCGTCGTTGCCGTAGTAGGAGGTCTCCGAGCCGGTGGCGACGATCAACGTGTCATACTCAAAGCGACCACCGTCCGCCAAGATCACGGTTCGCGAAGCAGGGTCGACGTCCACCGCTTCTCCCAACAAGACGCGGACATTCTTCTGCTTGCTCAGAATGCTTCGCAACGGCGCGGCGATTTCTCCTGGCGATAGCGAACCAGTGGCCACCTGGTACATCAACGGCTGAAAGAGGTGAAAGTTGCGGCGGTCGATCAGGGTCACCTCCACCGGAGCACGGCGTAGTGCGCGCGCTGCGCCCAAGCCACCGAAGCCACCACCGAGGATGACCACGCGATGGCGGCGCTCAGGATCGGTTTGCTGTTTTCCTTCTGTGGAGGGGGTTCCTGGTTGAGCCACACGTCAATTATAGGGCATTCAGCTGGCAAATTGAGATGCGGGGGGATTTTAAAGGTGGATGAGAACTTCTCGGGCTATTCCGATTTTCCCGTTCGCTGTCGGAGCCGACGAGCCAATCTGCGCCCTTAACGACGAAGGGTGCGCCACCTACCGGCGACGGCGGACCACGGGGAGCGTAGCGCAAGGACCGCTCAAAGACTTAGTTGTCCCCGCGTTTCTTGCGCTCGGCGTCCACGTGCTGCATGAAGCTTTCGAATTTGGTGCGCTGCTCGGGGGTGAGAATGGCGCGAATTCTATCGCGGCTCTGCTGCCGGATCGCTTCGTGCTGCGCATCCAGGGGAGCGTACAGCGTGCGCCAGCGGGCACGGGTGTCGTCAATAATACCGGCCAGTTGCTGCTGCTGGTCGGAGTTTAGATCGAGCTCGCGGCTCATTTGCTGAATCACATCGTCCCGCGACGGCTTGGTCAGCGCCTGGGCCCCCGCTTTACGCTTATCGCACACGTGCACGCCCAAGGCACCGATAACGATCCCCAATATGAATACCAGGATCACTATCGCCACCGCTGTTCGTCCGCTGCGACTACTTGTGGTCATCGCTTGCACCTGAAACCATCAACAACACATCTTCCCGGCTCTGCGGCGGGTACATGGGATCCTGGAAAATTTCGGCCGGGACAGTGCTGCGGGCCATCTCTTCGCCCGCGTCGGGCGCTTTAGGCACCACCTGGGCGTAGCCAATGAGCAGCGCCAGTCCGAAACTGGCGGACATCGCCAACCTCCAGGCGAAGGTCTGCATCGGCCTCCAGAAACTGGTTTCCACCGCTGCCGATTCCTCTTCGGCGTGAATGGCGTTCATCGTGCGCTGCGCAAAACCGGTGGTCGGCAACGGCGCGGGCTCGATAAATTCCCGCAGCAGTTGCGATGCCTGCCGAGCGGAGCGCAGCGCGCTCGAGCATCCGGCACACCCGGCCAGGTGAGCTTGCAGCCGCTGGGCTTCCGCGGCGTCCTGCTCGCCGTCGAGAAGGTCTTCCAGCAAAGGCTCGAACTCACTACACGCTTCCGGTCCGTTTTTTTCACTCATGGTTTTTACTCCCGTCTTTTTCCCGCGCTCGCCCGGGCCGCGCGCGGTTGGCGTCTTTGGTTCCACTCGACCAGCTTGGCACGAGCGCGAAACAGTCTGACTTTCACGGTATTGATGTTCAATTCCATCACTTCACTAATTTCCTGTACCGAAAGACCTTCGACCTCTTTGAGGACCAGCATTTGCCGGTCGCCGTCATCCAGTTGCTGCAGGAGCAATTCCACGGTCTGGCGCAACTCGGCGCGCTTGCTGGCATCCGCCGGCGCCTTCTCGGTGGCCACATACGAGGTGAGGCGCTGATTTTGTTCCTCGCTCAAATCCGCTTCATACAGCAGGGGCCGTACGCGCTTTCGCCGCAGATAGTCCCAGCATTCGTTGACAGCGATCTTGTACAGCCAAGTGGAAAACGCGGCGCGCATGTCGAAGCTGCGAATGGAAACGAAAGCCTTGATAAACACTTGCTGTGCAACATCTTCGACATCCTCTCGCCGCCGTAAGATCGAGCGAACCACCGAGAAAATGCGCTGCTGATGACGGGTGATTAGCTCCTCAAAGGCGTCCGGTGTGCCATCTTGGCACAGGCGAACTAGTTCCCTCTCTTTGACGTTGTCCCGGAAACTGGGCACCCGCTTAGGCGGGCCGTCTGGTGCTGTCGAGGTTGGGACGTTAGCCATGGTGGTTCGGTTACATCGGGTATTCTAAAGCAAGTGCCCTGTTGAATTTTACCTTGCAGACGCAAATCTTCCATGAAACAATGTCGCCCATGATAATTGGCGACAGACTTAGATTACTACGCGAAACCAAGAAGCTCTCCCAAGGTGACATCGAGAAGCGCACCGGACTTCTCCGCTGTTACATCTCTCGTGTCGAGAACGGTCACACCGTTCCGGCGATCGAGACCCTCGAAAAGTTGGCCAGGGCGATGGAAGTCCCCCTGTACCAGCTCTTCTACGACGGCGAAGAGCCGCCCGAACTGCCGAACCTTCCGAAGCGGAAATCGGCGGACGATATCGTCTGGGGCAGCCGCGGCAAAGAAGCTCGCTACCTGGGCCGTTTTCGGCGCGTGCTGGGCCGCTTGGATGAATCCGACCGACGGCTGCTGTTGTATGTCGCGCAGAAAATGGCCAACCGCTAGTCCTAGGGCATCGATCCAGCTTATTCCCATTCGATCGTGCTCGGCGGTTTGGAGCTGATGTCGTAGACGACCCGGTTCACCGCCGGCACCTCGTTGACGACCCGCACTGATATTTTCTCCAGCACTTCCATCGGCAGACGCGACCAGTCTGCGGTCATGCCGTCTTGAGACTCTACGACTCGCACGACCACCGTGTCCCCGTACGTTCGGCCGTCGCCCATGACCCCAACGCTGCGCACCGGGAGCAGCACGGCGAAGGCTTGCCAGGTCTTTTCGTACAGACCAGCGCGGCGAATTTCTTCCACCACCACGGCGTCGGCGGCGCGGAGCGTATCGAGACGTTCGCGGTTGATCGGTCCCACTAGGCGGACCGCCAGCCCGGGCCCCGGAAACGGCTGTTTGGAAAGGATTTCGTTGGGCAGGCCCAATTCGCGGCCGATCTGGCGAACTTCGTCTTTAAAGAGGTCGCGCAAGGGTTCGATCAACTCGAACGGCATGTCCTTGGGCAACCCGCCCACGTTGTGGTGCGACTTGATGGTGGCGGAAGGGCCCTTCACCGATACCGATTCGATCACGTCGGGATAGAGAGTTCCCTGCACCAGAAATTTTACCGGCGGCTCGCCAGCCTGTGCGCCGCTGGCCAGCTTGCCCGCTTCTTCGCTGAAAACTTTAATAAAGTCTCCGCCGATTTTTTTTCGCTTTTCCTCCGGATCGCTGACTCCGGCCAGGCTGGTGAGAAATCGGTCCGAGGCATCCACGCCGATAACGTTCAAGCCCAGGCGGACGCGCAACAATTCGAGGGTCTCGGCAAATTCGTTGCGGCGAAGCAATCCATTGTCGACGAAGACGTTGGTCAGCCGGCCGCCGATGGCCTGATGTACCAAGGCCGCAGCCACCGTGGAATCGACTCCGCCGCTCAGGGCGCAAATCGCGCGGGCACCCTGGGCCTTGCGGCGAATCGCCTCCACCGTCTCGGCAATAAATCCGGCGCGATTCCAGTTTTTCTGCGCGCTGCAGATGTCGAACGCGAAATTGCGGAGAATATCGGTGCCGCTGGCGGTGTGTTGCACTTCGGGGTGGAATTCGACGGCAAAGAGTTTTTTCTGGGAATCTTCGAACGCCGCGATGGCGTTGGCGGTGCGGGCGGTTACGTGGAATCCCGGCGGCAACCCGGCCACGTGATCCCCATGGCTGTTCCAGACTTTCAGGGCGCGTGGAATTCCGGCAAAAAGCCGCGACTCATTTTCGATCGCCAGTTGCGCCGGACCGTACTCGCGGCGCTCGGCCGGCAGCACTTCGCCTCCCAGTGTCCGGGTCATCCACTGCATCCCGTAGCAAATGCCGAGCACCGGCAGGCCCAGATGCAGCACCTGGGCGTCGCACACCGGAGCGTCGTCCGCGTACACGGAGCTGGGGCCGCCGGAAAGAATCAGGCCGGAAGGCTGATAGCGGCGAATATCGTCAACGCTGGCGGTACAGGGCAGGACTGCGGAGAAAACTTCCTGTTCGCGAATGCGGCGGGCAATTAATTGCGTGTATTGCCCTCCAAAATCGAGAACCACGATGCCACCGGGTACGCTCACGATCCTCCTCGCCTATACGCTGGGCTGTTTGCGGCGCTGCGCGGTGCTGGAAGCCATGGTCCTCTAACGCAGCACGATATTCACGAGCTTGTCGGGCACCACGATGGTTTTCGCGATGGTTTTCCCGTCGATCAAAACCGAAACTCGCTGGTCATTCACCGCGAGGTCAATTAATTCTTCCTGGCCCATCCCGGGCTCGACCAGCATTTTGCCGCGCAGGCGCCCATTGATCTGAATGATCACTTCGACTTGGTCTTCGCGCGCCAGGTCTTCGCGGTAGGCCGGCCAGCGAGTCTGCGCCACTCCACCGGTGTGCCCCAGCAGTTCCCACAATTCCTCGCCAACGTGCGGCGCGAAAGGGTCGAGCATCAGCACCAGAATTTCAAAGACTCGCTTCAGCACTCCAGGGCTCACATCGGGGTCGAGCAGCTCTTCGGCCTGCAGCAGGTTTACCAGCTCCATGATGTGCGCAACGGAGGTATTGAAGTGCCAGCGAACTTCGAAATCGTTGGTGACCCGCCTCAATGTTTGATGCGTTTCGCGCAGAAGTCTTTTCTCCTGCGGGTTCATTCCGGCGAAATCCGCAGAATCGCCGCAGGACGTGACCTCTCGCAGGCGCTCGGCATGCTTGGTGATCAGCCGGTAAACCCTGTTGAGGAAGCGCGAGCACCCTTCAATTCCCTGCTCGCTCCATTCCAGGCTGCGGTCTGGCGGCGCGGCAAACAGGGTGTACATTCGCGCCGTATCGCAGCCGTATTTCTCGGCCATGTCGATCGCGCCCACCACATTGCCCTTGGACTTGGACATCTTCGCGCCGTCTTTCAGCACCATGCCTTGAGAGAACAGCCTCTTCACCGGTTCGCCGTGATCGATCATTCCGATATCGCGCATCACCTTGCAGAAAAATCGAGAGTAAATCAGGTGCAGGATCGCATGCTCGATCCCGCCGATGTACTGATCGATCGGAAACCAATACTTGGCTTTGGCGGAATCGTAAGGTGCGTGATCGTTGTGCGCGTCGGTATAGCGATAGAAATACCACGACGAATCAAAGAAAGTGTCCATCGTGTCGGTCTCGCGCCGCGCGGCGCCACCGCACTTCGGGCAGGTCACGTTGACGAACTCCGGAACTCCGGCGAGCGGCGACTCGCCTTTTCCGGTCAGCGTCACGTTTTCCGGCAAACGCACCGGCAGTTGATCGTCGGGCACCGCCGCGACGCCGCAGCCCGGGCAATAAATCACCGGAATCGGAGTTCCCCAATAGCGCTGGCGAGAGACGCCCCAGTCTTTCAGGCGGTAGGTGGTCTGCGCCTCGCCGAAACCTTGGGCCGCGGCTTCTGCGTTCATTTTCTCGACGGCTTGTTCGGAAGTGAGTCCGGTAAAAGGGCCGGAATTAACCAGCCGGCCGAGCTCGACCGACGCTTCGGACATTCGGTCAGGCTGAAGCGGCGGAACGCCGTCCGGCTGAATCACCACGCGGATTGGAAGCTGATATTTTCGGACGAACTCAAAATCGCGTTGATCGTGCGCGGGAACCGCCATCACTGCGCCGGTGCCGTATTCCGCCAGGACGAAATTGGCCACCCATACCGGAATGCTCTCGCCCGAAAACGGATTGATCACGAATCTTCCCGTGAAAAAGCCCTCTTTGGGAGCGGTGGCCAGGTCCGCGGCGCGCAGATTTTTCTGCACCATGGCTTTGGCTTGCGCTTCCATACCATTTCGGCCCGGGCGGTCGGCAAGCAGCGCGGGCAAGGACGGATGTCCGGCGGAGAGGACGACCGCGGAGGCGCCAAAGATGGTGTCGACGCGGGTAGTAAAAACTTCAATGTGCAGATCACCTGGGCCTTGCACCGCGAAACGAATGTGGGTGCCGCGCGATTTGCCGATCCAATTGCGCTGCATGGTGAGCACGCGCTCTGGCCAGCCGCCGACGAGTTCGTCCATGTCGTCGAGCAGCGCGTCGGAATAGGCGGTAGTCTTCAGAAACCACTGATCGAGCTCTTTGGCTTCCACCGCGGTGGTGTCGTGCTGCCAGCAAAAACCGTCGATCACCTGCTCGTTCGCGAGAACCGTCTGGCACGCCGGACACCAGTTCACCCGGCTCTTCTTGCGGTAAGCCAGCCCGCGCTCGAGCATGCGCAGAAACAGCCACTGATTCCAGCGGTAATATTCCGGATCGCAGGTGGAAATTTCGCGGCTCCAGTCATAGCTGAAGCCAAATCGCTTGCAGACCGATTTCATCTGCTCGATATTGGAATTGGTCCAGGCCCGAGGCGCCGTACCGCGCTTAATCGCCGCATTCTCGGCCGGCAGGCCGAAGGAATCCCAGCCCATCGGATGCAGCACGTTGTAGCCGGAAAGCCGCTTGTAGCGCGCCACCGCATCGCCCAGGGTGTAATTGCGCATGTGGCCCATGTGTAGCGTGCCGGACGGATACGGCAACATCTCCAGCAAGTAGCATTTGGGACGCGAAGGATCCTCGACCGCGCGAAAGGCGTCCTGCTCTTCCCATATTTTCTGCCACTTCTCTTCAATACGCTGCGGTTCGTAATCCACTCGGCCTCATTTGCTTTTCGTTGGTTGTTTACTCGCGGTCTTTTTTTTCCGCCGGCTGCTCGCGCCGGATTTCTTCGCCTTCGATTTGTGCGGTCGCACGCTACCCCTTTTTCGCGGTGCGTTGATCGGGAACCCCGCGAGTTTCCACAGGGTGGCGACGTTGCGGGCATCATCTCCCGCCTTCTCAATCGGAGTCTCCAGAATAAACGGCCGGCCCTTGAGCAGCGGGTGGGTCATGATGTGCTGGAAGGCTTCCAGGCCAATTTTCCCTTTGCCGATGTGATCGTGGCGATCAATTTTGGATCCGAGGGGTGTCTTGGAATCGTTGGCGTGCACCAAATAGACCTGATGCAGGCCCAGGTTCGTTTCAATCTTCTGCATCACCACTTCCAGGCCTTCGGCAGTTCGCAAATCGTGGCCAAATTGGAAAAGGTGCGCGACGTCGATGCACACGCCCAGCGGGATGCCCGGACACGCTTCGATAATCGCCTGTAGCTCCTGAAAATAACCGCCGATGGAACTTCCCTGCCCGGAAGTATTTTCGAGCAAGATTCGCAAGTTGCCGGAAAATCTCAGCCCGCGCACCGCCTGCCGCAATCCTTCGGCGATCATTGAAACCCCGGAGCGGCGGTCTCCGCCCTTGGTGCTGCCCGGATGGATCACCAAAAAATCCGCGTTCAAGGACATGGCACGCACGATCTCGTCGTGGAACGCCTGCATAGAACGGGTGCGCAGTACGCGTTCGGGAGAAGCCAAATTGATCAAATAGTTGGAATGGATGACCACCGGGCCCAGGCCCAAGGCCGCTCGACGTTCGATGAATCGGGTGGCATCCGCCGACGCGATACGCGATCCGCCTTGCGGACGTACCCACATGCGTGGGCTGGATGAAAATATCTGGACGGCGTTGGCGCCGATGCGGTGAGCGATGTCCAGGGCTTGGACGATGTCGCCAGCGATCGAGGTGTGAATTCCAATGCGCAGGCTGCCGTCCATCCATGCCGGTGCTTTCGGTGGGGCGGGCGGCTCGGGGCGATATTCGTCAGCGACGTCGTAGGCGGGTTCGGCTATATGTTGTTCGGGGTCGGACATGCCGTAAGTGACTTCCGGAGCGTAGTTTGCGTGGACGGGTACGCTCTCGGCTAGCGCTCGAATGCCCATTCTAACCGATTCGCGAGTCCTTCGCTATACGAATGCGCTCGGAAACTGATTCCTCAGCGCCGATTGACTTCCGCTAGCGCATGGGATTAGATGATTCGGTCCCAATCCTGTGCCCACCACGCCCATGACCGCTCTGCACCCTTCCCCCGAAGGCACGGCCCTGTTGTATCCCGGGCAGGAGCTCGCGGCCATGGACCACGCGAACAACTACCACCGTTGGATATTGGACCTCTTTCGGCCCTATTTAGGACCGCGGGCCGCCGAAGTGGGTGCCGGGATCGGTTCTTTCTCCCGGATCATACTAGAAAGTACTGCTGTGCAAGAGCTTACTGCCCTTGAACCGGCCGCCAATCTCTTCCCGATTTTGCGGGATCGATTGCAAGCAAACCCGCGGGCGCAGGCTTTGCCGTTCTATCTGGACGCCTGGAGACCGGTGCAGGCGCCCGATTCCATCGCCGCGGTGAACGTAATGGAGCACATCCAGGACGACGAGCGGTTCCTGCGTGACGCCAACCGTATCCTAGCGCCGGCCGGCACGATTTTGCTGTTTGTGCCGGCTCTGCCGCGCTTGTACGGCAAGCTGGACGCCCAATTCGGTCATTTTCGACGCTATCTAAAGCCCGAACTGGCGGCAAAACTGAAAGCTTCGGGATTCCGCGTCGAGCGGCTGCACTATGTGAACTTCACCGGAATCGCTTCGTGGTACCTCACCGCGAAGGTTCTGCATCGGACCACCATTTCCGCTTCCAGCGTGCAGTTCTACGATCGCGTGGTGATTCCGATAGTCCGGCGGCTTGAGGCCGTGGTCACCCCGCCGGTCGGACAGAACTTAGTCGCTGTCGGACGAAAACTGTAGCGCTGGACCCTGCGCCGCGCCCGCGGCCGGTTCGTTTACTTCTTTTCCACCAATCCGATGGTCGCGAGTGTGCCTATCCCACGAAACGCTGAGGGTGCAAACGTCGCCAGTCCGCTTCAAATCGATGGTCATGTTCTCCACCGGCGGCGTAAATTGTGAAGCCTTCATCTTGGCGCGCACCAAGTCGAACGCTTCTCCGGGATACGGCGTGCCCCATTCACCGGTCTTCTTACTGACTACCAGGGTCCAAGACTTTTCGCTCGGAACGGTGAATAGGGTGTAGCTGCCTGCGGAGACGGTTTGATCGCCGACCATCAAATTGGCATCGATGACGAAGGTGGTGGCTTCGTTTGCGCCGGTGCGCCAAACCTGGTTGTAGGGGACCAGATCGCCGAAGATTTTGCGACCCTTCATGCGCGGGCTGGAGTAGTCGATGTGCACGGTCTTGCCATCGGTAAAGCTGCAATCGGCTTTCGCGGGCGGGCTCGGCCGCTGAGATTTATCCTGCTGTGCGCGAGCCGCTGGGGCGGAAACCACAAATGCGAGCAAGAGCGCGGTACAGAGCCATGAGGTCTTGGTCATGTTTTTCTCCTGAGTTGATCTCGAGGGTCGAGGTCAGCGAAGTATATCGCGTCGAGCCGGTAAACTGAATTTTGAATTGGGCGCTGCGGATGCTGCACGCGCCCGGATTCGCGCTTGCGCCGGGGTTTGCAGCCTGGCGCAGCTTTGCAGTAAACTTCGGTTTCCACATGAGATTGACGAGGATCGCTACTTGGCGGTCCTCCGATCACGACCCGTTTCCAAGCCGCGGCGACGAATGAGAATTCGCCGGCCGATTCGGAATCTTCCGGAAAATACTGGAGACCGCACGATGCTGGTAGTGATGCAGGCACACGCTTCCGAAGAGCAAGTTCGCGCGGTTTGCGAGCGCATCGAATCGTTCGGCTTCAAGGCTCATCCGATCCCGGGCTCGGGGCGCACCGCGATCGGAATCACCGGCAATTCCGGATTCGTAGACCTGGGAACAATAGTCTCGATGCCAGGGGTGGTGGAATGCATTCCGGTAAGCAAACCGTACAAGCTGGTTAGCCGCGACGTGAAGGAAGAGAACACCGTGGTGCGGGTGCCTACGCCATCTGGCGAAGTGACCTTTGGCGGCGCAGCCGTGGCCATGGTCGCCGGGCCGTGCGCGGTTGAATCTCGCGAACAGGTTTTCGCGATCGCCGAGCGCACCAAGGCCGCGGGAGTTCGTCTGTTTCGCGGCGGGGCTTACAAGCCGCGGACTTCACCCTATGCCTTTCAGGGGCTGGGCGAGGCCGGGCTGAAACTTCTGAAGGAAGTTCGCGATACGTTCGGTCTAGGGCATTGTCACCGAGGCCATCGATAACGAAAGCCTGGCCCTGGTGGATACGTACGCCGACGTGATCCAGATCGGCGCACGCAACATGCAGAATTTTTCGCTGCTCAAGAGCGCTGGACGGACGCGCAAACCGGTCCTACTGAAACGCGGCATGTCCGCGACGCTCGATGAATTTCTGATGGCCGCGGAATACATCATGGCCGAGGGCAATTACAACGTGATCCTGTGCGAGCGGGGAGTGCGCACGTTTTCGGACCACACCCGCAACACTCTCGACCTGAGCTTGATTCCCGCGGTGCAGAGGCTAAGCCATCTTCCGGTGGTGGTCGATCCCAGCCACGGCACCGGACGACGCAACAAGGTGCTGCCGCTTTCGCGCGCCGCGGTGGCGGTGGGCGCGGACGGCTTGTTGGTCGAAGTCCATAACGATCCCGACCGGGCGCTTTCCGACGGACCGCAATCGATCCTCCCGGCCGAGCTCGATCGCCTGGTGGACGAAGTCCGTCAGATCGCCCAAGTGCTGCATCGTTCGCTGAATTAAGGCAGCGCAGCGCCGAAATCTGCGCCAGAACCGAAGTCACCACCGAAGCCTGCGCGGCAAATCGTGGAAACAATCACCCACAGCGAAAATCCACCGGCCTCCGCCGGAAAGCTAAACGGCCGGATCATTTTTGTCTTGGTCGTTCTGCTGGCGTTTGCCGGCATCGAGATGCTGCGCGAGCGGCGTCCCACCTTTCTGCGTTCCGGTCGTGCGTCTGAACGCCTACATCGGTAATATTGACGACGGCACCGTGACCGTGGTCGATTTGGTGCGCCTGGCGCCCACCGCAACGTACCGGTAGGCCCCGATCCCAGCGGGATCCGCGCGAATCCCAAGCGTAATGAAATCTGGGGCGTCAGCTCCAGCGGTGGTTACGTTTGGGTGCTCGACGTCCGCACTTTGCAGGTCACTCGCATTCCCGCTGGCCGCAGCCCCTTTGCCATCGATTTTTCCGCCGACGGCAGCCGCGCTTTCGTCGCCGCATCCGGTTCGGATTCCATCGTGGCGATCGATACGCAGACGCATTCCGTCGTGGCGCGCGGCCGCGCTGGGCGCCGGCCGTGGATCGCGCGGGTCACCCCGGACGGCAAGACCTTGCTGGTGACCAACCGCGACGACTCGACCGTCTCGCTATTGGACGCCACATACCCTGGCTTCACGCGCGGTGATCGCTACTGCGCCGGCGCCGGAACAGGTGGCCATCCTGCCGGACGGTTCCAAGGCGTTCGTCAGTTCCGGCAGCCGACCGCAAGTCTCGGTAGCTGGACCTGCGACGCGATGTGCTCCAGGCGAACGTATCGCTCGGCGGAAATCCGAGCGATCTGATCCTGAAACCAGACGGCGGCGAACTCTACATTCCCTGCCCGGAAACGCACGGGATGGTAGTTGTCGATACTTCAACCAACGAAGTGGGCGACTACGTGCTGCTCGGGCTTCGGCCTACCAGCGCCACGTTTGCAGCCCTTGCTGGGATTCTTTACGTATCCGACTCCGAAGCTTCCCACATCGTGCCCATCGCCGTCGACGCCCGCCAAGTCGCCTCCCCCATTTCCGTCGGGCAAGGGCCTGGCGCTTCGCTAATTACCCCCGGAGGGGATATGTTGCTGGTCGTCGACCAGAGTTTCCGACGATCTCGCGGTGGTCCGCTCCCTGGCCACTTTCAGCGCAGGAGTTTCCTCGCCGCCGGGCGGACTGATCACGCTGATACCGGTCGGACGGCACCCGCGGGACCTGGCGGTGAAGATGTTCTGAGGCCCGCGAGGGCGGAAGCCAGCTAGCCAGCTCAACGCATGCCCCCATTCGGTGAGCAACCTCTCGAACCACTGCGTATAGCCAACCGACTCGATGCCCACCACGCTTGCTTTCGGCAGCGCAGCGTAAAATGGCCGCAGCGCTTCACCGGCGTGCTCCAACCGAAGTTCGACCACCTCGCCGGTCTCCTGGTTGATCCCGGCCACCGGCCGATAGCGCGTATCGAAATCACAGCCTATAATCCAAATGTTCGGCTCCTTCGTTAGAGCCTTGGTGTTAAGCGCTACCCAGTCTCCTCGCTCGCTGGGGAGCCGACACTGCTTATAGGATCAACAGTGGCGGTGCCAGCGCTGCTCTAAGGCGGAGGCTCGCACCGTCAGTGAAGTAGTTTTTTAGGTGACGCCATCCGGCCGTGAGGGCCAGGCGAAAACATCTTCGCCGAGAGGAATTTCGATGTATCCGGACGAGGGCACCACGTCCACCGGCAGACCGTTTTTCCAAACGCTAACGCTGAGCTGCAGCGACTTCCGGTTTTCGGGCTCGACTAATTCTCGCGCAAAACTGGCTTCCATAATCTTCCCCGCCGCCGCGGCCACCTTCCCGTTGGGATTTTCCTCCGGAACAACGGTAATTGCTGTCACCCAGTTCCCGGCCAGCCGTACGGTCACCAGTTTCTCGCGCCCGTCCCAGAACGTAAATCGCAACTCGCATTCGCCCGCCTGGGACACGTCCGACGGAAGGGGTTCGAGCCGCACGAAAAATCGGTCCTTCGAGAAGCCATACGACAACCCGGACAAAATTCCCGCCCCGGCATGCAGCGCGCCACTGCGGCGATCGACACTATAGGTACCGGCTCCCAACCATTCAAAATAGCTGCTCTCCCGGCCATCCACCTGGACGTCCAGGTACTGTGCCGGCGCCTCGCGCTTCCCGTTTTGCGGCTGCTTCTTGATCGGCTGGGCCAGCGCGTTCGGAGCTTCTCGCCCCAGCGCGGCATACACCTCCGAGAGGTGCTTGCGAAACAGCGAATCGAACTCCGGATCATTCGCGGTGCTGTGCTCCGGACCGTACCACCAATTCCAGTCGCTGCCTTCCGCCACTAATATCGATTCGTACGCCCGCGCCAACTGCTCCGCGGACCGCGCACCCGGAGCATTCGCTCTTGCCTGCCGCAGCGCATCCTCGTGCTCTCGCCGTGCAGCGCCCAGCAGTTCCCAGGCGCGGACGTCTTCCCGGTCTCCAATCCACACGTCGAAATTGGTGTTGATCCAAGAACCGGGAAAGATATTATCCAGTGCTGGAATTTCGCCAGCCGCGGCGATCGCTTCGCTGGCAGTCAACGCGTGGATGTCCGGATCGTGGCGCACCAAATCATAAAACCGGCGCAGGAATTCCCTTCCGTTCTTGTCGTAATACTCCCAGGCATTCTCGCCGTCCAGAATTACCGCCAGGGTTGCCGGTTTCGTCATCGATACGCGCTCACCCACCGCGCGCACCCGCCGGTGAAAATCCTCCGCGGCGCTGCGGGCATCCATGCGGCTGTAGACGAATCCGATCAGGTCCGAAATGTAGTGGTCGCGAAAGAATCCCACAATTTCGTTCCCGCCATAACAAATCTTCCACGGCGCGTACAGCGCCTCGGCGTTCTGCGGAAAGCCGCTGCCGTCGCGGCCGAATCCCAGGCCGCGGGTACGCCCCAGAACCCCTTCGTCGGTGGCAAACCAGCGAAACCCCATCTCCGCGGCCATCGAGATTACCGGATCGGAAACGGAACCCTCCGACGGCCACAGGCCCGCCGGCAATTGGCCAAAGGTCTTCTCGTGGAATGCGCGGGCTCGGGTCAATTGCTCGCGCGCATCTTCCGGGTGTTGATACGGCGGATACGGCAGCGGGGTGCCAGGATTGGCGATTCGCGCGACGTCGGTATCGCACAGCAACGGCAGAATGGGGTGATAGAACGGGGTCGCCGATATTTCAATCTGTCCACGCTTCGCCGCGCTGCTGTACTCCGGCAAAACCCGCCCCAGCAATTCGAGCTGTTTTTCGCGCAACGCCCGTTTGTCGTTCTCGGTGTAGCCCTCAGCCTTGGCGGCGAGCGCGCTCACCACCGGATCGTGGGACAGGTATTCCTCGTCCATCCAGGCAAGCTGCGACAGCACCTGCAAATCGAGCCAATCCTGCACTCCCAAACACGCGATGGACGCCTCCAACCCAAAGGCCTGATAGCCATCGAATAATCGCGCGAACCGCGACCAGCGGCGCACCAGGTGTTCGATATTCGCTTGAAATGCACGCAACAGAATTTCTCGCTTCTGCCCGAGCGTCAGATCGCTGGATGGTGCAAAGGCCAAATCGAACCACGGCTCCCGGAAATTCCCGCTCGCGTATTCCTGAATCTGCGCCGCCAGCGACGGAACGATATTGAAAGTCATGTGCACTTCGGGAAATTCCTCCAGAATTTTCACCATACCCCAGTAATCCTTCAGCGCGTGCAGACGCGTCCAAGGAAGGAAATAGGTTCGGTTGGCTGGATCTTTGTACTCGGGCTGATGCATGTGCCAGATCAATACCAGGTTGACGGGATTCACAGGCCGATGGTCTCCGGTCGAAGTCGAGTGCTCGTGCTAGAATGGCCGGGCGCGACCATGCGCATCCTCGACCGATACATCTTTCGCGAAGTCCTCTCCCACACGTTGCTGGGCCTCGCCGTTTTTACGTTCGTATTCTTCATCCCGCAACTGGTGCGTCTGATGGACTTGATCGTCCGCCACGCCGGCGGCGCGGGCCGTATTACCTTGCTTTTCCTCAGTTCCATGCCCCCCATCCTGGTGTTTACGCTCCCGATGGCGGCTTTGGTCGGGGTATTGATTGCCCTGGGGCGGCTCTCGGCGGATAGCGAGATCGTCGCGCTTCATGCCCTCGGCATCGGCATGCGCCGTTTGCTGCTTCCGGTCGGCGCGCTCGCAGGCATCGCGGCAGTCCTCACTTTTTCCATTACCATTTGGGTCGGTCCGGCGTCGCTGCGCACTCTCCATCGGCTGGAGCTTCAACTCCAGTCGTCTCAGGTCCCTTTCGCCGTGCAGCCCCGCGTTTTCGACGAACGATTCCCGAACACGGTGCTGTACGTCGAAGACGTTTCCGCCACTGCAGCCCGCTGGCGCGGCGTTTTCCTCGCCGAAACCGGTACCACCACCGGCATGCGCGTCACCCTGGCCGAGGACGCCATCGTCGTTAACGATCCTGCCGAGAACAAGTTCGAGCTGCACCTGCGCGGCGGCAGCACCCACGAATTCGATCCTCACGACCCGCTTCGTTATAACGTTAGCACGTTCGGATCGAGCGACTTACCGATTGCCATCAGCAGTTCCGAAGGTACAACGCGGACCCTCTCGGATGCGGAGCTCCCGGTCGGCGAACTACTCAAAATTCAAGGCGCGGGTTGGCGCGAGTCGCGCGTCGAATTCTACCGCCGTCTGGCCTTTCCCGCGGCTTGCCTGGTGTTCGCACTGCTGGGCGTTTCCGCCGGCATTCGCCCCCGGCGCGGAGGCCGCGCTTCCGCCCTGGTGCTCACCCTGCTGCTGATCTGCGGTTATTACATGCTCCTGCTGATCGGCATCCGCCTGGCCCAGCAGGGTTTATTGCATCCGGCGGTCGGCGTATGGGCCGCCAACATTATTACCACGATTTTCGCGGTCACCCTGTTTCGACGGGTGGAGCACGGCGGCAAGCAAAGCTACCTCTCGCGCGTGTGGGACACGTTGGCCACTAAGCGGATGTCTGCTGGTGCTTCCGCGGAGACGGCGCCATCCGATGAGGCTCCGAATGGCGGCGCCATGAGCGCTCCAGTAAGCATCGCGCGGGTGTCGTCGCTGGGCCGGAAAGAGGCGCAGAAGGCGGGAATGAACGGCTTTCCGTTGCTGGTGGACGTTTATGTGTTCCGGAGTTTCATTTCCTATTTTGCGCTGATGTTAGCTGGCTTCGTGGTGGTGTTTGACGCTTTCACGCTCTTCGATCTGCTCGCAGACATCTCCAAAAACCACATACCCAGCTCGGTAGTGCTCTCCTATCTGGGCTATCTGGTGCCTTTGTTGGTCTACCAACTCACGCCGCTAGCCGCTCTGGTGGCGGTCCTGGTGACGCTGGGGGTGATGGCCAAAAACAACGAAGTGGTGGCGTTCAAGGCCAGCGGCGTGAGCCTCTACCGCCTGAACTTGCCGCTACTATTGACGGGTCTGCTGCTGGCCGTGGGCATGTTCGCCATGGACAACACATACTTGCCCTACGCGAACCGCACCCAGGATGCTTTGCGCAACCAGATCAAGGGCCGGCCCGCGCGAACTTATTTTCAGCCCGCACATCAGTGGATCTTTGGGCCGGGTTCGACGCTCTTCAACTATGACGTTTTCGATTCCGATCATGATTTATTTGGCGGCCTGAGCGTCTTCGAGCTCAATCCCAAAACTTTCCAATTGCGCCGCCGCGTCTTCGCCGACCGCGCTATGTGGGAGCCTAAACTGAGCGTGTGGATTCTAGAAAATGGATGGGTGCGCGACTTCGACGGCGAAAAGATCACCCACTATCTTCCCTTCGAAGTGCTGTCGCTCGCCGAGATTACCGAGCCCCCGTCCTATTTTCGCCGGGAGGTGCGCCAGTACGACCAAATGAATTGGCGCGAACTGCGCAACTACATTGCCGGCCTGCGCCAGGCGGGATTCGATGCTTCGCGGCTCACCGTACAGTGGCATATGAAATTCGCGTTTCCGATGATCGCGGTGATTATTATTTTCCTGAGCGCCCCATTTGGATTCCTGGTGGGAACCCGCGGCGCGATCGGCGGGCTGGCGCTGGCGGTGGGCATCAGTGTAATTTACTGGTCGATGGCGCGGCTGTTCGAGGCGATGGGCGCGGTGGGCCAATTGCCGCCGCTACTCGCGGCATGGTCGCCCGATGCGATCTTTCTTTTTCTGGGCGCCTACTGCTTTTTGAAAATGCCCACATAGCCGCCAAAGGCCGCCGGGGAGCAAGATCATCTGGTTTTTGCGCCCTTCTACTTCGCGAACGGGAGATCAAAGCGACATGCCTGACCTAACTCACGAAAAAAAAGCGGCGGCGCGCGCCAGCGTTCGCTACATCGAGTCCGGCATGGTGGTCGGCCTGGGCAGCGGCTCGACCTCCTCGGAATTCATCAAGCTCCTCGGTGAACGCGTGCAGACCGGCGGCCTGCAGATTCGCGGCATACCCACCTCCGCGCACTCCCACAAACTGGCCACCAGCCTGGGCATCCCGCTGGTCAGCTTCCAAGACGTCTCGCAGATCGACGTGAGCGTCGATGGCGCCGACGAAATCGATCCGCACCTGCGTCTGATCAAGGGACACGGCGGCGCGCTGCTCCGCGAAAAAATCGTGGCCACCGCAACCCGGCGTTTCGTGGTGATCGCGGATCACACCAAGCTGGTAACCACCCTGGGGGCCATGGCGCTTCCGGTAGAAGTGATCGAGTTCGCCGAACCGCTCTTGATTCGAAGAATTTCCGCGCTGGGCGCCAAGGTAGCCCTGCGCGTGGAACCGAATGGCAAGCCTTTCATCACCGACTCGGGCAACCACATCCTGAATTGCGAATTCGGCGAAATCCGCGATCCCGAAAAGCTAGGCGATGAGCTCGATCACATCCCTGGAGTAGTCGAGCACGGCTTATTCGTAGGCTTGGCCACCGTAGCCCTGGTAGCCCATAACGAAGAAGTCACCGAGCATCACCGCCGCTAGCGTTCGCAGTGTCTCCGGTTCGGCTGCGCCCGCTCTGCGGAATCAATGACCGAATCTTCTGAATCACCAGGTCAGTCCCCACCTGATTGTGGCCACCCTCGGGAATGATGATGTCCGCATTCCGCTTGCTGGGCTCCACAAACTCCAAATGCATCGGCCGCACCGTAGCCAGGTACTGCGTCACCACCGAATCTAAAGTCCGCCCACGATCCCGAATGTCCCGCCCCAGCCGTCGAATGAATCGCAGGTCTGCATCGGTATCGACGAAAATCTTGATGTCCATCTGTTCGCACAGTCCGGCGCTTTCGAAGATCAATATCCCTTCCACGATGATCGCCGGACGCGGCTCCAGCCTTACGGTCTCCGCCAGCCTGCGGTATGCGGTGAAATCGTACGATGGGCGATCGATCCCCACGCCCGAACGCAACTGCCGGACGTGCTCAATCAGCAGCGGCGTATCGAATGCGTCGGGATGATCGAAGTTCACCCGCTTGCGGTCTTCGAGCGAGAGTTCCGGGAAATCATTGTAGTAGTGGTCCTGCTGGAGGACCAGCACGCTGGATGGCGCGAACGACTCAATGATCCGGTGGGTGATGGTCGTCTTACCCGAACCGGTACCACCGCAGATGCCGATAATCAGCGAGCTGGCCCGTCCCGATGCGTCACGAGTAGTCAGCGGCATTTCTCCTCTTTGTTTCACTGGGGGGTTCGCAGCATCCTTGGGTCAGGGGCCGGTCTCCCAGCACGATGTCCGCAACTACCTAATTCTTGCATGGATGCCCATGTTAAAGCCTGGGCGTTAAGGCCCAGGAGTGGGAAGTTGGTGGGGCGGTGCGGGGGCTCCGATGACTTGAAATCCCGGCGAAGCCATCTCGGTGTCGGGCATCAGAACCAGGCCACCATCGTTGGTGGAGCCGTTGCAACTGAGATTACCGCGACGGGGGATGCGAGCTGGCGTCGAGTCCGGAACGGTTTGAGGATACATGGCGGCGGTAATGGCTGGGATGGCGCCGCACAGCTCTTCGGCACCGGATTCAAGGACCACCTTTGCCGGCTTCGAGCTGGAGGTAAAAGAAATCACAAAATGGGCAGAGGCCCCGATGAGTTTCTGCAATTGAGGGTTGAAGGGAATGTGAATCTTACGCATCTCAGACAGAGCCACGGTGCCTTCAGCCCCATCGGATCGGCTAGAGTCGCCAGGAGCCTTGGGGAGAAATTCCCGCAGGTGATCCATCTCTTTCTCTTTAGAAACTTTCTCGTTGGGCGCGTTGCGGTCGGCCGCCGCTAGCGCCATCTGGCACACTTTCGCGCCGCTTGTTGGTTCTCTCCGACCTTTTCGTAGACCTCGGCGAGATGCTCGCCGATGCTTGGCGCTTGGTGTAGTTGCCATGCTGCCAGCAAATATTTTTTCGCCGCCTCGGCGTCGCCCATTCGAAACTTGATCCAACCAAGAGTGTCCCAATCGACCGCAAGCTGCCCGAGCAGACGAAAATCGCCGGCCAGCGCCCCGTCAGGAGAAAGGGCCGACGACTTGGCGGAAATCTCGCTAACCGCGCGATCGGAATACGTCAAGGCGTCGTCCAAATGAATGTTGGCGTCGGCTAGAGCCACAGCGGCGTCGTTGAGCAGCGCATTATCCGGTTGGGCGACGCGGCAGCAGACCCGGCCCCGAATATTCCGAAATCGGGAATCGCCTCGGCCAGAAAAGCTGCCGAGGCATCCACGCTGCGGGTCCCATCGTTTTACTCCGGAAGCGTGCCGCTATACCCCACGGGGATCACCGCTAGCGGCACGGACGCGCGCATGCAAGCCCTTACGCTACTTCTTTTTGCGGGCCTTCTCTTCCAGCACTGCCTGCGCCGCTGCCAAGCGCGCTACCGGCACGCGAAATGGCGAAGCGCTGACGTAGTCCATTCCCACTTGGTGGCAGAAGCGCACGCTTTCCGCGTCCCCGCCGTGCTCGCCGCAGATTCCAACTTTCAGCCTCGGCCGGGTCTTTCTGCCGCGCTGGATCCCTATTTCAATGAGTTGGCCGACACCGTCTACGTCCAAGCTCTGGAACGGGTCGCTCTTGAAGACCCCAGCCTTCTTCTCGTCGACGTAGTCGGGTAGAAATCTCCCCGCGTCGTCGCGGGAAAGTCCCATACAGGTCTGGGTCAGGTCATTCGTGCCGAATGAGAAGAACTCGGCCACCTCAGCAATTTTGTCGGCGGT
This sequence comes from uncultured Acidobacteriota bacterium, assembly GCA_963725285.1. GTDB lineage: Bacteria > Acidobacteriota > Terriglobia > Acidiferrales > UBA7541 > CAVRXT01. Next base: position 398,265 of record CAVRXT010000005.1, on the reverse strand, counting down.
AAGCGCGGCCCGCGGCAACTCGATCATCGTGCCAACCAAATACTCAAGTTTTACTTTAGCTTTAGCAATGATCGCATCGGCCACGCGTCGCGTAGCTTCTTCAAGTATTTGCAATTCCTTACGATCCAAAACCAACGGAATCATAATCTCTGGAAGTACTTTAACTTTGGCTTTCTGGCATTCAATCGCAGCCTCAATTATCGCTTGGACCTGCATCTCAAGTATCTCTGGATAGGTGATACACAGCCTACACCCACGGTGCCCCAGCATCGGATTCGATTCGTGTAATTGTTCAACCCTGCGAATCACCGTTTCTACCGGTACGCCAATCTTTTTCGCCAACTCCTCCTGCTTATCCCGATCGTGCGGAACGAACTCGTGTAGGGGTGGGTCGATCAGCCGGATCGTTACCGGCAGGCCGTTCATGGCCTTAAACAATCCGATGAAGTCTCGCCTCTGGAATGGCAGCAATTTTGCCAATGCCTTGCGCCGCGCGTCCACATCATTGGCCACAATCATCTCTTGAATGGCGAGCTGGCGATCCGCGCTGTTCTCGGGATGTTCAAAATCCTTGAAGAACATATGTTCGGTGCGGCACAGCCCAATCCCTTCGGCGCCCATCTCGCGGGCATTGCGTGCGTCTTGGGGTGTATCGGCGTTAGTCCGGACTTTGAGGCGACGAATACCGTCCGCCCATTCTAACAGCGTGTAGTAAGCCTTCGGGTGGACAGGAGTTACGAGTTTGGCTTGGCCCTCATACACGTCTCCCTCATTCCCATCCAATGTGACCCAGTCCCCTTCCTTAACTACCTTGGCGCTGGCGCGCATTTCCTTCGCGGCAGCATTGATCTCCAACTTTTCCGCACCTACCACGCAGCATTTGCCCCAACCGCGAGCTACCACCGCCGCGTGGCTGGTCTTTCCGCCGGTCGCGGTCAGAATTCCCTGCGCAACGAACATCCCTCCCACGTCCTCCGGGCTGGTTTCCCGCCGGATCAGGATTACTTTCTCTCCACGGGCGGCCCAAGCTTCGGCTTCGTGCGCGGTGAACACCGCCCTCCCAACCGCGGCCCCCGGAACGGCGTTGATCCCAGTCCCGAGCTTGCGCGACTGCAAATCCTTCGCGGAAGCCGCATCGATCACCGGATAGAACAGCCGCTCGATGTCCTCGGACTTGATGCGCATCAGCGCCTCATCCCGGCTAATGAGCTTTTCGTTGGCCATCTCGACGGCCATAACGAATGTAGCCTGCGGCGACCGTTTCCCGGTGCGGGTCTGTAACATATACAGCTTGCCGTCTTCGATGGTGAATTCGAGGTCCTGCATGTCGCGGTAATGCTTTTCGAGGGTCTGGCGGACCTTTTCAAGCTGCGGATACACCTTGGGCATTTTTTTGGCCAGTTCCGACAGCGGCATCGGCGTGCGGATCCCGGCCACCACGTCTTCCCCTTGCGCGTTCAGGAGGAACTCCCCGTAGAACACCTTCTCGCCACTCGAAGGGTCACGCGTGAAACAAACTCCGGTGCCGGAATGGTCGCCCAGGTTGCCGAAGACCATCTGCATAACGTTTACCGCGGTCCCGATCAGCCCAGTGATCTTCTCCACCCGACGGTACGTCACCGCTTTCTCGGCATTCCAGGATTGAAACACCGCCCCAATTGCTCCCCATATTTGTTCTTCCGGATTTTCTGGAAAATCCTTGCCGGTTTTGGACTTAAAGTATTGCTTATACTCCTTCACCAGCTCTCGCCAGCCTGCCCCGGACACTTTTGTGTCGTCGGTCACGCCCAGTCGAGTCTTCAGCGCGCGTAATCGATCTTCAAGTTCTTCCTTAGGAAGGCCGATCACTACCGACGAATACATCTGCACGAACCGCCGGTAGGCGTCGAATGCGAACCTCTCATTGCCGGTGCGCTTAGCCAGGCCCTCGACGGACTTCTCGTTCAGGCCGAGGTTCAGAATCGTCTCCATCATCCCGGGCATCGAGCGCGCCGAACCGGACCGTACGCTCACCAATAGGGGGTCGTTGGCGTCCCCCAGCTTCTTGCCGGTTTGCTTCTCGAGCTTCTCGATCGCCTTGTGCACCTCTCCCGCGAGTTCCTTGGGATACTTCTTATTATTTTCGAGGTAGTACTTGCAGGTCTGAGTAGTGATTGTGAACCCCGCCGGCACCGGAAGCCCGATGCGGGTCATCTCAGCGAGGCCGGCGCCCTTGCCTCCTAAGACCTCGCGCATCTCTCCGTCGCCTTCGGCCTTGCCGCCTCCAAAAGAATAAACGTATTTCACACGTCCTCTCATTCGTTCGCCGCAGCGAACCTCAGGTATGCGTTGAGCTGTCGGCTCGCCGACGCATCAAGCAGTACAACTTAAAGTAAAACCGCAGTATGACAATTTTCGTCCGCGCACATGACCGGACGCGGCTTATTCGCGCACCAGACAACAATATCCGTCACTTCTAGTAAATCATCTACTCGAACTTTAAGTATCCGACGTCACGATTTCCGAGAAGTCCGCAATCGTCGAGAACTCCTTTAATAATCCCCCCAGCATCGTTAGCCGGTTATTCCGGAGATCCTCGCGTTCAACCATCACCATCACATCATCGAAATACTTGTCCACGCTTGGGCGCAACTCCGCGATCGCCTCCAACGCTTCTCGATATCGCCCCTGCCTTTTCTCCGCGGTAGCTTGATCGCGTACCCGAATGGCCGCCATATGCAAATCCTTCTCCGCACCGTTTTCGAGCAACTGCGACCGGACTGCGGAGAGCTTCCCGGTCATGCCCGGACCGTTCGGACCAGCCTTCTCCACAATCTTTCGGATTCGTTTGAACGCGCTGGCTAGTGGCTCAAAATTTTTGGTCTTGCGAATCGCCTGCACCGCACTCAGGCGCTGCGCCGCATCCACCAGATCGTCCGCTCCGGCTGCAAACACCGCGTTCACCTCGTCGTAAGCGAACCCGCGGCGCTCTCGAAGGATATACTTGGCACGTTCCAGTAGAAATTCAAGTACCGACGCTTCAACTTCCAGGTCAACCTTGCGTTTTGGTGCCCGCTCTTCAAGAGCCTTTGCACCGGCTGCTATGAGTTGCGCAAGTGGAAGTGGAAGTTGAAGCTCGAAAATGATCTTCACTACCCCCAACGCCGCGCGCCGCAAAGCGAATGGATCACTTGAACCTGAGGGTATCGCCCCAATCGCGTAGCATGCCACGATCGAATCAATCTTATCCGCTAGCGATACGATGCATCCGGTGATATTGCGCGGAATGGGATCGTCAAGCCCCACCGGCCGGTAATGATCGTACACGGCCGAAGACACGGCCTCCGGTTCTCCCTGCACCTGGGCGTACAGCCCGCCCACAATCCCCTGTAGCTCGGTAAACTCCCGGACCATGTCGGTAACCAGATCGCATTTGGCCAGCTCCGCCGCGCGATCCGCGCCCGAAACGTCCGCCTGGTGGTAGCCGGAGCTGAACCACTGTTCCGCCGTCCATCGCGCAATCTGGCGCATGCGCTCGACTTTGTCGCCGTAGGTTCCCAGCCGCGATTCGTAAGTCACTGCGGCGAGCTCCGGGAGATATTCTGCCAGAGTATACTTCTGATCGGTCTCCCAGAAGAATCGCGCATCCGCAAATCGCGCCGCCAGCACCTTCTCATGCCCCGCACGCACCAAATTCTTCGCGTCGTTCTCCAAATTGATCACTGCCAGGAAGTGTGGCGCCAGATTTCCAGCTTTATCTTCCACTCCGAAATACTTCTGATGATCGCGCATCACCGTAAGCAGGATTTCGTCGGGTAGTTCTAGATAGGAGGGAGCAAAATCTCCCATGATCACCGTCGGAAATTCGTTCAAGTAAGACGTGAGGTCCACCAATCCGGCATCGGCGTGGACTTGAAGTTTCCGAGCATGGGGCACGGAGTGCAACTGCGATTCAATTCTCTTTCGGCGCTCTGCGGGATCCGCCAGAACGAAATTGGTGCGAAGCGCAGAGAGGTAGTCCGCAACGCCATGCAATGCAATCGAACGCTTTCCCAGAAAGCGATGCCCACTGGTTGAATTTCCGGATTGGACATCCCCTAGCGCGAACCGAACCACTTTCGCATCCAGCAGCGCCACGATCCAGCGAATTGGCCGCGTGAACTTCGGCCCATTCTTCGATGTCCAATACATCGCGCGAGGAAATGTGAGTTCCTGAATCCACTGCGGCAGCGACTCGCTCAAGATTTCCGCAGTCACCCGTCCAACGATCTTTTGCGTGTATGCGAGATACTCGCCCTTCGGAGTAGCGATGATCGAAATTTGTTCCAGCGATACGTTCTGCTTTTGCGCGAAACTTTCTGCTGCACGGGTCGGCGCGCCGACTTTATCAAAGCCAACGGATTTCGGCGGACCTAGAATTTCCTTCACCGAATCCGCTTGGCGCAAAAGCAAATCTTCAACCATCACCGCAATTCTTCGAGGAGCTCCCGCCGCACGAATCTTAGCGCCATGAAGCAGTCCCAACTCGCCGAAATGTTTCTCAAGTATTTGTTGGAGATCCTTGATTGCTCCCGGAAGCAATCCTGCAGGTATCTCTTCACACCCTAACTCAAGTAAAAAATCAGATCGCGCTTTCACTGGCTCACCGCCCCGGAAAACTCCGCACGCAACGGTGCTTGATCCAGCCACAAACTTGCCACCTGGCACGAGAGCTGCCGTACTCTCGCGATCATCGTCGCGCGCTCGGTCACCGAGATAGCGCCACGGGCATCCAGCACATTAAAGTTGTGGGAACACTTCAAGCACATCTCGTACGCCGCGAGCAGCGGGAATCGCGCACGGGCCTTCCCTTCCGACTTCGAGTAAAGCTTCACCAGCCGCGACGCCTCGGCCTCGCACAGATCGAAAATCTTTCGCGTCACCACCGGATCGGCTAACTCAAAGTTGTACGTTGAAAACTGTTGCTCGTCCGCCAGGCGCACCACCCCATATAGCGTGTCATCTGACCACCGCAAATCGTAGACCTTAGTTACTCCTTGAAGGTACGTCGCGATGCGGTCCAGGCCGTAGGTGATTTCCACCGGGACCGGCTCAAGATCGATTCCCCCGCACTGCTGGAAATAGGTGAACTGGGTGATCTCCAAACCATCAAGCAACACTTGCCATCCCACCCCCCAGGCACCCAGCGTCGGCGCTTCCCAGTTGTCCTCTTCAAAACGAACGTCGTGATGCTTCAAGTCGATTCCAATCGCGACCAGGCTCTCCAAGTAAAGGTCCTGAATATTCACTGGTGCAGGCTTAAGCAGTACTTGAAGTTGAAAATGTTTGTAGAGCCGGTTGGGATTCTCGCCGTAGCGTCCGTCCGCTGGACGCCGGCTCGGCTGCACGTAGGCCACATTGTAAGGGTCGGGCCCCAGCACCCGTAGAAACGTTTCCGGATGCATGGTCCCCGCGCCGACCTCGACATCGTAGGGCTGCTGCAGGACGCACCCACGCTCCGCCCAGTACGTTTCAAGTTTAAGTAGAAGGTTTTGAAAGGTCAGACTATGCGCGGCGCTGTCTGCGGGCGCGCCGGTTGGCTTCTTCGCGCGCGCCGACGGTGCAGGACTGGCAAGTTTCGAGGCTTGCTTCAAGCGTTTGACTCCAGCATAGATCGCGTTTTCAGTTTCTTTTCGAGTTGATGCTCGATGATATCCAGCATGTAGTTGGTTAGCTCAGCCGCGGCACGCGGCGGGACTCGGGTTTCGTTGAGCGATTCCAGCTTCTCAACCTCAATTTTACGGGCCGCGGCCAACGCGGCGGGCGAAAGCGCCCTCATGCCCGGCGCTCGGCACTTCTCGCAAGTCAGCCCCAGATGTGCCGCGGTGAAATAGGCTGGCCCCACTCCCAGCTCCCCACGGCATTTCGAGCAGACCTTGAGCGACGGAAGCCACCCACCCAATCTTACCGACCAAACCGCGAAATACGCCAGTGGCAATACGGTGCGCCCCGTCTTCTTGATCGATTGAGTTGCGAGAAGCAACAAGCGAAACGCCGGGTCGGAAGGTTCCCGGTCCGGCAGCACGCCTTCGGTGATCTCGCAGAATAGTGCTAGCACCACGCTGGTGGGATAATCCGAATACAGCGCCATGAACGATTCGATCAATTCACTCTGAGTGATGCGAACCAGTTCGCGTGTTTCGCGCTCGAAGAACCAAATGCGGATGTACGAGAGCGGCTCGAGAGTCGAACCGAACTTCGTCTTCGGCTTTCGTGCTCCGGCCGCCACCCCGCGAATGCGCCCTTCGCGCCGGCTAAGAAAACTGATCAGCCGGTCGCCTTCGCCCAACGGATAACTCTGCAAGATGATGGCTTCAGATTCGCGGAGTGGCATCAATATGTCGGCGTGCCGACATTCTCTTTTACTTTAACTCGCACAAAATTTTTAGCAGCATTGGCGCGATCGAGAAATTAAAATGAGTGAATAAAATTTTTAACACAGCAGCGCTTGCGGCGCAATGTCTATCGCCTCTGCAACCACTCGCCGCACCATCTGCTTCTGCTTGAACTTCGAGCCGCAGCGCATCGCAGATTTACATGAAGTAATTTTCTAGGAATTCCTCATTGAATTCCGGGCGCGCCTAGGTAAAGTATTTTCTGAACTCGCAGTTGGATATGCCGATCAAGTATTCAACACGGCTTAATGTAGCCCCTCGAGGCGCGATCGGGTCGAATCCGATGCTCCTCGTAGCTCGGCCGGACAATGTGTAACTTGAAGTTCCGAGGTGCGATCTCTTCGCTGGACGCACTTCAAGTGGATTCGAGGTAACCGGCCAGTGACGGATTCTCGAACTCAGCATTCCGTCCGCCTCGATGGAATCGTGGCGGTGTGTGGTAACGCATGATCCCCCTGAAAAATCTAAGTCCGCGCTTGACGTTCCCCGCGATGACCCTGCTCCTGATCATCGCCAACGTGCTCGTCTTCATATATCAAGTATCACTTCCAGACCGCGCCGCCGAGGCGTTCATCAATCTTTACGGCATGGTGCCGGCCCGAGTCTCGCTAGCCCTCGCCGGGCAGCATCACGTCACCTTCGAGCAAGCCCTCATCCCGCTCCTCACCAGCATGTTCCTCCACGGCGGGTGGCTGCACATCCTAGGAAACATGTGGTTCCTGTGGATCTTCGGCGGCCAGGTCGAAGACCGCTTGGGCCACTTCACCTACTTAGTGTTTTACGTGGTATGTGGCCTAGGCTCAGGGGTCGCCCAGCTAGCTTTCTCCTGGGGCTCAAAAATCCCCGCCATCGGAGCCAGCGGGGCGATCGCCGGCGTCCTGGGCGCGTACATAGTGTTCTTCCCGTCCTCGCGCATCCTGACCCTGGTTCCCTTGTTTATTATCTGGTTCACCGTCCAAATTCCGGCTCTCGTTTTTATCGGCCTCTGGTTCCTGATCCAATTCCTAAGCGGAATCAGCTCCGTAAGCGCCGCTTCGATGGGAGGAGTAGCGTGGTGGGCCCACGTAGGCGGATTCCTCCTAGGCGTCTTAATTGCACAGTTCTACCGGGTCTCTGCCCGCCCCACTCAATACGTTTACTAAACGTTCTGCAACGGGCCGCTGTTTTGCGGCTGGGCGCCCCACGCGTCGCCTTTCCACCTGGGCTCTCTCAGTCTCTTGATTCTGTGGATTGCACGTCTAACGTGGAGTCTAGCTATTCAACCGAATCTTTAAGTATCTTTCCGGGGGTGCTCAACCAAAGCAATTATCAGAACTGACCCGCGTCCGTTTACTTGCGACCCACCTGTGCTGCCACCCATTCCCCAGTCTCACGCGTACCAAGGTTCCCGCCCAGATCCGACGGAGTCCTACCCTCACGAATCGCCGCGCGCACGGCAGTATCGATCTGAACTGCTTCGGTCGGCAGCCCTAGATATTCGAGCATCATCGCCGCGCAAAGAATCGCCCCCAGCGGGTTTGCCAGATTCTTCCCGGCGATCGCCGGCGCTGAACCGTGTACCGGCTCAAACATCGAAACCCGTCCCGGATGAATATTCCCCGACGGCGCTAGCCCCAGCCCCCCAGCAATCTGCGCCCCCAGGTCGCTGGCAATGTCACCAAACACGTTGCAAGTAACGATCACATCGAACTGCGAAGGGTCGCGCACCATCTGCATCAAGAGATTGTCGATATACATGTGACTGGCCGCGATTTCCGGATATTCCTTGCGGACTTCATGAAAAACCCGCTGCCACAGGTCGTGCGCAAAATTCAGCGCGTTCGATTTATCGCTCATGCAAACGCGCCGCAGCCCCCGCGCCCGCGCATATTCAAAAGCGTAGCGAATGATCCGCTCGACGCCCTTGCGGGTATTGACGTCCTCCTGGGTGGCCACCTCGTCCGGCGTGCCCTTCTTGAAAAATCCCCCAATGCCCGAATAGAGGCCTTCCGTATTCTCCCGAAACACCATGAACTGGATGTCCTTCTCGATGCGGTCCTTGAGCGGAGTCATCCGCCGATCGAACAAAACGCATGGCCGGGCATTGACATAAAGGTCGAGCCTGAACCGCAGCCCCAGCAAGATATCCGCCGCGTGGACGTTTGAGGGCACCCGTGGATCGCCCATCGCGCCGAGCAGAATCGCGTCAAAGTCCCGGGAAAGCATCTCCGGAGCATCGCCCGGCAAGGTGGTTCCATCCCTGAGGTACCGGTCGGCACCCCAGTCGAACTCGGTAAACGCCAGATTGGCCCCGCACGCGGCTTCAAGTACTCGGCGAGCCTCGGGTATCACTTCCTTCCCGATGCCATCGCCCGGGATCACCGCGATGCGCCGTCTGCGTGCCGACGTCTCAGCCAATTCTTTAACCTCTGTTTCGGTAGTTAGGGTAGTAGTCATCTGGCAGGCGGGCACCTCAACCGGGAACGCCGACGGAAACTAGCACGCACATTTCGTACTGTCAACGAACAGTGGCTGCTCGTACCGCAATGGTTGCAGCCACGTTTTGCTGCCCCAACCATCTCGGCCAGCAATTCCCGCAAAGCAACTCTCGAGCTTAAACATCCACATGAATTTCATGTCAGCCATCGCAGTCATTCGAATAGGGACTCTGCCTGACACAAAACGTCACTCCCGGACGTCACGGTGACTGCCAGAACGAGCGAAACACGAAGTTCCACACGAATGTTAAGCATGGGCTCGAAACTACTTTAATACCTCGTGTTTTACTGTAAGTGCATCAATCCGGTCCAGCCGTGGCGAATACCCCATCCCTGGTTTCGCCGATGCACGGATGGTCCCGTTCGGCGTCACCTCTACCTCCGGTTGAACGATATCTTCCGCCCAATACCGCTTGCTGGCCGAGACATCCCCCGGAAGGATGTAATTCGGCAGCGTCGAAATCGCAATATTCTGCGCGCGACCGATCCCCGATTCGAGCATTCCTCCGCACCACACCGGAATCCCCTTCTCAAGGCAGAGGTCGTGGATCCTTCGGGCGCCAGTAATCCCCCCCACGCGCCCAAGCTTGATGTTGATGATCTGGCAGGCGCCAATTTCGATGGCCGCGCGGGCGTGTTCCACCGAGACGATGCATTCGTCCAGGCAAATGGGCGTGGCGAGCTGCCTTTGTAGCGCGGCATGGTTATAGATGTCGTCGTGATCCAGCGGCTGCTCGATCATCATCAGGTGAAAGGCGTCGAGCTTTTTGAGCCGTGGCGCGTCCGCGAGGGTATAGGCGGAATTCGCATCCGCCATGAGCCGGATTTGCGGGAACCGCTCGCGCAACGCGGCCACCGATTCGACATCCTTACCCGGCTTAATCTTAATTTTGATGCGCTGGTAGCCGGCGCGCAGTTCCTTTTCAACCTTGGCGATCAACTCCTCAACCGAGGGCTGAATCCCGATCGAAACGCCGCAAGGAATCTCGATGCGCGTGCCGCCGATCAGTTTCCAGAGCGGCATGTTCTTCTGCTTCGCTTCCGCGTCCCAGATCGCCGTTTCCACTCCACCTCGAGCCATTTCATGGCCGCGAATCCGTGCCAGCAGATCGAATACCTGCGCGGCCGAACCGAATTCCGCGTCGCGCAGAATCGGCCAAACGTAATCCGAAATAATGTGCCACGCCGTGCCGGTCGTCTCGTGCGAATAGAACGGGTCCTCGCCCGCAGTCACCTCGCCCCACCCACCGGTTCCGTCCACATCCACTTCCACCAGCAGAATCCGGCGCAGAGAAGTGTACCCAACGCTAGTTTCAAACGGCGCCACCAGCGGCAGATGAATTTCCCGCAAGTCGATCTTGCGCACCCGCATAAGAAAAGAGTTCTCCTGGACCTAGTTTTTAGGTCGCCTAGCGCACCTCGAAGCCCGCCTCGAGCACGTAACCAACCTCTTGAGCCCCAGCCTCAAAGCCCGTGACCGTGAATCCTGCCGCAAACAGTCGCAGAAATTTTTCCCGAAGTTCCGTTTGAATCCTCAGAGCCGTCCCGCGATCCCGTGATTTGATCTCTCCGATATTCGCAGGCAGCGCCACGCGCTCTGCCGCGCTTCCCTTCACCGGCTTCTGCGCCGTACCCGCCACGATCGCTCCGACCCGAGCCGATCCCACCCACCACTCCGCCACCAGCCGATCCGTAGGCAAACCCGCATGCAGCGGACTATCCGTCACCCCGTAACAATTGGGAATGAATCGCCGCATCACTGCGCCCAGCCGCACGATATTGAAATACGCGTTGCGAATCTCCAGCGGATCGAACGTCCATTCCACCCGTGCAATGCCGCGCGCAAGTGCGTCGTCGCGCTGCGCCAATTTCAATCGCCGCCCGATCCCGCGATTCTGATATTCCGGAAGCACCGCAGTCATGTGCGAATGAAGAAATATCCGCTGGCCGTGGATTCCCGCAACCGCCATCAGAAAGCCCACGAGTTTTTCCGGACCGCCCCCGGCAGTTTTCTCGAAGGCCCCGAGAATTTGTCCCCCCGTCTCGTGCGCCACCACGAACATCGCCGAGGGCACCACGATTTGCTCTCCCCAGGTCACGTGTTCGAGCGCCACACACTCGTCAAACTCGGCGACGGTGCTGCAAGGCCGAACTGCAATCGAGGATGTATCCGAGGTTTTCGAACTCTGTGCCAAGGGCACCGCCGCAACATGAGCCGTTGCGTCACGGGATGACTTCTTCTTGCTCGCCGACGGCGTCCCCAACCTGGCCCCACCCTTCATTCGGAAATCACCCTTCCGGTTCTAGTTTTCGATTCGTTCCACAACTCTTCCATTCTCTCGCGCGGCACGTCGGCCAGCCGCCGTCCCTCAGCCGCCGCTTGCCGCTCCATCCATCCAAACCGCCCACGAAATTTGCGATTCGCGGATTTCAGCGCGACCTCCGCATCCAGTCCCAGAAAACGCGCCATATTCACCGCGGCAAAGAGTAAATCTCCCACCTCTTCGTGCACCCCGCGCCCCTGCGAAATATTCGTTTGGGACTTGGCCGACCCGCCGTTGACGCTCTCCTGCGATCGCTGATCGTGAATCGCAGCGCGCAACTCGATGGATTCTTCCTCGATTTTGTCGAATATCCCGCCCGCATCGTTCCAATCGAAACCGATATTCGCCGCCCGCCGGGTAATCTGGTGCGCCTCCAGCAGCGCGGGCAACTTTCGCGGCACCGCGGCCAGGATCGATTCCTCAGCCTTGTCGTTCTTCTCCGCCTTACGCTCGTCCGCCTTAATTGCCTCCCAATTCTTCAGTACTTGCGCCGAAGTCCCCGCTTGCACTGTGCCGAATACGTGCGGATGCCGCCGAACCATCTTCGAATGCACCCCCTCAATTACATCGGCAATCGTGAATTTCCCAGCCTCCTGCGCCAGCGTCGCATGAAAAACCACCTGCAACAGGAGATCCCCCAGCTCGCCGGCAAACTTCTGCGCGTCCCCCGATTCCAGCGCGTCCAGCGTCTCGTAAGCCTCCTCGATCAGAAACGTTCGCAGACTCTCGTGGGTCTGCTCGGCATCCCAAGGGCACCCGCCAGGACCCCGAAGCGTAGCCTGCAACGTCACCAACTTCTCGAACCACTCCCCCGCCGCGGTAGGTTTCCATGCCTTCCGCAGCTCAGGGACAGCCACATGTTTCGCCTTCGAGCGTCGCCTGAAGTGTTTCGACTTAGTTTCTGACGGTAGCTGCTTCGACTTTTGCTTTAACTTTGACGATAATTGATCCGCCTTGAGGTTCGACATTAAGTGTCTCGACTTTGGTCTTGGTTCACGCTTCCCCGCTCTATGGGTGCTCAACTCTTCCCTGGTTTTGGAAAGGCTGGGTGTTTTGACCTTTGCCCGCACCTTCGCGCCGCTCCCAACCAACCGCTTCTTCCCGATTCTCTTGCTCTTCGCCGCCAAAGAAATCTCCCGGAACCGACTCGCAACTTTACGGCACTAGCCAAGAAATCACAACCGACGTTGTCGCACCGCCTCGCATGGCGGCGCCAACCAAAACACATCGGTCTTGCTGAGTCGACCATGCGATCGAACATCACTAGGACATCACGAGGGTATGGGATTCTCTGAATCTATGAATCTAATGGGACGAGGTTTTATCAACAAAATGCGCGGAGTCCAGAACAGTGCTGAGCAATTTCTCCTGCGAGGCTTTGAAAAGCACCTTGGACAGATGGATATCGACGTACACATCATCCTTCGCCATGCCAGCAAACAGGTTTCGCTGCGGTACCGGGACACCTTTGAATTCCGCTATCGGGTATTCCAAGATGGTCATTCCCGCCGACTCCCTTTTATCGATGTTTTCCTGCTGGTAACCTAAGTCCGGTGACAACCGTTGCTCTCGGTTGTCTTTGCACCCATCCTCGGTTGCTTGCCCGAGACCCTTTCAAGATAGACCGATATCGTCACGTTCGTCGACGGATTCGTGGCTAGGAAGTAATCGCGTCCGTCCGGTTGCAAACCACTGACATCAATTTTATATCCGGGCGCGTCGAACTCCAGGGTCCAACCTTCATTCGCGAGCCCCATCACGATCTTCGGGTGATCCTCTTGCTTCTTTGCCTGCGCAGATACAAGCGCGACCCAACACACCGAAACGATAGCGGCGGTCAGCGTTTTTCCCATGCTTCCCTCCCGTTAACGACGCGCCGGGATTGTACATTCATCAGCCGCAATTTCCGAGGCATGCCACGGCACGGCATGAGTCGACGATGTCCATGATTCCCCAGAGTCGAATATCGCTAAATAGCGACAAAAAGTGTGTTTTGAATCTTGCCGCTACCCGGCCTTCGGGCCGCCATGCGCATGCCTTGTAGCTGCTATTGCCGGATGCTAAACTTGCTGTTGCTTATGCTGAAAACTGATTTTCTTGGAGAGTCTTCTTTGAAAGATCAAAAGAGCGACGAATCATTCAAGATCGTAGACCGCCGGCTCTTTAACGCCGAGGGAGAACTCCGCCAGGAAGCCGTCGACCAGGAGCGGCGCGAGAGCGAGACCGCTGCGGCCGCCAAAGCGGCCGCGCCCCCCGCACCCGAACAGTTTCGCGCCAAGCCCGGTCTCGGCGTCGCCGCGCCGGGAGCCGAAGCCGCCGGTTTGCCGGCAGAGTCCACCGCGCCGTCGCGCGGATTTCAGATGCTGGTTGATTTCCTCGCGCGTAACGCCGCGGCGGTTCTGGGCGGAATGGCCGATCCGCGTACCGGGAAAGCGTTTGTGGACCTCGAAGGCGCCCGCGATTTGATCGACATGCTGGACGCGCTGCGGGAAAAGACCCAAGGCAACCTCGCCGCGGACGACGAGCAGTTGCTCGTCGAAATCCTGGGCAGCCTCAAACTGACCTTCATGGAAGTTTCCCGAGCGGCCGCGAGTGCGGCGATGGGCGAAAAGGCCAAGGCCCGGCCGTAGTTTGCGCGCGGCTGCATCCATGCCGCCGATGCGATTGCTGCGGAGCGAGCACTCGGTCGCCGCGTTTGACCTCGCTTTCAGCCGTCTGCCGTTTTCGAGCTTTCGTGCTGGCCGCCACAATTTTTCTTCCGGAGAGCTTTTCTGCCGCCACTGCGATTGACCGTACTCGGTTCGGGCACGTCCATGGGCGTCCCCACGATCGCTTGCGGTTGCGCGGTGTGCCGCTCCACCGATCCGCACGATCGCCGAACCCGTCCTTCAGTTTTGTTTTCGTTCGGTGGCCGCGAAGTAATCGTGGACACCACGCCCGATTTCCGCTATCAGGCGCTGCGCGCCGGACTGCAGCGTCTCGACGCCGTCCTATATACCCACGCCCACGCCGATCACATCCTCGGCCTCGATGATATTCGCGCCTTCAACATTACGCAGCGCGCATCGGTGCCGATCTACGCCTCCGAGGCCACCCTGGCCACTCTGCGCCGAACCTTTGCCTACATCTTCGAAACCACCGCTCCGGAGGGCAGCATTCTGCCCGGCGTCGATTTCCATCCCATCACCGGGCCGTTTGAATTGTGCGGCGCGCAGGTGATTCCCGTCCCCGCGATGCACGGGCCGCTGCCGGTGCTGGGATATCGCATCGGGAGCATCGGTTACCTTACCGATTTCAGCGCGGTAGGCGAGGAATCGAAGCAGCTCTTGCGCGGACTCGATCACCTGGTGCTTGACGCACTGCGCTACACTCCCCACTCGATGCACTCGACAGTGGACCAATCGCTGGCGCTGGTTCGCGAACTTACGCCGAAGCAAGCGTGGTTCACTCACATCTGCCACGATCTTTCGCATGAGGCGGCCAACGCTCGCTTGCCGGAAAATGTTCGCCTGGCCTTCGATGGCCTGACTTTCGAAGGAACTTTTTGATGCCGCTCGCCGTGCTGCGCTCTCCGGAAGAATGGCGCGCTCGTTTTGGCGCGCAGCTGCCACGTTCGATCGTTTCGATTGGCAGTTTCGATGGCGTGCATATCGGCCACCAGAAAATATTGCGCGCGGTGGTGGCACGCGCGCGGCAAAGCGGCGCACTGGCCGCGGTGCTTACCTTCGATCCGCATCCGCTTAAGGTTGTCCGGCCGCAGGATTCCCCTCCCCTACTGATGACTACGCGCCAGCGCTTGGCGGCATTTGAGGAGCTGGGCCTGGATGCGGCGCTGGTGCTGCGCTTCGATCGCGCCCTCTCGATCCTCAGCCCGGAGGAATTCGCCCAGCGCATCCTGGTGGAAACGCTGGCGGTCCGCGCGGTCTTGGTCGGAGCGAATTTCCGTTTTGGCCGAGGGCAGGCCGGCGACGTGCGCCGCCTGGAAGAGATCGGAACAAACTGGGGATTCGCGGTGCAGACCATCGCTCCCGTTTCGGCCGGCGGAGCAGTGATCTCCAGCACCGCGATTCGCACCGTAGTCACCGCGGGCGACGTGGCCAAGGCGGAAAAGCTGCTGGGCCGCCCATTCGCGCTGGAAGGCGAAATTCGCACTGGAACCGGGCAGGGGCGGCGGCTGATCGTCCCCACGCTGAACCTAGGCACCCAGAATGAACTGCTGCCCAAGGCGGGCGTATATGTCACGCAGACTCGCTGCACCGGGAAAACTTATGGCTCCGCGACGAATGTGGGCGTGCGCCCGACGTTCGACGGCCAGCACCTCACCGTGGAGAGCCACCTGTTTGGTTTTTCGGAGGAGCTGAAGACTGGCGCGTTGGAAGTCTTGTTTCGGCGCCGCCTGCGCGACGAGCAGAAGTTTTCCGGCCCCGAAGAATTGAAACTTCAAGTGCGCAAAGATTTGAAGCGTGCCAGCAATTTCTTTTCCAAGTCGCAGCGCGCACCGCAATCCCGAAAAAAAGCATCGCAGAACAAGAAAACCACCGCAAAAAAGACTTCCCGTCGCGCCGGGCCCCGCATCAAATCGTAGCGCCGACGCCCGGTCGGCGTAGTACCGACGCTCGCGTCGGTGCTACGCAGCACGAAACGACTCGGCCGCACCATCGCACACCTCATCGCCCATTCGCAGCGCTACGACGCGGAAATTTTCAAGCGGTGAGCTACGCTGAGGTACGCGGCTTAGGCTGACAATCGCCGCAGTAGCCGCCGACTTCCGTACGGGTGACGGTAATACTGATGCCGCAATCGCGTTCGATCTGCTTCATGAGCTGCTCGTAAAGCTGGCTCTCGAACTCGCGCACTTTCCCGCAACGCAGACAAGCTACGTGGATATGGTCGCGCGGGCCGCGGCTCTCGTAGTAGTGCCCTTCTCCGCGTAGGTGCAGCAGATCGAGTTCATCGATCAAGCCGTGGCGCTTCAGCAGGTCAATCGTGCGGTAAACCGTCACGCGGGTAACGTTGGGATCGATGCGGCGGGCGCGGCGCAGAATGTCGTTCGCCGCCAAATGCTGGGTGGCCGTTTCCATTACCTGCAGTAGCGCCCGCCGTTGACGGGTCAAGCGGATACCCTTTTTGGCTAAGGCCTGTTGCAGGTGTCCCGACGAGTCCGCCGCGTTAATGCGTTCCCCAACGGACACTCGGTGCGAAGGAGTGGAAGACGCCAGTGCCATAATTAGTGGCTCTGAATGAGCCTCAGAATGTCACTATACATTACGAAAGCGAAGATGCCCAAGAGAAACACCAGCCCCACTTGGACGAAGCGCTCCTTCACTGCCACGCTCAGATCCCGCTGCATCAAGCCTTCGATGGTCAGCATCAGGATGTGCCCACCATCCAGAATCGGAATGGGCAGCAAGTTGAGCAGCGCCAGGTTCAAGCTGATCACCGCCATCACTTCGAGCAGGCTCATCAGGCCCTGCTTGGCCGCTTGGCCCGAAACGCGAGCGATACCCACCACTCCCTGCAGCTCGCGAACCGAAACGCGTCCGGAAAAGAGGCCGCCGAGGACTCCGCCAATTTGCGTGGTCACCGCAAGGGTCTGCAAACCTGCTTCATGTGCCGCACTGAAAAATCCCATGCGTTCGCGCGACTTATCCAGCCCACGCGCGACGCCA
Source organism: uncultured Acidobacteriota bacterium (assembly GCA_963725285.1). GTDB lineage: Bacteria > Acidobacteriota > Terriglobia > Acidiferrales > UBA7541 > CAVRXT01. The sequence goes on along the minus strand of CAVRXT010000005.1, from coordinate 381,382 downwards.
ATCAGCCAAACACGCTGCGCGTCAGGAGTAAGGCCGAGCACCGGTTTAAGTTCAAAGGATACTTCCTTACCGTCACGCCGAACCGTGACGCTCAGAGGATTACCGTTGGATCCACGCACCACTTCAACCAACTGCTCGAACGCTACGATCGGCTTGCCATTCATCGCGACGATTAGATCGCCTTGCTTCAATCCCGCTTTCCCAGCCGGCGACGCCGGGTCCACGGTATCCACCAGAGGAGTCTCCGCCGGAAATCCCAGAATCGGCGGAGCGCCCACCTCGTTCATCACCAGCGGAAGCGTTTGCTCGTGCCCAGCTCGCTCCACCGCGACCGATACCGGAGCGCCAGACTTCACTTTGCTGGCTTCTTCGTACACCCGCTCCCACGTCGGAGTCGCTACACCGTTGAACTTCTCAATCCGGTCGCCTGCCTGCACTCCACTGCTAGCGGCGCTCAGAGATACCGCAACCACGTCCGCCGGCTGCTTGAAGTAGGCCGGGTAAGGAGTTCCGTACAACCAGGCAACTCCCCAGAAAATCAGAAAGGTCAGCACAGCGTTCATCGCCGGCCCAGCCACCGCAATCACCACCCGCTGCCAGCGGGTCTTCGAGAGAAACTCATCTTTCGCCCCGGTGCGCTCCTCCAGCGGATTGTCACCGGCCATCTTGACGTAACCGCCAAACGGCAGCGCGCTTACTCGGTAATCGGTGTCTCCGCGCTTCCAGCCCCACAGCCGCGTACCGAACCCGATCGAGAACGTTTCGACCCGCACCCCGAAGAGCTTCGCGGCGACGAAGTGGCCCCATTCGTGGACCAAAATCATGATTCCCAGGACGATCGATACTGAAACAATGGCGAATAAGAAACTTTGCATGATTGTGTTAGTTCCTTCTCCGGTCAATTTCCAAGCGCGCAATTTCCAGGCGCGCCAAACGCCTGCCTTCCGCATCCGCGGCCAAAACTTCTTCTATCGACCGCATCGACGTGCTGGGCGCCTTCTCCAGGGTCGCCCCGATCACTTCCGCGATGCCCAGGAAGCCGATCCGGCCATCCAGAAACGCCGCGACCGCCTCTTCATCGGCGGCGTTGAGCATGCACGGCGCAGCCCCTCCCTGCGTCAAAGCTTCCTGCGCCAAACGCAGGCACGGAAACTTCCGCCGGGATACTTTCTCGAACTCCAGCTTACGCAGGTTCGCCCATTCCAATGCCACTCCGTTAGACGGTACCCGCTGCGGATAGGTTAACGCATATTGGATCGGCATACGCATATCAGTTGGTCCCAACTGCGCCAATATAGAACCATCGACGTATTCGACCATGGAATGAATCGTCGATTGTGGGTGGATCACTACTTCGATCCGCTCTCGGGGAATCCCAAACAGCCAGCGCGCCTCGATCACCTCAAAGCCCTTGTTCATCATGGTAGCCGAATCAATCGTGATTCGCTGGCCCATCTTCCATTTTGGATGCGCGAGAGCCTGTTCCCGCGTCACCCCCGCCATATCTTTCAGCGGGGTCTTGCGGAATGGCCCTCCCGACGCGGTGAGAATCAGCCGCTTCACCTCCCCGGGTTCCCCAGCGCGAAGGCATTGATGGATGGCGTTATGCTCGCTATCGACCGGCAGCACCGCAACGCCGCGCCTCTGGCGCTCAGCCATCACCAATTCCCCGGCCGCCACCATCACCTCTTTATTCGCGAGCGCCACCAGTTTGCCTGCCTGAACCGCCTTGAAGGTTGCTGGTAGCCCGGCTACGCCCACGGCTGCGGATACCACGACTTCAGTCTCGGTGAGGGTCGCTACGGTTTCGATGCCTTCGGGTCCAAAAACGATGTCGGGCTGGTGGCTGCAAGCGCTCGCCGCCAATCGCTCGGCGAGCTCCCGACCTCCCGCTTCCGTGGCGACCGAAACGACTCGGGGCCGGAATTTTTCGGTCTGCTCGGCAACCAGTTCAATGTTGCCGCCAGCGGCGAGGCCCACCACTTGCAGCTCGTCCGACAGCGACGCCACCACCTCGAGGGTCTGGCGCCCAATTGAACCAGTCGAACCCAGAATGGAGATTTTTTTCATTAGGAAGTTTATCGCGTGCGCAGCAGCCAATCGGAGATCCACCATACCGCCGGCGCCGCCAGGATCAAACTATCGATGCGATCGAGCATGCCCCCGTGCCCTGGCAGAATCGTCCCCGAATCTTTGATGCCGGCGCCGCGCTTGTAGGCGGACTCGATCAGGTCGCCGAGCTGGCCCGCGATATTGCCGCAGGTCGCGATCACCAACAGTTGGGTGGTTTCCACCCTCATCCAGCGCGCAAAGCACGCCGCCACGATCAACGACGCCGCCAGATTCGCCGCTGCGCCTTCCCAGGTCTTCTTAGGGCTCAGCGCCGGCGCCAGCAGGATTCGCCCGGCAAACTTTCCCACCACGTAGGCCAGCATGTCCCCGGCCCAAACCAGGCACAGCGTGAACAGGGCGAGTTGCCGGCCATATCCGTCAATGCCGGGAAACCGAATGATATAGCTGAATGGCAGGGCCACGAATAACAGGGCCGCCGAGCTCGACGAGATCGCCGGCAACACCTCGGCAATGGCCTGACGGCTGAAGATGCCAATCAACGTGGCGCCCAGCACGAAAATCAGGAGCACCGCTTCGATCGAAATGGTCACTCCACCCAGGTTGCGCACCAATTCCATGTTCCCGCCCAGATGCCGTGTTTCGACGGTATTTTCCGCCCACTGTGCATAGATCAGCGCGAGAGCGCATAGCATGGTCCAGAAGCGATACCCCCGCATGGCCATGCGCTCAGCCAAGCGAAAGAATTCGTCCATGGCGAGCAGTAGCACTAAGGCCGAAAGCGCGGCAATCACAGCGGAGGGAGTCCACAGAACCACGATTACGACGACCGGTATCAAAATGACGGCGGTGAGCAGACGCAGCATCATGCGCGCATCAATCCTGTCCCGCGGCAGTCCGCCGCGACACGCCCAGGCCGCCGAATCGTCGTTCCCGTTTCTGAAAGTCCACCAACGCTTCCAACAGGCGCTGCCGCCCGAAATCGGGCCACAGCGTTTCGGTTACGTAGATTTCGGCGTAGGCAATCTGCCACAGCAGGAAATTGCTCACCCGCATCTCCCCACTGGTGCGGATCAGTAAGTCAGGATCAGGTAGCCCGGCCGTGTAGAGATTTTCGGAGATACTCTGCTCGTCTGCGCGGAACGCGGCGAGACCGTTGGCGCGGATGCGATCGAGCATGTTGTTGAAAGCGTCCACCAACTCGGCCCGGCCACCGTAATTCAGCGCCACCGCCAATTTCATCCCGGTATTGCGGGCGGTGGAGGCCATCGCCTTCTCGATGTCCTTGCGCACCCCGTCCGGCAATTCCTCGGAGCGGCCAATCACCAGCAGGCGGATATTATTTTTCTGGATGGAAGGAAGTTCGCGCTTGAGGTATTCGCGGAGCAAGCGCATGAGAAAGTCGGTTTCCGCCCGCGGCCGGCGCCAATTTTCCAGGGAAAAAGCGTACAGGGTGAGGACCGGGACGTTTAGCCGCGCGCAAGTCTCGATGGATTCGCGCGCCTTCATCACTCCGGCGCGATGCCCCGCGAGGCGCGGGAGATGGCGCCTTTCGGCCCAGCGGCCGTTGCCGTCCATGATGATCGCGACGTGCTGCGGCATCCGCTTGGGATCGATCTGCTCGAGCAACTCGGCTTCCGCTTTGCTCGCCGGTTTCAACAATTCGATAGCTTTCACCCAGTCTCACCCGCAGGCAACGCGAAAAGTCGGCATAGTATAGCGCATCACCACGGCAAACCGTTTAAGAGTGAGCCGCGATTACCAGTGGATGGCGGGGAGCCAGCTGGCGGCGTCTCCGCCTGGGGCGGCTACCAGGAACCAGGCGAAGAGCATGGTTAGGACGATCATGGCTATGCTTAGCGCCCATGCCAGGATGTTGAAGGCTCTTCCGTTTACGTATTTGCCCATTAATTCGGGGCGATTTACCAACAGCAGGACGAAGATCATCACTACCGGCAGCCACACACCGTTCGCTACTTGCGACCACAGCAAGATTTTGTAGAGCGGGGCGCCGGGAATCAGAATTAGTCCGGCGCCTACGGCGATCAGGCCGGTGTACAGACCGTAGAAGATTGGCGCTTCCTTCCATTTGTGATCGATGCCGGCTTCAAAGCCCAGGCCTTCGCAGACCACGTGAGCCGTCGACAATGGCAGGATCGAAGCCGCGAAGAGCGACGCGTTCAGCAAGCCGAACGCGAAAAGACCTCCTGCCCAGCGGCCGGCCAAGGGCACCAACGCTAAGGCCGCGTCCTTGGCCTCCGTGATGTTGGTAAGGCCGTGGGCGTGCAGGGTGGCCGCGGTGCAAACGATGATGAAGAAAACGATGATCATGCAGGTGACCGAGCCGACCAGCACGTCCATCCGGGCGTGTTTATATTGGCGGGGGCCCACTTTCTTTTCGACGAAGCCGGCCTGCAGATAGAAGAATTGCCAGGGCGCAATGGTGGTCCCCACCAGCGCCACCATGATCAACAAATCGCTCGAGGCTAGATGCGCCGGGGGCAGCACCAGGCTCTTGCTGGCCAGCAGCCAATCGGGTTTGGCGAGCAGGGCCGAGAGCACGTAGGTGCCGTAGAACGCGCAGGCCACCAAAAAGATTTTTTCCACCATGCGATAGGTGCCGTAGAGAACCAGCACCCACACCGCGATGGCCGCGATGGGCACCGAAATGTATTTGCTGATGTGAAAAATCTCGAGGGCCGAGGCTACTCCCGCAAATTCGGCCACCGTGTTACCCAGGTCCACGCCCAACGCGGCCGCCATCACGAAGAACGTTGGCCGGAATCCAAACTCCTCGCGGATCAGGTCGGAGAGCCCCTTGCCGGTTACCACCCCCATGCGCGCGCACATTTCTTCGCTGACGTACAGCGCCACGGTCAGCGGGATCAGCAGCCACAGCAGCGCGTAACCGGAATGGGCGCCAGTTTGCGTGTAGGTGGCGATTCCGCCGGCGTCGTTATCGACGTTGGAGGTAATCAGCCCTGGGCCCACCACCGCGAAAAAAATAGCCAAGCGCCGCCGGGCCGCACGGGATCGCCGCCCCAGATTATCGCTGCGGCTCTTCCACGCGGCGAGCGCGTTGCTGATGGAGGGCGGTAAGGTCATACCTGTGCACACAACCGGCTGACTACGTCGTCCACGGTGATGGCGCCGATGGGATGGTTCAAGTGGTCCACCACAGTTAGACTCCGCAGATTGTATTTATCGAACAGCTCGAAAACCTCGCGATCCTTGGCGTCCGGATGAATGGAAACCGTGGGGGTCATGGCCAGCTCGGACATCGGCTGTTCGCGGGTGGCCAAAATCATCCGAGACACTGGCACGGTGCCGGCGAGAGTCGCTTGGCGGTCGACCAACACGATAGTATCGAGCTGCTCGACTTCGACCTCATTAAAGCGGATGTAATCGATCACTTCGCCGCGGGTCGCATCCAGCGCCACCATGACGATCTGGGTATTCATCATTCCGCCCGCGGTGTCTTCTTCGAATTGCAGAAGGTTGCGGACCTCTTGCGCGTCCTCGCCTTCCATTTCGTCGAGCAGCCCTTCAGAAGTTTCCGAAGGAAGATTGGCCAGCAGGTCAGCCGCTTCGTCCGGAGGCATCTCTTCGATGATGTCCGCGGCTTTGCCGGGCTCCAGCTTCTCCATTACCTGGGTTTGCAGGCGGCTATCGAGCTCGGCGATGGTGTCCGCGGCCTTCTCGTCGGGCAGCGAATCGATGATCGATTGGCGTTCGGCGGGCGACAAATCCTCGGCGATCTCGGCGAGGTCCGCCGGATGCATTTTGCTCAAGGCCTGGGTGGACATGCGCAGCTTGATCCGCCGCAGAGGGTCCGGCTCGATTAAGTTGACGTATTCCCAGCGGATCGTGTTGGGCGGCAGCTTGTCCTGGACGCGGTGAATCATCGAAGAAGGCACCACGCCTTGCAGCAGACGGCGCACCGCGCCGGCCAGGCCTACGTCCACATGGGTTACGCGCAACTCGATGTTGCCGTTGGTACGCTGTTCGGACATATCCACATCGTTGATACGCACCACTTTTCGCCCGTTGGTGTCGATGATCTGTTGGTCGAGCAGGTCCTTGCGCACTGCAAGCCAAGCCTCGTTGGGGCGGTAGAGCTCCAGGGCGCCCTCGTCGGTGGTGAGGTTGATTCTGCCGGGCGCCGCGGATGCGAGCTGATCGTAGCGGGCGACCAACGGGCGGTAACGACCGCGACTGAGCAGCACCCGGGCTACCCGGCTGGGCTGGTCGGCGGGCTCGATGAAGAGTTCCTTCACCCGGCCCACAAAGTCCCCGTTGTTGTCGTAGGCGTTCGCGCCTAACAGGTCTGTCGCGTACAACATAGCGGCCTCCGCTTACAGAATCGGTGCGGGCAAAAAAATACCCGCGGCCGAGATCGTGCCCCGGCCGCGGGCGCTTTACGATTCCCGTGAAATCAGCGCTGGCCGGCTCTCGCCTCCGTCGCCTGCGAACTACTCGCGGGCCCAGCTTCGGATTCGAGCGAGGAACCCTCCCGCGCTTCCCGCACCGTATCTGTCCGCGGGTAGGGGGCCTGTTGACTGCCGGGTTCCGACTGCATGGACTGCGGTGAAGTGCTGGACATATTTTTTGCGCATTATGTTGTTACGGTTTGTTGGAAAAATTGTCAAGGAAAGAGTGACGTGGCGGGCACTTTAGGTGTCGAAAATCATGTGCAGCGCCTTTATTCCGCGGCGCTGGCAATATTCCTGATGCAAATGCCAGTAGGAACGGGAATCGTAATCGGATGGAGAATAGCCGAGCAGCCGCGCGGCGCGGTCGATTTGGCGGCGCGGGCCTTCGAGTTCCAGAAAAATTCCTGCGGGTGTTTCATCCAGGTCCACTTCCAGGCGCGGCAGGTTCTTCAGGGTATATTTGGTCCGGTATTTTTCGTAGCGGAACCCTGGACGCAGGTCCAGGCCTTCGAGAATCCGGGCTAGCTGGGTGCTGTTGGTCACTTCAACCTCGATTTCTTCCCTTTCTTTGTAGCGGCGACTGGTGCGGGGCTTCGCGCAACCTGCGATGGGAGCTTTGTAGGTGAGCACCGCTCGACTCGATGCGCTTGCGCGTATTCTGCGGGTGTTCCTTCGGGTCTCAACACGCAGGCGGATTAACCGGCCGGACGCTCGTAACCGTGAATCGCGGGTGTCGTACAGAGTGTTCGACTCGAAGGTGCGGCCGTGGGCCTTGGCGCCTAAGCGCGCTAGGGTACGCCGCATCGCACGCAGATCGGGGACGTGCAGCTTAATTTCGATCTCGAGGCCGTGGGCGGAGCGCATGGCTACGCCGCAGTATATCCGAGTCGGGCGCGAAGGGCCTGATCGCGCCGCAATCTGTTCGTGGTTCAGGGCCGCGAGGTTCAGGCACAACGGCGGTTGCCAAAGCGGGCGCGCAATGGCCATAATCAAGTTCCTTCGAGGCACCATCCGCACAATGACCGAGCCGACCACGCCGCTGATGCGGCAATATCACGCCATCAAGAAGCAACATCCCGGCACGCTGGTGCTGTTCCGCTTGGGGGATTTCTACGAACTTTTCTTTGAAGATGCGCTTGCCGCATCGCGCGAGCTGCAGATTACCCTGACCTCGCGCAACCGCGAGAAGGGCCAGGCGATTCCGATGTGCGGCGTTCCCTACCACGCCGCCGAGAACTACATCGCCAAGCTGATCCGCGCCGGGCATAAGGTAGCCATCTGCGAGCAAATGGAGCAGCCCGGACCGGGCAAAAAACTGGTGAATCGCGAAGTGGTGCGAGTGATTACTCCGGGGACCGCGATGGGAATAAACGTGGTCGACGCCAAGGACAACAACTACCTGGCAGCAGTGGCCCGCGATCCCCGAAGCGGTTTGATCGGCCTCGCTTATGTCGATCTGTCGACCGGCGAATTTTGCGCCACAGAATTCGCAGGTGAGAACGCTGAAGCGGGGCTGCGCAGCGAGCTCGAAGTGCTTCGGCCGCGCGAGCTGCTGCTCCCGCAGCCGGTTACCCTGTTCGCCCAGCCCGCAGCGGCCGAATGGGAGGGTTTGGGCGCGGTTGAGACACGTCTGGATGACTGGATTTTTCGCGACGATGTGGCCGCGCGGCTACTCGAAGAGCAATTTCGAGTGTCCGGGCTCGAGGGATTTGGGTTGGATGGCCACCTGCAGGCGATCGCCGCTTCGGGCGCCGTCGTTCACTATCTACGGGCGACTTCCGCAATCGGAGTCCCGGCAGGCGGCGCGTCGCCGGAACTGCTGGGGGTCCGCCAGGCCGGGGCGGGGCTCGAACATCTCGACCGCATCCGCTATTACGAACAGCAGCAGGCGCTGGTCCTTGACCACGTTACCGCGCGCAACCTGGAATTGACCGAGCCCGCGACCGGCGACGATCGCTCCACCACGCTGCTCGCCGCTCTTGACCAAACCGCCACGGTGATGGGCGCGCGCCTGTTGCGTCGGTGGATTCTTCGGCCGGAGATATCTCGGCTGGAAATCGATGCGCGGCTCGACGCCGTAGCCGAGCTCAAGACTCGCACCATCGAGCGTGAAGAGGTCTACCAGCAGCTCGAAGCGATCATGGATCTCGAACGGCTGAACAGCCGGGTGACTACCGGGATCGCCACGCCCCGCGATTTGCTCGCGCTGAGCCAGTCCCTGGCCCGCATCCCGGCGGTTCGCGGTCATCTGGCGCCCAACGGGGCGCCGCGGTGCGCACGGCTCGCCGAATTGCATGCCAGGCTGGACGACCTAGCTGACATTCGTGAACGGATCGACCGCGCCATCGCCGATTCCCCGCCCGTTTCGCCGGCCGATCCCGGAATTATCCGCACTGGCTATCACCCCGAACTGGACGAGCTGCGCGCGCTCAGCAATAGCAGTAAACAAGTAATCGCGGCGATGGAGGAACGCGAGCGCAAACGCACCGGGATCGGCTCGCTGAAAATTCGCTTCAACAATATTTTTGGCTACTACATCGAAATTTCCAATTCCAATCTGGCGCTGGCCCCCACCGACTACGAGCGCAAGCAAACGCTGGTGGGCGCCGAGCGCTTCACTTCGCCCGAACTGAAGGATTACGAGCGCAAGGTGTTGGACGCGGACGAGCGAATTCTGGCGATCGAACGCCGGCTGTACGTCGAACTGAAGGAAGCGGTGGCGGGCGAAGCGTCGCGGCTGCGCCAAACTTCCGCTGCGATTGCCGGGCTCGACGTGCTGGTGAATCTCGCGCGGCTCGCCGCCGCCCGCAATTACACTCGCCCCGATTTCACTGAGTCCTCGCCTCGCCGCAAGGGTCCGCGCGGCGAACTACTGATCGCCGGCGGACGCCATCCGGTGATTGAAGCGCTGCTGCAAAGCCGCGGGGAGCGCTTCGTGCCCAACGATATCTTTCTGGACGACCATTCCCAGTTCCTGCTGCTGATCACCGGCCCCAACATGGGTGGAAAATCGACTTACCTTCGGCAGACCGCGCTAATCGTGTTGATGGCCCAGATGGGGTCGTTCGTTCCGGCCACCCAGGCACGGTTGCCTTTGATTGACCGCATCTTCACGCGCATTGGCGCCTCGGATAATTTAGCACGCGGGCGTTCGACGTTTCTGGTGGAGATGAGTGAAGTGGCGTCGATCCTGAATACCGCAACGCCCGCCAGTCTCCTGCTGCTGGACGAGGTTGGGCGCGGAACGGCGACCTACGATGGATTGTCGATCGCCTGGGCGGTGGTCGAGGCCCTGCACGCAGGCGGACGGCCGCGAACCCTTTTCGCTACTCATTACCATGAGCTCACTGAGTTGGAGCAGCTTCTGCCCGGGGTGAAGAACGTGCACGTCACGGTTCGCGAGACCGGCGGCGACATCGTCTTCCTGCGCCGGGTGCAGGCAGGCTGCGCGGATAAAAGCTATGGGGTGGAAGTGGCGCGGCTCGCGGGACTGCCTGCGGCGGTGGTCGCGCGCGCCCGCGAAATTCTGGCCCGCCACGAAGCTGCGGAACATGAACTGAGCGAAGAGCTTTCTCCTGGCGCGGCCGCGTCCGGTCCCGAACAGACCGCGATTTTTACCCCCATCGATCAATCAGTGCTGGACGCGGTTCGCGCCGCGGACCTGGACAACATGAAGCCGCTGGACGCGCTGAACCTGCTGGCGGCGCTGAAGAAGCAGCTGGCATGACGGCTCGCGTGACGACTAAGACGATTCGGCCCATGCGCGTGCTGGGATTGATGTCCGGGACATCCGCGGACGGCATCGACGTTGCGCTGGTGGAGATTTCCGGCGCACCCCCGGATATTCGCGCAGCGCTTACCCACTTCCACTCGGTGCCGCACTCCGACGCGGTTCGCGAGGAGATTCTGCGCGTTGCCAGCGGCAAGGCCATGCCGCCGGCGGAGATTAGCCAGCTCAATTTTCTACTGGGAGACCATTTCGGCCGCGCCGCGCTCGCGGCGTGCAAGAAATTCGGTGTGCCGATCGCCAAGGTCGATCTGATCGGGTCGCATGGCCAGACCGTGTATCACCAAGGCGCCGCGAGCAAATTCCTCTCCGCGCGCATTTCGTCCACGCTGCAAATCGGAGAGCCGGCGCTGATCGCGCAGCTCACCGGCGTCACGACCGTCGCGGACTTCCGTCCGGCGGACATGGCCGCGGGAGGCCAGGGAGCGCCGTTGGTCCCCTACGTCGACTACCTCCTCTACCGGCATCCGAAGCGCGGGCGGGTCGCCCTCAACATCGGAGGCATCGCCAATGTCTCGGTCATAACGGCGGGCGCGAAATCTTCCGAAGTTTGGGCCTTTGATACCGGCCCCGGCAACATGTTGATCGATGGCTTGGTGCGCCATTTCAGCCACGGCTTGCTGCACTTTGACGCCGACGCTAACAGTGCGCTGCGCGGGAGGACCATCCACGCTCTGCTCGACCGCGGGCTGGAGAATTCCTATTTGCGGCGGCACCCGCCCAAATCCGCTGGGCGCGAACAGTTTGGTGAAGAATATTTGCAGGAATGGATTTCCTGGAAGGGTCATGGCAAATTCCGCTCCGAAGATTTTATTCGCACCGCGACGGTCCTGACGGCATCTTCCATTGCGGAAGCCTTCCATCGGTTTATTCTGCCCAAGGCCGAAGTCCACGACGTGATCGTTTCCGGAGGCGGCGCGCGCAATCCACTGTTGATGGCCGAGCTCGAGGCGCTGCTGCCTAATCTGGAATTTCTATCACCGAAAAGCTTTGGCGTATCGGGGGAGGCCAAGGAAGCTTTCGCATTCGCAGTGCTGGCCTACGAATCGTTTCACGACCGGCCCGGCAATCTTCCTTCGGCAACCGGTGCCAACCATCCAGCGATCTTGGGGAAAATTGTCTATGCGCCCCCGCGCTAGAGGCCCCGCTGGTCGCGGCTTGCAGAGCGGTCCCCGCTTCGCGTGGATTTTTCCCCGGTCGGCTGGTGTGTGCCTGCTCGCGCTGATATCCGTGCTCCTCTGCGGGTGCCGCGGCGGCACCGGCGCGGAACCCGGCACGGTGACCTTCCTGCTCGACGCGTCACCGGCCAACCTCGACCCGCGGATCGGCACCGACGCAGTGTCCGAACGGATCGATTCCCTGCTCTACAGCGGCCTGCTCGACCACGACGAACAGATGAAGCCCATTCCCGACTTGGCAGTGAGCTGGCAGATCCCGGATCCGCTAACCTACATTTTCACCTTGCGCCAAGGGGTGCGCTTCCATAACGGCGGCGCGCTTACTTCCGCGGACGTAAAGTACACGTTTGATTCGATACTCTCCAGCCAGGTGAAAACCGCCAAGCGCGGAACCTACCGTTCGGTGCAATCCGTGGAAGCACCCAACGACGCCACGGTGATCTTTCACTTGCGCTCTCCGGACGCTGCACTGCTATGGAATTTGACGCGCGCCGGGCTCGGCATCGTTCAGCGGGGCTCACCCGCGTCGATCGCCCAACTGGCCAACGGCACCGGGCCATTTCGCCTGCTGCGAATGACCGCGGATGAAGAAATCGTGTTGGCCGCAAATCCCGATTACTTCGGGGCCCGCGCGCGCATCGAACGAGTGCGCTTTCGCATCGTTCCGGACTCCATGACCCGGGCGCTTGAACTGCGCAAGGGCAGCGCGGACATCGCCATGAACTCCTTGACCCCGGATATGACCGACGCACTGGCGAAGTATCCGGGCATCCAAGTGTCGCGCGGCGTCGGCACCACCGTGGCGTACATCGCCTTTAACCTCGATGACCCAATCCTCGCGCACCGCCAACTGCGCCAGGCGCTGGCCTACGCTACCGACCGCGAAACGATCATTCGTTACCAATTGCGCGGGCAGGCCCGGCCAGCCAACAGTTTGCTGCCGCCAAACCACTGGGCCGCCGATCCCAACGCGCCGCAATATGCTTACGACCCGCAGAAAGCGGAGGCCTTGCTCGAGGCCGCCGGATTTCGCCGCGGCCGGGACGGGACTCGCGTTCACTTGACGCTCAAGACCTCCACCGACGAATCCACCCGTCAGATTGCAGCGGCGTTGCAGGACCAATGGAAACGCGTTGGGGTGGCGCTGGATATCCACCCCATCGAATTTGCGACCTTCTACTCCGACGTATCCCACGGAAGTTTTCAGATCTATACCGCGCGGTGGGTGGGCGGGAACAACGACCCAGGAATACTTGAGTACGTTTTCAGCTCAAAGAAGTTTCCGCCCGACGGCGCGAACCGAGGGCACTATCGCAGCGTGCAGGTCGACGATCTGGTGGCGCGCGCCAATACTGAGCCCGATCAGGAAAAACGCCGCGGGCTCTACATTCAGGTGCAGGAAATCGTGGGGCGGGATTTGCCGTACATCAATCTGTGGTATCCCGATAACGTCGGAGCGTATCGTGACCGCCTCCGCAACGTGAATCCCGGACCCGCGGGTGACTACGATTTCCTCACATCGGTGAGGTTACAGTAGGAATGAAAAACACCAAGACTTCTGCTACGAGTGCTAGGAGTCCAGCGCCTTGCGAATATCGTCTTCGGGGATCACGCCGTCCCGCACGATCGCCCACTCATCGCCGCGCAACGCTACGATCGTGGACGCGAGCAGCCCTCCGGTGTCTCCGGCATCGAGAACCAAAGGCAGCCGGTCGCCAAGCTGTTTCATGATCTGCTGGGCGTTGGTGCAGGAAGGAAAGCCGGAAATATTCGCGCTGGTGCCGGTGATCGGACCACCCACGCTGGCGATCAACCCCGACACAATCCGCGAATTTGCCCACCGCAACGCCACCCGTCCGCTATTGCCGGTCACTTTCAATGGCAAGCGGTCGGTCGCTTCGATCACCAGCGTTAACGGGCCGGGCCAGAACTGCTGAGAGAGCTTGAGGAAATTGTCGGGCACATCTCGAATCAAAGAGATGGCTCGCTCCACGGAATCCACCAAGATCGGCAAGGCGCGCGATTCGGGGCGGCCCTTGATTCGGAATACCGCTTCGATCGCCGCCAGGTTGAACGGATCGGCGGTGAGCGCATAAAACGTATCCGTAGGCACGGCGACCACCTTCCCACTGGTGATCATGTCCGCGGCATACTGCAGCGAAGACTTTTGTGGTGCTTCGGACGAGATATTTAGGAGTTCAACCGGCAAGGTGTGTGCTCAGGTCCGTAGACATCATAACCCAGCGGAAAATTATCACAGGGTCGCTGCTATTCGCAAGCCGAATGCGTAGCGCGGTTGCCTGTCTACCGATGACGTAAATTCCGGAGACGTCTTTCGCGTCGTCGCTATTCGCTTCCCTCGCCGTGCTTTACGCTCATAGCCCCGTTTGCTAGTCTGTTTTGATGTACTCTCGCCCCAAGCCGCTCGCCAGGAAGGATTCTCGCGGCGCGGCACTGGAACCTGCTCGAATTACCAGCAAGGATAACCATTGGCTGAAAGTCTTCCGCGCGTCTCTACGGGGAGCTGAGCCTGCAAAATCCGTGGCCGCAAGCCAGACCGGCGCGGCCGCAGGGGACGAGAATCCAGCAGGCGCATGGATTGGAATTGAAGGTCCCCACCTGGTCAACGAGGCGATCCGGTCGGGCCTGGTAATCGCCGCGATCCTTGCCAGCGAGGCTGGGGAAAAGCATCTGCAACCGACAGAGGCCGCGCTGAAACTTCGCGGCACCGAGCCACCCGGGCACCTGTTGCTGCCCGCACACCATCCTCGCCGTACCCAGATTCTCCGCACCACCGACCGGCTCTTCGATTCGATCACTGGGACCAAAGCGCCTCAAGGCATCGCGGCGCTGATTACGCCTCGGAGCTGGACGTTCGATGACTTGCTCGCGGGGGGCGTCGCCTTGGTGGTGGTGCTCGCCGGCGTTCAGGACCCCGGCAACGTGGGAACGATTCTGCGTTCAGCGGAGGCGTTCGGGGCGACCGGAGCGATTACCGCTACCGGCAGCGCCTTCCCTTTTGCGCCGAAAGTCTTGCGCGCTTCATCCGGCTCGGCGCTGCGGCTGCCCATCGTCCACGGCGCCGATCCGCTGAGCTCGATCCAGCGGCTGGCCTCGCGAGGACTGAAGATTTACGCGGCAAGTTCTCGCTGCGCGGACACCCGCCCTCCGGTGCTTCCGCAGGCTGCCGATCTGCGTCATCCCGCGGTTATCGTGGTGGGCAACGAAAACGCGGGCCTATCCGCGGAAATCGAGGCTGCCGCGCACGGTTCCATCCTGATACCGTTGCTATCCAGGGTCGATTCACTCAATGCCGCCATTGCGGCGTCGGTGCTGCTGTACGAGGCGGCGCGCCAGCGGCGCGAGAAGACCACTTAGCCGTGGGATTGTTTCAACAATTCGATTCGCCAGGGTCCGGTGCGGAAGAGTCTCGTCCATTGGCCGACCGGATGCGCCCGCAGACCCTGGACGAATTTGTGGGCCAGGAGGAATTGCTCGGGCCAGGAAAACCCTTGCGGGTGCAGATCGAGCGCGACGACCTGAGCTCGATGCTGTTTTGGGGCCCTCCCGGATGCGGCAAAACCACTCTGGCGCGGATCATCGCGCGAACCACCCGCTCGGAATACATCCCCTTCAGCGCGGTACTCTCGGGGATCAAGGAAATTAAGGAAGTGATGGTCTCGGCCGGGCGCATCCACAGCATGGGACGCAGGACCATCGTGTTCGTGGATGAGATGCACCGGTTCAACAAGGCGCAGCAGGATGCATTTCTACCGCACGTCGAAGCCGGGAACATAACCCTGATCGGTGCGACCACCGAAAATCCGTCGTTCGAAGTGATCGCCCCGTTACTCTCGCGGATGAAGGTGTACGTGTTGCATCCGCTGAGCAGCGACGAGATTGCGGCGCTGCTGGCCCACGCGGTCGCCGATTCCGAACGCGGCCTGGGCGCCGAGAACGTGGACATCTCCGCGGAGCTGCTCGATCGCATCGCCACCTACGCCAACGGCGACGCCCGCTCCGCCTACAATTTGCTCGAGACTCTGGCCCGCAGCGTTCCGCCCGACGCCGCAGGGCGCCGAGTAGCCACCTCCACATTGCTCGAGCAACTGTTGCAAAAAAAGCTGATCCGCTACGACAAAGCCGGCGAAGAACACTTCAATCAGATTTCCGCCCTTCACAAGTCGGTGCGCAATTCCGACGCCGACGCGGCTCTTTACTGGCTGGCGCGCATGATCGACTCCGGCGAGGACCCGATGTATCTGGCACGCCGCCTGGTGCGCATGGCCAGTGAAGATATCGGCATGGCCGATCCCAACGCCCTGCGCCTGACCATCGCCGCGATGCAGGCGTTTCAGTTCATCGGACCGCCTGAGGGACACCTGGCGCTGGCCGAGGCCGCCGTGTATCTGGCGTTGGCTCCGAAATCGAATGCGTTGTACACCGCATACGGTGCGGTGCAGAAGGATCTCGACGCCACCTCTGCCGAACCGGTGCCGCTGCATCTGCGCAACGCGGTGACCGGTTTAATGCGCCATATCGGCTACGGCGAGGGCTACCAATACGCTCACGACGCCGAAGAAAAACTGACGGACATGACCTGCCTCCCCGATAGCTTGCTTGGCCGTACGTACTACCACCCGACCGATCAGGGAGTGGAAGTGAAATATCGGCAGCGCCTCGAGGAGATTCGCCGCATCCAAAAAAAGGGGAGCACACCACAAAACGAGTAAGATAGAGGCTAATTGAACCCGGCTCGCCGAGGGCGAGCAGGTCCGCTGCCGCGAGCGGGCCAACCAAAGGCCGGAAGCTTTTCCAGAGACCCAGAACTGTGAAACCTGAAACTACGAAACCAGCCGCCGGATTTCATCGCCATAGGCTTCCCGCGCTGCTGGCCGCGCTAATTCTGTGCGCCGGCTGGATCTTTGCCGGGGGTTTAGCTGCGCGGGCACTCCCGGTGCCGGCCGCCGACAGGCACGGTCCCGACACCCCGGTATACACCTTGGACGAAGACTGCCAGGTCTTTCAGTTTTCCTACGACGACCGGGTGGCTTGCGGGGCGCACCGGGTGATGCGCAAGAAAAAATTCGACCTGGAACGCGACGATGTTTGGATCGCTTCGCGGGATGGGAAAAAGAAACGAATCATCGACGGCGAGAAATACCTGGTCGCGACCGCGGACACCCCTTTTAGCTACCTGATCAAAGGATTCACTTGGTCGCCCGACGGCCACCGCCTAGCGATCGAAATCTCTACCGCCGCCTCGGGTGAAGAGTCCGATGCTCCGCACTCCGGTGAAGCCATCGCGCTGGTTACCGATGACGGCCGCGAGATTACCATTCCCGGGATGAAAGGCAGCACCATCGACGGCGCGGCGCAGGGGGCCTGGCTCGCCGACAACAACACTCTGGCTTTCCTGCAGGCGGCCGAGCGCGCTCAGAACGAGATCGCCCTGCACACCATACGCATTTCCGACGGCAAGGTAACTTCCCCGTTCGCGGGCCGCATGTTTTCGGCGGTCACCTGGGACCCACGGAACAATGCCGCGGTGGCCATCACCGATACTTGCCTCAGCAGCCGCATCTGCCTGGTCCGGCTCGATTTGATTAAGGAGACCATCCAAGAGCTGGCGCCAGTAAAGGAATATTTCGGGCAGCTCACTGTCTCTCCGTCGGCCACCAAGGCCGCCTACTTTAGCGATGGGCAAACCCTGGAGATCCGCCCGTTCGGAGCCGGTACCCACACCCAGCGCATCACCGCAGCCGCCGGAGAATACCAGTGGGACCGCAGCGAGACGCGCATCCTGCTCAAGCGTGGGGCCGCCAACCGCTCCGGAGACATCATTTGGGTGCGATTCTCGGACGGTGATTACGAGCCCATCCTGCACGACCTGTATTTCCGCGATTTCGCAATCTCCCCGGACGGCGAATTCCTAGGCGTGACCCAAGTGGGCCTGCGCCACCTGGTCGTCTATCCGCTTCACTAGCTCTTCTACCCCGGATAGCGCTACCACCGGTTGACCACGCCCCTCAAAATCCAGCGCCAAATTGGACGGTTTGCAGGTCCGCAGCGGGCGGCGCTTTGAGCCCACCCATTCCGCCGCGCACCATGTACGATGGTTGAGTGAGACGCACCGGCTATGGGTGCGGGAAGCAGGAGGAACGCAAACGATGGGATTTTCCACGGACGCCATCCACGTGGGGCAGGAACCCGACGAGCTAACCGGCTCGATCGTCGCACCGATCTATCAGACCTCGACTTACGTACAGCCCTCGCTGGGCGTCGATAGGGGTTTCGACTACGCGCGCACCAAGCATCCCAACCGCAAAGCGCTGGAGCGCTGCGTCGCGAAACTGGAGGGCGGCAGCGCGGCATACGTCTTTTCCACGGGGATGGCCGCGATCGACTCGATCTTTCGTCTGCTCCGCCCGGGCGACCACACCATATTGTCCGAGGCGGTGTATGGCGGGGTGTTTCGCCTCACTACCCAGCTGCTGGTGCAGTTCGGCCTGGAATTCAGCTTCGTCGATACCTCCAACCTCGACCAGGTTCGCGCGGCGGTAAAGCCGAAGACCCGGATGATTTATGTCGAGACCCCTACCAATCCGACCATGGCGGTCACCGACCTTGCGGTGATTTCTAAGCTGGCTCGCGAACGCGGGCTGACGGTGGTGGTGGACAACACCTTTCTCAGCCCCTATCTGCAGCAGCCCATTGCGCTGGGCGCGCACATCGTGGTGCATTCGATGACCAAGTACCTGAATGGCCACAGCGACTGCACCGGCGGCGCGGTGATCCTCACGCGTCCGGACGACGCCGAGAAAATCTATTTTCTGCAGCGTTCCGCCGGAGCCGGTCTGGCGCCTATGGATTGCTTCCTCACCGCCCGCGGCATCAAGACTCTGGCCGTGCGCATGCAGCGGCACAATTCCAACGGCCAGATCGTGGCCGACTTTCTCGCCGCGCACCCGCGCGTGCAACGGGTGATCTATCCCGGTCTGGCCTCGCACCCGCAGCACGAAATCGCTAAGCGCCAGCAGCGCGGATTCGGCGCGATGATTTCCTTCGATGTCGGATCGCTCGAGAACGTCCGCACGGTCCTGAATCACGTTCATCTATGCTCGCTGGCGGAAAGTTTGGGCGGGGTGGAAACGCTGATATCCCATCCCGCCTCGATGACCCACGCGTCAATTCCCCGCGAAGTGCGCCAGAAAATCGGCATTACCGACGGACTGATCCGGCTTTCGGTGGGGATCGAAGACGTCGAGGACCTGATCGCAGATCTCGATCCAGCGTTACAGAAAATCTAAGCGCCAGGCACCGGCCCCGCGCTCACGAGCTAAGCGTGAACGCTGCTCCTCACCCATTGCAGATATGGCTTCGACCCCGCTCGAACGGTCAGCGCGATTATTTCCGGCAAGTCGTAGCTGTGCAGACGAAGTACTTCTGTCTGGAGGGCCTTGAACCGCCGCTGGGTAGTCTTCACGATCAAAAGAAACTCTCGCGCGGATTCGACTTTCCCTTTCCAGCGATAGACGGACTCCCCCGGAGCGGTCAGCACATTTACGCAGGCGGCCAAGCGCTGTTCGACCACCGAGCGGGCGATCTTCCGAGCCTCCGCCCGAGACCCGCAAGTGACCAGCACCACCAAAGCTTCGTCCTTAGCCATGTCGCCGCTCCGATATGATGCGCACTACCAATTCGCCGCCGTGGGTTACGGTTCGGCGCTCTTATCCTTTGTCGCTACGGTTGTGCGCGGTTATCTTTTCCCGGTGCCCAGCCTTCCCAAGGTTTTGCGAAGGGCGAACGTCAAGGCATAAACCTTCGCCCGAGCATGAGCAAGCCGCACGGTGCTCTCCGCCGTTGTTACTCTTACCGCTCCGTTTACCGAGAATCCCTGATGCGCGCGGCTCCGCCGCCAAGATACAATACCGCGCGTGACGAACCAAGCTACCCCGCGCTTCGCCTCCCCCGCCCCGGTGGCCATTAAGTTCGGCACTTCGGGATGGCGCGGCATCATGGGCCAGGATTTTAATTTCGCGGGAGTGCGCCGCGCGACCGCCGCCATCGCCGGCTACCTGAAGAACCAGGCAAAACATCCCAAAGTTCTGATCGGCTTCGACACCCGATTTTTGTCCGACGATTTTGCGCGCGCTTGCGCGGTCGTCCTGGTCGAAAACCGCTGCCGGGTATCGATCGGCAGCCTCGCCACACCCACCCCAGCGATTGCCTTCGCGATTCTGCGCGACAAGTACGATGGCGCGATCAACTTCACCGCCAGCCACAATCCCGCTGACTACAACGGCCTGAAATTCAACGGAGCGGACGCCGGTCCGGCTCTTCCCGAAGTTACCCTCGAAATCGAGCGGCGCGCCGCTGAACTTGCCGGCCAGAATTTCGATGCGAGCGATGCTGCGTCAAGCGATGCGGCGGGAGTCGAGCGGGTGGATCTACGCGATGCGTATCTCGGCCGGCTCATCGAACTGGTGCGCTTTGACACCCTGCGCACCTCGAAACTCCCTTTTGTGTACGACGCATTGCACGGCGCAGGGGCTCGATGGCTCGATAAGCTGCTCGCGGATCAGGGCGTCGCATTCACTTCGCTGCGCACCGACCGCGACGTCACCTTTAGCGGCACCGGACCCGATCCTTCGGAAGAAAATTTGGCGCCACTGCGCGCGGCCGTCCTCGAAACCAAAGCCGCCGCCGGAATGGCCACTGACGGCGACGCCGACCGGTTCGGCATTCTCGATGCCGACGGCAGTTTCATTTCCCCCAACCATATTCTCGCGCTGCTCTTCGATTACCTGATCGAAACGCGCGGTGTGCGATTAGGCGCATCGCGCAGCGTGGCCACGTCGCACATGCTCGACGCTGTGGCCAAACTCCACGGCGTGCCGCTGTACGAGACTCCGGTGGGCTTTAAGTACGTGGGCGACTTCATTCGCAAGGACGCCATCGTGATGGGCGGCGAAGAAAGCGCCGGGCTCACCGTTCGCGGCCACGTCCCGGAAAAGGACGGCCTGCTGGCTTGCCTGCTGGTTGCCGAAATGATGGCCGCGCGCCATAAACCGCTGCGCACCCAGATTCAGGACCTCTTTGGAAGGATCGGAGCGCAATTCTGGCCCATCCGTGTGAATCTGCACCTTTCCGCGGAAGTTCAGGCGGGATTGAAAGCACGGCTTGCTGTTAACTTCCAGGACTTCGCCGAAAGAAAAGTACAGCGCGTTGACCGCACCGATGGTTGTAAACTCCTTTTCGCTGATGGTTCGTGGATTTTGATGCGCCCCTCGGGCACCGAGCCGGTGGTTCGCGTGTACGCCGAAGCGGCCACCCCGGAAGCGTCAGAGAAGCTGGCGCAGGACGCGCAGCAATGGATCGATTCCCGGTAGAGCGTCAGATCACGAATCCAAGAAGCCATAAGTGAAGGCGCGGCCAAATTAGAATGAGTGGAGTTTTTGTCCATCAATGAACTTTCTGAAATCATGCCGTGAATTCGCGCGACGCAACCTCAGCGTATTGCTGGGCGTCGGACTCTTATTGCTGCTCGTGCAGGATGTATTTGGTACCCACGGCGTCCTGGCCATGCGCCGCTCCAAGAAAGAAGCAGCCGACATTCAGAAGGAAATCAACCGCTTGGAAAGCGAAAATTGCAGCATGGAACAGGGCGTCGAGAACCTGAAATCCGATCCGCAAACAATCGAACGCATCGCTCGCGACGAAATGGGTCTGGCCAAACCCGGCGAATTTATTTTCAAGCTGCCGCCGAAGCCCGGTTCGACGTCAGCGTCCGCTTCGCCATCCGGCTGCCCTGCCGCACCGCCCGCCCCCACCGCTGTTGCTCCGCCGCCTCGTTAAGTTTCGCTCATTGCCACTTTCTTCTGTCGCCACGGTAGACGATCGAAGATTTCCGGTGGGCCGTTCTTGAATCCCGCCCGCGCGACCGACAATGCCAGCATAGACAGGAAAATAATCAGCAGCCCGAAGCTGGCCTGAGGAATCGTTTCCGCCCGCTTCGGCAAAATCGAGAAGCGCCCGTAAACGAATTCAATGTGCACCCAATACACCAGCAGCGAAGTCTTGCCCAGTTGCAGCAGTGGCCTAAATCCTCGCGCGCCCAGTCCCCACTGGCACCACACGTAGCTCACGCCCACCAGGAAAAATATCACTCCGGTGCGCGCCAGCCAGAAATCCGGACTGGAATGCCAGAAATCGTAGACCGCGTAGATGTGGGTCGGCAACCCGTCGAGCCACATCGCCAAAACGTACATCCCGACACCCGCTGCGGAAAATCCCAGAAACCAAAAGCGGTTGTTTTTGGGCCAGTCGCCGACCAGCACCCAACCCGCTGCCAAACCCGCGAACGCGAAGGCGGCCCAGGGAAACAGGGGAAACAGCCAAGGTTGCGGTTGGCCAAGATTGTGCACGCCGTTAATGTAGCTCTCCAGATACCACGGCAGGAATCTCGGGCGGTGGGTAGTCCACAAGGGCGGCGTTGCCATCGCGATCAAAATCGCCACCATCGCGGCCAGTATCGCACTCGCCGTGCCGGGGCCCGCCAGCCTGCAGACTACTCCCATGAGCATCATGGAGAGACCGATAATATTCAGGACGTCGACCCGCAGCAAATCCGTCCAAGGCGCCCAGGGCTGCCCGAGCAGAAATTCCTGCAGACGAAAGAGCAAACCGAAGCCGAGAATCTCCGCCCCGCGGCGAATCGTGGTTACCGCGATCTGGTTCGCGGAAAAGTTCTTTTTCCGCATGCGGTCGGTCACCAGCGCAAAGGAGATCCCCGCGAGGAACAGGAACAGCGGCGCGGGCAGTGTGCCGAGGAAAAAGGACGTTTGCAGCCACGACGTCTGCCGCGCGGCCCCGCCCAGCCAGGAATCGTAGCAGTGGGTCTGGAACATCAGCACGCAGGCCAGCCCGCGCAGCCAGTCGATGTAGTCCAGACGTTGTTGAAGTGGTTTTTCCGGCACGGATCGATGATTGGTCAGCGGCGCAAACCAAACATCACAGCATCCATGAGATGCGCGGCCAAATCAAGATTTTCCGTTGCGGATGAGCAGAGGCAGGTCCGCTGCTGGTCCGAGGAGGTCGAATCTTCATACCAGGCTGCGGCGCAAATAGTGCCTGCCGCCAAAACCAACATCGCTGCGCCGCGGCGTACGACGATCCCGCTCTAACGCGCAACCCCGGTCAACGGGCTCGACGCCGTGGCGTACAGCTTCTTCGGAATGCGCCCGGCCAGGAATGCCTTCCGTCCCGCCTCCACCGCAGCGCGCATGGCCTCGGCCATCAGCACCGAATCTTCCGCACCGGCGATCGCGGTGTTCATCAGCACCCCGTCGGCGCCCAACTCCATCGCCAGCGCCGCATCCGAAGCGGTCCCCACCCCCGCGTCGACGATCAGCGGCACTTCGGTAATTCGCTCGCGCAGGATGCGTAGGTTGGCCAAGTTTTGAATGCCCATGCCAGAACCGATCGGAGCTCCCAACGGCATCACCGCCGATGCTCCTGCATCGATCAATTTTCGCGCCACGATCAGATCGTCGGTGGTGTATGGCAGCACGATGAAGCCTTCGTTCGCCAGCACCCGCGTGGCTTTCACCAGCTCTTCGGTGTCGGGGAAAAGGGTCTGCTCGTCGCCGATCACTTCCAGCTTGACCCATTCGGAGAGGCCCACTTCGCGGCCCAGACGCGCGGCGCGAATCGCTTCGTCCGCGGAATAGCACCCGGCGGTATTGGGCAAAATGAAAATTTTCGAACGATCAATGTAATCGAGCAGCGACTCTTTGCTGCGGTCAGTCAGATTCACGCGACGGACCGCGACGGTAACCATGTCCGCGCCCGATGCGGCGTGGGCCTGCGCCATTTCCTCAAAGCTTCGGTATTTTCCGGTGCCCACAATCAATCGTGACCGGAACGTTTTCCGGGCGATCACCAATGAATCGTTCATCTCTTTTCTCCGTGCCCCAGAGTCAGCGACAACGTCAGATGGAAGCAAAGTCCTGCGGGCCAGGCTCTTGTACGTCGGCGTACAGCGCATCGATCACGTCTTTGTAGCGGTGTTCCACCACCCGGCGCTTCAGCTTCATGCTCAATGTGACTTCGCCGTTGGCGATGGTGAAATCTTCTTTCAATAGCGCCACCCGCTTGGGTTTTTCGTACTGTGCCAGGCTGGCGCACAAGCGGTCGACTTCGGCCTGGATCAGCTCGCGGAGCCAGGCCTCCGCAACCACCTGTTCCGGCGATTCGTAGCGCTTGCCTTCTTCCCGTGCCCGCGATTCCACTGTGGCAAACTGCGGCACCACCAGCACCGACACAAATTTGTGCCGGTCGCCGACCACCATGGCATTCGCGATGTACCGGCTGGACATCAAACGCCCCTCGATCAATTGTGGCGAAACGTATTTCCCACCGGCGGTCTTCAGCAAATCTTTTTTGCGGTCGGTGATGATCAGATAGCCGTCAGCGTCCAGGCTGCCTATATCGCCGGTGCGAAACCATCCTTCTTCGGTAAACACTTCCCGGGTTTGCTCGGGTTTGCCGTAGTATCCGGTCATCACGCAAGGTCCGTGCACCAGAATTTCGCCGTCCTCGGCGATGCGCACCTCCACATTGGGAATCGGAGGGCCCACCGTGCCGACCTTGTTGTTTTCTTCGAAGTTCACCGCGATTACCGGCGAGGTCTCGGTGAGCCCATAGCCCTGATAAATGGGCAGCCCAACGGTCAAAAAGAACGACGCCAAATCCGCCGACAGCGGCGCTCCTCCGGAAATCAGCATGCGCATGCGTCCGCCCATCGCGTCGCGGATTTTCGAATACGCGATGCGATCCGCGAGTTTCCAGGAAAGCCGCGTCGCCAGACCAGCCCGCTCGCCGCGCGCCCGCCAGCCCGCCGAGCGCTGCGCCACCCGGGTGCCCCATTGAAATATTTGTCGCTTGGCGCCAGTCGCCAGGCGTCCCTTCTCCATGATGTTGGCGTAGATTTTCTCGTAGAATCGCGGGACGCCTGCGGCAATCGTTGGACGAACCTCCCGAAGCGCTTGCGACACCTTTTCCAGCGAATCCACGTAAGCGATCGAAATCCCGCACAGAATGTATACGTAGTCCATGGTCCGCTCGAAAACGTGCGCCAGCGGCAGGAACGACAATCCCTGATCGGTCGGCAAGTATTGCAAGCGACTGAGTGAATCGATCGCGTTCGAAGCTAAGTTCGAATGCGTCAGCATCACCCCTTTAGGGTCCCCGGTGGTTCCCGAGGTGTAAATAATCGTGGCCAGCACGTCCGGCGTCACCTCCGCCGAACGGTGGCGATATTCTACTTGGTCGCCTTCGGTGTGATCGGCGATCAGCGTCTCATAGCGCAGCAGGGTTCCGCCCAGGTCCACGGGCGCCGCCACCGCGATAATGTGCTCGAGCGACGGACAGTTTTCCTGCGCCGCCACGATTTGCAGGATGGGAGCCTGCCCGGCAACGATAGCGATCTTCGCTCCGGAATCGTTCAGGATGTAGGTCATGCGCTCTGCCGATTCGTTGGCGTATATCGGCACATCCACCGCGCCCAGGCCGAGGATGGCGAAGTCCCCAATGTGCCACTCCGGGCAATTCGGAGCGTACAGCGCCACGCGGTCTCCGCGCTTCACCCCCAAATGGTGAAGCGCCTTCGAAAGTATCGCCACCCGCCGCAGCATTTCCGCCGACGAAATCTGTTGCCAGCCGGCCTCGGTGCGAAACATCTGGGCCCTCGGGCCCGGATAGCGGTCGATGGAATCGATGAAGCACTCGGGGATAGTGGGATAAGGCATGCGCGTTGGTTTTTCCTTGGCCGGCGTTTACTCTAACCCAGCGAATGGCGCGGCGCAACGGACCGCCGGACAGCTGCAAATCGAAAATCGCGCTGTGTCGGGCAAAGTGCTGGCAGAGATAACGGGTACATACACAGACGTCGCGCGGTTACGATAAGATGGCGGGTGGAGGGTTTGCGAAATGTCCAAAGTGGCTTCCGAGATCCCCATCAAGCGCCAGGCACTGCACGCGCCCCACGGCAACGTACTCTCCTGCCGCGGTTGGCAGCAGGAAGCCGCGCTGCGGATGTTGCTCAATAACCTCGATCCCGAGGTAGCAGAGAAGCCCGAGGAATTGATCGTCTACGGTGGACGCGGAAAGGCGGCCCGCAACTGGGAGTGTTTCGACGCCATCGTGGCATCCCTGAGATCCCTGGCTAACGACGAAAGTCTACTGGTGCAATCGGGCAAGCCGGTAGGAATTTTTCGCACTCATTCCTACGCGCCGCGCGTGCTCATCGCCAATTCCAATTTGGTCGGACACTGGAGCAACTGGGAACAATTCGAGGCACTCGACCGCGCCGGCCTGATGATGTACGGCCAGATGACCGCAGGCAGTTGGATCTACATCGGCTCGCAAGGAATTTTGCAAGGCACCTACGAAACTTTTGCCGAGGCGGCGCGTCAGCATTTCGGCGGCAGCCTGGCCGGCAAGCTGGTCGCCAGCGGCGGCATGGGCGGCATGGGCGGCGCCCAACCTCTCGCCGCCACGCTCAATGGCGCGTGTTTCTTGGGAATCGACGTCGATCCATGGCGCATCCAGCGCCGCGTCCAGTCCGGTTACTGCGACGTGATCGCGCACGGCCTGGACGAGGCGTTAGGAATTTTGCACGCGGCGATGCGCGCCGGAGAAGCGAAGTCGGTGGGATTGGTCGGCAATTGCGCCGAAGTGATTCCGGAGATGGCCCGCCGCGGCATGGTTCCCGATCTGCTCACCGACCAGACCAGCGCGCACGATCCTTTGGCAGGCTACATCCCCCAAGGCTTGAATGTCGACGAAGCAGCGGCTCTGCGTACGCGCGATCCCGCGGAATACCAGAAGCGCTCCCTCGCCTCCATCGCTCGCCACGTCGAAGGCATGCTGGCGCTGCAAAAGCTCGGTGCGGTCACCTTCGACTACGGTAATAATATCCGCACCTTCGCATTCCAGCACGGCGTCGCCAACGCCTACGATTTCCCCGGGTTTGTCCCTGCCTACATTCGTCCGTTATTTTGCGAAGGGCGCGGGCCGTTTCGCTGGGCCGCTCTTTCCGGCGATCCACAAGACATCTACAAGACCGACGAACTGGTGCTGAAGATGTTCCCTCAAAACGAGATTCTTTCGCGCTGGATTCGCCTGGCGCAGCAGCGCGTGCACTTCCAGGGCCTGCCAGCGCGCATCTGCTGGCTCGGCTACGGCGAAAGGGATAAGTTCGGCTTGGCACTGAACGACATGGTGGCCAGCGGCGAGTTGAAAGCCCCGATCGTCATTGGCCGCGATCACCTGGACTGCGGCTCAGTGGCCTCGCCCTTCCGCGAAACCGAAGCGATGCGCGACGGATCCGACGCCGTCGCCGATTGGCCACTGCTCAATGCCCTGCTCAATACCGCCAGCGGCGCGAGCTGGGTCTCCATCCATAACGGAGGCGGTGTGGGCATTGGCTATTCGCTGCATGCAGGCCAGGTCACCGTCGCTGACGGTACCCAAGAAATGGCCGAGCGAATCGAGCGAGTGCTAACCAACGATCCCGGCATCGGCCTAGCCCGCCACGTCGACGCAGGCTACCCGCAGGCCCTCGCATTCGCAGAAAAGTCCGGCGTGAAGATTCCCATGCTTCCGAATAAGGGCTGATACCTCGGCAGAACGAGTCGATGGCCAACCAAACGATCGAACCAGATCGGTTTCACTGGCGGCTGCCGTTATATGCGCGGCTGGGCACGCTGATCGCCTTCCTCGCGCTGGCGATTTCCCAACCACCTTCCATGCTGTAAGTTTTCGTGGTTATCCCGATCATCAGCATTTGCTGATCGTCTGCGCGGTATGGTACGCAATTGCCAAGAAAAGGCGACGGTCTCTCGCGATATTGTCGATGCTCGTTGTCAATTGGGCTATTTCCCTGCCGTCAGTTAAGAACGATTCGGCGGTGCGCGATTGCACCAGATGGTTGCTATGGTCGGGTGATGACAAGGCCACGGTTTTGGGGCGAACGGGGAATTGCGGCATATCGAATGGGATGATTGGGGCTGGGGCGGGAACGACACCGCAGTGTTTCTCGTTTTTGATCCGGCAGATTCGCTTTCAGCGCCGGCCGCAAGTCATCAGCGCGGCAAATTCGGCGGGATACCTTGCGAAGTCAATCTGGTGCGCCGCCTGGAGAGCCACTGGTACGCGGCTCAGTTTGGCACCGATCAAACTTGGGCCATGCAATTCTAAGTGACAACCTTAGCGATCCCCACGGCGGGTAA
Organism: uncultured Acidobacteriota bacterium; assembly: GCA_963725285.1. Lineage (GTDB taxonomy): Bacteria > Acidobacteriota > Terriglobia > Acidiferrales > UBA7541 > CAVRXT01. The sequence continues at coordinate 353,619 of CAVRXT010000005.1, read as the reverse complement.
GAGCTCGCTCGATGTTGTCGAAGACGATCGGCTCAGAAATGGCCAATCGCTAATTGTTAGGACCAGGGTAGCCCGGTCCGCGCAATACCTTTCCGGGCAGCTTGCCCGTCATCGCCCCGTCCTCGATTACCGGAACTCCATTGACCAAAACGTAGTCCATGCCCACCGATAGCTGATTCGGTTTCTCAAAGGTGGCCAGATCGCGCACTTTGGCCGGATCGAACACCACCACGTCCGCCCACATTCCTTCCTTCAATACCCCGCGATCGGCGATGCGCATGCGTCCCGCAGGCAGCGCGCTGAATTTGCGAATCGCGTCTGGCAGCGCCAAGATTTTCTCTTCGCGGACGTCCCGGCGGAGAATTCGCGGAAACGTGCCGTACGCGCGTGGATGGGGGTGCTCGGCGCCTAACAGCCCTTCTGGCGCAGTTCCCTGCGAATCGTTATCGATAGACATCCATGGCTGACGCAGCGCCAGAGCCACGTCGGATTCCTGCATGCCGGCTACCGCAACGTCCGTGAACGCGTCGTCCTGAATCAGGAAATCGAAAATCGTGTCCAGGGGGTCTTTACCCCACAGCTTGGCGATTTCAGCGATACTCTTCCCTTGCAGCGGCACCAACTTCGGATTTTGAACCACGCAGATCGTGATCGCCTCGGGACCCGGAACTTCGTCCCATTCGTTATCCCACCTGCTCGAAGGCGTTTCCATATCCTTGCGGATGCGCGCACGAGTGGCAGGATCCTTCAGGCGCTCAATCAGCTTGGTGTCACCGCCGTCGTGCGCCCACGGAGGAATAAACGCAGAAAAAGTATTGAACCAGGCGGTGTACGCGTAGGTGTCGGCGGCGATATCGACGCCTTGGCTGCGCTGCTCGTCAATGAACGAAACCACTTGCGGCATTTTGCCCCAGTTTCTTTTTCCGGCCACTTTCAGGTGCCAGATTTCCACCGGGATGCGCGCTTCGCGGCCGATGCGTGCGGTTTCCGCCAGCGAAGCGAAAATTCCGTCACCCTCGCTGCGCATGTGCGTCGCGTAGATTCCGCCATATTTCGAGGCTTCACTGGCCAGCGCAATGAGCTCTTCGGTGGACGCGTACGGTGCGGGCGTATACTCGAGAGCCGTCGAAAGGCCGCGCGCACCAGCGAGCATCGCGTCGCGCACCAAGCGCTTCATTTGTTCCAGCTCGGCAGGCGTGGGTGCACGATCGTCATCTCCGATCACTACTCGCCGCACCTGCGTTGCGCCGACGTAGCTGGCCAGGTTGATTCCCATGCCCTGCCGTTCCAGGCGCGCAAAATATTCGGGAAAGGTCTTCCAGTCCGCCTTAATTCGATAATGCTCGTAGTCCAGCTTGTCGGCTTGCAATAGCTTGTCGGTCTGCGGCGCGACCGAGTTTCCTTCACCGGTGATTTCCGTGGTGATGCCCTGATAGATTTTCGAAGGCAGGCGAGGATCCACCAAAATAGTCAGTTCAGACTGTCCCAGCATGTCGATAAACCCCGGCGCCACTACTCGCCCTGCGGCGTCAATCGTCTGCTTGGCGCCTTCGCCGGAAACTCGTCCGATCGCCGCGATTCGCCCATCCCGGATGCCAATATCGCCCGTGAACCACGGCGAACCGGTACCGTCTATAATCTTGCCGTCGCGAATCACCACGTCGTAGGCCGCTGTCGCTGGGGCCGCGGTGTGGGCCGGGGCAGCAGACTCGCCCAGCGCGTAGCCGCCCAGCAACAGAACTCCCAGCACCACGGCGGCCGTCACGCTCGCCAAAGGCAAGCTTCCGCGCAAGGGCAATTGCTGATCCATCCGATTGTGCTTCTCAGTCGAAACGGTCCGCAAGCTCGCTGATATTTCCCAGTGCATTGGTCTAACCTCGTCGGTAGGTTCGCTCGCGCGGCACATCTTAGCAATTTTAAAGCGCGACCCGGAATAATCGTTGTCGCATTATTTGAACTGCGGGGCGTAGTTTTCCCGGAACGGAAGGACTACACTTCCCCTAACCTGCGGCCATGGGACGCCTGCTGATCACCGGCTGTTCGGAACTCATCACCTTGCACGGCCCTGCGCCGCGCCGCGGCCCAGCCACGTCCGACCTCGGCATCATTCCTGACGGTGCAATACTGGTGGCCGGCGACCGAATTGTCGCGCTCGGGCCGCGCCGCAAAATCGAGAAGCTCGCCGCAGCGCGCCACGCCGAGCAACGCGACCTGGCCGGCCGGGTGCTGCTTCCCGGGTTCGTGGACTCCCACACCCACCTGGTCTACCCCGAAAGCCGGGCCGCGGAATACGAACAGCGGATTAAAGGCGCCACCTATGAAGAAATCGCCCGCGCCGGGGGCGGCATTCTTTCCTCGGCACAGCGCCTGCGGCGCGCCAGCCGTGCTAAACTCAAATCGAGGGCGCTCGCGCATCTGCGCCAGTTCGCCGCGCACGGCACCACCACCGTCGAAGCCAAGAGCGGTTACGGCCTGGCCCCCGCCAGCGAGACCAAAATTCTGGAAGTCATCCGCGACCTGCGCGCCGAGCAGCCCTTAGACATCGTACCCACCTTCCTGGGAGCACATTTCGTACCCGCGGAATTCCGCAAACGGCCGGAAAAGTATGTCCAATTGGTGATCGAAGAGATGATCCCGCAAGTCGCGGAAGCCGGATTGGCGCAATTTTGCGACGTCTATTGCGATCGCGGAGCATTCAGCGTGTCGCAGTCGCGGCGTATTTTGACGGCGGGGATGGCCGCGGGCCTGGTGCCGCGCATCCACGCCGAACAACTCGCGCGCACCGGAGCCACGCAGCTAGCCGTCGAGCTCGAAGCCGCCAGCGCCGATCATCTGGAGATGATCAACCGGCACGACATCGAGAGGCTGGCCCGCTCTCGCGTCACGGCCACGCTCCTGCCTGGCTGCTGCTTTCATTTGGGTTTGACCCATTTCGCGCCGGCCCGCAGGCTGATCGACGCCGGCGCGATCCTGGCCCTCGCGACCGACTTCAATCCCGGCACCAGCCCCACCCCGAGTATGCAAATGATCCTGTCCCTGGCCTGCACCCAGTTGCGGCTTACTCCCGCAGAGGCGATCGTGGCGGCCACCATCAATGCGGCGTACTCGCTGCAACGCGCCGGGCAGATCGGCTCTTTGGAAGTTGGCAAGTATGCCGACTTCGCGGCCTTCGATGTGGCCGACCATCGCGAAATCCCGTATTATTTCGGGGTGAACCACTGCGTGCTGACGGTGAAGCGAGGCCGAATCATCTATTCGCGATTGCCCCATTAGACTCCTCGCCGACGATGCTCCCGCCACCGGCACAGGGAAAGTCAAATCCCGATGAAGCAACTGATTGAATGCGTGCCAAATTTTTCTGAAGGACGCGACCTCGCCAAGGTCGACGCGATTATCGCCGCCATGCAGTCGGTGGAATTTGTTCACATCCTGGACCGTGAGAGCGATGCCGACCACAATCGCTCGGTGGTCACCCTGGCAGGCCCGCCCGACGCGGTGGCCGAAGCGGCCCTCCGCGGAGCCGGGAAAGCCCTCGAATTGGTCAACCTCACCAAACATTCCGGCGCGCATCCGCGCATGGGCGCAACCGACGTGATCCCCTTTATTCCCATCGAAGGCGTCAGCATCGAAGATTGCGTGGCGCTGGCCGGCAAGACCGGCCGCGCGCTGTGGGACCGCTACAAGATTCCGGTGTACTTTTACGAAGCTGCGGCGCAGCGCCCCGAACGAACCAATCTGGAAGCGATCCGCAAGGGCCAGTTTGAAGGGCTGCTGGTCGAAGCACTGAAAAATCCCGACCGCGCGCCGGATCTAGGCGGCCCGGGCCTGCATCCCACCGCCGGCGCAACCGTGGTAGGCGCGCGCAAATTTCTGATTGCCTACAACATCAACCTCAATACTCCGGACATCGAAATCGCCAAGCGCATCGGTAAAAATATCCGATTCTCCAACGGCGGGCTGCGCTATGTGAAGGCGATGGGCGTCGAGCTACGCGCGCGCCATCTGGCGCAGGTTTCGATCAATCTCACTGATTTCGAGCAGACTCCGATTCACCGCGTGTTCGAGATGGTGCGCAGCGAGGCAGCGCGCTACGGTGTCACCATCGCGGGGAGCGAGATTGTTGGACTGATTCCCAAGCGCGCCATCGAGCTCACTGCCGATTTCTATCTGCAACTCGAAAATTTCTCGCCCGCCCAGGTGCTCGAGAATCGCCTGGCCGATTCCCTTTCTCGCGGCGCGCCACCGGCATCGGCTTCGGCGCCGGTAGCAAAGACCGGCCGCTTGGCCGCCATGGTGCAGCACTTCCTCGACGCTGTGGCTCAGCCTACGGCGGTTCCCGGCGGCGGTTCGGTCTCCGCCCTTGCGGGCGCGCTGGCGGCGAGTCTGGGTCAAATGGTGGCGGGGCTGGCGCGCAAGAAAAAATCGCAGGCCGCGCATGTCGAAGCGCTGTCCGACGCACTCGCGGAATTACGTGCCGCGGCTGACTTTTTGGCCGCCGCCATCGATCGCGACGCCGCATCCTTTGAAACCGTAATGGCATCTTACAAATTGCCTGCCGGCACCCCCGAAGAGCAGCACCTCCGGGACAGCGAGATCCAAAAAGCGCTACAGGCCGCCGCAAATGTGCCGATGGAAGTAGCGAGGAAGGCTGTCGCAGTCCACGATCGGTTGCGTCAACTCGACCCGATCTCCCCGCCCGCCATGTTTTCCGACCTGCGGGTGGGCCGGCTGCTCGCCAGCGCCGCAGCGCTGGGTGCACTGGAAAACGTGAAGATCAATTTGGAATCCATCACCGACGTGGATTTTGCAAAGGCTATGGGGGCGGAAGCAACCGCGCTGGTGGCTCGCATCGCGACCCCAGCGCTTGAGCCGGCTAGGCTCCCGTCATGATCGGAATTTTGGAGGAACGAAACATGAAGACGAATTCGCGGAGCCTTACCATCCATTCTCTGTTGTTTATTGCGCTCTGGAGCGCTATCGCCGCGCTATGCCCGCGCCCGGCCGCGGCCGGCACTCTGAACACTTCCGTCATCGGTATGTTCCCGAAAGAGACCGGCGAATTCGCCTATGCTGATATGAAAGCGGCCCGCCAATTCTCCTGGTTCCCGGCGCTCCGCGACCAGCTTCTCCCCAGCCGCTTCCGCGATTTCGAGAAGTTTCTCACTAGTTCCGGCACCGATCCCAATACCACCGTCGAAGAGGTGGCCTGGGCCACTTTGAACGGCTCCGAGCTGAACGACGAGATCGTCGGCGTGGCCCTGGGCGCATTCAATCCAGACACCTCCGAGGCCAAATTCAAGCAGCAGAAATTGCCGATGCTCCAATCCCACAGTTACAAGCTTTACGCCTTTGGCAGCGGCCAAGGCGCAGGCGACATTCTTTTTGTGTTCCTCGATTCCAGCACCGCCGCATTCGGCAACCGCAAGGCCCTCGAGAAATTGCTGGATGTGCGTGCCGGTGGTTCGGAGAGCCTGCTTACCAATAACCTGTTATTTCCGCTGATCGGCGAAGTGAACGGTCATAGCACCGTCTGGGCCATCCTCGACAAGCGTTTCACTAACCTGGGCGTGACCCAATTGCTTCCCCAGGCGGACCAGTTCCCCGATGCCGCCAAAATTATCAACCGCTTGCACGCCATGGTCATCAGCGTGGACACCAGTTCCGACATCTCCACCCATTTCCAGGCCGTATGCGATTCGCCCGCCGACGCTAACGTATTGGCCGCCGCGCTGCAGGCCGGAATCATGTACCGCAGGTATCAAGAGTCCCAAGGCGACCCCGCACTGGCCAAGGCGCTCGACGGTGTGCGCGTTACTCCCTCCGGCGACCGGCTGAAAGTCGATGCCCCGGTCTCCAAGGAGCAAGTAGCAGACCTGATTCGCAGCCACGCCTTCGCGGCACCTTCAGGCTCGAACTAGCGTAGGTTCTCCGTTGAACATCAAACAAACTTAGCGAGATGGGCACTGAGCGAAGCGGTCGTGTAGCACCGACGCTACCGTCGGTGCGCAGCGGCGCAGACCGCCCCGGAAGAACCATCGCGCAACTCAACACCCACTCGTGGCGCCACCACTCTTGCCGGCTGGCTTTCACGAATCACAAATATTCCAGGCTGAAAAGTGGCCACCGCCCACAGCTGTGCTCGGCCAATCGAAGCAGACGAACGAACTGACCGTTGAGGTGTTTGGGAATCCACGCCGCCAAGCACTGGCGGTGCGCTACTGCGCTACTGCTTAGGAGGGTGCAGATACTTAATCAGCGTCACGCGGCTGCCCGACGCCGTAGGTTCATACTTCACGTCATCCACGCTATGAATCGCATCGCGAAGCTTGTCCGCGAGTGCCCCGCCGCGGGCGCCATTGGTCGGCTGGTCAATTTGCACTTCGATGCGATCGTCGAAGTCCTCCACCACGCACTTCAATCCCGTTTGGCCGCCGCTGGCCGGCACAAAACATGCCCGGCAAGTGTTGACCGCGGTTGCCGCCAAGTCCTTCTGCACTTCTTCTGACAGCCCGGCGCGATTCACCGCATGTTCCACCACGCTGCCTACTGCAGCTACCAGCCGTGGGTCGTCATTCAACACCAGCTCAGTTCGTGTGTGTTTATTCAATTTGTTGTTCCACCGGGGGTAGATCGCACGCCGTGCCGCAATCGGAACAATAAAAAAGACCGTCCAGGCACAAGCGAATGCATTCCTGGGACTGACAGATGCAGCAATAGCGGTCGCACTTACAGTCAGTCTCCACCTTGTCGCACTGCATGCAAAGGACTCTGACCGGCTGTTTTGCTGGTGCCTCAGTCTTGGCGGTTTTTGTGGGCAAGGGCCCCTCGTGGTCGGAAGTCTGGGCTCCCCCGACTGATTTCACTATAGGCCAGCCCGCGCTTCCCCACAAGACCCTTCACCGCCCCGCGGACCCACTCCGGCACCCCCAGATCGTCTGGGAGCCATTCCGCGGCCCCGAGGAGTGCGGTCATTGCGACGGAGTGGCCTCCGGGATCGCTTCGCCATCTTTTCGAGGATCGGAGGCGCCGTAGTTCACCCCGGTAGAAATATCCCGCTCTACCGCCTGCCCACCGCCCATAGTCGCCGAGTAGGCCCCGTGAAGAACAATCTGGTGCCCCCGCTTGGCAAGGTCTTCGCGAATTCCGGTCGGGATGCGATCTTCCACATCCACATCGCAGCCGGCAAAAGTACGCTTGGTGAACCGGGCCGCTTCCAAAGCTTCCTGAATGTTCATCCCGAAATCGACAACGTTGGAAACAAATTGCGCGTGCGCTTGCGCCTGGTTAAACCCACCCATGATTCCGAAGGCGATCCGTTTCTCGCTGTTGGTCATGAATCCCGGAATGATCGTATGCAAAGGCCGCTTGCGGCCAGCGAGTCGATTGGGCGAATTGGGATCGAGGCTGAAAAGTGCGCCGCGATCTTGTAGCGCAAACCCGGTTCCGTCCGCCACCAGGCCCGAGCCAAACCCAAGATAGTTACTCTGAATGAGCGAAACCATGTTCCCTTGGCCGTCCGCTACCGTCAAATAGGTGGTATCGCCGGTCACCGGAAGTCCCGGCTCGCCCGGCAAAACGTTGCAATTCGCTTTGGCCATATCGACTAATTTCGCGCGTTGCGCCGCGTATTTTTTCGAAAGCATTCCCTGCACCGGCACCTGGCTGAATGTGGGATCCGCAACATACCGGTACAAATCGGCGTAGGCCAGCTTCTTGCTTTCGATCATCGCGTGCAGCGCGTCGCCAGAGTTGTGGCCGAACCGCGCGAACGGAAACCCTTCCATGATGTTCAGCATCTCGAGCGCGGCAATTCCCTGTCCGTTGGGTGGTATCTCGTAAACGGTCCAACCGTGGTAGCTCGTCGAAATCGGTTCCACCCATTCGCTGGAATAATCGGCCAAGTCCGCCGCGGTCATCGTGCCGCCCAGCTTGCTGGACAGCGCCACGATGCGCTTGCCAATTCCGCCCCGGTAATACGCGTCGCTGCCGCCGGAAGCGATCGACTCCAGCGAATGCGCCAAATCGGAATTGCGGAAAATCTCGCCGACTCGCGGTGCACGGCCACCAGGCAGGTAGGTCGCCGCAGCATTCTTGTCTTGTTTCAAGAAGTCCACTTCCTCCGCCCAATACGCGGCATCCCATTCGGCTACGGGAAACCCTTCGCGCGCGTAGTAAACCGCCGGAGACAGCAAATCCGACAATTTCTTTGTGCCAAAGCGCGTCAGCAGCTTTGACCATCCGTCCACCGCGCCGGGAACCGTCACCGACTGAATCCCATTTTGCGGCATTTCGGTAACGCCCTTGCTCTTCAGAAATTCGATCGAGAGTCCGGCCGGCGCCCAACCGCTGGCATTCAGACCGTAAAGCTTTCCGGTCTTCGCCTCGTAGACGATCGCAAACAGGTCGCCGCCAATCCCGTTCATCATCGGCTCGACCACTCCCATCACCGCGTTGGTGGCGATGGCCGCATCCACAGCATTTCCGCCACGGGCCAGCACGTTCGCTCCAGCCTGCGCCGCCAATGGACTTTCCGCCGCTACCACTCCCTTTCGTGAAATCACCATCGACCGGTTTTGCGTACGATCCTGTGCATCGCCCTGCACCGCAGACACCATCAGCGCGAGCGACAGAAAAAGCACCCAACGCTTCAAGCGGGCCAACTTACTCATCTGCCCGCTAGCCGAAATCACCGGTTTGCTAACCAAAATTCCCAATTTTCCCCGCTCGTACTGTTCGCACCACACGCCACTTTAGAAGCTCGGGCAGTCTAGATCGAACCCCCTCGCTCTCGCCATACCTATCTGAAAAAACCCGGGCACCTTCTGGCCGGGCCTTCTCGCCAGCCGCCGGCCAGCACCCTGGCGGCCCCTGGCTGGCGGCCCCTTCCTTGACACTCGAAAAGCTGCATGCTACGTTCGATTTCCTGCCCAGGAAAATGAGAATTCGCTCTTGAACACTCCGACCGCCACCCAACTCCGCAGAACTGCCCTCTATTCGGTTCACCAGCGCATGGGCGCACGCATGGTCGACTTCGGCGGCTGGGACATGCCGGTGGAATACCCTTCCGCCGGACTCATGAAGGAACACCTCGCGGTTCGCACCGGAGTGGGCATTTTCGACGTCAGCCACATGGGCGACATCCGCGTCAGCGGGCCACAGGCGCTCGCCGCGGTCCAGTCCATTTCGATGAACGACGCCTCCCGCCTGGCGGTCGGCCAGGCCCACTATTCCGCGCTGCTCTATCCCGAGGGCACCTTCGTCGACGATGTGGTCGTCCACCGGCTGGCCTCCCACGACTTTCTGCTGGTGATTAATGCCGGCACCCGTGAAAAGGATTTTCATTGGGTGCGCGACCAAGTCCGCGGTTTTGAGTGCGTCGCCGACGACATGGGTGACCGTTACACCCAGATCGCCATCCAGGGTCCCCGCGCGCTGGACACTCTTTCGCGGCTTACCACCGCGGACATCGCTCCCCTGAAATACTATTGGTTCACCCGCGGCTGCCTCTTGCACTTGCCCAACATACTGATTGCGCGCACCGGCTATACCGGGGAAGATGGTTTTGAGATTTATATTCCTCCAGACGCGAAAACTAGCGAGGCGGTGTGGGAGGAGTTGCTCGCGGTGGGCAAAGAGTTCGGGATTCTTCCCTGCGGCTTAGGCGCGCGCAACACTCTTCGGCTGGAAGCGAAGATGGCGCTCTACGGGCACGAGATATCGGAGTCGATCACCGTTCTCGAGGCTGGCCTGGATCGCTACTGCAAGCTCGACAAAGGCGACTTTATCGGGCGCGCTGCAATCGAAAAGCAGAAGGCGTCCGGAATCACCCGCATTCTGGTTGGACTGGAAATGCTCGACCGCGGCATCGCCCGGGATGGCTACAAAGTGTTCGACCCAAGCGGCAAGGAAATCGGAGTGGTTACCAGCGGCTCGTACGCGCCATTCCTGAAAAAGAACATCGCCCTGGCTTACGTTCCTCCGAGTCATTCCGCAGAAGGCGCGCATCTAAACATTGAGATTCGCGGGCAAATGGCGCGGGCGCACATCGTTCCTACGCCGTTTTACAAGCGTCCCAAAAAACAAAGCTAAGGATGGCACATGGCTTATCCGTCCGGTCTTCGTTACACGCAGCAGCATGAATGGGTGAAGGTGGAAGGCGCCAGCGGCACCGTGGGCATCACCGACTACGCCCAGCAAGAACTCGGCGACGTGGTCTACGTTGACCTCCCCAAAATCGGAGCCACCATCAAGGCCGGCGAATCCCTGGGAACGGTGGAATCGGTGAAAGCGGTGAGCGAAATTTACTCTCCGGTTTCCGGCGAGGTGATCGCCCTCAACGAGTTGCTGCAGGGCGCGCCGGAAAAAATCAACCAGGATCCGCACGGCGAAGCGTGGCTGGTGAAACTGAATCTCTCCAATCCCAAAGAAGCGGATTCGCTGATGGACGCCGCCGCCTACGACGCCTACGTTTCCGCCAAAGCGAAGGAACACTCCGCCTGATGCGCTATCTCCCCAAAGGTCCCGCAGAACGCCAGGAGATGCTGGAAGCAATCGGCGCGCACGGCATCGAAGAATTGTTTTATTCGATTCCCGAAGAGTTTCGCCGGCGCGAGCCGTTGCGTTTGCCCGGCCCGCTCTCCGAAGCCGGCATCATTGAATATTTTCGGGCGCGCGCCGAAGAGAACGCGCGCGGCTACACATCGTTTTTGGGCGCGGGGGTATACCAGCACTACCGGTCGGTGGTCACCGATTCGCTGATCCAGCGAGGCGAATTCCTCACTTCCTATACGCCCTACCAGGCGGAAATTGCTCAAGGTACATTGCAATCCATTTTCGAATTTCAGACCCTGATGTGCCAGCTCACCGGCCAGGAAGTAGCCAACGCGTCGATGTATGACGGATCTACCGCGCTCACCGAAGCGGTGCTGATGGCCGAGCGCCTTACCGGACGCCGTAACGTGCTGGTCGCCCGCACCGTCCATCCGGAATATCGCCAGGTGCTAGCCACCTACGCGAAGCACTGCGATCTCAACGTGACCGAAGTGGGATTCACGGCCAGCGGTCAGCTCGATACTGGATCGCTCTCGGCCGAATCGTTCGCGCAATCGGCCGCAGTCGTGGTGCAGTCCCCCAATTATTTCGGCGTGGTGGAGGACGTCCCGGGAATTGCCATCACCGCCCATCCCCACGGCGCGCTCCTGGTCACTTGCGTCACCGAAGCCGTCTCATTGGGGATCGTCCGGCCGCCGGCGGAAGCAGACATCGTCGCGATGGAGGCGCAGAGTTTCGGTGTGGCCCCCAGCTTCGGTGGCCCGTACGTCGGAGTGATCGCTTCCCGCGATAAGTTCGTTCGGCAAATGCCTGGGCGCCTGGTCGGACAGGCCGCCGATGCGGAAGGCCGCCGCGGCTACGTTTTAACCCTGGCCACCCGCGAGCAACATATCCGCCGCGAGAAAGCGACCTCCAACATTTGCACCAACGAAGCACTGTTCGCGCTCGCCGCTACCATTCATCTTTGTCTGATGGGCAAGGAGGGCCTGCGGGAAATGGCCCAGCAAAATCTTTCCAAGGCCCATTTCGCGCTGGCTGAACTCACCAAAATCCCGGGGGTCCGCCGTTGTTTTTCCGGGCCGGTGTTCAACGAGTTCGTGCTCGAGTTTCCGCGTTCAGTGAAAATCATCAATCAGTCGCTGCTGCGCGAGAAAATCATCGGACCGATGCCGCTGGGCGTGCACTATCCGCAACAGACCAAGTGCGGGGTGATGGCGATAACCGAAACCATGCCTCGCGCCGAAATCGAACGCTTCGCGGCGGCCCTACGCCAAATTTTGGAGCGACCCGTTTAGCCATACCTAGGAGATTTCTCGAGTTGAAGGAATCCACCAATCCCGGACAGTCGGCCACCTTGGCTCAGCCCATTGAGCCAAGCCCGTCTGCCGCTCGCGCCAGTCGGCACATCAGTCTGAACGAAGGCCTGATTTTCGAGGAGTCCACTCCCGGCAAGCGCGGGATGGAATTCCCGCCGCTCGATGTGCCGGAAAGCGATCCGGCGGAAGCGCTGGGCGCGGCTTTCGTCCGCGATCAAGTGGAAGGCTTCCCGGAGGTGAGCGAGATCGAAGTAATCCGCCACTTCACCCGCCTTTCTACCTGGAACTATGCCATCGACTTGGGAATGTATCCGCTGGGTTCGTGCACAATGAAATACAACCCGCGAGTCAACGAGTTCGTCGCGCGCTTCGACGGCCTGGCCACCGAGCATCCCAGCCAGACCACCGAAGCGGCCCAGGGCTGCCTGCGCATCATGCACGACCTGCACAAATGCCTGCTCGAAATTACCGGAATGGACGCCGGAACGTTGCAGCCTGCCGCAGGCGCGCAAGGCGAGTTCGCCGGCCTGCTGATGATTCGCGCGTACCTCGAAAGCAAGGGCGACGCGCGCAAGAAAGTTCTGATTCCCGATTCCGCGCACGGCACCAATCCAGCATCGGTGGTGCTAGCAGGCTACGAAGTGCAAAACATTCGCTCCAATTCGAGCGGCCAAATCGATATCGGTCATCTGCGCGAATACGTTACCCCGGAGGTAGCCGCGCTCATGCTCACCAATCCGAATACTCTCGGAGTATTCGAAGAGCGCATTGCCGAAATCGCCGAGGTGCTCCACGAGCGCGGCGCCCTCCTTTACATGGACGGCGCCAACATGAACGCCCTGGCCGGCGTGGCCCGGCCTGGGGATTTTGGCGTGGACGTAATGCACCTCAACTTGCACAAGACTTTTTCTACTCCCCACGGCGGCGGAGGTCCCGGTGCAGGGCCAGTTATGGTCAAAAAGCTCCTCGAACCGTTTCTTCCGGTACCGGTAATCTGCGAGAGGCCGGACGGAAAGCTAGCGGTGGACCACAACCGTCCACAATCCATCGGTCGCGTCCGCGCCTTCTTCGGAAATTTCGGGGTACTTCTCCGCGCGCTGGCCTACACCCTGGCCTACGGCCCGGGCATTCGCCAAGCGACCGAAGACGCTGTACTGAACGCGAATTACTTGCGCGCCAAGCTAGAAAACGATTTCGATCTGCCCTACGGCCTGCCCTCAATGCACGAAGTAGTTTTCAGCGACGCCCGCCAAAAGAAATTCGGCGTTAACACCATGGACATCGCCAAGCGCCTGATCGACTACGGCTTCCATCCCTACACCACCGCATTTCCGCTAATCGTCCCCGGCGCGCTGATGATCGAGCCCACTGAATCCGAATCGAAAAAAGAGTGCGACCAATTTATCGACGCCATGCGCGCCATCGCCCGCGAAGCGGAAACCAATCCCGAACTAGTCCGCACCGCCCCGCACTCCACCCGCGTAGGCCGCCTGGACGAAGTAGCCGCCGCCCGCAAACCAGTCCTCCGCTGGAAGCCAACCGTCCAGGCCTAGCATCGTTCGGTCTGTGACCCTGCGGTTCGACGCCTTTATCTTCCGGGTTCCTCCTCCCGGTTCAGCAACGTTGAAGTGAAAACGTCTCCGCCGAAAATGAGCAGGGTATTTGCTGGAAATCACAAGCGGAGCACGAACGAGGACGTCCCGTTGGTTTTTTAACTTATAGGTCGTACCTTATCCCGCTGGAATCGCCTTGTGCGCCAACCGGTGCAAATCCTGCAACGCCGCCACATCCGGCGAAGTCCCCATCCGCGCCCGGATCCCCTGCGCCGCCGCACGCGCCGCCGAAAGCGTAGTAATGCAGGGGACCTGGTATCTCACTGCGGCGCGCCGAATCGATTTCTCATCCCAAAACGATTCGCGCCCCAGGGGCGTATTGATCACCAGGTGTACCTTGCCAGTCTTAATCAGGTCGACGATGTTCGGTCGCCCCTCATTCACCTTGTACACCGTCTCCACTTGAAATCCCGCCGCCTTGAGCGCCGCAGCCGTCCCGCGCGTAGCCAGTATCTTCAGTCCCGCCGCCGCCAAATCCTGCGCCACCGGTGCAACGTGCCGTTTGTCGTGGTCGTTCACGCTCAGGAACACGTTCCCCACCGCAGGCAGCCGTTGTCCCGCTGCCAACTGGGCCTTCGCAAACGCCAGGCCAAACGTCGATGATATCCCCATCACTTCGCCGGTCGACCTCATCTCCGGTCCCAAAATCGTATCCACCCCGCGGAATTTGCTAAACGGAAACACCGGCGACTTCACCGCAAAGAAATCCCGCACCATCAACTCGCCCACTCCGTTCGCCACCTTCAGCGGCAATTTCATGTCCGCCAGCTTCCGGCCAGTCATCAGCCGCGCTCCCACTTTCGCCAGCGGCACTCCAGTCGCTTTGCTCACATAAGGAATGGTCCGCGAAGCGCGCGGATTCACCTCCAGCACGTACACCGTGTCGCGCTGGATTGCGTACTGCACGTTCATCAGCCCCACCACCTGCAACGCGCGCGCTAACCGCGCGGTATAATCCCGAATCCGATCGAGCACCGACGCCGACAGCGTCACCGCAGGCAACACGCACGACGAATCGCCGGAATGAATGCCGGCTTCCTCGATGTGCTCCATAATTCCCGCGATCACCACATCGGTGCCGTCGGCCAGCGCATCCACATCCACTTCCACCGCATCTTCCAAAAATTGGTCGATCAATATCGGCCGTTTCGGTCCCAACGCCGACTCGATCCGCGCCGCCTGCGTCACATACTCTTCCACCGTCTTGAGGTCGTAGGCGATGACCATGGCCCGTCCGCCCAGCACGTAACTCGGACGCACTAGCACCGGCAGCCCAATCTCCGCGGCGGCGCGCACCGCTTCTTCCGGCGCGAACGCGGTGCTGTTGCGCGGCTGCGGAATTTTCAACTCTTCCAGCAGGCTGCCAAATCGCCGCCGGTCTTCCGCGAGGTCGATCGATTCCGGCGCAGTGCCCACAATGTTGGCGCCGTTACGCTTTAGCTCCAGCGCCAGGTTCAAGGGCGTTTGTCCGCCAAGCTGCACGATCACGCCCTGGGGTTTCTCGACTTCGATAATCGCCAGCACGTCTTCCAGCGTCAGCGGCTCAAAATACAAACGATCCGAAGTATCGTAGTCTGTCGAGACCGTCTCCGGATTGCAGTTGACCATGATCGTTTCATAGCCATCGTCTTTCAGAGCAAACGACGCGTGGCAACAGCAATAATCGAATTCAATTCCCTGGCCGATCCGATTCGGCCCGCTGCCCAAAATCATGATCTTGGGACGATCCACCGCCGCCGATTCATCTTCTTCCTCGTACGTCGAATACATATACGGCGTAAACGACTCAAACTCCGCCGCGCAGGTATCGACCCGCTTAAAGACCGGCCGTACTCCCAATTCCTTGCGTCGTGCGCGCACATCCGCGGCACCAACGTTCCACAGCTTCGCCAATTCCTCATCGCTCGCGCCCGAACGCTTCGCTTCGGTCATCAACTCGCGATCTACGCTGGTCAGGGTGGTCTCCCGCACCCGCCGGTCCACCCCCACCATGTATTCCATCTGGCGGATGAACCACGGATCGATATGGGTGAGCGAACACACTTCGTCGCGGGTCATTCCCCTTTCTAGGGCCTCGAAGAGCCAATGCAGCCGGTCCGGCCGCGGCACGGTGAGATTTTCCCGCAGCATCGTCAATGTCACTTCCGCGGGCGCCTTCCATGGACTCTGCGGCTCCAGCGAGCGAATGCCCTTGCACAGCGCTTCCGGGAACGTCCTTCCGATGGACATCACTTCGCCAACCGATTTCATCTGGGTGGTGAGAGTGTTGTCGCTGCCCGGAAATTTCTCAAATTGCCATTTCGGAATCTTTACGACCACGTAGTCGATCGAAGGCTCGAACGAGCTTGGCGTTTTCTTGGTGATGTCGTTGGGAATTTCATCCAGGGTCATGCCCAACGCAAGTTTAGCGGCGATCTTGGCGATCGGAAATCCCGTGGCCTTGCTGGCCAGCGCCGAACTGCGTGACACCCTGGGATTCATTTCGATCACCGTCATCCGCCCAGTGTTGGGATCCACCGCGAACTGAATATTCGAACCGCCGGTCTCCACCCCTACCTCGCGGATAATCGCGGCGGCGGCGTTGCGCATCCGCTGATATTCCTTGTCGGTCAAGGTCTGCGCCGGAGCCACGGTGATCGAGTCCCCAGTGTGAATTCCCATCGGGTCGAAATTCTCAATCGAGCAGATCACCACGAAATTGTCGCGGCAGTCGCGCATCACCTCCAGCTCGTATTCCTTCCACCCCAGAACCGATTCCTCGATCAGCGCTTCATGCATCGGGCTCGCGTCCAGCGCGCGTGCGATGAGGTCCGCGAATTCTTCGTGGTTAAACGCGATCGATCCGCCGGTGCCTCCCATCGTGAACGACGGACGAATCACTACCGGGTACCCGAGCTGATCCGCCAGCCGAATCGCCTCCGACTCGTTCCTCACCACTTCCGATAGCGGCACTTCCAGCCCGATCCGGCGGCAGGCATCCTTGAACAGCAGGCGATCTTCCGCGATCTTGATCGAACGCAGCGACGCGCCAATGAGTTGCACCCCATATTTTTCGAGAATCCCCGCCTCGGCCAACTGTACTGCGGAATTGAGTCCGGTTTGGCCGCCAACGGTCGGCAGCAACGCGTCCGGGCGCTCGCGAATAATAATCTGCTCGAGATATTCCTTGGCCAGCGGTTCGATGTAGGTGCGGTCCGCAATCTCCGGATCGGTCATGATCGTCGCCGGATTGGAATTCACCAGCACCACTTCGTAGCCTTCCGAACGCAGCGCCTTGCACGCTTGCGTGCCGGAATAATCGAATTCGCACGCCTGGCCGATGACGATCGGGCCCGAGCCAATGATCATGATCCTCTTGACATCAGTCCGTTTCGGCATCTATCCCCTGGCCCCGGTGCTCACCGCTTGCCTTCCATCAAGTCCTGAAACTTTCCAAAGAGGTAGCGCGCATCGTGCGGCCCCGGCGACGCCTCCGGATGATATTGCACGCTGAACATCGGCAACTTCCGGTGACGCATGCCTTCGTTGGTTTGGTCGTTGAGGTTGACGTGGGTCAGCTCCACGTCGGACGCAGGGAGCGAGTCTGGGTCCACGCAGAAGCCATGGTTCTGCGACGTAATCTCCACCTGGCCGGTCAGCAAATTCTTTACCGGATGATTGCTGCCGTGATGTCCGAACTTCAGCTTGTAGGTCCGGCCACCCAGCGCCAGCCCGCATAATTGATGCCCCAGGCAAATCCCGAATATCGGCACGCGCCCCATCAGCTTGCGAATATTGTCGACGGCATACGTAATCGGTTCGGGATCGCCGGGGCCGTTCGAGAGGAACACCCCGTCAGGCTTCAGAGCCAATACGTCTTCGGCGGAAGTCTTGGCCGGGACGACGGTCACATCGCAATGGCCATCCACCAACAACCGCAGAATGTTTTGCTTAATTCCGTAATCGTAGGCCACCACCCGGTAGCGCTGGTGGCCGGACTCCTGCGCCGCCGCGTTAGCCTTCTCAAACGGCAACGCCGGAGCCGTGCTTGGCCCCTTCTGCCGGCTTTCGATAGACTCCAGACCCTCCGCCAAATCGATCGACCCGCGACTCCAGTCATACGCCTTATCGCAGGTCACCCTCCCAGCAAGCTCGAGTCCGGCCATGGTGGGCAGCGCCCGCGCCTCGGCAATCAACTGCTCCGCACCGGTTCCGTCGGTGGCCAACACGCCGCGCAGCGCGCCCACTTTCCGCAAGTGCCTCACCAGCGCGCGGGTATCGATATCCCAGATTACCGGCACCTTCCAGGTGTCCAGGTAGTCTTGAATGGTGCGGGTCGAACGCCAATTCGATGAAAGCTCCGAAAAATCGCGCACCACCAGCCCTTCGATGTACGGCCGGGTGGATTCCACGTCGTCGGGATTGGTGCCTACATTGCCAATGTGCGGATAGGTGAGGCAGGTAATCTGTCCGGCGTAACTGGGATCGGTAAATACTTCCTGGTAGCCGGTGAGGCTGGTGTTGAAAACGACTTCGCCGCCGCGCCGGGTGCGGGCGCCCGCGGCGCGGCCGTTAAAGACTCGTCCGTCTTCGAGCGCGAGTGTCGCGCGAACTGCAGGCGGGTGCGTCAGTGGTTCCTCCCATAGTCTTCATTGCACGTCGTTGGGCGGCGCCGGAATGGTCCCGAACTGCGCCACCGGCCAATACGCAAAGACCGCTTTGCCGTAAATCGCGGTTCGCGGAACCGGTCCAAACACACGCGAATCGTTCGAACTATCCCGATGATCGCCCATCACAAAAAATTCCTGGGTGCCTAGGTGAATCGGGCCATAACTCGACCCGTCGAAAAAATTCGGCGGGACGTACGGCTCATCGATTTCTTTGGCGTCCACGAACAAATGCCCGCGGCGGATTTCCACGCTCTCCCCGGGCAGTCCTACCACCCGCTTGATGAACGATTTCGTGCGGTCCAGAGGGTACCAGAAAACGATCACGTCGCCGCGCCCGATCGGCTCGAACCGGTACACAAATTTGTTGATGAAAATTCGTTCCTGGTCGCTCAGCAACGGCGCCATGCTGGTGCCTTCCACCTTTACCGGCTGATACAGGAAAACAATGATGACCATCGCCAGTACCAGAGCAACCGCCAAATCGCGCGCCCATCCGCGAATTTCGCGCGGGGAAAGGGGATGGTTCGGGGGAGAAGTAACGGTGGGTTGTGCGTCGCTCTCACTCATTCCTGAAAATCCATTTATAGCACGTCGAGGCACACCCGCGCTATCGTGCTTCGCATTTCCGAGGAATTCTATTCCACCAAGTTGGAGTCGTGCGCCGACCCACCGGTTGTACGCTCACCAGCGGCCAATTCCCCAGAACTGGCTCCGTGGCCCGGCCAACCTGGCTGCGGCCCATGGGTAAGAGTGCGCGCGCGAACTCGATCTTCCGCAAGCTCTACTCCCCGAGGGCGTAACGAATGATCGCCAGCCCGGCGACCACCGCGGTCTCGGTGCGCAGGATATTCTCGCCCAGCGACGCTTCCAGGAATCCCGCCGCGCGCGCCGACGCCACTTCCTCGTCCTTCCAGCCGCCCTCCGGACCGATCGCCAGCGCCACCGAAGTGCCCGCACAAGCCATCTGCGCGCTTCGAAACGACCGCGCATCCGGACGCTCGGACAGCACGATCTTGCTGAACGCCGGGGATTCGCTGAACGCCGTCAGCGGCGTCGCCACCACACCCAGCGTTGGCGGACGCAGGCGCCGCGCTTGCTGCGCCGCTTCCACCAGGATCTTGGCCCAGCGCTGCGAACGCTTCCCCGCCGCCGCGATCAGGCGCTTCTCGCTGCGCGACGCCGCCAGCGGCACGATGTCGGTAGCTCCCAGCTCCGCGGCCTTCTCCAGGCACCATTCAAAGCGATCGAATTTCACAATCGATATCAGCAACTGCACGCGGATCATCGAAGCGCGCGCTTCGATCTGCTGCACCAGCTCGAACTCCACTTCCGGCCTGCCGTTCTTACGCACCTTGGCGATGCGCCCCAGCCACACGTGGTTGCCGTCACTCAATTCGTAAAGCTGCCCGGCTTCGGCACGCAGCACTTTGCCCAAATGTTCCGCGGTCTCGCCGTGAACCGTGGCCGAATCACCGTCAAAACGGTCTACAAAAAATCGCCTGCGCATGATCGAAAACCTGTGCCTTTTTAGAAAATCGGTGTTAGCGGAGGCGGCGGGAAAACCCCTGCAGGCGGAAGAATTGTGCGCCGGCTCTAAATGCGGTCGTCGGCCAATCGTCGCGGTACAGCCTACTCACCTGCTCGCTATCCAAAAATGTCTTTCACTTTGTCGAAGAAGCTGGAGGTCCGCTCGATCGGCTTGTTTTCCGGCTTCAACACCTGCCCCAGCTGCTCCATCAGTCGCCGCTGGTCCTTGCTCAGTTTCGACGGCACCACCACCCGCACGTGGATGTACAAATCTCCACGCCCTCCGTGAGGATTGGGCAGGCCCTTCGCGCGCTTGCGGAACGTCTGACCCGATTGGGTGCCCTCGGGAATTTCCAGTTCCTCTTCGCCGCTTAGCGTGGGCACTTGCACCCGCGCTCCCAGCGCTGCTTGCGACATGGTGATCGGGATGGTCACGTACAAGTCCGAATTGCGGCGTTCGAAGAACGCGTGGTCCTTCACTTCCACGAAAACGTACAGGTCGCCCGGCGGACCGCCGTGGCTCCCCGGCTCGCCTTCCCCGGTGTAGCGCACTCGCGTCCCCGAATCGACGCCCGCTGGAATATTCAGTTCCTGCACTTTGTCGCGCTCGATCCGGCCCTGGCCACGGCAGTGCGCGCAAGCCTCGCGGATCACTTGGCCCACGCCTTGGCAAGCCGGGCAGGTCCGCGAAATGGCAAAAAAACCTTGCTGATAATGCAGTTGCCCCTGGCCCTTGCACGACTGGCAGGTGACCATTCCGGTTCCGGCCTTCGCGCCGGTTCCGTTGCAAGAGCTGCACGTTTCACGCCGGGTCATCCTGATTTGCGTCTTCATCCCCGCCGCGGCTTCTTCAAACGTCATGGTCAGGTCGTAACGCAGATCCTCGCCACGCTGCCCGCGCACGGCCCGCCCGCCACGCCGGCGCCCGCGACCGCCGCCAGTCGGATCTTGCATTCCGAAAAGGTCGAAGATGTCTTGAAATTCCTCGAAGATGCTCGAATTGAATCCGCCACCATCGAACGATCCGCCGGAAAGCCCGGCGTGGCCGTAACGGTCGTACACCGCCCGCTTCTCGGGATCCGAAAGCACGCGAGTAGGCTTCCGACGCCTGCCGGAACATAGACTCGGCTTCTTCCTTATTCTGTGGATTCCGATCCGGGTGCCACTGCAAGGCGGCCTTGCGGTAGGCGGACTTAATGCCGTCCGCGCTCACCTCCCGGGTGACGCTCAGAACCTCGTAGTAATCGCGTTTACTCGCGGTGGGCATGTACGGTGGTTACCCCTTACCCGATGCGGCCGATTCGCTGTGGCTGGAAACCTTCACCATCGCCGGACGCAGCACTCGGTCGTGGAATATGTAGCCTTGCTGCAACACTTGGGTCACCGTGCCGTCCGGATATTCGCTGGTCTCCACGCTTTCGATGGCGTGGTGCAAATGCGGATTGAACGGTTTCCCCAGCGCTTCGATGCGCTCGATTCCCTGCTTGGCCAGCACGTCCCACAACTGCTTGCGAATAATTTCCACGCCTTTGGCGTATTCCTGAATCGCAGGGATCATTCGGCGCCGCCAGTGCGAGATCGAACCCGTCCAAAACCGGCAACAACTTCTCCGCCAGCGTTTCGATTCCCCGGGCATGCTCTTTCGCCAGGCGCTGTTCGGACTGCCTGCGGTAATTTTCGAAATCGGCTTGGCGCCGCTGCAGCGTTTGCAACAAATCCTTGTTATCGTCCTGCAGCTTCTTCCAGGCCTCTAGCGACGCGTCACCGGCGCTAGCCGCGCCAGTTTCGGACCCGGGGATAGCGGCATCGGTCTCCGCGGAATCGTTTGCTTCCGGGACCAATTCAATCTTGATCTTTTTCTTGTCGGAGTCTCGGTGGTTCAATAGGATCAACTTTCCAACGTATTTGTGCTGAAGAACTCGGCCATGAACGCGACCGCCGTGATCACCCGCTCGTAGTGCATGCGCATCGGTCCCAAAATCCCGAGCGTGCCCTGCACTTGAGCGTTCTGCATATACGGCGCGCTGATCAGCGCGAGATGCTTTCCGGCATCGGTGATTTGTTTCACTCCCAGCTCCACGTGCACCGGCTCGGGACCCTCGATGCATCCATCCAGCAGAGCGATCAACCGGCCGCGCTCCTCGATAGTCGATAGCAGCTCCCGCATTTGTTCCTGGCTGGCAAACCCCAGCATGGTGGCGAACTGCGCCGCGCCATCCACGTACACTTGCCGGGTTTCATCGTCTCCCAGCAGCGCCGGGTCGCACAACTCCAGCGCGCCGCCGACCAAGCGATCGTACTTTTCTTTTTCGTTTGTCAGTTGCGTTTCCAGCTCTCCGCGAATGGCCTCCAGCGTCCAACCGGAATAGTGCGCGTTCAAGTGCGTCGATATGCGGTCCAAATCTTCCTGTCGGAATGTGCGCTCCGGACGAATCACTTTGTCCCGCGTCATTCCTCCGCTGGCGACCAGCACGACCAGCACCCGACCTTCCGGCAGCAAAACGAATTTCAGGTGTTCAACGACGGTGCGCGCCAAGGGCGGCGAAATGATGATTCCCACGCCCCGCGATACCGCCGCCAGAACGTGACTGGCCCGCTCCATCACCGCTTCGGGCGTGTTCGCACTAGCCAGCTCTTTGCGAATCCAGTCGCGATCTTCCGGCCGAACCGTGGCCTGCGTCGAAATCTGCTCGACGAAGAACCGATAGGCCGAAGCCGTGGGCACTCGCCCCGCCGAAGTATGCGGCTGAAACAGATAACCTTCGCCTTCCAGGTCGGCCATCACGCTGCGAATGGTAGCCGGGCTAAGCGCCTCTTCATGCACCCGCGCAATCGACCCCGAAGACACCGGTTCGCCGGTTTCGATGTACGCGCGCACTACGTCCGTCAGTATTTTCTGGTGGCGTTTTTGGTGGACAGTAGATGCACTCATAGTAATCTCGCAGCGCACGACTGCAAGATAGGTATCTTCTAAATTTTAGAGGAGACGCGCGCGAGCGTCAACCGGCGAGGCCCCGCCGTCGATAACCTTTCGGTTTGCGGCCGCCCGGAGCGATGCCTACCGGGCCCGGAAAGGCCTTGCGGCAGCGGTTTCCGGTGATTCCAGCCGCCCACCGTTGGCCGCTTCACCGCTACCAGATCCGGCACCGCGTTTTTTCCGACCGCACCATCGGCGACCCCGCCGAGCATCCGAACGCCTTGGCGAACGACGGCATGTTCGAAGGCGGACCGTTGCCTCGGAAGCGCTGCAGCGGGTGCGGGTCGACCGCTACCAGCAGGCGTTGCTGCTCGGCCCGCGCTGATCCGAACCAGATCTGAGCCCAACCGAGGAAGAATCGCTGTTCCGCACTGAAGCCGTCGATCTCTGGGGGCGCCGGCTTTCCGGTCAGGGTTTTGTCAAACGCGGCGTGCGCGATGGTCAGCCCGCCCAGATCGGCGATGCTTTCTCCCACCACCAGTTTGCCGTTTTCGTGCAGCCCGGGCTCCACTTCGTAGGCGTCGAATTGATCGATGATGCACTGCGAGCGCTCCTGAAAGTTCTTGAGATCTTCGGGCGTCCACCAGTTCTTTAGATTTCCTTCGGCGTCAAACTTCGCTCCCTGGTCGTCGAAACCATGGGTCATCTCGTGCCCGATCACCGAGCCCATGCCCCCGTAGTTCATGGCGTCGTCGCGCTTGGCGTCGAAAAACGGCGGCTGCAAAATGCCCGCCGGAAATACGATTTCATTCATGGAGGGGTTGTAGTAGGCGTTCACCGTCGGCGGCGTCATCCCCCACTCGGTGCGATCCACGGGCTTGCCAATTTCTGAGGCGTCGCGATGGAATTCAAACTCGTTGCCCCGTTCCACGTTCTCGGCATACGAGGCGCGAACTACTTTGTACGCCGAATAGTCCCGCCAGTGATCCGGATAGCCGATCTTCAACGCAATCGCATCGAGCTTGATGCGCGCCTGCTGGCGGGTCTCCGGTCCCATCCAGTCCAGTGTGGCCAGGTCGTCGCGCAGCGCGGCGATCAGGTTGTGCACCATCTCCAGCGCCCGCGCCTTGGACGCCGGCGGAAACACCTTCTTCACGTAAACCTGCCCCAGCGCCTCGCCCAGTTCGCGGTCGGTCGAGCGCACGCAGCGCTTCCATCGCGGCAGCAGTTCCTGCGCACCGGTCAGGGTCTTGCCGAAGAAATTGAAATTCTCGTCCACGAACGCTGAGGGCAAGCCCTCCGCGGCGGAGTGCACCAGATGCCAGCGCAAATACACCTTCCAATCGGCGAGCGACGTTTCCGTGATCATCGCGCTGTAGGTCTTGAAAAACTACCGGTTCGCTCACGTTGATCGAATCGATCGTCGGGAATCCAATTTCATGAAAATACTTTTCCCACGAAATTGACGGCGTCGCCGTTTTCAAATCCGCCACGGTCATCACGTGATACGTATTGTCCGGGTTGCGCCGCTCCACCGGAGTGAGCGAGGCTTCCGCCAGCTTCGTTTCCAACGCCATCACCGTCTTGGCTTCCGCGTCCACCGTTCCGGCATCGTCTCCAGCCAGCGACAGCATCTTGGCGACGTGCGCAACGTAGGCATCGCGCAGTTTCACCGACTTGTCGTCGGTCTTCGTGTAGTAGTCGCGATCCGGCAATCCCAGGCCGCCCTGAGTGGCGCCCCCGATTACTTTGGTGCTGTCCTTAAGGTCCTGCTCCGCTCCGAACCTGAACCCGCTGCTCACCCCTTCCATTTGCAAGTGGGCGATCTCCGCCTGGAGTTCTTCGGCATTCTTGATCGCGGCGATTCGCTCGAACTCCGGCTCCAGCGGCTTCAGCCCGGCGCTCTCAATCGCGTCGCTATTCATGCAACTGGCGTAGAAGTCGCCGATCTTTTGTTCGGTGCTGCCGGCTTCCGCGCTTTGATTCTTTGCCGCCACCTCCAATATCTCGTGCAGTACGTCTTCGTTGTGCGCACGCAGCATGTCGAAATTGCCCCAGCGTGCGTACGCCGCCGGAATTGGATTCGCTTTTATCCAGCCGCCGCCGGCAAAATGGAAGAAGTCGTCGCACGGCTTCACCGAGCGGTCCAAATTGGTGAGGTCAAAACCGTGTGCCGCGGAAGGATCTACGGCCGCGGCAGCCTGCAGCGCGGCGCATCCGCCGGCCATGTCCGCCATCGGAGCAATCGCCGCCTTCGGTTCCGTGCCGGTCTGCGCCGAAAGGCTAGCCGCCACTGCGAGTACCACCAAAATTAGAATGGATCGAATTTGAATGGTTCGATTAAACATGCGCAACTCACCCCTGTCCCTTCCCAGATTTTCGTGCGTTGGTCGTTTAGACGTTCGATCCAGGCGTTCGGGTTTCGTCCGACACCCATACTCCCAAACGGCAGTGCTACGCGCGGAACCCGCACACGCCGTCAAGACGCCCCTAGGAGTTGTCGATCTGGGCCCGTTGCAGCTTGTCCGAGTAATCGATGTAAATCGATTTCCACTCGGAATAAAAATCCAGCGCGGCCATTCCCGACTCCCGATGCCCGTTCCCGGTATCCTTGGTTCCCCCGAACGGCAGATGGGTTTCCGCTCCGATGGTCGGTGCGTTCACGTAGACGATCCCGGTGTCCAGGTCGCGCTGCGCGCGGAACGCGCGGTTCACGTCGCGAGTGTAGATCGACGACGACAGCCCATACTTCACCCCGTTCGCAATTTCGATCGCTTCGTCGAAATCCTCGATCGGCATCACCGAAACCACCGGCCCAAAAATTTCCTCCTGGGCGATTCGCATTTTCGGATGGCAATCCACGAATACCGTGGGCTCGTGGAACCATCCGTTGGCCCATCCGTCCGCCTGCAGCCGGTGCCCGCCACAGGCCAGCTTGGCGCCTTCTTCCTTGCCGATTTCGACGTATTTCATCACCGTATTCAATTGAGTCTCGTTGATGCACGGCCCCATCTGCACCGTGGGGTCCAGGCCGTCTCCCACCTTCAACGATTTCGCGCGTTCCACAAACCGCTCGGTGAATTCCTTATAGACTTTCTTGTGCACCGCCAACCGGCTCGCCGCGGTACAGCGCTGCCCGGTAGTTCCAAATCCGCCCCAGATCGCGCCGTCGACCGCCAAGTCGATATTGGCGTCGTCCATCACCATGATGATATTTTTCCCGCCCATTTCCAGGTGACAGTGCTTAAACGTCGGCGCGCAACCCTGGCTGATAATCCGCCCGGTGTCGGTGGATCCGGTAAAGCTGATCAACTTTACGTCGGGATGTCGCAGCAGCGCCTCCCCCGCGTCCGGCCCCCAGCCGTTGACGATGTTCAACACGCCGGGCGGCAGTCCCGCTTCTTCCAACGCCTGCATCATGTTGTAGCTCGAGAGCGGGGTATCTTCCGCCGGCTTCAGCACGATGGTATTGCCCATCACCAGTGCGGGCATCGACTTCCAAGAAGGAATCGCCATCGGGAAATTCCATGGAGTGATCAAGCCGCACACCCCGATCGGCGCGCGCACCGCCATTGCAAATTTGTTGGGCAGCTCGGAAGGAGTGGTGATGCCGAACTGTCGCCGCCCCTCGCCGGCCATCAGATAGGTCATGTCGATGGCTTCCTGCACATCGCCGCGGGTCTCCGCGAGCACCTTGCCCATCTCTTGGGTCATCTGGCGGGCATATTCCTCGCGGCGTGCCACCAATATTTCGGCGGCGCGGTACAGAATTTCGGCACGCTTTGGCGCGGGCACCAGGCGCCAGGTCTTGAACGCTTCTTTCGCCGCGTCCACCGCCAGTTCAATGTCTTTCTCGCCGGACGCTGGGAACACTCCCAGCAGCTCCGAGGTATTTGCGGGATTGCGGTTCTCGATCCCTTTTCCACCCAGCGAGTCGACCCACTCACCGTTGATATAATTCTTATAGACGCGGGGCATAGCGGCAGTTGGCATTTTCCTTCCTCCGGGAAGCCCGAAACAGATCGTGTCTCGGGGTACGACTCGGCCCATTACCCAAACTCAGACCCAACACTCGCCGGCATCCCCGATCGTGCTCGCTACGAGCGGACATCACGCTAACAAATGAATGAATAAGCGTCAAACGCGGGGTTCGTCGAATGCTCATTAGACGCTATCGCTACGTTTCGGTTGCGCGGGTGCCTCTGCGAATCCCCGAGAGCACGGGACATCCGGGAACAAGGCCTCCCTCCCTCGCGCGCCCTCTGTTGGTGCGACCTGCAATTTTTGAGATTTGCCGCTTTTTGAGATCTAGATGTCCTTTGGAATCATACACATTCAAATTCTAATGCCCACAGATGGCTGGATTCAGAATTAGTCTGTTCTCGCCCACTTCCGCAAAGTTTCCGCCGCTACCATTTTAGGAACTGCGCGGTTAGCAGGGCACCCGCGTTTTCTGTCGGAAAATAGCATAGCGGAGACGCAGTGGGAGAGATCACTTCGCTGGTGAATGCACCGTAGGGCGTGTTGTGGGTGTCGGCGATTAGCGGTTAGGGCTGGGTCGTGCCGAGTGGCTCAGACGGTTCCTCGGTCTCCGGGGCCGGATTCTTTGCTAGGCGGCTGGGAACGGCCAAGGGCGACGGCTGCGGAGCGCTTACGCCCGCGATCTGTGAGCCGAGACCTAGTTTCTGCAAGGTCAACGCATCCAGCTTCCCCGATGGCGAAAGCCCGTGGGCCTGCTGAAATCGCTGCATCGCGCTCAGCGTATCGCCGTCCCACTTACCGGTGGGCTCCGCGGAATAGTATCCGCCCATGGAAAGCGCGGACTGAATCGAGCGGATGCGGTCCGGGGTCGGTGCCATTTGCTTGGGTTCGCGCCTGGTTCGCCCGCGGCGATTGGAAGCCAGAGTCTTCTTGCCGGCGCCGCGCGTTGCGGACCCGGTCCCACTCTTGGTGGAATGGGCGGTGGACGATGCAGCCTTTACCCCCGCTTTGGAGGCCGCATGCGTGCTCGATCCCGACTTGCGCGTGGTGGCTGCTTGCGGCGGCGTCTTGGCGTTCTCGTGGCGTGCCGGCTTCGGACTCGCGAACATCCGCGCAGCCGGCCAGATCATCGCCGCCAACGCCACCGCACCCAGCAACGCATACCGCAAAACCTTACCGCCCGTTTGGTTTGGCATGTTTTATTGCTCCGCAGGGACAGACCCCGCCAAAAACACGGTCAACAGGCGCCCCGCTTCGGAATGGCGCGCCACCTTGAACAATACATCGTTGCCCGGCTTCAGCTTGGTAATCTCCCTCTTGTACTCCGACAAATTCGCAAGCGGCACGCGATTGACTTCGGTGATCACGTCGCCACGCAGGAAACCAATGTCTTCCGCGAAGCTGGCGGGCTCCACCTCGGCCACCAGCACCCCGGGCTGCTTCTCCATGCCCAGCTTGCGCGCAAACTCTTGGGTCAAATCCTCCAGCCGCAATCCAAACTCGGAAGGCCCGATGTCTTCCGGCGTTTCGGCGCTCATCGAAGCCGTTTCCGGGAATAGTTTCAGGCGGTCGCCCACTACCACCGCCACCTCTTTAGCCTGCTTGTTTCGAATATATCGAATCTGTACGCTCTGCCCGATCGCGGTCTGTGCGATTGGATTCACCAGGTCCGCGCCCACTTTCACCGCATGCCCGCCTACTTCGGTAACCACGTCACCCGACTGAATTCCTGCCTTCTCGGCTGGACTTCCTGGCTCCACGTCTTCCACCACCACACCGTACGACGCACCCAATTCCTTCAGCAGAATCGGATTGTTGCTGTGCTCTTCGGAAAAGCGGATGCCGATCGATCCGCGGGTAACATGTCCCGAAGTGATCAGTTGGTTGTAAACGGTGATCACCGTATTCGACGGCAGCGCAAATCCCACGCCCTGAAACCCTCGCCCGCCGGTCAGGATCGCGGTATTGATTCCAATCACTTCGCCCGCCATGTTCACCAGCGGTCCGCCCGAATTCCCGGGATTGATGGCCGCATCGGTCTGAATGAATCTCTGAAACTGCTTGCCCAGGTTGGCGCGATCCTTGGCGCTGACGATTCCCGCGGTCACGGTCGACTGCAGCCCAAAGGGACTTCCAAACACCAGCACCCAGTCCCCTACGTTCGCGCCGTCGGAATTTCCCATCTTGGCCACCGGCAGATCGCCGTCCGGCTCGATTTTCAATACCGCTAGATCGGTTTCTTGATCGGCGCCAATCACTTTCGCGGTGTAGCGTTTCTGAGTCGTTGTTCAACGTCACTTGGATGTTGGTGGCTTGGTCGATCAGGTGATGATTGGTGAGGATGAAACCTTTCTTGTCGACGATCACTCCCGAGCCCAGGCTGCGCTCGGCGTCCGGACCATTGTCCGGCGAATCGAAAAATCGATCGAAGAAATCCTGGTCGGAGTCCCCGGAATCCCTGGGTTTCTTACTCTTCGGTTTCTCGAGCACTTGGGTGGTGGAAATATTTACGACCGCGGGTTCCAGCCGTCCGATCATCGCCGAGAATCCGTTGGAAAGCTGGACCGGATCCGGAATGGCCAAAAGTGCTGCGCCCGGCGATCCGGCTTGCGATCGGGTCGCCAGCGCATGCCCGGAAATCAGGGTGCCCAGGATAATACCCACGCCCAAGGTGAGTATGATCAACAGCGTCGCGAAAATCTTGCGCCGCCTCACCCAGTCCACCATCTCGCGCACCTGGATTCCCATGCCTAAACTCCTCCCACCAAGCCACACATCGAGGTGCCTACGAGTGTACCACCGCAGCCCATGAATGCGCCTCTGGCCCTTCCGCTCTTTGTTTCATCCCCAGTAATGCATAAGAGGATAACGGCCGGCCACCTCAAATTTTGGCAGGGGTGTTAGCAATTTGACGGATTCGGTGGGATGATTGGAGGGCAAGAAGAACCGGTGGGGGCATGAAGCTCCGAATCGCGGTTTGGGCGAGTATGGGCGCACTGGTGGTGGTCTTATGGACCCTCTACATCGCCGCGACATCCCCGGCGCCCCTTGGAGTCGCGTGGAATCTAGTCTAATCTGACGTGCCCCATTTCGCTGGCTCGTCATCACTCCCTCAGTTTCTATTTCGTTCTTCTTACGAATGTTGCTACCTACGCGACGCTCGGTACGGTCGTCGAAACCATTCGGCGGCGCCAGAAACAAACCCGCTTGCCTGCAAACTGACACACTTCAATTCTTGAAGACCATTGGCGTTGGCCTTCCAAATTGTTACAATTCATTCATCAACGATGACACCTCGCACACTCTACGAAAAAATTTGGGATTCTCACGTCGTTCGCCAGGAACCGGGCAAACCTTCGCTCATTTATATTGACCGCCATCTGATCCACGAAGGCACTTCCCCGCAGGCCTTTGCTGGCCTCAAGGCCGCCGGACGCAAAGTGCGCCGGCCAGAGATGACCTTCGCAGTGATGGACCACTCGGTTTCCACCAAGAACCGCTTGCTTCCGGTGCTGGACCCTGACGCCGCCAACCAATTCGAGGCGCTTTCGCAAAACTGCCGGGAAACCGGGGTACGCCTGCTGGATATGCACAGCCGCAATCAGGGGATCGTGCATATCATCGGGCCTGAACTGGGAATCACCCAACCGGGATTGACGGTAGTCTGCGGCGATAGCCACACGTCCACGCACGGCGCGATGGGAGCTCTAGCCTTTGGAATCGGTACCAGCGAAATCGAACACGTCCTAGCCACCCAGTGCCTCTCCCAATTCAAGTCCAAGACCATGCGCATTCAGGTGAACGGCAAGCGCAGCCGCGGCGTCACCGCGAAGGACATCATTCTGGCGATTATCGGCAAAATCGGCATCGCCGGGGGTAACGGCCACGTAGTCGAATACGCAGGCGAAGCCATTCGCGGGCTTTCCATGGAAGCGCGCATGACCGTCTGCAACATGTCGGTGGAAGCGGGCGCTCGAGCTGGCATGGTGGCGCCGGACGAAACCACTTTTCAATATCTCGAAGGCCGCCCGTTCGTTCCGCGCGGCAAAGAGTTTCAGGAAGCCGTGGAGCGCTGGAAGGCTCTGGTCACCGATCCCGGCGCGACCTACGACGTCACCGTCGAGCTCGACGCCGCCAAGCTCGCTCCGCAGGTAACCTGGGGAACAAATCCCGAAATGGTGACCGACGTCACCAGCCGCGTGCCCGATCCCGCATCGTTTGCCACCGCCGACGCGCGCAAGGCCGCCGAGTTTGCCCTCGAGTACATGGGCCTGAAGGCCGGCACGCCGATCTCCGATATCTTCGTCGACCGCGTCTTTATCGGCTCCTGCACCAACGCCCGGATCGAAGACCTGCGCCTGGCCGCGCACGTGGTGGAAGGCAAGCACGTCTCCCGGACCCTCAAGCAAGCCATCGTGGTCCCGGGCTCGCGCAGCGTGAAGGCCGAAGCGGAGGCGGAAGGTCTGGACAAAATTTTCCGCGAAGCCGGATTCGAGTGGCGCGACGCGGGCTGCAGCATGTGCATCGGCATGAACGACGACGTCCTGCCCAGCGGCGAGCGCAGTGCCAGCACTTCCAATCGCAATTTCGAAGGACGCCAGGGCAAGGGCAGCCGCACCCACCTGGTTAGCCCGGTGATGGCTGCCGCCGCGGCAATCGAAGGTCATTTCGTGGACATCCGATCGTGGGACACCAATGGAGGGGACCGCTCGTGAAGCCCTTCACCAAACACACCGGCTTGGTCGCGCCGATGGATCGGGTCAACGTGGACACCGACCAGATGGTTCCCAAGCAGTTCCTCAAGGCGCTTACCCGGGAGGGTTTTGGCCGGGTCCTATTCTACGACTGGCGATATCTGCCCGGCGAGAAGCCCAATCCTGAATTTGTGCTGAACGCTCCGCGTTACCAGGGAGCGTCGGTTTTGATCGCCCGTGCGAATTTTGGTTGCGGCTCGAGCCGCGAGCATGCCCCCTGGGCCATCGCGGATTATGGCTTCCGCACCATCGTCGCCCCCAGCTATGCCGACATTTTCTATAACAATTGCTTTAAGAACGGGATTCTGCCGGTGACGTTGAGGGATGCCGAGGTGGAGGAACTCTTCGCGCGAACCCTCCGCACCCCCGGGTACCAACTTAGCGTGGACCTTGAAGACCATGTGGTCTACGACGACGGCGGATTCCGCAGTGGATTTAGCGTCGATCCGTTCCGCCGCAAATGCCTGCTCAAGGGTCTCGACGACATCGGATTGACCCTGGAGCACGAAGCCGACATCACCACCTACGAGAACCGCGGAATTCCCACGCCGGTGATGCATGCCCCCGTCGATTTCAAAGTTTTTTGACTTTTCCGCAACCAAATCCTGAAATTACCGTCGCAAAATTCTCTGACTCGGTTACTATGAATGAGCCCAGTGTTTTTCCCCCGTGATCGGAGGAACGTGGCAGAATTCTGTCGACCGCAGCGACAAAGAGAATCGATAGCCTTCCTGAAAAATCGCCCGTCGCACGCTGCCAGGTATCGCGCGCAACTGGCTCCTTCTCCGGTGGTCGGCGAAGTACCCTCGTCACACGACTCTCCTCACCCCATGAGCACGCGCATCGCACGACATAGTTCCGCGCTGATTTTGTGCTGGGGAGCGTTGTGCTCCGCAGCCTGGGGGCAGAGCCCCGTCCCTTATCTCAATCAGCCGCTGTCGCCGGCCGCGGCTATCCCCGGTGCTGCCGCTTTGACGCTCACCGTCAACGGTTCGGGCTTTGTTTCCGGTTCGCTAGTCAACTGGAACGGTGCGCCGCTGCCCACCGTATACGTCAACGGATCGCAGCTCACCGCGACCGTCCCGGCGACGGACCTCGCCGCGCCCACTTCGGCGTCGGTAACCGTGGTGAATCCTACACCGTCGCAAAGTGCGTCGAATGCTGTTTTGTTCGTGGTGACACCTGCCACGGCTAGCTTGACTACCGCTGAAACGGACCTTTCTCCGCCGGGAACGCCCGCCGCAGTGATCGCGGCCGATTTCAATCGTGACGGTATTGCCGATCTCGCGGTGCTCTTGTCCGCTGGCACAACGCTTCCCAACAGTGTGGCCGTCTATCTGGGCAACGGCGACGGAACTTTCGGCGCGCCGCAAGCTTTTGCGGTGGGCAACGACCCGGTGGCGCTGTGCACCGCTGACTTCAACGGAGACGGCACGCTCGACTTGGCCGTGGTTAACGATCAAGACGCGACCGTCTCGATCCTACTGGGCAACGGGGATGGCACGTTCCAGGCGCAGACCACCGCGCCCACTGGCGCGAATCCGGGCTCGATCGTGGCCGGCGACTTCAATTCCGATGGGCACATCGATCTCGCCATCGCCAACACCTCCGCTTCGGTTTCGGTTTTGCTCGGGAAGGGCGACGGTACGTTTACCGCGCAGCCGGACTTTTCCGTCGGCAGCCATCCCATCGGAATTGCCACCGGTGATTTCAATGGCGATGGCCATCTCGATCTGGCGGTGGCCGACGCGGGCATCAACGTGGTGTTCATTTATTTCGGCAACAGTACCGGCACTTTCTCGCCACACGGCAATATCGCCACCGGATCGCCCCCGCACTCGGTGATCGCCGTCGATCTCAACGGCGACGGCATTCTCGATCTGGTCACCGCCGATGAAAATTGTTCGGTGGGGCCGTGTCCCCCCGGCTTGGTTTCGGTTCTGCTAGGCAATAGCAATGGGACCTTTCAGTCCAATGTCACCTACCCAACCGGCGCGACCGCTTACCAGGTGGTGGCAGGCGATTTCAATGGCGATGGCTTGACCGACCTGGCCACCGTCAACATGCAGGCCAATTCCGCTTCGGTGCTGGTCGGCGACGGCACTGGGAAATTTGCCGCGCCGATCGATTTTGCTGTTGCCGGCGCACCAACCACCTTGGCGGTATCCGATTTCAATTCCGATGGACGACTCGATTTGGCCCTCACCAGTCTCCCGGGAACCACCGCGGCCAATCCATCCGTCAACATTCTCTTGCAGGACGGCGTGGCCGCCGTTTCGCCAACCGGCCTCACCTTCCCCTCGGAAGATTTCGCGGTGCCCGCGCCGACCCAATCCGTCACCCTGAGCAATACCGGCAGCGCTGCACTGGCCCTCACGAGCATCGCGGTTACGGGAGCGGATCCCGTCGATTTCAGCGCCACCAACGATTGCGGCTCCAGCCTGCCCATTGGCGCAACTTGCACGATCGTCATCACCTTCGTTCCGCAATCCAGCGGGACGCGCACTGCTGCACTCAATGTCTCTACCGGCCCGGCGGCGAATACCACCGTTTCCGCGGTGACGCTGACCGGCACCGGCATCGCTGCCAACGCCAGTCTCAACGTCAGCGCTCTGGCCTTTAACCCGCAAATCGTAGGCACCGCCGGCGGAAACCAATCCTTCACCCTCACAAACAACGGGAATGCCACTCTCACGTTTGGATCGCTCTCGATGACCGGCGCCAATGCGGGAGACTTTTCGTCCAGCACCACCTGTCAAAGCACCGTCAACGCGGGATCGAGCTGCGGCATATTCGTCACCTTCACGCCCTCCGCCGGTGGCGCGCGCTCGGCACTGCTCACCGTGTCCGATTCCTCTCCGGGAGGTACGCAGACCGTCAATCTCTCGGGAACCGGTCAGGACTTTGTTATCGCGCCAACCGGCTCGGGTTCCAAGAGCGTCGCGCCCGGACAATCCGCCGGCTTCCAGTTGCAGGTCTCGCCGCAAGGCGGCTTCAACCAGTCGGTGACCCTGAGTTGCAGCGGCGCGCCAGCAGCTGCCAATTGTTCGGTGAGCCAAAGTTCCGTGGCGATGAATGGATCCGCGGCGGTCAACATAAGCGTGACGGTCTTCACGCAAGCAGCTTCCGCAGCCCCGTCGCCGCGCCTCGGCGGACCATCGCCGAATGGCAAGCGTCTGTATCCCATGGCCTTAGTCCTCTTATTATTGTTGTGCGTTGCCGTCGCCGAGCGCCGCGCGGGGTACTTCCCGCCCACCGTGGCGCGACTGGCCGCCGCCACTCTAGTACTTGCTCTGTGCGCAAGCCTGTCTGGCTGTATCGGCAGTACCGGAGGAGGCGGGACGCACATAGACGGAACACCGCCCGGCACGTACACTCTAACCGTCACCGGCAACTCCGCGCCGCTAACTCAGGCCGTCACCCTCACGCTCACGGTACAGTAGCTCGGTACCTCGGTTCGCGGAATTCGTGCATCGAAACAACCAGCGGCGCCGCGGTTACTGACTGGATGACCCGGGTTGACCGCCGCTTGAAATTTGCGCTATACAACACTCGGATGTACTTACGAACGATTTTTCGCGGCGCAGTATGCTGGTTCTTGTTGCTGCTGGTTTTGTGCGCACCCGCCGCCCGCGCGCACTCCCAGACCCAGAACGAATCACCCAGCGGTTGGGTGGAAGTCCGCAGCCCTCACTTCATCATCGTGAGCAACGCCAGTGAGGACCAGGCGCAAAAAACCGCGCAGCACTTCGAGGAAATCCGCGCGGTATTCCGCACCGCATTGCCTTTCGCCAGCACCCACGAAAGTCCCATGATCACCGTGCTCGCCTTGCGCGACGAAGCGTCTATGCAGGAACTCCTTCCAGATTTCTGGGAGAAAGGTCATGTGCGTAATGCGGGTTTGTTCGTGCAGCGCCTCGGCAAGGCGTACATCGTGCTGCGGCTCGATCTGGTCACCGACAATTCCTACGAAACCATCTACCACGAATATTTTCATTCCATTACCACGCCTTACTATCCGTATCTGCCGTTGTGGCTCTCCGAAGGCCTGGCGGAGTTTTTCGGTAACGCCGAGATCAACCCCAAAGACGTCACCCTGGGGCGGGTAAATGCCTCACTCTTGCGCCAGCTCAACGGCAAGACGCTGATCCCGCTCCCTACTCTCTTCCGCGTCGATCATGCCTCGCAGTACTACAACGAGCAGGAACGCACTTCCCTCTTTTATGCCGAATCCTGGGCGCTCACCCATTACCTGTTGGTGGGTGACGACGACTCCCGCCATTCCGCCATCGCCAATTACCTGAAAGCCCTGCAACATCAGGTTCCCCAGGAGAAAGCCGCGCAACAGGCCTTCGGGGACCTCAACGTGCTGGCACGCGATCTGGTGCGTTACGTTGGCAGCGCTTACTTTCGCGAAGTGCGCATGAAATCCGCTCCCGACTTCGAAAGCACCGGCTACCACGCGCGGGCCCTGGGCGAGGCGGAATCCGCTGCGATTCGCGCAAATTTCCAGGTGTATCGCAGCCGCCCGGCCCTCGCTAAGCCGTTGGTCGAGGAAGCTCTGCGCCTCGATCCCAATCTGGCGTTGGGGCACGAAACCCGCGGGGTGATGGAATATCTGGAAGGCCAGCGCCCGAACGCGTTGGCCGAAATCAGTCGTGCGGTGACCTTGGACCCGCAGAACTACCTGACCCGGTTCTTGCGCGCCACCCTGCTGGAAGAAGACGACGCGGCGTACCAAACCGACGACACCGCGGAATCCGACTTGCGCAGCTCGATCGAACTTAATCCCGACTACGCAGGCGCCTATGGCTTTCTGGCTTCCTACCTCGCCGGGCAAAAGAAAGATTTGCCGGAAGCTCTGGGGTTCGCGGAGAAGGCTGTCGATCTGGAACCTGGAACCTGGGTCTACCAGTATGATTTGGCGGAAGTGCTGATGCGTCTAAATCGTCCCGCCGACGCTGTCGCGGCAGGCAACCGCGCAATAGCCGAAGCGATTCGTCCGGAAGACCGCGAGCGCGCCAAGCGTTTTTTGACGGAGATGCGCCGCTACAACGATGCGGTGGACGCCCGGCCACCGGCGCCTAATCGACCGGCGTCGAAAGACGCGGTGCTGGCGGGAGCGACGCTGCCCTCCGCGGATGCCAGCTCCCCCGGCAGAGCGGAAGACGCGAACGCCAGCGCGATGCTCGGAAAAGTCTTGCAGGAATCATGCGCCACCGACGGCGCATTGCAGTTCAGCGTCGCCGCGGTGAATGGTCCGATTCACTTCGCGACCGGCCCGCGCGGTTCGTTCGGACTCTTTGTTCCGGAATCCGGCGTCCCCGCGAATTTCGACGCGTGCAAAGACCTAACCGGGCAACGGGTGAAGGTGGGATTTACCGAGGGCAAAACGCCGGAGAGCGCCACCAAGGTGGTAACCATCAGCGTGCTGGGCGAGACCGCCGCTTCCCTGCCCCCGCCGGCCATTATCGAGAGCCAGCCCACCAGCCGCCTTTCCGCCGAGGGCACCGTGGAGATGCTAGCCTGCGAAGGGAAAAGGCTGAGCATGGCCATTCAGTTCGATCGCTACGAGTTGGTTCTGCGCACGCCCGACTACACCAAAATTTCGTTTTCCACTTTGCGGCCTGCGGGAACCGGAAAATTCAATCCCTGCACCCAGCTTCGCGGCCGAAACGTGCGCGCCGACTACGCTCCGGTTGACAGCAAGCTGATCGACGGCAATCTGCTCTCGGTCACTGTGAAGAATTAGGTCCTGGGTTGTGCGGATTCGCCGGCGTCTTCTTTGCCGCGGGTTCCGCTTCGTAGACCACCCGCCCGCCGGCGATGGTCATCCACACCGTCTGCTTCAACAGGTCGGCTGCAGCGATCCGGGTGATGTCCTGGGGATAGACCACCAAGTCTGCTAGCATCCCCGGCGCGATAATTCCCTTTCGCTGCTCTTCGAATTCCGCGTACGCGCTTCCCGCGGTGTAATCTCGCAAACAGTCCGCGATCGGCAGCTTCTCCTGCGGCTCCCAGCCGCCCTCCGGACCGCCGTCCGGCAGCTCGCGGGTGATACATTCGTAGATTCCGCGCAGCGGATCGATCGGCTCCACCGGAAAGTCGGTACCGAAAGCAAGGCGCACGCCGTGGTCCTGCATGGTCCGCCACGCGTAGGCGCCCTTGGCGCGCTCCGCCCCAATACGCGCCTCCGCCCAGCGTTGATCGTCGAGCAGATGGCTGGGCTGCATCGACGCGATGACCTTCAGGCTCGCGAATCGCGCGAAATCATCCGGTGCAACCACTTGCGCGTGTTCCACGCGGTCGCGCCGGTCGCGCGCGCCATTCGCTTGGCTTGCCGCCGCAAAGGCATCCAGCGCCTCACCGTTTCCGCGATCGCCGATCGCGTGAAAAAGGAGCTGGAAACCGGCGCGATCGCGTTCGATGGCCTCCTGCTTCAGCTTCGTCGGATCGACCCGCAAAATTCCTTTGGTTGTTGCCTCGTCCGAATACGGCGCGTACATGGCCGCGGTCCGCGAGCCCAGCGAACCGTCCATAAACGCCTTTAGCCCGCCGGTTTTCAGCCACGGGTCATCGGTCCCAATTTCTTGCCGGAATTTTTCCAGGCGCGCCACCGGTAGTTCAAACGTCAACCACTCGAAAATCCGTGCGGTCAGCTTGCCCTCCTTTTTCAACTGCTGGTAAATCGTGACGGTGTCCGGCAGGCCCTTGAGATCTTTGCTCGCGACGAGTGGCGAATAATCTTGCGCGCTGGTTACCCCGTGCTGTGCCAGATCGGCCAGGCCTAATTCCACTGCCCGCCGCCATTTTTCGGGCGAAACCGGAGGGATGTGCTGGAACGCCATATTCATCGCGGCGTCCTCTTCCAGCATTCCATTCGGTTGGCCGGTCTGGGGGTCGTGCATGATGTGCCCGCCCGGCGGATCGGGAGTCTTCGCGCTAATTTGGGCGATGTGCAGTGCCCGCGTATTGACCACTGCCACGTGACCATCGACGCGCTCGAAATACATCGGCTGGCTTTTCGTTACCGCGTCCAAATCCTCGCGGGTCGGAAAACGCTCTTCTGCCCATAAGGTGTGATCCCAGCCTTGACCGGTGATCCATTCCCCCGCGGCGTAATCCTTCAAATGTTCGCGAATGCGCTGCTGGAACTCCGCGATCGACTTGGTCCCTTCGAAATTAATTTGGATTTTTGCGAAACCACCATCGAACAAGTGTACGTGCGCATCGTTGAATCCGGGCATCGCGAACCGGCCGCGCAGGTCGATGCGCCGGGTCCGCGGAGAATCGAACGGGTGCATGTCGTGGGCGATCCCCACCGCGACGATCGTTTCGCCACGAATCGCCAGTGCGGAAATCCGCGGCTTCGCCGGGTCGCCGGTCCAAATCGCTCCGTTGTAGAGGATAATATCGGCAGGAACTTCCCTCGGTGCGCTCGCGCCTGGCCTGTCTTGCGCGGGATCATGCGGCGCCTGGGCAATGCCCGTACCAGCGAGCACCGCAGCCGCGGCCATCAACGCAGCCCCGCCGGCGAGCGCCCGCCGGCGCTGCAGCCCCTGGAGCCCCTTCCCTTTCGCTGGCGCGGTCAGAACTGTACCCCCGCGACCACCAGCACCGTCAGCAGTGCGCGCTTCAGGCCCAGGGCTCGCCCGCTAGCGTCGTACCACTCATCCAAGGTGTGCGATCCTCCGGCGCGTCCGCCGCCACCGATGCCGATTGCCGGGATGCCCAACGACAGCGGAATATTGGCGTCGGTCGAAGAACTCTCGAACCTCGACCGGTTCCCTAAGTATTTGTCCACTGCGCCGATCGCCACGACCAGCGGCGCATCCTTCGCCACTTTACCGGCCGGCCGCACTCCCAACGATCGGTAGGATATTTCCAGCGACCCACTGCCCGGAACTGCGGCGGTCATCTCTTCGCGAATTCCCTCCTGCATCGCGGCGTGCAATTCGTTTTCCAGGCGGTCCAACTCGGCTTCTTCTTCCGACCGCAAATCGATCTTTACCGCTGCACGATCCGGAATCGCATTCACCGAAGTTCCGCCCTCCACCACCCCGAAATTAAACGTGGTCCGCGGCAAATCGGGGATCGAAACGGAAGAAAACGCGACCATGCCCCGCGCCAGCGCGGTGATCGCATTCGGCGCGCCAAAATCCGACCAGCTATGCCCGCCCGGACCGTGTACCGTTGCTTCGATGCGTCGCGACGCCAAACCCTGAGTCACAATGTGGTCGGTGGATGCGCCGTCGATGGCGATCACCGCTCGCAGCCGGTCTTTGTACGTGGTCATGAGCTGGCGAATTCCGCGCAGGTTTCCTTCGCCTTCTTCTCCGGTATCGCCGGCGAAGACCAGGGTAGCCTCGGTTTGCACGTTGGCATCGCTCACCGCGCGCGCCAGGCCCATCAGCGCCGCGATTCCCGCGCCGTTATCGGCAATTCCCGGAGCTTCCAGCCGGGTTCCCTTGCGCTTCACGCGCACCCGTGTCCCATGCGGAAACACGGTATCGATGTGTGCGGCAATCAGCACCACATCCTTGGCCGATCCGTTGCCGGCCCGCTCGCTCACCACGTTCCCTGCGGAATCAATCTCGGTTTTCCAGCCGATCGACGTCAGCATGTGCCGCAACGCTTCCGCGCGATGGCCTTCCGCGAACGACGGCGCGGGAATTTCCGTCAGGCGCACCTGCTCGTCGGTAATCCAGTCCGCATTCTTTTCCAGCGAAGCGAGCGCCGCCTGGACGCGGGAATCTGACACGATGCGTTCGATGGTCACGGCGTCTTTGGATCGCGCGGGCATGGCAGCTATTCCGATCAAGATACAGGAGACCCCCAGAAGTTGCAGCGATATTCGAGCGTGTGTGCCGGGTGCAACTCCCCGGCTGCAACCATCCGCCGGTCCGTTTTTTCCCGCGCTCTGCGTAGTCCCCACCCTTCGCCTGGTGAAACACCGGCACCATCATACCGACAGCCGGAAGCACGTCAACCGCGGCGATTCCGAGGAGTCCGTCAGTTTTCGAGTACCACCCTCGAACTCGCTCGGATCGAGCGGAACAGAAATTTCAGGATAATCGCCGGCCAATCGCAGATAAAACTGATCCTGGCTGACCCCGGTACTGGTTTCATATGCGATTGGCGATTCCTGCATTGCCCGCGGACTGACCCGCATTTTCCGCGCACCGCGCAGGTGCGCCGGCTCGCTTGGTAGAACAGGCTTCTCGAGGTTGGTTTACTCGCGCTATTTCCTGGCCCAAGAGGGATATGAGGTCAAAAAAGGGTCGGCCGGATAGCAGATGTCAGGGCCGGGAAGGGCCGGACACCGCTTTGCGAATGACACCGAGCGGTGGCGGTGGGCGTATGTGCTGGTCATGGAGGGCAGCGATTCGGCGGGCGTGCTGCCGAGCGGCGCGGCGTAGCCGGGCACAAACGGGGTAGTGTCCTAATGGCACCTTCTTAACCAGGGACGATCCTCCATCATGCGCGAGGAAACATTCGCGTCAGCGGTTGATGTGGGTTATGGCTGCGGGAATC
Organism: uncultured Acidobacteriota bacterium; assembly: GCA_963725285.1. GTDB lineage: Bacteria > Acidobacteriota > Terriglobia > Acidiferrales > UBA7541 > CAVRXT01. Next base: position 312,777 of record CAVRXT010000005.1, on the reverse strand, counting down.
CGAACATCAACCACGACTGATTGGCTACCCAATGCGGGTATAGCTCGGTCATCTGATCGAATAGCTCTTGGTCGGACGTCGCGGTTTTCTGCAACCGATCGAAGTCCTGCAGGTAACGCTTGGTGTCTTGGATCGTCGAGGGAGAGTCGGGCGCGCCAGGCTTCTTGTGACCGGCGACAACAATCACCGGGTTCAGCGCCGCTAACCGGTCTAGCGCCGCGATCCAGTTCTTTCGGCTCTCGGGGGTGGTGTCGCCGACGTACATGCGGCATTGGTTGTACACAACGTCGCCGGCCACGATCAGGCCGATCGATGGAACGTGTAGAGACGTCGTATCGGGACTATCGGTGTGGCCCTGCTCGATGATGCGCAATTCGTGGCCCTCGAGGGTGAAGGTGTCGTGGTCATAGGGCTCAGGTGGAACCAACTTAGTGGCCACTTGCCCCGGAAACAGCCGGCGGGCTAACCGCTCCACTACGGGAGTGAAAGAGATCTGCATGGCGTTCACCGTCTTGGGCGTTGCTATCGCCCGCGCACCCGGGAAACGGTCGAGCAGAATGCTCAGACCGTAGAAGTGGTCGAAATGGGCGTGCGTTATATAGATGGTCTCCAGGTTGCGGTTGTGCAAAGCAACCCAATCCGCGAGAGCCTCGGCCTCAGCCACCGTCGTCATTGCGTCTACCAGCACCGCATCGTACTCGCCGAAAATTAAAGTCGACGTGATCGGGTCAAAGCCGAGCGCTTCGCCGAAGGGCTTTGGCCGCTCGCCGACCATGGCCTTTCCCGGGGCGGTGAAAACGTTCACACTAAGCGCGGTCCCTTTCAGTCCATTTGTGCCATCCATCTGGTATTCCTTTCGATGTCAGAGCGAGTGACTGTTCAAGGCAAAGATTGCACAGGCGCGACGATGAGGCGCAGAGTCGGCATCCTATCCGCGCCACGGGTTAACCGTGCGTGAGATCGCTGCTTTGTCCGATCTTGATAATATAACTGTCGGGATCGCGGATGTAGCAACGAATCTCGCCTGCTTGGCAACCGGTTCGGTGAGGAACCCGGCTCCTCGACCTTTCCACAATTCATAGCACGCTCGCATATCCGCAACGCGGAGATGCATAAAGCTGCTGATCCGGGTCGGCGGGGACGCTGAGCGTTACTGTCGGCTTGTCCGGGGTGAGCCTGCGCCCGACGTTGACAATTAGCCATGTATTCGCGATCTGAATGTGCCCAGACGCACCCGTGCGATCGCCTCTGCTCAGAATGCAGCCGCCGAAGAACTTTCATAGAAATCGGCCGATCGGTCGATGTCGGCGACGGTGATAAAATGTGTGACGGTGAGCCCGTCGCGCGGGGGCGTCTCATTGCTCTTCTGTTCGATTTGCACGCTGCTCATGGGAGTTGCTCTCCGGCTCGCCGAAGGGCACGACTTGCCGGCGAGCATCGCGATTACAGTATAGGTTGGTTACTAGTAAAAAAGTCCAGCAGGCTCTGAGGCGCGTTATCGCCGAAACACACCTCGAGAATCCGGTTCGCCTCCGCTGCTTCGGACGCGCTGCGGGGAAACAGAGCCTCTTCGTAAGCGAAGAGCGCGGCTTCAATATCACCAGGGTCGGCGGCTAAGGCCTTGCCGAGTTCGGCACCGTCGTACATTGCGAGGTTGGCTCCTTCACCCGAGGGCGCCATCAGGTGCGCCGCATCGCCAAGTAGTGTCACGCCAGGTACGCGGTCCCATCTGTGCTGGACCGGGAGCGCATAGATCGGGCGAGCTACCGGGTCCGTCTCACCGTCGGTGATGAGCGCTGTCAGCTCCGGCGCCCAGTCGGCGAACTCCTGGGCGACCCGGGCTAGCGCACTCGCTGGGTCCGAGAAGTCAATCTTGCCAATCCAGTCCTCCGGCTTCTTCAACGCTATGTACGTGTGCAGCGCGCCATTGGGCTCCCGGTGTGCCTGAATGCCTTTCCCCGGCGCCAGCGCAAATAGTGAGCCGCCGCCAACCGCTTCGGCGCTCGCCGGGTGGTCGGTATCGCTATTAAACAGATAGGTTTCGATGTATGTGATCCCGACATACGCCGGTTTCGCCTTGGAAAGAAGAGGACGAACTCTTGACCAAGCGCCGTCCGCGCCGACGAGCAGCTCGCTGGTTACGGTTGAACCATCAGCAAAGGTCAGCACGTGCCGCCCGCCGCCGAGAGGAGACACCGCCGTGAGTTTGCGTCCCCAGCGGACTGTGCCCGCCGGAAGTGATTCACGCAGAATCCGACGCAGTTCTCCCCGGGGTACCTCCGGCCGCCCGCCCGTGCGGTCGTCCGGATCATCGAGCAGGACGTTGCCGTGTTTGTCCAGTGCGCGTGTTTGCTGACCGCCGGGGTGGATGATCTCGAGGAACTTCTCGAAGAGTCCCGCTGCCTGGAGTGCAAGCTGCCCGTTGTTTTCGTGGATATCGAGCATGCCGCCCTGCGCTCGCGCGTTCACCGAGGCTTCTGCTTCGTAGACCGTCGCTCGAATACCGTGAACGTGCAAGAGGCGCGCAAGTGTGAGGCCGCCGAGCCCGGCACCGACGATCGTAACTGGAGTATTCATAGCGCCTCCTTCGCGGCGCAAAGCCGAACCAAAGAGCAACCGCTGGTCTGATTGATTGTTCTTCGGGTTCGTTGTCAGAAGCCCAGACGATCAGCCCATCGAGGCGTGTCAGTACAGTGACCAACGCCAATTGTTCTTTGCCCGACCAGAAAGATACTTGCTTCGATCGCCGTATTCACTTGCCGCAATTTTCAGGGAAGTATTCCGATTGAAATCGAGCAGCAACGCTTGGCCATCGCGCATGACCTCGTCAATTGATTTACCCTCTTCGAACTCAACGTTGGGAATGCTGTGGTCTACTAACGGGCGTTCGCCACCGAGATGGTAGCGTTGGGAAAACGCCCTACACCGTTGCCGCAAAATAGGTCGCGCCATCTCGCGTATTCATGAGCTCGCCGACAGTTGCAGTCAATGCGCAGGCATGCGGGTCTGGTCTCACGATGGCAACCTGGGCGCGCGACCAATTGGGCGTCTTTCCGTCTGACAAAGCTCCTGCCCGGACAAAACACTCGCCGCTCCTAGACACCAAACTGGCGCAGGTGATGGTCTAAATGCTTGTACGTCAGCGTCGCCCACTCATTTGGCGTTAGGCGCCCAAAGAAGCTGTGGGGATGTGTGGTGCACCCGTTCGGGCCGGCCCCGGCAAACCGGTCGATCAACCCGTACAACCGATCTCGTTCGGTTCCTAAGTCGCGTTCATCCTGCACCACGAGATCCTTCACTGTCGGAGAATTCCGGCGCATCGGTTGGTCGTTTCCGAGCGCTAACGGCTTCACAATCCACCCGATCAGCCGCCCCACTAACACTCGCGGCGGAGTTTTGTCCCCCAGCGCCAACTCCAAACCTCCCGAGCAGTGCGCCACCGCTTGCGCTGCGTTCATCTTTCCCCACTGCCGCTCGCTATCTGGCCTTAGCTGCGCCATGCGCGTCTTCACTTCTTCCACTCTCGCTGGTTCGAAGAGATTCTTCATGCGGGAAGACCTGGCGTCGAATTCGGCATACCGCCTCCGTTAAAACCAGTCCGAGGGTATTGTACTTTGGTCGTCAGGTTATGTGCAGTAGCCGAGATCTCATGCTGGTCCGTTCCCGGGCTGCAGCTCGCTCGAGAGCCGCGCCGCCTGCAGGAGAAGATAGTTGCGCTCCGGGAGGCTTGCTGTTTTGGCCGCGGCGGTCCGATAGTGTTTGACGGCGCCATCGCGGTCGCCGGCCATTTCCAGCAGGTGAGCTCGAACCGCGTCCCAGCGGTGATGCTTCGCGATGCGGGTGTCCGCTTTGAGCGCGTCCAATAGTTCCAATCCCTTGGTGGGACCATGCAGCATCGCCGCCGCAACCGCGTAATTCAGCGCGACCATTGGGTTATCGGTCATGCGCCGGAGTAGATCGTAGAGCGCCAAAATCTGAGGCCAATCGGTATCTTCGGCTCGCGCCGCTTCGTCGTGAAGGGCGGCGATCGCGGCTTGCAACTGGTATGGGCCTACCGAGCCTTTCGGCAAGGTAGCGGAGATGAGTGCAACTCCCTCGGCGATCTGCGGTCTGTCCCAGAGGGTCCGATCTTGTTGGGTCAGCGGGATTAGATCGCCCTCGCCGTTGGTTCGCGCCAGGCGGCGAGCATCGGTCAACAACATGAGCGCTAGTAATCCGGCGATCTCCGCATCGTCGGAGAGCAGTTCTTGGAGGGATCGGGTCAGCCGAATTGCCTCCCGAGACAGTTCGATTCGCTGCAACTGCGGACCCCCGCTACTCGTGTAGCCCTCATTGAAGATGAGATAGAGAACATGTAGAACTGCGCGGAGACGTTGCGCGCGTTCCTCCTTGGTCGGCAGTTCGAAGGGAATGCCGGAGTCTTTAATGCTTTGCTTGGCCCGGCTGATCCGCTGTGCCATGGTCGCCTCGGGCACCAGAAAGGCTTTGGCGATTTCCGCGGTGGTCAAGCCGCCGACCGCGCGCAAGGTAAGGGCAATGGCCGAAGACAAGGTCAACGCCGGGTGGCAGCACATGAAGAGAAGGACGAGGGTGTCCTCTTGCTCTTCCTGTGAGGGAGCGCCGATGGTCGTTGTGTTGGGTACGCGGGAGGCCTCCGACGCGATCTGGTCCTCGCGACGGCGACGCGCGGATTCGCTTCGAATTTGATCGGTCATACGGCGGAAGGCAACCTGGGTCAACCACCCGCGTGGATTGTCCGGCAGCCCGTGGTCTGGCCATTGCGTTGCCGCGGCGAGCAAGGCCTCCTGGACAGCGTCTTCCGCGGCAGCGAAGTCACGAAATCTCCGCACCACGATCCCGAGCACCTGCGGCGTCAATTCCCGCAAGAGCGGCTCGAGCGAAATGTCCAACGGTTTTCCCATCACTGCAAATCTCCCGGCCCGCGACGTCAAATCCCCAGATCAGTAAAACCAGTGAGCACTTGCCGCACCTCAATCGGCATGCGGCCTGCGGTCCCGCCGGGTCCGGGCGCAGCGGATGCCCGGGCGGCAATCTTGTAGGCCTGATCCGGGCCCTCCACATCGATAATCCAATAGCCCGCGAGAAACTCCTTTGATTCCGGGAAGACCCCGTCCGTAATCGGTTCTCCATCCCCTCCCGCTCGCACCATCCTGGCTTCGTGGGGCCACCCCAACCCCTCGGTGGCTACAAAGACCCCGGAGTCCTTGAGCTCGTTGCTGAAGGCACGCATGAACGCGACGTTACGCTGCAGATCCTCTTTCGACCACTTGGCGTACGTGTCAAAATCAGCTTTGGTGGCATTCATCATCAGAATGTATTTCATGTCTTCTCTCCTCTCATTCTCGGCTGGTTCAGCTGGCTGACGACATAGTTGGAGCCGGTTACGTTTCGACTCCCGTTATGACCATTTCAGAGGGTGGTAGGCCAATCCCCGCACTTCGATGGGCATGTTTGTCGGCACCCCGCCGGGTCCCGGGACCGTCGAGAGCCGGGCGGCGAGAGCGTAAGCTCGTTCGGGAGTGGCCACGTCAACGATCCAGTAGCCCAGTAGAAATTCCTTGGATTCGGGGAAGATGCCGTCAGTGACTGGCATGCCATCTTTCTGCCCGCACACTAACAGGGCCTCCTCCGGCCCGGTCAGGCCCTGCTCGGTGACCAGCTCACCTGATTCGTGCAAGTCAACGACCAGACTTCTCAGGCCTGCCATGTGGGTATCTATGTCCTGTTTCGTCCAGGTACGGTAATGATCGACACCTGCTTTTGTACCGGACATCAGCAAAATGTATTTCATGTGTTTTCCTCCCCTTCTAGCGCGTTGATTCGCGCTTTCATAAGCTAAGTCGGAGCACTCTGCCGATTCTCGACATCCCGGGTGACGATTTTTGAACAAAAAATCTAGGGCCTGTCATGTCGATGTAACACCTTGTGGATCGACATTCCTACAGAGGTGCCAAGATGACCACCGAATCGGCAGTAATGGATGTGAGCCAAGACTGGGTAACCGCCTGTGACGTACAGCAGCGCTTTATGCAGCATCCCGGCGTCACGATTGACGCTCTGAGCTACAGCGCGCGCTGCCGGCAAGTTTGCGCATTAGGCGGTGATTGCTATGACGTCCTGCCGCTTTCGCACCATCGTTTCGCGCTGGCCATCGCAGACGCCTCCGGCAAAAGCCTCGCCGCTGCGCTAATGATATCAAGTGTCCAATCCTCGCTGCGGACCGCCGCCGCCTTTGTGGGAAGCGACCCGGGCGCCGTTGTGCGTGCGGTAAATTCTCACGCCCACGCATCGTCCCTAGCCGACCGGTACGCCACGTTATTCTATGGTGTTTTCGACGGAAGCACGGGCACTCTACGCTACGTCAATGCAGGCCACAATCCTCCGGTAGTCATTCGGCCAGATCACTCGATCATTCGGCTGCCAGCGGGGGGCATGCCGGTGGGGATTTTCCCGAGTTCAATTTATGAGGAGGGTATGGTGCAGCTTCGCCGCGGTGATGTGATCATCGCTTACACCGATGGAGTGAGCGAAGCGCTAAATCCGGCGGGCGAAGAGTGGGGCGTGGAGCGGCTCCAAATGGCGGCGGGCGAAGGAGCCGCGCAATGCCCGGGCGACATGGTCAGCGCAATCTTTGCAGCAATGGATGAATTTTCACTAGGACGCCAGATGGATGACGCGACGGTTGTCGTTGCGCGGGTAAACTGAGTTGGTTATCTGATGCGCGAGACTGGTGTCGACCGATTCACTCTTGTGAGACCAGTCGTGACTGCGAGGAGGGCAACACCCGAGCGATCGAGCCATTGCGGAGGGCGCAAAAACAGGCAAGAAAGATCGGCGGATTAACGGGGTGCGGGACTCGTTGCAGCGCCGGTCGCGTCCACCAGCGCACGCAACTCGGCGTCGGACATTACTCGCTGGGACTCCTTTGCGGCCTTAAAAATCCGATCGACCAATTCGTCGCTCGCGGTGATGCCGCGGGATTCCAGCCAGTAGATCACGTTGGAACGGCCGCTCAGCGGGCCCACCTCGATGCTTTGCTCGAGGCCGAACAACTGCGATGGGACTCCGCTGTAAATCATGTTGGCAAGATTCGGATCGTTAAGCCGCAGGGCCTTCACGATTGCCGCGGCATGCACTCCGGTGGCGGTGCGGAACGCGTCGCGCCCTACCACTGGATAATTCGGAGGGATCACCGTGTGCGTCGCCCGCGCGATGGTCTCCGAATATTCTTTCAAGCGGGTCAGGTCGCGGTCGATCGCGCCCATCAGGCGCAGGTTCACCAGCATCAATTCCATCGCGGTGTTTCCAACCCGCTCGCCTAGCGAGATACCCGCGGCGTGGACCTGGTTCGCTCCGGCGGCTATGGCGGCCAGCGAGTTTGCCACCGCCAGCCCGCGGTCGTTGTGGCCATGCCAATCCACGCGCAACTTTTCGCCGCTCGGCTTCACAATTTCTTCGATCGCAAAGTGAATCAGGTTGTAAGCCCCGCGCGGGGTGGCGTGCCCCACCGTGTCACAAAAAACCAGCGACCGCGCGCCGCATTCGACTGCGGTGGTGTAAAGCTTCTTCACCGTGGCCGGATCGGTGCGCATGGTGTCTTCGGTGACGTACATGACCGGCAGTCCTTCGCTGACCGCGAAGCGCACTGCCTCCTCGGTGGTGCGCACCAGGTGTTCGACGCTCCAGTCCTCGACCAGCCGCCGGATCGGGCTCGACCCCAAGAACGTGGCCGCCTCGATGGCCATTCCCACCCGCTGGGATATTTCGGCAATCGGACGAATGTCGTTCTTATGGGTGCGCGCGGCGCAGTTCGGCCGAATTTTCAGCCGCACCGATTGAATCTCCCGCGCCAGCGCCTCGGTATCCGCGAACGCTCGCGGCCCCGCACCCGGCAAACCGATATTCACCGTGTCGATTCCCAGCGCTTCCATCAAGTGCAGGATTTCGATTTTTTCAGCGATCGAGGGGTCGTGAACCGAGGGATTCTGCAAGCCGTCGCGCAGGGTCTCGTCGTTCAACATCACGGTTCGGCCGGAAGGAATTTCGGCGCCGGCCGCAACGTTCCAGTCGTGGATGAGTAGGTCGTTCACGTTTGTAGGTTCTACGGTTTTGCCGTTCAGTCCTGCCCGCTAGTACCGCAAAGTATAGCTGTGTGGCGCGACCGAACGGTCCGGCTTATAGAGCGTCTTACAAAACTCGCAGCGATAAACTTCCGCTTTCACCCCGATCAGCGCCTCGATCTCCTTCGGGTAGTCGTACCATCGCTTCAGATGCCCGCAACACAGTTTATTTTTCGCATCGCGCTCATCGCAGGCGCGCTGCGGCGGGCGCTTGATCTTGATTTTAGGCGGGCCGGACGGCTCAGCAACGGCGACCGGCGCGGCTGAGGCGGCGGCACTTGCTGCAGGTGCCGCAGGCGCCGCGGTAGCAGGCTTCGGCGCTACCGGCGGCGCAGGCGCTCCGGCAGCCGGAGTAGCGGCCGCAGGAGCCGCGCTCGCGGGCTTGGGTGGGGCAGAAGGCGCGGCGGCGGCTTCAGATTTCGGCGCGGCAGCAGGAGCAGTCTCCGGCGCGGCTGAATTGGACGGCGGATTTTCGTCAAGCATGGGCTTTCCCTCTCACCTGGTCCGAGTCTTCGGAACTAACTATGCGCTTCCTTCGCTCAGCAAGGGCGACAACGTCAAACCAGCAACATTGCTGTCACTACGCTAAGTTGCTACGCCCACCCTTCCCAGAACCCGGGAAGACTGGAGCACCCGGAAAAGAAAAGGGCGTAGTACCGCACCTCAAACCCAGCGCCAAAAAATGCCGGTGCTACAGCTTGCGGCGAAATATGGTGCGCAGCGCGTTGTCTTTTCCCAGCAACGCTCGCAACTTTCGTGACCACGACGACGCGAACGAAAATTCAACGTAGCGATCCGCTGCATTCGTCAGTGACTCTCCGTAGCCAAACCACCAGGGCTTGGGCACCCCCGGGAGCCGATCTACGTCTATGTACTTTACTTGAACCGTCTCCATCACTCCAAGGTGCGAATGCGACCGCCCCCAGCCGCTGGCCCGTTGCCCGCCGTGGGGCGCCTCGCTGATTCCAAAGTAACTGGCGACATCGTTCACCATCACTGCACCCGCCGCCAGCTGCGAGGCGATCTTGCGGCCGCGCTTGGCGTCCGCAGTCCACACGCTCGCGCTCAGCCCGTACTTCGAGGCGTTGGCCCGTTCAATCGCTTCGTCGCTAGACGCCACTGATTCGATGGCGATCACCGGACCAAACGTTTCCTCGGTCATCAGCCGCATGGAATGATTCGCGCCGGTGACCACCGTCGGTTCGTAGAAATTGGTTCCCGCCTCGCGTCGCCGCCGGCCGCCCGTCACCACCTGTGCGCCCAGGCCCACTGCCTCGGAGATCTGCTGCTCGATTTTGCCAATCTGCTGCGCGCCGATCACTGGTCCGATTTCGCTTCGGACGTCGGATGGCGGCCCGATCAGCAGCTTCCCCGCTTTTTTCGCGCACAGCCCGGAGAATTTCTGCGCCACAGGTTGCTCGACGTAGATGCGCTCGACGGAAACACACGCCTGGCCGCAATTCATCATTCCGCCCCAGACCGCCGCGCTCGACGCGGTCTCCAAATTCGCGTCGGCCAGCACAATCATCGCGGCCTTCCCGCCCAGCTCCAGCACCGAAGGAATCAGCGCCCTGCCGCAGGCCTCCGCAATTCTCCGCCCGGTTTCGACGCTCCCAGTGAAAAACACTTTGTCCGGACGGGCCCCAGCGGCGTCTGAAACGATCAGCGCCGCACCTAGTTCCCCACCGCCCTGCACCACTTGCAACAGCGCCTCCGGAAATCCCGCCGCGCGGACCAACTCACCGATAAGCTGTCCGCTCCGCGGGGTCATCTCCGAAGGCTTGAGCACCACCGCATTTCCCGCGGCCAAGCCGGAGACGATTTCGAGCATCGGAATCGAGAACGGATAATTCCATGGCGATATGATCGCCAGCACGCCATAGGGGTCGTACTCGAGCCAGCCACTTTTCGCCTTCATCACGAAATTATGGTGCCGAACGCGTACCGGGCGCAGCCACCCCGGCGCGCGCTTAGCCACAAATTCGATGGTGTCCAGCACCAGCAGAATTTCCGCGAAGGTCACTTCCGCACGCGGCTTCCCGGTCTCCCTGCTGATCGCGTCTACAATTTCCGCGCGGCGCTCAAACACCACCTGGACCAACCGACGCAGGAAAACGCATCGCTCGCGAACGGTTTTCGCGGCCCACGCTTTCTGCGCCACCCGGGCTCGCTCGAAATGCGCCGGCAGATCGGCAGGGTCGGTGGCGGCAATGCGCGCCACCACTTTCCCGGTGGCTCGATCGACCGAGTCGAGAAAACCCGCATCTACCGGAGCGACGCTCACCGTTCCCTCGTAGCCGTCCGCGGAGTTCGGGCACTTCCCCGCTGCGTCGCGATCGAAGAAGTGGGATCCGGATATTCGAGCGAAACCAAACACAATCCGTCGGGCGGGACCGTCGCTCCGGTCAACGACCTATCGCGCGCTGCAAACAAGTGCGGAATTTGCGCCACCTGAATCTTCCCGCGGCCCACATCGAGCAGCGTGCCCACCAGCTTGCGAACCATGTACCGTAAGAAAGACTGCCCGCGAATGATATAGGTCAACTCCTGGGATTCCGCTGGGGCGGCGCCCCCGGCAACCGCCGCATGGACGCCGGCGATTGCCGTTCGCCGCAGCTCCGAGGAATAGACCAACCGCACCCCACTCCGATCGCGATCGTCTTCCTCCGATCCGGAAGACGCCGAAAACGCCGTAAAATCGTGCTCGCCTTCAAACAGCCGAGCCGCCTCACCCATCGCCGCATCATCCAGCAGCCACGGATGGTGCAGCGCGCGCCCGAACTCGAACGGCGGGAGCACCGCGCCCTGATAAATCCGGTAGTGGTAGGTCTTGGCCTGCGCCAGCCACCGCGAATGAAAGCTGGGGCTGCACTCCTCGGCTTCCATCACCCGAATCTGCGGCGGCAATAACGCATTGAAGGCGCGCATCAGGTCCGCGGCGGGCAATCCGGTCTGCGCGCGAAAATGCGCCACCTGTCCGAGCGCATGCACGCCCGCATCGGTGCGGCTCGCGCCCTGAATGAAGATTTTGTCCTGGGTGATTTGCGAACCCACTTCGGAAAGCGTGCCCTGAATCGTGCGAAATCCCGGCTGCACCTGCCAACCATGGAATCCGGAACCGTCGTAGGCAATGGTCAGCTTGAAAGTCCGTATCGGTAGGGACACCATCATTCCACCACTTCGGTCGCCACCCGAGCGGTTGTGAGGCGCACTGGCTGGCCCGGGTGCTGACGACCTGGAGTTGCGAGGGTACGCCGGGTTGGTGTTCTTACCACCGCGAGCACTTCAGCGCCGCGGCTCAGCGCGCCGCTCGAGCGAAGTGGCTGCCGGGCTGCGTCGCCATTCCGCCGGCGCGGCATTGCGGACAATTCTCGGCCTCGAAAGTCGGAACGCTCATTTCCAGCAGGGCCTGCGAGGGAACGTTCAACTCGAGAGTTCCGCCGCTGCGGTCGATCAGCGCGCCCGCGCCAATAACCAGCCCGCCGGCTTCCTCCACCACTCCGATCGTTTCGCGCGTCGAACCTCCGGTGGTCCACACATCTTCCATTACCAGCACGCGCTCGCGTGGCTTGAGCCCAAATCCTCGCCGAAACACCATCTGCCCGGAGCGGTCGCGTTCCACAAAGATCGACCTCACCCCCAGCGCCCGGGCCACTTCGTATCCCAGCAAAATCCCGCCCAAGGCGGGAGCGACTACGCAATCGACGGTCTGGTCGTGAAACTCCGCCGCCAGTGCCCGCGCCAACTGCTCGGCGCGTTCGGGGTATTGCAGTACCAGGGCGCACTGAATGTAGGTCGAACTGTGCAGGCCGCTGGATAGCTCGAAGTGGCCCTGCCGAATCGCCCCCACTTCCTCAAGCAACGCCAACAATTCTTCTCGTCGCATGCCAAGCCCTCGGGCCGCCCGGGACCGCAGCGGCGCACCTTCCGCGCGTAGCCTAAGCCCCGAAGTGCTGCGTTGTCAATAACTACACGGCGGTGTTACAGTACTTCGTCCGCGTGTTCGTTTGTGGATCGGGATTGTCCGTTTTCGGACGCTTCGGGCTATCCTTACTCCTGTTTGATCGTCTGATATCAACGATATCGAGCGCATGCCGTTGGTCAGCTGCGTGCATCGACACACTTTGAAACAAATCTGCTCTCACGCACGTTTACTAAGGTGAGTCCCAGACCTGACTCGCTATGCCGCTGTCGATTTCCGATGAGGGGGAAGACGCATGACTGGACGGCTTTTACACTCGGCGATGGCCTTGTTCCTGGCTGGTTCCTTGATGGTGACGCCCGCCTTCGCACAATCTCAGGGTGGCTCCGCTAGCCCCGCGGCAGTAACCGCGCAGGGCGCGTCGCAAGCCCCCACGCCTGAGCCGGCCACAGACACCGCTTCGGGCACTCCCGTCGAAAACCGCGCGTTGAAGTACGGTCCAGACTATTCCAATGGGAAGCGATGGTTTCCCGATATTATTTCGCCGTACACCGAGGCCCACGTGCCTCTCCCGGTGCTCACCAATTCGCCGCGCATCGATCAGCTAATTCACGATGGCAAGCTCATGCTCAGCATCGAGGACGCCGTTTCCCTGGCCCTCGAAAACAATCTGGACATCGCCGTCCAACAGTTCACTCCGTGGATCGCGGAAACCGATTTGCTGCGCGCCAAGGCGGGAGGGGCAGTCCACGGCCTAGGAGCCACACAGAACGTAACCTTGGGGGCTTCTCCGGCCTTTGGTTTTGATCCGGTGATCAGCGGCAGCGTTGGCTACAATCACTCCCTGATTCCCGTCAACAACCCTTTCCTCTCCGGAGTAGGGACCACCTCCAGCTTCTTTACGCTGACCAATCAGGACAACACGTACAACGTTGGTTACAGCCAGGGTTTTCACACCGGCACGGCCCTCTCGGTCACCTTTGACAACACGCGCTCTTCCACCAATTCGCCCGAGGAATTTTACAATCCCGCGGTGCAACCGGTGCTCACCGTTCAGGCGCAACAGCAATTGCTCAACGGCTTCGGCCGTTTGGCGAACACCCGCTACATCGTCGAAGCCAGAAACACCCGCAAGGTGGCGGAACTGCAGCTCCAAGCGCAAATCATCGCCACCGTCACGGCCACCAAGAATGCCTATTGGGAACTGGTATACGCCCGGGAAAATGTGAAGGTGCAGGCCACCGCGGTGGCCACTTCGCAGCACCTCTATGGCGACAACAAGAAACAAGTGGAGATCGGCACCCTGGCGCCGATTGAAATCGTCCGCGCCGAGTCCGAATTGGCTACCGACCAGCAAAATCAAATCGTCGCGCAGACCACCCAGCTTCAGGATGAAACCGTTTTGCTGAATTACATCACCAAGGATCCAATGGCCCTGGGTCTGAAAAGCATCGAGATCGTTCCCACTACGCCGATCAGCGAAGTGCAAGCGATTAACCTGGCGCCAATCGAGGAGGCCGTGCACGAGGCCTTGCTGCACCGCCCGGAAATTCAGGAATACGACCTCAACCTGAAGAACTCGGATATCGAAGTGCGGGTGACCAAGAATGCGCTGCTGCCTACGGTGACGTTATATGGTGAGTACAGCGGCACCGGGTTGGCCGGCAATACCCTGGCCCTGGGCAACGTGGCCACCTTCGCCCCGAGCTACCCGATCGTTGACGCCAATGGCAATCCCATTCCCGGCCAATTCCTCGGCCAGCCGGCCACTTACACCAGCAGCTCGCTCACCGAATCGGGCATACCCACCGCCCTCAAGCAAACCTTCGACAACAAGTTCCCCACCTACGCCGCCGGTATTAATTTCTCGCTGCCGCTGCGCAACCGTTCCGCCCAGGCCGACAACGCCCGGGCGCTGCTCGATGAACGTCAGTTGCAAGTGCAGTATCGCCAGGTGCAGAACCAGATTTTCCTGGGTGTGCGCAACGCGCAGATCGCGCTGCAGCAGGACTTCGCGCAGGTAGCGGCCGCCGATCGGGCGCAAACGCTAGCCCAGCAAACCCTGGAAGCCGAGCAGAAGAAGTATCAGTTGGGAGCGTCCACAACGTTCCTGGTGATTCAGGACCAGCGCGACCTGACCAACGCGCAAGGCAACGCGTTGCGCGCGCGCATCAACCTGGCCGAGGCGCAAATCAACTACGACCAAGCCCTGGGCCACACCCTGGATGTGAGCCGCATCAGCATCTCCGACAACCGCGGACCGAACGTGCAGCGCGAGAAGCTGATCCCTGGCACCCCGGATACGCCCGACGCCGCCGCAGGCAAGTAGCCGCGGCGGGCGCGGCCCCGGTTCAGTGGTGCTGCGCGTTTGCGAATTTTCGGGGAAGGTATTTCTTGTCGATCTTCGCTACCACCACGTAATTGGGATCCACCATTTCCGCCACGTGGATGGTGGCTACTTTCGAGAGCAGCTCGTAGGCATCCAGCTCGGATAGACCGTAGTCCGCGTGAATCCACTCCACCAGTTGGGTGAACGCAATCCGCAGCGAATCGTCGAGCGGGCGATAAATCCCCGCAGCCATCAGCTCATTTGCGTTCTCGAAGCGCGGCCATTCGATCTTGCGTCCCTTGATTACATGAAATTGCAGCCGCGCGTGCATGGGCACCTCGATCGCGGTGCCGCCAATTTCGCCATCGCCCATCGCGGCGTGGCCGTCGCCCACATATAGCAGGGCTCCCGCAACGTTCACAGGGAGATAGAGGGTGTTCCCCACGCTTGATTCCGACGCATCCATGTTGCCGCCGAACTCGGCGGGCACCAGCGAACTCCGCGTTTCTCCCGCCTCGGGCGCCACGCCAATGCAACCCAGGAACGGGCGCAGCGGAATTCTTACGGAGAAATCGGAATCATGCGCTTGATACGTGGCGGTGCCTTCCGCGCTGTGAATCGAGTAGTGCCAGGTTCGCGCGGGTATCGGAGGATTGATCATGGGGGTATAGTGCGTTGGATTGATGGCGCCAAACCCGGGCGCAATCGTGCCTTCGCCCTCGTCGCCGTTTACGCTCAACTGCAGGAATTCGATGGCCAGGGTATCGCCCGGTTCAGCTCCCTCGATGTAAAACGGGCCGGTCAGCAAGTTGGAGTTTCTGGCCAGTTCGAGTTTGTCCGCGGGAATCCCGCTGCAGTGGGCGGTACAATTCAGCGTGTCGGTCTCCAGAATCTCCCCGGCCGCAATGCGAGCTACCGGCTCACCCGGACCGAAATCGAATTTCACGGTGGCAAACGTCGGCTCGTACTTCACCACGCGCGCCGGAAGAGCCTGCGCGAACGTAACCGAAGCGCACAAAAATGAACCGCACAAAGCGGCAGCGATCCGCCATTCCCTCTTCATCGTGTCTCCCCTTTTCTCTTCTTGGAAAAACCCTGCGCACATCAATTCGGCGACGACGCTTGCGGATCCGCCGGCAGCCGCTCCTCGAAATACCCGAGAATATTGGTGTACACGTCGAAGTTCGTGCCGTTGCCTTCCGAAATTAAGTGGGTGCGGCCCGGGTACACTCGCATATCGAACGGCTTGCCCAGCGAGATCAGCTTATTCACCAGCAGCTCGAATCCCTGGAAATGCACGTTGTCGTCTCCCGAACCGTGCATCACCATCAGATTTCCCCGCAGCCCGGAAGCAAAATTGATAGCCGAGCTGTCTTCGTAGGCTTTCGGGCTGTCTTGTGGCAAGCCCATGTAGCGCTCCTGATAAATGCTGTCGTACAACCGCTGATCGGGCACCGAGGCCAGCGACACGCCCACTTGGTACACCTCCGGATAGCGGAACATCAAATTCAGGGTCTCCGTGCCGCCTCCGCTCCATCCCCACACCCCCACACGCTGCGGGTCGATGAAAGAATGCGTTTTTTCCAAGGACTGCAAGGCGGTCGCCTGTTGCTGCGACGATAGCGGACCAATATTTCCGTAGACCACCTTGCGCCATTCCCGCCCCCGCGGCGCGGGCGTGCCCTGGTTATCGAAGCTCGCCACCAAGTATCCGGCGCCGGACAGCGCTCGCTGGAACATCATTCGGGGCCAGGTATCTTCGGTCGTTTGGCCAGCGGGTTCGGAGTACACGTTGACGATCAGCGCGTACTTTTTTGCGGGATCAAAAGCCGGCGGCTTGAGCAGCCAGGCATCCACGGTTAGCCCGTTGCCCGCATCCACCTTCAAAAATTCCGCGGGGCCGTCGGACAAAGGTTTTACGCGCTCGGCCAGTGCCGAGTTGTCGGCAGTGTTGCGCGCCACGCGGTGATCGGGCAAGTGCACGACCTCCGACGTCGGCGGCACATCGAACGACGAATAATCATGGAAGGCCCATTCGCCATTCGGTGAAATGTTGTAAGCGTGAACGCCGGGCTGGTCCGGGGTCACCCGCACCGGCGCGGCCGAACCGTCTAATGGCGCACGGTACAAATAGCGCTGGGTGGCGTTATCCGGAGACGCGATGAAGTAGACGGTATCCTCGTCAGGAGTGACCTTGGCTACATGCACCACATCGAATTCCCCGGTGGTCACTAGCTTGGCGTCACCAGTATCGCGGGCCACACGATATAAGTGCCGCCAGCCGTCACGTTCACTCAACATCAGAAATTCGCGCCCCTGATGGATCCACGGGACTCTCTCGTTCACTTCCACCCACGCCTGGTCTTGGTCCACAAACAGGCTCCGCGAAACGCCGGTGGCGGCGTCCGCCAGCAGAAACTCGTTCTTATTCTGCAGGCGGTTCATGTGTTGCATCAGCACATGCGTGGAATCCGCCCAACCGATTTGCGGGATGTAGTTGTCGTGAGCGCTCCCGGTGGTATGCATCCAGATCACCGGCGTGCCGCCCGCAACGCTCGCGACGCCCACCCGCACGGAGGAATTCGGCGTTCCGGGCAGCGGATAGGGATAACGCAGAGTCTGAGGGTACACGCCCGGCTGCGGATACGGGATTCCGGTGACGATGTCGGCCCGCGGCGCGCCGAGATCGTAGATCAGGGTGTAGTCTTGCACGCCCTGGGTATCGAACTGCCAGAAAGCGATTCGCCGGCTGTCTGGGCTCCATTGAAATCCGTCGCGGATGCTGAACTCCTCTTCGTTCACCCAGTCGGAAGTTCCGTTAATCACCGTCGGGGAACCGTCCCGGGTCAACTGCGCGATTGTCCCGGTCGCCAAGTCTTCGACGTAGACGTTGTTGCCATGCACGTAGGCTACTTTCTCGTTGTTCGGCGAAAACTTCGCAAACATCAAGGTCGACCCCGGAACCCCGCCCCCGAGTTTGCGCAGCGCGCCGCTGCCCAGATCCAGCAGCCAATAATCTCCGCTGGTGTTCTGGCGCCACACGGTCTTGGAGTTGGTGAACACCAGCACTCGTTTCCCGTCCGGCGATATCTGGTAGCTCTCCAGTTTTAGCGGGGCCTTTGCGCCGGTAGGAATGAGCCTCGAGGCCGGCACCAGAATGTCCCGCGCCCCAGTCTCGGCGCGGTAGTGCACAATATCGCTGGCGCCCTCAATCGTCGAAGGCTCGATCGCCAGATAGGAATCTCCGCTGCCAGACCATTCGCCGCCGCGAAACGTTTTCACCTCGAATTCCGGGTTCTTGAGGATGCGCTGCAAGAGCTTCGCAGCGGCTTCCCGTTGGTCCGAACGCGAATGAACCACCGGCACGGTAACCGCTATGGCCAAGCAAACCGCCACCAGCGCAGCTGGGCGAGTCTGCCCATGCCGCCGGCCCATCGAGCTACGGTGCGGGTTTGGTCCCTGCTTGCTTTGAGTCATTTTTCGGCCCTCGTTTCTTTCCCGTAGTTCCGTCGCGAACGAAAACATTACCAGACTTGGCGCACCGCTGCGCCGCCAAGTGCAACACCGGCAAGCGCTTGCCGCTACGCTCGGAAAACGCGTGTTTCCGTATGTTCTAGGAGTAACGAATTGGAGGATTCGAATCGCGTTCGCCACCGAGACTCTGTGGTTTCGTGCAACACTTATTCGTGAACAGGTATCTTACCTGTATCCGCGTGCTGTATGGCTGCTGGGCAGCCGTTTGCCCATGATATCGCGAGGTTCGGCGACGGCAGCAACTTCGTCCGCGTGAACGGGTTTTATGTGGATGGCTAAGCATAACTGGAGGACTTCAATGGCTTCATGGCGTTCCAAGTTTTTCGCCGTATTGTTGGGCTTGGTGGCAATCTGCTTCCTGGCTGGTCCCGCAAGCGCCGCCCCGAGGCATCATCACCACCACCATCATCACCATCATCGCCCAGCGTAGAGCGGTCGCCGCGCGGTTTTGAACTCTTCGAGCACCCAACGCATAGATCACCGCGGAGCCGAGCTGGTTCTCGCGCAGGGTAGTTAAATGCCTGGGAGAAACAAAAAGATGGTACTGCGGCCAAAGGGAAGAAGGTCAATCCGAGGCGGGGCAGCAGCTTCAGTGATTTCTCTAAGCAGGAAGGTATTTATGAAGACGTAGTTGCTCAAGCAAAAAAAGAAATTGCCGCGTCTAAGCCCCGTTCGCCACCAAAGAAAAGAAAATGACGGCATCAATGCCGCTAGACTAGCCATCAGGACCTACCAAATCAGTTGCCGCCGCTCGATGGATGTGCGCCGCCGGACTTTTGCGCTGCGACCCATTCGTGGATTCGCTGGTCGAGCACGTCCAAGGGCAGCGCGCCGCCGCCGATCACTTCATCGTGGAACGTGCGAATATCAAATTTATCGCCCAACTCGTCTTTCGCGTATTGGCGGAGCTTCAAAATCTCGAGCTGTCCGAGTTTGTAGGCCAACGCTTGCCCTGGCCCCGCAATGTAACGGTTTACTTCACTCTGCACGTTGGGCTCGTCCATTGCCGTGTATTTATGAAAGTACTCGACCATTTGATCGCGCGACCAGTGCATCTGGTGCACACCGGTGTCGATCACCAATCGGATCGCCCGCCACATTTCGTTTTCCAGGCGCCCATAGTCGCTGTAGGGATCCTGATACTTCCCTACCTCCTTGCCCAACCGTTCGGAATATAGCGCCCAACCCTCGACAAACGCGGTGTACTCCTCGTAGCGGCGAAACGCCGGCACGTCCGTCAATTCCTGGGCGATGGAAATCTGCATGTGGTGCCCTGGAATTCCTTCGTGATACGCGATCGCTTCGATGTTCAAAACCAAGCGATGCTCGGGGTCCCACTCGTTCACATTGATGTGTCCGGGGCGTGAACCGTCCGCGGTGCCTTCAGAATAATCGGCCGGCACAGCATTCTGGGAGCGCGACACCTCCATGGGGATAACCGTCAACTTGCTCTTGGGCAAACGCCCGAAAAGCCTCGGCAATTCCGGCTCCATTTCGCGGGCGTACCTCGCATATAAATCCAGGATTTGCTGGCCCGAAGTGCCGTAGAACCGGCGATCGTTCTTGATGTGGTCGTTGAGGCTGGCCAGATCTTTAAAACCCAGCTTGTGCGCGAGGGCCAGCATTTCCGTTTCGGTTTCCTTCACCTGCGTCAGACCAAGCTCATGGATTTGCTCGGAGGTCATGTCGGTGGTGGTCATGCGCCGGATCAGGTAACGATACCGCGCGTCGCCGTCGGGCAGAGCCCACACTCCCGGGTCGGTTCGTCCCTGCGGGGCGTACTCTTCGCGGGCGAACGTCGCAAATTTCACGAAGGCAGGCAACACGGCATCGTGGATCACCGCCAAGCCAGTCTCGCGCAACCGCTTCTGATCGGCCGGCGAAATGTCTTGCCGGAAATTGGAAAAGGGCTGGGCGAAGGGCGAGTCTGCCGCCTGCTGGGTAGCTAGTGAGTTGCATTGCTGCACGGCTTTTTCCAGCAGAAAGCGCGGCGGCATCAATTTGTCTTTCATGCCCTTGCGCATCTGCGCGACGGTCTGATCCAGCAGCCGCGGCATCTGCTTCAGCCGCGAGATATAGTCGTCATAATCTTTCACCGACTCGAACGACAGCTCGTTGGCCAGCCCCGGCAATTCCACCTGCGGGCCGCTCTGCTGGCTCACCGGCATTTCCCACGATTTGAATCGCGCGCCCTCGACTTCCAGCTTCAGGTCGCGAACGATCAGCGATTTGTTGAGCGTTTCTTGTTCGGGGAAACTGGTGGTATCGATGGCTTCGAAGCGGGTGAGAAATTTCTGGGTCTCGCGCTGCTCTTTGGCGATCGCTACTTGCGAAAAATCGTCGAGCTGATCGTTCCAGCGCTTGTCACCGACGAACGATGCGTAGAGCGGGCTGGCGCGGAGCCGGTGTTCCCACTGCTCGGCCAGCAGGTCGTTGAGCGCTTTGCGGCGGGCATCGAGCGACGACGGCGATTGGGATACGGCCGGCAGAACGAGACTCAAACCGAGAGAGACGACAAGGCAAACACGCGGCGGAAGAGAGCGCATTCAGGCTCCTGGAAACGGCAATTTTCTAAGACAGCACCGCCGCAAATAATTTCGGTTCGCAACTGCGATTGGGCTGTCGATCGACGGTGATTCTACTCCAGGTTTCCTGCGAGGACTACGGCAACCGCTTTCGCCCGAAGGTGACTACGCACCGGGCTTTCGAGACTGGGGTCGCGTCGTGGAATTTCGGAAGGATTCGGATTGGACGTTTTTCCGCGATGAGTCGCAGTGCTACGACCGCCGGCACACAAAACAAGGGCAATTCAAGAACATAGAGAACCCAGGTGTGAAATCGAAACCTGGGGCACCCACTTCGCTTCGCTCCGCAACGCTGGCGTCGATGAATTCGCTTAGAGCAGCACCGCGACTCGCCGCGGAAATTGAAAAAGCCCCTTTCGCCGCCGAAAGGCAAATTCCGCGGGTAGCTCCGGCCGGTTAGGCGCCGGGGCTACATCCGCGGAATTTGAGCCTCCTCTTTTGTGCTGCGTTTCGTTTACTTGCTCACGGTGATTCCTATCGTGGTTGTATTCGTCAACGAACCGGATACTCCAGTCGCCTTCAACGTGTATGTCCCCGGCGGGGTGGTGGCTATCGTTTCGTGCTTGGTGATGCCTACGCAGGCGGACATGCCCACCGAGACCAGCAACAACAGCAACCCAAATGAAAGCGCCGCCGGACGCAGCGTGCGTCCCTTCGGAGCCTTCAGTCCGAGCACCACCATTGCCAGCATCAGCAGAGCTGCGAACCACATCCCCCAGCGAATTGCTATCGACGGAAAGTTCGTCGGTGGCACGTTCTGCGGAATGCTTGCGGCGGTACCGCCGGTCGAGAGGGTGAATGTCGACGTCGCCGCGGTGGTCCCGTTGAGGGTCACTGAAGTGGGGCTCACGGTGCAGGTGGAGAGTTCCGGCGCGCCGGAGCACGTCAGAGCGACCGTTCCGGTAAACCCGCCCTGCGGGGTCACGGTGAGAGTCAAGTTTTCACTCAACCCACTCGCCACCGTGCTGCCTCCGGTAAAGGCCATCGAGAAATCTTCTCCGGTGCCTTGCAGGGTGATGGTCTGGGTGCCGCTGACTGCACTGTCGGTGATGGTGATGGTTGCCGTGCGCGTGCCGCCGGCGGTGGGCTTGAACGTCGCGCCGATCGCGCAGTTCGTTCCCCCAGCCACCGAGGCGCCGCAGGTATTGGTTACCACGAAGTCGCCGGCGTCGGCGCCGGATACGGCAATGCTGGACACCGTCAACGCGGCACCGCCGCTATTGGTTAGTGTTACGGATTGGCCCGCGCTGGCTGAACCCACCACCTGGCCGTTAAAGGTAATGGACGGCGCAGAGAGGTTCGCGGTTGCCGCTAGAACTGCACTTCCGGTTAACGCGATCGATTGCGGGCTATTGGCGGCATCGTCGGTGAGGGTAACCGCCGCTACGCGCGCGCCCGAGGCGCCCGGAGTGAACGTGACGTTGACGGCGCAGGTGGTCGAGATCGCCAGCGTCGCACCGCAGGTGGTGGTTTCGCCGAAGTCCGCGCCATTCGCTCCAGTGACTGCGATACTGGCGATGTTCAGCGTGGCACTTCCGATGTTGGAGACAGTGACTGACTGTGGTGCGCTGACAACCCCGACGCCGTTGCTCGAGAACGAAAGGCTCGGCGACGACAGGGTAACCACTGGCGCGTCGATTCCGGTTCCGGTGAGGGTGGCTGTTTGCGTGCCGCCAGGAGCATCATCGGCAACCGTAAGGGTTCCGGTGGCTGCACCTAACGCGGCGGGAGTGAAGGTGACGTTGATGGTGCACGAAGCACCAGAGGCCAGGGTTGCGCCGCAGGTGGTAGTATCGCCGAAATCACTGGGGTTGGCACCGGTGAAGCTGATCCCGGAAATGTTCACCGTCGCGGTGGTGTTATTCGTCAATGTGAAAGTCTGCGGCGTCGAAGCCAACCTCAGCGCCTGGCTTCCGAAGGTAAAAGTGGCGGGAGACAGGGCTACGGTTTGCAGCAAGACGTGGATTACGTCGGTGCTCAGATCGGTTACGACGATCCCCAGTCCTCCGCCAGTGACGTAGTTGCCCACCAGGAGGTCCAAGGCATTCGGGGAGCCGGCGAATGACTGCGGAGATTGAAACGTGCCGTCGCCGTTGCCCAACAATGTCGCGGCGTCACCCGCGGTTCTTTGCACAGCCAAATCGAGCTTTCCGTCAGCATTTAGATCGGCAGTGGCAATCTCGTAGGTTGTGAAACCCACCGCGATCGCTTGTGCGGTCTGAAATGTGCCGTCGCCATTACCGAGCAACAAGTAGACGTTGGTGTCGGCATTGGCCGACGCGATCATGTCGAGTTTTCCGTCGCCGTTGAAGTCGCCGATGGCCACGTCTACCAGGTTCTTGCCGGTGGTATATCCAACCGCGGTCTGGAAAGTACCGTCACCATTTCCGAGCAACACGGAGATGTCTGGCCCTTCATAAGTGCACGCGACCAGATCCAGTTTCCCGTCTCCGTTGAAATCGGCGGTATGGATGAACCTGGAATTGCTCGGCACGCTGTAAGTAACCGCGGTGTTAAACGTTCCGTCTCCCTTGCCCAGTAGAACGGAGACGGTGCCATCATCGTTGTTGGTCACCGCGAGATCCAAATTGCCATCGCCGTTGAAATCCCCAGTAGTCAGTTCCAACGCATAATTACCCGCGGTTACGGTCTGTGGAGTTTGAAAGGTTCCGTCCCCGTTGCCAAGCAAAATGGAAATGTTGCTGCCCTCGTAGCCCACTGCGATATCGATATTCCCGTCGTTGTTGAAATCGCCTGCCACCACTCCGTACGGGCCACCGTTTGGCCCCGACAGCGAAATATTTTGCGCCGCCTGGAAAGTTCCGTCGCCGTTGCCCAAGAATATTGAAACACTCTCTGTACTATAGTTCGACACCGCCAGATCCAGATTGCCGTCGCCATTGAAATCGGCTTGCGCCACGCCGATCGTCGTATCTTGCGCCGTGTAGGAGGTACTCGCAAAATTCAATGCCGCTGACGGGGCGCCCACCTGAGCGAATACCATGTTGGAAATTCGGTCCGGGGTGCCGGGATTCGTAACGGTAATCCATCGCGAACCGCTGGTCGCGATTAGCGTTGCGGACACCGCGGCGGTTACCTGGGTGCCTGAAACATAGGTGGTGGTCAGCGCCGTGGTTCCAAAATTTACCACTGAGTTGTTGAGAAATCCGGTTCCATTCACGGTGAGCGTAAAAGCTGCGCCGCCGGGTGCCACCGAAACGGGTGAGATACTTCCAATATAAGGGACCGGAATAGGGGTAGCTTCTACCGCTGGCATTCCGAAGCACAAAATCCCCATCAGAATCATCGCAAGATGCGCCAAAACGATTCTTTTCGCTGGTTGGATCATGGCACTCCCCAAGTTGGAATTCCCTCTGGAGTGCAGTAGCGTCCGCGGGCGGCGGAGCGTTGCCTGGCGGCGGTCTGGGCAGCGCGAAGGTACCGACTGGAGCGAGGTGATCGATGCGCTGCTCAAGTTTTCTTCAGAGGGCGCTGCTACTGACTTTTTGAGGCGGTCGAAGTGGAGGCGTACGCAGCGAACCGTCGCCACTCGGGGATAACTTGTGCCGAGACGAATAGCGATGGATTGAGCAAAGCTCGGAGAGCGAGATGCCACCAAATCGGTGGCATGAAGCGAAATCCGTACTAGTGGTTTTTGTGCATGGCTATTCAATGTGTATCGAAGCTGTTCGGACGGGATGTTTTCCGCGACGAGTCGCGGTGCGGCGAGTGGGCGTTGAGGTGCACGATTCTACAGCTCAGGCGATCCGCGTGCTGCGCACCGACAGGGGCGTCGGCGCTACGGCCCGAAAAGGCAAATTCCGCGGGCAGCTCCGGCCGGTTAGGCGCTGGGGCTACATCCGCGGAATTTGAGCCTCCTCTTTTGTGCTGCGTTTCGTTTACTTGCTCACGGTGATTCCTATCGTGGTTGTATTCGTCAACGAACCGGATACTCCGGTCGCCTTCAACGTGTATGTCCCCGGCGGGGTGGTGGCTATCGTTTCGTGCTTGGTGATGCCTACGCAGGCGGACATGCCCACCGAGACCAGCAACAACAGCAACCCAAATGAAAGCGCCGCCGGACGCAGCGTGCGTCCCTTCGGAGCCTTCAGTCCGAGCACCACCATTGCCAGCATCAGCAGAGCTGCGAACCACATCCCCCAGCGAATTGCTATCGACGGAAAGTTCGTCGGTGGCACGTTCTGCGGAATGCTTGCGGCGGTACCGCCGGTCGAGAGGGTGAATGTCGACGTCGCCGCGGTGGTCCCGTTGAGGGTCACTGAAGTGGGGCTCACGGTGCAGGTGGAGAGTTCCGGCGCGCCGGAGCACGTCAGAGCGACCGTTCCGGTAAACCCGCCCTGCGGGGTCACGGTGAGAGTCAAGTTTTCACTCAACCCACTCGCCACCGTGCTGCCTCCGGTAAAGGCCATCGAGAAATCTTCTCCGGTGCCTTGCAGGGTGATGGTCTGGGTGCCGCTGACTGCACTGTCGGTGATGGTGATGGTTGCCGTGCGCGTGCCGCCGGCGGTGGGCTTGAACGTCGCGCCGATCGCGCAGTTCGTTCCCCCAGCCACCGAGGCGCCGCAGGTATTGGTTACCACGAAGTCGCCGGCGTTGGCGCCGGATACGGCAATGCTGGACACCGTCAACGCGGCACCGCCGCTATTGGTTAGTGTTACGGATTGGCCCGCGCTGGTTGAACCCACCACCTGGCCGTTAAAGGTAATGGACGGCGCAGAGAGGTTCGCGGTTGCCGCTAGAACTGCACTTCCGGTTAACGCGATCGATTGCGGGCTATTGGCGGCATCGTCGGTGAGGGTAACCGCCGCTACGCGCGCGCCCGAGGCGCCCGGAGTGAACGTGACGTTGACGGCGCAGGTGGTCGAGATCGCCAGCGTCGCACCGCAGGTGGTGGTTTCGCCGAAGTCCGCGCCATTCGCTCCAGTGACTGCGATACTGGCGATGTTCAGCGTGGCGCTTCCGATGTTGGAGACAGTGACTGACTGCGGTGCGCTGGCAACCCCGACGCCGTTGCTCGAGAACGAAAGGCTCGGCGACGACAGGGTAACCACTGGCGCGTCGATTCCGGTTCCGGTGAGGGTGGCTGTTTGCGAACCGCCAGGAGCATCATCGGCAACCGTAAGGGTTCCGGTGGCTGCACCTAACGCGGCGGGAGTGAAGGTGACGTTGATGGTGCACGAAGCACCAGAGGCCAGGGTTGCGCCGCAGGTGGTAGTATCGCCGAAATCACTGGGGTTGGCACCGGTGAAGCTGATCCCGGAAATGTTCACCGTCGCGGTGGTGTTATTCGTCAATGTGAAAGTCTGCGCGGTGGAAGCCAGGCTCAGGGCTTGATTCCCGAAGGCGAAAGTCGCCGGTGATAGGGTTACCGATTGCAGCAAAACGTCGATGGCGTTGCTGCTCACATCGGTTTCGACGATTCCCAGTCCTCCGCCGGTGACGTAGTTGCCTACCAGCATAAAGTAGGGAAACGACGAGCCAGCGAATGTCTGTGCAGCTTGGAACGTGCCATCGCCGTTGCCCAACACCGTGGCGACATTGCCGCCGGTTTGCAGAGCCAAATCGAGCTTTCCGTCTGCATTTAGATCGGCGGTCACAATCTCGGAGCTTGAGAAGCCCACCGCGATTGCTTGCGCGGTCTGGAATGTGCCATCACCATTGCCAAGCAACAAGTACACGTTATCGTCGCTGGCGGAGGACGCGATCATGTCCAGTTTTCCGTCACCGTTAAAGTCACCGATGGCCACGTCTACCAGGGTCTGGCCGGTGGTATATTCAACCGCGGTCTGGAACGTACCGTCACCGTTTCCGAGCAACACGGAAATATCTGCGCCGTTGTAACTGCAGGCGACTAGATCCAGATTCCCATCTCCCCTGAGATCCGCGGTATGAATGAACCAGGACCCGCTCGGAATGCTGTAAGTAACCGCAGTGTTGAACGTTCCGTCGCCCTTGCCAAGTAGAACGGAGACGGTGCCGCCGTCGTTAGTCACCGCGATATCCAAATTACCGTCGCCGTTGAAATCTCCGGTGGTCAGGTAGTAGGTGTCGCTACCCGCTGCTACGGTCTGTGCGGCTTGGAACGTTCCGTCTCCATTACCAAGCAAAACGGAAACACCTAGATTCGATTCATAGCCCAGGGCGATATCAGCCTTCCCATCGTTGTTGAAATCGCCTACGGCCACCCCGAAGGGATATGTGGAACTCCCCGACAACGAAATGTTTTGGGCAGTCTGAAAGGTCCCATCGCCGTTGCCCAAGAATATTGAAAGGCTGTCGCTGCTCCAGTTTGTCACCACCAAATCCAAATTGCCGTCACCATTGAAATCGGCTTGCGCCACACCGAGAGTGGTGTTTTGCGCCGTATAGGAGGTACTCACAAGATTCAATGATGCGGCCGGGTTGCCGACCTGCGCGAATGCCAAGTTAGACACGCGGTTGGGGGTCCCCGGGTTCGTGACGGTTATCCATTGCGAACCACTCGATGCAATTAGCGTCGGCGTCACTGCGGCAGTCAGTTGTGTGCTTGAAACATAGGTGGTCGTCAGCGCCGTGGTTCCGAAGTTCACTACCGAAGTGTTGACGAATCCGGTCCCATTCACCGTAAGCGTGAAGGCCGCGCCACCAGGAGCCACCGAATCGGGTGAGATACTTCCAATATAAGGAACCGGAATGGGTATAGCTTGGGCCGCCACAGCCGCGAAGGATAAAAACACTAAGAGTATTACCGCGAATTGCACCAAAGCGCTTCTGTTTGTTGGATGAATCATGACTCTCCCCAGTGTGGAATTTCTTCCGGCATGCGGAGGCGTCCGCTTTCGGCGGAGCGATTCGTTGAGTTGTCTGGGCCAGTGGGCGCCTGAATCCTGAAGTGGGCCGGGCCGATCAACGCGCTGTGCGATACTGCTCGGAAGTAACAGCTACTGGATCCAGTCTGCCACTAGCCAGCTGGGGACGTATCCAGAATAGAAAGGTCTTCGGGGGTTGTGTGTTGATTGAAGTAGCGGCTGTTTAAGCAAAAAAGTTCAAAATAGGTGCCCCTGCATCACAAAGAGTATCTCGAAATAGTACTAATGGTTTATATGCATAGATGTTTTCAGGGCTCAGTCGCTCGACTTCCGGCGATCTGATCAAACGGTGAACCCTTCCGGGCGTTGGCCCCGCCGTTGCGTTCGCTCAGATTCCGGAGTGCTGGCATCCTGCGTGGACCGGCCGCGCTCGGCGCTTGTCGCCCCCCGTCGATTTAGCCTACACTGAAGCGAAATCGTCCCCGTGCCTCTCAGCGTCAGGAGTAATCCAAAATGAGCGAGAAATTCCCAGGCACTCCCACCAGCACGAGCGCAACCGCCAGCACACCGCCGGCGCGAATTCCCTCCGCTGCTGAACAACAGTGGGAGAAAACCGTGCTGCAGCCTACGCTCGATAAATCAGGCGAGCGTAACGCGGAATTCACGACCATCTCGGCGCATCCCATTCGTCGCCTGTACACTCAAGCGGACATCGCCAGCGAAAATTTCGAGCAGGAAATCGGATTTCCCGGCCAGCCTCCCTACACCCGCGGCATTCATCCCACCATGTATCGCACCCGGCTGTGGACCATGCGCCAGTTCGCCGGCTTCGGCACCGCCGAAGACACCAATCGCCGTTTCCGCTACTTGCTCGAACAGGGCCAGAACGGCCTCTCGGTCGCGTTCGACTTGCCCACGCTGATGGGCTACGACTCCGATCACCCGCTCTCGGAAGGCGAAGTGGGCAAGTGCGGCGTGGCCATCAGTTCCCTGGCGGACATGGAAGTTCTCTTCGATCAGATTCCGCTCGCTGAAATCACCACCTCGATGACCATCAATTCGCCCGCCGCGATCATTTGGGCGATGTACCTGGCGGTGGCGGAAAAGCAGGGCGCGGACTGGAAAAGCCTTGGCGGCACGCTGCAAAACGACATTCTTAAGGAGTACATCGCGCAGAAGGAATACATCTATCCGCCGGAGCCATCGATGCGCCTGGTAATCGACACTCTGGAATTCGGCGCGCGCCACACTCCCAAGTTCAATCCCATCTCGATCAGCGGCTACCACATCCGCGAGGCCGGCTCGACCGCGATCCAGGAACTGGCGTTCACGCTGCGCGACGGCATCGAATACGTCGACTGGGGCATTCGCCGCGGTCTGGAGGTCGACGATTTCGCTCCGCGGCTCTCTTTCTTCTTTAACGCGCACAACGACTTCTTCGAGGAGATTGCCAAGTATCGCGCCGCGCGACGCATCTGGCATCGGGTGATGACCCGAGCGCTTCGGCGCCAAGAATCCGCGCTCCTGGGCGCTGCGTTTCCACACTCAGACCGCGGGATGCTCGCTCACCGCGCAGCAACCCTACAACAACGTGGTGCGCACCGCGCTGCAGGCGCTCGCCGCGGTGATGGGCGGCACCCAATCGCTGCACACCAATTCACTCGACGAAGCCTGGGCGCTGCCCACCGAGTTCGCGGCAACGCTGGCGCTGCGCACCCAGCAAATCATCGCGCACGAAAGCGGGGTAACCAATACGGCCGACCCCCTGGGCGGTTCGTACTTCGTCGAAGCTTTAACTAACGAAGTAGAGCGTGGCGCACTCGACTATTTCGAAAAGATCGATGGGCTGGGCGGCATGGTGGCGGCCATCGAACGCGCGTATCCCCAGCGCGAAATCGCGGAAGCTTCCTACCTCTACCAAATGGCGGTCGATCGCAAACAAAAGATCATCGTTGGCGTGAACGATTTCATGGCTCAGGAAAAACCTATCGACATTCTGCAGATTGACGAATCGGTAGCCGAGCGCCAGGCCGTTCGCTTAACAAGATTACGCGCCGATCGGAGTTCCGCCGAGGTCGAACGGCGCCTGGCCGCTCTGCGCCGCGCCGCGAAGCACCCAGGAAAACCTGATGCCCTTCATCTACGACGCGGTAAAGGCGTACGCCACGCTGGGTGAAATCTGCGACGTCCTGCGCGACGCGTTCGGGCTGTACGAGGAAATTAACGTCACGTAGTGCGCGCACACTCCGCGCCGAGGCCGCCCGGATCGTGTTAACGTAGCTGATCATTAGCGAATCTTTGTTCCGTGAGTAAACGGGAAACTACCCAAACCAAATGCCCGAAAAGAAAATCCGAGTTCTGATCGCCAAACCTGGTCTCGACGGCCACGATCGCGGCGCAAAAATCATCGCTCGCGCTCTCCGCGATGCAGGCATGGAAGTGATTTACACCGGTCTGCGGCAAACTCCCGAAATGATCGCCGCGGCTGCGGTTCAAGAAGACGTTCAAGTGATCGGACTTTCCATCCTGTCGGGCGCCCACAACACCATCTGCCCCCGCCTGATGGAGCTGCTCCGCGAAAAGGGTATGGACGACGTGATCGTGCTCATCGGCGGAATCATCCCCGAGGCCGACATCCCGGCTCTGAAAAAACAAGGAATCGCGGAAGTGTTTCTGCCGGGAACCTCCACCCAGGAAATTATCGATTTCATTCGGCAACGAATCGCCGCCCAACAAGCGTCGCCATAGCTGGGCGCCGGCCGCTGCGTCTCGCCTTACGCTCCGGAACCGCTTATACTTTCGTCGACCGTTTCGAGCCACGCGCGGCGCGTGGCGCCCGCGGCCGGCCGTCCAAAGAAACTTTCGCCGCAAAAGGAACTATCTTGGCGAACGAAACTCCGGTCATCGGCTCTGGCGTCGATCCCAAATCTCCAGCCTACCAGCGCAACCATCGCCAAATGGTCGACCTGCTCACCGCGCTGAAAACTCAAGAAGAGCAGATTCGCCAGGGCGGCGGCGCCAAAGCCATCGAGTCCCAGCACAAAAAGGGGCGGCTCACCGCGCGGGAACGCATCGCCAAACTGATCGATCCCAACACCGACTTCTTCGAGCTTGCTCTCTACGCCGCCCACGATATGTACACCGAGTGGGGCGGCGCTCCCGCGGCCGGTACCATCACCGGCCTGGCCCGGGTTTGCGGCCGCACGGTAATGGTGATCGCCAACGACGCCACGGTAAAAGCAGGCGCGTTCTTCCCGATGACCGCCAAGAAAGTGATCCGTGCGCAGAATATCGCCATCGAAAATCGCATCCCCACTATCTACCTGGTCGATTCCGCCGGAGTCTTCCTGCCGCTGCAGGAGGACGTGTTTCCTGACACCGACGATTTTGGGCGGGTGTTTCGGAACAATGCGGTGATGAGCGCCATGGGCATTCCGCAGACCACCGCGATCATGGGCATGTGCGTTGCTGGTGGCGCTTACCTTCCGGTAATGACCGATCACATCCTGATGACGGAAGGCAGCGGGCTTTTTCTGGCCGGGCCCGCGCTGGTACAGGCCGCTATCGGACAGAAAACTTCCGCGGAAGAGCTGGGCGGTGCCAAGATGCACGCGCAAACCAGCGGCACCATCGACTTTCGCGAGCCCACCGACGATGCGTGTCTCGCGCGAATCCGTTCGCTCACCGACCTGATCGGCCACCGCCCAGGCGCGCCGTTCGATCGCAAGCCGGCCGAGCCTCCCGCCTATCCGGCCGAAGAGATCTACGGAGTTTTTTCCTCCGACCCGGCACGGCAGTACGACATGCGCGACGTGATCGCCCGGGTGGTGGATGGCAGCCGGTTCGACGAATACCGCGCCGAGTATGGCCAGACGCTGATCTGTGGGTACGCGCGCATCGGCGGCTTCGCCGTGGGCATCGTGGCCAACCAGAAAAAGCATGTGCAGATCTCCGCACCGGGGAGCAACGAACGGCGCATCGAATTTGGCGGGGTGATCTACACCGAATCGGCCGATAAGGCCGCGCGCTTTATTCTCGACTGCAATCAAAATCTTATCCCGCTGATCTTCCTGCACGACGTCAACGGCTTTATGGTTGGTAAGGACGCGGAGTGGAGCGGGATCATTCGCGCCGGGGCCAAGATGGTCAACGCGGTGGCCAATAGCGTGGTTCCAAAAATCGCCGTGATTTGCGGCGGCAGTTTTGGTGCCGGGCACTACGCGATGTGCGGCAAAGCGTACGATCCGCGGTTCCTATTTGCGTGGCCCACCGCGCGCTACGCGGTAATGAGCGGTGACGCTGCGGCGAATACTCTGGTGGAAATCAAGCTGAAGCAGCTCGAACGCGAAGGGCAGAAAATTACCGACGCGGTAAAAAAAGAACTGTACGATTCCATTCGCGCCACCTACGACAGCCAGACCGATCCGCGCTACGCCGCCGCCCGGCTGTGGGTGGACGCGATCATCGATCCCGCGCAGACTCGTGAGGCGCTGATTTGGGCGCTCACGGCCGCCGCGCTCAACCCGCACCTAGCCGAATTTAAGACAGGAGTCTTGCAGACGTGAGTTCAAATTCGGATTCCAGGCCCAGTTCCCCGCCCGCGCAGTCTCCCGTCACTGTGATCGAATGCCCTCGCGACGCATGGCAGGGACTCGCGGATATTATTCCCACTGCGGAGAAAGTCGAGTACCTCGGGCGTCTGC
This sequence comes from uncultured Acidobacteriota bacterium, assembly GCA_963725285.1. Lineage (GTDB taxonomy): Bacteria > Acidobacteriota > Terriglobia > Acidiferrales > UBA7541 > CAVRXT01. The sequence continues at coordinate 280,754 of CAVRXT010000005.1, read as the reverse complement.
TGAGCCTGGGATTCCGTCATCTGGACGCGGTGAGTTTTGTTTCGCCGCTGCACGTACCGCAAATGGCGGATAGCGAACAAGTGATGGCAGGAGTGACCGCACTCGCTTTGCCCGGCTCGGTTGGGGCGGCGGAGATTATCGGGATTGTGGTCAACGAGAAGGGGCTGAACCGCGCACTGGCTACTCCCGGCGTAACTACGATCGGCTATCCGTACTCGATTTCGGCGTATTTCCGGCGGGCTAATGCCAATATGTCGCGAGACGAAACGCGCGCGCTCGTGCAGAAAATTCGCGAGGCTAGCAAAGCTGCGGGACGTGACTTGGTGGTTTATATCTCGATGGCGTTTGGGAATCCTTACGATGAGCCTTGGGGTCCGGAAATCGTCGAAGACACTTTGATCTGGCTAAAGGACGTTGGGGTGCGCACCGTTTCGTTGGCAGATACGGTTGGCACCGCTTCGCCTGACGATGTGGCCACGCTCTATGGCAGCGTGAAGGGCGTGGTGGCTGGAGTGGAGCTGGGAGTCCATCTGCATAGCCGTCCCGAAGCAGCCAGCGAAAAAATCCTCGCTGCCTACGAAGCCGGTTGCCGCCGGTTCGACGGCGCGCTCACTGGTTTGGGCGGATGCCCTTTCGCCGGCGACCAGCTGGTCGGCAACATTCCCACCGAAGCTATTCTCACTACGCTGGCTGCGCGCGGCGTTTCCACCGGCATCGACACCAGATCGCTAGCGATTGCCTGCGCTCTCACCGGCACTCTACGCGAAAAATACTCTAACGCGGGAGAGGAAACTGAGACGCCAGAACCTCCCGCCCAGACCTCCAAACCCAATTAGCCAGCGACCAGCAAATTCGGACTGCGCGGAATTCAGGACTCGTCAATCGCCTTTGATTCGAGTTCTTTGATTCGAGCTTGGAGAAAGATTTCCATCCGGCATGTGGTCCAGACCGCTACACCGGTTCCCAAAAAGTCTGAGTCCTCGGTCCAGATCGGGCACGCCAGCCCGAGTGCTGAGGCTGATACTGGCCAGTCGTCTTCATCACACCCGGTCAGCCGCTGTCGGACCTCTGTTTCAAAAGGCAGATAAAAGTCCCGATCGATCGATTCAATCATTTTGTGCAAGGAGTAAGATCGTGGGAGGCAGTTCGGGAATGGGCTTTCCTCTCTTGATCAGAAGAGAAGGCAGATACTCTTCGGCATCGGCAAAAGCAACATCGGGCGCGAAAAAGCGGATTCCGCGCCCACCGAAAGTTTCAAGAAGCCACAGAATTTGGCGCCCCAGAACCGCACGAATCAGAATGTTGGCGTCCAAGACGATCATTGCAACTCAACGAGATGCGCCTTTCCCGCGGCGACGTGCCTGCTTAAACTCGGCGACCAGTTCTTCTTGATCCACATCCGCCAAAACCTGAGCCAATCGGTTCGCGGCCGCCTTCAGTTCAGCGACGTTGGCAGTCTTGGGCTGCTTACCCGGGGTCGGAACATACACACCGAGAGTCTCACCATGCCGGGTAATGGCAACCGGCGTATCAGATTCCAGGAAGCTTGCGATGCGCTCGCGGAACTCGCGAACACCGACTCGGATGGCGCCCATGGGAATCTCCTCGGGGTCGCCAATAGCGTACACATTTGCGTACGCTCTAACAAGGGTTGACATCCGGACTCCCATTCTGCTTCGTGATCTCGACTATGTACCGACTCCGCGTTAACCTTTGAGCATGAGTTATTCGACGCTGCTGCTCACTGTTCAGGATCAGATCGCTACCATCACGTTGAATCGGCCGGAGAAACGTAACGCCATTTCGCCGCAAATGCTGGTGGATATTCCGGCGGTGCTGGCCGACGTTGCTGCGGGACCGGCGCGGGTTGCCATCCTCACGGGATCGGGCAGCGCTTTTTGTGCTGGAATGGACCTTGAAGCGCTTCGCGCGATGGCCTCTCAATCCCCTGCCGACCAATATCAGGAAGTGCGGCGCATGGTGGGAATGTTTCAAAGCGTGTACGCGTTTCCCAAACCATTGATTGCGGCGGTGAACGGACCGGCGATCGCCGGCGGCACTGGCCTGGCGACGTTGGCGGATTTCACTTTGGCGGTTCCTGCGGCGAAATTCGGCTACACCGAAGTGAAGATCGGATTTCTGCCGGCTGCGGTTTCCGTGTTTTTGGTTCGGCAAGTGGGCGAGAAGCGCGCCCGCGATCTATTGCTCACTGGTAGAATTTTCGGCATTGACGAAGCACTGGCTAGCGGGTTGGTAACTCGATCGGTCCCCGCCGAGAGGCTGATGGAAGAAGCTCGGGCGCTCGCCGAATCGCTGGTGGCGTTGAGCCCTACCAGCCTGGCGGCGACCAAACGCACTTTGCTGCAGTGGAATCAAGACCACGTCGAACGCGACCTAGATATCGCGATCCGCGAAAGCGTGGCGATTCGTTCCACGCCGGACTTTCGTGAGGGTCTGACCGCATTCCTGGAGAAGCGCCCGCCCAAATGGTCGGGACAATGAGGCAGGGCGGTTCGATTCAACGCGTTTGCGAGGCAAACGGCTGAAGGTCGCGGTGGGCTCTGCTACACTCTTCCAACGGACATGAGCGAATTCCACGAAGCTACGGTGCGAGTGCGCTACGCCGAAACCGATCGGATGGGGGTGGTGTACCACGGGAATTTCTTTACCTGGTTTGAGGTGGGCCGCGTGGAACTGTGCCGGCAGCTCGGTTTCGAATACAAACGAATGGAAGCGGACGACGACACTTTTATCGTGGTCGCCGAGGCTACTTGCCGCTACAAACGGCCGGTGCAGTTCGACGACCTGCTGCGCGTCCGCACACGGATTGCCAGTGCGCAGCGGCGCATGGTGAGCTTCGCCTATCAGATTGTTAACGACGCTTCCGGCGAACTGTGCGCCGAGGGCGAAACCGTTCATGTATATTGCGATCGCTCGGGTAGGCCACGCAGCTTGCCTGACAAATATCGCATGTATTTTCCGTTGACCCCGCGGCGGGACGCTGCAACGCGCACGACCGGGCCCGCGGCCGAGGCCGACTCCGAACTCAAACTATGACTTTTTCACTCACTGGCAACGACCTTACTCTCGAACAACTTTTCGACGTGGTATTCAACTCCGAGATCGCCGCACTCGATCCCGCGGCTCGAGTGCGGATGCAAGCGTCGCGCGATGTGGTGGATCGGCTGGTAGCGTCGAATTCCACTGCCTACGGCATCAACACCGGCTTCGGCAAAATGGCTTCGGTGCGCATTTCCCGCCAACAAATCCGCACCCTACAGACCAACCTGGTACGCAGCCACTCCTGCGGAATCGGTGCGCCGCTCAGCGAGCACGAAACTCGGGCGATGATTCTGCTGCGGGCCAACGCGATCGCGAAGGGATTCAGCGGGACGCGTCCTTTGCTCGTCGATACGCTGTGCGCGATGCTCGCCAAAGGCGTGCACCCGGTGATTCCCGCGCAGGGGTCGGTGGGCGCCTCTGGAGATTTAGCGCCGCTCGCTCATCTCGCGCAGGTGGTAATCGGCGAAGGCGAAGCTTTTTATCAGGGCCAGAAAATTTCTGGCGGCGAAGCGATGCAGCGCGCCGGCATCGCTTCATTGCAACTCGAAGCGAAAGAAGGTCTGGCTTTGCTGAACGGCACGCAGGGGATGCAAGCGCTGCTGGCGCTGGCCCTGCGCGACGCGGAAATTCTCGCGGACACCGCGGATGTCGCGGCGGCGCTTTCCCTCGACGCGCTCCGCGGCAGCCCTGCGGCGTTCGACGAACGCATCGCCGCGGTCCGTCCGTTTGCGGGGCACGCTACCACCGCCAACAATCTCCGGCGCCTCACCCAAGGCAGCGCGATTCGCGAGTCGCACCGCTCGATGGACGCCGACCCGCGGGTGCAGGATCCATACAGCCTGCGCTGCGTGCCGCAAGTACATGGCGCGGTCCGCGACGCGCTGTCGCAAGTTCGCGCTACGCTGGCTATCGAACTGAACAGCGCTACCGACAATCCGTTGGTCTTTGCGGACACCAACGAAGTAATCAGCGGCGGCAATTTTCATGGGCAGCCGTTGGCGATGGCCGCCGATCAACTTGCCATCGCGCTAGCCACGCTCGCGGGGATCTCCGAGCGCCGCATCGAGCAAATGACCAATCCGCACACCAGCTTGCTACCGGCATTTTTGGTGCGCGAGGCTGGGCTCAATTCCGGTTTCATGCTGATACAAATCGCGGCCGCCGCTCTCGCCAGCGAAACTAAAATTCAAGCTGCGCCGCATTCGGTGGACTCCATTCCCACCGGCGCGAACCAGGAAGACTACGTCTCGATGGGGATGGCCGGCGCGCGGCGCCTCGCACCGATGCTGGAGAACGTGAAAAATCTCCTATCAATGGAACTGCTCTCCGCTTGCCAGGGCATCGATTTGCTGACGCCGCTGCGCACTGGGCCGCAAACGCAAAAAGCGCTAGATCTGGTTCGCACGGTTTCTGCGACGGTGGAGGTTGATCGGTCGCTGTCTGCGGACATCGCCAAGGTCTCCGCAATCATTGCCGGCGCTCAGTTCCAGCAATTTCTACGGGGATAAGAGAAGGGACTCCGTTTCACACACCGCTTGGCTAGGCCAGTGCAAAAGGTGTCTGGTCTATTGACGCAGGGCGACTTCGCTGGCTACCGGGGCCGCGGTAATGTCGTAATTCTGGTATTTGATGGTCAGGGTGGCGCGGCCACCGAGACGCGCTGTCGATATGCTCTGGTTATCCAGCGGCAACCACAGTTGACCAATCTTCTGGTAGTTCTGGCAGATGGCGGTGCTGGTAATCCAAAACGACGGATTCTTCGCTGGCTCGGCTTCGATCCGGCACACCGCGAAATCCTGCTCGTGCACCCAGACCCGGCCGCGATATAAAAATTTAGTCGGGACCTTCGGCTGGACGGTAAGAATGTAGGAGCAGCCGTCGCTGCTGGCTTGGTATTCGAACGACGCGAAATTGTAGTTCTGAGGGCTTAGCTCGACGCCAGAGCGGTTCGGACCTTTTTGAGCGTCGCGCTCGGTTTCGGTCAGCTTCTTTAAAACTCGACTCACCATCCATTTGGGACCGCTCTCCGACACAATCGTGAAGGCCTTGGTGTCCGGCGCGGTGTATGTGACATCCACGGTCATTTCCGCGTGAAACGTGGTCGGGAAACCTTTGTACTCGACCTGGTACGTTCGCCTGCCGCGATAGCTTTGCAGCGCTTTGAATCTGGCGGCGTTCATCTGCACCAGCTTTTCAACAACCTGGGAGAGGGTGAGCGGAGACGTCGCCGCAGGCTGGATTCCCGGCGCGGATTGCGCGGACGCCTGGTGGAGCAAGAAAGCCAGCGCCACGACAAGCATGAACCAGTGCGTCTTGGCGAGGGTGGCTAAGGATTTAGCCATGCTCAACTGTATACCTGAAGTTTGAGCGTTGACTTAGAAATTGTGGTCGGCCGCCTAAAGCAGGTAGAAGCGCCAAGCCTGCCGAGGTAAAATCCGCAAACGTGAGGGCACATGAGCGATCCTAGCGCAGCGGCGAGCAATTCCGCGGAACTGCATCCATTGATAAAAGCGGCGCGGCTGGGCCATGTCGCCGTCGCTAGTCTGATTGGATTTGAAGTAGGCGAAGTTGCCGGAGGCCGCGCGGTAGGCACGCTGCAGGCCGGTCCGCAACACGCGAATCCGATGGGGACGCTGCATGGCGGGATTCTGTGCGATCTGGCCGACGCCGCAATGGGCATGGCCTTCGTCAGCACCCTGGCACTCGACCAGTCATTCACGACGGTGAACCTCAGCATTCAGTTCTTTCGTCCGGTGTGGAGCACGCAGCTCACAGCGGAAGCTCTGGTAGTGCAGCGGGGAAAAACTGCCGGGTATATCGAATGCACCGTGAAGGACGAGAACGGCAAGCTAGTAGCCAAGGCTTCGAGCACTTGCATGGTTCTTGCGGGCGAGCGCGCGGCAGGGCGATAGATTGATTCTCGCTCGTTGTGAGCGCCGCGGGGAGGGGCGTTTTCTCTGCTTACTTAGTAATAGAATCGTTGTAACGGAACCCGTGGAGAAGTATCCTCCGGGGCGCTGGATTTGGCACTTGCGATGCCTCCAGAGGATCCCGATGAAGGCCACAAGGCTTTTCTTCCCGCTTCTACTGTGTACCGCGCTGACAGTCACCACATTCGAGCCGGCACCGCGCGCCCAGGATTTCCGCGAAGAATGCGCAACCCACCTCAAACGCTCCGCAACAAGCAGGTACCCGGCCCGCAAGAACAACGCGCACCGTCACTACGAAAGTACTATCCCCTCCGCTGCGGGACGCGCTGCAGCTCTACCGCACCGGACCGTTCGATGAGTCGGCTACCGCTTATAACGCCATCATCGCGGCAACCGGCCCGGCGAGATGGTTTCAACCTGGTTCGGTGACGGCTCGATCGGGAAGCAGGAAGGTGGTTCGCGCCAAGTCGGAGGATAGCGTTTCGCCGCGGTAGTATTTTTTCAGGACGTTATCATTCCAGTTCAGTAGGTCTCCGTTAGCGGCCGCAAATTCAGTCCAGGTCGGTTGACCTCCGGTGCGCGCCAGGCGCTCGCGAATCAAAAGCAGGAAAGCCCAGGTGATGGTCTCGTGGTAAAGCTTGGGCTTGCCATTCGCCGCGGCGAAGCTAGCCAGCGAAGCAGAAAAGCGCTGGAGAGCTTCGAGCACTGGGTAACGGTGTAGGTATAGAAAGGCCATTCGGACGTGGTCCGAGTGGTGAAAAGACTCCGCGGCAAGACGGCAGCCCTCGAAGCTGGCTATGAAGTCGTCATCGGTCACGCGGCGCCTCCTTTTCCTCATTTTTCCCGTGGGTTATGCAAACGATCACACCCATGCCGTAGACCGCCAGGAGGCCGATGTCGAACTGGCCGTGAAGCAAGTGAATGACTGCGGCGACTACAAAGATGAAAAGCAGGGCGTAGCCGCCAACTACACTGGCGGCGGGCACTAGGAATAAGAGTGCGGCCATTGCTTCGCTTCCCCCCAGCGCCGGACGTATCCATTGCGGGAGGCCGGTCTTGGCGAATTGATGAGCGGCGGCGGGAGCAATCGCAAAGTGCGCGGACTCCCATAAGACCACCAGGCCCAGCACCCACCGGAAGGCCGGAACGATCCACTTCTTGGGCCGGGAGTTCATTTGCGGAACTCCTTCTTTCCTTTCGTTTTCTTCCGCGAGCCACGGGCACTCGCTTCGGTTAGGCGATGGCTGGAGCAGGAATCCAAGTGGAGACCGTAGAAACTTTTCAGTCGCTTGATGCGATGCAGGCTTTCCTGTTGGAAAGGGCATCTTCGGTCGAAAACATGCAGGACCAAGCCTTCCCAGAAGTCGGCGAGGGCCAAATCGCGATAGTCGGCGAAGTCCTTGAGGACTTTCAAGACCCGCTTTTCCCAGCGGACGCCGGTTGCACGCGTTCCACGATGCGCTTCTTGGTCGGTACCATAGTATTAATGTACCATACTACTTTGGTACCACACTAGAGATAACGATTTTATCTCGCGCTCCCTTACCACTCCCTACCGGAATCACCCATTGCGGACAGCGATGGCGCTACGACGAAGGGACTACCGCGCTCAGAATGGCAATGGGAAAGGCGTAGAGGAGTTTGCCATTCTCGCGGCGCGTGGCCATGCCCAGGGCGTCGTCTTGCAGCGAGGCTTCGAAGATTTTTCGGATCCGCTCCGCATCGCCCGGTGCAGGGAACGAGCGGGCCAGCAAACTCTCCAGGTCTCCTGCCAGGCGGTGCATTTCCGCGCGCGGCGCCAAGCCTACTTGCGCGAAAAGCATGCGGAGTTCGTCAGGAGGCAGCGCGCGGGTGTGGGAAGGGTCGCGCAGACGCTCTACGGCGTTTAGGGCTTCGGCATTCGGCGCCGCGGGCGCGATATCGGCTACCACGATGCGGCCGTCCGGTCGGCACACTCGCACCATTTCTTGCAGGGCTAATTGCGGCTCAGGCAGGTGGTGAAAGGCGAAGCGCGAAGTGACGATTGAAAATTCGCGGTCGCGGTACGGCAACCTCGTTACGTCTCCCAAAGTCCAGGTCACATTGCGCAGGGACTCCTGCTGCTGAAGCTTGCGCGCCTGTTCGAGCATCGCGGGCGTCAGGTCGATGCCGGTGGCGTGTTGCACTGCGTGCGCGAATGCACAGACGACCAAACCGGGGCCGCAGGCAATGTCCAAGGCGCGATCATCGGCGTGTGGTTCCGCCAAGTCGACGATGCGGCGAAGGAGATCGTCGTTTCGAATCGGAGCGGCATTCGCGAAGGGTACGGCTTGGCGCGTGAATTGATCGAGGATCACGGCGTTGTGGGTGCGCTTCATTTTTTGAGTTTAGCTCAAGCCTTGGAACAGGAAGCGGCCGAATTTTAGGCCTGCGGCCCAACTGAACGGAGGTTCGCCCAGGGAGTAGTGACCGCACGGGAGCGCCAGCGTTTCAATCTGAAGCGAATCGTGCTGCACTTCCTCTAGCAATTGATGGGTGAACTGCAGCCAAAACGTCGGATCGTATTTTCCGTAGATCACCAGGACTTTCTTTCTGGAGTTGTGCAGTTTCGGAATATACGGATAAGGGCTGATCGGCGACCAATAGCGCGTCAATTCCTCTTCGGTCACCTTGGTACGGAGCGATTCCCACACGTTCATAGTGGTGAGGCCATTGGCCACCACTTCGCCGTAATACGTCGAGGCGTGCAGGAAGGCGCCAACCCGCACCGCTTTCTCGTGCGCGAACGCTGTGAACGCGATGGCCGAGCCGACGCTGGTGCCGAGCATTCCGAGCCGGTCGTAACCTTGCGCCTCGAGCCAGCGCAGGCATTGCCGCGCGTCGCGCACCGCTTGGCGGTTAGCCTGCATCGTCAGGCCAATATTCGCGCCGACCAGATGATCCGCGCGCGGATGGCCTGGAACTACGCGGCGGTCGTGGTACGGCAAGCTCAGGCGGAGCGCCGAAATTCCGAGCTTATTCAACCAGCGGCAGACGCTCACCTGTTCGTGCCACTTGGCGTTCCACTGTGCGAGGACTACGACCGCCGGGCCCGAATGGCGGGCCGGGAAAAACCTGGCGGAGACCAGGTTGTTTTCCGGCCACCGGGATTCCACGGTGCTGGTGAATGTGAGCACGCCTGCTTCCCCCGGCGCTTCGCCCGGGCCGGTGAACCGGTAGTCGGTGGCGGGCGGCGCGGCAAACCATTCGTCGCTGTGGGCGATCGTCTCGGTGGCGAACTTTTCCAGCCAGCCGCGCGGGTCGGGTTCGTCGGCTCGGCCACCGATATGCTCCAGGCCCCAGCGGAAAGGCATGACTGGGCGCGAGGGCTCGTTGGCCCAGCGCGAGTGTTCGTAGCGGCGAACTTTTTGTTCGAACCAAAACATGGGAGAGAAATCATTACACGAGCGGCGAGAAAACCAAAATGCGCGCGGGCAACAACGTTGGGTGTCTGGTGGATTCTCTCTTGAACATCAAATAAATTTAGCGACGACGTCGTAGCCCAGACGCCCGGTCGGCGTAGCACCGACGCTTCCGTCGGTGCGCCGCAGCGCGAAACGCCGCGGCAGGACAATCGCGCACCTCAACGCCCTGCGGTAGCTCCGCGACTCTTGGCGATGATGTTAGCCATGGGTCACCGGGTGGTGCGGTCTGCGTTGTGGTGCAGCGCTGCTTGTGGCACATTCAATCCATGCTTCCTTCGGGGCTCGTTGGAGCGTTCACCTTTGCCTGCGGGCTGATCATTGGCAGCTTTCTGAACGTTTGCATCCTGCGGCTGCCGGAAGGAAAGTCCATCGTTCTACCCGCTTCGGCATGTCCCAACTGCGGAGCGAAAATTCGCCCGTACGACAACATTCCGGTGCTTAGCTGGCTGATTCTGCGCGGGAAATGCCGCCGCTGCCTGACGCCGATTTCGCCGATGTATCCGGTGGTCGAGTTCCTCACCGGACTGCTTTTTCTGTGCTGCTATCTGGCATTCGGGTTGACGGTGGAAGCGCTCAAGTGGGCAACCTTTGCGGCTCTGCTTGTCGTTTTGGTATGCACCGACTTTCGCGAGCGGATTCTTCCGGACGTAATCAATTTCGTCGGCTTTGGACTGGGGCTGCTGCTGAGCCTCTTTACTCCTTCGCAGGACGGCACGGCGCTGTGGCTATCCAGCCGGTGGTTCGACTTTGCTCCGCCGGCGCCGATTCTCTCGCTAATCGACGCGCTGCTCGGCGCCGCACTCGGCGCAGGGGTGCTGTGGTTGATCGCCGAAGGTTATTTCCGATTGCGCGGCAAGGAAGGCATGGGATTCGGCGACGTGAAAATGATGCTGATGGCCGGGGCGTTCCTGGGCTGGAAACGCACCTTGCTGACCATGCTGGTTGGCTCGCTGATCGGCAGCTTACTGGGCATCGCATTCATTCTGGCGCGGCGAAAAGATTCCGAATACGAATTGCCGTTTGGCTCGTTTCTCGGGATGGCGGCGCTTCTGGTGGTGTTCTTCGGTAACCCGGTGGTGCGGTGGTATCAAGGACTCTTTCAGATTCGGTGAGCCTGATCATGAATATAGCGATGACTTTCGCCACTTTTGCCAGGATTGTACGCGCCGCGCTGATTGCGGCTCCGGGAGCACCTCTCACGCCCGCCAGCAAACTCCCGCCGGGCTTCCCTGCCGCGCTATTTGCCGGGGGCATCGTGCTGATTGGAGTGTTCGTGCTGGGCATCGCGATCTACAAATCGCTGCGCAGTCGCGTGCATTCCGTCGAAGCGTGGAAGGATGAGAGTCCCGGGACGGAAAATCCCTCTGCATTCGTCACCGCTTCCATGCAAGGGGTAATCGAAAAACTGCGCAACCAGGAAAAGGAACTGGAGCGCCTACACCGTCTGGAAAAAGAACGCGCCCAGGAATCTGAGCGCTTGACCGAAGAAGTGACCCGCAACATGCCTACCGGACTGCTGTTGGTGGGCGCTACCGGCGCGATCACCACCGCGAATCCCGCCGCCGAGACGGCGCTGGGTTTTCGCGGCTTGCAGTTCCGTTCCTATCGCGAAGTGCTCGGCAAGGATTCCGATCTGGCGGTGATGCTCTCGTCCTGTCTGCGCGAGGGACAAACCTTTCAGCGCGGCGAAGTGCAGCACACCACACCGGCGGGAGACGTCCGCCAGCTTGGCGTTACCATCTCTCCGATCCTGCGGACGGTGCGCAACTACCTGCATGCTCCGGGCGTCGATCCTTTTTCCGGACACGAATTGAAAGTTACCGGCGCGCTGTGCCTGATGAGCGACCTCACCGAACTAGCCGCGCTGCAGCGCCAGATTCGCTGGAAGGAAAATTTGGCCGCGCTGGGTGAAATGTCCGCGGGGATCGCGCACGAATTCAAAAATTCACTGGCGACCATTTCCGGATATGCCCAACTGCTGCGCAGCGAAGCCCCGCCGGGCGAGATGGCGGATTGCGCCAATCGCATCCTGGGACAAACACGCGCGCTCACTCACGTAGTGACCGAATTTCTGAAATTCGCCCGGCCCATCGAAATTTCGTACGAAACGGTGCGCTTGCAGTCGGTGGTGGAGAAAATCGCCGAGGAAGTTCACGACATACTGCCGCAGTGCCAGATCGAGGTGCTTGGCGGTTTTACCGAACTTCCCGGTGATGAGGCGCTCTTGCATCAAGCCATCGTCAACCTGGTCCGCAACGCCGGTGAAGCCATGCGTGACGACGCCGCTGCTCCGGCCCAGGTAACCATTTCCGCGACCATTGAAGACCTGGGCGGACGGAAATGGCAGCGCATCTGCGTGGCCGACCGCGGCCCGGGAATCCCTGCTGCGGATATTTCTAAAATTTTTGTCCCCTTTTTCACCACCAAATCCGACGGCACCGGCCTGGGCCTGGCGGTGGTGCAAAAAGTCGCTTTGCAGCACGGTGGCAGCGTAGAGGCCCGCAACCGCACCGACGGGCCGGGCGCCGAGTTTTTGCTGTGGTTACCTTTGCGGCAGGAGCCTACCCCACTTCCCATTGCCTACCCCGCCACGCGGATCTAAGCTATACCCATCGCGATTTTTGCCCAGATACGGAAGGCGGTGACTATGCGCAGCATCCTATGGGTTTCTTCGGCGGTGCTTTTGCTCGCGCCCGTGGCGACGTTCGCCGGGCCGCAGGCCGACAAAAATCCGCCGCCCGCCAACCCTCCCGCGACTACCATGCCTGCCGTGGCCAAGCCCGCAGCGCAGCAATCGTTGGCAGACGCCGCACGCAAGGCTCGCGAAAAGAAAGCCTCCGAGGCCAAGGCCAAGGTCTGGGATAACGACAATATCCCGGGCCATGGAGCGGTTACTACCGCCACCGCCGCTGCTGATAGCGCCGCCCCCGCCGCTGCGGATGATTCCGCTGCTGCCGCCGGCGACGAGAAGGCTTGGCGCGAACGCTTCGCTACTGCACGAGCCAAATTAAAGCGGGATCAGGATAGTCTGGCGCTGCAGCAGAAAGATTTCGGACGCCTGAGCATCCAGTATTACCCCGATCCGCAAAAGGGCCTGACCCAGAGTTACTCGCAAAATGACCTAATCAAGGCTCGCGCGAAAATCGACGCCACCAAGGACCTGGTGGTGGCCGACCAACAAGCCATTTCCAATCTTGAGGATGAGCTGCGCAAAAGTGGCGGCGATCCGGGCTGGGCACGCGAATAAGCGAAACTATGGAACCGGTTCTTCTGGTCGAAGATAAAAGTGAATTGCGGGCCATGCTCCGGAAATTTCTGGAGCGCGAAGGCTACACGGTTGACGAAGCGCCGGATGGCAATACCGCGGTCGACAAAGTTCGCAATCGCCGTTACCTGCTGGTACTCACCGATCTGAAACTCCCTGGGTGCTCGGGCTTGGACGTGCTGCGCGAAGCCCGTAAGGTCGATTCCGCTCTCCCGGTAATTTTGATTACCGCTTACGGCTCGGTGGAAGAAGCGGTGACTGCCATGAAGGAAGGCGCGTTCGATTTCATTCAAAAGCCGGTGGATCTCGAACACCTGGCGCTGCTGCTGCAGCGCGCCGCGCGCCAACAAGAGCTACTGCGTGAAAATCTGCTGCTGCGCGAAGAATACGCCGCGCGCTACGGCTTTCCGCGCATCGTCGGCGAACATCCCTCCATGCAAGAAGCCAGCCAGATGGTGCAGCGGGTGGCCGCTACCGACGCGACCGTTCTGCTGCTGGGCGAAAGCGGGACCGGCAAGGAGCTTTTCGCTCGCGCGGTGCACCACCTGAGCCCGCGCCGCGATCAGCCCTTCGTGGCGCTGAATTGCGCGGCCATCCCCGAAGGCCTGGTGGAAAACGAACTTTTTGGCCATGAGCGCGGCGCGTATACCGGCGCCGGCAACCGCAAAATCGGAAAAATGGAATTGGCGAACCGCGGCACGCTGTTTCTGGACGAAATCGGCGAGTTGCCGCTGGCGGTGCAGGGCAAGCTGCTGCGAGTACTCGAGGAGCGGCAGTTCGAACGCGTTGGCGGGACCATGTCGATCGACGTCAACCTGCGTATCGTAGTGGCTACCAACCGCGACTTGCACGGCGCTGTCGCCGACAAGCTATTCCGCGAAGATCTGTACTTCCGCATTTCCGCCGTGCCCATCACCGTGCCGCCGCTGCGCGCCCGCGGTAGCGATATCTTGCTACTCGCCGAGCATTTTCTGGAAAAATTCCGGCGGGAATTCCGCAAGCCAGCTTTGACGCTCTCGCAGTCAGCCCAGGAGATGCTGGAAAATTATGCGTGGCCGGGCAACGTGCGTGAATTGCAAAACGCCATCGAACGGGCGGCCATCCTTTCCAAGGGTCCGGCCATCGGGCCCTCCGACTTGCAACTGCCCACCGCCAAGCCCGCGGCGGAAAAAATCCCCACCGGCATGTTGCGCGAGGAATTTTTGTGGGATGGGCCGTTGGAGGATGTTTCGCAGCGCGCCCTCAGTTACGTCGAGCGCCTGAAAATCCAAAGCGTCCTACACGAACAAAAGTGGAACAAGACCCGTGCCGCCGAACGGCTCGGCGTCTCGTACAAAACTCTGCTCAACAAAATCCGCATTCTGGGCCTGGAAAACTAACGCAACGCCTCCTGCCGGCATCTTATTGTGGCAGAGCCAACCAGGCTGGCGAGCTACCGACGGCGTCCACGATGGAGCGCCACAATGCCGCCGGTCCAAGTTTCGAACTTTACGTCCACAAAACCGGCGCGCGCCATCCAGTCCGCTAATTCCCTGGGCCCTGGAAATCTTGCCACCGAACCCGGCAAATACTCGTACGCCCCCGTGCTGCCGGAGATCTTTCCGCCGATCCGTGGAAGGATCCGTCGAAAATAGAAACGATAGAGCGGCGCCATCGGCCACCAGCGCGGAGCAGAAAATTCCAGAATGCCCACTTCCCCGCCCGGCTTCAGCACCCGCGCGATTTCTTCCAGTCCGCGCTGATAGTTGGCCAGGTTGCGGAATCCAAACCCTGCGGTGACCAGATCGAAACTCGCGTCCGCGAATGGCAGTGAAAGTGAATCCGCCGCCAGATACTTGGTGCCGCTCTGCGCGCGAGAGGCCTTAGCGGCTGCGCGCGTCAGCATCGGCCGGGCGAAGTCTGCGCCCAAAATGCGGCGGGATTGGGTCGGCGGCGGTGCGCCGGTTGGGATGGCGCGGCGTTCGAGCGCCAACGTCAAATCTCCGGTGCCGCAACACAGATCGATCACCTGCGCATCTGGGCACTGCAGGATGCTGCGAAATCGTCGTGCCGTCCGCCAGCGCCACAGGCGGTCCATCGAGAGCGACAACAGATGGTTCAGAAAATCGTACTGTGGCGCGATGTCGCCAAACATCGTGCGGACGTACTGCGCGGCTGCTCGCTCGCCGGTCACGCCTGCTGGCTGGGTTCCGGGAGCGGGAGCACTGGAGTTTTTCGCAGGCCAGTCGGCGTTTTTCTGCGCTTCGCGCGTAGTTGCCCCTTTCATGGCCTGCCGGCGCGCCACAGCATTTTTCGAGCTTCGGGGCCGTGCCTGTCAGCGGAGATGTTATTTTTTTCGGTCCCCACCGCCAGGGGTGGCTGTGCCACAACGGCCGATGTCGTGTTGGCTGCGGTCATGGCTTCTATCCTGTGAATCGTGGGGCGGCGGCAGCAGCTTCGCGAAAAACCTTCGGAAGCTCTGCAAGCGTCGCGCTCACCAGCGCATCGGTGATCTCGCAACCTCGCTCGATGCATCCTATGCGGAGCGGCAGCACCCAACGCACTTGCCCTGCACGCGATTTCTTATCGCCGCGCATGCGCACCAACAGGTCGGAGGCGCTGATCCCGCGCAGGTGCGGCAGCGGACCTACTCGCGCCACCAGGCGGGCGATCAGGCTGGCATCCGCGATTTGGAGGCGATCCGTGGCTACCGCCAGCAACGCTGCAAAAATAATTCCCCAGCCGACGGCTTCCCCATGCAGGTAGCGCCGGTAGGCGGTTGCGGACTCCAGCGCGTGGCCCAGCGTGTGTCCCAGATTCAGGGCTTCCCGTTCGCCGGATTCGCACTCGTCACGGCTCACGATCCCCGCCTTGGCGGCGATGCACCGCGGCACCACCCAATCCAGCGCGGCGGCATCCCGGCGCAGAAGCGCGTCAATGTGCGCCTCGACGTAATCGAATAGTTTCGGGTCGCCCAAGATTCCGTACTTGATTACTTCGTAGAGTCCGGAGCGAAATTGCTGTTCCGGCAGCGACGCCAGCAAATCCGGATCCGCTACCACCTGGTGCGGCGGATAAAACGCGCCCACCAGATTCTTCCCCTCCGGGAGGTTCACTCCGGTTTTGCCGCCGATCGCGCTGTCCACCTGCGCCACCAGCGTCGTGGGAACGTGAATCAGTCGCACCCCGCGCAGGTACGACGCTGCGGCAAAGCCCACAACGTCACCGACCACGCCGCCGCCTACCGCTGCCAGCACCGCTCCGCGATCCGCGCCGGCACGCGACAACTCGCGGCAAATTCCCTCCACCGTGGCCATCCGTTTCGCGGATTCGCGGTCATCGAAAAGCACGCGCCCGAGTTTTCCGCCCCGGCTTCGGCCTCGCCCTGCCCCAGCGCCGGTCAAAGCCCGCTCGATCCGCCAGCCACATCCTTCCCAAACTTGCGGGGAACTGACAATGAACACGCCGCTCGATTCACCCAGCGCGGCGATCGCCCGCGGAAGACGAGACAGCACACCGCGCCCGCACTCCACCGAATACACACGGGCCGCCGAACGTACCGGAATGGTTTTCATTTGGGTTCGGGAAAATCCAGCACACACTCCTGCGCGGATCCCCCTCCGCGCGCCGCCGCTCTAATGGTTCTTCTTCTGCAACTCGGCAACCGACGCCAGCACCACGTGACCCACGATTCCGAGGTTGCGCGCGCTCACTTTATCCAGGGTATCCTGTGGCGTGTGCCAGTAGGGCTGAAATCCGTCGAAGTCGATCAGGTCCACCGCTGGGACGCCGCGCTTCAGGAAGGGTTGATGGTCGTCCTCGATGGGCATATCGCGCGCAACGAATACGTTGCCATATCCAAGCCGAGCCGCGGTCGACCATACCAAATCGGTCAGCCATTTCGTCGAGCCGGTTTCCTTCGGAATTTCCAGGTCCTTCTGGCCGATCATGTCCGCGAGGATCACCGCCTTCACTCGCTTTAAGTCGCCGGACAACGCCACGCGCGCCGCGAGTTCCCGGCTTCCATAGACGCTGTCGGTATCCGTCCAATCCACCATCGCTTCCTCGCCGTCGAGAAAAGCGATCCACACCGCGTTCGGGTCTTTGCCCTGGCGCGCGCAAAGGAGCCGCGCCATTTCCAGCATCACTCCGGTGGAAGACCCGCCATCTTCCGCGCCGACAAAATTGGCTAACCTTTTGGTGTCGTAGTGGGTGAGCAGCAGAATAATTCCCGATCTGGTTCCCGGCACCTTGGCGACGATATTTTTCATGGTCATGTCGCCGACCGGCGTGGGAGTGTGGAAATTATCTTCCTCAAACGCGCAACCGCACGACTTTAGCTCCACCTCAATGTATTGCTGCGCCTGATGAATCCCGTCGGACCCCGAAGGATGCGGGCCGAAGCTCACCAACTTCGCTACGTCCTGAAAGGCCTTCGCGCCGTCGAACCCTCCGGTCTGGCTAGCGGGCAACGCATCGTCTGCCGCCGCGGAAGAATTCACAGGGGCACTCGCGGCGGGCGCGGAAGTGGTGGGAGTCTCCGCTGGGGTGGATGCACCGCTACCTCCGCAAGCCGCCAGCGCGACGACCACGCACAACACCGCGCCAAGCGCCAGCGTCCATCGCAGTTCTTGACCCGCGTCGCCGATCACGAAGGCGTTCCCCCGCTCTCACTCTCGTTCTCCGCTGCGCGTTTCTTGCTGCGCACCACAAAATAGGCCACCAGGATGCCCACAAAATACAGCACCACCATCGGGGCCATGAACACCAGCATGGTGGTCGCATCCGGCGTGGGCGTGACGATTGCCGCGATCACCGTAATAATCAACATGGCGTAGCGGAAATTATGCAGCAGGAACTTCGGTGTGACGATCCCAAACAGCGCGAGAAAAAATATCAAAATGGGCATCTCAAACACCACGCCCAATCCCAGCATCACCATCAATATCAGGTCCCAATATTCGTTGATGCTGATCAGCGGCTGGAACGGACCTTGAAAACTGATCAGGAATTTCAGAACGTTCGGCAAAATCACCACATAACCAAACGTAATTCCGCACAAGAAGAGAAATACCGAGGAAACCACAAATCCCAGCGCGGCCTTCTTTTCCACCTTGTACAAACCGGGCGCGATGAATAGCCATACTTGGTACAACACCACCGGCGACGCGATGACCAGCCCCAGATATAGCCCCAAAGTGATTAGCAGGTTCAGCGCGCCGGTGGGGTTGGTGTACACCAGCTTGTCGCTCAGATGCGCGTTGCGCAGCGCCGTCTGCATGGGCCGCGCCACGAACCCGAAAAATTTCTCCGACACCGATATGCCAATGCACGCGCCGATCACAATCGCGATGACGGAGTTGATTAACCTCTTGCGCAGCTCGACTAAATGCTCGAAAAACGACATCCGGCCGCCCGGCTCCTCCGGGGTGATGGCGTCGTCGGCAGTTGCGGTCAGCTCAGGAAGTATGGACATCTTCCTCGTGGGACGCCTTGGGCTGGTTGGGCTGGCTCAATTTTTCAGTGGAATCCGGCGCGGGGTCGCTGCCGTTGGTGTCGTTCTCCGGAAACAGCTCTCCGGACTGCGGGCTCTCGTTGTGGGCAAAGAGCTCTCGGGTTTCTAACCTCGCTGATTCTTGGGGAATGGTCTCGGTCACCGCCGTGGGCCGCTCCCCCGGCACGGTCCCGGCTACCGGCGTTGCAGGGGCATCGCTACAGCGGCCGTCGCCGGCGGGTAAATCTCCGATCGAATTTCCGGTAGAATTTTCTGACACGATTGCCGGTGTCGCGCCTTCCACCACCACTCCGGCAGCGGCCGCGGCGGCCTCCGCAACCGGCATGGGCGCACCGGCATTTGCCGCCGAGACGGCTCGTGCGAACTCCGCCTTCTTCAGTTCCAGCAGTTCGGTCTCGCGCTCCAGCTCGCGCATGTGCTGGTCGAACGTCCCGCGCATCTCCGCGCTCATGCGCCGGAACTCCGCCACAATTTTTCCCAAATTTCGGGCCAACTCCGGCAGCTTATGCGGACCAAAGACCATCAGAGCGACGGTAAAAAGCACGACGAGATGTGGAATGCTGAGCATGAGCGGCTGGCGGCGTTCCTCTGACAGAATGATAGAAGAGGCCTGAAAGAGTGTCAAACCGGGGGAAGCGCGACGCTGTGATATACTTGTGTGGAATCAGTCAAGAATGTTGATGAATCGAAAAAAAACCGCAACGGGCGTCCGCGGCCCTCTTCTTTTCCTCCTGATATTTTGCGCATCGGCCACTTGCACCGCGTTTTACGCTGTGGCATCGCGCGCAGCGTCCAATAGCGCGTCGGAAACCTCCGCGTCGGTCCGCCAATTTTCGGGGGTGCTCGCCATCATCCAGCGCTCCTACGCCGAACCGGTGGACTCCGAGAAGATTATTTACGATGGCGCTATTCCCGGGATGCTGCACGTGCTCGACCCGCACTCGAATTTCTTCGATCCCCGGCAGTACGATTCCTTCCGCGAAGAACAGGAAGGAAAATACTACGGCGTCGGAATGCAAGTCGCGTCGCGCGATCATCTCACCGTGGTGGTTTCTCCCTTCGTCGGTTCGCCGGCCTACAAGGCGGGAATTCGCCCCGGTGACTCCATCCTGAAAGTCGACGGCAAACCCTGCGAGGGCCTCAGCACCAGCGACGTTGCCGACCTGCTCAAAGGGCCCAAGGGCACCGAGGTTCAGATCACTCTTGGCCGCCAGGGCTGGGACGCGCCCATTGAAGTCTCCATTATCCGCGACGAAATTCCCCGCCCCGGCGTTGAATATTCGGGGTTGCTCAAGCCAGGCATTGGCTACGTCCGTGTGCCTTCCTTTAATGAAACCACCGACGCCGATTTCGCCGACGCGCTCCGGCAAATCAATTATCCCCGCCTCGACGGGCTGATTCTCGATCTTCGAGGCAATCCGGGCGGCTTGCTGAACGAGGCGGTGGGCATGGCCGGGATGTTTTTGGAAAAAGGGCAATTAGTGGTCTATCACCGCGGCCGCTCGTCCACCGAGCGCACCTACAAAGCGGTGCATGGAAACCAGGGCATCGACGTTCCCCTGATCGTGATGATCAACGGTCAAAGCGCCTCGGCGTCCGAAATCGTGGCCGGCGCGATCCAGGATCAAGACCGCGGATTGATTGTGGGGGAAACCAGTTTTGGAAAAGGCTTGGTCCAGACCCAGTATCCCCTGAGCGACGATACCGCGCTACTGCTCACCACCGCCCGCTATTACACGCCCAGTGGACGCCTGATCCAGCGTGCGTACAAAGACGTTTCGCTTTACGACTATCACTACAATCCCAAGCCGCCTGCCAAACCCGAACTGAAATACACTTCCACCGGGCGCAAAGTCTACGGCGGTGGCGGGATCACCCCGGACGTGGCGGTGAAAGTTCCAGAACTTAACTCATTCCAGGAACTGCTAATGCGCCGCGATGTTTTCTTCTCGTACTCACAGGGCGTTGGCGATTTCACCCGCTATTATCTCGGGCAGCAGCGCAACATCGCGACTTCATTCGTGGTCAACGACTCGGTCATGAATTCCTTCCGCGCCTACCTTGATACCCAGCACATTCCCTTTACCGCTGCGGAACTCGAAGCCAATTCCGCATGGATCAAGTCTCACATTCTACGCGAAGTGTTCACTTCAGCTTTCGGCCTCAACGAAGGTTACCGCGTCGAGCTGCAGGACGATTTTCAAGTCCAGCGGGCGATCGCGTTAGTCCCTCAAGCCAAAGCCATCTACGACAACGCCCGAAAAATCCTCGCACAGCGCACCTTCAATTCCGCCGCGCCTCGCTGATTTGCTACAACGATCGGGCCCAGGTGATGGCGTCGTGGGCCCTGGGCAAAAAGGTATCCACTGGGGGTTTTCTTGATTGAGGCGGCGGTTCGGCTTCGTCTGTCTTGGCCTTCGCGGGGACAAATTTTAGGGCGGCTCGTAGATCGAGCCGCCCTTTTCTTGCATCTGCACGACGAAGACATGCGAGAGCCTCGCCAGGTGTTGGAGCGAGCCGCTTAAGCAGCCTTAAACCGTTCGAGCAGAGGGCCTTGCGGCACTTATCCAAATGACGCAACCCTGTTCCTTTCACATGCACATCCGCCGGGCGTGGTGTAATATGGGCTCGCCGGGGCGCTTTTCTGACGGCCCCTCTCGACTTGGCCGTCATTGCATCGCTCCCGCCGGCATGGCAGCCAACACTATGGAATGTCCGCAATGCCATTCCCCCAACGCGGTCACGGCGGAGTTCTGCGTAAAATGCCAGACCCCGTTTAGTTTCGACGGCGCCACCATGGCCGTCACGCCGCTTTCCGCCTCCACGCCGCCAGTCCCGAGCGCTTCTCCGAACTCCACCTCGGTTGCAGCGAACGCCACTCCCGAACCATTCGATCCGGATGCAACCTTGCCTGCGCTTTCCTCTTCGGCAGCGCGACCCGCCGCGGGCACCGGCGCCGCGGCCGGATGGTCAGTGCCCGCCCAGCCTGCCAGCGCGATTCTGGGCGGCTCGCCGCTGCAGCCCGGCACCGTCCTGGGCAATCGTTACGAAATTATTTCCATGCTGGGGCAAGGCGGTATGGGCGCGGTTTACAAAGCCACCGACCGCGAAGTGGAACGCGCGGTAGCGCTGAAGGTGATTCGTCCCGAACTTGCGATCCATCCCGAGATTCTGCAACGCTTCAAGCAGGAATTGATCCTCGCGCGCCAGGTGACTCACCGCAACGTCATCCGTATTTTCGATCTGGGCGACGCCGACGGAATCAAGTTCATCACCATGGAGTTCATCGAGGGCCAGGATCTGCGCTCGCTGGTCAACGAAAAGGGGAAACTCACTCCCGAAGAGACTGTGCGCATCTTCGAGCAGGTTTGCCTGGCGCTGGAAGCCGCACATAGCGAAGGCGTGGTTCACCGCGACCTTAAACCGCAAAACATCATGATCGACAAGCAGGGTAAGGTCGCGGTGATGGACTTCGGCATCGCCCGCTCCATGGAAGTCGGCGGCATGACGCAAACCGGCATGCTGGTCGGCACTCCGGAGTACATGTCTCCCGAACAGGTGATGGGTGAGCACGTGGACGTTCGCTCCGACCTGTTCACGATGGGCGTCATTCTCTACGAACTGCTGACCGGCTCCATGCCCTACAAGGCCGACACCGTGCAGGCCGCGATGTTCAAGCGCACCCGCGAACGAGCCAAACCTGCCATCGAGATCGACCCCACGGTTCCGCCGTTTCTCAGCGCGGTCGCGGTCAAGTGCCTGGAGATGGACCCCAGCGTCCGCTATCAAACCGCGCGCGAAATCATTACCGACCTTGAGTCCTGGCGTGGCGGCGCAACCAAAGGGCCGAACGTGACCGTCCCGCAATCGGTCATGGTTGCTCCCCCGCCCAGCTCTAGAAAATGGATGGTCGTCGCTTCGGCCGCGGTGGTGCTTATATTGGCGGGTGTGACTTTCTTCGCGTTCGGCGATCGCATTTTTCACAAAACCGCCGAGGGCGTTGCCGGACCGGAAGTCTCGCTGGCCATACTCCCCTTCCGCAACGCTTCGGGTGATACCGCGCTCGATTGGCTCGGCTCGAATCTTGCCGAAACTCTTAGCACCGACGTCGGTGAGTCTTCCCACTTGCGAATGGTTTCTTCCGAGCGGGTCGCCCAGATTCTTCACGACCTGAAAATTTCCGCAGAGACCACCCTGGATTTGCCCACCATTCAACATCTCGCCGAATTCAGCAACGCGGACACCGTGGTCTGGGGTCAATACGCGAAATTTGGCGACAAGATTCGCATCGACGCCACCGTCCAGGACCTCAAGCGTTCCCACGCCGTCAAAGTCAGCGAGACTTCCGACGAAAAGGATGTGCTTACCGCGATCGATCATCTGGCCGCGGACATTCGCCAGAACCTGACTCTATCGAGCAGTGTGGTCAACGAGCTCAAGGGCCAGTCCTTCAAGCCATCGACCACTTCCCTGCCCGCGCTGCACGACTACAACGACGGTCTGCAACTGGCACGTCAGGGTAACGCTCTGGGGGCGGTGGATAAGTTTCTCTCCTCCGCCAAGCAAGACCCGCAGTTCGCTCTCGCCTACGCCGAACTCTCCAAGGCCTACGATAAACTGGGCCAGGACAGCGAAGCCGAGCAAGCTTCGCAGAAAGCGGTGGACCTAAGCCAAAACCTTCCCGCGCAGGAAAAATATCGCATTCAGGCCACCCACGACCGCATCCAGAAGGACTATCCCAAGGCCATCGAAGCTTACGAGACTCTCGCCAAGAACGCTCCCGACGACGGCGACGTGCTTTTCGATCTGGCCAGCCTGTACGAAAAGTCCGGCGATTGGGACAAGGCTCTGAAAGACTTTAACCGCGTACTCACCCTCGATCCCAAACGCGTCGGCGCTTTGCTCGCCACCGGCCGCGTGAACATGGAGAACGGCAACATCCAGGGCGGCCTGGAATTTTTGACCCGCGCACAAGGTATGGCCATTGAACTGGGCGATCAGGAAGAGCGCGGACAGATTCTGCAGGCCATGGGCGTGGCCTACTGGGAGTTGAACAAGTTCGACGATGCGCTGCGCACCCTTCAGGAAGCTCTAGCGCTCAACCAGAAGCTCGGGCTCAAAAGAGCCATCTCCGACAACGAGGAAATGATCGCGAGCACCCAGTGGTCCATGGGGAAACTCGATCTGGCGCTGAAGGGTTACAACGACGCCCTCGCCCTGCGCCGCGAAATCGGCGACAAGTCCGGGATCGGCGACGTACTGAACGACCTGGCGCAGTTCTACGACGACCGCACCCAATACGATCAGGCGCTCAAACTTCTGAAGGAATCCTTGCAGATCCAGATCGACGCCGGCAACGATCGGGGCCAGGGCCTGGTGCTCAACAATATTGGCAATACCTATCTATCCAAAGGTGACTACGAAAACGCCCGCACTTACTTCACGCAGTCCCTGCAGATTCGCGAGAAACTCAAAAACCCCACCGATATCGCCGACACCGTTCACGACCTCGCCGAGACTTCCACCAAACTCGGCAGTTACGATCAGGCCTTGCAACAATACGTTCGCGCCCTGGACCTTCGCCGCAGCCTCCACGACAAGCGCAGCGCGGCCATCGAATCTTCCAGCATGGGCATCCTCTTCGGCTATCAAGGCCGCTACGGCGCCGCGCTCAGCTCCCAGGAGGACGCCCTCAAAGTTTTCCGCGACCTTCAGGAACGCACCGTGTGGACCGTCGAAATCCTCAGTGCGTACGGCAATGCTCTGGCCGAAGTTGGCCGCAGCGATGACGCCCAAAAAGCACTCGACGAAGCCCTCGCGCTCGCCCGCGAACTCAAAGATCAAGCCCACGTCGCCTCCACCCTGGAGGCCCAGGGCGACAACCAATTTTATCGCGGTGATATGAAGGCCGCCCTCGCGCTATACACCCAAGCCCGGCAGGAAGCTTTGCGCACCGGTGACGCTCAGTTAATCCTGATGGCAGAAGTAAATCTCGCGCGTGTAAACGTCAAGCTTGGTAAGTACCCCATCGCGATTACCGCGCTTCGCCAACTCTCCGAACAGGCCGACAACATGGGCCTGAAATATCTCTCGGTGGAGTGCTCGGTCTATCTGGCGGAAGCTTTGCTCGGCCAGAAAGATTTCAAGAAGGCCCAGCCTGAGCTTCAAAATACCCTGGCTCGCAGCGAAAAATTGGGGCTGCGCTCCCTTCAAGCCCAGGGCCATGAGTGGATGGGGAAAACTTTGCAGCTTCAGGGTGAAAGCCAGGGAGCGACCGCGCAATACCAGCAAGCCAAGCAAATCCTGGACGACATTCAAAAAGAAGCGAAGTCCGACGCGATCGTCAAACGTAGCGACCTTGCTCCTATCGCCAGCCAATCCATCAGTTAACGGCTCATATTCATATATAGCCGGCTCGCGATTGGACCACGCGAAATCTGCAAGGCTTAGCTTCTTGAGCGCCCCTCTTTAGCAGCGAACTCGAATGAACGGCTCCCATGTCAAGCGGCAGGCGATGGAGGTTCGTTTCGCATTCCGGACGAAATCGCTTAGCAACACGCTACGCCGAGAGGTGTTGCTCGTGTCCATCGATGATCTCTGCCAGGCTAGAGGGCACCAAGGGTCCTGTTCGGACGCACTTACCCGGTGGCCGCTTTCCGTGTGGGCTTGCCGAAATATTGCCGCTACCCTTCGGCTTACTAGCGCATCAAACCCCTATAGATGACCGTCCCTCATCTATCGCGCGCTATGCTAAAGTGGGATGAGGGCTTGGCGGTCACCCGGACCCTGCCGGCGATGGCGGTTTCCGGGGTGCCCTGCGGGAGCGCCAGAAGCGCGCCCGCCTAGTTCAAAACGCCCCGGGACCGGCAGCACGCCAATGGAAGCAAACGACTTGATGGAGGCGCATACAACAATGCAATCGTCGCGGCGCGGTATATTCCTAATGGCCCTGGTCATCGGCATCTCTGCCCTGGTCGGCGGCCTCTATGGTCCCCAACTCAAGGCCACCGCCGCCGAGTCCGACACCGAGCAACAGTCCGTCCGTTCGTTTTCGCAGGCGCTCTCCATCATCCAGAGCAATTACGCTGACCCGGTTGACACCGAAAAGATCATTTACGACGGCGCCATTCCCGGCATGCTGCACGTCCTGGATCCGCACTCCAATTTCTTCGATCCGAAACAGACCGCGCAGCTTAAGGAAGAACAGGAAGCACACTACTACGGCGTCGGAATGTCTATCGCGCCGCGAGAGGGCCACACCTACGTTCTGGTTCCCTTCGTGGGGTCACCCGCCGATAAAGCCGGCATCCGCCCTGGCGACGAAATCGTGAAGGTAGACGGCAAGTCCTGCGCGGGCATGGCCAGCGACGAAGTGGCCAAAATGTTGAAAGGCCCTAAGGGCACGGTAGTGCACATCGAGCTGGCCCGCGAAGGCTGGGCCGATCCGATTATTGCTACCGTCACCCGCGCGGAAATTCCCCGCCCCGGCATCGAGTTTTACACCTTGGTCCGCCCCGGTGTGGGCTACATTAAGGCCTCTTCCTTCCTCGACGAAAATCTCGACCAGGAATTCGCCCAGGCCTTGAAGGGCCTGGATCCCGAACACCTCGACGGCTTGATTCTTGATTTGCGCGGCAACGGCGGCGGCCTGCTCAATCAAGCGGTGGGCATGGCTGATATGTTCCTCGACCGCCATGAGCTGGTGGTTTCGCAGCACGGACGAAACGCTCCCGAGCAGCGGTACTACGCGCAGCACGGCAATCAAGGTATGCGCGTTCCGCTGGTGGTGCTGATGGATCCGCACAGCGCATCAGCTTCGGAAATTGTCGCCGGGTCGATTCAGGATCACGATCGCGGCTTAATCGTCGGCGAAACCAGCTTCGGCAAAGGACTGGTGCAGAGTGCTTTCCCGCTCAGCGAAGATACTGCGCTCTGGCTGACCACCGCAAAATACTACACTCCCAGCGGCCGGCTGATTCAGCGCGACTACAAGACCGTGTCGCTCTACGACTACATTTACAATCCCAAGCCGAACAAGAATCCCGAAACCAAGCTGACCGATAGCGGACGCGAAGTTCACGGCGGCAGCGGGATCACTCCTGACGTGGTCGTCGCGGAGCCCAAGCTCAATCCGTTCGAGGAGGCTCTGTTACGCCGCGACGTGCTGTATCCCTACCGCGACGGCGCCGGCGTGGGCGAGTTTACCCGCTTCTACCTCGGCCAGAAACCAGATATCAAAAAGGATTTCCAGGCGGATGACGCAGTGATGAAGCAGTTCCGGGTCTTTCTAGCCAAGGAAAAAATCACCTACGGCGAAACCGACCTGCAAGCGAATCTGGCGTGGATCCAGAACAAAATTCAGCGTGAGGTCTTCACTTCCGCCTTCGGCGTAAACGAGGGCAACAAGGTCGAGCTCCGTTCCGATCCCGAAATCCAAAAGGCCATCGACTTGATGCCCCAAGCCCGGGCCCTCTACCAAAACGCGAGAAAAATCCTGGCCGACCGCGAAGCCGGCGACGCCCCGGTCCACCCCTAAGCTACGTCGTTCGCCTGGCTCCGCCGTGCTTGGCACTGCGCCTGCGGCGGCACAATCATTCCTGATAGTGGCCGTTGCTCCCGGTTGCGACCTTTGTTCTACCCCACCCCGTAAGGCCTATGTTGCCAAGCTGGAACGGCCCCCCACTTGAACTCTCGCCCCGTTCCACCTGCGGCATTAATCTATGAATACCTGCTATCCCTTTGAAACTTAGGGGTGTTCTTCAGAAAACGATTACTTGAATGATGCAATTCCGAAACGAATTTACGGCAAAGCTGTCTCCTGCAGGATGGGCGTTCTGCGGTGTCGGCGCGCTTTTGATCCTCGGATATGCTTCAGCGGGAGCCATTCTCCAGCCGGGAGCGCAACTGACCGCCGTCGGCGATGTAGGCCAATGCCTGGCTGCGGTGCTTGGGGCCATTGGACTAGTTGCACCGGCCATCGCCACCCACCGCAGGAGCCGTATCTTCTGGTGGCTGTGGTCTTTCAGTTGTCTATTGTGGCTGGGCGGCCAGGTGGCGTGGACCTACTTCGAAGTGGTCCTGCGTCAGGAAGTCCCCAATCCGTTCCTGGGCGACGTGGTCTACTTTCTGCGCGCCGTGCCAATTATGGGCGCGCTAGCGCTGCGCCCGCACGACTCGCGCAAAGGGGTCAGCGTCCACATCGCTTATCTGGATTCCGCGCTGCTGGTTTTCTGGTGGGTGTACCTCTACGTCTTCGCGGTCATTCCATGGCAATACGTTTCGCCGCAAATCGTTCACTATGGCCTGAACTACGATTGGCTGGAATGGGTCGAGAACGGCATCGTTGCCGCCGGGCTGGCCTACCTTTTCATCTCGGCGCGAGCAGATTGGCGACGAGTTTACGTCCATCTGTTGGGTGCATCGCTCACCTTCGCCGCCGGCGTCGTACTCATCGACGTTGCCATCGACCGCAATGCCTATCACACCGGCACAAGTTATGACATCCCACTGATCACTGGCCTGGTGTGGATGGGTCTTGCGGGCATGTATGCCCGCCACGCCGCTCCGGCGGTCGAGCCGGAAACCGCTCGATTGCCCAGCGCTGGAGCTTGGGTCGCTGCGGTCGCTTTCATCGCGGTTTTCTCGATGCCGGTATTCTCGATGTGGAATATTTGGTACAGCACAGCTCCGACCGCGGTAAAACAGTTTCGGGGCGGGGTCACCGAGTCGGCCATCCTGATGGGGGTATTTTTCATTTTCTTGCGACAGCGTTGGGCCGACCGCGATCGCTTGCGATTGTTGGAGGGCTCGCAGCGTTCCTTCGAGACCCTGAAGAACCTGCAGTCGCAGATGATTCAAGCCGAAAAACTGGTTTCCGTCGGACAGCTCGCCGCAGGCGCCGCTCACGAAATCAATAACCCGCTCACCGGCATCCTGGGATATTCCGATCTGCTGCTTGATGATCCCACTTTGTCGGAAAAGCATCGCGCTCGCATCGACAAGATTCGCACCCTGGCCCGGCGGATCGAAGGCCTCACCGGCGGTTTGCTCAGTTTTGCCCGCCGCGTGCCTCCGGAAAAATCCCTGCTGGATATCAACCAGTCCATCGCCACCGCCGTCCACTTGAGCAATCTCGACCTCAAGCAGAAAAGCATTCGTGTCGAGCTACGGACCCAGGAAGCCCTGCCTCCGGTCCGCGGCGACGACAACCAGATTCTCCAGGTTTTCTTCAATCTTATCGACAACGCCGTCGACGCCCTCGAAGAAGTCGGCGGCGGCTCTTTGATCATTCAAACCGGCATCCACGATGCCAGTGTGCTCGTCGAGTTCTCCGACAGCGGCTCCGGCATCCAGTCCCCCAGCCAGGTGTTCGATCCATTTTTCACTACCAAGCCCGTAGGCAAGGGCACCGGCCTGGGCCTAAGCATCTGCTATGGTATCGTCCAGGAACACGGTGGCCGCATCCAATGTTTCAACCGTGCGGAAGGCGGCGCCACCTTCCTAGTAGAGCTTCCGATCGCCCGCGTCACGGCCCCGGCCGACCCCTCCGCGATCGAGCCCCTAGTCCATGTTTCCACCCGGCACTAGCATAGCTTCTACAGTCACACCGATAAAGATGAGCATTTGCTTGGCAGCTTCGAGTGCTTTCCAAAAACATCGCGAGCGATCATCGGCGGCAAAACGGCCACTCACACTTTCAAGGCCACCACGGGAAACGAAGGGCGCTGCTCTGTTTTTCGAACTCATGCCGAGTCCTCCACCTCAAACGCGTGTGCGGGTTGTAATCACCTCAAATCGGTGTCGATCGCAGCGTTAGAATCCTGATCGCCGCTCCGCGGACGCACGATATCGCACGATGGCCATGACCGCCCGAAAAACAAGGAACATCTCGACTGGTACCAAGGCTGAGAACGACATAACCGAAAGCTTACCAACGGCATCGCGGAACGCCACCCCAAACCAAGATGCACAATGCTGGCAAGAACGATGCCCGCGAGCACTGGGCCCAGCTTGGCCTTCGCCATGCGTGTTTCTCTGGCAACAAAGCACCCAGCAGGACTGTAGTGTAGCCCGCACGGGATGAGAACTCCGGCGGCAACCACATCTTCTGGCCGTGGCTATCCACGTAAAACAAATCCACCACTCAGAGTGCGACGATGCCAAGACCTACCGATAAGCAAATAAGGTTGTCCCGAGTTTCTCAATTCATTTGGCTCCGCGGTCGATCTCAAGCGCTAAACTTCTCGACGCCACGCGGTATACCACCACTCACGTGGCCCTGCCCGTTTGGAGACACCTTTTCGTGATTCCTGTGGCGGCATCGGCCTACCGGCCGGATAATTAAGTGGTTTGGCTTGTCTCCAGACTTAACCTTCACGGCTAGATCACTCTGGGAGGATTTGCATGGGAACCACGACTGCCCCGCCTGTCCCGCTCGTTCCCGCTACCGGCGCGTCCGCGGCCGTTACGCCGGCCGCCAGCGCCCCGGCGGCTCCGGCCCCCAGGCCCGCATCCGCGGCGCCCGCGCCGGAAGCGGTTGCCACCAACGACATCATTGGCGCAATGCTGAAGGCCGCCAAAAATACCAGCGACCTGATCTTTTCACCGGGGAAGGCTCCGCAGGTGGAAGTGAACGGCCAACTGTTGCAAGTACAAATTCCGAGGGTAGGCACGCTTTCCGCGCAAGCCACCGCGCGAATCGCCGCCGACTTAATTGGCAAGAACGCCGAAGCGCTGCGCAAACTACGCGAGCAAGGGTCTTGCGACCTTTCCTACAGCCTGCCTGGCATTTCGCGGTTTCGCGTCAACGTCTTCATGCAACGCGGCAGCTACGCCATCGTCATGCGCGTAATTCCCAACGCGGTGCCTGGCTTCGATGCCTTGAAGCTACCCGAACAATTGATGGAGATTTGCGATCTGCGCAATGGGATCGTGCTGGTCACCGGGCCTACCGGATCGGGAAAATCGTCGACGCTCGCGGCGGTTCTCGATCGCATCAACGAAAGCAAGGCCTACCACATCGTCACCATCGAAGATCCCATCGAGTTCCTGCACGCACACAAGAAAGGCACCATCCATCAGCGCGAGTTGTATAGCGACACGCCTACGTTCGCGCTGGCTTTACGCGCGGCGCTGCGCCAGGCCCCTAAGGTAATTCTGGTGGGCGAAATGCGCGATCGCGAAACCATCGAAATTGCGCTGGAGGCCGCGGAAACCGGCCACCTGGTTCTATCCACGCTGCACACCATCGACGCCTCGAAAACGGTCGAGCGCGTGGTCGGCGTTTTCCCGCTGAGCGATCAGCACGCCGTGCGCACCCGCTTCGCCAAGGCGTTTCGCTTCATCATTTCCCAGCGCCTTATCCCCAAGAAGGATGGCGCCGGCCGCATCGCGATCGTCGAAATTCTGAAGTCCACCCAGCGTACTCGGGAATATGTGGAGAAGGGCGAGAATGAAGGAAAATCACTGCTGGACGCCATGCGCGACGGCTCTAACGAAGGTATGCA
Source organism: uncultured Acidobacteriota bacterium (assembly GCA_963725285.1). GTDB lineage: Bacteria > Acidobacteriota > Terriglobia > Acidiferrales > UBA7541 > CAVRXT01. The sequence continues at coordinate 250,053 of CAVRXT010000005.1, read as the reverse complement.
GCATTTCGACGGCGAACTCGAACGTTTGATGCGTGCGGGCGAACTCGATATCGAACCGGCGCTGTCCTACGCCAGCAATCCCGGTAACCTGCGTTTGCAGATTTCCGATCTTTTGGAAGAAAAGCGCGAACGTCCCCGAGGCTTCGCCGTGAAAGAAACATTGGGCGGGCCCGGCGGATTGGAGATCGAGCGCTAGGCGGCGCCCATCGCCCCGCTGAATGTGGGAGTGTCTGGCGAGTCCGGCCGCGCTCCGTGGGTGGAAATCTAGTTGGACTTGCCGCCGGCTGCGGCGCGGAATGATTTTCCCGACTCCGCCGTTTCCAGCTCCTGTTCGGCGTCCAGCCAGTCAATCACATCGCCGCCATCCCGGCTTCCCCGCTCCTGAAACAGTTTGTAGGCCCGCACCTGAATTTTCTCGTGCCGGTCAGCTCCTTCGTTGCCCAATGTAGTGGACGACGCGGAAAAATTCTCCGCTCCGTAGTGGCTCCCGGCCGCCACCCTGGACGGCGCCGGCGTTGCCGCACGGACCTCCTTCTCATCTCGAATTGCCCTCTCTGGTTTCATCGGTTCCTCCATTTCGCTGTCCAACAGGAAGGAAGCAATTTCGCGGGACAGCCAATTGACGGGTACCAAGTGCAGCGCTGTTTGTTCTCGAGCAGCGCCGGTCTGTGTTTCCGAGTTGTCCGGCGCGCTGTTTTCAGGGTGCTCCAATTTTTTCTGCAATTCAAGATGCAGCGCTGAAATTACGTACTTTCCCCGATGGAGATCGGCGGTGTTCAGCACTCGCTGGCTCAGTTCGACTTGCACTCGTCGCGGGGTGCGCACTCGGCGGGGGCTTCGCGTCCGAAGCAGCATTCGCATCTCCTGGGGAATATGCGCAGGGACGGTTACGCGAAGATTACGGGCGTGGGAACATCCTGTAACGTAGTGCCGATACTCTTGTCGGCGTGAAGCCGGCACTCCGGCCGGCCCGCCCTTGCTTTTTTGCGGCGGCCGTCACAATTGAATTGGAGCAAGCTAAAGAGAAATGAACGTGGGGGTATCGGCGGGCTGCATCACAAATTGTAGGCGGATCACGATCCGCGAGCGGCCATCTCCCTGACGGTCTACCCGCAAAACTTCGCCCAGATACTCCCAGACCGCCGATTTCGCTTCTGAGATAAACGGGTAGGTGACGATCAATCGCATGCCGGCGTAATAATTGCCGCGCCAGGTGGTCACGTACACAGCGTTGCGGCCGATGTTCAGCGTGGAGGCCACATCGTCAAAGTTTCCATCGCTAAAATCCACCGGACGAAGGCGCACCGGAATCGGCACGGAAACGCGCGCGGCGCGGCGCCGGACGTCACCCTGCAGCGCAGGCACCGTGACCTGGAGGTTATTCAGCGACTTCGGAATCTGCACATCTGGCATCAGGCCTCACAAATTGACGCTCTGAATGCGAACCGCGGACGGCACAGGATCGCACCGGGCGGGGTACTCCGTAAATGGTACTTCTGTACGAGAACCAAAGGGCCGGGCAAATCCAAACTACCACCCCGCGTAGCACAGCGCACCGCATCGCCGGAAAGCGACATCCAACGGCTCGCTTCAATCCTTCTTGTGGCTGGCGATTTCGTAGGCGTCGAATGCGGCTAGGAAGTTGACGATGCCCGCGGTGGCGATCAGGCGCGTTCCGTAATCCCCAGCGGCGCGGGAAACGTCGGCCCCGGCTTTCTGAAACCATTGCGAGATGAAATAGAGGCCGCCCATTCCGAGGTCCGCGACCGAGCCTAGGAAATTAAATGGGTCGCTGCGAAAACCTCCAGGCTGGAGGTGGAACACGTTGCCGCGCAGCGTGAGTCCGGTGAGCCCCAGTCCTGCCACGGCGACCAGAAACGTGAGTGCGCGCCCCCAGCGTCCCAGCAAAAGATGTCCAAGCCCGGGCACGGCCCAGGCCGATACGGCGACGGCTACGGGCAGAACCATATTAACGTGCGTGGGCGCGGGAGCCGGTGGCCCCGGCTGCTCGGTAACCGGCGGGGCGGGCGGAGGAAGCGCCGCTTGCGTAGCGCCCTCCGACGTAATCGCCGGAGTAGGCAATGTTTCCGCAGCGGCCTCGGACGCGACGGCTGGAACGGGCGATACTTCCGGTGCGCTCTCAGGCGGAATGTTTGGATCTATTTCGCTCACCAATCCCTCAGGCCAGTATCGGAATTACTTCTTCCTGCTTGGGGCCGGTGACCCGCGCTTCGTTTTCACCGATGTACATGTCCACTTCGGTGCGCACGCCGAACTCCCCCAAATAAATTCCGGGCTCGATGGAGAAACAAGTGCGCGGGATAATTTGGCGGTCATCCTTGATTTCCAGGCTGTCCATGTTGGCGCCGCTTCCGTGAACTTCCTGTCCGATGCTGTGGCCGGTGCGGTGCACGAAATATTTTGCGTAGCCCGCTTTGCGAATCACCGTCCGCGCGGCATCATCCACTTGCCACCCGCGAATGGTCCGACCGGCTGCTACCGCATCCTTCACGAAAGCCACCGCCGTTTCCCGGGCGTCGCGCACTACGCGAAACACCTTGGCGTACTTTTCCGGCACGGTCTGCCCCAAATATCCAGTCCAAGTAATGTCGTAGTAGACGCTGTCCGGCTTCTCGAGTTTGCCCCACACGTCCAGCAGCAGGAAACTTCCCTCTTTAATCGGCAGCGACCCGGTCGGACCCGGAGAGTAGTGCGAATCACTGCTGTTCGGCCCTACCGCGACCACCGGCGCGCTGTCCGCGTAGACTCCTTGGGCGCGAAACTGGTCGGCCATCCACTGCTGCAATTCATATTCGGTGATCGACTGGTGTTCCTTGATCAACGCGCCGGCCCGAGTAAACGCGTCGCGGGTCACCCGATCGATGATCTTGCCGGCCGCGAGGTGGGATTCGAGCTGTGTGGGAGTCCAGGTGGCCTCGAATTTCTGTACCAGGTCCGCCGAGCTCACCACTTTTTTCTTCAGTCCGCGAATCCATTCGACGGTGCCGGCGTCCACCAGCGAGAGCTGCGGCACATTATTCTTGGGCGAATACTGCATCGCCAAGATCCGCGTGCCAGCGAGCAGCCGCACCATCCCTTTTTGCAGCTCGTCCAACGCGGCGTACTCCAGTTTCCTTCCGGGAAGCGCATCCAGCGTTTTTGCTTCGATCCGGTGGACCAGCTTGCGCGGCTCGCCTTTCGCCGGGATCAAATAAAACCAGCGGCGCTTGGCCATGGCGTTGATTCCGAGAATGCGGTAAGCCAAGTGGTCGCGGTGCAGAATGTCGTAAAACAGCCAACCATCCATTTTGTGGGCGCGCAACTCCGATTGAATCGCCTTTATATCCAGCATGGTGTGTTCTCGCTTGTGGGTGATTGGATTAGGAGGGCCTGCTAATGATTCGGACCCCGGCGGAAGTCCCGGGCTGCCTACCCGCAGCCTGAAAGCTACCTCGCATCCCGTCCCGCGGAGATTCTATCAGCCGCCCGGGCGATTTCCAAACATCGGCGGCCATTGCCACCGTAGACCTTTCCCAAAAGCGGGGGACAGTGGAGCACCCAGAAGGCGAGGAAGCGGGAAGCAAGAACGAAGCCAAAAGCGACGGCAAGACTTAGGGTGAGATCGGCGGGCGCTTACCGAATAGTGCGGTCCCGATTCGAATCTCCGTCGCGCCTTCTTCAATCGCCACTTCAAAATCGTGGCTCATGCCCATGGAAAGTTCACCGGCCAGCTCCGAGTGCCTGGTTCCGATCACCTTCCATATATTGTCGCGAAGCGTGCGCATCCTCCGGAAATACGGGCGGGCATCGTCGGGATTGTCGAAGAATGGAGGGATGATCATCAAACCGCGTAGGCGCAACCTGGAGAGACCCGCTACTTCCTTCACTACCGCCGGCAACTCGGCCTCGGGAACTCCTGACTTCGTGGCTTCGTCCGAGAGACGTACTTCGATCAGCACGTCGCGCCGCTTTGCGTTTCCTAGTGCGGATGGCTGCGCCGCCGCATCCAGAATTTCGTTCATCAGCCGATCGAGCTTCTGCGCCAGCGCTACGCTGTCCACCGAATCGATGCGTTGAAAGAGTTGCGCGGCACGGCGCGCCTTGTTTCCCTGCAGGTGGCCGATCAAGTGCCAGGTGGCGTCGCTACAGTCCAGTTCTCTCTGCTTGGACTCAAACTCCTGCACCCGGTTCTCGCCAAAGTGTCGCACTCCCAATTCGTAGGCTCCACGAATCGCTTCCACCGGAAAGGTTTTCGACACCGCTACCAGGGTGATTTCGTCGGCCCGGCGGGCGCAGCGCGCCGCTGCCGTCGCGATGCGCTCGCGAATCTCCGCCAGATTTTCGGTCATCCCTGCGAGATCGTACATTGCGTCCCGGAACTAATCGCGTGACTTCAGTCGCGCGCGCCTGATTTTAACACGTGGCAGGTGACGACCCCGCGGAGATGGGACGAATGCTTCGGGGTTGGCGCGATTACATCGACGGGAGTGCCCATGCAAACAAGTACGCCGCCGCTGCTGGTCAGCACGTATTGGCGGCCGTCGAGTTGGTAGGTGATCGGAGAACTTTGGATGTGCGCGCCCGAGCCGGCATGCCAAAGCGTCTTGCCGTCGCTCGAATCCAGCGCCAGGAAGTTACCCAGAGCGTCGCCGGTGAAAGTGAGCCCGGAATCGGTGGTCAGCACTCCCGCGCCCGCGCCTTCTGGCCCAAGTTCATGGCTCCAGCGGATTTTGCCGGTTTGATAGTCGATGGCCTCAATCACACCTTTGCCCCAAACGCCGTAATCCGCACCCGCCCACCCGTAGACGCCATCGGCTGGCTTGGCGAAGTAGATGCGAGTAGCTGGGATGGGCGTCGACGATAAACAATCCGTTTTTGGTGTCGAAGCTAGGGGAACGATAGTTGGTAAGACCGCCTTCGTCGGGAGCAATCAGGCGTCCGTCGGGCGCCGGCTCCTTGGCGGGATTCGGAATCGGACGGCCCTGGCTTGTCGACTCCCAGCGACCAGTTGACGGGACCGAAAGGAGCGGTCAAAAGATTCTTTCCGTTGGTGCGGTCGAGAACGAAGAAGTAGCCATTGCGCGAAGTCTGCATCAGCATCTTCTTCGGCTCGCCGTGAAACTCCGCATCGACCAGCACAGGAATCTCGACGGCATCCCAGTCGTGCGTATCGTGCGGCGAGACCTGGAAAGACCACACCAGCTTGCCGGTATCTGGATTTATCGCGACGATGCTGCACGTATACAGATCATCGCCCGGTCGTGTCGAACCAGTTCAGAACCGGAGTGGGGTTCCCGGTTCCCCAGTAGAGGAGATTGAGATCGGGATCGTAGGTTCCGGTCATCCACGTCATGCCCGCCGGTGGTTCCCGTTGGCGTCCCTGGCGGAGGAGTGGCATTCCACTGCCATTGGGTTGCGCCGGTCTCCGGATCGATCGAGCGGATATAGCCGGTCAGGTTGTCGAAATCCCCGGAAACACCAACGATCACGTGGTCGCCGACGACCAGCGGCGCCATGGTGGTCCAATAGCCCTTGGTCGCATCGGCCACCGAAACGATCCAGCGCACCGTTCCATCTTTGGCATTGAGCGAAACCAGGTGTGCATCGGGCGACAGGAAGAAAAGATATCCTTTGTACATGCCCACGCCGCGATTGCCCGATGTGATTGCCTTTGTTCGGCGGATAGGTGTAATGCCAGATCTGGTGGCCGGAACGCGCATCGACCGCCCAGACATTGTCGGGAACGGTGAAGTACAAAATGCCATCCACCAGCAGCGGCGAGGATTTGATCTGCGCGGTCTGCTCGGTCTGGAAAGCCCAGGCGAGGGACAGATTTCTTCACGTTCTGCGGAGTGATCTGGGTCAGCGCACTGTGACGCCTGCCGGAATAATCGCCGTGATATCTCGGCCAACTGTCGGCCGGGCGGATGCAGAAGCATTTGGGTGTCCACTCCTTGCGCAAGCATCACCGCGGGACTGCACCGCCGCCATCAGCGCGCTCGCGGCAAGAAGCAATGCAATCTTCAGAAACTTCATAGCGGTCGAGAACCTCTCCAACGACACCACCGAGATAGACCTCAGCGCCTAACGCAAGGTCTGCAAATACGCCATCAGATTGTGGATGTCGGCATCAGTGTATTTGCCGAACAGCTCCACATGGGCATTCACCGGCGCGTCGACCTTGTACTTCACATCGCCGGTCCGCCAGGATCGATACACACCAGTAGGATCAATGAGTCCGACAGTAAATTCATCGAGATATGCCAGAGTGCCGGCGATCGTCTCACCTGAAGCAAGTGTGACCGTGACTTTGGATTTCGCGTGCTCTGGGATAGAGCATCTGCTCTTCGAGTTCGAGACCCTGGTAACGCGATGCGATCCCGGCAAGATCCCCGGTCGGCGAGTGGCAGGCGGCGCACCCTCCGGCGCCGTCGAAGTACTGCTTGCCGGCCTCGACAGTTCCCGGTCTGCAGATCGGAGACATCGACGCCCTTACGTCCACCCTTCTCCGCGAGCGCAATGTTCCGCTGGGTATGGATAAAGGCCATCAGGCCGGCAATCTGCTGATCGGAAAAGTCGAAGTGAGGCATGCCCTTCTCCGGACGTCCATTGCGCACGACCGCACCGATCTTGTCCCCACCCACGTCGTTGGCCACCGTTCTCGATCGCGTAAGATCCGGCCCAGTCTCTCCTCCGCCCGCCTCGCGGCCATGACAAAAGGAGCAATCTTGCTGGAACAGGGCTTTCCCACTCAGAACCAGGGCTGCTGGGTAGGATTTGCGCACAGGCGTGCTGCTCTCGCTCACTCCGCTCCGCGCTGGCGCACCGGTGAGTTGCTGTTTGCGCCACGGACACCGGGAGGGTCAGGCCAAGTGCGGCCGCGAACCCCGCACTCCGACGCAAAACCGAAAGAAGATAGCTCCGCCCGTAGAGTATTCGGCCGCACTTCATTGCATTTGAATACGCTCCGGGTTTCATTTTCTTGTCTAGATCCTTCCTGTTTCCTTACGGCCGCGGATGAGTAGCGGTACTGCCTTCGGTCATGCCCAGCACCCACTTGATCGCTTCAAAATACATCTTGCGGATGTCAGGGTCACTCCAAGCCTCTTCGGTGTGGCCGAGGCTCGAATAAAAAACACGCCCTTTGCCGTACATTTTGTCCCACGCTACGGCGAAATCATGATCGGTTCGGTGGATGCGCGGGTTATCGGCATAATCGAGTTTCGTGGGATCGAGGCTGAGCAGGACGTTGACCTTGTCGCGCGACCACTCCTTGGCCTGATAGATCTCGTCATACTTGACGAATGCGTTCGGAAAGTGGCGGACCGCGGGGAAGCTTGGGTCTTCGTTTATGAGTCGGCGCGTTGAACGTTGTCCACGGATGCTGGTCGAACCAGCCGCCGATCATCTCGCCATATTCCGGCCACTTGTAATTGGTGTCGAGGGCCGCGTGTATGCCCACGAAGCCCTTTCCATCTTCCTTGATGAACGACATCATGTCTCTCTTCTGGCTGTCGTCCAGGTCAAGCTCGCCGGTGGTGCTAGCAAAAACCAGGGCATCGAAGTAGTCCAGATTCTTCGCGTTTACTTTTAGCTCTTTCTTCGTAATGAGTTCGGTATCGGTGCGCAGCGTGGCATCCCACAGCCCGGTGTCGTGACCCATGTTGTAGATCGCAGCCATCGCATCCGGAACCGAATCGTGCTGCCATCCTTTGGTTTCGCCGATGACCAGAACGTGCTTGAGATGGATTTGCTTTGAGCCCGGCGAGGGCGGAACCGAAGAACCCGTGGATGGCTGATTCTGTGCAGGCGGGTAGCCCCCACGGGTGAAGCCCGCTAAGACCAGCAAAAACAGGAGGAGGAAAAGAGCGTTTCGACTTTGGCGCAAGCGGTCTCCCTCAAAATCATTCGTTCCGTGAAACTGCCAGGGTTAGCGCGGCCCTGCCGGATTTCCATTTTGACTCAGCGGCCGACCGCCAATCTATACGCGGCCGCCTCCGTTTGCAACAACCCCGCTAGTTTCCACCTCATCCGAAATTCGGACGTCGCGCAGCGAACAACGCCGGAATCAACCTAGCGAGACAACCCGCGAAACGATTCCAGCGCTGCGCCTAGGCGCTCGAGCCCTCCCCGCACCGTCTCGGTAGTTCCGCAGAACCCAATGCGAACGTGCTGCGGCTGCTCGAAAAATTTTCCGGGCACTACGCTGGTCTCGAACTGCTCGCGAAGGATGCGCACAAATTCTTCGGTGCGGCCACCGCTCAGCCGGGGAAACACGGTAGTGCCGAAGCGGCTTGGTTCACACTCGAGCTCCGGATATGAGGCGAGGAAATCGTTGACCAGGATACGATTCGTTTCCAGCAGCACACGAGCGCGATTGCGCACCCGACCGAGATTATCAAGCACGATGACCGCGAGGAGTTCGGCGGGATGCACCGGGACTCCGTATGTAAAATCGATCACCTGCCACATGCGACCCACCACATCGGGCTGCGCCAGAATCCAACCACAGCGAATGCCGCTGAGCCCGTAGCCTTTGGTCAGGCTGCTGGTAACAACGATATTCGCTCCCAGATGAAACGCGGGCCTCCACGATTGGTCGAACAGCGTCTCGAGATACACCTCATCCACCAGAACGCGTGCGCCCACCTTGGCCGCCAATCGCCCCAACTTCCCGCATGGTAGTTTCATCGGTGAGAGTGCTGCTGGGGTTGTGCAGGTTGCCAAGAACCACCAGACGGGTTTGCGGGGTGAGTTTGCGCTCGAGTTCACTCAGGTCCAGCTTGAATCCGTCTTCCGCGCGCCGTTCGAAGCGAGATACTTCGGCCCCAATGTGATCGAGAATGGCGAGCAGCGGGTCGTAGGTGGGCTGCTCGACGAGTACCTCGTCACCCGCGTGGACGAGTGCCGTCAGCGCTACGAAGTTGGCCATCGTTGCACCCAGAGTGTAGACGACGCATTCCGTAGGTGCGCCGGCCTTGGCCGCCAACCGCTCCATCAGCGGGGGATAACCGTACGGCCAGTTCCCACCGATTTCGAGATCCTCAATGCGCACCGGCAATTCGGCCAATGGATAGTCCAAAATGCCACTAACCGCGAGGTTAAAGCGCGCCTTGGAGTGCACTTTGGCCCAGGCTATATAGCGCGAGACAGCGTCCGCTCGCAAACCATTCATATCTGGTTCTCCCGATTGCAGGAAATTTCAGTCACGAACTAACCGATCGCGAGGCTGCTCGCCGGCTCCAGAACCAGTACACCGGAATGCCCGCCAGCAGCAGAACGAAACCGATCAGGCTATTCTCAGGATAGCGGTAGATCGTATTCCCAACCACCCACCAGCATATCGCGACGAACGCCACCGTGCTCAGTGGATGGCCGGGCGTACGATAACCTTCGCTGGCGTTCATCTGGCCGCGCGCGGCCCGCCGGCGGAACACGAAGATGGTGGTCGCAGTGAGCCCGAAAAATAGAAAATCCATGGAAATAACGTAATTCAAAATCTGCTCGTAGCGTCCGGAGAGCGCGATCACCATGGTCCACAGGCTTTGCAGGATGATGGCCACCACCGGTGCGCGAGTGCGCGGATCGAGCCAAGCAATCGCGCGGAAGAACAGGCCATCATCGGCCATGGCAAAGTATACGCGGGGCGCCGTCAGGATCCCCTGGCTGAGGAAGCCCAGCGTCGAGATGGCGATTGCCGCCGCAATGAACGTCGCGCCCCGTTGCCCCCATGCGATGCGCATGACCGCGGTGGCGGGCGTGGTCGTTGTGGCCAGCCCCTGTGCCCCTAGCGCGCGCAGGCACACCCAGTTCACGCCGAGGTACAACACCACCACGCCAAGAACTCCGAACATCAGCCCACGAGGCAGATTTTTCTTTGGCTCCTTCACTTCCGCCGCCAGGAAGTTCGCGGTCTGCCACCCTCCGTAGGCGAATAACACCGGCACCATCGCCGCGCCAAACGATGTCAGCGTCCAGTCCCGCTCCGCCGCGGTACTTATCGTGGCGTGCTTACCGGTCAACGCCAGCCCGGCGATCACCAGCGCACCGATGGCGACGATCTTCATCACCATCAACGCGCTCTGGGTACGTCCGCCGGTTTTTACTCCCAAACAGTTGATCAGCGTTAGGGTCGCGAGTGCCGTCGCAGCAACGACCCACTCACGCGGCTGCAATCCGGTGAGCTCGATAAAGTATCGGGCGAAGGTGATCGCCACAACTGCCATGCCACCGGTCTGGATGACCAACAGCAACACCCATCCGTACAGAAATGCCACCGCTGGATGATAGGCTTCGCGCAAGTAAGCGTACTGACCACCGACGGCAGGCAGCGTGGCCGCCAATTCGGCCCAGATGAAGGCGCCTCCCACTCCTACCAACCCGCCCAAAATCCAGGCGGCCATGATCAACGTCGGGGTATGCACCCGTTGCGCAACCACGTAGGGATTCATGAATATGCCCGAACCGACGATCCCGCCCATAACCAGCATGGTCACGTCGAACAGACCCAGTTGACGGGCGAGGCTTGCCTTAGGAGCGGACGGCTGATCCGCGGTCGGAGGAGAGTCAATCACGGTGCCGGCTTAGCACTCGAGGTGCATTCATCAAGGACATGCTGGAGCCTAGGCGCTTATTCGGCGCTCGGCGTTTCATCTTGCCTGATAGAGCGGCGTAGTCGGGTTCGGCAAGCTATCGAACTCCGCCTGCTGCGAGAATCTGTTTGTCGTGGTAGGAGAATTGGAAATGTCCGCCAGTGCGGCATCGACCTGCAGTGCTTTGGCCAACCCGAAAGCAAGCACCTTGACCTTCCCGTCATGCGTGACTTTGATGTTGGCCGGCTTCAGGTCGCGGTGAACGATGCCGTGCTCGTGCGCGTATTCAAGCGCTTCCGTAATTTGCTTGGCGACGGACAACGCTTCTGCCAGCGGGATCGCGCCTTCCTTAATCCGGTCGGCGAGCGTCGGTCCTTCAACCAGTTCCATCACCAGCGCGCGCACTCCCCCGCTGTCTTCAAGACCGTAGACCGCAGCGATGTCGGGGTGGTTGAGGGATGCGAGAACTTGCGCCTCCCGCTGGAAGCGGGCCATCAGTTGGGTGTCCTGGGCAAACTCCCGCAAAATCACTTTCATCGCGACATCTCGGCCTAGTTTCGAATCCGCAGCGCGATACGCCCCACCCATTCCGCCGGAGCCGAGCGGCGATCGAATTTCGTAGGGACCAAGTTTTGTGCCAGGGGTGAGGGCCATAAGCGCGGGTGATTATAGTCTAGAGGCACCACGTTTGCAGGGTTTCCGGATGGTTTGCCGAGATCATACGTTTCGTGCGCCCAGAATACCCAGGTGCGCAGCCCCTTGCGTCGCCGCTGAGGGCGCGTGAGAAACTGCATGCGCTGGCGATCGTCCTATGGCTTGTCGATCTCTGCCACCACGCGTTCCGGAGCCGAGTCGAATAGTGCCTTGTAAAAAGAATCCATCACGGAAATGAGGATCCGGGCCGTGGATGTGTCCGGCAATCCCAGTTGACACCGGCCCTTCGCGGGCATATGTTTTTCGCAAGAGCTGACGAGATTGACAAGCCCGCCCACGTGCGTACCCAGCTTGAATGACGGGACGTTTATCTTAAGTTCGCGGAGGAGAACACATGGCAACCGCAGTCGTACAGCCTGATGTCAACGTTACTGGATTCGTATCCAAGACCGGCAAGATTCTCATTAACGGCAAGTGGGTGGAAGCCGCGTCCGGCAAGACTTTCCCCACCTTCAATCCCGCGACTGGCGAAGTGCTGGCCAATGTCGCCGCGGGCGACAAGGAAGATATCGACCGTGCGGTGAAGGCCGCGCGTGCCGCATTTGAGACCGGTCCGTGGTCAAAAATTTCGCCCTCCGAACGCGGGCGCCTGATCTGGAAATTGGGCGACTTGCTCGAAAAATATGCCGAGGAGTTCGCTCAGCTCGAGTCGCTTGACAACGGCAAGCCCCTGAAAATCGCGCGATCCGCCGATGTTCCCTTGGCCGTCGATCATTTCCGCTACTACGCGGGATGGTCAACCAAGATCGAGGGCCATACCATCAGCCTCGGCCTCGCCAAACAAGGAAAATTCCATGCTTACACCGTCCGCGAACCCGTGGGCGTGGTCGGTCAGATCATCCCCTGGAATTTTCCGCTGCTGATGGCCGCCTGGAAGCTAGGCCCGGCGTTAGCTACCGGCTGCACCATCGTGCTGAAGCCTGCCGAGCAAACCCCGCTAAGCGCGCTGCGGCTGGGCGAGTTGATTCAGGAAGCTGGATTCCCCGACGGCGTGGTGAATATCGTTTCGGGCTACGGCGAAACCGCCGGGGCCGCACTCGCCTCCCATCCGGACGTCGATAAAGTGGCCTTCACCGGTTCCACCGAAGTCGGCAAGCTGATTCTGCACGCCGCCGCCGGCAACCTGAAAAAGGTTTCGCTGGAGCTCGGTGGCAAGTCTCCCAACATCATCCTCGAAGACGCCGATGTGAAAGCCGCGATCCCCGGTGCCGCCAGCGCGATCTTCTTCAACCACGGCCAGTGTTGCTGCGCCGGGTCGCGCCTGTACGTCGACCAGAAGATCTTCGACGAAGTGGTCGACGGCATCGCCAATAACGCCAGCAAAATCCGCGTCGGTCCGGGATTCGATCCCGATAGCGACATGGGTCCGCTGGTGTCCGAGGAGCAGATGAATCGCGTCTGCGGCTATCTGGAATCGGGCAAGCAGGAGGGCGCCAAGGCGGTCACCGGCGGCTCCCGCGAAGGCACCAAGGGCTATTTCGTGAAGCCTACGGTGCTGGTCAACACCAACGAAAGAATGAAGGTGGTGCAGGAGGAAATTTTCGGGCCGGTGGTGACGGCGATTCCGTTCCGCGACCCAAGCGAGATCGTCGCCCGAGCCAACGACACCATCTACGGTCTGGCCGCTGGGATTTGGACGCGCGACATCAAGAAAGCGCACGCCCTGGCAGCCAAGCTCCGCGCCGGAACCGTGTGGATCAACTGTTATAACGTGTTCGACGCCGCGCTCCCATTCGGTGGATACAAGCAGTCCGGCTGGGGCCGCGAGATGGGTCACGAAGTCCTCGAGCACTACACTGAAGTCAAGAGCGTCTGCTGCGCGCTGTGACAAACGCTAGATTGCGCGCCAAAAAATAATAAGGGGCCGAAGCACGACTCGGCCCCTTGGTTTGTTCTCGATTTCAGGCCATCCCTAGCTTTCGTTTCTACGGTTTCATCTTTTCGGTTTGCAGTTCTATACTCTTATCTTTTCCGGGTGTCCGATTCTTCCCCGGCTTCGGGAAGGGTGGGCGTCTCGTCCTTTCAAAACTACCCACTGACCGCAACCGAAATCGAGCCGCAAAACCCTCCCGGATTCCCATGCTACAATTTCTCTGCCCATGCCCCCCCGTGGAAAACTGATCGCCGTCGAAGGCATCGACGGCTCCGGCAAGCGCACCCAGATCGAAATGCTTTCCGCCGCGCTCACCCGCCGCCGTATCCCGCACACTTCCATTAGCTTCCCCCGCTACGACGCATTTTTCGGCCTGCTCGCCGGCCAATTCCTTGACGGCAAATTCGGCGCCAAGATCGACCCGCACCTCTCTGCGCTGCTGTACGCCGGCGACCGCTTCGAAGCCCGCGGGGAAATCGAATCAGCGCTCGCCAAAGGCAGCGTCGTGCTGGCCGACCGCTACGCCGCGTCCAATCTGGCGCATCAGACTGCGCGTGTTCCACCCGCCCAGCGGGAAGATTTCATCCGCTGGCTCACTAAACTCGAGTTCCAGATTTACGGCATCCCGGCCGAAGATCTGGTGATTTTCCTCCGGGTCCCGGTGCGCCAGGCGCAGCACTTGGTAGGACAAAAGAAAGCACGTCACTACACCACCCGCCGCCACGACATCCTGGAAGCCGATCACAGTCATCTGCGCACTGCCGCCGCGATCTACGAAAAGCTGGCCAGAGACCCGCGATGGGTGACTATCGAGTGCCTCGACAAGAAAACTTCCCTCCTCGAGTCTCCCGAAGTGCTGCACCTCCGGGTGATGGCCGCGGTCGATTCCCGCATCCTGAAACCCTAACCGTTTGCCGCGCATCCTAGAAGTGATGTAGTTTCATACCCAACATGCCCTTCCACGAATTCCTCGGCAACGAACGCATCGTCACCGCTCTGCGCGGCATGCTCGCGCGCAGCCGCGAGCCTAGCGCCATGCTTTTTACCGGCTCGCGCGGGGTCGGCAAGTTCACCCTGGCCCGCATGTTCGCCCAAGCCACCAATTGCCAGCGGCTGAAAGACGATTTCTGTGGCGAGTGCGACTCCTGCCGCCGCATCAGCCGCCTGGCCGACCCGAAAACCCTTATCGCGCAGGCCCTTACGGAGCGCGGCGAGGGCGCCGACGCTGGAACGGTGGAGCGCGTGCCGCTGATCGTGGAGACCGGTCCCGACGTCTGGGCGATTTTCCCCGACCCGGTTCGACTCAAAACGCCGGTGGCGCGCCCGATGATTCGGGTGGCCCAACTTCGCGCCGTCCAGCGCGCCGCAAATTTCAAGCCGCAAGGCCGCCGCCGCGTCTTCATCCTGGATGGCGCCGACACCATGCGCTACACCGACGCCGACATCTTCCTGAAAATTCTGGAAGAGCCGCCGGAGTCCGCCACTCTGATCTTGATCGCCATCAGTCCCGATTCCCTGCTCCCGACCATTCGTTCGCGCTGCCTGCAATTTCACTTCGCGCCCGTCCCGGGGGAAGAAGTGGAAGAATTTTTGTCCAAACGTACTGAACTGAAACCTGCTGCCCGCCATCTCGCCGCCCAGCTCTCTTGCGGCTCCCCGGGTGTGGCCCTCGAGTTCGATTCGGAAGAATCGGAACGTTTACGCCGGGAAGTTTTGCGACTCATAGAACTCGCCTACAACGGTGCCAATTATCGCGAAGTTTTCGCCGCCACCGCGCAGCTCGCCAAGCAGGAGAAGGAATCGTTTGAAAACGTGCTCGAACTATTTTATAGTCTGCTCACGGACCTTCTGGAGTTATCCCAAGACCAGAATGCATGGTTCCCACGTAATCCGGACCTCCGGCGAGAGCTAGAGGGCCTCGGCAAAAAAGTAAACCTGGAGTGGGTGGCGAACTCGGCAGCGAATCTGGACCGTCTGCACCGCCGCCTACGGCGTAACGTAAGCCGCCAGCTAGGCTTGGATGCCGTCGCCATTTCTATGCATCAGCGTTGATCCGGCGGTCATTTCCTGCCCGGCCGCTTTGACATTTGGGAACGAAACGCGCGGTGAGTCGAATTATAAGAGTCTCCAAAAGGGGGGAGCTCATGGTAAATCGAAAATTATTCCGCCATTCTATAACCGAAATGAAGGAACCTTCTTTTCCAGCACGGCCGGCCGCGGGGAACGCCGGTGGGGGAAATTCCGGTGGACCCGCGCCGCGGAAAAAGCCCGCGCCGCCCGAGCAAACGCACGCCGAAAACTTTTACTACGTCAAACAGATGCAGTCCCGCTCCCCCGTCGCGGTGGTGCTACTGGATGGCGAGACGTTGCGCGGCACGCTGGAATGGTACGACCACGACTGCATCAAATTGACGCGTTACGGCAGCCCCAACCTGCTAATTTTTAAGCACTCGATTAAGTTTATGTACAAGGATGGCGAAGAAGCCGCGCAGGGCGGGACCAACGCCTCGTAATCGAAACATTGCTTAGCCTCCTGGCCAACAAAAAGCCCATCTCCGGTGCCGGAGATGGGCTTTCTTGCTTTGGTCCGAGCTGCGACGCCCTCAGTAAGCGGTGAGCCCGCCATCGAGCGGCAGAGCCGCTCCGGTCACCCACGAGGATTCCTCCGAGGCCAGATAAACCGCCAGATGCGCAACGTCTTCCGGCCGTCCCATCCGTCCCAACGGAATTTCCAGCGCGCGTTTTCTGCGTTCCGCGGCGGGATCGGGTGCGGCGTCGATCGATTCCATGCCCAGTTCAGTCTCCACGATGGTGGGACAGATGCAGTTGACGCGAATATTTTCGTGCGCGTGATCAAGGGCCATCGCTTTGGTCAGCAGCGTGACCCCGCCCTTGGAAGCGCAGTAGGCTGCGCGGTCCTTGCGCGCCACCACACCAAGGATGGACCCGATGTTCACGATCGATCCGCCGCCGCTTCGGCGCAGCAACGGCAACGCCGCTCGCGACACTATGAACGTCCCGGTGAGATTCGTGGCGATGATGCGGTCCCAGTGCTCGTCGGAGGTGTGCTCGGCATCGGCCACCACCACCGCGCCGGCGTTATTGACGACCACGTTGATTTTTCCGAAGTGCGCCACAAACTCCGCCAGAGCCTCTTCCACCCCCGGGCGCTGGGTCACGTCACACACCACGGCCATGGCCTGCCCACCGGCGCCGGAAATCGTGCGCGCAACGTCTTCCAATGGCCCCAGGCGTCGACCGGCCAGCGCCACCGCTGCGCCCTCCCGCGCAAACTGCAGCGCGCAGGCCCGCCCGATCCCGGTCCCGGCTCCGGTGATGAACGCGAATTTGTCATCTAGACGTGGCATCGTTTGGCACTCCCATGCGTCCAATGAAGACGGACTGGCAGGCTAGCATCGCCCGCCGAAACCACGCAAGCCGGTCCGGAACTCCGCAGTGTAGAATGCACTCCGCTCCCAAGGAGCCAGCGTACCCATGAAGATCGGAATCACCTGTTATCCGACGTATGGCGGTTCGGGAGTGGTAGCCACCGAGCTGGGCATCGAACTCGCCGCGCGCGGCCACGAAATCCACTTCATCAGCTACGCCGTGCCCATTCGCCTGAACTCCTGGCATGACCGCATTTACTTCCACGAAGTGGAAGTCACCACGTACCCGCTCTTCGATCACCCGCCCTACACTCTGGCCCTGGCCGTCAAAATGCAAGAAGTGGCCCAGGAAGTCGGACTGGACCTGCTGCACGTCCATTACGCCATCCCTCATTCGGTGAGCGCCTTGCTGGCGCGGTCGATGCAGGCCCCCAAGCGCCTACCGTTCATCACCACACTGCACGGCACCGACATCACTTTGGTGGGAAGCGACCGCAGCTATTTGCCAATTACCAGATTTTCCATCGAACAAAGTGATGGGGTCACCGCGATCTCGAATTACCTGAAAAATGAAACGGTGAAGCAATTCGACATTCAGCGCCCCATCGAAGTGATTCCGAATTTCGTCAACTGCGATCTCTATCAACGCTCTACCGATTCCGCTTTGCGGGCGCAGTGGGCCCCGAACGGCGAGCCCATCCTGATGCACCTTTCCAATTTTCGTCCCGTGAAGCGCATTACCGATGCGGTGAATATTTTTGCGCTGGTCCGCGAAAAAATGCGCGCCAAGCTGGTGATGGTCGGCGACGGACCCGACCGCGGCGCCGCCGAATACCTGGCCAAGCAAAATGGGTTGTCGCGCGATGTGTTATTTCTAGGAAAACAGGATCATGTCGAGCAGAAGCTCGGCCTGGCCGACCTGTTTTTGCTGCCGAGCGAAGTGGAATCGTTCGGCCTGGCGGCGCTCGAAGCGATGGCCTGCGAAGTGCCGGTGGTGGCTACCAATACTGGAGGCGTGCCCGAAGTAGTCACGCACGGGCTGGATGGGTATCTGGTTGATCCGCGCGATGTCGTCGGTGCCGCGAAATATGTGCTAGAAATTCTCACCCGTCCGGATCGTGGCCGATCCATGGGCGAACAAGCCCGCAAAAACGCGCAAGCACGCTTCTGCTCGACGCTGATCATTCCGCACTACGAGGCCTACTACCAAAAGGTGCTTGCCGCTCAATAGCCGCAGCGCAGCCACTCTTGGCGTAGCGCCGACGCCCCGCCGGTGCCAAGCAGCGCGGACCGCCGGGCCATACCATCGCACACCTCAACACCCACTTGGCCGCTACGAACGCGATTACTTGCCGCCGGCGATCGACGGCACGATCAACACGTCGTCGCCATCTTTGAACTCATACTGGTTCCCACCCAGAAAACGGATGTCCTCGTCGTTCACGTAGAAATTCACAAACGGCCGGACCTTCCCCGACTGGTCCTTCAAGTGCGCACCGATCTGCGGAAATTTCTGCTCAAGCTGCTGCAGCAGCTCCGCCATATTCACCGCCGAACACTGCACCTGGTTGCCGCCATCGGTGAACCGCCGCAGCGGCGTGGGAATGTGCACAGTGATGTTCATCTCAGGCGCCCACCGTGATGCCGCCCAGCCGCTTGGCCTGGAAATCCTCGAACGCGGCCAGCCGCGGCGCGATCGGCTCTTCCAATTCATACTGTCCAACCAATGCGTCCGTGGTTTTTAGTCCGTTGCCAGTGATGCACACCACGGTCGTCTCGTCGCGCCCGATGCGCCCCTGCTCCACCAATTTTCGGGTCACACCCGCGGTAACCCCGCCGGCAGTTTCGGTGAACACGCCTTCGCTCTCCGCCAGCGTCTTCATGGCCTCGACGATCTCCGCATCCGAGCAGTCTTCCGACCATCCCCCGCTCGCGCGAATCATCTGGATCGCGTAACGCCCATCCGCGGGGTTGCCGATCGCCAGCGAACGCGCGATCGTCGCCGGTTTCTGCGGTTCCAGTTCGTCCAGCCCCGCCTTCACCGCGTGGGAAATGGGCGAGCATCCGGTGGCCTGCGCTCCAAAAAATTTCACCGCGCGCGGCTTCACGAGTCCGAGCTCCACCAATTCGCGGAAGGCCTTGGCAATTTTGGTAATCAGCGAGCCACCCGCCATCGGCACCACCACGTTGTCGGGCAGCTCCCAGCCCAGTTGCTCGGCAATTTCATAGCCGACCGTTTTCGATCCCTCGGCGTAGTACGGCCGCAGGTTGATATTCACGAACCCCCACTTGAAGCGGTCGGCGATCTGCGAACAAAGCCGGTTCACCTGATCGTAGTTGCCAGCAATGCGCACCAACTGCGCGCCGTAGACTTGGGTGTTCACCACTTTCGCCGCTTCCAGGTCCGCGGGAATGAAAATGCACGCCTGGAAACCGCCGGACGCCGCCTGCGCCGCCACCGCGTTGGCCAGGTTTCCGGTGGAAGAGCAGCTCACCACCTCGAATCCGAACGCGCGCGCCTGCGCCAGCGCCACCGCCACCACGCGATCCTTGAACGAAAGCGTGGGAAAGCACACCGCGTCGTTCTTCAAGAACAGATGCCGCAGCCCCAATTCTTTGCCGTAGTGATTCGCTTTCAGCAGCGGCGTTCCTCCCACCGGCAATTCCGAACGGAAATCTTCAGGGAGGGGTAGCAGTTCCGCATAGCGCCATAGGTTGGCGGCTCGCTGCGCGATTTCATCGCGGGTAATGGCTTCACGGATGGCGGGGAGGTCGTACTCGACGCCGAGCGGCGCCAGGCAATCTTGACAATACGAGAGAGGAATGTTGCCCCAATCTTTTCCGCACTCTCGACACTTCAGTGTGTAGCGCACGCTCATAACAATTTTCCTTTCGCCGGCCAAAACATCATGGCCGCAAAAAAATAAGCCTCTTCCGGGTATGGGGGAAGAGGCTCAATGGGAAAATTGAGCTGAACCCAATCTCATGTCCCCCGCTTACCGGGCGGGACTTGGCACCTTGTGACCGGGCAAACGCACCCGATCCGGTTGTCGTGGCTTCAACGGGCCCGAAACCCTCAGCCACTCTGCATGAGACTGCGGTGTGCCTAGCTGCGGCACGCATTCAATGCTAAAAGCCAACCGCGCCGCTGTCAAGAAAAGATTGCAAGGTTGTCCGGCGGTGGTAGCCAGCCCTGTGGCGCAGTTATTTCTCGCGGCAGTGCCCGGACCTCAACCCGACTGCGAGAATACAATCCGCTCGCGGCCTAGAAATCTAGATGCCACCGCCAGGGGCCTACTTGGCTCCAACAAATTGCGGCTACAGCGTTCCACTGAGCGCGGTCGCGTGTAACCCCCTACTTCCCTCGCCGCGAAACCTCTACTCGCGCGGCGTGCGATGCCAAATCCTTTAGGGAGAATTGTGTACATTGAAATAGGGTGATCCTGTAGCAGACACACCACCTCGGAAATGTAGCGGCTAAACGTGCACTTCCCGCCACGCGCAGCACCTGCTCGAAGGCATGCAACCAACCGCCGCAACGCACCGCAAGTCACTAAGAATCTGTGACATGCGAACTACCTCCCAATCTGTTGCCGCTTGGCCACGCACTTGCTAAGTCCTCGATGACATTCGCGTGTGGCTACTGAGAGTAATCGGACCTGATCTAAGGGGGAACCAGATGGGCGCACTTCGGGCTATGCAGTTCAACGTCTCACCGCAACGCGACGGAGCATCGCTGCGCGCTGTAAACGCTTCCGCAGAAGCACCACCAAAGGAGCGCGTCGATTCCGCGGCGGAGCTACTGGCTTGGCCCGTGGGACGGGCCGCCGAGGATTGGAAGATGGTCCAACGCGCTCGCCGCGGCGATCTCGATGCGATGACCGACCTGTTCGAAGCCCACCGCCGCCGCCTGTTCCACACCGCCTTCTCGCTGCTACGTAACGAAGAGGATGCCGAAGACGCTTTGCAGGACGCCATGCTCTCGGCCTACACCAGCCTGCACAGCTTTCAAGGCCGATCGCAATTTTCTTCGTGGTTGACGCGCATTGTGATCAACGCCGCATTGCGCCGCCGCCAGAAAAACGGTCGCCGCCTGGAAGTTCCTCTCGAGGATTTCGCTAACATCGAAGACGAGGCGCCGGTGACTCAGCAGATTGCCGACCCCGGCCCCAATCCTGAGCGGCTATGCAGCGCCGCCGAGCTGCGCGAACTCATCAACGACAAGCTCGGATGCCTGACGCCTCGCTATCGGCTGGCCATCGAACTTTGCGACGTTCATGAAATGCGCACCGCGGAAGCCGCCCGCGCCGCCGGAATCCACATCAACGCGCTAAAATCGAGGGTCAGCCGCGCGCGCAAGCAGCTTGCCGATCGTCTCTCGAAAGCCATGCAGACACCAGCCGCTAAACCCATCGGACTGCAAACCTCGTCCTAGCTTCCCCCGGACCACTGGCCGGACCCGTAAATCTCGCGCTAACTACGGGCCGGCCGGTGAGTCCAATAGTGAGTCTCGCTCGCGGCCCCACGAAAGCCCTTCCGATCCGAGGGATGCGTCTTTTATCATTGAGGGACTGCGTAAGAGGAGCCGATCTTCCTACTAATGAGCTTCACATTCCCCCAATTCGCGCACAGGTGCGTTTTCTGTCGGCCGCCTCGACGCTAGTTCGCCGCGCTGGAATCCTTCTGGCGCTGGCCGCCATCGCGCTGGCGCGTAGCGATCGCCGGTTGCGGCCGCAACCAGGCCAGTGAGAATCCAAACATTCCCGCCACACCGGTGCAAACGGTGGTGGTGCGCGACGTCCCCATTTCCGACGACTCGGAATTTCTGGCCGCCCTGAAATCGCGGCATTCCTCCGCGCTCAATCCCCAAGTCGAAGGGCAGGTCACCCGCATTCTGGTGAAGTCTGGCGACCGCGTCGCGGCCGGGGCCAAACTGATGGAAATCGATCCACTGCGGCAGCAAGCCACGGTGCAGGGCCAGCAAGCGTCGATCGCAGCGCAGAAGGCCAACGTCGAGCTCGCCCAGATCCAATTCGACCGCGCCCAGAAGTTGTCCGAAGCGGGCGTGATCGCCAAGCAGGAACTCGACCAGGCGCAAACCAACCTGGCCACCGCGAAGGAACAACAGCACGCGCTCGAGGCCCAGCTCAATGAAGGACAAGTCACACTGCATTACTACAGCGTGGTGTCGCCCACCAACGGGATCGTCGGCGATATTCCGGTGCGCGTCGGCGATCGAGTGACCGTCTCGACCCTGCTGACTACCATCGACGAACCGGGAAACCTCGAAGTCTACGTCAATGTCCCGGTGGACCGCGCGCCATCCCTCAAGATCGGTCAGCTCATTCAGGTTCTCGACGATGCCGGGGACGTCGCCGCGGAAACCCATGTCGACTTCATTTCTCCCGAAGTGGATACCACCACCCAATCGGTGCTGGTGAAAGCCACTCTTAAAAAACAGTTCTGGCGCGTTGCGCACCTCTCAGTTCGCGCGCGTGCGCATTATATGGGGGGTGCATCAGGGAGCGCTGCTGCCGGTGCTCGCCGTTTCGCGAATCAACGGTCAGTTCTTCGCGTTCGTGGTGGACACCAGCGTAAAGCCCCCAGTCGCGCACCAGAAAATCGTCAAGCTGGGAGAACTCAAAAACAATCAGTACGCGGTGATTTCGGGGCTCGCCCCCGGCGATCATGTGGTGGTCGAGGGCGGCCAAAACCTGGTGGACGGCGCGCCGGTCGCCGAGACCGTGCAGCAGCCCAACGCGAAACCGTAGTGGTTTGTTTCATTCAACATCAATCTCCGCTCCGATCCATGGTCGAATCGGTGTTTTGGTTTTGAGTTTGCATCACGCTTCCATGCTTCTGGGGCGCCTCACTGTGCCCTGGTTTTGAAAAGGGTGAGCGTTTTGACTTAGTCGCAGCACTAAAGAATTAAAGGTGGGCTCAGCAAGTCATGTTCGTAGATTTTTTTATTCGCCGCCCGATTTTCGCCACTGTTTGCGCGCTGCTGATCATTCTGGCCGGCGCGGTGTGCATCCCCACGCTCCCGGTCGCGCAATTCCCCACTCTCGCCCCGCCGTCGGTGAGCGTCGGCGCCGGCTACAACGGCGCGAACGCTCGCTCCGTAGAGACTTCGGTCACCGTCCCCCTCGAGCGGGCCATCAACGGCGTCGAGGGCATGAAATACATGACCTCCAGCAGCGGCAACGATGGCAGCAGCGGCATCAACATCGTTTTCGATATCACTCGCGACGTTGACCTCGCCGCCGTCGATGTCCAGAATCGCGTCAACTCCGCGCTCGGCCTGCTTCCCAACGAAGTGAAAACCACCGGCATACAAATCCAGAAATCCGGCAACCAATTTGTTTTTGGCGCTGGAGTCTATGCCGAAAATGGCGAGTACGACAGCCTGTTTCTCAGCAACTATCTCGATCTCTACGTGGCCGATGCCCTCAAGCGGGTACCCGGAGTAGCCGGCGTCCAGCTTTTCAACGAGCGCCGCTATTCCATGCGCGTGTGGCTCGACCCACCGCGCATGGCCAGCCACGGGCTGACTGCTTCCGACGTCCTGAGCGCGCTGCAGGAGCAGAACGTGCAGGTGGCTGCCGGCCAGGTGGGCCAGCCTCCGTCGCTTCCCGGACAGAATTACCAGATGAGCGTGCGCGCCGCGGGACGCCTGAGCGAGCCCTCGGAATTTGAGAATATTATTTTGAAATCGGGCGCCGACGGTAGCCTGGTTCGCCTGAAAGACGTCGGACGCGCGGAAATCGGCGCGGAAGATTACAGCTCAATGCTGCGCTTCAACGGGCACGACGCGGTAGGATTCGGCGTCACCCAGCTTCCCAAAGCCAACTCCCTGGCCGTGGATCGTGAGGCCAAAGCCGAACTCGAACGACTCTCCAAACACTTTCCCCCGGGAATCAAATATGCCATCGCGTTTGACTCCACCACCGCCGTCGGCGAATCCATCCGCGATGTTCTATACACGTTGGTGGAAGCGGTGGTCCTGGTCATTCTGGTGATTTTCGTTTTCCTGCAGGACTGGCGCAGCACGCTGATCCCTGCGGTCACCATTCCGGTCTCGCTCATCGGCACTTTTGCATTCATTAAGCTTCTGGGATTTTCGATCAATACGCTCACTTTGTTTGGTCTCACGCTGGCCACCGGATTGGTGGTCGACGATGCCATCGTGGTCATCGAAAACGTCCAGCGCCACATCTCCGAAGGAATCACCGAGCCGCACAACGCCGCTTCGGTGGCCATGAAAGAAGTCGCCGGCGCGGTGGTGGCTACTTCTCTGGTGCTGGTCGCGGTGTTCGTGCCCGTCGCGTTCTTCCCCGGCACCACCGGAATTCTCTTTCGGCAGTTCGCACTCACCATCGCATTTTCGGTTTCCATTTCGGCGTTCAACGCGCTGACCCTCACCCCCGCACTCTCGGCACTCTTCCTCGGCCATGGCCGCACCAAGGAAGGCGTGGTGTTCCACGGATTCAATCGCGGAGTGGAAGGGTTCACCAACGCTTATCAGAAAATGCTCCGCCGCATCCTTCGCTGGGAATCGGTGGCAGTAATCGTCTTTCTGATCGGTCTCGCGCTCACCTATGTGGTCTACCAGCGCGTGCCTCGGGGCTTCATCCCTCAGGAAGACTCCGACTACTTCACCGTGGCCATCCAGGCGCCCGAAGGCGCCTCGCTCGCCTACACCATAGGCATCGCCGGGCAGGTGGAAGCGGTGCTGCAGAAACAACCGGAGGTTAACAGCGCATTTACCGTTCTCGGCTTCAGCTTCGGAGGCGCGGCATCCAATCGCGGCATTGTTTGGGGGGGCATGACCAAGTTTGCCGAGCGCAAGGGCGACGCGCACACCGCGGTCGCAGTAATCGAACGCATGCGTCCGGACTTCGCCAAAATCTCAGGCGCCAATGTGGTGGCTTTCCCTCCTCCCGCGGTAGAAGGGTTGGGAGAGCTCGGAGGATTCAGCTTTATCGTTGAGGACCAGACCGGCGGGCCGATCCAAAAGTTGGCTGACGCGACCTCGAAAATGGTGCAGGCAGGCAACAGCAATCCTGGCCTCTCCAGCTTGTTCACCAGCTTCAGCGCCAACGATCCGCAAGTCCAGGTCACCTTCGACCGCGAACGCGCCAAATCGTTGCAAGTACCGCTGGGCCAGATCACCGACGCGCTGCAGGTCTATCTGGGATCGGTCTACGTCAACGATTTCGATTTCAATAATCGCTCGTACCGGGTGTACGCCCAGGCCGACCAGAAATATCGCGACGCGCCCAGCAGCATCCCGCAATTCTACGTCCGCTCCAATGCCGGCACGATGATTTCGCTCGCCAATCTGGTGCATGTCGAACAGTCCGCGTCGCCGCAAGTGATTAGCCATTACAATCTTTTCCGCTCCGCTGAAATTGATGGTTCCGCCGCACCCGGCCGCAGTTCTGGGCAAGCGATCGAAACCATGGAGGAGATTGCCAAGAAGGTTTTGCCGCCAGGCTTCGGATACGAATGGACCGGCCTGTCGCTCGAAGAAATCCAATCCGGTAGCCAATCGGCGTTGCTGTTTGGCCTGGGGCTGCTGGTCGTCTATTTGACACTGGCCGCGCAATACGAAAGTTATTCGCTGCCGTTTATCGTGCTGCTGGCGGTGCCCATGGCGCTACTGGGAGCAATCGGAGCCCAGGCCATTCGCGGGCAGCAGAACGATGTCTACTGCCAGATCGGCTTGGTCATGCTGATCGGCCTCTCAAGCAAGAACGCCATCCTGATCGTGGAGTTCGCCGAACAATTGCGCGAAAAGGGCCTGGGCGTCGTCGACGCCGCAGTGGAAGCCGCCCGAATTCGCCTCCGCCCCATCTTGATGACCTCGCTGGCGTTTATCCTCGGCGTGTTGCCGCTGGTACTCGCCGAAGGCGCTGGAAAAATTAGCCGCCGCTCAGTGGGCACTACCGTTTTCGGCGGCATGATCGCCGCCACCTTCCTAAACCTGATCTTCATCCCGGTGCTCTACGCCTTATTCAAAACCATGCAGGCCCGCTTTTCAAACACCCCAGCGCCGTCCGCAGCTCCTCTTCCCTCCCCGGGTACCTCCGACTAATTCCCAACACGACTCTAAAATGCACGTGGTATCGCCGCCGTAGTGCCGCCACTCGGACAGGCCCGCTGCACGAGACCTTTGTCTCTACGGTTCGACGCCCGAATCTTTTCCGTGGGTACCCCACTCTTTGCGCTTTTGCAAAGGGTGGGAGTAATGACCACCTCGAAACTACTTCGACGACCTCGCTCTCGGGACCTGCCGTGTGCCCTTGTCTTCGCCCCAAACGGTTGCGAGAATTCCGCTCAAGGGCTAATCTAGCGCCCATGAACAACCGTCGCGAATTCATTCAGCTCTCCGCCGCCACTCTCGCCGCCTTAGCCGCGAGCAAGTTCCTCAACTCAAACGCAGCCGCCCATCGCCCGATCGGCGCGCAGTTGTACACCGTGCGCGATCAGGCCGAACGCGACCTTGCCACCGTACTGGAAAAAATTCGCAAGATTGGCTACCAGGAAGTGGAACCTTACTGGACCGTCTACACCCACCCCGCTCCCGAGCTGGAGAAAATGATCAACGATCACGGCCTGCGCGCCCCCAGCGGACATTTTAATTACGAAAAGCTGGACGACTCCAGCATCGAATACGCGAAAACTCTCGGCCTAGACTTCCTGATCTGCCCGATGCTTCCGAATGATTTGTGGACTTCGCTGGACGGATTCAAACGCGCGGCCGAGTTCTACAACAAGTTTGGCGAGAAGGTGCACCGGGCAGGAATGAAGTTTGGCCATCACAATCACGACTACGAATTTCGCCCCTTCGCTGGCGTCACCGGTTTCGAGACCTTACTGAAGCTCACCGACCCGAATCTGGTCTGCCTGGAAATGGATTGCTATTGGGTCACTCAGGCCGGCCAGGATCCCCTGCAACTGCTAAAGCAATACCCCACCCGCATCAAGATGCTGCACCTGAAAGATCGCAAGCCAGGTTTCCCGCCATCCTTCGATATGGAGGCCTCCTCTTCCCATTTCACCGAAGTCGGCGCAGGAACCGTCGATTGGAAAGAAATCATTCCCGCCGCTGAAGCCAACGGCGTGCGCCACTTCTTCGTCGAACGTGATTCCGGCGATCTCCAGGCCTTGGAGAGCCTAAAAGTCAGCTTCGACAACCTGCAAAAGATCGCATAAGCGTGTTTCGACTTACGGCTCGACCCATTCATCGATTCCGGGTGCCCCACTCTTCCCGGGTTCTGGGAAGGGGGGTCCAGACCTAAGTGCCCGAGGGAGACACAAGATCGAATTCTCGAAAAAGACGAATCTCCCTCTGTGGGCCGCAGCCTTCGTGGTCTCGATCCTGGCCCACCCAATAACATCCACAGCACAACGCAAGCCATCCACCCAAAGCGCAAGATCCAGACCACCAGCCCCTTGGCAACCCTGCAGCCCAAGCACCTCCCTGCGTCTGAGCGCCACGCAAGTCTCCCAAGGCAACCTCCTGCAACTCGAAGTGAAGAGCGATTTCCCGCTCCCCGGCCTGAACGGCAAAGCCGCCACCCGCGAGGTTCCCTTCTGGCCCTCAAACACCGCACCAGCCACCACCAAAACCGCATACCTCTATCAGTCCGTAATCGGAATCGACCTACAACAAAGTCCAGGCTGGTACGACCTCTCACTCGAAGCGATGCCAGCAACTGGCGCGCCATTAGCTTGCCAGGCGAAATTCCAAGTCACCGACGGCCACTACAAAGTGGAAAGCCTCAAGGTCGCTCCCCAATTCGTCGAACCCGCCCCCGAAGATCTAAAACTCGCCCAGGAACAGGGCGCCCGCCTCCGCGCCATCTTCGCCACCATCACCCCGGAAAAACTTTGGCAAGGCAAATTTCGCATGCCCATCCCAGGCGCCACTTCCTTCAAAAATTTTGGCTCCCGCCGCGTCCTGAACGGCGAACCCAGTTCCCCCCACTCGGGCGTGGACGTAGGCGCCGTGGCTGGAACTCCCATTCATGCCACCCAGCGCGGACGCGTGGTCCTGGCGGAGCCACTCTATTTTTCCGGTAACACGGTGGTCCTGGATCACGGCCTGGGAATCTACACCCTGTACGGCCACCTGCAATCGATGTCCGTAAAAGTAGGCGACACCGTGGAGGCATCCCAAATACTTGGCTTGGTAGGCTCTACCGGACGCGTCACCGGCCCTCATTTGCATTGGGGTCTAAGCATATCCGGCGCCAAGGTAAACGCCCTCGACCTCCTCTCGCTCCGCTAGGCGTCGTGGCCCAGTCACTCCTGGAATCAAAGCCCGAGCTTAGAATGGTAATATGGCACGCGCGGGCGACGACGTGTAAAGCGGAACCCTGGGCCGGGAGTACCGATGATTGAATGCCGGAGAATAAGCGGAGAAGCAGAAACATCTCGCGGGCGCCCAGGTTTTGTCAGCCAGTGCGTCAAATCCATGGCCTGCGCACTGACCCTGACGCTACTTGCGACCATCACCGCCCGGGCGCAAAATCCAAATCCGATCCCACTGAAAAACAACTGGACCATCCAATCCTCGGCCAAAGTTCCCGCGGACGGCGCAGCCATCTCCCGCGCGGGCTTCGACGCCAAGGACTGGTATTTCGCCACAGTCCCCACCACCGTCCTAGCCGCGCTGGTGGCCGACAAAGTCTACTCCGACCCATACTTCGGAATGAACCTACGCTCGGTCCCCGGAACGAAATACAAGATCGGCGCGAATTTTTCGAACGAGGAAATGCCGTCCGATAGCCCGTTCCGCGTGGCCTGGTGGTATCGCACCGAGTTCGACATTGCCGCTGACGCGGCGGGCAAAACGCTGTGGCTGAATTTCAAGGGCATCAACTATCGCGCCAATATTTGGGTGAACGGACAAAAGCTGGCCGGAACCGGCGAAGCAGCAGGGGCATTCCGCCGCTACGAATTTGACGTTACGAATTTGCTCAGGCCCGGAAAGAAAAATGCGATCGCCGTGGCGGTGTTCGCGCCGAAGGCCGACGAATTGGGAATCACCTGGGTGGATTGGAATCCCGCTCCGCCGGACAAGGACATGGGAATTTGGGGCGACGTCTCAGTCGCGATCAGCGGACCTGTCGCGGTCAGAAATCTGCAGGTCGATTCGAAAGTAGATCAGCCGGACTTAGCCGCCGCGCATCTGACCGTTTCAGCCGAACTGCGCAACGCCTCCGATATCGCTGTGCAGGGAGCCTTGCGCGGCACGATTGGCAACCTAGTCACTTTCGAGCAAAATGTTTCGCTTGCACCGAAGGAATCGAAAGTCATCATTTTCGCTCCGGCCCAGTATCCCGCTCTGAATCTCCAGAATCCCAAGCTCTGGTGGCCCTACCGCATGGGTGCGCAGAACATGAACACCCTGCGCATCGAATTTACCACCGCTGACCGGGCCTGTTCCGACGTGGCCACAATGGATTTTGGAATCGATGAGATCACCTCTGAATTGACCTCGCCCACCACTCGCCTGTTCAAGGTGAACGGAAAGAAAATCCTGATTCGCGGCGGTGGCTATTCCCAGGACATGATGCTGCGCGATTCACCCGCCGAGTGGAACACCCATTTCTCCTACGCCAAGGCCATGAACCTCAATACCATCCGCCTGGAAGGAAAGCTGCCCGCCGACGATTTCTTCGCTCTCGCCGACCGCTACGGCCTGCTGATCATGCCCGGCTGGTGCTGTTGCGATCATTGGGAGAAGTGGAAAAACTGGAAATCCGACGAGCGCTCGGTGGCCACGAAATCTCTCCGCGATCAAGCGTTGCGCTTGCGCACCCATCCCAGCGTTCTAATGTGGCTCGACGGCAGCGACGGTCCGCCACCGCCGGACGTCGAAAAAGCGTATCTCGATGTGTTAACCGACGTGAAATGGAATAAGCCGGTCGTCTCTTCCGCCGCGCAGCAAGATACTTCCGTGAGCGGCGCCAGCGGCGTGAAGATGACCGGCCCCTACGACTACGTTCCGCCGGATTATTGGTCTTTGGATACCAAAAACGGCGGCGCCTTCGGTTTCAATACCGAGACCAGCCCCGGGCCGGCAGTCCTTCCCATCGAGAGCCTGAAACAAATGTTGCCGCCGGAGCATCTGTGGCCCATTGATGAGTTTTGGAATTTTCACGCTGGCGGCGGCAGGTATCACGATACCCACATCTACGATCATGCACTCGAGCAGCGCTATGGCAAAGCGGTGTCCCTCGACGATTACGAACGCAAGTCGCAAGCCATGGCCTATGAAGGCGAGCGCGCGATGTTCGAAGCCTATGGCGCAAACAAGTACAAATCCACCGGCGTGATCCAGTGGATGCTCAACAACGCCTGGCCATCGACGATCTGGCACCTCTACGATTACTACTGGCGCGCCGCGGGCGGATTCTACGGCACGCAGCGAGCCTGCGAATCGCTGCATGCTCAATATTCCTACGCCGACCGCACCATCCAAGTGGTGAACGATGAGCCGAGGGCCTATCAGGGCTTGACCCTGGATGCCGACGTCTACGACATGAAGCTAGCGAAGCGCTTCTCGCGAAGGGCCCCAGTCGAAGTAGCAGCGGATGGTGTGACCACCGCGTTCGCAATTCCAACGATCGCCGACCTGAGTGGAACCTATTTTCTGAAGCTGACCCTGAAGGACTCGACCGGCGCGATATCCAGCAGTAATTTCTACTGGCTCTCGACGCGCCCCGACACCCTGGAATGGAACCACGGCACGTGGTGGTACATGCCAGAAAAGGAATTCGCCGACCTAACCGCTCTGCAGTCGCTACCCCCAGTAAACCTGCACGTAGCAAGCAGCTTCAGTTCCGCAGGGCAAAATGGCACATCCCTAGTGACTCTAGAGAATCCAGCCAAGGACTTGGCCTTTCAAGTGCGCGTAAAGCTAACACGCGGCAAAGGCGGGGAAGACGTGCTGCCCATCATCTGGGACGACAATTACATTTCGCTATTGCCAGGAGAAAAGCGCGAACTGCGCGCCGCCTACCAACTGAGCGATCTAAACGGCGCCACCCCAACCATCGAAGTGACCGGCTGGAACGTACAAAGCCCAACAAACTAGCCATCCCGCCACCCGCTGCAAAACCGATCCGCAGCCCCGACAATCGTGTCCGAAAACATCGCACCTCAAAACCCCACCGTCCACACATAACCGGCACCACCGCCGCACTCATAGTGGTTTGTGGTCCCGGCACTCGGGTCGGAAGACATTCCCATAACGACACTGCTCGTTCTCACCTCCGAGATTCCGGCGGTGGCGGAATCTCGGAGGGCGCCGAGTATTTCCGCACCACGCGAAATGGCCGCAGCACTCCACGAAATGCTCTCAGCACACGAGGAAGCTTCGCCGCAGGGTAATCGACCTCGCTGGGCACGAAGGCCAAGCGCAGCGCGTACCGCGTTCCGCTCGCCGGGCCCGAGACTATCCGGTACCGTAGCCGAATGCGCTCTGCCGCCCCCAGGGGCGGCAGAGCGGCCGCGAGGATGCGCCGTTCGAGTTGCGCGGCGATATCCCGCGCCCGATAGTCGGCGCGAATACTTTGCAGAACCACCGGCGGCAGCGGCGCATGCAACAGACTCGCGGCGAGTCCCAGTCCGACGTAAAGCATCCGCCCGACCCCCGTGGACTCCGCGCGATAAGTAGCCGTGTGCCAGTCAAGATTGGGCGCCGCGCGAAGCAGCGCGGCAATGTCGGCGATCCACACCAGCCGCTCCCAGAAATCCTTGGCGCCGTGCATTGCGAGAAAAATCAATTGGTCTTCCGGCGCGAACGTGCGCAGTTCCCTGCCCCCAACGTTCACCGCAACCGAACGGCTGAAAAATCCGTCGAGATCGGGAGGCTGCGGAAAATGCCGTAGCGTCCTCTCGGTGTGAATCTCGACGAAGACGCGGCCAGCCGCGTCTTGATAAGCGTACTCGCCGGGCATGAAACTGCGGCTAGCCGCAGTTTCGTGGAGCCAGGGATAGCGCGGGGTAAAGCCGAGCTCGCGCATCGCAGCATGGGCAGCGGGCAGGCGGCCCTGCGGAATAACGATATCGAGGTCTTCGAACGCGCGCAGAGTGAGGTCACTATAGGCCTGCGCCGCAAGCGCAGGTCCTTTGTAAGGGATAGCCTCGACTTGCGCGGCAGCCAAACCAACCAGGATTCTGGACAGCTCAGCCGCCAGGAAAACATTACGCACCGAATTGGCGCGGTAGGACCCGGCAAGCTCCGCATACGCCCCGGCCGGGATCGCCTCCTCAAACGCCCGCAGACGCAAATAGACCATCGGCGTGACCGCATGGTTGCCGGCGTCCTCGATCAGCGATCCCCACTCAATCGGGTGCCTCAGCAATTCCGCAATTTGCGCGTCGGAATCCGCCGGCGAAGGCGCCCGCAGACAAGCCAGCAGCAGTTCCTTCTCATCCGAAATTTCAAACGCCAGCGGTTTTGTCATATCGCATCGATGCAGCGCAATCGCCAGCAAGAATATATGAAAATCGCGTCAGGGAGTGACAAGGGATGAAACGCACAAACGAAATGCAAACCCTCGGCAATGCTCAGATGCGCTTTCCGTAACAGGGCCAACCATTTTTCGGCGCAGGCGGCAGCACGATAAGTTCAAACACCGAAAGAGGCGGCAATCTCTTCGCTGTTCCGCCGTTATCACTATAGAATTCTAATTCGACCCGGCGTCCATCAAAAACGTGCCGCAACATATGGATCGTGTCGCCGCCAACGCCCGTGCCTCCATCCTTATCAGACGCCTCGGCCTCTACAGAAACTCTCTTGTTGACGGCTCCTCGCCCTTCCATCTGGCTCTTAAGTTCCAGGCCTTTATCCGCAGTGACCATTCTAACCAGGACACTTCGCACCAGAGCAGCCAATTCATCTCGAACGGCTCCTCGAAGCGGATTTCCCTGGGCGCGATGAACTAACCGTTCGACTTCGATGGGAGCGCGAAACTTTGGTTCCGGGACGAACATCATCGGGTGTATACACCAATTTTCCAATAATAAATAGGGTTGGAGAAGGGCCTAACGGGCCCTGCTACTGTACTTTCGGGCGGGGTCCCAGCGTCTCGCGGAGCTTGCAGGCCAGCGTCTGCCAGGTAAATGGTTTCGGCAGCAAGATGGTATCCGGATGCAAAATACCGTGATGAACGATGGCTTGTTCCGTGTATCCAGACATGTAGATTACTTTTGTTTCGGGACGGATGGTCGCGATGATGTCCGCCAGCTCCGGCCCGCTCATCGCAGGCATCACCACGTCGGCCAGCATCAGGTGAATCGTCCCAGCGTATTTCTCTGCGATTTCCAGCGCGGCTGGTCCGCTCTCAGCTTCCAAAACGTTATATCCGCCGAGCTGCAAATACTCGCGCGCCAGTTCCCTGACGCCTTGCTCGTCTTCGACCAACAAAATCGTCTCCGACCCGCCTGGATAATTTTCAGTCACGTCGGAGGCGACCACTTCTTCCGCATCCTGCACGCAGGGCAGGAACACCTTAAAAGTCGTGCCGCGATCCGGCTCGCTGTACACCCATACATAACCGCCGCTCTGCTTGACGATTCCGTAGACCGTGGCCAGCCCCAGCCCGGTGCCGCGCCCTTTCTCCTTGGTGGTGAAGAAAGGCTCGAAGATGTGCGCCTGCGTTTCAGGGTCCATCCCACAGCCGGTGTCCGAAACCGCGAGCATCACGTATTTTCCCGGCGCCAGAATCGCGGGAGAGCGATTGTAGCCGGAATCGAATTCGTAGTTGGCGGTCTCGATGGTCAGCTTTCCGCCGCGCGGCATGGCGTCGCGAGAATTCACTGCGAGATTCAGAATCACTTGTTCCACCTGGCTGCGATCGGCCTTCACCCGCCACAGATTGGTCGGAGCCACGTTGTGAAATTCGATGTCCTCGCCAATCAACCGGCGCAGGATTTTTTCCATGTCGTTGACCACGTTCTGCACGTTCAGCACGCTCGGTGCCAGCATCTGTTTGCGACTGAACGCCAACAACTGCCGGGTAAGCGCGGTGGCCCGCTGCGACGCTTCCTGAATCTGCTGGGCGTTCCGGCGCATAGGGTTGTTCTCGCCCATGCGTTCGAGCATCAACTCGGCGTAGCCCTGAATCACCATCAGCAGGTTGTTGAAATCGTGCGCGATCCCACCGGCAAGCCGGCCCACGGCTTCCATCTTGGCGGCTTGGCGGAGTTGCTCTTCGAGTTTCTTGCGGTCGGTGACGTCCAGAGCCATGCAAATGGCGCCCAGAATTTGGCCATCGGAGCCACGCAAAGGTTCTACGTGGCAAGCGTACGACCCGCTTCGCCATTCAATCGGAAACGTGACGGGCTCGCCGAAAAGTGCGCGGCGATGCGCGGCGATGGGAGTGAAACCTTCGTCGATCGTCTCGAAAAACTGGAGCAAAGTCTGCCCGACCGCCTCGTTGGGCTTCATGCCAACGCGGGCCAAGCCCGCGCCAAGGCACGAGGTGAAGCACATGTTGGTGTCCACGGTCCACAGTACCGCGGGCAATTGCTCGATCAGCACGCGCAAGCGAGCTTCGCTATCGCGCAACGCTTTTTCCGAACGGCGGCGCTCGATGGCTAGAGCGATCTGGCCTCCCACGGAATTTAGAAATTCAAGGTCGCGTTGAGTGTAGGCGTTTTCCTCCGTGTAGTGCTGCACCACCAGCACACCGATCGTGGCGGCGGGGGTGCGCAACGGAACGCCCAGCCAGGAAGGCGAGGGCGTGCCGATAAGTTCCAACTCGCCCTGTGCGGCCAGCCGATCGAACGTTCTTTGCGGAATCAGCATGGCTCGGCCGGTGCGGAAGACGTAGGAGGTACAACTGCGGCCGAGATTCTGGGGCGTCGGCGCGGAATCAAATTCATCGGCGAAAAATGGAAATCCGAACTGGGAGGTGGCTGGATCGTACAGCGCCACGAAGCAGTTTTCCGCGCGAATCACTTTTTTGAGCGAGCGGTGGATTAGCGCGAGCAAGCTATCCAGATCGTCGGTAGTGTTGATCCCGTGGATGATCTCGGAAGTTACCTGACGCTCGGTCTCTGCGCGCTTGCGGTGGGTGATGTCCTCGGTGGTGCCTTCGTAGTAAATCGTTTTGCCGCCGGCGTCACGCACCACGCGAGCGTTGTCGCACAGCCAGACTTTAACGCCGTCTTTCCGATACACCTGATACTCAAAATTCTCGATGCGTCCGTGGGTTTCCAGTAGGCGCTGTTGCTCGATGCGCCGCGAAGGATCCACAAATTCCTGGCCGGCGATGTCCTGCACTGCGGCCTGCTTTTCCGCAGGTGAAGAATACCCGGTCATTCGGGCTAGAGCTGGATTCAAGCTCAGGTAGCGGCCGTCTGGCGTAGTTTGGAAAATTCCCTCGACGCAATTTTCAAAAATGCTACGCAAGCGCTCTTCCGCTTCGTGCTGTGCGATCTCCGCGTGTTTACGGGAGGTCACGTCCAGCATCACCCCTTGCAGGCGTGCGGGCAGCGCGCCGGCCCCCGGAACGACGCTGGCAATATCCCGGAACCACACCACCCGGCCATCGCGCGCCAGCATCCGATATTCAGAGTCCAACGGGGCGCCGGTGGCCTCGCTGTGCCGCTCCTGCGCCATCGCTTGTTCCCAGTCATCGGGATGCAGGCAGCTATGCCATAGCGACGGATCGGCCATCCATTCTTCCGCCGTGTACCCAAGAATCGAGTAAATCTGCGGACTTACGTACGACCACCGGCCATTGGCCCCGGATTCCGCGGAGTAGGTAATCGCCGGCAGTTGCTCGACCAACGCGCGGTATTTTGCTTCCGCGGCCTGCAATTTTCGTTCCGCACGGCGCCGCTCGGTGATGTCCTCATACATCGAGAACGCCCCGATCAGATCGCCCGCAACCAGCAGCGGAACTGCTATTACCTGGACTTCGAGCAGTTCGCCATCTTTGCGACGCCGCTGCAGCGTCGCTTGAACGGTTTTTCCGGAGCGAGAGAGTTCACTCAGCTCGCGAGCCGCGGCACGCTCCGATTCCGGGACGATTAGGGCGTCCAGGTCCTGGCCGAGGATCTCGCTTTGATCGTATTGGAACAGGCGCTCGAACGCCGGATTCACCATCTGTATTCGTAAATTCGATTCCAGCACCACGATGGCGATCGGGTTGTTAACGGTGAGCGCGTTGATGTAGGCGGAGTGTTCCGCCTCCGCACGGGCGTACATCGAAAAATCCGCCCCGAGTAACTCGTCCGCGCTGGAGGGGGCCACCGCGATCGATGGATATTCGCTGGTGGAGTCGTCCGCATCAGTGGGCTTGGCAGCACCACTCACGCTGGCCGCGATGGCTTCGAGTTGTTCGAGAGAAATCTTCCCAGGCATGCCGTTCGCCGCGCCTTCCCGTCCGTACTAAGTACAAAACTGCAGACGGAGGCGCACCGCCCCCTCATAAATAAGAGGTTAAAGGCAGGCTGGGGCGGTCACAATGGTACGTTCGTACCATCATGGAACAGGCATAGGTATTCTTTGTTCACTTTTTCCGGGAATCCGGCGGCACCACATTATTGTTGCGGTAGTAGACCACCAATTGCCCGTAGTGTTCCCCGGAATGCTCGATGTAGCCCACCCAACTCTCCAGATTCTGGAGCGCGCCGGTATCGCCACCGGCTTGGATCGCGGCAGCTCCGTCGGCCACCGACTTCTTTACGAAATCGACGATCTGGGCCTTGGTCTTGAAGCTTTCCGTGGACGGGTCGTTCTCCGCATTGCCAAGTTTCTTTCCGGTGACCCGATTGATTAGGTCGTAGTTGTTTCCGGCGATATGCAACAACACCTGCCCGAAGGTGCGCACTCCATCGTTGGGGCGGTAAGTGTACTTCGCTTCAGGCCAGTCCTCAGCCATCGCCACCAGCTTGTTGCCGATATCGTTCCAACCCTCAAGGATCACCGTGGACGGCGACTTCACTTTCTTTTCGGCCTGCGCCGCCGCACTCGCGGCGCGAGAAACACCCGAGCTGAACAGCAGCGCTGTACCCAGCAGTGCGACCGATACGAGTTTCTTTTTCATATGCATAAAACTCCTCTCCGTGCGCGTTTTGACTTAAATTTCTACGGTTCGACGCCTACCCTTTGCGGGCGCCCCATCCTTTGCGTTTTTTGCAAAGGGTGGGGCGTTAG
The DNA here is from genome assembly GCA_963725285.1 of uncultured Acidobacteriota bacterium. Lineage (GTDB taxonomy): Bacteria > Acidobacteriota > Terriglobia > Acidiferrales > UBA7541 > CAVRXT01. Next base: position 213,297 of record CAVRXT010000005.1, on the reverse strand, counting down.
GTCCGCCGCAGTGGTCAGCCGTGGTCCACCACCGCTGCACAGCCGGTCACCCGTTCCCCCAAAAGTCAGTTCACATCATCAGAAGACGAAGCGCGAGTGCTCCCCCAGCAAGCACCAACATGAAGACCGCGGGCCCAATACCTTTCACGTCGCCGACCCGCAGATGGGACACGATGGCTCCCACAAAGTAGAGCACCAGACCGATCCCCGCCGCGACGCCCAGCCGCGGCCACCAAATGCCGATCACCAGCCCGATCGCCCCGGCAAACTCACCAAGGGCCAGCAGCGAAAAATACCTCATCGGAACACCAATCACCTCGTGGATCATCTTCACCACGTCGGCCTTGCGTCCGATCTTCGCAATCCCGGAAAAGGTCCCCAGCAATGCGACCACCACGGTTATCGCCAAATAAGCGATATGCATCCTGGCACTCCTATGAAATTACGCCCCGGGTCCGCGGAGCTACACCGGTACCGCCGGACGCCGGATGTTAGCACAGGATTTTCGATACGGATCGCAGTGTGGAGTACAATTGGAGGGAGACTTGGGAACCACGGGGGAAGCTGTGGCTAGTAAACCGACCGGGATGCCCGTGAACGCGCCAGTCCGGAGAGCTACGATTGCTCCGGCGGAGATTGAACGCATTGTCCGCGCCGAGCATGCCGATCCATTCTTAGTCTTGGGCCCGCACCCGGTCACCCTGGATGGCGTGGCTTCGCTGGCCATCCGCACCTTCCAGCCAAACGCCGAAACCGTCACCGTGATCTGGGGACCTGGCGGGCGCGAGATCCCCGCGATGCGCATCCACGACGACGGACTATTCGAAGCACGGCTGCCGGTTCCCGCCGGCGGATTCGGAGAGCCCATTCCCCCGGCTACCTACCGCTTGCGGTCGCTCGAGAAAGATGGCCGCACCGTCGAAGGTTTTGACGCCTACGCCTTCCCTGCTCTGCTCACCGATTTTGACTTGTACTTGATGGGCGAAGGCACCCACTACCTGAAGTACGAAAAGCTGGGCGCGCACATTCGCGAGGTTTCTGGCGCGCCCGGCGTGCATTTTGCAGTGTGGGCGCCCAACGCGCAACGTGTGAGCGTGGTCGGAGATTTCAATCGCTGGGACGGCCGCGTGAATCCCATGCGCAACCGCGGGGCCACCGGCGTGTGGGAGATATTTCTGCCAGAGCTCGGCCAGGGGCAGATTTACAAATTCGAAATCTTGTCGCAGATCAATCGCCATTTGGAATTGAAGTCCGACCCCTACGGCGTGGCCGCGGAGCTGCGCCCGGCCAACGGATCGGTAGTTTTCGATATCGACCGCTACACTTGGAACGACGCTCCATGGATCGAAGCGCGAACCAAGCTGGACCATTTCAGCGAGCCCATGTCGATCTACGAAGTGCATCTCGGCTCGTGGCGCAGGCCCGCGAAAAACGGAAAGGGATGGCTCACGTACCGCGAACTCGGCGACCAGTTGATTCCCTACGCCAAGGAAATGGGTTTCACCCATATCGAGCTGATGCCGATCATGGAGCATCCTTTCGATGGATCATGGGGCTACCAAACCGTGGGATATTTCTCGGTCACCAGCCGCTACGGCAGCCCCACCGAGTTCATGGAGTTTGTCGATCGCTGTCACCAGGAAGGCCTCGGCGTTTTGCTGGATTGGACCCCGGCGCACTTCCCGCGGGACGCGCATGGCCTGGCGTTCTTTGACGGCACCCATTTGTACGAGCACGCCGACCCGCGGCGAGGCTCGCAACCGGACTGGGGCACCCTGGTTTTCAACTACGGGCGCAGCGAGGTACAGAACTATCTCATCTCCAACGCCCTTTTCTGGATGGATAAGTACCACCTCGACGGTTTGCGGGTGGATGCCGTGGCCTCCATGCTCTACCTGGACTATTCACGCAAGGCCGGCGAGTGGATACCCAATCAATTTGGCGGCCGCGAAAATCTGGAAGCGATCGCGTTCCTCAAGCGGCTGAATGAAGTCGTCCACGCGCGCTTTCCGGGGATCATGACCATCGCGGAAGAATCCACATCGTATCCCGCGGTGTCGCGTCCTACTTACGTAGGCGGCCTCGGCTTCGACCTGAAATGGAACATGGGCTGGATGAACGACACCCTAAAATACTTCCAGACCGACCCCATCTATCGCAAGTTCCATCACAACCAGCTCACTTTCTCGATGATTTACGCCTTCACCGAAAATTTCGTGCTACCGCTTTCCCACGACGAAGTGGTCCACGGCAAGCGGTCCCTGCTCTCCAAAATGCCCGGCGACAACTGGCAGAAATTCGCCAACCTGCGCCTGCTGTATACCTATTTCTTCGCGCACCCGGGGAAAAAACTGCTGTTCATGGGCGCGGAACTGGCGCAATGGCGGGAGTGGCAGGAATATACCGAGCTGGATTGGGCGCTGATGGAATTTCCCACGCATCGCGGGCTGCATCGCCTGATGAGCGATCTAAACAAAGCGTATTCCCGCGAGCCCGCCTTCTACCAGGTGGAATTCGACTGGCAAGGCTTCGAGTGGATCAACGCCGACGACGGCGACATGAGTGTAGTCACTTTCCTGCGCCGCGCCCGCGATCCCGGAGATTTCATAGTGGTAGCCTGCAACCTGACCCCAGTGATCCGCGAAAACTATCGCGTAGGCGTGCCCGAACCAGGCTTCTATCGCGAGATCATGAATAGCGACTCGGCCTACTACGAAGGCACCGACGTAGGCAACAACGGCGGCCTAAACGCCGAGCCCATCCCCTGGGACGGCCGCCCCTATTCTCTAAACCTAAAATTACCCCCGTTGGCAGGCCTCTACTTCAAGAAGTAGCTAACTTCCTGCCCGACTCAACGCCTAAGGTCACACCCCCGACTGGACCGTCTGACGCCTTCCTCCTTCCTGGACAGCCCACTCCGCAACCGTCCCCGAAGCCGCCCCCAGCCCCCCAAACCAGCAAATTTAATTGTCAGTCCCGGAACTTTCCCAACCCCGCTTGCGTACATTCAAAGCAGCAAGGCCCTGCACACGGCTGGGCCGGGGAGATCGAAGATGAAGATCGACAAGCGGACGGCAGTAGCAGTGGGCATGGTGGCGGTAGTAGCCGTAGCGTTCCTGGTCGCCGGAATAGGCCGGGCGCGCGCAGCGAACGCCCCAGAGCGGTATCTGCATGTGCGTGTGGACGGTGGCACCGACGGCGAAAAGGTCAATGTGAATGTGCCCCTAGCGCTCGCCGAGCAAGTCCTGCCGGCGATCAACCACGGCCAGTTGCAGGGCGGAAAAGTGAAGGTGGACCTGGGAAAGATCAACACCGGCGATGTGGACGTGAAAGCAATTCTGGACGCCGTGCGCAACTCCCCGGACAACGAGTTCGTAACCGTGCAACAGGCTGACCAGGATGTGCGCGTGGCTAAGTCAGGCGACAACATCGTGGTCCACGTCCGCTCCAAAGGCGACTCAGGAAAAGACAAGGGATCGGAGAAAGTGGATGTCACCGTGCCGCTTGCGATCGTCGAAGCGATCCTGAAGAACAAGGCGGATGGCGAGATTGACCTGAACGCCGTCCTGCACGCCTTGGAAAACACCGGCGATAATTTCGTCATCAACGTGAAGGACGCCGAGCAGACCGTACACGTGTGGGTCGACGGCAAGAACGATTCGAATTAACCATCCGAGTCCATGACGTCAGTTTTGATTCTGCCGTTGACGGTGCCCCACTCGTGCCCCACTCGTCGGTCTTACCTGTGGGTTCTTGACTCTTGATGTCTGGGTGGATGTGTGGTCTTTGACTTGGACTCTCATTTGACCGGCGCGCGATTGCCGCGCGCCCGGTAAGGAGGCAGACGTGATCTTAGCCAAGCTAGGTCTAGGAATGCTGTGCGTGACGGTCACCGCCGGAACAGTGGCGATGAGCGAAGGGCTGGTGCACGTTCGCGTATATGAAAAGCGTCCCCAGGGGACCCATCTTTCCCTGATCGTGCCCGGAGTATTGGCGCCGGCCGCGATATTCTGTGTCCCCAGCCGTCATTTGCAACAGGCCAGCGACCAACTCCGCCCATGGATGCCGGCGATCCGCGCGGCAGTCGATGAGTTGAAGGAGGAGCGGGATATGACCTTCGTCGAAGTAGTGCAGGACGGTCAACACGTCTGCGTCTCAAAGAGCGGCGGCTCAGTGATCGTGGACGTAGACAATCCTGAGGAGACGGTGCACGTCTCCACTCCACTCCGCGCCATTGGCAGCACCATCGAGGAACTGGCCAGTAAGAGCACCGACCTAGCCGACGCGCAGTAACGAAGCAACAAAGAATCGAGCTCGGGAGCCATCTCTGGCTGCCGTGGCGGGCGTCCGGCGCCCCGACGTCCTCACGAACCCCGGGGACGTTACCCGGACGCCCACCAAAAAAAACTTCGCGCGATTACTTCGAGATGGGCTGCAAGAAACTTTCCACTCGGTGGTTGAAAGCCTTCGGATCGTCCACGAACAGCGCGTGCCCCACGTTTTCCATTTCTTCGATCTGGGAATTGGGGATGTGCTTGTGCATGTCCTCCTCGAAGGAAGCGGTGAATCCCCCCTTGGGGGTAACGATCAGCGTGGGCACGCTTATTTTGGCGAGCGTGGGCCGGCGGTCGATCGCCACCATGCTCACTGATTCGGCGATGGTCGCCGCAGTAGGTGTCTGCTCGGCCGCGGCCGTGAGCCGCGAAATGTATTCGTCGCTCTGGGTGGACACGAACATGCTCTTTACAAATCCGCGAGTGTACGCGTCCCGATCCTTTAGCATGCTCGAGTAGGTGCCCATGAACGCTTGGGCCATTCCGGCGTCGGCGGGAAATCCCGCCAGACCGTCCACCAGCACCAAGCCCGATACACTTTTCTGGCCGTACTGATCCACGTACGCCAGAACGTCAGGAACGCCCTGCGACCACCCAATCAGTACCACCGGCGCCAGCTTGCGGTCTTCGATCACCGCCTGGATGTCGGCAGCGCGAATTTCAGGGCTGTTGGCATCATCGGTGTGAGTGGATTCTCCCTGTGACCGCGGATCGATCGCAACCACGTGAAAACCCTTTGAAAAATACTCGATCTGCGCTTCCCAGATCCACGCGGGCATGGTCCAGCCAGGAATGAAGAGTAATGAAGGCTTCTGACCGGCAGGATCGCCGGAGGCCGCGGCGCCGGCTTCCAGATAGTGAATCCGCACTCCGTGCCCGGCGTCGACGAATCCGCTGTTCACTCCAGGTGGCGGATCCGCTGCAGCTTTCATTGCCGGCGAAACCAACAGCGTGAGCCCCGCGGCGAGAAGCGCCGCAGCGATGCGCAGCAATTCTTTCGGTGGACGCGGCCGCGCGCTCTTCATTCCACCTTGTCCGGTATCCAATAGACCTCCTCGCGAATATTGTTCTTGTCAAAGCCAATGCGGGTAAGAATCCCGTTGCAGTGTTCTACCATCATCGGATGCCCGCACAAATACGCCGTAGTTTTCTCGCTCTTAATTCCCCATTGATCCGTCAACTTTCGCAGCACGTCTTCCACCCGCCCGCGTTCGCCTCGCCAGGGTTGGTCTTCCCATGGGCGGCTGACGGTGGGCAAGTAGCTAAGCCACGGAGACGCCACCGCGGCGGCCCGCTCCATTTCCGCTTGGTAGCCGAGCTCCCACGAGCGGCTGGCGCCGTTAATCGCGTACAGGTGGATATCCGCCGGAAATTTATTCTGCTTGGCGTCCAGGTCCAGGGTCCGGACGAAGCTGACGAACGGCACCACCCCTGTAACCGTAGAAAGCAGCAGATGATTCTTGTGCCCGCTTTGCAAGTCCAGCGTGAAACGGCCCTTGGCGAACTTACGAAGAAACACTTGGCTGCCCACACCCAGCTGATGCAGAAGCGGGGTCAGTGCGCCTTGCGGAACCAGCTCGAAATAAAACTCAAGCTCCTTCTCGTAAGGCGACGAAGCGATCGAGTATGGCCGCTCCACGATTTTCTCGCCGTTGCTAACCCCGATCGTAGCGTACTGCCCCGCCACAAAATGAAAATCACCGCCAGGATCCACCCGTATCTTCCACAAATCGCCAGCCACATCCTCCCGATGCGTGATCGTACCCAGCAAATATTTTGAAGCGGGCCCCACCCCCGAACTAGCCATGGCGCGTTCCCCCAAAAAAGAAAGCAGGATGATAGCCCGTGTCCGAACCAGAATCCACATTTACCGCCCACATAGCTCTGCGACTCTCTTGAATTGGCCATTGCAGGTTCTTTCGAATGGCCCGTGGCAGGTTGTTTTGAATTGGCCGTTGCAGGTGGGTGCCCCACTCGTCGGCTTTACGCGTGGGGTTCTTGACTTACGCTTCTACGGTTCTACGCCGTTATCCTTTTCCAGGTGCTCCACTCTTCCCGCTTTTGCGGAAGGGTGGGCGTTCAGTTATGCACAGCTTCCCATCAACACCACCACCTCACCGCGAAGCAGAAGCACGGCTAACGCGAGAATCCCGCGTAATCCGTTCCACCCGATAAGTAGGCCGCCGGTTAGCGTCAAAGTGCGTCCGCATCAAGAGTTCCCCCAGCAGCCCCACCGCCAGCACTTGCACCCCAAAGAGGAACAACATCGTAGCCAACACCAACAGCGGCCCGTGTTCCAATATAAGGTCCATCCGCAAGAAGACTTTCTCAATAAACAAGAAAAACAAAATCGCCGCCCCTGCCATCAGCCCCAAAAACCCCGGCGGCCCGAAGAAATGCAGCGGCCGGCTCATGTACCGCAGCAGAAACCGAATCGTAATGATGTCAAAAAATACCCGCACCGTCCGCGAAATCCCGTAGTGCGACTTCCCCTCCGGCCGCACAATGTTATGAATGGGTACCTCGACCACCGTGGCCCCATTCCACGCCGCAAGCGCCGGGATAAACCGATGCAACTCGCCGTACAACCGAATATCCTTAATCGTGTCCCGCCGGTAGACCTTAAACGTCGTCCCGAAGTCGTGAATGTCCACCCCGGAAAGCTTGCTCATCATCCAGTTGGCGATGCGCGACGGCAGCCGCCGCAGCAGGAAATTGTCGACCCGCTTCTGCCTCCACCCGCTGACGATGTCGCAATCCTGCGCTTCCATCGTTTCCAGCATCACCGGAATGTCGGAGGGATCATGCTGCAGGTCGCCGTCCATCGAGATGATGATTTCGCCGGACGCGGCGTCAAAGCCGGCAGCGAGCGCGGTGGTCTGGCCGTAATTGCGCTTGAGCCGCAGGATCATAATGCGCGGATCGATAGCCGCGAGTTCGGCGAGGATCCCCGACGTGCCGTCCGAACTGTGATCGTCGATGTAAACGAATTCCACCGGCTCGTAGCGCCCGGTCATCACCCGGCTCAGCCGTTCGTGCAGCTCGCGAATGCTGGCGGCCTCGTCGTGCAGCGGCACCACGATCGAGTATTTCGGCGGTGGGGGAATGATTTCAGGCGGCATGGTTACGGACAATCTCCGAGTAGCCGATCAGCCGGATGCCCCGGGCGTCGGCGGCGCGTCTCACGCTGGGATCGGTGAGCGCGCAGAGTTCGTCTTCGCGCTCCGATTGCAAGCGCGTATGAAGTTGGCGCAGCTCATCGTCGCACACTCCCGGGTGGCACATCAGCTCGCTGGTACCTTGCGGCAATTTCTCCACAATTTGCAGCAGCCCCTTGCTGCACAGCCGTCCGGTTACTGTGAGGCCGAAAAAATGATCGGGAGTGAGCAGACCGTAAGCGTTCACCAGCAACCGAAACAGCGGCGCGGTAGCGCCGGCAGCCACCGCCGACATCACCTGGCGCGTATTGCCCTTGCCGTTAGCGCGACGATTGGACATCGAAATGCGAAAATCCTCGAACGGCTTGCGCACGCACCGAATCTTGAATTCGTTGGCGATCCGCCCCATCGCTTCCATCACCCGCGGGTGAGTATGCGTGTGCTTATGGGTATCCAGATGAGTCGGAACGATCCCCGCGTCGAGCACCCGGTTAATCTGCGCCCGGAATTCGCGTTCAATCTGCCGCGTCGGAATCCAGCCGCTGGAAAGCCGCGTCAACAAGACAAACAAAGTACTCGGCAGCTGATTATCGTGGTCCGCGAGCGAGGTAACCTCATGGCGCGGCGCCACCGCGCGGCCGCCCACCAGCGCCAAATGGACGCCCACCCCCAGCCCCGGATTGGCACGCGCCAGTTCCACCGCGTCATCGAAAGCCGGCCCATTGGCCATCAGCGTAGCGCTGGTCAGGATGCCTTCGCGATACGCGCGGATAATCCCTGCATTGACGCCACGCGTCAGTCCGAAGTCGTCCGCGTTAACAATGAGATCCAGCATGAAAACGGGGCCCCAAGCGATTCGCCGGCAGTCGAGCGATGAATACTCCCACCAATTACAATAGGTCGTCAGCCGCTCGCAAAGCAAGCAGCTTGTTGCCGCGCCGGCGCTCTGAGCCGTCGTAGCGCCGACGCCCGGTCGGCGTCTCAGCGACGCTGCCGTCGGTGCGCAGCAGGGCAGACCGCCCCACAAGTAGAATCGTTCCCCTCAACGCCCTCCACTGGCGGACTTCTTCAGGCCTGCGATGCGATCGCCACATAAGCACAGCCGCCGGGGCTGAGAACCGTCGGAAACGTGCGCGGTACATGCGTCTTTGGTTTTCGGGAGGCCCGGCGACAAAGTGTCTTGCCGCCACGAGTGTCGGTGCTACGAACCGCTCTTTCGATTGCCGCTAGTGGCTGGCTTTCAGTAATCGCGGCGAGATTTTTTCCGACTGCGCGCATAGTACTGCAACCATCGAGCGGATGGAAATAAATTGTTACAGGGTTGTAAAGTTTTCAACAGTTGTGTTGAAAAGTTTGTGGAAAACGAACGATGAAGCTCCGCAGCATTCGGTAATGACATGGCTTAATACTCTTTGCACCATCGAAGTGCAAACAGAAATTTTCCCCAGAATGTTTTCGGAATCGGAAATAAATGCACGGAACAATTTACACGCGTGCAAGCGTCCTACCGAACCGGACAGAAAAATAAAAATATTTTCGCGTGGAACAGACATTCTTGTCTGCGCGTGCCAGCCACAAGCTCAAGCCTGTCGCCACGAAATTATTTTTATAGCCTCCCGGACCTAAATCTTCGAAACAATATTCTGCTTTTGGCGCCGCAGGAATGTATCGCAGGAGTCTCTCGAGGGTACCGCAAATCCTTAGTACCAGCGGGGCGGTTTTGCCAGGTGAATATCGATGACCTGCTCGTCTTTCGTGACGTCGTACCATTCGCCGTAGGTGTGCCAGCCCGGCGCGATCACTTGAATCAACACTTTTCCGCGCGGCACGCTCGGCACTTTCACCGTGCCGTCCTGATTCGACTTGAAGTTCAGCTCGGCCTGATGAGTTTTGTGCAGCAGCCCGCTGGGTGCTTCGTCGTACCGCACATAGACGCTGGCGTTGCCGATCGGCTTGTTGGTGTCCCCGCCGGTGATCTGGACCCGCAGCTTACTGTAGCCGTCGCTCGCGTCCGATTTCGTGTCGCGATCGGTCTTGGCATCCGCTTGCGCGTCGGCATTCGACCCGCTCTGCGCCTTCGGAGTTGTGTCTTTGTCGGACTGCCCGCTCTTGTCACCCTGCGAGGACGATTTCGAATCCTTATCCGCCTGCCCAGACGACTTCGAGTCTTTGTCGGATTGCCCCGAACCAGATTGGCCCGGGCCAGACTGCCCGGAACCAGATTGCCCAGAGCTGGATTGCCCGGAACCGGATTGTCCTGAGCCTGATTGCCCCGAACCCGACTGCCCGGACGAAGACTGATCGGAGGACTGCCCGCTCACCATCACCGGGAGCAGCAGTACCACTACGAAGACCAGCAACGCGCCAATTCGCTGGCTAATCGGCCGGAAGGCGAAACCGTTTGACATGTTCCTTTAGTATGCACGAATCCATGACTACAAACATCCCGGCGCGCCGCCCCTGCTCGGCCGCTTCCGCATGGACCACTCCCTCTTGCATCCACACCGCGCGGGCCCCAATGGCGATCGCCGACGCCATAATCTCCGGAACGAATTCCGAGCGTCGAAAGATGTCCACGATGTCCACTTCTTCGCGAATATCTTCGAGCCGCGCCGCGCATTTCTCGCCCAGGATCTCCGTCTCATTCGGATTCACGGGGACGATCCGGTATCCCGCCGATTGCAGGTAACGCGCAACTCCGTAGCTCGGGCGGAAGGGGCGCGCCGACAGCCCAACCACCGCGATCACCTTGCTCGTCTTCAGAATTTCTCCGGTAGGATCCACATCGTACTTCTTCGATTTTCCGGCATTCGGTTCTGTGTTTTCGATCACCTACGTGGCCGCCGTTTTTGGGCGCGCCCCGCCGCTTGCGGAGCAAGCAGACCGGCAAGAGCGCGCAGGAATTTAACGTTCTCGTTAGCTGTGCCCACGCTAACACGAATAGCTTGTGGAAATCCAAACCAGGTCATCGGTCGAACGATCACTCCCAGCCCCGTGAGCTGCTCGGCCAACGCTTCGGAATCCTGCCCCAGCTCGATCAGCACAAAATTCGCGGTCGAGGGGATCACTCTCACCCCAGGCAGCTTGGCGGCGCCGCGGGTCATCTGCTTCAGTCCAGCGCGGTTTGCTGCCAGCGACCGCCGAACGTGCGCGCGATCGTTAAGCGCCGCAATCCCGGCGGCCTGCGCGACCCCAGAAGTGTTGAAGGGCAGCCGCACCTTATTCAACTCATCCAGCAAAGACGCCGGGCCAACGCCGTAGCCCACTCGCAGCCCGGCCAGACCATAAATCTTCGAAAAAGTGCGTAGCACCAGCAGGCTGCGCCCCTCGCGAACCAGATCGACCGACCGCGAGTATCCGGGGCTGGTCACGTATTCGAAGTACGCTTCATCCAGCACCACCAGCGCGGTCCCCGGAACCCGGTCCAGAAACGCCTCAAACGCTTTCGCGTTAAACATCGTGCCGGTGGGGTTATTCGGATTGGCCAGGTAGATCACTCGCGTTTGCAAGGTGACCGCGTCGGCGATGGCCTCCAAATCGAATACATAATCCCGCTGCGAGACTTCGATCAGCCGCGCGCCAGTGGCCTGAATGCACGTCGCGTAAATCGGAAACGTACCCTGGGAAGTGATGCCGTCGAGTCCGGCGCGCAGCAAGGTGTGCGCCACTACGTCGATGATTTCGGTCGAGCCGCCGCCCAGAATCAGGTTGGACTTATCGATGCGCAGGCGCTTGGCAAGATCGGCGCGCAGATGCGATCCGCTGCCGTCAGGATAACGATTGGAATCCGCCAACGCCTTCTGCGCCGCGCGCACCGCCTTCGGCGACGGCCCCAGCGGATTTTCGTTGGATGCTAGTTTGACCGCGGTTATGCCCATCTCGCGTTCGACATCCTCGATTGGCTTTCCGGGACGGTAGGGAGCAAGGGCTCGGATATAAGCGGGGACCAGTTGCTCGGGGCGCTCATTCATTTTCCTGAGCGAGGATCCGGCGGCGCCGGTCCGCGTCCACGATTATTTTTGTAAGGCGGCCGCCCTGCCCCGCCCGGCGCCTTCGCGTGCGCCCCGCTCCGCGGCGGTCCGCCGCGAAACGAACTGGGACGTGATGTTCCGCTACGTCCTGGCGCTCCAGGGCCCCCCGCGTTCCGCGGTGAGCCCCCACGGAACGATCCCTCACGCGGTGGCCGGCTGTGCCGAGGCCCACCATGACCCCCCACTTTCTGCGGCGGCCCACTCCGAAACGATCCTTCACGCGGCGCTCCACTGCGACCGCCCGCATTGCCTGCCGCCGCATTGCGAAAAGGCGCCGCAGAGCCAACCCCCGCACGCTGCCCAGGCGTGCTACGCAACCCTACGTTGCTAATCGGTATCGCTCGCAGTCGTGGCGGCGCGTCGCTAGGAGGAGGTGGATAACTCAACGGCACGGTCCTAGCCTCCGGCGGACTGAGTCGCGCATCACTAGGCCGCGTATCAACAAACCTCGGCTCTTTCTTCGGCATAATAAACTGCGGCTTGCGCGCCGCCGCGCTCACCGCCTTCTGCAATCCCAGAATTTCCCGCGGCAAGAGCTCGCGAATCGCGCCGGTCGGAAGCGTCCCCATCTCCACCGGACCCACCTGTATTCGCCGCGTCTTCTCGACCGGATGGCCAAGCTGCAGCAGCTTCTCGCGCAAGACGTCCCGTCGCGCGTCCGCCATGGTCACTTCATACCACGCGTTATCGCCCTGCTTGGCTCGCGTCAGCCGCAGCCCGGTGGTGATTTGTATCTTGCTCAACTCCGCCAGGGTAAGAAATCCCTTCAGCTTGAGCATGTAGGTCTGCCGCAAGTTGTGCGCGCGCATGATCCCGCTGGCCAACTCGCCATCATTCGTGAGCAACAGCAAACCGGTGCTCGAATATTCCAGCCGCCCGATCGGAAATACTCGCGACGGTATCGTCTTCAAAAACCCGGCCAGCGACTTGCGCCCCTCGGGATCGCTCATGGTGGCCACCACTTCCGGCGGCTTGTTCATGGCCAGGTACAGCGGCTTGGCGGTCACCGTAGGCAGCAGCTTGCCGTTCACTTTGATGTGATCGCGCGAAGCATCCGCTTTGGTGCCCAGCTCGGTGACCACCTTGCCGTTCAAGGTCACCTGCCCAGCGGTCATCATCTCTTCCGCGTGGCGGCGCGACGCCAATCCGGCGCGCGCAATAATCTTCTGAATTCTTTCCTGCACGATGGTTCGGTTTCCCGGAGGTTCCCGGCGCGCGGCTACTGGGCGCGGGACCCCTCTTCCATTTCTTCTTCGTCTTCGGACTGCGGAGCTTGGGCCTGGGTTTCCCCGGATGATGTGTCGCCGGATGGCAAATGTCGCGTTGACGCCCCTGCCGAAGCAGCGGCGGCTAACGATCTCTCCGGATCGGGCTCGGCAATGTGGGCACTTTCCTCGACGTCCACAATCTCAATGGCCGTCTCGGTTGTCGCCACCGGCTGGTCCTGAATGGCGGCGGGAGAATCCACCACTGCTTCGAGCTGTGGCGCCACTCCCGGCTCGCCGGCGGTCGAATCTACGGCGGAAGCACCCTCCGCACGCTGCGCCGACCCGCCAGACTCCATATTCTCAGCATCCTCGGGCTCAACTGGCGCGATGCCTTCATCGGCGCTGAGCGCCGCCTTAGCCAACTGCTCGAACTCCTTCAGACTCGGCAGGTCGTCCACGTCCGACAGCCCGAAACGCAACAAGAATTCCTTGGACGTCCGGTACATGATCGGCCGCCCAATCACTTCCTTGCGCCCCGCGGTAGTGATCAACCGCTTTTCCAGCAGCGTTTTCACCACCCCGGAAGTATTCACCCCGCGAATCTCGGAAATCTCGGGCCCGGTCGCAGGCTGCTTGTAAGCAATCACCGCCAGGGTCTCGAGCGCCGGCATGGTCAGCCGCAGCGGCGGCCGCAAACTCTTGATAAATTTGCGGACCACATCGTGGTGCTGCGCCTTGGTATAGAACCGCCAACCGCCCGCAACCTTGCGGATTTCGATGCCGCGATCCTCGGCAGCGTAAGAAGCCACCAATTCATCGAGCGCGGAACGAATCTCGCTCTTCTCCAGTTCCAGCGCACGCGCGAGCTGCTCGATCGTGGCCGGCTCGTCCGCGACGTAGATGATCGCTTCGATCGCCGACCGCAATTCCTGGGGCGTCATGGTCACAGATATTGCTCCTCAATTTGAGAAAGGGCGCTGGGTCCCGAGAAAACCACGTCGAACATTTTATGTTTCCGCACTCGAATATCCGAAAACAGTTCCGACTGCACCAGCAGCACCGCCTCCAGCCGCACCATTTCCAGCACCGCCAGAAACGCCACAATCATCGCATGCCGCGACGGGCAACCCTGGAAAAATTCAACCATCGAAACCGGTTCGTCGCTCGCGTGCAACTGCTTGCGCAGCGATTCCATCATCTGCGCAATTGTAAAAGTGTCGTGGTGCAGCTCGATCCGCGGCACTTCCCTCTTCCGCTCCAGCACCGTCTGAAACACTTTAACCAGATCCACCAGCGACACGATCAGTTCCGCCTCAGTCCCCTCGCTCCCGTACAACGACTTGTCCGGTTTGGACCACACATGCTCTTCAATCTGTTGCCGCTGATACAGAAGCTGCGCCGCATTCTTGAATTTCTCGTGCTCCAGCAGCCGGTGCACCAACTCCTCCCGCGGATCCATGGTCTCTTCCGGACCAGCCAGCGGATCGGGCGGCAGCAGCATCTTCGATTTGATATGGATGAGCGTCGCCGCCATATAAATGAAGTCCGACGAAACGTCGATATCCAACTCCTCCAGCTTGCTCAAGTATTCGAGGTATTGCTGCGTAAGCTGCGCAATCGGAATGTTGTGAATATCAATCTCTTGCTTCCGAATCAGATCCAGCAAAAGATCCAGCGGCCCGTCATACATCGGCAAATGAATTCGATAAGGTGATGCCATCCGGGCCTCCTTCTAGATTTCCGCTTCTACGATTCGACGCGCTGGTCTCTTCCGGGTGCTCCACTCTTCGCGAATTCAGCGAAGGGTAGGCGTGCAGACCTATCGCGGTCCCAGCCACTTCTCATCACGCATACGAACAATACCGTTGCCTCTACCGCTCCTTCCGAACCGAATCCCAATCAAATATCGCGTCTCTCACTCGCTTCATAGTCCGCTTCGCCGTAACCCCAGCCTTCTTCGACCCAGCATCCAGAATATCCCAAACCCGCCCCGGATGCGCCTCGAACTCCTTCCGCCGCGCCTGAATCGGCTCAATCCACCGCACCAACCCATTCGCCATCTTAGCCTTACAGTCAACGCACCCAATCCCGGCAGTCCGGCAGTCGCGATCTACTTCCGCCACCGTCTCCGACGACGAAAACACCTTGTGATAGTAAAACACCGGACAAATCTCGGGCCGCCCCGGATCGGTCCGCCGCACCCGCTGCGGATCGGTGAGCATATTCCGAACTTTCTTCCGAATCTCCTCGACCGGCTCGCTAAGCCAGATCGCGTTCCCGTAACTCTTCGCCATCCGCCGCCCGTCCAACCCCGGTAGTCGCGGCGTCTCCGTCAATTTCACGTCCGGCTCGCGCAGCACCTGCCCCACGCGGAAATATTTCCTGTCCTCGCCCAGCTCGCTGAGAAAATTCGCCATCCCAATTTCCAGCGCCCGCTTGCGAAAAAGAACAATCCGCTCGTCATGCCCGGCAGCCGCCTCAATCGCGTTCTGCTTCACCCCAACTTTTTCCAGCAGCCGCACCGTTTCGGTAGCCCTGCCAGCAGGAATGCGAACCTCAAATCCAAACTGGGTATTGAACCGCCGCACCACTTCCCGCGCCAGCTCGACGTGCGGCACCTGATCTTCCCCCACCGGCACCTCGATGACCCGATCCGGCTCCCCGTACAGCACAATATCGGCCGTCTGCAACAAGGGATAACCAAGGAATCCGTAAGTCCCCAAATCGCGTTCCCGCAGATTTTCAATCTGCTCCTTGTAAGTAGGCACCCGCTCCAGCCAACTCAGCGGCGTGACCATCGAAAGCAGCAAATGCAGTTCCGCATGTTCCAGCACCGAGGACTGCACAAACAGCGTAGCCCGCTCAGGATCCAGCCCCACCGCCAGCCAATCTGTAGCCACTTCCAAAACGTTCTGCGCGATCGACCCGGTATCCTCGTAGTGCGTAGTCAGCGCATGCCAATCCACCACACAATAGAAACAGTCGTGAGTCTCCTGCATCTTCACCCAATTTTGCAGCGCCCCGAAATAGTGCCCGATGTGCAAACGCCCGGTTGGACGCATACCACTGAGCACCCGCGGCCGCTTTTCGTTGGAAGAAAGGTTGCCGGCGACCGGCGACTCGACGCCGTCCGGAGGGGTGATGGAATCAGACACTCGAAGCGCTCCCTGAGGTACGCAGCAGATCGCGCGAGATCACGATGCGCTGCATTTCGCTGCTGCCTTCGTAGATGGTCAGGACGCGGGCGTCGCGATAGTAGCGTTCCACATCGCTCTCCCGGGAATACCCAGTGCTGCCATGAATCTGCACGGCCTTGGCAGCCACGCGGTTAGCCATTTCCGTAGCGTACAGTTTGGCCCGCGCCGCGTGCGCGCCCAGCCGCGAACCGCTATCACGCACCCATGCCGCAAAATGCGTCAGCGCGCGTCCCGCCTCGATTTCCGTTTGCATATCCGCCAGCATCCATTGAATCGCTTGATATTCGGATATGTTTTTCCCAAACGCTCGGCGCTGCTTGGCAAATTTCGCCGCCGCTTCCAGCGCGCCTTGCGCCAGCCCCACCGCCTGTGCGGCGATCCCGATGCGTCCGCCATCCAGCGCGCCCAGCGCCACTTTCAGGCCCTCGCCTTCCACTCCGAGTAAATTTTCAGCCGGCACCCGGCAATTCTCGAACTGGACCTCCGCCGAATGCGACAGCCGCATCCCCATTTTATCTTCGTACCGGGTGATGCGAAATCCCGGGAAATCAGCTTCAACCAGGAAAGCAGAGATGCCTTTAGAACCAGCGGCACGATCGGTTTTCGCAAAAACGACGTACACCCCCGAAACCCCACCGTTCGTAACCCAAATTTTCGTCCCATTCAAAACGTATTCGTCGCCACGCCGCTCGGCGACCGTTTGAATCCCCGCCGCATCCGACCCAGCCTGCGGCTCCGTCAGGCAGAATGCCCCCAGAATTTCACCGCGCGACAGCCGGGTCAAGTATTTCGCCTTCTGCGCTTCAGTCCCATGCCGAAAGATCGGCACCCCAGCCACAGAATTGGTCACCGACAACGCCACCGCAGTAGATGCGCAAACTCGCGCCACTTCCTCAATCATGATCGCGTAAGCAACGGTATCGGTCCCCGCCCCGCCCCACTGCTCCGGCACCAGCATCCCGCAACATCCAAGCTCCCCGAGCTTGCGTATCTGCTCCGCTGGAAACCTCCCATCGTGATGGTAGGCGCGCAGCAGCGGCCGCATCTCCGCCTCCATAAACTGGCGGACGGTATCGCGGATGAGTAGGTGGTCGCTGGTGAAAGAAAAGTCCATCGAGGAGATGAATCAAGATGCTAGCACATGTTCAACCGGCGTCGTAGCGTCGCCACTCGCGACTCGCGACTCGCGGCCTCGTGGCCTCGCGGCGCAAAAACCTCCAAACGCACTCCGACTCCAAAACTCCAAATCCGACCACCGCCACAACCTTCACCGTCTGCTTAAAGCTTCAACAATTCCCTAAGCCTCTTCGTCTGCGCCCGGCTAACCGGAATCTCACTCGCCCTCTTATCGTTCATCTTCAGCATGTAACTCGACTTAAACCAAGGCAGCACCTCCTTAATCTGATTGATATTCACCAGATAAGATCGGTGCGCCCGCCAAAAAACATCCCCATCCAAAGTATCCGAAAGCTCTTCGATCGTCTTATAATTCGAAACCCCCTCCATATCCCGCGAAAAAATAGTAATCGTGCCGTCCTGGATCGACGCGTACACCATCTCCTCAGCGTCCAACAGCAACAACCGCGTCTGCGATTTCATCAGCAACTTGGTCTTCTGCGGCGCTTTGCTGGCGACACCGGCGCCTAGCTGCCCCTGCAGTTGCGTGACCAGCGTCCCCAGCCGGTCCACCGCCGAAAGATTCGAATCGAGCACCTTCTGCGCTCGGTGAATCGCCTTGGCGATGCGCTCCTTATCAAATGGTTTCAAAACATAATCCACCGCATTCACTTCAAACGCCTTCACCGCGTAATGATCGTAAGCCGTGGAAAAAACGATCTGCGGCATCTTGATCTTTCCGGCCAGCAGCTTCTTGATCACCCCAAACCCATCCAGCCCCGGCATCTGCACATCCAAAAACACCAGGTCGGGATTGTGCTCGCGGATCAGCGCCACTGCCTCCAGCCCGTTCTTCCCCTGCGCAACCACGCTAATCTCTGGAAAATTCTTCAGCAGGTAAGCAAGCTCGTCGCGAGCAGGCCGCTCGTCATCGATAATCAACGTGTGGATGGTCATTTCAGCGAGTATAAGTGAACGCGCTAAGCCAGGGCAACCAAACGCACCCGGTGCGCGAACCCGCCGCAATAAGATAAAATGCCCCAGGGAGCAAGCGAACCGATGACAAAAACGAGCCAGAAGCACCCAGCCGCCGGCAAATCAGAAAAGATGCTCGGCCAAGAGACCCTGTATCACGGCACAGTATTCGACGTCCGCCGCGATCACCTGATCGAACCGGCCGGCCTGGAAGTAACCCGCGACGTAGTCGTCCACCCCGGCTCGGTAGTGGTCCTCCCGATTTTCGACGACGGCCGTATCCTGCTGATCCGCCAGTACCGCCACTCCGCCCGCCAATACATGTGGGAGTTGGTAGCAGGCCGCATCGACCGCGGCGAAAAACCCCTAACCGCCGCCCGCCGCGAACTCTCCGAAGAAACCGGCTACACCGCCCGCCGCTTCAAAAAGCTCCTGCACCTCTATCCCACCCCAGGCTTCGTCCAGGAATCCATGCACATCTTCGCGGCCGAGGGCCTGCGCGCAGGCCAAGCCCACCCCGAAGCCGACGAGTTCATCGAGCCCAGAATTCTAAGCCTCCCCGAAGCCGAAAAATGGATCCGCAACGGGACCATCTGCGACGGCAAATCCGTTGCCGGCATCCTCTACTACTCCAAAATCCGCCGTACCTCTAAATAATCCGAGGTCGAAGTGGTTTTGACGTTGCAGTCGCCGGTGGGTTCTCCACCTCTCTTTTTGAATCGGACTCTGATTTTTGGTTTGATGAATTGCGCCGTCCATCCCGCCTCTGTATCTTTCGGTTTTTAGCGCCCCGTGCTGACGGTATAATCCCCCCATGGAAAATCGCGACGTAGCCCGCATCCTGCGCGAGACCGCGCAACTCCTGGAAATCGACGGCGCCATCATCGGCCGCTACCGCAGCTACGAAAAAGCAGCCGAACTCCTCGACGGCATGCACGAACGCATCGAAGACATCGCCGCCGACGCTAACCAGCTCACCGAACTCCCCGGTATCGGCGACAACATGGCCGCACACATCCGGGAAATCCTGAAAACGGGCGAATACACCCTGCGCGCCAAGTTACTGAAGAAATTCCCGCCCACCCTGCTGGACATCCTCAAACTCCAATCCCTGGGCCCCAAAAAAGTAGCCTTCCTCTGGTCCCACTTCAAAGCCGCCACCGTGGCGGACATCGCCAAGCTAGCCCAAGAGGGTAAGCTGCGTGACCTCCCGGGCTTCGGTGAGAAGAGTGAACAGAACATCCTCAAGGCCACCACCTTCTTCAGCAAATCCACCGGCCGGGTAAAAATCAGCACCGCCGAAATTGCCGCTGACAAAATTTCCGCGCACATCCGCAAGGCGGGCCCGGCGGTAGAATCAGTCACCCCGGCGGGCAGCCTAAGGCGCGGCAGAGAGACCATCGGCGACCTCGACCTGCTGGTCACTCTCGCCCCGGGCCACGAGGGACAAGCCGACATCGACGCCTTGGCCGAACACATCCTGAAACTCCCGGAAATCGAGGAAGTGTTGGCCCGCGGCGGCAACAAAGTAAGCTTCCTGCTAGTGAGCGGCCTTCAAGTCGACGTCCGGCTCCTGGAGAAAAAGAATTTCGGCGCCGCCCTGATCTACTTCACCGGATCCAAAGAACACAACGTCACCCTCCGCGGCCGCGCCAACGACATGGGCTATACCCTTAACGAGTACGCCCTGACCACTTTGAAGGGCTCCCGTAACGTCGCCAGCAAGACCGAAGAAGATGTGTACGCCAAGCTCAAGCTGGCATGGATTCCACCCGAGCTGCGCGAAAATTCCGGCGAGATCGAAGCGGCGGAAGCAGGCACCATCCCGGAGTTGGTCACCCTGAAAGACATTCGCGGCGACCTGCAAATGCATACCACCGCGTCCGACGGCAAAAATACCATCGAGGAAATGGGCGCGGCAGCCCGCGATCTGGATTACGAATACATCGCGCTCACCGACCACTCCCAAGCAGTCACCGTGGCCAACGGAATGGACGACAAGCGCACCCTCGAGCACATGAAGAAAATTCGCGCCGCGCAAAAGCGTGTCGATGGCATCCGCCTGCTCGCTGGAATCGAAGTCGATATCCTTAAGAACGGCGCCCTGGACTTGGCCGATGAAACCCTGGCCCAGCTCGACGTAGTCGTCGCCTCGGTCCACTCCTACATGAATTTAGACCGCTCCGAAATGACCGACCGCTTGCTGCGTGCCATCGAAAATCCCTACACCCAGATCCTGGCCCATCCCACCGGCCGCCTGCTTCTGCGCCGCGAGCCTTTCGACTACGACATGGAAAAGATTCTCGACGCCGCTAAGAAGCATGGCGTGATCGTCGAGACCAATGCCTACCCCGACCGCCTGGACCTGAAGGACATCCACCTGCGCCAAGCCAAGAAGAAGGGCGTCAAAGTGGTAATCTCCACCGACTCGCACTCCACCATCAACTTGAACTACATGAAGTTCGGCGTGATCACCGCCCGCCGCGGTTGGCTGGAAAAATCCGACGTGGTAAACACCCTGCCCCTGGCCGGTTTCCTGGCGGCGTTGCGGCCGAAGCCCCACGCGAAAACCGCCTCGGCCCGGAGTCGGTAATGACACAGACATCCCTGGCTGGGCCGGCAAAGACTAGAGCGCACAACCACGCCGGTTGTGCCAGACTGCACCACCCCACAAAGCACGGAACTTTTTCGCCCCGGCCTTCGTTCCTTATAGCGAAGGTGGAGGACACACACATGCTGACCCGTTGCTCCCGGCAACCGAAGCTCAACTGGCAATCCGATTCGATCATCGTGGCACTCTCGCAAACCCATCGCGCCAGCCTCACCGCCGGTGTGGCGAAATTGTTATGCGCCGCGGCTGTAGCCCTCGCGGTCCTGGCGGCCGCGTCGCCGGCCAGCGCCGAGCAGTGGACCAAGAAGTACGCCGTCACCGGCAGGCCCTCCATACACGTTGCCACCGACGACGGCAACATCACCGTCGTTCCCGGACCCGCCGGCGAGATTCAGGCCGATGTGCATGCGGATGGTTACAGCATCCCCGGGGACGTGCACGTCAGCGAGAGCCAGGTAGGCGATGCTATTCGCCTGGACGTCAAAGTGCCGTCGATGCACTTCCATCTTTTCGGCGGCAGCCGTACCTCCGTGGCGATTACCGTGCACGTCCCGAGCGATTCGGATCTGGACATCTCCAGCGGCGACGGCAACGTGGTCTCGCAGGCGGTGAGCGGCAGTATCCGCATCACCACCGGTGACGGCAACATCACCGCGAACGGGCTCAAGGGCAACCTAAAGCTGCACACCGGCGACGGCAACATCGGAGCCGCGGATCTGGATGGCACACTGGAGGCCGATACCGGAGACGGCCGAGTGCAAGTTCGCGGACGATTCGATTCCCTGAATCTGAAATCGGGCGACGGAAGCATCGACGCCGACGCCTTGGCCGGGTCCAAGATTCCCGGTGGAGGCGGCTGGACGCTGCACACCGGCGACGGCCGGGTGAATCTACGCCTGCCGTCGGATTTCACCGCTGACCTGTCCGTGCATACCGGCGACGGCCACATCAGCCTGGATTTTCCAGTGACGGTAGCAGGCTCACTGAGCGGCTCCTCGATTCACGGCAAAATGAACGGCGGCGGAGGTCCATTGACGGTAACCTCCGGAGACGGTTCGATCCGCATCGAGAAGTTGTAGTCGCACCTGGTTGTGCTCGGGGTGGTGCAATCGCACTGAGGGTGAGCGGGCGAAGCGGCCCGCTCACCTCCGCAGCCCGCGATCGCTCCCGATCACGCCTACAGCAATTTGCGCCGCGATCTCCATTAGCATCCCCGCCCCGCGAATCCAAATGAGTGTAGACTTCTGGCACGCGTCCTAACGCGAAGGGGCACAACATGTTCCTAATGGCAGTTCTGAGTGTGGTAGTGCTGGTGGTTTTAGTGGCCAGCCTACCCATCTGGCCGCACAGCAAGTCCTGGGGCTATTATCCGATCGGCGGCGTCAGCCTGGTGATCCTAATCATTCTGTATTTGGTTTGGACCGGCAAACTGTAGCCAGGCCCACGCAGGGCGCAGCGCGCACACACCCCGATGGCAGACCGCGCGGCTATCGAAACAGCTTCATAGAATTCAGTAGTGTGTTGTAAACGCCCCAAGCCAGCGGCACGCCCACAATCGCCCAAGCGACCAGCAAGCTAAGGCCAGATGATTTCTTCTCATTCGAATCAGCACCCATTTCCCACCCTCCTCCGCCTTTGACGTTGTGTTTGCTCCATCCGTTTGCGCCTCATGGTGTTGGTGTTCTGCGCCCCGTGCTAACGGATCCAATACTTCTCCGCCACCGGCTTAACCATCAAGTTCGCGACAAACCCAACCACCAACAACCCCGCCATAAAGTGCAACACGCTCTGGTAAGCGGCGGCCTTGGCGACCCCGTGCTGCAACTGATATTCCCGCATGTAGTTCACCAGCACCGGCCCCATCACCCCAGCCACCGACCACGCCGTCAGCAACCGCCCATGAATCGCGCTCACGTGGTGGGTCCCGAACATATCCCGCAAGTAAGCGGGAATCGTCGCGAACCCGCCGCCATACATCGAAAGCAATATCGCCGCGATGCTCACGAATAGAACCACGCTGTTCAGATGATTCGCGCCCGTAAATGGCAGCAACCAGTAGAGCACCGCACCCAGCGCAAAGAAAACGAAGTAAGTAGTCTTGCGTCCAATGTAATCCGAAACCGACGACCACAAAAACCGCCCGCCCATATTAAAGATGCTCAGCAGCCCCACGAATCCCCCGGCCGCCACCGGTCCGATGGTGCCCTTAAATAATTCCTGAATCATCGGCGAAGCCTGCTCGATGATGCCAATCCCGGCGGTAACGTTGGTGCACAGAACGATCCACAGCAGCCAAAACTGCGGCGTGCCAAACGCAGCATTCACCTCCACGTTGTGGGTGGTGATCATCGCCGCAGGCTTAACCGGCGCGGTCCAGTTCGCCGGCTTCCATCCCTGGGCAGGAACGCGAATCGTAAATACCCCAAACATCATGAACAGAAAATAGAGCGTGCCCATCACCAGAAACGTTTTTCCAACGCCCACATCGTCCGCGGTGCGGAAGTGCGCCATGAGCTTGACCGAAAGCGGAGAGCCAATCATCGCCCCTCCGCCAAAACCCATGATCGCCATTCCGGTAGCGAGCCCCGGACGGTCTGGAAACCACTTGATCAAGGTAGACACCGGCGAAATGTACCCCAGCCCCAGACCAATCCCGCCGACCACTCCATAACCGCCATAGAGTAGCCACAGTTGGTGAGTCACCACCCCGAAATAGGAAATGAAAAATCCCAGCCCGAAACAAACCGCCGACGCGAACATGGCCTTGCGGGGACCGACGCCCTCCAGCCATTTTCCAAAAGTAGCCGCCGAAAGCCCTAGAAGGACAATCGCCAGCGAGAAAATCCAGGCAACCTGGGTTTGCTTCCAGTCCCCGTCCGCCGATTTCGTAATTCCGATGAGCTGGGTCAGCGGAATCTTGAACACGCTAAACGCGTAGGCCTGGCCAATCGCCAAGTGAATAGCCAGCGCCGCCGGAGGTACCAGCCAGCGGCTAAATCCCGGATGCGCAATCGATTTGTCTCGGTCGAGGAACGAAAATGACGCCATCGGATTTACTCCTAGACTGCATCAACGCGGGCGACGCAAAAGCCAATCGGCGTGCATTATGCACCCACCCCCCACGCCGATTGTTACAATTCTGTAAACGAGGGTGTGCCGTGGCATTCCCGGTTGGGAGATGAGTTCTGGTCAATCAAGAGTCGTAATCAGTTCAGAGACAGACACACACACCAGCAGGAATACTTGTACCACGCTACTCGTAATGCAGCGCCACGATCGGATCGACGCGCATAGCGCGCCGAGCCGGCAAGTAGCACGCCAGCAGCGCCACCACCGCCAGCCCCGCCGCCACTCCCAGATAAGTAAGCGGGTCCCCCGCATGCACGCCGTAGAGTAAACTGCGCATCAAGTAATTCAAGGTGAGCGCCGCAGTCAAGCCGATCGCCAGCCCCACGCCGACCATCCGCATTCCCTGCCCCACCACCAGCCGCAGCACATCCGACGACCCGGCGCCCAAGGCGATCCGTATCCCCAGTTCGCGAGTCCGCTGCGCCACCGAGAAACTAATCAGCGCGTACAGCCCCACCGCGGCCAGCAGCAACGCCATCCCCGCAAACACTCCCAGCAAGGTCACCGCAAAGCGCTGCGGCCCCAGCGATGACCGCACCCGGGTATCCATGGTCCGGAAGTCATGCACGGGCTGGTTCGAATCCACTCCGTGCACCGCCTCCTGTATCGCTGCGCTCAAGTTCCCCGGATCGCCCGGCGTTCGCGCAATCACAAAAGCGGCTGTCGCTTGCGACTGGGCGATCGGAAAATAGTACGAGCCCTTGGTTGAGCTCCGCGCGTCCTGGCCGGACGTCTCGTCACCCGCAAGCGAGTTGAAACGGATATGCCCGACCACTCCAACAATCGTCGACCAAGGATCGGTGCTGTTCTGCTGCAGGTGTTTGCCGATGGGATCCTGATCGGGCCAATACAGCCGCGCCAGATTCTCGTCGATGATCGCCACTGGCTGCGTGCCTTTCCGATCTTCATCGGTGAAGTAGCGGCCTTTGAGTATCGGAATACCCAACGCCGCAAAATATCCCGGGGTCACACTCCGGATGTCCCCGTGCGGCCCTGGATCACCCGGCACCTCGGGACGATCCTCAATTCGGAAAGAAGCCGAACCGTCGGTATTGCTGAACGGAAGCGGGTATCCTGCACCGGCAGCAGTCACACCCGGCGCATTCTTCAGCCGGTCCAGAACCGCTTGGAAGAAAGCAATTTGCTTTTCCGGTTTGTCGTAAGTCATCGGAGGCAACGCCAGCGCCGCGGTCATCACCCCATGCGGGCGAAACCCCGGATCGATTTGTCCCAGGTTGGCGAGAGTTTTCAGCAGCAATCCCGCGCCAGCGAGTAGAACCAATGCCAAAGCGATTTCACTCGCCACCAACGCAGACCGCAACCGCATCCGCGTCCGGCTTCCGGTTGTCGCCGCACTGCCTTCCTTCAGCGCTTCGTTGGGATCCACGTTCGATGCGTGCCACGCAGGCACGATCCCAAACAGCAGCGCCGCAACGATCCCGATTCCCGCGGTGAACAGCACCACGAAGCGATCGATGGGCACCGATCCCGGTTCCACCAGATGTTCCGGCGCCAGCGCCAATAGTCCGCTGATTCCAAATTGTGCGAAGACCAGCCCCAGCACCACCCCCGCTGCCGCGAGCACCACGCTTTCCGCCAGCGTTTGGCGGATCAACGCCCAACGCTGCGCCCCCATCGCCGCGCGGATCGCAAACTCCTTGGCGCGGCCAGTCGCCTTCGCAAGAAATAGCCCGGCAATATTGGCGCAGGCGATCAGCAGCACAAATCCCACCGCAAAAAGCAAAATGCGCAGCGGCGTCCGCACCTGGCCAAAAACGAATTCGCTCAGCGGAACCACGAACATTCCCCAGCCGGCACTCTGTCCAAATTTTCCATTCGGATCGTTCTGAATGTCTTGCTGGGTGAGCATCGCCGCCAGAGTCTGGGCGCGCGCAAGGGTGACGTCCGAACGGATCCGCGCCACCGCGAAATAGCTCTCGTTATAACGATTGCCGACAAGAAATTCCCCAGGTGCCAACCCTAGCGGCGCCCACAGGTCGGTCTCGTTCGGCCAATCAAACGACGCAGGCATCACCCCGATGATCTTGTAGGACTGCTGGTTGAACTGCACGCTGCGCCCGACAATATTTGGATCGCCGCCAAACCACCGCATCCACGCGCCGTGCGCCAGCACCACCTCGTGATTCGCGTTGGGCTGGTCCTCCTCCGGCACAAATGTACGTCCCAGCATCGCCTTGGCGTGAAAAACGTCGAACCACTGCGAGCCAACCTGCGATCCCACCAACCGCTGCGGGCCCGAGTCGGAAAGGTAGTTAAAGTCCGCCTGTGTCATCATCGCCGCCGATTCAAACACGTCTCGCGAATCGCGGAATTGCACGAAGTCCGGCGCCGACACCACAATATTCAGCAGCCCAAGCTTGTCGTACTTGGCGCGCAACGCCACCACCCGCTCCGGACGGGGAATCCCCGGAGGATGCAGAAACAAAGAATTCACCACGCTAAAGATCGCCGCGTTAGCTCCAATCCCCAGCGCCAGCGTAAGCACCGCCACCGCCGCAAACCCGGGACTGTTCCGAAGGGTCCGAAACGCATAGCGCAAATCATTCCAAAACATCCCCATGGCACGCCTCCAAACTCCGCCATCCACGATGTATGCACGAAAGTGGCAATCGAACACAGCTCCAACCACCACATTGCAAGCCACTTACTAGGCACACGCCGGCCCAGAGTGCTCGCTTTCGCCAACCACCGTCTCGGAATCGAACACTCCGGGTGTCGGCGAAGCTTCCGCCTGGACTAAATTCAACCAGAACGAGGGACCAGCGATCAATGGGCAAGCAGCGAAGGGGCAGTGAGCTGCGATCACCTCGATACGGGCAATTTTCCGTGAGTTCGGCTCGCCTCGAATGACGATATCTACGTCCCGGTCCAGGGCGGTCAGGAAATTCGTTAGGCATTCGACCGAAAAACCGTCCGGCGGGCAGTGGGATAGAGCGGAAACCTTGGGTTGGTTTACCTGGAGGCGTTGTGCCGCGGTTCTTTGAGATCGCTTTCGATTCTGAATTATTTCGTCCAGCCAAACTTTGGTCTGCTTTTCTTCAGCATTGCTAATTCCCAGATCGGCGAAAACATTCCCCGGACTTGGAAGCAACTTTCGCTTATTTGTTTTCTTTGGCACATCGCTCTACCATGTTATGTAGCGCGGCGACGGTGCTTTGTCCACGTTTTGCGCAAGAGACCAGCGTCGGCTCGCCATCCCGATGGCCGGCGGCCGAATATAGCCATTGCAATTATATCCACTATGGCTATAATGGACGCTGATGAGCGCACCCATCAAAGAACCCCTGCCCCAGAGCTTCTTGCCTCTACCATCCGCTACCCTGCACATCCTGATGGCCGTGGCCGAGGAAGACCGCCATGGCTACGCGATCATCCAGGATGTCCAGGTGCGTACCCGCGGCGAACTCAAGCTGAGCGCAGGCACCCTCTACCGCTCCATCCAACGCATGCTGGAGCAGGGTCTCATCACCGAAACGCGCGACCGCCCGGCCCCCGAGCTAGACGACGAACGCCGCCGCTACTACCGCATCACCCCGCTCGGCGCCGCGGTAGCCAAAGCCGAAGCCACCCGTATGGCCAAACTAGTTCGCTTGGCGCGCGGCATGGGCTTCGCCCCGGAGAAAGCCTGATGCGTTTCTATCGCGGGCTGCTGCATTTGTATCCCGCTTCGTTCCGCGCCGAATATGGCGCGCAGATGTGCGCGGTATTTGCCGAGCGCCAGACTTCCCGGCTGGCGGCCTGCTGGGAGGTGCTCTGCAACGCCCCGGCGGTACATGGGGACATTCTCCGCCAGGACCTTCGCTACACCACTCGCACCCTCCTCCGGGCGCGCGGGTTCACCACCGTGGCGATTCTGGTGCTGGCCTTGGGCATCGGCGCCAATACTGCACTGTTCTCCGTGACCGACTACGTGCTCATTCGCCCCTTGCCGTTTCCGGCGGCGAATCGACTGGTAAAGGTCTGGGAGAATCTCCCCGGCTACTCGGAGATGGAACTCTCGCCAGCCGACTATCGCGATTGGAAAAAGATGAACACGGTGTTCGACGATATGGGCGGCGCCGCAGGCGCTCTGGTAAATCTCACCGGCGAAGGCAATCCGGAACGAATCGAAGGGGCGCGGGTCACCGGCAGTCTCTTCGCAACGCTTGGCGTGAAACCGCTGCTGGGACGTCCCATCATTTCGGCGGACGATCAGAACGGCGCCCCGCTGACCGCGGTGCTGAGCTATGGGTTGTGGCAACGAGCGTTCGGTGGCGAGGCTGGCGTGCTGGGACGAAAGGTGCAATTGGACGGCACCTCCTACGTGGTGATCGGGGTCATGCCCGCGGAGTTCCGCTTCCCGGACCAGGACGTCGAGCTTTGGCTGCCGTTTCAGTTCGACGCACCAAATTTTGTCGACCGCAACGATAACTACGTCGAGTGCGTCGCTCGTCTCCGCCCCGGCGTCACCCTGGAGCAGGCCCGCGCCGAAATGAACGTAGTCGCGGATCAATTGCGGCTCCAATATCCCAAAGAACTCGAGCACACCGGCGCTACCGTGAATGCCCTGCGCGACGAGCTCTCCGATAGCTCACGCCTGCTGCTTCTGGCGCTAGATGGTGCAGCGCTGTGCGTTCTACTGATCGCATGTACCAATCTGGCGAACCTACTCCTCGCGCGCGCATGGTCCCGCCACAAGGAACTCGCCGTGCGGACCGCACTGGGTGCCGGCCGCGAACGCCTGGTCCGCCAACTGGTGACCGAAAGCATGGTGCTATCGGCGCTAGGCGGCCTGCTCGGCGTGCTGCTCGCTAGCTTGGCCCTGCCGATTTTGACCAGGCTAGTCCCCTCCCTGCCGGTCTCCGGAGCCCCAACAATTGACCTTCGCGTTTTGTGCTTTGCCGGAATCGTCACCGCGCTAACCGGAATTGGATTCGGAACCCTGCCCGCCCTGCGCGTTTCGCGCGACAGCGATCTCACCGGGCTTAAAGAAGGAACCCGCGCAGGCGGCGGACGCAAGGCCGGCCTGCAGTCCGCGCTGATCCTGGTCGAAGTCACCTTGTCGATGGTGCTGCTGATCTCTGCCGGTCTGCTGCTGCGCGCGTTGATGACCATCCAGTCGGTCGACCCAGGATTCCGCGGCGACGGCGTGCTCACCATGCAAACCGCGCTTCCGATGCCCCAGTACGAGAACGTCGCCAAACGCAAGGCGTTCTACCAGTCGGTACTGTCGGGAATTGAAGCGCTGCCGGGCGTTTCCAATGCCGCGTATAGCAGCTTCCTGCCGATGACCATGGGCGGCGGAATTTGGCCAGTGGACATCGATGGCAAGACCATCGACCGCTCCGAAGGCCACAACGCCAGCCTCCGTTTTGTTACCCCCGGATATTTCGCCACCTTGGAAATCCCGCTCCACGCGGGACGACTCATCGACGAATCCGACGTCCAGGGTCGCCCGGTCGCCGCTGTGGTGAGCGACTCATTCGGGCAACGCTACTGGCCCGGACAAAGCGCCCTCGGCCGCCATTTCAAATTCGCCTACGCCGATCGCACCGTGGTAGGAGTAGTCGGCGACGTGCGCGTCCGCGGCCTGGAAAGAATTAGCGAGCCGCAAGTTTACCTGTCCTATCAGCAGGTGGCCGACGGCTACCTGCCGTTCTACGCTCCCAGGGACTTGGTGATCCGCACCTCGGGAAATCCCGGCGGTTTGGCGCCCGCCGTCGCGCAAATTATTCGCAACACCGACCCGGAGCAACCCATATCGCGAGTGCGCACCATGGCGGAGATCGTGCGATCGAACACGGAGGCCCGCAGCGTTCAGGTCCGAATCGTCGTGGCCTTCGCCGTACTCGCTTTGCTGCTGGCTGGAATCGGTATTCACGGGCTGTTGTCCTTCAGCGTCTCTAATCGTTCCTCGGAGATCGCGGTGCGCATCGCGCTAGGCGCCCAGCCGCGCGACATCTTAAGAATTGTGCTGCAACAGAGCTTAGCGCTAGCCGCCGCAGGCGTGTTGATCGGCCTAGCGCTAGCCTACGCCGCAGGCGAAGCGATGCGCTCGTTGTTAGTAGGGGTCACGCCGGGAGACCCCGCGACATTCGCCATCGCCACAGTGCTGTGCTCGCTAATGACCGCCGTCGGGAGCCTGGCCCCATCCCTCCGCGCCATCCGCGTGGACCCGATCACCGCCCTCCGCGCCGAGTCGTAGGATGGGAACGCATTCGTAGCGCCCACACGATTCTGAACGGCATCTCGCACCTCGGCTGTAAACTCCTCCGCAACCCAAATGGGTAGCCAACCCAATCGGATGATGGTCATGACCACGCCGCAACGAGGCCGCGACGTCCGCGTCGCACATGCCCACAACCGGAGTGGTTGCGCCACCCCGGCGGCAATCGTCTTCGGGTTCCTGGTGTTCGCTCTCCCCGCTCACAGCAAGGCGTCGAACAGAACACTGCGGACCTGATGCTGATCGAGAAATCCGCCCACACCGTGAAACCAATGCGCGGAACGAAGTGTTGAAAACCTACAAGGTCGCACTAAGCACCGTCTCACCCGGTCCAAAGCAGCGCGAAGGAGCTCATCACGTCCCGAAAGAAAGGTATTTCGTAGATCGAAAAAATCCAGCGAACAAGTTCCATCTAGCGCTGCACGTTTCCGATCCCAACGCTGCGGATGTGGAACGCGCCCGAAAGCTCGGGGTAAAACCCGGCGGAGACATTGAAATCCACGGAACTTGCCAAGAACTACGCGTTGCTGGGTAGCCTGCCCCGCCAAAAAGACTGGACGAACGGCTGCGTTGCAGTAACCAATCCAGAAATCGAAGAACCTTGGAACATCGTCGCGGTGGGCACTCGCACCGAGATTCGCCCCTAACGGCATCGTGGAGATTCTCCGGTTCGGCCAGCTCCGACGGCGGCACGAAAAACAACGGCGGCGCTGCAACGTCGAAGCGAAGAATCAACCGACTGTAAATTTCCCAGCCCATCAATCGCTGTGGATCCGTTGCTTGGCTGACGTGCTATAACCGACCAATGCGCCTACACGATTACGCGCCCCGACCCGCGCACATCCAGTGGCTGCTCAATTCTGACCCGGCCATCCGTTGGCAGGTGATGAGCGACCTCACCGGCGAAACCTCCGACGCGATTGCCGCCGAGCGGTCGCGCGTCGCAACGGAAGGGTGGGGCGCCCAGCTTCTCGCCCTGCAATCCCCTGCCGGCCACTGGGGCAGCCTGCCGAAGTGGGATCTCATTACCCTCTACAGCCTTGAAGTTTTGAAAGACCTCGGTCTCGACGCCGCCAGCGCGCAGGCTCGCCGAATGATCGACCGCGTCGACAAGCGGCTCGTGTTTAAGCCGCTCAACAACCGGCCTTACCTTCACGGCGAAACGGAGCCCTGCATCAACGGCAGGATCCTCGGCATCGGTGCGTATTTCAAGAAGCCGAACGACGCACTGGCCAAGCAACTCCTGGGCGAGCAGCTCGAAGATGGCGGCTGGAACTGTGAAGCATGGCCTTTCTTGTCGCCGAAACGCCCTCCGAGCCGACGGTCTTCGTTCCATACCACCATCTGCGTTCTCGAAGGACTGCTCGAATACGAACGAGCAGGGCGCAAGTCGGCGGCAGTCGCAAAGGCCCGCAAGAGAGGCGAAAACTATTTGCTCGATCGCCGCATGTTCCGCTCGCTGCGAACCGGCAAAGTGATTGACAACCGCTGGCTCCACTTCTCCTTTCCCACGTTTTGGCACTACGACGTTTTGCGCGGACTCGATTACTTGCGAAACGCAGGAATCAAACCCGACCGGCGCGTCGGTGACGCCATCGAAGCCGTGATCGAGCGCCGCCACCAGAACGGGCGCTGGCCGCTAAACCTCGTTCATCCCGAACATATTCCATTGGCAATGGAGACCGGTGTCGGCAGCGCAAGCCGCTGGAACACGCTGCGTGCTTGCCGAGTGCTGCGTTGGTACGACAACTCAACGCGTTAGTAGCGCCGCCTTGGCGAACTGTGGGGAACCACATCATGGAAGGCTGCGGGCAATTAGAACTTGGAAGTAGCGAAGAGCACCGAACGTGAGCGACGAAACGAATCACAAAAAGCCTCTTAAGTCGCAGTCTTTTCGAGTATCAGCATCGCTCCCAACTTACGGGTTCCGTCGTTCCTCCGGAAGCTCTCGCCAGATATAACGAAGCACTTCCTGACGCCGCGGAAGGAATTCTGGCGATGGCCGAGAGCCAATTGAAACATCGCCCAGCGATGGAGAAGCAAATCATCGACTCCGCCTGCACCGCGCAACTGCGGGGACCGATCTACGGATTCATCGTCTGTATGTCTGCTATCGGCGGCGGGGTGGTTCTGATGCGCGCCGGGCAGGACGCTTATGGGCTCGCGGCCATCATCGCGGCTTCAGCCACCCTGGCAATTGTGTTTATCTACGGGAAGACCAAGCAACAAAAGGGATTGCGTGATAAGGCGGAAGGCCTAACGCGGACTGAGTCCTCTTTAAGGGCCAGATCCACATACTCGGCAGTCCGATCGAATCGACCATTATAAAAAGGGCTTGACATATTCCTATATGGGTATATGTTCAACGCATGGCCAGGGCGGCGACAACCTCGGACGCATTCAACGCTATAGCCGAACCGCGCCGCCGCGACATCCTGAAATATCTCGCGATGCGTGAGCGGTCGGTCACAGAGATTGTGGACGCCCTCGAGATGGAGCAGCCGTCGGTTTCGAAGCATCTGAAGGTTTTGAAGGGTGTTGGCCTGGTCGACGTCCGCAGGGAGGGTCGGCAGATGCTTTACAAAGTGGACGCTACGGCGATCCGGCCGCTGCACGAGTGGACCAGCACCTTCAAAAAGCTCTGGAAACACCAACTACTGCGAATCAAGGAACGGGCCGAGGCCAACGAGACCCAGAACAATAGCCTTGAAGAATTTCAAACCAGGAGGAAATCGTGAGTTCACCCGCACTATCGCTGGAAGCGACAACGATCAATATCGAGGAAGAGATTCGCGTGCACGCGTCGATCGAAGTGACTTTTGCCGCGCTGCTGGATCAGCTTGGACCATACAACGAGACTCAACCGGACAAGCCCATGCCCATGAACCTGGAAGCCTTTCCCGGGGGCAGATGGTATCGCGACCTGGGAGATAGCAACGGCCATTACTGGGGAGCCGTGCAAGCAATCAAGAAGCCCACGCTGCTGGAAATTTGTGGGCCACTGTTTATGTCCAACCCGGTGATCAACAATCTTCAATATCGGCTGAAGGAATCGGGCGGCGTGACGGTCATTACGTTTCGGCATCAGTCGTTTGGCTTGATTCTGGAGGACTACCGAAAGGCCAAGCAGGGCTGGGCGTACATACACGATCGTGTACGGCAGCGCGCGGAAGCGCCGCGGCCCCACTGAGGCGCGGACGACTTAGAAGTTCAGAGGAGGGCGACATGTGCCCAGTATGCATTGCAAGTGCAGCAGCGATGGCCGCGGGAGCGGGATCGACGGGAGGAATAGTGGCGGCGTGCATCGCCAAATTCAGAAGCCTTTTCAAGGCCAATGGGCTCGCTCAGCTTCAGAAAATTAAGGAGAGATAAAATGGAAGCAAGGAGGCAGAGAGAAATGGAACATCAGAAAGAGCGTCTCGGAATCAACCCACCGCCGATCGTGTCCGCACAGGAATGGGAGGCTGCACGCCAGAAGCTCCTCGTAAACGAGAAGGCGTTTACCCGCTCTCGTGACGCGCTGGCCGCCGAGCGACGGCGGATGCCGTGGCTGGCCGTGGAGAAGAACTACGAGTTCGACGGCCCTAGGGGCAAAGTGAGCCTGCTTGATTTGTTCGAGGGCCGCCGTCAGTTGATCCTCTACCGCGCCTTTTTCGAGCCCGGCGTCTTCGGCTGGCCGGACCATGCCTGCCGGGGCTGTTCGCTGGGCGCCGATCAGATCGCCCACTTATCCCATCTGAACGCTCGCGACACCACCCTGGTGTTCGCCTCGCGTGCCCCGCAGGCCCAGATCGAACGCGTGAAGGAACGCATGGGCTGGAAGATGCCGTGGTACACCATTACCGACAGCTTCGACAAGGACTTCGGCGTGGACGAGTGGCACGGCCACAATGTATTCATCCACGACGGCGACAAGATCTTCCGCACCTACTTCATCAACAACCGCGGCGACGAAGCGATGGGCAGCACGTGGAGCTACCTGGATATGACCCCGCTAGGGCGCCAGGAGGAATGGGAGGACTCGCCAGCGGGCTACCCGCAGAGTGCACCGTACAAGTGGTGGAACTGGCACGACAATTACGGGACCGAGGTCAAGCCTGACGCGAACTGGGTCGACATAATCACCGACCCCGAAGGAGCGGCCAGAAGGCGCGCCGCGGAAGCGAAAGCATAGCCGGCGTTAGCAAAGCAAGCCCGATCCCGCCCGACGGAGTCATGGCGCGCCAGGGCTTTTGGGGGTGGCGGCGAAGAGAATGGGGTGGAATCCCCTTCGCCGCGGCTGGGCCGCCCGCGTCTTCCGATTTGAGAGCCGGTCAATCGACCTCGATGCGGGTCCCGGAAGTTGTTCCGGTGACCTCCGCGATAGGGGTTCCGACGCCGATAGCAGCAAACGTGGGGGGCCAGAGTTTGAAATCGAAGCTGCCGCGGTAGGTTCTTCCGTCGGAGGCGACTCTATCTTTTTCATCGATGGTGAAGGTGTTTGAGATGCTGCCATCCGAGCCAAACATCAGGTCCGCTTTGAAAGTTTGCCGGTGTCCAACCCTCACGTCGATGATTCGGTTTATACTCGGCCCGGAGTAGACCCGATCCGGCGGTGCTGTTGGGAGGGCCAGTTGCGGCGAAGCATAGCGATCGTTTGGCTCGGCTTGATTTTCGCTTTGCCTTGTTCCGGCATCGCATTCGCCCAGAACCCTCCGGACTGGACCGAGCCATTTCCGCCTTTCCGCATCGCAGGCAACCTGTACTACGTCGGCAGCAAGGGGTTGGCGAATTACCTGGTCGCCACCCCGCGAGGAAACATTCTTATCAATAGTGACCTGGAATCCAACGTGCCGATAATCCAAGCAAGTATCGAAAAACTCGGATTCAAATTCAAGGACACCAAGATTCTGCTCATCAGTCACGCCCATTGGGATCACGATGCCGGCAGCGCCAAGATCAAGGAGTTGACCGGAGCACGTTACATGGTCATGGATGCCGACGTCCCGGTGGTCGAATCCGGTGGCAGAACCGACTTTCAGTATGGCAAAGATCCTCAATTTCTTTATCCGCCGACCAGGGTCGATCGCGTGTTGCACGATGGCAGCGAAGTAAGGCTTGGCGGTGCGGTGCTCGTTGCGCACCTCACTCCAGGCCACACCAAAGGCTGCACTACGTGGTCCATGAAGGTGACCGAGGGCGGCAGGACCTACGACGTAGTGATCGTTGGTAGTCCCAATGTCAACTCGGGCTACAAGCTCGTCCACAACGACACCTATCCGCACATCGCCGAAGACTACGAGCGCATGTGGGCCGTTTTGAAGTCATTGCCATGCGACATCTTCCTTGGCGCCCATGGCGCCTACTTCGAGTTAGAAGAAAAATATCCGCTCGTGAAAGACAGCGCGAACCCGTTCATCGACCCGAGTGGATACAAAACCTTCGTAGCTCAAAAAGAGCAAGACTTCCGTACGGAACTGGCCAAGCAAACACTCGCCACCCATTAAAACGCGAATCCAAGGAGCGAAGACTATCCGGCCCACCCCGGATGCGACTGCTTCCAGTTCTCCCATCGCATCGCGGGCGTCCGCGATGCGATGGAGGCGCCCGAGGGCCCCGTGCGGCTCAGAAAGACAGACGTCGCTGGTTATCGCCGACCGGATTTTCGGGGCTATGATGCTTGTGTTTCGGGGGAGATCAGCGTGGCCCAACCATTCTTGACTGTGTGCCGTTGACCTTGGCCGGGGAGGGGGATGTGGAAATCGGCGGCGGGGCTTTGATACACTCTTGCGGCGCTGATTGAACCTTGCCGACAAGATGGTCGGGGCTACGATGCTTGTTTGATGGCTGGCCCGGGTGTCCACGGAGTGACTGAGACTATGAAGGAAACGTATAACGGGGTGGCGGTGCCTAAGGACGGGCAGACGATTGAGTATGCCGCGGGGCAGATGCGAGTGCCGGATGCGCCGATCATTCCCTTTATCGAGGGGGATGGGACTGGGCGGGACATTTGGAAGGCTTCGCAGCGGGTGTTCGACGCGGCGGTCGAGAAGTCTTATGGCGGGGCGCGACGGGTGGCTTGGCTGGAGATTTTTGCCGGGGAGAAGGCCTTCAACCAATTTCAGGAGTGGCTGCCGCAGGATTCGGTGAATGCGATCCGGGATTTCCGGGTCGCGATCAAGGGGCCGCTGACCACTCCGGTGGGCGGCGGGATCCGGTCGCTGAACGTTACGCTGCGGCAGGTGCTGGATTTGTATGCCTGCGTAAGGCCGGTGCGTTATTTTCGCGGGGTCCCCTCCCCGGTGCGCGAGCCGGAACGGATGGACGTGGTGATTTTCCGCGAGAATACCGAGGATGTGTACGCGGGGATCGAGTGGAAGTCTGGAACGCCTGAAGTGAAGAAGCTGATCGAGTTTCTGAACGTGGAAATGCTGAAGAGCGGCACGAAGCAGGTGCGCACAGATTCGGGCGTGGGGATCAAGCCGATTTCTCCGACCGGGACCAAGCGGCTGGTGCGGCGGGCGATCCAGCATGCCATCGAGAACAGCCGGCGGGTGGTGACGCTGGTGCACAAGGGCAACATCATGAAGTTCACCGAGGGCGCGTTCCGCGATTGGGGCTACGAGCTGGCCAAGGATGAATTCCGCGGCGAGATCGTCACCGAGCGGGAGAGCTGGATTCTGGACAACAAGGATCAAAGACGGAACGCTTTCGGTCGAGGCGATTGCAGCGATGATCGAGCCGGGGCTGGAGCAGGCTACCGACGCGTTTCAAGAAATCGATTTACGCGGAAGTGAAGCAAATTCTGGATTCCATCTACGCGACGCACGGGCGCGGCCAGTGGAAGAAGAAAGTCCTGGTGAACGACCGAATCGCGGATTCGGTGTTTCAGCAGGTGCTGATGCGCGCGGATGAATATCAGGTGTTCGCCACGCCCAATCTGAACGGCGACTATCTTTCCGATGCGTGCGCGGCGCAGGTGGGCGGGCTGGGGATGGCGCCGGGAGCGAACATCGGGGATGGGTTCGGCGTGTTCGAGGCCACCCACGGAACCGCACCGAAGTACGCAGATAAAGATGTGATCAATCCCAGTTCGGTGATGCTGTCGGGCGCAATGATGTTTGATTTCATGGGATGGAAGGAAGTGGCGCGGCTGATCGAGGACGGGATCGCCAAGACCATTCAGCAGAAGCGAGTGACATACGATCTGGAGAGAATGATGGAAGGCGCGCAGAAGTTGAAGACCTCGGAATACGCGTCGGCGATTATTGAGAATATGCCTAAGGCTGTGGCGGCCAGTTAAGCTCACAGCAAAGTCGAAACATCCCACCCTTCCCAAAACTGGGCAAGAGTGGGCACCCCAAGAGCGTTCAACCGTGAAGTCGAAATACAGAAGGGCAAAATAGGGATCGGGCCATATAGGAGCGAATTGATGCGCAAGAAAGTTACGGTGGTGGGCGGCGGGTTTGTGGGTTCGACTACGGCGCAGCGGGTGCTCGATTCGGGGCTGGCGGACGTGGTGCTCACCGATATTTTGGAGGGATCTCCTGCCGGGAAGGCGCTGGACATGATGGAGTCTGCGCCGATACTGCATTCGGATTCGCAGGCGACGGGGATCTCGACGGCGGCAGGCGACTATTCCGCGACGGCCAATAGCGACGTGGTGGTGGTGACTGCCGGGTTCCCGCGCAAACCGGGGTTGAGCCGGGACGATTTGCTGAAAGCGAATTATGAAGTGGTGAAGGGCGTGGTGGAGGGAGTGGTAAAGCTTTCGCCCAGCGCGATTCTGGTGATCGTCACCAACCCGCTGGATGTGATGGCTCATGCGGCTTACCAGGTGAGCGGCTTTTCGAAGAATCGAGTGATCGGAATGGCTGGGGTGCTGGACTCGGCGCGGATGAGCGCGTTTGTGGCGGCGGAACTGAAGGTGTCGGTAGAGAACGTGCATTCGTTTGTGCTGGGCGGGCACGGCGACGATATGGTCCCGCTGGCGCGGTACTCGACGGTGGCCGGAATTCCGATTACCGAGCTGATCCCGCCGGCGCGGCTGGAAGCGATTATCGAGCGCACCCGCAAGGGCGGCGGGGAGATTGTGAACCTGCTGAAGACCGGTTCGGCGTACTACGCGCCGTCGGCGGCGGTGGTAGAGATGTTGCGGGCGATCCTGCAGGATAAGAAGAAGATCCTGCCCTGCGCGGCGTATTTGGAGGGCGAATACGGCATTTCCGGCCTGTTTGTGGGAGTCCCGGTGAAGCTGGGGGCGGGCGGAATCGAGCAAATCATCGAGATCAAGCTCACCGCCGAGGAAAAGAAGGCCCTTGATAAGTCGGCGGCATCGGTGCGAGAGCTAGTAGCCGTACTGGGGTTGTAGTCTGGTAAGCTGGGCTCAGAGACCTCTCAGACCGACATGGCCAAACCAGGGAACAATCATCATCCCCCCGCCGGGGATCCAGCGCCGAAGCCAGCCGTGCGCCATCGCTTTACGCGCGACTTAGCGCGCGCGGAAAGCCTGGCGATGATGCTGGCCAACAGTCGCGCGGCCGACGTGATCGAAGTGGTGGACTTGCTGGCCGGGATGTATATCGACAACTGGGAACGGCTCTCCTGCTATTGGAATGAAACCGACGAGGTGGAAGCTTTCTTCCGGCAATTCTGCAAGCTGAGTCCTCCGCGCTGGCAATACTGGTTGGGAAACTACGACGAATTGGTGCAAGCGAGACGCGGGCCGAAATCGCGTTTGCGGCGGCTGCTGGATTGGAAAGGAGCGCGGCGGCGGAGCGGAGGTCCGGCGAAAGCTGGGCTGAGGCCGCCGAAGGAGAAAGTGTTTCAGCTTTCTTCGGAGCTGGAGGCGGTGCTGAAGGACGCCGAGAAAATCGCGCCGTTCGGGGATAAGGTGGAGGGACGGGCGATTCCGATTTTGACTTCGGAGTGCGTGTTGTTTTGCATCGCGCGGAATACGGATATTGAGATTGGACGCAAGTTGGCGGCTACTGGGATCGAGATGGGCGAGCTGGAAAGGGCGGCGCGGTTTCCGAAGCATCCGCCGCTGCATCAGCAGGGGGATTCGAAGAATTAGAGGTTAGACGTTAGGCTTTGCAGCAAGGCAAAGTCAAAAACATAGAGAATCCAGGTGTGCAAGCGGCACCTGAGGCACCCACTTCGCTTTGCTCAGCGCAATTCCCTTCCGGTACTTCGATTCGCTGCGATCTGCAATCCACCGGATATTTTTGTGTCTCGCGATTTGCTAGCTTCGCTCTGCGCGTTGCGGCGGTGGAAGTCGCTGTGGGCTGGGACAATTTGAAATGGGATCTTTTCCGACGCGATCGTCGGGGCTACGAACGGTTATGGGAATGTCAGGCGGGGCGGCCCGGTCTTCGGGCCGCCCCCTTTTTGTTTGAAGCGCAATACTACTGTGGAGTGGTCTTCTTTCCGGTACTGCCGGTTGCGCCCGATGCGCCGGTTGTACCGGTGTGATGTACCGGGGCTGCGGTGTGGACTGGTTCACCTACTATTGCGGTGGTCCTCACCGAGTCTAGCTTGGGAAAGTTCTTGTCGAGATAGGCCTTGCCTTCGTTGGTGATCTTGCCTTGGTCGGGGGATTCGCCGTAGCCGGGGTAGAGCCCTTTGACTACGTCCATTCCGTCGGTGACGGTGCCGAATGGAGCGAAGCCCTGGCCATCGAGGAACGTGTTGTTTCCATAGTTGATGAAGATTTGCGTGGTGCGGGTATTGGGGCCGGCGGTGGCGAAGGTGACCATGCCTGGAGTGTTGCTCTGGGTTACCTTATCGTCCTTGATGCGGGCCATGTCCCAAGCCGCATTCACTTTGGGATCGGCAGACAAACCAAACTGGACCATGAAGCCGGGCACGATGCGGAAGAAGCCCGCGTTGTTAAAGAAACCGTGCTTGCAGAGATTGTAGAATCGATCGGCGCCGAGCGGGGCCCAAGCGCGAGTGACGTGCACGGTGAAGTCGCCGTGGGTAGTGGTGAATTTAACGTCGTACGTGTCCGGAGCCTGCGCGTGCAGGCTGGCGGGGTGCAGCAAAGAGCCAGAATTGGTCACAGTCGATGTCCTTGGATGGGTAGTGGTGGCAGGCTTAGTCTGAGCCTTCATAGCCGTGTTTGGATCGGGCGTCTGCGCTGCCAGCGCTCCCGCGATGAGATGAAAAGCTACTGCACAAAATGCGATGCGAATGGTGCGATGGTAAAAGTTCAAGACTTCCCTCCCAGTCTTTGCGCGGTGGCTTGGACCTGCTCCATTACGCGCAGTATATTGCCTCCGAGAATTTTCTGCACATCCGATTCGGAATAGCCTTTCTCGAGCAGAGCTTCGGTAATCTTCGGCAATTGCGAACAATCTTCCATGCCGAAGGGCATGTTGGCGCCGTCGAAGTCCGACCCTAAACCCACATGATCGGCGCCCACCAGTTTCACGGTGTGATCGATGTGTTCGATAATTTTCTCCCACCCTACACGAGGCAGCTTACCCTGCTTGACCATCTCGTGCATGAATTTCTCGCCCTCGATTGTCTTACACGCTTCGTTCTTGCCGCAGCGCTTCTCGAGGATAGCGTCGCGCTGCTTATCGAGGCCGGGATCGGCCAAATCGGCGTCACGATATTGCTGGCTGAGGAAGCCGACGTGGTAATTGATCTGGATCACTCCGCCTTTGGCGGCCAGGGCCTGAATCATGCCGTCGGTCATGTTGCGAGGAGCATCGCAGAGCGCCCGACAATCGGAATGGGAAGCAATCAGGGGGGCTTCGCTGACGGCCAGGGCGTCGTAGAAAGTTTTGTCGGCGACGTGGGAGATGTCGACCATCATGCCGAGGCGGTTCATTTCGCGGACTACGTTTTTGCCGAAAGGGGTGAGACCGTTGTGGACGGGTTTGCCGGTCGAGGAATCGGCCCACTCGTCATTGAGGCTGTGGGTCAGGGTCATGTATCGGACGCCTTCTTTGGCGAATTGGCGAAGAGTGTCGAGGCTACTGTTGATCATGTGGCCGCCCTCGACGCCCATCAGGACGGCGATTTGGCCGGAGTCGTGGGCGCTCCGAATTTCTTGGGCGGTTTGGCAGAAAACTAGGTCAGCGGATTGGGTGTGGACCATTTCGTGGACTGCGGCGATTTGCTGGAGCGCGGCCCGGGAGGCTTCCGGACCGTGGTTGTGGCCGGAGATCCAGATGGAGAAGAAGATGGCGCCCAGACCGCCTTCGCGCATGCGCGGAATGTCGATGGCGCCGTCGTGGTGGCGGACACTGATATCGAAGTGATCGTAGATCAGGCGCTGGGTGGTGTCATCGTGAGTGTCGATGACCAAGGAGCGGAAGTGGAGGTCGTGGGCGCGTTGTGAGATAGGGGCGTCTCCTTGGACGAGTGAGATCCACGTGGGGCCGACAAATAACGCTACCACAATCGGGAAAAACCAACGAACCACGGGGCCTCCGGAATTGGGCTGAGCACTGTGAGTCTTGGAATTGGTGGTTAGCAAATTCAAGGCAAGTCAAAGGCGTAAAGAACCCCGGTGTGAATCCGACCCCGGGGGCACCCAGCCGCAACGCCGGCGGCCCAAGTCAAAAAACTGAACCAAAATCAAAACACCCACTGTTCCCAAGATCGGGGAAAAGTGGGGCACTCCTAAGACGTGGAAGCGTGAAGCTACGGCAAAGGCAAAAGCACAGCATCAATTAGGAGGTGCCGTGCAGCCAGCCGAAGACGGCGTGGCGGATTACTTGGCCGTTTACAGCGGCGATGGATTCGGTCAGCGGGATGCCTTTGGGGCAAACTTTTACGCAGTTCTGCGCGTTGTCGCAGTCTTCGATGCCGCCTGGGCCCATTAGGGCTTCGAGGCGTTCGCCGGCGTGCATGGCGCCGGTGGGATGCAGGTTGAAGAGGCGCACCTGGCTGATGATGGCGGCGCCGACGAAATTGGTGTGCTCGTTGACCTTGGGGCAAATCTCCAAGCAATTGCCGCAACTGATGCAGCGGCTGAGCGGGTAGCCGACTTCCTGGAGTTCGGGGGCCATGCGGGGGCCCTCGCCTAACGGATAGGTGCCGTCGATGGGGATCCAGCACTTGGTCCTCTTGAGGCTCTCGAACATTTGGGAACGGTCGACTTGCAGGTCGCGGACCAGCGGAAATTTTTC
The DNA here is from genome assembly GCA_963725285.1 of uncultured Acidobacteriota bacterium. Classification (GTDB taxonomy): domain Bacteria; phylum Acidobacteriota; class Terriglobia; order Acidiferrales; family UBA7541; genus CAVRXT01. The sequence continues at coordinate 171,187 of CAVRXT010000005.1, read as the reverse complement.
GAGCGGGGCCAGGGAGATCGGCTTTTCCAGGTTATCGACGAGCGCGGAGCAGGCTTGGCGGGGCTTGCCGTTGATCAGCATGGCGCAGGCACCGCAGACTTCTTCCAGGCAGTTGGCTTCGTAGGTGATCGGAGCTACTTCGCGGCCATCGCGGGTGACCGGCTTTTCGGCGATGTCGCGGAGGCAGGTGATGATGTTCAGGTGCGGACGATAACGAATTTCGAATTCTTCCCAGCGCGCGGGCTCGTCGGGCCGGAGCTGGCGTTTGATCTTGACGGTGAAGGTGCTGTTGGTAGCCATGGCGCCTCGGTGAAACTCACTCAACTACGAAACACTTGGTCGCAACGGCGGCGGCCAAACCAAAACCTAAAGAGACAGCAAATTCAAATACCTGGAGAACCCACCCGTGAAAACAACGTGGGGGCACCCTCCGTCCACTGCAAAACCGTAAGTCAGACACCCACTGTTCCCCAAACCTGGAAAGAGTGGGGCACGTCTAAAGAAAGCGTGGAACCGTGAACCATAATGATAAAGGCGTACTTCGGAACCAACGACAAAAAATAAACCCGTTCGAAACCTCTACTTGCTTTGCGTGTACTTTCGTTCGCGCAACGGGATCTGCGAGGTGTCTACGGCCTCGTAGCTTAGCCGGATGCTGCCACCGTTGAAGCTGGCGCGAGTTGTTTTTAGCCAATTGACGTCATCGCGCTCGGGAAATTCGGGTTTGTAGTGCGCGCCGCGGGTTTCGTCCCTGGCGATCGCGCCGAGGGTGATAACTTCGGCCAGGATCAGCATGTCGTGGAGTTCCCGGGCGAATTGCAACGTCTGATTGGACCATTGGGTGCGATCGGCGAGATTGATCTTCTTGTAGCGTTCGCGGAGCGACGCCAGCTTGTTGAGAGTTTCCTTCATTTTGGCATTGTAGCGGATGACCGTGACGTTTTCGGTCATCGTCTCGCCCATTTCTTTCCAGATGGTGATTGGGTTCTCGCTGCCCTGCTGGTGCAGGAGGCTATCGTTGAACTCGCGTTGGCGCACGCGTTCGCGCTCGAAGACGCTTTCGTCGGTGGCGTCGCAGCCCTTCTCGAGGTTGCGGGCGTACTTGACCGCCGCTGGGCCAGCTAACATACCGCCGTAGATGCAGGAGACCAGCGAATTGGCGCCGAGGCGGTTGGCGCCGTGATATTGATACTCGCACTCGCCGGCGGCGTAGATGCCCGGAACGTTGGTGGCTTGATTTACGTTGTCCACCCAAATTCCGCCCATGGTGTAGTGCATCGCGGGGAAAACTTTCATCGGGAACAATCGCGGATCGTAGCCGACGAATTTTTCGTAGATTTCGAGAATGCCTTCGAGCTTGCGGTCGAGGACGTCCTTGGGGATGTGGGTAACGTCGAGATATACGGCGGCTTCGCCGGCCAACCCCATCTTCAATTCAAAGACGATCTTGTGAATGGCGCGGGTGGCGACATCGCGCGGAACCAGGTTGCCGTATTTGGGATACCACTCTTCGAGGAAGTAGAAGCGCTCAGATTCCGGAATCTGGTTGAAGACGCGTTTGTCGTTGGGATCACGAGGGACCCAAACGCGGCCTCCTTCGCCGCGCGCGGATTCACTCATCAAACGACATTTGTCTTCGCCAGGAATCGCGGTGGGATGGACCTGGATGAATTCGCCGTTAGCGTAGTCCACGCCTTGCTGGAAGAGCGCGGATTGCGCCGAGCCGGTGCAGACCACGGAGTTGGTGGAACGTCCGAAAATGGCGCCGATGCCGCCGGTGCAGAAAATGGCGGCGGCGGAACGGAAGGAGCGGACTTCCATGGTCTTAAGGTCCATGGCACAAATGCCGCGGCAGATCCCGGCGTCGTCGAGAACCGCGGAGAGGAAAGTCCAGCCTTCGTATTTCTTGATGCGGCCTTCGGATTCAAAGCGGCGGACTTGCTCGTCGAGAGCGTACAGCAATTGCTGGCCGGTGGTGGCGCCAGCGAAAGCGGTGCGGTGATAGAGGGTGCCGCCGAACCGGCGAAAATCGAGCAGGCCCTCGGGGGTGCGGTTGAACATGACGCCCATGCGGTCGAGAAGATCGATGATCGCGGGAGCGGCGTCGCACATGCCCTTTACGAGGGACTGATTGGCGAGAAAATCTCCGCCGTAAATGGTGTCGTCGAGATGCTTGTAGGTAGAGTCGCCTTCACCCTTGAGGTTCTTGGCGGCGTTAATCCCGCCCTGGGCGCATACCGAGTGGGAACGCTTGACCGGGACGATCGAAAAAAGTTCAACCGCTACGTTCGCTTCGGCGACGCGTATGGCCGCCATCAGACCGGCCAGACCGCCTCCTACGATGATTACTTTCGGTTGGCTCATTGGACGTAGGACCCCAGGGGAAACCAGTTGTAGTGCAAGCCGATGACGATGCAAATTCCCACCAAGGTGAGAGCGATGCCCACCGCTCCGCCAAAGTAAGCGGCGACGCGCTGGGATCGGACGGTGACCGCGATGCCCCACTTGCAGGCGAAATTCCAGAGTCCGTTGCCGAGGTGGAAGGAAGCGGCGGTGACCCCAATGAGGTAGAAGGCAACGTAATACGGATTGGCCATGACCTGGACCATGTCGGCGTAAGTGGTGCGGCCCTGGCCGACGAAGCGTTCCGAATATACGTGCCAACCGATGAAAATGAAGGCGACGATGCCGGTCCAGCGCTGCAGGGTGTACATCCAGTTGGACATCCAGGGGTGGGAGAAGGCATTGGATTTGCCATTCCACCAAATGTAGAGCCCGTAGATGCCGTGAAATAGGATGGGCAGCCAAAGGGCGGAGGCCTCAACGACGACCCGCCAGGGAATGGCTTGGAGGGAGTGGGAAACCTCGTTGTAGCTACTCACACTGACCAGGGCGTAGCTATTGGACCACAGGTGCTCGAGAAGGAAGGCTCCGATGGGTACCACGCCGCTCAGGGATTGAAGTTTGTCGAGGATGTAACTGGCTTTGGATTCAGCCGGTAAGAACGACATGCACGCTCCGATGGGTCGCTCGTTGGGCCGGGGAAATGGAGGTACCGGCGCGACGAATAATTTAGTATAGGCAGCCGGCGAGGTGTTTGCAAGACCGCGTCACCGACAAATTAAAAGCTTGTCGGTATTCCATTCTGGCTCACAATATAACTTCAAAGAGGCCCAATGCCGCTCGAACTCACAACCGAAATCACGCGGATTGCGCACCAAATTGTGCGCACCGGACAGAACGACACCGACGCCCTGACCAAGGCTGCGCAGCATATCAGCCGCAGTTTCGAGGTGAATCCGGCGGAGGTGGCGGTATTCTCGCTCTCCAAAGACGGCAAACACCTGCGTTTCGTGGTTCCGGAGAAATTGCAGCAGGTGGGCAGCATACCGTTGACCAGTATGTCTTCGCTGGCGGCGCGGACGGCGCGGGAGCGGCGTCCAGAGATCATCAATCACTTTTCGGTCGTACCGCATGCCTCGGTATTCGAAGCGGTGAAGCTGGACGATGCGCCGGGTGATCCGATCCAAAAGATCATGAGCGTTCCGTTGATCTTCCAGAAGAAGGTGGTCGGGGTGATTCAGGTGAGCCGGAAGGCGCGGACATCGCATGCCGCGGGTCCGGACTTCACTCCGCAGGAATTGAAAGATTTGATCGCGGTTTCGGATTTGCTGGCGCCGTGCGTTTCGTTGTGCGCGGAATAACCAACTAGAGTGATTTTTCTCTCCTGAAGTTTGTTTCGCTAGTGTGAATATCGCGTCGAAAGTTCCGAAATTGATTGACACCCCCTCCCCTTCTTGTTAATTTTTTTGCGCAAGCAAGTTTTCCCCAGTCTGTTAGCGGAGGAATCGCAGTCCCGACCACTCCATGGCGTTCGTCGCGAAGAAGATCTTTCTAACCAAGGGAGTGGGTAAACACCGGGAGCGGCTATCGAGCTTCGAGCTTGCCCTGCGCAACGCGGGTATCGCGGCATGCAACATCGTTCGCGTCTCTTCGATCTTCCCACCGTACTGCAAACTCATTTCCCGCAGTGAAGGATTGAAACACCTGAAGCCTGGACAAGTGGCGTTCACGGTGATCAGCGAGAATCAGACCCGGGAACCGCATCGCTTGATTGCGGCGGGGGTGGGACTGGCGCTGCCGGGAGATAAGTCGATGTTCGGATATCTTTCCGAGCATCACTCGTTCGGGGAGAGCGAAGAAATTGCCGGAGAGTACACCGAGGAGCTTGCGGCGGAGATGCTGGCGACCACGTTGAACGTGGAGTTCGATCCGGATTTATCCTGGGATGAGAAGAAGGAAGTTTATCGGATCTCGAACAAGATCGTACGGACCATGAATATTACACAGTCGGCAGTAGGGGATAAGAGAGGATTGTGGACTACGGTGTTGGCGGCGGCTATTTTGCTGGGGGATGACGACTAGATTTTCTGCTGGGAATTTTCCTTCCTGTTTTCAATCCTGGAAAAGATTGCTGGGGGGTTGGGGTTGGAGTTTGCCCCGGCGTTGTTGAGGCAAAACCAAGCCAAGTCAATGACCTCGAGAACCCCGCGGTGTGAAATCAACACCTGGGGCACCCACTTTGCTTCGCTCAGCGACCCCGGCGTCGAACCGCTGGCGGCGCTACAAACATTATTTTTTGGTGGGTCTGCGGTCAAAGTAGCCTAGGCGGTCTAAGACTGCGCCTACGACCAATGGGAGGGCTACGGTGGCGTCGTCGAAGACTTCCGCGAAGCGGCCGCCTTCTTCGGGGGGGACGAACTTGCCCCAGGAGACTGCCTCGGTGTAGGTGCTACCGCTCAGGCCGCCCCAATGGACTGGCTCGGGGCAGATGCGTAAGCCATAGTTGTAGCGCTTTAAGGGCAGCTTCTCGTAGCCGCGGCGGGCCAATATCTCGGCGTAGACGCCGAATTGCTGGGCCCAGTTTCTGGGCACCCCGCCGCCCAGGGTGAAAATTCCCATGCGCTTGGTGGCTAGCATGGTGGAGGCGTAGTGTTCGAAATCCAGGAAGGGATCGAAGTGCAGGACCGGGCGGTTGGCGGCGCGTCGAATGCGGTGATGCAAAGCGAAATCGATGCCGATTTCGGAATCACTGAACGCCGGGACGAACACGGGGACGTTGTGGACCGCTGCGGATTTCAGAATTCCCCGCCCTTTGGAGTTCTTCAGCAGGTACTCGCCGATGCGTTTGTTTAGCTTCCAACTGCAGACGGTTTCTTCGGCATCCCACGCGCTGAGGATGCCTTGGACCACTTCCTCGACCGCGTCAAGATTGGTTTCTGGTTCGAGGGTGTCGTAGACGCGGTTATAGCCGGCTTCAAAGAGAGTGCGGTCATCCATTTTGGCGTCGTAACGAAAGTGTGACAGGCCGGTGGCTTCGACCAAACCGTGAGCCATGAGCGCGCCGGTGGAAACAATGGCGCGGACAATTCCGGATTCGATCAGGTCACAGAAAATCAGACCCATCTTGGCGACGGTGAGCGCGCCGGAAAGAGTCATGACCACGAAGCAATCTTTATCGCGGGCCATGGCTTCGAGGACGTCGGCGGCGTCTCCGATCTGGCGACCAGTGAAAGCGGTCTGGCCCATGGCCCGAACCATGGCGTCCACCGTGCGCGCCTTGGAAAGATCGAGCGGGTAAACCGGCTGCAGGTGATCGGCGACAGGATCGTGGAGGATTCGGCCGGTAGCTCCCTTTTTCTTTGCCATTCATCTCCCTCGCAGGTAATGTAAAGGCGGTTCGCGTCGCACGCGGCGACACTGCTCGCGAATAGTGATATTACAGGCAAGCGAATAATACAAGCGCACTGATGTTACGCGAGAATGACAAGCGCTCGCGAGATGCAAAATAAATCCACCCTTGGAATTCCGGCATGGCCCAAAACTCCTATAGTGCGGCGGCTCCTGACAATTTTGGCGGTCTGCCGGAAGAAGATTCGAACTACCAGAAATCGCGCGCGGTAATTTTGCCGGTGCCGCTGGAGCGGACCACCAGCTACGAGCATGGCACGCGCAATGGTCCGACGGCGATTATCGCTGCGAGCCGAAATGTGGAGCTGTACGACGAAGAACTGCAGATGGAGTCCTACCAGAAATTCGGGATTGCTACACTGCCGGCGATCGATACGCAGGAAGGAACGCTGGAAAAAGTGCTGGGGGAGCTGTACACCGCGGAGCTGGCGTTGTTGAGCGATGGAAAATTTCCGGTAGCGCTGGGCGGCGAGCATTCGCTGACTCCTCCGCTGGTGTCGGCGGCGGCGCGAAAATTTCCAAAGCTGAGCGTGCTGCAGATCGACGCGCACGCGGATTTGCGGGAGTCCTATCACGGCAATCCGGCGAGCCATGCGTGCGCGATGCGGCGAGTGGTGGAGGTTTGTCCGGCGGTGCAGGTGGGCATCCGTTCGCTTTCGGTGGAGGAAGCGGAGGCGATCCCGCGGCTGCGGACGAAAGTGTACTGGGCGAAGGATATCGCGCGTGCGCCGATCGACGCGTGGGCGCCGCGGGTGGTGGCAGATTTGACGGAAGATGTATACCTGACGATCGATCTGGACGGCTTGGATCCGGCGTACGTTCCGGCAACGGGAACGCCGGAGCCAGGCGGGCTGGATTGGTATCAGGTGGTCGGGCTGGTGCGCGCGGTGGCGGCAAGCAAAAGAATTGTGGCCATGGATGTGGTCGAGCTGTTGCCGCAGCCGGGCGATCACGCTTCGGATTTTTTGGCGGCTAAACTTGTCTATAAGTGTTTGGGATATATTTTGGGTGGCGCGACGAAAGCATGATCGCTTGCCGCAACTAGGGGAGATATGAGCCAAGGAACTATTAACGAGCACTCGATCGAGGTGTTTATCAGTCATCCGATCGTTTGGTGGATGATTGTGGGACTGTTGGCGGGGTGGCTGGCGGGAGTGGTGACTCGCGGGCGAGGGTTTGGGTGTTTAGCGGATATTGTGATTGGGCTGGTCGGGGCGGTGATTGGCGGGTGGGTTTTCTCGAAGCTGGGGATACGAGCTTGGGGATTCTTTGGGAGTTTGGCGGCGGCTACGGTGGGGGCGGTGCTGCTGGTGGCGGTGGCGCGGCTGTTTGCGGGTGGGGAGAGGGATTAGGCGGGCGCACGGGAGAGGAAAAATCTAGCGACTGCCAAATCTAAGAAGGTCAAAGGCTTGGAGCCAGGGGTGAAAACGACACCTGGGGCACCCAGCGCAAGCGCGGCGGCCGAAGCTAAGACCTGAGACCTGAACTCCGGAAGCGGAGCTGATTTTTTGATTTTCTTACTGCGAACGCCCGGCCTTCGCGGAAGGCGCGAACAATTGGGCACGCGAAAAAGATAGAGTCGTAGAACCGTAAACCGAAAAATATAAAGGCATAGAACGGTAGACCGCTGGGCCGAAAGTGAGGACGGAGCGTAACGCGTAGCGGGTAACTGTGTACGGTGTGGTACGATGGCATGTAGACAAAAGGATCGATAGACCTCTTTGAGCAAACCTTCGCTGTGGGCAATTCCGTTGGGCGGGCTGGGCGAGTTTGGCATGAACATGCTGGCCCTGCGTTACGCCGAAGACATATTGGTACTCGACGCCGGGCTGATGTTTCCGGACTCCGAGCTGTTGGGCGTCGACGTGGTGATCCCGGACACAACTTACCTGAAGCAGAACAAGCGCGGAGTGCGCGCGATCGTTCTGACTCACGCCCATGAAGACCATATCGGCGCGATTCCCTACATCCTGCGGGACCTGAACGTCCCCATCTATGGCACCAAGTTCACACTGGCACTGGTGCGCAAAAAACTCACCGAGCACGGCCTGCTGGACGACGCGGTGCTGCACGAAGTTGCCGCGGGCGAAACGTTCGAGGTGGGGCCCTACAAGGTGGAGTTTATCCACGTCACGCACAGCACCATCGACTGCGTGGCCCTGGCGATCCGCACCCCGCTGGGAGTGATCATCCACACCGGCGACTGGAAGATGGATCACACGCCGGTGGATAACAAGCCGTTCGATCTGCACGCGTTTGCGCGCTACGGACGGGAGGGAGTGCTGGCGCTGTTCAGCGACAGCACCAACGTGGAGCGGCCGGGGTACACGCCCTCGGAGCGGGAAGTACGGGTAAGAATTGAGGAGTTGTTCCGTGCGGCGCCGGAAAAAATCGTGGTGTCGTGCTTTGCGAGCTCGATCCACCGGATCCAGCAGGTCATCGATATCGCGCTGGAGACGGGGAAGAAAGTGGGCTTTGTCGGCCGAAGCATGGTCGACAACGTGGAAATCGCGCACGGGCTGGGGCAATTGCGAGTGCCGGACGGCAGCGTGGTGCGTCCACAGGATATTCGCACGTTCGATCCCAAGAAGCTGGTGCTGTTGGCCAGCGGGAGCCAGGCCGAGCCGATGTCGGCGCTGTCGCGCATCGCAGTGGGCAACCACCGGCTGATGGAAATCGCGGAAAACGATACGGTAATTCTCTCGTCGCGCATCATTCCCGGAAACGAGAAGGCCATCTTCCGCATGATCGATCATCTGTTCCGGCGGCAGGTACTGGTGTATTACGAAAGCGATCGGAGCGCGCCGATTCACGTTTCCGGCCACGCCAGCCAGGAAGAAATGAAAATCCTGCTGCAGCTAGTGCGGCCCAAGCACTTTATTCCGGTGCACGGGGAATACCGGCACTTGTTCCGCCACGCGGCGTTAGCGCAGCGGCTCGGAGTGGTGCCGGGTGAGATATTCCTGCTCGAAAGCGGTCAGCCGATTGAGTTCAGGCCGGACGGCACTGCGCACCGCCGCGATCCCGTGCCGGCGGGACGAGTGCTGGTGGATTCGGGATCGCTCGAAGAGATCGAAGAAGTGGTGATCCGCGACCGGCAGAATTTGTCGGAAGATGGAGTGGTGGTGCCGATCATCGCCATCGACAAACACACTGGAAAGCTGGAATCGCCTCCGGAAATTGTGACCCGCGGGTTTCTGCCGTCGGATGACGGCAACGACATCATCGTCAAGGCGCGCGAAGTGATCATGCAGACGATCGAGGGATCGAACGCCGAAGAAAAGACCGATTGGACGGTGATGAAGGAAAAGATTCGCGTAGACCTGAAGCGCTACCTCAACCGGCAAACCGCCAAGCGGCCCCTGATTCTGCCAGTCATCCTGGAAATCTAGACTCCCGTGCGTCCTGCGCTGCGTCCCTTCCGCCCGGAGGATTTTCCGGTGCTGCTGGATATCGACAAGGCTTGCTATCCACCCGATATCGCTTACTCGCGCCGGGAACTGGCCGAGTATATGCAGTTCCCCGGCGCGGATTGCCTGCTGGCCGAAACGGGTGGGGCGGTGGTGGCCTTCCTGCTCACTTCGCATCGCCGCAGTGAAGGCCACATCATTACCATTGATGTGCTGGAACCCTACCGGCGAACGGGAGTGGGCAGCTTGATGTTGGAGGCTGCGGAGAAGCGGCTGGCGGAGCGGGGCGTAACGCTGGCGGTGCTGGAAACGGCGGTCAATAACTACTCGGCGATTTCGTTCTGGGAGAAACATGGATATCGGACTCGTGGGATATTGAAAAATTATTACCCGGGATCATTGGATGCGTACGCGATGACAAAATCATTGCGGGTTGGCCGGCAGAGATCGGGGACCTAATTCAAAATCGTAAGTCAAAATGCGCACCCTCGATTGCGAAGGGTGCGCCACCCGACTTCAAGGAGCTGAAATTCATACAAGCAGGAACGTGGCGCAATGCCGATCATGCGTGTGGTACTTGCGGGCACACCGGTTGAAAATCTTTAGTTGCGGCTGAGCCCTTCTTGTTATAGTGACTCTGCTTTTGTGGTATCTCCCGATGGGCCCCGCGCGATAGCGCCCGCGCAACCCATTTGTATCGCGGTGCCTTCCCGAACTGCACCCAGGAGAATTGTGTGCGCGCACTAACACCTACATCGAATAAGAGATTAAACGAACTGGTCGGTTTCGTCGGCGCTACCGTGGCCGCGTTGCTGGCGCTCAGCCTGCTGTCGTATTCCCCTCGCGATACGGCATTCAACGTCGCCGCTCCGGCGATCGCCGGACATCCAGCGCGGAACTGGATTGGGCCGGTGGGCGCGCATATCGCCGACCTGGCATTCCAGTTGTGCGGGTACGCGGCGTTTTTGTTTCCGATCGCGTTCATGCTGCTGGCGCTGCATTGGCTGCGCAGCCGGCCGATCGAGACGCCCCTGGCCAAGGTATTCGGAACGGTGCTGATGCTGCTGGCGTTGCCGGCGGAGATGGCGCTGCTGGCGTTCCCGGAAGTGCGCGGGGCGCTGCCGCCGGGCGGATTGCTTGGCGCGCTGGGATCCGGTGCGCTGCGCAGCGCGCTCAATCCGGTGGGCGCGCATCTGGTGGGATCGGCTTGCTCTGCTTACCGCGCTGTTCCTCACCACTCGATTTTCGTTTGCGACTACCGCATCGTGGATCAAAGCGCCGATCGGCGAGGACGGGATGATTGGGCGCTGGGTAGAAAAGTGGAAGGACTATCGGGAAGAGCGCGAGGATGCGCGTCTGCGGAAAAAGGTGGATGCGATCAAGGTGGGCGGACGCCCGCCGGCAGCGCCGCAGACGATTGCGCTGCGCACCGATTTGCTGGAAGAAGATGTGGACGAGGATGTGGTTGCCGGACTTTCGAGAACCCCGAGCCGCACACCCACGGTAATCAAGTTCCACCAAGAGGAGAAAGCGTCGGGTTCGAAGCGTACCGCGCCGACCGCGGCAAAAACCGCCGATGGCCGGACCGCGTTCAAGCTTCCGCCGATCACCCTGCTAAATCCGGCGGTGCGCGGCGAGCAGATGCAAGAAGCCGAGCTGAAGGAATGCGCGCGGGCGATTGAGGAGAAGAGCGAAGAGTTCGACGTCAAAGGGCATATTACCCAGATCAATCCCGGCCCGGTGGTGACCACGTATGAGTTCAAGCCGGAAGCGGGCATCAAGTACAGTCGGGTGACCGGTCTGCAGGATGATTTGTGCCTGGCGTTGAAAGCTGAGTCGCTGTTGATCGAGCGCATCCCCGGCAAATCAACGGTAGGAATCGAAGTGCCCAACCGAAATCGCGAGACGATCACGTTGCGCGAGGTGATTGAGTCGCCGGAATTCGGCAACACGGCCACCAAGCTGGCGATTCCCTTGGGAAAGGATTTGATCGGGCGGCTGCGAGCCACCGATCTGGCACTGATGCCGCACTTGCTGATTGCCGGGTCGACCGGCACCGGCAAGAGCGTTTTCATCAATGCGCTGATCATGGGAATTTTGTTTAAGGCTACACCGGATGAAGTGCGCATCGTGTTGGTCGATCCGAAGCGGCTGGAACTGGGACTGTATGAGGATATTCCGCACTTGTTCACGCCAGTGGTCACCGATCCGCGGGTGGCGGCAAACGTTCTGCGAAACGCGGTGCGGGAGATGGAGCGGCGGCTAAAACTGCTGGCGCAGCGCGCGGTGCGCAATATCGACCAATACAACCGAACGTTTGAGAAGGGCGGGTCGCTATCGCTATTTCCGAGCGATGGTGAGGACGAGCACAAGCCGCTGCCGTACATCGTGATTGTGATCGACGAGTTGGCGGACTTGATGATGGTCGATACCAACGGCGTCGAAGAATCGATCACCCGGCTGGCGCAGATGGCGCGGGCGGTGGGCATTCACTTGGTGCTGGCGACACAAAGGCCGTCGGTGGACGTGATTACCGGATTGATCAAAGCCAACTTCCCCGCTCGCATTTCATTCCGGGTGGCCACCAAGGTGGACTCGCGGACGATTCTGGATACCAACGGGTCGGAATCGCTGCTGGGCAAAGGAGACATGCTGTTTTTGCCGGCGGGGACATCGCGCCTGCATCGCATTCACGGGCCGTACGTGACCGAGGATGAAGTGACTCAGGTGTGCAAGTTCTGGCGCGACCAGGCCAAAGCGATTTACAACGAAGAGCTGCTCAAGCCTCCCAAGGACGAGAATGCGGTGGAGGGAGACGGCGGCGAAGCGGGCGAGGGTAGTGGTGGCGAGGAAGTGGACGACGCGCTGTATCAGGACGCGGTGCGGGTAGTGTGCGAGATGGGCCGGGCATCGACTTCGACGTTGCAGCGGCGGCTGCGGGTGGGCTACGGCCGAGCGGCGCGGCTGATCGATTTGATGGAGAAGGACGGGATCGTCGGTCCGCCGGACGGAGCGAAGGCGCGCGAGGTGCTCAAGTCAAAGAGTTGGATGCGTGAATTCGACGATTCGATAAAATGAGCGGCGCGGCGTTGACTCGCCTGCTCGTCACCCTTACAATTTAGAAGCTTTCGGTGCCGAGGTAGCTCATCGGTAGAGCGCGGCCCTGAAAAGGCCGGCGTAGGCAGTTCGATTCTGCCCCTCGGCACCTTCCCAGCGTATACACCCCAGCAAGTCCCAGTTCCCTTTCGCGACTATCGCCGGCCCGTCAGCGTGCACATCAATCTTTTCAATGTGTTGGGCGAGGTGCGGCCGCATCGCGGCGGGATCGGACTCCAAGAATCCGCGCAGGTCCGCTAGCCCAGCCATAACGGCGCCACGCATCGCCCTGACGCGCGCTCGGACGGAAACCGAGTTCGAGGCCGCCAGGCGCTCGGTTATGGCGCCAATTTCGCGCTCACGCCTGCCAATCTCGCCCGCGATCGCTGGGGAGTGCATCCCAGAGGCCAGCCCAGCCACCAAGTGGGCTACCTCGGCCTCAAGTTCAACGCGCCGACGCTGTAGGCGGTCCGATTCGTCGCTAGCGCATTCGAAGGCCTTGACCGAAGCGATCGAGGACGTACTCGGCTGCCGGGCCGGTGAGAATTTCGTCCCTCAGGCCGTCAAGCATCGCGCGCTCAAGAACGTCGCGCCTCACACGCATCTGGTTCGAACACATGCCCCGCTGGTGATTCATCGGACAACCGTAGGTCTGCGACCGATGGTTGCGGCCGCGCCCGGAAACAAGCTGCAGGTTCGAGCCGCACGTGGTGCAGCGCAGTAGCCCGGAAAACATGTACGGGGCATTCATCGCCGCGGTGCGCATTAAACCCGAACGCTTGCCCGCGTCGTGGTACGTACGGCGGACGAATTCGCGGCGCGCCTCGACAGCGGCCCACAGTTCATCCGAAACAATTCTGAGGTGCGGGCAGTCTGCCCCTTCAACCGGGAGCTCGCCCTCTTTCGAGCGAAACACGCGCCGGCCGGCTTTGGGGTCGCGAATCTTGTGCTTGCGACTCCACACGGCCTTGCCGGTATAGCGAACAAGGCCGCGGCGAACGCGCTTCGCCGTGTCCGCCAGAAACAACTGGTCGATCATGCCGCGCGCGAGAACCAACAACTGAAACTTGTCGTCGCCGCTGTCAATTCAAGGGGCGATGAAGCATATCTTCACGCCGGCGAAGTTCAGGCGCTCGCACAGGTTTAAGACATCGGCTTGTTTGCGGGATAGCCGGCTGGCGTCTTCGATCAAAACAGCATCGAACGGTCTGGGTTTTGATTCGGCGGCCGCCAGAAGAGCGCGCAAACCGTCGCGGTCCAGCGTCGCACCGCTTACCTCTTCGTCGGTGCACACGTACCGCTCAAGAAATTCCCAACCACGCGCGGAGGCAAACTCCCGCGACTTCGCCAGTTGGTCCTGGGTCGATAACGGATTCTGTTTGTCGGTTGAATAGCGCGCGTACGACGCGCAACGAAGAACGGTGTTGACCATTCTCCCCCTCAGTGCGGCATTCTGCATTGCTTGCCGCGCGTGCTGCAAGCGCATTCTCTTCGCGGATGGTTCGGACTGCTTCTCGAACCAACATCGGAATTAAGACTTGGTCGAGAAATTCCTTAAGTTCTGGCCGGATTTCTCGCTTCGGCATGGGAACGACGCCCTGCGCTTTGTGAGAACGCGCATCGGTAGTGACGGCGTGCTGCGAAGCTTGGCACTGGTCGAAAATGGGTGAGGTCGCCAATTCAGCTGCTCGTGTCGTTCTTTGGAGCCCATGCAACCATTAAAAGCATTTACGGCTCCTACCAACCGTCGGTGCACGACCCCAGCCATTTCATTTGCAAGGGGGATAGATATGTCCGACCTAGACAAGCAGCGGTGGCGAGAATTGTGCCAAAGCGCCGTAAGCGAACGAAATCCCGAGAGGTTCTCCAAAATCATTCACGAAGCAAACAAGCTTATCGACGAGAAAAGAACTGAACTGAGAAGCAAGCCGCCAGAATCGCCTAAGACCTAGTCGGCACTTCTCTAAACGTCCCAAAGCGAGCAGACAACGCCTGGCGCTCTGCTAACCAATTCCCTTTCGCGCTCAGTACAGGAACCCCATGTGCAAGAGCGGTGGCAGGACCTGTGCGAACAGGCCACCAAAGACCAAGACCTTGAGAAACTGCTCAGGTTCATCCACGAGCAAAATCGACTACTCGACGAGAAAGGCCCCGGTCCGAGAACAGTTCCGGCCGACCAATCGGACAAATGAGTCGCCATCTGCAGTAGGGTTCCTTCTTCTGCCCTGCGACAAAATACAAATTTCTGAGGTGGTTGCCCTGCACTTTTGGGCAAGCGATTTTGCTAACATTTCGACCGGTGGTCTGATAGGGATTTTGGGCAAGCTGTGGATTTTGGGCAAGCGCGGCCAGACTCTGGAGTTATCGCAGCTTGGCGTACTCCGCTTTGGCTTCCTTCAGGATGGGGATGTCGGGGTCGCGGTCGGCGTCTTTCCATAGGGTGAGGAAGTCATTGTAGGCGGCGAGCGCACGGACGCGGGCGGCATCGGCGTCCGCTCCCTGCGCAGTTCTCGACTCCAAGGCATTGGCTCGCGCCACTCCCAGATGCGCCAACGCTCCCGTCCAGCAGTTCCAGACGATGCCGCTGTGGTCGATGATTTTCTGAAACTCGGTGGCGGCTGCACTGCCCTGTCCGGCTGCCAAGTATGCCTCGCCGCGCACATACACATGATAGAGGCAGGAAATATTGTTGACGAACGCAATTTCCCCCAACTCGATGGGGGTAGCGGCTTGCAGTTCATTCAGGGCGGCAGTAGGGTTCTTTTTGTCCAGCGCCAATTGCCCCTGAATCGCTGGCAGCCAAAGCGATTGCATCTGGGTGTCCAGCGGGAAGCGTTTACCTAAGTCTTGGCCTGAACTCGTGTCTCGCTTCAGACGCATCAACTCGGAACGCATTTCCGCCGCGCCCTGATACCGCAGTTCCCGGTCTTTCTCCAGCGCCCGGTTGATGACATCTTCGAGAATCTTTTGACCTGTTCGACCAGGTAGGAGCGCACGTTCGCTTCGTCGCCACTGTCAATTCCCTGCGTAATGAAGCATATCTTCACGCCGGCGAAGTTCAGGCGCTCGCACAGGTTTAAGACATCGGCTTGTTTGCGGGATAGCCGGCTGGCGTCTTCGATCAAGAGCGCATCGAATGCCCTCGGTTTGGACTCGGCGGCCGCCAGGAGCGCGCGCAACCCACTGCGATCGAGGGTGCCGTCGCTTGCTTCCTGGTCGGTGTAGACGTGAGGGTCGAGGAATTTCCAGCCGCGCGATTGCGCGAACTCCCGCGACTTCGCCAGTTGGTCCTGGGTCGATAGAGGATTCTGTTTGTCGGTGGAATTCCGCGCGTAAGACGCGCATCGAAGAACGGGGCGAAGTCTCGCGAGCTTCGAGGTGTGGCCCCTCCCCACGAACACGGCGAATGTCGTAATTACGTGGCGGCCGGCGTAAGTGGCTTTGTTTCGCGGAGAATGGCGATGTTGAATTCTCTATTAGTAATATTTTGCGCACCCTCGTCCAGATTGATCGGAAGCTCTTAACGGAAATGATAAGCTGCCTATCAGACGGTTGGCGGTCCGCACTATATGTGGTTCGACGATAGTATTCGCGGAAATAGCCGGTTACGAGGATCGGCTGTCCAGCTATGGCCACCTACAGTCTCGAAGACGGTGTTTTTCGATCCTGAAATTAACCTAACTTCTGCCCACCTAGACAACTGCTACTTGGGTTCACCCGTTCTCTTTTCATTCGGGGGCCCCGCGGTCGCAAGCGGCCCATCATTGCTGACTGTATGAGGACTACCATCCCGGACGACCTGGGGCCACCCCGCGGCATCCGAGGAGACCGACAACATGGACAATCGAGTCATCTTATTGGTCGAGGACAATCGAGATGATGAAGCGCTCGCATTGCGGGCGCTCCAGAAGAACAACATCCGCAACAAAGTCATCGTTGCGCGCGACGGCGCGGAAGCCCTTGACTACCTGTTCGCCAGCGGAACTTATGCCGGCAGGAATGCGGAAATTCTGCCCCAGCTTGTTTTGTTGGATTTGAAGCTGCCGAAAATTGATGGCTTGAGCGTTTTGCGAGAGTTGCGCGCTGACCAACGCACCAAACTGCTTCCCGTTGTCATTCTCACCTCCTCGAACGAAGAACAGGACCGCATGAGCGGATACGATCTTGGCGCAAATAGCTACGTCCGCAAGCCGGTGGACTTCGATCAATTCACTGAAGCGGTTCGCCAATTGGGCCTGTACTGGCTGATTCTGAACGAACCGCCGCCGGCCAGGAGCACGTAAATGGGCACCCCGCTTCGGTTGCTGCTCATCGAGGATTCCGAAGACGACGCCCTCCTATTGTTACGTCACTTGCAAAATGGCGGCTTCACGATAACCCATCAGCGCGTGGACTCGGATGTCGCCTTGCGCGCCGCTCTCGACATCAACGAGTGGGACTTAGTGATTTCGGATCATTCTATGCCGCATTTCTCGGGAAGCACAGCTTTGCA
The DNA here is from genome assembly GCA_963725285.1 of uncultured Acidobacteriota bacterium. Lineage (GTDB taxonomy): Bacteria > Acidobacteriota > Terriglobia > Acidiferrales > UBA7541 > CAVRXT01. The sequence continues at coordinate 154,438 of CAVRXT010000005.1, read as the reverse complement.
GATCTTGCGGGCCAAGAACCCCGATGTGCCCTTCATCTTCGTATCTGGCACCATCGGAGAAGAGACTGCCGTCCGGGCTCTCAAGAGCGGCGCCCAAGATTACCTGATGAAAACGAACATCACCCGTTTGGTTCCCGCTATTCAGCGCGAACTGAAAGAGGTGGCCGAACGCCGTGAACGCACGCGCTTGGAACAACAAGTAACCCAATTGCAGAGATTCGAGGCGATCGGACGCCTCGCAGGCGGCATCGCGCATGATTACAACAACGTCATCGGCGCAATTATGGGCTGGGCCGAACTGGGCCGGGATGAGGCCCAGGGCACTCGGTTTCACGGGCGCTTTCGCAAGATTCACGAGCAGGCCGAGCGCGCCGCCAGATTGACGTCTCAGCTCCTTGCCTTCGCCCGCCGCCAAGTCCTGACCCGGCGAAGAATCAGCGTTAACGAAGTCGTGGCGGAAGGAACTAGTCTGCTGCAGCGCCTGATCGGAGAACACATCGAGGTTCGTCGTCGTCTTGCCGCTGATCTCCGCCTCGTCCTCGCGGATGCTGTTCAGATCGATCAGGTGATCATGAATCTGTGCCTGAACGCCCGGGACGCCATGCACCAAGGCGGACGGTTGAGCATCGAGACTCAAAACGTAGAGGTCGGTGAAGATTTTTGTCGCACCCACTCCTACGCCCGGCCGGGCCAATATGTTTTGTTAACGGTATCAGACACCGGACTTGGAATGGATGCCGCAACGGTCGAACACATTTTTGAGCCTTTTTTCACCACCAAGGAACTCGGGCAAGGCACCGGTCTCGGTTTGTCCACCGTCTATGGGGTGGTGAAGCAGCATGATGGCATTGTCACCGTAGAGAGCGAACTCGGCAAAGGAACCACCTTCCGAATTTATCTCCCGGTCGCGGTTGGCGAGCGCGAGCCACGCGACACCCTGCCGAAGGCGCAAGGCCGCCGCGGAACCGAGACCATACTATTAGCCGAGGATCACCACGGACTTCGCGAAGCCGCTCAGGAAATGTTGGAATTGCTTGGCTACCAGGTGATCACTGCGATCGATGGAGCGATCGCGGTGCAGACCTTCAAAACCAATTCTGATCGCATTGATCTAGTGGTTCTGGATGTGGTGATGCCCGGCTTGAGCGGCCCCGAAGCGTATTCCCAAATGACCGCCATTCGTCCTACTCTGCCAGTGGTATTTACAACCGGCCATACGACAGAAGTCGGGATCCTATCGTCGATGGTGAAACACGGCGCTTCCGTACTTCAAAAACCATACAATTCAGCAAGCTTGAGTCAAACGATCCGAGACGTGCTCGACAAAGATGATGCCGTGATAGCTCGTTAGCGAGAGAAGCACTGTGCATCAAGAGGCGACACGTTCCTTAGGGTATGGGACTACTCCGCATTTCTACGGATGCATTTCTACGGATTGAGGAACGTCGGACCCTCGCCTAGAATCCCCTCGACCCGCGCATCTCATCCGCTGCGCTGAACTCGGGTGGCAGATAGGCCATTAAAACGTTGGCGGACAAATCGGTCACTACCACCGGCGGCCCGACTCCGTGGATCAAGTCCAGCATTTCCAATCCGGGTTGAGGCGTCATGGCGCTGGAAGTCGTTTCCATGAGCCTTCGACTTATCCAGAAAGGGAAGTTAGTGAAATCGCCAGACAGATTCGAACCAAGAACGAGCGTTTCCTTACGGCACGCTAATTTTTCACTGTTCCTTCTCGAGCACGGAGAGCCTTCGAAGTGTCCATTTCGAGACATATAACCCTTTACACATGTTGAATTGGGATCCGACAGATGCTCTCCATGCGAAGTGCTAGGCTGACGTTTAAGGCTGCTTGCACTAGGTTTTGCAGTGCCACCCTATAACCTATAAAGGGATATCAGAAAGCACCGATATGAGGCATGAGGCGATGACCCTTCGTGATGCCCGCGCAAATCGCTGTCTGGTCGTTCGAGATCAAAGACACGTCTGTGCGTTGCCACTCGAATACGTTATCGAGACGATGCGTCCGCTTCCCGTTGAACCCATTGCGGGAATGCCGCTATTTTTGCTGGGCGTTTCGATCATTCGTGGTTTGCTGACCCCGGTCATCGACCTGGGAGCGATGCTCGGAACGTCCGGTCTTGGAGCCGAGCGCTTTGTTACCGTTCGTGCGTGCGACCGCCAGGTTGCACTTTCCGTGGGAGCGGTACTCGGGGTACGCGAGATCGACGAAGCGACAATTCAAGAATTGCCTCCACTCCTTCAGGGAAGTTCGCAAGACGTGATTGAAATGATGGGTACGCTCGACGGCGAAATGCTGACCGTTTTGCGGGCCAGCTGGGAACTGCCAGACGAAGTGTGGGAGGCGATTGCCGCGCAGGAAGTAACGTCATGAGCGTTATGCCTGCCATTGCGGAAATTGAATGCTTTCGGTCGCTGGTGGCCCAGCACCTCGGCCTCTCTTTCGAGGACGCCAAGCTGGATTTCCTTGCGGAAGTCCTACAGCGGCGGATGGAAAACTCGGGATGCCATCTCTTTTCGTTGTACGAAAAGCGGATCGCCGATTGGGGGAGCGTCGACGAAGAAATTGGCGCTCTCGCGGAGCACTTGACAGTCAACGAGACGTATTTCCTCAGATATGCCGAGCAATTCAAAGCGTTCGCCGAGCTAGTTATCCCGAACCGAATTCAGGCACGGGGTCAGGAACGCAAACTACGAATACTCTCTGCCGGATGCGCGTCCGGAGAGGAGGCCTATTCCCTCGCGATCCTTATTCGGGATCGACTCCCGGAACTCGCTTCATGGGAGGTGGAAATTCGGGGCATTGACGTCAGCGCCTCAAGCATCGAGAAATGCAAGCGAGCCCGCTATTCAACGTGGTCCCTTCGAGAGACTCCTGCCGATCTGCGAACGAGGTATTTTCGCCCCGCAGGAAGTGACGTTCTGTTGGACAGCGAGGTGCGGCGAGCGGTCACCTTTGAGCGGCGCAATCTCATCGAGGAGGACCCAGCGTTCTGGAAAGACAACGCGTTTGACGTGGTCTTCTGCCGCAACGTGACCATGTACTTCAAGATCGACGCCGCTCGGTCCGTCATTTCCCGGATTGCCCGGTCCCTCGCACCCGGCGGTTTTCTCTTTCTGGGCCACGCGGAAACGCTTCGCGGCGTCTCGCAGGAATTTCATCTGAGGCATACCCACGAAACCTTCTATTACCAACGCCGAGAGATAGCCGAGGGGAATTCGGCCGGTGCCTCTCCAGAAACCCTGGCCCGCCAGGGTTCAATTCGAGGAAATATCCCAGCGGTGGCTGAACCCGGCGAATCCTGGTTCAACGTAATCCGGCGCGCGTCGGAACGGGTCGCAAACCTTACTCAGGAGAAGAAATCATTGGCGATGGGCGCATCCAGTAATGCTTCGACGCCGTCACCGCAGTCCACGGCAGCATTGGCTGCTCCCACTTGGGATCGAACCCTGGCCATCGAGCTTCTACGAAAAGAGAGGTTCGCCGAAGCGCTGGAGCTGCTGCGGGCGCTTCCGCCGGTTTCAGCCGTGGATCCCGATTCGCAGCTTTTGCTCGCCGCGGTGTTGACCAACAGCGGTGATTTGTTGGAAGCCGAAAAGGTCTGCCGAAATGTTCTCGGGATGGACGAATTGAACGCGGGAGCGCATTACCTGATGGCGCTTTGCCGGGAGCATTCGGGAGACCGGGAAGCCGCAATGCGACACGATCGAGCTGCTACTTACCTGGACCCGGCCTTCGCGATGCCTCGTCTCCATCTCGGGCTGGCCGCCAAGCGTTGCGGGGACCTGGAGACGGCAAGACGTGAGCTGGGCCAGGCGTTGCCGCTTCTCGATCGAGAAGACCCCTCGCGGGTACTTCTCTTCGGGGGTGGGTTTACGCGCGAAGCGCTGGTTGAATTCTGTCGGGCCGAACTGCGCTCCTGCGGAGGTTGCTCGTGGTCGAATTGTCGCCGGCCGTAAATACGGCTGCGGAACTCCGGAACGCTTTTGACCGAGCGCGAGCAGTTCCGCATTCCTTGCAGGCAGACGAGCAGACGGAAAAGCTACTTGCGGTTCGTGTCTACGGAGATCCCTATGTAATAAGAATCAGCGAGATTTCGGGTATCGCGCACGCCAGAAAGATTGTCGGTCTTCCTAGTGCCATTCCCGAGCAACTGGGTTTGGCTGGCGTCCACGGTTCCCTCGTCCCAGTGTATAGCCTGGCGGGGCTCCTGGGATATAGCACGGAGACGACTCAGGCGAAATGGCTCGCGCTGTGCGGGGCCGAGGAACCGTTCGGATTGGCCCTCCATGACCTCGAAGGTTACCTGATGGTTCCTTTGGCGCAAATCTGCGCGGCCCAATCGGACGACGTGACGCGCCCACACGCCAGGCATATGGTGCGCACCGCTGACGCGGTGCGAGCGGTGATCAGTATTGCGGCTATCCGCGAAGCGATCCAAAGGCGCTTCGGCATCAAGAGCGAATCGAAGGAGCGATAACATGTGGACATTCGGGCGGAAGATAGCTGCTGGATTCACCCTGGCATTCCTACTGCTACTGGGGATCGGAAGCGTGGCATACCGCAACATAACCGTGCTGGCAAATACCAGCCACTCGGTCACGCATACCCACGAAGTTGTGGAACGGATCGCAACTTTACTCAGCCTGCTCAAGGATGCGGAGACCGGACAACGAGGATATGTAATCACCGGGCAAGAATCGTACCTCGAACCATACAGCAACGGTGTGGGGGGCGTGCCCACGGCGATCAACGAACTGCGGGAGTTGACCGCGGGCAGCGCCAGTCAGCAGAAACGTATGGATCAAATTGAGCCGCTGATCGCAGGGAAATTCGCTGAGCTCAAACGTACCATCGACACCCGCCGAAGTTCCGGTTTCGAACCCACCGCGAAGATCGTTCTCAGCGGAGAAGGCAAGACGTACATGGACGACATCCGCAAGATCCTAGGTCAGATGAAAACCGAGGAAGAAGACGTGCTTAAGCAACGCGCCGAGGAAGTGGAAGCCGCGTCGAGCAGCGCCAGGTTGACGATCATCTTCGGCACACTGTTTTGCCTCGTCTTTGTGAGCACTGCGGGATTTCTGATCACCCGTTCTCTCAGCGGCCAAATCGGAGCGGCGGTCCGGCACGTTCAAAGCTCGTCGGTGGAACTGCAATCGGCGGCAACCCAGCAAGCGTCGGGAGCAAGGGAATCGGCCACGGCCATGACCGAGATCACCACGACCATCAGTGAACTCATGGCGACCTCGCGGCAAATTGCCGAGAGTGCGCAAAGGGTTGCTCACGTAGCCGAGGAAACGTCCACTGCAGCGCGCAGCGGCGACCAGACCATCCAGAAAACACACGACTCGGTGAGCGGGATCAAGCGGCAGGTAGATTTAATCGTCACCCACATGCTCGATCTCGGAAAGAAATCGCAGCAGATTGGCGGGATTCTCGAGATCATTAACGAATTAGCCGAGCAGACCAACATCCTGGCCATCAACGCAACGATCGAGGCCTCCGGTGCGGGCGACGCCGGGAAGCGATTTGCGGTGGTCGCCGATGAAATTCGAAAACTTGCGGATCGAGTGGGCGGCTCGACCAAGGAAATTCGCGTTCTGATTGAGGAGATTCGTGCCGCGGTCAATACCACCGTGATGGCGACCGAGGGTGGTTCCAAGGCAGCGGATCTCGGAGCACGGCAATTTGCGGAGGTGACCGTCGCGCTGAAACAAATCACCGACTTGCTCGGAACCACCACCGCAGCGGCAAGAGAAATTGAGCTAAGCACCAAACAGCAAGCTACCGCCGTGGAGCAGGTTAACGTTGCGGTTTCGAATGTGGCCAAGGCGTCGAAGGAAACAGAAGTCAGCTCCAACCAGACACTACAGACTGCGGGACAGCTCGCTGGGTTGTCACGGGAACTAACGCGGCTCATTCAAGCGTCGGCGAGTGCGTAAGGAATGGTCAAAGACCAGTACAAGTACTTCCGCATCGAAGCCCGCGAACTCATCGAGGGGCTCGGCCGAGCCGTGCTCGAACTGGAACGCGGCGAGGGCGGCAAGGAATCTATCGCGTGTCTGTTGCGATTCGCACACACGCTAAAGGGCGCGTCTCGCGTCGTCAAGCAACCTGAAATCGCCGAACTCGCGCACGCTATTGAAGACGCCTTCGCGCCATACCGTGACGGCAACGCGGTAATTCCCCCCGAGCGCATCAATCAGGTATTAGCGATGCTCGACGTGATTGCCGCCAAAGTTGCGTCTCTCGATTTGCCAGACACGGCGGACGCCACGGAGACTCGCCGCCCGTCTTCCGAGGAACTTTTCGAAACAGTACGCGTGGAAATCGAGGAAATGGACACGCTTCTAGATAGCGTCTCCGAAGCCTCGGTACAGCTCACCGCGCTCAGGCGCGAGGTGGAAACCATCGAGCGAGCCCGACATCTTGCGGGCAGCTTGCTCGAAAGTATGCCCCCCCAGAAAACCGAAGACAACGGAACGAGCTCCAGAAGCTTCGCGAAATCACAAGCGATCGCGGAAGAACTTCGCAATCAGATCGAGCGTCTTAAACGCAATTTCGCGCCGGGGCTTGATCAAGTTGACGCGGAATTCGCACAAGTGAGTGACGCCACCAACCGCTTGCGCCTTCTGCCCGCGGCTATTGTTTTTGCATCACTGGAGCGAGTAGCTAGGGACGCCGCGCAGTCGCTTCATAAACAGGTGTTATTCGTGCCGATTGGTGGCGCCAATCGCATGGACACCCACGTCCTAACGGCGCTTCGCGATGCTCTGCCCCATGTGGTTCGAAACGCCGTCGCCCACGGGATTGAGTTGCCCGGCGGGCGCGCGGCGGCGGGTAAACCGCTACAGGGTCGCGTCGAACTGCGGGTCGAGCGCCGTGGAAATCGGGTTGCATTCATTTGCAGCGACGACGGCCGCGGCATTGACTTGGAGGCTGTTCGGCAGACTGCCGTCCGCAAGGGCTTGGTGCCGGCCGCGAACGCGTCTTCTCTGGGCCTAGAGGATGCCGTCCAAATTATTCTTAGGGGAGGACTTAGCACCGCGGGCACCGTTAATGAGGTGTCGGGCCGGGGAATCGGCCTGGACGTTGTCCGTGAAACTACCGCTCGGCTCAAGGGAGAAGTTAGCATACGCAGCGAGGCTGGCAAGGGCACTTCGGTTGAAATCTGCGTTCCCGTTTCACTGTCCTCGTTGAACGCACTGCGAGTGGAAGCTGGGGGCGCGGTTGCCGCACTGCCCCTTGATGCGATTCACCAAACCCTGCGAATAGCCGATAGTGACGTTGCCCATTCGGCCGAAAAAGACTCGATTGTCTTCGAAGGGAAAGTGATTCCGCACCTGGTTTTGTCCGGAGCGCTGCGCATGAAAATGGCTCCGGGCTCTAAACGGCACTCCTGGCCGGCCATCATTCTGCAGGGATCGGCCGGAATGGCGGCTATTGGTGTGGATCGGCTGCTGGATACCGGCAGCGTCGTCGTGCGGCCTCTTCCTTCTTTAACCGACGCGGAAGCGATTGTCGCGGGAGCTTCGGTGGATACCGCCGGCAATCCTCAGTTGGTGCTCGATCCCGAAGCACTAATTGCCAGGGCGCAGCTTGCACGAGCGGCTGTGGTTGATTCCAGGACGACCCAGCGCGCTTCTGTGCTCGTCGTCGATGATTCGCTCACCACCCGCATGCTCGAGCAGAGCATTCTTGAATCGGCGGGATACGAGGTCGACGTAGCAACCTCCGGCGAAGAAGGCATCGAAAAAGCGCGCGGAAAACAATACGGGCTATTCCTGGTTGACGTTGAAATGCCGGGCATGGATGGTTTTGAGTTCGTGCGCCGCACACGGGCCGATCTATCTCTGCGCACCGTTCCAGCCATCCTGGTCACTTCGCGAAACGCAGTCGAAGACTTCCGGCGGGGAGAGCAGGCAGGCGCACGCGGCTACATGGTCAAAGGCGAATTCGACCAGGTGCATTTGCTGCAGATGATCAGCGAGTTCATGGGATAGAGAATGTTGAAGATACGGGTACTGGTGGTCGATGACTCGCTCACGGCACGCAAGCACCTGGTTGAAGTTTTGCGCGCCGACGGCGAGTTCGAGATAGCCGGAGAAGCCGAAGATGGCAAGCAGGCCATCGAGTTATGCGCGACTTTGCGCCCGGATGTGATCACCCTGGACATGATGTTGCCGGTCCTAAGCGGCGTGGCCATAACCGAACACGTCATGGCCTACTTCCCCACTCCGATACTTATCGTTTCGTCGTCAACGAACCGCGGGGAACTCTACAAGACCTACGACGCGCTGGCCGCGGGCGCAGTGGATGTTTTCGAGAAACCTACCGGGAACGATCCGGACGGTGTTTGGGAACGGGGATTCCTATCGACGGTAAAAATGGTAGCTCGGATTCGCGTGATCACCCATATTCGCGGGAAGCTTGGAACGTCGGGACGAGTGCCAAGTCATCTCACAAGTTCGAAGAGCAATCACACACCGGGACGAAAACGCATCATCGCCATTGGAGGATCGACGGGTGCCCCGGGGGCGATTGTCCGGATTCTTCGGGAATTGCCGGCAGGATTCCCAATTCCCATTCTTCTGATCATCCATATCGGTGAGCTGTTCAGCGCGGAGTTCGCGGAATGGCTCAATCGCCAATCGGCGCTGCGGGTGCGCTATGCAAGGGATGGCGAACCGCTCCCCGAACTCGGACAGTCCGGCGTGGTGATGGCTCCTCCTGGCTTTCACCTCGTGGTGCAGGGGACAAAGCTGCGGCTGACGTCCGACCCCGACCGGAACTCGTGCCGGCCCTCCATCGATGTGCTGTTCGAATCTCTTGCCGTGGAACTCGGCCGAGAGACAGTGGCGTGCCTTCTGACCGGTATGGGCAAAGACGGCGCTTCGGGTTTGCTGGCGCTTAGACACGCCGGAGCACACACAATCGCGCAGGACGAAGCGTCTTCCGTGATTTTCGGCATGCCTAAGGAAGCCATCCAGATCGGGGCGGCCGATCGAGTTCTGGCGCTGGACCAAATTTCAGCGTCGCTCACCGGGGTCGCGTGCGAGACGGTATCCGGGAGGACGAATTGAAGCCGTGCGCACTCATCGTCGATGACAGTCTCACCGTCCGCATGGATTTGGCCGAAGCATTCGAATCGGCCGGATTCGAGAGCACCCTGTGTTCCACTCTGGCTGAAGCGCGCCGCGCCATTTCGACAGACCAATTTGTTCTCATTATACTGGACGTGCTACTCCCCGATGGAGACGGCGTCGACTTGCTGCGGGAGATTCGGAACACTCCGGCCACAGCCACAGCGCGGGTCATCCTGTTGTCTTCAGAAGCCGAGGTGAGCGACCGCACCCGCGGACTTAAAACCGGCGCTGATGAGTACGTTGGGAAACCGTACGATCAGTCCTACGTGGTCGCGCGTGCTTTGGAACTCCTGCGGAGAAATCAGCCGGGAAGCGCAACGGCGGTATCCACCACGGTCCTTCTCATCGATGATAGCCCAACTTTTCGCGAAGAGCTGAAATCCGTGCTCGAGTCGTCCGGATACTCGGTGGTTGCCGCGCCAACGGGAGAAGACGGACTTCGAATGGCTGTCGATATACGCCCTTCGATCATCGTCGTCGACGGTGTTCTTCCCGGAATCGACGGCGCCACGGTGATCCGCAGAATCAGGGCTGACGCCGTCCTCCGCAGCACGCCCTGTATCCTGCTGACCGCTTCGGAAGAACGCGGCGGCGAACTGAATGCCCTCGATGCCGGTGCCGATGCGTACGTCCGGAAGGAAGAGGATACTCAGATCGTTCTTGCCCGCGTGACTGCGGTTCTACGCTCCGCTGGTTCGAAATCTTCAATGGGGGCCACATCGAGCCTACTCGGACCCAAAAAGATTCTAACCGTGGATGACAGCCTCACCTACCTGTATGAAGTCGCGGAACAACTCCGGCAACAAGGTTACGATGTGGTTCCCGCCCGCTCGGGTGAAGAAGCCCTTGAACTACTTTCCGTTCAATCGGTCGACTGCATTCTCCTCGACTTGGTGATGCCGGGGCTTTCTGGGAAGGAAACCTGCCGCTGCATCAAGGGTTCTGCTGCGTGGCGCGATATTCCCTTGATATTGCACACTTCGCTGGAGGGGCAGGATGCAATGATCGAGGGGATCAATGCAGGCGCCGACGACTATATCTCCAAATCAAGCGATATCGAGGTTCTCTGTGCGCGGGTACGGGCGCAACTTCGAAGGAAACAGTTTGAAGACGAGAACCGCAGCATCCGCGAGCAACTCCTGCAAAAAGAATTGGAGGTAGTGGCGGCGAATTCCGCACGGGAGCTTGCCGAAACGCGCGCCACGTTCGTCGAAGAGCTGGAGCGCAAGAACAGCGAGCTCGAGGCGTTCAGCTACTCGGTCTCACACGATCTGCGCGCCCCGCTGCGCAGTATCGACGGCTTCAGCCAGGCGTTGCTCGACGATCACGCAGCGGAGCTCAGCGATGTAGGGCAGGACTACTTGCGTCGTGTTCGCAGGTCAGCCCAGCGCATGGGTGAGCTCATCGACGACCTTCTGCTTCTGTCCCGTGTTGGCCGTGCCGAACTCAACCGGGATCGCGTTGACCTCTCGAGCATCGCGAACGCCGCCGCCGAGGAATTGCAGAAGAAAGATCCCGGCCGTCAAGTCGCATTGTGTATAGAAAATCAGCTTACGGCCGAAGCGGACAGAGGATTGATGCGCGTGGTGTTTGATAACCTACTGGGGAACGCGTGGAAGTTTAACGCCAAGGTTTTGGATGCCCGAATCGAAGTGGGTGCAAACCAGCCAGATGGAGGCATCGTTTTTTTCGTCCGCGATAACGGCGCTGGCTTCGACATGAGCCAGGCAGAAAGCCTGTTTCGCCCGTTCAAGCGCCTCCATAGCAACTTGGATTTTCCTGGTACGGGGATTGGGCTTGCTACGGTCCAGCGGATTATCGATCGCCATGGTGGACGCATCTGGGCGGACGGCAGCGTGGGCCAAGGCGCCACCTTCTACTTCACGATTCCGCCCGCCAAAAAGACAAGCTTATAACTCACTTTGGCGCGCCTCAGGCGGAAGAGATATTCTTCCCAACTTGGGTGAACAGGAAAAAACGCGGGATGTCAAACCGACGCACCATTCAATGATTTTGGGACGCCCGGGCCTGCGGCACGAGTTTTCAATGCGGAGAACTCGACGGCGTCGCTCCGAAAAAATCCTCAGGTGCGGGCAGTCTGCTCCTTCAACCGGGAGCTCACCCTCTTTCGGTCGGAACACTCGCCGCCTGTCTTGAGGTCGCGAACCTCGTGCTTTCGACTCCAGACCACCTTGCCGGTGTAGCGGACGTTATGGAGGATCGTCCGAATCGCTGACGGGCACCAGAAACGAGAACGCGTCGACGTTGCTTTATCGGGGACCCGACCTCCTCGGCAACGAATAACGGTGTTGACCCTTCTCGCCCTCAGTGCGGCATTCTGCATTGCTTGCCGCGCGTGTGGCAGGCGCATTCTCTTCGCGGATGGTGCGAACTGCGTCTCGAACCAACATCGGAATCAAGACTTGATCGAGAAATTCCTTGAGTTCCGGCCTAATCTCGCGCTTCGGCATGGAAACGACGCCCAGTGCTTTGTGAGAACGCCTGTCGGTTTTGACGGCGTGCTGCGAAGCGTGGCTCTGGTCGAGAATGGGTGATGTCGCCAATTAGGTTGCCCGTCTGATAGTGTCTAATCCTGTTCCTGGTCGCACTTCCCCGGTAATTCAGGGGACCTACAGCCCGCTAGGGATTGCGGGCATTTCTTTGGAGGGACAAATGATTTCTGGTGCTCACGTTATTCTCTACAGCGAGAACGCCGAGGCGGACCGGACATTTTTCCGCGACGTCCTGGGTTTCAAATTCGTGGATGCCGGTCATGGTTGGCTGATCTTCGCGCTGCCGCCCGCAGAAGCTGCAGTCCACCCGTCCGATGGGAGTGGCAACCACGAACTGTATTTCATGTGCGATGATCTCAAAACCGAGATCGCTTCCCTTGCGAACAAGAGCGTTACGTGTTCAGAGGTCCAGGAACAACGATGGGGTTCGGTCACGAAGATACGGCTTCCTGGCGGAGGCGAGATCGGCCTTTATCAACCGAAGCATCCTACCGCCCTGGCCTTGAGATGAAGCTTGGCCGCGTATCTCGTTCCTTGGAGTGCTGCCCTAAAACATTGCAGCTCGTGCAACGTTAGGCTTAGCGGCAGACTGAGAAATTCCCTGCGAGGTTTTCTTTCTACGCTGTCGGGTACTATAACGCCGGTTGAATCTTCGACGGACGATCAGTCGATGGTTCTCCTCGAACTCCCTTCCCGCAACGTCTTCGGATCTCGCGAACACGCCCGTGAGGGAATCGCGCCAAAGGCTGATGGTATCGTCCGACGCGAGGGCCATGACAAATAAAAGGGGCGCAGGGTTACTGTTCCCACGCCCCATTTTTCTATCCTCTCTTATGAGCAGCCGTTACACGACGCACAGCAATCGGCAGAAGGGCAGCATCCCGCCTGCATTGCCGTCGTTCTTCGTGCAACTCCCAGCGTCATCACTGCCATCAGCAGAATTACTTTTAGCGTCTTCATAGTCTTCTCCTTTTGGACTGGAAAGAGTTTTTGTGGGCGGATGAAGCCATCCGCGCGAGGTAGTCCTACGTAGGATTCTTGCTTTCTAGATTCGGAGGACGTGCACTCGAAGAAGAAGTTCTCGACCAGCATGCAAAACGGTGGATCGGCTCGCTTCACCATTTGCAGCCAAGTCGCTTGTCGAGTCGAAAGCTGGCAGCGTTAACACCGGAAAGTGAGGGCTGGCCAGGGCGGGCGCCGCTAGGCTCTGTTTTTGAAATAACGCGGCTTCCGTTGGACAGCACGACATTCTGTGGTGCCCGTTTTGGTCGGAATTGCGGGCTGGGGTATGGCCATGAAGGCAACACGATTCATCTGCGCCGTCGCGTGAGGGACAAGTCGCAGTATGCGCAATCTGCGGCATTGCACACCCCAGAACGCAAGCTACGACGCCCAGCCATAACGAAAGCGCAGCCGCCGTCAGCGATCGCAAGCTGAATATCTTCACGCACCCTCAGCCTACCACTTATCTTGGCGGAGGGGGATGCGATCAAGGTCTGAACCTACCGCGAGAGCGGAGCGCCTAGGATGGCACGAATCCGTTGACGCTGGCCGACTTCACGCGGCGAGCCACCGGCTCTTTCCAGCCATTTCCTGAAATCGACCATCTTGACCGCGTGTTGCACCCGGACGTCGGCGACGGAGACCTTCACGGCATTCAACCCTGCCGCAATGCCGGCTACCCACTTGTTTGCGCTAATCGCGGCAAGTCCCTGGGCCACCGCTTCGTGTCACGTGGCGGCCGTGGGCCGTGACTTCCACGGTGTGTGTGACGCCGGGTACCAGAGCGCCAGTCAATTCAATCGCGAATACTGCCGCTTCTTCGGGCATCCGGACACGGCGCTTGCCAGGCGCTCCGTAGAGTCGGACGGTAACCAGCAAAGCGCCATTTGAATGGTAGGATCTCGTACATGCGGTTTTGTCGCGCAATCGTTTTCGCGGCGGCCACGATCGCACTCATGTGGCTATGCTGGCCGATGTCCCTCCGAGCTCCAGAAGCAACTGGGCTGTTTCATCCCGATCCGCAGCACGTTGCCAACCGTCTGTACCGTGAGCTGCACGTCCGCGAGGGACCCGACAGCGAAAAATACGGATTCGATTCCTTGGATCCTCTACTTTGGAGCGATACGAACTACCTGCTGACCGGAAAATCACATTCGCAAGCGATTGCTTTGGCCGATGAATTTCTTCGCGCTCACGCCGAACGCCAAATCGGTGATCCGCTAAAACGCACAATTCTGCAGCGCGATCTCTGGGCGGTTTTCGACTGGGCGGACCCGTCCGACCAAACCAATCTGCAACATCACGTCGAGCGCCTGGAGCTTATGGCCAAGCTCGCTCCGATCGTTCGGCGGCTGGCACTCTCGCCGGATGAACTCGCGAAGTTGCCCGACACTTATTCGCGCGCGGTGGAGAACCGCGAGTTCCCCACTGCATATGACTCGGCTAACCCGAACCAGGCATTCCTTCCGTCCAACCTGTTTGATCCCAACGGGCCGTGGGTTTGCCTGGGCGTACCCGGACATGACTTGGCGGCTCCACTGCACGACTTGTCGTTCACCGCGCGTTCGGTGTTCCTGGTCTTCGCGCGCCTACCCGGAGGACGCAACGCGACGGTCGCGTACTTCCAACGACTCGCGGAGATGAAAATTCCGCTCTTCGTGAGCATGCAACCACCGGGCTTCTCACAGCCGATGGATGTGTGGAATCCGCAAGTGCCGCAATTCCCGGCCGGAAGCGAATTCGCGCTGGTCCGGAAGATGATCCTGCCGGACCGAACGGGCATTTTGCGCATTACGCCGATGATTGAGAGCGTTCAGATCCGTCACTACATCGACGTCCCGGCGGTCGATCCGATGGCCTCGCGCGATGTCAGTCTGGCTGGGCGATTTCAAGGGCCGTCGGAGATCGACCTGAGCCGGTTGCTGCTTTTTTCAGGACAGCACAGCGGGCTGCGCGGGGTGACGGCCAGTGATGAACTGTTTCTTATTTTTCCCGCCATGGCGCAGGGCTTCGATCAGGTGGAGGAAAGACGCGGGAGAATGCGTACTAATTCGCCGTTCGTTGGGTGCACGGGTTGCCATCTCGGTCCCGGCATTCAATCGATGATGAGTTTTTCGTTCCGCGGGAGTCCAAACGAAGGACCGGTGCTCAGCCCGCGGCTCGCGGAAACCACGCCCCCCGAGGAGGCCGAGAAAGTCATGCGATGGGCGCAAGGGCAGGAGAAGTGGAAGGACCTGGTGCGACTATGGTCTTCCGATAGACCGAAGTGAAATCAGAACACCGGGCCATGTGATTGCCAGGGATTCCTGCGCATCGACTTGGCGGCCGGGATTCGTGCGGGTGGGCCGCCGTGCTTTTGGCTGTGGCGCCGGTTACTTCGTCGTCACCTACTGCAGCGGCGAGCTGGCAACGGTTGGGGTGGTTCCGTTGGAGGTGAAACGGATCACACCGCTATTGTCCGAGAAGAACAGGCGCTGTCCGGTCTGGCCAGCGACGCTCGGGGTAGCGATCACGGTGTAAGTCGGGTTGCCAGTGCAGGCGCCGACGGTGACGGCAGTGCCGCCCGCGGTGTAGGTGAAGTAGTATCCGCTCTTGGCACTAGCTGCGGAAACCGCGGTGGCCAAGCTCTGGTCGATCAACTGAGCGCCGGCACACGAAACGGTGGTGCCGATGGTGCCGCCTTCGTTAGCCAGCGCGGGAGGATAGCCTGCGCCGTAGGTGGAGGAGTAGGTCACCGCGCCGGTGTTGATGGTGCGGACCGAGCCAACTGCGGAAGCTTCGTTTGCGGCCATCTTCGCGCGCAGCAGGTTCGGGATCGCGATCGCCGCGATAATCAAAATAATGGCGACGACAATCAACAGCTCGATCAGTGAAAATCCTTTCTGTGTTCTGCGCATTAGCAAACTCCCCTGGCTTTAAACTCGCTTTTGGACGTAAAAGAAGCAGCCTCTAAACTTATCAGGCCAGGTTGCGGCGCTTCTAGGCATAGTGGGTCGCGATGTGTCCTAGCCGTAACTCCTGCTGGCTCAGCAGATACGTTAGACTTTCGTAAGAATAAAACGATTCACTAGGACCGAAAGGGAATCACGCCTGAGGGGACCATCTAGGTTTGGAAAGCGGCATCGCTGCCGGGCGGTTCAAGCCAAAAAAAAAGTCAAAAACCTTAGGTCAAAAACTTAGAGAACCCCGATGTGAAACCGACAACTGGGTCACCCACTTCGCTACGCTCAGCGACCCTAGCGTCGATAATTTGATTGCTATCCTAAAGAGGAGCGAGCACTAACTCCCATATTCGTGCCAGGTGATGATCGTCGTGTTCTGCGACAAAATACAAGTGATCTACTAGCCGCATCGGAGTCTTCAAGCGCGGGTGGGGGATCGATCGAGCAAATAGGGAGGGGGGCAATTCATCCACGCGCCGTAGCAGGCTGGCTCTTGCCTCGCGGAACTCCGACAGAAGCTGCTCGAGTGGGCGCGCGTTGTGGTTGGCTTCGGTGGTTTTTCGGTTCGTTAAATCGGCCGCGGTGAGTTGGCTGGCGGCCGTCACATAATCACCCACTCGCGCCAGCCACAGCGGTTCGAGGTCAAGCAAGTGACCGGCGTGTTCCTGGGCCGACCACTTTTCTTGCGGTTCGCTGGCTAGGATTTGGTGAGAACGGCCACGAAGCACATCTTCCAGTCTGGGTGGGGTGCCGCGCAGACGCGCGTACAGGTTCGGGAGCTGTTCTACGGGGAAAGAAAACTCAAACTTGCGTTCAAACCAGACTGGTACCTGAGTCATGGATTCCGCCGATTCGAGGGATGGCTTCCGTAGATAAGATGCGTGGCGGCACCTCAGGGCTCACGAATGCCTGGCTTTGGCGCAAGCAAGCCGCCTATTGGGCAGCAACCCAGTTTCCGGCGCGGAGTACGCGGTACGCAGAACAAGGCCAGGTCAAAAACGTGGAGAACCCAGGCGTAAATCCGACACCTGGGGCACCCACCTCGCTGCGCTCAGCTGTTCCCTCGTCGATCGGTCATCGACCCAATCTCCGTTTTGGAAAGGTCCGGGCGGGTTATGTTTTCCGCCGCGAGTGGCGCCGCTATGAACCCGCGCTGGTGACCTGCTCGCGGATGTGACCCGGCCATCGGAAGTGACGGCAATGCTGGCACCGTTGACGATGTGGGTCGCCCTTGGTTTTTGGCTTTACTCTGCGGCAGCTTTGGATTTCTCCACTACTGCGGTTTCGCCTGCTTCTCCCCTGTTCGTGGCCGATATGGCCTTGATCTCCAGGCCGTTCTTGTTCATGTCGAACCTCTGTTTCCGATCCAGTCCCTTGACGAATTCCCGTGTAGCCTTGGCCACCGCACCGGGAAGGCTGGACGCGTCGATTTTAACCGTCGCGCCGCCGGAACCGGCCGCACGATCTTCATACCGAAACGATACTTCAAATGTCTTCATTTTCCCCCCTAACGGATTCGATCTATCGCCGTAAACATTGTAGCCCGATCCACATCATCCGTGAGCAGCTTTTGTCCGAACCAGCGGCGCTGGCATCTTGAGATTGTTGCAATTCTGGGCAAAGGGACTGCGGCTAGGCTGCAACCTTCTGTGGGGAAAATGCATTATTCTATTAGGGGTTTGTGTCGATCATGAGGGCGCCGCTGGGCGGCGGATAAGGAGACTGGCCGATGAATCGAAAGCTGCTGGGAGGGGCGCTGGTCGTGCTGGGGTTGGTGGGTACGATGGCGGCGACGACGGAAGCGAAGCCTCTGAGGATTTTCCTATCGCCATCGTCGACGATATCCAGCGCGGACATCGTCAAGGACCTGAACAACAAATGCGCCAACGTGTCGCTGACGATCGATTCGCGGAGCTCGGACTATATGCTGGAAGCGACGCGCTGGCCGGACCACTACAAGTTCACGCTGTTTCGCAGGGGTGGCGACGCGGTGTTCAGCACGTCGACGCATTTGATGTCGAATTCGGTGAAGGACGTTTGCCACTACGTGAACGCGCACTGAAGCGAGCGGTTTAGACTGACACTTATTGTGCGCGGCGGCGGTCTCGCCGCTTGATTGTGCCGGGTTCCCCACCACCCGTCGCGGCGGGCCGTCCGGAAGTGGCTTTGCTCCGCACTTTGGCAGTGCTGCCCTTGGTGGTAGCGCTCGTTGTGCGTGAACGCATGGTCGTTGTGGATGGCGTGTTTAGATGTTTGGGTCCGCTTACGAACCGGCTTCCCTGCTCATAGAAACGCAGCAGGCGGTGAGCGTCCTGGGTGATCCCGATGCGGACGCTCACGCCGATCGGTCTTCTGGTACGCTTCACGGCCGCGCCTAGCCACAGTGGTCCACCGGCGCACAAATCCAATCCATCCTGATTGCGATCGATCCAGAAAGCGGTGGCCAAGCGCCCCGGCCCGCGGGTGAGCTCGGATAATTTGCTGTAGGGGCGGCGCCGCTGCATCAGCTCGATTCCTTCCAACGGCTCCACCGCGCGGAAAAGAATTCCGGCGCCGATACCCTCTGGTTGGCTGGATACGTTGAGCATGAAGGTGGTGCCGTAGATGAAGTAGACGTAGGCGTGGCCACGCTCCAAGAACAGGGCGCGATTGCGGGGGGTGGGACCGCGGAAGGCGTGGCAGGCGGCGTCACCCGGGAGATAGGCCTCGGTTTCGACGATTCGTGCGCTGATTCGGCCCTGAGGCAGGTCGTGGACCAGGGTTTTGCCAATCAGGTATCGAGCGAGCTGGACGGTATCGGTTGGGAGTTCATTGCGGCGCAGGCGGCGAATTGCTCTTGGGCGCGGCATCTGGACTCATTTTGTCACAACGCGAGTCGCTCGTGCATGGCATGAGCGGCTGGGCGCCCGGTCCGGATGCGCTCTATTTGTTAGTGGGCGAGTGTATCTCGGCAATATAGCCGCCGGGAAATTGCACGAGGGCGGCGCGCTACGCTGATCGGAGGTATAGGGAGCAACCAAGATCGCGCCCCCGGCCCCTTTTGGCCTTAGCAAGAGTATCGGCGAGGTTAGCGAGCTCATATCCGGTCATCTCGCGTCCGTAGGGATATGGAAGATGGCCGTCGGTGACGAGCACAGTCAGCTGTTGCGGCCTAACGGCGAAGCTCGGCGTCGTCGCCGCGTGGGTGTTCGCTGACGCGCCGCCTGGCAACCAACACAGACCCGCGGTTCCCACACTCAGGAGAATTACGGCAGCGGCCATGGCAACGGATCGAATCAGACGCATCGGAACTTCTTTTCGGGCGACGGGCGGTATCGTGCGATCAGCCTGCATGGAATGCCCCCGCTTAGCGGGGATTTCCGAATCGGAACTCTGGCGCGAACATCGTAACGCTTCTCCTGCCCCTGGACACAACGAAGGTTGGATCAGAGTAGGGACATCCAAAGATTCGTTTCTTGGATTGCAAATCGGAAATCAGGGGTAAGCGGCCGGGGAAGGAGAGGAAACGCTAGCGGACCTGTTCTCTTTTGGACAAGAGGCGGCTCAAACGGCTTGTCTGGGCCTGTGGCAAGCGCGAAACTGATAGCGATGAACGCTACGGACTCGCTCCGGCCAGCGTTCGCATCCTGACACTCAAGCAACCTGGAAGGTTTCTAAAATGAGAGATGCGTCTCCGAAAGTGAGCACGGCGGGAAAATCCAAGGCGGGCGGCGCGGCGTTGGCGGCCGAGCGGCGTGGTGGTCCGCGAATCAATTTCACGGCTACTGCCGAAGTGATCGAATTGACGTCCGGCGCGCATTTCGCGGCGCGTACAACCGACTTGGGGCCCGGCGGATGCTTCGTCGATACGACGTTGCCCTTCCCGGTAGGCGCGTACGTGCGGCTGATCCTGCAGAAGGGCAATTCCAAGCTGGAGACCGGCGGGTCGGTGGTGTATTCGCAGACCGGCTTGGGGATGGGCATCGCGTTCAGCGAGCTGGACCGCAGCCAGAAGCGCGAATTGGACGAGTGGCTGGGAGAGATGAGCGGGGACCGGACGCCGACGTACGTAGGCACGGTGACGGTGAAAAAGGCACCGGCGGCCAATAGCGCCGGGAAGACCACGCTGTCGCGAACCATTCAGTTGCTGGTGCGCAAAGGCGTGATCACCGAAACGGAAGCTTCTATTTTGCTGGACGACAACGTCCTATAGGCGAGCCTTTTCCGATTGGCGCGCAGTTAAGACGCACCGAACGAAACGTTGCGGCGATTCTGTAACACGCAGGTTCCAGGCACGTCCGGCATCCGAGGTAGAGGGCCTAAATGAAGAAAAAGAAATTGGGCGAGGTACTGCGGGAACGGGGTCACATCAGCCCCGAAGACCTAGCCACAGCGATCAAGGAGCAGCAAGGCAAAGTCACCCATTTGGGTGAACTGATGCTGGATCGCGGGCTGGTGGGCAAGCAGGACTTGGGCGATGCGCTGGCGGAAATAACGCGAGTGCCGTACGTGGATTGCGACACCGTAAAAGGGGACCCCGAAGCGATAAAGCTGGTGCCCCTGGCGATGGCGCGGCGCGGGAGCGTCTTGCCGTTGAGCGTGGAAGGGCAACGCCTTTCGGTGGTCCTCGCGGAACCGCAAAACTTGAACCTGCTCGATGAACTGCGTTTTACCGCCGGCAAACAAATTATCGCCAACTTTGCTTTCCGAACTGAGATTCAGGCGGCCATCGACCGTGTGTACGGTGTGAAACCGGTGGAGGTGCAAGAGCAAGAGGCGATTGCCGCGGTCGAACAGGCCGAGTCGGATTCGGCGATGGAGTTCATTTCCACCAGTTCGCAACAGCGCAACCAGGAAGCGTTGCGCGATATCAAAGCGGAGCTGAACGCCAAGAATTCCCCGGCGGTATCGGTGGTGGCGACGATTATCGGCGCGGCAGTGAGCAAGGGCGCGAGCGACATCCACATCGAGCCGCAAACCAACGACACCATCGTGCGGCTGCGGGTGGACGGTCTACTGCGGGACTTGCAGCGAGTGCCGCGGAGCTTGCAGTTCGCAGTCGTGTCGCGAATTAAGATTCTTGCGGATATGGACATCGCCGAGCGGCGCAACTCGCAAGACGGCCGTTTCCTGGTGAAAACCGCCGGACGCAAAATCGACCTGCGGGTCTCTACGCTGCCGACACAGCACGGCGAAAAAGTGGTGATGCGACTGCTGGAATCGGAAGCGCCGCTGCAGGACTTTTCGAAACTGGGTTTCGCGCCGGAAATTTCCGACGGGCTGAAGAGGATGCTGAGCCTTCCCCAGGGAATGATTCTGGTCACCGGTCCAACCGGAGCGGGCAAAAGCACCACCCTGTATTCGTCACTGAACTATGTAATGAAGCCGTCGGTGAACATTATTACGGTAGAGGATCCGGTCGAATACGCAGTGCCGGGACTCAACCAAGTACAGGTAAACGTGAAGGCCGGGCTAACCTTCCCGACTTGCCTGCGCTCAATTTTGCGGCAGGACCCCAACGTGATCATGGTGGGCGAAATTCGCGACAAAGAAACCGCAGAAATCGCGCTGAAAGCGGCGCAGACCGGACACTTGGTGTTATCGACGCTCCACACCAACGACGCGATCGCCGCGGTCACCCGTGTTTTGGATTTGGGGATTCCCGCGTTTCAGATCGCCACGGCGGTGACCGGAATCATCGCGCAACGCCTGGTTCGGCGGTTGTGTACTTGCAAGAAAGTGATCCCGGCCACTCCCGAATACACCGAGAAGCTGATCGAAACCGGTTCGGAGTTGCTGCCGTTTGAAACGATGGCGGTGGGTTGCGATCTTTGCGACCACACGGGCTATCGCGGACGGATCGGCATTTACGAACTATTGGTGTTCGACGAGCCCATCCGTAACGCGGTGCGCAACGGCGGGCGCAACGACGAGATCCGCATGCTAGCACGAGCCAGCGGTATGCGCATGATGCAGGATTATGCGCTCGACAAACTGGCGGCCGGACTCACCACGCTGCAAGAAATCATGCGGGTGATTCCGTTCGAGAAAGTGGAAGTGAACAGCTGCACCTCTTGCTCTCGCGATCTGGTGTCCGCATTCTCCTTCTGCCCTTACTGCGGGAAAAAGCGAAAGGTCGTCGAGGCCGTGGAGCCTTCCGCGCCGTCTTCGTCGTCCTCGTCGTCTCGAAAATCGGTTTTGGTGAGCGAAGGAGATTAGTCCATGTCAGGGTCACAGAGTAGTGCGTGGGACCGGGTTCGCCAAGTTCCGCGCTATTCCTGCATTTCGAATCTGCACGTCACCTATGAGGGCCGCAGCGACGAGATCGCCACGCGTCCGCCGGACCTGAGCGTCCGCGGGATGTTCATCAACACGACCCGCACCTTTCCCCAAGGGGCGGTGCTGAACGTGGACTTCCGGCTGACCCGCACCCAGGTGGAAATCCACACCCGCTGTGAGGTCCGGTATTGCTTGCCGGGGGTGGGAGTGGGGGTCGAATTCGTGCAGCTTACCCCCGAGGTTTTGGCGCACATCGAGCAAGAAATCGGGCTGCCAGAAGAAGTCAGCGCGACGCACGTACAATCAACGTAAAAAGCGTTGTTCGGGAGCAGATTGGGGGGTTTTGAGGAGCTTGCTGGAGGGTTATAGAACCAGCAAATTTTTCCGGGATCCGGAATATATTCCCGTTTTGGGCCGTCTACAAATCCGACCTTAAATTTTCGCCTTGTGCAAATAGCTGACAATTAGACACTTAGGTTTTGCCCGATGCTTGGCATGGCCCGTGCAGAGGTATTCAGCGGGGGGACCAATGACTGACCGTCGCGCCGCGAAGCGGTTTGAACTCTATCTGCCTATTCAAGTGTCGTTTTCCCAGCGGAAAAAGGCCCAATTTTTCAGTGGGCATCTGCGGGATATTTCCTCGCACGGAATCTATTTCCACATGGACAGCGTGGTCACGCCCGGCACCCCACTGGAACTAACCTTTGCGTTGCCGGTGGAGCGGAGCCAGGGCCAGCATGTGCTGGTTCGTGCCAGCGGCAGGGCCATTCGCACTGAGCCGATCGTTGGGGAAGACGGCGCGTTTTTTGGCGTGGCTGCAGCGCTTGACCGCATCGATTTCGTTCGTCCGGGCCACTCGGTCGCCGCGTAGTTCTGCCGGGGAATTCAACGCTACCTTTCCGTTCGCTCAAATTTCTGGAATTCTTGAAATGCTGGTTCCCTACCCTCGCTCGCTCCTTGTAATCGATTGAAATGGGAATTCCGCACCCTTAGATGCGAAAGGTGCGGCATCCGGCGGCAACTTGAAAAGACATCAGACGCAACTTCAGAAACTAGTCAAGAACCCGACGTCCACAGCAACATAAAGACCAACGGCACTCCCTACAGGCTGCCTTCGTTTATTCGTTTTGCGGAGAGGTGCGATCGCGCGAGTCGAAATTTACATCTAGAGATTCCAGTGGTCGTATTTGTCGGTGCGGGGCGATCCGAAGGCGTTGGAATGGTGCTGCTGGGCGGACGTGGGGCTCCAGCGGCCGGGGATCGAGTGCCCACAGTTCGGGCAGGCTCCGGCACGGAGCTTGTTGGTCTGCACTTCATGCCACCCGCGGCGGATCAGCGTCTCGCTGCACTTCGGGCAAATTGTGTTGCCGGCTCCGTTCAAAATGTTGCCTTCGTAGACGTAGTGCAGGCCGGCTTCGAGGGCGATGGCGCGGGCGCGATGGAGGGTCTCGGGCGGGGTGCGCGGCTTGTCCATCAATTTGAAATCGGGATGGAAAGCGGTGAAGTGCAGCGGAACGTCGGGGCCTAGATTTTCGAGGATCCAATCGGCGATCTGGCGAAATTCTTTGGGCGCGTCGTTGAGTGTGGGGATGATCAGGTTGGTGATCTCGAACCACACGTTGGTTTCTTTTTTCAGCCATAACAGAGTTTCCAGGACTGGCTTCAGATGGGTGAGCGTGATGCGGCCGTAGAAATCTTCGGTGAAGGATTTGAGGTCGATGTTCGCGGCGTCCACGTGGTCGTAAATATCGTGGAAGGCTTCGTAGGTGATGTAGCCGTTGCTGACCATCACCGTGGGCATGCCTGCTTCGGCGGCGGCGTGGCAGATGTCGATCACGTACTCGCCCCAGATGGTGGGCTCGTTGTAGGTGAAGGCGATCGAGGAGCAGCCGTGTTTGCGGGCGAGTGCCGGCACGTCTTCGGGCGGGAGATGGCTGGAGTGGAGTTGATCGGAGCGGGACTTGGAGATGTCCCAGTTCTGGCAGAAAAAGCATCCCATGTTGCAGCCGGCGGTGCCCATGGAAAATACGCGGGTGCCGGGGAGAAAATGATTGAGCGGCTTTTTCTCGATGGGGTCGACTTGCAGCGCGGCCGGGGCGGCGTAGCCCAGGCTGTAGAGCTTGCCGCCGTGGTTGGCGCGGATGAAGCAGAAACCGGCTTGGCCTTCGCCAATGTGGCAGTGGCGCGGGCAGAGGTAGCAGTGGGCTTTGTTGCCTGGCTCGGGCTCCCACCAGCGGGCTTCGTGAAGCGCGGGGGGTTTTTGGAGAATCTTTAGATCGGTCATGGCGGATCGGGCTTCGGCTTCTTTTTCGTTCCCTTGCGATGCAGAACTTCTTACCGGCGGCAGCACCTCAAGTCAAGAACCCTACGCGTAACATGGACGTGTGGGGCACGTGTCGGGCACCCACCAACAACTTCAACTGCTCAAGTTACAATGTTTGATTCCCGGCGGCGGAATTCAGTTGCTATCGCTGGCGGGATCGCCGGCGTTCTTGTTTTACCCAAGCCAGGAAGCGGCGCATTCTTTTTCTTTCCCGCCACATGTAGCCGAACAATTGTTGCGCGTCCGGGTGCGCGGCTTCCGGTCCGAAGAACGTTTCAAGGCGCCAACGCAGATACGGGCTTCGCCATGGACGGAGGCGGTAGCCTTTGGCGGTGATCCAGTAGTAGCGGATCGCGTTCAGCAAATCGGCGGTTCCCCCTCCGACGGCGGACGGCAGGCCGGGCGCGGTGGGTTGCGCGTGAATGCTACAATTCCCTCCCGGACGGCTTAAGGAATGATGAACGCAGAAGACCATTATTACAACGGCGTCGACCTATTCGGCGAGGGAAAGTTGGAAGAGGCGGTTGCCGAGTACGCGCGGGCCATTGTGATGAATCCGCAGTTCAGCGATGCGCTGCATGGGATGGCGCAGGCGCGGTATGCGATGGAGCAGTTTGACGCGGCGATTGCGGCAGCGGAACGGATTTTGGAGATCGATCCGGATGACGTGTTGGCTTGGACTACGATTTCCCGGGCGTATCAGAAGAAAGGGATGGTGCCGGAGGCGGAGGCGGCGGGGAGCAAGGCTAAGATTCTCGGGTGGAAGCAGACGCTCAAGGATCAGAAGACGCCGGGAGGTTAGATAACGACGACTGCGGCGATACGCAGAACAAAGACAAGTCACCAACGCCAAGTCAAGAACAAGTCAAAAACGCCAAGGCAAAAACGTGGAGAACCCCGGTGTGAAATCGACGCCGGTGGGGCACCCGCTTCGCTGCGCTCAACAACCACCCGCACACTCTAACTGCGACGGGTGCGCCAGCCAACTGCTTGTTTTCTTAGGAGGGGAGGCGGCGAACCCAGATACGTTCAGTGGCGGGCTTGCCTATGAAGATTTTTTTGTTGGCGCGGTTGGCCAGGGTGATGCGGATGGTTTCGTCGTATTCGCGGTCCAGGATGCGCAGGCGGGTGGAGGGGCGCAGGCCCAGGGCGGCCAGGAATTCCAAGAACTTGGGATCCTTTTCGTAGACGCGGAGAATTTCGTAGGAGGCTCCGGCTGGGGCTTCGGACATTTTTACTGCGCCTAGTTTGCGGCGGAGCTTGGACATTCCGCCGAAAAGTGGGACGCCGTGGGGGCAGCGGCTTTCGCGTCCAAAACGTTTGAGGAGCAGCTCGGCGACTTGCGGGGAGATTCCGTGTTCGAGGTGCTCGGCTTCTTCGTGGGCGTGCGACCACTCGACGCCGATCACTTCGGTCAGGAGCTTTTCCGCGAGGCGGTGGCGGAGGACCAGGTGCTGGCCGATTTCGCGGCCGCGGGCGGAGAGCAGGATGCGGCCGTCGCGGGCGACGTGCAGGTAGCCGTCGCGGGCCATGCGTTTTAGGGCGGCGGTGACGGCGGGGGGCGTGACGGCCAAATCTTCGGCTAGGCGCGCGCTGATGGGGATTTGTTCTTCTTGAACGAGCTCCCAGATTGCTTTCAGGTAGTCTTCCTGGGAGACGCTGGTTTTCTCGCGGCGCACAAAACCTTCCTCGACAATCGAAAGCCAAATCTAAGTGGAATCAGAAACTGTTTTTTTGCACCGCTGTTCGGCGGAAAGGCCGCCTCCCACCGGCAACTACAACGCTACCGCAAAGGGCAAACCCATTGACTTCGACGGTGCGACAACAACCTCGCACTGCGCAGGTCTATACGCCCACCCTTTCCCGACACCGGAAAAGATAACGGCGTAGAGCCGTACTTCACCAAACGACAGCGAAAAGACAAAAGCCTAGAACCCGATTGCAAAAACTAGGCGTCCGGGCCGTGTGTGGCTTCCTCGCGCAGACTGGCCGCTAGCTCTTGTACGCGGGCTTCGATATCTTCGCAGATGCGGCGATAGGTTTCCAGATGCTCGCCGTAGGGATCTTCTACCTCCCAATCTTGGTAGCGGGCATGGGCGAATAAGGATGCGCCGGGTATTCCGGTCATGTTGATGATCAAGTCGGGGCGGAAGAGGGTGGCATCGCTCAGGCCTTTGGAAAATTGGCCGTCGGTGCGAATTCCCTTTTCTAGCAGGACTAGCCTGGTGGGCTCGACGACTCGGCCGAACGGGGAAATTCCGGCGCTAGCTGGGTCGATGATGTCGGCGGCATCGCGGCGGGCCAGGGCTTCGGCCATCTGGCTGCGGCAGGTATTGCCGACGCAGACGAAAAGAACTTTTCGGCGATGCGATGGCGCCGAGCTCTCGGTCGGATCGGCTGCTGCAGGGGTTTCCAGTGGTGGCTGCGGAGTCGGCTTCTTGGGCGGCATTTGTTTTCGATCAGCCTCGAGGCAGGCGCCAATCGGCGGCGACTCGGGCGGTTTCCAGTTCGCGCGAACTGCTCGCGGGAGCGGTTTGTTTTTTTTCGCACATCGCCAGGAAATGTTCGTGGACCACGGTTTCTTGGGCTAGTTCTGGGTGGAAGGTGGCGGCTAGGATGCGGGCCTGTTCGACCAGCACCGGGCGGCCTTCGTCCTGCGCCAGAATTTTCACATTGCTGCCTACGGATTCGATAATTGGTGCGCGGATGAAAACCATTTCGATGGGCTCGTCGCGGAGCGCGGACATTCCGCGATGGACGTGGCTGGCTAGCTGGCGGCCATAGCCGTTGCGCTCGACGGCGACGTCGAGGAATCCCAGGGATTCCTGGGCGGGGCTGCGAACTTCGCGCGCCAGGAGGATCACGCCAGCACAGGTGCCGAAAAATGCGCCGCCATCTTTCGAGAATTTCTGGATGGCGGAGAATAAGCCTTCCTCCTTTAGGATTTTTAGGTGGGTGGTGCTTTCGCCGCCGGGCAGGATCAGGCCGGCGATGCCGTCCAGGTCGGCGGGAGTTTTGACTAGGGAGTGCTCGACGCCTAGGCGTGCCAGCACTTTGGCGTGGGCGTCGTAGTCTCCCTGAATGGCTAGGACTCCGATTTTCATTTGGTCATCCATTCAACGTAAATCCGTTTCGCCGGACTAAACCGGACGGAGTGTTCAAGAACCGCACACGTGATACCCGACGTGGGGGGCACCGACCAGCAACTTCGTCATGCAAAAAAACGACACCCTTGCCCAGAGCCGGGAAGATTGGAGCACCCGGAAAAACTGATGGCGCAAAACCGTACTTCAAAAACGACGCCGAAAAGACGGCTTCGACGCGTCTGCCTTGCTCCTACTGCGGCTACCAGCCGCGGGTCTGGAGCAGCTCTTTGGGATCCAACTGGCGGACGTCGATTCCCTTCATCGCTTCGCCTAACTCTTCGGATGCTTCCAGGACTGCTTTGGGATCGTTGGCGTGGGTGGTGGCTCTCACGATGGCACGGGCGCGTTTGGCCGGGTCGTCGGACTTGAAGATTCCCGAGCCTACGAATACTGCTTCGGCGCCCAACTGCACGACCAGCGCGGCGTCGGCGGGAGTGGCAATTCCGCCCGCGGAAAAATTCGGCACTGGGAGCTTGCCGTGCTTGGCGACCCAATGCACTAGCTCGAACGGCGCGCCCAATTCCTTGGCTTCGTGCACTAGCTCTTCCTCGCCCATGGTCTTCAGCTTGCGCATCTGGCCGACGATAGCGCGCATGTGGCGGACTGCTTCGACGATGTTGCCCGAGCCGGCTTCACCCTTGGTGCGAATCATGGACGCGCCTTCGGCGATGCGGCGCAAAGCTTCGCCCAGGTTGCGGGCGCCGCAAACGAAAGGCACTTTGTAACCGTGTTTCCAGATGTGGTGTTCTTCGTCGGCGGGAGTGAGCACTTCGCTTTCGTCGATGAAATCGACTTCCAGAGCTTGCAGCACTTGGGCCTCGGCGAAATGGCCGATGCGGGCCTTGGCCATTACGGGAATGGACACGGTGTTCATGATTTCGCGGATGATGCGGGGAGCGGCCATGCGCGCCACTCCTCCGTCCTTGCGGATATCCGAAGGCACGCGCTCGAGTGCCATCACCGCGCACGCGCCCGCTTCTTCGGCGATTTTGGCCTGCTCGACGTTGGTGACGTCCATAATCACGCCGCCTTTGAGCATCTCGGCCAGCCCTACTTTCACGCGCCAGCTACCATCGTTAAACGTTTCCATTGCTTCCTCCCGACGAAATTAGGATCTCAGCTTCTGAAACTCTAAATTCTTTTCCTGGACCACCCACGCGCGCATCACAGTTTGAATCGCGCGGGATCCACTTCTACAAATCGTCCCTGGCCCCGCGCCAATACTTGTCCCGCGGTATTGCGGATTTCGCATTCGTGGTGCAGGTTGCGGCCGTCTTTCTTCACTTCGAAAGCTTCCACGACCAAATCCTGTTCGACGCGCATGGGCCGCAAATACTCGACTTGCAAATCGGCCGTTACCGCGTGCGCCTGACGGAAGCGGTTGACCTTGCCCATGGCTTCGTCCAGCACCAGCGCGATGATCCCGCCGTGAACCCATCCGCCCGAGCCTTGATACTCCGCGGGTATCTGAAAATGGCCGCGAACGCGCTTGTTTTCTTCGTCCAGCTCGAACACCAGGCGCATTCCGCGGGGATTCGCGCCGCCGCAACCGAAACACGAATTTGCCGGATTGGGTTCGAGGCGCATCTAGACCAGGGCCACCCGGGTCGGCTCTTCCCGCCGCGCGCCGCGCCAGCGCTTGCTCAGCTCGGTCTCCAGCAAACTCGCCAAAATGCCTACGCCGCGGGCGATCTTTTTCTCATCGAGCGAGGCAAATCCGAGGCGCATGGTGTTCAGCGCGGGATTCTGGGTGTAAAAATGGCGGCCGGGCATGAATAGCACCCCGCGCTCGCGCGCGTGGATCAAGAGTTCCCCAGAATCCATGCCGGCCGGCAGGGTCGCCCAGACGGACATTCCGCCTTCGGGCCGTACCCAGACCACTTCCTCGGGCATATGCCTTTCGAGCGCTTCTTCCATCGCCTCCAAGCGGCTCTGATACACCTTGCGCATCTTGGCGAGGTGCCGGGCGAGCAGACCGCGGCGCACAAATTCAGCGAAGGTGGCCTGAGAAAACTGGTCGGTATGCAGGTCAGTCGATTGCTTCACCAACCGCAGGCGCTCGATGGCGCTTTCCGGACCCACGCACCAACCCACGCGGAGGCCGGGAAACGAAACTTTGGAAAAAGAGTCGATGTGAATCACCACGCCCGAGCGGTCCAGAGCTTTGAGAGACAGGATGGCGCTGCCGCGCAGACGCAGCCGCGCGTAAATATGATCTTCGATGATCGGCACCTGGTAGCGCGCGGCGATCTCCAGCATGCGCCGCCGCCCGGCCAAGGGTATGGTGGTGCCGGTCGGATTCTGAAAATCCGGGGTCACGACTATCATCTTGACCCGATTCTGGAGAAGCATAGCCTCCAGCGCGTCGACGTCGAGGCCTGGCGGGCGGCCATCCTGCGATTCGGTTTGGACCGGAACGGCGAGGCAGCGTACGCGAGCCGCGGCAAAAATCGCGATGGCGCCCGGATACGCGGGATTTTCCAGGACCACCGAATCGCCCGGCCGGAGAATCGCTTTGCAAAGCAGATCGAGGGCCTGCTGGCATCCGTCGGTGATCAGGAGCTGTTCCGGCTTCACCGGCATTCCTTCGGCCGCAAGCGTCACTGCGATTTCTTTTTTGAGCGGCTCGTAGCCGTCGGAGTTTCCCAGCTGCAGGATGGTGCGTCCGTCGGCGCGGAGCACGGCGTTGGCGCAACGGCGGACCTCTTCGACCGGGAAAAATTCTTCCGGCGGCCGCGCGGTGACGAACGCGATCATGTCGCGGCGGACGTCTGGGGTGAGGCGGCTCAGTCCGGTTTCGCCGCGCTCGTCGGCGAAGAGCGATTCCCAACGCACCCCGCCATTCTCGCCGTTGAAGCTATGCGCGCGGACCGGCGGAGTGAACGGGCGGGGCGCGGACTCGCCACAGATGAAAGTGCCGCGGCCAACGTGCCCTTCGATCAGGCCTTCGGATTCCAGTTCGGCGTAGGCATTGGCGACGGTGGTGCGGTGGACGCCGAGCTGTTGGGCCAATTCCCGGCTGGCGGGAATGCGGTCGCCCAGGCGCAATTCGCCGGAATGGACTAAGGCCCGAAGCTGGTCGCGGAGCTGAATGTACAGGGGAATGCGGCTTTCGGTCTGGAGTTGGAGGGCCAGCATTGTCTCTCCCTGGGGCCAATATAGCGCTCTAATTATGGACGTAAAGAGCCAAATTGGCTAGTGGCGCGGAAATGGGAAATCAAAGTTCAGGAGGGCTCCGACGGCGGTACAAGACGAAGTCAACGAGGTGGAGAAATCAGGTGTGAAATCGACACCTGGGACAACCCCCTTCGCTCCGTGCCCCCATCGGCGATCAATCGGCGTGCTCGTAGTGTCGGGCAGAGGAATCTTAAAACGGGGCCTCCACCGTTATCCGGAGTGGCTGTGCCCAAATGGGCGATGCCACAACGTCTACTGGGAGTTCTTTTCGCCTAGGCGGCGCATGCGCTCTTGGAGCTTTTTGCGCAGGCCGGCTGGGGCGTTGGGGTTGAAGGCGACCAAATACCACAGAGGCTGCGTGCGGTCGCGGCTTAGGCGCGTTAGCGTGGCGGCATCGCTATTGGGATGCCGGGCGATATTTTCGCGGATCGCGGCGTAGGGATGCTTGGAAAGGCGGCCGAGAGTGCGCGAAGTGACTTTGGGATGCTCGCTGATCAAGCGCAGGAGGTAGTAGTCCTCTTTGGGCGCCTGCTTGGAAAGGGCATCTAACATCTCGGGTTTCACTTCTGCGCTGAGCACGGTGCTCACCTTCTCGTCCCATCCCGCGGTGATGTGGTTCAATTCCTGGGTGCGCGCGTGGATGAGTTGCTCGAGCACACGGCGCTCCTGCTCCAGCCGGTTGGGCGGCAGGGCGCTGCGTTCGACCGAGTCCAGCACCCGCAACAAATGCTGCCGTTCCCCAAAAACGATTTGGGTGGTGCGCACGCTCTTGCCTTTACTGGAATGCCGAACTAGATCGGACCGCCTCATGAATCCCCTCTTTCGGTTAGTTGACCGGGACGGATTATGTAACTCGCAGCGCCCACAGTAAAGGAAACGCGCGGCGAGGTGTTCCGTTGCAAGCAACAGATAGTTCTAGGACTACCCCGACGAGTGCGCAGTGTCGAGGAATTCGATGCGACGCCTCGATTGGCCGATTCACTTCGACAAAAACGTCAGCACCAACCTGTACATCGCAATCCGCACCCTTAAGAGCGAAGGCTGTGTCAGCCAACGGCAACTTCGAGCGGCGACCACTGCTAACAACAACGGCAACTACTAACCGACGCGGGCGTGTTGTTCGAGAACTTCGTCGCTCACCACCGTGAAATGGGTGAGATTGGCGGCGCCGAAAGAGGTGGTGATGGCAACGTCGGAGGCGTCGCGGCCGGTGCCCATCAGCACGCGACCGACGCGCGGATAGTTGTGGCGGGCGTCGCAGGTCCACCAGCGATGATCGAGGTAGACCTCAAACCAAGCGCTGAAATCCATCGGGGTTGGACACGGCGGGATGCCGATATCGCCTAAATAGCCGGTGGCGTAGCGCGCGGGAATATTCAGCGCGCGGCACATCGTAATCGCCAGGTGCTGAAAATCGCGGCACACGCCCACCCGTTCGGTAAAAACATCGAGCGCCGATTTGGAGGGTCGAGCGAATTGATAGCCAAACGTCACCTTGTGGTGCACCCAATCGCACACCGCTTGCACGCGAGACCATCCGGGGGCGTATTCGGAAAACAGTTCCCAGGCAATCGCGGCGAAGCGATCGACCTCGCAGTAGCGGCTGCTGAGCAGATAGCGCAGAACATCGTTGGGCAAATCCTGTACCGGAACTTGCTGGGCGTCGAAGGGCACAGGGTCGGGATCGCCGGTGTCGTGGATTAGGGTCGAGCCGCTGAGGCGCAGGCCTCCGGGCTGGGCGAAAAAACGAGCGCAGCGATTGCCGAAGGTGTCGATGTACACCGAGCAATCGTATTGCGGCTCCACGTGTACTTCATCGGGTTCGAGGAGATCGCCCTCGCGCGAGGGATGGACGTTGAGCATGGCCACGATGGCCACCGGCGCGGGAATGTCGAAATGAATGTCGTAGCCTAAGCGGATCAACATCGGTGCTCCACCTTCGGCGCCTCCAGCGGGCGGCCGGACGGTATTGCAAACGGGCGGAGTTACTCGCCCGGTCACTCGAGGGAACCTCGCGGAAAGATGGCTTGGAAATTCAGTCGCAGGCCATCTGCCCTCTCAGCGGTAGGTGAATAGTATCATTGGAAGGGCCTGCTGGCAGCACCGTGGTGCTTGGCCGAAAATCCATTGGGGAGAGCGCATGTCTGCATTCGACGATCATCGGGACGAACTGGAGCACTACGAAACCATGATGGGGACGCACCGCGGGAGATTGGCGGTGTCGTTGGATCTGGTCACTAACGCGCTGGTGTTGGTGGGGCAGCACGGGGTGTACTGCCGGAGCGCGTCGGGCGGGGATCAACCGGCGATGGATATTCGGTTGATTAATGAGGAGTTGGGGAAGGCGAAAGAGCTCATCCAGAACGTTATGGAGGGATTGCGGGCGGAGCGGGAGGGGCGGGGACGGCCGAACTGAACGATTTGGCCGGCGGTGAACGGCCTTCGTTGCTGACATCTAATTAAGGTCAAAATAGTGCGGGTAGAGTCGACGCCTAGCAAAGGAACTCTCTGCTGATTTGGTCTGAACGCCCACCCTTCCCGTCTGCCTTTGCGTAAAAGCGGCGCTTGGCAGACCGGGAAGAGTGGAGCACTCGGAAAGGATAAAAGCGTCGAACCGTAAACGGAAGAACCCCGCCCGTAAATGCGACGTGCGGGACACCCACCTGCCCTGCTTACGGCGAAGCATCACTGTTCCCTTCTCAGCCTAGGTTGCGCGGCCGGTTAGGAAGGGATTGGATTCTTTTTCTTGGCCGATGGTGGTGGATCCGCCGTGACCGGGGATCACTAGGGTTTCTTCCGGCAGGACCAAGAGCTTCTCGCGAATTGAGTTGATTATGTCGGGAAATGATCCGCCCCACAGGTCGGTCCTGCCGATACTTCCAGCGAATAAGGTGTCTCCAGCGATTAGGCGCGGCGCGCTGATCTCTCCCGCCGGGACGCGGCTTGCGCCTGCCGCGTTCGCGGCTCCCGCTACGGGCGTAAATTCGGTTAGTGAGCGCGTGTCCGGAATCCAAAGACTAATGCTTCCGGGGGTGTGGCCGGGAGTGTGCAGCACGCGGGCTTGAAAATGGCCCCAGCGGAGCGTATCGCCATCCCGTAGGAACGATTCTATGCGGGTGAGCGCGGGGACGGCAACACCCAGCCACTGGGCTTGGACAGCTAGATTGCGGTAGAGCTCCATATCGCTTTCGTGGATCAAAACTGGGGCTCCGGTGACTTGGTGCAGACGGGCGAGGCCGCCGACGTGGTCAATGTGGGTGTGAGTGCTGGCGATGGCGCGAACTTTGAGTTTGTGGCGCGCAAGCAGGGTCAGGATTTGGTCGACGTCGTCGCCGGGATCGATCACGAGAGCTTCACGGGTTTGCGGATCGCCGAGGATCGAGCAATTGCACTGCAGCATGCCGACCGGGATGATTTCGTGAATTAGCGCCTGAGTCATAGCGACTCAAGTATAGCAGCGTAACCTTTGCTACCATGGGAGGGCGGACGCTGTTCAGGCGGCGGGGAAAATGGATAAATCGGCCCATGTTTGAAACGCCATTACGCGCAGTGCACGAACGTGCCGGCGCAACGCTGGGAACTTATCTGGGATGTTTGCTGCCCGAGCGGTACACGGATTTTTCAAGCGAATATCGTCACGCGCGCGACGGAGTGGCACTGCTGGATACCAACTGGCATGCGCTCGCGGCGTTTCAAGGGCCGGACCGTTCGCGCTACCTGAACGCGGTCCTCACCAACAACATTGCGGCGCTGAAAGATGGGCAGGGATGCCTGGCGCTGCTGCTGAATCCGCAGGGCCACGTGCTGGCCGAGTTGGAGTGCTACGCGCTGGTGGACCAAATCTGCGTTCGCTCGGCGGCGGAGGTGCGCCAGCGGACTCACGCAACGCTGGAGCGGTTCATCATCATGGACGACGTTACGTTGGTGGACCGGACCGTGGAAGAAGGGTCCATCGCGCTCGAAGGCCCTCGCGCCGGTGAAGTGATCGGCAAACTGTGCGGCGCGCCTGCGGGATACGCTTCGGTGGACGAGATGCCGGAATTTGCGAGCGCCGCGGTCAGCATCAACACCCACCACTGCCGGCTGATCCGGCGATCGCATTTTGGGTCCAACGGCTTTGAGCTGGTATCTCCCCGCTCTGCTCTTTCCGCGCTTTGGCAGGGTTTGCGCGACGCCGCGCACGGCTGTGGTGGGGGCCCGGTGGGTTACGCGGCGCTGGAAGCGCTGCGGATTCAGGCCGGAGTGAAATACTTTGGGCCAGATTTCGACGACACGGTGATCCCGCAGGAAGCGGGGCTGGAAACTACGCACATCAGTTTTTCGAAGGGATGCTATACCGGACAGGAAATTGTGGAGCGGGTGCGGTCGCGCGGGCACGTCAACCGGCGGCTGGTGGGACTGGAATTCGATACGCGAACGGCGCCCGGGCATGGGGCCAAGCTCACGGCCGACGGGAAAGAAGTGGGACAGGTCACCAGTGCGGCGTTCTCACCGGCGCTGGCGCGGGTGATTGGACTTGGGTACGTGCGCCGGGAACACAATGCGCCGGGCAGCGTGCTGGAATGTGCGGGGGAAGTGGCGCGGGCGGTGACGCTGCCCTTCGAGCCGGCACGGCGGTAAGCTTTTGCAAATCCCGGGCCAAGGACCAACAATGGCGCTCGCGTTTTGACGGCGCGAGTTGCTGAGGTTTTCGGTCCCCACCGTCAGGTGGCTGCGCCACGACGGCGCGGCGCCAAAGGCTCCCGCGTAATCAGGCGGTCGAGCTGCGGACAGATTTAAAGATGTAATTCTCACAACGAGAACGGTTGTGCCACAACACCTCCTAGAAAATGGTTACCCTTACGTGCAAGAATTTCTTAGGGTTTTGGCGAAAATCCCCGAGGAGCTGGCGCAGATCTCCGGTGGCGCCGGTCAGATTGTCGTAGAGCTGTTTGTCGGTGAAAAATTTGCCCATGGTGCCCTGGTCGGAATTAAGTTTGGCGGTGGCGTCGCGGACATTGGCGGTGGCGTCGCGCATGTTGTTGAAGACCGCATCATCGTTGGCCAATTTTCCTAGCGTGCCTTTGCCCTGGCGAACGTCGCCGAGAACGCCGTTACCGTTGTCGAGGAACTGTTTGGCGCTGTCGTACGCTGCGGGATCGTAAATCAGCTTGCCGAGGGTTCCCTTCTGATCGTGAACGGCGGCGATGATTTCGTTGGCATTGCCCATGGTCGCGTCGAGCTTCTGGTAGAGCTCGTCGCTCGCTACTAGTTTTCCTACCGATCCCTTCCCTGCTTGGATGTCCGCGACCAAGTTTTGCAGCCGCTGGGTGGTAGCGTTCAAATTATTGTAGAGCGCCGAATCGGTGAGCAGTTTGCCGATGGTGCCGCGGCCATGCTGAAGATCCTTGACCATGGTGGCCACCGAGTCCGACAACTCCTTCAGGTTTTCTTCCAGCTCCACGCCGCGTTCGGCCATCACTTTCATCGACGCTTTCTCGGAGCCTGGTACTTCTCCCCCCGACGGAATCGGCTCGCCGCCCAGGCTGCGCGAGATGGTGACGTAGCGGTTGCCGAGCAGGCCTTCAGTGATCAGCGAGGCGTTGGAACCGGTGCGGATGTCTTCCGAGAATTTGCGATTGATGCGCAGCACGAGACGGATGTTGTGCATCGGGTCGGACGGATGCGGGGTGAGCTGGATGGAGTCGACATTGCCCACATCCACGCCGTCCAGGCGCACCGGTGCACCCACTTGCAAGCCCTCCACTTCGGGGAGGAAGGTGACCAGGCGGTATTTCGGTCCGAGAAATCCGGCGCCGGTCACGTAGAAGACGCCGACGGTGATGATGAAGAGTCCCACTAGAACGAACAAGCCCACTCGGAGCTCGGTCCACGTCAGTTGTTTGCGTTGCGCCATTTGCCTGGTCTCCTTGCGAACGGAAGTTTTTGCCGCTATTCCGCAGATGCCAAGAATTGTTTCAGGTACGGGTCGTTGGTTTTGAGAAATTTTTCCGGAGCACCCTGAAAATAAATCTCGCCGCCCCGCAGCAGAAGCAGATTGGTGACGGCTGGCGCGCCTTGGCGGGGTGCGAGGGTCTGCCCCTCCGCGCCGGTGCGAATTTCACTTCGAACGCCGATTTCCGGGCCCGGGCGATTGCCCAACGATGGTTCGCCGCGCACACCTATCTCGGGGCCCGGACGAACGCCGATGGTCGGGCGGGCGCGCTCAGCAATTCCCGGATCTGGGCGAATGCCGATAGTGGGACCGCCCCGCTCGCCAATTTCGGGGCGCGGGCGATTGCCGATAGTGGGTCCACCGCTGGCCCCCAGCTCGGGACCGGTGCTCGGGGAAAAAAGCGCGGTGCGCCATTTGTGGAATTGCGAACGGCGCCGCCCTCGGCATTATCGAAATGATAGTTCGACAATCCGAAGGCATCCTGCAGACGATGGGTGGCGAGCAGCGAGGTGACGCCGAGTAAATCGCGCAAGCGCAGGATCAGCAGAATGATGGTCTGGGAGGTAACCGGGTCGAGGCCAGCGGTCGGCGAATCGTAGAAGACCATCGGCGGGCGACCGATCAGCGCGCGCGCGATCGAAACGCGCCGGCGCATTCCGCCAGAAAGTTCTGCGGGAAAGCGATCGATGGAGTGCTCCATTTCCACAAATTCCAGCGCTTCCTCTACGCGAGCGGTGACTTCCTCTTGAGGAAAATTCTCTTCGTTCAGACGAAAGGCAACATTGTCGCGGACATCAATGGCGTCGAAAAGCGCGCCCTCTTGAAATACGAAGCCGATGTTGCGGCGAAAGTCGAGCAGTTCCACTTCCGTGGAGGCGATGATGTCCCGGCCCATGACCTGGATTTTTCCGGAGTCGGGGCGGATCAGCCCGGCGGCAAGCTTCATGATCGAGGTTTTGCCCGCGCCGCTTTCACCTAGCAGGATCTTGGTTTCACCGGGCATCACGTTGAAGGAGACGCCGCGCAGGACCTCGGAGGAGCCGTAGCCCAGGCGAACGTCTTCAAAGGAAACTAGCGGCTCGGCCGCGCTGGGAGGCGTCACTGTGGCCCACTCCATAACGGGTGAATATCCGTGAGTCGCGCCTCTACTGGGCGCGGCAATGGATGAGTAATCACTCCCGCGATTATAGACGCAAACGCCCGCGACGATTGCACCGTTTGCGTGGGCCGCGGAACCTAGGTGCGGGAAGATTAGGGCTACTTGCGGAAAATGAAGAGCAGCAGACGCGAGATGACCGCGTCGGACATGATGATGGAGACGGAAGCGACCACCGTTGCGGAGGTAGTCGCGCGGCCGACGCCTTGAGTGCCGCCACGTACATTCAGGCCCTGGTAGCAGGCTACCGTTGAGAGGATCAAGCCGTAGAACAGTGGCTTGGCCATTCCTTGCACCAGGTCGCCGAAGGCCAGGGCGTCAATCGCGCGCGACCAGAACTGTACGGCGCCAAGCTGCAGGGTGAAATGCGCCACAATGAATCCACCGACCAACCCTACGAAATCCGAGACGGCGGTGAGCAGCGGCAGCATCAGAATGCTGGCGACCACGCGCGGGGTGACCAGCTTGCGAATCGGATCGGTCCCGAGGGCGCGCATAGCGTCGATTTGTTCGGTGACCACCATCGATCCTAGCTCGGAGGCGATGGCCGAGCCGTTGCGTCCGGTGACCAGCAGCGCCGCGATTA
Organism: uncultured Acidobacteriota bacterium; assembly: GCA_963725285.1. Lineage (GTDB taxonomy): Bacteria > Acidobacteriota > Terriglobia > Acidiferrales > UBA7541 > CAVRXT01. The sequence continues at coordinate 116,229 of CAVRXT010000005.1, read as the reverse complement.
CCGGACCCAACTCGCGAACCAGCGCCAGCGCGACAGCGTCGCCGGTGAGTGCGGTCTCGCCGAAGCGCTCAAATTGCGATGACGTCTGCAGCACCATCACCACCCCGATGAAAAATCCGGTGAGGGTGACGATGGGCACTGAGCCGACGCCGATCAGGTCCATTTGAGCGAGCAAATCGGAAACGTAAAACGGTGGGGTGAAAACGTTGGCAATGGCGCGGCCAACCAGATAAACGTACTCCTGGAAGGAAAGCAGCTTGTCCTTGAAGAAGTCGGAGGCCTTGTTGAGGCGCGACAGGACTGGGTCTTCCGGGGTTTCTTCCGGCACGTTTAGGATCGACGTCACTCAGCCGCCTTGTGGGAAACTCGTTGAGCGTAACGTCCGCAGCATCCGGCGTCAAGCAACGGGAAAGGGCTGGGGTAAGGGGCAAATCGGAGGTGCGTTGCTTTACGGTTCGGTGGGTGTCCGGTACAATCTTTCGTTTGCATATTGGGCGTGGAGAATCGGGGACAATGCTGCGGTTTGTTACGGCGGGCGAGTCACATGGGCAGGCGCTACTGGCTTGGATTTCTGGGCTGCCTGCGGGTGTGCCTATCGATCTGGAGTTTGTGAACCGCGAGTTGCATCGCCGGCAATTGGGATTTGGGCGCGGAGGGCGACAGAAGATCGAAAAGGATCGGGCCGATATTCTGGCCGGCGTCAGGCACGGGCAGACCATCGGTGCACCCATCGCGATCCGCATCGAAAACCGCGATTGGGCCAACTGGCAAAGGGCGCTGCCGGTGGAACAATTGCAAGGAGAGGACGACGCGCCGCGTCATTTGACCGCACCGCGCCCCGGGCACGCGGATTTGGCGGGAGCCCTGAAATTCGATTTGCACGATGCCCGCTACATTTTGGAACGCGCGTCGGCGCGGGAGACAGCGGCACGGGTAGCGGCCGGAGCGGTGGCAAAACTTTTGCTGCGCCCTTTCGGGCTTGAAATTCTGAGTCATACCGTCGCGGTCGGCCACGTTCGGCTAGAGCGCACCGCTGCTTGGGAAGAAATCGTGCAGGCATGCGAGAATCTGGAGTTGCCGCTGCGCTGCGTGGATGCGGAAACCGAAGCAAGAATGAAGACGGAGGTGGAGCAGGCGCACCGGGCGGGCGACACGGTGGGCGGAGTTTTCGAAGTGGTCGCGCACAAAGTGCCGGCTGGGCTGGGCAGCCACGTGCAATGGGACGAGAAGCTCGACGGCCAGTTGGCGCGCGCGGTGATGTCGATCCAATCGGTGAAGGCCGTGGAAATTGGCGCGGGTGTTGCGGGTGCGGGCAGTTTCGGCGGCGAAGTGCAGGACGAAATTCATTACGATGCGGGCAGCAAGAGGTTTGCCCGGACCTCGAATCGCGCCGGGGGCCTGGAGGGTGGCATCACCAATGGCGAAGATGTGGTGGTGCGCGGCTACATGAAGCCGATCTCGACGCTGCGCAAGCCGCTGCTCACCGCCGATTTGAAAACGAAAGAAGAAGTGAAGGCGGCATACGAGCGTTCGGACACCAGCGTAGTGCCCGCGGGAGGAATCGTGGGCGAAGCGATGGTGGCAATTACGATTGCCGGCGCGTTCCTGGCAAAATTCGGCGGCGATTCGCTCACCGAACTGCGCCGCAACTTCGCCGGATATCAGCAACAGCTCGATTCCTACTAGGACACCCGAAAAAATGATTTATCCGATCGTAAAATACGGCGAGCCGGTGCTCGAGCAGCCAACCAAGCGCGTTGAAAAATTCGACGAGGACCTGGCGAAATTGGTGGAGGACATGTTCGAATCGATGTACGCGGCCAACGGCGTGGGCCTGGCGGCCACCCAGATTGGCCTGGGAGTGCGGCTGGCGGTGGTGGACGTCTCTTTCGGCAAGAACCCGGAAGCGAGAATTGTGTGCGCCAATCCCGAGATTATCTACAGCGAAGGCGAGCAGCGCGAAGAAGAAGGCTGTCTCTCGGTGCCAGGGATGCGCGGATACGTGGCGCGACCGCAGTACGTTACGGTGCGCGCGCAAGACGCCACGGGAAAAGAATTCGAAATGCGTGGCGAGGGACTGCTAGCGCGCGCGTTCTGCCACGAAATCGATCACCTCAACGGCAATCTCTTCCTGATGCACCTCAGTATGCTTAAGCGCGATTTGATCCGGCGCAAAATCCGCAAACTGAAAAAAGCCGGGGACTGGTAGGCGCGCGGTGCCGCTGCGACTGGTCTTCTGCGGCACACCTTCGTTCGCGCTGCCGTCGCTGCGCCGGTTGATCGCCGAACCCGACTTTCACATCAAAGCGGTGATCACCCAGCCGGATCGTCCGCGCGGCAGAGGCGGGGAGATGTTCAGCTCCCCGGTAAAAGACGCGGCGATTGCCGCCGGCCTGCATGTTTACCAGCCAGAGAAAATTCGGTCGGATTCGGCCCACGATTTCTTTCGCAAGCTGCAGCCGGACGTGGTGGTGATCATCGCTTACGGGCAAATCATTCCCGAATCGCTGATCGAGATTCCCCGGCTGGGTTGGATCAATTTGCACGGTTCGCTGCTGCCGAAATATCGCGGAGCGGCGCCGATCCAGTGGGCGATCGTCAACGGCGAAACGCGCACCGGAGTCACGACCATGCAGATCGATCGCGGGCTGGACACCGGGCGCGCTGCTGTTGCAGACCGAAGTGGATATCGGCGCGGACGAAACGGCGCCGGAACTCGCGGTGAGATTGGCGGAGGCCGGAGCGGGCGTTGATTGTTGAACGTTGCGCAAGCTTGCGGCCGGCGAAATCGCCGGGACGCCGCAGGATGGATCGCAGGCGACCTTTGCGCCGATACTCAAGAAAGAAGATGGGCGCATCGATTGGACGCGGAAGGTGGATCAAATCTACAACCGCATTCGCGGGCTTGACCCGTGGCCCGGCGCGTTCACTGTGTTTCGTGGACAGACCTGTCACATTGAGGGAGTGCCGAGCGATCTGGCGGTACCGGCGGCGGCGCGGGCGGGGACGATCCACATCGCGGGAGCGGGCGAGATTGTAGTCAAGTGCGGCGAGGGCGCGTTGCAGGTCGAGCGCGTGCAGTTGCAGGGGCGGAAACGGGTCACCTCGCGGGATTTTCTGAACGGAGCGCGGCTTCAGCCCGGCGAGCGGTTTGAAAGTGCCGACGAGCATTAGGAAACTGCGATCGGGCAAGGCCTTTCGCCCTAGAAGCCAGCGGCAAAATCCATTATGACAATTTCTCCAGCACGAACGATCGCTTTCGATATTCTGCGGCGAGTTAACGTCGAAGGCTCCTACGCCTCCGACCTGCTGCACAACGCGCTGGGGGCGCGGACGATTGCAGCCGACGCGTCGCTGGCCACCGAGATTACTCTGGGCGTGCTGCGCTGGCAGCGTCTGCTAGATTGCCAACTGGATACTTATTTGAAGGTGCCCGCTTCGCGGCTCGATCCGGAAGTGGCGGTAACGCTGCGGATGGGCTTGTACCAGCTGCGATTTCTCGATCGCGTCCCCGCGCACGCCGCAGTCCACGAAAGTGTGGAGCTGGCCAAGCGCTGCGGCAAAGTGTCCGCGGCCTCGTTGGTAAACGCAGTGCTGCGCCGGGCGAGCCGCGATCCGCGGCGGGCCGTGGAGGAATTCGTCAGTAAGGACCGAAAACCGGCAGACCGCTTGGCGATCATCCATTCCCATCCCACCTGGATGGTGGAGCGTTGGCTCGAGCGTTTCGGCGAGGAACACACCATCGCGCTGCTGGAATCCAACAATCGCCCGGCCAACATGGCGTGCCGGTTGAATGCAGGGGTGACCGACGCGGAAATCCAAAGCGAGTTGCGCGCGCAAAATCTAGAGACTGCAGCCTGGCAAATTGTTGGCAAGGGCTTGGATCGTTCGCGGCGGAAGCCTTTCGCAGGCCGCTGCGATGCAACAAGGACGAATTTCCATCCAGGACGAAGCTTCGCAACTGATTCCCTTGCTGCTCGGGGTCGAGCCGGGGCAAACGGTACTGGATGTTTGCTCGGCTCCCGGAGGAAAGACGATCCTGTTGGCACAGGCGGCCGGGCCGACGGGGCGGGTATTCGCGACCGACCTGCACATGCACCGCTTGCGATCGATGAGAACTCAACTGCAGCGCTGCGGCTCCGCGAACGTCACCCTTGTGGCGCTGGATGGCGCGCGGCCGCTGCCCTTCTCGCGAAAATTCGACCGCATCCTGGTGGATGCTCCGTGCTCGGGCACCGGCACGCTGGCGCGCCATCCGGAGATTCGCTGGCGGTTACGGCCGGCCGATCTGGAGAAGCTGCACGGCCAACAAACGGGGCTGCTGGGTCCTGCTCTGGAAGGGCTCGCGCCGGGCGGGCGGTTGATCTATTCCACATGCTCACTGGAGCGCGAGGAAAACGAAGACGTAGTGGACGAGATGTTAGAAGGAAACAAACGCGTCCGGGTGGCAGCTACCACTGCTGTTCGAGCCACTGCGGCGCCGTATCTGGCTGCGGGAGTTTCTGCCGGCTCACTCTTCGCACGCGGGCGATTTTTTTCCACGTTTCCTCCTACCCATCAGACCGACGGTTTTTTCGCGGCGGTACTAGAAGATGAAATCGCGCCGGGGAAGGATTGAAGTCTGGTGGCTCGTCATTTAGCATCATTTAGCTTGTAGCTTGGTTGGGTAGCGTCGATGGGTGTGCTGCGAGGTAGTGCGGACATCGACCCACCCAGCCCTTAAGCATACTGAGAAGACCGCCGATGGAAATGCGACAACGCGTGCAGTGGATCGGACGCATGGTGCTGCTGGCCTTCATCTTGGCGTCGGCGGCGTTCCTCAGCGCGATCACCGCGATGCGCTTCGCCATTCAGGGGCGGGAGGTGGTGATGCCCGCGATCGCCGGAAAAACGGAGCAGGAAGCCCGCGCGATGTTGCAGGGGCGTGGGCTATTTCTGAGGGTGGAAGACCGTATCTACAGCATGCAAGGCGTGGACACGGTGGTGCGGCAAAGTCCGCCGTCCGGAGTGCACGTGAAGAGCGGCCAGTTCGCGCACGTGGTGCTGAGCATGGGCCCGCAAAAGGTGACCATCCCGGCGCTGGTCGACAAGAGTTTGCGCGCGGCGCGGATTGAAATCCTGCGCGACGGATTGCAGATCGGCGAGATTTCCAGTTTTCGTTTGCCGAATACGGCTGACGACGTGGTGCTGCAACAAGACCCGGTGCCGGGCAGCACCGCCGCTTCTAGCCCGCAAGTGAATCTGTTGGTAGCCCTCGGAGCGGGTTCGAACGCCTACACCATGCCCGATCTCGGGGGGCTTCCTTTGATCGAGGCGCAGAATCGATTAACCGCCGGCGGCCTGAAGCTTGGGAAGGTGACTTTGCTGCCGCTAACCGGGCAACCCCACGCCACGGTCACCTCGCAGTTGCCGGTCAAGGGGTCGAGGGTGGAATCCGGCGCGACGGTGGAATTGCAAGTTGCCGAATAGGGCTTGATTGTGCCTGTGTTAGAATTTGTTGCGGTGGCAAGCGCTCATCCCATTATCGAGATCGCTCCGTCGATTCTGGCTTCCAATCTGGCGTTCCTTGCCGACGAAGTGCATAAGGCGGAGGCAGGCGGCGCCGCAGTTATCCACGTGGACGTCATGGACGGCCACTTCGTACCGAATCTCACCGTTGGCGTACCGGTGGTGGCGTCCCTGCGCAAGGCAACCCCCCTGCCCCTGGACGTGCATCTGATGATCGAGCGGCCGGAGGAGTTCATCGCCGCATTTGCTGAGGCCGGCGCGAACCGCATTCTGGTGCACCAGGAAGCTACCGTGCATCTGGACCGCGCGCTGCAATTGATCCGCGAACATGGCGTGGAAGCCGGGGCGGTAGTCAATCCAGCCACGCCGGTAGCCGCGCTGAAAGAAGTCTTACGGAACGTCGATACGGTGATGGTGATGTCGGTGAATCCGGGATTTGGCGGGCAAGAATTTCTAGAGTATTCCTACCACAAGATCAGGGAGCTTCGCGATTTGCGCGAGCAGCACGGATACCGGTATCGCATTGAAGTGGATGGAGGCGTGGGAACGGCGAATATCGCCGCGCTAGTGGCCGCCGGGGCGGGAACCTTCGTGGCGGGAACAAACATTTTTCATACTACGGATCCGGCGGCAGCGGTCAGAGAGTTGCTGGCCCTGGCGCGCGGGGCGCTGGTGCAAAGGGCATGATGAGACTATTTTTAGAAAAGAAACGAAATTGGGTTTTGCTGGCGGCGGCCTTCGGACTTGTGGCCAGTTCCGCATGGGCACAGAGTGCGCCGCCCAAAAAGAAAAAGAAGAAAGACGACACCAGCAAAACTGAGCCCAAGCAATCCGCAGAACCCGACAAGGCGTTGTACGATCGCGCCATGGCCGACCAGAAGAAAGGCCGCTACACCGAAGCGCGGCTCAGCCTGCAAACCCTAATCAACACCTACCCGGACAGCGAATTCCTGGCCAAAGCCAAGCTGGCCATCGCCGATTCCTATTACAAAGAGAGCGGCACTTCCAACCTGACGCTGGCGATCAACGAGTACAAAGATTTCATCACTTTCTTTCCGTTTCTCGATGAGGCCACCTACGCGCAGATGCAAGTCGGCATGGCGCACTACAAAATGATGGAGAAGGCCGACCGCGACCGCACCGAAGCCGAGGCCGCGGAGGACGAGTTCCAAACTTTTTTGCTGAAATATCCGCAAAGCCCGCTGGTCCCCAAGGCCACCCAACGGCTGCGCGAGGTGCAGGAAGTGCTGGCGGACAGCGACTTCAAAATTGGACGCTTTTACTATCTGAAGGGCGATTCGCGCGCGGCGGTTCCCCGCCTGCTGGAAGTTACCGAGCGCTACCCCTTGTATAGCCAGAGCGATCAGGCCCTGTGGATGATCGGCGCAATATACGAAAAGGCTGAGAAGCGCGAGGTTGCCGATAAGTTTTACGCGCGAATCGTTCGGGATTATCCGGGTTCGACTTACAACCCCGAGGCGAAGAAGAGACTGATGGCCGCGGGCATTCCGGTGCCGCAGCCCGATCCGGCAGCGCTCGCGCGCATGCAACAGGCCAAGCTGAGCGCTTCCAATGATCCGCATCCAACGGTAATGCGCCGCGGTTTGGCCGCCATACAGAGCAGCCCAGACGTCAGTCATGCCGCGAAAGGCGGCAACCCCAATCTGAATCCTCCCAGCGATATCGACGCGGGCGAGGTGCTCAAGCCCACCGCCGCAGGCAACACGATTGCGGCTAAGGCTGTGGGCGGGTCCGCAAGCTCGACAGCAGTCGAGACGGTGCCAACTGGAGCGAGCGCTCCCTCTGAAGATGTCCCTGACGCCGGGCCACCGACTGCGGAGGGGGGCGTGGCGCCGGAGGGAATGCCGTCTTCGGTGACCGGTACCTCTGGCGAGATCGTCGGGGGGGCGCCCTCGGCGCTGCCCCAGCAGCATACGCAATCGAACCAACCGCCCGCCACGGCGACTGTCGAAGCCCCTGCCGGTGCGCCTGGCGCAGCGGTAAGCGGGTCGTCCGCGCCGCCAACTACTGGGGGCGCAGCCTCCACGCCGGGCGCCAGCGGCACCAACACTCCCCCAGCGACCGCCAGCGGGACCGGCGCTGCGACTACGGCCGACTGCAGTACGACCAACAGCGACGGGACCAAGAGCGATTCAAGCCAGCCATGCGCCGCGAATCCCAAAACCGAATCCACCAGCAAGAAGAAAAAAGGGCTGCACAAGCTCGTTCCCTGGTAGTACTTGGGTACTGCCGCTGGCGGGTGGAACACTTCCTTGCTCCCTTTCGATTGACGTCTCCTGCATCGCAGTGTTACGAATTAAAGATTGCAGTTGGTAGGGTTGTGCGCCTTGGCGCCACCTGAGGGGATGCATCGTGCCGAAAATTTTGGTCGCCGACGACAACAGCAACATCCAGAAAATGGTGACGCTGGCTCTGGCCGAACACCATATGGAAGTTGTCGCCGTCGGGAATGGTGAAGTGGCGGTGCGCCGGCTGCCCGACGTGAAGCCGGACCTGATTCTGGCCGATGTGTTCATGCCGGTACGCAATGGCTATGAAGTTTGCGAATTCGTGAAGAACGACCCGCAGTTCGCGCATATTCCGGTGATCTTGCTGGTGGGCGCGTTCGACCCTCTGGACGAGAAGGAAGCGCATCGCGTTTGCGCCGACGGTATCCTAAAGAAACCTTTCGTTCCTCCCGATCCGCTAATCGCGATGGTGGTGAGCACCCTGGAACGTTGCAAGAGCGCGAGCATAGCCGCGCGCCAGGCGGAGGCCGCTGCTGCCGCGGCTGCCGCGCCGCCAACGGTGAAGCAAGTGGATGTTCCGCTGCCACCGCCGCCAACGGTCTTGTTCGCTGAGCCCGATTTTCCCGATTCAGAAGATACCCATCAGATGGGCCCCGGACGCGTCGAGTCGATCGAATCACAAGATCAACAGATGGGGCTCGATACGTTGCCGAGTTGGCGTCGCCGGGCCATGGATTTGCAAGTGCCGGACGGTGTTTCTTCGGCGGCGTTCGAAGCGTCTGTTTCTGAGTCCGACTCCTCGTCGTCCGGTGATGGCGAGGCTCCCGTGGCTGCCTCCGAGGTTCTTGGCGCCAGTGCGGATCAGGGTGGAGCGGCTGGGGTTCATGCGTCTTTCCCCGAAACGGCTTCGATTGGCGCGGTGGAACCAACACCCGAACTCGCCGCAAGTGATGCCGCCCATTCGCAGGCCAGGGAAACAACCGCAGCGGCGCCGGCGAACTGGCCGGAGTTGCCTGCGGTCGCACCAATCGAGCTTCAGGGTGCTGCACCGACACCGGAGTCTGTTGCGCCCTCTACCAATGGTTCCACCAGCGGCGCTAGCTGGATGAACGTGGTCACCCCGGCTCCGCCGGTGAAGAATCCCAGCGGATGGACGGTGATGCTTGATTCCTCCGCGGGTTCGGTGCCCTCGGTGCCGTATCGCCACGTGCCCCGAAGCCCCAGTGGGGTCGAAGCCTCGTCCGGGCTGCCGGTAGCGCCGATCGAGACAGCCAAGCCGTTCACGCCGCCCACCGATTCCAGCATTGCCGCGGAGATGAGCCGGCTATTTTCGGGCTTGGTCTCGCCGGAAGCGGCTGCGGCAGTTGCCGCCGACGCGGCCGCGATTGAGGCGGCGACGCGGTTGAGTTCTTCTCCCGCTCTGTCCGAAGTCGCTGCGCGCGAAGTCTCCTATCCTTTGCCGGAACCGGCTGCGGAGCAGATCCAATCGGAACCGCAACCGTCGGGATTGCAGCGCGAGGGTGAGGTGAGTTCCGCCAACTCGTACAACGCATCCCCGTCAGGCGCGGAAATCGGCGAGGTGGAAGGTCCCTCCGTGACGGGAGTAGAAAACGAGCCCGGCGGATCATTGGTGACTCCGATCGAGTCACTGACGGATGAGTCCTCCGATAGTCAATACACCATAGGCCCAACCCAACTCGATGTGGACGATAGCGTGGCGATCAATTTTGCGGGGTCTCCGGCTGCGGATTTACACTCGCCGCTCGAAACCGCTCCGGAGCCAACGCCAACGCCCCAGGTCGCGGCGGAATCACACGCCAGCGCGGAAGTCGCGGAAGCGCCCGTGGTTGCGGCCGCGGCGCAGCCGGTCGCGCATCTGGATATCGACGCCGCGGTAATGGAAGCAGCCGTGAAGCGCGTGCTCGAAAGGCTTGAGCCGCATCTCCACGAAATCCTTTCGAACGGTGTGCTGCGTCCGCTGATCGAAAACGCCCTGCAAAAGGAACTCGAAAGGAAGTAACCGCGTCCAGAGGTGCGGCTGCTGCTCCGGCCGCTCCGCCCTCGCGTCGCACTTGACTTCTTGCCGCCCGATTTGACGCCGCCGTTCCCTGCCCCGTATATTGATTGATCACCGCTGAAAACCGATACGAAAGGCGAATGTTCGCTAATGCCACCCGAAATTCCGAAAGCCTACGAGCCACGGGAAATTGAAGAGCGCTGGGCGCAATCCTGGTTCGATGAGAAATTGTTTCGCGCCGAGGCCAAGCCCGGCGACACGATTTTTTCGATTGCCCTGCCTCCGCCCAACGTCACCGGCTCGATTCACATCGGGCACATGCTGGAACACACCCAGATCGACATTCTAGTCCGTTGGCACCGCATGCTGGGCGACCACACCCTGTGGCTGCCGGGCATGGACCACGCCGGGATCGGTACCCAGTTCGTGGTCGAGCGCGAGCTGGCCAAGCAGGGGCTCACCCGGCAGCAACTGGGGCGCGAAGCGTTCGAGAAGCGTGTGTGGGAATGGAAAGCGGAAAGCGGCGGCAAGATCAAGCAGCAGATGATTCGTCTGGGCGCGTCGTGCGATTGGACCCGCGAAAAATTCACGTTGGAACCGGCCCTGTACCGCTCGGTGCTAGAAGCGTTTCTGCGCCTGTACCACGAAGGGCTGATCTATCGCGGCCGCTACATCGTGAATTGGTGCCCGCGCTGCCAGACGGCGATCAGCGATCTGGAGACCAAGCACGAAGAGCGCGCCGGGAAATTGTGGTACGTGCGCTATCCCTTGGCCGGAACCAGTGACTACATCACCGTGGCCACCACCCGTCCGGAAACCATGCTGGGCGACGTGGCCATCGCGGTGCACCCGGAGGATGAGCGGTACGCGCGCTGGGTGGGAAAGAACGTAGTGTTGCCGCTGATGAACCGGGAAATTCCGGTGATTGCGGACAGCTACGTCGAGCGCGAATTCGGTACCGGCGCGCTGAAAATCACTCCGGGCCACGACCCCAACGACTTCGAAGTGGGCAAACGGCACAAGCTGGTTCCGGTGGATATTCTTACCGAGGACGCGCACATCAACGGCAACGGCGGGGCGTATGCCGGACTGGATCGATACGCCGCACGCGAAAGGATCGTTGCCGACCTCGCGGAACTGGGCCTGCTCGACCGCGTGGAGAACCATCCGCATGCGGTGGGAACTTGCGACCGCTGCGGAAGCGAGATCGAGCCACGGATTTCGGCACAGTGGTTCTGCAGCATGAAGTCCATGGCCGCGCGTGGGACCACCGCCGTTCGCGAAGAGTGGATTCGCGTAGTTCCCGAGAACCAGCGAAAAATTCTGCTCGATTGGTTTGAAAATATCCGCGACTGGTGCATTTCGCGGCAGCTTTGGTGGGGGCACCGCATTCCCATCTGGCACTGCGGCGCGTGCGGCGCGATGATTCCGGCGACGGATTCGCGGGTGGAAGTGGTGGACGGGCACGCCCGCGCGGCGAGCGTTCCCAGGCAGTGCAGCGCCTGCGGGAGCGAGAAGCTTACGCAGGATCCGGACGTTTTGGATACATGGTTCAGCTCGTGGCTATGGCCATTTTCGACGCTGGGTTGGCCGGACGACACCGCCGACTTGCGCACCTACTATCCCACCAGCCTGCTGATCAGCGGCTACGACATTCTGTTCTTTTGGGATTCGCGCATGATCATGGCGGGGTTGCACCTCACCGACCATCCGGCACTCTCGGAGCGCGTGCCGTTTCGCAATTTGTATTTGCACGCCATCGTGCGCGATCCCCACGGGACCAAAATGTCGAAGACCCGCGGCAACGTGGTGGATCCCCTGGCGGTCATCGAAAAGCACGGCACCGATGCGCTGCGCTTTACTTTGGCGATTCTGGCCGCGCCGGGAACCGATATCGCGCTGAGCGAAGAGCGCATTCTGAGCTATCGCGCGTTTGCCAATAAAATTTGGAATGCGGCGCGATTCCTGTTTTTCAATCTGGAGAAGGCGGAAGCCGGCGGGCTCAGCTTAGACGATATCGCTGCGCCGGACATTCGAGCCGGCGCACCTTACGCGCGCCACGGCGAAATCGGGCTCGCGGACGCGTGGATTTTTTCGCGCTTCTCGGCGGTGGTGGCCCAGGTGAACGGCGCCTTGAAGGATTACCGCTTCCACGAAGCGGCGCATGTGATCTACCACTTTTTCTGGGGAGATTTCTGCGACTGGTATATCGAGTGGGTGAAGCAGGATATTGCAGACGCCGATCGCGACGTCGCGCGAGCGGCATGGCGGAATATTTTCGCGGTGTACGATGCGGCGTTGCGCTTGCTCCATCCGTTCATGCCCTTCCTTACCGAAGAGCTGTGGCACCGGCTGCCTCAGCCCTCCGGCGCAAAATCCATCGCGCTCGACCGCTACCCGGAAGCGCGTTCAGACTGGCGCAACGAAAAAGCGGAGCGGGATATGCAGTACCTGCAAGCCGGAATTGAGTTGGTCCGGAACGAGCGCGCCGAGCGCAAGATCGATCCCAAGGCCAAGGTGCCCGCCGCGGTAGCCATCGCGGATGCCGACGCCCACCGGCTGGTGGAGGCTAATCGCGTGCCGCTGATGCGCCTCGCGTCGCTCTCCGAACTGACGATCACTACGGGCAAAGCGCCTGCCGACTCTGCGTCAGGGACGGCCACGGCGGCGCTCGATATTCGCATCGTTCACGACAGCGCCACCGATCGAGCGGCCGAAACTGCGCGACTGCGGAAGGAACTCGAGCGCATCGCGAAGGACATTCAATCCAAGGCGGCCCAGCTAACCAACGAGGAATTCCTAAGCCGGGCGCCGGCTAGAGTAGTCGCCGATATTCGTCAGAAACTCGAAGATCGCACCGCGGAACAGGTGAAATTGATGGAGCGTCTCGTGCAACTGGGTTAGTTTTTAGCGCTCGAAAATCGGGGCGAAGAGTAACGGGGAGTATTCTTGCGGTGCGTTACTGCGCTTGGTTGGTGCTTTTCGTCTTGCGGTTCGCTTCTGTCTCTCTGCGCTGCTTCGTTTAGCTTTTCCCGGCCTGGACTCGATTCCCCGGCTCATCCACCGGCCTTCTCGATGGCGAAGGCCGGTCGGCTGCGCTTAAAAGGCGCTTACTTGCCCCCCTGGTTCGAACTGCCCGCACGAACCGGCGCCGGGAAGCTAGCCGACGCGATCTGTAGGCTCATCGAAGGCGCTACGTAGTTCGGTGCGGCGAATCCAGCACTAGTAACTTGGGTCTTCACCGATGGCGCGACGAAGTTGGGAGCTGCAAATCCTGCCGCGGCAATCTCGGTCTTCACCGTGGGTTCGACGTAGTTGGGCTTCGCAAAACGCTCCGAGGAAACCTGGAAGCGAACCGAGGGTGCCACGTAGTTGGGTTTCGCAAAGCGTCCCGCATTGACCTCGAAGCGGACCGAAGGCGCGGTGTAATTCGGAGCCTTAAAGGCTCCCGTCGTTACTTGGAGGTGGGCCGAAGCGGCGGTTGTGGCGGTCGCAAACACCTTGGTCGTAACCGGCTTGGCCTCGTGCTTGGGAAACGGATTCACATTCGCGGTTTCGAACTGAGCACTGTGCTTGGTTGAAAGGGTCGGCGCGACCATGGCCATCTGTGCGTTTACGGCTTGGTGTTGCGCCCCGGACCCCGCGATCTGCGCATGTGCCGGAAGTCCCGCCAGAACCAGAGTGCCGATCCCCAGTACCAGTTTCGAAGTCTTCATTTTCGTCCCCTCCCTGTTTCAGGTCGTTTTTGCTGTCCTGATGTTTCGTACTGTACCGTTCGGGACGGACTACCCAAATGGCGCAACCGTACCGTTTTGGTAGTACGACCGGATGCGCCTTCCTTAGTACCAGCGGGGCACACTTGTATCGCTATGAAACTACTTGGCTTGATCGATTACTGACGTCGAGTTTGGGACTGAAGCTACCGCTAGAACAGCCACTCCTCGTACTAGGCATCGAAAGGCAGGACAGGTCACTGGTCGTCCGCGCGAGGACAATCCTCAGATCACTACCTGCGGGGCAAATACCGTTGGCTTAGGGACTGCGATTGCGATGTGGGCCGAGAAGCGTTCGGATTTTGGCGGCCCAGGCTGACAGTGGTTAAAAACTCTCTGCCCGCCAGCGATCCATTCTTGCTTGTAGTATCGTTCCTGCCGTTCGTTTTGCTCTACGTCTCTGTTCTTGGGTATCGCATTTCATCTTGCGCTTCGCTTCTTTTCTGCCGCGCTTTTTCCGTTTATTTCCTCCCCGCCGGCTACAGATCCCTCAGGTCATCGGCCGGCCCTCTCGTTGGCGAAGGCCGGGGGCTGCGCTTGAGTAGCCTACTTGCTCCACTCCATCGAACCACCTGCATGAACCGGCAGCGGGAATTCGGCCGACGCGATCTGCAGGCTCATCGAAGGCGAAACATGCGGGGGGGCGGTGAATCCGCCATCGGTCACTTGAAACTTTACAGACGGAGCCACGAAGTTAGGGGCGGTAAATCCGGCCGGGACAACCTGAGTCTTCACCGAGGGTCCAACGTAGTTGGGCCGTGGGAAGCGCCCCGAAGTGACCTGGAAGCGAACCGACGGGGTGGTGTAGTTCGGTGCGGTGAAGGTTCCCATCGTCAGTTGGAGGTGCGCCGAAGGAGCGTCTTTCGCGGTCGGAAACACGTTCATGGTAACCGGCTTGGCCTGGTGCTTGGGAAACTGATTCACGGTCAGGGCCTCGAACTTAGGAGCGCGATTGGTGCCCAGGGCCGGCGCGATCATTGCTTTTACGGCTTGGTGCTGCGTCTCTACACCTAGCATCTTCTGTGCATGTGCCGGAAGTGCTGCCAGAACCAGAGTTCCCATCCCCAGTACCAGTTTCGAAGTCTTCATTTTCGTCCCCTCCCCGTTTCAGGCCGTTCGTGCTGTCCTGATGTTTCGTACTGTACGGTTCGGGACCGACTAGCCAAATGGCGCAGCCGTACCGATTTGCTAGTACGGAAGGAGAGCCCTTTCTTAGTACCAGACGGGTACCACCGGACCAGTATGAAACTGCTGGGACTGGGCGTTTCGAAAGGCTCGAGTTTAGGAACGGATCCGCGCTACAACGGGCACCGGCCTAGGGGCCTGCTTGCGCCGACGATCGGAGAACCACTCGGGTAGCGTATCACCGCAAGTCGCTGTGGCCCAACGGCCGCTGGTTTGCTGATTGAGCTGCCGATGGTGGGTCGGGTTGGGGTACGACGGCAGTGCATGCTAAGTCAAAAACGCAGAGAACCGGGGTGTGCGATCGACACCTGGCGGCGCCACTTCGCTTCGCTCAACTTCACCATCGTCCATAAATTTGTTTTATGTTCAGGAGAGAAACGAAGGGTTTCGTGCGGTTCGTTCTGGCGCCTCGTTGCTGTTCTTCGGTGGTTCGTTTTGTCTAGCGGTTCGCTTCTGGATTTCGGTGTTGTGCTTCGTTTGTCGCCATTGTGCCTGGTGTCGATTTTCCCGGATCATCCACCGGCCTTCTCGCTTGCGAAGGCCGGTTAGCTGCGCTTGCTAGCCGGTTACTTTCCTCCTTCCATCCCGCCGGCGCGAACCAGCGTCGGGAACTCAGCCGATGCGATCTGCAGGCTCATCGAAGGCGAAACGTAATTGGGGGCCGCAAATCCAGCATCGGTGATCTGAAACTTCACCGAAGGAGTCACGTAGTTCGGTGCAGCGAATCCCGCGTTGGTAACTTGAAACTTCACCGTCGCCCCTACGTAGTTGGGTGCTGCAAATCCAGCGTTGCTGACTTGAAACTTTACGGACGGCGCCACGTAGTTGGGGGCCTTGAATCCGGCCGAGGTCAACCGACATTTCACCGTCGCACCAACGTAGTTGGGCAGCGGGAAGCCGGCCGCGCTGACATGGAATTTCACGGCCGGCGCAACGAAGTTTGGTAGCGGAAAGGAAGCCGGCGCGATCACCGGGAAAGGAACCGAGGGCGTGGTGTAGTTCGGTGCGGCAAAGGCTCCCATCGTCAGTTGGAATCGTACCGAAGGGGCGACGTACTTGGCCGACGGAAACACGTTCATCTTCACCGGCACGGCCGAGTGCTTGGGATATTGATACACGGTGTGGGTCTCGAAAATCGGGGTGCGCGTGATGCTGATTAGCGCGGAATTGACGTTGCGGGTCAGTGGCAGGCTGGCTGCCGCGGCTGCATTCGTTGAGATCTCGGTGCGCGGCGCGAAGGCGGTAGGGGCCATCGGGCGCGCACTGGACGCGAGCATTGCCATCTGTGAGTTAGCTGCTTGGTGGTGAGTTCCCGCCCCCAACATTTGCTGCGCGTGAGCCGGAAGCGATGCGGTTGCCAAAACCAGGGTCCCCAGTACCAGTTTCGAATTTTTCATGTCGTTTCTCCCCTTATCAGGTGGTTTTGCTCTCCTGATGTTTCGTACTGTACCGTTCGGGACCGCCTACCCAAATGGCGGGTCTGTACCGTTTTGGAAGTACGGCCGGCTAGCCGTGCCTTAGTACCGACGGATGCACCATAAGCACGTTGAAACAGTACTCTGCGGCCGCTTTGCCCCGTTTTGAGGCACTTTCGGAATTAGCGGGTACTACTTCTTCTGGCCTGCAACGGTAGCGGTCGGCTACAATAAGAGGCTCGGCGACTCGCGAAGACGAATCGCGGGTGCCGAATAGGGGCCTCGGGAAGGCCTCCGGGACAGTCATCGAATGCATCAGCGGCACAAAACGGTCGGAGTGAGGGTCGGGAACATCACGGTGGGCGGAGGCGCACCGGTGGTGGTGCAATCAATGACCAACACCGATACCGTCGACGTCGCCTCTACCGTCCAGCAATGTCTGGAGTTAGCGCAGGCGGGGTCGGAACTGGTGCGGATCACCGTCAATACCCCAGAGGCCGCCGCGGCGGTCGGGGAGATCAAAAAGCGGTTGGTCGACGCGGGTTGTAGTGCCCCAATAATCGGAGACTTTCACTATAACGGGCATGTTTTGCTGACGAAGTATCCGGAATGTGCGGCCGCGCTCGACAAATACCGCATCAACCCCGGCAACGTGGGGCACGGACAGCGGCGCGACGAACAGTTTTCCACGATTTGCCGGGTGGCGCGGGACCATGGCAAGCCGGTGCGGATCGGGGTGAATGGAGGTTCGCTGAACCAGGAATTGGTCATGCGCAAAATGCAGGAGAATACCGACCAGGACCTGGGACGAACTTCGGAAGAAATCATCAACGAGTGCATGGTGCTGTCGGCGGTGGATTCCACGCAACTAGCGATCGAGTGTGGGCTGCGCCCGGACCAAATCATTATTTCCTGTAAGGTATCGCGGCCGCGCGACCTGGTAGCGATTTACCGCGAGCTTTCGGCCCGCACCGATCAGCCATTGCATTTGGGGTTGACTGAAGCAGGGATGGGCGCGAAAGGCTTGGTGTGGTCTTCGGCGTCGATGGGGATTTTGCTCGCGGAAGGGATTGGCGACACGATTCGCGTTTCGTTGACCCCGCGCCCCGGGGGCGACCGCCGCGACGAGGTGTATGCGGCGTGCGAGTTGCTGCAGGCGCTGGGGCTGAGGTCGTTCGCTCCCAGCGTCACCGCGTGCCCCGGCTGCGGGCGCACCACCAGCGACACCTTCCAGCAATTGGCGGAGCGCATCCAGGGATACATTCGCGACAAGATGCCGGAGTGGAAGCGCGAATACGAAGGCGTCGAGGCCATGACCCTGGCAGTGATGGGCTGTATTGTGAATGGTCCTGGAGAATCGAAAGCCGCGAATATCGGAATCAGCTTGCCGGGAACGGGCGAAGCTCCGTCGTGTCCGGTATATATCGATGGGCAGCACTTTGACACGCTGCGCGGAAACTACGATGAGTTGTCGGCGGCGTTTCAGGCACTGGTCGATGACTACGTTTCGACGAAATATCATAAGCGCGAGGTTCCGCTGCCGGCAGGTCCGGTGGTCCCAGAGAGAGCCGAGCGGCCTCCTGCGTTGCGGGTGATCGCCTAGATCCTTCGCCCTCCTCTTTTCTTCCGTTGACTTTCCTCGGTTTTCTTATCGCTACAAAACTCGCCATTAATATTCTAGACTTGCGGCGCTTTGCAAAAACTAGGTTGAGCGAAACTCCTCTCACCCCCGAAGCGGCTGCCCCTGGAACTACCACCTCTCCGCAGGATCGCCGGCTATTCGGTTTTTGGAGCCTGATCGTCACCCAGTTTCAGGGTGCATTTAACGATAACGCGATCAAATTCCTAGTGATTTACATCATCGTAGGAATGAACCTGCCAAAAGAGCAGCGCGATTTCCTAGTTCTGGTGGTAGGCGCGCTGTTTGCGCTGCCGTTCATTTTATTTTCGATGGCCGGTGGCTGGCTGGCAGACCGCTACAGTAAACGCGACGTGACCATCGGCACGAAAATCCTGGAAGTGTTTGTGATGTTTTTTGCGATCGGCGCGCTAGCGCTACACCACCTGCCGCTGGAGTGCGCCGCGGTCTTCCTGATCAGCTCGCAAGGGGCGCTGTTCGGCCCATCGAAGTACGGCTCGCTGCCCGAACTACTGCCGCCGCACGAGCTTTCCTGGGGTAACGGGATCATCGAGTTGGGCACATTCGTCGGCAGCATCAGCGCGACCATGGCTGCCGGAATTATGGCGGAACGCTACCGCGGCACCGAGGCGCGTGCGGGATTGATTCTGCTGGGCTGCACGGTGTTCGGACTAGCCTGCAGCTTCGGAATCACCCGCGTGCCCGCCGCGCATCCCAAGAAACAATTTCGATGGAATCCTTTGGGCGATTTGGCCGGGCAGTTGCGCCTGGTGGCGCGCGACCGCGTCCTTTACTGGGCGGTGATAGGAAACACATACTTGTGGTTTCTGGCGGCGCTGCTGCAGTTCACCGTGGTGGTGTTCGGTCACGACACGCTGCACATCGACGAAACGCACATCAGCTACCTGCAAGCCGCGGTAGGTATAGGAATCGGCGTGGGCAGCGTCGCGGCCGGATATCTCTCGGGCGGGAAAATCGAGTATGGGTTGATCCCCATCGGCGCGGTCGGGATGACGGTGTTCGGCGGGCTGTTGTACCGCCCCGACCACACCGTGTTGACTGCCGGAGTCCATCTAGCACTGCTCGGATTCTTCGGTGGCTTTTTCGCCGTTCCCTTGAATGCGCTGATTCAACACCGCCCTCCCCCGGAAAAGCGCGGCGGAGTGATCGCAGCGTCGAATCTATTGTCGTTCGCGGGAATTTTTCTGGCGGCTGGCGCTTACTTTCTATTTTCCAGTGTGTTGCGGCAGACACCTCCCGGGGTGTTCCTGGACGGCGCGGGGCTGACGCTGGTGATGACCGTGTACGCGATCTACTTGCTGCCGGATTCGCTGATGCGCATGGTGCTGTGGATGGCCGCGCAAACGGTATACCGGATCCGCGTGGTGGGTCGCGAAAACATTCCCGAGCGCGGCGGCGCGCTTTTCGTCGCCAATCACACCTCCTGGGTCGACGCGATGCTGCTGATTGGGGCCACCGATCGCCCGGTGCGTTTCGTGATGTTCCAGGCGATTTACGATCTGCCGTTCATTAAGCCGTTCGCCAAGATGATGAAAGTGATTCCGATTTCGAATCACGCGCGCCCGCGAGACACCATTCACGCCTTGCGCACTGCTACCGAAGCGATCCGCACGGGCGAGATCGTGTGCATATTCGCGGAAGGCCAGATCACCCGCACCGGGAAATTGCTGCCGTTCCGACGCGGGTTCGAACGCATCATGAACGGAATCGACGCGCCGATCGTGCCGGTGGATCTGGACGGCGTGTGGGGAAGCATTTTCAGTTTCGAGCGTGGAAGGTTTCTCTGGAAACTGCCGCGGCGAATTCCTTATCCGGTAACCATCAGCTTTGGCAAGCCGCTGCCAGCTGGCGCCACGGCGACGGAGGTCCGCGCGGCGGTGCAGCAATTGAGTACCGAGGCCTACGCGCTGCGCAAGGAGCGCCTGCTGCCGCTGGGACCGGCGTTCGTGCGCATGGCCCACCGACACCCGCGGCGATTCGCGATGGCCGATAAGCGGCGTCCGCAAGTAAGGTTCGGCGAAGCGCTGCTGGGTGCGATTTTTCTGGCGCGACGATTGAAGCGGGTGTGGGCGGGCCAAGAGAAGATCGGAATCATGCTGCCGCCGTCGGTGCCGGGGGCGCTGGTGAATTTCGCGGCGACGCTGAGCGGGAAAATTTCGGTCAACCTGAACTACACCGCATCGGCCGAGACTCTGGAATCGAGTGCGCGGCAGTGCGGCCTGAAAACGGTGATCACCACGCGCGCGCTGCTCGAAAGGCTGCCGGTAACGCCGCCTGGCGAAGTGGTGATGCTCGAGGATATTGCCGCTTCGCCGAGGCGCGGCGAAAAAATTCTGGCGCTCCTATTCTGGTTCTTGCCGGGGAGCTGGCTCGAAGGCCGCCTCTCCGGCAAACCGCCGCGCACGCTTGACGATCTGGCGACGATAATTTTTTCCAGCGGCAGCACCGGCGATCCGAAAGGTGTAATGCTGACGCATTACAATGTGGCGTCGAACATCCAACAGATGGTTCAAGCGTTTCTGCTCGATCGCCACGACCGTCTGCTGGGCGTGCTGCCCTTCTTTCATTCGTTTGGCTTCACCGTGACGCTGTGGCTGCCCGCGGTGCAAGGCGTGGGGGTGGCCTACCATCCCAGTCCGCTGGATTTTGCCGCAGTTAGCGAATTGCTGCGCGAATACGACGTCACCCTGCTGCTTTCGGCTCCGACCTTTCTGCAAGCATACGTGCGGCGATGCTCGCCGGAAGATTTCGGCGGCTTGCGCTGTGTGGTGACCGGCGCGGAAAAATTGCCGGAGCGGCTGGCCGTGGCGTTCGAAGACCGCTTCGGAATCCGTCCGCTGGAAGGCTACGGCTGCACCGAATGTTCTCCGGTGGTGGCCGTGAACACCCCAGACTATCGCGCCGCGGGATTTTTGCAGGTGGGTAGCAAGCGCGGGCGAATCGGGCACCCGCTGCCGGGTGTGAGCGTGCGCATTGTCGACCCACAAACTCGCGCGCCGCTGCCGGTGGGAGAGCCTGGCCTGCTGCTGGTTCGCGGGCCCAACGTGATGAATGGCTACCTTGGGCGACCGGAAGAAACGGCGAATGCCATCCAGGATGGATGGTACGTCACCGGCGACATCGCCGCATTGGACGAAGATGGCTTCCTGACGATTACCGACCGGCTATCCCGCTTCAGCAAGATCGGCGGCGAGATGGTGCCGCACATTCGCGTCGAGCAAATGCTGCACGAACTCGCCGGCGCTAGCGAAGAGAGGTTCGTGGTGACCGGTGTGCCGGACCAAAGGAAAGGCGAGCGGCTGGTCGTGCTGCACACGCTGGATGATGCGGAACTAAAAGAGGTGATCGCCAAGCTGGGGTCCAGCGGCCTGCCGCCCTTGTGGGCGCCGCGCCCTAACCAATTTTTCGAGGTGGAAGAATTTCCGCGGCTGGGAACCGGCAAGCTGGATCTGCGCGGCGTGCGCGAGATGGCCCTGAAATTATCTGGGGACGATGCGTAAGTGGGCCCGGGTTTAGAACAGAGAAAGGGCTAGGAGAGGTTGAGCGAGCGCTTGAAGCTGCCGCGGTCGTTGTCGATTTTCTTTTGTAGCTGCATCACGGCGTACATCAGGGCTTCGGGACGCGGCGGGCAGCCCGGAACGTATACGTCCACCGGGATCACTTGATTGACGCCTTGCACGATGGCGTAGTTGTTGAAGATCCCGCCGGAGGTAGCGCACGCGCCCATCGAAATCACCCATTTCGGTTCCGGCATCTGTTCCCAGAGCTGGCGAATTACCGGCGCCATTTTCACGGACACCCGCCCGGCGATGATCATCAAGTCCGACTGGCGTGGGGAGCCACGAAACACTTCGGCACCGAAGCGAGCGAGGTCAAAACGAGCGGAGGCCAGCGACATCATTTCAATGGCGCAGCAAGCCAGGCCGAAAGTCATCGGCCAGATCGAGCTGCGGCGGGCCCAGTTGACCACTTTGTCGAGCTGCGCGAAGAGGATGCCTTCATCCTTCAGGAAGTTGGCGTCGTCTCCAGGCCGTTCGAGGGTCACACCCTGCGCAAGTTCCACGCTCATTCATTGCCTCCGAAGGTTTATTGTCCCACGCCACCGCGCCGCGTGTAAATGGGCCACGCGAATCGGGCGCTTCTTTGGCGCAGTGACGGCGGTCGAAAATTCTAGTTCGTTGGCACGTTTGCGTCGGCGACCGGAGGCGGTGGCGTGGTGAGTAGCTTCACATCATCCACCAGCGCGTTCATTGCTAAATCGAAGTTCTTGCGACCAGTCTTCGCCAGGGCCCAAGACCGCACTTCTTCCAACAACGGCCACAGCGCCACGTGGGTCTTGGGGTCGGAGATCACTAGGCGGAGAGTGGGAATTGGTCCGCCTTCGAAGCGAACCGCGAAAATCAGGTCCGCATCAGCCGGAGTGGACACCAATTCATACCTTCCCCAAGCCTTCATCTGCGCGTAGAACGCGTTGTAAGCGAGATTCGGAAGTCCCAGCGGATTGGCGCTTTCCCCGTTGGAAATGAACACCCTCTTCGCGGTTAGCACTTGCGTGGGTATCGGAGCAGGCGGTGGGTCGGCCGGGTTTTGCGCCCGTGCACTTGGGGCTGAAAGCAGTGCATGCGCGGAAAGCATACAGATGATTCCAAGGCTGGTGATTTTCTTCATGGCTCCTCCCGTTCAAATGCGCTTGAGGAGGTAGACGCGTAGCGATGGCCCAGCGTTTCGGAGCCGGGTGCCGCTTCTAGGCCTTGGCCACAGCCGTCGCGGTGGGGTGCCCCACGCGTCGCTTTCACACCGGGGTTTTCTAAGGTTGGAGCACGATTTTTCCGAAAATGTCGCGACGCTCCAGGCGGGATTCGGCGGCGGCGCATTTCGCGAGCGGCAACACTGAATCGACGACTGGGTGGAGTTGGCCGCGGCGCACCATTTCCAGAACGGCGAACAGTTCCGATTTCGGCCCCATGTAGGAGCCCATGACCGAGAGCTGGCGGGTGAACAGGAACCGAAGATCGATTTTGGCTTGGTATCCGGTGGTTGCGCCGCAGGTAATCAGGCGACCGCCGGGCGCCAGGCTGCCCACGCTGTCGTCCCAGGTGGCCGTTCCCACGTGTTCAAAGGCGACCTCGACGCCGCGGCCGCCCGTGAGCCGCTTCACTTCCCTCCGGAAACCAGAGGCGGAATGCAGGATTACTTCGTCGGCGCCTTGCGATTTCGCTTTTTCGATTTTGGCTTCCGAACCCACCGTGGCGATCACCCGCGCGCCAATCATCTTCGCAATTTGAATTGCGGCGCTGCCCACGCCGCTGCCGCCGGCGATTACCAGCACCGTCTCGCTGGGCGCTAGCCGCGCCCGGGTGAGCAACATGTGCCACGCGGTGAGATAGACCAACGGCATGGCGGCGGCTTGCGGGAAGGAGAGATTTTGGGGCTTGGGGATGACGTTTGCTTCGGGCACGGCGACCAGTTCAGCGCAACCTCCGTTCACCCCGTAGCCAAGCACGGTGTAGCCTCGGCACAGATTATCGCGGCCCGCCAAGCACTCCGCACAGTGTCCGCAGGAAATTCCAGGTGCTAGGATTACCGGATCGCCGACGCGGCAGCGGGAAACCTCCGAGCCGACGGCCGCGACTTCGCCGGCGACGTCGGCGCCCGTGATATGCGGAAACGAAAAGGTGACGCCGGGAATTCCGCGGCGTATCCAAACGTCCAGATGATTGAGCGCGCAGGCGCGGACGCGCACCAGCACGTCGCGCGGACCGATCACCGGATCGGGGACTTCACGATACTGGAGAACCTCCGGCCCTCCGTGCTGATCGAATACCACAGCCTTCATTGAATATTTCCTTCCTGTAACACAGTTACTGACTACCGATCCTGTTTCGGCGCGGGTTTACGCTGCGCATCTTATCCGAACTTCGCGCGATTGACACCACCCATAGGGGGCCGTAACCTTGAAGGTATCGATGGACCTCTTCGAGGAGATCGTGCGGATGCGGCGCGCTGGGGAGCGCGGAGCTCTGGCTACGATCGTGCACACCAACGGATCGATTCCCAGTTTCGAGAGCTCGCGAATGCTGGTGCGGGAAGACGGTTCCATCGCTGGAACGATTGGCGGCGGATGCGTCGAAGCCGATGTGTGGGCGGCGGCGAAGGAAGTGATCGAGAACGAGACCTCCCGCAAAATGGTTTTCAACCTGAATCATGAAGCCGGTTACGATTCGGGCCTGATTTGCGGCGGCACGCTGGAGATTTTCGTGGAACCCATTTTGCCCCAGCCGGTGCTTTATCTTTTCGGCGGCGGACACATTTCGGGCGCGGTGGCGCGGATCGCACATCTCAGCGGGTTTTCGATCGCCATCGTGGACGACCGGGAAAGTTTTGCCAACGCGGAACGCTTCCCGATGGCCTCGGAAGTGATCGCCAGCTACGAGGAAGCATTCCGCAAAATCCGGCCGAACGCGTCGTCGTACGTTGTAATCGTCACCCGCGGGCACAAGGACGACATGCGGGTGCTGGAGTGGGCGGTGGGTACGGATGCGCGCTACGTGGGGATGATCGGGAGCAAGCGCAAAGTGCTGGCAGTCTACGAAGCCCTCGGCAAACAAGGCGTGGCCGCGGAGAAATTCGAGCGCGTCCATGCGCCGGTGGGACTGGAGATCGGAGCGCTCACTCCGGAAGAGATCGCCGTCAGCATCGTGGCGGAGTTGATTGCCGTACGCCGAAATTCAGAAGGCGCCGCAGCGCGCAAAAAACTTGATGTGGGCCCGCTGGCGGCGCGGCGCGGATAGCGATGCTGGCCGCCGCGATTCTCGCTGCGGGCGAATCGCGGCGAATGGGATTCCCCAAGGCGCTGATGGAAGTTCACGGCGCGACGTTCGTGGAAAATCTGCTGCGGGCCACCGAGCATCGGCGAATCGAGCTCCGGCGCGTGGTGTTAGGCGCGAGAGCAGCGGAGATTCAGACCAAGTTGGGACTGAGCGACGCGCAGGTAGTCGTCAATACCGGATGGCCAGCGGGCCAACTTTCCTCCATTCAATGCGCGGTAAGAGATTTCCTTCCTTTCGATCCCGAGGCAGTGATCATTTTCCCGGTCGATCACCCGCTCATTTCCGCACCGGTGGTAGCGGAATTGGTTCAGGCGTTCGACGCTCGAAGCTGCGCCGTGACGCTGCCGACCTATCGCGGACGGCGCGGACACCCGGTTATTTTCCGACGGGATCTATTCGGTGAGCTGCTGCGCGCTTCAGCGGAAGTCGGCGCGCGCGAGGTGGTTTGGGCCCACGCGAATGAGGTTGCGGAAGTGCCGGTGGAGGATGAAGGCGTGGTTTTAAATTTGAATGATCCGGCCGCGCTTGCGAAAGTGAACAGAACTAACGGTTGACTCCTTTGGTGCCTCTCGGGCTGCACCTTTTCCTCGCGGAACCTCACTAGCCCAAGTTGGCGGGCAAGGACGCCAACGCTGTCCGTAGCGCTTCGGCAGCAAGCTGGGCCGCGTGGTAGGTGGCGGACGGGAGTCCGCCGAGAGTTCGAGAGATCACTTCGGCCGAGAACTGTCGAGCTTCGCCCGGTGTTTTGCCTAGTATTAGTTCGGTCAAGATGGAGCTGGCGGCGACTGCGCTGACGCAACCTTTGGCTCGGAAGCGGGTCTCAATAATGTGTCCATTTGACACACGAATTGCCAAACGGAGTACGTCACCACAGACCGGGTTTGAAACGTCGGCCACAGCGCTAGGGTCGAGCAGCTCGCCGGCGTTCCGAGGATTTTGGAAGTGATCCAGTACCACACTGGAGTACATAAAAGTAAGTATATCGCGGTGTGAAAACCCGGCATAAAAAAGGGCACGCATTTTGGAAAAAAGCTGCGATAAATGATTGACACGAACGGAGTAACAAGGCTAGGCTAACCCGTCACCAGCCCTGCGATTATATGGAGTTTTGGGGGTAATTTTTCTAAGATATTCACAGCGGTAGCCCGAAGGAGGGCTTAGCGAAAATGTTGAATCGGCGCTTGTGCTCATTTCTCACTATTCTTACCGTGGCGATCGGACTGTTTGCCGCGCCGTCGTTCGCTCAAGACGGCAAATTGAAAGTCAAGGTCACGCCGAAACAGGCTTACTTGTTTCTTGACGGGAAAGCGATCCGTGAAGGGACTCACGCGATCTCGGTTCCCGCCGGGAAACACACCGTCGTGGTCGTGAATTATGGATACAAGATGGCCACCAAAGACGTTGACGTCACCGCGGGTAAGACTACCGATGTCGACGTGACCCTCGAAGCTTACGGCGGCAAAGTCGCCGGGCCCTGGGGCCGGATTCTGATCGAGGGGGACTCGCGGGCGGCGGTCTTGCTAAACGGCAAGAAGCCGGCTTACTTCGTGGGCCACGTCGATGAATTCAACAACGATTTCATCTGGCACCAGGAACTACTGGTGCCGCCGGGTACCCATCAGGTGACGGTAATCCGCGGCGACAAGGAACTCTTCAGTGGACCGATCACCGTGGGCAACAACCAGAAGATCATCATTCGCCTGAATACCGGCAAGACCGAAACCAAGGACTGGACTAGCCGCGAAGCATCGTTGATGAAGAAGGCGCCGCTCCCGCGCTTCACGGTAGGAACTGCCAGTGCAACCGTGGTGGTGGCTCCAGCGAAGATCGACAGTTTCAGTGCGGCCAACGCCAAGATTGATTGCGGACAGTCGACCAACCTCTCCTGGCAAGCCGAGGATACCGTCGACGCCTCGATCAGTGGGGATGTCGGCACGGTGGATGCTTCGGGGACCAAGTCGGTTTCGCCGATCCATCCCACCACTTATGAGTTGACCGAAACCGGTCCCGGCGGCACCGTCAAGCAATCCACTTCGGTCGACGTAAACAAGGAAATCCCCGCTACCCTCACCGCGAATCCTTCCGACCTGCACTATCGGAAGATTGGCGACAAAGTGATCAAGCAGGAATCCAGCACGTTGACCTGGAGCACCTCCAACGCCAGCACCGTAGCCATCGATCCGTTGGGCACAGTAACTCCCACCGGCACTCAGACGGTTCAGGGCGTGCCCAAGCAAACCACCGAAGGTCCAGTGGATGAATCGACCACCTACACGCTGAACGCCTCGAACGTTTGCGGCGGCTCGGCCACCGCGACCGCGGCCATCCACATCACCGGCTCGATCGAACCGATCCCGGAAGTGGTGCTGGCCAGCGTGTTCTACCCAACCGCTTACCCCGACAAGAAGAACGTCGAGGCGGGCTTGCTGAAGAGCCAACAGGATGCACTGACCACCGCAGCGACCGGATTCAAGAAGTACCTCGAGTACGATCCGGACGCCAAGCTTTCGATCGCGGCCCACGCCGACGTTCGCGGCTCCAAGAAGTTTAACCAGGAGCTCACCGAGCGCCGCGTCACCCGCATCAAGGAATTCCTGGTCGTTCAGGGAGTTCCCGCGGATAAGGTCGAGACCGCTGCCTACGGTAAGGATCAGGAGATGGACAAGAAGGACATCAAGGAACTGGAAACCAGCAACCCCAACCAGGCCGACAAGAAGCTTCACCACACTGCTCAGGCCAGCTACTACGCTTACAACCGCCGTGCCGACATCGTCATGCTTCCCTCTGGGAAGAAGTCGACGCAGTATTATCCGAACAGTGCGTCGGACGAGAAGGTGCTGTATCAGGTTCCGAAGCCAAGCCTGAAGGTGGTCGAGAAGAACCAGTAAGCGAGATCGATTCGAACTTCAGCGCCGGAGAGTTCCCTTCTCCGGCGCTTTTTTTTTGCCGCGGCGAAGTTCAGCCGCTAGAATTACAAACGGCGATGAGCCCCCCACGGAATAAAGCATTGCCGCGAATTGTGTCGCTGGCGCCGAACGTCACCTCGATTCTGGTGGCCATCGGCGCGCGGCGAGCTCTGGTCGGCGTGAGCCGGTGGTGCGCGGAGGTGGCGCCCGAAGTGGCCGCGCTGCCGCCGGTGGGCGATTGCTGGAAGCTCGACGTGGCCGAAGTAATGAAGCTGCGCCCAGACCTGCTGATCGGATCGTTGCCATTTCGCGCGGAGGTTGTGGCTAAGATCATCGCACAGCCGGTCGCGTTTCTTTCGATCAGTCCGGGCAACCTGGCCGGCATTCGCAGCGACATTCGCTTGCTAGGGCGTTTAGCGAACCGCTGGAAAGCGGCCGAGAAGCTCATTCAGCGGATGGAGCGGGCATTTACTGCGGTGGCGCGGCGTGCCTCGGGCCTCACCGCCGAGAAGCCTCGGGTGTACGCCGAGGCGTGGCCCAACCCGCGGATCAGTTCCCCGCCATGGGTGGCCGAGTTGATCGAAATTGCCGGCGGGATTCCGGCGACTGCGGCGGGACAAAAGGTGTCCGACGCAGAGGTGGCGCAGGCACGCCCGGACGTAATCGTACTGGCATGGACGGCTACCGGTGACCGCGCCAAGCCTAGCCGCGCCTATGGAGTGAAGGCGTGGCGAGATGTGCCGGCGATACGAGACGACCGCGTCTTCGTGGTCCGCGATGACCTCCTGAATACGCCCGGGCCGCCGCTGATGGAAGGGATTCACGCGCTCTTTGACGTGATTCACCAGCCAGCAAGAGATCGTGATGGTGGCAGCATGAATTCGCGCCGGAGAGCTTGATGCTAACGGTGGTGGCCGCGATTATCGTGAACAATGGCAAAGTGCTGATATGCCAGCGCAGCCGTACCGATTCGTTTCCCCTGAAGTGGGAGTTTCCCGGTGGCAAGGTGGAAGCGGGAGAAACGCCCTCGCAGGCGCTGGCCCGGGAGGTGCTGGAGGAGTTGGGCGCGTCCGCGACAATTGGTAAGGAGTTTCTGCGGGTGCGGCACAAATACCCAGAGAAGAAAGACCCACTCCAATTGATCTTCCTGTGGGCCACCATCGAGGCTGGCCGCGAGCGCAATTTGCAGTTCGAACAGTTGGTCTGGGCTGCCCCGGCGGAGCTGAAGTCGTTCGATTTTCTGGAAGCAGACCTGGAGGTGGTCCGGCGCTTGGCGGTGGAGCTAGGCGGTGCGGATTCCGCGACGCAACGAATCACAATCGAATAAACACTCCCACGCAATGCGGATTAGACAAGCTGCCGGCCGCCATCGACCACTATGGTCTGGCCGGTCACGAAGTCGGCGCCCAGCAGGTACTCGACGGCGCTGGTGATGTCCTCGCCCGTGCCGGTGCGGTGGAGCGGGGCCCGACGGATAAAGTCTTCGTGCGGAGGCTCTCCGGGAAATTCGATGGTCCCGGGCGCGATGCTGTTGACGCGAATCTCGGGGGCCAGGGCGCGGGCCATGCAGCGCGTGAGCATAATCACGCCGGCTTTCGAAACGCAGTAGTGCGTGTAGGAGGGCCAGGACAACAGCCCTCCGAGCGAGGACATGTTGATGATTTGCCCGCCGCTAGCGCGCAGCATGGGCGTCGCCGCTTGCGAGCACAGGAACGTGCTCTTTAGGTTGGAGTTCATGATGCGATCCCACTGCTCTTCGGTAAGCGACTCGAATTGCGCCGAAAAGAAAATCGCAGCGTTGTTAACGAGAACGTCGAGCCGGCCAAATTCCTTGCCGACTGCCTCGAACATGCGAATGACCTGATCGCGGCGCGCAACGTCGGCCTGCCAGGCCATGGCACGGCCACCGTCCGCTTGCAGCGATCCCGCCAACTCCTCGGCTTCGACCTTGGAATTCTGGTAGTTGACGATGACCGCGGCGCCCAGCGACGACAATTTTTCAACGATGCTTCGGCCGACGCGTTTTGCTCCGCCGGTTACCAGCGCGACTTTTCCTTCGAGGGTTTTCGGCACGGTTGATATTCTAGCTGAGCGGCCCGCCATCGGAAGCCGGAAGTTCGAGGTGCGTCGGTCCTGATACAATCGACCAGTTGAACCAACTGGCGCACGAAATGGAGACGCTATGAAGCTGGATCTGCTCGCGATTGCCCCGCACCCGGATGACGTAGAGCTCACCTGTGGCGGCACCCTGATCAAGATGGCGCAGCAAGGCTACCAGGTGGGCGTGCTGGACCTCACCCGCGGTGAAATGGGCACGCGCGGGACGCCGGAGATCCGTCGCCGTGAGGCTGCGGCCGCCGCCCGAGTGATGGGACTCGCGATTCGCGGGAACCTGGAGTTCCCCGACGCGGGCTTGGCGGTTAACGAAGAGTACAAATTGGCGGTGGCGCGAAAGGTCCGGGAGTGGCAGCCGCGCACGGTGATCGTCCCCTATTGGACAGGTAGGCACCCGGACCACTACACGGCATCACGACTGAGCTACGAGGGCTGCTTCCTAGCAGGCCTGAAGAAACTGCCGATCGAGGGCGAACCCTTCCGGCCATTCAAGCTGCTGTATGCGGCAGCCTACGACGAGAGCGTGCAGCCCACCTTGGCAGTAGATATCACCGCGCAATACAATCAGCGCCGCCGGGCTATCCTGGCTTACAAGTCGCAGTTTCAGCCAGCGCGCAAGGACCGCAAGTCAAAGGTCTTCATCCCCTTGGACGCGCTCGAAGAGCGCATGAGCGTCATGGCCAAACACTATGGGCGGATGATTGACGTGACGTACGCGGAAGGGTTCGTGGCGCGGGAAATTGCCCAAGTCGAGGACGTGGTGGCCCTGACGGTGCGTTCCCTGTGAGAGGTGAGCTGAGATGAGCGAGGCAGTCGCGCTAGAACTCGTCGGATTCCTGAGTGTAGGAATAGCCTTCCAGAGTATGGCCAGTCCCCTTGCGTCCCACGTGCGCGCGGACCGGCGCCTCGTTTTCAGCGCCGGTTTTTCGGAGCAGAGCGAAGGTGGCCAGGGCCTCGGTGTAAACCTTTGTAACTAAAAAGGTTTCCCCTGTTGCGTCCTTCTTCCAGACTTGGCCTACCTGGATCTTGGAGGGAGCCATACCAGAGCCTTAACTTTAGACACAAACGCGGCTAGCGTCAATTGCTTTGGCGGGTCGGGGGGCCAAGACGGGGTGATCTTCAGGAATCGAGCATTTGGAACAAACTCTTTACCGGCCGATGACATCATAAGGTCCAAGTAGCGAACTGGCAGGTGTATACTGTCGCTGTCTGGTCCGCCTGGAGGTACGAAATGACATTATGGGGACGACGATATCTCGCATTGCCTCTGGTAACAGCGCTGCTCTTCCTGGGTCTCCCCGGCCCCGCATCGCTCGGCGCACAAGGTACCCAACCGTCGCCAGGTTCATCCACCTCGGGCACTCCGGGCACGCCTGCGCAGACCACTCCGCCGCAAACTTCTTCGTCGCAAGATAACGCGCCTGCGGACAGCACTCCCGCCAACGTGGATACCACCGCGCCGGGTACCAAAGAGACCTCCGCGAAATCGGGCAGCGAAGCGGACGTGGATGCCATCGGCAACCGCAAGGTCGGCCATGGTCCGGATTTCTATTCGCTAGAACACGAGATTGCGCTCGGCAAACAGCTGGCTCAAGAAGTCGACCGCTCCGCAAAATTTATCGATGATCCGGTGGTAACCGAGTATGTCAACCGCGTGGGACAAAACCTGGTGCGCAACTCGGATGCCCAGGTGCCGTTCACCATTAAAGTAATCGATTCTGATCAGGTAAACGCGTTTGCCCTGCCCGGCGGATTTTTCTATGTAAATAGCGGGCTGATCTTGCGCGCCGACGAGGAATCGGAGATGGCCGGAGTGATGGCGCATGAAATCGCGCACGTTTGCGCGCGCCATGGCACCCGCAATGCCACCAAAGGCGAGCTGATGCAGCTAGCCACCATCCCACTGATCATGCTGGGCCCGGGAGGCTGGCTCGGTTATGGAATCTACGAAGGGCTGAACGTGGCGCTGCCGGTCACCTTCCTGGAATTCTCGCGAACCGCTGAAGCGGAAGCCGATTATCTGGGACTGCAGTACATGTACAAGGCGGGATACGATCCCAATTCGTTCGTGACCTTCTTTGAGAAGGTGCAGGCGGACGAGAAGAAACATCCGGGCACCATCCCCAAAATTTTCTCCACCCATCCTCCGACGCCGGCGCGCATCGCTGCGTCGCAGAAGGAAATCGCGACCATTCTTCCCGCGCGTGAGGAGTACATCGTAACCACGTCGGAGTTTGATGTGGTGAAGCGGCGCCTGGCGGCGATCGAATCGGGGCAGAAGGTGAAGAGCAACGACAAGAGCAAACCGACCTTGCGCAAGCGCACCGAGCAGGACCCGAATAAGTCGACGACTACCGGTACCAACGGTGGCGGACAGAACGGCGACGACACCTCTTCGGACGACGACCGTCCAACGCTCAAGCGCCGCCCGTGCAACCAGTAGAACCCTAATTTCAGACTAAAGAAAAAAGCGTCCCGCAGGTGGGGACGCTTTTTTTATTTTCGGATGTCGCGGAATCGTTTGTCGATGGAAATTTTATCGGGCGGGCGCACGGCCGGACAACGTACCGGGGGTATTAGCGTTCGCGCTGTTCGCGGTGTTCGCGCGAATCCGCAACGCCCATGCGGGTGAGGCCTTCCTGGTAATATCGGCGATAGAGGACGTCCCACTCCTCGCTGCCTTCCATGATCGGCTTTTTCTGCGAGGAAATTTTCAGCCGAGCTTCGGTATCCACCTGCTCTTCGAGCTTGAGCAGTCCGCTGAGGATGTTGACGATTTCCTGGCGGATAGTATCGCGGTCCTCAACGAAGTCAACGCTATCGTTGGCCACCAGTGCATCCAGGATGCGGTGGGAGATCCGAACCGTTTTTTCTCGAGTTAGTCGCATGCGATGGGGGTCAGCCTAAGGTCAGGGGTTGCGCGAAACGTCAGCGCAGGATCAGCTTGCGCTGTCGTGCCAGCTCGCCTTTCACTTTCTTGTACATTTCCTGATACGAGACGCCGGTGCGGCGCATGGTTTCGGCGTGGTCATTCAGAATGTTGCGCACTTCGTCGTTCAAGCGGTCCTCGATTGATAGCTCTTCGGCCATCACCGAGCGCACCTGCTGGACGACCGCCCCTTCCGCCTTGGTCTCGATCATTTGGCCGGCGACTAATTTCTTCACCAGTTCCTTAGACATGTGGGCGACGTAGTCGCGGTTCAACAGCATTTCGGCGCTCTCCGACGAAACACAACTCAACAACTCAGTTTAAAGGTTGAATGAGAGGAGGTCAAGGCAAGGCCTGAAATGGCCAGAAACGCTTTAAAACGGGACGGTTTGTGACCAGATTTGCATGCTCACTCCGTCGCGAGTGTCGGACCACGCCGCATGCACTATACCGTCGGGTCCGGATGTCAGCTGGTTGTAGTCGCCGAAATAGCCGCAACCCGGAAAGCCGTTGCAGGGGTTGAAGGGGACGTCGTTGACCGCTTGCTGGATCGGGAAAGTATGCCCTCCGTCGAAGGACTTGCCGACGAAATATTGCACGTTGCTGTTGGCGGGATCGTTGCGATCGTCGTACCACCCCACGTAGACGGCTCCCGCGGGCGTCGCCGTGGCCCACGCGAAGAAATGGTCTTTCTGGTTATTGAATTTGTCGTTGTTGACGCGCGCCACCCGGGAAGCTCCCGTGGTCACGTTAATGGTAGCCAAGTAAACGCTGGGAGTGCTCTCCATCCCTCCACCGGCCACCTGCTCCGCTGAAAAAGCGCAGTACGCTGTGTATCCGTGGATCGCACATCCGGGTGCAGCGGCACCGCTGTCCGTGAACGCCCAGTTGGGATTATTCAGGTCGGTGTAGACGAACGTCGCCACCGGATTTGCCGAAACCGTCCACCCCCCGCCACTCAACGTCGATTCCCACATGTTGATGGTGGACGAGTTGCTGGTGTAGTCGTCGAAGAAAATGTGCGGCGTGCCGGAGGGATCGATCACCATGTACGGAAACCCAGCGTTGATCTGCGCACCGCTCACCAGCGCCGGCGCGCTGTAAGGCTTCGCCGGGCCCGGTCGCATGCGATTCCAGTACTGCCGAGCCGAAACTCGGAATGGTCGCCGTACCATCGCTGCACGCGCCAGACGGAAGGTTGCAGAAATACGTGTAGTAGACGTAGTTGGTGCCGACGGTGGGGCTGCCGCTATTCGCATCCGTCGAATTCTGTGGTTGGTTGAGCGCGCCATTGCATACGAAAGAACCAGTCAACATGCCGTTGCAGCCCTGGGAATCAATCACCGAGGAGAACACATCTGAATATGCCCCGTGCGAGAAGCCCTGGACCTGGTCCACCTCGCTGTCCAGATTCAGATAGTTATTGGTGAAATCCACGATCACGTTGAGGCCCAGCGCCGAAAGGCTGCTGTTCCCCGCATCGTCGAAAGAAATTGCCGGATTACTCTGGTAGGAAAGCGGTAGCGACCCGATGTTTGGATCGGCGCCTCCCACCATCAGGTCGTCGGTCCAAGTCTTCCCATGGGTGCTCGAGACATGATAGAAAACGCGGTTTTGGTTCACTCGGAAATCGTTGGCCATCACCACCCAGTTGTTCGGAGCGGACGGGTCCACCGCGGACGCGGTTCCCGCCTTCGGCCACGGGTTTCGGTCCTGGTTCACTTGCACGTTTTGGTAGACGTGCCGCGCGGCGGTCGCTGTCGTGCTTTGCGCGGCCTTAGCCTGCAGCGCCTTGGCCCCATTCTGCGTCGTCACCGCGGCGCTGGCAGTGAACGGCGCTTTGTGGTTCTTATGCATCCACGCAACGTAGCTCGGATAGTCGGTGAATGGCAGCAGGTTACCGGTTTGCGCCCACAACTGCCCAGCCGTCAACCATAGGAGTGCGCCGACCAGTACTTTTGCCTGGAGTCTCTTCTTCGATTCGGGCCGTCGCATCGGTGGCTCCCTCCTAAATTTCAGTGGAACAACGTGCGGGAACGTGCAGGTCAATCTTACTGGTGCGGATTATTGTCTCGGTTAGCTGAGCTGTCAACATGCGTTCTAGTACTACATAGGAGCGGCCCACAAAAACGGGTCGGGCGCCGGGCTTCTCGGGGCTGAGCCCAGAAGCCAAGCGCCTGCCCTAACCCAACCATTCGCAACCTACTGCTTATGGTGCTCTTCGTGCAGCCCTGAGCCAACCCTGACCGTGCCTCTCAGACTTTCAACTGGCGTGCTTGTAGGCGGATTGGAGTTGACTGCCAACGGAATGATGGTGATGACGGTGTTCACAGGTTCGGTCGTCGTGAAGACGTTGCTGCCCGGGGTGCTGCAATCCAGGTAGTGATTTGTCTCACCCTGGAAAGCGTTGACCAGAACGTTGTTCACCATCGTCCAAACCCAGCACGCGTAGTTGCTAATAACGGTGAGCGTGCCGCCGACGGGAATCGTTAGGGTGGCCGGAATGGGAGAATAGCCGCTACCCGACGTCCAGAGTATCGTCACGTCGCCGCCTGTCTCTGGTCCGGTTTTTGCTTTTCCTGGCTCTGCCATTTTTCTTTCTCCTTTTCATGAACTTCATTTCTTTGGATTGGGCCGAAAATTCGGGTCGGACAGCAAATTCTTCAACTCTGGAGCGGCCTTCAGGTCGTCGAGCGGATAACCATGTTCCAGAGCTTTCTCGACACTCTCCAGGGCGTGGCGGCGATCGCCAAGAATCTCGTAGGCTTCGCCCGCGAGTTCCAGAACGTTAGGATTATCCGGTGACGTAGCAAGCCCTGCCTGGATCCGGGTGATCGCTTTCTCCCGCAATCCCTTTTGGGCGTAAATTTGGGCGAGCGAAGCTTGGGTGAGTGCATCGTGAGGTTGGGTCTTCACGGTTTCCTCCAACAAACCTTGAACGCGTTCCCGCGCGGCTTCGAAGTTGGCGGTCTGATTGAGCGCTTGGTAAGCGGTCATCAGGTTGGCCCAGACCACGTAATTCTGGTCGTTCATCTGCAGGGCTTTTTGGCTCATCGCCACCGATTCGGCATATCGCTTTTCGCTCATGTATAGATACGCGAGATTGGCATAGGCCGGATAACTGGGGCCCAGTTCGACGGATCTCTTTAGGGCTGCCTCGGCCTGCGGTAAGTCTTTTGGGTCTCCACGATCTAGATACGCGGCGGCGATATTGACGTAAACCAGAGGATTATCGGGAGTTAGTTCTGCTGCGTGCTCCAGTTGCGCGATGGCTTCCGCGTACCTCCCCTCGGCAACATAGAAGTTGGCCAGCGAGTTGTATCCATCCCAGTAGTCGGGGCGTAGCGCTACGGCCTTTTTATAGGTCTCTTCGGCATCGGCCTTGCGGCCCATCGACTCATACGCCCTGGCGGTGCCGGTTATGGCGTCGGCATTATGGGGATCGAGTTGAAGAGCGTGTTGGAATTCCTGCAGGGCAAGATCGAAGTTCCCCTGCTTCGTGTGGAGCTCTCCCAAGGTGATATAAGCCGCCGGAAGGTGATCGTCCAGTTGCAGAGCGTGGCTGCAATTGGCGGATGCTTCATCCATCCATTTGGTATTCGGATCCACCTGGTTTTTCAGCCGGTAAGCCTCGCCGAGTTCTGCGAAACCCAGGGCGAAGCGCGGATCTCTTTTCACTGCGCTGTTGAGCGCGGTAATCGCGAGATCGACGTTCCCAGGCGTGTCGTAGCGCGCCACGTACCCGACCGCCTTCAGGTAATCCTCGTAGGCGGCGGGCGTCACCGAACCGCCGGTGGTGCGCAGCATATCCGCGGTGAGGTTGATGTGCATCAGCTTGGCGAGTTCGGATACGGCTTCGTCCTGCAGCGCGGCGAGATCGCCGGCGCGGTCTTCCAGACTGGCGGAACCGATCTGGCGGAGATTCTTGGTGTCGATCAGGTTGACGGTAAGGTGAACATCCTGACCGTCGCGAGCGATGCTGCCTTCCACCACCACCGTTGCTCCCCATTGATGCAAGGCCGCGGTGGGATCGGAGATCTTGCGCTTGCGCACCTCGCTCGAGGGCACCACCCACAATGATTTGCCGCCCACATCGAGGTTCGACAATCTACCCGCAAGACTGTCCGTCAATCCTTGGGCTAGCGGCTCGTTCGCGGGATCGTTGCCAATGTTGTCGAAGGGCAGAACGGCGATGTGTTCCGCACCCGGCGCAAGCAGATTGCCACCCAGCCGACTCTGCACCGCGGGAATCAGAAGCAGAGCGAGCACCGCCAGCGCCACCATCACGCCGCCGCCCAACCACCATCTCCATGCGCGACTCTGGGGCGGGGCAGCGATCGCCAATGCCGACTGCGAGGCATGCGAGATGTACTCCTGTATCTGCGCCGAGGAAAGCGTTGCGGTGAGCGCCCCCGGGTCGAACGCCGCAGTTGCGGGGAGAGTGCTGCGGATGTTTTCCAACTCGGTACGCATCTCGGTGCAGCTTGAATAACGGTGATCGGGATCCTTCGATAGCGCACGATAAACGATCTGCTGAAGAACTACCGGAACGCCCTGCAAAGCGTGTGGAGCGTGGTGCAAGATAGCCACGACCGTGGAAGACAGACTCTCGCCCCAGAACGGATTTTCTCCGGTGAGCATTTCCGCGAGGACCACGCCCAGCGCCCAAACATCGGTGCGATGGTCAACGTGCCGGCCCAGAGACTGCTCCGGCGACATGTAGCCCACCGTGCCGACGCTACCGCCGGTCTGCGACGCGGTGTGGGAAACCACCACCCGAGCCAGGCCGAAGTCCACGATCTTCGCCAGGCCTTGCGGGGTGATTAGGACGTTGGAAGGCTTGACGTCGCGATGCACGATATTGCGCGCGTGGGCCGCTTCCAGGCCGTGTGACACTTGGATAGCGAGGTCCACCGCTTCGCGCATGGGGATGGGGCCCCGTCGAATCCTTTCCGCGAGCGCTTCACCTTCGTAAAAAGCCATAACGATGAAGGCGCGGCCGTCAGCGGTTTCTTCCACCCCGTGAATGACGCCAATATTGGGATGGTCAAGTGCAGAGGCAGTGCGCGCCTCTTTCATGAAACGCTCTTTTTCTTTCTCGGTGACGTGCAGTTGGGAAGGAAGGAACTTCAGCGCGACGGTGCGCTCCAGCTTTAGGTCCAGCGCCTTGTAGACCACACCCATGCCGCCGGCGCCGGCCATCGCCAGGATTTCGTAATTGCCAACCCGCTCTCCGACTATTGGGTTTCTGCTTGTCTCGGTCATGCCCTTCCACTCGCTCGAGAGGGTGAGCGCGGCGCGATAGGGATTGCCGGGCGAGTCGCTCGGGCCCTGCGGCTCGAATGATAGTCCGCAGGGTTCCGCTATTGCAATACATCTTAATCTCGACCTGAATACGTCATGAGGGAATTACGGCCGACGTGGGGTGCTCTACCGTTGGCAGAACCGCTGGGCGGGGTATACAGTTAACACCGCATTCGGAAACGGGAGCCTAACTGAATATGACCAAACGATTCTTCCTCCAATTAATTTCTGCGATCATGGCTACGCCATATATCGCGCCCCTGCTAGCCTGGGCAGCCGGAGAAACATTGAAGAATTGGGCAGGCAACATCGAGTACGGTACCGACCGCTTATATTCTGCCGATACCGTGGAACAGGTCCAGGAATTCGTAAAAAAGCAGCCGCGGCTCAAAGTCCTGGGAACGCACCACTGCTTCAACCACATCGCCGACAGCACCGATATCTTCCTCTCGGTGCGCCCGATGGATAAGGTGATCTCGCTGGACCCGCAGGCTCGCACGGTGACCCTCGGCGCGGGCATGAGCTACGGGCAATTGGCTCCATACCTTCACGGACACGGCTTCGCGTTGCAAAATCTGGCTTCCCTGCCCCACATTTCGGTTGCCGGAGCGTGCAGCACGGCAACCCACGGATCAGGCGAGAAGAATGGCAACTTGTCGACGGCGGTGGCGGCGCTTGAATTTGTTGCCGCGTCGGGCGAGATAGTGAAACTATCTCGCCAGCAGGATGGCGATGCCTTTTGGGGAGCGGTGGTGGGACTGGGCGCGCTCGGTGCGATCACCAAGGTGACCCTGGATCTGCAGCCGACGTTCATGATGAAGCAGTACGTCTACGAAAATCTTCCCCTTAACCAAATGAAAGAGCACTTCGACGCTATCGAAGGCAGCGCCTACAGTGTCAGCCTGTTCACCGACTGGCAGAATCAGCGGATCAATGAAGTCTGGTTCAAGAGCCGCGTGGAGCCCGGAATGGCCTTCAACGCCACTCCGGAACTCTTTGGCGCCAAGTTGGCCACCAAGAATCTGCACCCCATCGCCGAAATCTCTCCGGAAAACTGCACCGAACAGATGGGCGTGCCGGGACCCTGGTATGAACGCTTGCCCCACTTCAAAATGGGATTTACTCCTAGCGCCGGAAAGGAACTGCAATCGGAATACTTCGTGCCGCGAAAGCATGCGGTGGAGGCCATCCTAGCGGTCGAACGGCTGCGCGATCAGATCTCGCCGCATCTGCTGATTTCGGAAATCCGAGCGATCGCCGCGGACAACTTGTGGATGAGCCCGTGCCACGACCAGGACAGCGTCACGATTCACTTCACCTGGAAACCGGACTGGCCCAATGTGAGAAAAGTATTGCCGGTGATCGAGAAGGAGCTAGCTCCCTTTCAAGCGCGCCCGCATTGGGGAAAACTCTTCACCGTTCCCCCGGAACGCTTGCGAGCGCTTTACGAGAAAATGCCCGATTTTATTGCATTGGCCAAGAAATACGATCCGCAGGGAAAGTTCCGCAACGAATTCCTGAACACAAATATCTTCGGCGGCTGATCGGCCACGCGTCATGACCTACGCCCGGCACAGATCGCCCGAACCTCACCTCCTATTTTTTCGGTTGCGCAGTAGGTGGCAGGATTCCATTCAACCGTAGATACATGGCGGCGGCCGCGTAATGATCGGCCCATCCACTGGCCAGCCCGAGCGCCACCATGGCGCGCGGACCTTGGCGGCCGCCGAACAGTTCGACGCTTTCGCCTAGTTTCGAGTCATCCATCTTGCCGAGCGCATCACCACAAAAATCGAATGAAGCGGTAGCCGCCGCGAGAAGCTTCTCTTTGGAGTCCGTTTCCTTCACTTCCTCCACTTTGGGTGCTGCAACGTCAGCCGCCTTGGCGCACCCGCCATTATTGGAGCCAATGATGTGCACCACCAGATGCGCAAAGGTCATCTGATCGGCGGTCGGTTTGTAATTGAATTTATCGGCGGGCATGGCGGTAATCGCGCCGAGAATATTATTCCGCGCCCGCGGCAAGAGCATGCGGAGAGAGGCTGTAACGGGATCCTTCACCGGCGCCGCAGTCTGCGCGGCTACAGGCGGGGTTGCGGTTTGTGCGAATCCAGAAGTGACATACCCACAAACGCAAATGAAAGCCAAGGTCACCATTGCAAGAACGCGTTTCATCATGTGTCTCCTTACGTTGCTGCTTGCGTCTTTCCACTGCAATCTCTATTGGAGAAGTTCTTGCGCGCCCCCGGCCATCCCAATTGCCGAACGCATTACTGTGTCGCGCTGCTTGAGCCGCGCAGCAACACCACGTCGGATTCCGTATGCGAGCGGAGCATGCCCGGCGACTTCCCGTCGGGCGACCAACTGAAAGCTCCAATCCATTCCTCCGGGAAATTGGTCATCTGGCGCCCCGCGGAACCATCCAGCGGCGGTAGCCAGAGATTTTTTACTCCGTTCACCCGAATCGAATAAACCACGCTTTTCCCGTCCGGCGCCAATCCCAACGATTCCGTCATGCGTGGATCGGGATCGACCAGCGTGGTACGCGCTTCGGCCCCTGCATTCAGTGGCACCAGGGCTATTTTCTGGCTGATCGCGTGCGAGTCTCCCGATGTTGCTACGGACACTACGAACGCCAGGTACTTCCCGTCGGCCGACAGCCCGATGCTTGGGTTATCCGTAAAAGGGTGCTCCTTTCCGGAGACGTTGACGCGAACCCTCAAAACCCACTCCACAGGGGCGCCCTTTTATATTGCGTCGGCTTGTGGGAGGCATCCGCGCGGTCCGGCTAGCAGTTCCTCCCCGATCACGAGCTCTCTCGTTTGGATTTCGGTGGAGTTTCCTTCCGAGCGAGGGAGCGGAGGTAATTAACCATGTTCCAAACCTCTTCCGGCTTCACACGCCCTTCTTCCCCGGCCATGTCGCCCTTGCCCTTCGTGATGATGTACGAAAGTTCGCCATCGGTCATGTCTTTCAACGAAGCGGGGTCACGGTAATCTCGGAGATTAAGATGCATATCTGCAGCCACGTCACCTTTACCGTCGCCACCTTTTCCGTGGCACATCGCGCAATCGAACCCGTACATTCGCTTGCCTCGGGCCACGGATTCTAAGGTCGGCTTAACTGGGTTTACTTGTTTGACTGCCTCCGGGGGAATTTTGAACTCAGGCGCGGACTCTCTCTCGGCGGGCTTTTGAGCTTGCTGCAAAGAAACAGGAAACACAACAAGCGTCATGGCCGAGAGGACCATAAGATCTTTCCACAAGACAACCTCCTATCTGCAGGTGCGCTTGAAAGGATTCTACGCTAGCTAGTCTCAAAGGATGAAGTTTACTTTCAAGCGGCCAGTGTTCGCTCGGGCCGTTTCCAATTCCGAGAAATCGAGAAGTACGATGACATCTTCTGTGCTTGCCAAGCACGTCAGATCGTTTAAGGGCACCTGGGGAACACAAAAGACCGGAAACCATCTGGATCTGTTGACATCCTCAAGAAAAGGCAATGATGCCTCAAGCGATACAGATTGAAACTCAGACCGAGCAGCCGGTCCGGCGACCAACCGAGCGGAGCGGCAAGGTCCTAAGATGTGCGAGTGTCAATTCCCATTGTCAGTCCGAGGGGCAGATGGGAGGCTCAGCCACTTGAAAGGCTCGAGATCCGCTTGCGTCCAACCATCCAAATTGTTTAGTGCTGCCTTTTAGGCGAGATTAATCCGTTTTAGTCCTCCCGACCAAAAACGTTTGTCCAGCGTCAATTTCGTATTCACTCTGAACGAGGCCGCCTGCATAGGGACGTGTTTCGACATGACGAAGGCAGATGTCGCGCGGCACTGGACCAAACAGAGCGATGCCTGCCCCTATCAGCACCGGCACGCGCGTGATCACTAGTCGGTCGATGCACCCGGCTGCTAGGAATCGCTGAATGGTGCTGCCGCCGTCTACATAGGCATGTTGGAAGCCACGGGCCTTGAGTTGCTTCTTGATCTCGTACGGTGATCCGGACGTTGGTTCAACATTCTCGCCGGCGACCGAGGACAAATCGAGCGGACGTCTGCTCAGTACAAGCACTGGCTTGTTCCCGTAAACTGCCAGGTGTCCAAGCTTTATCACGACCTCGAAGGTCCTCCGGCCGATCACAACCACGTCGACGCTGGCCAAGAATTCTGTGAAGCCGTGCGGCACCTGCTCACCTGTGTGTAGGAAGTCGAGAGCGTCATCCGGCCGAGCAAGAAAGCCATCTACGCTCACCCCACAAAAGACTGACAGTCTCATGGCAGGCCTCCTGAGTTGACGTGAGTATAGTTAGCTCTTAGGGGAGTGGGAAGCGTATTGCAGCGTCGCCCTGATCGTCACGTACGACTGGCAAACCGGAAGTTGTTCCGGGTCAGGAGTCAGGTTGTGCGAAGTTTCGACATTTGACCGGCGAGTGCCGAGCATTCGAGCGGATCACGGCGGATACGGAATGACAGGCGATCGGTGGAAGCGGACCGACCTCGATGACTCCAAACCCGGTGAAGTTGCAACATTTCCGCTTAGCTCAAGCGCTCCGCTCGAGCGTTTGACATCAAGCCGCGAAGGACTTACATTCCATTGGTCCATCCTTTCAGTCGAACAACTGAGCGTCGATCGGAAGATGTCGCTTCTCGCCGTCGCTCGGTCACTGAATCGGAAATGATGAAAGGACGCTCGCCCGTCGAGAGGTTCATGTGAACAAGAACACTCCAACCTTCACTTCCATACTTGCTCCCAAACCCGGTGGGGCTCGGTCGTCGTTCCCATCTGAGTACCAGCTTGCTGGGGCGGACCGCCGCAGCTTCTTACAATTGCTGAGTGGGATCGGCGCAGCCACCCTTATCAGCCGGAAGTTGGCACTCGCTAGTCCATTGGAAGCCAGCGATTTTGCGCACCTCATTCCACCCAATAAACATCTATCCCGAGATTGGTTCAAGTCGATCTCACTGCGCGGCGATTCGACCGTGTACCGTGGGAAGGATCTGGAAATGATCGGGATGCCGGTCGGAGGCTTATGCGCTGGTCTCCTTTATCTCGGCGGCGACGGTAAGCTATGGCTCTGGGACATCATGAACCAGGTGCATGAAGGCATCCTGGCAAACGGCAGAGATGGGTTGCTTTACGCTCACCCCCTGCAGCCGGTTTCTCCCGTCAAGCAAGGGTTCTCCCTGCAGATCGAGACTCGGGAAG
The DNA here is from genome assembly GCA_963725285.1 of uncultured Acidobacteriota bacterium. Classification (GTDB taxonomy): domain Bacteria; phylum Acidobacteriota; class Terriglobia; order Acidiferrales; family UBA7541; genus CAVRXT01. Next base: position 73,140 of record CAVRXT010000005.1, on the reverse strand, counting down.
GAAGCAAGATTCGTCCACTCGATCGCTCCGGATGGAGGGATATTTCGTTTCAGGGTCAATACCCGCTTGGAATAGTGCGTTATAGCGACCCCGACGCGCCGGTCAGCGTCCAATTACAAGCGTACTCGCCCTTCATTCCCTTGAACACAGATGACTCCTCACTTCCAGCGACAGTAATGACGTTTGCATTGAAAAACAAAACCGCAGCTCCGGTAGAAATCACTCTGGCTGGCTGGATGCAGAATGCGGTGGCGATGTATACGTCATATAAGGTTCCCGTGCGGCGATGGAACAAGATTCAGCGGAGCCCATCGATGACGTTTCTCGAGTGTGGAATGGATGTCGCCGATCCTTCCGCACCCGCTCGGCACGATCACGGGAGCATGGGAATCGGTATTTTCGCAAACCAGCGGCAGGTGTCGGTTTTTTCGGCCAGGGCCCAGGACCCCGATCCCAACAGCATTTTTGCTGACCGTCCGGCGGAAACGATAGATGCAGCGCCGAATTCGCCGGATCAGTTGCTTGGGGCTCTAAAATATTCCGCGACGCTTCCACCAGGGGGCGTCGAGACAATCTCATTTGTCGTTTCTTGGCATTTCAAGGAGCTTCAGCTCAGTGGCATCGAGGGCGCCGAAACCGGCCGCCACTACGCTTCCAGGTTTGCTGATGCCTGCGCCGTCGCCAACTACATCGATCAGCATTTCGACCGGCTTCGGGCAGACACGCTCCTCTGGCATGACACCTGGTATAACGGAACCCTTCCTCATTGGTTCCTCGAGCGGACCCTCGCCAACGTATCCATCCTGGCTACAACAACCTGCTATCGATTCGCTACCAACCGATTCTACGGATGGGAGGGCGTGGGCTGCTGCCCAGGAACTTGCACGCATGTGTGGAGCTATGCGCAGGCGGCGGCGCGCCTTTTTCCGGAGCTGGAGCGCACTACTCGCGAGATGGTCGATTATGGTATCGGCTTCGATGCCAAAACGGGCCGAATCGAATATCGCGGCGAAGCGGAGCACGGAGAAGCAATCGATGGTCAAGCCGGGACCATTCTGCGTACCCTTCGCGAGCATCAGATGTGCCCGGACAATCGCTTCCTCGAAAGCGTTTGGCCGCGCGCTAAACAGGCGCTCGAATTCCTCATACGCAAAGACGCCGACCAGGATGGAATCATTCAAGGATCGCAACACAATACGATGGATTCGGATTGGTATGGCGAAATCCCTTGGATTAGTTCGCTCTATGTTGCTGCACTACTGGCAGGCCAGCAGATGGCGATGGAAATGAATGATTCCACATTCGCAACTCGATGCCGCCAATTAGCGGATCGCGGCAAGCAATCGATCTCGCAGCAATTATTTAACGGCGAGTACTACGTGCAAAAGCCCGACCCGGAAAGGCCGGGAGTGATCGGATCCTACGGAACATGCGACATCGATCAGGTTCTGGGCCAAAGCTGGGCATGGCAGGTGGGCTTGGACCGAGTGCTGGATCGGAACAAGACACTGTCGGCCCTCGATTCTCTGTGGCGATATAACTTTGCCACTGACGTTGGACCATTTCGCGAGGCGTTTCCGGCAGGCAGATGGTACGCGCTCCCAGGAGAGGCGGGCTTAATTATGGCCACCAATCCGTATGGTACTCCGAACCCCTTTCACGCGGACTGGCACTGGAGCGTCGGCCATTTCAATGAATGCATGACCGGTTTTGAGCACCAGGTTGCTTCACACATGATCGCTGAAGGGATGGTCGAGCAGGGGCTCGCGGTCACCCGCGCGATACACGATCGTTACCACGCGTCGCGGCGCAATCCATGGAATGAAATTGAATGCGGTGATCACTACGCCCGCGCGATGGCCAGCTATGGAACATTTGTCTCGATGTGTGGTTTTGAATATCACGGACCAAAGCAGCATATCGGCTTTGCTCCCCGAATGGGTCACTCTAACTTCTCCGCCGCATTTGTGGCTGCCGAGGGTTGGGGAACCTTTCGTCAACAAATTGGCTCTTCAGCGTTGGACGCGTTCCTCGAAGTGAAATGGGGCCGCGTACCATTGCGGGCCATCACCCTTCACCTTCCCGAGGGCCAGGCGGCCAAAGAAGTTTCGGCCGTGTGGAACAAAAACAGCCTTCCCGTGATGCTGGGCACATCCGGTCAGAGATTGACGATAACCCTGGCTTCCCCAGTGGAATTGCAGTCTGCTGTCTTGGCGCTGCACGTCACGCTAGCCTGAACCGGTATACGCCGCGAAGAGGCAAGAACCGGCGGTCCGCTGATCACCAGCGACGCGTTCTTCACCCCCGCTCAATTCCTCGACGGCGCACCCTCAACCAAACATCTTGGATGAGCAGTTAAGAAAACCCGCGAACGAAAGAAGTGCTGAAAATGCATCCCCCAATCGCCCTCAGACAATCGCCGCAAGATAAGTGGGAATATGTTCCAAGGTCGATCCGATGAAAAAGCGTCCCGCCCATCTGCCTGGGCTCGTTTTCGGTGCGAGCGCAACGCTGACTAAAGGCTACCCCGAACGCGGCCCTCAAAAGGTGAGCCTTTGTCAAATTGTGCTTGACAACCGATCGTCGCGAATGCCAGACTCCCTGCCGATTGGCTGGACCAATTGACAGGAGTCCGCCAGCAAAGCGCTAGGGAGATAAAACCATGCAGCCTCTAATCCGTATTTGTGTGCGTGTTTTGTCGGTAATCGTGACCCTGTCCTTCTTGATCCTCGGTCTTACCCTCACGTCAGCTATGGCGCAAGAGAACGCAGCCAGCCTGAACGGAGTGATCAAAGATTCCAGCGGCGCCCTCGTTCCCAACGCCGGCATCAAGCTCACTGCCTTGGACACCGGCGTGGTCCAAGTGAAAGAAAGCAACGCGGACGGCCTGTACAGTTTCGTCAACGTTCCCCCGGGCCGATATTCGCTGGAAGTGCGCGCTCCGGGATTCGAAACCGGGGTACAGCCCGGCTTCTCCCTTGAGGTCAATCAGACCGCCACGATCAATTTCACGATGAAAGTCGGATCGGCCACCGAGGTGGTCAACGTTTCCGGTCAAGCGGTCGCACTGGAGACTTCCACCGCAGAGCTGGGTACTGTCGTTCGCACCAAAGAAGTGAATGATCTCCCCTTAAATGGCCGCAACTTTACCGAGTTGCTCTTGCTGACACCGGGTGTAAGCGCGGCGAATCCGCTGCAAAACTCGGGAGGCGCAAACGGAGGCATAGGCGCGTTCGTCATTCCCGCTGTCAACGGGCAGACCAACCGCAGCAACATGTTCTTGCTCGACGGTGTAACGAACTTCGGAGCGGCCAACGAGACGTACGCCTTGCAACCGACGATTGACGACGTGATGGAGTTCAAGGTGCAATCTCACAACGACGAGGCGCAATTCGGCCAGGTGTTGGGCGGGATCGTAAATCTCGTCACCAAATCCGGCGGCAATTCTTTCCACGGAAGCGGTTGGGAATTCCTTCGCAATGACGCGCTTGACGCGAATAACTACTTCAACTCCAAAACCGAGTTGAAACAGAACCAGTTTGGCGGCTCGGTCGGCGGTCCGGTCGTTCTGCCCCACTACAACGGCCGGAATAAGACATTCTTCTATGTTTCGTACGAGGGATTTCGCAAGACCGCATCGAGCACGGTCCTCTATCTAACTCCTACTCCGGCCCAACTGGCTGGTGACTTCTCAGCAGTATCGGCGCAAATTTACAATCCCTACAGCACACAGCCCGATCCCGCCAACGCCGGATCGTACGTCAATAGTCCTTTCATGTGCGATGGATCAGGGAATGCTCTTCCTGCAAATGCCAATGGCATCCAGGCCGCGGGAACGCCCTGCAACAAAATCCCATCGAGCCTGATCGATCCCACTACCCTTTATTATGCGAAGACTCTGTTCCCTGCCCCGATCAACACCGGGCAGCCGGGATTCAACGGCCGCGACAGCGCTCCCAACGTTACTCGCAACGATCAGATGGAAGCTCGTATCGACCAGCAGTTTGGCAGTAACGATCATATATTTGGCCGTTATACCGGCGCATGGCAGCCTGATACGAATTCGGGCGGGGTCCAGGGTAACGTCGTCCACACCGTCGTGGATGCCTACAATCTGGCGCTTAGTTGGTCTCACGTCTTCAGCGGCAATGCAGTCACGCAGTTCACTTTCGGGCGAGTGAAAGGAACAGATCTGGGTAAGCCGAGTTTTTCGAATGTGCCCTCAGACTTCCTGCAAACGGCGGGCTTTTCTCCGAACCTCACTAATCACGGCGGCAATCCCCCTCTGATTCCTACCTTCGGGCTGGACGGCTATCTGGGTAACGATAATTTCGTAAGTGGCGGCGTCTATTCCGACATCGCCGAATACAAGAGCGACACATCCAAATTGATTGGGCGTCATCTGCTTAAGTTTGGCGCGAGCGTGGCTACGGATAACACCAACAACTCATTTTACGGCGCCGTTGATGTTTTTGACCCGTTCCAGACTTCCAGCGGAAGCGCTGGGGTAGGTGGCGACTCGGTGGCTTCGATGCTGCTGGGGGATCCCACCTATGGCGAGCTCGATTCGGTGCACGCCTATTTGCATGGCGGTAAGATTTACGGCACATACTTTGAGGACCAATGGAAAGTGAGCGATCGTCTCACTCTGAACCTGGGGCTTCGATACGATGTCACCGACTGGCCTCGTGAAGGCCAAGCTAGCGACCATAGCAACATCACCGGAAACATTGACCTGAATAATGGCACATACGTACTCCAGGATCCCGCGCCCGCTTGTTCCTCCACCCAAGGAGCTCCGTGCATCCCAGGAGGCACGCTGCCCGACCATGTTACCGTGTCCCCCAACGGCAGGATTATTCAAAACACCTACGACAACATCCAACCGCGTGTAGGGCTCGCCTATCGTATTAACGACAAGACCGTCTTTCGCGCCGGATATGGAAGATTTTTTGACAACTGGGCTGCGGTGGTCGGCTTCGGCGCTAACTTTACGCAAAGCTGGCCCAACGTCGCGTACTTGGCCACCAGCAATCTGAATAATCCATTTTTCACCGCTACCGCACAGGATCCTCTTAGCTTGGGCAGCGGCCCGATCGTGCCGGCCCCAAATCCTTTCGGCCAGGGCGACGGCTTCCTCGATCCGAACATTAAGAATCCCTATTCCGATCAATACAATTTCGGCATTCAACGGGAATGGGCCGCCCACTCAGTTTTAACCGTTAACTATGTGGGTTCACACAATCATCGTGAAATGCTTCAGATGACCGGAAACGCGGCAGTCACGCCCGGCCCGGGTGATCCACAAACTCGCGCTCCCTATCCATACATTTTACCGCAGGAGGGATACGTTACCAGTGTGGGACGGGGGAACTACAACGCGCTGCAGGTTTCTTCGGAAGGACGCACATCCTGGGGACTCACTCACAAGTTGGCTTACACCTATTCGAAAGACATCAACTACGGCTGCGATACCTACTCGAACTTCTGCGACGTTCAGAACCCCTATAACATCACAAATGACAAGGGAGTGGCGGGGTACGACGAAACTCATATCTTTTCCACCAGCATCGTTTACGAAGTTCCCTTCGGCAAAGGTCAGAAGTGGAGTGCCGGCAACGGACTGGTCGACTACCTGATTGGCGGTTGGCAAATCAATGGCATCCTGGCACTTTCGAGCGGAACTCCTTACGACATCCAGGCGCCGTATCAAATCTCCAACACCAACAACATCAGCGGCGCAGAACGCGCCGACATCGTAGGCAATCCCTACGCCAATACCACCCCGCTCAATCCCATAAATGTCTCGGCATTCGCGCTTCCTGCGCCGTATACCTTCGGAGATATGGGACGCAATAGCCTCCGCTCCGATTGGCACAGAAACTTGGATCTTTCCATATTTCGGTCGTTTCCCATTCATGACGCGATTAAACTGCAATTCCGGGTAGAGGCTTTCAACCTTTTCAACACGCCGGTGTTTGCACAGCCCGACAACAACATCACCGATCCCAATTTCGGGCAGGTATCATCCACCGCCAACACCGAGCGTCAACTGCAGGCCGCTCTGAAGTTCTATTTCTAGGGTGATGGATTGGGCGTCCAGCCGCACGCGATGGTGACGTCGAAGGCAGCACACTGGATATTTGCATGCGTGCTGCTTGGCGTCGCGGCCGTCGGGGCGCAAGAAACTTTACCCAAATCTGCAGCCAATGACGCAAGCCAACTGGATGGGCTGTTCCGCGCCTCCTCAACAGCCGGAATGGAAGAGGCATACCTGGGTAAATTGTTTCGAATTTCCCACGCGGCGAACCTTGTCAAGCTGAAGAACGGTGATTTACTTTGTTTCTGGTTCTCGGGGGCGGGCGAGGGCGAGTCCAATGTCGCCATCGTGATGTCGCGGCTGGCCAACGGTTCGGAGCAGTGGAGCAGGACCAGCGAGATCGACCATCAGGCGGGAAGATCGTTCCAGAATCCTGTGGGTTTCCAACTGCCCGACGGGAACCTCTGGCTGCTGCATACCTCGCAGCCCGCGGGAGAAGGACAGACCAACGCACAGGTCTTATACCTTACTTCCAATGATTTTGGCCAAACCTGGAGCGTTCCTCTTCCTTTGTTTACGCAGCCGGGATCGTTTGTGCGACAGCCGCCGATATTGCTGAGCGAAAAGAACTGGCTTCTACCGATGTATTACACCCCCAGCCGCACGATCACCGAGGGAGCCGAGTCACACTACTCGGTGGTGAAGATTACTAATGACAGTGGGAAGCACTGGCACGAGAATGCAGAATTCCAGGATCGAACGGCCTGGTACAGCAAAGCGTGGTAAGGCTTGGGACTGGAAAATTCCTGGGGCTTTTCAGAAGCCGCTATGCGGACTTCATCTACCAGAGCACTTCGCAGGATGGGTGCGCGTGGTCCGCTCCGGCTCCCACTCATTTGCCAAACAATAATTCGTCCATTCAGATGGCGCTTGTTGAAGGATACTTCCCTCATACTCGCATTCAACAACGTGAATTCGGGCACCACCCGGGGTAAACCTCGCGCCAGCGCGCGCAAACCGCTTTCGATCGCACTTTCCGAAGATGGCGGTGCGACATGGCCATGGGTTCGCGATATCGAGACGGGTGGCGCAGTAAGCGCGCAGGATGAATCCAAGCGAGGACGAGGCGATGATGACTATTCCTATCCTTCGGTCCTGCAGAATCCAGCGGGAAAGATCACCGTGGCGTATACCTACCGCCGGGAGACGATCAAGGTGGTACGGTTCGACAAAGACTGGATTAAGAATGGCGGAACAAACGGCATATTCAAGGGCGACAGCACACGATAAAGCGACATTCGAGCGCATGTGCAACGCACCGGGTCTCGAGCGTTAGGCCCGGCGCAGTGGCGGCGGAATTCAGATTTAGTTCACCGCGCCATAAGGCTATGGGATAATGGGTGCTTCAGGTGTAGCATCCAGAAATATTAAGTGGGAGCGAGATAAACCTGCCTAAGAAAAGCTTGCAGGCGAAATCGGATCGGCCGGCGTCATCCCGTATCAAACCGGTGGATGCTCGCGTCACCGCCAAGCTAATTCGCAATATCAAGCAGATGATTTCCAAGGGCACGGTTGCGCCGGGCTCGAAGTTCCCTCCCGAACGCGAGCTGGCCAAGGAATTCGCCGTGAACCGGGCGTCCCTGCGCCAGGCTCTGAAAGTGCTCGAAATCATGGGGGTCATTACTCAGAGAGTGGGCGATGGCACCTACTTGAGCGCCACTGCGGAATCTCTCCTCAATGAGCCGATGGAATTCCTGATCCTGCTCGACGATCTTTCTCACCATGAACTATTTGAGACACGCATGATCGTGGAACCAGAGCTCGCGGCGCGAGCGGCGGAACGAGCCACGGTGGAAGATCTCGCGGGGCTACGACAAGCTTTGATGGCGATGGAAAGAAGCCGCACCAATCAGGCTCGCCTGGAAGCGGACATCGCTTTTCATGAGTGCATTTTTCGAGCCAGCGGCAATCGGATCTGCCACCTTCTTTTCAGGATAATTCATCGCACCGTGTTGACGAGCATGGCCCAACTGGCTCCTCGGGTCTCGATCCAAAAGCCGCTATCCTTCCACAAGAAAATCTACACCGCCATTCGCGACCGTAATGCCGAAGAGGCCCGTCGCACCATGTTTGAGCACATCACCGACGCCAAGAATCTGCTGGCTCCCATCAACACACTAAGGACTGCATTGGCAACTTCAACCGCTCCCACCTCTGGTTTATCGAGCTTCATTGAGTAACAAATTCGGATGAGTTCCCGAGCGCGACGAGCGAAAGATGGCACGGTCGTTCGCTCTTATACTGAATCCACATCACTAAGTCTGTGCCCTCCAGCCGCGGTACCAGCGCGATTCGCACTTTTGACTTCGGCAGTTCGACTCCATCCACTTTCAACCGAACCGTCGAATTTCCCCAATTCTTGATCACTAGTGCGGGATTCACTACCGGCGACTTAGCGACTCGCCTCCAAGGTGAGTTCGAGCTTCTTCCGATCTTTCGTGCGCCCCTCTTTGGCGGCCGGCGTCAAGACATAGGCTCGCTGGGCCCGATCGTACGTCGCCGTGAACTCGCCGCCCTTAACGGTTAAGTTGCGGGCTGCAACCACGAGCGGTCCAGCAGCGGCCAACGCCGAAGCCGGTTGATCGGTTAATCCAAAAAGAAAATAGGTGCTTCGCTGACCGGGCGCCTCAATCCAGGCATGTTTCGGATTGGGCGACATGATGGCCGCGCTTCCATAATGATCGGGAAATATCGCGAAGCGTCCGTCCGAGGGGATCTGATTCACCGGCCAATGATCCCAGGTGGGAAAGTGGGAATATTCCGATCTCAATTCTGGAGGCCAGCCATAGGGTCCCAGCTCAGTGCCTGGCTGATAGATGTAGTACGGCTTGTGCGGGGATTTTATGTTCAGCTCGGCAATGTTCGCGTCCGCAGGTTGGTCAGGGAAAGGGAACGGGGGAGAAGCCGGATCCCATGAGTATGTTCGGCTCTCGCCGCGGGAATTCGCGATGGTCGCAGCATCCAATGAAATGTAGTCTTCGGCCTTTTTCCCGGGCGCCACCAGGATAGTCGGCTCCGAAAAACTATAATGACTGGCGGTTCCGCGAATTGTTCCATAGCGCACCGCGCCCCCATCTGGGTAGATGTAGAAATATTCATCGGCCCAATCTCCCCAGCCGGTTACCGGATCGGGATTGGAGATTTCGCCGGCGATGTCGGCGAGCGCGTAGCGCCAATGCAACACCACCCGCGCTTCGTTGCTCTCCACGATGCTGATGTGCGAGTACGCGTCATGTTTGTCATTCATGTGCTCCGCGGTGCCGCGATGCGTATGGCTCTCGAAACTCTGGTCGCCTGTCCAGATTCCATTCTCAGTGACCAGGGCTTCCCCGTAGTTGTTGCCGCGCCAAAATACGTAGTGAAACGGCAAGTCCGCGAAACTCACGACTACATCGGCGTCGGGACCGGTGCGCCACAACTCGTCCCATTCCGGATAGAGCTTTAGGCTCGGTGTATGCGGCTCCAAAATATTTGGAGTCCTGCGGAAAGCCTGGCCATGTCCGCGGAGTCAGTTCCGGGGCACCGGAAGGTTTATTCGCAGCGTATGCGTGTCCAACATCGTCCGCCGAGAGAGTTCGGTCATATATCTTTAGCTCATCGATAATTCCATCAAACGAGTAGAAAGCAGGCAGCTCCGCTTTATGCCGCACCTCGGCATCGGCCGGAAGATCCTTGAAATTGCGGCCGATCCGCAGGCCGGTGCCCGTGGTGGGAGTCATTTGCCCGGTCACCGGAAGAGAGCCCTGCATTTGGCCGTCAACGTATAGCCGAATTCCATAGGTGGAATCATAAGTGCCCACAAGGTGCGACCATTGATTCAGCGGCACCCGGATCTGCGATACGCATGTTTCCCAATCTCCCCAAACGGAGAGCTGCAAGCTTAGCCGGCCCCTTGAATCAATTCCAAAAAAATAGCCGCCTTTATGGTCGTTTTCCTGATCAACTAAGGCAACCCAATTCCACGGATACGCCTGTATCGCGACCCAGGCTTCAACGCTGAAATGACCATCCAGATGAGGAATCGCGTCCGCCGGACGCTCGATTAACGTGGTGAACCCGTCGAATTTCAATGCCGATCCATGCACACCCGTCACCCACCGATGATGGTTGAGAATTGCATCGTGCCCGCCGCTCACACCCTCCGTTGCGATGTTTCCCGTGCCTTCATCAAACTTCCACGACGCAACCACGCCATCGCTTTGCGCGAGCGCGGCAGGCCCCGGGAACAAAACGAGGAGCACGAGAACGATCAGCTTGGTGAGCCTGGCCACTGTCAATCCGTCCCTTCCGGCTGTTTGCCGGTAATAATGTCTATCGTGGTTGGATTCGTCGACTGCAGATTCATCCAGATGACCAGGTTCGTCCCGTCTACAGCGTTTACACGCCCCGCTCGAAGCGCAGGTCCCCATGGAGCGTCTTTCCCGTTGATCTTCAACCGGGGCATCGGAGCGTTCCACTTCTCAATCACGAACGCAGGGTTAACCAAGGGCGAGTCCGCGGACGCCTCGACTGACACGTGAACGTTGTCTGTTCCAGCAGCACCTACGCGGGTGATCACGAAGGCCCGCTGTGCGGGATCGTATCCGTCGTTTCGGAACGCTTCGCCGGAGACAGTGATTTTTGGCGGCGATAGCCACGACTTCGCTAATGGCACCAACTCCGACGCGGGCTTGGCGGTCAGTCCCCCGAGCGTGATCTTGGTTATCGAGTCTTCCGTCTGCGCGTATGGTTGAGCCTCAATATGGGAAAGCGAGGAATGGGAGGGCTTGTCGGCCGCGACGGCTGATCTTCCGCTCGAGAGCACTTGCTGCACGGGCCAGTGATTCCACCACTCAAACATCGAATTGGATCTCTCTTTGTGGGGATATGGCCTTAGCAGGGCATTCAGCGGCGCGACGATCTGGAACGGTTTCCACGATGACTTGAGGTTCACCACCTGGATATTTGCGCCCGCCGGCCGATCCAGCCTTACCGGCGGCTTCGGAGACCACGAATACGTAAAGCTCTCGCCCGCCATATTTCCCAAAGTCAGCGCGTCGGTGGCGATATTGTCCTCGGGACGAGTTCCGGCGGCATTGATGATAATGGTTTCTTGAAATTCGTGGCCCGGCTTGTTGTGCTGGTCGGAGAAATTCGAAGTCCATGCAACTTGTTTGCGCACCGCCACGCCGTCCGGATAGATCGTGAAATATTCATCACCCCAATCGGTCCATCCTGTATACGGATCGGGATTCGCGCAAACATAGTGCTCCACCTCGCATAATCCATAACGAAAATGGACTACCGCCCGCGCCGGGGTACTCTCGATGATGCGTACATGCGCGTAGCGGTTTTCCTTGTCGGACATCGGCTCACAGTCGCCCCCATCCGGGCAGCCGCTCCCAAACGTTTCGATGAATTCATCGGTGTACCATTTCTTATTCTCGGTGACCCAGGCCGGAATGTAGTTTGTCCCCTGCCAAAAAACCAGGCGGATGGGAAGTTGATCGAAACGAACCACCACATCAGAATCGGGGCCTACGCGTCTCGGGGCCTCCCACAAATCGTCATACTTCAGCGTTGCGTAATATGCGCCGAACAGCCCAGCTACCGCCGGTCCCGAAGGCAAGGCGGGGTAAGGTAGCACCTCTTGCGCCGGAGGGTGGAACGCTCGGTAATGTTGCGTAATCTCGCTCGCAGCCAAACTACGATCGTAAATCTGAAGTTCGTCGATGATTCCATCAAACGAGAACCAAATTGGAAACTTCGGATGTGACCAATGGGGGGGCAACACCGCTTCGCGAACTCTACCGATCAGCAAGTCCTGTCCGCCGGCCTGGGTGAGCGTGCCTGGCGCGGGCAACTCTCCTGCGAGCTTGCCATCCAGATAAATCGAGAGCCCGCGCTCACCGTTAAATGTACCGGCGATGTGGGTCCACTTCTTCAGCGGAATTTGCGCGGTAGAGACTACGGATTCCCAATTGCCGTTCACTGCGAGCTTCAGCCCCAGGTGCCCGAGCGAGTCAATTCCCAAAAAATAGCCGGACTGCTCTTCTTTCGATTGCTCAACGATGGGAACCCAATCCCAGGGATATGTGTTTACGGCGATCCAGGCTTCTACGGAGACAGCGTTCTTCAATCGGGGAGCGCTCGAGGCCGCCTGGGCAATTGAAGTTGTGTCACCATCGAACCGCAATGCCGCTCCGGCGACCCCGGTCACATGTTTGAAAACTCCGCTGATCTTGTCTTCTACGCCGCTGACCGAGTCGTGGACCACGGAACCGTCGGTTTCGTCAAAAGACCATTTCGCCACAGGGCCGAGGTCCTGGGCGATCGCGGAATATCCGGAAACCGGAGAGGAGCAAGGCTGCGGAGGCGATTCGGGCCAGCGTAAATCGAAGTTGCATGATCGAGCCTCACGCCCTCATGGGCGGATTACATCGATGTGACCGGAACGCATTGTCTCTGAACGGGCGGCCACACACTTACAATCGATTGGTCGTATTGGTTCGTCCAATCGCGTCATTTTATCGGCCGCAATTACCTGCTGTCAACGAGCAATCCTCCGCGAGTGGGAATTGCCATTCGGGATCCGATGCCCCACAGGTGAAGCGGAATGAAACGCCCGCCCCTTGACACTCCCTCGAACGCCTGATACGGTGTCTCGAATTTGGATGAACCAATGACGCAGCCTTAACACCGAACTGCTCTTTTTTTCGTCTCGTCAGAGTGCTAGCCTCGCCGGTGAGGCCTGGATTGCGAGCCGAGTCGGGCCAACGAATCACAATGGCAGTAAGACCCTAGCATATCTAAATGGCAACAGTGTAGAGCTACCCCCTCGGATGTCTATGACACAAAAAGATCGAAGAAGCCTGAATCGCAGCAAAATCGCGACATACCTCTCTCGGTTTGCGGCCGATCTTCGCCCAAGTCACACCATGACATGGCGAATGTTTTTTTCTCTGGCGACTATCCTCTTACTGGCGCCTCTGCCGTGCCGGGCCCAGCAGCCCGCCAGCCAAGCGAAACAAGCCGACTCCCGGATTGCCCCCACGGCGGCCGAACATCCCGAAACGCTCGACCAACTCTGGCAGAAGGCCAGCTCAAAATACGACCGGGCGCGTGGGGCGATTCTAAGAGACGTCGACCGCCAAGCCAATGACGGCCCGTTCCGGACGGACTGGGACTCACTGATGATCTATGCAGTTCCCCAGTGGTACAAGGACGCGAAATTCGGAATCTTCATTCATTGGGGGGTTTACTCGGTTCCCGCATTTGCCAGCGAGTGGTATCCACGCCGGATGTATATCGATGGTTCGGACGAGAACAAACACCAACTCGCGACGTACGGCCCGCTAACCAGTTTCGGCTACAAAGATTTTATTCCGATGTTCAAGGCCGAGCACTACGATCCGCAAGCCTGGGCACGTCTGTTCGGGCAGTCCGGTGCGAAATATGTAGTGCCGGTTTTTGAACATCATGACGGCTTCCCCATGTATGACAGCGGTCTTTCCGATTGGACGGCAGTAAAGATGGGACCGCGCCGCGATTTGGTAGGAGAGCTCGCCACCGCGGTGCGCACCCTCGGTCTACATTTCGGCGCCTCCAGTCATCGGATCGAGCATGATTGGTTTTTCGACGAAGGCCGCCAGATTCCGTCCGATGTCAACGATCCCAGCTTTGCTCAATTTTACGGACCGGCGGAACACCATCTGTGGGTCCGCCGCGCTTCGCTTCTGCAAGACTTTACGTATGTAAGTCCAGAGTTTGCGGACGACTTCCTCGCCAGGGACGCCGAAATCGTCGCGAAATACCATCCGGAGATCATGTACTTCGATTACTGGATTGGCCAACCCTCGGTGCGTTCCGCGCTCGTCCGTTTCGCGGCCTACTATTACAACGAATCGGCGAAGCGCGGCTCACTGGGGGTAATCAACTATAAAGAAAATGGCATGCAGGCTGGCTCAGGGGTGCTCGACGTGGAGCGCGGTCAGTTTTCTGACATTCGCCCGGATTATTGGCAGACCGATACATCGGTCAGCAACAAGTCCTGGGGCTACATCCAGAACGACTCATTCAAGTCACCGGCTTCCCTCGTTCATGAGCTGATCGACATTGTTTCCAAGAATGGCAATCTGCTCCTGAGCATTGGGCCCCGCGCCGACGGCACGATTCCCGACGAAGTCCAAAACATACTGTTGGAAATTGGATCATGGCTTGGTGTGGACGGCGAGGCCATTTACAGCACTCGCCCCTGGAAGATTTTCGGCGAGGGACCCACCAAGGTGGTCGAAGGGCCGATGCACGACAAAGACGTGGAAACTTATACGAGTGAAGATTTCCGATTCACCACCAAAGGAAAAGCGATCTATGCCATCGAGATGGCCTGGCCCTCCACCGGTGAAGCGGTGATTCATTCGTTGAAAGCCGGGGCGCTCAGCAGCAATCAGAAGATCGAATCTGTAGTTCTGCTGGGCTCAGACGCCAAGTTGGAGTTTGACGAGAAGCCGGACGGCCTGCATATCCACCTCACCGGTCAGCCGCCCAACAAATACGCTTATGCCTATCGGATTCTGTTGCACGACTGAGGGCTAACTCGAGCTCGATCGCTTATCCGGCCGGCATAAAGGAAACACAGTTAAGCGGAGATGGCTGCTCCCTACCGGAACCAGGTCCACCCGCTCTTCCGATCCGAGAGGAGAATCGGGCGACGGCAGCGGCGGGGTCATAAACCAATTCGGATCGTCGCCCTTGGGATGGACCAGCTCCCAACCAGTGACTCGCCGGGCGTTGACCCTCAGCGAAATCGGTGGAGCCTGCCAGAGATCGGCGCCTGCTGGAGCCTTGTTCACGTGGACCTGTGAATCTAGGGGCAGGTCAGGGTTGACGGCGAGGGCAAAGTTCCAGGCCGAGCCAGCCGTGGCGGCCCACATGGGAAATTCCGGAGAGGTGATCTCGAACTCCGGCATGGCTATCGAGGTCCACGTTTCCTTCGGCCGCAGACAATAGACCAGCGGGCCACGTTCCAGGTAGATTCCGCCGTCGGTGGAATGTCCGAGCTCGGCGTTCATCGGCAGTGCGAGCTGAATCACATCGCCACTTGCGTACATTCGTTGGAGGACGATGAAGCCGTTCTTAATCGGAGGCAGGATTTCCCTTCGTCCGTTGACGGTCAGCTTCGGGTCTTTGCACCAGCCCGGCACACGGAGATGCAACGGGAATTCGACGGGGCGCATCGAACGAATCCGAAAAGACATTTCTTCCGAGAACGGATAGGACGTTTCTTCAACAATTTCGATTGGTTGCCGCTCTTTGCCAGCCGTGGTCAGTACGCGGCTCGGTCCATAGAGGATCGCTGCCAAGCCTCCGTTGCCGGCGCTCATCCACAGGCGCTGGGCATACGTGGGCAGCATGCGAGAAATATTCCCGGCGCAGCAAGCGGTGATAAATGGATATTCAGGGCGATGATCGCTGTTGGGACCGTAGAGCGCCGCGGCAGTTCCCTTGTGCCCTGGCTGGCAGGAGTTTCGCGCGATGTGGACCTGATTCGGACACGAAATGTATTGCAGGCCGGACCAGTCTTTGCGAATCGATCCCATGCCCGCGTTGAATAATGCGCGCTCGACGCGATCCGCATATTCACCCGCTCCGGTGGCCATCGCCAGGTAACCCCACGTGAGATTGAACTCGACTACATCACACGTCTCGTGGCCATCGAGTTGTCCAGTTCCGCGCAGCCCCTCGGTTGTTGAAGGCGTTCCGTCCACCAACATGTGGTACTTGAAGACACGGCGAGTGGCCGCTTCGGAAATTTCCAGTTGCGTCGCGTCTCCGGTGTACATATAGAGCAACGCTGCCAGCTTGGACACTTCGGCGAAGGTAACCCCGTGTTTCTTAGACGGCTTGTCCTCGGTCATTTGTTCGAGATCGACGGGCGGCACGCGGGACCAAATATCCTGGGCCTTATCGAGCAAGCGTCGATCACCGGAATGCGCGTAGCACCACAGCATCGATTCGATATTCACTCGGTCGCGCGGTCCATATGGTCCATGCTGATAATCGGATTTGCTATCGCTCAAATAGTGGCGGCACATCGCATTCAGGATATCGGAAGCGTTTTCGCCTTCCGCTGCTGCGGCTAACGCGCGGAAGAATACGGCTTGCGGCCATCTTCCCGGATCGTTAGCGGCGGGAATATCGAACAGCTTTCGCGGACCGAGAAACCAGCCATCAACGGGATGATCGACGGTATAGCGAATCGGCTCCATGGACAGCAGCCGGAGACGACGGTCGCCGATCAGCCTGGCGCAGCGATAGGCACCATCGGTCCAATACCCCATCTGTTCCCACGGGTACCAGAAAATGCCGCCGTTGCGAGACTCTTGATCCTGGCCTCGCTCATTGCTATCCCAGTAATGCCGATCGAACGGAAAACAAAAATCGGGCTGACGTCCGGTGATGCCGTTGGCCTGCTTGTTCAATTCTTGGCGCAACCATCCCTCTGGGAGCACACTGCCGAGTTGGAGCTCACGGAAGACGGCGTGCGGCATCAACAATTTGTCTCGTTGCCCCAGCGTCTCGGGAGCGGTTATTTCGCGCGTCGCGGCAGCGGTAGGGACCGGGTTTGCAAACCGGGAAGCAGCGGCTGACAATCCGGCAACGGTTGCAGTGGCCAGCGAGTGACGCACGAAATCACGGCGGTCCATGCCTTCGCCCCTGGAGTCTTTCGGTTTCATTTTAGATTGGACCTCCGTTCGGAAAACTAGCCGCTCCTCGGCACCAAGCTTTGTTACTCCACCCACAATCAGAGCAGCGGTTTTTCGCGGCACACCAGATGTAGATAGTTGCCTTCTAGATCGCGGAAGAAGTGCAGGCGCATTCCGGGAAGTACAATGGCCTGGGGCTCGAATTCGATTCCCCTGGATTTCAGTTGTGCATGGGCCGCCTCGAGATCATCGACGCTGAACGCGATATGCCGAATCCCGGCATCCCGTATCCCCGGACTCGGAGCAGTATTCTCCGCGGCGACAAACTCAAGAATCACCGAATTGGGAGCTTTGATGTAAACAGTAGCTCCAGCATCCAGCAGCGGGGCAAAATTCAGGTGCTCGACATACCAGCGGGCCAACCGCTGTGGATCCTTGGTGGCGATGGCAACATGTTCCACGCCTTTGATCAACGATCTCTGAGCTTCGGAATTATTCTCTTCGCTAGGTGCGGTCATATCCGTCCTCTCCACTGGTGTGCCCTGGTTATCGGTTGTAGCTGGGAACGGGAGCGCGCAACGATTCCCATATCTCATCGCAAACCTTCAGCACCTCGGCGGGCAGCGGACCCTCTTTGCAAGCCGCAAGGTTCTCGTCGAGCTGCTCAATTCGGGAGGCGCCAAGAATCACGCAGTCGGTGGCGGTGTGATGCAGTAACCAGTTCAGTGCGATGCTCACCAGCGACCGATTCAGGTCCTGGGCCATGCCCTTCAGTCTTTCCACGGCCGCAAAGTTGTCTGGATGCCAGTATCGTTCCTGATACATCGGGTTGTTGTCGAACCTGGTGCCGGGAGGGACCACGGCGGCGTTATGCTTGCCCGTCAGTATTCCGCCGGCGAGGGGATTGTACGCGATGATAGAAACATCGAACTTCCCGGCCATCTGTATGAATTCCTGTTCGATTGACCGGGCGAGCAAGTTGTACATCGGCTGCGCAATTCGGGCGGGCGCATATTCATGTTTCTCGGCAACCCAGAGCATTTCGCATATTTGCCATCCCGAGTAATTCGACGTGCCAAGATGTCGAACCTTGCCTTGTTTTACAAGGTCTTCCATGGCGCCCAAGGTCTCTTCGATGGGAACCGAGTTGTCCGGCTGATGAAGGTAATAGAGGTCGAGGTAATCGGTCCTCAGACGCTTCAGACTGTCCTCGACGGCGCGGAAGACGGCGCGTTTCGAAAGCCCGCTCTCATCCGGCCGGTCGCCCATCTTTCCGCGAACCTTGGTGGCCACCACCAGCTTGTCTCGTCTGGACTGGATCGCGTGCCCCAGCATGGTTTCCGCGATTCCCAATTGATAGACGTTGGCGGTATCGACGAAATTGATTCCTTCGTCCACACAACGCGCGACCATCCGGTCCGCCGCCGACTGATCCACGGGCTTGCCAAACGTCATGGTGCCGAAACACAGCCGCGAGACTTCTAGGGCAGTACCTTTCAGCTTTCGATAATCCAATTCTCAATCTCCTTGGCCAACAACATTATTTGGTTGCTGGACCGGTTCCTGGCTCACTCACGGCTTCGCGGGCTTGCTGCAGCACGGACTGGAGGCCGATTCGCAGACATGACGTGTCGTTGGTGCAAAAAAGCACATCGACTCCCGCTCTGACCCAAAACCTAAAATCCGCGGGTGCCGCGCCTACGGCCACCAGTTTCCCGTATTTCTTGGCGGACTGGATGGCGAGTCCGGCCGCCTCTTGCACCCGCTCGTGTCCGGTTTCTCCCGGCACTCCCAGGGTGGAAGCCAAATCCGAAGGGCCTATGAAAATGTCCACGCCCGGCACGCGACAGATTTCTTCGCGATTGGCGACCGCCTCTTCCGTCTCGATCTGCGCCATCAGCGAGACTTCGGTGTTCAGCTTCTGCTGCTCACCCGGGACATCGGGAATCACCCCGTACCGTACGGCCCGCGAAACGCTAAAGTATCCGCGCTGTCCGACTGGCGAGAACCGCGCGTATTTTATGAGTTCCTGCAAATCTGACGCACGGTTTGCCATGGGAATATTGATAATGTCGGGACCGCATTCCGCGGCTTTCAGTACGTTTTCCCGGCCAGCATTGGGAATCCGAATCATGGTCAGGAGGCCACATCCTTGAGAGATCCGGATCAGATTTACGGCTTCCGCGAACGTGATATGCGAATGCTCCATCTCGATCCACATCACTTTGAATCCCAGAAAGGCACACATTTCAATGAACACCGGATCATTGAAGTAGGTCGCGGCTCCCAGTAAGGGACCGGAACCTTGTTCATTCAGCAGTCTTCGAAGTCGACTCATGTAGCTCCTTCAATCGTTGCTATCTAAAAGTATCGGCAACTCCCGGCATCTCACTTCGCATTTGCCATCGCTAATTGGGATTGAGGCCCGGAGCATTCCCGGCGCCTCCAGCCCCAGAGAGTGAGTTCCCTTTTGGACTGGTCAGTTTCGTGAAACAGAAAGCTGGACGAATATCCAACAAGCAACAGAATCAGGTGCCCGATCGCTCCAATGGTGTATTCGTGCAGTGGAAAGTTGAATCTGCCCATATCAACGACACCGCTTCCGGCGAGAGTCAACGTTGCCCAAACGGTAAACGCCAGGCTTGCTGCGATTCCGGTGTAAGCTCCGTATCGATTGGCCCGATCGCTCAAAAACGCCAAAAGAAAAAGCCCAGCCAAGCCGCCGGTGACAATCGCCGAAACGGCGTACCATAGCGAAAGTGCGGTTTGATGGCTGTGAGCCAGGCGAATCGCTGCGGCGACAGCCACGATTCCACACAACGAAACGCACCACTTCGCCACGCGCAGACTCTTGCGATCCGTGGCGTCTGCCGAGAAGTGCCGATAGAAATCTTCCACAACCACGGTGGCGAGGCAATTCAGATCCGAGGACAACGTCGCCATGGCGGCGCCAAATAACGCGGCAACGATCAGGCCGGCGATCCCCGCGGGAACGTGGGTCCGAATAAAATACGGAAATACCTGATCGCTCTTGGTGATGTACGCGGGGAGCGTTTCGCCGGTACTTTTGTAAAACGACCATAGCTCCGTGCCGATAAACATGAAAAGCATCCACGCCGGAATACACATCGCGGCCCCCAGGAATATGGCCTTTAGCGCGTCTCTGTCGGTTTTTGAAGCCAGATATCGCTGCACCATGGTCTGATCCGCGGTGTACTTCTGCAAATACCAGAAGAAGCCATACACCGTCAGCACCACCATAGTCGGCTTGGAGAATACGAATGCGGTGCTGCCCAGGCTGAACTTGTTACTGGCCAACGACAACCGCAGACCCGCAGATGCCCCTCCCGGCGAGAGGAATAGCAGATAACCAAGGCAGATAAGCACGCCCGCCCACAAAATAAATCCTTGCATGACGTCGGCCCAGATCACCGCTTCGAGTCCCCCGACCAACGTGTAGAACACGGTGATCGAGCCTATCCCGATCGCGACGAACTCCACGCCGCCATCCAGTCATGCTGGTCACGGTTAGAGCCAGCAGGTAAATGACGAACGCCATCTTCGCAAATGTCCCCAGAGCGAAGGCCAGAGAGGAATACGCACGGGCTGGATAGCCAAAACGCCGGCCGAAATATTCATACGCACTCATTCCAACTACCCGGCGATAAAACGGAATCACCGTAGACCCGACAATCGTCGGAACCACGATCACCATTATTCCCGGGACTAGCATCGACCAGTTACCGGCGTACCCGGATCCGGGATAGGCAATGAACGTTACCGCGCTAATAATCGTCGCCTGCAGCGACAAGCCTATGGCCCACGCCGGAATCGAGCGCCCGGCTACGAAATACGTTTCGGTGCTGGTCTGGTGACGCGCGAATCGAAGTCCGATCGCGATGATCGCAACGAAGTAACCCGCTATCACCACACCGTCAAGCCAACGGACTTGCATCTAGCGCTCTTTCTCGATAACTCCGGCTGGCGATCGAGGCGCCGCAGTCCTACTCAAGAATGCGGCTCACCCCTGGCGTGGCGTTTCCGCCTATTGGCCATCTCCGTACCCATGGTCAGCGCCGCGATCATGTTCTGCGGGTCCGCTTTGTTTTGCCCGGCAATATCGAAGGCGGTGCCGTGATCGACGGAGGTTCGAATGATCGGAAGCCCGAGCGAGACATTCACCGTATTTTCGAAATCGATCAATTTCATCGCGATGTGGCCCTGATCGTGATACATCGCTACCACCAGGTCGTAAGCTCCGCGCGAGGCCCGCAGAAATATCGTGTCTGGCGCATCGGGTCCGCGTACATCCAGGCCCTTGGCCCGTGCCGCATCGATTGCCGGAATAATTCTTTCGGCTTCGTCACTACCGAACAGTCCGTGCTCGCCAGCGTGAGGGTTCAATCCACAAACCCCAATGCGCGGGCGGTCGAAGACCCAATAGTTTCATCGCTTCGTTCCCAAGTTCGATGGTGCGCAGGATTCGCTCAGTGGTTGATGTGATGGCGTGGCGCAGCGAAACGTGAGTGGTGACATGGACCACGCTCAGCTTTTTGCTACAGAGCAGCATGCGCGATTCTGTGGCTCCGCAAAGCTCCGCGATGTACTCGGTATGCCCGGAAAAGGAAATGCCCGACATGGTCACGGCTTCTTTGTTCAGAGGCGCGGTCACCATCGCGTCCGCTTCTCGATTCATGCACAAGGTGGTCGCGGCCCTGACGTATTCCACGGCAGCTCGGCCGCAGTTGGCGTTCAGGCGACCGAAACAAATCTCCTCGGGACTCAGCAATGATTCGCGGATCGCGAATGGTGATCGGCAAGCTGCCGACTTCGATTCCACAGCTCGCCCCGGCCTTGTCTAGTCGCGGCTCGGTCGCCCACTACCACCCATGATGCAAGCGCCTGAACGTTGGCCTGGGAAAGCGCTTTTAGCGTCACTTCTGGCCCTACGCCCGCGGGATCACCAATCGTTACGGCGATCGTGGGCTTGCATACTTCGCGCGCTCATCGGAGACCTGCGCGCCCGCCGGCAAAGAACTCGGCGGATCTTAGCAGGGCGCGGTCATCTCCAAATCCGCCGGATTTCATCCCTACCGGTAATCCATCCCATATCCCGCCACAAAGATTTCCCCAGGGAAATCCGGCCGAGATCTCGCCACGCAACCAAATCGAGGTCGAGCCCAAGGCTCGACAGACGGCCGAACCCGTGTCTCCACCGGTCATCACAACTCCGCCGATATGAACTCCGTGCACGCCGGCAAAAAATCCGTTCATTGATGAATCGTGCGTCTGGATCCCTGGGGATCCTGAGGAGTAAGTGCCTGCCTTCGCTGACGGCGGCACGAGCCGATTCTATATTGTCCGGCACTGGAGCCATTTCGAACAAATTCGAATTCGCGGCGAGCCTTTCGCACTGCAGCGACGTAACGGAATGGGTCGATCCGATGCAAAACACTACCGGCCCGCTGGAGGCTGAATAAGTTGAGGGCGGAAGAGAAGGCCCCGCCCGGCTCTCCATGCTCTCGGCGAGAGCCATGCCCAAGCCCGCCGCACCAACCCACAGCGGTTTTGCAGTCAATGCGCCTGCTGCCGTCACCAGGGAGTGAAGATCGTCCTGGCATTCGCAATCCACGATCACCACTTTTGCGCCATTCGCTACGCTGGCGCGGAGAACCGACGCGAAGACGCTTCGACCCGAAGGCGGGATCGAAATGGATTCAGCCTGTGGCGAGATGCCCTGCTGCTCGAGTAGCTTCAGAATTTCCACATTGCCCGTCCCGAAAGAATCGGTCCATTGGAGCATTCCGCCGCGAACGATTCTTTGCATCGCCGGAACCGCCGGAGCAACGATGGCGTATTCCCGGTGAAAATATTCCAGCATCGCTGCAATTTCCCATCCCACATTGCCGCGTAACGTGGAGTCAATTTTCTTCAAAAGCACCCGCGGCTCGACGCCGGAACACTCGGCGGAAATCTCTTGAATCTTACCCCGCGCGACTGCTGCGCTATCGGATCGGCTGTCGGTATTGAACGCGAGCACATTTGCTGCGGGCAACGAGAAAGGCGAGTTCGATTGCGTGTGCACCTCGCAAGAAAGGCCACGCAGCACAAACTGCACGCCGGTATCAGATGCCCCAGCAAGATCGTCGGCGATCAGTATGCACTGCGGCCGCTGCGATTCCACTAGTGCGCCACCCGAATAGACACTTCCGACGGCACTCGGTTAGGCATCCGCTTCTTCGATGTCGACAATTGCTTTCATCACCTTTGGATTACCCGCGAGGGCCGTGAATCCCCCCAGTACATCCATCAACTTTAGGCGATCGGTAATCCAATGCGAAGTGTCGATTTCATTGCTCTCAATCATGCGGATGATTCGTGGAAACTCTTCGCAGCTGTTTCGGCTCGCGTACAAGGTCAGCTCACGGCGGTGAAAAAGCGGGTCATCGATGGCCACCTCTTCGCGGGTGAGGCCAACGTAAACGACGCGTCCGGCGTGTGCCGCGTGGTGAATGCTTGCTCCCATCGATTTTCCACTGCCGGTAGCGTCGAATACTACGGACGCGAGTTCATCGCCAGGTTCGGAGAGCGTTTCGAATCCGACCCGCTTTGCGAACTCTCGACGCCACTCGTTTTTCTCCAGCACCCGAACGGTAGCACCGGCAGCCTGCGCAAACTGCGCAGTCGCCAAGCCAATCGGTCCGAGGCCGATGACCAGTGCGCTTTCTCCCTTCGAAAGACGGCTTCTCGCCACCGCATGCGCGCCGACTCCTAAAGTTTCGATCAGCGCGAGTTGGTCCAGCGAGAGCCGATCGGATTTGTGGAGCAACGACAACGGAACGGATAGAACACCTTGCATGCCGCCGTCTGTGTGAATTCCAATGACGCGCAGCCGTTCACAGCAGTTGGTGCGGCCTGCCTTGCAAGGAGGGCATTCGCCGCAACTGATATACGGTTCGATCGCGCAACGGTCGCCTACGCGAATGTCTCTTTGGTTCGCAGGGACCTCGATAACTACGCCGGAAAGTTCATGGCCCAGAACACGCGGATAGGTATAGGCCGGATGTCGACCGGCGAAGGCATGGAAATCACTCCCACATATTCCCACCGCGCAAATCCGCACCAACGCCTCCCCTTCGGAGGCGGCTGGGCGAGGCAGTTGCCGGTCGATAAAGTGTCCTGGTTGTTGAAGCTGGATTTGTCTCATCAGAGGGCCTGGTAGAACATCCTGCAACACAGGGAACCTGTAATTGGTCCAGCCATGGAGCAGATGGCGGATTATAGGGCTCAAGCCGAGCCCCGTCAAGGGATGAATGGCCCGCCCAGGCGTGGCCGACCCGCGTTGCAGCTTCTGGGGTGCGATAATGCGAAGGGTGGTGAGGTCAGGCGTGGTTGCCCGTGGCGCGGGCATGGACCGAAACGCCGGACCTCGGGCCGAGCCTGTCCTTTTATTTTTCCAGAGAGAGCCCTTATTGGATGAACCAATTTAGCGATGAGCGCCATCCGGAAGAACGGCCTGGGACACCCCAATTCCTACGGTCCGCAGGCGCTCGCCGGGTTCATGCCTCGGGCGGCGGGTCTATTGTTTCAATAGCTCCACTGCTTGTTCATCACCGGGCGGAGTCGCGCCTGCACTTCCACCAGCAATTGCTGGTCGTATGGCGCTTCGTGCCAGGCAACATTTCGCCGCACCGATTCAGGGTTTGCGCTGCTAAACATGGTCGTGGGGATGTCCGGATTTTGGCTGGCAAACTGCAACGCGAGTTGGGAAATGGATGTACCTTGCAAACGGCAGAATTCGGAAGCATCGGAAAACACTTTTCGGTCTTCGACACTGGCAGGGTGCCACGCCGCGGGCCCCCGTTCGGTGAGTAGTCCCGAACCAAACGGTGATCCGTTGATAATGCCGATCTGTTTTGACCGCGCGATGGTCAGCAAATCCATAGTGAGCGTGTCATTCAGGCAATAGTGATTGTGGACCAAGCCGGCATCCACATCCATGGTAGAAAAGATTCGCTTCCAAAGATCGATGGGATAAATGCCAAAGCTCACCGCCCCGATGCGCCCTTCTCGCTTCAAATCGGAAACCGCGTGGAAGCCTTCATCGAGAGCCCATTCAGTGTGCTGGCGATTCTGATATTCAATGTCATGAATGTGGATCAGGTCGAAGTAATCGGTCCCTAGACGCGCTGCACTTTCGTTGAGTGAGGCTCGAATGCGCGAACGGGAATAATCCAGCACATCGTTACCGTAGCTTCCGGGCTGAGTGTATTTACCTACTTTCGTGGAGAGATAGTAGCGATCGCGGGGGATGCCGTTCAGAGCTTTACCCAGCACCGTTTCGGATAACGTTGCGCCATACGCGGGAGCAACGTCAAAATAGTTTATGCCGAGATCCAACGCGACGTGGACCGAGCGAATCGCCTCCGACTCGTCGACCTCATGAAATACCCCACCCAGCGATGAAGCTCCAAAACTGAGCCGCGAAACGTTCAGGCCGGTCCTACCTAAAGGCGAGTATTTCACGAGGGATTGACCTTGGCGGTCAGCCTGTTTACGCTGATTCCCCGCATGTCACTCCCAATACTTCGCATGTCCCGATTCCATTTAAAGAGATGACGTTTTACATCCAGATCCGGGCAGGGTGGTCCCCGCCACAGCACCTGTAAATGCCCATCGGTCGTACCAATCCGCCAGAGGGCTATCGTATTCCGGGCATCCTAAAGTGTCAACGATAGATCGATAAAGCGCTTGACAGCAGTCCCCGACGGCCCATATTATGTTGCCCGCCCGGATTGGTTCAACCAATGACCCTAGGTCTAAGATTGCGGCGGGCACCCGGCCGGGTGGCGCTCGCCGCGATCGGTTTGCGATCTTCGCGAGGCGATCCGGGTGCTGGTAACCAGTTCGATTCCAAAACTTGATCTGGCTATCATCGTCAGCTACCTCGTTGGCATTCTGCTCGCGGGCGTCTTATCGGTTCGGCATCTAAAAGTCACCGGTAATGTGTTTTTTCTCGCCGGCAGGTCTCTTTCCTGGCCGGTAGTCGGCGCGGCCCTTTTCGCTTCCAATATTTCCACTATTCACCTGGTAGGCCTCACCGCGTCGGGCTACAACGAAGGCCTGGTGTGGGGAAATTTCGAGTGGATGGCTTCTTTCACTTTGATTCTCCTCGCTTTGGTATTTGCTCCGTTTTATTTCAGTACTCGCATCAACACCCTTCCCGAATTCCTGGAGCGCCGCTATAGTCCGGCCTGCCGTTCGATGCTCGCTTTCATGGCCATCGTGGCCGCGCTTTTCATTCATATAGGCATCAGTCTGTACGCGGGTGCGGCGGTCTTTCAAAGATTCTTTGGAGTAAGCGTCGTCACTTCGATCGTGATCATCTCCATCATCGTGGCGATTTACACGGTTCTGGGCGGATTGCGCGCGGTAGTGATAACGGAATCGATCAATACCGTGATCCTGATTACGGGCGCGCTTTCGATCCTGGCATTTGCGTTAATGGCGTTGCCTGCGCATGGCATCCACAGCATCGCGCAATTTCGCGCGGCGACCAAACCGGGCCAGCTATCCATGCTGCACCAACATGATTCTGCCGGACTTAACTGGTACGCGGTTCTGTTGGGCTACCCGGTTCTCGGAGTGTGGTATTGGTGCTCGGACCAGACGATCGTGCAAAGAGTTCTGGGTGCGAAAACCGAGAGGGACGCTCAACTCGGGCCTCTATTCGCCGGGTTCCTGAAAATACTGCCGGTTTTCCTGCTGGTTCTACCTGGCGTGATCGCCTATGTGCTCTTTCGCGATCAGATCGGCGCGCAGAGCAATCAGACCTTGCCGGTGCTGATTGAGCAGTTGATCCCGACGGGGTTGCGCGGATTGATCGCAGCCGCCGTTCTGGCGGCATTAATGAGCGCCATGGCCGCTGCGCTAAATAGCTCCGGCACGTTGGTCGCGGTGGATATCGTGCGGCGTTTGCGTCCAACGATTTCCGATCGAGCCCAGGTGAACATCGGCCGGGTGAGTTCGATCGTGGTGATGCTGCTGGCGATGGCCTGGTCCACTCAAGGTGGGCGCTTTTCCAGTATTTTTGAGGCGATCAACGCGATCGCGTCCGATCTTGCGCCGCCCATTACCGTGGTCTTTATTTGGGGCGTCTTCTGGCGCCGAGGCACCAAGGAGGCGGCCCTCACCACTCTGGTGGGCGGCTTTGGCCTGGGTGCGCTCGCTTTCATTCTGGATTTGCCAGTGTTCGGAACGGTGAAAATCGTCACCAATGGCTGGGGCATCCCCTTTTTGATGCAAGCCTGGTGGATGTTTTGCATTTGCAGCGTGCTGTACGTTGCGACGAGCTACGCCACTCCAGCGCCGGCGGCTGAGTTAGTCGACGGCCTCACCTGGACACAGCCCTTGTCGATTATCACGCGGGGACGAGTCACCGGTTTGTCAGATGTCCGAGTGGTCGCAGGCATATTAATTGCGACCGTCTGTTTTCTGTATTTCATCTTCCGTTGAAACCCTAGAGGGAGCCGATGCAGGCGGTAATTCTCGACAAACCGGGGCAGTTCCGTATCGTCGATGTGGGCGATCCGCAACTTCTGCGCCCCGACGAAGCGCTCCTTCGCATCCGCAGAGTGGGCGTCTGCGGCACCGACCAGCACGCTTACCGCGGCCGCCAACCGTTTTTCAGTTATCCGCGAGTTTTGGGACATGAACTCGGCGCGGAAGTGCTGGAAATCGGCCCGAACGATCGAGGAATCAAAGCCGGCGACCGTTGCGCGATTGAGCCCTACCTAAATTGCGGCCATTGCATCGCGTGCCGCCGCGGCAAAACTAACTGTTGTTCGCAGCTCCGGGTCCTCGGCGTGCACGTCGATGGGGGATTGCAGGAGCGCCTGGTAGTTCCCGCGCGCAAATTGCATAAATCCGAGAAGCTCTCGTTCGAGGAACTGGCATTGGTGGAAACGCTGGGAATCGGAGCGCACGCCGTGGGACGCGCACAACTCCAGCCGGACGATACGGTCGCTATCATCGGCCTGGGACCGATCGGCCTCTCGGTGCTCCAGTTTGCTTCCCGTCATACTCATCGAATCGTTGGTGCCGATCTGCTCGAGACGCGATTGGCCTTTGCCAAGCGGACCCGGCCCGACTTGATCACCATCAACGGTGGCGCGCAAGTCGTCGAGCAACTCCGTGATGTCCTCGGTGAAGAACTTCCTACGGTCGTCTTTGATTGCACCGGAAGCCCGAAATCCATGATGGACGCCTTTCACTACGTGGCGCACAGCGGGAAACTGATTTTCGTGGGGCTAGTGTCTGCACAGATTTCGTTCGACGATCCTCTGCTGCACGGCCGCGAACTCACGGTGCTGGCCAGCCGCAATTCCACCGCCTTGGATATCGAAAACGTCATCCGCGGACTGGAAGCGGGCGAAGTCAGCGCGTCTTCGTGGGTCACCCATCGGGCGATGGCCAGTTCCCTCCCTGACGTATTCTCGCGGTGGATGGAACCCTCCATCAACCTGATAAAAGGGGTCTTCGAAATCTAGCGGTACTGCGCTTGCCCCCCATGAAAGTCGATACTCATCAGCATTTCTGGAAATACAACGAGAACGATTACCCATGGATGAGTGCGGAAATGGCCGCCTTGCGCCGGGATTTTGAACCGCCAGATTTGCAGCCGTCACTCCGGGAGTGTGGCATCGATGCCACAGTGGCGGTGCAGGCCAGGCAATCGCTGCGGGAAACCGAATGGCTCCTGGAGCTGGCTCGGGAATATGACTTTATCCGGGGGGTGGTTGGATGGGTCGATCTTCGCAGCCCGCAAGCCGGCGCGCAGCTCGAAGGATTTGCGGCTAGTGAAAAGCTATGCGGCGTGCGTCACGTAATCCACGATGAGTTGGACGATGAATTCATGCTGCGCCGTGATTTTCTCGCGGGTATATCGTTGTTAGCGGAATTTGACCTCACTTATGACCTGCTGATATTTCCGAAGCACTTGCCGTTCGCCAGTGAGTTAGTTCGGATGTACCCTGCCCAACCGTTCGTTGTCGATCACATCGCCAAGCCCTCGATTCGCAACCGGGAAATTCAGCCGTGGTTGGCCGGCCTTCAGAGGTTAGCGGCCTTTCCCAACGTATTTTGCAAAGTATCCGGAATGGTGACTGAAGCGCGCTGGAACGGTTGGCAAGCTGAAGATTTCGACGTTTACATGGATGCCGTGTTTAACGCCTTCGGATCAACCCGTATCATGATCGGTTCGGACTGGCCGGTATGCACTCTCGCCGGCAGCTACACCCGCGTGATGGATATTCCTAACAATTACCTCGCAAGATTGTCAGTCGATGAACAAAACGCGGTCTGGTGCAAGAATCCAAGAGCGTTCTACGGATTATCTGAATAACTAGTCCGTTCGTCACATCCCCTGGACGGAGGTTTTCATGAAAGGTCGTTCCTTCTTAAACGGGCAGGATTTGCCAGGGCGTCCCAACTCATGAGCGAACACACGATGTCTTTATCCGGCCGCGTCGCCGTTGTACTCGGTGGCACCTCCGGCCTGGGTCGTGCCATCAGTCTCGGTTTGGCCGACGCCGGGGCGGACGTGATTGCCTCTGGCCGGCGCACCGACAAGATCGACTCTATTGCCACGGAAATTGAAAGCAAACAGCGCCGCACTTTGCGGATTTCGTCGGATGTGTGCGATCGGGAATCGTTGCTGTCGCTACTTCACAAAGTGCTCCAGGATTTCCCGCAGGTCGACATCCTTGTGAACGCCGCCGGAAAGATCAAGCGCGCACCCACACTCGATTTTCCGGAAGTAGACTGGCATGACATCTTAAACACCAATCTGTATGGCGCCATGCGGGCATGCCAGGTGTTCGGCCGCCACATGCTCGCCCGAAACTCCGGCCGCATCATCAATATCGCTTCCCTAAACAGCTTCGTTTCGCTTTCGCAGGTGACTGCTTATGCCGTTAGCAAGGCGGGCGTGTCAGCCCTCACGCGTTCGCTGGCAGTCGAGTGGTCGAAACACGGCGTGTTGGTGAACGCCATAGCTCCCGGTGTGTTTCGGACCGAATTTAACGCGGGCCTTCTCGATGGTACTGCGCGGGGGCAGGAACTGCTGATGCGCACGCCGATGGCGCGCTTCGGCCAAGCGCAGGAGGTGGCCGGCGCTGCCGTCTTTCTCGCCTCGGACTCCGCTTCATTCATCACCGGGCAGACCATCGTGGTCGACGGCGGTTTTTTGGCAAGCGGGGTAAATCAGTAGGCTACTTGGCTCCAGCGAACTCGATTCTTGCCGTTTTGGTGGATTCCATTTGCAGCCACACCACCAGATCACTCCCGTCCAGGGTAGAAACGAAGCCGTATCGGAACGCTGGCCCGCGAACCACCGCTTTTCCGTCAATCCGAAGCTTGGGCTCCGCATCGCCCCAGTTCTTGATCACGATTGCGGGGTTGAGAATCGGCGACTCGGAAGTGGCGTTAAGCGACAACTGGAGTTGCGGAGCGGTTTTCGATTCTTGGCGTACGATCACATAGGCGCGCTGGGTTGGATCGTATCCTTGGCTCTGGAATCCTGCGCCGTGCGCCTCGATACCCGGCGCGGAGAGCCACGATTTTGCCAGCGGCACCAAGTCCGCCGCCGGCTTGGTGGTAAGCCCGTGGAGCAAAAGCTGGGACATCGAATGATCGGTTTTTGCATATGGGTCCCAATAAATGTGGGAGAGCGAGGAACTGGATGGCCGGTCGGGAGCCGCCGCCGATATGCCGCTGGATCTCACCTGCGCCACCGGCCAGTGGTTCCACCACTCAAACATCGAGTAGGTTACTTCTCCAGTGTAAGCTTTCATCGAGGAGTTTACTGGCGAAACGATCTGGAAAGGCTTCCAGTTCGATTTGAGATTCACCACCTGAATATTCGGATTGGCCG
Organism: uncultured Acidobacteriota bacterium; assembly: GCA_963725285.1. Taxonomy (GTDB): domain Bacteria; phylum Acidobacteriota; class Terriglobia; order Acidiferrales; family UBA7541; genus CAVRXT01. Next base: position 42,422 of record CAVRXT010000005.1, on the reverse strand, counting down.
GCTTGTCCATAGCTTTGGCGGGCGGGCCGTTCTCCCATGAATAGGTTGCCGTTTCGCCTTTCATGTTGCCGACGGTCAACGCGACCGGCTGGATATTGTCTTCCGGCCTCTGTCCCGGTCCGTTGATGACGATCGTTTCCTGAAACTCATGCCAGTTCTTGAAATTGGAGGTCCAGAGCACCTGATTCCGAACCGCCACGCCATCCGGATAGATGGTGAAATATTCGTCGGCCCAATCCGTCCAGCCGGTGTTCCCATCCGGGTTCGCGCACGTGTAGTTCACCACTTCGCAGAGACCATACCTCCAATGCACCACTACCCGCGCGTCGGTGCTCTCCAGAATGCGAACGTGGGAGTAGCGATTCTGCTTGTCCGACATCGGCTCGCAGTCCTGTCCTCCAGGACAATCGATCTCGCCTCCCGTTTCCACAAATTCGTCGGTGTACCACTTATTATTTTCCGTGACCCAATCTCCGCCATAGTTGGTGCCCTGCCAGAACACCATGCGAATCGGTGCAAGGTCGAAGCGCACCACCACGTCCGAATTGGGAGCTACTCGCCTTGGCGCGTCCCACATGTCGTCGTACTTAAGTGTGGTATAGAAAGCGCCAAACTTTCCCGCTCCCGCAGGACCGGACGGAAGAACGGGCCACGGCAGCACATCTCCGCTGGGGGGATGCACTTCGGCATAAGCCGTAGCGATGTCATCGGCCGAAAGCCCCCGGTCGTAGATACGCAGATCATCGAGAATGCCATCGAAGGAGTAGCGAACCGGAATTTTCGGATGGATCCATTGCGCCGGAAGAATCGCATCGCGCACCCGACCGATCACCAAATCCTCCCGGTCGGCCAGACTTAATGGTCCTTGCAGTTGCATCTCGCCCGCCGACTTTCCATCGACGTAAATCGCCATTCCCTTTGCCGGATCGTAGCTGCCGGCAATGTGCGCCCACTTCTTCAGCGGCAGCTGGGACTTGGAAACCAGCGACCACCATTGCCCCGCCACCGCGACTTTCATTCCAACGTGGCCGAAGCTATCGAGGCCAAAGAAGTAGCCACCCTGTTCTTCCCGGCGGTGCTCCACGATCGGAACCCAGTTCCAAGGGTATGTATTGACCGCCACCCAAGCCTCCACGGTAACCCCTGCCGTTGTTGGTGGAACGCTTTTGTGCCCGCGCGTGATTATCGTGCTCTCTCCGTCAAATCGCAGGCCGCCTCCGGAGACGCCGTTCACCCATTTGAAAATGCCGCCAATGGCGTCATCTGTGCCGCTCACTGAATCATGCGCCACCTGCCCGCTGCCTTCGTTGAACGACCATTGGGCGACTGGGCCGGTGCTTTGCGCTGCGGCGAAAGATGGAACAAAAAGAAGCAGGGAAACAACCGCCAGAACGGCGCATTTCATGACTCGTCTCCTAAAGAACGAGGTTGCTGAGCCAATGCCCGGACGTCGACGCAAAGAAAAAGTTGCGCCTGGATTTAGCCGAGTTGGCGATCGAGCGCGCCTAACACTATGGTTTGCCGCGCAATCCAGTTGAATTGCGGTCACCGTGGAATACGATCACCGAAGTCGAAGGTACACGGTGGTAGAGACCTATTTGCCTGCCGCGAACTCGATTTTCGCGGGCTTGGTGGATTCCATTTGCAGCCACACCACCAGATCACTCCCGTCCAGGGTAGAAACGAAGCCGTATCGGAACGCTGGCCCGCGAACCACCGCTTTTCCGTCAATCCGAAGCTTGGGCTCCGCATCGCCCCAGTTCTTGATCACGATTGCGGGGTTGAGAATCGGCGACTCGGAAGTGGCGTTAAGCGACAACTGGAGTTGCGGAGCGGTTTTCGATTCTTGGCGTACGATCACATAGGCGCGCTGGGTTGGATCGTATCCTTGGCTCTGGAATCCTGCGCCGTGCGCCTCGATACCCGGCGCGGAGAGCCACGATTTTGCCAGCGGCACTAAGTCCGCCGCCGGCTTGGTGGTAAGCCCGTGGAGCAAAAGCTGGGACATCGAATGATCGGTTTTTGCATATGGGTCCCAATAAATGTGGGAGAGCGAGGAGTGGGATGGCCGGTCGGGAGCCGCTGCCGATATGCCGCTGGATCTCACCTGCGCCACCGGCCAGTGGTTCCACCACTCAAACATCGAGTAGGTTACTTCTCCGGTGTAAGCTTTCATCGAGGAGTTTACTGGCGAAACGATCTGGAAAGGCTTCCAGTTCGATTTGAGATTCACCACCTGAATATTCGGATTGGCCGGCTTGTCCATAGCTTTGGCGGGCGGGCCGTTCTCCCATGAATAGGTTGCCGTTTCGCCTTTCATGTTGCCGACGGTCAACGCGACCGGCTGGATATTGTCTTCCGGCCTCTGTCCCGGTCCGTTGATGACGATCGTTTCCTGAAACTCATGCCAGTTCTTGAAATTGGAGGTCCAGAGCACCTGATTCCGAACCGCCACGCCATCCGGATAGATGGTGAAATATTCGTCGGCCCAATCCGTCCAGCCGGTGTTCCCATCCGGGTTCGCGCACGTGTAGTTCACCACTTCGCAGAGACCATACCTCCAATGCACCACTACCCGCGCGTCGGTGCTCTCCAGAATGCGAACGTGGGAGTAGCGATTCTGCTTGTCCGACATCGGCTCGCAGTCCTGTCCTCCAGGACAATCGATCTCGCCTCCCGTTTCCACAAATTCGTCGGTGTACCACTTATTATTTTCCGTGACCCAATCTCCGCCATAGTTGGTGCCCTGCCAGAACACCATGCGAATCGGTGCAAGGTCGAAGCGCACCACCACGTCCGAATTGGGAGCTACTCGCCTTGGCGCGTCCCACATGTCGTCGTACTTAAGTGTGGTATAGAAAGCGCCAAACTTTCCCGCTCCCGCAGGACCGGACGGAAGAACGGGCCACGGCAGCACATCTCCGCTGGGGGGATGCACTTCGGCATAAGCCGTAGCGATGTCATCGGCCGAAAGCCCCCGGTCGTAGATACGCAGATCATCGAGAATGCCATCGAAGGAGTAGCGAACCGGAATTTTCGGATGGATCCATTGCGCCGGAAGAATCGCATCGCGCACCCGACCGATCACCAAATCCTCCCGGTCGGCCAGACTTAATGGTCCTTGCAGTTGCATCTCGCCCGCCGACTTTCCATCGACGTAAATCGCCATTCCCTTTGCCGGATCGTAGCTGCCGGCAATGTGCGCCCACTTCTTCAGCGGCAGCTGGGACTTGGAAACCAGCGACCACCATTGCCCCGCCACCGCGACTTTCATTCCAACGTGGCCGAAGCTATCGAGGCCAAAGAAGTAGCCACCCTGTTCTTCCCGGCGGTGCTCCACGATCGGAACCCAATTCCAAGGGTATGTATTGACCGCCACCCAAGCCTCCACGGTAACCCCTGCCGTTGTTGGTGGAACGCTTTTGTGCCCGCGCGTGATTATCGTGCTCTCTCCGTCAAATCGCAGGCCGCCTCCGGAGACGCCGTTCACCCATTTGAAAATGCCGCCAATGGCGTCATCCGTGCCGCTCACTGAATCATGCGCCACCTGCCCGCTGCCTTCGTTGAACGACCATTGGGCGACTGGGCCGGTGCTTTGCGCTGCGGCGAAAGATGGAACAAAAAGAAGCAGGGAAACAACCGCCAGAACGGCGCATTTCATAACAATCTCCTCCAGAACGGCTTGCGAATGGCTGATCCAATCGTCGGGATTTTATGCATGCGTGCTCCCGCTGTCAACATCCGGGTACGCAACCAAGCCCCGCGAGCCTGAGCAGTTCGCTAGGCTAGCCCCTTGACTTGTTAATCCGGCGGTGTAGGATTTGGTTCGTCCAATGCATATGCGAAGACGCGATTTCATGAAATGGAGCGGCAGTGCGGCCCTCGCTGCTGCCGCCAGCCGGCCCTCCGACCTGCGTTGCGAGAGGCTTTCCTTCACAGCCCACAGCGGCGTCGACATTTTATGTCTCGGCCCAAGGCGATGACAATCATTCCGGCGCCGCGACTTCTCCATTTGCGACGCTGCCCAGGGCGCAGCGAGCGGCTCGCGAGGCGCGGAAGCACCTCCGAGCCGGTGAAGGTAGTCATGCTCGAGGGAACTTATTATCTGGAGACTCCGCTTGCATTCCGTTCCCAAGATTCCGGGGCGAATGGGGCGCCGGTGATGTTCGCTGCCGAAACTGGGCACCGCGTCACGATCAGCGGCGGCCGAAAACTTGCCTGCGACTGGAAACCCTACCAGAACGGCATCATGATGACCGACGTTCCTGCCGGACTTGAGTTCACTCAACTTTTTGTAAATGGTAAGAGGCAGATCCGCGCCCGATATCCCAATTACGATCCTTCCGTTCCTGGAAAGTCAGGCTACCTTCTGGCAGCAGGCGCCATCCCTCACGACGCTGCGAATCCATTCGCCGGCCCGGACGAAGACATGACGTTTTCCACCGAGGCACCCCGAGGCATCCGTTTCGACCCTGCCACTTTCTCCCGGAAAAAGTGGTCAAGCCTGCAGGACGCAGAAATTCATATCTTTCAAGCAGCGTACTGGGGGAACTTGCATTGGAAGATCAAGGGAATCGATCTCGCTTCGAACTCCATCTGGTTTGGCGAGGGCGGCCAGCAGATTGGGGCTAAATGGAGCGACAACCCCGGCGTTCTGAGTCGCAAGTCACTTATTCTTCATCGACAACGTGTGGGAAGAGCTCGACGCGCCCGGGGAATGGTTTCTCGACAAGAAGAAAAATATTCTCTACCACTACCCTGAAGCGGAAACGAACTTGCAGACGGCCTTGGTTGAGGTACCGGTCCTCGAGCACGCGATCCGCTTCAACGGCACGGAAGAACAATCCCGTCCAAAACATTTCGCTGCACGGCTTCCGCATTGCTCACACCACGGCAACTTATCTTGGAGCCCTACGACGTTCCTTCCTTAAGCGACTGGGCCATTCACCGCGGAGGTTCGGTGTTCGCGGAGGGAACCCGCGACTGCTCGATCGAAGCCTGCTGGTTCGACGCGGTCGGCGGCAATGCGATTTTCGTGAACAATCACAACCGCCGATTTTCGGTCAGCGGTTGCAAATTCACCGAGTCCGGCGACAGCGCGATCTGTTTCGTTGGCGACCTCGAAAAGACCGTGGGCACCCAGCGCGCCTTTCCCTTACGAATGCCAGGCGAGCAACAATCTGATTCACGATTGCGGGTTCTTCGGCAAGCAGATCGCCGGGGTATACATCTCACGGGCCAAACGAATTACCGCCAGCCACAACCTAATGTATAACTTGCCCCGCGCCGGGCATCTGCATTGGGGACGGCACCTGGGGCGGCCATGTGATCGAATTCAATCATACCCATGACACGGTTCGCGAAACCAGCGACCATGGTCCCTTCAATGCCTGGGGCCGTGACCGTGGTTGGTCACTGGCCCAATCTCACGGCCCATACACCGCGGACCGCAGCCTAGATGTTTGGGAAGCGCTAGTGGATGCGATGGAGCCGGTGATCGTTCGCAATAATTTCTTCAACGAAAAATCGGGATGGGGACTCGATCTGGACGACGGCGCGTCGAATTTCGAAATCTATAACAACATCTCGGTCGGCGGCGTGAGCGTTAAGCTGCGCGAAGGCGCCTATCGCAAGGTGTACAACAACATCTGGTACATGTCGAAGGGCGCTCCGTGCTTCCACGTTGGGAACAACGACAATCACGATCAATATTTCAACAACATCACGGTCATGAACCCGGGAAATACAAAGTGGCCCGACGGTTGGCCGTGGTGGCCGCAGATGACCTATTCCGTGATCGCTCCTCCGGCGGTGGGACCATGGTTCGAAAAGATCGATAACAACTGTTTTTACTGTGTGGGCGGAGATTTCCACGCGGTGGTGGATCAGTTGCGCTCCGAAGACGGAAAACGCAACCCCCGAAGCTACGATCTTGCCGGTTGGCAGAGGCTGGGCTTCGATCAGCATTCTATATTTGGCGATCCGCTCTTCGTCGACCCGGAAAACTGCGACTTTCGCGTTCGCCCGGAATCACCCGCTCTGAAAGTTGGATTTCGGAATTTCGAAATGGGAGAGTGGGGAGTCACTGACCAATTTCCCTCGCAGTGGCGTGAGCCAAAAAGCTAGCGTCTTCCAAGGCGTTTGAGAGGACTAAATGAAGAAAATCATATTGGCAACGCTCACTATCGCCGCCGCGATGGGCGCAGCGGCGCTTTACGGTAAAAACGAATCCTCGCACGTCCAGCGGGTGGGCATGGTGATCGGAATCAAGCCCGATCAGATCAGCGCGTACGAGGCTTTGCACGCCGCATCGAACGCCGGCGTCCGCGACTTACTGACAAAGTACCACATGCACAACTTCTCCATCTTCATCCGCCAGCTGGACGACGGAGAATACTATCTGTTCGGCTACTACGATTACACCGGCTCGGACTACGCGGGGGACATGGCCAAGCTTTCCGCGGAACCGCGCAACCAGAAGTGGTTGTCAGTGACCGATCCACTGCAAATCCCGCTGCACGGCGAAAAATCCTGGGCGACAATGCAAGAGGTCTATCACAATCCATAGGACTCGGTAGCCCTGAATGGTACGGCCAACATTGGCAGCCCGGAAAACACGCATGGACTCCCCCCGCGGGAGGCTTCCGCGCGCTCCAGAACGGTAACCACCGTACGAAGCGTGCGGCGGGGACAATACCGCTTGACACTTCCGAGCGCGGCGGTGCTAATTTTCGCGGTATTGGCTCGACCAATTTCGCTTGATTTCCGGCTTCCTAGTTGAAGGGGGAATTATGCATCCTTCCGGCTCTCACTCGCTCCAGACCCTCGCGTGCATAGTTTTCGGGTTGGCTCTTTCGCTCACTTTTTCGCCCTCCGCAGCAGCTCAAGCGGGAAATGCCGCTGCCGCTCTGAACGGAACCGTCCGCGACGCTTCCGGCGGGGTGGTGCCGGGCGCGGCGATCGTGCTGACCAATACAAAGACTGGATTCATTGAAACCACTAGCAGCAACTCCACCGGGAACTATTCGCTGGTCGACATCATCCCAGGGGATTACACCGTTTCGGTGTCGGAGACTGGCTTCGCCACTCAGAAGTCGGCGCCGTTTACGCTTTCGGTAAATCAAACGGCCACGATTAACTTCGATCTGAAGGTGGGCGCTGCCGAAAGCACCGTCCACGTCTCTGCCACCGGCGTTGAAATTGAGACGTCCACCGCCGAACTGGGCACGGTGGTCGGAACCAGCGAAGTGAATGCGCTGCCCCTGAACGGCCGCAATTTCACAGAGCTTTTGCTGCTCGGGCCTGGAGTGAGTCCTGCCAATAGTTCGGGGAACTCCGGCGGTGGCGGCATCGGCAACCCTCTTGGAACGGTCGTCTTTCCCGCGGTCAACGGGCAAAACAATCGAAGCAATATGTTTTTGTTGGACGGCATCAATAACTATGGCTCGATTCGGGACACCTATGCGGTCCAACCGACGCTCGACGATATTCAGGAGTTCAAGCTGCAGTCCCACAACGACGAAGCCCAGTTCGGGCAGGTCCTGGGCGGAATCGTAAATGTGGTGACCAAATCCGGAACCAATCACTACCACGGGGATGCCTGGGAATTTATCCGCAACGACGATCTCGATGCGGCAAATTATTTCAATCCGGTACGGATCCCGCTGAAACAAAACCAATTCGGCGGAGCTATCGGCGGGCCGGTGATATTGCCGCACTACAACGGGCGCAACAAAACCTTTTTTTATGTCTCTTACGAGGGCTTCAGAAACCACACCGCAGCGAACAATCCATACATTACTCCGACCCCTGCGCAGCTAGGCGGCGATTTCAGTAATCTGGAAAGCCAGGGGACGCAATTATTTAACCCGTACAGTTCGGTGCCTGACATCACCCAAGCGACCGGTTTCAATCGCCAGCCTTTTATGTGCGATGGGGCCGGGGCGGCGCTCCCTGCCAATGCCAGTGGAATTCAGGCGGCGGGAACTCCCTGCGATATAATTCCCACGAGCCTGCTGAATTCGACGATGGTGGACTACGCCAAGACATTGTTCCCCGCCCCGATGAACACCGGGAACCCCTTCTTCAACGGGCGAGACTCTACTCCTACGATAATCCGCCAGGACCAAATTTCAATCCGCGGCGATGAGCAGATCGGCGCCAATGACCGCATTTTTGGCCGTTATACTGCGGCGTGGCAGCCGGATACTGCATCCGGCGGCTTTCCGGGATTGCTCGCCGACACTCAAAGCAATAACTATAACGTGGCTGCAGGTTGGAACCACGCCTTCGGCCCGAGCTCGGTGCTGCAACTCACGTTTGGACGGGTATCCGCGCAGTTCAACAGTGTCCCCCATTTTGTCAATGCCCCGGCGGACTTCCTGCAGAACTCCGGTTTTGCCGCCGCTTTCTACAATCATGAAAAATTTGGCGGCGATCTGATCCCTTCCATGTTCGTCGCCGGCTACATCAACGGCGGAGACTATGTCGGCAAGCTGCATTACTCGAATATCTGGGAATACCGCGGTGACTATTCCAAGATCTATGGGCGCCATACCTTTCGCATGGGCGGCAGCCTCGCGAGCGATGGATGGACGCAGCCTTTCTACGGCTCCGAGGATGACTACGATGCCCCCCAAACAGCGGATGGGAACGGCAACGGAGGCGATGCTCTCGCGTCGATGATGCTCGGCGTTCCCACCTACGCGGAAGTCGACAACGTTTACTCTCTTCTCCACGGGGGAAAAATCGTCGGTGGCTATTTCCAGGATCAGTGGAGGGTAAACGACAAGCTCACGATCAACGTGGGCTTGCGGTACGACGTCACCGTAAATCCCCGCCAAGGTACGCCGTCCAACGGCAGCAACATTACCGGCAACTTCGACTTCAGCAACGGCACTTACATTCTTCAGAATCCGGCTCCCGCGTGTTCTCCCACCCAGGGTGCGCCGTGCGTTCCCGGAGGAACCCTGCCGGCACACGTGACCGTCGCATCAAACGGAAAGATCAATCACGATGACTATAGTAACTTTCAACCGAGAATCGGATTTGCCTATCGTTTGATGGACAAGACCGTTATGCATGGCGGATACGGCAGGTTCTACGATAACTGGTCGGGCATGACGGAAAATCAATCGAACTATACTCAGGCGTGGCCCAACGTGGCGTTCGTGGCCGCACCCAACAACCTGAACCTCGGATTGCCCACCGGCCTGGGCAACGACCCGCTTAACCTGGGTGCCGGTCCGATTGAGCCGGCTTCCAGTCCGTTTTCGCCGCTCAACGTAAACGCTTATACCGATCCGCACCTCAAGGTCGGCTACTCGGATCAATATAATTTTGGATTTCAGAGAGAGATCGCTCCCGGAGCCACGGCCACTATCAATTACGTGGGTTCGCGTAACGCAAGAATCGCTACTGATATCACCGCAAACGCCGCGCCCGCACCGGGGCCAGGCGATCCTCAACAACGCGCGCCTTACCCGTATATCCTGCCGATGAACTATACCGAGAGCATCGGCGGCAGCAGTTACAACGGCCTGCAGATTTCATCGCAATTCCGGTCGCAATCCGGATTTGCTGGAACGATTGCATACACATGGTCGAAGGCTATGGTCACCGGCTGCGACGGGTTATTCGCTGATTGCGACATTCAGAACCCGTACAATCTGAGTCAAGATCGGGGCCCCGCTAGCCACGATCTGACGAATATTTTCGCTAGCAGCTTCGTGATTCCGCTGCCTTTTGGCTCGGGCCGGCGATTCCACACCTCGAGCGGGTTTGTGAATCACATCATCGGCAACTGGCAAATCAACGGGATTCTGTCGCTGGACAGTGGCCCCCGCTATGACGTCCAGACCGATCCAACCATCCCCAACACCAATAACCTGTATGGCGTCGAACGCGCCGATATCGTGGGGAATCCGTACCAGGGCGGCACCAAGATACAGCCCCTGAACCTCAACGCTTTTCAGAATCCAGCTCCTTTTACCTTCGGCAATATGGGGCGAAACAGCCTGCGGGCCGACTGGAACCGGAATCTCGACCTTTCGATCTTTCGGTCCTTCTCGTTTAACGAAACTACGCGCTTCGAGTTTCGAGCGGAGGCCTTCAACGTAACGAATACTCCCGTATTCGCGACGCCAGACAGTAATCTGGAGGACCCCAATTTTGGCGTGGTGTCTTCCACCGCGAACACTGAGCGGCAGCTTCAATTCGGATTGAAATTCTATTTCTAACCCGAAGGTCGGAGGACGGAAGGCTAGAAATCTCGCGACGGGACGTATTTGTGGCGAGAGAGCTGATCGGGATCGATGTCCTCAGTGCATTCATGTCCCAGGGGAATGAAATGTTTCTGAAGGTGAAAGTGCCGCCGTCTTCCGTGGTGATCCTCGGGCTTCTCGCTTTGTGTTCCTCCTATCTTTTTGCGGGCGCGGACACCAGTGCTCCTACCGCCTCGCAAAGTCCCCAGAAGATCGAGGAACCCTGGAAACAGGCCAGCGGCAAGTACGATTCCCAACGCGCGGCGATCCTGAAGCAGGTGGACAGCACCATTCACCAGGGTCCATTTCGACCCGACTGGCAGTCACTGCAGACCTACCAGGTTCCGGATTGGTATCGGGATGCGAAGTTCGGGATTTTCATTCACTGGGGCGTGTACTCGGTTCCGGCGTTCGGCAGCGAGTGGTATCCGCGCGACATGTACCGGCCAGACTCAGAAGAGCATAAACACCACGTAGCCACTTACGGCCCCGTCGATAAGTTCGGATACAAGGACTTCATTCCGATGTTTAAGGCCGAGCACTTCGATCCTTCCGCCTGGGCGCGCCTGTTCAAGGAATCCGGCGCGAAATATGTAGTGCCCGTATTCGAACATCACGATGGGTTCGCCATGTACGACAGCGGGCTTTCCGATTGGACCGCCGCGAAGATGGGTCCGCGCCGCGACCTGCTGGGTGATTTAGCGAAAGCGGTTCGTGCGGAAGGCCTGCATCTGGGAGCCTCGTCGCATCGCGTGGAGCACAATTTCTTCTTTGGGCCAGGACGCAGCATTGATTCCGACGTGAATGACCCAATGTTTGCCGCTTTCTACGGTCCCGCGCACGTTCGGCTACAGCCGAAAGAACACAATCCCTTGGCAGACGACTTCACTTACGTTTCCTCGGCGTGGATGGATGACTGGCTGGCACGGTCCGCTGAGATCGTCGAGAAATATCATCCGGAAATCATGTGGTTCGATTGGTGGATCGGTCAACCGTCGCTGCGTGATTCGGTTGCCCGCTTTGCGGCCTTCTACTACAACGATTCTCTAAAGTACCCCGGCAATCCCTGGGTCATTAACTATAAGTACTTCGCGATGGAAGAGAACTCCGCTGTGCTCGACCTCGAGCGCGGTCAGCTCGCAGGCATTCGCACCCTTCCTTGGCAGACCGATACTTCGGTGGGCAATCAGTCGTGGGGATATATCCAGAACGATACGTTCAAATCACCCGAATTCATCGTTCATCAGCTGATCGATATCGTTAGCAAGAATGGAAACCTGCTTTTGAACATAGGCCCCAAGGCTGACGGCACCATCCCCGACGATGTCCAGAATGTGCTTCGAGACGTGGGATCCTGGCTGAGAATCAATGGGGAAGCCATCTACCGAACTCGGCCATGGAGGGTGTACGGCGAAGGCCCTACCCAGGTTGCTGCCGGCGCTTTCCACGATACGGAAACGCAAACGTACGGCCCGGCGGATATCCGGTTTACTCAGAAAAACGGGGTGCTGTATGCCATCGAAATGGGATGGCCGGCTAACCATGAAGCCGTAATTCACGCGCTAACGGCGATGGGTGGAAACCAGGTTCGCTCAATTCAATTGCTGGGGTCGGACGGCAATCTGTCCTTCGAACAACGTGCCGACGGTCTGCACGTCCATTTACCCGAAAAGCCCGCGGGTAAGTATGCTTATGCTCTTCGAATCGATGTAGGGAATTCGCCGTAGCGCTGAGTTTGTTCGCAACTTGGCGGGAGCAGCCCATTCACTTCGCCGAATTCCACCTAACGCCTATAACAGCAGAGTCAGAAATGCTACGACGACACAGTCCATGCTTAACGAGGGTCTTACTACTGTGCTTCTGAGGAATAAGGTCGGGCTGGTCACGGGCGGCGCTCGCGATATAGGACGTGCTATTTGCCTTCGTCTTACCGCGAGCGGGGCTACGGTCGTGTTTAGCCATTCTCCAAACGAAAAATCGAGGTCCGGCGGCCTTAGGACGCTTGAGGAGATTCAGAAGTTCGGAGGACGGGCGTTCGCCATACCGGCCGATCTTACGCGAGCGCAAGATATTCTTGGCCTGGTGGAGCGGGCGCGCTCTTTGGTTGGCGATCGCATCGATATTTTGGTTAATGTCGCGGGGGGTCTGATTGCGCGCAAGACCATTGAGGAAATGGATGAAAGCTTCTGGGATCAGGTGATGGAGTTGAACCTGAAGAGCGCCTGGAGACTAAGCAAGGCAACTTTGCCCTTTATGCCGGACGGGGCCTCGATAATCAACCTTGCTTCGCAGGCCGGCCGCGACGGGGGTGGCCCTGGATCTTTGGCGTACGCGACCTCCAAGGGAGCGTTGATGACGTTTACTCGCGCGCTGGCCAAGGAATTAGGTGCGCGCAAGATCCGCGTCAATGGCGTCTGTCCGGGCATGATCAACACAGAGTTTCATAATATCTTCACCAAGCCAGAGGTTCGCCAGAAGGTAGCCGCTTCCACACCTTTGGGCCGGGAAGGAGAAGCAACGGAAGTCGCGGATTTAGTGGCATTCATGGCCTCCGATCAGGCCTCGTTTATAAATGGGGCGAACATCGACATCAACGGTGGAACCGTTTTTTCGTAGTCGCCGATGCGGGAATGCACGAAGACCCCGGCACCATCGGGAATCAGGAGGCTGACTTGGAGCTCAACAACACCAGAAGAGGGTTCATAAAGAAGCTTGGAGTAGCGTCAGCGATGGCCTCCGAGGCGATCCATCCAATTCTCGGGGAAAACATATTATCCGTGCTTGGCCAATCGTCTACGCCTTCGCGGGAAAACATCAAGATACCGGAATCAGACGAGCAATGGACGGCGGTTAGGGAATATGTCGAGGATCCGGGTCCTGAGTACCGGCATGCCTCCGCTTCCGCCTTCGAGGCTTTCCACGACATCAAGTACGGCGTAAGAATTCATTGGGGCCTGTACTCACTCCAAGAGTGGTGGGACACCAGCTGGCCGCTTCTGAAATTATCTCCGGAAGAAAAGCAAAAGTATCAGGAGCAATACAAGACCTGGAACCCCGAAGGTTTCAATGCCGACGAGTGGATGAGTTTCTTCAAAAAGAATGGAATGAAGATGTTTGCGTTCACCTCCAATCATCACGAAGGCTTCTCGATGTACGACACCAAAAGAAGAGTGAGAAGCCGCGTAAACTGGTCCGCTGCTAGGGGCCCAGCCATGGAGAATTGCGACGTGGCTTACAGCATGATGGAGACGCCTTTTAAGCGAGACGTAGTGAGGGAAGTATGTGACGCCGGCCGCAAGCATGGCCTGAAGATCGATCTGTACTTCTCTCATCCCAACTGGTACGACGCGGATTTTCGTCCCTATTGCAAACACCCCCTCCAGCCAGGAATGTACGGCGTTCCCGCCCCTTCGGTAGAGGAACAAACACGAATGATGGCTCACCATAGGCAGCAACTTACCGAGTTGCTCACAAACTACGGCAAAATCGATATGGTCTGTCTAGACATGTGGCTAGGAAAAGAGGTGTGGCCCCAACTACGAGACACAATGCTGGCCCTGCGCAGGATTCAGCCGGACGTGATGTTTCGTGCGCGAGGCATTGGCAATTACGGCGACTACTACACTCCGGAGCGATTCGTCCCGGGGGACAAAGAAGCTACGGACATGCCGTGGTTCGTGATTTATCCTTTGGGCCAAGGTTTTTCTTACGCCGGCGCGCTGGACCACTACAAGGGCAGTCCATGGGTAATTGAAAATCTCGTGGATACAGTTGCCAAGGGAGGCAACTTCATGGTCGGGGTGGGCCCCGACCGCGATGGCCGTTTCAGCCCCACGGTCATCAATCAGCTCGGAGAAGTAGGTCTATGGCTGAAGGTGAACGGCGAAGCGATCTACGACAGCCGGCCACGCCCTGGCGATTTGTGGAAAGAGGGCGAGGAAGTTACCCTTTCCGCGCCCCAGTTAGCAAATGGCGGAGATCCTCCGACAGTTCGAAGGAATGTCCCGATTCGGTTTACTCGCAGCAAGGATGGCCGAGTGTTGTATGCCGTTTGTTTTCGATGGCCCGGACCGAGTCTTTCGTTGAAAACGGTTCCAGCGAGACAAGATAGCAAAATTACCCTGCTCGGCGGGGGCGAACCATTAAGATGGCGCGTCGACAACGCAAATAAATTGGTGATCGAAATCCCCAGTTCACTTCAAGACGAAGCGAACCGTCCGTGCAAGGTTGCATGGACATTTAGAATTGAAAATCAAAACGCCTAGCGCGCTCGCCGTTTTGGAAATACGCGAATATCAATTGGAATGGACATGGGCTCACGATATCCGAGGACGAGCGTACCCAGTTTGCTAGAACGGATGTTACCTCAGTGTCCTACGGACCTGTTCGATGAATGACGGGCTGCTTTCGACCTGTGCCGATGACTCCTTGCTGGAAAGTTTTCTGGCATCGATTATCTCCTCACCTGAACGTATCCGTTTTTGCTGATTCAGGCGGACGCCCGCACTCGCGCACCTCGAGCCGCAAGGTTTTCCTCTCGGTCGTGTTCACAGCCAGGGAGCTGGGCAGCATTGAGCAACCCATCGCGCGTGCGCACCGCTACCTCGAAAACGCTCTCCATGATCGACTGGGTCCGTTGCGTAGATGGATCCCCTCCCGGTGCTGTTCCTGGACATAGATCTCCAGGCGGATGAACCGAAACCACTGATCGCCTACATCTCCGACCGGGAAGATCGGAAGCAGCCATGCAAAATCGAAATCCTTTACAACAACGCGTCTAGTCTCTCGGGGTCGAAGAAAACGTCTATGCGGGGACGATCTGCCTAAAGCTCAGCGGATCAAACTCTTCCCCCTACGTGACGATTCTTATTTTGCCGTCAGGAGTCTTCGTAATGGCGTGAAGTGAGCGTCCATCGCTATTGAGATGCCGCAGCGTAATCATTTTGCGGGTGACAGACAGATGGCTAAAACCATACACCTTTTGCCCGTACGGTCCTCGTTGCGCAGGATCGATCTCCAGGTCGTGTAGATGCGCTCCTCCCCCTCCGGACAGGAAGAACGTGGTGGGATGCCCGTCGAATTCGAGGTGCTGCAAATCGTGGTCGTGGCCCGCCAGATACAAATCAACTTTGTATTTGCGGAATAGCGGGTCCCAGTCGCGAATTAGTACCGGATGGTCTCCGTGCGGACCGTCCGAGTAGATGGGGTGATGTCCCATCACGGCAAGGAACGGCGTTGTGCGCGAACGCTTAAGTTCCGCTTCCAGCCATACGAGTTGTTCTGTCTGCTGCCGCGGGGTCAGCGTGAAATTCCGTCCGTGGCTCGCGCTGCCGTCCGCAAATGGCATATTGCTGTCGAGCGCTATGAAGCTAATCAGCGGATTCTTGGTGGGAAAGTCGAACCGATACCAGAGGGATGGCATCGTCCATCGCGTGGGGCCCGCGCTGGTGCGCCCAACTCGCGCGTATTCAAGTTCAGCGGCAACCTTGCTGTGCGGCCAAGTCTGGTAGTCATGGTTTCCGGGAATCGAATAGGTAGGGCACGAAAACACATCTTGTAGGTACATCTGCTCAAACTGAGTTTGCCAGCGGGGAGAATGGATGCCGCCAGCAAGTTCGCCGTACCAACTGTCTCCCAGCATAAGTAGCGCTTGCGGGCAGAGCGCACGGGCTTTCGTGTACTGGCGCATCCCGGCGGCGACCATTGACTGCGCCGCGGGATTCTCGTCACCCCAATCTCCAAGCATCAAGAGGTGCGCGGCTGCATCGTCCTGATCGAGAGAATCGGCAACGCTAGAGAACGATCCAAGCGCAACCACAGCGCTGAAAGCAAAGCTCTGCCGGAGAAAGCGACGCCGGGTGGATTTGCCGAACTGTGAGGCGATATCAGTCGTCATGGTGCGGTAGCGATGGTGCGTCGTTATCCAAGGGGATTACAAACATTAACACATCATTTCCTTCTCGTCCCGCTCCAATACGATCCGCTAAATTTGAGAACTAGGGAATCGCTGGCCACTCGGCCCACCACCAGGGGGCGTCGGCGCGGATGTCATGAAGTCCATCACCGCTCCCATGGTTGGCGGCATAATTATATCCACGAACCTCGTGCTGATCTTGGTGCCCGTGTTCTTTGCCCTTATGAAGGAACGCGCGCTGCGCCGCGCCACCTTGCAGCCGAAAGAACCGGAGACTGTCTGAGCATCCTGCTCACGAGGCAGTGGCGCTTCCCGCCCCGAAGAAAATGGAGACAGGAACTTGGCCGCATCACTTCCCTGCTAGGAAGGCATCGTTCTGACTGGAACGCCAATGCCCAAGGTGAGCGCAGAAACGCTAGGTAGTTGGTTCGTTAAGTATTTTCCTATGTGATACATCAAACGGGAAGTCACGTGAGGTGAAATCGTGAGCAGAATCGGCGTCGTTACGAGCGCGCAAAGTCGAGAAGGGGCTTCACGTCGTTGTCATTTCCATCGAGCGTGCGGAGCGCCGCCAGATACCTGCCGCGGCATCGCCTTGCGCGATCCGGTCTTTTCGGGCTCCCCAGGTGAATTCTGGCTGGCCGTACTTTGCGGCGACGATGTCGACAATCATTCGCGCATGACGGCCGTTTGCATTTGCGAACGCATGCATTGTCATCAATTGGTGATGAAAACGAAGGAACGCCTCGTCAATCGGGAACGTTTTCTTCTCGAACCAGTATCGCGTGTTGGCAAGGAACTGGGGAATTCGTTGCACGATCTCTCGGACCGCATTCCATGTTTCGCTCTGTTTGTCGATAAGTGCCGCTTTGTGCTCGAAAATCAATTCTTCCCAAGTGTTCCCAACTTGGCTGAAGAGGAAAAACAAAGGATATCAAGCTGACGTACTATTTAAATGGCGGGGCCGACGGGGCTCGAACCCGCGACCTCCTGCGTGACAGGCAGGCGTTCTAACCAACTGAACTACGGCCCCGCATTGCGAATCAACGATATAGCGAAAAGCCTTTGTTTATCGAGCTTTGCACCTTTCGCATATACCGCATCGTGTGCCTCGGGTGCACTGGAAAGCGGCCATTTCCGGCGAAACCGCCCATAAACCGCCCATAAAACCCATGCAAAAGCCCGGTGCGCTCACGGTTAATAATCCTATCACACAAAACCCGGAGGAACATCGCTCGATCGCATGGACGCCGACTGTCGCCAGCAAATATCATTGAGATGCGCCAGGGCCCCCCGTCTTACGGAGCCGTGCAAGTGTCTCTCGGGGATTTCCTCGACAAGAGAGCGACAGCCCTCACCGTGTCCGAAGTCGCGGAGATCCTGAACATCTCCGAACGCCAGGTTTACAAGCTCGCCGCGGACAGCGTCATTCCCTCCTTCCATATCGGCTCATCGATCCGGTTCGACCCATCCCAGCTCGCGGCCTGGCTCCGGCAAAAGGCAGGTCCAATTTCTGTGCGGCCCGGCGAGGAACGAAAACGGGCGTAATCTAGCTTTGCCCATTCCTTGCCCGTCTCCGTGGGTGGCGAAGTTGCGAAGCAAGTGGAGCCCGACCACGGCGGCCAACTCCTTGCTGCTGCGTCCATTTTCAACTCCGAATCTCGCAAATCTGCCACCGCCCGAACACGTCCTTCCGTTGCAAATTCGTCGCAGTAGCTTCCAGCCAACAGCCTTGCAAATCCGTGACCACATAAACGCGCCGTGCTATAGACCCAAATGCCCCGTGTGACCGAACAACCCACCGCGAAGCCCCGATCGCCCATCAAGCCGCCCGAGCGCTGCCCCACCTGCAACAGCCGGAGCATCGTTCCGAAGGGCAGCCGCGCCAAGAAGCTCGAAACGATCCGGCTGTATCGCTGCCGATCATGCGGCCGCACTTTTACGCCCGGCCCACGCGGTCTGCGCAACAAGACCTATCCCCTCCATGAAATCCTGGACGCGCTTTCGACATACAATCGTGGCTACTCCCTCGAAGAAACCAGCCGCCGTCTGTCTTCGCGTCACGGCCATACCGTCAATCCGGCGACGATCTCGCGCTGGCTTGCCGCGCACCCCCGCCTCACGACATACCGCAGGTTGCGCGATCGCGGTCTCAAGCTGTTCACGCCACCGCAACTGATCCACACGGTCAAGCTTTATCACCGCCAGGTCTATGAATTCTCCTACCATCGCGCCTTACTTGCTTTCGTGCGCGCGGGCACTCTCGACGACCGCCGCAGAGGTGACACCCGTTTCGCGCCGCTCGCCGACTTTCTGGAGCGCGCGCACCGCGATTGCCCGCACGATCTTTTTCGCAGCGGAGACGGCGCGCGCAGCTCACAACTGGCGCCCGGCTTTCTCTCCCTCGACCGCCTTGAGGTTGTCGAAAAGCAGAACACCGCGACCGATACGGCGGCGCTGATCATTCCGAGCGTCGGCTCCAACTACGACCGCCATTCACGTCTTCAGCGCTTCATGCTGATCAACGACAGCACGACCGTCGCTGTCGAAGTCCCGATTTTTCTGCTCGAAGACGATATCGCAGAGCTTGAATCCACCTACGACATTACGATCATCCCCAAAGAACCCGTCCACCGCGCCCGCCCAGCGCTCGGTCACAAGCCGCGATTCATCACCGGCCACATCGATTTCCTACAGGTGCGCAACGGAGCGATTCATATTCTCGACTACAAGCCCGACGCGCGCACGAACAAGCCCTTCGCACAGGTCGCGATCTACTCACTCGCCTTGACGCGCCTCGTGCCCGGCCTCGCCCTCTCTGATATCAAATGTGCATGGTTCGACGAGACCTGTTTCAACGAATTCTCGCCGGGCCGTCTGTTACCCACCCGTTCAGAGAAACGATTCTTCGGTGACGACTTCTAAAGATTCTGGCGGCGATCGGTGCGCGACGCCGGCGGGAGATGGTGCAGAAGGTCCATATCATTGATCCCTGGGGCCTGACAGGCGGCAAAGCTGTCTTGGGTGCGCGTTCATCCGCGATAGTCTTAATTATTTTTGTCCTAGACGCGCCCAAGTACCTCGCCCGCATGATCGGCCTGTGATTCTGCAGCAGAAAAGTTTTCAGATTTTCCGCGAGGGCAGTCCGGCGGCCCGGCGGACAAGGCTGTCGAGCTTGTCGACCGCCGCCGGGGCCGAGGAGACGGCGCCGCGAAAGACGTCGCAAAGATAGCTATCGGCCGCATTGTTGTTGCCGATCCTGACGGCATAGCCGCGATTGTCTTCGCTGTCGTTGTTCATGAGTGACCGGTACAGGGCTTTCAGTGCCCCGGGATGGCGGAGGTCCTCGATCAGCGCCTGCGCTTTTTTGAAATCGGCGTCGGACAGGCGGTCGAGGCTGATATCGACGGTATCCTGCGCGACGACGGGGCGGGCGTCGGCATCGACGGTATAGATCACAAGGCGGCTGTCGCGGTGCAGTTCATGGTCCATGCGCCTAAGAGCGAAGTGATAATGTTAATTATGGGAATTGTTTCCTAGCAAAAAAACTCGTAGTGACCGAAGATCGCGGTGCCGGAAGTCACCGCGAGCGCGCGACGAAGTTTCCCGTGCTCTTCGCGAACTGCCTTCACAGTTGCGACCATCCTCCGTCTACCGGAATTTCGGCGCCGGTCGTGAAGGTCGCGTCGAACGCGAGGAAAAGGACGGCCTTGGCGATTTCGTCCGACGTCCCGAAACGCTTCATCGGAACCATGCCGCTCATCTTCTCCCTGATCTGGTCGGCTTCGCCTTTACCAGTAAACACTTTGCCGAGGATCGGCGTGTCGATGGGACCAGGCGTCACCGCGTTGACGCGAATCTCGCGAGGAAGCAACTCGACGGCGAGCGTCCGGGCGAAGGATCGCAGCGCGGCCTTGGCGCCGCCGTATGCGGCTTGGCCGGGCATCCCCTTGACGTTGGCGATCGAGGTCGTGAGGACGACAGAGCCGCCCCGGTTTATCAGCGGTGCGAGCTTCTGCACCGCGAAAACCGGCCCCTTGGCGTTCAGGTTGAACATTTCATCATAGGCAGCCTCGGTCATGCTCTCAAGAGGCGCCCGGATGCTGAATCCGGCGCTGACGGAGAGCAGGTCGAAGGTGTCGAACTCGGCTTTCACCCGAGAGGCGAGGGCGTCGATTTCCGTCAACGAACGCGCGTCGCTCGAAACTACGAGGGCGTCCTTGCCAAGCTCTTTTTGCGCCGATTCCAGGCCGGCCTTCGAGAGACCCGTCACCAGGACACGCGCACCCCCATCGAGGAGCATCTTCGCCGTCGCGAGCCCCATGCCGCTCGTGCCGCCGATGATCACCACTTTTTTACCTTGATACCGTTCCATGTGTATTCTCCTCGCGAGGTTAGGGTTGCTTTGCTTATTTTGAACTGTTTTGTATGATAATCAGGTGCGGAGGCTGCGGTCAAGACATTTTTGAACTGTTTATTTCAAAATGCCGTAAGACCCGCAACCGGCGCCTTTCAGGACGCCGCGCTCAAGGATGCGGGGGAGAGAAATCGGAGCCGGAGACCTTGACGACGGCCTGCCAAGCGGCTTCCTGGCTGGCCCGATCGAGAAGGTGCGGGTGGCGCTGCGCCTCAATTGGGCCTGAGAATTTCCCTTGCGCCGAGGCGAAGAATTGCCCTGAGACGTCGGTTCCGAACTTCGAGGCCTGGATATACCGGCGCGCCGCGGTCTCCGGCGTCTGATTCATGCCGGGAATGAGGTTCGCGATTGGGACAAACAGATACTTCACGGCCAGGCCAGCCTGTCGCGAAACCTTGGTAGCGGTCGCCGCACCGGGCGAGACAGCGTAAACGGCCATGCCGGAGGGTAGCCGGCGCGCCAGCGCCGCGACCCACCAAGCGACAATGAGCTTCGCGTCGGCATACGCATTGTTGGGCACGTACTTGACGTTCGGCCCGTTGTGAATCAGGGCTTCAACAGCGGCGATCCTGTCACCCTGGAAGCGTTTGGCCGCGAAGGCTGGCATGTCGGTGTAGCTGAACATGGGTACGCCCCCTCGGGCAGGTTCCGCGCCAGCGATAACAATCCTCGCGTCGGGACTCAGCAGGCCGGCACGGAGCAACCCGACAGCCAGTTGATGATGGCCGATGAGCGGGGCCTGAGACGCCTCGACGCCAGCCGCAGTGAGCACGCGCTTCTTTCCTGGGACCATCCCTGCATTGAGCAGCAGGAAATCGACCGGCCGCCCTCGCTTGACCAGCTCGGCGAGCGCGGATTGAACGCTGGACGGCGTGTCCAAATCCAGCTCCAGCGGCGTGAAAACCTGTGTCTTGGTCTCAGCCGCGAGCTGCGCGGCCGTTTCCTTGACCCGATCGAGGCTGCGCCCGGTGACGATGATCTCGCGCCAGCCCTGTCCGGCAAGAATGCGGGCTGCCGCATAACCGAGCCCGGAGGTGGTGCCGGTGATGAGCGCGATCGAATGTTCCATGGGCGTCTCCGTGGTAAAGGGTGAAGGTCAAGTCGTGAGGCCCCGCGAGGCCAGGGTCGGCTTGCTAATTACGAACTATTCGGTTATATATTGTGCGATGGCCATCGTCAAGGAGTTTTGAACTAAATGTTTCAAAATGCCGCTAGGCCGCGTGGACGGCCGCGCAGCTTCGACGAGACGGGGGCGCTGGAAAAGGCGACCCAGGTGTTCTGGTCGAAAGGCTACGACGGCGTGACGATCGACGATCTCGTCGCCGGAATGGGCGTGGGAAGGCCGAGCCTGTATGCCGTCTTCGGCGACAAGCGGGCGATATTCTTGCGCGTCCTTAAGGCGTATGCAGAACGGAAGGGCGCAGCAGCCGCGAACGCACTCTTCTCGCCACAGGCTCTACACGACTCGATCGCGGGCTTTCTGAGGTACGCCGTCGAAGCTGCGACCGAGAAAGGGTCCGCCCGGGGCTGCCTGATGGTGTGCGTCGCGCCGCTTGTGAACGACGCTGAGGTTCAGCGGTTCCTGCAGAGCACGGTCGCGGGCGGCGCGGCGCTGGTGGAGCGCCGTTTCCGAGACGGTATCAGTGCGGGAGACATCCCGCCTGACTTTCCGGTAGCCGTGCGCGCGATCCAAGTCACGGATTTTGCTCGTGGCCTGACCATGCGTGCGCGGATAGGCACGCCGCGCAAGACGCTCCTCAAAGATGCTGAGGAAGCGGCCGACTTGGTGCTCCAGCCGCGGCGTAGGGCGTCAAAATGAGCTCTCAGCTCCAACCGTCGCGACGCTACGAGAGCAGTTTGCGCTCACCTTCACTAATCGGCGCATCGTTTATGCTGGCGAAGCGCCAGGCCATATGTCCGCTAGGCGCGAATTCCCAAAGCGTTCTTCCGCAGCGCCCGCTCGACGACTTCTCTTGCAAAACCTTCATGGAGACTCTCACGGGAAAAATACCGTCGGTACAGCAGCGGCCCCATGACCGAGGCGACCAGGCCCTTAGGGTCCTCGGAAGCCGACAACTCACCTCGCGCCTGGCCCCGCTCGATTACAGTAATAAAGGCACTCCGCATTTGCGCGTGAATTCGCGATTGAAGGTTGGCCAGCTCTTTGTCACGCTCTGCCGCGTCGATGATCGACGGCAGCACGCTCGACCAAGGCTGTTGCAGCCTGGCCGCGATACCACCGGCCAACCGTTCCAAGTCTCCTTTGAGCGACCCCGTGTCCGGGTCCTGAGGTTTGGACGACGCTTGCGAGCAAGCATCGAGCAGAAGTGCCTCGCGGGAGGGCCAGTGACGGTAAATGGTCGTCTTCGCTACGCCGGAACGCCTGGACACCTCATCCACGCTGACGCCTGCGAGCCCGGACTTCGTGAGCAGATCGAAGGTTGTTGCCAGCACCGTCTTCTTTGATTTTTCTACGCGTTCGTCGGTTTCCCTCTGCGACCGCTTGGCGGTTCGTTTCTTTCTCACCCTTTTGACACTCCTCACGTGCTACTTTATGGTTGCGCTACGATACCGCATTGCATTACGTAAAATACGATAAGCCGAAAACATGTAGTTATGACGTTAGCATGCGCAGCCCGTACACCAGAAGCTGTTCCCGCGCGGTGGATAGAGCCATGCGACACGGGTTGGGCCAAAGGCAAGAGTTCGACACCAGACAGGAAATCGACGGTCACCCAGGTCGCGTCCTCTGGCGATTTGAATGTCTGCTGCTCGTTCATTGCGGTTTTTCTCCTTGCAAATACGTTGGACGCGGCAACGTCTCTACTTTGCTTCAGGTTCCCTGCAGTGAGCCGCGAATCTTGTTCAATAGCCCATTATCGGTTGCCGTCGGACGTAAATCGGGCTGAACTTCGGTAGGAGGTTACGAGCTTTTCAAATGCTGGCTGCATATCGTGAAACAAAGGCTCCGCGCACCAAGCGGTGACTTTTGTGAAATTGTTGTCCGAGCGGCTGATGAATGCGGTGACAAGTTCGACCGATGTGTTGGGCGGTACTGGAATGTTTCCACGATAGCGGACGAGGATCGCTCTCTTTCCGTCGATGGTGGCACTGGACTGCGAGAGTTCTTCGAAATTGCTCAAAGTGATCCTCGCGGCCGCCATGGCCAACTCTTTGTAGCTTGCGAGTGAACCCGGGTATTCCTTTTGCTCCACGATGGCGAAGCGCGTTTTGTCGCTAGAGCTCAGCCCTGCCAATGTAACCGGCCTCCGACGCAGGTCGGCATTGATGATCCACTCCGGGGGCAGCGTCAGCGAGAATTTACCAGTGCGATTCACATACTCCGTTCCGTGCAGACTCTCGTCGATTTTTGGGAGATCCGCCTTGACGGTGTTCGCTTCGGTGGACTGAGTGGAAAGGCCTTCTCGAAAATGGATGGACCCGGGGTCGGTTGACTTCGACTGAATTCTGCCGTCTGAGGTCTCCACTTCAACTTTTTCAAAGGTAATGCTAGTCACGCGGCCCACAAACTTGGTGCCGTCTTTCAAAGTGATCTCATTGGCCACTAAGAGCGCGGCAGAGGGCCAAAGGGCGGCCAAGCAGAACACGGACTCGAGTCCGAGACGTCTCATGAAGTCTCCGAGGCCCTGTGGTGGGGCGAGCATTTCCGCGCTGTACGGGCGCGAGACGATAGTGCATAGGCTCGCGACACCGCCCTTCGTCGTGGAACGCTGAGTGGTACGACGTAAGCCAGGGCGCTATCACCTACAACACGGTACCGTAGCGTAGCGATACTGTGCCGCAGCGCACTGCCGCTGTCAAGCTGTTCGCATGGCGGTGAAAGGGGAATTCGGCTTGGCGTTGGGTCGTCACTATCGGGGACGGGAGCGAAATCCGGGATGGGCAAAGTCGCCTGCGCCCATGGACGCTACTGCTGCTGGTTGGACTGATCTGGCTCGCTGCACATTCGGCAGGGCTGTACTACGTTTTGTCACACAGGCCCGCGTCGGTCGCAGTGGTGTCGGGCGTGATGATTCGAGATCCGTCGTCGAGGACCCGCGAAGCCGCTCTCACGTGGCGGCCGAAGGCCGAAATCATTGATAGGCAGTACGCTGCGGCGCGATTCTAGCTGTCGGGCCTGTATCGAGATTGAAAAACACGCAGACGAAGTACGCGAGGGCGCACAAATCTGCCGGGGATCACCTCGCGAGCTTCGGGTGATGCGTCTTTATCCATTGCTCCGCGAATTCAAGAAACGATTGCGCCTCGGCAATCACTTCTGCCGCTTCCGTCTCAGTCGCCACGGAAGCTTGGTCGTAGTCGATCACATTTCGCTTTCGCCGGCAGGCTTCAAAGAAATCGAGAGAACGACCCGCTGAGGCGCCGAGTGCCAAACGCGCCGTATCGAATGTTAGACGATGATGACCCATCGTGTTCGCTAATCGGTATCCGGCGCAACCAATGGCCATCTTGGCTGTTTGTAGCGCAGCGTTATATGCGGTTGCGAATTGGCGATCCGAAGACAAGCCTTCGACTGCTGCATCGGCCAGATCGCGCGCGATGAGCTCACGCAGTCCATCCAGTTCTTTCTTACTGGTCCTGTGGGTGTGGACTTTATGGTCTGCGAGTAGCTGCTTCCAACTCATCCGGAGAGCCTATAAGTGATACGACCTTGCCGCTGACAACCGTTTTCACAAAATGATCGCCGCCGCGAATCTTATCTCGAAATTCTCTTTCGGAATAGCGCTTGACGTTCACTTCCCGGCCAAACCGGTGCTCCACACGTCGAAGAACAGGAAGCAGGTCCCCCATCGCAATATCCCCCACAACGAGAAGATCGATGTCGCTCTGCGCCGCCTCTTCGCCGCGCGCGATTGAACCGTATAGTGCGGCCCAACCTATCTTGTCACTGAATTTAGCCAATTCAGATTCAAGTGCAGGCACAATCCCGGCCGTTTTCAAAAACAGAACGCGAAGCTCGCCAAAGACCGCCGAATCCTTGCGCGCTTTGTAGTAGGCCCTGCGCCCGTCTGGTTTGCGTTCCAAAACGCCGCTAGCAGTCAGAGAGTTCAACTCGCGTTGCAGGCTGGACAGAGAAGTCTTTAGATGGCTGGCCAGCTCAGACATATACCACCACTTATCAGGCGAAAGGAGAGTAGCGGCCAGGAGCTCCTGCCGGACCAAGGGGAAAAGCGCATCTAAGATCGGAGATCTACGCATAATGCGTAATAATGTACGCAAAAAGCGTAACTTGTCAATAGCTTTCGCTGTTTGAGCCCCCGTCACCGCATGTTGCGCTCGACTTCTTTAGCCTCGACAATAAGATCCCCTATAGAAACCGTTTCGCAGCTTGCCTCTGTCAACGACTGAGATAGTTGGAAACGATGGCCGCCAAGGCGACGATCAGTTCCGCTTCCTTGCGTTCTAGCCTTTGACCTTCCCGAACGTGCCTCGCAGTCTCAGACGCGAAGCCCCAAGCTTTCGATACCGAGTCATCAAGCGGTTTCGGAATCGTGCCCGGGTACTTCTTGATGATCTCGCCAAGAGTGGCATGTTCATCGCCACAGACATCTCTGGCGACACATTCGAGGGCCGCCATCGCATGTTGAACTGCCCCGGTCAAGTCCGCGTCGGGCCGTCGCGATAGGTCCGTAAGTGCTTCATGGATCTCCTGACGTGCGGCTGTGCGACCAGCGCTCGCGAGCACATGCACTGCACTCTGAATGCTGGCTTCGAACGCTTCTGTTCCACGCGTAACGGTAACCGCCTTAGGCCTCGAAGGCGCTTACCCTACGGGCGCGGACTCCAGCTCCAAGGGGTTCGGCAAGCCCTCGCCGTCGTGTCCCCACCTTCCGCACTGCGCTTGTGCAGGCGGGTGATGCCCCTCGCCGGCTCGCCCCTGTTCCGCTTCCGTTCACCGCGCCCGTGATTGGCTCGCATCGAGGCCCCAGAAAGGCGGCCCGAAAACGGAAAGGAAAATCACATGACACCGAAAGTCGATATCTATTCGCGGATCACGAACCGAATCATCTCCGATCTGGAAAAAGGTACGAGGCCTTGGCTGAAGCCCTGGAACGCCGAGCACGCGGCCGGGCGCATCACCAGGCCATTGCGTCACAATGCGACACCCTATCGCGGCATCAATGTGCTGGTGCTGTGGTGTGAGGCCGAAGATCGCGGCTATGCCTGCCCGCTTTGGATGACCTACAAGCAGGCCGTTGATCTCGGCGGCCAGGTCCGAAAGGGCGAGCATGGCGCAAGCGTCGTCTATGCCGACAGATTTACGCGCACGGAAGCCAACGAGGCCGGTCAGATGATCGAGCAGGAAATACCATTCATGAAGGGCTACACCGTATTCAACTGCGAGCAAATCGACAATTTGCCCGAGCACTATTACGCGCTGGCCCAAGCCCCAACCGAGACCATCACGCGCATCGATCGCGCCGAAGCGTTCTTCGCGAACGCGAAGATCGAAGTCAAACACGGCGGCAACATGGCCTATTACGGCACGAAGACGGACCATATTCAGATGCCACCCTTCGAGACTTTCCGCGACGCGGAGGCCTACTACGCCACCTTGGCGCACGAATCGACGCACTGGACGCGCCACGAGAAGCGGCTCAATCGCGATTTCGGCCGCAAGCGTTTCGGCGACGAAGGCTACGCCGTGGAGGAACTCGTGGCGGAACTTGGATCGGCGTTCCTCTGCGCCGATTTGCAACTCACGCCCGAGATTCGCGAAGACCACGCCTCCTACATCGCCCATTGGCTCGAAGTTCTGCGCAACGACAAGCGCGCGATCTTCACCGCAGCCGCGCATGCCGAACGCGCCGCCGCGTTTCTGCATGGCCTCCAGCCGGGCCAGGAAACCACTGAAAATACCGGTGCCGCCGCATAGGCGGCCCCATCAACCATTTGGCAATCTTTTGCCCGTATAATTTTGAGCCATGAAGATACCGGAACCCCTGCTCTCGCCCTCCGAGATCGCGGCCACGATCTATGACTCCGGCCACGTCCGCGACCGTGGCTGCGCCGAGCGCCTCGAACGGCGGATTCTTGCCTATGGTGCGGCCAAGGGAACCGAAGCGCATACACAGGGCCTCATTCTGGCCGCGCGCCGCGCGCACAGCGCGCTGGCCGGCATCCGTAGCGGGAGCCAACGCGCGGCAGCCGCCCGCATCGTGCGCGCGATCGAAAGCCTTCTACCGACCGACGCCAAGACGAAAGAGGCTTATGCGCTTGGTTACAAGGACGGCGCCGAGGACGCGATCAAGAAAAACAATCGCGACGATCACACGCCCCGTACGCGGTGACTCGCCAAGTGGGAAATCCTTACAACGTAGCCCTTCACTTCGCGGCAAGGCAGGAGTGTCTTCGGTAAGTTGTGCGAGATGCCGAAAACCCATCCAAGGAATGGCTGTCTGGTGGTGAATTCCCGCGAGCCAATGAAGACAAGTGCGCTGCAGCACAGGCATAAACGCCAGCTCACTCCTCGAGCACGGCGACCTCCGAAAACCGGCCGACCGCCCAAGGAGATGTAGAAGCCATAGAACGCGATCGCGGCCATCAGCAGAATCCCGGCCAGACTGATGCCCGCATACCACGCAGACCCTGGGTCGTCAGGGGAAACCTCGTCAGGATACTCCAGACAATGAAATTGGCCACCAGAGCCAGCAAGCCGAAGCGGATCATCAAAAACACAAACAGACTACTATAAGATCAGAACAAAAACCAAGGCAATGGGAACGGAGTGGCTACCCGCTGCGCTGAGGACCGTGAGCTAAAAGAACCCATGCGACCGCTGCCGCCCACTCCTTGCGCAGCAAAACCCGCAAAAGGAACAGGACAAACAGAAACGCAAGCCAGGCAAACGGCGCACCAATCAAGATGCTCGATATATCAGCAATGATCGTGCGCGCGCCCAGAAACTGCCACTGCTGGACCCGAGAATGGTTGCGTCGGAGGATAGCCGAGCCAGGAGGGAACAAACCACAGTAGGCTACCAACAGCCGTCGTAGAGGCTCCCGAAAGACAACCGACAAGCACATCACGTCCCACCAGTGGATCCCGAAAGCCTCCGGCCAGCAAGCGGCTCCAGGAGACCAGCGTGGCGGGCCAGCGGCGCCGCACATATGGCTCCAAGGCAATGTAGAGAACCCACGTGGAACCGGAAAAGCCAAGCCCCCACAGCCAAGAACTCGATGAAGAGCTCGAGTTCGGCGAAGTTCGGGACGTGGTGAGCGCCAAAGAACCAAGCCACCGCCCACGCCGCAAAAACAAAAGCTGCCAGACGAAAAGCCCCCCGACGATCGCCCCGGCCCAGGCGCAGATTCCGCCGTGCGAGCATTGCGCCGATCACCAGCATCGAAAGCAACAAAACGATGGCAATCACCAGAGCTGCCCGTTCGCCGGCGGTCGGCTGATACGGCTGCATGCGTTCGGGACGGGTCCAGGGGCCAATCAACTCGAAGTAGACGGGCTTGCCCCGGTATGCCGCGGCCTCGATCCGCATCGGGATATCGGGACGCTCGGCCAGCGATCCTGTCCACGCAGCGCGCGCGTCGCTATAAACAGGTGGCGTCCACATCGGCTGCGCTGGCGGCCACTTGGACGGATCGAGCCCCGCGGCAGAGAACAGCGGCGCCCAGTCAGGTGACGACGCGGCGCTTGCCGGATTCTCAACTTGCGGAGGAACTGCGATGAACTGCGTGAGACGACCGAGCGGATTGAGCTCGACCAAGGTCATCCCGGACACATCCAGCGGTGGGTCGTCCGTCCATACGGACCCTTGTATGGGTGCATCCGAGAAGAAGGCACGGGCCGCGAGCGGCCGAGGGCTGCCGCGATACCAAAACACGAACGCCCCGGTTTCGAGGTTGTCCCAACGCGTCTTCGATTTGTCGTGTTCCGCGATATAGCGTAGAAACTCTTTCCCCTCGTAGAACCCCATCGCCGTGTCCACCGGCGGCTCGGAATAGCCGACGCTCTGCAGAATATCCCGCGCGCGTTCGGCAAGCACTTCCGGCGGTGTTTCGAGCGGCACGCGCCGGTAGAGCATCGACTTGTGCACTCAACAGAATCGCCGCGGTGACTGACACAATGACTCCTGCCAGCACAGCCCAAGCCACTACCGGACGCAGCCCTTCGGATTCTCCTGAAGCAGCGACCATCTCGGGCGACGGTGTTTCACCTGCCGCAAGCGCAGCCGCGAGCGGGTCGCCTCCCGGCAATGCGGCCGCAACTTGCAGCGCCGAAGCGAGGCGCTTCGCAGGATCCTTTTCCAGGCAGCGCAGGATCACGCGCTCGATGAGCGGGTCCAGCTCCTTTACGAACTGCGACGGGGCCGTTGGCGCGCTCTTATCGCGCAGGCGAGCCATCTCTTCACTGGAGGAAGCATCGAAGGGGCGTTTGCCGGTGAATATCTCGTAGAGGACAAGGCCGAGCGAGTAAAGATCGCTTTTCGGCGTCACGTCTCCGCCCGCGAATTGTTCGGGCGACATGTAGGCTGGCGTGCCTGCCCGCGCGTCGGCTCCTTCGATTTCAGCGGCCAGCCCGGCCAGACCAAAATCCGTGATGCGCACGCGCCCGCGCCCATCCAGCATGATGTTCGCGGGTTTCAGGTCGCGATGAATAATGCCGTGCTCGTGCGCGGCCGCGAGGCCTGCGCACATTTGTCGCGCGATTTCGAGGGCTTTGTCCGGCGGCAACCTGCCGATGCGGCGCATCAGCGAAGCGAGATCTTCGCCGTCCACAAACTCCATGGTCAGGAACGTGTGTGTGTAGGTCTTGCCAGCGTCGCCAGTCTCGCTGATTTCGCCGATATCGAACACGCGGCAGACGTTCGGATGCGAAACTTGTCGCGCCAGACGTACTTCACGCGTGAACCGCGCGCGCGCCTCTTCTGTCTTTGCCAGCGACCGTGGTAGAAATTTCAGTGCCACCGTTTGGCCGAGTCTTAAGTCCTCAGCGCGATAGACCTCGCCCATCCCGCCTTTGCCAAGCGGCGAAACAATGCGGTATCGGTCGGAAAGGGTAGTTCCGGGAACGTAGCGAGCCTCGTAGCCGGAGAAAGATGAAATCCTGACACCGCTAGACGAACCGTGCTCGCGGGGAGACTTTACGGGCGAGCCGGGGGTGCGAGGAGTGGTTTCAGATTCCAAGGAGGCAGTGGCACCCAAATCCATCGCATTCCCGCAACCAGGGCAAAAGCGCGCTGCGCCAGGAACTGCACGTCCGCAGGCAGGGCAATTCATGATTGCCGCGGAGTATATCACTGCCGGCTTCTAACTTCAGACTCTGGAGATCAGCCCTCATTCCGTCGAGGTGACGGCAGCTACCTTATACGAAGCGGTGGCTCACGGACTCGTGGCCATTCAGGAAAGCGATTGGGTCGCCACCCTCGCCCAAGAATTAAACGTCGTGAAGGTGTCAGTTGCGGACGTCCGGTCGAGCACGAAGTGAAAATGATCGAATTCAAGAGGTGGCTGGAGCGGCCGGGAGGCTCGCCGCGCGAGATCGGATCGCGCAAGCGCATCCGCGAAATCCTGGGCCCTCGCCATGCGCTGTAGCGACGGCCACCCGCACCGTCTGCGTCGAAATTGACGCAGAACGCAGAACAATGTCCCAACCGCCTCCTGAAATCGAACGGCGGATTTTGGGAATTGCTTGAGCGATTACAGGATGGACTCAACGGCTTCGAATAATATTCAGGAACTCGGCGCGCCAGTCTTTTGCCTCAGACAGAGAGAGTTCAAACACGATATGGCGGTGGGCACGCTGAGAATTTCTAATTCGCAGCGATCTCTTTCGGGCATTCGCCTTTTCAGCCACCTCAAGCGTGAGTCCCCTTATGCTCTGACTGAATTTGTCTCGATTCCATTCTTCCGCCAGCTTTCCTTTGGAATGCCAAGCCACTACCGGCGTATTGGATAGAACATGAGTTTTTGCTGGATCCCCCGAGAACAGAACGTAATTCTTGGCAATGGCTACCGGGCGACCCCGGATAGCTGCACCTGGCTCCAGGCCGTCAGTCTTCTCTAGGTTTTTGAAGTGTTTCTTTCGGAATCCTTGATGCTCGGCGATGCGCCAAAGCCAATCGGGATGAACGCGCGAACCTGTCAGAGTGGGCTCGAAGTGCTCCCATCCTTCGCTAACTGAGTTGGATGGCCTGATAAGGAGGTTGAAATATTTTCTGTAAATGCGCAGACTCTTATCCTGCCAAAGATCAGTCTGGCTCACGCATTTATCCACGCTTGCGAGGGCACAGAATCGATACTCGGAATCTCCAGTTTCCTCAAATTTCTGAAATGCAAAGAAAACCACGATGTCGCCGGGACGAAGCCTATTGCGAACGTCTTGACGGCAAATTCCCCAAGAAAGCTGGCCACCGAACTTTCGCATCGCGAAAAAAGAGGGATCATCTCCAACGTCATACGGCCAGTCTTGCACCGCGACGGCTCTCTTAAATGCGGCGATTGTCGACCCGCAGGGCGACATTGATGAATCATCCGACGTGGCATGGAACGGGGCAACGTAGATTCGCGTTTTGTGCTCTCGCGTCATCGCCAGTCTCTTAAGCCAACTGCAATATCGCAGGCACTAGAATCGAGGCAATTGTGGCCTTATCCAAAAACGCGACCGCTCCATAGCTCGCCGCTAGAGCTTGTGCCTCGTCGTCATTCCATATCGACATCGCCAACACTTGCGCGCCGGCTTCGCTAAGCTGGGATCTGACGTGGGCAGGGCTAAACTCACGCTCATCGGGCATGTGAAGATCGAGCAGCACGACGTTGGGTTTCAAATCTGTCGCCATTTGAAGGGTCTGTGAAAAATTGACCGCTTCCCCCACGAGCTTTATGTTGGGTTCCGCCTCCAATAACCGCTTGACGGCCGAGCGTACAAAATCGGAGTCCTCAGCTAACAACACGCCGATGGCCGATCTGTCGGGTTTTTGCATGGAGCCTTTGGAGTGTGACCGGTAGTGACTTGAGTCCCCTGCTATAGCACAGAAGTTGGGCGGTTGTCAGACCGAGATCGCCGGAGTCCTGCTCGAAGCGGTGGACTGTCTGCTTCGAGGAGAAAGTTTTTTTCGAGCGTCCCATGCTGGTTAGCTTCGCTCCAATGACGCGCGCGATGGTCGCCGATGCACGGGCATCAGACTTCAACCGTGATCCCTGCACTCACACTTAAGCTGTTTGGCATCAGGAGGATTACCTTATAGAATCGGCGGCAGTTCTTCCCGGCAATTACTGGTGCGGCGTTGCGCCGGGACGGTGTCCATGGTCGAACTCTATCGCAAAGGTGATTTCCAGAAGCTCGATCGGCGCAAAGCCGACCGCCGCGCTCATCCCCGCTACGTCTTCTTTGCCGAGTGTGACCTAACAGATCGCTCGTCGGGCTCGCGCTACGAAGCGCGCATCACGGAGATCTCTTTGGGCGGCTGTTTCGTCGATCTGCTCGTGCCGCTGGCCCAGGGAACCGACCTGCACATTCGCATCACCAAAGAAGATCGCACTTTCGAAGCCGAAGCTCGCGCAGTTTATACCTACCCCTCAATGGGAAACGGGATTGCTTTTATCAGTGTCAGTCCGCAAAGCCAGCAAGTTCTGGATGGGTGGATTCAAACCCTGACCCGATAGTCATCAAGGCTGATTGGCATCGACACTCTCGGGGGCGGATTCGGGCTTTTGGATAAGCGGGGACTTTGTTTTGATGAAGTGACGCGGGTGATTAGAGCGATGCCGCCCGGTTTCAAGCTCATCCCGAATCGGTGACCCGCCCTAGACCTTGCGGGCTACCCCCAAGCCAAACTCAAACCGGACATATCATGTGTCAACGACAGCCGCGAAAACAAGTCTCGCAGGGTTGTGAAGAGTCATGATATTCTCCCCGCGATGCGCCGCGCGCAAGCCATTCTCGTGATCGTCGCGCTGCTGAGCGGTCCGCTCTTGTTCCTCGCTCCGCCCGTGTCTGCCGATATGTCCTCGTGCTGCGGTATGTGCTGCCTGCCGCGCCACGGGCATAATTCCCGAACACATGACTCGGGTTCGCAGACTCAAAAGCATCAGGGCGGAGCCTGCGAACACAGCGCCACGGGACAAATGGCGAATTGCGCTATGAATTGCGGTCGTGCCGCACCTGACTACGGTTTGTTGTCGCCCATGGCTCCGACGAAGCCATCGAGTCTGGCGTCGATCTCACGATTGATTCTGTCCAAAGCCGTCAAGCTACAACCGACCACGCAGAACATATCCGCTGGTTTCCTCTCAAGCCCCTTCCAGCCTCCGCGCGCCTAACCTCGTCACTTTAGGTCCGCAAAAAAATCTAGCCTGGAGGCTGTATGCGCAAAGTTGCATTGTGCGTTTGTGTTGCCGTCTTTCTGCTTGGTGGTTCGCTGGTTAAGGCGTCAATTTTCGGAAAAATACAAGGGATCGTGCACGACCCGCAGCATCGGCCGGTGGCGGGAGCCTCAATACAGTTGCGGGCCATCATGTCGGACTGGTCTCAAACCACGCAAACCGACAATAACGGCGAGTTTTTATTCACCGCCTTGCCGGTCGGCGATTACAAAATCACCGTCACGCAACCCAAGTTCCAGACTGCGGAGCAGACGGTGACAGTCGCTTCCAGTTCGGCACCCGTCCTCCATTTCCAACTGGCACTCGCGACCGTCAATCAAACTGCCGCCGTGGCCGGTCAAGAAGACGTGGGCAACGTCGATTCAGTCACGCCCACTTCGCTCATGAATCGGCAGGACATTCAGGACACTCCTGGCGCGGACCGCACCAACGCCCTGCAAATGATCACCGACTACGTGCCGGCCGCCTACGTGACCCACGACATGCTGCACATGCGAGGAGGCCACCAGGTGGACTGGCTGATTGACGGCGTCCCCATACCCAACACGAATATCGCCGCCAATCTGGGCCCGGTGATCGATCCGAAGGATATCGATTATCTCGAAGTTCAAAGAGGCAGCTACGACGCCGACTACGGAGACCGAACCTACGGAATCTTCAACATCGTGCCGCGCACCGGCTTTGAACGCGACAGGGAATGCGATCTCGTCACCAGCTTTGGAAATTTCTATCAAACCAACGACCAAATCAGTTGCGGCGCACACACCGAGCGATTTGCTTATTACGTCAGCGTAAACGGAAATCGCAGCGATTACGGACTTGCAGACCCCGATTGGGCAGGTTTTTCACGATGCGGAGAACGGCTACGGAGGATTTGCGCTCATTCATTTTCAATCCCGATTCCAAGAACCAATTTCGGCTTGTCACCTCATTGCGGGAGGATTATTACCAGATTCCCTACGACCCGAATCCCAACTCCATCGGAAATCAGCAACTAGAGGCAGGCGGGACGTCCCCGAGTTACGAGCTTCGCGATGGCGAGCACGAACGCGATGGCTACGTCGCCTTCTCCTGGGTGCACACATTCAATCCCAATACACTGCTTACGGTTTCTCCCTTTTATCACTACAACAGCGCCGACTACCAGGGCGGCGCGAACGATTATCCCGTCATTTCAACCATGAATCAGGCTGCCAATTACGGAGGTTTGCAGGCGACACTGGATGCAAACATCTGGAGGAACGATGTCCAGGTCGGAGTGTACGGATTCGCTCAGCATCAGTACAACCTCTTCGACAACCACTTCACGGACGGCAGCTCAAAACTTTCCCGCCTCTTCGATTGGCCGTAACGGGAGGGCTCGCGAGCGTCTTTGTTGACGACAAGTTCAAAGTGACCTCGTGGTTGACCTTGATCGCCGGCCTTCGCCAAACGCACTTTACCGCGGACATCGTGGAGAACGCGACCGACCCACGCTTTGGAGTCGCCGTTAAAATTCCGCATCTGAACTGGGTCTTTCGCGCCTTCTACGGTGACTATTACCAGGCCCCGCCACTCGTGACGGCCACCGGGCCGTTGCTCGGTTTGGCGAACAGCCAGAATCTTACGTTCGCTCCCCTGCACGGCGAGCGGGATGAAGAACATCAGTTCGGCGTCACGATTCCCTATCGCGGGTGGGCGCTTGACGCCGATAATTTTGAAACACGGGCGAAGAATTGGCTGGATCACAACAACATCGGAGAATCAAATCTCTTCTGGCCGATCACCTGGGATGCGGCCCTAATTCAAGGTTGGGAACTCACACTGCGTTCTCCCCGCCTCTGGCATCGCGGCCAGTTTCACCTTGCCTATGCGAATCAAATTGCGACGGCAACCGCGCCCATCACGGGAGGCTTGATCTGCCCCGCTCCGGTGACCCCGGCATGCCCACTCGATATACCGCCGGGATATTCGCCGGTCGACCACGATCAGAGAAACACATTGAACGTAGGTTTCAATGCGACGCTTCCCTGGAATTCCTTCGCTTCGACCAATGTGTACTACGGCTCGGGGTTCTCAAACGGGATCCCCGACGCGCAATATCCGGGCGACTATCTGCCGCAGCACACCACCTTCGACGTTTCGCTCGGAAAGAGCTTCGCTGAGAAATACTCCGTTTCCGTGACCGCGCTGAATGTCGCAAACCGCCGCGTCGAGCTGGACAACAGTCTGACATTTGGAGGATTCCACTACAACGACCCGCGGGCGATTTATGCCGAGTTTCGGTGGAGGTTTCATTACTGACCAACAGCTCCGCCATAAGAAAGCGACAATCGGATATCCGAGTTCGCTACCGGCGTCCTCCCGACGGTGGCGGTAGGCCGCTGCGGCCATGCGCGTTTCGCTGACGATCTTGGCCGCTGCGGTTTTATCATTGCTTACGGCGGGTTTGTGTTGCGTATGGCCCTCTCTTTCGCCTGCTACGTCGGAGCCTAATCTCCTGAACTTACTGCCTGCTTGGGCGAAAGCTCTCGCAGTGAGTCTAATGCTGGGTAACTTCCCCCAGATGAGCCTCGCGAAACAATTGGCCAGCGCGAGGACTGAGGAGCGATCCGTCCTACGCATCGAGCTCAACCCTGATCGTCGCGCGCGCACCGGGGACCGCAGCTTCATCAGCATCAAAACTTGCCGCATAGCATGTCCCGATTTCCTCCTGCCGCCATCAGCCCTCACCGCCTCGAAGTAACACAGCGCAAGCCGGACTATCGCCCACTCGACCGGGCGAATCTCCCGCTTTGAGCGGGCAACGAACCCTCACCCAATTCCCCGCCCTTCTTCCTCGCTGTGCAATTCGTAAAAAGCCATACCGGTCCTTTCGACTCTTTTCATGACCCCGCGCCATCAATTGCAGCCTCGACAAGTTGAACCTATTTCAAGGGACCGGGTTGCCAGTGCAATGCCGCGTGTAAACAAAAATTTTCCCCTGCGCCCGTTAGGGGCGCATTCCTCGCGATCGCTGCGCTGCAAAATGCCTGTCGGCCCTTACAGGTTTTATGTACACGCCGGCAGTCCGTGAAATGGACGGTTCTTGTCGAGGCCGCATTGGGCGGCCTCACAAACTCGAAAGGACTACACCATGGCTACGATTGCAACTCTCGCAAGACAGAAAGACGGCAGCTTCTCGGGCACTCTGATCCTCCCATCTCTCAACGGCGCGAAGATCCTTTTCGCTCCGGTCGAAAAGCAGAGCGATAAAGGACCGGCCTACCGCATCAGCATCGGCGGCTTCGAGGCTGGAGCGGCTTGGATGAAAACATCCAAGGCGGGCAAAGCGTACATCTCCGCAAAACTCAGCGAACCGAGCTTTCACGGCGGCAGCATCTATCCGGTGCTCGTGAAGAGCGACACTGCCGGATATCTGCTGGAGTGGAATCCACAGCCGAGAAAAAGCCGTCCGCAGGAAGACGAGCGGTTCTAACACCTCAACCGGCCCCGGCATCTCGCCGGGGCCGGCCTCTTATCCGGAAGGAGAATCACATGCTCAATTCCACGCAAATCGTCGACATGATCGCCAACGCCGAGCCGCTCGAATTCTTCGAGCCGGACGACTACGCCGACCAGGAGGAGATCAGCTCCGCACTCCAGGAGATGCTCGACCGGGAGCTGTATTAGGGATCGAGCACCTGACAGCTTGAAGCCGCTCTTTTTCGCAACCATGGAAGGAACATCGCATGACAAACGAAACTATGACGAAGCATAAGGGATTCTCTCTCGGCCAAATCCTCGCAACCCCAGGCGCGCTTGGCGCTTG
This sequence comes from uncultured Acidobacteriota bacterium, assembly GCA_963725285.1. Lineage (GTDB taxonomy): Bacteria > Acidobacteriota > Terriglobia > Acidiferrales > UBA7541 > CAVRXT01. The sequence continues at coordinate 4,681 of CAVRXT010000005.1, read as the reverse complement.
CTCACCCGAACATCTGCTGAACTGCCTAAGGCGTCACACCAGCGGCGACTGGGGCTCGATCGACAAGGAGGACCGCGCCACCAACGACGAGGCTGTTGCCAATGGCGGGCGCATTTTATCCGCCTATCCAATCGATCATGGTAAGCCCTGCGAGGGATTCGGCGAGAATTGCGTTTGGATCATCACCGAGGCCGACCGCAGCGTCACGACATTCCTGCTGCCTGACGAATATTGAAGACTGGGCGGCCGCAAGGCCGCCCTTTCCTCGCACAAGCGAAAATCATCGAAGAAGCAGCCTCAGATCAAAGAGCTTGCGCAGCCTGCGCCGTAGAACGCAGTTCTTCGAGCGCGTGCCGGATCACGTGCGCCGCGCCTTGTAAGCCGAGAATCGCCATGATCGCAGCAACAATCACATCAGGCCAGCCTGAGCGGGTCCCAAAAACTCCAAGAGCGGCGAACAACACGGCGAGATTTCCGATCACATCGTTGCGTGAGCAGAGCCAGGCGGAGCGCATATTGCTGTCGCCCTTTCGCGAGCTCCAGAGCAGAGCGAAGACCACCGCATTGGCAGACCAGCGCCGCGCATCCGACTTCGCCCATCGTGATCGCATGCGGCAGGGTTCGATAAATGGCATGCCAGACGACAGCGCCGACCACCCATAAAGCGAAGAGACCCATCGTCGCGCCCTTGAGCAGCGCCGCCTTCGCCCGATAGCGCAAGGCCATGCCGATGACCAAGAGGCTGATGCCGTAATTTGCGACATCGCCCAAGAAATCGAGAGCGTCGGCTTGCAGCGAAACCGAACCGGCCATGAGCCCCGCGACGATTTCAACCAGAAACATGGCTCCATTGATGACGAGCGCCGCCCACACCACCCGCCGGTAGCTCCTGTCCATCGATTCACTGCGTTCCGGAGCACAGCAATCCGAGCTCATTGAGTGACCTTAACTGCGTTTTTGCTTTCGACGTGAGAGTCGCTTAAGAATTCGGAACGCGGCGAAACAGCCGGCAGTCAGTGCGAGGACTATGAACCAAACCGGTATGGGAACGCCCAGTGCCGCCGCAACAACCTTCACCGGCATCAACAGCAGGACTACCGCAAACGGCGCGGCCAGGAATATCCAAAAAAAATAGTAGTAAGCGCGATACGACGCAGACATGGGCTTAGCCGGCACAGTCCGCGAGGTAGTCTTGACTGAAAGGTGTACTCGTCCGGTGGTTCTATAGATCTGATTGACCTTATCAACGAGCCTCTGCCGCCTCTTCAGTATGTTTTCAGTTTTACCCGTGCCCAGCCATCGATAGTGCTGTCGGGAAGTTGACGTCCCGGACCCGACTGGGCAACAGCTTGAATGCGAGTCAATTCGTGGAAGTCGACGATGTGGAAGTCCTCGACGCCCTTTGGACTCTCCGAGACAACGCAAGCAGGCTCGCCGCCCACCCAGCTCCAAATACACATACCGTTTACCCACCAAGCGGCACGTGGCTTCCAGTTAGAGTGCCTCGATGGGTCCTTCCTGAATTGTCGGTCTAAATCCTGGTTCGCAGACCTTGTCAGGCTCCAAAACGAGCCAAGCCTGTATTTATCGAACCTCCGATTTGGCCCTCGCCAAGGAGCATATTGTGGTGGAGTGATCTCTTTCTTGGTGAGTTCGTCGCGCAATCCTTTTCTTACTAGGACTCGCTCCAGGGTCACATCTAGGTTCAGCAATTCGTTCTTGCGGTTCAAAAAAATGATGCGCCTGTTTGTTACCACGAGGCGCGGTACCGGGAAAACTCGTATCGGGTATGGGTTCCCAAATCCGTGACGTACTGATGAAGCTTCTTATAACCTCGACATCCTCGAATACGGAATCAGCATAGACCTGTTCTCCCGAGAGCCTTGGGAAGCGGTAGGACGGGGGCCAACTACCAAACTCCGGGTCGTGCGGTGGTAGGCCACCCTCCGATTGAAACGCTCGCGCTGCTGGCGCTTCCTGATCAATCGGAGACCCACAATGGATGCAAAAGCGCGAATCTGGTTCGTTCTTTTTGCCGCAATTGGTGCAATACATTATGGTTTGCTCCCTTTCTTTAGGGATCAGAACCTACCTGCTGGAAATAGAGACAAACGACTTTCCGGAGAATTAAAAGCACCTGAGCCGAATTATAGCCTAAGATAATAGACTCAGATTACTATTTCACATACATTCGCACAGCTCACCCCCGCATGAGGACAGGCTTCATTAGCATGTATTGAACGGTTTCACGCAATCAGCTCCCGTGCTCCTTCTCATTCGGTCGGCGTCAACGAGCGCCTCGCGTGCTGACTCATAAGTACGTGTGCCAGAAGTGACAGACCAAACGCGGACGCTGCTCATAGCTTTGTAGGTGGAGGGAATATTCGTGGCGAGAAAAACAAACCTAACCTTCGCGGTCTTCCAACGGTCAGAGTTGTCGCTCATGGATCGGGCAAAGCTGCTGATCGAATTCGACGCTTGGGAGCAGCAGCATTTTGACGCCGCAAGAACGAGCGAAGAGCGCCTGAACATATGGGACGAAACTCAGAACGCGGGTCAGCTCGCGAACTTGATGAATGAGCATGAAACCCTGAGCGCGGCACCACATCGTTCATTACCTAGGGCCGCGACGGGCTGATGCCGCGCTTCGATGGGCGACCGCTCTTGCGTTCGAGATCCGGTCGTTCGTCGGGGTGATAGCTTTCAGTTTAGCCGGGTCTTGTTCGGACCGCCTGCTTGCTGAGCTGTGCAGACGGTTCAAGCCTTTTGGCTGTGTGCTTTGGTGACGGGTTCGAGGTTAGAGCCAGGGTGGTCGAACTCTCCTTCGTCTGTCCGGACTGTGTGCCAATATTCCCCGAGCACAGTTGGTGTGTCCTCGCACAAAATGACCACACCAAGCGCACCAGAACTTTTAATCTCGACGGAAGTCCCTACGGGAAATCTCTTCTTTTCGTCCATAGCGGGCTGGACTCGCTTTAAGACCTAGGTAAAACGAACTGGTATGTGCGGTCAACCATACGAGCGCTGTGGAAAATTCAGCCCTGTGGAAATCCTTCAGGCCCTTTTACCTCGCACCTTCACAGACCCATCCAAACCACGCGCAACAATCGCCATTGCCTGGCGCAATCGTCGAGCTATCCCTCGATTTATCGCGGCGTCAGAAGATCGCGCAGCCCGCTCAGGTCGTAAACTTGGCGGCGGGCGACCTCGGGATTGATGGGACTAGACATGAAGCTAATGTCACCCTGCACAGTCTTGTCCTGATCGCTGCACGCCGATTGGCCTGGGCCGGCGTAACAAAAGTTCATTGTCGTTTCTCCGGACCCTGCCAGAGCTTTGAAAGTAAAAACCTCGATCTGAGGTCTTCCAGCAGCGCCGGTGCTGTTCGGATATTCCGCCACAGTCATGGATTCTTGTTGCAAAAGCTTATGATCGAACGTACGCAGCCAAGTGTGGCCTGAGGATAAGCCCACTGGAAGCTTCACGACGACCTCATTGCCGGGATTAGGCTTGGATACGTGGCAAAAGTCGCATCGGGTTGACGACCTGGCACACGGGAATTTGCAGGCGTCGCACCAGTCATAGCAAAGCTACAGAACATAATGCCGGCTATAGTGGCCGCTGCAAAGAAATTGCGTTTCTTGGACATGGTCCTACATCCCTTGTTGCTCGTTGAAAGAAAGCCTCGGCAGTTATAGGGACCGCCTCTCGGCGCGTCAAGGAAGTATTTCACGAGGAAATTCTACAAGCCGCTGCTATGCGGTTCACATTCCCATCCAAACCAGGCGCAACCACCGCCATTGCTGACGAAATCCTCGGCCCATCGCTCTACCCGCCCACACCCTCGCCATCTCTCACCCTATCGCCGCACCGCCCTGCATACAAGCGCATGAAATCCCTCAAAATTCCGGCTCGACGAATCGCCAGAATCCCGGCACGATTTTACGTTGCGGGGCCGAATCGCCGCGCACCACCACCAATAACGGAGTTATCGAAGCCCACAAATAAACAACCCGCCTGGGAGGCGGGCTGCATATCGGCCGAAACCGGGAATTTCTCGTACGATCGCAATCACGAGAATCCCCCAAAATCGCCGCTTTTGCAAGAGTGATTTCTTGCAACGGGCGAACTCGCGCCGATTTTCGGCCCATCCGGGCGGTTGCTTTGCAACCGGAACGGAGAGAATCATCATGCTATTCGACCATCTTCCACCTATCACCCCTGACCTGCGAATCACCTCTGCCCGAGGGAGAAATGCCCGCACCACTGGCGCAAGGGCAGCGTCTTCGATCGCGGCGGCGAATTCCGCCGCCCGATCTCGACGAAAGCGCGCGCGCTGGTCATGGACCGCGCCGAGGCTTTGGAGCGCAGCACCAAAGCGCAAAGGCCAGCGCGACGGCGTGCTCGGCCAGTCCGCGCTCATGGTGCTGCGGGCGCTCTTGTGCCATTTCCTCGACACCAAGAGTGGACGCTGTGATCCGAGCTACAAGCAGATCCAGAAGCAGACCGGCTTTTGCGTGCAGACGATTGCCGTGGCGCTGAAGAGACTTGAACGCGCGGGCATCCTCGACATCACGCGGCGGATTGCGCGCAAGGGCGCGCAAATCTGGAACGAGCTCACGAAGAAGACCACTCTGAACCGAAGAACAGGCACATAACGAACCAGTAAATATGCACATAA
>CAVRXT010000004.1:0-53580 GCA_963725285.1 uncultured Acidobacteriota bacterium | reverse complement strand
GATTGTTACGAGTGACGCAACCGTGGCGGAAATGAATCACCAGGGGAATATGACGGTGCTTCGCCCCGGCACGAATGGCTGGGTTTGTATTCCAGGAGATCAGAACGTAATTGGGCAGCCGGATATGGCGCTGGATCCGATGGGCATGGTTTGGTTCAAGGATATTCTTGCGAGAAAGCCAAAACCAACGAACACGTCCCCAGGGCTGATCTACATGTTGAGTGGCGCAATTCAGAGAAGCTTTACGGACCCGTTTGACATGACTAGTCCTGCGATCCCTATCGGCCCGCACTGGATGATTCTTTGGCCCTTTGACGCCAAAGCGGCTGGTCTCTCGACCGTGATGCGGGACGCGGGCACCATGGTTATGTTCGCGGGAACACCGTACGCACACCTGCACATCTGCGGGTCTCCATGGGAGGGAAATGAATATCGCCGCGGCGATAGCGCTGTTTGGAAGATGACGTACGAGCGTTAGTGACCGATTCGTTTTGTAGCGACACTTGGATTCTTTCACCGGCAGAGAAACAAGTTCCAGAAAACAAAAGGAGACAAGATGGCGGAACAGCGACGCTCAGAGCCTCACGCAACCGCGGTAGAACTGACCGAAAAGCCCTTGCCGTCGACCGCTGCGGGACACGAACAAATCAGACGACGTGCATTCGAGATTCATCTCGACCGTGGCGAACATCCGGGCGGCGACCTGGACGATTGGCTGCGGGCTGAACGCGAATTGAATAAGGCATTCGTACTCGAAGCCTTCGACACACTGTTCAATCAGCGTGACTATCCAAAAGCGGAGCGTTACTGGTCGCCGAACTACATTCAACACAGCGCGCACATCGCCCCGGGCCGTGAGGGTCTCTTTAACCTTGTCAAGAGTATTCCTCCCACATTGAAGTACGAACCCGGAACGATCGTCGCCGAGGGGAAGTTTGTAATCGTTCACGGCCGGTTTTCAGGCATGGGCTTGCCTGTGAATTGGATTGTGACGGACATTCTCCGTATCAACGACGGCGTTCTCGCCGAGCACTGGGATGTCATTCAAGACGAAGCTACCCGAAAAGAATCCAAGAGCGGACTACCCATGTTTGGAAACAAGTTTGGTGAACGATCCGGCGCAACCAAGCAAGCGACTGCCTGATTGCTGGCGAACGCATTGATCGAGGTCTGTCATGCGCGAGGACAACGAAATTGTGAGTCATCCGGGGGCGGACCGTTGCAGTGAGCTTGCGGACCGTTTGCTTGTGGTGGCCGAGAAAGCTGTCGGCTTTCGTCAGGGAAGTAGAGGAGATATTCGGCGCCGAGCAGGCATGTGTTTCGACAACGGACTGGATCGAGGAACTGAAATTAATCGACTGGCTGGATGGGGCGTCGCCGCCAAATTGGCGCGAGGTAACAATCAGAGCAAGCGCTCGGCTAGCGGCTTTTCAGAGTGAAGCGGCGAGTTCGCGGAAATTCCGGATATCGGGATCGCAAGTCTCGGAGAATTCGAACTGACTGGAAGCAAGAGGAGGCTCGCGATGCCGATGATTGACGAACGCTCTCCAGGCGGCGCTCTGCGCGAGCAAATCCTCGCAGACAATTGTGCTGGCGCGCCTCAAGCGCGGCTCGGGTGGTCGACACGAGGCTCGGCACTTAGATTTTTGACCTCTCTGCCTGTAGTGATTGACCCTGCCCAACGTTGCAGCAATCTAAGTATGCCCGAAGGTGATAAGCGCAACCAAAGCGACGACTTAGATTGAAATTACCTTAGCTTTGCAAGCAGGGGGGTCGCCGGTTCGATCCCGGTCACGTCCACCAACCTTCTCGACAACTTAGCGCGAGAACTCATTAGTTCACCATCCGCATTGCAATGACTTCTGTAGGTACCCCATGATTTTTCTCGGCGATGGCGGCGTTGATAATTCCTTCGGCGCCGAACGTTGTCACATTTCCCCATCGCCCCGTGTGTAGCATAACCCTCGCGAATAAGTCGGTTGTGCGGAATTCCCTTAGCAGGGCGCTGATCTCGTTTTCATTCGTGCCTAGTTCCTGACGAGCCATGTCAACCCCAGGTTGCGATGATTTGTCCCACGAATCCCGCCAAATCTGGCACTACTTCATCAGCGAAAAATTCGTCGGCCGCATGTACGTCACGTCCACTTTTTCCACCAGCTTGTCGGTCTGTTCGGATTTCACCATTTCTTGAAAGTCCGGGTCGGCAAACATCGCGTCCCAGTTCTTTTTCGCTTCCTTTCGGCTGGGATGAGCCAAGATATAGATGAATGTGTTGTCCCAAGCAGCAGCGTCCTCGGGCACCCAGTAACCCACAGCCTTGAGATCGTGTTTGGCGAGTAGCTTTGAAGCCGTGTCGCGAAACCGCGACTCTAGTGCCGACACTTTGCCCGGTAGAGTGCGATAAATGCGAAGCTCGAAGACGCGATTGCTGTCGGCTCTCGCCTGCTCAATGTGAGTCAGGCCGGCAGTAATGAGCGATCCAGCAACAAAGGAAAGCAAAGCCATGGCGCAAACCCTCCATCTCTCAGATTCCCCGCCTTTGATTTTCCAGCAGTTGAGTGTCATGGAAGCCTCCCTTTCATTGCTGCAAAATATTCGATCTGAACCCGACAAGTTCATACCTCGCGAAGAGCAAACATCGGATCGACCTTCGTCGCGCGCCTCGCTGGAATGTAGCTGGCCAGCACTGCGACTGCAAACAGAAGGAGATAATTCCTTCCGCGCTGAATGTTTCGAATTTCCTCATCGCTAAGCGTTTTTGTTCAGCCGCCGGATACACATAGCGCATCGTCATCAAAATGTGGCGACCCTGAATCTGCTCCTGATTAACGAAAAAGGGGAGTGAGGCCAAACGACGATACTGGCCAGGAGTCCCGTTGTGGGAAGTTTCGAACATTTGATTCGCGAATGCCGAAAAACTGGGGCGCATGCGGCGCATGCGGAAGTTTTCCTCAAGTCTCCCTCGGATACCTCCGAGTGGAAGCTAACCCTGCGATGATCATGGTGCTACGCGAGAGGCGGCACAACTAATGGCGTTTTCGTTGCTCAAACCAGGTAAAATGCTGGACTATGCAGATTCCGCCAGACGGTGAACGAGATTCGGACGCACCGACCGAGTTTTCAGGGACCGCAACGCCGGTCGAGGCATCTTCGCCGGATGAGTCAGCTAGTCCTCCAACTCTCACACTGGAATCGCCCGAGCTGTACTTCAACCGCGAACTCAGCTTATTGGAATTCCAGAAGCGGGTTCTTGCCCAGGCACAGGATCCGGAAAATCCTCTCTTGGAGAGAGTGAAGTTTCTTTCTATCGTCAGTTCAAATTTGGATGAGTTCTTCATGGTCAGAGTTGCCGGTCTGCAACGACAGGCAGCCAGCGGCGCTCAAGAAGCGAGTGCCGATGGCCTGTCGGCGGCGATTCAATTACAACTCATTCGGGAAGAGGTCCGGCGGCTTGTTGGAGAGATGCAGAACCTCTTACGAGATACGCTTCTGCCCGCGCTGGAGCGCGAAGGCATTCGGATATCGGATATCGTGGCCCTACCACCAGAAGAACGAGCCGCTTTGAACTCGTACTTCCTGCAAAACGTTTTCCCAGTTCTCACCCCCCTGGCGTTTGATCCCGGCCGCCCGTTTCCACATATCTCAAGCGGTAGTTTGAATCTTGCCGTGGTGGTGGGAGACAACCAGGGCATAGAGAACTTTGCGCGTATAAAAGTTCCCGACACCCTGCCGCGCCTGGTTCCCGTAATTCCCCATTCGCGCCCGGCGAAATCGTCGAAATCGCTAAAGTCCGAATGGACATTCGTGTGGCTAGAACAGCTAATCATTGCCAACCTGCCACTGCTCTTCCCGGGAATGGAGATTGTAGAAGCCTATCCTTTTCGGGTAACCCGCGATGCCGAAGTCGCTATTCAGGAACTGGAGAGCGACGACCTACTGGAAACCGTCGAAGAGGCGATGAGACAACGACGGTTTTCCTCCGTCGTTCGTTTGCAGGTCGATACCAGTATGTCTGAGAAGATCCTGGAGATCCTGGCAAGCAATCTGCCGATCGACAAACAAGACGTGTATCGAATCAAGGGTACGATCGGTCTGGCGCGCTTAATGGAACTGTGCGCCGCCGACCGGCCGGATCTGAAGGATAAACCTTTTTTGCCATCTGTTCCCGCAAGCCTTGGCCTCGAAAGTGACGACGGCGTTTTCTCCGCTATTCGCCGGGAAGATCTCCTGCTGCATCATCCTTACGAGTCGTTTCAACCGGTAGTGGAATTCCTCCAGCAGGCCGCGCACGACCCGAACGTGTTGGCAATCAAGGTGACTTTGTATCGCGTGGGCCGCAACTCGCCAATTGTTGCGTCGCTCCTGGAGGCCGTCGAGCAAGGCAAACAGGTCTCCGTGCTGGTCGAGCTCAAGGCGCGCTTTGACGAAGAGAGCAACATCGAATGGGCCCGAACCCTGGAAGACGCCGGGGTGCATGTCGTTTACGGCGTGGTTGGCATGAAGGTCCATTCCAAGGTGGCATTGGTGGTCCGGCGGGAAGGTGAAGAGATTCGCCGCTACGTACACCTGGGAACGGGAAATTACAATCCCGCCACGGCGCGCATCTACACCGACTTCGGCTTTTTGACGTGCAACGACAAAATCGCCGACGATGTTACTTACTTCTTTAACGCACTGACCGGATATTCCCGTAAAAATGAGCCGCACGAGCTTCTGGTTGCCCCTGTCAATCTAAGGCAGCGGCTTGAAAACTTGATCCTGAGAGAAATCTCGTTTCAAGATATGGGCGAACGCGGACATCTAATTTTCAAAATGAATGCGCTGGAAGACCCTCAAATGATCAGGCTGCTTTATCGGGCTTCCCAGGCAGGTGTGAAGGTCGACCTGCTGGTCAGGGGATTGTGCTGCTTGCGGCCTCTGATGCCGGGGTTCAGCGACAATATCCGCGTCACCAGCATTATAGGCAGGTTCCTGGAACATAGCCGCGTCTACTACTTTCGAAATGGAGGAAGCGAAGAAATTTACCTTGGTAGTGCGGATCTCATGCGGCGTAACTTGAGTCATCGGGTGGAGGTTCTATTTCCGCTTGGTAATGCCAAGTTGGCACGTCGCGTAAAGGACATTCTCGATATCCAGTTAATCGACCAGAGAAAATCCCATCATCTGCAAAGTGACGGTCACTATAGGAAGAGCGACAAGGCGGCACAACCGGAAGCAACCGATAGCCAGTTCTTGTTTCTCAACCCGGAACGTTCGCCTGTCAAATCGGCCAAGGGTATGGCGGCATTGCCGCGCAAGCGGCGAGGTACGGATCGACGGCCTCCATCGCGGCCGAAAACCTGATTTTCTGCTCAGGCACCATCGGAAATCGTCCGCGCTGCCTCGCCTGCCTAATCTTATCCGCTGTGTGTTACATGGTTCCCGTTACCGTTCGAGGTCGGCTGCAGGACTTTGGCTACCCCGCTGAACAGAACCGCATCGACTGGATTGGCGATACCCTTCCGCAATTGTTCGTCCTGCATTTTCGCGCGTGCCGCCATTGAATCACGGTGGAGACGAGCTGAGTAGGCCTGGTGTGAATCGCGTTCCAAAAGCCCCAAAATATTTCCCTTCAACTGTGAGCACACCGTTCGCGCGTCTGCCGATGCGTCAACCATCTGAAAGTTGAATTCCGAACTGAGGTTGGCAAACTCAGCCAGTAGCGCCGCCTGATAGTTGCAGAAGCTGTCGAACATATCGAGGGCTGGGTAGAGATCCATCCCCGATTCCCAGTAGTCGAATCCTCGATCGAAAACGACGCGCGGAAGCAGCTGTTCAACGCTGAGTCGTAAGTAGAAGATAGCGTCCGGCTTCAGCGCCGCGCTGTAAATGCTACGTATCCATCGAGAATCCATACCTCGCACCATTCCCCGGGCGATGAGCGAATAGATGTATCGGTCCGTCAAAACGATGAACCCGGCCCGCAACGCCGGTACGATATCGTTTTCCAGCCGATCTATGAAATCGGTGGCGTAAAATAAGGTCTGTGTGACTCGGCCTAGGTTGTTGCCTTCCTTAGCGCGGCGCAGTCCTTCGCCCGCCAGTGGCGAGCGGGTCATGCCAGTATCAACTACCGCATGTCCGAGCTCTTCCAGCCACGGTTTAAGCATGTCGATCTGCGTGCTCCGTCCCGCACCGTCGGTGCCTTCGATGACGATCAATTTGCCGGCGAGATCTTCCAGTCGCATTCCGGGCAGCACCGTTCCATATGTTTCTCTCATGCGTGTACCCTCAGTTCTGTGGCTCTATCCAGTTGTGCCTTCACGATTTGCCGCATGCGCGCCTGTTGAACTTCAATCGGAAGCGTAGCATCCACTACGGTGAGACCGAATTCCGGAATCATCTTCTCGTACTCTGACAAGATGCGTCCTTGGAACATGCGAAAGCTTTCCACCGAGTCGTCAGCCAAATCGAGGTCCATCCCTGCTTCATAGAATTTGAAGCCGTCGCGCCCGTCGACCAGCCGATGGATTGCGGTTTCGAGTGGCACCCGAAAATAGAAAGCGATGGCCGGTTCGACCGCGAATCCGTAGAGTTCCCGCACCCATTCGGGGTCCATTCCGCGCGCCACATCGCGGGCAAACGCCGTATAGATGTAGCGGTCGCAGAGGACAACCGCCCCGGCCTTTAGCAACGGGAGAATGCTACGTTCCGTGCGGTCGGCAAAATCGGTAGAGTGAATCAAGGAAAAGGTGGCGGGCGACAGCAGTTTCTTCTTCTTGCCGTGTTTGGTGGTTTCTTTGACCAGCGTCGACGAATTCCATTCGCTGAAAACCACGCCGTAACCTTTCGCCTGCAGCCATTTGTGCAACAAGCTGAGCTGGGTGGATTTTCCGGAGCCGTCGATTCCTTCTACAACAATCAATCTTCCTGGAAAGTGATGCTCGCCATAGCGGCGAACTTTCGAAACGGCCGGTTGCAGTGGGTGAAGAACCTCGAAGGGGCCAATCCGAAGGCCCGAAGCAATTTCCATTTGTCTCCCTTCATGCGATCGCCACGAACAAACTGCCAAGATTCCCGCGACCGCCTCGCAGCGAATTGTGGTCCGATCGTCCCTGAGCGGGGGACGGAGCGATCGCGTAAAATCTATCAAATGGGCAAGATTTTCCCTAAGTATTCACCCGACTTGTATCGAACTGTGAACGGGTCTTTGACGCATCCACGTTGATTTTCATTGCCAAGGTCGAACTGCTCGATTTATTCCTGACAGACATTGAGCTAGCGGTCGCCGTGCCATCCGAGGTCGCGAGGGAGTGCTGTGGAGTCAAGAAAACATTGGACGCGCTTATGATTCAAAAGGCGCTGGACGACGCTAGAATCAAGGTGAAGGTCGTCAAGAACAAAAAGCTCGTTGCCAAATTGCAGACCGATTTTAGCTTGGGCGTGGGCGAGGCCGAAGCAATCGCGCTGGCCCTCAAGGAAAAGGCACAACTTGTAGGAATTGACGACAAGAACGGGATTAATGCGTGCAAATTGCTGGGGCTTGGATTCACGACTGCCCTGGCCATTCTCGTTCGCAGTCACGAGAAAGCATTGGTTGACAGCAACGACGCGCTCGCAAAACTGGCTGCGCTGGCGAGAAACGGACGTTACAAAACTTCGATCGTTGACGATGCCCGGTTGAAGTTGGAGGCACAAAATGAGTAAGACTATGAGTATTCGCATGGACCGCGATAATTATGAATTCCTGAACGAGATCAGCAAGGAAGAACGCAGTGATCTGTCCAAAGCGGTGCGGGATCTAGTTTCGCGCGGCAGAATCTTGCTCGCGGTAGAGAGATATAGGAACGGAGAGGCGTCTCTCGGCAAAGCTGCTGAGCTTGGCGGAGTTCCCGTCGGACAAATGATAACAATCCTGACGACATTCGGTGTAGAAAGCCGAGTCGAGAAAGAGGATTACGTACAAGGACTGAAGAATCTGGCAAGGGTGTGGTAGGACTCATTCAGTAGAAACGCAGGGAGACAGCGATGTCCTGTTCTGGAGATGAACAATTTCGTTCATTATGGGCGGATAATACCCTTTTTCACTAGCACACATCCGTAAAGTTTGAGTTCACCCGACGCGACAACCGCGAAAGCCGCTTTTGCGCGGTCGTAAAAGGAAAATCGGTCGATACGCGTCATCATCACGTGTTTGTTTTCGACCGCGTTAGCGACCGCCTGAAAGTCGCGCACGGGCTCCGGTGTTTCGTCCGGCGCTCCGACCACTTCCATCACCGTCAGAGGGGCATCAACGAAGTCGTCCAGTGGCAGTAGGCTCAGTACCGCCCGCAATACATCCGGCGCCGGCGAGCTCACACGCACCAGCCGGCGAGCCATCGTGACCGCCGGGAAATTGGCATCAACGATGGCCAATTCATCGCCATGTCCCATCTCGGCGAGCACCGTCAACAGCTCAGGGCTCAGCAACGGATCGATTCCTTTCAGCATGTTTCATTCCCTCCGGCTACGGTTTTCTCACAGCTTCGATCCTTTCAGAAACACCAAATTCGTCTCTTTTTTTTCCTTTGGGTGCAGGGGGCACCGGTTCGCTCCCGGTGCGTCCACCAACCTTTTCGCTGATGGCAAAGCAGTTAGGCCTCCGTAAAGGGAGGATTTATTACCCAGTGGGGCGGCAGAATGGATTCGAACGTCGAGGCTCCACGGATTCGATCGGCCACTTCACCGCCGGTGCCGATCACGCGGTCGCCTACGCGGAAAAATCGAGCGTCGCACATCCCGTGGGGCAGCAAGCCCGCGGGAGTGAGAGAATGCGATCGCAGGTCATATCTGAAAACGTCTCGCTCATAAGTACGGGTATACCCGCCGATCAATAATATTGCGTCAGGGAGAGGCACGGCACACCAGCAGCGTCGCGAAACCGGAAGGTCCGGGAAGCGGCGCCATCGCTGTAGTTTGCAGTCGAACTCCAACACTGAATGGGAATTGGCCACTCCATTTTCTGCGGCATGGGCGCCTCCGAAGATGTAGATCCTGTCGGAGACGGCCGCCGCAGCCATGCTGATCAGCCCTGGCCCGGGAAAGCGGGGCAGAGTTTCCCAGCTCCCGCGCGCCTTCCTGATGTTCGAGATCCAGACAGTGTTACGCGCGGAAGTATAGTCGCCTGCTTTTGACATTCCGCCCATGACGTATATGGAACCGCCGGACGCGACGGCCGAAGCATAAAGGCGCGGCTCGGGGAGAGCGAGATCGGGCAGTTCTACCCATTTTTTATTCCTGAGCACCACACCGTCTTGTCTGGAGCGCTGATGGTCCCCGCCACCCAAAACATAGAGATCGTCGTCGAGAGCGACACACGCCGCGTCGCTGCGCGGTTCGGGCAGGGGCGCGGCTTCGCTCCAGGTGTTCGATGTGGGCTCGAACTCATCCACCCGGGAGATCCAAATCTTTTCGCTGGCATCCCAGTAGCTGCCGCCCGCAAGAACGTAGCGGCCATCGACCGCCCCGGCCATGTATCCGGCTCGGGGCTGAGCAAGCGGCGCACGCGCGCGCCAAGAGAGGTCATTTTGAATTCCGCAAGTCATCGAGTTGGTTGAGTGGGGGCCTGGTGGGTAGTATTTTTATTCCGTTCGCATCACTGTTCGAAGAATCTAGCACAATTCTTCGGAAACATCTGGCTAGGATTCGCTTGCTGTGAATTAATGTAAGGCGAACCGTGAACTTGAGGAATGCGAATCCGGCCGCTGAGAATGTTTTTCATATCCTTGGGCCCTCAGGTGTTGAGTGCTTAAATCTCGAGCAACATTTTTCTCCCGCTTTGCCCCCATGGCTTCGTGCCGGCCCGGCAGGATTCGGCACTTTCGATCTGCGAGTATCCACCGGAGGACACCCATGAGCGGAACCGATTTGCGATCGATCATCGAAGGCCTGCGCGATTTCGATACGGCGCTATTGGCGAACACCATCGATTACATAGACCCGACCCCGGCGCACGAATTCTACATGGGTGGGGCGATCCAGTCGGTCACGCCCACGCTGGGTCCCACGGTCGGTGTGGCCGTGGTCTGCGAGATCGATAGCAGCACCGCGAGCGGAAAGGCGAGCACTGGCGATTACTGGAAGCAACTCGAAGAAATGAGCCAGATGGACCTGCCCATCGTGTGGGTGATAAAGACGGTTGGCGAGAGGCCGGATCACGAGTGCGTGCTCGGGGATGGCATGGCCAAGACGCTATATTCGGTCGGCTGCATCGGAGCAGTGACGGACGGAGGTGTCCGCGACGTGAATGGTCTGATGACCGTTCCTTTTGCCGCGTACAGCAAGGGAAGGACCGTTCACCATTGCGCGCTACGATTCAAGGCGCTCAATAGGCCAGTTTCGATAGGCGGAATAACCGTGGCGCCGGGCGATCTTATTCACGCCAACTCGGAAGGAGTGATTAAGATTCCATCCGGGTGTGTTGCAAAGCTGATACCCGCCGCGGTGCAGATGCGGGCTTTCGAACATGAAGCACATACGTTGATGCGTCGAACGGAAACGACGCCAGCCGAAAAGCAACGAGCCATTGCCGGGCTGTTGAACCAATACGATTTCGCACCTGGCGGAAAACCCCCGCAAGCGGTACCTAAAAGCAGCTCTGAAAAGCCCGCGCAAAAGGGTCGATCCAAGGGCGAGGGTCGCGCTGGGCGATAGACGGCGAGGTCAGCTTCGTCGAGCGAAAATAATGCCCGGGACAGGATACTAATCAGACGACGCGAACGTGGCGCAGCCCAGAGAACCGGAAATATCGGCAGTTCTTAAGAACGTTTGCGCCGGTGGAGGCTGCGGCTGGCCGGGTCGGTGATGCGAAGCGCGCAGGTGGGACTGGCCGGATCAAAGACTCCGAGCCTCACGAAAAAGAGCTTGGCAAGTTCAAGGTGGCCCTGAGCGCTGGGATGGATGCCATCTCGATCCAGCCAGCGCCGCAACGTTCCCGGGTGTTTCCGATTTTGAGTGACCCAATGGTCATAGTGATCCACCAACATGATTTTTCGCCGAGCCGCCACCTCGCGGATGATGTCCGCGTAATGGGGCAGGTAGGTGCGCTCGATATCCGAACCAGGACGAATCGGATTCGGAGTGTGCAGCAGTAGCATACTCGCGCTGTTCTCGCTGGCATCCGCTAGTTTGAGAAGGTTTCTTCGAAAGGCTTCAATGCCTCCATGCCCAGCAACGCAATCATTCATTCCCATCATGATGGAGGTGACGTCGGGACGAAAACGCAGGACTCGTCCCTGGAGATCCCTCAGCAAGCCGTCGGTGGTGTCACCGCTAGTTCCGGTGTTGATGACGGTATCCGCCATGCGGCCGAGCTCCCACCGGAGCCGCTCCATGAAATGCTCGGGATAGCTTCTCCACCCAAAGGTGTAGACCGCTCCGTGAGTGATACTGTCACCGGTAAGCAACCATGTGACTCCCTTGGAGGATGAGAAAATAGAACGCAGCGGATTTTTGGTCGCGACCATGACCCCAGGTTATTCCTTGCGGCTACTTGCCCGGCACTCGAGCGATGCAGTCGACCTCAATCTTGAACTTTGGCAGTTGCACTCCGACCGTGGTTCGCGCCGGCTGGTTTTCAGGAAAGAACTCACGATAGACTTCATTCATTGCCTGAACATCGTTCAGATCGTTCAGGAAAACGCCGACTCTTAACACGTCCCGCAGAGAACACCCCGCGGCGGCCAATATCGTTTGGATATTCGTTAGCGCCAGCCGAGCTTCGGATCGAATGTCTCCGTACTCGATTTCGTTGGTTTCTAGATTGATCGGAGCCTGCCCGGAGACGAACAGAAGTCCGTCCGATATAACTCCCAGCGAAAATGGAGATCTCGGTTTTGCTGCGTTTGGTGGCTGGATTATGGTGTGCATAGTCACTCCCGCGACCTGTGTCGGTCTGAGTTGTTTTGTGTGCGGAGGTGGTCCGCGCAACGAGTTGCACGCGGCGCACTTGGCAACGCGAATTCTATCCTCATTCGGCCGGCCGGAGCATCGGCGATCTCATCGCCTGGAGGCACACATTCAACGTGGCAAGCGCTTCTGCCACCGTGCATCGCGGCGGTCGCCCCTGGCGGATGGCATCGACGAAGTCGCGAGCTTGATCCAAATGGGAGGCGTCGCGTTCGGTTCTCAATTCAAATCGGTCCGTCTTGCCACCGGAATGGGTGACCAGGATTTCGCCGGTCAATAGATTCGCAGCCGCGGTTGCGCGGCTCCCCACGATATGACATTCCCTTCGATTATCTCGATCGGCGGCGTGCAGATGTATCTGCGCAAGCATGGCGGTGCCCGAACGCAGCCAGAGGTCGGCGATGCCCTCGTCTGCGATGTTCAACTCCGCAACCGGCGCGCGGCGGCATGCTTCGAGGCGCAGCTCACCAAAAATCCACTGGAGGTAGTTCAGTTCGTGACTCAAATCGAGAATTACGCCGGCCGCTGCGTTCACCGAGCCGTAGTAGGTCTGGCGATAATCGGGACGCGAAGCCGGGAGGTAATGGGTGCATAGTGACCGAACCGACAGCAGTTGTCCCAGCGATCCATCCAACACCAGTTCTCGCAACTTCACGATGGCTGGCTGGAAACGCAGCACGTATCCGACCGCCGCAGTCAGTCGCTTTTCTTCACAGAGCGCGGTAAGGTGATCGATGCCGGCAAGAATTGCCGACAACGGTTTCTCGACCAGCACGTGGATACCTCGGTGCGCGCAAAGTGTAGCGATCTCGACGTGCGAAGCGGCAGGAGTTGCGATCACCGCGGCATCGAACGACTCGAGAGGCACGGCACCGATATCGGTGAACCAACTCACACATCCGTATCGGTCGGCGATTTGTTGGGCACGCTCTTCGCGCGGGTCTACGAGGGAGACGGACATTCCGTCGATTTGACACAAGGCGCGAATATGCCGCTCGCCGATCGATCCGGCGCCAACTGACGAGAACCCTGATCGAAGACGGGTCTTGCATTCTACTTTTTCCACCTTATTCCGCAGGTCTCGACGCGCAAGCGTCGAGAAATTACGATTGGCGGGCACGACTACGACTACGACCAAGCAAGCAGCAACACGCAGCCACTCCGTCGGGGGCGCCTAGATTGCCGTCCAACCCCCGTCCACGGAGATATTTTGACCGGTGACGTATGCGGATGCATCCGAGGCCAGGAACAGTGCTGGGCCTTTAATGTCGTCGGGGGCAGCCATGCGCCCGAGAAGCGTTCGCCGCGCGTAATTGCGTTCAAAAACCTCGAGGCATGTCCTCCGTCCAAAACCCGCCCGGCGAGATGCAGTTGGCACGGACGCCGAACGGACCCGAGGAAACTAGCCAGGTAGCGCGTTAAACCAATAATCCCGCTTTTCGCGAAGGAGTAATCCACAGGGTTCGACATCACGGTGCCCTCATAGATGGAGAAGTTCGGTCCCACCACTCCATAGATGGAAGAGATATTAATAATCGAACCCGATCGCTGAGCCTGCATGGGTTCGGAGAATATCTGTGACGCGAGGAACACTCCGGTGGAATTAACGCGCATGGTGTGTTCCCACTGTTGGGCGGTTTCGTGACGCAAATCGCCGCCGGCCCTGGCGACGGCGTTGTTGAAGAGAACGTCGATGCGTCCATGTCGCTTGAGAATTCGATCGCGGAGATCGCGGATTTCCGATTCCGAGGAGAGATCGAGGCGCTCACCTTCGGCGTGCAAGCCCAGTGGCTCGAGTGAAGCAGCGAAAGCGCGGCAGCGATCTACATTGCGCGACGCGACGACGACCGTCGCACCAGCCTCGCAGAGGGCTTGCACGATGGGCTTGCCGACGATGCCGGTTCCGCCGGAAACGAGGGCGATCTTGCCGTCGAGTCGAAAAGAATCCAATGCGGCTTTCATTCTTTCTCTCCTGCCAGAAAGGCCGGGACCGTTGGGAGGAGCGACCGTGCCGGCCGTGTGGACCCAGGAACCATTTAGCCCGCAAGTCCGGTGACCATAAAGATGCCGTCCCCGGGAGAAGTCACCGGCCATTGCCGAATCAACGCGACCACGCCGTCACGAGGCGCGAGGAAGGTTTCCACCGTTTCGGCGTGAAGGTCAACAATGCGGCCGAGTCTTTGCCCGGCGCGAACCGATTCGAGAAGCTCGACTTCGGGAATCAAGAATCCTTGCTGGGTGGCCACCAGCGAAGTATCGATGTCTCCGCTGCCGAGAAGGTGCATTTGGACTTTCGCGGGTGTTGGTTCGCCGGGCAGGATATGCAAATGGCGGAGCAGATTCTGAAGCCCGGAGAGAAACATTCGCAGGTCGTCGGGATGAATTCTTCCCGCGCCGCGTGCCTCGGTGTACAGCCACGGAATCCCGCGCTGCTGGGCGAACGAAATGGTCCGGCCCGGCGCCGTTTCCGGATGTCCCCACAAGACCGGAGCGCCAAACACCGCCGCCGCCGCGCGTGAACGGGGCTCGGCCGCGTCGTAGCCAACCATGGAAGGCATCAGCAGCTTCACTCCCGCACTGTGCAGATCCAGAAAGAAATCCGCGAAGGCGATGATTGAATTCGCCAGGACCAGCGCAGTCGCCGCGGTGGGGCCGCCATCGGAGCTACCGGGGAAAGCTCGCGCGAGATTTCCCTGGTCCAGTGGGCTGGTGCGCGTGCCGTTCCAAAACGCCGGGGGATTGGCGACGGGAACCGCGAGAAAGTCGCCGGTCATTTGCTGCGGGTCGAGAGATTGGTAGGTGTCCAGGATCGCGCGCACGCCTTCATATTCATCGCCGTGAACGCCCGCGGTCACGACCAGAGTCTTTCCCGCACGGCTCCCGCGCACCAGCAGGACCGGCAAGCGAACACCCGTGACCCCAGGTTCCAGAGAGAGATCGAGTGCGTGCTTTTGGCCACGCTGAAATCGATCCGGGTTGAAATCGGCGCTGTTCATTTCCAATGGTAGTGTCTCGATGGCCATGTTTCGACGGCAACGCTCCGCACGTCCACGGGATTACGAGCGCGACTAGTACGTAAGATATCCGCCATCCACCAGCAGAGTTGCGCCGGTGACAAAACTGGCTTCGTCGGAAACAAGATACGCCACGGCGTAGCCGATATCGCGCGGCGAGCCACGGCGTTCCAGGGGCGTTTCGCGAACCCAACGCCTGGAGGCGCCCACCTCGCGTTTCTCATTCGTGATGTTGGCACTCGCTTCGGTATGGATGTCTCCTGCGGCCACGGAATTCACGCGAATTTTGTGCGGCGCGAGCTCCAGCGCCATGCTTTGGGCGAGCGAAACCTGAGCGGCCTTGGTGGCGCAGTAGAGGCTGGCGAACTCCTGTGCGGCATATGCGCCAACCGAACTAATGTGCACGATGCTGCCCCCGCGACCGGCGGTGACCATCCGCTTCGCCACGGCTTGGGAACAGTAGAAGGTGCCTTTCAAGTTGGCGTCGACGATGGCGTCGACGGTGGCGGCGCTGCAGTCCAGCATGGGAGCGATGGCCGGCATCCCGGTAATGCTGGCGTTGTTCACCAGGATGTCGACGCGGCCGTAGTGGCGCATGGTGGAGGCGACCACTCGCTCTACGTCTTGGGGATTGCGAATATCCAGGGCTTCGGCGATCGCCTTGGCGGGCTGCAGACGCCCTACCGCGTGCTGCGCCAAGTCCAGGCGGCGTTGCGCAAGCACCAACTTCACGCCCTTTTCCGACAGCACTTGGGCAATACCGAAGCCGATGCCGGTACCGCCGCCGGTGATGATGGCTACTTTTTCGTGTAGGCTCATATGGAGTCGAGAGGATACATCGGTCGTTTGAGTCGTTTATAAGAAAAACTGCGAACATCCGCGGCAGCGAGGCCAGGCGTGTCAACCTCGATAACGCGTTGCGCGATGGGAAGGTAAGCGGCGCGATAGGCAATCGCCGCTTTGACCACGATCGTTCGCAGCCGAGTGGGTTCAATACCAATCGCGCGAAGCTGCTGGAGATTCCACATCGGCATCCGCCGTTCGGTAAGGACCACTAGGACTCCGCCGGTGTCGATGACGACGGTGCGACCCTGGTCATCGACTACGCCGTCGCGCATTGGCCCGATGTTCTTGAATATGCCATCGCTAACCGTTCGTACCACTCCTTCGATTTCTACGGGAGCGCCGTGGAATGTGTCCACCTTTCCGCCCACCGACAAGCGAAGGCGCTGCCTTACCCCGGCTTGCACTGCGGCAGAAACGGCTTGAGGGTCGCAAAGCAATACCAAGGCTCTCTCCGCTTTCTGCTCGAGAAGTTCGGAGAGCAACACCGTGCCATCGCCCGGAGTTCCGGCACCGAGGTTGTCTCCCACATCCACGAGGATCGACAAGCCGGAAGATGCCGCGACCGCCTCGCGCACGGCTTCCGCCGGACCTGGCAGCGCC
This sequence comes from uncultured Acidobacteriota bacterium, assembly GCA_963725285.1. Taxonomy (GTDB): domain Bacteria; phylum Acidobacteriota; class Terriglobia; order Acidiferrales; family UBA7541; genus CAVRXT01. The sequence continues at coordinate 37,195 of CAVRXT010000004.1, read as the reverse complement.
GCCTGGAATTCCTGGCGGCGGGACCAGACGAAATCCGCGACGCGCTCTGCGGCGCGAGACGCGACTTGGAGGTCATCTCGTGCGACCGCGTAAACACTGAATCCAGCATCGGGGACGTCGGCATAGGGAAACCCAGCCGCTACAGAAACGGCCACCATGTCCGGAGCACGCTCGAGCTCGCGGGCTAAGGCGATGGCATCAGCCATCGGTGCGCTATCGGTCAGTTGCCGAAGGATGTGCGGAAACAGCGGGCGCCGAGCCAAGGCCAACTTAGGTTGCAGGCCGTCGTGAACCATTCGCGAAAGGATTTCCGCGGCTTCGAGCCCGCGCTCCGCCTGATCGATGTGCGGATAGGTGTCGTAGCCGATCATCGCGTCCGGCCAGCGGACCATTTCGTCGGTCACGTTCGCGTGGTAATCGAGGGTGACCACGAGAGGCATGGTTGGGCCGATGGCCTCGCGGACACGCCGTAACAGTTCCCCGTCGGCGTCGGGAAAACTTTCCGAAACCATTGACCCGTGCAGGCCCAGGAGCGCGCCGTCGAGCGGCCCCTGCTCGCGTAGTTTCGAAATGAGGAAATCGCTGAGGGACTCAAAAGCGTCATCGGTTAGCGGGCCGGCCGGCATGCCCCAGGCGGCAATGATCGGAACGAGTTCAAACCCAAAGCGGCTCGCACCTTCGATGAAGCCGCCGATTTCGGAGCAGGTGCCAGTCCAGTGTTGAAGAATCTCTTGCCCATAGTGCAGATCTTTCTCTTTGAATCTCGCGAGGGTCATCGCCTGTGAGAAAAACGTATTCGATTCGTGATAGATCAGGCCGGTGGCTATGCGCATGTTCAATTGATTTTCAGGATCGCCGCTTCGAGCTCATTCGGATCGATGAGAACGGAAGCGTTGCGGGCTGCGGCGTCGCGTATGGAATCGGGATCTTTAAAGCCGTGCCCAGTCACCAGGCAGACCACGTGATCGTCAGGACCCACCGCACCGCGCCGGACTGCTTCGGCCAAGCCCACGACGGCGGTCGCACCGGCCGGTTCGCAGTAGATGCCTTCGCGGTTGAGCATTAGGCGTTGCGCCGCCAGGACGTCGTCATCTTTCACACCGATTCCCAGCCCGCCCGATTTGCGAAGTAGTTCGAGAGCCAGGCTGGCGTCGATGTCGTTCGGCACCGAGAGCCCACTGATTCGCGTGGTGCTCTCGACCGGCCGAATCTCGCTGTCACCTCTCTCGAATGCGGCGACTACGGTCGAGCATCCGATGGGTTGAACCGCGTGCACCCGCGGGCGATGTTTTCTTGAATGCTCGAACCCCTTGCAGACAGCAGAGAATAAGCCGCCGCCGCCAACGGCGACAAACACATGATCGACGCGAGGTGCGAGTTGCTGCTCGAGCTCGACCGACAATGACTCCACGCCGGCCATTCCTTCCGGGCAAAAGCGATAGGCGGAGATCACCAGAGGCAAGCCCCGGTCCGCTGAAAGTTTGGACAGGCAGCGAAACACTGCGTCGGTGACCGCAGGCGAGGTGATGAAACCTCGTATCCGAAACACTTGCGCGCCATGAGCCTGCATCTGCGCCAGCTTTCCGGCGGGGGCATGTTCGTTCACCACGATGGCGCACGAAATTCGGTAGCGAGCACAGTAGGCGGCCAGAGCTGAGCCGGCGTTGCCGGAGGAGGTCGCCAGGCAGCTGGGCGCTCCCAAGCGAAGGATCCTGGTTACCTCGGCGGCGGCAAAGCGATCCTTGTAGGAACCGGAGGGATTGCAACTTTCCAACTTGAAAAAAAGATTAGAGAGGCCGAGGTTGGGTCCGATATGCACACTTCGAACGATCGGAGTGTGGCCCTCACCCAACGTGGCGATCGTCATTCGATCAATATCCTTCCGCGAAAAAACGCGAAGTGAAAACGGTTCACCCGCCGACCGTAAAATCTGGCTACGGAAACTGCGTTATGGCCTCCTTAAACCCGTTCACCAGGAAGACGTGATCGTTGCCCCCGGTCACGATGCTCGCACCACGGGAGAGAGCGAGCTGAGTGGCTTCGGGCGATCCAGTCGGCATTCCCCACCACTTCCCCGCTTTGGCGGCGGCGTTTGCTACGCGATCGATGGCCTTCTGCACGTCGGGGTGCTTAAACTGAAAGGGCACGCCGTAGCTGATCGATAGATCGGCAGGTCCGACGAATAGAAAGTCCACACCGGGAGTGGCTACGATATCTTCTACCGACTCGACCGCATCGCGATCTTCAATTTGCAGCACCAGGAAGGTTTCCTCGTTAGCGTGCTTCATGTATTCGTTGGGATCGACGAGCATGTAGTCGGCGTCCACTCCCCCGCCATCGAAACCTCGCGAGCCGAGAGGATGGAAGCGCGACCAGTCAACCCATTGACGCGCTTCTGCGGCACTGCGGCAGTGCGGCACCATGATTCCGTTGGCGCCCGACTCGAGGATTCCCATCGGGCTGGTATAACCATTCTTCAGGATGCGCACCATCAGGTCGATCCCCGTGGCGCGGCAAGCGAGCGCCAAGGGCGCGACCACATCATGACTGAAATCCCGATGTTCCATGTCCAGCCAAATCAGGTCATAACCCACTCTGCCAATCACTTCTGCGAGCCAAGGTTCGACGACTCGGCTGAGCGTGGCGGTGCGAACGAAATTTCCGGAACGCACCCTCTCCAGGGTTCTACTGGTGATCATGATGTCCTTTCATTCCGGGATCTACCAAACGGATCAAAGTCCAATTTTGAGCCGATGCACGCGTATCTTGCCTTGGCCTCCCTCGACGCTCCAGTGAGAGGCGAGGAATTCATTGCCCGTCAGATGCAACAAAGAGGGCTGTCCAAATCGCAAGGATGCGAACATGTCGGCCATGGGCAGGCCTTCCGGATTGCGATAGCCGGCGGATGGGCCCCAAATGACGCGCTCTTCGATCACTTTCCAATGATTCTTGGAGAAATCCACCAGCCGCACGTAGAGACCGGGATCGGAGCCGCGGTGGGCGTGGATCGACGCCAGCAGGTCCCCACCCAGCCAAATCAAGCTCGATGACTGGGCCATGTGACCGGTATCTTCCGGTTCTGACCAGGAGCGCCCGTTGTCCGTGGAAAAAGTGACCTGGTTCGGCAGGTTGCGGTCGGTGGCCGCGTCGTAGGCCCAGAGGATGATAACCAGTCGACCCGGCTGCATCTCGCAGATGCGCGCTTCATACGGGGTAATGTTCCGCCAGTTGTAAAAGAGCTCGTCGTCGCTCCACGTGCGGCCTTGATCCGAGCTACGCAGCAGGACTCCTACGGCCCCGCTGGGATTCGACCCGTCGGGGAGCTTGAATAGCGCGCCGATGGCGAGCAGGTCGCCGGAATGAGTTTCGATCGACGCGCCGGATACTTCGATGATTTCGGGATGCTTTTTCGCAATGACCGCGGGCTCGGTCCAGTGGCGGCCATCGTCGTCGGAAAAGCAGCAGACGTTTTCACCGGGCTGGAAACCATTCGTCTCTGGGATGGCGATGGCCTGTTCGGGATCCTGGCGAAGGTAGCGGTATCCGATGGCCGAGAGCTTGCCGCTGCGAAGGAGGGTCGCTTTTATGCAATCGCTGGCGGGAATCGGCAGACGGTAGTTGCCGTATAACGGGCCCTGGAGAGCCCAAGTGCGGCCTTGATCCTGGGAGCGGGTTACGTAGGTGGTGAGATTAGGAGCTTCGAACGCTTCGCCCATGACGAAGAGGCAAATGAGTTCGCCAGAACTCAGTTGCACCAGACCCGGAAAGTAGCCGTGCCGGCTGTGTACATGCGGCCGGGGATTGTCGAATGCTAGGTGGCCCTCGATATACTCAATCATCGGCGAATCTCCGGATCGGGAAGCTGGCCCGCGCCCCGCGCGGGGCGGAAGGCCAGGCGGGTACGGCGAAGCGGCGAGAATAGAACTTGTGAGAGCAGGGATGGCATGGTATACGTTTTGTCGACAGTCGACAGATTAGCACAACCCGCGCCGATAGCAATTCTGGAATTTCGTACCGGCAATCTTGGGGTTTCGAAGGCCGGCGGCGCCGGGACAAGCGGACGTAATGGACCCGCTGGACCGCCGCTTTTCACGCCGAGGCGGCCGCTGCGGCAAGAAATCATTCGGACGAGGTGAACGAGATGGCCACGGTGCGCATGGGCATGATCGGGTCGGGCTACATGGGACTGACCTACGCGGAGGCGATCGCTCGTCACGTGAAGGGCGCGGCGCTCGGAGCGGTAGCGGGCGGTTCGCGTACGCCGGCGCTGGCGGCAAGCTACAATGTCCCCGCGGAGTCCAGCGTCGATGCCCTGCTGGAACGCGCGGATATCGATGCGGTGATCATCACCAGTCCCGACCAAAACCACTGCGAGCAGACTCTCCAGGCAGCCGCCCAGGGCAAACACGTGTTGGTCGAAAAGCCCATGGCGCCCACGGTGAAGCAGTGCGACGCGATGATTGCGGCATGCAACCAGGCAGGCGTGAATCTGGCGGTGGTGAAAACGGAACGGTACCGCCCGCTCACCAAGCGCGCCAAGCAACTGATCGATGAGGGCGCCATCGGCAAAATCCGCATGCTCCGCACGATTTCCGTTTATCCGGTGAGTCTGGGTTCGTTCATTCTGGAGAGCCGGCCGTTTTACAAGGATCCCGCGAGCGGCGGGCTATTCATGAGCATTGCCAGCCACAACGCGGATTTTCTTTTCTGGCTGAGCGGATTGCCAGCCACGCAAGTTTACGCGCAAGCGCACACCTACAGCGATTTGGGCGCCCCGGAGCAGAGCGTGATGGCCCAAATTAAATTTGCGGACGGGGTGATGGGCGATATGTGGATATCGTCGGAGTTGCCGCAACCGAGCTTTCCGCACGCGGAGGTGCGCTTTCAGGTGGTGGGCTCAAAGGGCCTGCTGGATTTCGAGAATTACGGATATCTGGATATCACCCGCGGGGACAAGTGGGAGCGGGACTTTGTGCCGGAGAAGTTCGATTATTTGAATGATCCCAAGTCACCGATACGCTTGGAACCGCACATCGGAGTGGTGCAGGAATTCGTCGATAGCATCCTGGAAAAGCGTGCACCGCAGGTAGGGGGAGCAGCGGGGCGCGCAGCGGTGGAAGTATGCGAGGCGTGCCAGATCTCGGCGCGAGATGGTCGAGCGGTGGATTTGCCGCTGCGTTAGAGACTTGCCGCGGCGCTAACCTTGGCAGCGGCTTCCAACGCAAAATCAATGTCCTGGTCGGAATGTGCCGCGGAGATATACCAGCGGCCGTCGGGCAGAGCGAGCACTCCTTCGTCGAGCAACGCGAGGACAAAATCGCGGTACGGAGCTGGGTCCGAGGCGAGCGTCTCGCGGTAATCGGTGGCCTGGTTTTCCCGGAACGAAAGCTGGAAAACGGGGCCGCCTCCCGAGGTAACCACCTTAGATCCATGATCGCGAAGCAGCTTTTCAAGGCCGAGCCGGAGGCGCTCCCCGCGTTTCCACAAGCCGTCGTAAATCGTGTGGCGATCGCGCGAAAGAATATCCAGGGTCGCTTTGGCGGCGGCGAGCGCGATCGGATTTCCGTTGAGCGTGCCCGCGTGAACCACTTTTCCGGAGGCGATCAGCTCCATGAAATCGTGTTTTCCGGCCAGCGCGCTGACGGCCACCCCACTTCCCAAGGCCTTTGCGTAGGTAGCGAGATCGGGGGTAACGCCATAGTGCCCTTGCGCGCCCGCGAGGTGCAGTCGAAAACCAGTGATCACCTCGTCGAAGATCAGCAGAGCGCCGTATTGGCGGGTGATGCTGCGAAGAAACTCAAGGAATCCGGGATTGGGCGGGATGCAACCGCTGTTGCACAGCATGGGTTCGCAGATTACCGCGGAGATTTCGCCGGCGTGGCTGGCGAAGATTCGTTCGACGGACTGAGGGTCGTTCCAGTTAGCGACGAAAACATCGCTGTGAGCGCGTTGTCCCGCGCCTGCGCCCACCGGCGCTCCGTTAGCGGATGCGATTTCCGCGGCGGTTGGGTGATAGCTGACCAGGACGCTGTCGTCCCAGCCATGATAGTGGCCCTCGAACTTCACGAACTTTTGGCGTCCCGTGGCGGCGCGGGCCAGGCGCAGAGCCACCTGGACAATTTCTGTGCCGCTGTTTGCAACACATACCAGGTCACAGCAAGGTATAATTTCAACCATTCGTTCAGCAACCTGAAACTCGAGATCATGTTGGGCCCCGTAAGTAAAACCGTTTCGTAAGTGTTTGGTGACTGCATCGACTATCTCCGGCGGCGACTGGCCGAGAATGAGCGGTCCCCAGGCCAGACCGAAGTCGCAATACTCATTGCTGTCCACGTCGATGGCGTGGCAGCCGTATCCCCGTTGGAAGTACAGCGGGTAAGGGCGGGCGCTGCGGCGGAGTCCGCTGGAGACGCCACCCGCCAGGGATTGCTGCGCGCGGTTAAAGCGTTCCCGAGAGCCGGGGGTTTTCGCGCGCACCCGTTCTTCTCGCTGTTTCGCACCGAACAATTCGTTGGCCATGGTCGCGAAAGCTCCGTTGAATGGTGGCCCCGAGAGAGGCACGGCGCCGGACAAGAATTCAAAAAATCATCGCAGCAGCGATGGGCTAGAAAATCAAATCACCCTGGCCGATTTGCCTGGGAACAAAACCTTTCTCAACTTGCTCGAGGGCAACGTCGATGTGGCGCTGTCCGCCGCGCAGGGTAAACAGACCGTGCCCCGGAAACAATCCCTCAATCCTTAGATTGCTTAGCTTTCGCAAGTCGGCTCGGTAGCCACTCATTCCCGAACCCTGGGCATTGATTACGCCCAGCACTCCGCCGTAGAAAATCACGTCGGCAGAAAACAGAGCCGGTTTTCCATCGATTTCCGTGAGGAAACATGACGAGTCCTCGCTATGGCCGCGCACTCGAATCACGTTCCACAACAAGCCTCCCGCTTCGAATTGCTCGCCGTCGCTAAACGACTGGTTGACCTCGCAGGGGGTGAATCGGAAATCCGCGGGATAGACGCCTTGGCTGCGAGCCAAGCGCAGCCCGCTGGCTTCTTCGTCGCCTTGTTCAAGAATCCGACGCGTATATTCGGTGGTGATAACCCTGCAATTGGTCTTCGCGTGGATCAAAGCAGCGCCGCCACAGTGATCAAGATGCCCGTGCGTTACCAGCAAGGTTTCCACATCGTCCCCGCCAAGGTCCCCACAAAGATTCCCGAGCAGAGCGCCGGTGTGGGTGCCCGCGCCGGAGTCTATCAGCACGATGCCGGCGGGACCGCGAATCGCGTAAACGTGACAGTCCCAGGGACCGGAGATTCCATACTGGAAACTAGCCACGAGAGCGAGCGATGAAGTGACGCGCATGGACGAGCGAGAGTCCTTTGACGGGAGGAAGATAATCCCGACTGGACAAAGTAGCACAGGGCCGCTATTCTGTCGACGGTCGACAGTCTGAAAGGGCAGGAAACGGCTCCCGAAGCGCATTCTCTCCGCTCGACACGTAATCAAGTACGAACGTGCCAGCTACAGATGTGCTAGATACGGACGTGCCGGGTAGCGATGGGCCCCATGGATCCGGCCACAACCAGCTCATGAGCGCAACCATCACCATCGAATCAACCGGATTCGTTTACCGGAATCCAGCACCGCACCTGCGTAGCGTGGTGGCGTACCATCCGTCGTTAACCATCGTTGGCGCACAGGAATTCATCGCCACCTTCGATATCGGCGAAGCCATCGAGTCGCTGGACTATCACACCGTGCTCAGCCGATCGCTGGACGCGGGCGCTAGGTGGAACCTTGAGGGGCCGCTGATCGAAGCGCCGGCGGCGCGAACTTCGCACACCGCGCGCACCAGTCGCGTGTCCGATGGCTCCCTGGTGGGACTCGCGGCGATTTTTCATCGCGAGAATCCCGATGCGGGCTTGATCAATCGAGCGACATTCGGGTTTGTGCCGATGGACATTTGCTTGATGCGTTCGTTCGACGCCGGGAGAACCTGGACGCCGCCCCGGCAGCTAAAGCTTCCCCTGGTGGGGCCTTGCTGGGAAATCTGTCACTCCATTCTCGAGTTGCGCAGCGGCCGCTGGCTGCTTCCCACTGCGACGTGGAGGGGATGGAACGGCGAAAATCCGTCGGGCGAGCAGACCGTGGCGTTTATCAGCGACGATCACGGAGAATCCTGGGGCAAGTTCGGGCGAATTTTCGACGGGCGGAAAGATCGGCGCTCGCGACTCGAAGTATCGGTGGTTGAACTCCCCGATGGCCGGATTTTAGCGGTCGGCTGGGTGCACGACGCCCAGGCATGTATGAATTTTCCCACCGAATACTGCCTCAGCAACGACCACGCGGAAAATTTCAGCGCACCTTGGCCGACCGGATTCGAGGCGGAAACCTGCAAGTTGCTGATGCTGAGTGACGGGCGGATTTTTTGCGCGTATCGGCGGACCGACCGGCCGGGATTGTGGGCAAGGCTTGCGGAAATCCAGGGTTCGCGGTGGGTTAACTTAGCGGAAGAACCGCTGTGGCAAGGCGCGGGCGGGGTTACCACCTCCATCGGAAATTCGGCAGACGGGCTTAGCTCGCTGAAATTTGGATATCCGAGTTTGCAGGAGCTGGGGAACGGGGAACTGCTACTGGTGTTTTGGTGCCAGGAATCGTGCGTGACCAACATTCGCTGGATGAAAATCAAAGTCCGCTGAGATTCGAGACGGACCCAAGCAAGGTGAGCGAAGCAGGCGTCGAAATCGGCGGGAACATCAGCTGAGCTTCGGTGTTGAGGTTTAAGACGACGACATCGTGCAACCAGGCCGATGGCGAAAAATTCCAAGTAGATTTGAGGAATCAATGACGGACAAAAGGCTCAGAGGCGCGGTTCCACCGATCGGCACTCCGCTTACCACCGGCGATCGTGTGGATGAAGCCGGTCTTCGACGCTTGACGCAGTACCTGCTGCAGGCGGGAGTCGCGGGCATCCTGGCGAACGGAACGATGGGCGGGTTCGCATTTTTGACCGACGAAGAGCAGCTTCGGGCGGTTTCGATCATCGTCGACGAGGTGAACGGCGCGATCCCGGTGATCGGAGGCGTGGGCGAGACCAGCACCAGCCGGGCGATTCGAAAAGCGAAGCAAATCAGCGAATGCGGCGTCTCCCATTTGTCAGTCCTGTCTCCTTACTATTTCTTTGCCACCCAGGCGCATCTGATCGCCTTCTTTTCGGAGGTGGCCTCCGCGGTCGACTTGCCGATTTTCCTTTACGACAATCCAGTGATGACCAAAAATTCGATTCATCCGGAGACGGTGGCGGAATTGCGGCGCTCGATCCCCAGCATTGTGGGGATCAAGGTAAGCAATCAGGACTGCGTGAACTTACAGGCGTTGCTGGATTTGATGCGCGGAGATGAAGACTTTTCGGTACTCACCGGCAGTGAGTTTCTAATTGTTGTCGGGCTGCAGATGGGGTGCTCAGGATTCATCGGCGGGCTGCATAATCTTTGCCCGCATCTGGCGGTCGCTCTCTACCATGCGTTTACAGAAGGGCGCATCGATAGGGCCCGAGAACTCCAGCGAGACGTGATAGAAGCCTGGCAGCTATTCAAATATGGAAGTATCTGGGGCGCGTTTGACGAAGCTTTGCGCTATCTGCAGATCGCCGAGCGCGCGACTGGAGCTCCGTACATCTCCCGCCTGACCGCCGAGGAAACGGTCAAAGTGCACGAGATTCTGGATCGCTACGTTATTCCTTACGTCGTCCCGCCGCTGAAGCGATAGGTACCGACTTGTCCTTTGGCCACAAGCTGGAATAGCGCGCTGGTTCGGGCCAGCGGCGCGAAAGATGCGCCATCATCACCGCTTCCGCGGTCTGCTCTGATTTTCCGACCACGAAATCGAACATCGGCCGGTGGGTATCGAGCACGAAGCTCTGCGTTTCCGTTTGCACGTAGGTCACCATGCGGTGGGCGAAGAGCGGAGCGGTGAGGCTGGTGAGGGTCTTTTCGAGATATTCGTTTCCGGTGGAACTCCAGATGGTGCGGTGGAATTCCACATCCAGACGCACCGACTCGTTGGTGGGGGCAGGTTTGGCGTCTTCGATTTGCTTCATGAGCTGGCCGAGTTTCTTCACTTTTTGCGGGGTGATGTAAGTCCGGGCGAGGCGCAGGGCCTCCGATTCCAAGACCAGGCGCAGGCTGTTGATCTTCTGTACATCATCTTTTCCTAGACTGACCACAAACATGCCGCGCCGCGGGATGTTCACCACCAATCCCTGTTCCTGCAATTGCTGCAGCGCTTCGCGAATAGGCGCCCGGCTAATTCCAAGCTGCTGCGATAGCGAACTCTCATTCAGCCGCTCGCCGGGCTTGATTTTCCCGGACATGATCCGGTCGGTGAGTAGTCCGACAGCTTGGTCCTTAAAGCTGGCGTGACCGCGGATCGGACTAAATAGCGCCTCAACCTTGCCCATCGCTGTCGCTCCTGTACACTGCCGACAGCATAAGTCTTGAATGGTGACGCGTCAACGTCGCCACGGGATGTCCTCAGACGGAGCCGAAATCGTGAGCCCTATCGTGCATTGTTCGCAAAGATTGATCGCCGTCGCAGCGTTGCTTTTGTGTTCGTCCGCCATGGTTCGCGCGGCAACCGATCGATGCGCGGAACTCGCGAAGGTGAACCTTCCCGACGCGGCGATCGGCGTGGCTGAAACCGCTTCGCCAGGCTCCTTTGTTCCGGCGGACCACGCCGCCACCGATACTGAATCCCGAGCGTTCCAGAGCATGCCGGCCTTTTGTCGTGTCGCCTTGGCTCTCCACCCCAGCGCTGATTCGAATATTAGGGTTGAACTTTGGATGCCGGCGTCCGGCTGGAATGGAAAATTTCAAGGCCAGGGGAACGGCGGCTTTGCCGGGTCCATCGATTATTTCGCGATGGCCCTGGCGATTAGTGCGGGTTACGCAACTGCGGGTACGGATACCGGGCACACCGGCGGCGATACCGATGCGAGATGGGCGCTCGGACATTCGGAAAAATTGCGCGATTACGGTTATCGCGCGATCCATGAGATGACCGTGAAGGCCAAGCAGATCATCGCTGCTTACTATGGTCAGTTCTCCTCGAGACTCGTATTTTTGCAGTTGTTCCAACGGTGGACGCGAAGCGCTGATGGAGGCGCAGAGATTTCCGGCCGACTTCAACGGGATTATTGCCGGGGCTTCTGCCAACAACTGGACTCATAACTTCGCGGCGTTTGCCTGGGATGCGCGGGCACTCACGGAGACCGCCGGGTCGAGCATTCCGGCGTCAAAACTCGCGGCGATTGCTTCGGCGGTGTTGGCGGCGTGCGATGGCCAGGAAGGCTTAAAGGATCACCTGCTGAACGATCCGGGGAGTTGCCGATTCGATCCGGCGATGCTGCGGTGTGGAGAAACAGAAAACGATAGTTGTTTGACCCAACCCCAAATCGCCGCATTGAAGAAAATCTATGCCGGCGCGAAGACTTCCGATGGCCAGCAACTCTACCCAGGATTCGAGCCGGGTGGCGAGTTGGGTCCGGGAGGTTGGGAACATTGGATGCTGGGGAAAGCGGGCGGCCGGCAGTTGGAATATGCCAACTCCTACTACCAGAATTTGGTTCTGGGCGATCCCCATTGGGATTACCGCACCATGGATTTTGATCGCGACACAAAACTTGCGGACGAGCGCACCGCGGAAATTCTGAATGCCACCGATCCAAACCTCGATGCTTTCCGTAAGGCTGGGGGGAAGTTGATCATGTACCACGGCTGGAGCGATGGCGCGATCGCTCCCCAAAACACGATCGATTACTACGACCGCGTGGTCGCGCGAATGGGACCAAGAACCGAAGGGTTTCTGCGGTTGTACATGGTGCCGGGACTACAGCACTGTGAGGGCGGTGCCGGGGCGGTTACCTTTGGCCAACTCGACGATGAGACCCCCGATCCGGAACATAGCATTTACGCCGCTCTCGAGAGTTGGGTGGAGAACGGCAAGCTTCCGGCAACGATCATCGCCACAAAATATGACCATGATTCGGGCCGCGGTTCGCAGGTTCTGTTTACCCGACCTCTGTGCACCTACCCTCAGCGACCGATGTACCGTGGTTCGGGAGATGCGAACGACGCCAAGAACTTTTCGTGCCAATAGCGATTCTTCTGGCGAGCAACAACCCGGCCGGAAAGAAAATCAGAATGGATCTACCAGTTGGCCGGCGGCATCGAGCCGTACCAGCCGATTCTGGCTGGCAGCGAATTCCGCCCATGGCTTCAAATTGGGCTTTGGCTGCACTTGAGGGTTAGCTGGAAATTCGGGCCAATAGCCCTTGCAGTAAGCTTCGATCGAAGCGGCGCCGGTGTATCGAAGATCGTTGAGCGAATCGGCCGAGTTGGCCGCGCAATGGGGCGTGAGCACCACGTTGTTTAGCGCGCGCAAGGGACTCGAGGCCGGCAAGGGTTCGACCTCGGCCACGTCCAGTGCCGCGCCGGCAATCCGTTTGTCGCTCAGGGCGACCACCAAAGCGGCCTCGTCGATCACCGGCCCGCGGCTGGTATTCACCAGGAAGCTGGTCGGCTTCATCCGATTCAGCAATCGCGATCCGATCAAGTGACGGGTGTCTTTGGTCAGCGGAGTATGAACGGAGATGAAGTCAGATTCCGCGAACAGCTTTTCCATGCTGACCAGCGCGGCACGGTGAGCTTTCGCGGTCGGCTCGTCGATGAACGGATCATGGGTCAAAATGGTCACGCCGAACCCACTCATCTTCTGGGCCACCAGACGGGCAATCCTGCCAAAGCCGACCAGGCCCAGGACCCGGTTCTTGGTTCGCCGGAGCGGAGGGACGACAGCGACACCGGCCCAGCCGGCGCGATGGACGTGATCGTTGAATTCGACCACTTTGCGCGCCAAGCACATGATCAGTGCGACCGCATGATCGGAGACTTCCTCCACGCAAAAGTACGGAGCATGGCAGACGATGATTCCGCGTGCGGTGGCCGCGGCAACGTCGACGTTATCAAGCCCCACGCTGTACTTGACGACCAGGCGGCAATCGTTCAGACCATCGATTACCGCCGCGGATAGGGGTGTGTAGGGGTGCTCAAGTAGCACCACTTCGCAACCAGCGCACGCCTGAATAATCTCGGGTTCGGTTCGCAGGGTAGCCAAGAGGAGCGAGGAACCCAAAGCGCGGACCAGGCGATCCTCAAAGTCATAACCACGAATGGGCTGAAAATAGCTGTCGATGTTGATGATTTTCATATGTTTTTGGGTCTTTATCGGCCGGCTTTTCTGTCGACTGCCGACAGATCTAGAACTACCTGTCTTTTCGTTCCGTGTCAACCGATTCCGCGGTTCTCATCGCGCTGGTCGCGGTCCATTCTGCATGGGCATGTGGACCCGCCGCCTGGGGAGTATACTCACTCGCTGCCTCGGCCGGGCGGGATGTCGGAGCCAGGACGATTCCCAACGCATTGCCGGGAAGCGTTGAAGCCAACCGCGAACTGGAGGGCGAGACGGGCGGGCAGCTAGGGAAAAAGTATTGGCGGTGATCTGTCGACAGTCGACTGATTTGATGCTATAAACGGGCCTCCTATGCAGCACAGTTTCACGTTCGTTTCCTGGCTCGTCCTCGGCGGCTACATCTTAACCGTCGCCACCGTGGGCAGTTTGTTTTATCGAAAGAAGTCTTCCGCCTCGGATTATTTCCTGGGCGGCCGCGCCATCGGCTTTATTCCCGTTGCCATTTCCCTGGTGGCCGCGGACATGAGCGCGATCAGCTATATGGGCATTCCCGCCTGGGGTTTTGGCCACAACCTGGAATTGTTCCTGCAGACCGTCGTCTTTCTGCTGGTGATCCCGATCGTGATGTATCTTTTCCTTCCGTTCTACTCCCGCTTTCAGTTTTACACCGGGTACGAGTACCTGGAACGACGGTTTGACTTGAAGACTCGCCTTTTGGGAAGCGCTCTGTTTCTGTTGACGCGTGGCGGTCACGTAGCGATCGTGATTTACGCGCCGTCGATGGTGTTGTCGCTGCTCACCGGAGTCTCGCTGACGGCTTGCATTCTGGTGATGGGGACGATCACCACCTTGTACACAACTTTGGGAGGCATGAAGGCGGTCATCTGGACCGACGTGCTGCAGTTCTCGATCCTGGTGACTGGAGTGATCACGGTTTTCTGGATGTCGCTCAGCCGCATACCTGGCCATGTCCACGGGTTTATGCAGGTAGCGGCGGCGAACGGGAGATTCCATACATTTAATTGGAGTACGAATCCCAACGACCTTACGAGCGTTTGGGCGATGATCCTGGGCGGTGGAACTCTGATCCTCTCGACGATGGGAACGGACCAGGCCTACTTGCAGCGATATTTTTCGACGAAATCCCTGCGGGATGGGCGCAAATCAGTTTTGCTGGATGGACTGATCGTGGTGCCGGTGGGGTTCCTGCTATTCCTGCTGGGGACCGCCCTTTTCGTCTTCTACCAGTTCAATCCGAGCCATTTGGCCGGCCTCCCGAATGTGGACGTAATTCTGCCCTTCTTCGTGGTTCACGAGTTGCCCGCGGTGCTGTCGGGCTTCGTGATCGCCTCCATCTTTGCCGCTTCGATGGCGGTGATGAGCGCGGGGATAAACTCGTTGACTACGGTGACCGCCGTGGATTTCTACCAGCGATTGCTGCAGAAAGACAAGGCTGGTCCGCATATGGTCCTGGTCGGAAGATGGGGAACGGTTGGATGGGGAATCGCGGCCACCATCGGAGCTCTCTTTGCAGGTCGTCTGGGACCGCTCACGAATGCGTTTAATAAGATCAATAGCTATTTGGGCGGACCGATTCTGGGCATCTTTCTGTTGGGAATGTTGTCGCGCCGGGCCAAGGGCACCGCTACCGTTAGTGGGGCATTCGTCGGGGTGATGACGGTGGTTGTCTTGGGATGGAAGACCGACTTCTCGTTTTATTATTTCTCGGTGGTAGGAGTGGTGGTCACTTTCGTCGTTGGATATTTATTGAGCTTGTTTGGTCCGGCGAACGACCCAGAAACGCTCCGCGGCTTGGTGCACGGCCTGAATCCTTTGGAAACCGATGTCCTACCGCAGTGATGCCCTACGTGCGAGCTGGGATGGAATGCTGGCCCGGCGCGAGTGCCGCGGTTGCGCCGCAGTTGCGTTCGCTTAAGGTGACACGATCCCACAAAATAATCGGATGCGCAGACAGATGAAGAAGCAAGCAAAAGTCTCGGCGGTAAACCTCGCGGAATTCGAGGCCCTCGCCAGCAAGCGGCTGGCCAAGGATGTGTTCGAAGCTCTCTCCGGCGGATCCGACGACGAAGTAACGTTAGCAAGAAAACATTGCAGCGTTCCGGCGCATGGCCATGATTCCTCGAGTTCTCCGCGACGTCAGCAATCGAAAAACAAATACAACCGTCCTGGGACAAGCGCTAGCGTTTCCGGCGCTGTTGGCCCCGATTGCATGCCTTCGGCGTTTTCACCCCGAGGGAGAACTCGCGGTGGTCCGCGCCGCAGCCAGCGCCGGCACCATTTGCATCGTGAGCACCGGCGCCTGTTATGGTTTCGAAGAAATCGCCCAGAGCGCTAAGGGACCCATCTGGCTCCAGTTGTACGCATATCGTGACCAGGGCATTACCGAGAGCCTGGTCCAGCGAGCGGAGGCGGCCGGTTACCAGGCCATCTGTGTGACGGTGGACGTGCCGCTGAGTGGCCGGCGTGAACGAGATTTCCGCAACCAATACTTCTATCCGCGAGAGATGCTCTACAGAAATCTAAAAGGGCTGGGTATCCAGGGGCTAAAGCCTGGCCTGGATGACGTGCAATTACACGAGATTTCTCGCCGTGAACTGACCGTCGCACTGACCTGGGATTACCTCGATTGGCTGAAGAGCGTAACCAAACTTCCGGTGTTGCTGAAGGGCATACTCGCAACCGACGACGCCCGTCGCGCGGTGGATTGTGGCATGGCGGGAATTGTGGTGTCCAACCATGGCGGCCGCCAACTCGACGGCGCGCCAGCCTCGATCGACGTTTTGCGCGATATTGTTACCGCGGTGGATGGCCGGCTCGAAGTGCTGCTCGACAGCGGAGTGCGACGAGGGACCGATGTGCTGCGAGCTCTCGCGCTCGGCGCCAAAGCCGTTCTGCTCGGGCGACCGTACGTCTGGGCGCTAGCCGCCGAGGGAGAAAAAGGCGTCAGCCGCGCGTTGGAAATGTTGCGCGAAGAATTTGACACCGCCATGGCGCTCGCTGGCTGTTCTGGGGTGGGCGAAATCGACGCAAGCCTGATCCTGAATCGCTGATCGCGATGCCCGGCGGCTGATAAGCTCAGTAGTTCTCCGCCGTGGTCTTGGTAGGCCGACCCTGCCAGGTCATCCGATTCCGAAGTTCTCCGCCGTTTTGGTCACTACGCCGCGACATTATTGCGAAGAGCGAAAGGCAGAATCAAGCGTGTGCGGCGTGGGTCCACGATGAAACGGCTTGACAGGGAAAGTGGAATCCGGCATAACTGTCGGCAGTCGACAGATAACCTAGCCCGGCCTTTCCGCCGCCAGGGTCTGTAGGGGGGTACTTCATGCGTCTTGCAAAACTCTTGGTGCTAGTGGTCACGCTGCTGATCGCGGTCACTGTGTGGGGCAGCGAGGTGGGGTCGATTTCCGGGGTAGTGACGGACCCGTCGGGGGCCGTCGTACCAAAGACAACCGTCAACATCACCAACGTGGACACCGGCGTGGTCCGGACGACGACCACGAATGCCGATGGCAGTCTACTCATTTCTGGCTCTCCCGGTTGGGCGGTACGCGCTTTCGGTTAGCGCTACCGGGCTTCGGGAAATACGACCAGACCGACATCGTTCTGAATACCGACGACCAGCTGCACTTCGACGTGAGCCTGAAAGTGGGCGAAGTAAGCCACTCGGTCGAAGTAACGTCGGACGCGGTGCGCGTAGAAACCGCCAACACCCAATTGGGCGACGTGATCAGCGGCAAGCAAATGGAAAATATTCCGCTGAACGGACGCGAATACACCGACCTATTGAGCTTGCAGCCCGGTGTGGCTCCGCAGGCCTCCACGCAGACCACCGGGTTATTCCCAGTATTTCGGAACCACCGCGTCGGGAAGCATTTCGGTAAGCGGACAGCGCGAAACATCCAACGGCTTTTACGTCAACGGCACCAGCGTCAACGATACGTTGAACAACGGCACTACCGTGGTTCCGAATCTTGATTCGATCGCGGAGTTTCGAATTCTGACTTCCAACTTCGACGCGGAATACGGGGACTATAGCGGCGGGCTGGTGACGGTGGTGACCAAGTCGGGCACCAACACCCTTCACGGCGACGCCTTCGATTACCTGCGGAATACGGATCTCGATGCCCGCAGCTTCTTCGATATCAATCGAAACGCGTTTCAGCAGAATCAATTCGGCGGCACGCTGGGCGGCCCGGTTCGCCACGACAAGGTTTTCTTCTTTACCGACTACCAAGGAACTCGCAGCAACATCGGCCAATCGGGCGGGGCAATTCCGGTTCCCTCGGTAGCGGAACGGGGCGGTGACTTTTCGGCGTTGGCGACTGGGCCGAATAATCCCTTAACCGGCACCGTAAACGGGGCTTACTTCGCGAACCTGTTGTCCAGTGAGTTGGGCTATCCGGTGACCAACGGGGAAAACTATTACACGACCGGTTGTGCCAGCCCGTCCGCCTGCGTGTTTCCCAATGGAATCATTCCGCAGGCCGCCATTTCCTCGCCGGCGGCGGCGCTGCTGAAGTACATCCCTTCGCCTAACGCGGGCTCGGCCTATGTGTCCAACGGCAACATCTTCCATACCCGAGATGATCTCTTCAGTGGCCGGATCGATGTAAACGCCGATCGCTGGGGAACGGTCTCGGCGTACTATTTTTTTGACGACCAGGCGATCCACAAGCCTTACGGCACCAACAACATTCCGGGATTCCCGACCCTGGACGGCGGGCGCTCGCAGTTGTATACCCTGAGCGACACCAAGAATTTTGGCCCCAACTCTTTGAATGAATTCCACCTGGCCTTCAACCGCCACGTGGCTCATAACAACAAGCCGCTCGCGGGCTTGGCGAGCCTATCCAGCCTCGGCTTCAACGAGAATCAACCAGGCGGAATCGTGAGTGAAGCGGGAGCGGAAGAAGGCGTTCCCTCGATCAGTTTGAATTCATTTGGCATCGGCAATCCGATCGTGGCGTACAACCGCTTCGAAAGCACTCCATCGGTCGCGGACAATTTTTCGAAAGTGATTGGACGCCATACCATCAAGTTTGGCGGCACCTGGGGGTTTAACGACTTCATCGAACCGATTCCACTGGCCGTCGCCAACGGAGGATTCACTTTTAGCGGCACGGAAACGGGGAGTGATTTCGCGGATTTCTTGATTGGCGCTCCGACCATCTTTTTCCAATCGAGCGGATTCAACTATCGAAACCGGCGCAATTATGTGGGCAGCTACGCCGAGGATAGCTGGCGCGTGCGGCACGATTTCACCCTGAACTATGGGGTGCGCTGGGACATCATCCAGCCGTGGTATGAGGAGCATAACCAGACTTCCACCATGGTTGCGGGCGTGCAGTCCACGGTGAATCCTGGCGCTCCGCTCGGCTATGTTTTCCCCGGCGATTACGTACCCGGCTACGGCAAGATTCCGCGGGGCATCGCCAAAACCCAATACCACAATTTTGGTCCGCGAATCGGTTTTGCGTGGGCTCCCTCGCTCGGCGGCGGCCTGGGGAAAGTGCTGGGCGGCGCGGACAAATTCAGCATCCGCGGCGGCTTCGGAATGTTCTATCAGAACGGCGAAGGTCAGCAGGCGCTCGATCAGACCGGCGAGGCGCCGTACGACATATTCTATGCGTCTCCGTTGCCCCCGCTCTTTGCTTCGCCCTATACCAACCGCACCGATGGCGGGATCCACGCGCCTTTCCCATTCAGCAAAACCAATTTCCCCTGGCCAGCTGCGCTTCCCATCGGGGGATATCCGGTGGTTCCGATTGGCCAGCTGGTGCCGTACGTCGAGTCTTACAATCTGACTCTCCAACGGCAAATTGGCTCGGCCACGATCGTGTCCCTCGGCTACTTGGGAAATCAGGGCCACCACCTGCTGACCCAGATCTCCAACAACCCGGGCAATCCTCAGTTGTGTTTGAGCCTCAGCCAACCCAGTGAAGTGGCTCCCGGCAGTCCCACCTGCGGGCCATTTCTGGAAAACCAGGTATACACTGCGGCCGATGGCACGGTTTACAACAGCACCCGCCAACCATTCGGTGGAAATTACAGCGACAACTTCGCCTTTGAATCACGCGGAAACTCGAACTACAACGCGATGCAATTGAGCGTGCGGCACACTTCGGGCCGCTTGACCCTGTTTGCCGGTTATACCTACAGCAAATCTTTGGACGACACATCCAATCTTCAGGATAAACCGCCCAACCCGATCAATATTAATTTGAGCAAAGGTCTTTCGAGCTTCGACAACACCCACAATTTCGTGGTCAGCTACGTCTGGGCTCTGCCGTTCGACCAATGGGCCGGTAATCGCATGCCCCGCCTCACTTCGGGTTGGCGCTTGGCGGGGGTCACTCGCTTTACCACTGGATTCCCGATCGTCATGTATGAAGAGGACGATCAAGCCCTCGAGGGCGCCGGGATGAATGCGGACACTCCGGATTTCCTGGGTGGAAACTTGGATCGGGTGAACCCGCGCCAAGCCAACATTAATACCCTCACTCCCCAGGGTATTCCGATTCCCTACTTCAACACCGCCCTGTTCCAGCCCTCGGCTCTCGGGTCTGAAGGCACCTCGAATCGCGCGTTTTTCCACGGACCTGGCTTTAACAACTGGGACATGTCCATCCTGAAAGACATCAAACTGACCGAGCACACTAGCCTCGAGTTTCGGGGAGAATTCTTCAACATCTTCAACCACGCTCAATTTATCAACCCAAGCGGCAACCTGACCGCTGGGCAGACGGTGTTTGGAGTAATCAATTCCGCGGGTCCGGGACGCATCGGACAGGTGGTAGCCAAAGTCATCTTCTGAGGTCGCCCGCGCCAAAGCGTCGGCGAGCAAACGCGTTTAAAGAAGTCCTAGCGCGACTGCTTCTTGAATCCTGTTTGTCCCGGTCCATCCGTTAATTTATGGCTGACGGACCGGGTCTTGTGCCATCTGCTGCTGCACCTGAGCGCCGGCTGCGCTTTCCAGGAACCAGCCGATGAACGCAGTCCACAATCCATTGACGACGCTGCCCCGCAGCGCCTGCCATACCCCCACCATAATCAGAAGGAAGCCGAAGAACCGGCCGGTGCTCGCGGCGATCAAGGTGGCCCGGCGGAAGTTCTTGTTCACTTCCCAAACAATGGCGCGAAAAACCCGGCCGCCATCCAGCGGGAATGCCGGGATGATGTTAAACACCGCGAGGATGAAATTGATAAGGGCGAGATACTTGACCACCGCCAGGGCCGGCGGCACGTGCGCGAGCACCGGCTCTGAAGCGTAAAAGAGCGCCGCGAGCGCCAAGCTGGTGAGCGGCCCAACCACAGCAATCAGAAATTCAGCCACCGCGGTTGCCGGTTCCTCAGTGATCTGGGAGACTCCGCCAAAGATGAACAATGTTATCCGGCTGACCGGAATCTTGTAGCGCAGAGCCACCCAGGAATGGGCCATCTCGTGCACAACGATGCTGACGAAAAACAGGACCGCGGTGACCGCGCCCATCAACCAGTATTGACCACTGGTCGCGCCCTTGCATTCAGCCGGATAGTAATTTTCGGCCAAGGTCCAAGTGGTCAGCGCGGCGATTAAGAACCACGAGTAGTCCAAATCGATGGGAATTCCAAGAAGGCGTCCGATAGGAATGGTATGGCGACTCACAATTCACCTCGCTTGCCGTGGAGGGCGAACCCTGACGCGGATGGGATGGGCATCGCTTTTTGTCTCGTGCGGTGCGTCGAATGGTTAGTGCTCGTACTGTGAGAAAGAGGCGATTCTCTGGTTTCTTCATCCCGGTTGCTACCATGCAGACGGTTTGAAGGTTGTGAATCACAGATCAGTGCGCGGGAGAGCTTCGAGACCACCAAGCCACTGGTTGTTGTGCGCACAGACTGACCGAATCCTACTCCAGGCGAAGTTGATGTCAAGTCTAGCCCGTCGGCGATCGATCGGCGCTGGGCATGAGCCGTATTTTTGTCTTGAGTTCCGGCCGGCCGGGCACTCCGACGCGGGTTCGATAAAGCGGACCGCCCATGAAACCGGAGTTTGGATCGTAACCGGGCGGCATCACCGGCATTGGTTCTCCGAGAAGTATACAAAGAGACGACGCTTGAATTCACGTCCTGGGCGGGTAGTGGCCTTTTCCGCCGAGCTTGTGTTGCGCAGTAGAGGTTGCAAAAGTGTGGGTGTGACCTGCAAGCTGACAGGCATGCCAGAACTGCCGGATATTGCCGCCTACATCAGCGCCCTCGAACCACGCATCGTGGGACAACCACTCGAGCGAGTTCGACTCGCGAGCCCTTTTCTGCTTCGAACCGTACAACCGCCAGTTACAAATGTGGAGAGCCGGACGGTGCGCGAACTGCGGCGAATCGGCAAGCGAATCGCCATCGGTGTGGAGGGCGACCTCTGGTTGGTGTTGCACTTGATGATTGCTGGCCGGTTGCACTGGCGGTTGCCCGGAGCAAAGCTGGCGGGCCGGCAGCATCTGGCAGCATTCGACTTTCCCGGTGGCTCTCTGGCGCTTACCGAAGCCGGCACGAAGCGCCGTGCATCTTTGCACATCCTCATTGGCGAGGAGGGCTTGCATTCCATCGACCCTGGTGGAATCGAGGTCTTGACGAGCGATTGGGCCTCCTTTCGCGCCGCACTTACGGACGAAAACCGCACGCTCAAAAGGGCGCTTACGGATCCCCGCCTAGTCAGCGGTATCGGCAACGCGTATTCGGATGAGATCCTACACGCGGCGCAATTGTCGCCGATTGCGCTGACCCACAAGCTGACGCCGGATGAGTGGGAGAGGCTGTTCGTCGCGACCCGCAATACCCTCGAGCTGTGGATAGACCGTTTGCGGCCGCAGACGGGGGGCGAATTTCCCGAAAAGGTGACCGCTTTTCGAAAAGACATGGCCGTTCACGGCCGGTACAGAGAGCCTTGTCCAAGGTGTGGAGAAAAGATTCAGCGGATTCGCTATGCGGATAACGAAACGAACTACTGTGCGCGATGCCAAACTGGTGGAAAGGTTCTTGCGGATCGCAGTTTGTCCCGGCTCCTGGGATCGGATTGGCCGCGGACGCTTGAAGAACTCGAGGCCCTCAAACGCCGTTAGATGCGCGAGCCCTGCCGCTGGGTAGGGCGCGGACCTCCAGACGTGTTGATTTCACTTGGGGAATGCAGTTGGTCAGACACAATGTCCACCGGCCGACACGGACCGAGCGAGCCGCATTGCGCCAAAGGCATAGCATTCACGGGTGGAGTCGCGATGGCCCCGTTCGTGCAAGGCACGGATGGGAATTAACTCGGGTTATAGTTGTACCTTCTGGCAGAGGTAACCATGCGGCGAAATGGGAAGTTGCCATTCTTGGCTATGCTCGGGGTTGCCCTCGCTGCCGTCATTTTGGCCGGCGTCTTGGTTGGATGGCGCGCGTCTCGAACCTTACGTCAGTCCGCGCAAGAGGTGCGGTCCGAGCAAGAGATTCATTTCCAGGTCCGGCCGTTTTTGCCGCCGAATGGCGCCAATTTTGAGGTGGTCAGCTCACCTGACGTTTTTCTCCAGGCCGCCCGCTTTCAGGGTCATCTTTATATAGCCGGTCCCTCGGGACTATCCGAATACGATCTTGGTGGTACCCTCCTTCGACAATTTGTGGCGGGAAGAGAATTGCCGTCTTCGCCGCTGGTGGCCATGGCGGCAGGGACGTTGGGGGATTCAGCGGAGCCGGAGCTGATTTTGGGTACGGTCGGCGAGGGAATCCTGGCCTTTGACGGGAAACATTTCCGGCAAATATATCCGGAAGGCGCGGCGGTCCGATCGATCACTTCAATTTTGCCGGTGGCCGCGGGACACCTGCTAATCGGAACCAAGAAGCGGGGGGTGCTGCTCTACGACGGCAAACAGATTCGAGAACTGCATCCGACCTTGAACAGCCAGTACGTGCAAGCTCTCGCCGGGAATGAAGTCGATTTGTGGGTTGGCACGTTAGATCAGGGCGCTCTTCATTGGCACGGCGGCAGCACCGAGCTGTTTGGTGAAGAGCAGGGGTTGCCGGATCGGCAAGTGCAGGCAATTGCCATCGCGGGAGACAAGAGCTACGTCGGGACAGCTTTGGGGGTGGCCGAATTCGAGCAAGGCCGATTTTCGCGGGTGCTCGGGACTGGGCTGCTGGTTACTTCGCTCTTGGTAAGCGGCGAGGATTTGCTGGTCGGCACCGAAGATCAAGGCGTGGTGCGCGTTCCACTCACCGCGCGGCGGACCGGCTTCGCTCGGTCAGAGTCTACCAGCCTCGCGGAGGTGCAACAGTTCCTTGGGACCGACGACCGCGTCTATGCCTTAACGCGGAGCGGCATGTTCGAGTTGCCAGCACGCGGATTCGGTTGGAAACAGGTGTTGAAACCGCGTCCCGCAGTTCTGAGCGACCGAAATATTTCGGCGCTTGCCGAGGACCAGGACGGGCAACTGTGGATCGGGTATTTTGACCGCGGGCTCGATCTCTTACCGGGCGAATCCCGAGCAGTCCTGCATGTGGAAGACGAACACGTCTTCTGCGTGAACCGGATATGGCCGGATGCGAAGTCAGGCTCCGTAGTGGTTGCGACCGCCAATGGCCTCGTCCGCATGGCGCTGTCCGGCAGCCAAGAACAGGTGCTAACGCGTGCAGATGGCCTGATCGCCGACCATGTGACCGACGTGGTGGCCTACCGTGATGGTCTGGCGATTGCGACTCCGGCGGGCTTGACGTTCCTCGACGCCGATGGTGCGCGCAGCATGTACGCGTTTCATGGTCTGGTAAACAACCACGTATATGCGCTGGGAGTTTCCGGTGACGAGCTGATCGCCGGAACGCTGGGTGGCCTATCGGTGATTGGCAGAGGAGAAGTCCGCGCGAACTACACGGCCGGAGCGTCCGGGCTCAAACAAAACTGGATTACCGCGGTGGTACCGGTGGGCGACGAATGGATGGTGGGCACCTACGGAAGCGGGATTATGGGGTTGGATCGCGCCGGACGCTTTCACCCATTCGAGAAGGCCACCGCTGAAATGGAGATTAACCCCAACGCCATGCTGGTGACGCCCCAGCACGTGCTAGCTGGGACGCTGGGAAATGGGCTGTATGTGTATGACCGGGAAAAGGAGCGGTGGTCGGTGATCCGCGAGCGATTACCGTCGCAAAACGTCACCGCGCTCGCGGCGAGCAAGGATTATATCTACGTGGGAACCGACAACGGATTGGTGCGAATCCAGGAGCAGAAACTGCAGCCATGAGAAAAACGCTGACCGCGGTTCTGCTCTTATTGATCGCCCCTGGCGCGGCGCTCGCGGACGGCGGCGTATTGATTCCGCGGGACAAGGCCCAGCCCGATCCGGCGATCCTTTCCCTGGAAGAGATGGAAATAACGGTAGAGATCGACAACGGCGATGCGCGGGTGTTCGTACGACAGGTATTTGCGAATCATACCAACGCGATCGAAGAGGGCAACTACGTTTTCGCGTTGCCTTCGCGCGCCACGGTTTCCGATTTCGCGGTCTGGGACGGGCCCACGCGGATTCCCGCGGTGATTATGGAGCGCAAGCGGGCGAAAGAAATTTACCAACAGTTGAATCAACAGGCGATCGATCCCGGTCTGCTGCAAATGGGCGAGCGCGGCGCAGAGGAAGCTAAGCAAAGCGCCATCTTCAGCGCGCGCATCGTGCCCATTCCGGCCTTCGGCACCAAGCGCCTGGAACTCGAATATCACGAGTCCATGCAGGTCGAAAACCTGAAAAGCTATTTCGCGATTCCCTTGCGGCCAGACGCCTATCAGGCGCAGTCTGCCGGTCATTTCCGGATCAATTTTGAATTACATTCCGCCCACGCGATGAATCACTTTCAGGCCGCTGCAAAGGCGTACCCGTGGACGATGGAGGACGAGACGCCGCACCGGATCAAAGGCCACTTCGAAGGGCAAAACGTCAGCCTGGCGGAGGATTTTGTCGTGACCTTCGACCTGGATCGCGCCGGCAGCGATACCCTTGAAGTGATTACGCATCGTGACCCGGTGAGCGCGCAGCCCTCGCCCACCGAGACGGCTCCCATTCGCAGCAACAACGAACCCGGCTTCTTTGCCGCGGAAGCGTTGTTGGGAATTGGGCCGGGCCAAAGCCCGGCGATGGCGGGCGTCCGCGAAGCCTCCGGACCCGCGAAGACGCTAATCATCCTGCTGGATACCTCTCTTTCCATGCAGTGGGAGAAGTTGGAACGAAGCTACCAAGCGCTCGAAACGCTGCTGCGAACACTGAAACCTGGCGATAAGTTTAACGTGCTGCTTTTCAACAGCCGGCTACAGAGTTTTCAGCCATCGGCGGTTGCGGCCGACAACGGAACAATTCAACGCGCCCTCGATTTCGTGCGCGCCAGCCGGCTGCGCGGGGGGACCGATTTGCGGCGGGCTCTGGAGGACGGACTGCGGCAATCGTCGAGTTCAGCCGGCCAAGTGTACCTGGTTTTGCTGAGTGACGGAGGAGCAAGCCGCGGCCCGATACAGAATGGAAGGCTGGCCGGGTGGTACGAAACTGCGTGGAAAACAATTCCCGCAGCCAGCCGTCCGAAGACCTACATATTCGGCGTGGGCGACGATGCCAATCTGCCCCTGCTGAAGATGCTGGCACGCGAAGATGGAGTGCTCGAGAACGTGCTCTCGACCGAGCCGATGGACTTCAAACTGGCGTCGTTTCTTTCCAAGATCGGCCGAATCCCCGTCGGCCAGTTGCAACTCGGCGTAGCCCCAGAAACAGCGGTGGATTCCGTGTACCCATTGCAAGATTCTGCTTTCTCCGGCTCGATGGCCATGTGGGTGGGACGGTTCCAGAAAGCTCAGCCAGATACGGAGTTCACCGTCCGAGGAGTCCGCGACGCCGTGCCGTTGGCGATCTCCGCGAAACCTAACCTTCCGCGCGAATCGTTCGATCACCCGCAACTGCCCCGGTTGTGGGCCCGGGCTCGAGTGGACGCATTGCTGGACCAAATCCAAAGAGAAGGCGAAGACCAATCCGCGATCGATGAAATCATCCGCCTGGCGCGGCAATACAAGTTTGTGACGCCGTATACATCCTTTCTCGCAGCGCCACGGGCGCTGCTGAGGCCCAGGGTGATCCGCCCGGGTGATCCGGTGCTGCGCGTCCAGACCGACGATTCGATCGTTTCGGTTGTCGCCCTATTCCCGTTTGGACTTATGCAGAAACTCCGGTACTTATCCGATGAAGACACCTGGCAAACACGATTTTTCGCGCCCACGGATATGCAGGATGGAACTTACAGTGTGCGCCTCATTCTGAGGGACCGCGCCGGCCACACCTATCGCGAAGCAAAAACATTTGTAATTGCCAGCAAGACGCCCCTCGTACAGATCAGGCTGGACCGCAAGCGCTACCAGCGCGGACAGATGCTGGACCTGAAAGTGTCGGCATCGCAAAGCACGCGAACTTTGGTGGCGCGCCTGGAGGGAGCAGCTCCGGTGGGCCTAAGGTGGGATTCCCAGGCCGGCGCGAATACCGGCCAATTGATCATCCCCGAGCAAATGATACCGGGAATCCACCGGCTCACGGTGACCGCGGAAGATATAGCGCACAACATGGGATCGCAGGGGGTGGACATTGAAATCGTTCCCTGATTTCTCATCCAAGATGCGCGCGTGCTGCGGAGCCATGGCACTGACGCTGATGACCACGGGCTGGGTGGCAGCCGCCAGAGGAGCCTTGCCGCACTGGATCCGCAACGTTGAAGGCGGAACCGATATCGAGCGGGCATTCTTTCGCAGCATGTCGTTGCCCTATGGTGAGATCCTCTTCCGCAGGCCTCCCGCGGAAACCCGTCCTGCGCTGGGCGACCTGATTCAACAGAAACCGGCAGACGCCGAACTCTACTCGCTGCGGGCCTTCGAAGATGAGCAGCAGTTGGACTTCAGCGCGGCCGAATCGGATTGGAAGGCTTATGTAGAGAAGTCAGCGGACAAAGTGGCCGCGCAACAGGCGCTCGCGGATTTCTACCATCGCAGGTTGCGGCCGCAGGATGAAATTGCCGCGCTCTTGCTGGTCGCCGGTGCGCCGCCGGATGGAGCCGAACGGCTCACCCCTGCGAGCGAACAGCGTTCGTGGTGCGCGTTCGAACGCATCTTCGCCATCATTCAAGCGCAAGGCCTGCCCAAAGACGTCTCGATCGCCAAGTATCGCGCTTGGATTGCCCGGTATCCGCAAGAGCCGCGACTGTACTCGCGCTTTTTGCAGTATCTGGTGAAGCAGAAGGAATACAACGGCGCGGACGAATTGATCGCCGACTATCAGAAACAGTTTCCGAGCGACGATATTTTTCGGGTACGCGCCAAGGCGTTGGTCGAATACCGGCAGGGATCGATTCAGCGGGGTCTGGCGGTGTACGAGAAGAGTTTTCAACCGCTGTGGGATCCGCAACTCGTGGCGAGCTATTTCGATCTTCTTGGCAGAACCCAGAGTCTTCGCAAGTTTCTGGATCAATCGCAGGCGGCGCTGGCTGCCCATCCGGAAGACCTGAATGCCACCACCCGCATCTTTTACTACTACCAGCAACAGGGAAAGCTGGACGCGGCGCAGCAAGCCATCACCACTTTGCGGTTGCGCAAGGAAGCGAGGAAATCCGCTTGGACGCCGCAAGAACTCTACATCTGTGGCCGGCTGCTCGAAGACATTCACGCGTACCCAGAAGCAGCGCGGTATTACTTTGCCCTGTATAACACCAAAGGAGCGAACGACGCGCAGGAACGCGCCCTGACCCATCTGACCGCCATGCTGCTCACCGCCCCAGAGACCCCGATGCGCCTGGGCAGCGGGGAACTCTCGATGTACAAAGACATCGTTACCATGGATCAGGGTCCGGGCTATCTCAACGGCATTCTCTCGTTGATCCTAAACACCACTTCTCCTGAAAGCGAGTATTCGGAGGAAGAGCAGCGCGCCGTATCCTATTTTCATCGCTCGCGAGCCGCGGAGCTGCTGGCCTTGTTGGATAAGGATTTTCCGGACGCCGCGAGGCGCGCGGAACTGCACGCCAGGCTGCTGGAATTTTATGCCAGCAGTGCGCAAAGCGAAGCGGTGCGCAATGGTGGCCAAACATTCCTGGCCACCTTTCCGGAGGCGACCGAGCGCACCAGAGTCGCGTTGCTGATGGCGGACGCGGACGCACGTTTGCATAAGGCGCAGGATGAATTTGCGATCTACGATTCTATTCTGCAAGAACTGGCGTCCAGGGCGGACCAAATCCCGCTCGGTCCAGGCGTCGGCGCGGCCGGGAGATTTTCCGGGCAGCCTCCGGTTTCCGCATCACCACCAAGCGACCGCGAACCACAGAGCGATTCCGGCGATTCCAATGACGATGCATCAGGCGCTGCCGGTCCTCAACAGGCCGAACAGGACGATGCCTTCCAATTGAACGCCACGCAAAACCCGGTGCCGGGTGGCCCTCGATCGCCGGAGTACTCTCGGGTTCTGGAGCGTTACTTGGCCCGGCTGGTGGAAATGCAGCAGATCCCGCAAGCCCTGGGAGTGCTCCGGCGCGAAATCGATCACCATCCGGACGATCCCGGTCTGTACGAGCGCCTTGCGGTTTTTCTGGAGCAAAACAAGCTCGGCGCGGAACAAGAAGAAATTTACCGGCGGGCGATGGCGCGTTTTGCCGACCGCTCCTGGTACCACAAGCTGGCGCGGTATTACCTCCGCTACCGAAAGAACGCGGAATTCGAGGAACTTACGCGCGAAGCCGTCAAACAGTTTGACGGCAGCGCCCTCGAGAAATATTTTCAATCAATTTCGGGCGGCACTCCGGAAATGAATCTGCGATTGAATCAATACGCCAACCAGCGGTTTCCTCACAATCCGTACTTTGTCCGCAACCTGCTCGGGGCCTACCACAGTAAGTCCACCTTCAATCAAGCGGCGTGGAAAAAATTGCTGCGCGACCATTGGTTGGAGCAGCCCGATCTGCGCAACCAATACTTCGAATTCCTCAGCGCCAATGGGAAGCTGGAATCGGAACTGGCCGCATTGAAGCAGCAAGCTCCTGCGCCAGAGAAGGGCTCTTGGGAGGACTTCGTTCGCCACAATCCCGCTGCCGCGCAATATTTGGCGCAAGCCAATCTCTGGCGCTCGCACTATGAAGAGAGCGCGCCGGTGCTGAAGGCGCTGGCCAGCGCATATCCCGCTGAGCCTGAACTGGGTCATACCGCGTCTTCCGTGTTTCGTTCTCTCGCGTATTTCGATCCCACTAAAACGGACGTGGCCGCGAAGATCGAGGAAGACCTGCTGGCCGCAAATCCAACGGACACCAGGATTCTTGCGCGAATTGGCGACATTTATTCGGACCGCGGGTTACTTTCAAACGCCGGTCCGTATTGGGAGCGCATTCCCAAAGTCGCACCGGGAGAATCGCGTGGCTACCGAGAGGCCGCCACCATCTACTGGGACTACTACGATTTTGACAATGCGCTGCGGGTTCTGGGAGAGGGCCGGAAGAGGCTGGGCGACGAAACTCTCTACGGTTACGAAGAAGGCGCGATTTATGAGGCCCAACGCGACTACTCCCACGCCATTCTTGAATATGCGAATGCTGCGCTGGCCGTCGACGGTGAATCACCCTCCCAGACGCGCCTTCTGGAATTGGCACGCCGGCCCAAATTCCGCGACCTGGTAAACCAGGAAACGGAGAGGCTGGCCACCGATTCGCGGTACGCCATGTCTGCCGTCAATCTGCGCGTGCGCGTCCTCGAAGCTGAAAATCGCGGATCGGAACTGGCAGCCCTCCTGGATCTCGCGCTCGACAGCGCCACCACTATCGAACAGGCAGCGGAGATTGAAACTCTTGCCCTGCCGAGATCGCTGGAGGTGGTGCGGCAACACGCGCTGGAAAAGCAGACGGCTCTGGCCACCGATCCGGTCACGCGATTGCAGTTACGTTATTCGCTGGTCCGGTTGTATGAAAGCCGCAAGGACTTCATTTCCGCGCAGCGTAACATAGAAGCGGTGTACCGGGAAAATCCCGAGATACTCGGTGTGGTACGCGCCACCGTCGATTTTTACTGGAGCGCAAAACTCTACCCGCAGGCCATTGCCGTCCTGCAGCAAGCTGCGAAGGATGCGTATCCTGCGCTGGGCAAGCAGTTCACTTTTGAGGCGGCGCGCAAATCCACCGAAGCCCGCCAGTACCAACAGGCACGCGCTTTGATCGAGCCGCTACTGAAGAATTCTCCCTACGATAGCCAGTATCTCGCGGCCATGGCCGACACCTACGCAGCAGCCGGCGATCAGCAGGGGCTGAAACAGTTTTACCTCAACGAGATATCGCAATTTCGAAGCGCTCCGCTATCGTTGGATGAGCGCAAGAGCCGGATTGCTGCGCTTCGCCGGGGGCTGATTCCCGCGCTGACCAAGCGGAACGACTATTCGGGCGCAGTCGACCAGTACATAGAGATCATCAATAGCTTTCCGGAAGACGAGGGGCTGGTGGTGGAGGCGACGCTGTACTCTCTACGCTACAAGCGTCAAGCGCAGCTAGTGGATTTCTATACGAAGACGGTCCAGCAGTCTCCCCGCGATTTCCGCTGGCCGATGGTGCTGGCACGAATCCAGACCAACCGGGAGGACTTTCCTTCGGCCATCGATGCCTACGAAAAGGCGATCGTGATTCGTCCCGACCGCGCCGATTTGCGAATCGCCCGCGCTGCCCTGGCGGAGCGCCTGCTGAGATTTGACGCTGCCGTTGACGACTACGAGCGGATCTATCAGCTGGCCTACAAAGATCCGCAGTGGATGAAGAAGATTGCTGAACTGCGCGCCCGTCAGGGACGCAATGACGACGCCGTAGCGGCGCTCAAAACAGCGTTGATCGATGTGCGACCCGAGCGCGCCGAGAATTATTTTCAGGCAGCCCGCCAATTGGAAGATTGGGGAATTCTGGAAAAAGCGCGGACCTTCGCCGAGCAAGGCGTCGGCATCGCCGGTGGCGATCTCCTGGCGTCGCCCCAATACCACCAAGGCGCAAAACTCTATACCCGGGTGATGACCCGCCTTCGCCAGCAGGAGAAAGCGTACGCCACTCTTCAAACCGCGTTCTCCGCGGCGTCCTCCTCGTTTCCGGTCGTCCAAGAACAAGTGGCCAAAGAAGGCGTCGCTGGACTGTCCGATAGAGAATGGCGCGGGCACGCGCTGCAAGTCCGAAAGGACAACGCCAGAACCGGTATGCAGGGAGCGATGACGGAAATGGGTGCGGCGGTGGCGCGCTATTTCACGCCGGAAGAGAAAGTTTCATTCGCGGCCTTTGCGCAGGGCATTCGCGGGCCCATGAATTTGGAAGACGCCAATCTTTTCGCTCTTCCGCTGGTCCACAGCGCTGGACTCGCCGAAGAGGAGGCCCGCTGGCGTTACGAGATCATGATGAAATCCCCCGAAAATACGCCGGCCCTGATGGGACAAATGTCCGAATTCGTCGAAGTCCAGCGGCAGCGCGTGCACTATGCCGAGCTGGGAGCACAACTGGAGCGCTTTGCTCCTCGCGAGCGGTCCGCCCAGCGGCCCACGGCCTTGCTGGCCGCAGCGGAAGCCTATCGCGCAGCGGGCGATTCCGACGGCGAGCTGCGGGTGCTGGCCAGCGTGCCACCGATGTATGTCGGAGGCGACTTACAAAGACACTTCTTTGAGCTGCTCTTGGAGAAGCAGCCGAAAGAGTTGGTACGGATTGCATCTTCCTGGACTCCCTTCGGAGAGCAAGCGGCCGACTTTGCCGTGGGCACCGGCGACGCTGAGCTGGCTGGCGCGGTCATCGCCGAACGAGCGCGCTCGCGTCCGCCAGTTTGGGAGCGCTCTTACACCGCGCTGGTGGGACTCTATTTGAAGGATGGCTCGTCGAGTGTCAACAACGCCTTCCGGGCGGCTCTGGGCGATCAATCGATCGGGGAGCGTCTTGGCAAATCCGTGGACCGCAACAATCAGCTCGCCGGTGACGTGTGGTTCTACTACGGATCGCGCTACGGCGAATATCTCCGTGACACCAAGCAGGGCGCTCCTGAAGATTTCCTGCCAGCGATACTGGAGCAGAGCTCCGCCTCCTGGTCCGCTTATCAAACCCTCGCGGACTACTACGCCGGCAATGGCGATACACAGCCTGCCATTGACGACTACCAGCACGCGCTGGAATTATCGCCGGGCCAGACCGAGATGCACGATCGACTGGCCCTGGCTTACTACCAAGACGGCAAACGGTCCGAAGCGATTGCCGAATGGAAACTCGTCTTTTCCACTTTATCGAAACAGATGGACAGCACCCGTGTTCCAGAAAGCTTCTGGTCCGATTTCGGACGAGCTTGCGAGCATCTTCATTCACGACATCTCTTCGCCGCACTGCAGCCGGATTTAGATTCAGTGGTGCGCACATACCTGCACCGCAATGGCAACTACCGTTCGAACGCGCTCTTGCACAGCGCGTATACCGCCGCCGGCGATCCCGCCACGGCGACGATCTGGCTGTTGGCCGTTTCTTCGTCGGCCCGGGATCCCATTTCGATTTTGGGAGATGTCGTGGCCGCGCAGTGGATTCCGCTTGAACAGCGCGGACCAATCTACCAGCGGATTCTGGAAAGCAAGCAAAGCGATCTCGCCAAAGCGGAAGGTGTCGAAAAGGAAAGCGCCCAGAGCGAATTGCGTTCCTGGCAAATCCGTTGGCTAAAATACTTGATCGATACGAAACAGTTCGCGCAGGCCGATGAATTCCTGGTGGCCTTACCGCGCGATCTGCAAAGCGGCGATGCCTCCGCCCTTGTTCCATTCGACCTGCGAATCGCCGCGCAACTGGGCCGTCTGGATGGAACAATTGCGGGCTATCGTTCCGACCCCGACACCGCGCCGGGCGCGGAAATACTTCAAATCGCCGCGCGCCAGATCTTCGAAGCGGACGACAAGCAGTCTGCCCGCAAGATTCTGGAGTTCGTCTTCGCGCGCGAAATCGATGAACACAGACTGGTGGCTGCCAACTTCCTTGGCCTTGCCCAGATTCGTATCGATTCCGGCGACGCGTTGGGCGCCGTCGAGCTGCTCCGTCGACTGGTGGCTGTCGTGGGCAATCCCTACGAGAACATGGAATCGGCCGCGTCGCTCCTCGAAAAGACCGGACACCCCGCGGAGGCGATTGCGTTTCTTGAGCCGTTGGCCAAGTCCACACCGTGGGAACCCGCGTTCCGCGCGCGGCTAGCCCAAGCGCAAATCGCCGCGGGGGCGAACACCAGCGGCGCGCAAGAAGGGCTGGCGAGTATTGCTGCTGCTCCGCAGAATCCTTACAACCAGCGCGTCGAAGCCGCGGTGGTGCTTTCCGGGGTCAGGCATGGATCGGAGTTCGGCAGCGCGGAATTGACGCTGCTCGCCGGCGACTCCCAGAGCATTTCCATTGCCGCTGCGGATCGGGCCTTTTTCTATGACGCGCGCCTGCGAGCGGCGCAAAACTCCGCCACCCCGCAGGAAAAAATACAAATCCTCTCCAATGCGCTGGCGGACACACTCGGGCGCGACGATGCGCGCATTCCGTTGTTTCAGGCGGCCGCTTCGGTGCGCTCCGATGAATTCGCGATGGCTGCCATCGACCGCCTGTTGCGCGAACAGCGAATGCGTCAAGTGGCGCCTAGCAACGCTGCCGGCGAACAGGAGATTCGCAACGCCGATGAAGACTCCACCGAGCAAGATGAAGAGTCGCCGCCCCTAGATGGTGCGACCAACCTTCTTCTGGCACAGCAGGGGCAACTGGCGCAGTCGGCCGGCGTCGTTCTGATGCGCCTCCATCGCTTTTCAGAAGCCCTCGCACACTTCCGGGCGGCCCAGAAGCTCGAAAAAAGCCCGGCCAGGCGAAAGGAGATTGCCGCCCAGATCAATGACGCCAGAGCGCGTTTGCGTCGCGATCAACTTAACGCAGCACGGCAGCCCATGCTTCACGCCGCTTTGGAGCAGGACCGGCTGGTGAGACCGCGGCTGGTAGCAGCGTCGGAGGGGTCCACCAAGCCGGCCGCGAAGTCGGGAGAAAAACCATGAGGCGCGGAATCATTTTCCTTCTGATCGCGGCCGGCTGCATTGGAATTAGCTGGGGAGCCTACCAGACGGCAAGCTCTTCGGCGCCGGTGCTGTCCCGCTATGTTCCCTGCGGGGCTTTGCTGTATCTTCAGGCCAAGGATTTCTCTGCGCTTCTCTCGGACTGGGGCGATTCCAGCGAGAAGCAGGTCTGGTTGAGGGGCGGCAACTATGAAGTTTTCTCGCGTTCGCGGCTATTCCTCCGCCTCAAAGATGCCAACGCGGAATTCTCGAAGGCCGCGGGAGTTCCGGCGGATGCGAACCTTGCGCGGCAAGTGGCCGGCAAACAGAGCGCGCTGGCCATCTTCGACATCGGGAAACTGGAGTTTCTGTATATCACCCGGTTGCCGGCCGCAAGTTCGACGCAGTCGGCGCTGTGGCTGACACGTTCGGAGTTTGAAACGCGCGGTGCCGGAGGCGTTACATTTTTCTTGCGGCACGATCCTGAATCCGGGAGAGAGGTAGCCTTCGCGGTCACCAGTGACTACCTGTTGCTCGCCACGCGAGAAGATTTGCTGGCGGGCGCACTCCAGCTGATGGCCGGTGGGGACGCGAAGTCGATCGAAACGGAAGCCTGGTGGTCGCAATCGATCGCCTCGGCGGGCGCGGAGGGTGACTTGCGAATGGTGCTCAACCTGAACAAGATCGTGCCGAGCCCTTACTTTCGTTCCTACTGGTCGCAGCAAAACATCACCGACATGAAGCAATATTCTGCGGCGATTTCCGATCTGATTCGTTCGGGAACGGAATATC
This sequence comes from uncultured Acidobacteriota bacterium, assembly GCA_963725285.1. Classification (GTDB taxonomy): domain Bacteria; phylum Acidobacteriota; class Terriglobia; order Acidiferrales; family UBA7541; genus CAVRXT01. The sequence goes on along the minus strand of CAVRXT010000004.1, from coordinate 2,095 downwards.
GGGAAGAGCGCGTTCTATTGCGGAAAGTTCCTGCCGATGGCGACGCTTCGGGAGCGGCAGGGCCAGCCGGTGTTGCGGAGATCCTGCACCTGGTTCCCGCGCAGGCGGGATTCTACGAGGCAAAGGCCAACCCGACCCCGGCGGATTGCCTCGCGCTTCTCGAAACCAAGATTCTCGCTCCGCATCAGGGCCCAGCCGCCGCCCAGCAACTCGCTCCGCAGGTGGAACTCGGCAAGGGTGAGACCGGCGCCAGCACGGACTTGGAAACGCGCATCGATCAACCGCTGACGACGGCTTCTGCGCCGGTTGATAGCGCTGCCGGTCTGAAAGACCTGCTTGCCGCGAATCCGGTGTCCGCCATCTTGCGGGTTCAGTCCACGGAAGAGGATAAAGACGGAGTTTTTGTCCACATGCACTCCGCTGTAGCGCTGCTCGGCCAGTCGGATTGGAATGAATCCGCGGTGCGTTCGTCGCTGGTCAGTTTTGTTGGCTCGAGTTTCACCACCGAAGACTTGGGGTTGGAGTGGCAAAAAAACACCGGGTACATCCAACTCGACGGCCTATGGCCGTTGAACGCCGCGGTGCGAGGGAAGTATTTGCTTATTTCTGACCACCCGGAGTTGCTGACCAGCCTGCTGGCCAACACCGATCAAAAGACCAACCGGACGCCTGCGGATTTTGCCGCGGGGTTCGATCACCAACGAGAGAGCGGAAATTTTGTCCGCCTGGCCGGACTTCTCGATAAGTCCGCGGGCGGCTCGGGAACCGCCGGCGCTCCGGATTTCTTCTCTGGAAATATCGGTAGCTTGAGCTCCGCACTGGATCGGCTAGCCTCGATCCAGGTGGTGGCCCATGATGCGGGCGACAAGTTAAGCGAGACGGTCACCTACCAATGGGTGCACTAAGCAGGCTCGGAATATCTTCGATGCTGTTTCTTGTGCTGCTGGGTGGTTTGTGTGCGCGCGATCCACAGCCTTCCATCTCGGCCACTCCTCCGCCTACTCTTTTTTCGCAATCGGCCGTCCGAGTGTTGGAGCGTGACTTCTCGACCGACGATACCTCCTATCTGCTGCTTGACGCGAACTCGGGAGGGCTACTGGTAAGCCGCTGGGAGAATTACGACCATTCCATTGCGCTGGGATCGCTGGTTAAACCGTTTACCGCGCTCGCGTATGCCGGCGCGCATGATTTTCAGTATCCGGTCTACGCATGCGGCGGCCAAGCGAGTGGCTGCTGGCAAGCGCGCCCTCACGGAACACTCGACATCGTCTCGGCGATCTCCGTTTCCTGTAACTCCTATTTTCGTTTGCTGGCTGAAAACGTCAGCGCCGAGCAACTTCTTCCGGTGACCAGCGCCTTCGGCCTGGAATCTCCTTCAACGAATTTGAACAAGCGGAGCCTTATTGGTCTTGGCGAACAATGGAAGATTTCGCCGTTGCGCATGGCGCGTGCCTACCTCGAACTGTATCGCCGCCGCGACCAGCCTGGAGTCCGGGAATTGTTGGCCGGGATGCTGCAGTCCGAACAGCATGGAACGGGAGCCGCCGTCGGCCGGGCGCTGAAGGGCTCCGGCGCTTTCGTCAAGACCGGAACTGCTTCGTGTACCCACACAGCACGCGCTCCCGCCGACGGATTCGTGGTGGTGCTCGCGCCTGCTCAACAACCGGAAATCCTGCTGTTGATCCGGGTGCACGGAGTGGCGGGAGCAAAGGCCGCGGAAACCGCCGCCCGCATGCTGAGCCGGATGGAGGAGTAGAGGGGTGCGCTGGACGTGGATGGCATTCCTGTTATCTGTGTTGTTGAGCGGTTCGCTGGCGGCTGCGCATGTGGTCCGCATCGGGGTGCTGGGAATTTTTCATCCTTCCCAGCTCACTCTTTCTTCTAACGATGGAGATGCGATCGTCGTGACTGCTGACGGGCATACCTTTTTTCTACAGTCGCGGTCACCCGCCGGTCGGATTGGGATTCGCGCTTCCCGAGACGGATTGCTTCTCGGCTACGCCGGCGAGGAAATTCGCGCGAAGGAAATTCGCGCCGCTGGACGCAATCAGGACGCCATGGATTTCGTGCTGGGCGTGCCCGGCAAAATGGAGAG
>CAVRXT010000003.1:0-446321 GCA_963725285.1 uncultured Acidobacteriota bacterium | reverse complement strand
ACCCGCACTCGCGCACTCGCTGCCTACAAGGATTTCCTCACTCTATGGAAAGACGCCGATGCGGACATTCCTATCCTATTCGCGGCCGAGTCCGAATACGCCAAGCTTCATTAGTTCCGGGTCACAGCCCAAGGAGATAGTCTCAGGGAGCCTCTCGGGCTGTCAGTGGACGATTAGTCAGATTACCGGAGATTTGAAGTAATGCTTCACTCCTCTGGTTCGCGCGTCAATCAGGCATGTAGATTACTTCCGGTTAGCCCGTCACCCGGACCTGAATTCCGCGAACACGCTATGATCCGTTGCGAACGTGGTCAATTCTGCGGACAGGCTAATAAACATCAGATGCTCGCTGCGAACACCAGGTGCGCAACTGTGTTGATGCCTTGCTTGACTTCATTGGGGTCGCGACCAAGAATGGGTCACACGGATTCTTAACTAATCGGCGTCTTCATTTTAGGCCAATCAGCAACCAGGGAGACCAGCATGAAACGACTCACCTTCATTTGCATGGTGCTGCTTGTGGGCGTGTGCGCCGCATTCGTGCCACCAGGGGTTGCCCAACACGAGCATCCCGCAGGCGATCCGGGCAAACTCGGCAAAGTGAGTTTCTCCGTTTCCTGCGAACCATCACTTCAGCCGGAATTTAGCAGCGCCGTAGCGATGCTCCATTCTTTTTGGTACGAGAAGGCTAGCGACACCTTCGCTGCTATTGCACAGAAAGACCCGTCGTGCGGCATGGCCTACTGGGGAGTCGCCATGACGTACTACCACCAGGTCTGGCAAGCGCCCGGCCCGGCTGATCTAGAAGCAGGAATTGCCGCGGTAGAAAAAGCAAAGTTAGCTGGTGCCAAGACACAGCGCGAACTCGACTATATTGCGGCGATCGAGACGTTCTACAAGGGCGCCGAGCAACTCGACTACCGCACTCGCGCCTTGGCTTACGAAAAGGCCATGGATCAGCTGCAAGCGCGCTACCCTGACGACCACGAGGCCGCGATTTTTTATGCGCTGGCACTCCTCGCCACCGCGCCGCCAACCGACAAAACGTATGTGAATCAGAAAAAGGCTGGCGCGATCCTTGAGCCACTATTTGCAGAACAACCGAAACACCCCGGCATAGCTCACTACATGATTCATGCCTACGATTATCCACCGCTGGCTGACAGGGCTTTGGATGCGGCGCGACGTTACGCCCAGATTGCGCCAGACTCACCGCACGCGCTCCACATGCCGTCTCACATCTTCACGCGGCTTGGCTTGTGGCAAGAATCTATCGATTCCAACCTGGCCTCGGCAGCTTCATCCCAAAAAAACAACGCACCGGGTAACGAGCTCCACGCGAAGGACTACCTGATCTATGCCTATCTCCAGGGCGCACAGGATCGCGAGGCAAAAAAGGCGCTCGCATCCCCGGCGCCAGGGCGCTCCGATGATCCCCAATACATGAACTGGCTGTACGCCATGGGCGCTTCGCCTGCGCGCTACGCTGTGGAGCGGCATCGCTGGGCAGAAGCCGCCGCGCTTTTTATACCGCCGAATACTTTTCCCGGCGGAAGGGCAGCGTGGACGGAAGCGAACCTCCATTTCGCGCGAGCCCTCGGCGCCTCACATACCGGGCAAATCGATGTTGCCGAAAAAGAGGCACAGCAGCTCGCATCCCTGCGTGACACGCTTACCCAAGTCAACGACAGCTATTGGGCTGACCAGGTGGATATCCAACGCCAGACTGCCACCGCATGGATCACCCTGGCCAAGGGTAATCCCGAAAACGCTCTCACCCAGATGCGTTTTGCCGCTGAGCATGAGGACCGGACCGACAAGAACAACGTCACCCCAGGAGTCATCCTGCCAGCTCGCGAACTGCTTGGGGAGATGTTGCTGGAGCTGAAGCAGCCTGCGCAAGCGATGATTGAGTTCGAAGCCACGCTGCGCACGGCGCCAAATCGTTTCAACGCCCTATCGGGCGCGGCGCGCGCGGCCAAGCTTTCGGGCGATCAAGAGAAGGCGAAAACATACTATGCGAAGCTCTTGGCCATCTGCCAGCATGCCGATGGAGACCGGCCCGAACTTCGAGACGCACGCTCTCTGTTGGCCCAGAAATGAGCTGGTGCTGGCGTAGCCGCAGGTGAACGAACCGCCAACCCAAGACGACCTGAACGGGGCTCGGCCAGAATTATGGAAGTATTGTCGGCAATTCGGAAGTTACCACATTGAGTCCCTATTTAGTCGGATAACCGAACATGTCCGGTAACCGCGTTAATCCAGGCGAGTGGATTACTTCCGGTTAGCCCGTGATACTTCCGCAGTGGGCAACGGCAAACAGAGAAAGGCAAGGAGCGCTGACAGAGAGCCGCACGACTATTGCGGGAGACTCGTTTTATAGAGAATGGCTTTGTGGCGCGGGTCAGGGCTGTAGGGGTCGTAGACTGGAGCGCCTTTACATCGATAACTGCTTGCCTTTAACAGTGGAATTATTTCGTCAGCTTGCCTTTTTCATTCTGAGCTGCAAGCCCATATCGTACTGCCGCTTCAAGCGTCTCGATGTTTATATCCTTTAGAGCTTTGAACCGAATGCAATATCCGGTCACGCTCGCCTTGCCTAGTTTTTTTCCATACGTTTTGGCTAAGTACTTCTTATCTGTGAGACCAAGAATATAGACAGAGATTCCGGTTTTGTTTCCGCTCACACCAATTTTAAAAAACTCTCTACTTTTTCCATTGGCGTATTTTATTGTATGAAATCCATATCCAATCGTAGGGTTGGAAACAGGATGATCTTTGCTGTCTTTACCACCGAAGAACCATAATCTGCATTCTGGTGACACTTGAAGTGTGAGCCGATGCAATTCTCGCATGTCACTGCGTTTTGGCTCCGGTTGGCTGGTAATATACTTCTTGATTTGTTCTTGTACGTTCATATGTTCTGCTCCCCCAGTTGCGCGCACGAGATTATACGACGTTTAATTCTTTTGAACCGCTCCCATTCTCTGTCACACCGGATACTAGAGGTTTTGGGTCACCTTCTCCCCCCTTGCAAGGGCGGGCGGCCCTGACCGTTGAGGTCACTCGACCGCGAGGGCGCCCCGCAAGCCGTTGTTGCGTGGGGGCTTTTCAGAATTCCCAAAGGCTTGAAATGCGTGGAGCGCCGAGAATATCGGACATTTGAAATAGCGCTTCACATCTCCGGTGAGCGCGTTAACCGGGCACTGACTCGAGCAGACAGGCGTCACTCGACACCCACGAGGCCTTTCGTTGCGCCGAAAAGTTTTGCCGAGCTGTACCCAATGCCTTTGTGGAAGACGAAACCCACATTTCGAATGTCGGAAATATTTGTCGAGGGGTCGCCGGTGACGACAACCAAGTCCGCCTGCTTACCTCTTGCTATCGAACCGATTTGATCACTTCGGGCGAGCACTTCGGCGCCGTTTTGAGTTGCGATGTGAATCGCTTCAACCGGCGAGAAACCAGCCTTCACCAGCAACTCGATCTCGCGCTGGTCGGCGTATCCGGCGACAGTGCCACCATCCCCGGTAGGGTCGGAGCCGGCGACGAGCATTCCGCCGGCCGCGGCAAACTCGCGTTCGAAGCGCATCTGCTTTGTGGACAGATTTGGCAGGGTGATTTTTGGCAGCAAGAATCGGCGGATAGTGAGGTATTCCATCCAACATCGCCAACAGAGCGCGTGCTGCTCGCGGCCTTCCAGCCCTGACATTGGCTGCGGGTCGCCACCGAAGTCCTCGTCTACAGCGAGAGTCGAAGTGATTGTGACGTGATGCTCGATCAGATGACGAATGACGGCCTGAACTTCAGGACTATCTACGTCCACGCGTTTAGCCTCGTCGGCAATGGCGACGTTATTCTCGGGGCATACGCCGGGCTGTTTGCCGGGGAAAAACTCGGTGTCCACCATGATGCCGTGTTCGAGGCCATCTATGCCCATGTCGGCGGCATCCGTAAATCCGACGGAACAAAGATGTCCGGTGACTTTGAGACCTTTGCTGTGCGCCTCGTCAATGGCTGCCCGCAATTCTTCGGGCGTGATGTGCATGTAGGCTTTGAACCAGGTGATGCCTTGCGCGGCGGCAGCGTCCACGGCGCTGCGAGCCTCGTCTGCGTTTGCGAGCGCATGCATCTGCGAGAAAAGCAGAGGCTGGCCTTCAAGATAGGGCGCGGTGAGCACGATATCCGGGCCCGGCTGGCGACCAGAGTCAATCGCGCGCTTGATGCCGATGTCCGCGGTCAGATCTATGCTCCCCGTGGTGCGCATGGTGGTGACGCCGGATGCGAGATATAGGAGGGGAAATGAGACGGGCTGTTCGACCAGGAGACGCTTCGAAGGCGTGTTATCCGGTGACGTGGTGAAGAGGTGCTCGTGCAGCATAACCAAACCAGGAAAAACAGTCTTGCCCGAGAGATCGATCACTCGCGCACCGGCTGGCACGGCGAGGGAGGCGGTTGGGCCGACATCCGCGATCGTTCCGTTGGCCAGTATCAGCGTTTGTTCGTCCTGGGCTCGCGCCCCGGTGCCATCAATCACGCGTGCATGAATCAAAGCGATCAATGGCGCGTTCTCGACTATGAAAGCTGATGGTGGCTGTTGCGCCTGGCGGAGATAATAGGCACGCGAGACATGAACGCTCGACCAAGTGAGTGCGACAACCAAAATCACTAAAAAACAAAAGCGAAGGAACCACTTTCCAACCGTGCGTAGGGCGCTCATCAATCGAACCTCTATTGCGCGACAGTCTACTACTCTGCTTCCGAACGCTCACAGCGAATCGTTGGTTCGTTGATTCATCAGCTGAATTCTGAAGCGGACCGCAACCCCGGATAAGTCGGATTACCGGACATGAGCCGCATCAGGACCCCACATGTACGATTAGCGCGTTAATCGTCCTGACCAGCCCGACTTTTTGTACCATGGCGAGTGAGAGAGTTTATGCGGGCGCGCGAGGTCAAACCCGAACGAATAAGGTTCTTGGTAGAGACAGTCATCAGACAGCAGCTTATATGCTGTTAAGTACAGCACAATAACAGTCTATACTATGTTTGCCTGAATACAGAAACAGGTTATACTATTTCTCTGAGGGCGTGGCATATGAAACCTGAATTCCGCGAATTGAGGCTCACACAACTTGATCGAAGCCTCGAATCCTTTGCCGAAACTCACTCCGTCACCCGGCCAAAACGTGGCTGGCTACGTGCCCTAAGGGAAGCGCTCGGAATCACCATAAGAGAAGTCGCCCGCAAAATGCGCAAGACTCCCCAGACTGTCGCTTCGTTTGAAAAGTCCGAAGAAGCACACCGCATCACCCTCCAAACTCTCCGGCATTATGCAGAAGCCATGGACTGTGAACTCGTCTACGCCATCGTCCCGAAGACCGGTTCGCTAAAAAAACTTGCGGAAAACCGCGCTCGCAAGAGAGCCGAGAGCGACGTGCTCGCTGTTGAGCATACTATGGCGCTCGAAGATCAGGCCACGACTGGAATCCAGGAAAAGATTAGGCGCGAAACTCAGCGCATCTCGACGAAACGCTAAAAAAACCCAGATGCCCGACGCTTCCACATCCGATTCCAATACTCCTCTCAGCCCCGATGAACAGGCGGATCTTATTCCCAATCTCGCCACACGCGAAGAGTTGAACGAATGGGAGCGCGATAACATTCTTCGGGCCCAACAATGGGCGCTCACGGACCGACAGCTAACGCGGTTGAACCCGGCCTGCGAAGATTATGTTCGTGAACTCCATCGGCGCATGTTCGACCAAACATGGAAGTGGGCCGGAACCTACCGCAAGACACAGAAGAACCTCGGCGTGCCGGTCCATCAGATCCACGAGAGACTCGCCCAACTCCTGGGAAATACAGCGTACTGGCTGGATCACAAAACATACGAGGTGGACGGGTGCGCTGTACGATTTCATCACGAGCTTGTCGTCATCCACGCGTTTCCCAACGGAAACGGCAGGCATGCGCGACTAATTGCGGACGTCGTTGCGGTGAAAAACGGGCATCGTCGTTTCTCTTGGGGCAGTAAGGACGTCATTACTCCGGGAGAGGCGAGGGAGGCGTACTTGCGGGCCTTACGCGCGGCTGATCACGGAGGCTTCGAACTGCTTCTGAGATTTGCGCGTTCCTGAGCGCGAGTCACTTTGGTTTATTTCATCTCCCGAACACGAGTCCACCTTGTGAGGTTCGTTCCCCAGATTCCATGAGAATTGAATCTTTCCGATTTCAGACCATAGACTCGGCAGCCCGAAAAGATTCCCAAAGCATTCGGTAATCTACCGAATGTTAATCAGCCGAAATTCGAGCTTTGATAAAATTTAAGGCATTGAAAGAAAACGATTTGGCTCCCCGGGCTAGATTCGAACTAGCAACCCTTCGGTTAACAGCCGAATGCTCTACCATTGAGCTACCGGGGAACCGCGCAACGCATGTATTTTCATTCTAATACAGAGTGCGAAATCAAGCTACTTCGAGTATGGGGTCCAACATGGGGCCAACATCGTGATTTTTTCGAATTGGTCGATGAATGCTTACTTGTGCTGACTGATTCTCAAAGACTTATTCTATAAGTTATTTGCGGATTCCAAAAAGCATTCGGCACCGCACCGAACAGTCGTTACCTCAAATCAGCCGGCGCCGGGGGCGGTTTTCGGAGGAATAAGCATTGGGATGTCGGACGTGGAATCCGCGTGCGTCTTGCCGTTGACAACAGCCTTCCCAAGAACCTGAAACAGCTCCCTGGGATCACGATAAGGTTGACGGCGCGGGAAACACGAAAAAGGATCTCATGCCGCGCTAAAAAGGGACTTCTTTGGGTCCAATTGTGATGGTTGAGTCAAGTTCTCACCGCGTCGAGACGCGCGATCTGCCCATTTCGGATTCAAGATTTTCGAATGGGCTTCGTCATTAAGTCGACGAACAGCCTCTTAAAGCGATCGTGGTCGATTTCCAACAAGACATTCACGAGGCCGGCCGAAGGCGGTGGGCCCAAGTAGAACTGCGGCTCGTCCACTTCCTTAATCCGCTCTTCCGGAATCACTGGATACCGCCCCGTATAAGGATTCCCCTGCCAGTCGGCGCGCCAGAACATCGAGTCGCCATAGCGCGGTCCCGGTGCAGAGCAAATGTCCACATACATCGGTCCGGATTTCGTGAAAACGCTAGGGTCGATGATCTGCGCGGCCATCATTTCATCCGGCATGCGGAAGAAAGTCATATTGGGATTCCGTCGCAGCGGCTCAATCGCGTGGCGCTTGAATAGATCGGCAATAGGGCTCTGTGCGCGATCGGCAATCTCTTCGATCATTCTTCGTCCCGGTTTGATTTCGTCACCCTGGTGCACCTCTTCGGCGATATCGACGGTCACCACAGTGAGTTTCGGCCAGGCTGCTCGCAAGACCTTCCTACCGGCTTCCGGATCGAAGTAAATGTTGAAGGCATTGGTAAATACATGGAATCCTGTGCCCATGATGACGACTTCGGGAACCATCGCCACGATGTCCGGATCGAGAGCGATTGCCAGAGCCAAATTCGTGAGCGGACCTCCAGCATAAAGCGTTACCTCCCCGGGATTACGACGAACGCTGTCGATGATGAATCGCGCGGCGTGTTCCCGTTGAGGTTTGAGATCTGCGAAACGGTCGTAGGGCGGCCCCAGGGGCTTGATGTCGTGCGGACCGCCATTATCGCGGTTGAACGCGCCCAGCCACGGGTCGAGCCGATGACCTCCAAAGAGCTGGAGCCGTAACAGCCATTCCTCTTTCGTGTTAAGCATCGGAAATTCCGCGCCCGGATAGACAGGCACCTCGGTGCGGCCCATCATTTCGAGCAGGCGCAGCGTGAAGGCCATCTCTTGTTTCATCCACGCGTCGCCGGTCACCAGCGTGATACCCAACAGATCGACGTTTTCCGCTTGCAACAGCATTAGCATCGCCAGAATGTCGGTGCCAAACGGCCCGGCGTTGTCCTGGTCGTAGATCACTTTGCGCCGGCCGGAGAGCGGCGCCGGTCGAAACAAAGCCGGAGCCGGATTCGTCGCAACGGCAGCGGCGACTCCCGGGATCGTCGTGGAAGTGACCGCGGCCCCCACGGTCTTAATAAAATCTCGGCGGGAGGTTCTCATAATCGATCTCCTTTGCGATTGCGTTCCGGAGCTGCTTCGGGCTTCATGCTTTTGACTTATTGATTGGGCGCGTCATCAAGTCGATGAACAGTTCACGAAATCTCTTCTTATCGAGACCGGAAGCGACGTTCACGCGCCCAGCCTTCAACGAAGGATTATTCTGGTTCAGCCGTGGCGTCTCTTCGCCAGCGCTTTCCCAGTTGGCATCCCAGAACGATGTATCGCCGTAATGGCCGTCGTTGGTGGTCACAATGTCGATGTACATATCATCGAAATTGCTGAAAACTGAAGGGTCGATCACGTATGCCGACATCATCTCATCGGGCATGCGGAACGAACGGCGGCTCGGGCTTAATCGCTGCGGTTTTTGCTCATATTCGCGGAACAACTCGGCGATGGGAAACTGGGCGTGGTCCACGATGTAATCGACCTTTCCGTCGTCGCCCAAGTGCACTTGCTCGGCGAAATCAGTAGTGACGAGCGTAACTTTTGGCCAACCCGCGCGGAATCCGATCTTGGCCGCTTCAGAATCGAAATAGACGTTGACGGAACTAGTGGAGTGATGAATCCCGCCGCCCATGAAAATCACTTCTTTGGTAATCGGCACGATATCCGGAGCGAGCATGGCGGCTAATGCCAAATTCGTCCACGGTCCTCCGCAATACACCGTGATCTCGTTGGGGTTGGCGCGAATCGTCCGGATCATGAATTCCGCGGCGTGTTCGGGCTGAGCTTTGATTTCCGGAACCCGGGGGTATGGCGGCGGCAGAGGCCTGACTTCATCCCGATCTGCGGCATTCTTATTAAAACAGCCTAGAAACGCCTCGTTTCCGAGAGTCCGGGATCCAAACATCTGATATCGCATCTGCGCTTCGGCCTTGGTATTGAGGAATGGATCCTGGGCACCCATAAAGACCGGCACTTCACGCCGTCCCATAATTTCAAGCAGGCCCAGCGCAAAAGCGGTCTCCTGCTTTGCCCACATGTCGCATGTCACCGTGCAAATTCCGAGCAGGTCGATATTGTCGGCTTGCAGGAGCATCAGCGTAGCGATTGTATCGGTACTAAGCGGGCCGCGGTGATCCTGGTCATAGATCAGTTTGGGCTTTGCGCCTGGTTCCGGCGAAGCCGAGCGAGCCGGTTTGAACATCGCACTGTGAGCCAGCAGGTCAGATCGTGTTTGCATTCTATCTCCTCACCTTGTCAACGAATCCTCGAGTACACCACGCGCCACGCCCGCTGCGCATTTCATGGCTGAGCCTGCGCCAGAGGCGTCGCGGGGCTCGGTATCACCAATTCAATCCGGCGAACAATCGTCAGTATCAGCAAGAACGCAGTCGGATGAAGCAGCCCGGCGATGACAAATACCGACACGTAGCTGTGTGTCCGGCCGAGAATCTCTCCCACCAAGAAACTGAAAAACATTCCGCCAAACGACCCCGCTCCGCCGAGCAGCCCTGCTACCGAGCCCACCACACGGGAGGGAAACATATCGGCAGCGAGAGTTTGCATGATGGTCGACCACGCCTGGTGTCCAAACATCGCCATTCCAAAAAAAAGGATCGCCAGGCTAGTGGGTGAAGTAACAATAAAAAGCGATACAGGCATCAGCGCGGCGCTAATTCCCAGCGCGATCTTGCGTGACTGATCCACAGTCAAATGCCGGCGAATCAAATAACTGCTTGCCCATCCGCCGATGAAGCTGCCCGCGCCGGCAAATGCATATGGAATCCAGGCGTAGTAGCCGATCTGCTTGATGTTCATATGGCGGACGTCGCCAAGATATTTTGGCAGCCAAAAAATGAACACGTACCAAGCCGCGTCGGACAGGAACTTTGCAATCACCAATCCAACGACCTGCCGATATCCCAGTAGCCTAGTCCAGCTTACGCGCGGCCCCTGATCGAGTGTGGACGGCAACCGCTCTTTGAGGTACGCGTACTCCTCGTCCGTGCATCGCTTGTGTTTATCGGGTGTTTCATAAAGAAGCAGCCACAACAGCACCCACAAAAACCCCATCAGCCCGGTGACAAAAAAGACCCATCGCCAGTTCAGGAAAAGTACGATCGCTGCGATCATCGGCGGCGCCACAACGGCCCCCAAACTCGAACCGGTATTAAAAATGCCGAATGCGAACGAACGCTCTTGGGCTGGAAACCATTCCGACACGGCCTTTGCAGACGAAGGAAATCCCCCGCCTTCGCCGAGACCCAGTAGGAACCGGAAAATACCGAGGCCAAATACAGTCGATACAAACCCTTGCATCAGATTTGCCGCCGACCACCACAGAATCATTACGGCGTAGCCGGCGCGCGTACCCAGCCAATCTACGATCCGGCCCCCACCGAGGTACATCAGCCCGTAAGCTAAAAGGAACAGAGACTGCAGATCGGAATATTGCCGATCCGTGATCGAAATGTGTTTCTGGAGTTCGGTGACGACGACCGGGAGGTTTTGGCGGTCAAGATAATTCAGGGCGGTGGCGGCCGCAAGCAGCCCCGCAATCCACCAGCGAAGATTTTTGATCTTGCGCATGCGGTCCTAGCGCGGCCCAGATTGGAAGGCATGGGAGTTTTTACCCGTTGCCTAAGGGTAAATATCTTTAACCAGCTGGTTCTTTTTTCTCCGGAAGTTCTTGTTCCTGAAATCGGGTCAGCACGTAGTTCAGAAAACTCGCGAAGGAATTGTGAAATCCGTTTTCCAGTTCCTCGTTCGTGCCCTCTAATACCAATTGCAACATGCGGGCATGATCGTCAAAAACCGATTGATAAAGAAATGTCGGCGAGTTGGTTATGTCCCGGATTTGTTCGTAGCCGAAGAAACGAGTCGTAAGATTCACCAACACCTGGCTGACCTGATGATTCCCCGAAAGCTCCCATATCGTTCTGTGGAATCCGAAGTCTGCTTCGCTGAACGCGGCCATGTCGCGTGCATCCGTGGCAGCCTTCAGATGTGCAAGGGCGGCTTTGAGACATGATACGTTCTCGGGCGTGAGGTTCTCGCGCAATCTTTTCGCGGCATGGATCTCCAGGATTTCGCGAATCTCGAAGATCTCCCGAATGTCCCGATTCGAGAGACGCGTCACGTAGGCGCCTCGATGCGACCGAATGGTGACAAAACCGCGCTGCGCCAGCAGAAATAGCGCTTCCCGCAGCGGCGCACGGCTTACCTCGAGTCGGCGGGCCACCGTCGACTCTACTATCTTCTCTCCCGGTTTGAGCGTGCCGTCGAGAATCCATCTCTTCAGCACGCTGGAGATTTTCTCTTGCAGAGTTTCTCGATGGATCAGCGGCTCTGGTGCAGCTACCATTTCGCCTCCACTGTGTTCGGCCGGCTGACTCGCGGATTGAGCCGTTCGAGGCTTTGCCGTGGCCAACGCATTCGATCTGCGCTCCTCCCGCCTAGCTGATTTTTTGATCCGAGAGGGCGAGACGCCGAGGATGCAGGTCTTAACCGGGTTCTGTTGCATTGGTCGGTCTGCACTTGCGGCGAGCCGTGCGACGACTCATCTCGCCCCGGTCACCCTCAAGGTTTTCCCGCTTTTCCAGGCCGAAATTCAAGCCTGCGGAGGCGCAAGGGTTTTTACATCCCGCAAGGCTCCTTGAGAAAGTCGCCCACTGTCCAGAAGTGAGCGCCAAGACGAAACTCGCTACATTGTAAGTGTCGAATGCTTATTGTCAAGATGATATTTTTGACAGGTCGACAGTCGACATGTATTATGTCCGAAGTTCCTTCACTTCAGGGGTTCTCGACATGCCTAGGAAGATCGGCTTCATTGGCGTGGGACTCATGGGCCGCGGAATGGCTCGCAATCTTATTCGCAAAGGCCATTCCGTAACCATCTACAACCGGAATCGTCAGAAAGCCGAAGAGGTCGCGCAACTCGGCGGCCAGGTTGTCAATTCACCAGCGGAGGCAACCCAGGGTGCCGAAGTAGTCGTCACGATGCTTGCGGACCCAACCGCCCTCCTGAATGTGAGCGAGGGGCCAAATGGAATACTGAGCGCGATTCGTCCCGGCGCGATACTGATTGACTCGAGCACCGTCTCTCCGACCACAACGTTGCAAATGACGGAAGCCCTCAAAGCGCGCGGGGCGCACATGATCGACGCTCCCGTTTTTGGAAGCAAGAACGAAGCCGAGAGCGGTGAATTGGGATTTATCGTCGGGGCAGAGCGGCCGATTTTCGATAGTGTTGGCGACGTCTTTGCTTGTATGGGCAAGACATTCTATGTCGGCGGCAACGGTTCAGGGATCCACGCGAAGCTCGTCGTCAACTTGATTATCGCGGTCACTCTCCAGGCCATGAATGAAGGCATCGTTCTCGCCACAAAGGGCGGAATTGATCCCGATATCATGATGCAGATCATTCAATCGAGCCGGGCGCGCTCCGGCATTATCGAAATGAAGAGTCCTCAAGTATTGAAGCGCGACTTCACTCCGTTCTTTCCGCTTCGTCTGATGGACAAAGATCTCGGTTTGGTTTTGGATACCGCGCGATCGGTTGGCGTGCCTTTGTTGTTGACGTCCATTCTAAAGCAAATCTATCAAGCGTGCATATCGGACGGATTAGCCGACGAGGATTACTGCGCGACTGTTAAGTTCGTGGAAAAATTGGCACATGTGGAAGTCGAATCGCGCAAGCCCAAGAAAGCAGAAGGTAGGTAAGATGAGGACCAGTCGTGCGGCTGTTCTGGTCAAGTTTGATGCGCCGCTCCAGTTGACTGAGTTCCCGCGTCCCTGTGTTTTAGAGCCAGGCGCAGCGCTGGTGCGCGTCTCGTTGGCAGGCGTCTGCGGCACCGACGTCCACTTGTGGCATGGCCAGTTGCCACTCTCCCTGCCCATAATTCTGGGCCACGAAACGGTAGGCGTGATCGAGGAAATCGGCCCTGGTCAGATCATCGACTGGACAGGGCGGCCCCTCGCGCCGGGCCAGCGAATTACTTGGAGTTCCTCAATCGCGTGCGGTGTTTGTTACTACTGCAAAATCACGCGACAGCCGACCCGCTGTCTCACGCGCAAGGCCTATGGCATCTCTTACGTCTGCACTGAGCCGCCCCATCTCCTCGGTGGCTATGCTGAGTACATTTACCTTCGACCCGGAACTTCGATATTTGCTCTGCCCGATACTTTGCCGACCGAAGCCGTGGTCGGCGCTGGTTGCGCGCTCGCTACTTCAATTCACGGCTTGGAGCGGATGGGTATCGAGTGGCAGGACACGGTGGTGATACAAGGTTCAGGACCGGTAGGATTGGCGTGCCTCGCTCTGGCTCGAGATCGCGGCGCCGGCAAAATCATCGTGATTGGAGGACCGGCGCATCGCATCGAACTCGCAAAGCGCTTTGGCGCGGATCATTGCATTGACGTCACGCAAACCAAGCCAGCCGACAGAAAGAAAATGGTGATGGACCTGACCGACGGCTTCGGCGCGGATACCATGCTGGAGTGCGTCGGAATCCCGCAGGCCGTCGAGGAAGGGCTCGAGTTGTGTCGTGACGGTGCGCGCTACCTGGTGCTCGGGCACTACGGCGACGCCGGCACGATTCCGTTTAACCCGCACCTCGTGACTCGCAAGCAATTGCTGCTGGCAGGGTCGTGGGGTTTCGAGCCCCGCCACACGCACGCCGGGCTGAAGTTCCTCGCGCGCAGCCGGGAAAGATTCCCATTCGAATGTCTGATCGGCAAGCCATTCACTCTGGATCAAGCCAACGACGCGCTGCAAGCCACCGCGCACTGGCAGACTGGAAAAAGCGCGATCGCCCCGTAGCGCGGGATAAGTCGTTGCGCGGAACCCTCAAAATCGCCTGAAAACTCTTGTTCCCCAATTGCTCAGGAGAAAAACACGAAGATCGTTGACATGAAGTGCTCGTACTCGGTTGCAGTTGGTGCAATCTGTGATCCCATCAACACCACGAGGGTGTGACCGGGCTTGGGCGAAGGCACCATCCAGAATCGTGAAGAGGCGTCAGGGGTTATCTCGTCGAAGGAGCCAAGCACCGCCACGTCCTAGGAACGGAAAAACCGGGGCTGGGTGTCAAAATCCATGAAGAAGTTTTCGCGGTGAGAACTTTCGACCCAGTTGCCCATTCCTCTTCTTAAGCTGGCTCGCAAGCCATGGCTCGCTAGACTCGATCCGACAACGGCGGCAGGTTTCCGGATGAATCGAATTCAAGATCGCGAGCCTCGCTCATGATTTCGAGATCCTGCCTTCCTTTAATTTCCTCTGCAAATGCCTCTGACGCGTCCAGGCATTCAAGTCTTAGCGTATCGGAGACATGCAGCACCCGCACATTTTTCACGTCATTGACGCACAGGGATTCGCAAGCCGCGGCGATCATTTCTCGATCGGTATCAAAGTGGATTGGAATCTTTACGGTCTGCGGGGCGACTGCGGCCAGCGCGTTTACATACATGGAATGCGTGTCTAACGAACGAACGATCCGGCTCGCCGCGAAGTCCGCCATCCCAACCCCGATTCCGTTGCCATGCGTCTCGGGCGTTAGATTGCACACCACGATCCGTAGAATGCGGGGTGAGGCCTTTGGGCGTTCCATCAGCGACGCTGAATATCCTTGCACTCCGCGCCCTATCACATTCGGATCCATGCCGGCGCCGCTGACATTTTTCCCAATCCAATCCACAATTAGGAGATCGATGTCTTCGAAGGGAAGCCGCGGCATCAAGGACTTGGCTTGCACCAACAACTTCATCTCCATCTCTTCAACATCGCCGCGCTTCAATACTACGAGATCGCAGGTCTCATGAAATTGGTTCTCGAGGATCGCCACGCCACACAGGAACGGCACTTTCCCAAGCAGGAATCGGGAAACGTCCCGGATCACCCGCTCGTGGCCCAGGTGTGCCGCCACGAAATGACAGGCAACCGCGCCTGTCCGTTTCGCGAGTCCTATCGCCAGCATTTTCTGGACCCCGCTGCCCAGATCTCCAAAGAAGTCCGTGTGCGGCTTCACTCGGTTTACAGCCATGATGAAGTCAGCGCTGAGCGCCGCTCGGCTGAAGTGCACCGGAATTCCTGACTCGGTGGTTCCGAGTTGCTCGGTTTCCATCGAACTCTCAATCCGCGCTCCCATCGCCGTTTCTGAAACGCCGTAATCGTTCAGAATCTGCACCTGACCCTCGGCGGTTGCCCCTCCGTGGCTTCCCATCGCAGGCACGATAAATGGACAAGCGCCCGCCCTCTTCAGGTTCTTGATAACCTCAGAGACTATCTGCGCGAGATTGGCGATGCCGCGACTTCCTACGGCCACCGCAACTTTGGACCCTGGGGAAATAAGGGAGGTAATCTCCTTGAGATCAAACTCCTTCTCAATGGTTCTTCTCAAGTCAAGCCGGCGGTATTTTGGAAATTTTTGACGAAGGCCAATCATCAGGGGAAATCGCTTTGCCATGGCGGTACTCTTAAACCCTATAGTCCCTCAGTTTCGTTCAACACTGTCCAAGGTGTAACACTCTGATCGATAATGTTACTGGTCGGACTGATTGCGCGCTCGTCGTCCTTCCCCTCGGCTCATCATCTTAGCGTGCCACAATAATCAGTCTTGGGCCACTTGTCGCTTCGAGCCAAGGAAATCTTGGAGCATACCAAACGTAGAACCCGGCCGGCCGCAAAGGCTGACTGGCCAACTTGGCGCAACTAACTGTTGCCACAGCACGGGACGTCTTTCAGCAGCCAGCAACCCAAGAAAATAAGTCTCTCGGCGATCTGTATGAGAGCAGTGTTCGTGCCACCCCCCTTTTTGTCGCGCCTCCCGGAGACTCACGGGCGCCAGGGAGCACATCATAGTAATAAGTTCGGTCGCTCATCGGTTCCGTTAGGGGACCCAGAATGATGCCGTAACGCTAGAGCGGGCTCGCAGGCTCCCCTCCGTTCCAGCCATCGAATGGAGCGATGCAATGCGTTTGTGGACGATTCCCAAAAACTACTTGACATGGACAGTCGACCTTCGTATTGTTGGCCGCAATGTTGTCAACATAATTCAATAGGAGTTTTGCGCAATGTGGTTTGGCGGACAAGATCCTCAGCGAGACAGGTGACTGTTTCGACGAGAATGCGCCACACGCCGCTGTGGTCCGGCTGCCTGTCCGGAGCAGTGAGCGCCGCAAATTTCTGTGCTGTCTTCGCGCAATAGCAACCGCCTCAGGTTGCTGAAGAAGGTGGGCACGATGATTAAGAAATTGCTGTTCGTGGCGATGATGTCTGCAGTCGCGCTTTGCGTTTCTCCGAGTGTGTACGGCCAAGCCAACGCGAGTTTCTCCGGAACGATTTTTGACAAATCGGGCGCGGCCATCTCGGGAGCCTCGGTGAAGGCTATTTCTCAGGATACCAGTGCGGTTCGCGAGGCGAAGAGCGACGACGGCGGCCGCTACCTGATTCCGGTGCTGCCGCGCGGAAACTACACGATTCGTGTCGAATTCCAGGGCTTTCAACCAGCAGAAAGCAAGGACGTCGTATTGCAGGTGGACGAGCACCGCGAATTGAATTTCACGCTCGCGCCAGCTTCCGTTAGCTCGCAGGTTGAAGTGTCGGGCGCGGCCGTGGCCGTGGAGACTGCGAACGCGTCGCTCGGGCAGGTCGTCACCGCTACAGAAGTCGCCAACCTGCCCTTGAACGGCCGCGATTTCGTGCAGCTCGCAACCCTAACGCCGGGCACGGTTACGGAAACGAGCACCGCTAGCTTTTTCTCCACCGGCCCGAGCAGCGAAGTAGCTACGCGCGGTTCATTTTCCCTCTCGGTCGGCGGGTCGCGAGTCAACTCGACGGATTGGCTCCTGGACGGCAACGACAACAACGAGCTGACGGCCGGAGGCGTATCCATCTTCCCCTCGATCGATGCGATCCAGGAATTTAAGGTTCTGTCCTACACCTACTCCGCTGAATATGGTACACGTGCGGGTCCAACAGTGTTGGTGACGACAAAATCAGGCAGCAACGCGTTTCACGGCTCTTTGTTCGAGTTTTTCCGCAACACCGCTCTCGACGCGCGGAGCTTCTTCACCACCTCGACTGGGAAGTTCAACCTGAACCAGTTCGGCGGCTCTCTCGGCGGCCCTATCAAAAAGGGCAACACATTCTTCTTCATTGACCTCGAGCAGAAGGATCTGCGGCAAGGGCTTCCGTACATTGGATTAGTCCCGACTCCCGCGATGCTCAATGGCGATTACTCGCATGATGTCTTTGGAAATGCGCTTCCTCCCGGGTCGATCTTCAACCCTTATGTAACTGGCGCCACGAATACCGATTTCCAGTGCAACTCCGCCGGCAATCCTATCCCTGCAAATGCGGACGGGAGCCAGCCGGCGGGAACGAACTGCAACAAGATTCCTTCCAACCTATTTAATCCCCTCGCACAGACCTTGGTCGGTAACTATCCGCAGCCAAACGCCAGCAACCAGGCCCTCGACTACAATTACGTGAGCGACCCCGTGCGCAAACTCAATGAGAAGAAGTTTGACGTCAAATTGGATCACAACTTCTCACCGGCAGACACAATAATGGCGCGGTTCAGCTACGATCAGGCAAACTCTTACGTTCCGGGTGGGGCGCCCGGCTTTGCGGAACAAAATGCCTTCGCGAGCAATCAGTTTTTCGTTAACCACGGACGCAACGCGGTCATTTCGGAAACTCACGTCTTTTCGCCGAACACTGTGAATCAAATTACCGGTGGCTACAACCGGATTTTCGATTACATCAGTTCTCAGGGCACGGGCAGTTGCGAATCGGCGAAACTCGGCATTATCGGCGCAAACCTTACCTGCTCCAGCAGTAATACCTGCCTGCCCGGTGGGGTAAGCTGCGGCTTAACGTCGGCTCAGGTTAGCGCTGGTTACTTCGCTATCGGCGATCGCGGCTTCACGCCGGACCAGGGCGGCACGGACATCTTTTCCATTTCCGACGCGTTGGATCTCATTCGCGGCAAACACGAGATTAAGATCGGCGTAGGAATTCGCGCCAATGAGATGAACGTGCGAACCGAGGGGTTCCAAGACGGTTACTGGATCTTTACTGGTGTGTGGTCCGGTCAACCCGAGGCGGATTTTCTGCTCGGCCTGACCAGTCTCGCCATCCATGATCAGGCCTTCAATGGCCCCACCACTGGCCGCCGCTGGAAAATGTTCCGTCCCTACGTGCAAGACGATTGGCGCGTATCGAAGAATCTCACCGTAAACCTCGGTTTGGCTTGGGCTTTGACTACTCCGGAAAAGGAAGCCCACAATCGTCAGGCAAACTTTAATCCTGCAAACGGCCAATTTCTGATTGCGGGGCAAAACGCCGGGCCGGACGTAGGTATCATCATGGACAAGACCGCTCTCGAGCCGCGCGTCGGCGCGGCGTGGAAGCCCTTCAATAATGACAGGACAGTGCTTCGAGGCGGGTACTCGATATATCACGATTCTTCTTGGAACCAGGGCGATCAAGGTCTGTGGCAGAACCCGCCCTACTATGCCGAATCGGACTTTTTTGGATTTGGCGGCGGGTGCCCATTTGCAACTTCGGCCTGCGCAACCACCTATGGAAAGACGCCTGGGGGACTAAGTATTTCCACTGGGTTCCCCATTTTTACTCAGCCTCCGATTCCAGCGAATTTCTCCGGGACGATTCTCGCGCAAAACCTCAATTTCAAGCTGGGCATGATTCAGCAGTTCAACGTTGACGTAGAACACCAACTCCCCGGTCAGATTGTGCTCACGGTTGGATACGTAGGCTCGCGCAGTTCCCACATCCTCACCGACGGCAACAACTTGAATGTCGGGTCGCCCTCGGCTTGCGGTGGCGCGGTACCCGGCTACACCACCGGATGCGGGCCGAACGGAGCCTCGTTCGGCGTGCCGTACACGGCGTTCCCATTTTCGGACATCAGCGACGTCGAGGATCTCGGTGCCGCTCACTACAATTCTCTCCAGATCAAGGCCGAGACGAAGAGCTCCAAGTACGGCATCTACGCATTGATCGGTTACACTTATGCCCGCGACTACGACAACAGCTTTAGCGACGACCTCGGTACGCCTCTGGGCGCGACCTACTTCCCACTTCCAGGTTGGCAGAAACTCGATTGGGCTCGTTCGCAAACCAATCTCGACAACGACTTCACCGCCAGCGTCGTTTACACGCTTCCCTTCGGCCGGGGCAAGCATTTCGGCCACGACTGGAGCGGCCCCCTCAACGTGATCGCCGGAGGTTGGGAGGTCACCGGAATCGTAAAAATCACCTCGGGATTCCCGGTGTTCATCATTGATAGCGACAACGTCTCTGGCGTTGGTTTCGATAACGGTGGAAACGACTACAGCCGGCCAAACCAGACTTGCAACCCTCATTTGAGCCATCCGACTCTGAACGAGTGGTTCAACACCTCGTGTTTCTCGACGCCGGTAGCCGGTGAACTCGGAAACGCGGGACGCGCCCCGGCTACGGGGCCGGACTTCGTAAACACCGATTTCTCGCTCATCAAACAATTTCCACTACCACGAGAGGGTATGCGCCTTGAATTCCGATCCGAATTCTTCAATCTCTGGAACCACCCACAGTTCGCGTTGCCAGGAGAGCCGGGTACCCCGGATGACTTCAACGCCCCGTCATTGTTTGGAGTGGTGGACAGCACCGTGAACAACCCGCGCCTGATCCAGTTCGCCCTGAAGCTGCAGTTCTAGGCGCCGGCGCGACGCGACAATCTATCACTTGCACTTGGTTTAGCTGTCGAGGAGACGATTGGGAGTTTTAGTATAACCAACATCTCTACTCATAAACATCTACTGCAGGGCGCGCCAGACGCCGATCTGGGGGAGTAATTCGACCCATGCACTCCACGCGCCGAGGATTCTTGAAAAACTCCTTGGCTCTTTCCGGCACTGTTGCGCTATCCGCTTTGTCGGACTCTGCCGATTCGGCCCCGCTGTCGTCCGATCCACAGTCAAAAAATACTTCTTCGGCTCAACTCCTGTTCCGAGGAACGATTTGTACGCTCGACGATCACAACAACGTTTTTCCAGACGGGATCCTGTGGGTATCGGGAAATAAAATTCGCTCTGCTGTTCCTTCGGTTGCAGCTTTGCCTCCGGCTGCGAGGAAACTCCCGATCATAAACACGGGCGGTATTTTTTATCCGGGGCTCATCGACCTTCATAAACACATTACCTACGATATTCACGGTCCTTGGTTTTCTCAAAGCCGCTTCACCAATCGCACCGAGCTGTTTCTCGACTCAGACTATCTCCGTACCGTCGAAAATCCCTGCCGCATGCTGGTTCAATATGCGGACTTACTTGACGAGGTCTGCCTGTACGCTGAAGTTAAGGCGCTCGCCGGCGGCACCACGTCTCTGCAGGGAGCAGCGCCGTGGAGCCGTGCCTATACCTCGCTTTTGGTTCGCAACATCGAATTCGAAAACTTCGGGCAGGACCGTATCCACCAAACAATTTGGGATGTCACACCGGAATCGGCTCAAGCTCTTCGAGAGCTCATGCCCCATCTCGACGCCTGGATCTACCATCTCTCCGAGGGGATCGGTGACTACGGTCAACAGCGGTTCTCAGACCTGAAGCAATTTCAACTCTTAAATAATAAACTCGTCGCCATTCACGCGCTGGGGCTCAACGAAGAAGAATTCGTGGAACTCGCCGCCGCCGGGGCGTCCGTGGTTTGGTCTCCTCTGGGCAACCTTCGTCTTTACGGCACCACCACAGATATTCGCGCGGCCGTTAAGGCCGGAGTCAATCTCTGCATTGGTTCGGAATGGGCGCCCAGCGGCAGTAAGAATCTCCTCTTCGATCTCAAAGTCGTTGACCAGATCAACCAGAAACAGTTGAACAATCTATTGAGCGATCTTCAAATCGTCGAGATGATTACTCGAAACGCTTCCAAGGCCATCAGCTGGAACGACCGGGTTGGTCGCTTGGCGCCGGAGATGATTGCTGACGTCCTGCTATTACAGAAGCGCCACAAGGATCCCTATCGAAATTTGATTGAAGCCACCGAGCAGGATGTATCGCTCGTCTTAATTGACGGTGCTCCGGTTTACGGCGACTTGAATCTGATGAATCGCTTTCATTCCGAGCATACCGATGTGCTTCGGCCGCGCCGGGGTAATCCCAAGGCCCTCGCCTGGAACAATTCCACCGATATGGGATGGCCCAGCCTATCGGCTATTACTTCTCGGATCAGTTCCGCGCTCTCCATGGAGCCTTCATCCCTACTAACCTCGCTCAGCCGCGTGAAAGTTCGAAGGGCCCTTAGTCCGTCCGCACCGCCAGTCCAGCAGGAGTATCCCTTTTTTCTCACTATCGGTGACGAACCGCTAGAATTGGAGGAAATATCGCGATTCATTTCGAAAGTATTTCCGGCGGGCGTGTCGTCGTTTGACCTGGATCCGATCTTTGTGTCTGACGATCCCGTGGCATTGCGCGTTATGCAGGAACCTGTTTTGGCAGCAAACGGCTTGGATATTGCTCACTATTTCACACCGATCTTGCCCTAGATCGGACATGCGGCGCGATAAGTGATCGTCATGTAATCAACCGTCACAAACTTGACGGGCAATGAGTTTATTCAAGGAGGCCCCAAACGATGGGCAAGCGCGGGTCGGGACTGTTGAGGTTGGCGAGTGCTTTGGTGACGATCATTCTCTTTGCCCTTTTTGCGCACGCTCAGGTAGAGCACAGCACGAAGAAGGTAATTTTTGATCAGGATACTGATGGAGTCATAGGGGGCAATGAGAACCCTTTGGTCATGCTGTTGCAGGCCGATAACATCGACGTCATGGGCGTCACCGTCGTCACCGGCAATGGCTGGCTGAAGCAGGAAACCGCCGATGTATTGAAAACTCTGGAACTGATGAATCGGTCCGATGTTCCCGTTTACATGGGATCGGAATTTCCCTTGGTTCAAACACGCGAAGAGCTCTTGCTGCTAACCACGCTTTATGGCGGGAACCGCACCGACGCATATTTGGGGGCCTATGCCGCAAACACGCCCGGGCCAGACTCGGTCGAGCCCCCGCCGGGCGGTTTCTCAAAGCTTAAGCCGCAGCCCGGCCACGCCGCTGAGTTCATCATCAAGACGATTCGCGAAAATCCGAGTCAAGTGACGCTGTATTGTGGCGGAGCGCTCACGAATATTGCTCTTGCCATTCGCGTCGCTCCTGATATTGTCCCTCTCACCAAGGAAGTTGTTTTCATGGGAACGAGCGAACACTACCAGCCAAAAACGGTGAATGTTATTTACGATCCCGAGGCCGCTAGAATCGTACTACGCGCGCCTTGGCCGAAACTCACCCTCGTGACAGTCGATATTTCTGAAAAAGTGCACATGGACTTGGAACTCGTGAAGGCGATTGTCAACGGTCAGAATAAGCCAATCGCAGACCTACACCGCGAGCTCGTTCTCAAACCCTATCTGGAGCAGCATACCGCGGATTGGTTCCGCATGCCCGACGAGATGACCGCGGCCTACGTGATCGATCCATCGATCTTTACTGAGACTCGCCGTTGCTACGTTGATATCGACGTAATGCACGGCATGAATTACGGAGCCTCATCGTTCTGGGACGAAATTCCCAAGAGCTACGGCGGCGCGCCATGGCCCGATCAGCCGTATCCGGGAATTCAGAAGCCCTTGCCGCCTCCGGATACGAGAATCGCCAATGTCCTATGGGATCTCGACGTCGATCGATTCAAAAAGCTGTTCATTGATCTTATGACTCGACCCCAGCGCGCTCACTAAGCCTGAATCGGATGGATTGCTGGCTGGGCACGCATTGCATGTGGAGTTGCCGAGCGTGAAAAGAATCATCATAGACACGGATACTGCTTCGGACGATGCCGTCGCGCTGCTGATGGCCCTTCGTGACCCGAGCGTTCAGCTCGAGGCAATCACGGTTGTTGCCGGCAACGTCGATTTTGATCAGCAAGCAGAGAACGCTCTGTACACGATTGAGATCGCGGGCCGCTCCGGCGAAGTGCCTGTTTACTGCGGCGAGCGGCATCCGGTTTCCCGGCGCTCCCATCAGACGGTCACCAACGTTCACGGCAAAGACGGCATGGGCGATTCTCTTTTTCCCCGAGCCCGTCAGCGGCCCGAACGCGGAAAGGCCGTTGACGCCATTCGATCCATCGTCCGCAAATATCCCGGCGAAGTGACTCTGTTCGCGATAGGGCCGTTTACAAACGTAGCTTTCGCTCTTCAGGATCCTGCCGTTCGGGAAGACCTCGCTGGAATCTACTTCATGGGAGGATCGTATCTTTTCTGCGGCAATATTACTCCAGCGGCTACCTACAATCCTTGGGTCGATCCGGAAGCAGCGCGCGATATGATTCAGTCCGGCGTGCCCCTCTGGATGATCGGCTTCGACGTTACTTATCGTTATTCAATTTTTACCGACGCGGATTACGAGGAAGTGACGAAGCTGGGCACTCCTCTGGCGCGTTTCTTCTGCGATATTAACCGGACGCGGCGGACTTTCTGCAAGGAGAAGCAGCGCTTACCTGGCTCCAATCATCCGGACTCGCTTACATTGGCCGCCTTCCTCGACCCTTCCGTAATCGTGAGCAGTGTTCGGCGATATGCAGACGTCGAGCTTGCTGGCGAACTGACCAGCGGAATGATTGTGATTGACGAGCTCGGAGTCTGGGGCAAGAAGCCCAACCTCAACATTTGTGTTTCCGCCGATGAGGCAAAATTCAAGCGCATGGTTCTGAATGCCTTGCGTTGACGCGCGAGATGAAAAGCAACCCGCGGTCTAGCCAGCCAACCATCTGGGCCACCGCTCCTCGACTGACCGCTAACTGTTAGCAGCCTCTTTCGGAGTCACGCCACCTTGCCGTTCGCGCCGCAACGTGAGTCGCAGCTTTTCGATGTCTCCGTCAAGATAATGAACCGCGGCGTACCAGGTAATGGCAGCGCTGACCACGTAGAGCAAACAGATGGAGGCGAACAGGTTGCTCATTCCAAACCTATTTTCCAGCATGCCCACCAGCAATACGGAAAACCCGGATGATATGCCGGCAAGCGAATTGATGAGTCCATAAGCAAACGCACGGTTGCTTGGGTGCACGACCTCGTATATCGTTGAGGCGCCGTTCCCATCGAACAGCGCCTTGAAAAATCCGAATCCTGCGAGACCCACAAGAGCCATCCATAAATGGTGGCCCCACCCTGCGAAGACAAGAAACGGGCTGCCGAGAACCAAGCCGGCGGTCAACATCAACATGCGGCCACGGATGCCGCGCCGCATCAGCCGGTCTCCGAGGATTCCGCCGATTATGATTCCGAGAATGCTCGGGAATTGCAAAGCGCCCGTTGATTTGAAAGCCGCCTCGGTAAGCCCGAGCGAAAACTTGTTATGAATGAAGTATGGCGCCCAGCTAAGAACCACCCATGCGGCAGGTAGAACGATCAAATGAACAATCCCGAGTGCAACCAGCGTCGGGCATCTGCTGAATTCGCGAAGTGTCTGGGAAAGTGATCTCTTGGGCGTCGGCGCGCTCGCTGGCAACTCTTCCGCGGCCCCTCGCAGTGGCTCCTTCACCAGCTTCGAAAACACCAATACTCCCAGAATTCCGGTTGCTCCGAGCAGGTAGAAGGGAAGTCGCCAGCCGCCAAATCCTGTCAGCGCCGCGGTCACCGAACCGCCGACAAAGTACCCGATGTAAAGTCCGCTTTGGTGTATCGAAATTGCGGTCGATCGAGTTTCCCGGCCATGATAGTCGCTCAGCATGGCCAACGCCGCCGGGAAGTAAAGGGCCTCCATCACCCCCATGAGCGCTCTGTAAAGGAGGAACTCGTGGCTCGAACGGGCCATGCCTGTCAGCAGCGTGACGCCACTCCACAAGCCGAGGCTCCCCAGAATCATGGTCTTCCGACTGATGCGGTCGCCGATCGCGCCCGCAAGCGGAGATGTCAGCGAATAAACCCAGAGAAAAATGGAGCCGATCAGGCCTAGTTCGGTACTCGACATCGAAAATTTCTGCCGCAACACGGGATACAATACAAAAACACTGGAACGGTCCATGTAATTCAATACGCAGACGATCCAGAGGTAAAAAACGATGCGCCAGCGATATTGGGAGACCCAGGAGAAAGCGCTCATCTCGAGTGTTCGCGCAAGGAGCGAAGTTGATCAGCGAATCGGGTCTTCATTCTGCGGCAAAGGCGCCGCGGAAGCCACCAGCTGCTGGGTGATCGATCCACTCTTCCGCGGATCTCCCATTTGTTACGATAACCGGGCGCCGCGCAAAGTGCCGTAGCGTTAGACGTGTTTCCGATTCTTGTCAAGTGTCACTCGCAGGGCAATATTAACGTAGAAACGAACAGTGCGGCGGCCGGATCGTCGCTACGTTTTGGCTCCCAGGCATGCTCGTCAGCCACCAAACGGTCTACGACTGCATCCAGGAATTTTCCGAGACCGAATTCACGGGAGATCTAAAAAAGGATTGGCGTATCGACACTCATCCAGCACGGCGATGACGAGCAGACTGTGCCGACCCAAGACTCCGCCATGTTCTCATCGAAGATCATCCGAGGAGCGATCTTGAAAGTTGCCCCGGGCGCACCGCATGGAATGTGCTCTACATTGAAAGATCATATCAACACAGAATTGCTTGCCGCCTTTGAACAAAGCGGAGAGGCGGCCGCTGCTCCGGGGGGTGCCGAACGTGGGAAGCCCTCTTCCGGGCCTAATCACTGTGAGCTAACGGCTGCGCCCATTTTATCATTTGGAACGACGTGCGAATGTTAATGTGTGATTCGGGGAGCGTGCTTGCCTTGAGTTTCGGAACGAACCTACATGAAGGAGAATGTCGTGAAGAAGCCCATATTAGTAGTAACGACTCACTTCATTAAGCCAGTTGAGACTCGAATCGATAACGAATTTGAGGTGCGGAGGAATGCCGACGGTAGACCATTTCAGCAGGCGGAACTTCTTGCCGCTGCGGAAGGAGCGGATGCACTATTCATCACTCCGTTCGATAGGCTCGACGCGGATTTCTTTAAGCGTGTCTCTTCTTCCGTGAAGGTGATCTCTACCTATTCAGTCGGTCTCGATCATATCGACTTGCAGGCCGCTGCTCAAAGGCACATTGCCATTGGATACACCCCGACCGCCGTGACAGACGCAACGGCAGACATCGCTCTACTGCTGCTTTTGGGTGCCTCGCGTCGTGGGTTTGAGGCGCAAGAGCTGGTTCGAACCGGCGAGTGGACAGTTCCGCGCAGTGGCGCACTCTTGGGCTGGCAATTGACCGGTAAAATACTCGGCATCCTCGGCATGGGACGAATTGGCCAAGCCGTCGCGAAGCGTGCCCGCGCCTTTGGCATGAGCATCCACTATTCGAACCCTCATCAGCTGCCACAGGAAAAGGCTGGAGATGCGGTTTTCCATGCCGATCCATCGGAACTTCTCCGCGTAAGTCAGTTTCTGAGCCTGCACGCTCCCGAGACGGAAAAGACACATCACTTCCTGAACGCGAAAAGCATCGCTCTTCTCCCCCCTGGGGCAATTGTGATTAACACTGCCCGCGGAGGCTTGATCGTCGATGAAGATCTCATCGCAGCGCTCAGGAGCGGCCGAGTTGCAGCGGCAGGGCTGGATGTGTTCGAGGGTGAACCAAAAGTGAATCCCGGCTACGTCGAGCTCACAAACACGTTCTTGCTGCCACACATTGGGTCCGCAACAGTAGAGAGTCGAACACATATGGGAATGGTCGCGCTCGACAACATCGACGCTGTGCTAACCGGGAAGCCAGCCCCGTCGCTGGTGGCAGCTCAGACGGAGTGACTCATGCCTCGAATTCCGTATCCCGGCACGAAGACTCTTCCTTCCGACCTGCGTGAGCTTTTGAATCAGCTGAATCTCAATTCCACATTTCCTCGATTTGCATTTTACGACGAAGGGGTTTCGCAGATACGCACTACCGGGCGCAGAGAAGAGATGGCCCGGAGCGACTTTTTCGAGGGAAGCATAGGTTGCAGGTTGCTGTCTAATTTGAGGATGCAACCGGGCTACGCAGAAAGAAATGTGTCCATACAGCGCGGTCGCCCAGGGCTGCGCCAACACTTGGTCATGTGGTGCTTTGCCGGACCAAAACGTAAGCGGTGCTTCTGCCGCCGCCTTTTTCCTGCTTGAGAATTCCTTTCGCAATGAGGTCTTGAATATCGCGCAAGGCCGTGTCGTGGGAAGTCTTCGCAAGTTTCCCCCACTTTAGGGTCGTCAGCTTGCCTTTGAAGCTGTTGAGCAAAAGGCTGATAAGTTTTTTTTGTCGTTCGCTGACTTCGATGGATTCCTGCTTGATCTGACGCCAGAAGGCAGCCTTCGCCAGAACGTCAGCGGTCAACTTGTTCGCTTCGGCAATTGCCCCTCCCAGACAATCTAGAAACCACACCAGCCATTCCGTGACGTCCATGCCTCCTCGTTGCGTGGACTCAAGAATCCCATAGAAGGCCTTGCGCTCTTCTCGGATTTGCGACGACATACTGTAGAAACGCCGCGCGCTATTCTCCAAACGGGCGAGAGACATCTCCGTGATCGCGCGCGCGATTCTTCCATTGCCATCCTCCAGGGGATGAATAGTGACGAAGTAGAGGTGAGCTAAGGCGGCCTTGATGAGGAGCTCGATACCCGAGGTCGTGTCCTCATACCAGTACAGAAATCTTTTCATTTCGGACTCGACATATTCGCCTGCGGAAGCCTCGAAATGAACTTTCTGTTTGCCCTCGGGCCCGGAGAGCACCTGCATTTCACCGCTACGCCATTCACCCGTTCTGATCTTGCGCAACCCGCTCCAGCCGGTCGGAAACAGCGCCGCATGCCAACTGAATATTCGATCCGGGGTCAGTGGCGACGCGTATTTTTGCGTGGCATCCAGTATCATCGCAACGACCCCTTCTACGTTTCTATCCGCCGGTCGGGTTCCTGCCGCCTCTAGTCCCATATGGCGAGCTAGGGAAGATCGGACGCTTCCCGGATTGAGCTCCTCGCCCTCGATGGCGGAAGACTTCACGGTTTCTTCGGTTAGCGCGGCGAGCGTAGCTTCCATTTGAAGCGGATACCCCAGGTCGTGCATCTTTCCGAGAAGCAAGCCTTGCTCGTAGCGGACGGTAGATAAGTGTGAAACGAGAACATCAGAGCGCCATTGAAACTGAGGCCACGCTTCCAGGCTGTGGATGTAAGGCATAACCAACGCTTATTCTACGCGGCAATCCACGCATTGACCATTGCAATTAACGCTTATTCTACGCACAGTTCTACGCATGCGCTTCGCGCACGGGCGCCAGGAATGCCACAGTGGGATCGAAACTCAAGAAGTTTCACTTGGCGAGATCGAACCGCCAACGAGATTAGAAGCGACGACCCAGTTTCACAAGTGCAGGATGGTGCCGATTTCGTTACCGTTCAGATCTCCGGGTTGCGCTTTGCCGCCAAATGCGGGCTGAAGACTTTCTTCTGAATGATATCGGTACGCCGTCTACGATCGTGTTCCACCGCTACCAGTTGTCTGTGGCCGCCGCATTCACGCACTCGCCGTGAAAGTGTCTCCTTCTGCACACCTCGCCCCGGAGGTCTTCCTCGGTGGTCTATTCGACACCTACCATGGAACGCAGCTAGAAGACGGAAGATGAGGGATATAGAATTGAGTTCCCATCACGAAAACCGGCGCGCGGTTACAGGCTACCCTTCGCACGGCATAGCATTCGATTTCCCAACCTGAAGTGAATGAAGGATAACTCTCTTTGGACCGAAAGGTGCAGCTCGCTTTTGCGTGTGCCATTTTGGCACTGCTTATCGTGGGAGCTATCTCCTATCGCGGCATGGCTGCCTCTACTGAACGAGACCGCTGGGTGCGGCACACCCACGAGGTTCTGGAGAGCCTTCAGGACTTAAGCCTGGCAATGGAAAGCATCGAATCCAGCTATAGCGGCTTCGTGCTGACGGGCAAAGAGTCCTATATCGAATCCTATGACGCCGACGTAGTGAGGGTACAGCTCGCTGAGAAAGCCATTCGCAGCCTGACGGTCGACAACTCCAACCAGCAGAACCAGCTTCCAGGGCTTGAACGGCTGGGCGCTGAAAAGGTCCAGTTTGGCAAGACGGTGATCGGCCTGCGCCAAGACCGGGGATTCGAGGTGGCAACGGCTGCGATTCGAAGCGGGCCGGGCCTGCGGATCATGGATGAGTTTCAAGAAATAATCCGCCAGATGCAGGGCGAAGAATTGCGATTGTTGGTGCAACGCAACGCGGACGGGAAACAGCGCTTGAGGCAGACCAAGACTGTTCTGATTCTCGGTACTCTCCTGGGGTTGGTCATCGCCGCAATGGCCTGCTGGAGCATCGAGCGCGACCGCGGCGAACGTCTTCTTGCAGCGGAGGCGCTTCGCGACAGTGAGGAAAAATATCGGACACTCCTTGACGGTGCTCAGGACTATGCGATTTTCATGTTGGACCCCCAGGGGCAGGTTGTCAGTTGGAATGCCGGCGCCGAACGAATCAAGGGCTACAAAGCGGAAGAAATTCTGGGCCACAACTACGCCTGTTTCTTTACCCAGGAAGACATCGAGCGGGGCTGGCCGCAGGAGATCCTTCGAATGGCCACGGCCAGCGGCCGGCACGAAGAACAGTGCATGCGCGTGCGCAAAGACGGCTCCCGATTTTTGGCTAGCGTCACCTGTACCGCGTTGCTCGACCCGGCTGGAAATCTGCGGGGGTTTTCCGAGATCAGCCGCGATGTGAGCGAAAGCAAAGAGTCCGGCGCGAAGTACAGCGGACTGCTGGAAGCGGCGCCGGATGCGATGGTGGTAGTGAACCAGAGTGGGGAGATCGTGCTGCTGAACGTGCAGGTGGAGAAGCAATTCGGATACCGGCGCGACGAGCTGGTCGGGCAGAAAGTGAAAAACATCATCCCGGAGGGTTTTGCGGAACGGCTGATCGCCGATGGAACTCGAACCGCGGCCGAAGCGCTGGCGCAGCAGATCGGCACAGGGATTGAGCTCTACGGACGGCGGAAGAACGGAAGCGATTTTCCGATCGAGATCATGCTGAGTCCGTTGGAAAGCGCGGAGGGAGTTTTGGTGACCGCGGCGATACGCGACATCAGCGTGCGTAAAGATGCGGAAAAGCATTTGGCGCAGATGGAGGGTAGATACCGAGGGCTGCTGGAAGCGGCGCCGGATGCGATGGTGGTAGTGAACCAGAGCGGGGAGATCGTGCTGCTGAACGTGCAGGCGGAGAAGCAATTCGGATACCGGCGCGACGAGCTGGTCGGGCAGAAAGTGAAAAACATCATCCCGGAGGGTTTCGCGGAACGGCTGGCTGCGGATGCTCTTCGATCCGCGGAAGACGCGCTGGCGCAGCAGATTGGCACCGGGATTGAACTCAATGGACGGCGGAAGAATGGGAGCGATTTCCCGATTGAGATCATGCTCAGTCCGTTGGAAAGCGCCGATGGAACCCTGGTGACGGCAGCGATTCGCGACATCACTACGCGAAAAAAGGCCGAAGCGGATCTGCTCCAGAAGGTAGAGGAACTCAACCGCTCGAATGAGGAATTGGGTCAATTTGCCTACATCGCCTCTCACGATTTGCAGGAGCCGCTGCGAATGGTGGCCAGTTACACCCAACTGCTATCCAGACGGTACAAGGGAAAGCTGGATTCCGATGCCGATGAATTCATTTCATTCGCCGTGGACGGGGCCAGCCGCATGCACCGGATGATCCAAGATCTGCTGGCCTATTCGCGTGTGGGTACTAAGGGAAAGGAGCTGCTCGACGCCTCCAGCGAAGAGGCTTTGCAACAGGCGCTCGTGAACCTGCGTGGCGCCATCGAAGAAAGCGCTGCGCTAGTGACCCACGATCCCTTGCCTGCGGTGATGGCGGACGAAATGCAATTAATCCAGTTATTTCAGAACCTGGTGGGCAACGCGATCAAGTACCAGCACCCCGGGGTACCCCGCGTACACGTTTCCGCCGTCAAGAATGGCGGGCAGAAATGGATATTTTCGGTGCAAGACAACGGACTGGGAATCGAATCGCAGTACTTTGAAAAAATCTTTGGCATGTTCCAGCGACTTCACAAACGAGAGGAGTTCGCTGGTACCGGCATAGGACTGGCGATTTGCAAGAAGATCGTCGAGCGCCACGGTGGCACGATCTCGGTCGAGTCGCAACTCGGGCAGGGTTCCACCTTTCGCTTCGTCTTGGCGGGAAGTGAGGCGAAATTGTGAAACCGATTGGAGAACAAATGCCCATAGAAGTTCTCTTGGTCGAAGATAGTGCAGGTGATGTCCGGCTGACGCAGGAAGCCTTTCGCGACGCGAATAGCTCCATCCATCTGCGCGTGGTTTGCGACGGCGTGGAGGCTATGGCCTTTCTCCATCGCGAGAAGCCCCACAGCGGCGCGCCTCGCCCCGACATTATTTTGCTGGATTTGAACCTTCCGAAAATGGATGGCCGGGAGGTTCTGGCTCGCATCAAGCACGACGACAGCCTGAAAACAATTCCAACGGTTATCCTCACCACCTCCGGGGCGGAAGCAGACGTTGTGAAAAGCTATCAACTGCATGCCAACTGTTACCTGCTCAAGCCTGTGCAGCTGGAGGCGTTCGAGAGCTTGGTGAAAAGCATCAATGAGTTTTGGCTGACCAAAGTGAAGTTGCCCCAACAGAGGCAAAGCCCATGAAGAAATCGATGAAGGTACTTCTGCTGGTCGAAGACAATGAGGGAGACGCGCGCTTGCTCCGCGAGATGTTCAAAGAGCAGATCCCGCTCAACACCGAATTGACCCACGTGGCGTCCATGGTCGAGGCCGAGCAGCATCTGGCTAACAGTACGGTTGATCTTATCTTGCTCGACTTGGGGTTGCCCGACGCACAAGGACTGGGAGCGGTACGCAGAGCGCGCGCCATAGCGCCGCGCGTCCCCTTGGTGGTGCTGACAGGTTTGGACGACGAGGTGCTGGCGGGGCAAGCCCTGCATGAAGGTGCGCAAGACTATCTGGTCAAAGGCCAGATCGAGACGCGCGGCCTTTTTCGCGCCCTGCGCTATGCCGTCGAACGCAAGGTTATGGAAGAGGTGCTGTTCGTGGAAAAGGAACGCGCCCAGGTCACCCTCAACTGCATTGGCGATGCCGTTGCTTCCACGGATATCTCCGGAAAAATCACCTTCCTCAATCTGGTCGCGGAAAAAATGACCGGCTGGTCATGTCAAGATGCAGCGGGCCGGCCCATGACCGAAGTTTGCCAAATCCTGGATGCTACCAGTCGTGAAATCGTCCCCGATCCGATGAAGGCGGCCGTGGGGCAAGACCTAACCATGCACCTGCCGGCAAACTGTATGCTGATCCGCCGTGACGGATTCGAAATTCCGATCGAAGACAGCGTTGCGCCCATCCACGACCGTGCAGGGCAGGCGACCGGCGCCGTCATCGTGTTCCGCGACGTGAGCGCGGCGCACACTATGGCCATGCAGATGACCCATTCGGCACAGCACGACTTTCTGACCGGTTTGCCCAATCGCATGCTCTTAAACGATCGAATTAGCCAGGCCATCGCGCTGGCGGCGCGGCGCCTGAATCGAGTGGCCGTGCTGTTCCTGGATTTGGACGGCTTCAAGCACATCAACGACTCGCTCGGACATCCGATCGGCGACAAACTCCTCCAATCCGTCGCTAAGCGCTTGGTGGATGGTGTGCGCGACTCAGACACAGTAAGCCGGCAGGGAGGGGACGAATTCGTGGTGCTGCTCTCGGATCTGGCGCAACCGGAGGACGCTATCATTAGCGTGAATCGAATGCTGATGATGTTAGCGGCGCCGCACTTCATCGGGCAGCATGATCTTCGCGTGACCGCAAGCATTGGCGTGAGCGTCTACCCGGACGATGGCTTGAATGCCGAGACGCTTATCAAGAATGCGGACACCGCGATGTACCAGGCCAAGGAAAATGGGCGTCACAGCTTTCAATTTTTCAAGCCGGCCATGAACGTCAGAGCCGTGGAGCGGCAATCCATCGAGGAAAGCCTCCGGCGCGCTCTGGAACGCCAGGAATTCGCCTTGCACTACCAGCCCAAGGTCGATTTGAGGACTGGCGCGATCACCGGTGCGGAAGCCCTGATCCGCTGGACACATCCCACGCGAGGGCCGGTCTCTCCGGTACAATTTATTCCGATCGCCGAGGAGTGCGGCCTGATTCTGCCGATCAGTCAGTGGGTGCTGCGAGAAGCGTGCCAGCAAGCTCGTGCCTGGGTGGACGCGGGCCTGCCCACGATTAGTATGGCCGTGAATATCTCCTCGATGGAGTTCCGAGACGATAGTTTTTTGGATCGCGTATTTACGATCCTCGAGGAAACCGGTTTGGACCCCAGATCTCTCGAGCTGGAACTAACCGAGGGCGTTCTTATGAAACGTGCCCAGTCCGCTGCATCCGTGCTGCAAACGTTGCGAGCCCGGGGAATACAAATAGCCGTCGACGACTTTGGCACCGGTTATTCCAGTTTGAGCTACCTGATGAAGTTCCCGATTGATGCTCTCAAGATCGACCAATCGTTCGTGCGTCAAATCACCACCAGCCCCAATGAGACCAGCATTGTGACTGCCGTGATCAGCATGGGCCGAAGCCTGAAGCTGCGGGTGGTGGCCGAGGGTGTCGAGACGCAGGAAGAGCTTGCATTCCTTCGAGCCCACCACTGTGACGAAGCGCAAGGTTACTTTTTCAGCCGTCCCATAGCCCCCGGTGAGTTCGGCAAATTGCTGGAAGCCGGGGTATCCGAGGCCGTCCTTCACTAGCGACAGTTCCCATTCTTCGCGCCGGATCGGCTTACCGTTCAAGTCGCCTCTCGCATTTCCTCACCGCTGGTCATCCCTCCGATCGCGTCGATTGCGTCACGTGCCTTGCTTTGCACGGAGTGACTTGGTAGGATCCCTGCCAGAGGTCTGTTATGAAGGTAGTCATTAAACCAAATGATATAACACCCGCGTTAAGGTCCCCGAAAGTCCGGCCGTTCAATGCTCACGCTTTTCTCGAGTCTGCTGGAGTAGCCAGAACCATCATTGAGTATCGCCGCTCACAACGGCTCTACTCACAAGGTGATCTGGCCGCGACGGTTATGTATATCCAAAAGGGAGGTGTGAAACTCTCAGTCGTCAGTAAAGTGGGCAAGGAAGCGGTGGTGGCTCTGCTAGGCCCGGGAGATTTTTTCGGAGAGGGATGCCTGGCGGGTGTCCCGTTTCGGATGGGGATAGCGACCGCGATTACTGCCACTACCGTGCTGGTTATCGAAAAGAAGGAGATGATTCGCGTCCTTCACGAGGAGCATAAGCTCTCCGACCGCTTCATTGCCTATCTCTTGACTAGAAATATCCGAGTTGAGGAAGACTTAGTCGACCAGCTCTTCAATTCGATCGAGAAACGGCTGGCCCGCGCGTTGTTGCTCCTGGCGCGCTATGGCAAGCAAGACCAGCCGCAGAAGATGCTTCCGAAGGTATCGCAGGAGACGCTGGCGGAAATGGTGGGCACCACGCGCTCCCGAGTCAACATGTTTATGAATAAGTTCAGAAAACTCGGGTTCATTCATTACAACGGCGGAATCCAGGTACACAGCTCGCTGTTAAGTGTGGTCCTGCACGAATAAATCCTACCCTGGCTAATATGTAGCTATTACGCAGCCGAGGCGAAAGCCTCGGGTCCGCTCGTAAACCGCCCCGCGATCATTGACCAGCGATGTCTAATTAGTTGGGGCTTGTCTTCGTTGACGGGCTAAAGCGCTCTTGATGTTTCGCCCACGGTAGCACAAATGCCAAAACCCCTTTTATGAGTGCGACTTGTTTGTCGCATTCCGTAGCGGTCCATACAAAGCGCTCGCAGATAACTTTGAGTTCAGGCGCAGTGGGACGGTGGGTGTCGAAGTCCTTCAGCAGCCCTTGTGTGTCCGTCATCATCTTAACTACAGACAGGAGCGCAGAGCGGACGAGTATGCCTATCGCTTCAGATTCGTCTACGCCGAAATCAGACCTTGGTGATTGCATCGTGTCTCCCCCCGAAACGCGCCGGTGTCAATGTCTCGGCATCCCATCGACAACGCGTTGGCAAGTCTGCACAGTGCCTGGCTGCCCACCAGAT
The DNA here is from genome assembly GCA_963725285.1 of uncultured Acidobacteriota bacterium. Taxonomy (GTDB): domain Bacteria; phylum Acidobacteriota; class Terriglobia; order Acidiferrales; family UBA7541; genus CAVRXT01. The sequence goes on along the minus strand of CAVRXT010000003.1, from coordinate 411,076 downwards.
GTCCGTAACGGTCGTTGATTTTCTTCAGGTCGTCCGGCCGCTTGGTGAATTGCTCCAGACTGAGCGCAACGTCCGCCTTTACCCGAAATTGCGCGTGCTGTAACTCTTGCAACGATGGCTCAACCTCTGCCGTATCACTGCAAATCACGCTAATGCGCAAGAGTGGGTACCGAAGGGATGCTCCTCGTCTGCCAGGAGGCTGGCGCTTCTCTGGTGAGGCTGCGGGCTGGCATGTGTTATTCATGTGATTTTCCATAGTCGAAATCGTGAGCATTCGCCTTGTATAAAAGGCTAATGGGCTAACACGGAGTCGTCTGTGTTCTTTGGTACAGGTTCTTATAAGTTACCCATCAAACGGACCCGGGCATGTGGGAGTCGAGTCAGATCGAAAGTGCCTAGTCGGCCGACGAAGGGGCGGGCGATTTCTCGTGACGGGCACTAGGAAAGGATGGGGATCCATCATGGGTAACTGATAAGAACATGTAACAAAGTGGACAGCCAGTCTCGAAAGACCGCAATAATCTTGACGATAGTCGGGTTCCACAGTTGGCCATAAATTCGTGTCTCGGTGACTTCAACTAAAGTAGGGCAAGGGGCGACGAGTGAAACTCTTATCTGCATCGCAGGATGCTCGTGAATATAGGACGAACTGGGAAAGAGTCCCGAAGGACGATGAGTGGTCTCGGGTCACGTTCGACCAGGCACCGGTAGGTATGGGGCATGCAACTCTAGACGGACTATTTACGCGCGTGAACCAAAAGCTTTGCAAGATTCTCGGTTACACCCCGGGAGAAATGCTCACCCTCACATTTCATGGCATCACCCATCCCGGGGATCGTGAGGCCGGTTTGTATGCCGTGAAGCAATTGATTAGCGGCGAGAGCGAGAGCTATGCACAGGAAAAGCGCTACCGCCGTAAGGATGGTTCACTGGTCTGGGCGCATGTGACCACCTCGCTCATACGAGGCGCGAACTGCACGGCAACATATTTCATCGCCATGGTCGAAGATATATCTTCTCGCAAGGAGTGTGAAGCTCAGCAGTGCCGGAATATAGAAGCGGATCTGCGGCGCGAGATCTTGGTTCGGCAAAAAGCCGAAGATGAACTCCGGAGACTTAGCACCAGACTGCTGAATTTGAGGGACGCCGAACAACGCCGAATAGCGCGAGATCTGCACGATAGCGCCGGGCAGTTATTGACTGCAACCACCATAAATCTAGCTTCGGTGGCAAAGGAGGCCGGTAGGATAAGTCCTCAGGCCGCCCTCGCCTTGTCCGAAGCTGAAAACCTGATTCAAGAAACGATCAGGGAAGTCCGCATTGTTTCTCATCTGCTCCATCCGCCGCTACTTTCCGAAACAGGGCTGCACTCCGCTCTGCAGTGGTATCTGGACGGATTCTCCAATCGCGGTGGTATAAAAACCGAACTGGTTATGTCCGAAGGCTTCGGCAGACTGTCAGCGGATCTGGAAACCAGCATCTTTCGCATCGTACAGGAGTGTCTGACCAACATTCATCGCCACTCCGAGAGTAAAACCGCAAAGGTTCAGGTCTTGCGGCTAGGCGATGAGCTCCGCGTCGAAGTGGGGGACCAGGGCAAAGGCATGGGCGTTGAATGCGCATCGGGAGTGGGGCTGAGTGGGATGAGGGAAAGAGTCGGTCAATTTGGTGGTAAGTTGGAAATACAATCCAACGAAACAGGGACATCGGTAATCGCCCGCATACCTTTGGTGCCCAAATTGTCTCGCCGGGGGAACGTCCGCCTGGTCTGCTGACCTATTACCCGTCCCTTTCCAGTGTTTGGCGTGCCGGGCGCCGTGCACATCGTACCTCTTCGCCATATTGACGTCAGCGCTGAGGTTCACCGGTCCTATCCGAACGAAGCGTAGATCGCCGAACTGGGAGGCAGTTTCTTCTTTATATTCTTGTCCAAACAAAACCGGCACATCATTCTGTTCGAGCAGATCCCCCGCATGTGAAACCGTGTTTGAACAATAGACTGGAGAGACCGCCGGTGTCGCATAGATCCAATTTTGGTGTGTTCGAGCATGGCTTTTCTGCATTCGTAGGCTAAGTAATCGGCGGCCTGGAGCTGAGTCACTCCGCCTTTGCCGGCGGGCCACTCTTTGTTGGGGGGAAGGTCTCGGCTTGGCTGGAAAATCGGTTCAGGAAGGAACGGAGGGATGGATCGAGTCGCTTCTTTTAGCGCGTTCTGGCTTGGATCTAAGTCATCGAAAATAAATTCTATCGCTTCCGACGCCGACGTCTGGGTTCGCCACCGCTCCACCATCTCCATGCACGATCTGGCTGCTAGGGCATGCGGATTGTTTACCGCAGGTGTGACTTCGAATAGCTTATTGGCAAAATCGAACGCCGAGTGTTTTACGAAGAAAATGAAGCCCCACAACACTTTCGAACGGATGATGGCTCCCGCATCTCTCAAGAATCTCGATTGTTTGCCTGGAACATGGCGCCATCCGGCGTAAGGCCCCTGGCACTGGGGCATCTCGAGCACGTGAAGATACGGCACACCATAGGAAAGAAGTAACAGCCGCCAATCCGCTTCGAACTCGGCCCATCGTCGATCGTGGGTAACCCACCCGCAGACGACCGTAAGACCTGGATCTTCTCCCGCGGCTTCATTGAAGTAACCAACGAGCATATGGTCTGAGGTTGCTAGCCGTGTTTCACTGCTATTCCACAAGTCTCCGGCAGCTTTGGCCATCCATCTAGAAGGGCCAAAATGCTCCGCAATAGTTCCGGCAATTTCAGTAGGTTATAGCAACCCGCTGGCCTTGCGATGGGCTTGGAATCTGCCTGAGGATTGCAGATCGCCGCCGGAAGGGACGGTTGGTGGACTCGATGCTGGTTAGCGTGGTGGCTCACGGTGAATTAAATTGCAAGCTCATTGGCCTCGGGACGCTGCGAAACCCTCCCGTCGCACCAGAGCTATATCTCCACGACGTAAATCATGTTGGCTGGGACCGCTCGCGCATCTTCGTCGCGCTCGTTCGCGATGCTAACGTAGGTCACTCTCAGCCTCATTCCTGGTGCCACCCCGACCCAGCCTGGTCCGGTTTCCAGTTGTTGGTTGACAAAAGGGCCCTCCTCCAGGCGGACAGTCACTGGTCCGCCCGTCCTGAAAAGGCCGACGACCAGGAAGTGGCGTTGATTCAAGCCGTCTCCACGTGCGAAACAGCCAAGACAGGGTTGCGCCAGCGCGCTAATTCTAGGCGAACGGAAAGAGTGTGTCTGTTCCGTTTGTGACACATTTGAAAAAATATTTTGGTCTGGCGCCTGGCTAGGATGCACCGCCAACACCGAAGGAGTTCGTTCCTCATCGCTTACTGCGAATCACTACCTAAGCTAGCCGCAAATGTTAAAGTATGTAAGTTGAATACTGCGTAACCTTTCCGAAACACCAGATACTTATAATCAGTGACGCTGCATCGCTCCCCATCCAGAATGGTATTTCACTCGGCACCCAGCAGGTGGACCGCAGCAGTACGAATCTCAACGACAACAACTACAAACACGAGAGGAGTAGTAATGACGTCCAGCGAGGAGCGTGTGGCGGAGCTTGGGAAACTGCTCAAAGCAAAGATTCGAATTGAATGGGGGAGATCGGGTGACACCGTCAGACTCTGTCGGGTTCTGCTCGACGAAGCCTACCGGGAGCCTTTTGACGAGTTGATCAGCCTTCTACAACATCGGGAGGCTGTCGTAGCGACCATGGTCCGTCAAGCGGCGGCGAGTAGGGCAGACCGGGGACGCAAAGGACGAGCCTATTAGGTCCGACCGGCGAATCATGATCCGGAGTGTTGTGCGGGAAACGAACGGCCAGTCGGGACGGCGGTCCGGGACAGCGGAATCCGGACCGTTAACATTGTCCCGCTGGTTCGTGAACCTTTTAGTGTAAACGTTCCCTCCAATGCAAGGGTACGCTCCCGCATGCCGGTAATACCGAGTGAGTCGTGGCTATAGATCAGCTTCCGCGAGATGCCCTTTCCGTTGTCCATCACCGTTAAGATGAGGGCGCTTTTTCTTCTCATCAATGCAATGAAGGCCCGCGAAGCGTGGGCATGACGGGCGATATTGGTAAGAGCTGCTTGCACGATCCTGAAAATAGCAACAGCCACCGCACGGTCAAAATTGGTCTTTGCCGTATTCGTCCTAAACCCACAGTGTATGCCAGTGTGCCCCTCGAATTCCCGCGCCTCCGATTTCAAGGCCTTGACCAGACCCAACTCATCCAAAACGCCGGGGCGCAATTCTCTCGCAATGTTCTTCACCGATTGGATCAAGCTGGTCGTTACGGCTGACAGCGATCTGATTTTCTCCTGCAACGGCTGTTGCGCGGACGTCAACTTGCGCGATATCCAGGACAATCCCAGGTGCAAGTGAGTGAGCGCCTGTCCGAACTCATCGTGAAGCTCGCGGGCGATCACCGCTCGTTCGTTCTCGCGAACCGAAAGCAGGTTTGCCGCGAGGGCCCGCAGTTGATCCCTCGAACTCTGAAGGTTCTCTTCCACCTGCTTCAAACGAACCAGCATTACCTGCCGCCGGCCGACAATCGCGTCCACCTGCTGGGTCTGCAGCGCGTGAATGATTTCCCGTGTCTCTTTCGTCCTGGTTTTCAAGCTGCGGTATGCTGGCTTGCGCTTCTTCATCACTCGCCACCGGAGAGGCGCAGTGCGGCAAATACTTGGGTGATGTTATTGAGGTTGCCCAACAAAGTGACTTTCGGCAGCGGCTTGACCAAGATCAGCGTGGGCGTCACCAGCACGTTGTTCTGGTGCGCGCTCGTGGCGTCTTTCAGTACGTCCACCACCTCGATTTTGTAACGTCCCTTTAGGTGCTCTGCGCACAGCCGCGCCAAATTCGCCCTGGCTTGCGAGGAATTCGATTCGTTGCCGGCCACGAATAGCCGGAACACATAGGTCTCCCTTCCTGGCTTTTTGGTTTTTCGCCTCTCGCCCTTGCGAGCTTTCATCGTCGCGCTCCCATTGCTTCCGTACCGCCTTCGGTTCCACCGGCGTCCTCACCACGCAACTAGGCTAGGCGTTGGCCAGATCGATACCTCGATCGGTGATGCGGAATTCGTGGAACTGTTCGGAATGCTTCGACCCTCTGGCCTTCATAACGATCAACTGGCGCGTTATGCCGCCATCCAGCGGAAGATGGCGTAGAAGCATGATGCTATCGATGGTGGACGAAATGCCCATCCCGCTGATCTCTTCCACCACATCCAAACCCGCAGTCTGGTTGATAAAGATACAGGTGATGCCGCGCTCTTTGCACGCGTTCAGAACCCGCATCAGGTATTCAAAAGCAGCCTGTTCCGAGCCCATCCGTTTGCACGCCGAGACCGCATCCACGATCACGTGCTGTGGTTCGAACTCATCCAGATGTTTTCAGCGCATGAAACAAGTGCTCCTCCACACCCATCGCCTCCGGCAAATACGCCCGGACCACCAACGTCCCCTTCTTGATCAGCGGCTGCAGCGCAAGACCTGGGCTGAGCATGTTGCTCACCATCGATTCAGACGACTCCTCGAAATTCAGATAAAGCACTCGCTCGCCTCGCAGGCAAGCGGCCTGCGCGAACACGCATGCCAGCGTGGTCTTGCCCGCGCCCGGCGGTCCCGGCGATCAGGATGCTGGTGCCAGACTTGTAGCCGCCAGACGAGCACCTCATCCAGCCACGCCTGGCCGCTGGATACTTTGGGACCGGCGGGACGGTGCTGCAAAACATTGCTGGTGATCGGAATGATGTTGATGCCACGCTCATTGATCAGGAAGGGATATTCATTGCGGCCATATCCCGAACCGCGATACTTGATCACTCTCAAGCGGCGCGTGGTGATCTGCGCAGTCACGCGCTGGTCCACGTGAATCACACAATCCGCCATGAAGTCCAGAAATGCATACCGGGAAGGAGACTCGTTTCCCGCGGGACCGTCTTGACCGTCATGATCGCGGTCAATCCCCGGTCCAGCAGCCATTCGTGCAGCGCGTACAATTCGTGACGCTCGCGCGTGGGGTTATCGTACAAATGCAAGAGCGCGTCCACCGCATCGATTACGATGAGCTTGGCGCGCATGGCCTTGAACCGTTGATCGAGGACAGCCAGGATACCTTTGATCGAGAACTCGCCGGAAACCACCGCTCCAGGATCTAAACGCGCATCCAGCAGGCAGAGTTTGTTTTTCCGCTCCAGCGGAGCCAGATCCCATCCCAGGCTGCGAGCGTTTTGCCGCACCGCAGCGGCGCGTTCCTCGAACATCACCAGAATGCCCGGCTTTCCCGGCACTGGCGCCGTGTAACAGACACTGCAAAGCCATGATGCTCTTGCCGCTGCCCGGGACCGCCGTGCACAAGCGTCACGCGTCCGGCGGGCAGCCCGCCGTGTAGCACCAAATCCAATCCGGCAATGCCTGTCGACACCTTCGGAAGCTGTTTTCCTACTTTCCCTGTGGTCCTCTAGCGTCTCTGCCTTGTGCCCTTCGTTTTGATGTGGCCACCGCGGTCCGTCCTTTGATTCCAAACTAATCAATAAGACTTTGCAGCGCAAACACCAGCGCAACGCCGCCGGTATCGCGCGCTCGCCCCCATCCTACTCCTGGGCTCCCAAAAAGCACGTTATTCGTAGGGCTCGGCCATGCCTAAGGGTGTGACGTCATGTCGAATCAACACACCGTCCTGGCGAGAAAGCGGTAAACGGGGGTATCTCGAAACTAAGTAGCATGCAAATTACCAACTCAAGAAAATAATCGTTTTCCAACAACCCTGCGTGATATTGTGGAGTTCTGCCGGAGTCGTTTCCTAGCGCATTCCCAGATGCCGCAGGCCGTTGTTGGTTGAGTGTTGAGCGCCTCTGAATAAAAGAGCACTCAAGTGTTTTTTTGGAGAGGCGCCATGCTGACCATTGCGCTCGCGGATGACCATGCTGTCGTCAGGCAAGGGCTCCGCCTTTTGCTGGAATCCGATCCGGAATTTGTCGTGGTAGGCGAAGCGGCGAATGGGATCGAGGCGCTCAAACTCGTTAAGCGCGAGAAACCCGATGTCTTAATCGCCGATCTGATGATGCCTGGCCTGGATGGCTTGGAAACCACACGCAGACTCTCGCGCCTGAACTTGAATACTCGTGTGGTGATCCTTACCATGCTGGGCGACGAGGCCTACCTGTTGGATGCACTGCGAAGCGGCGCGAGTGGTTATATCGTCAAAGAGTCTTGTGGGGATGACCTCTTCCAGGCCATCCGCGATGTGCGCGCCGGCCGACGCTACCTGAGCGTACCGCTTCCCGAGTCCTTCACTCGGACCCAGTTGCAAAAGTTTGAGACCGCTTTGCTGAAACTCTCCGATCGGTTAAATCCCCGCCAGCGAAAGATGTTGCAACTGGTCTTCGAGGGGGCAAGCAATCGCGATATCGGCGCCCGGCTTAGGATCAGTCTACGCACCGTCGAATCCGATCTAGCCAAACTTCTCGCGATGTTGGGATTGAATACCCGCCAGAGTGCCACCCACGATACGGCCCACCAGCCGGTCACTCGCCAGGGCAGATCGAAACGGCAACCAAGCGCATCGAGAAACAATAGATAAATAAATAGATCAGAAATGTCGCCATGAAGTGTCTGCCGTGGCGTTCCGGATGCATTTTCGATTTTCCGGCCGTTCACGCTCCCATTTCCGTTGCGAATCGACCGCATTTCATTTGCGGATATCCGCGTAGGCCATTCGATCCTTTGGAACTTAAGCCCAATCCCACATCCGAACATTTCCGGATCGTAATCTTCGCGGCGAACCTGTGGACAACTCCAACAACCGTCTTGACACAACTACGTTTGGGAAGTAACGTTCGGAATAATTTTCGCGGATCTGAATTTTGGGGTGAGCGGTTGAGTCCCATTCAGCGAAAGTGTAGGATGCTTTCACAGTAGAGGCCTGCTTGTGTGGGAGTGCTGGCTTGCTCGCGGATCGAAAGCGCCGCAAGTTTTATGCCGTCTCCGCACCATGGCAGCGACCTTGGGGTGCCAAGAAGGGGTGTCGACGATGAGCAAGAAAATTCTTTTCGTGGTGGTATTTGTGGCTGCGCTCTGTCTCTCTCCCAGAGTGTATGGCCAGGCGAACGCGAGTTTTGCCGGTAACGTTACGGACAAATCGGGAGCGGTGATCGCGGGAGCGCAGGTTACCGCCACCTCCCAGGACACCGGCGCGGCGCGCGCCGCAAGCACCGATGAAGCCGGCCACTACCTTATTCCTCTTTTGCCGATCGGCACCTACACTCTGCGCGTCGACTTCAAGAGCTTTCAGTCTACCGAGCAGAAGGATGTTCGCCTGCAAGTCGATGAGCACCTGGAATTGGATTTCACGCTCACGCCGGCGTCGGTCAGCTCCTCCGTAGAGGTTACCGCCACAACCGACGTTGTGGCCGTCGAGAGCTCCAACGCGTCCTTGGGCCAAGTCATCACCTCCCAGGAAGTTGCGGAGCTACCTCTGAACGGGCGCGATTTCGTTCAGCTCGCCAACCTCACTCCCGGCACCATTCAGGAAACCAACCCCAATAGTTTTTTCACCAGCGGCGCCAGCAGCGAAGTAGCTGCGCGCGGCTCGTTTTCTCTTTCGGTCGGTGGATCACGGGCCAATGAGACAGATTGGCTCCTGGACGGCAACGACAACAACGAGCTGACCGCCGGCGGCATCGCGATTTTGCCGTCGATCGACGCGATTCAAGAGTTTAAGGTGCTTACCTACACCTACTCCGCGGAATTTGGAACCCGTGCGGGTCCAACCGTGCTGGTAACGGAGAAATCGGGAAGCAACGCATTCCACGGGTCGCTCTTCGAGTTCTTCCGCAACACCGATCTCGATGCGAAGAGCTTCTTCGCGACCTCGACCGAGAAGTTCAACCTGAATCAGTACGGCGGCACCATCGGCGGTCCGATTCGCAAAAATAAGACCTTCTTTTTTGCCGATATCGAGCAGAAGAATCAGCGAAAAGGCATCCCCTTCACTGGATTGGTGCCGACCACCGCGATGATCAACGGCGATTTCACGAACGATGCTTTCGGGAATCCGCGGCCCGTGGGTGCTGATGGCGCGATCGTGAATCCGAATGTGGCTGGAATCACCGGCGCAAATCCTTTCTTCCAGTGCGACGGCGCGGGCAATCCCATCCCCTCGAACGCCGACGGCAGCCAAGCCGCCGGAACCGATTGCAACAAGATTCCATCAGGGCTGATCAACCCGATTGGCCAGGCGATGATGCGGTTTTACCCGGCGCCGAACGCCAATAACCAGGCGCTCGACTACAACTACGTGAATGAGCCGGTGCGCGCGCTGAATGAAAAGAAGTTCGACGTAAAATTGGACAACAACTTCTCCACCAGCGATTCATTTATGGGCCGCTTCAGCTACGACCAGGCCAACTCCTTGGTTCCCGGTGGCGCGCCCGGTTTTGCGGAATCCAATGCCTTCGGCAGCAATCAAGGGATCATCAACCACGGTCGCAACGCGGTGCTGCGAGAGACCCACGTTTTCTCACCGAATACCGTGAACCAGATTACCGGCGGCTATAACCGAATCTTCGACTACATCACCTCCCAAGGCACCGGCACCTGCGAGTCCACCTTGCTCGGTATCCCCGGCGCAAACACCAATTGCGGCTCGGGCACCTGCGCCCCCGGGGGCGTCAGCTGCGGACTTACTTCGGCGCAGCTCGATGGGGGATATTACTCGATCGGTGACCGCGGCTACTCACCGTTTCAGGGCGGAACTAACGTCTTCTCCGTCTTCGATGACCTCGATCTGATTCGCGGTAAGCACGACATTCACATCGGCGGATCGTTCCGCGCCAACCAGATGAACGTCAAGACCGAGGCGTTCCAGGACGGTTATTGGATCTATACCGGCTTCTGGGCGGGCGAACCGGAAGCGGATTTCCTGCTCGGCCTGCCTAGCTTGGCGATCCACGATCAGACCTTCGATGGCCCGACCACCGGCCGGCGCTGGAAGATGTACCGTCCGTACGTCCAAGATGATTGGCGGGTATCGAAGAACCTGACCGTGAACCTGGGCCTGGCTTGGGCTTTGACCACTCCCATCTCAGAAGCTCACGATCGCATCGCCAACTTTAACCCGGTTACCGCTGAGTTCCAGATTGCCGGGCAGGGCGCAAACAACACGGCCGGTATCATCATGGACAAGACCGCACTCGAGCCCCGTATCGGCGTGGCCTGGAAGCCATTCAGCAGCGATAAGACCGTGGTTCGCGGTGGCTACGCGATATTCCACGATTCCGCTTGGAACCAGGGCGCGCAGGGACTATGGCAGAATCCTCCATACTTCGCCGAGTCCGACTTTTTTGGCTTTGGCGGCGCTTGCACATTTCCGGGCGCGGCTTGCGCCAATGCTGGCTTGACGCCAACCGCGCAAAGCTCTTCCGCGGGCTTTCCCATTTTTACGTCGTCTCCCAATCCCGATAGCTTTACCGGGACGATTCAAGCACAGGACAACAATTTCAAACAGGGCCGCGTTCAGCAGTTTAACGTTGACGTGGAACAGCAACTGCCTGGTCAGATCGTGTTGACCGTGGGATATGTGGGCGCGCGCAGTTCGCACATCCTCACCGACGGAAATAACTTGAACGTCTCGTCCCCCGGAGCCTGCGGCACCGTATCCGGGTACACCCTGGGATGCGGACCGGGCGGAACGGCGTTCGGCGTACCGTACACGGAGTTTCCATTCTCCACCGTGTCTGACATCGAAGACCTTGGGCGTCTCTCACTACAACGCGCTGCAGATTAAAGCCGAGACCAAGAGTTCGCGCTACGGCATATACGCCTTGATCGGCTATACCTATTCCCGGAACTACGACAACTCCTTTTCCGACGGCCTGGGTACGCCACTCGGAGCGACCTACTTCCCGCTGCCGGGATGGGAGAAACTGGATTGGGGGCTGTCGCAGACCAACCTGAATAACGACTTCACCGCCAGCGTGGTCTATGACTTGCCCTTCGGCAAGGGCAAGCAGTTTGGCAACGATTGGAATGGAGTTACCAACGCGATCCTGGGAAATTGGGAGGCGACCGTAATCGAAAAGGTCACCTCGGGCTTCCCGGTGTTCGTCGTCGATAGCGATAACGGGTCAGGGGTCAACTTCGAAAACGACGGAAACAGCCTGAACCGTCCCGATCAGAGTTGCAATCCCACTCGCAGTGCTCCGACGCTGCAGCAATGGTTCAATACTTCATGCTTCTCAGCGCCCGCAGCGGGTGAACTGGGAACTGCGGGACGGACTCCGCTTTCCGGTCCGGACTTCGTGAACACCGACTTTTCGTTGGTGAAGCACTTCCCAATGCCGCGCGAGGGAATGCGTCTGGACTTCCGGGCGGAAGTCTTTAACATATTCAACCACCCGCAATTTGCTTCACCGAATAGCGATTTCAACTCACCTGCCAATTTTGGTGTTGTGAATTCCACGGTGAATAACCCGCGTCTGTTCCAGTTTGGCTTGAAGTTCCTGTTCTAGTGCCGAGCATGACGCAACAATCGAGGGTTCGATTCAACCGGCCCATCGCAGTTCGGATGGGCCGGCTTTTTCTTTGCTTCCTGCTGGCGTCGCTGTGGTGGCTCGGATTGTTGCCTGCTGCAGCGCAAGAGCGAATCAAGGTAATCGTCGACCAGGACGCTCGCGGCCCGGGAACCAGCGACCAGCAAGCGCTCCTGGTTTTCTTGCAGTCCGAGAGGTTCGACGTCCTCGGCATCACCACGGTCAGCGGCGACCAGTGGGTGAAAGAGGAAACCCAGCACGTTTTGCGCATGCTGGAAATCGCCGATCGCACCGATGTTCCAGTAATCGCCGGCGCAGAATTCCCGCTCATTAATTCCAAGGAAGAAAGCGAGCGCTGGGAAGCGCTCTACGGGAAATTCGAATACAAAGGCGCGTGGACCGACAAGTTCGAGGCCCAGCGCTCTACCATCCGCGAAGAACCCTATCACCCACCAGACGTCGTGCCTCCCATGCCGGAAGGGCAGCCCCACATCAAAGAGCAGCCCGGCGCCGCAGCGGAATTCATTGTAAAGATGGTGCACAAGTACCCCGGCCAGGTGGTTCTCTGGGCCGGCGGACCGTTGACCAATTACGCTCTGGCGCTAAAGCTCGATCCGGAAGTGGCCATCCTCGCGAAAGAATTCGTCCTGATGGGCGGCGGACTGTACGCCGATCACGGCGCCATCGATCCCGGAGCCCATGACGCCCGTCGGGAATTCAACTGGTGGTTTGATCCGGAGGCAGCACAGATCGTCTTGCGCGCACCCTGGAAGAAACTCACCATCACCCCCATCGATATTTCGGTGAAGACGCGCCTAAGCCCGGAAATTCAGGCCGCGATTGCCAAGGTCGATACTCCGGTCACTCGCTACCTGGGAAAATATTCCCTCACCGGATATATGTGGGACGAAATCGCCGGAGCGGCATTGATCGACCCTTCGATCATCACCGGTCAGCAACAACTGTATATGGACATTGACATCGATCACGGCGCGAGCTATGGAAAAACCCTGTTCTGGGGTTCCACCGCCACGGTTCCCCCGTACCTGCGCCTGGCCAACGTTCAATTCGATATCGACACCGAGAAATTTTATAAGCTGTATATCGGTCTCATGACTCACCCTCTGAACCCGGAACGAGCAGCACACCAGTAGCCTCAGAGATTTTGCCGCTTCGAGAGAAGGAACGTGAACGTCAAAAAGTTCGGTCTGTCATTGCTACTTTTTCTTGCCGCTGCCGTTGCCGCTTGTCCTGCCGGATGGGGGCAAGCGGGACAAGCCCGCCGCAAAGTAGTTATCAACCAGGATTGTTCCGGCCCGGGCGGCAGCAATATGCAAACTCTCTTGCTGATGCTCCAGTCTCCGCAGGTGGAAGTGCTGGGAATCACCGTCGTGACCGGAGACCAGTGGCGGGATGAAGAAGTCGCGCACACCTTGCGCCTGCTCGAGATCATCGGCCGCACCGATATTCCGGTCATGCTCGGTGCGGCCTTCCCGTTGGTGCGCAATCATGAGGAAGCCGTGCTCTGGCAGGAGCGTTACGGAAAAGTGGCTTACGCCGGAGCCTGGGATCCACGGTGGTGGCACGAGCCTTTTGTGGTGCCCACTCTTCCCGAAGGATCGCCCACCATCAAGCCGTCCTCCGAAGACGCCGCCCATTTCTTGATCCGCATGGTCCACAAGTATCCGCACGAGGTCACCATCTACGAAGGTGGCCCGATGACCAACCTCGCGCTGGCTGCCACCATCGATCCGCAGTTCCCTGAATTGGCCCAGGAGCTGGTATTTATGGGAGGCAGCCTGAATCCCAAGACGGCCAACCCGGAGTGGGCCAACACCCCGCGTCACGAGTTCAATTTTTGGTTCGATCCGGACGCGGCGGAGATCGTCCTTCGCGCGCCGTGGAAGAGAATCGTTTGCACCACCGTCGACATTTCCGAGAAAACTCACTTCACGCCCGCGATGCTGCACCAGATCGAAGCCAGTGGAACTCCTCTCGCCCGTTACCTGGTCCGCTATTTTCCCACCGGGCCCGGCGCGGACATCATGTGGGACGAGTTGGCAGCGGCCGCCTGGATCGATCCAACCATCATCACCGAGAGCGAGACTCGCTACATGGGTGTCGACCTTGATGTTGGGGCCGGCTACGGAAACACGTTGACCTGGGGCGACCAAGACAAACCCAAGATCGCCCGCGGGCCAGTCGAAATCCAGCTCGATCTGGACAACGACAAATTCGATCGGATGTTCGTGAAGCTGATGAGCGCACCGATCCAGGTGGCCCAGCGATGAGACTCTTCCAATTCCTTCTTTTCCCGGTCTTCGTATTACTCCTGGCTAGCCCCATGTGCTTTGGGCAGGAAAAGGTAAAGGCCCCGGAAAAGCGCAAGATCATTATCGATCAGGATGCCGCCGGACCAGCCGGCACGGACCAGCAATCGATACTCCTCCTCATCCAGTCGCCCCAGACCGAAGTGTTGGGCGTCACCGTCGTCACCGGCGATATGTGGCTCGAAGAAGAGCTCGCGCACACCTTGCGCACCCTCGAGCTGGTCGGACGCACCGACATACCCGTCGTCCGCGGCGCGGAAAATCCGCTGGTCCGCCGCCGAGAGGAAACCCTCCAATGGGAGGAGCGATACGGCACAGCGACTTGGCTCGGCGCGTGGACCCCGCGGGTTTACCACTCACCCGATCAAGTCCCTCCCTTGCGCGAGGGGAACCCAACCACTAAACCAATTGACGAAGACGCCGCGCACTTCCTGGTTCGCATGGTCAGGCAGTATCCGAATCAGATCACCATTTATGAAGGCGGTCCGATGACCAACCTCGCTGTGGCCATCTCCATTGATCCGGAATTTCCCTCCTTGGCCAAGGAACTCATTTTCATGGGTGGAAGCCTGAATCCCGTCACCAACGATCCCGAGTTTGCCAATTCGCCGCGCCACGAATTTAATCTGTGGTTTGATCCGGAAGCCGCTCACATCGTGCTGCGGGCCAAGTGGCGCAAAGTGGTCTGCACCCCGGTGGACATCTCCGTGAAAACAAAAATGACCCAAGAGATGATCGACCGCATCAAACAAGGCACCAGCCCAGCCGCGCGCTACATCGGCCAGTACGCCAAGTTGTGGGGGAACGGTTACATGTGGGACGAGCTCGTCCGCCGCCGCATGGCTAGATCCGAGCATCATTACAAAAACGGAAACCCGATTGGCAGACATCGATCTCGACCGCGGCGCCAACTATGGAAACCTGCTCACCTGGAGCACCGCGAGCCGACCCAAAACCGAAGTCCAGCCGATGGAAATCCAAGACGACCTGGACACCACAAAACTCTACCAGCTGTTCGTCGATCTCCTGAGCGGCCCCACGCCCACTCGCTAGCCCACGCTCAGATGACTATTGCGGGAGCTGCTCCAATTCTTTCTCGGCCTGCGGATGGCCGGGATGCTGCTTAAGAAGCTCGACCAGTACCGCGCGCGCCTTCTGAGTACCTCCCTCGATAGCATAGAGCCTGGCAAGATTTAAGTACGCCTGATCGAAACTAGGCGCCACCCGAATCGATTCCTTGAAACTCCGCTCAGCATCCTCCGCGCGATGCGTCCGCAAATAAAGAATCCCCAAATTATTGAGCGCCTCGGGATAAGCAGGACGCGCAGCCAAAGCCTTCTGCAGATACTCATACGCGCGCGAGGTGTCGTCGAGTTGGGCGAACACCATACCCAAGCCGTAGTTAGCCGCAGCGTCGTCGGGGCTCAACTGAAGCGCTCGCTCCAGCACTTTCTTGGCGTCATCCCAGCGCTTGGCTTGACGATACGTGCTCCCCAGATTCTCCAGACTAATCACGAAATCGGGATCGATTTGCAGCGCCTGTTGAAAATTCTGAATCGCCTCATCGGTGCGACCCTCCCGCGCTGCCAGAATTCCCAGGTTATTCCACGCTTTGGGCATGGTGCTGGGATAGGTGGCGTGAAGCTGGATCGCCCGTCCAAAACTCTTACCGGCTTCCGCGTTCTTTCCCTGTTGCAAATAGACGCTTCCCAGTCCATACAGCGCCTCGGCGCCCGACGGATCGTCGCGCATCGCTAGTTGAAAGAAAACCTCCGCTTGTTCCAAGTACCCGCGCTCGAAAAAGGTTGAGCCGAACGAAAGATAATTGCGCTCGCCTTCAAAGGATTCGCTCACGCCTGGAAAAGGCAGCGCTTTCGCCAGCCGCCCCGCCGCAGTTCGCGGAATGCTTCGAACGTCCGTTTCGAGCCGATCCAACGGAAATGGGCCTTGGTAAATCTTGACGATGGCTCCCGCCTCATCGATCAAAAACGATGTAGGAAGACTCAGATCGCGATGCCGGTCAAAAATGTAACGGTAGAGAATGTTGTAAATGGCCACCACATCCGCAGACGAACGCAACATTGGCAATGAAACGTGGCTGTAAGCCCCCAGCGCCGGGTTCGGACCGGCACTGGCATCGGACGAGGACAAATCGACGTGTATCGCGAGCAGTTGGAGTCCTTGATTCCCCCAGCGCGTGTACGCCTGTTCAAAATTCGCCATCTCAACCTGAGAATTCGGCGACCCCGCTGACCAAAAATGGAGCATCACCGGCTTACCGCGCCGGGTAGCGAGCGTCTGCATTCGTCCGGCCTGATCGGGAAGCGAAAAATCCGGCGCCGCAATCGGCGCGAGCAGCCAGGTCTCGACCGAAACCGGGAGCGCCTCCGATTCCGGAACCGGAACAGGGGCGGCATCCGAACGGGCGGGCCGCTGCGCCGCCTTAAACGCCTCGATACGCGAGGGCGGAACGCCTTCTTCCACCCAGACCCGGTGATTGAGTGGCAGGTCGCGCAGCTCCTGTACCAATCCGCTCGGCCAGTGTATCGCAGCGCTTACCGGCGCTTTTGCGCCGCCCAAACCGAAAAACAATTCCTTGCTATGCTGGGCCAGGAACCCTGATCCGGCTTGCACCCTCAGCGTCTGACGACCCAATTCCGTTGTGACCGTGACCGCCGCTCCAATCGCGTCGCGATTGCTTTGCTTGCCGGAGAGGCGAAACGCGATGGCAGGTCCTAGCTCTGCCACGACGTTCTTCAAAAGCCGCAATGGCGGCCCGTTGCGATTCTTCAAGAATACTTCCACCCGGCCATCCCGATCGAAGTCCGCCAGCGCAAACGACCGGCTATCCTCGATGAAGTCCAATCCCACCGCCGCGGATACGTCGGAAAATGTCCCGTCCCGATTATTCCGGTAAAAAATATTGCGCTCGAATCCGCTCCAGGTGCTGTCGGCGCGAATGAGCTCGTTGACCGCGTTCCATGCTTGCTCGTAGTTCTGGTTGGGTTTGGCCTGGTTAGGCGAGCTGGCAACCACTTGCCGCCAAAAAAAACTGTTCAAGTCTTCTCGCATGGCTCCCGAAATCATGCCGTTAGCGATGTACAGGTCGGGAAACCCGTCATGATCGAAATCCCACGCGTCGCTCGACCACGACCAGCGGCCTATCCCCGTCCCGGAGTGCGCGCTGTCGTCCTCAAAACGGTCGGGCGCCGCGATTCCGCAATAGCGAATTGCCCATCGCATGCTTGCGGTAAAGCGCGCGCATCGTTTCGCTCGCATCTTTTTGGAAGATATCTTGCTCCGACACGCGATTCCCGGCAGCGGTCCACATGTCCGCAACGTACAGATCCTGTTTGCCGTCATTGTCGTAGTCCAGCCAGCAGACGCTCATTCCCGCGCCCACGTCCTCCGCCCCAGCTTCTGGCGCGATATCCGTAAACGTGCCGTCGGCGTTGTTGCGGTAAAGATTCTTCCGGCCGAAATCATTCACCACATATAAATCAGGCCATTGATCGCCGTTGTGATCGCCCCAACCACAACAGAAACTAAACCGCGTGTTGTTCCGATCGAGGCCGCACTTATGCGTCACATCGCGGAACGTCCCGTCCCGTTGGTTGCGCATCATGAAGTTGGGCGGACCATTCCCGGCATCGCAATAGGGCATCGGATATCGATACTGGTCGGCGCCCTGGTAATACGAATACAAGCAGAAGTAAATGTCCAACCAGCCATCGCGATCGTAATCGGCGACGGCCGCACCGGTGAATGAGCCTTGTGGAGGGTTAGCGAACTGAAAGGCGCCGGGGCGCAGGTGGAATTTTCCGCTGCCATCATTCAGAAAGAGAAGCGGGCCATCGGTGCGCACCACGATCAAGTCCTGGCGGCCATCATTGTTAATGTCCGCAAAGAGCGCACAAGCCGTATTCTCCAGAACCCCAACTCCAGAGCCCGCAGTAATGTCCTCAAAGGTTCCGTCGCCGCGATTCCGAAAAAGGCGGTTGGGCAAGCCGGCCGGCTGGCAAACGTAGAGATCATCGAACCCATCTCCATCGACGTCCCCGATGGAGACGCCATTGTGCCCGTAGATGTCGATGCCGCAAGCGCCATCCAGAACCGTTCGCCAATAGTCCGATCCAAAAGCCAACTGTGAAGCGAACGACGCGTTCCCGCCCAAGGCTTGCGCAGCGATGTCCACGAACACCGGGGCCGAGGAACGGCTGCGCTCCTCGTCCAGCATTCGCCACTTGCTGAGGCGGATCTCGCCCGAAGCAAGCGTTTCCCAGTCGAGGCCCCAATTGCCCACGCGCTGTTCGCGGTAGAAATCCGTCCCGGCCCCCACCAGTTCGAAGCGCACACGAGTTTGCAATGAACTGGGAAGTCCGGACGATGACGACGCCACGCCAGCCGCGCGGATGCTGGTCACCTGAAATTCAGCAGTGACCATTTTCGAAAACGAGCTCATCGCCAAACGCCATTCCTCGAGAAACGCTTCGCGGCCGAGCGGCGTTTCTCCCGGGAACTTCATCCTCCACACCGCTACAGCGGATCCCGCTCTCAGCGGTTGCGAAACAGCGGCCTTCGGGGAGCCGCCCGTGAAATTCGAGGCCATCACCTTTTCCAGCGCGGCGGACTTGTGCGGAGACTCCAGCAGTTGAGCGCTCCAGTCTCCGAACGCGCTGGCCATCTGATCCTGATACTTCTCGGTGACGAAGTTGTCGAATCCCGCTTGAACCTTCTTCAGTATGGCGTCGAGCGCTCGCGGCTCTCGATATTGAGGATGCACGTGAAACTCGGCCGGCGATTGAACCAGCCCAGGCGCAATTTGCGGGGAACGGAAGGAATAAAAGGACGGAAACCCGAGCCCTGCGGGAAGCAACGCCAGTGAAGCGCCTTGGCAGTACTGCTGGAGGACCTTGCGTCGGCCCAGATCAACCAACCGACGTTTCTTTTCAGGCCTGTTCAGGGCGATGCTCTCATGTTTCCTCACGCCGAATCGAAAATCTAACACTGGGATTAGGACCCGTCAACAATGCCCGCCCGAAAGTAATTTCCTAAGCAACCGCTCTTTCTGCTGGTACGCGTCGCGCAAACACAAATCACCAGCCGCGGCGTCATGCACGCCATCGACCGCCTGGAGCGCGCCGTGCGCAGCCGCCTCCCCAACCCCTCCGCCGAAATCCAAACCACCTTGACTCCCGAGACCAAATTCGCTCAACTCCGCGAGCAATTGGACTATCTAGCCATCACCAATCGGCCGGACCAGTCCAAACCGCCCCATTAGGAGGCCCCCAAACCCACAATTCGGCCTCCCATGGCACCCCCTTCGACGGGCCATCGCTCTCGTGCCTAAGGACCAAAGACGTTGGTGCTGGTGGCGCCCGAGGAATCCCGATGCGTGCTATGCTTCGTCGGTTCTGCGCTGAATAAACTCAGGTTGCGGGGATTTTCCGGTGAACCCTCCTAGAATTACAGTTGTGGGTAGTTACGCGACCGGCTTGACCATGAAGGTCGAACGCTTGCCCGGCACTGGCGAGACGGTTCTCGGAACCGGTTACCGCGTCGACTATGGCGGGAAGGGCTCCAATCAGGCGGTGGGCTGCGCCAGGCTCGGAGCGATCGTTAGCTTTGTCGCTAAGATTGGAACCGACGATTTCGGCAAAATGGCCTTGGGCCTCTATCGGGACGAGGGCATGGATGTAGCTCACGTCACACCAACCGACGCCGCACCAACTGGGGTCGGCTTTATTTTGGTCGATGCAGCGAGCGGCAATAACTGCATCGGGATCGACCCTGGAGCGAACAGCCTCTTAACTTCCGGGGACGTCTCCCAGTGCGAAAAGGCTTTGGATTCCTCCGCGGTGGTTCTCACCCAGCTCGAAATTCCCGTGGAAGCGGCGGAGGCGGCTCTCTCGCGCGGGCGCGAACGAGGTGCTTTAACTATTTTGAATCCGGCGCCGGTCCGGCCCCTGCCTTCCTCCGTCCTGCAGATGGTAGATGTGCTCACTCCAAACGTAACGGAAGCCAAGGTACTTCTTGGCCGCAGCCCCGATGCGGCGATCGAACTCGAGGCGATCGCGCGCGAACTGATTGATAAGGGCGTGAAGCAAGTGGTGATGACCTTGGGAGAAGATGGCGCACTGATCGTGACCGCGTCTTCTTCCACTCGTGTCCCGGCCATCCGGGTGTCCGCCGTTGACACCACCGGTGCCGGAGACGCCTTCAATGCGGGCTTAGCCGTAGCGCTAGCCTGCGGTACGACTCTGGACGTTGCGGTGCAATTCGCGGTGGTAACCGGCGGCCTGGCGGTTACCAGAGAGGGCGTTATCCCCTCCCTGCCGCGCCGTGAGGACGTCCTTCTGTTCTATAGGCAGTGCAACCTGACGCCCCCAAACTGGTTTTCGGAAAAGTGGGCGAGTAAGGATTGAATCGCGCCAGCCGGATGCCGGGTAAATGCCTCGGCCGGTGCGGCACGTTTTTTCACCCGCGTTTCGTTTGAGGTCCAAGAAATGCAGATGCATTTGCTGGTAGGTTTTCTTCTCGTGCTGGTAGCGGGCTTGCTTCAGGGAACCTTTATTCTTCCCATGACCCTGGTGCGGCAATGGTCGTGGGAGCACACCTGGGCGACATTTTCGCTATTCGGCATGTTCGTTTTCAACTGGATCATCACCCTTCTGCTCGTACCCAATATTTTCGCGGTATATCGGGCGTCCCCTCAGCGGGATCTTGCTTTGCTGGCGCTTTTTGGAATGGGCTGGGGTGTGGGTGCCGTACTTTTCGGGCTGGGAATGGATAGGCTCGGGATGGCCCTAGGCTATCCGATCATCATGGGACTGATTGCGAGCCTTGGTTCACTGATTCCGCTGCTGGTATTTTTTCCCCAGGCGCTGCTGACCCACCGGGGGCTGCTCCTCCTCGGCGGTACCGCGCTCGTTGTTTTCGGCATTGGGTTGTCCTCCGTCGGTGGTTCGCGCCGAGCCCCTCCCACGAATAAATCAAATACAATGCAGTCCGACGCCTTCACCGCGGGATTGACCATCGCGGTCCTGGCCGGAATACTTTCGTGCCTGCCCAACGTAGGAGTGGCCTTCGGCAAAAACGTAGTCAACGCCGCTGGAGCGGTTGGAATTTCTGAGGCGTCCGCGGGGAATACCGTGTGGGCCCTGCTATTCACGTTTGGATTTGTGGTTAACCTCGCATACTGCTTCTACCGAATGGTCAGTAAGCGGACTTTGGATCAATATTGGAATCGTGAGACGCCCCGAAACCTGGGCTTGAGCGCCCTGATGGCCGCAATGTGGATCGGAAGCTTTTATCTCTACGGCGCCGGCGCCGCAAGACTCGGACGCTGGGGCGTGGTAGCGGGCTGGCCGCTATTCATTACTCTCTCCATCGTCATGGGCTACCTTTGGGGATTGTGGCGGGGTGAGTGGCGGGACGCGCCGCCTTCCGCCAGGCGGTTGTTGAACCAAGGGCTTCTCATCTTAATTTTCGCGGTGATCACCGTCGCGCTTAGCAATTTCTTCTGACCGGGGAGCAATGGCCGGGTTTGGCTTTCGCGGTCTTTGGCTGCACTACTACTGCAGGCATCGCTCCGGATGCAATACAATAAAGGACGAACCATGTCACAGACTCCCGCGTTTTTCTCGAGTCCGCAATCCCGGGCGCGTTGGATGCGCCACGATGTGGCGCAACTTCTGAAGCGCTTCTTCTTTTGCGAACGCTCGCTGGTGGTCACCGCTGCGGCGTGGATCCCTGCCGTCGCTCCACTCGAAACTAAAATCGGCCTGGCTCGTTTCATCTGGCAAGGCGCGGAGACCGCTCATGCCTTGCGCGATCGGGTCTTCGAACTGCGCTTCCCCAACCGCATTCTGGAAGAGCAGGGAACCGACCACGCGCTGATCGACCTCTTCCATAGTGTTAAGGACTCGCCGTCGGTTCCCGCATTTCTGCTGAGTATCGGAAAGGTGCTGCTCCCAGCGTTGCGCGACGCTTATCAGGAATATCTCGAGGGTTCGGATACCATCGCGGACGGCCCCACCCACCGCTTTCTCGCTTTGGCGCTCTGTGAGAAGGTCGAACAGATTGCCGCCTTCGAACGATGGGCGGACTCGGCGCTCTCGCAAGATCCGGAATGGCGCGAAGCCGCGCTTTCCTGGTCGCGAACGGTTGCCAGCCGGCTATCCGACGTGGGCGGCGTAGGAGTTGGGCCGGCGCCCACGGCTTCCGCGGTCTGGGAGCCTTTGCCGGGCGCGAAGACTTATGTCATTCCCGATCGGCCGGCCAGAGATCCGCGGTTTTGGCCCTGCCGATTTTATTGGCCCGACGTGGTCGATCCCAGCTATCCCTATGGCGAAGGCCCGCCACTGCAAATCCGTTCGGCGATCAGCCATCTGAACGAAGTTTGGGCCATTGAAACCGGCGGCGTAATTTTGAATTCCTTCGCGGACGTTCTGCCCTGGGAATGGATCCACAATTCGGCGCGCTGGACCTACGATGAAGCGCGCCACTGCCAGATGGGCTATCAGCGCTTGATGAGCTGGGGTTTCAAACCAGCCGAAATTCCCCTGGGAACGTATATTTATGAAAGCGCTTCGGGGCAAGATCCGATCTACCGCCTGGGAATGCTCTATTTTTTCGAGACCAAAAACATCCGCCACAAGCCCGCGCGCGCGCAACTCTTCCACGACTACGGCGACGCCGTCAGCGAACACGATATGGATTTCGATTGGGCGGACGAAACGATTCATGCCGGATACGGCAGACACTGGCTCAAAGAGCTGCTGGTGATTCGGGGCCAGGATCCGAATGCGCACGAGCAAGTCCGCGAACGCTGCGAGAAACTGGTGAGCGATTACGTCACCTCCGCGACACCGCAGGAAGTGGCCGCGATCAAAGAGGTCGCCAAAGCGCTGCTGGCCGAAGCCGTCCGTAGATCGTGATATGGCAACCACCTCTGCGCGCGCGGGCGGAGGGTTTATGAGCGACGATGTACTTTCATTGGTGCGCGGACGAAGAGGCCATTTCCGGCTGGAGTCGGGCCACCATGGAGATCTGTGGTTCGAACTCGAGACGCTATGTTTGCACTCTCGCGCGATACGGCCGTTTGCCGCTCAGCTCGCAGCGCAGCTTGAGAAGTACAACGTCGAAGCAGTGTGCGGGCCTCTCGTCGAAGGAGCTTTCGTCGCGTTGCTGGTCTCGCTGGAAATGGGCTGCGATTTCGTTTATGCTGCGCGCTTCGCGGATAGCACGCGCCAAGGCTTGTTTCCGGTCGAGTACCGTCTCCCGACAGTTCTTCAACCCGCCGTTCAGGGTAAACGGGTTGCGATCGTCAACGACGTGATTAACGCCGGATCGGCGGTGCGGGGAACTTTTTACGACTTGCAAGCCCACGGCGCAGTCATCGTCGCGATCGGTGCGCTGCTTGTGCTGGGCGATGCAATCGCCGCGTTCGCCGCAGAAAACCGCGTCGCGCTCGAACTCCTAAAGCAAATGCCGAACAACTTGTGGCCACCGGCTGAATGTCCGCTGTGTGCCCGGGGCGAGCC
The DNA here is from genome assembly GCA_963725285.1 of uncultured Acidobacteriota bacterium. Taxonomy (GTDB): domain Bacteria; phylum Acidobacteriota; class Terriglobia; order Acidiferrales; family UBA7541; genus CAVRXT01. The sequence continues at coordinate 387,647 of CAVRXT010000003.1, read as the reverse complement.
ACTTGAAATTGTGGGCACGTCGTAAAGACCCACCTCAATTGGCAGCCGTGTCCGTAGCTGATTGCGGGCCAACGAGGAACAGTTGGAACTCCCGGATTTCCGCCTGGTCGGTGGAACTGAGGATGTTCAAGCGCACGCGCGACGCCTTGCGAGCCTTGAACGCGTCGATCCGTTTATGGCCGATCGTTTTGCCGTCGACGATTGTTTGCCAGCGAGTCCCGTCCCAAGCTTCGATCCGAAACGCCTGAACATGCTGCCCGTTGTTTAGGCGCTCCATCACCAGAGCATGGTCAAACTTTATGGATTCGGAAAAAACCACGTCCAGCACAGCGTGATGCGAGCCGGACGGGGCCGACCAGAACGTATCCGCATCATTGTCCAGAGCTTTCGCGGCATTCTTGTTCTCGGCATCGGTTTCGTGCGTATTGTATGCATGCATTGTGGCTGCGAGGTTTGCGGATGCCGAAAAGCGCTTGGCAATCGCCGATCCGAATTCTTCCAAGCGTTTCGTATCTTCTTCTGGCAGCAGGCCGCGGCGGTCCGGCGCGAGCCCCAGCATGAGCTGGCCTCCGTGTCCCACCGTTTGCTCATACCGCTCGAGCAACTCGGGAAGCGATTTGAGGGAATCCTCGCTTCCGGAGTGCCAGAACCAATGCTGTTTGCGCAACGGAGTATCGGCTTCGGCGGGCCGCCAGCGCAGGAATCCGTGGCGATCGATCACGTCCCAGTTGTCCACCGGGACCATGCCTGCTTCGTTTCCCACCCAGCGAATATCCCCATACTCGAACAATCCGGTATCTGCGAAAACCAGGGTGTTCGGCTGATAGGTCCGCAATTCCTCGATGATGCGCGCAAAATTGTAGACGTGCCCGGCGCTCCCGGCGCCGTCCAGCCAGAATTCCACGAGCTCTCCGTAGTTCTGGGCCAATTCGTCGAGCTGCGCCGCGTAATACTTATCGTACTCGGTCGAGTTGCTGTAGCGCGGCTCGTGACGGTCCCAGGGCGAAAGATAAACGCCGAACTTCAGACCATACTTTCGCGCCCCGGCCGCCACGGCTCCCACCACATCCCCTTTCCCCATTTGCCAAGAGCTGCTTTTCACGCTGTAAGCGGTCTGCGCGGTGGGCCACAGGCAGAATCCATCATGGTGTTTTGCGACCATCACCACGTACTTCGCACCGGCATCTTTTATGGCCTGCATCCACTGCTCAGGATTGAACGCGGTGGGGTTGAATAGGCTAGGGTCCGCCGTGCCGTCGCCCCATTCCTGGTCCAAAAATGTATTGGGTCCAAAATGAATGATGACCCCGAATTCGAGGTCCTGCCATTCCACCTGCTGAGGCGAGGGTTCGATGTCAGTGAAGTTGTGCGCCGAGATGTTGCCGAAGCTGGCGAGAAAAACAGTGGCCAGAACCAAGATTGTTTTCATCACCGCGCCGGAACACCGCAAATCCAGTCCGAGTCCCGCTGCGCGAGATGAGTGGCGCGTTGGAATCACCGCGTCACTGCGAGAGCTGGTTCGTGCAACCATGGCTCGCGAACGTCAACGCGTTGTTTTCCGAAGCCAGCGAGCAGGAGTAAATCTGTCCCAGAGTATTGAATGAATCGTATGTTTGCGAGGACTGTGCTCCGGTGTTGCCGGTGAAGTTGCCGGACGAATCGAAGTTCAGGGTGTCGGTCGAGTTCACTTTGTTGATCACCCCGCTGACCGAGAACGGGGAGACCATACTGTTTCGGAATTCCTGTGACACGGTGGTGGTCTGAGCTTCCGAACCGTCCGCGGCGGCAACGACATCGATATTCATCGTTAACGGATAGCCGAATGATTCCAGCGTCTCGCTGAACACCGGCCCCTGTCGGGTGGTGGTTAGCGATTGTACTGCGCTGCTCTGAGTAATGTCCTGATCGTAGGTGGTCGCGTTAATGGTGAAGTTCTGCACGTTGCTGAAATTCACGGATTGCTGCACTTGGGTATCGATTCGGCCGTGCGAAGTATTTACAAATCCCGCCACGCCGAATTGACGCGAGGAAGTGACCGCAACGCTCCCGGTAATGTCGCCGGATGCGTCGGTTTGCAAATTCTCGGTGACCGCCGGACTCGGGCCGGTTCCGATAGTGTTTGACGTCAACGCGCCGGTAACCTGAGCGGAGCCGTGATCGAGAAACAGCAGCAACGATGCCGCTTCCGAGAAATAGCCATTGGCGTTAAATACGCTCACCGCAACGGTGTGTTGCGCGCCGTTGCTCAGCAACCCGGCGAACGGCGTCAAGTCGACGCGATACGGCACGAAATTCAGGGTCTGCACGCCGGGGAGCGGCGCCCATAGGAACGGGTCAATTCCTCCGGTATAAATCCACGGATAAACTGGCGCGACTCCGGCCGATTGGCCATCGATGCTGACCTCAGCTTCGCGAAACCCTGTGTTACTGCAGCTTTCCAGTTCGGTGGCCACATCGTTGGGCACGCAGGTATACCAGAACTCATCGCCGATTTGGCTCTGCGAGATCACGTCGAGGTACGCGCGCTCGATGTTTTTCGGCAGCGTAAAAGTGGTGGTTAACTGGTCGGTGCCGGTATTCAAAGTTGCCGGTTCATTGATTCCGCCTGAGCCATTGGATTGAGTCAACGGGAGCACCGCGTCGGCCGCGGGCGAGGCTTGGGCGGGGGAATGTGCGGGATAAAACTCCAGTTCCGCGCTCCCGGAAATTACGCCGGTGTAGGTGCTGTTAACGGTGTTGCCCAGGATCACGTGACCGGTCTGGGCGCTGCTGAATAGCGCGGCATAATCGGTCAGGTCGCGCTCCACGTGCCACGAAGGTGACAGCGACGTGCCGGGTTCCGCGGTAGTTCCGAAGTAGATGTTCACGTAGGCGAGATCGACGATCGCGGTGCGGTCGTATTGAACCCCTGCGGTCACGTTGAAGTCCGCGGTGAAAACGATCTTTTCGAAGGGGCCGGCACAAGCTGGGGTGAATTGATAATCCTGGATGTTGTAGTTGACGAACTGAAAGCCCGAAAATAATTGCACCACGCAAGGCTTCTCGTGCGGCCGGGAGACCGGCGGATCCGCGGTCACGGTATTCTGCGAACCGATTACCGGTGGCGTGCTCTGGGCCTGCGCGGCACCAGAAAGCGCCAGCCATGGCATCAGCGCCAGGGCGATCCGGCTAAGACGGATTTGAATTGTGTTCACCAGAGTCTCCTTGAGTGTGCCGTGCCGCCAGCGCACTCTCGATACCGCCTGAGGGGTCCGCTGATCGCTCACCATTTCACATGGTGCCGACAAATTGTCAAGTGGAAACTGATCGTTTACGAGCGATATGAACGAATAGACTGCTCGCACGGGTCTAATACGCCCATTACTCCGGACCAGTCGGCTGGTTCCCTCGGCTAAACCCTTTTTACCTCGATACCCCGCTCGATAAAGGGCGCAACGGTTTTGTCGGTCGCGCGGGTATCGGTGATCAGTATGTTGATGTCAGATAACGGGCAGACCAGGGCCGGAGTGACCACTCCCAATTTGGCGGAGTCGGCAACCACGATTCTGACCTTCGCTTGATGAATCATCGCGCGAAAGGTGAGGCTTTCCTCCGGTTCAATCACGGTGATGCCGCGCACCGGGTCGACGCCGCACGCGCTGATAAACACTTTGTCCAGGTAGATGTCGCTCAAAAAATTGATCGCGCCCTGGCCGACCAGCGAAAAAGATCCCGCCCACTGCACGAATCCGCCGGTTACGAACGTCAATAACCCCGCGCAATTGCACAACTCCATCGAGATATTGATGGCATTGGTGATCACTCGAAGGTTGCGGCGATCACGGATGTTGCGAGCGACCTGGGTGGTGGTAGTACCCGCGGTGAATCCGACGGTGTCATGTTCCTCGATCAGTTCGGCGGCTGCCAGACCGATGCGGCGCTTCTCGGCAGGCCGATGCTGCTCGCGCTTCTGAAACAGCGAGTCATAACGAAAGGGCTCATACAGCAAAGGTTCAACCAGCGCGACTCCGCCGTGGGTGCGGCGCACCATTCCTTGCTTCTGCAATTGGGAAAGATCACGCCGAATGCTCGCTGCCGACGCCCCGGAATGGTTGATGAGGTCCTTCAGCGAGAGGCTGCCCTTCTTTCGCAGCTCGGTGAGAATTTGATCGCGTCGGTCCTTGGATTTCATTGCCAGCCGCCATTTTCGAATTCGAAGGTGAAGCCCAAGTGATTCAGGAACAGGCCTTTATCGATCTCTCAGAAGGGCCGAGTATAAAGCATTCCGACCGTTCAGGGTAATCCCGAGAGGCCGCCCGGGGGTAACCCTGGAACGCCGAGGGACGGAGCGGCCGGCAAGCAGGAATGTTCATATCACGGTGAAATGGTCATTTCATAGGCCATTTTCGCAGATATCGCTCATTTTATCCTTGACAATCATCTCAACCTGAATGAATCTGCTGCCACTTTTCGGGGGCGTGCTGAGGTTGTGCACAAAAAGAATGCCGGAAGCTTCCCGCTGCCGGCTTCGTTGGAGGATGGAATGAATATGGTTCTCCGCATGAAAATCCGCTTGGGTTTGTGCTTTTTCGCAATTTTCTGGATGATCGCCGGCGGCGCTGCCAGCTACGCTCAAAATTCGCGCGGCACCATCCTCGGCCACGTGTCGGATTCTTCCGGCGCGATTGTGGCGGGGGCCACGGTGACGGTGCGCGACGTGGACACCAACGTCACCAACACGTTCACCACAAATTCCTCGGGCGACTTTGTCTTCGTAAACCTGGTGCCAGGGCCCTACGAGATTACGGTCGAAGCGAAGGGCTTCAAGGGCGAATACGGTAAGGGGCTAACCTTGGAAGTGGACCAGACGTTGCGGCAGGACTATAAGCTCTCGGTGGGAGCGGTCAGCGAAAAGGTGCTGGTCAATTCAGACACCCAAATGGTGCAGACCGACAACACCACGCTAGGCAACGTGATCGATCAGAAAATGATCGAGGATCTACCGTCCAGTGGACGCGACGTCACCAATTTCCTGGAGCTCAGTGCGGGGGCGGCAAATTTCTCCGGCGGCAGCCAGGTTGCATTCGCTGGGCATGGATTGAACAGTGATTTTGCGGAGGTCAGCCTGAATGGCGCCCGGCCGGAATCCACCAGTTTCACGCTCGACGGGGTGACCGATACCGAAGCCTTTTTCAGCGGAATCGCCAACATCCCTACGGAATTTTCGGTACAAGAAGTCAAGATCCAGACCGGGCTGTATTCCGCTGAATACGGGCAGGGATCGGGACAAGTGAATATTGCGGTAAAGTCGGGGACCAATTCGTTGCACGGTCAGGCTTATGAATTCATTCAAAATGATTTCTTTCAGCCGGGTAATCCATTGCAGAAAGAAGAGAACGCCATCAACGGCACCAATTTCCCGGTGACGACTCCGTTTAAACAAAACCAGTTTGGCGGTACCCTCGGCGGGCCGGTAGTCCTTCCGCATATGTATAACGGGCACAACAAGACGTTCTGGTTCGTCGGGTACGATGGAGGCAGGCGCGACCAATCTACCGGCACCATCAACCCGATTCTGATCCCAACCGCACAAGAACGAACCGGCAATTTTTCCGACTGGCCGTATCCGATCTATGACCCGGCGACGACCGGCACAGCGCCGGTGGTCCTGTGCAATCCAAACAATCCGGACATCCCTTGCAATCCCTTGGGCCGGCAGGTGTTTCCCGGCAATATGATTCCGAACGGGCGCATTAGCGCGCTGGGCCAGAAGCTGGCAAATTTGTACCCCGCACCCAACGTTTCCAGTTGCACCGAACTCCCGTGCAACAATTATTCTCTTCCGACTCACCAGACTCTGAATACCGACAACGTGACCATGCGCGTTGATGAGGACCTGGATTCGAAGGACCGCATTTACTTTTCGGGCCACGTGCGCAGGGAGCACGGGAACAATCCCAACCAGTTGCCGTATACAGGGTCCACCAGTTTTGACCGGGGGCAACTGTTCGGGGTGAGCTGGGAGCGCTTTATCACCTCCAATATGATCAACACGGCGCGTTTCGGCTATAACGATGAATATGCAAACTCGACGCCGGACTCGGCGTACGGAACCAACCTGCAGGCCCAGCTGGGATTTCAGAATTCACCCACCAATCCCGCGCTGTTTGGCATTCCGCAGGTAAGCCTGGGAAACAACTACGCCACCATTGGCACCAATAACTACGGACTGCTGCTTCAGCATCGGCAATATCAAGCGTTGGACAACCTGAAGTGGATTGAGGGAAAGCATACTTTTACCGTGGGCGCGGACATCCGTTTCCTGCGAGAGCACGAGTTGGACAACTATATCGGGATCGGCGGCCTGACTTTTTCGGGCAAATATACGGCTTCCGATCCTGCCGATGTTGGCGCGGTTTCCAACGATGGTCCCAATTTTGGCAATGCCATTGCCGACCTGCTGCTCGGGCAAGAAATCAACCTCAATCCCCCGGCTCCGCTGGGCACCGACAACCTCACGGTGAACGGCATCAACTATAATTTCTTCGCGCAAGATGATATCCGGGTGACGCCGCGGCTCACGATCAACTTGGGACTACGGTGGGAGATTCCACCGAACTATCACAGCATCGATAACAGCGGCTGGAATTTCGATCCGGCAAACGGGGGCAGCCTGAGTTGGGTGAAGCAGAGTTTCGTCAACGGCGTGGAGCAGGCCGCGGCGGCGCAAGGCCTCACTGTTTACGCCCCGTACCTGAACTGTTGCGTGCCCAACACCTTGCTTCCCATCGACAAAAAGGATTTCGCCCCGCGCATCGGATTTGCCTTCCGGCCACTCAATACCGATCGCCTGGTGATTCGCGCGGGATACGGAATCTTTTACGATACCTACATGCGCTATTACGACCTGGTTCAGAACTTCGACACCAACGCCCTGCAAACTACTTTTGCAAACACGAACTATTCTTCGGGAACAGGGATGGAGAGCAATACACCGGAACCGGCGCTGAACCAATTGTGGCTTCCCACGGTTACCGGCGCGCAATATTTCAGCACCACCCAGCCGTGGAATCCCAACGCCTTTACCAGTCCGATCCTCAACCAGGTGGACTGGCCCAAAAATCACAACCCTTACAATCAGCAGTGGACCTTGGATACCCAGTTCGCTCTGCGATCTGGTCTGCTGCTGGATGTGGGCTACGTGGGATCGCACGGCCTGCGGGAGCCGACTTATCTTCCCTTCAACACGGCTACTCCGCCCAAGGTCGCCAACGATAATTGCAACTATCTCTTCGACATCTCGCAGGCCACTGGAAACAACGCCAGTTGCGCCACCGATCCCAATTTCCAGCCCATCGATACTCGTACCCCGTATAAGAATCTTCCGTCAAATTTTTATGCGAACGCCAACATCCTGGGCAGCAATTACAACGCTCTGCAGACCCAGCTACGCCAACGGTTCACCAATGGAATTACGTTCCTGGTTTCCTACACCTGGTCTCGAAGTTTTGACGAGCTCTCGGGCATCGGAAACGTTCAGGGTAACAACGGCTTCGTGCAGAATAACTTCGATATCCGTCAGGACTACGGCCCGGCCAGTTTCGACCAGCCCAATCGTCTAACCGGCAGCGGCTCGTGGGAATTGCCATTTGGCGCAGGAAAGCGGTGGTCGTTCGGTAGGGCCGGGAATGTGTTGCTGGGGAATTGGAAGGTGAGCGGTATCTACACACTCACGTCGGGTCGTACCTTCACGGTGTACGGATACTCGGGCCCGGGATACGATCAGATGGGCTCTCCGTTTAACGGCCGCTATCGTGCCAATGAGAGTGGAAGTCCGACCGCGGATTTCGTGCGGAGTCCCTCCAACTGGTTCAACACCACCGTCTTTTCGGCTCCGGAACCGGGCACCTACGGTGATGAGAGCAAGGGTAGCTTGCGTGGACCATATTTCGAGGATCTGGACATGTCCTTTGCAAAGGGATTCTCAATTACCGAGAGGCATAAACTTCAGTTTCGGCTCGACATCTTCAACACTGGGTCGAATTGGCACGCCAAGAATGATTTCGGCGGCAGCAATCTGGTTCCGAGCGACAGTATTGGAGGGTGCGGCTTCGGTGCTCTGGCAGGAATCATCAACCCCGCTTCCGGCTGCCCGGCGGACGGAACCACAACTGGCGCACATTTGTGGTTTCCGCGCACGCTTCAACTGGGCTTGGTGTATTCGTTCTAAGAGTGCCGCGCGGGCTGCCCGGCGTCGGGGAACGGCCTGCGCGGTTCACTTTGGTTCATGCATAGGATCCGTCATGAGTAAGGATGTAGTTCTCGAAGTGTGTGTCGATTCGGTGGACTCCGCGGTGGCTGCCGCGCGCGGCGGCGCGCACCGGGTGGAACTATGCAGCAGCCTGCTGGATGGCGGGGTCACCCCCAGCGCCGGTCTGATTGCCGCGGTGCGCCGCTCGATTTCCATTGGTTTGCACGTCATGATTCGGCCTCGGGGCGCAGATTTCTGTTATTCGGACGACGAATTTCAGATCATGCGGCGCGATATTTTGTTAGCCAAGGATCTGGGAGCGGATGGCGTGGTCCTGGGCATCTTGGATCTGGACGGACGCGTGGATGCCGCTCGGACCAAGCGATTGGTCGAGTTGGCCTCTCCGTTGAAGGTGACATTTCACCGGGCTTTCGATATGTCGGCCGATCTTTTTGCGTCGTTGCGCGACCTGCAAAGCATTGGGGTGCATTTCGTACTCACATCGGGCGGCAAGCAGACGGCCATCGAGGGTGGTGAAACGCTGAAGCTCCTGGCCGCGGCTGCTTCCGGCGCCATCGCCATCATGGCTGGGAGCGGGATCGAAGAACATAACGTGGCCGCGCTGATCGAGCAGACCGGTGTCCGCGAGATTCATGCAAGTCTGAAGTCCGCGGTTCCCAGCCCCATGCGTTACCAGAACGAAGAAATCTCCATGGGCGCCGGGAAGGCCAGCGAGTACCAGCGCTTTGTGGTGCACGAGCAGAAAGTCCGAAGGTTGCTGCAGGCCGCTTCGAACGGGGAACCCCAGGCTTAGAATGGCCAGGGCAAAAAAACCGAAGGATGGGTGGGATCTTACTGAACGCGCTGGGCGGAGAAGTCGGTGCGGACCAGGGCTTCGAAAATGGCCAGCACATGCCGGCGATAATTCACGATGCGCTCCAGCAGGGGTCGCAGCTCAGGCTCCCGGGCGGACTCCCGATCCCACTTGGCTAGCGTGGCTACCGGGATTTCGATGTCGCGGCGCAACTCGGCGACGGTATGGCCTCGTAGGAAGAGGCCATAGAAAAAGGCTGCCTCCCGTTGCGGGAACTCAAAGTCCCGCAGCGTTTCGTCAGCCCCGGCCGGCGCAGTAGGTGAAGTCGCCATAGCAGGAAAAGTGCAGTTTACCGAATTTCGGCCAAGCGTCAAGTGAGACCAAGCCTTTCCCCCAGCGTTCCGCAGGGTGGCAAATCCAGGACTTAAAACCGTGAACGCGTGGCGCGGATGAACTCGCGCAGCGAACTCACATTGGGGCTGTAGGAGCCGACCCGGCCAGCATCTACAGGCAAACCAAGGACTTCCGCCTGCTCGATGCTCAGGCCAGCGTCATCCAACTCCGCCAGGCTGTAGCCCTCCGCGGGTACCAGGCGGTTGCGATGCGAACGATCGACCGGACGCAGCGGGCGTTGGGTGCTCCCCCCGCGCTTCTTAATAAGGCTAAAGAACTCGTCCCAATCCCTTCGGTTCCACATCGGCCCTCCCAGGCCCGCGTGTCTTAAGTGTGTTTGATGCTCGCTAGCGGCGGAAAGTCGCGCTAGAGCGGCAATCTGGCACCCAAAAGCCCTCGAAAGCAGAGTCTAACCCCGTTTCTCAATGAAAGTTTTCGATTCCTTGGCTGTGTTTCGAGTCGGTTATTCGCCTGGTTGCCATCACTCGGGTGTATTCTGCGCTGCTCCCCATTCGGGGCCATCCGAAGCTTAAACAGGCGCTCCGATTTGCGGCTATACTTCCACCATCGGTAAATTGGTTGAAAGATTGATCTCGAAAATGACTCCGCCAGTCATCATCGCGCACTACCACGAACTATGGCTGAAGGGCCGCAATCGGCGCTTTTTCCTCACCAAGCTGGCCATTGCGCTCCGCCGTAGCTTCGATGGAATTCCCGTGCAGCGGGTCGAGCAGCCCGGCGACCGCTTTATGGTCCGGTTGGGAGAAGGTGCGTCGTTGGAGGCCGCCCACGAGAGGATGAGCCGCATTTTCGGGGTCATCAACTACGGGGTCGGGCGACCGGTGGAACCCAACATGGACGCGATCACCGCAGCGGCTTGGGAACAGGTTTCACCGCTAGATTTCCGCAGCTTCGCGGTCAGGGCCCAGCGCAGCGATAAGTCCTTTCCTCATAATTCGATGGAGATCGAAAGATGGGTGGGAGGCACGCTGCTCGATAAACTCCGCGCTGCCGGCCGCGACGTGCATGTGGACCTCAGCAAGCCCGAACTCACCTGCTACATCGAAATCACCCCCGGCCCGGCACTGGTCTACGCGGGAAAGTATCCCGGTCCGGGCGGGCTCCCTGCGAATACAGCCGGACGCATGCTGTGCCTGCTTTCGGGAGGGTACGACTCCGCGGTAGCGGCCTATCAAATGATGAAGCGGGGCGCGCACCTCAATTTCGTACATTTCTATTCCGGCGGATCGGCGCCGGGCGAATCCTCCCTGCACGTGGTGCGGGAATTGGCGCGGGTGCTTATCGCTTACCAATTCACGGGGCGCCTTTACCTGGTTCCATTCGAGCCCATTCAGCGCGAAATCGTTCGTTTGGCTCCGGAGACTTACCGCATTCTGTTGTATCGCCGGATGATGCTGCGGATCGCCGAGTTCGTGGCCCACCGCGAGCGATGCCTGGCTCTGCTCACCGGCGACAGCTTGAGCCAAGTGGCGTCCCAAACATTGCAAAACATGGTGGCGGTCGGAGCAGCGATCCGCCTGCCGGTGTTCCGGCCCCTGGCGGGCACGGACAAGCTCGACATACAGGCCCTGGCGCGGAAAATCGGCACCTACGATATTTCCTCCGGACCATTTCACGATTGCTGCCCGATATTCCAGCCGCGGATGCCGGCGTTGTATGCAAGCGCCGGGATGCTCGAGAAGGCCGAGGCCGGTCTGGACATTGACGGCTTGGTGCGACAGGGCTTGCGATCCGCTAGCGTCGAGCGCTTTCGGTTTGCCGGTGGAAAAGTGGAACAGGCGCCTGGGTCGGTGCGCGGCGCCGTGGCTCAAGAAGCTGTCGCGCCGCAAACCGTGGGGCCGAGTACCCGGTTGTAGCGTTGACGCGCGCACGGCAAGTCAAAGGCGTCAGACGGGCCCAAGATCAAAGTCAACGAACCGACACGTAGAACCGACCAGTGGGCCACCCACCAGCAACAACCCAAAATAATCTTGGCCTCGATTTATGTTTTCTTGGACTGGAACCTTCGAAATCAATCGACGGCGTTGCTGTAGCGTGACCGTTGCCGGGTCAATTAAAAGTCTAAAAGTCGCGTCCACGACCACCACCGCCGCCGCGGCCTCCGCCTCCACCACCACCCTACGCCCGCCGCCACGGCCACCGCCTCCACCTCCGTATCCGCCACGCCCGCTGCTGGCGCCACGTCCACCACCGGCACCACCACCCCCGCGATCCGTTTGCGGACGCGCTTCGTTCACCACGATAGCTCGGCCCATCACATCTTTCCCATTGAGTGCGGCGATGGTCTTCTCCAGTTCGGCGTCGTTGGAAATCTCGACGAATCCGAATCCCCGGGACTGGCCGGAGGATCGGTCGCGAACTACGGTAACCGTCTCGGTCGCCACACCCATACTCTCGAACTCTGCCCGCAGTTCCTCTTCCGTGGCCCTAAAAGAAAGATTACCAATATAAAGTTTTTTCAACGGGCTTCACCCAACCTTGTCTCAGATTTTATTCATCCATCGCGCCACGCCCAGACGCGATGAATCCTGTACCAGCGCGAATCTTGCGCCCGCGTCGCATCCCCGTCAATAGGGGTCAGGATTCCCGTTGGGTGCCTACAGCATTACACTGAAGTCTATACAACACCGGCCGATAAGGGATTGCGGGTTACCCTTGAAATTGGCGCCGGGGGCGTGCGAGGCGCTTGCTCGAAGAAAAGCATGCGGCAGCGCTAGCTGCGGTAGTTGGAATTAATGCGGATGTACTCGGCGGTGAAATCGCAGGTCCAAACCCGCGCGGTTCCAGGGTGGTCGCCACCCTGGCGGGAGCGAGATTTGCGTTTCGAGCCCGAAGCTTTCCGAGGATCCAGATCTACCGCGATCGGGATGTATTTTGCGAGTAGTTTTTGATGCGCGGCGCGCTCGTCGAACTCACAAAGGGTGCCCCGCTCGTAGACCTTGATCCCCGCCATCCAGATTTCCGCCCGTTCGGGATCGAATTCCACGCCGGAGCGGCCCGCCGCGGCCAGAATTCTGCCCCAGTTGGGATCTGCACCTGCGATGGCCGTCTTCACCAATGGAGAATTCGCGATGGTTCGGGCCATTTGCTCCGCGGCTTCATTGGACGAAGCGCCGCACACTTCGATTTCCACTACTCGCTGCGCGCCTTCTCCGTCCTCCACAATGGCCAACGCCAGCGTCTTGCACACGCTCTCGAGCGCGGCACAAAAGCCATCCCAGTCCCCACCGGGCCCGGAAATCGGCCGGCTGCCGGAAGCCCCGTTTGCGAACATGACCACGGCATCGTTGGTCGAGGTGTCGCCGTCCACGGTGATCCTGTTGAACGTTTTCGAAACCACCTCACGCAGCGCGCTATCCAGTAGAGTGTTGGGAATGCTCGCATCGGTGGCCAGAAATGCCAGCATGGTGGCCATGTTTGGCTGAATCATCCCGGCGCCCTTGGTGCAACCGAGTAACCGGACTTCCTTGCCGCCAATGACGCACTTCGCTGCGGCCCACTTGGGACGAATGTCAGTGGTAAGGATCGCGTGGGCAAATCCTGCAAAGCCAGCCGACGTCAGCGCGCGGCTGTTAACCAGGTCCGGAACCGCCTCGACGATCTTGGCCACATCCAGGGTCAGACCGATCACTCCGGTCGAGCAAACCACCACTTCTTCGGGCATGCATCCCAGCGCGAGGGCGATGGCGATGGCCGTGGTGCGCGAGGCGGATAAGCCTTTCGCGCCAGTGGAGCAGTTGGCATTGCCGGAATTTACGATGATCGCGCGCATATGTTCGCTGGCTCGGGCGACATGTTCGCGCGAAACGATTACCGGTGCAGCCTGCACGCGGTTGGTCGTGAACATGGCCGCTGCGCTGGCGTGGTTCTCGCTCACCAACAAACCCAGATCGAGCTTGCGCTTTTTCAGTCCGCAATGAACCGAGGCAAAGGAAAAGCCGCGAGGCATCGCCGAAGCTGCAGGGAATTTGGTTACCAGATTTGCGCGTTCGCCAGTGTCTAATATTTTCATCAGGACTGCCCCAACCGCTTTTGTATTTCGTGCAGCGCGGCACGAACCGATTCGGGCGAGGTGCCTCCCGGCACGCGGTGCCTGGCCAGGGAAGCCTCGGTGGTAAGCGCTTCGGCCAAATCCGCTCCAAACGCAGGCGAAATGGCTTGCAACCTCTCCAGCGGAAAATCGCGCAGCGTCTTTCCTTCCCGTTCTGCTTCGCGAATGGCCCGGCCGATAATTTCGTGGGCGTCGCGGAAGGGAATCCCTCGCGCCACCAGGTAGTCCGCGGCTTCGGTAGCGACCAGCGCCGGATTACCAGCGGCCCGGCGCAGCGCCGGCTCGTTGAATCCGGTGGCGGCAATCGTGGCTGCGGCGATGCGCGCCATGGCCAAGGCCTGATCGTGCGCCGAAAAAAGTGGTTCCTTATCTTCCTGCAGATCACGATCGTAGCTGGCCGGCAGACCTTTGAGGGTGATCAGCAGCGACACCAGCGCGGCGATCACTCGTCCCGCCTTGCCGCGAATCAGCTCCCAGCCGTCCGGGTTCTTCTTTTGCGGCATCAGGCTGCTGCCGGTGGAGAATTCATCGGGCAGGACCACAAATCCGAACTCCGGCGTGGAGAACAGAATGAAATCCTCGGCGAGCCGCGATAGCTGGGTGGCCAGCAGGGAGAGCGCGAAGAGATGCTCGAGCGCGAAATCTCGATCGCCCACCGCGTCCAAACTGTTGCGGGTGATTTGCGAAAAGCCCAGGCGCCGGGCCAGCCGAACGCGATCAATCGGAAACGCCGTTCCCGCCAGCGCTCCGGAGCCCAGCGGGCAGAAATCGGCGCGCTCGCCGACCCATTCGAAGCGTTCCGCATTTCGCACCAAGGCTTCCGCGTGCCCCAGGAGCCAATGCGAGAGCAGTACCGGCTGGGCGGGCTGCATGTGGGTCATTCCGGGCATCGGGATATCGATGTGCCGCGCTGCTTGAGCCGCGAGCGCTGACGCCAATCGGACGCATCCAGCGTGCGCTTCGGCCGCCGCATTCCGCACGAACATTCGAAATTCGGTGGCGATCATTTCGTTGCGGCTGCGCCCGGTATGCAGCTTGGCACCCAGCGGGCCCAGGCGCGCGATCAGTTCGTTCTCGGCAAAGTTGTGGACGTCTTCGGCTTTCGACGAATCGAGCCACGCCGGATCCGCAGCCGCGCGCTCTTCGATTTCGTCCAGTGCGGCAATGATCTGCTGGCACTCGGACTCGGTCAGAATTCCCGCGGCGGCGATCGCCTCCGCCCATGCGCGGTCCAGCTCTAGTTCCTGCGGCAGCAAGCGGCGGTCGAATCCCCACGAGCGCTCGAACTCGTAGAAAGATTCGTCCGGCCCGCGTTCGAACCGTCCGCCCCACATGTGGGCGCCGGCATTCTTGGGAGTAGGTAGTGCCACTGTGCCTCTTTCGGCTCGCTGGCAGCCGCTGGTCGTTTGCTCTTTAGCGCCCTTCAGCGCGTCGCGCTACGAGCCACCGGTTCGCCGTCCGCGGCGGTTGCCGGGACGCTGAACTCGGGCACGGTGATGGGCAGGGCGAAAAGATTGATGAAGCCTTCCGCGTCGCGAGGGTTGTAGCCAGTCATCGAGAAGCTGGCCAATTTGGTGCGGTAGAGCGAGAAGGGCGATTGCCGTGCGAGCACGCTGACGTTGCCCTTGAAAAGCGAGAGCTTCACCCCTCCGGTCACCCGCTTCTGCGAGCTGGCGAAAAACGCGTCCAGCGATTCGCGCAGCGGAGTAAACCACATGCCGTAATAAACCATCTCCGCGTAGCGCAGCGACAACATCTGTTGGTAGTGCAGCGTTTCCCGGTCGAGGCAGAGGGATTCGAGTTCGCGATGCGCCTGGATCAGCAGCGTACCGCCGGGCGTTTCGTATGCCCCGCGCGATTTGATTCCCACCAGGCGGTTCTCGATCATCTCCATGCGGCCGACGCCGTTGGCGGCGGCAATCTCGTTCAACTTCTCGACCAGCGCCACCCCGCCCAGGGTCTTGCCGTTGACGCTTGCGGGAATTCCAGCCTCGAAGCCGATCTCCACTTCCTCCGGCGTGTCCGGCGCTTTCGCCGGCGACACCACCCATTGCCACATCGCTTCATTCGGTGCATTGGCTGGATCTTCCAGCTCGCCGCCCTCGTGGCTCAAATGCCAGATGTTGCGATCGTGGCTGTAGATGTTCTTCTTGGTTTGTTCCACCGGGACGTGGTGCGCGGTGGCGTATTCAATGGCATCTTCGCGCGAATCGATTTTCCACTCGCGCCACGGAGCGATGATCTTCAGTTCCGGGCCCAGCGCCTTGGCCGCCAGTTCGAAGCGGACCTGGTCGTTGCCTTTCCCGGTGCAGCCGTGGGCTAGCGCATCCGCCCCGATTTTTCGCGCCAGCTCCACTTGCCGCTTGGCCAGGATCGGGCGGGCGAACGATGTGCCCAGCAAATACTTGTGCTCGTAGACCGCGCCAGCACGAAGCGTCGGCCAAATGTAGTCGCTGATGAACTCCTCGCGCAGATCTTCGATGGTCGCGGTCACCGCGCCGGTGGCCAGCGCCTTTTTCTTGGCGCCTTCCAGGTCTTCGAGTTGACCCAGGTCCCCGATCATCGCGTGAACTTCGCAGCCATAATTTTCGATAAGCCACGGGACGATGATCGAAGTATCGAGTCCTCCCGAATAAGCCAACATCACTTTCTTCGCCAACGGATTCTCCTTGGATTTTCGATCGCGGCGGCCTTGTGGATAAAAGCTGGCCGCGCCGCTCGATTATGACTACGCCAACAGGGTCAGTAGAATCGCCTTCTGCGCGTGCAAGCGGTTTTCCGCCTGATCGATGGCGATCGAATTCGGCGCATCGATCACCGCGTCGGTCACTTCCATTCCGCGGTGCGCGGGCAGGCAGTGCATGAAGACGGCATCCGGCGCGGCATGCGCCATCAGCGCCGGGTTCACCTGGTAAGGTGCAAATATGGCCGCGCGCTCTGCGGCTTCTTCTTCCTGTCCCATGCTGGCCCACACATCCGTGTAAACCGCTTGCATGCCGGCCACTGCTTCTTCCGGCGAGCGCATCACTTCGATTTTCGCTTTGGTTTCCCGGGCCGCTTGGCGCCCCTCGGCGATGACCTTGGGATCCGGTTCATAGCCTGCGGGCGTCGCGATTCGTAAATGCGCTCCCACCCGGGTAGCCACGGTGATCAGCGAATGGCAAACGTTGTTGCCGTCGCCGACGTAGGCCAACTTTAGGCCGCGAGTGTTGCCGAAACGTTCCTGTAGTGTGAAAAAATCGGAAATAGCCTGGCACGGGTGATAGCGGTCGGTGAGCGCGTTGATTACCGGAATGTGCGCGTGCTGCGCCAATTCATCTAGAGCAGCCTGGGAATGGAGGCGGGCGGCGATGCCATGCACCATCCGTTCCAGATTCTTGGCCACGTCGCGAATTGCTTCGCGCTCTCCGAGTCGCGTGCCTTTATGATCCAGAAAAATCGCGGTGCCGCCCAGGCTGGATATGCCCACCTCGAACGTCACTCGAGTGCGCAGCGACGGCTTCTCGAAAATCATCGCGAGGAACCGCCCGCCCAGCGCGCCGCGGTATCGATCGGGCCGCGCCTTTACGTCGGCGGCCAGTTGAAGGACTTCGCGCAGCTGGGACACTCCCCACTCCATCCCGCTTACCAGGTCGGGAGACACAGCCAATGTGGTGGTCGTTGCGGTTACGGTCATGGGTTTTACCTCGGGGCGGCGTGCGCCATCGCTCCGGTTGCCGCGTCGGGAATCGCAGGCGCGGCTGCCGGCTCTACTTTCGGATAGGGTGTTTCTTGCAAGACTTTGCCCAATACTCTCAGGAATTGTTTCACTTGTGCGGCGTTGACGATAAATGGCGGCAGCAATCGCAAAACGTGCCCGTGGGTACAGTTGATGATCACGCCCCGCTTCAGGCACTCCTCGACGTAGGCGCTGCCGTCGTGCGCCAGATCGACGCCTACCATCAAGCCCTCGCCGCGAACTTCGCGGATGAACTTGAATTTCTTGGCCAACTTTTGCAAGCCCTCGCGAAGCTGGGCGCCGCGTTGGCGAACGTTCTCCAGCAGCTTTTCATCCTCGATAACCCTTAGGAATTCCAGCGCCGCCGCGCAGGCCAGCGGCCCACCCCCAAACGTGGTGCCGTGCATTCCCGGAGAAAGCACTTGTGCGAATTTTTCGCTCACCAGAATCGCGCCCAGGGGTATGCCCCCCGCCAGCGGCTTGGCGATGGTGACGATATCCGGCAGAGATTCCGCCCCGGAAGATCCGGCCGAAAAGCGTTGGTACGCGAACGGGAATCCAGTCCGCCCCAGCCCGCTTTGAATTTCGTCGGCGATCAGCACCGCGCCGTGCTCCGCGGTGAGTTGCCGGGCGCGCTGCCAGAAAGCTTCGCTGACCGGGAAAATCCCGCCCTCGCCTTGAACGGTCTCAAGCACCACCGCGCAGACGGTGTCGTCGAATTTCGATGCGAGGTCGGCTACATCATTGAAGCGCACGAATTCTACGCCTTCGAGCAGCGGCGCGAACGGCGCTCGATATTTTTCGGGGTAAGTAATGGAGAGCGCGCCAAAGGTGCGGCCGTGAAACGAATTTTCGAGCGCCAGCATGCGCGTCTTCTTCGGTCCGCTCCCCGCTTTCTGGTTCGCCGCGGCGCGTGCCAGCTTCAGCGCGCCTTCCATCGCCTCCGCGCCGCTGTTGGTAAAAAACACCCGCCCCATGCCCGACCACTCGACCAGTTTCTTGGCCAGCGCTCCCTGATACGGATTGTGAAAAAGATTCGAGACGTGAATGGCGCGCCCGGCTTCCCGCTGGATCACCTTTACCAGCCGCCGATGCGAGTAGCCCAGCGCGTTCACCGCGATGCCACCCAGAAAATCGAGATATTTCTTGCCCGTCGAATCGTAGAGATACGCGCCCTTGCCGTGGGTAAATACGATGGCTGGCCGCTTGTACGTATTCAGCATATAGCCGGCTACGTCGGCCTGCACCTGTGCGACGTCCACAGCGGCAACAGCCGTTTGGTTAGGCGCGGGTTGAAGTGTGTCGATTGTTCCCTCGGTCATTCGAATCTATCCTGCCGCTCGCACTGCGTGCGGCGTCTTGCGCGGCCCAGCAACCGGAAACATCGGCATCACCCGGGTCCCCAGGCGCTTCGCGCCGTTTACCGCGGATAGCAGCGCGCCCGGTTGCGCACCGCCGACGATCCGCACCTGTCGCACACCGCCCTCCAGCGCACGTTTAGCTGCGTCCAGCTTCAACACCATTCCGCCCGAGACCTTGTTGTGCCGGATTAGATCTTCGATCAGCGCGCCATCCAGGGTCTGCAAAGTTTCGTCGCCATCCAGCACGCCCGCCACGTCGGTCATGAATATCAACCGGTCCGCGCGAACGAATTCCGCCGCCGCCGCGGCCATGTGATCCGCATTGATGTTGTAAATTTCGCCGTCGGCGCCCAATCCCAGGCACGGTGCTACCGGCACGATGCCCGCGCGCCACAAGGTTTCCAGAAACGGTACATTCACTCCGCTCAGGTAGCCGACGTATCCCAGGCTTCCGGTCTCCCCGGCGTGTTGCAGCGGCTCGGCCAGAAAGCCAGCCGCGTCCGCTGCGGAAATGCCCACCGCCGGGCGCCCGGCCAGGGTAATAGCTCCCGCCATGCGCTTATTGAGCAGACCTCCAAAGACCATCATGCCGACGTCGCGTGTTTCGCGATCGGTGACCCGCAACCCGGAAACGAAGCGGCTCTCGATTCCCATTCGCGCCAGGGTGGAAGTGAAAATCTTCCCGCCGCCGTGAATCACCAGCACCTCGTGGCGTTTTTCCGCCAGCTCGGCGATTTGCCGCGCCAGCGAGTGGATCGTTTCTTCGCTGTCGAAGAGCGCTCCCGCAATCTTGACCACCAATCTCATAGCAGTCCCGCCTCTGGCCCGAAGCCCGCAACCCCTGCGTGCTCTTCCGCGACCATCTCGTTCATGTTTTGCACTGCCTGCCCCGCCGCGCCTTTCCCCAAATTATCGAGGCAGGAAACGATCACCAGCCGATGCCCGGAGGGATCGACGGCGAATCCGATATCGCAAAAATTGGTGTGGGCCACATCCTGCACCTCGGGCAGCCGGCCCGCGGACGACACCCGAACCATCGGCCAGCCCCCGTATCGCTTGCGATAGAGCGCCTCCACCTCTTCCGCCGAATGGGCTTCGCTCATCCATACCGAAATCGTCGAAAGTATCCCGCGGTCGATCGGCAGCAAGTGGGTGGTGAAAATCACATCGCTCGGATCCAGGCCCAGGTTCTCGGTGATTTCCGGGGTGTGCCGGTGGGTGAACACGCCGTACGCCCGAAAATTTTCGTTGACCTCCACAAAACTGGTCTCCCGCTTCGGTTCTTTGCCCGCGCCGCTGGCGCCCGATTTGCAATCGCAGACGATTCCTCGCCCGGCATCCAGCCAGCCCGCTTCCACGATCGGCCGCAGTCCCAGAATCACCGACGTCGCGTAGCAGCCCGGGTTCGCGACGATCCGTGCATGGCGCAGTTTTTCCCGAGTCCCATTCAATTCGGGAAGGCCATACACCGCCGATTCCACCAGATCGCGCCGCGCAGCGGCCTGCTGGTACCACTGCGAAAATACTTCAGGATCGTGAAACCGGAAGCCGCCGCTCAGGTCGATCACCCGCATTCCAGCGTCGATCAACGGGGGAGCTATTTCCAGCGACACCTCCACCGGAGTGGATAGAAACGCCACCGTCGCACCGCTTTCCGCGATGGCTTTCACCGATAGCGGACGACACGGCGCTTCACCCCACCCGCGCAACTGCGGAAACAATTCCGTCAGGCAGCGCGCGCCGTGGGTCTCGCGCAAATAGAAAGTGGATTGGTGAATGGATGGGTGCCGCAGAAGGAGGCGGGCCAGCTCGAACCCTGCGTAGCCCGTTACCCCGACAGCAGCGACCCGTAGCGGGTCGTTCATCGGAGTAGATCCTCCAGACGCTTTTGCAGATTGCCGCGAGCGCTTCTGGACGGGGTGATGATCAGAACGGTATCGTCGCCCGCCAGGGTGCCCGCCACTTCTTTCCATTTTTCGGCGTCCACCGCCGCGGCCAAAGGCTGCGCGCCTCCCGGCGGCGTTTTCAGAACCAGTAGGTTTTGCGCCGGGCGGATGTCGCGCAGAAATTGCCGCAGCGCCCGGGCCACGGTGGGCAGCGCGGCGGGCTCTTCGGTGCCCGGAGCAAGGACGCGGTAGCCGCCGGTGGTTTTCACCAGTTGGAGTTCGCGCAAGTCCCGCGAGAGGGTGGCCTGGGTCACCCGCACGCCCAGATGATTCAGGGTGCGGCGCAACTCATCCTGATTGGCGATGGGCTGAGCGGCAACTACCTTCAGGATCTGCCCCTGGCGGAAGTGCTTGCCGCCGTTGGTCGCGAATGCTGACTGAATATTCATACTCACGTATTTTTATACATCGGCGAGTATCGTCAAGTCAACCCAAAACTTACAGCGCGTTGCGTAATTTCTCTTTGACGATTGCTTTCCGGACCGCACAGGCTAAAATCTCACCGCAACCAAGCCTAGTAATTGAGGAGAACCAGCCGACATGAATCGCCGCAATCTATTTTCGCTCGCGTTAATATTTTTCTTTGCCGCAGCCGGGTTGGCCCATCAGGGCGCTCCACCGCCATCCGGCAAATCCGCTCCTGCTCCGAGGATTGTCGCGGTCAAGGCGGGAAAAATTCTGGACGTCCGCACCGGAAGCTACCGCGCCAACCAGATCATCTGGATCGAAGGCGATCGCATCAAACAGATCGGCGACGCGGCAACGCTCGAAGCGCAACTGCCGCCCGGCGCCCAGCGCATTGATCTTTCCAGCTCCACCGTTCTCCCCGGGCTGATCGATTGCCACACCCACATCACCGGCTCGCCCTACCTTCTGGGCATGGCCGGCTATCACGTCTCGGATCCGCGCTCCGCGGTGTTGGGCGTTCGCAATGCCCGCGTCACCCTCGAAGCCGGATTCACCACCATTCGCAACGTCGGCGCGTCCGGGTACTCGGACTTCGCCGTTCGCGACGGCATCAAGGCTGGTGAAATTCCCGGTCCGCGGATCCTTGCGTCCGGACCCGCCCTGAGCATTACCGGCGGTCACGGTGATGAAAATTTCCTCGCTCCCGAATTTCACGCTAGCGGCGATGGGGTAGCGGACGGGGTGGACGAGGTCACCAAGAAAGTTCGCCTCAACATTAAGTACGGCGCCGACGTAATCAAGTTCCTCGCCACCGGCGGGGTTCTTTCTGAAGGGGACGATCCGGCGCTCGAGCAGTATTCTCCCGAAGAGATGAAGGCGATCGTCGACACCGCGCATGGCCTCGGACGCAAAGTGGCGGCCCACGCTCATGGCGCGCTCGGCATCAAGAATGCCGTGCTCGCCGGCGTCGATTCCATCGAGCATGGCACTTATATCAATGACGAAGACATCCGATTAATGAAGGAGCACGCGACCTACCTGGTGCCAACTCTCTATCTGGAAGACTGGTTCTTGGAGCACTACGGGGAATTGGGCCTTACCGAGAACGTGGTGAGCAAAGCCAAGGTGGTGATGCCGATCGCCCGCAAGAACGTCGAGCACGCGTTTCGGTCCGGCGTGAAAGTCGCCTTTGGGACCGATGCCGCGGTGTATCCGCACGGGCTGAACGCCCGCGAGTTCGCGGTGATGGTGAAGCTCGGGCTCACCCCGCTGCAGGCCATTCAAACGTCCACGGTCAATGCCGCCGACCTCATTGGCTGGTCGGACCGGGTGGGCACGCTCGAGGCGGGCAAATTCGCGGATCTGATCGCCGTTTCGGGCGACCCGACCGCCGATGTAACCGTGCTCGAAAACGTGAAATTTGTGATGAAGGGAGGCGAGGTTTACAAGCAGTAATTCTGCGGACGGGAGATATACATGATTCCCCTCAGTACCGGCACCCCTATTGCGGGTGGCGAAACAGCACCTATATTTACGGTGCGACCGAATGGACCCAGGGGGCTCTAACCATATATATATATGCAGACTGCCGCATGTAGAGCCGCATCTTGACTAAGGAGGTCGATGTGAGAAATCGTTCCGCAATCATGGCCCTAAGTCTCATCCTATTTTGGGGAATTGCATTCCCGAGCGCACCCCCGGCGCGCGCTCAGAACAAGGTGATGGGGGAAGTGGAATTCGACGCGACTAACAAGCCTGCCAAGGACGCCGGCGTGTGGGTCGACGCTGAGTACGTCGGGTACCTGAAGGAATTGAAGGGATCGAAGAAGGTTCTGCTGCTGCCCGGAACCCACGAGATCTCCGTTCGCCGGACCGGCTTCCAGGATCATACCGAAAACGTCCTTCTCGAGCCGGGGCAGAAGACCATCATTCACGTCGCCCTCGAAAAGGACCCGGCAGCGCAATACGCCACGGTAACCGCTGAAATCAAACTGGCGGTCGAGCCGGATCGCGCCGCAGTCTTTCTCGATGGCAATTACGCTGGCCACGCCCACGATTTCGGCGGCGTCGGACGGGCCATGCTGGTGAGCCCGGGATCGCACAAAATCAAGATCGCGCTGCCGGGCTACCGGACGTTCGAAACCGAAGTGAAGTTGCTGGCCAACCAGAAATATGAGATCAAGACGGTTCTGCCTGCCGGCAGCGTCACCCAAACCGATCCGCTGATCAAACAGAACTAAGCTTTAACGTTTCAACCCCAAACCCGCCGCGCTCCGGGGACCTATCGCACGTCTCCATCCCCGGAGAACGGTCGAATCCGTGCAAAAATCGCCACCCCTGCGGGGTGCGCGCCATATATCGGATCGAGCGTTCCCGGCACGCCGTAGGTGGTCACCTGCGCGCCGAGCGCGGTCGCCCAGTGCGCAATCCAGTCGAAGTCGCGATCGTAGCCGAACGTGTAGGCCTGCACCCGTCCAATTGGCTGTTCCTGAAAATTCGCGGGCAGCGGATTTTCTCCGATCAGCAACTCATTCGACCTCTCCACATTTTCCATTCTGGTCCAAACGTGGTTGCGTATTCGGAAGCCCAGCGTCGATTCCAGCAGGTAGCTGTCGTAGATTGCCCGCGTGGGCAGGGAACGGGTCCGGCCCCACAGAATCGTGCTGGCCCAGTTGCCACGCGTGATCGGACGGTTGTACATCACCGAAGCGGTCATCCGCTCTTGATTCTGGTCTGGATCGAGAGCCTCGAGACTGGCGATGCGCGCGTAGGAATATTGCCCGCTCCAATTTTTTCCGGGCTGCAGCGTGGTGCGAATCGACCACGAATCGATTCCGCCCTGGTCGATGTTCCAGCGGTTCTCATTCGGTTCGCGTCCGTGAAACCCGCTGGCCTCCACGCGGACCATGCCTTGAGTGATTCCTACGGTCACCACGTCGTCGGAGATGTGGGTCGAATCTTCCTGATGATGGCCGAGCGCGCCCACCGGATTTTCCGCGGCCGACGCGCGGTGCGGATACGCGGTGGGCCCGATGGCCGGGTCGCCCATCGGCGCGAAATAAAATGAAAGCAAAGTCTTCGCGCTCAGCTTCCAGTCGTAGAGCAGGCCCAGCTCCATGAAAAGATTGTGGGGATGCTGCCCGTCCGCGATCGGCACACCGAAAGCTGTCTCGCCCTGCTGAAAAAGCAGTGGATAGCGGCGATCGGTGATCGTGGCCGGCTCCAGGCTGAGCATCACGCGGGCCGTGAACACCCCGTTGCCCGCGGGATGTTCAGCCATGCCCATGAACCAATTCGTCGAGAAAAATTTGTCGCCGCCGCGCGGGCTGCTCTGCTGAATGTCTACCGCGAAAGCGTTGGCGTGAAACATCAGCATCCATCCGCGGTCCATGGTCATCAGCATGGGCGTCGGCGTAGAATTGGGTTCCGCGCTAGTTCCCGACGTCGCATGATGCACGATTTCCTGCAGGAATGTTTGGGGATGCATATCCATCATCGCGCCGTGCTCACCGGCATCGTTACCCATGTGCATCGATTTCGTCTTCATGGATCCAGCGCAACCGCAATGCGAACACTGCGTCCGGTCCGCCCGAGGCGCCGCTCCGCCGCCTGCCGAGTCTGGTGCTGCGTCAGCGCAATCCAGCTCCGGCGCTGCCGCCACGCGCGGTGCCGCGGACATCACTGCCAGGCCCAGAATGACGATCCCTGCGCCAATTTGCTTCATCGAGTCCCCGCCGCCGCTAACCGCTCAAGTGTGGCTCCGGCAAAGCCCAACGTCGAGCGGTATTTTCGATGATCCGGCCTGGCGTGATTCGCCCCCCAGCCGTTCCAGCACTTCTGATAGAATTGTTATGTTTCAGGCCCGTAGCTCAGTTGGTTAGAGCGCTACCTTGACACGGTAGAGGTCTGCGGTTCGAATCCGCACGGGCCTACCATTATTTTGAGCAAGTTAGAGTTTTACTTCTTCCTTCGCCAACCCGAGATTCAACCCGAGGTCGCCGCATTCTTGAAGCGGTCTTGCGCTTCCCTCGGATTTTGATTGCGTCCAAATGTCACGGTCGGCACCCTGGACACCCGCGCTTTCCGAGCCACTCAGTGCCTTTCTCCGACATTCAGCGACTTTCATTTCCATGTATAGGCAGAGGAATCGCTAATGGATGCCGGGGACAAGTCCTTTCGAATCAGGGGTCGATTGGCGCGCCCTTTTGCGAAGGGCGTCGGCACGGGCATACCAAAATTGTGCCTTGCGTGAGTCGCGTCTTACATCCCGTCCAGTCTCGTAAAAATAGCCGAGATTGTAGGCAGCATCATCGTGTCCTTTCCTCGCCGCCCTGAGATACCATCTAAACGCTTGCTTGGGATCGGAATGGGTCCCCTCCCCTCTACTGAGGCAAACGCCCACAGAGAACTGAGCCTCAACGACGCCTCTTTTTGCGGCCCTAAGTTGAAGCGCAAAACCCTTCTGAGGATTCTTTCTCACCCCTTCGCCGCACCGGTAGTGTTTACCAAGGACGTGCATCGCACAAGCGTCGCCGTGTTTGACGCTCCTCCGCAGCCACTTCGCCGCCAATCTGCGATTCCTCCGCACCCCACCGCCCCTGAAATAGAAAATGCCTACGTGGTATTCCGAGTTTGCGTCTCCCGCCTTGGCGGCCGTCAGGTAATGCTCAAAGGCGCGGCGACGATTGGGTCTGGTGCCCAAGCCGTAGTCATACGCAGCTCCCAACCACTCGTGCGCCCCTACCTCGCCCAGTGAGGCTGCCTGCTTCAGCAACTCGAAACCAGCTTTGTATTTCGAAACAGACGGGCTGTTGAAGCAAGCTTTTGCTTCTCGAAAGATGCTTTGTGCTTCGGTACTACTACTCCCTGTCTTTCTCATAGCTATTTGTCCGACGACGGCTTGGGCGCTTCGGCGGCCGTGGACTACTCCAATCGTTATTCCCTGGTAAGCGGGCTATGCCGGAACAGCAACACGGTTAGAGCGCTCTAGAAGAAAGGACTAATGGATTGGTCCCAGAGTCTCCAATCAGTATTCGGGCGTCCCGGTTCGAATAGCGACGGGTCTCTTTGAGCAAGTGCACTTGCCAGGCTTCGTATGCTAACGCTCTTCGAGGGACATTCGTCGTCAGACACATCTGGATGCTGCCAACTTGTTGTCTGTACAAACGTCGCCAAGTCTTTGCACATGGGGAAAGTGGTTCCGTAGGGTCTGGTCACTCATGAAAAACCGGCTTTCCCCAAGGCGATGGACGAGGAAACGCAACAGTTCGATCTCGCTCAAAGTCCCCGGTCCTGACCCACGGTCCATCACAATTCCGGCTTCGGCATACTCCTTCGGAGCGGGAGCGAAGGACATCTTATCGCCACCTACGCTTACTGACCAGCGACTCGAATCCGCAAGGCATTCGTTCGTCACCGAGTCAAAAAGTGGCTGTGGTGGCCAAGAAGTGAGAGGGTTCTCCTTGCCGATCAGGCCCTCCCTCCCAACACACGAGCCATAGGCATAGACGTCGTCGACAAACTCGACCTCCCTAGTGGAAAAGCCCAGGATTTCAAAAACAATCAACCAGTCCCCGGGACCGCGAAAAGCGCTGAGACGAGCGGCGGCAAACTCGACGTAGGCGTTATCGAGCACAGGAAAGTTGAATTCCGCTGCCTGCTTATCCAGGTCCTTGAGAATCTGTTCTGTGTTCATATTACCGGCTCGTTTCGTAACGCCGAGTCAATGCCCGTCAGCAACCTCATAATTTGACCCTTGTCGCTGAGAAACCTCTGGTTGGGCGCTGAGACCATTCCCCAGGAAAAACAGGAACACCATAATGATGCTGGAGGCGGTGCGGAACAATTCCAAAACGTCAAACGGAATGCCGAACCACAGGAGGGTCAAAGGGGTCTTTTCGGTGTCCATCCTCGTATACCTCGAACGTCTGCGGTGGCCTATCGATGATGCCAATGCATCCAATTCCAAACCAGGCCTAATAGGAAGACGATCCAAACGAAAATCACCATAGCTGTGCTCGATTCGGAGTCAGGCCTTGCGATGCTTTGCTGCTTGCGATACCGAGGCCAAACAAAGACCGCGGCATTTATTACAACAAGAGTTCCCAAGCAACTAAACGCCAATAACGTCCAGCTTGTGGTGTCCGGGATCGTAAACAATACGATTACGAATCCAACAAACGCGGAAACATTGATAAGAGCAACTTTATAGATTGTTTTCATGATCCCGTCGCCACTGGTTGGCGTTGCCAAACAGCCTCCCCTGACCGAGTCCAGGCTTGCCTTCCCATGTCGCAGTGAACAAACGCTCAAACTCCAGGATCGGTGTTCTGAGAGTATCGACCGTGTAATATCCAGGCTCGGGAATCCACTTTCGTTCAAGATGCGGATGGCGAGAACTCAGCTCAAGGAGAGAGGCGGCAGGCACGCCGCCTGCCTCGCCGCACTGACCGTGAATTACTGTGCAGCAGCCTTTTAGGGGTGCTCATGCTTTTCGGCTCATGGCTGAGCGTCCGGTGGCGCTTTTTTGACCGAAGAAATTTCAGTGATGGTGAAGCGGAAGCGAGCTACATCCGGCCCATAGCGACCGGCTCCGCCCTCGAACGTGCCAACCAGCTTCACACTTGCGTTCTTTCCACGACGGAGGAACTTCCGAAGCTCCTTCCCGTTGGGCGACGACACCCAGTCTGGCGGAAACACGGCTTGGATACCCACGTCGAAGCTCTCTTTGGGTTTGCACGATGGACTGTACAGCAGTACAGAGTGTTCGCCGGGAAGTAGGATTCCTTCCACCGACAACATCTTCCCGTTATACCCATCAGGCGACGCTACCACTTCGCAGAGGTTGGCTGTAACCGGTTGTTGAGGCGTTTGAGCTGAGGCCGTGGCTTGCAAGACGACTGCCAGCATAAGGCTCCGGACTAGCGAATCCCTACTGCGATTATTCATAAGGTACTCCAGCGGTGAAGTTTGCCGGCTCTAGTCGCCGTTACGCGGGACGTAGGCATTCCTCATGCCAAATTCCTGGAATCCCGCAAAGGTTGTAGAGCTGATCGCCGTCATAGTAAAAACCGATTTTCTCGACTGTGGCCTCGCGCCCAGCATACGCTAGTTGCTCAGATTGAAGCTTGTGGTGATCCTTCCACGTCGCCATGAAATGCTCTGAGGCGACGCGATCAGCTATGCGTACCTTCGACCCTTTTGCGGACCGCTGGTGGTGGTTTCCCGGTGCACGGATCGGCGCGGAATCGAAATTCGAGTGGCGAGACAACAGGGTTTACCTTCGCGCCACGCTCCCGGAACTGTCGGATGAGTTGGAATGACGCATGCTTCTTGCGGTACGATTGGTCCACTTTGCAACTTCGCTGAAACACGGGAGGGCGCATGGACACGCTTGTTCAAGACTTGCGCCATAGCTTGCGGATGCTAGCAAAGACGCCGGGGTTCACGGCCATCGCGGTGATCACCCTTGCCCTTGGAATCGGTGCCAACACCGCCATCTTCAGCGTCGTCGACGCGGTCTTATTGCATCCCCTACCGATTCGCGATCCGCAACGAGTCGTTGTATTGCACGACCAGTTCCCCGCTTGGAACATGCCGCGCACGTCGGTATCGGCACTTCAGTTCATCGAGTTCGGACAGAGAGCGGACCTGTTCGAGTCCTCCGCAGCGATGCAGGAGATTGACCTGAATCTGACTGGTGGGGATCAATCGCTCCGTTTGCAGGCGATGCAGGTAACCGCAGGACTGTTCCCAATGCTAGGCATCAAGCCAATCCTGGGTCGCGAGTTCACCGCCACAGACACTGCCTATCTGCGCATGCAAGTCACTCGTCGTGGCGAAGGCGGTACTGGCCAGCATGTTGCAGTCTTGAGCCATAGGCTTTGGCGGCGATTATTCGGCAATGATCGCAGCGCAATTGGGAAACACTTGCAACTTGAAGGTTCCAGTTACGAGATCATTGGCGTACTTCCGGAGAAGCTCGAAATCCTGTACCCGCAAACTGAACTATGGGTGCCAGCAGCATTTTCTCCCGAACAACTCACCGAGGAACATCGCTGGCTCGTCGGCTACACGATGCTGGCACGCCTGCGCCGCGGCGTGACTCTTGAGCGAGCGCAAGCGGGTATGACGGCCGCGACGGCTCGCTTCAGTGAGGGAGAGTTCAAATTTGGCGTTGAAGTACGACCCCTCATCGAAGAAGAGGTAGGCGACACCCGCGCCCCGCTCAGTATTCTTTTGGGCGCAGTTGGGCTGGTCCTGCTGATTGCGTGCACCAACATGGCAAATCTCTTACTGGCGCGAAACAGCAAACGCTCGCGTGAGATTGCGATCCGCATTGCACCGGGTGCCCGCCACGGACACATTGTGTCTCAACTAATTACGGAAAGCCTGCTGCTGTCAGTTTCGGGAGGAGCATTGGGCCTACTGCTGGCGCAAGCATGCATCTCCGCAATGGTACGCATGGCCCTGGTGGACCTACCGCATACCGGCACGATTCGCCTCAACCTCAACGTTCTAGGTTTTACGCTCGCGGCGTCTCTGCTGGCGGGTATGCTGTTTGGTCTTGCCCCGGCGCTCTTATCGGCACGGGCTGAACTGTCCGAGGCACTACGAGAAGGCAGCCGGGGTACCGGGAGCGTCCTGGGGCATCAAAGGATGAGCGTTTCCTCGTCGTATCCGAAGTAGCGCTGGCTCTGGTGCTTCTTTTGTCTTCCGGATTGTTATTACGAAGTTTTACGAAGCTGCTTGAAGTTCATCCGGGGTTTGATCCTGGCAACGTCCTAACGATGAGGGTCTCTCTGTCTCAGGCGATGCACAGGGAACCTGGACAACTCCCGGCGTTTTCGAACGCCATACTCGATCGCGTTTTGACATTTCCGGGTGTGCTGCACGCGGCGATTTCCACGGGAGTACCATTCGCTCCACCTGGCTACAACACGACCTTTGAAATCCGCGACCGGCACGCGGGCCCGGATGATCCGCTGCCGCACGCGGAAGTAATGTACGTGACGCCAAGCTATTTCGAGACGATGAGGATTCCGCTGATCAAGGGACGTTTTTACACGCCCGGCGAAATGCGAACAGGAAATGCGCTAGGGAATGGCACGGTCAGGGTGATCGACGACGCGCTCGCAGAGCGTTTCTGGCCTGACCACGATCCAATTGGAGCAGAAATTGGAAATGATGGTCACTGGGCCACGATTGTTGGCATTGTTGGCACCGTACATGACAGCGATCTCTCAGCCGAATCCAAGGGAACGATCTATGTTCCCGGTTATGGGGGGACGACGCTCGTTGTTCGCACGGGGTCGGACCCAACGCAGTTTTTCCGTGCCATGCGTGAGCAGGTGCGTGCCGTCAACGCGAACGTACCGGTTTACGATGAGAAGACGATGAATGACACTGTTGCGGCATCCCTTCAGCGAAGACGGTTTTCCGCCACTCTGCTTTCATTCTTTGCGGCGCTGGCGGTCGTGCTTGCGTTCGTTGGCCTCTACGGTGTCATCGCTCAACTCGTGACACAGCGAACCCACGAAATCGCCATCCGTATGGCCCTTGGCGCACAGCGGCGAGACGTGCTGCGGCTGATACTGTGGCAAGGTCTCACGATGGCGTTGTCAGGTGTCGCATTCGGATTGGGTTGCTCGGTGTTGGTCAAACCCCTGGTAGCTAGCCAGCTGTTTGGTGTCGGTCCCCTGGATTCATTCACGCTGATATCGGTCTCGCTTCTGCTGCTTCTCATTGCAATGGCGGCTTGCTATTTACCGGCGCGGCGTGCGATGCGCGTCGATCCCATGATCGCCTTGAGATACGAATAGGTGCGCCGGGATAAACCGGCGGTGGAGGAGCCACGTCAACTGACAGGGAGGGCTGCTGCGGATGAGTAATCGTTCGAGGAACCGCTGTGCGATGCAGCCAGTTATCCCGAGTAAACTGACCGCCTTGCTCTTTACTCGGTGCCAATGTTTAGCCTGCCAGTTTTGCCGTGACAGAATGCGACTAACCGGCGAGTCTGAGCGGCTTCGATTCAAGAGCGGAACGCAGCGTGGCCTTATGTGGTGGGAGGTAAATCATGCCCGGTTTAATCGTGTCCGTCAGTCATCAGCTTTCGCAGGATGAGGCGTTGCGGCGACTTCAGGCTGCGATTGATCAGGCTAAGACGCAATATGCGAACAAAATCGACGATCTCCGCCAAAGTTGGAACGGCTATCTCGGAGCCTTCGAGGTGTCCGGCATGGGGCAGAAGGCGTCAGGAACCGTCGCGGTGAATCCATCAGACGTGACAGTGCAAATCACGCTTCCGTTCACTGCATCGCTCTTCAAATCAAAGATCGAATCTGGGATTCGCGAAATGTTGACAAGGATACTCGCGTGACAACCTTCGTTGTGTTGCATAGCACGCATCGCCATTTCTTGCGAGGGCAATCTCGTGGTTCTCAGCTCCCACTAACTGACAGCGACTCTACTTCGCTGAGGAGCCGCGAATTTCCTCGATTAGCTTTTGGAATTGCAACATCTCGCTGCTCGGCGAGCCATAGCACAGCGTTTTCCCAATCTGGCGGGGGGAACCGTGTGCGAGAGCGTCGGGACGTAGCCGTGGAACCTTATGGCTGCTAAACAAGAAGACGTGGAGAAGATCATCGCGACGGTTCCGGGCTTCCAGGCGCAATGGCAAGAGTTCCTCAAGGAGTGGGAAAAGGAAACTTCGCCGCCGTGGTTCCTCGGTATGGGTGAACTGGCCCATTACCTCGTCGAGAACTATGCCCAGCGGGCGACAGCCGAATTTCCGGAACTCTTTGCCTCCGTTGAGGCACT
The DNA here is from genome assembly GCA_963725285.1 of uncultured Acidobacteriota bacterium. Classification (GTDB taxonomy): domain Bacteria; phylum Acidobacteriota; class Terriglobia; order Acidiferrales; family UBA7541; genus CAVRXT01. Next base: position 355,887 of record CAVRXT010000003.1, on the reverse strand, counting down.
CCTCCACAACCCAGACCCCGAACTTGAGAACCTGATCACGGTTGGGCTATTTGAGGATATCCAGAACGTTGCCAGTCATCGGGACTTTGGAGCGGCACCTTTTCGAGAATGGCTAGGGCCGAAAAGCACTGTCGCCTGGGATGGGATAAACGCGTATATGGCTCGTGTAAGCAATTGGGCCGCGAACCAGGAACCCAGACGCGACGCCTTCGACGCGGAGAAGGCCTTGTCGCAGGTCGAGAATCCTCCACTTAAGAGAATTATCGAGTCTATGTATCGGAAAAAGTCGTAACAATGAGGGTACGGGGTTGAATGACGAGAAACCGAAATCCAGGCCCCAGCAGGACAACCCCGAAGTCCTAGGAGTCGTTCCGCTGCCGACCGCGGAGGAGCGCAGGTGCAGGAAGGTCATGCTTGCGCGGGTGATGCTCGTTGCCATCGACCTCTCCTTCTCAGGCGAGTCGCTTAGGCTGGAGACGGCCCGCCGATCTGAGCTGGGAGTTTCTGCATGTCTACCCAGATACCGCGTTTACCAGACCCTTTAAGTCGAGTCTCAAGAAATCCAGATATAGTGTTCATCGCTTACGCGCCAAGCGCCGCCGATTTTTTCCATGAGTACGTATCGACCGCCGCCACACAGGCCGCAGAAATGGTCGATGTAGAACACCGCTTGAGTCTTGGACGGGTTGAAGCCGACACCGGACAGAACAACCAACCCCATATTGTGTGGGAACTTCTCTTGAAACGCTGGCGAACTGTATTCGCCCTCAGGTGTGACACATGCGGTTGCACGAGTGGGCAGCGAAAACTTCGATTCTACGTGAGTGCGAAATAGACTCCGAGCGAGATAGCTCGCTCGCGTTGACGTTTGCAATTCACTAAAATCCACGCGTCTGTCGAACAGCGAAAACAAACGAAATCTCAAATTTCCACCCGGTATTGTTCTGTCCGCGATTACTACCTGCACTAGCCCACCTATCGACCAGTCATGAGCATCTTTCAAGAGGCCCTCAGAAAGATACGCCGAATAGACTCTGTACTCTTCCTGTTCGTTTCGCTCCCGCTCGAACCAGCCGAAGGTCACAAAGGCGACAGCAACTGCAATCGGCACGACAGCCGTACGCCGGAACATTCGCTTAACCCCGTCGCTAGCTTGCATATCTATTTGGACGCCGAGAGCTTGATACGGGTTCCCAGACGATGATCCATCGTGCGCCCTCGCCCCAAAATCCGATGTATCGCAACTTCCGATGATCGCCAAGTGGCTCGCAATACGTATGGTGATCCGGGAAGTGCTCAACAATTCGGGATGCGAGTCTGGATTTGCCGTCGAACCAATTGAGAGGCGAAGGGGTTCTCATCCTGCCACCAAACATTTACCCGCAGAATGGATGGTTCAACCGAAATTCGGGTGGCGGTGCCCACAAGGTTCATCGGAAAAGCGGGGCAGAATCACCGTTTGGATTTCTGCCGCCGCTTATCCCAGTGCCTGTAGTTCAGAACCTTCTTGATATGCAGCCTATACTCGCCCGCACTGCGATCCTTCGTAATCCTGTGGATCAGCACGGTCACTTCCGGCACTGGCGGATTCATCCCGTTCAACAGCCGCAGTTCGAATGGCGTTGAGACCTTCGCGAAGCGCCTTGTCCAGTACGGCTTGATCTTGCGGTATTCGATCTTCTTCGTGCCGGCGATGATCTGCGCCAGCCACTCCCGCTCGATGGTTGTCGTTATCCGGTCGTAGTTCAGCTTCTTCATCGGAATTCGCACACATTGCACGCGATGCTGCACCAGTATATCTTCCGGTCTGATGGAACTTCTACTGGTGGGCAGCTGCTCTATCCCGCCAGATTGACTTGATTCAGGGCGCAGCATAATATCCGCGCTGATGCCCGATTCTTCTCCACTCTCCGGCCGAACGATCTCCCATTTCCGCATTATCGAGAAACTTGGTGGAGGCGGGATGGGTGTGGTCTATAAGGCCGAGGACACCAAACTCAGCCGGTTCGTGGCTCTCAAATTCCTGCCGGACGACATCGCCAAAGATGCGCAAGCTCTAGCCCGCTTCCAACGCGAGGCGCAGGCCGCCTCCGCACTGAATCATCCTAATATCTGCACGATCTACGAAATTGACGACCAGCACGGCGACGCGTTCATCGCCATGGAGTTTCTGGACGGGCTCACCCTGAAGCACCGCATTTCCGGCAAGCCGCTGCCGTCCGAGGAACTGCTGGAGCTAGGAATTGAGATTGCCGACGCCCTGGATGCCGCGCACGCGAAAGGCATCGTGCATCGCGACATCAAGCCCGCCAATATCTTTGTCACCGAGCGCGGACACGCCAAGATTCTGGATTTTGGGCTGGCGAAGATCAGCCTGGCAGGCAATTCTTCGAGCAACATGGCGTCTCTTGATACTCAGACGGGTTCAGTAGACGCCGAGCATCTGACTAGTCCAGGCACCGTGATGGGAACGGTGGCGTATATGTCGCCGGAGCAAGTACGGGCGAGAGAGTTGGATGCGCGGAGCGATCTGTTCTCGTTTGGCGCAGTGCTGTACCAGATGGCGACGGGCGATTTGCCCTTTCACGGAGAAAGTTCCCCGATGATCTGTGAAGCCATCGTGAACCGTGCCCCGGTGGCGGTGGTGCGGCTGAATCACGAGGTGCCTGCGGAACTGGAACGGATCATCAATAAAGCGTTGGAGAAAGATCGCGAGCTGCGTTACCAGCACGCCGCTGACATTCGCGCCGACCTGAAGCGCCTGAAACGCGAAACGGAATCGCACCAAGGTGTTTCAGCGGGTTCGGGGACGGTGCCGGCGGCATACGATACCGGCAGTCAGCAGATCACCTCGGTCTCCCAGCAGCCCATGCCCTCATCGGTTTCTGTTCCCCCTGCCGCTTCATCGGCTGCCGCGAGAGTCGCTGAGGTTCCGGTCACCGAAGGGAAAAAACTCTGGAAGATTTTGGTTCCCGCAGCCGTCCTGGTGATCGCCGCGTTGGTCGCTGGAGTCTTCCACTTCCGTTCGCGTCCAGCGGCGACGCTCACCGAGAAGGACACCATCGTCCTGGCCGACTTCACCAACACCACGGGCGATGCCGTGTTCGACGACACCCTCAAGCAGGCTCTCAGCGTTGCACTCAACCAGTCGCCGTTTCTGAATGTGCTCCCCGACAACAAAGTTGCCGCGACCTTGAAATTAATGTCCCGTCCGGCGGGCACCAAACTCACGCCCGAAGTCACCAACGAGCTTTGCCAGCGGGCGGGCAGCAAGGCCTACCTTGCCGGGTCGATTGCCAATCTGGGCAGCCAATACGTGGTGGGGTTGAAGGCGGTGAATTGCCAGAGTGGAGACCCGCTGGCCGAGGTACAATTGACGGCGGCCTCCAAGGAGAAGGTGCTGGACGCGCTGGGCCAGGCGGCCTCCAAGCTGCGCGGGGAACTGGGCGAATCGCTGGCTACGGTACAGAAGCTGGATGTTCCACTCGCCGAGGCCACCACATCGTCCCTCGAAGCTTTGAAAGCGTACAGTCTTGGCGATAAGGCCCGTAACGAGAAAGGCTTGGCCGCAGCCCTGCCCTACCATCAACGTGCCATCGAGCTTGATCCGAATTTTGCCATGGGCTACGCCTCAGTGGGCAGTGACTACCAAAGTCTGGGCGAACTGGGGCGGGCCAGCGAGTACATCACCAAGGCATTCCAGTTGCGGGAACATGCCAGCGAACGGGAGAAGCTTGGCATCGCCGCCGACTACTATTTGGATGTCACCGGGGAACTGGATAAAGCGGCCCAGACGTATCAGGAGTCCATTGAGAGCTACCCGCGGGATTTCCGAGCTTACAACAGTTTGGGCCTCGTATACGGCGGACAGGGGCAGTATGAAAAAGCTGCGGAGGTCACCAGGCAAGGCGTGCGACTCGCACCGGATTTTCTAGGTAGTTACACCAATCTCACCAACTACGCCCTTGCCTTGCAGCGGTTCGACGAAGCGCGGCAGAGCATTCACGAAATACAGGCGCGAAAAGGCGATAATTTCATACTCCGCAACGCTATGTATGCTCTGGCCTTTCTCGGGGCGGACTCTGCGGCTATGGCCGAACAGCAAAACTGGTATGCGGGCAAGCCCGAAGAAAACCTGGGACTGGCGCTGGCATCCGACACCGAGGAATATGCCGGTCATGTGGGCAAAGCGCGAGAACTGACCAAGCGGGCGGTGGACTCCGCCATTCGGGCCGACAGCAAGGAAAATGGAGCCATATGGCAGGCGAATGCTGCTCTGCTCCAAGCCGCTTACGGCAATGCTGCGGAAGCGCGGCAGTCAGCGGCAGAAGCTCTGAAGCTGGTTCCCACGAGTCAGGGAGTCGAGGTCGAAGCCGCGCTTGCGTCGGCCATGGCGGGCGATACGGCACGAGCCGAGTCCTTGTCCCAAGACTTAGGGAAACGCTTCCCGCTGGACACCCAGATGCAGTCGCTTTGGCTGCCAGCGATTCAGGGGCAATTGGCACTGGACAAAAGAAACCCTACTGCCGCCCTGAATGAACTGCAAGCCGCTACCCCCATCGAGTTGGGGCAGATTCTGTTCGTCAATAATATTTCCTGCCTCTATCCGGTGTATGTGCGCGGCGAGGCCTACTTGGCAGCCGGACAGGGCAGTGCAGCCGCCACCGAGTTTCAGAAAATCATCGACCACAGCGGCATCGTCTGGAACTGCTGGACGGGAGCCTTGGCGCATCTGGGAGTGGCGCGAGCCAATGCCTTGGAGTCGAGAACCACGCAGGGAGCGGACGCCGACGCCGCCCGCGTCCGGGCAATCGCCGCTTATAAGGATTTCCTCACCCTCTGGAAAGACGCCGACCCCGACATCCCCATCCTCGTCGCGGCGAAAGCGGAATACGCCAAGCTGCAATGAGAGAGTGTAACCTGGATACCTACAGGTTGGCTGACATCCGCTCGGAAGCCCGTAATTTGCGTGCCTAAACCCTATTTTCCAGAATAATTCGCTTTCCAGGTAAAATCGCCTGATGGGGAACTGCAAAACATATGCGCCTGACAGCCTGCCACCTATGCTTATCATCTTTGGCGGACTACCGGGCACAGGAAAAACAACGATTGCGAGAGAGCTGTCGAGCCAACTCGGTGCAATGTATGTGCGCGTTGACTCGATTGAGCAGGCCATCCGCGATTCGGGGACGATGGCCCAACCGATAAACGACGCGGGATACCGTGTTGCTTATGCGATCACGGAGGACAACCTTCGTCTGGGACGAACGGTGATTTCGGATTCTGTTAACCCCATTCATCTGAGTCGCGATGCGTGGATCAGCGTTGCGAATCGGGCGCAGGTACGCGTTGCTGAAGTAGAGATTGTTTGTTCTGATCCTCTCCAACATCGTCAACGCGTCGAGAGACGACCGTCGGACATCAACGGCCTAAGACTGCCGACATGGGAGGAAGTTATCTCTCGTGAGTACGAGCCCTGGGACCGTCGACACATCGTAATCGATACAGCGGGGAGACGCGTGGCGGAGAGCGTCGAAGAACTTCGAGAGGCCCTACCGAAGTGATCGACCTCGCGATCCTCGTGTTTCAGAGTCACGAGCAAATCGGAAGTAAAGCCTCCGGATTGGCGGATTGCTCCCCGCAAACGCGCTTGTATTGCGTGGTCTGGCCAACGTCGGGATAGTCGGCCACTCGGAGCCTACCGTCGTTCGTCCGGTGGCATAAGAAAAAAATAACAAACGAACTCACCGATTCCGCCTAGTTCATGATTCTCCGCCGCAGATCCAAAAAATAAAATGTGAGATTGCCGACGACCTAGGATATTCCCGCGGAGTTGTCCATAAAACCCTTGGAAATCGCGGCGCCAACCGTGTTGCAACTACAGCCGATTAGCGCTGCCCGTTTCGCGTCCTACAAAGAAATGATTGATGGACGGTCGGCAGGCGCGGAACCCAGCTGTGCTAGGATTCTTCGAGGGAGACGCCAATGCCCTTCGTTGACATTGCCAGCCTCAAAGTCATCGAACGCCTGCCCGGCTGGTATGGCCGCTATTTCCACTCACAGAGCATGACTTTCGCGCATTACGACTTCAAGCGCGGATCCTCTATTCACGAGCACTTCCATCCTCAGGAAGAAATCTACGAAGTGATCGAGGGCGAGCTTGAGCTGACTATCAACGGCGCAACGGAGATCGCCCGCCCCGGTCTGGTTGCCATCGTGCCAAGCAATGTGCGCCATTCGGTCAAGGCCCTCACTGATGGCCAAGCCATCATCGTGGACTATCCGTTGCGGCGCGAATTCGATTAGGTTCCGCGAATGCCCAACTGGGTGTGCCAGCGAGGAAATCCCAGTCAGTCGCTGTTCAAAGCTAAGCAAGAGGGAGCGAGACATGTGCCGCATAACCACAGTGCTTCTTTTGGTGCTGGTCCTAAGCCAATTTGTATCTTTGCAGACGGCCGTCGCGCAGGATCATCAACTAGAGGAGTCGCCGTTAAACGTAACGGCACAATTCTCGACCGGTCCTGGTGTGGACTGTAAAACCAGCAAGAGTTTATTGGTGAATTTCCAATACACGGGTTCGCAACCGCTTCGTGGTTATCTCGTCAGGCTCGCTCTCGCGGACTCGGTAACGGGCAAGGTTCTCCAGGAACAACCCATTCAAGAAATCCGCGGTTCGGGTGAAGCCATGATTGCGAGTGGTGCGGAATGGGCACGTACCATCTGTTCTATACCGAAAAAGATTTCGGGACAGCCGATGACAGTCACGGCAAGGGTTGATGTCCTGAAGTTTGCCGACAATTCGATTTGGGGACCTGCGGCGCTGAGGGAGTCCCATCAGCTTATCGGCACACTCGATGGTATGGACTTCGTCGGGAGAGCAACCGAGTTGAAGAGATTTGTATCACCAATCCTGCCGCAACAGGGCCCCCTCCCTGTTGATAACATCGAATCGCAGACGCTTGGCCCGCTAAGGATCGAGTCTGGCGTTTGGCGCGACGAACGCGGGCAGGAAATGCTTGCTGTCGAAGTAACCAACGAGAGCGCTAAGCCGATCCGCGGCTATCTCTTAACGACATCTTTTCTCGATCCCGCCACCGGAAATCGTATCCGCCGGGTCTCCACCAAGGAACTGGACACACGTGGGGACCCCTCTGACTATCTCGCGCCCGGATCGGCCTGGGTCGCTGACCCGCGGAAGTTTTCACATTTGCCCGACGGCGCTCTTGCAAGTTACAGAATAGAACTGGATCTAGTTGTGTTTGCCGACGGCTCCACATTTGGACCAAAGAAGTCTCAGGAGTCAGATGAGGTTCTGGGCATGTTCCGCGGGCTCGATGCCGCAAATCTCTTGAGTCGAGAAGGATCAGCGACCAAAGACCGATGACCGAAAGCGGCGCCGGCCCCGGTCCTAGCGCCATCGGGGAACTGGTACCGGGAAACACTCTGGGTTCCCGTGGCGGTTCGAGCGCGGAGCGGGGGAGCCAATGAGCTGCTCCCGCCTCAGTTGGTGGAACGCGTCCGAATGTACATGCCACGCAGTCAAGCCTTCAATTCGTGGTTCTACCGTCAACAAGAAATGCGACTATCACCCCACTGCGGAAGGCTTCTTATCACAGCAAATTTTGTGTCGTGGTTTGTGTCGTAACCCTCCCATCCATGCCCATATTAGGTGCTCTCATTCAAACTCGCTCAATTACATGTGTGAGGTACAGAAGACGCATGGAACCCGCATAAACATTACCTATTCTTGTCGCTCTGGCTTGCTCGGTGTCGCATCGTCTCTGACGGTTTCTGGATTTGACACGGTAGAGGTCTGCGGTTCGAATCCGCACCGGCCTACCACTCACAGCGGACCTAGTCCGGTGGCCGAGCATTTCGTGCCGCTTCCTTCATCCGGGTTACGGTTGATAGCCGTCCGCCATCCATTTCGCGAATAGGTCGATGCGAGGTTGAGGCCAAGGGCCCTCTCCTCTGGGCGGAGGGGGCGGCATTACTCCGCCGCCGATTCCCCGAATCCGATCGAAGATGGCCGCCGCGTGCTTCTTCACGTCATCATAGCTAGCTAAATTGAAGGCCCTACTCATCGCCTTAACGTCTCGATCTGTAAAGAGTGGCCGAATGTCCGATTGAAAGCTGGTCAGGTTTGCCATGGCGCCTCACAGTGGGGGTTTTGCTCAAAAAGCTGAATGCTTATCGCTTTCAAACAACGTGCGAATCCGGAGTTGCTGCGTCCCGGTCATAGATGACCAGAACGCGGTACCGAGTGTCAACGACCTCAGGGAACGTATGTAGAAAACGTGTGGTCTTGCGCCTTTTGCTCCGTACGGCAGGCAAAGCAAGCCGTAATGGCGGAGCCTTTTGGTGTCAAAATTTCACGGGCTTCCGAGGGGCTCGCCAGCGGCGAGCAAGCGCGGGAATGATGGCGCCACCAAGATTGGCGAGGTTAGCGTCCGGGAACGGGGCGCGATCCGCGCGGGGGCTCAGGGAACCCAGCAAAGCCTTTAGGAAGCGGCCGAATGCCTGAAGTTTCTCGCGGAGGCTGAAGTGAAGGGAGCGGCCATTGGCGCGGACGACCATCAGGGTGACGTCGTCATCCGAGAGATTTTCGGGGAAACGCTCGGCAATTTCCTGGAGAAGTGACGCGATCAGTTTCTCCGCAGAAATATCGCCGAGCAGATTGATGATGCGTAGCAGACCGTCTTCGCCGAGCATTTCGCCATCGGCGTCGCGGGATTCGATCAGCGCGTCGGTGTAGCTGACCAGACAATCGCCGGGAACGAGTTCGATATCAACATGCTCGTAGTCGGCGAGCTGAAAGATGCCCAGAGGAATGTTGCGAGGCCCCTTCTTTTCGGGACTGTCCTGGTGGCCGAGGAAAGACCAACGGCCATCCACCGCACGAAACAGAAGCGGGCGGGGATGGCCGGCGTTGCAAAGAGTTAGCCGCCGGCTGGGCGCGAAAAACGTGGTCACCACCGCGGTCGAGAAGCTCCCTCGGCGGGAGAGCGCAGTCAATTGTTCGTTGAGGAGGCGAACGAATTCTTTCTGGTCGAGTCGATTCACAAAGCGGCGCATCAGCGTGCGTAGGTCAGCCGCCATGGAAGCGACCGATGTGCCGTGACCAGAAACATCGGCGAGCAGCAAGCGGCTGATCCGGCCCGACGCGCAACTCGAGACGTAATAAACGTCGCCGCCGCGCTGGGCTTGCCCGAACGGCTTGCTATAAACCCACACCTCGAGCCCGGGTAGTTCGACTCCCCGCGACGCGATCTGGCTGCCTCCCCAAACCTCCATGCACTGCATATGCTGCGTGGGGGAATCTGTCATGGGAGCATTATAACGCCCAAGAGAAAATCGAATTGATTCGATATCTTTTCCTTAGCGGTTCTGCCTCTGGCGTCGCACCGGAGGACGCACTACATATACGCGATAACCCCCACCCTTGGATGTGATGTCCGCGAGATTCGGGCCTGGCGCGCATTTGCGGGCGACCCGAAGTCCTGACCTCTTGAGGTACCGCTGGCATTGCGAACTCCTTCGCAGGAAAGGACGTCGAGAAAAATAAATATTTCCTCCCGGTACATCCGAATCTTTACACCCCTGCGTATTACTAGCACGAACTCCTTCGAATGGGTTCCGGTGGACTTGCAGCGCGCGCGGTCTGCCCTTATCACTCTGCCAGCCGTCTGCGGGGGTTTCCCGGGGAGTGGGCGGATGGCACCAAACCACAAGGAGATGCCCTATGAAGTGGTTCCGAAGCTGCCTAGCCTTGCTCCTGGCGGTGGGGATTGCCATGCCAACCGGGTTGTTCGCTTCCAGTCACCGCGAGGCTCCGATCACCGCGCTAGATAACAAGGCAGATATCACCGACCTGTACGCATTTGTGAGCTACAGCGCGAACCAGACACCAAACACGACTCCATCCAAGGTCACGTTTATTCTCAACGTCGATCCTTTCCTGGAGCCCGCGAATGGACCGAACTGGTTCCCGTTCGATCCGAATATCCTGTACCAAATCCACGTCGACAATAACCAAGACGCTTTGGCCGATGTCACTTTTCAGATTCGCTTCCAGACCCAGCAATTTCAGATTCCGGGCATTCCGGTAGCACTTGCCGGAATCGGCGACAGCGGCGCGAATGCGCCAGGGACGTCGACTCTAGTCGTGCCGCCGCAGATTCAGGATTTCAACAGTCCCGGCCTGAATTTGCGGCAAACCTACACCGTGACCATGGTTCGCCACGGCAAGGGTGGCGAGGAAGCCATTCCGCTGGCTAACTCCGACGGCTCGCCATTCTTTGCAGTGCCGGCGAACAACGGGCCGCGCACGATGAATTACGACAGTCTGTTCGATGCCGCAACCTACCATCTGGCGGACGGCATATCGGTTTTCGCCGGTACCGTGGACGATCCTTTCTATATCGACCTCGGCGCTACCTTCGACACCGTCAATTACCGAACTCTCGCTAGCGGCGTTCCCGGAGTCTTGACCGACACCGAGGATGCGGCGACGCAGAACTTTGCCAGCGATACGGTTTCCGGCTACGCCGTCAACACCATTGCCATCGAGGTGCCAATTCCGATGTTAACCAGCACCGGAAGGGTCGAGTCGGCGAGCTCGCCGAACGCCACCATCGGTGTTTGGGGAACTACCTCCCGGCCGCGCGTCACCATTCGTCAATTCGCCAACCCCGCGGCGAACTCCGAACAGTTTCGCCAAGTGCAAAGACTCGGCAACCCGCTGATCAATGAACTGGTGATCGGAATTGGCTCGAAGGACCGTTGGAGCATGGACCAGCCGGTGAACGACCAACAGTTCGCCGCCTTCGACCTGGATCCGCAGATCGCGCACATCGTGGCGGCAATATATGGAGGAGCCTTGAAGATTCCTCCCGCGCCCCGAACCGATTTGCTTCCATTGGTGACATATACACCGCCGATCGCGGCTAAGGGAACCACCGCCGGGCCGATCGCAGACTTGCTTCGGCTCAATACCGGTGTTCCAGCAACGCCTCCGGCCAGCGCCAATCGCCTCGGTTTGATCGGAGGCGATCCAGCTGGCTATCCCAACGGACGGCGGTTGATGGACGACGCGGTAGACATCACCCTGCGCGTTGCTGTGGGAGGCATTTTGGTCCCCGGCTTCAACCAATTTCCCAACAACCGTCTGGGCGACGGAGTGAATGTGAACGATGCACCTTTTCGGACGCAATTCCCGTATCTGTCGGATTGTCCGAGCGGCCGCAATCGGCGTCACATCGATCCAGGCGAGCCGGGAGGCGGGCCCATTTCGTAGTTTAGTTACCTCAACCTTGGGGCCGCGCGGCAACCCCGTGCGGCTCTGAGCTCTTACCCGAGAAGAACGGAGATGAAATGAAAACGTTGGGCTTGGCTATCCTCACGCTCCTGGCGGCACCGATCGTTCTTGCGCAGGCACGGCTTAACACCATCACACCCGCGGAACAGAAAATCGCCTGGGCCGAAGCCGCGATCAAAGCGCATCCCGATCACAGCCAGCCGTATAACGATCTCGCGGTTGCCTACCTGCAGCGGGTTCGCGAGACGGCCGATCCCAGCTACTACCTTCAAGCTGAGACCTCTGTTCAGAAATCGTTCCAAATTGCGCCCGCCAGTCTCGAAGGGCAGAAGGCGCGGCTGATGATTTTGCTGGGTCGTGGCGAGTTTGGGCGGGCGCTTGGTCTGGCGAAAGCGCTAAACCAGGGCACCCCCGATGACGTTCTGGTCTACGGGTTTATCGCGGATGCAGCCATCGGGCTGGGTGACTACGGCGTTGCCGAAGAGGCGGCCCAGTGGATGTTGGACATGCGCCCCGGAAACGTGCCGGGCCTCCTGCGAGGCGCCGCTTTGCGGCGTCTATATGGCGATATCCATGGCGCCACCGACTTTTTCTCGCAGGCGTACCAACAGATGGCTCCGACCCAAACCGAAGAGCTGGCCTGGACGTTGACCCAAATGGCGGATTTGCAGCTTTCCACTGGCGACCTCGACGGCGCGGAAAAACTCCTTCATTCGGCGCTGCAAGAATTCCCTGGCTACTACGCGGCTTTGGAAGGCTTGGCCCGCGTCCAGACTGCGCGGCAACGCTATTCCGAAGCCGCTGACTTGCTCCGCCAGCGCAACCTGAAATTTCCCACGGCCGCAAGCCGATATGCGCTGGCTCAGGCCTTGGAGCGCGCCGGTGAAACCCAGCAAGCGGGCTTGGCTTACGCGGACTTTACAACCACGGCACGGCCACTGATTGGCGGCAGCGAGAACGCAAACAAGGAACTCATCTCTTACTATCTCGGTCCCGGTCACGATTCCGCGGAAGCTCTGCGCATCGCCCAAATCGAAATCGCGAGACGCCACGACGTGAATACGCTCGACGCATACGCCTGGGCGCTCAGCGGCAATGGGCGATACCAAGACGCGCAAAAGCAAATCGCCCGGGCGGTCGCGGTAGGCGTCCGCGAGGCAAGAATCTTTTACCACGCGGGAACTATCGCCGCGAAATTGCATGACGACGGTTCAGCGGCGCGCTATTTGCGTGAGTCAGTCGAACTCGATCCATCGTCCGAGAGTGCCGCGGCCGCCCGCGAAGCGCTCCAACAGCTGGTGCCCAAGTCAGCCACATCTCGCGGCGCGAAGTAGGAAAGGCGTTCCGGTGCCGACATGATCCAGAAAATCCTATTTCTGCTCTTGCTGATGGCTTGTTTGGCGGGTTCGGCTCCGCTGCGCGCGCAGCAAAACGCCACCGACGATGGGATCAAGAGGCTGCAAGCTCGCGTCAAGAGAAACCCGGAAGACCATGCGGGCTATGCCGCGCTCGGTGCGGCCTACTTACAGAAGGGAAGAGAGACCGCCGATGCCGCCGACTATGAATTGGCCAAAGGTGCGCTCGAGAAGTCACTCGATCTGCTGTCGAACGATCCAGGCGCGGCGTTTGCAATGACCCAGATGGCGGTGGTCGGCATGGTGGAGCACCGCTTTGCAGATGCGCTCACTTGGGCTCAACGGGCTCTGGCGTTGGGTTCCGGCGATCCATCTCCCTGGGCGATTGCAGGAGACGCGCTCGCGGACATGGGTGATTACCAAGGCGCTGCGGACGCGTACTCACGGCTGCAGAGCTCCTTTGGTTCCGAGGATCAGAAGTTAGCGCTCACCTATCAACGGGATAGCCGCATGTCTTTTCTCCGATTCGTCGCTGGCGATACCCAGGGCGCCATCCAGCTCATGCGCAGTGCGGTGCGCACCGCGATGGAAACCCACATGCCGCCCGAGAACATTGCCTGGAGCGAATATCAGCTTGGCGAAGAACTATTTCTGGCGGGAGAAGCTAACGCCGCCGAGCAGGCTTATCTTGCTTCGCTCGATGAGTGTCCCAACTACTATCGCGCTCTTGCCGGGCTCGCTAAGGTCCGCACCTCGCAGGGCCGATACATCGATGCCGTCAAACTTTACAAGCAAGCTATTGCGAGAGTGCCTTATCCGGAGTACGCCGCAGCGCTTGGCGATGTTTATCGCAAACTCGGACAGCTCGAAGACGCCAAGAAACAATATGACTTGGTGGCGTTTATCGGCTATCTGAGTCAACTCAATCAGCAAATCCACAATCGCGATCTGGCGCTTTTCTATGCCGACCACGGCGTGAAATTAAGTGAGTCTCTGGCTTTGGCTCAGCAGGAGCTGGAGGTCCGCCGTGACATTTACACCTGGGACGTCCTAGCTTGGTCCTTACTCCAGAATGACAAGCCTCAAGAGGCCGCCCAAGCGATCTCTCACGCCTTGGAACAGGGAACCGAGGACCCTCAACTGTTCTTCCACGCGGGCATGATTTACGAAAGACTCGGTGATTCCCTGAAGGCAAAGCAATATCTGCAGCGCGCACTGCAAATAAATCCCGAGTTTCATATCGCCTACGCCGAAACAGCACGACAAACGCTCGATCGGATGAACCAGAGCCAAGCCGCAGTGGGCGCGCGGGAGATTGGCCATGCGCGCTGAAGCGACCCATCGGCGAATGTGTTTGGCGCGCCGGCTGCGAAGATCGCTCGCAGCGCTCGGACTGTTGTTTTTCCCCGTGCACGTTCTTGCGCATCCGATGGGCAACTTCAGCATTAGCCACTACTCCGGCATAAGCATTGGCCGCGACTACCTGGAAGTGCGTTATTTAATCGATATGGCGGAAATCCCCACCTTCCAGGAGATGCAACAATTCGGAATTGCAGCTCGCCCGGATGAGCCGGGTCTGCCCGCATACCTTTCCGCGAAGGCGGCTGCGTTTGCACAAGACCTGCACGTAACGCTCAACGGACGTGTGCTGCCGCTGCGGGTTGTCTCGCAGGATGTGATTTTCCCGACCGGCGCGGGAAATCTTCCGACGATGAAGTTCGGATTTGTCTATCGGGCACAAATCCCAGTCGACTGCTCAGCCGCGCCTTGCCAACTCGACTATCAGGACGCCAATTTCCCGGACCGTGCCGGGTGGAAAGAAATCGTGGTCGGAAGCGGGCAGGAAATAGCTCTGATCAGCAGCACCGCGCCGGATCGCGATCGCAGCGGGCAGCTATCGAACTATCCCACCGATTTGCTCAATAATCCGCCCCAGTCGCTACAAGCCAACTTCGTTTTTTCCGTGACTGGCAGCCAACCCTATACCCTCGCCTCGCATATCGTTCCCACCGGAAGCGGAGTTTCTCCGCGTCGGTCGGGAGCTGCCCTCAACAAGGTTGAGCTCGCCTCCTCCCATGCGCCCTCCCAAGGTGTACCCGCTGACGGCGCCCATCGCGGCGTTCAGATCAAACCCAATCAGCAAGCGACGCCGCGTAACGCGTTCACCGAATTGATAGCCACAAAGCAAGTCGGCTTTGACATCGCACTGCTGGCGGCGCTGATCGCCGCAGGACTCGGAGCATTGCACGCGCTCGAACCAGGCCATGGCAAGACGATCGTGGCAGCATATCTGGTCGGCTCGAAGGGCACCGCGCGGCATGCGCTACTCCTTGGAATGGTGGTCACCATCTCGCATACCGCTGGAGTTTATTTGCTCGGGGGCATCACACTTTACGCGCAGAAATATATTCTACCGGACCGCATCTATCCTTTTCTCGGCGTGCTCTCCGGGATGTTAATTGCCGGAACGGGATGTTTCCTATTTCTGCAGAGATATTTGGGAGGTCAATTCGCGCATTCTCACAGCACCGAAGTTGCACCCCGCGTACCGGCGCCGACAACGGACGGTCCTCAACGTCGGGCGCGAGTTTCGGCCCGGCAGTTGCTGGTCCTCGGCGTGACCGGCGGGATGGTCCCGTGTCCTGCAGCTTTGGTGGTGCTGCTCAGCGCCGTGGCTTTGCATCGCACCGGATTTGGGCTGTTCTTGATCGTCGCTTTCAGCATCGGGTTGGCGGCGGTGCTCATCGCCATGGGTTTCATAGCCGTCTACGCCGGACGCATGATGTCGCAGCTACCGTTCGAGGCTCCGCTCATCCAGCGCTGGTTGCCCATGGCGTCGGCGCTGATGATCTCTGTATTGGGCTGCGGCATCGCTGTCCGTGGATTGCTGGCCGCGGGAATCATGCACATTCGAATGTGGTCTTGAACCAGGAGGGTACGTGTTCTCATTTCTGGCGATTCTAGTTCTGGGATTTCTCTTAGGCATGCGTCACGCCACCGATCCGGATCATGTGGTCGCGGTGACTACCATCGTTACCAAGCAGCCCGGGATCGCGAAAGCGGGTCTCGTCGGGGTACTTTGGGGGCTCGGCCACACCTTTACGATATTTGTCGTCGGAACCATGATCATCCTTTTCCAGGTGACCATTCCTCCGCGGGTGGGTCTCTCCATGGAGTTCACCGTGGCCGCAATGCTGATTCTTCTGGGGGTCTTGAATCTCACCGGGACGCTCCGCTGGCTACAACAGAAATTTACCCCGAACTCGCCGGTCCCTCTTGCAGCCGGCCTTCCCAGCGATGCCGGCACACCCTGTGGCGACCCGGGCGCACCAGCCCAACGAGAAGGCGTGCGGCCAAAATTCTGGCTCTACCGAACCTTGAAGGGTTTCGGCCTTTACAATGCTTTGCGGCCACTGGTCATTGGGATCGTCCACGGTCTCGCGGGTTCCGCTGCCGTGGCGCTCTTGGTTATGACCACCATCCGCGACCCGTGGTGGGCGATCACCTATCTTTTTCTCTTCGGTATCGGCACGATCGCGGGAATGATGATAATCACCGCGGTGATCGCCATGCCTTTTGCTTTCACGGTAAGAAGATTTTCCGGCTGGAACCGCGGAATGGCGGTGGCTTCGGGGGTTTTGAGTCTCGCCTTTGGTTTATTTCTTTCCTATCAGATCGGCTTCGTCGATGGCCTCTTCACCACTCATCCGCTGTGGACGCCTCGCTAGCTAGGGATACGCA
Organism: uncultured Acidobacteriota bacterium; assembly: GCA_963725285.1. GTDB lineage: Bacteria > Acidobacteriota > Terriglobia > Acidiferrales > UBA7541 > CAVRXT01. The sequence goes on along the minus strand of CAVRXT010000003.1, from coordinate 339,474 downwards.
AGGCGCAGAATCAGATTTTCAAAACGAGGATCGGAACGGAGAGGTCGCGCTATGGAACTGAAGCGGTCACGGCCACAGGTATGCCGTCGCCTGCACGGGACACACTTACGTCTTCGGACTTTACATAAACTGTGTTGTTTCCTTTGAGTACCACAAGCTCCAAATTCCCCAAGGGACAGGCGGTCATGTCCGCGCTTCCTTGCGCGTCCGCCACCACCGGCTCTTTTGCTCCCTCCACGCATGGCCTCAAATGCAGGACACCTGAAAAGCTTTCTGCCACCTTCACCGTAACTCGCGCCGGCGGCTCTTTGGCCGCACAAGATGCCAGTGACAGCGAAATGATCAGCGCGGTACCGAAAGAAAGTTTCATGGGGCCCCTTTGCTGCTGCGCGACGAAACGAAAATCCAGGTTGGAGAGAGACCACGACCCGGCACTCTGACCAACCTATGAACAATCCATAGAGTATTGCTCTAGAACCAACGCCTGGTAAAGGCTCTTCGTCGGGGAACGCACGTTGGGGGTTAACGCAAGCGGGAATGAGGCTGACGGCCTCCTGGGGTGGAGCAGATCAGAAGCGGGTGCCGTTGCGTCCGCAGGCTTCGAACACCGAAAGAAGGTGCGACATTCCCAAGAGCTCGCGGATGCGCGGTGTCAGGTTGACCAATTGCAGTTCGCAGCCCGCTTTTTTCGCCGAGATGTAGAGTCCAACCAGCGCGCCGAGCCCGGCGCTATCCATGTACCCCAGTTCAGTGAGATCCAGGATTACCCGCCGTTTGACGGGCAGCAACGCTCTTACTTCCGCCTTCAGCAGAAGCGAGGTCTCGCCGGTGAGACGACCGCTGCACTGTACTACCGCGGCGGCGTCCTCGTGGTTCGACGTGTGCAGAGTCAGCGCGTGCGCAGGAATTACTGGATCGGTGGCCATGGGTGCCGCTTGTTTACTCCGGACGCGAGCCGAAGACAAGCATTTTCTTCAGTCGGCTGGATCTGCGCGAACACCGGCTATCCCCATGGGCGCGGCGTCGATTTACGACCTGTGGCGGGCGAACGAGTTAATGCGATGGTAACTTCTGCTCCAGCTCACTCGCCAGCTTCTCAACGTCCGTGGTCTTGCTGAATCCTTGCACCTGTTGGGTATCCGCTTTCGCGTCGACCCCGGCGTGCTGGCAAAGCTTTTGCAGCATTTGCAGCGCGGTAGTCAGTTCCTGTTCGGCCAGCATGCTCACCTGAAGATCGAGGTGCGAGCGCCGCTCCGATTGCCGCGCCATGCGGTTCTGGCTGATCAGCACAAACGTCGTCAGCAGCACGCTTTCGCCCCCTACCACCAGCGCCAGAATTCCGAACGGGAAGGGATCGAACGCCTTAATGCCGTGAATCAGATGGAGGTTGATCGCGATCCACAGGACCAGGAGGAGCACCTGCAACAAGAGAAACGCGACACTCCCGGTGAGTTTTACGATCGAATCGCTGGCGCGCTCAATCGCCGTGCGGCCCTGCAGAGCTTCGGCCTCGAGCTTGGCAATGGCGTCGATATTGTATTGGGTGGGGTTCGCAGCCTGGTGGTCGGATGCACTCGTTTTCATTCGTCCAGCTCCCCATTTGGCGCACTCTCCGCGCAGAGAGGCGAGAAGACCGGACTAAGACGCCTCGACCAGCTACCAACCCCACCCAACGGCCGTCGCTCCCGTACTACTTTTCGAACACCTTCTCGACTTGCCCCACTTTCTTCTGCACCGTGCCGGCAACCCTTTCATCCGTTCCTTCGTCCTGCAACCGAGGGTTATTGGTCGCTCTTCCGACACTTTCCTTCACTTTCCCTTTCACCTCATGGAACTTCCCCTTGGCTTGGTCTTCGGTGCTTTGCTTCATCGGTTATCTCCTTTGGCCCAATTTCAAATCTCAGTTGAGGCCACCTGCCCGCAACTGTTACCGCCTCTCGTGAAACGTTCGCGTCGGACCGCGAAACGATCCTGCCGGCGCTAGTGAACGACGCCGAGCAAGTACAAAACCAGCACGATCAGCAACACGGTTCCCACGGCTCCCAGGCCTCCGCCGGTACCCCAGCGCGAATACCCGTAATAGCCGCCGCCTCCGCCGAACAAAAGCAACAACACAATGATCAGCAATAACATTTCACTCTCCCTTTGCTTCCGCCGGAAGATTCCTTCTCGGCTACTTTCTGCCCGCACTCAATCGGCACCCCCATGTTCTACCTCGGGTGCCCACTCTGGCGGGGGGCAGCACTCTGAACGTGTTGTTCGAAATGCTGCTGTTGCTGCACGTGTTTCTGCTGCAATTGCTGCGTCTGTTGCGCGTGTTTTTGCTCCACTTGTTGTTTTTGTGTGTCGCTCGCTTGCCGCTTGGCCAGTTGCTGGTGTTCCTTATCCTGCTGCGCCTGAAGTTTCTGCCGTTCCTGGTCCTGTTTCGCGGCAATCTTCTGCTGTTGTTGCTGGTATTTCTGATCCGCCTTCGGGTTTCCGGTGCTTGGCAAAGTCGCGCGTGGCGTCGGCGGGAGTTCGCTCGGATGGGTATAGGTATTGGCATGCGCCGCGGTATTCACCGCGCCACCACCATGAGCGGATACCACCTCGTGGTCATTAAACACTCCCGGCCGCGGCGTCGCCGCGATAGCCGGTGAACCGTGATTTGCGGAATACCGCAATTGTGGATTGCCGCGAGCCGCTTCAATATGTTGCGTCTGTGCGGCCACCGGTCCGACATGCCGTTCATGCGCGTAGGCCTCGTCTTCCGCCCTCGGTCGCGCGTCGATCCCGCCGTGGCCTCCGTTGAAGCTCACTCGGTTCACCGTGGTGTTGTGAATCTCGGTGTTGTAAACGTTGTGGATTACCGTCACGTTCACGTTGCTGACCGCGCGGTTATAGAAAAAGTGTCCTCCGTCCCAACGCCCGCCTTCAAATCCCACGCCGAAGTAGCCGAATCCGTAATTGATCCCGCCGTAGAAACCCACGTGTGGTCCCCAGTAGCCCGCATTCCAAAAATATCCGCCGTTTCCCCAGCCCCAATAACCAGGGGTCCAGAGAAAACCAACCTCAGGAGCTTCTACCCAGGTGCCAGGCACCCAGTAGTAGCCGTCGGCGTCATCGTAGGCCCAGTATCCGGGTGTCCAGATGTACCCGTCGCCGGGGCAAATCGGCTGGTCGTAGACCGGCAGTTCCGGTGGTGCGATCGAAACGGAGATACCCACGCCAACTTGTGAGGGTGCTGCGAATGAGGGGGTTGCCAAAGCCGTCGCCGACACGGCCAGCACGACAAGCGCAAACAGCACTGAACGAACCCAGGAAATAGCACGCACCGTGATTCCTCCTATCCCATCATCTCGCTTACCCGTCTTCGTCTCGGAAGGGCTGCGTCGATATGATTGAGAGACCAATCTTGGGCGAATCTCATCGCCCACACTGCCTAGCCGAGTTATAGCAGGTTGCCCAATTTCTTCTATAGGGTTATGTACTTAGGCCTTTAGCGGGAACGCGGTATGGCTGGGATGATGCTGGCAGGTATTTTAAATCAAACTGGAACGGTGCGGTTACTGCTCCGCTGCGGAGCTTTGGTTGGCCGGATCGGCGACCAGTGGTCCCCAGAACGTGCTCGCGTTCTGTAAGAATTCCACGCCCACTCGCATCCGCCCGTGAATGCGCTCCGCCACGTGCACTACCCGGCACTCCATCTCTTCCTGGTTGCTCTGGTTTATCACTACCAGGCGCTGCCCGGGCGCAACTCCGCTGACCACCGAGATCAGCCCGCCGCGTTCGGAAACTTCCAGCGAATAAGATCGCTCATGAAACGGCTGGTTGTCGTTACCCGAGCCGTACACGAGCAAGCCCAATTTCCGGACGACCCGCATTCCATCCCTGCGTTCCGCGGTTTGGCGCTGACTCTCCGATTGGTTACGTTGTGTTGCCAGCAGTCTTTGCTTCTCTGCTTCCTTTAATGCGTTCCAAATGCGGCTCACTCAAATCTCCTGAAGAAGATCGAGCCCTCAGTCCAAGCAGCATTCAGCGAGGCTATCACGCCCCTCCAAGATCGCAAGATCGAAAAGCACACCCCGCCCACAATCGCCGCAATGCAGCGTAGAAATCGATGTGGCTTTGGTTTTGGCTCTGGTTTTGCTTCACGACTCCACGATTCTTGGTTGCCCCATTCTTCCCCCTGGTGTTGGGAAGGTGGGTGTTTTGACCACAAGCCGTTGCCAGTAGGTATTTCGCCGTTGAATCGATGGGATAGATGCCCCGAGCTTTATCGGGAGGATAACGATCGAACAGCTCACACTCTTTTGCCGTTAGCGTTGCGGAACCGCTTTAAACACCTGAGTAGCCCGCGCGTGCGCTGGCTGATCCTGCCGGCCGGTGTCCGGATTAATCCCGCGAGCCAGCGCCAAGTGATAAGCCAACAGTTGCGCGGGAATCAGATGCAAGAATGTAGACATCCACCAAGATCCATCCGGCACTTCAATCACCCGATCGCAAGCCAAGTCCCGGCTCCCCCGCGGGAAGGTAACCGCCAGCCGGTACGCGCCAATCTCCGCCGCCGCCCGCAAAACATCCCGCACTCGATCGTCGGAAGATTCTCCGGTGAGAAACCCAATCACCGCGGCGGCTTGGTCCAACTCGGAAAACGGGCCGTGCAGTATTTCTTCCGTCTGATATCCCTGCGCTGGCAAGTAACTCGTCTCTTTCACCTTCAGCGCCGCTTCCATTGCCGTGAACCAAGCCAGCCCGGCGCCCAAAAAAGCAAACCGCGTACGCCTAGCCATGGCCTGCGCCGCCGCGCGGATCTCCGCTTCCGCCTCGAGCCCCTGACTCAATAGCGCAGGCAGTCGAGCTACCCCAGCCGCCGTCAGCATCGACCCCCTGGTCGCGGCGCTCGCCGTCGCCCAGCCACCGCGCTCGCAGAACCCAATCACCAGCAGCGCCACTACCGCCATCGCCGACGAGTAACTCTTGGTATAAGCAAACGTCGCTTCGCGTTCACCGGTAACAAAATGGAAATCGGTTTCGGGGAATCCGCTGGTTCCAACCGGGCCTCCGAGCGCACCCGTCACCGCCAACGTCAGCGCGCCCGCCGCCCGCGCTATGCGCAAGACCTCCAACGAATCCTTGGTTCCTCCGGTGTGCGTGATCACCACCACCACATCTCCGCGCCCCAGCGCCAGCGGACTGTGCACCAACTCAAATGCTTCTTCCGCGCGCGCATCGGCGCGGCCCGCCGATTGCTGCCGCATCCACCGCTCCGCCGACAACGCCCCATGGTAAGAGGTCCCCACACCCACAAAAATGAACCGGTTGCGCCCCGCCGCCGCATCCACCGCGCGCGAGATTTTCTCCCGATTGGCCGCCAGCGCCTGCTCGATCACCGCTGGCTGCTGCAGGATGGCATCGTGTAACAAGTAAGGGTGTTGGTGGCGGACGGCGGGCATTTGCTTTTCGTGGCTCCCAGTGTAATTCTTCGTTTTACAGAATGTGTTGAACCATTCTACTGAATCGGGTGAATGAATGCCTCGCTTCCTAACCCAACACAGTCTAGCGTGCCTCACGCGGCAGGGCGCCGAAGGATTGGCCGCTCTTCTGGTCGGTTCGGAAACCCCCGCAGCGCGACGCGTCCTTGTGAATATGCAGGAAGGCAAAATGGTCGCCGAGTTCGATGCCGCGAGTCGCGAAGAGTTGGAAAAATTCCTGGCCAGCCAGCGCTTCCACTTCGACTGGATCCTGCGCCTGGAACTTGAATACGACCCCAGCCAAAAATCTTTCACCGCGCTCTAGCCACATTGGGAATGGTTCGACCGTTCTACAATCTATCTTTTTCGGGTGGAGTAACCTTAGTCGTACGATCCGCCGGGCCAACTCCTATGGGTCCCCCGCAAATTTCTCGCCCTTGCTAAGCTCTTCTCGCGCCTTCGCCAGCGCGTCCTTAGTCGTCCCCAGCCGCCGGTAACCACTCATTTCCGTAACCACATGGTTCTCAAAGCTGAATAGGAATTTCCGGCCAGTGTAGTCCAGTTGATAGCGCCGCGGAAACCACACGCCCGGCGCGACCTCTATTTGTTCCAGAGAAAAGTGGCCGCCCCGGTAGATTTTCGCGAGCACCCCTCCCCCAAACGAAATATCCCGAACGATCTCCGCATCCACCCGTACTAGCTGTTCGGAATTTAGGTCCACCCACGCCGTTCCCCGGACGTGGGAGAGGATGTCCTGAGCGGTGGTGTGCGGTTGGTAGCCCGGGTTGGGCTCCATCTGAAATACGTCGCAATCCCGCCCGCCGCACGATTCCCGCCGCAGCCAGTTAAACGTCAGCGCATTCGACGCGGAATCCACCATTTCCGCGCGGTCCTGCATCTTCTTCGCGGTCTTGGCCTGCGAGGATTTCGTCCGCCAGTCGTCGGGGTTCGACGCCACTTCCAGCTGTTGCTTCCACTCCAGCAATTCCTTCTGGTAGAAGTCGTCCGGGACGTTCTTGCCAGTGTCTTTGACCACCAGCTTCAGAGTTCCGGTTCCGGTTGGCACTACCCGGTACACTTTGTCCTCGGCGATTTTCTCCCCGTTGGCGCCCCGCACGATGTGATGTTCGACGTGTTCGTACTCTGCCCCTACCGTGTCGTCCTTGTGCTGGTGGCCGATCACCCGCTCGCGCAACCCGCGCAATTGCTCCTCCGAGTAACCCGAGCCGGACGGCCCGGCGGTCTGTTGCCCGGGGTACACCGCCGTTCCGAAGACCGTCACCGTCACCAGAATCGCCGCTAAGCTCTGGGCGTAGCCGGTCCGAACCATGTTCGGCGCTGTAGGTTCGCTCTTCCCAAGGTTTGCCATAGGGTCAGTCGTTCGAGTGGTTTCCGCCCCATTCGGTTGCGAGCGTGTTGCCCGTCCCCATCGTAACCGAGATTCTGCAAATATCGCCACCTTGACTCCGCCATCCTCCCGGGAAGCAAAATTTACCGATATTTTTCGCTGGCTGGTGCGTCTATACCTACTGAACCCCTAAACGCCTATACTCTAGTTGTGAAGAAAACCACCCCCATGTTCGAACGGGCTTGGAAGACTGGGATTGCTCTGCGCGAGACGTTCTGGATCGCTCTGGATACGTTGCGGGCCCACAAACTCCGCAGTTTCCTCACCTTGCTTGGCGTCATTCTTGCCGTAACCACCCTTATTTCAGTGATCTCCATTCTGGATGGCCTAAACCAATACGTTTCCGACAAAATTGCCAACATCGGCGCCAACGCCTTCGTCATCGATCGCATCGGCATCGTCACCAATTTTGAGCAATGGAACAAAGCCCGCAAGCGCCCCCCACTCACCGTGGACGACCTGGACGCGGTGCGCGACGGCATGACCCTCGCCTCCAACGTCGCTGGCGAACAGAACAGCACTGCCGATGTCCGCGCCGGCAACATCCTCGACGAAAATGTCACCATCCTCGGCGTCAGCGCCAACTATCCGGAGATTCGCGACATCGATATCGCCCAGGGGCGGGCTCTTACCGACGTCGACGACTCCCACCGTGCCTCCGTATGCATCGTAGGACCCGACGTGGCCAACAAACTCTTCCCGGGTATCGACGCCGTGGGCAAGGACGTTCGCGCCGGCCAGCTTCAGTACACCATCGTCGGCATAAGTAAGGCTCAGGGTTCGGTCTTCGGCCAATCCCGAGACCACTTCGTCATGATTCCCTTGGGTACCTATCGCAAGGAATGGCTTACCCTGTTCTCTTCGGTGAGCATGTTCGTTCAAGCCCGTGATCCGCAGCTCATGGACGCGGCCGAAGACGAAGCGCGGGTGATCCTGCGCTCCCGCCGGCATCAGGCGTACGACGCCGACGACAGCTTCGCCATCATCGCCCCGACCTCCATCATGGGCCTTTGGAATCGCATCACCGGCAGCGCATTCGCGATCGCCATCTGGATCACCTCGGTCTTCCTGGTGGTCGGCGGCGTTGTGATCATGAATATCATGCTCGCCAGCGTCACCGAGCGAACTCGCGAAATCGGACTGCGCAAGTCGCTGGGCGCCCGCCGCACCCACATCATTGCCCAGTTTCTGGTGGAGTCCTGCGTGATGTCGGTCTTGGGCGGGTTTTTAGGCGTGACCGTTGCAATCGTCCTTACTCAATTGGTTCGTGCGGTTACCCCGATGCCCATCTCGACTCCCATCACCGCGGTGGTCATCGCTCTCGTGCTTTCATCGAGCGTCGGACTCTTCTTTGGTATCTATCCGGCGATGCGTGCGGCCCGGCTCGATCCCATTGAAGCTTTGCGCGCGGAAACCTAGGGAATGAGATGAGACAAGACCTCCGCGAAAATCTTTCTCTGGCCTTCGACACTTTGCGCGGGCACAAGATGCGCAGCATGCTCGCGGTGCTGGGCGTCACCATCGGGGTCATGCTGATCATCCTGGTGGTGGGTTTGGTGCAGGGTTTTCGTTCCGTCATCCAGGACGAAATCACCAAGGAAGGTATTGATACCGCGTGGGTGGACCGCTTTGACCAGGGCCCTCCCAATCAGCATCGTCCCAAGGAAGAGCGCGATCGCAAGCCGCTCACGTTTGAAGACGGCGAGGCCATCGAGCGCCAGTGCCCCGCGGTGAAAGAGATTGCCATCTCAGTGTTTCAGTGGGAGTTGGTCCACACCGTCCGCTACCAGAACAGCTTGGTGCAGGACATCGAGTTTCGCGGCACGTTTCCCGCCTACCTGGACGTCTACGCCAACGCCGCCATGAAAGCGGGACGCTTCCTTACCCCTTCTGAGAACGAACATCGTGAAAATGTTGTGGTGCTCGGAGAGAATGCCGCCACCGCGCTGTTCCCTTCGTTAGAAGACGCTTTAGGCAAGGAGATCGTGGTCGACGGTTCCACCTATCTGGTTATCGGGGTGCTCCAAAAGCAGCCCGGTGGATTTGGCTTGGGTGACGAAGATAAACGCGTAATCATCCCGTTCTATACCTTCCGCAAGCTCTACCCAGCCGCGTACGAAGTAGCCTACCGGTTCCTGGCTTATCCCGGAAAACTCGACCTGGCTGTCGATCAGGTCCGCGAAGTCCTGCGCACCCGCCGCAACGTTCCGTACGATAAACCCGACTCTTTCTCGATTACCACCGCCATCGAAACGGTGAAAAGTTTTAACGACATTATTGGCGGCGTGGTTCTCGCGATCGTGGTGTTGAGCTCGATCGGATTGCTGATCGGCGGGGTGGGGGTCATGAACATCATGCTCGTGTCGGTTACCGAGCGGACTCGCGAAATCGGAGTGCGCAAGGCCATCGGCGCGCGCCGCCGCGACATCACTTGGCAATTTTTGTTTGAAGCCATGACCCTCACCGGCGCGGGAGGCTTTATCGGAGTTCTGGTGGGAGTCGGGATGTGCTTGCTGATTCCGGTGGTAACCACCACCCACGCCGTAGTCACTACCTGGGCGGTGGTGATGGGTCTCTCGGTGTCGGTGGCCATCGGGCTGATCTTCGGAGTGTGGCCCGCAGTGAAGGCCGCGCGCCTGGACCCAGTCGAAGCCCTGCGCTATGAGTAGCACAACCATTCTGGGTTGCGTGATTTTGCTTGTGGATCCTACAGCAGCCCAAAAACCGCCACTCCCGCGGAAGTCCCCACAAATACCTTGCCGTTAGCAATCATCGGTGTAATGAACTTATTGTTCGGAAATTGGTCCCGCGTCCCCGCCTGGTTGCTGTTGTAAAGCTCGGTAGCCAGTCCGCTAGCCGTCGCGGCATACGCGTGCAGCACCGCGGGAGACGTATTCTCCACGGTCCACACGATCCCGTTCGAAGTCCCATTCGCCGAAATGCTGGGCGTGGTCCCCGGATAAGTGAACGACTCGGTGGTCATCGATGACGGCGTGAGCGCTACCTTGGCTGCGGTGATCGGATAAACTTTCAGCATCTCGTCCACTGCGCCGTAGTACAGCAAGCCGTTGTAATACGCCGGCGCTCCGTATTCGCCGTCCGCCCCTTCCTGTCCGGTAATTTCCTGATAGATGTTGTCGGCGGTCGGGTTGAATTCTCCCATCGCATCGCGGTCCACCACATAAATGATGGCGTCCTTGCCCATCCCCACCGCCAGATGCCGCGTGTCGTTGCTGGAATCAGTCATGTCGGGAAAAACCAAAGCTCCGCCCGAACCCAGGTCTTCGTCGGCGTTCGATTCCGCCACGGTGTTGTGCATGGTGAAATAATCCGGCACGCTGATGGTCGATCCGTTGAGCTGCAACTTCAGAAACGCATTGCCGTAGTCTCCCATCGAAGGGAAATTATTCGAGTCCAGCGTGGTGTCAAAGGTCCCATTCGCCGCCAGAAAATATACATTCCCGAACTCATCGGCCGCCGGTCCCGCTCCCGCACTCCAACTCGCTCCCTTGGATCCGTTGGGAACAAAATTGAAGACGCTTACCTCGGCCAGGGTGCTCTCGCGGTACGCCATCACCCATCCGGTGTATAGCCCCGCATCGCAGTGCGACGCCCAGGTGGTGTAGATCACCCCGTTGAGCAGCAACAGCGCGGCCCGTTCCTTATATGCCGCCGGAACGAACGTCACGTTGCCGCCGGAACTGCCGTCGCCGGTTCCCGGATATGTTCCGGTGATGGTTTGCGGACTTCCCAGGGTGGTGAGTTCCGCGCCGGTGGTGATGTCCAGAGCATGGATCCTCTGGATGTAGGCATTGGAGGTCGTGTTCTTGGTCATCGCCACCACGTAGATGGCGCCGTGGGGACCCTCCGCGGTGTCGATCACCGGCGTCGAAGTAATGCCGATTTGCGGAACCACTTGATCGCAACCCTGGCCGTCGCCGGTTGTTTCGCCCGTGCCGATCACCGATGTTTTCCACAATTGCGTTCCGGAGTCGGGATCGAACGCGTAGACCGAGTCGTTTTCCGTGACCACATACAAGACATTGTGTGTGGCGCCGCCAACCGTCAGGCCGGTCAGATATAGAGGTTCGGCATCCACTTTGCCGTCTACGCTCAGCGTTCGCAGCAGCCCAAAGCTGGCCGAGTTCACGTTGCTGGGTGTCAGCGTGATTTCATTCAGATTTTGCCCGGTTCGCCCCACGTCGTTGTGGAAGGTGGTCACATTTACAGCTACCGCGGACACGGTCAGTGTTGCCGCCGGCGTACTCGTGGCGCTTCCCACCGAATTGCTCACCACCACCGTGAACGTCGCGCCGTTATCGGTAATCACGGTCGGCGCGGTCGTATAACTCGCTGCTGTCGCGCCGCTGATCGCGGTGCCACCGCGGGACCACTGATAACTCAGTGGCGCGGTTCCCGTTGCCGCCACCGTAAAAGTCGCCGTCGATCCTACCGTCACCGACACACTCGCAGGTTCGGTCGTAATTACCGGCGCGGTCGGAGCCGCTGCTGTGACGGTAAGTGTCGCCACTGAACTCCTCACGCTTCCCACCGAATTGCTCACCACCACCGTGAACGTCGCACCGCTATCGGTCGTCGCTGTGGCTGCCGTCGTGTAACTCGCGGAGGTAGCGCCGCTGATCGCGTTGCCGTGGCGGGACCACTGATAGCTCAGTGGCGCAGTTCCCGTTGCCGCCACCGTAAAAGTCGCGGTTGCTCCCACCGTCACTGACGCATTCGCGGGTTCGGTCGTGATCGCCGGCGCCGTACCTCCCGCTCCTTCTCCGTTGTTCGAGTTGTTTTTCACCTTCGATGAGCAGCCCCACGCGCCCAGTCCAATACTCACCAGACCGACCATAAACGGCAAAAGTCGCGTAGTTCGGCGCATCGCACACTCCTCCAGCATCTTTTTGGCCAATCCACCACGGACCGTTCGCGGCTGGGGCACCCGACTGCCTTGCGGGGAGGGAAGCAGTCGCCAAGCATGCAGAACGTATCCATCTACTTTAACAGCGCCACCAGGAATATGCACGGCCCAGCAATCGACCTATTTCTAGATACGAAATCCCGGCCCGCAGTCGCATCCCCGCCGAATGGACCCTGCCCGGCAGGAATAAAGATGAGTGTGCGCGGCGGTGGCGAGGTGCGCGGTATGAATAGAGATAGGTGGCGCGGCTTTGACCTACGCCTCTACGTTTTGTGCGCCTTTTTCTTTGGGGTTTGGGAAGGGTGGGCGTCTACTCGAAGCATGCTCGAAGCCACGACTAGAACTTCCGGCCTTTTCGCATTGTCCTCAGGAATCATCCACCGTAACTCCGTCGAACAACCACCTAGCTACTTCGCAGCCTGGTCGTGTCTGGTAGGCTCCAGAATATCCATCCGCACCGTGCTCGAAGGATTCACCCCAACCACTCCCGAAGAATCCAGCACGTAGGCATAACCCGCCGGGTCCACCGGCACATCCGGCAACACCCGGTCCTCCACCAAATCCTTCAGCGAGGTAAGCCGCGGAATATGCCCTCGATAGTGATCCACGATTCTCTGCAACTCTTCGATGTCCGCCTGAGCATGCAGCGCGAGCAGGTGCTGCCTGGCGTTCTCCCGCGCCCGCGGCTCGCTCGAGGTCTGATAAATCTCAGACCACACCATGTTCGACGTCTCGCGCGATCCCCCCAACTCCGCAATCCGCGCCGCCATCCCTTTCATCCAGATCGGCGCTCCCGAATATTGGCTGCCCTCGAGGTAGACCTGGCTCGCGTGCTGGTAATCTTTCATGTACCAGTAATACACAAATCCCAGGCTGGCGTAGAGCTCCCAATCGTCATGCTTTGCCGCGATCGCTTGCTGCAGTAATTTCACCGCCTGATCCGGGCTCCCCGCACCGATCGGGCTCGGCTCACTCAGCAATATCGAACCGGCCGCGGGCACCACCGTCAACCGCGGATCGAGCGTCAACGCAATACTCATCAACGGATACAACTGGGTAAATTGCGAGTGGCCCGCTTCCAATTGCGACCCGTAATACTGCACCGCGCGGGTCCAGTAAATATCCGCGAGCAGGGAATCGTAGCCCATGCTAATCGTTTTCAGCAGCTGCGCAGACCGCAGCCACAATTCCTCGGGCGCGCTCAGCCGGGCTCGGTCGCGATCGATCCCACGTTGCAACAAAACGATCGCCAAAAAGAACAGCGGGATTGCCGCGCTGGCGCCCCGGGTAAATCGCGTGCGCGCTGCGACGCTCATTTCAGGTCCACGTTGGCGAAGATCGCGGACGCCCCCAGCAGCACCACCGCGATGTACAGGACGGCGTAGAGGGTGTTGTGCACGATCAGCGCTGTGGGGATTGCGTCACCGTGCGCCACCGCCCCAATCGCATTGAAGTCGTGGAAGTTCGGCAGCAAGTAATAGATCGCCCCGAAGATCGCCTCCAACACCCGGCTGTGCGCCACCCGCCCGTATTCCCGCAGCGCCGTTGAGAATTGCCCGGCGATAAATAACCCCAGGGTCAGCAGGGTGGAAAGGATCGGCGTCGGAAAGCAGGAAAAGAAAAGCGCCAACGCGGTCACCAGCGCCAGCTCCAGCAAAATGAAATACACCGCCACCAGGATCGAAGCGTCCGCCCGGGTAAACGCGTGCGCCACGTAGAAAAGCGCCGCCGCCAGCCCCACCGTCATCAGCGCGGTGTTCACCACGAGCGTCAGCACCAGCCCGGCGAATTTTCCCACCAGGAATTCCCATCGGCGCACCGGTTTCGCCAGCAAGCTGTACAGCGTCCGCTTTTCCATTTCTTTGTAGACCAGGCCCACCCCGATGAAAATGGCCATCACTGTCCCGATCAGCGAAATCGCGGTCAGACCCAGATTGATGATCACCAGGCGTTCGATGCCGATAGTGATTTGTCCCACCAATACCGCCGCTGCCATCATGGCCAGCGCAAAGAAGATCAGGTTATAGAGCACCCGGTCCCGCACCGCTTCCCGGAACGTGTTGATCGCCACCGTCCCAGCCATCATGGTCGTTCTCCCCCCGCGGGGGCTGCCGGCACGCCCTTCGGATGCTCCACGAGCTGGATGAAGTAGTCTTCCAGCGTCGGCCGCAACGGCGCTACCGACAGAATCCGGGCTTCCAAGCGGCGCAACTGTTCGAGCGCGTGGTACAACTGTTGCTCCGGCACCTGAATGCGATACCGGTTGCCCGAACGCACCGCGTGTTCCACCAGCCCCGCCGGCAGTGGCCGTCCGGCGGCAAGGTCGCACAGGATTTCCATCCCCAGCACCTCAATCGAAACGATTTCCGCGGGCGACCCGATCCCCTGCAACTTTCCCCCGGCCAGCACCGCCACCCGGTCGCACAGCATTTCGGCGTCGCTGAGCACGTGAGTGGAAAAGAACACCGTCCTTCCTTTTTCTTTCAATTCCAGAATAATGTCGCGGACTTCACGCCGCCCGATGGGATCCAGTCCGGACATCGGCTCATCGAGAAAAACCACTTTGGGATCGTGCAAAATCGCCTGCGCGATGCCCGCACGCTGCAGCATGCCCTTGGAAAACTTGCGGAGCTGCACGTCCGCAAAAAGCGTCAACTGCACCCGCTCCAGAAAATGGGCCACCCGATCCTGGCGCTCCGGTGCACTGTATCCAAAAAAGCGCGCGAAGTAATCGAGCAGCTCGCGAGCCGTAAGATAGTCGTAGAAATACGGTTGCTCCGGCAGGTAGCCGATCTCGCGATGCATTTGCACGTCGTCGATCGGGCGCCCAAAAACCCGCGCGGTCCCGGAAGTAGGGAAGATCAAACCCATCACGCACTTCAACGTGGTTGTTTTCCCCGCGCCGTTCGGCCCCAGAAATCCAAACACTTCGCCTTCTTCCACCTGAAAGGTTAGCTTGTCCAGCGAACGCACCACTCCGCGCTTCCATTGTCCGCGCGGATAATCTTTGGTGAGGCCAAGGAATTCGATTGCCGGCTGGCTCATACGCTTATTCTTGAGATTAACTTCAACCAAGTCAACGAAGCTTCGCATTTATGTTTACTAAGGCTAGACATTCGCAGCCGAAGAGCGCAGAATTTTGCTCGCTGCACATGCCGGAAAAATTCTTGCAGCGTCTCGGGGAAAAAGAATGGTGCGAATCGAGACACAAGAAAACCGCAAACGCTTCGAAATCAACACCTCCACTATGGGTAGTCACTCTTCATGCACGGCCGCACAAGATTTTGCGGTCTCCCCTCGCTTTCTTCTTGACATATTTTCCATGCACGATGATACTCGCACCCCAGATTCGACACTTTGTTTTCGAATCCGTCAGTCGCCCGGTAGGGGTTTTAGGAGTTTCTGAAGCCTGGTTCGCTAAACCAATCCAGTACTCGGGGTAGTACCTCCCAAACAAAAACCGTGACCGGCTGTGGATTTCGCGGCGTGGCGAGGCTTTTTGTTTTTGGGGTTGGCATTCTTTCCAGAGTAAAATGAAGGGGATCAACCCAGGGTCTCCTTGTTTCGCAGCCGAAGAACGGTAGTCTGCACGGGAGGCAGAAATGGCTGAAGTTCGCATGGCACTCAACGAAGTCAACGTAGTTCCCCCCATCGACAACGCCCCGGCCAAAAACCGCGGACTGGAATTTACCCGGGTCTTCACCGACGGCAAAACTTCCCCCTTCGACGCCGTCGAATGGGACAAGCGCGTCGCCCAAATCGGCAACGACAAGGGCCAGACCATTTTCCGCCAGGCAAATCTGGAAGTCCCCAAATCCTGGTCGCAGACCGCCACCAACATCGTGGCCTCCAAATATTTCCACGGCAAGATGAGCTCGCCGGAGCGTGAATCCTCCGTCCGGCAATTGATTTCGCGCGTTGCGGACACCATCGCTCGCTGGGGCGAGCAGGGCGGCTACTTCGCCAACGCGGAATCCCGCGACGCCTTTCACGACGAGTTGATCCACCTGCTGGTTGAGCAGAAGATGGCCTTCAATTCACCGGTTTGGTTCAACGTCGGCGTGCAAGCCAAGCCGCAGTGCTCGGCCTGCTTCATCAACTCGGTCCAGGACGACATGGAATCGATCATGGGCCTGGCGCGCACCGAAGGCATGCTCTTCAAGTGGGGGTCCGGTACCGGAACCAACTTCTCCTCTCTGCGCGGCAGCAAGGAGTCTCTTTCCGGCGGCGGCATCGCCTCCGGCCCGGTCAGCTTCATGAAGGGTTTCGACGCCTTTGCCGGGGTAATCAAGAGCGGCGGAAAGACGCGTCGCGCCGCCAAGATGGTGATTCTCAACGTCGATCACCCGGATATAGTCGAATTCATCGAATCCAAGACCAAAGAAGAGCGCAAGGCGCACGTCTTGATCGAGCAGGGTTATGACCCATCGATCGACGGCGAAGCCTACAGCTCCATTTTTTTCCAGAACGCCAACCACTCCGTCCGGGTCACCGAGGAATTCATGCAGGCCGCAGAGGATGATCGTGATTGGTGGACCCGCAACGTCAACGACGGCACTCCCGCCGAACAATTTCGCGCCCGCGATCTGCTCGCCAAGATGGCCGAATCCGCCTGGCAGTGCGGCGACCCGGGCATGCAGTACGACACCACCATCAACCGCTGGCACACCTGCAAGAGCACCGATCGCATTTACGCCTCGAATCCCTGCTCGGAATACATGTTCCTGGACGATACCGCTTGCAACCTGGCCTCCCTCAATCTTCTAAAGTTCCTGGGATCAAATGGCCAGTTCGACGCCGAATCGTTCCGCCACGCCGTGGACATCACCATCACCGCGCAGGAAATTTTGGTCGATAACGCCAGCTATCCCACCGACCGCATCGCCCGCAACTCCCATGCCTTCCGTCCGCTGGGCATTGGCTATGCCAACCTCGGCGCGCTGCTGATGTCTCTGGCCGTGCCCTATGATTCCGATGCCGGCCGCGACATTTGCAGCGCCATCACCGCGTTGCTGACCGGAGAGTCTTATTACCAATCGGCGAAGGTTGCCGAACGCATGGGGCCGTTCCCCGGTTATGCGCCGAACCGCGATGCCATGCTCGGCGTCATTCGCATGCATCGCGATTCGCTTCGCCCCATTAAGCGCGAGAACGTGCAGTCCTCGCTGCTCGATGCCGCGCAACGCTCCTGGGATAATGCCTTGGCCCACGGCGAAAAATTTGGCTACCGGAATTCCCAAGTTTCCGTGCTCGCACCCACCGGCACCATCGGCTTCATGATGGACTGCGACACCACCGGCATCGAGCCGGATCTAGCTCTGGTGAAGCACAAGCGTCTGGTGGGCGGCGGGGTGATGAAGATCGTCAACAACACCGTCCCGCAAGCGCTGATGCGCCTCAACTATCCCCCGGAACAGGTGGCCCAGATCGTCGACTACATCGATCGCAACGGCAGCCTCGAGGGCGCTCCCGGTCTGATGCCCCAGCATCTGCCGGTATTCGATTGCTCCCTGGCATCCAATGGCGGCCGTTCGATTGCCTGGCGCGGACACCTGAAGATGATGGCTGCGGCTCAGCCGTTCCTTTCCGGGGCGATCAGCAAGACCATCAACATGCCTGAGGAATCCACCGTCGAAGACATCATGCAGGCCTACATCGAGTCATGGAAGACCGGTCTGAAGGCGGTGGCCATCTATCGCGACAATTCCAAGCGCTCCCAGCCGCTGAACGCCGCAGGCAAGAAAGAAATCACCGCGGAAAAGGCCGTAGCCGCCGCCGTTGCCGCAAGCGCAGCGGCCGCGGTCACCACCAAGGAAGAGGCTCCCGAGGCGCCCGCGCAAAAACAACTGCCCGGATTTGCCCAGCGCCGCAAGCTGCCCAACGAGCGCAAGTCGATCACCCACAAATTCGCCATCGGCGGCCACGAGGGATACCTCACCGTAGGGATGTACGACGACGGTACCCCCGGCGAAATCTTCATCAAGATGGCCAAGGAAGGCTCGACGCTCTCCGGCATCATGGACGCCTTCGCATTGTCCGTCTCGATCGCTCTGCAGTACGGCGTGCCGTTGCGCGCGCTGATCGACAAATTCGTGAATTCGCGTTTCGAACCTTCCGGGTACACCGGTAACCCGGAAATTCGCTACGCCAAGTCGATCGTCGACTACATCGGCCGCTGGGTCGGCAGCAAATTCGTCTCCCGCGACTATACCGACCGCGACATTTCAGATACGGACTCGGACGAAACACCGGCGAAGCCGCTCGTTTCGCAGATGCAGGCTCGCGGATACGCTAGCGCGGATTCAACCTCCGCCCCGCGCCCGCGTACTGCGATCGACGATGCCCCGTCGTGCTCCGAATGCGGCATGTTAATGACCCCCAACGGTAGCTGCTACAAGTGCGCCAATTGCGGCAGCACCTCCGGCTGCAGCTAGGGAACCGGGACTTCCAATCACCAGTAAGGGCGCGAACCGTGAGTGCGGTTCGCGCCCTTTGCTTTTTAGCCCCGCCGTTCCACAACCTCGGAGCGACATGACCACCCTAGCCGGGGATTTAGCCGTTTGAGCAAAGAAGGAAACAAAATAGGAAGGGACCACAAATAAAAGGGGGGCCCCTTAGGGCCCCCACGCTCTTGTTTCCCCGTTCATGCCGGTTTCAGCGCGGCGAAACCAGCCCACCCCGGGTTTGAGCGACAGCCGTTGCGATACTTATTGCACGCGTCATGCCACTCAGCGCTTGCGACGCATTTTCCCGTAGCATCCACCTTTCCTATGACTTACGGCCTAACAGAAAAATCTGGCCTGCCGCGCCGCCAGTTCCCCTATGTTTTCCCACACGAAAAGCCCCGTACATCTATGTACTTTGGAAACCTCCTACCTAAAACCACCCGAGGTTTTCCTGCGGCGCCGCAATAATGAGGTAGGTTCCTGCGGCCGAGCGATGGGGGAATAAGGAGCGGGGAGCGAACCAGAACGAGCTGTATCACAGAGGTGAGCGGTCGGACCGAACCGGGGCAAACCATCCAAAGGAGGTGCCCCAAGGGAGAAGAGAGCGAAAACGCCCTACGCGCCGATCGATTTCCGCAAAGCCGTCGCCAGCGTCTCGGTCCAGTGCCGGACGTCTTCTTCCCTCTCCGCTTCGACCATTACCCGCACCAGCGGTTCGGTACCCGAATACCGCAGCACCACCCGCCCCGAATTCCCCAGCGTCCGCTGCGCCTCGGCCAGCAACCGCGATACATCCGGCAGGGAATTGAGCAGTGGTTTCGAGTTCACCCGGACGTTCTCCAGCCGCTGCGGGAAAATCTTCAGGCCGGCCACCAGCGCCTCGAGCGGCCCGCTAATTGAGACCAGCGAAGCCATCTTGATCGCCGTCAGCATCCCGTCGCCGGTGGTGGCATCATCCAAAAACAGAATATGCCCCGATTGCTCGCCGCCCAGGTTTGCTCCGGTGCGCTGCATCTCTTCGAGGACGTAGCGGTCGCCCACATCTACCCGCGTCAGCTTCAGCCCGATCTTCGCAAGAGCCTTGTCCAAGCCCAGGTTGGCCATGCTGGTGCCGACCACCGCCGGACCCTTGAGCGTCCCTTGCTCTTTCATGTGGCGGGCCATGGTAAACAGTATGCCGTCGCCATCCACGAGCTCGCCGGTAGCGGTCGAGAACAAGGCGCGGTCGGCGTCGCCATCGAAGGCCACCCCCAGCGACGCTCCCGTTTCGAGCACTCGCTCCCGCAGCCCGGCGGTGTGCAGCGAACCGCAACCAGCGTTGATGTTGCGCCCGTCGGGTTCATGGTTGATTGCGGTGACCCTGCAGCCCAGTGACGTAAATAGGTCCGGCGCCAGATGGCTGGCCGCTCCGTTGGCGCAGTCCAGCACCACTTTCATGCCGTTGAATTTTGTGCCCGGCAGAATGCAAGCTTGTAGCGCTTCCAAATATTCCTCGTGCAGGCGGGTATCTTCCGGCAACGCCACACTCGGCAGCCGCGATCCCGCGGGCCACTCTTCCATCATTCGTTCGATTTCGGCTTCGGTGGCATCGGGAAATTTCATGCCGTCCGAAGAAATCAGCTTCACGCCGTTGTCGTGATAGGGATTGTGCGACGCGGAAATCACCACGCCTGCGGAAAATTTGTCGCGGCGCACGAGCCAGGCCACGCCCGGAGTAGTCACAATTCCCGCGGACACCGGCTCGGCACCCGCGGCCACCAATCCACGCGCGATTTCCCCGGCGATATGCGGTCCGGATTCGCGCGTATCCATGCCGATGACTACCCGCGGATGGGCCGAGGTGGCCCGCAGAAAAGTTCCCAATGCGCGGCCCACGGTCACCAGGGTGCGGTCGTCGAGCGGCTGCTTCCCCGGAATTCCGCGGATGCCGTCGGTGCCAAAGAGGCGTTTTTTCGCTTCTTGCATCGTCGTTGTCATGTCGATCCGAGTAGAGAGAGGGAACGCGTGAGCCCCAATTCTAGCACGCGCTCGGAGAATTTTCGGGCTCTCCTGTGCCGGTGTTCGCAAAATCATAACCGTTTGGCCGCCGCTACAAGGCCGCTGCCGTGCCCTAGGGCTGGTGTGCTATCGTAGTTGGATTCCGGGGTGCATAGCTACGATGCCTGTCGAAGCCGAAAAACGAGAAGCAACAGCGGCGTACGTAAGCGCCCGCATCATCGCCGCGGGGATCATTATCGCCTTCTTGTACTGGGCTGCCAGCGTGATCGTCACCCTGCTGGTGGCGGTGCTCCTGGCCTATTTTCTTGAACCGCTGGTTTCCCGCCTGGAAGACGCCGGACTGGCCCGCGCCCTGGGCTCCTTTCTGGTCGTTCTGGTTTCGATCACCGTCCTTTTGTTGATTGGCTGGACCGTGGTTGAGCGCATCGACCAGTTCGGCGCGGACTGGCCCAAGTACCGCAAGCCCTTGCACGAAGTTCTCAGCGCCGCGGAAATGCGCCTCGATCGCATCGAATCGCAGGCCGGCTCGATCGGCGAGGATGAGAAAGGACGGCAAGTGCTGGTGGTCACCGAGCCGCACCCGGTTCGCCGGGCCATCCTGACGCGCGTGGGCTCGCTCTCCAGCGCCTTGATCGGCGTCACCTTTGTTCCGTTTCTCGTTTTTTTCATGCTCGCCGGAAAACGCCACGCCTGGCATGCCACCATGCAGCTATTCCCCACCACCGAGCGCACCCAAGTGAAAGAAACGCTCGAGGAAGTAGGGCTGGTCCTTCACGGCTTTCTTTCCGGGACCGCCTTGGTAGGAGCCATCCTGGTGGTATCGAGCTGGCTATTTTTCTGGGCCATCGGTTTGGACTTCCCGTTTCTCGCGGGCCTGGTCTCCGGCATTTCCAGCCTAGTTCCTTACTTCGGGGTGTTGTTCGCGTTCGCTCCGCCACTGTTGATCGGTCTTCGGCAATTTCATTCGGTCGCCGCGTTTGTCGGCATCTTCTCGATGATCACTTTTCTGCACCTGGTCGCCGCCAACGTTCTCACTCCCGCGCTAATTGGCCGCCGCGTCCACGTCAACGCCTTGGCCGCGACCATCTCGCTGCTCTTCTGGGGCTGGCTGTGGGGCGGCATGGGCTTGCTCCTGGCGGTCCCCATCACCGCCACCATCAAAGTAATTTGCGACCACGTAGAACCCTGGGCGCCGGTTGGACGCTGGCTAGGGTCCTGAGCAACTCGATACCAAGACCACCTTCGGCATCGGCTCGGAAATCCTGAGTTATTTGTAATCCGTTATTGGTGTGACCACGTCACTGGCAACTAGCGGGCACCCACGAACCGGAGTGTATAAGGATGTCCCGGGACAAAATGGAAAGGATGCCACTGCGCGGCCAGCTTTCCGGCCAGGCGAACTGAACTACTCGAGTTTCTTCCGGGCGCTGACGTACAACGATCCCGCCAGCAGCACGAACATCACCACCCCTAACCCGGAAGCGTGACTCCAGTGCGGCATGAATTTCGGCCCAAATGCGAATAGATCCGGCCGCCACGGCAGCCGGAAAATCACCACCATCCAGTGCGGCACCTTGGTTGCGAGTTCGGAATCCTGCAGCAAGGTGATCACGATGGCCAGCAACCCGAATACTCCGCCGGCCGCGATTAGCCCGCTGGCATACAGCGAGCCGGGGCTCACTTCGCTTTCTGCTTCGGACTTTTTCTCGACCCCCTGCTCGGCCAGCCAGCGAATCATCCCGCCCGCAAAAATTGCCATGGTGGTGGCGATCGATAAGTAGGAGCCAACCGCGAACGCCAGCGAACGAATCCCCAGCAATTCCACCGCGAGCACCAGGAAAACTCCCAGCAACACCAATCGCCAAGGCAGCCGCTGATTCAATATTCCGCTGATCACCGTGGCCATCAGCCGCGCTTGTGGAGCCGCCGCTTGCGCGCTGCCGATTCCCTGGATCCACTGCACCTCAATCTGCTGGGTAGCTGGACTGTACAGATATTTTCCGTCGGGAATTTCATGGGCTCCCAGCGCATTGACCAGCGTCCAGGTCTTGCCCTGGTATTGATAATCGGTCTGCTGCACTTCCACGCCGGACGCCGGATGCTGCACATCCAACGGAATCTGAATCGGCTTGTATTGCGCCAGGCCCACGTTCATCAGGATCAGCGTGCCGCCCACCGCCAAAGAGGAAACCATCACTCCGATCACCAAGCCGATTTGCTGGGATACCGGGGTTGCCCCTACCAGGTACCCGGTCTTCAAATCCTGAGACGTGGCGCCGGCAATAGCGGATGCAATGCACACCACCCCGCCGATGGTCAGCGCAAGCACTGCGTAGGCATTGGCGGTCCAGCCCATTACCAGGAACATCGCACACGTCGCCATCAGGGTGGCGATGGTCATGCCGCTGATCGGGTTGGAAGAGTTGCCGATCAGCCCGCTGATCCGCGAGGCCACGGTAACGAACAGGAACCCAAACACCACCACGAAGACCGCCGCGATCACATTGGAAATGAAACCTGTCTGCGCACCGGGAATCGGCTTGAACGTCAGCAACCCCCACATCATCGCCACGATCACCACCGCTCCGACCAGCACCACGCGCATCGAAAGGTCGCGTTCGGTGCGGCTCGCCTCCGAGAGGTTCGAGTTTCTCTCGCGCACATCCTTTAGCCCCGCGCGCAACGCCGAAACAATCGTCGGCAGCGTCTTGATCAGGGTGATCAATCCCGCCGCGGCCACCGCGCCCGCTCCCATTGGCCGGATATAACTCGACCACAATTGGTCCGGAGTCATCAGCGCAATGGGCACGGTGCTGGGATAGAGCGGCGTAGTCGGAGACAGCGACCCAAAAAATTTAATGGCCGGGTTGAGCACCAACCAGGAAAACACTCCGCCGGCAAACAGGATTCCCGCCACTTTGGGTCCGATGATGTAGCCCACTCCCAGATATTCCGAGGTTACCGCCGCGCGAAACGACGCTCCGGGCAGCCACGTGGGTTGATAATCGGGCTGTCCGGTCCACATTCCCATGGTGTTCATCATGAACGTGTAGGCGCCGCCCAGTCCCAGTCCCCAGAAAACGCGCCCCGCAAAAGAACCCCCGCGTTCCCCGGCCACCAGAACGTCCGCGCAGGCCGTTCCTTCCGGATAGCTCAAGTTCCCGTGTTCTTTCACGATCAGCTGGCGGCGCAGCGGGATCATAAACAGCACACCCAGCCATCCGCCCATCAGCGAGAGGAAGAAAATCCGCCAGTATTCGGCGTTCAGAGAAAAACCCAGGAAGATCAGCGCGGGTATGGAGAAGATCACTCCGGCCGCAACGGATTCGCCGGCCGATCCAGTGGTCTGCACGATGTTGTTTTCGAGAATCGTAGCCCGGCCAAACGCGCGCAGGATACTGATCGATAGCACCGCGATGGGAATGGACGCAGAAACCGTAAGCCCGGCGCGCAGTCCGACGTAAACCGATACCGCGCCGAATAAAACGCCGAAGAGCGCGCCCAATACCACCGCGCGTAGGCTGAACTCCGCAGGATTCTCGGAAGCCGGGATGTAAGGACGAAATTCGCCCGGGGGCGCCGTCGAACTCCAGGATTTCTCAGCCACGATGGCCTCCTCGCCAAATCAGTCAGGGAGCCAATTTGCTCACCCAAGGAGTAGGACCGTATCACGATTTGCAGAATCGGCGCCAGAAGTTCCCCCCGAGCCGCTCCCGACTGCCCGGCGCACGTCCGCCCGCCGCTCGGGCGCCCGGATCATGCACGTGCGCGGGTGCGAAACCGCCAAGCGCGGGGGCTGCAACTCCACACCGGATATACGATAGAATTCGATTCGGCGCCGGAGGGCGAATGATTCATCGCAACATTTTTCACAATGGCCGTTTGCTGCCCATCGAACAAGTTCGGCTATCGCCTGGCCAAGGCGGCCTGCTCTGCGGCTGGGGACTCTTCTCCACGCTGCGGGTCACCGGCTCGGTTCCCTTCGCTTTCGAACGCCATTGGAAGCGCCTGCAAAAAGATGCCGCCCGCACGCGATGTCCGTTTCCATTCGATGCCGACGTAGTTCGCGCGCAACTCGCCGAGCTGATCCAAACCAATCAGGTGATCGAAGGGACGGTGCGGATCTACGTCATCTATAACAACGTGGGCATTTGGCGGAGCGAAGAAGAATTTCCCGATGTCGATCTCATTCTCTATTCCGCGGGGCTGCCCGCCTTCCGCGAGCCGGCCACTCTAGCCCTCCGCGAGAACGGCCGCCACGCTGCGGCGCCCCTGGCCGGGGTGAAAGTCACTTCCTGGCTGAATAACGTGTGGTGCTTGCACGAAGCGCGCCAGGGTGGATTTGATGAAGTGGTGTTATTGAACGAGCGCGGCGAAGTGGCCGAATGCACCGCGGCCAATATTTTCTGCGTGCAGGACGGCCGCGTGCTCACCCCTCCGCTCGATTCTGGATGCCTCGAAGGCGTGACCCGAGCGTTGCTCCTGGAAATGGCCCCGGGCGCAGGAGTCCCCGCGGAGGAAAGAGTGCTGCGCCCGGAAGATTTGCTGGCCGCGGAGGAGGTCTTCATATCGTCCACCAACCGCAGCCTGCTCGGAGTCGGTGAGCTGCGCGGACATGTCTACGCCGAGGCTCCCGGCCCGGTAACCCGCAAGATGGAAAAAGTCTTCGCCGCCTACATCGCTAACTACACTGCCCAACAAAAAAAGCCGGCAGTCGGCGAGTCGCGCTAGCGTGGACAAATAAATTTAGTGGATCATCGTTCCGAGCAGCGCCACGACTACCCCTGCGGCGGCGAGGATTATCCCTAAAAACCAGAACGCTTTGTTCTTGGTCAGGATGGTGATCGAGGTAATCACCAGCGCGGCCTCCAGGATCACTTCGGCCAAATCGAATCGGTCCGCCCGGTGCTCTTCGACCTTCACTTCGTTTTCGAGCCCAGTCGCTTCGGTCTGAATGTCCTTTTCCTGATCCTTGTAACGATCGATTTCTTTCTCGTACTTGGCTCGCAGCTTTTCCGTGTCGTCCGCGCTCTTGGCGGGGAGCACCGCTAGCTCGTCCAGGAACTGCTCGTAATTGTGGTGGCGGATGGACTTGGCCTGGAAATACGCCCACTGATCGCTGGCCCTGGCTTGATTCAAGACTTCCTCGGTGTGCGCGCGGTGTCCCAGCAGGGAAACCGCGGCGACCAATACCGCCAGAATGGCCATGGTAATGGTGACCGGCGCGAGAGAGTGATCCTCAGCCCCGTGTTCGGCGTGTTCTTGCAGTTCGTTGATTTCTTCAGGCATGGCTGGGCGCCTCCGGAAGGTGCGGTTAAAACGAGCCCCAGGATACCAGAATTGCCGCCGCCATCGCCGCCGAACTGCTCGGAAAGCTCGTCGCTCCCGCGCACGAATCCGGTACAATCGCGCTGACTACCGTGCCGCCGGATGCGGCCCATCGGATAAAAGTCATGAAGGAGAATCGATGACCGAACTAGCCCGCAAAAATTGTGTTCCATGCCGCGGCGGAGTGCCGCCTCTCGAGGGCCCCGAGCTGGCTGCCCTGGCCATGCAAGTGCCGGAATGGCGAGTGGTGAACAATCACCACATCAACCGGACGTTTGCCTTTCCCGATTTCAAGGCGGCGCTCGCTTTTGTGAACCGCGTCGGCGTTATCGCCGAACAAGAGGGCCATCATCCGGACATCTTCCTCACCTGGGGCAAAGCCGAAATCACTTCCTACACCCACAAGATTGACGGTCTCACCGAAAGTGATTTCATCCTGGCCGCAAAAATCGACACGGTTAGCCGCTAGCTCTAGGCGCAGAATTCGCTCGTTCTTGCACGGGACGTTGCTCTTGATTTTGCATTCCGTCGTTGAAGGTGGTCGGGTTTCCGGGGGGTTCTTGACTTGCGGTTCCAAGGTTCTAGAACGCTCGCGCTTTCGCGGATGCTTCTCTCAGCAAGCGCCTTACCGCTTAGCGTCCTGTCCAGGGCCCTCCCGGCATTTACGTTCTCAGCAAATATTTCGGGAATTGCTAGATTTCCCGGATGGATTTATGTAGCATCGATTTGTCCGAGACATCCCAATTGCGAGTTGGTCCCAGGAGATTTTTGCATGCGTAAGCAGGTCTGCCCGACGGTCGTCGAGAGCCTTGACCGCCTCACCGAGAAATATTCCTTACTGAAGCATCCCTTCTATCAGGCGTGGACTCAGGGGACTCTTTCCCGCGAATCTCTGAAACTGTACGCCCAGCAATACTACCGGCACGTGGAAGCCTTTCCGCTGCACCTGGAATTGCTGGCGTCGCGCTGCCATGGCGAATTGCGTGACTTGATCAACGAGAATTTGGCCGAAGAACTCGATGAGGCGAATCCGCATCCGGCGCTGTGGCGCCAGTTCGCCGCGGAACTCGGTGTCGACGAACCGTCCCTCAAGTCCGCCAGGCCCCTCCCGGGAATCTGCGCATTGCTGGACTCCTTCGATGAGCTGGCCGGATTTGGCTCGCAGGCCCAGGCGGTGGCTGCGTTCTACGTTTACGAATCGCAAGTCCCGGAAATCTGCACGCAGAAAATCGCTGGGTTGAAGCGTTTCTACGGAATTGAGAATGCCGGTGCGCTGGCATACTTCGCGGTGCACGAAGAAGCCGACGTCCGCCATGGTGCTGCCTGGCGCGATTGGCTGGCCAAGCAGCCCGCTTCGGACGGCGTCGACATTTTGGCAGCGGGAGAGCGCGCATTGAAAGCGCTCTGGAGCGCGCTGGATGCGGTGTATCCGAACGGATGCAACGCGCGAGTGAACTAGATTTTCGGCGAGAAGTTTGATTGCGCGCTGTCCGAGGTTCGTCGGCGCTTTCCTTTTGCGGCGGCGCACCTTTGGCCGTGAAGGGTGCGGATTTTGGGTTACGCTTTCTCCGGTTTTATCCTTTCAAAATAGCTAGCGCTTATAGACCACCCGCCCGGCGACTACCGTGGCCATCGGCGCGCCGCGGAATTCGCGGCCGTCGAATGGAGTATTCCGTGAGCGGCTGGCGGTTTCGGCGGCGAGATACTTCCAACGATGCTCCAGCGAGAAAATGGTTAGGTCGGCAAGCTCGCCGGCCGCGATCTTTCGCTCGATGCCGAGGACCCTGGCAGGGCCAGTCGTGAAGAGTTCCACCAAACGCATCAGCGTGATCCGCCCCGGATCTAGAAGTTCGTCCAGCGCCAGGCCGAGAGCCGTCTCGAAACCGGTGATACCAAAGGGCGCGCGATCGAACTCCACGTCTTTGCTGGCGGGGTGATGCGGGGCGTGGTCGGTGGCGATAGCGTCCACCGCACCATCCGCCAGGCCGGCGCGCAAAGCGTCGCGATCTTCGCGCGAGGCCAGCGGCGGATTCATCTTGTAGCGGGAATCGTATTGCACGTCTTCGTCGATCAACGTGAAGTGGTGTGGGGTCACCTCGCAGGTCACCCGCAGGCCCTGCTTCTTGGCGCGACGCACATGTTCGAGCGATGCCGCGGTGGAAAGATGGGCGATGTGCAAATGACCGCCGGTAAGCGCGGCAACCTCCACGTCGCGTCCCACGCAGATCGATTCCGCCGCGGCGGGCATTCCCTTCAATCCCAATCGAATGGATCGCGGGCCTTCGCGCATCACCCCGCCAGCGGCCAGCGAAACATCTTCGCAATGATCGATCACTGGCAAACCGAGCGGGCCGCAGTAGTCCATGGCCTGGCGCAGCAGGCGTGCCGTAGCGACGGGTTTTCCGTCATCGCTGATGGCTACGATTCCTGCGTCCTGCATCGCGGAGATTTCAGACAGCGCCTCACCTTTGCTTCCGATGGACGCCGCGCCAATCGGCCACACCCGGACTACCGCTACTTCTTTGGCGCGGTCGACCATCGCGCGGGTGACCGAGGCGTTGTCGTGCACCGGCTGGGTATTGGGCATCGGGCAAATGGCTGTAAATCCGCCGCGAGCCGCGGCGAGCGCCCCGGTTTCGATGGTTTCTGAAAGTTCCTGGCCGGGCTCGCGCAGATGGCAATGCAAATCGATGAATCCCGGAGCGACGACGAGGCCGGTGGCATCGAAAATCTCCGCGCCATTCGCCGCCAGTCCGGCTCCGACCCGCACGATTTTTTCGGCGTCGAGCAAAATGTCCAACCCACTTTCGGTGCGGCTAGCCGGATCAACCACCCGCCCATTCTTAATCAGCAGCATGCGATTCCTTTGCTGGGTGCGGTGCGTCGGTGGCCGGCGCACTAATAAGATGAAAGAGCAGGGTCATGCGGAGCGCCAGGCCATTGGTTACTTGCTCGAGCACACAGGATTGCGGGCCGTCGGCCACCCGGGGATCGATTTCCAGGCCGCGGATCATCGGTCCCGGATGCATCACGATCGCATCGGGACGAGCCAGCCGCAGCCGCTCCGGGGTGAGCTGATAACCCCGAACGTATTCGTCCACTGGCAACGCCGGCTCGTCGATCCGTTCGGTTTGGACTCGCAGAACCATCACCACGTCCGCGCCATCGAGCGCTTCCTCGATCCGCCAGACCCGGCGAATATTGGGAGCAAGCAATTCCAGCTCGCGCGGCAGCCACATCGGCGGACCACACAGGGTGATGCGCACGCCAAACTTGCTGAGCAGGTGAATGTTCGAGCGGGCCACCCGGCTGTGCAGAATGTCGCCGAGGATGGTGATGTTCCAATTCTCGAGTGAACCTTTGCGGTCGCGAATGGTTAGCGCGTCCAGCAAAGCCTGGCTGGGATGCTCGTGCGAACCGTCGCCGGCGTTGATTACCGGAACGTCGATGCGGCGGGCGACGAACTCGGCGGCGCCCGACGAGCTGTGGCGCATCACCACAATGTCCGGCTTCATCGCCTCCAGCGTCCAAACCGTATCCAGCAGCGATTCCCCTTTTTTCAAACTGGAGGATTCCGCTTGCAGGTTCATGGTGTCCGCGCCCAGGCGCGAAGCGGCGGTGGCGAAGCTGATGCGGGTGCGGGTGGAGGGCTCGAAAAATGCCAGCGCGACCGTCTTGCCCCGAAGGGTAGCCAGCTTTTTTAACGGGTGGCGCTGGAATTCCTGGAAGGGGCGGGTCTGGTCCAAGATAAATTCAATTTGTTCGCGGCTGAGCGGTTCGGTCCCGAGCAGATTTCGAAATCTGTGAATCACACCTTTTTCCTATTGGATGGGGCCGAAACGGCTCACGAAACGCGGTCCACCAGCATCACCCGTTCTTCGCGGTCGATTTCTTGCAAGCGCACTTCCACGATTTCCGTGTCGGAGGTCTCGACGGTACGTCCGATGAAAACCGCTTCCACCGGAAGTTCGCGATGGCCACGGTCGATCAGCACGCACAAACGAATCCGCCGCGGCCGACCGAGATCGAAAAGGCCATTCATGGCCGCGCGGACGGTCCTACCCGTGTACAGCACGTCGTCGACCAGCACCAGGTCGCGGTCGTCCACCGCAAAACTGATGTCGTTGGACTGCACCACCGGCTGCGGCGCGACCGTGGAGAGATCGTCGCGATAGAGCGTAATATCCAGCGTGCCAACGGGGATCTTTACGCCCGAAAATGCCTCGATCGATTTGGCCAGGCGCCCGGACAGCGGCACACCGCGCCGACGAATTCCGATCAATGCCAGATCGGTGGTCCCGCCGCTTTTTTCCACGATTTCGTGCGCCAGACGCTGCAGCGTCCGGTCCATTTCTTCGGCAGAAAGTAGTTGGCGTTTTTCGACAACTCGCATTGGCGCCACATCCTAACACAGCGCGGGCTTTGAAGGGAGAACCACGCTGGCAAGGTGATCGAGAAGGCCTCGCCCGCCATGCCGAGTTCTCCCTCGCCGCGCGCGGCGGTTCGCATCGGATCGCCCCAGTGCGTCTCATTTTGGGACAAAAGCTGTCCGGTGCTTGACCTCCATGCTATCCTTCCACTCACCGTGCCCCAGCCGGTAACAGCCCGTGAAGTCCAGTCGGGTGTGGACCTAACCGTCCGCGTCGGTTCTGTTTCTCTCTCCAATCCTGTAATCGCTGCCAGCGGTACGTTCGGTTACGGGGTGGAGTTCGCCCACTTGGTCGATTTGAATGTCCTTGGCGGGATCGTCGTGAAGGGGCTTTCCGCTCAACCGATGGCTGGCGCGCCTGCTCCGCGTATGTGCGAGACCGCCAGCGGCATGGTCAACGCGATCGGCCTGCAGAATATAGGAGTCCGGGCGTTCGTCGCCGATAAGCTGCCGACGCTGCGTAGTTACCGGACCGCCATAATCGCCAATGTGTTCGGGAACGCGATTTCCGACTACCTCGAAGTGATTCGGGTCCTCGAAGATGCTGAGGGGATAGCGGCTTACGAGTTGAATGTATCGTGCCCGAATGTTCAGCATGGCGGGCTAGAATTCGGGGTCGACCCCAGGCAGCTGGAAGAATTGGTTAGTTCAGCCCGAACAGCGGCCAAGCGCCCGCTGTGGGTGAAGCTAGCGCCGATGGTCGGCACGATTCGGCTAATCGCAAGAATCACTGAGGGTTGTGGCGCCGACGCGCTGACCATCGCGAATACCTATCCGGCATTGTGTATCGACGTACACACTTTTAAGTCCCGTTTGGGTAGTACGACTGGGGGGTTGTCGGGAGCAGCCATTCGTCCTATAACTGTGCGTCTGGTTTACGAGGCTTGCCAGGCCGTTCAGATTCCGGTAATCGGGCTGGGCGGCATCACCGATCCCGAGGATGCGATGGAATACATCCTGGCGGGGGCCACGGCGGTAGAGGTCGGCACGGCACATTTTGTCGATCCAAGGGCCTCCGAACGGCTGGTGAGCGGGTTGGGGCAGTACTGTAACTCAATAAATATACCAAGAATCAACGACTTACGGGGCGGTTTACAGCATTAAATGTATTGGCCACAGGGTTCTAAAAGGCTAAGCTGGTGTGGTCTTATAGAGGCGGAGGCCAATGAAATTTAAACTTTTTCTAGTTCTGCAAACCGTGTTCTTAGCTATAGTCTGTATGTTCGTTATACCCTCGCTTCGGCCAGCAATGAAGCCGACAGCGGTGGCAGCCGATGCTGCACCTCCCTCCGGAACGCTGGCAATCTCGCTACCGGCGAAGCCCCTGAAGGTGTGGGACTGCATCTCAAGTTGGTACGGGGCTGATTTTGACGGTATGCCCACGGCGAACGGCGAAACCTATGACATGAACGCCGCTACGGCGGCGCACCCGACGCTCCCCCTGGGTTCGGTGGTACGGGTTATCAATTTGAGAAACCACCGCAGCGCGATCGTCCGCATTAACGACCGCGGACCCTACGTCGAAGGACGCGACCTGGACGTATCCTATGCCGTTGCCCGCCGCTTGGGATTCGCGCAGCGGGGCCTTTCCCGTGTTCGCATCGAACTTTTGGAGCTCCCATAACACCCGCCCGTCCGCCGTCGCAGCTCATCGTCGCCCTCGACTTCGATTCTTTTTCCCCCGCTTGGAATCTCGCACAGCAGCTCCGCGGGATCGTGGACATGTTCAAAGTGGGCAGCCAGCTTTTTACCGCGGAGGGACCAACCGCGGTGCAGAAGTTGGCCGGTGCCGGGTTCAAGATATTCCTCGATCTGAAGTTTCACGACATACCTCATACCGTTACCGGGTCGATCGCCGCGGCGGTTCGTTTGCCCGGTGTCCGCTTGATCACTCTGCACACCACGGGCGGTATGGAGATGATGCGCGCGGCGCGGCAAGCGGCCGGCAACGGTGACGCGCGGCCGCTGCTGCTGGGCGTTACGATTCTCACCAGCCTGGATTCCGCGGCGCTGGCGCCGCTGGGGATTAACGGTCCGGCTGCCGAGCGGGTGATCGAGCTGGCAAAATTGGCGAAAGCGTCGGGCCTCGATGGGGTAGTGGCGTCGGCGCATGATGTGGCGGCGATTCGCGCGGCTTGCGGGCCGGAGCTGAAAATTGTGGTGCCGGGAATCCGTCCCGCGGCGGCGGACGTCGGCGATCAGGCGCGGGTGGCCACTCCTGCCGAAGCGGTGCGGGCTGGCGCGGACTACCTGGTGGTCGGGCGGCCGATTACGGCGGCTGGGGATCCGGTTAGCGCAGCGGAAAGGATTCGCGACGAAATTGACGGCGCCAGGAGCTAGCACCTTAAATTAGAAATCCCGCTCGGGTGGTTCCAGCCAACCTTCGCCAGCCTTCTCCCACCGAAGTGATCCCTTGTAACCCGCCCTTCCGAATGCTAGGTTCCAGCGGATGAGACCGCCCAAGGACTGGTCCGCGTTGCGAACCGGGCCATCGCGAGAGCCTAGAATTCGGAATCTTGGCATCGGTGGGGATTAGAATTACGAAGTTGCCGATTCCAAAAGAGAAGCAAAAACTGAAAAGCGGCAAAATGCATATTTTAGGTACTTCGAAAACGCCATGTCCAGGTGGCCGGGCGCGCCGGGCGTACCGGCCTCAGCCATGAAGCAGGTCATCGTCGGAACTGCTGGGCACATCGACCACGGGAAGTCGACGCTGGTCGAGGCGCTAACCGGCACCCACCCCGATCGCCTGGAAGAAGAAAAACGGCGCGGCATCACCATCGATCTGGGATTTGCGTTCCTCGATCTGCAGGGCGCGCGGCTGGGGTTTGTGGATGTGCCGGGGCACGAGCGATTCGTGCGCAACATGCTGGCCGGGGCCGGCGGAATCGACCTCTTGCTATTGGTAATTGCTGCGGACGAATCGATCAAGCCGCAGACCCGCGAGCATTTCGATATTTGCCGCTTGCTGGGGATCTCCCGGGGGATCGTGGTTTTGACCAAGTCCGACACGGTCGACGCCGGCGTGCTCGATCTGGTGCGGCTGGAGGCGGAGGAGTTTCTCCGCGGCTCGTTTCTCGACGGCGCACCGATGCTTGCGGTGAGTGCGCGCACCGGCGCCGGGATGCCGGAGTTAAAGAGCGAGCTTGCGCACATGGCCAAGCTCGTGCCGGAAAGGGACGCCGCGCTTTGGGTCCGCTTGCCGATCGACCGCGCATTTGCGATGAAGGGCTTTGGGACCGTGGTCACCGGCACTTTGGTTTCCGGAACGCTGCAACCGGAAGACGAAGTGGAATTATTTCCCGCGCGGCGCCGGCTGCGCGTCCGGGGCATTCACTCCGGAGGGCGCGCGACGGAGCGGGCCGTGGCGGGCCAACGCACCGCGGTAAACCTTCCCGGGATCGCGGTGGAAGACCTCCATCGTGGGATGGTGCTGGCATCGCCGGGCCGGTTTGAGGCGACGCGCCGGCTGGACGCTCGGGTGAGCCTGCTGCCGTCGGCGCGGCCACTGAAGAATCGCGCGCGCGTCCATTTCTACCAGGCCGCGTGCGAAGCGGTGGCGGAAGTGGTGTTGCTCGAGGAGTCCGTACTGCGGCCCGGTGATTCTGCGCTGGCGCAATTGCGGCTGGATCGACCGGTGCTGGTTTTCTCTGGCGATCGGTTTGTGATTCGCCAGTTCTCGCCGTTGCTTACCATTGGCGGCGGGGTGGTGCTGGATCCTCTGGCCCCTGGTCACCGTGCGCGCGACAAGGACTGGGCGGGGTGGCTAGCGGCTGCGCAGAATGGCAGCCATGCGAACCGGCTGGCGGCTTGGGCCGCCAACGAGAAGGACTCGATCACCCTGGCGCAAATCATCGCCCGGACCGGATGGACGGAATCTGAGGTTCGCGAGGCGGTGGCAGTGCTCGAGAAAGCAGGCACCGTTCGAGTGGTGAGCACGCAGCCGCTGGGCGTCACCGCGACCGCTACAATTGCTGGGCGGGCGATCCGCTTAGAAGCGCTCATGGAAGAATTTCACCGCGCAAATCCCCTGCTGCCTGGCGTTCCGCGGGAAGACTTGCGAGGAAAGCTACGCGGCCTGGGGGCGGAGACTTTCGCCGTTGCGCTGGGTGATTTGGTCGCTGCGAAATCGGTGGAGGTGGCCGGAGATTTGGTCCGGCTGGCGGGGCGCACCGTGGCGCTATCGCCGGAAGAATCGAAAGCCAAAGAGCAGATCGAGCATGCGTTTGAATCGGCCGGCCTCGCCCCGCCCGGGGTGGACGAGGTGCTGGCGAACTTGCCGATCGAAAACGCTCCGGCCCGCAAGATCTTGCAGATCCTGTTGCGCGAAAAGGCTCTGGTGAAGGTGACCGAGGAGCTGACCGTGCATCCCAAGGCGATCGCCACGC
The DNA here is from genome assembly GCA_963725285.1 of uncultured Acidobacteriota bacterium. Taxonomy (GTDB): domain Bacteria; phylum Acidobacteriota; class Terriglobia; order Acidiferrales; family UBA7541; genus CAVRXT01. The sequence continues at coordinate 305,097 of CAVRXT010000003.1, read as the reverse complement.
TGCGGGAGCTGCTGCAAAAGCACCGCCGAGAACATGGCCAGCGGCTAACCATCGTCGCCTTTAAGGAGCTGACCGGGGTGACCCGCAAGTACGCGATCCCGCTGCTGGAGTACCTGGACCGGGAGCGGCTGACCCGCCGGGTGGGGGATGAGCGTGTTATAGTGTAGGGAAGTGACCGCGGTAATTCCGGGGTCGCTGTTGGTTCAAACTTAGGCTTGAGAAGGTGCTGCATGGGTGAAATGAGTCCAATTCATTGGATGATTGTTGCGGTGGTCGTTCTTGTGCTATTTGGCGGGCGCAAGATTCCGGAAGTAATGCGTGGCTTGGGACAGGGCATCAAGGAATTCAAGGAAGGGATGCGCAGCGGAGAGTCGGTAACCGCGCCGCCGCCGTCGGCTCCGGCGCAGGCTTCTACGGTTGCGCCGCCGACCGTTGCTCCTGCTGCCGAAGAAAAGAAGTAACGCGCCGGCCTCCATCGTCGATGATGGGCGGCGCGTGCGGGCGATGGGTCCTTCCCCGGGGCCTAGCCTGGGCGCGGAGTAGAGCAAATCGCCCGATCAGAAATCGCGCAGCGTTTGGTACAGCCGTGCCAGAGGTAGTCCCATCACGTTGAAATAGCAGCCATCGATCCGGCGGACGAAGCGTCCGGCCCGGCCTTGAATTCCGTAGCCGCCCGCTTTGTCGGCGCCCTCGCCTGACGCTACGTACTCTTCGATTTCTTGCTCCGAGAGCGCCGCGAATTCCACCTGGGTGATTTCCTCAAAAAATTTGTCCGCGCCGTCCGGGATTCGGACGATCGCGACGCCCGTGTGAACTTGGTGGGCGTGTCCACTGAGGCCGCGCAGCATTTCCCGGGTGCGGGATTCGGTTTCCGGCTTGCCTAGAATTTCGGCGCCGGAGACGACGATCGTATCCGCACCGATTACGAAGCCGGAGTTCGGGGGGGCTTCGGTCCGGATTTCGGTGACCGCGGTGCGCACCTTCTCGCGGGCCAGGCGTTGGACGTAGTCGCTGGGGAGTTCATGAGGGTGGTGGGATTCGTCTATGTAGGGAGCGCGAACTTCGAAGAGAAAGCCGGCGTCGCGGAGGATTTGCGCGCGGCGGGGAGAGCCGGAAGCAAGCCAGATTTTCATGTTCGTTGGGCTCGTGGCAATGGTTTGCTCGCGGTGCTCGATCAGATGACCACGGATTCCTGATATTCGCCAAAGATGCGGCGTAAGGTATCGGAAATTTCGCCCACCGTCGCATCGGCTTCCACCGCCTGCAAGATGGCAGGCATTAGATTTTCGCCGCTCTGTGCGCGGCGCCCCACTTCGGCAATTGCGGTCTGGCATTTCGCGGCGTCGCGCCGGGCGCGCATGGCTTGCACCCGCGCTACCTGGGCGCTTTCGATCTGCGGATCGATGCGCATAGTGGGAATCGGCTTTTCGTCTTCGACGGTGAAGCGATTCACACCCACTACCACTTGATCGCCGCGCTCGACGGCTTGCTGATATTCGAACGCGGCTTTCTGAATTTCCCCCTGTACGTAGCCGAGCTCTATGGCCCGAATCATTCCGCCCATAGCGTCGATGCGCTGGATATATTCCATGGCCGCCGCTTCGATCTCGTCGGTAAGTTTTTCGATGACGTAGGAGCCGGCGGTAGGATCGGCGGTGTGCACCACGCCGGTTTCCTGGGCGATGATTTGTTGGGTGCGCAGGGCCAGCAGCGCGGCGTTTTCGGTGGGCAGGGCCAGGGCCTCGTCCATGCCATTGGCGTGCAGCGACTGGCAGCCTCCCAACACCGCACCGAGCGCCTGCAGAGCGACGCGCACCAGATTGTTTTCGGGCTGCTGCGCGGTGAGCGACGATCCCGCCGTCTGGGCATGGAAACGCAGCATCAGCGAGCGAGGATCGCGGGCGCCAAAGCGGTCGCGCATCAAGCGCGCCCACAAGCGCCGAGCGGCGCGGAATTTGGCAATCTGCGCGAGCAGTTCGTTGTGTGCGTTGAAGAAAAACGAGAGTTGCGGAGCGAAAGCATCCACTTTAAGCCCCGCGGCCAGGGCTGCATCGACGTACGCGATGCCGTCAGCCAGGGTGAACGCCACTTCCTGCACTTCGGTAGAGCCGGCCTCGCGGATGTGATATCCGGAAATCGAAATCACATTCCAATTGGGAATTTCCGCCGCGCACCACGCGAAAATATCGGTGACGATGCGCATCGCCGGGCGCACCGGATAGATGTAAGTGCCGCGGGCAATGTATTCCTTCAAAATGTCGTTCTGGATGGTGCCGGCCAAGCGGCGCAAGTCGGCGCCCTGTTGCTTAGCGACGGCGACGTATAGCGCCAGCAGAATCGCGGAGGTGGAGTTGATGGTCATCGAAGTGGAAACGCGGTCCAGCGGAATCGAGTCGAGGAGGGTTTGCATGTCATCGAGAGAATCGATGGCCACGCCGACTTTCCCCACTTCGCCCAGCGCGGAAGGAGAATCGGAGTCCATGCCGATTTGCGTCGGCAAATCGAAGGCCACGCTGAGGCCGGTCTGGCCGCGATCGAGCAGGTAGCGATAGCGCTGGTTGGATTCGGCGGCAGTGCTGAATCCGGCGTACTGGCGCATGGTCCAAAGGCGTCCGCGATACATGGTGGGGTATACGCCGCGGGTGAAAGGGAACTGGCCTGGATATCCGAGGGCGTCCTCGGCATTCCAATCGCCCAAGTCCGCCGGAGAAACCACCGCGGCGACTGGAAGGCCGGAGGTGGTAGCGGCTTTCGGCTCGGAGGCGCAACTTTTTGTCGCCGCGGGCGGTTGAATTTTCTCAGGCATAAATCGAATTTCGATTCTGGCGCATCTAACGTACTTTACGCGCACTTCGGAATGCGGTTATCGCGAACCCGGCCATCATTAGCGCGTAGGCGCCCGCGAACGCCAACAGCCACGGCACCCGTGCGTGATGCCACTGGCGCCAAACCGCCACGCCACCGGAGAACGCGAACATGGCGAAAAGCACACCGGTGGATTCGTGAAAGAACTGGCGAAGCGCCTTCCACAGCGCGCGCAGGAATGCCTGGGCCGATTTCCAGAGCAACGAAAGAGAAATCATGTGAATGTTCCGGGCCCAATTCTATTACAATCGGCCAATCCGCAGCGGGGCAATTGGCAGGCCGGGACCAGAAGGGCTTCTGGAAGCGCTGCACAAAGGGCCTGCGAACAGGTTAAAGAGGCAGGTAACTGGCGCGAGAACCTCCGGAATGTGCAGCTTGAAACGCTGTGGTAGCAGCCATAGAATCGTATGACAACTCCGCAATAGGGGGTGGCACCTTGCAGCTTGACGATCATCTGAAACAGCTTTTGCGGGAATTGGGACACGCCATCAATGATACGGTGTCCGACTCTGAGCGCATCGCCGACGCGATCACCAGCGTGCGCACCGCTGGCTTCGATATCGTGCTGAAGCTAGACGCCACTATCGGCCTGGCTCGGCGCGGTAGCAGCGAAGATCCGCGTCTGACGGTGCAAGACCGCAATTTCCTGGAATCGCTGCACATCCGCGTGGATCAGGAGGTGGCGGAGGAAGAAACGCAATCGAAAGTGGAAATCACGGCGCAAGACGTCAAGTTTCTGAAGTCTCTCAAGATCTCTCTCGATGAAGGCGTATAGCAAACTCGCGATTGCCGCGGCGGTAATTGCCGCCTTGCCACTGTGCCCGCTGTGGGCGCAGATCGACGCGGAGAAGCCGATCACCACTCGGACCGTCCGCACGGTGAAAGAGGCGAAGCCCAAGTGGAAACAGTGGGAAGTGGTGACCGCGACCAACAGCAGTTTGACCGTTCGTGATCCCATGAGCGAGCGCACCATTGTGACCTTCTCGTATTCCGATAAAGTTCACAACAAGATGCAGAAGATGATGGACAACGGTGGTGGCTACCAGTACGGCGACAAAGTAAGGATCCACCACGTCCAGGGGCAAACTGTCGCGCTGGACTTGAAGGGCAAACCCTCGCGGCCACTGTAGCCCGGCCGGGCAGCATCGAAGCAACCCGCACTCTCAGCACTACCACCCACTGCACCCTCCCAACGCCCAACCGGTGCGCGGATACTCTTTCACTCGTGCTAGGATTTTGGAATATGGTGCGCCCTCCTGCTGTTGCTGGACGATTTTATCCCGCTGATCCTCGCGAGCTGGCCAAGCAGGTGGACGAGTACATCTCGACTTCGGCAAGCCTGCAAACCGTCGCCGCGATTGCTTGCGTGGTTCCGCATGCCGGGTACATGTATTCGGGCAGAGTGGCCGGGAGCGTTTACGGCGCGCTGCCGCTTACCAAACAGGTGGTGTTGTTTGGTCCACGGCATTACCCGCGCGGCGAAGCGCTGGCCATTCTGACCGCCGGGGAATGGCAGACGCCGCTGGGTCCGGTGAGGGTGGATGCGGAACTAGCCTCGGAATTGCGGCACGCGTTTCCGCGGCTGCGCGACGACGCTGTGGCGCACCAAGCCGAGCACTCGCTCGAGGTGCAGCTTCCTTTCCTGCAGAGGCTGCTGGGGGATTTCACCTTTGTGCCGGTGGTGATCGGCACCGACCGCTTTGCGGTGCTGGAGGAATTGGGAACAGCGCTGGCACAGGTTTTGGCGGCGCAAGCAGCGCCGGTGCTGATGATTGCGAGTTCGGACATGAACCACTATGAAAGCGATGTGATCACCCGGGAAAAAGACCGCTTGGCAATCGAGCAGATTCTGGCGCTCGACCCGCGCGGGCTCTGGGACACCGTTCGCGATCGAGGGATCTCCATGTGCGGATACGCGCCCACGGTGGCGATTTTGACCGCGGCGAATTTGCGGGGAGCAAGGTGCGGGGAACTGGTGTCGTATGCGACTTCCGGGGATGTAACCGGTGATTATGAAGCGGTGGTGGGATACGCGGGGATGCTGATTCGGTGATGGTAGGAAACACTGGGGAACCCGGAATGGCGGAAGCATAGAGCCAAACCGTAAGCTACACTACCCACTTTGCTTCGCTCAGCGGCCCCATCGTCGATAAATTTGATTGATGTTCAAGACACAATATACGGGTTACCGCGGCTTACGGCTGAGTGGAGCGAATGCGGTTGGCTAGGGCCTTGGCGCGCTCCCGGGCGATGGTCAGGAATTTTTCGTTGGCGGCTAGCTGATCGAGGGGGGCGAGAAGGCGCTGCGGCTCGGGGAAGACCTTGTTGTTGTAGTCGACCTCCAGGCGCTCGAGGACGTCGTTGACCCCGAGCGGATCGTAGTGCATGGCGCGGCTGAGACTGCTTAGGTCGTTCTGCTGGCGCGCCAACCCCTCGAAGACGTCGAGCAACTGCCCGGCGGTGGTGTCGGCGGTGAAATTGAAATGCGCTTCGTAATTCTCGCTGCCCTTCTGATAGAGAAAGGTTTTCTCACCGAGGTTGGCGATGCGGCGGTGAGCGTCCAGATTCACGCCGTTGAAATCGTGGAGCTGGTCGGCAAGCTGAAAGATTTTCGCGACGAGCTGCGAGCTGAGCTCAAAGGTTTCGGGAGCGGGATCTTCGTCGAGCTGGCGGATGTCCGCGGACGCCTGGCCAGTCTGAGTGACCTTAATTTCGACAAACTCCGGGAAACTCAGTTTGAAAACTTTGCGGAAGGTCACGGTCGCGGGCGCACCGGCCGGGACTGCGGCCAGCGTGGCGACACAGCTGCCGAGGCAAAGAAGCGCAACAACCACGAAGCGGGCAAACATGAGTCTCATTGCAATTCTTGGATGCGGACGGGACGCCCGGAGGTTCGGTGAATTTTGAATGCGCTATCCGCCCGTGGCGCCCGCGGTTGAGCAGTGGCGGCGGCAAGCCGTTCGCGCGACTTGGACAGAAAGACATGACATAGAGCGACGGCCAGAGCGTCGGAAGCGTCGACCGGTTCGGGCCGCTCGCGCAATCCGAGGGTGGCACTCACCATTTGCTGCACCTGGTCCTTGGAAGCGGCGCCGTATCCGGCGACGCACGCTTTCACTTCGCGGGGAGAATAGCTGTGCGAGGGAATGCAGGCCTGGGCCGCGGCAAGCAGGACCACTCCGCGAACTTCGGCGAGCTGGATAGCGGTGCGTACGTTGAGCGCGGTGAAAACCGATTCGACCGCGACCGCGTCCGGGGAAAATTCCTCCACCAGACTTTCGATCAGGGCATGAATCTCGCACAGACGGGCGCCCAAAGTAGATTGCCGCGGCAAGCGCAACGCACCGTAACGAACCAGGCGGGCCACGCTTCCTTCGACTTCGACGATCCCATAGCCGGTCGAGCCGGCGAGCGCGGGGTCCACACCCAGCACGCGAATTTTGCGAACCATGGTTTGCGGCGTCGAAGGCATTTGGTTCCGCACAAGTGTACGTGCGGGAGAAAACAAAGGGGAAGCGTTATTTGTGGAGTGCGTTTCCCGGGCGCAACCGGCGGGCGGGAAAATACCAGGTAAGCGGGTAGGGTTAAATTTCGCGGGGCATACCACTTAGGCGGTATGGGGCTCGGCGCATTCTGGATATATAAGACACTGGCCCGATGGTGTTGCGGTAGGTTGGCGGAGGTCTCCTGGAGGACGATAGTCCCGTCGGAGGCCAAATTCAGGGCGCCAGTTTTTCCGCGGCGTAATACTTTCAAAATCGAACTGAGGAGTTCGCTCATGAGATTTGGACCATTCTTGGTGATCGCGCTGCTTTTGGCAATCGTTTGGGCCAGCAGTTTCGTGATGTTTCACGTTGCTAGCGGACTGATTCACTTGTTGCTGCTATTCGCGATTATTTCGCTCGTCATTCATCTATTTAGCGGGTCGAAGACGGCCTAGAGTCTTGGTAGCAAAGCGAACAGCACAGCAACAGCGACGGCGAGAGAACCCACGTGTGACGGCGACATGTGGGCCACCCAGCCGCCTTCGGTGGATTGTTGCAACGGCTACGACAAGGGCAACCGCAACGTCAGTGGCCGCGCTGACAAGAACGTCCGCTCCGCTAGAGCGACCACTGCAGGACTGAGTAGGATTTGGCAGGCACCTCGAAACGGGTGCGGCCTGCGGTGGTGGCTGGCTTGTCGAGAGTGCGCGGGGTAACATTTTTCGGCGCGTCGAAACTGTTGACGGCCTTTAGGTCGTCGCCGGTTAGGACCATCGAGCTGGTTACCCTGGACGGGGTCACGTCCTCCCAAACGATTTCGATTTGGCGGGACTTGGCCAGGTCGCGATTGACGAGGAAGACCGCTATTTTCCCGGCATCTTTGTCGTAGGTGCTGACTGCGTCCAGGTACGGCACGGCTTCCATTCCGGGAACGTCATAGGTGGGAGATTCCACCACTGGGTTCAAAACCGTGCCCTTGGCAAACTGCAGCGCCCAACTGTACGGATAATAGATGGTCTGTTCGTAGAGGCCGTTGGCATTGGTCATGATCGGGGCGATCACGTTGATGAGCTGGGCCAGGCACCCGATCTTCACACGATCGGCATTGCGCAGCAGAGTGTTAATCATTCCACCAACCAGCAGCGCGTCCTCCAGGTTGTAGATCTCTTCCAATGCATGAGGTGCTTCCTTCTCGTGGCCATTGGTGGCGTCGCCGCTGCGGGCGCGATACCACACGTTCCATTCGTCGAAGGAGAGCCACAGTTTTTTCGGCGAGCGTTTGTGCCCGCGGACCATATCGCACACCGCGGCGGTTTCCGCGATCTGTCGATCCATGGTCAGGTTCATCGCCAGATATTTCGAACTGTCGTTGGCGGTGTCTTCGGTCGTATTGCCCAGGTAGCGATGTAACGAGAGTGCGTCGACGTACTCGTAGCACTGTTCTAGCACTTCACGATCCCATTCCAGATAGGTGGGCATGAACGGTCCGCTCGAACCGCAGGCAATCAAGGTGAGCGAAGGATCTACCGCGCGCATTTGACGCGCAGCGTCGGCCGCTTTGTAACCATACTCGACAGCCGTGGAGTGGCCGATTTGCCAAGGCCCGTCCATTTCATTGCCCAGGCACCAGTGATCCACTTTGTAGGGTTCGGCCGCGCCGTTCTTGCGGCGCAGGTCGCTCCAGCGGGTTCCCTTATCGACGTTGCAATATTCCACCAGGGCTGCGGCCTGCTCGGCCGTTCCGGTGCCCAGGTTGAGACCCATCAAGGGCTTGGTGCCGGCGGCCTTGCACCAAGTCATGAATTCGTCGGTGCCGAATTGATTGGTATTCAGCGCGTTCCAGGCTTTGTCCAAAACGCGGGGACGATCCTGCTGGGGGCCGATGCCGTCGAGCCAATTGTAGCCGGAGACAAAATTGCCGCCGGGATAGCGAATGATCGGGACACCGAGTTTGCGAACTTCCTCGAGGACGTCTTTACGGAAACCGTTGGAGTCGGAGAGCTTTGAGCCCGGATCGTAAATGCCCTCGTAGATGGCGCGGCCGAGGTGTTCAAGAAACGAGCCGAATAAGTTGCGGTCGATCGGCGAGATGGCGCGCCGTGAATCGAGGTACACGCGTGTGGGCGCGCCGGGATTGGTTTGCGCCAACAGAATTTTTCCGAACATCAGCTGGGCGGATCCGGCCAATCCCGCGGTGGCGGTCTGTTGCAAGAAGCGGCGTCTGGGGATCGAAAACATGGTGGTGTGCCTCCGGCTGTTTGGCGTTTTTTGCTTGAATCCGTGCCGATCCATCAGCGCCTCGCCTCATCGCATGTCGGCGGTGCCAAGAGATCACTTTGCGGAAACGATTGCTGCCAATGCTTGCGACGATCGGAATCCGTTGGGGACCCGCGCATGCCTACAAAACGCCGGTATTGTGACACCTTTCTGGCCAGCGGCATTAGTTTTTTTTCTCCTGCCGATCGGGAGAGTGAGCTTCACCGATTTGTGGATGGCGCACGGTGAGCAATCGTTTTCTCCGGGAAGCGAAGCTCGCTGGAGGACCCCGGGATACTCGATTGGCCCGCGCAGCACGAATGCAACAGCGGGCGCCCAACCTCCGCCGCGTCCGTCTAAGAAGGCACTGAACAATCTTTGGGCTATATTCGTATAAGAAGGGGAAGGAGCGGCCAGCTCATGAAAGATATTCGCTACGCACTACGGCAGTTCGTCAACGCCCCGGTTTTCACGGCCACCGCCGTTTTGACTCTGGCGCTGGGAATTGGCGCGACCACCGCCATTTTCACCTTGGTTCACGCCGTGTTATTGAACTCCCTGCCGGTGGCCAAGCCGAGCGAACTCTATCGGGTCGGCGACATCGAGAACTGCTGCGTAAACGGCGGCCTGCAGGACGATTGGTCGCTCTTCTCCTACGACAAATATAAGAAATTCCGGGACAATACGCCCGGCTTCGTCGAACTCGCCGCGTTCCAGGCGGGAGGCGATCTGGTGGGCGCGCGCCGCAGTGGGACGAGCGCGCCGGCTCAGTCCATGAAGGCTGAGTTCGTCTCCGGAAACTACTTCGCCATGTTTGGCGTTGGCCCGTACGCGGGCCGCATGCTCACGCCCCAGGACGACCATAAGGGCGCCGATCCTGCAGCGGTGATCAGTTATCGCGCCTGGCAAACGAAGTTCGGGGGCGATCGGTCGGTGGTGGGTGGGGCCTTCACCATGAACGGCCAACCCTTCACGGTGGTCGGAATCGCTCCGTCCGGCTTCTTCGGCGACCGGTTGTCGGACCCTGCGGCGTTCTGGATTCCGATTGAGGACGAGCCGCTGGTGAACGGCGCGAGCAGCATTGTCGATTTCCCGCAGCAGGACTGGCTCGACGTTATCGGGCGGATCTCGCCGGGCGCTGATCCGAAGCAAATCGAAGCGCACATGCAAGTCGAGCTGCAGCAGTGGCTGCTGGATCCGATCGCTAAACTTCAGCCGGCAGAGCGAGCGCTGGTTCCCAAACAAACGCTGCATCTCTCGCCGGGCGGCGCGGGAGTGCAAATGTTGCGCGATGAATACCAGTCCGGTCTGCACCTGTTGATGTGGATTTCCGCGCTGGTGCTGGTGATCGCGTGTGCGAACGTAGCCAACCTCATGCTGGTCCGCGCCACCAACCGCAAGCTGCAGACTTCGATTCGAGCGGCGCTGGGCGCGTCACCGTCGCGGCAGATACGCCAGGTGCTCACCGAGAGCGTGGTGCTGGCGGTGCTCGGCGGGATCGCGGGAGTGGCGATCGCCTTTGCGGGGACTCGCATCATTCTGCGGCTGGCGTTTCAAGAGACCTACGTGGCGATCCACACCTCGCCATCCTTGCCGGTGCTGGCGTTCACCTTCGTGGTGGCGATGCTCACGGGAATTCTGTTCGGTGTGGCTCCGGCATGGATGACCGCGAAGGCCGCTCCCGCCGATGCCCTGCGCGGCGCCGGGCGCTCCACCGGGCGTGGCGGCGGATGGACGCAAAAATCGCTAGTGGTGGCGCAGGCTGCGCTCTCGCTGGTGTTGCTGTCCGCGGCCGGACTGCTGACGCAAAGCTTGCGCAACATGCATAGTCAAAATTTCGGTTTTGAAACCGCCAACCGCTACACCGTGCACATCGATCCGCAGATGGCCGGATACAAGCCCCCCCAGCTCGACGCCCTTTACCGCGCGCTTCACGATTCACTCGCGGCGATCCCGGGCGTGGGGCAGGTGAGTTTTTCGATGTACAGCCCGATGGAAGGCGACAACTGGGGTGAGACCGTTTATATCGAGGGCCAAGCGCCTCCCGAACCCGATTCCAATACGAACAACGCGTCGTGGGTGCGGGTAAGCGATGGTTACTTTGAAACCATCGGCACCAAAGTGGTTCAGGGCCGCCCCATCAGCGACCAGGACTCGGCTATTTCGCAACACGTAGCGGTGGTGAACCAGACCTTCGCGAAGAAATTTTTTAAGGATGGCAATCCGATTGGCCATCATTTCGGCGATCTCGACATGAAACATGCCGGGCTATTCGAAATTGTCGGGGTCACCGAGGACACCCAATACCGCGAACCGACCCGTAAAATTCCGCCGATGTTTTTCCTGCCGGCCACGCAGCGCGTGGTTTACGATGACCCGCGCTTTCTCAGCTTCGAAGATCGCAATCACTACCTGAACGCCATCGAGCTGAAAACGCGCGGCACGGTGCCAGGACTCGACGCGCAGGTGCGCAGCGCGATTACCAGCGTAAATCCGGACCTGGCGGTCATCGACTTCCAGACTTTCGCGAAACAGGTGGACGGCAACTTCTCGCAGCAGGCGATGATTGCCAAACTCACTTCGTTGTTTGGATTCCTGGCGCTGGTGCTTGCGTCCATCGGCCTATACGGCGTCACTGCGTATTCCGTAGAGCGGCGCACCAATGAAATTGGGATTCGCATGGCGCTGGGCGCGGACCGGATGAGCGTTCTCAAGCTGGTGCTGCGGGGAGCGCTGGCGCAGATGGCGGTGGCGCTGGCGATCGGCATTCCGGTGACGATTGCGGCCGGCCACGCGATGTCCGCGCAACTCTTTGGGGTAAAGGCCTACGATCCGCGGATCTTGGTGGTCACCACCGCCTCGCTGGTGCTCGCGGCGTTCCTGGCGGCGGTGGTCCCAGCGCGTCGCGCCGCAACGCTGAACCCGATTCGCGCCCTGCGTACGGAATAGGGCGCGGCCAGGCAGACGAATCTTTCGCCAGTTCTACATCGTCAGCATTCCAGGCGAGCCCCATTAGGTACTGGAACCCCCTCGGCGCGTTGCGTTGACTTTGTTAGGTGCTAGGCGCAGCATATTTATGTATGCGGGATAACATGAGTACCGGTGTCCACGACCTGGGAACCCGCGTGGCACAAGCGGGTGCACTGCAACAGGTGCGCAAAAGCGATCTCCATTTCGGTGATCGCGTGCTGGTTACTACCCGGAATTCTCACTACCGGATCGAGGTTCTCGGCGATGGGATGTATCGGGTGTCGGGTGGGTGGTTCGACCGAAAGAACATGTCGCCTCTGAAACTCGGGATCAATGGTTGCACTTGGGGTGGGAGCGCCATCAAGGTTGATGTTGTCGCTGCCTGCGGCCTGCATCTGGAGTTTGGGAATCGGGTGCTGACCTCCCGCATTGAACGTCTCCGAGTCATCCCCGCCGAATACCCAACCATCGTCAATTAGCCGGCCCTGCCCGTATGCGCTTGCTATTTAGGCGCCAGCCATCCCACTCTTTAGAACTGCGATCCGGACGTGAACCGCTTACCGCTGCGCGAGGTGTGCTTGGCGATCGGAATCCGTCGGAGCACACCGACGGGAAGAGCGTGGAACGAATGAACGTCCAGGTTAAGGACGTAACGGAATAGCTCCTCGCTCCGCGAAGCAGCGTATAATTGCCGCCGAATTCGTAGAAGCCTAAACGGCGAAGATTTCGCCGGGGAGAACTCGATGAAAAGCCAACGCAACGAGTTAGCGGTCGACCGCAGGGAATTCCTTACGGCAACCGGAGCAGGCTTGCTGGCCACGGCGATCCCCCTCGCGGCAAGCGTGGCAGCCGCCGCTGGACCGGGTGCGGCGCCTGGGGACGGCGGGCGGGCCCAGACGTCGAGCGGTTCGCTGCGCAAGATTCCGATTGGGGTGTTCGATCCGGTGTACGACAACCTTTCACTGGACGCGATGCTGGACAAAGTGAGCGCCCTGGGCCTGGAAGCGATGGAAATCGGAACCGGTGGATATCCAAATTCGGGGCATTGTCCGGTCGATGAGCTTTTGGCCGATCCCGCGAAAGCGAAAGCTTGGAAGAAGAAATTCGAGGACCGCGGGATTCAGGTGGCCACACTCAGTTGCCACGGCAATCCGGTGCATCCGGATGCGAAACACGCGGCGCACGACGCGGAGACATTTCGAAAGACCGTTCTGCTGGCGGAACGGTTGGACGTGAAGGTAATTGTGGGATTTTCGGGTTGTCCCGGCGGAACCCCCGTGGATACCCAGCCGAATTGGATTACCTACCGCTGGCCTCCGGAATACGCAGAAATGCAGGACTGGCAGTGGAAAGAAAAAGTGATCCCGTACTGGAAAGAAGCGGCGAAGTTCGCGCGGCAGCACGGCATTCACAGGCTGGCATTTGAGATGCATCCTAACTTCGTGGTTTACAACCCGCGAACGCTGATGAAATTGCGCGAAGCGGTGGGTGAAGAGATCGGCGCAAATTGCGACTTGAGCCATTTGTTCTGGCAAGGATGCGATCCGGTGGAAGTGATCCACTTCTTGGGAAAGCAAGGGGCGATTTTCCACGCGCACATGAAGGACACCGTCTCTTTCCCGGAGAACACCGCCAAGTACGGGGTATTGAACTTCGCGTTCGATACCGCGGATCTTCCGCAGGCCTCCGAAACGTTTCGTGCCGTGGGCTACGGGCACAGCGCGAGCGAGTGGAAGGCGATCGTGAAGGCGTACATGGATGTCGGGTATGAGGGCATTCTGAGCATCGAAAATGAGGATCCGATTTTGACCGGTGAGGTGGGCGTCGAGCGCGCAGCGTACGTGCTAAAGAATGTGCGCAACGAGTTGCTGCAGGGCGCCTGATCGGCGGCGATTCGCGGTTGAGAAGTAATCTCCGCACCGGCGGAAAAATGCATCGCAGTTAGGGAGCCGCTCAATGCCTCAAATCACGCGTTCGCCGAAGACTTATGACGTGTGCGTGGTCGGTTCTGGCGCCGGCGGCGGCATGGCAGCGAAGATTCTCACCGAGGGTGGTCTCACCGTGGCGATGCTGGAGGCTGGGCCGCCGCTAAATCCCGAAAAAGATTTCAAGATGTTCACCTGGCCATATGAATTGCCACATCGAGGTGCGGGTGTGGGCGGGTTAGCGATCGCAAATTTCACCGAGTTCTTGGCGCCCAACGGAGCTTGGACGATCGAGGGCGAGCCGTACACCGCGGCGCCCGGAGGGAGTTTCCAGTGGTTCCGCTCGCGGATTGTGGGAGGGCGCACCAATCACTGGGGGCGGATCGCGCTACGGTTTTCTCCGATCGATTTCCAGTCGTATACGCGCGACGGCCTGGGCACAGACTGGCCGATCGGTTATGAGGACATCGCGCCGTACTACGACAAAGTAGAGGGATACATCGGCGTGTTCGGCACAAAAGAAAATGTGTCGAGCGCGCCGGACGGTGTGTTTCTGCCGCCGCCGAAACCCCGCTGCACCGAGCTGATCCTCAAGAAAGCCTGCGACCACCTGAACATCATCTGTATTCCGTCGCGGCTGGCGATTTTGACCCGTGCGCTGAACGGACGGGTGCCGTGCCACTACTGTGGGCAGTGCGGTCGGGGATGCATTACCGGATCGAATTTCAGTTCGAGCCAGGTGCTGATTCCGCCGGCGATGCACACCGGCAAGCTGACACTGATCACCGGGGCCATGGCCCGCGAGGTGTTGGTCGGCAAGGACGGAAAAGCGCAGGGGGTTTCCTACATCGACAAAGCCACGCGCGAGGAAAGAAGAATCAGCGCGCGCGCGGTGGTGCTGGCGGCCAGTTCGTGCGAATCCGCGCGGTTGCTGCTCAACTCCAAGTCTCCGGTGTTTTCCGACGGCTTGGCGAATTCGTCAGGGACAGTGGGACGATACTTGATGGACTCGGTGGGGAGCCACGGGACCGGATATTTCCCGCAGCTCGAGCGGATGCCGAGGCACAACCACGATGGCACCGGTGGAATGCACATGTACGTGCCGTGGTGGAAATTCGACCGCAAGAATGATTTCCCGCGCGGGTATCATATCGAATTGTATGGCGGGCAAGAGATGCCGGATGTGGGAATGTTCGACGGACTGTGCGACCGCGAGGAAGGCTACGGGCTCGGCTTGAAACGGAGAGCGAGGCAGACTTACGGGACGACCATCGGCTTTGCCGGGCGTGGGGAGATGATTCCGAATTCGGATTCATACTGCGAGATCGATCCCGAAGTGGTGGATCAATGGGGAATCCCGGCGCTGAGATTTCACTTCAAGTGGAGCGAATACGAGTTGAGGCAGGCGCAAGATATGCAGGAGGTGTTCAGGTCCATTGTCGAGACCGCAGGAGGCGAGTATTTGACCAAGACCGACATCGACGGTCCTTATCCATACGGGATTATGGAAGGCGGGAGGATCATTCACGAGGTGGGAACCGCGAGAATGGGCGCCGACCCGAAGACGTCGGTGCTGAACGGGTATTGCCAGGCGCACGACGTGAACAATCTTTTTGTGATGGACGGCGCCCCGATGGTCAGCAATCCGGACAAGAATCCGACATTAACGATCATGGCGCTGGCATGGCGCGCGTCGGAATATCTGGTGGATCAGGCCAAGAAAGGAAATTTGTAGGAGCCGGGAAGAAGTGAATTCGCCGCACAGACGCGCTGCGCCCAGAGAAGAAACAGCACGACGGGAAGAAAGAGAAGAAAGGGGAAATCGTGACGACAACGCAAGGACTGGCGCGACGGGACATTCTGAGAACCCTGGCGCTCGGCGCTGTGGGCGGGTCGGTGCTACAGGTGATTCCCGCGGCGGCGGCGGAATACGCGCACCTGCTGGTACAGAACGAGAAGGCGGCGTCACCGGCAGGGAAGTACGCGCCAAAATATTTTTCAGTGCGTGGGTATGAAACGTTGATCTCGCTGTGCGACTCGATCATTCCCAAAGACGATCGTTCGGGCGGAGCGGTGGAAGCCGGCGCGCCGGAATTTATCGACCTGCTGACCAGCGAAAACGACCAGCATCAGGCCAAACTCGGCGGCGGATTGATGTGGTTGGACAATTTCTGCACCGACCGGTACGAGAAGCAATACTTGGACTGCGCACCGGAGCAGCGTAAGGAAGTGCTGGACTTGATTGCCTACCGGAAAAATGCCAAACAGAACCCCGAGGTGAGCCAAGGAGTCGCGTTCTTCGCATTTCTCCGGCAGTTGACCTGCGATGGCTTTTACACCAGCAAGATCGGCATCGCCGACCTGGGATATATCGGCAACACTTCATTGAGCGAGTTTCCGGGCTGCCCGCCATTGCCGGAAGCCTAGTGCGCGTGGGTAACGCTCTACCGACTATTTTGTGAGTGTGGTGTAGTCTTTGAGGTGCCAGCGTTTTCCGAACCTACTGGAAAACATTCTGGGAGTAACGCCGTGCGATTGTTTTCCCCCAATCGTCTTATTGCTCTGACGCTTCTGGCGGTAGGACAAATCCTGATTTTGAAACTAGCGGTGGCCTACCCAATGCCAGCGGCATCGCAACAACCTTCGTCTGCGTCTACCGAATCTACCCCTGGCATTGAGCTGCTCACTGACCCGAAAGGCGTGGATGTTAGACCTTACTTAACTTCCTTGATGTCGTCCGTTAAACGGAAGTGGTATCAAGGCATGCCTGACTCAGCCCGGCGAGGTGATAAAGGAGCGGTTTCGGTTCAATTTCGAGTGCAGCAGGACGGGAAGCTGCTCGATTCTTCTTTGAAGATATCGTCAAGTTCAGGCAAACAAGATTTGGACGATGCGAGCCTAAACGCGATTCGAAACGCGGCACCCTTCGACCATTTGCCACGCAATTTTCCTCAACCCTTCATGGAGATGCGTCTGTTTTTCCACTACAACATGGGCACATAGACGCCGGATGGTAACCAATAACGGGTGGATTCGTCTCGCCTGAGTAATTCAGGGAAGGAGCATATGAGTTACGTAGAAGCGAATTTGGTTCCCGGCGAAACGGTGGTTTACCAGACCAGGCTCCATTGGATCGTGATGCTGGGGCACTTGGTGGTGGGATGCTTGCTGCTGGCCCTTCCCGGAGTGCTTCTGCTCTATTACGCACTCAGCCAGAGTGGAATTGAAGACAGGACCTTGCACATCATGGAAGGCGGCGGAATTGTGTTGCTGGTTTGCGGTATCGTGGCGATTCTGATGGGCATGGCGCGGCGAAGCGCGACGGAAATGGCGGTGACAAATCGACGCGTAGTGATCAAGACCGGCCTAGCCAGCCGGAAGACCATCGAAATGCTGCTGAACAAAGTGGAGAGCATCGAAGTGAGTGAGACGGCGCTCGGTAGGATTCTGGGGTACGGTTCGATCGTGGTGATCGGGACCGGCGGAAGCCCCGAGCCATTTCATAAAGTGGCACATCCGCTCGAATTTCGGAGCCAGGTGCAGCAACAGATCGAGAAGCTGCGCTAAAATGCCGTCCGTCAAATAAATGGATTGCCCCGCGCCAGCCTGGGAAATACGTTTCAATGGTTCCTACGGAATTGCGCTGACCAATGCCTAAGAGCACGATCAACTTCGACACGGTTCGGAATATCGGACTTGGTTTGCCCGGCGTGGAGGCGAGCACAGCGTACGGGCTCCCGGCACTCAAGGTTCATGGAAAACTCCTGGTGTGTGTTCCCGCTAATCGCTCGGCCGAACCTGACTCAATCGTGGTCCGCATGGATTTTGATGATCGCGCTGAGTTGCTCGCCGAGGCCCCTGATGTCTACTACGTGACCGACCATTACGTCGGTTATAGCGCCGTGCTGGTGCGCCTGTCTCGCGTCAATCCCGATGTGTTGCGCGACTTGCTCGGCCTGGCCCACAAGTTTGTGACCCGCAACGCCGCGCCGAAGCGCCGAACTCCGCGCGGTCGAAGAAAACGAACAAAAGTGTAACTCGCGTGGTTAGCGGCAAACGGAAGCAATGACGCAGTTCTCGGAGAGTGGATCGCGAGGGTGGCTGAATTGGCCCAACGCCAAAGGATGAGGCGAACATCTCCGAGGGCACCGCGAGCCACTTTCATTTCTTCACTTCTTGATTTTCGGTCGGAGTAACGAGCCTGCACCATCGCGGTCATTCATTGCAGCTTGGCGTACTCCGCTTTGGCAGCGATGAAGGCCGCGCGCCCGCTCCGATGTCATACCGTTCTATTCTCGGTGCACCTTGATAATTCTCACCGCGGTCACCAGTCTCTGCTTTCCCGGTTGAACGGGCGCCTGCCAGATCTTCTTCACCACATCCATGCCACTAACGACCCTGCCGAACGCCGCGAAGCCCTGGCCATCGGGATTGCGCATCCCGCCGAAATCCAGGGAGGGTGTATCTGCGAGGCAGACGAATATTTCGCTCTGAGCCGAGTCGGCGTCCTTTTCTCGCCCCATCGAGATCGTGCCAGTCACGTGATGAAGGCCGGTGACGCTGGTCCGCTCCAAGGGAATCGGCGGGAACTTGTCCTGGGCGTGGTCGCGGTCGATATCCCCATCAATGACGTTGATTGGGCTAGTGTTATTCGTCTCGTCGTCGGGCCGCACGCTCCGGTAGAAACTGCTTTTGCCGTCGTACAAGCCGGCATCGACATACTTCAGGAAGTTCGTTGAGGTCGCCGGAGCATGGACCGTGTCGACCTCCACAGTGAAGTTGCCAGCGTCGGTTTCAATAACCGCCCGAACAGGCTTAGGTTTCGGTGGTGGAACCGCGACGCTCGACTGGGCCAGGAACGCAAAAGCGCAAAACACGCCAAGAGCTACTTTAAAAGCCAGCTTCAACATAGTTTTTTCTCCCTCTAAATTGGGAAGGCTTGGTCGCGCGAGAGTCGTATCGATTCCTCGCGCGCGTATTTCCGAACGACAATTTCTATTTGGCGCACCCGTCGATGCTGCGCTCGAGCCTACCACTCGCCGCTGCGGCCGCTTATCGGAGTAATGGGCGTAGAGCCCACCGGGGGGCACTAGCGAGTGCGAACGCTAAAATCGTTTGAATGGTATCAGCAGAGCGACTGAAGACTTTGGCCAGCAACGCAATGGGGGAATAGTGGGTCAGTTGAGATTCCTCAATTTGAACTTCCATCACTTGGTGGCGTCCATCGACTCTTGCCAAGCGAGAACAAGAGATAGTCAGTAGCAGCATCAGCCAAATCGGAAAATTCCTTAACACACTCGGATCTCGCAGCCTTTGTAAACCAGCCAACCCTGAATCCGTCGGCTTCCTCGGCGATGAAAGTCGACGGAGTGTATCGCTTGTCATAGGATTCACTCAGTAATGCTCTGGCTATTCCAGGATGTTCACGAAAATGCCTCGCGATCTCCGGCGCCGGAAGCTCAGCGATGGCCTTTCGGGTTGCTCCAATCTGCTGAACCTTGAATCCGCTCGGGAATCCATCTCTGTTTGGTGTTCGTCTCCAAGGCCACATGTGGTGATCGTACCATGCCCCTTTTCTGCTGGCGGCTAGGCGAGGCGGCCAAATTAATCTCCAACGACATCTCAACCTCGCCGGCCGCCGGCGGGCGGGGTGGGCACCGTACGTACTTGCCAACCGGCACTATGGACGGTGGCCAGGTGGTTGAGCCCCAGGCTACTGCCGGAGATTCAAGCAATCCGGAAATTGGGCATTGGCTAGACTCCGGCCAAACCGTTTACCTCAGTCCATACCTGGAAGCGTACAATTGCTTGTCCTTGATTGGGTAACTTTCAATTGCATCCCTTGCCCTTTTCCGGTGGACCTGCCTACGCGATTCTCTTCTGGGCTACCTATGCATTGTGGATCGTGCTGGAAACCATCGGGTTTAGAACCAAGCGATCCCTCGACATCGCAAAGGCTCGCGATCGAGGCTCCTTCCGGTTCATCATGCTCCTCCTTTGGCTCGCTCTGGGATTGGACTTTGCACTCTCCTTTCGCCTCCCACAAGCCACCATTGTGTGGAAGCGGACTTCGCTCTTCTTCATCGGAATTGGGCTCATGCTCGTGGGGATAGCCTTCCGTTTTTACGCAATGTCAGTTTTGGGCCGTTTTTTTACCTACGATGTTGCGGTTCACGCAGGACAAACCGTCATTGAAGTCGGACCTTATCGCTACATCCGCCATCCCTCCTACAGCGGCGCTCTCATCACTCTTATCGGACTGGGCCTGGCGCTTGGGAACTGGGTCGGACTTCTCGCTCTTCTTGCCTGCATGGGAGCTGCTTATGCATACCGAATATCCGTTGAGGAAGCCGCGCTCGTCGGAGCCCTGGGGGAGCCTTATAAGGAGTATATGCGCCGGACGCGACGCCTCGTCCCGTTTTTGTTCTAAATGGGATTTCGGGAGCACCCGGGTTTATCGGGACGCGAAGAACGGTGACCGGTGGCCCTACCAGGCATCTCGATCGACGCGGCTGGCACGGGCTGACTGCTTGCCCACCTAATGCTTGCCCACCTATTGAAATCCCGGGCGTCGCGTACTAGGATCGGGCCACAATCTCTATGCCAGGCCAACGAAAAATCATTGTCCACATCGCCGTGAGTGCCGACGGCTTTATTGGTCGCCTCGACGGCTCGGTTGACTGGCTTGACCGTCCGCACCCGAAGGGCGCCTACGGCATGAGTGCTTTCTATAAATCGATCGACACCATTCTGTGGGGCAGGAAGACATGCGATATGGCGATCGACTTTCAAAAGAAAGGCATACCTGGGGCGGGGTTCGATACCAGCGTTAAGAACTATGTCTTCACACGCACTCTGCCGAGCTCAGCAGCGCCGGCGGGCGTTGAGTTTGTGAGCGAACCAATCAAAGCGTTCGCAATCCGTCTGCGGCAGGAAAAGGGGAAAGACATCTGGATCATGGGTGGCAGTGGCATCATCGCGTCATTTCTCGACGCCGGAGAGATCGACGAGTTCGTAATGAACGTGATCCCAACTTTCATAGGCCAAGGCATTCCATTGATGGCGCCTGAACGGCGGACAGTGCCACTCAGACTGATCTCGTCCACCAAGTTCAGAGACGGCGTGGTCAAACTGCACTATGCCGTTTGTAAGTAATCGACCTCTGGGCTACGAGCTCACTTTCAGCGGCCCCAGCGGTGAATTGGTCAAAGAACCCTTGGACTCTCCACCGCTGTACAGTGGCGTCCTGGCCGCCGTCTGCATCACATTCCGGTGCTGAGCGCTCGCGGTTTCGGGGACCGGAACAACGGCGCGGCGCGCCCCGCACCGTGAAAATGATCACCCCGGCGATGGCTAATGTAGGTTCCGGCTCAAAGATCAGAGCGCTTCCTGGCCTCGGTTCTGAGTGCCAATCGCCTGATGGCGACAGTCACGCAGTTCCCCCCTCACACGTTGGTAGATTCGAACCAGCTGAACCACGCGATGCATTCCAGTGGGTTGTCGTCAATGCCTCTTTGCGCGAGCCCAACAAGTTCGGTAGGCACCCAAGCGAGCAGAGTCCTGTCCGAATAGGCTATCCACGTGTCCCATGGGGGAGCGTCACACTGATTGAAAAAGCCGAGCGACGCATACTCAGACGCGCCATCTTTACCGGTCTCGTCCGGAGTATAGAGGAGCAGACGGCCTTTGGTTGACTCATCATCAACTCCCAAAGTCACCGATTCCCCCCGGAGACGGATCAAATCACTGCGTTTAGAAACGACTGACCGTACGAGTGTCTTTCTATCCTCTTCGATTTGAGTTTCCTCGATACTCCTATCGGGCCTCAGATCGGGACTGCGTAGCTGGTTCGCCAACGGGATCGGAAGTGAGTGCGGGTCTGCCCGGCGCAACAACTCCTTGCCGAGTTGCCATTCGCGACTATTGCGATAATCGCGTCGAAATAATTTGTTCCAGAATCCCTGATGCCTGACAAAGGCACCCATCCTCAGTTCGTTTCCCTGCTTAGTGATTCTTCGGCGATACGAGACATCCTGAGTTTCCTCAGGAGTCGCTGTAATGCCCTGACTCGCGCACCAAGCTATCGTCTCCGCGAGGGAGCGCCTAACCTCGTTATCATTCAGGTCGAAAGTTGTCACGAAGCCGAGTCTTCCGGCGAAAAGAAAGCAGATTCGATTTCCATGCCAATCGTACCGCCGTTTGGAGAATTCGCGGCGTATGGTGTCCATTAATCATGTGGGATGGGAAGAGGGCGCTTCGAGAAGCCTATCGTTCGTAAACCCGGGTGTTTCGAGTACTTCAGGTGCATTGAACCGCCCTGTACATAGCTGCCTTTGAGTCTCGGGCAAAGTGTTTCTGCAACGCCCTGGCGAACGGATAGGCAAAACGCACCAGCATTCTGGGTCGCGAGAACGCATAAAGGTCATACCAGACCGTTTCATCATCAGTGTTAAATTCAACCGTGAACCGTTCTTCTCCGATTTCGCCGTGCTCGGGTAGAGTGCCGTACGCAAACCCATACGTCGTCGACGAATTGCGTCCGCCGATCACGTAAACGATACGACAGGCGTTTATCGACCAGAATCCGAAATGCGATATCACGACTGCAACAGTCAAGCCCGGCTCGATGGGTGTATCTGGCCAACATAGATCAATCCAGTGCATATCGAACATTTTCCACTGCGTGATAGCCTGCTTTGCCCGTTCAAAAATATCGACGCCTTGACCCAACTTAATTCTATTGTGGTCGATGGCATATCCTCTTGTCTGCCCTCGACGGGAATACCCAACCTCACCGTACGAGAATTTCTGATTCTGCTGAGCGGAGATGAATGCATTAATTGAGTTTCGACTAGGTTTTGAGGAGCAGAACATACGCCTTTCCCCCCTAGCTGAAGATTCCTACCCAACCAGTATGGCAGAGCTTCCCCTCGGCTGAGGGATTCGTGGCGTTTCATGTCCATCAATCAACTCTTTGTGGGACGCGAAATGGGTTGTGCTAATCGGCTGTAGTTGCAACACGGCGGGGCCACGATTTCCAAGGGTTTTATGGACAACTCCGCGGGAATATCCTAGGTCGTCGGCAATCTCGCGTATAGAACGTCCCTGTGCGCGTAGCCGGCCAATCCTAGCGGCGTCCACGGTGACACGTGGACGGCCCGATGTTTTACCCTTCGCTCTCGCGTTGCGGAGTCCGGCACGGACGCGTTCAGCGATGAGGCTCCGTTCCAATTCCGCTACGGCACCCAAAACGGTGAATACCATCTTCCCAGTCGGAGTGGTGCGGTCCATCTGTTCGCTGAGGCTAACGAAAGCTATACCCAAGGCGCTAAAGGTTTCCAGTGCTCGGAGCAAGTGGGACACTGACCGCGAAACGATCAAATCGCCAGACGGCCACGACATCGAAACACCTTTTATGCGCGTCAGCCATCAGCCGATTCTGGAATATGATTCAAGCGAGGTGAAAGCCGCCAAGTTCGGGTATTGGAGAGGTGGGCTATGTCTCTGTTCCGCTGGGCGCTTGTATGCATCTTCGTAGCTGTACCCGCACTCGGTCAGGCTCAAACATTTGAGAAGATCACAATAAAACCTGTTCGCTCAGTCGACCCGCGCAACATGCACCTGCAGGTCCTACCTGACGGAGAACTCATCGCTCATGCTGTCCTTGTGATCGATCTTATTAGTTACGCATACGATGTGCCCTCCAACCCTTCGCCTCGCCTCAACTCTCTCCCCGATTGGATCTACGGCGACAGATACGATATAGAAGCCAAAGCGTCCCCCTATGTCATCAAGACGACTTCTAGGGACAGGGAAACGCAACTCAGAGTGAAGCAGATGATCCGCCGTTTGCTCGCCGACCGTTTCAGACTCGTGATGCGAGTCGACCGTCACCGCATGCCAACCTATGCGATGACCATTTCGAGCAGCGGCCTACGGCTACAACGTTCAGCGGACACCCCGAAAGATTGCATCTTCGATACCGCGCCAGAAGGCTGCCATACCTTTGTCATCGGCTTCGGTCATCCGCTGAACGCAAACGCTGTAAGTATGGACGACCTGGTCTGCTACATCGAGAACTGGACCGATCTTCCACCCATGAACCGCACCAATCTTAGCGGCCTGTTCACCATTCACACGGAAGGCTGGCTTCCAATGCGACTGCCCCCTCCGCCGCCAAACGGTAATGGGCGAGTGGACTTCTCCGGCCTCCCCACGATCTTCACGGTATTGGGCAAACTGGGTCTCGAACTGCATCGGCAAAACCTCATCTTACCGGTCTACACGATCGAGCGCCTCGAACGCCCCGCCGTCGACCAACCATAGATCCTCCCGATTGCTCGATTACTGGGTGTTGTTGGGCAAGTCCCGGCTTACCTCGCTAATGGTTCGCCGATACGCCGCGAGCTTCCATTACGACCTCGCGGATGGAGCTGATGATGAGTTCTTGCGGGATGGTGCCATGGTTGGCATTTGGAACGACGATTTGGCGTCCGCGCGTTGAAAGACTCACCAGCTTCGGTTGTATTTCGTGAATCCATACCTGTTGATACGCCGCAGCCTGCCGGTTTAGTTCCGCATTTCCGAAATCGAGGGGCTGACCCGCGGTCAGCACGATCAAGGGAAAATCTCCCAGTCTCGTTACCAGCGCTGCCTCAGCAAAGCTTTCAGGCAAAACAATGCCCACCGAGACGTTTCCCACCAACGACTTCGGCCGATGCCTCAGGACCATCATCATCTCGTCGTTGGTCATTCGCGAGAAATCCTTGCCTTGTGCGGGAAATGACTGCGTAAACCGCAGCAAGCCAACGAACTCCGCCGCCTGGAATGCTAGTTGGAGAGGGTGCCAGAGGAATCGCGGGGCGGTGCGGCCGAGATAGAACTTGGGTGCGCGCTGTAATTCATCTTCGTGCGCCGAGTCAATGAGCACCATGCCAGCTACTTCATTCCGGTAGAGACCGCCGTAAACGCGGGAATTCAGACCGCCCAGCGACGCCCCAGCAAAGACGTACGGCGGCGGCACTCCCGCTCGCTTCAAGAGCTCGTGAAGATCCTTAGCAATTGCATTGCTGGTTCGTGGGAAGGGACCGGCATCGCTCCAACCCTCGGCCGCACGGTCGTACCAGCAGGCTTGTGTGAACTTTGCAACTTCTGCCTGAAACGGCTTCCATTCGATACCGGGGCCGGGTCCGCCGGACTCGAAGATCACTGGAGGCGCACCTGCTCCCGAGCAGAAGATGTTGAGAGTCCTGCCGCCAATGTCCACGGACCTGCCGATTTGTGGAAACCGCGCTCGGTCACGCCTACGCCCGATTTGCTCGTAAAGGACGCCCGTAACGAATGCCGCGATTAGGAGGAATAGGAAGCTCTTGAGAGCAATCTTCACCCGCCGGTTCAACAAGGATTCCTCCATCCTAAACTGGTTGACAGTCGTTAGTCTGTTGAGAGGCTCACCTACCCAGGATCTTCTCCCACGGTAGGAAGGTTCCGAATGCAAGAATGAGTGGGATGGTACCGGCGATGCCCGCGACTATCCATCGCCACAGTCCTGAGCGCAGGAGCCACTGCCGAAGGAGAGAGACCGTGGCGTCCGCAATCAGCGACGCCGTGGTGCCCCATGCATCCGCGGCTTCGTCGAAGATCCACAGCATTTCTTCCTCAAACTGCCGCCGAAAAGTAGCAGGATGCAACCAAACCAGGCAGCCATACGCTCGCCTCATCATCACGCCTTCTCAGGCCGAAGTCGCAAGTGCGACCTCGCCTTGCGAACCACGCCTTCGAGCCTCGTGATCTCAGTTGCCAGCAGGCGGCGGCCGAATCCTGTCAACCGATAATAGCGACGCCTGGGATCATCGGCTAAAGAGCGTCGGGTAGATTCTTCGACGACACCTTGATTCAAGAGCTTTTCCAGATTGTCGTATAACGTCCCGGGACCCAATTTGTACCGGTCCTCGGATTGACGAGCTACTTCCTGCATGATCCCGTATCCGTGACGGTCTTCACTCACGAGAGCCAGCAGTATGTGCAGCGCCGCAGGGGAGAGAGGCAGAAATTTATCGAAATCGTTTGTCATACTCGGATTTCGTTATATCGGAATCCGAGTATGTTGTCAAGGGGGTGACCACGGAAAGTCGTGCGGACCGCGCGCGCGTTTGTTGCGGCGTTCCTCGGGCGCTTTTGGCGATGCTGAATTCAGTACGCTATGTGCACGTTACCTTTTTTCATCGCCTGACGTACCGTCTCGATGGCCTCGGTAGTTAGTCCCAGAAACGCGGCACGGCTTCGCCCCATATGCTCTTTCATCCTCTCCGCATTGACCAGGAGTACTTTACCGACAGTCCGGCGGTGCCGTTTTTCCCGACGGGAAAAGTCCACCCACCAATCAGTTGACACGACAGGTGCACCGTACATAATCGAAACCATATCGCCTGCTGGTGGACACCGGCGTGGTTGTCGTACTCTGCCTGTGCGTAATCGCCGGGTTCTGGGTCCACAATGCCATAGGCATACTTCCCCCGTGGGGTTGGGCATCCTTAACGGAGCACGGCAACGGCACGCCCTCATCTAGTTGGCCGCTCCAGCTCACTCCTGGTGAACCATGAGCAAAATCCTCGCGTCCGTCTTGCTGAGCTTAATTATCGCCGTTCCCCCGTAGACCCCTTGGGGATGTAGGGTTCCTCGAACGGTCCACACATCTCCGCGCAGTCGTGCGCGAAAGGGCCTCTCCCGGGAGATAGTTGCTTCGCCAAATTGCGCGACTGCGGCCGCTTCGCCTATCTTGACTGCCGTAAGTTCATCCGGTACAAAGCCATTCTTTGGGTGGATCGATGTGGCCTCTCTTAGAGACCTGTCCAACGCATCCCACTCGTCTATTCCCTGCAAGGGCGACCCAGACCCAACAATAGGCCTAGCCATCAAAACACTGAAAAGCAAAAGCGCAACACCGCATAGACCGATTCTCAATGTGGCTCTCCACGATCCCCGTAGCGCCCAGCGCTGCCGAAACAAATATTGTCTTCGTCCAGCGTGAGGGCAGTTTTGGCGTCCCACAGCACACCGACGAGCTGCACCATCGCATCATGCTGTGCGAGACCATTGGAATCCACAATTCGCCCGCGAAAGGCCCGATTTGGATCGCCGATTCTCGGCCTGGCATCGAGAGTGGCGGTGACTGGCACATCCGTCGTCGGAATTACCTTCTCGACGAATCTGGGCTCGTAGCCGGTCTTAGCGACGAGCAATTTAAACCACAGGCCCGAACTCAAATGATGGAAACTAAACATCCCGTTGGAGTCTGTAACCGCGCGGTTGCCACAATCCGCGTAGCAGCTCGGGCAGAACAGACTGTAACCGGTCGTAGGACCCGCGTGATATACCATCACCGTTGCGTCCACAATCGGGTTGCCTGCCGTGTCGAGAACTTTTCCGGCGATTTCGAGCTGATTCGCGCACAACGCACAATAGCAACAGTACACGCTAAGCAGTAGCACTGCTGCACTTCTGCGGGCAACGCCGAATATAGCTTTGGGAGCCGCTAGCCGCCGCATCGGACCCTCCCGGAAGGTGTTCGCATGGCGAATTTGGACCGGAACCAGCAATCATAGGCGCAGGACTGTGGCGGAAAACTGAAACCTCTCGGCGAAGATGTCTCGGAGATGCTGGAATATGTGCCGGGGCATTTCAAAGTCATCCGGCAGGTTCGCCCGAAACTGGCTTGCGCGAATCGCCTTCAGCCAAAACGGATTTCTCCTCTTCGCTGTGCTTATCGTCGGAATGACAATTGCACCGAGAGAACCCGTCTCTGCCTTCCACTACGAATGCTTTCTTCTAATGTTTCTTCGCAGGCGCGTCCGCAGTTGTAGCCGGGCGAATGCGAATCGCCTGTCCGCCTCCGGTGACTAGCTTGGCTTTGAGAACGGTTGATTGGGAGACTGGCATACGCGCGAGCGTGCAGCGCGTGGGAGTCTCTGCCGCGTCGGAAGCGTCGGAGTAAATTTCGGCGATGTACTGACCGGGGCCGAGGAAATTCAGCGGAATATCCAGGTCGGCGCCGTGCCAGCCGGCGATGCTTCCGATGTACCACTCCGCTCCGCGGCGGCGAGCGATGGTCACGTAGTCCCCAACTTTCGCGTTGAGCACACGCGTTTCATCCCAGCTGGTGGGCACGGCACTGATGAAGTCCAACTCTTTCTGGCCAGCATAAGCTTCCGGATAGTCCGCGGCCATCTCGAAGGGACTTTCGAACACGACAAACAGGGCCGTCTGGTGAGCGCGGGTTCCCATGACCTCAGGACGCAGCTCGCGCGCCTCAAACTGTTCGCGCGTGGTATTACGAAAACCTCCGGGAGTGTAGTCCATTGGGCCGGCCAGCATGCGAGTGAAGGCCAGCATCACGTTGTGATCCGGAGTTACGCGTTCACTCCACTTGTTGTATTCGAGGCCCATCAGTCCTTCCCGCGTCATCAGATTGGGGTAAGTACGGCGCAGCCCGTCGGGCTTGAATGCGCCGTGGAAGTCAACCATCAAATGATGCTCGGCGGCCTTCTTCACGGTTCTCCGGTAGAAGTCCACCATCCACTGGTCGTCGCGGTCCATCTGGTCAATCTTGACGCCGACGACGCCCCACTTTTCGAACAGCGGAAACGCTTCATCCATTTGGGTGTCGAGATCGGCCCAGTGGGCCCAGAGCCAAACGCGAACATTTTTCGAGCGGGCGAAGTCGAGGATCTCGGGCATGTTGATGTCCGGCTGAGTCTGAGTGAGATCGGCGCCGGAGGCATCGGGACCGTTGGTGTGAGCGGCCCAGAACGCATCGATCATCATGTACTCGAAGTGCGACTTAGAAGCAAAGTCAATGTAGTGCTTCATGGTGGCCGTATTCATGCCGGGCTTGTCCACTCCTTCTGCGTAGGAGCCTGACCACCAATCCCAGGCGGCTTTGCCGGGCTTGATCCACGAAGTGTCAGCAATGGCGCAGGGAGGGTTGAGATTGATGACTAGGTTGGACTCGATCAAGCGGCCGGGATTGTCGGCCACCATAATGGCGCGCCAGGGCGAGTGTAGCGGTGTTGGGCCGATCACGGAGACGCCGGGCACATCCAAACGGGGAGAGAGGCGGGCCTTGAGAATGCGCTCATTGCCGTCGCCTTCCACGGACTGCAAATACATTCCGGAATAGTTCTCGATGTCAGCTTCGGTGATTGCGAGCCAGGCTACGCCCGGAACTTCGGCGAGGAGCGGGGCAGCGACAAGCCAGTCAGGATGGATACTGCCTACGGGCAACGTGTGATAGCTGTCTTCCCAGGAGCTGCGGTAGTTGACCAGGATGAGGGGGTAGGTCATGGCGTCCTTGCTGAACTGAAACTGGGTTAGTTCATTGACGATATAGACCGAATTCGATCCGTCCAGGTCGGGGATGACGTAGCGGAAAGCGACGCCATCGTCGTAAGCACGAGCCTCAATGGAAAAATGACGTCCGAAGTTTCCCGGCTCGAGCAGGGCAACAGAAATCGTGTTGTAAAAATTACGAACGGGATTCGATTTGCCGGCTGGAATGGTGTAGGTTTCGTCCACCTGGGAAGACGGAGTGGAAGAAACCATTTGGACATTGGTGCCCAGCGGTTGCTCGCCCCGAATGTCCATCCCCAGGGGTGAACGAACTAGAACCGGCTTGCCGCGAAAGGCAAGGTCGTAGATGAGTTGTCCTTTCTGCGGGCCATCATTCACAACCGAAAAGCTGATTTGCAACTGACCGTTTGGAGAGGAGAGGGAATTGGATTGAGCTGAGAGAATAGATGACCATGACAATAAAACGGCTAGGGCGAAGAGTTTTGAAGATTTCACGGCTACATTCCTCCGAAGCGCGGGCGAACGGGGAATTATACGGCTCAAGTGGAGCGGCAGAACAAGTGCCTAACCGAACTTTCCCAGTTGAGCCCCTCTGCGCCCGGGGATGGCCGTGGACAACACCACATGAGACCCACCCCCGGGTTTTCTCTATGAGTTTGCCAGTTGCCGCCTCGACGGGAACTACTGCTAGAAGCAAGTGAGTTCCTGAGTGAGTGTGCACAAGATCCCAATGACCTGTGGTGCCCGACCTCGCCCGGTGTGCCGCCTGCGCCTACCTGGGGATATACATTGTTTGTCCAGTTCTCGCAGGAGTAATCTGCGATGGGGAAGGCGGTCATTGCAGCTCCAGCCTGGGTCGTTGTGCCCCAGGTAAATCCATCTCGCCCCGGTCGCCCCTTTCGCTCCGGGCAGCTTGGAATTGAGGCAACACCACTTCTACGTTCTTCTCTTGCGGTCTAATCATCGATTACTAGCATATCGACTCCCGGCCACGCTGAATCAGCAACTTGCGGTGGCCGCAGCGCCGACCCTTGCGGACCACGTCGGTTGGTGTGGTATATGGCAGCCTTCGGGCATCCCACTGGCCTTTTAAGACCGCGCCGCGCCGGAAGCTTGACATCGTGGACAGCCACGGTTCAACGCTTCTGGTACGGATGGAAGATGTAATCCTTCGCCTTAACTGGCGTATGGCACGTGTATCCGCAGTCTGAGAGGCTTTTGGGATCGGCGGTGAACTTGTCCGACGCCGCGTCGTAGTTGAAAACCGCGTATCCCCATCCGCCGCTTTTTGGAAATCTCTTGCTGTCCTTTTCCATTACAAAAGCCTGGGAAAAGACGTCTGGCACCTCCACCGCGAAAGGGGCCTCCGTGCTCTTCTTCAGCTTCCACTGGAGCTTCACGATCATCGAGCCATCGGGGAAAGGCTGGCTGTTGCCGGGAACGCCGGCCTTGAACGCGGTGATCATCCTCGGATTGGCGACGATTACCTTGAGTATATCGGTGGTCCGGGCCGAAGAGACGTCAGCCCAATCCTCGTATCCCCTGAAGTCGGAGAACGCGATCCCGCTCGGCGATTTCAGCGAGTATTTGACCTGTGCGTAAACAGCCGTGGCGGCTAGGACGGCGAGCACTCCCACGGCGGTCGCAACGATAGTGAAGCCAGCGGTACGTTCCACGGCGGTGCGTGCTCCTATCTTCTGTTCTTGTTGTTCCTGCGGCACAGATTTCGTCACAAGTTCAGACATGGTGTGTTCTCCTTCGCAAAAAAGTCTTCCAAGGCCGATCGACGTCCTTCTCGAACCATTGCGATTTACCCAGACGTGAGGTGAGCAAAGCAATTGAACGATGGTATCGCGGAATCGTAAACATGCCCATCGCCGTGCGCGCACATCTCTGCCTCGTCCGGCGGATACCATGCAACGCCGACACCGCCAAAAGCCGCGCGGCATATGCGTACTCCGCTTTCGCAGCGATGACGCCCAGCTCAAGTAAGGCACGGATCTCTCAGGCCACCCAGCAGCGTAAATTTACTCCGTCCGTTCAGATTGACTTGCCCGTGAGCACGGCCTAAGATGCGCGTCGATGGTCGATTCTTCCCCACTTTCCGGTCGGACGATCTCCCACTATCGCGTTCTTGAAAAACTCGGCGGCGGCGGAATGGGCGTCGTTTACAAGGCCGAGGACACGAAGTTGCACCGTTTTGTCGCGCTGAAGTTTCTTCCCGACGAACTCGCCAAGGATCGCCAGGCACTCGAACGATTCCAACGAGAAGCTCAGGCGGCTTCTGCGCTCGACCACCCCAACATCTGCACCATTTACGAAATTGGAGAGGAGCATGGCCAGCCGTTCATTGCAATGCAGTTCCTGGACGGCCAGACGCTGAAGCACCGCATTTCCGGGAAGCCGCTGCCTCTGGAAGAAACATTGGAGCTTTCGATTGAGATTGCGGATGCCCTCGATGCGGCCCATACGAATGGTATCGTTCACCGCGACATCAAGCCCGCGAATATCTTCATCACCAAACGTGGACACGCAAAAATTCTTGACTTTGGCCTAGCAAAGACGCTGGCTTCGGCGACGGCCGGATCCACATCCGAATCGCAGGCGACGGCCGATGCCGTGGTTCCCGAGCATCTCACCAGTCCGGGCAGCACCATCGGCACCATTGCCTATATGTCGCCGGAGCAGGCCAAGGGCAAAGAGCTGGATGCGCGAACGGACTTGTTCTCATTTGGCGTCGTACTCTACGAAATGGCGACGGGTAGTCCGCCATTTCGGGGTGACACCTCCGCGCTAATCTTCCAAGCGATCCTCGACCGAGAACCGACCCCTGCCGTTCGTCTGAATCCCGACTTGCCAACCAAAATGGAAGACATCATCAACAAGGCCCTGGAGAAGGATCGCGAGACGCGTTATCAGGTCGCGGCGGAGATGCGCGCCGACCTGAAGCGGATGAGACGCGAAACGGAATCGCGCCAAGGCATGTCGGCGAGTTCAGGGACGATCTCGACTGTACCGGATACCGGCAGCCAGCCGGTTGCTCCGCAACTCACGCCATCATGCGGTTCTGCTGTTCCGGCTGCTGCTTCATTGTCTGCGGTGAAAGTCGCTGAAGTTTCGGTCACCGAAGGGAAAAAACGCTGGAAGATATTGGTTGCTGCTGCCGTCGTTGTGGTCGCCGCATTGGTCGCTGGTGCTCTCTATTTCCGTTCCCGTCCCGCAGCGCCGCTGACTGAGAAGGACAGTGTAGTGCTGGCGGATTTCGACAATACTACCGGGGACCCCGTCTTCGATGATGCTTTGAAGCAGGCGCTCGCCGTCCAGCTTGGACAATCTCCCTTTCTCAACATTCTCTCCGACCGCAAGGTGGGCGAGACGCTGCGGCTGATGGGGCGCCCATCGAACGAGCGCGTCACCCGCGACGTAGCCGGAGAACTGTGCATGCGGACAGGGAGCAAGGCGATTCTGTTGGGGTCTGTTTCAAAGTTGGGTGGCCAGTACGTGGTGGGCATCGATGCGGTCGGTTGCAGCAGTGGAGACACTCTGGCCAAAGAACAGGAGGAGGCCGCGACCAAAGAGGACGTGCTGAAGGCGTTGAGCACGGCGGCCGCCAGCCTGCGGGGCAAGCTTGGCGAATCGCTTGCCTCCATCCAGAAATTCGATGTTCCGGTCGAGGCCACCACGACCTCGCTGGAGGCACTGAAAGCTTTCAGCATGGGAATTACCACCCAGCTCACCAAAGGAGACGCAGCGTCGATTCCGTTCATGAAACGCGCTCTCGAACTCGACCCGAATTTTGCCGTAGCCTACGCGGGCTTGGGGGTCGCGTACTTCAATCTCGGACAATCCAGCCTGTCTGCGGAGAATATCAAGAAGGCTTACGCACTGCGCGACCGGGTCAGCGAACATGAAAAATACCGTATCGCTGCCTTGTACTACGCCGAAGGCACAGGAGAGCTTGAGCAGGCCAGCCAGGTGTACGAACTTTGGGCCAAGAGTTATCCGCAGGATTTGGTGCCGCCCAACAACTTGGGAAGCATTTACGCACAACTTGGGCAGTACGAAAAGGCTGTAGCGGAAACCCGAGAGGCGTTGCGATTGGAACCAAATGCAGTGAATGGTTATGGCAACCTCGCAACAAGTTATCTTGCGCTCAACCGGCCGGATGATGCGAAAAAAGCGATTGAGCAGGCTCAAGAGCGCAAACTTGACGGTGATTATTTGCACCAGGTGATGTATTGCTTGGCATTTTTGAAAGGTGACACGTCGGAAATGGAGCGCCAGGTCGAGTGGGCGGCTGGGAAACCTGGAAGTGAAGACCTCCTGCTCTCGTTCCAATCCGACACCGAGGCATATTACGGACGGCTGGTCAGAGCACGGGACTTCTCGCGACGTGCAGTGGATTCGGCGGTCCGCGACGATTCGAAGGAGACGGCGGCGCTGTGGCAGGTGAATGCCGCTCTGCGGGAAGCGGAGTTCGGTAACCCCGCGGCCGCCAAGCCAGGTGTTGCAGCAGCATTGGCGCTGGCTCCGGGCCGGGACGTGAAACTGTTTGCTGCCCTGACGCTGGCGCGAATTGGTGAAACCGCCGGTGCCAAGGCCATCGTAGAAGAGCTGGAAAAGGACTACCCGTCGAATACGGTGCTGAAGGTCTACTGGCTGCCGACCGTTAAGGCGGCGATGGAGCTGCATGGCAACGATTCCACCCAAGCTGTGGTGTTTCTAGAAGCTGCTGCGCCGTATGAACTGGGCCAGCCGCCCCAATTGCAGTTGGGAACCATGTATCCTGTCTACATTCGCGGCCAAGCGCAGATAGCGGCACACAACGGGGCTGCCGCAGCCACCGAGTTTCAGAAGTTTCTCGACCACCGGGGAGACACACTAAACTTCCCACTAGGCGCACTTGCCCATCTTGGCCTTGCCCGTGCGTACGCCATGCAGGGCGACACCGCCAAAGCCAAGACCGCCTACCAGGATTTCCTCGGGTTGTGGAACGACGCCGATCCCGACATCCCCATCCTAATCGCCGCCAAATCCGAATACGCCAAGCTGCCGTGAGGTAGGTCTTTCAAGCAGCCCATTCGAGGGGTGCTAGCTGCTCGACTGGATGGTGCTCGTGCTGTGACGAAATCACGTCGATCTGCTGCCCGCATCCGATTTCCTTCATCAACCGGCAGACGCTTGCCCGCGAGATCCGATGCTTCTTAGCCACGCAGGTCAGCGACATACCGTTCCGGCGGTCACGCACAACCTGCTGGCGATCGATATTAAGGGGAGCCCGACCGATCTGACGGCCTTCCAATCGCGCCCGACGCATTCCGGCTCGCACGCGCTCTACGATCAAATTTCTTTCGAGCTCGGCTATCGCTCCCACGATGACCACCATAGCCCGACCGAGCGGACCGCCGGTATCAATGTTCTCCCGGTGGCTGATAAATTCAATGCCCAAATTATTCAGGTCATCCAGCACTTCGAGAAAATGCCGGACGCTACGGGCGACTCGATCAAAGGCAGCCACCAATACCACATCAAATCGATGTCGACGGGCATCCGCCAGCAACTGGTCCAGGCCGGGACGTTTGGATTTGGCACCGGATATCGTGTCGGTGTACTCGTGGATTACTTCATAGCCACGCTGGCGAGCCATCTCGCGCAGATCGTAGAGCTGCGTTTCCGGATGTTGATCTGCGGTCGAACCCCGGGTGTATATCGCTGCGCGTTTGGTCATTTCAATTCCTTTTTCCGCATCGTTAGGTAGTTATCGACCGCTCGGCGAACCAGCTCCGCGACCGGTGCCCCGGTGTGGGCCGAGAGCTTTTCCAGCAATTTCTTCTGCTCGTCATTTAAGTAGATGTTCACGCGGGTTTTACTCATGCACCCCAGTATACACCAATCGGGGTAAATAGCACTATATATGAGGCGAGATGCCAGACCATCACGGCAATTTCGGGCCACATCAGCCGAAGGATGTTGGAGCACTACAGCCATATACGGATGGCGGCGAAACGATCAGCTCTGGAAGGGATTACAAGACCGATCGGATCTTCAAGAACTAACGCAGGTGTGAACCAAAACGCGTACCAAGTTCCAAACTCGCCTAGCGAAGGCCCCGGCAAGTCGTTGAATTAATTGGTGGGCCTGGGTGGACTTGAACCACCGACCTCACCCTTATCAGGGGTGCGCTCTAGCCACCTGAGCTACAGGCCCAACGCAGGAAGTACGTTGGCATTCTAGCATCAGGTTTATGCGCGGGTATAGAGAAGCGCGGGATTTCTGTAGCGCCGCCGTGGACTATGCCACTGCGGCGCTCTGAACCTGATGCGCCCGATTGTCCGCTCACTCCTGGCTACTGATGATTCGGCGGAGGGCCGGGAGGCGCAGGAGTGGGCTTGGTAAATTTCTCGGCCGGGATGGCGGTATTGAACTGGATCTCAGTGTAGTGGATGGCAGTGACGTTGCCGGGGCGCGCGATGCGAACGGTGAACGGCACTTGGACACCGTCAATGGTCCGGTAATCGCTGAAATCGGTCTGGGTGGGAATGTCACCCAAGGGCGTTTCCTCGAGTTCGACCATGCGCGATAGCAAGCCGCTCTCCGCGTCGACGTAGAGTCTCACCGAACCTCCGCCATCTGCGGGCTTCGCTCGGATGACGTAGCTGTTGCGATCGCCAATTTTTTCCGTGCCGGTGACCTTCATTTGAGTGAAGTTTTTCGATAAATCGAAGTCGCGCGTGAAATCGGCGGAATGTTTGACCGCGGCCGCCTCGCCGCCATGCAATTCTCGCATGCCGTGGGGGTCGGCTTGCCATGCAGTTGTTCCGTCGTCGCCTACCTTATGGTCACCTTGCTGCGTGTGGACCATCGAAACCCATTTGTTCGGCGCCTCGAACAGGTCTTCGACCTCGCCTTGGAACCGCCCGGCATCGACCGAACCCTTATCGGTGCGGCTGTGAAGCTTTTGGCTCGCGCCAGCGCCACCGATGGCCTGGCTGTACTTGCTCACCAGCGCGTCGGGCGCGGGAAAATTCTCGGCGGGCTTGGCGGCGGGAGCTTCACCCGGTGCGGGCGGCGGAGGTGGCGGGGGACCGGGAGGCAGGTTCGCTTCCGCGACTGCAGGGACTCTCACCGGCTTGGCGCTGCCACGGTGGCAGGTGTTGCAAGTGACTTCGCGGTGCCCTTCGAAATTCTGCTGATTGATCGCTATGGTCATTTGCAGCATTTTGCGCGCGGTTTTCTTTTCGTCCTTGTCATCTTTATCGAAGGGGCGGACGTGGCAGAACATGCAATCGACGCCGAGCGACGCGGTGATGAAATTCATGGACGCGAACAGGTCGTCCGGGGACATGTCCTTCAGCACCTGAACGTTCTTGAAGGTCATGCGCGAGCCGGCTGGGTTGGCCGAAGGCGGCTCGGTTGGCGGCGTCGGGGGCTGCTGCGCCTGCGGCGCGGCAATGGCCAACGTTCCGAAAAGGCCCAGCGCCAGAAGTATTAACCCGATGCCCCGACTGCGATTCCGATTCAACATGTGGAAAGCTCCCTGGCGCCTGGAGACCCTGATCGTCCCCAGGAATCTTATCGCAAGCGCGCCGACGTGCGCGGGAATTTGAGTCCGGGAATTTTTGTGGGTCTTAGGAGGCTGGTGTGCGCGGCGAAAGGGAAGTTGGAGGAGAGATCCGGCCTTCGGCGGGGACAGTGGGCGAGTGGAGACCGAGAATCGGGAGAGCCGGCTGAAGCAAAAAAATGCCCGGTTCGAGGTGGCTCGAACCGGGCGCGCGTTTGTATATGTGCTCTTTGCCGGGCGATCGCGATAGGTCTCGCGGGCCCTTACCTTCTCTTGATCCCAAGAACTCAGGATCAGAGAAAATCGGATAAAACTTGCCAGAACCCTTCCGGCTTAAAGAGAAGCCGAACGTCGACCCCGTGAGAGGTCGTCGGTAGCCCCTTCCCGCGTACATTAACGGGTCGTGCTACCATTTCTTTTAGAAAGGAGGTGATCCAGCCGCAGGTTCTCCTACGGCTACCTTGTTACGACTTCACCCCAATCATGGGTCATACCTTGGGCGTCTGCTTCCTTGCGGTTAGCGCGACGACTTCTAGTACAGCTCACTTTCGTGATGTGACGGGCGGTGTGTACAAGGCCCGGGAACGTATTCACGGCGTCGTTCTGATACGCCATTACTAGCGATTCCAGCTTCATGCAGTCGAGTTGCAGACTGCAATCCGAACTGAGCGCGTTTTTTTGCGATTAGCTCCCCCTCGCGGGTTCGCGACACTTTGTAACGCGCATTGTAACACGTGTGTAGCCCTGGACATAAAGGCCATGCTGACTTGACCTCATCCCCACCTTCCTCTCCGTTATCCGGAGCAGTCCTCGTAGAGTTCCCCCTTGCGGGTGGCAACTACGAGTAAGGGTTGCGCTCGTTGCGGGACTTAACCCAACACCTCACGGCACGAGCTGACGACAGCCATGCAGCACCTCTACACAGGTCCCTTGCGGGAAGTCTCTATTTCTAAAGATGGTCCTGTGCACTTCAAGCCCAGGTAAGGTTCTTCGCGTTGCGTCGAATTGAACCACATGTTCCACCGCTTGTGCGGGCCCCCGTCAATTCCTTTGAGTTTCAGCCTTGCGACCGTACTCCCCAGGCGCAGGACTTAACGCGTTAGCTACGGCACGAGCCCCGTACAGGGCCCACGCCCAGTCCTGATCGTTTAGGGCTAGGACTACCAGGGTATCTAATCCTGTTTGCTCCCCTAGCTTTCGTCCCTCAGCGTCAGTTGTGATCCAGCGAGCCGCTTTCGCCTCGGATGTTCCTGCAGATATCTACGCATTTCACCGCTACACCTGCAATTCCACTCGCCTCTCTCACACTCTAGCATAGCAGTTTCGGGAGCAGCCTCTGGGTTAAGCCCAGAGATTTCACTTCCGACTTGCCACACCGCCTACGGACCCTTTACGCCCAGTAATTCCGAGCAACGCTGGCCCCCTACGTTTTACCGCGGCTGCTGGCACGTAGTTAGCCGGGGCTTCTTATACCCGTACCGTCAAGCCCTTGCGGGCATTCTTCCGGGTCGAAAGGGGTTTACACTCCGAAAAGCTTCATCCCCCACGCGGCGTTGCTGCGTCAGGCTTTCGCCCATTGCGCAAGATTCCCCACTGCTGCCTCCCGTAGGAGTCTGGACCGTGTCTCAGTTCCAGTGTGGCCGGCCATCCTCTCAGACCGGCTACCGATCATTGCCTTGGTGAGCCATTACCTCGCCAACTAGCTAATCGGCCGCGGGCCCCTCCTCTTGCGCCTTTGCAGGCTTTGATTCCGTCAGCCGAAGCCATCGGAATATTATGCGGTATTAGCCCGCCTTTCGGCGGGTTATCCCCCACATAAGGGAAGGTTACCCACGTGTTACGCACCCGTTCGCCACGCGCCCATCTCCTGTATTGCTACAGAAAACTGCGCGTACGACTTGCATGTGTTAAGCACGCCGCCAGCGTTCGCTCTGAGCCAGGATCAAACTCTCGTTTGAACTTGGTGTTCCCGGTAACGTGGCATTCGGGTTTGCACCGAAATATCCTCGTTCCGGAGACGAACTTTTTAAATCGCTCGGTTGTTACTCCCTATCTCGAGTAAACGAGGCAGGGAATTCTCAAAAAACCAAACGGGTTCTGGCATGTGTTATCCGATTGTCAAAGAGCAGGACTTCCCGGCCCGCAGGAAGGAACTACAGACGAACCCCGACTATAGAGCACCAAAGGCATTCTGTCAAACGCTATCTCCAAAAAATTCTGGGAGGGGAGAATCGTGCTGGGTGTGGAAAAAGGCAAAAGCGTGCGATCCCGTCAAAACGCCCGGCCATCAAGGGGTAGGGTTGAACGGGGGCCGAAGTGCGGCCAAATTGCCCGGCAGGGGGGTGCCGTCACTTGGCCATTGCCGGCTGATCGCCGCGAGGAATAAGATTTGACCGTTGTCCAAAAACGTACCAGTGTAAAAACTTGTACGGATTCATACAAGTATTTGAGCTTGTCCAAAAACGTACAAGCCGCCAGGCTCCATCTGGATCGGCTGGGTGGCCCCGTGCGTTGGCCGAGTAGAGCTGGCGTAAGGTGTCTTTGTGCGGAGGCGTTTCGCGGCAGCCGGAGTGCATGGCCCGCGCTGACCTTGGATTTGCAGCTTGTACAAAAACGTACAAGTTCGTAGAGTTGTACGTATGCGTACAAGTAGAGGCCAGACCTGTTTTGCCGTCCTGCTCGCCGATATTGTGTCTTCCCGCCGCCGCGGGAACGTGCGTGCGTTGCTCGCCGAAAGATTGCGAACCGTAACGCAACGCCATTTGCGCCGCGGCTTGATTCGCTTGCCTTATGCAGTCACTGCGGGCGACGAGTTCCAGGTTCTCTGCGGGGCCCTGGACGAAGTGCCTGAGCTGTTGCTGGACTTGCGGCGCTGCATGCGGCCGTTTGCGTTGCGCATCGGTGTTGGTATCGGCGCGGTGCAGGGAAAAGTTCAGATTCCGGTGAATCGTATGGAAGGCGAAGCGTTTCAATTCGCGCGGCGTGCGATCGAGGGCCTCAAAGAAGGGGATGCGCTGAAGATTGAGGCGCTCACCGCATTTCGTTCCAGCCGTCCCGTGTTCGACACAACGGCCAACCTGATTTACGGGTTGCATGATACATTGCTCGTAAAGGTGACCGAAAAGCAGTGGAAGACCATCGATCAGTACACATCGAAGGGCCGGCTGGCAACCGCCGGGCACGCCCTAGGCGTGGATTTCACCACCGTATCCAGAAACCTAAAACGCAGTTTCTACTGGCAAATGGAATATACCGTTCGCGGCATGCGCCAAGTGATCGCCGACCAATTTTCCTAGTGCTCCGAAAATCCGATAATTCCGGGAATCCTGAATAGCCATGCCCGCCTTGCTCCTGCGGCTCTTCCTCGCATTATATTTCGCACACCTGCTGACCGATTTCCTTTTTCAGACGCGTCGGATGGTGGATGCCAAGAAGCGCGGCGGAGTGGCGGGATATCTCGCGCACGGCGGAGTGTATTACATCACCACGGCGCTGGTGGCCGCGACGACCATCCCAGGGGTGCTCTTTTCGGGAAGATTCCAGGCCGGGTTGGTGGGCCTGGTGGCGATTCATCTGCTGATCGATATCGCCAAGATTTCGCTCACCCGTTCGGCACGGATACGGGATGGAGTTACCGCCTTCGTGGCCGATCAAGCGCTGCATTTGCTCACCGTATGGGTGGCGGCTTGTTGGATTTCCGGGACCCTGTTGTGGACCGGCGGGTCCGAGCTGCTGGCGCGAACTCGCAACGCCCCAGACAGGGTGCTGCTCTCGGGGATCGTTTACATCCTGGTGGTATTCGCCGGGGGATATTTGATCCGCTATCTGACCCAGTCCTTTTTGGACGGCGTGAAGCTTGCCAATGAGACCACCCCGCAGCTACGAAACGCCGGGATGTACATCGGCTGGCTGGAGCGCTTCGTTATTTTGACCGCGGTGCTGCTGCAATCACCGGCCACCGTCGGCTTGGTGCTAACCGCGAAATCGATCGTGCGCTACCCGCAGATCGAGTCGCCGGGGTTTGCCGAATATTTCCTGGTCGGCACACTGCTGAGCTTGATCGAGGCAATGGTGGGGGGACTGTTTCTGCTGCACCTGCTACACGGCTCGCCGGCCGGGGGATGGTTCACGCCTTGAACGCCGCAATGTCAGTGAACTTTAAGACACAAAGTACTTGACACAATTGGCCGCCGGACCTAGCATTTCGGGGTGACTCCCGAGCCCATCCGCTTTCATTCTGTCCCGCCCGAGAAAACCATCGATTTGAACGCTCATGCGCGCGACAACCTTCGTTTCATTCGCGAAACGATGGAGCGGGCGGTGGCTTTCACGGCGGTCCCGGGATGGGGCGGTGTGGCCATGGGCATTACCGCGCTGGGCGCCGCGGTGGTGGCCTCACGCCAGCCGCGCATGCGCGATGCGGTGGCGGTTTGGCTGCTGGAGGCTTGTGTGGCGATCGCCATCGCCGGGTGGAGCGCATTTGCCAAGGCCCGCGAAGCGGGGGTGGCGATTTTTGCCGGGCCGGGCAGAAAGTTTGCGCTGAGTTTTGCGCCGCCGATGCTGGCAGGCGCGCTGTTGAGCTTCGTGATGTATCGCGCCGGCTTGACCGAACTCCTTCCGGGAATGTGGCTGCTGCTATACGGGACGGGGGTGGTCACCGCGGGCGCATTTTCGATTCGGATCGTTCCGTTGATGGGGCTTTGCTTCATGGTATTGGGGGCGGTGGCCTTCTTTTGTCCGGCGTCGTGGGGGAATGCCTTTCTGGCAGCGGGTTTTGGGGTGCTGCACATCGTTTTCGGGGGCGTAATTGCGAGCAGATATGGTGGCTAAATCGTCCGCAGGCGGCGCGACTCGCGAAACCAAGGCAGTCGGCTCGACGCGTCGGAGTGCGGCGTTGCATCGCGCTGGCGCGGCGGCCAATGTTTCTGCCGAAGCATCGGCGATTGCGCTCGAGCAGTTGATTCACGAGCGCACCCGCCTGGGAATCATCAGCGCGCTGGCGGTGAACGAGACGCTGCGGTTCAACGAATTGAAACAACTCCTGGGAATCACGGACGGCAACTTGAGCGTCCACGCGCGCAAGCTCGAAGACGCCGGATACATTGGCTGCACGAAAAGCTTTGCCAACCGGCTGCCCAAGACCGAATACAGCCTGACTCCGGCCGGCCGCCGGGCGCTAGAAAAGTACCTCAATCACATGGAAGCGTTGATCCGCGCCACCCGCGAGGGATGAACCCAAAAATTTCCTTGGCTACCTATCTGCAAAACCGAGGCGTCTTGAACCCGCCGCAAGAAGCGGGCATCCACGTGGCGATTTTGATGGATGGCAACGGCCGCTGGGCGTCGGCGCGAGGCTGGCCTCGTTCTGAGGGCCATCGCGCGGGTGTGGCCGCGGTGCGGCGTGTGGCGCAGGCGGCTCCGCAACTGGGGATATCCATACTCACGCTGTACGCTCTTTCCGCGGACAACTGGCAGCGGCCGGCCCAAGAAGTGGCCACGCTGATGGGCTTGTTTGAAACGTTTCTGCGCGAGGACGCCGGCGATTGCGCGGCCCTGGGCATCCGGGTGCGAGTGATCGGACGCCGCGAGCGGCTGCCGACTTCGCTGATTGCGGCCATCGATTATGCGGAACGATGCACGGCCCGGGCGCAAAACGTGACCCTGCGGATCGCCGTGGATTATTCGGCGCGCGAAGCCATCGTCCGCGCGGCTTGCGGCAGCCTCTCGGGCCGGGCGGCCGTAACCCAGCAGGAATTTGCACGGCGGCTGGGGGAGGCGACGCACGCGGGAGGTCCTTCGCCGGACGTGGACCTATTGATTCGGACCGGCGGCGAGCGCCGCCTAAGCGATTTTCTGCTGTGGGAATGTGCCTACGCGGAGCTGGTGTTTACACCGCGGATGTGGCCGGAATTTTCCGGGGCCGATCTTTCCGCAGCGGTGCGTGAGTATGAGGCTCGAGACCGGCGCTTCGGACAGGTTCCGGAAACGGCCGGGAGATAATCGCGCGAAATCCCGATTCGCCCGGAATTAACCAGGCCGGGAATCCCTAATGCGGGCCATTTCAAAGGCTTTCCCTAGGACGCGAATCACCGCCGGGACGAGCGCGTAGCGTTCCAGATCGCTTTGCTCTACCCACACTGCTTCCCGAGCGTCACCTCCCGGATGAGGGCTACCTGACAGGCGTTCGCATAGGTAGTCGACAATCACGAAATGATACTGGGTGCGGCCATCTTTATCCGGGATGATTCGTTCGAAGACCTCGATTAGTTCCCCTGCTCGGACCACCAGGCCGGTTTCTTCCTGCAGCTCGCGCTCCACACCTTGCAAAAGGGTTTCCGACACTTCGAGGATGCCGCCGGGAATGGACCACTGGCCCTGTAGAGGGGGATTGCTGCGACGGATCAGCACCGTGCGGCCGCGCTCGATTACCACCCCTCCGACGCCCACGATCGGCTGATCTGGATATTCTCTTTTGCGCGACAAAGGTGCAAAACTCCGTGAGCGAAATAGCGAACGCTGACGTTATATAATACGCTAGCGCTGGGTGGTTCGGGTCACACCGGCAGTTCTGGAAGGAGGAAGCTCTCTTGGTTAAATGCACGGAGTGCGAGGCGGATATCGACTTGGACGAAGAAGAAGTGGAAGAGGGTGAAGTGGTGGTTTGTCCCGAGTGCAGTGTGGAGCTGGAGGTTGCGCAAATCCATCCGGTGCAATTGAAGGCGATCCTGGACGAGGATGAGGAGGATGACGACCTCGACACCCTGGACGACGATGACGACGATGAGGATGACGACGATGAGGATGACGACGAGGACGACGACGAAATCGGAATCGGAGAGCCAGACGAAGACATCGACGAATAGTCGCCTGGTCTGTTTGGTGCATGCTAATCTCTAGCCTTCCGGGGGCCGTTTCGCGCAGCTGGATTTTGGGACCAGGAGTCTTAACATGAAGAAATTCTGGAGTGGGGTTTTGCTGGTGGTGCTCGCAGGAGCGATCCTCGCGCCAAGCGTCCGTTCGCAGGAAAGCGAGAAGGACGCCAAGGCCCGAGAGGCCAAGCTGCGCACGATACGTGGCAGCGTGATCGACAAGGACGAAAATCCGGTGCCGGAGAGCATCGTTTACTTGAAAAATCTGCGCAGCCAATCGGTGAAGACATACATCGCCGATTCCTCGGCGCAGTACCGATTCAGTGGGCTCGATCCAAACGCGGACTACGAATTGCACGCGGAAAAAGGCGATGCCAGTTCCGCCCTTCGGACCATATCGAATTTCGATAACCGCAAGGACATGGAGTTAACGCTCAAGTTGGATAAGAAGAAGGAAAAGAACTAGCGCGATGTTCGGCGCAAGGCCGCCTGCTGGTCCCCTCAAATTATCCTTTCTCATCCGCGATGCTTTGATTCGGCACGATTATTGAAATGGCGGCGGGTAACAGCTCAATTTCGACCGGAGTGGCCCCAACGATTTCTCCTGCCGAATGGAGTATGGCCGGCCGGCTGGTCCTGATCCGCAAGTGACGCGCGCGAAACCTTCGCACCTCGCTCCACCGGAGGTCCCCCGAAAGCAACAGCCTGGGAATGGCGTCGACCATGCGCGTCCAGTCGACCGGCCGTACCAGCACCACATCGAGTAGGCCGTCATCCATTCGTGCTGCAGGTGCGATTCGAATCCCCGAACCGTAATACGGCGCGTTGGCAACGGCGATAAAGAGCGCCCGGTCGCGCTCGATGGTGCCGTCCAGCTCGAGCTCCACATCTACCGGCGGAAAATGCCGAAATGCCTCGAGCGCTCCGGCGATGTAACGGAGCGCGCTGGGCCACCGGGCAAAGCGGGTGTTGGCCAGGTGCGCGGCTTCCGCGTCGAGCCCGATGCCTCCTGCGCCGACGAGTAGTGCGGGAGGAAATCGGTCGGCAGACGCATGGTGCAGTCGCCCAGGATCGATGCCGGGGAAAGCGATCCTGGCCACATCGAAACGGTGCGGACGAGAACGAAGGAAGGCGCTTGCTGCGGCGATCGCATCCTGGGGGATGCCTAAGGATGAAGCGAGATCGTTGCCATGCCCCGCCGGGAAGAATCCGAGTGCAACGCTGCATCCTAGCGTCGCGTCGACCAGGTAGTGAAAGGTGCCATCGCCGCCCAGCGCGACGATGTTACGGTAGCCCCGCTGCACGCCTTGGGCGGCTCGGGCGCGCAGATCCTCGGTGCTCTCTGACTCGGCAAAATCGGCGCGATAGTTTTGTTGCGCCAGGTAGCTTGCGACCGCCGGCTGCACCCGGCGAGCGACGCCGCCTCCCGCCGCCGGGTTAACCAGAACCAGCGTTTCGGGGTACGTGCGCGAGGATGTCACTGGCGCGGCGTGGGCGGATCCGAGCGAATCATTTTCCCGTCGATCACATCGATGCTAAAACTCGCGCCGCCCGCCCCCTTCCATGAGCTGAA
Source organism: uncultured Acidobacteriota bacterium (assembly GCA_963725285.1). Lineage (GTDB taxonomy): Bacteria > Acidobacteriota > Terriglobia > Acidiferrales > UBA7541 > CAVRXT01. The sequence goes on along the minus strand of CAVRXT010000003.1, from coordinate 260,245 downwards.
GTCGAAATGAGAATCCGCCCCAGCGGGCAGGCGATACACACTGATATTGCGCACCGTCAGTGGTTGGCCCGATACGCATTTTTCCGGCCGGCTTCGCAGCGTAAAAAAGTATGCCGCGCCTTTCCCCACCACGCTGGCCATCCCTCGCTCGAGCAGCACCGCTGTGGTTTCGTCGATGCCGATACCGTGGGCTTGGCTGGCCCAGCCGTCCTGAACGATACGGGCGAGGAACGTTACCAGCCTGCCCATGCGCTGGCGCTGCGAAAAATGGCTGTCGGTGATGATTCCCTTCATGGACGGGAAGTCCAGGAAATCGCGTTCCAAACTGACTTTCGGATCGTAGGGATTGGCCAGGGCTTCGGGACTGGTCACTGTGTCCTGCATGGCGGAAAAAACGAATTGGCCTTGCACCGCAAGACCGGCGCTAATCCCGCTGATAGGAACGCCGCGAGCGGCGGCTCGATTGATTTCGGCCTGCACCGGGCTCGCCGACCAGAATTTCACGTATTTGGATTGGTCGCCCCCGGCGAAAAATATGGCGTGGGCATCATGAATCGTTGCGGCGACGTAAGGATCGCGAGCGCCTTCGGCGGAAGTAATTGAAATAGTGGTAACCGAGTTGGAAGGGCACGCCAAATGAAAGTCGGGGTTATAGTCGGGCTCGTCATAGGCGCTGAGCACCACAATATTTCCACCCCCGGAATGCTCGCAGAAGAACGGCATTGTCAAATCGGTACCGCCGTGTCCCCCGAGCAGAACCTCGCCGAAGACCGGAGGTTTCGCGCGCACCTCGTTCGCTGCGGCCGTGTCGTAGGCCTTAAATCCATTTCCTTGCTTGGTTTGCGCCCCCCCGCATGCCACCGCGAGGATCAGCGGGAAAAATGCGGCCAATGCCGATCGCGCCCGGGTTACCGGCGAGAAGAGAATATTGATCGTGAGCATCGCGAAGTTATGGCACACGGCCGAGGGGAACGCAAACGGCGCAGCAAAGCGTCGTTGACATTGCACCGAGGCTGGTCTAACTTTCGATTCAGGTTTTCAGTTGCGACCGGTCGTATGAACAAAACCACCCACCGTACCGGACACCGTCATTTTTCGTCCTCGCCGATCTACGGAATCGATGTGGGGAAGCTGGCGGCAGGCCTCTAAGTCCCCCCTCCGCTTTTGATTTTCGCGGGCGTCCGCTCGCGGCCTTCGAACCGCTCACGCTCAGTTTTCCACCAATCTCCAGGAGGCACCATGAAACGAGCCAAGTTTGCTTTCATTTTTCTGGCAGTGCTGCTCGCCTTTCCTGCCGCCGGCTGGTCGCAGACTTCCGAAGGAGGAGTACTCGGAGAAGTCCGCGATTCTTCCGGTGCGGCGGTAGCGGGAGCCATCGTAACGGTCACAGAAACCGCCCAGGGAATATCGCGAACCACGCTCACCAATAGCGATGGCGAGTTCGCGATGCACCCGCTTGAGCCCGGCTCGTATACCGTGGCGGCCACTGCGCGCGGATTCAAACGCGCCGAGGCGTCCTCGGTGCAAGTCGAGGTGTCGCGCGCGGTCCGCGTCGATTTGCGCCTGGATCCCGGCGCGGTGAACGAAACCGTAGAAGTAAAAGACGAAGCGCCGCTCACCGATACCGGGGACACCACTTTAAACGGGGTGCTGACTAACAAAGCGATCAACGACCTGCCGCTGCAAGGCCGCGATTTTCAAAACTTGCTGCCGCTGCATCCAGGTGTACAGCGCACTCCGGGCGGCGGATTTCATTCGGTGACCTCCAACGGCAATCGTCCCGACGACAACAATTTTTTCATCGATGGCGCGGACGACAACGACGCGTACTACGGCGAGACGGTGGTCAATGACGCCGGAATTTCCGGCACTCCTTCGAGCCACTTGCCACTCGATTCGATCCAGGAATTCAACACCCAGGAAGGCCCGGACGCCAACTACGGCGTGAAGCCAGGGGTAGTAATGAACATCGGACTGAAGTCCGGGAACAACGGCCTGCACGGCTCTGCGTATTACTTCCACCGCAACAGCGCACTGGATGCGCGAAATTTCTACGCGCCGGCACCCGACCCCGTGCCGGCGTTGCTGCTGCATCAGTTTGGCGTTTCGCTCGGCGGGCCGATCCGAAAGGACAAGTGGTTCTACTTCGTGAACTACGAAGGAGTGCGGGACAAGGTGGGCAACCCGGGAAACGTCGACAGCCCGGTAACCACATCACTGGTTGGCCGGTTGGACCCGAGCATCGGCGCTGCGGCGGACTACAGCATTTTCGATGCGCTGGCGCAATGCAAAACCGCCGGCACTTGCAGTGCCACCAGCGTCAGCGTGGCGAAGTACTTCTATCCGAATACCGGCTTTACCGCCAGCGCCACCGATCCGGCGTTGATCGATTTCGATTTTAACAATCGCAACCGGGAAGAGAATCTGGTGGCGAAGACCGACTACGTTTTGAACGCGCAGAATACTTTTTCAGCTCGGTTCATCTACGCCAACACCACCGAAGTGGAGGAAGACGCCGAGCCAATCGCGCCGGAATTTTTGTCGACGGCCAGTCCGATCACTCAGGTATTCGGGCTGGGTTGGGTGTGGACGCCGAACGCCCGCTGGGTGAACGAACTGCGCTTCAGCTACAACAGCTTTAATGAAGCCATCGCACCGGTGGACCACAACGTTAATCCGAGCACCTACGGAATCAACACCGGAGTGACCGACCCGCGGCTTTTTGGCATGCCGCGCATCAATCCCAGCGACGGTCTGATGAACTACCTGGGCGGGAACTCGAGCTGGCCGTTGGACACCACTCCGTCCGGGACGCAGAGCGTGTCGGACACGGTTTCCTACACTCTGGGCCGGCACACCATTCAGTTCGGCGGGAGCTTCCGCCGTGGAAACGTGGACTATTACCGCGCTCAGTATGGCCGCGGCCGCGTGGATTGGGATTCGCTCGAGGATTTTGTCACTGGCGACACAGACGGAGTGGACGAATGGCGGCTCCTGTACGGCAACCCTCATCGCGATCTCAGCATTAAATCGTTTGGAATGTTTTTGCAGGACGCCTACCGCATCAAGCCGCGGGTGATCCTCAACCTGGGACTGCGCTATGACGTCACTTTCCCGATCAAAGATACCCACAATCAGTTGGCGAATTTCATTCCGTCCGAAGGCATCGTGCAGGTCGGCGACGGCATCAGCCAGCCATATCCGACTCGTTACAACAATGTCTCTCCCCGCGTGGGCGTGGCTTGGGACGTTTTCGGCAGCGGCAGGACGGTGTTGCGGGCGGCCGGAGGATTGATCTTCGATCAACCGTCGATTCGCACCTTCGCCTTTAACGGCGGGGGCTTAAACCTGAATCCCAGCGGGATTGCGGGAGTAACGCCGGGGAACGGTTCGATCACGTCGTTTCTCGTGGAATCTTTCGACGGCAGTCAGCTGAATTGGAATGGCGGCGGGCCAGTCTTCCCTCAGGCCGCCGGACAACAATGCAGCGGGTCTTCGCCGTGCGACGTTTTCGCGGTAGCCCCCAATCTCACTACTCCATACGTGGCCAACTGGAATTTCAATATCCAGCAAGCACTTACCCCCACCACACTATTGCAGGTGGCCTATGTGGCCAATCATGGCTTCAATCTTTATAGCGTCACCGATCCCAATCAGGCCGATCCAACGGCTAGCGCCAATTGCATTCTGGCCAGCGGCGTCGCTGCTGGATATCCGGGGGCCAGCGCGATTTACGGTGGAGACTACTCGGACTGCGAACAGGCCGCCAAGCCGTTCACATCCAACTGCGGCAGTGGCGCGGGTCCGTGCCTGCCGTATGTCGGGTTCGAAAGCCTGTTGGCCAACAAAGGTTACTCGGACTACAACTCGCTTCAGGTGACGTTTACCAAACGCTACGCACACGGTCTTTATTTGCTGGCGGGATATACCTGGGGCCACGCGATCGATACTTCGACCAACAACGTCGCCTCCGCCTCAGGTGTGTTTCCGCAGGACAGCCGCAATTACGACGGCAATCGAGGCAACGGCGATTTCGACATTCGCAATCGCTTGACCATCGCGTTGACCTACGACTTGCCTTCCATCAAGGGCCATTGGCAAATGCTGAATGGATGGCAAATTGCCACGGTGGCAATGCTCGAGGGCGGCGAGCCGTACACGTTGCTAGACGGCGAGGACGACGTCAGCGCCACCGGCGAACTGGTCGACCGCTGGAATATCACCGGACCGGCCAGCCATGTACATTGGTCGCCGAATACGCCGTTCAACTACATTGGTGCGGACACTTTCAGCCTCGATGGGAACGGCAATGTAAACGGCGGCAATTCCCAGTGCATCGCGGCAGCCGGCGCCAACAACCAGTTAGCGCTCAATATGCTCGGGAATTACGGCTGCTACATCACCGGCGGCACCGTTCTCACTCCGCCGGCCCTGGGCACCTTCGGAAACATGGGGCGCAATATTTTCCGCGGACCAGGATTTCGGAACTGGGATCTCTCGATTATCAAGAACTTCAAGTTGAGCGAGCATTTTCGGATGCAACTGCGCGGCGAATTTTACAATGTGCTGAATCATCCCAACTTCGACGACCTCACCTTGAATACCGATCTGTCGGGTACCGATTCGGTGGGCACCACGGCGTACACTCCCGACGTGGGCGAATCGAATCCGGTAATCGGTTCAGGCGGATCGCGTCACGTGCAGCTAGGCTTGAAGCTAGTGTGGTGAAAGTCTCGCACGGACGCGGATCACAGAGCGTGAACGTTGGTGCCGGCGGCGGGAATCGAAGCTACTACGTTTATTGATAGCGCGTAAGTTACTGATTCTACGTTACGCCAGAAACGCCAAAAGCGCTGAAAGCGTTATTACGGTTACGCGGCGGTTACGATTGCCTCTTGGGCCGATAACTTTGGAACGCGTAAGTCAGGTCCTTCCGATCGAGAACCAGAGCGAGGACGTCATTTTATTCAGCGGTTTTGCGGAAGGGTGGGCAGCGATCAGGAATCCCGATATGGGCCTAGCTGTGGGAATCTCTTGGAACACTGTTGCCTTTCCGTTTCTTTGGTGCTGGCAGGCTTACGGTGGCTGCTTCCGGGCTCCATTCTTCGGACCAGTGTACACACTCGCTCTCGAACCTTTCAACTGCCATCCAGAGACTCTGCAGTCCCTTGCGAAAAGAAATGCGGCACAAGTCCTAAAGTCGGGTGAACAAACGCGTGCCCAGCTAGAGCTCGGTGTTTACGAGGCTAAATCAGCGATTTCGTCCATAGGCGCCGGTGTTAGGTTTCCATAGGGGACAGGCATCCTGACGCGCCGAATTGTGCAAAGTTTTGTCAGGTTGCGCACGCTCCTTATTGCGTGATTACCACCGAAGCGCCTCCATGGTAGAGAGCCTGAGTACCGGCACAGGTCCATTTCGAGCGATAGCTTCTTTTACGGATGCACTTGCAGCTAAGAGCTGCTCCCCTAAACCACTGATAAAAGCGAAAACGTATTTTTGAAACGAAATATCGTGGTTTTCCGGCAGGGCTGATACACGTCTGAGCGAATGGATAGGCGTTTGTGCCAGCGCATAACCTGCGCGGTTCCAGGTGGCAGATCACAACCATCATCAACGGCGAACTGGGGCCATTTCAAGGTAAATACGCCTATCTCGCCACCGAGATATTCAGCCGCTACCATGATTGCAAAAATACGCGACGCGATCAGCCGCAGAAATGTTCCGACATTTGACCTAGAGATATACCAGGACGGAAACATTTCACCCTGAGACCCTCCCAATTTGTACATTGGGATCTTTATTCTGTTCCGGGTTGGGCGCCTCTCGTCCATCCCAGCCATAAGTGTGCATCGCAGGGTTACATTACTCACAATCCTTAGGCAGAGCGGTACCTGAACAGCATGCGGCTGGATGGCTCGCCAAGCCAGGCTTAGGGGAATTAATTGACACTCCTACCTTTGGGTATGATATTGTTTCATTGCGTTAGTATAAAAAATGAACATCACTCATGTTCGCTATCGCGCGGCCCCTTTCTCCTTGGAAACTGCAGAGTCCTAGTCGGTCGGTAAGCACTGGGCGATTCATGCAGTGATTTCAGAATGTGATGGCTTCTCACTATGATGACTACGGACGTTGACCGCACAGGGCACATGGAACCTGATCTCTTAGGGGGGAATAGCTTTGAGGATCGGCGAAAAAACTCTGAAAATTCAGATTTCCCCGGCCCCAAGGGAGGGCATGATTCATGCGTCATGTGATCATTCTTCCGGACCTAGGCCAGACCACCAATGAAGCCACGATCCGGCAGTTTCTGAAGAAGCCCGGCGACAATGTAAGCCGCGGCGAGTCTATTTTGGCTGTGTCCACTGACAAAGTCGAAATGGAAGTGGAGTCCTTTGCCAACGGCTATTTAAGGCACTGGCTGGTGGAGGAGGGAGCTTTGATCAGCGCGATGTCCCCGGTGGCCATCATCACCGATACAGCCGATGAAGCATACGCACAGACGGGCGAAGAGCAGATGTCCACGCCGGAACCTCCAAAGGTTGAGTCAGCAGCCAAGGCGCCAGTGCTAAGTGGCACTTCAGGACCTGTGACCGCTGCGCCAGCGGCGCGTGCTCTCGCAAAGGAACGAGGCATCGATTTAAGCAACGTGCAAGGCACCGGTCCGGATGGCTTGATCACCAAAGCGGACGTCCTGCGTTTTGCGGAAGGATCAGAGAACTCATCCGTATCCTCCACTTCCGCGGACAACCGCGCGTTGGTCGCAATGGCGGCCACCACCATTGCCAGCAAGCGTGACGTTCCTCATTTTTATGCAACCGTGGACGTCTCCATGTCACATGCCGCCGCATTCCGCAGCCAGTGGAATCACCAGCATCCGGATCTACACGCCACTTACAATGATGTGTTGGTGCTCTGTGCCGCGCGCAGTCTGCGAGATAGCCCACGTTTGAATGTCAGCTATAACAATGGAAACTACAGACAGCACAAGGCGGCAGATGTGTTCCTAGTCGTATCGCGCGAACCAGCTATGGTATTAGCCCCGCTGGGCAATCCTTCAGCAACGCCTTTCGATGTTTTCTTGAAAGACATCCGGCGCGCCACGCAGATGAGCACGGCTTCGCAAGCCGAGCCACTGCTGGCGATTTCTAACCTGGGAATGTTCGGCGTGAAACAGTTTTCCGCCATCATTCCGCCGGGATGCACTTCGGCATTAGCCATCGGCACAGTGCGAGAGCAGCCGGTTCTCCGGAATGGCACTCTGGAAAACGAATTGGTCTGTTCCTTGACGCTGTCCGCCGACCATCGCGTGGTGGATGGAGTTGCTGCCGCCCGTTTTCTGGAAAGAATTCAGTTCCATCTAAATTCACCGTCTTGACTATGTCGCCACCATCAATCGCGAAGTCCAAGCAATTCACCAACGACCAGCGAAAGTCGCTGTTCCGGCAGCTCCTGCTTTGCCGCCGCTTCGAGGAGCGCGTGTACTACCTCTTCCTCGAGGGCCGCATGCCGGGAACTATCCATCAGGCGCAAGGCCAGGAAGCCTGCGCAGTCGGCGTGTGTAGCGCGCTGATTCGGGGAGACGTGGTCACCAGCACCCATCGTCCTCACCAGCACGCCGTGGCTCGTGGCCTGTCCATCAATAGTCTAATGGCCGAGCTTTTTGCCAAGACCACAGGTTGCTGTCACGGCAAGGGCGGTTCGATGCACCTGGGAAGTCTGGAAGACGGCATGTTGCCTGCCGTGGCTATTGTTGGCGGAGCAATTCCACTGGCCGCAGGACTCGGTTTGGCTTTCAAATATCGTAAAACCGGCAACATCGTCGCCTGCTTCTTCGGAGACGGTGCCACCAACATCGGTTCCTTCCACGAAGGCTTAAACATCGCTGCCATCTGGGATCTTCCCGTGGTCTTTGCCTGCGAGAACAATCGCTACGGCGCATCGACTGCCATCGAAAAAGTGACCCGCGTTCCTCATCTGAGCGACCGCGCGGCCGCTTACGGCCTTCCCGGGTTTACGGTGGACGGCAATGACGTCGAAGCCGTGTACGACGCGATGCAGAAAGCCACCAAGCGCGCCCGCGACGGCAATGGGCCAACCTTCTTGGAACTTGAGACCTACCGCTTGTGCGGCCACTCGCGCAGCGATCCCGGCCATTATCGTCCCAAAGAAGAAGTGCAGTATTGGAAGGAACGCGACCCCATCGTGCGCTACGAGGCGTTTTGCGTGGCCGAAGGCGTGCTCTCCGCCCAAGAAGTAGAAGAAATCAAGGCATCTGTGGAGAAGGAACTCGACGAGGCTGTGGCTTTTGCTGAAGCCAGCCCGAATCCGCAACCGGAGGATGTTCTGAACGATGTCTACGCCTGAAGCTGTTGGAGAAACACAGCGCACATTGACCATGGTGGAAGCGCTGCGCGAAGCGCTAGTGGAGGAGATGCGCCGCGACCCCAGAGTGATTCTGTTGGGCGAAGATATTGGCGTGCCCGGCGGTTTCGGGGGCGCATTTACCGTTACGCTCGGTCTGGAAAAAGAATTCGGTCACGATCGCGTTCTGGATACGCCCATCTCCGAAGCCGCCATCGCCGGAGTCGCCGCGGGTGCCGCTATGGGAGGATTGATCCCGGTGGCTGACGTTCAATATGGCGATTTCATTTTCCTCGCTATGGATCAGCTGGCCAACCAGGCGGCCAAGATGCGCTATATGTCCGGGGGACGCCTGACCGTCCCAATGGTTTTTCGTGCCCCGGTAGGAGCTACCACGCGCGGTGCTCAGCATGGCCAGTCGCTGGAAGCTTTTCTCATGCACGTGCCCGGATTGAAAGTGGTTTGCCCATCCAATCCCTACGATGGAAAAGGATTGCTAAAAACTGCCATCCGTGATCCTAACCCGGTCGTGATTTTTGAGCACAAGCTGCTCTACGGCAGCAAGGGTTCGCGCAAGGAAGCCAGTGGCATGCAGGTGGTTATGCATGTGCCCGAAGAGGAATATCTCATCCCGTTCGGACAAGCCAACATTGTCCGGCCAGGAGACCGAGTGACCATCGTGGCCAATCTGCTCATGGTGCATCGCTCTTTGCAAGCCGCGAAACTGCTCGAGCAGGAAGGCATTGAGGTCGAAGTGATCGACGTTCGCACCCTCGTTCCGCTAGATGAGCAGACTATCTTCAATTCGGTACGCAAGACTGGACGATTAATCGTAGTAGAAGAAGATAATCTTACGGGAGGCTGGGGCGCGGAAGTCGTGGCCCGGGTGGCCGATGCATGCCTCGGTTCGCTCGAAGCCCCGATTCGCCGGGTCGCCGCGCCCGATACGCCCGTACCATTCGCGCCGATCATGGAGAACCGTTATATCCCGTCGGTGGAAAGAATTCTGGCGGCTGTCCGCAGCGTATTGTAAGAACACTCTATGGATGTCGTCTGTCTTGGGATACTCGTTGCGGATGTCTTCGCGCAGCCGGTTTCAGCTCTCCCGCAGCCCGGTGAGTTGAAGACGACGGACGGGTTTCTTCACAGCGCCGGAGGTTGCGCGGCAAACGTGGCGGTCAATCTTCGCCGCTTGGGACGCAGTGTAGAAGTGATCGGCAAAGTGGGCCAGGATAGCCTCGGCCAGTTTGTGATTGATGAACTGAAAAAACAGGGCATCGGTACCGGCTGGATTTGCAAAAGCAAAGATCATCCCACCTCCGCCACCGTAATCCTCAATGTTCGTGGAGAGGACCGCCGCTATCTGCACTGCATCGGCGCCAATCGTGATTTCAGCGCGGCGGATATCAGTAGGGAAGCGCTGCAAGGGGCCAAGATCCTCGACGTTGGCGGTTACATGGCCATGCCCGGATTCGCGGCCGCTGACTTGCAATCCCTGTTTCGCAAAGCCAAGCAAGCTGGATTGACCACCGTGCTTGACGTCGTGATTCCGGCAGGCACCTCAGATGCCGCCCAACACGTCCTGCCCGCGCTGCCCTACACCGACTATTTTCTTCCGAACACCGATGAAGCCAAACTGTTGACCGGGATTGCCGATCCCCTCCAGCAGGCACGCGAACTTGCCCGTCACAATCCGCAAACCACGGTGGTGGTTACGCTCGGGTCACGGGGCTCACTGGCCGTCAAAGGCCACCAAGTGGTGGAAACCCCGGCTTATCCCATGCCATCTGTGGATGAGTCGGGCGCGGGAGACGCTTTTGCCGCCGGTCTCATCGTAAGTCTGCTGGAAAACTGGCCGCTGGAATTCGCTTTGCGGTTCGCCGCAGCGGTGGGCGCGTCGTGCACGCGGGCAGTCGGCTGTTCCGCTGGCGTATTTCAGTTCCAGGAAGCCCTGAATTTCGTCAAACGAAACGCGGTGTCAGAAGTCACGATCAAATAGCGGGTAGTGTCCTAATTTGGCCGTGCATAGCTTGCTTTGGCTACTGATTTGCCTGCTAGGGGGGCTTGCGTTAGGTGGAAATGTTAAATTCGCGCGGTCCCATAATCCAGTGGACTCGGGCGAGCGGGTTGGTAGTTCCCGGATTACTTACCAAACGGAAACACACAAATGGCGCATTGGTACAAGCGAGAACAGGGACGCCCCACCGATCAAACTTTTTTATGCGACGCTGGCTAAATTACGTACTTTGCTGTCACAAAAATCGCTAGGCTTTAGAATCCTATTGGAATTTGACGAACCGAAATGACGACTCCACACCTACAGGAAGTGAGGCAGCTAATCAAACACCTTCACGGCGTGGAGTCGAGGCACATTGAAAGCGTTCCGGTCATGGAACCCTTCCAAGGTAAAACCGTGTGGGATGGCGTGGTAGAGGTATTCGAGCTTCACGGCCACCCCAAGGCACCAAAGGCTTATGCATGGTCTCATGAAGTTGATAAGCAAACGACAAAGGGCAGGCGGCACGTAACTGTGCTCCATATACCGCCCGTAACATCGCCAGTGCTCGCTGTACGAGCTGCCATCGTTCAGGAGTTCAGGGCCAATGAAATGAGCAAAGAGAAAGCTAGGAAAGTGGGCACGCCACGTATGCCAAAGGGCCAAGCAAAGGGCCGTATCGTGCCCATGCGCGTCAGCGATGATGAGTACAGGGCGATGGTGGCCAAGGCCAAAACAGGGAAAACCAGCCTGTCGGAATGGATTCGATTAACTCTGAGCGCGGCAATCTGAATGCGCGCCAAATTAGGACACTACCAAATAGTGAGATTCCTTGACAAAAATTCACTATTTGTTGAACATAATGACGGTATTTCATTCTTAATATGCCCCTGACTCCTCTGTCTCACCTGCTGGCCGACGCTCAACGGGATGGTTATGCCATTCCCTATAGCGAGTCCTGGAATTTAGAATCTCTCCAGGCCGTCATCGACGCAGCTGAGGAAAGTCAGGCGCCGATCATTGCCGGTTTCAATGGGGGCTTTCTGCGGCATGCCTGCCGAAGGAAGCCGGAAAATCTTGCCTACTATGCTTGTTTCTGTGCGGCGCTGGATTCGGCCAAGGTTCCGGTAGCCTTTCTTCTCAACGAATCGGACGATCTGGAGCAAATCCGTGCCGCCATCGAGCTGGGCTTTAACGCGGTCATGCCTGAGAGCGACGGTCAGGAGCTTGAGGCCTATCGCAAGTTGGTCAAGGAGGTCGTCCGCCTTGCCAGGCCGCGCAACGTTTGGGTGGAAGCTCAACTCGGAGCCCTTCCCGCAGGCAACAGCCATCACAACGGATACGGCAGAATCACTGATCCTGAGCAGGCAGCGGAATTTGTCGAAAACACTGGAATTGATGCGCTAGCCATTTCTATCGGCAATGTTCACATCATGACTGAGGGAAAAGCTAAGATAGATCTTGATGTAGTCCGACAAATCCGCGACCGGGTTTCGGTGCCCTTAGTTGTGCATGGAGGAACCAGCTTGTCGGCGGATAGTCTGGGCAACATGATCCGCCTGGGCGTGACGAAAGTAAATTTTGGCACTAGGCTCAAGCAGGCTTATCTTGAGGCAGTCCGGGAAGGTCTCTCAAAGTATCAAGTTCCCTCCAGTCCGCACGGATATTTAGGCATGGGCGGGCCAGAAGACATCATGAGCGCGGGCCGCGAGGCCGTAAAGCGCGAGGTATTGCGGCTGATCGATATCTGCGGTGCGAAGGGGAGAGCAACATGATCTCAGCACAGCACTATGAAATTACGGTTGCCAAAGCCGCCGCGCTCCTGCAAAAAGCCGGCATTTTTATCACTCGCGAAGAACGGGCGCGTTTCGAAGTAGCCGACTTCGGCCTGGGAGAGCTAGAGAAGACCGGCTTGGAGATCATCACCTACGTCAACACCGAGCGGTGTTGCGCCAAAGAAATCATCATGTTTCCCTGGCAAACCTGCCCGGAGCACTGGCATCCCACCAAGAATAGCATTCCCGGCAAGGAAGAAACCTTCCGCTGCCGCTGGGGAACCGTATACCTCTACATTCCCGGCTCTCCTACAGCCAAGCTGGCTTGTAATCCTCCATCTGGATCGGAAGCGCACTACACCATGCGGCATGAAGTTATTCTGCGCCCCGCAGACCAGTACACCTTGATGCCGGACACACCCCACTGGTTTCAAGCTGGGCCCGAAGGTGCGATTGTCTCGGAATTTTCCACCCGCAGTACCGACGATGCCGATATATTTCGCGATCCGCGCATCAAGCGGGCTCCGGAAGTCGGCTAGTAGTGCTTCGCAAATATCTGAATCCATTCGCGGCAGCTGCCGGGAATTTTCATTTGTGTGCCGAGCAGGGGCGAAAATCGTGTGGGCGAATTCTGCGCGCTAGGCTGGATTGGCCAGCGGAACACTCTGCGGTTCGACCCGATAGCCGAGGAGTCGGAGTTCGCGGATCATCTTCGCCGCGCGTGTTCGCCATGAGCTTTTGCTGACCGCCGGCCCGCGTATCTTGAGACAGGTTTCTTGACTTGTTGCCAGGGATGCATTAGCGTTCGGCCTCTGTTTGCCTGCGAATCGCAGGATCGGTCAGTTTTCTGCTCTAATTTGTCGGGAAACTGGGCGCACGCCGGGCACTTCGGATCGTCGCATATCAGTGAAGCCTCGTGCGATAGTCCAATCTGCCTCTATAATCATGAACTGGCCATCGGGTGCGGGCTTGACGCGGGCGACGTTGCACTCGTCCAGCTTTAGAATTCGGGGCAACGGGGAAGGATGTTCATGGCTCTGCGGCGAAAACAGGCTGTTGGCCGAGGGGATACGGATCTCGATGCAAAACGCCCCTTGCTGGTATTTCTGAAAGGAATTCTTGCTTCCTTAAAGCCGACCGAACGGCTGATCGCCGAGTGCGTTTTGGCCGATCCCGAGAAAGTCATTACGTCTTCGATTGCTGAGATCAAGAGAGAGTCAGGTGCCAGTGTGGGATCGATCGTCGGATTCTGCAGGCGGCTGGGGCTGAAGGGCTTTGCCAATTTCAAAATTGTGCTGGCCCGCGACTTGGCGCAGGCGGGCTTGACGGCTGGCGATGCGCAGCAAAACGGTTCTCTATTCGAGAAAGTTTTTCATTTCCATGCCCAGAGCCTCATGGAAACCTTGCAAATCAACTCCGAAGAAGCATTCGAGCGCGCAGCGCATGCCGTGGAAAAAGCGCGCAAAATCGAACTGTTCTCCATCGGTATCTCTTATCCGGTGGCATACACCGCCTACTGCAAGTTCCAACTCATCGGCCTGGTGGCCTCTGCCCAGTTCGATTCCCACATCCAGCTTATTGCCGCAACTCAGATGAGGGCCGGAGATGTGGCCCTTGGCATCTCCTGCTCGGGCAGCACGCGGGAAACCGTGCAATGCCTGGAAGTGGCCAAGGCGAAAGGCGCCACTACTATCTGCTTAACCAACGCCATGAAGTCTTCCATCACGGCTTGCTCCGATATCGCGCTGTATGCCACGCCCAGCGAAATCAAATATTTTCAGGCCCCACTCGCCTCGCGCATCACCCAGCTGGCGGTCATCGATGCGTTGTTTGTCTCGGTCGCGCTGAAACATAAGAATAGGACAGCCGGCCGTCTGCAACAAGCAAGTAAGGAATTGGTCAAGCGCCGTCTGCCTTAGGGGAACCTCTGGTGTGTGGCGCGGGCGCCCTCGCCCGCGAAAGCCTGTGTATTTGTACTGCTGTTTGGCGCCGGGAAACACTTGATCATGGGTTCCTTATGATTGGTGCCGGCGGCGGGAATCGAACCTACTACCTTCATTGATAGCGCGTAAGTTACTGATTCTACGGAACGCCAGAAACGCTAAAAACGCTAAAAGTCCATATTGCGGTTACGCGGCGGTTACGCGGAGTACCGGAATCTTTTTTTTGAATTTTCTTCAGATTCGAAGACGCACTCAGTGCGCCTCATGGGTAAGACTCGGTGTAAGTTTCCAGAAAATCTCCAGCAGCAGAAGATCAACCCAGGATTCCGCTCGTGCGCCCGCCCAAAACAGACGGGTTCGGAATGCGTTGAACTGCGCGTATCGATTTGCATCATTCGCCGCTGGCGATCACCGGTGCACTGGGTGCGCCGGCGAGCCCTCCAGGCCACCAGTTCCAATCGCCTGCAAGGCGAAGAAGCGCAGGTCCAATCACAATGCGAACGAGTGTTGCGTCAATTAACACGGCTACCGCCAGCGTAAATCCGAGCATCTTAACTACCAGGAAGTTCCCGAAGGTGAATGCCGCGAATACCACAATCATGATCGCGGCGGCGCTCGTAATCAGTCCTGCGGTTCTGGCTAGCCCCTCGGGGATTGCCTCCACTTCACTCAGCCCGCTCCTCCTCGCTTCGAGGACTCGCGCGACCAAAAACACTTCGTAATCCATGCTCAGTCCGAAGACGATGGCAAAGGCGACGATTGGCACAATGGGAAATATGCTGCCGGTTCCCTCAGGAACTCCCAGGAAGCGACTTCCGTGTCCGTCCTGAAACACTAGAACCAACGCTCCGAAGGAGGCCGCCACCGAGAGCACGTTCAGAGCAATGGCCTTCACCGCGGCGAAAAGCGATCGGAACCCGCAAAGAAGCGCCATGAGTGTCCCTCCCACCACCAGCGCCATTACCGAAGCGAACCGGTCCCTGACAATCGTCTGATAATCGGCAGTTAGCGCCGGGATGCCTCCAATGCGCAGCGTGGCGCCGGGTACTCCCGTGAGAGCTGCCGCGCCGGTCTTCCGCAGTTCCCGCACCCAGTTGACCTGATCGTTCAGGGAAACGGAAGTCGCGGGTAAGATTTCAACCAGCGCCGCCCGCCCGTCGCGACTCAGGAACGTTCGACGCGTCTCACGCGAGAGATTGCCGAGGCCAGACCGGTCGCTCTCGGCAATCGTTGTGAGGGAGATCACGCGGTCGGAACGAGGGTCGCTCGCGAGCCGCTTGCTGAAACGATCGAGTGCATTCCAGCCCGCGTCCGTTTGCGCAATGGAATCCGTTGGAAGTTCGAGAATCACGCGCAACGAGTACACGATGCCAACCCGATCCATTTGTTCAAGGGTGTGAAGCGCGCGAACCGATTCCGCCGCGGACGGAAGCCAGTCCCCTCTGGGGACGCTGGTATCGAGCCGCGCGGCCTGCGAGGCGAGCAGGAGCAAGGGGGCGCCTGCCAGAAAGATGGCAAGCCAGGGATGGGCGACAATCACCTTACCCCATCGCCTCCAGCGGTTTCCCGTGCGTGCTGCCCGACGCGCATCCAAACTTGCGATAAAGGGCAACCGGCCAGCATTAATTCGCGGACCGAGAGCAGCCAGCAGTGCCGGAACGAGGCTATTTGCCAGCAGCAGACTCGTTCCCGCCACCAGGAATCCAGCCACACCGATGGAACGGACTTCGCTGATGGGGACGGTCACGAGGGCTAGAAATCCGATGGCCACAGTCGAGGCTGAAATCAAGAGGGTATGACCTGCCTGACGTGCCGCGATGACTGAGGCTTTGACTCCGTTTTGCTCGGTAGCAATCGCCTCTCGGAAGCGGCTGACCATGAGGAGCGCGTAGTCGATTCCCAAGCCTAGCCCAAGCATCGTCGCCAAATTCTGAACCAGAATGGACAAGTGCCAACGCAGGGCCAGGAATCCTGCAATCGCCAGAGCAGTCGCGATGGCAAGCTGACCAATGGCTACTGGAATCAGGGCCGCCACCAGGCTTCCGAAAGCCACCAGCAGAAGTGCGAGTGTGGCAGGAATCACGAGACTTTCGGCGTGTTGTACGTCGTCGGCGCTAGCTTTCCGAATGTCGAAATTAAGTGGCGTCTCTCCTGTCAGTTCGAGCTTCACCGCCGGATAACGGCCCCGCAATTGGTTTTGAAGAGAGTTCGCCAGTTCGTGAAGCTTAGGGACGAGCGACTCCACGGGACCCTCGGTCGAGGCGAGTCCCACCAGAACAAAAGTTCCTCCTCCTTTGCCCAGGAAAATCGGATCGCGAAAATCAAGATGGGAAACCACTCCGGACACGCCGGGTTCCTTTCGCAGTGCTTCCTCAATTGTTGCTAACGCTTGCTCGCCCTCCTCCGAATCGGCAGGGGGGAGTCCCTGAATCACCAGGACCACGCGGTCGACGAATGGCGAACGAAAGCGAGTGGCCAACTCCTGCGGGACCCT
The DNA here is from genome assembly GCA_963725285.1 of uncultured Acidobacteriota bacterium. GTDB lineage: Bacteria > Acidobacteriota > Terriglobia > Acidiferrales > UBA7541 > CAVRXT01. The sequence continues at coordinate 243,672 of CAVRXT010000003.1, read as the reverse complement.
TCCCGCTTCGCTACCTTCAATGCGCGTTGCGGTTTCCAGATGGCGCTCGGCGTGAAAGGAAAATGGAAGGAGCGCAAGGACGGTGGCCAGAACTACCCCGGCCAGCCAGAAACGGCGCACATGCGCAAGATTCATAATGGCACGCAAAATCGTTACGGTTAAGGAGATTTACATCCCGCGCAAACGCCGGTTCGGAATTCCGGATCAGTCTTCATTTGAAATTTGAAGGCTCTGTTTCCGACTAACCCGGCGCGGTCGGGTTCGCATTCCGGACGAGTTCGTATTATTTTATTGTGTGGTAAGGATACACGGTTTCGAGGAGGATCATTGTACAAACTCGCGTTGCTCGGGTTGTTGGCCGCCATTCAACTTGGTGCCGCAGACCCCCGCATCGGCTCGTGGATGCTCATCTCTACGCAGTCTACCGTGGATCCCCCCAACAAACTCTTCATCACATCTCTACACGATGCGGTGCACGTAGTGATTTCAGGTGACACCCACGTCGATTTTACGGCGAAGTTGGACGGCCATGAAGCGTCCGTGCAAGGCAATCCGGCATTTAATCAAATCGAGCTACGGAGGATCGATAAACATCAAGTCGAAGTCAAAGAGAAAAAAGATGGAGCCGTAGTTGTGACGATTCATGACAAACTGTCGAGTGATGGTAACGAATTAACGAGCACGACTTCACAGAACGGTCATGCCGACCGGATCACCGTGTGGACGCGGACCGGGGGAAAGAAGGCTGCCAATGACTTATTCGCTGGTGAGTGGACACAGGATCAGAGTAAGACTCGATTGCGGCAAGGGATGGCGCTCAAGATCGAGGCGGACGGAAAGGACGGGGTCCGCTTCTCGGGTGACTTCAGCTACAGCGCCCGCTTTGACGGTAAAGAATACGATCTGAAAAACTCCAGCAACGATACCGTGACCCTTCAACTTGTCGACGCCCACACGGTCGATTCGATTTACCGGCGAGGTGACCAAATCACTCAAAGGGATCGGTGGGTGGTTTCCAGCCGACGGAGCAGAGATGACGCTTGCCACGACAGGCACGTTGGAGACTGGTCAGCAGGTAAAAGAGACACATGGTATTTCGGAAACAGTAACGTCGCTGTGCCGCGCCCGATGGATCCGCGCGGTGAACCGCCTACCGGCAATTGCCCACGGTCTTGAACTCACGAGTCGCAACCGAGATGATTCCCTTTCGCTGCATGAATCGCAGGATGCCATTGACCGTATCTTCGAGAGACGGATCCGCCTTGCCCCATGCGGACGCATCCCGAGCCGTTTGATAGCAGGAACTGTCGTAACGTTTGAACTCCATCGCCGAGATGTTGTCCACGGAGCCCACCAGAAAGTCCAGCAGCGGAAAGAGTAGATCGTCTTTCCCGCATCTCCTGATCAGCTCGGGAACGAAGTCGGGAAGACTGAACACTTCAAATTGCCGGCCGGTCGCCTTGGTAATGAGCCCGGTAATATCCAGCATGTTCGCGTATTCGTCCCTCGTAACGTGGTAAGTCTTATTAGCGGTGCCGGGAGTCGTCGAAATCGCAACGATATTGTTAGCGGTGATGTCTGCGGGAACGAAACTAACCTGGTTCAGAGCATCGACTCCAATGCCGTGATTCACCATGAACGCAACTAAACGAACGGCGATGTCGAAGTTATTGCCTCCGCCGGTAATGGAGGGACTTACCAGAGCGGGCCGGAAGATCCGCGTAGTAAGCCCTCGGCGGCACGCGTCCATAACCACTTGCTCCGATACCCACTTGGACTGGCTGTATCCAAAATCGAGAAGCTCCATATTCTCGTTCAAGTCCGTTTCATATAGAACGCTCTTTACCGCCCAGCCAAACACGAAGGTAGTCGAGACGTAATTAAAGCTTTTGGGCCGTCCTTCGAACGCCAGTCTCAAGACCTCATTTGTCCCCCGCACGTTCGCGTCACGCATCCGGTCGTAGTTGAGCAAGTAGTTTACGGTTGCGCCGTTATGGAACACCGTATCGATTTCGCTCGCGAGGAAATCCCACACCCCGGGCGTCAATCCTAACTCCCTCTGGCCAAGATCTCCGCAAACGGGAATCACGCGAGTCTCGAACATCCGCATCAGGTCCGCCGGGCAGGGCCCCATCGATTCCATCGCCGCCCTCAGTCTTTGCCTGCCCTGATGCTCGTCGGAAGCCCTCACGAGAACGTGGATCCTCGCACTCGTTTGCTCCAGCAGACTTTTCACGAGGAACGGTCCGATGAAACCAGTACCGCCCGTGAGTAGAACATGATTTAGGATCGGTGTTTCCGGCAATAACGCAGGCACCGGAGGCTCGAAGATGAGCTTCTTATCGTTGCTCATCATCCGCTCTTCCGCCGCGCGCTGCTCTTCACGGAAAGCCGCCAAGGAATGCCGCAGGGGAACCAGCGCTTCTTCGGGAGCACGCTCCAACTGTTCAGCCAGTTGAAACAACTCAGCTACGCTCACACGCTGAATGAGACCGACATCCACCTGTCTCGCCAGCACATCGGCGCCTTTATCCTTTAAAAGTTCCTTGATCTCGTGCATGAACACAACAAGATCCAGGGAATCCAGCCCGGCTTCGACGAGGTTGTACGATTCCGTGCCCGTCAGGCCGTAACGGGCTTTCAATACGTCGAAAGGCGACTGGCCTACAGAATCGGATGTTGAGGGTCCAGCGTCTTTTTCCCGCGAGAACTCCGAGAGAACGGTAAATTGACCTGCCAGCCACATGTGCTTGGTTTTATGGCGCATGATCTTGCCCGAACTGGTTCTCGGTATCGCACGGGGTGCTATGAAAGAAATCAGCGCCACTTCCACGTTGAGGTAATTCCGGACGGCGGCTGCAATCTTCAGCGCATCCGGAAGCGCTTTTGGATTTTTCACCTCGGCGACGATCGCCAGCGCCGGCTCGCTGTCTTCGTGAATCTGGAACGCGGCAACGCAATTCGTCCGGATCAGGCCGGACGCTTTCTCCACCACTGCCTCGATATCCTGCGGGTAATAGTTTTGCCCGCGGAGAATAATCATGTCCTTGATGCGGCCGCAGACGAAGAGTTCACCGTCGTGGAAGAAACCCATATCGCCGGTCCGAAGGTAGCCATCGTCATAGGGGCTGTCGTCCACCAGTCGGGCGTGAAACAGCTTAAGCGTCAGTTCCGGATTATTCCAGCAACCTAGGCACTTGCTCCCTCCAGCGATCCAAATCTCGCCGATTCGACCCGGCTCCAGAGCGACGTGCTTCTCCGGATCCACGATCTTTACCGTGAGGCCCGGCAGGGGAGTTCCACAACTGACAATCTGAGTGGCCGCGCCGATTTCGGAAACCTCCGTGGTCATGCGGGCCTTGCCCAGCGCGATGCCGTTCTTGTTGACGGAAATAATATTGCGGCCACCAAGCGAAACCGCCAGGGTATTCTCCGCCAGCCCGTACGCGACGGAAAAGCTTTCCGACCTAAGTCCATGGGGCTGAAAGGCCTGCAGAAACCGTTTATAAGTGTCCGGTTTAACGGGTTCGGCCGCAACCATCAGCAACCGGAGCGAGCTAAGATCGCAAGTTTCCAAACTCTCCTTCGAAATCCGCCCAGCGCGCAAGCAATAGTCGTAAGCGAAGTTTGGCGCCGCTGAGGCGCTGGCCCCATAAGTCTTGATCGCGTCGAACCATAAGGCCGGGCGCTGAATGAAATCCGTGGGAGCGAAGCCGTAGGTCGTGCCGCCTGTAAGCGCAGGATAAAGGTAGCACCCAATCAGTCCCATATCGTGATACTGCGGAAGCCAGGACACGACTACCGGCGCGGGATGGTCGATCACGAGCGGGCAGTTATGCAGTATGTTCTCGTGCGTGACCATCACGCCTTTAGGATCTCGAGTCGACCCCGACGTGTACTGGAGAAACAGAATGTTCGAAGCGCCGTTGAAAGTTTCGTCCGAAATCGTATCGACGAAGTCTTCCGTCACAACCCAACGAAGACCGGAAATGTAGTCGACGTCGACCCCGGATGCCGAGACTCCGCTTCTGGCAAGATTTGTCTTCAGGGATCCGAGGTAGTCTTGGCTCGTTAAAATGCCCGCCGCCTGGCAATCCTTTGCGATGTGGACCATTTTGTACAGGGCACCCTGGAAGCCATGAGAACTGGGGGGATAGACGGGCACGGGGATCAATCCCGCGCGCACGCAGCCAAAAAACGCGCAAATCATTTCGAGCCCCGGCGGGTAGGCGAGCAGAAGACGGTCCTGCGACGCGAAACCGTGCTCCTTGCGCAAATGTCCGGCGATCACCTTCGTCCGGTGGAGAAACGACTCGTAAGAGTAGCCTCCAATCTGCTTGCCGTTCAGGTCAATGTACGAATAGAGAAGTCGGTGCGGGTGCTGATCCCCTAGACTATCCAGCTTGTCCAAAATCGAAGCCATCATAGATCGGATCGGTACTCATGGCGGTGTGGCACCGCCATTCGCTAACCTCCTGCGTTGAATGAGAATACTCGGTTATAAGAAAAGCAAAAGTCTCGCTGCTCCCCGTAACCCCAGGGGGCAGAGTAACTTCGAGAACAGAGGCACAGCCATTCTTAACACCATGCGTCTGTCGGTCCGGTGGAGACAGCGCCGCCGGGCGTCGGATCGCCCGACTCAAAGTGTCTTCGTTCGATATCACTGAGCGGTCGATGGTAACAAAGATTCGGAAAGCTGGGAAGAATTTCTACCTCGGTCACTTCCGAGAACATGCGCCGTTACGCCGGCTCCGGGTGATCCGAAATTCCCTTGATCTTGTTTAAGTTTCAGAGCTAACATCAATTTCTGACGCTTGCGCCAGGGGCGGTGTCTAGGCAACAAAATCCGCCGCCGGCCGAGTCGACCCTCGGCAAACCAGGCCCGGATGCGTAGGGCCGACCTGACATCATTGCGCTGGTGACGTCCGAGACGAGGCGGTGATTAGTCTGAACCCAGAGATTGTTGATCTTGTACCATCGGAGGCTGCGCTGCAGCACTCCGTTGTCGACCCCGCGTGTGCGTCCTCATTCCCGAAAGTCTTGCGCCGCCGCCTCGACGATTTCTTTTCCGACGGGAACATTTCCCCCAAAGCCGATCGCACCATGTGGGTCAAAATCGCGGTGGGGCTGGCAGTGCTGGCGGGCAGCTGGATTGCTCTTTACGCGCTCAAGCCGGATTCATGGAGGTTCGTCGGCCTCTACCTTTTAAATGCCATCGCACAGACATTCCTTTTGCTGAACATCGCGCACGACAGCAACCACAACGCCATCTCGTCGGTGCGGTCTGTAAACAAAGCCCTGAACTATGTTTTCGATGTTTGTGGAATCAATTCATACATGTGGCGGATTCTCCATCACCGAGGCCACCACTCCTGCATCAATCTCCACGGTGAAGACGACGCGCTTACGGGACGCCGCATCCTTCGGTTTACGCCCCACGAACCCCGGGAGCGCCTGCAGCGGTTCCAGCACATCTATGCACTGTTTCTTTACGCACTGTTTTCTCTCGATTATGTGTTCCTGAGGGACTTTGAGGCCTTTTTCTTCCCATCCCACGAATATCTGAAACACACGAAGCATCCGGTGCGGGAATATGCCATCCTCTTTGCAGGTAAAGGATTCTACCTCACCTACATGCTTATTTTGCCGGTCGTGTTGCTGGGGAAATCGCCTCTGCTGGTCGCTTTGGCTTTCGTGCTTGCCCATTTGATCATCGGTTTGACCGTAGCCCTCGTGTTCCAGACCACACACTCGGTCGACAGCACTTACTTTCCCTCGGACCGCAGCGAGTTTGACAACGGGATTTATCACATCTTCGCGACGACGGCCGACTACGCGACGACGAACCCGCTCGTCGCTTGGCTCGCTGGCGGGCTCAACCATCATATCGTCCATCATCTGTGCCCTTTTGTGTGCCACACTCACTATGCTCCGCTGACCCGGATTGTGAAGGAGACCGCCGAAGAGTATGGCATTCCCTATCGACAACATCCCACAATGAGCCGGGCGATCAAACATCATCTGCTACTTTTGAAACAATTGGGGAACGAGGATCAATTTTCGATTAGCTAAATTTATACCGATGACCAGGCTATCCATTTCAGGCAGACCACCCGGATTTGGCAAAGTTCTGCACAAGCGGCCGGGTGGCAACTTCGTGGTCCCGGCCTGTCGAAAATAGCAAAGGAAACCGTCGCGGGATACGATGCTCCCTGCTGGGCGCGCCGGACCGTATAGCAGGCGTCTAAGCGCCTGGATGGCGAGGCGTGATCTTGCCGCAAAGCGTGCCCGCCGTCTCCCGATTTCGCTCCTTCCTGGATTCGCGCGCGATGGCCCACAATCCTGTACAGGTTCTCTCGAAGTACACTGCGCTCCATGGCGACACCTTCCGATTCTATTTTGGCGGCGTCAAGGAGGCCATTGTAACCACCAATCCCGTCGTCATTCAGCACGTGCTGAAGACGAATTCGGAGAACTACCACAAGTCCGAGATTCAAGTGAAGCGAATGGGCCATTTCCTGGGCAAGGGTCTTCTCACCACTGAGGGGGAAGCCTGGCGCACGCAACGGCGCCTCATCCAGACGGGTTTCGAACGAAAGCAGCTCGAAGTTCTGTCCGAGATCATGCAGGACTCCCTCGCCGACTCGCTGCTGGATTTCGACAGACAAGCCCGTATCGGCCCGGTCGATATCTACCCCCTCATGATGAAGATTACCTTCGGGATGGTAGGCAGATCTCTGTTTGGCGCCCGCTTGAAAGAGGAAGACATCGACCTCATCAGCCTGGCCATCTCGACCATCCAGGAATTTATGGTTCGCCAAACCATTCAGCCCTATCTGAATCCCTGGTTTGCCGTCTCGGGCGAGTTGCGCAGACACGAGGAAATGCGAACCCGCGCCTTCGGCGTTCTGCTCGACTGCATCCGGAGGCGGCGCGAGGAGGCCCCCGGCCACGATCTACTGCAGATCTTGATGGATGCTCGCTACAGTGACGGCCAGGGCATGAGCGACGAGTTGGTTCTCAGCGAGAGCATGCAACTGCTGGTCGCAGGCCATGAAACGTCGTCGAATGCTTTATCGTGGCTGCTCTACTTGTTAAGCTCGCGTCCGGATTGTATCGACAGGGTACGCCGGGAGTTCGATTCTGTGCTGGGCGAATGGCCTCTGAGTTACTCAGACGTTCCGAAGTTCGAGTTTACGACCCAGGTGATACTGGAGGCACTGCGCCTTTATCCGCCGTTTTGGATGGTCGACCGAATGGCTCTCGCAGACGACCGCGCAGGGGATATCGCTATACCCCGGGGCTCGACGGTCGTTGTGTTCATTTACGGCGTGCACCATTCGCCGCAGTACTGGGAGAACCCGGAGAGTTTCGACCAGGAACGCTTCGCCAAAGTGAAGGAGAAGCTTCACAATCCCTTCGCCCATTTGCCCTTCGGGGCTGGGCCTCGAGGCTGTATCGGCGGCAACTACGCCATGCTGCAGATCCTCATGATTCTGAGTGTTCTGCTCCGAAGATACGATTTCCGCCTGGTCCCGGGCCAGACCATCGAAGCACGCCCGATGGTGATCTTGCGACCGAAACACGGAATTCGCATGACCTTCGCTGAGGCAATCCCACGCGGCGTCAGCAGGCTGTCCGACTGTTTGTACTGATCAAACCTTGGCGCTAGCCCGCTCCTCTACTTTGCAAGGTCGAATTTACCAACGGAAACGACACTCTCACAATCACAGATATATAATAGCGTCCAATCCGCGATTTGCACTTACTCCGCAGTCGAGTCCAAAGATTCAAGAGGGCCAGATCGTGATCGTCTACGTGTCCCTTGATCTGACATCTCCTAAGTTGTACTCTCGGGCTCACGCTGATGTCGGTGCTTGCCACGACCGTCGCTATACTTACAGCCGTGACCTGGTCCTACCTCGCCTTGGCCAGGGGGGCCTTCTGGCGTATTAAAAGTCCTAAGCCCGACGCCAGTGACAAGACCGGATTTCCGGGCGGCGTCGTTGCCGTAGTTCCGGCCCGCAATGAGGCAGAACTGATCGGTCCGGTCGTCACATCCTTATTAAGTCAGTGCGTGGCTATGCCCGTCCTCCTCGTGGATGATGAGAGTACAGACGGTACAGCGGATGTGGCACGGCGCGCTTCAGAAAAAGCAGGCAAGGCCGATGCGCTGATTGTGATTCAGAGTAAGCCCTTGCCGGCCGGGTGGACGGGTAAATTGTGGTCGATGCACCAGGGCATTGAGCGCGCACGCGCGTTAAATCCCGCATGGCTCCTGCTCGCGGACGCTGATGTAGTGCATGGTGCAGAGACAGTAGCGAATCTGGGTCTCATTGCTTCGCATGGTCGTTACGATTTGGTCTCGTTTATGGTGAAGCTGCATTCCGAGAGCCTTCCGGAAAAACTGCTCATTCCCGCCTTCGTGTATTTCTTTTTCATGCTCTACCCGCCAGCCTGGATTCGCGATACCCGGCGCTCGACCGCCAGTGCGGCGGGGGGCTGCATGCTTGTGAGGGCAGAAACTCTGGAACGCGCTGGAGGACTGGAAGCCACTCGCGGCGCCCTTATCGATGATTGCTCGCTGGCCCGGCTCCTCAAGCAGCACGGCGGGAGATTGTGGATAGGATTAGCAGATCAGAGTCAAAGTTTGCGACGATACGAGACATTCTCGGACGTTGAGCACATGGTCTCGCGCACGGCCTTCAACCAATTGAAGCATTCCTCGCTGCTGCTACTGTGCACCATTGCGGGCATGGTGATCACCTATCTGGCACCTCCACTGTTGTTGCTCACAAACAGCAGGCTGGCGATCTTTATGGGCGCTGCGGCCTGGGCCGCCATGACGATGACGTACTCGACCATGGTGCGCTACTATCGACTGCACCCCGCATGGGCATTGACCCTACCGCTAGCGGCTCTGTTTTATCTGGGCGCGACCGTGCATTCGGCGGTGAAGTACTGGAACGGCAGTGGCGGCGACTGGAAAGGAAGAGTCCAGGACGTTCAAGACGGTCACATTACCGAAACTCCCCTCTGTTAGATCAGCAGGGTGTGCCGAGTACCGAAATTTTTTTTGGACGAATCTCTTCAGATTCGCAGACGCACTAAGTAACCCTCAAAAGGGGACCCGTTTGCCGAAGAAAACCGGCTCCCAGGATCGCATTCGGTTGGGCCCGTTTTGGTACAAAATACCCGTGGTTCTTAATACGCTCCATACCCGTATGAGCGAATTCGAACACTGACCGCTATGGGCTTGCTGTGTGGCGGTTTCTCGTGCTCCTGCTCGCGTAATTTAAGCATGCTCTCAGCGCGTGTTTGTGTGGCCTCAATCCCTTTGTGTCAGACCCATTTTTGACCTGTCTATAAAACACCCCCTGCATGGACATCTCTTTCAGAAGATGGTTATGGAATCAACGAGCAGATGAAATATTCGATTCGTGGATCGACATCGTTGAATTGCTATTTACGTATTTTCGTCAATCCTCGGTGATAGCCTGGGCCGCCGGCTGTTTTGTCGTGCACCTGCGGAGGCGCGGGTGGGAGTCGAACCCGCTCCCCAGAGCAGGTGGTACGCCGGGCGGCGCGATGAGCTATTAGGTCTCGCATTTTACCTGCCACTTCTAAGGAGACGCATATGGACCATGAGCGCGCAAAATTCCTTATACGAACGCTTGCGGGACTGCTCGAAAAGTCCAACAAGACGGGTGAGGATGCCCCTGTAGTGGGCAGATGCGACTACGTGGACGCTAACGGCAATGCTGCACGAAGCTCTGGACATGAAGTGTCCGGCGGAAGTCTATCAGCCTTCCACCCGCACCTACCAAGGATTGCCCGATATCGATTATCCTTTTCACGACAAGATCATTGTGGTCACCCGTTGCGGCCGCATCTGTCTCGGCCGCAAGAAAATCAATTTCAGCACGGTCTTCGCCGGCCAAGCGGTGGGCATCAAAGAAGTTCACGACGATATCTGGCTGGTCAGCTTTATGGATTATGATTTGGGGTATTTCGATCTCGATACTCGAGTGCTGGAACCGCTCGAGAATCCGTTCGGCTCGAAGTTGTTACCCATGTAGCCGGTACGTTCTGCCACGTGTCCGGGTCGGACCCTAGAATGATTGGTGCCGGCGGCGGGAATCGAACCCACGACCTAGGGATTATGAGACCCTCGCTCTACCACTGAGCCACGCCGGCACGATCGGGCAGCCACTGATGTTATGGTTTCGCTTCCGGCAGTGTCAAGGAGTCTGGCGCGGTATGTCGCGGTAGCACGGGTCCAGTTTCCGACGAACGACAGACTCCCGCAGCGGCGCTTCGCGTGCGCTCAAGAGCCTGGGCCACGTACCGCAGACCGCTGGGCGTGCTTAATAGATGAACGGAATCAGTCCTTTCACATCGTGCTGGTATTGCGTGTACTGCGCACCGAATTGTTGCCGCATGAAGGTTTCCTCGGTGCGAGATTTGAGCCAAAAAGCTACGAAGAGGATTGTCAGGCCCAGCAATCCGCCAATTTCGCCAGTAATCAGCGCCATTCCGAGAAACCCCAGCAGTAAGCCGGTATAGATAGGATGGCGCACGATAGCGTACGGCCCACCGCGAATGAGCTGGTGATCTTCCTTGACGGTGACCACACTGCTCCAATTACGCCCCAGTTGCAGGCGAGCCCAAACCGCGAAGCTTAGGCCTAGAAAGGTGACCAGCAGGCCTGCAGTGCCAACCACGTCGGACGGTTCGAGGTAGCGCGTGGCGAGCCAACCCCAACGGAAACCCGAAAACAACATGAAGTATGCCAACAGGGTCAGTCCTGATTGGAGTGCTCGAGATCCTGGAGATTGCCGTGCGACGGTGCGCTTGCCGGTGAACATCCCCAGCAGCCAGATAAATACGGTGGCACCCCACAGACTAATTCCCCATCGGTAGTAATCGAAGTGCATTGCTTTTGAACCCCCCATCTATACGCCGCGCGTGTCTTGGACATTGCAGGCCAGATTGCTGACGTTTCCGCGTGCCCGCGCTTGCCGGCCTACCATTTTCCGAGCGTCGTAACTTATCCCGCGAACGATATCTCAGTGATCCAGTTTCCGAAAGACCGCCTAGGACGCGAAGATCCAATCGAATCGACGAAGGGAATTGGGCAGTTGGAAAACCATTCGCGCCACGCCATCACTCGCGAAAAAAGTGAACTCTCCTGGTTTCAAGCGAACTTTTTTTTAAGCCGTATCATTCTGATTCGGCAAGTGCCGGTACGAACAAAAGTGAAAATAACGGAAGCGTTCTCGCGGAATGATACCGATTTGAAATCCTAAGCGAAGTCGCGAACTGACCATTCGGGAAATCCTTTATTGGCGCGCCCTTACGAAGTCTTTCCAGGATGTGAGTATGTAGTACTTTGGTACCGTTGACGCCTGACTATCGCGAAAGTTACCTTCGTCCTCGACAATTCGGAAGCTGCTCTGGCTAGCCTTGAGAGAGGCGTGTACGCATCCAGAATGATTGCGTGCACGTTTTTCTCTTGACAATACCCGTGTGTCCAATAGACTCCTCCATGTAGTTGACTTTACTCGGAGGAGTAATGAAGAGTTGGATCACGGTTGTTGTACTTGTTTTGTTGGTTCTGACTGGTTTCGTGGGAATCCACGCATTAACGATGACGCACTCGAACTCGGTGGCAGCTAGCACCGGGCCCGTACCGCCTTCGCCGTGGGCCGCTTCCACCGGACCGGTGCCACCGTCCCCTTGGTCTGCTTCAACGGGCCCAGTACCCCCATCGCCCTGGAAGTAACCACCGTTACGGTTGGTCACGTTAGATCACACCAAAATGAGGGCTAGGTCCCTGGCGCACTATGACGCTTAGCCCTTACGATTATTGCTTCTGGCTGCTGGGTTTCCTTCTGGACGTATACGTGGTGGTGTGCACGATCGCCCGTAAGTCCTTCCTCCGCTACTTGCCGTTGAATCTCTACATGCTAGGTACCGCTGTCAGCGAGTCGATCGGGTACTTGCTCACCCACCGATACGGCCTCGCATCACCCCAATACATGTACTTCTATTATTACTCCGAGAGCCTCCTCTGCGTGTTCTTATACTTCGTTGTCATGGGTTTCTACAAGGAGGTTTTTGAGCAAATGAACGTCAGCCAATATGTGCGTACCGCGACCCTGTTCGTGCTGGCGGTCACTATGCTGTTTTCCTATCTGATCGTGCGCCACAACCAGGCCCACCTCACCAGCCGCTTCGTCGTAGCCCTGGGCCAAAATCTCTATTTTGTCGGCGTCGCGCTGACCTATTTGCTGTGGGTCGCGCTGCTCAAGCTTCGGGAAACCCGTGCACGACTGGTGCAATTGGTGTTGGCCCTGGGTGTGTATTTCAGCGCGCTGGCCGCGATCTACGCGCTGCGCAATTTGTTTCCGTCGTTGGAGACTCCCGTGCTGAAGTTTTTGATTCCACTGGCGGGTGCCTGGTTGCCGTTGGCCTGGGCTTACACGTTTACCAAAGTTCCGGAAGATGCGCGGTTAGCGCCGTCGCGCCTCACGGTAGGAGCTACCGCACAATGATTGCCGCACTGATTTGCGTGATTTCGTTTTGTGCGTTGTTGCAATTTGGTTTTTCCTCTTCGCAGTCGGTGGTTGCCGCCACCCGCGAACTGGCTCTATCCGATCAGGTGCGCCGCGCCGCGGGCATCCAAGGCCAGCAGATCGACGGCGGGGAGTTTGCCCGCCTGCTGCAGCTTGCGAACTTGTGTCCGGTGCAGGGCGCCGACAGCTTGCAGATCGCCATGGTGCGGGCGTATCACGGAGTACTGCACTTTCTGGAAATCACCGCTCGTGGCGTGGCACCCAACGCGACTAAATGGATCGAAGAGGAACGGCAGAATTGCGCGCACTTCGTCGCTGTTGCCCTGGACCGCCGGATCGCAAATAGCCGCGGTCTGCTCGCCGCTCAGATGGTAGCCATCTAGGGGTTGTAGTGATGCTGCCTGAGTCCTGCGGGCTCGAGCCACCGGCTCCTCCACAAAAAGAACTGCAAACCCGGCTTCAAATTAGTCGCCAGATTCCCCGCCGCGTACGCCGATCCGTTATCCAGGTGCGGCTCGACCCGATCTGCTTCGGACTGCTACGATGGTCCCCGGGAGCGCCCGGGCGCTCCGCGGATGCTTCATGAAAACCACCCTCCAATCCCAGCTGCTACGCACGGCTCGCCGGTACTCGATGCTTCGTCCCGGGGATGTGGTGGGTGTGGCCGTATCGGGCGGTGCGGATTCCACCGCGTTGCTGCTTCTTCTCGACGAACTCCGCGACGATCTCGGCATCACCCTGAAAGTGCTCCACCTCAATCACCTCTTGCGCGGTGCGGATTCCGATGGTGACCAGCAATTCGCGCGGAACCTGGCCGAAGCCCGCCATCTCGAGTTTCTCTCGCAACAAGTAGACGTCGCCGCCGAAGCCCGTCGCCGGCACTGGAACCTCGAAGACGCAGCCCGCCGCTTCCGTTATGCGTGTTTCGAAGGGCTCGTGGAAAACAAGGCGGTCACCCGCGTGGCCGTCGCTCACACCGCCGACGATCAGGCCGAAACACTGCTGGCGAGAATCCTGCGCGGGACGGGCCCGCGCGGATTGGCGGCTATCCATCCGATTCGCGGGGCTATCGTCCGGCCCCTGCTGGAAACGCGGCGGGAAGCCCTGCGCGAGTACTTGCGCGCGAAGAATCAGAAATGGCGTCAAGATGCCAGCAACAACGACCTCACCCGCGACCGAGCCCGCCTTCGCCACGATTGGCTGCCGCAGCTGGAGCGCGACTTTGGCCCCGGAGTGGTCGAGCGCCTCGCCGAGACCTCGCGCCTTGCCGCTACGGAAGAGAGCTTCTGGACGGCCATCGTCGACGATCGGGTTGCCGCGCTGGCAAAACGGGATGCCAGAGAAATCACCATCGCGGTGTCGGACCTGCTGGCACCGCTGCCCACTATTTTGGGAAAGGCCACGATCGAGCCAGGCGCTCAAGCGGCGTCGCTCGCGCTCACCCGGAGAATCATCGTGCGGCTGTTGGAGCAGGCACCAGGGGAGCGCGGGCGATTCACCTCGCGCCACATCGAGAGTGTGACGAAACTCGCGGCCGAAGGCGCCAGCAATCAACGGGTGCATTTGCCCCACGGTCTGACGGTAATTCGCCAGTTCGACCGGCTGTGTTTTTTGCGGCGATCGGCGCCCGCGCTGGGTGATCGGCATGGGCCGACGGATGGTTCCAGTACGGCCACCGGCGATCCGAACGTCCCTGCCTACGAGTACGACGTTAAGCTGCCGGCCAGCTCAGGCGTCGGTGGTCAGGTGTGGGTGTGCGAAACCCAAACATGGTTTAGGTTGAAACTGATTGACGCGCCAAGGACGGAGAGCGAAACTAGTAACCAGGACGGAGCCTTGGACGCCGATCTGCTGCGCACTCCCTTGCTTTTGCGGAATTGGCGTCCCGGGGATGCCTATCGTCCGAGTGGGCGCCGCAGCGTGCGCAAGTTGAAAGAGATGTTTTTGCGCGCGCGAGTGCCGGCCAGGGACCGAACGCGCTGGCCGGTTTTGACGAGCGCTGGCCGGGTAGCCTGGGTTCAAGGTATGCCGCCCGCGGCTGAATTTGCCGCTCGCGAGAAGACACGTAAGTACTTAGTGATCGACGCCGAGCAGCTTCGATGATGTGATGGGACGCTTTCTCAAGGAGCGGACACAAAAAGCCCGGTTCGTGCATCTAATAGATGTGTAGGCGCTGACGCGCTAGAAGGCCGTGGGGTAGGGCCCAGAGGCGCGAGGTGAAAGGAAGAGGTAGCCAGGTGAATTCAACCGTAAGGACCATCTTATTCTGGCTCTTGATGATTCTGCTAGCGGTGGTGCTGTGGAAGATGGCTTCCCCTAGCGGCCAGACCGCCCGCGAAGAAGAGCCCAGCTATACCAAGTTTCTGGCGCAGAACGAGGCCGGCAACGTCAAAGAAGTCACCATTTACCTCAAAGCGAATAGCGCCGAAATTCAGGGCGAATACCGCGACGGGAGCATTAAGTTCCGCGGCGTCACAGTAGCGAATTCTTCGATCCCCGACATCACCAAGAGCCTCCAGGAAAAAAACGTCCTGATCAACATCAAGGAAGTGAAGGACGGCGACTGGTTTGCCCTGATGGTGAACCTCGGTCCGATCATCGTGATCGTGCTGTTCTGGATTTTCATGATGCGCCAGATGCAAGCTGGGGGGAACAAAGCGCTGAGCTTCGGCAAATCCCGTGCTCGCCTGCTCACCGCGCAGCAGAAGAAGGCCACCTTCAAGGACGTGGCCGGTATCGATGAGCCCAAAGAAGAGCTCTACGAAATTATCGATTTCCTGAAAGATCCGCAGAAGTTTCAGAAGCTCGGCGGCCGCATCCCCAAGGGAGTGTTGCTGGTCGGACCTCCGGGAACGGGCAAGACTTTGCTGGCGCGCGCTATCGCCGGAGAAGCCAACGTTCCGTTCTTCTCGATTTCCGGTTCGGACTTCGTCGAGATGTTCGTTGGCGTGGGCGCCAGCCGGGTCCGCGACCTTTTCGAGCAGGGCAAGAAGAATGCGCCCTGCATCATCTTCATCGACGAAATCGACGCTGTCGGACGCCACCGCGGAGCAGGCTTGGGCGGCGGGCACGACGAGCGCGAACAAACCCTCAACGCGTTGCTGGTAGAAATGGATGGGTTCGAATCGAATGAAGGCGTGATCCTGATCGCCGCGACCAACCGTCCCGACGTTCTCGACCCCGCACTGCTGCGCCCCGGCCGCTTTGACCGCCGCGTTGTGGTTCCCCGTCCCGACGTGAAGGGCCGCGAAGACATCCTCAAGGTCCATACCCGCAAGGTTCCGTTGTCGGACGATGTCGAGCTGTCGGTGATCGCCCGCGGCACCCCAGGCTTCTCCGGCGCCGATCTGGCCAACCTGGTGAACGAGTCTGCGCTGTGGGCGGCGAGGCAAAATCGCAAGCTGGTTTTCATGGTGGACTTTGAGATGTCCAAGGACAAAGTCCTGATGGGCGTCGAACGCCGGTCCATGATTCTCTCCGACGAGGAGAAGAAGAACACCGCGTATCACGAAGCAGGACACGCGCTGGTCGCGGCCATGACCCCGGGCGCCGATCCGCTTCACAAAGTGACCATCATCCCGCGCGGGATGGCCCTCGGCGTCACCATGCAATTGCCGATCGACGACAAGCACACCTACACCAAGGAATTTCTGGAATCGCAGCTGGCTGTGCTGATGGGTGGTCGCGCCGCCGAGGAGATGTTCCTTAATCACCTCACCACCGGCGCCGGCAACGACATCGAGCGGGCCACCGAGCTCGCGCGTCAGATGGTTTGCGAATGGGGTATGAGCACACTGGGGCCGCTCACCTTCGGGAAGAAGGAAGAAGCCATCTTCCTGGGCCGCGAGATCGCTCAGCATCGCGACTATTCCGAGCACACCGCAATCAAGATCGATAAGGAAGTTCACGACATCGTCACCTCCGGCTACCAGCGCGCCCACACCATCCTGGAAACCTTCCGCCCGGCACTGGAGCGCGTAGCGCAAGCTTTGCTGGACCGCGAAGTCCTGGACGCCATCGAATTGAAACTATTGATCGACAACAAGCCGCTGCCCGAAAAAATTCAGCCGCCGCCGGCCGCGCCTCCGGTTTCCACGCGCGAACCGCAGCTCACCCTGCGTCCGGATCCCCGGCCGATCCCAGGAATGGCCAAGAGCGAAAAGCCAGCTCCGGCCTAGGCTCTGGCTACTGGTTGTTGCGTTCTCCGAGCGCCCCACTCTCCCCACGATGGGAAGGCTGGGGCGCTTCTTTCTTTCCGTCGTGGCCTGCCGAAATTGGCGTAGACTACACGGATGGAGCCCCGAACTTTTGTAATTCCCTGTCCCTGCTGCGACGCCAAGCTCACCATCGATCCCGATCTGGGCGTGGTCCTCTCCCACGTGCCGGCTCCGCGGCCACCGACCGGCATTACCTTCGACGACACCGCGCGATTGCTCCGCGAGCAAAACGAACGGGTTGAGGAAAAGTTCCGATTGTCGGTACAAGCCGAAAAGAATAAAGAGGACGTGTTGGACCGCAAGTTTGCCGAGGGGCTCAAGAAAGCCAAGAGCGGGCCGATCGAAAAGCCGATTCGCGATTTCGACCTGGATTGATCCCCGCCGTGAGGATTTTTCAACCCGCGTACCTTCGTTCCGGAATCGCGATAGGGACCATTGGCGGCGTTCTGCTGGCGAGTGTGTTCCTGGCGCCAGGGTTCGCGCAGAAGAAAAAGCTCCCGCGCCCCCAACAGCTCGACGAGGGCGTGCAGTGGCATCGTGATCCCACCACCGGCGTCCTCAGCGCCAGCCATTCAGTATCTCCCGCCAGCAGCTCCACCGGCCATCCCTCCGACAGCGCACCTCTCGAATCGCCTACCATCCGCGTTCACGTCAATTTGGTTCCCGTCACCTGCAGCGTTCTAGCCGAGGACGGCACGCCACTGCGCGGCCTGGCCCGCGGCGATTTTCACCTGTACGACAACGGCGCCGAGCAAACGATCACCTACTTTGACGCCTCGCAGGCCACCGCGAGCGTCTCGTTACTGGTGGACGCCAGCCCCAGCGTCTTTCGCGAATCCACGGAAATGAAAGACGCCGCGCGGGCCTTCGCGCGCAACCTCTCCGCCGCGGATGAAATTTCCGTGGTGGACTTCTCCGCCCATTCCTATTTGCTGCTGCCATTTTCGCGCGATCGCGGCTTGCTCGATGAGGCCATCGACCGCATCGATGTGCGCAACATGGCTAGCGACGTCGGCGGAACGAATATTTACGAAGCGATCTACCTGGCCGCCCGCCAGCTTTTCGCCAACCGCACCGGCCGCAAAGCGATCGTCTTGCTCACCGACGGACAGGATAGCGGTCTTGGCCTGACCCTCGATCCATCTACGGCCTCGCCCCGCCGCGGGCAGCCTGGCGACCGGCTGACCTTCGACGACGTAGCTAGCGCGCTGGCCGAATCGGACGTCACGGCCTTTGTGATCACCACTCAATCGCGGCCCAAGCGCATGACCCCTGAATGGCTGGCGGGACGCGCGAATCGCTCGCTGGTCGCACAGGACGCCGGCGAATGGGGCATCCCCGCATACACCCTATATCTGGCCGAATTGGTGCGCCGTTCCGGTGGCCAGCTCTATTTCTTGCGCGAAGCCGAAACTCTGGCGGAATCCTATCGCCGCATCGCCGCCAGCATCGGTGGCGAGTACACCCTGGGGTTCGAACCCACACCCACGGAAACGCCAACCGCCGCGTCGCATCAACCGGCCTGGCATTCTCTGCGCGTAGAAGTGCCCGGCCATGCAGACCGGGTGATCCATCGCGCCGCATACCTCGCTACGCCAGGTTCATGAGATTGATTTGTTGCTATTGGTTTTTAGCCTCCCGGTGGTGAGTGGTGTGGTTCAATAGTCGGATGATTCCGCGAAGAAAATTCCGCATGCGCAGCCCCGTAGGCCCGCTGGTGCTCGGCCAACGCACGCTGATCATGGCGGTTCTCAACGTCACGCCCGATAGCTTTTCCGACGGTGGCCAATTTCTCGATCCGCGACGGGCGATCGAACATGCGCTGAAGTGCGAGCGCGCCGGCGCGGACATTCTCGACATCGGTGGGGAATCAACACGCCCCGGCTCGCAAGGTGTCTCCGCGGAAGAAGAAATTTCGCGGTTGCGACCGGTTCTGGAGGGCCTGCGCAAGCGATTGAAAGTTCCCATTTCGCTGGACACCCAGAAATCAGCCGTAGCCGAAGCCGGATTGAAGATGGGCGTAGCCATGCTGAATGACGTCACCGGCCTGCGCGCCGAGCCGGGTCTGGCAGCCTTGGCGCGCCGCTACGAAGTTCCGATGGTGCTGATGCACATGAGAGGCGAACCACGAACGATGCAAAAAGGCCCGTTCGCGCGCGATGTAGTGCGCGATGTGATCGCTGGGTTGCGACAAGCGCTGGCGCGTGCCCGCAACTACGGTCTCCCCGCGGCGCAAGTGATCCTCGATCCCGGCATTGGATTCGGAAAAAACTACGCGCAGAATTTTGAATTGCTAGCGCACCTGCCGGAGCTGGCGGTGCTGGGCCGCCCCATTCTGATGGGCACTTCGAGGAAGGCGTTCCTGGGACACGTGCTCGGCGGTGTGCCCGAAGATCAGCGCCAATGGGCTACCGCCGCCACCGTCACCGCCAGCATCCTGGGCGGCGCGCACATCGTGCGAGTGCACGACGTTGCGGAGATGGTCGAAGTTGCGCGCGCCGCCGACCGCATCGCCGCGGCCCTCTGAAACGGGTGCTCCAGGCGCGGTTAGACCTTGGGCTGCGCCTCTACTGGACCTCGGCCGCAGCGGCCACGGCCACGCATGCCCTCGCGAATCTTCTCGCGTTCCTCGGGGGTCATCTGTTCCCAGCGCTCGAACATCCGGCGCTGCCACAGCCCGCCGCGGTGCCTCCCTCCCCAGCCGCGAAACCCGCGGAACCCACCAAAAAGCAGCCAGCTCAGTGCCAACAGGCCGACGCCTTGCGAAAACGTGATTGCCGGCAATTTGAAAAGCATGGGCATCAGCCAGTTCCACAAGTGGTGGACGCCTGTGCCAAAAACCCCAACTACGATGATCAGCATGATCACGATCCTGATGAAAAATCCGATCCCGCGCCCAATCCCACGTCCGATCCCCGTCCCATTTCAGGTCCCATCTCGTCTCGCATCATGTGTATATCCTCTTGGTCTTTAACTTAATTCGTCGTAGATACTGCGAAGCCTCTCGCGCAGATGAATCACGGCGTAATGCTTGCGGGAAAGCAGCGTATTCACGCTGAGCCCGGTTTCCGCCGCGAGCTCCTTGAAGCTGCGTCCCTCGATTTCATGAGCAATGAAGACTTCGCGCTGGTCACCGGGGAGTTCGTCCAGAGCATCTTCGATTTCCTCGAGCAGTACCGCCCGGGCATAAACTGCATCGGGCTCAGCGCCCGGGGAAGCAAGCAACTCTTCTAGCAATAAGAATTGCCCATCCTCTGTAACAAGGTGTTGGTTCTGCAACGCCTCCGGTTTCCTCTTGCGAAATAAATCGGTAATCCGGTTCCGCGCCACGCGAAACATCCACGCTCCAACTTGTTCGATCGGCTTCATCAACCGGTAGGCCTCGACCAGCTCGTAGAAGACGTCCTGCAAAATGTCTTCCGCGTCCGCCCGATCGGGTACCCGTCGGCGGATGAAGTTACCCAGCCGAGCGCCCTCGCGCACCAAGGTTTCGGAGATTCGTTGATCCTGTGCGTTCGCCATCTCGGTGATGCGGATCGGGTCCTTCATCTACCCTGGTAGACGTTTGAGCCGCGCCAATATTGTATGAAACATATACCCTCCACTCTTCTCGGTGAAGCATCCCGCCCTCGCGGAGTATCCAAGCATTGGGTGGCGCGTTGTACCAGAGGCGAGCGCCCGCCAGTGCGTCGTCATTCTTGGACCCGAATAGCGCTATAATCCCCGCGTTCGGAGGCTCCCTAAATGTCCATTCGATGGATCTCGCGTCCGGCCTTACTTCTCGTGCTGGCGTTCGCCGCGCCCGTTTTCGCGCAACTCCCGCCGGTGAAGGATCCGCTCGCGCCGAAAGTGCCGCAGGGCACCGGCGCCTGCTCGGTGGGAAAATCCTGTGCCGACCTGGCCCCGGACATTTTGCGAACCGCCATGGGACCGTCTCCCCTGGCCGAAAATCTGCGATACCTCACCGACACCTTGGGCGGCCGGCTCACCGGAACCGCCGCAGCGGACCAAGCGACCGGCTGGGCGGTAGAGGCGTTCCGCCACGCAGGGGTCGACGAAGTCCACACCGAAAAATTCACCATCCCGGTGGGCTGGACGGAGGGGAAAACCCACGTCGAGGTCCTCACGCCGGAGCCGTTTCCCGTGCGCATCGCTTCGGCCGGCTGGTCCCCGCCAATCGCTGAAGGCGGAATCAATGCGGACGTGATCGACGTTGGCGCGGGTGATGAAGCCGGTTTCGCGAAAGCGGGCGCGAGCGCGAAGGGCGCGATCGTTCTGGTTCACACCCAGGAGCTGAAGGGCCTCAACGAACTGCTGGCGGAATATTATCAAGGCCCTGCCATCGTGGATCGCGCTGTAAAATCCGGCGCTGCCGCTATTTTCTGGATGTCTACCCGTCCGCGCCTCTTGCTGTATCGCCACACCCTGGGGCTGGACGGCCAGCTCGCGCCGCTTCCGGAAGCTATCGTGGCGCGCGAAGATGCGCAGCGAATGGCGCGGTTTGACGCTGCCGGTGAAAAAGTAAGCGTGCACTTCGAGATGCCCGACCATATCGTCGCCGGACCGCTGACCTCGGAAAACGTGGTCGCGGAAATACGCGGCCGCGAAAAGCCGGACGAGTACGTGGTCCTGGGCGCGCACCTGGATTCCTGGGATCTGGGCACCGGGGCTTTGGATAACGGATGCAACGCGGCCATGGTGATCGACGCGGCGCGGGCCATCCACACCACCGGAACCATCCCGCGAAGGTCCATCCGCTTCATGCTGTTCACCGGCGAAGAGCAGGGAATGCTGGGATCGTGGGGCTACGTAAAGGCCCATCGCAACGAACTCGACCGTGTGGACGCGGCAGTGATCTTTGACGATGGCGACGGCCGCACCACCGGCTATATGCTCAGCGGAAGAAAAGACGTCGCCGACAACGTGAAAGAAGCCATCGCGCCGGTCGCGCTAATGGATGCCACCCAATTGACCTTCGATGCCTTCATCGGCACCGATAATTGGGACTTTCTGCTGGAAGGGGTTCCCACCCTGGTGGCCAATCAGGACGAAGAAGACTACGAGGCGAATTATCACTCCGCCGCGGATACCTACGACAAAGTGAACCTCGACCGCGTTAAAAGAAATGCCGCGACGGCCGCCATCACCGTCTTTGGTTTAGCGGACAGCCCCAAGCGCATCGGCCCGCGTCAATCTCGGGCCGAAATCGAAGAGCTGATCAAAGCGACGGGACTGGACCAGCAGATGAAGAGCACCCAATCCTGGCAATCTTGGCAAGACGGGACGCGCGGACGGACTCCTTAACTAATGACTGATCCGGGCCCAGGCCGCCTAGGCGCACTCCTAGTCCTCCTACTTCGCAGCGGTTTCGGCGCTATAATTCTTGTAGGATGGCACCCATGCTGAACGCAGCTTTGCCGGAGGCGTTGCCTATGGCGCATCCCCTGAAGATGCCGGGGAGAATTCTGGCGCTCGATTATGGCCACAAGCGCCTCGGCCTGGCGGTGTCCGACGAACTACAACTCACGGTCCAGCCGCACCGCGTGTATTACCGGGTCAACCGCCGCGAAGACTTTCGCTTCCTGCGCCAGATTGTCCGAAGCTTGGGGGTGCGGCGAATCGTCCTCGGCCGTCCCGTCCATATCGACGGCGAGCGCAGCGAAATGACCGACGAAGTGGAAAATTATGCGGTCCGGCTTCGCAAGGAATTGGGGATCGAAGTTGTCCTACAGGATGAACGGCTGACCACCTGGGAAGCCCGGCAATTGCAGACCGCCAAGAGATCGGGGAACGAATTTGATCCGGTGGACGCGCTTGCCGCCGCGGTGCTACTCCGCGACTACCTCGAGCACCACCGCGCCGCGGGGCCCACTCCACTTCCGGAGATCGACTAAACACCCATGCGCCGCCTTGGCCTCCTCCTGTTGCTAGCGATCGCCGCCGCGGGCGGTTTCGCGGCTTGGCTTGATCCCAAGGTTAACCGGCCATTCAAGGGATATCACCCTCCCTCGATCTTTGTCGACATACCTAAGGGAACCTCGCGCTGGGAGGCTGCCGGAATTCTCTTTAAGAGCGGAGTGGTGCGCAACCGCCTGGGTTTTGAAATTTTGGTTCGCTTCCACCAGCGCTTTCCACTGCAGGCCGGCGAATATCTGTTCGACCGTCCGATGTCTGGCCGCGAAGTATTCTGGAAGATCGCCGATGGCAGGATCTACGTCCAGAAAGTGACCGTGCGCGAAGGCTGGACGATGTTCGACATCGCCGACGAACTCGAAAAAGTTGGGGTAATGACGCAAGACGAATTTCTCCGTGTGGCCCGCGATCCCACCCCTATATTGGACTTGGCCCCGCACGCCCGCACCCTGGAAGGATTCCTCTTTCCGTCCTCCTATGAATTCACGCGGCACGTAACGCCGGAGCTGGTGGCCGGGACCATGGTCAAACAGTTTCGCAAGGAGTGGGCCGCACTTCGTCCAACCGAGGACCCTCCGCTACCGGACGGCCTGGACCTATCCCAGCTGGTCACGGTGGCGTCGCTGGTCGAGCGAGAAACGCCTTTGCCGGAGGAGCGTCCAGTCGTTGCCGGGGTCTTCTACAATCGCCTGAAGCGAAACGAGCCGCTGCAGTGCGATCCCACAGTGCAGTACGCACTGGCGCTGAAGGGGGACATCGTACGTAATATTACGCATGAGGATTTAGCCATCAGTTCGCCGTACAATACTTACAAGCATTCCGGACTGCCTCCGGGGCCGATAGCCAACCCCGGCGAAATAGCGCTGCGGGCCGCCATCGCTCCCGCGCAAACGGACTATCTGTACTTCGTCGCCAACGACGAAGGGGGCCATTTCTTCAGCCGAACCCTCGCCGAGCACAATCGCAACGTGGTGCGGTATCGCCGGCTGCTGGAAGAGAGCGCGCCGCCGGAAGATTCCGGCGCAGCATCGAGAAAACACCGGAGAAGCTCGTGACCCAGGCAAAAGCGATTACCAAAAAGGAAAGAATTATCGAGGTGGCCCGCGCGCTGGGTAAAGAGCGGTATACCCCCGCGGAAATCGAGCAAATCCGCCGGCAGTTGATCGCCCACCTGGGCGGTGAAGGAAAAACCTCCTCGGACTACATTGCCAGCGTCCTGGACCAGGCTGGGATGCGCGTGATTCTCTCTCCCCACGTTGCCGCCACGGAACGCTACGAGGAAGAGTTTCAGGACTTGTTGCACTTTTCCACGATCGAGGAAGCGGAAATGTGCATCGTCCGGCTCGATGAGCTGCTGCGCAAGTTTCAGGCTTCCGGCGAAAACGCGGCGGTCGAACGGGTGCGGGAAGTCGGGCGCTTGGGGCGCCGCCGCGCCGAGATGATCGCCCACAATCAGAAGGTGGACGCGAGCAAGCGCGCGGAAAAAGAAGAGATCGCCCACTGGTTTGCCATCTGGCTGGAAACCCCTGACACTTTCTTCGACTGGCTCGAGGTTCGCCGGCAGTCTCCCGATTTTCAGCAGCGGTTCGGCGACCGCCCCGCTGACGAGATCTAGCGTTGAACCTCCTTGAAGTCGAGCCCCTCGACCTCGGCCCGGGTATCAAGGCAATCGGCCTGGAATTAACCGACCCGGAAAACAATCGCGAGCCCATCCTGGGAAAGGACGCCGCAGCCATCTGGAGCCGGGTGCTTCCGGCAGTTGCGGGTACCGAAGCCTGGGGCCTGGATTTTTTCAGCCACCTCGACCGCGTCCGTAACTACTGCCAATCCCGCGACATATCCTACCGTGAGACCTCCGAACACGCGATTGTGATTCCTCCGCCTCCGACCGACCTGCTGGAGGGGTTTTTCGAGAGGTTCGAGCGGGAGA
The DNA here is from genome assembly GCA_963725285.1 of uncultured Acidobacteriota bacterium. Taxonomy (GTDB): domain Bacteria; phylum Acidobacteriota; class Terriglobia; order Acidiferrales; family UBA7541; genus CAVRXT01. Next base: position 219,034 of record CAVRXT010000003.1, on the reverse strand, counting down.
GGTTCGGTGCCCGAGCGGGCGGAGGGGTACGTTCTGGGGACGCCGCGCTGGAGGGCGAAATAGCCCGGAAGGGCGTCGACGCCTATGCCATCGCCTTCGGTACTTATGTCTTCTGCGGTGTGTGCGATTTTGAGAATGGCTCGTTGGTCCTGCTCACGAACAGACTGTGGGCTAGTGAGGTATTGCGGCGTATCAAGCCTGTTTTGAGCAATATAGACGTAGACGTGCGCCTCCCGAAATAACCGCCCCGTTCCGCCGAGTAGTACGCCCGTACCATTCGCCCCACCGAAGTCCCACGCGATAATGGCTCACCCGCCCCCCCAGCCACAGTGCCGTACGGCTTTGGGCGGACGCTAACATGCCCGTAGCCTCATTCACCGCCAACTCGCGGGCTTTTGTAAGGACGCTCAACGTCCTTCTGAAGTATGCCCGGATGTACGGCATGGACCATGCCCGGACGGCCCACCAGTTCGACTCCGCCTGGGGGGAGCTCGCCGAGGCGATCAAGGCCGCCGAGGGTGATTCCGGGCTGCTCTTGGGGGCCACCGGCTCGCAGCTCCTGCTGGACGGGGTCCCCTTGGAGACCACCCCGGCGGAGCGCAGTTTCGCCGATCTTCTCTCCACTTCCGGTGTGGCCAGTGTGGCCTTTGGCAAAGAAACCGAGCGCGAGGATTTCGCCCAGTTCGTTCAGGCGTTCATCGAGCCTGGCGCGGGCAAAGCCGGCACCCTCGCCGAGCGGCTGCACGCCTTGCTGGGCAAGGGCACTACCACCAGGATTCGGGTGAACGAAATTCGTTTCGTGGTGGAAGACGCCGCGTTTGCTGACGCACGGTTTGCCGCTGAAATTACCGCCGCCAGCCTCGGCGCGGATGCCGAACGAATGAAGGAGTGGTTCCGCAGTCCGCAGAAAATGATTCAGCTCATCGCCGCGGCGGAGGGCGCCACCCGCGGAGGCGTTTCCGGCGGATCAGCAGGGCCGCAGAGCGCGTATGGCGCGGAATCGGAGCCGGGCAGCGCACCGGTAACGCGATGGATCGATATGGATTCTTCGCCTGCGGAGGAAGCGCCTGTTCGCGAGAAGGGCGCCGATGGTTCGCCCACTCTCTCCGAAAAAGACATGACCGGCTTGCTGCGGTTGCTCTCGGATTTCGGGGAAGCATCGCAGGAGCGCACCTACCAGCTCGACGCGCAGACCTGGCGGCAAAAATTCGGAACCCTCGGCCCAACCGCGCAAATCACCTTGCGGCAGGGACTCGCCGCGATCGCCGCGTCCGCACCCGGCGCACGTATGGACGAAGCCGCGCTAATGAAGCTCGCCGAGGATCTGGCCATCCGCTTTGCGCTGGACCGCTTCGAGCGCGGTGAAGTGCGGGTAAACGCGGTGCGCGAGATGCTGGGCAAAATGAACAGCGAGATGGAAACGCTGCGCAAGCTGCTGAAATCGCGAGAAGACAAGCTGGCCAGCGCGGGGGTGAACGTCGAATCGCACGGCGACGTTTTGGATCGTCAATTCTGGGCGGGCGTGCCGGAGTCAGGCAAGCGCACCGTGCTGCTGTCGCCGGAGGCGTGGTGCATCCCGCCGCGCAACGTGCAGCAATATGTGGAAGACCTGATGAATCGCGGCGAGGCGGATACCGCCGGCGACATCTTGGTGCAATACGCCACCTGCGTCGGCAACGAAGACGCCGAAGCACGGCGCCGGGTGGCCATCGGTCTGGGCCAGCTCGCGGAAGCCTTCAGCCGATCGGCCGACGAACGAATTCGAAAAGCGCTGACGGTGATTGGCAAGCAGATGGGCGAGGAGCGCGACGCCGAACTGCAAAGCCTGCTGGGCGCCGCGTTTGTCCGGCTGAGCAACGAAGCGAGCGCGCGGCGCTATTTCCCGGCGATGCAGCAGGCATTGGAATCGCTAGCCAGTCTGGAGACTTCGCGCCCGAGCTGGGTGCAAAGCCTGCGCCCGCGGATCGGAGTGGAAAATCGCATCCCGGATTTCATCGAGGAAGCAGTGACCTCGGAGAAAATCCCCGACGGGCTGATCGGCGTTCTGCAAACGGCGCCTCGGCAATCGGTAGAATTGATGATGGCCCAGCTTCCACGCACGGTTCGCCCGCTACATCGGGATCGTTTGGTGGAGTTGGCCAGGGCCATGGGCGGGGCATGCACTACCTACTTGCGATTCGTGCTGCAAAGCGAAACGCCTGGCAAGGCGGTGAACGCGATCGGGCTATTGAGCCGCCTCGACCCGGTGTCACTGGACGAACTCTTGCCCGCGCGGCTGGCCGAAGGCGGTCGGTCGGTACACGATGCGGCGGTGATGCAAATCACTATGGGCGGTGCGTCGCAGATGGGTCGCTTGTTGGCAAATATCCTGGATCAATTGGACCCCTCCGCCGCGCCGCTGGCCATTGACGAAATGGGCATGTCCGGCGACCAGGATCTGGCGCCTTTGTTGCTGCGCTTGGCGGAAGGCGAGCTGGCCAGCTTGAACTCGGAGTATCTGCGGGTGAAAGCGATCGAGGCGTTGGGAAGATTGCGCGCCGCCCCGGGCATTCCGATGATGCGGAAATTCCTGAGCGAGCGGAAGCTGCTGGGCTGGGCGCATCCCACTGAAATCCGTCTGGCTTGCGCGCAATCGCTGGCCAAACTCGATCCCGAGTGGTTAGAGAGCTACCTTCCGAAATCCGGGCTCGACGCCGGGGCCCTCTCGATGGCGGCGCTGGACCCGGTCGGCGGCAAGGAATTCATCCGGCACCGGCGCTACCGCCGGGTGCGTCTCGCGAATACCTTGCCGGTGACGGTCATGTCGCGCCGGGGCAAGGCCACCCTGGACGTCAACGTGCTGAGCCTCGAAGGCGGATTGCTCAGCGGTGAACTGCAATTCTCAGCCGGCACCCACGCCGACATGAGAATATCGGCAGGTCTGCGCAGCATCAATATGCAAGCGGTAGTACGCTTCGTGCGCTCGCGCCAAGCCGGTTTCGAAGCGGTGGGCATGGGCCTCGAAGACCGCGCCAAGCTTCGCCGCCTGCTTCTCTCAGTTTCGGAATCCCCAGCGGAATAGCCCGCTACCTCACCCATGGGCAGTGGCCCCGCTCTATGGGGTTGCGCGGATCCCAGACCAGCAAACTCTTTCGACTCATTCAAGCGGGCCGTCCTCGGGTCACTCGCATTTTCGATGTTCCCTCATCCCTAAGAAAGTAATCTCACCGTTTGAGTCGATGTAGTCCAGGTGGAGTGCGACTGTTTCCTTCGGACTCTCGCAGCCAGGCACCGAGATTTAGATGTAATAATATCTGCTTTTCCAGAATCCGAATCTCGTAGAAGATGAGCAGGCACGACAACAACCAGAACGATAATGGGCCAGTGATTTTGCCCAAGTATCTATTCTCGCGTCGCTAATTGCGGCTGGCTAGACGTTGCGGATTGCGATGGACCGGGGAGGAATCAGTGAAGCAATCGCGAGTTTCCAAGGGCGTGGCGTTAATGTTGCCACTGGTCACCATCGCACTGCTATGCGGTCACGCCGTCGGCTCGGTAAGACGCGCCCGAACACAAGCCGAAACTTCAACCAAATCCGCGGCGCCGGCCCAGCAGCTCAGTCCTGAGGGTCAAGCAGCGTTGGGGGCAGCCATTCAAGCCGGAAATCTCCCGGAGTTGCGCTGGCCCGATTTTAGCGATTACCGCAAGTGGGTGAAGGAATTCTATGGGTCGTACGGGAATTCTCTGCCGTGGGTGCAAGGAATGCAGCCAACCTCACAGGCGCAACAGGCCATCGCGCTGCTCTTGAACGCCGGCCAAAAGGGCCTGTCTGCCGAGGATTACGATGGGCCGCGATGGGCGGACCGGCTGGCAAAGCTCAAAGCCGGCGCACCCCAATCCTCGGAAGCAGATGCGGTGCGATTCGATGTCGCGCTCACCGTTTCGGTAATGCGATACATCTCGGACCTTCATATCGGCAGGGTGAATCCGAAGCATTTTGATTTTGGGCTCGATATTGAGGCTAAGAAATACGACCTACCCCAATTTCTGAAAAAAGATGTGGTGGATTCCTCCGATGTTGCCGTGGTTTTGGCGCAAGTGGAACCGCAATATCCCGGTTACCGGCGCACGATTCAAGCCCTGAATATGTATTTGGAGCTTTTGGGAAAAGACGATGAAGAACAGCTGCCGGCGGTAACGAAAGCGATTGCGCCGGGCGATCTGTATCCCGGTGTGCCGCGGTTGATCCGACTGCTGACCTTTTTGGGCGACCTTCCGGCTGGTGCCAGTGTCCCGGGAGATGGAACGGTTTATCAAGGTGCACTGGTGGATGCGGTCAAGAATTTTCAGCGCCGGCACGGCCGCGACCCAGATGGGCGAATCGACGCGCGGACCTTGGCCGATCTGAACGTGCCTCTAAGCCGCCGGGTGCGACAGATGCAACTAACTCTGGAGCGCTGGCGCTGGCTGCCCCTGGAGTATGGGAAGTCGCCGATCATCGCCAATATCCCCGAGTTTCGCCTTCGTGCCTACGACGAAAACTTCAAGATCGCCTTGAGCATGAATGTGGTGGTGGGTAAAGCCCTTGATCACAATACCCCGGTTTTCAGCAACACGATGCAGTACGTCGTCTTCCGGCCCTACTGGAGCGTACCGTACTCGATCGCCAGAGCTGAATTCCTTCCTCGCATCGTTAAGGATCCCGACTACTTGACCAAGAAAGGTTTCGAGGTGGTGAATAGCCGCCAGGATGTGGTTGGGTCCGGGACGGTGACCAGCGACGAACTCGAGCAGCTTCGCGCCGGCAAGCTTTTCATTCGGCAAAAGCCGGGGCCTAAGAACTCGCTCGGCCTTGTGAAATTCATCTTTCCGAATAACTTCAACATCTACATGCACGATACGCCGGAGCAGGAATTCTTCTCAAAGTCCCGGCGCGATTTCAGCCATGGCTGCATTCGGCTGGAAAGGCCCGCCGACGTGGCAGTGTGGGTGCTGCGCGATAATCCGGGATGGGACATGGACCGGGTTCGCGCGGCCATGAATGGAACTACGACCCAGCAGGTGAATCTGGTCCATCCGATTCCGGTCTTAATCCTCTACGCCACGGTGATCGTAACGGAGGATGGACAGGTTCATTTCTACGATGATATCTACGGACACGACGCCTCGCTCGAAAAAGTCCTCGCGCAGGGGTATCCGTATCCGGGTTAATCTCCGCTGATCAGGCTGGCCGGGCAGTCAAAGCACCATTGGCGCACACGGCCGGTGTCGACATGGATGAAGTCGGAGTGAGGATAGTAACCCACGCCGCCGCGACGTAGGGCGAGAGCCGCCTTACGAAGCTCGAGCGTGTCGACGCCGGGAACGCGCAGGTCGATCGCCTCGGCTTGAATGTGAAGGCTGTTCTTGGCGACGCCCGTGGTGTGCGCGCGAAGAGATTCGTTGGTCGACGGAGTACGGTAGCCGCAGACGATGTCAATCTCACCGCCGGGATGCCCGACCGACGCCGTAAGATCCGCCAGGATATCGTACAGGCGGGGATCGAAATGGCGGACGTCGCCGGTCCGATGATCGCGCAGGAAATAATCCAGCTTGGCAAGTGCGCTGGGAATGTAGTGGTCCCCGCGCCGGTAGGCAATATCGAGCCGTTCGTCGGTATGGGTGTTGTAAAGCAGCAGGAGACGATCCTGGACTTCGGGAGCGGCCTCATCGCCCGTTTGCGCACCCGAGCCCATCGGCGCGATCAGGGACAGCATCGCCCCCGCGACCAACACTGCCTGCCAAATCCTTCTCGATACGTACATACCTTCCCCCGAAATCGAATTTTAACATAAGAGCTGCATCGGGGCGTTTATCAGACCTGCAAGAGTTACCGTTCAAGTCCTGACCGCAGGGAACTCCGCCACCATTTGCCCCCGAAAGCTCTCTAATCCACAGACGTTGTACGTTTTCGGCGATTTGACACTCGCGCGAAGCGGCTGATAGATTCACCCATTCGACGGAATCGGAGAAACGATCTGAAAAAGTTGACGCCCTACCGCGGCTTAGGCTCGATCGTTGTGGCGAGTTTGCTCGCGGGCTGCGCGGCCACCCGGGTGAGCACCAAACATGTTGTGCCCGCTGCGCAGATGCGCACTGCGCTGGACGCCACCAAAGAGGCACTCCTCGATCGCTACAATCAGCAGTCGAACGCCGTAATTTCACTCAATGCCACCGTAGAATTGATTCCCAGCGCCGGATCCAACTACAGCGGAGTGATCGAGCAGTATCACCAGGTATCTGGATTCATTCTGGCACAAAAGCCCGCGCAGATTCGCATGATCGGGCAGGCGCCGGTAATCGCCAGCAATGTTTTCGATATGGTCAGCGACGGCCAGACCTTCCGCATCTATATCCCCTCGAAAAAGAAGTTCCTGGTGGGACCGGCCAATCTCGAGCGCAGCGCCAAGAACCCCATCGAGAACCTGCGTCCCCAGCACCTGCTGGACGCCCTGCTTTGGCCGCCGATCACCCCCCAGGAGCCAGTGATATTTGAAGAGTGCAATCAGGGCTTGGAGCGGTATTATGTGCTCTCCGTATTGCGGGCTGGTTCCGGGGCAGACGCCGGCGGTACGGCGAGCAGTCCGGCGTGGGAATTGGCGCGTAAAGTATGGTTTGATCGCGCCGATCTATCGATCGTGCGCCTGCAAAGCTACGGACCGGCCGGACGTCTCGCGACTGATGCGAAGTATTCCGATTGGCAACCCCGCGGCGGCGTGAAGTATCCGCGCGATATCCAACTGCAGCGGCCGCACGACGACTACCAGGTAGAAGTGAAAATCTTGAAACTCACGCTAAACGAAGCTATTTCCGCCGATCGCTTTAACCTGCCTCAGCCCCCGGGGACCGACTTGGTCACTGTGAGCGAAACCGGAGAAGTGACCACCGGCGCCCAGCCAAGATCGGCCGCGGAGCCAAAAAATTGATCCAACGCATGATCATGCAGAACGTTCTGCATCGCCCGGTACGAGCGGTGATCACCGTGCTGGCGGTGGCGGTCGAAGTGACCCTGGTGATTATCGTAGTGGGTCTAACCACCGGCTTGCTGACGGACACCGCCAAGCGCGTCGAGGGCGTGGGCGCGGACCTCATGGTCCAGCCGCCCTCCGCTTCGATTTTCATGGCATTCAGTGGCGCGGTGATGCCCATCGCGATCGGCGACCGCCTCACCGAACTGAATCACGTGCGAGCCGTCGCTCCGGTGCAGGTGCAATTCAACAGCGTCAACGGGCTCGACTTGGTTTACGGAATTGATCCCAAGACCTTCAACGCGGTGACCGGCGGGTTTGTGTTTCATTCCGGGCACGATTTGGAAAAACCCGACGATATTCTGGTGGACGATTGGTACGAGAGAGGCAAGCACGTCACCACCGGCCAGACCCTGCATATTTTGGAGCATGATTTCAAGGTGGTAGGAGTGGTCGAACACGGAAAAGGCGCACGGTTGTTTGCGCTGATGTCCACGCTGCAAGACCTATCCGGCGCGCACGACAAGGCATCGGTCTTCTTTATCAAGTGCGACCAACAGGAAAATACCGGCGCGGTGGTGGACGAAGTCACCCAGCTCTTGCCCCGCTACACGGTTCGTCCCTTGAAGGATTTCATTTCGTTGATGACCTCATCGAACCTGCCCGGGCTGGGTGTGTTCGTGAACTCGATGATTGGTCTGGCCGTGGCCATCGGATTCCTGGTGATTTTTCTTTCGATGTATACCACCGTTACCGAACGCACCCGCGAGGTGGGAACCTTAAAGGCGCTGGGCGCTTCGAAGACCTACATCGCTCGGGTGATACTCAGCGAAACCACGCTGCTGTGTCTGATCGGCATTGCCGGCGGCATCGGCATGGCTTACGGAGTGAAGGAATTGTTCCTGCATGCGTTTCCCACGTTGACCATTCTGATCACCCCAGCTTGGCTGGTGAAGGCCGCTGGCATCGCAGTTGTCGGAGGCATTATCGGCGCTTCCTATCCAGCATGGGTAGCCGCCCGCAAAGATCCCGTCGAAGCTCTCGCCTACGAGTAACCCCATCCGTTTGAGCGACCCTTTTAGCGTCTTTGGCTTGGTGAATCTCACCGGAGGGCCTCTATCTGTTTCACCAAGAGATGGCGAATCCGCTAATTCTGGCTGATCGCGGCGGCGGTGTGGTTGGTCGCTGTATGCGTTGATCGTGCTCATCCCTGAGTCGTCAGTGATGGTTGCAGCCTCAGGAAGAATCCGCGCGAGCCGATAGCCGATAAGTCATCGTGCCGGTTGATTGGCTGCCCATCGCCGACAGGCGACGCTCTATGCCGGGGCCTGCGTCTGCGGTTCAAAACCGGGACATGCGACTACCGGGAGCGGAGGATATTTGGGGTATCGAGGGTCGGTTTCCGAGCGGCGGCACAGGTAGAAATTCGATCCGCGGTCGGAAGTAATCTTCTTCGCGAAAGCGCACCGGCAGCACAACCCAACTCTCGCCGCGTCGTTCTGTTCTTTGATCCTCAAGGTGGATACCAGCACAAATCCGACCGCGCGCGGATGCAGACGAATGCGCGCTACACGTCCTGCTTCGGCAGCAGGCGCACCCGCTGACCCGGGCTTCCATCCGGATCACCGCCGTTCGCTCCGTCTGCGCGGGAACCTCCCGGCCCGGAGGTTGTTTCGGCTGGCGCATCGAGATTATTTTGGCCTTCGCCCGGAGCCAGGAACAAATTGGATTCAATGCCATGCTGCCGCGTGTACAACTCGAAATAGCGCCCGCCCAGGGCATACAGAGACGCGTGATCGCCCCGCTCGATGATTCGTCCGCCTTCAATCACTAAAATCTGTTGGGCGCGGCGGATGGTCGAGAGCCGGTGCGCGATCACGAAGGTGGTGCGGCCGCGCATGAGCACTGCGAGTCCCTGCTGGATCATGGCCTCCGATTCGGAATCCAGGCTGGAAGTGGCTTCGTCCAAAATCAAAATCCGCGGATCGGCGAGCAACGCCCGGGCGATCGAAACCCTCTGCCGCTGCCCGCCGGACAAGCGAACCCCGCGCTCGCCGACGACGGTGTCGTATTTCAACTCAAAGGCTTCGGCGAACTCATCCACCCGCGCAATCCGGCAAGCCTCCATGACCTCTTCCTGCGTCGCGTCGGGGCGGGAGAATGCGACGTTCTCGCGAATGGTGCCGTCGAATAGAAACGTTTCCTGCAACACCACGCCGAGTTGATTGCGGAAGCTGGAGAGCTGGACCGTGGATAAATCTACGCCGTCCACCAGCACCCGGCCCGCTGTCGGAACGTAGAACGCCGCAATCAATCCAATAATCGTCGATTTGCCCGCGCCGGAAGCGCCGACCAGCGCGGTCACCGACCCAGGTTCGGCGCGCAGCGCGACGTCAAACAGTACGGTCTTGTTCGCGGTGTAAGCAAAATCCACGTGATCGAACACCACTTCGCCGCGGATCGGACCGAGAACTACGCGCCGCCGCGGGTCTGCATCCTCTCGCGATTCCGCCATGATTTCCTGGGTGCGCTCCAGTCCGGCCAGCCCTTCGGTGAGCTGCGAGCCGATGCCCACAATTTGCAGCACCGGCGCGATCAGTAGCGCCAGGAACGCCGAGAAAGTGACGAAGGCGCCGATGGTCATCGAGCCGTTCAGGATGCGGTGCGCGCCCAGAAAAATAATCAGGCCGCTCACCGTCCCCAGGATCATGGTCGCGGTCAGGCTCATCACCGAAGTGGCGGTCAGCGTTTTGAGAATGTTCTCCAGCAGTCGCTGTACGTTGCGAGCAAACACCTGCTCTTCTCGCGTTTCGGCGTGATAGCCCTTCACTACTCGCACTCCCGCCAGCGACTCGGTCAGCCGTCCGTTTACCTCAGCGGTGAGCTTCGAGCGTGCCCGGTAGATCGGACGGATGGTTCCAATAGCCTTGTTCAGCGCCAGACCCACCACCACCAAAATCGAGAAGGCCACCGCGGTGAGCACCGGACTAAGCCGCAGGAGCATGGCCAGGGCCAGAATCGCGGTGAGCACCCCACCCGCAAATTCCACCAATCCCGTTCCAATCAGGTTCCGCAGCCCTTCCACGTCGTTCATGATCCGGTTAACCAGCGCGCCGGTTTTGTTGGCGTCGTGGAACGATACCGATAACCGGCCCACGTGGGTCTGCACTTGCTTGCGCAAGTCGGTAATCATGCGTTGCGCGGCCTTGGAGAGCACTTGCGTCAGGGTGTAGGAACTGAGCCCCTGAATGATGGTGGCAGCGAGAATCGCCAGCACCAGCGGCCGCAGATACTGCACCTGCCTCTTGCCGATAATATTGTCGAAGAGATATTTGGTGGAAGCGGGCAGCACCAGCCCAGCGACGCGGTTCACCCCGATTAGAACGAATCCAAAAAGTAGCAAGGCGCGCTGCGGGCGCATAAACACCCAGGCCTCAGGCAGCATGTGCGCCAGCCCACGCACTTTGGTGAACGGTGTGCGGCGGTCGTCGTCCGGGTTCGGTGTCGCCATGATCTCAATTGTCCTATAGTTTTCAGTTTGGAGGGAGGCCTCGCGGCGGGTGCCGCGAAGTTTCCACCGCGCAGCGGCGTGGTGTTCAGCGCCGCCCTTCAACCGGTCCCCCGGAAATTGGATTCTCGCTACCCCTGCCAATTGGCTAGGCAGAGAGGCAAAAGCGCCCTAGAATGGAGCGTTAGGTGGAACCCATACTCAAAACCGAAGGCTTGTGGAAGGTCTACCGCACCGGGGAATTGGACGTCGCCGCGCTGCGTGGGGTGAACGTCCAAGTGCTGCCGGGGGAGTTCGTCTCGGTGATGGGTCCATCCGGGTGTGGCAAGTCCACGTTTCTGCACGTAATCGGCGGGCTCACCCAGGCTACGCGCGGGCACGTGCTGCTGGACGGCAACGATTTGGGCGCATTGGGAGATGCCGGACGCACCCGGCTGCGGCGGCAAAAGGTGGGATTCATATTTCAGCGCTTCAACCTGCTTCCCACGCTGAGCGCTTACGACAATATCTCGTTGGCCCAGCACATTCGCGGTGACGGCTTCGATCCGCACCGTTTTGAGGCGATTGTCCAAATGCTAGGAATTCAGGATCGTTTGAAGCACAAGCCCTCGGAGCTTTCCGGTGGCCAGCAGCAGCGGGTGGCCATCGCCCGCGCGGTAATCAACGAACCCAAAATCGTTTTGGCCGACGAGCCCACCGGCAACCTCGACTCGAAAAGTTCCGAAGCGGTGCTGGCCATGCTCTGCCACCTCAACAAAGAGATGGGCCAAACTATCGTGATGATCACTCACAACCCGGAAGCGGCCGCCTACGGCAATCGAGTCCTGCACATGCGCGACGGTCTGGTGGTCGACGGCGCTACGGCCAACTAGCATGCGCTCCGTCTGGCAGGGAATCCTCCGCACGCTTTTCTGGTCCTACGACCGCGGCAGTTGGCCGTACGACGTAATGGTCATCGCCATCGTGGTGTTCGTGCTGTTGACCCCGCGCCGCTTGTTCCACGATCAGCCCCAAAGCGCCGCACTCCTTGCCACCGACGTCCAACTGATCGCCGAGGACCTCGGCAACAGCCAGCGCACCTACCGGGTCGATGCCGCCCTGTTGCCGCTGCCCAAACGCAGCACCCATCCCACCCCGGAACTCGAACGCGAAACGCACGACATCCTGGGGCGGACGGTATACGACCTGAAGGGGCATACCTTCCAAGTCTTGCGGATTGATCCGGTGGCGAATCCCAACGGCTCGATCGCCTATTACGACGTGTCGGTGAAGTGGTAGTTAACCGCTAAATCCACTGTTTTCAATCCAAAACGAAACTTTCCGCCTCCGAGATGCGTCCCATAGGTGTGTTATCATGACGCTCGTTCGAACCGCAGGGGGCACATTTTGCGTTGGTTCGCCATAACCGTATTGGCCATTCTATCTTTACCTCCAGCCGCTTTCCCGGAGTCTCACGCGCCATGGACCTTGGAATCCGTTTTGCACGAACTGGATAGCCGCGCCCACGGTTTTAAGGGTTTTACCGCGGACATCGAACGAACCAAGGTGACCGTGGTGGTTAACGACAAATCCACGGAAACCGGGACCATCGCGGTACGCGGCGATAAGATGCGCCTGGAGATGACCAAACCGGATTCCCGCACCATCCTTCGCGACGGCGACGATTTCTATATCTACACACCCGGCTTGAAGCGCGTGGAAGAATACAATTTGGGCGGGAAACGCCAAATGATTGACTCCTTCGTCCTGCTGGGATTCGGGAATTCCGGGAAGGACCTGCAGAACCAATATCTGCTTACTTTTATGGGTGAATCGCCGGTCGACAATCGCAAAGCGGTAAAGCTTGAGCTCACCCCAAAATCCGAAGACGTCCGTCAGCAGATTGCCAAAATCGATTTGTGGCTCGATGAATCGAACTGGCTCCCCATCCAGCAACAATTCTTTGAAGCGGGCACCGATGACTATTTCACCATCCACTACACCAACATAGTAGCCAACGCCCGCATCGACGAAAACACCTTCAAACCCAAATGGCCCAAAGGCACGCAGCGCCTAAAGCATCCGAGCTAGTCCCGAGCAAGATGGTTGTCGGTTTTGACTTACGGTTCGAGGCCCTTATCTTTTCCGGATGTCCCGCTTCGCGCTTCTGGGGAAGTGGTGGGCGTAGCGACCTTAGGCATCCGTTGTCCATGCATCGAAGATCATGTCCTCGGCGTGGACGTGTGGTTGTTTTTTAGCGCCGAGATCAAACGCCGCTCGCGCTTCTGCAGCGATTTCTTGCGCTCCAGCCCCCATCGATACCCGGCCAGGTCCCCGTCCTGACGCACCACCCGATGGCACGGCACCAGAACGGAAACGGGATTCGTCGCGCAGGCCCGCGCCACCGCCCGGATCGCCGAAGGTTTGCCGATCGAGCGGGCAATCTGGGTATAAGTGCGCGTAGTGCCGTACGGTATGCGCCGCAGCTCTTCCCACACCCGGCGCTGGAAAGCGGTGGCCTGCACGTCGGTAGGGATCTCCAAATTCGGTTCCTGTCCGCGCAAGTGCGCGAGCAGCGCGCGCACCCAGTGCTGCAAGCCGTTTCGGTTGCGGCGAATCTCCGCGTTCGGATATTCCTTGGCGAGCTCGGCTTCGAGCTTGGCGTCGTCGTCCCCCAGATACAGAGCGGAGATGCCGCGCTGGGTCGCCGCCACCAGCAAGCGCCCCAACGGGGACGCGACCACGGTGTAGCTAATCTGCATGCCCTTGCCACCACGCCGATACGTAGCGGGGGTCATTCCGAGCTGTTCCGGGGCGCGTTCGTAAAGCCGGCTGCTCGATCCAAATCCTGCGTCGTAGAGTGCGGTGGTCACGTCGTCTCCTTTTCGCAGCTGACTTTTTAGGCGTTGCATCCGCTGGGCGTCGGCATATTGCCGCGGGGTAATTCCCAGCAGCCGCTGAAAAGCGCGTTCCAGTTGGTGCGCGCTGATGCCTGCGGAAGCTGCCAGCGCGGATAATTTCAGAGTCTGGTTTTCAGCCGCCCCGGAGCGCTCGGTGAGCGACGCTTCGATCTGCCGGCACACTTTGGCGACCTCGTTGGCGTGCGGATCGGACGGCTTGGCCATGTTCGGCCGGCAGCGCCGGCAGGCGCGGAATCCTTCGTGTTCCGCCGCTCCTGGCGCCGGATAGAACACCACTTGGGCGCGCCGCGGCCGCCGGGAAGGGCACGACGGCCGGCAGTAGATCCCGGTCGAGCGCACCGCGAACACAAAGCGATCGTCGGCGCGGCGATCGCGGGAGAGCACCGCCCGCCACAAGCGTGCATCGTCGCGTCGTCCATGGTTCCAGGCCACCGTGCCCGGAGCGCGGCCGGGAGGCGCTGGATTTGTTTTGTTTCTTCTCATCGCGGAACTCGGCGTCAGTACATTCAACATGCCATCAATTAAACAGAATGCGCGCCAGCTGACTATCCGAATCTAGCACTCAAACTGTATGGCACCACCAGCCCTCGAAATATGCGGTCCGCCCGCGAACCAGCGAACCGGGGCGGTGGGCGAGCGGCCCCAACGTGCCAGAGCCCTGAGTACCCGTTACAACACGACCCCAGACCTCGCGATTGACGTCCACTCACGCATCCTACATATTGCAAAAAGCGTAGGCGGAATGCCGCGGATAGAGGAAACTGAATGTAATGGGGGCAACACTTCAATCGCGGATGTGGCGTCTTCCGGTTCGGGAGGAAGAAACGCCAACGCTAGACGCTTCGATCGCTATCGCCGACCCAGAGGATCTGGATCTGGCGCCTGTCCCGCACCGTCGTTTCGTGGGCGTTCCCACCCACGCGGTAAGCGTGGTCCGCGAACGCCGACGTTCGCCGCGCGCCAGCTTGATGTTGCCATTGCGCCTGATGCAGGTTGCCGGGCGGCGGGAACCGTTTCCCGTTTCGCTGGTCATAAAAAACATCAGCTCCACTGGTGTTTTCTTTTTCTCGCCCGAACCGCTCCAACCTGGCACCGCCATCGAGATGGAAATCGGTTTGATCGAGCGGCGGCCGGGATATGGGAACGTCCGGATGAATACCGCGGCGCGCGTGGTTCGCACCGCACCCACCGCCGAGTGCAGTCCCGGCTGGCACGGTTACGCCGCCTCCTTTGATGATATCGATTTTAACCGTGACGATACTGTGCCGCGCCGCTATCTTCCTCGCTAAGCGACTATTTTCTTTTTTGGTGATCGAGCCGGACCAGGCCTGCTGGATGCCCACGGCTATCGCTTTGTTCGTCCCTTGCCAATCGAGCTTTGCCTGATGTTCTAGCAGCCTACGGCTTCGGTGGCACGGAGGCAGGAGCGGGAGTGGCCGGGGTTCCGGTGGTCGTCGAAGCGGGAGCGCTCGCAGCTGCGTCCGCTGCCGGAACAACTTCTGGCTTGAAATCGCTCGAGCGAATCACCAGGCGAAGATGGATGTCGGGGTGATCCTTAATCTTCACGAAATCATCGGACCCCACGTAAGTCGGCAGCCAGTGCTGGCCGTCGACATTCTCGCGGTACATATCGAACATTCGAAACGGCAGCCCGGTGCCGTCGTCGGCGA
The DNA here is from genome assembly GCA_963725285.1 of uncultured Acidobacteriota bacterium. GTDB lineage: Bacteria > Acidobacteriota > Terriglobia > Acidiferrales > UBA7541 > CAVRXT01. Next base: position 203,970 of record CAVRXT010000003.1, on the reverse strand, counting down.
TCTCACTCACAAATTTGCCGGACGATTTCACCACCACAAAGTCGCGATCGTCCACCCACACCACACCGTCGAAAAACCGCCGTATGCGCTCCACATGCTTCGGCTTTACCCGAAAAATATAGGTGTTCAATTCGTCCAGCTTTTCCTTCCCTAGATACTGCAAGGTGTAGTTGGCCAGCTCGTTAGTCGTCAGCACAAAATTCGGCATGCTCGACCATATCTTCACATCCTGCAGCGTGAACGAGGTGGTCTTCAGCGTGGATTCCGCTGGCGCTGGGAATCTTTCGAAACGCTGTCCGTCCGGCTTGGTGTAAATCTCGCCCTTGACGTTGTACTCCCCTCCGGGCGTGCTCAGCTCCTGGACCCGCAACGCCTGCGTGAACGTCGAGTGGTCATAGGCCTCTTTCATTTTGTCTTCGTTGGCCGTGAATCGCCGGATAATTTCGTCGGCGGGAATGGCCGGTGCTTCGGGGGCCTCCTCGGGCATGCGCTTTACCTCGAATTTCGGCGGCGCCGCGATGGGGCCGGGGCCCGGATTCTGGGGCCGAGCCGCCGCGATGCTAGCCGCCAGCAGCAGGGCGGTGTGAGCCAGCACGAGGTAGGTGGTGTGGGTTCTCACGATTCTTTAGATGCACAGGGATTGCGCCGCGTCGCGCCCTCGAAGGGCTCAGGGGACTCGTTGTTCCGATCGCCCCGAAAACGACGTGAGGGAGACGCCGCGGCGTCATGCCCGCGGACGCTACGCCCGCAGGTTGTCGGCTTGCCAGTTGATAATCTGTTTCTTGATCTCGGCGCGATTCTGTAATTTTTCGTCGAGCACCTTACGCGCCAACCCAGGCAATTCGGCATCGCCAGCAAACCGCAGGCTCACCAATTGTCCGATGGAAAATTCGGGAATGCGCGCCCGCATGTCGGCGGAGAGCAAGCGTTCCAGCCGCAACTGCATCTCCAGGCGGATCACCCGATCCTGCACTTTCAACGCGAAACTCCGCGTCAGCCCGAAACCCACAAACAGCGCCGCCGCCAGCAGCACCTGCATTTCGGTGTTGGGTGTCAATGCAAGCCACGCGTTATGTACCGCCCAGCCCAAATTGATCACCAATATCGGCAAAACGAAATAATGAAATCCCGGCACGAACTTGGTATGGTTCTTGAAATTCTGCTGCTCAGCCATAATTACCTCCGCAGGTGTGCTTCGAGTACGCGCCCGGATTCTACCACCCTTACGGCTTGGCTTTTGCTTTGTGGACTGAAGCGCCCCGCACCATCCGGTTGCTTCTGGTTATTTCCGGTCGGGCGCCTCCTGCCGCGCAGCGAGGCCGTTTCTCTGATAAACTTGCGCGTTTGCAGTAAGCCAGCAGGAGACCGGCGGGGCGGCATGGCTGCGGGAGAAAAGCGAATTGCGCGGCGCTATTACGTCTCCGGAATGGTGCAGGGCGTCGGCTACCGGTTCTTCGTGCAACGCGTCGCCGCTCGGCTCAAGCTGCCGGGTTACGTTAAGAATTTGCGAGACGGGCGGGTGGAAGCCTACACCATCGGCCAACCCGCATCGCTCGCTGAATTTCGCGCTGAACTCGAACGCGGCCCCAGCTATGCCAGCGTTTCCGGGGTGACCGAAAACGACACGGAACCGGACGACCGCTACGCATCGGCTTTTTCTATCGAACACGATTCCTGGTGAAAGGAAGCACGTCCAATGAGCGACCTGAAAAAGCTGATCCGCGAAATTCCCGACTACCCAAAGCCCGGAATCCTTTTCTACGACCTGACCACCCTGCTGCAAGACGCCGCAGGCTTTCATGACTTGATCGAAGACATGTGCCGCCACTACCAAGGCAAAAAGGTCGACACGGTAGTAGGCATCGAAGCGCGCGGCTTCATTTTCGCTCCAGCGCTGGCCTACCGCCTTGGCGCCGGCTTCGTTCCGGTGCGTAAGCCCAAAAAGCTGCCCTGGAGGACCGCGGAAGTGACCTACCAACTCGAATATGGCACCGACCAACTACAAATCCATCAGGACGGAGTGAAACCCGGAAGCGACGTGCTGCTCTGCGACGACCTGTTGGCCACCGGCGGCACCGCCGCCGCCGCGATCCACCTGATCCGCCAGCTAGGCGGTAAAGTAGTAGGTGCAGCCTTCGCCGTAGAACTGAATTTCCTGCACGGTCGCACGAAACTCCCCGGCGTCGACGTCTTCTCGTCCCTGCAATACGACAAGTAACGTCGTTGAAGTGGGGCCGGCATATTCACGCCGTCTGGTTGGCAGCCGGCACATTCATTCTTCGGCCTAGACTCACGCTGCGGCTCGAGAGATTGGCAATTTCTGGATGATTTCTGGCGTCTGATAAGGCTGGTAACCGACAAAAGCTGCGCCTTTTGGGGCTTCAAAAGGTACGTCCATAAATTTCTTGAGCGCTTCAGCGAGAGATTCAACTATGCGAAATTGATACAGCCGAAGCATTGTTCGTAAAAACGGCGTAGGATGATCGCTATGCGCACCGTCAAGGTTTCGCGGCCGCGGATTTCTTAGCCTTCACCGCCCTCTGCCGCACTGCTTCAAATAACACCACCCCCGCCGCCACCGACACATTCAACGACCGCACCGGCCCCTCTGTCGGAATCGAAACCAGGAAATCACACCGCTTCCGCGTCAGCTCGTGCAATCCGTCGCCCTCGCCGCCCAACACGATCCCGATATTCCCGGTGAGATCGAGATCGCTATAATTCTGCGTCGCGCGCTCGTCTAACCCTGCCAGCCAGTAGCCGGCCTGTTTCAATTGCTCCATCGCGCGCACCAAATTCACCACCCGCGCCACCGGCAGATGTTCCAGCGCTCCGGCCGAAGAGCGCGAGACCGCTTCGGTAAGTCCCGCGGCGCGCCGCTCAGTAATCACCACGCCGGCTGCGCCTGCAGCCAGCGAGGAACGCACCACCGCTCCCAAATTTTGCGGATCTTCCACCCCATCCAGCAGCACGATCATTCCGTTGGTGGCTCCCGGAGCCAGCAAATCTTCGAGCTCGACCGCCCGTTTCGAACCTCCCAGCGCGACGATGCCCTGATGTTCGCGCGTCCCCGCCAGGCGATCGACTTCCGCGCGATCCTCAAACCGCACCGGCACGTTTCGCGTTTTGGCCGATTGGACGATTTTCTCCACGCGCTCGCCGTGACGTCCGCTGGCGATCACGATGCGCTCCAAGGCCCGGCCCGCGGCGAGCGCTTCTTCCACCGCGTGGAATCCAATCAGCAGGTTGGTGGGTGTAGGTCGGGTCGACACGGAATTAGTTCTCGAGCGTGACCACCGCATGGGTCGCGATGGCTTCACCGCGTCCGATGGCGTCCACTCCCTCATTCGTTTTGGCTTTCAGGTTGATCTGCTGCGGCGAGACAGAAAGCGCGTGCGCCAGCGCTTCCCGGATTTTGGCAAAATGTGGTCCCAACTTCGGCTTCTCGGTGATCACCACCGCGTCGATGTGCGCGATACGCAGCCCCGCAACGTCCAGCAATTTCCGGGCATGCTCGAGGAAGATCAGGCTGGACACGCCCTTCCACTGCGGATCGGTATCCGGAAAATGCTTGCCGATATCGCCGAGCCCCGCCGCGCCCAGGATCGCGTCGCACACCGCGTGGCTCAGCACATCGCCATCGGAATGGCCCACCGGGCCTTTTTCAAACGGTAATTCCACTCCACCCAGGATCAGCTTTCGTCCCTCCGCGAGCCGGTGCAAATCGTAGCCGATGCCGCAGCGCGTCACGAGTGCGCCCGTTCCTGCTGTACGTAAAAGCGCGCCAGGTCCATGTCCGATGGCCGGGTAATTTTCAAGTTGCGTTCCGAGCCCAGCACCACGTAAACGTCGTGGCCGAAGCGTTCGACCAAGGTCGCTTCATCCGAACCATTCAGTCCGTCCCGCCGCGCCTTGGCGAAGGCATCGCGCAGCAACGGATACGAAAATACCTGCGGCGTCTGCGCCAGCACGATTCGCTCGCGCGGAATCGTGGTGCTGATCAACGCGACGTCCTGCGGCAAACTGCTGCGCTTCACTTCTTTCACCGTATCGATCGCCGGAATACCCAAAATCGCTGCGCCGCGATGGCGCGCCTCCGCGATCACCCGTTCCACTTGGTCGCGGGTTACAAATGGACGCACGGCGTCGTGCACCAGCACGATTTCGGTGTCGCTTGGAACCTGCGCCAGCGCATGGGCAACCGAATCCTGGCGGGTCTCGCCTCCGGCCACCACTTTGGCCGGGCGCTCCAGGTGGGCCCGCGCGATCTGTTCCTGCAGAACGCCGATTTCTTCCGGACGCGTGGCTACAATAAATTCCGAAACCGAAGGGCACGCCGCCAAACGCCGCAGCGCAAAAACCACCAAGGAAACGCCATCCAGCTCGAGAAATTGCTTAGGCTTATCGGCGCCCATTCGGGTGCCGAGACCTGCGGCCGGAACAATGGCAACAATGCGATTCATCGCGGGCAGACAGTCTAACGCAATATGGCGCTCGGGAGCGAATGCTGGGCCCCGGTTGCCGGGCCTTCGCGTAGCCACCGCCCTGGGTGCCATACCTACCCCCGCCAGCGCCCTTCGGGAACCCCTTTCTGGCAGGGAGGCCGCGGTTTGCTGCATCGGGGATCGGAATCCGGTTAGAAGAGAGAATCGAGCGCGGTGACGCAGGTAGGCTCGAAGAGGTTCGAGCGCCCTAGTAGAGTAGCGCGCGAATAACGGGTGCCTCCAGCCTACCTCCACCGAAGATCACGCTGACTATCGCCCACAACTCAGCAATACGTGGAATACTAGGAGCGCGCTGGCAGGATTCCCGCGACCGACCGTGACAACTACTTCCTGGCCAATGTGGATCTCCCTGGGTGTGGTGCTGGTGGTTTTCCTCGCACTGGATTTTGGGGTATTCAATCGCCGTCCCCACCGGATCAGGTTTCGCGAGGCGCTGCTCTCCACCGCTGTTTCCGTCTTGGCGGCCATGGTTTTCTGCGGCTGGGTTTATTTTGCCAAGGGCCACCAGGCCAGCGTGGAATTTCTGACCGGCTACGTCGTGGAAGAGTCTCTCAGCATCGACAACATCCTGGTTTTCCTGGTTCTCTTTCGCGCCCTGAACGTGGCCGAAGAGGCCCAGCGAAAGGTTTTATTTGCCGGAATCATCGGCGCGCTCGTTCTGCGCGGCGCGTTCGTCGCGGGCGGCGTTTCTCTCCTCGATCATTTCGGAAAAATAATCTACTTGTTTGGCGCTTTTCTGCTTTTCGCCGGATTCCAGATGCTCTTCTCCAAAGGCCGCGAAGCCAATTTCGACCGCAACTGGATGGTTCGCCTGGCTCGCCGCTGGTTGCCGTTCACGTCGGAACAGATCGGAAGCGGGTTCTTAGCCCGGGTCAACGGCAAATGGATGGGCACCCCGCTGCTGCTGGCGCTGATCGCGGTAGAGGCCACCGACATCCTGTTCGCGGTGGACTCGGTGCCTGCGGTTCTCGCAGTCACCCGGGATCCCTTCATCGTCTACAGCTCGAATCTATTCGCGATCCTCAGCCTCCGCGCCCTGTACTTCACCATCGCCGGGATTCTGCCGCGGGTCTATTACCTGCACATGGGGATTGCCGCCACTCTGGTGTTCGTTGGACTGAAAATGATAGCCAGCGAGCATTTTCGTATTTCATCGCAGATCTCTTTGGTGGTGGTCGCAGCAATGATGGCAATTACCGTGATTGCTTCCCTGATGCGGGATAAACGGCGCGGTATCCGTTCGCCTTAGAGGGTGATTCGGAAGAGGACTCTATTCACCGCGAAGGACTACCGGCCCAGCGCTCGCTGTCGCGGTGGCTGAGGACGGCGCGGCGGCCGAGGGTGATGCTGACCCGGCTGCTGCCGCAGTGGCGGCGCCGGCCAGCGCCTCCGCATTTGCTCCGGGAGCTATCGTGCTGGAGGCGACTGCCGCGCGCTTGGCTAGGCGCTTCGACGGTAATCCCACTTGCCGAATCTTGTAGATCAACGCCCGGTAGCTCACCTTCAGGGTCTCTGCCGTCCGGCGTCGATTCCAGTGATGCAGTTCGAGAGTCTTCAGGATCAGCGCGCGTTCCGCTTCCATGATCACATTCTTGGTGATTTCTTTCAGCGGTACCATGGTCTTGGATCCATCGCCGCTGGGGATGCCGGGGATCGGCTCCTTGGTGTCGAATGCCGCCCGAAGTTCCGGCGCACCCATCAGGACGTAGCGAACCACCCAATTTTCCAGCTCGCGAATATTGCCGGGCCAATCGTAGCTCTGCATCCAGCGCAGCGTCTCGCCAGGAAGCGGCGGCCGCGGACGGTCGAACCGCCGCGCGCACATAGTCACCAGGTGTTGCGCCATCGCGGGGATGTCTTCCCGGCGCTGCCGCAGCGGCGGCATGAAGATGTGGAAAACGTTGATGCGGTAGAACAGGTCCTGCCGGAAGGTGCCCGCGGCGATTTCCTTTTCCAAGTTACGGTTGGTCGCGCAAATCACCCGGGTATCGATTCGTGTTTCTTCCTGATCGCCGATTCGGTAGAAGCGGCCATCCTGCAATACCTGCAGCAGCTTGGCTTGCCGCGTGGGATCCAGTTCCGCGATTTCGTCGAGGTACAAGCTGCCCAGATGCGCCATCTCCACTCGCCCGGGCTTGGCGTCGTTCGCGCCAGTGAACGCTCCCTTGCTGTAGCCGAAGAGTTCACTTTCCGTCAAATCGTTGGGAATCGCCGCGCAACTCACTTTGATGAACGGTCCTTCGCGGTACGGTGAGTTCACATGGATATAGCGCGCCAGAATCTCTTTTCCGGTTCCGCTTTCCCCTTGGATCAGTACCGGCACCACGGTCTGCGCAAGCTTGCCCACCTTCCGGCGGATCGCCTGCATCCCTTCGGAAATCCCAAATACGATCTCTTCCGGGATGGGCCCAGCGACTGGGTCGGGGGCGATGATTTTGTCGTTTTTACTCATTGCAGGCGCTTCGGGACATTCCTCTGGCAGTAGACCGCGATTACCCACTTAATAAGGAGCAGTTAGGGTGCCATTCCCGAATGAAACTGGGCTAGCGAAACGCTAAGAATACTATTATCTGCGTCTTACAAACTATGCGGTGGCTTTAAACCGCGCGAAACTGTCCCTCGCGCTCGGCTTCTACCCCTCGGTTGATGGGACTTAGCTCAAGATAAATGGAAAAACAATTCACAGCCCGGGAAAGGATATCCGAAACAGGGCGAAACGGCAGCCAAGGGGCCAAATGGGTAGATCGCTGCGCAAGGAAGCATTGACCGAAGGTCATGCAACGTCGTTCACTGGTCGCACACGATACCGGCATTCTGAGTTAGACATTAATCTTGAAGCGCTGTTGCTGGCAACAAAAAATCGCCACGACAATCGGGGCCGGGGACGGAGCGAGATTGGCCGAGGGTTCCCCGAGGCCGAAGCCCCGGGGCGCCAATCCATGAGAGCAGACGTTGTCGATCGATTGGAGGGAACCGTGCAGAAGGGCCCAACAGCCAAAAGATGGAATTCGATCTAAGAAACGCGCGCTGCTTCCCCCCGAATAATATCGTAGCGCTCGATGATCGCTGCCACTCCGCTCAAATCGCGGGCATCATCCTGCTGGCGATCGACGCGCACCACCCGGCCATGAGCCCGCACAAAGACTTCGGTTCCGCGAGTGATCTCCGCGGGCAGAGTCAAAGTGAAATCAATTTCGGTCCCAGCCGATAACTCTCTTTCCATGATGAAGTACACTCCGCGCGTAGAGATATCGCGGGTATGTCCGCTCTGTGCCCCTGGTTCCCGGTTGAGTGGCGTACGAACATTCACCGGAAGGGACAGATCGTACCGTCGAGCCGTACGACGCTCTGTCATCCCCACTGGTCCTCCCCTGAAGATAGTGAGGCGCACCCCCACCCAGCTTATACACGGGAGCAATCCCGGTGCCAAAGGGCGGTCTGGTTCCTCACTGCTGGTTCCATTGCCATTCTTTTCGTATTGCGCCAAAAGAAACGGCCGGCTCGGGGGCTGGGGAGCTACCGAACGCGGAAAAAGCCTTGTAAAACGCGGGGTTCAAACGCTCGCGTCGATTTCCTTGGAACGGCTAGCAACGCCCGTGTCTACCGAGCCGCCCAAAGGAAAAACAAGTTCCGCGCGAATCGTAAGTCAAGTGGAAAAGAAAGAAGAAGGACTTTTTTGTAGTGATGTGTCGTGAGTATGCAACAATTTAGTACATTGTGAGTCCTAGAACTAGCTCCGCCTAGGACCCTCGCAGAGTCGGCACCGCTGGAGTTGGCGTGCTCGTCGCTCGCGATCCCCGTCCGGGATCCAAATTAAACTGACGCATCTTGTACAGTAGCGCCTTGTAGCTTATGCCTAGCATCTTGGCCGCATCTTTGCGGCACCAATTCGTTTTTTCCAGAGCGTCGGCGATCGCTTCGGTTTCCGCTTCATCTTTCAACCCACGGACCAGCGCTTTCAACCCCTGTTCCTTGGGAACCGCCACTTCTTCTCGCGGATTGACGCGTTGCTGCGTGCCGGTCATCTCCAGCAATTCGCGGAAACTGCCTTCGTCGTCTTCCAGAATCACGTATCGCTTGACGAAGTTCTCCAGTTCCCGCAAGTTTCCCGGCCAGCCATATTTCAGCGCCGCTTCCAGCAAGTGCGAAGACGGCTCGGGCGGCTGTTTCTGGAATTTCTCGCTGTACTTCACCAGGAAATGGCGGAACAGCAGCGGAATCTCCGCCAGCCTTTCGCGCAGGGGCGGAATGTGGATCGAGAGCACGTTCAGCCGGTAGTAAAGATCCTCACGGAACTTGCCCGAACGCATCGCTTCCTGCACCGCGACGTTGGTCGCCGCCAGAACCCGCACATCCACTTGCACCACCGAGCGCGCGCCCAGCCGTGAAAATTGGCCATCCTGCAAGACGTGCAGCAGCTTGGCTTGCAGGTGAGTGCTCATCTCCGCGATTTCATCCAGGAAGATGGTGCCCTTATTGGCCAGCTCGAACTTGCCTGGCTTGGCCCTCACCGCGCCGGTGAATGCGCCCTGTTCGTATCCAAAGAGCTCGGATTCCAGGAGCTCGCCGGGCAACGCGGCGCAATTCACCTTGACGAACGGCTGATTCCGTCGCGTCGACCGCAGATGGATCATCCGCGCCACCACTTCTTTTCCCACTCCGCTTTCCCCGCTGATGAATACCGGCACGTCCACCGGGGCGATCTGCAAAATCTGCTGACGGATCTTGAGCATTTGCGGGCTGGCCGCGAGGAACGACAAATCCTCGGTCAGTTGTTCGCAATATTCGCGCAGCGCCGCATTTTCCGTGCGCAGTTCCTGTTTTTGCCGGCATTTCAGCAGCGCGGCGTCCAGCTCCGGCTTTTCAAAAGGCTTGGTCAGATAATCGAGCGCTCCCAACCGGATCGCTTCCACTACCGTGCCCACCTCGTTTGAACACGACAGCATGATTACGTTCAGGGTGCGGTCCAGCTTCATCAGTTCGCGCAGCGTATCGAGCCCATCCATCTCGGGCATCAGCACATCCAGGATGATGAAATTCGGCCGGTTCTCCCCGGTGCCGAGGCGCTGAAGCGCTTCCCGGCCGCTCGAGAGGGTGCTGACCTCGAACCCATCCACCTCCAGCAACGTCTGGAGATACTTTCGAATGCTCGGTTCGTCGTCGATAACCAGTATTTTTTCTTTTTCAGGCATTAGTGTTTTGTCCCGTGTTCCATTCCGTTGTTCATTCCGCGTTCATCGGTAAAATAAATGAAAAGCAGCTTCCCTGGCCGGGTTCGCTTTCCACCCAGATTTTTCCACGATGCGCCTGGATCAGCCGTTTGGTGATGGCCAGTCCCAAACCCATTCCCGACGTGGATGGATCCACCCGCACGAATTCTTCGAAAATTTCCTGGTGATATTCGGAGGCGATTCCACTCCCCGAATCGGTCACCGCGATCAGGATGCTGTTGGTCTTCGGCGCCCGCGGCGCCCGGCGTTCCCGGGCCGGCGCGGCAGAAGCAACCCGCCGCTCCCAAAAATGGGCCGATGCCTTGACGGTCACCGAGCCGCCGGACGCGGTGTGCTTCAGCGCATTGTCGATCAGGTTGGCCACGCACTGCTGCACCTTCTGGTAGTCGAACTTGAAACTGGGCAGCCCGGCATCCACGTGCCGGTCCAGCCGTACTCCCGCGCGTTGGAACGCGTCGTCCCACCGGCAGGCGACGTCCGCGATGCAGTCCTGAATATCGTTGGCGCGCAATTGCAGGACCAGCTTGCCGCTTTCCAGCGCCGAATAGTTCAGGAACATGGCCACCAGCCGCACCAGCCGGTCGCAACTTTCTTTGGATTCCTGCAGCATGTCCCGCTGCCGCTCGGTCAGCTTTCCGAGCGAGCCGGAAAGCAGCAGATCGTAGTAGCCCTTCATCACCGCCAGCGGCGTCTTGAGCTCGTGGGCCGCCGACGCCAGGAAAACGGTCTTCTGCCGGTTCACTTCTTGCAGACGCAGATAGGCGGCCAGCAGGTTCCGGTAGGTGATCTCCCGCTCCTGCATCAGTTCTTGTACCGTCTGCCGCATCTCGACCGCGTTGGCGCCCGAGTCGTCCGCGATCGGCTCGGCGGCGATGCGTTCGACCGACACCACCACCCAATCCGGTTCCGGCAGCCAGCGTATTCGCGCTCGCGCCTTTCCCGTGGCGGTTTCCAACGGCAAATCCACTTCCTGCTCTCCACCTTCGAACTGGTTCATCAGTCCGCGAGGGTCCATCTTTAAGACATCCTGGAACAAATTCAGCGGCGATTCCGAAGGCGGGAAGTTCGAATGCAGAAAATCCTGGGCGTACAGGTTCGAACACAGGATCGTGCCCCCTCGCTCGGAGACGATCAAAGGTCGATCGACGGCATCGAGCAGGCTGGCGGTGATGTGGAAATCGATGCCCGAATTCGGTTTTGGGTCCGCGCCGGTCGCCTTCTCTAGGCTATCGTGGTCGTCCAGGCGCACCGCTCCGGGTCTGGTTTTGGTCTCCAGCGACACATTTCCTCTTGCTCAAGCGCACGGACGCACCACAAACGGGTAAGAAGAAGGAGTGCTCTTGAGAAAATTAATGCTCGCAGAGGGGACTGTACGAGTCAATGGTAAAGGAGTCCCAGTTTGCACAATAGAAGAAAACATGTGGAACGTTGGAGGAACGATAGGTTCGTAACTGTAGCGAAACCCTTAGACATCGCTTATCATGTGGTTGACCTCTAAGCACTTACCGTGACCCCGAACACGGTATTGCACTTGCACTATGAATTGGGCGTGATAACCGTACCGTTACTCAGGTACCGGTGGTGGGCATGGAGGAAGTTATTTCGGGAAGGGGGATCTTGGTGGATCCGATCGTCGAGCAGCGCCGGCAGGCACGCCTGCGTTTGCAGATCCCTGTCTTTGTCCGCGCCACCGACGTGTACGGTGAGGAGTTTCTCGAGCTCGCTAAGATATTGGATATTAGTGCCGTTGGCGCACTTTTGGCCACCGCTCGCCCCTTGCGAGTCGACGATGTCGTTCATCTGACCATTCCATCTCCTTCCATTTCTTCGTCCGGTTTGATACCGGCCTCCACGGATCCGATCGGCGCCAGGGTGCGTCGCAAGGAGCCTGCCGGTGATATCCACTTGGTGGGATTGGAATTCCTGAAACCCCTCGAATAAGTGGCCGAGACGGGAAATAAAACTGACCAGCGAGGGCCGAAACGGAGAAAACATTTCTCCCCTTCGGGCTCGAATCATGAGCCAATTATTGCTCATGCCAATCTCACCGCTATACCATTTACCCTCAATAGGTTACGCACCCGCCTGCGCCGCCCGCCCGGGCCCCATTGGCCACACCGTTGCATGTACCCTAATGTTGCGTGTCCCTGCACTCTGAGGGCACCAGGAGTAGTGTCGGACCTTACTCAATGATGGCCCAACCCTCAGCCCCGGTTCCGCCGCCCCCGGCGCCTGACGACTCCTTTCTCGAGTTGTTGGCGGAGACTTTGGCCGGGGTGGAAGAAAGCGCTCGCGGGCTATTCCTCCAGCGCTTTTTCCGGAACGTCGCGCGTCTCGACCTCAGCGAACCGGCGAGCCTGGCGTATTGGGATCAAATCCTGCAGCGGCAGCAGCAGCTTTCCGATGGCGTGGGCCGGCGGGTCTCGCTGAAAACCGCGATGATGGATGTGCTGGTCGCCAGCACCCAACTGCACGTGCCCATCCTCGTTGAGTATGACGAATTTCGAAAGCTGCAGATCAACGCCGCCACCGACGGCCTCACCGGCCTCTACAATCGGCGCCTCTTCAACGAATATTGTGACAACGAAGTGAACCGCGCACGCCGCTACAATCAGCAGTTAGCCGTGGTGATTCTGGACCTGCATCGCTTGAAAGAGGTAAACGACCGCAATGGACATCTGAAAGGCGATGAGGCTCTGCGGCTCGCGGCAACGACATTACGCAAGACACTGCGCGCTTCCGACTTGGCATTTCGCATCGGTGGCGATGAGTTCGCGTTGCTGCTGCCGGAAACCGATCCCGAACAAGCCGCCAAACTCTGTAGGCGCGTTCGCGCTCTCTACGAATCCCAAGTGGCTTCGCTTGAACTCGACATGACCGACGTGACCCTCGATTTCGGTGTGGCCGTTCTCCCCAACGACGGCGAGGAAAAAGAAGCGTTGCTGCGCCTGGCCGACGAGCGCCTGTATCAACTGAAATTTGCCGGCCGCGTGAATAATTCCCGGGTAATTCCGATCGAAGCTCCGCAGGCGCGTGAAACAGCCCCACGCGAAACAGCTCCTCCTGTGTCCGCGAAACCCGCGGCTCCAGCACGCGTTGAAGTTTCACCCGCGCCCGCCGTAGCTGCGGCCGGCGCCGCGACCCGTCCTGCGCCAAAGCCGGCGCCATCCTATGCCGAGCGGCGCAAGTGGGAGCGAGTTTCGCTGGTAGGCACCCGCGCCAGCGCGGTGCTTTCGGAACCTCAGAAAACGGCCATGGTGCTGGATCTGAGTTATGGCGGAGTGGCTCTGCTGGTGGACGACACCGACGAATTGCCCGCGCAATTCTACGCCACCCTGCACGTTCCGATTCTGCCCCCGGTTCGCGTGTGCCTGAAACAAATGTACGCATCCAAAGCCGAGGGCGGCCGGCTTCGCGTAGGCTGCGCCTTTATCTCCTAGCCCGGCTCCCCGCTCCCTGGTTTTTGCCTTACGGTTCGACGCTTTGTCCTGGTCCGGTGTTTTGATGTGCGGCTCGACGATTTTTCTTTTCGGGTTCTATAAGATGAGCATGTCCCGAGCAGACAACCTCCCCACCGACGGAGAATAAGGGTTATTTTGCATCGAACTCCCTGGCGATTCAGCGCGATCGTAATTGGCAAGAGCGTGGTTGTCTCCACGCGTCAGCCCGGCCACAAGTTTAAGAGAAACAATTATTTAGGGCTCATTGGCCAATTCTTGAGTCCCTTACCGTGACCCAGCATCTAACCAATCCCGAACTTGATTTATGCCGGGCGTTCATCAAGGAACTGACGTATAATTACGGTTTGCTCTTGCGCCTAGCGACGCGGCCTACCGATCTGGGGTGACCCGGATGCCGCGCAGACCGGCGCGGGCTGAGGAGCGTTCCCCATGAAGGAAGGAATTCATCCCGATTATCACGCCGTCACCGTGCATTGCGCGTGTGGCAGCACTTTTCAGACCCGTTCGACCCACCGCGGCGATCTGATCAAGGTCGAAATCTGCTCCAATTGCCATCCGTTCTTCACCGGCAAGCAGAAGCTGATCGATACCGCCGGCCGCGTCGAACGCTTCCAGAAAAAATATGCCAAGGCTGCCGCCACAACCGCGGCGATTGCGGCAGCGAAGAAATAACTACACTCCAGCACTTTCCTTTCGTTGAATTCGCCAAGGCGGACTGTAGTGGAAGTTCGCCTCGGTGTACAATGCGTGCTCGGATGTCCACTCCGGCGACAACTTCGTCTAGAACTCCTGATCCCGGAGTGCCCGGGTTACCCGGACGGATCGACGCTTCCGCTCCCCGTGTCACCCTGCGGAACGCCTTCGCCCATCCGTTCGATTCCGCGATCGCCGCGGCGCGCACCTGCTATTCCACGCGGGTGATCGGCCCCGAAGAAATCACCGAGAAGCAGCGCATCAACATTGGCGCCGCGACGTACCACGGCGGCCATCACACCGTGTATCAGCACGCCCATTTCGAGTTCGGCCTCGAAAACGTTAGCCGGCAATTCGTGTGGTCTTTCCTGCACGCCCACCCTTTTTATAACTCCGAGCAGCAGAGCCAGCGCTACGTACGACTGGACCGCGCCCAAGCCTACCTTCCCCCATCGAGCCCGAGTTTTGGTCCGGCCGAGCGGGAGATCTACGAGCGGGCCATCGTTCGCGCCTGGGATTACTACCGTGAACTAACCACGATGCTCGAGCCCACCGCGCGGGAAATTCTCGGCGATATCTGGCACCTAGGGCCGCTCTCCCATCCCAAGCGCGTGCAAAAAGTGGAAAAGCAGACCGAGCGCCGCGCGATTGAAGTAGCGCGCTACGTTTTGCCGGTAGCGGCCTTGACCACCATGGTGCATACCATCTCCGGGATCGTTCTGCACCGCCTGTGGCGCATGGTGGGCGCCAGCGACACACCCCTTGAGGCCCGAGCGGTAATCGGCGAGATGGTTGCGCGGGTGCGCGAACTGGATCCGCAATTCTTCGACCGCTTTCCCGCGGATGCCCGGGAAGATTTCCCAGAGTGGCAGCACCCGCGCGGTGCGGGCGATCTATTTGCCCGCGAATTCGATGCGAAACTGGGCGGCCATACTTCCCAGTTGGTCGATTATTCGCCGCGCGCCATGGAAGTAATGGCGGACGCCTATCGCGCCGTCGTCGGCCTCTCTAGAGAAGCCTGCCCGGACAACGAAGCGATCGACCTACTTCTAAATCCTGCGCGCAACCCGTATCGCCGCGAAACCCTCAACATCGGCGTGCACTCCCCGGCCATGCGTGCGTTGCAACACGCTAATTTCACCTTCGCCAAGAAAATCAGCCACACCGCGGACAGCCAGGACCAGCGCCATCGCATGGTTCCCGGCTCGCGTCCGCTGCTCACCCTGGCCGATACCTGCGATCCTGACGTAACGGTTCCCATGCTGATCGCCGCCGATCCGCGCGCCCGCGACGTCTACCAACGCGCCATGGCCGATGCCTGGGCCGCCAAGAATGAGCTGCTCGACCGCGGCGTCCCTGCCGAATTTGCCCTGTACCTGTTGCCCAACGCCAAGTGCATTCGCCTCTATGAATCCGGCTCGCTGCTGCACCTCTTGCACAAATGGACCATGCGCACTTGCTTCAACGCGCAGGAAGAAATTTATCAGGCTTCGATGGAGGAAGTGGCGCAGGTGCGCTCCATTTTCCCGGTGCTGGGGCGCTATATTGGACCTCCGTGCTATGTCCGCGCCGGGGTCAGCACCCCCATCTGCACCGAAGGCTCACATTTCTGCGGTGTTAAAGTGTGGGTCGATTTTCCCAACATCACCCGGCGAATATGACCCGCAGCGGCGCGCTCGCCTACTATATGGCGGCGTGGATCATTGGCGCGATCTTCATGAGTCTGGGGGTCTGGATGCGCGACCCCGCGGGCGCGAGCATCACCCCGTTTTCCCCGCCCACCGGTTTTGGCGTCCTGCTGTTCTGTTTTTATGGTTTGATCTACGGCGCCGCGCCAGCGCTGGCCGGAGCTTTTCTGCTGCGAACCATTGCATCCGCGGCGCGCTGGCAAACGCCTGCGCCGTGGCTCGCGGCCGGCACGCTGCTGGCGGTCCTGGAAATGTGGGGTTTGGGAGCATGGGGGCGGCTGGTTGCCGCCTCGCAGCAGAGCCCTTCGCGCATCCTGTCGCTGATTACTTTCGGCCCCAAAACAGTGTTGGACGGCGGCTGGTGGCTGGCCCTTCCGGTGGGCGCGGCTACCTCGTTCATTTTGTATCGTGTCCACCGCGCATTCCGCGAAGCATGCCCTGCCACCACCGGCGCGATCGGCAATCACAACGAACAGCGGTAGTTAAAATGTTGGTGAAACACTCATTCAGGGAACAGGATTCCCATGGGGGGACCGGTTCGGGGAACGGCATCCGGCCCTACGAGCGACCTAAAATCCGGGTTTGAGTCGACGAAATTAGCTCGTAGCGAATGCCCCGCCAGCATATCGTTCGGCTGGCTAGCGAGGCGAACACATTACAGGCCACCAGGAACGGCACGAACGGCGGAAGCACGACGCACGCCCAACTCCATTCACCGAGCGCCTTCTTCCAGTCCGGAAGCACGTCGGAAACAGCCACAGAGCGCAGCGCACCTTTCGCTGACGAGAGCAGCGGGATGATCAGCGCTGCAAGCGCGAGCTGAATCCACGGATCGCCGTTTATCATTTCCATCAAGATGATCACCAAGGCGTAGAGCGTGGTGATGCAATACGAGAGGTGCGCGAGCGCGGCCTTATTCCATGTGGCGCGATCGTAGACCCGAGTGATTTTCAGTTGGCGGGTGGTGAACTCCAGCAGCTCGCCCCAAGTGACCGCAATGGGCGACGGCGCCAGGCATTCCGGAACAAAAAGTATTTCTTCGTTGGCTCTCCGCAGCGCCGCGGTCATCGACCAGTCGTCGCTCACCGAGCCGTCCCAAAATCCCAGAACGTTGATCTCCAGGAATTTGTACCGCTTAATCGCGGTGCCGCCTCCCCAGCAGAAATTTCGATCCGGAGTGCCCAGTAGAGTGACCACCGCAGCGTTCCACGCGGACGCCAGCGCCCCAGCGAGCGAGCTCTTGCCGCGGGCCGGCGTGGGAAACATCCAGCGATAGGTACTGGCCGCGCCAACGCGCGGGTCGCCCAGAGGAGCTACCAATTTGGTCAGCCAGTTGCGTCCCAGGCGTGCATCGGAATCAGTGAAAACGAGAACATCGAATTTTTCCGGGATTTCCTCCACCGCTTTGGTCAGGTTGTGGACTTTTTCGCTGTTTTTCTCGGGCGCCCCAGCGACCAGGGTGTGGATGCGAACTTTGGTTCCAGTCTGCACCCGCGCGATGATGCGCATGGCCGCATCGGAATTGGACGCCACCGGAATAAAAAGCTCGTAGTGGGGATAGTCGAAACGCGCCAGCGCCGTCAAATTCTCTTCCAGGCCCAGTTCCTCGCCCTTGCATGGACAAATTACCGCAACCTCGGGCGCGTAAAAGCCAGCGTGCTTGGCCAGGCTCTCGCGCACCATGCGAAACCATCCCACGCCGCTCCATAGCGAGACGCACCCCTGCAGGATCTGCAGCAGCACCAGGGAATAGAAGATGTAAATGTAGATGGTCGGCACGTGAGCCGAGAATAACAGAAGGTCCCCCGGCGTGCATGCGCGTGATACCAAAAATGAAACTGGTACCCTGCTCGACACCCTCTTGACCTCCGATTTTTCCGGCCTTAGACTCACCGAAAATCCGTCAAACAACTGACGGCTACGGAGGAAACCTCATGTCCGCATCGGCTCAACCTGTCAGTGAAACGAAGTTGCACGATTTTGTAATGAAGGCTGTTGGCGAAATGGGCGCCGCGATGAATGCAGCATTGATTGTGGTAGGCGACAAACTGGGCCTGTACAAAGCGATGGCCGGGAGCGGCCCGATGAGCTCAGAAGAAGTAGCGACGAAGACCGGCACGTCGGAACGCTACGTTCGGGAATGGCTGTCGGCGCAGGCGGCGGGCGGGTTCGTCGAATACCATCCAGCCACCAAACGCTTCACCCTGCCTCCGGAACAAGCCTTTGCGCTGGCGAATGAGGATAGCCCCGTTTTTCTCCCCGGTTTCTTTTACATCGTCGAGGCGGTGATGAGGGACGAGCCCAAATTGACCGAAGCGTTTCGCACCGGAAAAGGAGTCGGATGGCACGAGCATGACGCCTGCCTTTTCGCCGGAACCGAGCGTTTCTTTCGCCCCAACTACCGGGCCCATCTGATCGCCGAGTGGATTCCGTCGCTGGGCGATATCGAAGCAAAACTGAGAGCCGGCGGCCGGGTAGCCGATGTGGGCTGCGGCCTGGGCACTTCCACCATGCTGATGGCCCAGGCATATCCCAAATCCACTTTTGTCGGATTCGATTACCATCCCAAATCGATTGAGTTGGCGCAAGAAGCCGCCGCCAAGGCGGGCCTAGGCGATCGCGTGCAATTCGAAGTCGGGTCAGCCAAGGAATATCCCGGGAAGGGTTATGACTTGGTGGCGTTTTTCGATTGCCTGCACGACATGGGCGATCCAGAAGGGGCATCGCGGCACGTGCTGGCGTCGCTTGATCCCGGCGGGGCTTGGATGATCGTCGAACCAGCCGCTGGCGACAAGCTCGAAGACAATTTGAATCCGATCGGGCGTGTGTTTTACGGCGCGTCCACGATGCTGTGTACGCCGGCGTCCAAGTCGCAGGAAGTGGGCTTGGCGCTGGGCGCACAGGCCGGTGAAGCGGCACTATCCAAAATTATGAGATCGGCTGGCTTCACCCGGGTGCGACGTGCGAGCCAGACTCCGTTTAATATCGTCCTCGAAGCACGGCCCTGAACGGCGCGTGGAGCCGAATGTTGTTTCTAATTGGCGTGACCGGGGCGCGGCGGGCGACTGCCGCGACTCTGCTCGCCGGATGGTGTGCACCCAACAAGAAACTTTAGCCGCTCCAACGGGATTGCATCTAAGGTGAACTCGGCACCGCACAGGCAGGCTCGTCTAGTAATAACCACGGTGGGTGGCCAGCACCGGAGCTGGAGCGTTTTCTTCCCGCACCAGCGCACTGCGAGTCACCACGCGATACTTCAACAACGTCCACAAAGCCTCTAAGCCGTCCCGGAAACGGATCTTCTTTCCTTCCGCGACGCCCCGGGCATTGTAGGTGATTGGCACTTCGTGTATCCGGTACTTCAAGCGCCGCAGTTTTGCAGTAACTTCCGGACAAAACTCGAATCGCTGGCAGTCCAGCCGCAGTTCCCGCAGGACCGACACCCGGAATGCTTTGTAGGCGGTAGCTTCATCGGTCAGGCCAGCATCGTAGAACAAATTCGCGGCGGTGGTGAGAATTCGATTGGCGATCAGATACTTGGTGGCCATTCCTGCAGGCTTTCCGAGAAAACGGGAGCCGTAAACTACGTCGGCCTTTCCCTGCACGATGGGCTCGAGAATCCGCGCATAGTCGGCCGGATCGTATTCCAGGTCGCCATCCTGGATGATCACGATATCGCCGGAGGCAACCGCAATCCCGGCCCGAATCGCGGTGCCTTTGCCGAAGTTCACTTCCGAATGCTGGCCAACGATAACCCCGGCCCGGGCATGTTCGCCCAGCACTTGGGCGGTGCCGTCGGTCGATCCATCGTCCACCACGATGATCTCTTTCGAGCAGCCTTCCGGGAGCGCAGCCCGCTGCACGCGCTCGAGAACCTGGTTAAAGGTTCGAAATTCGTTATAGACCGGAATGATGACAGATACTTTCATGGGTTCTGCATGCTATAGACGCCTGAATACGTCAGAGGGTTACCCGGCCAGCGCCCCGGCATTCAGCCAGCAGGGAGCCGTAATATACACCGGAATATTGAGAATTGGGCTGTTTTGCCTTGCCGTTGGTAGGAAGCCTTAGGTTGCCGTTGCTGGTGGGTGGCGCACCCTTCGCAAGGTGCGGGTCTTAAGGATCGATCACTCCGTACAGGTCCAAGGTTTGGTCACCCGGTTTGGTAGCTCCATCCCGAGAATCCTGTTCTGCCTTCAGCGCATCGCGAAGTGATATTCGCTCGGGCCGAAAGCGGTCCGGCGGTGTCCGGGGCTTTGAGTGTGAGAGCCAGCTTGTGGAGCATATCAGCGTCCACCGCAATCGACATGGGGAGCCACAAAAGAATCACTCGACCTATCTAGAGCCATGTGGGATAAACGCCCAAGCTAAGCAGCAAAAGTCCTGAAAGCAACAGCGAAAGAATCCTCCGGAAGAGCGTAAAAGGCGGTGAGAAAGCGACCAGCTTGCTACCCTCAGGGCATGCGAGCCCTCCGAAAATTCCCCCGGCAGGGGTCCACTGCGATACGCCGATTGTTTTTCGACGGAATGGCCAATCGAGGTGCAGACGAGATCCTGTCTTCCGCATCGAAAGCATAGAAGCCTCATGCCCGCCAATCAAACTGCGAGCCTTCGCGCCAAGGACCCAACCGCCACCGCGGTCAGCAACATCACCACCGGATCAATCGGGTAGCGATACCTGAACAGCGCCTGACTCAAATAAAACGCAAAAGGGAACACAACCGGAAACACCGCGACGGGGAGCGCATACGCCCGGGTCCTGCGATCCGCAAGAAGTACCACCATGCCCGCCAGTGCGCCGATCGACGCCAGAAAATTGCACAAGAAAACGCCGCGAATCGAAAATGAATGCGCGCCGAGAAAATCTCGCACCGGGTGCGGAGTCCCCAACCAAGTCGCCGTAAACCGTTGCGCGAATAGCTGGGCTTCCCGCCACCGATGAGTGGCCATCCAGTGAACGGCCTCGCGGCGCTTCTCGTCCATGTACGCGATCTCGCCCAGGCGCACGTATTTGGTGCGTTCGACGGAATTATCGATGGGGTGCAACCACCCTGGAAAATGATCCTGATACTGGTCGTTATTTCCCAGCCAGAGCTGCAAACCAAGCACCGAGCGCAGCGGAACGAAGCGATGAAACACGGCGTAGTTGCGAACCGTCCAGGGGACGCAGCACAGCAGCAGAATTCCCACGGCAAGGGTGAGCCGCGAAAGCCAACGCCCGTCGCCGCGCTGGGAGGCGCGGTACGCCAGCCAGCCCAGCAAGAACGGCAGCACAGCCGCCAGCGTGGTGTTGGTCATCAGCGCAAAGCCCCACAACAAGCCGTACGCGCAGCAGTCACGAGCGCGATTCGATTCGTCCAGCGCAACCGTGGCCCATAAAATCGTCGCGGCCAGCAATGCGGAAAGAGAGGTGTCCCATATCCATTGATACGGGATGATGAATCCATTCGGGAAAAGCGCCCAGAGCCACGCAGCTCCCGCGGCGACGCCCGTCCCGGCGATGCGTTTGCCAGCGAAAAAAATCGGCACACACGCCAGCGACGAGAAAACAATATTCAGCGAAACGGCTACAACAAACGCCGGAAACGTGTAGGTGCCAAATGCCCGAAACACTCCGGCGACGATCAGCGGATAGACCGGCGGATCCCAGGCGGTTGGCCCGGTGTCCTCATGAAACGGCGAGGCGAATCCCTTCCCGACCGCAAGCGAATGGGCGATGTTGCCCGGCTCGTACAGAAAAGGAACGGAGGCGAGCGCCCAATGGGGAGTGGTCCGCTGTTGCTCCCACGCGTATCCGAGCCGCATGACCAGCGCGACCAAAATGATCAGCGACAAAGAAGTCAGCAGGGATTTGAATCGATCGCCGAAGCGACTCGATTTGTCGCTGGTGGCGGTGGATTGCGTGCTCAAGCCCGATGGTCCATTGTCCAAGCGGGAAGAATACCGCAGTGCGGGGCGGGAGGAAATGAGGCTGGCGGCACCGTACGGGGGCCAAGATCAAAACCCTTTTAACAGCGGGCGTGCAGCAATATCACGCAACGTACCGGTCTAGACGCCCACCCTTCCCCAAACGCGGGAACAGTGGGGCCCCGAAAACGATAAGGGCGTCGAACCGGTAGAACCGTTCTTGCCTAATTGTCGCGGCGGCGGACGAATGCGGCGGCCAGGACGGCGCTCGCTACGGTGTGCAACTCGGTGCGGACTTTTCCCGCCGCGCGCCGCGCAAACTCCAGCAACGAAGGGTCCAGCAGAAATCCGCAGCGATCGGCGAAAGGTCCGCTGGGCGGCGCCGCAAACTTCCCGCGCCCCGGTTTCTTCCGCTCCACCGGCTTCAGACTCTCGTAGAGTCCCCGATCCCGCCAGAACGCATCGAGATCTTCCTGCTCCCAGTGCAGCGCGGTTCCCAGCGCCACATAAAACTCCTGCCGGAAGAGCTCCAGGACTTGCCGCTCGGCCACCTGCTGACGCGCCATTTTTGCCGCGGCCTGAGCCGCGGCCGCCTTTCGAGCCGCCGCGGCTTTGCCTTTATTCTTTCCCCCCTTCTTGTCTCCGCGCGCAGCAGGTTTCGCCGGCCGGTGCGCCAAAAAACCCAGCCGTCGAGGCAGCTCAGAATCCAGATGGGTGACCATTTCCAGCAAGCACTCCCGTCGAATCGTCTCCATAAATTCCCGGGAATATTCGGCCTGCGCGCGAATCCCAAACCGGCAGTGCTCCCGCACATACGCCTCAACAAAATTCACCACGATACGTTCCCGATCGAGCGTCGAGAGCATCCGCCAAGCCGTTTCCTGCGCCCGAACCGCGATTTGACGTGGTGTGTAGCCCATGGGGAAAAGTCAGACCTACCGTGAATTCGGCGACCTAAAAAGAACCAGCCCGCGCGCGCAAGAAAATCGCCGCCGTCACTTCGTCGCGCGCGAAAACCGGACCGGACTAGCTCTACGCGATTGCGCGTCCCCGCGCAACCCCTATCCCGGCAGATGAAATCAATGTAGAACCCCCACCACTGCGAACGAGCGTACGCCCTTAATGGCCTTGCCCACAATTGCTTCATGGCGGGTCATACGTACTGTTCATCGAAAATCGAGTTGTACAACGAAATGCTAGTGCGGGGCGGAGTTGCTTTGAAAATCGACCGTGCGAAAATGCCGCGGTGGGCCTGAGTGGAGTACCTAGTTGTCCTAGCGCGGTCGGTGCGGCGCAAATTCGAGAGGGGTCCGCGAAGAATCATAATGTGCATCGCTCCAACGGCCAGCAAAAATTGCATCAATTCTCACACCAAACCCGCAAGGAATCACGAAAGAGTACCGAGAGTACCGGCGCCTTTGCACCGTTATCGACGGAGTCAAAAAAGTGCGGCGATTTCCTACGTATCTCCCGGACTCAACCTTTCCGCCAACGAGTTCCACGAAAACAAAAAAGGGCTCGGAAAATTTCTCCGAGCCCTTGGCCTTATTCTTTGCGCTTAATTTGCAGCCCGGCGAACTCCGCCGATTAGTGTACCGGCGGTGCTACTGGCCGGTCCCGGCGAGCGCTTCCGCCCCCGGTAAGTGGCCGGACCGGATTCTCGATCTTGCCCAGGGCAAGTTCGAGCGCTTGGTCCGCGGTATGAACGAAGTGGATTTGCAGCCCTCCCAACAGTTCCGGCGGCAAGTCCTCCTTCACGTTCGGCTCGTTCTCTGCCGGCAGCAGGATTTCGCGGATCCCGGCACGCTTTGCGCCCAGGACTTTCTCCTTGATCCCGCCCACCGGAAGTACGATTCCCGAGAGAGAAATTTCTCCAGTCATCGCTACGAACGGACGAACCGGGCGGCCACTCAGCAGGCTGACCAACGCAGTCACCATCGCCACTCCCGCCGACGGGCCATCTTTCGGGATAGCCCCCGATGGAACGTGGATGTGGATGTCCTGCTTGCGGAAGAAGTCCGGATCGATGCTGTAGCGGTCGGCGTTGGCGCGAACCCAGGAGAGCGCCGCGCGCATGGATTCCTGCATCACCTCGCCGAGGTGCCCGGTCATGGTGAACTGTTTTCCTCCGCGCATGTTGCTGGCTTCGATGAACACGATATCGCCGCCCGCGGGAGTCCAGACCAGTCCGATCGCCGTTCCCGGACGCTCCACTCGCTGTTCCACTTCTTTCTCGACGTGCACCCGCGAGAGGCCCAGAACTTCCCGGACCACTTCTGCGGTTACCACCAGCGCGTCGGTTTTTCCTTCCGCCAAACGCCGGGCTTGTTTGCGGACCAGCGAGGCGATCTGGCGTTCCAGGCTCCTCACTCCCGCTTCCCGCGTGTAACTGTGAATTATTTCGTGCAACGATTCGTCGGTGAATTCCAAGTGCTCGCCCAGCTTGATTCCATGCTCAGAAGCCTGGCGAGGAATCAGATACCGCTTGGCGATGTGAATTTTCTCTTCCTCGGTGTAGCCGGCTAGCTCGAGAATTTCCATCCGGTCCAGCAATGGCCCCGGGATCGGATCGATCGAGTTCGCGGTGGCAATGAACAGCACCTTGGACAGATCGAAACGGAACGTCGAGGTAGTGGTCGCGGAACGACGAATTCTGTTCCGGATCGAGCACTTCCATCAACGCCGCGGACGGATCTCCCCGAAAATCCCTTCCCAGCTTATCCACTTCGTCCAGCATGAACACTGGATCCTGCGTCTCGCCGCGGCGCAGGCCTTGAATCACCTGCCCCGGCAGAGCGCCGATGTAGGTGCGGCGATGACCGCGGATTTCCGCTTCATCGTGCATGCCCCCGAGGGAGATGCGCACGAATTTGCGTCCCAGCGCGCGGGCAATCGACTTCCCGAGCGACGTCTTGCCCACACCAGGAGGCCCGACGAAGCACAGGATGGGTCCTTTCATTCCCGGCTGCAGTTTCTTTACCGCCAGGTAATCCAGGATGCGCTGCTTCACTTTCTTGATGTCGTAGTGATCCTCTTCCAGGATCGCTTCGGCGTTGGCGATGTTGATGTCTTCGCTGCCGGAGGTTTTATTCCACGGCAGGGAAGTCATCCATTCAAGGTATGTGCGCGCGACCATGTATTCGGCGGACGCGGGAGTCATCCGCGCCAGGCGCTTCAGTTCGCGTTCGCACTCTTTTTTGGCTTCGGCGGGCATGCCGCACTCTTCCACCTTCTTGCGGAGCTCGTCGATTTCGGCTTGGCCGTCGTCGCCGTCGCCCAATTCCTTCTGAATCGCCTTCATTTGTTCGCGCAGCAAAAATTCACGCTGACTCTGGTTGACCTGCTCCTGCACCTGTTCTTGTATTTTGTTGCGCAGGTCCAGAACTTCGCGCTCCTTCGACAGTTCGCGGCTCAAGGCTTCCAAGCGCTTGCGCACGCTGAAGGTTTCCAGCAACTCCTGGCGCAGCATGGTCGAGAGCGAAGGCAGCGTCCCGGCGATGAAGTCCGCCAAGCGCCCGGCCGGCTCGATATTCAAAACCACCGTTTGCAGATCGTCGGAAAGCTGCGGTGAGCGAGCCACTACCTCGCGGAACACTTCTTGCGCGTTGCGCACCAGCGCGGCCAGGTCGGCATCCGCTTCCGCCTCGACATCCGGCTGGCGCTCGATCTTGGCGCGCAAGAATGGCTTCACGCCCAGAATTTCAATCACCCGCAAACGCTCGATGCCTTCCAAGAACGCTACGGTGTTGCCATTGGGCATGCGCACCATCTTGTGCACTTTGCCGATGGTGCCGACGGTGTGCAGGTCCGTTCCCAGCGGATCCTCAATCCGGGGATCCAACTGCGCGACCACTCCCAGCAGCTTCTCGCCGTCGAGCGACTCGAGCAAGGCCAGCGAGCTCTCGCGGCCGACCGTAAGCGGCATCACCGCACCCGGAAACAGCACGGTGTCGCGCACCGGCAGGATCGGCAGTTCATTCGGGATAAAAGCTATTTTTTCAGCCATCAAAGGCCCCCATTCTCACATAAGGATATATCCACAAGAAGTTAGATGCCGGGAGGAGCAAAATCGGTTCGACGAGTGCGGCTCCGAATATAAGCGAACTTTAGCATGGTACGCTTAGGTTTTTTATAAATTTTGTATATCCATGTGCATAATATACTTACCTAAAAAAATAGGCAGTTTACGGCTCATTGGAGACGGGAAAAAGACCTCCAACCACGCCTCGAGCGTCAGCTTTCGTGACCTGCCGACCCACTTCCGGGCCCGAAATTGGAGTTCACCCAGCTCAGCGCCTCTTCCCGGGTCCGCAACCGTCCATCGAGCTGGGCATCCTCGGTTGCCGTGAGAATCACCTTGAATACTGGTCCGGCGGGAAACCCCATTTCTTTCAGGTCGGTGCCGGTAAGCAAGCGCGGCGGCCGGACCTCCTCCGGGGGTGTCTCGGCGATAAACCGCCGCACCAGGTCGTAATTCTGTAGCATCCGGTGGCTTGAGAGGCAATCCAGCCGGTGCAGCTCGAGATGCTCCGGGAAGCGATCCAGCCGGACAAACCGCTTCATCGTCGCCGGGCGCATCGCCGCAGCATCCTTGAATTTCATATGGTTAGCGACCAGCGCGACAATTTGTGCGGTATCGTCATTCGAAAATCGCATACGCTTACAAATCGCCTCGGCCATCACCGCACCGATTTCCGCGTGGCCGTCGAATCGAATCCGGTCACTCGGCCCAGTGGGCGGCTTAAACGTCGGTGGCTTTACCGACATCATGTAGTAAGACGCCCCAAGCCAGCGTAAGGGTGAGCATCCCGCCGGCAATTGTGCCAGCATCATCATGGTATGGACCCACACATCGCCTTCCGGGTGATACTGCGGCGGCTGCTCAACCCCTCTCATTGCGGCGATTTCAGGCAGCACCGCCGGCACCGCTAGCAGCCCGGTAGCGTCCAGCAGCTCGAATCCTCGCTGGGCCGCACCCTCGGTCAAGATCTTGGTTAGCTCATCCCGAATACGCTCCGCCGATACTCCTTGGATGCCCGCGGCCGTGCCGGTGATAGCAACCGCGGTGGGCGGCGAAATCACGTAGCCAAAGCGCGCGGCGAAGCGCACCGCGCGAAGCATCCGCAGCTTGTCTTCGCGGAAACGGAGCACCGGGTCGCCGATCGCCCGGATCACTCCGGTGCGCAGATCTTGCTGCCCGCCGACGAAATCCAGGATTTTGCCCTTCTGCGGATCCATCATCAACGCATTGATGGTGAAATCCCGGCGGCGGGCATCCTCTTCGGGCGAAGTGGTGTAAACCACCCGGTCCGGATGGCGCCCGTCGGAATAACCGACGTCCGACCGGAAGGTTGCCACTTCCACCGTGAGGGCCGGAGTCTCGGGATCGCGGCGCACCTCGGGAACCAGCATCACCCCGAATTGCGCGCCCACGCCTAACGCCTCAGGAAAGACTGCGGACACTTGTTCGGGTGTCGCGTCCGTGGCGACGTCGTAATCCGCCGGGGGACGCTGCAGAATCAGGTCGCGCACGCAGCCGCCCACCAGGTAGCTCTGAAAACCCTTCTGGCGCAGGACTTCGCAAATATGATTGGCAAGTTCGCGGGCATTCACAACGCAAGGTTACAAGGGCGGAGTGCGGGTGTCGATAGCCCGTAGCGGTGGAAGCGCGAGAACGGTGACTAGCTATTCTTGGCGCGTGGGTAGCGGCCGAGCAAGGTGTTCCACTGGATGCGCAGCAACTCGAAAAACATGTCGATGCTGTCGGTGACGACGTGAACTTTGGTTCGTGGATCGTGGGCCCAGCGCACCGGTACCTCGACGCAAGTGAGTCCGTGCCGCTTGGCCAGATACAACAGCTCCGGATCGAAGCCGAATCGTTCGCTGCGCTGCTGCTCGAAACAGATTATGGCGCGCTCGCGGCGAAATGCTTTGAAGCCGCACTGGGTATCCTGATACGGCAGCCCGGTAAGAATCCGCACGAAGGTGTTGAAAATAATGCCGGCGAGTTCGCGCGGCCATGCTTGGTGAGTCTCAATCATGCTGCGGTCCAGCGCGCGCGATCCGATGGCCACATCCTGGGTGCGTAAGGCGTCCAGCAACTTATCCATTTCCTCGATGGGAGTGGAAAGATCGGCGTCGGTGAACAGAGTGAGCCGGCCACGGGCCTCCAGCATGCCGCAGCGAACGCTGAATCCCTTGCCGCGGTTTCTGCCATTGGAAACCAGGCGCAAGTTGGGAAATTTGCGCATCCAATCTTCGGCAACCTTAACCGTGCTGTCCGTTGAGCCGTCGTCCACCACGATAATTTCCGTGTTGCGCAGTTGGTCCCGGCGATCGGACAGGAAATTGTAGATCCGCTCGAGCGTCGGCGGCAGCCGCGCTTCCTCATTGAACGACGGAATGATGATGGAAAGCTGTAGCGCGGGTTCGCTCATGAACGGGTCACATCCGGCCAAGCGTGGCGGCCAACCAAAGGTACGAAGCGGCAAGCAAACATCGCCAAATCCTCAATTCGTCCGTCCATTTTGCGAATGCAATGCAATTCCTGCTGCTCGCGCGTGCCGATCGGGATCACCAACCGTCCGCCCTGCGCGAGTTGTTCGATCAGCGGCGCCGGAACGGCGGGAGCGGCGGCCGCCGCCAAAATTGCGTCGTAAGGCGCCGCCGTTGGCCATCCTTCCGAACCGTCAGCGATTTCGACCTTCACATTCGAGTAGCCTAAATGTGCCAATCGTTCCCGTGCGGCTCGCGCCAGCAACGGGCGAAACTCGATGGCCACCACCTCGCGCGACAGCAACGAGAGCACCGCGGCCTGGTAGCCGGACCCGGCCCCAATTTCCAAAACCCGCTGGCTTCCGGTGAGTTCGAGAGCTTCGGTCATCGCCGCCACCATGTAGGGTTGCGAAATCGCCTGGCCTTCGCCAATAGCCAGCGGCGAATCTTCGTAGGCGCGCTGCAATAGGGCCGCGGGAACGAACTCGTGCCGCGGCACCGCTTCCATCGCCCGAAGCACCAGCGGGTCGCGTACCCCGCGCCGGCGGATTTGCCGTTCGACCATTTCGCGGCGTAGCTGGTCATGCTTTGACGCCCCAGCCGCATTCCTATTGTCGCGCACGTCGCCCATTACGCGCCCACCATGTCTTGCCCACCCTCCACCGAAGCAGGTCGCCCCCGATGGCGGTATGATGTCGATTCGTTAGAATACCTTGGGAAGGTTATTCGCTTCTCGCATAAAGTGCGTGGGGGTATCGAGCCATGAAAAGAACACTCGCTTTGCTTTCGCTGGCGGCGGCGGCGATGCTGCTCAGCCATCCGGCGGTCACTCCGGCGTTGGCTTGGGACTCTGCGCGCGCCTCCGCGTCCGAAATTACTGTTTCCGCAGCCGTCAGCCTGAAAGACGCCCTCGATGAAATCGGGAAAAAATATGAAGGGATTCAACCGGGCGCCAAAGTTGTCTTTAACTACGGAGGTTCCGGAACGCTGCGGAACCAGATCGAACAAGGAGCGCCGGTGGATGTTTTCTTCTCCGCATCGGAAAAAGATATGGACGCGCTGAACGCGAAATCACTAATCCAGCCGGATACCCGCCGGGACATCGTCGCGAACACCCTGGTCCTGATCGTGCCCGCGGATGGTGACTCAAGAATTCACGATTTTGCGGACCTGGCCGGCGCCCAGGTGAAAACCATCGCGGTCGGCGAACCCGCCACGGTGCCGGCGGGAATGTATGCCCAGCAGGCTTTTACCGCGCTGGGGATAACCGCCGCAGTCCAGGGAAAGTTGGTTTTGGCGAAAGATGTGCGCCAAGCGCTTACCTTTGTCGCTACCGGCAACGCGGATGCCGGGGTGGTCTATTCAACCGACGCGCGGATCACTTCGAAAGTGCGGGTGGTGGCAACCGCGCCGGCCAGTTCACACGATCCGATCGTCTACCCGGTAGCGGTGCTGAAGGGCGCGCACGATCGCGCGGCGGCGCTCGCTCTGGTGGGGTACTTCGCGGCTGACGATGCCAAGGCTATCTTCCAGAAATTTGGGTTTACCATACCGCCGCAGTAGGCGCAACTCATTGGACGCCATCTTTCAGGATCTGTCGCCGCTTTGGATCTCGCTGGCCACCAGCGTGACCGCAACGTCGATCACCGTGATCGTCGGAATCGGCGCGGCGGCCTGGCGGCAACGTCGAACCGGGCCGTTGTCTCCGATCATTGACGCCATTTTCCTGCTGCCGTTGGTACTGCCTCCCACCGTGGTTGGATTTGCGCTGCTGCTGTTGTTTGGCAGAAACGGCCCGCTGGGAAAATTCTTGCTCGATTTCGGCGCGACCGTGGTTTTCTCCTGGCCCGCGACCGTGATCGCCGCGGCGGTAGTGTCTTTCCCGCTGATGTACCTCACTTCGCGCGCTGCGCTCGATCAGGTTGACCCTCATTTCCTGCAAGCCGCGCGCACCCTCGGCGCTACCGAATGGCGCGTTTTCCGTCGCGTAGCCCTGCCGCTGGCGTGGCCGGGAGTGCTCGCCGGCACAATTCTTTCGTTTGCGCGCGCCATGGGCGAATTCGGCGCCACGCTGATGGTGGCAGGCAATATTCCGGGTCGAACCGAAACCATCCCGATCGCGATTTATTTCGCGGTGGAAGGCGACGATTTCGGTACCGCGGTGCGCTGGTCGGCGATCGAGCTGGGAATCTCTTTCGTTCTGCTGGCCGCGCTTTACTACTGGACCCACGCCGCCAAGAGCGGCCGCGCGCGATGAGTACGGAGTTCACCATGGGCCTCGAGGTCCAAATCGAGATGCGCTTGCCGGACTACCACCTCCGCGTATATTTCAAGGCTGGCAACGCTCCACTCAGTATTCTCGGCCCGTCGGGGGCCGGCAAAACCATGACCCTGCGCGTCATCGCCGGGCTGGAGCGTCCATCACGCGGCCGCATCGTCTTGAATGGCCGGGTCCTTTTCGATTCCGAGTTGCGCATCGACGTTCCCGCCCGCCAGCGCCGCGTGGCCATGCTCTTCCAACACCACGCCCTGTTTCCGCACATGACTGTGGCCGCGAACATCGCCTTCGGTCTGGAAGATTTGCCGGTAGCGGAACGAGCTGCGCGAGTGGAACGCCTCGTTTCGCAAACCCACCTCGACGGCCTGCAACACCGTTACCCGCGAGAACTTTCCGGTGGCGAGCAGCAACGCGTAGCTCTCGCGCGAGCCCTGGTTACCGAGCCCGAAGCCCTGCTCTTGGATGAGCCGCTCTCGGCTCTTGATACCCATTTGCGCGCGCAGATCGAATACGAGTTGCTGCAAACCTTTCAGGCCTATTGCGGGGTTTCCCTACTGGTTACGCATAACGTCGCTGAAGCCTATCGGCTCGGGGAAAAAATGCTGGTGCTTTCAAAAGGGCGCATCGCTGCGTCAGGACCCAAGGAAGAGGTATTCACACGTCCAGCCAGCCTGGAAGTGGCGCGGCTAACTGGATGCAAGAATTTTTCCCGAGCGCGAGCGATCGCGCCGCATGAAATCGAAGCGCTGGATTGGGCGTGCCGTCTGCGCACGGTGCAAGAAGTTCCCCCCGCGGTAGTGGGCGAGGAGCTGCGCGCGGGAATTCGCGCGCATCACATCTCATTGGTGGAGGCAAGAACTCCCGAAGCGCATAGCTCAGACGCCCCGTCGCCTGAAAATACCTTCCCAGCCTGGTTGGTGCGAGCGAGCGAGGCGCCCTTCGGCGTCACCCTCTATTTGCGCCTGCAAGCCGCCAGCGAAGATTCCCGCGAATTTGATCTCCAGGCCGAAGTTTCTCACAGCGATTGGCGCCGCCTTCAGAAGCGCCCGCAGCCCTGGCAAGTCACCCTCCCTGCCGATTCCGTTTTTGTTATGGCCGAGTAGCCGCGCCGGTGCCCACGGTTCCGCGCAAAATCCCGCGCTTAACTTTCTTCCACTGGCTCGGGATGAATGGTTACCCGATGAATCTGCGGGAAGGCTTCTTTCACGCGATCTTCGAGCGCCGCGGTTACGTCGTGCACTTCGGTGATCGGCAGGCCGCCTTCCATGGCGCAGTGACAGGAGACCAGAATCCGATGTTCCACGCTGCGCACATGAACTTCGTGGCAATTCACCAGCTCGCTGTATTCCGCGGGAAGGGTATTGATATACCCCTGAATCGAGCGTGAAAGCCCGCGCATCTCCTCCGCGTCGGCGATATCCGACCCCAGCGGCTCAATATGAATATTAATCTGCGCTCTCGACTCGGTGGATTCGCGGATGTCGTTTTCGAGCTGGGTGGCCAACTTATGGGCCTCGCGCAGGCTGGCGCGATGATCCACTTCCAGATGTAGATCGACGAACAACCGCCCATCCAGGTACGACGCCGCCAGCTCGTGCACCGAAAGCCCTCGCCGCTGCGCGATCGCGCGAATGGTTTCAAACAGATGCTCGTTGCTGCGGGCCTGCGGTTCGATGTGCACCACCACGTCGGAGGGAACGATCAGCGCGATGCGCTGCTCCACCGCGTCACTGGTGGTGTGGGCTTGCTCCAGGCTCGAGACCCGCGGCACGCTGATGGTTACGTCCACAAAGTAGCGCTGCCCGGAGCGCCGCACCCGCACCCGCTCCACCCGCAGCACTCCGTCGATCTCGCTCACCGCCTTTTCGATCGTTTCTTGCAAACCCTCTGGCGCAGTATCCAGCAGCGCGTCCAGCGTCCGTTTTCCCAGCCGCGAGCCCACCCAAATGATTACTCCCGCGACCCCCAGGGCGGAGAGGGAGTCGGCGTAGCTGAGCCATGGCAGATTGTATTTGTCGCCGAGCCACGTTGCGGTAATGCCCACGATCACCACCAGGGTGCTCCACACGTCGGTGGAAAAATGCATGGCGTCAGCTTCGAGCGCGTCGCTCGGATATTTCTTGGCCACTCGATTCAGCGCCCGCGAACGCACCAAATCGATCCCCGCCGCGCCCATCAGGATCAAGATGGCCATCAAGCTGGGGCGAATATGCACCTCGTGATACAGCAGGCGGTGAATCGCTTCCCAAATGATGTACACCGCGGTGAGCAGCAACAGCGCGGTCTCCACGAACGCCGAAAAATTCTCGACTTTCCCGTGGCCGTAAGGATGATCCGCATCGGCAGGCAGGTCGGCCACCCGCACCGAAAGGTATGTGATCACTGCGGCGACCAGATCCAAGGTCGAATGCATCGCCTCGGAAATAATTCCCAAGCTGCCGGTGGCGATGGCCAGGAAGGTCTTGAGAGACACCAGTACCAGCGCTGAGCCCACCGAGCTCAACGCAGCCATTCGTTTTTCGCGTGCTGCTTCGTCCATGAGCAGGTGGGCCCGCGGGATGCGATGCTGGGCGTGCCGATTATACGATGCCTGGTGTGCCGCGCCCGATGGATATGAATCGCGGGAAGCTTGTTTTACACTGGTATGTGAGCCAGTCGAGCACCTGGGGCCCAGCCAATGTTCCGCCGCAAGCATCCGCCCATGTGGCCGCGAAGTCCGATCTTCGAAGGCGCCGTCGGGTAGCCGCGGGCCTGCTGGCGGCGCTTATTGTGCTGTTGGTGATCGACGTCACCCGGATCGAGCCTTTCCGCATTCAAGTTACCCACTATCAGCTCCACGGGCGGGTAAACGCGCCGCTCAAGATCGCGCACCTCAGCGACATTCATACCCACGGTTTCGGGCGAAGGGAACGGCGCCTGGTGGAAATTTTGCACGCGGAAAATCCCGACGTCATTTTGATCACCGGAGACACCCTCGGCGAGATGAATCTATACGCTCCGGCGCAGAATCTTTATCGCCAAATGCGCGCACCGCTCGGGGTGTGGGTGGTTCGCGGCAATTTCGAAAATACCTACCGGGTTTCGCCGCGCCGCGAGCGGGCGATGTATGACGATGCCGGGGTAAATTTGTTGGTCAACGCGAATCACCAAATGCGCCCCGACGTATGGGTTGCCGGCGTCGATGATCCCGCCAGTGGCGATGCCAAGCTCGACGCGGCCCTGTCCGGTATCCCCGCCGGGGCATTCTCGATTCTTCTTTTTCACTCCCCGGCGTTTTTTGATGTCGCTGCAGGCCGCGCCTCGCTGTGCCTGGCTGGTCACACCCATGGCGGCCAGGTGCGCATCCCGTTTATGAATCCGATGTGGCTCCCCAAGGGTGTCGGACGCTATCTAGACGGCTGGTATGAGCAACAGGGCTCCAAGATGTACGTGAGCCGGGGCCTGGGAATGTCGAAATTGCCGATCCGCTTCCTGTGCCGCCCGGAAGTGACCTTCATCACCGTCGAACCTTAGATCCTAAATCACGAGTCCGTAGCGACCCGGCTCGTCGCGGAAAAACATCCGACTCCCGGTGCTCCTGGTGCGCAAATGCGAGCATCACTCCGAGCACTCCGGTCTGGCCCCGGCGCTACGAACTCCCGATTTTCGTGGGTGTTTTTGAATTAGTCGTTGCAGGTGGTGTGGGGTTTTTGACCTACGGTGCTGTGGTTGTCTTCGAGATTAGGTGCCGCGCTCGGCGCGAACTACTGCAGCGGCGGCGCCGGATCCAGCGGCAAGCGCCGTGGCTCGCCGCGGTACCCGCGCAATTCCACGTCGTCCAGAACCAGCGACGGCGCCACAATCGCTGAAGGCAGCCCGCCCTGCGCGGACCCAAACGCTCCCAGCGCCGTGCCCATCATCCCGTCCGTCGCGCTCTGTATGTAGTTCGCTGCGGCAGTATCACTCCCGATCGCGGGAATATTTCGCAGGCTGCGCAGGGTCAGACCGCTGATCCGGGCCCCGCGCACCAACTCTTGCTTACCGCCGTCCACCCACACTCGATACACCAGCAGCGGCAAGCGCTCCCCGCTGGAAAGGCCGCCCGCCATGCTCGCAATCGTCTCCTGAAAATCTTCCTGGCGGATCGATGCGATCGCCGGATTATCCATCCGCCGCACTTCGATGCACCATTCGTGCCCGTCCTCTTTGCACAAATCGAGGAATTTCTTATGCAGGTCGCCGGCACTCAATCCCTCCGACGATTGAAAATACAAATTGCTCGGCGCGGGGTGCGGCTCGGAAAGAATTGCCGACCGCCCATGGCCGTTGGAGCGATCGAAATCCGGGCCCGGACGCCGCGACATCAGCAGATTGCGCAGGATCCCGTTCTGCACCACGGTAATCTTTTGCCCGCGCACGCCTTCTTCATCCACGTCGTAGCCGCCGAGCAACGCTTGACCCTGATAATCGCTCGCGGTGGGATCGTCGGTAAGCGTCACGCTGACTGGCAACACCCGCTGCCCCACTCGTCCCGACCAGTCGTTGTGCCCGCCCATCTGTTCGAAATATTCGTCAACCCGGCTCGATGTGGAAAGCGGAGGCCGCGCTCCGGATAGCGATGGCGGCAGCACCTGCGTCAACATCGAGGAAGCCGCAGGCGCGTCGAACAGCACCGGCCCGGTGTAATCGGACGAGAGCGGTGCGGCGCGCAACGCGACCAGATCCTGCGCTGCCTGTTGTAAACCCTTCGCGACGGTCGCGGGGGCCGGCAACTCTCCCGGTTTCGCGGTGTAAACGGTGTAGTAGTTGTGTACCGGCATTCCGTCGTCCGCCAGCGTATCGATCCCGGCCTCCACCGCCGCCAGGCTGTGCGGAACGCGGAGCTCCGTTCCGTCGCTATTGAGCAAATAGTAGGTCTCGTAAACCAGGTAATAAGTTACGCGCGTGCCGTTGATTTGCGGCACGCTGCGAAGAACCAAAGACGCCTCGCGCGCTTCGTCGTCCCATTTGCGGTTGGTCCAATCGGCCACCGCGTGCGGCTCGATCTGCACCACCGGGCTTTCCTGCGAGAAGTCGTCGATCTCCGGCGGTTTGGTGAGGCTGCGCAGGAAAGCGTTCTTGAGCGACATCCCGGTAACCGCGCCCTTGTAGGCTTGGTCGGTGGCCAGCCACAGATCTTGGCGCAGCGAACTGTAATCGCCGTCGATGCCCACTTCGCCCAAGTCGCCCGCGGAACCGAGAAAACCGTGAAAGCCTTCTTCGCTGACGAAATTCGAGCTGTCCAGATGGTGATCGCCGACGCGCACGTCCACTGACATCACCCGGTTGCGGCCGGTGGTGCTGGAAATGATGTTGCCGAACGATGCGGTAACCGCGCGAATGTCCAGATCGAGCAGGCGATATTCGATGTAGTAGGGCTTCTGTACCCCTTCGATCGCCAGCCGCGTGCGCGAACGTTCCATCTCGTCCTGCATGGCGCGCAGGGTTTGGTCTTTATCTTTGGTTTCGTCTTTAGGTGATTTCGCGTAGCTTGCGCCGCCGCAATAGGTCAGTGCGGCGGCGATCGCCGCACAGCCCACCCACTTTGCTATCCATTTCTGTGTCAAGGTTTCGGCCCCCCGGCTTCAGGATCGTGCGCAGGCGGCGGCAGAATCGGCAGCTTGTCGGTGGAAGACTCTTTCTTCTGCACTTCCAATTCCGAAATCAGCACCGCGGGCGCCGCCGCTGCTACCGGCACCGATCCCGATTCCGCGCCGCAGTAGCCGTTGAAAATTTCCGGCGTATCTCCGGTAGCCACAATCTTTGTCAGCGAAACCAGCGGCGTGCCCACAATATCCACTCCGCGCACCAGTTGATCCGGCCGGCCATCCGGGAAGACTTTGTAAACCACCAACGGCAGCACCTGGAACGCTTGCGGTTGTCCGCGTCCGGTAAATGTGAACCCGCCGGCGATGTCGTCAATCAGCAAACCAAACGGCTTGTTCTGGTGCTTGACCAAGTCGATCAGCTTCTGCCGCAATTCCGCGTTGCTCACCGCCTTGGTGCTCGATACGATCAGATTTCCTTGCCGCGCCACTGGCACGTACCCCAACTGCCGCCGTCCGTGCCCGTTCGATACCGGCACATCCACCAACGGTGAGCGCGACATCTCAAAGGTCTTCAGCACCCCGTGTTCCACCAGCTTTACGTTCTCCGACGGCACCCCTTCATCGTCGTATGGGTAGTAACCCAGCAGCATCTGCGAACCCAGCCGCTGCTGCGTGGGGTCGTCTTTTACCGAAATGAATTCCGGCAAGATTGGCTCGCCGATTTTTTTCGTGAAGGTCTGCCCTTCGTTGATATCTTTCTGCCGGAATCCTTCCAGGCGGTGCCCCAACACTTCGTGAAAGAAAACCGCGGTCGCCCGCCCGGTCAGCATCGCCGGTCCGGCGAAGGGATCCACCAGCGGCGCTCTGTCCAGGTCTTCCACTTCTTTCACCATCACCTTGATGCGCTCCAGCACAACCTCATCGGAAGGCGCCTCTTTCGGCTCCAGCCAGTCGAAATTCGCGTAGCGCTGGATATCCATGCCGTCGGAGGCTTTGCTCTGCACGAAGAGTTCCAGCCGGTAGTGGATCTGGCCGAACCCCAACTTCGTGCCCTCGCTGTTCACTTGGTATTGATTGTTGGCTTGCGCGGTGAAGGTCGCGATGGAGTTCAATACCGCCGCGGAGCTGCTGAACGCCGAGGTGTATTTTCGCACCCGCGCTTCCCACGGCTGGCGTTCCACCTTGATTTCCACGCGCGGTCCAACGGAGGTGTGCGGCTTTTCCCGCGAGAAATCCGGCGCGTTGCCTTCCGCGGTTTGCACCTGCACTTGCTGGCTGGTGGTTACTTTGATCAGCGCTTCGGCTGCCGCTCGGTATTGGCGGTCGGTCTCCCGCCACATCTCTCGCCGCAGCACCGCAGTGTCGTCGTCCAGAGTGACGTTGGTGCCCGGGCTGGTCCAACTGGGCGGCCGGTCGGCAATCTTGTGGGTGTTGTCGAGCTGATAGCTGCCTACGCGGGTTTGCACTTCCAGCCAGCGCGCGCGCGTCTCGCTGCTGGACATCAGCGCGCCGTTGGAGCCGGACACCTCCGCGTATTGGCGGTCGGACACCGTATAGTTCAGGAAATAGGCGGCTGGATCGGCCTTCGACTCCGCCGCCAGGGAGCGGTCGAGTTCTTCCTGCATGGCGGTTAAGACCGCAGGCGTGGTGTCTGCCGCGGAACGAGCGCTGCCGCTCAAGCTGGCGCATGCGGCAGCTAGTGCCAGCAGCGAGGTCCAGAAGGACCGGTGACTTTTTCGATTGGAGTTCATACCGGGCACGAAGAGCTACAGTTTAGAATAGGTTGCTCCTGCATCGTAATGGAAAGCGGAATTAGTTTCTATCAACGGAGCGATTATGGCGCAGCCGCCGGCAGCCGCGACCCCGCGGCAAATCAGCCCAAGAGTGCTAACCTTACTACGATTTGGGTTTTACAAAAATCGCCGCATCCGGCTTGGTATTTACGCTTACGTTCTGTACGGTGGTCTCGGAAAATTTCCCTCCGTTTCGGAAAATCACAATCGAATACGGAAGCTTGCGGCCTTGCACGTCTCGATAATCGCTCCAGTGCTGGTCGGTTTCCGACGATCCCTGCGGCGATACCGATTTGAAATGCGCTCCGGCGAGCAGATGAGTGTCTGGATCGAAATATAGTTTTATCGGACCGCTCAGTGCGTTCCACTGCACCACCTGATCTTTTTTCCCATCCCACTCTTCTTCGCCCAGATATTGGGTCTGCAACTTTCCCGCCAGCGCCAGCTTGTACAGGCCCCAACCGCCGGAAAGCGCGGCGGCCCGCTGCGACTCGCCGGCATACGCCGGCGGCAAGTCCATCAACCCTTGCGGCGTCGACGCCCAGCCGGACTGGCCGTCGAAGCCTTGCACCATCAGCCCGAACGGCAGCTTCGCTTCCGAGCGCACTTTATCGGGAAATTCGATGGTGTATTTTACTTCGATCGGAAAATCTCCCTGCCCAGTATGCGCGGTTCCGGAGGTAGAAATCTGCACGTCTTGTACCGATTGCAACGCCGCGCCGCCGGCGGCCTCCGCGGCCGCCTTCACGATTTCATCGCCGCGTTTCGCTAACTCCGCTGAAGCTGCCGGGGCCGCCGCTTCTTTCGTCTTTTGCAGATCGGGCCGCAGCAGATCCAGGTTGTCGTAGGAAATCTCCTCCCACTTCGCAGTAGGGAAGGCCGATTTCAATCCGTCGCGAAATTCCTTCGCGTTTCCCACCAGCACGATATCCATATCCTTCTCACCGAAATATTCTGCGCACACCTGTTTCACTTTTTCGATGCTCACTGCCCGAATTCTTTCGGGATAGGTGTCCGGGTAGTCCGCGGGCAAATCGTAGATGGCCA
The DNA here is from genome assembly GCA_963725285.1 of uncultured Acidobacteriota bacterium. Classification (GTDB taxonomy): domain Bacteria; phylum Acidobacteriota; class Terriglobia; order Acidiferrales; family UBA7541; genus CAVRXT01. The sequence continues at coordinate 165,305 of CAVRXT010000003.1, read as the reverse complement.
CTTCCAGAACGCGATTGGCCACCGCCGCAGCGGTCTCCGATTGAATCGGATAGACGCCCGCGAGGTAATCGCGCGCCACATCCATCTCGGCCGGCGTAGCGCCGTCCGCTGCCATTTTTGCCATCAGATCCACCACCAGCTTGGTGGCTTCCACCGTGGCCTCGGTGCGGGTGTATGTTTTGGCGGCGAACGAGCCCGTATATTTCATGCTGTGGAAACTGGAACCCGCGTCGTAGGTCAGGCCTTTGTTGATGCGCACCTCCGTGCTCAGGCGGCTATTCATTCCACCGCCCAGAATGCGGTTGGCCACCAGCAGCGGAATATAGCTTGGGTCGGCGCGGCGGATCCCCAGCCGCCCGATGCGGATTTGCGTTTGCACCGCGTCGGACTTGTCCACCACCCATACGTGCACGCCGGAAGCGGCTGCGGGAGCGTGCCGCGCGGTTTCGGCCACTTCTTTTTTCTCCCAGCCGCCGAAGTACTGGCTCGCCAGTGCAAACGCCGCTTCCGGCGTGATATCTCCAGCGAATGCCATCAGCGCTTCATTGGGCGCGTAACTAGCCGCATGAAATTTGACGATTGACTCCCGATCGAACTTGCCCGCGGTTTCCAGCGTGCCCTCGCTCGGCAAACCGTACGGCGAACCGGGATACACCACCCGGTTGAAAACCGCGGTGGCCAGATAATCGGGATCGGCGCTCTGCACCTGCAACGCGGAGAGCAGTTGCTGGCGCTGCCGATCCAGCTCTTCCTGCTTGAACGTAGGATGCAGCACCACGTCGGACATTAAATCCATCCCGATCTGCAGCTTATTCCTGGTGATCTCCAGCGTCACCGCAGTGGCGTCCTTGTCCGCCGCCGCAGAGAGTTCGCCGCCCACAAAGTCGATCTCGTTGGCGATTTGCGGCGCGGAACGCTTCTCGGTTCCTTGTGTGAGCAGGTTCGCGGTCATCACCGCCAGCCCCGTCAATCCCGCCGGATCGTTCGCCGACCCCGCCGACGTGAGCACCAGCCGCACCGCTACCGCAGGCTCGCGGTGATCGGTGACCACAAAAACGCGCAGGCCGTTGGGCAGTGTTTCGGACTCGACCTTGGGGAGATGAAACGCGTGCGGCGCTGCCGCGGCTGGCATTTTCGATTCCAATTTCACGCCGGCCGGCACTTCGCCGGTCCCGCCTTTCTGCTCCGCTGTTTTTGCTGGCGCCGCCGCTGCTGCCGAACCCGCCGCCGGCGGATTTGCGGATGTTGACCCGGACGGTTCCTGACCGCGCGCCGGCAACGTCGCGGCCGCCGCGAACACCAGGACCGCCGCCAGAATCCATCTGGCCTTTGCGGTAGTTCCCTTCATCAATGTCTCCCTTTACTTACTTGCTGGCGCCGGAGTGATCAGCAGAACGGTGGACTGTTCTTTAGTGAAATATTGCCGTGCCACACGCTGCACATCGTCCGCGCTCACCTTCAGATAGCGGTCGAGCTCGGTGTTCACCAGGCTGGGATCTTTTCCCAACACCGCCGCGGCGCCGATTGCGTCTCCTTTTTCCTGATCGGTGTCGCGTTCCAGCACAAAGCCCGCGATTTCCTGGTTCTTCGCCTTCTCCAGTTCCTTGGCGTCCACGGCCTTCGCCTTCAGTTCGTCGAGGATGTTAACCACCGCTTGTTCACCTTCCGCGGGAGGGTGGCCCTGGTTCATGATCGCGTAGGCAAAAAACAAATTCGGGTCCTCGGTAAAGTTTCCCGCTCCCCCGGCGGACGCCGCGATCCGATCCTTATAAACCAGCGATTGATACAGGCGGCCGCTTTCTCCTCCCGCCAGAATCGCCGACGTCAGGTCCAGCGCGTACGAATCGGCCGCGTATCGCGCAGGCATCTTATAGCCGATCACCACCGCTGGCAGCGGCGTATTCGAATACGATTTATTCACCACCCGCTGCTCCGCCTGCGGCGGTTCGGGTTTTGCCGGACGCGGAATCGGGCCCGACGATGCCGGAATGCCTTCGAAATATTTTTTCGCCCACGCCAGCGCTTCGCGCGGTTGGAAATCGCCGACGATCACCAGCGTCGCATTGTTCGGTTTGTAATAGGTGTCGTGGAATTGGCGCACATCCGCCACCGTCGCCTTATTCAGGTCCTCGATGCTGCCGATAGTGGTGTGATGGTACGGGTGAACTTGAAACGCGGCGGCATACAAATCTTCCTGGATCAGGCCGTAAGGCTGGTTGTCGATACGCAGGCGGCGTTCTTCTTTCACCACTTCGCGCTCGGATTTGAAATTCGCGTCGTCCACGTTTAGGCTGCCCATGCGATCCGCTTCCAACCAGGTCACCCGCTCGAGATAATTGCTCGGAAATGTTTCCCAGAAGACGGTGGTGTCGTCGTTGGTATACGCGTTAAAGAGACCCGCCCATCGCTTCGATGATTCGCGGCATCTCGCTTGGCCCGACGTGCGCCGAGCCTTTGAACATCAGATGCTCGAACAAATGCGCGAAGCCGGTATGCCCCGCTTAGCTCGTCCTTCGAGCCCACGTGGTACCACACCTGAAGATTGATCACCGCCACCTGATGCTCTTCCAGCATCACCACGTGCAGCCCGTTGGCCAGCGTTTCCTGCTGGACATTCATCACCGGCGGCCGAATATCTTCCGGCTTTTTCCTGCGCTCCGGCGGCCAGGCCGGCCAACGCCAGCAGGCCCGCAAGCACAGCAATCTTCATCGAAATTCTCATGTCTACCTTTCGCTTTCAGGGGGAGCTTCACCCGGCGTGAATTCCCGAAGAAAAACAACTTAATCGTAACGCGGTTCGCTCAGCTTAGGCCATTCCGATCGCCCAGCCGCCATCGCAGGTCTGGTCACTCACAAAATCGTTTGCTTACAACGCTTCACACCCAGCGGTCCGTAGCCCTGACAATCGTGTCCCCACATCCGACCTCAAAAGTTCCCGTTTATCGCACTCACGCCGCGCCAACCACCACCGAACGCGCACGCAACTCCCACACTGACTTAGACGATACCCAGCCCAAACGGTTTCAGATGCCTGCCATGGCGTTTACGATGGCTGACCGCCAGGAATCAATTGTTCCCGCGCTCGCGCCGCGACATATCCTATATCTGCATTTGCGTGGGTTGGCATTTGCACCGGAGGTAATCGATCATGGCACGCATTCTCAGCCTTCTGGTCGTCGCGGCGATCGTGATTGTCGGCTACGTGTACTATCTTCAAGGCCGGCGGTTCCGCGATTTCCGTCGCCGCATTCGGCGCCCAACGCCGCCGGCGCGCAGAACGACATCCTGGCGATTGCCCAGGCCGAACGCGCCTATCAGGCGGAAAACGGATCCTACGCCCCGCTCGATAAGCTGCTATCCAGCGGCGCATTAAGCATGCAGAAGCCCGCGCGCGATGGCTACGAATACAACGTAGAACCATCTTCCACTAATTTTCGCGTGGTGGCGCGCTGCACCGGGGCCGAATCCGGGTGCACCAGTTTCTTCGTCGATTCCACCATGTCGGTACAGCCTCTCCAATAGCGCGCGCGCGGTGTCCAAAAAAGTGCGATTCCCTCGCCCCGGGTGAGGACGCATGGCCTGCCCGCCCCTGCGGTGTTAGAATGATTCAACCGTGAAACATATCATCCAGGCTTTGCTGGACCTTCAGAACGTTGACCACAATCTGCTCGACCTGCGCGCCCGCATCGCCGCTGTTCCGCTCGCCATTGCCGAAGTCGAAGCCACCGTCGCTGCCGCTCGCGCCGAGCTCGCCGCCAGCAAAGCCGCGCAGCTCGAAGCTTTCAAAGCGCGCAAGAAATATGAGTTGGACGTCGAGAGCTGGAAGGAAAAAGCCAAAAGATACAAAGACCAGTCCTACCAGGTGAAGACCAACGAAGCGTTCAAGGCGCTGCAGCATGAAGTGCAGAACGCCGAGGACGAAGTTGCCCACGCCGAGGATCGCCTGCTCGAACAGATGGTCGCCTCCGAAGAGTACGACCGGCGCATCAAAGCTTCCGAGAAACTGGTGAAGGAAGCCGAGGAAGTCGCCCGCGGAAAGCGCGCTGCCATCGAGGCCGAGCAAGCCGTTCGCCTGAATGCTTTGGCGGTGCAGGAAGCCGAACGCGCCCGCGTGATCGCTGTGATTCCGGAAGACCTGCTCGATCACTACGAGCGCATCGCCAAAAAGCATGGCGGCATCGCGGTGGCCGAAGTTCGCGGCGAAATTTGCGGAGCTTGCGGGGTGCGCATTCGGCCCCACGTTTTTCAGGAGCTCAGCCGCCCGGGCACCGAAGAGCTGATTCATTGCGAGACTTGCACCCGCATTCTGTATTACGGCGTGCCGCCACCGCTGGTGCCCGGGCCTCTGGGCCACCAGCCCGCTGGCGCGGCGGCGGATTCCACAGCTCCGGCTGCCACGCATGAGCCTTAGTCGCGTTCTCCGCACCTCGGGCTATCGTTAGTATTGTGATGGCCAAGTCCGAATTTTTCGGGAGTCGATCGCTCCATGTTGCCGCCGAAAGCTCAGCCGCCGCGCTCTGCAAGACTCTTCCACGAGCCCGAACCCGCCGCCCCGCCACCGGTTTACTCCGCACACATTGACGGCGCTTCTCGCGGAAATCCCGGCCCGGCCTCATACGCCGTGGTCGTTCACGGCCCCAATGGCGAGACCGTTTACGAAGTCGGCAAATACATCGGTCGCGTTACCAATAACATCGCGGAATACTACGGCCTGATCGCTGCCCTGGACTACGCCACCACCCACGCCATTCAGAGCCTCAGGGTCCGCAGCGATTCCGAGCTGCTGGTGCGCCAGATGCAAGGAAGATACAAGGTAAAGAGCCCGGACCTCCGGCCACTTCACGAACGCGCCACCAAACTGGCGCGCTCCCTGCACACCTTCCGCATCGAACACATCATGCGCGAGCAGAATCGGGATGCCGACCGCCTCGCCAACGCCGCCCTGGACGCCACCGGCGGCCGCAGCGGGCGCAGCGAAGCGGCAGGAGCCAGTGACCACCCCGGCCCCCGGATAGACCCCCTGGGACCCCAGAAACGCCAAGCCCCCGCCCAGACCCATCGCGTGCGAGCCCACTACGTTAAGGGGGCGTTGGTGCTCTTCGAACCCCTCAACTTGCCGGAGGGGGCCGAGGTTTCCTTCGAATTGCGTATCCCCGAGAAGATGTAGGAGTTACCGCCTTCCCGACCCCACAGAAGAGGTCCTAGAAACTGGTACTAAGGGTTCATTGTTCGGGTGCATCCCGATTGCTACATTTGTGGGGGGGAGAACACGGTTGATTCCTTTACTCGACAAGCTACCGACCATCCTGGTGCTCGCGGTCCTGGTGGGGATATTCGTCTCCCTGCGCCAGCACTCGGAAACCAAGCGCATCGGCTTTTGGATCGTCGCTTGGTCACTGATCTTCCTTCATTTCTTCGTTCAGATCTTCGAGACCCAGGTCGGGGTCTCCGAGCTGGCCGTCGAATCCGTAGACATCGCCGCTCTGGTACTAAGCGGAATCGCTTTCGTCGTTTCCCTGGTGGACGACTTCAACGATCAGAAAAGCCTATACCTGTGCACCGCACTCATGGGCGTTCCGGCCACCCTGTACGCCGTCGGCGCCACTTTTGACATTCACTACGATCCCGCGATGGCCGCCGCTCTGGCCCTTTTCTTTTTCGGCGGCGCCGGCTACGTGGTTTATGCCGAACGCAAATCGCCCCGCGTTGCCGGCACCCTCGCCGCGGCCCTCGTTGCGGCCGGCGGCTACGCGATCTTTCGCCAGCTTCACGGCAATTCCTCCGTAGGTATGATTTCCATTCTCACCGCGGCTTTCATGCTGTGTGGGTTTCTATACTGGCTGCGCTTTCCGCGAGCATCCTCGGGAGTGCTCACCGTGTTGGGGGGCTTCGTGTCCTGGGGCCTGGTGTTTCCGGTCGCCACCTTGCTGGCCGCCTATTTTCCCGCGGCGCACGTGAATGCCGAGCTTTGGAATGTGCCGAAATTTTTCGTCGCGTTCGGAATGATCTTGACCTTGGTTGAAGAAAAATCGCGCATCATCGAGAAAGCGATCAGCCGCGAGCATTCCGAAAATGCTCTGTTGCTGCGTTTTTCCCGCATCACCTCGCGCTTGCTCAGCGCCAAGGCCCCCGCTGCCTTGTGCGACGAGGTGGCCCAATCGCTCACCCAGGCTTCGGCCTTCAGCCGTGCCGCGGTGCTGTTATCGGTGGACGACGGCTCACTCTCCCTTGCCGGCCACAGTGGCCTAGCCACCGCGGTTCGCGCGGCCCTGATTGATAACGCCGTGAAATGGAACGCCTCGAACACCCGCAAGATGCGGGTCAGCAGTTCTCCGCTCACCGGTGACGCTCGCAAGAATACCGCCGAGGGCGCCAGCACCATTGGATCGGAAGTCGTGATTCCGATGATGTCGTCACGCAACACCATTCTGGGTTTCGTGTGGTTATTCTCCACCACCGATCCCTCGCGGCTCAATCCCTCCGAGCTGTCCAAACTCGAGAAGTTGACCGCCGATCTATCCGTGATCACCGAAAATGCGCGCCTGCACCATCAGTTGGTTCGCTCCGACAAGCTGGCCGCTCTCGGACAACTGGTCGCGGGCGCGGCCCACGAACTGAATAATCCGCTCACCGGAATCATCGGCTACACCGAACTTCTCTCAGAGGAAGTGAAAGCGGAGGGCCCCGCGCGGCGTATCACTAAACTTGGAAACGAAGCGCGCCGCATGAAGCGGATCGTGGATGGCCTGCTGCACTTTGCGCGTCAAAGCAACGCCGCACCTCGAGCCGCGAGTCTGGAGACCGCTCTGCGCGACGCCATTCAGTTGCGCGAATATCACATTCGCAAGCTGCAGATTTCCGTCGATACCGAAATCGAACGCCTGCTCCCGGATGTGGGCATCGCCGAGGACCAGCTCAAGCAGGTGCTGCTCAATTTGCTGAGTAACGCCATCGACGCCGTCGAGGAAAGCAGTGAGAAAGCGATTCGCATTGCCGCCTGGCGCCAAAACTCCAAGATCGTAATCCTGTTCGAAGATTCGGGCCCAGGTTTCAGCGACATCAATCGGGCCTTCGATCCGTTCTTCACCACCAAGCCAGTAGGGAAGGGCACCGGCCTGGGCCTGAGCATCTGTTACGGCATTGCGCGCGAAGCTGGCGGAGACATCCACCTATCCAATCGCGAACCCTACGGCGCCAGCGTCTCCGTCGAGCTCCCCGTGGCGCAGCCCGGTGTAGTCGCCGGCAGCGGCGCATCCGAATCCGGCGTCTTCGAACTCCCCGTCTAGCCAAGGTTCACTTCGCCGAGCGAAGCCCAGTGGGCGTGTCGATTTCACGCCTGGGTTCCGTACGTTTTTGACCGGGTGTGGTCTTGTTTCACGCCCGCAGCCACTCGGTCTACTGCTTGGGCGTGGCGCTGAGCAGGCTACGGGAGAAACGAATAGGGATGCCGAAATTGGAGCCGCCGAAGCCGCTGAGGACTGCGAAAGTTACCCCGATCACTTTGCCCTCGCGGTTCAGCAGTGGGCCGCCGGAGCCCCCGTGGGTGGTTTGCGCGTCGAAGACGATCTTGTCGTCCAGTACGTCGCCAATGTGGCCTTGGGTGATCAGCGGGTGGATCAAGCCGCGGCGCGATAACTCGTCTAAAATTTGCGCCACGTCGCCGCCGCTGTCCTTCATTATTTTCTGCACGGTATCTTCGTCGGCGCGCGCGAGAATCGCGGCTAACCCGGTGGCGTAGCCGATCGAAATCACCGACTGCCCCGAGATGGCCGCACTTTTCGCGTCGTCAATCGGAAGAACCGGGCGCGCTAATCCGTCCAGTGCGATTTGCACTGAAGCTAGATCAGACTTGTCGGAAATCTTTTCGATTTCCGCGTGCATCGAAGCGGGATTACCGGGGAAATATGCGGTGATCGACGAAATTTCCGGCTGCACACCCTGGCTCATCATCGCGCTCAAGTCGTCGTCTTTCCACCACGGCTGCGCGACGTGACGATTGGTGAGCGCGCGGCCTCCAGGCCCAGCCAAAAAGCCGGTGCCGAAGCCGTCGAGGCGAACTTCCGGTCCGCGCCCTCCCACCGTGTAAATCGGATGGCCGTCGCTATCTTGCAACGGTTCACCTTGAGGATTGATGCCGGCATAGCGGATGCGCTCGCCACTATCCTTGTCGCGGAATGCAACCGCGACGTGCAACAGGCACACGCTGGCTACGTCGCTGGTGATCACGTCCTGCGCGGTATTGCGTTGGTTCTCGACGCGTTGCAGGCGGGCGTTGGTTTCCGCGAGTTGCTTCTGCAAAGCCGGAATACTTGAGGCGTCCGAAGTGGCCATCTGTTGTTTTATGTCTGCCGCTTTCTGCTGCAAATCCTCGTGCGATTCGGGTTGGCCAGCCGCTGGTGTGGCGATGCCGCTTTCCGAGCGGAGCTTGCGGGCCTCGGCAATCAAATCTCCCTGGTGAATGACGCCGCGCTCCAGGCGGCCGATGGCGGCGTTGGCCAGCTTCATCTGTTTGGTGGCGTTATGCGAGAACAGGAAGAAAACTACGGCCATCAGCGCGGCGACAATGCAAATGCCCATGAACCCCAATTTCAACGCACGGTCCAGCGAGAAGGCATCCTTGGTCATTTTCTCGGTGACCGCCAGCGCTTCGAACGCGGTGTGCGCGATTTGCTGGCCCTGTTCGGCGATAGCTACCTTTTGCCGCAGGTCGTCAATCTCGCGGCGGGCGCGAAGCTGAGCGCGAACTGGTGCCAGCAGTTCGGTGCGATCCCACGGTGGAGACAGAACCGCATCGGCGCCCAGATCGAGGATGGTGGCGCGTTCGGCGGCCTCGGCTGCCAGCACGATCACGCGAATATCTCGCGTCTCCCTGGAACCTTTTAACTCGGGCAGCATTTCGTGAAAATCATTCGCCAGGTTGGCCGGGCGTCCAGGAGCGGCGGGGGCACCGCCCGCCGCGGCTTGGCCGTGGGGTGGTTCTGCTTCTGCGGAGGTTAGATCGACCAATAGTAAGTGCGGAGGAGCGGCGTGCAAGGACGGCCGCGCTAGAGCCGCGGACTCAAACAGCAGAATATCGTAGCCGGCATCCTCCAGATCCGCCTGCGTGGTGCGTCGCCATTCGGTGTCGGCGGCGACGATTACGATTTTTTCCTTGGTGCCGGTCATTGCATCCTCAATTCAGATTTTGGGGACTTCGCTACAACCGGAGTAGGAGGTTCGGAGCATCGCGTCGGGGTCCCCGGCAGAGGTCTCTATCCTAGAGGAAAATCTGAGCAGCGCAAAGTCGGGCAAATCCTGGAGGGCTACTTCGGCCTAAATTTAGAGAATCGGCAGGATACAATCTTGCTCGTGACTGGGAGGCTGTGCCAAGTCTAAACGCCCACCCTTCGCCGACACCCGCGAAGAGTGGGGCATCCGCAAACGAAAAGAGCGTAGCACCGTACAACTTTATGGCACGAAATGGTGGCGAGCTGGCAATTCTCAACCGCACGATCATCGGATGCCGGAAGTGTCCGCGGTTGGTGGCATGGCGCGAGAAAGTGGCGCATGAGAAGCGGCGCGCCTTCATGGATTGGGACTATTGGGGGAAACCGGTTCCTGGATTTGGCGACCCCAAAGCGAAACTGCTAATTCTAGGTCTGGCACCGGCGGCTCACGGTGCGAATCGGACGGGACGCATGTTTACTGGCGACCGGTCCGGCGATTTCTTGTACCAAGCGCTGTACGACGCGGGATTTGCAAACCAGCCGCTTTCGATTCGGCGGGATGACGGGCTCAAGCTTCACGGGGCTTACATCTCGGCGACCGAGCGATGCGCCCCTCCTGCCAATCAGCCGCTGCCAGACGAATTGGCGAATTGCCGCCCTTATCTCGAACGCGAACTCGAAATTCTGAAGCCGAAGGCGGTCTTGGCGCTAGGCGGGATCGCTATGCGCGTCTATCTTTCCTTGCTGAAAGCACGTGGTGTGATTTCCGGCCTGGCGGCGTTTCCGTTTCGTCACGGAGGCGTCTACAAGATGCCTGGCAAGTTGGCGCAGCTTTACGCGTCGTACCATCCCAGCCAGCAAAATACTTTCACCGGGGTGCTGACCCCGGAGATGCTTTTGAAACTGCTAGTCGATATTCGCCGATTTCTCGATGGCGAGGGCAGGGGTGGAGTCTTCCCCGGCTAAGACGTACCGGAAACAGAAGGTGAGCCGATGGCGTGCTACAAAATTCTGAAAGGGTTGCATTCACGATTGGCCATGCCTTCACCCGCCTTACGAACGATTCGTCGGACGACTATGTGATGGGTCAGATCCTGCCGTTTACTAAGCGGACCGGGTTCGACACGGTGACGATCGACCTTGTCAAAGCCGAGGGCGGGCCGGCTGAGGCCTTCCCGCACGGTACTCGAAATGGTCTTCGGAAATGGTTAAGCACCCGTTCCGACCGGTCTCTGGTACAAGGCGCAACTCTCAGGGTGCGATACGATCTCACTAAGCGGCGGCCAGCTATTAATTTTTCCTCAGTTCAGCGAGAGCCCCTTCGTGTGCGACGCGGGTATCGCGAGCTACTCGCGGCCAGGACTTTTTGGCCCACTTCGACGGTAGGTGGTGGCCGGAGCGACTTGAGCACAAGCCTTGTAAGCCACGCCCGTGGTGGAGATTCTGGCGGCCGCGTGGGCAGACAGATTAGTTGGAGTTGCAGACCGGCAGAGAAAAAGATTAGGTGGTCTTCGCTGGCTTGCGCGGGCGGGGCATCCAAAGCAGGTAGACGCCGAAGGAAACCGCGAAGCCTACAAACCAGGCGTATTGGTAAAGAGCATGGAGCGCGGGAACGGCTACGCCGATTAGCGCCAGGAATATTCCCGCCGCCAGTGCGCCGATTGCCCGCCCATTGAAGCCTGACGAAAATTCGTAAAATCCGCCGCGCTCGTACAAATCTTCGGTGACTATGATTTTCTTGCGCAACACAAAGTAATCGGCGATCAGCACCCCGGCGATCGGCCCCATCACTGTGGAATAACCCACCAGCCAACCGAAAATGAAACTTCCGTAGGTGGCCAACAATCTCCACGGCTGCATCAGCACACCCAGCACGCAAGTGATCAGCCCGCCGGTCTTGAAACTGATACGCCGCGGATACAGGTTGGAAAAATCGTTGGACGGCGATACCACGTTGGCGGCGACGTTGACGTTTAGCGTCGCCAAGGTGAGCGCCACCATCGCCACAACCACCGCGATCGGGCTTCCCAACCGGCTGAGCACCACCACCGGATCCCAAATCGCCCTGCCGAACAGGATCACCGTAGCGGAAGTTACGGCGATGCCGATGAAGGAATAAAACGTCATCGTGAGCGGCAAGCCAAGCGCTTGGCCAAGCATTTGGTCGCGCTGGCTCTTCGCGTAGCGCGTGAAGTCCGGAATGTTCAGCGCCACGGTGGCCCAGAACGCGACCACCCCAGTAAGAGAAGGAACAAAGAATGCCAGGAATTCCGTGGTGGAGTGAAATCTCGAAGGCGCCGCTAGCATCGGTCCGAAACCGCCCGCGTGTTGGTAGGCCCACACCAGCATGGCCAGGCCGAGCAACAAGAGTGCCGGAGCGGTGACTCCCTGCAGAAATCGGATGGTCTCAATGCCGCGCAAAATTACCATCAGATTCAACAGCCAGAATAAAAAGAAGCACCAGTAAGGATGGTCCCATCCGGGACGCACCGCGGCGAGCAAGGCATTGATCGCCGCTCCGCCGATCCAAGCTTGAATGCCGAACCACCCGCAAGCCACCAGGGCCCGCAGAACCGCTGGAACGTTCGCGCCCAGCACCCCAAAAGATGAACGCGCAAACACCGGGAAGGGAATCCCGTAGCGTGCACCAGCGTGCGCAATCAGAAGCATAGGCACCAGCACGACCAGGTTGCCGAGAAACACCGTACAAAGAGCCTGCTTCCAGTTCATGCCGCCGGCGATCAGCCCGCTGGCCAGAATATAAGTGGGAATATTGACCGACATCGCCACCCACAGCGCGGCGTAGTTGTAGGTTCCCCAGGTGCGCTTCTCCAGCGGGATGGGCGCGAGGTCCTTGTTCCAGAGCCAGCTCGATTGGGTGCGGGCCGGTGAATGCGCGTGGTGGCCGGAGGCGGTGATGGGCTCGGTCATAAAGTGAAAGCAGTAGGTCGGCTTATACTCTGAAGCGCGAAGGATGGGCAAGGTGTTTCTGGGAATCGGGCATATCCGTGCCTTTTAGGGTGCTGCGCTCGTTTGACACCCATTGCCATCCGTTGCTAGCCTCCGACATGCTGCCTGCCGGCGCCAGCGTTGTTTCCTCGACCGATGCCCCCGCTGAGAATGAAGCGGCGATTGAATTCCGCAACGTCGGCTTCGCGATTGGGAAACACCAAATCCTTTCCGACGTGAACTTGCAGGTGGCGGCCGGCGAGACTCTGGTGTTGCTAGGACGCAGCGGTTCGGGAAAATCGACGGCTATCAAACTGATCAACCGGCTTCTGGAGCCGACCGCAGGCGAAGTGCGCGTGTCGGGCCGCTCGACCTTGGAATGGGATGCGATCGCGCTGCGTCGCGGCATCGGCTACGTGATTCAAGAGACCGGCCTGTTCCCGCATTTCACGGTGGAGAAAAATGTGGCGCTGGTTCCCCACCTGGAAAATTGGCCGGACGATCGCATTCGCCAGCGCGTCGACGAACTCCTGCAAATGGTCGGGCTCACCGAACCTGGGCTCGCGAAACGCTATCCGCACCAGCTATCCGGCGGCCAACGCCAGCGCGTGGGAGTGGCCCGCGCGCTCGCCGCCGATCCGAAAATCCTACTAATGGACGAGCCGTTCGGTGCGCTCGATCCACTCACGCGCTCCGAAATTCAGACCGAATTTCAGCAACTGCAGAAACGGCTCTCGAAAACCGTGGTGTTCGTTACCCACGACGTTCGCGAGGCGGTCTTGTTGGCCACCCGCATTGGTCTGTTTGAAAACGGCCAGGCAATCGGCGTTCATCCTCCCGCGGAATTCCTGGAATCTCGCGATCCTAAGATTTCCTCGTATTGTGCTTCGCTTCGCCCGGACCCTGTGCCCACAAAAGGGACGGTGCGAGAGGAGAAGTGAAGTGAGCTTGCTCCCATTCCTGATTCACAATCGCGCCCAGATTTTTCAAGCGACGCTCGAACATATGTGGCTGGTGGGAATCACTTTGTTGCTGGCCTGCGCAATCGGAATTCCTCTGGGCATCCTGGTGTCGCGCCGGCCGTCGCTTTCGAAACCGATCCTCGGCCTCGCCAACGTCGCTGAGACCATTCCGAGTCTCGCGCTCCTCGGCTTTCTGCTGCCCGTGCCGTGGCTCGGCGATCGCGCCGACCGCCTGGCCATCGCCGCGCTCACCCTCTACGCGCTGCTTCCAATTATCAAGAACACCGTCGAGGGCATCCGCAGCGTCGACCCTTCCGTTCGCGAATCAGCTCTAGCCATGGGCATGACCGATCGTCAAATCTTGTTTCATGTGGAGCTACCGCTCTCGCTTTCATTGCTGTTCGCTGGAATTCGCGTGGCCGCGGTATTGACCGTGGGGATTGCGACTATCGCCGCGGCAGTGGGTGCCGGAGGCTTGGGCGAATTTATTTTTCGTGGCTTGGCGATGGTCAACAACCAGCTCATTCTCGCCGGCGCGATTCCCGCGGCCTTGCTGGCTTTGACGGCAGATGCGCTGCTGGGAGGCATCGAGCGGCGCTTCCGGTTCACCCGAGGAGCGCGATGAGGAGTGATGCCGAAGGGGATTCGCAGGGGTGGGGCATACGAAATGGGTGGCGAAACGGATCGCTCGGCCTCGCGCTGCTGGCGTTGTTCGCGATTCTAGCCAGCGCCGCCTGCGGCATCGATCGCCGCAACACTATCGTTATCGGCTCGAAGAATTTCACCGAGCAAGCGGTGCTGGGAGAAATCCTCGCGCAGCAAGCGGAATCGCACACCCGCCTGAACGTAATCCGCCGCTTCTACCTCAGCGGCACCTACATCTGCCAGCAGGCGCTTCTCGCCGGACGCATCGACGCCTATGTGGAATACACCGGCACCGCACTCACCGCTATCCTGAAGCGACCGGTGGGCGCGGACCCGGCCGCGGTTTTCGAGCAAGTCCACAGCGAATATGCCAACCGCTACGGGCTGGAAGTGCTTCCGTCGCTCGGCTTCAACAACACCTTCGCGATCGTGATCCGCGGCGAAGATGCGCGCCGCCTGGGATTGAAAACGATTTCCGACGCGGCGCGCGTGACGCCACAATGGCGCGCGGGATTCGGATACGAGTTCTCCGAGCGCCCCGATGGATTTCCCGGTTTGGCACAAGCCTACGGCCTGCGATTTGCCGCGCCTCCGCGAATCATGGACCTGGGGCTGCTCTACCGCGCGCTGCTCGACCATCAGGTGGACCTGGTGGCCGGCAATTCCACCGACGGGCTGATCGCCGCGCGCAATCTAATCATCCTCGACGACGACCGCCATTATTTTCCGCCGTACGATGCCGTGCCCATCGTTCGCCGCGACGCATTCGAACGCCACCCGGAATTGCGCGCGGCCCTGGCCGCGCTCGGTGGAAAAATATCCAGCGCCGACATGCAAAAAATGAACTATAGCGTGGAGGCCGAGCGCCGGGACACCGCCGAAGTAGTCAGCGAATTTCTCCACGCCAAAGGGTTGGAGTGAGCCACAGCGACAGCAGCCGCGGGCGAGCCTGTCAAAAGTTACCGCGGGTCTTTGAGTCGAGCCTTGGGAGGGTTTGCCTGCACGGGCTTTGGAGGGCCGGCGGGCGTGACCACTGGTCCCGCCGGCGCCGGACCGGGGCCTGCAGGAACCGACCGCCGCGCGATTTGCTTTAAAGCCTTCTGCGAATTCGCGTCCATCTCTTTGAACTGAATCCCAATGCCCATCCCGGGCAGGCTGGAGCGCACTTCCCCCCGGCTCTTCATCCTTTCATCGCCAGACTCCAGGGTGATCGACACCGCGCTGCCCACGCTCAGCGGTGACAGCATTTCGACGAAGCATCCGGTCATACTGATGTCCACCACCACTCCCCGCAGACGGACTCCATCCTCGAGCCCAATTACTTCGGCCTCCACCCGCACTTGCTGCCGCACATACCCGCGGCGCTCGCTGGACTTCGCAGCCGCGGAACCGCGCGCCGCGGAGCCGCCCGCGCCACCTGGAGTGGAAGCCGCTTTGGAGTCCGCTGCCGGGACTACGAAGTTATCGGTGTAAAAATCCGGAAGCTTTTCTTTCCAGATATATTTCCCGGCCTGAATGCACTCCATCCCTACCTGCCCCGCCCTCTTCGCTCCGGGAGGCCCAATCCATTTCACGCGGTAGCTCGCGCTCTGGCCTTTATACTCCACCTGCACTTCCTCGCCGAGGCCGCGAATATGCGACGCACCCTCGAGTGCCACGCCGGAGCGGCTGATGTCCACCGTGCGGGCAGGCTGGTAGAACGTCTTTCCGAAACGGTCGATTCCTTGCACCGTTACCGAAAGAGAAGCCCGCACCCTGGGTTCACGCCGGCGACCCATCACACCACCTGGTTCTCTGCGTTTGGAATTCGCAGGAATTTCACTGCCTGCAAGGGGGAACTCAGACTAAGTCGGAAGGACCAAAGCGTCAAGGATCGTCGCGGCCCGATTGCGCTGGCAGTAACGAGCGGTGCCGCTGGCCAGGCAGATGTTCGCGGGAATCGAACCATAGCAGACACAGTGGGAAGATGCCGAATATCAGAATTGCGATGCCCAGGTTGGCCTGCGTTAACTCATTTCCTGAGTGGTTTGCAATTGTGCTTCGAGCGAGGCGCGATACTCTCGCTCCGCTTCCAACTCGGCTCGCAATTTCTTCACCAGCATCTCCAGCCTGCGAATTTCGTTTTGCAGTCTGGCCACGTCGGCCGCTGGCGGCGCGGAAGGCTGCACCGGCGCTCCCGGAGCTCGAACTCCGGCGGGAAGCGGTGTAGCCACGCGTCCGGCCAACCCAGGGATTCGCTGCTGTGCTGCCGCTACTAGCGGACGAGGCGCCTGCGGCGGGTTCGGGGCTGGCTGCTGAGGATGCTGAACATGCGCAACATGCGGAACTGGCTGCGCATATTGAACGGGGGCTTGCGCGGGCACCTGGGGCGGAGCAGCCGCGGCCACCGATCCAGATGCGGGCGTCGGCGCGCCAAACAAATGCCTCAACGTTACCGAAGAAGGGGCGCCGCCGCTCGCCGCTCCCGGCAGATTCACGGGCTCGGTCGCAAGCTTGGGATTGAGCAAGCCCCTCACCCGGGCGATCAAATCCGCGGGCTGAAATGGTTTGCGCATCAGTTCATCCGCTTTTACCGCCATGGCGCGCTCGGCAACGCCGCGATTTACCACTCCCGACATCAGAATCACCGGCGCCGCACTGAATTGCGGATGCGATTTCACGAACTGGCATACCTCGTATCCGTCCTGGTCGGGCATGATCACGTCGGTGATCACCGCATCAGGCGGAGTCTGCTCGAACTGGGCGATGGCCGAGGCGGCATTGTGGCAAGCGACCACGTGAATGTCTTCCTTACGGAAAGCAATCTTGATCACTTCGCGCATGGTGGCGCTGTCGTCGATGAAATAAACGACCGGAGATCGATGCGTTGCGGAGAGGGAAGTTTCGCTCATCAGGACTCCTTTTCCATTTCCACTGGGTAGCGTTCGTCCACGGTGGCTTCGTCCGCGCTAGGCTCAGCCACGCGCTGGGAGTCTTGTTCCCAGAGATGGTGCTCGAACGAAGCGTTCGTCTCCGCCTGCGAATGTGCCTGGTCATTCGCCCGAAAATCGGGCTGTAAATCGGTTGTTACGCGCGCCTGCGGATCGGACTGCACTTCCGCGAGTGTACCGACAGAGTCGGCCGCGAGATTGGCTTCGTCCACTTCACGCATGGCGTCCAGCATCAAATCCGTGGCCGAACGCAGCACGGTGTGCTGAGCGGCGGTGACGCCGTACATAAACTTGTAGACCCCGGTGTTGATGCCATAGCAGCTTCGGACAATCTCGCAAACCGCTTCGTCGCCGAAGTACTCCCCATATTCGGCGTGTGACAATTCTCCCGCGTCAAAAAAGATGATGCCGTCCACCACCCCCGCATTGATGTGCAGCGCACCGGTCTGGCGCGCCTGCGCCAGCATCTGCATCACCCCCGGCAGGTCCAGGTGCTGCAGGTTGCCGCTCAACTCGGTGTCCGCGATGGGCAGCATCTGCGTGGGCTGAAACCCGATCTGGCGGCTGTGCAAAAAATTTCGGACGTGCTGCGCGATTTCCGGCGGCTGCACCCGGCGGTCGATATATTCGTCGCAGCCCGCGCGATAGGCTTCCATCAAGGCCTGCTCGCCGCCGCTGCCCAGCGCGATGATGGGAATCTCCGCGGTCTTGGGGTCCGCGCGCAAGATCGGAGCGATTTCCAGCGCGCCCATTTCACGCAAATTCGTAGCGCACAAAATCGCCGCGGGAGTGTTCCATTCCAGCATGGTGAGCGCGTACCCACCCGACGCCGAATGCATTACCTCGAAACCTTCCAGGCGCAATGCTTCACTCAGCCGTTTCACCAAATACACGTTGCTCTCAATCAGCAGTACCTTCGCAGAACCGGCGGGCGTCGAGCTCATTGTCGCGCTCCCGGCCCATCGGGGCTTTTCGGCGCAGTCTCTTGAGACCCCCGGGCCCCGACCGCTTCGCCCGGCACGTGGCTGAGCAGCTTTTCGAGGTCGATGACGTCGATCGCTGGATCGTATCCACTCAATATTCCGCTGACGTACGGCGCACGCCCCTCCGGCACAGGCTGCAGCTCCGCATTGCGCAGCTCGCAGTCGCCGTCCACCGGGATCGCGCAATCGCTGGCTCCGTCCGCCGTTGGCCGCTTGGCCACCAGGTAGAAACGCCGAGCCGGCGCTTGCGCTTGGGTCAATACCGACGCCACTTCAAACACTGGAACGATCCCGCTGCGGCACACGATCACGCCCTCGATATTAGGCGTGGTGTGTGGAAACGTGTGGAGCTTCACTGCGGGAGACAGCTCGGCGACCGCGCTGGAGGCCAGCGCAAACCGGTATTTCCCCATGTGCAGTAGCACGAAGGAAGGTTGCGCGGATTTGGTTGGTTCGGTCATGGCGACAGACAATCTTCAGAGCGCTCCGGCGAGCATGCTGGCTTCCCGCGCGGCAGCATCCAGTCTTTGCAACTCATCCACGGTGAGGAATCCAACCGGATTCACCACCGGAACGATGCGCTTCGCTACGTACGCCAGCCCGCGATACCACTGCCGCTCATCGCCCGCGAACGCCGGCGGCAACGGCAGCACGCCCGAAATCTCGGTCATGTTCTCGATGCGATCCGCGAGCAGCGCCACCGGCGAATCGCGCAAAATCAAAATGATCGTGGGACGGGTGCGGGCCAGTCCAAAGTGGGCGGCCGCATTGACCACGAAATACGTCCGGTGATAGTGCTCGACGAAATGGTGGACCTTGGCCACTCCTGAATTCGTCAGCTCGATCGCCGAGCCGGCCAGGCTGTCTGCGCTGCGCACTTCCTGCACCGCGCTGGCGGCAATCGCAAACGAAAAGCGCCCCACGGTGAACAGGATGACGCCCTCGCGCGTCGGCACCCGCCGGGAACGAGGCGCTTCTCGGGAAGACAGGCTCATCGAAAAGTCACCACCGCGGAGGCCATCAACTGCGTGACGCAGCGATCCACCGCCGGATAAATATCGTCAATCCCCAGGACCCGATCCACCGCGCCGGCCTTGATGGCTTCGGCGGGCATCCCGAAAATCACGGACGTTGCTTCATCCTGGGCGATCACCGTGCCGCCTGCGGCCTTCACCGCGCGGGCACCTTGCGCGCCGTCATTTCCCATGCCGGTCAAAATCACCGCCAACGCCATCTTGCCCGCAAACGATGCCGCCGTTTCGAGGGCCACGTCCGCGCTCGGCCGGTATCCCAGAATTCGCGGACCGCTATCGAGCAGAATCTTGCCCGTCGCGGAAAAGCTCAAATGGTGCGAACCCGGGCAAACATAAAATGTGCCGGGACGGAACCGCTCGCAGTGCTCGGCTTCCTTCACCCGCAGTTGCGATACCTCTGCCAGTTGCAATCCAAACTGACTGGTGAAGGTCGCCGGCATGTGCTGCACCAGGAAAATCGCTGCCGGATAATTTTTCGGAAAGCGCGGCGCAAGACGCATCACCATCGCTGGTCCACCGGTGGAAGCGGCGATCACTACGATTGGAAACCGATCTTCCGAAGCCGGCGGGGGAGATTTCCACGTGGCCGGCGCCTGCCCGGCCGCCACCGCGACTGCCGCCGGTGTCGTGCCTGATTTGGTGCGGGTGGCAGTGCGAACCACCCGTACTTTGGAAGCCATGCGAATTTTCCGGGTAAGCTCCTCGCCCACCTGATTCATGTCCAGATCGATGCCGCTGGAAGGCTTGGGCACGAAGTCGATCGCCCCCAGCTCCAGCGCGCGCAGCGTGGTTTCCGCGCCGTCCCGTGAGTCCGAACTGAGAATCACGATCGGCCGTGGATGTTGCGACATGATCATCTCGGTAGCCTGCAATCCATCCACCCGCGGCATATTCAAATCCATGGTGATCACGTCGGGATGCAGCGATTCGGCCAGGTCCACCGCTTCGCGGCCGTCCCTTGCTTCGCCGACCACTTCCAGTTGCGGATCGCGCTCGATGATCCCCGCGAGAACCCGACGCATATACGACGAATCGTCGGCGATCAGCACCCGGATCTTCTTTTCGTCGAAATTCATAGGCTAGTCAGCGTCTCCCGAAGGTCGTACGGCTGGCGTAAGAACCGCCTGGGGATGCGCGGCATCATCCCGTTCTTTTCGCAGCAAACGCGCGACGGCCGCAAGCAACTGCTCTTCTTGCACCGGTTTGGTGAGGAATCCGGCGGCGCCTTCCTTCAACGCGCGATCGCGGTGTTTCGCGCCCGCGCGGGAGGTAACCACCAAAACCGGAATCTCCCGGGTCGCGGGACTCTGGCGGAGATGCGACATCAGATCGTAGCCATTGAGTCGCGGCATCTCGATATCGGTGACCACCAAATTGCATCCGTCTTGCGCCACAATCTCGCTCGCTTCCAGACCGTCGCCGGCCAGCCGCACCCGATACCCGGCCTTTTCCAGCATGCGCCCCACAAATTTCCGCACGCTGATGGAATCGTCCACCACCAACACCACCTGCTCGTTTTGCACCCGATCGATGGACTGCGCGGGCAAACTACCCGACGCAACCGCCGCCGCTCCCGGCGCGAACACTCGTGCCGCGGCGGCTAGAACGCTGGAGGCGCGCTGCGGCGCGGAATCCAAAGACACCAGGCGATTCAAATCGATTAGCAGGATCAAGCTGCCGTCCGGCGCAATGGTGGTGCCGGGGAAGAGCTTTACGTGGCGCAGGTACTCGCCCAGGTTCTTGATTACGATTTCGTCTTTTCCGATTACTTCCTCGACGATGATTCCGATGGTCCGCCCGGCCATCTTCACGATCACCATCTTGTAGTAGCCGTTCACCGGTTCGGTGGCGGGCAAGCCCAATTGCGCGTCCAGACGAATCACTTCGGTGACCACATCGCGAACCCGGGTAAACAGTTTCCCGCCGGCATCCTCAATTTCTTGTGGACGCAGCCGGCGGATTTCCTCCACCAGCGCCAGCGGAAAGGCAAAGGTCGAACTTCCCGAGCTCACGAACAGTGCCTGCGAAATGATCAGCGTCAGCGGAACCGTCAGCGTGAATACCGCGCCGGCTCCCGGTTCGCTGCGAACTTCCACTTCTCCGTTAAGCGCGTGAATGTTGGAGCGCACCACGTCCAGGCCCACACCGCGCCCCGCGAGCTGGGTTTGCGAGATGGCGGTGGAAAACCCCGGCTGGAAAATCAGGTCACGAACTTCGCGATCGGATAGCGCTGCGGCCTGCGCGGGCGAGAGCAATCCGGCAATTTCGGCGCTGCGCCGGGCCTGTTCGTAATCGATTCCCCGGCCGTCGTCTTCCACTTCGATGCAGATGTGATTGCCGCGATGATAGGCGCGGATTTGGATGCGCCCTTGCTCCGGTTTGCCGGCGGCGAGGCGAGTCTGCGCGCTTTCGATGCCGTGGGCCACCGCGTTGCGCACCAAGTGCACCAGCGGATCGGAAATTTGCTGCACGATGTTGTTGTCCAGCTCGGTTTCCGCACCTTCCAGCGCCAGTTGCACCGGCTTTCCGGCGGCCTTCGAGGCATCGCGCACCGTGCGCGTCAGCCGTGTATATAGATTCCCGATGGGCACCATGCGTGCCGTGGTGATTTCGTCCTGCAGGTGGTGTGCCAACTCCGTGAATTCATCGATGTCCGCATCCACGCGCGAACGGAACGACTCGAGCTGCGCCAGAACTTCGCTGACGTCCGCGGATATTTCGGTGAGCGACCTCGATAAGAATATTGAAGTCGTCGTAGCGGTCCATCTCCAGTTCGCTGAAACCACTGAGCGAGCTGGCCGAGCTGGCCTTGCCGCTGGATAGTCCGCGCAGCGGCAAGCGGAACGTATCCATCTGTGGCGGCATGCTGCCCGGAGCCAGATACGCGCTGATGCGGTTGAACTCGTGTTTTTCCTGGAACTCCGCTACCTTGCCGGAGAGCCGCGTTTTCGAAAACGCCAGCACTTCCACCAGCTTGCTAAGCTCCTTCAGGCGTCCCAGCATGCGCGTGCGGTTGATCACCAACTCCCCGACCGCGTTCATCATTCGATCGAGTTGTTCGAGCGAGAGGCGAACCGATTTAGCTTGCGGCACCGTGGGTGATGCAGATTTCCCGCCAACGATTTCGCTCAGCGATGCGGCCGAGGCAGAGGCCGGCGCTGCGGCGGGCGGCGTAGGGCGCACAGGCGTGAAAGACGCGCTCGGCGCAGCAGGAGCCGCAATCTCGTGCGTTGGCGCTATGGGCAATTCGGCAGTGCCGTCGGCGATTCCGGAGAATTCTTCGGCATGCTCGCTAACCGGCACGGGGAACGATTCGTCCGAAGCCATCACCGGCGATTCCCTGTTCAAGCCCGCTTCTGCCGGTCCCGGCAATGCAGCGCTCTCATCCACCACTCCGGCATCGGCCATGATCGCGGACATCCGCGCGACCAACGGATCGATTTTCGCGCGCATGGTCTCTTCATCGGGCCAGTCGCGATACAGGAATTTCTTGAGGACGTCCACCGCTTCCAGGGAGACATCGACCAGCTCGGCATTCGGAATCAGCACGCCTTCACGCACATGCCCGATCAAGTCTTCCACCCGGTGCGCCACTGCCGACAGCCGGTGCAACCCCACCTGCGCCGCCGAACCCTTGATGGTATGCATCGCGCGGAACAGACGATTGGTCTCATCGGCGTTGGGATGCCCTTCGATCGCCAGCAGGCACTCGGTTACTGCCAGTAGATGCTCTTCGGTCTCCGGTACGAAAAACTCGAGTATTTCGGCGGGTACTTCACCATCCTCCGGCAATTGCTCGGAAAACGGTCTTGCCGCTACTTCGCTGCCGTAGACGCCGCTCGCGTCCTCCTCGGCCCCCGCGAAATCGCCGACCTTCTTCACCAGCCGGCTCGACCGCCTCCGCCGGCGGAAACGCAAACGCGTAGCGCTGCCGAAAACCCTCGATTTCATCCAAGGCTTCGGTGGCGTCCGAACTGATCTGCAGCAGGTCGCACTCCAGCACCACCACCGCGTCCGCCAGAAATTCGCTCAACGGCCCTCGGGTTTCCGGCGCCAGGGTGGCTTTCTGCGCGTACTGAAATATGTGCGCCATCTTCGAGGAAACGTCCGCAAACTCGCTGAAACCGTATCCGGCCGAAGTGCCGGTCAGGGTGTGCGCGGCGAAGAACAGCCTTTCGAGCAGTTCCGGCGTGGTAGCCGGTTCGGCGATGGCCGAAGAATATTCGCGCAGGAACTGCAGATGTTCCGACGCTTCTTGCAGAAACAGTTCGAGGGATTCCGGCGTGTTCATGAATGCACCCCCGCCGGCGTGTACATTGCCGCGGATTCGGTCACCGGCTTCTGATACAAACGGCAATCGCCCACCACCATCGGCACGAATCGGGCGGCAGCGCTGGAAATAGTTTCGGCGTGTCCGAGCAGCAAGTAGCCGCCCGGCTCCAGGTAATCGTAAAAACGGTGAATCAAGGAATTACGCCGCTCCTCGGAGAAATACATCAGAACGTTCATGCAAAAAATGCAATCCAGCTTGCCCACGTAAACGGATTGCGCCAGGTTCATCGGTGCGAACGAAATCATGCGGCGAATCCGGGGCTTCACCGAATACCCCCGCTGGGTGCAGAAAAAGTAAGATTCGATTTGCTGCGGGGAAAGGTTTTCCAGGGAGCGCCCGGAATACACGCCCTCTTCCGCGCGCTTCAAAGCGCGCATGCTGATGTCGGTGGCCAGGATTTCGATCTCCCATGCCTCGGGGAACGCCAGACCATCCACCACCGAGATGGCGATCGAATACGGTTCTTCACCGGTGGAACAGCCTGCGCTCCAGATCCGCAGCGACCTCGGATTGGCCCAGAACTTCCGTTCCTGCACTTCCGGCAGCACCCGCCTCTGCAGGGCCTGGAAAACCGCCGGGTAACGATAAAAGGACGTTTCCTGGGTCAGCAAGCGCTCGAGCAAGCCGTCGTACTCCGTATTCGAAGCGCGAATGGCCCGCAACAGCTCGCCGCCTTTCCAGTTCTTTTCCGCCAGATGATCGCGAATATGCCCAATAAAAAAGCGCTCACGCGAGACGTCGAAAAGCACGCCGGAGCGGCTTTCGATCAACTCACGCAGCTCGTCGAGCTGCAGCGCCGTAATGGGTTCTGACGTTTCGGTCATGGGCGTCGCTTATTCCGGCAGATTTAGGTTTCCTGCCGGAAGAACCGCGGCGAGCTAGCGGCCGGCACCCACCGGCACAAGGGAACGATCCTCTTGCTGGGTCGCTTCGGCCAGCATGCCGCGCTGTTGTTGCGAGCGGAACTGCGCCAGCGCTTCGTTGAGCTGCTCCGAGAGCTTCACCATGTGCCCGACGGTGGATACGGTTTGCCGCGCGCCCTGTGAAGTTTGGCGGGTGATGCCGGAGATAATTTGCATCGCGTTGGCCACACCTTCCGTGCCGCGCACCTGTTGTTTGGACGCCAATGAAATTTCCTGGACCAGCTCGGCCGACTGCCGCACCACGCTGGAAATCGCTTCCAGCGCTTTTCCGGCTTGATCGGCCAGCCCGGCTCCCACTTCCACTTCGCGGGTGCCTTCTTCCATGACGACCACCGCTTCGTTCGTCTCGGCCTGAATAGCCTTGATGAGCGCGGCAATGTCCTTGGTGGCGCTGCGGGAATGTTCTGCCAACTTGCGGACTTCGTCGGCGACCACTGCGAACCCGCGGCCCGATTCTCCCGCGCGCGCCGCTTCGATCGCGGCGTTTAACGCCAGCAAGTTGGTCTGTTCGGTGATGTCGTTAATCACGTTAATGATTTCGGAAATTTCCAACGAGCGGTCGCCCAGGGATTTAATTTTCTTGGCGGTCGCTTGCACTGACGCCCGGATGCGCTGCATTCCTTCCAGCGTGTCGCGCACCGCGCGGTTGCCCTGCTCGGCGGCGTCCAGAGCGCGGCGGGCGGCTTCGGCGCTGGCTTCGGCGTTGTTCGACACTTGTTTCATGGACACCGTGAGCTCTTCCACCGCCGAAGAGGTATTCGTGATTTCTTGGTCCTGTTGGGTGGCGCCGGTGGTCATCTCGTCGGCGGCCACCAGGATGTGGTTGGCGCTGGTGCTGACGTCCACCGCGGCCTTGCGCACCCGCTCGATAACTTTGATGAAGTTGTCGAGCATGAAGTTCACGCTGTCGACCACGTTGCCCAGCGCGTCGTTGGTCACCTTGCCGCGCAGGGTCAGGTCGCCCCGGGCCACTTCCTTAATCAAGTTCAGCAAGTCGGTGATGCTGCGCTGCAGCGATTGCTGAGCTTCCTGGCTGGAATGCGCATGGGAAACGCGCGCCAGGCTGCGATTCAGGTTGTCGGCGATAAAGCCGAATTCATCCTTGGTGGTGATCTCCAGCTTTCCGCGGGTGTCGCCCGCCGAGAATCGCTCCGAGAACAGCGCCAGCTCCTCGACCGGCTTCACCACCCGCCGCGCGATCACGATCATCAGAGGAATCACCGCCGAGAGCGCCAGTCCCACCGCCTCCAGCAACTGGAATTGCACCCCGCGCGATACCGGCCCATCCAGCAGGGAAGAGCCGTTGGAGTGCACCCCCGCAAAATACGCCAGCCCGAGCACACCGAACAGGGCCACGGTGGTCCACAGGGCCAGAGCCCACATCGTTGAAGTCAATCGCGGTTTCATCACTGCCTCCCCAAACTGTTTTTGCTCCTGCTGGGAATTACTGCTCGCGCAGGAAGTGCATTCCCAAAATTCTCATTCCCAAGATTCTTAGATCACCGGTACTGGAAACACTTCCGCCACCCGCCGCAGATCCATCACCAGCGCCAGCCGATCCTCGTGCCGCAGCATTCCCCGGCAGTGCGGGACGTCCTTGGGTGCATCCTCCAGCAACGTTTGATCGTTGGCGATGTACGTTCCAATCACTTCGTCCGCGGCAATTCCCATCCGCAGATCCGCCGACCCGGATTCGCCGCGCAGCGACGCCACCACCACATGCTTCGGCTGCAGCCCGGGACGCCGCCCCTCGGTAAAGGCGATGTCCAGCAGCGGCACAATCGTTCCCCGCAGATTGAAAATGCCCAGCAGGAACGCGGGCGCCAGTGGAATGCGCGTCAGCACCGGCCAATCCACCACTTCTTCCACTTCCAGCACCGACAGACAGAAGCGCTCGCGGCCCGCGCGAAAAACGCAGTACTGCCGCTCGGCGGTCCGCTCGACGTAGCTGTCGTGGGCATCCTGGGGCTCGGCCTGCGCCCGCTCCATCTCTGCCAGGGTGGTAACGGATTGTGTTTCGTCAGCCATCAGTCGAACTTGGCGATCTCGTTCAGCAGCTCTTTCGGTGTGAACGGCTTGGCTACATAACCGTTGGCGCCTTGCTCCCGGCCCCACAGTCTGTCGCTGGGCGCGTTCTTGGCAGTGACCAGGATCACCGGAATTTCCTGGTAGGCGGCTTGGCTCTTCAACTCGCGGCAAGCCTGAAAGCCGTTTCGCAGCGGCATCACCACGTCGAGCAGAATCAAGCTGGGGTGTTCTTGTTCGATGGTTTCTTCAATGCGCGTGGGATCGTTCAATCCCACCGGCCAATATCCCCCTTGCACCAAAAACGATTGCAACAGTTTGGTTTCCGCCACCGAATCGTCTACCACCAGCACTTTTTTCAGCACGTTGAACTTCCCCCTGTCCCCTGGTTTTACCGACGGATCAAAATGCTCTTGTCCGGCCGCCTACGAACGCGCTACTAGCGTCGGCTGCAAGCCCCGCTGCGCGGATCGCGATACGTCTTGCTCCGCGCGCATTTCACTCTCCAGCGACGAAAACCGCAGCATGATTTCATTCAGCCGCAGGGTCATGATATGGATGGTCCGAATCTGTTCTCGGCGATCGCCGGAAAGCGGCGCCGCATCCAACAGCAGCAAATCGGCGTTGCCCAGCACCGAGGTCAGCGCGTCGTTGAAGCTGGGCCGCATGTCCAGCATGTAGCGCCCCAGCACCGCGTACGCTTGTGATTCCTGAGTAGCGCGCTCGGCGCGCTGCGCCCTGGCTAACGCCTCCACTCGGCGCAGCGTTTCGCTGGCCAGTAGAATCAGGGTGTGCATCCAGCCGTCCTGTTCTGGCACCGCCAACACCTGCGGGAAACGCGATTGCAACGAGAGCGCCGAATTTTCGTCTTTCATCGCGCAGATCACTGGTGTAAGCGTTCCCAGCTTAGCCAGAATTCCCGAGCCGTCGGACTTCCCGCTGGCCCCGGTCACCGGCCCGACGATCGCCAGCTCGTAGCCCTTGGATTGCGCGCGATGCCACACGTCGCTCGAAACCACGGTGATCGCTGGCACGTGTCTCTCCGCCTGCCATCGCGCGGTAAGCGTTCGCGCGAATTCGGTATCGTCGGAGATAACCAGCACGTTTTGCTGGATCACGGCTTGGTTCCTTTCACCGCTTTCGATGCGTCGTTCACGGACGAAGCGCTTCGGCTTCTTCCAGGCTGGAGAGCAGGCGCTTGGTGCTGATGCTGAGGTTCACCGCCGCTTCCACGTTTTTGTCGCGCTTGGATTGCTCGACGCGCCCCTGAAAATAAGACACTTCCTTGCGCGCCCCGGCAATCGCCGACTCCAGCGCCCCGAATCCGCCGGAATGTTTTCTCTCATCGATGCCCATCACCAGCAGCGATCGCGCCACTACCGCGCGGCGCAGGTCTTCGGAGTCCTGCCCGCCCTCGCTCAAAAACGCAGTCACTTCCCACGAAGACAGCAGCACTTTCGAGTTCTTCAGCATCACTGTGGACATCGACCTGCCGCGCGAAGGCGGCGCTTCGATCAATTGCTCCCAGATGCGCTCGATGCAATCCTCGATTTCGGCTTGTGCCGCGGGAAACTCGGCCGCACCTGCGCTCGCCGCCGGGCTGGCATCCCCACTTGCCGCGTGGGCTGCCGGCGAACGGGTTTCCTCCGGCGCGGCGGCGCCCGAACTCAGTGCCGGGCTCGCCGTCTCTGCAGCCGCGCTGCCCACAGTTTGGCTGGCGGCTTCGGCTGAAGCGGAATCCGAATGGTGGGCATCGCTGGCTGCGTGCGCCTCGGTATGTACGTCTGCGTGCACCTCTCCATGGGCTTGGGCCTCAACCTCTGCCCCTGCTTCGCTGGAACCTTCAGGCGCCGGTGCAAACAGCCCTTCGTGCGGCAAACCGGAAAGTATGGGCGTGACTTCCGCGACGGTCTCGGATTGCAATCCCCGGCTCGGTGCCGGTAAGTCGTCGGTGGAGAATTCCTGGTCACCGATCCCCACCGGCATCCCCAATGCGCCCGCTTCGTCCGCAGGTGCCGGTGGCGCCAATTGGAACTCGTGCGATCCGCTCTCGACCTGCCCTTCGCTCTCGGATACGTGCAAGTGTTCCCTAGGTTCCGAGGATCCGATAGGTTCGGTGCGGGACCCTTCCTGCGGCGCTTCGCTGGAAAACGCGGGCGCCTCATCGCTGCTCGCGACTTCTGTCGGCGCAACCGCCAGCGCGGACTGAAGTTCGCCTTCCGCCGCGCCACGTATTTCGCCTGCAACTTCCGACGACGACTCACCCAGCAATTCGGTGAGTGCCTGCGCCTCCGGAGCCGCCGGCAATTCGGTCATCGCCGGTTCAGTCGCCGGTTCAGCTACGACTTCAGCCGCCGGCAGCGGAAACTCTCCCTCGACCGCCAGTGCCTCCGGCGCCGTCTGCCCCTGCACTTCCCCTGTCGAAGCACTCTCTGCGCTGGCCTGGAGCTCGCCAACGGACGCGAGCGACTGCTCACCCGCGGAACAGGACCGAGAAGAGGACGACGGAGAAATTGAAGCGGATGCTTCCGGCGCAGCCGCCACAGCGGCGGGCGGTTCCAGCGCTTCCTCGAGGTCGGCGCGCAGCGCAAGCAACCGCTCGAAATCGCGCCCCACCGAAAGTTCCGAGTAATCCTTCTGTATCGGCTGCCGCCAACTCTCCGCGTACTGACGAATTTGCTTTAACGGCTCCGCCGCGGAAAATCCAGACCGCCGGCCATCCAGCGTTTTGTAGCCCAGATTCTCGAGTTGGGTAATCGAATCAAGCACCGCCCGCTTATCGGCATGCAACAGCAAGATAAACGAACGTCGCAGCAGGAAATTGAATCGGCAGAACGCCACCAGCGCCGCCGGATCGTAAAACGCCCCGCCCGCGGTCTCCTTAATAATGCGCACCGTCTCGATCAGCCCGCGCTCCATCAGGTCCCGCAGGCTGCGGCATCTCGCCGCGGATTGCAGCAGCTGCTCCAGCGGTTCGCACCATTCCAGCGGAGTGGCATCCTCTTCCTGCAGGACCGGCTGCAGCACCCGGGCCACATCGGAGAGATGAATCTCTTCGTGATACAAGCTCTCCGGCGCGCACAGCGCAAAGTACCGGACCAGCAGGAAATCAAGCTTGTCGCGATCCGCATCCGTTTTTTCCGGCTTGCGGAGCTGGCGCTGCACAAACGCGCGCAAACTCACTTCGCTGGTATTCAATGTGTCGGGGAGTAACTGTCGAAGGTCTACCGCGCGGATCTTATCGTCCAGCTCGTCTAGCCAGCGGAGGTCCTGCGCCATGCCGTCCACGCTGCGGGAGACCGGCGGCAATTGTCCTTCCGCAAATGGCAAACTGCTGAGCTGGCACTGCAACGCCAGCGCGGCATAAATGGGATATGCATTGCGCCCTTCATTCCACTTCCCCGCCAGTTCTTCGGCGCGAACGATGATGGATTCCCCGGGCAAAACGCTCTGAAGTGTCATGGTTGAATGATCCAGTTTCCGACCGGGCCCAAAAATCGGGCGGCCACTGCTTTGCGTCCATCGTGATACTGAACGGCGACTACGCTGGCCGTGGCGTCGAGTGAGTGGTCGGAGTTCGTCACTCGCACTTTGTCGTCGAACTCGAGCGGCAGCCCAGAGGCGAACAGTATTTCTCGCGGTGTGCCGAACTCGATTACCGTGCTTTCCTGCAGGTTGCCCGCTCCCGCACGCAACGCACTCACCTGCACCGCGATGCGCACCGGCGAAGCGTCCGGAAAAAGCTCAGCCAGCCTCGCCAAACCCGTCTCTCTCGCGGCTGGATACGTCGCTTCCGCCTTGCGTACCAATGGCCCCTGCCTTTTTTGCCCGAGTTGATTTCGTCGCTTGCGGGATTCTGCCCCTGGCTTCTCGGCGAGAGTGGCCGAAAACCACGGGATTGATATCCAGGGCGCCGTCGATCGCACGAACCGGTACCTGGTCCGCTCCGGATTCAACCCGAGACACCGAGTACGGTCGGAAAAGGATTTGCAATACAGACGCCAAAGGGGAAAAAGAAATGGCAGGTGTTAACTGGTGTGATTGCAATGCTTTAAAAAGTGGGCGCGATCCGGCCAACGGCGCGGAGTCTCAGCCTGATACATTTCGTCTCAGGCATCCCAGAAGGGAACCCCCATCCGGGCCCTACCCTTACTACCGTATTACCGTCCCGCGCCAGTCTCACTCACATACGAATTCTCAACCACGTGATGCGGTGAGCCCAGGGGAGCCCGCAACGGAATGTGGTAGCGCTTGAGCTTGCGATACAGCGTGGCCCGGCTGATTCCTAGGAGCCGCCCGGCCAGAACTTTGTCGCCTTGCACCTGTTCGAAGACACGCAAGATGGTCATGCGCTCCATTTCTGAGAGCGCGGTGGTCGAAAGTGCATTCGTATCGGCTCCATCGCCAGTTTCCTCGCCATCGAGAATCGATGGAGGCAGATCGCCAACGTCGATCAGCCGCCGGTCGCCGAGGGTAACCGCGCGCGCGATGCAGTTTTCCAGCTCGCGCACGTTGCCCGGCCAATCGTATTGCAACAGGTTCTTCATCACCGCCGGAGTCACCTGAATGCTCTCGCCCGGCGCGTAGCGGTCCAGGAAATAATGCGCCAGCAGCGGAATATCCGATCGCCGCTCGCGCAAGCTCGGCAGATGCACGGTCACCACGTTCAGACGAAAATACAAATCCTTGCGAAATGTACCGGCGCGGTACGCAGCCTCCAGATCGCGATTGGTCGCGGCGATCACGCGCACGTCCAGCGGCACTCTTTCATTGCTTCCCACCGGCCGCACTTCCTTCTCCTGCAGCACCCGTAGCAGCTTCGCTTGCATCTCCAGCGGCAACTCCCCTATTTCATCCAGGAAAATCGTGCCGCCGTTGGCCGCCTGAAACAAACCCGCTTTGTTTTTCAGCGCTCCGGTGAAAGACCCTTTTTCATGCCCGAACAGCTCGCTTTCCATCAGCGTGGGCACCAGCGAACCGCAGTCCACCGCCACAAACGGACACTGCGCCAGAGGCCCGCGAAAATGAATGGCCCGCGCTACCAGCTCTTTCCCGGTGCCGCTCTCTCCGGCGATCAATACGGGTGTGCGATTATCCTTAAGCCTGGCCACCATCCGCAGCACATCCTGAATCTTTGCCGACGATCCCACGATGCCGTCGAGCTGCGCTTCGGTATCTACCCGGTCCCGCAAGAATTTGTTCTCGTGAACCAGTCGCACCTTCTCCGCCATTCGCTGCAGCAGCAGCCGCAGCTTCTCCACCCGAAACGGCTTTTCGATGTAGTCGTACGCTCCAAGCTTCATCGCGTCCACCGCCGACTCGATCGAGCCGTGCCCGGTCATGATCGCGATTTCCGAGCTCGGCAGTAGCTTGCGCACCTCCCGCAGCAGGTCGGTGCCCGATAGCGCGGGAAGTTTCAGATCGGTGATGATCAGCTCCGGGGCATGCGCCTCGATCTGCTGCAGCGCAGCCTCCGCGCTGTCCGCCTCCAGGCACGCCAGGCCCAGCGACGCGCCGATCGTGGTACACAGCCGCCGGATGCTCTGCTCGTCCTCTACGATCAAGAACTGAATTCTCGCTTCTTCCGTCATCGTTTCACTCCGCTTTTTACGTCCGAATTCACTTCGTCGCGCTTACACCAAATAGTTTTCGACCGCAGCCACCGGATCGTCGACGCTCGCCGTCAGCCCCGCCGCCGGCAAGCGAACCGTAAATGTTCCGCCTCTCCCATCCGAATTGTTGCGGCACAGAATCTCGCCGTGATGCGAACGCACAATCCCGTAACAAATACTCAGTCCCAGCCCGGTCCCTTTGCCCACTTCCTTGGTCGTGAAAAATGGCTCGAAGATCCGTTCGGGATGCGAAATTCCCGGGCCGTTGTCGCGGAAGTGAATCTCCACGTAACCGTCCCGCTCCGCGCTCTCAATTTCGATTCGCCCTCGGCCCGGCACTTCTCCGATCGCGTCGAAAGCGTTGTTCAATATGTTCAGGAACACCTGCTGCAACTGGTGCGCGTCCCCGGCCACCAGCGGAAGCTGAGGATCCAGGCGCTCGATGACGTCTACATCGCGAATCGAACGATCGTAGGTCCGCAGACGGAGGGTTTGCTGCAGCACCGAATTCACCCGCAGCAGCTCCCGCTGCGCCGGCATTTGCCGCGCAAAACTGAGCAAATTCTGAACGATCGTTTTGGTTCGCTGCGCTTCCGCCAGGATCACGCGCAGGTCGTCTTTCGCGCTATCCGGTACGCCTTTGTTCTCCAGCAACAAATCCGTGAAACCGAGGATCGCCGCCAGCGGGTTATTCACTTCGTGCGCCACACCTGCCACCAGTTGCCCTACCGCCGCCAGCTTCTCGGTGTGCATCATCTTGTTTTGCAGGTCCACCGCCTCGGTAATGTCGGTCATCACCGCCACCAGGCTGTTGACGATCCCGTCTTCGTCCCGCATCGGGCTCAGGCTCACCGAAAACTGCGCGCTCCGTCCGTCGTCCAACCGCACCGGGATTTCCAGGTTCTCCACCGCGGCCCCGTGCAGCGCGCGGTCCAGCGCCTCGCTCACGATCGGACGGTGCGACAGCGGCACGATCTCCGCCAGCGGTCGACCTAGCAGCGTTTGTTCGCGATATCCCGCTTCAAAGCACCGCCGGTTGGCATAGCTGATCAGCCGGGCCGTATCCAGCACCAGAATCATGCTTTGGGTGTTATCCAGGATGTTCTTGTTGAAGTCCCGTTCGCGCTGCAATTGCGCCTGGAAGATTTTTTGCTCGGTGACGTCCAGCATCAACCCGCGGTACTGCACCAGCTTGCCGCCCGCGTCGCGCACCGCGAACAATTTCTGCGACGTATGCACCACCCCGCCATCCTTCCGCCGCAGCGCCTCTTCGTAACTTCGCGTCGGCCAGGTCTTCTCGATCCGCCGGCGGTCCGGGCGCAGCGAAAGCTGCTCGAACAAATTCACGCCCAGCAGTTCTTCGCGGCTCGAGTAGCCCAGCATGCCCACCAGCGCGTGATTCACTTCCAGGAATCGCCCTTCCGGCGTGCAGAAGAACAATCCCTCCTGAATGTTGTCGAATAGCTCCCGATATCGCCGCTCCAGCTCCTGGCGGTCGGTGATGTCCTTCAGTACGTGAATGGCCCGGGCGCCCTCCTCGGCGCCTCCCGCCAGCCAGGATGTCGAAACCAGGTAGGTTCGGTCCGCGGCGACGTGGATCCGGTCTTCTTGCTCCTTGCCCGGACCATCGCAAAACGGGCACGCTGCGGCATTCGAGGCGGGAATTATCTGCGAGAGCGCATCCATGTTCCGCCCCAGCAAGGCCATCAGCGGCACCTGCAGCCAGTTCGCCAGCGAGCGGTTGATGCGCAGAATCACATTTTCGGTGTTGTGAACCACGATGAAATCGGTGATGGCATCGAAGTCCTTCACCCACTGGCGGCGCGATTGCTCGATCCGCAAAATAAGCTGCGCATTTTCGAGCGCTACCCCGGCATGGCCCACCAATGCGCCCAGCAAATTCCGGCTGGCCGCGTCCAACGGTTGCGGCAATCCCGCCAGGCACAACGCTCCCTGGATTCCGCCGCGTCCGTCGGGAATCGCCACCACCATGGCGCTGGCCCAGCCAATCTCTTTGGCCATCGATAGGCCTAGGAGTTCGGTTCCGCCTCCGGTCCAGGCTTGCTCGTGGGCCTGCCGACCCAATGCCGCCGCCACAAATTCGTCTTGCTCCGGGCTCAGACTCACGGCGCATCCGGCGCGGCTGGCAATTTCCCAGCGCCCGCCCTCCCCGATCAATGCAGCTAGTGCCGCCTGCGCGTGCAGCATCTCGCCGGCGACTTCGGTGAAGACGCGCACCAGCTCGGCCGGACCCAACGATGGTTTCAGTTTCTGAATCGAGGCGGAAAAATGCTCGGCCAGGGATTCGAAGCCGTTTTCGCGGCTCCGCGAAAATTCGCGAACCTTAAGTTGGGCACGCATTGAGAGGTCGGTACTAAGCGCGTCTCAAAAAACACCCGCATGAGACTTGGATCTGAGATTCACGTTAGAAGTCATCTCAATTTGAGTCAACCAATCGCGTCTCACCTAGTGCCGAATCCGCCAATCCGTCGCATCGCAGGTGTCCCATTCTGAGAGGGGTGGCCCGTAAAACTCTCCGGGTGAGACATGCCCCGAAACCCGACGGCCCGACCCACTGCATTCACTTTCAGCTAACATCTCCCATATCAGTAGGTTAAGTGCACGTTAACAGGCCGCGCGTCGGGCCAAAAAATGAACCGCAGACTGGCACTCACCGTGCACTTTCATCGGCGGGGTCGTCCGGATAGGGAGCAGTTCGTCCCTCCGCATTCTCATCGCGGAATTTTTCTCATGAAGACCGGACGGCGGGGGCCATTGGTGAGGAAGTCTTCCCGGCAAAAGTGGAGTTCAGAAGTCCGAGCGATGCCGCTCCTGAGCGCGACGCACGGAACGTAACGCACTTGCGTACGAAAAGGAATTTTCAATGACCATCGGTAGAAAACTCTATCTCGGCTTCGGCGCCATCTTGGTGGTGACCCTCGTGCTCTATGCGGTCAGCTCCATGACCATCGTCCGCGAGCACGGCGCGCGCGCCAACGTCGCTTCCACTCTCTCCGACGTTCAAACTCTCGAGACCGTTCGCTTCAAGATGATGGAGAACCGCCTGTTTCTCCGCAACTATCTGCTCAGTGGTGACTTGCGCGACGAAGACCGGGTCAACAAGGGCTACAGCGATCTCCAGGTTCGCCTCGGCCAGTGGCAAGCTACGGCAGAGGGCGACGTCCTGCGGAACACTCTAGCCATGGTCGCCGAATCCGAAAAAAATTGGATGGAAGCCTTCGCCCGCCCGATGATCGCCAAGCGCCATCAGGTCGATTCCGGAGACTCCACAGTTTCCGACCTGCAGATCTTTTATTTGCAGCACGATCCCGCTACCGAAGTCACTAAATCCACTACCATGCTCGACGATGCCAGCCGCTCCATTCGCCGCATGCTGGACGAATCCAACGCTTCGGCCGCATCGGCCACCACTTTCAGCTCCATTTTTGGATTCACCGGCACTGTCCTGGCCGTGCTGTTTGGTGTCTTGATCGCCTATTACACCGCCAAGTCCATCACCGAACCGCTGCAACATCTGATCGGCGTCGCTCGTGAGATTGGTGAGACCGGAAATATCGATCAGACCATCGACATCCATCGCAACGACGAGGTCGGGCTGCTCGCCGATAACTTCAACAAAATGATCGTCCACCTCAAGGAAATGGCCAGCGTCTCTGCGGCCATCGCCGAGGGCCAACTGAACGTTTCGATCCAGCCGCGGTCTCCGTCGGACACCATGGCCAACGCCTATATCCGCATGGTCGACGGTCTGCAAGAGCTGGTCCGCCAGGTTCGCGACAGCGCTTCCCAGGTCGCCAGCGGTTCCACCCAAATGGCCAGCTCCTCCGACGAGTCCGCCAAGGTCAGCGTGCAAGCCGCCGCGGCCATCGACGAAGTCACCAGCACCATGCATGAAATGAGCGTCAACGTGCAAAGCGTCGTCAAGAACGCTCAGGTGCAGGGCGCCAGCGTCGCCGAAACGTCCTCTTCCATCGATGAGATGGTCACCTCCATCCAGCGCGTGGCGGACACTTCCAAGATGCTCTTGGATATTGCTCGCCGTTCCCGCGAAGAAGCCGAAGTGGGCATCGCCACCATGGAGAAAACTACCGAAGGCTTGAATCGCACCAGTGCCGCCATCCAGGCTTCCGCCGAAATCATCGGCGCCCTCGGCCGCCGCGCTGACGACATTGGCAAGATCGTCGAAGTAATCGACGACCTCGCCGAACAAACCAACCTACTGGCGCTCAACGCCGCCATTGAGGCCGCTCGCGCCGGCGAGCATGGCTTGGGCTTTGCGGTGGTCGCCGAGGAAGTCCGCAAGCTGGCCGAAAAATCCACCCAATCCACCAAAGAAATTTCCGAGCTCATCCAGGGAATTCAGAAAGAAGCCCGCGAAGCCGTCGGTAACATGGACAAGAGCACTTCCATGGTCCAGGAGGGCTTGGTCCTCGGTAACGATCTCAATATCGCTCTCGGCAAGATCTCTCTGGTGGTCACCGAAGTCTACAAGTTCTCCCAGGAAATCGGCGCCGCGACCACCGAGCAGTCTCATGGCTCTTCGCAAATCGCCAAGGCTACTTCCCGCCTCACCGAAATCACCCAAGAGATCACCTCATCGGTCGAAGAGCAGGCTTCCGGAGCGCAAGCGGTCGTCCGCGCCATGGAAAAAATGCGCGAGTTAGTTCAGCAATCCACCTCCAGCTCCACCGAACTCGCCGCCGCTGCCGACCAGATGAACAAACTCTCCGGCGACCTGCTCGATTCCATGGATCGCTTCAGTCTGGACGAATCGGTCGACGCCGGTGGTCGCAATCAGCACCAGCAGCCACCGCAAGCGCCGCCGTCCCGGCGGAATCCACCGCCTCCCACGGAGCGCGCCAGTCATGGCCGGTATCGAGACCGAGACCGCAAGGATAGGGAACTGGTTCACTCCTGAACATCTTCAGGCAGATCAAAGATCGCGAGGCATCGGGTAGATCGTGTCGGGCACTCCTTAAATCGGGAATAGGCGGGGAAAGCGCTAAATGGATCAAGACCTCCAAATCGTCGGTTTGCGGATTGGAAAGGAAACCTTCGGGCTTCCCATATCCATCGTCCGCGAGATCGTGCGCGTGCCGGAGATCACCGCGGTTCCCAACGCGCCAGACTACGTCGAGGGGGTAATTAACCTGCGCGGGCGGATCGTACCGATCGTGGACTTGCGCAAGCGGTTTCACGAGAAGGACATTCAAACCACCAAACGCAACCGGATCATCGTGGTCGAACTGGAAAACCGGCTGGTAGGGTTGATCGTCAACTCCGCGTCCGAAGTGCTGAAGATTCCGCCGTCGCAAATCGAAGCGCCTCACGAACTCTTTCAGGATGACGAGCTCGATTACGTAACCGGCGTGGGAAAGCTGAAGGGCCGGTTGGTGATTTTGCTGGACCTGCAAAAGGTGTTGCGCCGCGGAGAATTACGCAGCATGGCTGAGGTTACCCAGGCCGCCGAGGCGGAGAAAACCAAAGAAGAATTGGTCACCCGCTAACGCGAATATTTCTCCTGGCTGGCGGCAGAAAAAGACGTGCGGTGAATTCAAGCGAGGCGGAAAGCGAAGCAATCTCAGGTTTCAGGAATTCGAGGCGAACACTTGGATACCCAAACTCTACCGCGCCCCATAAATCTTTCCGACTCCGATCTGAAACTGGTGCAGACCCTCGTCTACCAGGAGTGCGGCATGGTTTTCGACGATCGCCGCACCCATTTCCTGCGCGACCGCCTGCAGCGCCGCCTGAAATCGACGAACTTCGAATCCTTCTACTCCTACTACTTGTTACTCACCAGCCCCGGAGGAAAAAAGGAACTGGCCGCGTTGGTCGAGAATCTCACCGTAAACGAAACCAGTTTCTTCCGCATCCGGCCGCAACTCGATCTGTTCCAGAAAAAAATCCTCGAGGAATTGCTGAACCGCAAGCGCGAGCGCCGCGATTGGTCTTTGCGGATCTGGAGCGCCGGCTGCTCCACCGGTCAGGAGCCATACACCCTGGCCATCATGGTTTGCGACGCCCTGGCCTACTACTATTTGCGCCATCCGCTTCCCTTCGACATGCCGTCGCTCAAGCCGATGGTCCCTCCTCCTTGGAAAGTGGAAATCATTGCCTCCGACATCAGCTACGCCGCGCTGCTCGCCGCCGGCCAGGGCATTTACACCGAGTCCCAGATGGAGCCCGTCGATTACCACTGCCGGCTGCGCTATTTCGATCGCATTGGCGACAAGTACGCCGTGAAACCAGCCATGAAAAACCTCGTGCATTTCGACTTTCACAATCTCAAAACCGAGTTTCTGCCCCGCCACAACGACATCATTTTCTGCCGCAACGTCATGATCTATTTCGACCAAGCCGAGCAGCGCCGCCTCGCCGAAAAGTTTCACCGCTGCTTGAACCGCGATGGCCACCTGTTCATCGGCCACGCCGAAAGCCTTTTTGGTCTGTCCAACAAGTTCCGCATGATCCATGAATACGGCGGGACCGTTTACCAGCGCACCGAGGGTACTCTGTGAACTTTTTCCCAGACGACCGCGCCGCAGAGCTCCGTGACATTTTCTTTGAAAGTGCCGGGGAAGTGCTGCAAGCCATGAATGAGGCTGGACTCTCGCTCGAGGAAAACCCGGGCGACATGGAAAGCTTCCATCGCGTTCGCCGCGCGGTGCACACTCTCAAGGGCGATTCGGCGGCTTGCGGTTTTCGTGAGCTCAGCGAGCTCGCTCATGAACTCGAGGATGTTCTCACTCCCGAGCTGGCCCTCTCCAGTTCCGCCGAAATTGCCGAGGTGGTGCTGCACGCCGCCGACGCCTTCGACGAAATGCTCACCGCCTATCAAAAGAATCTGCCGCCGCCCGACGGCGCGGTGCTCCGCGCCCACGTCCACAGCATGCTCAGCGTCGCCGTCCCGGCAAAAACCGCCGCTCCGAAGTCCGTGGATCTTCCCTGGACCGAATACGAGCGCTTGCTGATCGGCGGTGCGATTCAGCGCGGCGAAAGCGTTCACCGCGTCTTGATTCGTCTGAGCGCTGACAACGCGATGGCCGGCCCCGCTCTCGCCCTCATTCGCAAATCGCTGGCTTCGCCGGGCACCATCCTGGCAATTCGCCCGGCGGAAGGCGTAGCGATAAACCAGTTGCAGCAGGTGGAAGCGTTCCTCTCGACCACTTCGCCGAAAGAATCGATTGAAGCGAAGTGCCGCATTCCAGGGATCGTCTCGGAAGTGTTCGCCGAGCCGGTGCGCTCGGAAGACTGGGAAAACCAGAGCGGCTTGCTCGGCCTGCTGCAGCAATGGGAACCCCCGGCCGCCCCGCTACCTGCACCATACTCTTACGGGCCGGACCCCGATCTCGAAGATCTCGATGACGAAGACGCAAGCCCCTTGCCGGCCACCCTCATCAGCCACACGCCTCCGGAAAATACGTTGCGCGTCGACGCCGCGCGCATCGACATCGTCATGAACCTGGTTGGCGAGCTGATCATCGGCAAATCCATGCTGCACCGGACGGTGGACGAATTCGAGCGCCTGCATTTCAAGGATCCGCTCCGCGGCAAGTTTGCCGACGCTCTGGCCTTCCAGTCTCGCGTCTTGGGCGAGCTGCAAAAATCGGTAATGA
The DNA here is from genome assembly GCA_963725285.1 of uncultured Acidobacteriota bacterium. Lineage (GTDB taxonomy): Bacteria > Acidobacteriota > Terriglobia > Acidiferrales > UBA7541 > CAVRXT01. The sequence goes on along the minus strand of CAVRXT010000003.1, from coordinate 126,063 downwards.
AGATTCGCATGGTGCCGGTCGAGCAACTATTCCGCCGCTTTCCGCGGCTGGTGCGCGACGTCGCCAAATCCTCCAAGAAAGAAATCGTCCTCGACATCCAAGGCCAGCACACCGATCTGGACAAAACCATCCTGGACGCCGTTGCCGAACCCCTGGCCCACTTGGTTCGCAACGCCGCTGGCCACGGCATCGAGCCCGCCGAAAAACGCGTCGCTGCCGGCAAGCCCGCTCACGGAACCGTCCGCCTCAACGCCTATCATCAGGGTACTCAGGTGGTGATATCCGTCAGCGACGATGGCGCTGGCCTCGACCGCGACAAAATCATCATGCGCGCTATTGAAAGCGGCCTGATCTCCGAAGCCGATGCGGATCGCCTCAACGATACCGAAGCCTTCGCCCTGATTTTCAAGGCCGGTCTCACCACCGCCGACGAAGTAACCGAGCTGGCCGGTCGCGGCGTGGGCATGGATGTGGTGCAAAGCGTTATCGAAAAACTAAAAGGATCGATCACCCTCTCCAGCGAAAGCGGCAAGGGCACTCAATTCCTTCTGATGTTGCCGCTCACCCTCGCCAGTATCCAGGCGCTCATGTTCCGCGCTTGCGGCCGCCTGTACGCCGTGCCGCTGGCCTCCGTCGTGGAAATTACTCGCGCCACCGCCGCCGATATTCATCGCGTCGACGATCGCGAGGTGTTGCGTCTGCGCGATCAGATCCTCACCCTGGTGCGCCTGGACCGGCTATCCACGATCCCCGCCGAATCGCAGAAGACCAACTACGTCATCGTGGTCTCCTCCGGCACCCGTCGTTTCGGCATCATCGTGGACAAACTTCTCGGCGAAGAGGAGCTGGTGATCAAGGCCCTCGAAGATCGTCTGGTGGCCTCCGAATTCGTCAGTGGCGCTTCCATTTTGGGCGATGGCACGGTGGTCTTGATCCTGAACGTGGTCGCCCTAATCGCACGGCTTAGCAAACACCAACCACTCGGAGCCACCGCATGAAAGACCTGATCCGAGTGCTGGTGGTCGACGATTCCGCGTTGATGCGCAAGCTCATTCCCCAGGCCCTGCAACACGACCCCGGAATCGAGGTGGTTGCCACCGCCATGGACGGCAACTTCGCCTTGAAGAAAATTCACGAGTTCCACCCCGACGTGGTGACTCTCGATCTGGATATGCCCGAGATGGATGGGATGGAGACTTTGCGGCAGATCATGCGTGGAGAGCGCGTCCCCGTTATCGTGGTCAGCTCCCACAGTTCCGTAGACGCGGGCACCGCGCTGAAGGCCCTCTCGCTAGGCGCTCTGGATTTTGTCGCCAAACCCGAAGGCGCGCTCGCCGGAAACATCGACTCCATTCGAAAAGAGTTGATTCAAAAAGTGCGAGTGGCTGCCGCCTCAGGCATGCCCCAGATCGTCGCCACCGTTGCCTCCGGCCGCGATCGCGCTCCGCGCAAGCGCAAACCGGCGCAGAAGCCTGCCAAAGTAATCGCCATCGGAGTTTCCACCGGCGGACCCAACGCGCTGCAATATCTTTTCTCCCATCTTCCGGAAGATTTTCCCGGCTCCCTAATCGTCGTTCAACACATGCCGGAGGGCTTTACCGAAATGTTTGCCCGGCGCCTGGATGAACAATCGCCCATCGAGGTCAAGGAAGCTCAGTCCGGTGACGTGCTAATCGCCGGGCGGGCCTTGATCTGTCCGGGCAATCGCCACATTCGGATCCACCGCATGGCCGAAGCGGATGTGGTGGTACTCACCGATCAGCCCCCGCTGAAAGGTCACCGCCCTTCGGTGGATGTCTTGTTCCGTTCCATCGCCCGTGAATACGGCCGCGAAGCGGCTGCCGTGATCATGACCGGGATGGGCGACGACGGCGCGGACGGCATGTGCGAAGTCCATCGCGCCGGCGGCCTCACCCTGGCTCAGAGTCTGGATACTTGCGTGGTTGAAAGCATGCCTCGCTCGGCGATCGACCGAGGTTGCGTCACTCGCGTGGTGCCGCTTTCCATGCTCGCCTTACAGTTGCAAGGTGCCTGCGTCACCGCCCGCACCCCGGCGGCTGTTCCGGTGGTAGTCACCTGATTTGCTTTGCGAAAGTACGAGTTTATCGAATCTTTTGAAGGAGAAATAAGATGAAACAGTTCGAACCACTCAAACGAAAGAAGGACGGCCTGCCAGTTCGCTATCTGGTGGTGGACGACTCCGTCTTCGCGCGCAAGAGCCTGCTCAAGATGATCGAAGCATACGGCGGCGAACTCGCGGGCGAAGCCGGTGATGGCTGCACGGCCATCACCGAATACGCCCGCACTTTGCCCGATATCGTCCTGATGGACATCACCATGCCCCAGATGGAGGGGATCGAAGCGGTCGAGCGCATCGTCCGCGATCACCCCGACGCCCGGGTCATCATGGTTTCCTCGGTCGGATATCAGGACAATATCCTCGCCGCCCTCCAGAAGGGCGCGCGTCACTTCGTCCAGAAGCCGGTGAAGCCGGACTCGCTCTACGAAATCATCCGCTACGTGCTCGCCGATGATTCGGTCGTGGAGCCCGTCGGCGCCGTCGGAGGAGCCGCCAAGTCATGAAAATGGAATTGATCCAGCCGTTCATCAACGCCATGGATACGGTGCTCGCGCAAACCACCGAGTCCGCCCCCCAGGTCGCCGGCCTCACCATGGAAGAAGAAGCCTACCGGCGCAAAGGACCGGCTGCGCTCATTGCCATCCACGGTGAAATCGAAGGACGCATGGTCCTGGACATGGACGAAGACACCGCCATGAAAATCGCTGGTCATCTGGCAGGCGGCGACGTTCATCCTTCCGAAATCGCGGTGCGCGAAACCATCTGCGAGCTTGCCAATATGGTGATCGGCAACGCGGTCACCCTGCTCAACGATCGCGGGTTCCGTTTCAAAGTGCTGCCGCCGGAAGTTCACAACGCCGGAAAATGCGAAGCCGCGGAAGAGGACTTGGAAGTGATGGTGCTGGAGTTTGAAACCTCGGTCGGAAACGTCTACATGAATATCGCGATGCACTACTTGAAGAAAAACGAACACGACCACGCAGCGGTGATGCTCGGATAAGCTCGGGACCGGCCCGCCTGCGCCCGGTCCTCCCGGCGGTCCTTACTTCCCTACCTCTCCCGCCTTGATGTACTCGATCTCGTGCCGGTACAGTCCCGCTCGCACTTCTTCCACGTGCGTCACTTTCCCGGGCATGAAAATATTCGCAGTCCCCGACGTATACGGCACCGAGATATCCAGCCGCGTCTCGCACTCGAACCTCGCCCGGCAGCGAATCGCCACGCTGCTCTTCGAGATTTCTTCGCACACCGCGGGCTCTTCGTTCAGTCCTTGTTTGCGGACGCACGCGCTCAGCCGGGTCTTCACCCGGCCACTCGGCTTCCTCACCGCCGGCGCCGGCGGCGCAACCGGCACCGCGTAGTTTCGCGGCGCAGGCGGCGGATCGACGTCGCTGTGAAAGCGGTCGGCCCTTCCCATAGCCATCTCATGGACGGCCTGCACCCAGATGGTCGGCATGCCGCAGGTTTTGCAATTGCGCGCCGTGCCGCGATTGATCTCGAATCCCTTGAGTTCCACTTCTCCCAGATGCGCCACTTCCCGACTGCGGCAAAAGCTGCACTCCAGTAGCATGCGCGCTACCGTCTCGTCGGACTCCGATAGCTCCGGGAACTCCACTCCCCAAATGTCTTGCTCGGGATTAATCAGCGAAACCCCGTAGATGTTTCCGTCATGTTCGTGTCCAAACAGCCCGATCACTTTCACCAAACCCTGGCGATAGGTCTCCCCCGGCGCTCGCCGGCGAATGGTCAGCTCTGCGTTGGGTTCGAGCGTCTGGTCCAGGACGATCACCGCTCCGTGCCGGCTGATCAGCATGGTCCGCCCCGCCGTCTTGAACGAGTGGCCAAAGCTGTCGCTACCGTCCACTTCCAGAAGCAGCGTCATGCAGACGCGGTCGCTGCGTCGCATCGTAGCTCCAGCCATACGATCCTCCCAAGGCAACAGCTCTCAACCCAGCCTAGCACGGCCTCTCCGCCGTCTTAGGCCGCATCCGCGACGGGTGTTCCTGGATTTCAATACCGGTGTCGGGCGTCGAACCCGCCGGAGACGGTGCCACGCCCCGGAAATCGCGGTAAGATGCACTCCAAACCCAGGAGGGACATAGCCTTGCATCCGCCGGAAATTCGCATCTCCGCCGTCCCCGGACTTCCGGAAATCACCCCCGGCGCCGACCTGGTGGGCTTGGTGGCTCAGGCGATTCGCGCGAAAGGCCTGCGCGTCGGTCCGGACGATATCTTCGTCGTCGCGCAAAAGATCGTTTCCAAGGCCGAAGGCCGCATCGTTCCCTTGAGCTCGATAACGCCTTCGGACCGCGCCACCCAGTGGGCCACCCAGTATGGGAAAGACCCGCGAATGATCGAACTGGTCTTGCGCGAGGCGCGCCGCATTGTGCGCATGGAGCGCGGCGTTCTGATCGTCGAGACCTACCACGGCCTGGTATGCGCCAATGCCGGTGTGGACGCTTCCAATACCCCCCCCGATGCCGCCACCCTTTTGCCGGTCGATCCGGACCGCTCGGCCAGCGAGCTGGCCCAAGGTTTTAGCCGCGAGTTCGCCGTCCCGGTAGCGGTGATCGTTTCCGACACTTTCGGCCGCCCCTGGCGCGAAGGCCTAGCCAACGTAGCCATCGGCGTAGCCGGCCTATCCCCGCTGCTCGACTACCGGGGCCAGCGCGACTCCTCCCATCGTCCTATGCAAGCAACGATGATCGCCGTAGCCGACGAACTAGCATCCGCCGCCGAATTAGTAATGGGCAAGACCGCCGCCGTCCCAGTCGCAATAGTCCAAGGCTTCGCCTCAGCCAGTGTAAAAGGTTCAGCCCGCGACCTAATCCGCCCCGCCGATCAAGATCTGTTCCGCTAGCAGAGCGACTGCGCCGTCGAACTATGCACTGTGTAGTTGAATTGCGAAGTGTGCTTTCGAATCGGGAAGTGTGATGTTGAAATCGGGAGTATCAAGTCGGATTAGCAGTTTGACTGTGGATTGATGGTGTGGAGTTGAATGGGTAGCGTGATGTTGAATTTGGTGTGCGATGTTGAATTTGGTGTCTAATGTTGAAGGTGGGTGCCCTCACGTCGGTTTTAGGTGTGGGGTTCTTGACTTACGGTTCGACGGTTTTGTCCTAATCCTTAGGTAACCGCCGAAATCTCCCGCGAAAGAATATCAATGGCTGGCCGTCGGCCATTTGCACGTCCTCAACTTCCCCCACACAAATCGAGTGGTCGCCTGCGTCGTGAATGCTAACTTTCCGGCAATCCAGCCGCGCGAGTCCGCCTTCCAGCATCGGAGTCCCCAGCGCGCTGCGCGTAAATCGTATCCCCAACCGCTCCGCAGTAATTCCATCCTGTTCGACCAGCGCGAAGTAACGCGCCCACTCCTCGTGATTCTCGGCCAGCACGTTCACCCCGAACCGCATTTGCTCTGCCACCAACCGGTGCGTCCGAGCCTTCTTCCCGATGCACACCAGTATCAGCAGGGGATCGAGCGAAACCGAAGTGAACGCATTCGCCGTCATCCCGTGAACGAGCGCCCCATCGGACACCGTAACCACGGTGACCCCGGTAGCAAAGTGCCCCAGAACTTTGCGAAACGCTTCCGCGTTGGGAGGCTGAATGATCGAATCGGCCATGAGCAGTCACACGTTATCGCGGAAGCCGCCAATCATCAATATCCCGCCTTGGCGACGGGGCGCTGAGCGAGGGGAAGTGGGCGGTGTCGATTTCACACCAGGGTTCTCTAGGTTTTTGACTTGGCCTTGGTACCGCGGTCATGGCCCCTCGGAGTATTATGCTAAGAGCAACCGCAGAATGGAGAATCTCGTGAGCCGCACCATCGCAGTCGTTGGTGGAACCGGTCCGGAAGGCATGGGCCTCGCGCTGCGCTGGGCGCGCGCGGGGGAAGTGATCCGCATCGGATCGCGCGACGCCCAACGCGCCGCCGAAGCGGCCGCCCAGATTTCCGGGCGCGCCGGAGGATCCGCGCAGGTGAGTGGAATGGAAAACTCTGCGGCCGTCAGCGGCGCGGATGTAGTCATCCTCACCGTGCCGTTCTCGGCCCATGCGGTAACGCTCAAAGGCCTGAAGGACTCATTGCGCCCCGGCACAATTCTGGTCGACACCACCGTGCCGCTGGCTACCGCGGTAGGCGGGTCGCCAACGAAAACCCTGGGCGTGTGGCAGGGATCGGTAGCGCAACAAGCGGCCGAACTCGTCCCCAAAGAAGTGATCGTAGTCGCTGCGTTCCATCAAGTGTCCGCGGTGTTGCTCGACGGCGAGAAAGACGTCGACTGCGATTCGATTATTTGCACCGACAACGAGCCTGCCCGGCAGGTGGTTTCCGAACTAGCCGCGAAGATTCCCGGCGTCCGCGCGATCAACGGCGGCCGCCTCGAGAATGCCAGAATCGTCGAGCAGATCACCGCCGTGCTAATCGCGATCAATATCAAATACAAAGTGCACAGCGCGGGAATGCGCATCACCGGTCTGCCGATCTAGTCTCACTCGCTTAGGTTTGGACCGTACCTGGTTTCGGCGGGTGCTTTGACGATTCTCGATTTCTGACATTCAACTTCTGACTTCTAGTCGGTTGCCCTTAGCGGGCAGTGCTAGCGGTCGCCGCGCGGGCCAGCGGTTTCCCGAAGCCATGGCCTTCCAGCCAGGCGCGGGTTCGCGGTGCGGAAACCATGGCGCCTCGCAGCGCGCGCAGGTCATCCCAGTCGTCGACGTCCGTTTCCAGCTTTTCATTGCGCAGAATCTTGATGTGGGCGCCGCGCTGCTCCGCTTCGCCAAGATGTTTGGCGAAGCTCCCCGGTCCGAAATGCGACGGGAAAAGCGCGGGAGGCGTGCGCAACAGCGCGTTGGTGCCGTCTCCGTCGCGCGACGGAACGATCACTGTAGCCGGCGCCCCCGGCAGCGCGTGCCAGATGCTTTCGATGTCCGTTGGCCCGGCCAAGGGCAGGTCCACCGGAAGCCGCAACAAAGCTTTCACCCCGAAGTGCGCGCACACCCGCGACGCGAAATCCACCGAGTCAGTTTCCGACGTCTGCCGCGATTCCGGAATCACTTCCCAACCGAGCTGCCGCGCGCGTTCGAGTGCCCGCGGCTCAATACTAATAACGAAGATGCGATCCACTCCGCGCACCGCCGCGACCACATCGAAGAAATCCTGCCAAAGCGCGTCCGCCAGTGCGATCCGCTGCTCCGGAGAAAAGTGCGCCGCCAAGCGTTGCTTAGCCTTCGCCAACTCCTTCACCGGAATGAGGATCGCGTTCATCGGTGTCCCCAGCATTCGACTTTGTGGTGCTACGATTTTGCACTGCTACGTCCTGATCTCTTCCGCGTCCGCACTCTTCGCGCGGTCGGCGCAGGGTAGGCGCTTCGCGCTTCTCGCACATCGTTCACGTCGTCCTGCCCACAGTCAGCGGCTTCAGCACTGCCCGAGCCATCCGCACCTTATCCCCTAGCGTCCGCATCACCGTCGACGCCGCCACCACATTCATACCCAGCGCCTCGATGCCCTTCTTCTGCCTCGCGTCCGCAGAATCTATCATTATCGTCCCGCAAAAGTCGCGGTAGAGTTTCGCCACCCCCAGCGCTGAAGACTGCAGTCCCATCTGCCGCATCATTTTGTCCGAAGGTCCCTTCAGCGATTTTCCGCCGACCAGCGGACAAACCGCCAACACCGCCTCGCGCCTCTCGCGCAACACCTCTCGAATCCCCGGCACCGCGAGAATCGGTCCCACGCTGATCATCGGATTGCTCGGGCAAATAACGATGCGCCCGGCCTCGCGCAACGCCTCCAGCACCCCCGGCGCGGGCCGCGCCTCGGCGCAACCCTCGAAGCGAATTTCGCGAACCACCGGCTTGGCGCGCAGCTTGACAAAATATTCCTGAAACGCCAGCCAGCCCTGCTTGGCGCGAATCTTTGTCCGCACTGGCTGATCGCTCATCGGCAGAATCGTGGCGCTCACTCCAAGCGCGCGGCGAACTTCGTCCGCCACCTGAGAAAGCGTGGCTCCGCGGCGCAGCCGGTCCGAGCGATAGATGTGCGTCGCCAGATCGCGGTCGCCCAGGTTGAACCAGCTCGGACCGCCGAGCACTGCCAACCGTTCCAGCAAGCGAAACGTTTCCTGCCGAAATCCCCAGCCGGTCTTTGGATTCACCACTCCGCCCAGGGTGTAAGTAACGATGTCCAGGTCCGGCGATATTTCCAGCCCGTGCAGCGAAAGGTCGTCGCCGGTATTTACGACCGCGGTCAGCTCCCGCGGATCCATCACCCGACTCAGGCCCAAAAGCAATTTCGAGGCGCCCACTCCGCCCGCCAACGCCGCTACGCGCATCAGTATCCAGTTCCGGAAATACCGGGCTGAAAACTTCGTACCGAAGTAGCGCCCGGCGCCGGCAGATGCGGTTCCGCTGGATCGTAAACCGGAAATGTCCGGCGGATTTGATAGGTGGTGGTGCGCTCCGCCGGAATCCGGCCGATCGAGCGAATCAGCGAACGGAACTGGGCCGGCTCGACGTACTCGCCGAAATTCGCGCCGGCAGCTTTCGAAATGCTCTCTTCCATCAGCGTGCCGCTGAAATCGTTAGCCCCCGCGTCCAGGCACGCCAACGACATCTCAAATCCCTGTTTCACCCAGGAGACTTGGAGGTTGCGGATGGTGAGATCGAGCAGGATTCGCGAAAGTGCGTGCACTCCCAAATGCTCGGCAATGCTGCTGCCGGGCCGCGCGCCGCCAATCCGAAACAGTCGGGTATTCGCATGAATGAAGCCCAGTGGAACGAACTCGGTGAAGCCATGCGTTTCTTTCTGGATGCGCCGCAGCAGCAGGATGTGGCGCACCCAATCCTCGGGCTGCTCGGTGTGCCCGTACATCATCGTCGAGGTACTGGCGATTCCCAGTGAGTGCGCGGTGCGCACCACTTCGATCCATTGCTTTACTTTCAATTTATTGGGGCTCAGCTCTTCGCGTACCCGGTCGTCCAGGATTTCCGCTGCGGTTCCTGGGATGCTGCCCAGGCCGGCTTCCTTCAGCATTTGCAAATAGTCGCGCAGCGGCATCCCGGTTTTCTCGACGCCGTAAACAATCTCCATCGGCGAGAACGCGTGGATGTGGATTTGCGGGATCGCCGCTTTGATGTCGCGCAGCAGATCGCGGTAGTAGAAAGGATCCAGATCGCGCGGCAGGCCGCCCTGAATGCATATTTCCGTCGCGCCCAGTTCCACCGCTTCGCGAGTCTTGGCGATTAGCGCTTCGTTGCCGTGAAAGTAGGCGTCCGGGGAATTGGGGCCGCGGCTGAAACCGCAGAACGCGCATCCCACAAAACAAATATTGGTGAAATTCAGATTGCGGTTCACCACGTAGGTAATCGCTTCGCCCACCGCACGCCGCCGCAATTCATCCGCGGTCTTCAGCATGGCAATCAAATCCGCGCCGCCGGTGCGCGCCAGGTGCGCGAGCGTGAGCGCATCCTGAAAATTGGTTTCGCGCGCTTGCAGAGCGCGCTCCAGAATTCGCGCCACCTCTGGGCTGGCGTGCCTCAGTGCGCCGCGCAAAGTGGCGTCGCGCATTTCCTCGACGAGCCGCATCGGATTGTCGCTAGTTGCTGTCGCGGGCATAACCATCCTGGTCGCGCAATTTTTCAAGATACGAGAAAACACCGGGCTCGACGAATTCCGCGCGGACCGCGGGTCCAGAGCCGGCCCGGCGGTCGTTTCCCCGCACGAATTCGGGATATAGCGCCAGCCTTTCGCGCAGAACGTAACCGGCAGCCTCGGTCTTTTCCCGCAGCAAACGAATCGCCGGCCACGGAGCTTCGGGATTGATGTGGTCCTTGGTCACCGGAGAAATCCCGCCCCAATCGTTCAGGCCGCCGTCAATCAGGTGTGGAAAATCGCTGTAGCTCAGGTTCGGCGGCGCCTGCAAATTCACGTTCCCCGGCAGAATCAGCCGCGCGACCGCCAGGGTCCGCAGCAAATCCTCCGCGGCGGGCTCGGCCATTTCCTGGAACCGCGTGCCTTCCTTGGCCCGGAAATTCTGCACGATCACTTCCTGGATGTGTCCGTAGCGGAGGTGCAGGGCGCGAATCGCCAGCAACGAATCCACCCGCTCCTCCAGCGTCTCGCCGATCCCGATCAGAATTCCGGTGGTGAAGGCGATCCCCTGGCGCCCGGCCTCTTCGATGGTTCGCAGTCGCAGCACCGGAACTTTGTCCGGCGCATTCCAGTGCGCCTCGCCCTTGCGCATCAGCCGGGTGCTGGCGATCTCCAGCATCAGCCCCATGCTTACGTTCGAATGCTTCAGACGCGCCAGGTCTTCGCGGTCCATCACCCCGGGATTGGAGTGCGGCAGCAGGCCGGTGGACTCGAGAACCATTGCGCACATATCCGCGAGATATTCGAGGGTGCGCCGGTAACCCATCCGGCGAAGGTCTTCCGCCGCTTCCGGGAAAAGTTTCTCGGGCTGGTCGCCCAGACTGAACAGCGCCTCCTTGCATCCCGCTTCTTTCCCGGCGAGCGCAATGGCGCTCACATCTTCGGGAGTGAGGAACCCTCCGCCGGGCTGCCCTGGATCGCGCCGGAAGGTGCAGTAGCCGCAGTAATCGCGGCACAGCCGGGTAAGCGGAATAAAAACTTTCTTCGAAAAGCTGATGGTCTTGCCGATCCACTTGTCCCGGCGCGCCGACGCCGCGGTCAGCAGCACCGGCAACTCTTCGTGCTCCATCAACCACCGCGCGGATTCCCGCGGAACTCCCTCGAACTTTTGCTCCGCGTGCGCGACAATGTCGCCGAAACGGAATTCTTTGGTCTGCGGCGCGTTCATCGGGCGCCCTCACCCAGGGCAACAACTTCGGTGCGCTGCAACCGGCGCGAATTGAAGTGCCTGCTCATTTTGGAAGCCACAATTTCCCGCGGACCCGTCTCCAATCATCAAGCAGCAGAGGAACGGACGAAATGGGATCGATGCCGCAGTTCGCGGACAATTATACTGCGGGCGGCCCGATTCGTCGAAGCGGTCGCTTTTCGCGTAGACTTATCACATCCAGGAGCATGGCATGACCGAACGTCTTACCTCCCATGTCGAACTCAACGTCGCTGACGGCACCACCATGCGCGCCTACGTCGCTCGTCCCAAAGATCCGGACCCCCGCGCCGGCCTACTCGTTTTTCAAGAGGCCTTCGGCGTCAATGGCCATATCCGCGACGTTACCGAACGCTTCGCCCGCGAGGGCTTTTCGGCGATCGCGCCGGAACTGTTTCACCGCACGGCACCCGGATTCGAAGGCAGCTATGCCGATTTCAACAGCGTCATGCCGCATATCATCGCGCTGAAACCGGAAACCATGATCGCCGATGTCCGCGCGGCTTTCGCCTACCTCGAAACGGACCGGGGGACCTCCGGAAAGCCCGTGGCGTGCGTTGGATTCTGCATGGGTGGCACCGTATCGTTTCTCGCGGCCACTGCCGTGCCGGTGAAAGCCGCGATTTCATTTTACGGGGGCAGCATCGCTCCGAACTCCCGCACGGGCGGACTGCTCGATCGCACCTCGGAATTGCGCGCCCCCATTTTATTTTTCTGGGGCGGCAAAGATAAAGGGACCGGCCCCGAAAAGCAAAATCAGATCACCGAGTCGCTGCGCGGCGGACACAAACCCTTTGTAAACGTAGAGTTCTCGGAAGCCGACCACGGTTTCTTCAACGATCAACGCAGCGTCTACGATCCGCAAGCCGCAGCGCAAGCCTGGGCGCTCTCGCTCGAATTCCTGCAGACGCACTTAGGTATCTAGCGCCCCTGTTGTTAGAAAACGTCGATTCGAGATCTATCTAGCTCGCTGTGTAAATTGATAATCGCCGCGAATCAGATTTTGGTTCCCCATGAATATCAATCGGATCCATATTTCTATTCCCCACAAGCGCCGCGATTCAAATTCGGTTCGGTTGAACTGCATCGGTTGCTCTGCCGATGCCGAAAGCATAGCTTACCTACAGCAAAGGCGGCCAAAGTTACCCTTATCGGGGGCTTTCGTATGGAAACGGGACTGGGCCAGCGCAAAGCCTAGGCCCGGGGATGGGCCTTGTCGTAGACATCGATCAGGTTTTCTATGGTGGCGTGGGTGTAGCGTTGGGTGCTGGCTAGCTGCTTGTGGCCCAGCAGTTCCTGAATGGCCCGCAAGTCTGCGCCGTCGGCCAGCAGATGGGTGGCGAAGGCGTGGCGCAGGGAATGCGGATGCATATCCCAATTGGTGTTGGCCAGGCGCGAATACTTTCTAATGATCCGGTAGACCCCGTAGTTGGTTAGCCGGCCGCCGTAGCAACTCAAGAACACCGCTTGTAGGCCGGCCTTGCTGCGCGTCGCGTTGATGATCTGCTGGCGCACTGGCCAATACGCCTCGAGCGCGATCTCCGCTTTTGAACCGTACGGAACGATGCGCTCCTTGCGGCCCTTGCCCAGCACGAACACGGTCTTCGCGTCTTTATCGATATTCATCAGATCCAAACCGGTAAGTTCGCTGGCGCGCAGACCGGAGGAATACAGAAGCTCGAAAATTGCGCGATCGCGTGCCGGGACCAGCCGCGCCTCCGCTTCTCTGCGCTTCTGGGGGAGCGACCGTTTGGGATTCACTTGCGGCTCCATAGCGCTCAGACCGTCCAGAAAATGGCACATTTCTTCCGGCGTCAGCACCGAGGGCAGGCGCCGCGGCAGCTTCGGCGACGGAATCAGCTTTGCCGGGTTGGTTTTCACCAGCCGTTCGCGAATGCAAAACCGGAACAACGAACGCAGCGCAGACAACTTGCGCGCCACCGAGCTTTTCTCCAGCTTGCGGTCGTAGAGAAATCCGAGGTACTCGCGGATCAGCCGGTGATCGATTTCCGAAAGGGACGGCGTCGGCCATTCCGGCGGGGTGATGAAGCTGTGAAATTGATCGAGGTCCACGCCGTAGTTGAGGATGGTTTTGGGTGAGGCGTTGCGTTCGAACTTCAGGTAATCGAGGAATCGGCCGATCGCGAGCCTCAGGCCGGATGTTTGCGAACCGCGGGAATCGGGAGTGCCCTTCGGCGGAGCAGTGGACGAATTCGAATTTGCTGCGGAACGCCCACCGCGAGCGGCCCGGGAGGGGCTAGGCGCGGCATCCACCATGACCGATTTGCCGTCCACCCGTTTGAGCTCGTTGCGTCGCGACCTCGCAACGCCCGACTGCGCTCCTTCTGGTTTCCACCTACTCACAGCAGAACCTCAGCGGCAGCTCCCTTACGGTTTGCCAATCCCCACCGGCTGCGGATCCGCCAAAACGGGGGCAGGCGGCGGCAGCGGGGTGGTGGTCGGCGCACCAGCGGCAGGCGCAGGCGCCCGATCTGGCGCTTCAATTTCCCAATCGCAGCCTTCTTTTACGCACGACCGGAAGTTGCCCAACTTGGTGCGTTTCTCGACGATGAATGCAGCGCCGCACTTGGGGCAGGGTTCGGCAATCGGCTCGTGCGGACTGGTGTAGTCGCAATCCGGGTAGCGGCTGCAGCCGTAGAAAATCCGGCCCCGGCCGCGCCCTTTGGCGGTGCCTCGGCGTACGAATTCGCCTTCATTGCACTTCGGGCATTTGATACCCAGGGTGATCGGACGGGTGTACTTGCACTTCGGATATTTCGAGCACCCGATGAAATCGCCGAACCGCCCTTGCCGCCGCAGCAACTGCGAACTGCACGTGGGGCAGTTTTCGTCCAACGGTACGTCCGGCTGGCGAGGAATTTTCGTTCCGCTCATCAGGCGCTTGGTGGTCTTGCAATCCGGATACCCGGTGCAAGCCAGAAACACGCCAAAGCGGCCGCGCTTGATCTGCATTTCCTTGCCGCAGTTGTCGCAGTACTCGATTTTCGGCGGCGCGTTCGGATCCACCGGCTCGGTGGCTTCGGAAAGGTCGCGAGTGAAATCGCAATCCGGATAGCGCGAACAGCCCAGGAAGAATCCATGGCGGCTGATCCGCTCAAGCTGCTCGCCCTCGCCGCATTTCTCGCACTTCAGGCCAGTGGCAATCCCCGCCTTGTAGGAGAGCATCTCTTCGTCGGCGCGGTCCAGGTCCACAGTGAAGCGGTCCCAGAACTCTTTCACCGCATCCCGCCACGGCAGCTTGCCTTCCTCGATCTCGTCCAGCTCCTCTTCGAGGCGTGCGGTGAAGCCGACGTCGAAAATGTCCTCGAAGCTCTTCACCAGCAGCCCGCTCACCTTTTCGCCCAGCATGGTCGGCGTGAAGCGGCCCTGGTCCTTATTCACATACTCGCGCTCGACGATTACCGAGATGATGCTGGCGTAGGTAGACGGGCGCCCGATGCCCTTTTCTTCCAGTTCCTTCACCAGCGTCGCTTCGGTGTAGCGTGGCGGCGGCTCGGTAAAGTGCTGGTCAGGGCGAATCTTGTCCAGCCTCAACCGCTCGCCCTCGCTCACCTGCGGCAAGGTGCGCGACTCGGCATCGTCGGGATCCTTATCGTCGTCCTCGACGGCGGCCTGGTAGGCGGCCAAGAAACCTTCGAACTTCATCACCGAGCCGGTGGCCCGGAATTGGTAATCGGCAACGGCAATGTCGATGGTGGTCTGATCGAACACCGCGGGAACCATCTGCGACGCCACAAAGCGCTGCCAGATGAGTTGGTACAGCTTGAACATATCGTCTTCAAGATATTTGCGGACGCTGTCCGGAGTCCGGGTGACGTCCGTAGGACGTACCGCTTCGTGGCCTTCCTGCGCGTCCTTCTTGGACTTGTAAACATTCGGCTTCTCGGGAAGGTACGTCGGACCATAAGCGCTGCCGATGTGGTCGCGCACTTGGTCCAACGCGTCGTTGGATACTCGCACCGAATCGGTACGCATATAGGTAATCAGCGCGACCGAGCCTTCGTCTCCGAGCTCGACGCCTTCATACAGCCGCTGCGCCAGCATCATGGTGCGTTTGGCGGTGTACCGCAGACGGTTGTAGCCGGCCTGCTGCAACTTCGAGGTGGTAAACGGAGGCGGCGCATACCGACGCTTTTCCTTCTGCACCACTCCGGAAACCAGCCACGCAGCCTTTTCCACGTCGGCGACAACTTTTTGCGCCGCTGCTTCGTTATTGACCTCGATTTCCTCGCCCTGGTAACGATGTAGTTTGGCTTCGAACGCCGGCGGTGATCCGGCAGCCAGCAGCGCGTGGATGGTCCAGTACTCCTTGGGCGTGAACGCGCGTATTTCCATCTCGCGCTCGACGATCAGCCGCAATGCCACCGTTTGCACTCGCCCGGCCGATAAACCGCGGCGTACCTTGTCCCACAGCAGAGGCGAAATCTTGTAGCCCACCAGACGGTCCAGCACCCGCCGCGCCTGTTGCGCGTCCACCAGGTTGGTATCCACCTGCCCGGGCTTATCGAACGCGGCCTTGATGGCCTTGGGGGTGATCTCGTTAAACATCACCCGGAAAATCTTCTTCCGGTCGGCCTTGGTCTTACCCAGGACTTCCGCCAGATGCGCGCAGATGGCCTCACCTTCGCGGTCCGGGTCGCCCGCCAGGTAAACCGCGTCAGCAGCCTTGGCCGCCTTCTTCAGCTCGCTGATCACTTTCACTTTTCCGGGGATCACCTCGTAGGTGGGCTCGAATCCGTTTTCCGTATCTATACCTAGCACCTTCTTGGGAAGGTCCATAACGTGGCCATAGGAGGCTTGGACGCTGTAACCGCGCCCTAAATACTTATTGATAGTTTTCGCCTTGGCAGGCGATTCGACGATTACCAGTGATTTAGCCATAGCTCTCTATATTCTTCTCTCCGACAGGGGTTCGATGCAGCCAGACGGATAATCGGTTCCTTGTAAGGAAACGCCCCGCTAAGCTGCTGGTCTATCAATATGGGTGACAGAACCGTGCACCACTCATCCTAACCCCATGCTGGGCCAGCAATTACAACAGGACTTTCGGGAATTGCTTTCCCGGTAACTGGCGGACGAGCCCCCGCATCTCCCGGTCGAACAGCACCGCCAGCACCTCGGATGACGTTAACCCTGATAATTCAACAACTTCCTCGATATGCCGGGCTTGGTCCATGCTCCCCAATCCGTAAAGAGTTCGCTCGCTCGGGGTTAAGTCCTTTTCCACAAGTAATGTGCGATCTTCCGTTGACATCGATTCTACCGGCAGCAGTTCCGCGCGAATACTGGTGGGTAGCTCCTTCACCACGTTTCCGGGCACTCCCCATACACCTCGCGGCTGAAACCCATGGCCAGCCGCGCGGTCGTCAGCGAGCGCGCCTTCGCCGCGCTCTTCGATCTCCGCAAAGACGTTCTTGTCCTCCTTGGGATAAATGATGTCGATTCCGGATCCCAGGACCCCGATGGTTCCGCCCCGCCCACCCTTGCCGTTACCACTGCCATTGCCCTGGCGTGCTGCTAACGCCCCTTTATGCGCGCAAAGACTCGATTCCGCGCGCGAGTCCGCTGACCACCACGAGGCCGCGGTCCGCCAAGTCCCGGCCCAGCCGCTCGGCCATTTGATTCCCGTAGGGCGTGGGGCGCCGCGCCCCGACGATGGCGATCGAATGGCGCTCGAGGAGCTCCACAAAGGTTTTGCGCCCCAGCGCATTACATTCAGGGACGCATTGCATTGAAGATCGCCTCCGGCGTCCCAAAGTCCCGGAGCAGCTTGCCGGCCATGCGCGCCCCAAGCCCTGGGACCAGGGCAACAGACAGCCATCCTAAGCATTGGTTCGGCTCCATGGGAAAGCGGGAAAACGAAGAAGCGCCTGAGCCAGTCACGATACGGTGAGCCAGCAGAAGGTGTCCATGCGGTGTAATGCGGAGCACAGCACCTCGCGCTTACCCCCTCTGGGAGCGGCAAGTGTCTCTTGAACGTTTGATTTTTCGTTGGCCGTAGCCGTTGAGTGGCGCACCCTCCGCCCTCGAGGGTGCGGGTTTTAAGCAGAGGGGTTAGTCTGCGCCTTGTTTGAGAACCTCGTAAAGATAAGCGAAATCCATTTGACCTTTGCCGGCCTTTACGGTCCGTTCGATGAGCCGAAGTTGTGGGTCGGCGAAGGTGTGATTGACCCCATGTTTCTCGCACCAGCCAATGAGTTCCCGAGGCGCTACCGCCCACGTTTCCAGCGCGGCTTGCGGGTTCCCGTAATCTTTGCTTTGAATCTTGCGGCAAAGATCGCCGAGCGCGGCCTGAATGGCCGGCATGAATGTCTTGACGACCTGCAAATATCCGTCTACGGGAAGGTTCTCCGCTTCGTAGACGATATACCCATGAAGAAAGCCCAACATCGCTCCCATGGCAAAGGAAAGACCGGCAATATCGGTTGCCGAAGCTTGGCCGATTTCCTTTCCCACAAACAGTGTATTGTCACCAAAGGCAAGCAGGACTGGCTTCAAGCGATCGAAGAGCTCAGCTGGGCCGGAATACAGAACCGTGCCTTGCGGCTTCCCGATATCGATCGGATAGTTCATGATCGCGCCGTCGAGGTAGTCAATTCCACGTGTTCGAGCCCAGGATCCCATCTCCCTAGCCTCATCGGGAGTTCCGCTGCTTAATTGCACCAGCACTTTGCCGCGAAGCGCGGACTCGATTGCCGGCGGTCCTACCAGTTGATGGGTCGACTCGTAGTTGTTGACGTTGACAACCACGATTTCAGCGTTGCCCACCGCTTCGAGCAGGCTCGGCGGGACGCGTAGACCCAGCCGGGACAAAGCTTCCGTCTTGGACCAAGTGCGATTCCATACGGCGGTGTCAAATCCTCTGTTATGCAGCGCAGTTGCGAGAGCAGATCCCATGCGCCCCGCCCCAATGACTGTGACCTTTTGACTCATAGCACCCTCTCGAAGGAATCGGACTCAGCAAATCTCTGGCGGACCTTTACGGAAAACAGGCAGACGTTTCCCGGCCGGCCGATAGCGTTCACACCGGATATTCAGTGCAAGAAAACGTGAAACTAAGGAGACGTGTGGGGGTTGAAGAAGCCGGACGTGTTCCGTGGTTCGGAGATATTGGCCGCTCCACAGAGTTGCCAGCGGCGGCGCGCACCATTGGAACAAGTCCGTCTGGAAATTTTTATTCCACTATTTCGTGGTCGCTTCCCCTTCGATATCGCAACTGACTCCATCGCCTGACGGGGTGCAATTGTAGGTGCCCTTCCCGGTTAGCCCTTTTAATTTGCCGGTACCGCCGGTGAAGCTCCAAGTGCCCTTCTCGGCCGTCTCCACTCCATCCTTCAGGGTGCCGGTTCCCTGGAACGACACGAAATACTGGTCCCCGGCATCCGTGGTGGTCACGTGATAGCCGTGAGTCCGAGCGGTGGTGCCCTTGATATCCATTGTTGCGGTGCTCATGCCATCCTTCGATTTTTCGCCGCCTACTTCGAGCGGCGTGGTCCAAGTGCACTTTCGTTGACCAACGCCAAGCGCGTGCCCTGCGCCATCGCCGGAAGGCACGATAGTTTGCGGATCAGCCTTAGTAAACAAAGCCGTTCCCGATACCTTGGTTTGCGCACCAGCAGTCCCTGCGGTAAGCACCATCGATCCAACAATGAGCATGAATCGTCGCATGTGGTTTGATCTCCTGTGAAGTTGTGTTCGGGGCCCGAGCAAAAACTGCGGGCAGAGCCTACTCCCTTCGCTGGTTTCGTGTCAAATATTTGTGCTCGCCTTTCTTGGGGGTTACTGCGCTGGAGCTGGCGCGGGAGGTTGCGGCACGGTCGACCAGTGCGCGTCCCGAAACTGCCATCGGCCATCGCGATACTCCGCGATGCCGGTGAAGTATCCCTTCTCGTCCATGGTGTGGTCCGAGGCGTCGACCAGCACCTCGTGCCACGAAGTGGCTACCAGCGCAAGATTTGCGGTGATCGGATCCACCCGCAAATCGTCGCCCCACCTCAGATTGATATGTTTGAATGCGCGCGCGATCCCCGGCAGCGCCGCCGTAGCCGCCGCGCGGTCAGCGAACGCCATTTGACCATTCACTGCCATGAAGAACGCTGGACTATCGCCGAAGTGCTTTTGCCAAGCGACTGGGCCGTCTTGCGTAACGTCGTGTGCCACATTCTGGGCAAACGCTCGGACCCCAGCTTCGACCGCGCCGGCCTGCGCCGCCGTCAGAGGTCGCGGCTCGCCAGACCCACCAACTTGCGCGCACCCCGCCAACGCAAGCGCCGCCAAGAGCGGCGTGCACCACCTCACAACCATCCTCAGTCCCAGCGCCTGAACCATCGCGACACCGTAGCATTTCCGGGGACCGGCGGGAAGGAAATCTTCGGTAGTAGAATCTCTCTCGAACGTCAAACAGATTCAGCGACGCTGAGCCGCGGGGCCGCGTAGCACGAGCGCCGGCGCTCCTGTCCTGCGCAGCAGTACGGACCCACCTCAGCGGTAGAATCGTGCAATTCAACACCCATTCGTAGTGCCCCCCCGGCCACGGCGAAGATAGGCCGAGTGGCCGCCATTTCAGCTAGCACCCTGGGAGTGCCCCTCGGCCGAAGGAACTAACCCATATGAGCTAGCCCCTAAGAGCAGTTGTGCTTAGTTTCCCGCATAGTAAACTCCCGCGCTCGTCCACCAAATGGACACCGGGGGAAAAGTCGTGAATCTAGTAGCGATGGCAGAAATGCTAGTTTTGATGGCAGTAGCCGACGCAGTCCTTTACTTCGCCCAACGCTGGGGGAAGTAGCCCAACAAATGGTCCCGAGCTTGAAGCGGGGGCAGGTCCGGGGTGTGGATTGCCAGCACGCCCCAGTTGGATCCTTCGCACGCGGCCCTAAATCCTGACAGCGGACATCCAGTCAACCCGGCCACTGGGGCCGGCGTTGGGCCTGGCGACGCGCCCAGCGCGCGTTCGAACCGTCCGGGGCGCAAATACGCGCTCGATACAGGCGCACCCGCTTCTCAGATGAGGTCGCAATCTCCTATTCCCGTCCGCACAAATCCTGACTGGTTTGAACCGGTCTGATCTTGCACGCGCGTGCTAGCTTTCCAACCGAACTTAGCCCAGCACCGGGAACGCGCCGGGGTAGCAGCACCCACGCAACACCAACGAGGGCCCCGGGGCTCCCCGAATGGCCTTCCGCTAAGCAAAGCGAGATTTTAGGCTAGAATTGCCAACTGGCGGATTCCAAAGGAGGTATCAGTCGCTGATCGATGCATTCGATGCACTTTGTTGCGGTGCGCCTTGGGTTAGCCTGCGGCCCTTTCCCGGGCTCGAACCCAGGTCGGCTGAGGCTATATGCTATATTTGAGCCCTGACGGAGATGGCTAAACGACTGCGCATTGCGAGTGTGGAGTACCTGAATACGGCGCCACTGGTGTGGGGATTTACCGAGGGGCCGCTGCAGGAAAAGTACGACATTACATTTTCGGTTCCTTCGCAATGTGCGGAGGCGTTGCGGCGTGGCGACGCGGACGTGGCGATTATTCCCGCGGTGGAGTATCAGCGCATCGATAATCTGGTGGCGCTTCCTGGCCTGTCGATCGCTGCCGACGGCGAGGTGCGCAGCATCCTGGTGGTGGCTAAGAAGCCGATCGAGTTGGCCAAACGGATTGCGCTGGATACCAGTTCGCGAAGTTCCGCGGCGCTGGTGAGGATCCTGGCACGGGAGAAGTGGCGGATCGATCCGGAGTTTGTGGAAGCTTCGCCGGATGCGGGGGAGATGCTCCAAAATGCCGATGCGGCGCTGGTGATTGGCGATCCGGCGCTACGGATTTCGCTGAAGATGGAGAGGCTGGCCGGCAAATCCCCCCGTGGCGAAGCGTGTTGCCAGGGAGACGCCAGCGAAATGCCGGTTCCCGGCTTTGAGACGCTGTTCGTCTACGACGTGGCTTACCAGTGGCGCGAGCTTACTGGGAAGCCTTGTGTGCTGGCGATTTGGGCGGGGCGTCCGGATGCACTTACTCCGGACGTAGCTGCTGACTTTCGGAGTTCGCTGCAGTATGGGCAGGAGCGAATTGCGGAGATCGCCGAGGCTGCGTCGATCCAACTCGACTTGCCGCCGAAAGCGCTGGAGCGCTACCTTACGGAGAATATTCATTTTGGATTGGAGCCGGGTTTCCTGGCCGGCCTCGAGCTTTATTACCAAAAATGCGCTGCGGTGGGAGCGATCCCTCACGCCAAGCCCCTGCGGTTCGCTGCGGCGCAGGCCGTTCCCGGCGCGGGTGCGCGGGCAGGACGGTGAGGCTGTTTTCACCGGCGCTGGGGCGGTAACAGCAAGACGCGGCGTTCGTGCAGATTTAGGTCGTGATCGTATTCTGGAGAAGTGCAGCCTGTGGATTAGGAGTTTTTTCCGACACGATTGTCGGGGCTACTATGGGAATATCACAACAAGAAGCGCTCGAGCTGTTTGAGTCGCATGACCTGATCGGGATCGGTATGGCTGCGAACGAAGTGCGCCGGCGCAAGACGGATCCTCGCGTGGCTACCTACCAAATCGATCGCAATATCAACTACACCAATTTCTGCACCGAATATTGTTCTTTTTGCGCGTTCTACCGGCCGCTGGGGGCTAAGGACGGATACGTTCTGCCGCTGGAAGACATCTATCAGAAAATCGACGAGATGATTCTGGTTGGCGGCACGGGGGTGCTGATGCAGGGCGGGCTGCATCCGGACTTGCGGATCGAGTTTTACGAAAACATGCTTAGCTCGATCAAGCAACGCTATCCGCAGATTCATCTGCACTGCTTTTCCGCACCGGAAATTAATTGCATCGCCGAAGTTTCCGGGCTTACGGTGCACGACGTGATCGCGCGGCTGATGGATGCCGGGCTGGATTCCATTCCTGGCGGCGGCGCGGAAGTTTTGGACGACGAAGTGCGCACGCGGATTTCGCGGCTGAAGTGCACGTCAGAGGATTGGGAAGTGGTTCACCGCACCGCGCACTCGCTGGGTATGCGCACCACCGCCACGATGATGTTTGGGTGCGGCGAGGAATACCGCCACCGGGTTAGCCATTTCGAACGGGTGCGGCGGTTGCAGGAAGAGACCGGCGGTTTCACCGCGTTTATTCCTTGGATTTTTGCGCCGGACAATACTCCGCTTGGGAAGAAAGTGCCGGAGGCTACTGCCGCGGACTATTTGAAGACGCTGGCGATTAGCCGGTTGTACCTCGACAACATCGATCACGTGCAGTCCAGTTGGCTTACGCCCGGAATTAAAGTTTGCCAGGTGGGACTGCAGTTCGGCGCAGACGACGTGGGAAGTATTTTGATCGAGGAGAATGTAGTGTTTGCGGCGGGGGTTCGCAATCGGACCAATGAGGCGGAGTTGCGACGCATCATTTCGGATGCCGGGTATATTCCGGCGCAACGCGATACGCTTTATCGGTCTTATGCGTGGAAGTATCCTGAGGAAACGGCTGCCGCGGCTGCTGCTAGTACTGTTCCTGCCCTTGCTGGATAGGTCTGCCAACCCCACGCCACCCGGCGGAAATTGACATCTGCCCACGCGGCGTCTAGCATAGCGGAAGCGACTTTTCCCCCTGCCTCGACAGGGATACCTTATATTTTTGCCATGAGTGCGGGACCAAATCCGGAAAATATTCTTGCACGCATTGTGTCCGCGCGGCGCGACGCCATTGCGCATCGCCAGCGCGTCTTGCCGCTGGTCGCCCTGAAGATTGCCGCGAAAGAAAAAGCCCCGCCACCACGCGATTTTGCCGGTGCAGTCGCTACCAACCGCTGGAACGTAATCGCCGAATCCAAAAAAGCCTCTCCGTCACGTGGTGTTTTCCGCGAGGAGTATCGGCCGGCGGAGTTGGCCCAGGGCTTCGAAGCTGCCGGAGCCGCAGCCCTCTCGGTGCTGACCGAAGAAGAATTTTTCCAAGGTTCGCTGCTGCATCTACGCGAGGCGCGCAAAATAGCAGGCATTCCTATCCTGCGCAAAGATTTCATCGTGGACCCCTGGCAGGTGTGGGAAACCCGCGCCGCGGGCGCGGATTCCTTCCTTTTGATCGTGGCGATTCTGACCGACCAGCAATTGGCCGAACTACTGGCGCTCGGCAGGGAATTGAAGATGGAGCCGTTGGTGGAAGTCCACACCGTAGCCGAAATAGCCCGCGCCACAAACGCAGGCGCGCGCATCATCGGGGTGAACAACCGCGACCTCACCACTTTTGAAGTGCGCCTGGAAACTTCGCTGGCGCTGATCGATTCGATTCCGGACGATTGCATCGCGGTGAGCGAATCCGGAATCCATTCCGCCGAAGACATCGAGAAATTGCGCCGGGCAGGTTTCGATGCGTTCCTGATTGGCGAACAATTTATGAGCCGTGCGAACCCCGCGGAAGGTCTGCAGGAAATGCTGGCAGCCCTCGCGAGCGGATCGATAGCAACTTAAAGAAGTGAAACACCCCGGGGTGTGCGCCGTAGAGGTTCCATGATACGAATTAAAATTTGCGGGATCACCAATTGGACCGATGCTCGCCACGCGGTAGAGGCCGGCGCGCATGTCCTGGGATTCAATTTTTACCCCAAGAGCCCGCGCTACATTGCGCCCGACGACGCCCGGCGCATTGCCGGCCGCTTGCCGCGGCGCATACAAACTGCGGGAGTATTCGTGAACGCGCCGGCGAAAGACATCCTGAAGCTGGCGCGCGCGGTGGATTTGAATGTGCTGCAGCTTCACGGAAACGAATCGCCCTCGGCGGTGCGGGAGCTGGCGCATCATTATCCGGTGATCAAGGCGTTTCAAGTGGGGCCGCATTTTCAACCCAAGAATCTGGATCGCTATAGCGCGGCCGAATTCTTCCTTCTCGATGGCCATTCGCCCAATCGCCGCGGCGGTACCGGGAAAACATTTAACTGGGCGATCGCCCGGCGCTCGCGCAAGTACGGACCGATCATCGTAGCCGGCGGGCTCACTCCCGAGAATGTGGGAGCGGCGATTCGCGCGGCCCATCCATTTATGGTTGATGTTTGCGGCGGGGTAGAAAGCAGCCCCGGGAAAAAAGACCCCATTCGCATGGAGGAATTAGTGCGCGCGGTGGGCGACGCTTCAAGGGAGATGGAATGACGCTATCCGGCGGTTCCAAAGAAGCGGCCGTTGGCTCGCGCGGGCGCTACGGCGCCTTCGGGGGGCAGTACGTGCCGGAAACCCTGATGGCTCCGCTCGAAGAGCTGGAAAGCGCCTACGACGCGGCCAAAGCCGACCCTGCCTTCCAGAATCGGCTCGCGGCACTACTGCGCGATTTTGCCGGGCGTCCCACGCCGCTATTTCGCGGCGGAAAATTTGTCGAAGCACCTCGGCGGTCCGGCGATTTACCTGAAGCGCGAAGATTTGCTGCATACCGGCGCGCACAAAATCAATAACTGCCTGGGGCAAGGTTTGCTGTGCCAGCGCATGGCGAAAAAGCGGGTGATCGCGGAAACCGGCGCGGGCCAGCACGGAGTGGCCACCGCGGCGGTGGCCGCGTTGCTGGATCTGGATTGCATCGTCTACATGGGCACCGAGGACATGAAGCGCCAGGCGCTCAACGTTTCGCGCATGAATATGCTGGGCGCTAAAGTGGCGGGGGTCGACGCGGGAAGCCGCACTCTGAAGGATGCCATCAGCGAAGCGCTGCGCGATTGGGTAACCAACGTCCGCGACACGTATTACCTACTGGGCTCGGCGCTTGGACCTCATCCCTACCCGATGATGGTACGCGATTTTCAGTCGGTCATCGGCCGCGAGGCCCGTGCGCAAATTCTGCAGTCCGCGGGACGGCTGCCGGATCATCTTTTCGCGTGTGTCGGCGGAGGCTCGAACGCCATCGGACTCTTCCATGAATTTCTGGGTGATGCGGGCGTGGCCATGACCGGAGTAGAAGCCGGCGGCCGCGGAAAGCAATTGGGCGAACACGCCGCGCGGCTAGCGGCTCATGCGGGCTTTACCGGCGCGGCCGTGGGCGTGCTGCAGGGTACTTACACCTACGTGTTGCAGGACGGCGATGGCCAAATCGCCACCACCCATTCCGTTTCCGCGGGCCTCGACTATGCAGCGGTCGGCCCAGAGCATGCGTGGCTCTCCCAAACGGCCCGTGCGGACTACACGGCGGTGGATGACGCCGCGGCGCTCGACGCCGCGCGCACCCTGGCGCGCACCGAAGGCATCATCCCCGCGCTCGAATCCGCTCATGCGGTGGCCGAAGTAATTCGCCGCGCGCCAAAGGCCAGTCCCAACGAAATCTGGATTCTGAATATTTCCGGACGCGGCGACAAGGATATGGAGATTCTGGCGCAACATGTCTGAAACCGCGCCCACTCCGTCGGTAATGCCGCCGTCCGCCGCGCGGCCCATTGCCGCGAAGTTCCAAGCCCTTTCGCAGGCGGGGGAAATGGGCCTGGTGGCCTACGTCACCGCCGGCGATCCCACGCTGGACGCTACGGAAAAAATCGTGCTTGCCGCCGTCGCGGCGGGTGCCGACGTGATCGAATTGGGTGTGCCGTTCAGCGATCCCCTGGCGGACGGCCCGGTGATCCAGCGCGCCAGCGAGCGAGCCCTGCGCGGCGGGACGTCGTTACATTCGGTGCTCGATCTGGTGAGCAAGCTCCGGGTGAAAACTGCGGTACCCTTGGTGCTCTTCAGTTATTACAATCCGGTATTGCAGATGGGACTCGATAAATTGGCCGCGGCAGCTGCGGCTGCGGGCGCCAGTGGAGTGCTGATCACCGATGTGATTCCCGAGGAGTCCGCGGACTATCGCGCGGCGATGCAGTCGCGTGGACTGGATACGATTTTTCTGGCCGCGCCGACTTCCACCGAGGTCCGCCTGGCGCTCATCGCCCAGGCCTCGTCCGGGTTTCTGTATCTGATTTCGCGCACTGGGGTTACCGGCACGCGGGACGCGCTGCCCGCAGACCTTCCGGAGCTGGTCCGGCGAGTGCGTGCGCAGACGCGTTTGCCCATCGCGGTGGGATTCGGCGTTTCGCTGCCGTCACATGTTTCGGTGCTTGGCGGAATTGCCGACGCCGTAGTGGTGGGCTCGGCGATTGTTGCCGCGGTCGAGCAGTCTTCGTCCGCGGATGCCGCCGCCGAAGCGGTGGGCGACCTGGTTGGCCGCTTGAAGCGAGCGGGACGCGACGGCGTCAGCCGGCGCGCCAAGGATGACAACGCATGACACCGGAATCGATCGAAGATTGGCGCCGCCGCATCGACGCCATCGATCGCCAGCTTCTTGAGCTGTTCAACGAGCGAGCGCGATGCGCCATCGAAATCGGTCGTCTGAAGCGCGCCGTGGGTCTGCCGGTATATCAGCCGGATCGCGAGAAAGATGTGTTGAATAACGCCGAACGCGCCAACTCCGGTCCGCTGGACGACACGGCGATTCGCCGCCTGTTCGAGCGGGTGATCGACGAAGCGCGTTCGCTGGAGACCCGCGAAGCGCTGCAGGAACGGCAGGCTGCGCCGAAGATTAAATCGTGAGAGATTCATAGCGGCCTTTATCGCGCCGCGCAGTTCGACGAGTTTCTTGTCCCGCCTTTTCGTCATAGGCTACCCGACCGGGACAAATATCCGGCATGTGGGGAGAGTCTAAATGGTTGTCGTCATGCACGCGGAAGCGACCGACGTTCAGATTCAGAATGTGATCGATCGTCTGGTCTCTCATGGTTTCAGTATTCATCGTTCCACGGGTGAAAGCCACACGGTCCTCGGCGCGGTGGGCGTTCATCCCGATTTCGATCCCCGCGATATCGAGTTGCTCGAGGGTGTGCGCGAAGTCGTGCGCATCACCCAGCCTTACAAGCTGGCCAGCCGGCAGTGGCGGCCCGAAGGCACCATCGTGGATCTTGGCAAGGGCGTCAAAATCGGTGGCCCCGAAGTGGTGGTGGCTGCCGGTCCTTGCGCGGTTGAATCCGAATTCCAGATCAATACCATCGCGGAGAGCGTCGCCCGCGCCGGCGCTAGAATCTTGCGCGGCGGGGCATTTAAGCCGCGCAGTTCTCCTTACACTTTTCAAGGCATGGGCGAGGAAGGCCTGAAGTTAATGCGCACCGCGGCCGACCGCAACGGCCTGTTGGTGGTCAGCGAGGTGATGGATCCTTCGCAAGTAGATCTGCTGATGCAGTACGTCGATCTATTGCAGGTGGGGGCGCGCAACATGCAGAACTATCACTTGCTCCGGGCGCTGGGCGAGGTGCGCAAGCCGGTGCTGCTGAAGCGCGGCCTCTCGGCCACCATCGAAGAGCTGCTGCTGAGCGCGGAATACATCATGTCCGGCGAAAATTACAATGTCATTCTCTGCGAGCGCGGCATTCGCACGTTTGAGACTTCCACCCGCAACACCTTCGATATCGCCGCGATTCCGGTGATCCAAAAACTTTCGCACCTCCCCATCGTGGCCGATCCATCCCACGGTACCGGACGCCGCGACAAAGTAGCTCCCATGGCCCGCGCCGCGGTGGCCGCCGGCGGCGATGGACTTTTGATCGAAGTCCATCACGATCCCGAGCACGCTCTTTCCGACGGCGCGCAATCGCTCTTCCCGGATCAATTCGCGAAGCTCATGACCGAACTACGCATCATCGCACCGGCAGTTGGCCGGCGCGTGGCGGAATAATGGCCTCGCCGGCATCCGCGGCTTTCCCACGCATCGCCATTCTCGGTATCGGTTTGATTGGCGGTTCCTTTGCGTTGGCGATCCGTAAGGAACTTCCCGGAGCGCGAATCGTGGGGTGGGACCGCTCCGAGACGATGGGCCGCGCCAAAGCGCTGGGTGCGATTGACGAATGGGCGAGCACTCTCGCTTCCAGTGTTCGCGATGCCGATCTGGTCTACATCGCGCTACCGGCCAACGCCGCCCTCGATTTTCTGCCCGCCGTCGCCGAAGCCGCAAAGCCTGGCGCGCTGGTGACCGATGCATGCAGCAGCAAGGCGGTAGTCTGCAAATTGGCGCAGCAGCACTTTACCGCGGACGGTAGCGCCCGGTTCCTGGGTGGGCATCCCCTGGCCGGAAAGGAATCCTCGGGAATCGAAGGTGCCGACGCGAATCTGTTTCGCGGCGCGCGTTACGCGTTGATCGCGCACGAAAGTGACTCCGACCCGCGGGTCCAGAATTTTGCCGAGTTGCTGCGGGTCATCGGCGCTCAGCCGGTTTGGTCCGATGCGGATACCCATGACTGGGCGGTGGGCGTCGTTTCGCACCTGCCGCAGCTCGCGGCCGTCGCTCTGGCGCGGGTGGTGCTCGATGAGCTCGATGAAACCGGCCTTCCACTGACCCTGGCGGGCAGCGGCCTGCGCGACACCCTCCGCCTAGCCGGCAGTCCCTACAGCGTGTGGCGCGACGTTTGCTTGACCAATACGGAAAATATTCAGCGCACGCTGGATCGCTTTTCTCAGGCCATCGATCATCTGCGCAACGTCCTGCGCAGCCGGGAATTGGAAGACGAATTCGAAGCCGCCAACGGACTTTACAAAATTCTGAACAACTTGCAGTAAACTCCTGGTTCCGGCTGCTCGGGCTAGGGAGACGCTCCTGTGGATAAACGCATCGCCGATGCCGCAACCGCTGTCGCCAAGATTCCCGACGGCGCCACCATCATGCTCGGCGGATTCGGCCTGTGCGGCATTCCCGAAAATCTCATTGAAGCCCTTCGCAGCAAAGGTTCCCGCGATCTTACCTTGATCTCCAATAACGCCGGCGTGGACGACTTCGGCATCGGCGTCCTGCTGCAGTCCCGCCAAGTGAAGAAGATCCTGGCGAGCTACGTGGGCGAAAATAAATTGTTCGAGCAACTCGCTCTCCACAAGGAAATCGACGTCGAGCTCAATCCACAAGGCACGCTCGCGGAAAGAATTCGCTGCGGCGGCGCGGGCATCCCCGCCTTCTACACTCCCACCGGCTACGGCACGCTGGCCGCGGAGGGCCGCGAGGTGCGCGAATTCAATGGCCGGCAGTATTTGCTAATTCCCTCGATTCGCGCGGATTTCGCGTTCATCAAGGCGTGGAAGGGCGACCGCTGGGGAAACCTGGTGTATCGCAAGACCGCGCGCAACTACAACGAGATGATGGCCACCGCCGCGGATCACACCATTGCCGAGGTGGAAAAGATCGTCGAACTTGGCGCGCTCGATCCCGATTGCATCCACACTCCCGGGATTTACGTCGACGCCATTTTCGAGGGCAAAGACCATCGCAAGCGAATTGAGCGCCGCACCGTGCGCAAACGGCCGTGAGTCCCGCGCCGCTGCCACCGGAGGAAATTTAGAATGCCGCCCGTTACCGACAAGCGCGAAATGATTGCCCGCCGGGTAGCGCGCGAATTGCGCGACGGCGATTACGTCAACCTGGGCATCGGCCTGCCCACGCTGATTCCCAATTATTTGCCGCCCGGCATCGAAGTGATCCTGCAATCGGAAAATGGCATGCTCGGCATCGGGCCATATCCCTTCGAAGGCGAAGAAGATCCCGACCTGATTAATGCGGGAAAAGAAACCATCACCGAAATTCCCGGCTCGAGTTATTTTTCGAGCGCCGAATCCTTCGCCATGATTCGCGGCGGACGAATCGACTTGACCGTTCTCGGCGCGCTCGAAGTGGATGAGCAAGGCAATCTGGCCAATTGGGCGATCCCCGGCAAAATGCTGAAAGGCATGGGCGGGGCAATGGATTTGGTCGCGGGCGCGCGGCGCGTGATCATCGCGATGGAGCACTCGAACAAGGACGGCAAACCCAAAATCGTAAAGAAATGCGCGCTGCCGCTAACCGGACTGCGGGTAGTCAACACCATAGTCACTGAGCTCGCGGTGATCGACGTCACCCCGGAAGGGCTGGTCCTGCGCGAACTAGCCCCCGAGGTCACCGCCGAAGAAGTCCAAAAGGCTACCGAGCCCGCACTTCGCCAAGCCGCCACCCTGAAAGTGATGGAATGCTGAGCTCCGCTCCGTAGTGTCCGCCACGAATCTTGGCACTCCGACCTACGTGCCCGGGAACCGGTTCTAGGGTAATATCTGGGCCGGACCACATGACGTGCAACCACATTCCATCGTAGTCGTCAGCGTTCACACGCCCAAAGAAAAGGTTTGGGGAGAGCTGATGGAGATCTCTACCGCGGGAGTGACCCTGCGCGCCGTGGACGTAAATTCATTCGACGAATTCATAAGGCAAGTCCTCCATCCCGAAGGCGAGGGTGCCCCCATGGGCCTGCCCACTCTTTTTCTGCCCATGCTGCGCATCGAACGAATTTCTCTGGATGAGCCTTGCGGCGCGATTCCTTCGCTGGCGGATATTTTCGAGAGAAAAGTTGGGCAGTCGCTGAAGTCTTATCTAGCGCAATTTTCCTGACGGTGTTCAGCCCGGAATCTCCTGATGCAGACCCGCATCTTCAGCGTCCCCAATCAGCTCACCTTAATCCGCTTGGGATTTCTGCCGTTCCTGATTATTGCCATCCACTATGACCGTTACGATTGGGCGCTAGGGATTTTGATTGCAGCCGGACTGAGCGACGGATTGGATGGCCTGCTGGCTCGCATCCTGAACCAGCGCACGCCGCTGGGCGCGTACCTCGATCCCATTGCGGACAAATTGCTTCTATCTTCTTCCTACTTGGTTTTGGCGTTAAAAGGGAAAATCGCCTGGTGGTTGGCGATCATGGTTCTTGGCCGCGATGTCCTGATCCTGATCGCGTGCGCGGTGATTCTAGCGGCGGTGGGTTCGATGACCTTCCCGCCCAGCATTTGGGGAAAAGCGGCCACCACCGTAGAGATTCTTTTGGTGCTGATCGTGATCGTCCTGCAACTAACGATCAGCCACCCGCTATCGGTAGCCCGTGAAATCTGCACCTACTTGGTCGCGGCGCTGGTGCTGATCTCCGGCTTCCACTACGCCATATCCGGTTCGAAGCGTCTGCACTCCCAGCCCTAGTCGTGTCGCGGCCTTCGCGGTTTGCGGTTGGTTTTCTGCACCGCGTGCCGACACTCAGCTGGAATGCAGGAAATACATCACCATAAAACCAAAACTCACCACCACTGCCGCACCAGCCAACCACCCCAGCGCGTATGCCCGTTTCCGTTCCGCAGCATCCACCGGCGCACGATCCAGCATGATCCGGCCCAGCGCGTACCCCGAGGCAAATCCTCCGATGTGCGCGAAGTTATCGATTCCCGGCATCAAGAAGCCCATCACCGCGATATAGATCAGCCAGCGAATCAGTTGCGAGCGCAGCATTTGCATGCCCGCGGTGTGCCGGCCGGTGGTCAATGCCAGCATCACCCCGATCAATCCGAGTAATGAGCCCGACGCCCCGACGCTAAATCGTCCAAAAAACGAGCTCACTAAATATCCGAACGCGCCGGTGAAAACGTAAATGAACAAATATCTGGCCGAACCGTACAACTCCTCAATCTGCGGGCCCACATCCATGATCACCCACATGTTGAAACCGATGTGCAATATGCTGCCATGCAGAAAAACCGCCATGATAAATCGCCAGGGTTCATGTAGGTCGTATGGCAGAGGCAGCGACGCTCCCAGCCGGTTCAATATGGAACCAGAAATCGCTCCCAGATTGAAAAGGCCGCCGATCCCGCCGCTGGGCGGTGTGAATTCGCCGGCCGCGCGGATGGTAGCCATCAGGCTGAAACCGAATAACGCGCAGGTCACCAGCAGGATGACGTAGGTCACCGGCGCATCGGATTTGAAGATGCCTCCGAGCGAACGGCTGGCCGCGGCCAGCGAGTACGTCATGCTCGCGCCGCACTGGTGGCATTTCGACGCGCTCGCGCCCACCAGCGTCCCGCATGCCGGGCACAGACGAGGCCGGGGCGGCTCTTTCGTGCCGCCTCCCCAAAACCCCTTCAACTGTTCGACGAATCTTTCGAATTTCCAGCGCCAACGGATTGGGAGCGCCAAGTAGGTTCCTTGCGTGAAATTTTTTGCCTACCTATAATAGCTGAAATGGCGGCAGAAAAATTGAATCGGATTAGCGCTTGAGTTCGCCTGCGAGCCGCCAGCGTGCGACGCACCGGTTCGGCTCCCTGGCGTATTTCCTGCTCGAGTCTGCGGCGGCGCTGCTACTGGTTGCCGGCTGCGCGCATCGCACCCAAGTCACTCAGGCGCCCTCCAGCGCGCCGCCCTCCGGCACATCGCGTCCCTCCCGCACCCCGTCTGCATCGGCGCCCTCCGGCGCGCCGCCGTCCGCGGAACGCATGCCTGCGATTCCCGGCCAGTATGTGGAACAGGGAGTGGCATCCTGGTACGGCGACCCCTTCAACGGCCGCCGCGCAGCGAACGGCGAAATTTACGACATGTATCAATTCACCGCCGCGCATCGCACCTTACCGTTCAATTCGATCGTCCGCGTCACCAATCTTGCCACCGGAAAACAAACCCAGGTGCGCATCAACGACCGTGGCCCATTCGTCGCCAATCGGATCATCGATCTTTCTCTCTCCGCTGCGCGCGCCATCGACATGCTCGGCCCCGGCACCGCGCCAGTGCGCCTGGAACTAGTCGGCGGTACCGCCAATCCCACCGCCGGTTTCTTCGGCGTCCAGGTAGGCGCCTTCCTCGAGAGGGGGAATGCCGACAAACTCCGCGACCGTCTGGCTGAGCGCTTCACTCCGGCCTCGGTAGTGCCTTACGATTCGCCCAACGGAATGTTCTATCGCGTCCGCGTGGGCCGGGTTGTCACCGAGGATGCCGCCTCGCAGCTAGCCGCCCAACTTCACGACGAAACCCATTCCACGGCGTTCGTAATTCGCCTGGATCCCTGACGCCGCGCCGTCGCGGTTGTCGCATTTTGTGGGAGACACCCGTCACCGGATCCTTTTTGGGGCCTAACGCCCACCAGCACAAACCCGGAAAAGAATAAAGGCTTAGAACCGTAGACTCCGGGCCGTGCCAAGAAATCCCCCGAACTATCACCTATCGAATATCGCCCGCTGACGAATATAATCACGCCGTGCGCCTCAGAGCCGCCCTCCCTTCGCTACTTCTGTCGGCATTTATCGCTTCCGCCGTCGGTCCCGCCACAAGCCGCCCGAGCCCCGCGCCGCCGCGGCCACAAACCATCACCGCTTTCGGTTCGATCATCCTGCCTCCGCGGGTGGTGGCCGGGCAGCCCGCCACGCTAGCGGTGCTCGATGCCAGTGGCCGCTTGGTCCCAGGCGTTCCGCTGGATATAGGCAATGGTCAAGTAATTCACACCGACGCCACCGGCCGCGCGAAGTTCACCGTACCTCCTCGCAGCGGCCCGTTCCTTGCCAAGATCACCGTGGGTCCGGGCCAAGCCGCCGCCGTCGTGGTTCCACTGTCGTCGGCATCGACGGTGACTATCGCCAACGTCCCGCCATTTGTCTCGCTGCGGGATGGCTTCGTCATCCGCGGCAGCGGCTTTCAAGGTGATGCGGACGCCAACGACGTAACCGTCAGCGGACAGCACGCCCTGGTCCTCGCCGCTTCTCCCGCAGCTTTGGTGCTGCTGCCAGGACCTCGCATCAAACCCGGTGAGGCTAGAATCGTGATCAACTCCGCGGGCCACGCCGCTTCCGCGCCGCTGACGGTGGTCTCATTCGAGTTCGACGCCACCACCCATCCAGTCGAGCCGGGGAGAAGATCGAAATTGGAAGTGCGCGCCGTAGGAACCGATCACGCGCTGGACCTCGAAGTAAAAAATCACACACCCAATACCTTGCGCTTTCCTGACGGCGACCTGCAGCTTGTGAGAACCCATGGCGCCGACGACAACATCGCGGACTTCACGGTCGAAGGCCTGGCTCCCGGCGATTTTTCTTTTTCCGTAAAATTGATTCACCGGTCCGGGCTGCCTCCGGACCCTGATGCTGCCGAGCAATTCCTGATCGAGGCGCGCCGCCATGCCACCGACAAACAGCAACGCCGCCTGGAGCCCCTGATCGCACGCCTCCAGAAGCGCCCCCGAGAAGCGCGCAAAATCGAACGCGGGCTGCAACACTATTTCTCGGGGCAGTCCCTAGGCCCATTCGGCTTTTGGATCGATTCCGCGCGCGAAGCCCTGCGCGGAGACTAGCGCCGCGGGTGGGGGTTGGTTTTCATCTATGTTTTTGGGGAACACTGCGGGTCTGACGGAGTTGTGGAAGGTGGGCGCCCCACCGGGCGGGCTTGACGTGGGGGGGGGTCGACGTACGGTTCTTACTCCGAAAAAAGCCGCGAAGTTCTCTGAACCGGTTCCGGCTCATCAGCAGGCAATTCCGGCAGCACTTGCAAATCCGGCAATGTCCCTTCCGACATCGAATCGACCGTATCGCGCGCCCGCATCAATCTTTTGGCTGCGTCGTCGTAAGTGCCCTGCGCGTTCCGCAAATGGGTCCCGAGCTTGTTGTGCGCCTCTTCCAGGCCGTCGAACTGCTTCTGCAGCCCAGCCATACTTGCCAGCAGCCGTCGGGCATTCTCTTCCACCTTCAAGCCGCGCAGACTCATCGCGATCGCGCACAAGTACGCGTAGCAGGTGTTCGGCGACACTGGAAAAACTTTCAGCAAGCGGCAGAATTCATCCAGCCGGCCGTACTTGGAATCCTCGGTCATCAGCAATTCGTAGTACACGCCTTCCGACGGCACGAACATCAGCGCAAATTCGAGGGTATGTTCACCCGGCAATATATATTTCTCGGCGATCGATTCGGCATGCTTGCGCACCGCCACCGAAAATTCCTTGCGCGCGTCCTCTCCGGAATCCAGCATCCGGCGGTAGGCCTCGAGTGGGAACTTCGAATCGATGCACAATAGCCGATCGCCGCTGCGGACCACCGCATCCACAATGCTCCCGGTGGTGAAGCGGTGTTGCACTTCGTAGGCCGCCTGCGGCAGCGCATCTTCCAGCAGACGCTCCAGAGCGATTTCTCCCAGCGCCCCGCGCGATTTTGCTCCGCCCAAAACCGTTTCCAGGGCGTGAGAAGCCGTCGACAAATCCTGGCTGGCCTTCTGCACCTCGCCGATTTGCTGGCTAATCCGCCGAATCGCCTCGTTGGAGGTTTCCAGTTGCCGCGACACTTCGCGCTGCGCGTCGGTCGCCAGCTTTCCGGTGTTCGCCACGCCGCTCTGCAGTTCCTGGCGCACCTGCCCGAGTTGGGTGGTTACCGAGTGCGCCAATTGCCCCACCTGCCCGGAAATCGCCTGCCCCTGCTGTCCGACCAGCGCCTGCAACTCCTGCCGCAGCATGGCCACGTTGCGATCGGATTGCTCCGATCGCCGGTGATCGATCCAAAGCAAGATCGCCACCGCCCCCCCAGCAATCACCAGCCCCCATACGCCCAGCAGCACACTCATAAGTTTCGCGAATCCTCCACCAGGTGGGAACGATTCAGTTTAACCCAAAGTGAGCTCAAGCGTGCGACCGCCACCAACCGCCCACAAAACCTCGACCGTTCGTAGCTATGGGTGCTCTTACCAGTTCAATTTCAAGGCGAACTGAAAGGTCCGCGGGTCGAGCGCCGCGGTAGGCTGCCCGGCCTGACACGAAGCGCTTCCTGCCGTCGGATCGCAAAGCGGATTCACATCTCCAACGTTAAAGCGGTTCAAAATATTGAACCCGTCGGCGATCACTTCCACATTCCACCGCTCGTGGATCGGAAAGCGCCGCGAGATTCGCAGATCCACATCGAAATACCCAGGGCGGGTAAATGCGTTTCTTCCCAGATCGCCGGTGCAGCCAGTGGGAGGCGTGGGCACATCCGGATAGGGCCCAAAGCTAGCCCCGGTCGAATCGATGCAGCGCGTAGGAATGATAAATTCGGCTCCCTTGATGTATGGCGACACCGTGGGAGCGGGGAATCCAGCAGGCACTGGGGTGCCCGCGGTAAGTACCGAGGGCCGATTAGTAGCCGTGCCGAAATCGAGGTTGGTGTCGTAGCCGATCAGCACGTTGTACGGCCGTCCGGAAGCAACTTCGATGATCGGCGCCACCGTGAAGCCGGCGAATATTTTCTTCCACATGCTGTCGCCGGTCTGGGCCCCCGGACTCAAGTACACCGCACTGGTGATCCAGCGGTGACGCTGATCGAAATCCGAATTGCTTCGCTCCAGGTCCGGAAAATTGTTGTCCTGCGGATTGAGCAGAGTGGAAAGGTCGGTGGAATCATCCAAGGCATGCGACCAGGTGTAGGCCGAAAGCAGCTCGAAGTGGTTTGCGAACCGCTGGTTCACCGTCACGGTCAACGCGTGGTACACCGAATTCCCGGAAGAAACCTGGGGGTTCACGTCACTCCACGGAATTTCCGCGCCCGGAAATCCCGTTGGATATCCTGCCAGTTGCGCCAATCCGACCAGCGTCGAGTAACCTCCGGGAACGATGCCCCCAAACGATGGATTCGGTCCCTGGCGGCGGAAATAGTTAAAGACCACCGGCGCCGAAACATATCCTAACGGCGCCCCAGCACAGCCGCTATTCCCGATCGGATAGGCCACCCCCAAAATCGTCGGAGCGATTACGTTCACGCTTCCTCCACCGGGCGTGGGCTGGCATCCCGGGGTTCCGGGCACGTTGACGATGGCCAGCGGACTGGTCCCGGGAGGGTCGAGTCCCGATTGAATGGCATTGTTGTCGTTGGCGGCCAGCAATGCGGGATTGGTGGTGCTCAGGTTTTGGGTGTGGTCCAAATGCAATCCGTGGGTATAGCTGTAAGCCACGCTGACCTTCAGATTTTTCGCCACTTCCCGTTCCATGGTCAAATTGCCTTGCTGCGCGTAGGCGTATTGAAAATCTTTCTCCACCGGAATGGTAAACGGCAAAAACGGCAGCGGGTATCCCGAACCGTAAGGCGTCTGAAATTTCAGGTAATTGTCATTGGTGAAAAACGAATTCGCAAACAGCGCATTGAACCGCTGCTGGCTGGGCTGGTAACACATGCTGGGAAGTGACGTCGAGCAACCGGTAATCGCGCCGCTCAGCACGCCCTGAAATATGGAGGAGGCGTTGAGCGCGCCAAAGTTCAGTGGATTGCTCACGTCCGCACTCGACGGCGCGCCCGGCCCGGTTTCGAGCAGCGTGGATTGCGAGCCGTCGAACGCATTGGCCAAAAACGCCAACGCGATGGGCGGATGATCGTAAAATATTCCGTACCCCACGCGGACCACCGTTTTTCCGTCTCCCCGCGGATCCCACGCCAGCGCCAATCGCGGCGCCACGTTGTTCTTGTCCACCGGAATGCCCTGGGTCACCTTGAAAAGTTGTTCTCCGGTCGCGTTGATGGCATTGGCCGGTGCAAAGTTGGGCGTCCATTCGATGTCGTAACGAACACCGTAGTTCATGGTCAGGCGGGGATTGATCTTCCAACTATCCTGAACGAACACCCCGAGGGTCTTGTTGTCCGACGGCCGGTTGGAGTTCCCGATTCCTTGAATGAACTCCTGCGGCAAGCCCGCACCGTACGATTGCACCGGTGAGAGGGTGGCGGCGGGATTGCCGTCGGCCGGATTGGTAAAGCTGCTGAACGTATATACACCGCCGTAGTTCAACTCAAAGAGCTGTGGGCCGATGGCGCGATTCTGGATCAGGTTGACGTCGCCGCCAAACTTGACCGTGTGCGAGCCCTTGGTCCAGGTCAGGTCGTCGGTCCACTGGAAACGCCGCTCCACCAGGTTTTCCGTCGAAAATGGTTCCCGGCCAAAGAACGCGTAGCCGGTTATGTTCACGGCGGGATCGTCCCCGCCAGGCAGGTTCGAATATCCGTAGTGCAGCGATCGGCGCGCGTACTGCATGCGAAATTCATTGAATAAATTATCGTGGATCGCGGTGGTGTGCTGCCCGGCCACGTCGAAATCGTGGGAGTCCTGCAGCGAGGTGCGGTTTCCGGCATTTTGCCCGAAGTTCTGATTCTCCGCGTTTACCTGAATGCCGGTAACGAACGACGGCGCGAGGCTCGCGCGAACGAACGAAGTGTTCCGGCTATTCCAGATGTGATCGAGCTTCAGCGACCAAAAGTTGGTGTCTTCCTTGGTCGGATAATTTCCCAGCAGCGTGATTAGACCCGTGTAGGAAGCCGGCAGCGGCGCACCGCTGGTTGGAAATGTCGCTCCCGGGTAATACGGGGTGTTCCCGAACAGCGCCACCGCCGAGGATGCTCCCGCCAGACCGGCCGCCTGCACGTCCGGCAAGGCCGGCGAGCAATTCGCGGGACTGTTTCCGGTCTGGGCATTGATCGCGCTGGTGAAATACGCGGCTTGGGTGGACGTCAGCAGCAACGGGGTGGTGAAGCAGGGAACTGCGGACGGCTTCAATCCGAAGTTATCCGTTCCGATGTTGGTGAAGCCGGTGGCCTCGCTGCGAATGGTTTCGTAGGCGAAAAAGAAAAACGTTTTGTTCTTCTGAATCGGTCCGCCCAGCGTCGCGCCCGACTGTACTCGGGTGAAGGATTGCTTCACCGGGGTCAGCTCCACCGCATCCGTCGCGGGATTGAAGCTGCCGTCGACCGAGAAGGGATTGCGCGCCTGCAACGCCGCCAGCCGCAGATACCCAAAGATGTTGCCGTGCAGATCGTTCGAGCCGGACTTGGTCACAATGTTCACCACGCCGCCCATGGCCCGGCCGTACTCCGGCATGTAATTGCTGGTGATCACCTGAAATTCCTGCACCGCTTCCTGAGACACGGTGGCGCGCACGCCGTTCACGGAATTGTTCACCGCGTCGGCCCCGTCGACGGAAATCTCATTGGAGCGCCCGCGCTGCCCGCCAAAATTCAGTCCGCTGGTGGGAGCGGCGCCGATCGAGGGCGTGTCGTCGCGGCCCGATTGCGGCGTGAGTAGCGCAAAATTGATGTAGTCCCTTCGGTTGATGGGCAGGTTGTTGATTTGGGTTCCGGTAATGCTCTGCGACACTTCCGTCTTGGAGGTTTCTACCAGCTCGGTGCGCGCTTCCACGGTTATGGTTTGCGCGGCGCTCCTCAACCCGAGCTGCGGGTTGTATTCCGCGGTGGTGCCCAGAGCCAGGGTGAGCGAAGGACTGGTCAGCGCCGCGAATCCGCTCGCCTCCACCGCTAACGAATATGCGCCCGGCGGCAGTCCGATGATTTCGTAGCGTCCGTTCGCGTTGGTCGCCGCGCTGCGCGCTACGCCGGTGGCTTGGCTGGTGATGGTTACTTTCGCTCCTTGCACCGCACTGCCCGAAGGATCCGAAACCGTGCCGGCCAGGTTCACCGTATTCACCTGGCCCCCGACGTTGGCGCTCCCCATCCAAATGCAGCCGGCCACAACCAAGCACGCGCAAGACAGTCTACGCAAACGCATCGCTGCACCTCGCAATCTGGATTGTTTGAGAATTCTGTGTGGATGCCCGGCCGCGCCCCCAGTGGCCGAGAAGTTCTATACCTTCGGAAGACCGCCACCCCGTCTCAATGACCGGCTTATATTCCCCCCACCCGCCCTTTGCAACAACAATCTTGCAATCTACCGATGCCGATTTAGCTACGTGCAAGATT
The DNA here is from genome assembly GCA_963725285.1 of uncultured Acidobacteriota bacterium. GTDB lineage: Bacteria > Acidobacteriota > Terriglobia > Acidiferrales > UBA7541 > CAVRXT01. Next base: position 86,630 of record CAVRXT010000003.1, on the reverse strand, counting down.
TAGTGAAAGGAAAGGGCCCAGCGATCGATGGGTGGGCTACCAGATGAATTGAGGATTGGTTGAGCGTTCCTGTCGCGCCGGACGATAAACGTCCACCCCGCGGTTTATAATTCGGGGCATCGATTCACTCGAGGATCGAATTTGTTAAACAGAAACTGGATGCCGTTGCGAATCCCATAGAACCCTTAGCGATCCATCCGCAGCGAGGTGTACCACATGGTAGACCCCAGCGACCGTTCATGACCGTGGCATTTCCGCTGCTGGTGGACGATTGCAGTTCTAGTATTAGTACTATGAACGATCACAAATATAAACACAGTTCAACGCCGCGCTGGGTTCGGAATTGTGCGCCGGGCTCGGTCTCCGTCCCCGCGAGCACGCCGGCGCTTGCCGCATTTTTTCCGCCGGCGATCTGGTGTATCGTGGCGCCGAGGTATCTGCTTATGAGAAGAATTGTTCCAGCACTGGCGTTAGCCCTTTGCATGGCGCAGGTTTCGGTGGCGCAGGTCGATCCGCGGTGGAAGCCAAATGATCCGGACCGTCCCGTGCCACCGGTGATTGATGCGGGAACCGCGAGTACTCAGGATGCGCCGGGGCGGCCTCCATCCGATGCCGTGGTGCTATTCGACGGCAAGGATTTATCCGCCTGGGCGGGCGAGGATGGCCAGCCGGCCAAGTGGAAAGTGGCGAATGGTTACATGGAAGTGGTGCCGCATAGCGGCTACCTGCACACCCGCCAGGCGTTCGGCGACTGCCAATTGCATGTCGAGTTCGCCGAGCCGGTGCCGCCGGTTGGCGAGGATCAAGGACGCGGGAACAGTGGGGTGTTCTTGATGGGCCTTTACGAAATCCAGGTGTTGGATTCCTATCAGAGCAAGACTTACGCCGACGGCCAGGCGTCCGCGGTATACGGACAATTTCCTCCGCAGGTCAACGCCTCGCGCCCGCCGGGACAATGGCAGACGTATGACATCATTTTTCACCGTCCGCATTTTGACAAGGATAGCAAGGTGCTGCGCCCGGCGCGAGTGAGCGTGCTGCATAATGGCGTGCTGGTGCAGGACAATGTGGAGCTGTCGGGTCCTACGGCCCACCACGAGCGGCCTGCCTACCGAGCGACGCCGGACAAGCTGCCGCTGGCTCTCCAGGATCACGGCAATCCGGTGCGCTTCCGGAATATTTGGATTCGTGAACTGGGCGCGGGGCAGTAGAACTCAGCCCGAGGTCTTCGCCGGCCACCCACTCTGGCCTCCGTGGTGGTAGACGAAGTTGCCGATTTGGCCTGCGCGCGCGGCGGCCACCCCGGCTTCTACGGGAGCGTTGGGCTCTTTGCGGGTCTTGATGCACTCGAAGAAATTTTCCATGTGGGCAATGGTGCCGTCGCGATAGCTTTTTTCCAAGAGTACCGGGTTTTGCGCGGCCGGTACCCCCTCGCGGTACACAGCGAAGCCGCTGCGATCGATCTTCAACGTCGCGTCTGTCCCACGGAACTCCAGGCCGCCATCATCGATGGAAGAATTCATCATGCCCTCGAACCCCACATCAAACCCAGGGTAGCGGAATGCGGCGTGGATGGTGTCTGGACATTCCCACTGATCGAAAACATATTTGTCGGCCAGCATCTGCGCCGCACTGGGCTGGTCGGTTTTCATGGCCCAATGCACCACATCGATCCAGTGGGTAAATAGATCGGTCATGGCGCCGCCGCCAAAATTCCAGTACCAGCGCCAGTGATTGAATTTCTCCTCGCTGAATTGCTGGTCCGGCGCCGCCCCCAGCCAAAGCTTCCAATCCAGCGCCTGCGGATCGATAGGTTTGGTCGGCCAGTTCAGGCGATAGTTCTGCCACCAATACGTTCGCACTTGCGGGATACGCCCCAGGCTTCCGCCCTGGATCAGATCGACAGCGTCACGAAAATGCGCCCAACTGCGCTGCTGCATGCCGCACTGCAGAATCTGTTTGCCCGAGCGAACTGCACGGGTAAGCGCCGCTCCTTCCTCGAGAGTATGGGTGACCGGCTTTTCGAGATAGACGTCTTTGCCCGCCGCCAGCGCGTCCACCGCCATGCGCACGTGCCAGTGGTCCGGCGACGCGATGAATAATGCATCGACGTCTTGTTCGATCACTTCCCGGTAGTCCAGGTGGGTAGTGGCGGCCGTGCCGCTCGGCCTTTCTTTGACCGCATCGCGGTGGGGCGAATACACGTCGCTCACCGCGACGATCTGGTACGGACCGGCCTTCTCCGCAGCATCGAGCAGACCGCGCATGCGCCCGCCGGCCCCGATCAGTCCGACGCGAATGGTATCGTTGGCCCCCATGACTCTGGTTGAGGCCAGTGCGGTAAGTCCGCTGGCGATCAGAAAACTTCGGCGATTCAGCATAGGCATAGCCCTCCGTCCCGGTAAGTGCGGGTCGATCTTACAACCACTTCGGCTCCTACGGTGATCGTTCCCGAGACGGGTATCTCGCGGTTGACAAAACGGTCGCACCAAGGGAATACTATGTCGGAGTTCGTACTATTATGTCATCTAAGGACCGACAACCCGCCGGCCATTTCCCGCCACTATCTCCCGCCTTCTTCCACATCCTGTTGTCTTTGGGGGAGGGCGAACGGCACGGCTACGCCCTCAAACGCGAGATTTCCCTGCGCACCGATGGCCAACTGAAACTAGGGCCCGGTGTGCTCTACGGATCCATCAGCAAGATGCTTGAGTTAGGGTTTATCGAGGAGTCCGATGACCGGCCCGATCCACATCTGGACGACCAGAGGCGGCGCTACTACCGGATAACCAATTACGGCCGTAAAGTGGCGCAGGCTGAAGCCGCTCGGATGCGAGAACTTGCGCAGTTGGCAACCGCCACATTCGGATTGTCCAAGCATGCCTGACACCTCTTGCTCATTGAAGATTTATCGGTTTCTGCTGAGGCTCTATCCCGCTGGTTTTCAGGACGATTATGCGGGGCCGATGGAACGCGAGTTTTCTGACGAACTTGCCGAATCGAGCGGGGTCTTCGCGCTGGCAAGACTTTGGGTTCGGTTGGCAGCCGATTTGGCGGTATCCATCCCGCTGCAGTTGTTGCGTGAGGTACTCCAGGATGCCCGGCACGCGCTGCGGCTATGGCGGAACCGTCCCGGGCAAACCGGTTTTGCGATCCTGGCCCTGGCCGTTGGAATTGGTGCAAACACGGGCATTTTCAGCGTGGTGAACGCGCTGCTGTTGCGCTCGTTGCCATTTCACGACCCCAGCCGACTGGCTTCGCTTGAAACATTCTATCCGCCCCTCGGCAGCACGAAGGAATTTCATGAATGGCGTCAGCAGCAGAGCACCTATCTCGCCGATGCCGCACTCACGGAGCAAACCGATGTCAACCTCGGCGAGCTACAGAACCCGGCGAGGGGGCATATTTGCCAAACTTCCTGGAATTTCTTCTCGATCCTCGGTACACAGCCGGCCATCGGACGATGGTTCAGGGAGGGTGAGGACGCTCCTGGAAAAAATGCGGTCGCGATAATCAGCTACGGGCTCTGGCAACAGCGTTTTGCAGGCGACCGGCGGGTTCTCGGTTCCACCATTCGTGTCAACGGGGCGCCCCTGACCATTATTGGGGTGGCGCCAGCCGGTTTTAACTATCCGAGCAAGACCGATCTCTGGAAAGCTGCGGAGTATTCCCCAGGCAACAATGGCTGGGAAACGATTGTGCGGTTGAAACCAGGGATCACTTGGTCGCAAGCCGGTGCGGCATTTACGGTGGAAGCCGACCGCCTGTGGCCGGAGCGAGGAAAGATCGGGAACTTCGAGCACTATCCCAAGATGATTTCACTGCAAGACGAACTCGCCGGCCCGGTGAAGAAGGCCTCACTCATGCTCATGGCCGGGGTGGTATTGATTCTGCTCATCGCATGCTCAAACGTCGCGAATCTCTTGATGGCGCGCACCGCGGATCGCTCCACGGAACTGGCGATACGCTCCGCGCTCGGAGCAAGTCGAGCGAGAATCGCGCAGCAGTTATTTACCGAGTGCCTGCTTCTCTCATTGGTTGCCGCGATCGCTGGGCTATTGGTCGCGTCCTGGACTACTTCTATAGCGGTGACGGTTCAACCGGCGCCATTACCCACGCAATCCTATTCAATTCTTGATGGATGGGTACTTGCTTTCGCGGTTGCTCTGGCCATTGCAAGCAGCGTGCTTTTTGGCCTCTTGCCGTCACTCTATGCGGGCCGCGTCCAGGCATTCGGATCTCGCGGATCGAGCGGCGCCCGCAGTGCGCGGGTGATTCGCGAAACGCTGGTTGCCGGGCAGGTGATGCTTACGATCATCCTTCTGACGGCATCGGTTTCGATAGGGCGCGCGTTCGTTAGCCTGATGAGAACCGATCGCGGGTTCGATAGGAAAGGGCTGGTCACGGCAAGTGTGTCGCTGGACGGAACGACTCGCGGGGCCAATGGGCGCCAGCTTCCCTATTTCGAGGAGGCCCTTGACCGCATCCGGCGGCTCCCCGGCGTTCGCAGCGCCAGTGAAACGGAGTTCCTTCCGCTCTACGCCAATGGTTTTGTGGGCGGGCCATTCGGGTTCGACGGTCATCCAGCCAAACAGAATTCCGCGATGATCCCGGTATGGTCTGACTATTTCAAAACGATGGGGGGACGCATCCTATACGGGCGTGAATTCACCGGAGCGGAACTACGTTCAGACGCCGAGGTTGTTGTCGTCAACGAGCGATTTGCGACCGAATTTGGTTCACCGGCAGATGCCCTAGATCATCAGGTCACTCTGGGAGAGCATACTCGGTGGAAGATTATCGGCGTGGTCAAAGGAATGGACTACATGACCGAGACCATGGAGACCGCCCACGCCAATCAGATCTTCATTCCCGCGCATTCGCCGGGTGGTTTCGCGTCGACGTTCGTCGCGCGGGTGGATGGCCGCGCCGAAGATTGGCTGCCTACCATTCGCGACACGATCCGGTCGGTGGATACCCAGGTGCCCGTATTCGGCGTGAAGACTATGGAGCAGCGCATGGAGGACGCACTGGCGCGTCCGAAATTTTACCGCACTGCGGTCCTTTCCTTCGCGGGATTTGCGTTGTTGCTGGCGGTGATTGGTATTTACGGGGTCGTTTCCTACGCGGTCGCGCTACGAACACGTGAAATGGGGGTGCGCCTGGCGCTCGGCGCCACGCCCATCCGGCTTCGGGGAATGCTTCTGGGGCAGGGCTTACTGGCGGTGGTGGCGGGGACCATTTCCGGAATCGCCGGCGCTGTGCTCACCGGACGTTTTCTCGAAAGCTTGGTTGCCGGGGCGAGTTCCATTGAATTCGCTACGTTGATTTTGTCGATTTTGTTTATCGCGCTGGTAGCGTCCGCAAGTATCTGGACCGCCACGCGACGCATTGCCCGGCTCGATGTCCTGGAGATCCTGCGTATCGAATAGTCTTCACACCCGCTGGGAACGCCTAGCGAAGCAATATTTCTCCTTGGCCAACCATCTGGTCGTTGAGAAACAGACGGTAGCGATACGACCCAGGATTGGTCCCCGGACGTATTGGCCCGCTTAAAATCTGCGATCCTTGCGGGGCCTGAAAGATATTCGACCCAAACGGGCATCGCTGCGGATCGAACTCAATCTTCAAATTTCCGGCGTCCGACAACCAAACCGCGTTGTCGCCTGCCTCCAGCACCAACACCTGCGGCAAAATCCCAACCAAAACGAGTTTCGGAGAGTTCGGCATCCAGCTGCTTTCTGCCGCGCCAACAGAACAGGCACCCAGCCCGGCTCAAAAAACTTAGCACACTAATGCCGGAAACACCCGTACTTCACGACGAGCTGGCCGGGCGATTCTCACCGTTCTCCAGAAGTGCGGCCAGATTGTTGTAGCTGATGGTGAGCCCGCGCTCCATGGGGGACTGGAGGACGCCGTCGCGCGCCTCACGCGAGCTGTACCGGATGGTCAACATGAGCGTAGTTGTACCAGCGTGCTCGGTAAATGTGGTGGTCAGCAGCGCCTCACCTGGGTACCACGCCTCATCGAACTGCTCGGTGCAGACCACGCGCTCCGGCGGCACGATCTCGCGGTAAGTGCCGCGTACGCCCATCTCGCTGCCGCCAGAACTCTGCCGCCACACCCAACGGTAGGTTCCGCCCACCCGCAAATCGATCTCGCACACCGCTAGCTCCCAGCCGGCGAACACACCGAGCCAGCGCTTGAGCAGGTCGGGTTTGGTCATGGCGTCAAAGACCATCTGCCGCGGCGCATCGAATTCGCGGGTGATCACAATTTCGCGCTCTGAACGGGCCGTCACTTGTAGTTTTCCGCCGGTCTTCATCGACAATCTCCTCCCACGATCTAGTTCGGCTGCATGCGGATAGAAAATCGGTAGGGCTCGGCTGCTCCCTTAAGGCGCTCGGCTATCCCTCGTCGAAAGCTCGCTGCAGTCCCGCGATGTCGATTTTCTTCATTTGCAGCATTGCCTTCATCACTCTCGCTGCCTTTTCACGGTCTGGGTCTCCCAACATCTCCTGGAGGACCCTCGGAATCACCTGCCACGACAACCCATATCTGTCCTTCAGCCAGCCGCACTGTATCTTTTCCCCGCCTTCCGAGAGCTTCTCCCACAGATCATCGACTTCTTCCTGCGTCTCACAGTCCACGAACAGCGATATCCCCGGCGAAAACGTGAATTGCGGCCCGCCGTTGAAGGCGAGAAATTCCTGTCCATCGAGTTGGAATGTTCCCCCCGATACACTTCCGTCTCCCCTCCGGGAGAAGCTGACGATCCTCGAATTTTTAAAAATGGAGACGTAAAAATTCGCGGCCTCTTCCGCTTGGTGGTCAAACCACAAAAATGGCGTAATTTTCTGCACCGGGTTTTCTCCTTTTTTCCGATTTCAGCAAAATCTCTGCGGAGCCATCGAAGTTCTTCCGGCGCGATGCTCCGCTATGGTTTGGTCTTCTTACGCTTCTTCTCGCTCGTCTTCATCTCGTCGAGCAAGGCGTCCAGGCGCTGAAAGTTGGCCTCCCAGAGACGCCGGTAGCTCTCCAGCCACCGCTCCAGCTCCTGCAGCGGCGCAGCACGCAGGGTATAGATACGCCGCTGAGCGTCCACCCGCATCTCAACCAGCCCGGCGTTGCTGAGGATGCGCAGATGCTTGGAGACTTGCGGTTGGCGCAGGCCCAGATGGTTAACCACATCGCCAACCGGCCGTGGCCCGTCGCGCAGCAGCTCAACGATGTGAAAGCGGTGGGGCTCAGCCAGAGCTCGCAGGGTGGCCATCATGGCGCTGCGAATATGCTGCAAAAGATATATTCGTGTCAAGGAATATTCGTGCACGGGGATATAAGGTCGGGAAGGTGGAGGCGACCCGGGAACATTTCATCTTTCCCGGGAGTCTAACGCAATCAGTGGGGAGTTCTCTCAGCCTGGGCAACGCCGCGTGCCTGGGATGGGAAGGTGGGGCGCTCGATTTCCGAGGTTGCTCGTGAAATGTCTGTGGTTGACGCCGCTGTTTCTCCTCACTACGGCCGGTGCGCTCACCGCGCAAGCGCCTCCGATCACCCACGAAACCACGGTCGACTACGACATTCTCCATCAGTGGCTGCACAGCGGCGACCCGCGGCTAATCGCGTGGGCTGCCGACTTCGCGCGGCGAACCCACGACACCAGGATCGTCGCCGAAATGCCCGACGTGCTCGAACACTGCACCGTTGGGCCGGCCTACGGCGGTGACGATTCTCAAGCCTCACGGCGGCAAGCGATCACTGCGGTCAACGCCGTTCTCGACGCCCTCATTCAGGAAAATGCCGAGGTGCCGATTCCCGCGATCAATGCGGTTGAGGAGGTGTTCCCGGCCCAGGCCGCCATCCTGATCAGTCGGCTTCCTCTATTTGAGTCGCGCCAGACCCTGGGCGATTGGTCCTTAGCAACGACCGGTGGCTATGGCCCCAGCAGAGCTCTTGCGCGGATTGCATCGATGATGCTGGCGAAGGATCCGAAACCCAGCCAGGGAATGCGGAATCGAATGGGATTCGTGGCTAGCGTTGTCGCGGCCTCCGAGGAGGAGGTACGGATCACCGTGGCCTCCGCCAATCGAACGAGTGAAGGAGTGGGGAGCGGATTGTGCGCAGACTTCGCATCCCGCGAAGCCACACCTGGATGGCCGCAGGTGTACACCTACGACCTCGAGGAAAATGATCCGCAAGCGAACGCACCGACGGTCGTCGATCTCGATGGCGACCGTATCGTCTCGCGGCGCTTCGAGGAGAATCGCCCCTGGGGATCGTGCTACGGAGTTCAATACCTCGATCCCTCCACTCGGCATCGGCTAATCGCGCACTGGCTCGGGGTTCCGGAAAAGGAGATGTCTTGGCAGCCGGCCGACGGCTTTACGATCGTATGGACCGACCAGGCCGCATACCAACGGCAACTGGGGGAGATCGTCGAAGCGCAGCGACAAAAGCTGCATGGCACGCTCGAAGCGCTGCGCCAGCGAGCGCTTCTGACCGAGGGCGAGGCGGCAACGGTGGCCCCCAGGCTTATCGTCACGGTCGAGTGGCGAGATCGAGCCGTGTCCGCTGATGTGATGATCTGATTCCGGCCGATCGCGGCGTACCCGGAAGAGTGGAAATACGGGCTAAGCGATGAGGACGCTGCTCGGTGCTGGCAGGCCTTTCACACCGCCTGACCAAGTCCGCCCGCAATCGCTGGATAGGTACAGGTGGCCGCCTTGATCGGCCACCGCAATGGCTGAGGCCTGTGTGGCGATGCAATCGGTGTCAGTGATACCGTCGACCCACCTCGGGAAGCCATCCCCGAGGGGCTCCAGCAAACCATGGGTTTTGATCGGCCGCCGATAGATTGCTCCATGCGGGGCGAAGTGGCTCTCCGCCGCGGACACCAGGATATCGTCGCCGGAAAACGCTACCGCCGAGCAGTGCAATCCATGGAGGCCCTCCTGCTCTATGGCCCACGTCGTTCCTGCATCGCGGCTTACGCACAGGCCGGCCCCGGAGGCCGCGGCGACCATGCGAGGATCGGTCGGGTGGGCGCTCACTTGGTGGACGTCAGTGTCTATATCGATGGTGGGTTGCCAAGTGCTTCCGTCGTCGCTCGACCGCACGATGCCTCCGACGTGAACGTTGACGAGCAGCACCCCGTCCGGGGTAGCAGTAACCGAGCGAATACCAAGCGGTGGGCCGATGCGCTGCCCGTTAATAATCGCCGACCCCGCATACCATGTGTCCCGACCTCGGACGCAGTCGAAACCGGCCAGACCATCGAGCTTGCTGCCCTCCACGACGCACAGCATGCGCGCCTCCTCTGTCCCAACGTAAATGGTGTCATCGACGGCCATACAGCAGGACAGTTCAACTTGGCTGGTGGCGATGGTAGTCCACTCGCCGTTGGCGGTGCGCCGCCGTAGCGCATGCCCTCCGACGATTGCGATCGCGCCGCCGAGTCCGTCCGCCGCAAGCCCTCGGACCGGCTGGCCGGCGAGCTCCTGCCGGCGGGTTTCGCCGGTGATAACGAACAGCCCGTCGCTCCACGTCGCCACCAGTACGGTTGGATTTGTCACCGCAACACCTTCCGTCGTGCTTAATCCCACCTGGTTTGACCGAGCCTGCGGCCGTTGTCGGGATGTTCGGTCTCGCTCAGGGCGCGTCCCACAAGTGGACAGCGAGGCGCGATTGGACCCGCTCATCGGCGGGTTAAGTGCCGCGCCACCATTCGTCTAGAGAGTACCGTGAATGGACAAAGACATGCACTGGATCGTTCAACATCTCCGAAGGGAGAACTCAAATGGCTAAAACGGAACGGATCCGGGAAGCATTCGATCGCCCGCTGGACCTGAGCTATCTCCGCGAACGCGAGCGCGCCGGCTGGCGCTTGGTTGGCCTCGAATGGGAACGCGAGGTCGAGGGCGATGATGCCCCCACGCCCCAGCGGCTCCAAGAAGCGCCATTCGGCGCCCAAGTCTCCCCAGATTGCCAACATCTCGAAGAAAATGCTCCGGAGATGCAGTTTCTTTTTTCGATGATGGAGCTGATCATTCAGGATATTTCCCTGACCAAGGTGGCCGAGGAACTCAACAAGAAGGGCTATCGAACTCGCAAGGGGACCGAATGGGGTCCAGTGGCGGTGTTCAACATGCTCCCGCGCCTCATCGAAGTCACTCCTAGAATTCTCGGGAGCGAGGAGTGGGTCGAGCGCCGAAAGCGGCTTTCTCTGGTCTATTAGGTATACCTCTAACCGCGATCAACCACCCACATTCATCTTCGTTTCCCGCGCCCCCCGGTGCTAGCCTCGCACAGCGGTGCAAAGATTCGCGCACCACAAGACCCAGCACAACCGCATCGCGCCCAATCAAAGCATCCATTTCTGAATCGCCGCCGTGCAGAGATGCCGTCTCGGATCTCCCTAAACGACCGGAAATCACTGAATCGCTACAGATTTTACTTTTTCGAGCTCCCGCCCCCGGTCTGCTCCCCTGGTCGTTCCGCGGGAGGAACTGCGGAGTCGCTCCGCGGCCCGAAAGAAATCCGATGGGCCTCCGGGCCCGGGGCGATCACTACGATTCCCAATACCAGCACGATCGCTGCAAAAACTCCCAGCGCTTCACCGTAGGTCATGTGGCTGCTCATCTTTGATTCGATGAACGCGCTGGAAGACGCCAGCAGCACACCGACTTGATACGCGAATCCGGGAAAGAATCCGCGCAATTCGTTCGGTGAGAGTTCGCTGATGTGTGCGGGGATCACTCCCCACGCGCCTTGCACCATAAATTGCATCAGGAACGCGCCCAGAAAAATCAAAGGCAGGTTCGGCGCAAATACCCACATCGGGATCAGCAACAGCGCGCCCACCGCCGAAGTAAGCATCGCCCGGCGCCGGCCGCGCCGATCAGAATAGTGTCCCATCACAATGCCGCCTAGAATCGCTCCGAGCATCGAGACGATGGTGACCAAAGCGGTGGTGCGCGGGAGAAATCCGTGTTGCTGCTGCAGGTAGGTGGGATACATATCCTGAGTGCCGTGGGAGATGAAATTCATCATCGCCATCAGCAGCGCCAGATATACGAATCGCTTCCAGTTCGCAAAAATCGTGCGCAGGTAGCTGCTCCAGCTGGTGCGCGAACGCTGCCACACTTCCGGTTCTTTTACCTTGGCGCGGATAAACAGAGTCAGCAGCGCGGGCAGCCCTCCGATAAAGAACATCGGCCGCCAACCCAGATGTGGGAACACTTTGAAATACGCCACCGCCGCCAGCAAATATCCCAGCGCGTAGCCCTCCTGCAGCAGCCCGGAGAGAATGCCGCGCCATTTTATGGGAACCGATTCCATCGCCAGCGACGCACCCACTCCCCACTCACCGCCCATGCCGATGCCGTAGAGCAGCCGCAGCGCGAAAAATATCCGATAGCTCGGCGCCAGCCCGGTGAGGAACTCGACTACCGAGTAAAAAACGATGTCCAGCATCAGCGGAAGGCGGCGCCCGTAACGGTCGGCCATCAATCCGAAAAGCAAAGCGCCCACCGGACGCATCGCCAGGCTGGCGGTAAGGGTCAGCGCGATATCCGGAATCGAACGATGGAATTCCTTGGCGACGGGAAGCAAAACGAAGGTAAGAATGAAGAAGTCGAAGGCGTCGAAGGTCCACCCCAGAAAGCCGGCGAGGACGGCATTGCGTGAATTGCTTTGCGCGGCGGCAGCATCGGGAGATCGAGTCAAAGCATCGCGTCTCAGCCGCCGATTCTAGCAGGGTGCCATCGAAAAATTGGAACTTAGAATACTCTCAATTCGTCCCTCGGGCCTGCGGAGACAGGGTGCTTGGGGAGTCGATCCAAGCCCTGGATTGACCGGCATTGGTGCTATCATTGAGTTTAGGAATCGTGAAAATGATCATCAAAATGGCGGCGTGCAAACATGACTGAAAAAATCGGCGAGCTTCGGGCCCCTTCGCGCATCCTGCTAACTCCGGGACCATCGATGATGGATCCGGTCGTCTATCGCGCGCTAGCCAACCCCCAAGTGGGGCACCTGGACCCGTGGTTCACCCACATGATGGGCGAATTGCAGGTCCTGCTGCGCAGCGTATTCCGCACCGAGAACCGCATCACCTATCCGGTTTCCGCGTCGGGTTCCGGGGCGATCGAAGCGTCGGTATTTAATGTGCTCGAGCCGGGCGACGAATGCATCATCTGCGTGAACGGCGCGTTTTCCGAACGCATGGCGATCATCGCCGACCGCACCGGCTGCAAGGTTCACCGCGTGGAAACCCCTTATGGCCGGGCCACCAACCCGGATGATATTCGGCGCACCGCGAGGGGAAAGAAAATCAAGTTTGTAGGTTTGGCTCACGGAGAAACTTCTTCGGGAGTGCTACAGCGCATTACGGATTACCGCAAAGTGGCGGACGAGTTGGGCGCGCTGCTGATCGTCGACGCGGTGGCTTCGCTGGCCGGGGTGGAACTGGACGTCGATCGCGAACGAATCGACATCTGCTTCAGCGGCTCGCAAAAAGCGATTAGCGCGCCGCCAGGAATGGCGCCGATCACCGTCAACGCCCGCGTCGAGGAATTGCTGCGCGCGCGAAAGACGCCGGTGCAGAGCTGGTATTTTGATTTCTTGCCGATCATGAATTACTGGGGCAAAGAGCGCACTTATCACCACACTCCTCCGGTGAATCTGCTATACGCGCTGCGCGAAGCGTTGCGGCTGGTGGTGGAGGAAGGGCAGGACGCGCGCTGGGATCGTCACCTGCAAAATCAGCTCGCCTTGATTGCTGGAATCGAAGCGATGGGCCTGGCACTTCTGGTCGAAAATCCGGCCGAGCGGCTGCCGACGGTGACTGCGGTGAAAATTCCGCAGGGCATCGATGACGCCAAAGTGCGAAATCAGCTTCTGGAAGAGTTCAATATCGAGATTGCCGGCGGGCTGGGTCCGCTGAAAAGCAAGATTTGGCGCATCGGTCTGATGGGTTTTTCGAGCCAGCGAACCCACGTTCTGTTGCTCCTGGCCGCGCTCGAGAAAGTGCTGATCGAGCATGGATTCCGGGCGCCGGCGGGTGCCGGAGTGGCCGTCGCGATCCGCCAGTACCAGCAAGCCGGAGCCGTTTCCGCGGCGAGGTGATGGGGGCGCTCGGCGCGTAGTCGAATGGCGATTTGAAACTGGTTCGTAGCCCCGACAATCCTGTCGAGAAAGATTTAACGGAAGATGAAGAACACATGGCCAAAGTAACTGACACCATGATCCACAACGCCGGCGCGATGCGCGATTTCATCGGCGCGTTTGACGTTCCTTCCAAAGTAACCGACCAGCTCTATCACTGCCGCTTCTCTCATTGCTGGAACGGCATCGCCACGCGGCATAGCGATACGGTCGACTGCAAATTCCTGGTCGATGGCCAAGGCGTAATTCTCGGGGTGGCGCACCCTCCGATGGTGCGCTTCCGCGAACGTACCGGGCGTAACCTGAGCGATCGCGAGATCAGCTATCTGGCCGCCGAATACTTGCGCGAGCGGCTGGAGCAGGAAGACGAGCACGTTCTCTACGACGTTTCCCCCGCCGACGTGCAGCGTCTGATCGAACGCCTCAATATCCGCTAAAGTGTGAATTCACAAATCGCAATCCCGCGGCAATGCAAATGCGCGGATCGCTGTATAATCCGCATCGTGTGCGCTTCCATTCTTCCGGCGCAAGCCCGCGGGAATAAGAAGAAACAACGTTCGCGCGGGTGTGGTGGTGGCACGGCCAGCCTGGCTGTATGGCTTTCATCTTTTAGCCTGCTCCTCGGATCTTTGCTCGCAGCGATTCCCGCCGCAGCGCAACAGCCAACGCCGTCCCCAGATTCCTACGTGCATCATTTGATGCCGGTACCGTACTCGGTAAAATCTCAGCCCGGCCGTCTGGCGATCGATGCGAATTTTACGGTGGCCGCTACCAAATTCTCCGATGAACGGCTACAGCACGCGATGGACCGTGCGGTGCTTCGGCTCAAACGCCGCAGCGGCTTAACCCTGATCGAGCATCCCGCCTCAGGCGCCGCGCCCACGCTCACGGTGAAGGTGGATGGACCCGGCATGGCGGTGCAGAGCTTGGAAGAAGACGAATCCTACTCGCTTGCGGTTGGCTCCAGCCAAGCGCAGCTGGACGCCGCAACGGTGGTGGGAGCGATCCGCGGTCTGGAGACTTTCCTGCAGCTGGTGGATTCCGACGGCAGCGGTTTCTTTCTTCCCGTCGCCCAAATCCAGGACCAGCCGCGGTTTCGCTGGCGCGGATTGATGATCGACGTTTCACGCCACTTCGAGCCGGTGGATGTCATCGAGCGAAATCTGGACGCCATGGCCGCGGTCAAGCTCAACGTCTTGCACTGGCACCTCAGCGACAATCAAGGCTTCCGCATCGAGAGCCGCCGCTTTCCCAAACTGCAAGAAGAAGGTTCGGACGGGCGGTTCTACACCCAGGAGCAGGTCCGCGAAGTGGTCCGCTACGCACGCGACCGCGGGATTCGAGTGGTCCCGGAATTCGACATGCCCGCGCACTCTACCGCCTGGTTTGTGGGTTACCCACAATACGCCAGCGCGCCCGGGCCGTATACCGTGGAACGGAAATTCGGAGTTTTTGACCCGACCTTCGATCCCACCCGCGAAGACACTTATAAATTTCTCGATCGCTTCGTCGAGGAGATGGCCGATTTATTTCCGGACCGCTACTTCCATATTGGCGGCGACGAGAGCACCGGGAAGCAGTGGGACGCGAATCCCGCCATCCAGGCGTTCAAGAAGCATCACCACATGGCGGACAACGATGCGCTGCAAGCGTACTTCACGCAGCAGGTGGAACACATCCTGACCCGTCACGGCAAACGTACCGTGGGATGGGACGAAATCATGTCGCCGGATCTGCCCAAGAATGTTGTGGTGCAGACCTGGCGCGGTGCGGACTCGCTCGAATTGGGCGCGAAACTCGGCTTCGATGGCTTGCTCTCCGCCGGCTATTACCTGGATGCCATGGACACTGCGGCGACGCACTACGCAGTGGATCCGCTTCCGCAGAATAGTGGACTGGATCCGCAGCAGGCAGATCGAATTTTGGGCGGCGAGGTCTGTGCCTGGGCCGAGATGCTTACCCCGGAGAATATCGACTCGCGTCTGTGGCCCCGGACCGCGGCTATCGCGGAACGCTTTTGGTCGCCAGCCACGGTGGTGGATCCCGACGATATGTACCGTCGCCTGGATGTGGTAAGCATTCAGCTCGAAGAGTTGGGTGTTCGGCATCTGGGGGGCCCGGACGAGATGCTGCGGCGACTGGGCGCTACCGAGCAGATCCAGCCGCTGCGCACGTTGCTCGAATACGTGCAGGCAGTGGAACTGGGTGTGCGCGAAACCGAGAATCCGTTCACCCAGCTCACCGCGCTAACCCACCTCGAAGACATTGTGGTGCCCGATCCGCCGGGCCGGCGAAGAGTGGACGCGGAGGTGAAGCGGTTCCTGCTGGATAAGAGCGGGTCTACTGCGGCGCTCGAGGCGATCTTTCAGGAATGGAATGCCCTGCCGACTTCGGTGAAATCGATGTCGCAGGCGAATCCGTTGCTAGCGGATGCGCAGACACTTTCTAGCGAGCTGGCGCAACTCGCGCAGATCGGGCACGAAGCGTTAGGGTATCTCGCACCGGGCGCTACGCCGTCCGCGGACTGGAAGACGCGAAGCGCCGCAATCCTGGCGCAGGCCGCCAAACCGCTGAGCTCGATTCGAATCGCGGTCACGCCCGCGATACAGACTCTAGTCGACGCTGCGAGCGGTACGGGCGCGGCGTCGCAAACTTCTCATTAAGTCCAGAAGTTATCGATCGTTTACTGCGTGCTCGGCTCACGGCACGAGCTACCTTTTCGCGCCCGGGCCGTGCCACTCGCCGCTCGTCAGAATGCGAACCGCAACGCGAACTGCATGAAGCGCGGTGTGGTTAGCGTCGAGCTGTACTTACCAAACTCGTCCGGCGCGAAGCCGATCGACGGTTGAGCGGCGCGCACGTCATAGCGCACCGAGTTGGTTAGATTGAAGGTCTGCCAACTGAACTCCAGCCGTTTGTGCTCACCGATCGGGAAATTCTTGCTCAAGCCGGTGTCGATATCGAACATACCGTCGCCGATGACGTTGTTACGGGTCCCTGACTCGCCCGGCCACTCGGGGCGGAAAGCGGCCTCAGCGGCTACCGGATCGCCAAAGATGTCGGGGCCGATGGACTGGCCGTTGACCATGGCGTTTTTCGGGTTGGTCATCGCCGGCAGCCCCGGCCCGTTGGGCATGGCGTCGCCTTCGATGTTCCAGTCGGTGGCCCAGGCCGGACCGTTGTCAACGGTGATGGGGAAGCCGCTGGTCCAGCGGAAAAGACCGGTGACGCGCCACCCTCCAATCAATTCGTCGAGCCACGGGCCCGCGCTTCCAGCAAACTTCTGGCCCTTGCCGAAGGGAAGGCGATAGACCCAGTTGGCATTGATCTGGTGGGTAGCATTGAAGTCGGAAAGTCCACGCAGAGCCAGCGGATCCCAGGAATCGATCACGATACCGCCGCCATTTAGATCGTTGCCCGTTCCGCCAGTGCCCTCGTAGGGACCGACTCGCTCTGCAGCCGATGCCTCGTCCAACGACTTGGAAAACGTATAATTAAACTGCCCCAGCAGGTTCGCTCCCATGTGCACGTTGTAGGTTACCTGCAACGCGTTGTAGTCCGACGTGCCGATGTTGCGCCAGGCGTAGAGCGAGCTGAATTGATCGTGGTAGAAAGTGTATGGGCCGAGCTTGCTGTTGGGGATGTTCACTCCGGTAATCGAGCTGGGCAAATCCATAAGAAACAGGGCGAAAGTCTCGTTATGGAGGAAGCAAGTCCAGAGATCGTAGACCGCTTGGGTGGCCGTCATGGTGCTGGGGGAGGTGCCTGGTGCGCAATTGAGGTCTTGGCCGCTCAGCTGGCTTGCGGTCACCGTGCTCCACTGCGGAAACATGTTCTCCCAGAACGGTATTGGTTGTATCTGCGACGTGGGGGTGTTATTGGCGGCGGCCACCGAGAGCATCTTGGCAGCTTGGAAATAAGTCATTTTACTCGAAGGGTCGGCCACATTGGCGGGCGCGGCCAGATCAACCTGCATAGGCAGCCGCCGGCCGACGCTACCGACATAGGACACCTGGAGTGAGGAAGTCGTGGTGACTTGGCGGGAGAGGGAGAAATTGAATACGTGAGTGTACGGAGTCTTCACGGATTGGTCCAACCCCCAATTGATCGCAAAGGCGGTATTGCTGGGGGTAACCGGGAACCCGCCGGTCGGAGTAGGCCCGAAGAGGCAGCCCGGGCCATTTAAGGATGGGCAGGGCGGAGGCAGGCAGGTCAGACACGTAAAGCGCGGAGCGTTTGAGGGCGTAATCACACCGGCAGGATTGCCGACATCGGTGGAGAGGCCGAAAGAACCGTGCTGATCAAAGCTATTCACGATCGGAACGCCAAAGTGGTCGTACATGATGTTGTAGCCGGCGCGAACCGAGAAGCGGTCCTTCTTTCCCAGAATTTTGGAGACCCAGCCCTCGCCAGTGTCTGGCGCCCAGGCCACTGCCAACCGAGGCGAGAAATCCTTGCGGTCCCAGTTCCACAAGCCCGGACCGTGATTGGCGGGGCCGCCCAGGATGAAGGAAATCTCTCCCGCATCATTGGCCGCCTGCCCTGACGCCGCCAGTTTGGCCGTGTCGTTAAACCATTGGGAAACGTTTTGATTGCTGCAACCGCCGCTGGCGGCCTCCACGCAAGGCGCCACTTGCAAACCGCGGGTTTCGTAAGGCGGCTGCTCGAGAATCCAGCGCAGCCCGTAGGTGAGGGTTAGCCGAGGTGTGATGCGCCAGGCGTCCTGCCCATAGAACTCATAATCATTGATTGCGTAATGACGTTGGATCGGGGTGCCCTGTGGCAGGGGAGTGCCGTTGCGGGTGAAATTATAAAGTCCATCACCCTCGGCCAGAATACCGTAGAGGATCGCCGCGGCATTGTCGTAGCTCGATCCGAAGTTACTATCCACTGATGGATAGCCGTTATTGCCAGGATCCAGCGGGCTGGTGGTGTTGGAGATTCCCGCGGTATTCAGATACACCACGTTGGTCTGGGCATCGGAGAATGAATCCTCGTAGCTGGTGTGATTGTTGCGAATCAGAAATACGTCGGTGCCAAAATTCAGTGTGTGATTTCCCTTGGTCCAGTTCACGCCGTCGCTCAATTGGTTGACCGGGACGATATAGATGAGCGAACGAGTGAAGGGAGTGAGGCTATCGAGCCCGTCCAACTCCGCTTCCGGCTGCAGCGAGTCGCCGGCGTTTTGGCCGGCCTGGCGGATGAAGCCCCAGTGAAAATCGTTGATCAAGGTCGAGGAGATCAGTGAAGTGAGTCCGACGGTAGAACCTTTGCTGCCATCGAGCAAGGTGGTAGCCGCGGCCTGGCCGGGAAACTGTTGGGTTTGCGGCTGGTTGTTGTTCTGAGTCTGGCCGCGCCAGAAGACGGTCTGTGAGCCGCTCTGGTTGATATGCCAATCGAGCCGGGAAATGTAGGTGTTGAAGCTCGAATCGGCGTTGGAGGAAAACCGATAGCCTTCCACGTTCAATCCGTCGCCGACGGTCAGGTCGTTGGGCATCGGATACTTCTGCAGGAGCGCCTCGACCGCCGGGTCCGGACCGATTTTGAGAGGATCCATGGCGGTGAGTTGTGCGGGCCCGAGGGTGCAAACGGGGGTTCCCTGGACCGTCGATGGGTTGGGGCAGGTGCCCGTCGAGCCAGCGGCTATGTCGTAGCTGAGGTTGCCGCTCCGGAGTCCCGCGGTCGGCACCAGGCGGATCACACTGGTGCCCTGGGCGTCGCGCCGTCCTTCGTAATTGAGAAAGAAGAACACCCGATTCTTCTTGACCGGCCCACCGAAGGTAGCGCCGAAGACGTTACGCAACAGCTTGGGCGCTTGGTTGGCCTCACCGCTGGCGCCCTGGTCGGCTTTTAGGAAAGTGTCGTTGGCGCTGAAGATGGTGTTGCGATTGTATTCGTAGCCCGAGCCGTGAAAGTTGTTGGTGCCGCTCTTGGTCACCAGCCCAACCTGCGCCCCGCTGGAATAGCCGGCGTCGGCATTGGCGTCGGCGGTGGTAACGCGGAATTCCTGGACCGAGTCGGGTGGCACGGTCAGGACGCTGGTAAACGCGAAGCCGTTGTTCTGGTCGTTGACGCCGATGTCGTCGAGGGTGACGTTAGATTGGTCGCTGCGCGTGCCGTTCACCGCGCCGCTGCGGGTATCAGTGGCCGATTGCTCCACCTTCAGTCCGAGGTACGCTACCCCTGGCTGCAGACTAAGCAACTCCACCACGTTGCGGTCGGGGATGGGCAATTCGGCGATTTGCGATTCGTCGATGGTGTTGCCGAGTGAGGCGTCGGTGCGATTGATCTGTGCCTCGACCGTTCCTTCCACGGTGACCGAAGTGGCCATTCCTTTCAGTTGCAATCCAATGTTGACCGTCGACGGGGTGTTGACCACCAGCGCCAGGTTGTCCTCCGAAAAGGGCGCGAAGCTGGACGCCTCCGCCTCCAGCCGATAGGTGCCGGGCGGCACATCCTGGAACTGGTATAGCCCCGTGCCGCTGCTGGTCGCTGTCCGGCGCAGACCCGTATCCACTGCGGTGAGAGAGATCTTTGCTCCGGGAACGGCCGCGCCAGACGGGTCAGTAACCCTCCCGTTGAGCTGGCTGGTTGATTGCGCGGCGGCCGCCGCGGCCAGCAAAGCAAACATTGCCAGCGTCCAAAGCGCGCGCTTTGCTCCGTGCATCCAATGAATGCTAGTTTGCTTGGCCGACTCGGTTTGCCCGCTGCTCGACCGCAGATGGATCATCAACATGGCACTCTCCGTCGAGAAGACCAGGCTGAGCAAAGCGATGAGAGAAGAAATCCCGACGCGCCGTCTTTTCTCACTGTGCCCGCTTGCCGCTTCCCAATTTTTCGATTCTTGGAGTTAAACAAAATCCGGACCTTTTCCACCCCAGTTGCGCGCATTATGCCAGAACATCGGACCAAGAGGCATTGAAAAACTTATGGCGAATTCGGATTTCTTGACCGCCGTCGGCTCCTGCAGCTCTGCCATTTGTTGGTTCGCTTCGCGCGGAAAAGCAAGAGGCTAATGCCAACCGAATCTGGTTTGCCAGGGAATTGCAGAAGGGAATCGAGCGGGTCGAGAACGGCGCTGCTATCCTCGCCGGCGTCAGCAGCGCGCCAGCGGCCAAGACCCCTGAAGTGTTGCGGCGGTGGACGCGCTTGGGAGCCCGGGAATCTTTGCTTTTTGGTTCGCGCAGAGCGGATCGTCTACGCTACTTGTCACGCGTCGCCTAGCGTCTCGCCGAATGCGTCGGAAGGATTCTCGAGCTCCCCTGCTTCCAGAATGGCTCCGCAGTCCAGGCATTCCATGTATTGGGAGTCCTTATCCTTGGCGATGAGTTGGGTGCGCTGGTGCGAGCACAAAAGCGGATCAGGCATCGTTCGATTTCCTAAGCTGGGTACCGGCAGAATAACAAAAAAAGGCCCCGGCAGAGGGAATCTGCCAGGGCCTTCGGTGCGTGAAAGGTTACTCAACAGCGACCGGCCGTCGCGCGGCCAGCCGCTGTGTTGTTAGAAGTGAAGCTTCAAGCCAAACTGCAGCTGGCGTGAGCCGGTGGTGCCGTCGTTACGCCCCACTTCCGACAGGGATTCGCCGAACGTTGAATCTCCAACATAGTTGTCCGGCGGGTTAAAGTTGGGGTGATTGAAGAGGTTGTAGGCTTCGGCACGAAACTCGACATTGAACCGCTCAGTGATTTTGGTGGTCTTGGCGAGCACCATATCGAAGTTCTTGAAGCCTGGGCCATAGAATTGATTTCGGGTCAGATTTCCCGGGCCGCCAAAGGTTGGGAAGCTGAACAGGCCGGGATTCGGACCAGTTTGTGGTCCCGACGGAGTGGTCGGCAGAGGCACCGCAGTTCCGTGCGGGTCGTAATCCGCCCGCTGGGTTGCTCCGGTACCGTTGCTGTCATCCCCGGGCGCAAAAATATCGTACGGGAAGCCCGTCTGAACCAGCACGATTCCTGACCAAGACCACCCTTCAAAGGCCTTACCGATGAACCCGTTGCTCAGATGGCCCTTACCGCGTCCTAAAGGCAATTCCGCGTTGTAGTTGAAAACGAAACGGTGGCGGACATCGTAGGACGAGTTGCCGTGCTCGGGATGGAGGTCGAAGCTATCCGCGGGGAACACGGTGTTGTCTTGTTGGGGAAGAAACGCATCGCTGGCATCGTCAAGAGCGTGAGCCCAAGTGTAGTTGGCCTGGAACGACATACCGTGGGCAAACTGATGGGTCAGAGTGGTTTGCAACCCGTTGTAGTTGGAGTTGGCGATGCTGGAAACTTCGTTGGAGTGGTAGGCGGCCGCGTTGTTTACCGCGTCATAGGGAAGCAGACCCTCTTCCGCTCCGACGTACAAGTTACCGCCTTGAACGGTGGTAGCGGTCGGCGTGTTGATGCATCCAAACGGGTTAGCGGGATTCTCGCAATAGGTGCGCAAAGACGCGACCAGGGACGGAATCGGCGCATTGCCGTCGATCACCCGGAGCAAGCGATGGGCGTTGTTGCCTACGTAGTTCACCTCCAAGGTGAACTTGTGGCCCAGCTCTCGCTGGATTCCGAAATTCCACTGTTGGGTGTAGGCGACATGGAAGTTGGGGTTAATTGTCGCCGGGAACGCAAATGAGTAATCCGGCAGAGTAAAACCCGGCGCGGGTTGAGTGCCAGGAATGGGAACATTGGAGATTTGATCTGCGGCTCCCGGTCCAACATTTTCGAATACGGTGTTTACGTATGGCAGCGAGAACGGCGGGCTGTTGCGAGTGTCGCCCGTCAGGTTGAAGAACTGGCGATCGCGAAAGATTCCAAAGCCTGCCCGGATGGACGTCTTGCCGGTCTTGAAAGGATCCCAGGCAAAACCGATGCGGGGTTCAAATCCTTTCGGATCATTCGCATAAAGGGGGTTCGAGCCGCCGCGCGTGACGGTGGCAAAGGTAATTGAATTGGGACCAGCCAGAGCGGCAGGGGTAGCGCTGGTGAGTTGATCCCGGACCACCCAAGGTACACCGTCAAACTCGTAGCGCAGACCGTAAGTGATGGTGAAATTCGAGGTTAGCTTGAATTGGTCTTGCGCGAAGGCATACATATCGCGCTCGCGGAAACCACGCTCGTCGCTGTCCACCCTGGTGCCGGTGGTGTTAAAATTTTGGGTCTGGGATTCGTCGAACACTCCGCCCAGCAAGCCCCAAATCGCATCCTGCGCAGCAAAAGAGGTAATCGCGCCAGCCGGTACCCCCGACAGAGCCGAGACTCCCTCATTCGAAAACACCGCAAAACTAGGGGTCGAGCGAGTGGAGAAATTGTCGAAGTCATTGCTGTAGTTGTCGGCGAATTCGTAGCCGAACTTCCAGCTATGGCGGCCCTTAGTCCAGGTGATGTTGTCGCCGATGTTGTAAGTTCCAAACGGCCGGTCCTGTCCATTGCTGTCTCCCAGGCTTTCGCAAGAGACTTGCGCGAATGCCGGCAGGGCCCAATCGCGGCCGCGGCCGTCGGGATCCAACTGCGGGCTCAAGGCGTTGACCTTCTGCTCCCCAACGCACGAGTAAGCCTGGAAAGAGCGGTTTCCGGTGGCGTAGAAATCGTTCAACAGAGTGGATCGTATTTGCGAGGAAAGATGGACATTTAGACTCTGCGTCAGGAAGTTATACGCAGCGCCGCCGATACCCGGCAGCTGGTTGTAGCTGGCGCCGTTATCGTTGCCTCCATTATTTAGATAGCGGACGCTCAAAACATTCTTCTGGGTGATGTTGTAGTCGACCTTGGCTAGGTAATTATTGACACTGTTTACGTCCGCGTTGGGGAAGAAAAGCAGCGAACTGATTCCCGGCAAAACCGGTCCACCATTTGCCGCCGGATAAACGGCCAGGACCTTTTGTATCTGCGGATCGAGCGCCAAGCCAAAGGCGTTGTTGGCTGAGGTTGGCGTACTGACGTTGATCGGCGTGGTGGCCCCCGATCCTGAGTCAGTGTAATTGAACACTCCGGTCGCGAATCCTGGAGCCGGGACGTCCGCGCTGGCTTCGGTGGAGGTTATGAAGCGGTTGCCTTCGTAATTGAAAAAGTAAAATAGCTTGTCTTTCTTGATGGGGCCGCCAATCGAGGCGCCGAAGGTGTTACGAATGTAAGGGTTCTTCGGGCCGGTCTCGGGGGTGTTGAAGTAATCGCGGGCGCCGAGAGCGTCCCAGCGTCCGAAATAGTACATATCGCCATGAATTTGATTACTTCCACTGCGGGTAATGATGTCAATGATCGAGCCAGAGTTGCGGCCGAATTCCGGCAGATAGTTGTTGGTGATCACTCGGAATTCTTCGGTGTCGTCGGGATTCAGAAGAGCAAATCCAGTCCCCGGGACTCCCGGGTCATTGTTGTTGGTTCCGTCCAGCAGGAAGTTGTTGTTACGCTCGCGTCCACCGTTGACCGAGAAGCCGCCCAGGCTGCTATTGGTCTGAGTAACGCCCGGGGTAAGCAGCACCAGTTGATAAGGATCGCGAAGAATCAGGGGCAAATCCTGAATCTGTTTTTCCTCGACGACGTTGCTGATTTGCGCGTCGGTAGTATTGATGGGGGCAATCTGGGTGCCTTCGACGGTCACGGTCTGGGTAGTGCCGCCGACCTCGAGCTTAACGTCGAGGGTGAGAGCTTGGTCGACGGTGAGCGGCAGGGCCACGAATTTGACGGTCTTGAGGCCCGCTTTCTCGACGGTTACATCGTAGGCGCCAGGAATGAGGTTGGGGAGGGAGTAGGTCCCAGTGGCGCTAGATTCGGCTTCGCGGGTTGCGCTGGTGGCTTCGTTCACCGCTGTTATCGAGGCGTTTGGAACCACTGCCCCGGAAGCGTCAGTTACCGTGCCGTTGATCGACGCTGAACCTTGCGCTCGGACCAGACTCGGAAGCACGAGGGAAACAAACGCCAGAAGTACGGAAATGCGGAAAGCCTGGATAGATTTCATCTAGATAGTTCTCCATGCGGATTTGGAATACACCGCAAAACGTTAACGGCGTTCAATTTACCTGCTCGCGCGCTGTTATGCGAACGAGCCCGGAAGGGTTAGCCTAGGATCGAAAAGGAGCATGTCAGTGGCTTACCTGGAGAGAACCCTAGTCCCCTATACACGGTCGGAGAATGCACTTCATGCGCCATCCATGAATCATTTAAATCGTTCTTTTTCAGCGAGATAGGATCCTGAAGCCCGGGGACGGCTAGGTGTCCTATGCATCGCTGTATAAGTTTCTCCGGAAATTCGGATTCTTTTTTGCAAAACAGCATCGCCTGACGGTGGCGATCCGCCAAGTTACGCTGCGCGGAGGTGACTACACGAGTCGGGAGCCATTGCCGCAGGCAGACAACCTGGCTCGATTGACTTGCCTATTAGGATACCAAGAAGGCTGAGAAAAGGGGCTGGCTTAGCAAGTCTGGTGCCCGAAACGTCACTCGCCGTGCCGCAGGACGCTTTTTAATGACGCCGGCATTTGGGCGGCCCACAAAAAAATGGGACGGAGAGCGGCGAGATGCCGCCTCCGTCCCAGTCGGGCCGGGTTGATCTTAGAAGATGACCTTTAGCCCGAAGTAGATGGTACGAAAGCCACCATCCTGGAGCCGGGGATTCGCAAAGCCCTCTTCGTATGCGCTGCTACCCGCATTTTCGATAAAGGGGCTGATGCTGTTGAAGTCAGGATGATTGAACGGATTGGTCATGGTCATGTGCCACTGGACGGTGGTGCGCTCCTTGATTTTGAAGTTCTTAAACAGAGTAAAGTTCGCCTGGTTGGTCCAGTACTCGCGACCGGTGTTGCGGCCAGCGTTGCCGAACGGAGTCCCGAAGATCGAATCCGCTTCCGCTCCGTTGGCGATCCACCGAACCTGGCTCTTGGAGACCGAAGCGTCCGACCCATTGTTGGCGGCGTTTAAGGAAATTAAACTGTTGGCTGGGTCGGCGCATCCAACGGAACCCGTAAATGCGCAGGCGTCCGCAGCGTAAATACCCACGGCTTCTTGTGGGGCACTGAGGTTGCCGACGAACGGCCGAGAGGTTTCGAGGGTACCAATGAAGGCAAGGTCAAAGTCGCTGTCGTTGGCCGCACCGCCGCTCAGCGCATTGATTTCGATCTGAGAAGGGGTGAAGGGCTCGCCCGACCCGAGAATGTAGTTTCCGGAAACCACCCAGCCGCCCAGGATGTGTCCGAGGAAACCCTGCTGCGAGTGGAAGAACGGAAGATTTTCGACAAAAGCTAGGCTCCAGGCGTTGGGGATGTCTAGACCGGACAACCCGTATTCCTGACCTTTATAGTTCGTTGGATTCTGAGAATAAGCGATCGAGTTGGCGCCGGCGAGAGTGCTGAAAATCTCGCTGACGTTGTCCATCGTTTTGCTGAAGGTATAGCTGGTTTTCAAAGTCAACTGATTCCACAAATTGGTG
The DNA here is from genome assembly GCA_963725285.1 of uncultured Acidobacteriota bacterium. Classification (GTDB taxonomy): domain Bacteria; phylum Acidobacteriota; class Terriglobia; order Acidiferrales; family UBA7541; genus CAVRXT01. The sequence continues at coordinate 61,064 of CAVRXT010000003.1, read as the reverse complement.
GTGCGTAATTCGGTTTGCACCGCGTTGTAGTTGGAGAAGCCGGTATTTCCGACCTGAGTTTCAACTCCCTGGTTGCAATTAACCCTTCCCAGGGCGCTGGGGATGGTTGCCGCCGGCGTGGCGCAGGGCGTCTCTCCAGCTGGAACCAAGTTGGGGTAGGCAGCCGCTAAGCCGGCGATATAGGGATTGGCGTTGATCGACTGAAACAGGTCATAGCCGTGATTGCCCACGTAGCGTGCCTCGAAGGCGGAATGGGCGGTGAGCTGACGCTGAAAGCCCAGCGACCATTCATGTACCCGGTCCGCTCCAAACGTCGAGGAATAGCTGGACTCATCGAAAGCTCCGTGGGTCGAATACGCCGAATGCAAGATCACTGGCATACTCGGCCCGCACCGCGGAGCCGACCGGATTGGCCAGCAGGCCGGCCGAGGGGGCGAGCAGTGTCTGAGCCAAAGTAACCGGCGCTCCGGCGTAAATATTGAGGAACGGGTTATAAAAAACCGGGTCGTAGGTCAAGCGATAGCCGCCACGAATGACGGTCTTGTCCTTGCCAAACAACCGGCCCTTAGGAGACCAAGCGAATCCAAGGCTCGGTCCAAACAAATCTTTTACCGACGGTATCTTGGCAATCGTTGTAGCGGACAGCGGCAATGAGGTGTCCCAGAAGGGCGTGGAACTCTTTTGCTGGGCGGTAGTAATCTGGTTAAACAGATTGGCGGGCTGCCCGTAGAACGAATAAGTCAGGCCCAGGTTCAGGGTGAGATTGTCCTTGATCTTCCAGTCATCCCCGACATACCAGAACGTGTCGTATTCCTTGAAAGAGAAGCTCGGGCTGCCTTGGGTGATAGAAACCGAGGTTGGGGTGTTTGCGGCGTACGCGCCCCAATCACTAAAGGCGTAGGTTCCGTTATAGTTGGGCAGGAAAATGTTGGGGGAGTGTTGGAAGGTGAAGTTCACACCGGCCTTCAGCTGGTGGCGACCCTTGGTGATATCGAAGTTGTCCTGCAATTGTTCGGTATTCACGTCGCGAGACTCCGGAAAGTTGCTTTCCGGACCGTATCCCGACAGCGATGAACTCGTGAATCCGACGAAGCTTAACGTGCTGCCGAGGTCGGATGCGGCCGGCAAGGTTCCCAACGTATTTTCCGCGAATTGCACACTGGACTTGCTCCAGCTGGCCCGGAACTCGTTGGCAAAGGTGTTGGTGAAGGTATGGTTCCATTGGCCCAATACCGACCTGGAGATCGAGGGAACGTTGACTCCATACCCTTGGGCTTGTAGTCCAAAGGCATTCAAAAAGTTCTGGCTCTGCTGGAGGTAGCGCGCAAACACCTGATCCTTGCTGGTGATGTTGACGTCACCACGGGCGACATAGTCCCATTCATGGAAGCCGTTCGGTAGCAATCTCTGAATGCCGCCGAGCTCGTAGCCGCAGGCCGCCGCTCCGGTACTGGGATCGGTGGTGTTATTGACTGGCGCGCCATCGTAGTACCCGGTGGTAGTAGGACCTGACTCGGTCGGATTGCCGCCTTTGATGGCGTAGGGCCCAAAGGAATTGAGGGCGGCCATGCTGGCGCTGCCAGGAAAGCAAGAATTTAGCGCAGCGATACCATTGGGATCCGGGAGCAGCGCGCCGGTTTGGAAAACGGCGGTTGAGGAATCGATTTGGTCGTCGAAGCCACCGAAAACAAAGACCTTATCCTTCTTGAGCGCACCGCCGAGTGTGCCACCGGTAAATTCTTCGTTGGAGCGGGGCGGCTTTTTTAAGCCATCCGCTGACTTTTCAAGATTGGAAAGCGTGGTCAGAACCGAGTTCGTCTCGGTCCCGCCGCCGGTGCCGTGCCAGGTGTTGGAGCCGCTCTTGGTGTTGATGTTGACCACCGAGCCCGAGTTTCGGCCGTATTCCGCGCCAAAGTTGCCGGTGGTGATTTGATACTCTTGAACGAAATCGGGGTTGGACAAGAATATACTCGGGCCGGTAATCGAGTTGTCGTTGTTATTTTGACCGTCGATCTGCTGGTCGTTTGCACGGCCGCGTAGGCCGTCCACGGAAAATCCAACTCCATTGGTGTTAGTAAACGTGGCGTCGGTGCGAGTCATATTGACACCCGGCACGGTGAGAGCCAGGTTATCCATCCCTTCGTTCTCGGCGATTCCGGCATAAGTGGCCAACTGCTCGCCGGTGATATCCGACGTGACTTGCGCCTGAGTCGCTTCGACTAGCGGGGGTGGGGCGGTTACTTCCACGGTGGTAGTCTGAGCGCCAAGCTGTATTTTCAGTTCGCCGGTTGAATATTCGGCGCTTGCAGTAACGCTGATACCGCCCAATGCAAGGGTTTGAAAACCTGACTTGGCGACCGCCAAATCATAGGAGCCGATCGGGAGTTGTACGAAGCGAAAGAATCCGGCATCTGACGTGGTTCCCTGAGTGGTTGCGCCGGAACCATGATTGGTGAGGGTAACAACGGCGCCGGGAACACGAGAACCGCTCTGATCCGTTATTGTGCCGCTGATCGAACCAGTGTCCACCTGCGCCCGAGAAGCGGGAGCTACCAGGAGAACAACCACAGCCAGGAGCCCCAAGCAGAGTACCTTATTGATGTTAGCCATTTTTGCATGCTCCCCATTTGTGAGCCCCTGAACTGGTGCATATGCACTCGACGTACCAACCGCCAATGATTTAAGTGGTTATCTTGTAGGGAGATAGGATCGGTAAATCCGGGAGGACGCTGAATATCGTATGGTCTGAAGGATAAACCGTTTTGGAAATTCGGATTTTTTATATCAAAACAGCATCACATTCGGGTGACGGGTCCACACAGCTAGACCGCCTCGCGGAGCCATCCAGAAGTGTTGAGAGCTAGTGCCGCAGGCAGGCGCCGTTCCCTGCCTGAACACCTATGGGAGTGGCCAAGAGAGTCTGAGAGGGTATTATCTCGGCAACTTCGCCGAATCGTCGCCCGCTGGGCCGCAGGGCGTTTTGATAACACTGGTGCTTAGGTACCCCAGGGACAAAAAAAATGGGACGGAGGCCAGCATTAATGCTGCCTCCGTCCCCATCTTGATGTGCCCGGTTAGGCTTAGAAGACGAGCTTTAACCCGAAGTAGATGGTACGGTTGCCGCCGGGATAGAGCTGGTCATTTGCGAATCCGGTTTCGTTTAAGTTCAAACCGGCATCTTCAATGAATGGATCGATCCCGCTGAAGTTCGGATGGTTGAATACATTGGTCGCGGTTACGTGAAATTGGAGCATGTACCGTTCCGCGATCTTGATGTTCTTGAATATAGAAACGTTTGCAGTGTTGGTCCAGTATTCGCGAAGGCTGTTGCGAGCAGCATTGCCAAAGGGCGTTCCGAATACCGCGTCCGCTTCGGCGCCATTGGCAATAAAGCGAACCTGGCTTTTCGAAACCGAGACATCGGAAGCAGTCGAGTTGATCGCATTCATGGAAATCAAGTTATTCGGTGCGTCAGCGCATCCGACCCCGAAGACGTTACACGCGTCAGCGGCGTAAATACCGACCTGGGTCGCTGGGGCGCTCGGGCTTCCGATGAAGGGACGAGAAGTCTCAAACGTACCGATGTGGGCGAGATCGAAATTGGTATCGTTGGCCACTCCGCCGGAAAAGTAGTTTACATATTCCTGCGATGGGGTGTACGGCTCACCGGACGCAATCGTATAGTTCCCCGAGATCGCCCAGCCGCCAATGAGGCGTCCGAGCAGCCCCTGCTGCGACTTCTTGAACGGCAGCTCCTCAACGAAATTGACGGTCCAGACATTGGGAGTGTCCAAACCCGACAGACTATATTCGTGCCCGGTGTAGTTCAGGGTATCTTGCGAATAAGCGATCGAGTTGCCGCCTCCGAATGTGCTGAAAATTTCGCTGACGTTGTCCATGGTCTTGCTGTAGGTGTATCCCATTTTCAAGGTCAACTGGTTGAACAAACCGGTGGTCCGTAATTCGGTCTGCAAAGCGTTATAGTTGGAAAATCCGGTATTTCCAAATTGCCGAGTGTTGCCCTCGTTGCAATTCAAAGTGCCGAGGGCATTGGGAATGCTCGCCGGGGGAGCAGCGCAAGGGGTATCTCCCGAAGGAACTAAATTTGGGTACGCAGCAGCGAGTCCAGCGATGTATGGATTCTGATTGATCGATTGAAGCAAGCTCATCCCATGATTCCCTACGTATCTAGCCTCCACCGCAACTCGCGAGCCGACTTGGCGCTGAACACCCAACGACCATTCCTGAACGCGGTCTGGACCCAGGTTCGGAGCGAGGATCGTGCGGTTAAAATTTCGCGGATCAAAAACGCCCAGAGTTAAGCTGCTGGCGTATTCGCTACGAACATTCGCACCCGTCGGCGATGAGGGTACTCCGGACGAGGGAGCTGTCAGGGTTTGTGCCAAAACAGCAGGCGCAGCAATATGTGCATCCAGGTAGGGGTTGTAAAAGACCGGGTCGGAGGTTAACCGATAGCCGCCGCGGATCACGGTCTTGTCCTGGCCAAATAGTCTTCCCCGAGGAGACCACGCAAATCCGATGCTGGGCCCAAACAAATCCTTGATGGTCGGGAGTTTGGGATCGGTGGTGACCGAAAGCGGCAATGTCGGATCCCAGAACGGAGTCGAACTTTTTTGTTGAGCCACCGTGATCTGATTCAACACATCGGCGGGCTGCCCGAAGAAGGAATAGGTGAGCCCCAGATTCAACGTTAGGTTGTCTCTGATCTTCCAGTTGTCACCGACGTACCAGAAAGTGTCGTACTCTTTGAAAGTGAATGCGGGCGTGCCGTCGGTAATGGATACCGACGCCGGCGTGTTTTCGGCGTACGCGGCCCAGTCCGCGAACGTGTAGGAACCATTATAATTGGGCAAGAAAGTGTTGGGTGAATTCTGGTAGGTGAAGTTCACACCGGCCTTAAGCTGGTGGCGCCCGCGCGTAATATCGAAATTGTCTTGAATTTGCCAAGTCTTTACGTCACGACCTTCCGGGAAGTCGGGATTGACGCCGAAACCCAAAAGTGTAGGATCGGCGAAGGCGATGCTGGTCAAGGCACTGCTAATATTTGTGTCCAGCGGCACGCTATTTCCGATCGTGTTTCCTCCGAACTGAACATTGAGGTCGCTGTAGCCGACGCGGAATTCGTTCACCACGTTATTGCTGAAAGTGTGCGTCCACTGACCCAGTGTGCTCCGGCTGAGAGAAGGAACGCTGACGGGATAACCCTCGGCGCCGGATCCATCGGCATTCAGGAAATTCAACTTTTGAGAAAGGAAGCGCACGAAGACCGCGTCCTTGGAACTAAGTTCCAGGTCCGCACGGGTGATCCAATCGTATTCAGTCGATCCGTTGGGGAGTACCCTCTGGATTCCGCCCAACTGGTAGCCGCAGGCCGGGCTACCGGTGCCTGGGTCCGTTCCGTTGTTGACGGGCGCATTGTCAATGTAATCGGTCTGCGTAGTACCAGCGGGCACTACCGGATTGCCGCCCTTGATGGCGAAAGGGCCATATGCCTGGAGGGCCTGAATGCTGGCGCTACCTGGGAAGCAAGCGGCCAATGCGGCAACGCCAGCCGGAGTAGGACTGAGATTGCCGCTGTTGAAGACGCCTGTAGATGGTTCGAGCTCATCGTCAAAGCCGCCGAAGACAAAAATTTTATTCTTCTTGAGCGCCCCACCGATCGTGGCGTCAGAAAATTCCTGGTTGAAATGCGGTGGTTTGGTCAAACCTTCAAAGGTTTTCTCCTGATTGGAGAGCGTGGTCAGATACGAGTTGGTTTCCGTCCCGCCAACATCGCCATGCCAGGTGTTGCTTCCGCTCTTGGTATTCAGATTGACCACTGAACCGGAGTTCCGGCCGTACTCGGGACCAAAGTTACTGGTGGTAATCTGATACTCCTGGACGAAATCGGTATTGGCGAGGAATATCCCCGGTCCGGTCACAGAATTGTCGTTATTATTTTGTCCATCAATTTGCTGGTCGTTCGATCGTCCCCGAAGGCCATTTACCGAGAAACCGACGCCATTGGTGTTGGAAAAATTGTTGTCGCGCGTGTTGACCACTCCGGGCACTTGCAACGCCATCATGTCCAAACCCTGATTCTCGGCAACTCCCGCATACATGGCTAATGTTTCGCCAGTGATATCCGATGTCACTTGAGCCTGGGTCGCCTCGACCAGAGGCGGCGGCGCCAGTACTTCCACGGTGGTGGTCTGGGCGCCGAGCTCCATTTTCAACTCGCCCGTGGAGTACTCGGAGTTCGCGCCGACGGTGATGCCGCCGAGTTCGAACTTCTCAAAGCCGGCTTTGGTGATCACTAGCGCATATCTGCCAATGGGCAACTGCACGAAACGAAAGAACCCGGCATCCGATGTCGTCCCTTCCGTCGCAGCACCGGTGTCTAGATTCTTTAAGGTTACGGCGGCGCCTGGCACACGCGCTCCGGAACTATCAGCGACGGTGCCGCTGAGCGACCCGGTAGTTATTTGCGCGCTCGAGGTGCCAGGAACAAGAAACACAGCCACTACCAATGCGCAAAAAACAAAAGTCCTGTGGAGACGCCCCATTTTGCTATCCCTCCATAATTTCTCGGCCATACCGCCCACCTCGGGTTCGGAAAGCAGATGAACGCCATCTGCCTCAAGGCCCAGCGGCGAAGTCCGCTTGAACCAGATGCGGACCGCACCTACTTTCACAGTCGGAAAGAGGTGATTCAGCTGGAGCGAGAGCTTTGCCCCTGTCCCATAATCGTGCACTTGATATACCATCCAGCAATGATTTAAGTGCCGTCATTACAGTTAGATATGACTGCGGTGTTCGGAGACGGGACAACGTATCTATTATTATTCGGATATTCTTGTGTCTTTCGGTATTCCGAATCGACGCACGGACCGGTTTCGGAACCGGCTCGCTTGGCGATTTAGCTTGAGGAGTGGTCGGCCATTGCCTGGTGGATTTGTTGCGATAGTGCCTGGTTGGGTTGCAGCTTTAGGGCACGCTCGAATTGATCACGGGCGTGGCTGGAATCCTTGGACTTTTGAAACGTTACGCCCAGGTGATAGTGGTAGGTGGGGTTATCGGGAGACTTCTTGATAGCTTCCTCGAGCAGGCTGATCGCGGTCGGGTAGGCGCCTTGATAATAGTAAGCCCACGCCAAAGTGTCCGCAGTGCTGGCCGCTTCGGGCATGCGTTGGCGCGCGGTTTGGGCCAACGAAAGCGCGACGTCTTTGTCTCCGCCATGCTCGAGCATCAGGTAAGCGAGGTTGTTAGCGGCGGTGGGGTCATCGGACTGGGTCTGCAGGGCGGCCCGGTAGAGCTTTTCGGCCTCCGCCCAATTACCGCGATTTTCCTCGAGACTGCCTTGGGCGTCGAACAGGCGCACATCGTGCGGATTATCTTTGGCGGCACGCGCGTAAACCCCTACCGCTTGGTCCACCGAGCCTTGCAGGGCATTGGTATTCGCCAAGGCCAGAGCGGCATCAACGTTCAGGGGATCGAGCTGGAAGGCGTGTTGAAAAGCGGCAGCGGCCTGGGGAAGATCCTTCGCGGTGAGCAAGAGGTTTCCCAGGATGAGGTATAGCCCGCCGGTCGACGGCGACTTAGCAATTTGGGATTGGGCGGCGGCTAGGGCTTTTCCTGGGTCCTTACGCTGGACGTCGATGGTAACGATTCCTTGCAGGGCGTCGCTCGAGGCAGGATCGCGGTCCAGGGCCTGCTGGAAAAACTGCAGCGCGTCGTCCGGGCGCTTCTGGGTAACCCGCAAATTCCCGAGGCCGGTGAAGGCGCGCGCGTCGTTCGGGGCGACCTCGACGGCTTTCTGCAACGATTTTTCCCCGCTGTCGACATCGCCCTTGCCGATCTGGGCGGTGGCTAGGTCCACGTAACCCTCCGGAGAGTTGGCCTGGGCGCGGATCAATTGTTCGCCGCACTTCCACAGCAGATCCCAATCCGAGCGGCGCTGCGCGACGGTAGCCAGGGCGCGTTGAGCCTCGACGAACGAGGGCACCAGGCGCGCGGCGGTTCGCCATTCCCCTTCGGCCTGCTGCATGCTGCCCATCTCGGCGAAAATCAGACCCAATTGGAAATGGGCCACGGCATTGTCCGGAGCGTTCTTGGTGGCATCCTGAAGAATGGCTAGGGCTTCAGTTTGCCTGCCATCGTGGCTGAGCAATTCGGCGCGCAGGATCTGCGCGTCGGTGTCCTTGGGATTGGCTTTCAGAATTTCGTCATTCAAAGATTTGGCTTCCGCGCCACGATTGGCCAGGATCAGAAGCTGAATGTAGGTCTTATTGACGCGCAGATCCTTGGGATGGGCCTTCGCCAGCGAAGCGAACTCCGCCAGCGCTTTTTGGGTATCGCCATTGCTCAGGTAAAAATCGCCGAGCATGCGGTAGCCTTCCGGATCCTGATGCAGCGCTCCTTTGGCCTCTACCAGCGCCTGCTCGGCGTCGTCTTTCCGCCCTTCCGCAAGGTACAGCGCGGCCAGCGCGGTGCGCGGAGCGGTGGCCGTGGGCGCCGCAGCAATCGCTGCACGCAATTGTGTTTCCGCCTCGGGCCAGCGTTGTTGCCGCTGGTAGAACTGCCCGAGCGACAAGCGGGCCGGCAGATAGTTGGGATCGACAGCAATCGAGTTCAGAAAGCTCGCCTCGGCTTCCGGATTGTGCCCGGCGCGGAGCTGGAGTATGGCCAGGTTCAGATGCGCGTCGGCGCGTTTGGGAGCGATGCCGACGGCGGTCTTGGCCTCGGCGATTCCTTTTTCCTCGCGGCCCATGGCGGCATCGGCGTTGGCCAGCACCATCTGGGCGTCGGCACTATGAGGATCCAGATCTAGCGAGGCCTGAGCGCGGTCGCGAGCATCGTCAAAGCGGCGTCCGGCCAACAGTAGCTTGCCCAAATCGGCCATCGCGCGCGCGTCCTTGGGGTCCAGCTCGAGGGTGCGCAGCAATTCCTGATAAGCGCTGGTCCATGCCCCATCCTTTAGGAAGCATTGCGCGAGCTCGTAGTGGGCGTCGGAATAGTAAGGATCGGCCTGCAGGGAATTCTGAAACTGAATGGCCGCTTCATGAAATTTAGCGCGCTGGAAGTAACGCATGCCACTGTCGAAATATTCTTTACGGCGCACATTGGGATCGCGAGAGCAGCTGGCCAGCAGAGCGGCGGCGAGGACGGCGGCGATCAGGCCGTTGCCTTTCGAATTGGAGCGGTGGGTCATCCGGTTTTCATCCGAGAAGGTGGCTCGAATCCCTCGCTGGTCGCATCCTAGACTAGCAGGCTCGGCAAGAGATATGTAGGTCGTTGGGGCGGGGTGATACGCGCTAATCACGGTTCGGGGAGGAGCCACGGTGGTCGCGAACCGTTATTACCCGATGCGCGACAGGGAACGCGATTTTGGTCAAATCGGCTGCGCAGTACTGGAAATTTATCCAAAAGTACTAGACATACAGGATTTAAGGGAAGTGTTTTACCACTTGGTGGAACGCGAGGCGTACTTCGGTGCCATTGACAACATGGTTTCAGAAGCAGAAACTTTGCTAGCAGACTCCGCGGATTGAAGTTAGCCTAATTTATGACCCAGGACTCAGCCCCCGGTGGCGTGGCAGTTCAAGTGCAACTCTCCTGTGCGCAGGCTGCTTTTCGCGTGTACAGGTTTGGCTAGAGCCTCGAAGCTTGGGATTCGCGGTCTCCGATGAGCAAAGACACCACATTGAGCGTGAATGGATCGAGCACGGTGCGGAGCATGAGCCCGGCAGTGCAGACGCTGGAGCGCGCACTGGCGGATATCGCCCTGACGAATATTCCGGTGCTGCTGATCGGCGAGAGCGGGACCGGCAAGAAATTTTTGGCGCAGCAGATTCATCGCTTGTCGCCACGGCGCCACGAACCGCTGGCCAAAGTGATCTGTGCGGCGACTGCCGGTGAAGACCTTCGCCGCGTATTTCTCGCCGGCCGTGATCGGCCAGGACATGGGCAACGGCGGGGGCAATGGGGGTAACGGCGACGGGCCCCGGGCACGCTAACGGATCGCACCTTGACGCTGCGCCCGGATCGCTTTTTCTCGAAGAAATCAGCGAACTCGATGGGTTGAGCCAGCGCAATCTACTTTATGCGCTGCCCGATAGCGACGCTGCGGCGGAACAGCACGACCGGAGTCCGCGCTTGATTTCATCCACCAGCCGCAATCTGGAAGAGGAGATGCGCGCGGGGCGGTTTCGCAACGAGTTGTACTACCGCATCGATGGGGCTTCGCTGCGGATCCCGCCGCTGCGGCAGCGCCGGGAAGATATCCCGCTGCTCGTGAATTTCTTTGTGGCCAAGCATTGCGCGCTGCTGGGGCGGCCGCAGCCGGGGCTGAATGCGCGGGTGATGAATCTGCTGCAGGAGTATTCGTGGCCGGGAAATATTCGCGAGCTGGAAAATGCGGTGAAGAAGATCGTGGTGCTCGGTGATCCGCAAATCGCGATGGCCGATCTGGTGACCGCGGCGGAGTACGATCCGCGGCCGGCGCCGGCGATTTTGCGGGGATCTCCATTGAAGGCCGCGGCACGCGCGGCTTCGCATCAGGCGGAACGGCAATTGATTCTGGAAGCGCTGGCGCGGACGCGCTGGAACCGCAAGCGCGCGGCGCAAGAACTGCAGATCAGCTACAAATCCTTGCTGTATAAGTTGAAACAGATTGGCGCGGACGAACCGGAGACGGCCTAGCCGGGCTTCGCAGATATCGGGAGTGGGGATGATGAAATTGAAAATGGGGTGGGCGGGAAGCTGTTTGGCGGCGCTGCTGGCAGTGGGAATGCCGGGCATGACGCGCGCGCAATCATCGTCAAACAAGGCGCCCAGCGTATCTTTGCCGCCGAAAGACGCCTCGAACTATCTGATTGGAGCGCAAGACGTTTTGGACGTGAACGTCTGGAAAGAAACCGAGCTGACCAAGACCGTACCGGTGCGTCCGGACGGGAAAATTTCACTGCCGCTGCTGAACGACGTGCAGGCGTCCGGGCTGACCCCGACGCAGCTCTCGCAATCGATCACCGAGAAACTGAAGCGGTACATCTCCGATCCGCAGGTGACCGTAATCGTCACGGTGATGAATAGCCAGAGAGTTTACTTGATTGGCCAGGTGGCCCGGCCGGGAGCGTATCCGCTGCTTCCGGGAATGACCATGCTGCAGGCGATTTCGAGCGCCGGAGGCCTGGCGCAATTTGCCAACTCGAAAAAGATTTTTCTCACGCGGGCAGAAGACGGCAAGACCAAAAAGTATCCGTTCAACTACAAAGACGTGATGGAAGGCCGCGCGCCGGATCAGGACATTCCGCTGAAGGCCGGCGACACCATCGTGGTGCCATAGGAGCGAATGATGCCGAGATTGCGAAACCATATTTGGACAGGCCTAGTCATGCTGGCGTTCTCCGCCTCCGCACTGTGGGCGCAGGACACCGGCAATCAACCGTCTACGCCTGTCGCGCCGATGCAGCAGGGCGCCCCGGGCGCTACCGGGGCGACCGGGGACACCTCCGGCAACGGCAACCAGGGCGGAGACACCGAACAGAATCCAATTCCCGCCAAGGTGGAGATGGAGGCGCCACCGGCGACCAGCGCGGCGGTACCGTCGCTCGTGGCCGGCGTGACCCGCAGCTTCGTGCTGCCGGAATTTGACTACTACGGCCAGTTCGACACCAACGGAGAGAACACCACCAACACCAGCGGCACCAATCAAGACATTACCGAACACACCTTTCTGGGCGGAATCACCCTGCAGAAGGTTACCTCGCGCACGCAGTTCAATCTGTCTTACGCGGGGGGACGATCCTTCTCACCGGAAGGCGGCTATTACGACGCCACCACGCAGATCTTCGGCGCGTCGGAAAAATTTGTGGGCAACCGCTGGGGAGGCTTTGTCTCCGACGAGATGAGTTACATGTCGCAATCGACGTTTGGCGGAGGTATCACGCCGGACCTCGGGGGCGGTTTTGTAGGCAGCGGGGTGAACCTTCAGCCGGTCTTCTTGCCCGGGCAAACCGTGTTTACCGCCTACGGGCCACGGATCAGCAATGCTTCGGTTGGGGAACTCGATTATCAGGCCGGGCCGCGCACCTCGATCACCTTTGCCGGGATATACGATCTGTTGCACTTTTTCAACGCGGGACTGATCAATAGCTACAGTGCCGGCGGACAAGTGGGTTTCAATTATCAAAAGACCGCCCGGGATACCATTTCGCTGGTGTACCGTTTCGATGCGCTACGTTATTCGGGTAACATTCTGAGCGTGAACGACAACGTCATCGAATTGGGTTACCGTCGCCTGGTAGCGCAGCGGTTGTCGTTTAACATCGCTGCTGGACCGGACATCGCGCAAATTCACGATCCGATCAACGGGATCTTCGATCGCACGTCCTATGCGATCAATGCGTCGCTCGGATATGCGTTGAAGCGCGCCACCTTGGGCGCGGCGTACGATCATTACCTCACAACCGGCAGCGGGATCCTCACCGGTTCGTACACCGATCAATTCAGCGCCGACCTGAACTTACAGCTGGCCCGGCTGTGGACTCTGGGACTGACCGCCCTATACGCGCGGAACTCCGGGATTCCCGGAACGAGCAGTTCGAGCGCCACCGAATCACTGAATGCGGTGGCCGGGGACATACGTCTAACCCGAACCATCGGACGGGCCTCCAGCATATTCGCAGGATACTCGCCGCGGGATCAGCAGCGGACGCTGTCGGGAGTATCATCGAGCATCTTTGCGAATCAGATTATGTTTGGAGTGAGCTGGCGTCCCGCGCCCATTCCCATCGATTGAGGAACGAGACAGGAGATTAAAACTTAGATGATCGGGCACCGAGAACTGAAACTGGAAGATTACCTGGCGATCGCGCGGCGGCACCGCTTGCTATTGATCGTGCCAGCGCTGCTGGGCGCCATACTGGGCTACGGGATATCGCTAACCATTCCCTACCAATACCTATCGCAGACGCTGGTGTTGGTGAAGCAGCCCGCGGTACCCGATAGCGTGGTGAAACCCATTGTGAACGAGGATCTGAACCAGCGGCTGGCGACGATGAAGCAACAGATTCTGAGCCGCACGCGCTTGGAACCGATCATTCAGGATTTCGGACTGTATAAGAAGGATCAAGAGAAGGGCCTTCCGATGGAGGAACTGGTCGGGCGGCTGCGGAAAACGATCACGGTAACCTTGGTCGAGTCGATGACCGAAACGCGCAACCAGGTGCCCGGCTTCACGGTGGCGGTGGTTTCCGATAATCCCCGGCTGGCCCAGCAGATTTGCACCCAGATTACTTCGATGTTCATTGAGGAAAGCGAGAAGACCCTGGAAACCTCGGCGGCCAACACCACCGATTTCATTTCGCGGCAGGTGACCCAGGCCAAGGTGAAGCTGGACGAACAGGACGCCAAGCTGGCGACGTTTAAGCGCCAGTTTATGGGCTCGCTGCCGGAAGATGAGGCGGCCAACCTAAACCTGCTCAATGGACTGAACACCCAACTGGAAGCAACCACCCAGGCATTGAGCCGCGCGCAGCAGGAAAAGGCGTTCGCCGAGTCGATGCTTTCCCAGCAGCTCGCCGCCTGGCAATCGACGGCCTCGGAAAAGAGCCCGCTGACGTTGGAGATGCAGCTGAACGATCTGCAGAACCAGCTGGTTTCGATGGAGGCGCGCTACACCGAGGACTATCCAGACGTCATCAAGCTAAAAAACAACATTGCCCAGCTGAAGAAGAAAATTGCGGACAGCCACGTGTCGGATGCCCAAAAGCCGGTCGCCCCCAAAGACGCGATCGAACCGCCGAACATTCAGCAATTGCGCGCGCAGATCCATCAAAACGATCTGGTGATTAAAGACAAGACGGTGCAAGAAGAGCAGATCCAGAATCAAATCCGAACCTACCAGGGGCGCATTTCGCTGAGCCCCTCGGTCGAGCAGCAGTACAAAGAACTGACCCGCGACTATCAAACCAGTTCGGACAACTACAACGACTTGTTGAAAAAGCAGACCGCATCGCAAATGGGCAAAGACCTGCAGACCCAGCAGCAGGGGGAGCAGTTCACGGTTCTCGATCCGGCCAGTCTGCCCGAAAGCCCCACCTACCCGGATCATGGGCTTTTCGGCATGGGCGGTCTGGCCGGCGGCTTGATGATTGGAGTGGGAGTCGTACTGGTGCTGGAAATGCGCGACAACACCCTGCGCACCGAGCGGGACGTGGAATTTTTTCTCAAGGTGCCGACACTGGCGATGGTCCCGGCGCTCGAATTGCAGGGAGGCCCGGGGTACGGGTACGGCGGCGGTAACGGGAAAAACGGCAAAGGCTTTGGAAACGGAAGAGGTCCCAAATATAAAGACCCGGACAACGTGGTGCGCCCCTCCCCGCGTGAGCGGGCGGGTATGAGGTCGTAACGAACTCGCCATGTACAAAAATTTCTTTGGCCTACGCGACAATCCGTTCAATGCCAATCCTGACCCGCGCTACTTGTTTCTCACCCAGGCGACGCAGGAAGCATTGGCGGGCCTGACGTACGGGATACAGAGCCGCAAGGGCTTCATCCTGCTGACGGGAGAAGTGGGCACCGGCAAGACCACCCTGCTGAACCGTTTGCTGGATTGGTTGAACGAGCAGGGAGTGGCCACCGCCTTTGTTTTCAATTCGCAACTGGACGTCAGCCAGCTTTTCGATTTCATGCTGGCCGATTTCGGGATCGCCTGCGAATCGCGGGTGAAGAGCCACCAACTGATGCGTCTGAACCAGTGGCTGCTGGAACGCTATCGTTCCGGCCGTACCACCGTGCTGATCGTGGACGAAGCGCAGAATTTATCGTCGCAGGTGCTGGAGGAGATTCGCCTGCTCACCAATCTGGAGACGGCGCGCGAGAAATTGCTGCAGATCGTGCTCTCCGGGCAGCCGGAACTCGAAGTGAAACTGCAGGACCCGCAGTTGCGCCAGCTTCGGCAGCGGATCACCATTCGCTGCAAAACGGGTCCGCTGGCGGCGGAAGAAGTGGATGGCTACATCGCAGAGCGCCTGCGCATCGCCGGGGCCAACGGCCAGCCGGTGTTTACCAAGGAAGCGATCAAGGCGATCTTCAAATATTCGGGCGGCATTCCGCGAGTCACCAATCTTTTGTGCGAGCACGCTTTGATCAATTCGTTCGTGGACCAGGTGAAACCGGTTCCGGCCAGCGTGGTTCAGGAAGTAGCCAAGGAATTCCTGCTGGATCCTCCGGAAGTGGCCAAGCATCACGCTTACGCTCCGGGTAAAACGGCGGCAGCGCCGGGACCGGACGGCGCGAAAAGTCAGGCCCAGATTGCCGAGGCTTTCATAAAAACGCTGAGCGATTTACTGGAAAAGTTGAACCAGGCCCAGGCCAACGTGCCGACTTCCGCCGGGAAAGGAAACCATGAGTAGGATTCACGAAGCTCTGAAGAAGGCGGAAAAAGAGAGGGCTACGATCCTCTCGAATAATGACCTGGCCCCGCCACCCCGGTCGCAGACCCCATCCCCGGCGCGTTCTTCCGGTGCCTCGCGGACCACCGTCGTCGCGCGGCCCGAAACCGAGGTGATGGAGCCGCAGCAAAGCGTCGAAGCGCTGTACCCATCGGGATTTCTGCAGTTCGAAGAGATCTGGAAGGGTTGCGCGCAGCCGGGATGGAACGTCGATCCCAGCCAGAGCGCCTTCGCCAGTCCCGATGCGCCAGTCAGCATCACCGAGCAGTTCCGTACCCTGCGCTCGAGGCTGTACCAGATTCGCGACAAGCAGCCGCTCTTGACGTTGTTGGTTACCAGCGCGCTGCCGGCGGAAGGAAAAACGTTCATCGCCAGCAATCTGGCGCAGGCGATGGTGCGGCAGCAAGACAAGCGGGTGTTGCTGATCGACGCCGACCTGCGCTGCTCGCGTCTGCATAATACCCTGGGCGCGCCGGTTTCGCCGGGCCTCTCCGATTACTTGATGGGCAAGGCCGACGAGCTGACCGTGATTCAACGCGGTGTGCCGGAGCACTTGTGCATGATCGCCGGGGGCAGCAACGCCCCCAACCCTTCCGAGCTGCTGCAGAACGGCCGATTCAAAATGCTGCTGGACCGCCTGCAATCGGCGTTCGATTGGATCATCATCGATTCGCCGCCCACCATTCCGGTATCCGATTCGTTGCTGCTGGCGGATATGTGCGACGGGGTGCTGATGGTGGTGCGCGCGGCGTATACCGCCTACGATGCCGCGCAGAAATCGTGCCAGGAGTTTCACGGGAAAAATCTGCTTGGGGTGGTCCTGAATCGCGCCGAGGACACCAAGGCGTACGGTGCGTATTACTACCACTATTACGGAAGCAAAGAGCCAGAAAAAGGATAGTCGAAATTGATCCGCGTTTTTAACTCATACGTCCCCAGCCGGACCGTGGTGTTGCTGTGCGGCGAAGTGGCGGTGATCTGCCTGTCGTTCTCGCTGGCGATCTTCCTCCGCTACGGTCAGGACAGCATCCTGGTGCTGAAGTACGAGCACGGCATGTGGAAAATTCTCGTGGTCACCGCGCTGGCGATGCTCTGCGCGCATTACCTGGAGATGTACGATCTCCAGCGGCTGCAGTCGCCGGGCGAAACCTATTTCCGGATTTTGACGCTGGTGGGTACCCTGGCTTTCCTGCTGGCCGGCCTGACGCTGGTGTTTCCGCGCCTGTTGGTTGGCCGCAACGTGTTCCTCACCGGGCTGATCATTCTCTCGCTGATGTGGGTGCTGTGGCGCTGGGCGTTCGGGCACCTGATATTTCTTCCGGCATTTCGCGAAAGGGTGTACCTACTGGGCGACGGCGAGCGTGCCAAGAGAATTAAGGAAGCGGTGCGTACGCGCGGCGAGCTGGGCATGGATATCATCGGGTGGGCCAACGAGGGAAATAGCGAAGCGCTGGGTAAGGTGTTGCGCGATTTGGGCGATCATTCCAATGTCGACCGGGTGATCGTCGCGCTGAAGGATCGCCGGACGACCATGCCGGTGAACGAGTTGCTGGAACTGCGCTTGAGCGGGGTACGCATTGAAGACGGCACCACCTTGCTGGAACGAATTTCCGGGCAGATTGAAGTGGATGAACTGCACCCGAGCTGGCTGATTTTCGGCGACGGGTTTCGGCTGGGCGAGCGCCACTGGTATCTGCGGCGGGTATTCTCGACGCTGCTGGCACTGGCACTGTGTCTGGTGACCGCGCCGTTCATTCCGATCATCGCGCTGATCGTCAAGCTTAGTTCTCCGGGGCCGGTGCTGTACCGCCAGCAGCGTGTAGGACTGCGTGGCAAGACCTTCACCTGCTACAAATTTCGCACCATGCGGCAGGACGCCGAAGCCGGCGGCGCGAAATGGGCCACCGACGACGACCCGCGCATCACCCGAACCGGGAACTTCATGCGCCGCACGCGGATGGATGAAATTCCGCAGTTCTGGAATGTGTTGCGGGGAGACATGGCCTTCGTAGGCCCGCGCCCGGAGCGCCCGGAGTTCGTCGAAAAACTGAACCAGGAAATTCCCTACTATTATCTGCGGCACATGGCGCGGCCGGGAATTACCGGCTGGGCGCAGGTGAATTATGGCTATGGATCGTCGGTGGAAGAATCGAAGGAAAAACTTCGCTACGATCTCTATTACATTCGCAACATCTCGCTGACGCTGGACCTACTCATCGCTTTTTACACGGTTCGCGCGGTGCTGGTGGGCCGCGGGGTCCGCTAGACGCCGCGCCGTGATGGGCCACCGAGAACAGCCCTTGGAAAAGATGGATGCCAAGCGATTCGTCGAACCCGCCAACCATGAAAATTTCCGCCTCCCAACAGGCGACCGCCCCGGAACTTAGCCCCGTTCCTCAAGCTCTCGGCGAGAGCCAGCCGGGATACCCGCGATTAAACGTGCTGGTGTTGGATGAAGAGATTCCTTATCCGCTCGATTCCGGCAAACGCATTCGTACCTTCAATCTGCTGGAGCGCCTGGCGCGGCGGCATTCGATCACCCTGCTGTGCTACGGCGAGGGAAGCAATCCCGGACGCGCCGCCCTGGAAAGCGCGGGGATTCGCGTCGAGCTGGTAGAACCGCTCGCGCAGGAACGCGGCGCGCGGCTGTATTTGCGGTTGTTCGCCAATCTGTTTTCGCCCTACCCATTTTCGGTGGTGAAACACTACACCCCGCGATTCCAGAGGGCATTTGACGATCTGCGCGCGCGCGAAAAGTGGGACTTGATTCAATGCGAGTGGACGCCGTATGCGCGGTTCGTTCCCGAGAATCTGAACATTCCGCTGATGATCTCGGCGCACAACGTGGAATCGCAAATCTGGGCGCGGCGCGCCAATCACAGCAGCAATCCGGTGGAGAAGCTTTTCTTTCGCACCCAGGAGTGGAAGATGCGCTGGTTCGAGCGCCGCGCGCTGCGGCGCGCCGCAGGCTCGACCGCGGTGACCGAAGACGACGCGAAGACCATGCGCGAGTGGCGGATTCCCAACGTCACGGTGGTTCCGAATGGTGTGGATCTGGACTTCTACAGTCAACGCAGCGAATCCGAGGGTCCGAACGAAATTCTGGCCTTGGCTTCACTGGATTGGTTTCCTAACGTTGATTCCTTGCGTTATTTCCACGCGGAGATTTTCCCTTTGATTCGCAAGCAGCAGCCGGCGGCGATGCTGCGCATCGTGGGACGGCGGCCGGCAGAATCACTGCGCCAGGAATTTTCAGGCACTCCGGGAATCGACTTCATCGGCGAAGTAGAAAACGTGCGGCCGTACCTCGATCGCGCTGCGGTGGTGGTGGTTCCGCTGCGCATCGGCGGCGGCAGCCGGCTCAAAATTCTGGAAGCGCTAGCGGCGAGCAAGGCGGTGGTTTCCACGGCGGTGGGCGCCGAAGGCCTCGATTTGGCTGCCGGTGAAGACCTGGTGGTGGCGGATTCACCCGCCGAATTTGCGCGCGGCGTTTGCGCGCTGCTGGGATCGAGCGACGCTCGCGCCCGGCTCGGCGTGAGTGGCCGGCGCCGAGTGCGCGAGAAATATGGGTGGGATGGAATCGCCCAGCGCCAGGAATCGGCGTGGCGGGCCATTTCCCGAACTCCGAGCCTGGAGGCGGCCAGCGCTCCAGCGCGACTCCATCTTTCACGGACGCCATGAGCCGCCCGCGTATCCTCCACCTGCGGGCCAGCAATTTTGTGGGCGGACCCGAGCACCAGCTACTGCGGTCGGCCGAACTCGAAGCCGGCGGCCTATTTGAGATCAGCATTGCGACGTTCGAGGGCGGCGGCGAAGGCGCCCAGCTTCGGCAGGCGGCCGAATCCCACGGCGTTCCGGTAATCGCCTATCCGGTGGATTCGCGCGCGGCGCTGAAAGCGCTGCAGCGGACCCTGCGTGAGCGGCAGATCGACGTTCTCTGCACTCACGGATACAAGGCGGACATTCTGGGGATCGTCGCCGGACACCGCTCGGGCGTGCGGGTCGCGTGTTTTTTGCGGGGCTGGACCGGCGAAAATTTCAAGGTGAAAGTGTACGAAGCCGCGGACCGCTTCGCGCTGCGATTCGCGGATCGCGCGGTGTGCCTGTCGCCGGCGCAGGCAAAAAAGCTCGGCGCGCAATCTGTGCTTAGCAACAAGATTCGCATCGTTTCGAACGCCATCGACATCCCTCCGCACGATCCCGACCGGCATATCCGCGCTCGAACCGAGTTGCTGCAGCGGTTTTCGCTTCCCAGCGATTCGGTGGTGATCGCCACGGCCGGCCGCTTGAGTCCGGAAAAGGGCGTGGCCAATTTCGTGGAAGCGGCGGCGCAGCTTCGCAAACAGTCCGCTCGTTTGCGATTCGTGGTGTTTGGTGATGGACCGCTGCGGAGCGCGCTGCAGCAAAAAGCGCAGTCGCTGAACCTGACGCCGCAAATCACCTTTGCTGGATTCCACACCGACCTGCGAACATTGATCCCAGGGCTCGACCTGCTGGTCAATCCTTCGCTCTCCGAAGAAATGCCGAACATCGTTCTCGAAGGCATGGCGGCGGAGGTCCCGGTAATCGCCACGGCGGTGGGCGGCGTGGAGGATATCGCGGGCCCACAGGGCGCGGTGCGCCTGGCCGCTCCCGGGGATGTTCCGGCGCTGGTCGGGGCGATGGGCGAGCTGCTGGGCGACTTCGCGCGCGCCCGCCAGTTGGCCCGCGCCGGAAGACAGCGCGTGGAAGAAGCATACTCCCCGGCGCATCAGCAGGCGCAGCTCCATGCGTTGTATCGCGAGCTCCTGCCTGCGGGTGACACCCGGGTTCCCGCCCCGGTTTGGTCATCGCCGGCGGAGGTGAGCGCGGCGGTGCCAGAGAGCGGGACGCCGCAATCCAGCGCGCCCCCCAGTTCGCATCCGGTGCTTTCGATTGTGATTCCGGTGCGCAACGAGCAGGCGCATATCGGCGACGTGCTGAGTGCGCTGGTGGCGCAGGAATATCCGTCGAGCCGGTTGGAAATTATGGTGGTCGACGGCAATTCCACCGACCGCACGGTGGAAGTGGTGCGCGAATTCGCCAAAACGACGGCGGTGGACGTGCGCTGTCTGGCGAATCCAGCGCAGCTATCGAGTGCCGGACGCAATGTGGGCGCGCACCACGCGCACGGGGAATTCGTATTCTTCATCGACGGCCACTGCGAAATTCCGAGCCGCACCATGCTGCGCGACGCGGTGGATTTGTTTCACAAATACAATGCCGACTGCCTGTGCCGGCCGCAGCCGCTTACCAGTGCCGGAAACACTTTATTCCAGGACGCGCTGGCGCACGCGCGCGCGACGCCGCTCGGCCACGGACGCGACTCGACGATTTTCTCGCTCGATCAAGAAGGCCCGGTGAATCCGATGAGCGCCGGGGCACTGTATCGGCGAAGCGTGTTCGAGCGGATTGGTTACTACGATGAAAGCTTTGACGCCTGCGAGGACGTGGAATTCAACTACCGCGTGGCGCAGGCTGGGCTGACGTCGATCATCAGCCCGAAGCTGACGGTGCGGTACCGGCCACGCACCGGTCTACGCGCGCTGGCTCGACAACTGATGCGTTACGGCCGCGGCCGCTGTCGTCTGGTGCGCCAGCATGAGGATGCCTTGACGTTCGGCCAGATTGTCCCGGCGGCGCTCGTAACCTGGGTGGTGTTGGGAGCGGTTCTGGCCACATTTTCGAGATTATATTTCCTGTTGTACGCGATTTCGCTGGCCCCTTGGCTGCTCGCGATTCTCTTTTTTTCGGCGCGGCTAGCCTGGCGGTACGGCTGGCGCCACTTCTTTTTGGCTCCGCCCATCTACGCGACGATTCATTTTTCTCTAGGTGCCGGGTTTCTGAGCGAGTTGGGGAGGGGTGCGAAGTCCAAGCGTCCGTGGCCTGCGCACCCGACGGCGAAAGCCGCGCCGGTCGATTCTGGATCGGTATTGCCTGGCGAGCCGCCTCGAGCGCGCCCAGAAATCTAGCCGCTGGGGAGCCGATTCGGCGGGGTCGATTCCAAAGAGGAGTTACATCGAATAGCAACACGCCCGAAGTGAGCGGAGTTGGTCCCCGAAGCACGCGCTATACTGGTTAGACTCGCCGCGGCGCGTCGCCGTTTGCCCGCCGTGCGCATAACGCTTTTGGAATCAGTAGCTTGATGGCAGGGTAGGGAATCGGCAAGCGAGGGCTTCCGCCGGGCTATCGGGCCGGAAGTTTCCGGGCGGATACTGGCCGCCGCTGAAAAGGGGTTTCGTGGTTCGATCCGAACACAGCGCCGTAGAACGCCCGAATCCAGTCGGACCTCCGAACGCGATGAGCGTTGACGTCGAGGACTATTTCCACACCGAGAGCATGAGCCAGGCGGTTCCCCGAGAACAGTGGGAGAGCATGCCGTTGCGGGTAGAGCGCAATACCGAGCGGCTGTTCGAAGTGTTTGCCGCGCACGGGGTTCGCGGAACGTTTTTCTTCCTGGGCTGGGTGGCCGAGCGTTTTCCGGGGCTGGTGAAGCAAGCGGTGAGCCACGGCCACGAAGTAGCCTGCCATAGCTACTGGCATCGCCCGGTGTTCCGGCTGTCGCCCGAGGAATTTCGCGAAGACACCCTGCGAGCGAAGGGCATCATCGAGGATGCCGCGGGAACGGCGGTTCGCGGCTATCGCGCCCCAAGTTTTTCGATCACCCCGGGCCGGGAATGGGCCGCGGACATTCTGGCGGACCTGGGATTCTGGTACGACTCCAGCGTGCACCCGATTCGCCACGATTTTTACGACAATCACAACGCACCGCGCCTGCCTTATCACCTGCCGGGAAAGCCGCTGCTGGAAATTCCCATCGCCACGCTGCGCCTGGCTGGCAATAATTTCCCGATGGCCGGCGGAGGCTATTTCCGCGCGCTGCCCTACGTCGCGGTGCGCTGGGGAATCCGGCGTTTCAATCGCCAGGAGCATCGGCCCGCGGTGTTTTACATCCACCCATGGGAAATCGATCCGGAACAGCCGCGAATTGCGGCGGCGAAGAAATCCGTGGCGCGGCAGTACGCAGGTTTGGCGACCACCTGGAACAAGCTCGACCGTCTTTGCGCGGATTTTCACTTCGTGCCGATGGCCGAGGCTTTCGGTGGTGATCTACCCATTGCACCACCCGCGCCCGCAGTGAAGAACGGCCAACCCATTGCCGAGCGCGACCGCCCGCCTGGAGTGAAATCATGTGGGTAGTCATGGCGGTGTTCTTCATAGGGGTAATGATTTATTCGCTGAAGAGCCCGTACGTCGGCCTGATCGGCATGGTGGCCTCGGACGTGTTGCGTCCCGGCGAGCTGTACGAGCAGATTGCCTTCCTGCACATCGAGCGGACCCTGGCGATCATCGTGTTGATCTCGTTTATTGTGAAAGTAAAGAAAATCGAATGGCCGACGATCACCAAGACGCTGTTCTTTTTCTGGTTCACGATGTTTCTGAGTGTTCCACTTTCGATCTGGCCATCCGACTCGCTATCGAACGTAATTGCCTTCGGGCGCTTGATGATCTACCACATCTTGATCGTGAACCTGGTGCGCACCGAACAGCGCTTTAAAGGTTTCCTGCTGGTTTACACCCTGTTGATCGGATGGGTGGCGGCGTCGAGCTTGATCGCCTTCAGCCAGGGAATTATCTATCACGGGACCGAAGCGGTGGAACGGGTGGAGGCCACCAATAGCTTCGGAGGAAATCCAAACTCGCTGGGCACCACCATGGTAGTGAGCATGCCTTTGGTGATGCTCTTGCTCACCAAGAAATCGGGCATCGGCCGGCTGATTTCGCTGGTGGTAATCGTTCTCAGTGTGGCCACCATTATTTTTACCGGGTCACGAACGGCTTTTGTCGCTTTAATTTTCTTGATTATGGTCGCGCCACTGCTGCGAAAGAAAGGCCTGTTGTACGTTCCGGTAGCCGTTTTATTGGTGGCCATGGTATGGGTGGCCACCCCGCAAGCGTATAAGGAACGCTATTTGAGCGTGGAAGAGCGCAACAAGGACGTCTCCTACGAATTGCGGCTCACCACTTGGAGTGCTGGTTGGCGGATGTTCAAAGATCGCCCGATCACCGGCATCGGCATGGGTGAATTTGGCATCGCCAACGGAACCAAGTATTGGCCGGATCGCGCGCATCCGCGGTGGTACAACGCGCATTCGCTGTATCTGCAAACCATTTCCGAGCTGGGAATTATTGGGGCGATCGGATTCCTGGCGTTCCTGATCCAGTTTTTCAAGCTGAACGGGCGGCAGCAGCGGAGGCTCGAACCACATAAGGACTTCCCTGCCTACATCCGGCTGTTTCCCTACGCCTGCAACATCACTCTAATCGGTTTGCTTTTCGAAGGTTACGCTGGACACGATTTGTATCGCAGCACCTGGTACATGATGGCGGCGTTGTCGGCTGCGCTTGCGTATATCCCGTTGCGAGACCGCCTGCTTGACGGCAACCCGCCCCCCGAAGAAATTAAAGTGGAAGGGACCCCGCCTCCGTTCTCCTACGCGGGAATGGGTATGAATAACTCGAGGCGTCTACGATGACTTCGGCCAAACAAGCTGTCAAACACGCCATTCTCCGCAGCCGGATTCTGCGCGCCGCAGGCTCCTGGACTTCTTCGAAAGTGGTGATCCTGCGCTACCACTCGGTGCTGGAAGATCCCGCACCGTTCGCGCAGACCATTGGCTGGGGAATCATCCACGCCGCGGCGGCCTTTGCCGAACAGATCGAAATGATCGCGCGGTATTACAAGCCAGTGAGCATCGGTGACGTCCAGGCGTTTCTGAGCGGGGGAAAGAACTTGCCCGATCGCGCCGTGGCGGTCACCTTCGACGATGGCTATGCGGACAACTACGAAGTCGCCGCGCCGGTTTTGGACCGCTTTGGTGTTCCCGGAGCGTTTTATGCAACGATCAAGAATGTGGATAGCTGCACTCCTCCCTGGTACTGCCGCTTGCGCAACGCTTTTTTTGTGAGTCCCAGAAATGATTGGCCGGATGCGCAGGAAGACCGCCATTGGACATTGGGAACGCGCACCGAGCGCCACCAAAGCTTTCTGGTAGCGAGCCGCCGCTTGGCCAAGCTGGCGGGCGACCCGCAGATGCGGATGCTGGTACAGATTGAAAACGAACTGGAAGTGGAGCCGCTAGGATTCGCCGGGGCGCCGATGATGAGCTGGGATCAATTACGCGGTTTGGTCAAGGGCGGGCACATCGTGGGATCGCACACCATGACCCATCCCAACCTGGCGTACGTGGACGACGCGGTGGTGCGGTCCGAGCTGAAGGAATCGAAACGCGCGATGGAAGAACATCTGGGCAGTCCGGTGGTGCATTTCTCCTACCCCTCGCCAATTTTGCAGCCGCATTTCACCGAGGGCACCATCCGGCACGCGCGGCAGTTGGGCTATGAGACCTCGGTGACTTGCGTTCCGGGAGTGGTGCGGCGAGGGCAGGAAGCGCTGGCGCTGCGAAGAGTGTTCGCACCGTTTCAGAAGGATGATTTTCAGTGGAGTTTGGAGTGGGCATTCTTGGGGCGCTACGTATGAAATCCCGGCAAGCGATAGCGCTCGGAATGCCGGGCCCTCGGCCGGTGCGGCCGAGCCTGACGGCCAACGACCGGTTCGGGAAACCGGGTGACAGCCAGAGTAGATTTGCGATTTTGCGATCCTGCGATTAGGCATCGCGGTCTTGGGAGAAGGGAATGAGCAATCCACAAAATCCATTGCCGAGCCGAGCCAGCGCCCGGGAGCGGGCCCGGGTGGCCGAACACGAGCAGCAATTCTATCTGCGCATGCTCCAGCAGTATTTTCGGCCGGGAATGCGTTGGCTGGATGCGGGCTGTGGCCACACCTTGATTCTGCCCTGGCTGAAAAACGCCGTGGAGATCGAGCGACGATTCCTCGCCGAAGCCGGGTTCGTGGTGGGAGCGGACGTGGACCCCGCATCCCTGGCCGCTTCGTCTTCGATTCGCCGGGTGGCGTGCAATCTGGAAACCCTGTCCTTTGCGACCGGAACTTTCGACTTCATTACGTGCAACATGGTGGTGGAGCACTTGGCCAAACCTGAGGTGGTCTTTCGCGAGTTCTATCGTGTTTTGCGTCCGGGCGGCATAGTAATCCTGCTGACGCCGAACATTTTTCATTGGGTGAACATCGCGGCGCTGGTCACGCCCTTCCGATTCCATCAGTGGATCAATAAGAAAATCTGGGGCCGCGAGCCGGAAGATACCTTTCCGACCCTCTATCAATGCAACTCGGCTGGAAAGATGGAGCAGGTGCTGGCGGCGGCGGGGTTCGATGACGTTACCGTGCATTCGCTGCCGGGCCGGCCGCGATTCATGAAATATAACGCGCTGCTGTTTTATCCGGAGTGGGCGATCTTTCAGCTCAGCCTGAAGGCTCCGGCGCTGCGCGAGATCCTTTGCGGGATCGCGCAAAAACCCGGCGAACCGTCGGCACCGGACGGCTCGCGGGGAACGACGCGTTTAGCACCCGCGGTAAGCGCCCCCATCAGGGGGTCAGCATGAGTTCCTCGATCTATGCCGCGCGGCCCTGGAACCTGCTATACATGCGCACACTGGCCCCCTGGCTCGCCCCACCAACGTCGCGCGGGTTGCCCAAGCGCCTGCAGGCGATGGAACAGCGCGAAGCGATGTCCCTGACCGAAAACGCGCGGCTGCAATGGCAGGCCGTGCGCCGTTTGCTACAGCACGCCTACGACACCACCCCCTTCTATCGCGAGCGTTTCGATAGCGCCGGGATGACCCCCGCGCAAATCACTTCGCCGCAGGATTTAGAGCGCATTCCCGCGCTCACCCGCAACGACCTGCGCGGTCACCTCGACGATTTGTGGTCGCGCCGCTACCGCCGCGAGGACCTGCTGGTCGCGGCGACCGGGGGAACCACCAGTCCGCCGGTAGAGCTCTTGCGCTCGCCGGAAATGATGCCCGAAAAATCGGCGATGCAGAGCCGGTTTGATACTTGGGCGGGAATGTGGCCCGGCGACAAAGTGTTTTATTTGTGGGGTGCGCGGATCGACTTCGTCGAGAACCCCAGTTGGAAGTGGAAGCTCTACGATCGCTATCTGATGCGGCGGGTGTGGGCGCCCACCTCGGTGTTTAACGAACAGGTGTTGGAATCCTACCGCCAGACCATCAATGATTTCCGCCCACGGATCATTTATGCCTATCCCACCCCGCTGGCTATATTCTGCAGATATCTGCTGGACTGCGGCAAGCCTTACCACCGGCCGCTCAGCGCGATTTGCACGGCCGAGCCTTTGCCGCCGGAGGACCGCGAAATCATCTCCGCGGCGCTGGGCTGCGGAATTTTCGAGCGGTACGCCACGCGCGATTTTGGAACCGTGGCGGCGGAATGCGAACAGCACCGCGGGATGCACGTGCACCCGGACGCGGTATTCGTCGAGTACCAGGCGGTGGAAGGTGGGGAGGTCGAGGGCCTGCACCAGATCCTGGTTACCGATCTGCTCAACTACGGGATGCCTTTGATCCGCTACGAAATTGGCGACTGCACCATTCCCTTGGGCGCGGCCTGCCCCTGCGGCAGAGGCTATCCGCTGATCGGGCGGATCATCGGCCGCACCACAGACAATTTCTATTTGCCCAACGGCGATGTGGTTCCGGGAGTTTCCCTCACCAACCGTATTACTAAAGTGTGTCCAGGCATCGAAAAAATGCAGGTGATCCAAGACACCATCGATTCCTTCCGCATCCGATATGTATCCGGCCCGGCGTTTTTGCCGAGCGACTTACAAAACCTAAACGAAAAACTGAAAGTTTTCTTCGGATCGTCGGTCACCTGGAAATTCGAACCGACCACTGCGATTGAGCGGGAAGGCTCAGGAAAAACCCGCTTCTGCATTTCGCATGTCACCGAGAAAGAGCGGGCCAAGGCAGCCGAATTACACTCACGCGCTTAGCGCGCGAGGGTGAAGGAGTTTGGGAATTGCCGAACTTGGTAGAGAGCGACCCTCATCCGGAGACGGTTGCGCCGTCGCAGGAAGACAACGCGCACTTTTCGGCGTCGGGCATCGCCCGGAGCGTCTTTAGCAACTGGTTTGGCATGGCGGCGAACCTGCTAGTGGCGTTTTTCATGTCGCCGTTCGTGGTGTATCGCCTGGGGAACACCGAGTACGGAATTTGGACCCTGGTTTTGCAATTGACCGGATACATGGGGGTGGTCGACGTCGGTTTGCGGTCGGCGCTGATTCGCTTCATCTCCCGCTTCCACGCCCAGAAAGACAACGATTCGCTGAGCGCGCTATTTAGCACCACCATGATTGTCTACAGCGCTTTGGCGGCCGCTTGCTTCGGTGTGGGCTGCCTGATGGCGGCGTTCGCGCTGCCCTTCCTGCACATCCCGAAGGACCTGATGGGCGAATCGCGCATCACCTTGGTGGTTGCCGCGATGATTCTGGGGACGGATTTCATTTTCGCTACCTACCAGGCAGCGCTCGGGGGGTTATCGCGCTGGGATTTGCGGAACGGCGTGGCCGTCGGGGTCATGTTTTTGCGCACCGTACTTTCGGTTATCGCGCTGCTGCTGGGTTATGGGCTGGTGTCCTTGGCGGTGATTCAACTGGGATCGTCCATGATCGGGCACGGATTCGAAGTGGCCCTGGTGCGCCGTCTGCTTCCGAACTTGAGAATCAGCACGCGTAACTGGCGAAAATCGATCCTTCGTCCGGTGTTGAGCCACAGCGGAAATTCCTTCCTGATCAGTTTGGGTCAGACCATCAATTACGGCGTGGACTCGGTGGTGATTGCCGTATTCCTGCCGGTCGCGCAGGTGACCTTGTATGCCATCGGCATGCGCCTGGTGCAGCAATTGCGCATCGTCATCAATGGCAGCGCGTTAATCGTGGCGCCGCTGGCAAGCGAGCTCGATGCGCAAGGCCGCCACGACGAAGTGGGGCAGCTTCTGGTTCGCGGTACCAAGTACACCCTGCTGATCGGATTCCTGGGCACGGTATCGCTCTTGTGCATCGGGCCCGATTTTATCCGGGTGTGGATGGGCGTTCAGTACGGGCCAAGCTCCGGCTTGATTTTGAGGATCATGGTGGTGTCGCAGTTCATCGCGCTCACCGAGATGATGGCCACCCATCTGCTTTATGGGCTGGGGAAACACCGCATCAACGTTTACTGTACCCTGGCGGAAGCGGTCATCAATCTCGGGGCGAGCATTGTGCTCGCCAAGCGGTACGGAATTTACGGGGTGGCGGCGGGTACCACGGTGGCGGCGGTGTTGGTGAAAGGCACGGTTTTTCCGATGCTGTTTCTGCGCGTGCTGAAGGTTGATTGGCGCGAGTATTTGAGGTTCGGAATCTTCCCGAACATCTTGCCCACGCTGGGATTCGCGGCGGGCTCATTGGCGATGCACGACCTCGTGCCCATACATAACTGGCCCACCTTCTTCCTGTCCACCGCCGCGGGCTTGGCGTTGTTCGCGCCCGCAGCGTGGTTCACCACGATCGATGACACCGAGCGCGAGCGCCTGCGCGGGGCGGTCCGAAAATTCTTGCCACGAAGAAGTGCGGCGATTACCCCAGCCGGTGGTTAGCAGCGGGCACCGCAACGACGGGGTGCGCGACTGGTGAGGGAGGTTCGACCTCTGCGGCGGGGTTGCGATTCTGCGGGGTGACCTTTATGGATTCGCGCCGGGAACCGGGTGGTTCTCCGCGAGCTGGCCACTGCCCCACGGCGCAGCCACCGAAGAGATCACAAACCGGTGTTTGCCGCTCGGCGGGCGATCGATCTTTTCCACCGTCTCCACCGTAAACTGCACGCGCGGTCCCAGCGCCAGCCGCAATCGTTCGTCGAGCAGCGCCGCGCGGTACCCTGGTTCGCCGGGCCGCAGCACCAGGTAGATCCGCACGTCTCCAGCCGATTTCTGCACGAACTGGAACAAGCTGACTTCCGGCATGTCATAGAACAGGTGGGTGAAAAAGACGCTGTGAATCAACTTCCCTTCGGGCGTTACGATAAAATCGCTGGAACGTCCCCACAGCTTGTCGATCAGCGGCAACGGCCGCCCGCAACTGCATTGTTTGGCGGACCAACTGCCCACGTCTTCGATTTCATATCGCAGGAACGGCATATAGAAATTGGTCAGGTCGGTCAGCAGGATTCGGCCGGGCTTCCCAGGGGGGAGCGGTTGGCCGGCATCGTCAACGATTTCGATGTAGCGGGTCAGGGCGTTGGTGTGCAGCCCGCTGTGTTCCGGGCATTCCGCGGCAAGGTTGTTGATTTCGCGCGAACCGTAAAAGTTGTAAACCGGGCATTGGAACGCTTGCTCGATAACCGCGCGGCGATCGTCGCCCAGCACATCCGCGGTGGTGCGCACCGCTCGTGGCCGGATGACTAGCTCTGGCCGTTCCACCACGAATCGCGCGAACACCGCCATGCCGGAAGCGTAGCCGGTAAGGTGCCGCGGCTGCCACACCGCGAGCATCTTGGCGAACTCTTCCATCTGACCGCCCTGCAACGCAAATGCATTGCACAGCCGGGTCTGCGCGATGAATCCGTATAGCCTCTCCCGCCAGGTCTGCTCCGGCACGTCCCGGTCGGTGCCCCATACCGACGCCAGGCGGTCCCCAGGCTGGATTCCCCACCATCCCTCGACGAACCGCTCCGAGGCTGCCGAGCGATTCCAGTATTCCTCGTCCTGATAAAACTGGACCGGCTTTCCGGTCGACCCACCGCTGGCGTTGCTGATTCCTTCGTCACGCCGGCGATTCTTGGCGATCAAGTCATTTTGCCGGCCCTGCAGCGTGGATTTCCGGAGAACCGGGATTCGCCGGTAGTCCTCGAAGCTGCGTATATCTCCGGCCATGATTCCGGCTTCACCAAAGGTCTGCTGGTAGTACCGAACATTGGCAGCGGCATAATCCACCATCGCTTTCAACTTCATCCATTGGCGCTCGATCACCTGCTCCAAGGGAGAAAACTCGAGCGCGCGCAGCTCGGCCAGGTAGCGTTGGGTGTGGGGATGCCAGCGGCGGTCGAACACCGGGAAAATTGCCCGCCGGATGAATTCCGACTCGATCCGCCGAAACACGTTTGGCTGCGCAGCGTCATTCGATTCCGGACCTGGAACCAGGCGCTGCGGGGCGGTCTCCGCGTTTTGGAGTTTTTCAGGCGTGCTCAATTCCGGTTCCTTGAGTTGCTGCATCGATCGATCCTCAATCGAGTTTTGAGCCGGACGTCTATTTCGATTTCCCAGCCGAACGATAATTATACGCGACCCGCGGGACTTACAACCTCTCAGCCCGTGCCGTTTGTGTCCAACTCGCGAACCAGAATTGGGCCCGATCATAAAAGGTTTCCTGGGAATTGACCCTTAGGATGAAACGAGAGGGGAAAGGGGACGGACTTGTTTCTGACCGATGGGGTGTGGACCTCGGAGGGTCCGCACCGCTAGTTGCTGCAGGTACCGGACAGCGAGCGGGTGTCGCTCATGGTTCCGGAGACCGTTACGCTGTAGCTCAGGGTG
The DNA here is from genome assembly GCA_963725285.1 of uncultured Acidobacteriota bacterium. GTDB lineage: Bacteria > Acidobacteriota > Terriglobia > Acidiferrales > UBA7541 > CAVRXT01. The sequence goes on along the minus strand of CAVRXT010000003.1, from coordinate 30,086 downwards.
GTGCATCCGGACGCCGAGATGATCACCGCGTCCGGTGTATGCATTTCTTGAACCGCTGAGGTGCCGCTGTTGTGCATCCGGAATTCGGTGACCACCGCGGAGATTTGTCCGCTGGAGTTGGTCGTTCCGGAGTAAATGCTGTTGCCCAAAGCGTCCTTGATGGAAACCGAGGCGCCGCCGAGCGCCGCACCGGCTGCATCTTCCACCGTCAAGGTGTAGGTCCAGTCAATCCAATACTCGGCGGTCTGGCCGTTGTTGCCGGGTACGGTCATGTTGGTGGAGGTCTTCGACGCGGAGCCGGTGAAGGTGGTATCCCGGAAGTGCAAGCCGCCCGGCGTCACCGCGGCGCTGCCGTTCCAGAAATAGAAGGTAGTGTAGTTCGATGGCTCCGGGCCCGATCCCAAGGTGCAGGAGATGCAGGTCAATGGTCCGGCGCCGTCCCAATCAACGTAGATCGACGATGTATCTCCGATGAACGTATCGCGCGTCACGTTGAACGCCGGCTGCCCTCCGGAATCGATGCTCAGCCCAGTGGCCACCACCACTCCCGCCGTAAATCCGGACAACAGCTTTCCGGTATACGAATTGTTCGACGAGCTATCCCCGGTGCCGACCGCGGTAAGCCGCAAGCCGCCTCCGTTGCACTGTTTGGCGTTGGCAACGACGATGTTGCCCACATCGGACGCCCCCGCGGCCTGGTCGTCATATTGAACGCCGTAAGTGCCGCCCAGCTCACAGCCGCCGTATTCGGAATTGTCGGACTTTTCGATTACGGTGATGTTATTCGACTGAACCACGGTGTTGGTCTCGGACTCAGCCGACGAATCGATGGAAACCCCGCGGCCCTGACTCGGAAGGATGGTGTTGTCGTGAACGTTCTGATTCGCAGCCCACGGGTAGATAGAGAAATCGTTGGTGTATTGGTTGCTGCCCACGGTTCCTTGCTCGATGGTATTGCCGTAGATCTGCGCGCCGAGCGATTCGCTCTGAATCCCGCCTTGCGGCCCGCCGTGAATCGTATTGTTGTAGATCTGCGCCGGGGTGGAGGTGATGGTGGCTTGGGTGACCTCAATCGATAGGCCGTCGATGTCCGCGCGGTTCTGAATCGAGACGACGTTGTTGTTAAGGGTGTTGTTGTAGATTACCGCGCCCCCCGGGACGGATAGGCCAGCGTAGTCCAGATAGATTCCCACCGCGGAATCGGACGACCAGGTGAAGTCCACATCGTGAATCGTCGGACCGCTATTCAGCCCTTGCCCTATGCGAATGGGGTGCGCAAAGCTGGCCGCTGTTCCGCTGCCTTCCACGATATTTCCGCCGTACACCGTAAAGTTATCGAACGTGCCGCCGCAAGGATTGCCGGCCGGGTTGCTGGTATCCCAGCAAGCCACTCCACTGATGGCATAGCTCGCCGCGCTTTGGCTCGCCGTATTGTAGGTAATGGTATGGCCGTTCAAATTCAGAGTGACGTCGCTGGCCTGGATCGAAAAGCAGCTCCCGGCGGAGGACACGTTGGCGGTGAGCAAGTAGGTTGTTCCGGAATTTCCCAGGGTGCCGCACGCGCTCACCACCGTACCGGTGCCGGCGGCGGCGATGGCGACCGAAAAAGATTCACTGGCGGATTGCGCGGGCGAACTCGAATCCGTCACCTGTGCGGTGATCGAAGATGTCCCGGACAGGGTGGGTGTTCCGGCGATGAGTCCGTTCGAAGCCGTCAGCGAGAGGCCGGTGGGGAGCGATCCGCCGGTGATCGACCATTTGTACGGGGTCTTGCCGCCGGCCGCGGTTAGCGTTGATGAGTAGGCGCTATTCGCCTCCCCGCCCGCCAGCGAAGACGTGGTGATCTTCAGCGCCGACGTGCTGCTGGAGACCGCGATGCTGAAGCTTTTTGCAGCGGTTCCCGCGGGGCTGGCGGCGTCCGTAACTTGCACCGTAAACGCAACGCTTCCCGCAGCCGTTGGAGTTCCGCTGATGCCCCCGGCAGACGGATTCAGCGCCAGTCCAGTCGGCAATGTACCGGAGGTTACCGACCAGTGATACGGCGCGCTCCCTCCCATGGCGGCGAGGGTTTGCGAGTATGGGGATCCGAGCGTCGCAGCGGCAAGCGCGCCGGTGGAAATTTGCAAGGCGGAAGAACCGGGAGACAAGATCGAAAGGTTCAGCGATTGCGATGCGGTCTCTGCCGGGTTGCTCGAATCGGTCACATTCACCATGAACGAGGAATTTCCAGCGGCCGACGGCGTTCCGGAAATTGCGCCGGTCATCGCCAGCGTTAAACCGGTAGGTAGTACTCCCGGCGAAACGCTCCAGGTGTACGGCGCGGTGCCGCCGGTAGCGACGAGGCTGGCGGCGTAGGCCACCTGAACCGTTCCCGGTGTGAGCGATGTGGTGTCAATGGTTACCGTGGTGACGGAAGAAGGGGAGGTGGGGGAGCCCTTCTTATCGAGGGCGTTGCTCGTGACCCCCACACAACCTGCCATTCCGAACACACCGCTCAGAATGACGCAGACGAATGCCCTGGCGCTTGGCACACGTGCCGTTTCCTGGCGGGTTTCGATAGCGATCATTTTCATTTTGTCTTCGAACTTGTAAGGCGGGCGAACATCAGAATATCGGTGGGGCGGAAGCCGAACAAGTGCCCGTCGGAACGGTTGAGGGACAGCTATTCCTTCGGCGCCGGCCTGTTCCAACGGCCAGCTAATCCGATAGTAAACAGCGCTCCGCGGAGTGAAGGCGATGCTTATGGCCAACAGCTTAATAGAAAATTACAGGCGCTACAACCGCAACGACGACAACACCGTTTTGATTTTTGCTAAGGCCATCTGCGGGGAGAGCAAGTTCAGGGAGGGGAACTATCTCCGGAGCGCGGCGGATGAGCCGCGCCCCGGAGACTGTTTGGGTTTTCTAGTTGCTGCAGGTGCCGGACAGCGAGCGGGTGTCGCTCATGGTTCCGGAAACCGTTACGCTGTAGCTCAGGGTGGTGCATCCGGACGCCGAGATGGTCACCGCGTCCGGTGTACGCATTTCTTGAACCGCTGAGGTGCCGCTGTTGTGCATCCGGAATTCGGTGACCACCGCGGAGATTTGTCCGCTGGAGTTGGTCGTTCCGGAGTAAATGCTGTTGCCCAAAGCGTCCTTGATGGAAACCGAGGCGCCGCCGAGCGCCGCACCGGCTGCCATCTTCCACCGTCAAGGTGTAGGTCCAGTCAATCCAATACTCGGCGGTCTGACCGTTGTTGCCGGGCACGGTCATGCTGGTGGAGGTCTTCGACGCCGAGCCGGTGAAGGTGGTATCCCGGAAGTGCAAGCCGCCCGGCGTTACCGAGGTGCCGCCATTCCAGAAGTAGAAGGTAGTGTAGTTCGATGGCTCCGGGCCCGATCCCAAGGTGCAGGAGATGCAGGTCAATGGTCCGGCACCGTCCCAATCGACGTAGATCGACGATGTATCTCCGATGAACGTATCGCGCGTCACGTTGAACGCCGGCTGCCCTCCGGAATCGATGCTCAACCCGTTGCCTGCTACTCCCGACGCAGCTCCGGATAGCAATTTTCCGGTATACGAATTGTTCGACGAGCTATCCCCGGTGCCGACCGCGGTAAGCCGCAAGCCGCCTCCGTTGCACTGTTGCGCGTTGGCAACGACGGTGTTGCCCACATCGGACGCGCCCGCGGCCTGGTCGTCGTATTGAACGCCGTAGGTGCCGTCCAGCTCACAGCCGCCGTATTCGGAATTGTCGGACTTTTCGATAACCGTGATGGTATTGCTCTGCACCACCGTTCCGTTGATCGGGTAGGAGGTAGCATCGATGGAAATTCCGCGCCCTGGGTGGGAGTAATGATGTTGTTGTGAACGTTGATGTTCTGCTTCCCAGGCGTAGATCGCAAAGTCGTTGGTGTATTGGTTGCTTCCCACCGTGCCGGTGCTGATGGTGTTGCCGTAGACCGCTCCGCCGCCCAGCGTTTCGTCCAGGATCCCGCCCTGTGGACCGCCGATGATGGTGTTGTTGTAGATCTGCGCACCGGTGGTACGTGGCCTGGCCCTGATCGAAGCGGATCGACGCGCCGTCGATGTCGTAGCGGCTCACAATCGTGGTGACGTTGTTATGGAAAGTGTTGTTGTAGATTACCGCGCCGCCCGGCACCGACGATCCCGCATAGTCCAGATAGATTCCCATGGCGGAATCGCTCTGGAACGTAAAGGTGGTGTCGTGAATCGTCGGTCCGCTATTGAGTCCCTGGCCCATGCGAATGCAATGCGAGAAGGTCCCCGCGGTGCCGCTGCCTTCCACGATCGATCCGCCGTACACCGTGAAACCATCGAACGTGCCGCCGCAAGGATTGCCGGTCGGGTTGCTGGTATCCCAGCAAGCGACTCCGCTGATGCCGTAAGTCGCCACGCTTTGATCGCCGGTGTTGTAGGTGACGGTATGGCCGTTCAAGTTGAGAGTGATATTGCTGGCCTGAATCGAGAAGCAGCTTCCCGGCGGACGAAACGTCGTTGGCCAGCACGTAAGTGCTCCCGGCGTTCGCGAGCGTGCCGCAAGCGGTGAGCGATGTGCCGGACGCCGCTGCCGAAATGACGATCGAATACGTCTGGCTAGCGGTTTGGCTCGGCGAACTCGAATCGGTCACCTTCAGCGTAAAGGAAGAAGTTCCACGTCGCGGTCGGTGATCCGCTGATGGTGCCGGTCGATGCTCCCAGGGTCAAGCCGGTCGGGCAACTACCGCTGGCAACCGACCAGCTATAGGGCGTTGTTCCGCCGGTCGCGGTCGCGGTGGCTGAATAGGATCCTCCCACTTGACCATCCGCAAGCGACGTCGCGGTTATCGATAGCGTCGAGGTGGTTGACGCGACCACCAAGCTGAACGTCTGGGTGGCGGTCAGCGCCGGCGAACTCGAATCCGTTACCTGCACGGTGAACGATGACGTTCCCGCGGCGGTTGGTGTCCCGGAGATCGCGCCGCTGCTGGAAAGGCTCAAACCGGCGTTTATCGATCCGGAGGTAATCGACCATTTGTAGGGCGTGGTGCCGCCGCTGGCGCCCAGCGACGCGGCGTAGGCAGTGCCCACCTTCCCAGATGCCAGGGAGGCGGTGGTAATCGCAACTGGGGTCGCGGTGGTGGTCGACACCGAGAGACTGTAGGTCATTTGCGCCGTCTGCGCGGGAGAGCCGGAGTCGCTAACCTCGGCCACAAACGTGAACGATCCAGAGGCTTTCGGTGTGCCGCTGATGGTGCCGGCGGAGGAGAGAGACACGCCACTCGGAAATGCGCCAGCCGCTAAGCTCCAGGAGTAAGGCGTGGTTCCGCCGGTGGCCGCCAGCGTCGCGGAATATGCGGTATTTACTTTGCCGGCCGGCACAGTGGACGTCGAAATCGCCAGTGTGGCTACCGGCGTTGTCGCAGCGCTGACCGTGAAGGTGAATTGCTTGGTGGCGGTCTGCGGGGTGGTCTCGGAATCCGTCACTTTGGACATGATCGTGTAGGTTCCGGACGCCTTCGGCATGCCGGAAATGACCCCGGAGGGTGAGAGCGTCACCCCGGACGGAAGCGAGCCGGAAGCCATGCTCCAGGTGTAGGGCGTCTTACCTCCGGAGGCCCCCAAAGCCGAACTGTACGTGGTGTTTACCTTACCGTTGGCGATCGATGCCGTGGTTATGGCGAGCGTGGGCGTCGGCGCGGCCACCACCAGGGTCAGGGTTTGGGTAGCGGTCTGCACCGGGTTGCTCGTGTCTCTCACTTCCACCGAGACTTGGAACGATCCGGACGCGGTGGGCGCTCCCGTCAATATTCCCGAGCTGCCCAAGCTAACCCCGGCCGGAAGGCTCCCACCCGCCTGGGTCCAAGTGTATGGTTTGGTCCCGCCGGTGGCGCTCAGAGTAGCCGAGTAGGACAGGTTTTCCGTGGCTCCAGCGAGCGATGTGGTGGTGATCGAAAGTGGTGGCGCAGTCGTTGCTGCGGCCACCGTCAATGCGTAGGTCTTCTCGGCCGTCTGGACCGGGCTGCTGTCATCTCGTACTTCGGCGGTGATCGCAAAGGTCCCGGCAACCGTGGGGGTGCCGGAAATCATGCCCCCGGTGGTCATCGCTAACCCGTTCGGCAACTGGCCGGCCGCCACACTCCAAGTGTAAGGCGCTTTGCCGCCAGTCGCTCCCAAGCCTTGCGCATACGCCGTCTGTACCTTGCCCGCCCCCAGTGTCGCGGTGGTGATGGACAACGGGGCAGCCGCCGGAGCGCCCGCCGAGATGGTCAGAAACATGCCTCGTGTAGCTGTCTGCTGTGGTGTGCTGCCGTCCTGTACTTCTGCGTTAAAGAAGGAAGTTCCAAGCCTGGTGGGTGTCCCGGAAATCGTGCCGTTGCTCGCCAAGGTCAAACCAGTAGGTAGTTTGCCGGCTGCCAGGCTCCACGTGTACGGGATCTTTCCGCCGGTTGCGCCGAGGGCTGCCGAGTACGCGGTACCGTTTTTTCCCGCCGCGAGCGAGGAGGTGGTGATTTCGAGCGAGGTAGGTGCGGTGCTAACTTCCACCGAAAAGCTCTTTGTCGCGCGGTTCTTCGGCGAGGCGGAGTCGGCCACTTCGGCAACGAACGAGAAGCTTCCTGCTTTCGCGGGGCTGCCCGAAATAGCGCCGTTCGCGCCCAGAGTCAGGCCGCTCGGGAGTGCTCCCGAACTCACGCTCCAAGCGTAGGGAGTTGTGCCCCCGGTCGCTTGCATGGTGGCGTTGTAATTCGCGCGCATGCCGCCGGCCGGCAACGAGGTTGTGGAAATTGCCAGCGGGGTTTCTGGCTCATCAATCGTCAGGGTGAAAGAGTCCGAGGAACTCTGCGCCGAGGCGCTCGAATCCGTCACTTTGACCGTCAGCGACGCCGTTCCCGCTGCGGTCGGGATGCCGGTGATCGCTCCAGTCGAGGGGGCCAAGGCGATACCCGCGGGCAGTTTGCCCGAGGTGATGCTCCAACGATAGGGCGGCACGCCGCCCTGCGCAGCGAAGCTGGCGGAATACATCACGTTGGTTGTTCCGGTGGTCAGCGCTTCGGTGGTTATCGAGACGATACTAGACTTGGCGTCCGAACCGGGTTTCGCAGCGCTGGTCGCTCCGGCGCACCCGGTAACGGTTAGCGCAACCACTAAGGTCAGCAGGGCGAAAATCGAAAAACGCAACAACGGGCGGCTATCGCCGCGCAAGGTCAAAACGGAGTCCTTCATGGTGTCCCCCACCAATTTTTTTCGGTCCCCAGCGCGGATACGCACGCAGCAAGCCCGAATTCAGAATCCACCGCAGCAATAAGCAGCTAAATCCCACAAAGCGTCGCAAAACGACGCTCCGGGTGTATGAACACGGATGATTTGGCTTATTGCTTGGCTTCCGAATCGTCTACTGGGAACAACTCAAACGGGCGCTCAGCGAACCGCACAGCAACCGCTGAGGCCTGCTTCCGGCGTTGGTAGGATAGGTATAAGGTATCGCCGAAAACCAACTACAGTAAAATCCGTATATTAAGTATTGCCGTACCTAAGGCAGGGGGGGGTATGCAGTTATGCCGCCAAACGCAAAGCGAATTATCCTACGCCATTTCAGCATCTCGACGCCGGTTGAAACACGGATGCGATGTAAATTGTTCGCGACCGCGTAAAAGAGTCCGGGCCGGTGATTCAGATTTCCACAGGGTGCTGGTCGCTTTTCCGGAGTTGGTCACTGACCCTGTTTTTTCTCACCGCAATTCATCACTATTGTCTGTTGCGTCGCTTCCGTAATGGTTATCGAAAAATCATTCTGTTTGGCCACGCAACCTTTCTTATTCAGCGTTACTTGATGCGGCGTGTGCATTTCTTTTGCGGCTTCAAAGGTGTTGTTGAACATGCGAAACTCGTTTAGTACTGTGGAAATCTTCCCGTTCGCGTCGCTGGTCCCCTCATATACGGTGCGCTTGGTGGCGTCAGTGACAGAAATTGTCACATTGGGCACCGGGCTGCCCTGGTCATCCTGCAACTTCAGTGAGTAGCTCCAGTCGATAAAATACTCCCCGAACGCCGGCCACTGCAGCGGGTTGATGGCCTGCATGTCGGTGCTATCCTTGGCTGCGCCGTTCTCGAATTTGGTATCCTGAAAGTGAATGTTTCGCGCCGGCATTTTCCCGTTGAGGAAGGAAAACGTCACGTAATTCGGCGATGGATTAGCGCCTTTCCTCAGGGTGCACGAGATGCAAAAAATATTCTCCCCACCGTCCCAGTCCACGAAAAAATTCGCAGTATCCGCTACCAAGGTGTCGGCGTTTGAGGTGAAACCCTGGGAGCCCGCAATCGCCAAACTGTAAGCTTTCCCGCGCGCGTGCCCGATCCTTTGTGCGGTGTAAACATTGTTATGCGAGAGGTTCTTTTGCTGGGACGTTGTTTCGGTGATGCGCAGCGCCGCCGCGTTGCAATCCGCAGCGTCGCTGGTGGCGTGGTTAGAATACGCGGTGGCCTGCACCGGGTTATCGTCAAACTGGATGGCATAAGCGCCGCCGAGCTGGCAGCCGCCATATTCGATATTGTTCGGTTTCTCGATCACCTCAATCACGTTGTTATAGACCCGCGCATCCGCCGTTGATCCCACGATGCCGTCGATCGATATGCCCCGGCCCTGGGTTGGCTGCACGGTGTTGTCGTGGACGTCCATGTTCTTGGCCCAGACGTAAATTCCGAAATCGTTGGTAAATGTGGCGGCCTGGGCCACGTGGTTTCCATAGACGCTCGATCCGGTCGCCAAGGTGTACAAGCCCCCTTGCGCGCCACCGGTGATGGTATTGTTCATGATCAAAGTCGGGCGCCGCAGGTTCGCAGACTGGTCGAACTTCACCGACTGGCCTTCTTCGCCGTGACGGTTGTGGATCTGGGTCACGTTATTGTGGAAGGTACACAGGGAAACCTCACCCCCGCCGGGGACATCGCCCCCGGAATAATTCACGTACACGCCAATCGCCGAAGGCGCGCTCCACGTAAACGTGACGCCCCGGATGAATGGCCCGCTGTGAATTCCTTGGCCGAACCGCACCGGATGGGAATACGCTACCGCGCCCGGACCTTGCACGATGCTTCCGGGGCCAGCGAGGGTGAAGTTATCAAACGAAGCGCCGCAGGGGGCGCCATTGGCCTCGCCGTTCTTTTCCGATGGATCCCAGCAAGCGATGCCGCTCACGCCGAAGGTAGCGTACCGCTGGTTAGCGGTGGCATAGGTTACCGTGTGCCCATCCAGGTTCAGGGTAATGTTGTCGGCCCCGACCCCAAAACACGAACTCGGGGAGGACACATCGTTGTCCAGGATATACGTGGCACCCGCATCCTGCAGCGGCCCGCACGATTTCAAGTGGCGAGGTGCCGGGTTGCGGGCGCCGGCCCGGAGTAAGGGAACGGCGGCGGGAATCAAGGGGAATAGAACCAGAAGGATCGAGAAAGCCAAAATCAGCGAGAGAACTTTGAGTCGCGAGTTCACGTCTGGCTTGCTGACCGCCCTTCCTCGAGTGCAAACAACCCCAAGTGTCAAAAAGCGATCATAGACGCCAGGAGGACCCGAAGCAACCGCTGCGGGCTTCGCCGGCTGGACGGCTGGGGCATCCGTTCGGCCGCACGGCATCCCTCCGAAGCTAGGCCTTTCACCCCCCACAGGATATGCGTCATGAAACAGGCACTGCAAAAAAGCAGCGTGGTATGTCGAACTATTGGGATAATCGAATGAACCGTGGAAGGCACTCGGAGCCAGGACCCACCGGCCGGAACCAGCGGGCGAAAGGATCGGCTAGGCACTTTTTCATGCGGCAACTTCTAAAATCGGCCGCCGTCGGATTTCCCGGCGGGCTGCTCGCGGCTCTCTTTTTGCGGCGCCGAGGTTTTCCGGTGTTCATGTTCCACCGGGTGCTGCCGGATCCGCGCACCAGTTACGACCCGGAAATGGTGATTTCAACCGACCTGTTTGAATCGTTTCTGCAATGGGCTTCGGAAAAATTCCACATCGTTTCGGTTCCGGAATTGATGCAGAGAATCACGGAGCCGGTCAACGGTGACCGGCGGTATTGCGCGATTACCTTCGATGATGGCTGGCAGGACAATTACGCGCACGCGTTCCCGCTGTTGCAGGCTTACCACGCGCCGGCCACGATTTTTCTGGCCGCCCGGCTGATCGGAAGCAAGCGGCGCTTCTGGCAGGAGCGCTTGTGGGCCTGCCTGAGTGGGCCGAATGAATCGGTCATTAACGGCGATTTGGTCGAGGAATTCAACCGAGAGTGCCTATGGTATCCGCCGTTGAGCGCCGGGGATTTTAATTTTTCCAACCTTCGCCGCGTGCTGCTGAAACGGTCCAGCCGCGAAGCCGAGGAATTTGTGGACCTGCTGGAAACCAAATTCCCCTGTCCCAGCGCGTCCCCGGGACGATCCTTCATGAATTGGCAGGAAGTCGAGCTGATGCAAAAGGGCGGCGTGCACTTCGGTTCCCACACTTTGAACCACACGCTCTTGACCCAGGCCCCCCCGGACGTGGCGTGGAAGGAAATCACCGAATCTCGCAGGGAATTGCAGGAGCGGCTGGGCGATCCAGTCATCGGGTTTACGTACCCGTGGGGACAAACGCTTCCGATCATTACCCACCAGGTGCAAGCGGCGGGCTACGAGTACGCCCTCACCACCCAGCCTTCCTTATTCAACAAGTCCAGCGACGCCTGGCTCATTCCCCGCGTACCCATCAGCGGCAACGTGGTGCGCGACGATACCGGCTATTTTGCCGCGGAGCTGGCGAACTTCAGCATGAACTCGGCGGCGTTTCGCCGAAGCGCCTTGCGGCGTGCGGTGATGCCCGCAAACCGGGGCGAACGCCTGCGCATCGCCTACGTCATCAACATGATTACCCAATGGAATACGGGCGGCACCGAGCGGCAGTTGCTGCACTTGATCAAATCTCTGGACCCTGCGTATTTCGAGCCGGCGCTGTTCGTTCTCCAAGGCAGCCCCGATCTGAAGGCGGGCGATCCTCCCTTTCCCATCTACGTGGTGGAATCGGGCAAGCCATTCGTCAATTTCCGGATCTTGCTCGACCTGCGCAAGAAATTGGCGGAGTTTAAACCGGACATCGTGCAGACTTTTTTTCTGGACGCTACCTTATTCGGAACGCTGGCCGCCACCCTGGCAGCGGTGCCGGTAATCGTTCAGTCGCGCCGCAGTTTGCTGGTGCAACAGGAGCCGCTGGCGAAACGCATCTTGCTGCGTGCCGCCAATCGCTTGACCCGCTCCTGGCAGTGCAATTCGCTCACGGTCGCCAGCGAAGTGGAAAAAACCGAAGGCTTGCCGCGCCGACGGATGAGCGTTCTTCCCAACGTGCTCGATCCGCACGAATTCAAGCCCGCCACTCGGGCGGAAAAGGTGGCGGCGCGGCAGCTCCTAGGCCTGCCGCCAGACGTCCCCATTTTTCTTTCCGTTGGGAATCTTCGCGCGGTGAAAAATCACAGCACGCTGATTGCCGCCGCTAGCCTGCTCCGCGAAAAGCTGCCCGATGCGATCTACGTCATCGTCGGTGCGGGCGAACTGGAAGCCGATCTCAGGGCGGAGATCGAGCGCGCCAATCTCGGCTCGGTGGTCCGTTTGGCCGGAATGCAGTTGGACGTTTTGCCGTGGCTCGCCGCTGCCGACATGGGATTGATTACTTCACTGAGTGAAGGCAGTTCCAACGCTCTGCTGGAATATATGGCCACCGGGGTGCCCACCGTGCTGTCTACCATTCCTTCCAATCAGGAAATGGCCCAGGGCGTATTTTTCGAGACCGGTAATGCGCCCGACCTGGCAGCCAAAATCTACGAGCTGTGGAGCAATCCGCAGCGACGCGAGGAACTCGTCAGGATGCAGCGCAAGATTGCCTTGCGGCACAGCCCGGAATCGATTGCCCGGCTGCTGCAGGCGTATTACGTCAATCTGGTGGCGCAGTTTACTTAGAGCGCCCGGCGGCCGATTCGAATTTCGCATGGAAAGTGAGCGCATGAATTTGACTCTGAGCAGCGCACCGACCCAAAACCTTCCGGCCGAACCCGCGGCGCCCGCATCGGCCGTCGTGGTCGTGCTCGATCGTTCGAACTCCAGCCGAGTTCGCCGCGCTGGAGGCTCGCTGGAAGGCGTTATTCCAGAGTAGCGCGCGCCCCGTTCCTTTCCTGGCTTGGGAGTGGGTGACGACGTGGTGGAAGCACTTCGGGAACTCCGCGAAATTGTTCGTAATTCTGGCCAAGGACGACGCCGGCCGAATTGCCGGAATCGCGCCCTTGCAAATCGCCGCCCGCCGCGCCTTCGGTATTTTCCCGGTGCGTAGCCTGGAATTCATCGGTTATCGCGGGTCGTCGGTTTGCGCGGACCACCTGGACTTTATGGCCGAAAGCGGCGCCGCGCACGCGATTTCCCAAGCGCTGGTGGAAGCGGTCTTTGCCGCAGGCAAAGAGTGGGATTGCATCGAGCTGGCGGATTTGTCGGAAGAGTCCGCGGTGCCGGCGCTGCTTGAAGAACAAGGTCGCCGCCGGAACTTCCGGCTGGCGGAAGGTGCGGGACAAGTCTGCCCATGCGTGCCGCTGGCGCCGAGCTGGAATGAGCTGCTCAAGATCGTAAAGGAAAAGAAACGCTCAGCGATCAAGTGGCGGCGGAAAAAACTGCTGCAGGCCTATCCCACGCAATTTCAGATTTTCTCAGATCCCGCGCAGGTCGACCCGGCACTGGAAACACTCGCGCGTTTGCACACTTTGTCCCGCCAGCGGAAGCACGAAACCGGAAATTTCTACCGCTCCGACTACCAGGCCTTTCATCGCGACGTCGCTCAAGCCATGGCCCGCGCCGGATATCTCTACATCGCACAAATGGATTGCGGCGGCAGCCCGGTGGCCTCCACCTATGGATTCCATGTCGGTTCGGTTTTGTTCGACTACCAAAAGGGCTACGATCCAGCATATAGCCGCGACGGTGTAGGCTCGGTCCTCACCGGCATGGTGATCGAAGACGCCATCGAGCGCCTGCATGCTCAGGAACTCGATTTCCTACGCGGCACCGAAGAATACAAATATTTCTGGGCTAGCCGGGATCGCAAGACGCGCACCATCCTGCTGTGGTCCTCCGGGATGATGGCCAGGCTGCGTCAGGGCGAATTCGATCTGCGCCGCGCACTCGCACCGGTAAAGCGCAAGGGCGTCGAGTTCTGGGGACGCATCACCGCGACAAAGCCCGCCAAGAAACCCGAGGCGGCCGCGCCCCAGCCGGCCTCCCCTCAGTCGCCCGTCGCCCTCGCGCCGGAAACCGGGCCGTCGGGCCCAGGACCGGTGGCCCCCGAAGCCCGCAGCGAAACGCGCAAGCCAGCGGGCGAATAAGTCCGGTCCATTTTCCAATGGAATTTTCACCCCGCATCTGTTTTCATGTACTCCCGTTCGGAGCCGGATGGCGCCACTCGCCCCGCGTTGAGCCGGGCGCATATCGCCCGCACTTCTGGAGCGCAGTTTACGTGAAGACAGCCACATACAGAAAGGGCCCGGCGGCCGCCCCGGGAACATTGTCATGAACTCCCCCGCAGCGGTTGGTTCTTTTCCGAACGAGCAAACTCGTTCCGAGCTGGCCCAAGTCCTTCGAGCAATTCTGCCGGCCCAGGGAGCCGCATTCGCGATCCTGGCGGTTCCAGACGCCAAGCCCGCCGATTTGCATCCCCAGGAGGCCGCGCTGATTTCCCCGAACGCCGTCGCCGCTAAGCGAACCTCCTTCACCCTGGGCCGCAACGCAGCGGCGCAGGCGTTGAGGGCCATCGGCATCGATCCGCCGCCTCCGGTCCTGCAGGGAAAAGGGAAAAATCCACTCTGGCCCGAGCAAGTGGCGGGTTCGATTACCCATTGTGAGCCGTGGACGATCTGTGTTGCCGCTAAGGGTAGCGCCGCCAAAGCCCTGGGTGTGGACCTGGAAGACGTGCGGCGCGTGCAGAACCCTGACATTGGCGAAGTAATTTGCACGCGCAGCGAAATGGAGTGGATCGCAGGCTCGGAAGATCAGCTCGGCTCGCTGATCATGGTTTTTTCCGCGAAAGAGGCGATGTACAAAGCGTATTATCCCTTTTGCCGCCGCTATTTTGATTTTACCGACGCCGAGCTGGAGTGGGAGGCGACCATGGGCGGTTTTCACGGCCACCTGCTGACCGACCTGGACAAAGATCACCTGCGTGGACATCAGTTTCGCGTATCCTGCCAGCGGATCGGAAGTTTGGTGCTATCGGTGCTCGTCGAAGCGTAACGGGAGTCAACAACCCTGGCGAAGGGCTCTTCGGGCACTTTCCCCTGCATGGACTTCGGTTTTGCCCCGGCTATACCTCGTTGGTAACTCTCATTTCCCGCGCACCCGATCCGATCCGGAAAATCCCGGCGAGACGTGCCTGGCGGGGTGCATTGCATCCGTTGGACTTACGCTACGTTGCCCTTAACTCTCGTGCCTTTGCGCGCTAACTATCGGATAATAGACCCCATCCAGCAACGGGCATCGACGGGGCTGGGGCCTCCGGTCGAGCTTTGCTCTTCAGGGTCTGGACGCCATCAAGATTGGAGCGTGAGGCGGGCACTCCGTTCTGCGCGCCATTGGAATTTGAAAGCGTGACCGAGCCGAAACAGACCGCAATGCCCGTAGGCGTGGCCGCCGAATCTCCGGCCAGCGCTCCGCAGGAAGACGCCTACGTCTTTCCGATGTCCTATTCCCAGCAGCAATTGTGGGTAGTCGATCAGCTCCAGCGCGGAAATGCGGCTTACAACGTCGCTCTCGACATCCGCCTGGAAGGCCCACTCGATATCCCCGCGTTGCAAGGTTCGCTCGATGAACTGGTGCGGCGTCACGAATCCCTAAGAACTGTTTTTCGCCTGGAAAATGGGCAGCCGTCGCAAGTGGTGCTGCCTGCCACCCCGTTACTGATCTCCCGCACCGACCTGCGCAGCTTGGCGCCGGAAGCGCGCCAAACCGAGCGCAAGAATATTGCCAGCAACGAAGCCCAGCAGGCCTTCCAACTCGCAACCGGGCCATTGCTGAGGGCGCGCTTGATGGACTGCGGCGAAAACGATCACACCCTGGTGCTGATCTTTCATCACATCGTTTTCGATCGCGCTTCGATTGACGTTTTCATTCGCGATTTCACCGGGTTGTACCCGTCGTTGCATCGGGGCGTACCTCCCGCGCTCCCGGCTTTGCCGATTCAGTACCCCGACTATTCGGTCTGGCAGCGGCAAACCCTCCAGGGGCCCGTCCTCGACTCACAATTGGAATATTGGAAGCACCAGCTAACGGGTGCGCCGGTCAGCTTCGAGCTCCCGCTCGATCGGCCGCGCGGCAGCGAACGCAGCTTGCGTGGTGAATGGATGGCGGAAAGTTTTCCGCGGGAATTGCTCGATTCACTGGAAGAGCTGGCTCGGGAAGAGGGCACCTCGCTGTTCGCCGCGCTGCTCGCTTCCTTTGACACCATCCTATTCCGCTACACCGGCCAGGAAGATGTGGTCATCGGCTCGACGACGCCCGGCCGACGCCAAAAAGCGACCCAGGATCTCATCGGAACTTTCATCAATCCGGTGGTCCTCCGCGTCGATCTCTCCGGCGACCCGTCGTTTCGCGAATTGCTCCAGCGCGCCCGCAAGACCGCGGAAGAAGCGGGCGAACACCAGGATCTTCCGTTCGAGAAAATCGTAGAGGAACTGCGCCTGGAGCACGACCCCAGCCGCAATCCGTTGTTCCAAGTGATGCTGCTGTTTCAGGAACTCGCCGAAGGCGCCGGGGAAGTCGAGGACCTCAAACTGACGTGGACCGGGGTGCAGAATCACACCGCCAAGCTCGATCTCAGCGCCTACATCGAGCCGCGAGAAGAGGGATTATTCGTAGGTTTCGAATACAACGCCGATGTTTTCGAGGCTTCCACCATTCACCGCTTGCTGGGGCACTACCGGACGCTGCTGGAAGCCATCGTTGCCGCTCCGGATACGCGCATCAATGAAATTACCATCCTTGAGGACGCCGAACGCAATCAGCTCCTGTTTGAATTAAACGGCACCGCGGTGGATTTCCCCGAAAAAGACAGCGCGCTGCACGAGTTGATCGAGCGCCAAGTGGAACGCGCCCCGGATCGTGTTGCCGTCGAATCCGAAGGCCAGACGCTCACCTATCGCCAGCTCAATTCTCGCGCCAACCAGCTCGCCACTTTTTGCGCAAGCAAGGCGCCGGTCCCGACGTTTCGGTCGGCGTTTCCATGGAGCGCTCCGTGGACATGGTGGTCGCGCTGCTCGGTGCGCTCAAAGCAGGCGCGGCCTACGTACCACTCGATCCCACTTATCCCCCAGATCGCCTGGCATTCATGGTCGAGGACTCCGGCCTGAAAATCCTGCTGACCCAAGAATCGTTACTGCCGCTTTGGTCCGGCTCCCCCGCCGCGCTGGTTCTGCTCGATCGCGATTGGTCGGCGATCGCGGCGGAGCCGGCGGAAAATCCGGCGGTTCCGGTTCGTCCGGACAATCTCGCTTATGTGATCTACACATCCGGATCCACCGGCCGCCCCAAGGGCGTGCAAATTCCGCACCGTGCGGTGGTGAATTTTGTACTTTCCATGCAGTCCAAGCCGGGAATTTCCGCCGAGGATAATCTGCTGGCGGTGACCACCATTTCCTTCGATATTGCCGGACTGGAGATTCACGTTCCGCTTTGTGTCGGCGCCCGCATCGTTTTGGCCAGCCGCCAATCCGCCATGGACGGCAAGATTCTCGCCCAGCTTATCGCCGCGCACCGCATTTCCGTCCTGCAGGCCACCCCGGTTACCTGGCGGTTGTTGTTGGAATCGGGCTGGCAGGGCAACAGCGATCTAAAAGCGCTGTGCGGCGGCGAAGCCTTTCCCCGCGACTTGGCGGACGCCCTGCTTGCCCGCTGCGCGTCGGTGTGGAATATGTACGGGCCTACCGAGACCACCATTTGGTCCACCTGCGACAAGGTCAGAGCTTCTAAAGGTCCGGTGCTGATTGGCCAGCCGATCGCCAACACCCAGACCTATATTCTGGATTCATCTCTCCAAGTAGTGCCCATGGGGGTGGTCGGCGAGCTTTACATCGGCGGCGATGGATTGGCGCGCGGATACTGGAATCGTCCGGAGCTCACTGCGGAGCGATTCATTTCCCACCCGTTCCTGCTTGGCGACCGGCTATACCGCACCGGCGACTTGGCGCGCGTACTGACCACCGGGCAAATCGAGTGCCTGGGACGAGTGGATCACCAGGTAAAGATTCGCGGGTTCCGCATCGAATTGGGCGAGATTGAGTCCGCCATCGCTGATTTTCCGGGAATCCGCCAAACGGTGGTGGTGGCGCGCGAAGACACTCCTGGCGATAAACGCCTGGTCGCATACCTGGTCGCTGCCGAAGCTGACAGATTCCGTCCCGCCGAATTGCGCGAGTGGCTCAAAAAGCGGCTTCCGCCCTACATGGTACCCGCGGCGATGGTGGCGTTGCCCACCCTGCCGCTCACCAACAATGGAAAGATCGATCGCAAGGCGCTGCCCACTCCCGAGCAAGCCAGCGCGGCTGCCTCCGGGCAATTCGCTCTCGCCGCGCACCCAAACCGAAAAAGCCATGGCCACCATCTGGGAGCAAGTGCTAGGCATCGAAAAGGTGGGCATTCACGATAATTTCTTCGATCTCGGTGGCCATTCCTTGCTGGCAGTGAATCTGTTCGCCCAGATCACCCAGGCGTTTGGAAGCACTCTTTCCCTGAACACACTTTTTGATACCCCCACCGTGGAGGATCTGGCGCGCTTCATCGACGATCACCGCGAGTCCACTCCCAAGAATCGGGTGATCCCGATCCGCGCCCAGGGGACCAAGCCGCCCGTGTATTGGATTCCGGGCGGCGTGGGCAGCGTTTTGGCGTTCCGCAAAATATCCGATTTGCTGGGCGCTTCTCAGCCCGTATATGGCTTGGAATCGAGGGTTCCCGAACCCGGAGAAACCATCGAATCGGTCGAACTGCGCGCCAAGCATTTGCTCGACCAGATTCGTAGCTTCCAACCCAAAGGCCCCTACTACTTCATCGGGTTCTGCGCGGGAGGCCTGGTCGCCTACGAAATGGCCCAGCAACTCAGAATCATGGGCGAGCGCACCGCCTTTCTCGCGCTGGTGGAATGCGTTCCTTACAACTACTCCGGCTTCCGCGTCCGCTTGGCGAGTTACTACGTTCAGCACTATTGGTGGAAGGTGCGGCAGAGCCTGGGCACCCGCGGCGTGCTGGCTACCGTGAAAACGGCTGTATGCCTGGGTAACGCGGCGCCGCGAGTCCGAAGTGAGTGACGAGGTCGCTCCGCCGAATCCAGCACTAATCGCCGATTCTTCGCCGGAAGCGATGGCTAGCATACGCCGCACGGAACTGGCACTACGCCTCAGCGATAAGCAATACCTTCCCGAGCCCTACCCCGGAAGCGCGTGTTTGATCGTCGGGCAAGGCGACTACTGGTGCCAGGGAGTCACCACCGATACCGACCTCCGGCTGGCCTGGAGCCGATTAATCGGCGGCGGCACAAAAATAGATATTGTGCCGGGAGATCATTTGGATATGCTGTTCGAGCCACTGGTCCGGAATTTCGGAGAAAAACTCGGTAATCGGCTCCGCGAGGCGCAAGTGGCAAACTGGAAGGGCGTCTCGGAAAATGCGGGGCGTGATTCGAGCCGCGCCGCGCAGGGCGCCACCGCGGCAACGAGCCCCCATCCAGATTCAATCACGCGCCCTCCGGGCGCAACGGCTGGCGAATCGATCCCAGCGATTCGCGGCAAGATCGGTAATCCAATTTCGTCGCAGTGATTCGTTCCGACTGATGACTACACCTGAACACCACGGCCCAGCCCTCCCCGCGGTTCCCCTACCGGAACCGAAAACGGGCGCCGCAATATCGGCCACCGCACGCCACCAACTAGTGGTCGAGTGGAATCAAACCCATGTGGCTTTTCCCTATCCCGCCGACGTCTCTCTCCACGAGTTGATCGACGAACAGGCCCGCAGAAATCCCGACGCGGTGGCCCTCATTTTCGATGGCCAGCGCATCACTTTTCGCGAGTTGATGGACCGCGTGCACCGCTTGGCGCGGCGTCTCCAGAAACTGGGTGTCGAACCGGACTCGATCGTCGCGATTTGCATGGAGCGCTCGCTCGAGATGGTGGTGGCCATCGTCGCCATCCTCAAAGCGGGCGGCGCCTATTTGCCACTCGACCCGGAAAATCCTGCGGACCGCCTGAAATCGATTTTGGCCGACGCCCATCCGGCGGTGCTGCTGACCCAGGAACGTTTCCAGGAAAAATTGCCGCGCTGGAAAGGACGGGTCCTGGCGCTCGACGCCGAATCGGCTTCGCTCGCTGCCGAAAGCGCGGAGTTTGTTTCCGCAAAAGTGGGTCCAGAAAATTTGGCCTACGTGATTTTCACCTCGGGGTCCACCGGCAAACCGAAAGGGGCGATGATCCCGCACCGGGCCATCGTCAACCATATGTTGTGGATGCGCTCGCACTTCGCGGTGGGAACCAGCGACCGCGTTCTGCAGCGCACCCCTTTTACCTTCGACGCGTCGGTGTGGGAAATCTTTCTGCCGTTGGTTACCGGCGCGGCCCTGGTGATCGCCCGCCCCAACGATCATAAGGACGTCTCCCATCAGATCGAGACCATCCAGCAGGAACAAGTCACCATGGTGCAGTTCGTGCCTTCCATGCTCCGCGTTCTTCTCGAAGCGGAAGACATCGGGAAATGCCGGACCCTGCGATTTGTTTTTTGCGGTGGCGAGGCTCTCACCAAGGACTTACAAAAGCTGTTCTTCGAGCGCGTCCCGGCCGAGCTCTACAATCTGTACGGGCCGACCGAATGCACCATCGACGCCACCATGTGGAAGTGCGTCGAAGCTTGGAGCCTTCCCAACATTCCCATCGGGCGTCCGATCGCCAACCTCACTGCCTACATTCTGGACGAAAACCAGAACCTGCTTCCTCCCGGCGCTACTGGCGAGCTTTACATTGGTGGCCTGGGCGTCGGGCGCGGATACCTCAATCGTCCCGAGCTGACCGCGGAGCGTTTCTTGCGCGATCCCTTCAGCGCCGAACCCGGCGCGCGGATGTACAAGACCGGCGACCTGGCCCGGTTTCTCGGCAGCGGAGACATCGAATACCGCGGCCGGATTGATTTCCAGGTGAAAATCCGCGGCCTGCGAATCGAACTGGGCGAAATCGAGAATGTGATTCGGGATTTTCCAGGAGTCCACCAGGCGGTGGTGGTGGCGCGCGAAGACACGCCCGGTGAAAAACGCCTGGCCGCTTACTTGGTGCCCAAGGACACCGATAATTTTCGCATCCGGGAGCTGCGCGATTTCCTGAAGTCCAAGCTGCCCGACTACATGGTTCCCGCCGCAATCGTTTCTCTCCCGGTACTGCCCTTAACCTCGGTCGGAAAAGTAGATCGCCGCGCGCTTCCCGCTCCGTCCTACGATAATCTGGCTGGCGCCCGCGAATACACGCCGCCGCGGACTCAGACCGAACGGTTGATGTCCCAGATCTGGTCGAAATTCTTGGGTGTCGAAAAAGTGGGAACTCGCGAAAACTTTTTCGACCTGGGTGGCGATTCGTTGCTGGCCCTGATGATGTTCGCGCAGATTTCCAAAGAGTTCGGGAATACCCTCTCCCTGAACTCTCTTTTCGATACTCCCACCATCGAACAACTGTCTCTGGTGATTGATGCCGGCCGCGCCCAGGGGCCCAAATATCGCCTGGTTGCTATTCGCGCCGAAGGCACTCGCCCGCCTCTGTTCTGGGTTCCCGGCGGGATCGGCAGCGTCCTGGCTTTCCGCAGAGTTTCGGTGCTGCTGGGGCAGGATCAGCCGGTCTACGGCCTGGAATTTCGGTTACCGGAAAATGGCGAGACCTTCGACGAAATCGAGGTTCGCGCCCGGCATTTTGTCGAGCAGATGCGCGCCTTGCAGCCCACTGGACCCTACTACATCGCAGGATTCTGCTCCGGCGTCCTGGTAGCCTACGAGATGGCCCAGCAGTTAGCCGCGCAGGGGCAGCAGGTGGCATTTCTCGCGCTGGTCGAAGGAACGCCTGCGAAGATTCCCGGAGCGCTGTGGAACGGAATTGTCTACCACGCCCAGCATTTTGCGTGGCGGGTACGGAAAGTAACCAAGCACGGCCCCACCGGGTTGTTTCGATGGCTGGCGGAACGCGCTCGATCCACGGTCGCGTTGCTTCGCAATCGTTCCGGCGCGCCTCCCGCTCCGGCCGCGGTTTTGGATTCCGATAAAGTGATGGCCAACCTGCACCACCTCGAAACCGCGCTGAACCACGTCGAGACTCGCTACAATCCCCAACCCTATAGCGGCGATGCATTCCTGATGGTTGGCAGCGACAACTACTCGTTCTATGGCGTCAGCGAGGCTGCCGACCCGCGGCTCACTTGGCGCCGGCTGATTCGTGGGAAGGTTCAGGTCGACACCCTCCCGGGCGATCACCTCTACATGCTCTTGCATCCCCACGTCCAGCCATTCGCCGCCCGTCTCCGCCAGCGGATGGATGAAGCCTGGATTGCCTCGCATCGCGATCTACGCGCCCCATCCCCAAAGCTTTCCGACGCCAAAGGTGGCGCGCAGGCCATCGCCGCAGGCTCGCACTGATCTAGCTCAAGCCGCGCCGTAGCTCAAAACAAAATGCCCCGAGCAGACCCTCGGGTGGGGTCCCCGTAGCTCATACTTATTTAGCTTGGCTCAAAAAAGAAAAGGCCGGCCAACTGCGCCGGCCCTTTCTCGACTTGGCCCGACATTTGTTCGGCCTTATTGCGGTATTGGGCCCGACTGCCTATCGAGCCCGAAAACTGCTACTGGACGGTGCCGCAGGCCGGTGCTGGTTCGATAAAACAACGGCCGCTCGACGCCACAAACCATCGTTTCAAAATCTATACCGTAGAGCGGTTTGCTGGGCCATACAGCGATCCCTGTACCCTCGCGAATTTAAGCTCCGATGACGACTTACGTCACAAATTCGACCGCGGCTCTAGTGGCGTCCGAAGTTGGACCTCAGAGTGCTTTGAGTCGATGGATGCTGATCGGTCGGATCTTACCGGGTATGAAGTCGGCGAATCGCGTTTACGGGCCCTTGAAGGAAACTCGAGCCTCGGTTGATAAAGAGGTTAGTAAGAGCGGATCGCGGCGAAGCAGGCTTGGTTGCTCTGGAGGCGCTGATCCATCATCACCACAGCGTAGCGGGCACAGGTGGCCATTTCCTGCCGGGCCCATGCGCCGCAGCCGCAACTCGGAATCGACTCGCAGAACGAGTTCAGCAGCTCCATGCAGCGGTAATAAACCTTCACGTGGCGGAGCTCGGTGCTCTGCGACGACGCCAGATCCGGGCAAAGTGCTTGAATAGCCGAAACATCACGGAAACCATTCACTGCCATAGAGTTAGAGAACTGTGCCAAAGCCGGCTGGATCGCGCTCGACATTGGCTGATCGGCGAACGAGATCATCGCGGCGCGCCAGCTGAAGACCGCCAGTTGTATTCCGGCTGCTACCGAGATCACGAAGATCAGCGCTGCAATCATGGCTTCTCCTGACGAAGTCAGTATCTCGCGCGGTTCGGCGGTGGCCTATAGCTCGGTCGTACTAATTTTGAAAACCAAAGGTTGGTTCATTTTGGCGCTTAGCTGGGAGAGTGTTTCTGAAAGGGAGGGGGGAGGGGGCCAGCCGGGTGGCCCCTGTCTGGGGAAAGCCCTAGAAGACCGATTAGTAAGAGCGAACCGCCGCGAAGCAGGCTTGGTTGCTCTGCAGGCGCTGCTCCATCACCGCGGCGGCGTAGCGGGCGCAGATAGCCATTTCCTGTTGGGCCCAAGCGCGGCAAGCCGGGACTGCCTTGCTGAGCGAGTTCAGCAGTTCCAGGGAGCGGTAATACACCGCCACCGGCCGAAGCTGCTTGCTCTGCGAGGGGCTCAGATCTGGGCAAAGTGCCTGAACCGCAGAAATCTCGCGGAACCCTTTTGCCGTCATGGAGATAGCTAGTGGCGAGGATACCTGCTGGCCAGCGAATGAGATCATCGCGGCGCGCCAACTAAACACTGCGAGCTGTATTCCTGCTGCGACTGAGATCACGAAGATGAGTGCGGCGATCATGGTTTCTCTCCTGACAGAAGCAGTTTCTCTCCAAGCTCCGTCGCGGCCCATAGGACGGTGGTACTGTTTTGAATCCATTTGGGCCGCCCATTTTGCCCCTTTTGGAACAGCTTAATCCTGTCTCTTCTTTATCTTGCAGAATTCGGCGATAATCCGAGCGTTGGGCCACTCGCGAGGCATTTTTAGGAGGCACGCATTGCGCGCGATCGTCACCGGCGGTTCCGGCTTTCTCGGTTCCCACCTCTGTGAGTATTTGCTCGACCACAGTTGGGAAGTTCTGTGCTTGGACAACCTGTGCACCGGCGCCGACGTCAACGTCGCCCACTTAGAAAAGAATCCGCGTTTTCAGTGGGCGCGGCAGGATGTCTCGCAGGCCATCCACGTTACCGGGCCCGCGGATGCGGTCCTGCATTTTGCCTCGCCCGCAAGCCCCGACGACTACCTAAAGCTGCCCATTGAAACCATGATGGTGGGATCGGCCGGTACGCGCAACGCCCTGGAATTGGCGCTCGCCAAGAAAGCCAGATTCCTGATGGCTTCTACTTCCGAAACATACGGCGATCCGGAAGTGAGTCCGCAGCCGGAAACCTACTGGGGACATGTGAACCCGATCGGTCCACGTGGCGTGTACGACGAGGCCAAGCGCTTCTCGGAAGCGATGACCATGGCGTATCACCGCAAGCACGGGCTGGACACGCGTATCGTTAGAATCTTTAATACCTACGGCCCGCGCATGCGTTTGAATGACGGCCGGGCGCTCCCGAACTTTCTCTACCAAGCGCTCACCGATCAGCCCTTGACGGTGTATGGCGACGGCAGGCAGACCCGCAGCTTCTGCTACGTTTCCGATCTAATTGAGGGAATTTACCGTTTGCTAGAATCGAGCGAACACCAGCCGGTGAACATTGGAAATCCGCAGGAGATCACCATTAAGGAATTCGCCGACCGCATTCTGGCGCTCACCGGTTCCCCAGGGCCTTTGGAATTTCGGCCGTTGCCGCAGGACGATCCCAAGCAACGCTGCCCGGACATCACCAAGGCCCGGCGCATTCTAAAGTGGGAGCCGCGAGTGGATCTGAACGAGGGGCTGCGCTTGACGCTGGAATATTTTAAGAAGCGCGTTGCGGAAACTCGCCGAAGCTAGTGCGGCCGGCCGATCGAGTAGTATTCGAAACCCATCGCTTTCATGGTCGCAGGCTTCAATAGGTTGCGCGCGTCGAAGATCAGCGGCCGCGCCATGGTGTCGCGGATGCGCGCCCAGTCCAGAGTCTTGAACTCTTCCCATTCCGTCGCCACCACCAGAGCTTCCGCGTCTTTCGCAGTTTCGTAGACGTCCTTTCCCAAATCCACTTGAGGAAGCTGCACCCGCACTTTCTCCATGGCTTGCGGATCGTACGCGCAGACCGATGCACCTTCCCCGATCAGCCGGTTAATCAGATCGATCGCCGGAGCGAAACGGATGTCGTCGGTATTGGCCTTGAACGCCAGGCCCAGCACCGCGACGCGCTTTTCCTTGATCACCCACAGCGCGCGGCGGAGTTTTTCGACCACATGATCGATGCGCCGGCGGTTGACGCGCTCGGTCTCGCGGAGCAGCGAAAAATCCACGCCATGGCGGTCCGCCAGATGGACGAAAGCTTGCAAGTCCTTGGGCAGGCAGAAGCCGCCGAAACCCAAACCGGCGCGCAAGAAACTGGGCCCGATGCGCGGATCCAGTCCTACCGCGCGAACCACTTCATCGATATCCGCGCCCAGGCGTTCGGCCAGGTCCGCCACCATATTGGCGTAAGAAATTTTTAGCGCGAGAAAGGAATTCGATGCGTGTTTGATCAGTTCCGCGCTGTTGATGGTGGTGACCAGCCACACCGGAGGGACAGCCGGTGGGCACTTGCCGCGGTGCACTGGGCAGTTGAACTTTTGATCGAGCACCGGTTGGTAGATTTCACGAAGCTGTTTTTCCGCCACTTCATCTTCCACTCCCGCGACGATGCGGTCAGGGTGCAGGAAGTCTTCCACCGCGGTGCCCTCGCGCAGGAACTCCGGATTGGAAGCGACGCGAAACTTTACCTGGGTGTTCCGCGCGTACACCGAAAGCTGGCGCAGAAGCTGCTGGCCGGTTTGCGCGGGCACCGTGCTTTTTTCCACTACCAGTTTGGGTGATTTCGCTTCGGTGGCGATCAGCCGGGCTACGCGGTCGATGGAGCTGAGGTCGGCATCACCATTGGGCAGCGGCGGGGTGCCCACACAGATGAAAATTGCGTCCGCCACCCGCACCGCTTCCACGGCGCTTTTGTCAAAACTCAGCCGTCCATCGCGGCGCGCTTTTTCCACCACTTCATCGAGGCCGGGCTCGTAAATCGGCAGCTTGCCCGATTGCAGCACTTGCATTTTTGCGGCATCGCTATCCGTACAGGTCACTTCATGTCCGATTTCCGCCAGGCATCCGCCCGTTACCAGACCTACGTAGCCCGCGCCGATCACTGAGATCTTCAATCGCACTCTCCTTGGATTTCGAGCTGAGCCGGCCGTTCCAAACGCAACTATAAAGTTTCGTATACCCGGCGAGTGCCGCCAAGCGAAATGTTGCGCCCGGTTCGCTGGCGCCGGAGACTCTGGTACGCTGCGGCGGGATTCGGTTGATAGTACAATTGCCGGAGCCAGCCTACAACCTTTGCGCCGGGCCGGGAGTCCCGCCGCAAACGAGGAACGTTCGCCATGAAATTAGTCTGGGCCATGCTGGGCGCCAGCGCTCTCGCTCTGCTGTACAGCCTCGCTTTATACCGCCGACGATTCCGGTCCCAACGGACCTGGGCGCGGGAACGCCTCAGTTCTCGTATGGCCGCCGTCGAGGGTAACTCCCGCTTTGATTCGTCCCGGGATGATGCGGAGTCCGCGCAGTCTTTCATCGAGCAGGTCTGCGTTTTCAGCATGTCTCTAACCAATCGTTTCTGGAACGAGACGCTGCAAGCCACCGCTGAGGAGATGACCTTCATTCACGAGCATGGTGCGTTTCTCAGCGCTGTGAAAATCGAGCGCGGACAACGCCACGTGATCGTGACTATTGCGGAAGTTCTGCCGGAGAGCCGGTCCGCGGAGTGGCACATCCGCTCCTTCGAGCTGTTTCCGGGAAGCACTTCGCTCGATCGTGGCGGAGTCATACTCTGGGAACTTCCCACCGCGGATCCCAGTGACGCCGCTTCCGGCTCGGCCGGATACCGCGGTTTGGAACTACGCTTCGAGCAGAATTCTCTGGCTCTCTCGATTCGCGACTATCCTCCGGCCAGCGAGGTTCGCCTGGAGGATCCGCATCGAAGATTGATCGCACGCATTCCATTAGATCTCCGCTTGCTGTCCCGCTTCCAAGTACCGGACGAGACCGCCGATCCGCTCCGTCCGGAAGCAGCCAGAAGAACGCAGGTGCGATTTCCGGCCGACGCTCCCTCCATCTCGTTTTTCGAGCACAACGACGTTGCCTTGGGACTGGTGTGGCATCTCTGTCGCCAGGAATTCGTTGCCCGCGAAAGTTCCGCGCGTTCCAGAACGTTGGACGCCGATGAGGTTCGCCACCACGCCTAGCACATGGCGCATGTGCTGATGAGCCTGCCTCGTGGCCGTTCCCGGTCTCAGCTTTACTCCGCCCCGCCCAAGGTTTTTTCGGAGCTAGCCGTTTTCCACCCGCGCCTTTATATCCGAGTACGATTTGTCGATGGGGACGACGTGTTCGCACGGCGATCGATCGAAAACCTCGGCGCCTTCATCCTTGGCCGCAATATGTTTGGTCCGGTCCGTGGGCCCATGGCCGGACGACTCACGCACATTAACCCTCGAACGGGTTGGTCATCCTCTGATAAGCACAACATGCGTTCGGATCTAACGGTTCGGCGGACGCACCGGCAAACCGGTCCACGCGTTGAGTAGGCCGAGAGATTCGCGGGTTACCGCCAAAGCGTCCTGGGTGGTGTGCCACCAACGGCCCGGATTGTAGGGGTCGCCGGGAGATGACCGCACGACGGCCTGCATATGCGCGTCCACCAACACGCTCCACAGCCGGCGCACGCGCCGTGTGTGCGCGGGCGAGGTCACGATGATGAAGCGGCTCTGGTTGGTTTGGTTCGCTTGTTTGGAGATGACTAGCAGCTCTTGCTCGGTGTCGAAGATCGGCGTTTCGAGGATGTGAATGGCGGATGCGGGCACCCCGAAGTGCAGCAGCACTTCGCTGGAATAGAATTCCTCGCCGAAGTACTGGATGCCCATTGGGTTGAGGTCCCGGGCGTAGCCGACCGGCTTGGTAATCCAGACTTCTGGCGCGTAGCCGGCACGAAAGAGGCGTGCTGCTTCGATCGCCCGGTAGGGAAGGCCGCCGCTCAGCACCACGATGGCGTCGGCCGATTGCAGCGGGTCTTCCACGATCAGCCAATATCCGATGCCGCGAAAAACAATAACGCCGGCGAGCAGCAGAACGACTAGCACGCCAAACAGCGCGCGCCAGACCGGGCGGCTGCCGGTGGTGGTTACCGTTTCCTGAGGAACTCCCTGGGTCTGCGAGTTGATGGCCATCTCCCGGTACGGTTGCATTCGGAATCGAGCGAATGACGACTGGTTGCCGCCGCCCGGCTTGATCCACGGCGGCGTCAGCTTTTCGTTAATAAAAAGCTGCCGATGACCAGCGCGTCGGCGCCCGAGCAGAAGTAGCTGCGCAGGGCATCCCGCGGGGTCACCACTAAGGGCTCTCCAAACAAATTGAACGAAGTATTCACCACCACCGGCGCGGGCGAGGTCTGGCCAAAGCGCTTCAGCAATTTCCAGAGCAGCGGATTGGCGGACGGCGCGACCAGGTGCAGGCGCAATTGGCCGTCGGGCAAAAGGAAATCGCGAAATGTTTCGCGATGTTCGGAGCGGACCAATCCCATGGTGGCCATGAAGCGGCCGGCGGGAGAGCACTCGAAAAAGCGTGAAGCGTCTTCCTCGGGGATGGACAGCGCGAACGGGCGGTATGACTCGCGATGTTTCACGAAGTCGTTGAGATTTTCCTTCACGTAGGGAGCCCACGGGGAAGCCAGTAGGCTGCGGTTCCCCAAGGCGCGCGGTCCGAACTCCGCGGCGCCCTGAAACCATGCCACGATTTTGCCGGCTTCGAGCAGTCCAATCGCGGCGGCGATCTTGTGGTCGTCCGGGTCGGTCCAGCGATAAGAGGCTTTGCAGTTGTCGAGGACCTGCTTGATTTCCTGGTTGGAGAAACTCGGGCCCCAATCCAGGCGCAGCGTCGGCGCCATGCGTGGTTTCTTTTTCGCGCTGTGCCAGGCCAGCCACGCCGCGCCGAGCGCCGTTCCTTCGTTGCCTGCGGCAGGTTGGACGAAGACTTCGTCAAAGCCGCCCTGCTTCTCAACGGCGGCCACGATCAGCGAATTCAGAAACTGGCCGCCGGCGAGGCACAGATTCTTCAGGCCCGTTTCCTGCCGCAGGCGCTCGAGAATCTCCAACACCACCGTTGTGCACGCGCTCTGAACGCTGGCGGCAAGATTCGCACGTACGCTCTCTTCAATCGGACCCGCGGCGGGCCGCGGCGACTTGAGGCGGCGGTAAAACTCGTCGGAGAACGCGAGCTGGCCCGAATAGCCGCGGCGGAAGAATTTCGGATTTAAGTGCGGCCAAGCGCCTTTCTTGGAGCGGAACATTTCCAGGAAGAGATTCTGAAAAACCGGCTCGCCCTTAACCGCGAGCCACTGCGTTTTGTGCTCGTCGGAGCGCGGAGTGAATCCGAGCAATTCGGTCACTTGGGTATAGACCCACGGCAGCGAGTGCGGAAAGCGCACCGAGTGCAGCTCGCGAATTTCGCTGCCTACACCCAAGGCGGCCAGCCCGCAGCGCCCATTACCCATTTCATCGAGCGAAAGGATTAGCGCGCGATCGAAGGGCGAAGCATAGAACGCGCTGGCCGCGTGGCAGGATGCATGGTCGAACTGCAGCAGGTTCCGATGAGGTGCGCCTTCCAGAAGATTGAGGATGCGCAGGTTGTTGAGTTCGCGGGCCAGCTCGCCCAGCGCTTTGCTTTGATAGTAGCCGCTGGAAACCGGCGAGCGCAGCGTCGTGCGCGTGCGAAAAAGAACCTGGCGCGCCCACGTGCGCACCGGGCGGCTGGCCACCGCGACGTTGGCGACCTGCTGCCATCCGATCCCGGCTTTGGCGAGGCAGTAGGAGATGGCCTCGCGCGGAATGCCCTGGCAGTGGCGCTGCCGCAGGAGTTTTCCTTCTTCGAACGCGGCGACGATTCCGTTTTCGCCGAGAAGCGCGGCGGCAGGATCGTGCGCCAGCGACGAGATGCCCAGGATGTACATATTTATGAGATGGCTCGACGGAGTTTACTGCAGAAAGCGGCGATTGCGGCAGGGCGTATCGGCGAACAGCGCCGGAACAACACGATTAGCGGCTGACGTCCTGCCGCGCCGCTCGACCGCGCGTCAGTAGTCCGCGCAGGCCCATCAGCAGCAGGCGCGGCTGGCTCTTGCAAATGTGCCACAGAACGCTCATGGCATCGTCGCGCGAATATTGCCCCAGGGAACGCCGCGCCGAATCATTCAGCAGATCCACCAGGCGGCTGTAGTCCGCTTGCTGAAAATGGTGCAGAGATTTTCGCAGCAGCAGATGGGTGTTCAACTCGCGCCGGAGCGACCGCAATTCCGGGCTTTGCTTCTTGTTGAGGATGGACTTGGCCACGCCCAGCGCGCCACGAAACCCGGTGACGATTCCGCCGACGGTGGTGACCTTCACCTGGCCGGCGGCGTCCCCTACCAGATAAATTTCTCCGGCGCCAAATTCCCGGCGCACCGGAATCCAGCGCCGATACAGAGGGATGCGCGCACCTTGAAATCCCACCGGCTCGAAATTTCGCTTTCGCATGAAGCGTTCGAGATGCTGGCGGGT
>CAVRXT010000002.1:205000-357992 GCA_963725285.1 uncultured Acidobacteriota bacterium | reverse complement strand
GCGTATTGCTAAATGGGCCGCCCAGCCGGACATACAGCGTGACCGCGGACGCGGGCGCTGACCGTCGGTGCAGTGTCGAGGGGCGAGACCGCGGCCCCGGGGAAATTCGATTCGGCCCCGTCAGCCAAGCTGAATGAAAGGACGTTCGTTGGGGAGGTCATCGAGATGCTCAAGGCAAATGCCAACCCTCAGCAAAATGTCTCGAAAACGGGGACGCCCTGTGGTTGGGAGATGTTTGAATGTGGGCACACAATGCAACTATTTCGCCTGCGGGGCCCTTGATGGGATGCTCCAATTCACAGATTCTTCGAGAGACTTCAATACCGCTAAGACAGCTTCTTCCGTATCATTCGGAAGCTCCATCTGGCGAGCGATTCTCTCCCGGCGGGTTTTGTCTTCGGTAGGTGTCTGCTCGCCAGTCGTCTCACTAAAATGGATCAGTAGACTGAAAGATTTCCTCAGCGGTTCGATCAGTCTATGATCACCTCTTGATACTCGTTGTCAGGACCGAAAAGTCCCGGCTCGTTTGCCTCAACGTTCAATACACCCAGCCGTTTGCCCTGATAATTTAGTGGAACAGCTGCAAAACTTCTAATCCTGTGGCTCTCGAAAAATTTGAGCTGTTCCCGCACTACGCTTTGATCCACGTATCGACCTTCATCCTGAAAATACGTTGAAAGGTTTCTGGTATCTTCTATTACAGAGACCATTCCTAGTGCGAACGCTGCCGCAGCACCCGGTAACAACCTATGCCGTGCACGAGGGTCAAGAATGCGCTCCACAGGAACTGCTAGTAGTCCTTTTGGAATATCCACTTGCGTATCCACCCAAAGGACAAGTTCAAGAACATACTCGTACGAATCGAGAGGTCGGCCGTGTGCCACAAATCTTGCTTCGGCCCATACCTCAGGTGGAAGCGCACTAGCAGCGTGTACTCGCATATAGGAAGTACGGATTTCTGAAGAATCAGTCCCACCATAAAAATGATAAACAATGAGTGCAATTCCTCGCAACACGCTCCGTTCAGCGTGCCTCAGTTGCTCAACAGTCATATTATGTGCGAAAGCCATTATGTCCATAGACGAGCCTATCATCGCGGCATACGCCGCCAGGAATTCGCGGTCGGAAATCACATCTATTTCCGGGCTACGGTGAAGGCCGTGTCCGATCTTTTGAACCCGATTTTCAACAACCCGAAGAATCACGGATGATGCGACCGGTGCGAGCACAACCATCAGGGCCAGCAAGGTTGCCACTTCATACGAAACCTCTCGTTCCGATCTGGACAGCAGCACTATATTCAGCGCGACGTAGAAGAAGCCCACAAGCAGAAACACACCATACAAGGAGAATCGGCCTCGTCGACCCGTTGTATAGAACATGACAATCCGATCCGTCATGGCTTCCTTCTCAAAATAAGAAAGACAAACAGCTTTACAATCAAGTCGGCAAGAAAGATGACCAGCACCCCATGGTAAACCCAGTAGTGAAGGGTTTCGAACGTGGCTATGCGCTGCGGGGGATATCCGGCCCTTTCCAAGCCGCGAAACCCCAGAAACACTACCAATAGAACGGCGAAGGCAACAAGAAATAAGAGCGTATCGGCAACGAGGGCCTTGAAGACCTCGCGGTTCTCTTCCCATATCTCCACAAAGAAGTTGCGTCGTTGTGGAGGCAACCCCTGCGGCGTCGCCATGACTGACATCCGCTGAGAACCACACCAAGAGCGCGCCGCCCATGACCTCTCTCATGGGTCTCATTACTCTCACGGCGAGGACATCCCTCCGGCAAGCCAAGGCAGAGTACGCGAACCGACTAAATGAGGCGCTTGACCCGCGTCCGCGTGACGATCGGCGACTTCTTCTGCCGCTCGGCAAAGGCGCGCGCTCTTTCGAGGTTTATATACACGCGCGCGAACGTCTCGCCGTCCCCTTAAGTCACAGTCACGCGCCAATGATGATGCTTGCGGCGGCGATCCTTGCCGAACTTCGTTGCCTTTCTCTTTGCCACCGCCAACCGTCCTTTCACGCCCAGCTTTTGGAATCATACCGCAGACTTCGCGTCGTCATACACGAGCGATATCCTCGCTTTATTTTTGTTCTCGTCTGAGCCACGCGCCCGCCACGTTAGGGCCTCTCGATTTTGCGAAACACTTTACCTACGGACCGCACGCTCCGGGGCAAGGTCCGCGGCCTCGCCCTTCCCTTTGAAGACTCCCGCCGCGAATCCCTCGCTGTCGAGGCCCCGATGTGGCCTCTTGCCGAATTGGGGTAAACTGCCCAATTCTTCTGAGGGCGTCTCGGAGACTTCTATGCGTACATCGAAAACGAAAAGACACGACACGCTCACTCCCACAATTCTGCGAAGACGTGCCGAACGCTTGATCGCGGCCGGCGAGATGCCGCCCCTGGACAAGCTTCTAGAAGTGGTCGCGGGCGTTCGGGAGAGGTACGCGAAGAGGATTCGAGAGGCGAAAGCACAAGAAACCGAATAGAGGTAAAACGCCTGCCGATTCGAAGAACTTTTCCGATTACCTCCGATAGCAAGTTGCATCAATCAAAGACAAAATGTCCTGCCTAGCATCGAACACTGGATGTCGACCGTCCACAGTAGGAACTCCCTGTTCGGTTTTGAAATTGCCAGGCAAATTCGAAAAAGCTAGACGACCGGCCGGGGGCGTCCCGCCCGGCACCTCCGCGCGGGGCCTCTGGAATTTTTCCAGGTCATAGAAAAAAAACGAGGGCACACGCCACTCCTGACGTGTGGATGATGGTGCTTTCAGTTTACCACACGCCAAAAGTCTTTCGCGTCTTACCCAGGTACAATTCTTTTCGTTGCACATCCAAACAAATTACATTGGTAAGATATCACCTTACCGTTGAGAACCTAATCCGCAGGAAAAACAATGATGCGAATTGCTATTTACAGCCGCACGTCGACCCAGAAACAGGACACCCAGAACCAGTTGGTCCAACTCCGCGACTTCGCCACGAAGCAGAATTGGCGCATTGTTGCGGAGTACATCGATACCGGGTGCACCGGTGGCACTTCAGACCGCGGCCAATTTCAAAAGATGTTCATGGATGCCAGCCAACGCAAGTTCGATCTGTTGCTCTTCTGGAGTTTGGACCGTCTCAGCCGCGAAGGGGTCTACGAAACGTTGACTCACCTTAACCGCCTTACCGCTTGCGGTGTCGAATACAGAAGCTTTTCGGAGCAATTTTTCGATAGCTGTGGCGTCTTCCGTGATGCTGTTATATCGATCTTGGCCGTTTTAGCCAAGCAGGAAAAGGTCCGGATGGTCGAACGCACCAAAGCCGGTCTGGCTGTCGCAAGGGCCAAGGGCCGGCGCCTCGGCAGACCCAGGACTGTTACGGCGAGCCGGCTTCAAGTCTCCGAACTGAGAGCACTCGGGTTCTCGTGGCGCAAGATCGGTAGGGATCTTGGAATTTCGCCACGGTCCGCCCAACGATTGAATGTGGCATAAACGTCCTCCCAAGAACCCTGCTAACTGCCTTATTGCCTAGCGGGTTTTTGTCTGCCCTGAAGTGTGGCAAAATCGGGCGTTTTTGCTCCACTTTAATTGGGTGACAAAGTCAGACTTAGTTTGGATCCAAAAATTCAATGGTCTGTTCGGCCACAAACGACCCCTAATCCTTCCCCAAGCTCCCGCCGAGCCCGCCTCACCCCACTATTGAATCGGCGAAACGCGCCCCAATTAATCCTTTCTACGTGGCGCGGGTGGCCCAGCGTTGCCCCAAACACAAGCGTCAGCCGTCAGCTGATGCCCGGCCAGCCCCAGCACACGTCTAGACGATGCAAAAAGCCCTGGAAAAGGGCCGCTCGGGTCTGGCACGAGGTCCCAATGGAAAAAGTCTCATACAATCAATGGTTTATGGGTAAATAATGACTATCGCGCGGAAATTTCGATTTCTAAGCGAATTGTGCGACAAAACCCACTACCCAGCACTATCGGCCGGCCACGGTCGCACGGCCGGTTGCCAACGGAGTCCGAGACGTCCCACATGTCGTAATTGGACCTCGAGTGGTTCCTCAAGTGTCCTTTATCGCCTTCGTTGTCGTGATTCGAATTTTTGTATATCTAGTTCAATCGATGGAGCTGCCCAAGAAGATTTGCTCGTTTGCATATCTGGCTACTGCGTGCCCGGCCTAGGCAATTACCAGTCAAACAAAAATACCAAGCCAAAGTAGCCCGCTACCCGACATGGGAACAGGGGCCGTTCGCGAAATGACAGGAAATGGCGCGCGCAGTGGTAGGCCGCGGAAAAAAAAGGCCTAGCTAGATTTCGTTGTACATGATATCCCCTGCGCAAATGACCTCTTTCTTGCCGTTATTGTCCGAAAACCCGATTCTCTGGCTGGCCGCTGCCGCAGGTCTTGTGGCTGCGTTCTGGGCGTCTTCAGCGAACGCGAAAGAAAAGTGGCGATGCAGGAATATGCCCGCACTCACCACATGGAATATCTGGGGAAGGCCGTCCCCGCTAGCTTTCATGTTGAGGGGCTTTCAGTCTGGCGATCATCTGACAAAGTTTATGACCTGATGCTCGGGATGTCGGGTGATAAGGAGCTCGCACTGTTCGATTTTTATGCGAGACGCAGCAGGCGCAATTCTTCGCGCCAGACTGCCGTGGCTTTTAGAACCTCCAACCGAGTGATTCCACGGAAAGGCATTGTCAATTCGACTCGAGAGCTGTTTGTTGAGAACACTGGAGAATGGCTCGTTTACTTCGCACATAAGCGATTGGTGTCAACGAGTGATCTCGAAGGATTCGTCTCGGAGGCACGATTGAACCTCGCCGATAGGGGAGTCGATTGATCTGTCTTCCGAAAAGTCGCTACTGGCGCGTCCGAGGAAACGGCGGTAGCCTCAAGCAATGGATCGAGTCTATACCTGCGTCGGTTGCGCTGGGACCTTCAAGCTGATAGCAGAACCAGGTAAGCCCGTCTCTACGCGTCACGAGGTTGAGCAAACTGTAGAGTGTCCGTTCTGCGCCAGGAGAAACTGGGTCACATGGCCGACCAACAGTTTCGGACCTGTAGTAATCCCGGTTGACCCTGCCGACTAAATTCGAGCCTCTCGTTGCCGATCATAACCCGCTCTCGAATACCCCGTGCCGGCTCGATCTAGACTGAGGATCCCACCAGAACTGCCCGCTTTGTTGCGCTCGTTGCGCCAGCCGAATGCGGCTGCCCGATGCCCTGTTCCACTGGCTTAGACCGCCCAGAATCGCCTACAGAAGCCCTGTTGCGGCCTTGCGAGTTACCTCGGCGGTTCTCGCGCGGCTCTGTAACGGTCGGTCTGGGCAAAAATCGTTCATATGTTGCACAAATTGCGACGATTTAGCCGAAAATCTCCCGTTCCAGCACGAAAATTTGACTTTCTGGAGAGATGCCGGGTAACGAGCTCCGTCTAGCCTGTCCTGAATCGGTTGCCCGGGTCCAGGTCGTGAGGCTGAGGAGCAGCCGGAAAAAGAATCAAACGTACCAGGGAGCCGATGAGCTAAAAAACAAAAGAATCAAAAGGGTTTCTGTTCTCATGTGACACACACACACACACACGTCACATTCACATAGGAACCCTTTTGATTTATAACTTTTCATTTCAATAGCTTCCCGACAGCGTTTTGGTACGTTTGATTTCGTCCGACCTCCAAAATGAGCTTTTTCGGAAATCAAACGTACCATTTTCGACTATTCGGCCTTTGGCTTCCTGCCTGCGTTATTTCTATTCCCGCCTCGGCTTTCCTTCCATTTCCTCGTCTTGGCCCCGTCTCCAACCCAAACCACTGTCCAGCCTGATTGGCGGTTAGGGTCCTCCGGATCTCTCTTAACGTGCAGGTGGCCCGCCCGTTCGAGGTTCAGCAGGCACTTCTCAGAGTCGAGGACGCTGTACCGCCGGAGGTTGGCCCGTCTCTTCAGTTCGCTCCATTTGACGTATTTCAGCCGAACGGCCCACTTTTCTATCAGGTTCTCGATGTGCGCGCGAGCGTCGCCGCCAGGAGGGGGCTGGTGAGTTGCCCGGGCTTTGATGAGGTATTCGGCTGCCAGGATCGCCCGGTTCATCATGTCCCCGGTGACCTCGACGTTCCATATCTTGTCTTGGCCCTCGGCTTTCCGGACGTAAGGAATGTCTGGCGTGTTCCGGTTGTCTACGTAGTCCGGTTTGGCGGGCTGCCCATCGACCGTCGGCACTGGCGCCAGAAACAGTGCGAGGTGGCTAATTACCCGGTGGACGAACACCTGGATGCGTCCGAAAGTCTCGGTTGCTGCAGGGTTGTCCAGGGAAGCATCTTGAATGCGGTTCTGGATGTCGTCATGCCAGGCCTTGCCAATTTCCCTTGCCTCCGGAGATAGCTTCCAGACCAGTTTGTATTTTTCCAGCAGTCCGACGCGCGCCATCAACTGTCTGCGAACGTCCGACACGTCTGGAGTTCTAAGCTCGAAGACCGTCCGGGTTTCGTCAGTGGTTACGAGATTCAGCCGTTGCATAAAGGTCTCGAACCTAGCGCCGGAAGCCTGCTTCTCCCACCGCTCTGTCGTGGTGCCGGCGAGCATCGAATTGTTGATTCTGTCCGGAAGTGAAGCGGGTAGTTTGCTGCCCTTGACGTGCGACGGGTTCAGTTCATTTGAATCGTAGGCGTTCAGGTTGAAGTCCATAAAGCTGGTCCCACTGCCAGTGATCTCAAACTTTTCGATTGCGGTAGAGAACTCTCCGTACTCCTGAAGGATTGACGGGTATTCGGAGAACTTCTCAATCAACGCCCTGGCACTAGCAAAGTCACCGTGGAACGCTCCTATGTTTTTGTGCTTCCTGAGACCGTTGTTGTAAAGGAGTTCCGTGCCCTCGAAACACAATTTGCACCACTTAAAAACTTCGTTCTTCCCTACTCCTCCAATGGAAGACAGAAGTATGGTGTAAAAGTGTGCATACAACTCCGGGTTGAACTCTGGAACGATGCGGTTACCAGCGATTGCGCCGACAACCGTTGCGAGACCGTTGATGAGAAATTCGTGCGGGATGAGGTTCTTGTATTCGCCTTCACCTGTGGCCGTAACCGCGAAATCGTAGTACGGAGTTCCGCCCCATATCTTGAAAGCCGGATACGGATTGGTTTCCAGATACTCGCTTTCTTCGGCCTTCGCGACCACGTCGTTATATTCCTGCTTGAGTTGTTCCAATTTAGATGCGTCTGCTGGCACCGGCGTGCCCGTAGAGACAGATCCGGCGGAACGGCCTCCGAACAGAACGGAAGTGTCCTTGATCGGTTTCTTCCCAATGCTGTGAGCCACCTTGCTCGCCATCTCTCTGTAGTCGGGCCCATACCCCTCGCATCTGGCCTCGCACACGGCGATTAATATTTCCTCGATCTCAGGAATTTCAAGTTTCTTAGCCTGCCGCAGATGCCCTGCTATTCTCGTGAGTTGGGAATCATGCTGGCCATAAGGGATCTTAGGACCGTCCAGAGCCGCCGTAACCGGTATTTCTGGCTCTAACTCGATGCCTTTTTCTTCAAGCTGTTCGTGCAAGTGGCCGAGAAGATTCTCCAAACCTTCTTTCGTTGCTACCCGAAGATTCTCAGGCGCATCAACGATCCGAGATTGTCGCCACGGTCGCTCTTGAGTATGTTCACCTTTTCGAGCCACCGAGCCGTAGGCTTTGCAAATACGCCCTGGGTTAAAAACGCCTGTGTCGATCTTCACTTCCGGAATCGAGAACAACGAACTTACAGCTCTAAGCAAGTCCTCTACGAGTTTGATGTTGTCCTGACTGCACGCCAGATTGGTCCGAACCAGCAAATGATAACCGTTACCGGAATCACCGAGAATGACATCGAAGCCCCGCTCGGTCAGAAACTTCCTGACCTTCAAAGCCAGCGTGTAAGCGAGTTTCTTCTCGGCATCTGTCGAGGAAACCTGCGCTGGGCGGTCGGGATCGAAGTCGAAAAAAACCAGCCGGTAAGATACGATGTCTGCATTTCCGGTTAAGGTGGCTTGTTTTGCGTAGCCTTCGCACTTATTCATGTCCGGATTTCGGAGACTGCCGGACAAAACTTGCAGCGTCCAATAGACATTCGGCGTCGTCTCCCTGCCGGATAGATCGAAGGTATCTTGAGCGAGCTCGTTAAGGTCGTCGTATAGACCGCTGATCGTGCCTTCACCAGTGTTCAAGGCCCGAAGTTCTACGATGTCGCCCGGGCCGAAAAGCAACCGCGCGGCACGCTTGATCTCTTTCAGGTCGGGTTGAGGTTTCGCTGGGATCTCCGATGGGGCCGGCTGGACGGAAGTTTCAACGGACGGTTCAGATAGTTCAATCGACTCGACCGCAGAAGGTGTGACCACCGAAACCGCAGGCGCGGGATTATTCCAAAGTGTCATCCTGGCCCGCATCGTTTCTGGAGTAAGGTTCAGTTCCCAGTTTGAGCAGTCTTGTGCGTGCAGTGTCTTCTTGACCGCTAGGTATCGATATAGTCGGACATTCAAGCCCTGGCCAGGGCAGTGATGATCCTTCCCTTGGGGGCAGGCAGTTTCGTCTCGCCAGATTATCGGGGCAGGCTCAGTAGGCGATGTCGGCTCGCCGCAAATGCAACTCGAAAATGCCGACTGGCAATTTCTGCAAACGCGCACGCGAAGAATGCCGGCGTTCTTAGGGTCTTGAAAGACGTCGGTGTGCCGCCGCAACGCTTCTTTGGTAACGCCTAAGCTCGGAGCGATAGGCGCCGAAACGTTTAGTGCAATAGGGACGATATTAGACTCGGGAATGTTGGGTTGGGTGCTCACAGCGAACCCCCAGCGTTCTCGGATTTCGGAGACACTTCCGGGGTAATTTCTGTGCCAGCGGATTCGAGAACAACGATATTTAGCGCAGGCGGGAGGTCACCTTGCCTTCGCGGTGGCCCGGGGTCGAACTCCACCTGAAGTCCTACGGCCGGCGGGACCGTTCCACGGACGTTAGAGATGTGCAGAAAATATCTGTCTAGACTTGATGCTGTTCCTACGATTACTCCGAAACCCCTTTCTTCGTGCCAACTGCGGATAACACCTTGTTTCCTCATATATGCCTCGATCAATGAACCGAAGAACCTCCGTTCCAGGATTCAAAGAACCTAAAGAATCGGCAAGAGCCATAGGCTCAAGTCCGTGAATCTACTGCGCATTGCTACTGCAATTAAATTCAAGCGGCTGTTTCTGTCGCTTCGGCCTTATTAAGTTGGGGCGTAAAATCTACCTCTTCTGACTATCTACCTACGCTGTCACTGTCTTCTGACTGTTGAGCCACGCGCTAACATCCGTCCAATCGAAGCGGAGGTATCGACCGATCCGGATACAAGGCAGCGGGCGGCGACACCGATTCCGGGTCTTCTCGTAAACCCAACGCTCGGAGGTTTTCAGCCGTCCGGCAATCTCCGACAGGGTCAAAATCTGACCCGGATCAATGACCGGGGTGGCCACGGTAGGCGGGACGTCTGACGTAACCGGCGACTTTTTCTTCATAAACCCCTCGGGACGTAGCCCTACAAAGAGGTCGGCATTTATCGCGGGCCTCTATAGTATGTTTGCGTGGTATAACCGAACCTCTACAAGAGGTCGGCATGGTAGTACGCGCCTCTACTTATATGTTTCTATGGTAGTGCGGGGCCGTTAGGGGGCCCGCGAACCTCTCAAGAGAGGTTTGAAAGGTATCTCGCGTCCTACTAGAGGTCTGAAGGGGGGCCCGAAGGTCTTTTGAGAGGGATTCTACTGTTGCACAACATTATTTTTGTTGCACAAACTGTTGCACATTTTGATGCCAAAGCCGCCCAAATGAGGCTAAATCGATGTACCTAGTACGAGGTTAACGTGCTGTGTTTTCAACGAGGCAAAACGACCTAGAGGATTTCAAGACCGCCGGTTTCAACCGCTCACCCACCCCTCCACAGGGGTACCAGGCGCATTCGTTGCACATTTTAGGTTTTGTGCGACGATTTCAAGCCAAGGATAACCCAGCCAACGCAAAAGGGACAGATTTTCCGCCGGACCACCTTGTAAACGCGGCGAGCTTGCCCCGGACGTCGAAATAGCAGCAGGATGGGATGCCTGCGTTACCTCGATCGCACGGCCAGCCGCGCAAGAAAGAATGAGGAAGGCGGCTTTCACAAGCCAGGAGACGTAGAAAATCGCATGGGATTCTACCTAGGAAAACTGGGGGCTAAGAGCTCATAAGTTCGAGCGAGAAGTTTCCAGTCTACACACTCGTGATTCTATCTCTGAGGAACGAGATAGCTCCCATGTTTCATCTACCTTGTGCGATGAAGCCAGGGACACCTGTTTTCACTACTTGATTGAGTCTCTGCCTGGTCTGAATGCGATCGATTTCGTTCAACGCGTCCTTCGGAAGGGCAGAGATGTCAAAATTCTCTCTCGCGCGGGCCACGGTTTTGGGTGTGGTCAGCAAAGCCGTGCCGCGCTGCACCGCCCATGCCAGCAGCACCTGTGCCGGTGTCTTTCCAACTCGCGCAGCGATTGCCGAAATCACAGGGTCTTCGAGCAGTCCTGGCTTCATTCCGTGACCCAATGGCGCGAACGCCAAGAAAACAATGCCCCTTTCTTTGCAGAATTCGAGAAGCTCCGATTCCGGCAGATACGGATGTGATTCGACCTGGACCACGGATGGCTTGATTCTTGCAGACTCGTAGATGGGCGACAATTCATTCAAGCTGATGTCCGACAGTCCGATAGCCCGGCACCTGCCGTGATCCACCAGACGTTCCATCGCTCTCCAGGTATCGAGTAGAGTCACTCCGTTGTCATAGAGGACATTGCCGTTTTTATCTCGCGGATCTTGGTCATTGCCCGGTTGAAATGCATAGGGAGTATGGATAAGGTAAAGGTCCAGATACTCGAGCCTGAGTCTTTGCAGACTCGCTTCGAAGGCCGGCTCAACGCGTTCGGGTCGATGGTTGGAGTTCCACAACTTCGTGGTAACAAAAATGTTTTCGCGCGCGATCCCATTCGCGGCAAGCCCTGCCTGTAACGCCTCGCCTACCTCGAGCTCGTTCCGGTATCGCTCTGCGCAATCGAAGTGGCGAAAACCGGCGTCCAGAGCGTCTCTGGTCGCAGTTTTGGTCACAACGGTATCGGGAATGAGGGTGCCAAAGCCGAGTGCGGGCATGTAGCCAGCTCCGTTGTTGAGCGGCATTTTGATCAGCCGAAGATCAGGAGATTCAGTCAGGGCAGCATGGGCGCGAACATCGTTGCGCAACGACGCGTACACAGCTTGTTCCGCTGCGAACCAGTCGACATCCGGTGAACCGAAAGGGCGTCTCCTTTGTTCCCAAAGCTTGTACGCCAGTTTTGCTATGAACTCATGCCGGCTCTCTCCCAGAAAATCAGTGGTGCGCCCCAGCGGTTGTCGCATATCGGGCGGTCGGGTTTCGTCGGGCATCGTGGTTCCTCCAATTGTTGGTCTGCCGGAAATGATCCCAGCCTTGCTCCCGCTCGCGCGCACGGATCGGAGTAGGCTGTGATTCGCTTCGGGGCTTTAAGAAGAATGGATGGGTCATCCGCCTTCCCGGCAGCAGGGCTAATTGTCAGGCAGCACCTCACTGCCGTCCGTCACGAGAATTGCACTGGATCGAGGTTCGAGTCGAAAGCCGATTTGGCCCTGGATCGAAGGCTCTTTCCCAAAGTCGAAGATATCGTCAGGGGCGGTTCGGGAAGTATCGACCGCCAGACGCCAGACCTTCCCGGCGGGCAAGCCGGGAATCGAAAAATCAACGGATCTGGTGTCGGCATTAAACAGGACGAACAGGTCGGGTTCTGTCTGTCCCAAAATCAGACACGCAAAGGATTTCTGCCGCTGGTCGGCCCAGTCGGGAGGGCCGCCGTTTGGCGCGAACCACTTTATGTCTGCATCGGTGTAGAAATTTTCTCTTCGTAAAACAGGATGGGCCCGGCGAAAGGCGATCATTCCCCGAGTGAAGCGGTGGATGTCTTTGTGCTCTTCGAGCAGGCTCCAGTCGAACCAACTCACCTCGTTATCTTGACAATAAGCATTGTTATTGCCGCGCTGGGTTCGGCGAAACTCATCGCCGCCGAGCAACATGGGAACCCCTCGAGAAATAAACAGGGTTAACAGGAAATTCTTGATCAAG
This sequence comes from uncultured Acidobacteriota bacterium, assembly GCA_963725285.1. Classification (GTDB taxonomy): domain Bacteria; phylum Acidobacteriota; class Terriglobia; order Acidiferrales; family UBA7541; genus CAVRXT01. The sequence goes on along the minus strand of CAVRXT010000002.1, from coordinate 345,840 downwards.
CGTTGGCGCACGCCCTCGACATTGGAGTCCTGGCTCGGCCCCTCCACCCCGCAATTGTCACTGTAGTTGGCATCCGTTCCATCATGGCCGAACTCGCCATTTTCGTCATTGTGCTTCTGCTTGTAGCTGACCAAGTCGTTCAGCGTGAAGCCGTCATGACAAGTGACGAAGTTGAGGCTGCTTGCCGGTCCCTTGCCCGAGCTTTGGTACAAATCAGAGCTACCACAGATGCGGCTCGCGAACAATCCGAGCATGCCCGCGTCGCCAGCCCAGAAGCGGCGCACATCGTCACGGAAACGGCCGTTCCATTCCGTCCAACGCTTGGTGGAAAAATCGCCCACTTGATAGGCGCCGCCTGCGTCCCAGGCTTCCGCGATAATCTTTACGTCACGCAGAATGGGATCCTCGGCAATACCTTCGAGGAGCGGGGCGTCGCGCAGTGTGTTCCCGTGTTCATCCCGGCCCAGCACGGAAGCGAGGTCGAAGCGAAATCCATCAACGTGCATGTTCATGACCCAGTAACGGAGCACACTCGTAACGAACTCTCTTACCACAGGATGGTTGGCATTCAGCGTGTTGCCCACGCCGGTAAAATCCTTGTAATACCGGGGTTGGTTCTCTTGCAACATATAGTAGATCGAGTTCTCAATGCCGCGCAGGCAGATCGTGGGTCCCAGTTCATCGTTCTCTGCTGTGTGGTTCAAGACGATGTCCAAAATCACTTCGATGCCGGCGCGATGAAAGGCCTTAACCATCTCTCGGAATTCCATAGCCTGCCGACAGTGCGACGCTTCAAAGCTGTAAGACTGCTTGGGAGCAAAGTAGGCGACCGGATTGTAGCCCCAATAGTTCTTGAGCTTGTCCCCTGTTATTGGATTGAGCCGCTGCGACTCATTTTCGTTAAACTCGAAAACAGGCATCAGCTCAATGGCGGTCACTCCCAGGTCTTGGAGATAGGGGATCTTTTCAATCAACCCGGCAAAGGTTCCGCGACGCTCTACCTTCGAACTGGTATGGATTGTGAAACCGCGAACGTGTGCCTCGTAGATGACCGTATCCGAGGCGGAATGCTTGGGAGCAGAGTCCATTTCCCAGTCGAAATGGTCGTGGGTAACGATGCATTTTGGTGTGGTGCCGGCATCATCAACAGTCGAAATACTTAAATCAGTTAGTCTGCTGGAGGAGTCGTAGCCGCGGGCGGCTGAAAAATCCCACTTTTCGACGCCAGCAATTGCTCTGGTATACGGATCCAGAAGCAACTTGTGTGGGTTGAAGCGATGGCCTTCTTCCGGTTGATAAGGTCCTTCGATGCGATAACCGTAGAGTTGTCCCTCGGCAATGCCTCGCACCCAAACGTGCCAAATGTCACCGGTCCGATGACTCGTTGGATCTAAATCAATGATCCTGGTCGGAGAAGAATCGTCAGGATGTTGGTAGAGCTCCAAGCGAACAAGGGTCGCGTGACGGCTGAACAAAACGAAATTGACTCCGTCTCCTTGTTGATGTGTACCCCCAATCGGAAGTGGATTTCCCGCCTGAATTTCACTTTCAGGCGATGCTACGAAACCATTTGCCGGCTTCCGCTCTGCCGCTGATTCAGTCATGAAACGTAGTCTCCCATCCTCACGTGTCAGCCCTGCTTGTTCCAGCCGTGGAAGCGCGACAAGTCACCGGCATCCCATGCCTCGCGGAGTCCGGGAGTGCTTAGATCCCAATCGGGGCGGCTTTCACTCGTCGCGACGCGCAGATCGTGCCACAGATCGATGACCGATGGACGCCCCCAGAACCAGTAGCCGTTATAGATGCTGTAAATCAGCAAGCCCGGCTTGAGCACCAGCGTATGCGGGATCATCGGATTATTTTCGGGGTCGGTGTACTCCTGGATGCCCAGATCCTTCTGAATCGTTCGGTCGGGGTCTGAAAGGAATGTCCACTGGGCTCCGACTGACGCGCGGAATTCCTGAAGAGTATGGTGATCGTCGGTGGTGATCGTGGCGATCTGGGTGTACCCCACCGCGATCTTCGGGTAGAACGCGGCGAGTTCCAAATGCTGCTGATGCTCCTTGGGGCAATAGTGGCCGCGCGCGAGCGTGAGGATTAGCGGATCATCGCCCTGTAGCTCGCTGAGCTTACGCAGTTTGCCGGTGTGATCGGGCAATTCGTAATCGGGGAAAATGCCTCCGGGCACAATATCAGAACGCATGATTCCACTCCTCCTTTGAGCTCGTGAGGCTACTCATTGAATCCAGCAAGTCTGACGCCGTGAAAGTGGCTCATGCGTGCGTCTCGATCCCGTTCTCTCAAAGATCCAGAGTGACTCCCGCGTTCGGCTGGGAACAGCATACGAGCACGTTCCCGGGAGCGGGCCTATCCAATGGCTCAGGGCTATAAATAATCGATCCGCCAATCAGACCAGTCATGCAGGTATGACACACTCCAGCCCGGCACGACCATCTCACCGGAACGTCACACGCTTCCGCCAGTTCAAGCAAACTGGCAAACTTGCCATCCCAAGCGGCGGTAATCCCGCTACGCGCGAATGAGACTGGGGGGCCAGATCCTGTCGGCCCTTGTGGCAGGTGAGGAGTGTGAACAACCTGGGCCATACCAGGGGTAATAGCTTCGAGGGAACCGAAGATTTCGGTGTGCACATTCTCGGCGAGCACGCCCCAGTTTCTCAGCCCATCGCGCATGTTCTGCAAGAATGAAGATGGGCCACACAGATAGAAGTCACTACCCTGTGACACGCCAATTCTCCCTAGCAAAGCTGTGTCAATGTGCCCGGAAGCATCGAAGTCTGCCCCGACTTGGTCACTTGTCGCGGGCCTGCTGTACACGATGTATCCTTGCCCGCGAGAGAGCTCTTTCAGTAGTGAACGCGATTCTTCTGCAAATGGATGCTCGACGCGATCGCGCGCTCCATAGATCCACCAGATCTCTCGTTGCGATCTTTCAGCAGCGAGTGTGTGCAGCATCGACATCACCGGCGTCGCGCCGACTCCAGCGCTCAGCAGAACCACAGGATCCTGGCTGGGACGCAGAGTAAAGCTACCGCGCGGCGCACTAACATCCAATAGATCGCCTTCTTGCGCGCGGTCGCACAGAAATGAGCTTGCAATCCCATTCAATTCGTTTTTGACGCTGATGCGGAAATGATCGGCTCCGGGCAGATCGGATAACGAATAGCTGCGGAGAACGGGCGGTTTGCCCGGATCGACGCGCAACCGCAAGACCACAAATTGACCGGCCTGGAAGACCGGAAGCGGTTGCCCCTCGATCGGCGCCAGAACCAAGGAAGTTACGCTATCGCTTTCCTTATGGATACGCGCCACTCGCATCTGTCGAAATCCGGGCCATGCCGGTGCTTGTTCCTCAATCGCAAGGCCTCGATTTCCCTCGACGGGTTTCGGGCTCGACTCTTGCGTGAGTATCGCTTGAAAGGAAGCTTGCCAACCCTTGCTCAGTGCGGGAATCCGTAGCGCTCGCTCCAACTGTTCGCGAGAATGTCCCGGCAAATACAAGAGACCATCAACGTCGGCCACCGAGATCTTTTCTGGACCATCGGCGATTTTCACGATGTCATCGCCCGCCCCAACTTCCCCTTGCTGCAACACGCGAAAGTAGAAGCCTGGTCGGTGATGTCCTACGAGCAGGGCTGCCATCCGAGGCTCATTCATGCGAATACCCGACGCGGTAGCACGTTACCCGCGGCTGTGTCACTTCCAATATCACGTCACCGATACGGTAGCGATCGCCAATGCAGACCTCGTTGTCAGAAAGTCCCTCAACTGTGAAGTTTTCTCCGAACTGGCCGAAGGTGAAGTCGTCGCGTCCGAGAAAACTTTCCCAGTAGTGATAGGAGTCCATCTGATAAACAAAGACGGCGCGCTGCTCCCCACCATGACCGGCGAGGTCGGCTTGCGCGTCGCCGGCAATATTGAGCTTGCTCACCATTTGCCGCCCCGCGACCGGACTCTTCCAGATCGCGGTACGGACAGTCTTACCGTTCCATGTCACATCGCGTGGAAGACCGACATTTACGGAAAGCAATCGGGGCATTTCTACCTCGTCGAAGTCCTGACGACCATCAAGCTTTTGTCTAGCAACCAGCTGCTTGGCCGATCGATCACCCCAGTAACTTGCTCGCCAGCCAGAAATCGACACTGAACTTTCCCGGACCAGAGCAGATCAACCAGACAAAGAAGAGCACGTACAGGACTTCCGGAAGGTAGAGGAAATCGTCCAGCCAGCTAAGAGGCGAAAGTCCTTTCGGCAAGGTGGAAAGCGCGTTGGTCAGGGTGGCGACAGTCATATCGATCAATAAAGCCACGCAGGCCGGGCTGGAAAGAAACCCCACAGTCAGCAAGGACCCGGCAACGAACTCGACACCCGCCACGAAATAAGCCGTCTGGCGGGGAAACGGGACTTTGGCCTTAACCAGCGTCTGGTAAACAGGTTTCGTGCCGCCGGCGACGAACAATTTGTTTGCCCCAGAGATGGCGAAGAACAGCCCGATCGAAACGCGTACCAGCAGGATGGCATATTGTTCCAAATTACTGCTGCCCAGCAGCGCAAACTGGACCAACCGATTCCAATCCATCTCTTGTCCCTCCATTGGAGGATGTGCTGTAACGATACCTGATATGGTACGGTTCGACTTCTCCGGTAACCACTTAAATCAGGACTTAGCAGGTCTCTAGCGCCAGTCTCGGTTCTCGACAATGATGCTGGAAACCGCAAATGGCGGTGTCGTCAGCGAATTCTCGTGCCTCAAGATTGTGCGTCCATCCGTTCGACCCATTGAGCGCGCGATGCGGGAGCCACAAATGGATCCGCAAAGTACTGCGTCTCCCGCGCAACCTTGTCGCCCCTGAACTCCATGATGCTCACGGTGTAGGACGGCTTGCCGTCATATGTCAGGATGAATTCGGTGACCCAAAGATCACCGCCGCCAATGATTCGTCGGACAGTAAACCGCTTTTTGTTCGGCTGACTAGCGCGTTGGTTCTGTATGTTGTTTCGACCGCGGGTTCGCTCGCCTGACTGCGGATAATCCAGCACCGCGTCTTGGTGATAGATGAGGTGTTCCGTTGCAAAGTCGTTGGCGTCGGACGCCGCCCAATGCTGATCCAGTGCTGCACGGATCTCTCGATCTCGCACTCCAGGATCCTGCACCTTCGTTGGTTGATCGTTCATCCTGAACCTCTAACTTTCTAAGTCTTCAGAGTGGTCGAGTTCTTCCCATCTACGTAAACGGCACCAGTTTGGCGAGGATGGTTGGCAGATATTCCGAGACCGTCGGATGAATGTGCATTGCGCGCTGAATCACCGTGTACGGCGCCTTTGCATACATCATGTCCAGCAGAACGTGAACCACTTCATCGCCTCCCACTCCAAGAATCGCAGCACCTAGAATCTGTTTCGTTTCTGCATCAACGCAGATTTTGACGAAACCTTGTGTCTCGCCTTTTTCGTAGGCCCGGCTCACTTTGATCATCGGATATTTCACAGCGAGAGCGCGTCGTCCGGATTTCCGTATCTCTGCGTCCGTCATGCCGCATCGCCCTAGCGGCGGATCGGTATATAGCGCGTAGGCTTGGATCCGGTCGGAAACGCGGCGATGGTCAGCGTTGAAGAGATTGTCCGCAACGATCTCGTAGTCGTTGTAGGAAGTATGCGTGAAGGCGCCGTGGCCGTTGCAGTCCCCCAGCGCCCAGATGCCGGGCACGTTGGTTTGGAGCTGGTCGTCGACGATGATGTAGCCGCGGTGGTCGGTCGTAACTCCGGCCTTTTCAAGACCCAGGTCGCTGGTGTTGGGAATACGCCCAACCGCTAGCAGCACGTGCGTGCCCGCCACTTCCTTCGGGTCTTCGCTGCATTCCATGCGTACCACGACACCGCCATCGCCTTTCGCCAGCGAGATACATTCCGCATTCAGCCGGACGTGTATGCCCTCGGCCTCCAGGATTTCGAGCACCGCTTGGGAAACGTCTTCGTCCTCCCGCCCAATCAGGCGTGGTCCCATCTCCACAACCGTGACTTCGCTCCCCAAGCGGCGATAGATCTGGGCAAACTCCAGCCCCACATAACTTCCGCCGACGATGATGAAATGCTCGGGCAAGAAATCGATGTCCATCATCGATGAGTTGGTGAGAAATGGGACATCGTGAATCCCCGGCATGTCGGGAATACGGGCCCGCCCGCCAACATTGATATAGATCTTGTCGGCTTGCAGAACTTGATCGTTGACCACGACGGTGTTCGATGACTGAAAACGGGCTTGGCCTTGAACGACCGTACAATTCTTCGTTCCTCGCAGCCATTCCTCCACTCCCTTGTTTGACCTCGCGGAGGCCGCATCCTTGCGGGCTTTCACCCGCTTGATATCGACCCGCACATCCCCCGTGGTGAAACCATAATCCGCTCCTCGGCGGGCAACATGGATCGCATACGCGCTGGCCACCAGCGTCTTTGTCGGGATGCATCCTGTGTTCACGCAGGTGCCGCCAAATTTATGGCGTTCGATAATAGCGACGGTTTTTCCGGCACCCGCAAACCGAGCCGCCAGCGACGGGCCCGCTTGGCCCGTCCCAATAATGATTGCGTCGAAATGCTTCATCGTGGTGGTCACCGTGCCCCTCTATGTGGATCTTGCCCAACCGGTTGCTGCTTCAGAGCGGTAGGCTTATTCGTCCGCCAAATATTCTTGCATACTCCGGCTGATTTCCTCGGTTAGGCCTCGACGAACTGCTGCCCGCCGTCGACGTCGTAGGTTGCACCCGTAAGAGCAGTGTTGGTCATGATGTGTACGGCTAGGGCGGCGACATCTGCTGGTTGAACCACCCGACGGATGGGGAGTTCGGCTCGAAGCTGGCCGCGCCGGTTTTCGAGCTTATCGCCCAAGAGTGATGCGGACAACCCGGTATCGACGAATCCGGCGGCGATCAGGTTCACGCGAGCAGGTGCCAGCTCAAGCGCCAGATTGGCCGTCAGGGCGGGAAGTGCGGCGGCCAGCGTCGATGCGATTCCCACGCCGATGCCCGGGCGGCGACTGCCGGTGCCCCCCATAAATATCAAGGTTCCCCCGGCTCTTACCTTATTAGCTGCATTCCGGGCGACTTCGATGAACAGCAAAAGATGCTCGTCCAGCGCACCGCGTACGTGCTCAAAATCCAAGTCGATGAGGCGGCCGTAGTGAGGTTGGCCGGCGGTCACCATAATGTGATCGATTGAGGTCGGTAAGTCGCCGAAGAACTGCGCAAGCAGCGCGGGATCGGTGGCGTCAAAGGCGCTAGAGCTCAATGCATGAACCTCGCTTGCCGCGCGCTGCAGGCGGTCAGGATTGCGACCGGTAAGGATCAGCTTCGCTCCCTCCGCGCTTGCTCTTCGGGCAGTCTCGAGCCCAATGCCGGCGCTTCCCCCGATTACGACCACCGTTTGTCCGAGGAGTTCCGGCTTGCGCTGGATGTCAGAAGAGCTAGGTGCGGTGCTCATAGTCGCTCCGATTAGGCCACACATGACCACGAATCTATTGGACGAACGTATCGATTACAACCAAAGTTATGGATCGGACATATGGGCAAAGAGTGGTGCGTACTTTGTTCCAGGGGGACCCAATACCAAAGTGTCGCCCAACACCATCGTCCAATTGATTCGCCCGAGCGCCTCGGGTGTAATCCCTCCATCGCCGCCGATTCGGTCGGACGAGCGCCACTCAAGAAAAACGCGTTTGGCCGCACTGCTCGCCCGTCAGGAGGAAGACCATGAGTATTATCGATAAGGCCACAAAAGAAAATCCCAACAATGCAAGAAACTGCAATCCAACGCTGGGGAAGCCTCGGCGCCCAAAATCGGGATATTTTGAACGCATCGAAACCAACCAAATCAATAGGTGACCCGTTGAACGCATCACGAGGGTGGGATCGGACCGTTCGTGGATCCCACCTCACGCCACTTCCGGTGGAAGAATCCTATGGATATCTGTAATGTTGGTGAATGTTATGTTCACAGACAAACCCAGATAGCTGCGGCGAACTGATATCCGGTCTGCGGGCTGGAGTGGTTTGCGGACAGAGGACAGGAAAGGAAGATCGGAAATGAAAAAAGATCTGCGCGGAATCAACCCCACTTCAAAACCGAGTGGCGATGGCTGTGTGGAATGCCTGGCGTCACCGAAAGGTTGGTGGTTTCATCTCCGTCGGTGTGCGGAGTGTGGACACATCGGTTGCTGCGACACTTCAGCGAGCCAGCATGCATCCAAGCACGCAGCAGCGACAGGGCATCCGATCATTACCAGCTTCGAGCCGGGTGAGGAGTGGTTCTTCGATTACGAGACGCAGGGGATGGTCCAGGGTGTGAAGTTGCTTCCGCCGCATTCACATCCAAAAAATCAGCTCGTTCCTGGACCCGCAGGACGTGTGCCAGCCAACTGGGAATCGCTCCTAAACTAGCTGTCCGTTATAGGGTAGCCCGCAAATGAATTTCTTTCAGACCGTAGGCGTTTCCGGCTGTATCCTTTTTTATCGACAACAGGAGGCAGCGCATGAATCTGCCTGAGGCCCCGATTGCACACCAAGGCTTCTTCGCAACTCACTTCTTCACCGTGAGCGACCAGGACAAATCGGTCCTTCTGGAAACACCCTCGGATCTGAACAGGGTAAATAGCTTCCTTAATCTGGGTGTCGCCGACATCTGGGCCTGCTACAAACAATGGCGCGACCAAGGAGCGCTCTTTCTTACCGAGCCATTAGACAATCACGGCTGGGAATGGCGCTGCTACATGCGTGATCCCGACGGCTACCTTATCGAGGTCGGCCAATATACTCAAATCGCCCTCGACTGGTTCCACCGCAGTCTTTGAGGTGCTGAGTTGCATTCGAAGCGACCCTATTGCGGATCGCCGTCGGTCCTCTTGCCGACAAATTCCGTTTACCACCTGGCTCTCTGCCCGACGCGGAAAGAAGATTTGTGATGCTTCAAGCCTTAATGAAAATCGCTAAATCGTGGATCGGAAGAGCCTTTTTCTTGCAGCGTGTTTGAAACTCTTTTGTCGAGGTGACCAGTGAAAATTGATCCCGCCGCCGGAAAGCCCGCCGATCCCTCGATCCTGGTGAATGTTCCGAAGCTCGTCACGGCCTACTACGAGTTGCGGCCCGATCCGAGCGACCCGCAGCAGCGGGTTGTTTTCGGCACGTCCGGTCATCGCGGATCTGCTTTCGACGCGGCGTTCAACGAATGGCACATCCTCGCCATTACTCAGGCGATTTGCGACTACCGCAAGCTGCAGAAAATTGACGGGCCGCTCTTCCTCGGAATGGATACCCACGCGTTGTCCGAGCCTGCGTTTGCGAGCGCGTTGGAAGTGCTTGCGGCCAACAACGTCGAGGTGATGCTTTCGGAGGGGACCGCGTACACGCCGACTCCGGCCGTCTCCCACGCGATTCTGCGTTACAACCGCGGAAAGAAGACCGGGCTCGCCGACGGCATCGTGATCACGCCGTCTCACAATCCCCCGGACGACGGCGGCTTCAAGTACGATCCTCCGCACGGGGGACCCGCCGATTCGCAGGTAACATCCTGGATCGAATCGAAGGCCAACGAATATCTGCGGACCGCGCTCGCGGGCGTCAAGCGAATGCTTTTCGCGCAAGCGCTTCGCGCCTCCACCACCCACAAATACGACTACCTGCACTCCTACGTCGACGATCTCGAAAGCGTGGTCGATATGGCCGCGATTCGCGATTCCAAGATTATCGCTGGGCGTCGACCCGCTCGGTGGCGCGGGCATTGATTATTGGCCGCTGATCGCCGAGCGCTACGGTCTCAATCTGACGGTCGTGAACAAATCCGTCGATCCCACCTTTCGATTCATGACCGTGGATTGGGACGGCAAAATTCGCATGGATCCCTCCTCGCCTTACGCCATGCAGCGGCTCATCGGACTGAAAGACAAATTCGACATTGCGTTTGCCGCCGATACCGACCACGACCGCCACGGCATCGTCACCAAGGGGAGCGGCTTGCTGCCCCCGAACCACTACCTTTCGGTCTGCATCCACTACTTGTTTGCGAACCGGAAGGACTGGGGCCAAGATGTCGCCGTCGGCAAAACCGTAGTGAGCAGCAGCATGATCGATCGCGTTACCGCGCGGCTTGGGACGCCGGCTATACGAGGTGCCGGTCGGCTTCAAGTGGTTTGTCGAAGGTCTGCTGGGTGGGCGGCTGGGCTTTGCCGGCGAAGAAAGCGCCGGCGCCTCGTTTCTCGGTCGCGACGGCGGCGTGTGGACCACTGACAAAGACGGAATCATCCCTTGTCTGCTCTCCGCGGAAATCACCGCGCGCATGGGAAAAGATCCGGGCGAAATCTACCGCTGAACTCACTCGAGACCTGGGCGATCCGGTTTACGAACGCATCGACGCTCCCGCCACGCCGGAACAAAAAGCCGCGCTCGAGAAATTGTCCCCAGCCGACATCCGCGCCACCGAAGTCGCCGGCGAAAAGATCGAGCAGATTCTCACCGCCGCTCCGGGAGACGGCAACCCGATCGGCGGAATCAAGGTGATCGCCAAGAATGGCTGGTTTGCGGCGCGCCCTTCGGGTACCGAAGAGATTTACAAGATTTACGCCGAAAGTTTTCTCGGCCAGGATCATCTGCGGCGCATCCAAGAAGAAGCACAGACAATTGTTTCCGAGACGCTCGCGCATAGCGCTCGAGCGGCGGCCAGCAGCTAAACCCAGTAGCTAAGGCCAGCAGTTAATCAACGACGAGGTGTCACTCATGAGCAGTCCCGCGTACGGCAATCGGCCTTCGGATCCAACTACTTCCGATGCTCTCACCGATCTGGCTTTGGATCTCCGATGGTCTTTCAACCATGCCGCCGATCAGATCTGGGAACGCCTTGACCCTGAACTGTGGGACTCCACCCACAATCCCTGGGTCGTGCTGCAGACAGCATCTCGCGAGAAACTGCAGAGCGTTACTGCCGACCCAGACTTCCAGAAGCTGCTGCTGGATCTCCAGCGTGAGAAGAAGACTGCCGAGGAGTCAGACCGGTTGGTTTCAAAAGGCCCATCCTCGTTCCGGTCTTTCCACCGTTGCCTATTTCTCCATGGAGTTTATGTTGAGCGAGGCTCTACCCATTTATTCCGGCGGCCTCGGCAACGTTGCCGGCGACCAACTGAAGACCGCGAGCAATCTCGGCGTCCCGGTCACTGGGGTAGGTCTGCTCTACCAACAAGGGTATTTCCGGCAGGAAATCGATGCGCAGGGCCGTCAGCAGGCTCTATATCCATTCAACGACCCTGGTCAACTGCCGATCACTCCATTGCGCCAGCCCAATGGCGAGTGGCTGCGCCTGGCAGTCGATTTCCCTGGCACCAAGCTTTGGATCCGCACTTGGCAGATTCAGGTGGGCAGAACGAAACTGTATCTCCTGGATACCAACGATCCCGCGAATATTCCCGCGCATCGAGGCATCACCAGCGAACTCTACGGTGGTGGTCCAGAGTTACGTTTGAAACAGGAAATGGTACTTGGCATTGGAGGATGGCAGCTCCTTCGCGCCCTCGGATTGCAGCCCGAAGTGTGCCATCTCAACGAAGGCCATGCTGCATTCGCGGTGCTGGAGCGAGCTCGCTCCTACATGGCGGATAACAAGAAGCCATTCGATCTCGCTCTGACCATCACTCGTGCCGGCAATCTTTTCACCACCCACACTCCAGTAGAGGCGGGCTTCGACCGTTTCTCTCCCGACCTGATGGAGGGGTATCTCAAGAAGTATGCTGAGCAGGCACTTGTCCATTTCGCTCCAGGATCTTTTGGCGCTGGGACGGCGCGACGGTAATGATTCGTCCGAGCCCTTCAATATGGCCTACCTGGCATTCCGCGGCAGCGGTCGCGTCAACGGCGTCAGTCGGTTGCACGGTCAGGTCAGCCGGCAACTCTTCCAGAACTTATTTCCGAGGTGGCCGCAGACCGAAGTGCCGGTGACTCACGTGACCAACGGAGTGCACATGGCTACCTGGGATTCCGCCGCGGCGGACCTGCTGTGGGAAACTGCCTGCGGAAAAGAGCGCTGGCGCGAAGCGACGGATGAGCTGTGATGGTCTTCGTAAGGTCAGTGACTCCGATCTATGGCAGCTTCGTGCGGACGGCCGCAAGGCTCTCGTTCATTATGTTCGCAAACAGAAACCTGCAGCGGCTCGCCGGCCTCGGCGCATCTTCGGAAGATCTTGCCGCGGCCGCCGAGGCGCTGGATACTGACTCTCTGACTCTCGGTTTTGCTCGCCGTTTCGCGACTTACAAGCGCCCTAATCTTCTCTTGCGCGATCCGCAGCGCCTGTTGAAGATTCTCACCAACCGCCAGCATCCGGTTCAGCTCGTCCTCGCTGGCAAAGCCCATCCACAAGACGTCGAAGGTCAAGAGATGATCCGGCAGTGGATCGAGTTTGCGCGATCGCCCGGAAGTGCGCGTCGCGCGTAATCTTTCTGAGTGACTACGATCTGCTCATGGCCGAGCAACTGGTTCAGGGCGTGGATTTATGGGTGAACACCCCGCGCCGCCCGTGGGAAGCGAGTGGCACGAGCGGCATGAAAGTGCTGGTTAATGGCGGACTGAATCTTTCGGAGTTGGATGGCTGGTGGGCGGAAGCATACTCGCCCGAGGTCGGCTGGGCTATCGGCGACCGTCGCGAACATAACAATGATGTGGCCGCGTGGGACGCGTCCGAAGCCGAAACTCTCTACGCTTTACTCGAACGAGAGATCATCCCCGAATTCTATAAGCGCGACAATCGCGGAATTCCGCGGGCTGGGTTGCGCGCATGCGCGAAAGCATGGCCCGATTGACACCGCTTTTCTCCACCAACCGCGTGGTCCGCCAGTACACCGAGGAGCATTACCTCGCGGCGGCAACGGCCTGCCGAGAGCGTGCCGCAAACCAAGGGGCGCTGGGAGTGGATTTACTCGATTGGCAGGAGCAGCTCGCCAAGCACTGGTCGAGGCTGCGATTTGGTTCCACCGCGGTGGAACAGAAAGACGGCCAGCACGTCTTTGAGGCGCAGGTATTTCTGAACGAACTTCGATCCCGACGCGGTGCGTGCCGAACTCTATGCGGAAGAGAAAAACGGCAACGCCGCTGTGTGCCAACCCATGAAGCGCGGCGAGCGACTGGTCGGCTCGGAGAACGGTTTCATGTACACCGCGAGTGTTCCGGCCGCTCGCCCCGCGGCGGACTTCACTCCGCGCCTAGTTCCCCAGCATAGCGGAGCAATCGTACCGTTGGAGGCCCCGTTCATTCTGTGGAATGACTCGCCGTCCTGGCGATAAGCGGCCGAGCGGGCTCAAGTGCGGTTAGGTTTTTCGGATCGTCGAGGCCCGAATTTTCAGCTCGGTCGGTAGGCGCATGTTCGACGGACGAAACTTGCCGTTCTTTTCGCCGGATTCGACGCGCTGCATGAGCAGTGTCGCGCCCTGATAACCGATCTCGTAGGCGGGCTGCGCGACGGTGGTCAGCGGGGTATCCAGTATTTCGGCCAGAGCCAGATCATCGAAACTCGCGAGCGCGACGTCTTGCGGGCATCGCAACCCCAGCTGTCTTATTGCCTTGATCACCCCGATGGCCATCAGTCCGTTCGAGACGAACAGCGCGGTCGGCCGATCGGATCTGCTGAGCAAGTTGAGCGCGAGATGGTAACCGCTGTCGATGCGAAAGTTGCCTTCGCAAATCAACCGCGCCTCGATGGGAATTCGGCGGCGGGAAAAGGCCTGCTTGAAGCCCTGAAGACGAGCGCGGGCGTTTTGCAGGAGCAGCGATCCGGTGAGAATGGCAATGCGGCGATGCCCCTGATCGAGAAGGTGCTCGACGCAGTTGCGCGCCGCGCCGACGTTGTCAACGGCCACCGAGTCAACGCGTATTCCGCGTGGCGTCCGGTCCAGACACACCACTGGGGTTCCCAGAGCCATCAATTCGAGAACGTGGTAAGGCTTGTCGCGGGACGGAGCGACCACGAGCAGGACGCCGTCGACCCGTCTTTTTCGAAGCACGGTGAAAACGTTCATCTCGCGTTCCACCCGCTCGTCGGTATTGAAAGTCACCAAAAGGTAGTTCCGCTTCATGGCTGCGTCTTCGGCGCCGCGGACCAGCTGCGAGAAAAACGGATTGGTGATGTCCGACACGACCATCCCGAGAATGTGGCTGCGCTTGAGTTTCAGGCTGCGGGCAATATCGCTCGGGTAATAATCAAGCTCACGCATCGCCGCCAGGATGCGTTCCCGGCGTTCGGCCCCCACCGAGGCGGCTCCGGTGAGGACGTGCGAAACCGTTCCGACCGAGACTTTGGCGCGCCTGGCAACTTCTTTGATGGTGGCCATGCGGATCGTTTCCGTTCCCGAGAATTCGGATATAGGGAAGCGGCAACAACGTAACACTGGACGGCCTTGACTCGCCACTCTAAGTTAACTTTCTTTAATCTTCTTCTTTAACCTTCACGCGGGATCTTGGCTGGTCGTTCTGGACTGTTTTCGGTGGAAATATTGAATCGATTCAGCCTGGGGCCCACGGATACCTCGAACCCCCGGGCGTTACGGATCCCCGGCGCCAAACCATCAGGAGGGCGCCATGATCGATCTTGGCTCTAAGGGAGCCTCCCCGAATAGGGCAAAAAGATTACATTTGGCTTGACAACCTGGATGCAGCGGAGTAATTATCCGGCAAGAAATGAATCGATTCAATCTTCAGGGGGGTGGGCCATGTTCCAATCTCGTGTTCTTCTCTTGGCGGGCTTGGTCGTTTTGCTTCTGGCTCCCGGGCGGCTTGGCGCCCAGACCAACGTGACCAGCCGCATTCTCGGCACCATCAGCGATGCCCAGGGCACCGCCATCGCCGGCGCCGGGGTCAGCCTTGTTAATCTGGACACCAACGCAACTTTGAAAACCACGTCCGGACAGGACGGCCAGTACGTATTTGCCGATTTGAATGCGGGCCACTACCGGGTCGAGGCCAGCCAAAAAGGATTCACGAACGCGCAGTCGGAATCTATCGAACTCGGCGGGTCGGGCACCACCCTGCGTGTCGATCTCCCGATGGTGATCGCTGGACAAAAGGAATCGGTCACGGTAACCGCCACCAGCGTGCCGTTGGCGCACACCGACGACGCCGACCTGAACGTCGCGCTCAGCAGCGAGCTGATCAAGGACGTGCCCATTCAGGGGAGAAACTTCCTGAATTACGCGCAGCTCGCTCCGCTCTTCAACAGCGGCAACAATCAGCTCACCTGGGGAGTGGCGCAACAAACGACCGTGGAAAGCACCAAAGCGCTGAACCTCGGCGGATCCGAGCAAATGCTTGGATACTATGTGGACGGAGTCAACAACAACGACAACTGGGGCGGCTCGCAGCTTGCGAATTTGAACATGAACGCCATCTCGGAAGTCCAGGTGCAGACCCTCAACTATTCGGCGGCCTACACCCGCGACATCGGCCAGATCACCATGTCGGTAAAGTCTGGCACGAACGCGCTACACGGAAATGTTTACGATTTCTTCCAGAGTGACGTGCTCAACGCGATCGATTCCTATACCGAAATCGTCGACCCCACAGTCGAGAAAAGTCCGTACCACGAAAATCAGTTCGGCGGCGGCCTGGGCGGGCCAATCTATATACCGCACCTCTACAACGGAAAAGGAAAAGCCTTCTTCTTCGTGGCGTTCGAGGGAATCCGCAAGAGTGGCGGGGTTCCCATCTTTGGGTATGTGCCCACCGCGGCCGAAAGAACCGGCGACTTCTCCGCGTGGCTGCAACAATATCCCGGTGATCCACGCTACATCATTTACAATCCGTTTACCTACGATCCCACTACCCAGACCCGCCAGCCGTATCCGAACAACGTGATCACCAATCCATCTCCGCAGGCCGAGGCCTACCTTTCTCATTTCCCGCTTCCCAATTTCAGCTCTGGTGTTCCCGGAGACATTCGCGACTGGGAGGGGCAGGGACTCAACGGGCTGACCAACAACAACGTTACACTGCGCTTTGATTACAACTTGACTGAAAAAGATCGAATATTCGTCGATTTCTTGCGAGATTCCGGCGAGCCGTTCCAGGCTGGAGGCCCCATTCCTAGTTTGGCCGTCGGGGTGGATGGCTCGGGGCCTTTGCCCACGGGCAATGGTCCCCTGCACTCAACGCCTTTGATCAACGGACAATGGGTTCACAACTTCAGTCCGAACCTATTGAACCGCTTTCAAATGAGCTACCTGAGGCAGCATGTATTGAATTGGGATCCCAAGACCATCAAGGCCTATCAGAGTTCGGCAAATTCGTGGTTTTGCAATCTCACCCAAAACAATTCGGTGCCGGGTGCGGGCCTATCGTCCTTTGACAAGTCCCAACTCGACGGATTGACCAGCGATCAGTGCCTCTATTCGGTAATATTTGGAGGATCGCAGTACGGATTTGAAGACCTCAGCCTTGGTCCGAGCGAATACTATTATCAGTACGTCCCCATCTGGCAGGTCACCGACGATCTCACCAAGATTCAGGGCAAACATACTTTCCAATTCGGCGTCCACTACTTTCGCAAGGATGAGCGCGACAACGACGTCATCCGCGAAATCGACATCGGCATCAATACTTTGAACGCCCACGAAAATGCCAGTGGCCAGGCCTACACAGGCAAGGGACCCTTTGCCGCGGACGGTTCGGGTTGGAATACCGAGGCCGAATTCCTGACCGGGGCGGTCACCGCGATGCGCCAGCGAACCAACAACGTCGGCGGCGATACCAGCCTTTGGTTTCGCAGCCCGGAGTGGGATGCGTATTTCAATGATATTTGGCAGATCACATCGAAGCTGACCTTGAATTTGGGGCTCGCTTACGTCTGGGCACCCCAAGCCTACAGCGTAAACAATTACTGGGGTGTGCTTGACGAGTCTTATCCAGGCTATCGTCTGGTGATGCCGGGCCTGACGCCGGGCACTCACAATCCTCCTTACCCGTCTCAAAAAACCAATCTAGCTCCACGGTTCGGCTTTGCTTATCGTCCCATTAAGAATTGGATCGCGCGCGGAGGATACGGAATCTTTTACGACACCGCAGCGTACAAGTATCTCGACCAGATGTTTTTCAACGCTCCCGGATATGGCGGAAGCGAATATGACTCCCCGACTTACGCCGCGCTGGCCGGCCAGGATCCGAATTCCACGTATTTTACGCTGGCCAATTCATTCCCCGCGCCGGTTACTCTCCAAAAGGGTAGCTGGCCGATCCCCCTCGGCACCGATGGCGGCATCCTGGCCCAGCAGGACAATACTTTCACGATCGATAAGGACACTTCGAAGACGCCCTATCTGCAGTATTGGAATTTCCAAATCGAGCGCGAACTAGGCTCGAAGGCCCTCATTTCCATCGGCTACGTGGGCTCCAAGGGCACGAATTTGCCACGGGAATACGATCTGAATCTTCCGGCGCAGGGCGTCTATCTCAATAGCGCCGATTACGAGAATGCCCGGCCGCTTTCGGCCACCTATCCGAATCGATGGGGATCGATCGACGCGGTTCACCACGATTTGAACAACGCCTATGACGCTCTGGAAGTCGAGTTCTCAACCAAGGCGTGGCACAACATCACCATTCTCAGCAACTACGTTTGGTCGAAGCAGACCGACCTGATCTACGATACCAGCGCGGAGAATGGCACCAACGCGATCGGCGGCCAGTGGCATCCCAATTGGTCGCATGGACTCTCCGATGCAGATCACCCGCAACGCTTACTCCTCAACGTCAGCTACTCCGTGCCGTATAAGACCACCTGGAACGGCTTTCTAAAAACCGCTCTGGCGAACTGGCAGGTGAGCACGATCGCAACGTTCGAGGCCGGTGCACCCAACACCATCCTGAATGGAAGCACCAGTTCGTTTGACTACATGGGCGATGTTCCGATCCGGACCTGCAACGGAAATCTCTCCCACTCCCAAAAAACGCTGCTGGAGTATTTCGACACCAATTGCTTCACCGACCCTGCTGCGGGTCCGAACGGCGTCGCGGTCAGCCGAGGCAATTCCGGGCGCAACATCATTTATGGTCCTGGGATCAACAATTGGGACTTGGCCTTGATCAAGGGGTTCAGCGTCCACGAAGGCTATAAGTTCGAGTTCCGCGCCGAAGCGTTTAACGCATTCAATCATCCACAGTGGGCAAGCATTGACACTTTGGACGACCAGCTCACCAACGCACAGAGCCAGTTCGGCCAGGTAACCGGCAGCCGCGCGCCGCGTTTGTGGCAAATGTCGCTTCGCTTCGATTTCTAGAAGAGCGCGTTCTTAACCGCGATCACTACCGTCGGGAGAGCATGATGTCATTGCGGAAAACGAGCTTTGCGGCGCTGATCCTGTTGTTCTCGGGGATGCTGTGGGCGCAAGACACCCAGTATCCCCCACACAACATGCTGATCCCTGGGCCCGAGAAGGCGTCGGACTCCCGGGCTTGGCTGGCGGACCTGCAGCACTGGCGGCACGAGCGGCTGGTCCGCATCGGATACGACGGATCGCAGTACGACCGCCCCGAACTGAAGTGGACGCAGAAATCCTTCATCCAGCCGCAGATGATGATCCACGATCGCTACTTCTACGATCCGGTCGAGGGACACTACACCGTTGGCCGCTATCTCGACGATCTCGACAAGCGCTTCGGCGGTATCGATTCCGTGTTGATCTGGCAAAGCTATCCCAACATCGGGATTGACACCCGCAACGAATACGACTTGATTCGCGACATGCCCGGCGGTCTGGCCGGCATTCGCCAAATGATCTCGAACTTCCACGACCGAGGCGTCCGCGTTTTGTTCCCGGTCATGGTGTGGGATCAAGGAACACGGCTGGAAGAGGTGCCCGATTGGACCGCCTCCACTCACTTGATGGCGGACCTCGGCGCGGACGGCCTTAACGGCGACACCCTGTTCGACTTTCCGCGGATATTTCGCACCACTTCGGACCGAACCAGTCATCCCATCGCCTTTGAGCCGCAGGTGGCTCCGGATGTTCCCCAGGAGTCGCTGGCGTGGGAAAATCTCGCTTGGGACGACTTGGTGATACTCACCGAGAAACCCGGCTGGCAGTACCCGTTCGTCCCGGAGGTGGCCGCCGACAAGTGGCTCGAACCGCGCCACATGGTCAATGTTTGCAACCGCTGGGCGAAGGACCGGACCGACGAGCTGCAGCACGCTTTTTTCAATGGCGTCGGCTACGAGAGCTGGGAAAATATCTGGGGCATCTGGAACCAGATTAACGACCGCGACGCAGAAGCTCTCCGGCACATCTCGAAGATCGAGCGCACCCTCGCGGACGTGTTGATCAGTCCGGACTGGGAGCCGCACACTCCCGTTCTGCAATATGGCGCGTTTGCCAGCAAATTTCCCGGCAAGAGGGAAACCGTTTGGACGATCATCAACCGCAACAACTTTAATTTGAGCGGTCCTCAGATCGAAATTCCGTACGACTCGGAAACGCAGTATTACGATTTGTGGCACGGGGTGGAGCTCAAACCGGTCGTCCAGGGAAGAGTGGCCGTCCTTCATTTCGATATCGAGGCGCGCAGCTACGGCGCGATTCTCGCAACCCAAGGGATTTCTTCTAGCGAAAAGGAATTGCTTTCCCAAACCCACGCGTGGGCGGCCCGGCCGCTCTCGAGCTATTCGAACCAGTGGCATTTCCTGCCCCAGCACCTGGTCGAAATTCCCGCGACCAAGCTCGCCGCTGCCGCGCCTTCGGGAATGGTCAAAGTTCCCGCGGGCACTTATCATTTCCGCGTTGCGGGCCTCGAGATCGAAGGCGGCAATGACATTGGTGTGGACGTGCAGATGCCCTGGGAAGATTCTCCGCGCCGCGAACACGCTCATTCGCTTGAAATGAAATCGTTCTACATCGATCGCTATCCGGTCACCAATACCGAGTTCAAGCGCTTTCTCGACGCAACCCACTATCACCCCCAGGACGATCACAACTTTTTGAAAGATTGGACCAACCGAACCTATCCCGATCGAGCGGGCAACAAGCCGGTCACCTGGGTTTCATTGGAAGACGCGCGGGCCTACGCAGCGTGGGCCGGCAAGCGGCTGCCCCACGAATGGGAATGGCAGTACGCCGCGCAGGGCTCCGACGATCGCCCATTCCCGTGGGGAGACAAATGGGATCCCGCGCAAGCGCCGGCGCCGGACACCGGTCGTTCCCTGGGTCCGGCCGCGGATGTGGATGCGCACCCGGGCGCCGCCAGTCCCTTTGGGGTGATGGACCTGGTCGGAAATGTCTGGCAGTGGACCGATGAATATCAGGATGAGCACACCCGCGCGGCCATTTTGCGCGGCGGCAGCCATTATCAGCCGGCCGGCTCGCGTTGGTATTTCCCGGTTAATTCGCGGCTCGACGAGCACGGCAAATACTTGCTGATGGGGCCGAGCATCGATCGTTCCGCAACGGTTGGCTTCCGCTGCGTCGTCGATATAAACTAAAGCTCGATCGCACTGGCATCGTCCTGGGTCGTCTTCTTCGGTGTGGCCTGAAGCGGCATGGAATGGTGGAGGGACAGGGTGTTTCTGGTTGTGGTTCTCGCGTCCCTCAGTTTCCTCCCTCCGCAGGCGCCGGTTCCGAACACCCAATCTCTCTTGGACGAATCGATTCGCGCGCTCCAGGCCGGTGACCTGGCCCGCGCCGAAAAGGGATTTCGCGAAGTTCTCGAGATCGATCCGAACTCGGCGGTGGCCTACTGCAATCTCGGGGTAATCGACGCGCGCTCGGGCCGTCTCGATTCCGCCATTGCGGAATTCAAGAAGGCTCGTGACATCACCCCAAACGATCCGGGTGTGAGCCTCAATCTGGGACTTGCGTATTACGGCCAAGAAGAATTCACCGCGGCGGTTCCTTACTTTGAACAAACTCTTCAACTCGACCCCCATCAGCAGCAGGCGCGATATCTCCTGGGCCTAAGCGATTTCCGGCTCGAGCGCTACCCGGCGACCATCCAGGCTCTCGAACCGATCCTCGACCATGAGAAGAAGAATCTGGTCTTCTTGTATGCCCTCGCATTTTCCTACGGGAAGGTGAAGCGAACCGACGACTCGCTGCGCACTTTCAATCTGTTTCGCGACGCCGGCGGTGACACGCCGCTTTTTCACCTTTTTCTCGGGAAATTCTATCTCGATCTCGGCGAAAATCCCGACGCTCGCACCGAACTTGAAAAAGCGGTCGCCGGCGATCCCCAGCTCGAGTATTCCCATCTGATTTTGGGCGTCGCGTATCAGCGGCTAGGCCTGGTGGATGAGGCCGCCGCGCAATATCAGCGCGAAATCGCGCTGCACCCGAAAGAGCCGCTGAGCTACGAGGATCGCGGCACGTTGTACCTCCATCAGGGTCAACTGGATCGGGCCATCGAGATGTTCAACAAAGCGCTGTCGATCGATCCGAAGCTCACCGCGTCGTTGGCCGGGCTCGCGAAATCCTATCTTGCAAAGAACCAACCCGACCGGGCCGTTGGTTATCTCCTTCCCGCGATCCAACTCGAGCCGCAGAGCGTGAAACTTCACTATTTACTCGGTCGCGCTTTGCAAAAACAAGGCCAGAGGGAGGCGGCCGAGAAGGAATTCACCAAAGTGAGGCAATGGCGCGCTCCCGATCGTTCCGATTATCAGGAGTCAGATTGGGGTGAGCTGCCCGCTCTGGTTCCGAACTCTAACCTTCCGGGCAGCCACTGAGCGGGGTTTTGAGCGGTGTTGTCGGTCAGGATTTTTTTTGACTGAACGCCCGGCGGGCGTCTAAGAGTTGCGGATTTGTGGCGAGCCATTGCGCCGGATCGAATGGTTCCCGCAGCCAGCGAGCTAGAGATTCGGTCATTTGTTCCCACTCTTTCGAATGGACGATCGAGGAATATCGATCCCGCCACGGAAACCATCGAGGAAAGGACTGCGCGGAACGAATGGGTCCTTTTAACCATCGGTACGAACGATTCATCCTTTTCTGCCAAGAACCGGAGTTGACCTGGGACGAGCACCGGTCTCGCCACTCCGAACTTACGTGAACCAGTGCAAGGAGCGAGTCGCGAATCGCCTTGCGGCCGGACCCGAGATGTCTTGCGGGGTCTTTGGCAAATGCGGTCCAAGCAGGCATCGCTCGATCGGGAGTATGGGCGGGCGGGACGGCGGACGACGCACTCGACTCCATTTTCGCGGCGAGCCATCGCAGAGGCCGATCCGCTGCATGCCGCAAGACATGCAGGAATCGATCCGCGAAGAGTTCTTCATCCGCCTTCAAGACCAAGGGCGGCTGGGAGACGAATGGACCATGGTCTTGCTTGCCTGCCGCCAGCGGCGGTCGTAGATGGCGCAAGAATGTGGCCGCTTCCCACTCTCTACTGGGGCCCGGCACGCTCTCGGGTGCGAGCGGTGGCGCACCATGCGCTTCAACCGACGTTGCGTCGGACTTAACGACCTCTAAGCGCGCCGCATCCGGGACCACCGCCCCGGCCAGAAACTCATGCCAGAGGTCCTGTCCGGTTTGAATCCGAGCGATCGATCGGCCGGCATCGATCCCTCGGGTGGGCATGGGGAGGACCGAGTTGCGTTCGCCGAAAGTTCGCATCGGGATGAGAGGTTTTACGGCGTCGAACTGAAACTCGCGCGCAGCTTCTTCGACAAAAGATGCAGATACCTCGTGGGTCTGTTCGACGTAGGCGTTGATGAGCGCGTGCTCGCAGAGCAGGTTGATCACTCGAGGGATCCCCCGCGAATAGAGGTGCACTGCATCCACGGCCTGTGGGCCGAAGATCGATGATTGGCCTTTGGCTCCGGCGATGCGTAAACGCGCCTGAATATAATCGTGAGTTTCTTCAATGGTGAGCGCGGAGGTTTGGCACCGAAGCGCAACGCGCTGCTTGATCTGGCGCAGTTCCGGTTGGCGGAGCCGATCTTCCAGTTCCGGCTGGCCGGCCAGCACCACTTGCAACAGCTTTTCGCTAGCCGTCTCCATATTCAGAAGCAATCGGACTTGTTCGAGCACATTGGCCGGCAGCCCTTGGGCTTCGTCGACGATCACCACGGCAGTCTTCCGCGCGCGGTGACGCTCATACAGCCACTGGCTCAAGCGGATGGGTGCGTTGTCTTTCGATCGGGCATCGAACGAAACTCCAAAATCCGCCAACATGAAGTCAAAGAGATGGCTAATTTCCAAATGGGAGTTGGAAATAAAAGCAGTAGGGGTCTGCCTTTCGCGCAACCAATTGAGGAGCTGGTTAATCAGGGTGGTCTTGCCGGTGCCTACTTCGCCGGTGAGAAGCATGAGTCCCTTGCGGGACTGGATTCCATACTTCAGTTGGTCCAAAGCCTCCTGGGTTTGCGGAGTGAAGAATAGATAGCGCGGGTCCGGGTTGACGTTAAAGGGATTTTCCCGCAGTTCGAAGAAATGTTTGTACATGTTTTGGTCGCTTTCCGCCTTACCTTATGCCACCAACACGTAAAACACAAATCCCGCTAGCCGGTTGCGGCTCGCGAAAACTCGCTTAGTTTCGATGCAGTGCGACGAACCTTAGTTGGAGTTGGAAAATTTGGGAATCGGCGCAACCGTGTAGGCCGGCCGGCGAAAGGCCCCTATAACGGTACTGCTATTACTTTCGAAAGAAGGTAGTCCACAGCACGTTCTGGTTAGCCTGTTTCCGGCACTCGATCTCACGAGGCGGACTCCGGGCCACGTGCGGGCGGCTTTCTGGGTGTACTTTGGAGGGTTCGTGCCTCAATATGACTAGCTAGGTGACGGTCGCTCCGTAGAAGGGATGTACCGACCATGTTGATCCGTCTCGGTTTTGACATTCAGTTTGATATCCCTGATCCAGTCCCCTTTATCGCCATTTTTCACGTGCATTCGACCCGTCGCGCGGACCTTCGGGAGCCCGATAAACCGCGAATTACCCCGGAGGCGCCGATCACCGAGTACGAAGATTCGTTTGGGAATGGGTGTACCCGATTTGTGGCGGCGGCGGGAAAGCTCCAGCTATATCACTCCACCTTGATCGAAGACTCGGGCCAACCCGATCCGGTGAACCTCCGAGCGCGGCAGATACCGGTGGAGCATCTGCCTCCGGAAGCGCTCCGGCATCTGATCGCCTCTCGGTACTGCGAGGTCGACCGCCTCTTGGATGTTGCGGGAATGCTGTTCGGTAACTCGCAGCCGGGATGGGCGCGGGTACAGGCGGTGTGCGATTGGGTGCAGGCGAACGTCACATTCGGATACCATTTCGCGAGTCCGACCAAAACTGCGATGGAGGTCTACGCCGATCGACAGGGCGTCTGCCGCGATTTTCAGCATCTGGCCATCACATTTTGCCGTTGCTTGAACATCCCTGCCCGTTACGCGACTGGATATCTGGGGGATATTGGGGTGCCACTCGTTCCGCCGATGGACTTCAGCGCGTGGTTTGAGGTCTACCTGGAGGATCGCTGGTGGACATTTGATGCTCGTAACAACAAGCCGCGAATCGGACGAGTGTTGATGGCTACCGGGCGCGATGCAGCAGACGTGGCTATCACAACTTCGTTCGGAACCAGCCGGTTGACGAATTTTACGGTGATAGCCGAGGAAGTAGGCTCCCCAGCGGCGATAGTTCAGTAGTCGTTCGGAGATCTCGACTGATCCCAGCTTATGACCATTAGCGTTGCGCTCACCCACAAGACGCAATACCGTTACGATCGCCGCGTTTCCCTGGGGCCGCAGGTGATACGGCTGCGTCCCGCGCCGCACTGCCGCACCCCGATCCTGTCGTATTCCCTGAAGGTTCGTCCGGAAAAGCATTTCATTAACTGGCAACAAGACCCCCAAAGCAATTACCTTGCCCGGCTGGTGTTCCCCGAGCCGACGACCGAGTTTCTTGTCGAGGTCGATCTGGTTGCCGAGATGGGCGTCTTCAATCCGTTCGACTTTTTTCTGGAGCCTTCCGCTGAGCAGTATCCTTTTACTTACGACGCTGCGCTCGCGCGTGAACTACGCCCGTACCTGGAGACGACGACCGCGGGAACACGACTAACAGAATTCCTGGCTCAAGTGCCGCGGGCAACCGCGCGGACCATCGATTTCCTGGTGGGCCTCAATCAGCAGGTGAAGAACGAAGTCGGCTACGTGATCCGCATGGAACCGGGGGTGCAAACGTGCGATGAAACCCTGTCGCGACGGACCGGTTCGTGCCGTGATTCCGCTTGGTTGCTGGTTCTGAGCCTGCGTCACTTGGGATTCGCGTCACGTTTTGTTTCGGGCTATTTGATTCAGCTCCAAGCCGATGTGAAGCCACTCGAAGGGCCCGCCGGTCCCACCGCCGATTTCACCGATCTGCATGCCTGGGCGGAGGCGTATCTGCCCGGGGCAGGGTGGATCGGATTCGATCCAACCTCGGGGCTGCTGGCCGGCGAAGGCCATATTCCGCTTGCCTGTACTCCCGACGCGCGAAGCGCCGCGCCCATTACCGGGGCGGTGGATACCTGCAACACCGAGTTCAAGCACGAGATGGCAGTTCATCGGATTTACGAATCGCCGCGGGTCACCAAGCCCTACAGCGATCGGCAGTGGCACGAAATCGAAGCGCTGGGCCACCTGGTGGACAGCAAGTTGCGGGCCGGCGACGTGCGCCTGACCATGGGCGGTGAACCGACTTTCATTTCCCTGGGTGACCCGGATGGCGCCGAGTGGTCCAGCGACGCGCAGGGACCCACCAAGCGCAAGCTCGGGGTCGAACTGCTCAAGAAGTTGAGCGCTCATTTCGCGCCCGACGCACTCATTCACTACGGGCAAGGAAAGTGGTACCCGGGCGAGTTGCTACCGCGATGGGCTCTCTCCTGCTACTGGCGAAAGGATCGCGTTCCGGTGTGGGAGCGCAGCCAACTCATCGCAGAAGACAGCAAGGATTACGGCTACACGAGCGAGGACGCGCGAAAGTTTCTCGAAGCACTCGCGCTTCGCCTGCAAGTAACGGCATCGGCGGCCATGCCGGCGTATGAGGACACTTTCTACTATCTCTGGAAGGAACGACGGCTACCCGTAAACGTGGATCCGCTCGATTCGAAGATCGAAAACCGGATCGAACGCCAGCGGATGGCCCGCATTTTCGAACAAGGATTGGCGAAGGCGATCGGTTATGTGCTCCCGCTGCGGCGGATTGCCACCAGGAAGGGCACACCTCGCTGGACCAGCCAACCGTGGTTCCTCGCATCGGAACATATATTTCTGATCCCCGGTGATTCGCCGATCGGGTACCGTCTGCCGCTCGAGTCGCTTCCTTGGACCAAGCCCGAAGATGTTCTGTATTCCTTCCACCCGGATCCGTTTGCGAGGCGAGACATCCTTCCCAATCGCCCGGCGCGCAGGCCGGACCTTTTCACCGCGCCGGCCGTGGCTGACGATTTGCAACCGGCCGCGGATCGCGGGAAACCGCCGGAGAAAGGCGAGTCGGCCACATGGGTCGCGCGCCCGGCACTGTGCCTCGAACCCCGCGACGGCAAGCTATTCATCTTCATGCCGCCGGCGGAGTATCTGGCGGACTATCTGGATCTGGTGGCGGCGATCGAAGATACCGCCGCGCATCTCAACATGCCGGTAATGCTGGAAGGTTACGCGCCGCCATTCGATCCGCGAATCCGGGTGCTGAAGGTGACACCGGATCCGGGAGTGATCGAAGTAAATATTCCACCGGCGGAATCATGGGACGAACTGGTGCGAACCACCGAGGCGGTCTACGCTTTAGCGCGCGAGGCTCATCTGGGGACGGAGAAATTCATGATGGATGGGCAGCACTCCGGCACCGGTGGCGGCAATCACATGGTGCTCGGTGGTCCTACCCCGGCGGACAGCGCTTTCTTGCGTCGTCCCGACTTGTTACGCAGCATGGTGGGCTACTGGCAAAACCATCCTTCCTTGTCGTACCTGTTCTCGGGCATGTTTATCGGACCTACCAGCCAGCATCCCCGGGTGGACGAAGCGCGCACCGACGCCCTCTACGAACTGGAAATTGCGTTCGAACAGATTCCCAACAAGGGCTCTCCGGGCGTCTTTCCGTGGCGGGTGGATCGAGTTTTCCGGCACCTGCTAACCGATTTATCCGGCAACACTCATCGTGCGGAGTTCTGTATCGACAAACTTTATTCGCCCGACGCGTCCGAGTCGCGGCTGGGTCTTTTGGAATTGCGGGCTTTTGAGATGCCTCCGCATTCACGCATGAGCCTTACCCAGCAGCTCCTGGTTCGCGCCTTGATCGCCCACTTCTGGGAAACTCCGTATCGTGGCAAGCTGGTGTGGTGGGGAACCACGCTGCACGATCGCTTCATGCTGCCTCACTTCGTTCAGCTCGATTGGGAAGACGTGCTGGCTGACCTGGGTGAAGCCGGTTACCCGTTTCAGCAGGTATGGTTCGCGCCGCACATCGAGTTTCGATTTCCCATGATTGGTGCGGTGACCAAGCGGGGCATACGCCTGGAGTTGCGCCATGCCTTGGAGCCGTGGCACGTGTTGGGAGAAGAAACCTCCAACGGGCAAACGGTACGCAATGTGGACTCATCCGTGGAGCGGTTAGAGGTGAAGGTGTGCGGAATGACCGATTCCCGTTTCACCGTTTTGTGCAATGGGCGTCCGGTACCGCTGCACGGCACCGGCGAAGAGGGCGAATTCGTGGCTGGGGTACGCTACCGCGCATGGCAGCCGGCATCGTGCCTACATCCGAACATCCCGGTGCACACGCCCTTGGTGTTTGATATCGTGGATCGATGGTCGGGACGTTCGATCGGGGGTTGCACATATCACGTTACCCATCCTGGCGGACGAGCCCACCAGCACTTTCCCGTTAATGCCTTCGAGGCGGAAAGCCGGCGTTTGGCGCGGTTCAGCGATATTGGGCATACCCCAGGAGTGATAACGATCCCAACCGAACAGCGCAATCCCGCGTTCCCGCTGACACTCGATTTGCGACGGACCCCGTGAGCTCTTCTCACGAAGTTCGGCACGTGCTTCCCGCTGAGCCCGAATGAAGATTTCTCTCGATACGATGAAGGGGCCGCTAAGCAGCGGTTATACCCAGACCGCCGGAGTTTACGACGAGATGTCGGCGGTGCCTGGGGTTCTTCGTCCGCATTGGGACACCTACATCGATTCGTTGTCCGCGCTGGGCGACCAAGAACTGGCCCGGCGGTGGCAAACGGCCCGGCAGCGGATTCGCGAAAACGGAGTCACCTACAACGTCTACGGCGATCCGATGGGGATGGATCGGCCGTGGAATCTGGATGCCATACCTCTGATCATCCCGCCGGCCGAATGGAGCAAGCTGGAGGCAGGCTTGATCCAACGGGCCCGGCTACTCAATCTGATTCTGGCCGATCTCTACGGGCCACAACAGTTGCTTCACGGCGGGCTGATTCCCCCGGCCTTGGTATTTGCCAACCCCGGATTCTGGCGACCATGCCACGGGATAAACATGGCCAGCAAGACGTACCTGCATTTGCTCGCGGTGGACCTGGCGCGAGGACCGGACGGCGACTGGTGGGTAATTTCCGACCGCACCCAGGCGCCTTCGGGCGCGGGCTATGCGCTGGAGAACCGCATCGTTATGGCCGAAACCTTTCCGGATTTATTTCGCGAGTTCCAAGTGCGCCGGCTGGCTTCGTTTTTCCACACGTTTCGCGAGAATCTGCTGCGTCTTTCGGCGGTACCCCGCGACAATCCGCGGGTGGTGCTGCTAACGCCCGGACCGTTCAACGAAACCTACTTTGAACATTCCTACCTCGCGCGTTACCTTGGCTTCACCTTGGTTCAGGGCGGCGATCTGACCGTGCGCGACAGCCGGGTATTCCTGAAGACGCTCGCGGGCTTGAAACGAGTGGACGTAATTCTGCGGCGCGTGGATGACAGCTTTTCGGACCCCATCGAGTTGCGATCGAACTCATTTCTGGGCGTAGCCGGGCTGGTGGAAGCGGTGCGAGCGGGCAACGTGACGGTTGCCAACGCGCTGGGCAGCGGTTTGCTGGAAACTTCGGCGTTCATGCCGTTTTTCCCGGGGCTGTGCAAGCGACTCTTAGGCGAGGACTTGAAACTTCCTACCACCGCAACGTGGTGGTGCGGGCAGCCTGAGGCACTCCGTTACGTACTCGATAATTTGGATTTCCTGGTGATCAAGCCGGCGTTCCCCTCGACCGCAAGGGAGCCGGTTTTTGGCGGGAAGCTTGACCCCGACCAGCGAGCGCTCTTGATTGCCAATATCCAAGAGAACCCGCACGAATTCGCGGGGCAAGAATTGTTAAGCCTATCCGCCGCGCCGGTGTGGTCGGAAAAACATGGGCTCACTCCGCGGCGGGTTGTGCTCCGCGTATATCTGGCGGCGCACGGCGATTCCTGGGTGGTGATCCCGGGTGGATTGGCGCGGGTTTCGCCGTCGATCGATACCCCGGTGGTCTCGATGCAACGGGGCGGCGGCAGCAAAGACACTTGGGTGCTCTCCGACGGCCCGGTGAATACATTCAGTTTGCAGCGGCCGCGTGATGTGCCGGTCGATTTGAGCCGCGGCGTCATCAGCGATCTGCCCAGCCGTGCCGCCGACCACATCTTCTGGCTGGGCCGCTACGCCGAGCGCAGTGAGCATCTGGCTCGGGTGCTTCGATGCATCTTGACCCGTTTGACCGGCCAGTCAGGTGCGGCCGAGAGTTCGGAGTGGGAATCCCTGATGAGGATGCACGATACTCTGGAGTCCCCCCACGCGCGTCTCACTAAGGATAAGGAAGACCCCCAACATCATCTCGATCGAGTGCGTGATTTAGAGCAGGAGCTTCTTTCGCGCATTTTCGAGGAACAGCGCAGCGACAGCCTCACCGCAATTCTGAATCGTGCTGGAAGGTCCGCGGCACAAGTGCGCGACCGCCTTTCGAGCGACCTGCTGCGGGTGGTGAGTCAGTTTGGCTCGGCGGCGCGCGGCGCCGGGAACCCGGCTTGGGGATACGCCTCGGTGGGCGACGCGTTAGCGGTATTGAATAGCTGTATCGGTACGTTAGCCGCGCTCCGTGGCATCGAGATGGAAAACATGACCCGAGGGCCCGGCTGGCATTTTCTGAGCATCGGAAGACGCTTGGAACGCTCCGTCCATCTGGTGAAACTGTTTCGCGCGATCATTGTGCCGCTGAGCCCGCCGACCTGGCCGACACTGGAGATGCTCCTCGAAGTGACCGACAGTTCGATGACCTACCGGTCGCGATACTTCACCATTATTCAACCCGCGCCGGTACTCGACCTTTTGATGAATGAAGAGGCGAATCCGCGTTCCCTGGCCTTCCAGGCCAAGGATCTCTCCGAACATTGCCGCAGCTTATCCAGCATGCCGTCCGGGGCCGGATGGCCGGTTGGCAAACAGAAACGTCTGGAGGACGCGGCCGCAGGCCTCTTCCACACCGATGTCCGCACGCTTTGCGAGCAGGGCACCGGCGGCGTGCGGGAGCGGCTGGACGAGCTGCTCGCCGGAATGGACGCGGCCTTACCGGCATTTTCAAATGCCCTTACCCACGCTTACTTCAGTCACGCGCAAATGGAGCGGACCACATGATCTATCGCGTGTGGCACCGAACCACCTACGACTACGAAGACCCGGTTTCGGTGTCGCATCACTTGGTGCGGCTCACTCCGCGCAATCTCGCCGGACAGATTTGCCGCGCGACGCAGCTTTCCATCCGGCCCGCGCCGCCGGTCACCGTCAGTCACAACGACTATTTCGGCAACATTCAGACGTTTTTTACGCTCGAGGAACCGCACGACAGCCTGATCGTCGAGGCCAGCAGCGAATTGGAAGTGCTCGACACCGAACCGCCGGATTTCTCCGGATCGCCGGCTTGGGATACGGTGGCCGAGTCGATGATCACCGACCATACCGAGCATGGCTTAGACGCCTATCAGTTTGTCTTCGGCTCGCAACGCGTGGGTGCAAGCCGCGAACTCGCGGACTACGCGCGCGACGTTTTTCCCGCGGGACGTCCGCTGTTGGAGGCGGTTGGCGATCTCATGCAAAAAATAAATCGGGATTTCGCCTTCGATAAGACCGCGACCGAGGTCACCACCCCGGTCCAGGCTTTCTTCGAGAAGCGCCGCGGCGTGTGTCAGGACTTCGCGCATCTGCAGATTGCTTGCTTGCGCTCGCTGGGTTTGCCGGCTCGCTATATCAGCGGCTATCTGCGCACCCTGCCGCCGCCCGGCCGGCCGCGGTTAGTGGGCGCGGACGCCTCCCACGCCTGGTGCTCGGCGTGGTGTCCAGGCGCCGGGTGGGTCGATTTTGATCCGACCAACAATTGCGTGCCCACCGATGGTCACATCACCGTGGCCTGGGGACGCGACTATAGCGACGTCAGTCCGATTCATGGTGTGCTACTGGGCGGGGCCAGACATACGCTGGCCGTGAAAGTGGATGTGATGCCTATTCCGTAGGCGTCTTATTTGTGCCCATATCGAGTCCCTCGGAAGCCCGGCAGCACTTGCCAGCGATCCAGCAGACCATTCCAGGCCAAAAATAATGAGGTATCGGCGTTTCAGGGTAATCGGGTTGGTACCGCTCGGCGGGCACCATCGCGGGCAGCAGCGAGCTGCGTCGCGCGGTGGCGCCCGGCCGGGGGTAATGCTAGTGCGAGGGAACCACGCCTAATTTCGGGAGGCGCGCGGGATCCTGAACGGTGGCCTGGGTCGAGTAGTAGCGGTTGCCGAACACCGAGTTGCCGGTGGTGCCGGTCACTTCGTAGACTCCCACTTGCGCGTCGGTGATTTTGTTGGCCCTCACCTGGTTGCTGTTTCCTTGGACGTAGACCCCGACTTGGTCGCTATGGATGATGGTGTTGTCGGCTACTTCATTCTGGTTGCCAACCAGAGCTACGCCGATCAAAACCACCGAATTGAAAACGGAGTTGCCCTGGATTCGAGACTGGTTGCCGCCAACGTAAATTCCTACTTGGTTGCTGCCGACCGAATTGTTTTCGATGTCGATTCCGTCGGAATTGTAGATCAGGATGCCGGCGGCGTTGGTGTTGCAGACCGCGGCGGTGCACGGCGAATAGATATTGTCGGTGATGGTGTTGTTGCGGATTCTGCCGGCGGCGCCGTAGCCGATCTGCACTCCGTTTTGCGCCGCGCCGGTGGTTGGGCCCACCCCGGTCACCGCGTTGCCATTGAGATCGAGGTCGGTGCCGGACTCGTTCCCGGTGATGCCGTTCTTCTGATAATTTTGCACGCTGTTGTCGCTAATTTCCACGCTGGAGTTTCCGCCAGTGGCGGTCTCGACTTCGATGGCATTTCCACTCTGGCAACCGTTCAGCGTCGAGCCGGCGCCTAGATTGAAATTGCGAACGGCGTTGTGAGCTACGCGGCCGGATGCGTTTTCATATAAGATTCCGATCAAACGCGGGGCGCAGGCGGTGAGGCCGTTGTTTGAGCCGTCGACGATCAACCCTTCAATATTCACGTCCGCAGCGTTCTGCACGGAAATGGCCACGGCCAAACTGTCCCCGGACACCAGATCGGTAACGTTGCCAGTCATCGCCGCCGGGACCACCAAAACGCCGTTGTCGGCGTCAATGGTTAGTGTCTTATTGATGGTGACCTGCTCCGCATAGGTTCCCGGGCAGACGTGGATGCGGTCTCCAGGGCTCGCGGCGTTGACCGCGGACTGAATGGTGGTGTAAGCAGCCGACGGGCATTGGACTTTATCGTCGTCGACCAATAGGGCGGTTTGGTAGTTACGGAAATCCTGCGCGAAGGCGGCGCGAGGGATAAGGAGCAAAGCAGCAGCCAGAAGTGACGCAGCGAATTTAGTCATGAGTGTCTTCCTTTTTCGACTACCGAACTGGACGTACACTGCCGAACACCGATCTGAATGAGTGGAGCGAGTCTAATGGAAATAGGATGCGTTGAAAAGCGAAGCGACGGTACTGGAAGTGCTGGAACGGTTACCGCTCTTCGGTACAGGTGCACCGGGGCAGGCGGCGCGCATTCGGTGCCCGCGAATCGCTAAACCGTTTGTTGACATTGGGGTAGCGCTCCCATAAGGTCGAGGACGTTTGATGCCTCTGCGTTTGGATTGACGGCCGGAACTTGCGGACCGATACAACCAAGGTAGGAAGCCGATGAGCAAATTGCTGTGGTCGCTGGGAAGTGCGGTTTTTGTTTTTGTGGCGTGCTGCGGAGTGATCGCGGTGCTGGCTCTGGCCTCGTCTCCCCATCCCTCAGCGAAGGATTCCGACGCGCAGCTCTCGCGAAAATTTGCCGAGCTCAGCGATCGATTTATGAAGGAATCGCTGGCGTTGTCGCCGAGCAACGCATCGGCCGCGGGCTACCACACGCACCTGGACACTAAGACCGGCAAAACCGTCGAACTGGATGCCCTACTCGACGATTTGAGTGAGCGAGCGATCGCCGAGCAACGCGCGTTTTACGCCCAGTGGCAGGACCGGTTTCGAAGCGAGACGCCGGCGGAGAAACTGAATCCCGAGGATGCCGCGGACTGGCATTCGATCGACGATCAGATCGGACTTGGATTGCTCGAGTTCGACCGCATCCAGAGCTACAAGCACTGTCCCAACCAGGTGGTCGAGCTCATCGGCAACGCACTGTATCTGCCGCTCACCGAAACTTACGCATCGAAAGAGGTCCGCATCGGTCACGTGCTATCCCGACTCGGCCAAGTGCCCAGGCTGCTGGACCAAGTGAAGCAGTACCTCGGCGAGACCGACCCGATCTTTGTGGAAACCGCGATTCAGGAAAACGACGGCAACATCGATCTGATTCAAGGCACGATCTTGAGTGAAATACCCGCTGGTTCGCCTTTGAAGGCGGAGTACGACAAGCTAGCTCCACCAGCGTTGGCGGCATTGAAGGCATTTTCGCAGTGGCTGAAGGAGGATTTGGGCAAGCGGCCATCCAAATTCACCTGGCGCTTGGGCAAAGAATTTTACGACCCGAAATTCAGACTGGTGATGGAAACCGATGTCACTCCGGAGCAAGTACTGGCCGACGCGGAAAACGATATGGAATCGGTGCGGGCCGAAATGCTGGCGCTGGCCCTTCCCATGCACGCACAGATGTACCCCGGCCACGACGACCATTCCAGCCTGACCGGCCGCGATCGCGAAAACAAAATCATCGGAGAAGTGCTCGAGAAGATATCGGACGAGCATCCGCGGCGCGACCAACTGCAACAAGCGGTGGAGGGCGACCTGGAAAGCATCAAGCAATTCATTCGTGAAAAGAAAATTGTTTCGCTGACGTCGCGCGACAACCTCAAGGTGATTCCCACGCCGCCGTTCGAAAGAGGAGTCTATTCGGTGGCAGGCTTCCACAGTGCGCCGCCCCTCGAGCCGCAAGCGGACGCCGAATTCTGGGTGACCCCGATTGATCCGGCCGTGCCAGACGACCAAGCCGAGTCCAAGCTTCGCGAGTACAACAACTACACATTGAAGTGGCTGACCATTCACGAGGCTTTGCCGGGGCACTACATTCAGTTCGAACACCTGAACAGCATCCAGCCCGAATCGCGGCGCTTGCTGCGGTCGCTTTTCGGGAATGGTGCGTATGTCGAAGGCTGGGCGGAATACATCGCCCAGGTAATGATGGACGAAGGGTATCTGAACCACGATCCGCGGTTCCGGCTGGTGATGCGCAAGATTCGGCTGCGGCTGCTGGCCAATACGATCTTGGACGTCCGCATGCACACCATGGGGATGACCGATCGACAGGCCATGGAAATGATGACCACCGCGGGGTTTCAGACCCAAGCGGAAGCGTCCGGAAAGCTGCGCAGAGTGAAGCTGACCTCGACCCAACTGCCGACCTACTACGTGGGGATCAGAGAATGGTTCCAGTTGCGGAAGCAGTATCAAGCCAAGGCCGGAAACCGATTCGACATGCTGCGATTCCACGATTTAGTGCTCGATGAGGGGCCGCTGCCCGTCCCGGTGGTCGGCAAGCTGGTGATGGCGAAATTGCCCAACTGAGGCGACCGCGGGCCCGGAACTTACCCGGCCCGGCCCGAGCCCAGGTAAGCTGAAGTCCCTGAAAAATAGGGGTTTCGTGCTCAATGGGGTATACCGTAGCCTCCCTCCGGTGCATACCGTCTATTCCCTATAGGCGCTCGGGCGTGGGTACTTTCTGGTTACGTTCTCCCAACGTACAGGTGTCTTTTGGAACACGCGGGGAACACGCGCTATGGACGCTGCCTCCCTCCCAGTATTAATTTAGCGGTGCGGGTTAGAGTCCCAGTCCCAACGGAACACATATTCCCCTAGTGACAGGCGAATGACTCTGTAGCGGCTCGGACGGGCATCGTGGCCGCGGGTGAACGTTGTTCGAGCAACTCTTGGCGGGGGCACAAAGTTGAAGGAATTACAGACACCAAATGCGGTTGAATTCGGAAACGAGTCCATTGAATCCTACACCGCTGCGATTCAGGCGGACCTGCGCAAGATTCAGACGCGCAATTGGTGGTCGTGGTCGAACACCGTAGTGATCGTGCTATTGCTAACCAGCGCGATCATGTCCTTCTCGCTTCCGAGCCTGCTACGGGGCGATGAAACGTTTCCCAAACTAAATCTCAACTTGGCGATGCGCGGCCTGGTGGCATTGGTATTGCTCTTCACGATTTACTCCTTGTGGCAGCAGCTCCGGATCAAGCGGCTCTGTTCGGAAATCCAGGAAAAGCAGGCTAGCGCCGAAACCCTCTATCGGCTGGCGATGTTCGATCCGCTCACCGGCCTGCACAATCGGCGTTTTGCCGAACCGCGAATGGAAGCGGAAGTATCGCGCGCCCAAAGAAAAGCAAGCCCCCTCACTCTGCTATTGCTGGACCTGGACGGCTTCAAGCAGATCAACGACCAGCATGGACATCCCGCGGGGGACGCGGTGCTGCGAGCGTTTGCCGATCACCTGAAGAAAGCCACCCGTGGCTCGGACCTGGCCGCGCGCCTGGGGGGCGATGAATTCATGCTGCTGTTGCCCGATTGCGATTTGAAGCAACTGCAGTTCATTCTGGCGCGGCTGCTTCCTTTTCGAATCGAAATCGCCGGCGAAAGTGTGGGCGTAACGTTTTCGGCCGGATGGAGAGAGTACGAACGGGGCCAGAAGCCCGCAGAATTTCTGGAGGCGGCGGATCGCGCCCTGTATGAAAACAAACGGGCTTCCCGTCAGACCGTGACTACACCCCCAGCTACACCGGCGGCAACTGCCGAGCCGGAGCCTGTCCATAGTTCTTAACTCTTTCCTACTCTAAACTTCGCGAAAATCCGTCGCCGCAAGTGGGGGGCGTCGATCATCCCGTCATCGACGAGGTGATCGGGCGCGCCGGCGAGTCCATTCGCTCATTCTTGGTCGAATTTCGAGGAATGGCAGGCTCAGAAAGAAACTAGTGGGGCGGCGGACCAGCAGGACGGTTGGACCAATCGGAAGGGGTGAATTCCACGCCCCAGAAATGCGGCGAAGGGTACAAGAATTCAATGCCGACGCGTTGTCCCTTATCGGAAGCGTCGCCCAGGAAAACCACCCGGCATTCCTGCTCTTCTTCGGTGACTGGATTGATGAGGGTGAGCTGTACACCCATTTCAAGCGATTCATTCAGATATAACAAGCCACCGTGAGCGCTCACCACAATGGTCTGGCTGTTCTCGCGGAAACGGCGGCCCTGCAGATCGAGCCCGGCGGCGCGCACCGGAATCCGCATGAAGACGCGCGAACTGCGGCGGTCGCTCTGGGTCTTTTCGATCGTTGGGGAGTTCGTGCTCACCCAGCAATGGTGCATTTTGATACCAGGCGAGTCAACCGCAGGTTGTGTTGCCAGTGTCGAAAACGTCCTGTTCCGGTGCATAATGTCTGGCGCTGTCCGAGGGAATCATGGACCTTCTGCCATATATCGAAAGCCGCCGCGAAGCGAACCTGAACGACTTAAAGGAATTCCTGCGCATCCCCAGCGTCAGCACGAAAACCGAACACAAGCCGGACATCGAGCGCGCCGCAGAATGGCTATCGCGGCAATTGAAGCCAGCGGGCATCGATGAAGTCGAAATCGTGCCGACCAAAATGCATCCGCTGGTTTACGGGGAATCTCCGCAAAGGCCGGACCGGCCCACGGTGCTTTTCTACGGACACTACGACGTGCAGCCGGCCGAACCTCTGGACCTGTGGACTTCGCCGCCGTTTGAGCCCGAAGTGCGGAACGGCAATTTGTATGGCCGCGGAACCGCGGACGACAAGGGCCAAGTGCACATCCACATGAAGGCCCTGGAGGCGCTCGAGAAAACCCAAGGAGAGCTGCCGATCAACGTGAAGGTAATGATCGAGGGCGAAGAAGAAGTGGGCAGCGCCAATCTGTGGGACTTCGTGCAGAAGAATCGCAGCCGCCTGAAGGCCGACGCGCTGATCGTTTCCGACACCAGTATGTTGGGGCCTGGCGTGCCCTCGATCACTTACGGCCTGCGCGGCTTGGATTACTTTCAAGTGGAAGTCACCGGGGCCAAGCAGGACCTGCATTCCGGCGTGTTTGGCGGCGCCGCGCCGAATCCGATTACCATCCTCGCTGAGATGATCGCCAAGCTTCACGACAAGAATTTTCGGGTTACTGTGCCCGGATTCTATGACGACGTCGACAAGCTGACCGCTAAAGAACGAAAGGCGATGAATTCCTTGCCATGGAGCGAAAAGGAATTTCGCAAGACGGTGGGTTCGCCGGGCCTGGCGGGGGAAGCCGGCCACACCATCGTGGAAAATCTGTGGACCCGGCCCACCCTCGAGCTAAACGGGATCTGGGGCGGCTACTTAGGCGAAGGATCGAAGACGGTCATCCCCGCAAAAGCCTATGCGAAGTTCTCCACGCGGCTCGTCCCTAGCCAAAATCCGGCCAAGATCGCGAGGCAAGTGGAACGGCACGTTCGCCAGTTGCTGCCGAAAACGGTGAAGTGCAGGTTTGAGGTTCTCAGCACCAGCAAACCGTGGGTGGCCCCGTACGCGCATCCGATTTTCCAGAAGGCGCGGCAGGCGCTCGAACAGGGATTCGGTAAGAAAGCGGTTTTTATTCGGGAAGGCGGCTCGATTCCGTTCGTCACCCAGATGCACGATACCTTCGGCGTTCCTTGCGTGCTGCTGGGATTCGGACTACCGGACGAAAATGCGCACGCGCCGGACGAGCATCTGTCGCTTGAGAACTACTACGGAGGGATCAAATCGGTGGCGTTGTTCTACCAGAGCTTGGCGCGCGCGTAGCCAGGTGAAACCCGACGGGCGGACGGGCGGAATTTCGGGGTTGGAGAAAACCCTGATTTATCGGCCCTTTCCCGCGTTTTCACTTGAATAAAGGGTGTGGGAAAGCTATAGTGCCTTGCTGATCCTGGGCCACTGGGATCGCGTCATCTCAATTATCTTCTGAGGAGGAGATTCCAAGTCGATGGCCAATCCGCTAAGTAAGTCAAAGATCGTAGCGCACCTCGCCGGGAAAACCGGAACGACGAAGAAGACCGCCGGTCAATTCTTCGAAGAGCTATTCAACCTCGCAGTGAAAGAAACCAAGGGCACCGGGAAATTTGTAATCCCTGGGCTGGGTCGCGCGGTCAAGGCGCATCGCAAGGCGCGGATGGGTCGCAATCCTGCAACCGGCGAGACCATTAAGATCAAGGCCAAGACGGTGGTTCGGTTGCGAGCCGCCAAGGCTTTCAAAGACGCCGTCCTGAAGTAGTTCGGCGCAGAGATTCGAGACCAAGCCCCCAGGCTGGCTCTGTGTCGGAAACGACCCAGAGGCTTGGGGGTTTTGTCTTTTCCGGCTGTTTCATATTCGTTACTGAAGGTCCGACAACCGCTCTTATGCCATCAAAATATTGGGATGAGGCGCGCGCCCGCCGGGCGCAGGCGTTCCGCTTTGATTTTCCGGAACGAACCCTCGCGGGTCAAACGGTCATCGTCGCCGGTGGGAGCGGCGGTCTGGGCGCCGCTACCTCGATTCTGCTGGCGCGCGAAGGGGCGCGGCTCATCGTCGGCTACCGGTCGAACCAGTCCCGCGCGCGGGAATTGCAACGCCAAATTCGATCCGAATTTCCGGATGCGATCGCCCCGGTGCTGATCGAAGGCGATCTGGGTGATGCGCAGGTTCGTGCGCAGTATTTCGAGGCCATTGCCAGTGTGCCAGGAGCGTTTGCGGGCGCCGTAATTTTTCCCGGCGACCCAGCCCGGGTGCCGTTGGCGGAACTAAATCGCGAATCCATGGCCGCGTCGCTCGAAGCAAACTTCACCGCGCCGCTGCTCTTTGCCCGGGATGCCGGCGAGATTCTCGAGCGGGGAACCGGAGGCGGAATCGTCTTGATCGCGTCGATGCAAGCGGTCGGGCCGTTTCCCGGTAGCGTGAACTACGCAGCGCCCAAAGCGGCGCTGGTCCACGCCGCGCGCATCCTGGCGCAGCAATGGAAGAATACCCGGGTGAATGTGGTGGCGCCCGGGGCAACGACCGCGGGGATGGCGGCATCCAGTGTGCAATCGGGAAAGTACGACCGCTACGTGGAAAGCACGACCATCCCGCGCTTTGGACGCGCCGAGGACGTCGCCCGGGCGGTGCGATTCCTCTTGGAGCCTGACAATTACATCAACGGACAAACCTTGGTGGTCGATGGAGGATTGACGGCTCGCCGCGGCTGACCGCCCGGCGATTTCCCAAGCCATAGCAGGATGCGCGAATACTCCGGGCTGCTAACCGATCTGTACGAGTTGACCATGGCTGCAGGCTACCTGCAGACCCGCTTCGACGCGCGCGCCACTTTCGAGCTCTTCGTTCGCCATCTGCCTCGCCACCGGAACTACCTAGTCGCCGCGGGGCTCGAACCTGCGTTGGAGTTCCTCGAAAAAGTCCGCTTCACTTCCGACGAAATTAATTTCCTGCGGCGTCACCCCACTTTCCGGAATATTCGCGACGACTTTTTCAACTACCTGCAAGATTTCCGATTTACCGGCGACGTCTGGGCCATGCCCGAGGGCACCCTGGCTTTCGCAGGTGAACCGTTGTTGCGGGTCACCGCGCCGATCATCGAAGGCCAGATCATGGAGACCTATCTGCTGGCCACCCTCAGCTTTCAGACCATGATCGCCAGCAAAGCGGCGCGAGTGGTAACCGCGGCGCAAGGCCGCCGGGTAGTCGAGTTCGGCGCGCGCCGCGCTCACGGTCCGGCCGCCAGTCTGTCGGCGGCACGCGCCTCTTCGATTGGCGGTGCGGTGGGCACCTCCAACGTACTGGCAGGCCAGGAATTCGATATGGCTACGTATGGCACCCAGGCGCATTCCTGGGTAATGGCCCACGAGGATGAGAAAGAGGCGTTCGCTCATTTCCTGGATGCGTTTCCCGAACATGGAGTCCTCTTGCTGGACACCTACGACGTCCGCGCCGCGGTTCGAAAAATAATCGAGATGGGCCGCAAGCCCTCGGGAGTGCGCATCGACAGCGGCGACCTGGCCGAAGACAGTAAATGGATCCGAAAGACTTTGGACCGGGCGGGATGGAAAGATGTGAGCGTGTTCGCGTCTGGCGACATCGACGAGTACAAAATCACCTCGTTGCTAAAAAAGGGCGCGAAAATCGACGCGTTTGGGGTGGGAACGGCGCTGGCGACGCCAGGGGATGCGCCGCATCTGAATCTGGTCTACAAACTGGTGGAAGTCGAGCGCGCCGGAAAGATTCAAGGTGCGGCGAAGCTGAGCGCCGCCAAGGTGACCTATCCCGGCCGGAAACAGGTCTTCCGGTTCAGCGACGCCTCGGGAAATTGGGCGGGGGACCGCATCGCGCTTGAGCAAGAACCCGCCGAGGACGGGCTCGCGCTGCTGATCCCGGTGATGAAGGATGGCAAGCGGTTAATCCCGAAGTCCACGGTGAGTGAAGCCCGGGAGCGATGTATATCCGGCCTAGCCCGCCTTGCTCATAAGTACAAGCAGATTAGCCGACCAGCGGAATTCCCGGTGAACATCAGCCATCGACTCGAAGAAATGCTGGAAAAAGTTCGTCGACGCGTAGCGGGAAAGCCATCCAAGACCAAGCGCTAGACCCACGCAAAACGCCTCCCGCCCCAACGAGCATCAGGACTACTACTACCATGTCCAGTTGCGCAAGAAGCTTGTTCGAAGGTGGTTGAATGCGCAAACCGAATGCTATACTTAGAATCATAAGTTTTTTGCGTTCGATTTTATCAGCATGGAAATGTACATACCGGCCGGCAGTCTCATAATGCGATAAGGCCGGAAATTAAAAATCATATCCCGAGCGTCGACGATCGGCGCTGCACGGCTCATTGAGGTTCTATGTCACGCAATCTTCCGGTTTCGTCACAGCCACCGGCTGCTGAAGGCCCTGCCGTGGCTTCATCCGTAAAACCCGTTCTTCTTTCCCGCTCGCTCGGCCAACATGTCGGCACGTTTTGGGACATGCTGGCGATTCGTTTGGTGTTCACCGCGATATGTACTGGAGCGGGATACCATTTCCGGCCCTTTAGCTTGTCCCCGCTGATCGCTTCCCTGGCGGGACTGGTGTTCGCCGTTGCGGTAATTTTGTTCGAGGTACGCTTACGCCGCGCCAGCCTGCGCCGCCTGATTGGAGCCGCGGTAGGTTCGATTCTGGGCCTTACCGGCGCCTATCTCACCACCCTGGTTCTTTCTCACACTTCGATGCCGGTGAGCACCCGGTCGTTCATCAGCCTGGCGGCCTTTCTAGTGATGGCCTACATCGGCCTGGTACTGGGCGCTAACAAAGGCGACATGCTGAACCTCTCGGCTCTCGGCGGGCTCTTTGGAAGCGAAAAGAGCAGCAAACACACCTGCAAAGTGCTCGACACCTCAGTCATTATCGATGGCCGGGTCGCCGACATCGGCGAGGCGCAGTTTCTCGACGGCACCCTGATCATTCCCCATTTCGTTTTGCGCGAATTGCAGTTGGTGGCCGATTCGGCCGATCCGCTGAAGCGCCAGCGCGGGCGCCGGGGCCTCGAGGTGCTGCAACGGATTCAGAAAATGCCGAATCTGGACGTGCAGATCGCCGAAGACGATTTCCAGCATATCCCCGACGTGGACATGAAGCTGATCGAAATGGCCAAGCGCTACGATGCCAAGATCGTCACCAACGATTTCAACTTGAACAAGGTGGCCACGCTGCAGGGAATCGAAATTCTGAACGTAAACCTGCTCGCCAACGCGTTGAAGCCCGTCGTTCTACCCGGCGAGTCCATGCGCGTCTTCATTCTTCGCGAAGGCAAAGAGTACAACCAGGGAGTGGCCTACCTCGACGACGGCACCATGGTGGTAGCCGACGGCGCGCGGAAGATGATCAACAAGACCGTGGATATCACCGTGACCTCGGTTCACCAGACCACTGCGGGAAAGATGATCTTCGGGCGGTACGACGAAAAGGGCGAGCATCAGCAACACAAGGTAGTGGAAGCGCAGGTGGGCGGGAGCGATCGCCGCGTCCGCTTTATCCCGAACCCGGCCGCCCGTAGCCCTACCCCAAGCTCGACGACGCAGCGATACGCCGCTCCATCGCCGCCAATACTTCCTCGACATGGCCCTTGGGGTTTACGCTGCTGCCAGACCTTCCGCACGATGCCGTCCGGACCGATCCAGTAAGTGCTGCGCACGATTCCGAGGAACGATTTTCCCAGAAAATGTTTTCATTCGCCGCGCGCCGTACAATTCCAGCACTTTGAAATCGGTGTCGGGAATCAACGGGAAGTTCAACTTGAAACGCGCGCGGAACTTGGCGTGCGTTTCCGCATCGCCGCCGCTGCAGCCGATGACCACCGCGTTGTGCTTTTCAAATTTCTTGAGGGCGTCACGAAACTCGGACGCTTCGTGCGTTCAACCGGGGGTATTCGCTTTGGGGAAGAAATAGAGGATCACGTTCTTGCCGCGGAATCCAGCAAGTGAAATAGGGCTTTCGTCGTCGGTCAGGGCCTGAAAATCCGGCGCTCGATCGCCTTCCTTTAACACGTGGCTCCCCGCGGGCGTCAATTCGTCCGCGTCCAACATACGTTTCACCACTTCGTTCACCAACTGAGGATTGGCCTGGCCGCGGGTCTCGCGCATCACCTGCCCCACAAAAAACTTGAACACGCCTTCGTTCCCGCTGCGATACTTTTCCACATTGGCCGGCGTTTTTGGCGATGATCGCGCGGACGATCGGCTCGATCGAAGACGCGATCGCTGATTTGGGCCACGCCCTCCGCGGCAATAATTTCCACCGCGCTTTTCCCGGTCTCGAACATCGTGGCCAGCACTTTTT
This sequence comes from uncultured Acidobacteriota bacterium, assembly GCA_963725285.1. Lineage (GTDB taxonomy): Bacteria > Acidobacteriota > Terriglobia > Acidiferrales > UBA7541 > CAVRXT01. The sequence goes on along the minus strand of CAVRXT010000002.1, from coordinate 302,529 downwards.
TCCCCGATGCCGTGGTGATCTCGCCGCGCTCCACCTTGGCCAGCAGATCCGCCAGCGTGGCCGGGCTCACCGGGCATTCCGAAATTTCCTTGCCCGAATGTTTCAGCCAGCGCAGCACTTCCGTGGAAATCCAGTTGGCGGTCGATTTGGCCGGGGCGCCGGCGCGCACCGCCGCTTCGAAATAGTCCGCCAACGGGCGCGTCGCGGTAAGCACCCCCGCATCGTAGCGCGAAATTCCGTAGTCGTTCATGAATCGTTCGCGGCGGTGGTCCGGGAGCTCGGGCATTTCGGCGCGAACCTCTTCGATAACCGCGGACGGTCACCCGCACCGGCAATAGATCGGGCTCCGGGAAAGTAGCGGTAGTCGTGCGCGAATTCCTTCGAGCGCATCGCTTCGGTGCGCCCGGCTGCTACATTCCACAACCGCGTTTCCTGCACCACCTGGCCGCCCGATTCGATCAGCTTGATCTGCCGATCGATTTCGAAGTCCAGCGCGTGCGCGAGGTAGCGAAACGAATTCAGGTTCTTCACTTCGGCCTTGGTGCCCAGCTTGGTTTCGCCGCGCAGGCGCACGCTGACGTTGGCGTCGCAGCGCAGCGAACCCTCCTCCATGTTGCAATCGCTCACCTGGGTATATTCGAGCACTTGCTTGAGAGTGGTGAGATAAGCGTAGGCTTCCGCGGAGGTGCGCAGATCGGGTTCCGAGACGATTTCGATCAACGGCACTCCGCCGCGGTTGTAATCGATATAGGAATAGCGATCGGAATCGGCAAAGCCCTCGTGCAGATTCTTGGCCGCGTCGTCTTCCATGTGCAAGCGGGTGATTCCGATACGCCGGCGCACCCCTTCCACTTCAATTTCCAGCCAGCCCATCGTGGCTAGCGGCAATTCGTACATCGAAATCTGATAGCCCTTCGGCAGATCGGGATAAAAATAATTTTTTCGGGCGAACCGCGATTTTTCCTGGATTTCCAGATGCAGCGCGAGCGAAGCGCGCAGCGCCAGATCGAGCGCGCGATGGTTCAACACCGGCAGCGCGCCGGGCAGGCCCAGACATACCGGACACGTATTTTGATTCGGAGCATCGCCAAAGCGTGTCGAGCAGCTGCAGAAGGCCTTGGTAAGCGTCTCCAGTTGCGCGTGGACTTCGAGCCCGATCACCGCCTCGTAACGCGAGAGAACGTCGGGAGCCAACGCCGTAGATTCTGGTGTGCGGCGCGCCATAATAAGATGAGGATTATAGCATCCGGGCGGTGGTAGAACCGCGAGGTCCGGCAAAAAGCCACGCCGGTAATCTGGAGCCAAACGGCGAACTTGTTCGGGCGCCGGCGAGTCGCATATCCGGCAGGCCCGTCGCGGGTCGTTTGACGCTTCCCGAGTGAATTCGTCGCGCGCTTCTCGGTAGGAAATGGTCGCTTAGGGCGTCTACCCCCGTTTTCGATAATCGCGTCGATTCCTACGTGTATCCCGCGATTTGAATCAGCACTCTAAACGCGCCATACATCGCCCCAATGAAATACCTAATTTTCGGCCAATGACGCCAGCCTCCCCAGTGGTTCAGTTCGGCTCGATGGTCCAGCCCGGCCTCGCCGCCGCGATATCCGGATCGCGGACCAAAACTCGCGGCTTGCCGGTTACGCTCAGATGCACTTCGAGCGGGGCCTGAAACACCTGCTCGAGCAGATCGCGCTGGTAGACCTCAACGGGCTCGCCGGTGCGCATGCACTTCCCTTTTTGCAGCAGCACGATGCGGTCCGAAAATTCGGCGGCGAGATTCAATTCGTGGGTCACCACGATGACGGTGAAACGATTCTCGTCGGCCAGCCGCCGCAACCGCCGGAGTAGCTCCACCTTCCCGCCGATATCCAAATGCTGGGTAGGTTCGTCGAGTAAGAGCAGCGAGGGTTCCTGGGCCAGGGAGCGAGCCAGAATCACCCGCTGTTTTTCGCCACCGGATAGCTGTTCCATCCAGCGGTCGCGCAAATCGTCGGCGCCGACTTGCAGCAACGCGTTTTCGGCCATCCGGCAATCCTGCGCGCTCTGGAAGCGCAGGCGTCGGCCGTAAGGGTAGCGCCCTTGCAGCACGTATTCCCAAACCCGCAGCGGAAACAACAACGCGCTCTCTTGCTGCACCAGGGCCACCTTTTGTGCGCGAAGGCGGGGATCGAGTTCGCTGGCGTCCCTACCGTCGATCTGCACCCGGCCCGAGAGCGGTTTCAACACGCCGGCGAGCAACTTGAGCATCGTCGATTTCCCGCTGGCGTTCGGCCCCAGTATGGAAATGACTTCGCGGCGATCTCCTTCAAAGCTGATCGGGCCGAGGGTGAACTCCGGGGCATCGCGATCGGTGGCCGCATAGGCGTAGGTGGCCTGCTCCACCAGCACTCGCGCGGGATTTTGTCCGCTTCCCGGCGGAAACGAATCACCTGAGGAACCCAAAGAACTCGCACCTGCTGCGGGCCGCGCGGAATCCGCTTCGCCGCTCATCGCATTCTCCGGCGCAGCAGGTAGATAAACACCGGAGCGCCGGCCAGTGCGGTCATCGCGCCCACCGGCAATTCCGTGGGAGCAACCACCATGCGCGCGAGGGTATCCGCAAACACGATGGCGATCGCGCCGCCAATCGCGGTGGCCGGAATCAACAGCCGGTAATCCGATCCAAAAATCATGCGAATCACGTGTGGCACCAGCAAGCCCACGTATCCGATCGAACCGCTCACCGAAACGGCCAGTCCGGTGAGCAGCGACGCCGACACATAAACCACCAGCTTTACGCGGCCCACGTGCACGCCGAGATGCCGCGCCTCTTCCTCCCCGGTGAGAATCAGATTGAGGTCCGAAGCGGTGGTGTAGATCGCCCCGGCGGCGATGAAGAAGACGAAAAAGAGCCACCCAAACCATCTCCCTGGGTCGGCCGGAGGCGCTGACGAGAGGTCGCCCATCAGCCAGAAGGCCATCCCGCGCAGGTCCCGGCCGGCCAGTGTGGTCATCAGAAACGAAATAATGGCGGAGAGAAATGACGCGGAAATAATTCCGGCGAGCAGCAGCGTCGAGCTATCGAGCTGACCTCCCCGGCGCCCCAGAAAATAAACCGCAGCGATCGTTCCGGCAGCGCCCAAGAACGCCGCGCCCTGCATGGCCAGCGGGGAATGCGGGGCCAAGCTGAGGCTCAGAATCGCGCCGAGCGCGGCGCCGCTCGAGACCCCCAGAACGTAAGGATCGGCCAGCGGGTTGCGGAGCAATGCCTGAAATCCGGCGCCGGCAACCGAAAGCGACGCACCCACCAGAATACCCAAGGCGATGCGCGGCAGGCGCAAACCGAAAACCACGAGGTTGAATTCGCTGGGAATCTGATCGGTTCGTCCGAGCACCCGGTTGATCAAGGTCATGACGATGTCGCGCGAGGATATCGAGTAGGCCCCGAGGCGCAGCGAAAACACCACCACCACGAACAAGATCCCGGCAAGAATGGCGCACACGCTCAAAAGGCGGCGCGGCGTTAGAGGCCGCATAAGTAGCCCCCTTGCGCACAGCTCCCCGCACCCATGGACGTCAGAGAATTCCGGGTCTGCGCCGCGGAGCCATTCCAACCCGTCGCGAAAGCGTCGCCGTGAAGTTGGTGCGCCAGCGCCTCGATCGCGTCGATCATCCGCGGAGCTGGGCGGTCGATGGAATCGCTCACCGAGACCACGTGGCCTTCGCGCACCGGTTTCAAGTCCCGATACACCGGCCGCTTCCGCAATACATCCAGGTTACCGGCATCCGGATCATCGTGGCCGCGCGCGAAAACCAGATATTCCGGCCGCAAGCGGACCACTTCCTCCATGCTCATCTCCGGCCAATTCTTGCTCGACTTCACCACCGATTCCGCGCCCGCCAATTTCAGCGCGTCGGCAATGAAAGTGCCCTGGCCCACGCTAATCAACGGACTGGACCACACGATAAAGAGCACCCGGCTTGGAGTCCTGCCGTGCAATGCGGCCTGCAACGAATTCAACCGTGCTTGCAAATCATCCACCAACAACTTCCCGGAGCCGCCCGCACCGGCAATGTCAGCGATCTTTCGAATTCCCGCGAGCAGCCCCTCGATCGAGTGGGGATCGGAGACGTACACCGCAATTCCGACGCGTTCGAGCGCGGCAACGGTCTCCACCCGGTTAATCGAAGTGGTGGCCAGCACCAAATCCGGCCGCAGGGCCACAATGGATTCGATGCTCGGGTTCATCGGCCCGCCGACGTGCGGCTTGGCCGCCGCTTCCTTCGGATAATCGCAGTAGTCGGTGTCGCCGGCGAGCCGTTCCTGTAATCCCAGCGCGTAGACTGTCTCGGTCAGGTTGGGCGCCAGAGACACGATGCGTCGAACATCGGTCGGCACACTCACTTGGCGTCCTAACTCGTCGGTAACCTGCGCCGTGGGTCTGGGCGCGGACGGCGGAGGTGTAACCGCAGATTGGCTCGCCCGCGCCGTTGTCGTGGGGAGTGCGAGCGCCAGCGCGAAAAAAGAAATGTACGGGTAGGATTTTAGAAGTTGCATAAGCGGACGCCGCGCCGAACGGAATTTCCCAGACTCCGACAAAGAACCTGCGAAGAAATGAACCAGATCGGTAGACGTTGTTTGCAGAAAATTTCTCGGATTCAGCTCAGCATCCGTTGCGAGTGTATTTCCGTCTCAAAGATGTGTCAACCAACGCTGCCTGCTTGGCTTCGAGCCATTCTCGGGCGGGCGGCACTCGCTTAGCGGTTCTTCCACTTCGGCGCGCGCTTTTCTACCAGCGCTCGCAGTCCTTCCTGGGAATCTTCCAGTTCCGCTAGCTCGTTCAGAAAAACCTTCATCGAGCTCTTCACGCCTTCCCGTAGCGGCATGCCCACGCTTCCCAAGATCGCTTTCTTGGCCATCGACAGCACCGGCCCGGACTGCGCGCAAACTTTCGCGATCAGTTGGTTCACGGTTTTCTCCAGTTGGTTTTCCGGCACCAGCCAATTGACCAAGCCGATCTCCCGCGCTCGCTCCGCGCTAATCGCTTCACCGGTGAGCACCAGTTCCAGCGCGAGCTTGGTCCCCAGAATGTGCGGCAAGATCACCGCCGAAAGGGGGGGGAAAACGCCCAAACGAATTTCCGGTTGTGCGAAACGCGCCTTCGGAGTGGCCACCACCAGGTCGCCCAGCACCGCCAGCTCCGCCCCGCCGCCAAACGCCGGTCCATTGACCACCACGAGTACCGGCTTAGCGGTGTTCAGCATCGCCAAGAATGCGTTCTGGAAGGCATCGACCAGCTGGAAGACCCGCCGGGAAGTGTATTCGCCGATCTCAATCCCGCCACAAAATGCGCTGGCGGCGGAATCGATCACGATCAGCTTTACTTTGTTGTCCGAGAGCGAATTGATGGCCGCGGCGATTTCGTTCAGCATGCGCTCGTTGAGCAAATTGTGTTCGGGGCGGTCCAGCGTGAGGCGCGCGACGTCACCTTCCAGCCGGTAACGCAGAAACTGGAAGTCCTCTACCTTGGGGGCAGGCATGGTCCCAAATTCCTGGGCCGTTCGAAATTCTTCGATCATAGCGGTCTCCGATGGTTCAAGCTTAGAACGCTTCGATTTCCATCGCTATACCGAATCCGCCGGAGACACACAAAGTAGCTAACCCCCTGTTGACCTGGTTTCCAGCCCCTTTAACCCCGCCCGGTTGGTGCAGGTGGTGGACCAGCGTGGCCAGTATCCGGGCTCCGGTGCTGCCAATGGGATGGCCCAGTGCGATGGCCCCGCCGTTGGGATTGAGCCGGGCGCGATCAAAGTGCAGTTCGCGGTCACACGCCAGCGTTTGCGCCGCAAAAGCTTCGTTCAGCTCCACCGCCGCATAATCCGCGATGCGGGTAGCGGTGCGAGCCATTAATTTCCGCACCGCCGGGACCGGCCCGATGCCCATCACCCGGGGATCCACTCCGGCCACCGCGGCGTCCACAATCCGCGCCAGCGGAGTGAGTTTCAGGCTGCGCAGTTTATCCTCGCTCACTAGCACCATCGCAGCCGCGCCGTCGGTGATTCCGCTGGAGGACCCCGCCGTCACCGTTCCGGCGCCACCTCCGGCCGCAACAAATACCGGTGGAAGCTTGGCCAGCGCTTCGAGCGTCACGTCCGAGCGGACGTGCTCGTCACTTTCCAGGCGAGTTATTTTCCCCTTCTGGTCGGTGCGATCGATGGGAACTATCTCCGCACGAAAAGCGCCCGCACTAGAGGCTTGCGCCGCGCGGCGATGGCTTTCCAACGCGTACTGGTCCTGTTCCTCGCGCGAAATTTGATATTGGCTGGCCAGCACCTCGGCCGTGTCTCCCATCACCATTTTCGAGATCTGGCACAGAAAGCCGTCGCGGTACATGGAATCGATCAACGGCTGATTTCCCATGCGGTATCCCCACCGGGCTTCCACCAAGTAGGGAACCCGGCTCATCGATTCCGTGCCGCCCGCTACCACGATTTCCGCGTCGCCCGCAACGATTTGCTGCCAGCCGAGCATTACCGATCGCAAGCCCGAGGCGCACGCCATGTTGAGCGTGAAGGCGGCTACGTCGTCGCCGAGTCCCGCGCGCCAAGCAATCTGGCGGGCCGGATTGGGTCCCCCGCCCGCTTGGCGGGCATTTCCGAATATGAGTTCATTCACTCGCCACGGCAGATCCGCCACCGCGCCGCCGGCGACGATGCGGGCCATGTCGATTTCCGGGCCTTCGCCGGGCGCCCGTTGGGGCCGCAAGGGAAGTCCGAAAGCGCGCTCCAGCGCAGCGCGCACCGCGATCACCCCCAGATCTGCAGCCGTAAATTCCGCGAGCGCCCCGCCGAATTTTCCAATCGGAGTGCGCACCGCACTGACGATATAAACGTTTCGATTCATGGTGGATTCCCGTGATTTTATCACGGGCCGGCGCTTCGACCGCCCGTCAAACCACCCGAGGGGAGTGGTAATCTCAGGGAATTGTGGTTGGTTTTCTGCGCCGTGTGCAAACACACTTAAGGTATTCTGTTCGACGCATGCATGACTTAGGTTTTTTTCGCGAACATCTGGAGGCCATGGAGCAAATGGCCGGCAACCGGGGCGTCTCCCTGGACCTCGCCGCTTTCCGCGAAATCGACGCCGAGCGCCGCTCGATCATCACCTCCACCGAACGGCTGAAGGCCGAACGCAACAAAGCCAACGAGGAAATTGCGCGCGCGAAAAAAGCGGGGCAGGACGCGTCCGCGATCCTGGCGCGGATGAAGCAGGTATCGGAAGAAGTGAAGCTGTCCGACGAGCGCATCACCCAGCTCGACGAAAAACTGCGCGCGTTCCTGCTGATGGTGCCCAACATTCCGCACCGCTCGGTGCCGGTAGGGAAAGGCGCGGAAGGCAACGTGGAGGTTCGCCGCTGGGGGGCACCGCCGAAATTTGATTTCGCACCGCAGCCGCATTGGGAAATTGGCGAACGGGCCGGAATTCTCAACCTCGAAGCCGGCGTCAAAATGGCCGCAGCCCGTTTCGCCGTTTACCTCGGGCAGGGTGCGCGCCTGGAGCGCTCCATTGCCAATTTCTTCCTTGATCTGCACACCGGAGCGCACGGCTATACCGAGGTGCTGCCCCCGTTTATAGTCAACTCCGCCTCGCTCACCGGTGTGGGCCAGTTACCCAAATTTGCCGCAGAGATGTTCCACTTGGAAGGCACCGATTTGTGGCTCACTCCCACTTCCGAAGTGGAACTGATGAGTCTGTACCGTGATGACACTTTGGACCCCGACTCTCTCCCTCGCAAGCTGTGCGCCTGGACCGCTTGCTTCCGCTCGGAAGCCGGCGCCGCGGGAAAGGATACTCGCGGGCTCAAGCGCCAGCACCAGTTCCAGAAAGTGGAGATGTTCAAGTTCACCCGCCCGGAACAGAGCTACGACGAACTGGAATCGTTGGTGCGCGACGCCGAAGACGTTTTGCAAAAACTAGGCCTGCATTATCGCGTGCTGCAGCTCGGCACCGGTGACATGGGCTTCGCCTCGGCAAAGACCTACGACATCGAAGTGTGGCTGCCGTCCTCCGGTGAGTTCATGGAAATATCGTCGTGTTCCAACTGCGAGGCGTTTCAAGCGCGGCGGTCGGGCATTCGATTCAAGCCCAAGGGCGGCAAAAGCGAGTTCGTTCATACTTTGAACGGTTCCGGGCTGGCCGTGGGCCGCACCTGGATCGCGATCATCGAGAACTATCAGCAGGCCGACGGTTCGGTGGTAATCCCCGAAGTCCTGCGCCCATACATGGGCGCCGACCGCATCCCCACGCGACCCTAGCGTCTCCCATTGGGAATGTTCCATCCCGGGAATCTTTCACTGAAACAAATTGCCGGACCACCAGACCCTCACGACACCGGGCCGATAAGTACCTTAGGACCCGTTGGTTGCGGTACTCCTCCAGAAGCTTCCACCGTGACCGCAAAGGCCTTTGCCTTGGTGCCCGCCGGAACCGAAGAGACCAGATATGCCGATCCATTGATGTCCTCCGGCGTAAAAATGCCTAAGCTAACCGGGTTTCCTTGGGTCGGTACCAGCCATAGCTGATAGGTTTTCTCCGTGGGAAGCGGCGCGAGGACCGCATTGAGTAGCACCACACCGTGGCGCTCGTTATAGCGCACCATTCCCCGGCCGTTGACGTTGGGAGGAGGTGCCAGGTTCACCGCAAGGGTGTCCACCTCGGCGGCGGCATTGATAACCCCTCGCTCGTAGGCCAGCTGATTCTGTTGTTCTTGCACCGAGGCGCGCAGCGACCGCACTTGCTTCTGCAGGTCTTCGTTGTCGATCCACAGAACCACTGTGGCCGTGGCCAGCGCAAACACCACCGGGGTAAGAATCGCAGCCCACCATCGGCTGGCAAAAATGGACGTTTTCTCGGGCACCGCCGGCGGGAGCTGCTCCTGCGCCTCGAAGCGTGGCGCCATCCCGCCCACATGCGCCATCAGGCGCTCTTTGAGGCGCGGGTTGGGAGCAACCTGGGGCACCGCCAATGCCAGTAGGGCGATGCGGCCGCGCGCTTCTTCGAGCTTGCGCGAACACTCCGCGCAGGCCTCCAGATGCTCTTCGATCGCCTGCCGCTCTTCGCCTTCCATCACCCCCAGAGCGTAGAGGTCGAAGTCTTCTTCCCGAGTTGGATGCCCGTTCACGATTTTCTTATCTCTATGGTCTTCAAATCCGATTCACCACTGTGCCGCATTTCTGAAAGCCCTTCTCAGGGCCGAAACGTCTTTCTTAAGCTCTCGATCGCCGACCGCAGCCTGGTTTTCACCGTGCCCAGCGGTTCTCCGGTGCGCTCGGCAATTTCGGTATGGGTCAAACCCTCAAAAAAAGCCAGTTCAACCGCTTGTTTCTGCACTTCCGACAGCCCGTCTACCGCGCCTTTCACCTTCCGCACCATCTGCTCCTGCGCGAGGCTGGATTCTATATTGAACCCAACCAGCACCATGTTTTCGTTCAGCTCTTCCATCCCGACGCGATGAAACCGGCGCAAGCGCGAGATGGCGCGATTGCGCGCCGACACCAATAGCCAGCCAGGCAGCGATCCCCGCTCCGGGTCGAACTTGACCGCGTTATTCCAGAGTTGAAAAAAGATGTCCTGCAAAATCTCTTCGGCGGCCTGGGTATCACGCACTACCCGCATCACCATCGAATGGAGCATGCCCGAATAACGGTCGTAGATCGCCGCCAGCGCCGATTCGTCGCGCGCTACGACTCGCTCGACCAGGGCTCGATCCGTGACTCGCAGTTCTGCGTTGGGGCCTGGCTCCACTGTGCCTCAGTTGCTCTGCATTTAGAGTACGCGCCCGCTTACCCGGTGGATTGTTAACGGCCTTACCCGGTTAGGCCGGCTGGTGGGCAAGGTTACCGCATGATGGTCCCCTCGACAATCAGTTACTATCCGCCCCCGGTCGAGGTAGCAGGTGTATATTGATTACCTCTAATGAGTTACAGAAAGTCTCAATATGAAATGGCCCTCGCCGAACCACTTTGTGCCGAAAAACGGCCCGGAAACCTTTGTTTTCATTGACATACCACTGGACACTTCATAAACTTCGCCTTTAGCTAGGGTTACATCCAACTACCCGGACCAAGCACGATCCACTCGCCAGGCTTCCTAGCCATGGCCCAACGAGTAAGGAGTGACGATGGCCACTGTTGCGAAGCCGGCGCCCCAGGCGATCCCCCGGATCGTTCCGCGCGAGGATCTGAATCCCCTTCGTATCGCCCAGATTCAGTTCGATCTCGCGGCTGAACATCTCAAGCTGGACCAAGGTCTGCGGCAGATACTGCGCACTCCCAAGCGCGTGTTGGAAGTTTCCATTCCCACCAAGATGGACAACGGGCAGATCAAAGTTTTCACTGGCTATCGCGTGCAGCACAACATCGCGCGGGGGCCGGCCAAAGGGGGCATTCGCTATAGTCCCAGCGTTACCTTGGATGAGGTGAAGGCCCTGGCCACCTGGATGACCTGGAAGACCGCTACCGTAAACGTGCCGTACGGTGGGGGCAAGGGCGGAGTGATTTGCGACGCGAAGCGCATGAGCAAGGGAGAGCTGGAGCGCATGACCCGGCGGTACACCTCGGAAATTCTGCCAATCATCGGTCCGGATCGGGACATCGCGGCGCCCGACATTTACACCGACGCGCAAACCATGGCGTGGATCATGGACACCTACTCGATGACCGTGGGGTATTCCTCGCTGGGGGTAGTGACCGGCAAACCCATTTCCATCGGAGGGTCCCAGGGTCGCAACGAGGCGACCGCGCGCGGGACGGTATTTGTTTGCGAAGAAGCGTGCCGGCTGAAAAAAATGTCGTTGCGGGGCGCAACCGTGGCCATTCAGGGTTTCGGCAATGCTGGGGCGACCGCGGCGCGGCTGTTCACCGAGAAAAAAGCTCGGGTGATCGCAATCAGCGATTCGCGCGGGGGAGTATTTAATTCGCGCGGCATCGATCCGCTGAAAGCGGCGCGATATAAGGACCGCGCGGGCACCGTAGTGGGTATGCCCGGCACTTCGCGCATCTCGAACGACGACGTTCTCACCATGAAATGCGACATCCTGGTCCCGGCGGCACTGGAGAGCGTCATCACCCTGGCCAATGCCGAGCAGATCAAGGCGCGGATCGTGGCCGAGGCGGCCAACGGTCCCACCACCCCGCACGCCGACGAAGTACTCGCGCGCAAGGGAATTACCCTGCTCCCGGACATCCTGGCCAACGCCGGCGGGGTAACCGCCAGCTACTTCGAGTGGGTTCAGAATATGCAGAGCTTGTTTTGGACCGAAGCGGAAGTGAACGCCAAGCTCGAAGCGGTAATGAAGCGCGCCTTCAGCGAAGTCTACGAAGCCTCGCGCAAGAATCGGACCCACATGCGCACCGGCGCTTACATTCTGGCGGTCGGCCGCGTGGCGGACGCAACATTGGTTCGCGGACTGTTCCCCTAAACTCTCCCCGCTGTCGGATAGCGCTCGTTCGCCGAATAATACTCTTGCGCGTGGTAGGAAAACGCGCGTACATTCCAATGGAGCCGGTCCGCTTGGGATTTTCAAGCGACCGGCCTTCGTGCCTAAGCGGAGTGAAAACGGAAGTGAATAATCATGCCAACGGACGGCCACCCATACTGCTGACCATCGCGGGATTCGATCCTTCGTGCGGCGCGGGAGTGGCGGCCGACATCAAGACTTTCGCGGCGCACAATTGCTACGGGGTAGCGGCGGTCACCGCATTGACGGTGCAATCCACTGCGGGCGTGACCGCGGTACACAGCACCTCCGCGCCGATTCTCCGCGCGCAACTGGAAGCGCTGGCCGAGGACATGCAGATCGCCGCGGTGAAAATCGGCATGCTGGGCACCAAGGCCAATGCCGTCGCGGTGGCTGAGTTTCTGGACAAATATAAATTCGTGCATGTGATTCTGGATCCGGTGACGAAATCCACCTCTGGGAACGCCGAACTGATCGATCCGGCGGGCTTGAAGTTTCTGCGCGATGAATTCTTACGCCGCGCTTCGGTGATCACCCCGAATATTCCCGAGGCCGAGCTTTTGGCCGGCATGGAAGTGAAAGACGTGGCTGGAATGAAGCTGGCCGCGCAAAAACTGATCGAGCAGGGCGCGCGGGCGGTGGTGGTGACGGGCGGTCATCTGGAAAGACCGACCGACGTATTATGCGAAAAAGGCGAGATCTTCACCCTGGACGGAGAAGCGGTGAAGAATACGAATACCCACGGCTCCGGGTGCACCTTCTCATCGGCGATTGCGGCCCAGCTGGCGTCCGGCCAGGAGCTACGCGACGCGGTAATTTTGGCAAAAGTTTACGTAGCGCGGGCCATCGATAAAGCCTACGCGATCGGCAAAGGTCCCGGCCCGCTGAACCACCTCTTCCGTTTCCACCAAGATCCCCCTCCGCGCGGAGTCCACGAAGTCCCGCAGCACGGCATGCATCCAGCCTCCGAGCCAGCCACCCACTAACTAAGCGTTCGATTAATTAGACCGCTTCTCGAGAAAAAATCAGGATTGCTGATTGGCGGCGGAGGTACCTCCGAAGACGCGCAGGAAGATCGCGTCTACGGATTTCAGTTGGCGTTTCAGGTCGAAGGTGTGGGCGAGCGCTTTTGCGTCGAGGTAGCGGCGGATGTTGGGATCCTCGGCGATTCGTTGCTGAAAACTGGTTTCCGATTCCCAGGCGGCCATGGCGTGGCCTTGCACCCACTTGTAAGCATCTTCGCGCGGGGCGCCGTGTTCGACCAGGTCCTGCAACAGCATGCCGGAAAAAACCAAGCCTTGGGTGGAATCCAGGTTGCGTAGCATCCGCGCGGGGAAGACTTTCATGTTGGCCACGATGTCGGTCATGCGCGCAATCATGTAATCCACTAGAATCACGGAGTCCGGCAGAATGATTCGCTCCACAGAGCTATGCGAAATATCGCGCTCATGCCATAGCGCGATGTCTTCGAGCGCAGCGACGGAATTTCCCCGCACCACGCGAGCTAGGCCGCAGACCTGCTCGCAACCTACCGGGTTGCGCTTGTGGGGCATAACCGAGCTGCCGCGCTGTTCGCCGCCAAAGGGCTCTTCGACTTCGCGGACTTCGGTGCGTTGCAAGTGGCGGATCTCCAGCGCTACTCGTTCAAGCGACGCCGCAATAATCGCCAGGGTGCCCACATATTCGGCGTGGCGGTCGCGCCCGATTACCTGGGACGCCACCGGCGCCACCTCCAGGCCCAACCGCCGGCAAATCTTTTCCTCGATCTCCGGACCGAGATGCGAGCAATTTCCCACCGCGCCGGAAATCTTCCCAATTTCGAGCTGTTTAGCGGCGGCCTGAAATCTCCCGATGTCGCGGCGAATCTCGGCGAACCAATTCGCCACCTTCAGGCCGAAAGTGATGGGTTCGGCGTGAACGCCATGGGTGCGGCCGATTTCCGGGGTGTCTTTGAATTCCCACGCGCGGCGCTCGAGCACCCGGAGATACCGCTGAAGGCCTTCGAGAATCAAGCGCGAGGCGTCGCGCACCACCAGCGACTGAGCGGTGTCCACAACGTCGTTGGAGGTGAGCCCGTAGTGCAGCCAGCGCGCCGCTTCGGGATCGCCGACCGACTCCTGCACCGCGATGGTAAACGCGATCACGTCGTGTTTCACACGCCCTTCATGCTCCAGAATGCGCGCGACGTCGACGGTCGATTTTTCCCGGAGCTTCTCCGCGGCGGCGCGCGGGACGATGCCCGCCTCGCTCAAAGTCTCGCTGGCGGCGAGCTCGACATCGAGCCACTTCTGGAAACGGTTTTGCTCGCTCCAGACCGCACCCATCTCCGCCCGGGTATAACGTGGGATCACGGACTTCTCCTGAATAAGCTAAATCGGTCGCCAACCGCGAGTCCCGAGCGAGCTACACCCGCCACCGAAACTTAATTCTTCGGCGACTCCGCTTTCGGGCCTTCCGAACTCGGTTCAGCGCGCACCGCCGAAATTGCCCGGCGCAGGCGATCCACCACCGCTTTTTGGCCCAGTGCCACCATGGTATCGAACAATGGAGGAGCCACGGCGCGCCCGACGATGGCCACACGCGTAGCGTTGATGAGCAACCCAGCCTTCACGCCCTCGCTGTCCGCCAATGCGCGCAACGCGTGATCGCACGCGTCGTGGTTCCAGTCGGGCAGTTTTTCGAGCGAATCGGCCAGCTGGGCGAAGAAATCAGGGAGCCGGGCGTCTTTCCAGAATTTCGCGCGCGCCTCCGGGTCATATTCAAAATCGTCCGAGAAGAACGCGCGCGCCCAGCCGGAAAAATCGGGCAGCAAACGAGTTCGCGGGCGAACCAGGTCCACGGTTCGCGCGAACCATTCCTTTTGGCCTCCGGCCCATTCTTCGCGCCAGATTCCCGCGCGCATCAATTCCGCCTCAACGCGGGGCAGAATTTCCTGCACCGGGGGCTTTTGCAAATACTGGGTGTTGTACCACTCCAGCTTGTCGCGGTCGAAAACCGCATTGGTGCGGCTCACACTTTGCAGCGCGAAGCGCTGCACCATTTCCGCGATCGGCAAATATTCCAGATCCTCGCCGGGCGACCAGCCCATCAGCGCCAGGAAATTTCGAAACGCTTCCGGCAGAAAACCTTCATCGGCGTATGAACCCACGCTGGTGGCGCCATGGCGTTTGGAAAGGCGCTTGCGGTCCGGTCCCAGAATCAAAGGGACGTGAGCAAAAATCGGAGGGGTGGCCCCCAACGCCTGATAAATCAGCACTTGCTTGGGAGTATTGGAAATATGGTCGGCGCCGCGAATCACGTGGGTGATGTGCATGTCGATGTCATCGACCACCACGCTGAGCTGATAGGTGGGCAGCCCGGTGGAACGCAGCAACACGAAATCTTCCAGCTCTTCGTTTTGCACGTCGCTCGGGCCGAACACCACATCTTCGAAATGGGTTACACCTGTCCGGGGAGTCATGAATCGGATGGCGTAGGGAATTCCCTGGCGCTGTTTTTCCGCGCGTTGCTCCGGAGTGTAGGAGCGGCAAGCGCATGGGGCGCGGCGCTTGGCCTCTTTGCCCTTGGCTTCCGAATCCCCTTCGTCCACTTCCTCTGGCGCCGCATCGCCGCCGGCATATTCCGCGCCGACGCAGTAACAGCGATAGCCTGCGCCATCGGCCAGTATTTTTTCCGCGGCGGCTTGATACAAGTGCGAGCGCTGCGATTGGAAGACCGGTTCACCCTCCCAGGTGATTCCCAGCCAGCGCAAGCTGGCGAGGATGCCCTCAACCAATTCGGGTTTGTTGCGCTCGACGTCGGTGTCCTCGATGCGCAGGAACATGGCGCCGCCTTCGTGCTGGGTAAACAGCCAGTTAAAGAGCGCGGTGCGAGCTCCGCCCACATGCAAGAATCCGGTCGGAGACGGCGCGAAACGCACGCGTGGTTTCGGCGATCGGGATGTCAAGACGGCAGGTCCTTTCAGAGGCTCGGAAACTACAATCTTAACGGAAGCGGGGCCCGAAATCGAGCTGCGCTGCTATGTTATGGAAAAACCAGCAGTTTTGCGCGCTTGGCGCCGGCTCAGGGCGACCAGGAACGGGAACCTTCGTCTGGTACTCGCGCCCCGGCCCAAGATACTGCTAAGCTTCAACTTCCGGGGATGTGCGGGCATGTTGACCCCCACGCTACTTAACGGGCACAGGTTTTTAAGACGCCTCCCGATTTCTGCTATGCTTTTTCAGCAGAAAAATAGCGCGAGGCGCGCGAGAAATTGCCTTTGAACCAGACCACAACCGACGCTGCCGTCCTTCTGGCCGGATCACTTTTGCTGACCGCATTTTTTGGCGCTGTGTACCGCCAAAAAAGACAGGAGTACGTGTTCGCCTGGGCGACCGGCTGGCTGCTCTTCGCGCTTCATTTCCTGGTAACACTTTTCGCTACCGGCCGAGACACATCGCCACTTTACGCGGTGGGCCAGTGGTTTCTGGCGCTCGCGGCGACTTCGTTGTGGATTTCCGCGCGGCTCTATTCACGGAAAACAGCCCAAACCAAAGCCGCCATCATTCTGGCCAGTGTGGGGACGGTGTGGGCGGGCTTGAGCATGACCGGCTGGGCGGGTCTGCCGCCGCTGCGTCTGGGCGTGGCATGTCTGTTTGTGACCGCGGCTCGCGAATTTTGGCGGGAAGGCAAAAAGCAAGAGTCGCGCACCGAAGTTCTGCTGGCTTCGACGTTTGTGGCTTGGGCTCTGCTGCTGTTGACCGAGACCCTGCAACCCCGGCTCGAGTGGCTGGCGCGCGTGGATCTACTCTCCTGGGTTCCGCTGCTGGAGGTTTTCTCCGGCGTGCTGATGGTCACCGCGGTGTACGAAGAAGAGCGGCGGCGCGTCGAGCGCAATATGCTGGCGCTCTCGAATCTGAATCTGGCCACCTCCGGATTCGCGGGCGGCGAGATCCAGAAGATGCTCGCGCAGGCCCTGGACCGGGTGCTCAACGTGGTGCGCATTCCCGCAGGAGCGCTACTGCTGCAGTATGGCGACGCCAGCGGCCCGTCGTCGATTGTGGCCACCGGATTGAGCGAAGCGTTTTGTCCGGGAATGCAGGAAAACCGCCTGGATGAATATCTGGTGAACCTGGTGGCGCGACTCGGCGGGTTGGTGGTGCTGCCGGATCTTTCTAGAGATTCCCAGTGGGAAGTATTGGAAAAAGATCCGCCCTTCCGCAACATTCGTGCGCAGTTGAAAGCGCAAAATCTAAGAACCGTGGTGGGAATTAGTTTGCAGGCCAAGGAACGGGTGTTCGGCGTGTTGCTGCTGGCTACCCCCGACAGCCGCTCCTTCACCCCGGCCGAGCTGCGGCTGCTGCTGGCCTTGGGGCACCAAATCGGAATGGCGGTGGAGAACAGCTACTTAGTGCAGCAAACCACCCGCCGAACCGAAGAGCTGCACGTGCTGAACGAAGTGGGACGGATGCTGAGCTCGACCCTGAATCTCGACGATCTGTTCGACCGCCTGTTCACCGAAATGCGGCGAATGCTGGAAGGGAAGAATTTCTACATCGCGCTGCTGGACCCGGCCAAGAATGAATTGTCGTTCGAACTGGAAATTGTCGATGGCCAGCGCCTTCGGAAATACAGCACGCCCATGGGCGACGGCCTGACCGAATACGTAATGCAAACCCGCCAGCCGCTGCTGATCCGCGATGGCTTCGACGAAGAACTGCAGCACCTGGGGGTCACCTCCCGCCGTGCGGCACAATCCTTCTGCGGCGTTCCGCTGGTGGTCTACGACCGGACCATCGGCGTTCTGGGGGTCTCCAGCCCGCAAGTGCGCGCGCTCGATGAAGGACACCTGGAGCTGCTGCGCGTGCTCGCCAGCGAAGCCGGAATCGCGATTGAAAATGCGCGGCTCTTTGCCGAGGAGCAGAAAAAATCGCGGCACCTTTCGCTGCTCAATAACATTACCGGGCACGCCATCGCCACCCTCAATCCGGACGAGATGCTCTCGAAGATCGCCGAGGAAATGGAGAAGGGGCTCACCTACGATCACATCGGCATCGCCATCCTCGACTATTCCGCCAAAGAGTTGGTGATTTCCGCCGAAGCTGGGGTACGCCGGCGAGGCTCTGGGCCGGCGCATTTCCCTGGGCGATGGGCCGGTGGGTGAAGTGGGACGCTCCGGACAAGTCGTAATCGTCCGCGACGCGGCTACTTCGAGCCTGCGTCCGATACTCGCGGAAACCACTTCCGCGATCGCGCTGCCGGTAGCTTACGCCGATCAATTGCTGGGCGCGCTGTACGTTGAGTCGATCGAGAAATGCGATTTCCCGGAAGAGGAAATCCTGCTGTTACGCACCATTTCGGACGTCTTTGCCGGCGCATGGCACAACGCCCTAACCTTCCAGAAAGCGCAGGAGCAGGCCATCACCGACGGCCTGACCGGCGTGAAGACCCATCGCTTCCTGATGGAAGCGCTCTCCGCGGAGTGGAAGCGCTCGACCCGCGCGAGCCGGCCTTTCGCATTGGTGTTGCTGGACCTGGACCGCTTCAAATTCGTCAACGATTTCTACGGCCACCTGGAAGGCGACGTGGTGCTGCGCCGCGTAGCGCACATTCTGGAGCAGAACTGCAGGCGTTCCGACGTGGTCGCCCGCTACGGCGGCGATGAATTTGTGATTCTGATGCCGGAGACCAGCGTCGAGCAGGCCACCCAGCTCGCTAGCAAACTTCGTAGTTGGGTGGCTTCCGATCCCTTGCTTCGCGATAAGAACATCACCGCGAGTTTTGGAATCGCCGGCTTCCCCGTGCATGGATCTACCCCGCAGGAATTGATCCAGGTGGCGGACTCTTCGATGTACCTCTCCAAGCATCAGGGCGGCAATTCGGTTTCGAGCGCCGAACAGCATGATCCTAACGAGGCGAAAAAGTGGAAGCACGACGTCCTGGAAGCCTATCTGGGCGTAACGCTGAAGCGCCTGTTCACCACCGGCCCCGAAGCATTCGATGAAATCTACCGGCGAGTCGAACAATTCGCTCGCTCGCTGGGCGAAGCAGGGGAGGTGAGCTCCCTGGAGCTGCTGCCAGCCGCAGTGGTGGAAACGGTCAGCTCGCTGGCCATCGCCATCGATGCCAAGGATCAGTACACCAACGGGCACTCGCAAAAAGTTTCGAAGTACGCCGTGGTGGCCGCCGAAGCCGCCGGGTTTACGCCGGCGGAGATCGAAGAAATTCGCCTGGGAGCCTTGCTACACGACGTCGGCAAGGTGGGCATCCCCGAACCTATTCTGCACAAGGCCGGCCCGCTCGACGCTACCGAGTGGGAAACCATGAAATCGCACACCCTGCTGGGCGACAAGCTGCTCGAACCGCTGGTGGCGATGGCGCGAATTCGCGAAATGGTCCGCCATCACCATGAATTCTTCGACGGTTCGGGATACCCGGACCGCCTCGAAGGCCACAACATACCGCGCGGCGCGCGGCTGGTGGCGATTGCCGACGCATACGACACGATTACCTCCGAGCGCACCTACAAGAAGCCCCGCACCCATGAGGATGCGTTCGAGGAGCTGGCTCGCTGCGCAGCCACCCAATTCGATCCCGAGCTGGTGGACGTATTTATCGAAGCCCTGCGCCGGCAGCCGGTACCGCTGATAACCGTGGACGTAACCCCGATTCCGGCTGAGACCGACACCATGTCCGCCGAAAACGCGTTGCGCTAAGGCTCTCCCCGGAAATTCATCTGTGAACCCATTGCCATCCGCATAGTTCGCTAATCCCTTGTATGCTCCCTCGCGGATTACGTACAATTCACGATTCGTGCCTCCACGGGAGAATGCATGGGAAAGCGGATTGCTGCCAAGATCACCGGAGTAGCGGGCTTCACGCCTCCCCGGGTGGTAACCAATGCGGACCTAGAAAAAATTGTCGACACCAATGACGAATGGATTCGCAGCCGAACCGGCATTCGGGAGCGCCACTATGCCGATGCGGGCATGGCCACCTCGCATATGGCCGTGGAGGCAGCGCAGAAACTGCTGGCCAGCAAGAATGTGAGTCCCGAAGAAATCGAGATGATCATCGTGGCCACGGTGACCCCGGACATGTTTTTTCCGGCGACCGCGTGCCTGGTGCAGGACCGCCTGGGAGCGAAGAAAGCGTGGGGATTCGACCTATCCGGAGCGTGTTCGGGGTTCGTCTACGCGTTGACGGTAGGCTCGCAATTTGTGGGTGCCGGGAGCCATCGCAAGGTGCTGGTGATCGGTAGCGACACCATGACTTCGGTAATGGACTTTACCGATCGAGCCACCTGCGTATTGTTTGGCGACGGTGCGGGCGCGGTGTTGGTCGAGCCGGCGGAGTCGGCAACCGAGGGCGTGCTCGATTTCCTGAACGATGTGGACGGTTCGGGGGGAATGAGCCTGTACATGCCCGGCGGAGGCTCGCTGAATCCTTCCTCGCAGGAAACGGTGGCCAAGCGTATGCACTACATCCACCAGGAAGGGCAGCACGTTTTCAAATATGCAGTGCGGCGCATGTGCGAGATTGCGACCGAACTGCTGCAGCGCAACGGGCTAACGTCCAACGATCTGACGCTGGTGGTGCCGCACCAAGCCAATCTGCGGATCATCCGCGCCATGCAGGAACGCCTGGAATTGGACGATTCGAAAGTAATGATCAATATCGACCGCTATGGCAACACCACCGCCGCCACCATTCCGCTGGGGCTGCGCGATGCAGTCGAGCAAAAGCGCCTGAAACAAGGCGATCTGGTTTTGCTGGTTTCTGTGGGTGCGGGTTACACCACCGGGGGCATACTGCTCCGCTGGGCGTATTGAACGTCGCCGGCTATGCCGAATGGATCGGATTAACCGCTTCCCAGCCGCAATGAAAATTACCGCGAGCCCGAACGCTGAACCCAGCCGCGCACTGCTCGCCCGCTGGACCTTATTCATCCTGTGGCTATCGGTGCTGGGAATCGTCTTCCTTACCTTCTATCCGTTCCAGGCCTTCCCGGTGGAGACTGCCGCCCGGCGCGTTCCACCATTCTTCGAGTGGTTTCTCGGCAAGCCTTCTGACCCGCCGACGGATTTTCTCAACGTTCTGCTTTTCGTGCCGTTCGGCTTCGGACTGGCGGCCGAGGCACGCCGAAAAGGTTGGAAGGGATTAGGGCCGCTGTTGGGCACCGCGCTCGTGAGTTTTGCCTTCTCCCTGCTGATCGAAGTCCTTCAGTCATACATTCCCGATCGCGATACTTCGTGGCAGGACCTGGTCGGAAATACCCTGGGCGGGCTGGTTGGTTACGTTTTGCTGGTGCGGGAAGGCGGACCGATTCTGCAGTGGGCTTCGACGGTACTCGACGCCTTGCGCCGATGTATTTCGCCGCCGGTGGCGCGCACTCTCTTCTTATTTTGGCTGGCTCTCGGTTTGATTCTGGGCTTCACTCTGCAGCACCAATCTCGCATCACCAATTGGGATTCAGGAGTCACGCTGAACATCGGCGATTCGGCTTCGGGCGATCACCCTTGGAATGGGCGCGTGGCGCGGATCGAGATTGCCGATCGGGCGATGTCTTCGCGGGAACTCGAGTCAGCCGATCCGACCAACCTCGCCCTGGTTTCCACAGCGGACCTGGTCGCATCGTATCCCACGGCAGGACCGGACCTCCCTGCCGCCGTTATTCCCGATCGGATGGCTCGACTACGGAAAGGCAGCCAATTCACGCTGCAGATGATATGCACCCCGGCGACCGACGCTCCGCCCAACAATGGCTGGATCCTGTCATTGAGCCACGGGGCGCAGGACGTTGACTTCGTCGTCGCACAGCAGGGCTACGACCTGGTATTTCTTCTGCGCACTCCGATGACCGACCCCGCCGATGATGAGCCCCAACTCATCGTCCCGGATATTTTTCGGACACCGCATCCTGTGAACATCGCCATCCGCTACAACTCGGCGGAGCTGAGCGTCTTCCGCGACGGAAAAATCCTGCCGTACAGCATGTCTCTCGGTCCGGGTGCGGCGCTGCTCAGCCGTTCCTCTCCACTGCTCAGAAAACCTGCGCCGCTGCGATTTTATGACTCGCGCGGCTACGCAGCATTCTTTCTGTGCCTGGCGTTCGTGCCGCTGGGGTGGGCGCTTAGGTTTACGGAGGTTACCGCCTTCACGCCCGAACTCGGTGACTCGCGTGACTTGCTGATCCTTGCCGCCGGCGTGCTGGTTCCCCCGGTGCTGCTCGAATGGGTGCTGGTGCTGGCCAGCGGACGGAACTTTCACTTCGTAAACTGGGTGGTGGGAGCGAGCATTCTCTTGGGAAGTTGGCTGATGTTTCGCTTGCCGCAGCGCACCGGCATCGATGGATGAGGGTGAAGCGTAGAAGGAGGGGAGGGCCGGCAGGCAATCGAGGGTAAAAAATTTTTTCGACTTGCGTAGAAGCTGCTCGGAATCCCGGCGAGCGGGGAGGGGGGTGCCCGCCGGGAAGTCCAAGCAGGGGATTAAATCTGGGTAGTCGCCACCGCGCCCTTGCGGGCCACCAGGCGAACCACGAAGGCAAAGAAAATCATTCCCGATCCGACCATAACCAAGCGCAGCGGTTCCGGAGCCGCGCTGACGTATTGCGTATAGGAAGTCGCGAAGGCTGGAATCCAACTGGCAGCGCCGCTGGTTGCGGCCGCGGTGTGGACCGTCTCGGCAGCGGTCGGCATGGCGGCGACCAGGAGCGATAGCAAACCGGTGGTGAGTGCTGTCTTCATTTTGAATCCCCCTTGCGTCCGTGCTGTTTTTTTGTAATTCACAGTTTGCTGAAGAGCATGGGTATGGCCAAATGAGTAGCGCTTAATTTGCTGATTTAAAGGGCTTTACATCAAACCGCACGGTTTCATTTTGAGACGTTAGGAAACGGTTTTCCTCGCCGATGGAAAGTGCTTTGGGGACTACACTGGACGTACCAAGCAAGCGGACCCTATCGGTACTAACGTGTTCGGAAATCGATAGTACTTTTCAATTTACGAGAAAGCCGATGACCATAGGTTCCGCAATTTCTTAGCTTTCCGCGGCGTCATCAGAGTTAGAGAATGACGCGTAAATGCTATGAAGTAGTTAATGGCGCGCACTCCCGGAAAGATTGCCGCGCGCCTGCAAATGAGCTAGCGTAGGAATATGGTGAAGGACGCCGCCAAAAGTCTGCGGGTGTGCATACTGTCTCCGCATCCGATGGTTCTGGAAGAATTCCATCGGCTACTCGCGGGTACCCCGTTTCAGATGGTCGTGAAGCAGTTGGAATCCACCCTGGCGCCGGATCTGCGATCGCTGCAGGTGCCGCGGGCGGCGGTGTTTGTGGTCGACGCACACGCAGCTCCGCGAGCGGCCAACGCGCTGATCGGAAACATTCTGGAACGTTACCCCAACGGGCGCTTGATCGTGGTCGATCAGAAATTCAAAGAGGCGAGCAGCTACGCGCTGCTGCGCATGGGCGTGAAAGGTCTGCTGACATATTCTGAGGCGCGCGAACAATTGGTGCATGCGCTGCCGCTGGTTGCCAGCGGAGGCTTCTGGGTGCCGCGAGAGCTACTGTCGCGGTTCGTCGATACGATTTTGAACGGAATGCGCGGGCGTAGGCCCCAGGCCGAAGCGAATACCGAGCTAAGCCGGCGCGAGCGCGAGGTGTTGGATGGATTGCTCGAGAACCTGGCCAACAAGGAAATCGCCAACCGCCTGAATATTTCCGAGCGCACCGTGAAATTTCACGTTTCCAATCTATTGGCGAAGTTCAACGTACGCCGGCGCGCCGACCTGATCCTGCTCTGCTACCAGCAACGATCCCAGAATACGTGACGCGCGCGCACACCCGTGTTCGCGGTACGATTGTGACTTCATGAGTTCCACCGTAAATTCGAGCGCCCTGGCTGCCCCCGATCGGGCGCCCCTGCGCCCAAACCGGCTGCAGTGCGCCCTGCTCTTCCTCTTGCTGGCCCTGATCTATCATCACATTCTTGTCGAACTGGTCCGCCAATGGTGGGACGATCCGAATTTCTCACACGGTTTTCTGGTTCCGTTCTTTTCCGCGTTCATCGTGTGGCGGGAGCGCGCCAGCTACCGGAATATTCCGTTGCGTCCTTCGGGATTCGGTCTGGTCATCGCGGCGGGAGCGCTGCTGGAACTGGTTCTGGGCGTTCTGGGCGCGGACGATTTTCTGTCCCGGTCCTCACTGCTGTTTCTGATCGCCGGCATGATCGTCTACTTTGCGGGCTGGGAAATGTTCCGCCGGGCGTTCTTTGCGTGGGCGATTTTGTTTCTGGCAATTCCGATTCCGATCATTATTTTCAATGAGGTGGCGCTGCCGCTGCAGTTCCTGGCTTCGCGGCTGGCCACTGGCCTGTTGCAATTTCTGGGCGTGCCGGTGCTGCGGGAAGGCAACGTGATTCGGCTGCCGTCGATGTCGCTCGAGGTGGTGGAGGCCTGCAGCGGGATTCGCTCGTTGATGTCGCTGGTCACCCTGGCGGTGTTTTACGGCAAGCTGCTGGAAGAGCGTTGGGGGAACCGGATTATTCTGGTGCTGGCCGCGATTCCCATCGCCGTCGCCGCCAACGGATTGCGGGTGATGGGCACCGGGTTGCTGGGGCAGTATTGGAGTCCTGACAAGGCCGATGGGTTTTTTCACACTTTTTCGGGATGGATTATTTTTGTGCTCTCGCTGGGAATGCTCTATTTCATCCAATGGGCGCTGCATTGGCGCGATCATGCACGTCACCAGGAGGCGCTATGACCCCGGCGGTGAGCTCCTGGCTGCGATTCTCGGCGCTGGCGCTGCTTCTGGCGGGCACAGCGGCGTTGCTGGAGGCACGGAACCAGGCAGAGGTTCTACCGCCCCACAGCGACCTTCCCAATTTCCCCATGCACGTCGGAGATTGGGCTGGGGTGGACGCACCACTCAGCCCGGGTATCTTGCGCGCGCTCGGCCCCGGTGAGTTTCTCTCCCGCGTTTACGAGCGAAGCGCCAACGAACCGTACGTCTCATTGTTCATCGCTTTTTTCCCCAGCCAGCGCCAGGGCGACACCATCCATTCCCCACGGAATTGCCTGCCGGGCTCGGGATGGACGCCGATCGCAGCGGGCCGCATCCCGATCTCGGTGGCCGGCCCGCGCACCGTCGAAGTGAACCGCTACGTGATCGCCAAAGGCATGGACCGGGACATGGTCCTCTATTGGTATCAAGCGCATGGGCGCGTGACTGCCAGCGAATATTGGGCCAAGATTTTTCTGGTGACCGACGCGGTGCGCGAGAATCGTTCCGACGGCTCGATGATTCGAGTGATCACTCCGATTTTGGATGGCGAGAACGAACTCTCCGCGCAGGATCGCGCGCTTCAATTTACCTCTCAACTGGTTCCCGCGCTTTCGTCGTATATCCCCCAGTAGCGCCGTTTGCGGCTATAATTCCAAAGCCGGTTGCCGACCCCATCGGACGACTACGCCGAGATGCCGACCTTTTCCATCCACAATTTCGGTTGCCGGGCGACCCAGGCGGACGCCGACGCCATCGAGGGCGCGCTAGTTTCGCGCGGTTACCACCGGCTTGCCACGGACGACCTGGCCAACCTGGTGGTCCTCAATACCTGCACCGTGACCGCGGCAGCCGACGCCCAGACCCGCGATGCGATTCGCAAGATTCACCGGGCCAATCCGTTGGCGCGCATCGTGGTCACCGGATGTTACGCGCAGCGCGCTCCGGAAGAATTGGCGAGCATTCCTGGAGTGTCATGGGTAGTCGGGAACTCCCACCAAGCGGAAATCCCGCGAATCGCCGGGGAAGAATTTGTCCCGGCGCTGGCGAATGCGGCGATCGCGGCCGCTCTACGCACTGCGCCCTCCCAGGGAAATTTTTATCCGCTTTCGCGCCTCGATTCCGACCCGCTTTCGATCGAGCCCGCCCCCGCCAAGATTCTTACCGGAAACATTTTCGCGGAGGTCAGCATTTCATTGGGGGCAGTCACTGGCGGAGAAGGCGACCGCACCCGGCCCATCCTGAAAATTCAGGATGGATGCAATCAGCGTTGCGCTTACTGCGTGATTCCGTCGGTGCGCGGGCGCAGCCGCAGCCTGCCGCCCGATGCGGTCATCGCGGAAATCTGCCGCCTGGCGAACGCCGGCGCGAAAGAAATCGTGCTCAGTGGAATTAATTTGGGGAGTTACGGCCGCGACTTAGAGCCGCACGCCGAACTGCCCGGCCTGGTGGGCCGCATTCTGAGCGAGACGCCGCTCCAGCAGCTCCGCTTCAGCTCCATCGAGCCCATGGACGTCACCCAGGACTTTGTGGATCTAGTGGCATCCTCCGAGCGCCTGGCGCCCCATTTCCATATGCCCTTGCAGTCCGCAGCGGACCGCGTTTTGCGCAGTATGCACCGCTGGTATCGCGCCGATCACTATGCGCGCCGGCTCGAACTGATCCACGAGCGATTGCCGCACGCGGCCATCGGCGCTGATGTGATCGTTGGCTTTCCGGGAGAGAGCGCAGCGGATTTTCAGGCCACGCTGGCGTTTGTAGCCGCACAGCCGTTCAGCTACTTGCATGTCTTTTCCTATTCCGCGCGGCCTGGAACTGCGGCGGCCCAATCCACCGAGCAGGTAGCGCCGGCAGAGATTCGCGTCCGAGCGCGGGCGCTGCGGGCCTTGGGGGTCGAGAAGGCCGCGGCATTTCGCAATGCGCAGGCGCAACTCGGAAACACGTTGCGGGGTCTTACGTTGCACCGCCGTGGCGACGACTGGACCGAGGCCCTTAGCGGAAACTATCTCAAGATGCGCATCGCTGGCCATTGGGACGCGAACCAATGGGTGGAGGCTCCGGTCTCCGCGGATCCCGGCCAGCCGGTGGTTCGGGCGGATTTCGAAACCGTGAGATGAACCCTCTCCAGGCACCGTGCTACGGGCGTCAGGAATCAAGTAAACCAGATCAGAGCGGGAACAGCAGTTAGGCGGTGGATTTGAGTCTGGGTCGCGGAGCGCGTTTCTCGGCCAGAGCGCGGTTCAATTCTGCGATCAGCACCATCAGCTTACCGGAGTCCTGTTCTTTCGAAGCCTGTTCGCACAGCACTTCCCATTGCTTGTTTTCCTCACTGATCATGTGTGCCCCCCGTGAGCACCTAACTTCTATCATCGAGGCGGGGTAATGTCTGTATGGTTTGGGACGTAGCGACTTGGCGACGTAACCAGCCATCCAGCCAACCAACTAGCTCTCGAAAATCACCTCGGAGAACGCCCAGTTGCCGCTGTGGGTGATGGAGATCGAGATATGCTTCACGCCCAGGCGTTCGGCGAGCTCACCGGCAACGCCGGCCAGACGCAACGTGGGCTTGCCGCTGGGCTGATTGACCACTTCGATGTCGCGCCAGCGCACCCCGCGGCTCCAGCCGGTGCCGAGCGCCTTCATCACCGCTTCCTTCACCGCGAACCGCGCTGCATAGCGCTCGTATTTATGTCTGTGGCGCTCACAGTAGGCAATCTCCGCAGGGGTATACAGGCGCTCGAGAAACGGCACACCATGCCGGGTGATGGCCGCTTCGATGCGGTCGATTTCGGCAATATCGATGCCCAGTCCCACGATCATTTCGACCTGCCTGCCTCCAGCCGCGGCCTTCGCCCAACGCCCCGCGCGGCACCCGCAGCGAATTGCGCCGCGCAGCAAGGCATATCCTATAATGAATGGGTGTTGGCGCGCACCGCGGCCAGGCATGGCTGTGGCGCATCGAACTGGTTGGGGTCCTCCGGGCCACGTCATGTCCAAAACAAGAACAGGTGTGAAAACTAGGCCAAGTCCACGGAAGGAAGCGAACAGTTCCGCGGATATTTGGAAGCTCCGAAAGACAAACGGAATCCAGATCCTGGAGGCATCTCCGCTCGCTCGCTACGATTGGCTGCGGCATGGATTTTCCACGCGGCCCGGAGGGGCCAGCGAATTGGTGAAGACCGTCAGCGGCAAACGAAAGCTCGAAAGGGTCTTCAATCTCGGCTATACCGATTGGGATACCCGAGCGCGGGTGGACACCAACCGCACAACCCTGCGCGCCGCCATAAACGCGAAATCCATGCACCTGGTCGCGCTGCGCCAGATTCATTCCGACGTAATCCACAACATCGATCGCGCGCCGGAAACGCCATTTCAGGGCGACGCGCTAATTACTCAGACTCCGGGCCTGCTGCTCAGCGTGCAGACCGCTGACTGCGTCCCGATCCTGATCGTCGACCCCCAGCGGCGGGTAGTGGCTGCGGTTCACGCCGGCTGGAGAGGAACGCTGCGGCGCATCGCCGGCAAGACCGTAGGCCAAATGCAGATGTTCTATGGATCGCACCCCAGGAATCTGATGGCGGCGATCGGCCCAGCGATCGCCCGATGCTGCTTTGAGGTCGGGCCCGAAGTCGTGAAGGAGTTCGACAGTCAGTTCGTGAATGCCCAGGAATGGTTCGAGGGTCCTTACGAAGCGCTGGTCGCTGGCGAAGAACGTAATCCTCTCGCGTGGCTGACCATGATGCCCCCCGGACACGTGCCCCCACCGCCCACCGCCATGCTGGACCTGCACGCCGCCAACCACGCGATACTGCTCGAAGCGGGGTTGCCGCCGCAAAACATCTTTGCGACTGATCTATGCACCGCCACCCGCACCGATCTCTTTTTCAGTTACCGGCGAGAGCGCGAAACGGGCAGGATGATGGCGGTGATTGGAATCGCAGAGAATTAGCAGCGACTTTGTGGCACAGCCGGGCAAAACTGAAAAAGAGGCTTCGCCAATCGTATTTAGCGAAGCCCCTTTTCAACCGAAGAAATCGCGGGTGGTCAGTAAGTGCAGTCGAAAGCCCCTCCGGGCTATGCGGAGGGCTGCCAAAGCTCGATCTTGTTCCCATCCAAATCATAGATCCACGCAAAGCGACCGTATGATTCATTCATTCGTTTGGGATCAATCTTTACTCCCTCTCGTTCTAAGCGTTCGAGCAAAGCATCCAGATCGTCCACGATGTAGTTGAACATGAACGGTGCCTGGCTGGGTTCGAAATAGTTACTGGAGGCGGAAAAAACAGTCCAAACGGTAACGTGTTCCTTTTGCGGGTCGTCGTGCTGGCGCCACGGAAGCATCGCGCCTGCTCCTTGGTCCGCGAGTCCAAGATGCTTTGAATACCATTCGCGCATCGGATCACGATTAGCGGATTTGAAGAAGACACCGCCGATTCCCAGGATGCGCCCTCGCCGCTCCGTGTTGACGGGCGGATTCGACTTTTCAGGTTGCGGAGATTGCACGTCCGGTCCTCCTGTTCAGCAGATCGAGATGAGCCACCG
Organism: uncultured Acidobacteriota bacterium; assembly: GCA_963725285.1. Classification (GTDB taxonomy): domain Bacteria; phylum Acidobacteriota; class Terriglobia; order Acidiferrales; family UBA7541; genus CAVRXT01. Next base: position 273,738 of record CAVRXT010000002.1, on the reverse strand, counting down.
CGAGCCGAGGGCAATGGTGCGCCCGAGTATTGCTTGCATCCGCGGATTATACATCGATTCGACGAGGCTCAATTTTCAACGAGCGCTATTTCTTCTCGGGTTCGCCCCCAGGAGCTACCGCGGCGTCTTCTTCCAGAATGGCCGCGGCCGCGGCGATGCGGTCGCCCTCGTCGAGGCGCAGCAGTCGCACCCCTTGCGTGGATCGCCCAGCCTCTCGAATTTCACCCGAGTGGACGCGGATCACCTTGCCCTGCCCGGTGATAATCATCACATCGGATTCTTCGCTAACCTGCAAAGCCGCGACCACCGATCCGTTACGGTCGGTTGACTTCAGATTGATCACGCCTTTCCCTCCGCGGGAAGTGACGCGATATTCCGCGAGCGGCGTCCGTTTGCCGTAGCCTTTTTCCGACACGGTAAGCATCAGCGAGGTGAGCGCGTCGCGTAGCTGCTCGCTTTCCAGCTCGTCCAGGTTTTGCGACGGAGTCTTGAATTGGTTCTCAATGATCCCGAAGTCCACCTGCGCGGCGTCCATGCTTACCACGTAGTCGTCCTTCGCCAGATCCATTCCGTTTACTCCGCCGGCTTGCCGGCCCATCGGCCGCACTTCCGTTTCGCGGAACAGGATGGCTTGGCCGTCGTGGCTCGCCAGGAAAATCATCTGCTTGCCGTCGGTCACCTTCGCACCGATCAATTCGTCTTCACCGTCCAGATTGATGGCGATGATCCCGGACGGCCGAGGGTTCGAAAATTCTAGCCAGCCCGGTTTTCTTCACCGTGCCGTTGCGGGTGGCCAGGAAAACAAACCGGCCTTCCTCTTCCAGGCTGCGCGCCGGAACCACCGCTCGCAGCGTCTCGCCCTCCTGGAACCGCACCAGGTTGCTGATCGCTTTCCCGCGGGTGGCCGCCGCCGCTTCGGGGATTTCGTACACCTTGAGCCAATACACCCGGCCTTTCGAGCTGAACAGCAAAATATAGCTGTGGGCCGAGGCCACGAAACAGGTGCTCGACGAAATCTTCTTCCCGCGTCTTCGCGCCGATGCGTCCTTTGCCCCCGCGCGATTGATGGCGGTAAATGTCCACCGGAGTCCGCTTGATATAACCCGCGTGGCTCACGGTAATCGCCATTTCCTCGTCTTTGATCAAATCTTCGATCTTGATCTCGTCGACGCGGTCGACGATCTGCGTTCGCCGGTCGTCCCCATAATCCTTCACGATTTCGCGCAACTCCGCGGTGATCACCGCGCGCAACTTCTTCTCGCTGGCCAGAATTTCCTTCAGCTCGGCGATTTTCTTTTGCAGCTCTTTCAATTCCTCGAGGATCTTCTCGCGCTCGAGTTGGGTCAAACGGTGCAGTTGCAGGTCCAGGATCGCCTGCGCCTGGCGGTCGCTGAACTTCCAGGTCTCCATCAATCCATCTTTGGCTTCCTTCGGCGATTTTGACCGGCGAATCAGCTTGATGATGTCGTCCAGGTGCTCCAGCGCTTTCTTGAATCCGAGCAGGATGTGCTCGCGTTCCTGGGCCTTGCGCAAATCGAATTCGGTGCGCCGGCGGACCACGTCCACGCGGTGCTGGATAAACAGATGCAACATCTGTAGCAAACCCAGCTCGCGCGGTTGCCCGCCCACGATCGACAGCAGGATCATGCCAAAGGATTCCTGCATCTGGGTGTGCTTGAAGAGGTGGTTCAAGATGATGGTGGGTTCTTCATCGCGCTTGATCTCGATGACGATGCGCATGCCGTCGCGATCGCTTTCATCGCGAATGTCGGAGATCCCTTCGATCTTTTTGGTCTGAATCAATTCCGCGATGTGCTCGATCAGCCGCGACTTGTTCACCTGGTACGGCAGCTCGGTGACCACAATGTCCTGCCGGTCCTTGCCGCGCTGCTCGATGGAAGCCTTGGCGCGCACCTGGAACGTCCCGCGGCCGGTCTTATAGGCCTGCTCGATGCCTTCCCGCCCGTAGATGTATCCGCCGGTGGGAAAATCGGGGCCGGGAATAATCTTCATCACTTGCTTCAGGCTGGCTTCCGGTTCGGCGATCAAAACAAGCGCCGCTTCCACGGTTTCCCGCAGGTTGTGCGGCGGAATATTGGTAGCCATGCCCACCGCGATTCCGGTGGAGCCATTGATCAACAGGTTGGGCGTGCGCGTTGGCAGTACGCTGGGCTCTTGGGTGCTCTCGTCAAAATTGGGGACGAAATCGACGGTTTCCTTCTCGATGTCGGCCAGCATTTCCTCGGCGATTTTCGAAAGGCGCGCTTCGGTATACCGCATCGCCGCCGGCGGATCGCCGTCCACCGATCCGTAGTTGCCTTGGCCGTCGACCAGCGGATAGCGCATGTTGAAGGTCTGCGCCATGCGCACCAACGCGTCGTACACCGGAGTATCTCCGTGCGGGTGAAACTTGCCGAGCACTTCGCCGACGATCTTGGCGCATTTGCGGTAGGACTTGTTCGAGGCCAGGCCCAGCTCGTACATTCCAAACAAAATGCGCCGATGGACCGGCTTCAAACCATCGCGCACATCGGGAAGAGCGCGCCCAATGATCACGCTCATCGCGTAGTCGAGATACGACTTCTTCATCTCGGCTTCGATATCGCGTGAAATTATCTCGCTCTTGTTGATTTCGTCAGCCATTCGCTCCCTCGCGCGATCTGTCAATCGCGTGCACTGCCATTATTTGCGTCCCGGCCCTAGCTCGCTCTTCCGGTGTGCTCCAGCACGTACGACTTCACGGTCTCAAAAGCCGAGGCGTTATTGGTAAAACGCTCCGGCGCAAAGTGCGCTTCCCACAGCTGCAAAAGTGCGGTGCATTCAGCCTCATCCTTACATTCAAACGCCACGCCTTGCTCGTTGTTGGGACTCCCGGTCGGCGAAGCCGCAAAATCCGAGCAGCTCAAACCCCGCAGGCCCGGCAGAATTTTCCACGTCAGTTGGTAGAACAACTTCGCCCACCGGTCCCTAGATATCCAGGTTCACCACTTCCAACGCGTTTTCCTTGATGAAATTGCGGCGCATCTCCACGTTTTCGCCCATCAGCGTCGAAAAGATTTCTTCCGCCGCAACCGCGTCCTCCAGCTTCACTTTCAGCAGCGTGCGGGTCTCCGCATTCATGGTGGTTTCCCACAATTGTTCGGGGTTCATTTCCCCTAGGCCCTTAAACCGAGTGATGTTGAACTCGCTCTTGGCGTCTTCGAGCACGTATGACAGCAACGCGCTGGCGTCTTCTTTCACGACTTTGGCGTTCTTGTGGACGATCGTAAAGGGCGGCTTGTTCAGCGCTTCAATCAAAGCCCGCAGCGTGCGCAGGCGCTTGTATTCAGCGGACGCGACCAGCGCCCAGTTAACCCGCCGCTCGCCGCCGTTGGTGAACACCAGCTCGTACATGCTGTGCTCTTCGTCGAATACAATTTTCTCTTCGACCTCCAACTTCGCCTTCTCCATGGCCTTGCTCAGCGCGGTAAGCTTTTTCTTGTCTTCGAAATCGGCCTTCTTTTCGATCTCGCTTTCCGCGAGCAGATCCAAAATCGTCCGCTCGTGCAACCGGCGCCCCAGCTTGGCCGCCACCTGCTCGTATTCCTGGACGTTCAGCAAGAACGTGGTCAGGTCTCCGGCGGAGATGGGCTTGCCGTCTTTGCCCTTCACTTCGTGCTCTTCGGTGGCTCGCTTCATTAGCTCGCGTGCAAATTCGCGCTCGTCGCGGATGTAGCGGTCCATCTTCCCGCGCTTCACGCGATACAGCGGGGGCTGCGCGATGTAGATGTGTTCCTTCTCGATCAACTCGCGCATGTGCCGGAAGAAAAATGTGAGCAGCAAGGTACGAATGTGGCTTCCGTCCACGTCGGCGTCGGTCATCAGAATCACTTTGTGATAGCGCAGCTTGGATGGGTCGAAATCGTCTTTGCCAATGCCCGTGCCCAGCGCGGTGATGATGCACCGGATTTCTTCGTGCCCCAGCATCTTGTCGTAGCGGGCTTTCTCGACGTTGAGGATCTTGCCTTTGAGCGGCAGGATCGCCTGGTACTTGCGATCGCGCCCGCCCTTGGCCGAGCCGCCGGCGGACTCTCCCTCAACCAGGAATAGCTCACACCGGGCCGGATCGCGCTCCTGGCAGTCCGAAAGTTTGCCGGGGAGGCCGCTAGAATCCAGCGCCGATTTGCGCCGCGTCAACTCCCGGGCCTTGCGGGCCGCCTCGCGCGCACGCGCAGCGTCGATGCATTTTCCAATGATCTTCCGGGCGATCGACGAATGCTTATCAAAGTATTCGCCGAGCTTCTCGTTCACCAACTGCTCGACGGTTCCCTTGATGTCGCTATTCAGCTTGCCTTTGGTTTGCCCTTCGAATTGCGGCTGCGGCAACTTCACACTCACCACCGCCACCAGGCCCTCGCGGACGTCGTCTCCGTTGATGGTGACTTCGTCTTTCTGCTCCTTCAGCATCCCGGCGGCGTTGGCATAGCTGTTGATGGTGCGGGTAAGAGCGGAGCGGAACCCGGAAAGGTGTGTGCCGCCGTCGACGGTATTGATGGTGTTCGCGAAGGCGAAAACATTTTCCGAGTAGGTGTCGTTGTACTGGATCGCAATTTCCATTTCCACGTCTTGGCGGCGGCCCTCCATGTAAATCGGAGAATCGTGCAGCACCTCTTTCCCGCGGTTCAGGTGCTTCACGAATTCAGCGATTCCGCCGCTGAACCGAAATTCGACTTTCTTGCCGCTGCGGTCGTCCTCCAGCGTAATCTTCAAGCCTTTGTTCAAGAAGGCCAGCTCGCGCAGCCGCTGCGCGAGCGTGTCGTAGCTGAATTCCGAAACCGTGAAAATCGATGGATCGGGATGAAAGGTAATCTTGGTCCCGGTTTTGCGGGTCTTGCCGGAAGCCTTTAGCTTCGAAGTCGGCGCGCCCTTCTCGTAGGACTGCTCCCATACCTGGCCGTCGCGCCAAATTTCCAGCGACAGAAAGTCCGACAGCGCATTGACCACCGAGACGCCCACCCCATGCAGCCCGCCCGATACCTTGTAGGTATCGCTATCGAACTTGCCTCCCGCGTGCAGCACCGTCATCACCACTTCCGCCGCGGGCTTTTTTTCCGTCGAGTGCATGTCCACAGGAATTCCGCGGCCGTTGTCGACCACCGTCACCGAATTGTCGGCGTGCACCGTTACGTTAATTTCGTCGCAATGGCCGGCTAGCGCCTCGTCCACCGAGTTGTCCGCCACCTCCCAAACCAGATGATGCAAACCCATTTCGCCGGTGGATCCGATGTACATGGCGGGACGCTTACGCACCGCTTCGAGGCCGGCCAGCACTTTGATCGAAGTCGCGTCGTACTTATGCCCCTGTGCCTTTACGGCACCCGAATCTTTTTCAGACATGCTTGAACGTCTCCTGATTCATGTGCTGGGAAGGCGGTCGCGCGGATGTGCTCGACACTTGCCTTGCCCTGTGGCTTCCGTCCGAAGGCGGAGCTCGAAGGGTTGCGGCTTCATCCCGTCTCGTTCCGAAAATTTCGGGAAGACGTGGCGAAGACTTATTTCATTCCCCCGAAGGGGTTGGTCCGGGTGGCGCGGTCCTGGTCCCCCCACTGCGGGGGCAGTCGCTTGCGGAGGCGAAAGCGACCCGGGCTAAGTGCCGGTTAAAAGAGGAAATCTGACCGGAACGAACCAGTAAATTTTACCCAAATCCGGCTGGATTCACAACAAAATTCGAGGCTTCTAGGAGCGCTTATCCGTAGATTTTTCAGTGTTTTAGAGTAGTTCCACCGAACCGCTGGCAGGACCCTACCCGGCGGCCCAACAGGAAATTTCGAGGACCATAATTCGCCGCCGAATCGAGCGCCTGAAACGGGAGAAGAAAACAGTATGCGCGAATCAAATACGCATCGGCATGACCACGTATTTATAGCGGGTTGCACTGTCTCCGGTAGGACGCAATTGGCCGGCCGACTGGTCGTCCTTCAACTCAAAGGCGATCGGCCCATCCCCGCATGCCCCGAGGAAATCCAGAAGGTACTGCGCATTGAAGCCGATCGACATCGGCTCGCCCTTATATTCCTTTTCGATGGCTTCTTTCGCTTCGCCATACTCCGGGCTAGACGATGAAATCTCCAAGCCTTCGGCGGCCAAAGTGAATTTCACCGCATGCGAACGCTGGTCGGCGAGTTGCGATACCCGTTTGAGTGCATCCTGCAACTCGTTGCGCTCCAGGGTCACCGTCTTGTTGGGATCCTTGGGCAGTACGGCTTCGTAGTTGGGAAATTGCCCGGTGAGTTTTCGCGATGTGAGCAGCCGCTCGCCACGCTGGAAAAATAGGTGGCTTTCATCTTGCGCGAAATCGATCAGCGCATCTTCGTCCGCATCGGCAGCCAACCGCTGGACTTCCGACATGGCTTTTTTGGGAACCAATACGCGCAGCTCACTACCCAACCCTTCCAGCTTGTGGTCCGCCTCCACCATGGCTAGGCGATGACCGTCCGTCGCCACCATGGTGATGGCGTTAGGCTTCAGGACCAGCAGCGCGCCGTTCAGCGTGTACCGTGATTCCTCCATGGAGATCGCAAAACTGGTTTTGGCTACCAGCCCGGAAACCAACTTGGCGGGAATCTTCACCAACGCGTGCGGAAACGGCGGCAATGCCGGAAAATTATCCTTCGACATCCCCACCAACTTATAGGTCTTGCGCCCGCACACGATCTGAACCCAATGGTTGTCAAGTAATTTGAATTTGATTTCTTCGTCGGGCAAAAGGCGCACCAATTCAAGCAGCTTCTTAGCGGGTATCGTGCCGGAACCTTCCGTCTTCACTTTTGCGTCGCAGGACGTGCGGATACTCAGCTCCAGGTCGGTGGCGGTAATGGTCAACCGGTTGCCGGTGGCTTCCACGAGGATATTGGAAAGAATGGGGATGGTGGTCTTGCGTTCGACCACACCTTGGGTCAGCTCCAGCTCTTCTTGCAGATCAAATTTTTTAACGCTGAATTCCATTCTGTCTTCCCCTCGTTATTAGGCGGTCTACCGGGTAGCTTTAGGATCTTAATCTTTAACCACTATTAATATAAACCCGTCGCCGTCGCCGCACCTGTGTAAATCATGTAAAACCCGTTTCCATTCAGCGCTGGATGTGTTTTCTGGCTGGTCATGGTCTGTGTACCTTGCTGCGTTACGGCGGATAAAACCGATCTGGGTGAAGGCTAGCCCGGGGTCCACATTTACGTCCACAGATTTATACACAACCGATATACAGAGAGGGGGCATACCTTATTAGGTAAGCCTATCCGAATGAGTCGAGTAGCTTGTTGATAGTCTTGTTTAAATCTTTGTCGCTGTGCCGCAGCGTCTCGATCTTATTGATCGAGTGCATCACCGTGGTGTGGTGCTTGCCGCCAAACTGACGTCCAATTTCCGGCAACGACGCCGAGGTAAGCTTTTTCACGATGAACATCGCCACCTGCCGCGGGAAGGCGATCACTTTGGAATTGCTCCGCACTTTCAAATCCTGCGGCCGCAAGCCAAAGTGGTCTCCCACTCGCTTCTGAATCTGATCGATCGTGACTTTCTTTTCCTGCGTATCGATGATGTTCTTCAGCACTTGCTGCGCGGTGGAGATGGTCATGTCCGAGCCGGTCAGCGAGGAATAGGCGATCAGCCGGATCAACGCGCCTTCCAACTCCCGCACGTTCGACTTGATCGAACGCGCGATGTATTCGGCCACATCATCGGTAAGAATGGCGTGCTCGGTGTCCGCTTTCTTCTGCAGGATGGCGATCTTGGTTTCCAGGTCTGGCGCCTGGATGTCCGCGATCAGACCCCACTCAAATCGCGAGCGCAGACGTTCCTCCAGCGAGGAAATTTCTTTCGGCGGGCAATCCGACGAAATCACCACCTGCTTCTGCTGATCGTACAGCGCGTTAAAGGTGTGGAAGAATTCCTCTTGGGTCCGTTCGCGGGTGGCGATGAACTGAATGTCGTCGACCAGCAGTACATCCATGGTCCGGAAGCGGTCGCGAAAACTGGCCATACGGTCGAAGCGCACCGCGGCGATCACTTCATTCGTAAATTTTTCCGCGCTGACGTAGGTCAGCCGCAATGCTGGGTTGCGCAACTTCAACTCGTGCCCGATCGCCTGCATCAAGTGCGTTTTGCCCAATCCCACTCCGCCGTAAAGAAACAGCGGGTTGTAGGACTTCGAAGGCTGCTCGGCCACCGCGCGCGCCGCGGCGTGCGCGAATTGATTGCTCCCGCCCACCACAAACGTATCGAACCGGTAGCGCGGATTGAGTTGGTTGCTCGCCGAATCGAAATCCAGCCGGGCCTGCGGCGGTGGCGCAGCCGGCGGCTCGGCTACTTCGGTGCAGATAAAGTCGATTTGCAGGTTGGGCATGCCCAGTTCGGCCAGTACCGCCTGCAAGAACTGTCCGTAGGTTTCCGTAAGGCGTTTCCGGAACAGCCGGGTGGGGATGCGCACCACCAAGCGATCTTCCTGTTCGTTTTCGAGGCGAGTGGGACGGAACCAGGTGGCAAAGCTGTGGGGATTGACGCGACGCTCCATGTGCTGAAGTATCTTGTCCCAACGGTTCATCGGCAAAGCTAACCCTTCCGGCGATTTCCACCATTGTGGAAATGCTGTGCAAAAACACCCTTTAACGCGAGGCTCTCGAATTTTTATGGCGGGCAGGTTGCCGGCTGCTCATACCCCCGAACCACTCGCATCGGGCAACACTGGTGAGACGCGAGCCGGGATTCTGCCTAAATCGAGCGTTTAGAGCAAGAGAAAATTGAGCGAAGCGGATTCACAGCTCCCACACAAAACTCACAGGATTTCCACAAGCCCATTTTTGCATTGCTTTCTTCTGTTTTTCTTGTGTCAGGAACGACGCCCGCAAGGAAAACTACGGTGTCGGGTTTTGCTGTTCCACTGTGGCCGGCGTCGCTGGCTTCGGATGGTCGGGCCGGCCGAAGGCATAAATGCCCGCCGCGTTGGTTGCTAGGATCAAGCGGTCCGGCTCGACCAAGATGGTAACCGGCACCACCCGCCCTCCCTCTTTGGTATAGGTGCGGTAGGTCGCGCGGCGATTGCCGTCGCGATCGAAGCGCACGAGCTGATCGCCCAGCGCCATCCATATCTCGTGGGATTGTGGATCCAGGCCAAATGCGTCAATCACCGGTTTCAACGTCGGCGTGCCGGAGCTATCGTCTTGCCGCGCGATTTCACGGCGCGCGGCCTGGGCTCGCGGCAAATATTCGATCGCCGTTTCGGAAAATTCCAATGATACATGTCCCAGCATGTCGTATTGCCTTACCGTCGGTTCGGGCACATAGCTGAACGCGTAATAAATGTGACCCTGGGAATCCGCGAACAGGCGTCCGGCGTTCAGGAAGCGGTTGAGCCGGGAACGATCGGCGAGGTCGAATAACGAACCGATATCGCGAATGCTTTCTCCCTTGGCATCGAAGATTTCAACCAGGTGATTGGACTGTACGCTAGCCACTGCAACTTCGCCGTCCGCCAGCGCCGCCACCGAAGTGGGCGCGGCCACCCCGATGCGTCCGGTTTCATGGCCATCCGCGGCAAGAATATCCACCGCCGCGGCGCCGCTATCCGCAATGTAGATCCGGCCCGCTGCGTCGACGTCCAGATCCTGCCCATAGGCCGCCGCAGCTTCCTTGGATTCTGGCCCCGCCGCTGAAATTTGTCCGATCCGCTTTCCCACCGTGGAATATATTTCGACGATTGCTCCTGGCCCCGACAGCACGTAGTAAAGCCCCGCCGTGCCGCGCCGAATCGCGCGCACATCCGGACCCGCGTCCGGGAACAAGCGGGTTTGCGCGAGGAGGTCCTGCTCTTCGTCGAATGGCTGAGTTTGCGCGACCGCCAGCATCGCCATCGCCGCCACAAGAATCAGAACGCCGCACACTCGCAACATAAAACTGCGCTGGGCAAGGGTACCGCGGTTCGGAATCCACTTTGGCGAGATCATATTTGATGGCGAAAAGACGGCGCGGCACAAAACCGCATCCACGGCGAACGAATCGCGATGGTAATGCTTCGATCGCTCGGGATCACCGGATCAGTCGATGTGAAACGTCACCCGCTCGATTTTCAGCGCGCGCCCATCCTCCGGGTTGACGTCGATGAGCACCGTGTTCATCTGCACGTTACCTTCCGCCACCGAGAACCGCGCCGGCAGCGCATCCTGAAAGCGTCGGATGATCGGATCCTTCTCCATTCCGATCACCGAATCATGCGGCCCGGTCATACCCACATCGGTGATAAACGCGGTGCCCCCCGGCAGAATGCGGGCATCCGCGGTGGCCACATGAGTGTGCGTTCCCACCACTGCGGACACCCGGCCATCCAGGAACCAGCCCATGGCTTGCTTCTCCGAAGTGGTTTCCGCGTGCATATCCACCAGGATCACTTTGACGTCCGGCGGAATTTTCTCGAGCTCCGCAGCGGCGGTTCGAAATGGGTCGTCAATCGGGGTCATAAAAGTGCGTCCCTGCAAATTCAAGACCGCGAATTTCGTTCCGTTCTTCTCCCCCACGTATAGTCCCGACCCAGGCGAACCGGGCGGAAAATTGGCCGGCCGCAGCAGCCGGGGCTGGTGCGGGAAATATTCGAAGATTTCTTTGCGATCCCAGATGTGGTTGCCGCCCGACAGCACCGAAATTCCCAGCGCGATCAAGTCTTCCGCAATTTTAGGTGTGATGCCGAATCCCGCCGCGGAGTTCTCGGCGTTGGCGATCACCAGGTCCACCGACCTCTGCGCCACAATGTCCTGCACCCGGTCGTGAACGATCCTTCGCCCCGGAGAGCCAACGATGTCGCCAATGAATAAGAGTCGCATAGGGTCCGATAAACGCCGGATTCTAGAGACTAGAGGCTGCCGCCGCGAAAGAAAAGTAAAATCCGGGCCTCGCCAAACGCTCTTACCTCTTGCGAACCTCTTGCTCACCTCTCGCGGACTCCCGCCCCGCGGCATCTCCACCCCTGCTACAATCATCGGGGAGCTGTTCTGCGAAGCAGGTGACTGCGCGAAAACCTTTTGAACCAACACTGGATCCCAGGGTGCCCGCGTCGTCCTGCCCTTGTGCATGTCCCCAGCCTTTCCCCGATTCCGAATTCGCATCCGGAAGCGCGTCCCGCGCTGTTCCGGGGACGAATTCGGGGTCGGGAGTGGGCACGGGAAAGCCTTAAAGCAGGCGCTGGGCGCCCGACTTAACACGTGGGGTTCAGGGTTTAGCGCCGCACGGCCGAGTGGATCGGCTCCCTTGTGATTTACGATAGGCCCTACCGCGGCGCGCCCTAAGGCCACCCAACCTTCGCTCTCCGCCCACAGGCGCTCTGGCCACACCCATCGGCCCCTGATCTGGCCCGGTCCGGCCCCTTCCAGCCCTGGTGGCCTTGTTTCCTCATCCCCTAAGTGCGACCATGCTTCGCATGATCCCCGGCCACTCTATCGATCTGGGATTGGCGCTAACCGCAGCTTCGGTCATGGGTCTGCGCCATGGGATCGACTACGACCATATCGCCGCGATCTCTGATCTTTCCCGCCTGGAGGAGTCCCCGCGCCGGGCCATGCGCCTGGGGATGTTCTACGTCCTAGGTCACGCCTCCACCGTCAGCGTGCTGGCCGCCGCCGTGATTTTCTTTCAGAAGTCTCTACCCGCTGGAATCGACCGCTGGACCGAACGCCTGGTGGGCCTCACCCTGCTGATCCTAGGCGTCTACGTCCTGGCCACTCTGTTTCGTACCCGTCACCACCCACACTGGGTGCCTTCCTCTAGATTTCTGCTGCTCGCCAACGCCGCGCGATGGTCGGTCTGGCGCGTGCGCCAAATGTTTCACTCCCGGCCGCTGCCAGAGCCCGAACCGATCGACTGGGCGCACGCAAACACCCCCGCTTTCATCGTCGGCATCATCCATGGCTTGGGCGCGGAAACTCCTAGCCAGTTGCTGCTGTTCCTGTTGGCAGCAAACCTCGGCGGAACCGCAAGGGGATTTCTGGGCTTGGCCATGTTTCTGGTGGGCCTGATCGCGACGAATACCGTGATGTGCGCATCGATGGCAGGTCTGTCACGCGCAGGAAGCCGCCGGCCGGCCATCGCACGCGCCATTACCTTAGTGACCGCAGGCTACAGCGTGGTGGTAGGAGTGATTTTCCTTCTGGGGTCGTCTTCCATTCTCCCGCCGCTCGGCGGCGGATAATCCGCGGTTGCTATCGAAGCTACTTCACAGCGAAACGCTACACCTTCAGCACGTCGCCCTCCCGCGCCACCATCTGGTAGAGCACCGGGCTCACGATCCGGCCTAGAAACAGCCGCGAGATCAAGCCCGCCACAATCACGATCGCAAACGGTTTCTGGGAGTCCGATCCCACCCCGGTGGAAAGCGCTGCGGGCAACAGACCCAGGCAGGCCACCAGCGCCGTCATCATGATTGGCCGCAGTCGGATCAACGACCCATCCAAGGTAGCCTTGCGGATGCCATACCCTTCGAGACGCAGCTTGTTGATGTAGGAAACGTCGATGATCGCGGTCTCGGCCGACACGCCCATCAGCACCAGCAGGCCCAGCACCGACGAAACGCTGAACGTCGTATGCGTGAGTTTGAGCGCCAGTAGCGCCCCCACCGGTTCGGTCATCACCACGCCGATCAGCACGGTGATCGGAAACTTGAAATTGCCGTACAGCGCAAACAAGATCATAAAGATCAGCAGCACCGCGAGCGGCCCGATCAGCGCGAACTGCTGCCGCGCAGCGACGTATTCACTGTATTCGCCGCCCCAGTCCAAGTGGTACCCCTGCGGCAGTGTGACCGACGACTCGACCGCCTTCTGCGCCTCGTTCACCGCCCGCGCCAGGTCGCGCCCCTCAATGCTGAATTGCACTCCGATGTACCGCGAATTGTTTTCGCGATAAATGAACGACGCGCCATTGCCCTGATGAATCGTTGCCAGTTCGGAAATCGGAACCTGCTGTCCGGAAGGAGTAGGCACCAGCAAATTCCCGATGGCGTGCTCGCTCGACCGGTATTCCGGCTTCATGCGCACCACCAGGTCAAACAACCGCTCGCCCTGGATCACTTGGGTAGCCGCTTGCCCGCCCACCGCGGCTTGGATCACCCCTTCGACGTCGGACACATTGATGCCGTAACGCGCGATTTTTTCGCGGTCCACGTCGATCTGCACGCTGGGCTGCCCCAACTCGCGCACCACCGTAAGTTCCGTGAAGCCAGGCACCTGCTGCAGCACCCGCTTGATCTCCACCGCTTTGTCTTCGAGTACTTGCAGGTCCGGACCAAAAATTTTAACCGCCAGTGCGCTCTTCAAACCGGTGAGCGCCTCATCCACCGCGTCTTCCGCCGGCTGCGTGAAGTTGAAAATCACCCCGGGATACGATTCCACCCTTTTCTGAATTTCTTTGGTAAGTTCGGCCTTGTTGTGGATCGACCCCTTCTTCCACGTCGCATCCTTATAAGGTTTCAGCCCCACGTAGAACTCGCAGTTGAAGAACCCGGTAGGATCGGTCCCGTCGTCGGGACGCGCCAGCTCCGAGCCCACTTCCGTGACCATCGGGTAATCCATCAGGATCTTGCGGATCTGCGGTGCAAATTTAGCGGCTTCCTCAAACGAGATGGTGTACGGCATCGTGGCGCGCACCCACATCGCTCCCTCGTCCAGGTGCGGCATGAACTCGCCGCCGATGAACGGGATCAGAAGAAGCGACGCGCCAAAAATGATGGTTGCCAGCACCATGGTCAGCTCCGGACGGTCCAGGCACCAGCGCAGTTCCGAAGCGTATTCATCCTTCAGCCATTGGTACGCCCGATTTGCCTTTTCCTTCACTCCGCGCGTGAACCAATACGAAGCCAGCACCGGAACCAATGTCAGCGTGAAGATCAGCGAGCCCAGCAGCGCCCACGACATCGTTTCCGCCATCGGGTGGAACAGCTTCCCGGAGGGCCCGGTGAGCGCGTAGATCGGAATGTACCCGGCCAGGATCACCGCGATGGAATAAAAGATGGGGCGGTCCACGTCGTGCGCCGCCGCAATGATCACGTCGTGAAGTTTGTACTCTTGCCCGTGGCGTGCGGCCAGTTCCCGATAGATGTTTTCCATCATCACCACCGTGCCGTCGATGATGATTCCAAAATCGATGGCCCCGATGGAAAGCAGGTTCGCCGGTATGCCCCGTCCGTGCAGGAAGATAAAAGAAAACAGCAGGCTCAGCGGAATCGTCAGAGCCACGATGATTGCTGCGCGCACGCTCACCAGGAAGAAGATCAACACAATCAACACCAGGCCCATGCCCAGCAGCATGTTGTCTTCCACCGTGTCGATGGTTACCTGCACCAGGTCGCTGCGGTCGTAGTACGGACGCACTTTCACATCGTGCGGCAGCAGGTCCCGGTTGATCTCGATGGTCTTTGCTTCCACACCCTTGAGAACGTTCTGCGTCTGCTCGCCGGTGAGCATCAGGATCACGCCTTCGACCCGGTCATCGTCGTTCTGGAAGCCGAATTCTCCCAGCCGGGGTGCGTTGCCTATGGTCACCTCGCCGACGTCGCGGATGCGCACCGGCACTCCATTGTTGTTCCCCACCACGATGTCGCCGATATCCTCGGTCTTGGTCACCAGCCCCAGTCCGCGCACGTAGAAGAATTGCGAACCCTGCGAGTAAAAGCCGCCGCCGGCGTTGGCGTTGTTGGCAGACAGGGCGTTGAGCACTTGCGGCAAGGGAACGTGGTAGCCGTAGATCTTGGCTGGATCGAGCAGCACCTGATATTGCATTACCGTGCCGCCGAAGCCGGAATCGTCCGCTACGCCCGGCACCGATTTATAGGCGCGCTCGATTACCCAATCCTCGTAAGTCTTCAGTTCTTGCGGCGTGCGGTCCGGGCTCTCGATCACGTAGCGGTAGACCAGGTTTGACGGGCTCGATAGCGGTGCCAGACTGCCGGTCACGTTCGGCGGCAGGTTGGCCTCGGAGAGCCGCTCAAACACAATTTGCCGCGCGAAGTAATTATCGGTGTCGTCCTGGAAGGTCATGATCACGTCGGACAATCCGTACAGTGAGATCGACCTCATGTAGGTCATGTGCGGAACGCCGTTCATCTGCAGTTCGATCGGCAGTGTCACCAGCCTCTCGATTTCCTCGGCCGCGTGCCCGGTCCATTGGGTGATCACTTCCACCAGCGGTGGCGATAGGTCCGGGTAAGCGTCCACCGGCATCCGCTGGAAGGAGATGGCCCCGCCGACCAGCACCAGCACCGCCAGGATCATGACCAGGAAGCGCTGTCGGAGCGCGAATTGAACGATGTAATGAATCATCTAAGGCCGGTTGTCCCTCAGCGCTGCAGCGAATTTTGGAATTGCAGAAACAGGCTGCCGTCGGCGACCACTCGGTCGTCCACTCGCAGCCCGGTCACGATTTGCGTTTTTCCGTCCTTACTTTCCCCCAGGGTCACGTCCCGTCTGGCAAACTGATTGCTTCCCGTTTGCACGTACACGTACGGCATGTTTTGTTCATCGCGCAGCACCGAGGAATTAGCGACCAGCAGCGCGTTCGCGATCGTCCCCGCGCGCACCTCCGCGGTCACGTACATTTCCTTTTTCAGCCGCTCGCCCGGATTCGGCGCTTCAATCCTTGCCTGCAGCGTGCGCGTGTTCGGATCCAGCGCCGGAGAAATGTAGGCGATCTTGCCGTGCACGATAACGTCCGGATACGATTCGTTGGTGACCGTCACCTCGTCCCCGGCGTGCACGTACGGCACGTCGTTTTGGTAGATGTTCACCAGAATCCATACCGAACTCATATCCGACAGCGTGAAACAGGTCGTCCCGCCCGCCGCTAGCAATTGTCCCGGCGAGCACTGCCGGTCCACCACCTCTCCCGCTACCGGCGAGTACAGTGGTACTTCCGGTGAGGCCGGCTTGGTGACAATTTTTTCCGGATCGGCAATTCCCAGGACGCGGATGGCGTCGGTGCTGGACTCTAGGTCCGCCTGCGCTTGCGCTCGGGTCGATTCCGCTTGCTCCAAATCCGCCTCGGCTATGGCGTGGTGCTGGTAGAGATCCTTCGCGCGGAGGTAAAACTTGTCCGCCAGCTGAAATGCGTCGCGCGCTTTGATGTAAGCCGAGCGGAGAAGAGAGAAGTCCGGGCTGGCCACGTAAAGCAGTGCCTGGCCGGCGGCCACCTTCTCACCCGGCACCACCACCACCCGGCTCACCGCCCCGCCCACTTGCGAGATTACCGGGGTGGTCTTGAAGTCGTTGTACTCGACCGCCCCGGTCAGCCGTAGCGTGCGCGGCAGCGCCGCCTGCTCCACCGGCAGCACCTGGATATGGGCCATCTGATTCGCGGGCAGCGAGAACAGCTCGGCTTTGGCCTCCGGGCTTTCCGCGGTCGAGAACGAGGTCATCTTGCTGGCCTGTTCTCCCGATCCGCCGCAGCCGCCGAAGCACAAACCCGCGGCGACGCCCGTGCTGAGTAAAAAACGCACACAATCTTTCATGGAAGATTCCTTGTTCCGACCGCTTCCCGCATTTGTTCCAGGGCCAGCGCGTAGGCCGCCAGCGCCTGCCGGTACGCCAACTGGATCGCCCGATAGCTTCGTTCCGAATCCAGGAAGTCCAGCAGGCTGGCCGCGCCCCGCTGGTACGCGTATTCGCTAATGTCCCGCGACTTCTGCGAATCATCCAGATAGCCGCCGCGATACAACCCCATCACTTCATCGTTCGCATGCAGCGTCTCGTAGGCCGTGTCCACATCGCCCACCACCGTTTCCGCTGCCCCTAACTCCAGCTCTTGCGCCTGGGTCAGCGCGTAACGCGTGCGGGCGATTTCCCCCTGGTTACGATCGAAAATCGGCAGATCGATGCTTCCGAATATCGACAGCGAGCTGTACCCGGATACGTGGCTGTAATCGATGCTGGCGGTTATATCTTTCTTGCCGTTCGCCTGCGCCAGCGCGATCTGGCTCTGCGCCGCGGTGATCGCTTGCTGTGCGGCGCGCAAGTCCGCCCGCTGCTTCAAGGCCATCGCCGCCAGATCTTCTTCCTTGCGATTCAATGGCTGGTATTCCAGTTCTCCGGCCACATCGAAATCCGCAGGGACCGATTCGTAGCCCAGGAATTCCCGCAGACTGACCAGCGATGTCGCTCGCGACATCCGCGCATTGGCAACGTCGGATTGAAACTGCAGCAATTGCAGCTTGATCTTCAGATAGTCCGCTTCGCTCATGTCACCCGCTTGGTAGCGGGACTCGCTGATATTCACCGTGTCTTGGAAACTCTTCACGTCCTGTAGCGCCAAATCGAGCGTCGATTCCGCCAGTTGCACGTTCACAAATTGCGTGGCCACCGAAAAGGCCAGGGTCCGCTCGTTGTCATCCACCGTGGATCGCGTCACGGCGGTCGCATCCTGAGCGGCTTCCAGGCGGGCATGCCGCTTTCCCCCGCGCTCGAACAGGTAGCCGATGCCAACATCGAATTGGGTAATCTCATTGACGTAGTTGGTGGTGAAACTGCCGGGCTGGAAAACCGGCAGGAACTGCGAGTCTCCGGACAGCGTTGGATTGGGCCGCAGATTCGCGGTGATCTCCTGCGCCTGATTTTGCAGGATGGTCGTGCGCGCCGCCTTCAACGCATGGTTGTGGTCGTGGGCCATCTCGACCGCTTGGTCCAGCGTGATTTTCACCGGACCTTGCGCAGACGCGGTGCCGCCCCATAGGACGGCGGCGGAAAATACTGTGATTCGTAGTAGCGGTTGCATAAAGTCGGCTCTCTCGTTCCAGAATTGGATTTGACTTATCGGCACGCCCAAAACGGGCGCAAGACGGATGAACACTAAGCGGAGGGTGGAGCGCGGGCGGGAATCTGCCGCGAGATCGGGCCGGGGCTGTACTCGGATTCGCTAGGTGCGATCTGGATCGCCACCATTTCGAAATCCGTGGCCGGAAGTCCCGACCGTTCCGGATCGACCGCCTGATGGCTCAGATGGCAGATCGAACAGGTCGATTCGGTACAACCGGTGTGGTGATGAACGATGCCGCTTACTGACAGCGTGAGCACCAGCAACGCCAGCAGCGCTGCCGACACCATAATCCAGCGAGTTAATTTTGTGTGAGGCACTGATTCGTCCGCCGGGGCGGATACAGAACTGTCTTTAATACTACTGCAGATGGCCCTTCCCCGGAAATGGTTGTGCCCATTGGGCTAACCATCGCACGGGTCGAGCCGGGGCTGCCAACTGGAGCTCCGGTTTGCGGCGCCGCTCCTTTTGCCGGTTCCGTTTGTAGGGTCGCCACTTCCGGTGGTTCAGGCCGCCGGATTATCGAGAACGCGGTCCACCAGCTGCACGCACCTTTCTACCCGCTCGCGCACCGGTCCCTTCCATTCTTCGCGCTCCTGCCGCAGGGCGAACAATTCATCGGCCATGTTCAGCGCCGCGAGCACCGCCACCTTCACCGAATCCACCAGGTGCGTTGCTTCGGCCACCGCGCGCATCTTGCCGTCGACGTACGCCGCCAGTTCCTTCATATACGCTTCGTCCGACTCGGCGTTTACGTTGTAACTCTGATCGAAGATCTCGATTTTCACGGGTTCAACCTCCTCGAGGGCAGCTCCATTGTCAGCCGGGTCTGGCAACTCCGCAAGGCCAGAGTGGGTGTTGCGGTTGGGATTTTGACGTACGGTTCGACGCCTTTATCCTTCGAAACCCAGGGGTCCACCGTAGGTCTTATCGGTGCCCGCACACCCTAAACCGCCGCAAACCCCAGGGTGAATGTTCCGAATTTGTCTTGCCTCACCTAACCCGCAGGGTCGCCCCCAGGTTTTTCTCCAGCGCCGCCACAATCCGCGACGAAAAATCCGTCAGTTGCTCATCCGTTAAAGTCGCCTGCGCGCTTTGCAACGTTACCTGCACCAGCAGCGAATGCCTCCCCGCCGGCAAATTCTTCCCGCGATACAGATCCTTCGCTTCGATCCTCTGCAGCTCCGCGATCTCTAACCCCCGGATCGTTTCCTCCACCTGATCGAACGTAGTTACATCCGAAAGCGCCAGCGAGAAATCGCGAACCACCGCAGGGAACCGCGGCACCGGCTGGTAATGTAAACCCGCCTGCGATTTCTCAATGGCCTCCAGCACCGGCGCCAGAATCAGCTCCGCCACATACACCGGTTGCCGCAACTTAAAACTCTCCGCCGCTCGCGGTCCCAGCAATCCCATCGCACCGATCGATTCTCCGCCCGCATCCTGCACCGCAATTTGCGCCGCGCGTCCCGTCGCCAGCCAGGGCGGCCCGCCATGTGTCCAAACCCACCCTCCCGCAAGCTCGCCCACACCATCCAGCTCGCCTTTCAGATCGGCGAACTCAAACTCGCGCGCGTTCTCATGAATGCTCTTCTCGCGAGCCAGCCCGGTAGCGCCGAGCGTCAGGATTCGCGTTTCGTGCGGCGACCCATCGCGCAGCTCGTATTTCTTTCCGGTTTCGAATAACCGCAGATTGCGCTGGCCGCGGTTCAGGTTCCACTCCAGGGTGCGAATCATGTTCAGGATTCCGGAGGATTGCATCACCGACGCATCTTCCGCGAGCGGGTTGCCCACCACTGCCGGAGTCGTTCCCTCGCTGCGAAACGTCGCGTCGTATTTCGGATCCACCAGCGGAATGGTCACAATCTCGTGGTATCCCAGCGCGACCAATCGCTCGCGCAACCGGTCCTCCGCCGCGGCATGCGGCAATCTTCCCGCGGGCAGTTGCGTCCCGCTCAATCGGGCCGGAAATTTCTCCAGGCCGTAGATCCGCGAAACCTCTTCGATCAGATCGATCTCGCGGGTAACGTCCGGCCGCCATGACGGTTGCTGGCATCTCCACACCGCGGCCAGCGATCCCGCGCTGCCGCGATTCGCATCGCTGCGCACCGGCTGAAAACCAAGCGCTCCCAATATTTCTTCGATCTCCCGGTCCGGCACGTCCGCGCCCATGATGCGCAAGAGCTCCTGCCGCGAAAAATCGATGGTGCGCTGCGGTTCCCGGCCCGGGAACACATCCACCACTCCTGCCAGCACCTCGCCCCCGGCCAGTTGCTGAACTAATTCAGCCACCCGCCGCGAAGCCACGTCGGTCATCTCCAAATCCGCGCCGCGTTCAAACCGCTGCGACGCTTCGGTGCGCAATCCCAGCGTCTTGGACGTTCGCCGAATCGAAATCGGATCGAACCATGCCGATTCGATCAGCACGTTTTGCGTGGCCAAGCGAATTTCACTTTCCTCTCCGCCCATTACTCCGGCAATCCCCACCGCATGCGCTTCGTCCGCGATCACGCACATGTCCTTGGTCAACGTGCGTTCCACGCCATCCAAAGTGCGCATCTTCTCCCCGGGCTTGGCCCGCCGCACGATGATGTGCCGTCCGGCCAGGCGGTCCAGATCGAAAGCGTGGGTTGCTTTCCCCAGCTCCAACATCACGTAGTTGGTCGCATCCACCACGTTGTTGATCGACGTCTGTCCCAGCGCCTCCAGCCGTTGCCGCAGCCAATCCGGCGACGGTTCGCACCTTCACCCCGCGCACCACCCGCGCCGTGTAGCGCCCGCACAGGTCCGGAGATTCGATGTCCACGCGCGCCACGCTCGCGGCCGTGTCGCCGAGCCTCGGTAAATTTCGGGCGCACTGGCTTCAGCGGTAGGCGGTACAGCGCCGCCACTTCTCGCGCGATTCCGTAATGCCCCAGGCAATCCGGCCGGTTGATGGTTACCTCGGCGTCCAGCACCGGGCCCGCCGGCGTATCGTCGATCGCGTCCACCGAAGTGCCGGACAGCGAAAGTCGCGAACACACCTCGGCGGGCGCCGCGGTGACCTCCACGAATTCCTTCAGCACGTTGTAAAGAACTTTCATTCGTTACCCGCCATCAGCCGAGCCGCCCAGAGTACACCCGCGTTTCGTATTCGAATTTCACGCGGCCCTCGGTCTGATGTTCGTCAAAAATTCGTGCCAACTCTTCGATCATCGCCTGCGTGTTGAGGGTGCCCTTGGTCCGGGGCATACGACGAACTCAGCAACCGCCCGCGCAATCCCTCATAATCCATTAGCCTGCCCATTCTCCACATCGATCCTCGCAAAAATCCGCGTGCCCGAAAAACCGAGTCATCTTGTCCCGAGTCGGATACGTCTCGCGCACCCGCCGTAGTCCGTCCCGAATTTCTGCAGCAACCGCTCGTACTCCCGCGAAAACGCCGACGCTTCCGTAAGCCGCTCGTTCCAGATCAGCGCCACCCAACCATCGCGGCGTAAAATGCGTTGAAACTCAGCCCGCGCCGCCACCGGCTCAAACCAATGAAACGCCTGGCCTGCCACCACCGCATCCATGCTCGCGTCCGCCAGCGTGGTGGCCTCCGCCGAGCCCGGCCAAGCTGTGGAACCGAATGAAAGCCGCGAGGTATTCCTCGCCCGCCTCCCGCATCGCGGCATTCGGCTCGATCCCGAAAACCTCGTTGCCATTTTCCAGAAACAGCCGCGACAGCAGCCCTGTCCCGGACCCGACGTCCGCGATCACCGTTTCCGGCGTCAATCCCCAAGCCTGGTGCAGAAGTTCGAGCAGCGCGTCAGGATACCTGGGCCGATAGCGCACATAATTCTCAACGCGTGACGTGAAGCGCGATTTCGGCTCCTCGCTCGATGAAGCTCTGCCAAGGTGACCATGCTCCTACGGGAACTGGCGCAGGAAGCGCACGTCATTCTGGAAAAGCACCTGCAAATCCGTCCCGTATTTCAACATCGCGAAGCGATCGACGCCGATTCCGAATGCGAAACCCGACACCCGCTGGGCGTCGTAGTTCACAAATCCATACACCGCCGGATTCACCATTCCCGCGCCGAATAGTTCAATCCATCCCGAAAATTTGCACACCCGGCAACCGCTTGCCGTGGCACACGTAGCAAGTCGCGTCCACTTCCGCCGACGGCTCGGTAAACGGAAAGTAGCTCGGCCGCAATCGCGTCTTCACCCCCGGCCCGAAAAATTCCCGCACGAAATAATCGACCGTGCCTTTGAAATCGCAAAACGTGATGTCCGCATCCACCGCCAGCCCTTCCAGCTGATGGAACATGAAGCCGTGCGTCGCGTCCGGATTGTCGCGCCGGTACACTTTTCCCGGCACGATGATGCGCACCGGCGGTTGCTGTTTCTCCATGGTGCGGATCTGCATAGGGGAAGTGTGGGTGCGCAGCAGATGGTTGGACCCTTCGATATAGAACGTATCCATGTTGTCGCGCGCCGGATGGTGCTCTGGAATATTGAGCGCCTCGAAATTGTAATAAGGCGTCTCGATTTCCGGGCCTTCCACCACCGTGTATCCGATCGAAAGAAAAATGCGCTGCAGCTCCGCGTAGGTTTGCCGGATCAGGTGCCGGGTGCCCAGCAGCCGTTCCACCCCGGGCAAGGAAAGATCGATGCGATCGCGTTCGAGCGCGGCCAATTCCGCCCCGGCTTCGATCGACGCGCGCCGCTCTTCCAGCGCTTGCTCCACTTCCGTTTTTAATTCGTTGAGGTGCAGGCCGGTGGCGCGCTTCAGTTCTGGCGCCGCCGGTTTCAGCCAATTGTTGGTGATGAGCGTCAGAACGCCGGACTTACGTGCCAGCCAGCGGTCGCGAACCGCCTTCCAATCCTCTTCGGTGGTGATTTGCGGCAGGTCGTGTGACGCGAAGTTCGCTTTACATTCGTGAAAATGTTTCGCAACGTCGGCGGGCGAGGTAACGCCGAGTTCCGCCAGCGTTTTCTCGTAACTCTTCTTTCGGTTCTTGCTGTGCCATCCCCGCCATTCTCTTTTGCGTAAGCACGGTTGGCGGATAAATGGCTGCCCTACCCTTCGCCTTCGAGGGTACGGCTTTTATCCATCCTCAATTCCAACCAGATCCGGTTAGGCCTTCTTTACCACCTTCGCTAGGTGCACCGGTTTCGGAGCCGCCGCGATAAATCCCTTCGCCGATACCACCAGCGAGGTAAACCCGGCGGCATCCTTCACCGCCATGTCCGCCAGGATCTTGCGGTCCAGCTCGATGCCGCCCAGTTTCAATCCATGAATCAACTGGCTGTACGACAATCCATTGTTGCGCGCCGCCGCTCCCACTCGCTGAATCCATAGCGTCCGGAAATCGCGCTTGCGGGTCCGCCGGTCGCGGAAGGAATAGCGTAGCGAACGATTCACCGCCTCGCGCGCGGACCGGTACAGCTTGCTCTTGGTTAGGAAAAATCCTTTGGCATGTTTGAGGAGTTTCTTGCGCTTGGCGCGCCGTTTTGTTCCCCGCTTGACTCTAGGCATGGCTGATTCTCCTGATGCGCGGCGTTACCGCGGCAAAATGCCAGGAGAATCGCGGGGAGCATGAACGCACTCGCGCAGAAGTGTGCGTCCGCCGAACCGGCGTTTCTCCACGGCGTGTTTAGGGCTCGGTGCGCGGTACCGGGAAATTTCCCGAAAGCGCTTGGAGCCCGATCGCGGGCCTCTAAAAATGGCCCGTCCGGCCGGCAGGCCCGCCGTGGCGGGGTTGCGCGCTGCCTGGCACGGTAGAAAATCAAAATCTAAGCGTACGGCAACATTCGGCGGACCCGCTTCATGTCCGCTTGGTTCACCATCGTCGACTTGCGAAGATGGCGCATGCGCTTCGGCCGCTTGGTGCCCAGCAAGTGCCGCTTGCCCGAGTGCGCTCGCATCACCTTGCCGGTCGACGTCACCTTGAACCGCTTCGCAGCTCCGCGGTGCGTCTTCAGCTTCAACTTTTTATTTTTCTTCAACGTTTCCTCAATCCTTCCGAATTCCGTCCGGCCATCAATTGCTAGCTTCGCCCGGACTCTTCGCCGCGGGTGCCGCCGCCTTTTTCGGGGCCAGCAACGCCAGCAAAATATTCGCTTCCATGCGTGGCCCGAATTCCACCAAGGCATGATCGACGATTTCCTTCAACAGACGGTTCATCTTCGTCCGGCCCACGTCCTGGTGCGCCATTTCCCGGCCGCGATGAAAAATCATCGCTTTCACTTTAAAGCCCTCGCCCAGGAAGCGGATGATCTGGTTCTTGCGAACCTGATAATCGTGCTCCGCCGTCGACGGCCGAAACTTCACTTCCTTAATGTGCGTAGTCTTTTGGTGCTTGCGAGCTTCGTGCGCCTTCTTATTCTGCTCGTATAGAAATTTTCCGTAGTCCACCAACTTGCACACCGGTGGGACCGCGGTCGGCGAAATTTCCACCACGTCCAGACCCGAGTCACGGGCCGTTTTCATCGCATCGAACAGCGACATTACCCCGAGCTGATTTCCCGCGTCATCAATCACGCGCACTTCGCGTGCGCGGATGCGCTCGTTCACCCTTAAACCACTGCCACCGCCACGTTCTGCGATAAACCCACCTCCCCAACCCGCTTTCGCGGGACCCGGATCCGGACAAATCCCCCGCGGACCGACGGGCCAAAAAGTATAGCACGGCTTCCGCCTGTCAAGCCCCGCAGAGTAACCGGGGCGCCTGCACGATGCTCGGGGGTTAGCGGATGGAGCGCGAGCTGACTTCTTCCCGCAGCGCGGATACGAAATCCGCGAAGGGACGTGGGCCCAAATCGCCCTTCGACCGGTGTCGCACCGATACCGTTCCCGCCTCCGCTTCCTTGCCCCCGATAATCAACATGTAAGGGACTTTGGCCATCTGCGCGTCGCGGATTTTTGCCTGTAGCTTCTCGTTGCGGTCGTCCAGATGCGCGCGAAACCCCTCCGCCTTCAAATCCGCGGTCACTTTCTGCGCGTACTCCGAAAATTTCCCGCTCACCGGCAGGACCGTGGCCTGCACCGGCGCCAGCCATGCCGGAAAAGCGCCCGCGAAATGTTCGATCAGCACCCCGAAAAACCGCTCCACCGATCCCCACAGCGCCCGATGCACCATCAGGGGTTGGTGCCGCGCGCCATCCTCACCCACGTATTCCAGCTCGAATCGCCGCGGCAAATTGAAATCGAATTGCACCGTGGTCAGTTGCCACGGCCGCCCGATCGCATCCACCAGCTTCACATCGATTTTCGGGCCATAGAACACCGCTTCGCCCGGCATGTATTTGAACGGCACCTTCATCCGGGTCAGCGTGCCGATCAGTGCTCCTTCCGCCCGTTCCCATTCCTCCACCGTCCCGGCGTAGTCATCCGGCCGGGTGGCGTCGCGGGCGGAAAGTTCCACCTCGTAACGGTCGAACCCGAAAACGCGCAGCACTTCCCACGCGAATTCCACGCAGGCTTCTACTTCCTGTTCGATCTGCTCCGGCATGCAAAAGATATGCGCATCGTCTTGCGTAAATCCGCGCACCCGCAACAATCCATGCAGCACACCCGAACGCTCGTAGCGGTATACCGTTCCCAGCTCCGCCAGCCGCACCGGAAGCTCGCGATAACTCCGCAGCCGGGACTTGTAGATCAATATATGTCCCGGGCAATTCATGGGCTTCAATTGGTAATCGGCTTTTTCCACTTCCATCGCATTGAACATATTTTCGCGATAGAAATTCGCGTGGCCGCTGGTCTTCCAGAGGTCCAGGCGCATCACGTGCGGCGTAAACACCAGGTCGTAGCCGCGGCGCAAGAGTTCGTCGCGCAGCCAATCTTCCATCTGCTTGCGGATCATCCCGCCTTTGGGATGCCAGAAAATCAGGCCCGGCCCGGCTTCGTCCTGAATGCTGAAGAGGTCCAGTTCTGCGCCCAGCTTGCGGTGATCCCGGCGTTTGGCCTCTTCCAGCTTATGGAGGTATTCGTCCAGCTCCGCTTGCGTCGGGAAGCACGCCCCGTAAATCCGCTGCATCTGCGGATTGCCTTCCTGGCCTTTCCAGTAAGCCCCGGCCACGTTCATCAGCTTGAACGCGGTGATCCGTCCAGTGGACGGGATATGCGGGCCCAGGCAAAAATCGAGAAACTTTCCAGTCTGATAAAACGACACCATCGGATCGGTGGCTTTTTCGTCCACCAATTCACACTTAAAAGTTTGGTCCAGCTTTTTGTATAGCTCCAGCGCCTCGGCTTTGGGAATAAATTTCCGCTCGTTCGCCAGGTCGCGCGCCGCAATTTCATGCATGCGGGTTTCGATCGCCTCCAAGTCCGCTTGGGTGAAGGGTTCAGGGCGCAGGAATTCGTAGAAAAATCCGGTATCGATCGGCGGGCCCACTCCCAGTTTTACCTGCGGATAGAGTTCCAGCACCGCGGCGCCTAGCAAATGCGCGGCGCTGTGCCGAAACACCTGCACCGCGTCGGCATCCTTCGCCGTAAGAATCGAGATTTTTGTATCGTGCTCCAGCGGTCGGCTGAGATCCACCAGATCTCCGCCGGCACGCGCCACCAGCGCCTCCTTGGCCAGCCGCGGCGAAATCTGCCGCGCAATTTCCCCTGCGGTAGTGCCGCGCGGCACTTCCCGTGTCGCCCCATCGGGCAGTGTGATTTGAATGTTATCCATGGGCTCTTTTCTACGCTCGAAGCCGCAACTCGGAAAAACCTAGCTTACTGGCGCCTCACAGCAGCGTCAAGCGACGCTGCTCCGGGGCCGCCACCTTTTATTGGATCCGGATCACGCCAGGAGGGTTTTCGAAGTGATGGTCCGCGGTAACCAAATCTGCTTTCAGCCTTCGCGCGAAGTGTAGATGATCCGATCCGCCATCGCCAACTGGTGGTCCAGACTTACTGGCGCGGCCCCCATGGCCATATCCGCATCAAAAAGGGGATTGCGCGCCCGCAAAGTGTGCGACACAAATCGCCGCACCACCATTTCGATGCCTCGTTCGTCAGCTTCTTATACACCTCATAAAATACGAGAGGGGGGACGATCAGCCGATCTTCGCGTTCCAGGTACGGCGCGAATTGGTCCGCCTTCTTGCCGTCCCCAAAAAATTCAAACCAACCCGACGAATCGACGACCGCCGCCCTAGAATCGGTCGTTTCGGTCACGGTCTTCCTCCTGCCACCTCAGGCCCGCTGCGATCCCTCGCAGTTCTTTTATCGGCTTGGGGACGTCCAGGTACAGCGATACCATCTCTGTTATCCTCCCGGACACTGCGACCTCAGCACCCCTATCGCGCATCTATACAAACAGATACAGTTCGCCTGAGCGTACATATCGGCGCGCCTATGCCTTTACTTATTTGTCAGAATTGCGGTTTCCACCAAAGCAGCGGCACGATCTGCCAAAAGTGCAGGATGCCATTTTTCGGTCGTCCCAGCGCCACCGGAACCGAGAATCGCCTAACCCTGCCCCCACCGGACCGCAATGTCGGTCCGAGCATTTTCCGCCGCCTCTACCGAATCGCGAGCTACGTCAGCCTCGTGCTTCTCATGGTCGCGATCCTGCTGATCCTGCATAAATCCCGGCCGCCGCAGGTAACCGCCGATCCCCAAGCCGCACAGCAAGCCGAATCCAAAATCGAAGCTTGCGAGTCCGCCGCCCTATCCGGCCAGCCCGAACCCCTGCATCTGGATCCATCCGAGGTCAATTCACTGCTGCACCAGGACCTCGTATTGGCACCGCAAGCGGCCACCGCGACACCCGGCGCGGGGTCGGATCCGCAGGCACAGCCCGCGCCCACACCAACGGCTCCCGATCCGACGATTCAAGAAGTTCAATCCTCGGTAAAAGACGTGCAAGTGACCATGCACGACGACCGCGTCGAGGCCTACGTGGTGTTCAACGTTCACGGCGAGGATTTGTCACTCGATCTGGAAGGAAAACTGGGCGTCAGCGATGGCCTGCTTCAATTCCAGCCGACGCAAGGAACACTCGGTTCGCTGCCGGTGCCCCAGGCGGCGCTGGACGCCGCTGTCCAGAAAATGCTGGGGTCCCCGGAAAACCGCGACAAACTAAAACTCCCGGCAAACATTCGCGATTTGCGGGTCCAAAACGGCGAGCTGGTGGTCGACTACAAATAGCCGGCCTCTCCTTACTTCTTGTTTCTAATCTCTAACTTCTCCCACCCCTCGCTCGGCAGATCGGCGAAATCATTGAATTCCCCAGCGCCGCGCAGCCACAACCCGCCGTCGATCACCACGCACTCCCCATTGATGTACTCCGCCGCCCCGCTCAGCAGAAACACGGCCAGATTCGCCAGCTCCTCGTGCCGCCCAAATCGCTTCATCGGATGTTGTTCACGGGCTTGCTGCTCGAGCTCCGGGGACGGCAGCAGCCTCGAGAACGCTCCTTCCGTGGGAAACGGCCCTGGCGCGATCGCGTTCAACCGAATGCGATGCGGCGCCCATTCCACCGCCAGCGACCGCGTCATCGCCAGCACCCCCGCCTTCGCACATGCCGACGGCACCACAAACCCAGATCCGCAATTGGCCGCCGCATACGTGGTGACGATATTCAGCACGTTTCCGGGTTGCTTTGCTTCGATCCAGCGTCGGCCCAGCGCCAGCGTGCAATGGAAGGTCCCTTGCAGCACGATGCCCACCACTGCCTGAAACGCGTTCGGTGAAAGCTTTTCCGTTTGCGCGATGAAGTTCCCGGCGGCGTTATTGACCAGAGTATCCACCCTGCCGAACTCCCCGAACGCCGCCGCAATCGCATTTTCAACCGCCGCAAAGTCGCGAACATCCCCAGGAAAATACGCGCTGCGCCCTCCGCCTTGGGCCGCGATTTCTTTCACTGTCTGCGCCAGGGGCTCGGGGCGCCGGCCCATCAAAAACACATTCGCCCCCAACTGCGCAAAGCGCAGCGCCATCGATTTCCCTAGCCCGGTTCCGCCGCCGGTGATGAAAACCGCCCGGCCCTTCAATACATCGTTTTGGAACATGCTGCCCTCCATGTCACCCCAGGCCCCAGAAACCCTCCATTTAGCCACAATTCGTCGCCACAATCGGACCAAAACACCAAGATCTCAATCGCCATACATAACTGCCGATTTACATCGCTCCCCTCTTTCCGGTATGTTCTAGAGGCATCCGATTGCCCCCCAGCCACATCTTTAGTAGTCTCGTACGCTTGCGGACCTCGGAACCTGGGTTTGTGGATCCCCTGCAACGAAACCATTCAGGAGCCTGTTGAGTTGATTCGGAGAGCCCTAAGAATCCTTTTTACGCTCGCGGCTGTTGTATTCGCCGTGGCATCCTGCGGCGAGCAGATCAATTATCCAGCGCCAACCATCACCAGCCTGTCGCCTTCCAGCGTCGTTGCCGGCCAACCTCAATTCACGCTCACCGTCCTTGGACAACAATTTGTCCCGTCCTCCCAGATTCTCTGGAACGGTCGCGCCATCGTGCAGACCTTATACACCGACTCCCACACCATATACGCGCTGATTCCTGTCGCGCTCTTCGAAACCGGGGGGGTCGTTCAGATATCAGTGGAGACACCCCAACCGGGGGGCGGCAGCACCCTTACCCTGCCTTTCACCATCAATGGCTCCGCAAGCCCTGTGCCCAGCATTACTTCGATCACCCCGGCTACCGCCATTGCGGGAGCGAGTTCCTTTAATCTCCGCATTACCGGCACCGGCTTTGTTCCCGCGTCCGAAGTGATGGTCAACGGCGTCGCCCTGGGCACCAGCTATACGAATTCCACGATCGTGACGGCAACCATCCCGAGTAGCTCGCTCTCGGCCATCGGAACGCTGAATGTATCTGTTTTCAATCCACAGCCGAGCGGCGGCGTATCCAACGTGGTGCTTCTCCCGGTCTACAGTACGCCGCCCGGTCTTACCACCATCTCGCCAACCAGTGCGGCCGTGGGCGTCGCGTCAGAAACGCTCACCATCACCGGCACCGGCTTTTATCCGGGCTCGGTCGCGTATTTCAACGGCACACCACTGACTACCACCTATTCCAGCAGTACCACCCTTTCGGCCAACGTGCCGTCCGGCAGTCTGGGGCTGGCCGGCGTTTTTAACGTTCAAGTATTCAACGTCGGTACCGGCGGGGGCTTTTCAAACCCCCTCATTTTCGCGGTGGACGCAACCTCCGCGGGCTTGGGGCTTCCCGAGCTTGTGGATCTGGGACCTGACGGTGAGCAGGCCAACAACGGAATCGGAAATATCGGCCTCTCCGGGCCCTCCATCGCAGGTTCGGGTGCCTACGTGGCCTTTGCTTCGATCTCCACCAATCTGATTGCAGACAACACCAATCCCGCCTCCGACGTTTTCGTCCGCCAAACTTGTGCCGGGAGCTCTTCCTGCGTTCCCAAGACCCTGTTGGCCAGCGTCTCCTCTTCCGGCGCGCAGGGCAACGGCGCGAGCCTACAGCCGTCCATCGAGAACTCCGGCCGCTATGTGGCCTTCACTTCACTGGCTACCAATCTCGATCCGAACTTTCCCACCGTAAACGGGTCCACCCAGCAAGTCTATATTCGCGACACCACCGCCACCACTCCGCCTGCGACGATGACCCCGGTCTTCGTTGAGTTCTTGACCTCCCTGGTCTCCGTCGCCGCGGACGGTGTGAGCCCGGCCAACGCCGACGCGAACTCTCCAACGATCAGCCCCGACGGCCGATTCGTCGCTTTTGTTTCTGCGGCCACCAATTTGGTCACGGCTGTCCCGACCAACGGCATCGCTCAAGTCTATCTCCGGGACACTTGCCTTGGTTTCCCGAGCGAAGACTGCACCCCAACCACCTATCTGGTTTCCTCTCCTAATGGCATAACCGCTGGGAATGCTCCGAGCTCACAACCTTCTCTTTCCACCGATGCGCAGTATGTCTCTTTCACATCGACGGCCAGCAATCTGGTCGGTGGCGTAACCCCCACCGCTTCGCAGATATTCCTGCGTGAGCTTTGCACCTCCACCACTACCACCACTCCTGGCGTCAACACCATCACTTGCAACTCCAGCGTCGCTCCCAGTCTGATTTCTTCGCCCGACGGCGTGACCCCCGGGAACGGTGCCAGTTCGGAATCCGCAGTGACTTCGGACGGAAACTTCTTCGTCTTCACTTCCTCGGCCACCAACTTGGCCGTGGGTGTTGCCTCCACCGTTCCGCAGATCTACATGCTCGATAGCTGCCTCACCCCCACAACCACCAGCACCACCTGCACCCGCTCGATGATATTGATATCGTCACCGGATATGACCACGTCGCCCACCACTCCAGGCAATCTACTGAGCGAGTATCCGACGGTCAGCAGCGATGGTCAGTACGTGGCATTCGCGTCCGAAGCCACCAACATCGCCCCGAACACCACCAACGGTTTTGAAAACATCTTCGTTCGCAATACCTGCCTCAATTTTGAGGTGACCACCACCGGAGAAACCTGCGAGCCCACTACCGTTCTTCGCAGCGTCTCCAGCACCGGCACGGTAGAAGGCAACGGCAACTCCCTATATCCCCAAATCAGCCAGGACGGCCACACCGTCGCGTTCCTCTCCTTCGCCAGTAACCTGGTAAGCGACGACGACAACAACCTCGAAGATATTTTCCTCGGTGCCACTTCATTCTGATTAAGTGGTGTGATTTGCCGATCCGGTCGGACGGTTTTATCTTTGGCCGGGTGTGGGTGCCTTACACTACGGTTTGACGTGCTGCACCAGCACGCTTCGAGTTGTTTCCAGTGTAAAAGTCAGCGACTCCTTGGGAATACTCTCGATGAACGGTCCCACGATCCATCCCAGCCCAGCCGGAATATCCCGGGTCAGAGAGATCGTTTCGCTTTCCACATACGTTCCCCCATCCTTCTCCTCAAACTTCCAGTACGTGTTCATTCGCCACAGAAATCCGTCGTCGTGTCCTTCAGGTTCCCAGTGTTCCTTCGCGGTTCCGGCATCCTGGACCTCCTGAATCCGGGTGCTGTGCGACTCGCTCGCTGCGCGCGTCGCGCTCAGCAACTGGTAATGCACGCTGTGCGTGGTATCCAGCACCGCACTCACCACTTTCTGCTTATGGAACCGCAGATAGACCTCGAAATCGTTGCCGTTCCGCTGCAGGATTTTCGACGCCGTCACGTCCGGCTGAAAATATCTTGCATGCGCGTTGTAATCTTCCTCCAGCGCCAAAGTCTGCGCGAGGGTCACGCCGGGAATGAACACCGTCGCCGTCCAGTGATGGATCAGCCCGCCCGGAGCCGTGATTTTTTTCCCGTCCTCCAGCGTCTCCCGCTTCTCGATCCATATTTTTCCATCACGCAGTTCCGCGGACGCTTCCGTCTGCGCTCGGTCCGGCAGCCGATCCACCGCGAGAAAGGGTTGGCTCGCCGGAACAGCCTTCATTTTTGCTTCCGTCGCGCGTACGTAATGGTCGAACGCGCTGGCGGTTTGCGGCGTCAGTTCGCTCGCGCCAGCTCCCGGCGCTCCGGCGAACGCCAGCCACCCTACCCCCAGCGCCGCGGCGATAGCGGTGAAATGCGGACGCGCCGCGCCGGATTTCCCCACGCCAGCAGTCCGCCGCGTCACTTCTTTGGTTTCTCCACCGCGCCAGGCGCCACGCGCAACGTAATTTCCGTCACCTGGCCATGCCGAACGATCACGTTGCGCTCCCACCTTGACCACTCGCCCTGGTAATACGCCCGCACGTTGTATGTTCCCGACTGTAACCGCGTGAAGACGAAGTGCCCGGCCGCATCCACAGCAGTGGCTCGGGGCACCCGGCCGTCCGAAGTTTCAATCGTCACCCGCCCACCGTCCGCCAAAGTCCCGTCGTCCTTGAAAACCGTGCCCGACAACGTAGTGAGATGCGCCTGCGCCGGCAAATTCTGCGCCCCCGCGGTGCTCACCGTAATCAGCAGCGCCAAGAGCAGGCACACAACCCCGCCGCTCCGATCCCGACTAATCCCCGCAACACCTTGGTGAACATCCGCGAATCGGCTCAACGATTCTCCTTCCTCTTTTA
This sequence comes from uncultured Acidobacteriota bacterium, assembly GCA_963725285.1. Classification (GTDB taxonomy): domain Bacteria; phylum Acidobacteriota; class Terriglobia; order Acidiferrales; family UBA7541; genus CAVRXT01. The sequence continues at coordinate 240,923 of CAVRXT010000002.1, read as the reverse complement.
AAGTTCTCTCCCTGATTTCCTCGCTCTTCTCGTCCGTAGGAACACCTACAGCAGGGCGCCCATAACGGTGAAGCGCACCATCAATAGCTAAAGCGATTATCCACCACTCCAACCCTCTGCGGAGCTGCTTCGAGGGAGCCAGCTTTGAAGCAAGGTCCACGCGATACTCAACCCGAATAGCCGGCGTAAACCGTTCGAGTGTGTTGGGTGTCATGTTGCGGCCGTTAGGCCCCTCTCAGATTGTACCCCCGAGTTTCAAACCGCCCCATCCTCCCACGGTCCCACCGAGGCCTTCCTTGACCCATCCACGCGGGTCGTCTAAACTACGTGTTTTGCTCACGTCCGCTGCGGCGGACCGAAGTCCGGATGTTCGCCATTTTGCCGGCGGGTCGGTTGGCCCGCCCTGCGAGCGCCCGGGGTAGATCCCGGGCCGTGCTCATACCGAGCCTCCCGAACCTTGAAGGAGACAGGAATTGCCGAAACGTACTTATCAACCCCGTGTGCGGCGCCGCGCCAAGAAACATGGCTTCCGCTCGCGTATGAAAACTAAAGGTGGACGGAAGGTTCTTGCCGCTCGTCGGAAAAAAGGACGCCACTCTCTCACGGCGGTCTGACCGCTCGCCGCTGGATTTCCCGCGCGGCTGCCGCATTCTTCGCCGCTCGGACTTCCAGGCGGCGTACCGCGATGGCCGTCGCAAATCGAACCAACCGTTTCTCATTTTCATCCGCCCCAATGGCCGCACCATCAGCCGTTTCGGCATGAGCGTGAAGAAAGCGCAGGGCGGTGCCGTCCTGCGAAATCGCATTCGCAGGCGCGTTCGAGAAATCGTCCGCTTGCATCGCCAGGAGATCGCCCCCGGATGGGACATTGTGATTCACCCACGCAGTTCGGCCGCCACAGCGGATTTCCCATCGCTCGCCACGGCGCTGCTCGACCTGCTTCCGCGCCCCACGGCCACCACCTGAAATATGATCGGCCGGCAGCCGGCCCGGCGTTAGACTTCTCCGCGCGATTGCTGCGCCTACTGCTCCGCGCCTACCAAGTTACCCTGGGACCATTCCTCGGCGGCGCCTGTAAATTTTATCCGTCCTGTTCGAATTACGCCCTGCAGGCCGTCGAGATACACGGCGCCCGTCGAGGCGCTTGGCTCGCACTCCAGCGGCTCGGACGTTGCCGCCCATTCACGCGCGGCGGATGCGATCCGGTTCCCGGCGCCGGGGAGCTCTGCTAATGGAAGAAATGTCCGACGGCCGCCGCGCATTTATTGCGATCGCGATCTCCCTGCTCATTCTTTTGGTGTGGAGTCATTTTTATAAACCCCCAGTCCCTCCCCCGGCGCCGCCCGCGCCCGCGCCGTACCGCAGCAGCACTTCTCCAGGCCCCGTTTCTCTCGCGCCTTCCGCCGCGAGCGCAATGGCCGCTGCGGTCCCGTTGGGCGCGATCCAGGCCGAGAGCGAGCAGACCACCGTGGTTGAGAGCCCGCTGTACCGCGTCGCGTTATCGAATCGCGGTGGGGTGGTGAAGAGCTGGGAACTCAAAAAATATTCGGACGATCAGACTCCCCCGCACCCGCTCAACCTGGTCAACGATCAGATCGCCCAACAGCTCGGCGACTGGCCGTTCTCGGTGGCTTTGGTTGATCCCACCATGGAAGCGAAAGCGAACTCAGCCCTCGCTCTCGTCAGCCTCGGCGGTTCGAAAGCGTGCCCGGTAGGCCAGGCGCCCGCGCCGTCGGTCGAGGACAAGAAAACCGCAGCCAAATCCGCAAGCAAGCTCAACCCAGAGTCTTCCGCCGTCCCCGCGACCCTGGCCGCTCCCGCGGACATATGCTTCGCATGGAGTGATGGACAGCTCGCGTTTACCAAACGCCTGAAGTTCGACGCCACCTACGTGGTGAACGTCGAACTCTCGGTCACCCTTAACGGTTCTCCCGTGCCCGCGGCGATCGCCTGGCGCGGCGGTTTTGGCGACCGCAACGTCTACCAGGCCGCGCAGCTGGTCACCGTTTACTATCGCTCCGCCGGCAAGCTCACCCAGATGCCCTACAAGAAACTCGGCGTTTCCGGCCACCAGGACCAGCGCGTCCTGCAGGTTGGTCCGCTCGAATACGCCGGCATCGAAGACCAGTTTTTCACCGCCGCGTTTCTCCCCAGCGGCCCTAGCCTGGATCTCTGGCACTGGGTGAGATTCCACGACGCCACCGTCGACGACAAGCCCACCCAGGAACCGGTCGCCAGCATGGCCGCGGGCAGCGCCGTCCCCGGCCCGGTCGAGGTACGCGTTTTCGTGGGACCCAAAGACTTCGACCTGCTTTCCAAGCAGCACCCACCGATGGAAGATCTAATCAACTTCGGCTACATCAGCATTCTGGCCAAGCCGCTGCTCTATACCCTGCAGTGGATTCACCGCTACGTCACCAACTACGGTTGGTGCATCGTGCTGCTGACCCTGGCGCTCAACACCATCCTTTTCCCGCTCAAGATGTCCAGTTGGCGCTCCATGCAGAAGATGCAAGTGGTCGCGCCGGAGATCAAGCAGATCCAGGATCGCTATAAGAAATACAAGATGAACGATCCTCGCAAGCAGGACATGAACAAAGAAGTGATGGCGGTCTATAGTCGCGAAGGCATCAATCCCATGGGCAGTTGTATTCCCATGCTCATGCAATTTCCCATCTGGGCCGCGCTGTATCGCATGCTCGGCGGCACCATCGAATTGCGTCACGCCCCATGGATGGGCTGGATCCACGATCTCTCGGCCCGCGATCCCTACTACATTCTTCCGATTCTCATGACCCTGACCATGTACCTGATGCAAAAGATGACTCCCACCGCGAGCGTCGATCCCGCCCAGCAAAAAATGCTGACGCTGATGCCGCTGATGATGGGCTTTCTCTTCTTCCGCTTCTCGGCCGGCCTGATTCTTTACATTTTCACCAGCAACCTGGTCGGCATGGCTCAGCAATATTATTTGAATCGCAACAAGCCGGTGGCGGTCAACGCCAAGGGGAAACCCAAAAATAAAAGTGGTGGTTGACGCCGCCTCTGGCGGTACAGTCTCGGTACGCGTCCCATGGGTTGATTTACGGTTCGGTGCCGCGTGCGGGTATTTTGACTTCGATCGGTTGCTGTTGGTTTTCTGCGCCCCGTGCTAACGGCGGCAGAAGGTGAATATGATCCCACAACCTGCGCGCTCCCAGTCCGGCACTGAACTCCGGCTCGACCCCGCGAAAACTGAATCCGAGCTCCGCCGTTTCCTGGATCTGGCGCTAGCCGAGATGCAGCTCGAACTCACCTACAAAATCACGGTTGCGTCCGCCGCCGACGGTGGCGCCGACCTGGCCATCGATTTCGATGGCCCAGACTCCGCCCTGCTTCTCGACCATCAGGCCGAGCTTCTCGTCGCCTTCGAATACATCGCGCATCGCTGGCTGCGCCTCGATCCCCGCCAGCACGACCTGGTCCGCTTCGATTGCGGCGAATTCCGCGCCACCCGCCTCGAGGAATTGAAACTCTCCGCCCGCGTAGCCGCCCAGCGCGTCCGCGAGACCGGCCAGCAATTCCGCTTCAATCCCATGTCGGCCCGAGAACGCCGCATCCTGCACCTGGAACTGACCGGCGCCGCCGGCGTGCGCACCTCGAGCGACGGCGCAGGCGAGCGCCGCCACGTAATCATCTACCCAGCAACTCCCAACACCAAGTAGCGCCCAACAGCTCTGTGCCGTGTTTTGCTTTAGCAGTTGCCGTTTAGCTGTTGCCGGTGGATGCCCCATTCGTGCCCCACTCGTCGATTTCACGTGTGGGTTCTCCACGTTTCTAGGTCCGCCGTGTTTTGCTTTCACCGTCGCCGTAGGCCGCCGCTTCTGCGGCTGGATGGCCCCAGGTGTCGATGTCACAGCCTGGGGTTCTCCATGCTTCTAGGTTTGATGTTTAGCAGTCGCCGTCGCTTTCAGCGCCGCGCTACTAACGGTTCATCTCAACCCGCGCCTTCACCATTTTCTTAACCAGTGGAGCGGGCAGCGGCTTCGCCGTCGAAAACTGGATTGTCCCCTTCGATGTGGTGTACCCCGCAAGTTCCTTCTGGAATGCCTCGATCACCGCCGCAGTAGGAAAAAAACTGCAATGGTCCGCGAACGCCGCGTACCACACCAGCACTTGTTTGTGCTTGAACGCCGGAATCCCATAGCTAATCACCTCGCGAGCTTCCGCCGGCGCGCAGACCGAATCGCCGCGCGAATCTTGTGCAACGTACCGCGCGCAGGTTCCGTAACCCGCGCCAGATACTCATCCACGTTTTTCGGCGCGCCCTTGGCTTTGCCTCGCGCCACAGAACCGCCTCCAGCTTTCGTTGTCCTCATGAGCGGGATGCTACAAGAATGTCCGCCCATCGTCCACGCCGCATCTCGCGACCCGCCGTTGCGGTGATAGCGCCGACATTCATGTCAATGCGGCCCAGAATTTCACTAAGGCCCAACCCTGCAGTACAATGTCGCCAAGATCGCAGTAGGAGGGACGCCATGCGAGCAGACAGCGTAGAAGTTTCGTGGGATGCGGCCAAGTCGAAGTGGCTGATCCGGATCCAAGCGGGCGAAGAAGTCATTCGCCGTCATGGCGACGCCGCGAAGAATGCCGACGACCCGACTCTTCGCGCCGCCGCGCAAAAAACTGTACAAGACGAAGGCTACGAACTGGACGCGGCGCGAATCACCATCCGTCACTAGCGCCGAGCCGGTTGCGGCATAAGTCGTGGCGGCACAAGTCTAGGTGCGCCACGCCTTCACGCTTCCACGCTTTCAGCATGCCCCATTCTTGTCTTGGTCGGTGAGCAAAAGATCCGGTTTAAAGAAAAAGCGAGCCTAACGGCTCGATCGCTACCCGTGTCTGTTGACGAGCCGCCGCTGTAGATGGTTGTGGGCGCAGTTCGCCTCTACGCTGTTTGTTGTGCCGTTGTCCTGGCCGTCGCCGGTGGGCACCCCACACGTCGGTTTCACGTGGGGGTTCTCCACGCCTTTACGCTAGCATCTCCGTAGGCCGATGTCCTCGGGTCGGCCCCCGCCCCCAGTCTCAAACTTCCACAATCTTTCCAGCCTTCCCTACATTGAAGCAGGGGGTCGCCCGAACCCAATCCGAAATCCCTGCGGTCTCATGAATGTGCCCGCAGTAAAGGCCGAGGGGCTGGTGCCACTCGACCCATTCGCGTAACGCTGGACTTCCGCCATGCTGGCCTGGCGCGTACTCATCGAGCAGCGTGCCGAACGGGGGTACGTGTACCGCCATATAAAATTGCTTGAGCGAGTCGAACTCGCTCAGCGCCTGAGCGATTTCTTCCTCCGAGTATTCCCCCGGAGTATGGAACGGAGTGATATTGCTGTAGCCGAGTCCGGCCCACACCGTGGTTCCCACCTTGCGCACCTCGCGGTGAAAATCGACCAGCCCAAATTCGCGGCAAAATGTCTGGGTGTCCGGGTGCGATTCGTGGTTTCCCGGGAGGATCCAGGCGCGCTCGCCTAAGGGCGCTAGCAGCGCGCCGCAGCGCTCCATTCCTTTTCCAAACGTGGAAAGATCTCCCGCCGAAATATAAATGTCGGCGGGTTGGGCTAGCGCGCGCTCGAGAGCGCGCAGATCGCCGTGAATATCGCTGAAGATCATTACTTTCATGGCGTGCCGGGAGGTACTTCTGCTTCTCCGTCTTCGGTCTGGTCGTCCAGGTAATCGCCGACGCGGAGCCAGCGCTCCCGCAACATGTTTCCGTTGCGGTCGAAAATCACTTCCAGGGTCAGCGGCACCACCCGGCTTTTCGGCAGCGCGCGAAACCGCAGATCGCCGAACTCGACGATCACTCGATCGCCCTGCCGCGCGGTATGAATCATCGGAAAGCGCGCAAAGTTCCAGTAGGTCTGGACGTCCTTTAGTTCCACCGCCCGCGCCACGTAGTCGTTCGGCGCCGAATCCTTGACGAACACAAATTCGGGCGGCTGTTTATCGCGCAGGTCGAAGTGCGAGATGTATACTCCTGCCGGCGTGCGGACCAGTCCGTTCCACACCCACAACGACGGCGGCGAAGGCAGCGCGCCCAGGCGATCGATCGCGAACCCGGTGCTATTGGCAAATTGCGCGACGCGCTGAATCGCCCGATGATGCTCGCATCGCGCACGCCGCCAGGTACAGCACCGTCACGCACACGCCCACCCGACACCAGCGTTCGCGCGTGATTTCCAGGTGGTGGCCCAGAAAAGCCGGCAAAAGAAAAATCACTCCGAAGATTGCTGCGATGATCGCCACTACCCACAGCGAAAACGGCAGATCGATCCTGCTGCACAGCAACCACACCGCCAGCGCCGCCGCGCTGAACAGCGCCCACATCGCGATTCCCCGTCCGCGGCTCTTGGTCGCGCTGCCGGATACCCAAGCGGCTACCTGCGGCACCAAAACCAGCGCCGCAAGCGTGAAGTCGATGATGAACAGCAGGTCCCAGGCCACCCGGTTGCCCGATACCGGATTCCAGATCCGCGTGCCGTAGGAGGTCATTGCGTCGAGCAGGATGTGGCTGGCGATCCCTACGGCGTACGCCCCGGTCAGAAACCACATGCTCGGTGATTCGCGGCCACGCCACCGCAGCACCTTGCGCGTAGCCCACGCCAGCAGCACTGCAAAAAGCGGCAACGCCAAAAACGAATGCGTGAATCCGCGGTGATACTCAATCATCGCCATTACGTTCCGCGAAAATGCATAGCTGACGAAATCCGCGTCGGGGAACATCGAACCGATCGTGACCGCGGCGATTCCCACCCGCGCCCGCGGGCTATTTTCTGGCCGCGCGAAGTAAGCCTTCCCGATCAGCGCGCCGGCAATCCCGTGGGTGATGGTGTCCATGCAGGACGTTGATTGTAGATTCTCTTTTGGATACCAGGCAAATTTATCGACGATGGGGCGCGGAGCGAAGCGAAGTGGGTGCCCCAGGTGGCGAGCTCACTCCTGGGTTCTCTACTTCCTTGACTTGAATTTGTTTTGCGTGCCGCGGTCGTAGCTTCGACACTCACGAATGGTTGTGCCACCGCTACACGACTTGAATCAGCGGGCGACGCTTGGCCACAACTTTGCCAATAATTTGCGCCGAAATACCCGCTCCGGCGAGGGCCAACTGCGCCGCGGCCGCCGCCGGTGCGTCCACCGCGACCAACAATCCGCCTGAAGTCTGCGGATCGAACAGCAGCAACCGAATTTCCTCCGCCACGCCGTCCGCAAATCCCACGCAGTCCTCTACGAATTCTCGGTTGTTGCGGAGTCCCAAGGAAATGAACCCGCCGCGGGCTGCGTCGAGCGCGCCCGGCAAATATTCAAGCTGGGTGTGGTCGATCTCGAAGGAAACCCCGCTCGGCAGCGCCATTTCCCGCGCGTGCCCGAGCAAACCAAATCCGGTGACGTCGGTAACCGCGTGGATCGGCGTCTCCCGCCCATGCGATCCTTCGAACTCGAGCAGCGCCGCCGCGGTCACGCGGTTCAGCCCGGTCATCGACTCGATCGCCGCCGCCACCGCAAACTCCGGGGCGCTCTCTTGTTTCAGCGCGGTGGCGATTACCCCCGTGCCCAGGCGCTTGGTGAACAGCAGGACGTCTGACTCGCGCGCTCCCACGTTCCGCCACACCCGGCCGGGATGAATCACGCCGGTCACCGCGTAGCCAAACTTTATTTCTTCGTCGCGGATCGAATGGCCGCCCAGGACCGCGCACTCCGCCTCCGCCATTTTCGAGAGGCCGCCGCGGAAGATTTGTTCAAGGAGGTCCGGCGAGCCGGCCGCGGGAAAAGCAACCATCGAGAGCGCGGAGATCGGCCGCGCGCCCATGGCGTACACATCGCTCAAGGCGTTGGCTGCCGCGATTTGGCCAAACGTAAATGGATCGTCGACGATCGGGGTGAAAAAATCCACGGTTTGCACCAGCGCCAGATCGTCGCTTAGGCGATACACGCCAGCGTCGTCGCTGGTTTCATAGCCCACGATCACCGCGGGATGGCTCGACGCCGGCAGCCGGCGCAGCACCGAGTCCAGCATGCGCGGGCTCATCTTCGCCGCGCAGCCTCCTGCTCTTGAACCTGCCGTCAACCGAATGGTGTCGCTCATCGTTTGCTTCCGCATCGTACTGTTTCACTCGTTTGTTTTACACGGGCGCTGTCATATTTCATAAAAACTGCGGAATTAGGTGGAATCAATCCTGGGGATTTCAAACCTGCGCGCCGCTGCCGGCCAGGCCCGGCGGCTATGTCTGGGGAACGCATCGAATCGGAACGGTGACCGGGACTTTGTCGCTGCTCTCGGCGAGCATGTGGCACTTTCCATCAAACACCGCGCCGGGTTCCATCACCAGGCACGGCGTGTGGACTTCGCCGGCGACTACCGCGGTTGACTCGAGTTGCACGCGGCTGCGTGCCACGATCACACCGTCAAATTTTCCGCTGATCACCACCACGTTGCCGTCGATCCGCCCGTCCACTTCGGCGCGCTCACCCAAAATTAACGACTGCTCGGAGATTAGCGTACCCTTGACGCGGCAGTTCAGCCTAAACGTTCCGGGAAATTCGAGGATGCCTTCCAGCTTCGCGCCTTCCTCGATAAACCCAGTCCAATCAGCAGTTTCCAGCTTTCCACGCGCGACCAAACCCCACCGCATCACGGCACCCTTTTAAATACTATCATTGTAGTAATTACTTTAGCAGCCGGTCGTAAATCCTGACTAGATCTTCATCACTATAAAACTCAAAGACTAGTTCCCCAGGCTGCTTCGCAGTTCGTTGGTTGATCGTTACTCGCGTCCCGAACTCATATTCAAGCTCCTGAATCGCCGCTTTGGTGTTCGCGTCCAGTGGCGGAGGGGCGAGCGGCGCTTGGCGCGGGGCTCGCGTCGCCATCTTTTCAATCTGGCGGACGGTGATCCCGCCTTTTGCCGCGCGCTTCGCGACGCTGATCCGCTCCCGCGGATCCATGATCCCTAGCAGAGCGCGACCATGGCCCGCCGAGAGCTTTCCGTCTTCGAGGAGTTCCTGGATAGGTTTGTCGAGCTTGGTCAGACGCAAGGAGTTTGCGACCGTCGCGCGGTCCTTTCCCGTGCGGTCGGCGGCTTGCTCCTGGGTGAGATGAAATTCGTGAATGAGCTTCTCGAATGCGCTGGCTTCCTCGATCGGATTTAGATCTTCGCGCTGAAGATTTTCGACCAGGGTCATTTCGAGCGCGAAGGCTTCGCTGACGTCGCGGACGACGACTGGAACTTTCGGGAAGGCGCAACGCTGCGCGGCACGCCAACGACGCTCTCCGGCAATGAGCTGATAGCGGTTGCCTTGCTTGCGAACGATCAGCGGTTGAACGATTCCTGTGGAGCGAAGCGATCTGGCTAGTTCTTCGAGAGCCTCTTCGCGGAATCGGGTGCGCGGCTGATATGGACTAGGATCGATCAGGTCGACATCGATCTGAACGTAGCCTTCTTCCGGGCGTGCGGCGGGAGTGGCTGATACGGTCTGCACGCCGACGAAATCTGTAACGGCCGGGGACGCTGCCGCTGGCTGAGGGGATGGCGGATTGGCCGCGGCTGACACCGACGGCTCCGGCTCTCGAATTAATGCGCTAAGCCCCCTGCCCAATGCGTTTCTCGACATTATTCATTACCTCCTGTGCAAGCTGGATATAACTCTCTGCGCCCTTGCTATGAATGTCATAAAACATGACCGGTTTTCCGTGGCTGGGCGCCTCGGCGAGGCGAACGTTGCGCGGAATGACCGTATTGAAAACTTGCGCTCCAAAAAAGCTGCGCAGGTCGGAAGCGACCTGGCGGGAGAGCGTAGTCCGGTCGTCATACATGGTCAAAAGAATGCCTTCGATCGCGAGCGCGGGATTAATCGTGCGCCGCAAGCGGATCAACGTGTCGAGTAACTCGGAAACCCCTTCGAGCGCAAGATACTCGCACTGGATCGGGACTAGCACGGAATCGCTTGCGGCCAGCGCGTTTAACGTGATCAGATCGAGAGCCGGCGGACAATCCAGAATGATGAATTGGTAGCGGTCGCGAACCGCATCGAGAATTGCCTTTAGTCTGTACTCGCGGTTTTCCATTCCGACCAATTCTACGGATGCGCCTACGAGATTTCTGTCGGAAGGGACTAGTTCAAGGCCTTCGACCTGAGTTTGCATGACGATTCTATCGAACGGCTCGTCGAGAATTAAAGCGTGGTAGAGAGTGCGACGGCTGGGATCTTTCGGAAGCCCTAAAGAACTTGTGGCGTTGCCTTGGGAGTCCGTATCGATAATGAGGATGCGCTGCTCGGCAGCGGCGAGTGAGGCACCAAGATTGACCGCGGTTGTGGTTTTACCGACGCCACCCTTCTGGTTGGCGATCGCGATGATCTTACCCAAAGAATTCTCCAAGGCCCGCGAGAGAATTTATCACACGGTTTTGCATATGCAACTTGTTTCACGTGAAACAGTGTTTTCTAAGGTTGATTTTGGCGTGATTCGTGTGAACATCGGCAAAATTTTAGTGGGCGCGCTAAGAATGATGTTTCCAGTGAAATATTTCGCAGGTCGCAACCGATTGCTGTCCAACTTGTTTCACGTGAAACAATATTTGATGCGCTGAAAGGGTGCGCCCTGGAACCGCATCACGTGGATTCGGTTCGGGTCGCCCAACTCTGTGTAAATGGAACATCGGGCCCCGCGCGGACGATGGGCCCGCAGTTCCTGTCAATGTTTCGCGATGGCCGATCGATTTCAATACTCCCATTGCGAATTCTTTCGAAAAGATTCGACACGTCAACGCCCCAATCAGAATCCGGACCCTGAATGGCGAATCCTGCGCCACCCAACGCCAACTTCAATGAAGCGAGACTACCCACGGGAGAGGGTGCTGGTTTCACGTGAACCTTCGCGACCGCGCTGAGTGGGGCCAGAATCAGGACTCGGAGTCCGGTCCGCCGGCCATACGGACCTACGGCTAACCTCGAATCGAGCACGCAAACACCTTATAGGCCGGTGCAGCAACGATAAGGCTGGACCGTAAAGCCAAAGGCGCAGAGCCCAATTATTCCCCAACGATTGTTTCACGTGAAACATATCGGCGCCGAGAGCCGGCGGCCGGAGGTGGAGGCGAGTGTTTCACGTGAAACATTGGTCCGAATGCGCAGCAAGGCTCGGAGCAGCTTGCGTCGTTTTAAATTGTTTCACGTGAAACAATCTTGCGGAAAGTGCTGATTGCAAAGTGTTTGTTTCACGTGAAACATCAAAATGGGGGTGACAATTATGGAGATAAAACAGTGCTTCATTCCGCACAACGGAGAAATTAAAGCAAAGACCCGGCGACGATGTAACGCTGCTGAGAGCCCGGAATTAGGGATGGTTCTTGCCAGGACCAGCGGGCGTCTATATGGAGCGAAGGCATAGCATCCGGGCCAACCCACAGGACGGATTTTCCGCCGGGCGAGAGGTACGAGGCGCCCCAATCCAAGAGGGCGGGAAAATCGCCAACGGCCCGCGCGGTGATGAAATCGAAATGCCTTCCGTCGGGGACCCAGGCCTCGGCGCGGCCACGGAAAACATCGACGCCTTTCAAATTCAAGGTACGAACCACTTCGGCGAGGAACGCGGCTTTTTTGGCATTCGACTCGATGAGAGTGACTTGTAAATCCGGACACATCAGCTTTAGAGCTAGGCCCGGGAATCCAGCACCAGAACCTACGTCGGCGAGCCGACTTTTTCCGAAGTCGACCAATTTTGTGGCCCAGAACGACTCTCCGAAGTGCAAACGCAGCATGGCGTCGGATCCGCGCACGGAAGTGAGTGAAATTCTTTGATTCCAACGCTTTAGCAGGTCCACATACTGCCAAACCGATGCGCACAAATCGGCCGTGGCGTCCACTCCGTAGGGCTTTAGGGCCGCGCGAACCGCATCCGAGTTGATTGAGTAATAGCTCATAGATATTACGTTAATATATTGTCATATCTAATTGGTAAAAGAGTGCCGACTATCTGTGCTTCCCGCAAATCCTTGCCGCAGGGCCCCAGCGCTGCAAGGCCAAGTCAAGAGCCCACAGAACCGAGGTTTAAGATCGGCAGCTGCCTGCTGCGCATCGCTCAGGTCCCCCATCGTCGCTTCGCCTGTTGACACCCTGAGCGGTAACGCTCTATCGTGCTTGGTCGATGAAAATTCTGGTCATTGGCGCCGGCGGGCGCGAGCACGCCATCGTTTGGAAGTTGCGGCAGAGCCCGGGCGTGGAACACATCTGGTGCGCGCCGGGCAACGGCGGCATTTCCAATGACGCCGAATGCGTCCCTGGCGATGTGAAGGACGTGAAAGGCCTGGCCGCGTTGGCGGAAAGGCTGCACGCCGATCTCACCGTCGTTGGGCCCGAAATTCCGCTGGTTCTGGGCGCCGCAGACGAGTTCGCAGCGCGCGGACTGGCGATCATCGGCCCCATCGCGCGCGCGGCGCAGCTGGAAGGCAGCAAAGTATTCGCGAAGCAATTCATGCAGCGCCACAATATTCCCACCGCGGCAGTCTATCAAATTTGCGAGAGTGCGCTCGACGCTTATACCGCGCTGTGCGAAGTCGACTGGCCGTTGGTGATTAAGGCGGACGGACTGGCAGCAGGGAAAGGCGTGCTGGTGACTTCGTCACCCGACGAGGCCACCGAGTTTGTCGAACGCGCGATGGAAAAGCATGAATTCGAAAGCGCCGGCAACCGGGTGCTTTTGGAAGAAGGACTTTCCGGTCAGGAGCTGTCTTATATTATTTTGACTGACGGCACGCACTGGATGCCGCTTGCGCCTACGCGCGATTTTAAGCGCGCGTTCGATGGCGATCAGGGACCGAACACTGGGGGGATGGGCGCGATCTCCGACGATTCGTTGCTCAGCTCGGATCTTGAGCGTCGAATCCGGCAGCAAATCGTCGAGCCCACGATCCTAGGTCTGGCCGCGGACAAGATTCCCTACCAGGGTTTTCTGTACTTTGGGTTGATGCTCACGGCCGACGGACCCAAGGTGCTCGAATTTAATTGCCGGCTCGGGGATCCCGAAACCGAAGCGCTGGTGATGCGCATAGATTTCGATCTCGCTGAGGCGCTGAAGGCTTGCGCCGACGGAAACTTGAAGTCGTTTTCGCCGAAGTGGAAGGCCGGGGCGAGTGCTTGCGTGGTGATGGCGTCGGAGGGGTATCCGGGAAATCCTAAGATTGATCGCCGAATCGATGGCCTGGGGCGGTCGGGCAGTGGCGAGGTCTTCCACGGCGGGACGACGAAGAGAGAATTGGAATACTACACAAGTAGTGGTAGAGCGCTAATCGCCGCTGCTGAAGGGGTTACGGTGGCGGATGCGGTCCGACTGTGCTACGTCATGTGTAGTAATATCAGTTTTGCAGGGTGCCACTATCGACGGGACATTGGCAACGTAGCCAAGCCAGACCGGAGCCGGGAAGGGGCGGCGGGAGGGGCTGCGAAGGGAGCTTCGGAACGGGCCGCAGCGGAATGAACATGCCCTCGGTCAAACACCTGTTTGTTTGCAAAATCCACCGATTCCCGATGGAAGAGGTGGAAGAAGCGTTGGCGATTTACGAGCAGGGGCTTAAGGGGTGCATTCACGGCCGGAAGGGGAGTTTGCGCCAGGTTTCGTTGATGGACTGCGAGACTCTGGCTCGTTTTGCGCTGGCGCCGGGAGCGGTGAAGGAAAACATTACTACGGTTGGGATGGATTTTCAGGCGCTGGCGACGGGGATGCGGATGCGCATTGGAGAGGCGTGGCTGGAGATCAGTGGACCGTGCCATCCGTGCCCACGGATGGACGATATTCGGAAGGGTCTGCAGCAGGAACTGAAGGGACGGCGAGGGTGGTTGTGCCGGGTGGTGGAACAAGGAACGATCCAGCGCGGCGATGCGATCGAGGTAATGGCATGGGGTGGGGCGGTGGATACTGCTGAAAATAGGGACGAAGTTTTAAAGACATAACTCGAAGGAACCAGGGATGACAGAGACTGCCAGTCCGTTAGTGGGAATATTGATGGGTTCGGATACCGATCTACCGGTGATGGTGGAGGTTTCACGGACGCTCGAGAAATTCGGGATCGGGTATGAAATGGAGGTTTGCTCGGCGCATCGTTCGCCGGCGCGGACGCACGAATACGCTGCTGGTGCGGCGGGCCGCGGGCTGAAAGTTTTGATCGTCGGCGCGGGCGGGGCGGCGCATCTGGCGGGGGTGGTGGCGTCGGTGACCTCGTTGCCGGTGATTGGAGTGCCGCTGGCGACTACGCCGCTGAACGGAATGGATTCGCTGCTGGCGATCGTGCAGATGCCGGCGGGGATACCAGTGGCCACGATGGCGATCGATAAGGCTGGGGCTACGAATGCGGCGATTTTGGCGGCGCAGATATTAGGGACGTCGGATCCGAAGATGGCCGAGCGGCTAAAGGGGCATAAGCAGGAGTTGGCGCGGTCGGTGCAGGAGAAAAATTCGCGGCTAAAACAGAAGATTGCGGACATGTCTAAGTAACCGTTAGTACCCGCCAAATCCGAAGGGGCGGAGCGCAGAAAAGTAACCGCAAAACCGGAGTTTGCTGAGCGCATAAGGGCTAATGAACAGAGCACGCGAAGCGTGTGCCGGCTGGCGATCCAAATGATTACGGCTGCCTTCATGGGCCGGGGCGTTGGCAGCCGCTCGATTGGAGGACCCAAGCAGTCGAGGCGCAGAACCCAGACACCGGAGCTCTTCTGATACGGTTCGAAGCTCCGGAATGCGGCCTGCGGGAGCATTAAATCCTCACACCGCCTGGCGATCCGCCAGGTGACCTGTGGCGATCGATGCGCCGGCGCTGAGTGCGGGCAAATGAATACGCCGCTACTGTGGTCGGGCTGCTGGCGTCGAAAGTTTATCTACGGTTAGGCTTGTGCCCAGTCCAGCATAAAGATAGTGCTCGCCGAAGGCCTTTCTTAGTGCGGTGAACGCTGGCTCTCCGGTGCAGTGGCCAGGGGCGACGTATTCAACTCTGAACCGATCGTGCAGCGCCGTGGCAGTCTTCTCAATGTCGGCGTCGCTGGCTGTGACCCGATGAAAGCCGCCAACGATGAGGTGAACGCGGGGATTGATGGAACTCGCAGATTCGATGATTTTGTCGATACCTGGATGTGAGCAGCCAACCACGACGAGCAGTCCATCGGGGGTGTTGAGGACGAGGGACAGTTCGCGCAATTCGAGAGTGCCTGGTTTGTCGGACACGAGTGTGACTACAAGCCATCTCATAAATGCCTCAGGAGGATGATGGCGCAGGCGAGTTGAACCATCCCGAGGAAATTGTCTGGGTAGTATTCCCAGCGAATGACCACGCGGCGAAAATTATGAAGCCATGCGAACAGACGTTCCACTTTCCAGCGACGCCGGTAGCGGCGCAGAACACGCCCATCCTGCGTCGCCGCTGCGACGCGTACGAACTTGTGAGGTGCGATGAGTTGCACGCCATATTGTTCCAGGATGCGCTGATCCAAAGGATCGCTGTCGTAAGCCCGGTCACCGATCATGCGTTCCGGGAGGTCGGCAAGGAATCGCTGGTCGAGCGTGGGTTCGATGAGCTTTGTTTCATGAGGCGAAGCGCTGGCCACGTACACGGAGAGAGGAAAACCATGGCCGTCTGCGATTGCCATGATTTTGCTGCCTTTGCCGCGTTTTGTAGGGCCGACACGAGAGCCCCTTTTTTCGCCCCGCTGAAGCTGGCATCGATGAAGGATTCGCTCAGATCGAGCTTCCCCCGGTCTCGTAAATCTTCGGCCAGTTTTTCCAGCAAGCGAGTGAGCAGCCCACTGCGCTGCCAGTGTTGGAAGCGCCGATGACAGGTTTGATAGGACGGATAGCGAGACGGCAGATCGTGCCAAGGAGCACCCGTGCGTAGAACCCAAAAGACTCCGTTCAGCACCGCACGCGTGTCTTGCCACGGTCGCCCTCGCCCATCGGCTCGTCGTTTGGGACGAAACAACGGTTCGAGAACCGCCCACTGGGCGTCGGTAAGGTCCATGCTCTCGGTTTACACCGTTCCTCATAAGTTTCAACTGCTCAGCGGCTTCAATGTGTTTATGAGATAACTTGTAAGTGAATGTTCGGCGCAATCTCGGTGTTCTTGTCTATCCGTTGGAAATTCGCGCCAGGCCAAGCCGACCCAAAGTGCATGACTTCTGGCGGTGCCCCGCCGTAGTAGCGCTGCTCGGGCGAGAGTGACTGGTCTTGGCGAAAGAAAGTGCTTGGCAGTTCCGCGCCAAAGACACCGAAAGCTTCATTCGGCGCATAGATGGTCACCCGGGGATTCACTTTCAGGAGATAGCTCAGCCCTCCCATGTGATCCCCGTGACGGTGCGACACAATGGCGAAATCCAGTCTCGAGAGATCGATTCCTTTTGCTTTTGCGTTCTGCGCGAGAATGTCCGGATCATTTCCGGTGTCGAACAAAATGCGTTTGCCGCCGAATTCCACAAAAGCGGCATAGCCCCAATCTTTCTGCATCGCGGAATCCTGGCCAAACGCATCGTATAGCACGGTAATTCGGGCCTTTACCGGGTCGGCGTGCGTGCTGAGAGAATCGGTGCGCGCGCCGTTTCCGGCCAAAACTAAGAGTGCGGCAGAAATCGAAAGAACGCACAGCTTCATCTGTGGCCCTCCTGAACTTGCGGTGTGATCAAACTTGTTAGAGGCCCAGAAGGCTTTATACGCCCGGCAACGACGCGATGTAAAGAATTCTACAGCTCGCACTCGGGCATCTAGCCTTGGCTATCGATCGACAAGGCCAGTGAGCGACAACCGCAGATCTTGTGCTTGTGCTTCGAATCTCCGGATCACGGCCTGCGGGAAACGTGGAACCGTGGACCGGTGCGAGCGAGCCGCCACCGCCATTTCAAAGTCGGAGGTCGGTGCGTGAATCTTGGAGGTGCTGGATTCGATGTTTTCCGCGATGAGTCGTGGGGCTAGGTTGCCGGGAGTCCGGACTCGGATGGATGGCCGACGCCAACACGGAGTCCGACAATTCAAATACCTGAACATCCAGGGAAATTAGTTGGGCTTCGCCGGCGCGAGTAGGATGATCTTTCCGATGCCGCCTTTCTCCCCTAGGGTATGCGCTTCGGCCGCATCACCTAGCGGCATGCGGCGGCCGATGGGCAGAACGAACTTGCCATCGCGCACGTCATCGGCGAACTCACGCACTTTGGATGGGTCGGGCTGCGCCGCGACGCGCTGGATCTTCACGGTTGAATTCTGGGCCGCGGCAGTTTCTGGGAAAACAGCGGTATAGCCGAAGGAACCTCCCGGCTTTATCTTCGCGATCAGCTTCGCCGCAACGTCACCGCCAACGGTGTCCGCAATTGCGTCCACCAGGGGGAATTTCTTGATCGCGTCATCATCATCGATGGCGAGCAACCCGGTGACGCCGAGGGAACGGGCGCCATCGAGCTCGTTGCTGCGAACGCCTGCAATCACCTGTGCCCCAATCTTCTTTGCCGAATGCACAGCCGCGCGTCCGACACTGCCGAGCGCGCCGGTTACCAGGACAACCTGGCCTTTTTGGACTTGTGTCGCAAGGCGCACAAGTTGGTCTCCGGTGACGGCAATCAGCGGGATCGCCGCGGCATCCACCAGGTCTACGCCGTCGGGCAGATGGGTCACATCCGAATCGTCGACTGCCACCAGCTCGGCATAGGTTGCGTGCGAGAGCGCAAGAACCCGATCGCCGGGCTTGAAGTGCTTCACATTTGCGCCCACTGCCTGCACCACGCCACTCACGTCGCGGCCCAGAATTGCAGGAAACGACAACGGAGAGTTTTTCTGCAGTTTCCCTGAGCGGAGTTTCCAGTCAATCGGATTGACGCTCGCGGCGGCGGCCGAAATCAGTACCGTCGCTCCGCTAATCTGTGGTTCGGGAACATTGTCTTCCAATTTCAGATTCTCGGGACTACCGTACTCATGCAGCACAACTGCCTTCATCGCCTATCTCCCTCGGCGCGCCGCGCGGTATTCGGTCTCTACTGCCTGGCTCTCAGGTTATCAAAAATCGCCGGTCGAAACTGTTTGGAAACAGATTTGCGCTGCCGTCTATCCGCGGCCACCATGGATACGGTGCGGCGCAGGACCGTGAAGAAACAAGCCGTTGAGACCGACATCAACATTTAAGTCAAAATCCGCACCCTGGAGAGCGGAGGTGCGTCACTCGACGTCGGATTCGAGAACACTAACTCTACATTCACACAAGAATGGTTGTGCCACGGGTAGGTCATCCGACTCCACTTCAACAACTCGGCGGAGGTTACTTGGGCCGGGGTTTTAACAGGGAGGGGGCGTCGGGCGGGCGCTCCTGCTCCTGGTCGGGCTGCTGCGCGGTTTTGGCGTGGGGTGGGGGCGGAGGCGGGGCGAGTAGCCACTGAAAGCCTTGTTCGCGATCGATTAGGGCGATGGCTAGGGTGGAATTGGCTGGGGTTAGCGCGTTGAAGCAGGCACGGAAGTAGGGGACGGCGGCTGCTTGGAGCAGCTTCGAGGTGTCCCCGCTTAGCACGGCGGTTGCCACGGCTGCCATTTGTGGATCGCTTTGGCTGATGGCTTGTATACGCGGGTCTTTTTGGCGCAGCGAATCCAGCAGGGTGGGAGATTTTTCGGTGGCGGGCGGATATTGGATTTCCATTACGGTGTGCGGAGCGGTTTTTTCTGGGGGCCAGAGCTGGGAGTAGCGCGGGCGCTGAATCTTGGTGTCCCAGAACTCGCCGCGTTCGGGTTGTTGATTCAGCCCGTACTGAAGGGTCCAGACTTCGGCGCCGTAGTCGACTTGATAATCGGCTAGCACCAGTTCGATTAGTGGCTGGTCTTCTGGGACGTCCAGCTGGCCGTGAACTCTCTTCATCATGTTGCTGAGGCGGACGCGCAGGCCTTCTCCTACGTCCTCGATATCTTTTGCTTCTTCGCCGGCGGCGCTTCCTTGCATGTGCGGGGTTATCGAGATGGCCATGTGAGCGTGCAGGGTAGGCAGTTCGGTATCGAGGCGCGCCCATTCCACCGGGGGAGACGGGGAATTCCAGGAGATCGCGCCGAGAAGGATGCCGACGCGGCGGGCGGATAGGGGAACGATGGCTGGGGCTAGGGCGTCGGGTTCAATGTGATTTTCGATCGAGGCGATTAGGATGGCGTCTTTGAAAACCGCGATGATGACCCGGCCGGCGGCGAGGTTAGCAACTAGTTCGTCGTGCTGTTCGTATTCTTCCTGGGGCGCGGCGTGAAGCGGCGGACGTTGCAGCGGTAGGAAAAATGCTGCGATGGTGGCGATCGCCAGCAGCGCGATCGTTTTACGGAGGCGGTCGCGGAAGGTTTGGTTTTTAAAGACTGGTTGCACGCAACCCCTGCTTCGCGGGACCGAGGATACTGGCGCTGCTGAATTCACCTGGCGGTTCGCGCGGATGCGGCAATTGTGAAGGGAGCTACCGGGAAGGTCAAGAAATCACATCGGTTGAAACGTGAGGCAAAAGCTAGGTCAACGACCCACACGCAAAATCGACGAATCGGGCACCCACCGGCAACTTCGAACTTCAAAGCGACGATTGACGTCAGCGGCAACAAGCGACGGCGACGGCAACGGCTCGGATGTGGGTAGCAGGGTTTTAGGCGCTGGCGGATTGGATGGCGGTGATGGCGATCACGTTGGCGATGTCGGCGGCGGAGCAGCCACGGGATAGGTCATTGGCGGGGCGGGCCAGGCCTTGCAGAATTGGGCCTAGAGCGGAGGCTCCGGCGAGGCGCTCGACTAGTTTGTAGCCGATGTTGGCGGAATCTAGATCGGGGAAGACTAAAACATTTGCGCGACCGGCGACTGGTGATCCGGGAGCCTTGCTCGCGGCTACTTCGGGGACCAGAGCGGCGTCGACTTGGAGTTCGCCGTCCACGGCCAGGTTGGGCTGGCGAACTTTGGCGATGCGCAGGGCTTCGCGGACTTTGGCTACGCGGGCGTGTTCGGCAGAACCTTTGGTGGAAAAAGACAGCATGGCTACGCGCGGCTCGGCTTCTAGAAAATCGCGGGCGCTGTCGGCGGTGCTGAGGGCGATCTCGGCTAATTGTGCGGAGCTTGGGTCCGGCACTACACCGCAGTCGGCGAAGAGCAGCACACCCTTTTCGCCTATGGATATGGGCGAGCGGTCTGCGCGGTCGGGGAGGGCCATCAGAAAGAAGCTGGAGACCAGGCGGGCGTCCGGGGCTACGCCGATGGCGTGCAGGGCGGCTCGAACGGTTTCAGCGGTGGAATTGGCGGCGCCGCCTACCGATCCGTGGGCATCGCCAGCGGCAACCATCAGCGAGGCGAAATATAGAGGACGGCGGGCTTGCTCGAGGGCTTCGTCGAGGCGGATGCCCCGGGAACGGCGGCGCTCGAGATAAATGCGGGCGTAAGAGTCCAGACGGTTGCTCTGGGCTGGATCGACGATTACTACCGCGGACAGGGAGATGCCCATTTCTTTCGCGGCGGATTCGATCGCGGATTGGCGACCGAGTAGGGTGATTTTGGCGGTGCCTTCGGAGGTGGCTTGAGCGGCGGCGCAGATGATGCGGGGATCTTCGCCTTCGGCCAGGACGATGTGGCGGCGGTAGCCGCGGGCGCGGTCCTTTAGTTTGTCGAGAATCTGCATGGGCAATTAAGTTAGCACAGGCGGTTCGCGCGGGGCGCTAAAAGGCGACCAGTCGGTACGCAGGTGCAACGGCTGTTGGGGACGCATTCATTGGCGCTGGTGAGTACGTTCTGGGCACTGCTTCTTGTAGAATGTAAGCCTGTGGGACGCAAGACAATTCTGTCGCACGGAAAGTGTGGATACTGTGGGCTTATTTAGTCGAGCGGATGGGTCGAAATCGCCGGGGTCGATACGGCATAAGGGTAAGAAGCTTTCGGCGATCTTGGAAGCGCACCAGAGATTTCTTTCGGGGCATGCGGACGCGGAGCGGGCGGACTTGGCCGGCGCGGATTTGTCGTATGCGAACCTTAAGGGTGTGCGGCTGGGGTATGCGAACTTGCAGGGGGCCAAGCTGTCGCACGCGAACTTGCGGGATTCGAGTTTGACGTTTGCGGATCTTTCCGGGGCTAAGCTGGATCACGCGGACATTTGCAAGAGCGATATGACCGAGGCGCGATTTCCGGCAGCGGATTTGTCTGGGGCGAAATTGTGCGGTTCGGAGCTGTTGCGGGCGGATTTCGGGAATGTGAGTTTTCGAGGGGCGGACCTTTCGAATGTGAATTTTCGCGGGGTGAATGTGAAGGGGGCGAATTTTCAGGGGGCCAACGTCACTACTACCGTTTTTCGAGAGACGGATTTAGAGGGGGTAGACCTTTCTGGGTTGGACCTCAGCACGACGCTGCTGCCTTGGGATTGGAAGCCCGCTGAAGTGAAGAAGTAGTTTCAAGCGGGCGATAAGAAGCAATACCTTGTAAACGGTCGAACTTGGAAGTCAAAATCCCCACCGGTGCTCCAACCGAGGCTCGATTACCTCGCCGGTCTCCTGGTGGATCGCGGCCACCTGCTGCGCAAGCAAATCACAGCCGATAATCCACCTCTTCGGATCCTTCGTTCCCAACCTTGGTCGTCAGCGCTACCCACTCGACTCGCTCGCTGGAGCCGATGCGGTCTATTCGGATCAGCAGTGGCTGCGCTAGGAACCGTGGTGTGTGCGTGGAGTTAGGAAGTGGTGGGCGCTAGTTGCGGGCGGGAATGTCGGCGGAGTCTGCTGGGAAGGGGGCGGGGATGGTGCTGCGGGTGGCCGGATTTCTGCGGCGGGTCTCGATGCCTAGCCGCTTGATCTTTTGGTTCAGGGTGCTTAGGGGGATTTGGAAGCGCTCGGAGGCTTCGGTTTGGTTCCAGTTGGTGCGTTCTAGCATGTCGATAATTATGCGGCGCTCGACTTCTTCCAGGATTTGGAACAGGGAGTGGGATGGGGCGGTGTTTCGTCCACCGGATTCACCTGGCATCGGCGGCAAGAAATCCGAGAGCTGCAGGCGCACGCCTTTGACGATTTCGCGGGTGCGCACGCTTTCCGGCAACAAATCTATGTCCATCGCTTCGTGAGTGGATAGCACTACGGCGCGCTCGGCTACGTTTTCCAGTTCGCGGACGTTGCCTGGCCAATCGTAATCCATCAGCAGGCGCAGCGCGCCGGAGGAGAAAGTTCGCAGGGGCTTGCCGTTCTCTTTGCAGAAGCGCTCGAGGAAACGGTCGATCATCAGCGGGACATCCTCGCGGCGGTCGCGCAGCGGGGGCAGATGGACGGAGATCACGTTCAGGCGATGGAAGAGGTCTTCGCGGAAGCGGCCTTCGCGCACCAGGGTCATCAGATCTTCATTGGAGGCGGCCAGGATGCGGACGTCGACCTTGATGGTGTCGGTGCCGCCGAGGCGCATGAACTCGCGCTCCTGGATTACGCGCAGGAGTTTGGCTTGGGTTTCCGGGCTTACCGTGCTGATTTCGTCGAAGAAAATGGTGCCCTGATCGGCGACTTCGAAAAGACCTTTCTTGGAGGCTACCGCGCTGGTGAAGGCGCCTTTGACGTGGCCGAAAAGCTGCGATTCCAGAAGATCTACCGGGATCGAGCCACTGTTCACGGGAATGAAAGGCTTGTCGGCGCGAGTGGAGGCGGAGTGAATCGCCTTGGCGATTAATTCTTTGCCGGTTCCGCTTTCTCCGGTGATCAAGACGGTGGAGCGCGAGGGGGCGACCTGCGAAACCAGGTCGAACACCGCGAGCATTTTGTCGCTTTTGCCGGCGATGTTCGGGAAGTTGTAGCGCTGCTTGAAGGCGCGCTTGAGCTGGACGTTTTCCTCGCGCAGGCGGTGGCCTTCGATGGCCAGCGAGACTTGGGCGATCAGCTCATCGTTGGACCACGGCTTAGTGATGTAGTCCTGCGCGCCGCTCTTGAACGCTGCGCGGGCCATATCGATCGAGCCGTAGGCGGTAATCAAGATGATCGAAAGGGCCGGCTCGCGGCGGCGAATTTCGCGGAGCAGCTCGAGGCCGTTGCGGTCCGGCAAGCTGACGTCGAGCAGCAATAGATCGAATGGGCGGACTTCCAGGCAGGCTAGGCCCTGCGCGCCGGTTTCCGCGTTGGTGACGTCAAAGCCCTCCGACGAAAGCAAGGCCTCCAGGCCTTCGCGGATTTCCACTTCGTCGTCGACCACCAGTATGTTTCCTTTAGGCATGCACCGTGTTCCGAGCGGCCGGGAATTCCAAGCGGAAGGATGTCCCCTTTCCGGGGGTCGATCTAACGTCGACCTTGCCGGTATGTTCATGGATGATGCCGTAGCTCACCGAGAGGCCCAGGCCGGTACCTTTTCCCGAAGATTTTGTGGTGAAAAAAGGATCGAAGATGCGGTTGAGATGGTCGGAAGAAATTCCGGTGCCGGTATCGGTGATTTCGATCTCGACTGAGCCATTATGGGCAGAAGTGCGAACTTCGAGCATGCCTCCGCCGGACATGGCGTCGCGGGCGTTCATGAACAGGTTTAAAAAGACCTGCTGAAGGCGAGGTGAGGAGCCCAGGATCGGGGGAAGTTCGGCGGCCAGCGAGCGGATCACGTTGATGCGCGCGGTGCGGAAAGGATGCTGGACCAGGGACAGAGTTTCCTCGACCACCGAGTTCAAATTCACCGGGATGAATTCGGCGGGGCCAATGCGCGAAAAATTCAAAAGGTTATTGACGATTTCGCTGGCGCGGAAGGTTTGCTTGACGATCTTCTCGATGGTCTTCTGGCGCGGATCGTCGCCGGGAATCTGCTTCGATAGCATCTGGATGTAGTTCGAAATTACCGCCAGTGGGGTGTTCACTTCGTGGGCCACGCCAGCGGCGAGTAAGCCGAGCGAGGTGAGTTTTTCGTTCTGCAGCACCTGCTCTTCGAGCTGCACACGCTGGGTAATGTCGTCCAGCAGGATCAGGCGGCCGAGGCGCGCGCCGGTCTTGCCCATCAGCGGAGCGATGGAAGCGTTGATGATGAAAGTGCGGCCGGAGCGCTGCTGCAATTTGAGTTTGTAGATTCCCGAGACGCGTTCGTCGGCGGCGCGGGCGGCGAGTTCGGCGACCAAGTCCGCCGGCAGGACGTCGCCAAGCTTGGCGCCGATGGCTTCATTGCGCGGAACATCGAGCATTTGTTCGAGCTGCGGATTCCAGGATTCGACGCGATCTTCGAGATCGACCGCGAGGACCCCAACGTTCAGGGATTCGACGATATTCTCGCTGAAATCTTTGAGCCGTTCGATCTGCACCGCTTTCTGCTCGAGGGAGCGGTAGAGGCGGGCATTCTCGATGGCGATGGCGACGTAGCCGGCGATGGTCAGAAGCAATTCGAGGTCTTCGCTGGATAGGTAGTCCCCGTCGACGGTCTTTGCCAGTCCGAGAATGGCCACGGTGCGATCGTGAAAACGACAAGAAAGGAAGTAGTTCAAGTCCAGCTGATCGATGGTGCGGCGCACCGAATCGGTCTCACCGATGGCGGCGCGGGCGGATTCGAAGAATAAACAGCCGCGCTCGAGAGCCGGGCGAGCGGGATCGAGGAAGCTGAGATCCAGCGGGGCTTGGTATTGCAGACCCATCGACTGCGCCAAAGAGAAAGCTCCGGGATTCGCGGGATCTTCGAGGAAGACGGCCAGGCGGTCGACTAATAGAGTTTGAGAGATGCGATCGAGCACCGATCCCAGCAGCGGTTCGAGACGCACTTCGTTGGTCAGGGCGCGACCGAATTCGATCAAGGTGCGGCGGAAATCCAAACGATCGCGATAGAAGAAGTGGTCGAGCTTGGCTTGCACCCAGTCGCGCAACGGCTGGAACAAGAACGCAGCAACTACGATGGCCATCACGTTGCCGGGGGCGCCGGTGGGCCAGGCGATGTGGAAGAGCTCGCCGATCAGCGCGACGGCGACAAAATAGATGGCGACCACCGCGCCAGTGGCAAACGTATAGGCCAAGCCGCGCTTGAAAATCACGTCCACGTCCATCAGCCGGTAGCGGATGATGGCGTAGCCAAAGCACAGCGGAATGAGTACCAGCGATAGAACCGAAGCGCCCATCCATGGATGCAGGCGGTCGATAAACAGCGGCAAGATATAGAGCAGGAAGAACGGGAGTATGCCAGCCAAGGTCCCGCCGGTAATCCATTTCAGTTGCTGGCGGAGGACCCCGCTGGGGGCGCGGAGATAGCTGCGGAGAAAGATGGTAGCCGCGGCCAGGAAATAAAGCCCCAAATAGACGTATTCGATTTGGTCGAGAAAATGTTCGTTGGCGACCGAGGGCATGAAGTCCAGCATCTGCGCGGCGACGCTGACATGCAGCAGCAGCAAGCCCGCCGGAAGAGCGTAGGTGGGGAGCAGTTTGGGGAACAAGCGGCCACGGCGCTCGGGAAAAACCAGGGCGAAATGCACCAGCAGGGCCGGCTGCAATAACAGGCCAACTACGTTGCCCCAGTAGATGGCTTGGTCGAAGCCATTGAGTTTTCCGGTGTAGTGAAACGAATAGAAGATGAAGGAGACCAAGCAGAAAACGTAGAAGTGCATGGCGCGCGGTGCGTTCCATCGCCGCGCAAAAATGAATAGCCCGATAAACAGATACAGTAAGCCCACCACGCGCACGGAACTCTCAAACGGCCCAGGCGTGCCGGTGGGCACGGTGACCAACTTGGCCGAAAATGCCTGCCCGCCGCGTTCGACGTTGTACTCAACGCCGGTCCATACTCCCAGGCGCCAGAGACGCCGGGTGACTTGCGTGGCGCCATAGACCGCGGTGCCGTCGATCCCCTTGAGGATGTCACCGGGCTTGATTCCAGCGTTGGCCGCTGGCGAATCGGGGAGGATATGCCAGGCTTGGACACCGTCTTGAGTGTCCACCCAGGAAACGCCGTCATCGGGAGAGTTAAAACGAGAGCGCTGCTCGAAATTCAGGAAGGCGAATACGATACCGGCCAAAGTGATGATGGCCAGTAAAACGACTGTAAGTCGGACTCGAACGCTCTCATTCATGGAGACACAAAAATAGTAACAGAATAGCAGTGCAAGTAGACTTCCAGATTCCCGGAGATTTTGTTTTGGTATCCAATTTATTATCTTATAGTTAGTAGGTGGGGGTGGAGCGACACGGGCAGCGGTACTAGTTTCGGTAGCTACCTTCCCGTTTCTGGTAGCCCTGGTCTACGTTCCTTAGAATTGAAAACTTAGCGATCCACGGACCGACCGGGTGGACGGCACCAGCAAAACCAGGCCATCATGGGGCGAAGCGACTGAAACATAGCCCTGGTCCAAGAGATTACCGAAATCGGCCACGGCTTCAAAGTGGCCGGGGAGCGCTTGGCGGATGACCAGGTTCAAATTGGGGTCGACCCGGAAATAGCTTTCTCCGTAGGCATCCTGACGGGACACCGTGGTACCGTCGATCCACTTGTAACTGACGCTGAATTGGGTGCCGGAGCGCGGAATTCGCGCCGATATACGCCCAGCCACGCTCTGCCGGTAGCGGGTGCTAAGAGAGTCCCGAAGTTCATCCACGGCATTGCCTAGAGGAGACTCGCCGGGGGCCAATGCGCCAGCCCAGGCGTAAATCAGCGCCGCATCGAGATTGTCTGAAATCTTCTGGTGGTAAGCCAGGCGGGTGCCCCAAGAACTGGATGCGCCGGCGTCGTAGGCAAAGGCATTGGAGAAAAAGTCCTGCAGGAAATCGGAATCCGCTACGCTGCCTTCGCCGAAGACCGCGGTGTGTGCGGAGTGGTCGTGAAACACGGCGGCTTGCAAGCCGGACTTACCGCCCAAGGAGCGTTCGATGGCGACTTCTGTGTGTAGATTATTTTCAAGCACGGAGCGGCCGTGATTGACCAGCAGGGTGGGAAACGCGTCGAGCGAATCGATTGCCGATTCGACCGTACCCAGTTCGGAGAGCGCCGATTCCTGCGGGGTGCGGGTGGAGACGGTGAAGCTGGTCTGCCAATTCGGGCTGACCTGCACCATCACTTCGCCGTGCGGCCGCAGCGCGTTGGTGGTTCCCTGAAAGCTGGCGGATAGATATTCGGCGCCGTATTTGGCGAAGACGCGGTCGCCGACGGTGAACCGGCGTTCGTGGTCCAGACGCAGGCCGCGGAACATCGGGCCCATCGGACCCACGCGAGATTCGCGCATCACCAAGCTGGTGACCGTACCGGGGTCGCCCTCGGGCAGCCATTCGGTGGCCAGGCCGCCGGTGGAAGCGAAGTCTTCGTAGCTGTATTGCCCGGCGAAGAGCAGCTTATCGCCGGATTCGAGCCGGTCCACGTAACCGAACTCGGTTCCGGGGGAGCTGGCTAGATTGGAGACCGATCCGGGATGGCGGGCGCCATCGATGATGGCAACTTCGCCGCGAGGCTGGTCAGCCATGGCCGCGTCGCGGCCGGTGGGATAATCGACCATAACGACGCCGGAATCGTCGAAGCGCAAAATGGTGCGAGTGCCGGTGCTACTACGCAGCACCCAAGCCCATTCATCCGATGCTACGGTTTGTTTGGGCTGCTTGCGCAAACCTTCGAAAGACGACAACAGCGATCCCACGCCGATCTGCAGGAGGGTGGTGTGATCGCCGGTAACCATAATGTGCTGTTGAATGGCGGGCAGAAAACCGGCAAGGGTAACGCGGATGGTGTACAGGCCGGGGCGTAAAGTGTCGCTCAGGAAGCGTCCACTGACGTTGGTGAGCAACTCCTCCGGTGCAGCGGTGATCAGCGCTTCGCCACTGATAAGCACGGTCGCGCCCATCTGCGGGGTGCCGCTGGGATCAACCACCAAGCCCGATATGCTGCCCAAACCCGCCGCTCCCGCGGAAGCGGGCAACGCCGCCAACAACAGCAGCAAGACACCGAAATGCGGGCTGCGGAATTTCACTATTTTGCGGCCTCCTTGACGGTAAACTCCGCGGAAGGAGTGATGGTCTGTTTGCCAAGGTTGTCGCTGACGCGAATTTCGAGTTTGTACTTCCCAGGAGACAGGGAAGAAAGAGTGACCGGCCGTTCGAGGGTCAACTCCTCACCGTGTTCCTTAAGCTTGTCGGCGGGCTCGTCGATCTTCATGATCGGATTGGGATCTTTGCCCTGGGTAACGATATATTCGACGGAAGGATCGGATTTGTGGGTCTTGTCGTCGACTTTCAAATTGTAGACTTGCAGATAGACGCCCAATGAATCGCCGGAGTAGAACGCGCCGTCGATCTTGGGCCGCACTTTCAGGTCGCCCAGGACGAATTGACCGAGGCCAATGTTCTTGGAGGATACCGGCATGATCTGATCCGCGATAATCAGCGAGCTGGAGGCTAGTTTGTCCTCGTCATAACGCGGCACGGCGAGGCGGGTATTGACCGCGCCCACGTTGCCGCTGTTGACGTCTTTCATGACGATGTCCAGGCGGTATAGGCCAGGACTGAGCGGCACAGCCTTGCTGTAGACGGAAGCGCCCTTGGCCATTTGCGGCAACTGGGCGTCGGTGGTGTCTTTGTGAATGGTATCTTCGAAGGTGTTGACGATGCGGCCGCTCAGGGTGGTGATGCGTCCGAAAATGTTGATCACCGCGGACTGTACGCCGTCTTTGCCGGTAAAGAACATCTGCTTGTTGGGAACTTGCAGCATGATGGGAACTAGAACGGTATCGCCGGTGATCCGCAGGAAGTCGAAGCGATAGTCGAATTTCACCTGGTCGCGCACCATGCGCTCGGATACCACCGATTCCAAATCTTTAAATTTTACCGGCGGAGCTTTCTGGATGTTGGCGTAAAGCTCGAGCCGCGTAAATTCGTTCTGGTTCTCGGGCTCTCCGCCGAGTGGCGCGGCCAGGTGGGTTCCGTCGGTGTTGTTAAAGCGAGCCGTCTTGGAGGCCATGCCCATGGATTCCATCTGGGTCAAGCCGGCGCCGGGGACATACAGCAAGGCGTCCTTTTCGGAAGGGTCCATGGTTAGGTGGTATTCGCCGGTCATGGTCGGATCGACGAATTCAATTTCGACGTTTTCGCCTATTCCCTCGAGATAGCGATAGCGCCAGTCTTCGAAGGGATAGGTGGAAGTTTCGCCGCCACCCTCGCTGGCTGGCCGCTCGTACGAACCGCCGGAGGGATGTGAATCCACTTCATCGGCGGGTCCCCACATGATGTAGATGCGGCCGCGGTCGGTTTTCCATCCCGGAATGCCGGAGGCGAAGTGCTCGTTGGTATAGGCAATGCGGCGATAGTGTTCTTCTTTGAAACTGTTGGCACTGGAATCCGGATCGGGGTTGCGGCGTTGCCAGAATTGCTCGATGAACTCTTCACGCTCTTCGTTGGTGCTGAGATGGATGAAAGAGGAACGCTCTTCGGGGGTGATGATGTAGATGACGTCTTCGTTCAGCCACTTTTTATAAGGGCTATCTAACTCTTTGTAGAGCTCTTTGTCGCGCTTCTTGCGGTTTTCGAGGTCTTGCTTCCGGTTGCCGGTCGATTGCGGTTTGGCGCTATCGTCCTGCGCCTTGTCCTTGTCAGTGGTTTGCTGGTCGGAAGATCCGGACGAGCCTTGCTGTTGAGCCTTGAGGAGGACACGAGGAACGGCCAAAGACAAAATCACCAAGCCAGCCAACATCAAATATCGACGGTACGTCATAGCAACACTCTGCCCCTGGTCTCGCGCGGAAGTTTAGCTCGTATATAGATACAGGTCAATTCAAAGAATTCCCCATTCCCGCCCCCAGAATCGCCCTGTACCAGATGAGAGGCGGGTTAGATGCGGTCGGGTTGCCTCGAGTTGGGGGTGCTCTCGGGGGCCCCCGGCGGGGTCTGGGGCGGGGAGAGGGGCGCTGCTTGGGAAAAGCCTGCTCGAAGGGGGCATGCCCATTATTCGGAGGTGGTACCTCCCAGTTTCCGTTTTTAGAGCGATTCCCAGCAGCCTATTCTCGGTTGGCCACGTCCAAGTGCATTGGACGGAGTGTTTCATTCGCCTTCGAAACTCGCTACAATGCTGGGGAAGAAGGTCGCAAGCGGCCAGGGCGGCCGGAATATTTCCCCCTGGCAACCCACGCAACGGTTTGGTCCACCCGTTTGGACTGCCGAGACGCAACACCCGGAAACATTTGATTCGCTTGTACCGTATAGACATCTGACGCCGCTCATCGGGTAGTGGACTCTTCTTCAAGGAGCACAAGCACGGTAATGAAGACCTGGAAAAAAGTCCTCATCGGGATAGCGGTGGCATTGGTTCTGCTGATCGCGGTAGTCGTCGGGATCCAGCAGGCGCATAAGGGAATCGTGGCGGTGCAGACCGGGCAGGCTACCCGGCAAGACGTTACCGCCATCGTTACCGCGTCAGGCGAAGTCCGCCCGAAGACCTACACCAACGTGCTCGGCGAGGGCATTGGAAAGATTACGGAAATTGACGTGAAAGAAGGCGACTACGTCAAGAAGGGCGATATCCTACTGCACCTGGAGAGCATCCAGCCGGCGGCCGACGTCGAGGCCCAAGCGGCTAGCATCGACGCCACGGCCGATTCGATTAAGGCCATGGCCGCCTCGCTGCAGTCCGCTAAGGCCACCTTGGCACAGCGGCAATCCGACCTGGACAAAGCCAAGCTGGACTGGGAGCGCAGCCAGGGCCTATTCAACGCCCAACTGATCTCCAAGCAAGATCACGACACCGCTAAAGCCACCTACCTCAGCGCCTCGGCGGCGGTGGACGCTGCGCAGGCACAGGCGGCGCAGGCGCAAGCGGCGCTGGAGCAGTCCCGATCAAACCTCACCCAGTCCAAAGCGATCTTGACGCATACCCAGGATGTGCTCCGTAAGACCACCTATCGGGCGCCTATCAACGGCTTGGTTACGTATATTGCGGTGCGCGTGGGCGAAAACGTGGTTCCCGGAATCCAGAATGCCACGGGCAGCTATCTGCTGACCATTTCGGATATGTCAGTGGTGACCGCGGAAGTGAAAGTGGATGAAACCGATATCGTGAACGTGAAACTGGGCCAGCCCGCGGATATCACCATCGACGCTGTTCCCGGAAAGTCTTTTGCGGGTCACGTGACCGCGGTTGGCGACCAAGCGCTGTTGCGATCTTCGGGGCTGGCCAGCACGCAAACCGAAGCGAATACCCAAGAGGCTCGCGATTTCAAAGTGGTGGTGCAGCTTGATAGTCCGCCGGATACGCTTCGTCCCGGGCTTTCGGTGACCGCGAAGATTCGCACCGCGGAGCGGAAGGCCGCGCTGACTATCCCCATTCAGGCCCTGGCGATGCGGTCCAAGCACGACCTGGAAGAGGCTAGCCAGCCGAACAAGAGCAAAGGCGACGTTACCCTTGCCGCGGCTAAGCCCGTTTCCGCCGCCGATGCCAAGAGCGATATCCAGGGTGTGTTTGTGGTCCACGATAAGAAGGTGGATTTTGTTCGGGTGCAGACCGGGGTTACCGGGGTCACCGACATCGAAATTACCAGCGGCCTGAAGGAAGGCGACACCGTGGTTACCGGCAGCTACAAGGCGCTGCGCACGCTGAAGCCGGGCAATACCATCAAGGTGGACAACTCGCCAGCAAAGCCGGACGAGTCAAGCACGTAGCGTCGAGGATTTCCAAGGAGTTGTGAATTCCCATGCCGGCTGAAACGAGCTTCGCCTCGCAGTCCTATCGCCAGGACTTGGTGGATAGTGGCATCGTCATCTGCACGGAAAACCTTTCCAAAACCTACGTGATGGGCTCGGAAGAAGTGCATGCCCTGCAAAGCATCAACCTGGAAATTCATAAGGGTGAGTACGTGGCGATCATGGGGCCGTCGGGGTCCGGCAAATCGACGTTGATGAACCTGATCGGCTGCCTGGATAGCCCTTCGAGCGGGAAATACTGGCTGGCGGGGCGGCAAGTGAGTGAGCTGGACGACGACGAATTGGCTTACATCCGCAACAAGGAAATCGGGTTCGTCTTTCAGACGTTCAATCTTTTGCCGCGGGCCACTTCTCTGCACAACGTGGAGCTGCCGCTGATCTATAACGGAACTCCGGCGGAAGAGCGGATCGAACGCGCCAAGGAAGCGCTCGCGCAGGTGGACCTGACCAGCCGTATGATGCATCGCCCCAACGAACTTTCCGGAGGGCAACGGCAACGGGTGGCGATCGCGCGAGCGCTGGTCAACCAGCCGTCGATTCTGCTGGCCGATGAGCCTACCGGCAACCTGGATTCGGTGACCGGCGAGGAAATTATGGCGCTGTTCGTGAGACTGCACGAGCAAGGGAACACCATCATTTTGGTGACCCACGAGCCGGACATTGCGGCGCGCGCGCATCGGATCATCCGCGTCCGCGACGGGCGAGTGGAACGGGATGAAAAGACCCGCTAGGCATCGACCGCTTCTTCGTATTCCTGGTAGATGGCTGCTCTTGGTCTGGATTACGTCAGATACGATCTGACGTACAGTCGGACAGGATATTGCAATCTGACTTGACCGCAAGTGGTTGAAGACGTATACCCGTGCGAAGAAACCACGGAGCATACCCCTTGAAAGCAGCTCGTCGCGTTTGCTGGATACTTTTCTTCTGTTTCTGCGCTGTTGCGCTGGGGCATTTTGCGCCGGCCCATTGCCGCCAGCAGGCTGCTTCGGCTGAGCCTGAATACACCATTCGCGCGATCCGCTACGCTACGATCCACGATTTTCCGCTCAGCGATTTGGTGATCGGCGCCGCGGGGGACAAGAAGATTGATGTCGCGATGATTGTGTGGCTGATCGAGGGCGGCGGCCATACGATTCTGTTTGATTCAGGTTTCCACCTGGACCGGGTGAAGTCGCTCGACGAATTTCACATTGCGGATTACTTGGCGCCGGATGGAGCGGTGAAACTTGCGGGGGTCGATCCGGACGCGGTGACTGACGTGATCATCAGCCATGCGCACTGGGACCACCTGGACGGAATCGATTTATTTCCTAAGGCCACGATTTGGATTCAGAAGGCGGAGTTTGAATACTACACGGGCGCGGCTTGGCAGCCGGGCGGACAGAGCGACGGAATTTATCCGCAGGATGCGATCGAGTTAGTGGGGCGGAATACCTTGGGGCAGGTTCGGTTGGTGAGGGGGGATGACGCGCCGATTCTTCCGGGGATTCGGGCTTATACCGGTTCACGGCACACGTTTGCGTCGCAATATATTCGGGTGGCGGGGAATCCTGCATTTGTGCTGGCTTCGGACAATTGCTATCTATATGAAAACCTGCGGCAGCATCGGGCGAGCGCTACCTTTGAGAAAGCGGACGAGCCGGGGAATATTGCGCAGCAAGCGCGGATGATTTCGTTGGCGGGTTCGGTGGAGCGGGTAGTCCCGGGGCATGATCCGGAGGAGTTTGTGAAATTTCCTACCCGTGGACGGATTGCGCAGATTAAGTAGCCCGCGGCAGGCTGCTCGCAAACAGGAACGGTTGTGCCACGCTAATTTTTGGTCGATAGGATTTTCACCAGGCGGTAGTAGAAATCTAAGCCGGCGTAGAATTCTTTTACTTCTACCCGTTCGTCGCGGCCGTGGGCGCGATCGTCGTTGATGTCGCCGAATACTCCGGGGACGCCGTAGGTGGTGATTCCCTCCGCTCGGGTAAACGCCCCGTCGCTTGCACCAGCATCCATTTCCGGCATCACGGGTACTCCTGGCCACATCTGATCGCGGACTTTTTCAATGGCGGAAATCATCTCGGTGCCGAGCTTGGTGGTGGGATTCACTTTTGCCGGAGCTCTACCGAGATCTCTTTGCGCGATCGAAATCTGCGGATCGTTTACGACCTTGGCTAGCTGCTGACGCACCTCTTCGGCGCTGTGACCCGGCAGGATTCGGCAGTTGATGTTGGCGCGGGCCATTTGCGGCAGCGCATTATAAGCGTGGCCGCCCTCCAGGCGCGTGGCAACGCAGGTGGTTCGCATGCGCGCGTTATAGAACGGCGATTCCGTGAGTTTGGCGATGGCCGCTGGGTCCGGAGGCGTTTTCAGAATGGCGGTGAATTCTGCCGCGGCTTCGCCGCCTTCGATCGCGGCTTTGCGTTTGAAATACTCGCGAGTGACGTCGTTTAGCTCAAAGGGAAATTGGAAGTGCTGGATTTTTACCAGGCCGTCGGCGAGATGGAAGATGGCGTTGTTCCCGGTCGGTTCGGAGCTGTGTCCGCCCTTGTCGGTGACTTCGAGGGTGTAATCGGCGTACAGCTTTTCGCTGGCTTCAATTCCCAGCAGTAGTTTCTTTCCGTTTTCGCTTTCGAAGTTGCCGGCGTCTGGATTCAAGATGTATTCGGCGTCGATCAGGTCGCGATGGTTCTGCAGGAGCCAGGCTACGCCGTTGTAATCTCCGCCTTCTTCGTCGGCGGTCAGCGCAAGGATCAGGTCGCGGTCCGGTATATAGCCTTCCTTTTTGAGCCGCAGCATCATGCTCATGAGTATCGCGTCGCCGTCTTTAATGTCGGAGGTGCCGCGGCCGTAGAAATAGCCGTCCTTTTCGATAAATTGGAAGGGATCGACGGACCAGTCTTCACGCCGTGCTTCCACCACATCGAGGTGACAAATCATCAACAGCGGTTTGCGCGCGCCGGTGCCCCGCAGGCGCGCCACCATGTTTCCTTTTTTCGGGGTGGGGCCTCCGACGAAGACGTCGGCGGGCGGATAGCCGGCGGCGAGCAGGCGGTCGGCCATGGCTTGGGCGGCCAGGGTGGTGTTGCCCACCGAGTCGGTGGTGTTGATTTCGATGAGCTGCTGGAAAATCTCGCGGGGGAGGGTATGGGTAGCGTCGTCGGATGAGGCGGGCCTTGCGAGCGGCAGGGTGGCAAGAGTGAGCACCCAGAAAAGAACGGCTGGGGCGTAGAGTTTGCGCGGGGATGGGCCGTTTTTCGCAGGAGAGGATTCAGTCATGATCGGGCTCCGAGTTTGCTAGCGGTAATTTTCGTAGGTAGAAGGATGACGTTGCTGAGCCTATCAAATCGGGAATGGGAGTGCTAGGCGAGGAGGCTGTGGGTGCTGGTTGAAATGCAATGGTCGCTCGTGTTTCGCCGAAGAAAAACGCCGACCAAGATTTCCACACGGATGAAGATTCCCACATGGGTGCACACGAGTGGTGGTGAAAACTTTTTGCGTGACAGCACTTGACGTTCATTTGTTTCCTGATATACTTTCTTGCTGTCGGCAATTGGGGGTTGCACTGTTGTGTGCCGACGGGTAGGCCGGTCAGTCAGTCATCCTTCCCTTTGAAGAGGTGAGGTTGGTTACGAATACCGGGTAGCGATAGGCGAGCTTCGAGCAGTTCCGTTCAGGCCTGGAGACAGGCTTTGACGGATATGCCCGGCGCTCGCGCCGGGTTTTTTATTGTTCCGCGGAAAAGGCTCCAAACCTTTCCGCGCTCCGCCGGGAGCGGAGACGATCACGACCCCCGATTCGATCGTTACGTTTTACTCGAATCGTGCGGCTGGGATTGATGATCTTTGACAACTGAAGGAAGCTGGCATTCCGGCATGAAGGCAAGTTGCTTCATGACCGGAAAACCACAATGTTCTGCTCGAGAGATGTGCAAGTGGAGCAGTAAGTTTTATGACCACTTGCCCAGCCAACTCGTCCGGTGTTGAAGCTTGGGACCTAGCAAGATCCCGAAGCACAGCGATGGGGCGACGTTCTGGGTGAGTTTTATGGTCAAGTTATTAAGGGCGTACGGTGGATGCCTTGGCGCCAACAGACGATGAAGGACGTGGCAAGCTGCGAAAAGCCTCGGGGAGCCGCAAGCAGGCTTTGATCCGGGGATGTCCGAATGGGGAAACCCAACTTGATGAACTCAAGTTACGGCCGGCTGAATACAATAGGCTGGTACGAGTCAACCCAGGGAAGTGAACCATCTCAGTACCTGGAGGAAAATAAATCAAACGAGATTCCGAGAGTAGCGGCGAGCGAAATCGGAAC
>CAVRXT010000002.1:0-200000 GCA_963725285.1 uncultured Acidobacteriota bacterium | reverse complement strand
ATGCAACGAGACCTCGGTCGAAATACCTCCCCTAACCCGGGAAGAGTGGATACGCCAAGAGCATGGAAGCGTGAACGAAATCTGAGGTTCAAAACCTTGCTGCCGCGCTTGCGACGGCAGGCTTCCTTCCCCTCAAAAGCATGGAAGCGCGAGCCAAGCCCTAAGTCGAACGACCAAAACCACCAATGGTTCTGCCATTACTTATTCCTGAGAGTGGAAGAGTGGATGGTCGCGCGTTTTTTGCCGCTATGAATTCCTTTGTTTGCTGCGAGAAGTTGGGGAACTGACGTGACCCAGCGCGATCGTCGCGCCCGTTGAGAGAAATGTCAATTCAGGCAACCCGGAGAAAGTACTGCGGACAAATCCGGGTTGTGGATAACGCCTTTCTCGGATTGACGGCTCTTAGCGGAGAGCACGCACGGCCAGGTTGACTGTGCCACACGACCGGGAGAGCTAGACGCCCCAGCCGTGCTGTTCGGTGGGCCTCAGGTTTTCGCTAAGTTCTTTGCGGATTTGCTCGAGGAACACCGAGCTGGGGACAATTTTTTGGGGGTCGTCGGCGATGTCGGCGGTCCGAAGACCGCGGTCGAGCACGCGGTCAACGCCGCGCTCGATCCAGTCCGCTTCGGCGCGTAGTCCAAAGGATTCGCGCAGCATCATGCACACGCTGAAAATCGTTCCTAACGGATTGGCGGCATCTTTTCCCGCCAGGGTGGGCGCCGAGCCATGGATCGGCTCATATAGTGCGCCTTTCGCGGTTTCTCCCATGCTCATCGAAGGAATCAATCCAATGGAACCGGCGAGCGCGGCCGCTTCGTCGCTGAGAATGTCGCCGAACATATTGGAAGTGACGATGACGTCGAATTGTTCCGGGCGAATCACTAATTGCATGGAAGCGTTGTCGACATACTGATGGTCCAGAGTCACCCGGGGATATTTTGCGGCCATGGTCACGACGGTCTTGCGCCACAACACGGAAGTGGCCAAAATATTGTGCTTGTCGACGCTGGTGAGATGTCCGCGCCGCGCCGCGGCACGCTGGAAGGCATATCGGGCCACGCGTTCCACTTCCGGGACGCTGTAGACGGCCTCATCGCGCGCGACTTCGATTCCGTTCTCTGAACCGGTTTGATGCTTTCCGAAATAAATATCGCCGGCTAGCTCCCGCACGATTTCGAAATCGCAATTGGCGATGCGCTCGAGGCGCAGAGGGGAAATTGAGCGCAGCGATTCGCGCAGGCGCAGCGGGCGCAAGTTGATAAAAAGGCCCAGGCCGCGGCGAATCCCCAGCAAACCCGCCTCCGGACGCTGGGCGAGGGGCAGTGGCTCCCACTTCGGCCCGCCGACCGCACCGAGCAGGGTTGCGTCCGCCGCGAGGCAGGCAGCTAAAGTCTCCTTGGGGAGCGGGGTGCCGAAGGTGTCAATGGCGCCGCCGCCAAAAGCGTGTGGCAACAGCTCGAAGCGATGCCCGAAGGCCTCGGCGCAGTCTTCGAGGATCTGGGTGGCTGCGGCGGTAACTTCCGGACCGATGCCGTCGCCTGGAAGCACAACAATTTTTTTGTGGACGCCGGGCATGCTTGAGTTCGCTCGAAAGCTAATTTGCGGTCGCGCTTGTCGCGGTAACCGTTGACCCTTGTCCGCGGCGTACCTGATGGATGATGGTGAGTAAATCGCGGTCGCTTACCTGTTTCACTTCGTCGGCGCGCACCATGGCGGCGCGATAGCACAGGTCCAATTCCTCAGCGGTGGTGGTGTAACCCAGCTCTTCGAGACGCGCGCGCAGCGCATTGCGGCCCGAATGTTTTCCGAGGACCAGGCTGCGGGCAGGGACGCCGACGGCTTCGGGCGGCAGAATCTCATAGGTCAGGGGGTTTTTCAGAATGCCGTCCTGATGGATTCCCGCTTCGTGGGCAAACGCGTTCGCGCCGACGACTGCTTTGTTGGGAGGCACGGTGACGCCGGTGATCGTCGAAAGCAAGCGGCTGGTGGCATAAATTCGATTGAGATGGATGTGGGTGCCGGCACCGTAAAGTTTTTGGCGGACACTGAGGGCGGCAGCAATTTCCTCGAGCGAGGCGTTTCCGGCGCGCTCGCCGATTCCGTTGATGGTGCACTCGATCTGGCGGACTCCCGCGCCGATGGAGGCCAAAGAATTCGCTACCGCCATCCCCAAATCATTGTGGCAGTGTGCGCTCCAGGTGATGCCCGCGGGATCTCCGAGGCGTTCGCGCATTTTCACGAAGATTGCGGCGTATTCGTCGGGAGTGGAGTAGCCGACGGTATCCGGAAGATTCAAAATTGTAGCTCCGGCGGTGACCGCAGCAGCCAGAACTTGCGCCAGGTAATCCATATCGCTGCGGCTGGCGTCCTCGGCGGAAAACTCGACTTCGCCGCAGCGCTCTCGCCCGTATTCGACCATCCGCGCGATTTGTTCCAAGGCTTGTTCGCGGGTCACCCGCAGTTTGTGTTTCAGGTGCAGATCGGAAGTAGCGAGAAAAATGTGCAGGCGCGGGCTGGCGGCCGGTCCGAGCGAATCGAGCGCGGCATCCACATCTTCCTGGCGGGCCCGGCACAGCGCAGCGACCCGACATCCGCGAATTTCGGCGGCGACGGCGCGGACGCCCTCGCGATCGCCCTTGGAGGCGATGGGAAAACCTGCTTCGATGATGTCGACACCGAGATCCTCGAGCTGGTGCGCCATGCGCAGCTTTTCCTCGCGGTTCATGGAGAAGCCCGGCGATTGCTCGCCGTCGCGCAGAGTGGTGTCGAATATGCGGACGATTTCCATAGGTGATGATCTACTCCTACCAGTAGACCCTGCCAGAATCCTGGCGTCAAATTTATAGTTTTTTGCCGCACTATAAGGTAGGGTTATACCAGGCCGGGCGCGAATCTCGCGAAACGCCGGACGAGAGGGGTGCGCCGAGCCTACCCGTCGACGGCTGAGCCGTCTTCACTCTATCGCCGTACCCTCCCGGAGGCGCCTGGTGGATCTGGCCAGTCTGGAAGTCTTTCTAACCGTTCTCCGCGAACGCAGTTTTTCCCGCGCCGCTGTCAAACTGTTTCGAAGCCAGCCCGCGGTGAGCATCTCCATCCGCAAGCTGGAGAACTGGGTGGGTCAACCGCTGTTCGTTCGCGGTTCGCGCGCCGGGCAGCTCACCGAGGCCGGAGTGCTGCTGCAGGAATACGCGGAACGAATGCTCAACCTGCGGGACGAGATTTCCCGAGGGGTGCAAGACCTGCAAAATTTGGGCCGGGGGCGGGTAACCCTGGGAGTGAACGAGAGTTCGATTCATGCGTTGCTGCCGGCGCTGGCGAAATACCGCAAGCTCTATC
Organism: uncultured Acidobacteriota bacterium; assembly: GCA_963725285.1. GTDB lineage: Bacteria > Acidobacteriota > Terriglobia > Acidiferrales > UBA7541 > CAVRXT01. Next base: position 196,664 of record CAVRXT010000002.1, on the reverse strand, counting down.
CAAAAATTCAGCTATCGATCCACCGCGTTTTTTCCCGCGCCATTCCGGAGGAAGTGCTGAACTACCGGCTGGATCTGGGAGTTACGTCCTATCGGCCGGCCGATCCCCTGCTCACCGCAGTGGAATTCCTGCGCGACGAGCTCGCGTTTGTGGTTTACCCCGGTCACCGGCTGGCCAAGCGGCGGCAGGTGGACGTCACCGACCTGGGCCCGGAAAGTTTCGTTGCGCACATTGTGGAATCCCCGTACCGGCACAACGTGATGCAATTGTTCGCGCGGCATCATGTTCCGCTGCGCATGGATATTCAGTTGCCGACCATCGAGAGCATCAAGAGATTCGTGCGCATGAAGATGGGCGTAGCCATCGTGCCGCGAATGTGCGTGCGCATGGAAATCGAAGAGGGCGAGCTGATCGAGGTGAAGGTGCGGAACATGCACCTGCCGCGGCATCTGTTCTTACTGCATCGACGCGACCGGCCGCTCTCGCACGCCGCGAAGGCGCTAATGCGGCTGCTGAAGGACTAGCGGCCACAGGGCTAAGTGACTCGGCCAGCGCAGCCTTCAGACTCCGTTCCGTTTCTTGCTACAATATGAATGCGAACGAGATGCTTGCGGCGAGTGAAACCGACCCATGTTTGAAAATTTAACCGACAATTTACAGCGCGTATTTAAGAATTTGCGCGGGCAGGGCAAGCTCACCGACGAGCACCTGGACGCGGCCCTGGCGCAGATTCGCGAAGCGCTGCTGGATGGCGACGTTAACCTGGCGGTGGTCGACGAAATCATCGGGCATATTAAAGAGAAGGCGGTGGGCTCGCAGGTATTGTTGCAGCTTTCGCCGGACCAGCAGGTTCTCAAGATTGTTCGCGACGAGCTATCGACTCTACTGGGGAGCGAAGCTAAGCCTCAATTCGCCTCGCGGCCGCCCTCGGTTTGGCTGATGGTCGGGCTGCAAGGGTCCGGCAAGACGACATCGACCGGCAAGCTGGCGAAGTGGCTGGGCGCTCACGGGCACCGGCCGATCGTGGTGTCCACCGACGTTTATCGTCCGGCGGCGCGAGAACAGCTCGCCCAGGTGGCTAAGGCCATCAACATTCCCTGCTGGCCGGGCGCGGGAACGGACCAGCCACTCGAAATCGTCCGCGGGGCGTTGAAAGAGGCCAGGCTGTCCGCCGCCGACGTGGTGGTGGTCGACACCGCGGGCCGGCTGCACATCGACGACGACTTGATGAATGAACTCTCCGCGCTGAAGAAGGAATTGCAGCCGGCGGAAATTCTGTTCGTGGCCGACGCGATGATCGGGCAGGACGCGGTCCGGTCTGCTACGGAGTTTCACAAGCGGCTGGGCGTGACCGGGGTGGTGCTCACCAAGATGGACGGCGACGCCCGCGGCGGCGCGGCGCTCTCGATCCGCAAAGTGACCGGTGCGCCGGTTAAGTACATTGGCGTGGGAGAAAAATACGACGCGCTCGAAGCGTTTCATCCCGAGCGCATCGTTTCGCGCATCCTGGGCATGGGCGACGTACTCTCGCTGATCGAAAAAGCCGAGAAGCACATCGACGAAAAGCAGGCTCGCGAGATGCATCGCAAGCTCCGCGAGAATGACTTCACCTTGGAGGATTTTCGCGATCAGTTGCGCCAGGTGCGCAAGATGGGATCGATCGAACAGCTCATGGGCATGCTCCCGAAAGTGGGGCCTTTTGCCAAGCTCCCCAAAGACGTGCAGGTAAACGAGAAGCAGCTATCGAGCGTCGAGGCGATCATCAATTCCATGACCGCGGCCGAGCGCGCCGACGACAACCTGATCGACGGCCGGCGCCGCAAACGAATCGCCCGCGGCAGCGGCACCAGCGTCCAGGAAGTGAATCAGGTCCTCAAGCAGTATGCGGACATGAAGCGCATGCTCAAGCAGTATGGCAAGACCGCGGGACGCATGCGCGGCATTGGCAAGCTCGCCGGGCTTCCGTAGCGGCACGGCGTTCCCGGACCGGCTGTTTCAAATCAAGTTTCCCCAACACTTCACTCGATAATCTCGTGAATACATCCTCCTAACGGCGGCTAATTTTCGGCATCTATCCCGGCGCCGCCCCTGGTGGAGATACCGGATTGCCTTCGCGACGGATGGGCTACGGCGTGGCACCGGATCCGGGTCCGTTTGTTCCTGCCGGTTCTTCGCGGTCTTACTCGAACAACTTCAAGTCGATTTGATCGCCCATCATCTTGTAACCCGCATCGCCTGGATGGAGATGGTCTCCGCTATCGGCAGCCGGCGAGAAACGGGAAGGCCTTTGCGGGTCGCGCGTGGCCATATCGAAATCGATCACCGCGTCAAACCCGTGGCCCTTTCGAATCCAATCGTTGATCGCCTGGCGATCCGTTTCGACGTGGGCGTCGCATTCTCCTTCGCACGGGGTGACCGTTGCTCCGTACACGCGGATGTTGTGAGCGTGTGCGCGAAGAATGATTTGCTGGTAAGCGGCGATTAAATCCTTAACGGTCGCCGGCTGTTCGCCGCGGCTGGCGGCGGTGGCACGGGTGCCCAGATCGTTGATGCCTTCGAGCACGATCAGCCACCGTGCTCCACTCTGCGCCAGTACATCGCGATCCAGGCGCGCCAGGGCGTTCGGGCCGGCGCCATCGTGCACCAGGCGATTGCCGCCGATCCCTTGGTTCAATACGCCAATGTCGGTGGTGCCCCGGTTCGCTTGCAGGCGACGAGCCAGGTCATCCGGCCAACGCGCGTTCCCGTTGGTTGTTGATTTCGCTCCGTCGGTGATCGAATCCCCGAGAGTGACTATCGCGGCTGCGGGTTTCTTCGCCAGCACATCCACGCCATTCAGAAAATACCAGTGATCCGCATGCGCCGCCGCCGATAAGTCGGCCGCCGACACCGAGTTTCCGGTTAGAAAATACGAGGTCGCTCTGGAACCAGGGTGGGCGGTGATCCCATCCGGTGCGGCGTCGAGGTGAATCGTCACCGCAAGATCAGCAAGGGGAGGCAGGTCGAATTCGATGGGATCGGAATAAATTAGAGCTCCCGGCGGAATCACCGCGGATGACTGACCATCGAAAGCGAGCGCCTTGTCGGTCTCCGGGCGAATCGCACTGTTGCCGGCGGAAAGAGCGGTGTGGGCAGACGTGATCGCCAGCGGGGTGGTCCCGAAGGCATTTGAAAATCGAATGCGAATTTGTTTCCCGCCAATGGAAGTGCGAATGATCTGCCTCACAGTGGAATCGACGAAACCTGGCGGGGGCGGTGCGCCCTTGGCATCGGCCAGTAGCGGCGACGATGCCCAGGTGCCCACCCATTCCTCCTTGTTGGCATGCGGTTTCGTTGTTGACCGTGCCGTCCACGTAAGCATGGCGAGCACGCCGCAGAGCAGCAGCGCCTGAATCCATTTTTTCTTCATGGTTGACCTCTTCTATTCATGAGTGGGTTGGGGAGCCTGTGCTGGAATCGCGTTCGCGACTGGCGGAGCGCGGAGGTAGCGGCTGGCGAACTGTAGGAAGGTTGGCCAGTTTGGGCCGGTGGTGTGCCCGCCGCTATGCTGGCGGAAGGCTATGTCGCCGGTGATCAGCCCGGTCTCTATGGGAGGCATTTCAGTGGCTTCCAGATCTTTCTTGCCAAGCAATTTGTACACCGGGCCGGCGCCGACGGCGCCAAGAAACATCCCTTTTGCGTCTACCCAGCCGCCTTCCACGCTTGGCGAACCGCTGCTAATGAACACGGGCCGAGGTGCGCACAACGCGATCAGTTGGTGAGCGTCCACGGACAGATCATTCACCGTGAGTGGGCCGGCATATTTCAGGAAATTGCCGGCCATCCAGTGATACTCCGACGTGGATGCGATGTTTTCGACCTGCTCGCCGAAGTTGCGGCGGAGAATCTTGGCGCCGCCCGCGCCCGAGGAACCGACGAACGCGATCGCGAATCGTGGATCGTATGCCATGGTTACCAGCGCGGCTTTCCCATACCGCGATAGGCCTTCGATGCCCACTTGTAGTGCGTCCACGGATGGATCGGTTTCGAAATAATCCAATGCGCGGCTCGCGCCCCAGGACCAAGCGCGCAACGCGCCCCAATCATCGAGGCTGCGGGGTTGACCCTGGTTCACCAGGCCGATGATCCCTTGGGTGAGGCCTTCACCGTTGTCGGCTTGAATCGAGGTGGGAATCAGAGTGGCGTGGCCCCAGCCTTTGGCGGCCACTTGCTGCTGCCACGGCGGACCATGGCCCATAAAAGCAGCCCATTGGGCCTCGGAGAAGCGCTTCTTGATGGCAGCGAGAGCTTCGGGGCTGAGGGCGAACTCCATAATCACGGGTACAGGGCCAGCGGCATTCGCCGGGGTGGTGAGGGTCAACTGGATGTCTACGGCAATGAGCGGATATGAGGAATTGTCTACGTGGCCCAGGAGGTTCTTGGTGATGACCGGGATTTCTCCGCTCATTTCTCTGCTCGTGCTGGTCACTTGCCAAATCACTTTCGGAGTGATTTTCGGGGCGCGACCGTAGATTTCCCGGTCGAAGTCTTCCACGATTTGCGGGCGGCGCTCGGTCCACCACATTCCTGCGGTCTTGACCCTTTTTCCATTCTTCAAGACCAACGGGTCGGGCAGGCTGAGGTTTGGACTGACCTTGGTCTCATCGAAGTTGGCGGCGTTTGAGGACTGGGGGTCGCCGTCAGGGCCGCGTCGGAGTGCAGCGATATGGAGTAAGTCCAAAGTGCGCTGATGATCCTGCGCGGAGCTCAAATGGGCCGGTGGGGGCAGCGTGCTCGCGCGCTGCGAGGTCTGGTCCTGTCCCGGAGCGTTGGGTTGATGGAAGATGGCCAACGCCAAAAGCAGAGAACCAAGTAACCATCCCGGCGTTCGCTGAGCTACCAAGACTTCCCCCTGTTTTCCTCGCCCTGGCAAAATTTGAGGGTCTGCCGCCCCCCAAATCGCGCGATTCCGCAATTCTACCTAATGATTCCCGCTCCGGGGAGCCATTGAGAGCCAAAATTAGCGACCTGGTGGGTGGAAATGCCCTTAGCCCAAAAGCGGTTTCTCCGCTATAATGATAGGCCGGTTTGACTCAGGAGGATTTCGAGTGTTAGCGATTCGTTTATCGAGGATTGGCAAGAAGAAACGCGCATTTTATCGCATCGTGGTCACCGAAAAGACTCGTCCACGCAACGGTCGATTTGTTGAAATCGTTGGCACTTACGATCCGCTGACCAAGCCCGCCGGAATTAAGCTCGATGCCGAGCGCATCAAGTTTTGGCTAGCCAACGGCGCCCAGCCCACCGACACGGTCGCCAGTTTTTTGCGTAACCAAAAGATCGTCTGACACGTCCTACCTCAACAGCATCGAATAGCTCCCGTTCATTTTCCTGCGGGTAGGCTGAGCTAGCGAGTTGTGGAGGACAGGCGTGAAAACCTTGGTGGAAGATATTGCGAAAGCGCTTGTCGATCACCCGGAGCAGGTGGGGGTCCGAGCGGTAGAGGGCGAACAAGTAACGGTCCTGGAGCTTCGGGTACATCCGGAAGACCTGGGCAAAGTGATTGGACGTCAGGGGCGCACGGCGAAATCGATTCGAACGATTCTGGGCGCCGCCGGCATGAAATTGAAAAAACGATTTACACTGGAAATCCTCGAGTAGTGCCTGCTCGCGACCCCGCCTACGTTACTTTGGCTCTGCTCCTTCGCCCGCAAGGACGGCGCGGCGAAGTGGCGGCGGAGATACTCACCGACTTCCCAGAGCGGCTCACCAAACTGAAGAAAGCCGACCTGCTGGACCGCAGTTCCCGGCGCCGCACCGTCGCGATCCGTTCTTGCTGGATCAGCCACAGCCGTGGCGGCCAAGCCATATTTCACTTTGAAGGTTCGAATTCGATCGATGATGCGAAGACGCTGGTGGGGTGCGAAGTTCAAATACCCGCAGGCGAGCGGGTGTCCCTTCCGGCGGGCAGTCACTATATCGGCGACCTGGTCGGCTGCGGCGTATTCGAAGGCGGAGAAAGTGTGGGCGTGGTGCGCGACGTAATGGTTGCCGGCGAGATGATCAGCGGCACACCGAATTTGATTGTCGATACCCCTGATGGCGAGCTGTTGATTCCCTTGGCTGCGGAAATTTGCCCGCGCATCGATACAGCGGCGCGGCGAATTGAAGTGATCCTCCCGGACGGCTTGCGGGAGATCAACGCCCACCAAAGAGATTTGACCTGATGGCCAAACGCCGATGTCTTCTCAACGCTAGATCGAATCCCGGTAGGCGACCTCGGAAATGTCGGGACAGTAATCGGTAATTCGCTTTGCCTTTTCTCATTCCCTAACCATGCCGAGTCTCTGCGACTTTCTCAGGTCGGCGCGCGCGGTCGGATGCGCGTGACCTTGAATTTTTCTTTGATAACGGCGGATCGCGCACCGGCACCACGACAGGCCGACCCGCGGTAGAATGATGGATATTGCTATGCGATTCGACATCATCACAATCTTTCCTGAGTTTTTCACTGGGACCACTCGACTTCGGCATCGTTCGCCGTGCGCGGGTGGCGCAACGGATTGACGTTGCGATTCACGATCTGCGCGACTATGCCCACGACCGGCATCGGTCCGTCGACGATCGTCCCTTTGGCGGCGGCGAAGGAATGGTGCTGAAGCCTGAGCCATTGTTCGAGGCGGTGGAGACCATCTGCGGGGCGGAGCGGCCCCCGGCGGATACTTCGATCGTGCTGCTGTCGGCTTCGGGCAAATCATTTCGCCATCACACGGCGCGCCGGTTCGCGTCGCAGCAACGCCTGATCCTGATCTGCGGACGCTACGAGGGCGTGGACGAACGGGTAGCCGAACATCTGGCTACCGATGAGATTTCCATCGGCGATTTCGTTTTATCGGGCGGCGAGCTGCCCGCCGCGCTGGTTCTCGACGCGGTTACCCGGCTGCTGCCGGGCGTCCTTGGTAACGAAAACTCACGCCAGAATGAATCGTTCAGCGAGCAAACGGATTCGGACCATTCGCCTTTCGTCCCGGCAACCCTGGCCAGCAGTAGCCTTGAAAATTCCGCCGGTGTTAGCTCCCCGCTCACGGCCCGGGCGATTCTCGATTTCCCTCATTACACCCGGCCTCCATCCTTCCGGGGCTGGAACGTCCCAGAGGTACTGATGAACGGGAACCACCAGTCGATACGGGTGTGGCGGCGCGATCAAGCCCTAGCCAAGACGCTCCGCAATCGGCCGGACCTGCTGGCACCGGCGGCAACCCCCCTGCGCTCTTCGTAGTGGCGCCGCTAGTTTTCGTGGTGAATCTCGGCGATAAACGGTATAATCTTCGATTGTCCATCGCATGCAGGCCCCACCAGAGCGGGTCCGCCGGGAATTAGAGATGAATCCAACAATCGTACGGCTTGAGAAAGCTGCCTTGAAGAAGGATCTTACCCCGTTCCATCCGGGAGACACCATTCGCGTGAACGTGCGCCTGAAAGAAGGCGCGGATAAAGAACGCATACAGCCGTTCGAGGGGGTGGTGATCAGCCGCCACGGAACACTGGCCGGTGCGAGTTTTACGGTACGCCGGGTGAGCTTCGGGATTGGTGTGGAGCGAATTTTCCCGCTGCACTCGCCGATGATCAGCTCGATCGAAGTGGTGCGCGCGGGACGTGTACGCCGCGCCAAGCTCAATTACCTTCGCGGATTGAAGGGCAAAGCGGCGCGTATCAAGCGGGTGGAGAGAGTGGAAGCTGTCGCGGAACCAGTGGCAGCGGAAAAAGCGTAGTCGCAGCGTCCAGCCCGAAATTTTCCAAGCCGCGTGGTTCCACGTGCGACTCACAGGTTTCACGTGGAACCCAGCGGTTTTCCAGACGCACTCGGCAGCCGTGTTTTCCTACCCGATTCACCTGTCCTTCCCGCCTTCTTCTTTTTCACTTCATGCTACAATTCCGCGCCGAGAGGTAATTCTCCGCCCTTCATGGGACGACTCTGTTCTTCACGCTACGAACGGCAGGCCCGCCAGCTCGGCTGGCAGCGCATTGCCGGCCTCGATGAAGTGGGCCGCGGTTCTTTATTCGGTCCGGTGGTAGCCGCCGCGGTTATCCTGAATCCCCGCCGCCGGATTGTCGGACTGGACGATTCCAAAAAACTTACCGCGGACCGGCGCGAAGAACTAGCCCCGCGCATTCGCAGCCATGCGCTGGCGTGGGCGATCGCCGAAGTGGACAGCCGCCGCATCGACGCCTGGAATATTTACCAAGCCAGCCTGCAAGCCATGACCGCCGCGATCAACGCTCTTTCCATGGCGCCCGATTATCTGCTGCTGGACGCGGTGCGCCTGAAGGTGCCGATCGAGCAAAAATCGTTGATCCATGGCGATGCGCGCTCCGTTTCGATCGCCGCCGCGTCGATTCTGGCCAAAGTCGAGCGCGACCGCCGGATGCTGCAATTAGACGAGCTGTACCCGCAGTACGGCCTGGCCCAAAATAAGGGCTATGGCACACCGGACCATCTGGAAGCGTTGCGGCAATGGGGACCCACCGAGTGCCACCGGTTTTCGTTTGCGCCAGTGCGGGAGGCCAAGTGCTGGGCCAGCCGGGCGATGCAGACGCCCCTGCCGTTGGCCGAGGTACCGGGGGAGGCGATAGCGGGCCCCGGGAGCGCGGGCGGGTTGGAAGCGGTCGTCGATATCTCCATTGATTGACGGAACTTGTAGGTGTTTCGCGGTTGCGCGCGTACTCGCTGTTATCGCTTTTCACACCAGCCCGCCTCACTTGCTTTGACCCATCATTTTATGGGTGCTACCGTGAAATAGTATCCACACGCGTGAATGCGGGACGGTCTGAGAGAGCCTTGCAGGCAGACCTTTCGGCGGAGCAGAGAAACCTCTGATGGCGTTTAATAAGCAGAAAACTGTCGAGACCGCGCAGAAATTCGTCACGCAGGGGAAATTCTCGGAAGCCACGCGGGAATACCAGCAGATCCTTCGCTACGACCCGAGCGATCAAGTCACCCTGATGACCATGGGCGATCTGTTCACCCGCCAGGGCGACATGACCCAGGCCGTTGAATATTTCGACCGCCTGGCGCAGGTGTATCTCACCGACGGCTTCAACAGCAAGGCCATCGCGATTTACAAGAAAATCGCCAAGCTCGCGCCGAATGAAATCGAACCGCTGGAGCGCTTGTCGGAGCTGTACATTCAGCAAGGAATTCTGAGCGAAGCGCGTCCGATCATTCTGCAGATCGCGGAAGTGCACGTCAAAGCGAACCGGGTGCAGAAAGCAATTGAGGTGATCAAGCGCTTGGTGGAAGTGGAACCGGAAAATCCGCGGGTGCAGATGAAGCTCGCGGAACTCTATTCCGCCATCGGACAGAAGAAGGAAGCGGCAAACACCTACCTGCAGCACGCGCGCCGCTTGTGGGATCGCGGTAACTTCACCGAATCTTCGAGCGTTGTGGATCATGCCCTGGCCGTCGAACCGGAAGATCCAGCCGCGATCATGCTGAAAGCGCAGCTCGTCGCGCGGGCCGGGGATTTTGAGCAGGCGGTGGAACTGCTCCTGCACATTCCGGGCGCGCGAGACGGCGGCGAGACCACTACGCTGCTTATTCTGTACATGTTGAAGGCGGCAAAGAACGACGCGGCCATCGAGTTGGGCCGGTCAGTTTTCTCGCAAGACCCTACAAAATTCGCGTTTCTGAGCCACGTAGCCAGTTCGCTCACCGAGGCTGGCCGCGCCGCGGAAGCCTTTCCGATCCTGATCGAAATCCGCGACGCGATGATCGAGGCGGGCGAACAGGACAAGTACGGCGACCTGCTCAGCAGCAGCGTGGACCGCCTTGCCGATCAGGTGGAACCCCTGCAGGCACTCGCGGATTTCTATCGCCGCACCAGCGATTCGTTCCGTCTGCCCGATGCGCTGTCGAGGCTGGCCGACGCGGCGGTGGCCAACGGCCAGATCGAGGTCGCTCACCAGGTTCTCTCCGAACTGGTGGAGAGAAATCCGCACGATGAAAAACTGCTGACGCGGCTCTATCAATTTCGCCACGATCACGACCTCTCGCCTGCCGGCTCGACTCCAGCCAGCGAAGGTTCCAGTGGCCTGCTGCATGCGGTGGCCGGCGGACAGCCGGGACTGAGCGAAGACACCCAGCGCTACATCGCACAAGCGCTGACCGATGTGGATCTTTTCGCCAGCTATGGACTCACCCAGAAAGCCGCGCACTTACTGGAAAATGTGCTGAATCGCGCGCCGGGGCACGTCCCCACGCTGGAAAGATTGCTCGATGTGTGTGTGGGCTCCGGGAATGACCGGCGCAGCGCGGAGATTACCGGTCAGCTCGAACAGATTTACCTGGAACGTGGAGATACGCTGGCGGCGGAACGCTACACCGAATTGCGCAAAAAATATGCGGCAGCCGCCGATTTGAAGCAAGCCGAAGCATCGTTGCAGCCTGGGCCGGGGGCGGAAATCTCGAGTTCGGCGGTGACCAACGAATTCGTGATCGTCGCTGGCGACGGTGAATCGCAAGACACCCCATTTTCCGAATCGCCCGATAATTTTGCACCGAGCCCGGAATCGACCACCGTACCCACACCGGTTCTTTCCACGGAAGCGGAACTCGATCTTTCCGACGATTGGGAAGCGCTCTCCGCGGGCACGCTGCCCGAGGAATCCGCCCCCGCCGCGCGGGGGCATTCCTCCGACGCGATCGCTGAGTCAGAGACCGCCGCATTGCTGGAAGCTTCCAGCGATTCATCGGCCGGCCAATTTGAGATTGAAGTTCTGCCGGTGGGAGCTCAAGGCAGCGCTACATCCTCCGATTCCATGACCACCGATGACTTGATGGCCGATTTAGCCGCCGACGTGAAGGGATTGGAATCGATGGTTGCGGGTGTCGAAGCACGCGACTTTGTTTCCCCTCCCCCATCTGCCGCAGCGCCGTCCCGCACCACGGTACGCACATCAGCGCAGAGCCAGGGCGGAAATCCTCCGGCGTCCGATTCGGGCGTGGGCGTTCTCGATGGCCATCTGAACGAGCTCGAGGAAGTGTTCCAGGAATTTCGCTCCGAACTTGGCGAAATGGGGGACGAGGACGAAGACCTGGAAACCCACTACAATCTCGGCATTGCCTACCGCGAAATGGGACTGCTGGACGAGGCCATCGGAGAATTTCAGCGCGTGGCCAAGGCCATCCAGGCAGGCAAGCCCTTCCGCTACGCCATGCAATGCGCCACTTTGCTGGGGCTTACCTTCATGGACAAGAACGAACCCAAGGTCGCTTCCATGTGGTACAACCGCGCTCTGCTCACCCCAGGAATTGACCATGAAACTATTCTGGCCCTCCGGTATGATCTAGGCGTCGCCCAAGAACTCGCCGGAGACTCCGCAGCCGCTCTGGACAGTTTTCGGCAAGTCTATGCGATGAACATCGACTACCGAGACGTGGCTGCGCGAATCGCCACTCTTCAAAAGCGCTGAATAATTGATCATTCGACTGTTGCGTGTGATTCTCCTGCTCATATGGCTGGACCTTGGGCTGTCGCTCATCTTGCTGCCATGGTCCCACTTTTGGGAACTGAACTACTTCCTCAACAACTATCCCAGTCTTATCCCCATTCTCTTGAATCCCTATTTGCGCGGAGCGATATCCGGCTTGGGTTTGGTGGATGCCGTTCTGGCGATTGAAGCTTTCCGCCAAGGCTCTCCCCTTGCACCCCGTAGCTGATATTCCGGTGGTTTGCTACGTCACCGACCGAAAATCGCTGGCCCCGCACGTAGGCTCTCTGGACCATCGCGGTTTGCTGAATGAGCTGGCGCGAACTATTCAAAAGGCAATTGCTTCCGGGGTCGATTCCGTGCAAATTCGGGAAAAGGACCTTGGTAGCGCGGACTTGCTCTGGACGGCGTGCGCAGGTGTTGCTGCCGCATCGGAAACATCTACGCGAATCGTGGTGAACGACCGGCTGGACGTGGCTCTCGCCTCCCAAGCTGCCGGCGTGCATCTGGGCGGGACCTCGCTGCCCGTCAACAAGGTTTACAAATGGCGCGGCGGTCGACCTGAGGGTGCTCATTTTTTGATTGGTGCGTCTTGCCACTCGCTTGAAGCGGGGCTGGCGGCGGCCGATGCGGGTGCGGACTATATTTTCTTCGGGCCGGTATTCGCGACTCCATCCAAGGCTTCGTTCGGTCCTCCTCTGGGCGTTGAACGTTTGGCCGAGCTTTGCCGGCAGGTGTCGGTTCCGGTTGCCGCCATCGGAGGGATCGATTGGCGAAACGCGCCGCAATGTCTGCGCGCGGGCGCTGCGGGAATTGCTGCCATTCGGCTTTTTCAGGAGGAGCACGGGTTCGGGGTACTTCGTGAAAATGTGGCGCAGTTGAAGCGACTGGCGAAATCGTTGTAGCTCGTAATATTTGTGGATCGTGCAAGGTCTGAACACCCACCCTTCCGATCGGGAAGGAGTGGGGAACCCACCACCACCACCGAAAGCGCAATCCCGAATTTTAGGAGCTACGACCGGGAGCGCATGTCGGCTGAGGTGCCGCTGGCGGCGGGGACGTAACACTTCAGGGTGTAGTCCATCACCATGCGGTCGGCGTTGAAGCGCCAGCCCAGGGTTCGGATGGTTCGCTTCATCCGCTTGATCCATTCGCGGGGCAGGCCGTCGAGGTCGCGCTGGTAGTAGAGAGGGATTACTTCGTCGCGCAGCACGCGATGCAAATCCTCACCATCGCGCTTGTCGTGGAGATTCACGTCGGTGTGGGTCTTGCCCGATCCAATCGCAAAGCCGTTCAGGCCGTCGAAGGCTTCGGCCCACCAGCCGTCCAGAATCGAAAGATTCAAGCCGCCGTTGAGCACCACTTTTTGGCCGCTGGTGCCAGACGCCTCATACGGCCGCCGCGGACTGTTCAACCAGACGTCCACTCCCTGCACGAAATGGCGGCCCACATTGATGTCGTAGTCTTCGACGAATACCACCTTATCGGCAAATCGAGAATCGTGAACCAGCTCCGCAATCTGCTGCAACAGGCGCTTGCCCGGCTCGTCCAGCGGATGCGCTTTGCCGGCAAACACAAATTGCACCGGGCGCTTGGGATCGTTGACCATGCTCACCAGCCCCTCGAGATCGGCGAGAACCAGGTTGGCCCGCTTGTAGGTGGCGAACCGGCGGGCGAATCCGATGGTCAATGCGTCCGGACTTAGCACTCGTCCCAATTGCTCGACGACGTCCGGCGCTTCGCCGCGACGCTCCGCTTGCTTCATGGCGCGCCGGCGCACGAACTCCAGCAGACGCGCTTTCAAACTGAGGTGGGTCTCCCACAGCTCGCCGTCATCGATATTCTCGATGCCCTCCCATATGCGCGCTTCGCCGCTGTGCTCGTGCCACTCCGGGCCCAGATGCCGATCGTAGAGGCGAAACATTTGCGGCGCCAGCCAGGAAGGAACGTGGACGCCGTTGGTGATGTGCCCGATCGGCACGGAGTCTTCGGTTTTGCCGCGGTACAGCACCGTCCACATCGCCCGTGACACTTCACCGTGCAGCGCGGAAACCGCGTTGGCGCGCCGCGCCATTTTCAACCCCAGCACAGTCATGCAGAAACTTTCCGACTGATTTTCGGCGTCCTCGCGGCCGAGCGACATCAGTTTTTCGGGAGATAGGCCGAGTTGCTCGCGCAGCGGCCCCAGATGTTCCTCGATTAGCTCAGGCGGAAAACGGTCGTGTCCCGCGGGGACCGGAGTGTGAGTGGTAAAAACGACTTCACGAGGAATCCGCGCGGCCACCTGATCGAAAGTCAGCCCTTCGTCCTCCATTCGGGTGCGTATCGCTTCCAAGACGGCAAAGGCGCTGTGGCCCTCGTTCAGGTGAAACACCCCGGGCGTAATTCCGAGCGCGCGCAAAGCGCGAATGCCTCCCACGCCGAGCAGCAATTCCTGCCGAATCCGAATGCGAAGATCGCCGCCATACAGCCGGGAAGTCAGTTCCCGATCTTCCGGCGCGTTGCCTTCGACGTTGGAGTCCAGTAGCAGCAAATCGCAGCGCCCCACTCTCAGGCGCCACACCTTTCCATGAATCGTGCCGGTGCGGGTGTCGATCTGCACGGTCACCGGTTTGCCGTGCGGGTCGATCGCCGACTCCATGGGAAGTTGGTTCACGTCGGTGCGGAGATATTCCTCCTGCTGCCAACCGCTGGCATCCAATCGCTGCCGGAAGTATCCTTGGCTGTAAAACAAACCGATCCCGACCAACGGAATACCCAGGTCGGAAGCGCTTTTGATGTGATCGCCGGCCAGAATACCCAGGCCGCCGGAATACACCGGGATCGATTCGTGCAAGCCAAACTCCGCGGAAAAATAGGCTACCGGCCAGGGCCGCAACACGCCGGCATGGGTCGCACCCCAGGTGCGATCGGCGGCCAGATATTCGCGTTGCCGGCGATAAGCGTAATTGATCCGCCCGTGCAGCACCATTTCGCGTGCGCGGCGCTCGATGCCCGCCAAGGGAATTTCGCTGAGCAATGAAATGGGGTTGTGATTGAGCTCGCGCCAACGCACCGGATCGAGATCCCGGAAAAGACCGGTGGAATCGTTATCCCAGCTCCACCAAATATTTCGGGCCAATGCCCACAGGCGCTCCCGCGCCGGAGCGATGAACAGGTCCAGGGTGCGGGCCTCGGTGACCAACTGCGCCACTTGCGCGGCCGCCTGCACCAAGCCCTGAATCTCATATTCGCGGAACACCCGGGGCTGGACCGTCTGCACCACCAAGACTCCCTGCAGCACCCCTCGATTGATCAGCGGAACGCCCAGGAACGATTCGTAGTTATCTTCACCGGCTGACGGAAAGTACTTAAATCGCGGATGTAATGTGACGTGCTCGACGGTCACCGGGCGCACCTGCTCGGCCACCAGCCCGGCCAAACCCTCGTTCAGGCTCATGCGCAGAACCCCGACACACTGGCGGTTTAGGCCCTTGGTGGCAGCCAGAATTAGGTTGGCGCGATCCGGTTCGAGCAGATACACCGAACACACTTCAGTTTCAAATCTCTTGGCGATCAGGGTGACCACGTTGGTGAGCGTCTCGGCCGGCTGGCTGCCCTTGGTGGCCAGATTGGCGATCTCTTCCAGGGTGAGAACGTAGTTGACGTCGGCTTCGCGGGTGGTGGGATTCATAAGGATTCTATCGGCGCCTCGTTAGCCTAGCTTCAATCCATGGGTCCGATCGCTTACCTGCAGCGGTCGCTTGACGATGATTCATCCGTTTGGCCCTCTCCAACTCTAGAAGTGTGTGGAAGTATAAGTCTAATCGAATTTCGCGATGGTCTACCACCCGCTTTGGAATCTTGTGCGGTTTAAGACAATTTCCGGAATGGCCTGCCGTCCCTTCCCCGGTACTTTACTCCTGCATTCCGCGCCTTTAGACTCAAACCATGGGTTCGTTTCCCCGCGGTTACGCCCGATTCAATTGGCGCGGCGTCCTGCCACCGGCGATGCGCATGCTGGTGATTTCGTGCACCGCAGTATTTCTCCTGCAAGAACTTTCGGCGATGATTTGGGGCCAGCGGGGCTGGAATTTCTGGCTGACCTGGTTCGGACTGGTTCCCGCCGAAGTGGCTCACGGATTTTTCTGGCAGCTATTCACCTATCTTTTTCTTCACGGCGGCCTGTGGCATATCCTGCTGAATTTGCTGGTGCTGTGGATGTTTGGCGCCGACTTGGAACGATTGTGGGGAGCGCGGCGTTTTCTCACCTACTATTTTATCTGCGGGGTAGGCGCCGGCGTGGTCAACGTAATTGTGAAATTGCTGCTCGATCCCAGCGGCAGAGGATCGGCAGGCCTGCCCACCATTGGGGCATCCGGCGCGATCTACGGAGTGCTTATCGCCGCGGCGGTCGTTTTCCCGGATCGCCAAGTAT
This sequence comes from uncultured Acidobacteriota bacterium, assembly GCA_963725285.1. Taxonomy (GTDB): domain Bacteria; phylum Acidobacteriota; class Terriglobia; order Acidiferrales; family UBA7541; genus CAVRXT01. The sequence goes on along the minus strand of CAVRXT010000002.1, from coordinate 180,778 downwards.
GGATTATCCCGTTCCCGGTGACCATCCCCATGCGGATATACGTGATGGTGATGATCGCCATCGAATTTTTCTCGACGCTGGGAGCCAGCGGAGATAACGTCAGCCACGTTTGCCACCTGGGCGGAGCGGCGGTGGGGTACATCTATCTGCGGCGGGGATCGTTCGGCTACAACCTGCGCAATAGCTATCTGGATTGGAAGCGCCGGCGGTTGCGCCGCAAGTTCGATGTGTACGTTCGCGACCACCAGGAGAAGCCTCCTTCCCGGCCGGACAATTGGGTCAACTAGCGTGAAACTGAAATTGCCGGGCGGTTCCTTTCGTGCTTATTTATTCGACTGCGACGGCACCATTGCCGATTCGATGCCGCTTCATTACGTGGCTTGGAAGACGGCCCTGGCCGAATGGAACTGTTCATTGGAAGAGAAACTTTTCTATGCCTGGGGCGGCATTCCTGTAGCGGATATCGTTTCTTTGCTAAACAAAAGAGACGGGCTGAGCATGCCGGTCGAAGATGTCTCTTCTCGAAAAGAGAACCTCTATCTCGGGATGCTGCCGCAGCTCAAAGCGGTCCCTGAGGTGGTCGAGCATATTGAGGCACAGCACGGGCGGATTCCGTTTGCGGTCGTCTCGGGGAGTACTCGCGACTCGGTGACCCGATCGCTGGTTTCGCTACAGCTTCTCGATCGATTCGACGCGCTGGTTTGTGCAGGAGATTACGCCAAGGGTAAGCCGGACCCGGAAGCTTTTCTACTGGCGGCCGCCAAACTCGGCGTTGCGCCGAAAACCTGCCTAGTTTTTGAGGATACCGACTTGGGCATTCAGGCAGCAAAAGCCGCCGGGATGGCGGCCGTGAAGATCCCTCCGCCGTGGGAGAGAGGATCGAGCTAACATCGTTGGCCACGTCGGAACTTGCTATTCGATTTATTGGATTCGATGCAGCTTCATTCCGTCTCCGACGTCGACTTCGATCACTGTGCGACTCGCGAAATTGCTATTCGATTCGGTGCAGCTTCATCAGGTTGGTGGTGCCACTGGCGCGTAACGGGGTGCCGGCGACGATTCCGACGATGTCTCCCTTTTGTACCAGGCCCTCGGCGAGCAAACGCTTTTGGGCCGCCTTCACCAGGTGATCGATGTCGGCAACGTCAGAAATGGTGCGCGGCAACACCCCCCACAGCAAACCCATCCGCCGGCGCGTTTCAAAGTTTGCCGAAAATCCGATGATCGGCGCGCGCGGGCGGTACTTGGACACCAAACGCGCCGACGAACCCGTTTCCGTAAACACCGCGATGGCCTTCAAGCGCAGCTCTTCTGCGGCATGGCAGATGGCTTCGGCAATCGTTTCGTTGATGTGCAGCTCGGCAAACCGCGCCGGCCGGGGCAGATCGGTGACGCTGGCTTCGGCCTCGCGGATGATGCGGTCCATCATCTCCAGCGATTCCAGAGGGTAGTGACCTGCGGCAGTTTCGCCCGAAAGCATCAGCGCGTCGCTGCCATCGAAGATCGCGTTGGCCACATCGGAGGCCTCCGCGCGGGTGGGCCGCGGATTATCCTGCATCGAGTCCAGCATCTGCGTCGCGGTGATCACCGGAATCAGGGCATTGCGCGCGCGCATGATGATCTGCTTCTGCACCACCGGCACTTTCTCCGGGCTCATCTCCACGCCGAGATCGCCGCGGGCGACCATCACGCCGTCGGCGACATTGAGAATTTCGTCGAGATTATCGATGGCCTGCGGCTTTTCCAGCTTGGCGATGATCGGAATTTTTCCGCCGGCGCGGGCGATGGCTCTTTTTCCGGCGACCACATCGGCTGCCGAACGCACGAAACTCATGGCGACGAAACTGACTTCCAGTTCGATCGCCACCCGCAAATCCCTGCGGTCCTTGGGGGTCATCGAGGGGATTTTCAGCACTACCCCCGGCAAATTGATGCCCTTGTGTTCGCCGAGCTCACCGCCGTTTTCCACCTGGCAGATGACGTCGCGGCCGCTGGTGCTTACCACGCGTAGCGCGATCCGGCCATCGCACAGCAATATCGGATCACCCTTTTTCACCGCCGCGGGCAACGCCTGGAACGTGGTGCTCACACCGGCGGCGGTTCCCTTAATGTGCCGGCTGGTGATGGTGAAGCGTTGGCCGAAACGGAGCTGCACCGGCTTTCCAGCTTCGAGTTCGCCGGTGCGGATCTTGGGGCCTTGCAGGTCGGCCAGAATGGCGATCGGTTTCTGATAGCGGATGGAGGCCTTGCGCACCTGATTCACGCGGCGGGCGTGGTCTGCCGGCGCGCCGTGCGAAAAATTCAAACGCGCCACGTCCATTCCGGCGCGGATCATCTTGTCGATCATTTCGGGAGAATCGCACGCCGGTCCCAGCGTGCAGACAATCTTTGCTTTTCGGTCGGTCATCTGTGGTTCCGGTCCTCGATACTGATCGGATGTATTCCGGGCGCGCCTGGAGTCATTTGGCCTCCGCAAAATCTCCCACGATCCGATCGAGGAATTCCACTCCCTGGCGAAACGACTCGATCGGAATCCGCTCGTCATTTCCATGCATCCGGAATTCATCGTCCTCATTCATCGGAAACGGTAGCAGTCCGTATGCTTGCACCCGGCGCAGGCGCAGAACCGCGGAATCGGTTGCGCCGGTGGACATCATCGGGATCACCGGGGTTCCCGGAAATTCCTCGCCGGCGGTTTTGACGATGGAATGATAGAAATCTGTTTCCAGCGACGATGATGGCGCAGGCCGGCTTTGCGGCTCCACTTCAAACCGCACCGCCGGATCGTTCACCAGCTCCTTCAGTTTCGCCAGCAGCGGCTCCGGCATATTGCCGGGAAGTTGGCGGATATTCAGGGTGCCGCGGGCCTCGGCCGGAATCACGTTGGCGCGAATTCCGGCCTGCAGCATGGTCGGCGCGATGGTATCGCGCAGCATCGAATTCCACAGAGGATTAGCCTGAGAGATGTATCGCGCGGCATGGTCGGCGCGGTCGGAAGAATCGAGCGCGCGCATCCACTTGGCGGAGTCTGGGTCGTCGGTAATTTTGGCCAGGTCTTCAAAGTATTCGCGGGTAATCGTATTGAACTCGACCGGAGCCTCGTAAGTTCCAATTTTCGCGATGGCCGCCGCGAGATGCACCACCGGATTATCGGCGCGGGGCATCGAAGCATGACCGGAAGTTCCGGTGGCGATCACATTCACGTTCAAAGCCACTTTCTCGCTGGCCTGAATGGCCACGAATTGCGCCTTGCCATTCTTTAGCTGCACCCGGCCGCCCTCGTTGAGCGCGAAGCCGCAGGCAATTTTGTCCCAGTGCTTCTCGACCGCGAACTCCATCCCATTTTCGCCGCCCTGCTCTTCGTCGCCCTCGGCCAGGAAGATAACGTCGCGGGACAGCCGCACTCCCGAGCGCTTAAGCGCTACCATCACCGCTACGTTGGCCACCGTGGCCGCTTTGTCGTCGATCGCGCCGCGGCCATACAGGTAGTTATCTTTGATCACCCCGGCGAACGGATCGACGCTCCACTTGCTACGATCCACGCCTACCACGTCCAAATGGCCCATGATCAGGAGCGCTTTCGAGGGATCCGGGACCGCTCCAGCGGATAGCCGAGCCACTATAATTCCCCGGCCCGGCGCGCTTTCGATCACCTCGGGCGTAATTCCCTCTTTCTGAAGGATGCCGGCCAAATACTTCGCGGCCGCCAGCTCGTTGCCCGGCGGATTGGTGGTGTTGATTTGAATCAGGTTTTGCAGCCAGCCGAGCGCCTCGATTTCCAAGCTCCCGAGGTCGCCTTTTGCCGCGGGAGTGGTGGCTGGGCTGCCCGATCGCGGAGGCGAGATCACCGTTTGCGCAGAAAGAACGGAACTTGTGCCCACCAATATCCAAACAGCAACTCCCAGAACTGCATGTCTCCCGCGGCAGCCCATCCCCTGTCCCCCGTTTGCGTTAATGTGCCCGCCTATGCTTTCAAGCTCATACTAACATGCAGCCTACTGGGCCAAGGGCCGCCCGAAAGCGCGGTTTCCAAGTGCCATTTGACCATCTTCCCGGGTCGTGGCAGCATCTCAGACACGAGAGGATTCTTATGCGCAAGTTCACGAGCATTCAGGTCGCGTTTTTGCTGGTCATGGCCGCCGCGCTGGCCATTCCCTTCGAGTCGTTCTCGATGGCCGCGCCCGCGGCGCCGCAAGAGGCGGGCCCACAAACTCCACCGCCTGCCACCAATCAGCAAGTGCCTCCTCCGCCGGAGGGGCAAGCTCCGGCCCCCAAGGGCAAGGACGAGCAGAAGAAGCCGAGTTATTCGATCCAGGTGGAATCGAACCTGGTGAACGTGGATGTGGTAGTCACCGATCAGAATGGCGACGTCATGACCGGTCTAAAGAAAGAAAATTTCCGGGTGCTGGATGATGGCCAGGCCCAGATCATCACCAATTTCGCGCCCACCGACGCACCCATCACCGTGGCCATGGTGATGGAATACAGCGCGCTCTCTTACAACTATTACGCGGCTAAAGCGGTCTACTGGGGTTCCGACTTTCTCAACCATCTAAACAAAGACGATTGGGTAGCGCTGGTCACTTACTCGATGCGGTCAACGGTGCAAGTGGATTTCACCCGGAATAAACAAGAGGTTTATCAATCCATACGGACCCTGGGTTTTCCGGACTTCCATGAAGCCAACATGTTCGACGCATTGGTCGATACCCTGGATCGCTTGCAGGACGTCAAAGGCAAGAAATCGATCCTGCTGATCACCACCGGCAAGGACACCTTCAGCAAACATACCCTCGACCAGACCTACAAGCGCCTGAAGCAGACCGACATCAGCGTGTTTTGCCTGGCGTTAGCGGAAACCGAACACATTATGGCCGACGCCCGCGGTGCTTCCGGAGGTTCGCAGATCGGGTACCTGCAGTCCAGGAACGAGCTGGAAACTTTCGCCAGGCAAACCGGAGGATTCGCGTGGTTCCCACGCTTCGACGGCGAAATTCCTGAGATTTTCCAGACCATGGCAGCTTTCCTCCGCAATCAGTACACCATCAGCTTCACTCCATCCAACCCGGCGCACGACGGCAAGTATCACAAGTTGAAGATCGAAGTGACCGAGCCGGATGGCAGTCCGCTGAACGTTACCAACAAAAAAGGGAAGAAGATGAAAGTGCAAGTCTACGCGCGGGAAGGCTACACCGCGATGACCGGCCAGGTGGGAGATTTGCGCTAGGCGACTTGCTCGGCAGTCAATTATTGCAAAGCGTCAGTAGCCGCGGTTGGGATCGACGCGGTTCCGTAGTTCTTTCCCTGCAAACCAACGCTCGAGATTGTCCATCACCAAGTCGGTCTGGCGGGTCCACAGGTTTTCAGTGGATGCGCTTAGATGCGGGGTGATGAAGACGTTTTCGAGGTCCCACAGCGGGCTCTCCGGCGGTAGTGGTTCTTGTGCGGTCACGTCCAGCGCCGCGCCGGCAATTCGATGTCCGCGCAACGCCTCGATCATCGCTGCTTCTTCTACCAGCGAACCGCGCGCTACGTTCACCAAATACGCGTTGGGCTTCATCGCCTGAAATTGCGCCGCGCCGATCAGGTTATGCGTTTCTGGGGTATCCGGCGCTGCCAGAACGATGTAATCAGCCTCCTGCAATGCCGCGTTTAATTCCGTCCGGGGATAAATTTTCTCCGCCAGGTTCGTGTCGCTTCGGCCAGAACGGGTTACGGCGCGGATCTTCATTCCGAACGCCTTGGCCATCTTAGCCACTTCCTGCCCTACCGTGCCGAAGCCGACCAATAACAGCACCCGGCCCCGCAACTCGCGCGGACGCGGAGCCTGATCCCAAATCTCCTGCTGTGACCAGCGATGCGCTTGCTGCTGGCGCCATACGTCCGGAAAACGCCGGGCCATCGCCACCAGCACGCCCATCACATGCTCGACCATAGGTATGCTGTGCACGCCGCTGGCGTTGGTGATGGTAATGCCGCTGTGCCGGAGCTCCGGATACATGAGCTGGTTCACGCCCGCCGCAGTGGAATGAATCCAGCGCAGTTTCTTGGCCCATACCAACTGGTCGACGCGCAGCGAGTAGCCGATGAAAATATTCGCGTCCGGCAGTTCCTCCGGGAGTCGATCGTAATTCGGCAAGTGGACCACGCGTATTTCCGGCCAGCGCTGACCGATGCGATCGCTCATTTCTGCGGGAGGCCGCCACAGCGTAAATTTATGCCAGACCGCGATCAATACTTTGGTTTCCGCGGGGACAGGTAAACTCAGGGTCATCGTTCCGAGCCGCCGGGCGTGGCGGTGATGCATTTCAACGCCGCCATCACTGCGGAAGAATCCGCATATCTTTTCCGGTCATCTCGATCGGTTCCCGCACTCCCAGCACGCCGAGGAGCGTGGGCGCGATATCTCGCAGCGAGCCATCAGAACGCAGCGGATGGTGTCGATCGCTGTCCGCCAGAATAAACGGCACGGGATTGGTGGTGTGATAGGTGTGCGCACCGCCGGTGACCGGATCGATCATGATCTCCGCGTTTCCATGGTCGGCGGTGATGATCCATGCGCCGCCGCGGGCTTCGAGTGCCTGATAAATCCGCCCCAGGCATCGATCCACCGTTTCCACAGCTTGGATCGTTGCTTCCAGCTTTCCGGAGTGGCCGACCATGTCCGCGTTCGCGAAATTCATAATGATCGCGTCGAAATCGCCCTTGCCGATCGCATTCACAATTCCATCGGCGATGCCAGCCGCGGACATTTCCGGCTTCAGATCGTAAGTGGGCACCTTTTGCGAGGGAACCAGGAGCCGTTCTTCCCCGGGATAGGGTTTTTCCACGCCGCCATTGAAAAAATAAGTCACGTGAGCGTATTTCTCGGTTTCCGCGCAGCGCAGGTTCTTATAATTCAGCTCGGTGAATACCTGCGCCAGAATATGTTCCACTTTTTCCGGCCCGATTACGTATCGCAGCCACGGCCACATTTTGTCGTACTGGGTCATGCCCACAAAAAGTACATCCTTAGGACGCGAAGGGTCCGCGAAGCCGTTGAAGTTCGGTTCCACTAGAGCGCGGGTCATTTGGCGGGCGCGGTCGGCACGATAGTTGAAGAAAATCACGGCGTCCTCGTCCCGAATCTGCGCGCGCGGGAGCGCCGGCTTCCCGCGAGCGCCGGACTGCGTGATCACCGCGGGGACGACGAATTCGTCGGTGATACCCTTCTGGTAATTGGCTTTCAGCGCCGCTGAAGCGTCGGCGAATTTTTCCTTGGCGTCCCCGTGCACCATCGCGCGGTAGGCTAATTCGACTCTTTCCCAACGATTGTCGCGGTCCATCGCGTAGTAGCGGCCGGAGACGGAGGCAATTTGCCCGAGGTTGTATTCCCGCAGTTTTTGCTCGAGCTGCCGAAGGTACTCCATGCCGCTGTTGGGCGGGGTGTCGCGCCCATCCATGAAGCAGTGCACGTAGACGCGTTCCACTTGATTTTCCCGCGCCATCCGCAGTAGCGAATAAAGATGCTGAATTTGCGAATGCACTCCGCCGTCGCTGAGCAACCCGATCAAATGCAGTTGGCGTTCTCGGCCGCGTGCCATCGCCTCCTTGAGCAGCCGCTGGGAATAGAATTCACCGCTGGCGATCAATTGATCCAGCCGGGTGATGTCCATCTGGACGACGCGTCCCGCGCCGATATTGAGGTGGCCCACTTCGCTGTTGCCCATCTGCCCTTCCGGCAGCCCAACGTACGGCCCGGAAGTGTGAATCAGGGTATTTGGAAACTTCTGCAGCAGCTGGTCATAATTCGGTTTGCGCGCCAGGGCGATGGCGTTTCCGGTGGTTTCGGCGCGATATCCCCAGCCATCCAGCACCGTCAATACAATTGGTTTTGGTCGTTTCGCCATGGTCACCCAGAATACACAAATCACGCCCCGCGCGCATGCTCAGCGCAGCGGAGGATTGAGCAGCCTAGCCATTCCCGGACGATGGTTTGACTACAAAACGCGCCGAGCTCGCGGGCAAAGGAAAACCAAGCGCGCAGATCCAGCGATCGCCCCTAGGGCCGGTTCGAGCGCACGCGGCGCATAGCGCTGCACGTCTCCGCGAATTTCGTCGAGCCATGCTGGATCGGTGGGCAACTCAAAAACATCGGCGCGGTCCGCGTAGGAGTATTCCCGGTAACGCGGTCCGCGCGCCGTGCCCTGCTTAAGGATGCGCTCCCACAGCCCCGGTCGACGAAACCACCGTTTCGGCCCGGCCACTTCGGGGTTCAGGCGAATGGGAGGGTGCGGCGGCGATCCGCCGAACTCAAATCGCACCTCGGTACATTCCTCGGCCCGAAACGCCCGGTTCGGTTCGGGACCGGGAAAGGTGGCCAGTAAACGCTGTAAATCGCCCGTTTCTGCCTCGAAACCCTCCCACCAGTACCGATAAGAATGAAAGACGACCGTCCCTGACCGCAACAACTTTTGGATTCGCTCGATGTTTTTCCCGGTCACGCCCAGAATCATGTCTACCAGCTCCGCGATGCGGAAAGTCTGGCGGGTGATGGGGCGCAAGCTAAGGTATTCAGCTTCTTCGGCGGTGTACTTGACCCCGATAGTCTCAGGCAGGCTCACGGCGGAGGTGGCTACAATATTTCCCGTGAAACAGTTCAATTTAGGTGCTTCACTTCGGGGCGGATAGCCGTTCCCTTACCCGGTCGCTCAGGGACTTGCCATCCACCGTTTTCCCTTCGAGCTTCGATCGCGCCGCTTTCACGACCAAACCCATCTGTTTCAGCGAATCAGCGCCCGATTCCAGGATCGCCGCTTCCACCGCCGCATGCATCTCGGCATCGCTAGGCGCCGCCGGCAAATAGTGTTCGATCATGGCGATTTCTTTGGTTTCTTTGTCGGCCAAGTCTGGGCGCCCCCCATGAATATACTGCTCGACCGATTCGCGGCGCTGTTTGACCAGTGTTTGCAACACTTGCAGCGCCTCGAGATCGTCCAGGGCTTTCCCTTTTTCGATTTCCTTGTACTTGATGGCGGACTTCACCATCCGCAGCACGCTCAGCCGCAGCTCGTCCTTTTCCCTCATGGCGGTGACTAAGTCTTTTTGGATGTGTTCGCTAAGCGGCATATCCCCTCCAGGGTCCACGCAAGAATAACATACGACAATTGTGCGCGAACCGCCATTTGACACCGCCCCATTCACCTCGTACGCTGAATCTATGAAAATTGTAATCGCCGATAAGATCAGTGAGCGCGGCATCACCCTGTTGCGCGACGCGAAATGGGACGTGGTTGTCCCGGCGGCTGCCGCTCTCGATCAGGAACTGCAAGACGCCGATGGTTTGATCGTTCGCAGCGCCACCAAAGTAACCGCCGAGCTTCTCGAGAAAGCTCCCCAACTGCGGGTGGTGGGCCGCGCGGGCGTGGGAATTGACAACATCGACGTCGACGCCACCACCCACCGGGGCGTTTTGGTGATGAACACTCCCGGCGGCAACTCCGTCGGGGTCGCCGAACTTACCCTGGCGCTCATGCTGGCGATGTCTCGCTCGGTACCGCGGCTCAATACCTCGATTCACGAAGGCCGCTGGGAAAAGGCTGGAGCCGGTGGCACAGAGTTGCGCGGCAAGACGCTCGGATTGGTCGGGTTGGGACGCATCGGCGGAGAAGTGGCACGGCGGGCGCGCTCCTTTGAAATGAAAATACTGGCGCACGATCCTTATGTCAGCGCGGCGGTGGCCCAGGAACTCGAAGTGGATCTGGTTCCGCTCGCGGACCTGTTGAGCCGCTCGGATTATGTTTCGCTGCACACCGGAGTCAGTCCATCTACCGAGAAAATGATTAACGCCCAGAGCCTGGCGCAGTTCAAAAAGGGCGCGCGCTTGGTCAATTGCGCTCGCGGCGAATTGGTGGATGAGGCCGCACTCGCGGAGGCATTGAAATCCGGTCATCTGGCCGGCGCCGCGCTCGATACGTTTGCGATCGAACCGCCCAAGAATTCTCCCTTGCTAGGTCTCCCGACGCTAATCGCCACGCCGCACGTCGCCGGCTCGACGGCCGAAGCCCAGGAAGAAGTGGGGACGCAGATCGCGCAGCAGGTGAAGGATTATCTGGCCGAAGGGCAGATTCGCAATGCCGTCAATCTCCCCTCGCTTTCCGCCGAGCAATACCGCCGCATCCGTCCTTACCTCGGACTCGGGGACCGTCTGGGCGCTTTCCTGGCGCAAGTGGCGGGCGCCGAAAGCCTCGGAAGTTCTGGCCGCATTCGCATCCGCTTCGCAGGAGAACCCGCCGAGCTCGGCACCCACGTGCTGAGCAGTGCGGTTCTGGCCGGGCTGCTGAATAGCTTCATGGACGAAAAAGTGAACCTGGTGAACGCCACCGACATTGCGCGTTCCCGCGGCCTGGAAATCGAGGAGAGCACCCGGCGCCGCGAGCGCGGCTTTACCAATACCATTGAGGTCGCGTTGCTGAACAACGGCAAAGAGCTGGCCATCGAAGGAACCGTGCTCAGCGATTCTTCGCTGCGCATTCTCCGCTTTGACGGCATTCCCCTGGAAGCTCCGCTCGAAGGCACGCTGCTGCTCACTCGAAACCGCGACGTCCCCGGCGTAATTGGAGAAATCGGCACGACGCTGGGACGCTTGGGTGTGAACATCGCCACCTTCGCACTGGGCCGCCGCGCCCCTACCATGGGCGCCGACGCGGTCGCTTTGGTGCGCGTGGACGGGGAAGCCGGTGAGTCCATCCTGGGCCCGATTCGCGCGATCCCGTCGATCACCGAAGCGCGGTTGATTCATCTTCCGCAAAACTGATTCATGCCGCATGGCCGCGAATCGCGATCGAATCCGTTCTACTGAACCAGGTGGTGGCTCAGGTGATGTGCACGCCGTAGCTGCCGGATATCGCCGCCTACATCATCGCCCTCGAAACAGGCATCGCGGCGCAACCGCTCGAACGAGTGGAATGAAATGGCCGAAAATCCTCGACCCATAGAAGCCGCATAGTTGCTACAATGAAGGCCGATGATTCTACATCGGGGCGTGGCTCAGCCTGGCTAGAGCGCCTGCTTCGGGAGCAGGAGGTCGGTGGTTCAAATCCACTCGCCCCGACCAATCTTTTCAATAAGTTGGATAGTGTTTTCATTTTATCTCCGGTCTACTGTAGTGACTTTTGTAGGGACCCTGAAACCGACTCCGCATACTTGAATACTACGTCCGCGTTATAAGCCTCGACCTTTTGCGCTGCTTCTCGCTTGTGCTGATCTGTGGGGTGAAGGTAACCGCTCGTCATTTGGACCGTGGTGGGCTCAAGCAGTGCGGCGAGCGTCAACACATCGACGTCCGCCTGTGCTGCTCGAGGGCGCTCGGGGCGCGAAATCACCGCGGAGATGGCTATCAGCAAAGGGTGTGCGCAGCGGGCGTTTTGTGGCTTGCCCAAAAACGTGTGAATGATTCTAAAGCTCCCGTGTGGAAAAGCGCAGCATTATCACTTGATGCTCGGGGCCATGTAGCTTGCGCACTAAAACGGACTTGCCTGAACAGGAGAAAATGGGTTAACAGAAACCAAGTTCCGGGTCGCATCCGTTGGCCGGTTTTGACCTGACCACTGCTGGCTGCTTTTCACCCGACCACTGAGGGCAAAACGATCACTTCGCATTCTAGCTGGTCGGACACACGCCATTCTTCGTGCCATGGCTTGAATCATACCAAATAAGTCGCATCACTCTGCCGTCACGTATTCCATAAATCCGAATCGTATTGGCAAGCCTCAGAGAAAAAACCTTATCGTATTCGTCCAGTCCCAGTTCAACGATTCTTTTCCTCGCGGTAGAATTCAATTCACTAATTCTCAATGAGTGATGATTTGTGCCATGTTTCTTACCACCGGCAGCCTCTTTAATCGAAGCCCAGGTTAGACCCTCGAACGAAATGAGTCTTTGTAGAATTGCTTTCCACTTGGGGGCTTTTAGTTCTTCCCAACCCCAGACCCCGTGCTTCCAATCCAAGCGATGGAAGTGCCAAGCAATGGTTTGTGCGTCGAGACTATCAGGGTCGCCACACGTCTTAATCTGCCGGGTACTCGGATAGGCTCCGGCTTTTGGATGGCGGTGCGACCTATCAACCGCCATTAAAGGTTGGCGTAATACTCTAGGATGGATTCCTTAGAAATGGGATTTGCTTGCTAAAAAGCAGCGGTAAGAATGTTGACGTTGGCTGTCCCAGGAAAGAAGACCCGAATGGTGGGTCGGGAAATACGGCGATACACAAGCGCTTAATCGCCCTTCAGACTGAATTCGGAACGATTGTTCGCGTTGTGGTCGTAGTTGATTCCGACGACGATCCCGCACAGGCCTTCACCGATGCCGCAAACCAGTTCAATAGGGCAAATAATGCCAATCCAGCAAAGCCGTATCCTGTTCCAGTGGCCGCGAATATGCTCACAATGCTAGCAGGCTCGCCAGACACCGCGATAGTGTTGGTTCCGGGAGTTGGAGCACAGGGGTGTCTCGACAGTCTATTGCTTCCAAGTTTTCAAGAGGCGTATCCGGGAAAACCGTTAGACTGCACAAACAATTTGTGCAACTGCCTCACAGACCCTTCCCGCGGATAATCGTTGAGAATCCATTTGCCCAAAAGTGCCTCCCGCCTGCCTCAGAAATAAATTGTTTCTGGGCAATGACGCGTGACGTGATCTTAATCGATGCATACCGGAACTCCACTTCGGCCTCTACCTCGTTCTGTGGATAGCGCTCTCCGGATAGGGCTGATAACCTTTCCCGCTGTCATATTCCGCTGAAGCGATTAATCGCGAAGGAGCATCCACCTGATGGAACAATCTGCCGTTTCACCCTCGACCGTGCGTCAGTCAGCTGTATTCACTGACACAACGGCTAAGAACGAGTCGAACTCTTCTGGGGTTTCCTGGGCCGCCGTAATTGGCGGCGCGTTCGTGGCCGCCGCGTTGTCACTCATTCTCTTGGCGCTCGGCACTGGCCTGGGCCTGTCGTCGGTTTCCCCATGGTCTGACGTAGGGGCAAGCGCCAAGGTGATTAGCGCCGCGGCCATCGTCTGGTTTATCTTTATGCAAATCCTGGCATCGTCCTTTGGTGGCTACCTCGCTGGCCGACTCCGAACAAAGTGGACTGGTATTCATTCGGACGAGGTTTATTTCCGCGATACCGCTCACGGTTTTCTAGCATGGGCCGTTGCGCTCGTCATCACAGCGGGATTCCTAGCTACCGCCGCTGCGACCATGGTCGGCGGGACCGCTTCCAATGTTGCGGCCGATGGCAGCGCGGCTCCGGGTATCCAAGTCAGCCGGCGCCCCCTCGATCCCAACCAATATTTTGTGGATACTTTGTTTCGATCGGATCGCAAAGGTGCCGATTTGACCGTCGACAGCCTGCCTGTTGGGACTTCAGCGGCGCCGGGAGCAGTTGGGAATCCAGCGGTTGGCAATCCAACTGACGGCCGAGTTCGTGGCGAAGTGGCTCTAATTTTCGCGAACGCCATTCGGCAGGGTGCGATGCCACCGTCAGACCAAGCCTACATGGCTCAACTTATCTCCGAACAAACCGGGGTAACGCCGACCGACGCGGCAAAGCGCGTGTCGGACGGCTTCGGCGCAGCACAACAGGCCGCCGACACCGCGCGCAAGGCCCTAGCTCACGCATCCATCTGGATTTTTCTAGCTCTTCTGATTGGAGCGTTCTGCGCGAGTCTCGCCGCGACATTCGGCGGTCGCCAACGCGATCACGTCGTGGTGGTCTAAGCGGTACCGCAGCTTCGGCTGCAAATGCACTCGGAGTTTAATTTACCTGAGCAACCCAAGGAGGCTTACCATGCGTTCCATCATATTACTGCTGCTCGGAGTGCCCATTCCTATCGTTATTCTGATCGCGCTGTTGAGTCACTAGATCGCAAACGAAGATCCTTGCGGGCGCTGGCTCCGCCGTTGGACGTTACGGCTACTATTGTTCTGCTTCTCGTTCCCAGAATCGCCCGGTACGCGCAGCCGAGGTAAAGTCTTTCACACCGGCCTTCTCTTCCAGGTTCACGATTCCTGGTTGTGACGGATCGACTCCCGCGCGACCCGCCAACATGGGAGTCCCCGAAATTCCCACCGCCTTACAGTGACGGATCCCATCCACAACAAATGACACCGCATTCGGATCGATGGAGAACTTCTCATCGCCCTGCGCACCCGACAAGACGGCCACAGCGTCGAAAAGAACCGACGGCGAGGCTCGCAAAGCCATATCACCCGGATGCAACTTGCCCTGCGAATCTACCTCCCCTTGAATTTTGGCGGTGACGATCGCCACCTTCGCCCCTTCGCTTTCGACCTGCGCCACCAATTCTTTTTTTAACTTGGCGTCGAAGCCAGCTCCGAGCAGCACACCCACTTTGCGACCCATCAATGTGGGCTTGGTCTTTCCGTAAAGTCGCAGTGCCGGGCTCGGGTCCAAATCCAGCGGGGGTCTGGCCGGTGTAATCTTCTCCGCTTTTCCTTCAGCGCCCAATGCGCCGATTACCTTTCCCGCGAGCTCTTCGTCGATCAAGGTGAGGTGGCCGAGCATCTTGAGGCGGATGGCCTCGGCTTGCAATTTGCCCAGCTCGAATGTCAGCGCATTTGCCAGATGCTTTTGTTCGGGAGGCGTGATCGAACGATAGAAAAGCCGGGCTTGGGAATAGTGATCGGCAAAGGTCTCCGAGCGCGCTCGCATCGGGACAGCCGCTGGCGGACGGTTCGAAGACGTATGGAAACCGCGCTCCATCGATTCCCGCGGCGCCTCGGCGTCCAGTGAGTTCGGTTCGTAGCTCACCCGGCCCTTCTGCAAACTCATCTGATGGATGCCGTCCCGTTGGAGATTGTGGAACGGACACTTCGGTGCGTTCACGGGGAGCTGGTGAAAATTGGGCCCGCCCAGGCGGCTGATTTGAGTGTCCAAGTAGGAAAACAGGCGTCCTTGCAGCAACGGATCTTCCGAGAAATCGATTCCCGGAACGATGTGGCTGGGGCAAAACGCCACTTGTTCCGTCTCCGCAAAAAAATTGTCGGGATTGCGATTCAAAATCATCTTGCCGACCATCTCCACCGGAACCAGTTCTTCGGGAATGATTTTCGTTGCGTCCAGTACGTCGAATTGAAAACGGTCAGCGAAATCCTGATCGAATATTTGCAGACCCAACTCGTATTCCGGGAAATCTCCCTCCGCAATCGCGTTCCACAAATCGCGCCGGTGAAAATCGGAGTCGGCTCCGCTGATCTTTACCGCTTCGTCCCACAACACCGAACTGTTTCCAAGCTTCGGCCTCCAGTGGAACTTGATGAACCGGCTTTCGCCTACATGATTCACCAAGCGAAAAGTATGGATTCCGAATCCCTCCATCATCCGGAAAGACCGCGGGATGGCCCGGTCAGACATCACCCACATGATCATATGCAACGATTCCGGCATCAGCGAAATGAAATCCCAGAAAGTATCGTGCGCCGAGGCTGCCTGAGGAAACCCGCGGTCCGGTTCGATCTTTACGGAGTGGATTAGGTCGGGAAACTTCATGGCGTCTTGGATGAAAAAGACCGGAATGTTATTCCCCACCAGGTCGAAATTGCCTTCCGAGGTATAGAACTTCACCGCGAATCCACGCACATCGCGCGCCAGGTCCGTGGACCCACGTTCCCCGGCGACTGTGGAAAAACGCACAAAAACCGGAGTCCGTATTTTCGTGTCGTTAAGAAACGCAGCCTTGGTGAATTTCTTCATCGAGCGATACGCCTGAAAATATCCATGCGCACCGGAGCCACGCGCGTGAACGATTCTTTCCGGCGTCCGTTCGTGATCGAAATGGGTGATCTTTTCCCGCAGGATGAAATCTTCCAGCATGGTTGGGCCGCGCTCGCCAGCTCGAAGCGAATTCTGATTATCCGATATCGCCAGACCCTGGTTGGTAGTCAGCGGTGTCTGTTGGCGTGTGGCCAGTTGGTGCGTTTCGCCACCTGAAGTACCCATGCCGAATTGGGCGCGCTCTGATTTCGGATTCGTCGGCTTTTTTGCCATCGTTCGTAGTCCCTTAGGATTTGCACGAGCTTGAATACTCGTCCGCACGAGTACACGTCAACGCCCTGGCGCTACGCGTAATAGCAGCCAACATATAAGGGCGCTGGGCCGCGCCGCTATACTGTGTAGTGTGTAGGAATTGAAAGGACTCCCCAGTCCGCGCACTCACATAAGTCTGCGACTCAGAAGTCTGCGACTCAGACATGGAGCGGTCGCTCTAACGGCTGGGAATTTAATTCAATATCTACATGATTGTTGGGATGGCGGAGGCTCGTGTCATCAGGCCAGACTGATGTCTGGAGTCAAATCACCATTCTTGCGAAGAGGGATATATGGCTGACGAAACCTTAAGAACATTGTATATCGATGAATTGAAGGATTTGCTGGACGCCGAAAACCAGCTGATCAAAGCAATACCAAAGATGGTTGAGGCATCGACATCGCCCGAACTGCGGGCCGGGTTCGAGCACCACCTGGGCCAAACCAAGAACCATGCTACCCGCCTGGAGACCATCCTGACCGCGCTGGGAGAAAAGCCGAAAGGCAAAAAGTGCAAAGGAATGCAAGGAATTGTGGAGGAAGGCGACGAGATTCTCGGGGAGGAGTTTAAAGGTGCGCTGATGGATTCCGGCATCATTTCGGCGGCGCAGCGAGTGGAGCATTACGAAATCGCAGCCTACGGTTGCGTCCGCAATTATGCAAAGTTGCTCGGAGAGATGAATGCGGCTCAGTCTCTGGAGCAGACGTTGGACGAAGAGAAGGCAACCGATCAGAAACTGACGGAACTAGCCCAAACAATTAATCGCGCAGCAGCGACCCTTGGAACAACATCCCGGGGGGTTGGCGCATAACCAAGCTGCGCCGATCAAGGGCAGCGCGGGCGGAGCGTGATCGACACAGTCCCGGGAGAAGTGCTAAAAGCACAATTCCAGCTCTTGGAGCGAGCCGATAAGTGCCCCGGAACAAAAAAGAGGGACAGGCTCGGCGCGCTGGTCAAGTGTTCTCGGGATTTCGAATCCCCAATCGAGATTGCAGCTGCTTCCGATAGCGCCGGCTCAATCGGAGTTTGGTCCCGTTGTCCAGTAGTACCGCATATTCTCCATCCCGATTGAGTTCCAGGCGCTGGACTCGATGCAGGTTGACGATGGTCGAGCGGTGGATGCGACAAAACGTATCGCGATCCAAGGCTTGTTCGAGTTCCAATATCCGGCGGCGCAAGAGATGTGTTTTTGCTCCTATGTGAACGCATGCGTACTAGTCCGCGGCTTCGATCCAATCAATCTCGCTGATCCTTACAAGCGATACTTGGCCAGTGCCCTTGATGACCAGAGTTTCTGGCTTCTTCGGAAATTCTTTATTCTGCGCAATTCTTTCCTTGGCGCGGGCAAGCGTCAGATCAAATCGATCGTCATCAAATGGTTTCAGCAGGCAGTCGAGGGCTCCCAGCTCGAAGGCCCGCAATGCGTATTGGTCGTATGCTGTCACAAAGACAATGGCAGGAGGCAAGGCCATCCCCAGTTGCTCGACCACATCAAAACCGTCGCATTCCGGCAGCGCGCCGCGGCGGGACTCCTCGCGTATCTCGGCGAAGCGCTTTCCGTCCGTGCCCATAGAGAGTACCGCGCCGACCCCGTATTCCTGGTACCTCAACAACTGATGACGGAAATTGTCGTCGGTCTGGTTCGCCGCTGATTGGGTCGTGCCTTTCGTGAGCCCGAGGTGTCCGTGCGTGTTGATGATCAAAGGCATGATCGTTTGGCCTTGCAGATCGATGACCTTCGCGGACAATGGCGTGTGCTCATGACCTGCGCCAATCGACTGAATTCGGTCTCCCTTGATCACGACAGTTCGGTTGCGCTGAGCGGGCCTCCCAGTACCATCTATGATCGTAACGTTCGTCAACACAGTTGATTGCTGTGCAAAGGCGTCGGCGCACATCACCAGGGCAAGCACGATAAGGCATTCGACTCCGAGTTTTGGAGTGCGAGACAGGAACATATTCTCAAACACATACGGCGGAGATTTGGGTTTCGGCCTCAAGAAGGGAATCATAGTGCACCTCTCTCCTGCGTTCGCGACGCCCTGAAACGATTTGTTATCGGCGGCACTCCCGGCGGTCAACGGAAATTCGATTCCTGAGAGTCACACTGAACATAAAGGTGTGGTTCGCGTCCTTAGAATCAAGGATGTGACGCCGGAGCGTGCGGCGTCGCTTCGCCCGAGGGCTTGGTTGAGTAAACGAGGATGACTAACTTGCTCGACTCTTGGGTCCCTTCGGTCTTACCCACGCCCATGGTTTCCACCCGCCTGTCGTTTAACTTGAAATTCTGGACCAGGTAATCGCGGACAACCTTCACCCGAGCCTCGCTAAGCAAGCGATCTTTGTCGGTGTCGCCTTTAGCCTCTGACGAGGAGATCACCGCCAGACCAAACGGATTGTCTTGCAGGTATTTTCCTGCTTCATCAAGAGCTTTCTTGTCTTTTAACTTAGCATTATCGGGCTTATCGAAAAGTTTTTGCGGGTCGAAGGAAAACTCTTTGATGGGCTTTTGCTTCGGAAGATGCGCGGCCGAATGCTGGGTCAGTTCGCTGGTATCGTTGTACCCGCGTTTCTCGAAAAATCCGCGCAGTAGGAAATTATGTTGAAGAGCGTCCATGTCATCGCGGAAAGCTTCGATTCCCTGGCTAGCTTTATCGGCAAGCGCCTGAGCCTGTTTGGACATATCCTCAGCACTTATGCCCGCAATGGTGTCGTTATTTTGAACCGGCTCTGCCTTGTCGGAGCCGAAGGAAATTTCGATGTATTTGTCGCCCAGCAGCCCCTCGGTTTGGATCTCCGCTTTGGAATCCCTTTTGATTAGATTACGTGTGGAACTGTGCAAACTCATAACCACGGTTATTTTCCCATCCGGCTTCGAGGGCAGATCGATCTCCTTAATGGTACCTTGATGGGTTCCGCCCAGGCGAACTTCCGAACCGTTGTTCAGACCGCCGACGTTCTGGAAATCGGCTTTCAAAAGGTACGTCGAACTGAACAGGAAATCCTTATTACCGATCAAGAAGAGACCGATGGTGAGAAATAGCAGCGCAAGAAAAACTAAAACGCCGACCCGAAACGCGGTAGACATGGTTTTCCCCTAAGCACTCCCAAGAAATTGCACAACGAATGGGTCCCGGCTCTCTTGCAGGTCCTTGAACGTGCCTTCGATCAGGATTTCGCCATCACGCATCAGAGCTAAACGATTCGAAACGGAACGTGCCGCGCGAATATCGTGAGTGACAACTATGGACGACAGATGGCGTTCCTTCTGCAGCCTGACGATCAAATCGTCAATTTCGAGCGCGGTGATAGGGTCCAAACCGGCGGTGGGCTCGTCAAAAAGCAGAATTTCAGGCTCTAAGGCCAAGGCCCGCGCCAGGCCCACCCGCTTTTGCATTCCACCGGAAACCTCCGAAGGCATTTTGTTAGCGTCTTCCTCCATCCCGACACTGTCCAGAAGTTCGCGCACGCGCTTGTTTCGCTGGCTCTCAGTCATGTCGGAATGGCGGCGAAGCGGAAACTCAACGTTTTGTTTGACCGTTAGCGAGTCATAGAGTGCCGCCTGCTGAAATAAGAATCCGACCTTTTTTCGGACTTGGTTCAGTTCTTTCAGCGGCAGGCTCGAAACATCTTGTCCGCAGACTCGGATAGAACCGGAATCCGGCCGCTGTAGGCCGATGATCAATTTCAGCAAAACGCTCTTGCCGGTACCGCTTCGGCCGAGTACCGTCAGCGTTTCTCCTCGGGCCAGTTCGAGGCTGATTCCCTTCAGAACCTTCTGTGACCCAAAGGACTTGCTAAGTGACTCCACCTGAATCGGCGGCGGTTCTTTCTCGCTATTCGTCTTGGTCCCTTTGCTCTGCAAGTCCGACTCTCACGGGAAAAATACAAGGATCAAATGGACCAACAACACATCCGCGAGAATGATGAACAGCGAGGCCAGAACCACGGAAGAGGTTGCGGCGCGCGCTACGCCTTCCGTACCGCCGGTCGCATTCATTCCCTGGAAAGATGAAATCACGCCCATCAACAGGCCGAAAACGAGGGTCTTGAGCGTAGAGGGCAGAAAATCGCTAAAGCCCACACTCCTAAAGCCATCGTGAATAAATAGAGTCAGAGAAATCGGTTCGGACGCTCGATCGGCTACCCATCCCATAACGACGCCGAAGAAATCACCGACCAAGGTGAGCAACGGCAGCATCAACACGCAAGCCAACACACGAGTCGCGGCCAAGTATTTATAAGGATCAACGGCGGAGGCCTGCATCGCATCGATTTGCTCGGTCACTTTCATCGCACCGAGCTCCGAGCCGATGGCCGCTGCCGCACGGCCATTAACGACTAGCGCGGTAATAATCGGACCGCTCTCCTTAATGATCGAAAAAACAACAACGGAAGGCAGAAAATACTTTGCACCGAACCGGATCAGACTGTCCCGTGTGGAAATCGTTATCACCACGCCTGTTGCGGCACCCGCGAGTGCCACCAGCGGAAGTGACTTCGAACCGAGTTCGTCGAATTGATGGAAAAATTCGCGGAACTCGTATGGCGGCGTGATACCGCCGCGAATCAGGCGGCCGCAGAATATCGTGAGGTTGCCGAACCATTCGAAGAATCTGACTACCGAACCACCAATCGATAACCGATTTAGCCGACCGTGACGGCGGCTGCTGGCCGAGGAGGCCGCAACCGCAGCCAATCCGAATAGTGCCAGAGGAAATATCACGGAGTGCTCAATTGGCGCTGGCCCTCATTTTCACTTTCTCTGGCGCCCTCTGCGTCGCATCCAAGTGCAATATGTCTCGAATTTCCTCATCAAGTTCAGAGGCGGTTTTGACGTTGCACGGTCTCTTATCAAGCACAGGACCACTCCCGTGCCAATCCTAGCACCAAAATTTTCAAACTGCCCCACTCCGGTCTTGTTCGCTCATCGCCCGTGGGCTCAGCTCATGCTAACGCTTTTGTTCTTCGGCGGTGATCGCCCCTTTTGCTTTCATTCCGGCCGTGAAGCTATATCGGCTCCGGGGCAGAAGACAATACAGGACTTTACCCAGGGTCAAGATCGATCTCAAACTGACCCACTTCCAGGAGGATCGTAAGAAGATCGCTTGTTGGAATTCGACCAGACCAAAACTCTAAAAACAGTCCCGGCTTCGTTTGCCACACCACTGCTCGACCCATGTGCGATCCGAGCTCCTCGGCGAAAGGGCAGGAGAGATTGTCGAGTGGTCCGATGAGCCCTAGTACGCTGTCAGGAGCCTGTCGATTTGCTCGCTCAACGCAGGAAAATCCGATTTTGACACCACTGCGTCAACCCCTGCCACCTCGGCCAACTTTTGCGGAATGACATCGGCATAAAGCGTAAACAGGATGATGGGCGCTTTGATCATCATCGCTCGCAGTTTCCGTGCGGCTTCCAGGCTGTCCATTCGAGGCATCGCTAGGTCAATGATGATTAGATCGGGGTTCAAAGAGCGGACTTTTTCGAGAGCATCAAGACCATCCACGGCTTCGCCACACACATTGATTTCAGGGTGAGTTTCAAGGCACTGGAAATCGGCGATATACACGAAAACCCGTTCTTGCGACTTGCCAGGTCCTTAGAACTCACCATTCTGATAGACGGTCTGGATCAGCTTGATAGTCTCGCCCACTTGGCCACATCTTCATCCGCTATGCCCAATGGCTGTGAGGTTCCTAATGAAAGGTTTTGAGTGGTCAAAGCTATGCTAGAGAGGGTTTCTTAGTATGTCTTCCGCAAGCCGGGTAGCGTTTCATCATTGAAGTCAGGCCCAGAAGCGGCTGAAGATTCTTGCGGATCACGCGCCGCCTGGGTTCCTTGAGAAGATACGGTGATGCGGTTATTCAATCGGAAGGTACATGCCCAATCCGCAAAGGTACTGTATTTACGAACGGATCGACGGAAAGTTTGCGGTGACCGGTCAAGGAAATAAAAAGCCCTCCCGCGTTATGTCGACGGAGGTGAAGGCGGAATCGACCATGATTGTGGGCAACGAATCTCGTGAATTTCAAATTCGCTAAATCAAGCACATGCGAAGAACCAGGAAGTGGGGTTTGTGGGCAAGGCAGAATCGTACCTGGTACAGTCTTACTGCAATTCTTCTCTTTGTAACGCGAGCCCTCAGCTGAACAGATCTTTGCGGTTCGGCGACACCGCCGCCCGCACGAGTCCCCACTGATGGGCGCAATTGTTGCACCGCTTCTGGCCGCCGATCTTGACAGTGCACGTCGCGCCGCACTCGGGACACGCTTCGGTTCTGTCGTTCGTCGCGACTTTCTGCGACTTCGATGCAGCTACTCTTTCCATTTCGTCAGCCTTCGCTTGCTCGCGCTTGTACGGCATTGGGTCAGTCCCATCTCAGTGAGACGCTCAAGGGCGACGGCAACAAGGTAACCGCTCGTCATTTGGACCGTGGTGGGCCCAAGCAGCGCGGCGAGCGTCAGCACATCAACGCCCGTCTTCCCCATCGCCTGGAACCCGTTGCTCCAGCCGATGTCTGTAAGCATCGGACAACGTTGAGTTTGCGAGGCGATCACGCATGTTACCAGCACTTGACCGGGCCGCTCCTGCAGCTACAATTCCTGACGCTGGATGAATCGACAACTATGCCCGATCCTTTCGGGCCTCGCCTTCAAAGGAGGTTGCACATTGAACTGGAGCAAATTGATTCGGCAGACCCATCGCTGGCTATCGGTGGCCTTTACCTTAGCGGTCATCGTCAACGGCATCGCCATCACACAGAAGAAGTACACGAGGGGGTTGGGACTCGTGGCGGTGATCCCGCTCGCCTTTCAGTTTTTCACCGGTCTGTACTTGTTCGTGCTGCCGTATGCAGCCAAATGGCGCAGCGGGCGATCGATCCCTTGAACACCGCCGTTAACCTGACCGGCGCGCTTAAGATGCACATCGTTTTTCGGAACGGCGAGTGGCCTGTCGCGCTGAATTCGTTAGCATACTGGCACTCGGCGGCGCGTATCGGAGTATCCCATTTGAATGGGCGAACGGATCACCGCGGATGAAAGCAACCAACATGCTGTAGTTTTCCAGAGAGGTGTTGGCATGGCGAGTACCTTGGAAGTTCGGGATCGGCGTCAATGGCGGACGTGGCTCGGAAAGAACCAAGCATCGAGCTCGGGAGTTTGGCTGGTTTACTATAAGGGGCACACGGCGGTGAAATCGATCGCCTACGAAGATTCTCTACTCGAAGCCCTCTGCTTCGGATGGGTCGATAGCTTGATCAAGCGGCTGGATGACGACCGGTATGCGCGCAAATTCACGCCACGGAAGCGGGAGAGCAAGTGGTCGGACACGAATCGCAAGCTTTGGGCACAGTTGAAGGCAAAAGGCCTGCTTGCGCCCGCGGGCTTGGCGGCGGCGCCGACGGAGAACCGGTATGGGCCGCGACCGGAGGTTCCGGAGATGCCGAACTATCTGGCGCAGGCCCTGAAAGCGAATCCGAAGGCCTGGAGCTTCTTTCAGAGTCTGGCGCCGACGGATCAGCGCCCGTTTGTGCTTTGGGTGCACACGGCTAAGCGCGAGGAGACCAGGGAGAAGCGTCTGGGTGAGGCCATTCGGCTGTTGGCGAGCGGCAAAAAGCTGGGCTTAAAATAGGTCCAAGACGATTGATATGAGAGGAGAATGGAAGTAGAAGGCCAGACCTTTGCTGATTTCCTTACGGGCCAATACTGACCCGTTCCACATTTGGTTCCCGTTTGTCTTTTACCGTTATATGAGCACTTCCGCCTGCCCAAAGGCTGGCGGGTGCTTCGAGGGCGACGATTCCATAAGCTTTTCAAGGCTTACGCCATTCTCACTTCCGTGTGGTGCTCTCACCACCCGTTATCCGCCCGGGGCGGGAGTACGATTAGTTCAAACGAGGAAGGAGGCGGAATCCTTTTCACATTTGCAGTATCGTCTCGAAAGAATTCCAACTCGACGGGTCTTCCATCATCGACATGCAGCAACATATGAATAACCACGCCATCTTCGTCCTTCCCCTCGGCCTCGACCGGAACCCTCTTAACAACCGGGGCCTTTGCTTCCATTCGACTTCCCAGGCTCAAGCTTCCGTCCTCGTCAATGTTTCTGACCAGCACATCGCGCAAAAGCGGAGCTAATTCGTCCCTGCCGGGAAAGTCCGCTTCGAGCAACCGTTCAATCAATTTTCGCTCGAATTCTGTCGGTTCGCGAAATTCTGATTTAGCATTCATACGCATCGGACCAGCCGAACGATACCCTCGTCGTGGCCTATTTGTCTCTTCCAGATTGTTGAAGGATCATGCCCAAGCGATTTTGCATTACTCCGCGCGCAACGCCTGCACGCGATCGAGTTTGGCGGCGCGTGCGGCAGACCGCCACACGGCGAGAAGGGCAATTGCCGTGGGGACCAGGGCCCGGCGTTCTTAGCCTTCGCCGCCGGTGGCTTCGGCGGCCTACATGATTTTCCCACCGGCCCATAAGTAATAACGTATCTTGCTTAGAACTATACAGTTTGCTAAGGTCACCCGACAGGAGGCGCGGACGGAGTGCAATAGATCGATCGAAAGGCGAAAGCTTGGCGAAAAACCGATCGGCAGTGAGGCCCCATGATCGCGGTGAAGAAACGAGATGCTACGGTAGCAATATCCGAGGCTAAGTCGAAAAAGAAACTCGGTTTTAATGCCCAAGCTTTCTTGGAATCGAGCGGGGTCGCCCGTGCGGTCATGGAGTATCGAAGATCGCAGAGAATTTACTCACAAGGCGACACCGCTTCTCACGTCATGTACATTCAAAAGGGCGGCGTAAAGCTGTCGGTGGTGAATGAAGCAGGCCGAGAGGCGGTGGTTGCCCTGTTGGGAGCGGGCGATTACTTTGGGGAAGGGTGCCTGACGGGCGTGCCGTTTCGCATGGGCATTGCGACCGCAATCACCGCGACTACCGTGCTGGTGATCGACGCGCAGGAGATGATTCGCGGCCTGCATGAAGAACAAAAGCTCTCGGACCGATTCATCGCCTACCTGCTGACCCGGATTATCCGAAACGAGGAAGACCTGGTCGATCTGGTCTTTAACTCGATTGAGAAACGGCTGGCCCGTGCGCTGTTACTCCTGGCGCGTTACGGCCGGCAGGACCAGTCCCAGAAAACGCTTCCCAAAATATCCCAAGAGCTGCTGGCGGAGATGGTCGGAACGACACGTTCCCGGATCAATATGTTTATGAACAAATTCAGGAGACTCGGCTTTATTGAATACAATGGCGGCGGAATTCAGATCCACAACACGCTGCTGAGCGTGATCGTACACGAATAAGTTACGCTTTGATTGGCTGGCCGCCCTCTCTCCGCCGCTATGAGGTTGCGCGCACGCGTTGGATTCTGAAGTGAAGAAGTCTGAAGTGCTCACGAATTGAATTACTCGGGAAAACCTAAGGCTAGGCCAGCTCGCGCTACCAACTCACTTCACCAGAATCAGACGCTGCTCATTCCAAGCCATGCTGGTGCCATAAGCGTCCGGCGGCGGTGATGCTGCGGGGGGGTGTCCCAGCAGCTTCGCAAAGTCAGCGGCGATCGTGGGCTTGCCGAAATAGTAGCCCTGCGCTTCGTCGCATTGCTGGGCCTTAAGAAAGCTCACCTGCTCTTCGGTTTCCACCCCTTCGGCAACCACCCGTTTCTGCAGTCCCTTGGCCATGGCGATCATGGCACTTACGATTGTTGCGTCGGCTGGATCGGTGGTGATGCTGTGCACAAAGGACTGGTCGATCTTCAAAGAATCGATCGGAAACCACTTCAGATAGCCCAGGCTCGAGTAGCCAGTGCCGAAATCATCGAGCGAGAGTTGCACTCCGATTCTCTTGAAATCCCTCAGCGCCGCGATGCTGGACTTGGCGTGCCGCATGAGAGCGGTCTCGCTTAATTCCAGATCGACGTAGGTCGGATCCAAATCTGCGTCTCGAATCGCAGCGCGCAGACTTTCGATGAATCCTTCGCTGCGGAACTCCAATGAGGATACGTTGACGGCGACAGGAACCACCGACAATCCAGAATCAATCCACTCGCGAAGCTGTCGGCAAGTTTCCCGGAACACCCAGCGGCCGATGGGCAGAATCAGGCCGCACTCTTCGGCGATCGGAATGAACTGAGCCGGCGATATGAGGCCCCGATCGGGGTGTACCCAGCGGATCAGCGCCTCCGCGCCCACTACATCTCCGGTATGAAGATTAATCTTCGACTGGTAATGAACCGTAAATTCACCGCGAATCAACGCGCGATTGAGTTCGGCTTCCACCGATTGCCGCTCGATGGCGCGGATGTTCATGTGCTTTTTAAAAAACTGGTAGTTGCTGGGACTATGTTCCTTGGCCTGGTACATCGCGGTATCCGCATTGGCCATCAAGGTTTCCGCGTCATCGCCATCTTCGGGATAGGTGCTCACACCGATGCTGGCGGTCACATGCAGGTCATAGGGATCGCAAGCATAGGAGGCGGCCAGCGCCGTCAAGATTTTTCGAGCGGCGATGCCGGCGTCTGAGGCGCGTTTGATTTCGGTCAGAAGAACGACAAATTCGTCTCCACCCTGGCGGCCGACGGTATCGGACCCCCGTACCACCCCGACCAAGCGCTTGGCAACGGCCTGAAGCAGTTTGTCGCCAACGGCATGGCCCAGTGAGTCATTGATGGACTTGAATCCGTCCAAGTCGAGAAAGAGTACGGCCGCCTGGGTTCCGTTACGGCGCGCGGTGGCGATCGCTTGACCCAGTCGATCTCGCAGCAATATGCGATTCGGGAGCTCGGTGAGCGAATCGTGATGAGCCAGATAGGACATTTCGAGCGAGAGCGCTTTGGATGCGCTCACGTCGCGGAAGACAATGGCCACGCCGGCGATCATTCCCGACCGGTCATGGATGGGAGTTGTGGAGTCTTCGATAGCTGACTCGTGCCCGTCACGCCGAATCAGAATACAGTTCGCGGCGAGCGCCAGAGCCGTATTTCTCTCGGTCGCCAGCGCCACGAGATTGGCCCACGGCTCGCGAGTCGTAGCGTCGATGATTTGAAACACGTCAGTCAGCGGCTTGTTTATGGCTTCCGCGCAAGCCCAGCCGGTCATCTCTTCGGCTACGGCGTTCAGGTAGGTAATCTTCCCGGAAGCGTCTGCGGTAATTACACCATCCCCGATTGAGCTGAGAGTGGCGTGGATGCGTTCCTTCTCAGTGAACAATGCTTCTTCCGCGGCTTCTCGCTCGGTCAGGTTGTGGACCGCGCGGCCGAAGGAGTACGCATCGATATGACCTTCCAGTAAGTAGTCCTTAGCTCCCTGCCGCAGCGCTTCCGCGGCGATAGCTTCGTCGTCCGCGCGTGCCAGGATCAGAGTGGGAATACCGGGGGCGGCCTCTTGGATCTTATTAAACGTCTCCAGGCCTTGGCTGTCGGGCAATGATAGATTGGCGAAGATCGCCCAGATGTTGTTTCTCCGCAACCGCTCAATGCCCTCCGAGACCGTCCTGAACCATTCCGAGCGGAAGGGGCCGTCATTGGTGGTCAGCAGCGCAGCGAGAAAGTCTTCCGCGTGGCCGGGATCATTATCGATTAGGAGTAATGTCCGAGGCTCAATCATATTTATTGTCCAGGCCGGGCCGCCGCCATTTGTAGTCTCGTTCGTTCGCGCGGCTGTCAGCGCCTTGTTTTTGTCGCAATGCCCATACCAGCAGCCCGATCTTGTCGGACGTCCCGGTTTTGACCATGAGGTCGCGCAACAATCGTTGGAATGACGGCAACGGCAGGCGGAGCTCGATACATAGTTGCTTATCGCTTTTTCCGGCTGAAACGCCTCGCATCAGAATCGATTCTTCGACGGTGAACAGGGGATACCGACGGGAGGCGGAGTCTTGGGGACCTTTGGTCGAAGCGGCGGTGGGCAGGTGCTTGCCTTTGATACTGGGAATCGGTTGGCCGCCCCTGGTCAGGTGCGGACTGACACTACTCCCTGATCGGCAGTTTGGCTGGGTCGGTGACGAATGCATGAGGCCTCCTGTTTGGCGGAAGGTCGTTTATTGCTATTCCCGCTCGATACGATTGCGCTTATGGGACGTGAACCTGAAGCCCAATCTCTGTGGATTGGGAATCGAACTGATCGTTTGTTCAGATCACCTCCAGGCGCAGGGAGCGGCCGGTGGCCGACCACTCCGCATCGCGCCCGTGAATTTTCGATTTCATTGCGTACAATGCGACGTCTGCGGCAGTGAGAAGAGCGTCGACCGCCCCGCCGTCGGTAGGATACGTCGACACGCCCACGCTTACCGACAGCGCGGGATCGTAGGTGCCACTCGAAAAGGCGCGACATATACGCTGGGCGACGACCTTGGCGGCTTCCAGGTTGGTCTCCGGCAATACCAGAGCAAACTCGTCCCCGCCGAAACGCGCGGCGGTATCGATGTCTCGGCATCCAGCCAATACGTTGGCTAGCCGGCAGATGGCGTGGCTGCCGGTCAGGTGGCCGTAGCGGTCGTTGATCTTTTTCAGGTTGTCCAGATCGAGCAACAGCACCGCAAACTCTCTTCCGGTGCGTTGCGATCTTTTGATTTCACTATCGATGGCAGCGACCAGACTCCGATAGTTGGCCAGGCCGGTGAGCGAATCCTTCGAGGCTTGTTGGCGTAAATGAAGTTCCAGTTCTCGTTGTTTCGTCACATCCTCAGCAATGATTTCGTAACTGTCGACGCGGCCGTCGACGGCGATCACCTCGCGTCCACTCAGCCGGGCTTTGACGGCGGCGCCATCTTTCCTGTTCCAGTCAATTTCCAGACCTTCGCCCAGGTCGATTAGACCACCACGGCCCAGCAGTTGCTCTCGTTTCTCTGGATCTCCCATAATTCCATTGGTGAGATTGGCGGCTAGTGGTTCGTCTTTTGACGCGCAGCCGAGCATGTTTAGGAAGGCTTGGTTGGCATCCAGAATCTTGCCATCGAGAGTGCAGTGGCAGATTCCGTACATGGTATTGCCGAGCAGGGCGCGATAGTGTGCTTGCGAACGGCGCAGCTGCTCTTTCGCCCGGTCCCGTTGTTCGCGCAGCCTTTCCTCATTCAGCACGCGGCGAACCACCACCGGCAGATGGCCAAGGTTGTCCATCGGAACGCAGTCGGTTGCCCCTCTCCGAATGAGTTCCGCTACCGTCTCGCGCTCAACGCTGTCGGTCAAAAAGACGATCGGCGCATGCTTGCCATTTTGCAGGAGGAGGTTTAGCAGTTGCGATTCCCAATCCGTGGCGGCCGGGTATTTGGCCAGAATCAGTTGATAGGACTTTGAGGTTAGTCGCTTTGTGAATTGCTCCGGCCGCAACGCAACATCCGCCTGCACCCGGAATTGGGCTTGTTTCAATTCATGAAGCGACCGTTCCACCTCCGCGGTGTCACTGTGAATCACACGAATGCGTAGGAGCGGAGATCGGAGGGCTTGCAGTCGGCTGCGAGCAGCGACCACGCGGCGCTGATCCGGTCTCTCTGCGGCTTGGGGTGAGCTGCTCATTGTCCGTCCAAACTTAAAGATCGAAACCCGTCCTGCCATACAGAGTATTCAGAAGGCAGGTCTCGATCTGTGTTCTTCGGTACAGGTTCCTAAGAGTTAACCGGAATTAGGGCTTACCGTCGCGACGGCCGCCATTATCGGCAGCGCCTATGGCTGCCCGCTCCCTTCGATGCCCCCAGTACCAGCCAGGCGTTTCTCTGAGCGTAATCGGCCGATCCCTCATAGAATGCACGCCTGCTTGATGATTCGCGATGTATGGTTTGCGCGGTGAGCGCCTCCGGACGGGGGTCCGGAAAATCCTCCGGTGCCCCCAGGAAAATCGTCCGGCTAGGTAAAAAGTGCCCGGGCACGGCTAAGTTTACTCATAAGAACCTGTCCTAAACTGGACAGATCGCCTTTGGCCGTCCCGCTACTCTCTATAAATAAGGCCATGGGTGCAACTAAGCGAGCTTCGGTACGGAGAGCGTCCTACGTGGTGCCCGCGGAAAAAAATCGTTACGTACCACTCGAGTTCACCGACTGTGCGGTGATGGTTGTCGGCGATGATCCTCTCACGCCGACGAGGGAAAGGGTCGCATGCGTTCCACTGAAGATAGCAAGCCTGGGCAGGCGTCGAATGTCCCCGGATGGCTGAAGGGAATTCTGTCCGTCGCAGTGTTCACCATCGTTCTGGTTGCCGGCATAGCCGTATCACGCATGGTATTCCATCGCGGGATCGGAGATGACGGTCCGCTAGCCGCGGCTGCGCCGGATATGTCTCCATTCTTCCTGGAGCAGCGCCCGCCTCGAGTTTCCGAATCCGACGCGTCCCGTCGCGTGGTGTATCCGTATTCGGTTATCCCCGGTGGAGTGCAGAGCACCGTGGAACTTACCAATGCGGCGATGCACGATCCGGTTGTCTCCGAACACTATTCGGATTTCAACATGGCCAACGCGAAACTGGTTCGTCTGAGTCACGACGAGATAGCCCACGTCTCCTACCGGATGAACAACCTGGTGTACTGGACCCAACGCACTTACTTACTTCGCAAAGGCGAGCTACTGATTACTGACGGAAAGAACCAAGCTCGAACCCGTTGCGGCAATCGAGTGGCTGAGGTCATGCCGGCGCATGCCCGTAAGCCGCAGGTTGAACCGAAGCCGGAGGAACTCGAAACGCCCATGAATCCGTCACCGTTTGAAGCGATGACTTTGCCAATCATGATGGCGCTACCCGCACGCGCCGATTTTGGCAACCCCAGTGGTTCGATGGACGGCGGGGTATTTGACCTGCCCCCATCGATTGAAATTCCGGGGGCCCGAAAGCCGGCGGGATCGACAGGCTCGACCGGGTCGTCGGGGCCGGTAGGTGCGTCGGGGACATCGGGGCCAAGCGGATCATCCGGACCGACCGGGACATCCGGCCCCCTGCATGGGCCAACGGGTTCCTCGGGCCCGTCGGGGCCGACGGGAACCTCCGGGCCCTCCGGCTCGTCTGGCCCATCCGGGCCATCGGGTACTTCCGGCCCATCGGGACCTTCGGGATCGTCCGGCCCTTCGGGGACACCGCCCCCCACACCGCCGGTAGGTCCGACTCCACCGGTTACGCCCACGCCGGAACCCAGCTCACTCCTGCTGCTCGGCACAGGAATCGCCACAGCAGTGAAATTGCGGAAACGATTCAAACCGTAGCTGGCTCCAGGGTGGCCTGGCCATCCTTGGTTAGCGATTTGCCGGCAAGTATCCCAGTCGCGAAGGCAGGAGGTCGTATGTTTTTTGTGCTCGTGTTCCCCTTGTTGGTGATGTATTTCTCGCTTTTGCGGTCCGCGTTTCAGCTGCCTTCGCAGTTCGCAGTTCGACAGCCGGACAAAGACGTCTCAGACCGCCAGGATCCGGTTCTGGCTGGTAGCACCAGACGCACTACCCGGATCAGCTACGCCGTTCAGGTAAAAGTGACGGCGATAGCCCCTTCGCATGGACTTTGTAGCGAAGAGGTCGCTGCGGACACGGTCAGTTGTCACGGCTTCGCGTTTAAATGGAAGTACGACGTACCCGTCGATTCCAAGGTGGTCTTGGAGCTCGATGACCGAAGCCAAACTGGTCAGCCGGTGTTCGCGCGTGGTGTTGTGAAATGGCGCGAACGCCGCTCCCAACCGGATCAGAATAATCTCTTTCACACCGCGATCCAGTTGGAGAGGCCCGAGAACATATGGAAGGTCGATTCTCCACCAGCGGATTGGCTTCCCTTCTCCCAGCCGGAATATCTCGTCCCCCTGCAAGCGATGGAAACGGCGGCCGCACCCAGGTATGTTTCGTGAGCTCTGCGGGCAGGCACAGCAATTCGATCAGGCAGGCTGGGGGCCCGAAAAGCACGCTCTTTAAAAAGGAACATGACTCTTAAGAAAAGGTTCGAAACTGAACTGCCATCTCGCCGAGGGCACATTGTTAACGACCTTCAGCGTCATCGCTTGATGTCCCAGCTTGAGTCAGTTAAGTCGTGAAACAGCACGTTGATCGGCACATGATTTTTAAGACGCGCTGTCCTCACGTGGGGGAAAACATGAACCAGCATGATTTCATAGTGGTTGGCCTTCTGGCCCAGGCCGGACCTATCATCGCGCACCTGAACGAGCCGCCTTATGTGAACGAAGTGCTCGAAACCGGGCCTGGGTGGAGTGGCATCGAACCGGGTACTAAGCTGCGGATTACCTACATAAGGCTACAGAACAGAGCCGAGCAGTTGCCGCAATCGCTGCCGCACAGCATGATTCACGTGGTCGCGATGTAACTCGCAGTTTCTCCCCGGTGTGAATGACCCGGTTTTTGACGCTGGTTGGTGTGTGCCGGCCGAGCCGATCTCCTGGAAGTTCTGCTCCTCGGTTGCAACCGGTGCTTTTTTCCGCCCTGGTGCGATGGCAGTCATTCGCGGCTCAGGCGAATGTAGAATTCACGCCGTCAGTTCACCCCTGGGCCCTCCCGGATGACCAACCAACCATCATTCCCGATCACTGTGAGGATGTTAGTTGTGTGGCGTGCTTGTGGTCGAGTACTTTGCGAATCCGCTGGCTGAGGCTCGCTGAATCGTAAGGCTTTTGCAGTACCGAAGCGCCTCGCTCCATCATCGAAAATAGGATCCCTACCTCGCTGGTATGACCGGTCGTAAAGACCACGCCCAAATCAGGACGCCTGGCGGCCATCTGCGTATAGGCTTCCGGGCCGCTCAGTCCAGGCATCACCACATCGAGAACGGCGATGTCGATGATATCGAAATTCGCTTGGAACACTTGCACCGCCATGGTGCCATCCAATGCAAGAAGCACCTTATATCCGAGCACTTCCAGCATTTCCTGTGCGGCCTCCCGAAGCCCGTGGTGGTCTTCGGCAAGCAGCACCGTCTCGGTACCCGCTCGTCCGCGCTCGTTGCGCTCGATCTCGCGCGGCTCCGGCGCACCGCTCAAAGAGGGTAGATAGACCCGAAATGTCGTTCCCTGCCCGGGTTCACTATCTACGGTGATCACCCCGTCATGCTGTTTTATCACTCCATACACGGTCGACAATCCTAAACCGGTACCTCTTCCGAGCTCCTTGGTAGTAAAAAAGGGCTCGAAAATGTGTTCTAGTGTCGCCGCATCCATCCCGATTCCTGTATCGGACACCCGCAGGAGTACGTACTCACCGGGAACGGCGTTCGAGGACAACCGACAAATATCCTCGCCGACTTCGACATTGCTGGTCTCTATGGTCAGCCGCCCGCCGTTAGGCATGGCGTCTCTCGCGTTGATGCACAAATTCATGATGACTTGATCGATCTGCACGGAATCAGCGGAGACCACCCGAAGATCAGCGGCGAGAACCCGGCGGATGTCGATGTGCTCTCCGATCACCCGCTGCAGCAGGCTGGTGCCTTCCGCAACGACATCGTTGATATTGATTTTTCGCCGGCTCAGCACTTGGCGTCGCGCGAAGGCCAGCAGTTGCGACGTCAATCGGGCAGCGCGCCGCGCTTGTTCGTGAATCTTGATGAAACGTTCGTGCGGACGGCTTCCGGCCTGAGTCTCGTCGCGGCCGAGCTCAGCCCATCCCATAATTGCGCCCACGACGTTGTTAAAATCATGGGCGATCCCGCCCGCTAAACGGCCGATCGCTTCGAATTTCTGGAGTTGCGACACTTGTTGTTCGAGGCGGCGTCGTTCGCGGCGTTCCACCACTTCCTTGAGTTCGCGCTGAATGGCGGGAACCAGGCGGACGAGGTTGGTCTTCATAATGTAGTCTTGCGCCCCGCTTTTGAGCGCATTGACCGCGGTGTCTTCGCCAATCGTTCCGGAGACAAACATAAATGGGATGTCCGGTTCAAGCGATCGCACCAGTTGCAACGCGGCGGTCCCGGAGAAATTGGGCATGGAATGATCGGAGATCACCAGGTCCCATTCCTGCAATTGCAGAGCGGACCTCAGGGCGTCGGCGGTATCCACGCGTTGGTGGGTTATGTGGAATCCACCTCTTCGCAATTCTCGCAAGAGCAGCAAGGCGTCGTCTTCGGAATCTTCCACCAGTAGCAGATGCAACGGACAGTTCATCTCATCCTCTCCTCGCCGGCACCGGTTCATTCAGGATCAACCAGTACAAACCCAGTTGGCGAATGGCTTCAATGAATTGATTAAAATCAACGGGTTTCCGGACGTAACTGTTGGCCCCAAGGTCGTAACCAACCAAGCGGTCTTGTTCTTCGTTGGAGGAGGTGAGAATGACGATGGGAAGAGTCTTGGTACGTTGGTCGGCGCGCAGCCTTCGCAAAACACTCAAACCGTCCAATTTAGGAAGTTTGAGATCGAGCAATACCACCTGGGGCAAATCGTCGGCGTTTCTGCCCGCGAATGTTCCGGTGGCAAACAGATAATCGATGGCTTCCACGCCGTCGTGGGCCACCACCACTTCGTTTCGAATATTATTTTTCCGCAAGGCCCGCAGCGTGAGTGCTTCGTCGTCCGGGTTATCCTCGACCAGCAATATGGTTCTTAGGTCCATCGCAGTAGCCCCCCCTCCGCGAATGTTCGCGGTCACAAGGTGAAATAAAACGTAGCGCCGCGTTCCACGCCGCCTTCGGCCCACACCTGTCCGCCGTGGCGCTGAATGATCCGCTGTACGGTAGCCAGACCGATCCCGGTCCCCGGGAATTGCGTCGCAGCGTGAAGCCGTTGGAACGCTCCGAAAAGACGCTCCACGTAGCGCGGATCGAATCCCGCTCCATCATCTTTCACGAAATAGGCGCTGTGGCCGTTCTGATCGGTTCGTCCGAACTCGATTCGCGCGCGATCGTGCGCGGAGGTGTACTTCCATGCATTGCCGATTAGATTTTGCATAGCGATTTTCATCAGACCGGAATCGGCATCGGCAGTGAGGCCTTCTGCGATGCTGAATTCGACTTGCCGATGCGGTTCTTCGTTGCTGAGGTCACGCGCGATCGACTTCGCTAAGCTGCTCAGATCGACCGTTTCCCGCTGCATGCTGCGCCGGGTGACTCGCGCCAGGTTCAGCATGTCATCGATCAGCTGGGACATTCGTTGGGAGGCGGCGCGCACCCGGCGAAGATAATCCTTGCCGCCTTCGTCGAGCTTTGTCCCGTAGTCCTCGATGAGCGCCAGGCTGAAGCCGTCGATGCTCCGCAACGGCGCGCGCAAGTCGTGCGAGACCGAATAGGAGAAGGCTTCCAGCTCCTTATTGGCGGCCGCCAGTTCCGCAGTGCGGTCCCGAACGCGTTGCTCCAGTTCGTCGTGCGCTTCCAGCAGTTCCTTGTCACGCTCTTGGATCTGCGCCAGCATGTCGTTGAACGCCTCCATCAATACGGACGTTTCCGCGGTGCTGCCTGCCGCAGTGGCCCGTAAGGAATAGTTCTTGTCCCGCGAAACGATTCGCGCGATCTCTGCCAGGCTGACGATCGGCGTGGTGATCTCTTTTCGATACATGGACGACAGGAAGAAAGCCGCCAACAGAGATGCCACCATAACCATAGCCGCGATTCCCACGTACCGCTCCAGGCGTTGTGTCAACTCCTGCACGTCGGAACGAATCCAGACGATTCCGGTGGGCTTCCCTTTAAATACAATCGAACGCGCCAGAACGAGCTGTTTGTCGCTAACCGAGTAGGTCTCGGCCTGGCCCGCGGGCAGGGTGGGTGCTGTAACCAAAGTGTGATCGCGGGAGTACGAAGCAAAAAGCCGGCCGTCGAGTGTACAGATTCCAGCGGACAGCACGCCCGGGGCGGCTTGCAAAGCCGACAGGGTTTCTTCGGCCGACTGCGGGTCGTTGAAAAGGAGGGCGGACACCGCATTGGAGCCGATGATCTGCGCCTGGGTGGAAACGCTGCGGACCTTATTCGCCCGGTAGGTGAGCATGTCAAACCCAATGAAAGACGCGCACGCCACCAGCAGCGCTATGCCGCTGACCAACATGCTCATTCGTGTCAGCTTCTCGACGATCGAACGGTTTTTCACCTGGCGCATCTACATATCCCCCGCATGTGTTCGGACATTCGTCGCCACTTTGAGTAGTTCCGACCGCAAGGTGAGGCCTGCGCCCTGAGCGCTCGTAAGGTTCACGTCGAAGCGCACACGGTTTCCTTCCAGGATGAAACCAATCATTCCCCCGCGTTCGGAAAATCGGGGGATATCACTCACGGTCAAAGCCCGGGCCTTGTCGAGAGCCGCCAGGTCTTCCTTCAGGCGTCCTTCCTCCGATGAGCTGATAAACACAATGCGGCAAGGGCTAACCTCTTGAGGTTTGGACACTCGCCGGATCGATATGCTCCGTCCAGCGATGGTCTGGCCTCTAACGGTCGCATCGAGGGTTGCTCCGAATGGATCGGCACCGAGAACGCAGATCTCAAAAGAGCCTTTCCCATCGGTGCTCGTTTCCCCGGGCCACTCCACGAATCTCGCAAAGTTATACAGATATGCGGCCTTTACCTCGAACTCACCCGCCTTGGATTGTTCCGACCGCAGGCAGGGAACTCCCACCACCAGCCAGAGCGCGACGACCAACGACATGCACGGGGAGCGCTGAAACCAACGGGGGGCACGATCATTGAACATCGACTGGCCGGATAATCGGCGGATGCGGTCTGGGAGGCCTATGTGCGTCACATTCTCCAGGTCATCTTTGCGTATACGCTTCTCTTGATTCCAACCAACGGACCGGGATCCCCGCCAAATTCATAGTGATAAGGCCGCAGAAGGTTCTGTCCGACAACCGAAAAATCCAGGCCCTCTCCAAAATGCCAGCCCAGGCGTGCATTCGCGGTGCTATAGGAGTGGATCATCTGTGCCGGCAGGGCACTCGAGTATTGGTATGTTTCATCCAACTCGAAATGCTTTGGCAAGTTGAATAGCGATTGAAAACCAACCATGTTCCGCGGGCTCGATCCCTCGTAGGAACTCAGCAGTCCCCCAACGTCGGTGTACCCCAGCTTGTCTTGCAGATTCATTTTTAGGAATGAATAGGAACTCCGCACTTGCCACCAGCGTGTGATTTTCCAATCGGGCGCGATTTCCGCGCCCACCGTATCGCCCTGAACGCCGTTGGCGTAGGGCACTACAATAAATATGTGCGGCGGGGGCGGCGTCGCGGCGACCGCGAGGGCGAGCGGTCCGTAGTTCTGTAAGTCGCGGTAGGTGTTGTAGAAACCAGTGAGATCGATATACAGGTGATGATTGATCTGGTTGCGGTAGCCCACCTCGTAACCGATCAATTGCTCGGCCTTGAACTTTGGGTCGCCCTGAATCTCGAAGAAAATCGGAGGTGGGCCCGGGGTGATGTTGATCACGAAGTTGACATCCTGGTCCAGGCGGGATGGCGTTCGGACCGCCCGGGTTACCGCGGCCCAGTAGGACTGGCGAAGCGTCGGGGTCCACAGTAGCCGCACGCTCGGCTGATAGTCAAAGCCGCTAAAATTGTTATGCTCCAACTTGGTTCCAGCCGTCAGTGAGACCTTGTCGCGCACGATGGGCAGCTCGTATTGCACGAAACCACTATAGATACTGTCGACCTGCTTGTTGGGCAGGAAGTTGACGCCCACCGAGGTTTGAATGAAGTTGCTTGGGCTTACTCGCGCTCCCAGCCCCCAGGTTAACTGCTGGTCGCTGTGGATGAGAGCGTGTTGCACGAAGTCGACGTCAAATGTATCTCGAGTTTCTCCGAGTTCGAGGTCCTGGAGGTTGGTGCGATCGAAGTATGCCTGAAGCTGAATGTCGGAACCCTCTCCGGTCGTGTGCTGCCAGCGCGCTAGAATGTTGCCGCCGGAACCGAAGGCAGTGTCGTTCGGTGTGGTTTCGGCGGGCGGAGAAAACGTCGCGAGGGAGAGCCGCTCTCCAGCTTCCGAGTTATAAACGTCTCCTTGTACGGTGAACTCATCCTTCTCGCCGTGCTTCCAATCGGTTCGAAAACCCATCTGCCCCATTCGGAAGCGGTCGAATCCATCGTTGTCGGAGTGAAACTCGGGTCCGCGCATGTCACCCATCGCGTAGATACGATAGTTGAAGTTATTTCCCACCGATCCGCCGTAGCGGGCTTCGCCCGTTCCTTGATCGACACTGCCGCCACCCAGCGAAACCAATGTTCCGTGGGTCTCCGTGGCGCTCTTGGTGATGATGTTGATCACCCCGTTCACTGCGTTCGCACCCCAGATTGTGCCGCCCGGTCCGCGAATCACTTCGATGCGCTCCACGTCTTCGAGCACCACGTTCTGCACATCCCAATAAACCCCCGCATAGAGCGGAGTGTAAACGCTGCGACCGTCGATTAGGACCAATAGAGACTTCGAAAATTGCCCGGCGAATCCGCGGATGGAGATGGACCAATGGTCCCCATCGATGCGCGAAACCTGTACGCCAGGGGCCAGCCGCAAGGCCTCCGGAATACAGGTGGCTCCCGAGCGCCGAATATCGTCCTGGGTGATGACGAAAACGGCTGCGGATGTTTTCTGCACTTGCTGAGGCTGCTTCGACGCCGTGGTTACCTCCACATCGCCGAGTTGCTCGAGGCTCAATTGAGCCAAATTCTCGGATGACTTTTGGTCGGTCCAGCTGGCTTGATCAGCAAAACTTCCCTGGACCAGCAGCACGAATGAAAGCAGCATCACCAGGGCGCCCGAGCAGAGAGTGTGCCGAAACAGACAGCCAAGGCAAAGCCTGGCTCGAGCCCCACGAAGGCTGACCCGTGGGCCCGCGCCCTGTCTAGACCACAAAATATCCCCGCGACCATTGGTTGGAATTGGCATAAGCTGGGTAAGCCCGTTACCAGCCAGGCTAGCACCTGCTTGCGGCTACTATTAAGAACCTCGTTGTTAATTTTCCTGGGCGCGTGAGTAAAGCGTTACATGTCTCGAAGGTGACAGTTTTCGAATGGACGGATCACCTGTCCGCCCGCCGGCGCAGACCTCCCGGCTTGACGATGTTGTGGCTGGGGGTTACCGATAAGAAATAGTGCCGAAAGACACAGATCAATTTGGGTCGCCCCACTACTCTTATAGAGAGTCCAAATTTCTACTGTCTGGTTCGAGGGACCTCCCATGTCCAACGCCACATTGCTTCCATCCACGCACGGGAAGCGTCGTTCCCGGATTACCAAGACCGACATTCTCAGCAGTCCTTCGCTGCGGCTTAGTGTGATTCACAACGAGAAAGTAGACGTGGAACGATCCGTGGAGGAGCTGGCCCAGGCCCACTACCGCGTAAGCGCGGAGCTCGTGCTCTCCCTGGAGCAATTCCTGTCCCTGACCGCGGCCATGCAGGGAGAAACCGTCGCTGAACTCATTCTTAAGGGCGCTACCGATTGCGATCGGATCGAGGATCTGGAGAAGCTGCCCGCATCGGTTCTCAACATACGAGACGGGAGGGGGCTAAATGGGCAGCGCCGCATCGAGGAGGGCCTCGATCCATCCGTAGTTCCTTACCGCGATGCGAAGGAAAATCCGCAGGGAACATGCCGGTGTACTGCCAAAGGTAAACTCATTACCGTCAATAAGGGATTGGTGAAAATGCTGGGCTGTGACTCCAAAGACGAGGTACTCCCGGGTGACCTAACCCGTGAAATCATTGGCGATCCGTTTAAGCGGCAGCAGTTGCTCGGAAACCTCGGTCCGGACAGTCCGACCGAAGCGCTGGAAGTTGTGTGGAAGAGGAAAGACGGCTCGGCGCTAAAAGCCAGGCTCCGTGGACGCGAAGTGATTGGCACCAACGGACGCCTCCGTGGTTACGCCATTGTTGCGGAGGACATTACCAAGCAGCGCGAATTGGAGCGGAACTTGCGCGAGCAGGCGGAAAAAGACGCCCTGACCGGCTTGGACAACGATCGAAGCCTGATGACCGTTCTGGATTGCGAGATAACCAGGACGAAGCGCACCGGCCGAGAGTTTTCCCTACTACTTTGTGCCCTGGATAATCTGAAGAAGGTCAACGATCGCTACGGTCCGGCGGTCGGAAACAAGGCGCTTTGCCGGTTGGCGAGTGCGTTGTCGACCGGTCGCCGACGCATCGATATGTCGGCGCGACTCGAAGGCGACAAATTTGCCTTGGTGCTCGCCGAAACTCCTTTCGAGTCGGCCCAGATAGTAGCCGAGCGGATCTGCCAGATGCTTACGAATGACGGTCAAGAGCCCAAGCTATCGGTTAGCATCGGTGTGGCTGGCTACCCCAAGGATGGCGAAGATGCCGAAACGTTGTTTGCCGTCGCCGAGCGAGTGCTGCACGCCATGAAAGAAAAAGCGCATGGCTTGGACAAGCCTCTTTTGATCGAAGCCTAGCTCCGGCGCGGTTCGAACACCCTCTTCTCTTCGAATACCGCAAATCAAACTCACCCCAGCAGAACGATCGGAATCCTACAGCATCCTTCGAGCGATCCGCCCGGAAGGGATCGGTGCGGCCCACCGGGCCGCGCTTTAGGCCATAGCGATCATTGCTGCGATGTATAGCGCGATCAGAGAGAACGCGATCATTGTCAATTTGAAGCGCTGGAGTGCGAAACGCAGTTGGTTTTTCATGGGGGAACCTCGCTTGGTGGCAGCCCCACCGGGTGGGAGGAGACTGCCTTGATGAATCCTGAAGAGCTACGGGATCTGGATACCTTGCTCACCTCTGGTAGGTAAGAGAGAACCAAATCGCCGAGCGATGCATGGCACCGCCGCAGACGCGACCAGAAATGTCTAAAGATGTATGTTCCAAACGAGACAGTGCAATCTTGTATGCCCCGCCGAACTCATCTGGTGGGAGCAGCAACCTGCTGGAGCTGCGAGGACGCAGAAACCGATACTCAACCTAACGCTGTGGCGCGCGCCCCGTACTGACCTGCCGAGAATCACCCCCGAGCACCAGAAAATACAAGCGCCTTACAGGGTCATAACTTCGCCACGAAAATCTGGGCGCTGGATTCTCTGCAAATCGCGGCACGCGAGAATGCCGCACGCGGATCGACCATTTTTTGGCCCGGGGCCCCCAGCAGATATGCATCTCTTTGAGTGATCCCTCTGTTGCGCCGGCAGTTCCCGCAATCATCGCTATCACGAGAGCCGGCCCTCGGCCGCCCGGGCCAACATTCAAAAAATTTTCATCACCCTAAGCACTTCGCCGCATAAGCCTCTTTAGCCCGCAAAACCCCGAACTGTCCCTAGGGACATCTGCCGTGCTAACGCTGCCCGGGCGGCCATCCTTGGCCTGCACCGCTGAGCTGTACCACAAAGTCCCGGTGGGCCAGTAGTAGCGAAAAATCGTAAAACCTAACCTTGGTTCATGAGCGCAACACATGAACTGAACGGCAACCAAGTGAACCCGGGAAGCCGCATCGCCCTGGCCGTAGCGATGCTGGTGGTGATGGTTGGCCTAAGCGCCAGCAAGGCCACTGCGGCGCCGGCCCCCAAGGCAGTAAGTGCTTCGATTGCCGTAACTTCCAACGCCTCAGCGGAACTCGAGATGTTTCAACTACTGAACAACGACCGCACCGCCCCGGCCCAAGCCGCAGAAGCCGGCC
This sequence comes from uncultured Acidobacteriota bacterium, assembly GCA_963725285.1. Taxonomy (GTDB): domain Bacteria; phylum Acidobacteriota; class Terriglobia; order Acidiferrales; family UBA7541; genus CAVRXT01. The sequence goes on along the minus strand of CAVRXT010000002.1, from coordinate 139,183 downwards.
CCCATGCGCAGCCGCTGACCTGGGACCCCAAGCTGGCCGCGGTAGCCCGGGCGCGCGCCCAAGAGCTGGCCAACGGCGCGGCCTTTCAGCATGTCGCCGCGGACGGTTCGCAGCCCTGGGATCGCCTGAACCAGGCCGGCATCCAGTGGGTGGGGATGGGCGAGAACCTGGCCATGGCTCCGAGCGTCGCCCAGGCCGAAGCGGCCTTCATGAACGAAGCCAAGTTTCAGGACAATCACCGCGGCAACATCGTGAACAAGACCTTCAGCAGCGTGGGAATCGGAATCGCCGTCGGACCGGACGGAACGATCTACATCACCGAAGAATTCATACAAGCCCAGTAAGCACCCAGCTCGCCCCTTCGCAGACTGCCGCTGGCCGCGGCCCCTTTAGAAAATCACCCCTTTCCGATCGATACCGAAGAGCTTGACTAGAAACTATCCGGGCGGCGCACACTGCCAGCCGACAATGCTCGAAGAACCTGCGCCGCTTACGCCCGCAAGCGACCCGTCTATCGCTCCGAGCAGGGCGCGGAGTCGTTTCGAAAGTGAGTTTAAGGGAGATTCCCCTGATCGAAGATGATGAGCTGCGCCTCACTTCCCGCCGCCTGCGTTATTGCGTAGATCTGCGATCCGTTGGTCACGAACGCACGAGAGCCGTTGAACGTGCCGGAGCCATCCGGCGAGACCGTGTAGGGGCCGGTAAGGGTGACATCCGCTATCGCCGGGGCGGCTGGGGCCGAAGCGTCGTAGGTGGCCTTGAAGGTGCCGGATCCGTCAAACAGGCAGTCATAGACCACCTGTCCATTGATCTGTTCGGGGTCTTCTACCGTAGCCGCGGAGTAGTGACCGTTCAGACTCGCGGCGGAGAAGTTGGGTGACGAGGCATTCTGATTCACCAATACGCCCAAAGAGCCGGAAAAATTGGAGCTGACCGCAAAGCCCTGGATCGATTCGCCTACATCGCCTCCACTGGTGAGATAAACGATCGGTGTATCGAATCCCAATCCGGTGAAAGTCACTTTTCCCTGCGCCGTGGACCCATAGGAGCCATCGGTGGATGCGGCGGTGGACGCGGTGCCCGCATGGTTCCTAACCCAGTTCGCCATAGGAACTTCGCCGGTATTGAGCGCCTGAAGTGTGGCGATTTCTGCCAAAGCCTGGTGGCCCATCACCGGCGCCATGCCCGCACCGGTCGAGGCCAGCAGGTAGTTCCCGTTGAGTGGAGCGGCGCCAAAGGACGATGCGGTCGCCAAGGCACGCCCACTAACCAGCGAAATATCTCCATTCGGATCGTCTTCGAAGTCGAGGCGATTGGTAGAAATCATGAAAAAGTCAGACGCGTTGGCCACGTAAATCGCGAAATGATAAGTGGAACCGTTTGGCCCCTCGAAAACATACCGCATCGTTCCACGACCGTTGCTTGAAAACGTGGAGTCGATGGTTCCTTGGCCTCCGTCCTGGGATTCATCGATCTCGTACTCGACGTTCATATCCGCGCTGGCAACCCCGCCAGAAAGCGTGCCCGCCACATTCGTGAACACACCGGCGATCGAAAGGCGATCCGACACACCACTGCTCATAAGGCCGAACGCATAGTTCGACGCCAGCGCAGTCAAGCGGAAGCTCGCCGGGTCTTGCAGATGCATCACCCCCGAGGCCACCGAACCGCTGCCCAGAAGATTGTCGAACTCGATGATTCGTCCGTTGGAATAGACTCCGGATGCGTTTTTCGCACCCAACGCAAATCGAAACGCGATCCCTCCATCCGGCAGGCCGAACGCGGACTGCGCTTTGGGGTGAGCGAGCTTGGACCGCGCCCCTGGAAGATTTCCGTTGGCTGCCGCGGCCTCGGGAGCATCTGCGAATGAGAGCATGAGGCATCCGCGTCCGTCGGCACCGAATCCGTAGCCACTTCCCGCAATATCCACAAGCAAGTGCCCAGATGCCTGTTGCGGGCTCACGGAAGCCAGCACATAACCGTTGTAGTCCGCTTCACCGCTAGCAATGGTCCCGTCGCCGCCCGGAGTGAAACTGCCCACAACGGAGAATGTCTGTCCACTTGCGTCGAAACCTTGCAACAAAAATACATATGGGGTGGCCGTATTGAGAGCCGCCTCGTTTCCACGCGATACGCAGTTATCCGCGGTCGTATCGACGACCAGTAAACTCATCTTTGGGGAGGTGGCGCTACTCCCATTCACGTCTTGAACCCGGAATATGTACGGTCCAAAGTCTCCAGCTAAGGATGGTTTGCCCGTAATGATGCCAGTGGCGGAATCTAAAGCCAATCCCGCCGGAAGTGCTCCACCTGAAGTCACGGACCAGGTATACCGATCGGTGCCGCCCGCGGCCAGCAACGTGCCTTGGTAATTGGCGTTTAGCTCTGCTGTAGGAAGTGCGGTGGTGACCACCGCAACTAGGGTGATTGGGTTTGAGCTAGTTCCGCCACAACCGGTGAGACCGACGATCCCGAGCAAAATAGTTGAAGCCAGGGGTAAGGTAGCTGCGCGGCGCACAAAGCCTCCGAGTGATACCAGGTTCGCAGGGCACTATGTGGCGCGATCGGCTACCGGGTCAATGCACAGGCGCACATCTCTGGGTAACTGTCTAAGTGATGGATTTCACAGAGGTTCGGCGTCCGAAAACTCGAACTTGGCGAGCTCTTGTAAAGTGGCGATAGGCGGTGCTAGGCTGCTGTTCACTCCCGCTTGGTCATGAGTAAAGTAGATCCAACTGAACCGGTCATTCGCTTCGGCGCCTACGACGTTGACCTTCGCTCCGGCGAAGTACGCAAAGCTGGCATTCGGATCAAGCTCCAGCCGAAGCCATTTCAGGTCCTGAGCATTCTTCTGGCGAATCCCGGTGCCGCGATTACCCGGGAAGAATTGCAGACTCGGCTATGGGCCCCGGACACCTTCGTCGACTTTGACCACGGACTGAATACCGCGGTCAGCAAGATTCGCGATGCGTTGAACGATCCAGCAGACAACCCCAGATTCATCGAGACCCTGCCGAATGGCTACCGCTTCATCGCTCCGGTTAGCGCGCCGCCTATCGAAACGCCGACCTCGCCGCCGCCAGAATCGGAACCCAAGGCGAAACCGCAGGCCGGACGGAGACGCTCTTGGCGACTCCACCTGGGCTGGGGCGCGGTCGCCGCGATCATTCTTATCGCGAGTGTTCCGGCGCTCCGCTATCTCCGTAACTTTCTTTCCCCGCACCGAACTCAGATAAATTCCATTGCCATTCTGCCTCTCCGCAATCTCTCCGGGGATCCGACCCAGGACTATTTTGCCGACGGGATGACCGACGAACTGATCACCCAAATGGCCCAAGTTAGCTCCTTGCGGGTTGTCTCCGCCGCATCTGCCATGCGTTACAAGAACACCACCCTCTCCACTCGCCAGCTGGGACGCGAACTGAACGTCGACGCTTTCGTGGAAGGCAGTGTTTTACGCTCCGGCAATAGGGTTCGCGTGACGGCTCAACTCATTGACGTGGCTACCGACACCCACATTTGGGCCGAGGATTATAACGGTGATACGCGCGATGTCATGTTCGTGCAGAGCGATATCGCCTCGGCAATCGCCACCAAGGTGCGCGCCAAGATTGCTCCCCGCGAAAACGAAAAGCTGTCTTTGCCCCATCCCGTCGATCCGCGTGCCTACGATGCCTATCTCGCGGGGCGCGGTTACTGGCTTCGAGGAAAGACGCCTGCCAACAAAGGGGATGATCTCCCGAAGAGCCAGGAAGCGTTTCAAAAGGCCATTGCCTACGATCCGAGCTACGCGCCGGCGTATAGCGGGTTGGCGAACTATTACGGACTAATGGCCGGCCTGGGAGATCTGCCCGTAGCGGATAACTGGAAATTGTCCGAACAAGCGGCGAGAAAAGCGCTAAGCCTCGATGACTCGCTGGCCGATGCGCATTTTGCGCTGGCTACCAAGCTGATGTTTTATGATTGGGATTGGTCTGCCGCCGAACAGGAAATTCACCGCGGCCTCGCATTGGATCCCCATTTCGCGGAATTGCACAATCTTTACTCCCATCTTCTCGCCTATACCGGACGGTTTGACGAAAGCATCGCCGAGGCGCGCCGCGCGGAAGAGCTCGATCCTCTGGGCGAGTATAACAGCGTGCAGCGGGCCCTGAGGTTCAGCCGCCGATACGATCTTTTCTTGCCGGAAATGGAGAGGACCTTCGCGAACAACCCCGTAGAAATCCACGAGAACAAGGCTTGGGTCCACCGGGCGAGAAAAGAATATGCGCAAGAGGTGCACGAGACCGATCAGCAGTTACGGCTGCAAGGCCGGGTTCGGTACGCTGACTTGCTTGCCCGGGCTTACGCGTCAGGTGGGTACCGCGCCTGGTGGGAAGCACAGTTGGTTGAGATGAGGCGGCAGTCGGAAAAAAGACGGGTCTCCCCGTTTGAGTTTGCGGAAGCCTATGCCGCACTGCGAGACGCGGACAAGACCATGCATTACTTGGAGCTGGGCTATCAGGAGCGCACCGCCGACATTGTTCGCATCCAGGTTAACCCTGCCTACGATGACTTGCACCGGGATCCTCGGTATAGAGATTTAGTCCGGCGCGTCGGACTTCCGCAATAGCTCGAGCATGTGGCTCGGGCACCTCGGGTTTCTTCATCCGATTTGACATTTTTACAACTCCATATTCGCTGATGTGATATCACTGTGCGCAACGATACTCGGGCCTTGTGAACCGAAGGGATTCCATTGCCGAACCAACGCGTATCCCCGCCATCCAAAGCGCTCTGGGTGCTGCTGTTATTTCTGAGCGCGGGTCTGAGTTCTCCGGCGCAAGACAGCAAGGGTTCCATCTCCGGGACCGTGGTGGATTCTCAGAACGCGGTCGTGGCGGGAGCCAACGTTAAGTCAACGAACCTGGCAACCAACCAGGAGTTCCACACCGCTACCAATTCCGATGGCCTGTTCCGCGCCAACTTGCTGCCGATCGGCAATTATCGCGTAGAGATTTCCAAAATTGGTTTCAGACAACTGCTCTTCGAGAGTCTATCGGTCACCGTGGGCGCCGACCGCGGGCTCGGCTACTTGGAACTAATCGTCGGCGATGTAAACAGCACCGTGGTGGTGCGGTCGACTTCCGGCCTGATCGAAAGTACCGAAGCCCAGATTTCCAACTCGCTGGGAGAAGACATACTCACATCGTATTCCGGAATACTGGATAACAATGGCCTCGACAATCTCGCGGTGTCCGTTCCAGGGGTTGTGGCCAGTCGCGATTTGTCATTTGCCAGCACTAACGGTATTCAATTTTCCGTGAATGGCTTGCGCGGCAGAAATACGGATCAACAAATCGACGGCCAGAATAACAATGACAATTCCCAAGGCGGGCCAAGTTTGCCGTTATCCGATTCCGAGTTCGTTGCGGAATACCAGATTACCACCAGTAACTTCGGCGCCGAGTACGGGCGAAGCAGTGGTTCGGTGGTGAACATCCTCACCAAGTCCGGAACCAACAGTCTCCACGGCTCGTTATACGGTTCGGAGGGAAATTGGAGGTTCGATACCCTGTCCACAAATCAGAAAGCCTGGGAAGGGTTGACCCGCGTTCCCGCCAACAACGACATATTCGTGGGAGCTACAATCGGCGGTGCGGTGATCCACGACAAGCTATTCTTGTTCGGCGGCTTGGACTCCGAAATACTCAACCAGTCCTCCGTTTTCGGCACTGGTCTACAGACGCCTACCCCGGCGGGCGTAGCTACTTTGGCCGCGTGCTATCCGCAAAGCACGGCCGTCGCGGCACTGCAAAGATATGGCCCCTATAGTGTGAGGGGCGGCAATCCGTCGCCCCAAGGGCCGGTAACCGCGGTCACCTACCCAGGTTGCTCAGGCGTTGCGCTCGCGGGGGTACAACGGACTCTGTCTGCTGATTCCCGCCAACACAGTTTCATCATCAAGAGCGACTACCAGACGGAGAAGAACCGCTTCTACGGACGTTACATTTACCGCCAGGCGAATTTCTTGAATAGCGGAGGCAACGCTGCAGCTGGTTATCCGTTCGATAGTCCCTCGCTCTCTCAGGACTATGGTTTCAGTTGGACCCGTTTTTTCAGTTCGTCGCTAGCCAACGAGTTTCGTGGGTCTTACGGCCGGCTCAACACCCAGGACGGAGGGAATTCGCTTGGGAATACCGTTCCTTTGTCAGGCCAATTGGCCAACGCGCTGACCTTCGTCAGCTTTAGCGATCCCAATCTTCTCAGTTTCGGCGTGCAATCGAATTTGCCACAGGGACGCATCGTCAATGCGTATGAGCTTCAGGATAACTGGACCTATCTTCTGGGGCGCAATTCGCTAAAGGCTGGCGCCAATCTCAGCTATCAACGGTCGCCAAACATATTTCTCGCTAGTTTCAACGGCACATTTCGCTTCGACGACTATGGCGCCCTGGCCCTAAACCTACCCAACCGAATTCAGATCGCGTCGGGTAACTCCGACCTCGATTTTCGTGAGAACGATGCGGTTCTCTATTTTGCCGATGACTTTAGGCTGGCGCACCACCTCACCCTCAATATGGGAATGACTTGGTCTTACTTTACCCAGCCTGCAAATCTCTTCCATGCTTTGACCATGCATTCCGAAACCAGCCACAGTCCCCTTTGGGATCCGAGCCTTCCTTTAGGCGTCACCACCACCCCGGCCATTCCGGCCTCGAAAAACGATTGGGCGCCAGGGGCGGGCTTCGCGTGGTCCCCGCAGAAATCCGTATTCGGAGCGAAGAAAGCAGCCACCGTAATTCGCGGCGGATATCGGCTGGCGTACGATCCGGCCTTCTACAACATCTATACTAGAAATGCTACCGCCGCTCCCCTGCTGCTGCTCAACACTCTCACCGGAGCGAACGCTATCGCCAATCCGCTTCCTGCAATCCCCACTGGTAACAACGTCAGAACATTGCTGGGACCTTACCTACAGACCGGAGTTTTCGACCCGCGAACTTTCGCTGAAACCTCGATCGCTCCGAACTTCGGACCGGACCACGTTCACCAGTGGTCTCTCGGCATGGAACAGGAGATCGTGCCAAGCGCCGCTTTCGAGATTCGTTACGTGGGTAACCACGGGCAGAACTTATTCCAGACCATCGATGCCAATCCCTTCATTGAAGGCCTTGCGAATCTGTATCCGGGCCTGTTACCTGCCGGGGTGACCCCATGTTCGGCGAACCATGCGGCCGTCTCACAATCGGCGGGTCGAGTTTCCTGCGACACAGGTGTCGTTCGCGAACGCACCAACACCGGCTATTCCGATTACCACGGGCTGCAGACCGATCTGCGATTGGCGCATCTCTGGAATCAACTCACTCTTCGCTCGGCGTATACCTTCAGCAAAACAACCGACAACACCACGGAGATCAGTGCAACTGGCGCCGCGGGAAACACATCCGCGTTTTCGCAGAGCCAGGTGAACTTTACTTCGCAGGAGCATGGCCTCTCCGGAATTGATTTCCCGCATGCTTTGGCGCTTACCATCAAAGAAGACCTTCCGTTTTACCCTACTCCGCAAACGATGCTTGGGCGCCTGTTCGGCGGCTGGTCGGTCTCGGCTGTGTATTCACTCGCCTCCGGTCAACCGTACACGGCGGTCCAGTTCGGACTGAACTGTGGTAGCGGTGGAGGGGCATGTGGTGGAATACCCGACTCGGTGAATCCTTACGACTATCGCTTTAATGCTGCTTTTGCGATCCCCGACGGTTCGCTGCGCCCGTTCGCGGGGAATCCGGCCGCGCCGGTCGAGTCCGTTGCGATCTTCGCGGGCGACGGGTGTGCCGTCGACCAAGACGGAAATCTCTGCGGGGACCCTGCAATTTCTCCCAACACTCTGGTCAGTCTGAACGGCTTGAATCAGGGACTCACCGGAACCGCCAGCGATCGATCGGGGAATATCGCTCCGGATCCTGGCCACCCGGCCAAAATTGTCACTCCGAGTCAAGTCCGTTTCATTGCCAATACCGCCGCCGCGGCGAGGGTATTTGGCACACCTTTCGGCAATGTGGGACGAAACACCCTGCGCGACTTCAGAACCAATCTCCTGAACCTTTCCGTTCTCAAATCCGCCAACGTTTCAGAAACGATCAAGTTGCAATTCCATGCGGACTTCCTTAACGCTTTCAACCATCCGAACTATGCGACCATTGACCCATTCCTTGATGATGCGGGTTTGGTGGGAGAGGGCACCGGATTCGCCAATCCTTACACTCAGCCCAGCGGAGACCGGACCATCCGGTTTGGCTTGAAAATTCTCTTTTAGCCGTGGGGGAGTCAAACAACGGTCACGACGTTTGGCTAAACCTGTTTACCGAGCGGCCCTTTCGCTGGTTCACTCGGTGTTCGGACGGCTTCTCCGAGATCGAGTACAGTAAACACTGTAGGCCCCCAAGGGAAACGCTGTAGATACCGAAAGACCACGCGCTTTGAATTGAGAATTTCGAGGTTTATCCCTATAAAATAATATGGATACTGCCCCTGTAAATTCATTCGCTTGCCCCTGCCTTGAGGGCGTTGTCTTACGGCGTCCCCGCAAGCGAATGGGTGCGACGAGCGGCGAGTAACAAGCAGTGCTATCCGCCTGTGTTATTGGCCCGGGAGATGAGGGATGAAAAGATCCGATCCAACTATAGCGACTGCAAATCCGGACAGCCGGCCAAACGCGAAGCGCAATGGGCAACCCGATGTCCGGGCCGAGGTTTCGCTGGTTGATCTCAGCGTAATTCTTTCCAGCCTTCAGACCATGCGCGACGGGGACTTCTCCGTGCGCCTTCCCGGGAACTGGACTGGGGTACCCGGTAAAATCGCCGACACATTTAATGAAATTGTGACCGCCAACCAGCAAATGGCCAAGGAACTGAAGCGGGTCGGACAAGTGGTCGGCAAAGAAGGCCGAACCAGGGAGCGCATGCGGTTTCACCTCCCCAAGGCCGCCTGGGGTGAAATGGAGATGTCGGTCAACACTCTGGTCGACGATCTGCTGCGCCCCACCACCGATGTCACCCGTGCCATCGGCGCCGTAGCGAAGGGCAATCTGACGCAGACGGTGCAGCTCGACGTCGATGGACGTCCTCTGGAAGGCGAATTCCTGCGTTCGGCGACGATCGTCAACACCATGATCCAGCAGCTCGGCGTTTTCACCTCCGAAGTGACGCGCGTGGCGCGTGAAGTGGGAACGGACGGAAAGCTGGGCGGGCAGGCCCAAGTTCCCGGGGTCGCGGGCACGTGGAAGGACCTCACCGATTCGGTGAACTCGATGGCCAGCAACTTGACCGGTCAAGTACGAAACATCGCCGAGGTCGCGACGGCGGTCGCCAGCGGCGATCTATCGCGCAAGATTACTGTCGACGTCCGCGGCGAAATTCTCCAGCTAAAAGAAGCCATCAATACGATGGTGGATCAATTGCGTTCGTTTGCATCGGAGGTAACGCGCGTCGCGCGGGAGGTGGGCACGGACGGCAAACTCGGCGGACAGGCGGTAGTGCCCGGCGTCGCTGGAACCTGGAAGGATCTTACGGACTCGGTCAACGCCATGGCCGGAAATCTCACCGCCCAGGTCCGCAACATCGCCGAAGTAACCACGGCGGTGGCCCGAGGCGACTTGTCGCGCAAGATCACCGTGGACGTGAAAGGTGAAATTCTCGCACTGAAAGATACGATCAACACGATGGTGGACCAGCTCAACGCGTTTGCCGGTGAAGTAACGCGGGTGGCCCGCGAAGTGGGCACCGAAGGCAAGTTGGGCGGCCAAGCCCAAGTTCCCGGAGTGGGCGGCACCTGGAAAGATCTTACCGACAACGTGAATTTCATGGCCAGCAACTTGACCGGCCAGGTCCGTAACATCGCCGAAGTGGCCACGGCCATCGCCACAGGAGACCTTTCCCGCAAGATCACCGTTGATGTGCGCGGAGAAATCCTGCAGCTAAAAGAAACGCTGAACACCATGGTCGACCAGCTCAATCGTTTCGCGGGCGAAGTAACGCGGGTGGCGCGCGAAGTGGGCAGCGAAGGAAGGCTGGGCGGACAAGCGAACGTGCCCGGAGTCGCAGGAACCTGGAAGGACCTCACTGACTCGGTCAACTCGATGGCCGGAAACCTGACCGCGCAGGTGCGCAACATCGCGGAGGTGACCACGGCGGTGGCCCGCGGCGACTTGTCACGCAAGATCACCGTCGACGTGAAAGGCGAAATTCTCGAACTCAAAGACACCATCAACACGATGGTCGACCAGCTCAACGCGTTTGCAGGCGAAGTCACCCGGGTGGCCCGCGAAGTGGGAACCGAAGGCAAGCTGGGCGGACAGGCCCAGGTTCCCGGAGCGGGAACCTGGAAGGACCTCACCGACAACGTGAATTTCATGGCCAGCAACTTGACCGGCCAGGTCCGCAACATCGCCGAAGTGGCGACCGCGGTAGCCCGCGGCGACTTGTCCCGCAAAATCACGGTGGACGTTAAGGGTGAAATCCTCGAACTCAAAGACACCCTCAACACCATGGTCGATCAATTGCGGTCATTCGCATCGGAAGTCACCCGGGTGGCGCGCGAAGTGGGTACCGACGGCAAACTCGGCGGACAAGCGCAGGTGCCCGGCGTAGCCGGGACCTGGAAGGACCTCACCGATTCGGTCAACTCAATGGCCAGCAACTTGACTGGTCAGGTCCGCAACATCGCTGAAGTGGCTACCGCCATCGCGAGCGGCGACCTTTCTAAGAAAATCACGGTGAACGTAAGCGGCGAAATTTTGCTGCTGAAAGAAACCATCAACACCATGGTCGACCAGCTCAACGCATTTGCCGGCGAAGTGACCCGGGTGGCGCGCGAAGTGGGTAGCGAAGGTCGCCTCGGCGGGCAAGCGAACGTGCCCGGCGTAGCCGGGACCTGGAAGGACCTCACCGACTCGGTTAACTCGATGGCCGGCAACCTGACTGGCCAGGTACGCAACATCGCCGAGGTAACCACCGCGGTGGCCCGCGGCGACTTGTCGCGCAAGATTACGGTGGACGTGAAGGGCGAAATTCTGGAACTGAAGAACACCATTAACACCATGGTGGACCAGCTCAACGCCTTCGCCGGCGAAGTCACCCGGGTGGCTCGCGAAGTAGGTACGGAAGGCAAGCTCGGAGGTCAAGCCGAGGTCCCCGGAGTGGGCGGCACCTGGAAAGACCTGACCGACAACGTGAATTTCATGGCCAGCAACTTGACCGGCCAGGTGCGTAACATCGCCGAGGTGGCTACCGCGATCGCCAGCGGAGACCTCTCCCGCAAGATCACTGTCGACGTGCGCGGAGAGATTCTACAGCTCAAAGAAACGCTGAACACCATGGTCGAACAGTTGCGTTCTTTCGCCGCTGAGGTTACCCGCGTGGCGCGCGAGGTGGGCAGCGAAGGGCGTCTGGGAGGCCAGGCCAACGTAACCGGCGTCGCCGGAACTTGGAAGGACCTTACCGACTCCGTCAACGCCATGGCCGGAAACCTCACCGGCCAGGTGCGCAACATCGCCGAGGTGACCACCGCGGTGGCCCGCGGCGACTTGTCGCGCAAGATCACGGTGGACGTGAAGGGCGAAATTCTGGAACTGAAGAACACCATTAACACCATGGTGGACCAGCTCAACGCCTTCGCCGCCGAAGTCACCCGGGTGGCTCGCGAAGTGGGAACCGACGGAAAGCTGGGCGGACAGGCGCAGGTGCCCGGCGTTGCCGGTACCTGGAAAGACCTTACCGACAATGTGAACGTGATGGCGGCCAACCTAACCGAGCAGGTGCGCGGAATTGTGAAGGTGGTAACCGCGGTGGCCAACGGCGAGCTAACCAAAAAATTAACGGTACAGGCGAAAGGTGAAGTGGCTGCATTGGCCGATACCATCAACAACATGACCGACACCCTGGCGACTTTTGCGGACCAGGTAACCACGGTGGCTCGAGAAGTGGGCGTGGAGGGCCGGCTCGGTGGACAGGCCAACGTTCCTGGCGCGGCGGGCACCTGGAAGGACCTTACCGGCAACGTGAACCTGCTCGCCGACAACCTCACCAACCAAGTCCGCGCCATCGCCGAAGTGGCTACGGCAGTTACCAAGGGCGACTTGACGCGCTCGGTGCAAGTGGAGGCCAGCGGCGAGGTGGCTGAGCTGAAAGATTACATCAACACCATGATCGACAATCTCCGCCTCACCACCGACCGCAACAATGAGCAGGATTGGCTGAAGACCAACCTGGCACGCTTCACCGGAATGCTACAGGGCCAGCGCGATCTGACTACGGTGGGACGAATGCTATTGTCCGAGTTGGCTCCGCTGGTGAACGCCCAGCAAGGTGTGATTTACCAGATGGAGGAAGAAGAATCTGGGAATATGGTTTTGCTGTCCGTCTTCGCCGACAACCGGGAAGACGGACACCCCGATCACCTCACCGTCGGAACGGGCCTGGTCGGGCAGTGCGCCGCGGAAAAGCGGCGCATGCTGATTACCGACGTTCCGCCTCACGCCACTCCTATCCGATCGGGCTTATTCGAGGCCGTTCCGCGAAACGTGATTGTGCTGCCGGTTCTTTTCGAAGATCGGGTGAAAGCGGTCATTGAGCTGGCATCGCTGAGCGCGTTCACTGCCTCCCATCTAGCGTTTCTTGAGCAACTAACCTCCAGCATCGGCATCGTGCTGAACAGCATTGAGGCCACCATGCAAACCGAGGGCCTGCTGAAGCAATCCCAACAATTGGCCACCGAACTGCAAACGCAGCAGGGCGAATTGCAGCAGACCAACGAGCAACTCGCGCAAAAAGCCCAGCAACTTGCCGAGCAGAACGTGGAAGTAGAACGCAAGAACCAGGAGATCGAACAGGCACGCCGAGCGGTGGAAGAGAAAGCCAAAGAGCTGGCCCTCACTTCCAAATATAAGTCGGAATTCCTGGCGAACATGTCGCACGAATTGCGCACTCCGCTCAACAGTATTCTCGTTCTGGGGCAACAACTGAACGACAACCCCGATGGTAACTTGACGCCCAAGCAAGTTGAATTCGCACGCACCATTCACGGCGCCGGCACAGACTTACTCAATCTCATTACCGACATCCTGGACCTTTCGAAGATCGAGTCGGGCACCGTTTCCGTGCAGGCAGAAGAGGTATTCTTCGCCAGCCTACTGGATATGATCGCGCGACCTTTCCGTCACGAAGCCGAAGGCCGCCACCTGAATTTCGAAATAAACACCGATCCGAATCTCACCCGCAGCCTGGTGACCGATTCCAAGCGCCTGCAGCAAGTGCTCAAGAACCTTCTTTCGAACGCCTTTAAATTTACCGAGCACGGCAGCGTACGGCTTAGCGTCTTCGCCGCCCAGAGCGGGTGGAGCGAAGATCACCCGGTGCTCGGGAGATTAGCCTCGGTGGTGGCCTTCGAGGTGTCCGACACCGGTATCGGCATACCGGCTGAGAAACAGCGCCTTATTTTTGAAGCCTTTCAGCAAGCGGACGCTGGCACCAGCCGCAAATATGGCGGCACCGGCCTGGGACTCGCCATTAGTCGTGAACTTGCCGGTTTGCTGGGCGGTGAGATTCAACTCCGCAGCGCTCCGGACAAGGGCAGCACCTTCACGCTCTATTTGCCCCAGACCTACGTTGGTCCATCCGCAACTGTCGCTAGTGGCGACCCCCGGGGTTCCACAACCTCTGCGCGCCCACGGCCCTCCGTCACGGTCGCCGCTGAGCGTTCCAACGAGCACATTCCGGACGACCGACAAGATTTGAAGCCCGACGAGGCGGTTCTGCTGATCGTAGAAGATGACCCGCACTACGCGCTGTTGCTGCGCGATCTAGCCCGCGATAAGGGATTCAAGGTTTTGCTCGCAAGCCGTGGTACCGAGGCCCTCGAACTTGCTCGCGAGTTTCATCCGATCGCCGTATCGCTCGACGTTTTCTTGCCGGACATGCTCGGGTGGACGGTTCTCAATCATTTCAAGCAAGACCCGTCGATGCGTCACATTCCGGTGCAGATGTTGACGCTCGATGACGATCGGCAGCATGGCTTAGCCAGTGGGGCATTCGCGTACGTGAACAAACCAACTTCGCCGGCCGAACTGGAAGCGGCATTCGCTCGCATCAAAGAATACACCGCGCCTCGCCGGAAGCGGCTACTGGTAGTGGAAGACGATCCGGGCGAACAACTGAGCATTCAGGAGCTGCTTGGATACGCCGACATTGACGTTCAAGTTGTCGCCACCGGTTCCGCAGCGGTCCAAGCGGTAAATAGCCAGCCATTTGATTGCGTAGTGCTCGACCTGCGCTTGCCGGATATGTCGGGCTTCGACGTCTTAGAGCGGTTTCGTGAGACTCCATCGCTTAGCGATTTGCCGGTGGTTGTATTTACGGGCAAGGATTTGTCGCCGGAGGAAGACGCCCGGTTGCACATCCTCGCTCGCAGCGTGGTGGTCAAAGGAGTGGAATCGCCGGAAAGGCTGCTCGATGAGACCTCCCTGTTCCTCCATCGCGTGGTGACCGAGCTCCCGCCGGAGAAACAAAGGATGCTGGAGAGCTTGCATCACTCCGATGAGGCACTGGTCGGCAAGAAAGTGCTGGTAGTGGACGACGACGTACGGAACATCTTTGCGCTCAGCAGCGTGCTGGAACGTCGCGGAATGTATGTCCTCACCGCCGGCACTGGCCGCGAGGCCATTGCGACGCTGGAATCCACTTCCGACATCGCCATCGTGCTGATGGACATCATGATGCCGGAGATGGACGGATACGAGACGATGCAGGTGATTCGGCAGAACCCATCTTTCCGCCGCCTGCCCATCGTTGCGCTCACCGCTAAAGCAATGAAAGGGGATCGTGAAAAGTGTCTGGAAGCCGGAGCGTCGGAATATTTGGCAAAACCAGTGAATACCGAACAGCTCTTGTCGGCCTTACGGATGTGGTTCCATCGCTAAGAACCTTGTTTCAGTCAATGGGCACTGACCGCAGCATTTTAGCCCGCTGATCTCGGCTAAGGTGATCACGGATTATGAGCGATAAACAGAGAGTCCACATTCTAATGGTTGACGATCAGCCTGCCAAGCTGCTGAGTTACGAGGTTATCCTCAAAGAACTCGATGAGCAGCTGATCAAGGCTCATTCCGGAAGAGAAGCTTTAGAAAAACTCCTGAAGAATGATATTGCGGTCGTTCTGATGGACGTCAGCATGCCGGATCTCGACGGTTTCGAGCTGGCCGACCTGATTCGCCAGCATCCGCGTTTTCAGAAGACCGCTATCATTTTTATCTCGGCAGTGCATCTGACCGATTTGGACCGCGTTAAAGCATACCAGCGGGGTGCCGTCGACTACATTTCCGTTCCGATCGTTCCGGAGTTGTTGCGAGCCAAAGTGAGCGTCTTTGCCGACCTGCATCGCAAGACCCGGCAGATGGAGATGCTGAACGGCGAGTTGCGCAGTCTTTCGGCACGTCTGATCACGACCCAAGATGAGGAGCGCCGGCGAATCGCACGAGATTTGCACGACAGTGTGGGTCAGGTGGTTGCCACGCTGGCGATGAACAACAGCTTGGCTCTATTGCAGGCGGACGGACTGACCGCGGTAGCCGGCGACGCCTTGCGTCAGAATGCCGGGCTGATTCAACAGCTCTCCAAGGAGATCCGCACGATCTCGCACTTGCTCCACCCGCCTCTTCTGGATGAAATCGGATTGTTGCCGGCCATAAAGTTGTTTGCCGAAGGTTTTGCTCAGCGCAGCAACGTCAAAGTCACGGTCGAGCTTTCGCCCGACATCGGCCGGCTCCCGCCCCACGCGGAGATTTCGATCTTTCGAATCGTGCAAGAGTGTTTGACCAACGTTTATCGTCATTCCGGAAGCCGAACGGCGTGCATCAAGATATGGCCCTCCGAAAACCGGACTCTTACCCTCAGCGTGGGCGATCAAGGCCGGGGAATACCGCCCGATCGTCGCGATTCCATGGCTCTCGGAACGGGCATGGGAGTCGGGCTCAGCGGGATGCGGCAACGCTTGCGGGAGCTGGGAGGCACGCTCGAAATTCAATCGGGCGAAGCCGGCACCACGGTCACTGCCGTACTTCCCGAGAGCAGTGTGGAACTCGTACGCGCATGACACCGACCGCCAGGTTGTGTGTAGTGAATCTCAGCGCGGCTTCGATAGTTAGGAGTGCCAGGGCTTGATGATATGCGCGCACGATTTCTAATTATCGACGACAACGCTCTGGTCAGAAGTACCCTCGGCACTATTCTGCAGACAAACTCCGATTGGAAGATATGCGGCGAGGCATCGAATGGGGTTGATGGTGTGGAGTCATTCAAGAACTCGAGACCCGACGTGGTTATCGTGGATTTTCAGATGCCGGGACTCAATGGCGTTGAGACGGCACGCCTGATACTGCAGCTCGCCAGTGCTGTACCCATCGTGATGTTCACAGACCACGCTAGCCCTGAATTGGAAACCTACGCTCTAGGAGCCGGCATTCGCGCCGTTGTGTCGAAGATCGATACCTTCCTGCTCGTCGGAATCATCAAGGCAATACTCGGGTCAGACGATTCCACTCGGCACGACCGCGCGCCCTCCGCCACGATCTAGGATACCTCCCGCAGTCGCGTCCCACCCGCCGACCAAACCGCCGGCTAAACAAAAACACGTGGGAACGCTAGGCGGCATACGAGAAATCCGCCTCCAAAATACAACAATCGCGGGATCAACGATGAAATGGTCAGCCGTCTAGACTATCCACTCGACTCCGGCTATCTAGCCCCGAAGCGGCGAGGCCTTTTTCTGGGAGGACGGCGTGGGTATCGACCTGTCGAACGCATGGAAAAGCGGATTCAAGATCATCAATACCGCGATTTCGCTTCTGCCAAACATCGTTATCGCGATGGTGATTTTCGCTCTCTTTCTGATCGTTGCATCCGCATCGAGATCGGTGGTTCGCCGTTTTAGCCAGCGGCGCACCGGCCGCCAAAGCCTCGGGCTGCTGTTGGGGCAACTGACTCATGTGACCATGGTCGTCTTGGGATTCCTGATCGCCCTTTCGACAGTCGCTCCTTCATTCAAAGCGGGCGACCTGGTGCGAATGCTCGGCATCGGTAGCGTGGCAATTGGCTTTGCTTTCCAGAACATTCTCCAAAATTTCTTAGCCGGCATTTTGCTTCTGTTGCAGGAGCCCTTCCAGATCGGGGACCGGATTAGCATCACCGGTTTTACAGGACAGGTAGAAGACATTCAGACCCGTGCTACCCTGATTCGCACAGCGGACGGCAACCGCATCGTCATTCCCAATGCCGTCCTTTTTACCAATCCGGTGACGGTAGCCCGCGCCGCAGCCCAGAACGTCGAAAGCCCGTCTGCGCCGCCCGCGCCGCAACCCACGGGACAAGCCGCATGAGCCGCGCAACCGATTCCAACGGAGATTAATCCTTCGGCACTCTCGCAAAATGGCGGAAGGGCGAAGGCATCGTTCCGACTACCGCTATCCCGCTTTCTTATATTGCTTCCATTCTTTTTCAATTGCTTTCGCCATCGCTTTGCCGGCGCGGCGAAGCCAGTTCTTATCTCTCCCACGCAAGTCCTTCAAAACTCTTTTAACCTGCCTGCTGGTGCCTAGGTGTACGTTGGCCGCTTCTTCACCCATCGCCTTAAGGAGCGCATATTCATCGCGTTCCTTCGGTAGGTCGGTAATTTCGATCGGATTCGAATCTGGCGACAGCCGTCGGATCAGCCAGGTTCCGAAGACTTTCTGATACGGATCATGCGATCGCACCGCCGACGAGATTGCTTGGTTGTAATAGGTCTCCCCATGTCCCCGTTTTCCCTCCTTCCACCGAGATGCAGAAGGTACGGTGGCTTTCGCTTCCCGAGCTATGTACCCACCCTGATAGACGGCGATCGCCACCAGCCGAACCTGCCCTAGACTTCCCATGCCCGCCGTTCTGCGAACCACTCGGTACTCCACGCGAAGGGGTAGTGCTTTTTCCAACGCTTTCCGGGCATCGGAAGGAATTTGGCGTTGGCTCACCGCGGGATCCCGAAGCATCGTTTTCCAAAAGTCTTGTGGCGGCTTGATGGCCTCGATACCGAGCCGTTCCAGATTCTTTTCGTGCTCGGCAAGGACGAAAGGGCACCCGCCTTGCTTAAGCGATTGTTGATAGCCTTCCAGAATTGCGTCGCAGCCATCGCGGAATTTGATAGTCAGATCTTGTGAATCGATGACCATCTTCACGCTGGCGGCCAGCCGCACCAGGTCGCTGGTGTATGGCAATGGATAGGAGTCGTCGAAATCGTCAACCCCCCAACACAGCCGCCCTTCGCCATCTCGCCAGGTGCCATAGCTCCCCACGTGCAGGTCACCTACCCCGAGAACCTTCGGGGCGTTTCGCAATTCGTTGCAAACCTTGGGCCAAAGCTGCGTCCATCGGTAGTAAGTTCCGCGGAAAAACATAAACGCATCGGTGCGCATTTGAGCGTGTTTCGAGGTCAGCTCAGATTCAATGACCTTGGTGCAGCCGCGCATCCAGGTTTCGTAGCTGTTCGTGGCTTGGCGTATGCCCATTTCTTGTTCCCTTGTGCGATAGTGCGGACTTCTGGTGCTTGGCACCATCCGGCGAATACCCCAGTCGCGAAACAAATAGCGTGTACCGACATAAGCAGACGCGCGACTCGAGATGGGATGGTTCATGGCACCTTGGTTGGCCGGTTGGGGACCCCAGCGCCCGAGGGCGTTGGCCTGAACGGCCGATTCCGCCGAGCGCCCCAATCGGATGTCGAAGAGATGGCTAAGCAATTGAGGCGCGTAGTATAAGAGTTACGTCCCACGCGTATCTTGTATCCGCGATGCCGCCTAGCCACCAAATCGCAACGTCGAAGTTCGAAGGACCGCTGGGCTACGTATTCGCAATCGCGCTCGTATCGATCGCGTTGTTGTTGTCGCTGGTTCTGCAAGTTCCCTTCGGGAATCCTTTCTGGTTCTTCTTTGTGCTTGCGGTGATTGCCAGTACCTGGTTCGGCGGGAGGGGCCCTGGGTGGGTCGCCGTGGTCCTGAGCACGTTGGTGGTTCTGTACTACTTCATTCCACCAGACGATTCGTTTGCTCTAAAGCCACGCGATATCCCATTCTTTCTGACCTTTGTTGGCTGCCAAGTAATCGCGAATTGGCTGATTTCGTGGCGAAGAGATACAGAAGACTCTCTTCGGCGCGCCCGCGACGGCCTGGAAGCGGCAGTGGCGGAACGTACCGCGGAACTCAAGCACGCCAACCAAGCGCTGCTTGCCCAGATGGCGGAACAGAGGCGCACGGAGGAGGCTCTGCAAATCGCGCGTACCGAGCTGGCCCGGGTAATTCGAATCACCACCATCGGCGAGTTGACGGCATCCATTGCCCACGAGGTGAATCAGCCGCTCGCCGCAGTGGTCGCTAACGCCGATGCTTGTGTGGCGTGGCTCTCGCGGCAAGACCCGAATCTTGTCGAAGCGCGGGCGGCCGCCGAACGCACCACTCAGGGTGCGACTCGAGCATCCGAGGTCATCGTTCGAATTCGTTCCCTCCTTAACAAAGCAACTCCGGTGAAAGCGCGGGTCCACATCAATGAAATCATCCGGGAAACCGTCGCGCTAATCGCCGTGCAAGCGTCCAGGAATGACGTCGCTCTCGTGCTTGAACTCATGCCGGAGCTGCCCGTCGTTCTGGGCGATAGCATTCAGCTACAGCAGGTGATTTTGAATCTGTTGTTGAACGGGATTGAAGCAATGACTGGCGTCACCGGCCGGCCGCGGCGGTTGCTCGTTCAGTCCAAAAGCGAGGCCGCCAGCCAAATCCGAGTTTCCGTTCAGGACTCCGGGATCGGTGTGAGTGACGAGGTGATGGCGCGTCTTTTTGAACCGTTCTTTACCACCCGCGCCAAGGGCATCGGGATGGGGCTGCCCATCAGCCGTTCGATTGTTGAAGCGCATGGCGGCAGACTATGGGTGCAGTCCGCCGGTTCCGAAGGATCTACCTTCCAGTTCACTTTACCGAGTACCGGCGGTCCGATCACATGAAGGAACCGGATCCGATCGTATTCGTCATCGATGACGACCGGATGGTTCGTGAAGGGCTGCAGAGTCTCATCCGATCGGTAGGCCTTCGGGTCGAGATGTTCGGTTCCGCGCAAGACTTCCTGGTTGCCAAGCGCCCGGATGCGCCGGCCTGTCTGGTCCTCGACGTTCGGATGCCCGGGCTGAGCGGGCTTGATCTTCAACTCAAATTGAGCGATGCCGGTATCCACGTTCCGATCATTTTCATTACCGGTCATGGCGACATTCCGATGTCGGTGCGGGCGATGAAGGGAGGGGCGCACGAGTTCTTGACCAAGCCGGTGCGCGGCCAAGATCTGCTGGACGCCGTACAGAAGGCCATTGCCAGCGATCGCGCACTGCGCAGGGAACGTGGAGAACGGAGTGAAATTCGCGCGCGCTTCGATTCGCTTACCCCTCGCGAAAAGGAAGTACTCGACCTGGTGGTTGCCGGCCTGCTGAACAAGCAGATCGCGGATGAACTGGGAACTAGCGAGCTAACCATCAAAACTCATCGCGCCCACGTGATGCAGAAAACGCAGGCCGAGTCGCTCGCCCACCTGGTGCGCATGTCTGAGAAGCTAAAAGCCACCCTCCGAAAGTAAGTACCGCTCTCCTCCTAAAGCAGGATAGCTATCAAGTACTCTTATTGTTAGTCTCGGTCTCGTGAACGACATTCTATCCAGGATCGGCGCCATCGCCATCGTCGACGATGACCAACCCCTTCGTGAGGCCCTGGCGAGCGTCATGAAGGCGGCCGGCTTTCAGACCAATACCTTCGCTACCGCCGAGGAATTCATCTATTCCTCCAGCCGGCGAGATACTGCCTGCCTGATCCTCGATGTGCGCTTGCCGCGGATGAGCGGCATTGAATTGCAGAGATACCTGTTCGACGCGCACAGCCAGATCCCCATCATTTTCGTCACTGCGCACGGCGATGCCGCCCTTCGCAATCTGGTGATGAACGCCGGGGCCGCCGGTTTTCTAAGTAAGCCGGTACGGAGCGACGCATTGCTGAAGCAAATTCACGCGGCGCTGGAAAAGCCAAGAACCGATCAGCAAGCCTCAGGGAAGGTTTAAAGGAGGACCGAGCGATGGTTTCTACGCTATACGCTGAGCAGCGAAGGCGAATTGGGGGCCACATTTCATAGCGGAGAAATGGCGCCGAGGCGCTCGGCCCAATCGCCCGTTGAAATCGTGGGGGAAAGCGCTGCATTGAAGTCGGTGATGCAGGAAGTGAGCCTGGTTGCCCCGACCGATGCCACCGTGCTGATTTTAGGCGAGACCGGGACCGGGAAGGAGCTCATTGCCCGGGCGATTCATAACCAGTCCAATCGTTCCGCACGGCCTTTTATTCGTGTGAATTGCGCAGCGATTCCGGCTTCCCTGATCGCTTCGCGAACTGTTCGGACATGAGCGAGGCGCCTTCACCGGCGCGGTGCAGCGGCGTCTCGGGCCGCTTTGAAGCGGCCAACCGCGGGACCATCTTTCTGGATGAGATCGGCGAACTGCCTATGGAGACACAGATCACCCTGCTGCGAGTGATTCAAGAGCGGGAATTCGAACGCGTGGGGAGCAGCCAGCCGATTTCCGTGAACCTCCGCATCATCGCCGCTACGAACCGCGAGCTGCAAGCTGCGGTGAGCGCGGGCACCTTCCGCCAGGACCTGTTTTACAGGCTGAATGTTTTTCCGATACGGGTGCCTTCGTTGCGGGAACGGCTCGAGGATATTCCGCTGCTGGTGGAGCATCTCGTCGAGCGTTATGCGCAGAAAGCCGGCAAGACCATCCGCGTGATCCGAATGAACACGATTGAAATACTGCAGGCGTACGACTGGCCCGGGAACATCCGCGAGCTGCAGAACGTTGTGGAAAGGGCGGTAATACGTTGCGAGGGCGAAACCTTCGGGGTCGATCAGTCCTGGCTGAGGTCCCAGTCATCCCGGCCCTCTGGCCCGGCAGTACGTTTGATGTCCACCCTCGCTGACCGGGAAAGAGAAATGATCGAAGCAGCGCTGACGGAGAGCCGAGGGCGCATCTCGGGACCATCGGGCGCGGCAGCGAAGCTGGGGATTCCCAGGCAGACACTGGACTCAAAAATCGCGAATCTCCAAATTGGCAAGAGCCGTTTCAAAAATCGAGCGGCTGATTAAATAGGAGGTTCGAAAACACACCTGGTGCGGCCTGTTCCGATATTTCCCATCTGCCGATCTTTAGCTTGAGCTCCCATTATTTTCGCTATTTTTTTCAAACGCTCCAGCCGCACGAGCTCGCCTGTTAGCTTTCACAATTCATTCGGTACTTTCTGATCGTTCGGCATTTCTGAAAGTTCAGCGTCTTTTTTCACCGCAAGTCCCATCCATTCACCGTTTCGTGTTGGCCGCAAGATTGCTACATCCGATGTAGTCCGGCAGACAGCCGGGCGAATATCCACTGGGAGGATCGGATGCGCAAGGTTCACAAAGTGCTAGTGCTGGTAGCTGTTGTTTTGATGGGCGTGGTTCCCTTGCTGGCGCTGGAGAAAACGCTGGCCGCCACTTCTCCCGCGCGCATGACCGTGACCCTTCGAGTGCTGGGCGAAAATAAGCGCATGCCCGAAGTAAACCGTGAGGACGTCCGCGTCACTCAGGACACCCAGCGTTTGAAAGTAACTGGCTGGGAGCCGGCACGAGGAGACCGCGCCGGACTCGATCTGTTCGTTCTGATTGATGACGCTTCGGACTCGAGCTTGGGGATCCAACTCGACGATCTGCGCTCGTTTATCAATGCCCAGCCGTCCACCACCGCGGTGGGAGTAGGTTACATGCGGAATGGAACCGTTCAAGTCACCGAGAATTTTACAACCGAACACAATCAGGCCGCGAAGGCTCTACGGCTTCCGATAGGATCGAGCGCGGCTTATGGAAGTCCGTATCTTTCGGTCATCGACCTAATGAATGGCTGGCCCCAAGATGCCAACCGCCGGGAAGTGATTATGATCACGGATGGTATAGACCGCTTCCGCGGTGGCCTCCACTACCACGGGCTCAGCTTCATCAGCCCCGACGTCGATTCGGCGAGCACCGTTGCCCAGCGCAGCGGCACCATCGTCCATACCATCTTCACTCGCGGCGTCGGCCGTCTCGGCAGCAACTTCTGGGAAATCACCAATGGGCAGAATGGCATGGCCAAGTTATCCGATGAAACTGGCGGTGAGTCCTTCGCTCTCGGGACCCAGAGTCCGGTAAGTTTCAAACCCTACCTGGATAGTCTGCAAGGAACTCTGGACAATCAGTACATTCTTGAGTTCCAAGCCATACCCGGCGAGAAATCACAGCCCCGGTATGTCCAGCTCACCACCGAAATTGCCGGTGTCGAGTTCAATTCAGCGGATAGCGTGTGGGTGAATCGAAAGTGATACTCATCATCGGCGGGTCTTTGGCGGAGGCAGAACTCCTTATCGCCAAAGACCCGTCTCGGCTTGGATTGCAAGGCTCAATGATGGTTTGCCGACGGCCCATCCGGCAGAAGTCCTCGATTCGAACTAGCAACTCCGGTTTAGCGGTAGTATACGTAGCGTCTTTGAGGCGGAGCTAAGCATGAGACAACCCAGGAGATAGCCATGAGCAGCAACGAAGTCCGTAGCAACGACGCGACCAGCGTCGCGAGAGTCGACATGAAGCTTGAGGCAGTGGTCATCCCTGTCGCCAATGTCGACCGCTCCAAGGAGTTCTACGCGAGGCTCGGGTGGCGGCTCGACGCCGACTTTAGCTTTAGTAACCACTTCCGGATCGTTCAGTTCACGCCGCTCGGCTCGGGGTGTTCGGTCCAATTCGGCACGAACATCACTTCGGCCGGGCCCGGCTCGGCCCACGGTTTGTACCTGATCGTCTCCGACATCGAGGCTGCGCGCGACGAACTCATCGCCCACGGTGTAAATGTTAGCGACGTGTTCCACCCCGGGACGCCGGGCGCTCAGTTCCAACCCGACGGCGCGAGCGGTCGCGTGAGCGGGCCAGCGCCCGATCATGCCACCTACGGCTCTTTCGCCACCTTCAGTGACCCGGACCGCAACGGCTGGCTGCTGCAGGAGGTCACCACCCGTCTTGCCGGGCGCATCGATCCTGCGACGACTTCGTTCGGCTCCGCAAGCGACCTGGCGAGCGCGCTTCGGCGCGCGTCGGCCGCGCACGCCAACCATGAGAAACTCATCGGCAAGGCCGATCCGAACTGGCCCGACTGGTACGCCGAATACATGGTGGCAGAGCAGACTGGGATGAAGCTGCCGACGTAAGCGACTACGCGGCCATCGGCGTCTCGGAGCCAGATATCGAGAGCACCGATCATCCCGGCAGGATTTCGGATTTCCTGAGCCCCAAAAATCGGGCGGCATTCTCCATGCAGACGTCCTTTATCAGTCGCGCCATCATCGGTTCATCATTGGGGAGCGAACCTGCTTCCATCTCGTTTCCCAAAATATTGCAAAGGATGCGCCGGAAGTATTCGTGCCGGGGAAAGGACATGAACGACCGGGAGTCGGTAGTCATGCCCACGAAATTGGAAAGCAGTCCGCAATTGGACAGGGCGTTGATCTGCCATTCAATTCCTTCTTGCTGATCTAGAAACCACCAGCTGGGGCCGAACTGCACCTTCCCGCGGATGCCTTGCTGGCAGTAGTTTCCTGCCATGGTCGCGAATGCATAGTTATCGGCAGGATTCACGTTGAAGATAATCATTTGGGGAAGCCCACCCTCACGATCAAGTTGATCGCAATATGCCGCCAACGATGCTGCCTGCGGCCAATCCCCGATCGAGTCAAACCCAGTGTTAGGGCCAATCTGGGCCAACATTCGAGTGTTGGCGTCACGATATGCGCCCAGGTGAAGCTGCTTGGTCCATCCCTTCTGCGCATCCAGGTGGCCGAAGAAAATCATCAGATAGCCCGCCAAGCCTGCCTTTTCGCTGGAATCAAGAGCGGCGCCCGATCGCAATTTGTTGAAGGCCGCGCCTGCTTCGTGCTCGGTGTACGGCTGTGCGTAGCAGTGATTCAGACCATGGTCGGATAGACGGCACCCCTGGTCATGGAAAAATTCGTGCCGCCTCGCGAGCGCGTCCAAAAAATTGGGCAAGTGCGAAATTTCCGAGTTCGCGGCCACGGCGAGCCGATTGGTCCAATCGTTGAACCGCGCCGGATCGTCCATCCGAAGCGCCGCATCGGGACGAAAGGTGGGAAACACCAGCGTCTTGAGGCCGGAGTCCCTGATTTTCCGATGGGACTCCAGAGAATCCGTTGGGTCATCCGTAGTGCACAGGGCGGCGACGCGAAACTTTCTCAAAATTCCCTGAGGAGCCATCTCTTCGCGGCCCAGCAAGGTGTTCGCGGACTTCCAAATCTCGGCGGCAGAAGACTCGTCCAGGAGTCGCTCGATGCCGAAGTAACGGCTCAGTTCGAGATGGGTCCAGTGATACAACGGATTTCGCAGGGTTCGAGGGACGGTGGCGGCCCAGGCCTCGAATTTTTCATACGCGGTAGCGTCTCCGCTGCAGTACCTTTCCCCAAATCCATTGGCCCGCATCGCGCGCCATTTGTAATGATCTCCGTCGAGCCAAGTCTCGGTCAGTGTTTTGAATGTTGTGTTGTTGGCAATCTCGGTGGGCGAGAGGTGCGAATGAAAATCCAGGATGGGAATGGGCTGGGCATAGCTATGGTACAAATGCTGCGCCGTTTTGGTTCGTAGCAAGAAGTTTTCGGTGATGAAAGCCATCTGAATGTCAGCCCCGGCGCTCGTGTCACGCGCGCTGGCGGCATCCCTTTCGAGTTACTGTGCGGCTACAGAATCGCCGGCTCCAGTTTAGGGCTCAGAATCTGGATGAACCCCAGCGCCACCAAATAAGCGGAGCCGGCAATTAGAAAAGGAACCTTGTAGCTTCCGGTCCATTGCAGAACGTGTCCTACCACCGGGGCGATGAATATGCCACCGATGGCTCCGGCCATGCCTCCAATTCCCACCACCGATCCAACCGCCTGAGTGGGGAACATGTCGGAAGCGATGGTATACAGATTGCACGAGAAACCTTGATGGCAGGCGGCGGCGATGCCGATCAAGACCACCGCCGACCATGTGCTTTCCACCCGGTACGCAAACACCACCGGCACTACTCCGATGGCACAAATGAGCATCGCGATTTTTCGCGCGGCGTTTATAGTTCGTCCGCGCTGGATCAGCAAACCGGAGATCCAGCCTCCCGCTACGCTTCCCACGTCGGAAATCAGGTAGAGGGTCATGATCGGAAGGCCGATGCCGGTCAGCGACAAACCATGTTTGGTTTGCAGGAATGCGGGAATCCAAAACAGATAGAACCACCACACCGGATCGATCAGAAATCTTCCTGCCACAAAAGCCCACGTCTGGCGCAGCGGCAGCAGGCGAGCCCATCGGATTCTTATCGTCGGCTCCTGCGGATCGCTGCGGATATATTCATACTCCGCCGGGGAGAGCCGCGGCTGGTCTTCCGGCTTTCGATAGATCGCCAACCAGAACGCCAACCATAAAAAACCCAACCCTCCAACCGCGATGAATGCCGCTCGCCAACCCCAGCGAATATCGATCCAGGGAACCAGCCAGGGAGCCAAAATTGCGCCGACGTTCGACCCTGCGTTGAATATTCCGGTGGCCAGCGCGCGCTCCCTCTTCGGAAACCACTCGGCCACCGCTTTGATGCTCGCCGGGAACACCGCAGCTTCTCCAAATCCCAGGGCCAAACGAGAGACGGCGAAGGCAGACAGCGAGCTTCCGAGAGCCGTGGTCATCGAAGCCAGGCTCCAGAACGCCATCGCGACCGCATAGCCCACGCGGGTTCCCACGCGATCGATCAGCCGGCCGATGAGCAACATCCCCAAGGCGTAGCCAGCTTGAAAGGCGACCACCAGATTGCTGTAGTCCACCTGCGACCAGCCGAATTGATGTTGCAGGGTGACATTGAGGACCCCGAGGACGTTGCGGTCCATGTAGTTCTTGGTTACGCCGAACAGCAGCAAGGCGCAAATCCCCCAACGAAAGTACCCGGAGCGAGCAGACGCTCCCGGGGCGGCCCGGCGATCGGCAGAATTCTCTGTCACAGTATTCGCGGAACTCAAAATAACCGCCGCGGGTGCGGGAGGAGCTTGGTCCATGGCATGAGCGCCAGACCGCTACGATATGCGACCGGTCTCCCTGGTCGGACGCGCACCCTGAGAAGCAAACGCCGTTCCAACCGACCTCTTTATCTCATAGGCAGGGCCCCAGAAAAAGTGAATGCACCTGGCAGCAGAGCCTGGGGGAGACGATTCGATCGAGCCGCTCGAATTTTGCAGCGTATCCGGGGAAACGTATACCCGTCCGCCGGTTTTTGTAGTACAAATTAGGCGTTTCGGAATACTCGGCGCAGGCCTTTTGACCCATAGCGGTGTTCCCGCGCCATGGCCATCTCTGCCACCCCGCAACAAGGAGGGTCAGCATGAGCGAACCTGACGAAGTAAAGCAGCATTCTTCCGGCGACTCCAACCCTACGGAAAACGCCACCGTCACTCGACGTGCATTTGTACAGATGACCGCGGCAGCCACTCTGCTCGCGGACTTGTCGTTGAACGCGAAAGCCGCCAGCACTTCCGACGGAGTTGCGTATCGCACCCTGGGCCGGACCGGCGAGAAGGTTTCTTGCATCGGCCTCGGCGGTGCGCATGTGGGTAGGCAGGCGACCGAGGAAGAAAGCATTCGTATCGTCCGTGCTGCGCTCGATGGCGGAATTAATTTCCTCGATAACTGCTGGGACTACAATGATGGCCAAAGTGAAGTACGCATGGGCAAAGCGTTGCTCGATGGTTATCGCAACAAGGCCTTCCTGATGACCAAAATCGACGGCCACACCAAAGAAGCAGCCGCGCAGCAGATCGAGGAGTCCCTTCGTCGTTTGCAGACCGACCACCTCGACTTGCTGCAGTTCCACGAGGTAATCCGCGTTGACGATCCCGACAAGATTTTTGGTGCAGGCGGCAGCATGGAAGCCATGCTCGCCGCGAAAAAAGCGGGAAAGGTCCGCTACATCGGCTTCACCGGACACAAGAGTCCCGACATCCATTTGAAAATGCTCGATACCGCGAAAAAGCATCACTTCCATTTTGATACCGTGCAAATGCCCCTAAACCTGATGGACGCGCACTACGACAGTTTCGAGAAGAAAGTGCTGCCGGTGTTGCTGAAGGAAAAAATAGGCGTTTTGGGAATGAAGCCAATCGCTGCCGGAAATATTCTGAAGAGCAATACGGCGTCGGCGGTGGACTGTCTTCGTTACGCGCTCAGTCTGCCCACCAGTGTGGTGATCACCGGATGCTCCTCGATGGAAAATTTGGCACAGGCCTTGGGCGTGGCGAGGAATTACAAGCCGTTGTCACCACCGGAGATCGCCGCGCTCCTCGAAAAGACCGCGGAAGTTGCCAAAAACGGTGAGTATGAGGGCTACAAGAATACCAACCGGTTCGATGGCACGATCAAGAATCCGCAGTGGCTAGGCTAGGAGTTCCCTCGAACGCAGCTGCTATGACGCATAACCCGCCGGCCAGCCGGATCCGCTGGCTCCTGGTGTTTTGGTTGTTCTTGCTCAGCGCGGTGGCCTATCTCGATCGCATTAATCTGTCCGTCGCGGGAACTCGACTCGAGGCGGATTACCACCTCAGTGATGTCCAACTGGGTTGGATCTTTAGCGCTTTCCTGTTGGGCTACGCGGCCTTCCAGACACCCGCCGGCTGGTTGGCGGATACATGGGGCGCTCGGCGAGTATTGTCCGCCGGAGTTCTTTGGTGGGGAGTTTTCACCGCGCTCACCGCCTCCATGCCCATGGCCATTGGCCATGAAGTTCTGTTTTTCATTTCCATTCGATTTCTCCTCGGCGCCGGCGAGGCAGTGATTTACCCGGCTTCGAATCAATTTATGGCTCGCTGGATTCCCACCCAGGAACGCGGAGCCGCCAGCGGGTTGATCTTCGCCGGCGTAGGTGCGGGCGCAGGGTTCGCGCCGCCGCTAATTACTTACATCATGCTGCACCATGGCTGGCGCTTTTCGTTTTGGATCTGCGCGGCAATCGGCTTTGCCGCGGGAATCGTTTGGTTGGTAGCGGCTCGCGATACGCCCGATCGCCACCCGTGGGTTTCTACATCCGAGCTCGCGACCATTCGTGCCGGCCTAACTGTCAGCGCGAGCCAAGCTTCCCTCGGGGAAGCGAAACCAACCACCGGCCAGACCCTGAAAATGTCCGTGCCCTGGGGCACTATCCTCGGCAAAAAGACCGTGTGGGCGATCTCCTTTTGCTATTTCTGCTACGGTTACGTCGCTTGGATATTCTTCAGTTGGTTCTATATTTACCTGACCAGAGTTCGCGGGCTGGATTTGACGGCCGGGGCGTTCTACGCGATGCTCCCGTTTCTCGCCATGTCGGCATTTTCTGCCGTCGGTGGCCTGCTCAGCGATCATTTGACGCGCCGGTTCGGGAAGCGATTCGGGCGCTGCGGCCTGGCTGCATTCGCGGCGGCACTGACCTCCGTCATTCTCGTCGTTGGCTCCCATGTTTACAGCGCGCGGCTGGCTGGGGTTGTGCTGGCCGCAGGCGCGGGCGCGCTGTATGTTTCCCAAAGCTCGTATTGGTCAATCACCGCCGATATCGCTGGCCCGTTTTCGGGTTCGGTCTCCGGTTTCATGAACATGGGCGGGCAAATCGGCGGCGCCGTGACCGCCTCGTTGACCCCGGTCATCGCCTCGCGATTTGGCTGGACCGCCCCTTTTCGGGTTGCCGCGGTGGTTTCCGTCCTGGGTTCGCTCGCCTGGCTACTCGTTGATCCCAACAGAAGCTTGGTCCCGGTTTCTGACCTTTGAACGACCCAGGAGATTACGCTTTTCAGTTGTCGGGAATGCACGTCGTGGCTTGCGCGGGGACTTTACTACTTCGAGTTTGGCTCGGGTGATCTCGAGCGTACCGCCACTTATTGTTCGTGGGTGCAACTGCTAGCGAGCCGTTGCGGTGTCTTCCGGGGGTTTGGAATGGCGCAGGTGGCCGAGCAGCGTATGTGGTCCGCCGTAGATAAATTCTAGCAACAGATTTCCGCCCGCTTGGCTCGCGAGATTGTAGTTGCCCAACCGAAATCCGTCTTTCGCGTTGTAACGGTGCGGATACCACGCCAGCGCTGTCATCGAGCCGGCGTAGGGTGACGCTAGTGCGGCGAAGGAAAATACCGTGTGGCCGTCGGCGCCGCGTCGTCCCGTAAATGTAGAAACCACTGCGTGGCGGAAACGCGGAAGCAATCCTTTGCACCGACAAGCGTAATACGCAATATCTTCGTGAGAGATTTCCGCGAGTCCATAATGAGTCGCTGCAGTCACTACGTCGATGCCGAAGTTACTGGCTACCCGCTCCCCAAAACCACTCCAGTGACTGCCCCACTCCGGCGGCGATTTCGTGGCTTGCTGAATTCCTCCCGCCACAGTCGCCTGCAAGATCGCATATGGGCCAAATCCCTGGAGTATAAAAAGCTGTAGTTTCTCTCCTTCGGTAGGAGGGGTGTAAGCCACAACCGGTGGCGCCGACAGCAGACTATCCGATGGCGAATTCGACGATGGCGGGTTCGCGCCGGGATCCGCAGGCAGGTTTTGGGTAGACGCAGGAACTGGCGCCGACTGAGCCATCACGCTGGGCGATAGCAGTGCGAACCCAATCAGCAGGGCCGATCGAGACGTTACCCAGTTCCAGCGCTTCATAATGGTTGATCCTCGAGGTGCGCACAACGGCCGTCGAGAGAACATGCCAAGACGCGGATGTCCTCGGTCGCAAAACAACCCATCAATGATGGTAATAACTACTGATGATATGGGCTGTCTCCCTAGTTTAGCACACCAGGGCAACCTCAGCTTTTGCGTCGACACCTGCATCCAGCTGGCTACTATGCGTTGACCAGCTAATTCTCACCGACCCAGGCCACGCCGTAACCACGTGGCGGTTTGCGGGAACATTGGGGGCGTGGTCGTCGTTATCTCATAAGAGGGGCCATGGCTGTTTGATCGGAACCACCTACACTCGAGGACTGCGAGGAGACCGGCGTGCACAACTTTTGGCGTGAAGTTCGATTTGCTTTCCGGCTGCTCGGGAAGAATCCCGGGTTCGCGTCGGTGGCGGTTCTGGCTCTGGCGCTAGGGATAGGCGCCAACACCGCGATCTATAGCATCGTCTACGCCACTCTGCTGGCGCCGCTGCCGTATTACCAGCCCAAAGAGATCGTGATGGTGTGGTCGAAAGTACAAGGCAGTAGGAACGGGGTGGCGGCGGGAGACTTTTTGGATTGGAAGCGGGAGAGCACCGTATTTCAGGGATTATCGGCGTGGACTGGCGAGAGCCTGAACCTGGCAACGGCAAGCCATCCGGAACAAGTGCAAGGACGGAGAGCTACACCGGGGTTTTTCTCGGTGATGGGGCAGCCGATCTTGTTGGGTCGTGAGTTCCTGGACGAGGAGGGCGAGGTGGGCAAGGATCACGTCGCCATTCTCAACTACGGATTCTGGATGGATCGTTTCGGGGGCGATCGCAAGATTATCGGCACCACCATCAAAATGAATGGCGAGCCGTACACCGTGGTGGGAGTGCTCGCACCCGGCGCTGCGGACCGCGGACGAGAGAAGGTGACCGTGGCGCTGTCCTTCAAACCCGAGCAGATCAATCACGATTTTCACTGGCTGCTGGTGATGGGGCGGCTTAAGCCGGGAGTGACCATCGAGCAGGCCAACGCGAACATGGACGCGGTGACCCGCCACATCGCGGAGCTCTACCCCCAGTCGGATACCGGCTGGGGCGCGAGGGTCGAGCCGCTCAAGAACGATTTCTTGGATCGCGATGTGGTCCGGGCTTTGTGGCTGTTGCTGGGCGCGGTCGGTTTCGTCCTGCTGATCGCCTGCGCCAATGTGGCTAACCTGCTGCTGGCGCGAGCGACCACCCGCCAGAAGGAAGTTGCCGTCCGCGCATCGGTCGGCGCAACGCGCTGGCAGCTATTCCGGCAATTTCTGATCGAGAGCCTGACGCTGGCTTTCATCGGAGGGATTTTGGGAGTCGCGCTGGCGTGGGGGCTGTTGAAAGGAATCATGGTGATGATGCCGCCTTTCACGTTGCCATACGAAGCGAACGTGGGATTGAACGCAGCGGTGCTGCTTTTCACGGTGGCGGCCACCGTGCTGGCGGGGGTGATATTCGGTTGCGCTCCGGCGTTACAGGCATCGCGCATGAATCTGAGCGACGTGCTGAAGGAAGGTGGCCGGTCCGCGTCGGGCGTCGGCCGCCATGGGCTGCGGCGCACCCTGGTGGTTGTGGAGTTCGCGCTGGCGCTCAGTTTGTTGGCGGGCGGCGGACTGGCGATTCACAGCCTATGGAACGTCGAGCATGTGGACCTCGGCTTTCGCAGCGACCATCTGCTTACTTTTTCTCTCCCGGTTCCCGATGGCGTGCTTAGCGGCGTGGAGCAGGTCAATGCGTTCTATCGCCAGCTCATCGACAAAATCGACGCTCTTCCCGGCGTGTCGTCTGCCTCCGCTTCCACCGGCATGCCGCTCGAAGGCACAGGATTCGGCATGCCGTTTCAAATTGCCGGGAAAACGGTTGAAGATACCTCCAAGCGGCCCGGCGCGGGATTCAATATGGTGACCCCAGGATACTTCGCGACATTTGGAATCCAAATGGACCAGGGACGCGCGTTCACCGATCAGGATTTGGCCGGCGGAGCCCCGGTGGCGCTGGTGAACGAGACCTTCGCCAAGAAGTATTTTTCGGGAGTAGATCCGCTGCGGCAGCGCATCCTGGTCGAACGGTTGATTCCCGGGGTCACCAAGCTGGGTCCTTATATCGAATGGCAAATCGTGGGGGTCTACCATAACGTGCACAATGGCGGCCCCAAGGGCGAGGGCTTTCCCGAGATTGACGTTCCCTTCTGGCAGAGCCCGTGGCCCTCGGCTACCGTCGCGGTGCGGGCGTCGGTGGATCCGGCCGCCTTGGGCAAACAGATTTCCGATATCGTCGTGTCGATGAATTCCAATCTGCCGCTGGCGGACGTCAAGACCATGGATCAGATCAAGGACGAATCGATGGCCGGGGATCGTTTTAGCGCCTTTTTGTTCGGAGGTTTTGCCGGGGTGGCGCTGCTGCTTTCCGCGCTGGGAATCTACGGGGTGATGTCGTTTGCGGTGGCGCAGCGAACCCACGAAATCGGATTGCGCATGGCGCTGGGCGCTACCGAAGGCCGGGTGGTGACGCTGATACTCAGGGAGGGAATGACCCTGGCGACGATTGGTTTGTTGCTGGGATCAGGCGGCGCCTATTTTGTGGGACGCATGATGCACACTTTGTTCGCCGACGTGGGGGTGATCGACGTTCGGGCGATCAGCGCGGTGACCGCGATATTGCTGGCTTCGGCACTGATGGCTTGTTACGTTCCGGCGCTGCGAGCCGCCAAAGTGGATCCGATCGAAGCGCTGCGAGAGGAATAGCCCGGCGGCGATGGTGAGTGGCTAATGGAAGTGAGTGATGAGCACTGCATCGGTGACCGGCTCGCCACGCGAATAAAGGATTTGCTTGCCGTCGGGGGAAGGGGCGTAGGCCCAGATCACCCCGGGCCCGAACGTCAGCGCCTGTTTCGGAGGCGCCGGCGAGGCACCGGGCGCGGCGACCGACTGAGCCCAAAGTGTTGAGACATTGTTCTTGCTGACGACGTACAGGATGGTGCGGCCGTCTTTTGTCCAAGCCATGGTGCTGCCGCCATCGGGACCGTATGTGAAACCCGGAGGCACGTCATACGCGCGCATGCTGCCTCCATCGGCGGCCAGGATAGCAATCTTCGATGGCTTGGAGGGATCAGGCCAGTAGACCGCGACGATGGAATTACTGTCTGGCGAAATTACCCCGAACTGCAGGTGCTCTTTGCTGAGGATCAGCGGCGTTCCGCCGTCGATCGCAACCTTCATTAGCGCGGTTTGTTGGACCCCGACATCGTTATAAACCACGAATTTGCCTTCCGCTGAGCAGTCCGGCCACATGTCCGTCGCGCCGCTGGTGAGTTGTTTCAGATTGGTTCCATCGAGATCGGCGCGCCAAACGGAAATGCCGTGTTGCGGGTGATTCAAACTCAGCACGAAGTGCTGTCCGTCTCCACAGGCGGAGGGAAACAGCGGAACATCCGAGCCCAAAGACAAATCGTGGATGCCGCTGCCGTCTGGAGCGGCGGCAGCCAGTCTCATTTCTCCGGAAGTGTAATAGGTATAGAGGATTTGGCCGGACAACAGCCAGGTCAGTCCAGCCAGGCCGTCGGCACGGCCGATCCCGGGAGTCACTTGTCGAGAAGTGGAAGAGGCAGAAGCGCTGCCGAAGGCAGCCGACCAAAGGCTGCCGGAGAACGTCAACTGAACGGTTGCCAGAGTAGATCCGTCGGAAGTGATGCTGGCGCCGAGATAGTAGTTCAGATCATTGGTGACCCGGCGGACTTCGGCGTCCGGGTAGCTCAGTTCCCAGAGCTGAGCATTAAAGGAAGTCTTGTCCACCGAAGCCGGGAAAAAGATGGCGGAGCCATCGGGGAACCAAGCCATGTGGCGGGGAGAATACCAATCGCGCGAGCCGAGGCGGGTTTCCACGCCCGAGTCGACGGCTACGGTCTCCATGACAAAGGTTTGAAAATCCCCGGTGGGGCTCTTGCAGACGGCGACTCGCTTGCCGTCCGGAGACCACCCCGGGCCGGTGGTATTAAAGATCATCGGGGCGTGCAGGACCACCAATGGTTTCTCATCGCTACCGTCGGCGTTGGCGATCAGGAGTGAGGATGTTTTGCTTTGGGAGGAGTCGCGAACGAAAACGAATTGTTTGCCGTCGGGGGAAAAGCTGATCGGGCTGTCCACGTCGGCAATGATTTGGCGGGGCGGTCCGCCCAGAGAAGGGACCAAGTAGAGGATGCTTAGGCCGCTCCGTTCGGCATGCTTTGTGTAGTAGAGATAGTTTCCGTCCGGTGAAAAGGTAATCGAGGCGATTTCTCCTTCCGATCCCGGCAAGACCAGCGCTTTGCTGCCGGTGGCCAGTTGGCGAACGAAAATGCCGTGAGTTCCCTTTTCGTCGGAGACGTAGGCGAGCCATTTCCCGTCGGGAGAGACCACCGCCGAATGAACTTCACCCATGGAAGTTACCGGGCTGATGGTCATCTGCGCGAAGGCTGATTCCTCGTGACGGTAGCCGTAGCGTTCGTGAAGTACCAACGCGAGCGCAGCGCCGAGACCGAAGATGACGGGTACAACCGTGGCTAGCGTTCGCCAACGCGGCTTCTGCGGTACCGTAGATGCGGCGGACGTAGTTCCCTGGGCAGGGGTTGCCGACGATGCGGCGGATGGTGCTGGGCTTCCCGCTGGTGGTGCGCTGCCTGACGCAGCGCTTGGCCGCCCACTCACTTGTCCAGCGCCGGCGGCGAGCCAAGGGTTGGCACTACCGCTGCCGGCGCGTCCGGAATCCGTGTCGCGCTTCAGGCGCTTCAAATCGGCGCGAAGCTCGGCCGCGGTTTGGTGACGCAAATCGCGATCTTTTTCAAGCGCTTTGCCGATGATCTCTTCGAGCCGAGGCGGCAGATTGGGATTCAATGAAGTAGGCGCCGCAGGGATGCGATTGAGTATCTGATCGAAGATCACCGCGGAAGTGCCGCCGTCGAAGGCGCGCTGGCCGGTGGCCATTTCGTAGAGCACCGCGCCCAGGCTGAACAGGTCGGTGCGCGCGTCGAGTTCTTCGCCGCGGGCTTGTTCGGGCGACATGAAGGCGACCGTGCCCAGCGCCGATCCCGGAGTGGTGAGCAGCAGATCATCGGCGGTCGGTTGCATGGAAAAGTTTCCGGTCCTGGTCGCTTCCGCGGTACGGTGCGAGGTCTGCTTGGCGAGGCCGAAATCGAGAATCTTTGCTTGTCCGCGGGAGGTGATGAAGATGTTGGCGGGCTTGATGTCACGATGTATGATGCCGCGGGAATGCGCGGCATCCAGGGCATCGGAAATCTGCGCGCCAAGCTCGAGCAGAGAATCCAGAGGCAATGCCCTTCCCGCGATTCGCTCGCGCAAGGTCTGGCCATCCAGCACTTCCATCACCAGGTACGGCCTGCCATGGTCTTCGCCGGCGTCGTAGATAGTACAAATGTTGGGATGGTTCAGCGAGGACGCGGCGCGAGCCTCGCGCTGAAATCGTTCCAGGGCGGCGGGATCATGGGCCAGATCCGCGGAGAGAAGCTTTAAGGCTACATGGCGGCCGAGCCGAGTATCTTCGGCGCGAAACACCTGTCCCATGCCGCCGCTGCCGAGCGGCTCGATAATTCGATAATGAGAGATTGTTTCGCCAATCATCGTGGTTCCACGCGCGGCCATCCTACCTTAAACGAGGCCCCGGAGCGGACGCGGATAAATTGCAATTCGCCGCTTTTCGAAAATTTCATGTCATTTAGAATCAGGCGCATCCGATTTCTAATCCCCACCCATGCCTGGATTGAAAAATTCACTCATTTCACTTCGTATCGGGAAGAGGCATGGCGGCTTCGCATGTGCGATCGGAGCGGTCACGTCGGCCCATGCTCCTCTTTCCATGGGGGGAACGTAGCATAGTTGGAGTCGTGCTGGTAGGGATCGCTTCGGTGGAGTAGGGCATGTGATTCCCGACCAAAGTTCAGCTGGTTGTGGCTGAGAGCCACGCCGCGACGGTCAAACACGCAGTGATCACCAGTGAAAAAACGACCGGGAGGATAAACAGGTATCGCCAGCTCACCAGTGTGATGGCGGCGAAACAAAGAGCGAACGCCCACACGGTGCCGCGCATGATCGCTACAGTCGGTGCCGGAAGGCCACCTAGCTGCCACGCGAGTACTGCCGCGAATAGATAAAAGACGCCGACCGAGAATCCGGCCGCCACGAAGAGATCCCAGTAGGTGCGGCTGAACCCTTGTACGTCAAAGTGAATGGACCGCATTGAGACTAGAAGCGTATCCACGCCCCATGTGGGATCGGACTGGCGAAAACCAAGGATATGTCCGACGGCAAAAAGCAGCAGAAGAATCGAAGAGATGCGGTAAAGAATTGGGGCTTTCACGCAAGGGCCTCCTGAACATTCGCGGGTCGAGTTGAGCAGGTCTTCACGTTGACGCGATTCTCGTGTAAACGGGGAAAGCCAGAGTAGCTGGCCTTCCCCATTGAGTGAGTGAGGGTGGTGCTGAGTGACTTCTACTTGGCGACCGCGTTTATAAAGGCTAGTCCGTGCGGAGTGCCGTAGCCGGTGACATTGTCCCAGCCTGGGGTGACCGTCAAGGAGCTATCCAGACCGAAGCTGATCGCCAAGTCTTCAACGCCTCCAAAATCTTCTACGGCGCTGATGAAACCGGTGCTGTCGTAGAGCAGGCCGGAGAACAGATTGGTTGCCGAATAATAGGTCGAACCGGTGCCGGTGAAGATGGTCCCGGAGACGCTGGTGGGGCTGGTTAGAGGCAGGACGTCCACCAGTTCATTGGGTTTCAAGCCGGCAATCGTGGGTGCGGCTTGACCCAACGGATGACCCGCTTTTTGATTGGCGATGGCCCAGATCGCGGTGAAGATCGGACTTGCCAGGCTGGTGCCGCCCCATCCTGTTTCTAAGTACTGAACTCCGTCCACGGTGACGACGATCGGGACGCCGGTGTAGGGATCGGCGAGCGCGGAGACGTCTGGAACCCCGCGGCCAGTGCCCGGAACACCCTTTTGCCAGAATGGCTTGGGGAAATAAATGCTCTCGCCTCCTCCGGATCCTCCGTCGAAGAACGGCAAAGGCGGATCGATAAGACCGCTAACATTGAGTTCGACAAAGCTGGTACCCCACCCGAGCGCTTCGAATCCGGACCCGGTGAGTTTATTCAGGATCGAAGTACCGCCAACAGCGGTTGCATGGGGCGAATTGGAGGGTACGCCAGGAGCTCCGATGGGAGTGCCCAGGCCTTGGTCTCCACCGTCGCCGCTTGAAAATTGGAAGGAGATGCCGCGCGCTGCGGCGAGCTGGAGCACCCGATCAAAGGACTGCTGCTCGAGGGGACCGGAGATTATATCGGTGTCAATTTCCCAACTGTCGTTGACGGAGTTGCCGAGATGATGTTCGGTGATATAGGTGATGGCATCTTGAAAATCCTCGTCATCCTGCCCTCCCGCGGCGACCACAACAATCTTGGCGCCCGGGGCAATCGAGTGAGCCCATTGGACATCGAGCGCGATCTCGATATCCCAGCCGGTGAGCACGCCAGCACTCGGGCTGGAGGGCTGACCTTCGGGATAAACGATGCTGAAGTTTGAGGGGGTCAACAGCGGCAAGCCAGTTAGCGAGAAGAAAGCATTGGCGTCCGCTTCGATGGTTGGATAGCCGAAAGCTTCGAGCAGCACGATGGTTTGGC
This sequence comes from uncultured Acidobacteriota bacterium, assembly GCA_963725285.1. Classification (GTDB taxonomy): domain Bacteria; phylum Acidobacteriota; class Terriglobia; order Acidiferrales; family UBA7541; genus CAVRXT01. Next base: position 100,662 of record CAVRXT010000002.1, on the reverse strand, counting down.
CGGCGCCGTCGAGTCCTTGATTGTAGGCAGCGGACAAACCATAGACTTCCTGGAGTTGGGCCGGGGAGTAGTCGGGAGTGAGCGCGGGGTTGGCACCGTAAACGTTTCCAGAATACACGCCAATGGGATACGGCGCGCCGGGCGTCGGGGTGCAGACGCCGCCAGAAATTGATACGCCGCCGGTGTTGAAAGTGAAGGTCTGGGGAGCGGAGAGAATCTGATCGGTGATGTACGCACTGAGCCCACCAGACGACGATTGCACCTTACTGAGCGCGATCGGTGCTGGGGGCAGGTGGGTAGCGGCGTTCACGGCGCGGCTCAAGAGCGGATGAGCGTCGTGGCTCTCAATACCGGCCACCGCGGCAACGTAATCCCCGACCGGCCCGGAGAGTCGCGCCGTCTCGACGTTGGCCCGGAAGACCTTACCGTTGGTCTGGAATCTATGGATATGGGTGTTGAACGCGCTGGCTACGTTTCCGGCGGTGCCATGAGCTCGAATCGAGAAGCCATTGCTGCCGGTGGAGAGAATGGTAAGACCGTGATTCTCAAGCTCCTGGCGGACCGCAGTGATTTGTTCCTTGGAGGGTGCGTACTTCTGCAGTTGCTCCTCGGTGAGCCAGTGATGAAAGGTGGGAGAGGCGGGATCGTATAACGCGTCCACTACCTTATCGAAGGCCTCTTGATTCTGCAGCTTAAGCTGGACGGTAATGTTGATCTCACTGGCAGCATCGATCGGGCCCAAATCACGGGCTTGCCGAGCCCCGTCGGGGACATTGTTGGCCTTGGCAACCCGCTGCGCGACGGCGGCGGGAGCGGTGAGTAAGGCGATATTCAAAAGCAAAGACGCCAATAGAGAGGTCAATATTTTGCTAAATCGGATCATCTCAATATCTCCTCGATTCGTAGAATTCATCTGCAGATTGGCCTTTCTACCTGCGTCACGTACACCGCAATTCGGCGGCATCGAGCGACGAGTACACTACCCCGAGAAAACCAGCGATGGTTTGTGACTATCTATTCCCCGCACTATAAAAAGTCAAGTTAAATCAAAGTAATAAGAAACGTGCTGGACGAAACTGCGCGGGAAGTGGCACGGAAAATCGAATCGCGCTGCGACCGCCGATTCTTTGCAGTACGAAACGGTGCTGGGTTGCGGCAGAATGTGACCTCGGTCCTCTTTTCGGAGGCGAGCGCGGATGACCAACGAACTACCGGAGACACCTCCCGACGTGGCTGGTGGCGGACCTAGGCACGGGCGCGCGGCCTTTGCTTTCATTTTCGTTACCGTGCTGCTGGACATGCTTGCGCTGGGAATTATCGTTCCGGTGCTGCCGAAACTGATCATCCGCTTCGAGCACGGCGATATGTCCATGGCCGCGACGCAGACCGGGATCTTTGCGTTCGTGTGGGCCTTAATGCAGTTTGTGTTTGCGCCGGTGACGGGAGCGCTCTCGGACCGCTTGGGCCGGCGGCCGGTGGTGCTGCTTTCGAATTTTGGGCTGGGGTGCGACTACATTTTCATGGCGGTCGCACCGACGCTGAGCTGGCTCTTTGTCGGGCGGGTGATCTCCGGCATTACTTCAGCGAGCTTTCCTACCGCCAATGCCTATATTGCCGACGTCACCCCGGAGGACCAGCGCGCCGCGAAATTTGGAATGCTGGGCGCGGCGTTCGGTTTGGGGTTCATCGTTGGACCGGCGCTGGGTGGAGTGCTCGGCGGGATGGGGTTGCGCTATCCGTTCTGGGCCGCGGCGGGCCTGAGCCTGGCGAACGCGGCGTACGGATTTTTCATTCTTCCGGAATCGCTGGGGAAAGAGCGCCGCGCCGCGTTCAGCCTGCGCAAAGCGAATCCACTCGGCTCGCTGAAACTGCTGCGCTCGCATCCCGAACTTTTCGGCTTGGCCACCGCGATGTTCCTCTATTACAACGCGCACGAAGCGCTGCCCAGCATGTTCGTGATCTATACCACTTATCGCTATCACTGGAGCACCCAACTTACCGGCTGGGCGCTGGCCGGGGTGGGTGTCGGTTCGACGATCGTCTCTGCCGCGCTGATTTCGCTGGCGATCAAGCACCTCGGGGTAATTCGCACCTTGTTTACCGGGATGCTGTGCGGGGTCACCGGTTTTGTGCTTTTCGCCGCGGCGCCCAGTTCGACGATCTTCATGACCGGCATCGCGTTCATCTCTCTGTGGGGATTGGCTTCGCCGGCGATGCAGGCGCTGATGACGAAGCGGGTGGGACCGTCTGAGCAAGGGCAGTTGCAGGGCGCGCTGATGAGCCTTTTTGGAGTGGCGGGAATGATTGGCCCGCTGGTGTTCACGGGAATCTTTGCTCTGGCGATTTCGCCGAGCGGCGCGGTGCAGTTGCCGGGGGCGCCGTACTGGCTGGCGGCTGGTCTGCTTTTCGGGAGTTTGATCCTGGCATGGCGGGTTACGCGGGACGGGACGGCTGAAGTCGGGGCTGCAACTACTACCCGAAACGGAATCTGATTCGTTGCGGAAATTCTTTTCGACGCCTATAGTACACGGGGTTTGTGGAGACAGTTTGTTTTCGAAGGAAGGGAGAATTTCCGTGGCTCAAGCAACCATGGCCGGCTTTTTGATTCTGATGACTCTTGGTCTTAGCGCTGCGGTGTGGCCCGATCCGGAGTCGGCTGGGAGCGCTTCCGAGCACAGTGCGGCGAAAGTGGAGCGGCTCGATCCAGCGGCGAACAGCATCATTCCGGACGACGCGGTTTTGCAAAAGCTGGCCAGCGGATTCACGTGGACCGAAGGGCCGATCTGGATTCACGAGGGCTACCTGCTCTTTGCTGACATTCCCAGCAATAGCATCCGCAAATTGACGCTTCCCGATACCGCGAGTATGTACCTCGAACCCAGCGGCTATCGGGGATCAGCGCCGTTCGGTGGCCGGGAATCGGGTTCGAATGGTATGACCCTCGACGTGCGCGGGCGCTTGACGGTCGCAGGACATGCGCAGCGTGACGTCTTTCGTATGGAATCGCTCAGCGATCCGTCGCATACCACCATTCTCGCGGACACCTATGAGGGCAAACGGCTCAATAGTCCGAACGATTTGGTTTACAAATCGGATGGGTCGCTGTATTTCACCGATCCACCGTACGGCTTAGTGACGCAAAAGGATAATGACCCGGCGAAGGAACTGAAGGTTAACGGTGTCTACCGCCTGCCGGGCGCTTTGGAACACCGGGCGGGCGCGCCGCCGCAGCGGGATAAATTGCAACTGCTGGTGAAGGACTTACCGCGGCCAAATGGCATCGCGTTTTCACCCGATGAGAAATATCTGTACGTCAGCAACTCCGAGCCGCAGAAGACTTGGATGCGCTACCGGGTGCAGGCGGACGGGACGCTGGCGGATGCGAAGCTCTTTTTCGACGCAACATCGGACACCCGGGTGGGAGGTCCTGACGGTATTAAGGTGGATAAGGCTGGGAATTTGTACGGCTCGGGTCCCGGCGGGGTGTGGATTTTTTCTCCGGAAGGCAAACACGTTGCGACAATCGTGATGCCCGAGAGGGTTTCGAATTGTGCATGGGGCGGGAGCGACGGCAAGACGCTGTACATCACCGCGAGCACTAGCGTGTATCGCATCGATCTGAAAATTGCAGGGATATACCCGTAGCGGATTTTGAAGGTTGGGGGCGACCCCGAGGCGACATCGACAGGAATGTCTGTGCCACGCCGAATTAATTTTTCGTTTGCGTGGGCGTGGCGACGCGGCAGGTGTGATCGAGCAGATCCTCGCCGTGCGCAAAATCCTGGCTTCCTTGATTGACCTGATCTTCCAGAAGGACGAAGCCTGCCGCTCCATCGGTGCGGGTGTACCCGACCACCACCAGGGTGCGCTCACCCATATTCTTTTCCGCGCCGTCGAGACCCTTGGCCAGGATACGAAAGGGATTGTTCGAGCCTAGATTTTCTCCGGGCACCCACATGGCCAAGTAACGGTGTCCGGCGAAGGGGACATCCAAGAGCGCCCATTGGTTTCCGATCGAGGCTTGGTGTTGGCGCAATGTTTCCTGAAGGTCGGAACGGATGCAATCCACGTGAATGTGTAGCTGGTCCTGGGAGCGGCCTGCGACGGAGTTGATGGCTAGGCCGACATCATCGCGGGGCAGTGTGCGATGCAGGGCTGCGTCGATGTATTTTCGAGCTTCCCAGGCATCGGCAAAATAATTCGGCGCGCGGGAAGCCCAAACGGCTGGAGTTTCAATTCCGGGGACACGAGCGGTGGGAATCAAGAGAAATTGCGTAGCGCCGCGCATGTCTTTCAGGACCGCAAATCCGTTGTCGATTCCGTCGCGGAGATCTACCTCAACGCAGGGCCTGGGTTCGTGGCTGTGTAATTGATCGGGGACGCACTCATCATGCACCAGCCCCCACAGTGCGTCGCGTGGATTGAGCGCCTGCGGGGCGGCCGCGCCGAGAGGCACGGCTACCGCGGAGAACGCCAATGCCAGCAAGGCCAGCACTGCGGCGGTGGAGCATCGAAACGCGGTGACCGGTGGCCGGTTCGTCATCGAGAGACTATTTTAAGTACTTTTCGGCTACTTTTCGAAACGTCGCCGCGCTTTTCTCGACTTGGTCCAGGCCGTCGTTGATGGTGATGCCGAAGCCTGAGCACAGGCCCGGGTCGCGCACTCCGATGCTGATATTTAGCGAGCGGCCAAGAATCGCGTCGGTTTTCGGCAACATCCCTTTCCAATACTTTACTTCCTTCTGCGATCCGCCATGGAGTTTCTCGCAGACAAACGGGCACTGCACGGAGGTGACCGTCCGCTTTTCCAACAATTGTTCCATGTTGTTGTAGACGTGCCAGCCTGCCTGGGAGACCACCCTGGTCCCCATATCCTTGGCCATCTTCTCGGCAATTTCGGCGGTGGGGAGGATCACGCTCAGCATCGTGGCGATCTCGCCTTCGGGGTCCGGGAGTACCCGGAATTTCAGCCCGGGAATTCCGCTGATCAATGATTTGTAGCGCTTCTTGTTGGTGCGCAGGTGGTTCAGCATGCGCGGAAGCTTGCGCAGTTGCGCCAAAAGAATGGCGGCCTGGACTTCGGTAAAGCGAAAATCGAGGCCGAAGAACGGACGCGCGCCGATCTCGACGCCTTGGCGCAGCGGCAAATGCCCTTGATCGTGGAAGGCAAAACAGCGCTGGTAGACCTCGTGGTTATCGGTCACCACCATCCCGCCGTCACCGGAAGTGATGGTCTTGTATACGTTGAAACTGCAACCTGCCACGGCCCCGATCGAACCGACCGGCCGGCCGTGGTAGGTTGCGCCGAAGGCTTGCGCACAATCCTCGATCAAATAAATTTTGTGCTTGTCGGCAATCGCTTTCAATTCATTCAGCCGCGCGGGATTGCCCATCATGTGCACCGCCATGATGCCTTTGGTGTGCGGGGTGATTTTTGCTTCGACGTCCGCGGGATCGAGGTTGAAGGTCTCGTCGATTTCGGCCAAAACCGGAACGGCGCGAGCGTAGACGATCGCTGCGATGCTGGCGATGAAGGTGAAGCCGGGGACGATCACTTCGTCTCCGGGGCCAATTCCGAGGCCTGCCAGAGCCGTCAGCAGGGCGGAAGTTCCGGAGTTTAACGCGACGCCATACTTAACGTTCATGAGCGCGGTGATTTCGCGCTCGCACTGCAAGACCTTGCCCTTGAAGCGAGGATCGATCCGATCGCCCACCGAAACGCCATAGCGGTAGAGGTAGCCGCTCTTCAATACCTCGGTCACTTCCTTGATTTCTTCCTCGCCTACCCACTCCATTCCCGGTCCTGGCATCTCAGCGTCCCCTTGGGGTCAAGTTAGGTTGCCCTTGGCGGCAATTCGGGCGGCTGCTAACCGATTAGACGGGCCGTTTTCCGCCCCCTGCAACGTAACACAGAGCGCCACTGTTTCGCCATCCTGAAGGGCAGACCAAGAACCGAGAAGCAAAGTGAAAACAGGATTTCCTACCGCCGGAATGGCGTCGGGCCGCCGGCTCCCTAGCCGGGGTGGGCAATCGCAAAAGCAGATCGTCTCGTGAGATGATGTTCGGGCTCGACCACACCCGAGAATGGTTCGGGACACCCTCGATGGAGCGAATCGCTATGGCAGAACCTACCAAAGAAGAATTGATGGCTCGTATCGCTGAGCTCGAGAAACAAACGGCTACACGGAAGCAGGGCAGCTTGGAATTCCGGGTGGGCGAGAAAGGCGGGGTCAGCGTCTACGGGCTGGGGCGCTTCCCGGTGACCCTTTACTACGAGCAATGGGTACGCCTGCTCGATTCAGCCGACGGCCTCCGCGCCTTCCTGGAAGAGAACAAGCCCCGCCTGAAATTGAAGGGCAAAGAATAGATTCGGAAGTAGAATGACGCCGCGGCTCGGCAGGGTTCTTCGCCCGGCAGCCGGCAAGTTCTTCTAGCGATTCCTGCTGGCCTTTGAAAATCAAGGAGCGCCTCCGGTACCGGCCAGTGACGCTCCTGGCCCAACCGCTGCCGCTTGCGCGGCAACCCAAAGCAACAAACCCCGCGGTGCCGATTTAGTTGCGGGTCGATTTCTGGGGGCGGGCTGGGGCGATCCAAGCCGGGGTACTTGCACCGGGGCCAGGCCTGGAAGTAAGGATTACCGCACTACGCTGCGTTTACCGCGCCGTAACATTCCCTGGCTATCCTCCTCCACTCGATTCCTCGCCCTTCGTAGGTCCCTAAGGAATTGCGTATTGACAGAAGTGGGCGGATGAGGTTGAATCGAGTTTCCAGTTGTTAACGAGTTGCAACTGGGGTCGCAACAAGCAAAACCAGGAAGGGAGATTCGAGTGGCTACTCGGGCGGTTCTTGCGACTCAGTCGCAATTAGGACGATCCAAAGGCGACTCGGCAATTACTCGTCCTTCCTTGATGAAAGCGCTGGCGGCGAAGGGGGTACGCATCACCGCGCAGCGACGCTTGCTGGTCAGCATCATTCAAGACTCGCCGCGACACCTCGATGCGGCTTCGCTGCTGGAGCTGGCCAAGAAGCAGGATGCGGACATCGACCGCGCTACGGTCTATCGGACGATTGCTTTGCTTAAGGATCGCGGATTGATCGATGAACTGGATCTGATGCACATCGAGGGCGAGAAGCACTATTACGAGGCCAAGACCAATCGCGATCACTGCCACATGGCGTGTTTCCGGTGCGGGGCGATCATGGAATACACGAGTTCGGCTTTCGAAAAACTGAAGCACGAGATGGCCCAGCAGAGCGGGTTTCAGATTCGGGTGGTGCGCCTCGAAGTGGGCGGAATGTGCAAGCAGTGTCAAAAGAGCCCGCGCTGAAAGCAGGCTTTTTTTTGCGCCGAACTTGCGACACGGTCGCAACTACGGGCCGAGGGAACTGCGAATCGCCGCTGGGCCGAGCTAGCCAGCGTTTTTTCGGAAGGTTTTACCGCGGTCGCTGCGGCGGAACCCTGTTCGCGCAGGGATCGCAGCGGCCGAGACTGGCAACCCGATCGACAACCCATGGGCTCACGACGTTTACCAATTGTGCGGGGACCAGCTGGGGAAATTTCAGGAGAGAAACCGAATGGCTGGGGCCCAATATCATACGATAGGCGAGCCTTCTCCGGCGCCGTCCAGACCCGGAAGACCCGGATCTCAAGACTCATTTTGTTTTGGGCGGTGTTAGTCCTGCTTCCATGGATGGCCTCATTCCGCGTGGGCTGGCGTGGGCGGACGGGTATCCGGCACGGTGACCGATCCGAGCGGGGCGGTGGTTCCCAAGGTGAGTGTCAGGGCCACGAACACCGACACCGGAATCCAGCAAACGGTGGCCACCGACGACAAGAGGTTTCTATTCCTTTCCGAGCCTTCCGATCGGTCACTACGATCTTGAAATCACCACTGCGTCTTTCCGGCCCTACCGCCGCACCGGAATCGTAGTCGACGTGAATAGCGCATTGAACATCGACGCGGCTCTGCAGGTGGGCGAGGCGTCCGATGTCGCTACGGTGGTCGAAAACCAGCTGCACGTGGAAACCACCAGTACCCAGATGGGCGAGATCATCACCGGCGCGCAGATGACCGCGGTTCCGCTGAACGGCCGCAGCTACACGGATTTGCTGGCGCTGCAGCCTGGGGTGGCCCCGGTCACTTCCATCACTTCCGACACGGTGCAGGACGTGGGCGCGAGCGTGCTGTCCCCCTCCGGAGATTTGAATCCCGGAACCATCTCGATCAACGGCCAACGGGAATTCGCCAACAGTTTCATCGTGAACGGAAGCGACGTGGAAGAAGACGTCAACATGGCTGCGGCGATTATTCCGAACCTCGACTCGATTGCCGAGTTTCGGATTCTCACCAACAACTTCGACGCCGAATATGGCGAATTCAGCGGCGGACAGATCAACGTCGCCACCAAATCCGGCACCAACGCTTTTCACGGCGACGTTTTCGAATTCAGCCGCAACACCAACCTCGACGCGCGCAACTACTTTTCACCCGCGCGCGGCGCGTTCGATCAAAACCAGTTTGGCGGCACGGTGGGCGGACCGATTCGAAAGAACAAGATTTTCTTCTTCGGTGATTATCAGGGAACGCGATTGACCCAGGGAGTAGACTCCGGCCAGATCTCCGGTGCCGTCGCTGCAGGACCGAACCGGCAATCTGTCCGATCTGGCCAGCTCTTTTGTCACCACCGATGCAAACGGAAACACCGTTGCTACCACAGTGAGCGGGCCGTATTGGGCCAACCTGCTTTCGCAAAAACTTGGCTACTCGGTCTCCGCGGGTGAACCTTACTACACTGCCGGATGCAACAGCGCTACCTGCGTATTTCCCAACGCCACCATCCCGCAGAGTGCGTGGTCCGCGCCGGGAGCCAACCTTTTGAAATATATTCCCGCGCCCAACAACGCCAACGGCACATTTGCCACCTCCGCGTACAACGAAACCTTGCGGGACGATAAAGGCGCGTATCGGTTGGACGGCAACACCCGCTGGGGACTGCTCTCGGCCTACTACTTTCTCGATGATTGGTCGCAGAACAATCCGTACCCGGTCGCGCAAGGTGGAGCGAACGTTCCGGGATTCAACGCTCTCTACACCGGCCGGGCCCAGTTGCTTAGCCTGGGCGACACCAAGACGCTCAGCGCCAACGCGGTGAATGAATTTCACTTTAGCTTTCTGCGCGACGCGAACGATCTGGGCAAGCCGGTGGGCGGAGTGGGCGTGAGTCTGGCCTCGCAGGGCTTCGAAGTGGGCCAAGGAACCCCGGGAATCGTGGCGCTGTCTCCCAAAACAGAAGGAGTGGAGAGCGTCGGCTTCAACAGCTTCACCATGGGGACCAATACCAACGAGTTGAACCAGGTGGGCAACACATTTCAGTGGCTCGACAACTTTTCCAAGGTAATCGGAACCCACACCATCAAAGTGGGCGGCGAATTTCACTACGATCAGATCAACGTGAACGCCATCGCTCAATTCAATGGCAGCTTTCTTTTCTTCGGGAGTGAGACGGGCTCTGACTTTGCCGATTTCCTGTTGGGAGTTCCGAGCCAGTACAACCAGAGCCAGCTGCAAACCTTTTACGGCCGCAACAAATACCTGGGGCTGTACGCGCAAGATAGCTGGCGTGCGACGCGCAAGCTCACTGTGAATTACGGCCTGCGATGGGATCGCATCGAGCCGTGGTATGAGAAGTACAACCAGATCGCCACGTTTGTGCCCGGCAAGCAGTCGGTGGTGTTCCCGGGAGCTCCCGCGGGCATCCTTTATCCCACCGATCCGGGAGTGTCGCGGACCCTGGCGCCTCCGGGCAATCGAGATTTTGCACCGCGCATCGGATTGGCCTACTCGCCCAGCGCTTCCGGCGACGGCCTGCTTGCCCAGTTGTTGGGCGCTCCGGGCTCGACCAGCATTCGCGCCAGCTACGGCATGTTTTACACCGCGATCGAGGCCCTGACGATTGGGGTGATGAGCGCGAATGCGCCTTACGGAACCACCTACACCAGTCCGGCGCCACCGCTTTTCTCGACGCCGTTTGTAACGGCCGCCACCGGACAGAATCTCGGCCAATATTTTCCGGTCACGCTCGCTCCCTTGAATACAAGCGCGAAACATCCCGATCCCAACGTAGATTGGTCGCAGTTCGAACCTATTACCGGGCTGCCGAACTACCCCATCAGCAATCGCATTCCGTACACCGAAGAATATATGCTCTCGCTCGAGCGCGGATTGGGAGCCAATACCGTGCTCAGCCTGAACTACGTAGGAACGCAAGGGCATCGCCTGCTGGTGCTGGAGGAAGCAAACCCCGGCAACCCGTCGCTCTGCCTGTTCTTGAGCAATCCCGCGAACCTCGCTCCGGGACAGACTCCGTGCGGACCTTTTGGCGAAGACAGTCCCTACGTCACCTCCGCCGGCCAGGTTTATAACGGCACACGAGGGCCGCTGGGATCGAACTTTGGCAGCAATGCCAATCAAGCCACCACCGGTAACTCGAACTACAACGCTCTGCAGGTCACGCTGCGCCATTCCAGCAAGCGTCTGAACGTGCTGGCCGGATACACCTACGGCAGATCCGAAGACCAGTCTTCGAACGTCGGCGAAGAGGTGAATCCCCTCCATCCTGCGCTGAGCAAGGCGCTCTCCGCCTTTGATGTGAAACACAACTTCGTGGTGAGTTACAGCTATCAGATTCCGGTGGAGCGGGTGTTCCGAACCAGCAACCGCTGGACGCAGGGATGGGAAATTTCCGGGATCACTCACTTCAGTTCCGGTCTTCCGGTAACGCTGATCAACTACGGTGACAATTCGCTGCTCGGATCCGAACCGAATGGCATCAACAACTTTGGCGTCGATGAACCGAACTACAGCGGTGGGGCTCTCGATCTGAATCAGAATCCCCGCAACGGCGGGTCTTTTTTCAATACATCGCGATTCAGCGAGAACGCCTTGGGCACGCCGGGAACCGCCAAGCGGCGCTTCTTCTACGGGCCGGGGCTGGACAACTACGATATGGCGCTGCTCAAGAACGTGCAACTCACCGAATCGAAGTCCCTCCAGTTTCGGATCGAAGCTTTCAATGTTTTCAACCACGCGCAGTTCTTCGGACCGCAGGCGGTCGACGGAAATATCGACAGCTCGACGTTCGGGCAGGTGATCAGCGCGGCGCCGCCTCGCCTGGTCCAGCTGGGCGCGAAATTCTTTTTCTAGATGACCGGTGCGAGGCGACCGCGAACTTCACTCTAAAACCTGGTAACGTCAATCTGCGACCGTAGCTTGAGAACAACCTCGTCGGCGTGTCCCGGCGGGCCATCTTCCGGGGCAAAGCCGCGCCCGAGAATCGGCTGAACGCCGAGCGCGTCGAAAAAAATTCGTGGTGACCTTCGCCGTAGGCTCGCGTTCCGGATCGCCTTGGCCGGTCAGATCGGCGGCAACCGGGAACGTCGCGTGAGCCGCGATTGTTCCCGCAATTCCGCCCAGGCATTGAGCGGGCCCACCACACCCGTAAGTGGCAGCGACCTTCGAAAACTACTGCAACAGATATTCCTGCAGGAACATGACGCTGGCATAAAATTCAAAATCCCGGTTCGCTTTTTTCTGGAACCCGTGGCCCTCGTCCTTGGCCATCACGTACCACGCTGGGGTTCCTTGTTTCTTCAGTGCCTGGAATACCTGGTCACTTTCACTCACTGGCACGCGCGGATCATTTTTCCCCGCGACCACCAACATCGGTTTCTTGATCATTTCGATGTTATTCATCGGAGCGATCTTCTCCAGAAACGCGCGCATCTTGGGATCGCGCTCATCGCCGTATTCCACCCGCCGCAAATCACGCCGATAGGCTTCGGTGTGCTCCAGGAAAGTCACCAAATTGGATGGTCCCACGATGTCGATCGAGCATCGGACGCGGTCGCTATAAAACGTTGAAACCGCCAGGGTCATGTGCCCGCCGTAGCTTCCGCCGGTCACCGCCACACGGCTTGCGTCCAAATCCGGTTGGGTGGCGATCCAGTCGAACAGGGCGTTGATATCCTTATAAGTGCCCTCGCGAAGGAATCCGTTGTCGAGTTTGGTGAACGCCTTGCCGTATCCGGTCGAGCCCCGCACGTTGGGCTCGATGATGGCGATTCCCAGTTCGTTGAGATAATAGTTGTCGACACCCAGGAACTCCGGCCGCGATTGGCCCTCCGGTCCGCCATGAATATCAATCAAGACTGGCCGTTTGCCGGTGAACCGTTCCGGCGGGCGATACAGAAATCCCGAAATGGTCCTGCCATCGAACGACTTCCACCGAACCAGTTCCGCGTCGCGCAGTTTTGACAGATTCACGGCGGTTTCGCTGGTCGTCCAGCGCTCCACTTTCCCGGTGGTTACATCGAGTGAATAGCAATCTTGGGGGGCGCTAGCGGTTTCCAGGCTGAAACCAAGATCTCGATTGTTGCGGTGCCATGTCAGCGCTGCCAGCGTGCCGACGGGCAGCTGCGGAGCCGGATGTTCCTTCCCGTTGCCCACGTCGAGCAGGTGCAACTTGCTGAGCCCATCCTCATTGCTCAAGAACGCGATCCACTTGCCATCCCAAGACTGCTCGAAGTCGTCTACATCCCAGGAAAGATCGGGCACTACGATCTTCAGTTTCTTGGTGGCTAAATCGATGTAGCCTAGCCGCTGAAACTCCGAGTCTTTGTCGGTAGTGACGTAAACACCCTCTCCGTCCTTACTGAATCTCGCGGCCTGATACGACACCTGCTCAGCGGTCTTTCGCGGCGTTAGCTCGGTCTTCTCACCGGTGGCCGTGTCTACCAGCCAGAGATAAGTTTCATTGATGGATATTTCCTCCATCAGCAGGATTTTTTTGTCGTCCGGGGACCAGTCCAGCGGCTCCCATCCTCCTCCACTCAATTCTGTCAGCAGGTGGTCGGTCTTTGGGTCTGCCGGATTCATCACCCATAGATCGGTGTCTTGCCCGGTGCGGCGCGTGGAAACGTAGGCAATCGAATCTCCGCCGCTCGACCATCGCGCAGAGGAATTGCGCGATTTTCCATCGGTCAACAGGGTGCTTTCGCCGGTCGCCAAATCGTAACGGAAGTATTGATACCATTCGCCGCCTCCCACATCTTTCCGGAACAACAAATAGTCGTCGCCGCCTCGGGGATGAAAAGAGGCGCCATAAACGGGTTCAGGGAAAAACGTGAGTTGTTGCCGCGCGCCGCCGGGCATTTTCACCAGGTGGGCCTGAAAGGTGTTCCCAAAGCGCGTCGTGATAATCATTTCGCGCCGCTTGGGATGCCAGTCGGTCTGAACGGCGGCGCGATTCTCGGTGTAGCGTTCGATTGCTCCCGCCAGTGATGCCGGAATCTTGGGAACACTATCGGCTACGATATTTTCGGGGGGAGCGAGCGCGTTTTCCTGCGCCGTGGAATAAATCCCCGAAAGTCAAGAGCAGGCTGAACACCGCCAGCAATCGTTTCATCGCAGTATCTCCGTTTTGCGCTCACGGGCGCATACCTTCATCGAAAGAACCTGGTCGTTGGCCGGGAAGTCCGGCGTTGGCCGGAAATGCTACCACAAGCGGCGAAGCCGCCGGCGGTTCCTATTCGCTTCCCATTGCAAAAAGCCATATTTTGGGGTACTTTTACCAAGATGAATGCTAGCCAGAAAATCGCGCTGATGCCTGGTTGCCCGACGTGTTGTTGCTGTGCGTCGACTGGCATGGGGAGCGCCGCTACCTAGAATTCGATTCTAGCTCGGCTTTTGCAACCCACCGCCAGAAAGGACTGGTTGGTGGGTTTTTTGTTTTTAGGGCCCAAAAAGTTGCGAATGGAAGCACTTAAAGGAGAAGCAGAATGGCTGAATACAAACATCCCGAGGTTTTAATCTCCACCGAGGACGCCGCGAAACTCCAGAACGACCCCAAAGTGCGCCTGGTGGAAGTAGACGTTGATACCACCGCCTACGCCCAAGGGCATATCCCCGGCGCGGTGGGTTGGAATTGGCAAACCCAGCTTCAGGACAACATTCGCCGCGACCTGATCGATAAAGCCGCACTCGAAAAGCTGCTGGGCCAATCCGGAATCTCTAACGACACCACCATTTTGCTCTACGGTGACAACAACAACTGGTTCGCCGCATACGCTCTGTGGCAACTGAAATATTACGGCCACCAAGACGTCCGCCTGATCAACGGAGGCCGCAAGAAGTGGGTGGAAGAGAAGCGTCCGTTGACCACCGAAGCCACCAGGGTTCCCGCAGCCACCTATCGCGCCGGCGCCCCGGACGAATCCATTCGCGCGCGGAAGGAAGATGTTTTCGCCATTCTCGAGAAGCGCAAACGCGGCGACCTGGTGGACGTTCGTTCGGTGGACGAATTCACCGGCAAAATCCTGGCTCCTCCGGGGCTCACCGAAACTGCGCAGCGCGCCGGCCACATTCCCGACGCGGTCAACGTCCCGTGGGCCCAAGCCGCTAACGAAGACGGCACCTTCAAGTCCGCTGATTCCTTGCAGCAGCTCTACGGAGGCAAAGGGGTGACCGGCGCCAATGACGTAATCGCCTATTGCCGCATCGGCGAGCGCAGTTCGCACACTTGGTTCGTCCTGAAGTATCTTCTGGGCTACGGCAAGGTGAAGAACTACGATGGTTCATGGACCGAGTGGGGCAACCTGGTCGGCGCACCCATCGTGAATTCATCCGCTGCGGCAGCAGCGACGAATTAAGCCAAAGTAAGCAACCCAAGTTAGGCGCGGTCGCCAAGTGGTAAGGCAAAGGTCTGCAAAACCTTTATCGGCGGTTCGATTCCGCCTCGCGCCTCCAAATCTTAGCCATAGCAGTCTTGCTCGAGGAATCGAGCGCCATGCCCACTCGTCCCCGGTTTTGAGGAAGAGTGGGCATTTTGTTTTTGGCCGGGTGTTACCGGTAGGTGGCAGCTATCGCGGCACGAGCGGAGCGGCCCTTGGCGCTAGCGGTTCTTCGGGCGCGATATCGCTCGCGCGCCCGTTGGACGAATGTACGGTTTTCGCTCGCTCCAAGGCCGCTTCCACGCTCCGGCAAATGTTCGCGGCGCCCACGTGATGTTCAAATTCCGACGCGCGCATCAGCTCCGCAGGTTGCTCCCGAGCTCCACACAAAATCAGGACCCGGCCGG
Organism: uncultured Acidobacteriota bacterium; assembly: GCA_963725285.1. Classification (GTDB taxonomy): domain Bacteria; phylum Acidobacteriota; class Terriglobia; order Acidiferrales; family UBA7541; genus CAVRXT01. Next base: position 85,527 of record CAVRXT010000002.1, on the reverse strand, counting down.
AATCGTGCACCAAGTCCGCCAGTTTCTCCAGAGCCTGTAAGCCGGTGGCGTCGATCGCGGTCATATTGCGCAGCCGCAAAATCACGATGGACGGCAGTTCGGAAATCCGCGAAGTGATTTCCTCGATTTTGTCGATGGCACCAAAGAGAAAGGGACCGTGAATGCGAAATATCGCGACGTAGTGAGGGATGTCTCGGTATTGCAGAACGTGGGCGTAGCCTTCTTTTAGATATTCCTCGGTCACTTGGGCGACGGTAGTGGTGGCGGTCACCTTCCGAATAAACACCAGCGCAGCCAGAATCATTCCGGCTTCCACCGCCACGGTCAGGTCCGCGAAAACGGTGAGGAAAAACGTAATCATCCAAGTGCCGATTTCCAGCTTGGACAACTTGAGTAGCTGCGGTATTTCCCTCCACTCGCCCATGTTGTACGACACCACCAAAAGTATCGCCGCCAAAGCCGATAGCGGAACGAATCGCGCCCACGGCGCGGCGAACATGATAATCGCCAGAAGGGTGAGCGCATGGACCATCCCGGCCACCGGAGTTTTTGCGCCGCACCGAATATTGGTCGCGGTGCGAGCAATGGCGCCAGTCGCCGGGATCCCTCCGAACAGCGGTGAAAACATATTGGCAACTCCCTGAGCGACCAGTTCCACGTTGGGTTCGTGCTTGTCGCCGCTCATTCGATCCGACACCACCGCGGACATTAGCGATTCAATCGCGCCTAACATGGCTACGGTGATGGCCGGGGAAATCAGAGGTCGCAGCAGGTACAGGTGAAAATGCGGCACCTGCAATTTCGGGAAGCCGGAAGGAATCCCGCCAAAACGAGTTCCGATGGTCTCCACCGGCAGTTTGAAAATCACCGCCAGCGCGGTGCCCGCAAATAGCGCCACGATGTAGCCAGGCACTTTCTTCACGTATTTTGTGAATCCAATGATTAGCAGGAGAATGAAAACGCTCAGGGCGGTCTCGGTCAGGGAAAGCGAACGAAAATTGCGGACCTCGAGTTCGATGCGCGACAAGAAATCGCCCGGAACACTGGCAATCTTCAGCCCGAAGAAATCCTTGATCTGGGTGCTGGCGATAATCACCGCGATGCCGTTGGTAAATCCAACCACCACCGGACGGGGAATAAATTTCACCGCGGTGCCGAGGCCGGTAACGCCCAACAGCACCAATATCACCCCGCCCATGAGGGTGCACATGTACAGACCGTCGAGCCCGTAGCGGCTGACGATTCCGAATACCACCACAACAAACGCGCCGGTGGGCCCGCCGATCTGGGTGCTGGACCCGCCGAGAGCGGAGATAAGAAATCCGGCGACGATGGCGGTGTACAGCCCGGCCTGCGGGGTGACCCCGGAAGCAATGGCGAACGCCATCGCCAGTGGAAGCGCTACCAGGCCGACGGTGACGCCAGCGACAGCATCCGCCGCGAACATATGCCGGTCGTAGTGCTTCCACTTTAAAACGGATTTAGGAAGCCAGTCTTTCGACGCCATTCCCGCTCGCAGTAGGCCGAAACCGCATACTTAGTATAGGTGGGGGAGTGGTGCAGCGGGGACGGAGGAGCTGGCGCTGTTTCCGAAAACAAACACGGATGAGCGGAACCTAGCGGACCCGGCGTTCGCTTTCAGCGATCGGAGCATCATTGATGCTGGCCAGGCGCCGTTGCATCAGGCCTTCCTCATTGAACTCCCACAGCTCGTTGCCGTAGGAGCGATACCACTGGCCCGACTCGTCGTGCCATTCATACTCAAAACTCACCGCCATGCGATTGCCCAGGCAGCCCCACAATGTTTTCTTGAGGCGATAATCGAGTTCCTTGGCCCACTTGCGGCGCAGGAACGCTTTTATCTCTTCCCGGCCGTGAATGAACTCAACGCGATTGCGCCACTCCGAATCAACCGTATACGCCAGGGCCACCCGCTCCGGATCGCGCGAGTTCCACGCGTCCTCCGCGGCTTGCACCTTTAACCGCGCCGTCTCCAGCGTATAGGGTGGCTTGAGAGATTTGGGATTGATCGGGCTCGCGCTGGTTGACATCGTCAACTCCCTTCCTACAGGGTCAACAGCTCTTCGTAGAATCCACCGATTTGCCGCGCGCGGTCCACGAAGTGAATCTCCAAAATCCAATGGCGTTCCTGGCCGAACTCATCCACCCCGCGCATCCGGAGAGGATTGTCGGGGTGAACGTAAAGACTCACCTTGTCGCCAGGAATACGTTCGTGAGGAAACTGACCCAGCAGGTGACCGGCGATCGGGCCGCCATATTCCCAGCCATATTTTTTCGCGAGTTCCTGTGCATGACGATACAGATCGCTGGCGGTTATGTCCGGGTGGTTGTGGAAATATTGCTTGCCCTCCGCGAACGCTGCGCCGATATCGGCGCATAGCTTGTGCTTCATGGGATCGTGGCCGAGAACGAAGGTGCGGCCGAAATCCGCCTCCCACTCCTCAAACACCGGTCCAAGATCCAGAAACACGATGTCGTCGTCGCCGACCATCAGGTCCGGTGGGTTTTCCTCGTAGGGTGCCAGCGTATTGCGTCCGGCACGAACGATTCGTTTGTGCCAGTAGGTGCTGACTCCAAACATACGTTCGGCCAATGCATAGATGCTCTCATTGATAGCCGTTTCCAGCACGCCGGGCCGAATCATGTTCTGCTCGCCGACAGTTTGGAACAGCAGATCCGCGTTTCGCTGCGCCCCGAGTAGCCCGGCTTTACGCTCCGATTCATCTTTTTTCATGGCATTTAGATTAGCACGCTCAACTAACCGGCACGCAAGCCCCCGACCGCGAACCTCTCAGTCCGCGCTCGGCTGGACGCCGCCATCGTCATACACCAACCGAATGCCCCCCAGAATGGCGATGAACCCGACCAGCACCACGCCCAATCCCGCCTTCAAGTTTCCAAAATGGGAAGCAATCACCCCCACGAGCCAGGGCATTAGCGCCGGACCAAATCCGCTGATCGCCAGCATGGGGCCCATCACCGTGCGCGCCGCCACGCCGTAACGCTCAATGGCTCGCGCGACCAGCACCGGATAAACCAGCGCGCATCCGAGCCCGGCGATCAATGCTTCTCCGAACAGTGGAACCAATGATGGCGAGAAAAGCAAAAGGATGCTGCTGAACAATGCACAGGCCACACTGGCCTCGACCACCGACTTGCTGGAGGCTCGCTTCAAGATTGCCGAGCCAACGAATCGGCCCACCATCATCCCCGCCCAGAAAAACGATGGTGCAATCACTCCCGCCTGCAGCCGCTCGATGCCGGAGAGCTCGCGCGAGTACATCGCCAGCCATCCGCCCAGCGAGGCCTCCGCTCCCTCGTACAGGAACAGCAGAAGAATGAACGCCACGGCATAGTAGTCTCGCGGAATTTCGATCGGGGCGGGCAAAGTCGGAAGGCTGCCGGGGCGGCGCAACTCCACCAAATCCGCCGGGGTGGCGGCGAACACCGCACCCAAGAGCGCCGCGGCTACCGCCAGTCCCGTCAACAGATCATGCAAGCGGGCGGGGGATTGCATGAACTGCACAATAAACGGGCAGGCCACGGCGCCCACCGCCCACGAAAAATTAACCAGGCTCAATGCCCCGGACCCTCCTGACGCATAGGCCTCCCCGATCCACAGATTCGTTCCCGCGGTGAGAAAACCGATGCCGAAACCCAAGACGAAAACAGCGAGCAGCGCGAGCATCCATGATCCGTGCAAGAAGAACGCGGCGCCCACGGACATCAGCGCGAGCCCCCCGACAAACGCCGGCCGAAAGCCAAACTTGGGTATGAGCCAGCCCGAGAGGAAATTCGACAACACCGCTCCCAGAAATTGCGCGGCGAAGAATAGTCCGGCCTGCGAATCGGTCAAACCCCAGCGGTGTACCAACGCGGGTAGTGCGGGCCCAAGCAGAACCTGACAAATGCCGGTGAGCACGAAACCCGCGTGCAGCAATACGGTGACTCTGCGACTGTGTCCAGAGAGATGGGGAAGGGAGTGCACGGAAACGAAATAATCTCATCAATCCGCGATCTTTTCAGCAGACAAAGAAACGCGGCGATGCCACCAAGTGCCGCAACGGAGAATGGATCTACTCGGAGTGAGGTTGCCGGTGGGCGCCGCACCCCGCGCCGGGTTTACGCACGGGTTTTCCGGCTTACCTTCGGCGGTTTTACTGGGGTTTAATTCTTTTGGGCCCGATGCCTTTTTAGTTTTTCACTCGAGTTGTTGCCTTCGCGGTCGACTCGCGAACCACCAACTCAGGCTCCACGGCGATCTCCGGCACATATTCCGACCGCTTCTCGATCTGTTCGAGCAAGGTGCGCGCGGCGATCTCTCCCATTTTTAGCAAAGGCTGGCGCACCGTGGTCAGGCTCGGCCTGGTGTACGCCGCATTCGGTATGTCGTCGAATCCAACCACGGAAATATCGTCCGGGACTCGCAGTCCGGCGTCGTCGATGGCCCGAATGGCGCCGATCGCGGCCAGATCGTTGAACGCGAACAGGGCCGTAAATCCACGCGATTTTCTGAGCAGCTCTTTCGTCGCCTCATAACCCGGCTGCGGCGAAGCGCCGGTTCTGAGCCTCGCACCACGAATTCCGTCCGAACGCTATTTTTCAGCGCATCGACTGCTTCACAAATCCCGGCCCACCGAGCGTCGGTGTCCGCGCTGGTCGGCGGACCCTTCATCAGCGCGAACTCGCGGTGCCCCAGCTCAGCCAGATGCTCGAGGGCCATCCGGCCGGCATGACGGTGGTCGAGAATGATGTTGGTTACCCCGTCCACCAGCTTGTGGCCGGCGATTGCAACGGTAGGCAAGCTGCGGTTTCGCGGCAGTGATCGAAGTGGCCACCGCGATAATTCCCTCCGCCCCGCGCGACTCCAGCAGTTGGGAATACGATTGCAGCAGTTGCGGGTCATGCCGGTGAATCATCGTGAGGAAAAAATAGTTTTGCTGCCGCAAATATCGTTCCACGCCGCTGATCACCATGGCGCCGTAAATGTCGCCGATCTCTTGCGCAATCACTCCGATGGTGTAGGTCCGTTTCACGCGCAACGAGCGCGCCAGAAAATTCGGTTTGTAGCGGAGTTCCCGCGCCGCCTCCAGAATACGCTTCCGAGTCCGTTCCGGTACCGAAGCGGACGCACTCGAATTGTTCAGCACCGCGGAAACAGTTCCCGGCGGTCAACCCCACTCGTTTGGCGACCGCTTTCAGAGTCACCACCTGCGGGACCGCAGCTTTAGGGTTTTCTTTGAGGCGTTTCATTCCGTGTTTCCCGAATCAGCAGTATGTGCCTGGTGTGGCCCGGAGCGCCCAAGGGTATCGCGAAACCCTCCGGACCGGCGATCTATCTTTGTAACTTCACGTATGTGGCAATCGTTCCGCCACTTGCCACTTCGGTAATCCGTGCGATGTTCGCCGGCAGCAAATTCCGGTCCGTAATTCACGGATCTTTTGCCGCTCTTGATTTTCGAGCTTCTGGCATCCGTGTTCGTTCCGGGGGTAGCGAAAAATACCAGGCGGCGGTCCGCTGGCCCGGCCATTCGGTACCAATCAATCGAGGCAGAGCCCGGAGCAAAAGCATTTTGGCCGTTATTCGCACCACCCGCGCCTGATCCCAATTATCATAGACCGGCGACACTTTGATTTTTTAGGCTATGTTTTCAGAACTCAACGTTAACGATCACGGAATAAGTAAATCGCCATTTTTCGGTTTGTCTCGGCGCGAGACGCCCATTTTGTAAAATCCTGTATATTATTCCAAAAACTATATTACCACCTGAATACGGCGAAAGGCCCTTAGAAAATCGTTATTTCCTTGACAGCCAGGGGTCATCAAGCGCTAAATTCCCGCAGATGAAGTATTCAACAACTCGATCGGTTCGATTCAGGATTCTTTGCTCGATCGGGTTGCCTGAATCGGGCCGCAAAAAAGGCCGGCTTCGATCTTATTAAATGCCTTCTGGGGTGGGAGGATTTGAGATGAATAATTTCCGTTTCCGTTCGCTTGCTATACCTATTCTTGTTGTGTTCGTTTTTTTCACTTGCCTCGCTACATTCAGTATTCCCGTTGCGGCGCAATCTACTTTCGGTTCCATTTCTGGAACCGTTATCGATGCTTCCGGCGCATCTATGGCCGGCGCCGCGGTCACCTTGACCAACCTCGGCACTGGTTCCACCCAAACATTGACCACCAATCCGGACGGTTTGTATTCGTTCGTGAACCTAAATCCAGGCTCCTACAGCCTCAACGTTGAGAAGTCCGGCTTCAAGCATTTTCGCCGCGATCCGATCGTGGTTCAGGTGCAGCAATCCGTCGCCATCGACGTAGCTATGGAAGTCGGCGCAGTCTCTCAGGTGGTGGAAGTCACCTCCGAGACTCCGCTGCTGCAGCCGACCACATCATCGCTAGGCCAAGTGATCGAAGAGCGTACTGCCAATGAAATTCCTCTCAACGGCCGCAACGTTTTCAACCTGATCACTCTTTCCCCTGCGGCCATCGCTCAGGGCGGTTCCGGCGGTTCGCCTGTCGGCCAGAACCCGTTTAGCTGGGGCAATTATCAGGTTGGTGGTTCGTTCGCAAACGAGAGCGCCGAGTATCTTGACGGCCAGCCTCTCAACATCGGCTACATCAATTTGCCCATCCTGATTCCGGACGATGACTCGGTGAACGAATTTAAAGTGCAATACAACAACCTCGGACCGGAATGGGGCAAGTTTTCCGGAGGCGTGGTAAACATCAGCACGAAATCAGGAACCAACAATTACCACGGCACCGGCTATGAGTATCTGCGCAACAAGGATCTGAATTCGCGCGGAGCTTTTGCACCCGTCAACCCGCCGTACGTGCAGAACCAGTTCGGCGCCGCAGTGGGTGGTCCGGTAATTAAGGACAAGACGTTCTTCTTCTTCGGCTACGACGGTTATCGTCAGCGTACCGCATCCACCACCACCACTACCGTCCCGACGGCCGATGAGCGCACCGGCGTTTTTCCGGCCGATGTGCCCATTTTCGATCCGCTTAGCGTAAGCGCTGCCTGCATCTCCACCGCACTGGCAGCCAACTGCGGCCGCACCCAATTCGCCGCCAATACCATACCTTCTGCCGCGATCAGTCCAGCGGCCGTGATCGAACTGAAATATATTCCGTTGCCGACCAACAGCGCGGAAACCAACAACTTCACGGTGAACTCTAGTTCCGGCGGAGATACCAACCAGTACGTTGGACGAGTGGACCAGAACCTCACTAGTACCCAGCATCTTTTTGCGCGGTACAACTTCTTCCATCTGCTCGATTTGCCCACTGACCCCTTTGGCACGGGCCTGTGCGCGGACCGCTGCGCCGAGACTTATCAGGCGAATGCGCTCGCCCTGGACTATAACAACGCGATTAGGTCCAACCTGATTCTGGACATCAACGTCAGCGGATCGCGATTCCATTATCTGCGCTCGCCCAAGAACTCAGGCTTCGACCTCACCCAATACGGATGGCCGTCCACTTACAATACCGAAGTCCCGTCGGCCGCCCGTTCTCCGTTCACGCCATGTTTTAACGGTGAGGATCCCTCGGTAACTTGTTCGCAAGGCCAGAGCTTTATTACCGACCACAATACCCAATTCAACATCTCGCCCAATGTCACGTGGATTCGCGGGCACCACACCTTCATATTTGGCGGTCAGCTCGAAGAAGGCTACGACAATTACGCACAGACTAATATCGCCAGCGGAGCCTTTTCGTTCAACGGCGGCTGGACGCAAGACAACGCCGTTACTCCTACCACTGGCACCGGCTCGTCATTCGCTGATTTCCTCCTCGGGTACGGCCAGAACCAGCAAAGCGTCTACAACCATAACTTCGGCGAAGCTCAGATCCCTGCCCTGGTCGCCGCCAAACAAACCTACCGCGCGCTGTACTTCGGCGATACCTGGCGTGCTACGGCCAAACTGACCGTGAACTATGGCTTGCGGTACGAGCTGCCGGGTACGTGGTCCGAGCGTTTCAATGACATGACTTACTGGAATCCCGGTGCTACCAACGCTACCGTTACGGGTTGTTCCGGTGCCGGTTCGTCGTGCCCTGGCGATGTTTTCCTGGTCAAGGATGGAGTGAACAGCACCCGCAATAACCTGCCCCTGGACAAGAAAGCATTTTCGCCTCGCTTGGGGCTCGCCTACAGCGTGGACTCGAGGACTGTGATTCGCGCCGGCTACGGCATCTTCTTCATTCCCAATTATGTGTCGTTCGGTCTCAACCCCAACAACGATTCGATCAACCTCGCCAGCACTCTTTGGCTAGCCACTACCAACGGCGGTCTCTCGCCGGACAGCACCCTCACCGCAACCAATTGCGTTTTCAGCACCGGTAGCCTGTCCTGCCCAACCAACGGACCCTTCGGTCCTAATATCGTCACGCCGCTGGGGCGAGGCAACGCCTCGGCCTTTGACGCTGGCGGCAACGTTACCGAAGCTCCCTATACCCACCAGAAATATGGCTACGTCCAACAATACAACCTCGACCTGCAGCGACAGTTGCCAGGCGGTATTTTCCTGGATGTAGCTTATGCCGGTTCGCATGGCGTCCACTTGGAGCAGTACGACACCCAAATCGATCAGATCCCCGACGCAGATCTCGCTCAGCAATCGGCTCTGATCGCCCAGGTGGCTAACCCATTTGTAGGAATCAACACGGTCAGTTCACTCAATCCAACCACCAATCCTACGATTAACGCGGGCCAGCTTCTTCGTCCGTATCCTGAATACGGCGGCATGAGCTTGGCGGGATATGGCTGCTGCGGAAGCACCTACAACTCACTGCAGGTAACTGCAACCAAGCGATTCCATGGCGGAGGTCAGTTCCTAGCGGCCTACACCAACGCGAAGCTATTGAGCAACACCGATACACTTACGTCTTGGCTGGAGACCGGCGTGGGTCAAGTTCAGGATTGGAACAATCTGGGCGCTGAGAAGTCCCTGTCATCGCAGGACGTTTCTCAACGCTTGGTGTTTAGCTACGTCCTCGACTTGCCCTTTGGCCATGGCCAAAAGTACTTGTCGGACGTCACCGGTCCGATGTCTAAGTTCGTAAGCGGATGGGGCCTGGACGGTGTGACTACCTTCCAGAAAGGTTTCCCGCTGCCCATCACCTATGCCGGCTCAACTCCGCTGTCTAGCGCCGGTTTCGGCATCGGCACCCTGCGTCCAAACGTCGTGCCCGGCTGCGCAAAAGCCACCTCGGGTAGCGCGGAACAAAGGGTAGACAGCGGTTCATGGATCAATTCCGCTTGCTTCACCGCACCCGCCGACTGGGGCTTCGGAGACGAGTCTCGTGTCGACTCGACGCTCCGAGGTGAGGGAATCAACGACTGGGAGTTCGCGCTCTTCAAGACCACGAGTTTCGGTCCGGATGAGAAGCTGCGCCTTCAGTTCCGCGCGGAATTCTTCAACACCTTTAACCGCGTGCAATTCGGACCTCCGAATACGGCTTTCGGTTCGCCGAACTTCGGAATCGTCAGCGATCAGTTGAACAATCCACGCTTGATTCAGTTCGCATTGAAGTTCATGTTCTAAGCGTCAGGCGGATCGTAGGTGGATGCCTCCGGGCATCCACCTGCTTCCACCGAAGTATAGTTGCCCATTCGTTTCGCGAAAAGAATCACGGCCACCCGATGAAATCCGCTCTCCCCGCGTGCCAATCGAAATCACCCCGATCCCGTTTTCGCCCCGTGATCCTCCACCCTCCAAATCTGATTTGCACTGGTACAAAGCGCGCGTGAGTTCTGCTAGTCTTGGCCACGTCCGCACATGACACATTTCACGCGACGCGATTTTATCGCCCGGATGGCTATGCTGGGCATTGCCGTGCCGATTTTCGATACCAAATTCCCCCGCGGCTTGGATTTCACGCACCGCAATTCGCCCACGGCTCAAAAGTATCTGATCGAAAGCATGGGAGGCGGCGTGGCCCTGCTGGACTACAACAACGACGGCCTGCTTGACATCTTCCTGGTGAATAGCGGCCGCCTGTTCGATCGCATCGCCACTCCGGAGGAGTTCGATCGCCACGATCCGCAATATTGGAATCGCCTGTACCGTCAAAATCCCGACGGTAGTTTCACCGACGTAACCGAAGCCGCCGGCCTGGCCAGCGCTGGGGATGGAAACTACGGCATGGGCGTAGCCGTCGCCGACTACGACAACGACGGCTATCCCGACATCTACGTAACCAACTACGGAAAAAACACCCTCTATCACAACAATGGCAACGGTACTTTCACCAATGTCACCGCCAAGGCGGGTGTCGCCGCCGGAGGCTGGTCCTGCTCCGCTGGTTTTTTCGATTACGACAACGACGGCCACCTCGATCTTTTGGTCACCCGCTACATGGAGTGGGACACCAAACACAGCAAGATTTGCGGAGAAGAGTGGAAAACGTACTGCCCGCCGGGCGAATTTCCCGCGACGACCAACATCTTGTACCGCAATCGCGGCGACGGCACCTTCGAAGATGTCACCGAGCGCTCCGGCATCTCCGCCCTTAAAGGACGCTCGCTGGGCGTTGCGTTCGCTGATTACGACGATGACGGATTCACCGACATCTACGTGACTAACGACGGCATGCGCCAGTTTCTATTTCACAACAATGGCAACGGCACCTTTCGCGAATGTGCGCTGGAGGTCGGCGCGTCACTCTCCGGCGATGGCAAACCGCTCTCCGGCATGGGCGTCGTCTTTCAGGACTACGACAACGACGGCCTCCCGGACGTCTTGATCACGGTGCTGCCCCGCGAAGTCTATGCGCTCTTTCACAACGATGGCGACGGAGCGTTCAGCTACCGCAGCCTCGAGTCAGGCCTGGGCCTGCTTTCAGCGGCGAGCTCGGGCTGGGGCGTGGGCCTGGAAGATTTTGACAATGACGGTTGGAAGGATCTCTTCGTGGCGCAGAGCCACGTCCTGGACAACGTTGAACAGATCGACCACATGCTGCACTACAAGCAGCCGCCTTTGCTGGCTCTCAACCACCACGGAAAATTTGAGCGCGCCGAATCGGGCGCCGACGCTCCGCTGGCCGGCCGTGGCGCCGCGTTCGGTGACATAAACAACGACGGGCGCATCGACGTGGTGGTCACTTCCCTCGGCGGCAAGCCGCTGGTCTTCATGAATCACCCCGGCGCTGGCGCCAGTGCCAGCTCCGACCGCTGGCTATCGGTGGCGCTTCGCGGCACCACCAGCAATCGCGACGGTCTGGGCGCGCGCGTCCGCGTCAACGGCCAGACCAGGTTCGCAACCACCTCCGGAAGTTACATTTCCGCGAGCGATAAGCGCCTGCATTTCGGCCTCGGCGCGGCGGACGCAGCCAAAATCGAAATTCGCTGGCCTTCCGGCATTCACCAAACTCTTGACCCGGTGAAAGCCAATCAGTTTCTGGAAATCCGCGAGCCGGAGAAATCGTGATCATCGCCGCGCTATCCATATGGTTCGCACTCGCGCCGCCGCAGGCATCAACGGCGATGGAGCACGTCCGCGCCGGCGTCGAAGCGCACCAGAGCGGGAAGCTGGATTCAGCCATCGCTGAATTTCAGCAAGCCATTGAGCTCGATCCCCAGTTGGCGCTGGCCTTTGTGGATCTGGGCGCAATGTACGTCGAGAAACGCGACTTCGGCGCGGCTATCGCTCCGCTGAAACGCGCCCTGGAGCTCAATCCAAACGTCGCCGGAGCTCACCAACTGCTCGGCTATGCGCTGCTCGGGCAGGGCTACGCGGCGGAGTCTATCCCGCACTTCGAGCAAGCCCATGACGACGATACTTTGGGCATTGCCCTCCTCGAGACCGGCGATTATTCGCGCGCGGTGCCGCTTCTCCAGAAATCACTGGCCAAAAATCCGAACGACCCGGATTTGCTTTATTACTACGGGCGGGCCTCCGGTCTGCTCTCCAAGCAAGTCTTCGACGACCTCGAGGCCCGTTTCCCGAACTCTCCGCGCGCCCATCAGATGATGGCTCAGAATTACGCCGTCCTCCGCGATGTTCCCAACGCGGAGAAGGAATACCGCGAAGCCCTGCGGCTCCGTCCGCAGATCTCCGGCCTGCACCTCGAGCTGGGCGAGGTCTATGCGCGCGCCGAGGAATGGGACAAGGCGGAAGAAGAATACCGCGCCGAAACTAGAATCCAGCCGGGCAACGCCGAAGCGGCCTACCGCCTGGGCGAGGCGCTGGTGCAAGAAGGCAAATTCCACGATGCGCGCCTGGCGCTTTCCCATTCCGATCGGTTGAAGCCAGACATGCCGGAAACGCTCTACATGCTTGGCAAAGCCGCCTCACTCGATGGCGACGGCGCGCTCGCCGAAAAATCCTGGAAACGCGTTCTGGATCTCGAAAAAGGTACTCCGCTGGTGGCTCAGGCCCATTTCTCGCTGTCTGGACTCTTCCGTAAGCAGGGGAAGGCGCAGCAAGCGGCCCACGAAATGGAAGAGTTTAGAGCGTTGAGCCAGGCGGGCCAAACGCCAGAGCCGCCGCGGTAGCGGGATCGTGCGGCACCGGTCGAGTAGAGGCGAACCCTGTGCCGAACCCGAGATTTATGAGCCAGACTTCAACGAACAATCCGAAGGCGTTGCGCAGTTTCAGCGTCCTGCTGGCGGCGCTCATTCTTTCCAGCGCGGCGCTCCTGGCGCAATCGGCCCCACCTGCATCCGCCGACGTGGAGAAGCGAGTTGACTCCATCCTCGGCCGCATGACCCTGGAAGAAAAAATCGACATGCTCGGCGGCGTCGACGATTTTTATATCCGCGCTTATCCGCAACTCGGCGTTCCCAAACTCAAAATGGCCGACGGCCCGCTCGGCGTACGCACCGCCGATCCTCCGGCAACAGCGATGGCGGGCGGAATCTCCTTAGCGGCCTCATGGGATCCCTCGCTCGCCGAACGTGTCGGCAAGGAAATTGGCAGAGACGCCCGCGCCCGCGGAGTTCATTTCATGCTTGGTCCGGCCATGAATATTTATCGCGCGCCCATGAACGGCCGGAACTTCGAATACTTGGGTGAAGATCCTTATTTGGCGGCCCAAATGGCCGTCGCCTATATCGAAGGAATGCAAAGCCAGGGTGTCAGTTCCACCGCCAAGCATTTCATGGCCAATAACTCCGACTTCGACCGCCACAACACCGATTCCATCGTCGACGAGCGCACCATGCGAGAAGTTTATCTTCCGGCTTTCGAAGCGTCGGTGAAGCAAGCCCATGTTGGCGCGGTGATGGATTCCTACAATTTCGTCAACGGCATTCACGCTAGCCAGAACAAGCACATCAATCTCGATATTTTGAAAGGCGAGTGGAGCTTTCAGGGAGTCCTAGTGTCCGACTGGCTTTCCACTTACGACGCGGTTGCCTCGGCCAATGGCGGCCTCGATTTGGAAATGCCCTCCGGCAAATTCTTCAATCGGCAAAATTTGCTTCCGGCGGTCCAGCAAGGTTCCGTCTCGGTGGCTACGATTGACGACAAAGTTCGCCGCATCCTGCGCACCGCCATCCAGTTTGGCTGGCTCGACCGCGACCAAACCGATCTTTCGATCTCACGCTACAACCTCGAGGGTGACCAGGTAACCCTCGATGCCGCGCGCGAAGGCGCGGTACTTCTCAAGAACGACGGCCATTCACTTCCGCTTCAAAAAGCCGCCGTCAAGTCCATCCTGGTGATCGGGCCCAACGCCTATCCCGCAGTGCCCGAAGGCGGCGGCAGCGCCCACACCACACCATTTGAGGCGGTGAGCTTGTTGCAGGGCATCAGCGATTATGTGGGAACCGGCGTGCATGTCCTTTATCACCCCGGCGTGCCCGGTATCGACGAAATCGCCGCCAACACATTCTTTTCTAGCTCCGCGGCCAATGGAAACCCCAAGCTCAAAGCCGAATATTTCGAGAACGAAGATTTACAAGGGAAGCCATTTTTAACCCGCGAGGAGGCCCACGTTAACGTAGGAGCGCCCAGCCGCAGTGTGTTCCCGGAAAATGCAGGATCAATCCGCTGGACCGGCTACTACACCCCAGCCGCTGCTGGTCAATACGATTTCTTCGTGGCGAGCAGCGGAGAAGACGGCGGATTTTATCGCCTCTACGTCGACGAGAATCCGGTTTTGGACAACTGGCGCGAATCCCGGGAACTCCTGGGCATCGCCACAATTTCCCTGGAGCCAGGGGCGCACAAGGTGGTTGTCGAGCGCCACGGGCATTCCCGATGGCTGGGTGCCCGAATGAAGATGGGAATCATATCGCAATCCGCGTACGTGTCCTCTGACGCCAAAGCCCTCGCTGCCAAAGCGGATGTCGTGGTGGTCGCCGCGGGATTCGATCCGGGATCCGAGAGCGAGGGCGCCGATCGCACATTTCGCCTGCCGCTCGGGCAGGACCAGCTCATTCAGGAAATGGTCGCGGCCAACCAGAACACCATCGTGGTGCTCAATTCGGGTGGCGGCGTCGATATGAGCGCATGGCTCGATCGCACCCCCGCGTTGTTCGAAGCTTGGTATCCCGGGCAGGAAGGCGGCAAAGCTGTCGCGGAGATTCTCTTCGGCGACGTGAATCCTTCGGGGCGCTTGCCGGCAACCTTCGAACGTCGCTGGGAAGATAATCCGGTGCACGACAGTTACTACCCGGAAGCTGGCACCAGCAAAGTTGTCTACAAGGAAGGCATCTTCGTCGGCTATCGCGGCTACGAGCACAACGGCACCAAGCCGCTATTCCCCTTTGGCTATGGTCTCTCGTACACGTCTTTTGCGTACAGCAACCTCCGCATCCAGCTCCGTGACGCGGCACACCACGAGGCCACCGAAACCGAAGCGATCTGCGAGGTTTCCTTCGACGTCAAGAATACCGGCTCGCGCGAAGGCGCCGACGTCGCCCAAGTTTACGTCGCCGAGCCGCATGCGAAGGTCTCCATGCCCCCCAAGGAATTGAAGGGCTTCGCCAGAATCGATCTGAAACCCGGCGAGACCAAGAGTTCAACCGTCACTCTCGATCGCCGCGCCTTCTCCTACTACGACGTTCAGGCCAAGAAGTGGAATATATCGTCGAGCGATTTCGAAATTCTCGTCGGCCGCTCCAGCCAGGATATTCAGCTTCACGGCGCAGTGTCTCTCGCCGCCAAAGATCGATAAAAAAGAGGAATCTGCTATATTCGTTGAGCGTCTGATCGTTCAGTGTCGGTCACAATGGAAGTCGCGGTATTGGTTTGTAATATTTCCGTCCGGGAAATTTCATGACCGTTGAACGCGATCTCGAAAAGATTGCCCTGCAGGAAAAGCGCCTCCAATTCAAGTATTTCGATGCCGACCTGGCGTGGACCATCGGCTCGAATTTGAAAGAAGCCGCAGAGAAGCGGCGCGCGGCCGCTGCCATCGAAATCCAAATCAACGGCCACACGCTGTTTTTCTTCGCTATGCCCGGAACCAGCCCCGACAATGCCGACTGGATTCGCCGTAAACGAAACACCGTTATGCGCATGCATCGCAGCTCGTACGCCATTGGCCTGATGAACGAGCGCGATAAAACTACTTTCCACGCGAAGACTGGAGCGGATCTCCGCGATTTCGCCACCCATGGCGGCGGTTTCCCCATCACTATGGTCGGCGGAACGGGCTGTATCGGCTCGATAATCGTCTCGGGCTTGCCCCAGCGCGAAGATCACATGCTCATCGTTGCAGTGCTCGCGGACTATTTCCATATTCCGCTGGGAGAACTGGCCCTCGACGCGGCCGCACCAGCTTGATCGGAAAGTCTCCTGCAGCTTGCTTCACCGCACGGGCCTCAAAAAATGAGCGAACCCACAGATAATTCCGCCACGATCCGCACCGTGGTTCTCGATTACGGCGAAGTCCTGTGCTTTCCGCCGACGCCGGAAGAGATCGCGCGCATGGCTCGCGTTTTCCAACTGGATCCCGCGCGCTTTTGGGAGATTTACCACACCAGCCGCGCCGCCTACGACCGCGCGGAATTTACGGCCGTCGATTACTGGCGCCACTTTGCGTCGCAAGCCGGGGTGGAGCTCTCACCCTACTCGGTCGACGACCTCCGCCAATGGGACCTAGACATGTGGAGCAGCACCAACGCCCCGATGCTCGAATGGCTCGAGCATCTTCGTTCGGCGGGAATCAAGACCGCCATTCTCTCCAACATGCCCACCGAGATGGTGACCCATGTAAGAAACAATTTCGCGTGGATCAATCTCTTCAACCATCACATTTTTTCCGCCGACGTCCGCCAAATTAAGCCCGAACCGGAAATCTACCAGACTTGCCTCCAGGTCATCGGCACCCACCCGTCGGAAACACTCTTCATCGACGATCGCGAGGCAAACCTGGTAACCGCCCGCGCCGCCGGGATCCGCGGCCTCCGCTTCCACTCCGTCGACCAGCTTCACTCCGATCTGCAGTCCCTAGGCTTCCCGGTTTTGCCTCCCCAGATCGGTGGGTTCAAGTAGGCTAGCGACTAGCCTGTAACTCCACGATTCAATTGTCTTTACGCCGGTAGTTCCGGAGCCATCAAAGCAGTTCCTCCGGCCTCTTCTACATGTTTATATTCTTAGGAGTTGTCGGGATTCGGTGACATGATCCGCGTCTAGATTCCGCGTGGCAGAGATGGATTTCATTTCATTCGCGGAGAAGGAGAATCACATGTCTTTCTTAGCTTGGATCGTCCTCGGCCTGATAGCGGGCTTCATCGGCAGCAAAATCGTGAATAAATCCGGAGAAGGCGTGATCGTCGACATTCTTCTCGGAATCGTCGGCGCGGTAGTTGGCGGTTGGCTCTTCAATCGATTTGGCCAGGCAGGCGTCACCGGCCTGAACCTTTACAGCATCGTAGTAGCCGTAGTCGGCGCCGTAGTAGTTTTGGTGATCTATCACGCCATCCGTCGCGTGTAACACGGAACGCCGTGGTTTTTGACTTACGGCTCGACGTTTCTATCTTTTCCGGGCACCCACTCTTCCACATCTGCCGTAGCGCCGCTTTTGCGCGAAGGCAGATCGGAAGGGTGGGCGTAGTGACCTTCACCAGCCTGTGGCCATCGTCCAGAAACCGACCGAAGCCGAAGCCCGGTATAGCTCCCTACGTCCCAAGAACTCTGTCTGTCGCCAAGTAATCCACCACATAATCGTGCACCGCATCCCGAAGCGGCATAATCCTCGCGCGATAACCACTCCCCAGCAATTTCCCGATGCCCGCTTTCGTCGCGTATTGGTACCGCTCGCGAATCGCCTCCGGCATCTCCACGTAATCGATCGCCACATCTTTGCCCATCGCGCGAAAAACATACCCCGCCAGATCGTTCCAGCTATGAGCCACACCCGACCCCACATTGAAAAGCCCCGCCGCAGTCGCAGCAGGCAGCCCCGCCAAATGCAAAGTGATCGCCGCGGCATCCTTCACGTAAAGAAAATCCCGCACCTGCTCCCCGTCGCGATATTCCGGACGATAACTCTTAAAAAGTTTTACCCGCCCAGTATCTCGAATCTGTTGATAGGCCTTGATTACCACGCTGCGCATGTCTCCTTTGTGGTACTCGTTCGGCCCGAAAACGTTGAAATACTTCAGCCCAATCATTCGATCCAACATGCCATTTTGCCAGGCGTACAAATCGAACTGCTGCTTCGACCGCGCGTAAGCATTGAGCGGCTGCAGCCGCGCGATCTGCCGGGGATCGACGTCGTCCATCCCTTCGGTTCCATCGCCGTAGGTCGCCGCCGACGACGCATACGTAAAACGCACACCCCGAGCGAGCGCCCATTCCGCCAGATCGCGCGTGTATTCGAAATTGTTCCGCCGCAGGTACGCCTCGTCGGTTTCCGTGGTGGAAGAGCAAGCTCCCAAATGGAAAACGTGATCGAAGGTGCCCAGCGCGCCTGAGCCTAGCAACGCCAATAAGCGGTCCGCCTCAACGAACCTGTCAAAGCGCAAAGGCGAAAGGTTCCGCTGTTTTTCCGCGGCCGGTGGAAAATCCGCAATCGCGATGTCCGCGCAGCCGCTCTGATTCAACGCCCACACCAGCGCGCTGCCAATGAAACCGGCGCCTCCCGTCACCAGGACCCGCCTGCCAGCCCAATCCCACGATTGAGAATTCCCTGCGGTCATCGTTAGTTTTTCGCCAGCTCTTTGTAGGCTGCGGCCTTCTCCGCGCTCTAGATCATCATTTCGACATCGATTCCGCAAGCGCCAAAGTGGCGGCGACGGCGACCACCGGCGTGAGGGTGCTTGACATTCGGAAACCTTTTGGTTACCTTCTGTTCGTAACCATATGGTTCCCAATCGAACGGCCAAAGCGCTTCGTCATACCCAAGGCCACCCAGCTCAGGGGGAGGCGGTCTTTCGCGCCCTCGCCGATCCCACCCGCCGCAGAATACTAGGCCTGTTGCGCGGGTCCGGTTGTTCCGTCGGCGAACTCGCGGGTAACTTCCCCATGAGCCGCCCGGCAATTTCCAAGCATCTCCGCCTGCTGCGCTCTGCCGGGCTGGTCGTTTCCCACCGCCGCGGGACCGCGCGGATTTGCGAGCTCAACGCCCAGCCGCTGCGAGCGGTAAACGAGTGGCTTCGCGACTACCAGCGTTTCTGGCAAGCAAGCCTTCGCAGACTCAGGCAATTCGTGGAGGAGAATCCATGACCGGCGTACCGCAAGGCGGCACCGTGGTAACCGAAATTACCATCAAGGCTTCGGCGGCCAGAATCTTTCGAGCGCTCACCGATCCCAGCGAACTGCCGTTGTGGTGGGGCGAGGAAGGTATGTATCGCTGCACCACCATGGAGCGCGACCTGCGCGTCGGCGGCCAGTACAAAACCAGCGGCGTCGGCGCGGACGGCAAGGAATTCTCGGTCAGCGGCGAATATCGCGAGCTCGATCCTCCCCACATTCTCACCTACACCTGGAATTACGACTGGGAGAAGGATGCGCCCACCACCCTGGTCCGTTACGAGCTAATCGAACGAGGTGCTGAAACGCTGGTCCGCGTCTCGCATTCCGGATTTACGGCCGAAGCGCCGCGCGTCGATCATGGCAAGGGTTGGGTACGAGTTCTGGCCTGGCTGCGCGGCTACGTCGAGCGCCCCGCATAGTCCCTAGCTCCGGTTTCACGTGGTTGCCTAGGGAGGGAGGTCGTCATGCTCGGGAAGATCTTCTCGTCACTTTTACTCATCGCCGCTACGGTGATCGGACTCGGCGCTTTCGGTCACGGGAGCGCCATAGTCCAGGTGCACGCCGCGCTGGCGCCGTTCCCGATTGACCCGCACATGGTCGGCGTGCTCGACATCGTTTGGTTCTTCCTCAGCGGGTGCATGCTGGTATTCGGAATAACAATCTTCTGGAGCTGGTTTCGCTACCGCCAGGGCGACCCAAAATCATTCTTGGTCGCCGACCTGATCGGAATTCTATACATACTCACCGGAATCGGCGGCAAATTGCGTCTTCCCGCGGATCCTTTCTTTTGGATGTTCTTTGTCCTGGGTGTTGTCCTGCTGATTTCGACGGTCGTGCTTCGCAGGAATCCGGTAAGATAATCGCGCACCGCGAAAACCTTTCGCAGAGCAGCGGAACAGCGAAACATCACCGAATCAACGCCTCATATTGCATAGCGGTCAGTGGCACCACCGAGAGCCGTCCCTGGCGCACCAGCGGCGAATCCGCAAATAATTTGTCGGCCTTGATCTCCGCGAGCGTTTTGGGCCGCGCAATCGCTTTCCCCACTTTGATTTGGACCTTAGGATTCTTCGGGTCTGAGGGATCGACGGAAACAACCGTAGCCGTCCCCACCGCGGTCTTCCGATCGCCGGTTTCATAAATGATCAGCCGCGCGCCCGGCCGCATCTCCCGCAAATTCTTTCGCGCCACGGGATTGGAAACTCCATCCCAAAGGGTCTGCTTATCGCGTTGCAGATCCTCAAACGAATATGCCGACGCCTCCGTCTTCAGCAAATAGTCCTGAGCCATGTTGACCTCCCAAACTCGCTAACTCGATTTATCTCGACGTCCACAACCAGGAATTCCCGCGCCTCGCCATACCCCGGCGCCGGACCCATTCTCACACATTCACACCGGCACCGCGCACTGGCTCGTAGTATTCTCGATCCAGGGGCGGACTTCCCACTCCGTGAGGCAAAAACGTGAGCACCCAAAAACAAAAAGCCGAAGATTTCCGCCGAATGCACCAAGGGCCGCCGATCCTGGTGCTGCCGAACGCCTGGGACGTATCGAGCGCGCGCATTTTCGAGAGCGTCGGCGCTCGCGCCATCGCCACATCCAGCGCAGGCGTGGCCTTCGCTCTCGGATATCCGGACGGTGAAAAGATTTCGCGCCGCCGGATGGTCGAATCGATCGCGCGCATTGCCGCCAACGTCGATTTGCCGGTCACCGCCGACGTCGAGGCGGGATACGGCCCGGGCGTAGACGATGCGACCGATACTGCGCAAGCGGTGATCGACTCCGGCGCCGTCGGTCTGAATTTCGAAGATGCGACTAACGATCCCGCCGGCCCGTTATTCCCGGTGGACACCCAAAGGAAACGCCTCGAAGCCGTTCGCAACGTCGCCGAGCGAGCCGGAATCCCCCTGGTGATCAACGCCCGCACCGACGTGTACCTAGGCGAAGTCGGCGAGCCCTCCACGCGATTCGCCGAAACCGTGCGCCGCGTGAACGCCTACCGGCAATCCGGTGCGGATTGCCTGTTCATTCCAGGCGTCACCGACGCAGATATTATTCAGCGGCTCGTCCGTGAAGTCACTGGTCCGGTGAATATTCTGGTTGGCCCCGGAGCTCCGCCGATCCCCGAATTGGAGTCGATGGGCGTCCGGCGCGTAAGCGTTGGATCCCAAATCATGCGCGCCACGCTGGCCACTGCCCGCGACGCCGCGCGCGAGCTCCTCGAAAAGGGCACCTACCGCGGTTTTCTCGAGCGCACCATCCCGTATGACGAGCTCAATCGCCTGATGGCCCGCCGCCCATAGTTGGCGCCGGCGCTCACCACTCGAATTGCATGGCAGGCACCGTACACCAACTCGGGTATGGCGCCGCTAGTCCTTCGCGCCTAATCTGATGTCACCGGACCAATAGGGCCCCACATCTTTTCCCGCAAATTGATGGGAGGAAACGATGGCACATGCATCGGCAACAATCGACGATCGCGGCCGCAGCACCACCAGACCACTCTACGTGCTTGCCGGCGGCTTGATGCTGCTCTATGGCTGGAAGCGCGGCAAGCTGCTAGGAAGCATACTCACCTTCGCGGGATCAAACCTGATCGCCCGAGGTCTAACCGGCAAAAGCCTCCATCGGGCGTTGAGCGACTGGGCAAACGACGGTTCATAACTTCTTCCGAGCGGTACCGGCGGTTCCGGCTTGGCGCGGTTTTTTGGGCAGTGGTTTAAGTGTTTTGCCCGCGTCGGCGTCCGCGCCTGCAACTGCAGGCACTTCACCCGGCGTCGCCGGAGGGGTGCCGCGGCCCAGCAGCTGATCCATTCGCGCCATCAACTCCTGCGCATTGACCGGCGCCTTCACTTTCATATCATTGTCAAAATAAATCCATACCTCCCGGCCGGGCAGTTTCTTCCCCGCGGAATCGACGATGCGCTCGGCGTCCGCCGGTTCGCTCCCTTGCACCCACGCCCGAATCCGCTCCGCCCATGCATCCAGCGCGGCAGCGGTATAGCCGCTCGCGTATAGCCTCTCGGAACCATGCAACCGCAAATACATAAAGTCCGAGGTCACGTCCATCTTGCGCGGCCATTCCGGGGTATCCGCGCACACCAGTGCCACGTCATGTTCCCGCAGCAGTTCGACGAATTCCGGGGTCACAAAACTGGCATGTCGAACTTCCATCGCGTGCCGGATCGGGCGGTTCTCGTCTACCTTCATCCACGACCGGCCGTTCATCCACTTGTCGTGACCTCCGGCGACCCGCGCGGCGGATTCGCGGTCATGGGGCAGCAATTTGAAAAAGACCTCGATACGTTTCGCATCAAAGAGGAAGTTCGGGGGAAGCTGCCACAGGATCGGGCCGAGCTTGGCGCCCAAGCGCAAAATGCCGGACGCAAAGAAATTCGCCACCGGTCCCTCCGCTTCTTTTAGGCGTCGAATATGGGTGATGAAGCGCGGGCCCTTCACGGAGAAAACAAAATCGGCGGGAGTCTCGGCCGCCCACGACGCAAAATTCTCAGGCCGCGACAGAGAGTAAAACGTTCCGTTGATTTCTATGCTGTTGAATATTCCCGAAGCGTATGCCAGCTCTTTCTTCTGGGTCAGCTTCTCCGGATAAAACGTGCCGCGCCACGGTTCATAGCGCCAGCCCGAAATTCCAATGCGCACCCGGTCCCGAAGGTTCCCATTGTCAGCGGCAGAAACCATCCACTCACACCCGGTTAAACAGCAGTGGCGCCCCAAGCTTCGCGGAATAGTTCGGACGATAGCGATGTGTATTGTAGGCCGTCGCTACGTTCACGCGGCGCGCTCCCTTGGCAAGGTCCGGCAGCGGAATGTGCGCGTAACAGCCGTTCTGGATTCCCACCATGCGCCCGGTAATATTGTCGTAAATCAAGTCCAGCGCGATATTGGCATAAGTGATCGCCACCAACTCGTCGATCGCATCCGGATCGCCGCTGCGCAAATCATAGGTCAGGTCGCTGGCCATGGTTTCCGAGCCCGTTTTCTTGCGAACCTCCTCGGCCAAGGCGTGCCCAATATCCACCTTGTGCCGGTGACCGTAAGCATCCGTCTCGCCATACTCCTCGATCTTACGGTTCTTCCACACCGCGCCCTCGGAGATAATCGCCAGCGAATACTTGCTGGGGTTTTTCTGTTTGTCTTCGAAAAGAAGTTCGCACACGTGGTCCAGGTCGAATTCGAATTCCGGTATCAGGCAGCGCGACGAAGTGACGTAGGCGGTGTACAGCGCGGTGAACCCCGCGTCCCGCCCGAAGATGCGAAACACCCCGATGCGTTCGTGGGAACCCAGCGTGGTGCGCTGCCGGGTGATCAATTCTTTCGCGCGGGTGATGGCCGTGGAAAATCCGATGCAGTATTCGGTGCCCTGGACGTCGTTATCCATGGTCTTCGGAATCGCCACCAGCGGAAAACCCTTGGAATGCAATGCCGAGGCGAAGCTCAGCGTGTCGTCGCCGCCAATCGCAATCAACACTCCGATTCCCAGCTTCTCCAGGTTGCGTAACACCAGCGAGGTAAGGTCGTAGTGCTTGCCGTCGAAAGGAATTTGCTTCACTTCCTCTGCGGAAAGGTGCTCGGGAAGCTTCGATTGTGCGATGCGCCGCGGATTGGTGCGGGAAGTGTGCAGCATGGTGCCGCCGGTGCGGTCGATGGTGCGGGTGTTCTCGCGCGTGAGCGGCAAAGTGTACGCGGGGTCGTGATCGAGTTTCGGGTTCATGTTGGTCAGACCTTCCCAACCTCGCCGGATGCCCACCACCTCGCGCCCCATCTCGCTGCCGCGGTACACCACCGACTTGATTACCGGATTCAATCCCGGGACGTCGCCCCCGCCGGTGAGAATCCCTATTTTTTTTCCAGCCGCCATCGATCCATTTCTCCTTGGTCGCGGAAACTCCGCCCGGCCCCGTGCTCGCGAACCGCTATTTTACAAGCGTTGCCCCCAGAATGGCGAACTTTCGGAAGGTGGGCTGGTGGTACCGGGTTCCGAGCGCCGGACGATACCTCGACTAGCGGCGGGGCCAACGCGCCAGCCAATCGGCGCCAAGGCGAAGCGCAATTACTTAGACTTTCGAGGGTCAGCCGCCGCGCTGCGCCTCGCCGCGTCTCTCTTGAAGAGGGCGTGGGTTTCCACATCCTGTGCGGGACTTACCAGCGTAAATACTGGCTCTTTACAACCCCGGCAGGTTGGAAATACTTTGCGTGCTACGCAGGTGACGTCGTGCGGTTGGGAGTGGTTGCCCTCATGAGCAACTCTGTAAATCCCCGAGATTGGAACGATATTTCCTGGCTTAGGCATGGTTCACCCCCGCTATGGCAGCTATTTAGATACTCCCTTTCCGCGTGCGCACCAGAAATTTGTCTAATTTATCCGATGCCTCGATACCAATCAGCCAAGTGCCGGGCGGGCTTGGGGTGATCGGGCCTTTCCCGGTTTGCTTTTTGGCACGCCTGGCGTAGAGTTGACTGCTTGCGGGAAGCAGCGCGGAGGGTGGCGGCTGCCATTTTTCGCCGGTTCTCGCACTTCGACTCACCACCACGGGAGCTCTACCGATGCGCCGTACAAGCGGTCTGCTGTGGTTAGCCGCACCAGCACTCGCCAGTTTGTTGGTTCTGCCTTTGGTCTGGGCGAAAGCAACCAAGGCCCTGCAAATCTATTTCATCGACGTCGAAGGCGGCCAAGCCACCCTCATCGTCAGCCCGCTGGGCGGCTCGATGCTCATCGACACCGGCTGGCCGGACGAAAATGGCCGCGACGCAAATCGCATTATGGCCGCAGCCAAAGCCGCCGGCGTCGCCCGCCTCGACTACGTGCTGATCACCCATTTCCATCGCGACCACGTCGGCGGAGTACCGCAGCTCGCCGATCGCATTCACATCGGCACCTTCATCGATCACGGCACCCTGCAAGAGGATTCGCCGGTCACCAACGAGGACTTCGCCGCTTACCAAAAAGTGCTGCCTCGCGCCAAGCACATCGTCGCCAAACCGGGCGATTCGATCCCTCTCGCCGGAGTCGGGGTCCGCGTACTTACGTCCGCCACCGTCCACATCGCCACCGCATTGTCCGGGGCCGGCCAACCCAATCCGTATTGCGCCGCCGAACCCGAAGCGCCCGCCGATCCCACCGAAAATGAGCAATCGGTGGGCGTGCTGGTCACCTTTGGCCAGTTCCGCTTTATCGATCTGGGCGATCTCACCAAGCGCCGGGAAATCGAACTGGTCTGCCCGAATAATCTGGTGGGTACCGTCGATCTCTACCTCACCACCCACCACGGCTGGGATCAATCCAATACGAAAGCGATCGTCGATGCCCTGCACCCTCGCGTAGCGATCATGAACAACGGCGCCAAGAAAGGTGGCAGCCCTTCGGTCTGGCAGATCGTCCACGATTCACCCGGATTGCAGGACCTGTGGCAATTGCATTATTCAGAGGAAGGTGGCCCGGCTCACAACGTGGCCGAGCCGATGATCGCCAACCCACAGGGCGATGACTTGGGTAAGTACATCGAGGTGACTGCGCTAGCGAACGGAACATTCACCGTCCAGAATTCCCGCAACGGTGTCTCCAAGAGCTATCCCAAGTAAGCGCGGGTTCCGTGCGCGCGCACCAGGCCGCGATGATCGTCATCATCATGGGCACCACCGGATCGGGGAAGACCACCATCGGAGGATTGCTCGCGGCACAGCTCGGCTGGGAGTTTGCCGACGCGGATGATTTCCACTCCCCGGCGAATGTGGCCAAGATGAGCCGCGCCATTCCGCTCGATGATGCGGACCGCGCCGCGTGGCTCGATGCGCTACGCGCGGTAATCGAAAAGTGGCTCGCAGAATCCCTCAACGCGGTCATGGCCTGCTCGGCGTTGAAGGTCAGCTACCGCGAACACTTGCGCGTGAGCCTACAAGTCCGCTTCATTTATTTAAAGGGTTCGTACGAAACGATTGCGCAGCGCATCCAGGCCCGAAAGCACCACTATGCGCCCAAGGAACTTCTCGCCAGCCAGTTTGCCGCCTTGGAGGAGCCAGGCGGTGACGCCATCACCGTGGATATCGAGCCGCCGCCGGAAACTATGGTCACCCAAGTGCGCCGACTCTTAGGCTTGGCGTAAAAAAGAACCCGCTTCCCTAGGCGAGCTTGGGTCAGCCCTCAGCCCTGGGTCCGCTGAAACTCTTCCATGAAGCTGACCAGCCCCTGCACCGCTTCCAGCGTGACCGCGTTGTAAAGTGACACCCGCATCCCGCCCACCGAGCGATGTCCGGCGATGCCGATCAAGCCAGCCGCCGCAGCCTCTTTAGCAAACCGCTTCTCCACTTCTTCGTTCCCGTCGGCGATGCGGAACACCACGTTCATGTGCGACCGCGAAGCTTTTTCCACCGGGCAAGAGTAGTAGCCACCCCGATCGATGGTGTCATAGAGCAACCGAGCTTTGGCCTGGTTGCGACGGTCAATCGCCGGCACGCCGCCTTCGCTATCGATCCAGTTCAGCACCAAGCCTACGATGTACACCGCGAACGTCGGCGGGGTGTGATACAGCGAGCGTTCCTTAATGTGGGTGCGGTACTGCAGCACCGTCGGCAAATTCTTGTCCGCGCGCTCGGCCAGATCCTTGCGCACGATCACCACCGTCACCCCGGAAGGTCCCAGATTTTTCTGCGCTCCGGCGAAGATCAGCCCAAACTTCGAAACGTCGGTTGGCCGCGAAAGTATGTCCGATGACATATCGGCAACCAGCGGCACATTTCCCACCGCAGGAGGCGCGCTCCACTGCGTGCCTTCAATGGTGTTGTTGCTGGCGATGTGGACGTAGGAGGCGTTCGGATCGATGTGAATTTCGTCGGCCCGCGGTACGCGGGTGAATTTCTCCGCTTCGGTCGAAGCCGCCAGGTGGTAGGGAAAACCCTTCTTCAGCTCGGCAATCGCTTTCGCCGTCCACATACCGGTGTTGATCACTTCCACTGGCCGGTTCGGCAGGCACAGGTTCATCGGCACCATGGTGAATTGCCCGCTGCCGCCGCCCTGTACGAATATCACCGCATACTCGTCTGGAATTTTCATCAACCGGCGCGTTTTCTGTTCCGCGGAGGTCTGGATCTCTTCGTATTCCGCCGAGCGATGGCTCATTTCCATCACCGACATGCCCGTCCCACGGTAGTCGAGCAGCTCTTCGCGGATGATTTCTAGCACCGCCAGCGGCAGCGGTCCGGGCCCGGCATTGAAATTGGAAACGCGTTTGGCGGGAGTGAGCAGCGATGTCACCGGCATAACGATCTATCCCCCTCTAGGAATTTCGGGCGCTATCCGTGACCCAGGACGTACCGACGCACCGATCGATGCTTTTAGGTTAGCAGATGCGCGGCCGCGATGTCGTGGCGTTCTCCGCCGTTTGTGTCGTTTCTGATTATTGGGTGAGGCTGTTTTCCGCGCCCAAGCCGTGCGAGGCCTTGCAGAGTTTGCAGAAAGTGGCTGGCTCGGTGTTATCCATGCGGTGCCGGACCGGCTTCAGCGTTTTCAGATAGGCAAAAGTTGCATGCAGGTCTTCATCGGTCAGGTTACGATACTCGGCCCACGGCATGATTTGGTTGAGTGGCCGGGCCTTAACAAAGCCGGTGCGTAGCGCCTGGGTGAACAACGCTTCGTCGTAATAACCGATCCCCGACGGGTCGGGCGTGATGTTGGCGCTCGCGAAGCGGCCCCACGGTCCTTCCAGGACCGATCCTCCGGCAAAGTCCATTCCCCGAATTACCTGGCCGTGATATCGCGGGGTGTGGCAATCCTCGCATGCCGCTATTTGCACCAGGTATTCCCCGCGCTTCTCGGGTGTGGACACATCGGGCGAATCTACGGGTTCCTCCAACGGTTGCGGCTCGCTGCGCATCAGGTATTTCACCGGAAAATCGACCTGGCTGGCGGGCAGCGGATTTCTCACTGGTGGAAGCGAACGCAAAAACACAACGATGGAAGCCACATCCTCGTCCGACAAATGGCGAAAATCTTGGTACGGCATCAGCGGAAACATCGCGTGGCCGTCGTGGGCGATGCCTTCCCGGATCGCTCGGGCCATCGCATCATCGCTCCAGTTTCCGGCGCCGGTTTCCCGGTCAGGCGTTATGTTCGGCGCGATCAGGTGGCCCGGGATCCCTTTTAGAAGCGAAAAATCCTGTCCCGCTCCTTCCATCCCCGGGACCATCGGTTCGTCATGCTTGGTCCAGTCCCGCGGGGAATGGCAATCCATGCAGGTAGATACCGTCTCGGCCAGATACCTACCCCGTGCTGTGCGCGCAGGACTCCATTCGAAGGTGCGGTTGGTAAGCGGTCGGGCGCGTGGTCCGAGGATTGGCCGCCAGCCAATGGTAAAAGAAATGCCAGCCAGCATAATGACCAGCGCGAGCAGCAACAGCCACTGCCCGTTGGTAATGCGCGGCGGACGTTCTTGCTCGATTGGCAACAGTTCCACAGGACCTCGCACTTGGGGCGGCCATCCGCGATAAATCAACGCCAGTCGGGCTCGGTTTCCAAACCGTTATCAGGACGATCCTGTATAGCTGGTCCTCACAATTCTCGCAACTCCCCCGCACAATTCTCATTCGCCCCGGGCGTTTTTTGTCACCATGGGGACAAGCACGAAGGGTCGGTCCCGCTCACTCTTGGGGAGGCAGAAATGAAGGCTTCATCCCGGTTTGCCCGGATAATCCATGGTCTATCCGGTGCTCCGGTACTGTTGCTGGTCTTGGCAGGGATGCTGCATCATCCGCCGCCGGCGCATGCCATTCCCGCTTTCGCTCGAAAGTACGGCCTGCCCTGCTCGGCCTGCCACGTCGGTTGGCCGATGCTGAATAACTTCGGACAGGTGTTCAAAGATAACGGCTACCAGATCGGCAACGATCGTGATTCCCCGATCACCCGTGACGCGTCCTATTTTCCGATTGCGGTGCGAATCACCCCGCAGTGGCATCGCGAGAACGCCAACAATCAGATCGTCGACGCTACCCCTGGCAATCCTTCCGTCGAAGCCGGACGCGGCTATTCGACCTCGGGCTTCGACCTTTCCGGAATTGACCTGTGGTTTGCCGGAACGCTCTACAAAAATATTACCTTCAGCGTGCTTCCGTCCTCCGACAGCACCGCCGCTTTCCACTTTGAAAACGCCTTCGTCCGCTTCGACAACATACTCGGATCGCGCTGGCTGAATTTCAAAATGGGCAAGTACGAGCTGGACCTGCCGGTGTCTGAGAAGCGCATGCTGACACTCTCCGACAACGGCGGCTTCTATTACATCTATCACTTCCTGCCCTACGGCGATTCGAACTTCTTCGGCGGGATCGGAGATAACCAGCTCGGCATCGAACTGGCCGGACACAACGCCAACAGCTACACGCGATATGCGTTTTCGCTGCTCAGCAGCACGGATGGAAACCCGAATACTCCCTACGGCCGCACCATGGACTATTACGGCAATTTCGACCAGGCCATTCCCGCCGGCAACATGGGTATCGTTCGAGTGAGCGGTTTCGGGTACTTCGGCCACAGTCCCACCTACTACCTAACCACCGGCGGAGCGGCGATCCCTGGAACGGGCATCGGCAATGAGCCGTTCTACCGCGTAGGTGGGTCGCTGCGCTGGTATCTGGATAAGCTGGATATCCAAACCGTGTTTCTGCACGGCTACGAGAATGGCTACCTGGCCAACGGCATTGCGTCGAATACTGGACCGCTGCCCGCCGGCGATCGCTCCGCGCAATGGAATGGCGGTTTCGTCGAGACCAACTACGCGCTCAACCCGCAACTGGTTATCACCGGTCGGTACGAAGGCATCCGTATGTCCCAACAAGGCAGCGAATCCACTGCGTCGAACCTCGGCGATCTCGATGCGTTCACCGTGGGCTACCGTTGGTATCCGATGATGTACAGCCGCGCCGGTCTCGCCTGGCACCAGGAATATTCGGTCGTGAAATCCCAGGGCGTCGGGAACATTGGCGGAGCCTTCGCCCCGAGCTTTAACAGTCAGAACGTCACCAGCAGCAGCATTTTTATGGGATTTGATTTTGCCTTCTGACGAGCGAATCGATGACCCCGCATAAAATCATCGCGCGAATCATTCTGGGCATGGCTCTCGCCGGCGCCCCCGCGGCTGGGGCTCAACAATCGCACATCGGTGCTCTCACTGGCGACGCCCATACCGGCCAGCAGCTTTATCGCCGCTACTGTGTGGGCTGCCACGGACCGAAGGGCGACGGCAAGGGCGAGAACGCGCCGTACGTGGTCGGGCCGCTGGGCGATCCGCCGCCGCGCAATTTCACCACCGGCATATACAAGTGCCGCTCCACGCCGTCCGGCAGCATCCCTTACGACTCCGATATTTTCGACACCATCAGCCGCGGCGTCCACACCACCTACATGCCATCGTGGAATGCGCTGACGCCGCAGCAACGTGTCCATCTGGTCGCCTACGTGAAAACCTTCTCGAGTCGATTCAACAATGAGAAGCCCGATCCGGCCATCGCGATACCCGCGGAAACTGCGGCTACCTCGGAAAGCATCGCGCGCGGCAAAGACCTCTATCAGAACACCTTGAAATGCGCGGAGTGCCACGGAGTGACGGGCCACGGCGACGGTCCTTCCGCTCCCACGCTGTTCGATAACCTGGGGAATAAGTTGCCGCCGTACGATTTTACCTCCGGCTTGCGCTTCAAATGTGGCGCTACCGACCAGGATTTGTATCGCATTTTTCTCTCCGGGCTCGATGGGACTGCGATGCCGTCCTACGCCGACTTCCTCAAGGGCGATCAGGCCTGGGATTTGGTCCACTATTTGAGAACGCTGCAAGTCAATTCCCCTAAGACCACCGCCAGGAACAAGCGAGTAATGGCAATGCTTTGGCACCGTCGAGGGCGCGCATTTCGCTGCGTTCATTTTGCGGCTGGGCTGGGCATCGTCGCGCTGGTTGTCTTCGGTTGCGTCTGCGCAGTTTCGCGATCCTCGCCGCAAGACTTCCGTCGGATTTTCCGTAGAACTTCCGATTGCCGCGGAAACGCTTTGCGCCGCGGTCCGCCGCGTGGCATCCGATGGATCGATCGGCGGCACATTCGAATATAAAGGCGATTCGGAGGTTTCTGATGCCACCCTCGAAACGTCGGCGGAGGCCTTCGAACCCAGCAGCCCCGCTGCGGGAGTGAGCTGCATTTTTCAAAGTGCGTAAGGGTGTTCTGGCTCCCGCGCATTTCCCGAGCAGTAATGATATGGGCGCGATCACCGTTCGCTATGAAGTGGAGAACGGCGGCGCGCAGCGCAGCGTGTTGCGCATCGATGCCGTATTCGTTCGCGACGGGCAGCGCGCGTCGTATTTCTCCGATGGCACGGTGGAGGCCAGCGAGTATCACCGCATTCAGGAGTTGCTGCCCGGCTTTTCGCTAACCCGGGCACACCAGGCTTCCAAAGCTCCTCCTACCGCCCGGCCTGCAGCGCCGCCACCTGCGCTGCTGTCTGTCCCGACGCTGGCGGCGCCTGACCCGGTTACCCCACTCGCTGGACCCGCGCGTGCGGCCACGCCGGAAGTGGCGGGTGATCCCGGCTTAGAAAACACTCTCGAAGAACAGAAGGCCCAGCTCGCGGCAGCGAATTCCGTCGTCCAACAACTGCAAGAGCGCGCCAAGCAACTCCGCTTCGATACCCTCGGCCGGGTAAAGTTCCCCAGGTCCCCCTTGAAAGCCGCGGCGTATACCCAATCCGAGACGCTGCGGGTGTTCGATCGCGGCGAGGAAGTCACCGTGCTCACCACCACTCGCTATTGGTATCGGGTTCGCAGCGCCGACGGCCGCGAGGGCTGGATTTACTACATGTTCTTGGAGCCGTTGTCATGATCGCGTGCTGGCACCTTCGAACGCAGGCGCGGCTTCGCTCCGCCTGGCTGTGCTTCGCGGTTGTGCTGATTTCAACTGCCGCCAGAAGCACTCCGGCCCAGACGGTTCCGGTCGAGAGATCCTACGCGCACCCGCTCGATGAAGTGCAGCGCGCGCTGCAGGAATTGGATGTGGACGCGACCAGCCGCCTTCCGTTCCTCGACGGTTTTGTGAGCGCCAGCGCGAACTCGCTCGACCACCTGGAAAATCCCCGCTACATTCTGCGCAGCGACGTCGTTCGCGTGGGACCGACCGAATCCATCGTGCGCATCAGCGCAAAAATCACCGCGTGGTATCAGAGCGCGGATGCGCCGCATTCGGAGTATCGCGCGATCCCGTCGAACGGCCGGTTGGAATCCGATTTCCTCGACCGCTTGAGCGCGCGCCTCGACCCTGGTCCCAACGCCCACGCCGAAAACAACCTGGACGCTCCGGCAGCAGCGAACCAAGCGGCGCAGGCGCCAGCGCCTTCTTCCGCACCTCGCCCAGCGACCCACCCGAACACGAGCGCCCCTCGCGCGGCGAGCGTGAAACCGTCCCATAGCGGCGCGGACCTGGCCGCGGAAATCGAGGCTACCCGCGCGCAACGCGAAGCGAGCGAAGCCACTGCTCGCGAGCTGAACACACAGATCGAAAAGCTTCAGGCAGCAGCCAGAGAACGCACCAATCAAACCGGGCTGGCCATCATCCGCCGGGCTCACACTCCGGTGTTTGAGAAGGCCGATGAAACTTCGCGCATCTTGCTGCACGCCAATGCCGAAGACGAATTTTCGGTCATCGACGTTCACGGCGGCGAGGCCAGCACCGCCGCCACTTGGATTCCCGTGCAGCTCGAAAATGGCAAGCGGGGATGGTTGCGCGCTGGCCAACTGGAAACCGCCGCGGATCGGGCCGAGGCCCCCGCAGCGATCGACCGGCCGACGTCCGATAGCGCCGCCGATGCGGTGGATCGGGAATCTGTAGCCGGCGCCGCGCACTTCGCAGCGGCGAGCGAAGAGATCAAGGCCTTCTCGGGAGATTGGGCGGCGCTGAAAGGTCAGCCGGTTTTATTCGTGTTCGCACAACCCAACGGGCCGCTTTCCGGCGACGCTTTGGTCCCCAGCCAATTAGCGTTCGCGAAACAGAGCTTCGGTATCGGGCTGAACGAAGCGACCCACTCCCAGGAAACTTTGGCCGGCGTGGTAGTCGTGTTCCTGGGCCCGAAAGGCGGAGTAGCTGCCGCCACCTTGCCGGACATCCGCCGCTGGCGCGATGGAATCATCTCCGACCAGCTGTTCCTCGCGCGCTGCTCTCTCGATCCCGCCACTTCCTTCCGCGATGCTGCACACCCCTCGCTCAGCCTAAACCGCCGCTAGACACAGGTGCGGGTGATACCGCCTCCGAATTTGCGGATTCTAAAGAAACACGAAATTCCCGAGCCGCACCAAAATCAATTTTTGCCGTCCCAAAAGCGTCACCCACGCACCCCGACATTCGCGGGCAAATCTCCCCGTGAGTTGCTCGAAATGCCCGTGGCGACGGCCTCCGCCGTTCACGCACCGCCTGATTGAGAGTGGAAACGATCAAGATCATAGCCGGGCGAATGCAGAAAACGCGGGATTCGGGCGGGAACGGAGTTGTTAACGGCGCCGAGGGCGAGGTGGCGAGATTTTGGCGCCTTGTTCCGCGATTGATAGGACGCGGGTGGTGGCATTCAGGCCGCGGCGCTCGAAGCACGCGGTCATGGCTTTGCCAATGGCTTGGAATCCTTCGGTAGCGAAGGCGATTGCCGTGGGGCCGGCGCCGCTTAGCGCGATGCCTAGCAGGCCGGGCGTGCGCGGCAACTGCAAAATCTCGGCCAGGCCGGGAATTAGATTTTGGCGGTATGGCTGGTGCAGGCGGTCTTGCAGGCAGTCCCAGATCAGATCATTGCGCTGGGCGTCCAGGGCGGCAACGAGCATCGCGGTGCGCTGCAGATTGGAGACTGCATCGGCTCGGGCAACAGACGCGGGCAACGCGGCGCGCGCTTTGGAGGTGGCCAACGTAAAGCTCGGAGTCACCGCTACGGCGCGAATTTCCCTGGGCCAATTCATGCGCACCGCTGCCACGCTGCCATCGCCGCGCACCAGGGTGATTGCCAAACCACCCATTAGTGCGGCGCCGGCGTTGTCGGCGTGCCCTTCGATTTCCGTAGCGTAACGGAGTGCTGGTTGCACATCTTCGGCGGTGAAATCTTTTTCCCCGCAGGCCGCGAAACCCAGGACCACGCCGGCGACGATTGCTGCAGCGCTGCTTCCCAGGCCGCTGGCCAGGGGGATCGCGTTGTGCACGGCTAGGCGCAGGGGCGGCAGGATTCCGCCTTGGCGCTGCGCGGCCAGGCGCATGGCGTGAAAAATCAAGTTTGCTTCGGCGCTTTGCGGCAGCGTGGAACTTCCCGGTTCGCCTCGGCTGCGGACGCGCGAGGACGCTTCCGAACCGGCTGGGAGCAGCGTGGCGCGGACGGTCAGGTGCAAATCCAGGGCTAGGCCGAAGCAGTCGAAGCCGGGGCCCAGGTTCGCGGTCGAGGCAGGGACCCGGACTTCAATTGTCGAGTTGGGTTTGGCGGCCATTGGCGCTATTCGCGGCGGCGCCGCAAGTGTTCGAGGATCGACTGCTTGGTGGCCGGTACGCTCACTGGAACATTTCGAAACGATGCGGCGATCGGTTGCTTCTCTTTATCGGCGCCTTCGATGCTCAGGGTGCCGCGATGGTAGTGGCTGACGTAGTCGGTATCTTTCAGAATGTGCCCGGTCAGGACGGCGACCACCGATTCATCGCGGCTGATTTCACCGCTCGCGGTTAGCTTGCGGATTGCGGCTACCGTCGTCGCCGAGGCGGGTTCGCATCCTACGCCGTCGCGGCCGATCATTGCTTTGGCGTCGGCGATTTCCTGTTCGCTGACGGTCAGCACTTGTCCGCCGGAGCGCAGCACCGCGCGTAGCGCTTTTCTCCAGGAGATGGGCGCGCCGATTTTGATGGCGCTGGCCAAGGTGCGCGGATGTTGGACGAACTCGATCTTGTCCGGCAACGCTGGATCGCTCACGGGAACGCCGCGTTTACTCTTCGACTCGCTTTGCAGCCGCGCAAATACCCGCGCCAGTGGGGCTGCGCCTTCGGCCTGGGCGATGTGGAGTTTCGGCAACCGATCGATAAGGCCGGCGCGGCGCAATTCGGCAAAACCTTTTCCCAGTGCGGAGCTATTTCCCAAATTTCCGCCCGGCACTACCACGTTATCGGGGACGGCCCAGGCGCATTGCTGCATCAGTTCAAACGCTACGGTCTTTTGGCCTTCGATCCGAAAGGGATTGATGGAGTTGACCAGATAGATCGAATCTTCCTCGGCTAGCTCTTGCACCAGGCGCATGGCGTGGTCGAAGTTTCCGTCGATCTCGAAAATTGCCGCGCCGTAGTCCATGGCTTGCGCCAGCTTGGCAGCGCTGATTTGTTTTTGCGGCAGAACGATCGCGCATTGCAAACCGGCGCGCGCGGCGTAGGCCGCCAGGCTCGCGGAGGTGTTTCCGGTGCTGGCGCAGACCACTGTCTTGGCGCCGAGCCGCAACGCTTGGGTGACCGCTACGGTCATTCCGGTGTCTTTGAAGGAGCCGGTGGGATTGCAGCCCTGGTGCTTCAAGCGAATCGCGCGTAGACCGGAATATTCGGCGCAACGCGGAGCGTCGTAGAGCGGGGTATTGCCTTCGCAAAGGGTGACCACCGGGGCGTCTTCTTCGAACGGCAGCATTTCGCGATAGCGCCATACGCCGCTGTGGTCCCGGCCGGTCCGCGCGGTGGCGCGCGATTCCCAGGTGTCGCGGAGTTCGGACGCACTTCGCGGCTGCTCCACGCCCGGTTCGATTTCTAGCGGGCCGCCGCACTGGGAGCAGACGTATATGCGCTGGTGAATGGGGAACGAGGCGCCGCAGTTGGTCATGATGCAGTGTTGCGAGGCGCGCTCGGCGGCGACACTAGTGCGGGAATGTCTTTTGCTTTCACTCATCGCTGTTCAAGTAGTGGTCGCTGCTGCTGCACCCAGGCCGAATTCGCTGTGGGTGGCTTCCAGGGCGGGCTTCATATCTTTGCCTTCGACTACGAAGGAAATGTTGCACTCGGAGGAACCCTGGGCGATGGCGATGATGTTGACGTCACGGCGGCCCAGCGCGCTAAAGGTGCGGCCGGCCATCCCTCGGGTGCCGCGCATATTTTCGCCGACTACCGCGACAATGGCGATGTCGTGGTCTAGGGTAATGTGCTCCACTTTTTGATTCGCCAAGTCCTTGGCGAATTCCTTGCGCAGCGCGGTCACCGTGCGTTCGGCGTCGGGCGTAGCCACGGCAAAGCAAATGTCATTTTGCGAGGACGACTGCGAAATCAGCAGAACGTTGGCGCGAACTTCGGCGGTGGTGGAAAATGTGCGGCCGACCACGTCGGGAACGCCGACGATGCCGGGTCCTCCTACCGATATCAGCGAAACGTCGGCGATGGCGGTGAGCGCCTTTACTCCGCCGCCGTTGCTGCGGCCTTGCGGGGTGATTTTTGTTCCGGGATGGCTGGGCGAGAAACTGTTGCGTATCCAGACCGGAATTCTTGCGGCCACCACGGCGTTCAGGGTTTTGGGGTGGAGAACCTTCGCGCCAAAGAACGCGAGCTCGGCGGCCTCGCGGTAGGAAATTTCCGGAATGGTGCGCGCCTCGCTCACCTGGCGAGGATCGGCGGTCAGCACGCCGTCTACGTCGGTCCAAATGATCACTTCATCGGCGGCCAGCGCGGCCCCCAGAATCGTCGCGGAATAATCGGATCCGCCGCGTCCCAGGGTGGTGAGTTCGCCGGACTCGCTGCTGCCGATAAATCCGGTAACTACCGGAACCGCCCCGTCTTTCAGCATGGGGCGCAGACATTCTTCGCAATGTTCGCGGGTCAAATCGGCCAGCGGCTCGGCGCCGCCATGATAGGAATCGGTGACGATGAGGCGGGTGGCTTCGACCGGTTCGCTCTTCACGCCCATGGCCGCGAGGGTCGCCGAGAATACCGGAGCAGAAAGCCTTTCGCCCAAGCTCGAAATCGAATCGAGGGTTCGCGGCGATAGCTCGCGCAATAGCGCGGTGCCATCGTAGAGGCGGCGCGCTTCGGCGAGGATCGCCTCCATCTGCTCTTGCACCTGGCGGCGCGTTCCGTTGTGACCGATGAGCGCTTGCAGCGCGGCTTCGTGCTGCTTCCGGAGCGCCTCGACCAGCTCCGGACCCGCGTCGGCATCGCCGGTTTGCGCCCGCGTTGCGGAGGCGATCAAGCGGTTGGTGACCCCGCTCATCGCGGAAACCACCACCACGATCGAAGCGTCGCGCACACCTTCCACCACAATTTTGGCCGAGCGCGCAATGCATTCCGCATCGCCCATCGAAGTGCCGCCGAATTTCATCACCCGAAGCGGTTTCGCCATCTCAAACGCTCCGGGCCAGCATTGGATTCAGGCGGCCGGTAGCGGCCAGCATCTCGGCATTCAGAATGGTGCCACCCGCGGCTCCGCGAATGGTGTTGTGGCTGAGCGCGACGAAACGGAAGTCCAGCACCTTGTCGGGACGAAGGCGCCCGATGGTTACGCTCATTCCACCGCCGGCATCGCGGTCCAGGCGCGGCTGGGGACGATCCTGCTCGGCGCGAAAGATGATGGGGTGCTCGGGCGCCATGTGCAGCTTCATCTGCTGCGGAAGAGCGGTAAATGAGGCGAGCGCGTCCTCGACCTCTTCGATCTTGGCCGGGCGCGCGAGCTTCACGCGGACCGCGCCCAAGTGGCCGTCGGTGACGTTCACTCGATGGCACTGCGCGCTCACCGCGAATCGTCCCGCTTCCACTTTTCCGTTCTTCATGCGTCCTAAAATCTTGAGGGTTTCGCGCTCGATTTTTTCCTCTTCGTTTTCGATGAACGGCACCACGTTATCGGTGGCGTCCAGCGAGGCCACTCCGGGATAACCAGCGCCAGAGAGGGCTTGCAGGGTGGTTACGATCACGGACTCGAGTCCAAAGCGCTGCTCGAGCGGCGCCAGCGCGAGCGCCAGCATGATCGTCGAACAATTGGGATTGGTGACGATGTAGCCGCCCGCGGCAAACTTTCGCGCGGGACCTTGGACCCCGAGCAATTCAAGATGGGCGTGATTCACTTCCGGAATCAGCAGCGGAACGTCCGGCTCCATCCGCCACGCCGCGGAGTTGCTGATCACCGGATAGCCAGCGCGCGCGAACTCTTCTTCGACCGCGCGGGCCATATCCGACGGCAAGCTCGAAAAAATCACATCGCAATCCAGCGGAGGGTGCGGGGCCTGGACCCGGATCGCTTGTACCGCCGAGGGCATGCCTCCCGGAAGCCTCCAGGTGCAGGCTTCGGCGTAGGTCTTGCCTTCCGAGCGATCCGAGGCGGCCAGCGCGGTAACTTCAAACTGGGGATCGCGGTCCAAGAGTTGGATAAAGCGCTGACCGACGGCGCCGGTGGCGCCAAGGATACCGGCGCGGAGCTTGCCCGACATTTTAAGACTCCTTTGAGTTCTCGACTTCCGTGCCGCCGGGAACTGCAGCGATCCCGTTCGCGGGCGAAAAGTGAGGGATTAAAAACTATACACTACTGAGTGGCGTTCGTTGACCCTTCGATGCCAGGGCTGTGCGGCAAAAAACACTCGTTTCCGCTGGCCTGCATGTTCAAGGCCCTGAGCAAATTCAGTGCAAAAAGATGCATCCGGGAGGCGATTCCCGGCCTCATGTTGTTAGACGGCGGCTAGAGACCCGCGATTCAGGCAAGTTCAATAGGCTGAAGAAATAACGACGGGCGCCAATGATTGGATATGCTCCATTTTCTATATCATTTGCGGACCGTGTAGAGGGCTGCCGGAGCCCGGCTTCCGGGTCGTTTTCCCGGGGTTGGGCAGGGGTGTCACCGTCCGGGCAGTCTGTCGAAACTTTAAACCGCGTTCGTTCGTCCATACTCTATGTCTTCGAGCGGGCTTTCTACCCTCGAAGCTCATGCCCAAGGAGAACGCAACCTCGTAGGTCGCCCACAAGCCCAACCGAGCAGCGCGCTTAGCGGGGGGCGAGCCTCCCGTGCCGTGCCACCGGCCAATGTGCGGTTTGATTACGATGTGCTGACGCCACTTCATGACCGAAAAACCATCGCCGACAAATATACCAAATTCGACCAGCACCGCCGTTTCGCCCCGGCCGCCGCACCCCGAGCCCGATCAGACCGCCCCGCCCCAGAAGAGCAACTGGTGGGTGTGGGCGATCGTCGCGGTCGTAGGTATGCTCATCGTGGCTTTCATGTACCGGCAGTACGAAGCGGCGAAGGCCGAGCATGAGAAGGCGAACCAGCCGCCGCCGCGCGGGATACCGATCACCACCGCGACCGCGAAACAGGGTGATATCGGGGTGTACATCACCGCGCTGGGGACGGTGACCCCGGTTTACACCGTGACGGTAACCAGCCGAGTGCAAGGCGAAATTATGGCCATCCACTACACCGAAGGGCAGATGGTGAAAGCCGGCGACCCCTTGGTGGACATCGACCCGCGTCCCTATCAGGTGCAGCTCGCCCAGGCGGAAGGCCAACTGCAGCATGATCAGGCGCTGCTGAACGAAGCGAAGATCGATCTGACGAGGTACCAGACCGCGTTCAGCAAGAATGCGATCGCCAAACAGCAAGTGGACGATCAGGAACAAACGGTATTGCAAGATGAGGGCACGGTAAAGAACGATCAGGCGGGAATCGACAGCGCCAAACTGTCGCTGGTCTACTGCCACATCACCTCGCCGATCACCGGGCGGGTGGGGCTGCGGATGATCGACCTGGGCAACATCGTCCAGGCCGGAAGCACTTCCGGATTGGTGGTGGTAACGCAGTTGCAGCCGATCACCCTGGTCTTCAACGTTGCGGAAGATTATTTGCCGCAGATTCAGGCGCAGGTTCATCAAGGACACAAGCTGGAAGTGGACGCCTTCGATCGCGACCAACAGAAGAAAATTGCCAGCGGATCACTGCTGACGACCGACAACCAGATCGATACCACCACCGGCACAGTGAAACTGAAGGCGATTTTTCCCAATCAGGATGAATCGCTGTTTCCGAACCAGTTCGTGAACGCGCGATTGCTGGTGGATACCCAGCACGGAGTGACGTTGGTGACCAACGCCGCGATCCAGCGCAGCTCACAAGGTTCGTTCGTATACATCATTAAGCCCGACGAAACCGCGACGATGCAAACCGTGACTCCGGGAGTGACCGACGGCGGCGTCACTGCGGTTCAAGGATTGCAGCCGAACGATGTGGTGGCCGCCAGCGGTTTCGACAAGCTGCAAGACGGAGCAAAGGTGACCGTGCGCACCCCGAAAGCAGCGGACGCGGGACCGGGGACCAATGCAGCAAACGGGGCCAGCGGTGTCACCGGATCGAGCGGCGCTAGCGGGTCCAATCGCTCGAGCGATAGCAGTAAATCGCACAAAGCCAAAGGTTCTAAGAAGTCCGGCAGCGCGAACGCCCCGGGAACTCAGGGAAATCAGTGAGCCCTTCTCGTCCATTTATTCTTCGACCGGTAGCCACCTCGCTACTGATGGCGGCGATCATGCTGGTTGGTATCGTGGCTTACAGCCAACTGCCGATTTCCGCTTTGCCGGAAGTGGATTACCCCACCATCCAGGTGATCACGTTTTATCCGGGCGCGAGTCCTGACGTGATGGCATCGGCGGTGACCGCGCCGCTGGAAAGGCAATTCGGACAGGTTCCGGGGCTGAACCAGATGACCTCAACGAGCTCGGCGGGAAGCTCGGTGATCGTATTGCAATTCTCGCTGGACTTGAACATCGACGTGGCCGAGCAGGAAGTGCAAGCCTCGATCAATGCCGCGCAGACCTATTTGCCGGCGGACTTGCCGGTTCCTCCGATCTACAGCAAGACCAACCCCGCGGATTCGCCCATTCTTACCCTGGCGCTTACCTCCCAAACCATTCCGCTTTCGCAGGTGGAAGACCTGGCGGACACCAAGCTCACCCAAAAGATCGCGCAGTTGCCGGGCGTGGGAATGGTGAGCATCAGCGGCGGGCAAAAGCCGGCCACCCGCATTCAAGTGAACCCGGTAGCGCTCTCCGCTTACGGCATCAACATGGAGGACGTGCGCTCGGCGCTGCAACAGACCAGCTTGAACATCGCCAAGGGCAGCTTTGACGGAGCGCAGCAGGACTACCAGATCGACGCGAACGATCAGTTGCTGACCAGTAAGGATTTTCGCCAAGTGGTGGTGGCCTATCGCAACGGCGGGCCGATCATGCTGTCCGACGTGGCCAACATTCTGGACGATACCGAGAACACCAAGCTGGCCGCGTGGATGAATACCACCCCGGCGGTGATCGTGAACGTACAGCGCCAGCCGGGCGCCAACATCATTCAGGTGGTGGACCGCATCACCAAGCTATTGCCGGTGCTGCAGACCACCCTGCCTGCTTCGGTGCAGCTGACCATTTTGACCGACCGCACCACCACCATTCGCGCTTCGGTGCACGACGTGCAGTTCGAGTTGATGCTCACCGTAGGCCTGGTGGTGATGGTCATCTTTTTGTTTCTGCGCAACGTTTCGGCAACGATTATTCCCAGCGTGGCAGTGCCACTTTCGCTGGTGGGCACCTTTGGGATCATGTATTTGGCCGGGTACAGCCTGAATAACTTGACATTGATGGCGCTGACCATCTCGACCGGGTTCGTGGTGGACGATGCGATCGTGATGATCGAGAACATTGTGCGCTACATCGAGGAGGGCGAGGACCCGCTGGAAGCGGCACTCAAAGGCTCCGAGCAAATCGGATTTACCATCGTCTCGCTGACCATTTCGTTGATCGCGGTGCTGATACCGCTGCTATTCATGGGCGACATCGTGGGCCGGCTGTTTCGGGAATTCGCGATCACCCTGAGCGTCACCATCCTGGTTTCCGCGGTGGTATCGCTTACGCTCACGCCGATGATGTGCGCGAAGCTGCTGCGGCACACCCCGGAAGCGCAGCGCGGGCGCTTCTATGAAGTCTCCGAGCGCGGGTTCAATAGCGTGATCGCGTTCTATGGCAAGACCCTGCGCTGGGTGCTCAAGCACCAGACCGCCACGCTGTTCGTCGCCGTCGCGACCCTAGTGCTTACGGTGCTGCTGTACATCATCGTACCCAAAGGGTTCTTCCCGGAGCAGGATACCGGGGTGATTCAGGGCATTACCGAGGCGTCGCAAAGTATTTCGTTTCCGGCGATGGCGGAGCGGCAGGTGGCGCTGGCCAAGGTGCTGCTGCAGGATCCGGCGATTCAGAATATTTCTTCGTTTATCGGCGCGGATGGCACCAACACCACCCTGAACAGCGGACGCATTCAAATCACGCTGAAGCCGCTCGAAGAGCGCAAAATCAGCGCGCTCGATTTGATTCGCCGCTTGCAGAAGAACCTGGACAAAGTGGAAGGGATCACCCTGTACATGCAGCCGGTGCAGGACCTGACGGTGGAAGACCGGGTTAGCCGGACGCTGTACCAATACACGCTGGAAGATCCGGACATTAACGAGCTGAATCTATGGACCAACCGTTTCGTGAACCGGCTGAAAAAGCTGCCGGAGCTGAGCGATGTGGCCACCGACCAGCAGACTTCCGGGCTGGCCGCATCGCTGGTGATCGACCGTCAAACCGCGTCGCGCATGGGCATCACCCCGCAGATGATCGATGAGACGCTGTACGACGCATTCGGGCAGCGCCAGGTGTCCACGGTGTACACGCAATTGAATCAGTACCACGTGATTCTGGAAGCGATTCCGGACTTTCAACGGAATCCAGCTAAGCTGCAGGATATTTACGTGCGCACCAGCGCATCGTCAAGCGCTGCCTCCTCCGCGGGGTCCGGCTCGAGCTCGGTGGGGTTGTCATCGGCGCCTACGTCGTCGGGATCGAGCACGTCGTCTAGCGGGGGCGGGTCGGGCAGCCCATCGGGATCTGCGTCCAGCACGTCTTCGAGCAACTTGATCACCACAACCCCGGTGGCGTCGACGGCACTCTCGGGGACCACATCGACGGGATCGGCGTCGCCGCCAGTGGCGTCGACGGTGAACGGCGGAGCCGTGCCGCTGAGCGCCTTCACCCATTTTGAAAACCGCACTTCGCCGCTATCGGTGAATCATCAGGGGCAGTTTCCCGTGGTAACGGTTTCGTTCAACCTTGCGGCGGGAGCTTCGCTGGGGGCGGCCACCGAGGAAGTGGAAAAAGTGCAGCGGGACCTGCACATGCCGTTAAGCGTGCAGACGGCGTTCCAGGGCACCGCCGCATCGTTCCAGGCATCGCTGGCGAACGAGCCGATTCTGATTTTGGCGGCGCTAATCACGGTGTACATCGTGCTGGGGGTTTTGTATGAGAGTTACATCCATCCCATCACCATTCTCTCGACCCTGCCCTCGGCGGGGGTGGGAGCGA
Organism: uncultured Acidobacteriota bacterium; assembly: GCA_963725285.1. GTDB lineage: Bacteria > Acidobacteriota > Terriglobia > Acidiferrales > UBA7541 > CAVRXT01. The sequence goes on along the minus strand of CAVRXT010000002.1, from coordinate 42,462 downwards.
TTCTGGCGCTGCTGGTGTGCGGCGAGGAATTGAGCGTGGTGGCGTTGATCGGGATCATCCTGCTGATCGGAATCGTGAAGAAAAATGGAATCATGATGATCGACTTCGCGCTGGAGGCGGAGCGCAAGGAAGGCAAGAGCTCCGAGGACGCGATCTATGAAGCGTGCCTGCTGCGATTCCGGCCGATCATGATGACCACGATGGCGGCGCTGCTGGGCGGCCTGCCGCTGGCGCTGGGCTCCGGAATTGGCGCGGAACTGCGCCGGCCTCTGGGCATCGCCATGGTGGGCGGCTTGCTGGTCAGCCAAGTGCTGACGCTTTACACCACCCCGGTGATCTATATTTTCTTCGACCGCCTGGCCAGGAAGTTTTCAGGATCGCCAGAGAGACACGGCAACGCCGAGACGGTGCCGGCGGACTAGCATGAATCTATCCGCACCATTCATAAACCGGCCAGTAGCCACCACCCTGCTCACCGCGGCAATCGCGCTCGCGGGGGGAGTGGCATTCAACGTTTTGCCGGTGTCGCCGCTGCCGCAAATCGATTTCCCCACCATTTCCGTCGCGGCGAGTTTGCCTGGCGGGAGTCCGGCGATTATGGCGTCGTCGGTGGCCACGCCGCTCGAGCGGCAGTTCGGGCGGATCGCCGGGGTCACCGAGATGACCTCCTCGAGCAATCTGGGCACGACCAGCGTGACCCTGCAATTCGATCTGAACCGGAATATCGACGGAGCGGCGCGCGACGTTCAGGCGGCGATCAACGCGGCGCGCAGTTATCTGCCGGCCAATCTTCCGGCGAATCCGAGTTATCGGAAGGTGAACCCCGCGGATTCTCCGATCATGATTATCGCGCTGACCTCGGACATCTACGATCGAGGGAGCCTGTACGACGCGGCTTCGACCATCATGGAGCAGCGGCTGTCGCAGATTCAGGGGGTAGGGCAGGTGAGCGTGGGCGGCGGCGCGCTGCCGGGGGTGCGGGTGGAAGTGAATCCGACGCAGCTCAATAGTTTCGGCCTGAGCCTGCCGACCGTCCGCAACATGCTGGCGTCGCAAAACGCCAACGAGCCGAAAGGCCAGATATCCGACGGCAATATCACCGCGGATATCGTCACCAACGATCAACTGCTGAAGGCCGAAGATTACAGAAACTTGACGGTGGGCTACCACAACGGAGCGGCGATCAAACTTTCCGATATTGCCGACGTTGAGGACTCGGTCGAGAACATTCGGGCGGTGGGATACGTCAACGGCAAGGGGGCGATCCCGGTCATCATCTTCCGGCAGCCGGGCGCCAACATCATCGACACCGTGGACCGCATCAGTGCGGCGCTTCCTTCGGTGAAGGCCTCGATGCCCACGGCCATCGACTCCAAGATCGTGATGGACCGGACCTTGACGATTCGCGCCTCGGTGCACGACGTGGAGCGGACCCTGGTGCTTTCTATCGCGCTGGTCATCCTGGTCGTTTTCGTGTTTCTGCGCAACGTGCATGCCACCTTCATCCCCAGCGTGGCGGTGCCGGTGTCACTGATCGGGACTTTTGGGGTGATGTACCTGTGCGACTACAGCATCGACAACCTCTCGCTGATGGCGCTGACCATCTCCACCGGGTTCGTGGTGGATGACGCCATCGTGGTGATCGAGAACATTACGCGTTACATCGAGCAGGGAATGTCCCCGATGCAAGCGTCGCTCAAGGGCGCGCGGGAGATCGGGTTCACGGTTCTTTCGATCAGCATTTCACTGTGCGCGGTGTTCATCCCCATTTTGTTGATGGGCGGCATCGTGGGACGGCTATTCCGCGAATTCGCGGTCACTCTTTCGGTGGCGATCATGGTGTCGCTGGGGATTTCGCTCACCACCACGCCGATGATGTGTTCGCTGCTGCTGAAACACGAGCGCCCCGACGAACACGGGAAGCTGTACCGTGCCAGCGAAAAGGGCTTCAACTGGATACTGAGCCTGTACGACCGCACCTTGACGGTGGTGCTGCGCCACCCGTTGTTTACGCTACTGGTCCTGCTCGTGACCATTGGGGTGAACATTTACCTGCTCAAAATTGTGCCCAAAGGCTTTTTCCCGCAGCAGGACAACGGGCTGATATTCGGCGGAATTCAGGGATCGCAAGATATTTCCTTTCAGGCGATGCAAAAGGCAACGCAAAGGTTTGCCAACCTGATCAAGACCGATCCGGCGGTGGAAAACGTGCTGGCCTTCACCGGAGGCCAGGGAGCCACAAACAGCGGACAAGTGTTTATGGGGCTAAAGCCGCTGGCGCAGCGCGGCAACGTGAGCTCGAGCGACATCGTCAACCGCCTTCGCCCGAAACTGAATTCGATTCCCGGAGCGACGGTATTTCTGCAAGCGGCGCAGGACTTGCGCATCGGGGGCCGCGGCAGCAGCGCGCAATACCAGTACACCCTGCAAAGCGACAACCTGGACGATTTGACGAAATGGGGCCCGATTCTACTGAAGCAGATGAGGAAACTGCCGGGTTTCACCGACGTGAACAGCGACCAGCAGAATAATGGGCTGGAGGCGGAATTAACCTACGACCGGCAAACCGCCTCGCGCATGGGAATCACCCCGCAGACGATTGACAGCACGTTATACGAGGCTTTTGGGCAGGCCCAGGTTTCCACCATGTACACCGCCCTGAATCAATATCACGTGGTGATGGAGGTGGCGCCGCAGTTCTGGCAAAACCCGCTCGGGCTGAACGACGTGTATGTGCAGACCACCAGCGGAGGAGTGGTGCCGCTCGGCGCGATCACCCACTACGAGCCCACCATTGCTCCGCTGTCAGTGAATCACCAAGGGGTGTTCCCTTCGGTGACGGTATCATTCAATTTGGCTCCGGGCGTGGCGCTCAGCGATGCGGCGGCGGCGATTAACGAGATGGAACAGAAACTGGGAACGCCAGCTTCCATCCATGGAATGTATTCGGGTGCGTTGCAGGCGTTTCAGGCGTCGCTCTCGACCGAGCCGATGTTGATCATCACCGCGCTGTTAGCGGTATATATCGTGCTGGGGATCCTGTACGAAAGTTTCATTCACCCGATCACCATTCTCTCGACGATTCCGTCGGCGGGGGTCGGCGCGGTGCTGGCACTGATGTTGTCCAAGACGGACTTGAGCGTGATCGCACTGATTGGAATTATCCTACTGATCGGCATCGTGAAGAAAAACGCGATTCTGATGATCGATTTTGCGATTGCCGCGGAACGCAACGAGGGGTTGTCGTCGCGCGACGCGATCTATCAGGCGTGCCTGTTGCGGTTCCGGCCGATCCTGATGACCACCATGGCCGCGCTGCTGGGCGCGCTGCCACTGGCGCTGGGCACCGGAACGGGTTCGGAGCTGCGGCGGCCGCTGGGCATCACCATCGTGGGCGGGCTGATATTCAGCCAGATGCTGACGCTGTATACCACCCCGGTGGTTTACCTGTACATGGACCGCTTCAGCACCTGGAGAAAACAGTCGCGTGGGGAGCACCGCGCCTCGGCGACGGCGCCGCAGCCGTCCATCGGATAATGAAATCGCGCGCTGCTGAGATGGAGGCTGCGGTGGGTAAACCGGTAGGTCGGTTGTTGAAAAAGTGAACGGCTCAAGCACTCGGGAGAAAGTGAAAAGGCAAATGGCAACGAAACCTTCAGCACGCTGGATGGGGCTCGCGGGACTGCTGCTCTTGATGGATGGGTGCATGGTGGGCCCCGCCTACCACACCCCCACGGTGACGACGCCCCCGGCGTACAAAGAGCTGACCCCGGAACAGGAGAAGGTGACCGACGGCTGGAAGGTGGCGCAACCGAAGGACGCCGCCCTGCACGGAAAGTGGTGGGAGATTTTTGGCGATCCGGAGCTGAATGCCCTGGAAGAGCAAGTGAATATTTCGAACCAAAATATCGCGGTGGCCGCCGCAAATTTTCAAGCGGCCCGCGCGACCGTACGTGAAGCGCGCTCCCAATTATTTCCTACGGCGACCACCAACCCCAGCATCACCGCGTCGAAACAGCGGGCGCTGAGCACTACGACCTCCAGTTCGGGTGCTTCGAGCACTTCTCTTTCGTCGGCAACGGTCACCGAGTACAACCTCCCGTTCGATGCCACTTGGCAGCCGGATCTTTTTGGGCGCATCCGGAATACCGTGCGCGCCGCCGCCGCGGGTGCCCAGATCAGCGCGGCGGACCTAGAGAACACCCGGCTGACAGTTCAGGCCGAGGTGGCGTCCGATTATTTCCAGCTCCGTTCGCAGGACGCGCTCAAGCAACTGCTTGACGATACGGTAGCGGCGTATAAGCAATCGCTCGATTTGACTCGCGTGCTGTACGAAACCGGCATCGATTCCGAAGAATCGGTGTCGGAAGCCGAAACACAGATGGAAAGCACCCAAGCCGAGGACACTAATATCGGAATCCAACGCGCCCAGCTCGAACATGCGATCGCCATGCTGGTGGGCCAGCCCGCTTCCACCTTCTCGATCCCCCAAGGTCCGCTGAAAGTGGGGCCGCCGGCCATTCCTTACGGTGTTCCGTCGCAGCTTCTGGAGCGGCGCCCGGATATTGCAGCCGCAGAGCGAGGGGTGGCCCAGGCCAATGCGCAAATCGGTGTGGCGCGCACGGCCTATTTCCCCACCCTAACCTTGAGCGGCTCGATTGGATTTGAGGCGGCAGCCTTCGCCAAATGGTTATCGCCCTCGAGCTTTGTTTGGTCGGTAGGCCCGGCGCTGGCGGAGACGCTCTTTGACGGCGGCTTGCGGCGCGCCACCGTGGTGCAGTATCAAGCCCAGTACGATTCAACGGTCGCTAATTACCGCGAGACGGTGCTGACGGCATTTCAACAGATCGAAGACAACCTGGCTTCCCTGCGGATTCTTTCGGTGGAAATTCAGCAACAAGATGTGGCCGTGGCCTCCGCGGAGCATACCCTGCAAATCGCCACCGACCGCTACAAGCTGGGCATCGATCCCTACCTCAACGTAATCACCGCGCAAACGGCGCTCTTCAGCAATCGTCAAACCGCGGTCACCCTGCGCAGTTCGCAGATGACCGCGAGCGTGCAGCTGATTGAAGCTTTGGGCGGATCGTGGGATACCTCGCAGCTTCCGTCCATGCATTCGACCATGGTCAGTGCGCCGACCATTCCGCCGTCGACAGCCGCGGCGAACGCGCCAACCACTCCGCCACAAAATCCGGCACCGGCGACGAATCAGTAGGCGCTACTTGGCGGCAGCGGCTGGATGGTGAGCTTTGCGAGCGTGGTTTGCTTGTGCGGTCCGGTGGGCCGCGATAATCTGCGGGTGATGCGAAAAGACCGTGGGTATCTTCTTCCGTTCATCCTGGCGGTTGGCTTAGTTGTGGCGCCGGGTCCTCGGGCGGCTCTCGCCCAGTTGCACGATGCTTTCAACTCCCAGCAGGCATATGCCTATACCGCCGAGATTGCGGGCTATGGAGAACGATGGCCCGGTTCACCCGGGCACCAGAAAACCGAGGATCTGATCCATCAGGTCCTGCAGAAGGACGGCGCGAAAATTGAAGGCGACGATTTCCTGGCCACCACGCCGCGCGGGCCGGTTCCGGTGCACAACATCATTGGTAAGTTCAACGTCACCGCAGATCCGCAGCAACGCATCTTTATCCTCGCCGGCCATTACGACACTCTGTTCCGGCCTGGATTCATTGGGGCCAACGACGGCGCATCGAGCACGGCGATTCTTTTGGCGTTTGCCGACGCGCTCGCCCACCAAAAGACCAAGATGCAAATCTGGCTGGTCTGGACCGACCTGGAAGAGGCGGTGAATTCTTTCACCGGCGACGACGGCCTCTACGGGAGCCGGCATCTAGCGCACCAGCTGGCGGACGAGGGGAAGGTTTCCCGTATTCGCGGATTGTTCCTGCTGGACATGATCGGCGATAAGGACTTGAACGTGGCGCGCGAGATGGGCTCCCAAAGAGCGCTACAAAACGTCATCGCTCAAGCCTCTCGTCAACTTGGCTACGCTCGCTACTTCTTCCAGTACCAAGCTGGCATCATCGACGATCACGTGTCGTTCATAAATGTAGGAATCCCGTCGGTCGATGTGGTGGACGCCGAATACGGCCGAATGGGTCCGGGGTTCGACTCGATGGGTGAATTCCATCACACCAATGCGGACACCATGGACAAAGTGTCGCAACACAGTCTTGAGGTGACCGGCCGCACTATCCTGCTGACCGTGGAACTGCTCGACGCGCAAAACTGAGCTATCCGTCAGCTAACGCTCTGCCACTCGGCGCAAATTATTCAGGGCCCAATCCAAAGGCATGCGACTCAAATTGCAAGAGCGCGCCCAGATGTTGTGCGACGTACTCCTGGTCGTGGCCGCCCGGATAGATGTGGAATTCGTGGGGAATTTTTCGTGAAGCTAATAAATCGTGGAATTTCTGCGCGCCAACGTTGAACCCGAAATCGTCCTCCGAACCGCAATCGAAATAAATCTTCAGCTTCTCCGCGTTGTTGGTTTCCCTCACCAGGGTGAAGGGGTTGTGGCGATTCCAGAAGGCGATATCCAGCGGGCTGCCAAACGCTCCGCCCAGAAGCTGTCCCAGCAGCATGGCCTGAGCGCCGGACGTTGCCGGCGTGCCGGCAACCAGCATCGCACTGTGCGCGCCCACCGATCCGAAAAGTTCGGGATGCTGCAAAGCGGTGTGGAACGCGCCATAGCCGCCCATCGAGACGCCCGCAATGCCACGGGTGGTTCGCGAGGCTTGAATGCGGTAATGGGTTTCGATAAACGGAACAAACTCCTGCAACAGAAAATCTTCGTAGCGCGTTTTGCCATCTTGCGAATTGATGTAGAAGCTTCGCCCGCCATCCGGGGTGACGATCAGGAACTCTCCCAGGCGGTGCTGGTCGCGCAAATCTTCCACAATATTCATGGCGCCGGAGCCAGCCAGCACCTGTTCGTTCTCGCCCAGCCCATGCAGGAAATAGAGCACCGGGTACTTGCGGGTTTTCTGGGAATCGTAGCTGGCCGGAAGAATCACGCAGTAGCCCACTCGGCGGGCCAAGATGCGGCTGGGCATAGAAAGACAGTCCGCCCGGCCGCCCGCTTGTGTCTGTGCGCGCGGTTGCGATGCAGCGACGAGCGCAAATCCGTTCCGGAGAAAAAGGGTCGCGAGCAAAAGCGCCGCCGGCAGCACACACCGCCGGCCTTTATTCATACCGTAGGGCCTCGACCGGGTTTAGCTTCGCGGCGCGCGATGCGGGATACATTCCGGCGACGAGGCTCACCACCACGGCAAAGCCGATCGCGCCGGCCGCCAGCCACCATGGGACCGAAGTAACGTCGATGCCCGGGAGCTCCTGCTTATGCAAATACAGGTTTAACGCGAAAGTGAGCGCGCGGCCGATCATCCAGCCGAACACTACGCCCAGCAGGCCGCCCAGCAATCCCATCGCTCCCGCTTCGACGAAGAAAAGCTTCTGAATATCGCCGTCGGCCGCGCCCAGCGCCTTCAGTACTCCGATTTCGCGCCGACGGTCGAGAATTGCCATCACCAGCGTATTAATGATTCCCAGGGATGAGACCACCAGCGCCAGGCTTCCGAAAATTCCCAAGAGCACATCGAAGACCGCAAATACCAGGCGGATGTTTTTCGTCGCGTCGAGTAGCGAAAAAGTGGCAAAGCCCATCGGTTTGATGGCCGCCTCCACGTCCTTCACTTTCGAGGGTCCATCCACGCGAACCGTCAGACTCAAATACGATGGCTTGCCGCTTCGCCCGCGCAACGCGTCGCGCAAATCGTTAGCCTGGGTGGCCCGAAGCGCTTCGGCCACCTGCAACGGAATGAATACACGGCCGCGCGCAATTCCGCCGAAGCCGGCGGCGGGCTCGCTATCGACAACCCCCACGATGCGCAGCATTTTTTGCCGCGGCACGATCGAGAATCCACCGCCGAGCGGCGAGGGGTCATCCCCCGGCGGTGGCGGCGGTGGTCCGGAGGCGGGACTCGAGGCGTTTGCAGTCGCCTTTTCGATTTTCTTCGCGGCCGTCGATCCCGCGCTCGCGGTCGGATCCGAATCGGCGGGCAATGCCTGGCGCTCGGCGTAGCGCAGCTCCAGATCTCTGCCCACCAGGGTCTCGGTCTGCGGGGTAATCTCTCGCGCGAACTCGACTTGCAAAATCGCTTCATCGGCATTCGCGCTCGAGAAAAACTTTCCTTGCATGCCGTCGAACGCGCCGCTGGCTAGCCCAGACATTGGCACGCCGGCGACCATGGTGGCGTACGGAGTTCCCTGGTACCGGACTTCGGTAGCGAATCGCACGTCGGGATAAACTTCGGTTACGCCGGGGAGACGCGCCAGATCGTGCCGGGCGTCGTCGTCCAAAACTCGCGGATCGCCAGAAGCGGCGGCGCGTGGGCGCGATCGTCCGAACTCACGAAAGTTTCCCTGGGTGGTGACGAATACGGCATCAAACAAGCCGGAGCGGGAAAGCCGCTTGGAGGCCAGCTCCTGCAGTCCCACCCCCAGCGAAAGCATAGCCACCAGCGACGCCACGCCTACGGCGACGCCGAGCGTGGTGAGCGAATTCCGCAGCATCGATTCGCGCAGATTGCGGACGGCCAGCTCGGTCATGTCGCGAACTTTCATCGGCGGTGCCCGTCGCTCAGTAGTTTTCCGTCGCCCATCAGCGCCAGGCGATGCACGAATCGCTCGGCCATGGGACGTTCGTGGGTGACGATGACGATGGTCATGCCCAAAGTCGCGTTAATTTCCTTCAGCAAGTTCATGATTTCTTCGCCGGTGACGCTATCGAGATTTCCGGTCGGTTCGTCGGCCAGTAGGATCGAAGGACGATTGACCAACGCGCGCGCCAATGCCGCGCGCTGCTGTTCGCCGCCGGACATTTCCGTGGGGCGGTGGGTGAGTCGCGCACTCAAGTGGACGCGCTCGAGCGCTTCTCGGACGCGTTGATTGCGTTCGTTGCGCTCTACTTCGGCCAGGCGCAACGGAAGCTCTACGTTTTCTTCCAGGGTCATTCGCGGCAGGAGTTGGAAGGACTGAAAAACCATTCCCACCGTCGAACTCCGGTGGCGCGCCAGCTCGGGGGAGTTCATCGTGGCTAGATTTTTTCCTTGCGCGAAGATCGCGCCGGACGTGGGCCGATCGAGTCCCGCGACTAAATTGAGCAGCGTCGATTTTCCGGAGCCGGAGGCTCCTAGAATCGCCAAGAATTCGCCGGCGTTAACGGACAGGGTGACTTCGTCCACGGCGCGCACCTGAGCGGCGCCCATGGTGTAGTGGCGAGAAACCTGGTCGGCTTGGATGGCGATTTCTTGCTGCGCTGCCACTGTATCGTGCTCCCTTGATTCCTGAAGCCAGCAGTTGAGACCCGTGGGGTGCGGGACCATACATGTTACTACGCGCGACTGGGCGTGGAAGTTACGGTGCCGCTTCGGGAAACTACCAGGGCAGTCCCAGGACTGACCAATACGGCACGCCTTGGCCCCTATCGCCATTCCTCTCGACCAGACGCTGCTCGCTTGTTTCACGTGAAATGCTCTGCTGGTGGATCCCTCAACAGAGCCGGGCACGGAAATCCAGTTGGGTCAGTTCGCTGCGATATAGGTCCTCGCTTCTTGCAGTTCGGGGCGGTCGGCGGAGGGAATCGAGGACGCCACCAGCTTGGCGAAGTACTTGCGGGCGTCTTCTGCGTGCCCGGCGGCTTCTGCGGCATGCGCGGCTCCGTATAGGGCGTCGAAGCGGTTGGGGCTCTCCCGCAGGGTCACTTCATATTCGTGGAGGGCTTCGGGAGCGCGCTTGGCTTCGAGGAGCATGTCGGCCAGCATCTCGCGGGCGGGCATGGAGATAGCTTCCACTTCCAACGCGTCATCGGCATCGGCGGCGGTGCGCAGCCTCGTCACCGCATCGTCGACTTGGCCCTGGGCGAAGGTAATCCACGCCTGCGCTTCCTGGATGCGGGTATCATCGTCGCCGCTGGATGGTCCTTTCTTTTTGCTCTTGTCGGCCTGTGCGGCGACCGATTCCTCAAGCTTGGCCAAATCCTTTTGCGCTTCTACGACGTCGCCGTTGCGGGCGGCGCCGATGGCGCGCACCCAATAAGTGGTTTCCTGCCAACGGGGCTGGCTGCCGGGCACCGCCAGCGATTCCGCTTCTTTCCACTGATGCAGCTCGAGTGCTCCACGCGCGCGGAAATCGGCTTGATGGTCGGCGACTTGCTGGAGGGTTGCGCCAACGACGTTCTTCAGATCTTCAGTCACCTGGCGCGCGGCGGCCTGGTCGCCCGCTTGCAGGTAGGAGTAGTCCAGAAAATCCATCGCGTGGACTTGGTAGTGCATGTCGGCACGACCGGTTCGGGTGGCTTCTGCTGCGGCCTTGGCCGCGGCGAGGTTCGAGTCGATCGACTCGCGCCACAATCCCAGGCGTACGAAGATATGCGCGGGCATGTGCAGCGCGTGGGAGGAATCGGGAGCGATGCTGGCGTAGCGTCGTGCGGCATCGAGGGCCTGCGGAGCGAGGTCCGGGGTGTCCGCGGCATGAATCAGGTAGTGCGCTGGGCCGGGATCGTCCGGGGCCGCGCGGAAGAGCGGATCGAGCACGGCGATGGCGCGCTTGCGATTGGCGGTTTCGTCCACGCCTTCTTCAGCCAGCGCGGTCAGCGAGAGACCATAGAAGGCTCCGGCCTCGGTGTCATCAGGAAATTGGTGATACACCTTTTCCCAGGCATCGGAAAAGGCTTTCATTCGGGTGTCCTGATCCCACTCCGGATTTTTCTGGTAGAAGACGCGTGCGACATCGAGGTAAGCGCGCTCGTGTGGGGTAAGCGCTTTTTGCTTTTCCGCGACGTCGATGTCTTTGCGCCCCTCGGCGAATTGTTTGGCGCTCGGCCAATCCCAGAGTTGTTCGTACATGCTCATGGCTTTGCCCCAGTAGGCCATGGCGCAATGCGGTTCCTTCGCGGCCACTTCGGTGAAGGTGTTTTCTGCTTGGCGGTATTGGAACGAGTGCAATAGGGCGACGCCTTCTTCGATCTGGCTCTGTACGCGCGCGGCGCACGATGTGGGGAAACTCACTTTGCCCAAAGTGTCTACGCGGCCGGGCGCCGCGGGCGAGGTTGCGGCGGACAACGCGTCGGCCTGCGGCTTGGCCCAAGCTGGATCTAGCGGTAAAAACTAGGGAAGTCATGGCGAACAGAAAAAGTGGGGGCCGATAAATGCGCCACTTTTTGCTTGGTGCTGGGTGTTTCATGGGGTTCCCTCGATCTTGACGAGCGGCGGACAATCATCACGGCGCGGCGCACCACGGCAAACCACCAGGATGGTCCGTAAGAAAATAGTATAGGGCGGCGGAGGGGCAACGCCAAATCAAAACACCCGTTGCGGCCGGTCGGCTGGGAAGGACGGGACGCCCACCCTTCCCAAAACCCGGAAAAGATAAGAGCGCAAAACCGTTGCACCCTCTCCCAGGCACACCCACACCACCGCTAGCTCTATGCATACTTATCTGTTTCGATACGCGCAGGGCGGCATACATTGACGCCGCTGCTCCCTCGGGACCACTCTGAGCTAGCAACTCTTCCTGATCGATAAACGCAAGTCGCGACACTCCGCGTCAAGGCTGCTTTGGCGACTCGGTTGTGCATCGCACAGGAGGCCGCAGATGGCCTGCACTCGACCCAAGATGCCTCGGCTGTTTTTCTGCTTGGGCGGCGTTTGTATGGTAGCGCTCAGCCCGCGAGCGGCGTTCGCGGATGTATTCAAGGGAGAGATATCGGACTCGCAATGTGCGATGAACACCCATTCGCCCGGCCACGGGCACAAAGAGCTGCTGAAAACAGGCACGATGGGCGCCACTGATGCGGAATGCGCTCGAAATTGCGTGCACCGGCTGGGTGCGGTGTTCGTGCTGACGATAAAGGAAAAAGCCTACCGTCTCGACAATCAGGAATTGGCTGAGAAAAACGCGGGCGCGCGGGTGAAAGTCATCGGAACGCTGGACGAAGCGACGCACACCATTCACGTGGTGTCGATCCAACCGAGTCCTCAATAAATGGGTGCAAGCCGCTAGGTCTGGCTTTCGGGGTCGGGCTCGTTGTCAAAGTCGCTGGGCTGGGAGCGCCGTGCACGGGCGCGCACCGGGCCTTCATCGGCGTCCGGTACGCTCTCTACGCCGCTCACTACCTCCGCCTCCAACGCCTGACCCTCTTCCAACAGTTCGCCGACACTTTCGGAATCGGCGTCAGCGAGTGACGACAAACCTTGAAGATCGCCGGACTGGCCGCCGGAAGCGGATTGGAAGTCGCGGTCTTCCGGGGCGGAGATCTCCGAGATTTCGCGAATTCCCGGGCGGCTGTGGCGAACGCGGTTCTCGCTCCGTTCCTCTCGCAACTTCTCTCTCAACTTCACCAGTTGCTTCGGCGCGGTCTTCTTGAGTTTGGATTTCTTGAGCTTTGATTTTTTCGCAGTGGACTTCCAAGCTGCTTTCTTGGGCCGGGACTTCGCTCGTGCCGGGACTGACTTTTTGGTCGGTTTCTTTTTCTTGGGCATGGACCAAGTTTATCATCAGCGGCTCGCTCGATTCGCCGGAGAAATTGTTGCGACGGTCAGGACCGCTGAGAGCTGGCCGCTGGTGGGGCTGGGCGGGATCGAACCGCCGACCTAGGCGTTAGGAGTGCCTCGCTCTATCCAACTGAGCTACAGCCCCACGCGGGATAGTTTACCACTGGGGGTTGGGGCTGCCACAGGGGCACGCCCAAAGAGCAGGAGAGCGTCGAGCAACCCAACTTCAAAACCAAAGTCCAAAAAACATCGGCGTACGGGCCGCTACTCTGCCGCAGCGGAGGCCGGTAGGCCCACTGCTCCCCGAAATGCGGGAAAGAGTGGGCAGCCGGAAGGATAAGGGCATCAAACCGTGAACCAATGGCTCTGGCTATCGAGGCGGGTGACCGGGCTCGCCGTGGGCGTGTCGCCAGGTCCAATATTGGCGCTGTTCGTCTGCGCTTAGGCGGCGATATTCACGGTGGGGATGGTTGGTCTCGACGATCCACTGGTTGTAGTAGTGCCTCTCGTGGTCGTCCCACACGTGATAATCGGAGTAGTACGGGTCGTATACGCGGTAGACGCGCGGTCCGCACCCGGCGGCGACCACTGGGATCACAAACGACGCGGCAACTAGGAGTGCTCGGAAGCGTGGAGCTTTAAAGCGCATGAAGGTTCCTCCTTGCAAATTCAACCCGGCCCGCCGGTGATAGTCGCGAAAATGCGAGCCGAAACCCATTTTACACCGGCGTGAAATTCAGCCAAAGGGCTCAAGGACGGCATGCCCGGGATGAAATCGAGAGCGGAAGGGTAGCTAAACTTCTAAGGCCCTGGGGCGGTGCCGGTGTCCGCCAAGTCGGACTCCAGCGGCCCCAGGGCCTCAGAATGACAGGAGTGGGCGCCGACGAGATGGGCGGCGTCCGCAACGAGATTGAGATAGTTGTATAACTAGACGGCAAAATGGTCCAACTCATTGAATCTATCGAACTGATAAAGGAAGGAAGGGAGGGCGCGCATCTACACCGACCAAATCAAAACCGAAGGCAGGAACAAAATCAAAACACCCACCCTTCCTAAAACCTGGGAAGAGTGCGGCGCCCAAAACGCATGGAACCGTGAGGCAAACCAAAGTCAAAACCGGAGCCAAAACCAAAATCAGGATGAACGAGGTAACGGATTTAGACGGCGGGAATGTGGGAGTTGTTCCAACCGCCGCCGATGGCTTTGATTAGCAGGACGCTTGCGAATAGACGGCGGGTGAGGATATCCACCGCGGTGCGCTGATCGGCTAGCGCTGCGCTTTGCGCGGTGATTACCTCGAGATAGTTGGAGACCCCGCCCTTGTAGCGATTGTTAGAAAGGGCCAGGGTGTGGTTTGCGGCGGCGACGGCGCCATCCTGGGTTTTCGATTCCGCTTCGAGAATGCGCAACGCGGCTAGATTGTCCTCCACTTCCTGAAAGCTCTCGAGCACGGTCTCCCGGTATTTCGATATGGACTGATCGTAATTCGCTCTAGCTTGATCGGAAACGGCGTGGCGGCGGCCAGCATCGAAAAGGGTTTCCACCGCGGTGGGACCCAGCGACCAGAAAAAGCTAGGGCCTTCAAACAGCGAGCCCCAAGAGCCGCTTTCCAGGCCGGCCGATCCGGTGAGGGTGATGGTCGGGAAGTAAGCGGCGCGGGCAATTCCAATTCCGGCGTTCGCTTCCTGCATGCGCCGTTCGGCTGCGGCGATATCGGGACGGCGTTCCAGTAAATCCGACGGCAGCCCCGGAGGAATCGTGGGCGGGGGGGTATCGAGCGGCAATGGCGCTATGGAGAAAGTGGAAGCAGGCTGGCCAACGAGCACGGCGATGGCGTGTTCGTAGGCCGAGCGCTGCACTTCGACGTCCTGGCCCTGGGCCCGGGTGGTTTCGAGCTGCGTTTGCGCCTGGGCTACGTCCAACTCCGAGGCGATCCCGCCGTCGTGGCGCTGCTGGGTGAGTTTCAGGGCCTCTTCGTAGGCGGTGACGGTGGAATCCAGTAAATGCTTTTGCGCGTCGAGCCCGCGCATCTGGAAATAATCGGTGGCCAATTCCGCGTGCAGGCTTAGATTCACGTTGGCAAGATCGGCAGCGGTGGCTTGGGCTTCGGACCGGGCCTGCTCTACGATGCGGCGGACGCGGCCCCACAAATCCAATTCGTACGATGCACTGGCGGTGGGAATTTGATAGTCGGCGTAGTTGACGCCGCCCAAGGTGTAGTACGGCTTGTTCTGGGAAATGCGGTTGCCGGTCGCGGTGGCGCCGCCAGCGACGCTGGGGTAAAGATCGGCGCGCGCGACGCGAATTTGGTCGCGGGCGATGCGGAACTGCGCTTCGGCGGTCTTCAGATTCTGGTTGGAGACGTCAATCCTGGATTCCAGCGCATCCAGCTGCGGATCCTGATAAATCTTCCACCACTCGCCGCGGGCTACGTCGTCACTCGGCTGCGCCGTTTTCCAATCGGCGGCGGTTTCCTGGTACGCGGCCGGCACTTCGGCGGCCGGGCGCGAATATTTCGGGCCGACCATGCAGCCGCCGAGGGCGACCATGGCTGTACAAAGCATGCCGTAGGAAACCCGGAGATTCCGACGCGGGTGTTTCCCGCGCGGCGCTCCGGCGCGCTCCGATGGCCGATTCACAGAGGTCACCGCGACCGCCCGGCCGAATCCGGCGGTCCTTGTGGCTTTGGCGTAGCGATGCGCAGCAATTCGCCGTCGACGATCGAATCGGGCGGGTTGGTAACCACTTTATCGCCGCCGGCGATGCCGGTGACCACTTCCACTTCCGAGCCATAGTCGCGCCCGAGGGTCACTGGCTTGATCACCGCTTTGTTGTTGCCATCCACGGTGACTACCTGCAATCCCGCAGTTTGAAAGACCAAAGCGCTAACCGGCAAAATAAATACAGGATTGCCGTTGGGCAGTTTCAAATGCACTTGCGCGTAAGCGCCGGGAAAAAGCTCGCCGGTAGGATTATCCACATCCACTTCCACCAGCAGGGTCCGCGTACCGGGATCGATGGAGTTGGAGGTGCGCGTCAACTTTCCGGTGAAACGGCGATTCGGAAATTCCGCCAGGGTCAAATCGGCGGTCAATCCGGGCTTGGCTGCTTGCGAATACTGTTCCGGGACGTTCACGAAGACGCGCATTTTACTGGTCTGCGCGATGTGGAAAAGCTCTTGCGCCGCACCGCCATTTCCCGAATTGATCAAATTGCCCACGTCGGTGTTGCGCGCGGTGATCACCCCGTCGAACGGAGCGTAGATCTTCTGAAAGGCCTGGGTATCCTCGAGCCGCTTGAGGTTGGCGGCGGCGGACTCTCGGGTCGCCTTCTTCGCCGCGAAATCTCCTTCCGCGTTATCTACGTCTTGCTTGGATACCGAGTCGGTGCTTTTCAAATCCTGGTAGCGAGCGGAAGTAGTCCCGGCCAGCTTCTCGTTGGCCTCCGCAGTGGCCAAATCCGATTTTGCTCCCTGAAGCTGTTGGTCCACTTCCGGGGTATCGATTTCCGCCAACAGCTGCCCGGTCTTGACATGGGTTCCGATGTCCATGTACCACTTTTTCAAATACCCGTTGGTCCGCGCGTAGATCGGCGAATCGATAAACGGCTGCACGTTTCCGGGAATCACAATCTCCTCGGCGGCCGCGCCCTGCTTGGGCTCGATCACCTGAACGGTGGGTACCGCCAAGTCGTTGGTCTCGCCGCGCAAGTCGGCCTTCGCTTTTATCCGCGGCAATATTCCGGCGGCTACCACGCAGGCCACCACGATCAAGCCGATGATCGCGATCCATACGCCGCGCTTGGGCCGCTGTTTTAAATCCGCCCCGCGCTCGCTGCGCGGTGCTGCGTCTCTATCCCCTGGCTCGCTCATAAATCCTCTTTCCTTCCTCGGTTACGCTCGCTCCGAACCCCATCTTACTCGCCGCCGTCCTGCAGCAGCGGGTTGGTGGGTTCCACGTTGGCCGATTTGTGAACCACGCTAAAGAAAACCGGCACGAAGAAAAGGGTGGCCACCGTCGCAAACAGCAACCCGCCGATTACCGCGCGCCCCAGCGGTGCGTTCTGCTCTCCACCTTCGCCCAGCCCCAATGACATCGGCAGCATGCCGATGATCATGGCCAGCGCGGTCATCAACACTGGACGAAATCGCGTAAAGCCGGAGGTCAGCGCCGCGGCTCCCGATTCCATTCCTTCCACCAACTGTTCCTTGGCGAAGCTCACCACCAGGATGCTATTGGCGGTGGCTACGCCCATGCACATGATTGCGCCGGTCAGTGCAGGCACGCTTACGGTGGTTCGGGTGACGAACAGCATCCACACGATGCCCGCGAGCGCGGCCGGCAGCGCCATCAGAATGATGAAGGGATCGAGCCACGACTGGAAGTTGACCACGATCAGCAAGTACACCAGCAAAATCGCAAAGGCCAGCCCGCCCAAGAGGCCCTGGAAGGACGAATTCATGGTGTCGATCTCGCCGCGGACGGTTAGCTGCGTACCGCGCGGGAGGTTTTTGCGGGCGGCGTCGATAATAGGCTTCATGTCACGAGACACGCCACCGAGGTCTCTTCCCTGCACCGCGCCGAAGATGTCGATTACCGGAGCAATGTTGTAGTGGGAAACGATGCCACTTTCTGCCGAGCGTTTGTAAGACGCGATGCTGGCCAGGATTTCGGGCTGGGGGTGGCCGCTGTTTCCGGTGATGGGAATATTCTGGAGGTCGCTCAGCGAATCCACCCGGTACTGCGGGGTCTGGGTGGCGATGCTGTAGGTGACGCCGGATTTAGGATCGAGCCAAAAGGACGGACTGGTCTGAAAGCTTCCGCTGAGCGAGACGAGCACGTTTTGCGCCACGTCGCGCTCGCTGTAGCCGGCCTGCTGGGCCTTGGTGCGATCGACGTCGATGTGCAGCAGCGGCTGATTGAATTGCTGCTGGATGCGCAGGTCCACGGTGCCAGGAATAAATTTGAGCTGGTTGAGTAATTTGTCGGCAACCACGCGATTGGCGGCCAAATCTCTGCCGACTACCTGGACGTCGATCGGCGCGGGCAATCCGAAGTCCAGAATTTGGCTGACGATGTCCGCAGGAAGGTTGTAGAAGCTGACCGAGGGGAAATCGCGATTGAGCTTAGCGCGTAGAGCGCGAACGTATTCGGCAGTGGGACGATGCTTGGGCCGCAGGGATACGGTGATATCGGCGTCCGCGGTGCCCACCGGCGCGGAATTGCTGTAGGAAAGATTGATGCTGCTGTAAGGCAGGCCGATATTGTCGATGATGGTGCGCAATTCGCTTTTCGGTATCTCTTCGCGAATTTCGCTTTCCACGCGGTCGCAGATGGCCGCGGTGTCTTCGATTCGAGTTCCGGTAGGAGCGCGCATGTGCAGCTTGAATTCACCGGAATCGACGCTGGGGAAGAAATCCTGCCCGAGCCAAGGCAGTAAGCCAAAGGAAGCCAGGCAGCAAAGCAAGAAGCAGACAACGAACAACTTGCGGTGCTCGATGCAACTCTCGAGCAAATGGTGGTAGCGCTCGCGCAAATGCTCGAATCCCTCTTCGAACTTTATTTGCATCCGCACCAGGGGGTTGCGCGACTTTTCCGCCGCCGCCCGGGCCTCTTCTTCGCTCTGCGAGACCAGCAGATACTTGGCCATGGTCGGCACCAGGGTTCGCGAGAGCAAGTAGGACGCCAGCATCGCGAAGACCACCGCCTCGGCCAGAGGCACAAAGAGGTAGCGGGCCACACCGGTGAGGAAGAACATGGGCACAAACACGATGCAGATCGCCAGGGTCGATACGAAGGCAGGAATGGCGATCTGCGACGCGCCATCCAGAATGGCCTGAACGATTTCCTTGCCCTGGCTCAGGTTGCGATTGATATTCTCAATTTCCACGGTGGCGTCGTCCACCAGAATTCCTACCGCCAGAGCCAACCCGCCGAGGGTCATGATATTGATGGTTTCACCCAGGGCGCTCATGACGATGATCGACGTCAGAATCGAGAGCGGAATGGAAACCGCGATGATCAGGGTGCTGCGCCAACTTCCGAGGAAAACCAAAATCATGATGGCGGTCAGGCATGCGGCGATCAGGGCTTCGCGCACCACGCCGTTGACCGAGGCGCGCACGAAGATGGATTGGTCGGAAAACGGCTTGATGTCCAGTGCGGGCGGGAGACCGGCCTGAACCGTCGGCAGCATTTTCTTGATGCTGGAAACGACATCCAGGGTTGAGGCATTCCCCGATTTGAGCACCACCATCAGCACCGCGCGCTGGCCATCGACCCGCGCGATATTGGTCTGCGGCGCAAAACCGTCGCGAACGTTGGCTACGTCGTGCACGTAAACCGTGTCGGTACCGACGGTTTTGATGGGCAGATCGTTGAGTTCCTGGATTCGTTCCGGAGCGCTGTTCAAATTCACTTCATATTCGTATTCCCCGATCTTCGCGGTGCCCGCCGGCAGGATCAGGTTTTGGGCATTGATGGTGTTTACCACGTCATTCGGCGATAGATTCTTCGCCTGCAACTGCGCGGTGTTCAAATCCACCATCACCTGCCGCTGTTTCCCTCCGTATGGGTACGGCACGACCGCCCCAGGGACGGTGATCAAGCTGGTGCGGATGAAGTTCACACTCATATCGAAGAGTTGCTGTTCGGAGAGGCCATTGCCCGACAGCGCCAGCTGCAGGATGGGTACGGTGGAAGCGTTGTATTGAATCACTAGCGGGGGATTGGTTCCCGGTGGCAACTGGCGCAAGGAGGTTTGCGAGACCGCGGTCACTTGCGCCACCGCGTTCCCAATATTGATGCCCGGCTGGAAGAAGATTTTCACGACCGCAATCCCGTTCAGCGATTGCGATTCGATGTGCTGAATGTCGTTGACCGTGGTGGTCAGGATGCGCTCGTAGTTAAAGACGATCCGCTGGGACATCTGGTCGGGATCGAGGCCCACGTAATTCCACAGCACGCTGATCACTGGAATATTGATGCTGGGAAAAATGTCGGTTGGCGTGCGCAGGATCGAAACCGGTCCCAGGATCAGGAGCAGAATCGAGGCAACCACGAAGGTATAAGGACGCCGAAGCGCCAGCCTAACAATCCACATCGAGTGACACTACCCCTTTTTCGATCTCAAGACCGCTGCGCTCAGTTTACCGACGACGGCAGGTTTGTTGTAAGTCTCGCCGATTCAGTCGTATACATGGTTAATCGTGCGGCGCTACCGCTGGCGGCAACTACTCAGTGTAATGGATGCACGGCAACTCGCGCAGGTTTCGACAATCTGCGGGGATTTGCTTGGTCGGGTGGCCGCGCTGCCAAACCCAACCGGGGATCACCCGGCCGACTGGGCTCGGAAATGTGGGGTAAGATTCCTTCGGTGTCCGCACCCGGCGCGGTTCTGAATGTGCACCGGGATGCCGTAAACCCCGAGAGGCAGGCAAAACCATGAAATACGTCCGACTGGGAAACAGCGGCCTGAAAGTTTCACAGCTCTGTCTGGGCTGCATGAGTTACGGCGTCCCCGAGCGCGGCAGCCACACCTGGACGCTGGATGAAGAAAAAAGTAGGCCGTTCATTCGCCAGGCGCTGGAAGCCGGCATCAATTTCTTCGACACCGCCAACGCCTACTCCGACGGAACCAGCGAAGAAATCGTGGGCCGCGCGCTGCGAGATTTTTCCACTCGCGACGAGATCGTACTGGCCA
The DNA here is from genome assembly GCA_963725285.1 of uncultured Acidobacteriota bacterium. Classification (GTDB taxonomy): domain Bacteria; phylum Acidobacteriota; class Terriglobia; order Acidiferrales; family UBA7541; genus CAVRXT01. The sequence goes on along the minus strand of CAVRXT010000002.1, from coordinate 22,195 downwards.
CCAAGGTGTATTTCAACACGCGCCAGGATGCCAACGCCCGTGGGCTCTCGCGCAAAGCCATTCTTACCGAAATCGACCACAGCCTGCGGCGGCTAGGCACCGACTACGTCGACCTGTATCAAATTCATCGCTGGGACTATCTAACGCCGATCGAGGAAACGCTGGAAGCGCTGCACGATGTGGTGAAGTCCGGGAAGGCGCGGTACATCGGGGCGTCGTCGATGTTCGCCTGGCAATTCGCCAAGGCGCTGTATGTGGCCGCGCAAAACGGCTGGACGCGATTTATTGCGATGCAAAATCACTACAACCTCTTATACCGCGAAGAAGAGCGGGAGATGATGCCGCTGTGCGTGGCCGAGCAGATCGGGGTGATTCCCTGGAGTCCGCTGGCGCGCGGGCGGCTGACGCGCCCGTGGGCGCAGAAGGGAGATACCCAGCGGGGCGGCTCCGATCCGTTTGGCGAGAAGCTGTACAACGCTATGGAAGAAGCGAATCGAGCGGTGGTGGAACGGGTGGAGGAGGTCGCGAAAGCGCGAGGAATTCTTTCTGCGCAGGTGGCGCTGGCTTGGCACTTTGCAAAACCTTACGTCACCGCGCCGATCATTGGGGCCACCAAACCGGGACATCTTGACGATGCGATTGCGGCGCTCGAGGTGAAGCTTTCCGAGGACGAGGTGGCGCGGCTGGAAGCGCCTTACATTCCGCATCCGGTGCTGGGCATTGAGGGCGCTCCGCTGCAGTCTAGCGTCGATCGAGCATAGACTCGCGAAGTTGACTTTATTGTGGATGCTGGCGGACGTCTCGAACTTTTCGAAGCAAAGTGGACGGAACTCCCCGATCTCGGCGATACGGCCAATCTCGATTTCGCTCGGACCGCGATTGGCCGCGGAAATAGTGCGATCTGGCAGCGAGGTTTACTGATGTGAGATGGCCACTCGAGCCGTTGACACAGGTGCCAACTCGGAGTAATGTTTGCCGCCTCCACCTTTTAGAACTGGGCCCCGTACTCCAGGCCGCCACGCGCGGCATCACAGTTCGGTATCCCGATCCTTCGGGTACCTGGGAGAGAGCATTCGCCATGAATCGTACCTACCGATTCGTTTGTAGCGTCGCGATGTTCTTGGTAGTTCTTTGCGCTGCTCCGCTGCGGCCAACGGCAGCAGAGAGCTGGCTGGCGGTTTCCCCCGAAGACCTGGCGCTCAAGGACAACCCCGCCAGCCCCGGCTCAAGAGCCATGATTCTGTACCGGTCCAGCGATATCGACTCGCAAGAATCCAGCGTGGAAGAATATATGCGGATAAAAATCTTCACCCAGGAAGGGGTCGCGGCGGGCGACGTGGAACTGCCCTTCAACCGGGAGGTGGTAAACATCGAGGACGTGCGCGGCCGAACCATTGAGCCCGATGGCCGGGTGGTGAACTTTGACGGTAAGGTGTACGAAAAAACGCTCACCAAAGGCGGCGGGTCCAAGTATCTGGCAAAAACGTTCACGCTGCCGGATGTTCATCCCGGTTGCATCATCGAGTACAAGTATCGGCAGCAAGGCGATACGCAGCGATACATCAGCGAACGTTGGACGATCACCTCGTCTTTGTACATTCGCGACGCACGGTTCACCATCAAACCGCGCACCAGCAGTTATGCCCTCCCGCTCTTGTACCGCCAGTTCGGCTTGCCGGACGGAACCCGTCCAGTGAGGCAGGCGAACGGGATGTACACAATGGAAATTCATAATATCGCCGGGTTGGAAGACGAAGAATACATGCCCCCGTGGTCCACCCTCGAAGTCCACGTGGAATTTTTCTACCGGCCACTCGATGAGCCGGCGAATGAAACCCCGGCCCAATACTGGAAGCGCCAAGCGACGAAATGGTCGGACGAAGCGGATCACTTTGTAAACAAGAAACGCGTGCTGGGTAGCGAACTAGCGAACATCGTTAAGGCGGATGATCCGCCGGAGACAAAACTGCGGAAAATCTACGCGCGGGTGCAAAAGATCCGCAATTTGTCGATGGAAAGTTCGCGGACGCAAAAAGAACAAAAGCAGGAGGAAATCAAACCGGACGCGAACGTCGAAGACGTCTTCCGGAACGGGTACGCCACCGGTCGCCAGGTGAATTTCACGTTTCTCGGTCTGGCGCGCGCCGCCGGGTTTCCGGCCTTCGAGATCTTTATCGCCCCGCGCAGCGGTCATCCCTTCCGTCCTGAATTGATGGACAGAGGGGAGCTGGTAGCCGAACTCGTTTGGGTCCATGCCGGCACCCAGGATTATTTCCTCGATCCTTCCGCCAGCACCTACCCCTTCGGAATTCTTCCGTGGTACGAAGCCGGTGCCGAAGGGATCAAATGCAGCAAAGGCGAAACCGACGTGGCCATAGTGCCGCCGCCGACAGCGGCGGAGGGCACGATCGTTCGAAATGCTGACCTGGTCATCGATACGGAAGGGCAGGCCACCGGAAAACTGCAGGTGGACTTCACCGGAAGAATGGGCGCTCAACACCGCGAACGAAGACACCAAGAGGATGAAACCGGCCGCCAGAAATCCGAGGAAGATGAAATCAAGCGGTGGTTGCCGGAGGGGGCCAACTTCGAGGTGGCCGCGATCACCAACTGGGACGACAACGAGCTCCCGCTGCACGTAGAGGGTACGGTGACGATCCCGAACCTGGGAACGTCTGCGGGCCGCCGGATGCTAGTGCCAGTATCGTTTATTCAAGCACGCCAGGCGGCGGCCTTTCATCCAGAAAAGCGCGTCAACCCCATCCATTTTCAGAGTCCGTACGAAGAGATTGACGATACGAGAATCCACATCCCCGCGGGCTACAAAGTCGAAGCGACCCCGCCCAGCCGGAAAGTGAAGCCCGGCGTTGTGTCGTATGAGATCTCCGCGACGCAACAGGGTGAAGTGGTGGAAGCAAAGCGCGTTCTGCTGATTGAAGGGATGCACTTTCCGGTCACCACCTATCCCGCTTTGCGCGGTTTCTTCAACACGGTGAAAACCGACGATGAAACGCAAATCGTGCTGCAAAATACGGAAACGGCCACCAACCACTAGCCCGGTCGCCGCTGCGGTAATCACGGCGTTGGTGCTCGCGGCCCTGGTTTGGTTATCGCCACCCGTGGTTGCGGACACCGTCCCGGAATGGATGCGTACCGCCGCGCACGAAACGTTGCCCGATTATCCCAAAGAGACGGTCGCGGTGGTCCTGCTGCGTGACGAGCAAACTACCGTTAAGGACAACGGTGACATCGAAACCAGATATCGAGTGGCGTACAAGCTGCTGCGGCCCGAGGCTCGCCAAGAATACTCATGGACTAGCTTCCCGTTCGATAACGAAACGAAAGTCTCCTCCTTCAGGGGTTGGACTTTGACTTCCGATGGCAAGGAACTGGAAGTAAGAGAAAAAGATATCGTCGAGAGCAGCATGGGCAACTACGAAGTGTTTACCGACCAACGGGTCAAAACGATTCGGTACCCCGCCGCGGACTCCGGAAATGTGGTGGGTTTTGAAGTCATCCGGAAACATCGACCATTCGTGTTTGAAGACAGCTGGGGATTCCAAGAAATGATCCCCACGCGCCGCGCGCGATTTTCTTTGCAAGTGCCACCCGGATGGGAGTTTGCCGAGTATTGGGCCAATTTTCCCAAGCAAGAACCGAAGTCGTCAGCGAACAATTTGTACGTTTGGGAAGTCGAAAACATCCCGGGGATCGAAGTGGAACCGAAGATGCCGCCCTTTCGAACCATCGCCGGGCGAATGGACATCAAATATTTTCCCCGCGACGCAAGCCTTCGCGCGAAAACCACTGGTTCGTGGAAGGACATCGGCGTGTGGTATGCCGGCCTTACTTCTTTGAGCCGCCTGCCTTCACCCGCGCTCCAGCAAAAGGTGGCCGAGCTCACCGCCGAGATCTCCGACCCGCTGCAGAAAATGCAGGCGCTCGCTTCCTACGTGCAGCAGCAGATTCGCTACTTTGCCGTCGAAGTGGGGATCGGCGGTTTCCAGCCGCATCCAGCCGCGGACGTCTTCAAGCATCAGTATGGGGACTGCAAGGACAAAGCGACACTGCTGAGCGCCATGCTGAAGGAAATCGGGATCGATTCGTACTATGTGATGATCGATACCCAGCGCGGGGTGATCACTCCGGGATTCCCTTCGATCTACGGCAACCACATGGTGATGGCCATCCGGATACCACCCGATATGCCTACCACCACACTCTACGCGATGGTGGACGATCCTCAGCTCGGGCGGCTATTATTTTTCGATCCCACCAGCCCGTACGTCCCACTGGGTTATTTGCCTAATAGACTGCAGGAAAGCTATGGTCTGGTGATGACAGCCGACGGCGGCAAACTGATTTTGCTTCCGCTGTTGCCTTCGAGCACCAATCGGATGATGCGCACTGGAAATCTCACGCTATCGTCGGGTGGCGACCTGAACGGCGAGGTGCGCGAATTGCGCTGGGGCGGTCCGGCTGCACTAAGCCGCCAGCAGTTTGTAGGTTCAGCTCCCGCCGACCGTGCCAAGATCTTCGAGAAATTCCTGGGAGCGTACCTCAGCAACTTCGCCCTCACCGGCGCCTCCCTCGGCAATCTCGATAAGTACGACGAGACATTGACGTTGGATTACAAATTTCAGGTCGCGGGGTACGCCAAGACCGCGGGTGATCTGCTGATCGTTCGCCCGCGGGTGCTGGGTGAAAACGGTTCCAGCATTCTCACTGGGAAGCCGCGAAAATATCCCATCGAGTTTGGGGAAGCTACCCTGCAAACCGACAACTTTGATATCGCGCTGCCGGCCGGGTACGTGGTGGACGAACTCCCCCCGGCGGTGCGGGCGGTGTGCGACTACGGCACCTACAAAAGCGACGTCCAGGTCAAAGACAACATCCTACATTTCACCCGCTCCTACGAAATAAAAGATCTGGTAGTCCCCACGGAAAAACTGGCGGAAGTGCGTGACTTCTTCAGCCAGATTGCCATCGATGAAAAATCCAGCGCAGTCCTTCGCAAAGCCACGCCGTAGCAAACGCTGGTCCGCGTGAAGCCGTTACCAACGGGCGGGAGCTAAGACGCCTTGGCTGGGGCCTCTGCGAGTGGGAGCCAGATTTGAAAGCGGGTTTCGCCGGGCTTGGACATCACTTGGATGCTGCCGTGGTGCTTCTTCACGATGCGCTGAACGGTGTCGAGGCCAAGACCGGTGCCTTCGCCGACTTCTTTGGTGGTGAAGAAGGGCTCGAAGATGTGCTTTTGGATCTCGGCTGGAATTCCTGGCCCATTGTCGACGATCTCGACTACCGCGCACTGGTCATCCCGATAGGTGCGGATCAGGAGCTTTCCGTTGCCACCCATGGCGTCGATGGCGTTGTCGATGATGTTGGTCCAAACCTGATTCAGCTCGCTGCCGAACGAATTCACGAAAAGAGGAACGCGTTGATAGTCGCGCTCGACCGTGACTCCATGTTTGAGCTTGTGATTCAGGATCGTGAGGGTGTTTTCCAGGCCTTTCACGATGTCGACGTTCTGTAACGGGGTCTGGTCCATGAAGGTGTATTCCTTGATGGCGCGGACCAGGTCGGAAATTCGCGATGTGCCGCTCTCGATTTCGTTGAGCAGGGTGGCGATCTCGACCGAAGCGGCGATCCTCACCAGCGCGGCGCGGGCGGTGTCTGGGTCGAAGATTGCGAACAGCGATTCGAGCGCCTGCGGCTGGATATTCTTGCGCGCCAGATCGGCGGCCATTTGCCACATGTCGTTTTGTCCGTGGCTGCGCAACAAGGAATCAATCTGCTCTTCCAGGTCGCTCATGGTGAGGGCATCGGGCGGAATTTCGTCCTGTTGGACGAACGACGCTTCCAACTTCTCGATTTCCGCTCTTTGGGCGGAGGTTAGGTCGCGTCTTCCCAATTCGTGACTGGCATCGCGAATGCGCTTCAGGACCTCACGCAGCTGGCTGGTGGCGCGCCGGGCGGCGGAAGCTGGATTGTTGAGTTCGTGCGCGAGTCCCGCGGATAGCTTTCCGAGGGAAGCCAGGCGGTCGCGTTGCTGCTCGATGCGGGTGGTTTCGCGGATCCGGTCGGACATCATTCCCACCAGACGCTGAGCCAAGTCCGGCATGCGCTGTACGAGTGTCGGGAAACTGGGAAGCTGGAAAACGCAGGGCCCGGACGTCGGTGATCGCTCGCGCCGCGTAGGTGAATTGCTTCATCCTGGAAAACGGCAGGACGCCGGTTACGGTGCCCGGCTTCATCTCAAACGTCACTAATTCGCCGCCGACTCCGCCGCGGACCTGACCTTCGCCCGACAGGATCACGTACATCGCGTCCGCAGGATCACCTTCGCGAAAGTACGCATCGCCGGCTTGGAGAGTTATTTCCTGCGACTGGCTGATGAACCAGGTGATCTGGTCTTCCGGCAAACCGGCGAACGCCGGGACTCCGAGTAGTTCCGAATTTTCGATCATTGAATCCCTTTAGACCTTGCTCAGATATTGGTGGATGAACTGCACCGCCACCGATCCCTCGCCGACTCCAGAAGCCACCCGTTTTACCGAGCCGTGGCGCACATCGCCAACCGCAAAAAGGCCGGGAACATTGGTTTCGAGCAGGAAGGGATCTCGATCGAGCGTCCATCCCTGAGGGCGCAAGCCATCGCGAACCAGATCGGGACCGGTGAGGATGAACCCGCGTTCGTCGCGCTCGACGACGTCGGCCAGCCAGTCCGTTCGCGGCTGCGCTCCGATGAAAATGAACATCGAAGTTGCCGGCACGCGTTCCACTTTGTTGGTATCCGTGCAGAGCACCGAAATTTCTTCCAGGTGGGTTCCGCCATGAGCCTCAGTCACGCTGGCGTGCGACCAAACCTGAATATTGGGGGTTTCCTGGATTTGGTCGATCAGGTATTGCGACATGGTGCTGGCAAGAGAGCTTCCGCGCACCAGTATTACAACGCGTTCGGCATACTTCGCGAAGTTCATTGCCGCCTGGCCCGCCGAGTTCGCCCCACCCACCACGTAGGTGATCTCACCTTTGCAGGACATCGCTTCCGTCGCGCCGCCGCCGTAGTAGATGCCGGCGCCTTGCAACCGATCGATTCCCGGGGCTTCCAGACGCCGCCACTGCACTCCGGTGGCGATCATCAGAGCATGGCAGGAAATCTCGTTGCCGTCTGCCAACTTGACGAAGCGGTAGGATCCTTCCATTCGGACACTGAGTGCTTCCTGCGGCGACAGGATTTCCACTCCAAAACGCTGGGCCTGCACCACCGCACGCCGGGCGAGATCACCGCCGCTGAGGCCATTCGGGAACCCGAGATAATTCTCAATGCGCGAACTCATTCCCGCCTGGCCACCCGGCGCTTCGCGCTCGATCATCACGGTGTGCAATCCTTCCGATGCGCCGTAGACAGCGGCAGCCAGGCCCGCGGGTCCTCCGCCAATGATCGCCAGGTCGTAGAAATTGGTTTGTGCGCGGGTTTGCAAGCCGACTCTTTGCGCCACTTCTGTGGGAACGCTCTCGAGAAGTTTTGTGCCGTCGGGAAAGAGGACAATGGGCAGGCTGGCGGCTTCCGAACCCAAGGCTTCGAGAAGTTGCTTGGTCTCCGGGTCGTTGGCGGAAGTTTCCACGTCGATCCACTGATACGGCACACGGTTGCGCGCGAGGAAATCTCTTAGTTCGTACGAGCGAGGCGACCAGCGGGTGCCCAATACTCGAATTCCCTCGAACTTTGGCCGATAGGAAGCTCGCCAATCATCCAGCAAGTCATCGATCTGTGGGTAAAGGTGATCGCCGGGAGGATCCCACGGCTTCAGAAAAAAGTAATTGATGTTGGCTTGATTGATCGCGCTGATGGCGGCGTTGGTGTCGGCATAGGCGGTGAGCAACGCGCGCTTGGCGTTGGGGAAAATTCGCATCGCCTCCTGCAGAAATGCGACGCCATCCATGCGCGGCATGCGCTGGTCGGCGAGGAGCAAGGCGACGCTGTCGTTGCGCACCTGGAGCTGCTTTAAGAGTTCGAGCGCGGCCTCGGGGTTACCGCTTCCAATCACCCGATACTCGGCGCCGTAATGCGATCGTAAGTCTCGCTCAATCGCCCGCAGTACATCCGGGTCGTCGTCCACGCTCAGCAAAATTGGCTTCGCCATATTCGATTCAGCCCTCGGTACGTAGACAATTCTAGACTGCTGAGCCTTTGGGACAAACCGATTAGATGCACGGGCCCCGGTTTGGTCACAGCAAGAGATTTTCAGGGGGCGGCGATTTGGTTAGGGAGGTGGGGGGATCCGAGGACCGCCCAGCACTTGATTGCGCGCGCGTTCTAATAGGAATCGAGTCTTCGAGCCAGCGGACCGCCTTTGTTCGTGAGGTCTTGGTCTTGTAGTATGTTGTGAAGCTGCGGGCCCGTAGCTCAGTTGGTTAGAGCAGTGGACTCATAATCCGTTGGTCCCAGGTTCGAATCCTGGCGGGCCCATCAACTGTTTCATAAGTTTTGAGAACACAGCTAGTTGACCCGTCCGTCTTTTGCGCTGTCTTCCAACTTGAGAATATCTGAGAACAAAACTCCGGCGACTCGCTCGACAGCGCGACGTTGCGAGGCTGGAATTACGTGAGTAACGGTACGTTGCCTCCTGATCACCGTTCCATCTGGTTGTGTCCCGCCTCAGCTGGAAATGGAAAATGGCGTCCTTCCGTTAATATAAACGGAGAGGACCCATGCGAAAGGAACGAAAGCATTACAGTTCAGACGAGAAGGTTGCCATCCTGAGGCGCCACCTGTTGGATAAGGTGCCGGTTTCCGATCTCTGTGAGGAACTGGGCCTGCGGCCGACGGTGTTCTACCGCTGGCAGAAAGAGTTCTTCGAGAACGGAGCCGCCGCCTTCCAATCGAAGCAACGCCCCGCGGTTCAGGTCGAAGAGAAGCAGAAGCGGATCGAGTTCTTGGAGAAAAAAGTGCAGACCAAGGACGAGGTCCTGGCCGAACTGATGGCCGAGCACATCGCTTTAAAAAAAAGTCTTGGGGAGCTTTGACCAAGGTGTGGGTGCCGCACGATGTGCGGGACCAGGTGGTGGATTTCGTCCGGCGCTGGTCGGAAAAGACGGAGATCGGCGCCGGGCGATTGGTCCGCTGGTTGGGGGTGGGGGCTAGCAAGTTCTACGACTGGCGAGAGCGCTACGGGCGCGTGAATGAGCACAATGGTTGGGTTCCCCGTGATTTTTGGCTGGAGCCGTGGGAGAAAGAGGCGATCATCGGATTCCATTGGAAGAATCCGCTGGAAGGATATCGGCGGCTGACGTTCATGATGCTGGATGCCGACATTGTGGCCGTCAGTCCATCCAGCGTTTGGCGGGTGCTGCAACGAGCCGGACTACTCTCGCGGTGGAAGAGAAAGCCTTCGCGCAAGGGGACCGGTTTTGAGCAGCCACCGCAGGCGCACCAGCATTGGCATATCGATGTTTCCTACATCAACGTGAGCGGTACCTTCTACTACCTGTGCAGCATTCTGGACGGCTACAGCCGTTCGATCGTTCATTGGGATCTACGGGAATCGATGACCGAAGCAGAAATCGAAGTGATTCTTGAGCGAGCGCGGGAGAAGTATCCGGAAGCGAAACCGCGGATCATTTCCGACAACGGGCCACAGTTCATCGCCCGGGACTTCAAGGAGTTCATCCGCATCGCGGGTATGACCCATGTGCGAACGTCGCCTTACTATCCACAATCGAACGGCAAATTGGAACGCTGGCACCAATCCCTAAAATCGGAGTGCATTCGCCCACTGACACCATTGACTCGGGAAGATGCACAACGCCTGATTCAAAACTATGTGGATCACTACAACGGGGTACGCCTTCACAGTGCCATCGGCTACGTGACGCCGCACGATATGCTCGCCGGCCGACAGGCCGAGATCCACGCCGCACGGGATCGCAAGTTGGAGCAAGCACGTAGCCACCGACAACTTCGCCGGCAACCGCAAGCATCACTGCTTGCGCATTCTTCGAACGCGGCTACAATGACTTCGCCAGGTGAAACAGAAGCGGGCCATGCAGGGATGCAACCATGCTGAGGGATAACCTGGTAGAGCTCATCGAGCCGATGCGAAACAGCGCGGGAGCCGATCCTCTCGCGCTGGGCATCTACCAGCAGAAACCGGCATCGGACGATAGCCTCTCATGCCTCGAAAATCCCCGCCCCGAAGGGGCGGAATCTTCATTAACGGAAAACGTCGCCTCTCCATTTCCGGCTGAGCCAAGACAGTTGAAGCACGTCCTCCCTCCAACGAAGAAATCGCATCTTTCTGCGTTTTCCTCGAGTTCCTTGACTGCCATCTTGGTGCCGCGGTGGAGCCATTGTTTCCTTTCCGCTGGCTCGTCCGCCTCGATCTGCGTCGGTGAGGATTGTACTCGCTGATCAAGTGCTTTCAGCTTTCGCCGAATTCGAGCGGGACTGTATTCGGGAGCGTGTCCGTGCTGGGATGCGAAACGCTCGCGCCAAAGGCAAAAGAATCGGCCGGCTACCTCGAACACAGCTCAGCTCCGAAGACCGCAAAGCCATTGCAGAAGCCTACTGGTGTCGGAAGGCCACCTTCCGCCAGCTGGCGAAGAAGTTCGATATTTCGATAGGGACCGCGCAGCGGTGCGTGTTAGCGTATTCAGAAGGTTTTTCCTGCCGCCGCCGATACTCGATGATTCGATGCCCGAGCAGTATTCCTACAACGCTGGCCCTTCACTGCGGCCTACGAGTTTCTGGAATTCGGTGTCGTCGTGTAGACAATCGAGATCGGCATCCTTAGCCGCCCAATTCAGGTTACTGTATCCGACCTCGATGGCCTTTTTGAATGTCTCGAGCGCCTCTGCCTTTTTTCCAAGGACACCATAAGTGCAAGCGGCATTGTAAAGGGTGTTGGGATCTGCGGGGCGAAGGGCCACGGCGGTCTGCAGGTGCCGGATACACTCGTCCGCGTCTTGCTTGGAATAGGCGAGGTTCGTAGCCAGCAGGATGCGGGCGCGCACGTCCTCCGGAACCAACTCCAGTTGCTGGCGAAGGACCTTGCCCATGCGCCCCCTGACCTGCTCGACTTCTCTTCTCCGCCCCAGGCGTTCTAGCGACAGAACATAAGGCATATAAATATTATAGTCATCGCCATTGGCTTCGATGGCTCGCTCGGTGAGCGCCACAGCGTCTTCGAAACGTCCGGAGGCAAAATACGCGCGGCCGAGGATGTTCCAGGATCCTTCGCAGTCGGCCTTGCGTTCGATGGCGCGCCACGCCAGAAGCGCGGCCTCCTCGTATTTCTTCTGTGCATAGCAGATGCGCGCGCGCGCTACCAAAACCTCCGGCAGGTCGGGTGCAAGAGCCGTAGCCCGGTCGCAAGCAGCCAGTCCCCGTTCAATCCATTTGGGGTTCTGCTCGCGAATCTCGTAGATCAGCCCGCACAGGTTCGCAATCCCGGCGTGCGCCAGAGCAAAAATCGAATCCAGCTGGATGGCCTGTTCGAACATTTGCAGCGCGTAGTCCATATTCTCGCGGCGCGTGTAGTTCCTTCCGCGCAGATAAAAATCATACGCCTGCGGGTTTTCCGTGGGCTTGCGCGCGATGGTTTTTTCTTCCTGCGGGGTAAGTGTGATGCGCAGAGCCTGGGCGATGCTCCGAGCGATTTCCTCCTGGATGGCGAACACGTCTTCCAGTTGCCGGTCGTAGCGCTCGGCCCAGACGGGATGCCTTGTGGAGGCTTCCACCAGTTGTGCGGTGATCCGCACACGGCTGCCGGCACGCCGGATGGAACCTTCGAGCACGTAGGCGGCCCCGAGCTGCTGGCCCACCTGTTGCGCCGTCACCGGCTTGTCGCGGAATGCAAGCATCTCCGAGCGGGTAAAGGTTTCCAGTTGCGCGATCTTCGAAAGCTCGGTGACGATATCTTCGGTAATTCCGTCGCGGAAGTATTCGTCCTCTTTCGCGCCGCTCTGGTTTTCGAAGTACAGCACCGCGACTGATTTTTGCTTGGCGGCAGCCGCGTGCGCCCCAGGACCCGAAGCGCCCTTCTCCGCAGTAGCCGGTCGCCGGCTCAATTCGATGTCGCGAATGAGGCGCTTCAGGTCGGCGCGGAGTTCCCCTGCAGTCTGGTACCGCAAGTCGGGATCTTTCTCGAGCGCCTTGCCAAGGATGTGTTCCATCTCCAAGGGCAGGCGCGAATTGAACTCCTTCGCAGGCGGTGGTGTCGAATTCAGGATTCCATTGAAAATCACCGCCGACGTTGCCCCCGAGAACGGAACCGACCCGGTCGCCATCTCGTAGAGCGCCACACCGAGCGAAAATAAATCCGAGCGCGCGTCTAGTTCCTCCCCCCGCGCCTGTTCCGGCGACATGTACGCCACCGTGCCCATCGAGCTGCCCGGGCTTGTCAGTTGCTCTGCAGCAAGCAGATGTGTTTGCGTGCGCATGGAGGCGTCGCTCGCTGATTCGGCGGCATGACGGAGGGTAGGTGCCAGCTTAGCCAAACCAAAATCCAGAATCTTTGCCTGCCCTCGTTCCACCAGAAAGATATTCGCGGGCTTGATGTCGCGGTGCACGATGCCCTTGGAGTGCGCCGCATCGAGCCCGTTGGCGATCTGAATGCCGATCTCCAAGAGGTCCGATATTTCAATGGGTTTCCCAGCAATCCGGTGCTTGAGAGTCCGGCCCTCGAGCAGCTCCATGGCGATAAACGGCCGGCCTTCAAATTCTCCAATATCGTGAATCGTGCAGATGTTGGGATGATTGAGCGCGGAAGCCGCGCGCGCTTCGCGGCGGAATCGTTCAACCGCTTGAGGGTCATGGGAGATGTCGTCGGGGAGGAATTTTAGGGCTACACTCCGGCCGAGGCGTGTGTCCTTCGCTTTGTAGACCACGCCCATCCCTCCGCCACCCACTTTTTCCAGGACGTCATAGTGGGAAAAGGCGCGGCCGACAATGGAGGAAGTATCCGGCACTGGCCGTGCATTCTACGCCAGCACCGCCATGCAGGCAATAAGCGGGCTACCCTAGGGAGCACGTCATGAAAATTCAGTCCGATGTTTGATAAGGTTTAGCTGGGGTTTTCTTTCCTTGTCTGACAGTTTATAATGTCTGTCAGAGGAGGTCCCATGACCATTCCATTGCAGGCATTGCGAGATCGACGCGATCAGCTGGCGGCCAGTTTGGCCGGCATCGACGACCTGCGTCCCGGTTTTCTGACCGCGCGTTTCCGTAAGTGTGGCAAGCCGAACTGCCACTGCGCCCAAAAAGGGTCTCCCGGACATGGTCCGTCTTATTCGCTGACTCATCGGGTTGGTGGAAAGACGGTCACTCAGGTCATTCCCCAAGGCCTCGCCGTCGAACGGGCCCAAGCGCAGATCGCCGAATACCGCCGTTTCCGGAGCCTGGTCCGGGAAATGATCGTGGTCAGTGAGCAGATCTGTTCCGCACAAGTGCGGGATTCGGAAGCCGTCCCTGCGAGCGGGGCTAAAAAAAAACCTCTTCGCCGATCTACTGGCCAGCGACGTGGTTCAGGAGATTGAGACGCTTCTGGGTCGTCAGGCGGTGGAAGACCTGGATCTGGAAGCGCTGGAGTTGGCCGTGCGGCAACAGGTCTTGCAACTGGCGGGAGCCGCGGTCGAGCAGCGTCTCAACGCCGACACCAACGATGAGCGAGGCTCGCGAACTTGTTGTGGATGTGGGCAGCCAGCGCGATTTGCCGGGCGCCGAATCAAACAGGTGCAGAGTGTCCTCGGTCCTTTACGACTGGAGCGCGCCTACTATCACTGCTCTTGTTGCGGCCACGGCTTCTGTCCTCGCGATCAGCACCTGGGCATAGAAAATACCTCGCTTTCTCCTGCGCTTACGCGCATGACCGGGACCGTGGGCGCTTTGCTAAGTTTCCAGGAAGGAAGTGAACTGCTGACCGAACTAGCCGGGGTGGCCGTGGACCCCAAGCAGGTGGAGAGAACCGCAGAAGCTCTGGGAAAAGAAATCGCCGAAGATGAACGGGTGCACACCGAACCTCTCGATTCTCTTGCTCTACCGCAAACCTTGTATCTCGGTATGGACGGAACCGGGATTCCTTTGCGCGCCGAGGAACTGGTGGGCCACGCCGGCAAGCAAGTGGATGGATCGGCCAAGACCGGCGAGGTGAAACTTTGTACCATTTGGAGTGCGGAATCGCGGGATGAGCAAGGTACCCCGGTCCGCGATGAAGGGTCGGTCACTTATTCGGCCGCTCTAGAAAGTGCTTCGGCATTGGATACCGCCGCCGAACGCTCTCCCTTCGCCCAGCGCGTTTGGCGGGAGGCCACCCGCCGACGCTTCTGCCAAGCACCACGCCGGGTGGTGCTCGGGGACGGGGCCGTTTGGATTTGGAACATCGCCGGCGATCAGTTTCCGGATGCTACTCAGATCGTTGACCGCTTTCACGCCAAGCAACACTTGAGCGATCTCGGAAAAGCTCTTTACGGTCCTACCGCCCCACGGGCTGCGCAATGGGCGGAACGCCGAAAGGCAGAACTCGACACCGGAAAATTCCGAGCGCTACTCACCGCGATCCGGCGCCAGGTATCTGGTTCGGAGGAGGCCCGCCGCTGCCTCCATTATTTTCAGACCAACCGAGAACGCATGCGCTACCCGGAGTTCCACGCTCAAGGTTTGTGCACTTCCACGGGCGTGGTGGAGGCCGGGTGCAAGGTGGCCATCGGCACGCGCCTTAAACGCGCCGGAATGCACTGGACCGTTCACGGTTCTAACGCCATCATTGCTCTCCGCTGCTCGAAACTCAGTGGTCGCTTTCAGGACTTCTGGGAGCGCAGATCAGAACCCAGGGCCGCATGACTCTTCACTTTCTTGTCGTGCACCCGCTACCCTACGCTACCTACGGAGGTGGCCGTAGCCGGCATTTCAGTACGAGCCACCAAGCGACAACTCTTGGATGATCGCCACTCGGAATGTATGGTCCGCCGAGCGCCGCACCTAGATGTGAGAATGAGGACCTCGTCCTTCCAAGGCAGACTGGAGAGCTAGCCGACCGTGTACCAAAAGGTGCATGATTCTCCGGCTGCAACTCGTTGAGAACGCGAGGCCAAACCCTTACGAGTTGCGCGTATCAAACCATTTCCTTTGATACGAGTCCCTCAAGCACGCAAAGTTACGTCGAGCTGGTTGGTCAGTAATCAGGATTTGGGAGCACCAAATCCGCCGTGATGTTGATGACGTCGTCCGTCGGATCAGTCGGCTGAATCACCGCGACTTTCGGTCCGAGAGGGGGTCTTCTTTCCTTCGTATACGTACGCCCCATCGCTTCGGGCGCGCCAAATACCGCGAAGTAACCCGACGAAGCGCGAATACCCTTGATTTGCTCCGGGCGGTCGCCACCGGTGATGTTGATTCCGGGCCTCGCAAAATCATAAACCGCACTCGCCTCAAATACGTCGTTCTGTTCGCGCCAAACAATGAACTTTGGGATCGACACCGACCCGCCCTCGCCGTTCGGAAAGCGACTCATAAGCTCCACGATCCGCTCAGAATGCGGATATGAAAGCGGTTGCAGCAACACTGTGTTGATCACAGTGAAGATGGCGGTATTTGCGCCAATCCCCAGCGCCAGCGCGAGTATCGCCGTGGCGGTAAATCCCGGGCTGCGCCGCAAGGTCCCGCAGGGCGAACCGTCCGTCCAGTAACAAATTTTCAAAGAAGATAGCGCCAAGCACGAAGTCCCGCTCCTTCAGCCTCACCAATAACTACGAATTCAAGAGATGCCGCAACACTGCGGATACGCTGGACGTCGGGATTGGGGTCAACGGCTATCGGAAGTCGTCTTTTGATAGATGATCTTGCCTGGGACAGCCAACTTAACATGGGTCCCCGACTCCGGAGAACTGATCACCGTGAGCTTGCCGGCGATCCGGGCAGCCCGCTCGCGCATTCCCTGCAGGCCGAAGTGTCCCTCTTTGCCCCGATCCGCGACCAATGGATCCAAGCCCACGCCATTGTCCGCAACGTCCACACTGAGTTCATCAGCGTAAGTGAGCGTGACCCGCAATTTGCTCCCTTGTGAATGCACGCAAGCGTTCCTGATCGCTTCATACCCGACGCGGTAAACCTCGTCACGGACGATCGGGTGCATGAACCTGACATCGCCGATCACTGAAAACGAGGTTTCCATGGAGTTCTCTGTTCGACACTCTTCTGTCGCCCGGCGAAAGGCTTCTGCAAGATCGTTAGTCTCTATGGTGGAGGTGCGCAGTGAGTTTAGAGCGGCGCGGCCTTCTGTGGTTGCTCGCGCCAACCATATCGAAAGCTGTTCAAGAGTGTCGCGCATTTTTGAGGGATCGGCGGACCGCTTCAGCGCAGAATCCGTCACGAGCTTGCTGCCCTGGATCGTTTGAAGTAACGTGTCATGAAGATCTCGCGCGATGAGAGTGCGCTCCGACAAACGTTCGTCGAAACGCGCGCTGATAGCCTTCGCAACATACCGCACGCGGACCTGGTATAGGGACCACATCACCAGGAAACCGGCGGCAGCGCAAAGGCTGAAGAACCAGGTGGTCTGAAACCAGGCCGGTGGCATCGTGAAATCCAGCGTGGCTCCGGTCGCGTTCCAAATATCGTCATTGTTGGAGGCGATCACATGAAACGTGTACCGGCCGGGCGGCAAGCGGCTGTAATACGCCTCTCTTCGTGTGCCGGGGTTCTGCCATTGCTTATCGATTCCGTCCAGTTTGTAGCGAAACTGAACTCGTTCGGGGACCGATAAGCTGAGGGCTGTGTACTTGATTTGAACGTTATTCGCACGAGCAGGAAGCAGCAGAGCTGCCAGGTCTGCCTGCGACGATCCATCCACCGATATGGACGTAATTGACACCGGCGGTGGTATGGCATTCTTTGAAATATTTCTGGGGTCGATCCACGCCACGCCCCTGGTCGCGGCAAACCACATTCGTCCGTCCGTTCCTTCGATGGTCTTGGGAAATGGATCTGACCTCAGGATTTTCCCTGGAAGGCCATCGTTAGAATCGAATTGCTCCCAGCGAAAGCGATACGATGGATCTTGCAGTGCCCGGTCTACCTCGTCTTTGGCCACATGAACGACGCCTACTCCGGTACTCAACCAAAGCCCTCCGCTCCCGGCGTCCACGATTCCGGCCACATCCCGAGAGAAATCCAGTCCCAGAGGCTTTATGAAATGAAAGCGGCCCTTCTCGACCAAAAGTAATCCGTCTCGCCCGCCAGTAGCCCATATTTCTTGTGGGGCGTGCTCGGCGAAATGGCTGGGCCGATCCAGGAGGCCACCTGAGTCGCCTGGATAGTCCACCACGCTGCCCTTGTTCATCGTGATGATATCGCCATTGGTAGCTGATACCCAGACACGCCCTGTGCTGTCACAAAATGTTTCTATAACCTGCTGCTTCGCCACTTCCGGTGAGGTTGGCCAGGCCTTCCAGCGATGGTGGTCCAGGGAGAGGAAACCAAGTCCTGTGGCGAACGCCCACAATTTTCCTGAGCCGTCGCCCGCCACCAGCCAACCGCGTTTGTTTCCTTGGTTTCCATCAGGACCCTGGGCCACCATTCGGAAGCCGCCATCCTTCCATCGCCAGAGCCGATCCCCTCTGAGCCAGGTGACGCCGCCGGGATCTCGATAGACGTTATATGCGTCGGCCGCGATCCATGATGGTCTGGTCGCGTCACCACGGATCCGCGCGACCATACTGTCGTTGACAGTGACCCAGACATCACCCCCGTCGGCCGGCGCGATTCCGGTTGAACCGATCGACTTTGGCCACTCAACCGGAACCAGTGCGGTCTCGCGGAACTGGTCCAGTCCGTCCCGCGTTCCTACCCAGATATTCTCCTCCCGATCTTCGAGAACCGAATCGCAACTGTCCGCACTCAAACCGTCCTTTGATGTGAAACTCTGCAGCGCCGCACTGGATCTGGAAATCGGCTGATTCTTTTGCAGTTGAGAATAAGGTATTCGAACCAACCCGTTAGTAATTGTCGTTACCCAAAGGCTGCCCCTTCGATCAAAGAGCAAGTGAAGTGGAGACGCAATCTGGATCTCCGACGAATCACCCCGCGGACAGCTGGACGCCACTAAATCCTGTGCATCCATTTCGCATTGGGCCGTCGCGGCCGCTTTCGCGCCAACTGACATGCTGATGGCCCGGACGTAGGTTTCGGAATCGGCCATCCATATCTTGCCGTCGGGTGCCTCTGCGATCGAAGTCGGGAAGTAAGCAACCACTCCCGTAGGTTCAAATCGCTTCGACCCTTGCTTGAGATACAGGACGGTATGGTCGATCCCAGCCCAAAGAGTTCCCCGGCTATCCACAAACAATGCGATTGCGGTAACACGTCGTACGTTTTCCGGAAAGTTCCATTCACGGCCTACTTGCTCCCATCGAGTCCCATCGAACCGCAGCAAACCTATACCTATATCTGCCCACATGGTCCCATCATGGTCCCTCACGATGGCGCAAATCCAACGCCCCAACGGCACGCCGTCAGCTTTACGGTAGCTCTTGGCGTTACCATTCCGCAGGACGCTTATTCCCAGGTTTTCATATCCGATCCACAAACTGCCGTCTGGAAGCGCCAATAGGCTGGTGACGCTGGTTTTTGGAAGTGCATCTCCCGATCTCGGCTCATATTGTTCAAAGTGAATCCCATCGAATCGAAAGAGCCCGTCCCGCGTGCCTAACCATAAGAATCCATCTGAGGTTTGCACCATGGCATTTGGCTCACCCGGATAACGGTCCCTTTCGCCCCAGGACCGGTGGGCAAGCTGATGGATGTCGCGATCCGGATTGATCGCGCAAACAGTGGTGGCAGAAGACAACAGAACGAACATAACGAGCGAAAGGGAACGCACAATTTTCGCCAGCCTCCCATTGGTCGCAGCGTGGAAGAGTTTCAGTAAGACCTGGAAAGAAGTTGATTCCATTTCGTCAGCCCGATTGACGCTACCACGTCGCCTAGAAGCCCCAACACCTGAAGAACCGTAGCCCGCGTCCTACGGTTTTCAGTAGGGTGGAATCAATTCAGATCTGTAGCATGCCGCGCCGCAGCGCGATCGTCACCGCATGGGTCCGATCGTTGGCCCGAAGTTTGTCCATGAGGTTTTTGATGTGAAAATTCACGGTGTTCTCTGAAATCGTGAGCTGATCGGCAATCTGCTTGTTGCGAAGACCATCTCGAATGAGCCGCAGGACCTCCAACTCGCGTGCGGTGAGATCGTCGTCTCCCATATGCTCGGCGAGGCGGGCAGCCACCTCCGGCGGAATGTGCCGCCGACCGGCGTGAACGGACCGGATAACACCTAGTAACTCATCCAAAGGCATACTCTTCAGAATGTAAGCGGAGGCTCCAGCTCGCATTGCCCGCTGGATGTCCGCATCGCCGTCGGAAGTTGTGAGCATGATGATACGAGCCTGCGGAAATTCTCCGCGAATGGATATGAGAATATCCGTGCCATTAGCTCCCGGCAGGCGAAGGTCCATCAAGGTGATGTCAGGTCGATGACGACGGAACTGCGCAATTGCCTCCACAGCGTTGGGAGCGTGCCCGGCAAAGGCCATATCCGGCGCGGACTCGATCATCGCGCGTAGTCCCTCACGAAATACTGGATGATCCTCGACGCACAGGATCCGAATGGGGCCGGAGGCAACCATCACTTTCCTTCACCTCATGAAAAAGATGAATATCCGTATCTGCCCATAATCCGGCAATTCTAATGCTTTTTTCCCTTCTGACGCTGTGAAAATGTTGAAAACTCCGCAGCCGCTCGGTGCTTGCCGCCTACCTGAATTTACTGGGAAAGAGCCACCGCATTTGGTGTGGTTAAAAAAACTTCCTCGGATCATCGTTACGACATGCTAGTGAAGTTTCAGCGAGTTTACGGGAATAATTCTGCGGCTTAGCGCCCGCCCAGGAGGAAGTGATGACAAAGATGACAACTGCAACAGATGTACTGCAGGTAACGGCGATTCGTCCGTTTCCTGTGGCCAGTGCCCCGGAAACAGAGCTTACAGATTTGCGCAAGCGCATCAACGCGACCCGGTGGCCTGAGCGGGAAACGGTGACAGATGCAACCCAAGGAGTACAGCTCGCGACGACTCAGGCGCTAGCGCGTTATTGGGCGACCGATTACGACTGGCGCAAGTGCGAGGCAAAACTGCAGTCCCTGCCGAATTTCATCACCGAGATCGATGGGCTGGACATTCACTTCATTCACGTACGCTCCAAACACGAAAATGCGTTGCCGCTCATCGTGACGCACGGATGGCCCGGCTCGATCACCGAACAGTTGAAGATCATCGGTCCGCTAACCAATCCCACCGCACACGGCGGAACTGCATCCGACGCGTTCGACGTCGTAATTCCGTCCATGCCCGGCTACGGTTTTTCCGGCAAGCCGGCCACAACCGGGTGGGATCCCGCGCACATCGCACGCGCCTGGACCGTGCTGATGAAGCGCCTCGGCTACAACAAATTCGTAGCGCAAGGCGGCGATTGGGGTGCAGCCATCACCGAGCTGATGGGTGTGCAAGCGCCTCCGGAGTTGCTCGGCATTCACACCAATATGCCCGGCGTTTTCCCGGCCGAGGTCGATAAGGCTGCTTTTTCGGGAGCGCCGGCACCATCGGGTCTCGCCGACGACGAAAAGGTCGCTTACGAGAGTGTACAGTCCGTCTATCAAAAGGGAATCGCCTACGGGTACCAGATGGGGCTGCGCCCTCAGACGCTGTACGGAATCGCGGATTCACCTGTAGGCCTTGCGGCTTATTTCCTCGATCACGACGCGCGTAGCTACGAGATGATCGCACGCGTCTTCGCCGGAGGCAGCGAAGGCCTCACTCGAGACGACGTTCTGGACAACATCACGCTCACTTGGTTGACGAATACGGCGCTCTCGGGGGCTCGTCTCTATTGGGAGAACAAGGGTTATTCGTTCTTCGGCGTCAGAGGCGTCATTGTCCCGACCGCCGTGAGCGTCTTTCCAGACGAACTTTATCCTGCTCCACGAAGCTGGGCGGAGCGGGCATACCCCAAGCTCATTCACTTCAACAAGCTCCCCAAGGGCGGGCACTTTGCGGCCTGGGAACAGCCGAAGCTCTTTTCAGAAGAGGTTCGCGCGGGCTTCCGATCGCTACGGTAAGGTTCTTCACAAGAGAGAGAAGACGATCCCGAGAAGGCAAAAGTACGGAGGCATGGAACGCGGGCGACTTGTCGCGCTTCCACGGCTGGAACAAGCGAGGCCCCGAGAAGGCGCCCTCTGCAGGACGGAAACAGTAACGATGACTGCCAGCGATGAACCCTGCCCTCTGGGCAGGCGGTTTTCGTGAGGCAAACGCAATCCTAGACTACCGAACGGAGGAATCATGAGCACCGCAACAGGCACCTCTTCCATCCAGCCCGAACCGGCACTCCTCGGACAAACTGTCGTCGTGATCGGCGGAAGCGCCGGCATCGGACTCGAAACCGCCCGCCGAGCGCGCGCTGAGGGAGCTAAGCTGATTCTCGCGGCCCGCAACCCGGAACTCCTGGAACACGCGTCACACGAACTCGGCGCTCTAAGCACCGCGGCATTCGATGCCACCAACTTCGATCAACTCCAAAAATTCTTCGACGGACTCCCGGCACCGATCGACCACGTGCTGGTCACCGGTCCCGGTCCCTACTACTCACTGCTGGCGGAACTCGAGATCGAAAAGGCGCGCCAGGATGTCGAAGCCCATCTCCTGCTGCCGTTGCAGGTCGCTCGCAACGCCGCAAAGAAGGTTCGCCCGGGAGGCACCCTGCTCTTCATGGGCGGTACCGGTGGCCGCCGCACGGCGCCAGGACTCGCTCTAGTCTCGGCTCTCACCGCCGCGCTTCCAGCCATGACCAAGAACCTCGCACTCGAGCTAGCCCCGGTCCGCGTCAACCTTATCGCCGCCGGCTTCGTCGATACTCCGCTTTCAGCATCCCTGCTCGGCGATCAGTTGGATGCGCGACGCGAGCAACTCCGCGCGACACTCCCGATCCGCCGCGTGGTCGGCCCAGCGGACGTCGCCGCCCTAGCCGTCCACCTGATGACCAACACCGCCCTGACCGGCGGAACCTACGACATAGACGGCGGCCAGCAGCTGGTGGAGGGGTGAGCCCGTGCCGGACGCGACTCGGCCGAGATTGTCGAGAACCACTGAC
>CAVRXT010000001.1:0-52082 GCA_963725285.1 uncultured Acidobacteriota bacterium | reverse complement strand
GCGCGCTCTGCGCTACATCGACCGTCCTGAACTGGCCCGCGCCAGGATGGCACCGGCCTTTGCGGTGACCGCTCTCGACGGACAGCAAGTTTCCATGGACGATTTGCAAGGCAAGGTGGTGCTGCTGGATTTTTGGGCCACCTGGTGCGGACCATGCCGCGAGGCGCTGCCGCATATTCGCGATGTCGCCAAGAAATTTCAAGGCCAGCCGTTGGTGATCCTAAGCGTGAGTCTGGATTCCGACGAGCAGAAGTGGAAGGAGTTCATCGCCAAGAACGGCATGACTTGGCTGCAGTATCGCGACGGCGGCTTCACCGGGCGGATCGCGAAAATGTTTGATGTAACCGCAATCCCGCATACCTTCACCATCGACTCGGACGGCGTCCTGCAGGAGGAACACATTGGCGACGCCTCGATCGAAGGCAAGCTGAAGAAACTCATCGCTCGAGCACGGGAAGTGCAGCCCCAGCCGATCACCGCAAGTAACTGAAATTCGGTGCTGCGTTTCGCAAGCGTCCAGCTCGCTCCTGATTTTGGGAGAGGGATGCCTTGAAATTCGGACCGCTGGATCGGGACCCTTATCGAGGCGTGGCGCAGGGCAAATTCTTACTGAACTCTACTGGACTTCTTCGCGCGGAACTTCTCGCAACACCGGAATCTTGGCTTCGCGCAACACATGCTGCACCACGCTGTCCTTGAGCCGTGACGCGTCGTAGTCAAAGTGCAGCCAATTTCTCTTCTCATCCACGCGAAAGCGCTTCAGCCCGTACGTATTCGCGAATTTCCCCAGCGCCCGGTAATTTTCCAGCCCCAATGGATTCTGCAGTTCGTAGGTGACGGTCATTAATGTCATGCGGGAATTATAGCAGGCTGGGACCCGGATCGCCCCCGGCCCGCCCCCACTGTGGCTCATTCTGAAGTTCAGCGTCTCTAGCAATGGTTCGAAAACTGTGGCAATCTATCGGCATGGGAAATAAAGACGCAAAGGGCCGCGAAAAGAAAAAGCCCAAGAAAAAAGTAGTGAAGCCTGACGCTGCCACGATGGCGGCATTGCGCAAGATTGACGGCCGTCCGTAATTCTCGCGGCGCTCTCCCTCAGGCCTTCGATAACCCGCGCCACCAGCTTGGTTCTACTGTTGCCTCCGCACGCGCTTACTTTGCGATAGAGCTTCCAGCATAGCTCCGCCACGTTCGCGATTTGGCCAGCGAGCTACAACGGCAGGCGGCGCAGGCGCAGTGCGTTGGCGATCACTGAGAGCGAGCTGAAGGTCATCGCCGCGCTCGCCAAGATGGGACTCAATACCCACCCGAAAAAGGGATAGAACACCCCCGCCGCGATCGGTATCCCCAGGCTGTTGTACGCAAACGCGAAAAATAGATTCTGACGAATATTCTGCATGGTTGCGCGGCTCAGCGTTCGCGCCCGAGCGATCCCGCGTAGGTCGCCGCTCACCAGGGTAATCCCGGCGCTCTCCATGGCGACGTCCGTGCCGGTGCCCATGGCGATTCCCACGTGCGCCAGCGCCAGCGCCGGCGCATCATTGATTCCGTCGCCGGCCATCGCCACGATGCGCCCCTCGGCGCGAAGCTTCTTAATATAATCACCCTTCTGCTGTGGCAGTAGCTCCGCCACCGTGCTATCGATCCCCAGTTCGTGCGCCACGGCCTCCGCGGACCGTTCGTTGTCTCCGGTAAGCAGCACGATGCGAATCCCTTCGGCATGAAGTTGGAGGATTGCTTCCGGCGTCGACTTTTTGATCGCATCGCCAGCCGCCAGCATTCCCGCCAGCGCGCCGTCGATGGTGACCACGATCACCGTTCGCCCGGCCTGCCGCTGCTGCACGATCTGCCGCGCCATTTCCGCCGGCACCGTCCCGTGCCCGGCGCCCGGATCGACTCCGCTGCTGCGTCCCACCTCGACGATTTTGCCCTCGACCTCGCCGCGCACGCCGACGCCCGCTTCGGACTGGAATCCCTCCACCTTCCCCAACCTCAACCCGCGGTCGCAGGCGGCGGTGACGATCGCGGCCGCGAGCGGATGCTCGCTCGATGCTTCCACGCTCGCCGCCAGCCGCAACACTTCTTCCTCACTCCACGATCCGCTGGCCTCGACGTGGGTCACCCGCGGCCGCCCCTCGGTCAGCGTCCCGGTTTTATCCACCACGATCGTGTCCACTTTTTCCAGCAGTTCCAGCGTCTCTGCGTTCTTGATTAGGATTCCCGCCATTGCGCCGCGTCCGGTGCCAACCATGATCGCCATTGGCGTGGCCAGCCCCAGCGCGCAGGGGCACGCAATGATCAGCACCGCAATCGCGCTCAGCAGCGCGTGTCCGAATTTCGGCTCCGGTCCGAGCACGATCCACCCGATGAATGTCAAAATCGCGACCAGCACCACCGCTGGCACGAAGTACGATGCCACCACATCCGCCAGCCGTTGAATCGGCGCGCGGCTGCGCTGCGCGTCGCTCACCATGCGTACGATCTGCGCCAGCATCGTTTCGCTGCCCACCCGCTCGGCCTGCATCACGAAACTCCCCGAACCGTTTACTGTCCCCGCGCTCACGCGGCTCCCGGCCGTTTTTTCGGCGGGCATCGGTTCGCCGCTTAGCATCGACTCGTTCACCGTGCTGGCCCCTTCCACCACCGCGCCATCGACCGGAATTTTCTCTCCCGGACGCACTCGCAACCGGTCCCCGGGTGTGACCATCGCGATCAGCACGTCCACTTCCGTGCCATCCGCCCGCACCAGCCGCGCCGTTTTCGGCGCCAGCCCGAGCAGCGAGCGAATCGCCGACGAAGTAGCGCGGCGCGCCCGCAACTCCAGCACCTGTCCGAGCAGCACCAGGGTGGTAATCGCTGCGGCCGCTTCGAAATACAGCGGCACCTCGCCACCCAGCCCGCGCAGCGAAGCCGGAAATCGCGACCCCAGAAAAATCGCCGCAGCACTGTAGAAGTAGGCCGCGCCAGTCCCGAGCGCGATCAGCGTGAACATGTTCAAGCTGCGGTTGCGTACCGACGCCCAGCCGCGCTTGAAAAATGGCGCGCCGGCCCACAGCACCACCGGCGTCGCCAGCAAGAATTGGAGCCAATCCGCGATCCGCGGCGCGATTATGTGCGCGAACGAAACTCCCGGAATCATGCTGGCCATTCCCCGGGCTACCAGCGGCACACTCAGCGCCGCGCTGATCCAGAATCGGAAGGTCATCGACGTCAATTCCGGATTCGCGCCCTCGCCCTGCTCCACCACCCGCGGCTCCAGCGCCATCCCGCAGATCGGACAGGAGCCCGGCGCGTCGCGGACCACTTCCGGGTGCATCGGGCAGGTGTATTCCGTTTTGGTCGCAACCGGTGCCGGTTCCAAAGCTTCGAGCGCCATCCCACACTTCGGGCATGCTCCAAACTTGGTTTGTCGAATTTCGGGATCCATCGGGCAGGTGTAAATTGTTTCGCCGGCCACAACAGCGAATGCCTTCGCTGGGTCGAGTGTGGTTCTCGAACCTAACGAAATTTCAGACGCCATCCGAGCGGACGCCGCCGCTCCGCTTGACGCAGCAGCGCTTGTCGACGATGCCCGGTCTGCTGAACCATTGGACTGCGCAAGATATTTCTGCGGCTCCGCCGAAAATTTCATCGCGCAGCCTTCGCGGCAGAAATGGTAGGTCACCCCCGCAAACTCTCGCCGCGCGGCGGCCTGTTCAGGAACCACGCTCATGCCACAAACTGGATCACGCGTCATATGCGCTTCATCCTATCATCGCCGGTATCGCTTCGGTCTTTTCGAGGTCCGTAGGCGAGCGTTCGCCGCCCGGCCAGGAGTGGACGCCATAGAGTGCCCGGCGCAGTCGTTCTTTAGATGTTGAAGATGGGTTGTCCGCTTCGGGCCAAGGGCATACGAATCGATCCCCGCCCCAATTCTCTACGCACCTAACGGAACAAAACGCCCTGGGTCCAACGTATATCTCTGCAGTGGGCAGGGTGGCGATGCGGTAGGCCACCACTAGGAGCGGTTTGAATCATGGCAACGAACGGTAAGAATGGAACTAAGCGGCGCAAGCGATGGATGCTATTTGGCATTGTTGGCGCGGCGCTGCTGATCGTCATCGCCACGCTCTCCGCGGCACTACGTCCTAGCCACGTGATCGATCCCTCGAAGCTGGGCGAGGTCGAGCGCGGCGACCTGGCGCGCTCGGTAGTCGCCACCGGCAAGATCGAGCCGCTCACCAAAGTGGAAGTGAAGTCCAAGGCTAGCGGCATCGTCCAAAAATTGCTGGTCGAAGCCGGCGACCGCGTGAAGGCCGGCCAAATCCTCGCCGAACTCGACAAAGAGCAGCTCCAGGCCAACGTCGCCGAATCGCAGGCCAATCTCGGCGCTGCCCGCGCTGCGGTGGAAGCCGCGCAGGCCGCATACGAGCGCAATATGGTCGACGCGGCAGGGCCGGAGATACCGTTCCTCAAAGCCGACATGGACCGCGCCCACCAGCTCTACCACGATGGCCTGATTCCCCAGAACACCATGCTGGACGCCGAGAAAAATTACCAAATGGCCGCGAACAAAAAATTATCCGCCGAGCGCAACGCGCAAATGAGCGCGGCCGACATCAATCAGGCCAAAGCGAAAGTATCGCAAGCCCAGGCGCAGCTCGACCGGGTCGAGGAAGACCTGCATTACTCGACCATCAGCAGCCCCATGGACGGGATCGTCCTCTCGCGTGACGTCGAAGTCGGTGACGCGGTCAGCTCGATCCTGGTCTTGGGTTCGCAGGCCACCCAGGTGATGACCCTGGGGGACACCAGCGAGGTATACGTGCGCGGTAAAGTGGATGAAGCGGACATCGGCAAGGTCTACCTGGATCAGCCCGCGCGCATCGTCGTGGAATCCTTCAAAGATAAGAAATTCGACGGCAAGGTAACCCGCATTGCTCCGCTGGGCGTGGAAAAAGATAACGTAACCAGCTTCGAGGTGCGCGTCTCGATCCAGAACCCCGGCGGCGAGCTGCGCGCCAACATGAGCGCCAACGCCGAAATCATCCTGGAAGAAAAGCACGGAGTGCTGCAGGTTCCCGAAGGTGCGGTGGTCTACGACAAAGACAAAAACACGTTCGTCGAGATTCCTGATCCCAAGGCCCCCGAGGGCCGCAAGAAATTGGCGGTCAAGCTGGGAATCTCTAACGGTGTGAAAGCGGAAATCGCTGCGGGACTTTCTCAGGGTCAGCAGGTGATTCTGCAATGAGCCTGCGGGACCTGATCGCGGACACGGTGAGGACTCTGTGGGCGCACAAACTGCGCACCTTCCTCACCATGTTCGGTATCGCCTGGGGGATCATTTCCATTACTCTGATGGTGGCGGCCACCGAAGGCCTGCGCGCGGGCCTGAAACGCAACAACGAGACTTTCGGTAAAGACGTGATGATCTTTTTTGCCGGCCGCACCAGCACTCAAGCCGGAGGGATGCGCTCCGGCCGGGCGATTCAATTCGGCGACACCGACTATCGGCCGGTGGGCGAACAGTCGCCCTCCTGCCGTTATGTGATGCCCGAGTTGGGCAACACCGTGCCGCTGCGAAGCCGTTACAATACCGGCGATCTATCGGTGGTTGGCTCACTGCCGCCCTTCGCCGAGGTGCGCTCCATTGGCATCGCCGAAGGCCGCTTCTACAGCGAAGATGACAACGACAAAGCGCAGCGCGTCGCGTTCCTCGGCAGCGACGCGAAAACCCAGCTCTTTTCCGGGCGCAAGGCCATCGGTGAAACTGTCTGGTTGTCCAACATTCCGTTCACCATCATCGGGGTCATGAAACCCAAGGACCAGAATTCCTCCTACGACGGCCAAGACGTTCGCAAGATCTACATCCCGTACAACGCGATGATGCGTGATTTCCCTAACCGCCCGCCGGCTCCGCCGCACACTGCCGATCGTCTACTGGTAGTTCCTAACTCACTCGCCGAACACCAGGCCTGCGAGCGCGAAGTGCGTGCCGCCCTGGGCTTGCTGCATAACTTCGATCCTAAGGATGAGGAAGCCGCGGCAATCTGGGACACCATCAAGGGCGCCCAAGCCAATGCCTTGATCATGGATGGCATGGAATATTTCATGGGCGCAGTGGGCATCGTGACACTGTTCCTCGGCGGGCTGGGAGTGATGAACGTGATGCTGGTTGCGGTGCGCGAGCGAACCCGCGAAATCGGCGTGCGCAAAGCGCTGGGCGCCACCCGGCGCGCCATTCTCGGGCAATTCTTCGCGGAGTCGATGGTCATCGTGTTCCTAAGCGGTGGGATTGGTATGGCCATCGCCTACGGATTCTGCGGTTTCGTCGATCTATTCCCCATGCCCCAGGTTTTCGCCGGGATGCTTCCCAACTGGCAGTCGGGCCTACTGTCGTTCGTGCTGCTGGGAGTTGTTGCGGTTCTCTCGGCCATTTATCCCGCGCGCCGCGCTGCGTCGATCGATCCTATCGAGGCGCTGCGCTTCGAATCCGGGGGATAACGGGATGCTCAAAGAAATCCTGATCCAGGCTTGGATTTCATTGCGCCGCCAGCCAACGCGCAGCCTGTTGACCATGCTTGGCATCGTTTGGGGCATCGTAGCGGTCACCCTGCTGATGGCCTACGGCGCCGGTTTCCGCACCGTCCTGATGAGCACCTTTAACGCTTTCGGCAACGATGTGATCATCGCCTGGCCCGGCACCACCAGCGAGCAGGCTGGCGGCGAGCGCGCCGGCAAGGCGGTTCACTTTCAGGAGGAAGACGTCGACGAAATTCGCGCCAACGCCAACCTGATTAAGCGCGTTACTCCCGAGACGGTCAAACGATTCGCGATTTCCCACGAAGAGCGGGTGGCGAACTGCGCCATCCGCGGCGTCTATCCCGAATATGGCGAGCTGCGCAATGAAGTGCCCCTCGACGGCCGTTGGATCAACTCCGAGGACGTGGCCGAGCGCCGCCAGGTGGTTTTCCTTGGTGCGCGGATGGCCAAGAAAATCTTCGCGGGATATCCGCCGGTGGGTCAGAACGTCAGGATCGACGGCATTCGATTTCTGGTCGTTGGAGTGATGGACACCAAGTTCTCCGACAGCAACTACTTTTCCAGTGACGACGAATCCGCGTGGATCCCGTACACCACTGCCAGCGATATGTGGGACACCCGCAACGCCAGCGTCCTGGTGCTTAGCCCGGTTGCCCGCGATTTGGACGCACCGGCCCGCGCCCAGTTGATTGCCGCGGTCGCCGAGCGTCAGCATTTCTCGCCTTCTGATAAGCGCGCCATCACCATGTTCGGCCAGGCCGAGACGCGCCCAATCCTGGTCGGCATTTCCTACGGACTGGAATTTCTGCTGCTGTTCGTGGGCTTGCTGACTCTGGGGATCGGCGGCGTGGGAGTAATGAACATCATGCTGGTATCGGTCAACGAACGCATCCGCGAGATTGGTTTGCGCCGCGCTCTGGGCGCACGCCGGCGCCACATCCGTATGCAATTTTTAATCGAATCTTTGGCCCTAACCATGATCGGCGGAATAGTGGGCGTGATCCTGTCGGTCGGCTTGGGCGCGGCCATCGGCAGCTTGCCTTTTCTCGGTCCCGCCTACGAAGACACTTCCGGCAAAGTGGACATTCATATGCATGTGTCGGGAGGGATTATTGCTGCATCGGTGTTAGTTCTGGTGATCGTCGGGGTGCTCAGCGGATGGATTCCCGCGTTCCGCGCGGCGCGATTGGATCCCGTCGAAGCCCTGCGTTATGAATAGGTGTTACTACTGCGGCAGACCCACCCGCCTCCGGAGTGAAACAAAGCGCAGGTCGGCAATGGATCACCGGGCGCGGCTACGCCTCTGGCAAGCGGCGCCGTGAATTGCGGCTTACTTTTTTGCGAGCAGAGTATCGAAGTACGCCATCATCTCCGCGCCGGCCCAATCCTGTCCGCCAATTAATTTGCGGTCGATGCGGCCCTCGCGGTCGACGATGTAAGTTTCCGGATACATCCGGGTGCCATAGTCCTCGCCGATTTTCTTTGTAGCGTCGCGATAGGTGGGAAAATCAATCGAATATTGCTTCAGAAAGTCCTGATAGGCGCTGTTATCGTCGTCCACGCTGATCCCCAGGATGGTCCCGCCGCGACCGGAGATTTTC
The DNA here is from genome assembly GCA_963725285.1 of uncultured Acidobacteriota bacterium. Taxonomy (GTDB): domain Bacteria; phylum Acidobacteriota; class Terriglobia; order Acidiferrales; family UBA7541; genus CAVRXT01. Next base: position 43,959 of record CAVRXT010000001.1, on the reverse strand, counting down.
TGTTGCAGTGCATTCATCGCCGGGGCCTCTTCGACGCATGGCGGGCACCACGACGCCCAGAAATTCAGAACCACCACTTTGCCGTGCAGGTCGCTCAGATGGGTCGGCTTCCCATCCAACGTAAATGCGAAATCTCGCGCCGGCCTCCCGGTCAGGCTAGGCTCGCCCAGACGGTAATTGGGTATCGCAAACAGCGCCAGCAGCCCCGCAAGAATAGCCAGGGCCACTCCGCTGAGCAGATTTCGTCGCAATTTTTCGTTGGCGATCAGTGCGATGTCTTCTCGGAAGTTTTGTGATGGTGAAGCCAGTTCGACCAGCGTCTCGGAACCATGTGGGCCCGGTCCGCAATTCCCAGATACCAGGACAATCGACCTACGATGACCAGAAGCACGGCCAGGCAAATCAGCACGTTCAGCGGCGTAAGAAATCCGGCGATGGAATGCATGTGAGTCGCCTCCTGAAATCATGCTACCGCTCGCCATGGGTATTCACAAGCGTACCGCCTTGCGATGTGCACGCCGGCCAATCCTGAGCGCGCCGCACGCGAGCACCGCCCTACCGCCGTCCACAGGACTTTTCCCTTCGGCAGTCCGGCCCTGGCCACCTATAATGGAGTGTCTGTCGGTCCCGCCGGCGATCCGGCCCGGCTGGTTAGCGCGCTGTCATCATCCCGTCCAAGCAGCGAGTCACCCGGTGGTCGTTGCCTCCCGACGCAAAACAACATGGTTTCCGCCATCATACCCGCGCGAAACGAAGAAGCAACGATTGCCCGTTGCGTGGAATCGCTCGCCCCGCAGGATGGGCTGGACGAAATCCTGGTGGTCAACGACCAATCCTCCGATTCTACCGGCGAAATCCTCACCCGATTGGCCGCGGCAATTCCCAAGCTCAGGGTGATCGACGCTCCGCCATTGCCGCAGGGATGGATGGGCAAAAATTTCGCGGTTTCTCTCGGCGCCGCCGCTGCCAAAAGCGATTGGCTGCTTGTTCACCGACGCGGACACCTTCCATCTTCCTGGCTCGGTCCTCCACGCACTCGACGACGCCCGAAAGCATCACGTCTCACTGGTTTCCTATTCGCCGGAGCAGGAGATGGGCTCGTTCTGGGAGCGTGCGCTGATTCCCGCGGTCTATTCGCGCCTCGCGCAAAAATATTCCTACAACGCGGTGAACGATCCTCGCACCCGCGAAGCGGCCGCCAACGGCCAGTTCCTGATGGTTCGTCGGGACGCCTACGAAACGGTCGGCGGGCATACCGCCATTCGCATGGAGGTGCTCGAAGACGTGGCCCTCGCGGCGAACGTCAAGCACGCGGACACGGCATATTTTTCGCTCCGGGGCAGGGCATCGTGCGCACCCGCATGTACCGCTCGTTCTCCGCGATGTGGCAGGGCTGGACCAAAAATCTCTACCCGCTCGTCGGCGCCAGCGGACGCAGCGTTTTCCGCGAGCTCGAACTCGCCTTTCCCTGGGCGGCCATCATCCTGCTGCTGTTCAGCCCGGTGAGCCGGTGGCTCGCCGTCGCCGGGACTGTGTTGTTTCTTGGGCACCTCTGGCACTACGGCTTGCGCAACTCCGCCTGAATCGCTTTTCGCTGGTTCTCATCCTATATTATGTGCCCGGGCAGATCCTTTACGCCGCGGCGCTGATTGCGTCGGCCTGGAAGAATACCCGCGGTGTGATTTCCTGGAAGGGAAGAGAATACCCGGCGCCCATGTCATGATTCGAATCACTCGAAAAATGGAATTTTCCGCGTCGCACTTGTATCACAACCCGGATTTTTCGCCCGAGGAGAATCGGCGAATTTTCGGCAAGTGCAATAATCCCCACGGACACGGGCACAACTACGTCCTGGAAGTCACCATCGCCGGCGAGCCCGACCCCGCCACCGGAATGGTGCTGGACTTGAAAGAGCTAAAAGAAATTCTGGAGCGCGAAGTGGGCGACCGCATGGACCACCGCTTCCTCAATTACGAGGTGCCCGAGCTCGCCGGCCAGATTCCCACTACCGAAGTAATCGCCGCGACCATTTGGAAGCTCCTGGAGCCCAAGATCCGCCGCGGCAAGCTCGACCGCGTCCGCCTGTACGAGACGCCTGACCTATTCGTCGATTGCACCGCGGACGAGCCCGGAGGCCCCCGTTGAAGCTTTCGCTGAGCCGCCGCTATCTCTTTTCCGCCTCCCATCGCCTGCACAGCGATCAGCTCGACGAGGCCGAGAATCGTCGGGTCTACGGCAAGTGCAACAATCCCTATGGTCACGGCCACAATTACGTCGTGGAAGTCACCGTCACCGGACCCGTCGATCCGGCCACCGGCATGATCGCCAACCTTGCCGATCTCGATCCCTACGTGAACGAACATGTGCTGGAAGTCTTCGACCACAAATTTCTGAACGAAGAGATTCCGCGAATTTCGCGCGCAGGTGCCCACCACCGAAAACCTGTGCATCGAAATTTTTCGCCGCTTGAAAGAGTTTCCGACGGCCCGGTTGCAGCGTGTGCGCGTCGAAGAGACCGGGCGCAACAGTTTCGAATACGATGAGGACGCCTAAGGAGCTGTCGATTATGAAAGACTCCACCCAAATTCTCACTCCCGCCGCGCAGAGCCAGGAGAGCATCGCGGACCTGGTCCGCAAGATCATCGTGCAACTCGGCGAAGACCCCGAGCGCGATGGCCTGCAGAAAACTCCTGAGCGCTTCGAGAAGGCGCTGCGATTCCTCACCAGCGGCTACACCGAGGACGCCGAAAAGCTGCTGAACGGTGCGGTATTCGACGTGTGCTACGACGAAATGGTGGTGGTCAAAGACATCGAAGTCCACAGCCTGTGCGAGCACCACATGCTGCCCTTCTTCGGCAAATGCCACGTGGCCTACATTCCATCCGACAAAGTAGTTGGGCTGAGCAAGATCGCGCGCCTGGTGAACATGTTCGCCCGCCGCCTGCAGATTCAGGAGCGCCTCACCAGCGACATCGCCAACGCCATTCAGGAACATCTCCGTCCCCAGGGCGTCGGGGTGATCATCGAAGCCCGCCACCTGTGCATGGTGATGCGCGGCGTAGAGAAACAGAATTCGATCGCCTCCACCAGCGCCATGCTAGGCGTCTTCCGCGACAACAAGCAGACCCGCGACGAATTCCTGTCCCTGGTCCGCTCGTACGAACTCGCCCGTTGTGGCCCGCCCGCCGGCGGTGGCACAACGCTTGTCCGCCTCTGGCCCTTTCCGCACTCAAATTGCCGACCGTTCCAGGAACAGATGCGCCGGGGCCGCTTCGGATTCCTGACCGAAAAAATTCCGAGATCAAAGAGGGAATTCGAGTGCGACGACATCACATAGTCATCGGTTTGCTGTGTGCCATATCAATTGCCTTGCTGAGCGCAGCCGTGGGGAATGCCGCGCTTCCGAGCCCGGCGGCATCGAACTGGGATGCTTTGGCCGACGAATACTTCGACCAAGTCCAATTCAAGTTCCAACCCACCATGGCCACCAGCGCGGGATTCCATCCATACGACGTCCAACTCGAGGATTACTCCCGCCGTGGCGTCGACAGCGAAATCGCCGCCAAGCACGCATTCGAAAAGCGCGTTGAGTCTTTCGATCCCAAGTCGCTCGACCCCGGTCGCGCCGCCGACCGCGAGTTGCTGCTCTCATCGATTCGCGGCGATTTGCTCACCCTCGAGACGATTCGGCCCTGGGAGAAAAATCCCGACACTTACTCCTCCGGCATCACCAACAGTGTATTCGTCATTATGAGCCGCACTTTCGCCTCGCCCGACGATCGCTTGCGCTCGGTGGTCGCCCGCGAAAAACAAATGCCCGCCGCGCTGGCCGCAGCCCGCGAGAACCTGAAAAATCCCCCGCTGATCTACACCCAGGTGGCTATCGAGCAGCTTCCCGGCATCATCGACTTCTTCCAGCACGACGTGCCCGATGCGTTCGCGAAAGCAACCGATCCTCAAGTGAAATCGGATTTCGCACAATCCAATGCCGCGCTGATCAAAGCGTTGGGCGATTATCAGTCATGGCTCGAAAACACCGAGCTTCCGGTATCGCACGGCGACTTTCGCCTGGGCGCCATCGCCTACGCGAAGAAACTGAGCTACGACGAAATGGTCGACATCCCCCTGGACCGCCTGCTCGAGATCGGCAAGGCCGACCTGCAGCGCAACCAAGCCGAATTCGAACGCGTCGCCAAGGAGCTCGACTCCACCAAAACGCCCAGCCAAGTGCTCGCGGAGCTCGCCGCCGACCACACCACCCCCGATCACTTGCTGCAAACCTTTCGCGATACCTTCGATTCCTTGGTCGGTTTCATTCAGCAGAAGCACATCATCACGATTCCTTCGCAGGTTCGCCCGATCGTCGAAGAGACTCCCGCCTTCATGCGCGCACTCACCTTCGCGTCGATGGATACCCCGGGGCCGTTTGAAACCCACGCCACCGAGGCGTTTTTCAACGTCACCCTGCCCGACCCGCACGCCACCCCCGAAGAGATTGCAGGCCACATGGCGGAGTTCAATCGCGGCACAGTGATCAGCACCGCGGTCCACGAGGCATACCCGGGTCACTACATCCAGTTCTTGTGGATGGCCCAGGCGCCCAGCAAAATTCGCAAGCTGATTGGAGCAGCCTCTAACGCCGAGGGATGGGCGCACTACTGCGAGCAGATGATGCTCGACGAGGGCTACGGCCAGCCCGGCGCCGGCGCCAAAGATGCCCGCGAGGCCAAACTCCTGCGCCTCGGCCAACTGCAGGACGCACTATTGCGCGATGCCCGCTTCGTGGTGGGAATCGAAATGCACACCGGGCGCATGACCTTCGAGCAGGGAATTGATTTCTTCGTAAAGCAAGGCTACCAATCGCAGCAGGCGGGCATGGTAGAAACCAAGCGCGGTACTTCCGATCCCACCTACCTCTACTACACCCTGGGAAAACTGGAAATTATGAAGATGCGCGAGGACCTGAAGAAAAAAGAAGGCTCCGCGTTCTCGCTGGAAACCTTCCACAACGATTTCATGAAGCAGGGATTCCCGCCCATCAAGATTGTCCGCCGCGCCCTGATGGGCGACGATTCGCCGCCGCTATAAAGCAGCGTTGTTGTGGAGCAGCCACTCCTGGTGGCCGGAACTCGAACCCGCCAGCGTTCCCAAGTCATGAACGCGACCCAACACCGAGCCCGAGGTCCACGGCTCCTCAAGGAAATTACAGCGCGGCCTTGGTCATCGCGTCGTTCAAGCCATTAAACACCGCGTCAAAAGTACCGTTCTCCGCAAGCGAGCCGCAGACGGTTCACAGTTTCCACGCAAATCTCGCCGGACCCAGGCTGGTTCTTGAGGATCTCCATCACTTCGGCAATGTATTTATCCAGCGGCATGGCTCGAGGATCGGAAGCGCCGCCCATCAGATCGGTCTGGACGTACGGTGGCACCAGCTCCAAAACTTCCGTATTCGTCCCCTTGGAGCTGATAGCGAATCGACTGCGTGTACGAATGGATGGCCGCCTTGGTGGCGCAATACGTTGGCGTCAGCGCCAGCGGGACAAACGCCAGCCCGGACGAGACGGTCATGATCGTGGAATGCGGCTGCTTCTGCAGTAGCGGTAGTAGCGCAGCGGTCAGCCGAATTGGCCCCAGCAAATTGGTGGCAACGATGGCTTCGGCGTCGGCCAGGTCGTCCTGCTGCTTCTTAAATATTTCCGGCCGCATGATTCCCGCGTTGTTGATCAGCACGTTCAGCGCCGGATAATCCTTCATTATCTGCGCCGCAAACGCACGGATGTTAGCGGCGTTTTCGATGTCCAGCGTCACCGACTTCATCCCCGGATTGGCGACAGTAGTCGCATCGAGCGCCTGCTTGCGACGCCCAGCGATGATTACTTGGTTCCCCAGCGCCTGAAATTTTTCAGCAAGCCCTCGGCCGATGCCAGATCCCCCGCCGGTAATCAAGATTGTATTGCCGGTAGTCTTCATCGATCGTTTGCTCCTATCTACACATTAGAGGACCTACGCAGCGATAGGATTCAGGGCTTCAAAAGATTCTCAAATGGCTGATACCGTAAAACAATCCAAGTTTTGTCTTTGGTTTTGTTCGGACGATTCCATGCTTTTGGGATGCCCCACTCTTCCCTGGTTCTGGGAAGGGTGGGGTCGATGTCGACCGCGGATTAAGGTTGAAAAACCAACCGCACTCCATCTGCTGTACTGTTCCAGAGTGACTCCACATCCCGTAGCGGCGCGGTCCTCAGGTTGGTCTGAAACGGTTTTGCCGCCGCTACCTTAAAAAACTCTCCGACCGCCTTCATAATCTCCTCCAGCGATGCACTGCCATAGCCGCTCCCTAAAAGCTCGAGTCCGGAACTGCGCAAAGTAGCGGCGGCTAGCGAGATCGTTCGGCCGGCGCTCTGCCCCACCTGAATGAACCGAATCCGAGGTGTCTTTAGCTTGAATCCTCTTTCCGAAATCGCCTCGAGGACGGTCTCCGCCGGACGGCCCCACAGATAGTCGAGAACAACATCCACCCCCGCCTCGGCGAACTCGCTCCGAAATGCGGACACCAGCGGGTCATGCTCCTGCTTGAGCGAAATCACCGCATCCGCACCCAGGTCCCTAAGTTTCTCCAGCACTTCCGGATTGCGGCCGGCGGCCACCACCCTCCGCGCGCCCAGCCGTTTTGCAATTTGTACCGCCATCTGCCCTGCAGATCCGGTCGCACCCAGGATCAGCACCTCTTCTCCGGCGACAAGCTTCGCCCGTGCCGAAAGCGCGGCCCACGAAGACATCCCGGGGTTCGCGATCCCTGCGGCAGTCACTTCATCGAGGCCCTCGGGCAGCGGCAAGCAAATCCAGTCCGGCGCCACCGCGAGTTCCGCAAAAGTGCCGTACGGACTTCGCATGGTTCCGAAATAGACCCGCGTGCCGTCCGGCAACCGTCCCACTCCATCGACCCCAGGAATGAACGGCAGAACCCCAGTGCTGCCGTAATGAGTCCCATTCGCCAGCGCCTTCACGATCGGGTGCAACCCCGCCGCGGTCACCTTCACAAGCTTCTCGCCCTCTTCGGGAACCGGATCGGCAAACGAGGTATAGCGAGGCGGGGCATCGAACGCATGGACGAGCGCGGCATTCATGGGATCCTCCTGAACGGATATGATGAATGTGATCTGTCTGCGGGTACGATTGTAAGCGATTTGAACGCGTTATGACTGTCGTCGCTAGGGAGGATCGTCCGCCGTCCGCTCAAAACGCCCGCATTTCGCTAACCTTGGCCCACCCCCGACCCACCCGGCCTAGCCCCAAATTTCGTTGTCTGTGGCCGCTGGCGTGTGATAGGCTCGTTAAGTCAGAAGAGATAAATAGCGTAGAGAGGGTGTGCGGAGATTCAGAACAAGGGGGTAGGTGAGTGAGCGCAGCCAAGGTAGGACTAATCGAGCAGTATCGTGTACATGTCCGTGATACCGGCTCGCCAGAAGTGCAGATTGCACTGCTGAGCGAACGGATCAGCTACTTGACTACTCATTTGCGCTCCCATGCCAAAGATCATGCGTCCCGGCGTGGACTTATTATGATGGTCAATAAGCGCCGAAGGCTGCTTGATTACCTGAATCGACGTGAGCCGGATCGGTACCGCGAGATTGTCGAACGACTTAGTTTGCGCAAGTAACCTGGCGTTTATAGACGGTCTTACCGACCGTTTTCCCCTTCCCTCAAGCGATGTTTCGCCGGTGGTTGGTGAGCTCTTGCCGGGCCACGTTACGCACGTTCGTTTGCCTGCTGGTCGCCTCGCTTTTCTCCTGCCTATTTCTCTTCCCAAACACAAACGGGAGTTTCTCTCGTATCTGAATTAGTCCCGATGGATCGGGACGGAGGATGTATAAGTTATGTCACAGCATCAAGTTAGCGTTGATCTCGGTGGGCGCCCGCTCATATTCGAAACCGGAAAAATGGCCAAGCAAGCCCACGGCTCGGTCGTGTGCCGCTACGGCGATACCGTGGTTCTGGCCACCGCCTGCATGGATTCCAAGGCCACCGAAAAGGACTTTCTGCCCCTCACCGTGGATTACCGGGAGTACACCTACTCCGCCGGGAAGATTCCTGGGGGCTTTTTTAAGCGCGAAGGACGGCCCTCGGAGCGCGAGATTCTCACCTCGCGCCTGATCGATCGGCCCCTGCGCCCGCTCTTTCCCGAGGGCTGGTCCAACGAAACCCAAATCGTCGCCATGGTCCTTTCCGCCGACAGCGAAAATGACCCCGACGTCATCGGCGTCACCGCCGCTGCCGCCGCTCTGTACTGCTCCACCATTCCCTTCGTTACCCCGATCGCCTGCGTTCGCGTCGGACAGATCGAAGGCAAGCTGACCATCAACCCAACCGTCACCGAGCAGAAAATCAGCACCATGAACCTGATCGTCGCCGGCAGCGAGGACGCCATCGTGATGGTCGAAGCGGGCTCCCTGGAAGTCTCCGAGGATACCGTCGCCGACGCATTGGCCTTTGCTCACGAGGCGATTAAAAAGATCGTCGCCGCGGTTCGCGAACTGCATGCCAAGATTCAGCCCAAGAAGGGCACGGTCACCCCTCCTGCTTTCGATCCAGGAGCTCTTCGCCCAGATCGAAAAGGAATTTGGCGCCCGTTTGCACGATGGGCTGGACACCAAAAAGTACGCCAAGACCGAAAGCTACGCGATTGTTGATTCCGTCAAGAAAGCGGTTCTCGAGACGATCCCGACCGAGGATCTGGAACGCCGCAAACTCGCGACCCGCGCTCTGGAGCGCCTGCGCGAACACTATTTCCGCGACGACATCATCACCCATAACCGCCGTCCCGATGCTCGCGCCTTCGATCAGATTCGCCAGATCAGCTGCGAAGTCGGAATTCTTCCCCGCGTCCACGGCTCGGCACTCTTCACCCGCGGCGAGACCCAGGCCCTGGCCACGGTCACCCTGGGCACCAAGGAAGATAAGCAGCGCCTCGATCTGCTCTTCGAGCACGACGCCTTCAAGCGTTTCATGCTCCATTACAATTTCCCGCCCTTTTCCGTCGGCGAAGTGAAGTTCCTTCGCGGACCGGGCCGCCGCGAAATTGGACATGGCGCGCTAGCCGAAAGGGCGCTGATCAACCTTTTGCCTACCGAAGAGAGTTTCCCGTACGCCATGCGCCTGGTTTCCGACATTCTGGAATCCAATGGCTCCTCCTCGATGGCCACCGTCTGCGGCGGTTCTCTCGCCCTGATGGACGCCGGCGTTCCGCTCAAAGCGCCTTGCGCCGGTATCGCCATGGGCCTAGTGGTGGAAGGTGAGAAGTACGCGATCCTCACCGACATCGCCGGCGCCGAAGATCATTACGGCGACATGGACTTCAAAGTAGCCGGCACGCGCGAAGGAATCACCGCCCTCCAGATGGATATCAAGGTCGGCGGGGTCAGCATTTCCATGATGCGTGAAGCGCTGGCGCAGGCCCGCAAGGCCCGCCTCCAGATTTTGGACACCATGGAAGGCACCATCAATTCGGCGCGCACCACCATCTCGCCGTACGCTCCGCACCTCTTCATGTTGCAGATTGCCACCGACAAGATCCGTGACCTGATCGGGCCGGGCGGCAAGAAGATTCGCGCGATCACCGAAGCCACCGGCGTCAAGATCGACGTCATGGACGATGGCCGAGTCCACGTATTTGCCAGCGACGGCAAGTCCGCGGAAACCGCTCTCAAGATGATTCGCGACGTCACCGCCACCGCCGAAATCGGCAAGACCTATCTCGGCACAGTGGTTCGCCTGGCCGAATTCGGAGCCTTCGTCGAGATTTTCCCCGGCACCGATGGCCTCCTGCACATCAGCGAAATCGCCGAACAGCGCGTCCGCGCCGTTCGCGACGAACTGAAGGAAGGCGACCAGGTGATGGTGAAAGTGCTAGCCATCGAAGGCAACAAAATCCGCCTGAGCCGCAAAGCCATCCTCAAGGAACAGCGCGACAAGATGGCCAAAGCAGCCCCGGCAGCTGCCGCTACCGCAGCCGCCCCAGAACCAACCCAAGGCAACGAATAAGCAGCCGCAGTCGCTTCGTAAACAAGAAGGGAGGCGCTGACCGCGCCTCCCTTTTTTCATTGCCTTTCGCTTTTCGGTTCTACGGTTTTTATCTTTTCCGTGTGCCCCACTCTTCCCAGGTTTTGGGAAGGGTGGGGGTAACGACCTACGCGCATCCCAAAGTCAGCCCTCCACTCGCTATCCCTCAAGCTTTATTTCCGATATTTAGATCGAAATCGTTGATTCTCTCTCGTAGTTCAAACCAGTCGATCGACGATGGTGGCGCTGAGCGAAGCGAAGTCGGCGCCCCCGGTGTCGATTTCACACCTGGGTACTCTACGTTGTTGCCGCGGCGATCCGCCAGACCCCCGCGAATCAGCTCGGCCAGGTTCATCCACATCTGATCGCCGGGGGCGATGGTCTGCTGCAACTCGTATTTCTGCCCGCCATTATTATAATGCAGGGTGAGCAAGGCGTCGGTAGCCTGTTCGCCGACGTTGGTGATGGCAGCGAGCGAAGATGGATGCGTAGCTTCCTCGATATTCGATATCGCACCGCTCACGAGCGACGGAAGATTTCCAGTTACTTTCTAATCGTAAAGAAGTAAAGCATGATTGCAGCGGCTTTATGTCTGGTTGGCGGATTTGTTTTTGTCTTAGCGCGTCGTTTTCATCGGGATGGTGTGTGTTGCATTTGCGGGGGCGGGCGGCTCGATCGCCCGGAAATTCGGCGGTTTACATTGCCACAGAGATTAGTCAGCGGGCCTAGGGTCGCAGCGACCGTTGCGAGTAGTATTTTCTGCGCCAACGAAACGTAGACGCTTGTGAGGAGTTCTCGCGGCTTCTGCTGACGACGTTCGAAGGCGCGTCTATTGCCGTGTAGTTCGACTACGCTTCAGAGACGCGCTCGATGCGTGCGCCGACTGACCTCAGTTTCTCTTCAAGCCGTTCGTAGCCACGATCCAGGTGGTAGATCCGTTCGATCCAGGTGGTGTTGTCGGCGACCAGCGCCGCGAGCACCAAACCCGCGCTGGCGCGTAGGTCCGACGCGATAATCGTGGCGCCAGTCAGCGGCGCGGGACCCTGCACCAGCGCCTCGCGTCCATCGATGGTTATTTTCGCGCCCATGCGCATCATCTCGCTGGCATGCAAGAAGCGGTTCTCGAAAATTGTTTCGGTAATTCGCGACGTGCCTTCCGCCTGTGTGGCCAGCGCCATGTACTGCGCCTGCATGTCCGTAGCGAATCCCGGATATTCCTCGGTCCTCATATCCGCACCGATCAATTTCTTTCCTGCGCGGACGTGCAAAGTAGAAGCGTCCACCTGACGTATTTCCACACCGCATCCAATTAGCTTCCTCACCACCGCGTCCTGATGCTTCGGCTCGCAGTTGGTGAGGGTCAGCTCGCCGCCGGTAATTGCTGCGGCCACTAGAAACGTCCCCGCCTCGATGCGGTCCGGGATCACCGTGTGGGTCGCGCCGTGCAGCTTCGCTACTCCCTGCACTCGAATCGTCGACGTCCCCGCGCCCTCGATCTTCGCGCCCATCTTGGTCAGCAGCACGGCCAGATCGACCACTTCCGGCTCCAGCGCCGCGTTGTGCAAAATCGTCTCGCCATCCGCCAACACCGCCGCGGTAAGAATATTCTCGGTCCCGGTGACGGTGATCTTGTCGAAGTGAATTTCCGCTCCGTGCAAGCGCTCCACTCGCGCCTCGACGTACCCGTGATCCACCGCGATTTTCGCGCCCATTTTCTCCAGCGCCTGAATGTGCAAATCGATCGGTCGCGAGCCGATCGCGCAACCCCCCGGCAGCGAGACTCGCGCGTAGCCGAACCGCGCCACCAGCGGCCCCAGCGTCAGCACCGACGCGCGCATGGTCTTCACCAATTCGTACGGCGCTTCGATGTGCGAAATCGTCTCCGCCGCGATGATGCATTCACTCGGCGGCAGGTCCGGGCTCTGCACCTTGGCGCGCATGTGCGCCAGGAGCTTGGCCATGGTGATGATGTCGCGCACCTTCGGCACGTTCTTCAGGTGCACGGTTTCCGCCGTCAACAGAGCCGCCGCCATCGCAGGCAGCGCCGCATTCTTCGCTCCGCTGATCTGCACCGTACCGGCCAGCGGCTTACCTCCCGAAATTTTGAATCTATCCATGTTTCAGGCCTTTGCCCTTGCCCCCATTCCGCTCCGCCTAGCCCGCTGCACGTCACGTGCCGCGGCTTCGATCGCCGAACGCACGTTGCCCCCAGCCTTTGCCAGCCGGGATTTGGCACGCGCGCGATCCTCGTTGGTCTTCGCCATCACCAGTGCCACCCGCAGATCGTCTCCCGCTTGACGCATGATGTGTTCGGCGGTGCGCGCTTCCAACCCTGCGGCCTGCTCCAATATCTTCACCGCGCGCCTTTTTAACTTCTCATTCGACTGCGCCACATTGATCATCCAGTTGTCGTAAACATATCCGAGCCGGACCATCGCTGTAGTGGAGAGCATGTTCAGGGCCAATTTGTGCGCGGTCCCGGCCTTCATCCGCGTCGATCCGCCGATCGCCTCCGGCCCAGTTTCCGGCGCGATTAATATTTTCACGTGCCGGGCGATCGCCGACTTTCGGTTGGACGTCAGACCGATCGTTCCCGCCCCGCGCTGCTTCGCCAATTCTAGCGCTCCCAATACATACGGCGTCGAACCGCTGGCCGCAATTCCCACCACCACGTCCCGTGACGTCAGCCCGCGCGCCGCCAGATCCTTTCTCCCCTGCGCCGCTGAGTCTTCCGCGCCTTCCACCGATTTCACCAGCGCCTTGGGCCCGCCCGCCATCAGGGCCTGCACCATTTTCGGGCTGGTCCCGTACGTAGGCGGTATTTCCGAAGCATCTAGCGTTCCCATCCGCCCGCTGGTTCCCGCTCCCACGTAGAACAGCCGCCCGCCGCGTTGCAAAGCGTTCACCACTAAGTCCACCGCGCGGGCGATCGCCGGCAATTCCTGGCGCACCGCCTCCGCCACACCTCGGTCCTCGCGGTTCAGCGCTTGCAGGATACCCAGGGTGGATTTCCGGTCGAGGTCACGCGTCCGGGGGTTGCGACCCTCCGTCGCGGACGATTGTGCGTGCCGGGTTTTCACCACGGAGAATTATAAGGGCTAGCGAACGCAGGAATTAACGGTGGATGCGGATGGGTGTGCGGAGTGTGCCAACAAGCGAGGGGCAGCGGATCTAGCGCGAGCCCGCGGCGGTGGGTCCCAAACCCAAGCCTTCTATCACCGCGTCGTGAACTTCGGGCCGCACTCTGCGGATCTTATCGTTGTCCGCGCTGGGGTGGACGCGGTTGGTCACCAGCACCACGAAGACGTCGCGCGCCGGATCGATCCACAGCGAAGTGCCGGTAAATCCTAGGTGACCGTAGGCGCTCGGTGAAAAGTATTTTCCCGAAGATGAATCCGCGGTAGGAACATCCCATCCCAGCGCCCGCGGCGTCTTATCGGTGAGCACCGGCGTGGTGAACTCGGTTACCGTGGCGCGCCGCAGCAGCCGCTCGTGCGCGTATATCCCGCCGTTCAACATCATCTGCGCGAACGCCGCGATGTCTGGCGCGGTCGAAAACAATCCGGCGTGCCCAGCCACGCCGCCCATGGCCCACGCGTTCCCGTCGTTCACTTCGCCCTGCATCAGTCCCTTGCGAAATTCGTTTCCATCTTCGGTCGGCGCAATTTCCTCGCGGACTTTGGCGGCGGGATTAAACGTCGAATCGCTCATCCCTAGCGGCTCGAAAATCGAATCGTGCGCCAGACGATCCTGGGCCTCCCCGGTCTGCCGGGTGACGATCTCGCCCAGCAGAATGAACCCCAAATCGGAATACTCCACCTTGGTTCCGGGCTCGGCTACCAGCGGCTCTGCGAAAATCGCCCGCAACACACCGCGGCGATCTCGCGCCTTCTGGAAATAAGGGCGATGCGCCGGCAGACCCGAGGTGTGCAGCAATAATTGGCGGACGGTCACGCGCGCGCGCCAAGCGGGGTTCGGATCGCTCTCCGCCGCGGTCATAAACTCGGGCAGGTATCGTGCGATCGGGGCATCGAGCTGAATGCGGTCTTCCTCTGCCAGCATCGCCACTTCGGTGGTGGTGACCACTGGCTTGGTCAGTGAGGCCACGTCGTACACCGTGTCCGGCGTCACTTCGTCCGAATCGCGCTGATACCTCAGCCGCCCAAAAGCGTGCACCGCCAGCCGGCCGTTCCATCCCACCGCCAGCACGCCACCCGGGAACGCCTTCTCTTTCACCGCGTGATCCAATATGCGATATGCCACGGAAAGCTTGGTATTCCAATCCGCTGGTGCGGGCTGCAGCGTCATCGGCGCCGCGGCCACTCGCAATCCGTCGCCGCGCTTCACCACGCCGGGCACGGTCACCGGAATTTTCCCGGCGACTGCCGTTTGCCCAAACAACGCGCGTCCCATAGCGTGCTGCGATACGTCCGGCGTGCTGAACGAAGCGATCCAGGTCTTCGCGGTAGGGAAGCGCTGCACCAGGTACGGGCTTCCAAAGGCCGCGACGATTACCGGCTTGCCTGCGGCCAGCAACTGTTCGATCACTGTGGCTTGATTGTCCGGCAGCCCCACGCTGCCTTTGCGGTCCGCCACGCGCACGAACACCGCGGCAATCGCCAGGTCGTAACTGCCCGGCGGGGGCAGGTGCAGGGCTTCCACCGGATCGTATTGGGTGTCCGCCCGCAACACGGTAAGGTGATCGACGCGCGGACGAATTTCCTGCTCCAGGTCGCCGCCCGGATACGCGTCCGGATCGCCTGAGATCGCCACCAGCAGCACCCGCCGCGCCTGCGTTGCATCGACCGGAAGCAGATGGGCATCATCGCGCAGTAAGGTGATTCCGCGGTCGGCGATGTCCAAGGCCTGTGCTTCGAATTCCGGCTTTCCGAAATACTGGTTGATGGCGTTGACGTCCACGGTTCGCTGCGCCGCCAGCCCCAGACGCGATTTGGCGCGCAAGATTCGCCGCACTGAATCGTCGATGCGCGCGGTCGAAATTCGCCCGCTCTCTACCGCCTCCGCCAATCCCGCGAGCGCCGCATCCGGAAATGGCGGCATCAGCAACACGTCCGCGCCCGCCAGCACCGTGCGCACCGCCGCCTCGCCCGGGGTGTACGCGGTGGTCACCCCGCCCATATCGAGTGCGTCAGTCACCACCAGTCCTTCAAATCCCAATTCTCTTCGTAGCAAGCCGGTCAAAATGTTGGGGGAGAGCGTGGCTGGCACGGTGAGATCCGGCTCGAATGCAGGGACCGAGAGATGCCCGGTCATGATTGTGCTCGCCCCGGCCTCAATAGCGGAGCGGAACGGCACCAGTTCCACGGTTTCCAGCCGCTCGCGGTTTCCCGGCACCGTCGGCAGACCCAAATGCGAATCGGTGGATACGTCTCCGTGCCCGGGAAAATGTTTTGCGGTCGCCAGGCCGCCGTTTTCTTCCACACCGCGGACGAACTGTTTCACGAACTCCGCCACTCGCTGCGGGTCTTCTCCAAATGACCGAGTGTTGATGATCGGATTGTTGGGATTGTCGTTGACGTCCGCGTCCGGCGCAAAAATCCACTGCAACCCGGCCGCCCGTGCTTCAAGCGCGGTCACTTTTCCCATGGTGTATGCATCGCGCGGATCATCCGCTGCCGCTACCGCCATCGGGAACGGGAAACTTGTTCCTTCGTCCAGACGCATGCCGGTGCCGCGCTCGAAGTCCGCGCCGATCAGCAGCGGCACCGTCGCGTGTTCCTGCAGTTGGTTCACAATTACTGCGGTCGGATACACTTCCGCCCGGATAATCCCCAGGCCGCCGCGTTGGGTGACCAAAATGAATCCGCCTACGTGGTTTTCCACCACTTCGCGGACCAGCTCTTTGTATTCCAGGCTCTCGACCGGGGTGAATTGGCCGGCCACCGTCACCATCAGCAATTGGCCCAACTTTTCCCGCAACGTCATTTTCTCGAGGGTCTGCGACACCCAGCGTTCATCGCCGGCCGGCGCGGACGTTGGCTTCACGGCGTCTATTTGTTGGGTGTGACCGGAGATTGTCATGAGCAGAGGAATAGTGAGCAGCAGCAGCCGGCGATACCTCATTTTCCGTTGGCAGGCTATCAGGTTGACGCTGCGCTCCTTCGCTGTATATAACACAGGGGTTGATGCCAAACAATCGAACGCCCCGCTGCGTGTTTCCATCCTATTCTGCCAGTCTCGCGATTTTGCTGGCGATATTGAGCGCAGGCGCGATGTTCGGCCAAGCGCGGCGCCCCGCGCCGCCTGCTGGTGCCGCGAGTCGTTCGGTTTCAGCGGAGAAGCTTGCCGAGCTCGACGATGTGGTGCAGCGCTCGATCGACAACGGCGAAATTCCCGGCGCGGTTCTGGTGGTCGGTCACGGCGGCCGCGTCATTTATCGCAAGGCCTTTGGCGAACGCGCCATCCTGCCCGCGCGCGAGCCCATGACCCCCGAAACGATTTTCGATCTGGCCTCGCTCACCAAGGTGCTTGCTACTGCTCCGGCTATTGTGAAACTCGTCGAAGACGGCAAGCTGCGCGTCAACGATCCGGTGGTGCGCTACCTGCCCGAATTTGCCTCGCACGGCAAAGATCAGATCACCCTGCGCATGCTGCTCACGCATACTTCCGGGCTCGCTCCCGATCCTCCGATCGCCGCCGCGCTGGTAGGCGCGGACGCGCTGTGGAAAGAGATTTGTGACGAGAGTCTCCTCGCGTCTCCCGGCATGCAATTCGAGTACAGCGATACGGGATACATCGTGCTCGGAAAACTGGTCGAGCGGGTCGCCGGCGAGCCACTGGACCGCTACGCCGATCGCATGTTTTATGCCCCGCTACGCATGACCCACACTCGCTTCCTCCCGCCCAAAGACTGGATCCCGCAAATCGCTCCCACCGAAGAGATCAACTTGCCTCCGGGGGAACAACCCGGCTCCGGCAAGGGCCACATGCTGCGCGGCGAGGTTCACGATCCCACCGCGCGGGCCATGGGAGGCGTTGCCGGCAACGCTGGGCTTTTTTCCACCGCCGACGATCTCGCACGGTTCTGCCAGATGATGCTCGACGATGGCGCGATTGCTAAGGCTCCCGGACAGCCCGCCGGCCGGAGAGTGTTCGCGGCGGAGACGGTCGAGCGCGCGGTGCTCCCGGAAAATCCTCCATGGGTTCCGTCGCTGCGCGGTTACGGCTGGGACATCGATTCCACTTTTTCCTCGCCGCGGGGCGAACTTTTCCCGATTGGTTCCTACGGCCACACCGGGTTCACCGGCACTTCCGTATGGCTCGATCCCGAGAGCCACACATTCGTCGTGTTGCTCACCAACGCTGTGCACCCTTATCGGCGGCCAGCCATCTCCAGTCTGCGATCGAAAGTCGCGACGGTTGTGGCCGCCAGGGTTGCCGTTTCGCCTAACGCCACCGCGCCTTCGGCGATCGAGCGTAGCGTGGGGGCGCATCATGCTGGTTCTGCCGGCGCAGCGCTTCCAGAAGACCTGCACACGCAAACCGGAATTGACGTTCTCGAAGCCCAGCACTTTGCTCCTCTGCAGGGCAAGCACGTCGGTCTGATCACCAATCAAACCGGCATCGATTCGCTAGGCCGCCGCACCATCGACGTTCTGGCTAAGGCCGAAGGCGTGAAGCTCGTTGCGCTTTTTAGCCCGGAACATGGTATCGAAGGCGCCGCCGATTCCAAGCTGAAATCCACGATGGACCCCGCCACCGGCCTCCCGATCTACAGCCTCTACAGTGACACCATGCGTCCTACAGCCGACATGCTCCGCGGTGTCGACGCGCTGGTATTCGATGTTCAGGACGCGGGCGTCCGCTTCTACACCTATATCACCACGATGGCCTACTGCATGGAGGCAGCTGCCCCGCTACGCATCCCGTTCTTCGTTCTCGACCGTCCCAATCCGCTCGGCGGCGACGTGATCGAAGGCCCCCTGCTGGACCGCGGCCGCCTGAGCTACACCGGCTATTTCCCGATGCCGGTGCGCTACGGAATGACGCTTGGCGAGCTGGCGCAAATGTTTAACGCCGAAAACAAGATTGGCGCCGACCTGCATGTAGTCAGCATGAACGATTGGCCGCGCTCCGCCACCTACGACCTCACTGGCCTGTTATGGGTGCCGACCTCTCCCAACCTCCGCACTCTCAACGCCGCGCTGCTCTATCCAGGCATCGAAATCCTGCAGGCGGCCGACGTTTCCGTTGGCCGCGGAACCAACTCCCCACTCGAGATTCTGGGCGCGCCGTGGGTTCACGCCCGCGAACTAGCGGACGCGCTCAACCAACGGTTCATCCCTGGAGTGCGCTTCGTTCCGACCCGCTTCACGCCGAGCGACGGCCTCGACAAGGGCCAACTTTGCGAAGGCGTGAGCCTGATCATCACCGACCGCCAATCGCTGAACAGTATGCTGATGGGCCTGGAGATAGCTTCCACCCTCTGGAAGCTGTATCCCGAGCAATTCGCGATCGACCGCACCCTCGAGTTGCTTGGATCCGGAGTGACCGTGCAGCTTCTGAAGCAGGGGACTTCGCCGGCCGCGATCGTGCTGGACTGGTCCGGAGACATCGATGCCTTTCGCGCCATGCGTTCCAAGTATCTGATCTATCGGTGACGCCTCGCGATACCCAATATGATGATTCCCGCAAGTGCCGCGATTGGATTTTCGTGTAGTCTGGGTGCCGTCACGCCACAAGGCTGGTTGCGGTTGCGGACCTTGAAGCTATCGCTGTGGTCGGTGTGGGGAAGAAAGACACCGAGCACCATGCTGAAATCTGCAAGCAGCTTGAAACGCTGGCACGCGGCGAGGAGCTTGCGGCTACCGTGTTGAAAACGTATCGTTCGCTATCCAATAAGGCAAAACCTTAGCGCCGCGCACAGACCATGCGAATCGCGTCATTACTTCCATCTGCTACCGAAGTGCTTTTTGCGCTGGGGTTAGGCGATTCGGTAGTGGGCGTGACGCACGAATGCGATTTCCCGGCGGAAGTTGCGGGGAAACCGGTCCTGGTGCGGCCGCGCGTGGACTCGAGTGCGGACGCGGCGGAAATCGACGCGCAGGTACGGGAGATTCTCGCCGCGGGCGAGGCGCTCTATTCTGTTGACGCCGAGCTGCTGCGTTCGCTTCAGCCGGATCTGATCATTACCCAGGATTTGTGCCACGTTTGCGCGGCGGGGCCGGGCGATCTGGCTGATGCGCTCTCGCGATTTGAGAAAATTCCGCGAGTGCTGTCGCTCTCGCCGCACACCCTGGCTGACGTGTGGGAGGACATTCGAAAAATTGGCGGCGCAGCGGGACGCATCGCCGAGGCGGACCGGCTGGCTGGCGAGTTGAAGGCACGCGTCGCCGCCGTCGAACAGCGAACGGCCACGCAGAGGCCGATTCCTGGGGTGCTGTGCCTGGAATGGCTTGATCCACCGTACCTGGCGGGCCATTGGACTCCGCAGATGGTCGCGCGCGCGGGCGGACGCGATGTGCTGGGCATTCCGGGGGAGCCGTCGTTCCGCGTGCCGTGGCGGCGGATCGTTGAGGCTCCGATCGACGTGATTTTGGTGATGCCGTGTGGGTATGGACTGGACCGGGCGGCAGACGAGTTTTGGAAACTTGCGCTTCCAGCAGATTGGGAGCGCATGCCCGCGGTGAGGGAAGGACGGATATTTGCAGTGGACGCGAATAGTTATTTTTCGCGTCCGGGGCCGCGGCTAGCGGATGGGGTGGAGATGCTTGCGCCGCTTCTGGCACCCGATTGGGCGGACGTTGTAGTGAGTGTTTCTACGGCATTCGCGCGGAGGGTTGCGCGGTAATTTGAACGGGGGAATTTCTCGAGAGCGGAATACTTTCAAAAGCGAGGGCTAGGTGTTTGGGGTAGCGGTCATTTTGCAAACTTGAGACGTCTCGATATGGGCCGACCGGAACACAGGCTCATCGGATGGCGATGAGTAACCCGCCACTGATGCCGATGGACTGCTCATGTCCTCGCCCGCAGTTGTACTCGTAAGCAGGTTCCAGGTACCACCCGAATCGATGTTTCCCGGCGGAAGGCCAGAACATAAAATCCCCGACGGCTTCCGCGGCGACGGAGTTCGTTGCCACCTGGTGCTGTCTCGTGTGAACCCACTCCGGACCAACGCCGAACATAAACTCCGCTTTTTTGGACGGCGTCCAAGGCTTCTTAAACAGGAGGTCGACATCCCATTCTGTCGAGTGACCGGTGAAAAGAGGGGTCACGCCCGCTTCAAGTTCCGGCCAGTTCTCGATCGGGGTAACTTCAACTGCGAGGTCCGGGCCGAAACTCGAACCGCCGCCTCTCAGGCTCCTACTAGTAGCCGCCCCAACCTCGATGACTGCGATTTCCTTATCGACTTCGACCGACTGCGCCGCGGCGTTTCCTGCGCACAGAAACAAAGACGCTAACCCGACCCAAAGTGTCGCCTTCACGACCACTTCTCCCGGTTCGATGTGAGGGTAGTAGAGCCTCTCACTTTTGAATTTGGGATGCAATCTGCCGGGCGGCTTGTGAACTCAAAGTCACCCACTACCGTGTTTTTCATAAGCTCTGAAGGGTCTATGCCTCACCCTTCCCAAAACCCGGGAAGAATGGGGCACCGTGGAGCCAAAACCTAACGGCTACGGCTGAGTCGGATTCTGATTGCGGCGCGTTTTTCCCCAGTAGTGGTAGAAAACTAGGCCAGAGAGGGTTAGCGCGGTGCCTACCATGCAGCGATACGGATGGGCGGCTAGCACGTCTCCGATCACTAGCAGCGATCCCACTATGAATAGGACGGGCAGAACCGGATAGCCCCAGGTGCGATAGGGGCGAGGCAAATTCGGTTCCTTTCGGCGGAGCATCCACACTGCGCCGACCGCCAAGACGTAGAAAATCCAGGCGGCGAAAATGTAGAGGCTGTAGAGGTCTTCGAAGGTTCCGCTTAGCGCCAGGATGGATGCGAAGCAGCCCTGAAATACCAGGGCCCGCGCTGGCGTTCGATACTTCGCGTTCACCCCTGCGACGAATCGGAAGAACAAGCCGTCGCGGGCCATGGCGTAGTCCACGCGTGCATTGGTCAAGATGGACGAATTCAGCGTCCCTAACGCGCAGAGGATCATCGCCGCGGTGAGCCACGCCGCCGCGCCGTAGTCCAGCATGCGGGTGATCACATCGGAGACCACGTGGGCCGACGCTGCCACGCGATCGAACGGCAACACATGAAAGCATGCCGCGGTCACTGCCATGTACAGCACTCCCACGGCGGCCACTCCGCCAATCAGCGCTCGCGGGATGTTTTTTTCCGGACCAATGATCTCCGATCCCACCATTGGCAGGTTATTCCAGCCGTCGTACGCCCACAGGGTGGCCACCAGGGCCACCAGCAGTCCCGAAAAGTAGGAATGGATTCCGGCGCCCGATGCGGTGGCCATGGTGCGGTGAAAATCAAAATCCACATGCACCACACGCCCCGGCCAGAACCCGATCCCAATGACCGCCAGAATCACCGCAACCTTGATTACTGTCAGCGCCACTTGGAATCGGCCGCCGAGGCGAACGCCAAGATAGTTGATCGTGGTGATGCCCACGATCGCTGCCACTGCTACGGGCTGCGCCCAGGTAAATCGGAAGTCGTACGCTGCGGCGCCGAACAGCAGTGGAATTTTTACCGCGAATATCGGACCCGCTGCCGCCGGAAACAAAAATCCGCAGAAGCGCGCGAAGCCCGCTGCGATGGTCGCAATCGAGGTGGGCGAGCCAACGATGCAGTGCATCCAGCCAAATAAAAATCCACAACGCGGGCCGTAGGCCCGGTTCAAAAATGCGTATTCGCCACCCGCTTCCGGCAGTGCTGCGCTCAACTCCGCGTAGGCCAGCGCGCCAAAAAGAGACAGCGCCCCGCCTACCAGCCACGCCGCAAACACCAGCGGTACGGTCCTTGCTGCGCGGGCCATCTCCGCGGGAATGATGAAAATTCCGGTGCCGATCATGGTGCCTATTACGATCGACATGGCCGCCCAGGGACCCAGCTCGCGGACCAGGTCCAGCGGTTTACTCTGCGTTTTGGGGGTCGCGTTCAATTAGCTCCCGTTCTTGAATTTCTTAAATGCGCTCGCGGTTTCGGTCTTCCAACGAGATTGTCGGGCCTAGGAACCCGTTCGTTGGTGCGATTCGCGCGAGGTCAGTGCGCTGACCAGGGAGCCAACTGAAAATGTAATCGCGGTCCCCGCCAGGACGAACCAAGTCCAGGCTAGCGGGGTATAGCGATTCACCGCGATCATCGCCGCGATCCCCGTCAGCAGGCCGGCGATCGCTCCGGTGCTGTTCGCTCTGCGATTCCAGAATCCTAATAGAAAGGTGCCCAATAATCCGCCCCAGGTGATCGAGGCGATGGTTAGGCCCGCAACCAGCACGGGGCCCCAGTGCACCAGTCCTAGAGCGCCGAGCGCCAGTCCCCAGAGCAAAGTCATTCTTCGCGAGCGAAGTAATAATTCCGGCTCAGTCAGCGCAGCGTTGCCGTTCGCACCCCGCCACGCCTTAAAATCCATCATGCTGGAAGACGCCAGCGAATTCAGTGAACCGCTTGCGTTGGACATGGCCACGGCAAAAATGGCTGCCAGGACTATGCCCACCAATCCTACCGGCATCTGGGTGACGATAAACTCCGGGAAAATTTTGTCCGGATCGTTCACCGCGAAGACGGCGGGGTTCCGCTCCCAGAAAACAAACAGCATGACTCCGATCACCAGGAATAAAGCGAATTGCGCGAACACGATCACTCCGCTGGCCAGTAGCGCCTTTTTGGCGTCTTTCTCATTCCGCGCGGCCAGCAGCCTTTGCACCATGGTCTGATCGGTGCCGTGGCTCGCCAGGGTTAGGAACGTTCCGCCGAGCAGCCCGGACCAAAATGTGTAACTGCGGGTGAGGCTGGCGCTGAAATCAAATATCTGAAATTTTCCGCCTGCGGCTGCCGCTGCCCGGCTGACCCCGTGCCAACCCTCGGGAATGCGGTGCAGCACCAGGAAAAACGCGGCGATCGATCCGCCCATGTACAAAACGAACTGCACCACATCGGTCCAGATCACCGCCTTCATCCCGCCCTCAAAGGTATAGAAGATGGTTAGCGCCGCGATCACGCATACCGAAACACGCTCGCTGGAGCCAAACGCCACACTCACCACTTTCCCGATCGCGGCGATGCGCACGCCCTCTGCGGCCACCCGGGTGGCCAAAAACACGCCTGCCGCGACCGACCGGGTGCGGGCGCCGAATCTATTTTCCAGTAGCTGATATGCCGTGTAGAATTCGCCCTGGAAATAGCGCGGGACCATGATGATGCACAGCACCAGCCGCGCCACGACGTACCCCATCGCCAGTTGCAGAAAGCCGAGGTTGCTGGTGAACGCGATTCCCGGAGTGCCAATGATGGTCAGGGTGGAGGTTTCCGTGGCGACGATGGAAACTGCCAAAGCCCACCATGGCGCGGTTCGTCCCCCCAGGAAATAGTCGCGAAGATTTTGTTGGCCGCGGCGGAAACGCGTGCCGAACCAAGTGATTCCGCCCAGATACAGCACCAGAATTGCCAGATCGATGGGGCTGATTCGCATGGCGCCGAGTCCGTCCCCGGCTGGGGGATGCTATCCGCGCGATTCGGAATGTGTCAAGCTCTGGAAGCGCCGTGGTAATGCCCGGGTAATGGTGGCAACTCAAGAAAAGGTGAGCGGTATTGAGCTACTTTCTCGGATTTGACGGCGGCGGTTCCAAGACCGATTGCGTGTTGGTGGATGAGCACGGCACGGTGGTGGCCAGCGCTTACGGCAGTGCGTCAAATCCCCTGCGCACCGGCTACGCCAAGACCTGGTTTGCGCTCAGCTCGACCGCTGACGCGGTTCTGGCGCGCCAGAAAATAAAGGCGACGGATATTGCCGGTTTGTGCGCCGGGCTGGGCGGGGCGGCACGCACGCAAGTGGCGCGACGTATCAGCAGTTTTCTGGAGCGCTCGTTTCCGAATGCGGCGGTGCAGGTTACTTCGGACATGGAAATCGCGCTGGCCGCCGCCGTGGGTGACGGAAAGGGAATCGTGCTCATCGCGGGGACCGGGTCGGTGGCTTTCGGACGCAGCGATTCCGGAGTCACCGCGCGCGCCGGCGGTTTTGGAGCATGGATTGGCGACGAGGGCAGCGGATTTGAGATAGGCAAGCTCGCTGCCGCAGCGGCTTCGCGCGAGGTGGACGCTCGCGGACCGAAAACCATGCTTTCCGAAAGCATCTTCAAGGACCTCGATTGTCGCGATTGGAATGAGTTTTTCGAGCGTATCGCTAAGAGCGCCGACGATGTTTTCCCCAGGCTTTTTCCCACAGTGGCCAAGGTTGCCGATGCCGGGGATCCGGTGGCCCGCGAAATTCTGCAGCATGCGGCCGCTTCACTCTCCGATCTGGCGTACCACGTGGCGAAGAAGCTGCACCTCACGGGCGAACCGTTTCCTCTCGCCAAGGTGGGTGGCATGCACGGTCGCAGCAAACTCCTAGACGCTGAGCTCGACGCCAGGCTGGCCGCGGTTCTTCCACGCGCGGTCATGGTTCCTCTAGCGGTTTCTCCCGCGCTGGCCGCGGCGCGCATGGCATCTGCGGCGGCCTCGGGTGACAGCCCGGTCGCGAAAACCTCCGATGTCCGCAACTAATGCCGGTTGATTCGCCTTCGCCCGATAGTGGTGCTGCTCAGGATGCCGCGCGCGCGGCGGAAGGCGACCACCTCACCGCTTTACTCCACGACGCCGACGAATCGGTGGTCCGCGCGGCGCTTGAGAATGCTCATTTGCAGGAATCGCATGTTTGCCTGGTGCTCGAACGGCTCGATTTGCCGGCGCCACTGTTAGAGGCGATCAGTTCCAATCCGCAATGGCTGCGCAGTGAGGCGATACGTTTGCGCCTGGCGCGGCATCCGCATACGCCGCAGCGCATTGCGGTGCCGTTGGTTCGGCAACTGTTTCTCTTCGACCTGGTTAGCTTGAGCATGCTGCCGTCCGCGCCCTCGGAGGTGCGGCGGCTGGCGCAGGACGCGATACTGGCCAAAATTCCGCAGCTTCCCTTGGGGCAGAAGCTTACTCTGGCGCGCCGTGGCCCACCGCGTGTGGCGGGGGCGTTGATTCTGGAGGGGCACCCGCGAGCATCGGCGGACGCGCTGAGAAATCCTTACCTTACCGAGAGCCAGGTGCTGAGAGTGTTGGCTAGCCCAGCAGTCACGGAACGGGTGGTCGCGGCGATCGCCCAGGATCCCAAGTGGTCGACGCAGAAAAACGTGCGCTTCGGTTTGGTGCGTGCGGCGAGCGAACTGTCGCCGCAAATCGAAAATTTCCTGGCCGAGTTCACGCTAACCGAGCTCGGCGATCTGGCTGCGCTCGACTCGCTGCCCGCGTCGATTCGCGCGGCGATTCGGCGGGAAATGGCCAAACGCGAATCGTAGGGTAGCCTGACGAATCTGGCAGTCTTGGGGCCCCGCAGAATGTCTCCCCTACGGGGTGGCGGTGCCACGGGTCCGGGCTATAATCCATTCGCGCATTGCGCTACTGCCAAGACCATGCCAAAGAAACCCAACCCTGCGAAGTGGATCATCGTGGTCGGCGCGATCCTGCTGATGGTCGTCTTAGTCCATTCGACCCTGCAGCAAACCAAGTATCGCTTCGAAGTGTGCACGACTTTTCATGGGCGCACCAAATGCTCTACTGCCGCCGCGGCCACCCAAGCCGAAGCTATTCGCGCGGGGCAGACGTCCGACTGCCAATTGCTCACGGGCAGCCGGGACGAAAACATGGTGTGCCTGGACGCCCCGCCCTCCAGCGTGCGCCAAATCACCGAAAAATAGCGCCTAGCGCCCCGCGGTTGGCCGCCCTTCCTCCCGGGCGTAGCGCGGCGGAAAGCCCTCTAAACGCTAGTATCACCTCCGCGAAAACGGGTGGTGCCGCGGATTGACACCGGCTCTTAATATGCCTAGGATCAATGTGTTCACAGGTAAAGCTTTCTTTCGAGGAACTATGCCTTCTGCCAGACCGTCGGATCGCAGAAGCTTCACCCGATACCCCTGTCGCATTGATGTGGCCATCGGCTGGGGCTCGAACATCCTGAACGGCATTACCCGCGACATCGCCCTCTCCGGCATGTTCATCGAAATTTCCGAACCGCTTTGGATGCGCGCCGAATTCACCGCGCGACTCTCCACGGAAGAACCCATCGAAGTGGATTGCATCGTCCGCCGCGTGGAACCGGGCAAAGGCATGGGCGTGGAGTTCAAAGACCTTCCAGAAGCAGAGCGCGAACAACTCGAGCTGCTGGTTCGAAGCCTCACCGCAACAAAATGACCCGCTGCCTCAACTGCGGGGCAGACCGCGAATCCGACACCTGTGACGTTTGTGGTCTGGGCGCTGCCGCCGCCGAAATTGCGCTCCGCCGTAGATTGCTGAACCGCACCGCCGTTTTTCTACTCGGCGCGATCGCTTTCGTTTCGCTAAGCGGGCGATATCCTCCGTTGGACCTCGACGCTATTCTGATTTTCGTCGGGCTGCTTTTCTTCGTCACTCTGGCAATTGGCATGTTGGTGGAGCGCCGCGCCCTGCGCCACAGCGAAGTGGAAGCCATTAAGCGGCTGTACTACGCGCTGATCCCGGTGCCCTGGCTGCTGACTTTCATTCTGGTAGGTAATGGATTGCTCGATCGCGCGCCCGCGCAGATCCATGACGCCCGGGTGATCAGCCGGTTTTCAATGAGCGGTCCGCTGCCCAGCCGGCGTTTGGTAGTTCCGTCCTGGCGAGTCGACCACCGCTTCGAGCGAGTCCCCGCCACCCGCTTCGATCTCGACCGTTTCCACCCCGGCGACGACATCGTGATTCACGTCAAGGGCGGAATGATCGGCATCCCGTGGGTAGAAGAAATTTCCCGACCCTAAATTCATGCGACGTCCGCCGCATAGTCCTTCTTGACTCCGGTTCTACGGTTCACGCACACTTCCGATCCCGCTATGGGGGACCCCTCCACCACTACCGGCGCGCCCAGGACCCAACTGCTGCGCATCCTCGGACTCGATTTTGGGTTTGCCGTGGTTTTGGGCGCGACCATCGGCGTCGGAATACTGCGTCTGCCCGGCACCGTAGCCGCACAGTTGGGGAGTTTCTGGCCGATCATCGCGGTGTGGGTTGTTGGCGGAGTCTACTCGTTGTTGGCCTCGATGTCGGTCGCCGAGCTCGCCGCCATGCTGCCGCAGGCCGGGGGGTTTTATGTCTACGGCAAGCGCGCCTTCGGCGAAATGGTCGGCTTCGCAGTGGGATGGGGCGATTGGCTCGATAATTGCGCTGCGCTGGCCTATGCCTCGTTTGCCGCAGCGGAGTACATAGTTCTGCTCGCTCCGGGTGTGCCCACCAGCCCCAGAACGATTGCCCTGGGGCTGCTTATTGGTTTTACCGTGATGCATTGGTTCGGGCTTCGGATCAGCAGCTTGGTGCAGAAATTCACCAGCTCGTCGACGGCGATCACGCTGTTGGTGTTGGCCGTGGGTTGCCTCTGGTTCCGTGGCAACGCGCCGCCTGCCGGTGCCGCGCCCGCCATCTCCGCAACGGCGCCAAGCCTGTCGCAACTTGGCCTGATGCCGATGCTGGGCGTCTTTGTGCTGGCGCTGCGGCTGGTGATCGTCGCCTATGACGGCTGGTATTCGGCGATCTACTTTACCGAAGAGGATAAGAACCCGGCGCGAAATTTGCCGCGCGCGCTCATTGGCGGAGTGGTGTTGGTGATTGCGCTGTACCTGGTTTTGAACCTCGCTTTCCTGCGCGCCCTAGGGGTTGCAGCCCTCGCCGGTTCCAAGCTTCCTGCGGCGGACGCGGCGCAGCTCATCTTCGGCTCCGGCGGCGGAAAATTCGTCACCGTTCTATCGCTGCTCACATTGTTGAGCCTGCTGAACTGCCTGCTCCTGTGCACTCCGCGAATCATCTATGCAATCGGCAGAGATGGCCTTTTCACCCGCCGAGCAGCCATCGTGAGCACCGGAGGCACTCCCCGGGCGGCGCTGTTCATGACCACTGGCGCGGCGATGCTCTTGGTGAGCCTCGGGACGTTTGAAAAAATCGTGGATATTTCCGCGGTGCTTTACGTTGCCTTGTATTGCATGGCGTACACAGCCGTTTTCGTCCTGCGCCGCAAGGCACCGGACCTGCCGCGTCCGTTTAGGGCTTGGGGATACCCGTGGACCACTGCGATTGTTTTGGGCGGTTCGGTACTGTTTTTGCTGGGCGCTGCGGCTAGCGACCCGCGCAACGCCATGTACGCCGGCGTTCTTTTGGCGATCAGCGTTCCTGCATATCTTTGGAGGAGGAGTCGCGGGCGGTCCGCCGCCGCGCCTTAGAAGGGAAGCGCCGCGGATATTTTTTCGCGCTATTGTTTTTTCGGGAGGGAGGAAGGTCGTGTTCAAGAATGCCATCGTCTGCATTCCGGGAGAAAACTTCGAAAGCGGGTTAACCCGGGCGGACTGGGGGAAGCCGATCTACGAAAAGGTGTTGCAGCAGCACGCGGCGTACTGCCGCGCGCTGGAGCAGTGCGGTCTGAAGGTGCTTACGCTGCCGGCCGATCGCCAGCATCCCGATTCCACTTTTGTGGAGGACGCCGCCGTGCTCACTCCCCACACTGCAATTCTCACTCGGCCCGGCGCGAAGAGCCGAGAGGGGGAAGTCCTCGCGATCCGCGCGGCCCTCGGGCAGTTCTACACTGCGTTGCAGCAGATCGAAGCTCCCGGCACGCTCGACGGCGGGGATATCTGCGATGCGGGGAGCCACTTCTTCATCGGCATCTCGCACCGCACTAATTTCGAAGGCGCCAGCCAATTGGGGGCATTGCTGGCCGCGCAAGGATTCACGTCGTCGACCGTGGACATCCGCAAAATGGATTCCATCCTTCATTTGAAGTCCGGAATTGCCTATCTGGAGGAAAATACACTGGTGCTGATGGAGGAGATGGCCGGACTGGAGCAATTCCGAGGCTACAAAGTAATCCGAGTGCCGCCCGAAGAAACCTACGCCGCCAATTGCGTGCGGGTAAACGACTACGTGTTATTTCCGGCGGGCCACCAAATCCAGGAATCCCGGGTGCAGCAGCAAGGATTCAAAACACTCCCGCTGGAAGTGTCCGAGTTCGCGAAAATGGATGGCGGCCTGAGCTGCCTCTCCCTCCGTTTCTAACTCGCATTTTCATCACGATGTGACGGTGGCCGCGGGACCTTGGCGAGATGGGTGATCCTTCCTACCTGCCGCTATTGAGGAAAGCAACTCGCGAACACCCCCACGACAATGAATCAGTAAACGAAGCGCGACTCAGCATCGCCAAGCTGGGGCATGCCCAGCTGATCCCATTCCCTGCTTCGGTGATCCGCTCGTCCCACCAAGACGACCACGGATACGCAACCATCGCGTTATCGTTCACCGCGTCGCGCGATGCTGTACCGATTCTGATCGATTGGTTGCCAGGGCCCGACACTCGAGCTACACGACGTGGCTGAGTACGGATTGGAAACTCTCACCCACCACGGACCGCCTCGGAGGTTAGAAGAGCGCGTGGCTTCAGACGATCCGCCGCTGCAGTAGCGATGGCGACATTGGGTGGGGCATTCCCGGCGCGACCGCGTCGATCTACGAAGACCAGCCGTGCGGTGAGACCCTGCCTGTAAATTGAGAGGACAACTCAGAGCCCGGAATATTGGCGGCGGCGGACGAATTGGCCGCTTCCGGCTTTTCCGGCCCATTTTCCGTTGGAGACGATTTCGCGGCCGCGCGACAAGACGGTTTTGCTGACGCCTTTCACTCTTAGGCCTTCGAACATGGAGTAGTCGACGCGCATGTGATGAGTGGCTACGCTGATTACTGCTTCCTCGTTGGGGTCGAAGATCACCAGGTCGGCGTCTGAGCCCACGGCTATCGTGCCTTTTCGCGGATACAGGCCGAAAAGTTTTGCTGGGGCGGTGGCTACCAATTGGACGAAGCGGTTCGCGGAGAAGCGGCCGCCAGCCACGCCTCCGCTGAAAATCAAACTCAGGCGATGCTCGATTCCCGGACCCCCGTTGGGAATCTTGGTGAAATCGTCGCGGCCCAGCTCCTTTTGCTCTTTCATGCAAAAAGGGCAGTGGTCAGTGGAGACTACCTGCAAATCGTCTTGCGCGAGGCCCTTCCACAATTTTTCCTGGTGCCATTTTTCGCGCAGCGGCGGGGTAAAGACATACTTCGCTCCTTCGAATCCCGGCACTTCCATATTTTCGAGCGAGAGATACAAATATTGCGGGCAGGTTTCCGCATAGGCGGCCAGGCCGCGGTCGCGTGCCTCGCGGACTTTTTCGAGAGCTTCGTTGCACGACAGATGCACGATGTAGACTGGCGCGCCGGCCATCTCCGCTAGAGCAATCGCCCGCGAGGTGGCTTCGCCTTCCGCAGTGGTCGGCCGCGTCAGCGCGTGATATTTTGGAGCGGTCTTGCCTTCCGCCAAGGCGCGTTGCACCAGGACGTCGATCGCTCCGCCGTTTTCCGCGTGCATGCAAATCATCCCGCCGTATTTCGCCGCTGTGGACATCACCCGGAAGATGGATGCGTCGTCCAGCATGAACACGCCCGGATAGGCCATGAACAACTTGAAGGTGGGAATGCCTTCGTTCACCAGCGCGCCCATTTCTTCGAGCTGGGCGTTGCCCAAATCGGTGATGATGCAGTGGAAGGCGTAATCGATTGCGGCTTTCCCTTGGGCCTTGGCCATCCAAGTGTCAAAGGCGTGGCGCAGGGTCTGGCCTTTGTACTGGATCGCGAAGTCGACCAGTGTGGTGGTGCCACCGAACGCCGCCGCAATTGTCCCGGTCTCGAAATCGTCGGCGCTGTTGGTGCCGCCAAAGGGCATGTCCAGATGGGTGTGAACGTCGATCCCGCCGGGCATCACGTAGCGTCCCGCGGCGTCGATTACTTTGGTTGCATTCTCCACCGGCAATTGCGCCGCGATCGCCGCGATCTTTTCGCCGGCGATCCCCACATCGGCGGGATAAGTGTCCGTGGCGGTGACCGCCACTCCGTTGCGAATTACAGTGTCGAAACGCATCGCCCGCACCTCGGACCCGGAATCGAAAGCAAAAGCGGAATCAGAACTCGCCGGAAACGAAACGGCAAGGATCACCGGCCGGCGACAGAAAGCGCACCTGCGGCGTCATCTTAGGCCAACGCGCGCGTTCGCTGCAAGGCGGTTTCAGGCCCTGTAATGGTGCCGCTTACTCAACGGCTACGGCTGCCGCTGTTGGTGACCGCGGACGTCCACCGGGTCGCCTATGATTGAAATGTGAGACTTCCCGACGCGCTGACCGAACGCCTGCCGTTTCTCGAAGCGCTCGAAGAACCATGGGAGCGAAATTCAGTCGCCGCACTCGGTGCGTGGCTCGCTTTCTACTCACTTTTCATTTTTCAGTTGGCTCGCGGGCATGGTCTGCTGCCGATGATCGATTTGGTCTTCGTGCCGATCCATGAAGGCGGACACCTGCTGTTTCGGTGGCTCGGGCACACGATGATGCTGCTCGGAGGGACTTTCCTGCAACTGTTTGTCCCGGCGGCGCTGGCGGTATATTTCGTTTTTCGGCGGCAAGTGCTGGGAACCGCGTTTTGTCTATTTTGTTTCTTCGAGCAGTTCCTGCCCATTGCGAGCTACATGGCGGACGCGCGAGCGCAAGAATTGCCGCTGCTTACGGTCGGTGACCCGGAGTTCGTGGAACACGACTGGTTCGCGATTTTCAATATGACCGGTTTGCTGGAGCACGACACGCAAGTGGCCGCGGTGGTGCGCGGGTGTGGTTGGGCGGGGATGTTGGCGGTAGTTGGTTGGCTGGTGTGGCGGACATTTCAGGCTGCGCGAGAGCGGGAGAGACCGGAGATGCGCTAGTTCGTGTGGAGACTACAACGGTGAGAGTCAAGAACCCACGCGTAAAACCGATGGGTGGCGCTCCCAGCGTCAACGGCAACGACGCAAGTCAAGAAGCCCAGCGTACCGCCGGCGTTCGGGGCACCTAGCTAGAAAGACGGGAGAATGTCGCGCTGGTAGGCTTGCAGGGTTTTCTCTTCTTCTCCGGACATTAGATAGATATTGAACTGGGTGACGCCGACGCGCGCGAGAGCTTGCAGCTTCTGGCGATGTTCTTGGGCGTCGCCGAGTATGCAGAAGCGGTCGACCACTTCGTCGGATACGAATTCCGCGTTGCTGCTGCCTACTTCGCAGTGATGCAGGTAATCGTAGCCGCCGCGGTCGCGGACGTAGGAGGTGAGGGCCGGTGGCAATTCTTCAGGCTTGTAGCGGTTGATCAGGTCGATCACGTGATTCGAGACCAGGGCGGGGAACCAGCGCACCTGTTTCCGCGCTTGTTCGAGGTCCTTGGAAACCCACACTGCGGCTGCGGACATCACTTCGATCTGGGCCGGGTCGCGGCCCGCTTCCTTGGCCCCTTCGCGGACAAATCCCAAGCACCACTCGATCACGTCGGGGTCGGCAAGCTGCAAGATTACGCCGTCTCCGATTTTGCCGGCCAGGTGCAGCGCTTTCGGGCCATAGGCCGCGATCCACACTCGCGGCACTCCGGCGGTGGCCCATGGCAGGCGCGCGGGACGGCCGTCGTACTCGATCTCCCGGCCAGCCGTCAGCTCGCGGAACTTCGCTACGGTTTCTTCCAGGTTTTCGAGGGTGGTCGGTTTCTTGCCCAGAACGCGCCGGGAACTGTCGCCCCGTCCGATTCCCAATTCCATGCGGCCGTGAGAAATCAGATTCAGAGTGGCGAAAAGGCTGGATGTGACGGTGACGTCGCGCACCGCTGGGTTGGTTACGCAAGTGCCCAAATGCATCTTGGAGGTTTGTGCGGCCATCAACGTCAGCAGCGGGTACGGTTCCTTCCAAATCACGTGGGAATCGAAGATCCACGCGTACTGAAAGCCGGCCTGCTCGCCCTGCCGCGTCAAATCCAGTATGCGCTCGACCGAGACGTCGCCCTTCAAGGTGATTCCGAATTCCATGGCAAGCTCCCTGCGCCGCGAAAAGCGCCAGCGCCGCCGGCTGGCGAGAGTATACATCTACGGCGAACGCATTTCGGTTGCCGGTTCGGGC
This sequence comes from uncultured Acidobacteriota bacterium, assembly GCA_963725285.1. Lineage (GTDB taxonomy): Bacteria > Acidobacteriota > Terriglobia > Acidiferrales > UBA7541 > CAVRXT01. Next base: position 10,762 of record CAVRXT010000001.1, on the reverse strand, counting down.
CACAGTTTCCAAATTACAAGCGGCGTTGGCGCTGGCACGGCTTGTATGGCAGGCGGAACCATCTGTGTGGCGCAAGCGTCTACACCCTCACGGGCAATCACTCTGCTAAGATGGCAGCGCCGGATCAAATGGAATGATATGAAAGTTCTTTCTGCCATTTTTGTTGTGGGTGCGCTGGTGCTTTTTCTGGGTCCGATGCGCTGGACACCGTTGTGGATGGACCCGCAATGGATGGTCGCGGTGCTGCTCGGATTTGTGGCCGCCGGGCTGCTGTTTGCCTGGCTGGAAGAAGAGGATCCCTCTCGTCCCGACGAGTCTTATTCGCCTCGGTTCTATTTGTGGATCGTCGCGCTGCTTCCGTGGTTGATGGCCGCTGGGGTGAAGGCAAACTCGCTCTTCGATACTTCCACGGTGGAGATCCATCATCAGACCGTGATCAGTTCCGAAAGCGGAATCTACCGAACCAAAATTCGAGTTACTTCCTGGCGGCCCGGCCGGACTGCGGAAAACGTTCGGACCGATGCGGATAAGACCTGCGCGTCTGGATCTCCCATAACAATTGAACTCAAGTCGGGTGCGCTGCAACTACCGTGGTTCAGCGGGATTTCCTGCCGGTAAGCTTGATCTGCAGCCTCTGGTTGGCCCGGACATTGTGGTCGCCATGTGCGGCTGGGTTTGCATGGGGTGGTCAGGGGCCGCGCCGCGAGGGGTTGCTGGGCCACAACAGGGGTGACAACCCCTCTAGAAGCCGCGCCGTAGGTCTTCCATGTGGGGCAGCGCTACTTCCAATACCGCGCCGTAATCGCCTAGCTTCACTCGGATCATTTGCGCTGGCCCTACGTCGCGCGAATACCATTCCGACGTGGGGATGAGTTTGCCGCTCACCGCGGGATCGTCGCCGTGGAGGTCATCCCCGGAATGGGTCAAGGTAGTTAGGTCTACCTCGTAGACGGTCCTGGCCTTCAAATCCATCATCAGATAGCGGCGCGACAACAACACCAAGATCAAGTTTTTCTTTTTCTCGGCCTGGTACACGTTCCAAATCTTCAGCGGACGATCGGCTAGTTTCAGTTGCACGCCCTCGACCGGCTTCCATATCAAAGAATCCGGATCGCGTGCCCGCGTCGCGCTTCCCAGCCAGAGCGTCAGCGCCAACGCGGCGGCAAATCTTGAAAAGCGAGCGCTTCGGAGAATCAATCGGCTGCACCTGCAATCTTTCCGGAGGTCTGTATGCGAGTCAGATCGCCATAGGAATCCGGCCGCCGGTCTCGGTAAAACTGCCACGTTGCTCGAACTTTGTCGATCTCCTCGAGATCGAGGTCCGCCACCACCACTTCATCTTTGGTGCGGCTGGCCTGCGCTACGATTTGTCCGCGAGGGTTGCAGAAGTAGCTCTTCCCGTAGAATTCTCCGATCTGCCAGGGCGCTTCCTTGCCAACGCGATTGATCGCTCCGACGAAATATTGGTTGGCCACGGCGTGCGCGGGCTGCTCGAGTTCCCAGAGATATTCACTGAGCCCGGCCACGGTTGCGGAAGGATTGAAAACGATCTCCGCGCCGTTCAGACCGAGCGCCCGCGCGCCCTCCGGAAAGTGGCGGTCGTAGCAAATGTAGACGCCCACCTTCGCGTAGCGCGTCTCAAACACCGGATAGCCGGCATTTCCCGGCGTAAAATAGAATTTCTCCCAGAATCCTGGGTGGCAATGCGGAATGTGATGCTTTCGGTATTTCCCCAGATACTTCCCGTCGGCGTCAAACACGGCGGCAGTGTTGTAAAAAACGCCGGCCATTTCCCGCTCATATACCGGGACAACCAGGACCATTTTGTATTTCGCCGCGAGCTTTTGCATGCGCACCAGGGTGGGACCACCCGGCACCGCTTCGGTGAGCTCATACCACCGCTCGTTCTGCTCGGCGCAAAAATAGGGACCGTAAAAGAGCTCCTGCAGGCAGAGGATCTGCACTTTGCGCTTGGCTGCGGCGGCGATCATTTTCTCGTGCTTGGCGATCATATTCTTGCGGATATTGGCCAGGGACATCTTGTCCGGGGACCATTCGCATCGGGCCTGAATCAATCCGCAGCGCACTGTTCGTGCCATTTTAAATCCTCCGACCAATCACCGAACAGTGTAGTCCCCGCTTCGGTTCGCTTCAACTGGCATCGAAGTTCGGGGTGCGAGTGGTCGGGGCGAATTGCGAGAGATTAAAACGCCCGTCCTTTGCTCAACGAAAGGGAACAGGCAACACCCCAGATCGGGGGACATCGGTCGCCGGGTTTAGTTCCGGGGGCTACGAAACCCACCCTTTGCGGAAGGCGCAAAGAATGGGGTACCCGCAAGGGAAGAGCTAACCCCGTAAAACCGACTACCGAACCGACTGAAGAAACACGCGCAAGGGCTGCCTTACGATATAATCCGCACGCCACCTATGGCACCTTTCCTCAGAAACCTCGGCGGCGCCGCGCGCCGGATCGTTCCTGGCTGCATCACGCTGGGGCAGGCGGTGGCATTCAACATGTTTCTCGGCTTTTTCCCGTTGCTGCTGGTCACCCTGGTCTTCCTGAAGACTTCCAACATGTTTCGCGACTTGGCCATGGAACTTCCGCGCCGCGCGCAATTCGTCCTGCCGCCGGGCAGCGAAGACGTGGTCATGGACTATGTCCTCCATCGCGGCCCGCATCCCGAGCGCCTGATCGCCGTCGGACTGATCGGTGTGCTGCTGACCGGCACGCAAGTGATGATCGGGCTGATGCAGGGATTTCGGGTGATCGACGCGCAAGCCGAGCGCGCCAGCTATCTCCGCCAGCAACTGCGCGCTATCGCCTTGCTGTGCATGACCCTCATCCCGTGGCTGGTGGTGGTGGTGCTCACGGTTTTCGGACGCCAGGCGCGCGCCTGGCTGGTGCATCGACTCGGTTTCCCGAATCTGGCGCGGAACGTAGCGGGCGGTGGGTCGCTGCTGATCGTGTTGGTGCTGGCGCTGGGGGTGTTAATGGTGCTTTATCGCGTGGGCCGGTTCGGAACATACACTTGGGGTGAAGTGCTGCCGGGTGCGATGGTCGCCACCATTTTGTGGTGGATCGTCGACATGCTGTTCGGCTTCTACGTTCGGCACGTTCCCGTACGGCATTGTTTATGGCGGCCTTGCCGCGGCGATCGGTCTGTTGTTATGGATGTACATGACCGCGATGGTCATTTTTCTGGGCGCGGCCTACAACGCTGCTCGCCACTACTCGCCCGCGATTCGCTAACTAATTCTCCGCAGCGCTCCTCCGCATTCACCGAGAATGTTAGAATGGCATTGCAGTCTGGCGGTCAGTGGTTGTCCGGCAATCGGCGGAAAGCCCTTCCATCCTGCGGAGGCGTCATGAGCGCATTGCGCGTCCAATGCCATTCCGGTTATCGCGCGGACGAGCGTCCGGTGCGATTCACGCTGCGCGGAAGGGAGTTTCAGGTGAACGATATCGACGGTGAGTGGTACACCCCGGAGGCCAAGTATTTTCGGGTGGTTGCACAGGATGGAAATTTCTACGTCTTGCGCCACGACGAAGTACAGGATTCCTGGACGCTCGACGCTTTTCGCGCTTCTCGAGAGTTCCGCGAAGCGCAGCGCCCCGCGGAATCCAAAAGCGCAGCTGCAACCAGCCATTCGACAAAGCAGGGCATGAAGCAATGAGCGTGCCCAAGCCCGATCCCCGGCGCCATTCCCGCATCCTGCTAGACCCGCAACACGCGCTGCGCTGCGAAAGCGCCACACCCAAAATCAACGGCTCGGTCACGGTAATCGGTTTGGGCGGAATGTTCGTGCGCACCGCCAGGGTCCAGCCTTTCGGCACGGTGCTGCAGCTTCGCGTGCACAATTCAGTGATTTTCGAAGCAGGCTGCACAGTGCGCAGCGTCTCGGAAAATGGCGTGGGGGTGGAATTCACGGCCATGGCGCGCGCGGAAGAAGAAAAGCTAAAAAACTTGCTGCTGCATCTTCGTCCGCAACGGGGCCCGCAACGGGCGAACTGATTTTTGGTTCGTGACCAGAGTGATCATGCCACAACGCAAAGGCAAGATTCTCAATCAGTTGGGATGAGGTATCTTGCGCCAAACCGCAACTTCCAGCCTGAAATGGTGTTTGTATAGACGGCCACCCAGTCGATCGCCTTCACATGCATAAAACCAAAGCTCACGTGCCAAAAGCGTCCTCCCAGAAGAATGACGGGAATCTCACTGCCGCGGGGTTTCTGGATGCGATCCTGGCCGTGCTTTGCGCGACGATTCTGGCCGCTCATGTCGGTTACGGGGCATCTGCGACGCCCGCGCCTGCTGCGGCACTGGCGAATAGCGATTCCGGAAAGCCGCCGGCGCAAAAACTGAGCAAGGCATTTAAGGGCAAGCTCCCGATCACCGAACTCACCGAGGACGAAGCGGTTCTCCACGCTTTGAACCGCCTCGGGTACGGTCCGCATCCGGGCGATCTGGAGAAGGTCCGCGGCATGGGCCTTGATAAGTGGATCGAACGCCAGCTTCATCCCGATTCGATCAACGATGCGGCGCTCGATCGGCGATTAGCCGCGTATCCGACTCTAGCCATGACTTCGCAGGAATTGCTGGAGAAATATCCGCCTGAAAATCAGGCGGTGAAGAAACAAGGGCTGACCAAAGACGAATACAAAGATCAGATGGGCGCAAAGCGCCGCGCCGCGGTCGCGCAGGTGAAGCAAACCTCAGATGCCGACCCCGCGCAGATCGAACTGGCCAAAATTCAAGGGCCGCGGCGCATCGTCACCGAGCTTTCCATGGGCAAGCTGGACCGCGCGGTGTATTCGGATCGCCAGCTCGAAGCAGTGATGGAAGATTTCTGGTTCAACCACTTCAACATTTTCGAAAACAAGGGCGCCGACCGCTGGATGCTTACTGCTTACGTCCGCGATTCCATTCGTCCGCACACCATGGGCAAGTTTCAAGACTTGCTACTGGCCACCGCCAAGAGCCCGGCCATGCTTTTCTTTCTGGACAATTGGCTCAGCGCGGACCCGCTGGCCTCCAAGCAACACCAGCAGGAAATGGCTGCGCGGCGCCGCTACTACCAGGGGATCTTTATGCCCGGCAGTTATCCCCCCGGCACGTTTCCGGGTCGTCCGGCGCCGGGCGTGGCGGCCACCAACCAGAAGCAGCAGCGCGGGATCAACGAAAATTACGGCCGCGAGGTGATGGAGCTGCACACGGTGGGCGTCGATGGCGGCTATACCCAGCAGGACGTCATCGAAATGGCGAAATGCCTCACCGGATGGACGGTGAAAGAGCCGCGGAAAGATCCCCGATTCTTTTTCGACGATCGCATCCACACCGGCGGGAAAAAAGTGGTGCTCGGACGCACCTTCAACTACGGCGGAATGAAGGACGGCGAAGAAGCGCTGAAAATGCTGGCGAACCAGCCTGCCACCGCGCACTTCATTTCTACCGAGATTGCCCGGCATTTCGTTTCCGACAATCCGTCGTCGGCGCTGGTGGATCGCATGGCGCAGACGTTCGTCAACAGCCACGGTGAAATTCACGAAGTGCTGAAGACCATGATTTATTCGCCGGAATTCTGGTCGCGGGAGACCTATCGGGCCAAAGTGAAGACCCCGTTCGAGCTTGCCGCGTCCACCGCCCGCGCGCTGAACTCTGAAGTTTCCGTTCCGGTTCAGCTCGTGCAGTGGATTGGACGCATGGGCGAACCCCTCTTTCAGTGCCAACCTCCCACCGGTTATTCCGACAAGGCCGAGACGTGGGTGAATACCGGTTCGCTGCTCAATCGCTTGAATTTCGCGATGACCCTGGCCGGCGGAAAAATGCTGGGTGCCAGCGTGGATATGGAGTCGCTGCTCGGCAAGGATGCCACTGGCGATGCGGAGATGGCGCTGTCGCGCGCCTTGGACGTTTTTCTGGATTCCCAGGTCGCGCCGGCTACCCACGAGGTGCTCGAACAGCGTTTGAACGATCCGCAGATCGTGCAGGCGAAGTTGGACGATCCGGTGAAGCACGTTAACGAAGGCGTGATTGCGGGGCTGGTTCTCGGGGCGCCCGAGTTTCAACGGAGATAATCCGCGATCGAACCGGATGCGGTATTGCAGGAGTATGAGTCATGAACATCACTCGGCGGATTTTTCTGAAGAACGGCGGCATCGCGATGCTCGGACTGAGCTCGCTCCCGCTATTCCTGCAGCGAGCGGTGGCCGCGTCCACGACGGCAGCTCCTGGCAGCAAGAAAATGGTGGTGCTCTTTCAGCGGGGCGCGATGGATGGGCTCAACGTGGTGGTGCCGTTTGGCGAACGCAATTACTATGCGATGCGTCCGAGCATCGCCATTCCCCAACCGAAGCGCGGCACGACGGATTCTGCGATCGACCTCGACGGCTTCTTCGGCCTGCATCCCAGCCTGCAGCCGCTCGCGCCACTATTTCATTCCGGCCAACTGGCGATCGTGCAGGCTGCGGGCTCACCCGATCCGACGCGTTCGCACTTTGATGCGCAAGACTTCATGGAATCCGGGACGCCGGGACTCAAGAGCACCGATGACGGCTGGTTGAATCGCGCGCTGCAAGCCGCTCCCGAGGAAAAAGCATCTCCATTTCGCGCGGTGGCCTTCGGGCCGTACCTGCCGCGCACGCTGCAGGGATCTGCGCCAGCTTTGGCAATGACCGACATCAAGCAGTTCCGCATGCTCGGTCCGCAGCAAACCGTCGAAGGCGGATTTGAAGCGATGTACGCGCAGACCGTGGACCGCGCGTTGCATGGCGCCGGCCGGGAGACTTTTGAAGCCGTCGACCAACTCAAGAAAATCAATCCCGATACCTACCACGCGGCCAACGGCGCGGTGTATCCGAAAAACGCATTCGGGAGGAGTTTGCAGGAAATCGCCGAACTCTTCAAAGCGGGTGTGGGGCTGGAAGTGGCGTTTCTCGATTCCGGGGGCTGGGACCATCACGTGAACGAGGGCGGGGCGCAGGGGCAGCTTGCGAATCTGCTGCGCGATCTGGGGCAGGGAATTGCAGCCTTCCATCAGGACATGGGCGACGGAATGGACGACATCGTTTTCGTCAGCATGTCTGAGTTTGGGCGCACCGTTCGCGAAAACGGAAATCACGGCACCGACCACGGCCACGCCAACTGCATGTTGGTGATGGGCGGAAAGGTGAAGGGCGGGAAAGTCTACTCGCGCTGGCCGGGGCTAAGCGCGGAACATCTTTACGAAGGCCGCGACCTCGCGGTGACTACCGACTACCGCGCGGTGCTTAGCGAAATTCTTACCCGGCACGTCGGCAACACTTCGGTAGGGAAAGTCTTCCCCGGGTACGCCAACGATCCGAGCCACTATCTGGATTTAATCCCCACGTGATGGCTCGGCGCGGCACCACGCCGGGCCCCCTCGTGTGCCAGCCAGGGCAACTCTAGTCGGCGGCAGCGCGGGCGGTTTCTTTGGCGATGTCCGCGTGCGCGCCGCCGATGCGCATACCGTAAAACGACCGATAAACAAACAAAAACGAAATCAGGAAAAATACCGCTGACAGAATGTGGGTGAGCATCCCGCCGGTATCCGCGGTGAGTTTCACCGCGAGCTCGACCGCCAGCAATCCGAACAGCGTAGTGAACTTGATCACCGGATTCAACGCCACCGAGGAAGTATCCTTGAATGGATCGCCTACCGTGTCTCCGATCACCATCGCGTCGTGCAGCGGGGTTCCTTTTTGCTTCAGCACCACTTCGACGATCTTTTTGGCGTTGTCCCAGGCGCCGCCGGCGTTGGCCATGAAAATTGCCTGGAACAAGCCGAAGATCGCGATGGAAATAAGGTAGCCGATAAAAAAGTAAGGTTCGAGGAAAGCGAAGGACAGGGTGGCAAAGAACACCGCGATGAAAATATTGAGCATTCCCTTCTGAGCGTACTGGGTGCAGATTTCCACCACTTTTTTGCTGTCGGCCACCGAGGCTTTGGTCACGCCTTCCAGTTTGATGTTCGCTTTGATGAATTCCACCGCGCGATACGCGCCGGTGGTGACTGCCTGGGTGGAAGCTCCGGTAAACCAGTAGATCATCGCGCCGCCGGTGATCAGGCCGAGCATGAAGGGCGCGTGAAGCAGGGAAAGCTTGTCGACGTTTTCGGTGAGGCCGTGGGTAAGTGCCATGATGATCGAAAAAATCATGGTGGTGGCGCCGACTACCGCGGTGCCGATCAGCACCGGCTTGGCGGTGGCTTTAAAAGTGTTTCCTGCGCCGTCATTTTCTTCGAGCATGTCTTTGGCCCGGGCGAAGTTGGCGTCGATGTCGTAGTCGCGCTTCAACTCCTGCTTGATGTTGGGGATCTGCTCGATCAACGACAGCTCAAACACCGACTGCGCGTTGTCGGTGACTGGTCCGTAGGAATCCACGGCGATGGTGACCGGACCCATGCCCAGGAATCCGAAGGCCACCAGCCCGAACGCGAATACCGGCGCCGCGATCATCAAGCCGCCCAGCCCCAAGGTGGAGATTAGATATCCGGCGGACATCAGCAGGACCATGGTGAGGCCCAGGTAGTAGGCGGAAAAATTTCCGGCGACGAAGCCGGAAAGAATTCCCAGCGACGCGCCACCTTCCTGCGCGGAGATCACCACTTCGTTGACGTGCCGCGATTCGGTGGAGGTAAAGACTTTCACCAGTTCGGGAATCACCGCTCCGGCCAGCGTGCCGCAGGAAATGATCGAGGCCAGCTTCCACCACTGGGAGGTGTCTCCGCCCAGGGACGGGAATCACCAGCGCGGACACGAGAAACGTGAGTGCGATCGACGCGAGCGAGGTGATCCAAACCAGGGAGGTGAGCGGCGCTTCGAAATTCATGGTGTCCGCATTGCCGTAGCGCGCCTTGGCGATTGCGCCGTTCAGAAAGTACGCGCCGGCACTGGCGATCAGCATCACGATGCGCATCACGAAGATCCACACCAGCAACTGCACCTGCACCATGGGGTTAGCCACGCCCAAGCAGGATGAAGGTGATCAGCGCCACGCCAGTGACGCCATAAGTTTCGAAGCCGTCGGCGCTGGGTCCTACTGAGTCGCCGGCGTTGTCTCCGGTGCAATCGGCGATCACGCCGGGGTTGCGCGCGTCGTCTTCTTTAATTTTGAAGACGATTTTCATCAGGTCGGAGCCGATGTCGGCGATCTTGGTGAAGATGCCGCCGGCGATGCGCAGCGCCGCGGCGCCCAGGGATTCGCCGATGGCGAAGCCGATGAAGCATGGTCCGGCGTAATCAGCGGGGACAAAGAGCAAGGATGAAGAGCATCATCAGCAGTTCCACGCTGATCAGCATCATGCCGATGCTCATGCCTGCGGACAGCGGAATGGCGTAAATGGGATACGGCTTGCCGCGCAATCCGGCGAAGGCGGTGCGCGAATTGGCGAAAGTGTTCACCCGGATTCCAAACCAGGCCACGCCGTAGCTGCCGGCAATTCCGATGAGGCTGAACAGCAGAATCACAATCACGCGGATCGCTTCGTATTTCAGCAGCACCCCAAAGTAAAGGACGATCACCACGGCGATGAACGCTTCCAGCAGCAGAATGAACTTGCCCTGGGTGAAGAGGTAAGTCTTGCAGGTCTCGTAAATCAGCTCGGAAATCTCCAGCATCGATTTGTGCACCGGCAGGTTTTTCAGCCGGGTGTAGCTCACCAGGCCGAAAACGAGACCCAGGATGCAGAAAACGATTCCCACGAGCAGCAAGCGATGGCCGTCGATGCCCATGAACTGCACGCTGGAGAGGTCCGGCAGCTTGAGGTTGGCCTCGCCGGATTCGGCCGCTCCTTGCGCTGCAGCCACGCTCGCGAAAGCCGCCCATAATGCGCCCGCGGCGCTAATTTTTCCCGCGCAGCGCGCAAGGGACCAGACCATTGCCATCCAGTTTTTCATCAGGAATTCCTCGTGAAGGGATCAAATCTTACCGGACCGGCGTCCGCTTAACTGCCTACCCGCGCACTCGCACGTTCACTGAACCCCGCGTGTATTTGCGACGGAAGGAAATCTTCGGTGCCACACTTTATCAGCCTCATACAACCCGCGTCGAGCTTTCTGCGCGCGACGCGGATACGAAACTGAGCCAAAGTTCGCCTTACTGTGGGGTTTTTGTTTTACTAACGAGACGCGAGACCCCGACCAAAGCCTTAGCTTTATAGCACTTACATTCGTTTGGGTCAAACACTAGGGAGGGTGCCGGTGGAGGCAGCATTCCCTTCAATTTTTTGCCTTGGCTAGCAGGTGCTGCAGCCTGATTAGCAGCTCCCATTCCACGGAATGAATTTTGTTTCGGGCTTCTGCCATTTCAAAAAATGCCGCGCGATCCACCTCGGGAAACTCCTGCTGCTTTCCGGACCTGGGCGGCCATTCCATTGAAAACGTGTTGCTGCGCATTTGGGTGGGATCGCAGTCACCCTCAAACCCCCAGGCCATTACGATTTTGCCGCTTTTATTTTTCACGCTGCCTAACGGTTCGAAGGTTCCTTCGGGCTTTACGCCGGTTTCTTCTTCGAACTCTCGCTTCGCCGCGTCCAGTGGATCTTCGCCGGGATTCAGTTCGCCCTTGGGGATGAACCATGAGCCGGCATCTTTTTTCGTCCAGTACGGGCCGCCAGGATGGACCAGGAGCACTTCAAGAGTTTTGCCATCCCCGATCCGATACAATACCAATCCTGCGCTTTGCTTGGGCATTGCGCCATTCATCATACCGGAGCTTTTTGAAAGTGGATACCTTGGCACGCC